>JAMQCR010000004.1 GCA_023702235.1 Neobacillus pocheonensis | reverse complement strand
CGCGGGCGAGTCTGTAAGTGATAGCGTGACGCCATCTTTCAACTTTCCCTCATGAGAGGAAAAGGATTATCCGGTATTAGCTCCGGTTTCCCCGAAGTTATCCCAGTCTTACAGGCAGGTTGCCCACGTGTTACTCACCCGTCCGCCGCTAACCAATAGGAGCAAGCTCCTAATGATTCGCTCGACTTGCATGTATTAGGCACGCCGCCAGCGTTCGTCCTGAGCCAGGATCAAACTCTCCAAGAAAGTTGATTAGCTCATTTGTTACGTTGGCTTAGCTTCACTTTCTTACGAAAGATCCACTAATAATATTGTTTGTTTACACGTCTTTATTTGTTTAGTTTTCAAAGAACAATACTTCTTTTTTAAAACAGTGACAAAATCCATCATACCACATTGCTTCCTATATATCAACTAAAAATTAATTTTCTTTTAGAAAAGTTGTTTTTTAACTGAAACATTTTTTGAAGCAGCTTTTACATGATAACACCGTTGGTGTTTCAGTGCAATATAAAGTTTTCACTATTTCTCCTAAAGGAAATTCTAAAAGACTAAGAAAAAATTCTTTATCTTTCGCCTGGCAACGTCCTACTCTCACAGGGACAAAGTCCCAACTACCATCGGCGCTGAGAAGCTTAACTTCCGTGTTCGGTATGGGAACGGGTGTGACCTTCTCGCCTTAATTGCCAGACTATTTACTTTGAGGTTTCATTCCCTCAAAACTAGATAATGTAGAAGAAGTTTTGTAAAATCGAGTTCGCTTTAAAAATGTCTAGCTGCGGCTCCTAACTTCTCGCCGTTTCGATCCGTCCCCACAAATCCAAAACCGGGATTTGTAGTGCCGGCTCTCCAACGTCTGTCGAAGTTGAACAGTCGCCTCCGCATTTCGTTTTGGTTAAGTCCTCGAACGATTAGTATCAGTCAGCTCCACACGTCACCGCGCTTCCACCTCTGACCTATCAACCTGATCATCTTTCAGGGTTCTTACTAGCTTGACGCTATGGGAAATCTCATCTTGAGGGGGGCTTCATGCTTAGATGCTTTCAGCACTTATCCCGTCCGCACATAGCTACCCAGCGATGCCTTTGGCAAGACAACTGGTACACCAGCGGTGCGTCCATCCCGGTCCTCTCGTACTAAGGACAGCTCCTCTCAAATTTCCTGCGCCCACGACGGATAGGGACCGAACTGTCTCACGACGTTCTGAACCCAGCTCGCGTACCGCTTTAATGGGCGAACAGCCCAACCCTTGGGACCGACTACAGCCCCAGGATGCGATGAGCCGACATCGAGGTGCCAAACCTCCCCGTCGATGTGGACTCTTGGGGGAGATAAGCCTGTTATCCCCGGGGTAGCTTTTATCCGTTGAGCGATGGCCCTTCCATGCGGAACCACCGGATCACTAAGCCCGACTTTCGTCCCTGCTCGACTTGTAGGTCTCGCAGTCAAGCTCCCTTATGCCTTTACACTCTACGAATGATTTCCAACCATTCTGAGGGAACCTTTGGGCGCCTCCGTTACTCTTTAGGAGGCGACCGCCCCAGTCAAACTGCCCACCTGACACTGTCTCCCACCCCGATCAGGGGTGCGGGTTAGAATTTCAATACAGCCAGGGTAGTATCCCACCGACGCCTCCACCGAAGCTAGCGCTCCGGCTTCTCAGGCTCCTACCTATCCTGTACAAGCTGTACCAAAATTCAATATCAGGCTACAGTAAAGCTCCACGGGGTCTTTCCGTCCTGTCGCGGGTAACCTGCATCTTCACAGGTACTATAATTTCACCGAGTCTCTCGTTGAGACAGTGCCCAGATCGTTACGCCTTTCGTGCGGGTCGGAACTTACCCGACAAGGAATTTCGCTACCTTAGGACCGTTATAGTTACGGCCGCCGTTTACTGGGGCTTCGATTCAGAGCTTCGCTTACGCTAACCCCTCCTCTTAACCTTCCAGCACCGGGCAGGCGTCAGCCCCTATACTTCGCCTTGCGGCTTCGCAGAGACCTGTGTTTTTGCTAAACAGTCGCCTGGGCCTATTCACTGCGGCTCTTCGAGGCTATTCACCCCAAAGAGCACCCCTTCTCCCGAAGTTACGGGGTCATTTTGCCGAGTTCCTTAACGAGAGTTCTCTCGCTCACCTTAGGATTCTCTCCTCGCCTACCTGTGTCGGTTTGCGGTACGGGCACCTTTTATCTCGCTAGAGGCTTTTCTTGGCAGTGTGGAATCAGGAACTTCGGTACTAAATTTCCCTCGCTATCACAGCTCAGCCTAACGCAAGTGGGATTTGCCTCACTTGCAGCCTAACTGCTTAGACGCGCATATCCAACAGCGCGCTTACCCTATCCTCCTGCGTCCCCCCATTGCTCAAACGATAAAGAGGTGGTACAGGAATATCAACCTGTTGTCCATCGCCTACGCCTTTCGGCCTCGGCTTAGGTCCCGACTAACCCTGAGCGGACGAGCCTTCCTCAGGAAACCTTAGGCATTCGGTGGATGAGATTCTCACTCATCTTTCGCTACTCATACCGGCATTCTCACTTCTAAGCGCTCCACCAGTCCTTACGGTCTAGCTTCAACGCCCTTAGAACGCTCTCCTACCACTGACATCAACGATGTCAATCCACAGCTTCGGTGATACGTTTAGCCCCGGTACATTTTCGGCGCAGAGTCACTCGACCAGTGAGCTATTACGCACTCTTTAAATGGTGGCTGCTTCTAAGCCAACATCCTGGTTGTCTAAGCAACTCCACATCCTTTTCCACTTAACGTATACTTTGGGACCTTAGCTGGTGGTCTGGGCTGTTTCCCTTTTGACTACGGATCTTATCACTCGCAGTCTGACTCCCACGGATAAGTCTTTGGCATTCGGAGTTTGTCTGAATTCGGTAACCCGATGAGGGCCCTAGTCCAAACAGTGCTCTACCTCCAAGACTCTTACTACGTGAGGCTAGCCCTAAAGCTATTTCGGAGAGAACCAGCTATCTCCAAGTTCGATTGGAATTTCTCCGCTACCCACACCTCATCCCCGCACTTTTCAACGTGCGTGGGTTCGCCTCCATCCAGTGTTACCTGGACTTCACCCTGGACATGGGTAGATCACCTGGTTTCGGGTCTACGACCACATACTAATTCGCCCTATTCAGACTCGCTTTCGCTGCGGCTCCGTCTTTTCAACTTAACCTTGCATGTAATCGTAACTCGCCGGTTCATTCTACAAAAGGCACGCCATCACCCATAAACGGGCTCTGACTACTTGTAGGCACACGGTTTCAGGAACTATTTCACTCCCCTTCCGGGGTGCTTTTCACCTTTCCCTCACGGTACTGGTTCACTATCGGTCACTAGGGAGTATTTAGCCTTGGGAGATGGTCCTCCCTGCTTCCGACCGGATTTCACGTGTCCTGCCGTACTCAGGATCCACTCAGGAGGGAACGAAGTTTCAACTACAGGGTTTTTACCTTCTATGACGGACCTTTCCAGATCGCTTCATCTACCCCGTTCCTTTGTAACTCCATGTTGAGTGTCCTACAACCCCAAGAGGCAAGCCTCTTGGTTTGGGCTATGTCCCGTTTCGCTCGCCGCTACTCAGGGAATCGCGTTTGCTTTCTCTTCCTCCGGGTACTTAGATGTTTCAGTTCCCCGGGTATGCCTTCACTACCCTATGTATTCAGGTAAAGATACTGTTCCATTACGAACAGTGGGTTTCCCCATTCGGAAATCTCCGGATCAAAGCTTACTTACAGCTCCCCGAAGCATATCGGTGTTAGTCCCGTCCTTCATCGGCTCCTAGTGCCAAGGCATTCACCGTGCGCCCTTTCTAACTTAACCTAAAAGGTTTGTTTCTCTTATTAAAAAGAAACGAAAAACTAAAATGGCGATAACTCGATGTTTTACTTTGACTTCTTCTTTACGATTATCTAGTTTTCAAAGAACGAATAAAAAAAGCTTCGAATAAAAAAGCTTTGAGAGAATTGCTCCCTCAAAACTAAACAAACAAAGAACGTGTAATAAACAAACTGTTTTGTCTGGCTCATACGTCCAGCTTTTATCCTTAGAAAGGAGGTGATCCAGCCGCACCTTCCGATACGGCTACCTTGTTACGACTTCACCCCAATCATCTGTCCCACCTTAGGCGGCTGGCTCCTTACGGTTACCCCACCGACTTCGGGTGTTACAAACTCTCGTGGTGTGACGGGCGGTGTGTACAAACCCCGGGAACGTATTCACCGCGGCATGCTGATCCGCGATTACTAGCGATTCCGGCTTCATGTAGGCGAGTTGCAGCCTACAATCCGAACTGAGAATGGTTTTATGGGATTGGCTTAACCTTGCGGTTTTGCAGCCCTTTGTACCATCCATTGTAGCACGTGTGTAGCCCAGGTCATAAGGGGCATGATGATTTGACGTCATCCCCACCTTCCTCCGGTTTGTCACCGGCAGTCACCTTAGAGTGCCCAACTGAATGCTGGCAACTAAGATCAAGGGTTGCGCTCGTTGCGGGACTTAACCCAACATCTCACGACACGAGCTGACGACAACCATGCACCACCTGTCACTCTGTCCCCCGAAGGGGAACGTCCTATCTCTAGGATTGTCAGAGGATGTCAAGACCTGGTAAGGTTCTTCGCGTTGCTTCGAATTAAACCACATGCTCCACCGCTTGTGCGGGCCCCCGTCAATTCCTTTGAGTTTCAGCCTTGCGGCCGTACTCCCCAGGCGGAGTGCTTAATGCGTTAGCTGCAGCACTAAAGGGCGGAAACCCTCTAACACTTAGCACTCATCGTTTACGGCGTGGACTACCAGGGTATCTAATCCTGTTTGCTCCCCACGCTTTCGCGCCTCAGCGTCAGTTACAGACCAGAAAGTCGCCTTCGCCACTGGTGTTCCTCCACATCTCTACGCATTTCACCGCTACACGTGGAATTCCACTTTCCTCTTCTGCACTCAAGTCCCCCAGTTTCCAATGACCCTCCACGGTTGAGCCGTGGGCTTTCACATCAGACTTAAAGGACCGCCTGCGCGCGCTTTACGCCCAATAATTCCGGACAACGCTTGCCACCTACGTATTACCGCGGCTGCTGGCACGTAGTTAGCCGTGGCTTTCTGGTTAGGTACCGTCAAGGTACCGGCAGTTACTCCGATACTTGTTCTTCCCTAACAACAGAGCTTTACGACCCGAAGGCCTTCATCGCTCACGCGGCGTTGCTCCGTCAGACTTTCGTCCATTGCGGAAGATTCCCTACTGCTGCCTCCCGTAGGAGTCTGGGCCGTGTCTCAGTCCCAGTGTGGCCGATCACCCTCTCAGGTCGGCTACGCATCGTCGCCTTGGTGAGCCGTTACCTCACCAACTAGCTAATGCGCCGCGGGCCCATCTGTAAGTGATAGCGTGACGCCATCTTTCAACTTTCCCTCATGAGAGGAAAAGGATTATCCGGTATTAGCTCCGGTTTCCCGAAGTTATCCCAGTCTTACAGGCAGGTTGCCCACGTGTTACTCACCCGTCCGCCGCTAACCAATAGGAGCAAGCTCCTAATGATTCGCTCGACTTGCATGTATTAGGCACGCCGCCAGCGTTCGTCCTGAGCCAGGATCAAACTCTCCAAGAAAGTTGATTAGCTCATTTGTTACGTTGGCTTAGCTTCACTTTCTTACGAAAGATCCACTAATAATATTGTTTGTTTGCACGTTTTTGTTTGTTTAGTTTTCAAAGAGCATTTTTTAAGACAGGATAATAATATACCATCTCATTTTCTAGTTGTCAATTACTTTTTTAAAATACTTTTATTTGAAAAAGCGACATAGAATATCTTATCAAATATAAATACCTTTGTCAACCACTGTTTGATTCTCCAAAAAAGAAAATATTCTTCTATATTAAATCTCCCAGCGAGAATTACTATATTACTACCATCTCCACAAGAAGTCAACAACTATATTTGGCGAAAAGTTTATTTAATTTAATGACGAAACCACCTTCTATTAGAATCACTTTTGTTGTCTATTAAATAAAAGGACCAACACGTAGTTAGCCCTTAATCCTTATCTATTAACTTTTCCCAACCTCATAATCTTATAGAGATGCTCCTGACACATTTCACTCCACACACTTCTCCGGCTTCATATTAACTAGAATCCACTGCCCATTAGCATATTTTTTATATTGAGCAATTTCGACGTCAGTCCCATTGGTTAATACTATAAAGATAAAAAGGTAATCATGCCCATCCGTGCCATTTATATAGACATTCTTCACATAACCATTTTGTTGAGTCGGGTATATTTTTTTAACAAGCTTACACCAGTTTCCATATTTCACTTCAACTACCGCTTCTGCGTCGTGGTCCCAGCCATGGTAGGCAGCACACAAAAAATCTTCTCCAAACAAGCTAATATCTTGAATCTTAAATAGGTGGTTTCCTTCCTTTTTAAGATGAATAAATCCGTAATAGTAGGCGAAATACGTAACACCTTTTCGCGATCCCTCTATGGTCTCAATCTCAAAAAAATACTGAGAAGCATCCTTATCTTCAAATACTCTTTGGAGTTTTATTAAGTTGATATAACCAATATCCTGAAATGATTTTAAGAAATCCTCATAGCCTAACCTTTTTTGATAATCATCCGATAGGAAGTTGTAGGCAATAGGATAGGGAATTCTTGACATTCCAACGGTTCCGCATCCGCCAATTGCTTTTTCGTTAAGATTTTCAGCTTCTCTTAAAATACTAAAATAGTTTAAAACTGTGTCTTCGGGCGTAGCGGTTAACTTTACTGGTAAGTGGATTTCTTCAGGCTTCTTATCATAATAAGGATTAAAAAATTCATAGGTTGCCAAACGTGAATTGAGAGCTGGCAGGCATGATGGCCGAAAATATTTCTGATTTACATCGACTTTTTTTACACGCGCAGGTTGAACGGAATATCCCATATCTTCTCTTTGATAAAGAGTTCCCCCCATAAACAAACAAATGCAATCCAACTGCATTCCCCTCCCATTTACATCCTATGGGTGAATAAGCAAAAAGTGTTTCCCGGAAACAGAAATGAAGAGGTAAGGGGGTTATTTCAGTTAATAGAAAAGCTGCCTGACCCCTTATATGGTGAGTTCAGGCAGCTTAATATTTACATTATATATACTTTTTCAACTTTTCCTTTGTTTCTAAATCAGCAAAGCTTGCATCAATACTGTTATTGTAAATCTGTTTATAGTCTTCATTGCTCATATTAAATTCCTTAAATACTATAGTGCATTCATTCACCATAGTTGTATCAGAAACCGTTCTGTTGTCCGTATTAACGGTTACCTTTATTCCATCCTTGTGAAAATCATAGATTGGATGTTCACTAAAAGTATTCACTGCTTTTGTTTGTACGTTGCTTGTCGGGCACATTTCTAGCACCACTTGTTTTTCCTTAACGATGTTATAGGCTTCAACACAATCCTTTATAAATACTCCATGCCCAATCCTTTCGGCACCCAAAAGTTCAACAGCTTCTAGTACATTTCCACCTATACCCGTTTCACCAGCATGAATCGTTACTCTATAGCCATATTCTCTTGCTAAGCGAACAGGTTCAACGAATTCCCCACAAAACCCTTCATCTTCAGATGCACATAAGTCTATTGCAACTACACCTTTTCCAAGGAATGGTTTCCCCTTTTCTACCACCTCAAAAGCACTATTTACAGACATCGTTCTCATACAAGATAGAATTAAGTTTCCTTTTATATCGTATTGCTCCTCTGCATCCTTCATTCCATCTAAGACACTTTGGATGATTTCTTCTATGTCTAAACCCTTTTCCTTATGAAGAGAGGGAGCAAATCGAACCTCCATATATTTCACATTCTCCCGTGCGGCATCCTCAAAAAGCTCAAAGGTAATTCTTCTTAGATTTTCCTTTGACTGCATGACTAAATTGGGGATCGCAAACTTTTTCAAATACTCATCAAGTGATTCACAGTCTAATGGCGCAATGAGCTCTTTTTGTATCTCGTTTATTTCAAAAGAAGGTAAACTGATGCCCTCTTTCTTCGCAATATCAATGATTGTTTCAGGACGAAGACTTCCATCCAAATGGCAGTGAAGTTCAATTTTAGGTAATGTTGCAAAATTCATATTAACCTCCTAGTTTTAAGTTATTAAGGTAAAAAAAAATTCCTGACTACGAAGAAAATACAAATACATGTATCCTCTTCGTAATCAGGAATTATAGGTTCCTGGTAGAGACCTCCAAACCATATTATTGGAGTTATACGAAATGTTTTATTCCATTACTTTTGTAAAATAATAATAGAATTTATTTTTATTGTCAAGCAGACCACTATTTATCAAGGTTAGGAGCCCTTCAAATTTTGGTGCATGCCCCTTATACGTTAATATGCTAAAGCATGGGGGGCAGGCACCTTCATTTGCTCGCTTTTTCGTTGCTTTAAGTAACGCGGTCCGTTGTTAAGTACAAAAATCGACCAATAACGAAAAGAAGTCCAATTGGAATGTATTGGACTTCTTTTCGTTACTATATAAAAAGATTTCCTTTATTGAATGAGAATCTGAACCATAACCAAATATCCAGCTGCAGGATTAAAAATCTTTTTGATCTACATTTAGTTCGATTAAGTTCCCATCAGGATCAGCACAGAATATTTGTGCGAACCCACTTTTACTTTGGGGACGCTCTAGAATTTCAACATCATTTTTTTTCAACCAATTTAAAGTATCATCGTAATTCTCAACTCTTAGCGCAAAATGCCCTTCCCTGCTACTCAGGCTTTTATCTTGGCGAATGGTTTGTGATGAGGGGAGAACTATTAGGTGGAGTTGTTGTTGCCCTATTTCATACCAAGCCCCAGGAAAATCAAAATTAGGACGTTGTGTTTCTTTTAAACATAAGATTTTACTGTAAAAATATTTTGCTCTTTCTAGACTAGTTACTGTTAGACTAACGTGATGGATCCCTTTGTAATTAATCAATGCCGTCAACTCCTCACTAATATTACGCAGTGAAACCTAAAGTATATAAATCATACCACAGAAAAAAGGACCGACATAATGTCAGCCCTTAAATCCCTTATTTTGACAACAATGATAGAACAGTATCTAACACTACATTTACGCCCTTTTCACAATCTTCCCAAGTGGTTCGTTCTTCTTCACAATGGCTTTTCCCATTTATGCTTGGTACAAATACCATTGCGGAAGGAACAAAACTAGCAATGAACTGAGCGTCATGTCCCGCACCGCTAACCATTCGTTTATTTGAATATCCTAATGATTGTGCTGATTGGTCCAAATGATGAAGAATTTCCTGATCGAACCAAACCGTATCGCGTTCCCATAATTTTGTCGTTTTTACCTCGCAGCCTTCGTTTAATCCTAAATGCGGTAGGCTTTGGATGAAATCTTTCACCGTGCTTACAATCTCTGTATCCTTGTGTCGTGCTTCTAGAGAAAAAATAACCTTATTTGGAATGACCGTGTGGATACTTGGATAAACATTCACTCTTCCAATAGTAAACACTAACTCACTGTCTAAGGAACCTAACCGTATCCGGATTTCATTGATTAAGTTATTGGCTGCAAAAAGAGCATCCTTTCTCATATTCATCGGTGTGGTTCCTGCATGATCTGATTCACCGGTTATTTCAATGTCATAACATGCCATCCCAACCACACATTCAACAACACCAATAGAGAGATCAACATTTTCAAGGATTGGACCCTGTTCAATATGCAATTCGATATAGGCTGAAGCCGCTTTTAGGCGATCCTCTTCCTTACCAGCGTATCCAATAGAATGCAAGGCTTCCTCAAATGTGATTCCCTCTGAATCTTTCTTTTTTAACATGACAGATTTATCAAATTTCCCTGAGAGCACACCAGATGCCATCATGGAAGGTTCAAATCTAGCGCCCTCTTCATTTGTCCAATTGACAATGGTAATCGGGATTTGCGGTTTAATATGATTCTCCACCAACGTTCTAACCACTTCTAAACCAGCTACTACACCTAGAACGCCATCAAACCGGCCGCCTTTTTTTACCGTATCCAGATGGGAACCAATGACAATCGGTGGTTTATTTTCGGCTCCATCAAGCGTGGCATACATACACCCCATATCATCCACCTTGACAGTTAAACTTAATTCTTCACAACAAGTATAGAAGTAATCTCTGACTAAACGATCTTCTTCTGATAATGACAACCGCGTTACCCCATTGTTTTCCGTACGGCCAAAGTTCGCAAAACGTTCCAATTCATCTTTAAGTCTTTCCCCATTAATCAATAACTTTTGTCGTTGCATGATTAATCACTCCTTTTAATTATGGATAGGTATACTCACCAAAAGAAATAAATACTTGCAGCATTCAGTTATTTCATCTGTAAGTGTTTCTCCTGGAGTTAGGGCAAAGAATCTGGCTTCGCCAAGTACTTCAAAAGCTATGTAAATATTCAGTTACTAACAATTATATAACAATACATATGGCTGTCATTAGACAAAACATCCAATCTTTCATATGAATTGTTTTATAGTTTGTATGATTGTTAAAAAATAACTACAAAAACCCTATGTACATTCCGCACGTACAAAGTAGGCATTTGTCCACGAAGGGTGCCTAGTCACCCGCTTGTTCTGAAAAAATTCATTTGTTATAAACAAAAAACTCCTCAAAATCGAGGAGTCAGAGCATTTCTTAAATCGAACTGTCCATTTCACACGGACAAAAATAGCCATTTGTCCACAAACGGTGCCTGTCACCGTTGTTTACGCTTCTACAATATTCGGTTGCTGGTAGACCTCTTCTTCAAATTCTCCTGTTGCTTTGCTGGTTAAGATGCCAGCTGTCATGGCGCCGCTGACGTTTAAGGCTGTGCGCCCCATATCGATTAAAGGTTCTACTGATATTAGTAGACCTACAATGGCGATTGGGAGGTTCATGACAGATAAGACGATTAAGGCTGCGAAGGTTGCCCCACCGCCAACACCTGCGACACCCAATGAACTAATCGCTACTACCAGTATCAGCGTGATAATAAAGGAGGCACTGGTAGGATTGATTCCCGCAGATGGAGCGACCATTACCGCTAACATCGCTGGATATATACCCGCACACCCGTTTTGACCAATGGTGAGTCCAAAAGAACCTGCAAAATTCGCAATCCCTTCCGATACGCCAAAATCCTTTGTTTGCGACTTTATCGTTAATGGTAAGGTACCTGCACTTGTTCGTGACGTAAAAGCAAAGGCTAAGGTTGGCAGCCCTTTTTTTACATATCTAGCAGGGCTAAGATTTGCAAATGTTAAAAGTAATAGGTGGACAACAAACATCACGAAAAGAGCAACATAAGAAGCAATGACGAACTTACCTAATTTCGCAATCGCTGCATAATCGCTTGTCGCTGTAACCCTCGTCATGATCGCAAGAATTCCATATGGCGTTAAACGAAGAATCATCGTGACAATCCTCATGGTGACCGAGTATATCGTATCGATTATTTTTGCAAAAAATTCCCCGTGCTCGGGATCCTTCCGTTTTACCCCAAGGTAGGCAATACCAACAAATGCCGCAAAAATAACGACCGCAATCGTGGAGGTTGGCCGAGCACCTGTTAAATCTTGAAACGGATTACTAGGGAGCAACTGGAGGATTTGCTGCGGAAGTGTTACATCTTTAACACTAACAACCGCTTGCTGTAATTGTTGATTACGGGCAGCTTCTGCAGTACCTTGGTCTAAATGAATGCCATCGAGACCAAATCCAAGCGCAGAGCCAATCCCAATAGCTGCTGCAACGGCTGTGGTTCCAAGCAAAATTCCAATGACAAGAAAACTAATCTTCCCGATATTCTTAGTCAATTTTAATTTCGTAAAAGCCCCGACAATTGAGATGAAGACAAGTGGCATCACGACCATTTGTAAAAGCTTCACATATCCATTACCTACAATATTGAACCAATCGATTGAACCTACCGTAACGTCGTGTGTTGTACCATAGATTAAATGAATGATAAAACCAAATATAATTCCTAAACCCAATGCCGTGAAAACACGCTTTGAAAAGGATACATGCTTTTTTTGCATCATGAACAACCCAAGAATGAGCAATAGTAAAACGACAATATTCACGATGATCAAAAAAGTGTTCATTATCATTCCTCCCTTTTGTTATCAATTTATGAACAATGTATTGGACTTATTCTTATAAGTCAGGACGGGATTATCAAGTCCTTATAAATATTTTTTTTTGAAAATACCAAGGAAAACCTTATATTCCATGCCTTCAACCTATTAATCAAACGTTTGATTAGTTAATTTCACCCTTCTAAACGGTGGAAATACTGTTACCAGAAAAATGAAGCAACAGATACCGTAAAACCAAGGTACAGTAACAAATTTTACTGAAAAATGTTATGGAGGGGAGAGTTATCCTATAAAAGAATGTAGACTATCTTGAAAATAAATGTGACTTCTAAAAGGGGCGTTTTAGGAGCAGATAATTTGTTTATTGAATTAAAATACGTATCATTGTAAAGGTAATTACAACAAGGGGGTTCGACAATGAAACAACTTTCCAGAACAAGAACAGGTTTGATACTGTCTTTTCTCGTTATTGTGTGGGGAGTCAATTGGCCATTGTCCAAAATGGCACTTAACTTTGCACCTCCTATACTCTTTGCAGGAATAAGAACTGTTCTAGGTGGGCTAATTTTGCTAATTTTTGCTGTTCCCAGATATAAGCAGCTTCGATTTAAGGAAACTTGGCATTTATACTTAATTTCTGCATTACTAAACATTATTGTTTTCTACGGTTTCCAAACTGTTGGGTTGGGCTATATGCCAGCAGGACTGTTTTCAGCTATCGTGTTTATTGAGCCAGTTTTACTTGGAATCTTTTCTTGGATTTGGCTTGGAGAAGCTATGTATGGATTGAAAATCATTGGATTAATTCTTGGATTTGCAGGTGTTGCCATCATAAGTGCTGGTGGTTTTACTGGTGATATATCTGTTATTGGAATTTTCCTTGCCCTTGGTTCTGCAATTGGTTGGGGGTTAGGGACAGTTTTTGTAAAGAAGACAGGGTCTCGTGTAGACTCCATTTGGATGGTCACTCTACAGCTTATCATTGGCGGAATCTTCTTATTGTGTGTGGGTTCAAGTGTGGAAAGCTGGTCGAATATAGTGTGGAAAATACCGTTTATATCAAATTTACTTTTTATCTCTATTTTTGTTATTGCTTTTGGCTGGCTCGCTTTCTTTACACTAGTCGGTTCTGGTGAAGCTAGTAAAGTTGGTTCTTATACGTTTCTAATACCATTAATTGCAATTATTTGCAGCTCATTTTTATTACATGAATCGATTACATTTAAACTTTTAATAGGACTATTATTTATTGTCATTAGTATTGGTTTTGTAAATATCAAGGTTAAATCTAAAAGTGTAAAAACACAGATAGACTTATAGTAAATCGGTGCCAAACATCTTATCTTCCCTCAAAATTTAAAAAACCCCCCATAATGATGTATTAATAACACACCATTATGGGGGTTTTTTGATTGGTATTAGTGTCCATCAAGCGTGGACACTGTGACCAACTGTCCACGAACGGTGCCTGTCACCTATTTCTTCTTCGCGTGCTTTCTCATGTCAAAGGCAACTGCGACGACGATGATGGCGCCTTTTACGATGTATTGAATGTATGGGCTTACGCCAAGGAAGGCAAGGCCGTAGTTGATGATTTGGAAGATGAGAACTCCAGTGATTACACCTGGCACGGTTCCGATACCACCTGATAGGGATACACCGCCGACTACGCAGGCTGCAATCGCATCGAGTTCGTACATATTCCCGGTGTTGTTAGTGGCACTTCCGACACGGCCTGCTTCAAGCGTACCGGAAAAACCATATAATAGACCTGCAATCATATAGATAATAATAATGTTCTTAGCCACGTTAACCCCTGAAACCTTTGCTGCTTCAGGATTACCACCGATGGCGTACATGTTTTTACCAAGCTGTGTTTTATTCCACATCACCCAAATAAGGATGATAGCCACAATAGCGTAAAGAACAAGATACGGAATTTGGTATTGACCAATTGGAATACCTTTTTGTGCGAACGTTGTAAAGCTTTGGCTTAAGCCGCCAATTGGCTGTGCACCATATGGAGGGCGATCAAAATACATTGAATTAAGCCCATAAACGATAATCATCATCCCTAATGTGGCGATAAAAGGCGGAACGTGAAGCTTTGAAACAATCACTCCATTGAATGCTCCAATAAGACCTGTTACTACCATAGCAATTAAAATCGGGACAATCAGCGGCAATTCATGTAGGTGCGGGTACATTTTATAAGCATAATCCGACGCTTGCAGCAGTGATGCTGAGACAACAGCTGCAAGTCCGACCATCCGTCCGGCCGATAAGTCTGTACCAGCAGTTATTAAGATCCCGGCCATCCCGAGGGCAATGATAATCCGGGAGGATGATTGACTTAATATATTAATAAAGTTGGTGACAGATAGAAAGTCAGGAGAAGCGATTACGATCCCAATGACCAGAAGAATTAAAAAAACATAGATTACATTATCAAAGAGCCATTTCGTTACATTATTTTTTTTTGAAGCTGAGTTATTCATTTGCATCTCCTCCTAATACAACGCTGCCAATCGCATAATTTCTTCTTGAGACGTTTTTGCCGTTTCTACGACCCCAGCTGCTCTTCCGTTACTCATAACTAAAATTCGGTCTGTAACACCCAAAAGCTCTGGCATTTCGGAAGAAATCATAATAATTCCTTTACCATCGGCTGCTAGCTGATTAATTAACTGGTAAATCTCAAACTTAGCCCCTACATCAATACCCCTTGTTGGTTCATCGAGTAACAGGATTTCAGGATTTGTAAGCAGCCAGCGACCAATAATCACCTTCTGTTGGTTTCCACCTGATAAACTCCCGATGGATGTTTTTTGAGAAGGTGTCTTGACTTTCATCGAGTCAATCACCCATTTTGTATCATCGAACACTTTACGATCTGATAGAAATATGCCATTTGTTTTATATTGCCGGAGATTTGAAATGATAGAGTTAAAGCTGATGCTTAAATCAGGATAAATCCCAGTTGTTCTTCTCTCTTCTGTAACAAGAGCAAATCCATTTTTAATGGCGTGCTGAGGGGATGGATTTTGAACCATCATTCCATTCAGTTCAATCGTCCCTGATTTCAATGCCCTCATTCCAAATAAGGCTTCAACTACTTCCGTTCGCTTGGAGCCAACCAAGCCGGCAATTCCTAATATTTCACCTTTTTTCAACTCAAAGTTTATATTTGAAAATGAACCTTGTGTTTCCGCTGTTAAATCAGAAACTTTTAAGATTACGTCTCCGGGCTGATTTATTTTAGTAGGGAATCGCTGTGATAAATCACGTCCAACCATCAGCTTGATGATTTCATCGGTGGTTAATTCCTTTGCGCTTTTCGTCGCAATATATTGACCGTCACGCATGATCGTTACTTCGTCAGAGATTTTTAAAATTTCTTCCATTTTATGAGATATATAGATGATAGCAACATTCTCCGCTTGCAGCCTGCGGATGATTTTAAATAAGTGGTTTACTTCATTTTCTGTCAGAGAAGAAGTCGGTTCATCCATTACAATCAGTTTTGAATGATACGAAACAGCTTTTGCGATTTCCACCATTTGCATTTCGGAAACGGACAGCGTACCGACCTTACTCCTTGGATCTAAATTAATGTCAAGGCTTTTAAATATCGCTACTGTGTCCTCGTACATTTTTTTCATCGATAAAAATGCCCTTTTTCGGATATCTTCCCAGCCAAATATTATCCATAACATTTTGTTGACGTACTTGGTTTAGTTCCTGGTGCACCATCGATACGCCGTTCTCAAGGGCTTGTTTGGAATTGGCAAAGGACACCTCTTGTCCATTAAAAAGAATTTTACCTTCGTCCATTGAATAAATGCCGAATAAGCATTTCATTAACGTCGATTTACCCGCACCATTTTCACCCATTAGGGCATGTACGGTTCCCGCCTTTACTTTCAGTGAAACATTTTGTAGAGCGAGCACTCCTGGAAACCTTTTTGTTAAATTAATCATTTCTAGTAAATTAGTCGTACCAGCTTCTGACATATGTGAACCTCCTTACCGTACCATTTAAAAAATATGAGAGGCACAAGATGTGCATCTCATATTTTAAAAAAGTATAATGTTTTCTACCTTGAACAGTGTCTAGCACGAGCGTTTAACGGGGCTGATCAAGGCGCTTCCGCTTGTCTATTTATAAGCGTCTCTTCCAACCTGGATATTATCTTTTGTTACGATAACATATGGAACACGAACAGCTTTTGAATCATCCAACTTCCAGTTCGTTCCTGCCAAAACGTCTTTACCATTCGCTGCATTTATTGCAAGGTCAATGGTTGCCTTTCCTTGGTTTTTCGCGTCATTCAATACGGTTCCGACCATTTTGCCTTTATCAATCATGTCAAGTGCTTCTGGAATCGCGTCAACCCCTACAACCGGCATGTATTTGTCGTTCGTGAAGTATCCTGCTTTTTCAAGTGAAGCAATTGCACCTAAGGCCATTCCATCGTTGTTAGCAATAACGAATTCGATTTTGTCACTGTATTTCGCTAACCAAGCATCCATTTTTTCTGTTGCTTTTGTAGCATCCCACATCGCTGTATCCATCGCTAATTCTTGTACTTTAATTCCTTTTGATTTAAGCGTGTCGATCACATATTTAGTCCGAGCTTCTGCATCTGGGTGTCCTGGTTCACCTTTTAGTAAAACATATTGAAGAACACCATCATGGTTTTTGTCCCATTTATCTTTGTTTGCTTCCCAAGCCTTCGCAATCATTTCACCTTGAAGAATACCTGATTCAGACGATGTGGTTCCCACATAATAAGCTTTATCGTAGCCTTTCATTACACTTGCATCTGGCTCTTTGTTAAAGAAGATAACCGGAATATTCTTCGGTTTTGCCTTGTCAATTATGGTTTGGGCAGATTTTGGATCTACTAGGTTAATAGCTAAGGATTTTGCTCCTTTAGCAATAAGCGTATCTACTTGCTCCATCTGTTTGGATTGGTCATTTTGGGAGTCATTCAGCATGAGGTTTACTTTTCCTTTTGCCTCATCTTCCATTGAACGGCGCACATAGGACATAAAATTATCATCAAACTTGTAAATCGTTGCACCAACAGCTGGAAGGCTTCCACCGCTGTCTTTTGAGGAACTTGCAGTACTGCTAGTTGTGCTGCTGCTGCAAGCTGTAGCTAATAGAATACTAGAAGCGACTGTTAGAGATAGCATTAACCCTTTTTTCTTTTTTAACATTTCATCATTCCCCTTTATCTATTTATTAAAAAATGGAACCCGTTTCAGAAAACTTTCTACTTCGTCATACTGTAAACCCTTACATTTATGTTAGCATGGGCGGGATTTTTCAAATAGTTCAAACCTATAGCATTAATTTGTGATTTTCTAGATTATCTTGCAAACCGTTACTCCCTCAAAAATTAAGACCTATTCGCTTACCGAATAGGCCGTGGGGAAACTTCTTTATGTTGCCTTACGAAACTCTGTTGGTGATAAACCGGTCAGCTTTTTAAACACGCGGCTAAAATAATTGGGATCGTTATAGCCAATGGAAAAGCAAATTTCCTTCAGACTTTTAGCCTGGTCCTCCATTTGCGCCTTTGCATGCTTAATCCTTATTTCCGTCAAATAATCAATAAAGGTCATGCCGAACCGATCTTTAAATAATTTGCTAAAATAAAACGGACTAAGCTCAACATATTCCGCCACTGATTCCAATGTAATCGAATCAGCATAATGATGTTCAATATACTCTTTTGCCTTGTGCAGCATTCCTTTTGCGTGCTTGTTTCTCCAAATCTGTACCTGCCCGACAATAGACATTAATTGTGCTTTTCCCGTTTCTACCATTGTAGGAATATCCTTAGATTCATCGACCGCAGGTGTCCGTTCATAGGGCACTCCTAAATCATGGAGCATCCTTGATAGGAGAACAAATAATTCATCGAAGGATTTTTTTACAAAAGGCCCATCAATCTTCTTGTAATCTATCTTCCCCGTTATAAATGAGTCAAATAAAAATAAGACCTGTTTGACATCCCCTTGCCGGACTGCATCTAACAGCTTTTTCTCCAACTCAAGAATACCAGATTTGGTAGCAGGAGCTATTTCAGAAGCCCCAAGCTTCATGCCAAATAAAAACTTCTGATTCGGAGCCCCTGACAGTTTCCGAAGGCCAATACTGCTTCATGATAGGATTTATTCAGCTCATGTGCATGATTGTAGGGGAGACCAACTCCAACCCTTAGATCAGCGTGGTAAGGTTCCCTATTGAACAAGCTATTTATTTTTTCAATAATCGATTGTGCATACGATCTAAAATGTATTTTTTCGATTGTCTTTTTGCATAGGAACAAAACTGGTACTTGTGTGTCTGTTATCGGTCCGATCATCAATTCTTGCTTTTTCACCACGGATTTTAGTGTCTCCTTAAGCCAAGTGTACCAGGCCTGTTTGTCGATTGTGGATCGTTCAGATTTCTCCTTGGGCTGGAGGGAAAAAAGCATAATATAGCCTGATGTAATTTCTACTCCTAGCAATTGGCCCATTCTTCAAATGTAATGTCTTGAACTTGATTGATCAACAGGGAAGAGACCCATTCTTTTTGGGCAATGGAAACCGCACGATCCAGGTTTTCCCGCAAGCTTTGCTGCTCATCCCGTTGTTTTCGATCCTCTAAGATTTCAGTGGAAACACGCTCGATAGCCGCAAGAATATCTTGTTTTCTACTTGGTTTTAAAATGTATTCCTTGACTCCCTGCTGCATAACCTCCTTGGCATATTCAAAAGTATTAAAGGCAGAAACCATAATAAAGCGGGTAGACGGAAGTAGTTTTTTGATTTCTTTGACGGCTTGGACCCCATCAATTCCAGGCATTTTTATATCCATAAAGATGATATCAGGACGATGTTCCTCAGCCATTTCAATCGCCTTTCTCCCATTAGCCGCTTCCCCAATGACCCTAATATCCTCGATTGCATCCGTGATCATTTTTGCTAATCCTTTTCGTTCAAGGACTTCATCATCGACAAGTAGAATTTTAAGCAAGCTCTCTTCCCCTTTCCTTCATGTCAGGAATGATCAGTCTAAAACTAGTTCCTTTCTCCAACTCTGATTCGATTTCCACAATGTCTTTCCGATGATAAAAGAGCTGAAGCCTCTTAATGACATTTTTCACACCAATACCCGTGGAATGCCTTTTGACTTTTCTGGTTCAAACACTTCTTCCAGTTCAATGCCATCCGCATATTCTAGCAATCTTTTTTTGATGATGGCATCCATTCCAAGCCCATTATCGTTTACTTCTACATAGATCCAGTCCTTTACCCGATAAATATTCAGGCTGATGACGGCATCTTCCTCATAAGACTCGACACCATGAATGAAGGCATTTTCCACTAAGGGCTGGAGAATTAAGCTCGGGATTTCAATATCTAAACAATCATCCTCAATATCCGCCTTAAACTGAATCCGCTCACCAAACCTTGTTTGCTGGATAAAGAAGTACTCTTTCACAACCCTCACTTCATCTCTTAGTGTTGATGCTTTATTTAAATCACCAAGATTGTAACGAAGTAATGCCGCAACGGCTTCTATCAGTCTCGATGTGTGTTCAGCATCTTCCAAATAGGCCATTTTTGAAACGGTATTTAACGTGTTGAATAGAAAATGAGGATTGATTTGATTTTGAAGACTCCTTAACTCCAATTCTTTTAAAAGTTTATCTAATTCCGATTTTTGTTTCATTTCCATGACCAATTGCCTGATATTTGTGCGCATTTGGTTGAAGGTTTCCGTTAAGGGCTTGATTTCGTCGTTTGACGTAATTTTAATATCTTCTCCCGATAAATTTCCTTTTGCAATCTGCCTCGCCGCTTCTGATAATCGGCTAATCGGTTTTGTAATCCCGCCGGAAATCCATAATGCCAGCAAGGTACTTAGGAAAAAGGTTGCCGCAAAAAGGGAAATAGACATTAATTTATAATAATGGTTTTGCATTTCTATTTGACTATAAAAATTTTGATAATCAGTCAGCTTATTATTTAAAAGTGAGAGTGTACTTTCTTGGAGGAATGAGGCGATTTTCAATGCTTCATTATAATGATTGGAATAAAGGTTAATATCGTTTTTCTGAAAGGATTGAATGGCCGCATCACATTCCTGCAAAAAGCTATCAATCATGTTTTTATAATTTACTATGGTAATATCATTGGTGCCGATCTCTTCATAAAGTCTTTTTTGATCCCCGACTAGCCTTAACTTCTCCTTATCATAGTCTTCAAGATACCGTTCTTCCTTATCCAAAATATACGCGTGAAGCTTTTCCGTAACCAGATTGGTTCTTTGCGAGATATCATTGAGTAAAAGGAATCGTTGAAAGCTCTTATCGTAGTCAACCATCAGTTTTTCACTGCTGTTGTAAAAAAAGACTCCGATTGATGTTAATAAAACCACTAGGACCATAAAATAGATAAGCAGCTTGGTTCTTATCCGAAATAGCTTCATTGAATCGCCTGCTTTCCATTCTTGGGTGGCAAGGGTAAATCTCCGATTCTCATGATCTCCGTTTTTGTATGAACAGTTGGAGAAATCTTCTTCCCTTCCTTAAGCGAAACCATCATTTTTACAGCTCCATACCCCATCTCATATGGCTGCTGGGCAACGGTTGCCTTGATGATTCCCTGGCGAATGTAGGCAATCGTTTCAGGAAGTGTATCGAATCCAATAATATATACTTTATCTTGTTTGTTATACGTTTTAACCACCTGGGCAATCCCAATACCATCAAGGGCACTTGTTCCGTAAAATGCGTTTACCTCAGGATGGTCCTGCAATATTTGATAGGCCTTATCTGCCGCCTTCACCCTGCTAATTTCCGATTCCTGTATCGTGATAATATGGATCCCTTTCTCATTTTTAACTGCATCCTGAAAACCTTTCACCCGCTGGATTTGATGGTTTGCATAAAAACTACCTGTTATAATGGCGACATTGGCTTTTCCCAGTGTATCTGCGACGAGTGCTCTTCCTGCCAAATATCCGGAATAATAATTATCCGTTCCAATGTAAGCAATGCGTTTACTATTCGAAACATCCGTATCGATGGTAATGACAGGAATACCCTCTCCGATGACTTTATTAATTAATGGCGTAAATTGCTCGTCACTTAATCCCTGTGTGATAATCCCATCCACTTTAGAAGCAGCCGACATTTCAATCGTTTTTAAGTGTTCATCAATATTCGCCTGCTTTGCCTGCATATTCCAGTATTACACCATATTTTTGGGCTGCCTCCTTTGCCCCTTTTTCAACAAGCTTCCAATATTCATTATCAAGTTCCTCTGGAACAAGCACAAAATGATACTGATATTTCTCAACCGTCTTTTTTTCCGAGGGAAGTTCATGGGTAAAAACCTTATATCCATAGAAAATAGATAGAGAGCAGCTCACAAGAAAAAGAAGAGTCCCACTTGTATAAGCCATGATGGATAATTTGCTCATAAAACATCCCCATTCCCATTGCTATTAAAAGAAAGTTCAACTTACTACCTAAGAGGAAAATCCTATATAGCTCGTAAGCTCTTAATTAATAGATACAAACAATTTACCATGAAAGCGCTTTTTATGTAAATTGTCGAAAAAGGGAAAATCACGAAAAGGATATTCTATTCTTCAATATTTTCCGCACCAGGATCATACAACATGTTCTCCTGATGCGGTAAGCAATTAAATTTCATTTATAATTTTACTTTCAAAAGGCTTTATCACCGTGCCATTTAATTGTTTTACTTCACACGTGTGATTCATAACAAAATAATAATTTTTGCCTTCATCGGAACGTCGGTAGACCTCCAGCCCCTGCTCGGTTGAGAGGTGCCAAATACCTTTGTTTTTTAAAATGTCCCCTGCCAGACTGTTCAAAATAGCTTCATCTGCCCCGCATCCAACATAGTAAACAGACCCCTGACCATAAAGGTTTCTCGTAATCGCAGCCGTTTGCTCAAACATTTCATCCACATAGCGATATAACACTTCTGCAGTCGTTGGCACAACAAGATCCCGCCAAATGTTCGCGTGTCCATCCTTCGGAATCAAGTCTTCCTTCATAGACTTAATCATGACAGGTTTATATAATGATTCACTATCATGAATTTCAATGCCCGCCAATTCTTTTACATACCCAGGTAAGGTCAAAGGAAAATGAATATTATTACTCTTATCCTTGATGCCTGTTCGAAAGGAGAAAATCAATGTGCCTCCCTTTTTGGCAAAAATCTCGAATCTTATCGCCAAATCCTTTTCAATCATTTGGAGACATGGAACTAACACGATGTCGTAAGAAGATAAATCTCGAGTGACTGGGATGACGTCGATTTGAACATTATAGGTATAAAATGGTTTATAAAGCCTTAGAAGCTCCTCTTTAAAATCAAAATCTTTGTTTTGCGGCTGAAATCTCCAGGACCAAATATTATCATAATTATAAAGGATGGCGACCTTCGGCTGGATAGAGGATTGCACCATTTTTTCATGTGAGCGAATCTCGCTGAACACTTGCTGCACCTCAAGATACTTTCTGCCTGTGGAATTATCATGATCAATGATTCCGTAGCAAAATTGCTCAGCCCCTTTGTTCATTCCCCGCCAGCGAAAATACAGCATGTTGGTGCACCCATGAGCAAATGCCTGATAGCTCCACATTTTCGCCTCTCCCGGCCTTGGCAAATAACCAATCACATTATGGCCCTGCATGCCCATTATTTCTTCGACAATCCAGAAATGTTGATTTTTTAAACCGCGGTTAAAATCCAGGTTCATAGCAGTTTCTGCTGGATGTACCGGTTTTTCTAAGCCGCCCCAAACCGGATAATTATCATAAGAAACAAAATCCATGTCCTCGACGTTATCTTCATGGTCAAACCATTTTGAAAGAAATCCACCCGAGACGTTCGTAGTTACCTGTTGATGACTTCCTTTATGGGCACGAACGATGTTTGTCATTTCTTTTGCAAAAGAATTTAGGGAAAAAGAACGGAAGCGAGCCCAATCAAGCAGCAAGCTTGGATTATGCTGGGTGATCGTTTTCTTTGGAACGGGAATTTCCTGAAAATCGTTATAGGTTTGACCCCAGAAGATCGTTCCATACGTCTTGTTTAAAGCATCGATATTTTTGTACTTTTGGGAAAGAAACTCTTGAAACCTTTCATGACATTGGCTGCAATGGCACATATCACTGCCTTCATGTCCAAATTCATTATCGATTTGCCATGCGATAATTGTTTCTTCTTTATGATAATGCTCCACTAGTTTACTAGAGATAGTGCCCGCATATTGTCGGTATGTAGCTGAATTAAAGCAGTATTGTCTGCGACCGCCAAAGACGCGAACAGTTCCATCTTCGTTTTCACTCAGAATAGAAGGATGCTTTTTAGCCAGCCAGGCTGGAAACGTAGCGGTAGGCGTTCCAAACATGATCTTCATATCCAATTGCTTTGCCTTTTCAATGACCTTGTCAAAAAAGGAGAAATCAAATTTCCCTTCTTCCTTCTCCATCAGATGCCAAGCAAACTCTCCTATACGAATAATATTGGCACCCATTTCTTTTATTCTTTTAAAATCCTCATCCATCATCTCAATCGGCCAATGCTCAGGATAGTAATCAACGCCAAGAAACATTATTCTAGCCCCCTATTTTTTCATTTACACAAAATAAAGTAAATTTCCATTCTGTTAAAGAAAATATACTATCTTTTATGTAAAACAAAATACAATAAAAAGGATTAAATACAAAAAAATTCCTAGAAACTACCCTATGGCATTCCTTATTGCCTCAACCTTAAATATAAGACCAGGCTTTAACGAACGAATTAACGCACCGGAAGACTCCTCCGGTGCGTTAATTCGTTAAAGTTACCACTACTCTAACTTACTTAAAATTCGATTGACTTTTGAGAAGGCGTATTCCAAATCCACTTGGTCATCCTCGTTTAGTTCCTCAAACCGGTTACACAGAACCTGATAGAATTCTTCCCAACGAAGGCTCGCCATTTTTCTTCCTTTTTCAGTTAGAAAGAGTTTAACAACCCGCTTGTCATTTGTATCTGAAATTCTTCGTACATACTCTGCTTCTTCTAATTTATTGACCAATGGCGTTAATTGCTGCTTCGAGATGCTGATATTTTGGGCAATTGTGTCATGGAAATCCCATCTACAGCATGGAATACCCCTTCCAAAATGTGAAACTGTAAATGAGTCAGATCATGCTCCGTTTTAGGAGCAGCTTTTTGTAATGTGGTTAATTTACTGTAAAATAGTGGAATCAACTGGATGTAGGTTTTCGCAATATTTTCGACTTTCGATTGCATAATGTTTAATCCTCTCTTTAATGAAAACACGAAAAGTGATAAATAAAAATTTATTATTTTTATCGTAATTTGGTTTTAAATATATATAATTTTAAACATTTATTAACTTTTATATAATTATTATATCAAAAATGATAAAGGAGATACCACAGCTCATTGATAGAGGGAATCTCCTATAAAAATGAGTGATAGGTTAAAACATTTAAAGTAATTCTTGACCTGAAACGCGTTTCATAGAATATGCTATTGTTGTATTAAACCTGTCGGCGTTATCAGGAAACTGAGCGTGACGACAGGTTGTTTGAAAAAAGGCGACAGGCACCATCCCAATATTGGATGATGCCTGTCGCCTTTAATGTCACCTTTCCTGGTGACAGGCACCGCAAAAAGACATTTGCCGGTTTTATCCACACCAGATGGACACCATTTTATTAGGTTGGGATGGGTTTTGCTTCTCTATTCTTAATGAATTGATAAAATAGGCCTGTGGTGGTTTGGACTACTAGGAATACAGCGACTGAATAGGGAAGTTTATAGCCATGTTGATAATAGGTGACTCCCATCCAGCCTGAAATTCTTTCCATCACAAGCCCAATAATCATCCATCCAATTATATAAAAAATAAACCGTCTTTTATTGATATGAAGCATTTCATAAAAATAAACAAAAAAGTAACCAAACGTGGCAAATAAAAAATAAGATAAAAGATCTGTTAATTCATAATGGTTTGAGTCATTAACCTTATAATAATCAAGTAATCCTCCACCGATAGTAAAGTCAAATAAGGTGGAGCTAGCGAACCCCCAAACAAGAAATAACAGGGCAATATTTCGCGGGAGCCTTTTGGGAAGCAGCAAGATAGCTCCATACGTTATAACTAACATTACTAAGATATATATTTCATTTTTATCAAAATGTTCCCAAAGTATCACGAGTATTCCACCACATTTTTGCTAGCTTTCCTTATTAGCCGGTAGGAAAAATAAGCTATGAAAAGAAGAATACCAAAGTATATTAGATCAAAGCCATAATTCCATTTTATAAATTGCGTGATTTTGAAAAAATTAGAAAGTAAACTTAAAATAAGCATTACCATTACAGTAAAAACAATGGTTAATGTTTTCTCCAAAGTCGTTTTAAAACTACGAAGCATATTTAATTGTATTAAAACCACCAAGGGCATAATAATACTCCGATTTAGTATATACGCAGTAAAATTCATTGCGCTATTCGTTCTAGTAATAAGCTTCAGCTCTTCAGTTGTAATCCACGTGATATTAATGGTGATAATAAGAATCACTAAAAAAACGAATGTATTTTCTACAATTGAAACTTTTTTCCGAATGACTATAAATATTCCAGCAGTCAGCCACGTAATCAGGAAAAAAATAGCAAATCCCATAATTGCCCCCTAATAAATTTTTAATTATATTATTGGCAATAATGATAATTAAATTCCTGTTTAATGGCTTTTAAGTAATTTCCCCATCAGGGATTCCGCAAATTTCTGGCACTGCCTTAAATCTTGGAGCTGGGGGGTGAGCTCAATCTTTAGAGTAGCAGCTAGCACGGTATGGACAAACAACATATCTCGAAATTCATCGACGGCTCCGCAAAAGTGGGGATAGAATCGATCTCCTGTTCCCACTACGCCTGTTATAATATTTTTTACATCTTGAGTTTCAAATGCTTTATACAAAGGCCACATTTCATGAGGAATTTCCCCATTCCCCCATGTATAGGTACCAATAACAATTGCATCATATTTGGCCAGTTTTGCTAAAGGAAAATCCCCGACCTGCACTGCAGTAACCTCCATTTTATGGAACTGCAACAACCCCTTTAAAATATAGATAACATCCTTTGTATTCCCCGTTACCGATGAATAGACGAGAGCAATTTTCATCTCTAAAGTTCATCGAACCCATTGGACTGGGTTACTTTTGAGTAGGTTCTTGATTTTTGCTCGAAAAAATCCGATTTTGTTTCATTCATCATGCCATCACTGAACACATGAATCCAGGGCATCGGGTTTTCCCGATCCTGGTAAAAGTTTTGCAGTCCAAGTTGTCGAAAACGTTTGTTCGCCAAGTACTCTACATACCCTTCAAATTCGTCCAAATCAATTCCACTAATATCTTTTAAAATAAACTGAGCCCACTCTTTTTCAAGCTCCACTGCTTGCCCAATCGTCCTATAAATATAATCAACATTTTCATCAGTATGCAGCTCGGGATTCTCTGTTAGCAAGATCCGAATAAACTGGGCGATAAAGTACGCATGCTGCATCTCATCGCGCTGAATGTAACTAATCATCGTGCTCGTCTTCAACATCTTTTGCTGGCGAGCAAGATGATAGAAAAAGGCAAAACCGGCATAAAAATAAATCCCCTCTAGATTGATCGAATTCACCGCTAATTTAAATAAATTTAATGGTGTTGGATTCTCCCTGAATCCTTCATAGGCATCCAAAATAAGCTGATTTCTCTTCCGGACAATCGGATCATTTTTCGCTTGGTCAAATCGCCTTTTTTGTTCATCCAATGGTACAAGGGAACTCAATATATACGAATAGGATTCATTATGAACCGCTTCCTGTTGGGCAATAACTGCAAAAATTGCCTTAAAGCTTGAATCCGTCACATAATCCATCACCTGAGTCATGGTTGGCGTTTGCAGACTATCAAGTGAAGCCAATTGTGTATTCAATCGCAAGAAAACATCCTGCTCTACCGGACTAAGAAAATCCCAAGCTTTGAGATCATCCTGCATATTAATTTCCTGTGCCTTCCAAAAATTTGATAACAGCGTTTGATATAAGTCATACATCTGGGGATAGGCAATATCATTCCAATTCAAGAGCCCGGAGGATTCCCCGTTGATGATTCCAGTCGATTTATTCGGGAATTCCGGGTTGAGAAGCTTTATTTTTACAAGTGGTGAGTTTATATTCATAAAATTGTTCCTCCTTTAGCTATGGCACGCTTCGCATTCTTCAATTTCTGCCTGGGATGTGCTCCTGACATAGTAGGTCGTTTTCAACCCCTGCCTCCATGCTTCAAGATGGAGATATAACAAGTCCTTTGCTTTGACAGTATGCCTGACATAGAGATTAAAGCTGATTGCCTGGTCAATATGGCGCTGACGTGCCGCGTTTTGCCGAATGCTCCATACCTGGTCCAATTTATGACGTGACCGTCGATAATACTCGTACGTCTGATGATCCAAATCAGGAGCCGTTACCTTAAATTTAAAGTTTTTCTTCTCCTCCGCATATTCCACCGAATAAATTGGATCAATGCCATCTGTGGATTCGCCAATTTTTGCCGTTGAAGAGTTCGGGGCTATCGCCATTAGCCAACCGTTACGAATTCCAAGGCCCCCTACTTCTGCTTTCAAACGGATCCACCGGTCGGAATAATATTTTTTCCGTTCAAAATAAACTCCTGTTTCCCATTCCGACCCTTTGAACCCATCATAAGAGCCTTTTTCCTTAGCCAGTTCCATTGAAGCCCTGATTGTGTGATACGCAATTTCTTCATAAATTTTATCAGCAAAGGTCACCGCTTCCTCTGATTCCCAATAGATTTTTTTCAAGGCAAGTAGATGATGCCAGCCAAACGTTCCAAGCCCAATCGCTCGAAATTTTTTATTCGTCCTTTGTGCCTGTCCAACAGAAATCGTATTTAAGTCAATCACATTATCAAGCATTCTTACCTGAATCGGTATTAGCCGGTCTAACACATTTGCTGGTATCGCCTTTGCCAGATTAATAGAAGAAAGATTACAAACAACGAAATCACCTGGTTTGCGAACGATGACGATATTTCCGTCAGCATCTTCGTATTCATTGATAATGGTCGTTGCTGACATATTTTGAGTAATTTCTGTGCATAAATTACTGCAATAAATAGCTGTCCTGCCTTCTGCTAACAAATGCTTATTTGGATTTTGCCGGTTTACTTCATCCCGATAAAACATATAAGGCGTTCCAGTCTCAAGCTGTGCCACCATGATTCGTGCCATGATATCCATCGCCCGGTAGGTTTTTCGCGGCAGAAGCGGGCTGCGGACTGCTTCCTCGTATTTTTCTGTAAAATATAACTGGTCCTTTTCATCGTAAAAATCTTCAAGACCAAGCGGGTTCCCCAGCACGTCTTTCCAACCCATGACCTGCTTTACTTGGTGAGGGCAAAATGTGTGCCACTCGCCGATACTTCTTCCATCAGCATCAACTTCCTGAAGTTTTTTCATAAAAAGATCGGGAATTGAGACACCGGTGAAAATATCGTAGGCCTTGCGGCGCTCATCCCCATTATTTGTTTTTAAATCGAGAAAGCCATTCATGATGTCCTTGTGAAAAATGTCGAGGTAAACTGCGACGGCTCCTTGTCGCTGTCCGAGCTGATCGACACTAACAGCAGTATCGTTGATTAACCGAATCCATGGTACCACTCCTGACGAATTGCCCTTGAATTTTTTAATATCGGAACCAAGCGCGCGAACTTTGCCAAAATAAATGCCGATCCCGCCGCCGTCCTTACTCAATCTAGCAATATCCCAATTATTTAAATAAATGCCATCAAGCGAATCATCGACTGTATCAATAAAGCAGGATGATAACTGCCCAAAGCTTTTTCCAGCGTTAGACAATGTTGGCGTCGCGACCGTCATATAAAGATTGCTTAATGCCCAGTAAGCTTCTTTTACAAGCTTGATCCGATGGGTTGTCTCTTCCTTTTGCATCAGCGTCATCGCAATGACCATAAAGCGTTCTTGTGGAAGCTCATATAGATTCCCGTCATGGTCCTTCGCAAGATACCTGTCCGCGAGCAGGAATAGCCCGATATAATTAAATAAATGATCCCGCTCCGGGTTGATTTCTTTACCAAGCAAGGCGATTTCATCTTTCGAATAATTGTCAAGTAGATTCGTTGAATAAATCCCTTTGTCCGTTAAGGTTTTGATCAGAGCGTAAAAATCGCCATATTTTAAGGAACGCAAATTGCCTCTATTACTAGCAGCCTTCGTATACAATTCATTAAGATATAAACGGGCCGCAACAAACGTCCAATTAGGCTGATCCATGGCAATTTGATTTAACGCATATAACAATGCCTGTTGATTCGACTCAGCATCGGACTCATTTAGCGCTCTTATTTTTCGAATAATCTCTTCCGAGTCGATGTTATATTTCTCTGTCGCTTGATAGATAGCTTCTAAAACATAATAAAGGTCTATTTGAATTTGTGTCGCCACGTGAAATTCCTCCTATTTATCTAAAAATAAAAAATCCGCTCAACTGAATTGAGCGGATAAAACGATAACAGCATAAGGCTGGATAGGAATAACCCCTTCTCGTCCTTAATTGCCATCGTTCATCTTCCCAGTCCCCGAAGAAGTGAAACATCTCAAGTTTAGACAGGTCTCCTGACTTATGCATCCTCCTACTCTGAGCCCTTCCCGTATAAGTACCTATTTCATAAGCTTTCTTATACAGTGGTCCTGCTCATTTCGTCTGCATTTACAGTTGCGGGGGCAGTTTTGGATTCTCACCAAATTCCCTTTTTAAGCCTAATGGCATCCTAACTCAAGGCAAACACAATATATAGTTATTTTCAATCGAAATAAAAACAATATCTAGTACTATCAAATTAAATAGTAAATTAATTAGTTGATTTTTTCAAGCTTTTCGCCTATCAAAAAAACTGATTCATAGTTTCGAATCAGTTTTTGCTACTTTTATCTAACATCATTTTAATCATGCCTTCTACCAAGGCTGGAACTTCTTCGAATGCACTTTTTATATGGAGGCGCTCCATTCGTTTGTGAGCGTCCTTGCCAAAAGGCCCGACATTAAGGACAGGTGCTTGCAGCTTTTTCATCGCATCAAACGGAATGCTATAGCTTTCACCCCAAACAGGAGAATTCGCTTTGAACAGCGTCCACCCTTCTCCATCCTCCTGATAATTGACATAGCTTAGGTCACAGATTCCATTAAAATAATGAATTTGTTGAATTGGCAAACTAAATTCTTGAAGGCCTTTTCTGTTTTAAGTATGCTACACATTGCCCAACAAGTTCATCGCCAGACGAATTTACCGGTGGATAATAAGGCGGTGCATAAAGCAAGACAATAGCAGGTGCAAGTTCATGACACTGGATCATAAGAGCGTCAGCAATTCGCAGCGATTTTTCACGATCGTCCCAATCATTATTTGCATGAATGGACGCTTTTAGGACCTCGACAAATTCACTTCCAAATTTCTTAATAGAATGCCTTAGCAAAGCATCATATCTTAATACATGTACTTCCCCAACAGGATTCACAGACTGAACTTGGCAAACCTCCTTGTATGCCTGATTGCAGGCCAGAGTGGCATCCTCCGCAGTTTTCTCAAAAATATCCATAATTTTCGCTTCATTAAAAACACATAGAGTGCTCTTCCTTGATTTCTAATAATTTTGTCACGGCAGCACGCATACCAGTAGAATTTACCTCCTCATCCGGAACCGTTAACAAGAGGAGATTAATCGGCCACTGCTCAACCGTTGCCTTTTCAATTACGCTTATGTGCATGACGAGCCCCATTTTCATATCCATCGTGCCACGGCCAAATAAATAGTCGCCAGATTTCAAGTCCTCCTGGGCGTCTTTGGGTAAATCATCCATTCTTTCGTGAAGCAATTTCGTCAATTCCTCTGGTTGATAAGCAAATGCCTCAAGGTCACCATATTCTTCGGTATTAACCGTATCAAAATGACTAATTAGGACAATGGTTTCTTTTGCACCAGGATGTTTATATAAAGCCGTTAAAAACCTGCGGCCAAGATCGACATCATGGAGTCCCAATTGGTTAGGATTCACCTGAAAATAAGGTACCTCCTGCAGCTTCTTCTGCAATCTTATCGGAAACTCCCGCTCCCCCGCTGTTAATGTCATGCTTTTCCAGCTTACTACCTCGCACAATAACTCCCGCAATCCTTCTGGTGTTCCCCATTTCAGCTGCTTCATTACTGTGACTCCCTTTTAGTTGATGAATTTTTTTAAAAGATGATTAAAGTTTATAATAATAGGCGCCTAAATACTATTAACATCAAGGAAAAAATTCCTTTAATTAAGACGAACAAAAAAATTTGACCTTCTCCTCAAGTATACAAAGTCTTTACACTCTTTTTACACTAGGTTTAGAAAAAAAACTCTATTCTCTAATACAATTAAGGAAATTAAATCTTTTGGAGGGATTGGATGAAGATTACCGTTGCTGGAGCAGGATATGTAGGTCTAGTCACCAGTGCCTGTTTAGCTGAATTAGGGCATCAGGTGACATGTATAGATATCCAAAAGGAGAAAATTGACATGCTTCAAAAAGGCCGTTCTCCGATTTATGAGCCAGGACTTGATTCTCTTTTAGAAAAAAATCAAAGAAACGGTCAACTGAATTTTACAGCGAATCCTCATCACGCCTATTCAAAAGCTGATATCATTTTTATTGCGGTTGGAACACCCGCAACACATGACGGTTTAGCGGACCTAAAATACATCCATGTAGTTGCTCATTCCATTGCACACTGTATCGAAAAAGATGTTATTGTTTGTACAAAAAGCACAGTTCCAGTTGGGACGAATGATCTAATTCAAGAAATTATCGATAGCAGAAAACCTCCTAACCTCAAGGCAGAAGTGGTTGCCAATCCGGAATTTCTTCGGGAAGGCTCTGCTATTATTGATTTTTTCCAAGGAGATCGAATCGTGATTGGCACCAATAATTCTGAAGCAGCATTGATTATGGAACAACTCTATCTGCCATTAAACATCCCGATTATCCGAACGGATATCCGAAGTGCCGAAATGATTAAATATGCCTCTAATGCCTTTTTAGCAACAAAAATTAGCTTTATCAATGAACTAGCCAACATTTGTGAAAAGGTTGGGGCAGATATACAAGAAGTGGCGAATGGAATTGGCCATGATAAACGAATTGGTCCACACTTTCTCAATGCAGGTATTGGATATGGCGGCTCCTGTTTTCCAAAGGATACAAAAGCACTGGTACAGCTTGCAGGGAACATGAAGCATCCATCTGAATTGCTCGAGGCGGTGATAAAAGTAAACAATCGTCAACAAACACTACCTGTTTTAAAAGCAAAGGAAACGATAGGCTCATTAAAAGATAAAAAAGTAGCCTTGCTCGGTTTAGCATTTAAGCCAGATACAGATGATGTTCGGGAATCAGGCTCGTTAACAATTGTTAAAGAATTGCTCAAGGAAGGCGCCGTTGTTAGGGCTTATGACCCATTTGCTATACCTAATGCTCAGAGGATCTTAGGGAACACTATTGAGTACGCATATGACATTCGCTTTGCGCTTCAAGATGCTGATTTAGCCATTATTGCAACAGAATGGGACCAAATCAAGCATATTTCCTTAAAGGTATATGGGACCCATATGAAAGACCCGATTGTGATCGATGGGCGAAATTGTTATCCCCTCGAAGAAATTCAAAAGTATCCGATAACTTATATATCGGTAGAAGGCCTGACATTCATAATGCTAGATCGAATGAAGAGATGAGAATGATTAATTTTTAAAGGGGAAGTGGCTATGATAAGGATGCTACATGTGTTTTATGGCTTCGAATGTAAATTATTGCAGAAGGTCAATCGCCATTTTGATAAAAAGCTGTTAAATCTTTTTTTCCGCTCAGTCACAAACTTAGGAGGAGCAAGATTTACGATTGCTGTTACTTTTCTCCTCCTTCTCTTATCGCCAAGGGGTGCCACTAGATTAACTGCTATATCCAGTGCCCTTGCTTTAACCGCCAGTCATATACCTGTACATTTTGTTAAGGAGCTTTTTCCGCGAAAAAGACCTTATTTGATACTGGAAAAAACGAAGTTCCCAGCGAATCCATTGCAGGATCATTCTTTTCCTTCGGCCATACAACGGCGATTTTTTCTGTTGTGATTCCCTATGCCCTATTTATGCCGCAGCTTTCTTATGTCCTTATCCCATTAGGTCTATTTGTAGGGTTATCCAGAATATACCTAGGTCTTCACTATCCTTCAGACGTCATCGCCGGAGGAATTCTTGGTGCATGTACTGGAATACTAAGCTTTTATCTATTATGTATGTAAGCAAAATCGGTTAGGAGGGAAGAGATGAAAATAGCTATTTTCACAGATACCTTTTACCCGGATATTAACGGGGTTGCCCGTACACTCAAACGATTTAGCAATTATTTAGATGCGCAGCACATCTCCTTTAAAATTTTCGCACCAGATTTAGAATCGGGCGAATATGTTTCCAGTCATGTTCATCGTTTTAAGAGTCTTTCGTTTTTCTTATATCCTGAATGCCGCTTAGCTTTTCCAAACCTTCTCAACATCAAGGCAGAATTGCAAAAATTCGAGCCGGATTTGATTCACGTTGCAACGCCGTTTAACATCGGTCTATGTGGCGTTTATTTTGCCAAAAAATTAAACATCCCACTCGTCGGCTCCTATCACACCGACTTCGATCATTATTTACACTACTACGATCTTCAATTTCTTTCTAAAATCCTCTGGAAATACATGAATTGGTTCCATCGATCATGTGAAAAATTATTTGTTCCCTCCAATGAAACATTAGAACAGCTTAAACAGCATGGATTTACGAACCTAGAAATTTGGCCTAGAGGGGTTGAATGTCAGGTTTTTCATCCCTTTTATGATAAAAAAGCGGTTCGAAAGCAATACGCGGTTTCGAAAAAATACCTTTTAACCTATGTCGGCAGATTAGCACCTGAAAAAGATGTCCGCACTCTCCTTGCTGTTGCCAAATCGCTACCGCCTGAATTAAATGAGAACATTCACTGGTTGGTTATTGGCGGTGGTCCTTTGCGTGAAGAACTTGAAAAAGAAGCCCCAATAAACATGAGGTTTACAGGCTACTTAAAGGAAGATCAATTGGCAGAGGTGTACTCAGCTTCGGATCTGTTTGTTTTTCCATCTCCAACAGAAACGTTTGGCAATGTCGTTCTTGAAGCGCTGGCCAGTGGCACGCCTGTCATTGGGGCAAATGCCGGCGGAGTAAAAAACATTATTAAACCAGGGATAAATGGCTACTTGTGCAAGCCGGGTCATATACAGGAATTTGCCGAGGTCATTGTCAAACTGTTAAGCAATGATGGCTTACGGAAGCAGATGGGCTGGGAAGGAAGAAATTACGCGCTAACGCAAAAATGGGATAAGATTTTTGAAAAATTACTTTGGCATTATGCTGCTGTTATCAAAGAGCTGGAGTTGGAAAAATATGCATGACTGTTGAGTCATTGGTCTCGGATCCTACAATTGAGAAAACGACTACCTTTTCCTTGGTAGTCGTTTTTGCTTTCCTTTTCTTCGCTGATATCTTCTCCGGCATTGCCTCCACCCATTTACATATACAAAAAAACTGTCCACTGGATATGTACGCTTTAAAGGAAATGTCCACGAACGGTGCCTGTCACCGTTGGAAATGATGCATTTTTTATTTAGGCACTTTCAGGACCATTTTGCATACAAATAGAAAATAATGCTTCCTAGGAGGATCTAATCATGCATTGGTTAACAATATTGCTCATAGGCGTCGCTGCAAACCTTGACAACTTAGGGATCAGTGTTTCATATGGACTAAAATCAACACGCATCCCCTTTGTTTCAAATATAGTAATTGCTGTCATTTCGATGCTCTGTGCCTATATTTCCATTACGGCAGGTGAATATATATCACAATTTATATCCTTAACAATTGCTAATTACGCAGGTGGATTTTTGATTATTTTTCTTGGAGGGAAATGTATTGTTGAATCCGTCTTTCCTAAACCTTCCACTGAGCCTATGCCAGAGCCAGTTCCAGTTCCTGTTCGATCTGATTCTAATTTTTCAAAGGTCATTGCCCAGCCAGCCTTAGCTGATATTAATGAGGATAAAGTGATTTCCTTTAAAGAGTCGATTTTACTCGGACTGGCGCTTGCGATGAATTGTTTAGCCATGGGTTTAGGAGCCGGTTTCACTGGACTCTCTCCAATATTAACTACACTCGCTATCGGTGTTTTCTCCCTTATTTCCATTGATTTAGGAATAAGAGTAGGCAGCAAAATTAGTGACAACCGAATCGGAAAATACTCCAACATCATCGCCGGACTCATCCTTATCCTCATCGGCTTCTATGAAATTTTAGTTTAAGCCGGTGCCTGTCACCGGTAAAAGACACTTGTCCACCACAGATGGACATTACCAAAAAAGGGCGTCAGGTAACTTCGTTATAGAAAATCATTATTTTACTAGAATTAATTCCTTGCATGTCGCCGCAAATTAATTAGCTATTTATGGGCGCAAAAAATAATTCCTAGGAAAATCCTAGGAATTATTTTATTTTTATTTATGACGGCAATTTTTGCAAACCTTGATCGTTTGATTTGTTTCCGTCTTGTGTGGATACAATAGCTTGATCCTTGTTCTCCCACACAATGGACAGGTTCCTCTACCATTAGAAGGTAGGTAACTTATTGTTTTTCCACGATTTCTCTTTGCCATTTCCATCCATCCCTATTCAAATAATTCCTGTTTCTCTATCTAATGACGGACTGGCATAAAGATTGATAGGCAAATAACTGTTTTTTTCTTTTTTCGTAATTTCAGCCTTTTTTCCTTTAAATTACTCAAATCACCGAGGTCTATCACTTCCCACTCATTCTCTTCTCTCCACCTGCACGATAATAAAAATGTTCCATAAGATAACATTAACAACTCTAAAAAATTTTTAATAATTTAGTCATTAACTTCATACTTATTAATAGGACAGGAAAGATGTGGTGCTTCCAAATGAAAAAATATCAGGTCCATGACTACTTGTTTCAAAACCTTCAGGAAAATAGTATGACGTTTGAACAAGTCTTTGAACATATCATTACGTATATGAAACTAAATCCAAATGGTCATTACCGCTTAATGGTTGGAACAGATTCTCAAGTTCATAAAGCAAATACAGTTTTTATTACAGGAATCGTGATTCAAAATGAAGGGAAAGGGGTTTGGGCGTGTATAAGGAAAGTAATTGTATCAAGGAAAATGACGCAATTGCACGAAAGAATTTCCCTTGAATTATCGTTAACTGAGGAGATTGTTTCGATGTTTACTGAAGAAAGAAAAAATCAATTGATTAATCTCATTTTACCTTATCTATATCAAGGTGCTACCTTTTCAATGGAAGGTCATATCGACATTGGAGCTGGAAAACGAAATAAAACGAGTGAGTTTGTTAAGGAGATGGTTACACGAATGGAATCAATGGGTGTTGAACCAAAAATAAAACCGGATGCTTTCGTTGCTTCAAGCTATGCCAATCGTTATACGAAATAGACAATTTAAAAAGCAAAAACTCTCCTCAAAAAATACCCGCCTATTCCTTTGAAATCCCAAGACAATTATCCTTTTCTTCTCTAAGATTATTTTTGGGTAACGCACTAGCGCAATGGGGGACTGTCCCCCAGTGCTTAACGTATCAAGGAGCGAAGTCCAGTCCTCGTTAGATAAGTTGTAATTCTACTTTCACTGTTGTCCCTTTTCCAATATGGCTTTCTATTTTCATAGTGCCGTTGTGTTCTTGAATGATTTTGTTACTGACAGTTAGTCCGAGCCCGATTCCTTTATCCTTTGTGGTATAAAACGGTGTCCCAAGATACCTTAATCGGTCTGCTTCAATACCTGCTCCTTCATCAATAAAGCTAATCATCACTCTTTTATCTTCCAATATTTCTACATCTATATGAACATTCCCTCCGTTAGGCATAGATTCAATCGCATTTTTGAGGAAATTTACAAAAACCTGTTTTAACTGATTGGGACTGCAAAGTAGCTCTATGTCTTTTTTCTCGTAAAGGCTATTAATTTGGACATTATGTAGTAAAGCTTGCGGATGCAAAACATTTATTGTGCTATCTATGATAGAAATTAAATTTCCTCGTTCAAATTGAATCGCTTGGGGCTTCGCCAACGACATAAATTCATTTACAATCATGTCAATTCGGTCCAATTCATCCATGATAATCGCTAAGTAGTGGTCTTGCTTCTCTTTATAAGTTGTACTTTTCAATAGTTTCGAAAACCCTTTCAAGGATGTCAAGGGATTTCGTATTTCATGAGCTACTCCCGCGGCTAATTGACCAATAATTGAAAGTCGGTCAAGATTACGGAGAGCATCATCATTTTTTATACGATTTGTAATATTCCTGCCTACCGTGACAAATGATTCGATTTCTTTCTGTTCATTATAAATAGGAGAAACATTGAATTCAGCATAGATGACATCATTTTCAGCTGTTTTCATTTTTTTTGAAATAGTTGAGGCTCTCCTGTATCAACTATTTTTTGCAAGGCTTTCTTATAAGGTTCTATTTCTTCTGGAAAGAAAAACTCATGTAAATCTCGACCGACAAATTCCTCTGGAGGTATCCCGACCACTTTTTCATATGAAGGTGATGCATAGATGATTTTTTTATCTTTTGAAAAAACCTTAATCATATCTGTGGTGTTTTCCGTAATTAATTTGTACAGTTCACGTGTCTTTTTCAATTCTCTTTCCATGTTTATAAATTTTGTTATATCGCGAAAAATGGCTATTACAGCGATTATTTCTCCACTCGAGTTTCGAAACGGAGAATAAGAGGCAGCAATATCTAATATGCTGCCATTTTTATGAACTCGCTGCGTGATCACATCAGTAAAGGCTTTTCCTTTTTTGACTTGACTAATTATTTCTACCACTGTTATAAGGTAAGACAATTCATCGATTCTTTTTCCGATAACATCTTCTTCTGTATAGCCAAAAATCTTTGTATACATATGGTTTACCCTAATAATCCGATTTTCCATATCTACAATCGCAAATCCGTCGGCTGTACAATTAAGAAATAAGTCGATTAATTGATCAGGTTTATATAATTCAGCTTCCATCTTATCCCCAAAAATCGGAAAATTTTTCGACATTGACATCACCCCAAACACTCCATTATCATTACCTATTATTTTACTGAATTTTAGGATAAAGAAAAGAACTTTTTCTTTTCCCTTCTGAAATCAAAATCGAAAATACGACAGCAAGTGCAAATGGCAACTATTTCCCCAATGACTCCACCAACAAAAAACAATTGATAAAAATACTACAAGCATTGCTAAAGTAGAGGAATACTATCATCAATAATCCGATTAACGGTAAAAGCACCCCATAGCCTGACTGGTCACTTTGATAATTTAGCAATTTGAATTTTAAAGGTCGTTTCCTTTCCTTCAACACTATCCACTGAAATTCTACCTTTGTGAAGATCAATAATCCGTTTCACCACCGCTAAGCCAAGCCCATAGCTTTCAGCTGCCCGGGTATGAGCTTTTTCAACCCGATAAAATCGTTCAAAAATATATGGCAAGTCAGCTTTTGGAATGCCCTGACCAGTATTACTGATAACGACCTCGACCACATTCTCACGCTCATAGCCGCGTACCTTAATTCTTCCATTAGGACCATTATACTTAATCGCATTCGAATATAAATTGGTCCACACTTGATTCATTAACCCCTCATCAGCGAAGGCTCAAGCTTTGGGATGTCAAAATCTACCTCAAGCTGTTTTTCCATCCATAAGGATTGCATTGCCACAAGCTGATTGCGCATTTGTCGGTCAATGCGATATGTCTTGGGATGGTACGGCGACTTATTTGCTTCCAAGATGGACAAATTCAGTAATTGTTTGGTTAAACTGGATAGACGTTCACTCTCTTGCTCAATCCGTTCGTAATATTGTTTTTCTTTAGCAGGGTCGACAGCTCCATCCTTTAGGGCGATGGCATTCCTTTAATGGCGGTAAGTGGTGACTGTAGTTCATGGGACACATTGGCAACAAAATCCTTGCGCATTTGCTCTTGTTTATCAAGCTCACCCACCATAAAATTGAAGCTGTTCGCGAGTTGGCCAATTTCATCTTTACTTTTTACATCTAATCGGATTTCAAAATTCCCTTTGGCTAATTCTTTTGTCGCATTAGTGACATGAACGATTGGTTTGACTAAAAAACGAGTTGTGACCAAAATGAGTGAGATTCCTAAAAATAAAACAATAAATAGTGAGGTAAATAAAATTTTGGTTATCTGACTAAATTGCTCTTTCAAACTAGGTTTAATAAATAACGCATATTTTCCCTTTTTCGTTTCGAACGGCAATCCAATGGACATATGATGTGAGCCGCCTGCCATATCACGATAGACGTCACCTGCGATAACATCATCAATCGTATTTTTACTAAATCCACTATTTTTAGGAGCCTGTGGTGATTTTGAGATTAATCCATTTTGATTATAAAGATAAACTTCATAGGGCAATGACGACAGGCTTTTCAAGTATTCATTAAAGCCCTGCTCATCTAATCGTTCATATAAATTAATAATCCCTTTCCCTTGCGTTATGATTTCAGTCTCGCGAATTTGCATAACTTGCTTTTGGAACAAAAAAAACGTGATGATAAAGGAAAGAATTAACGATACGATAATAACGAAAAAATAGTTCAATATATTTTTCATATAAATAGATCTAATCATGATAGAATCTCTACTTTATAACCAAGTCCTCTTACTGTGACAATTTGCATGAGGTCTTCATAATCTTTAAATTGCTTGCGAAGCTTTTTAATGTGCGTATCAACTGTTCTTTCATCGCCTTCATAATCGAGTCCCCAAATCTTCTCTATCAACTGATCCCTCGTGAAGATTTTCCCGGGCTGACTTGCCAGCATATAGAGCAGCTCAAACTGTTTGGTCGGCAGCGACACCACTTCATCCTTGATCTGGACTTTATAGCTGCTGCTATCAATGGTGACCTGGTTAAAAGTTAAGCTGCCAGCCGCGATCACACGATATCTTTTTAAAAGGGATTTCACGCGCATTACAAGCTCAATTGGATGAAAGGGCTTAGTCACATAATCATCGGTACCAAGTTGGAATCCCTTTATTATATCTTCAGCATCAGCTCTAGCCGTTAACATCAAAATCGGAATCTCGTAATAGTTCTTAATTTTTTCACAAAGTTCCCAGCCATCGATATGGGGCATCATCAAATCAATCACAGCGCAATCGATTTTCTCCTGTTCTAATAGATCAAGCGCTTCCTTGCCATCACAAGCAATCTTCGTTAGAAAACCTTCCTTCTCTAAATAAAGCTGGGTCACCATGCGAATATTCTCATCATCATCGGCAATCAAAATCGTCGGCTTCATTATGTACATACCCCTCCCATTGATAAGTATATTTTACCTCAAAAAGTGCCTGACACCCTTAAGGTAGAATGGAAAAATAAACGAAAACATCGGTGGTATCAGCACCGATGCTCTTTTTGTGATTTAAATCTAGATGGCTCTATGCTTTAACGCATTACATTTGATTAGCTATGATTTCATTTTCAATTAAATTTATAGATTGGTGTGTACGAGTTCTAAAAACTTCCGTAATTCCGTTACGGGTACTTGGCCAGGTGCCGATGCTTTCTTTGCGGCTCCAAAGGTCATCGCTGAGCCGAACACTTCTCCAGCCAAACGACTGATGACCCCTTTACCGGCCATGGACATGGTAATAATGGGGCGGTCTGCATACTGTTCATTCATCGTATTTGTTGCATCCAACAGAATCAGTACGTCTGAAGTATTTGTTGGCATTACCGCTATTTTGGGTAAGTCCCCTCCCAATTCCTGTGCCTTCCGCAACCGTGAAACAATTTCTTCTTTTGCAGGCGTCTTGTCAAAATCATGGTTTGAAATAATGACAAACACATTGTTTGCATGCGCTGCTTCAATTAGCGTTTTCACAGCTTTTTCATCGTTAAATAGCTCTACATCAATGATATCCACTAATCCCGATTCAGCCACGAGCCTGTTTAATTCCATGTAAAATACCGTGCTTACTTCCTTTTCTCCGCCTTCTTTTGCACTGCGGAACGTGAACACAAGCGGCACATCCGTCAAAATCGCACGAATCTCACTCAGCGCCGCTTTCACTTTTGCGATATCTTCCACATCTTCAAAAAAGTCGACGCGCCACTCGACCAAATCCAAGTCGACTGTTTTAAGAAACGCCGCTTCTTCTTTCAACCCTGCCATCGTTCTTCCCACCATTGGGACACAAATTTTTGGAGCTCCTTCTCCAATGGTGATACCTCTAACCGCTACTGTGTTTTTCATCCGTCTGCACTCCTTCTCCATTTTATTATACTTTCCTTTTAGCCCAAAAAAACCAATTGTTCTCCAAACACAGAGACAATTGGTTCTTTTCTTTTATTAAATTGATGCTAATTTGATTCATATAACTCCCAAGCCAATTTTAATGATTCGACAATATAATCAGCTACGCCCTCAGTATCGTGGTTGTCAGTTTCAACTTTGGAGTGATGAATGGAGTAGATTTCTTGTCGTTTATAAAAAAGCTCTTCAATTTCTTCGAGAGACTTTCCTTGTAAAACCGGACGGCTATCAATAATAAGACTTATTCTATCCTTCCAGCTCTCCCAGGATAAATCCAAGAAAAAAACAATAGACGAAGATAAGCAGACCTTTCTTATTTCTTCTTGTAAGAATGCTCCTCCTCCAAGAGAAATAACCTGAAGCTTTTGGTTACATACATCTGTAATGATGCTTTTTTCCCTTTCTCTAAAAGCCGTTTCACCAATTTCAGTAAATATTTGCGACACAGGCATATTGTATTCTTTTTCGATTACTTCATCGATATCAATAAAGTCTCGGTAAAGCTTTTTAGCAACAAGCTTCCCGATTGTTGTTTTTCCAACACCCATAAATCCGATAAAAACAATACTCTTTTCCTTTAAAGGAACTGCACGATTTACCAAACTGATTCAATCCCCCAAACGATCAATTCTAGCAAAAATACGAAATAATAACTTTTAAATATTATATTCCTTCTTTAAGAAGAAAAACAGTTTATTTTATGGGTTTTGGAATTTGTGTAAGAGCTGGCTTTTTTATTTCCACGGATTTTCTTCCGTTCCTTTTTCCTATTAGCTGATAAAAAACATTTTTTATGTTACTTTAATACATAAATCTAATTTTCCCATGAAAATTAAAGCAGGTGTACGGTATTGGATATCAAACATTTACAATACTTTATCGAGGTGGCGAATTTTAATAGTTTTTCCCGCGCAGCCGATCACTTATTTATCACACAGCCAACCATTAGTAAAATGATTAAAAACCTGGAGGAGGAGGTGGGAGTGGCTCTTTTTGACCGCTCTCGAAAACAATTAACCTTAACAGATGCAGGGCGGATCATTTTGGAGCAAGCCAAATTAATCGATAAAGCCTTTAATAATTTAGAAACGGAATTAGACAATCTTTTTGGATTAAAAAAAGGGCATATTCGAATTGGCCTGCCCCCTATATTCGATGCACACTTCTTCCTTAAAATAATGGGCAGCTTTCATGAAAAGTATCCAGGAATTACGTTTCAATTAATTGAAGATGGTTCAAAAAAAATAGAAGATGATGTTAGTAATAACCTTCTTGATGTTGGGGTCGTCGTTCTTCCGACTAAGGAAGATAATTTTGAGTATTTCTCATTTTTGGAAGAGGACTTTAAACTGATTCTTCATCCCTTACACCCTTTAGCAAAAAGGAATGAAGTTAGCTTAGCAGAATTGAAAAATGAGTCATTTATCTTGTTTAATAAAGACTTTGTCTCAAACGACCGCATCATCTTTTCGTGTAACAGCGTTGGGTTTAATCCTCATATTATCTCTGAGAGTTCTCAATGGTCCTTTATTCAAGAAATGGTGGCGTCAAAACTCGGTGTGTCCCTTTTGCCTGAAAGTATTTGCAGGCACTTAAATGAACATGTAGTTCCTGTGAAAATAGTTAACCCTTCCATCCACTGGAACCTCGCCATTATTTGGGGGAAAAATCAATATCTTTCCTATGCGGCAAAAGAATGGCTTCAGTTCACAAAGGAACGGCTCACAAAAGAAGATTAATTTAAATTCTTCTAAAACATTTTATAACTATATGTAATCAAACGGTTCCTTGCATTGGAGCCGTTTCTTTTTTAACTATATATATATCGCATAATTGAAAGCATTTACATAGATAAAAGCTATACAGCAGATGAAATTTAACCATTTTACTATCCAGCCAATGCGACGTACACTTGTTTCAGGTAAGAAAAACCTTTTAATAACGTGGATATAGTATTTATCTAACTAGAATCCAAAATGAAAGGAAGCAATTGAATGAACGCAAAAAAAGCGAGTGAAAGCCGCATTATTAATACTGCTCAAGTATTATCTTGCGATTTAAATAACTATAATACTCTGTTTGGCGGAGTTTTGATGAAAAAGCTTGATGACGCCGCAACATTATCAGCCCGCAGACATTCACGTGTTAAAGAATGTGTAACTGCATCTACTGATCATATTGATTTCTTATGCCCTATTCATCAAACAGATTCTGTCTGTGTGGAATCGTTTGTCACCTATACAGGAAAAACTTCTATGGAAATTTTTTGTAAGGTTATCGCCGAAGATATTATAAATGGCGATCGCCGAATTGCCGCTACGGCCTTTTTAACTTTCGTAGCATTAGATGAAAATAAACGTCCGGTTGAAGTTCCAAGTATTATACCAGAAACAGAAGAAGAAAAATTCCTCTACGATACAGGGAAAGAAAGAGCAGAAATGCGTAAATTAAGAAGAAAGAAAAGTAAAGAATTAGCTGAGTATCTTTCAGTAAAAAAACCTTGGGACGAATAAGAGGAGGAAAAAATGATGATAACATTGACTAGTCTTGATGAGTTAAAAGCTACTAGGGAAGCTCTAGATAATCTAAAAAAAGACTATCCTAACCTTTTTGATAAACTGTTAGATATGGTGAATCTTACACGGGCTTTTCAATTTAAATATCAATACATGGGATGTTTAATTATGGGCGAAGACCCAGGCGAAAATACACCGAATTATGTGTATGGATCTGTTCTACGTTTGTATAAAAAAGAATTACAAAAATTAAAAGATGATTTAGATTCCGAAGTACTGAAACAATTTTTAACAAAATTTAGAGGTACCGGCTTCGCAAAAATCAGTCAATTAGTACTCGGTATGACCCCTGAATCATTAGTAGGTGCCTCCAGCATTAGGTAGGGAATAACTAACTGCTGACTAGTTGCACTTGCCCTCATTTATAGAAATTAGCTTTCCCTCCATTTTCCACTAAAAGAGCAGGAACCATAGAACTGGTTCCTGCTCTTTTAGTGCCTGTCACCATTGAAAGACACTTCATAACATTTGTGCACCCCCAATGGACACAAACTAATAAATAACGTAATCAAAAGTAGGGGAAGCTAGATTTAAAAATGGATGAGGAATCTAGGTGAAAGAGGATGAAAAAAGGCATTTGGCTTACACTGATTACCCTTTTTATTTTTGCTGATGTAGCCTCGATTAAATCTGAAGCAATCAGTGAAAAACCGAACCATTCAATGGCCATCGAAAAAAAGGCAACATCCAAAAAGATTAAGTGGTCCCCTCTAGACAATTTACCAGTAGTTGTTCATGGCCTTGGTTATATAGATGGCCATTTGGTTACAAACTCTCTTGATGCTCTCCTATTAAATTACAATCGTGGTTATCGCGTATTTGAAATCGACTTGAATATGACATCAGATCATCGATTAGTGGCCCGTCACGATTGGACAACAGGGCATTATGCATATTTGGGGCAAGACTATCCGGCTGTTGCGGGTCCAATTCCCTTTCAGACGGTCATGTCACTAAAAATCCATGGTAAATATAATCCGGCATCATGGGAACAAATCTTAGCAGTGATGCAGATGTATCCAGATATTTACATCATCACGGATACAAAGGAAATGGATGAAAAGAGCGTTCGTTTGACCTTTTCGTATTTAGTGAATGCTGTGAAACAGTTTGATCCGACATTATTAGGCCGTATCATCCCTCAGATCTATAATACGAAAATGCTTGGCTATATAAAGTCGAACTATGACTTCAACTATGTGATTTACACATTGTATCATCTTACCGATATCCCATCCCCAAGTGAGTTGGCAGAATGGAGTATGCGCAACAAGATTACAGCCATTACTGCACTCCCTTTCCGATTAACTTATGAAATGCGCACTGCATTGCAGGAGAAGGGGATCACCATTTATGCGCACACGATTAATGACCCGAATAAAGCTGCTAGGTATAAGAAGCAGGGGATTGGAATTTACACAGACTTTCTCTTCTTTAATGGAGTGAATTTTGTTGTACCGACTCAGAAATTATTCCCACCTAAACAATGAAAGCGACTGGTTGTAATCCCAATCGCTTTTTTCAAGTCCATCTTAGAAATTTATTCTTTGATGCCAGTGTATATGCGAATAGCATCTCTTAAAAATTCTGCAACACCCGGCTGCTCCTTATCATAATAGGATTTAAATCGTTCATCATCCACATACATTTGTGCAAGACCAGCATGTGCCTCTTTACTGTACTCGCTCCAATAAAAGGTTAGCCATTGCTTGTGCAACTCCGCTGCCCTTTGTGCTAATTCACCTGCCGGGTCACCAGTCGCGAAAGCTTGAGCCAATGTTTCCTTTACCTGCTGCTCCAGCCTGTGACTGCTTTATATTGTTCCTGAGACATATTCTTTACTTTTGTATTTGACTTGTTAATCGCTTCATTTCCGTATTTTTTCCGAATTTCCTCACCGTACTTTTTCTCATTGTCATCTATCATTTTTTGCTTAAAGCCTTCAAACTTTTCCTTATCAGCCATGTTGATTCTCCCTTCTGTTACCGCAATGGTTTTTTCCACATTGGCAATTAACAAATCTAATTGTTGTCGTTTTTCCAGGAGTTTTTCACGATGTTCTCTCAGTGCATTTGCCCCATCAAAGGATGGTGCCGTAACAATATCCCTTATACTGTCTAAACTTACTCCTAATTCCCTGTAAAAAAGGATTTGCTGCAGTCTGTCAACTTCCGCTTGCCCGTAAATCCGATATCCTGACGAATTAATTCTTGCCGGCTTAAGAATGCCAATTTCATCATAATACCGAAGAGTTCTGGTGCTTATTCCTGCTAACTTCCCTAGCTTTTGCACTGTGTACTCCATTCGTTCACCTCCTAAAATAACGATACACCTTTACGTTGCGTCAAGGTCAATAGCTGTTTTTTACTTTTTTAAAATTATATCAAGTAAGGAAGGTTCCAAGTTGGAAGCTGACAATGGTTAGTTGCCTATTCCATTAGATTATGGGGCAGCAGATGCAGTTTTAACAATTCCAACCACCTTACTTTTTAGAATGGTTGGATCATGTTGGACAACAAATGCTTTCGAAAATCGGTTTAAATACGTTTCTTCATTCCCCATTTATAATTCTTTTCTTCTATATTAGCAAAATAATAGAGGGGTGGTGGAAGGTACACATTAGGAAATTTATACTTTCCGCTATTAAGTTATAAACCTTGTTCTTAGTGAATAGTTTAGTTACAAGAACCATAAGAGGCTTTTTTAGGGGGATGCCTAATGGGATATTATGTTCGAGTAGAACCTGACATTAATATTTATGTAGAAGATATTAACCGTACGAGCAGGAAGATCATCCTCTTTGTACACGGATGGCCGCAAACCATAGATTATTTGAATACCAGTTTAATGTACTCCCCGCCATGGGGTATCGGTGTATTGGAATGGATATCAGAGGGTTTGGTAAATCAGATAAGCCTTCGAGAGGATACTCTTACGACAGACTTGCTGATGATATTCGTTATGTAGTCGATGCGCTTGGATTACAGAATTTCACACTTGCGGGGCATTCTGTAGGAGGAGCAATTGTTATTAGGTATATGGGACGTCAAAATGGCTATGGGGTATCGAAATTAGCACTTTTTGGTGCTGCTGCTCCCAGTTTTATTCAACGGAAGGGTTTTCCTTATGGTTTAGCAGCAGAAGCTGTAAATGCACTTATCAAAGAAGTCTATAATGATCGTCCGAAAATGCTGGCTGAGTTCACAAGCATGTTCTTTTATCAAAAAATTACAAAGCCATTCTCTGAATGGTTCTTCCAATTAGGACTTGAAGCCTCCGGATATTCAACTGCAAATGTATTAGTCTCCTTGAGAGATGAGAACTTATTTTCTGATATTGAAAAAATTCAAGTCCCTACATTAATCTTACATGGTTTACACGACAAAGTTTGTTTGCCTCCATTGGCAACTGCTCTTCATCAAGGAATAAGCGAAACTTGTTTGGTTTGAACAAAGCGGTCATGGATTGTTCTGGGAAGAACGAAACAAGTTTAATAGAGAATTAACAGAATTTATTGGGTAATTGTTTAAAATCATTACATTCAAAAAAAGAAAAGCTGTGGGATTACTTGAATCCGCACAGCCTCCATCTACTTCTCTTTACTTTCATTCAACTCATCAATAAGCTGTTTTGTCCTTTTCGCATTTCCTTCGGCAAAATTTTCGAGGCGTTCCTTTAATTCATCATCATCGTGAATCCGCTCTGCGGTTATAAGATACGTCCGCATTAAATCTTCTTCAATTTCAATTGAATTTTCAAGAATTTCATCAAGATTTTCCTTTCCTTCTCGATTCTTTTCGTTAAATATATTCAACCCCATTCGGAAAACCTCCTTTTTACCTTTATTGTTCTCTATTCTCCAACTCGATATCCAAACCATAACAAAAAAGGCAACACCTCGAAATAACGGGTTAGTTGCCTTCTATTTTCAAACTTAGTTTTTTATACACTTTAAAATAAACCCACACTGCATTTATCAGTAACAGTGCGCTTGTTATAAAGAATACATATCTGATACCCAAATAGGCTGCCACTTGCCCGCCTAGAATTGAACCTCCAAATACACCTAAATACCCTGCCGACATGGTAAAACCGAAAACTCTGCCTGTAAGAGAATCTGGTGTTATCTTCTTAAGCAAGGTATTGACAGAAGGAATCAACCCCGCTGTTGCTAGTCCTAACAAAAATCGAAGCACCATTAACTGCCAAGGATTTTTTACAAAGGCTTGTGGGATAAACAGGAGTCCTGCTACTACAAGTGCGACTAATATAACTTTCTGCGCACCAATTTTATCTGAAATTTTTCCTAGTCGTGGAGCAGCAATAATACTTGCCAGTCCTGAAGCTGAGAATGCCATTCCAGCAAACAGAGCAACATGACCAGTATTAAGAGATATCTGGGTAACAAATACAGTTATGATAGGTTCTATAGAATATAATGCTATCATTAAGACAAAAAAGGTCACAAACAGCATAATAGTTAAACTTTTATATGGAATATTATTCCATATTTCCTTACCACTAAGCACCTTTTTATCTTGACGAGTAAAGGATTCCTTTACAAATAAAGCAGTTGCAATAAATGAAATCATCAGCAAGGCACCTGTTATGAAAAATACATTTTGCAAACCAAAGTTCTCTTCCATATACCCGCCAATCATCGGTCCGAGCAAAGAACCTGCCGTACTTGCAGTTGAAAGTGTTCCTAGAGCAAAACCTGCATGTTCTTTATCTGTCTGCGTCGCGATCAACGCCGTACAGGCTGAACCATAACCAGTGATTACACCCTGCAAGACTCTTAATCCAATCAGTTCATAGACATTTTGTGCAAACCCCATACAGCCTATAACAATTCCCATACCTAGACTTGCTCGTAAAATCATGAGTTTTCGTCCGTATTTATCTGCTGCATTTCCCCAAACAGGTGAAAAAACAGCTGAAATAATATAAGTAGCGCCGAAAGCAATTCCTGAAATTTGAGCAATTAAAGCTGGGCTGTGAACTCCAAGATGCCTTATATAAAGTGGCAATACTGGTGCAATCTGGCTCATTCCTACACTTGAAACCAACATCCCAAACCAGCAAACAATTAAGTTTCTTTTCCAAATCGGCATGAATAGACCTTCTTTTTCTACGCTTTATGAATTGCGCCTGTTAACAAAATTAATTTAACCTACGCCGTTTTCTAAGGTGTCAATCCAGGCGTCGACAGTCAGCACATCTGCCTGACGAGGGAACACCTTCTCAGTTAGAACGCGGTGAACCTCTGGATCGGCATCGAGACATGCATCCGATAGCACCGTAAGCGCAAAATCTTTATCCGCCGCTTCCCTCAATGTCGATAGAACGACACCACTTGTAGCAATTCCACTGAGAATTAGCTTGTCGATTTGGCGTGATCGGAGGATGATTTCGAGGGTGCTGCCAGCGAACGCGCTAACTCGATACTTCGTAACAACCGGTTCGTTTGGTTCGGGCTGAACGGATTCGTGAATTTGTGTCGCTGCATCGGAGACGGTCATTCCACCGAATTTAGAAATTGCTGAGAATGACTTGTTTTGAGGGCTGACCTCAGGATACCCCTCGCTAAACCCCACTCGAACAAAAATAACTGATATATTGTTTCGACGCGCGGCTTCAACAGCTTTTTGAAACGGAAGAAGAACTTCTTCATTTTCTCCGAAACGCGATACAATGCCGTTTTGTATATCCATGACTAACAACGCGGTTTTACCAAAAGATTTAAGCATGTGTTGTAAACTCCTTTTCAATAAGTTAGTATTAAGCGGAGAGCTCTCTTCTTTATACTAAGTGGAGAACTCTCCATTTGTCAATAAGTTTGGATTGAATTTTAGGGAGTGATGGTATGGTGAATGATGAGGAGACAACCCCCACTCGTACTGAACGTCGTGATGCTGCCGAGAATCGTCAACGTATATTAAATGCGGCTCTTGGGCTATTTGAGCTAAATGGTGTTGAACAAGTCAGTATGAATCAAATTGCCATAGAAGCGCAGATTGGCCAGGGAACGCTTTATCGCCGTTATAGAAACAAAAGTGAATTATGTCTGGATTTAATAAAAGACAACATTGTTCTACTTTTCGAGGATATTGAAGCGTACTTAAAGGAGAACCGGATAGATCCGCCAAGTCAACGATTAAAGGGAATTCTTAGCCTATTTATCCGTTTCAGAGAAACAAAAGCACAACTGCTTGCAGGAGTCGAGGACACCAAGCCAACGAAGCCACTTAGTTCCCGTACGCGGAGTCACTATATGAAGAATTGCATCAACTATTCGTCGAACTATTTGACGAGATGACTGCAACCGGGAAGTCCCATCCTAATAGTGTCTTTAGAGCCGATATATTGCTGACGGCTTTAAGTAGCGATTCCTATTTATTTCAAAGAGAGGTACGGGGTTATTCGCCTGAGGAGATTTTGGAACAGATCTATTCAACATTTATTTCGCTTAAATGAGTGGACACTGTCCATATTCAGTACAGCTTTAATTCGTTATATGAAACGTAAAAAGGCAACACCCAATAGGGTTAGTTGCCTGCTTTTCATATAATCCTTGCGACCGCCTCCACATGCCCAGAGTCTATGTGGCAATGAATAGGATGCTGGTGAGTTTTTTTGATAAGAAATCTTTATTAAAGAATTATCTTTACGTAATATAAAGGCAGTCAAATGATATTTCTGGTTGACCTGTTATTATGGAGGTAAGCGATTCGATGTTGACTTATCGTAAGTAGGTGAGCTAAGTACACTAGAGATGGGCTTCTTGCGCTGGACAATTCTCAAAGTCAAAAATTTATACATTCCTTAAATAAAGAAAAGCAGATTATTCCGCCTTTTTTCACTTTGTATGCAACTCTTTCCATTTCTTAACCAAACGCTTCGGTGCCGCACGTAAATAGGCTTCTTGAATTAGATCAATCAATTCATCCCAGTCATCCCCAGCCGGATTTTGGATAGATACCCAGCCGTGATGCCCTATATATGGGGTTTTGAAAAAATGCTCTTTCTGTAGCAATATTTCTTGAGTTTCCCGGTCTGACTTAAACGACAAGCTGAATCCTTTCTCGCTTTCACCTGAAATCACGAAGGATTTTCCATTGATTTTAAAAGTATTGTGACCGAAACCGTCAATATGTTCAACGGCTTCGGGCAGTGCAAGACAGATATTGCGCACATTTTCAAGCATGCCTGCCGTGTCTTGTGATTTCATGTTTTTATTCACCTATCATGGATTCTATTTTGCATTCACATCGGGTTGATGAATTCCGAATGTATTGCCTTCAGTATCAATATAGTATCCTTGCCACGCCATTCCAGGTAGAGCATATTTGGGCAATGCGACCTTGCCGCCATTCTCAATAATTTTAGCTTCCGTTAAATCGTAATTTTCCACTCCCATTGTACAAGCATATCCATTTAAAGCTTGGTTTGTTTCCGGCGGAGCACTTTGCCGCTGCATCAAAGCACCATTGATCCCATGTTCATTCTCCTTGCCAGTCACTGCCCCAAAGTAAGGCATTCCTGCATAATTACTCCAATCTTGAAATGACCATCCGAATACCTCTCCATAAAACTTCTTTGCCCGTTCCATGTCATTCACATGAATTTCGAAATGAACTAATCTTCCCATGATAACCTCCTATTTTTTAAAAAACTTTCACATAAATAATTTTCTTTCGCTTCCAATTTCCTCTCTATTATCGTAAAGGATATGGAAAAATATTCAATTATTATAAGTATATATTATTTTTAGTTGTGATTTCTATTATTTAAGCGATATTATGGGGTAATTAATTAATATAAGGATTTTATTTGAGGACAGCTTACGGTAATTTGTTATTAACAGAGTAGCCCTCGAAATATCAATGTTTATATTTTGCGAGATTGCAGGTTTGTAATTTTGCCAAAAAGCAATGCATCATAATATTTATCCTCTATATAATAGTGGTCTTTTAATCGTCCTTCTAACTCATACTTGTTCTTTTCAAGTATCCGAGCAGAACCAATATTTGTATCCACAACACTAGCATGGAGTTTGTGAAGATTTAGTGATTTAAACGCAAAATCACTCATCAAAGCAACACTCTCTGTGCCATACCCCTTACCCCAATGATCTTTATGAAAAACATAACCAATTTCAGCATGGTTTGCTTCTTGGTCAAAATTGAAGATCATGGCTGTCCCTACAATTGCTTGAGTTGATTTTACAACAATGGAGGCATATAAATGAGTACCTGTTGACTCACGTTTTAACATTATTTCAATGTGCTCACGAGTTTCATTCAAAGTATTCATTAAATCCCAGCCAATAAATCGTGAAACTTCTTTATCTGATGCATAATTATGTATCTCTTTAACATCATCTATACTTAGTGCTTTGAAGGTGATATTTTCACCTTCCAATGAATGAAATAAACTTTTATTCATCTTCTAATCCCCTTTAATTATAAATTTGAAAGAGCACAATTCTTATTGGACAATTGCGCCCTTTATTGGGTTTGAGTTGAAAATTCAACTAGGTCAAGTCTTGATCGGGAAAACCTCTGCATAACAAACAGTGATGCCTTCAGCAATCTTACTCAGAACTGCATTCATAATACCGCTCCTTTTTTACTAACTTCGATTTAACCAGCAACACTCCCATTTATTCTAGTTATTAAATGAATTTATTCGCTTCAGCATTTTAACAGGAAGTTATTATAAGACGGCATGTTTGTGGGTTTAAAATGATGAAAATTAAAGGGGAAGATTGCAGATTTTATAGAAAGAAATGCAATTTTCAAAAATATTTATTATTTTTAATGTTGTTTCGACATTTTCCTACCTCTATTCCGGTAAAATTATATCACACTACATTTCATAATAATTTTATCTATACTAAATTTTCTACAATTATTTGAACAGAATAAAAACTCATTTGCAATTTATTATTGCAAATGAGTTTTCTATCACTGACTGACATCTAGCTTTGTTTTAAAATATGGCTTGTTTTAATAATTCTAATTTAATTATTTTGCTCAAGGAATTGGTAAATCGCCATCATTTCTTGTTTATTCAACTCACGAATACGATTGAAAATTGGAATATCTGCTACAGCCTCAATATTTAAGCTTTCAGCCACAACATCACTTACTTTGCCAGTTAGCCATGTTTCTACTGGTATGCCTTCGACCATTTCCGTACGCCCTTCATCATTGATGCCACTTGCATGACAACTCACACATGGTATCGTTAATTTAAACACGCCATCATGGAGATTTTCTTCTGTAATGACTTTCTTCCCTTTACAGAATGGGCATGGATGACTTTTTTTAATATTATTAATTTGAGTGACAATTTTTTTGTAACCAAACGCTTCATAAACATATGTTAGTTTTTTGTATTTTCCATTAGTGAAATACTTATCAATGATGGTTTCTCTCGTCTCATTGATATTGGGAAAATCACAGATGGTAATCCGGTTATTAATACTGATGGATTCGATATTGCCTCTAATTCTGTCCCAGAATGGTAAGACATTTTGTAAAACCATTTCATAGCGCGCAAAGCTTGCTAGTTCTAGTTCAAGTATTTTCAGTCCTACTTGTGTTTCCCTAGGAAGCAGGGAGACATCTTCCGTCAAAGCCATATCGCCGCCAACAATTGCTTTTAGTTTTTCCAGTTCCGGTAACTTCCCTACTATTTTCAAAACTTGATCAAGCGGCTGATGAATAATCTCACGAATATCCGTGTCACCAAATTTGAGCTTTTTATGATGGTTTAGCACGGTTCCTTGACAAATCGGACAGGTAATCATTTCTTTTGATGCTTTCATTTGCTCTTTAATAATCGACTTCGAAATGACCATATACATCCCAAGGATCTTATTAAAGCCCTCCCATGTCCTCCGTGTCTTGCCTTCTTTATCATAAAATGACTTTTCCCAATAACCATATAAAAAGGTATGCTTTTCCGCTTCTGTCATCTCATTATAGCTTTTACTAATATCGTGACCGAGCTCATTCTTAATCTCATCAAAGATAAATTGTAATTTTGGATATTGATAGTATTTTAAGACCTCCATCACATCTGGATACATTAGGCCATCCCAGAATGGCACGGTTTTGTCCTGAATAACAATATCAAAATCGAATTTTCCAATCACCCGGCGGCCGAGCAGCACGGACAATGATTGTCTTGATTATAGAAGTCGAAGCTTCTAGTATCTTTATTGGTCGGTTGTGCCGCCACAATATGGTTAATCAGGCCGCCAATTTCATAGAGAAAACTATATTGACTATATAAGTGTTGTTCCAAATCAATGGCGATAACCGGTGCAATGGTTTCTGATTCATATTCACCATAAATCAAACGAGCCATTGATGATAAGCTTTTTAAGATGCCGCCCTTATAGACGTTTTCTGCATTTTTAAAATAGTCGATAGGATTTTCTTTTAAATAGGTAATGCCATTTTGCTGCTTGAGTCTGGAAGAAATAGGCGATGGAGCAGCGATATCTTTCCTATTTTGAAGGCGATAATAGTCATCATGACTGACAACATCAAGATGGTCCACAGGTGCAAGCTGTCTTTTACCAAAATCAACGATAAAATCAGAACTTTCCAGCATATAGGCATTATGTTCAATCATCATGATAGAGACTGATTCATCTTGGAGAATGCCCCTGACACTATCAATGAATTGGTTTAAAATATTTTGGGATAAACCTTTTGAAGGCTCGTCAAAAATAAATAGCGTATGTGGGTTTCTTGAGTTGGCAAACAGCTCCGAAACTAAATGGACACATTGAAATTCACCAGTCGATAAGGACTGTGTTTTTCTTTCCAACGTCAAGTAACCTAGTCCAAGTTTGATCAATAAGCTCAAGCGTTTATGAGAGATGTCTTCATTAGGCAGTTCATCAATAATATCTTCAATTGAGCGCTCGAAAATATCATCAATATCTTCACTATATTTTGTGAGTTTCTTTTTAATATCAAGAAAAGTCGCAACGGTTGACCGGCTGGTAATCGATTGGTTTCGATCTTGCCCTACCATTACCAGTTTATCTTTTGGAGAGCGCTTCAGAAAATCTTTGGCCATACACGCATTGACAAGTGTAGATTTACCACATCCAGACTCACCCGTAAAGGTAACAAGTCTATTTTTGGGAATCTGAATTTCAGCCATTTGAATATTACGAAAATATAGATCATGAAATTGATAGTATTCTGTTGGCATTACCTGATTTCGTTCCCAATGGATTGGTTGTGGGCGCGGTGATTCTTCGACAATTTTTCCTCCATATTTACCACTGCCAGGTCCAAAGAACAATTGCTCATCCGTTGTATCGAGCACTGTGTCAGAATGATCAATGAGCCAAATTTGATTCTTATAGCCCAATTGTTTAATCTGTTCTAAAATTTTCAATAGTGTTTGGTGATCAAGACCAACGGAGATTTCATCAATAATAATAACGGTATTGCTACTAGCTGCCATGAATTCTGCCAAGTAAAGTCGTGTTAATTCCCCACCTGACAATGTACCCATAATGCGATTTATTGTTAAGTAACCAATATTCATATTGATTATATTTTTTAGAATTTTTTGTTTACCTTCACTAATATTTAAAACTTCTGCTAGTGAAAAAATAGTTTCAATGCTTAAGTTGTTGATATCGGAAATACTATGTGGTTGATCAAATAATTGAATTTTATATTGCTCAACTTCTTGATTAAAGCGTTTACCCCCACACTTTTTACATTCAACATTTTTGGTAGTACCGCGTCCTTTACAATCTGGACACCAGCCCAACGGATTATTAAATGAAAAAACTTCTGGAGAAAGATTATATTTTTCAGCAAGAGTAACACGAATCTCTGTAAACACGCCAGTATGTGTGCCAATTGTTGAACGTGGATTGGAAGAAATGGATGATCTTCCTAGAAAAAGTACAAGTGGCATTTCTTCCATCTTGATAGCACTAAAATTGGTTTCCATTATGTTAGGAAATAAATACTGATATTCAGCCTTAGGCAATAAAGAAACGAGACGCTTCTTGGATTCTTCACCAATGGTTTGACAAAATGTGGTTTTACCAGATCCGGACAAACCAGCAATTCCTAACGATTGATCTTCCGGCAAGACGGTATCTAAGCGGTTAATATTGTTGGCAATTAATTGATTTATTTTCATATTGATATCCTCCCCATTCTCTAATTCTAGTATTGCCATGTTAGCACAACTTCAAATGAATTTGTAATGAGTTTTGTATCAATATTTGTCCTTAAAAAGCAAACGGCTAAGTCCTATACTAGCCGTTTGCTTTTTCCTATACATTAGCATAAAAAACTCACTTCAGAGGTTTGATCTTACATTTCCCCTAACACTTTTTTAAGATCTTCGGCCATTTTCGCCCAACCATATTTCGCACCATTGAACGCTTGATCTTCTTTTTCGAATCCTGTTTGTTCAAGATGTAAATAGGTTGTTCCATCCTCTTGCTTCAATGTCCATGTGACTGTAGTGTTGATCGGACCACCTACCCATGTGTAAGATAACTTATTAGGCTCGTCCACTACTAATACTTCACAATCTACAATTAAATTCCATTGCTCATTTCGGAATTGACAAATATGTCCTACGATTGGTTTAAAGTTATTTTCCATTATCCATTTTGCAAGAGTATCCGAATCTGTTAATGCGTTCCACACTGTATTGATTGAACTTGTAAACTGAAAATCTAATGATAAATCTGCCATTATTTATTCCTCCGATAGTAAATTTTTTAAAAGTATCACTTTTTCCTTCCAAAATTTCTCGTAAAAGGATACCCAATCTTTAATTTCCTGTAGGGGAGCTGCATTTAGTCGATACCTTGTTTCTCTACCAATTTTACGGTCAGCAACTAGACCAGCTTCTTTAAGGATAGCCAAATGTTTAGAAACAGCAGTACGACCCATTTGAAATTGAGCAGTTAATTCGTGAAGAGGTAACTCTTGTGCATCTGCCAACAAACGTAACAATTTACGTCTTGTTGGGTCAGCAATGGCTACATAAACATCACGCTCTTGATTTTTCCCGTTCAAAATCACCCCACCTTATAAATCAGACACCAATTAGTGTCTTTATTATAGGACACTAATTGGTGCCCTGTCAAATTTTATTTTAGTCATAAGGTAACCATTCTATTCATTTGTCATCATATCTTAAATTTATTATCCTCTTAAATGAATTTGCCAATACAAATAGACGCCTTCTTACTTTAAGAAAAGCGCCCGATTGCTTGACATGTTTAGTATTTTAAGGGAAAGCAAATTTAACTTAATATTCAATATATTTCGTTATATTGATCCCATAAGAAATTGCATAATCAGTTTAAGATTGGTAAGCTAACTTTAGATACATAATGAATAAAAGGAGAATTACGATGATTGTTAATAAAATTAGCAAGGTTACAGTTTATGTAAAAAATCAAGAGGAAGCAAAAGATTTTTGGTTAAATAAAGTCGGCTTTGTATTGAAATTGGAACAGCCAATGGGACCGGACTTCTCTTGGATAGAAGTCGGACCAAGTGAAGACGAGTTTACATCTTTAGTTCTTTATGCTAGGGAAGCAATGGAGCAGCAGGATCCATCAAAAATTGCCCATCCATCCATTCTTTTCAGCACAACAGATATAGAATCTGCTTATGAGAAATTGAAACAAAATGGAGTAGAAGTAGGAGAAATGTTAAGAATGCCATTTGGAACAATGTTCTCATTTAAAGACCAGGATGGAAATGATTATTTATTAAGAGAAGACAAATAAAGCGATTGAAGCTCTTAAAAAAAGCAGGACGATTCTAACTTTTTGTTGAATCGCCTTGCTTTTTAGTGCAAGAAAATACTGTGGATAAGCTGTGTCACAAACATTTTTATGGACAATTTTATGAAGTAAAGATGTTATTTTGGGATAAGCCTATGTTCATTTTTCATCATAAAATAAATTCCATTACTTGAAATTGTGGATTATCCAAAGGAAAGTAGAAAAGAATTTACCCTTTCCATTTCATACCCTCAAATCTTGTTCAAAGCACACATAAACCAATAACTTAATTCATCTTCCTTGCAAATATAAATACACAAAACTCACCTGCTTATCGTGCAATCGTTATTTCTTCGTAAAAGTTAGACCCCTATACAAAAATCCCCCCAAACCTTTAAGTCCGAGGGAACATAAAACACACATCAATTTTCAGATAAAAGCCTCTAAACCCATTGATACCAAGCTATCTCAACTCTATCAACGCTACTGTCTCAACGTGGGTGGTCTGCGGGAACATATCCACCGGCTGCACTTCCACAGTCTTGTATCCCCCATCTTCTAAAATCCTTAAATCCCGTGCCAGGGTGGCTGGATTACAGGAAACATAGACGATCTTCCTGGGCTTCATTTCAATGATGGCTTGCAGCAAAGCCTCATCACAACCCTTTCTCGGCGGGTCTACCACAAGTACATCAGCAGCATTTCCTTCTTTGTACCACTTTGGTATCACAACCTCGGCTTCCCCAACAGCAAACTCAGCATTGGTAATGTCGTTTAGAGCCGCGTTCCGCCTCGCATCCTCAATCGCTTCTGGAACGATCTCCACGCCAAATACCTTTTTTGCTTTTTGCGCCAAAAATAATGAAATCGTACCGATGCCGCAATAAGCGTCAATCACATTTTCTTCCCCGCTTAAGTCGGCATACTCCAGCGCTTTATCATATAGCACCTTTGTCTGAACAGGATTTACCTGGTAAAAGGAAAGAGCAGAAATAGCGAATTTGACGTCGCCGATATAGTCATAAATGACTTCATTGCCCCAAAGCACGGTGGTTTTCTCACCTAAAATAACGTTTGTGCGCTTTGAATTGACATTATGAACAATCGATACGACTTTCGGAACTCGAGCACGAATTTCCTCCAGCAGCTTATCTTTCTGAGGGAGATCCGCCGTTCTCGTAATAATCACCACCATGAGCTCCCCTGTTTGTTTTCCGAAACGGGCATAATATGGCGGAGCACACCTTTATGGGTTTCTTCTTGATAGGCAGGGATCCGGAGTTCACTGCAAATTTCCTTCACCACCTGCACCGCTTCATTGATTTCCGGCAGCTGAATCAGGCTTTCATTTGTATCCACGATTTCATGGCTTCTTGGTTTAAAAAAACCGGCAATCAGCTTCCCATCTTTTTCGTCGACAGGTACCTGTGCTTTGTTCCGGTAATGCCATGGTTCCGCCATGCCCAAAATCGGATGAATCTTCACATTCTCCAGCTTCCCGATGCGGGTAAGCACTTGCCTGACTTGATTTTCCTTATATTTCAGCTGACCTTCATAGCTGATATGCTCCAATTGGCAGCCGCCATACATATGTAAGTCACTGCTGGCAATATCCACCCGATAAGGGCTTTTTTCATAAAGCTCAATCAAACGCCCAATTCCGTAACCCTTTCCAGCCTTAATGACCTTTATCTTTGCCTTTTCACCTGGTAAGCCGTTGGGCACAAATAACGGGTAGCCATCAACCTTTGCTACACCTGCTCCGTCATGGGTTAAATCTTCAAAAACTACATCTATATATTCATTTTTTTGTACCGGTATGGTTTTGTTCATCGATTTCTTCCTTTGCGCTATTTTGGCTAGAAAAATTGTAACATATAATGCGTGCAACAATGAAATGAAGGGTGGTAATTTTCATTCAAATTACTTTTTCCGCAAAGTCAAGCCGGAATTCCGCCGGATTAAACGTTCATTCCGCGTACTTTAGAGTTTATTCCGCGAACTTTCCCATTAATCCCGCAACCTTCACGCAAACCCTTATTTTTTTAAAAAAGGTCAAACACCAAACTGCCGAGATTCTCCTATAAAAAATGAAAAGACGCCCTACCGCTAGGACGTCCCCTCATTCTATTCGCTCAATTCAACCACTTTTTCTTTAACCTCTTCGATATTTTCCATTTTGTTATCCCAGCACTTTTTGCTAAGGTCGACTGGGTAATCTTCCGGATTCATGATGCGCTTGTACTCATCCCAAAGTGCGTCGAGGTTTTGCTTCAAATATTCACGTGATTCTTCAAGACAAGGAGTTTCATAAACCAACTCGCCATTGGTAAAAATATCTTCATGAAGCTCTTTGGCTATAAAATTCGTTACCACCTTATTAATATAGGTGTGGGTTGGATGGAACATTTTAAGCTTCTTCTCTGGTAGCTTTTCGTCCTCCATCGCGATGTAATCCCCTTCTGCATGGTGGTTCGTATTATTGATAATTCGGTAAATTTTCTTTAGTCCCGGAGTCGTTACTTTTTCCGGATTGGAGGAAATCTTAATCGTATCCTCCATATTTCCATTATCCCCTTCAATGGCAACGATTTTATAAACTGCCCCCAGTGCAGCTTGATCATAAGCGGTAATCAGCTTCGTCCCGATTCCCCAGCTATCGATTTTTGCCCCTTGAGCTTTCAAGTTCATAATCGTATATTCATCCAAATCGCTCGATGCAACAATCTTTGCATCTTTTAAGCCAGCTTCATCAAGCATTTTACGAGCTTCTTTTGAAAGGTAGGCCAGGTCACCGCTATCAAGGCGAATTCCGATAAAATTAATTTTATCCCCTAACTCTTTTGCCACCTTGATTGCATTTGGCACACCAAGACGCAGTGTATCATACGTATCCACCAAAAAGACACAATCCTTATGTGTTTCACCATACTTATGAAAGGCAGTATATTCGTCCTTATAGGCTGTACCATTGAATGGGCGTGGGTACCGGAAACAGGGATTTGGAACATTTTTCCAGCTCTTACATTACTCGTTCCATCAAAACCGGCAAGGTATGCGGCTCTCGTGCCCCAAATAGCTGCATCCATTTCTTGTGCCCGTCTTGTCCCGAACTCCATGCCACTTCATTCCCGACCACTTGCTTAATTCGTGAAGCCTTTGTCGCAATCAATGTTTGGTAATTCACAATGTTAAGCAAAGCTGTTTCGATTAATTGTGCTTCTGCTAGCGGCGCATCGATTCTTAATATCGGCTCATTGCCAAAAACGAGCTCGCCCTCTTTCATAGAACGGATCGTTCCAGTAAAACGTATGTTTTTAAGGTATTCTAAAAAATCATCCTTGTAACCTACTTCATTTTTCAAGTATTCCAGGTCTTCTTCGCTAAAATGGAAACCTTGAATAAACTGAATCACTTTTTCTAAGCCCGCAAAAACAGCATAGCCGTTCCCAAACGGGAGCTTGCGGAAAAACAGTTCAAAGACCGCACGTTTATTATGTATTCCATCTCTCCAGTACGTCTCTGCCATATTAATCTGGTAAAGATCGGTATGCAGAGTAAAACTATCATCACGATAAATGTGTTTCATAATAGACCTCCGAGATAACTATTACAGCTTATTCACCATTAAAATCAATTCTACCATTTTAAAGACAATTTAACCATAGCCCAAGTGATTGTTCAAAATGTCCCAAGGTCCATTCATGTATAATCAATGTAAATCACAGCTCTCTGAGGCATTCTCGTCACTCCTTTCATTTGCCAATGTCCATATTTATTAACATAATTCTAGACCTGCAATGTTTTTTCCTTTTTTACCACCAACATTAAAAAAGTCCGCCCAATTTAGAACGAACTTTTCGTTAACTATATCTCATACCCGACACCCAATCAGTAGGCCGGTCAAGCGGACGAATATCCTCAATCGGAACAAATACCTCTAAATGGCGGTACAGATTTTCAAACTCTGCTGGTAGCAAGCCGCCGAATTCACCATCTAAATTAAGCTGTACCGTTTCACTAGAATGCACTTTAATACGATTTGCTTGGGTGTAAATAACATTAGGATCATTGACATGTTCACCACGAACGGCTAATGTGGCAATCCGAATAAACTCAGCAAGATTGATTTTTTTCAAAATTAACAATGAAAATAATCCATCATTAATCGACGAATCCGGGGCCAGCTTCTCAAATCCCCCAATCGAATTAGTCAGCCCCACCAGAAACATCATGATTTCCCCTTCAAAAAGCTTGCCATCATATTCGATACAGACTTCTGAAGCTTTAATTGAAGGGAGCATTTCTATCCCTTTTAAATAGTAGGCAAGCTGACCGAGCATGGTTTTTAATTTGCTTGGAACCTCATATGTAATCTCAGTCATCCTGCCGCCACCGGCGATATTAATAAAATATTTATCATTGATGCGACCAATATCAACAGGGATCAAATCCCCTTTTGTAATAATATCAACAGCGGCACTCATATCTCTGGGAATTTGCAGCGCTCGAGCAAAATCATTCGTGGTACCTGCTGGAATGATTCCCAATTTCGGTCGATACTCCTGCTCCGCAAGACCGTTGACCACTTCATGAATCGTTCCGTCCCCTCCCGCAGCAATGACAATATCATAATGGCGCTCGACAGCAATCCGTGCTGCTTTAATCGCATCACCGGCACCGGTTGTGGCGTGACAGGACGCCTCATAACCGGCACTCTCCAACTTTTCAAGAATCTCCGGCAAATTGCGCTTAAGAATTTCCCGTCCTGACGTAGGATTGTATATTAGTCTTGCTCTCTTCATCATTTCATCATCCTATTTTTTGAAATCAACTATTGGCTTTCATAAGTACAGACTTTTCTATATTCTACCAATTAATATTAACCCTTACAAACTTTCTGCACAGCCATGAATACATTATTTCCGTTTCCTACCGTCTAATATCATAACGTTTTTTTATTTTTTTGCAAAAAAACAGCCAATAGCGAATTTTCTCTATACATAATTGGTATTGAGACAGATGAGTCGAAAAAAAAACGCGCGATACTTCTCGCACGTTAGTCTTTAATGATTAACCCCAATAGCTTAGCAAATCCAATTGCCTGTTCCTCGGAAACTACACATCCTGCCAAACTTTCAAGAGATGCATTTAGACTGCTAAATGTGCAGCTGCTGAGATCAATTCCCTTTAATGAGGTTCCCGTAAAATTCACCTCATTAATATCACAATTTTTAAAGTCCACTTTATCAAGCTTAGATTCATAATAATCAGCGTTACGGAGGGAACAAGTTTCAAACTTCAACTGCTTCAAATCAGCATAACCAAACGAACCTAAATTAAGATTGCAATGATCAAACCACACATTTCGAAGAGTTGCATCTGCTAGATTAAGCCCTAATAACTTCGATTCTTTAAACTCCACCCGGTGGATAATCGCATCATTAAAATTGGCATTCGACAGGTCGCAGCGTTCAAAGAGACAATCCGTCAATTGTAAATATCTAAAGGAGACATCAATAAATGTAACATTTTTAAATAATACTTCCTCAAAACGCAGCTTTTCAATTTCCTCCCCAACAATGGTGCAATCACTAATGATCGACGCATAAATATAATCCTCTTCCCGATCGTTAAACTGAATCGGAGTTAAACTTTGGGGAAATTTCGGCTGTTGAATTTTGGTTTTCAAAAAGATCCTCCTCTACCATTATAAATTTTGAAAGAGGACAAGCTTCTGCCCTCACTCTTCCTTCATTATAAACTAGTCGCAGCAACGCTATTCTACTAATCTTAGAATACAAACATTGCATTCATGTGGGACAACGTATGAATCTTGCTCTGGTAATGCACGATAGATCTCCTCAAGCACCATTTTACGTTCTGATTCATCAAAACCTCCAAGCCACAATATGGAATCAACACGTCCAACCCATTCTAGTTTCGTAAAGCTGACTGTATAATTCATCCTGTAAAAGTCCCTCAATTCAAATCCGTTCCGGGTCCATTCTTCGAACCACTCAACCGGGAAGCCGTTAATACTCTGCCTAGTCTCCGTATTTGATTCAGTTGGCTGCAAGCTGCCCCCTACATATTTCTCTAAAACCCCAAAAGTCTTTTCCACAGCTACAGAACCAGTTTGGAAACCTGTATCAATGACTATTAATGCCCCATTTGCTTTCAAAATCCGTTTTACTTCTAAAATGGCCTTCTCACGGTTGAATCCGTGCCACTCCCAAATAACTGTTACAAAGTCATATTCAGAGGCTGGCAGCCCTGTATCGTCCGCATTCCTCTGCAGATAAGGAATCGAAAAGTTCTTCATTCGATTTAAAATTTTCGCTTGTTCCAATAATTCTTCGGATGGTTCTACACCAATTACATCAGCGTTTCTCAAAGAAATTTTTCTTGTTAGTGCACCCGTTCCAGCACCAAGAACAGCAACCTTTTTTCCTGCAAAATTTATATTCCGAATCATCAGACTGTCCATCAGGTAAACTGGTATATCTCCTTTTGATTTTGCATAGCTATTAGCATCTTGACCAAATTCAATTGGTTCCATGTTTGTGCTCCTTTGATTGCCGAAAGATGTGATTTCAACCAAATCATATCATTTAAAGATTGTAAAATGCTATCAATTCGTAAGAACTTCTTACAAAGGAATGATTCATATGTTTTGGTTTTTACTCTTGGCTTCTTATTTAATTGGCAGCATTCCCACTGCCTTAATTGTGGGCAAGATGGTCTATGGGGTCGATATTCGCGATCATGGCAGTAAAAATCCCGGAGCAACTAATACCTTAGTGGTTCTTGGAAAAAAAGCGGCCCTATTTGTTCTGCTTGTAGACGTTGGAAAAGGAATTGCTGCCACCTATCTGCCGATTTACTTCAATATTGAAACCGAACCCTTATATTTTGGAATTATTGCAGTTTTAGGTCATTGCTTTCCCATCTTTGCAGGTTTTAGAGGAGGAAAAGCGATAGCCACAACGGCCGGGGCATTAACAATCGCCAATTTCCCCTTGTTCCTCATCACCTATAGTACGTTCTTTTTGATAATTTTTTTATCAAAATATGTGTTTTTGGGCTCCCTCTCTGTCGGGTTTAGCATTCTCACCTATTCATTCCTTTCACCAAAGCTGGAATCAGAACTGATCTTTTTATTCTTCTCGTTATTTTTAATTTTTCTCCACCGATCCAACATCCGCAACTTTATCCTTGGAATTGAACCGAAGATCAATGATAAAAAGTTGAACAAAGACCGCATCCCTCCGAAAGGCAGCGGCTTTAAAATGTAAAAATCCCTGGCATCAATGTCTGCCAGGGAATTTTATTTATTTTAAAAGTGTGCCGATAAGGCTGTCTGCAACAGTTTTCCAAATCGATCCATCCTTCTGATAGGCATCCACTAGATGCTTATACATTTCCATTTGCTTCTCCTGGAAATCTGCCGCATCTTTATCTGGCAATGCCGCACGTCGCTTTTCCACTAGCGCCTGCATCTCAGGAGCCCTTGGCCCCAAACGCCCACTTCATTTCCTTCTTGATCGATAAAAATAAAAATAGGAATCGCCCTTGACGTACCATTCGTTAAGTATTGATCCATTAACTCGAGATTTTGATCACGAAGCACAAAACGAACATCGATTCCGGCTGTCTCTGCAACCCGCAGTAAAATTGGATTGTTAAGCAGAGCATCACCGCACCAATCCTCAGTTAACACAATCGCCTTCCATTCTTTCGGTCTTAAAGACTCTAATCTGTTTTTGTCATCATCCGTCAATGTAAACCCCTTATAAATAGCAAGCATCTCTTCTTTATTTTTCGCCATCGAGTTTAAGTACTCGTCTGCTGTTAGTCCTTTTTGGAACCATTCATTTAATCGCATACTAAAAACTCCTTTCATTTTCTTTTTATGATATCCGTTTCCAACCATGACTAGCAATGTAACTGCCTGCTGAATGAAAAAAGAATCGCGAAAAAAAAGCTCGGATGAACCGAGCGTTTTTCTATTAAATACAATTAAGCATTCATCGCTTCAACCATTGTAGCCAGCTTCGTGACTGTTTTCCAATTTCGGACTGTTGCTTGCACACCTAACTTTGGCAGTTGGCCGCCAGCTTGGAATCAAGGATGCTTTGTCCAAAATATAGATATACATCCTTACCTTCGATTTTATATTCATCCCTGCCGCTTTCAACCGTGCGCAAATAATCGACTCCTTCTTGGGAAGGTATGCCTGATAGAAATGCTACGTTCACACTCTCTCCTTCCGGTAATGAGTCTGTCGGGAAAGGGCAATTATTGAAAATCTGTTCAAATTCCTGCGCCGTCCTTAAAATAACAGGTACAGGGAAACCAAACTTCTTATTAATCTCCTCCTCAATTCGTCGGCGCAGCAGATCTGCTTCCTCTTCCGATTCAAACAAAACATTCCCACTTTGGATATATGTTTTCACCATTCGTAAACCCAGCGTTTCAAGGAGCTGCTTTAAATCTGCCATTTTAATCCTTTTATGTCCGCCGACATTAATGCCGCGTAGAAGAGCAATGTAAATAGTCATTTTTGGTCCTCACTTACTTATTAGTCTTCTCTAAATCTTACCATATTGAAGACAAACTAAACTATTTAGTGATGATAATTTTAACAATCTATGTCTTTACATTTTTAGCGATTTATATTTGACCAGCTCTAACCATAATACCTCTTAATCATTTTCAAAGAAGTTAATAAATCTCTTTAATACTAGATAAACTAATGGAGTAGATCTGTTGTTGTTCATCTTTTAAAAAAAGCATTTGTTCAGTAAGGCTAAGATTATTGAAGCAGCCCTTACATGTTTGTAACAAGCCTTTTTTGTAATAAATTATTGTTATTAAACGATTTTTTCTTAATGCTTTGAGGATCATCAGGTTATGTCCTTTCAAAAATGTCTGTATACATGTTTATCTGTCAGGTTTTAACTGTTTTAAAACAAAAATGATTGAATTTTAACTTAGCAGTTTCATTAATAATATCGCCAATATAATGGTTGAGGCACCGCCAATTCTTGTGGAAACCTGTGCAAATGGCATCAACGACATTCGGTTGGAAGCGGAAAGTATGGCTACGTCTCCAGTTCCCCCTAAATTGGGTAACCGCTCTCATTTCAGCCGGGTTTATCAAATTACAAAATACTAAAATCGACGGGACTAATAAGGATAAAATAGCTGGCCCCCCGATATCTTTTAATACAGGAATCTTCATTCCAAGGTCACCAAGTAAAATCCCCATCACCATAATGACTGCAAAGCCGCCAATCATTCAGCCGGAAGCTGGTTATATATTCCCGCAGAATAGATAATAAACGCAATAACTAAATAAAGTGGCAGTGGAATGACTCCCACCTTGGCTTTACCCAATGTATATAAATAGCTTTTCTTTTCCTCTTTTTCATCCGCAACACGAATAAGCGGTTTCAATTTCGTAATTGGCTCAATTGTTAATCCCTCCATCTTTGTGTCTACATCATAGTATTTAATAAAACGCTTTCATAGCTTGTGTAAGTTTAATAATCTTTTTTGTAATTAAAAAAAGTAAGCAGTGCTTTTAACTGCTTACAAGAAATTTTTTATAAGATGTTCTTTATATTTATTAAATTCATGTGTGTAAACAGGTCTTCCGACAGTCCCATAAATCACCTTCACTTCAAGGATCCCAATATCTTTTAAAAAATTTAAATATTTTCGGGTGGACACTCTTGAAATTCCGACATGTTTTACAACCTCTTCTGTTGAAAACGGGACTTCCCTCATTTCCTGAATAGCTTCCCAGATTTTTTTTAATGTATCTTTTGTTAATCCCTTGGGAAGCTCCTCTAGAATAGCTTTTTCTTCTCTCCGCAAAATTTGATTGTCAAGCTCTTCCTGATTAATGACTTGTTGTTTTTGAATAAACGTTGTTTTCTCTTGATAAGCAGCTAAAGCTATGTTAAAACGTTCAAATTCAAATGGCTTAATTAAATAATCAACCGCTCCGTATCTTAATGCTTTTTTAATTCTATCCATATCTGAAGCTGCTGAAATGATAATAACATCCGTTTCTTTCTCTTTTTCACGCAGGTAGGTTAACAACTCAAGTCCATGTTTCCCAGGCATAAAAATATCCAATAGAATGAGATCGATTTCCTGGTGTTCAATGATTTTAATGGCCTCATCTACTGTACTAGCCATCGCATCCAACTGAAATCCATTCACTTTTGCAAGATAGCTTTTATTTAATCCTGCCACCATTGGATCATCTTCCACAATCATCACTCGGATCATCTCTCTCCCCCTCAGCTTTATATGGTAAATACACAGCAAACAAAGTTCCCTTTCCAGGCTTAGATGAGATAATTAATTCCCCTTCCAACTTTTCAATCGCTTGCGAGACTAAAAACAAACCTATACCTCTATTTTCCCCTTTTGTTGAAAATCCCTTTTGAAAAACGTTATTTTGCAGATCTTCACTCATCCCAGTTCCTGTATCTTTTACCTCTATCGTAAGAATTTCATCTCCATACTCAAATTTTACGTCAATTTTTTTGATAGAACAATTAGTCACAGCCTCGACTGCATTATCAATTAAATTACCAATAATCGTGATTAGCTCATGTGTGATTTGGAAATCCCCTGACTGTGGCAACGGAAGGTCACACGACACATATAGCTCTACCCCTGATTCCCTTGCATAACTTAGTTTCCCAATAAGAAAACCCGCTAACACCGGGTCCTGTATCTTTTTTGTAACGAAGCCAATTTCATTTTTTCGATGGTTTACCGTATCATTAATAAACCCCACTAACTTGTCATAATACCCCAAATGAGCCATTCCCAAAATGACATGCAGCTTATTCATAAACTCATGCGCCTGTGCACGAAGCGCTTCTGCGTAAATTTGTACCCCTGTCAGTTGTTCCGCGAGCAACTGTATCTCGGTTTTATCGCGAAATGTAGCAATTGCGCCCACTGTTTTTTTACCTACTACGACTGGAACCCGATTGACGAAAATGGAAATACCATTTAAATTCTGTTCTTCATCCAATTCTGCTTTGCCTGTTTTTAAAACTTTGCTTAAGCGAGTTGCAGGCATATATTCTTCTATATTTAACCCGATAGGCGTTTCACTCAATCCCGCCTTTTGGAACAATCTTAGGGCAGCTCGATTGACAAGAGTAATCCTAGATTCTTGATCAACAGCAACAATTCCCTCACGCACCGATTGCAGCATGGCACTTCGCTCCTCAAAAAGTCTAGCAATAGCAAATGGTTCCAACCCAAGTAAGATTTTTTTAATATACCTAGCTAAAATAATTGCTCCGAGAACACCAATTAAAATTCCAATTAATGTACCTATATAAATACCCAACCTACTCTTATTAACGGCCTTTTTTCTACATTAACTAAAGATATCCCGACAGCGACCGCCCCTATCTGTTTTCCTTCGGGATCCTTAATGGGAGTAAAAGAACGTAATGATGTTCCAAGGGTCCCTTTTGAGTAAGAAACATGCTCTTTTCCTTTTAAACGGCCCTTCATCCCCGCCTATAAAATGCTTCCCTACTTTTTTAATATCCGGATGGGATACGCGTATCCCCTTCATATCCATCACAACAACAAAATTTACATTGGTAACTTTTCTAATTTCATTTGCAAACGGCTGAATTTCCTTTTCAGCCCGTTTACCGCTCATAGCTTCAATGACAAGCGGACTATGAGCCACCATTCTAGCAACATTTCTCGCTTTTTCTGCCTGAGTATCCTCGACACTTAATGCTACCCTTTTACTGATAAGTAAATCCGTTATAAGAAGTGAAACAGCTACAACAAGACAAACAAATATAATAATGATTGACTGTAAACTCCATCTTCCTTTTTTCATTTTCTCCTCCTTATAAAGTAAGATCCCGGAAGGAGAAAATCATCTTCCAAGCTCGTCTGGTAAAATATGAAAAGACTGCGAAGCTTTCTAAAAGAAGCGCTTTGCAGCCTTGGTGTCCCTTGTTCCTATTGGATTTATTTAGCTGCTGGATTTACACAAGAGCAGGCTTTTTTTCTCCTCCTAATGCTAATAGACGCTCTTTGATTTCTTCTACATTGACATATTTTCTTGAAACGCCCGTTCGCATCGCAGCGGTAGCCACTGCAGCTGCTACATGAACTGCAACTCTAGGGTCAAATGGATCTGGAATAACATAATTAGTATGAAGCTCATCATCTGAAATTAAACCAGCAATGGCATGAACAGCAGCAAGTTTCATTTCCTCATTGATTTCTTTCGCATGAACATCCAAAGCGCCACGAAAAATACCAGGGAATGCAAGTACGTTATTGACCTGATTAGGAAAATCTGACCGCCCTGTACCTACGACAAGTGCGCCCGCCTTTTTTGCCTCTTCCGGCATAATCTCCGGTTCCGGGTTGGCCATGGCAAAGATAATTGGAGCAAAATTCATGGAACGAACCATTTCTTCTGTAACGGCACCGGCAGCAGATACCCCAACAAATACATCTGCTCCTACAAGAGCATCTGCTAACGTTCCCTTTTTTTGTTCTTTATTTGTAATTCGAGCCATTTCCTCTTTGAATTTATTCATTCCAACAGGACGGTCTTTATAAATGATTCCTTTTGTATCACATAAAATAACATCATTTACACCCATTTGTAGCAAGAGTTTGACAATCGCCACGCCTGCGGCACCGGCACCGTTCGCCACGATACGAACATCTTCAATTTTTTTGTTCGCCAGTTTAAGAGCGTTGATTAACCCTGCTGCAGTCACAATAGCTGTACCGTGTTGGTCATCATGGAAAATCGGGATATTACAAGCTTTTCGTAAACGATCTTCGATTTCAAAGCATTGGGGAGCTGCGATATCTTCTAAATTCACTCCTCCAAAGGTTGGTTCTAATAACTTTACAACCTCCACAATTTTTTCTGGATCAGTTGTACTTAGACAAATCGGAAAAGCATCTACATCTGCGAAGGATTTGAATAACACTGCTTTTCCTTCCATAACTGGCATGGCTGCATTCGGCCAATATTCCCGAGACCAAGTACAGCCGTTCCGTTTGAAACAACGGCGACGAGATTCCCCTTCATGGTGTAATCATATACTTTACTTTCGTCCTCGTGAATAGCCAAGCAAGGTTCAGCTACACCTGGTGAATACGCAAGACTTAAATCGTTTCCATTACGTACTGGAACCTTAGAATAGACACCTAGCTTTCCTTGATATTTTTTATGCATCTTTAATGCTTCGTCCCGTAAATTTGTCATTCTGAATCTCTCCTTGTTGATTAGTTTTTCCATCTTACAAAATAAGATCAATTACGTAAGCGTTTCCACTTCTTCCGAAATTAACTTTATTGTACTTCTGTCTTTTTTTCTCATTTTACTGGTTTTGTAAGTTCTAAATATAGGTTTTGTAATTTTAATAACTATTTTTGTAATTAAAAAAAGTAATAATGTAGTGGTTTCGTCTGGCGGTTTGGTAACGAAAGCATGTACCTGAAATTGTTGTTGTAGGAGGGAATCCTGCGAAGGAAATAAAACAACGGAATTATGACAATAGCAATAATCACATAGCACGTCCATTATATTAGTTTCATCTGCCAATTTTCGACCTGATTTCTTCTAAAAAAATACTAGTCAAACGTTTGATTAAATTTGCCTCGATCCATTTAAAATAAAGACATTATTCCTTCCAACAAGAAAAAATAATGTCGAATCCCGGGATTTTCTTTTTCCCTTAAGGCTCAAAACCCTCCCGACTCAAAAATATCTGATCACTAGGAAAAACTTGTTTAAGTCTATCAAAAACAATACGATATGCAGAAGGTTCATACCATTCTTCCAAACCTAGTGTCTCATACAATGTTTTCATTCCTAACTTTCTAGTTCGTCTACCGCCGCTGCCGTCTCCCATATAAAAATCATCGACACAGATACGACTGACCAGTGACCTCAACTTTTCCGGAAACGCCTCACTACTTGGTAATACAGGAGCAATCGTTGCTTGAGTGGGTACGCCCGCTTCTCTTAATAACTGAAGCGTCTTTAACCTGGCGTTAATCGGCGGGGCATTTGGTGTAAAATGTTTTCGTATCTCTTCTAAATCCGTTTCCACGGTCATGCTTACCCGAACTCGATCCTTTAAGAGGAGCAATAAGTCAATATCCCTACTAACGAGCGGGCTCCTCGTCTGTACGAATAAGAAATCAGGCGGAGCTTCCACCATCACCTCTAGTAAAGATCTCGTCACCCTCTCTTGATGCTCGATTGGCTGATACGGGTCTGTACTCGAGGACATAAAAATGGTTACCTTCCCTTTGGCCTTAGCTTTCTGGAGTTCCTTGCGCAATAAAGCAGCTGCTTCCATCTTGATGTCAACCCAGGTCCCCCATTTATCCTTACGGAAAAGTGAGACCGGCATTTGACGGACATAGCAGTAGGAACAGCCAAAAGAACAACCCGTATAGGGATTCAAGGAATGAGTGTAACCACATAGATACCCAGTTCCTTTATTTAGCAGTGTCTTTGGATTTTTGTAGAAAAGTTCACTTTTCATTCTCAATCCCTTCTCTCAAACCGAACTCACTTTGCATCATGAAAAATGATCCCCAATGTATATCTCGTTCCTGACGTAACCGTGCTGACTCCATGTCTAAGCGTTGTTCGATAATATCCGCGTGTTCCTTTTACCGGTCTATTGTTCGTCGGAAAAATCAGCCCTGCACCCTGTTCCAACGTAATTACATGCCCTCTGCTTTGCGCCCTGGCCGCTGCTCCACCAACAAGAACTCTCCTCCTGTATAATCCAGTTCCTTTTGATTTAAAGCGAAAACCACTTGAAATGGAAAAAACACATCGCCATACAAATCCTGATGCAGGCAGTTATAGCCACCTGCTTCATATTTTAAGATTAAGGGAGTTGAGCGGAACTGTTCCTTTTGGTGACACTGTTCAAGGAATTCTGGTAGAGTAGCAGGATAGTTGGCATCCCGCCCAAGACACTCCTGCCAGCGGTTTGCCGTTTGGGCCAATTCTGGATAAAAACCATCACGAAGTTGTTGCAATAAATTTGGAAGAGGGGCTTGATAATATTTGTACTCACCATCTCCAAACCGATACCGGGCCATATTGATTGTAGTGCGGAAATAGCTTTCTTGCTCATACGTATTCATGATTTCATTGCATTGATTTTTGTCCAATATAGCTGGAACCTTAGCGTAGCCCTGTTCATCCAAAATCTGTTGCAAGTTATTCCAGTCTAAGGAAGAAATACGCTCTTTAATGCTCTCAGACATGCAGCGCACCCCCTTCAACCTGTGAACTTTCCCGTTCCAATTTTAGTAGTTGGGTCTTCATCTCTAAACCACCTCGATAGCCGGTAAGTTTTCCACTTTTTCCAATCACCCGATGGCATGGCACGGTAATCAAGACAGGATTGGCACCAATTGCTGCTCCAACCGCACGTACCGCAGCTGGTTTTTGTATTTGATTCGCAATATCCGAATAGGATTGCGTTTGTCCATAAGGAATCTCACAGAGTGCATTCCATACAGCGACCTGAAACGGTGTCCCGTGATAATCAAATGGTTTTGTGAAGCACTTACGCTCCCCTTGAAAATACTCAATTAGTTCAATTGCATATGGCAGTAATTTTTCATCATTTTGAACTAGTGGACTTCCTGGAAAATGTTTTTCCGCCCATTCTGATAATTCCTCAAATGGTTGATTTTGAGAGCCTACAAAACAAAGTCCTTTTAATGTTGCAGCCAGGTAAAGGTTCCAGCCTACATGTTCCATCAAAGTCCAGTAAATCGTCGGTTTAGTATTTGCTTCCACTTCGGTTCACCCCCGAATTAGTTTTATTACTATTTAATTGCCGATATTCTGCAGGAGTATACTTTGTTCTCTTTTTGAACAACGTTATAAAATAAGCAGTGTTGGGCATACCCACAGCTAGGGCGATATCTGATATCGAGTTATTCGAATGGGTTAAGTACTCGATCGCTTTGTTTATTCTTGTTTGCTGAATATATTCAACGGGTGTCACCCCTATAATTCTCTTGAAGGTACGGTGCATATGGTAGGGGCTGCCATGGCCAATATCAGCAAGAGTTTCCAATGTCAGCTTTTCATTGAAATTCTTGTCGATGTACTCGCTAATCTGAGCAACCCACTCATTATCTGGAAGCCGCTCGCCTGTCGGTTTGCACCGTTTACATGGGCGAAAATTTGCCGAAAGAGCTTGATGTGCATTTTGAAAAATAAGTACATTTTCTTTTTTTGGAGCTCTTGATTTACATGAAGGCCTGCAAAATATTCCTGTAGTCTTTACTGCATAGAAAAACTGATCATTGTAAGTTGCATCGTTGTGAATAATTGCTTGCCATTTTTCTTCCGTCAAACGGTTTACTTCATTCTCAACAATACTAGCTTGATTCACATCCCTGTTCTCCATTTCTATCACCTCTAGCAATAAGTATACCCTCGATAAAGGTAGAATTTAAGGGTTCCTGAATGTAATAGCAAGATATTGAAATTATTAGGACTCTGTTTATGGTATAAATTAAACTATGAAATAGAGTCAAACGGAGGATTATAATGCAAGAAAAAAACAATAATGAACTAAAAATATTTGTTCCTAAAGAATTCAATTTTGAAGAAAACTTGAAATACTTATCAAGAGCTCCGAATGAATGCTTGTTTCTTATTAAAGATCGGCGGCTATACAAAGCGTTACCGATTGAAGAAGAAACACTCCTTATTGAAATAAGTGCTGATCAAGAAAACGTTATGAACATCCGCTTTATAGACGATACAGCTCCATCATCTGAATGGAAACGCGCTGCCGTTGTCCGCTATGTAAGAGAGTGGTTTGATTTAGATCGAGATTTGCTACCGTTTTATGAAATGGCTAAAACCGATGTCCTGTTAAATGGTGCTGTCGATTCGTTCTATGGGCTGCGCTTAATGGGTATTCCTGACCTTTTCGAGGCGATTTGCTGGGGGATTATCGGTCAACAAATCAATCTTACCTTTGCCTATACCTTGAAACGTCGTCTTGTAGAATCCTTTGGACGACTTGTGGAGTATAATGGAGACGACTATTGGATCTTCCCCACACCAAATGATATTGCAGCATTATCAGTGGAAGATCTGGTCGGATTACGTATGACTGTCAAAAAGTGTGAGTATCTTATTGATGTAGCCCGGCTAATGGTTGAAGGAAAACTAACAAAAATGCAATTGCTGAACGCTGAAAATGTTAAAAGTGCCGAAAAAATGCTAGTCAAAATCCGTGGTATTGGACCGTGGACAGCCAATTATGTTTTAATGCGCTGTTTAAGATTTCCTTCCGCTTTTCCGATTGATGATGTTGGTCTACACAATGCAATTAAGCATCTGATAGGAACAGAAAATAAACCAACGAAAGAAGAAATCGTACGATTGGCTGCAAACTGGACAGGCTGGGAATCCTATGCCACTTTTTATTTATGGAGATTCCTTTATTAAAAGTGTAGATTTTCCAACCATGACTGTACTAATCAAACGTTTGATTAAATTCGCCAAAACCCTTTTTAAATAAAGTATTTTCTCTCCAGACCCCCAAAAAATTTGTCGACTTTTAAAACTAATCAAACGTTTGATTGAATTTTCTGCGAACCCTTATAAATAAAGGCTTTTTATCTTAAAAGCTGTAAAAATGGTGTCGATTTTGAAATGAATTTTATCAATAAAACCGCAATTATAAACGAAAAGTGGTTGAATTCCTATAATCCAATATACATTGACAGGATATTCCCTCTTTCGATTCTAATCAAACGTTTGATTGAATCCCCCACAAACCTATATAAGGGCAGGTCTTTTCCCGGGAAATTGCAAAAAGAATGTCGATAGCTTTTCGACAAAAAACATGCTGGCAGATAAAAATCTGCCAGCATAAAATTTATCGCTTATTTAATTCTTGTTGCAATAATTGATTGACCAATTGTGGATTTGCTTGACCCTTGGTTGCCTTCATAAGCTGTCCTACAAGGAAGCCGACTGCTTTATTTTTTCCATTCTTAAAATCTTCGATGGACTGAGGATTAGCATCAAGAACCTCTCCAATAATTTTCAAAAGTGTTCCCTCATCGGAGATTTGCACTAGCCCTTTGTCCTTCACAATTTGCTCGGCATCGCCGCCATTTTCGATCAACTCTTTAAAAACCGTTTTAGCGATTTTTGATGAAATCGTACCGTTTTCAATCAGCTTAATCATTCCGGCTAAGCCTTCCGGAGTTAAAGCTATTTGATCGAGATCCTTTGACTCGGAATTCAAATAGGCGGATACATCACCCATCAGCCAGTTTGAAGCAAGTTTTGCATCAGCTCCAGCATGAACTGTCGCTTCAAAGAAATCAGCCATTTCTTTAGTAACAGTGAGCACCTTTGCATCATAAACAGGTAACCCAAGCTCTTCTATATACCGCTTTTGACGCTGGTCAGGAAGTTCAGGGATTTCGGCACGAATCCGAGCTTTCCAATCCTCGTCAATATATAAATCAAGTAAATCCGGCTCTGGGAAGTAACGATAATCATCAGAACCTTCTTTAACACGCATGAGGAGAGTTGCCCCTGTTGCCTCATCAAATCGCCGTGTTTCCTGATCGATTTTGCCACCGCCACTTACAACTTCTCGTTGACGCTTTTCCTCAAATTCTAAGCCTTTACGGACAAAATTGAACGAGTTTAAGTTCTTCAACTCGGCTTTCGTTCCAAACTCCTCTTGTCCCACTGGTCGAATGGAAATATTGGCATCACAACGGAGTGAGCCCTCTTCCATTTTACAATCGGAAACCCCTGTATATTGAATAATCGACTTTAATTTTTCAAGATAGGCATAAGCTTCATCCGGTGTTCGGATATCCGGCTCAGAAACGATCTCTACAAGCGGCGTTCCCTGGCGATTGTAATCACATAAAGAATACCCTTTCTCGTGATTTAGCTTACCAGCATCCTCTTCCAGATGAATTCTCGTGATACCAATCCTTTTTGTATAGCCATTTACCTCAATCTCAATCCACCCGTGCTCCCCAATCGGTTGGTCGAATTGTGATATTTGATAGGCCTTCGGATTATCTGGGTAAAAATAGTTCTTCCGGTCAAACTTCGTGTGGGTTGCTACTTCACAATTCAAGGCCATAGCCGCTTTCATCCCGAATTCTACAGCCTTTTTATTGATGACTGGCAGCACCCCCGGGTATCCAAGGTCGATGACAGATGTATTTGTGTTCGGTTCGGCACCAAAATGATTTGGGCTCGCGGAAAAGATTTTTGAATCTGTTTTTAATTCTACATGGACCTCAAGTCCTATTACTGTTTCAAATTCCATTGTTTTCACCCCCTACAAACCTGGCTTTTGTTTATGAAAATCTGTTGCTTGTTCAAATGCATGTGCTGTCCGATAAATCGTGGCTTCATCAAAATAGTTACCGATAATTTGCAGGCCTAATGGCAAGCCGCCGTCAAAGCCACATGGAACCGAGATTCCTGGGGCACCTGCTAGATTTAAAGGTATCGTTAAAATATCATTCGCGTACATCGTTAATGGATCGTCAATGTTTTCACCAATTTTAAAAGCTGGGGTCGGCGTTGTCGGCCAACAATTACATCATAGTTTGCAAATACCTCTTCAAAGTCCTTCTTAATCAACGTACGAACCTTTTGTGCCTTTTTATAGTAAGCATCATAGTAACCTGAGCTTAATGCGAAGGTTCCAAGCATTATCCGGCGCTTAACCTCATCACCAAAGCCTTCTGCCCTGGTCTTTTTATATAATTCGATTAAACTTTCAGCGTCAGGTGTCCGATATCCATAGCGTACGCCATCAAATCGGGCAAGGTTTGCAGACGCTTCCGATGAAGAAAGCAAATAATAGGCTGCCAGTGCATACTTCGAGTGTGGCAGGGAAACTTCTTCCCAAACAGCGCCAAGACTTTCGAGAACCTTCAAAGCATCTAATACGGATTGACGGACTTTCTCATTAACCCCTTCACCTAGATACTCTTTTGGAACTGCTATCTTCAAGCCCTTCACATCACCAGTTAAGGCACCAACGAAGTTTGGAACATCTACATTTGCCGACGTTGAATCCATTGGATCAAGTCCGGAAATAGCTTGTAATAGGTAGGCATTATCTTCAACTGTTCTCGTAACAGGTCCGATTTGATCAAGTGATGATGCAAATGCAACCAAACCAAAACGGGAAACGCGTCCATAAGTAGGTTTCATTCCGACAACACCACAAAATGCTGCAGGCTGACGGATAGATCCTCCTGTATCAGACCCAAGGGAAAAAAGGACCTCTCCAGCAGCTACGGATGCTGCTGAGCCGCCTGAAGATCCTCCCGGTACACGTTCAAGATTCCATGGATTACGAGTCATTTTAAAACCTGAATTTTCATTTGATGAACCCATTGCAAACTCGTCCATGTTTAATTTTCCAATTGTTACCGTTTCTGCCTGCTGCAGCTTTTGAACAACGGTTGCATCATAAATCGGATCGAAGTTTTCAAGAATTTTACTGGCACAGGTCGTCCGCAAGCCCTTCGTGACGATGTTATCCTTAACACCAATCGGCATCCCAAACAGCAGGCCTTTCTGCGAGTCAACTGCAAGCTTGTCGTCAAGCGATTTCGCTGTTTGCCGTGCCCGCTCTTCATCTAACATTAAAAAAGCCTGGACCTTGCCCTCGACCTGGCTAATTCGTTTATACGATTCATCTACAAGGTCGGTTACTTTTAGTTCTTTTTTATGTAAAAGCTCATGAAGGTCTGAAACTTTATAATCAAATAAACTCACCTTTTTAATCCTCCTTTACTCCCCTAATATCGATGGAACTTTAATTTGGCCATCCTGATGCTCTGGCGCATTTTTAAGGACTTCTTCACGAGGAAGTCCTTTTTTTGCAATATCTTCCCGCATAACATTTTTCATATCAAGTACATGGTACGTTGGCTCCACATTTTCTGTATCCAATTCATTTAGCTGTTCGGCAAACGTAATGATCGCATCAAGCTGTTTCGTGAACTTGTCCGTTTCTGCTTCCGTTATCGCCAATCGTGCTAAATTAGCAACGTGTTTGACCTGCTCATTTGAAATTCGTGACATTTTTCGTGACCTCCAATCCCTTTTATCTATATTCATTTAATATTGATAATAACAGACTTTTCCGCTTTACCGCAATGATTCCTCATCTATTATAGGCAAGAGAACCTATTTTTAGATTGAATTTTCGCTATATAAATAAATGTTTGAGTAAAAAGAAAAAACTACGGGGGACTTGCTCCGTAGTTTTTAAATCATTTTTATTGTGAAATGGTTTATTTGATCCCTTTCATAAAGGTTTGCATTTTTGGTGAAAGGGCAAATAAAATGATGGATAAAACGATTGATACTACCCCGATAGTTCCAAAGTAAGCCATTTCGTTTTGTGGTGTGTAAAATTTAACAAGTTGCGCATTGAGTGCCTGAGCTGCAGCATTTGATAAGAACCATAAACTCATCATTTGAGCTGAGAAAAGGCCGAAGGTGCCAATTTGGTTGTGGCTGATAATCCAACCGGTGACAAGCACAATTCGCCAATAACACAAATGAAGTAGCTTAGTACAAGCCATAATGGGTTAACAAGTGCATGCGAGCCGCCAATCATTGCCGGTAAAAGAATCACGACGAATGACAAACCTGCGAACAATAGACCAAATGAAAATTTCTGTGTATATGTCGGTTGTTTGTCTCCTAATTTCACCCAAATCCAGCCAAGAATCGGTGCAAAAACGATAATAAACAATGGATTTAAGGACTGGAACCACGCCGGTGAAATTTGCATTCCGGCAAAGTGTAATTGAGTCCGCTGATCGGCAAAGTTTGCTAAGATGGTTGATCCTTGTTCCTCGATTGACCAGAACATAACAGATGCAATGAATAGCGGTATATAGGCAATCAAACGAGAACGTTCTTCTTTAGTTGTTTTCGGGCTGCGATACATAAATAGGAAATAAAGGATTGGAATAACACATCCCAAGATACCAACAAGGTTAATAAATGATGAAATAGTTAAAGTGCCAGTAGAAACGGCAACAGCAACTAATACAACTAGAATAAGTGCAACTACACCAATTTTGGTGAAAGATTTTTTCTTTTCTGCTGCTGGCAGCGGATTGGCTACAAAAGTACCGGCAAGTCCAAGATTCTTTTTCTTAGTCGCAATATAAACTACTAACGCCAAGAACATACCAATTGCTGCTAGACCAAAGCCTAAGTGGAAGTTATATTGCATTCCGATTGTACCGACAACTAACGGTGCGACGAATGCGCCAAGGTTAACGCCCATGTAAAAAATGCTGAAAGCAGCATCGCGGCGTGCGTCGTTAATATCATACATTTCACCTAAAACTGTAGAAATATTTGGTTTCAGGAATCCAGTACCGATGACAATCAGAACCATCGAAACAAAGAACATCGTCATGCTTCCAGGTATCGCTAAGGCTATATGCCCGAACATAATCAAGATACCACCGTAAAACACGCCTTTCGTTGCTCCAAATATTCTATCAGACAGCCAGCCGCCAATGATTCCGGACATATAGACTAATGATCCATATACCGACGCAATCGCAAGAGCCGTTTGCTGATCAATTCCTAATCCACCTTTTGAAACTGAATAATACATATAGAATACAAGGATTGCCTTCATACCATAGTAGGAAAATCTCTCCCAGAATTCCGTGAAAAATAACGTAAATAAACCTTTAGGGTGGCCAAAAAAGCCCTTTTGCGGAACACTTTCCACAATTTTCCGTCTATTCAAACCGTTTTGTGAAGCGCTTACAGTAATTTTCTCATTTTTTATCGCAGACATAGTTAAACCTCCTTTTTCTATACCATAATAGTATTTTAATATTTTATAATTGTCAATTATCATTTTTTTCTAAATGAGTTTCTTTGTTTCAAACATTGTGTTTAACGGGAATTATCAAAATAGAGTTAATAATTGGATAAACAATATTTTCCTAATATAATTACATAGTGATTATTTTTAAATAACTAAATTTATTGTAAATTTTTATATAAAAAAGGAGCAGTGCTTGTTTAAAACAGTTAGCGATGGCCTGTTCACGATCGCTGCCACCACCAATCATGAATATGTCACATCCTGATATTCTCGCATCATCAGGATTCTTGATTTCCTCGATTCGAACGGTGATCCCTCTCCATTCGCAGCGCTTCCTTAAGCAAATGATGTTTCCTCTGTCCCCATACAGGTTTAGCGTATCTGGGCAAAAATGGTATACTAGCAACTCCACTGTTCGGTCCTTCCTTTCTTATTAAGCTTGCTGCCTCCGATAAAATTGAAACCATGGGGGAAAGACAGGTATACGTGGCCATGATATATGCAGGAATATCCATTCCCTTGGCAAAGAGAACTGCCTGTTTCAAGCTTGGCAGGATTCTGATTTTTTCTTCTGGAATACCAGCATACTTCAGCCTGAGGGCAGCATCATATGCCCTTTTTCCAGTTGCAATAAATGTCTCTACCTCTTCACTGTTTGCCAATTCCATGTCGATGTCCCATATCCAGGAGATGTCTTCTCCGTCTGCAAGATGGTCGTTTAAACAAAACATCAATTGTTTCTTTTCATTTGATTGCAAAAACTCCGACAACGTTACGTTTCCACCAGTCGGGTTTTTAACCAGGTTTAGCTTCCAAATTTCTTTCCCAAAGACAAACTCCTGCATCCTACCGTCTGTTTTTTGGTAGGTAGTCAGCCCCTTCTTGATTTCTTTCAGGTCCATTCCCAAAGCATGACACGCGCTAATTGCAAAAAGAACATTATATGCATTGTACATTCCTTTTAATGTTGTCTGATAATGCTCTCCATTTACTATGAGCTGAATCCCCTTTTCATCTTGATAAACCTTTTCAGCATTTACCGTTACATTAGGGCGTTCGAACCCGCAAGAACAAAGATAGTGTCCTAGCTGACCAAAATGTAAAACACTGTAAGAGAGCTCTTCCTGGCAATTTGGACAATATTTCGATTCTCCCATTGTGTACGATTGAAAATGGCATGCATTAGAATCCACACCAATATATAAATTTTCCTTTTGAAGGTCAGAAAACCTGTGGGTAAAAGGATCATCCGCGTTTAAGATGAGCTTTACGTCAATTGCTTTCAGACAATCTTTCATTTTTTTTATTAACAGATCAACTTCTCCGTAACGGTCTAGCTGATCCCGAAAAAAATTAGTCACAATCAGATAGTCAGGGGGGCACTCTGATACCGCTTTTGGCAGACTTGCTTCATCTACTTCCAATACTGCGACATCATTCTTCATCCACCCTATTAAAGGGGCGTTGCGTACCATGGCAGCAGAGATCCCCGTAACCATATTAGAACCCTCATGATTGGCAACCACAGTTTTTCCTGAGGACTCTTGGAGATGCGCAATAAGGTTCGCAGTGGTGGTTTTTCCATTGGTTCCCGTGATATAAAGAATGGTATTTGCATTTTTTCGCAAATGCCGTAAAAATCCATCATCCAACTTCCTCGCTACGAAACCTGGGATGGTATTTCCACCATTTCCAATAATCCGGCTTAATGTTCCTGCTGTTTTCCCCGCCCAAATGGCTAATTGCGTTTTCATTTTATTCCCCCAACAGTTTTGAATCTCTTGCACAATATACCAGCCATTCAAAAACAACTATCATTCGATAATCAATGACATGCTTGTCCACTTTATGGGATATAAAAGATAGAATAGCTTCCTTTATTCTTTTAGTATTTTATGTAGCCTGACAATTTCTATGTCCACTGGAAATATTGTTAAGGTACTGGAAGTTGGTGGTAATAAACTGTAGATAAATACATATCTGACTGAAACCTATGGTTTTAATGATTCAACGACCACAAAGCTTCCTTGCAGACATAAAAGCTATCTTGCCTTATAATTGTCGAAGAAGAAAGTAATTTAGGAGAGAAATAAATGAAACGAAGACGAAAGAAGCTTAAAACCATTTTCGTCCTGCTGATGCTTTTTTGTACTCTAGCCTTGCTTCAAACTTATTTTCAGCAACAAGCAGCACATAAGGTAAATGATCCATTTGCTGATGTAAAAAAATATAGTCCTTTAATCCACAATGAATTAGAAAAATATCATCTAGAAAAGTACACTACGGTCCTTGTAGCCTTAATGCAGCAGGAGAGCAAAGGCAAAGGCGGAGATCCAATGCAGGCTTCCGAATCGGCAGGGTTATCAAGAAATACTATTAAGGATCCGAAACAAAGTATTCAAGTCGGGGTAAAACATTTTCAGCGGGTACTCACGTATGGCAATCAAAAAAAGGTAGATTTCCCCACGATTATTCAGGCTTACAATATGGGAATCGGTTATATTGACTATATCGCACAGCACGGCGGCAAACACAGCGAGTACTTAGCGAAACAATTCTCGCTTCTCCAAGTTCAAAAGAAGCCGACCCTTTATACCTGTGGAGACAATAAAAGTAATTTTCGCTATCCCTACTGTTATGGTGATTTTACCTATAGCACAAAAGTAACAAAAAATGTCCAATCGTTAGCAGATAGTGTTCCAGTGACCAGTAGTAAAAAAACAACCGGTGAATCCTTTTGAAAATTCACCGGTTGCTTTTTTGTCCTCAGTGTCAGGTACCCTACTTTGGAATTTTCATATGACTTTCGTTTTTTTTAATAATCTTAAACTAAACGATGCATTTTAGTCGTATTTCTTTAAAAAAATGCATTACACTAGTTGAGATGAACACATGGAGGATGAGCGAATGGCTGAACATCTTTTTTCTTTAAAAGCGAACTGGCCTGGATTGCGGAATGGTGTGGGTGAAATTGAAGCCGGGAATTTAAAAACCAAAGTTTCAATCCCGCCGGAAATGGATGGACCGGGTGTAGGGACAAATCCCGATGAAATGCTCCTTGGCGCTGCAGCTACCTGTTATATCATCACACTTGCCGCGATGATGGAGCGCAGCCATTTAGAGAAGGAACAGTTAACGATGGAGTCAGAAGGAATTGTTGATGTAACCAATGGAGTTATTACCTATAAAAAAATTATCCATCGTCCACATATTGTTTTGAAATCAACGGCTACTGAAAAAGACTTTCAATTGGCGCAAAAGCTAGCCAAAAAGGCTGAAACCTCTTGTATGATTAGCCGTGCCGTTCAAGGGAATGTAGAAATTGAACTAGAGGAAACAGTTGAAGTGTTTGCTGATTGAAAATAACGTGGGGTTTCTAAAAGGAACCCCACGTTATTTAATGTCTTGAGTAGTCTCTTAACGTTTTCTTTTCTTACCGTTTAAATATTTTAGCAAGAAGACTTTTTTTCTCTTTGATTTCAAGTTTTTTCGGCTCTTTCTTACTAATATAAATCTCGTCTTTATCAATCGCCTGGTCCATGGCTAAAACTAATCCGATTTCTGTGTTATGCTCTTTATTGGTCACAATCGTATGTTCAACCTTAAATTTCGTTGCTAATTTTACATACTTTGATAATTCGCCGTAGTTCATGTTCCCATTTAAAAAAAGATGGGACTGCGGGTATTTTTTCATAAACAGCTCAACCTGAGGATAAACTTCTGTTTCTCTTACCTGACTTTTCTTGAGTGCAACAATAATCCGTTCGCGTAAAGTCCCTAAAAATTTTCGCCGTTCCTCCGGTTTTGTTTCCAGTGCTCCATAAATCCCTTGTTGTAAAACCTCGTCAACAGTAGGCTTTTTCAAACACATCAACTCCATTTAAAAAGGCTATTACTATGTATGATTTTTTCTTAAAGAATGTTACATAAAAAAATCCCTCTCTCCAAAAGGAGAGAAGGATACCGTTCACGTATTATTTTTTAGAGGAGCCCGTAAATTGCTCTTCCTCCGTTGAACCTTTCAATGCTGTTGTCGATGAGGTCCCCCCTGTAATTACCATCGATACTTGGTCAAAGTAACCAGTACCAACTTCACGTTGGTGACGTGTTGCAGTGTAGCCATATTGCTCGCTATCGAACTCCGCTTGCTGCAATTCGGAGTAAGCTGCCATGCCGCGCTCTTTGTAACCGCGAGCAAGCTCGAACATACTGTGATTCAGTGCGTGGAAGCCGGCAAGGGTAACGAATTGGAATTTGTAGCCCATTTTTCCAAGCTCTTGTTGGAATTTTGCAATCGTTTCTTGATCGAGTTTCTTTTTCCAGTTAAAGGACGGTGAACAGTTATAGGCTAGCAGTTTGCCTGGGAACTTTTCATGAATTGCTTCAGCAAATTGTCTTGCTTCCTCAATATTTGGCTCGGAAGTTTCACACCAAACAAGGTCTGCGTATGGAGCATAAGCCAAACCACGAGCGATTGCTTGATAAATCCCTGCATTGGTGCGGTAAAATCCTTCGGCAGTTCTCTCACCAGTAATAAACGGCGCATCATTCATATCGATATCACTTGTAATTAAATCAGCTGCGTTTGCATCTGTCCGGGCAACTAAAACTGTTGGAACACCCGAAACGTCTGCTGCCAGGCGGGCTGCAATCAAGTTGCGTACAGCTGTTTGCGTAGGCAATAATACCTTTCCGCCCAGGTGACCGCATTTTTTCTCAGAAGAAAGCTGATCTTCAAAGTGCACACCGGATGCTCCAGCTTCAATCATCCCTTTCATCAATTCAAAGCAGTTTAATTGACCGCCAAAGCCTGCTTCTGCATCGGCTATAATTGGGGCAAACCAATCAATAGAGCTGTTTCCTTCGGCATGGTGAATTTGGTCGGCTCGCTGAAGGCCTGATTAATTTTTTTCACGACATTTGGAACACTGTTTGCCGGGTACAAGCTCTGGTCCGGATACATATGTCCAGAAAGGTTAGCATCAGCTGCCACTTGCCAGCCGCTAAGGTAGATGGCTTTAAGACCTGCTTTCACTTGTTGAACGGCTTGATTTCCTGTAAGTGCGCCAAGTGCATTTACATAGTCCTCTTCATTTAATAGCTTCCAGAGCTTTTCAGATCCCTTTTTCGCTAATGTATGTTCGATATCCATTGAACCACGCAACTTGATAACATCCTCCGCCGTGTATGGTCTTGTAATACCATTCCACCGCTTATCCATTTCCCAGCCTTCCTGCAATTGATTTACTCTTGAATTCGTCATTTTTCAATTCCTCCTATTAATCTATTAGAATATTTTTTATAGAAGCTCATACCCAGATAGGGTTAAAAACTCAGCAAAGTCGTCATTTAATATAAGTTGATCAAATAGTTCTTCTGCTTCTGTGAATCGTCCATCCTCAAACGCTTGCTCACCAATTTCCTGCTTTATTTTTTCCAATTCCGCAATCTTGTATTGCGCATACAATTCAACCGTTATTTTTCGACCATCTGGTAAAACGCCTTTTGGATGGCGAATCCACTGCCAAAGCTGGGCACGTGAAATCTCTGCTGTTGCGGCATCCTCCATTAGATTGTGGATTGGTGCTGCACCTTTGCCGCATAACCATGGCCACATATTGAATTCCAACATTGATGTTGACTCGAACACCTTCTTCTGTAATGGTGCCAGATGGTGATTCAAGCAAATCATTAGCGGTAATCGTAATTTTCTGTTGTTTCGTTGAATGAATTTGGTTGGCGACCGGCATTTCGCGGTTGAATACTTCTAAAGCAACCGGTACAAGCCACGGATGAGCAACCCACGTCCCATCGTGTCCGTCTCGTGCTTCACGTTCTTTATCGGCACGTACCTTTGCAAAAGCTTCTTCGTTTGCCTCGGCGTTATTCCGAATTGGAATTTGTGCCGCCATCCCGCCAATAGCGGGTGCGTTTCGGCGATGGCAAGTTTGAATCGTCAGTAACGAGTAAGAACGCATACACGGAACAGTCATCGTTACTTGGGAACGGTCCGGCAATATGACATCCTTGTGGTTACGCAGCTTTTTCAAGTAACTGAAAATATAATCCCATCTCCCACAGTTCAAGCCAGCGGAGTGCTCCTTTAGCTCAAATAAAATCTCATTCATTTCAAATGCGCCCATGATGGTTTCAAGTAAGACAGTCGCTTTAATGGTTCCATTCGGAATCCCAAGCTTTTCTTGCGCAAATACAAATACATCATTCCAAAGCCGCGCTTCTAAGTGACTTTCAAGCTTTGGCAAGTAAAAATAAGGACCTGTTTCTCTTGCAAGTAAGTTTTTGACATTATGGATAAAGTACATCCCGAAATCGAAAAAGCTTCCTGAGATTGGTTTTCCATCCAATAACACATGTTTTTCCTCTAAGTGTAGTCCGCGTGGTCTTACAAGCAGAACCGCTATTACTTCGTTTAGTTCATATTTTTTACCATTCGGATTTTCAAAGGATATGGTCCGATTTACTGCATCACGTAAGTTGATTTGCCCCTCGACGATGTTTTCCCATGTCGGTGAAGTGGCGTCTTCAAAATCAGCCATAAACACTTTCGCACCAGAATTCAGAGCATTGATGACCATTTTCCGGTCTGTTGGCCCTGTTATTTCTACTCGGCGGTCTTGCAGGTCTTGAGGTAGTGGAGCAATCGACCAATCTCCATTCCGAATATTTCTTGTTTCAGGGAGGAAATCCGGCAGCTTTCCATTGTTAATTTCCTCTTGCCGTTTTTGTCTGTACTGTAACAGTTCCACTCGTCTTTCTCCGAACCTTCGCTCGAGTTCTTCAATAAAATTCAATGCTTCGGGTGTCAAAATCTCGTCATACTGAGCCTTTACAACCCCAACAACTTCAATACCTGTCGTTTGTGTTGACATGAACCAGATCACCTCTTTGTTATACTACAGTATCTATCTACGTTTTGTATTATATAACACAATTTCCAAAAAAGGAACTACTTTTCAGAAAATTTTATAAAAATAGGAAAAATAAGCCTTTAGTAGCATTTTTCAAATCTTTTTGGTTTATTGGATAACGTGGATTCAGGAGTTTGGCAGGTAAATTGTGCAAACCAAAAGGTATTTTATCAAAAGTGGCAGGTAAATCACGAAAAGCACTTTAGGGCAGCAAAAAGGCTGTCCAAGCATACTTGGCAGCCTTTTTAGTTACATCATTCTCTCATATCTCTCTTTTGCCAAAATGTACATGGCACTTCCCCACCCTAATGGTGTATTCGAATTATAGTTTGTTGATTTGGCAAAATACAGCTCTGGCAAACTTCCATCACTGAGCATAACATTCTCAGTTTTTTTAATATACTCGCCCGCTTTTTCGATGTTTCCTAATTCTAAATGGCATAATGCCAGCCATGGAAGACCAAATGTCCACTCTGCTTCCGTATCAAAATAAAATGAAAGTTCATGATGCCTTCCCTCATGTACCACTGTTGAATAATAGGAATCTCCCTTATATCGAATGACACCGCGTTCCCGCAGCAAATAACTTTCCGTTTGTTCGACCACCACTTTCGCAGCTTCGCTGCTCAAAATACGGTAAGGGTATACTAAACTCATTTGGGCTAAGTCGTAGGGGCGGTCGATACTTTCACGCGGAAATAGTGAGGAAAGGGATTGATATCCATTTGCAATCCATTCTCCCGGTACAAACACAAGGTCTCTAACTGCCTGAAGCCCGGCAACACAAGCACCAACTGAACTAAAATGGACCTCTCGCCATTCTTCCCACATTCCATTATCAGCATCATTCCAATACTCGGCACATCCTAAATAGCCAACGAGCTTCTGAACAATCTCATGATCCTTTGCATCACGGATAATTCTTTTTCCACCCTTTTCCCCATCCCAATTCCCCAAAGAATTGCGCCAACCGCGTCATGCTGGGCATGTCCCCAAGGCAAATCCATTTCTTTGACATCATGGGCCAAATATCTTGAATGGATATATTCCCATTGCTCTTTCGGTTTTGTCGGGTATGTATATCCAATTTCCATTCATATTCCTTGAATAAATCCAAGATCCGGTGATAAGTCATTTCGTAAATCCCATTGTTCTGTTCCAAAAAGGGCAAAGACATATAGAAAGAGTCCCTTAACCAAACATAATGATAATCATTTGAAGAAGAAGCTAAATACAAACCATGTGGCAGACGTAAATGATCCAGAATTTGATAGCTATTGATAATTTTCTCGTTCATTTTTCACCCTCAATTTCCTTCCTTTACCATCCTTTCTAGCCACCCCTTCGATTTTTTATACGCAAAAAAACAGGTACCCTAAATACTCGGCACCTGCTTCACATCAACTCTTCATATAATCGTCGAAATTCTTCGTCCCGATTTTCATTAGATAAAAACCTCGGAGTTACGATAGCTGTCAAAAGCTTTCTTTTTAAAGAGGAATCTCCTACTTCTTTCAGAATCCACTGACGCGTCTTAAAAAGAAATTCGAGATAGGCTTCATAAGAGTCGTCAAATTGCTCTTCCAGCTGCTTGCGAATTTTGCCTGCTAGCGTAGGGCTTGCGCCTCCCGTTGAAATGGCAATACTTAAACGACCGCGTTGCAAGTGGGATGGTACATGGAAATCTGAGCCTTCAGGGTCATCGGCAACGGTAACAAGCTGATGCTCACTAGCGGAATTTTTCACTAACCGATTTAATTCCTCATCGTTGGTTGCGGCAAAAATCATGAATGCCTCTTTCATGTCGTTTTCAGAAAAAGACTTTTGCAGCCATACAATCATCCCTTCTGAAACAAGCCGCCTAAGTTCTTCCGTTACTTCAGGACTAATCACATGCACTCTCGCACCTTTACCAAGCAAGCCCGCCACTTTTCGCTCCGCCACTTTCCCGCCGCCAACAACGACGACGATTTTCCCCTCCAGCCGCAGCATAATCGGATAATTTGCCGTCATCCCCTCACCTCACTCGCCCTCTTTTGGATAAGGGAAATTAATTTTTCATCAAAACCAACAGGGTCACAAAGCTTGATGATCTTATCATACACCCTTATTTCTTTCTCTATTTTTCCCATATATCCTCCGAAAAACAATAAGTAGGGAAGAATATATATCCTTTTCCCCGCTAGCTTCTCTACCATCTCATGATAGAAAACAGGAGTAGTTAGGTAGGAGGTGTGGACTTCCACATTAATATTTCCAGCCAAGCATCGTGCAAATATCTCGAATTCAACAGACGCTTCTGGCTCTCGACTTCCATGCCCAATTAGTAATACAACCTCATCCTCTTTTTGCTCCAACCCAGCAGCCCCTAACCTATCCATTACGATTTCAACCATTATTTCATCTACACCAAGCGGCTCCGCATATCGGAACACAATGTCAGGATAGCCTTTGAATTCATTGGGAATATCCTCATATGCATGAATACCAGGTAACAATAGGACAGGTACAACCGTAATCACTTTAGCACCTTTTTCAAGGCAAGTCCCAATCGCTTGAGAGATAGTAGGTTCAGCATGCTCAAGGAATGCGTATACCTGAACCTTACTCTTTGAGTCCATCACCTTTTTTATAAAAGAAATAAACTTCTCATTAGCAGCATTCCGACGACTTCCATGCGCAATATAAATAATTGCTTCCATCGCTATTCTTCCACATTGGGAAATGCTTTTAAATAATCTATCAATGCTTGTTTTGTTGCTCTTTCAGGCATCTCGGCATGCTGCAGCCCCGCACTTTCAATGGCACCCATCGTTTGTTTTCCCATTCCAACTATTTGCAAATCTTTTAAAAATTCCTGGGCATCGATATCACATTCTCTTAACCCTTCAATAAAAGATTCAACAGCTGCACTACTTGGGAAGATCATCGTATTTACCTCTGCTTCTTCTAGCATTCTTTTAAAAATGGGCATGAATTGCAAATCAGGCTCCCTTTTGCTTGTAATTAATAAATCAAATAACCCATAGTTAGCTGTATTTTTTAAATTGCTGTTGTCTCCGACAATTAGTAAACTTCCTGAACCAGGCATCTCTTCAGCAAGGTTCGCCATAAATCCTCTTTCATTTAAGGCATGAATCGTTTTAAAAGAAATACCGAAGAAGCTAGCTCTTATTTTTCGAATATCAAATTGATTTAAAAACAATGCTTTAAAAAATTCTTCAACACTTTCAGGTTGCGCAAACAGTATTTTATCATAGGCTGGCACTTTAGTTAAATCAACTGGTAGAGAGGTTCTTTTCCATTTAGGAAATTCAATGACATCGGCACCTTGTTCCATTAATTCCTTCGCACATTGGCTTTGGTTTGTGCCAGTACGGGCAAGCACGATTTGCCGGCCAAATAATGGCTTTTTCTCAAACCAACTTATTTTTTCACGAAGAGAAATAACTTCTCCGACAAGAATAATCGCTGGATTGCTAAACTTTGCTTCTGCAACCTTAGCTGTAATATCCACCAATGTCCCTTGCAATGTTTTCTGACGGCCAAATGTCCCCCATTGAATCAAGATAACGGGGGTGTTAGCCGGTTTCCCATGCGTGATGAGATTTTCACAAATAAACGGTAAATTCCCGACACCCATATAAAAGGCAATCGTATCGACCCCACGGGCAAGGCCTTCCCAGTCGAGTAATGGCTTACCGTCTTTTGATTTGTCATGGGCGGTTACGACCGCAAACGATTCCGCATACTCGCGGTGAGTAACAGGAATTCCAGCATAAAGGGGGGCTGCAATCCCCGATGAAATGCCAGGAACGATTTCAAAAGGAATCTGATATTCGGCTAGGGCTGCCGATTCTTCACCAACACGACCGAAAACACCCGGGTCTCCACCCTTAAGACGGACAACCATTTTATCTTCTAACGCTTTCGCTACTAAAAGATCATTAATATTCTCCTGTCTTAATGTATGGCTGTCAGGCAATTTGCCGCAGTAAATCAATTCACAATCAGCCGCGGCAAATTCCAATAGCTTTGGATTGGCAAGCCGGTCATATAAAATGACTTCGGCCTTTTTATGGCCTCTAACCCTTTTACCGTAATTAAACCAATATCCCCGGGTCCTGCTCCTACTAAAAATACTTTACCTGTTTTCATCCTGCAGCCTTCCTTCCATTAAACCGATACTTGTTCTCTTAGATTACTATAAAAACAATGTCGTTTTCTACCTCAACCTGAAATGTCCGTACTTGACCTACGTCTGGTGCCTGAACCTTACCATCTACTAATGAAATTTTCCAATCATAAACCGGGCAAAAAACATAATCACCACTTACAAGTCCTTCGGTAAGCACACCGCCTTTTGGGTGTGGACTATGGTTTTCAATCGCATATACTTCACCATTTGTTAATTTAAATAAGGCGATTTCTTTGTCATCAATTTTAATTGAATAGCCTGCTCTTACTTTAAGATTAGAATAGTTTGCTACAGGTATACGGGTTATTGTTGAAATCATTTACTTTCACTCCCCACTATTATTGTGTGTTTTGCATAATATTTATCCTTGATTTCTTCACTTTGAATTGCTTCATCCCAAGGTTCAATGTATTTTTGTAATGTTTGGTCCATACGGGCGTTCAATGCTTTCCGCGTTTCTTCATCTGCCAAAACTTCTTGCACATGCTTCAAGCCGACACGGTCGATCCATTTAGAAGTACGTTCAAGATAATTAGCTGTTTCACGGTAGTACTGGAGATAGGCACCTGTCATTTCCATAACCTCAGCTTGCGTTTTCACGGTGCATAATAATTCTCCGGGACGAAGGTCAACCCCGCCGTTACCGGCAACATAAATTTCCCAGCCGCCGTCAATACCAACAAAACCAATATCCTTAATCCCTGCTTCAGAGCAGTTCCTTGGGCAGGCAGATACGCCCATTTTGACTTTATGCGGTGTATCAAGACGTTCAAACTTTTTCTCCAGTTCAATGCCCAATGCCATAGAATCCTGTGTACCATAGCGGCAAAATTGAGCCCCGACACATGTTTTAACGGTACGAAGTGTTTTTCCGTAAGCATAACCGGATGGCATATCAAGCTCTTCCCACATGCTTGGAAGGTCTTCTTTTTTTACTCCGAACAAACCGATTCGTTGTCCGCCCGTTAATTTTACTAATGGCACATCATATTTTTCAGCAACTTCTGCAATCTTTTTTAAATCCGCTGCAGTTGTTACCCCGCCATACATTCTTGGAACAACAGAGTATGTTCCGTCCTTCTGGATATTAGCATGCATTTTTTCATTTACCAGACGGGAATCCCGTTCATCCTTATAAGCATCCATGTAAATCATCCCAAGGTAATAGTTCAATGCAGGACGGCATTTTGTACATCCTTCTTCATTGTTCCATTCAAGTACATTCATGACTTCTTTGATGCTTGTTAACCCTTTCGCTTTGATCTCCGCAACTACTTCATCACGGCTTAAAGTTGTGCAACCGCAAAGGCTTGTCTTGGTAGCTGCTGCTGCATCAAACTTGTCACCAAGCGTATGGGCAAGAATTTGACTGACCATCGGCTTACAGCGTCCGCAAGAACGGCCGGCATTGGTGCAATGGCTAACCTGATCAAGTGTAGTTAACCCTTGTGCTTGAATGGCCTCAACGATTGCACCTTTGGTGACACCATTACAGCCGCAAATTAATTCATCATTCGGCATCAAGGCAACATCGTCACTTCCGCCGGCGCCGCATTCAGATCGCAAAATGGAAATGCTCGTCATTCCGCTGACGTCTTCTTTTTTCGTCAACATCCGGAATAATTTGGTGCTATCTTTTGTATCACCATATAAAACAACACCGACAATCAGATTATTTCTGATTAAAATCTTTTTATAAAAACCATCGAATTCGTTGTGCACTTTGATGGCTTTTGTTGTTTCATCTTCAAAAATCTCTCCAGCCGAGAAGAGGTCTACCCCTGCAACCTTTAATTGTGTTCCTGTTACAGATCCTTTATACGGAGCTGCGTCAATCCCGCAAATTCTGCCGGCAAGGACTTTGCCTTGCTCGTACAATGGTACAACAAGGCCATAGACGATTTCCCGATGTTCTGCACATTCACCTACTGCGTATACATTCGGTGCACTTGTCTCCATATAGTCGTTGACGACAATTCCGCGATTTACGTAAATTCCACTGTTTTTGGCAATTCCGATATTGGATTTGATCCCAATCGCCATGACCACAAGGTCGGCTTCAATTTCGGAGCCATCTTTAAAACGAAGGCCTGTTACCCGCTCGTCTCCAAGGATTTCAACGGTTTGTTTTTCCATTAAAAAATTCATACCTTGTGCTTCAAGCTCTTTTTTCAACATTGCTGATGCCTCCCGGTCCAACTGCCGTTCCATCAAATCTGGCATTAGGTGGACAACATCTACTTCCATGCCAAGGTTTAATAATCCTCTTGCTGCTTCAAGACCAAGCAGTCCGCCACCGATAACAACTGCTTTCTTAGATTCACCCGCTGATTTGATCATCATTTCACAATCTTTGATATCACGAAATCCGGTAACGCCTTTTTTGTCTGCACCTGGAATGGGCAGGATAAACGAATCTGATCCTGTTGCAATAATCAGTTCATCGTATTCTATAGCACGGCCTTTATCTGTAAAAATCATTTTCCCTTCCACATCAATTCGTTCAGCCGCTTCTCCAGTGAATAATTGAATGTTGTTTTCTTTGTACCAATCTAATGGATTTATGATTATTTCTTCAAAGCTTGTGTCTCCCTGAAGGATATTGGATAGCTTAATCCTATTATAGTTTGGGTATGGTTCTAGACCAAAAATAGTCACTTCAAATTGATCCTGAGAAATTTTAAGGATTTCTTCAATCGTTCTAACACCGGCCATTCCGTTCCCGATCATAACTAATTTTTTCATTTTGGGTCACTCCCTATCTATTTAATCAATGAATGTTGACGTTTTACGTGGTTTTCTCTATAGCTAAATTGTAATCTGATGCGTGTTAAAAATTTGTGAAGTACGTCACATTTCACCATCTTTTGTGAATGACTTCACATAATTGTCATAAACAAAAAAGGATGCCCCTTAAATCAGTTGGGACACCCGTCTTTATTGAAACTCTATGCTATTTGTTTATTCTTTTCCCTGAATGGTATTCGTTTCACCAATGAACTTACCACGGATACCAAAATGCCGACAACTACTACGGGAACGATCTCCCACAATTGCAACGGTGGTGTAATCAGTAGACCTACCCGATTAATGGCGAACAAGGTCAGGAAGTAAAACACGCTGCCGGTAAGCCCTGCCAACCACACATCCCGTCTAAATACTAAATAAAAAATAGGGATAAATACAAGCGTAATTGGGACGTAGGATGTTGGATAATGAACCGCAATAAAAATGATTTTGCCAATAAATCGTAAAAGAATATAAAGGACAGCTGCCATCACGGATACCATATAATCACCAAGGAGCCGAATGACAATAGTTGTTAAAAGTGATACCATTAGCACCGAAAAGATGGGGTAAACCCATTCAGGAATGCCGCCAAAAATTTGTGAAGCCGGGTCTGAAATCAGTACCAGAATTTCCTTCGACGCTATCGATTGATGATGAATATACAGATTATAGGAAATTGCCCCGTTCTCCTGCTGCATATTCGGGAAAACCAAGCATTCAAGGAGGAACATTGCAAACCAAGTGTGCAGTGATCTCCACGTCGACAATTTATCATTTGTATACTTTGAATATCCGCGCCAGGCACCGATAATCATAATATCAGTTGCAATGTAATAAATAAAATGGGTTGGGCTCCAAGTGGTTAAATCAATTCCATAAGCAATATGATAGCTAAAATCTAACGGAATCCCAATTAAAAATAAGGCAAAGCCAATGGTAATCAGATTCCGGGAAAATCGGTCCATATAATGGAGCTGTCTCCATTCCTTGACCAGCAAAAATGCTCCAAGCGCAAAACCGCTAAAATTTACAATATGCGGAATCGAATACTCCTCAAATAAATATTTGAAATGATAGGACGCATCCCATGCCGAGCCAATAAATTTTAATAAAAACGCCATAACCCATAAGCGGTAATATTTCAAACTTCTACCTCCCTTTTACCTTAACCTAGCAGGTCAAAAATTGTTCCATATATCGCCACAAGGATATAATTAAGAAGCAGCGCAATTCCAAACGTGATTCCCGATGTTCGAACATTTTTTTGTTTAAATAATTTATAGATAAAGACAATTCCGGCAATCACCAGAAAAAGATTACCTGTGGCTAATGACCAAATTAAACTAGGGCTTTCAGTATGAGGCACTGCTGTCACATGCAGTAAATAATGTGGTAACAATTTTTTAACCCCTCCAAAGAAATCATTTTCGAGTTTAAACCAATTTTCGCCTTTAACAAAACATACTATTCCCGCTTACATATGTTGGTTCCCGTGGATTAAATAGACAAAATATATCCATTTTATTATAAACAATGCTTGTGAATAAAGGATTAAATAAAAATTAATTTTCCATAAGACAACAAGTGCCGGCCAATCCTTTACTTCTCGATGATGTCTGAATAAAATTTAAAGGGACAACCAACCTAAAATCAATTGAAATTAGCACAGATGAACATCATGGTTTATGAAAGGGGAATTCCATCTGAAACGCTTTATGATCCTAATCGTATTTTCACTTTTTACTGTTGTCCTCCTAACAGCCTGTAATGCTATAAGAGTCCCAAAGTCGACAATGGACCAAAAAATGAATATGAGTTCCATGCAAAAGAATGTAGTTCCGACTAAGTCAGATTGGAAAATTTCTTCACAAACGCTAAAAGCAAACGAGAAAATCCCGATTGCCATTTTCATTAAAGATAAGTCTAATAAACCCATCACAAAATTTGATACCGTTCATGAAAAGTTGATGCATCTAATCATTGTTAGCAAGGATTTGTCCTATTTTTCTCATATTCATCCACAATATAAAGGGAATGGAGAATTTAATATCACCACTACCTTTCCAGCAGGTGGTGACTATCAACTAATTGCAGAAGTTACTCCACATGGTGCTGGAGATAACAGTGTCGAAAAGCATTGGTTACATATTGCTGGGCCAGTACCTGCTACAGTTCCACTTGTTCCAGACCGTTCGCTTACGAAAGTGGTTGATGGATTAAAGGTAACGCTAGCCTTTGACCATATTATGACCGATATGAATTTAAATATGACCTTTACGCTCCGTGACGCGGCGACCAATAAACCGATAAATAATCTTCAGCCTTATTTAGGTGCGATGGGACATGCGGTAGCAATCAGTAAGGATCTGAAGACATACCTGCACATCCACCCCCTTACAGTTACAGGGAAGGGACCAAAGGTTACCTTTATGACCTACTTTCCTAAAAAAGGAGTCTATAAAATATGGGGGCAGTTTCAGTACGAAAACCGGGTAATTGTCGCTCCTTTTGTAGTAAATGTCCCAGAAATGTAGAACTTTCCAAGTAAAAAGCCTCTTCTCAAGTGAGAAGAGGCTTTAATTTTTCCATCAAAACATTTCAGATGTTGTTTTTGCTTGCATATGCAGTAACAAGTAGTCTGGGCCACCTGCTTTAGAGTCCGTTCCAGACATATTGAACCCTCCGAATGGCTGATAGCCAACGATTGCGCCTGTACAGCCACGGTTAAAGTAAAGGTTACCAACATGGAAATCTTCACGAGCTTGCTCCATGTGGGCACGGTTTGTTGTGATAACCGCACCTGTTAAACCGTACTCCGTATTGTTGGCAATTTCGATTGCTTCGTCAAAGTTCTTTGCCTTTGTGAAACCAACAACTGGCCCAAAGATTTCTTCTTGCATGATACGAGCTTTTGGAGCAAGGTCCGCAATAATCGTTGGTTTGATAAAATAGCCTTTAGAGCTGTCCCCTTCACCACCGGCCATTAATTTACCTTCTTGCTTCCCAATTTCAATATATTCCATAATTTTTTTGAAAGCATTGTTATCGATTACTGGACCTGTGTAATTTCCATTGTCTACCGGATCCCCAATCGTTAATTGATTGGTTAGTTCTACAACTCGGTTCAATACTTGATCGTAAACATCTTCAACAATTACGGCTCGGGAACATGCTGAACATTTTTCGCCGAGAATCCAAATGATGATGCCATAATAGATTGTGCAGCAAGCTCAAGGTCTGCCTCACTGTCCACAACGATTGTATCTTTTCCACCCATTTCGGCAATCAATCGTTTCATCCAAATTTGCCCTTCGTTCAATTTAGAAGAACGTTCAAAAATTCGAAGTCCCACTTCGCGTGAACCTGTGAAGCTAACGAAACGAGTATCTTTGTGGTCAACTAAATAGTCGCCAACTTCGGCACCACTTCCTGGTACAAAGTTTAATACGCCTTTTGGAAGTCCTGCTGCTTCCATTACTTCAACAAATTTAGCCGCAATAATCGGTGTTGTTGAAGCGGGCTTCAACAGAACGGTATTACCAGATACAATGGCTGCTACCGTGGTCCCTGCCATAATGGCGAAAGGGAAGTTCCATGGTGAAATGATGATTCCCACCCCAAGAGGAATATAATGATAACGGTTATATTCGTCTGGACGGCTATTCATTGGTACGCCATCTTTTAGAGCCAGCATTTGGCGTCCATAATATTCAAGAAAATCGATTCCTTCTGCTACTTCAACATCTGCTTCTCTCCATGATTTACCTGCTTCTTTTGTTAGAAGCGCAGAAAACTCACTCTTCCGGCGACGAATCATGGTCGCTGCTTTAAATAGCACATCAGCACGAACTTCTGGTTTCGTTTTTTTCCATGTTTTAAATGCTTCAACTGCAGCCTGCATTGCTTTTTCAGCAAGCTCTTGGCTTGCTTTCGACACGTGGCCGATTACTTCTTCTTTATTGGCTGGATTGTAGGAAACAATTTTATCTTCTGTAGTGATTTTTTCTCCGCCGATAACAAGATCGTAATTCTGTCCTAAATAACCTTCAACTGTCTTTAACGCCTTAAGATAGGCCTGGCGGTTTGCTTCTGTCGAAAAATCTGTAAATGGCTCGTGTTTGTATGGTTGTACCATTAGTTAAACCCTCCTATAAATTAAAACGTTTACATCCATTGTCCATTCTACATGATTCATTTTCTAGTATCAATCATTCAATCTCACAAAAAAAGAACCGGCGTATTTGCCAGTTCTCATCAATAAATATGAACAAACGGTTCGGTTTCATTTGCCTTGCGTACAATAAGCGCCTCTGGTCCGTCAACGGAGGTGATACTTACTGAAATGGCTATATACTTAGGAAAATGCTCCATCACTAGACCGGTAACATATTGGGTAAATCCAATAGCTTCCGTTTTCCCATAAAACTGGATTGGGATTGTGATATCCAAGTTCTCCAACTGATCTCCTGCATAAAAAGCTTTGCCAATCACGCCATTAAAGTTTGGAAAATACTGCTCTACGTCTTGTTTAAAGTTTAAAAACGCTGTTACATCATCCCGATGGTCATTTTGCGCGTTTGTTGAGGGAAACAAATAGTATTTTTCATTTACAGGCTCCCATTTACTAATACTTGCGCTACCATTATCAACTGTAGCATAGGTGAAGAAATTCCCTGGAACCACAGATGATTTACTTTGCGCTGCAAATAAAGCAATGGTAATTGGGACATTATTCAAGTCCTTCATTGTTCGAAGGCGTTTTATGACCTCTGCCGCAATACTTTTTCCTTGGCTTTCCATTTCAGTATAAGGAATTTGTTTCTCATAGGTCGGTCCGTATTGAACGGTTTGATAGTAATAGGTAGTATTTAGGGCAAGCCCGATGGTTACTCCACCTAATGAAACATTCCCTTTATCATCTTTCGTTAAATAATCGTGCTCTAAAATTTGGGACAAATAAATAGGAGTACTCCCACTTCCATCATCCGTGGGGTTCAAACCAATATTATCCTTAACAGCCATTTTATTTGCGGCTAATTGTTGTGGTGAAAATTTGCGGTTTAACCACAGCTGCACCGTATTCCGCTTTATTTCCTGCCCTTCACGGAAAAAATATTTGTCAGTGGAAAAATTATTTTGGGCAATTCTCATCAACCCTGTTTCAAACTCATCAATGTCATATCTCGTATTCAGATTACTAACTGTCATGCCGCGTGTTTCCCCTGGCTCAAACGGCAAAATAGTCCGATAATAATTATTTGATATATTATATTTTGGAATAATCGCTTTCCCTTTTGATGTATCTTTTGTTTGTACCACCTGATCTTGCTGTTGAAAGTTAGGTGCACAGGCACTAAGCAAAAAAACAAGGGAAAGAGCGAGCAATGAGAGCTTTCTCACGTCGTTAACACCTCTTATTTATTTAATTCAACTAGGAGCTTCTCCTCGTCCCACACTTCGATTCCCAGTTCTTGAGCTTTCATTAGTTTGGATCCAGCATCCTCTCCGGCAATGACCAGATGCGTTTTTTTGCTTACGCTTCCTGCTACATTGCCGCCAAGAGCCTCAATTTTTTCCTTCGCTTCATTTCTGGATAACTGCTCAAGTTTGCCTGTAAGAACGACTGTTTTTCCTGCAAAAATCGAATCGGACTCTTCAGCCAAAACGGGTTTAGAACCTTTGTATTCCATATTGACGCCATACTCTTTTAATTCTTTAATCAGTTCAATCGCTTCTTCTTTTTCAAAAAAAGCAACAATAGAGTCAGCCATTTTATCGCCAATTTCATTTATTGAAATTAATTCTTCTTTGGACGCTGCAGCAAGTATGTCCATTTTTCCAAGCTGCTGGGCAAGTGTTTTCGCTGCTTTAGCCCCAACATGACGAATTCCTAGTCCAAATAGGAGCTTTTCAAGGGAATTCGCTTTTGAAGCCTCGATGGCCTTTAAAAGATTTGTGACGGATTTTTCACCCATTCGTTCAAGGGCCAAAAGCTGTTCACGGGTCAGCTTATAGATATCTGCGACATCCGCGATTAACTCTTCGGAAAAAAGCTGGCTGATTACTTTTTCACCAAGCCCATCAATGTTCATCGCATCCCGTGATACAAAGTGAATCAAACCTTCGCGAATTTGAGCAGGGCATCTCGGGTTAATACATCGTAGTGCTACTTCACCCTCCAAACGGACTAACTCACTCTCACATTCCGGGCAGTGCGTCGGCATATAAAAGTCTACTTCCTGACCCGTTCGCTGGTCCGGTAGCACATTTACGACTTCAGGGATGATATCACCCGCTTTTTTGACCACAACTTTGTCACCTATTTTGATATCCTTTTCCCGGATCAAATCTTCGTTATGCAAGGAAGCCCGTTGTACGGTCGTTCCAGCGACCTTAACTGGTTCAAGAATGGCTGTAGGTGTCACTACTCCTGTTCTGCCCACGCTTAATTCGATGTCCAGTAGGGAAGTGATTACTTCTTCTGCTGGAAACTTATACGCAATCGCCCAGCGCGGACTTTTCGCCGTTGTTCCAAGCTCACCTTGCTGTTCAAGAGAATCTACTTTTATGACAATCCCATCAATTTCATAGGGAAGATGCGGGCGCCTTTCTACCCAGCCATTTACATATTCAATGACTTCATCAATCGAAGCACATTTCCGGCGCTCTTTATTTGTTTTAAATCCGAGCTGATCCAAGTAATCAAGGCCTTCACTATGAGAAATGACCCCACTTTGGCCGTGTTGCCAATTCCATATAAAAAGACATCGAGATTTCTAGAAGCGGCGATCTTCGGGTCTAGCTGTCTTAATGAACCTGCTGCAGCATTTCGTGGGTTGGCAAATGGCTCTTCCCCTTGCTCTTCCTTCGCTTTATTCAATGCTTCAAAGGAACGCTTTGGCATGAAGGCTTCCCCACGAACCTCTAAAGAAGCATCTTCACGTAATCGAAGTGGAATGGATTTAATCGTTTTTAAATTGGCGGTTATATCTTCACCAACAGTCCCATCTCCACGCGTGGCACCTTGAATAAATAAACCAGCTTCATATCTTAAGGACACAGCAAGCCCGTCAATTTTCAATTCACCAACATAGGAAAAGTCATCGCCCACTACCTGACGGATGCGACGGTCGAAGTCTTTTAAATCTTGCTCGTTAAAGGCATTACCTAGACTAAGCATCGGCGTGCGATGCTCTACCTTTTCGAAAACATCAAGAACAGCACCGCCGACACGTTCTGACGGAGAATCAGGTGTTTTCAACTCTGGGAACTTTCCTTCGAGGTCCAATAGTTCTATCATTAAGCGGTCATATTCCGCATCTGGAACCGTGGATTTGTCTAAAACATAATATTCATAGCCATATTGATTTAATAGGCTTCTTAATTCATTGATTTTCCGTTCAGCCGTTTGAAGATCCATATATCCTATCCCTTCCCTAAAGGATTTATCTAGAACTACTGTAATCCAAAACAAGAATTGGGGCAATTATGAACCATTACGCCTTCTTGATTGGAGCAAATTTGGCTAGCAGTCGTTTGATACCTGTTGGACTAGAAAAAGCAATATCAAGCTCTGTTCCTTCACCCTGTCCTTTTACACTCACAACCGTTCCAATACCCCATTTGCCGTGTTCAGCTTTATCTCCCACTTTCCAACCAATCGTATCTCCACCAGTAGTTGCAGCAACAGGTCGCATAACCGGTTTCCTAGGCGCTTGATTTCCAAAAGTGGTTCCTTTTGAACCGAATGATCTCCCACTTGACCCAAATGGTGTATTCATTTTCTTCTCTGGCTCGACCCCTTCAAGGAGGTCTGCCGGAATTTCACTAATAAACCGGGATGCAGGATTCATATTGGTTCTTCCAAACAATGTTCGCATTTGCGCATTGGTTAGGAACAAGGTTTGTTCTGCTCTTGTAATTCCTACATAGGCAAGACGGCGTTCCTCTTCCATTTCAGCTTCTTCCATAAGTGAGCGGCTATGAGGAAATACGCCCTCCTCCAAGCCAATTAAGAAGACGACCGGGAATTCCAATCCTTTTGCAGAGTGCAAGGTCATCAGGACAATGGAATCGGCCTCTCGCCCTCATCATCCATCGAATCAATGTCCGCAACAAGTGCTAAATCTGTTAAAAAAGCAATAAGACTTTTATCTTCGTTTGTTTCTTCAAAGTTTTTCGTAACCGATAATAATTCCTCTAAGTTTTCCAAGCGGCTTTGTGCTTCTAGCGACTTTTCCGCCTTTAGCATTTCACGGTAACCCGTCTTTTCAAGCACATCTTCAACTAATTCCGTTATGGAGAGAAATTCCTGCATTTGTGTATAATTGCGTATCATATCATGGAATTCTCGGGCTGCTTTTGTAATTTTTGGGCTTAAGCCCATCAATTCAATTGAATTTAGTGCTTGATATAACGATAAATCGTGCATCGCGGCAAAATTAGCTATTTTATCAAGCGAGCTTGAACCAATCCCACGTTTTGGAACATTAATGACACGAATCAAGTTTAGGTCACCATCTGGATTGGAAATTAATCGCAAATAGGCAAGCATATCCCTAATTTCTTTTCTGTCATAGAACTTAGTTCCGCCGACGATGCTGTATTCGATATTCGATTTAAGTAAAACTTCCTCCATCACACGGGACTGAGCATTTGTTCGATAAAGGATGGCAATGTCAGTTAGCTTATACTTACCTTCACGGGTTAATTCTTTAATTTTACCAGCGACGAATTGCGCTTCACCCTGTTCACTGTCAGCACGGTAATAAACAAGTTTATTCCCTTCCGGGTTTTCCGTCCAAAGATTTTTCGCTTTCCGATTCATATTATTGGCTATGACCTTATTTGCCGCCAAGAGAATCCGCTTTGTTGAGCGGTAGTTTTGCTCGAGTAGAATAACGGAAGCATTCGGGTAGTCCTTCTCGAAGGAAAGGATATTAGCAATATCCGCCCCTCTCCATCTATAGATGGATTGATCGGAGTCTCCTACCACGCAAAGGTTTTTAAATCGAGTTGCCAGTAACTTTACTAAAAGATATTGCGCTTTGTTTGTATCCTGATACTCGTCAACATGAATATATTGAAACTTCCGTTGATAATACTCGAGTACTTCAGGAATACGTCTAAATAATTGAATCGTCATCATAATTAAATCATCAAAATCTAGGGATTGATTTCTGCGAAGACGCTTTTGGTACTCCTCGTAAACATCACTAACAACCTTTTCAAAATAACCTCCCGCAGTTTTCGCATATTCTTCAGGTTCAATAAGTTCGTTTTTGGCAGAACTGATCGATCCTAATATCGCCCGCGGGTCATATTTTTTCGGGTCAATATTTTTATCTTTAAGGATTGCCTTTACCACCGACTGCTGTTCACCGGAATCCAATATCGTAAAATTACGATTAAAGCCTAATCTATCAATATCCCTGCGTAGAATTCTTACACACATCGAGTGAAAGGTCGAAATCCAAATTTCTTCTGCAACCCCACCCATCATTTTTCCAATCCGATCTCTCATCTCTCTTGCTGCTTTATTGGTAAACGTAATCGCTAAAATATTATATGGGTTAACCCTTTTTTCCACGATTAAGTAAGCAATTCTGTGTGTTAACACCCTTGTCTTACCACTTCCGGCACCAGCCATTAATAACAGTGGTCCGTCTGTTGCTTTAACAGCACTTTGTTGTTCTGGATTCAAGCCGTTTAAAAGTTTATCTGATAAATATTGCATTTTTTCCACCACCATACCAAACATTTGTTCTCACTATATTTTAACGTGTGTTTTCGATTCAAGCAAATTTTATCTTATACTCTTTACAGTTTCTAATGCCTTAGCAAAGTTTTCATAAATGGCATTTCCGACTACAATCACATCCGCATGCTTGGCCATGTCTGCTGCCTGTTCCGATGTAGAAATCCCACCGCCATAAAATAATGTTGTATTTTTTAGCGTCTTCTTTACCTCTGCTACCAAGTCTGCATTCCCATATTGACCACTATATTCTAAATAAAAAATCGGCAAATGAAACATTTTTTCTGCCATCATGGCGTATGCCAAGACATCTCTCTGCCGTTAACTCAGAATTGGCCAAGTCAGCTTTGCTGCTTTACAATCCTTGTTCAAAATGCAATAGCCTTCCATTACTATTTCTTGCCAATCCATAATTTCACCGAATTCTTTTACTGCCTGATGGTGAAGTCCCGTAATCCATTTTGGGTCATTACTATTTATAATCGTCGGAATAAAATACAGGTCAAAGCCTGGTGTCACAGTTTCGATACTTGAGACTTCAAGTACACAAGGAACGGTATATCTGCGAATCCTTGCCATTAAGTCGAGGACTTTTTCGAGTGTTACTCCATCTGTCCCCCCTACGATAATAGCGTCCGTACCAGATTCACAAATTTTTTCTAATCTGTCGTCCGTTATCTCTTTATTTGGGTCGAGTTTAAACACATGGCGCCACTCGCGAAAATCGTACATCCAAAAATCCTCCCATTCTGCTTTCCATTAAACCATTATAGCATTAGGCAGAAATGATACAAAAAGAAAACAGTGAATCTTCTTATAGAAATGTTAACCAAAGAGAAAAGCTCCAGCGCCTTGCTTAGGCGCTGGAGTTAGACAAAAAAATAACCGAAGATCTCTCTCCGGCATTATTTTTCCTCAACTTTTGTGCTGTTTTCTTCCTTTACTCTTTCAAGCACTAATTCGTACGTGTCATTTCCATAGTTTAAGCAACGTTTCACACGTGAAATGGTTGCTGTGCTTGCACCTGTTTCTGTTTCGATTTTATGATAGGTATTTCCTTCACGAAGCATCCTTGCTACATCTAAACGCTGTGCTAATGATTGAATTTCATTAATCGTGCACAAATCATCAAAAAAACAGTAGCATTCCTCTAAATCCTTTAATGAAAGAATCGCCTGGAATAATTGATCGAGCTCTTTTCCTCGCAATTTATTTATTTGCATATTTTTACCCCTTAACTGTTATTATTTTTTCACGTTGAACGATACACTTTTCCCAAGACCAGGGTTCGTTGGAACAACATTTACCCATGTCTTCCCTTGAACAAATGGAACCACTTTACCATTTTTAACAGGAACAATTCTACCGTTCTCGTTTTTCCATTCCACTTCATTCACTTTGCCCATTTGCAGTAAGTAGCCTCTTCCACCGGATTCTAAATCAATGCTCCTGTGCCCCCCTGAGTCTACAATTTTGTGGACAGCCTCAACAATAAAGATATTATCAATTAAAATCGGCTCTTTTGTCTCTAAATCAATTGTTTGCTCACCACCGCTTGAAAAACGTTTATATTTGCTAAGTGTTGGATCAAACTCAAAAGTTGAATCGGAGATATGGCTAGAAGTATAAGAAATCATCACTGATCCAGCTTCTTTGCCTGTAATCTTCTTACTATCTTCCTCTGACATAAATGCGAAGGCCGCAGGTGTCTGATCCATTGAATACTTCTTTAGCTTCACACCTTTTAAAATATTTCCATACGTAATATAGGAGTTGTGAGGTGCTTTCCGAAAGCTTGCTCTTTGAAAAAGGGTGCCATCATAAACCATCCCATCTAGATCATTAATATAGCCTTGTTCCAGCATTTCCTGTGCTTCCGGGCTTTCACCGTGATGAATAAGAAGTGCATCTAGTCCCTTGGCCAACTCCATATAATATTTTCTTGCACTTCGAACAGGTCCTATATTTGTAGGCTTTTCACTTTGGAATACGGCAAGGAAGCGTGTAATATCTCCTTCTGCGAGAATTTCGTAAATGATGTCGGCCTTGTTTAATCCTGATTGTGGTCTTGCCAGCGGATGATTGTTAATCATAACCGCAATGGCTCTGCCATCTGTGTTCGTTTGTGAGCCTTTTCCGGATAAAGGAAAATAATAGGGGTACTGGTTTTTCATTTCACCTTTTTTCTCAACCTTCGTTACTTCCTTTAACTTTTGAACAGGCTCCTTGACTGCTTTTTTATTACTGCAGCCTGAGAGCAGTAAAAGAACAGCGATTGCTGCAACCGCCCATTTTCTCATACAATGAACACCTCAATTTCCTAATCCATCTACGGTGTCAGTACTTTCGCGCTTTAATTCTTTAGTATATTTACATTTTAACGCATTATAGACGGAAAGAGTACAGTTTTGTTCATCACATCGTACATTCCCTGTTGGGTAATACGAATATAGGGCAAATGTGTCGATGAAAAGAATAACAAGCTATGAAGAGGATCTGAAAATGCATAACCCCGCTCCTGCAATTCCTCCAATAATTTCCTTTCTTGAATCATTAACTCTTCAATAGGGAGATCCGTCATGACTCCAGCTAATGGCAAATGAAGTTCACAAATGGTTTCGCCACCTTCAACCATTACAATTCCTCCACCAATTTCCTTCATTCTGTTAAAAGCATGAAGCATATCTTGTTTGCTTTTTCCAATTAAAATAAGATCTCCTGTACTTGAAAAAGAACTGGCCAAGGCTGATAAATTTAAAGCAAAACCCTTTAAAAGCGTATTAATTCTCCACTTTCCATTTCGGTCAATCAATGTAAAAAAGCATTCATCATGAACTGCTGGCAGCTCATCTCCTGAAACATCTATGGCAATAGAATAGGGTTTCGTGATAACAGAGTTTTCCATTTTAATCCCAAATGGCATTGAAAATTGCAAATCATCCATTGATAATTCCCAATCCAACTCCATCGATTTTAATCCATAATCCTTCCAGTTGAGGGTGCCGTACGCGTTCAAATTTTCACCGCATCGTTTCACCCATTTTCCTTTGGCAAGTACCGACACTGGGGTTGGATCTTCCATGCTCGATAAAAAGTTGATATTTGCTACTCGGCCAGTTGCGATATTGCCATGTAAATGGTCAATACCGTAATACCGAGCTATATTAATCGTTGCCATATTATAGGCATCTATGATCGGAACCTCTTTTTCGATAGCAATCTTGATCATCTTATCTGTGATTCCTTGCTCGTAAAAAGTCGATGAAGAACCATCTGTGTTAAGCATAAAGCGATCATATGCCTGAATTCCTAATCGTTTTAAGTCATCCAATAAATCAGGTAAATCAGGACGAAGTGAGGAATAACGTAATGAGACCATATATCCCTGCATTAAGCGCTTATATACCTCTTCGCCAGTCATCGCCTCATGATCGCAATCTGCGCCCAACAGCATCATTTTTGCTAATGTTTTTTCGGAAGCACCAGGAAAATGTCCTTCAATTTTCTTACGCATCCGCTTTGTTTCTTGTATCCAATGAAGCATCATATCATCGCCGTCCAATAATTTCGGCCATCCCGTCAGTTCTCCACCTTGCAGGACAGCATCATGCTCTAGCCATGATTTAATATTGCTATGTGAAAAAATATCATCTTCATTTAAAAGTTCCGTTTGCGAATCAAAACGACTCCACCAATACATTGTAGTTGGAATTGATCGCAGGTCCTTTAGTAATGAAAACGCTTCCCTTTTTTCCAAATTTAAAAGCAACGGCATGTTGTCATTGATTAATGCCGTTGTTCCAAATTGGGATGCATAGGCAGCGATGTTTGGGGATTATATAAATTAAATGGATGAGCATGCGGTTCGATGTATCCTGGCACAAGAATCTCATCCGTACAATCAATGATTTCACAGTTTTCAATTTGTGTTGGCAAATTCTCCCCAACATAAACAATTCGATCTTCATAAATCCAAATATTCGCTCGCATCCATTGGCGAAAGGTTTGGTTTAAATACAAAGCATTTTTCAATAAAATGGTGGGTGCAGTTTTTCCATCTAAAACGGATACATGCATGCGTAAATGTCTATTTTTCCAGCGGTAACGTTGTTCCAGCATACAATATCCCTCCCTTTTTAAAAACTATTTATCTATAGAAAAGTTGATTAATCAATAAAGAAAGCCCTTACAAAAATCTTTTGTTTCTATACTATCATATTTTGCTGTTTAAAGCATTAAAGAATTGATAAATCCTGTAAAAGTTTTGTGAAGGAGTGAACAATATGAACATCAAACCTAATATTGGCATTTTGAATGCATTAATTCGGATAACCATTGGATTAAGTGTCTTATCCTGGTGCACAGCAAAACTTGTAAAATACCCGTGGAGAGATTCTTATTTACTTGTTGCTTTATGCGGGGCAATGAAGGTAGCTGAAGGAATTGTACGTTTCTGTCCGCTAACAGCTTTATATGAACGTTGTCAGGACATGATGCCAAATCAACCTCAATCGAATAAGTCAACGGACTCAATGGACGGGCTGGAAGGAATAACAAACATTACCGACGAACAGGCAGTACCTTACAATCCTTCTTAATGTAAAAAGGGCTGACCATTAATGGTCAGCCCTTAAAATGTAGTCATGGTAGATTCAGAAGGTAGGAATAACGTTTTTGATTGCTTTTCCACCGATATCTTTCCGATAAAAGACCCCATCACTTGTTAATTTTTCAAGCTCCACATACACTTTTTTCTGGGCTTCCATCAAATTTTCAGCCATCGCCCCAACGAGAAGAACCCGTCCTCCAGCCGTAACCAATTCGCCTGATTCATTTTTTGAAATTCCAGCATAAAAAGTATAAGCTTCTCCCTCAATTTCCGATAGTCCCTTCAAGACAGAACCAGTTTCATACGCTTCCGGATATCCCTTGGCTGCAACCACCACTCCAAGCATTGCTTGAGGATCCCATTCTAACTCTGGGCACTTGCCAGCTAAGAGGTCGAATATCGTTTGTACTAGATCTGATTTTAATCTTGGTAAAATAACTTGGGTTTCGGGGTCGCCAAAGCGGGCGTTAAACTCAATCACCTTTGGACCATTTTCCGTTACAATTAACCCAGCATACAAAATTCCGCAGAAGCTTCGTCCTTCTTGCACCATCGCTTTGGCTGCAGGCTTAAGAACCGTATCAATTGCCATTTGGACCACATCATCGCCGATATGTGGAACTGGTGAATAAGCACCCATTCCCCCAGTGTTTGGTCCAAGATCGCCATCAAATACCCGTTTATGATCCTGTGCAATTTCAAGGGGAACAACAATTTCTCCATTTACAAAAGCCATCAAAGAAAATTCTTCACCGCTTAAAAACTCCTCTATCACGACCCTTGAGGAAGCTTCGCCGAACTTTGCACCGACAAGCATATCTTCTAAGGCTTCAAGTGCTTCCTCTGTTGTTAAAGCAACCGTTACACCTTTACCTGCAGCTAAACCATCCGCTTTAATGACAATAGGTGCACCTTTTTCTTCTATATATATACGAGCATCTTCAAAAGAAGTAAAAACGGCATACTCGGCTGTTGGAATCTGATATTTTTCCATCAGCTCCTTTGCAAATGCTTTACTGCCTTCGATTTCAGCGGCGACTTTCTGAGGTCCAAATACAGCTAAGCCTGCTTCCATGAATTTGTCTGTAAGGCCTTCAAGAAGAGGTACTTCCGGTCCAATAATCGTCAAATCTATTTGCTGTTCTTTGGCAAATTGAAGCAGCTGTTCATGGTCCGTAATGGGAACAAGCTCTGCTACATCTATCATTCCCGCATTACCAGGTGCCACAAATACTTTTTCAACGAGTGTGCTTTCTTTAACTTTTCGGCAGATGGCATGTTCTCTTCCGCCCTGACCAATGACTAGAACCTTCACTACTCATACCTCCTTAATGTTTAAAGTGTCTTACTCCTGTAAACACCATTGCAATGCCGTATTCATCGGCTTTTTTAATTGAATCAACATCCTTGATGGAGCCTCCAGGCTGAATAATAGCAGTAATGCCTGCTTTTGCTGCTGCTTCAACGGTATCATCCATTGGGAAAAAGGCATCGGATGCAAGTGAGGCTCCTACAGCTTTTTTACCTGCTTGTTTTAAAGCAATTTCAGCTGCACCAACCCGATTCATCTGTCCTGCACCAATTCCAATGGTCATATCTTCACTTGTTACAACAATCGCATTGGATTTCACGTGTTTAACAACCTTCCAGCCCAACTTTAATGACTCCCACTCTACATCAGTTGGCTGTCTTTTCGTTGGAATGGTGATTGTGGCATCCTCTAGTGTAAAGCGATCTTGTTCTTGAACAAGCAACCCGCCTTCAATTGAAGTCATTTTCATCTCAGCCTTTTTCGCTTGTTCAAATGGAATTGTCAAAAGACGGAGATTCTTTTTGCCTGTTAAAATGGCTAGAGCTTCTTCTGAATATGAAGGGGCAATAATAATTTCTAAGAATATTTCATGGAGTTTATTAGCTGACTCTCCATCCACTTCTCGGTTAAAAGCAATAATGCCACCAAAAATAGATACTGGATCGGCTGCGAACGCTTTTGTGAAAGCTTCATAACCCGTTTTTCCTGTGCCAACCCCACATGGATTCATATGCTTTACTGCCACTGCAGCTGGTTCAGAAAACTCTTTTACAATTTGCAGAGCTGCATCTGCATCATTAATATTATTATAAGAAAGCTCTTTCCCATGAAGCTGCACAGCATTAGCAATTGAAAACGATGATCCGAGTGGTTTTTTATAAAAAGCTGCTTTTTGATGTGGGTTTTCCCCGTAACGTAGTGTTTGCTTTAATTCATAAGTAACCGTTAATTTTTCAGGTGCTTCCTCTTGTGCTAAATCAGTCATGTACCCAGCGATTAAAGCATCATAGGCTGCAGTGTGACGAAAAACCTTAGCTGCCAGCTTTCTTCTCGTTTCCAGACTTGTTTCACCGTCAGACTTTAATTCACTTAAAACTGTTTGATAATCAGCCGGGTCAACCACTACTGTCACATATTGATGATTTTTCGCCGAAGCACGGAGCATTGTCGGACCACCAATATCAATATTTTCAATCGCATCTGCAACGGTTACGTCTGGCTTTTCAATTGTCTGCTGGAATGGATAAAGATTCACACAAACTAGCTGGATTGGCTGGATTTGATGTTCACTCAATTGCTTTTGATGCTGTTCATCATCATGTTTTGCTAATAAGCCACCATGGATAAAAGGATTAAGGGTTTTGACACGACCTTCGAGGATCTCAGGAAACCCTGTTACATCACTAACACTTAGTACTGGGATTCCTTGATCTTGAAGTGCTTTTTTCGTTCCACCGGTAGAAACGAGTTCGAATCCTAGGTCGACTAGATTTTTCGCAAACTCGGTAATTCCATTTTTATCGGAAACGCTAATAAGCGCGCGTTTTTTTGTCATATGTAACTCCTCCTTGTGATAGCAACATCTGCAAAATCGATGGGTATAGCTTGTGCTCAATTTTATGGATCTTCTCTTGCAGGCTTTTTCTTGTTTCATTTTTATCTAAGCGAACTCGCTCTTGGACAATGATTGGCCTGTATCCATTCCTTCATCAACAAAATGGATGGTTACACCACTCCATTTTGCTCTTGCAACCAAGGCCTGCCAATCGCATCCTTACCAGGAAAATCCGGGAGTAACGAAGGATGAATATTCACAATCCGCCCTTCATATTCTCTTAATAATGTCGGTCCGATTAACCGCATGTAACCTGCGAGGATCACCCATTCAACCCCGTTAGACTTTAATTCAGTTAAGATTTCCTTTTCATAGTCTTCCTTGCTACTATATTCTTTAGCCTTGAAAACAAAGCTGGGAATTCCCGCCATTTCAGCTCGCTCTAGGCAATAGGCACCCGGTCGATCACAAACTAGAAGAGAAATGGTAGCGTCAAGCTCTCCTGCCTGAATGACATCAACAATTGATTGAAAATTACTTCCGCTCCCCGATGCAAAAACAGCGATATTTTTCATCGTTTTCCTCCATCACTGTTAATGTGAATCCCTTCATTATCTGTAACAACGCCAATCTCGTAAGCCATTTCACCACTTTGCCCAAAGTGCTCTAGCAATTCCTCAACTTCTTCACGCTTAACTGCCAATACCATGCCGATTCCCATGTTAAAAATATTATACATCTCTTGCTTGTCAATATGTCCAAGCGACGAAATCAAGTTAAACACAGGAGGTATTTTCCAGCTACTTTCGTATAGTTCGGCTCCTAGTCCATTGGGCAGCATCCGCGGAATATTCTCAATAAAACCGCCGCCAGTGATATGAGCCATTCCTTTTAGCTTGAATTTCTTCAAAGCTGAAAGAATCGGCTTCACATAGATTTTTGTTGGTTTGAGCAGTTCTTCACCTAATGTACACCCGAGCTCCGCAACATATTCGTTTAGCGAAGAATCGGCAAACACCTTTCGAACGAGTGAATAGCCATTGCTGTGGATTCCGCTTGAAGCGAGACCAATCAAGACATCACCGGGTTGAATGGCTTCCCCCGTAATCAACTGGGATTTTTCACATGCTCCCACTGAAAATCCAGCAAGATCGTACTCATCCATACTGTACAAGCCAGGCATTTCTGCGGTTTCGCCGCCAATTAATGCACAACCAGCTTGCTGACAGCCATCTGCAATCCCTTTGACAATCGCTTCGATTTTCTCAGGAACCGCTTTTCCACAAGCAATGTAATCGAGAAAATACAACGGCTCAGCACCTTGAACCACAATATCATTCACACACATCGCTACAGCATCGATGCCAATCGTATCATGACGATCCATCATAAAAGCAATCATCAGCTTCGTCCCTACCCCGTCAGTCCCTGATACAAGTACAGGCTCTTTTAAGTTTAGGACTGACAGATCGAACATGCCGCCAAATCCGCCCAAGCTGCCTAGTACACCAGCCCGTGCTGTTTTTTGAACATGCTTTTTCATTCTTGAAACAGCTTCATAGCCCGCTTCGATGTCTACTCCTGCTTCTCTGTATGCATTAGCCAAGGGTAGCCCCTCCTATTTTTGATAGTAATATTGCAGTGTATCTGGGTAAATTTCCGTTGGGTATTTTCCGGTAAAACAGCCAAGACAGTACCCTTCCGTTCCATCACCATCTTTTTTTCCAATGGCTTCAATCATTCCTTCGACACTTAAAAACGTTAACGAATCCGCACCGATCAGTTCTCTTATTTCCTCCACTGAATTACCAGAAGCAATCAATTCTTCCTTCGTAGAGGTATCAATTCCATAGAAACATGGGTTTTTAATCGGCGGTGAACTGATGACCACATGGACCTCGGTCGCTCCGGCATCCTTCAGCATCGTAACAATTCGCCGGCTGGTAGTTCCCCTCACAATGGAATCATCAACCATGATGACACGCTTACCTTCTACCACACCGCGAACAGGCGAAAGCTTCATTTTTACCCCTTGCTCCCTAAGGGTTTGTGAAGGCTGGATGAAGGTCCGACCAACATAACGATTTTTAATTAACCCCATTTCATAGGGAATCCCAGAAGCTTCAGCATAGCCAATCGCCGCTGAAATGCTAGAATCCGGAACTCCTGTGACGACATCCGCTTCAATTGGGGCTTCGATTGCCATTCTTTTTCCTAAGTTTTTACGGGCTGTATGAACATTGATTCCTTGAATGTCACTATCAGGCCTTGAAAAATAAATATACTCCATTGTACAAATGGCTTTCGTCGTACTGACTGCAAATCGCTCTGATGTTATCCCATCGTCGTTAATAATTAATAATTCTCCCGGCTCGATATCACGTATATATTCGGCTCCGACAACATCAAAGGCGCATGTTTCTGAAGCGACTACATAGGCACCACCAAGGCAGCCTAACGATAGGGGTCTAAGACCATGGGGATCGAGAGCTACCATTAGCTCCGTTTCGGTCATAATTAAATAGGCATAAGCTCCTTTTAGCATCGAAAGAGCATTTTTGGCACGATCTTTTGAATCAGAATATCCACTTCTTTTCATTAAGTGAGCCAAAACTTCTGTATCTGAGCTCGTTTGAAAAATACTTCCCTGTGCTTCAAGCTGATGTTTTAATGAATTTACGTTGACCAAATTCCCATTATGAGCAAGCGCAAGACTTCCGCTCTGCGAATGGAACAACAAAGGCTGGACGTTCTCGTAACCGCCGCCTCCAGCAGTAGCGTAGCGAACATGGCCAATCGCCGCATCCCCTGTTAATTCCTGCATCACATTTGCTGTAAAAATCTCAGAGACCAGACCTTCTCCCTTAACACCTTTTAGCGTTTTGCCGTCTGATACCACAATTCCTGTACCCTCTTGACCGCGATGCTGAAGGCTGTGAAGACCGTAATAAGTAAGCTGGGCTGCATCTTGATGTCCCCATACGCCAAAAATTCCGCACTCTTCATTTAATCCCTTGATTTCAGCAAGCATGGGATCGCTCCTTTCCAAGCACCTTTTAGTTGATCAACAGAAGCTTCAAGAACAATCGCATTCTCGAATAAAACGGTTAGAGCGGCAGAGTCATTCACTTCGCCTAAAAGACGCGCCTTTACCAAACTTTCAAATTCCACTTGATTTTCCTTTTTAACCGATAAGAGAAAACGAGATTGTGTTTCACTAAATAATGCCGATACTGAGTTCCCACTAATATTCACTACTGCCCCAAGATGGTTGGTAGCAAAAAGGCATTCAGCTAATGCAACGGCCAATCCTCCTTCAGAAAGGTCATGGGCAGATTGAACGACTCCCGCACGAATGGCTTCGAGAATTTGACTCTGTCTTTCTTTTTCAATATCAATATTTAATTCTGGGGCTTTGCCAAAAACCTTTCCGTTCAGCAGCTTTTGTAGTTCACTGCCACCGAACTCATCCATTGTTTCCCCTACTAAATAAATAAGGTCACCGCTATGTTTAAAATGCTGGGTCGTAATATGGTCTACATCCTCAATTAAACCAACCATTCCAACTACTGGTGTCGGATAAATAGCTGTTCCGCTCGTTTCATTATATAATGACACGTTTCCGCCAATTACTGGGGTATTTAACACACGACAAGCTTCACTCATGCCATCTGCCGCTTTTTCAATCTGCCAGAAAACTTCTGGTTTCTCGGGATTTCCAAAGTTTAAATTATCTGTAATCGCCAATGGTTCTGCACCAGAACAAACGATGTTCCGCGCTGCCTCCGCTACGGCAATTTTCCCACCTAATTCAGGGTCCAAATAAACATACCGGGAATTGCAATCGGTTGTCATTGCTAAAGCTTTTCTAGTTCCGCGAATCCTTACAACTGCAGCATCCGATCCTGGAGAAACCACTGTATTGGTACGCACCATATAGTCGTATTGCTCATAAACCCATTCCTTACTCGCAATCGTCGGCTGACTTAGAAGTTGTAAAAGTGTTTCCTTCACATCATTCACTTGAAGGATTTCATTCTCCATAGCTTGAAACTCTGCAAAATAGCTAGGTTCCTGTGAAGGCTTTTGATATACCGGGGCATCTTCTGCTAATGCATCTACCGGTACATCTGCAACAATTTCTCCTTTATGGATAAGGCGCAGCATTTTATCACTTGTAACCGTACCGATACCTACTGCTTCTAATCCATATTTCGCAAAAAGATCAACGATTTCTTGTTCTCTTCCTTTTTGAACAACGATAAGCATCCGCTCCTGGGATTCAGATAACATCATTTCATATGCCGTCATTCCTGTTTCTCGTTGTGGAACAAGATCTAAGTTCATTTCGATACCCATGCCAGCTTTACTTGCCATTTCAGCAGACGAACTAACTAATCCTGCTGCCCCCATATCCTGAATCCCAACAAGGGCATCATAATGAATAAGCTCTAAACATGCCTCTAAAAGGAGCTTTTCCATAAAAGGGTCGCCAACTTGAACAGCTGGACGGTTTTCATCCGATTGTTCCGTTAACTCCTCGGAGGCAAACGTCGCACCATGGATCCCGTCACGTCCTGTTTTAGCTCCTACATACATAACCGTATTGCCCTCACCATGTGCCTGACCTTTTTTAATATCCTTATGATCAATTAGACCGACACACATCGCGTTAACTAACGGATTTCCTTCATAACAAGGCTCGAATTGAATTTCTCCGCCGACTGTCGGGATGCCGATACAATTTCCATAACCTGCAATCCCTGCGACTACTTCTTTGAATAAATAACGGACACGAGCAGAATCAAGCTCACCGAATCTGAGTGAATTTAACATGGCAATAGGACGTGCTCCCATTGAGAAAACATCTCGGATAATCCCGCCTACACCTGTTGCAGCACCTTGATATGGTTCAATGGCGGAAGGATGGTTATGGCTTTCGATTTTAAAAACAACAGCTTGGTTATCGCCGATGTCAACAATTCCAGCACCTTCGCCTGGTCCCTGTAGGACACGCTCACCTGTTACCGGGAATTTTCTAAGGACAGGCTTAGAATTTTTATAGCTGCAATGTTCAGACCACATCACCGAAAACAGTCCTGTTTCCGTATAGTTCGGTGTACGTCCAAGAATGTTCTCAATCAGTGTAAATTCCGCGTCGGACAAACCCATTTGCTGATATACTTTTTCTGATTTAATCTGGTTCGGATTTGGTTCAAGCGTTAACAACATTTGTTTCCCTCCAATGCTTTACAATCGATTGAAACAATTTTAGTCCATCGGCACCACCCAAAAGCTCATCAACCGCTCTTTCAGGGTGGGGCATCATTCCAAGAACATTCCCTTTTTCATTGACGATACCGGCAATATCAGCCAGACTGCCATTCGGGTTTTGTTGATAGGTAAACACGATTTGGTTATTCGCTTTTAAGTTTGCTAGAGTTGTCTCGTCACAATAATAATTTCCTTCACCATGTGCAATCGGTACCGTAATCGTTTGCCCTTCAGTAAGCCCGACCGTAAACATGGTTTTATTGTTTTCTACCTTTAATTCAACCGGCTTACAGATAAACGATAAACTTTCATTTCTTCTCATAGCCCCAGGAAGCAATCCTGCCTCAAGTAAGATCTGAAACCCATTGCATACACCTAAAATCGGCTTGCCTGCTTCGGCAGCTTTTATTACTTCCTTCATTACATTGCTGAATCTGGCAATTGCCCCCGTGCGTAGATAATCACCATACGAAAAGCCTCCTGGTAGTAAGATTCCATCAAACTCCTCTAAGCTTTCAGCATCATGCCAAACATATTCAACTTGTTCCCCGAGTTCGTCTTTGATGGCGTGGTACATATCAACGTCGCAATTAGACCCCGGAAAGACGATTACCGCAAATTTCACTGAGAAACACACTCCTCTACTTCATAACGGTAATCTTCAATGACCGGATTAGCTAAAAGGTTTGTGCAAATCTCATTTACCACGTCGTTTATGTCACGGTCTGATTTCTCGATTGTCAGTTCCATATATTTACCGATTCTTACGTCAGCCACTTCACGATAATTTAAAGAGTGTAAGGAGTTTTCTACGGCTTACCTTGTGGGTCTAGAACACTTTCTCTTAACGTGACATACACCTTCACTTTATACATGCTGTCTTCCTCCTAATCTCGCTAAAATATTTTCATAGGCATCTGTTAAACTTCCTAAGTCACGGCGGAATACATCCTTATCGAGCTTTTCATTCGTCTGTTTATCCCATAGTCTACATGTATCTGGAGATATTTCGTCTGCAAGTAAAATTTGACCTTCTTGGTCTTTACCAAACTCTAATTTAAAATCGATAAGACGAATGCCAAGCCCGCCAAAAAAGCTCGATAAAACTGCATCTATTTCCAATGCCTTTTCTCTTAAGATGGCTACTTCCTCGCCGTTGCTATTTTAAGCTCAAGAATGTGATCGATTGTTAAAAGCGGGTCACCAAGTTCATCATTTTTCAAATAAAACTCAACGATTGGTGTCGTTAATTCCCTACCTTCTTCGACCCCTAATCTTTTTGAAAAGCTGCCAGCTGCTACATTCCGTACAACCGTTTCGAGCGGGATAATGGTTACTCTTTTGACAAGCTGTTCGGTTTCAGAAAGACGCTCGATAAAGTGTGATTCAATTCCCTGCTCTTTTAATTTTAAAAATAGCAAACTAGTAATCTCATTGTTTAAACGTCCTTTACCGGTTATGTTTGCTTTCTTTTCCCCATTAAAAGCTGTTGCTGAATCCTTGTACTCAACCAAAACGATCTGTTCATTTTCTGTTGTATAAATTCTTTTCGCTTTTCCTTCATATAGAAGTTCTTTCATAAGGAACGCCTCCAGGTTTCGCAATAGTAGGAATCTTCGGGATAGAGGGGCAAAGCATGCCCCCTTAATTATTCATTTAAGCCTAAACGGTCAAAAATCGTATTTACATGTTGCAAATGATAGTTGTAATCAAAACAACCGGCAATTTCTTCTGGCGATAGCAAAGTTGTAATTTTTGCTTCTGCTTCAATCAAATCACGGAAAGGAACTTGCTTTTCCCATGCCTCCATCGCCTTCGGTTGCACAGTATCGTAAGCCTCTTCTCTTGATAATCCTTTATCAATAAGAGCAAGAAGCACACGCTGTGAGTAAATCAGGCCAAGCGTCCGGCCATGTTTCGCTTCATATTTTCTGGATAAACAGTCAAGTTTTTAATAATATTGCCAAAGCGATTTAGCATATAATTCAACCCAATTGTCGCATCCGGCAGGATAATCCGTTCTGCTGAAGAATGTGAAATATCACGTTCATGCCAAAGCGGTACATTTTCATAAGCAGTCAGCATATAGCCGCGAATTACACGGGCAATCCCCGTCATATTTTCCGAGCCAATTGGGTTCCGTTTGTGCGGCATCGCTGATGAACCTTTTTGTCCTTTAGCAAAAAATTCCTCGACTTCACGTGTCTCACTTTTTTGCAGTCCACGGACTTCAACAGCAAACTTTTCAATTGAAGTTGCAATCAAAGCGATTGTCGCCATGTAATGGGCGTGTCGGTCCCGCTGTAACGTCTGCGTAGAAATTGGTGCGGCTTTTACGCCAAGCTGCTCACATACATATTTTTCAACAAAAGGATCAATATTGGCATACGTACCGACTGCCCCAGAAATTTTACCGAATTCGACACCCTCTGCAGCCTGCTTAAAACGCTCAAGGTTCCGTTTCATTTCTTCATACCAAAGTGCAAGCTTCAAACCAAATGTTGTTGGCTCCGCATGGACTCCATGTGTCCGTCCCATCATGACAGTAAGTTTATGCTCAATCGCTTTGTTCTTTAAAATCTCAACAAAGTTTTCAAGGTCCTTTTGTAATATGGTGTTTGCCTGCTTCAATAAATAAGAAAGAGCCGTATCCACAACATCAGTAGATGTTAACCCGTAATGAACCCATTTTCGTTCCTCACCCAATGTTTCTGATACTGCACGAGTAAAGGCAACCACATCATGCCGTGTTTCCTCTTCAATTTCCTTAATCCGTTCAATATTGAATGAGGCTTTTTCACGAATTTTTTCCACATCTGCTTTCGGAATATCCCCTAGCTTTGACCATGCCTCACAGGCAAGAATCTCCACCTCAAGCCAGGCTTTAAAACGGTTTTCCTCCGTCCATATCGCACCCATTTCAGGTCTTGTATAACGATCAATCATCTTTTATCCTCCAAACATTTTTCTGAAAATTTTTTCCTAGACTTTTTCAAGCACTCGATCCCAAATACCGCTATTTGCAGCTTCCTTAAGAGCTGTTTCTACTGACTCGCGAAGTAGGGTGACATGCCCCATTTTCCGATTAAGCTTTGGTTCCTTTTTACCGTAAAAGTGAACTTTCCAATCCGTCACTTCTGAAATTCTCTCCAACATACGAGATTGATGTTGCCCTAATAGGTTGACCATAACTGCAGGTTTTAATAGCTCGGTGCTTCCAAGTGGTAAATTACACACCGCTCTGATATGCTGTTCAAATTGTGAAGTTTCACAAGCTTCGATGGAATAGTGCCCTGAGTTATGAGGTTGGAGCAAGCTCATTAATATAAATCGTATCATCTTCAGTTAAAAACATTTCGACAGCCAGTATTCCGATTAACTGAAAAGCGTCCGCCAGTTTTGTAGCAAAATGGATGGCTTTTTCTTCGGCTACCTTGCTTATTCTAGCCGGAACAATCGTTTGATGAAGAATATTGTTTATATGAACATTTTCAGCTACAGGAAAAACGGCTGTATCACGATTCATACTTCTCGTAACGATTATGGAAATCTCTTTTTTAAAAGAAACCCATTTTTCAAGAACACAGCTGCCATACTCCAATAATTTTGCTGCTACTTCAATTTCCTGCTCGTTATGAATGACCATTTGGCCTTTTCCATCGTACCCACCACGTGATGTTTTCAAAACAGCTGGTAAACCCAACTTCTTGATACTATCATAGATGTCATTTATTGAATAAATTTCAACATACGGTGCCACTTGTACTCCAGCCATTTGAATGGCTCGTTTTTCGTTAATTCGGTCTTGAGAAATCTCGAGTAGTTTTTTTCCCTGCGGTACATAGGCATTCTCGCAAAGCCAGGAGAGTGCCGCTGAATCAATATTTTCAAATTCATAAGTTATCACATTGCTCTTATCAGCTAACTCCTTGATTGCATCCATATCATCATAGGCAGCGATTATTCTCTCGTCAGCTATTTGACCACAAGGTGAATCCACGGTAGGATCCAGTACAGCAATTCGATAGCCCATTTCTCTTGCAGAGAGTGCCATCATTCTGCCCAATTGCCGCCTCCAATAATCCCTATAGTATGACCAGGTAAAATAACTTTGTTAGACAAGTTCATCACTGCTTTCTATTGCGGCTACTTTTGCCTCCTGACGCATTCTTTCGAGACGTTCCGCCAATTCTAGATCAGTTATCGATAAAATTTGAGCGGCGAGTAAACCGGCATTTGTTGCCCCCGCTTTTCCGATTGCGACAGTCGCAACAGGTACTCCCGCTGGCATCTGAACAATGGATAATAAAGAGTCTAAGCCATTTAGTGCTTTTGATTGAACTGGAATCCCAATAACAGGTAGTGTAGTTTTGGCTGCTACCATTCCTGGTAAGTGTGCTGCTCCACCTGCACCTGCAATTATTACCTTTATTCCTCTATTTCGTGCAGAATCCGCATAATCAAACATTAAATCAGGTGTCCGATGTGCAGAGACAACTTTTTTTTCGTATGGGATGTCTAAGCGATCAAGTGTTTCACATGCATGCTTCATCGTTTCCCCATTATGACCGATACTTTCGGGTTCATGTTTGTTCCTCCTCAAACTTTTTCCAATATAAAAAGCCCTAACAGACACTTTCCCCAATTTCGGTTGAGAGAAAGCAGTCTGTCCGGGCTGGAAATTTGAACAGAAAAATACCTGGAAGTGAGTTAACACTTCTGGCATCATCCACTCCCCTCATCAGTCCAATCTTAGGCAATTGGGTAGAAACTCATGGCAGTATTCCCATTATTATACGAGGGTTTTACTTTATGAACTTTTCGATACCTCTATATTAACAATTATCACCGTAAATGGTAAATAAAAACGAACATTTTTTTAATTGGTAAATTTAATGTTCGCTTTTGTCGATTACCCTGGCTTCAAAAATGATTTGCCTTCCAACTGGTTCATATGTCGTTTCACTGCCTTTTATGACCTCTTGAAAAATCGGCTTCTCCGTCCGTCTAGTTGGACTATACCCCTGGTTTTTGATTCGCTCGAGGCATTCTTCGATTGTTTCATTTTCCTGAACCTCAAAGGTCATTTTCTTTCTATCTTTACTCATGAAACAATTTCCCTCTTTTCACAATTTCGCCCAAATTCCATAGCCTATTCGCATACGCAACCAGATTTTGAATTTTATTTAGATTCTTCAAAACAAGACCAAGACCAAGGATATAAATAACCACCTCAAGCGTCTATGGAACGCTGCTAATAACGCTGGCCTTTTAATGTTAATATCATTTCGAATTGTAAAAAAAGATACATAAACAATATTAATGATCAAATAATAGCGACCATCATAAAACTATTGTGCCACAAAAGACTGGACCTAAGAATTTCCCCTAAATTTATTTAAATTGGATCCTAATTTAACGTATTGTCCCTTCCCATTAAAGTTTCCTTTTCTTAAAGTATTCACTTTTACGTGCCGCTTTCATCATTTTACCTTCCACTTTTAATATTTTACCTGCCTGCCTCATCCATCACTATATCTCCACACAAAAAAGACAACCCTAATCGGATTGTCCTTCACTTGCCTGGCAACGTCCTACTCTCACAGGGACAAAGTCCCAACTACCATCGGCGCTGAGAAGCTTAACTTCCGTGTTCGGTATGGGAACGGGTGTGACCTTCTCGCCTTAATTGCCAGACTATTTATTTTGAGGTTTCATTCCCTCAAAACTAGATAATGTAGAAGAAGTTTTGTAAAATCGAGTTCGCTTTAAAAATGTCTAGCTGCGGCTCCTAACTTCTGGCCGTTTTCATCTGTTCTGATAAATCCAAAACCGGGATTTGTCGTGCCGGCTCTCCAACGTCTGTCGAAGTTGAACAGTCGCCTCCGCATTTCGTTTCAGGTTAAGTCCTCGAACGATTAGTATCAGTCAGCTCCACACGTCACCGCGCTTCCACCTCTGACCTATCAACCTGATCATCTTTCAGGGTTCTTACTAGCTTGACGCTATGGGAAATCTCATCTTGAGGGGGCTCATGCTTAGATGCTTTCAGCACTTATCCCGTCCGCACATAGCTACCCAGCGATGCCTTTGGCAAGACAACTGGTACACCAGCGGTGCGTCCATCCCGGTCCTCTCGTACTAAGGACAGCTCCTCTCAAATTTCCTGCGCCCACGACGGATAGGGACCGACCGTCTCACGACGTTCTGAACCCAGCTCGCGTACCGCTTTAATGGGCGAACAGCCCAACCCTTGGGACCGACTACAGCCCCAGGATGCGATGAGCCGACATCGAGGTGCCAAACCTCCCCGTCGATGTGGACTCTTGGGGGAGATAAGCCTGTTATCCCCGGGGTAGCTTTTATCCGTTGAGCGATGGCCACTTCCATGCGGAACCACCGGATCACTAAGCCCGACTTTCGTCCTGCTCGACTTGTAGGTCTCGCAGTCAAGCTCCCTTATGCCTTTACACTCAGGAATGATTTCCAACCATTCTGAGGGAACCTTTGGGCGCCTCCGTTACCTATTAGGAGGCGACCGCCCAGTCAATCCCCACCTGACACTGTCTCCCACCCAATCGGGTGCGGGTTAGAATTTCAATACAGCCAGGGTAGTATCCCACCGACGCCTCCACCGAAGCTAGCGCTCCGGCTTCTCAGGCTCCTACCTATCCTGTACAAGCTGTACCAAAATTCAATATCAGGCTACAGTAAAGCTCCACGAGTACTTGCCGTCCTGTCGCGGGTAACCTGCATCTTCACAGGTACTATAATTTCACCGAGTCTCTCGTTGAGACAGTGCCCAGATCGTTACACCTTTCGTGCGGGTCGGAACTTACCCCGACAAGATTCGCTACCTTCAAGCCGTTGTAGTTACGGCCACCGTTTACTGGGGCTTCGATTCAGAGCTTCGCTTACGCTAACCCCTCCTCTTAACCTTCCAGCACCGGGCAGGCGTCAGCCCCTATACTTCGCCTTGCGGCTTCGCAGAGACCTGTGTTTTTGCTAAACAGTCGCCTGGGCCATCTCACTGCGGCTCTTCGAGGCTATTCACCCCGAGAGGCACCCCTTCTCCCGAAGTTACGGGGTCATTTTGCCGAGTTCCTTAACGAGAGTTCTCTCGCTCACCTTAGGATTCTCTCCTCGCCTACCTGTGTCGGTTTGCGGTACGGGCACCTTTTTGCTGTCGCTAGAGGCTTTTCTGGCAGTGTGGAATCAGGAACTCGGTACTAAATTTCCCTCGCTATCACAGCTCCGGCCTGACGCAGATCAATTTGCCTCACTTTGCAGCCTAACTGCTTAGACGCGCATATCCAACAGCGCGCTTACCCTATCCTCCTGCGTCCCCCCATTGCTGGAACGAATTGAGAGGTGGTACAGGAATATCAACCTGTTGTCCATCGCCTACGCCTTTCAGGTTTCGGCTTAGGTCCCAACTCACCCTGAGCGGACGACCTTCCTCAGGGAAACCTCAGGCATTAGATAAATAGAGTCACTAGTCTTTCGCTACTCATACCGGCATTCTCACTTCTAAGCGCTCCACCAGTCCTTACGGTCTAGCTTCAACGCCCTTAGAACATATACCACTGACATCAACGATGTCGATCCACAGCTTCGGTGATACGTTTAGCCCAGACTCACTCGGCGCAGAGTCACTCGACCAGTGAGCTATTACGCACTCTTTAAATGGTGGCTGCTTCTAAGCCAACATCCTAGTTGTCTAAGCAACTCCACATCCTTTTCCACTTAACGTATACTTTGGGACCTTAGCTGGTTGGTCTTCTGGGCTCTTTCCTTTGACTACGGATCTTATCACTCGCAGTCTGACTCCCACGGATAAGTCTGGCATTCGGAGTTTTGTCTGAATTCGGTAACCCGATAAAGGCACCTCGTCCAAACAGTGCTCTACCTCCAAGACTCTTCTCGTGAGGCTAGCCCTAAAGCTATTTCGGAGAGAACCAGCTATCTCCAAGTTGATAAAACTCTCCGCTACCCACACCTCATCCCGCACTTTTCAACGTGCGTCGGGTTAAGGGCATCCATCCAGTGTTACCTAGAACTCACCCTGGACATGGGTAGATCACCTGGTTTCGGGTCTACGACCACATACTAATTCGCCCTATTCAGACTCGCTTTCGCTGCGGCTCCGTCTTTTCAACTTAACCTTGCATGTAATCGTAACTCGCCATTTTCATCTACAAAAGGCACGCCATCACCCATAAACGGGCTCTGACTACTTGTAGGCACACGGTTTCAGGAACTATTTCACTCCCCTTCCGGGGTGCTTTTCACCTTTCCCTCACGGTACTGGTTCACTATCGGTCACTAGGGAGTATTTAGCCTTGGGAGATCGTCCTTCCTGCTTATGACCGGATTTCACGTGTCCGGCCATACTCAGGATCCACTCAGGAACAAAGCTGAGCTACCAGGTTGTTCCTTCTATGACGGACCTTTCCGATCGCTTCATCTACCCGTTCCTTTGTAACTCCATGTTGAGTGTCCTACAACCCCAAGAGGCAAGCCTCTTGGTTTGGGCTATGTCCCGTTTCGCTCGCCGCTACTCAGGAATCGCGTTTGCTTTCTCTTCCTCCGGGTACTTAGATGTTTCAGTTCCCCGGGTATGCCTTCGCTACCCTATGTATTCAGGTAAAGATACTGTTTCATTACGAACCATGGGTTTCCCCATTCGGAAATCTCCGGATCAAAGCTTACTTACAGCTCCCCGAAGCATATCGGTGTTCATCTCATCATTTTCATCGGCTCCTAGTGCCAGGCGCTCACCGTACGCCTTTCTAACTTAACCTCAAAGGTTTGTTTCTCTTATTAAAAAGAAACGAATAACTAAAATGGCGATGACTCGATGTTTTACTTTGACTTCTTCTTTACGATTATCTAGTTTTCAAGGAACGAATAAAAAAAGCCTTTCAGATCGGACTTAGAATTGCTCCCTCGAAACTAAACAAACAAAGAACGTGTAATAAACAAACTGTTTTGTCTGGGCGGTGCGTCCAGCTTATATCCTTAGAAAGGAGGTGATCCAGCCGCACCTTCCGATACGGCTACCTTGTTACGACTTCACCCCAATCATCTGTCCCACCTAGGCGGCTGGCTCCTTCCGGTTACCCCACCGACTTTCGGGTGTTACAAACTCTCGTGGTGTGACGGGCGGTGTCTCCCGGCCACAGGAACGTATTCACCGCGGCATGCTGATCCGCGATTACTAGCGAATTCCGGCTTCATGTAGGCAAGTTGCAGCCTCCGATCCGAACTGAGAATGGTTTTATGGGATTGGCTTAACCTTGCGGTTTTGCAGCCCTTTGTACCATCCATTGTAGCACGTGTGTAGCCCAGGTCATAAGGGGCATGATGATTTGACGTCATCCCCACCTTCCTCCGGTTTGTCACCGGCAGTCACCTTAGAGTGCCCAACTGAATGCTGGCAACTAAGATAGAGGGTTGCGCTCGTTGCGGGACTTAACCCAACATCTCACGACACGAGCTGACGACAACCATGCACCACCTGTCACTACTGTCCCCCCGAAGGGGAACGTCCTGCTTAGGATTGTCAGAGGATGTCAAGACCTGGTAAGGTTCTTCGCGTTGCTCGAATTAAACCACATGCTCCACCGCTTGTGCAGGCCACCGTCAATTCCTTTGAGTTTCAGCCTTGCAAGTTATCCCCAGGCGGAGTGCTTAATGCGTTAGCTGCAGCACTAAAGGGCGGAAACCCTCTAACACTTAGCACTCATCGTTTACGGCGTGGACTACCAGGGTATCTAATCCTGTTTGCTCCCCACGCTTTCGCGCCTCAGCGTCAGTTACAGACCAAAAAGTCGCCTTCGCCACTGGTGTTCCTCCACATCTCTACGCATTTCACCGCTACACGTGGAATTCCACTTCCTCTTCTGCGGCTCAGTTCCAGTTTGCAAATCGCCCTTCCACGGTTGAGCCGTGGGCTTTCACATCAGACTTAAAGGACCGCCTGCGCGCGCTTTACGCCCAATAATTCCGGACAACGCTTGCCACCTACGTATTACCGCGGCTGCTGGCACGTAGTTAGCCGTGGCTTTCTGGTTAGGTACCGTCAAGGTACCGGCAGTTACTCCGATACTTGTTCTTCCCTAACGACAGAGCTTTACGACCCAAAACTTCATCGCTCACGCGGCGTTGCTCCGTCAGGCATCCGTCCATTGCGGAAAATTCCCTACTGCTGCCTCCCGTAGGAGTCTAAATTATCATCCATGTGGCAGATCACCCTCTCAGGTCGGCTACGCATCGTCGCCTTGGTCAGCCGTTCCTCACCGACTGGCTGTTTGATGCGCCGCACCATCTGTAAGTGATAGCGTGACGCCATCTTTCAACTTTCCCTCATGAGAGGAAAAGGATTATCCGGTTGCACTTAAGGTTTCCCGAAGTTATCCCAGTCTTACAGGCAGGTTGCCCACGTGTTACTCACCCGTCCGCCGCTAACCAATAGGAGCAAGCTCCTAATGATTCGCTCGACTTGCATGTATTAGGCACGCCGCCAGCGTTCGTCCTGAGCCGATCAAACTCTCCA
>JAMQCR010000003.1:272500-919912 GCA_023702235.1 Neobacillus pocheonensis | reverse complement strand
GTCAGCTGCCAAACCCAATCGTTCCATTGCTCCTCCGTTACATCTTTCCAAAGCTCGATTTCTTTCCAATGTCTTTTCGGTTTGAATAAATTGTTTCTCATCATAAACTCCTCCTAAAATTAGCCTGTTTTTTATTGACCATTTTTGATAAATTCTCCTCTGATAGTTACTTTATTAAGAAATGAGGTATTCCATATAATAGCGATTTTCCCCTTCGCCAAATTCATCGAATCTCGTCTCTTTTACAGTAAATCCTAATTTTTCATATAACTTAACGGCTGCCTTGTTTTCAGTGCTGACCGTTAAGCAAACCTTATGAAATCCATCTTGTTTTAAAATCGGATAAATTTCCTGAAAGAATAATTTCCCTATTCCTTTCCCTTGCTGGTCGGAGCGGACATAAAATCCAAAAATGTAGGCTTTGTGAATATCATTGTAAGCTCTCATCACTTCGCAAACCGCAATCGGCGTTGGATCATTTTGCTGCCGGTATTGAATGAGTTTCCCGTAGCGTGTAAGCGGGACAAGGGCTTGTTCATCTACTGCTCCTAATCCTGGAAACGCATCTTTCTCAAGCTCCATCATCATTTTGAGCTGTTCCGGGTTCAATGAAGACGGTACTTCGACAAAAAAGGGTTTGTTTATTGTTTCCACTTTTCCTTCCTCCTCTGTTCCACTTCATATTCGACAGCATCCAACGGCGGTATAGGCCTTGGAATGTGCCGATACGTAAATGTTGTTAAACGATTGGAAGCAACACCGGGTGCGTCCACATAAATAATACGGCAGACAATCGGTTCAAACGCTGCCCGGAAATGATTTTTAGCTTTTAACCCAAGAATTTTCTTTGTCAAAGGCTCAAGGCGGATATGACGAAACATTTCCGGATCATTTGCTGACATCGGCCTTCCAATAAGCAGGACGTCCATCTCGCCCACACGAATGTGTGCCGTTCCCTTTAAATCCACTTTTAAATGCTGATTGAAGGGCCCTGAATTGTGAAATATACCGTCTGATAGAGCAACGACCGTTGCTTCGACCTGAACGGGTTCCCCAAATTCTGGCGATACTTTCCCTCCAAGAGACAACGATACCTTGTTTCCGGCTCCGGCATTAAGGCAAGCCTCAATGGATTCGGGATCGTAGAGTCCTCCAAACAATGAGTCAGGAATATTCAAGTGCACCATTTCTCGAAGCAGCTCTGTTGTATCCCCGCTCCCGCAGCTTAACGGATTATCTGAGATATCCGCCAGCACGATTGGAAAGGCCTCTTCTATCGCCAATGCCATTTTCAGTCCTTCTTTCACACTGGGCAAATCCATGATAAATTCTTCTCTTACACTCCAAAACAAGGAAGCTAGCTTTTCAGCCGTTTCTTTTCCTTTTTCAGGATCGAGCGCTACAACTAGCACACTTGCACCTGCTAAAGGAATATCCGAGTAAGGAAACCCGCCAAATACGGACACATTGTAAATTCCCTCATCCTCTTCAGCTTGTTTCGCCCATTCGATCATTTTATGCATCGGACCCTCTGCCGTTCTCATATTGATAGATGGAGGTATCATCGGCAATTTTTCAAAAGAAGCGTAATAAGTCGTACCCTTTTTTACTTGTTTTAATAAAGCAATCGCCGCATGAACGCCTTGTTCATACATATCAATATGCGGGTATGTTTTAAATCCAAAATGAAGCGGTGTGTAATCAATCATTTTTTCGCTTAAATTGGCGTGCATATCCAGGGTTGTCCAATACGGTGTTTCCTCATATGCTCCCCCTCCGTATTAGACATAACCGTTCATCAATAGTTCGTATAGATGGACTTCCACTCTGTCATGACATCGAATGCATGATGGGAAACTTCACGGTGGCCGTTTCCGGACATTTTCATCCCCCCAAATGCCACCCCCATCTCGGCATTGGACGTTCCGTTATTAATATAGACAAGTCCGCTTACTGCTTCCTTAGAAGCACGGTTCGCATAATGAAGGCTCTCTGTATAAATGGCAGTGGATAACCCATAAATGGTCCCATTATTTACTTCCATTGCTTCTTCATAGGAATCTACTTCAATGATGGCAAGTACAGGACCAAATATTTCTTCCTGTGCTATTACATCCGACGGCTTTACGTTTTCAATGATTGTCGGCTCATAATAATAGCCGCCCAATTCTGTGACACGCTGACCGCCTGATACAATTTTCCCGCCTTGTTCAATCGCAGTTTTCACATATTTTTCAACTGTGTTAAGCTGATCTGCATTTACAAGAGGACCAACTTGATTCCCTGCTTCAAGACCGTTTCCTATTTTCATAGACTTTGTTAGTTGTACCACTTTTTGGACGAGCTGCTCCTTGACTGAACGATCGACAATAACCCTGCTTGCCGCTGTACAGCGCTGACCGGTTGTTGTAAACGCTGATTTAACGATTCCATCCGCCGCTTTTTCCAAGTCCGCATCCTTCAAAACGATGACCGCATTTTTTCCGCCCAATTCTAAAGAAATCCGTTTTAACGTTTTACTACTCATTTCAGCAAGCTGTTGTCCGACTTCTGTTGAGCCTGTGAAAGAAATGAGTTTAACATCCGGATGCAGAGCAAGGGTTCGCCCGACTGTACTTCCCGAGCCTGTAATCAAGTTCAGCACCCCTGCCGGCAATCCTGATTCATCCAGTATTTCTACGAAAATCTTTGCCGATAACGCTACCTCCGAAGCCGGCTTCCATACGACAGTATTACCTGCAATCAGAGCGGAGAAAATTTTGTAAGAGGCAAGCGACACCGGGAAGTTCCAAGGAGTAATACATGCCGCAACTCCAAGCGGTTCGCGCACCATTCTCACGTTTCGATCCGGGAACCCTGCAGGAACTGTTTCTCCAAAGAGGCGTCGGCTTCTCCTGACATATATTGAGCAGTAGCACTGACCACTCCTACTTCCCCTAAAGACTCCGTAAGCACCTTGCCCATCTCCATTGTCATGACTCGAGCCAATTCTTCTTTGCGTGTTTCAAACACTTGAGCCGCTTTCGTTAAATAAGCTGCCCGTTCCGGAATAGGGATGTTCTTCCATTGTGAATAGGCTGCATTCGCTTTTTCGACCGCATCATTCACTTGCTCTCTTGTAGCTGCGGCACATATCCCGACAAGCTCTCGGGTAGCCGGATTCAAACTTTCAAAGTAGGATTGATCAGGTTCACTTACCCATTTCCCATTTATATAAAGCTCTCCCTGAAGAATCTTGTGTTTAATTTGATTAGTCATAAATGTGACCTCCTTTTCTGTGGTACCCATGGAAAAATGAAGATTAGTTCCCTACGACCGTTTCTGATATAACATCTTCCAAAATCGTTAATCCCTTATCCAGCACATCTTCTTGTATATTAAGCGGGAGCATTAATCGGATTGTTTGCCGCTTACACCACAGTTCATTATGAGCAAGCCGCCTTCCAGTGCCTTCGATTTAATCTTCGGTACAAGCGTAACTGAAGATTGCTGGTCGAATTCAATACCGATCATCATGCCCACTCCCCTGACTTCAACAATGCCAGGTAAATGTCCGACTGAATTTTGAAGCCGGTCGACTATCTCTGCTCCAAGCGTTGCACTTCGTTCTACCAACTTCTCTTCTTCAATCACCTCAATATTTGCCAGGGCTGCAGCACAAGAAACCGGATTTCCGCCAAATGTCGAACCATGGCCTGCTGTCGGCCATTTTTCATGAAGCTCTCGATTTGCTACGATGGCACCAAGGGGCATGCCACCGGATAAGGCCTTTGCCAGTACTAAAATATCAGGAGTCACATTGGCATGCTCTGCAGCAAACATTTTTCCTGTACGGCCAAACCCTGTTTGTACTTCGTCAAAGATAAGCAAAATGCCGTGCTCTTCCGTAATGTTTCTTAATGCCTGCAAAAAGCTTGGCGGTGCCGGATAATAACCGCCTTCCCCCATTACCGGTTCAATGATGATGGCCGCTACACGGGAAGGGTCCACTCGTAAATCAAACAGTTTTTGAAGCTGATTCAAGCAATACTCGTTTACTTCGTCTTCTTTAATGTTTTTCAATTGGCTAGGATACGGGTATGGGACGTGGTACACTTCACCTAAAATCGGTTCATAATAACGACGGTATTTAGAGCTTGAAGCCGTAATGGCTGTTGCGCCTAATGTCCGTCCGTGAAATGATCCTTCAAAAGCAATGATGGCCGGTCTGCCTGTAGCCGCCTTTGCTAATTTAAGCGAACCGTCTATGGCTTCTGCACCCGAATTGGAGAAAAAGACCGTGTCTAAATTTCCCGGTGTAATGTGAGCAAGCTTTTCCGCTAAATTTGCTGCCGTTTCATAATAACCGTAGTTCAATCCAAGATGGATCAAGTTCTCTGCTTGCTTTTTAATGGCTTCAACCATTTTTTCATTCGTATGTCCGACTGCATTGACGGCCACCCCCGAAACGAAATCGATATATTCATCGCCGTCCGTTGTCCAAAATTTGGCGCCATGTGCTTTTTCGATGACAAGTTCTGTCACCCTTGTCATAACCGGCGATAAATGCTTTCGTGCTTTTTCTTGAATTTCATCTGTTTTATTTTGTAATTTCATATGTCTCATCCTTTCTAATTTGCTCCTTGAATATCGTGAATGCTCTATCTAAAATTCTCACCATCTCATCAATTTCTTCTTTTGTGACATTTAAAGGAGGACTGATGATGAGATGTTCTCCCTTTATACCGTCAATTGAACCGGTGCCCGGATAAAAAACGGCACCGAGTTCCATCGCAATTCCATTTAATGTTTCAGCGGCTTTTTCAGATGGATCGAACAGTTGATCATGCTCACGGTCCTTTACAAGTTCCATTCCGATTAATAGTCCTCTGCCTCGAATATCGGATATATAGGAATGTTTTTGCTTCAACTCTAATAGTCGGTCGACAAGGTAAGGACCTTGTTCATTCACGTTTTCCAGCACTTTATCTCGATCATATACGTGCATTGCAGCTAGACCGGCTGCCACTGCCACAGGATGCCCACTATATGTATAGCCATGTATGAATTTCCCGTCACTGTTTTGAATGAGCCGTTAATTAATCGATCATGAACGATCATTCCGGCAAGCGGAGCATATCCGGCCGAAACCCCTTTTCCAAAGGTGATGATATCAGGTTCAATTCCAAGCTGTTCCGTCGCGAAGTTAGTACCAGTACGGCCGAATCCTGTCATCACTTCATCGATGATCAAGACGATTTCGTATCGGTCACACAGTTCCCGAACTTTCTCAAAATACCCGGGCGGCGGCGGAACGGCACCCTGCTGGCTTCCGACAATCGGTTCAACGATAAATGCCGACACATTCTCGGGACCAAGCTCTAAAATGGTTCTTTCAATATCTGTCAAACACGTCAAATTTTCTTTAGCAAGACAATCATCTTTTTGACGGCCATACGGACATCGATGGCAATACGGAGAATAAACGTGCGCATAGTTTAATAGATTAGGAGTGTATGCATGCCTTCTTTTGACATCTCCCCCTGCCGATAAAGAACCAATTGTGTTGCCATGATACGATTGCCAGCGCCCAATCACAATATGCTTTTGCTGTCTGCCAGCATCCCTGTGATATTGCCGTGCCAACTTCAAAGCACTTTCATTTGCTTCTGAGCCTCCGGTGGTAAAATACACTCTATTTAAATGGTCCGGAGTCATTTTTCCTATTGTTTCAGCCAATTTATGCAATGCTTTCGTTTCAAACCGCATTGTATGGACGAAAGCTGCCTTTTTTGCTTGTTCTGCCATAGCATCTCCTATTGAAGCTATCCCGTGACCCAAGTTTGCCGCAACCGCACCTGAACAAGCATCCAAATATGTTTTCCCATCTTCATCGATGAGATAGACTCCTTCACCGTGAGTGATGATTGGGTACTCCTTTTTTAAATCGCGATGAAATACATAGTCTTTTTTTATTCTGTCCATCTTTCCACCACCATCGCCATTCCTAATCCGCCTGCTACACAAATCGTCGCGAGGCCGTATTGGCGTTTTTGTTTTTCCAGCTCATGAACTAATGTAGTGATGATTCTTGCACCGGAACATCCAAGCGGATGGCCTAAAGCAATAGCCCCACCGTTTACATTCACGTTTTCGCCTTTCAGTCCCCACTCTTTTAAACATGCAAGGCTTTGGGCTGCAAACGCTTCATTTAATTCAATTAAATCAATATCTTCTAAACGAAGATCTGCTTTTTTCAATGCAAGCTTGGATGCGGAAACCGGCCAATGCCCATTTCTTTCGGTGATACACCTGTTGCAGCAAAGGAGCGAATCCTCGCCAACGGAACCAAACCAAGCTGTTTCGATTTTTCTTCCGACATTAACATCAGCATGGAGGCACCATCATTTCTTCCCGATGAGTTTCCAGCTGTGACCGATCCATCTTTTTGGAATACAGGTTTTAGGGTCCCTAACTTTTCAACGTCCGTCAATCTTGGGTACTCATCAATGGAAAAGTCCTTAATCTCCTTTTTCCCTTCCTTTATCGGTACAGGAATGATTTCATCATCAAAAAGACCCATTTCAATTGCACGTTTCGCTTTCTGCTGACTCATGAAGGCAAATTCATCTTGTTCCATGCGGCTAATGTTATATTTTTCAGCGAGCCACTCAGCTGTTTGTCCCATTGGGAATCGACCGTAAATATCCGCCGGCTGTGATTTAGGCTGACTTTCTGTATTAGAGTCATACAGTGTTATATTTCCCGTCATGGGTCCAAATCGAGTTCCAACCGTATAATGCGGAGCTTGTGACATGCTTTCCACTCCACCGGCCAAAACGACATCTGCCTGGCCGGATAAGATGGACATTGCTCCGTTCATGACAGCCTGCATGCCCGAACCACACTGACGATGGACCGTATATGCGGGAATCGATTCAGGAAAAAGAGCCTTTAATGACGCAACCCTGGCAATATTTGGTGCATGGGCACTCTGCTTCGTTTGACCAACGATGATTTCATCGACTATACTTGCACCGTAACCGGCAGAAGAAAGATTATTTTTCATGATAGTCGATACGAGCTCCTCCGGGAGTGAATCCGCCAGTGATCCGCCTAATTTTCCGATAGCAGTTCGAAATGCATTTACGATTACCACCATCATGCATTCACCTCATTCCCTATAATGGATTCAGTAATATGGAAAGGCGCTTCTGTTTTCTGTTGAACTTCCTTGAGGGAAATTCCAGGGGCCAATTCAATAAGATGAAGTCCATCTTTTTTTACAGAAAATACGGCTAAATCGGTAATTATTAAATCCACTATTCGTTCCGATGTAATCGGATAGGTTAATTCCTTGACGATCTTTGACTCTCCTTGATTAGTCGTATGCATCGTTGTCACTATTATCTTTTTGGATCCTTCTAATAAATCCATCGCTCCTCCTACACCAAGAACACTTTTTCCCGGTACAGCCCAATTGGCGATTCGCCCCTTGGCATCTATTTGCAGCACACCTAAAATCGAGACTGTCACATGCCCCCCGCGAATCATCGCAAAAGAGGAGGCGCTATCAAAAAAGGCTGAACCTTCCATTACTGTGACAGGCAGTTTTCCTGCATTGACAAGCTCCTTATCGATGTGCGTTTGATCAGGGGTCGGACCTACTCCAAGAATGCCGTTCTCTGAGTGTAAAAAGACGTGAACGCCCGGTGGAATGAAATCAGCAACCATCGTTGGAACCCCAATCCCCAAATTAACGATATCGCCTTGCTTTAATTCCTTCGCTGCTCTTGCGGCAATGTATTGTTTCACATTCAAGTTAAGCCCCTCCGTTCACTACGATAAAATCAACATATAAATGAGGTGTAACAATTTCTTCCGGGGAAATTTGGCCTACCTCCACAATTTCGTCTACCTCGGCAATGACTACATCCGCAGCTGTCGCCATCATCGGATTGAAGTTTCTTGCCGATTTGTTATAAATGAGGTTCCCTAATCGATCCGCTTTTTTCGCTTTAATTAACGCAAAATCAGCTTTAATTGGTTCACACAAGACATATTTTTTACCGTTAAGGATGCGTTGTTCTTTGTTTTCGGCAATTTTCGTTCCAACGCTGACCGGTGTATAAAACCCGCCAAGCCCGGCACCACCGGCTCGAATAGCTTCAGACATCGTTCCCTGCGGGATGAGCTCTATTTCCAGCTCCTTATCCTGATAGGCTTTTACTACCTCCGGATTGGATGTAAAATACGAACCAATTGCTTTCTTTACTTGTTTTTGCCTTACTAATACTCCAAGACCTTTGCCCGGTTCTCCGAGGTTATTACTAATAATCTCTAAATCTCTCACTTCTGACTGAGCCAATTCGTCTATTAAACTAAGCGGACTTCCTACAAGTCCAAATCCTCCTACCATTATTAGCGAGCCGCTTTTAATCATTTTTATAGCTTCCTTGCACGTTATCAGCTTGCTCATCTTCAATTTCCTTCCTTTCCATAGTTTTTATGGATTTTAACGGCTTGGTTATAATAAAAAAACCGAGCAAGACATAAATCCTCTATAAAGAATGACGTTTTAATGCGCATTCCTCATAAAGTGTTCATGTCTGCTCGGTTTTAATAAGACCATGGAAAGAGGTCATCTCCCCACTTTATTATAACCAAACGTTATGTATTCATTTACTTCACATTATCCCAGTAACGTTGAACTGCAGCCTGGATGGCCACAATAATCGCTTGCTGAGATGGAGCAAAATAAAAGTTTTGAATTCGTTCAATCAGCTGCTGAATCCCGTCCTGAAGACAGTAGCCTACCAGCAGTTTTTGAAAATAGTTTTTCGTTATTTCTGTTACAAAGGTGAATTCGGCGTCAACAATTCTATGGTCTTTCAGATTCACTTCTAGTACGATTCCCGCGTGCTTATACATTTCATACATGGAAGTTCCCTGAGGAGCTTTTGCATATCCGGTAACAATCACTGTTTCCAGTGTTTGCATTCCCCACCCCCCTTTCAAAAACTAATTGATCATTTTCTGTCTCTGAATCTAGTATAGGGGCAAAAAAAAACAATGTCAATACAGAATATTCAAAATAATCAAAAGATTCAGAGTATAATTATGCACTAAGGAGAGCGCTTTCAATTATTCAAACAGACTATTAAATTTTGAAAGGTACACCCTATAAGGTGAATAGTAAACGAAGTTTATCCTTATGTAAAGACCTATTTGTAATATTTTGAAACAACGAATATAGTTCTATTATGACAACCCGAAGAAAATTGCAGCTGGGTTCCCGTTAAGAGGCATTTGAACTATACTTAAGAATTACATTGTGAATTTATATGTAAAAGGGTTGTAAAATTGTATATAAATATTGCTATATCAACAAAAAGCACACGATTTCCTATGTGAAATACCGTGTGTTTCTCCCTGTGATTTTTATGTTTGCACCACATAAGTGAACCCGTTAGCGTGACCGGTGAGTTTTTTTCACTTTTTATAGATTCACCCTAATCTTCTCTCGGAAACAAGAGGACCATACTCGTCCCTTTATTTAACTTGCTCTTTACCTTAATCATTCCTTTATGGGCATCCATCAATAGGGTGCCCCCAAGTTAAGGGCACCTTCTTTTTTTAACAAAAACAGGGCAAAAAAACCGCCCGATCCTTTTTAGTTTAGCGAATATCCGATATATTGTACTCTATTCCGTGTACTCCTTTATAATACTCTGGGTACAATTCTCCCCCACAATATTCACACGAAAACATTGGTGGAGCTGTTTGGTCTCCATCGTTCATTAAGTCAAACTCTCTTACCACATGACACCAACATTAATTTCATTCGGTTCGGAAATAACAATAATATTCAAAAATTCAAAATAATAAAAATTCGCCAGTACTATGGCAGATTTTTTAATTAAAGCACCCGTTCAGTAAAGGTAAATCAAATTTAGGTCTTTAAAAGTTTTTGTTTAATTTGATCGAATACAGAACTAACGTTCGGTTATAATAAATAAAGAACTGCATTGCTAGTTTCAATGTAAAAAGGCATTGTATTTCTCTACAGTTAAACTATTTTATTTGACGAAGGAGATTGGATAATGATTAAACCTTATTTAATGTTTAACAGAGAATGTGAAGAGGCTTTTAAATTATATCAAGAAGCCTTTGATGGAGAATTGCTTGCTATGCAAAAATATGGTGATATGCCTCCAAATCCTGAATTCCGTGTTGATGAAAGAGATAAAGATCTTGTTTTACACGCACATTTAAAATTAACAGAAAATGGGTACATTATGGGTTCTGATGGAAGTCGTGACTTTAAAGAAGGACAAAAAGTGTGCATTAGTGTCGAACTTAACTATGAGGATCCTGCTATTAAAGCATGGAACATTCTCAAAGAAGGTGGAAATGTTGTAATGGATCTTCAACCAACCTTCTTCTCCAAGCTTCATGGTTCTGTTATGGATAAATTTGGAATTATTTGGATGTTTACGGTGATGTAGGAAAAAACTTAACTTATTCTAAATCCTTAAGAAAAGCAATGTAACGACAAAACGAAACAGTCGATGAACAGGAGAGTGAAAAGGAAACATGATCAATGCAGCACACATTATTCTTTACAGTACCAACGCCAAGGCAGACCGGGCTTTCATCCGCGACATACTCGGATTAGCAGGGGTTGACGCCGGTGGTGGCTGGCTTATCTTCAAACTGCCTCCTGCAGAGATCGCTGTGCATCCTACAGATGTTTATGGGAAACACGAGTTTTACTTGATGTGCGACGATTTAGAGAAGACACTCACAGAACTGACCGCTAAGGGTGTCACGATCTCGGAGCCAATCAACCACCAGAGTTGGGGTAAGCACGCATCCATCCAGCTTCCAAGCGGAGCTGATTTAGCGATATACCAGCCACTCCATCCCACCGCTTATGACCTAGAAAGCTGAGTCTCACGTATCCATCTGTTTTGATCAATTAACGGTAAACGGGTTTATACATAACAGCGGCAGCCTAAGATGTTTTAATTAGCCAAGGTCTGCCAATAAGTTTCTTTATAGTTAAGTGATTGTCCTAATAAAAAAAATCCTTATCAACTTTTTTAGTTGATAAGGATTTTTTCATTTATGCTTCTTTCTTTTTGACCTCGTCTGTCAGTTCTTCAATGCTCTGTCTCACATTAGATTTTCCTGAATAGTTTTCAATCAGTTCCTTCACATCAATCCCGCTGGAGGCTTTTAATGACTCTTGGAGGCTTGCCATTAAGTTTGTCGCATAGCTGGTGATTTTATTGGCGCCGCCATTTTCCCCAGAACCGCCTGTATCCACAACGGTAATTTTATCAATATTGGACAACGGACTTGCCACTTGCTTGGCATATTCTGGCAGCATTTTGATTACCATATCGAGGATGGCGGCTTGACCGAACTGTTCGAAGGCTTCGGCGATTTTTTCCTTTGCTTCGGCTTCCGCTAAACCTTTTAAGCGAATGATTTCGGCCTCAGATTGCCCTTGAGCCTTTTGTGCTTCCGCTTTTGCCGTACCATCAAGACGAATTCGTTCGGCTTCTGCTTTTGCCATTGCTTCGACGCGATATTTATTGGCTTCTGCCTCGGCGAATTGTTTTGCCTTATCTGCAGCAGCTGCCTGTTCAACCGCATAACGGTCCGCATCTGCCTTTTTCTTCACTTCAGAATCGTATTGACGTTCACGACGGAGAATTTCTTTTTCCTCAAGTTCGATTTGTTTTTGTCTTTCGATAATCTTGATTTGCATTTCCTGCTCAGTTACATCCTGTTTTGCCCTTGCACTTTCAAGATCATAGGCTTGGTCGGCACGCGCTTTTGCGATATCCTGTTCACGGCGGAATTCCGCAATTTTCAACTGATTGATTTTCTCTGCTTCGGCGATTTCCGTTGCCCGCTCTAATTCATTACGCTTCGCTTCTTTTGCTGCTTCTGCTTTTTTAATCCGCGTTTCTTTCTCCGCTTCAGCCGTCGCAATATCCGCATCTCTCCTAACTTGAGCAATACGAGGTTTACCAAGTGACTTAAGATAGCCGTTCTTATCTCGAACATCTTTTATCGTAAAAGAAACAATGACTAACCCCATTTTAGCAAGATCCTGTGAAGCTACTCTCTGGACCTCTTGTGAAAATTTGTCGCGATTTTTATAAATTTCTTCTACCGTCATGGATCCAAGAATCGAGCGCAAATGGCCTTCAAGGACTTCCCTTGCTTCATTTTCTCGATCTATCTTTGGCTTTCCGAGGTACTGTTCCGCTGCCGTCGCAATTTCACTAATTGAACCGCCAATTTTTATTATGGCAACACCATCAGCCATAACCGGAACACCTTGTTCGGTGTAGACCTCGGGGGTTGTCACTTCCAGCTTACTCGAAAGCAAACTAAGCGGTTTCGCTTGTTGAAAAACTGGCAAAATAAAGCTTCCGCCCCCACGGATGATTTTTATTCTATTACCTACTTCATCGACATGGACATTCCCGCTGCCTAAAAAGCTTCCGGTTACAATAAGTGCTTCATCAGGTCCTGCTGTTTTATACTTCGTGATAAAAACCCCGATTAGGGCAATCAAAATTAACACAACAATCCCAATAATAATCCAAACAATGTTAAAATCCATTTGCTAACCCTCCCTAAATAAAGCTCTCAAATTCATTATAGACTGACACTTGAAGTACTCCATTTTTACTATCGACAACAAGCACACTCGCCCCATTTTCAATAAGCATGTGATCAAAGCTTGTTGCTGGTTTGGCAATTCTGCCACTGATGCTGTCAATCAGGACTTCCCCATAGCCATCTGCAGGAATAGCTGTTATGACGGTACCAACCCGCCCTTTTAAATCCGTTTCTTTATAAACAAGAGACTCTTCAGCTGAAGATAACGGTATGAGAACAAAAATATTTAATAATGACACAATAATAAAGGCCGTTGCCGCCGCGATTCCCATGATTACTAAATAATGAAGTGAAGATAGTCTCTCCAACAGATATCCCGTGGCTGAAAGGATCGTCACAAAGGCAAAGAGCAGGATAGGATTAAGAAAATGAAGTCCTCCGTCCCCAGCTCCCTGAAAATGAAAGACATCGGCAAACAAAACAAACAAAACCGTCAATACACCGGAAATGATTAAGCCGTACAAATAAATGGTTTCTAAAGGAATGCTGAAAGGCTCCATTTGAAATCAGTCCCTATTTTTCAATTAGTAAAATTAGAAAACCTTTTGTAAACCTCATTTTTATCCTTAACTTTTCGGCATCCGTCCCTTCTTATGTATACGATGGTAATACGGATTTAGGATGGAAAAGATTCACTTTTTAATAAGAAAAAGCGCAAGCGCACCGTATGAGATAAAGGAAAGATCCATAAACAAAAAAAGTGTCATGGTTCCAGACCATAACACTTTACTGAATCATATTTAAGAACTTCTTTGTCCGTTCTTCTTTCGGGTTATTGAAAATTTCCTCTGGCTTATTCCTCTCCACGACTACGCCCTGGTCCATAAAGATGACTTCATCAGCCGCCTCCCGAGCGAAGCGCATTTCATGGGTGACAACAATCATCGTCATCCCTTCTTGGGCAAGGTCCTTCATTACTTTCAAGACTTCACCCACAAGCTCAGGATCGAGTGCGGATGTCGGTTCGTCAAACAGCATCACTTCCGGCTCCATTGCGAGCGCCCTTGCAATACCAACACGCTGCTGCTGACCGCCAGAAAGCTGAGCAGGATAATAATCTTGCTTTTCACCAAGCCCTACCTTTTCTAAAAGCGCGATAGCTTTTTTCCGAGCCGTATCTCTCGCTTCATTTTTAACTATGACCGGACCCTCCATGACATTTTCAAGGGCTGTTTTATGAGGGAATAAATTGTAGTTCTGAAAAACCATCCCCGTCAACCGGCGGAATGTTGCGATATTTTTCTTTGCAACGGGACGGGAGAAATCTAGCTCTTGACCCTCAATGGAGATAAAACCCTTTGTTGGTGTTTCCAATACATTTAAACAGCGAAGCATCGTTGTCTTACCCGATCCAGATGGCCCGATGACAACAACGACCTTCCCTTTTTTAACCTCTAAATTAATTCCTTTTAGAACTTCTAAATCACCAAACTGCTTATATAGTCCTTTAATTGAAATCATTGTAATCTCCCTTTTTCCTTATTTAAGACGCGTAGCGGTCCAGTCTCTTTTCCATGAATTGTTGAAGGACGGAAAGGAAAAAGCAAATGACCCAATAAATAAGTCCTGCTTCTGTATATACCAATAAATACTCATAATTGGTTGAAGCAATTTCTTGAGCTATACGAAACATCTCCGTTACAAGCACGAGTGAAGCCAAAGACGTGTCTTTTACGAGACTGATAAACGAATTGGATAAAGGAGGGATCGAAACCCTTGCTGCTTGCGGCAGGATAATTCTTCTTAATACTTGAGAATAGGACATTCCAATTGAATAACCTGCTTCCCACTGCCCTTTTGGTGTTGATAAAATTGCCGCTCTGATAATTTCAGAAGCATATGCTCCGACACTAAGAGAAAAGCCAATAATAGCAGCGATATACGAATCGATGGTAATCCCAACAGTGGGTAGACCATAAAAAATGATAAATAGCTGGACCAACAAAGGCGTTCCCCTAATCGCTGAAACATAGATTCGCGCAATTATTTGGAGAAATTTCACATGCGAAATACGGGCCAAAGCCGTTAAAACCGCCAGAATCAAACCACATACAAAGGTAATTAGTGTTAAGGGAATCGTATAAAAAATAGCTCCCTTCAGTAGCGGCTGAAGGGAACTTTGGGCTATATCAATTAACCTTGCTGTTCTTTCTGGGTCAGCAAAAATACTATTTAAGTACATCTTCACCAAACCATTTCTCTGAGATTTTTTTATACGTGCCGTCATCGATGATAGCTTTTAAGGCTTTGTTTACAGCATCTTCAAGAGTGTTACTGCTCTTTCTAAACATAAAGCCGCTTTGAGAAGCATCACTTGAAGTGGCAACAATTTTAACAGGCGCATCTGGCTTTTGTTTTTTGAAATCTAAAAATGAAAGCTTATCATTGACTGTTACATCGACGCGTTTTGAAGTTAAAAGCTGGATTGCTTGGTCGAAGCCTTCGACACTGACAATCTTAGCACCATATTTTTTGGCAATATCCGCATAGTTGCTTGTCAAAGATTGTGCAGAATTTAATCCCTTCATATCTTCGAATTTTTTCACTTTATTGTTATCCGAGCTTGCTATAAGAACGGCAGCAGACGTTATATATGGGCTGGAGAAATCGTATTTCACTTGACGATCTGGACGAATTCCCACTTCATTGGCAATCATGTCAAAACGCTTGGCATCTAATCCTGCAAACATGGCATCCCACTGAGTTTCCTTAAATTCTGGTGTAACACCGATACGCTTAGCGACTTCGGTTGCAAGCTCAACGTCAAAACCAGTTAATTTTCCATTTTTGTCATGGAACGTGAATGGAGCATATGTACCTTCTGTACCAATTAATAACTTTCCATTTGCTTTAACTTGTTTTAATAAATCATCGCTGGTAGTTTTAGTAGCTGACTGATTATTATCTGTTTTCTTTGTGGCATTATTACTACTAGTGCCACATGCAGAAAGAATTACCATAAAACTGAGTAAAAGTACAAATATCGCTGTTAGCTTTTTCATTACTGAATCCCCCTAATTCTGATTGTTTTTCTAGGATTTAATTATCATAGTCCATCTCTTCGTTTCTGTCAAAGGTAATTTACTGGAAGCATCATTATTTTTCCCAATGGTGAAAAATTCATGTTATAAATTAATAAAAAACCTACCAAGGAAATCCTGATAGGTTAAAAACTTTATGCTGATAAAGCCTTTTTTTGCGCTTGTTTTTGCTGCTGCTTTGCACTGTTTTTCTTAATCGGTCCATAAAAGAATAGCCCACTGGCTAGCAATATCATTCCGTAAGAAAATGTTTTGATATCTGCGGTTCCCGCAATAATAACCCATACGGAATAAATGGTAGCAAGAAGGGCGATGATTCCATCAGCAATCCTAGATTTATTGCCTTTATAGGTTTCACCTGTGATGACCAATTTTAACTGGTAGACGGATGAAATAAGATAAGGAACTAAATAAGCTAAAGTTGCAATCAAAACCACAAAGTCAAAGGCGCCGGAAATCGATTTTGATACAGTTGAAAAGATAAATAATTGCCCGACAACATTTGTAACAAGCAGGGAGAACAATGGTAAACCTTTTTTGTTCTCTTTTTGGAAAATAGGAAGGAATAAACCTTGTTTCGCTGCTTGATAGGGTACTTCCGCACTTAACATCACCCAGCCAATTGTTGAGCCAATTAAGCTGATTAAGCCAATTCCAGCTAGAAATTTGCCTCCAATTGGTCCTAATACCGTTTGGATCGCATCAATTAACGGTTTTCCTGAATGAATAAGTGTTTTTTGGTCTAACATCCCCATCACAAGGGTGCTAATCCCGATATAAATGCCAAGAGCGATAAATAATCCAAGCATTGTTGCACGTTTCACATCCGATTGCTTTTTAGCACGAGAGGCAAAAACAACAGCTGATTCAACGCCGATAAAGGCCACAATGTATTTATGGCTGCACCGTTCACTTGTTTCATGATTCCGATGGCATGTCCTGCACTATCCAATCTTGTTGCCATGAACGGAAGGATATTGCTTTTTTGAAAGGCAAAAAGCCCGACAATGATAAACACTAAAAAGCCAATAACCTTTGCTGCCGTTGCAGCGAAATTTAACTTTCCTGCACTCTCCATTCCGCGCAGGATAATGAAATGAGTTCCCCAAAGAAGAATGGAACATACAATAAACGTTAGCCCATTTCCCACTTTTAATGTAAAATTGCCAATCGTAAACCATTTTGCATCACTTGTTAAAATCGGGAAAAATGTAGATAAATAGCCGGCAAAAGTGGTTACAATGGCTACATTTCCTGCAAGGTTTCCAATCCAGTAACCCCAAGATGACATAAAACCTGATAACACCGAAGCCTGCGATCCTGATTTAAATATTTCTTTTGCATAAATCTGTGGACCACCTGTTAAATTTGGCTTGCGAATCGCCAGATTCCCAAATACAAGTGCCAGCATAAGGACACCAAATCCAGTCATCAGCCAGGCTGCTATCACCCCGGCAGGACTAGCTGCTTCTGATAAGGACCTGGGAAGCATGAAAATTCCTGAACCAACCATATTTCCAACGACAAGTGCCGTTAATACCCAAAGCCCTAATTTATTTGATTTCTCCATGGTGTATTGCCCCCATATATGATGATTGTTTTTCTAAGATAATGTTTAAGCACATGTATTAGGATAGTCCTAGCAAAAACCTTTGTCAATGAAAAATTTCACCTTGCTAAAGTGGTAGAGAACTAAAATACCGAACCGTAAAAAAGAGGAAGCAGCGCCCCCTCTTTTTTACTATTCCTTCCACCAGCTATCAAACATCGATGCTGGCAGTCTTCGTTTATGTTCAGTCAATAAAAAGCGCTGTTCAATTTTTTCGGAAATTTCTTTGGCAACGGATTTTCCTTCAAGATAATCATCCAGCTCATCATACGTAATTCCCAATTCTGTTTCGTCCGCCTGACCTGGTTTTTTATCAAGTAAGTCAGCTGTTGGAATCTTTAAATATAACCGTTCATCTGCACCAAGCGCTTTTAGCAATGCTTTTCCCTGACGTTTAGTTAGCCCTGTTAACGGAAGGATATCTGCGCCTCCATCACCATACTTGGTAAAGAAGCCAGTAACTGCCTCTGCTGCATGATCAGTTCCAATGACGAGTTGACCTTCCATTCCACCGACAGCATATTGAGCAATCATTCTAACCCTTGCTTTTACATTTCCTTTTTGAAAATCGCTTAACGGTTCACCTTTCGTAATGGCGTCATACTCTTTTTGAACATCATCAACAGCCTCTTTGATATTAAAAATATACTCACGGTCTGCTTGAATAAAAGCTAATGACCGTATCGCATCCTCTTCATCCTGTTGAACCCCGTAAGGTAGGCGGATAGCAGTAAAGGATGCTTCCTTTCCTTCATTGCGTAACTCTTCAACCGCCAGCTGGGCAAGACGTCCTGCAAGAGTGGAATCCTGGCCGCCGCTAATTCCTAAGGCAAACCCTTTTGCCTTCGCTTTTACCAAATAATTTTTCAAAAAATCAATCCGTTTTCGTATCTCATCTTTCGGTTGAATATCAGGATTTACATTTAATTCTTTCATGATTTGTTTTTGCAATGTCATCCTCAACGCCTCCCATCTAAACACCTGTTTAATATATGTAATGTACCATAACCTTCATTATAATTCTAAAATGCCGGTACCTCCAAAAATTAAAAATGATTTTGTTAAAGTTTTTCAGTTGTGATCCTGTAAATATCGGTGGCAACCTTCTTGATATTTCTTTCTCTGTCACGCACATTCAGCAGTAGCACGACCGACGTTTTATCTTTAAAATACACATGCAGCGATTCCCAGCCCCCCACAACACCCCTGCTGTAAATTCGGTCACCGGAATGGTAAACACCTAGACCATAGCTTGATTTTGAACTTGGTGTTAGCATTTCCTTTAAACTTTGGTTTGATATGAGTTTCCCACTCATTAATGCTTCATCAAACAAGCACAAATCATATGCGGTAGCATAAATATCCCCACATCCAAATAGTAAATAGGCATTCAAATGACTAGAATTGATTAAACGTTCTGCAGTTTTTATATATCCATTAGAGGTAAAGGGAAAAGGATCCTGCGAGGTAATAAATCCAGCAGTTACCATCGAAGCCTTTTTAAAAATATTCTTTTCGATGTATTCATGTAAATTGGAACCTGTCACCTTTTCAACAATATAGCCAAGTACTAAGTAATTAATATCGTTATAATCCCATTGGCTACCTGCGAGGAATTTACTCGATCTCTTTCCTGCCTTCTTGATAATATCCTTTGGCAACTTGTCCTCAACATGCCAAATCGGTGACTGGATTCCTGAAGTGTGATTGAGCAAATGGACGATTTTCACATTGTTCCTATTTGTAAGGTTTGGGACATATTTCGAGACAGGATCTTGAATGGTTAACTTTCCACGTTCCTGAAGCTGAAGGATACACGTTGCAACAATTGTTTTCGTAATTGAACCTATCGGATAGGTCGTCGATGGACGGTTTAACGATCGATTGTATACGTCTGAATACCCGAATCCTTCAGAAAAAAGTTTTTTATTATTTTTTACTACCGCAATACTCCCACTTACATGGTTGGAAATCAAATAGTCTCTAATCTTCTGACGTATATGCTTTTCTTTCGAGGCAGGTATCATTGATTTGTCTTCATATTGGGCAGAAACATTATGCAAAGGCTTAAAGTATTCTTGGGTAAAAAGTGCTTCAGCGCTTTCGCTGCTAGAAAGTCCAAAAGAAATAATGGCCATGAACAAATAGAACAGAAGATTTTTTATTTTCATTTTAAACCCTCATCTTCCAAGTATCTGTTAGACAGTATATGGATTATTATGTATAAAAAGGAATAGCTTCATCCGTTTTTTACGGTTTGATTTATTGACGTTTCAAAAGAATTTATTTTTCGTTTATAGAAACGGTTTCTGGTAAACTATATGTTTGTAGTGATTATTAAAAATAGGACAGGACTTTTGCCATCATTTAAGGTGAAGAGTTTTTCTTTTTCGGAGGGATGATTGTGGAAGCAAAAACGTGCAATGAAACAAGGGTAGTCAGAACAAGCCGAATTTTTCCAAATGATGTGAATAACCATTATACTTTGTTTGGTGGAAAGTTAATGAGTGATATCGACATGACTGCCTCCATTTCCGCGGAAAGGCATTCAAGAACAGAAAGTGTTACGGCTTCCATTGACTCTGTTGACTTTTTAAGTCCGATTACGCCTAAGGATTCAGTTTGCATCGAAACCTTTGTAACCTGGACAGGATCGACATCAATGGAGATTTGTGCAAAAGTGATCGCCGAGAATCTTAAAACAGGGGATCGAAAAATGGCTGCTACAGCCTTTTTAACCTTTGTAGCATTAGATGATCAGGGCAAGCCAACAAAAGTACCACCCATTATGCCAGAGACTGAAGAGGAAAAAAAGCTCTTTGAAACAGGTAAAGAGCGAGCGGAAAAGCGAAAAGACCACAGAAAAAGTAGTAAAGAACTTGCAAGTTACTTTACCACACGAAAACCATGGGAATAAGAAAGGCGAAAGCGCCTTTAGTGGCTAGGCAATAGGAAAAGGTTCGCCAGGGGGGCGAACCTTTTTGTTTAGTCTCTCAGCTTCTGTAACTCCCTGCGGTCAGGTGCCTGTGGCGGTTGTTGCATCCAGCCGCGCTCGACCATGATAGTAAATCCCTTTTCAGCATAAAGCAAGATCTCAATAATAAATTTCTGATAATAAGCAGCAAGGTCAGTTCGCATCGACAAGGCTAAAGCATGCCCGAGAAGGGTGATATCGATCGAATTTAAGGAATGGAAAAGAGTAACAATAAGCCTATTCGAAAAAGGAAGATCGGTTGAATCCGTTACTTCCATTGCTAATGGGACATTTCCTAATAGTTCCTCTCTCATGAGGATATCATTGAAGGTATGGATTTGACTTTCAGAAATTTTTTTACCTTCCTGAATATAGTTATGAATTCCCTTGTCTTTAACTACCTGCAGTAACCATACATAATAATACTGAAAAATAATTTCGTTCTGTATTAAAAAAAATTTCAGTAAGCTCGGCTGAATTTAACGGTCTCTTTTTTCCAAACGCAAGTATATATGATTTTTTTTCAATATACTCCACTTGCTTTGGGTAGGGAATCATCGGCGGTCGGTCATAAATTCCTTTTCTCAGCATTAAGGTTGTGGCTGTTTGATATAATTTCGCAGATTGATTCACCATAGTGACAAAAAACTCCATCACATCTGCTCTTGCTATATTTGCTGTCAGGAATCCAGTATTAATCATCCCTAAGCGGCTCATTGAATAAACAAAGCTAAGCGCAAATGGATCATAAAATAGTGGAGGTGCAGATAGATTAATGTCTTGCTCTGTAAAACCATCTGGCAGGGGGATCTCTTCATGATTGAAAATAATCGTTATTTGCTGGACATGTCCCTCCGAAATTTCTAATGCCTGTTGCAAAATCGCTTTTATTTCTTCATCCTGATTGTGATAAAGAAAGTATTTCAAAAGACAAATCGCCATACTTTCTTGGAGATAGGTTGCCCATAATCCTCCTAACTCCGCACTGGATAACCTAGCATTGTGTTCAACCATGATCTACCCCCCCTGAATAATGCTTTATGAATAGATTTCCAATCATCTATTTGATTTATTCATTATTTCATCAACGCCTATTTTACTGTCATATCACTACGCTTTATCACCGAGGCTATTCATGGTTTCCGCAAAAATGATTGTTGTTGTAAGAAAAAAGTGACTGCCCCCATACTAGTGGGACAGTCATTGACCTACACGTTCTTCAGCACAAGGTTCAACCGGTTTGTTCTTTCACTTTTTTCATTTTCTGATGCTAAGTCATATTTCTTTAATAAGTGAAACACTTCGTTTAATAACGCTTGTGTGTGCTCATTTTCAAAGAATCGGTTAAATAATGGTTTCATTTCTTCTGGTAAAAAGGCGGCTTGCGATTCATATTTACTTTTAACATCAGCCTGTGAATGATTGAGCTTGCATTCACTCATGCGTTTCCCTCCTTTACTGTACATCTTTTAGAATAGCAGAAAACCCATTCTATTATGAGAATGGGTTTTGTTTTTTAAAACTAATTTATTTAGTCTCGGTGACTTCCAATACATCCAAAAGGAATACGAAAACATCCGCTGCTTTGGAATAGTTTATTCACCATATACTACTATCTAACCTCATTTTTTCCTTCTAAGTCATTTGATAAAAATTTCACAATAATTTATTATACCAAATCATCACCTATTTGGTCCTTTTAAACAAAAACAAAGTAAAATTTTCACAGTTCCCTCACTAAAGAAATTTAAAAATGAATCGGAGGAACGGTATTATCAATGGCTTTACAGTCATAATTCTGTTTACTTAAATAATCTAGAAGCTTTGGCAATGCTGCTAGTGTTTCCCTTTTCTCATGCATTAGAATCACTGTTGCCCCGGTTTATTGGCTCTCTTCTGTAATTGCTCAATAACGCTGTCGACAAAACGGGCGTCCTTGTAATACCAATCTCGGCTATCGATATTCCAATCCCACATTAAATATCCATTATCGAAAACGGCCTTCTTTTCCTCGGGTGTTAAATCAGGAACACTGCCGTATGGAGTTCGAATCAATACCGAATCAACCCCCGTTATTTCTTTTAACGTATTTCGGTCCTGGTTCATTTCACCTAAAACGGATGCTGCGGAGGCATAAAATAGTTTCGCGTTATGGGTAACTCCATGGAGTCCAACACTCTCTCCCATTTTGACCATTAGCCTTGCAGAATCTGGATACCTTCTAATATTCCCATCCAGCATAAAGAACGTTGCTTTAAAATGATACTGCTCTAATAATGCGATAATATCTCCTGAAAAGCTTTCTGCCCATCATCAAATGTTAAATAAACGGTTTTTGGAGAGATAACAGCTTGCTGTGTGTCCTTTTGCTCAGTTTGAACTGGATTGGTTTCTGATGGTGGCGGAGTGCTAGCTGTGTCCTTTGTGGTCGCTTGTTCTGAAGTTGTTGTAGGATTCGCAGGATTATTTTCTGGTACACTACTAGTCTCTTGAACTGTTTTTTGCCGATTCATTAAGTACGCCTCATTTTGATGCTGACGAATCACTTCTTTTTCAACCTTAGAACCATTTGTAATTTGTATAAGCTTATTTACCCCATGATTGTCTGTCTGATTTGTTTTTTTTTGATTACTAGGTTCATTGCCTGCAGCTTTTGCATGTAAATAATGATTTACAACTATTCCTGCACTCAAGAACCCACCGACAAAAAAGAGAAAAAATATCCCTTTCGCCCATCCACTTTTTAGTATCCCCATTTTCCAATCCCTCTTTGATGTAATATTTATGTTCTTTTACCTACTTTAGACGTTTTTTTCCATAAACTGTTTATAATATATCAAAAGTATTACAATTCTATTAAAAAACAATATTGCTAGAATGGAAATAGGGATTTAGGCACAAAAACCGAACCCTTGAGAAAGTCCGGCTTCCTTTTAAACTAAACAAAATTCTTCACACTATTGTTTCTTCCAAATTTATACGTAGCAATTAGGAAAAATGCCAGTGCAAAGGCAAACAGAATCATAAAGTTAAGATACAAGCTCCCCAAATGACTTCCCTGCTGCAGTTTAGTGATTGTATCTAATGTCCAATGCTGCGGCATAAAATCGGCGATCTTTTGAACAGCCTTTGGCATAATTTCTACGGGCCAGAAGCAGCCTGCAAGTAAGCAGGACGGAGTCGAAACTAAGCTTTGCAAGGCACCTGCCGAACCGGAACTGCTTGCAAACGAAACAATCATTAATGATAACCCTACTGCGACTAGCGCGAACATAATTAAGACAATGCCATTTGCCAAAATGGAACATGCATCTCAATATGAAAAATGTTCGTGATGAAAAATAACGTAAAAATGATTTGCGCCAGCATGACACTCATATTAACGGTGATATTTGCAAGCACATATTTTCTTGCATTAATCGGGGTGGAGAGTAAGCGAAAATAGGTTCTATTTTCTTTTTCTTTTATAATGATTTCTGCAAAATTTCCTGATGACATCAGCATAATCATGATTAAAAAGCCGATTGTTTGGTAGGTCATATCTTTACTTTTCGATGTGTCCGCTAATGATGTAGCGGTAAGCTTGAAATTTGCCTGTTGATACCCTGTGTACATTTTCGTAAAGGTGGCCGAATCACCGTTAGCTGCTTTACTGATGCTTACAATATTATCGAGATAATTATACAAATACGACTTCACGAAGGTTGTTATTTGTGCCCCTTTTATCGAAACAATTTGGATGTTACCCGGATCTCCATTTAAAACACTTTTTGAAAAGCCTTGATGAAGCGTAATCGCGCAATCAAGTGTACCCGATGTAATTTTATCATTCACTTCCGATTCGTTTATTTTCATCACTTTAACATTCTTCAAGCTCTCTAAAAATTGGACCGTATCATTGGCAATCTGCTGATGATCCTGATTGATAACCCCTACCTTAAGTGTCTGCTGTCCCGATCCTCCGTAGGCAAGAAGGGAGATGAAGATTCCGATTAACGGCATGCCAAAATACATAATGATGTTTCGCTTTTTTCTAAAGGTAACACTTAGTATCTTTTTCATTAGCCAAAAAATATCCTTCATCACAGTCCCTCCCGTCTTTGTAACGAAATAATCGCAATCCCTAAAAAGAGAGCGGATATAACCAGATTTAAGCTAATTGTCGGAATCGCAGCCGTTAAGTCATTAGCATAAATGATTTTTGTAATCGAGTTATTCATCCACGAGAGAGGAGAAAGCTGCGTGATCACGTTCATGATGCCCGTAGGATTCTCAATTTTAAAGTAGGCGCCGCCGAAAAATGAAGATAATTGAATGACAAGCATGACAATCATCCTGGCAGCCTCCCCTGTTTTTGCCATGTAGCTGATTCCTAACCCAAAACTTACTGCCAGGAACACTTCCGTCAGTAATACAAGAAGGACGATTCCAACATGGTTACCCCAATTCGCTTTGAAGGCAAAATGACTAAAACCGACAACCACCAATAAACAAAGAGCATTCATCACCAGACAGCCAAGGATTTTCCCGAGAAAAATTTCACCCTTCTTAACCGGTGCAGCTGCCAGCCTTAGCGCAGTATTCCTTACTCTTTCCCCGCGTATTAACGTGCTTGCATAAACCGCACCATAAAGGGCAATCATCGTTGTCATCGCCATGGCATAATAATCCATCGAACCGGGCTGCTTTGCCGCTTGCAGCGATCTTTCCTTAATAAAATCGTGCTCCGTTCCGCTTTTCATCGCTGTACTTACTTTTGAGGCGTCAACACTGGCTACGGCAGCTGCCACATTATATTTATCGGCAAAGGCTGCCAGCATACCTTGGACAATACTTTCTTCAATACTATTACGGTCGCTGCCGTACAGTTCCATTCCTTTATCGCTAATTTCTACATAAGCCGTATCGTTATTTTCCTTCACTTCTGTTTTTCCATCGATGTTCCCGGATGCCTGTTTAAAATGGATACCTGATTTTCCTGCCTGTTTTGCGAAAGCTTGAAAGTAGGAAGTTAACTCGGGTCCTGCTGTATTCTTATATAAAACATGGATGTCACCGACTGAAACCTTGCTATCAAAGACGTTCGAAAATGCCGTTCCTAAAATTAGCATTAATACAATCGGAAATGCCAGCATAAAAACGAATGTGCGCACATCGCGAAAGGATTGTTTGATTTCCTTTAAGGCAATCGTTAATGTATTCAAAGGATGTTCCCTCCTTTCATTAAAAAATTAATCACGTAAATTTCTCCCCGTTAGTGTTAAAAATACCGTTTCTAAGTTTGGTTCTTTTTCTTCCAGTGAACTGATTTCGATACTATTGTTAATTAAGTGCTGGATAATTTTATTTAAATTGTTTACTTCAATATCTGAGTTGATTTTAATAAAGTTTTCTTCAAGCTGAACCGTTTTTACACCTGTGATTTCCTTGATTAATTCTACATTGATTTTTTCAGCTGTTTTAACCTCAATCCAAACATCCTTTGTATTCGTGATAATCGCGATTAATTGTTCCTTTGTTCCTTCTGCAATCACTTTCCCATGGTCGACAATCGCGATTTTTGTACAAATTTCTTCGACTTCCTCCATGTAGTGACTTGTGTAAATAATCGTACAGCCCATCTCATTTAATTTTCGGACCGATTGCAAAATATAGTTCCTTGAATGCGGATCAATCCCAACTGTCGGCTCATCCATAATAATCAGTTTTGGACGGTGGGCAATCGCACAGGCGATATTTAATCTTCTTTTCATCCCACCTGAAAAATTCTTTGGATATTCTTTATGCTTGTCACTTAGCCCCACAAACTTTAGGGCCTCATCCACTCGTTCTGCTAATTTTGCTCCCCTTAACCCATACAATCCGGCAAAAAACTTCACATTTTCGGCTGCTGTCAAATCCTCATAAATCGCCAAATCCTGCGGAACAATCCCGATATTCATTTTGGCAAATTTACTGTTTTTCACAATATTTTTACCAAGAATCTTGATTTCGCCCTCATTAATCCGTAATAGTCCTGCAATCATGTTAATCGTCGTACTTTTACCGGCGCCATCTGCCCCTAAGAACCCGAATATTTCACCTTCTGTAATCGATAAGGATATATTGTCAACTGCAATGAAATCAGCAAATTTCTTCGTTAGATTTTTCAACTCTAATACATTCATCCTTGATATCACCTCTCGCTCTTTATGTTCTAATTATAAAAAAAGGATGAATCTGCATAAGTGCAGTAATTCATCCTTTTCACATGAGAATCTTCATATTTTTTTATTAAAATTTTCATCACAGGATCGGAAGCAGCATCGTGACCGAGAATCCCTCTGTACCGTCCACGATAATCGTTCCATTAATCGAAGCCGTCCGTTCCTCCATGCCTATGATTCCCAGCCCCTTTTTGATTTTATCTACCCCTTTGCCATTATCCTTTACGTCCACCTTAATCATCGTATTTAGGACATGTAAATCGATGGTAACGACAGTCGCTTCGGAGTATTTAAGGATGTTGGTCATCGCTTCCGTTAAATTCTCGTGGATGATTTTCCATTGGATGGGCGTGATGCGTTCAATTTTCCCCTTGTAGATAAACGGGGTATGAATGGTATGCTTGGCGGAAAAATCATCAATGAATAATTTCAGGCGGTTGATCCCCATTTGTTCTGTCGGCGGCTTCAAATTTTTCAAGGTAATTCTGATGTTTTCAATTCCCACCTTCGAAATGTTGATCGCGTTTTGCAGAAGTTCTTGGGCTTTTTCTTTGTCCGTATTCATCAGCCGCTTTGATGCTTCCATTTGAATTAATGCCCCTGCCATCGAATGGCCAATTTTATCATGAAAGACCTGGGCAAGACGGTTTCGCTCCTCTAATTTAAACGTATATTCCGACTGTCTGATAAACTCTTTGTTTTCATTGAAGCTCTTTGATAATTTCTGCATGTCTTTTCTCATCTGGTCTAATTGGTTTTCTTGATGATCTATTCGGGTGGTAAACTGCACGAGCATCGTATAGATCATACAACTAAAAACCGCCATAAGCCCGTATTGGTAAGCAATTGTGTTATCAATCCATAGGATTGGCAACAGGACCAATACAAACAAAGTTATTTTTTTATCGATATAATACGCAGATAATTCGCATAGGCTTAGCGGCAAAAGTAAGAGAAACAAAGGCTGTATTTCAAGATACGTAACCGCTAGTTGAATAATCGATAGCAAAAGAACGGTTTTTTTTCCGAATTCGATTTTCACAATATAAATGGCTACATTAATACAAAGATACAACAGAAACGAAAAGATAACCCAAGGGATATTGGTAATCGATGAATGAATATAATTCAAGGCAAGATATACTAATAGGACAAGCTTACAAATGATAATCCAGAATTCCATCCTTCATCCCTCAGTTAGTTCACTTTTCCGGTTAAATAGTAAATCGCAATTTGCGTGCGATGATTAAGTCCTGTTTTCCCTAAAATCGAGGTAATATAGTTAGCAATCGTCCCCTCCGAAATAAACAGCTGTTTCGAAATCTCCTTGTTCGATAGTCCCTTTGCAATCAAGGACATGATAGCAAGCTCTCTTTCGGTAAAAAGGCTGGTGTCGATTTTACTTTCAGGTTTATTTTCTCCTAGATTCGCTTTGATTTTATTAAGGACAACCTCCTGCATCACGGTGTTGCCGTTAAAAACACTTTTAATCGCATCGCGAATCTGTTCGGGATCATTATTTTTCAAGAGATATCCCTTCGCCCCATTTTTGATGGCATCAAGGATATACTCATCATCATCGAAGGTTGTTAAAATTAACGGCTTCGTCTTAGTTTGTTCTGTAATCAGCTTCGTTGCCTCCACACCATTCATATTCGGCATCCAAACGTCTAGTAGCGCCACGTCAACCTCATGTTTTTTACAAAACTCCAATGCTTCTAGGCCATCATTAACTGTTTCCAACACTTCAAATTCTTCGTATGTACTTAAAATAATCTTCATGCCTTCACGAATAAAGGAATTATCATCAGCAATGATTACTTTTATTTTCACTAAGCTAACGTCACATCCTTCAATGGTTGTTTCTCTTATCTGTTGTTGTTTAAATTATTCATGCCCCACCTTATTTAATACCATATAGTTTGCATTTTTCATAGAAGCTGGTTTTACTAATTTGCAGTAATTTTGCTGCCTCAAGCTTATTTCCTTGTGTAATCGTTAGTACATTTTGAATCGATTGTTTTTCAGCTTGAGCAACCGTTTCTTTTAATGATTGTATAGGAAAGACCGAAGTATTAGTTGCCGCTTCGGATGGTAACTTTTGATGAAGCGACTGACTTCCTTCATGGTCTCGAAGATAAAGCGGCAGGTGACTCAGCTCAATTGTATTACCATCCAAAACATTAATAGCTCGTTCTAACACATTCTCAAGCTCACGGATATTCCCCGGCCATAAATGATTCTGAAGTCTTGCGATTACATCTGCCGATAAGTTAATTTCCTGGCGATGGAATTTTCTACTTAGCTTTCTTAATAGATGCTTGCTAAGGATTGGGATATCTTCTTTCCGTTTTCGAAGCGGAGGAATTTCTATTTTAATAACATTCAAACGATAATATAAATCTTGGCGGAACTCCCCTTCTTGCACCATTTTTTCCAAATCCCTGTGTGTTGCAGCGATAACCCTTACATCAACCGGTGTGGATTTTTGTCCGCCTATTCGCTGAACTTCTTTTTCCTGCAGGACTCTAAGGAGCTTACTTTGCATCGAAAGGGGCATATCCCCTATTTCATCAAGAAAAATGGTTCCAAAGTTGGCATTTTGAAATTGTCCCTTTTTGCCGCCTTTTTTAGCACCAGTAAAAGCTCCCTCTTCATAGCCGAATAATTCCGATTCCAATAAGTGCTCCGGAATAGAGGCGCAATTAATCGGGACAAACGGGTAAGCCGAACGAGTACTGTTAGAGTGGATCGCATGAGCAAATAACTCCTTTCCTGTACCGGATTCTCCCAATAATAACACCGAAGAATGACTTCCTGAAACTCTTTCTGCCAGTTTTTTTGAAGCCGAAAATGCTTGGCTGTTACCAATTAAATCGTTAAAACTGTATTTACTTTTCAACTCTTTTTCATATCTGGTTTTATAATACTTAAGCTCTTCTACAAGTGCTTGAATTTTTGTCTGGTAGTGCCGCCATTCCTCGGGATTTCGAAACATCACAGTTCCGACCGCACCAACCAGTTCTCCATCTACGATTAGCGGGAAACGGTTGGCAATCATGTCACTCCCATTTATCGATTGGACAGCTGCCAGATCGGCATGACCTGTTTGAGCAACGATATGCATGCGCGTGTTCTCAATGACATCCTGAACATGCTTCCCAATCGCCGATTCCATTGTTGTTCCGATAAACTCACAATAGCCTGAATTGATATATTGAATGATTCCATTGCGATCAACCAAAACGATCCGTTCTGCTGCTAGATTAATAATTTCTTCGAGCCAGTTATAGGGAATATGAGCAAGTCCGTTCATTGAATTTCTCCCCTTTACTTCTTGATAACTCTATTATAGCAAAAGAATGATAAAGGGGACTGAAACTTCCAAAAATTGAAAAAGAACCCATAATGGGTTCTAATTTCATTGAACGGTATAACCTCCATCAAGAACAACTGCCTGCCCGGTGACTCCCCTTGCTTTATCACTAGCTAAAAAGACCGCATAATCTGCAATTTCCTCAACCGAGAGCAGTCGTTTTTGCGGAACCAGCGGGAAGAGAACTTCTTCAATCACACTGTCAAGCCCAACATTTCTTGTTGCCGCCAAGTCTTTTAACTGATTTCTAACAAGTGGTGTATCAACATAGCCAGGGCACAATGCATTGACGGTTATTCCATGTTCTGCCCCTTCCAATGCCGCTACTTTCGTTAAGCCTATGACCCCGTGTTTTGCACTATTGTAGGCTGCCTTTCCGGAAAATCCGACCAGTCCATTGATGGAGGCCATGTTAATGATTCTTCCAAATCCTTGCTTTTTCATAATTGGGAAGACGTTTTTAATCCCAATAAAAGGCGCAGTCAGCATGACATTGATTAATAACTTAAATTTTTCTGTTGGAAATTCTTCAATTGCCGATATATATTGCAGGCCTGCATTGTTTACCAAAATATCTACACGGTCAAAAGTTTGATAGGCCTTTTCAATACTCCTTTTAAAGGCCTCCTCATCTGTAACATCGCAAGGTGCGGCTAATGCTTGAAAGCCCTGCTCTGTAAACTCAAGCGTCACCTTTTCAGTTGCTTCCTTATTCAAATCGGAAATGACAACCTTTGCGCCTTCGATTGCAAAGGTTTTGGCTACTTCAAGCCCGATTCCGCTTGCTGAACCTGTAATAAAGGCTGTTTTTCCTTCTAAAAGCTTTCCCATCGATGATTCACTCCCTGATACACAATAGTAGTTATTGGTGCTTTGACATAAGTTTTGGACTGACAGTAAATGAAGCCTCTGTTTTTTCTTGAACTTCCTTTATCGTCACGCCCTCCTGCAATTCTATTAAAATCATTCCTTCTTCATTAAAATCAAATACGGCCAAATCAGTTATTAACCTGTTGACAACGTTCTTTCCTGTCAGAGGCAGATCACATTCATGCTTTACTTTTGATTCACCATGCTTATTCACATGCTCCATGATAACAACAACCCGTTTAGCCCCATTAACTAAGTCCATTGCACCGCCCATCCCTTTAATCATCTTTCCGGGTATCATCCAATTTGCTAAATCACCTTTTTCGGACACCTCCATGCCTCCGAGGATCGCTAAATCAATATGTCCTCCGCGAATCATCGCAAACGATTCAGCACTATCAAAATAGGAGGAACCAGGAACAGCCGTTACCGTTTCTTTTCCGGCATTGATTAAATCCGGGTCAACTTCGTCCGGAAGGGGATATGGACCAATTCCTAACAGCCCATTTTCTGATTGCAGCAATACACTGTAATCTGAGGGAATTTCATTCGCTATAAGTGTTGGCATTCCAATCCCTAGATTCACGTTCATACCATCTTTTATTTCTAAAACCGAGCGCTTAATAATTTTTTGTCGTACATCCATTTGAAAAATCTCCTCTCTATGCTTGAGTCACTTTCTTACGTTCGATTCGCTTTACGTAATTTTCTCCTTTTAGAACTCTTTGCACATAAATGCTCGGAGTATGGATTTGGTCAGGATCAAGTTCACCTACTGCCACTATTTCTTCCACCTCTGCAATCGTGATTTTTCCGCCATCGCTGCAAGCGGATTAAAATTCCGTGCCGTTTTTTGATACATTAAATTCCCCAAAGTGTCTGCTTTCCAAGCCTTTACTAAAGCAAAATCTCCGACAATTCCTTTTTCAAGAATAAATGTTTTTCCATCAAACTCTTTATGTTCTTTTCCTTCGGCAATTGGTGTCCCCACACCTGTTGCCGTATAAAACCCAGGAATCCCTGCACCACCCGCACGAATTCGTTCGGCAAGTGTTCCTTGAGGAACCAGCTCCACTTCTAACTCTCCGCTTAAAAATTGCCGTTCAAAAATCTTGTTTTCTCCCACATAAGAAGAAATCATTTTCTTAATCTGTTTATTCGCTAATAAAAGCCCAAGCCCCCAGTCATCCACTCCACAGTTATTGCTGACAATGGTCAAGTCTTTTACACCTTTTTCCCGTAAAGCTTGAATGCCTTCTCCGGTATCCCGCAAAGACCAAACCCTCCGACAATGATGGTCGCACCATCATGAATATCTTGAATAGCAGCCTCAAAGGAATCGCTTATTTTTCCCTTTTTCATTTTACAATCTCCTTTCTATTATCTATCACTTAGTTAAAGAGGTTACTAGCCTAGCCAATTAACTGACTAGTAACCTTTTAAAATAAACGCTTATACAATTCCTGTTAAAGAATAAAGGGCAATAATAAAGAAAACGGCAAGTGTTTTAATGACTGTTACAGCGAAAATATCACGGTACGATTGTCGATGTGTTAACCCTGTGACAGCAAGTAATGTAATAACCGCTCCATTGTGTGGAAGCGTATCCATACCACCGGATGCCATTGCCACTACACGGTGCATTACTTCCGGTGGGATGTGGGCCGTTGCAATTGCCTGGTTGTATTTATCAGCCATTGCACTTAAGGCAATTCCCATACCGCCAGATGCTGAACCCGTAATCCCGGCTAGCGTAGAGGTCGTAACCGCACCATTTACCAGTGGATTTGTAAAGGTATGAGAGATTCCGCCGCTAATCGCTGAGAAGCCCGGTAAAGCCGCGATGATTCCGCCAAAGCCGTACTCAGCACCGGTATTCATCGTAGCAAGCAGTGAACCACCGATACTGGCATTTAAACCCTCTTTTAAGTTTTGCGTGACCCGTTTCCAGTTATAAGCAAAAGTGGCCACAATTCCTACGACTAAAGCCATTTCAACTGCCCAGATCGCAGCAACCGCAGCAGTATCGACTACACCAAAAGCTTTTAAGCCTATTTTTGAAAAATCAAAGCCATTTGGATACCACTTAGGAATGTATGTAACAAAAACCTTATTCATTACTCCAACAAGAACGAGTGGCACAAAAGCCAATAGTTGGCGGGCAACAGATTGATCAGCTGAGAAATTGGCAACAGGCTCTCCTTTATTCATAAGATTTGCCTCTTCAACAGCCGAAGCATTTTCTGTACCGAAGCCAAAATAGCCTTCACCTGTTTTTGCTGCCTTTCTTCTTCTGGATTCCAAATATAGGAGTCCTAAAACAAATACAAACAATCCGCCGATGATCCCCAAAGCCGGTGCGGCATAAATATCGGTTTTAAAGAATGAGATCGGAATAACGTTCTGGATCTGAGGAGTACCCGGCAGGGCATCCATTGTAAAAGAAAATGCACCTAATGCAATCGTTCCTGGAATCAAACGTTTTGGAATATTTGCTTCCCTGAACAAATGGGCCGCGAACGGAAATACGGCAAATACAACTACGAATAAACTCACACCACTATAGGTTAAAATGGCTCCAAGCAGGACGATTGTCAGAATGGCTCTTTTTGCTCCAATTAATTTAACAATCGTTTTCGCAATTGATTCAGCAAGGCGACATTTCAACCACCTTACCGAAAATAGCACCAAGTAAAAAAACGGGAAAATAAGATTTTATAAAACCGACCATTTTTTCCATAAAGATTCCTGAAAAGAACGGCAAAACATAGCTGGGCTCTGTCAATAAAACGGCAAACAGGGCACAGATTGGCGCAAATAAAATAACAGAAAAGCCCCGATAGGCTACAAACATTAATAATCCTAATGCCAAAAGTATGACGAGTAAGTCCATATAAATCCCCCTTGTTCAATTATTTTTCTGTCCTAGAAAGCGTTTTCAAATATTTATTTACACCTCCTGAATTTAAATTCCCCTTACATGATTGTATATTGCAAGTTCCATGCCAAAATAACTTATATTCTTAATTATTAGATAATGGTGAATAATTACTAACTTTGTTGGGTGTTTAAAGAAACTGCATGATTTTATTTTAAAAAGGTTCTTTCCGTTTTTTCGGAATTTAACGTTATATTTATTCCGAAAAACGGGAAAATTCCGCTTTAACGGAATTCATTTGGTGTATGATAATGTTTATTTGTGAATATGTACCTTTTTAGTAAAGCGGAGTCCTATATGATACTAGATGTATAATACAATGCAGTTGTCGAAGTTAAAATGGTCTCTTTTATTAATCCTATAAAGCTTAATAGGGTTGAAAATCCTTTTTTTATAGGCAAATTAAATTTTAAGAAGATCACATTCGAAGATGCCTTTTTTCAGAAATAAAAAAGACCAGCATCTCTGCTAGTCTTGTTATCCACCTATGTATGGTGGAGACGGTGGGAATCGAACCCACGTCCAAAGATATCGGCACTTAAGCTTCTACGAGTGTAGTCGACATATTGGCGCTTCGCTGAGCCATATGCCTATCGACAGGCGTTTGGTCAGCTAGCCTGGTTGTTCTCTTCCTTCATCCTCAGGCGGTGGAATCCGGCGTAGCCCACTTAGAGTGAGTCCCTTACCCTACCACATGGGCAATGGAGGGAGGAACCGCTATGCAGTATTAAGCTGCGAAAGCGAGGTTGTTGTTAGTTTTGCCAGTTATGGCTTTGACGTTTTAACGTGCCGATCCCCTCGACTCGCGACCTAAGCTCAAACTACCCCTGTCGAATCCGTAGCGTCCCCATTATAAAATGAGCTGAAATCTAGTTAAAGATTCAAGCTAAGACGTTCGGGTGCTCAACATAAGTTAGAGCAAAAGTTTCTTGCCGCTTCTTGGCGACAAACTTATTATAACACACTGAGCGAAAAATTCAATTGTAAGTATTTGTAAGTTACATTTTTTGACGATCGCGGAAGGCTCGTTCAATTTCACGCTTTGCTTCTTTCTGTTTCAAGGATTCCCGCTTATCGTAATTCTTCTTACCTTTTGCTAGCCCAACTAGAACCTTACAAAAACCATTTTTCAAATATAGCTTTAATGGAACAAGTGCGTATCCTGCTTCTTTTGTTTCACCGATAAGCTTACTGATTTCACGTTTATGAAGCAAAAGCTTACGCGTTCTTAATGGGTCATGGTTATAGCGATTCCCTTGCTCATATGGACTAATATGCATACTGTATAAAAGTGCTTCGCCATTTTGGATTCTCGCATAGGAATCTTTTAAATTGACTTTGCCCGCACGAATGGATTTGATTTCTGTTCCCTGCAAAACAATTCCAGCTTCATATGTTTCTTCAATAAAGAAATCATGGTAAGCTTTTTTATTTTGGGCGACAACTTTCCCTTCACCTTTTGGCATTTTCTCACCTCATTTATTGCTTAATTGTAGCAGAATTCACAAGGTTCTACAATTGAAAGAGAGCCTTTTGGAAGGCCCTCTCCGAGACTATCTTCTCTTTTTCTTTTTCGTACTTTTTGCAATAGGAACATTTTCGTAAAACTTTCTTTTCTTTTTCGATTTGTCCCCCTGACCTTGTCCGGTCGTTTCAGACTTTTTATTACGGTCCCCTTGCTGTTTGTTCCGGCGAGGTTTATTCGTATCACTGCCTGTTTTAAATACCTTCGGTGCCTCGGTTCGCTCTCTCCGCGTTCCCTTCATACCGACGATTTCAAAATCAATGGAGCGTTCTTCTTTATTGACCTTCACCACTCGAACGGTAATTTCATCGCCAATTCGGAACACATTTCCTGTCCGTTCGCCAATCATCGCAAAATGGCGTTCGTCAAAGCGATAATAATCATCGGTCATGTAGCTAACATGAACAAGCCTTCAATCGTATTCGGAAGCTCGACGAACATCCCAAAATTGGTTACCGAGCTGATGATCCCATCATACTCAACCCCAATTTTATCCTCCATGTATTCTGCTTTTTTCAACTCATCTGTTTCGCGCTCCGCATCAACAGATCGGCGCTCCATTTTTGATGAATGCTGAGCAATCTCTGGAAGGCGGGCATTCCATTTTTCCCGTGTCGTTTCATCGAGTTTTCCTTCTATTAAATAGGTTCGAATCAAACGATGAACAATCGTATCCGGGTACCGGCGAATGGGTGAAGTAAAATGGGTATAAAATTCTGTTGAAAGTCCAAAGTGACCTAAGCTTTCCGGATCATATTTTGCCTGCTGCATCGAACGCAGCATCACAGTTGATATCACCATTTCTTCTGGCTTTCCTTGAACTTCCTCGATAATTTCCTGAAGCGCTCTTGGATGCACATCATTTGCCGTTCCTTTCACGATATAACCAAAGTTCGTAATAAACTCGAAAAACTTTCTTAGCTTATCCTCTTTTGGATCTTCATGTATTCGGTATATAAACGGAACATCCATCCAGTGAAAATGCTCTGCAACCGTTTCATTGCCGCAAGCATAAATTCTTCGATTAATCGCTCCGCTACCGAACGTTCGCGAACAACGACATCTGTTGGTTTTCCTTCATCATCTACAAGTACCTTCGATTCTTTAAAATCGAAATCAATGGCGCCACGCTTCATCCGTTTATTACGCAAAACTGTTGCGAGCTCTTCCATCAATTCAAACATTGGTACTAGCGCCTCATACCTAGCTTCTGTTTCCTCATCATGATCAACTAGAATTCGATTCACATCATGATAGGTCATCCGCTCAGTTGTTTTAATCACACTTTGAAAAATCTCATGGTTGACCACTTGACCTTCAGGTGATATTTCCATATTACAAGAAAGTACTAACCGGTCTACTTTAGGATTCAAGGAACAAATCCCATTCGATAAACGATGTGGAATCATCGGAATAACCCTGTCCACTAAATAGACGCTTGTTGCACGTTCCTCTGCTTCCAGATCAATTGGCGTTCCTTCTTTTACATAATAGCTAACATCGGCAATATGAACGCCAAGCTTATAGTTGCCATTTTCAAGCTTTGTTACCGTTACGGCATCATCAAGATCTTTGGCATCAGCGCCGTCAATCGTGACAATCGTTTCATTCCGAAGATCGCGGCGATTCGCCAATTCACTCTCGTCAATCGTATCAGGTGTATCAATTGCCTGCTTCAGTACGTCATCAGGAAAAGGCCATCGGCAATCCGTGCTTATGTATGACAGAAAGAATATCCACTCCTGGGTCATTTTTGTGTCCGAGAATCTCAATGACTTCACCCTCAGCACTTTTACGGCCTTCTGGATAGGTGATCAGTTTAACAACAACTTTGTGTCCTTCAACTGCTCCTTTGGAAGCCATTTTTGGGATAAAAATATCACTAGCAAACTTTTTATCATCGGGAATCACAAATCCAAAACTCTTGCTTTCTACATACGTTCCGACCATTTGCTGGATGCCCCGCTCCAGGATTCGGATGATGCTTCCTTCACGGCGCTGCCCTGAGGTTTCTGAAGAAATACGGGCTAAAACGGTATCACCATGCATGGCCGTATTTGTTTCATTTGGCGGAATAAAAATATCATCCATCCCTGGTTCATCGGGTACGACAAACGCAAATCCTTTTGCATGTCCTATCAGTTTTCCTCTTATTAAATTCATTTTTTGTGGCAAACCATAGCGGTTGCTGCGGGTCCGGACGATCAACCCTTTCTCTTCCATTTGAACAAGCGCTTTAACAAATTCCTTAAAGTCACTCGAATCTTGAATACCGAAGGCTGTTTCTAGCTCCTGAACCGTTAATGGTTTGTATGCCTCATCCTTCATATATTGCAAAAGCCTGTCTACATGCTTTTGAATATTATCTTCCAAGCAAAATCCCTCCTTTGTGGGTGCTTTTTAATCGTTCCAATTTAATTTTTCTAAAAAGGCATAAATATCTTCATGAAGCTGTTCCCGCTCTTTATCAAGTGTGATCACATGGCCTGATTCTTCGTACCATTTGATTTTTTTCACATCTGACTCCACTTCATTGTAAATGATAGTGGCACTCTCTGTGTTAATCATTTTATCGTGGCCCTGTACCACAAAGGTTGGAGCATAAATCATGTCAATATGATCACGAACGTCAGCAATTAACTCCTGAAGAGCCTTCAAAGTGTTCATCGGTGTTTTTTTAAACTCGTTCATTTCCATTTCGATTTGATCTTCTGTTTTTCCTTCTCGTATTTTAAATTCGCGGGCATACTCAAGAATACCTTGGTACATTACTTCTTCACTTTTAATATGCATAGGCGCACACATCGGTATAATACCTTTTATAGGTACAGTGTAACCCAATTTCAAGGAAAATACGCCGCCAAGGGAAAGTCCTGCTACCGCAATTTCTGCATGACCTTTATTTTTTAAAAATTCGTATCCATTTATTACATCCTGCCACCAATCTTTTGGTCCTGTAGTGACAAGTTCTTCAGGTGGGACGCCATGACCTTTATAGTGTGGGGCGTGGCATGTATAGCCTTTCTTTTCAAGAAAGCGGCCAATCATCCGGACATCTGCTGAATTGCCGGTAAATCCATGTAACAGAAGAACGGCGCGGCTTCCTCCTTCAAAAGTAAATGGCTTAGGTAACGTAACTTTCATGTTAAAAACTCCTTTAAATCTATAAATTCGGGTTAACTTCTCTTAGTTTAAGCAATGCGGGGGTGAACATTCCAGAAATAAGGCTTACGAGGAGGAGAAGTTTAGTCCTTAAAGCGGATAGTAACAAATTTGGGGCACTTATTTACAAATTCCTTTTCATCAACAAAAAAACCCGCCAGCAGCCAGGTTTGAAGATTATTTATTAGATTTTGAAGTAAGTAACAGCGATGGCAAGAACAAAGAACAATACCGACAAAACGACCGTAATACGATGAAGAATCAAATCAATTCCTCTTGCTTTTTGCTTCCCAAAAAGAGACTCGGCACCACCCGAAATGGCACCAGATAATCCAGCGCTTTTACCTGATTGAAGTAAGACAACTCCAATAAGTCCAATACTTACAACAACTAATAATACGACAACTAATGTATGCATGAAAGCCACCTCCTGTAGACGAACATATCACAGTATTCTTAATTTACCATATAAATTCCCTTTTAACAATAGTCGTTATTGTGACAGCCTTTAAGAGGTCGATGAAAAATAAAAAATTTACAATTCATATGTCTTTAAAAGCTAAAAAGGCACTCATCAAAAAATGAGTGCCTTCTATTAATTATTTGCTCAAGTTATAGAATGATTTAATTCCGTTGAACTTAGCTGTTTCACCTAATTGATCTTCAATGCGAAGCAATTGGTTGTATTTTGCGATACGGTCAGTACGGGATGGTGCACCTGTTTTGATTTGACCAGCGTTTGTTGCCACTGCGATATCAGCAATTGTGCTGTCTTCCGTTTCACCAGAACGGTGGGAAATAACCGCTGTGTAGCCAGCGCGTTTAGCCATTTCAATGGCATCAAATGTTTCAGTAAGAGTACCAATTTGGTTAACTTTGATCAAGATCGAGTTGCCAATACCTTTTTCGATCCCTTCAGCAAGCTTTTTCGTGTTAGTAACAAACAAATCATCACCAACTAATTGAACTTTTTTACCAAGGCGTTCAGTTAATAGCTTGTGGCCTTCCCAGTCGTTTTCGTCTAGACCATCTTCAATTGAGATGATTGGGTATTTAGATGCAAGCTGCTCATACCAATCAACCATTTCAGCAGAAGTCTTTACGACACCTTCGCCTGAAAGATGGTATTTTCCATCTTCTTTGTTGTAGAATTCTGAAGATGCAGCATCCATTGCTAACATTACTTCTTCACCTGGCTTGTAGCCAGCTTTTTCGATTGCTTCAACGATTGTTTGAAGTGCTTCTTCATTTGAGCCTAAGTTTGGAGCAAAGCCGCCTTCATCGCCAACTGCAGTATTAAGACCTTTGCTTTTTAGAACTGCTTTTAAGTTGTGGAAAATTTCCGCACCCATACGAAGTGCTTCTTTAAAGCTTGGCGCACCAACAGGCATTACCATGAATTCTTGAATGTCAACGTTGTTATCAGCATGTTCTCCACCGTTAACGATGTTCATCATTGGAACTGGAAGCTGTTTAGAATTGAAGCCGCCAAGGTATTGATATAAAGGTACATCTAGATAATCTGCAGCAGCATGTGCAGCCGCCATCGAAACACCAAGGATCGCGTTAGCACCTAATTTACCTTTATTTTCTGTTCCGTCTAATTCAATCAATGCATTATCTATTCCAACTTGGTCAAGAACGCTGAATTCTTCACCAACAAGAAAAGGAGCGATAATTTCGTTTACATTTTCAACTGCTTTTAGAACACCTTTGCCTAAGTAACGTTCTTTGTCACCGTCACGAAGCTCTACTGCTTCATATTCACCTGTAGAAGCACCACTTGGAACTAATGCGCGTCCGAATGCGCCTGATTCTGTGAAAACTTCAACTTCAACTGTAGGGTTACCGCGGGAATCTAATACTTCACGTGCATATACATCAACAATAAATGGCATTTGTATCTCTCCTTAAATTTCAATTTATTTTATTAATGAAGTTCCAGTCATTTCGGCTGGTTTTTGTACATTTAAAAGATCTAACATCGTTGGAGCTAAATCACCAAGGATTCCATTATCACGCAATTCTACACCTGGCTTTGTAATAATAACCGGCACTGGATTAGTGGTATGGGCGGTCATTGGCTCGCCTTCAAGCGTCACCACTTCATCCGCATTCCCGTGGTCAGCGGTTATAATCACTTTGCCGCCTTTTTCAATAATCAAATCAACGATTTTTCCTAAGCACTCATCAACGGTTTCAATTGCTTTGATAGTTGGTTCGAGCATACCAGAATGGCCAACCATGTCTGGGTTTGCAAAGTTTAAAAGAATCGCATCAAATTTATCAGCTTGAATTTCTTTAAGTAACGCGTCCGTCACTTCATAAGCACTCATTTCAGGCTGAAGGTCATAAGTAGCTACCTTAGGAGAGTTAATTAAAATCCGTTCTTCTCCAGGGAATTTTTCTTCGCGACCACCACTCATAAAGAACGTTACATGCGGATATTTTTCTGTTTCGGCAATTCTAAGCTGTTTTAAGCCATTTTGTGCAAACACTTCTCCGATGGTATTATCCAAGTTCGATGGTTTAAAAGCAACATAGCCATCAACGGATTCACTAAAGTGTGTTAAACAAACAAAAAATAAATTCTTCGGATGCTTCGCCGATCAAAAGCGCGGAAATCTTCATTGGTGAACGTATTGGAAATTTGAATCGCCCGGTCTGGTCTGAAGTTGTAAAAAATTACAGCATCATCATCCTGAATCGTTGCTACAGGCTGACCATCTTCCTTCGTAATCACAGATGGAATAACGAACTCATCATAAATTCCATGTTGATAGGAGTCTTTCACAACCTCTAATGGATTGGTGTACGCAGGCCTTCACCATTAACCATTGCCCGGTAGGATTTTTCAACCCGCTCCCAGCGCTTGTCCCGGTCCATCGAATAATATCGACCTGAAATGGTTGCAAATTCCCCTACGCCGTACTCCTTCATTTTATCCAGTGTCTGCTGAATATATGTTGCTGCTGTTTTCGGTCCAACATCACGGCCATCAAGGAAAGCATGGATATATACTTTTTCAACACCTTCATCTTTCGCAAGCTTCAACAAGGCAAACATATGGTTAATATGACTGTGAACCCCGCCGTCTGAAAGTAAACCGAATAAATGAAGATTTGTTCCCTTTTTCTTTACGTGTTCCATTGCTGCCGTAAACGTTTCATTTTTTTCAAATTCACCTTCACGGATGGCAATATTTACGCGAGTTAAGCTTTGGTAAACAATTCGGCCGGCGCCGATATTCAAATGTCCAACTTCAGAGTTTCCCATTTGACCTTCAGGAAGGCCAACAGCCTCACCAGAAGCGGTTAAATGAGAATGTGGATAGGTGTCCCAAAAACGATCAAAATTAGGTTTTTTCGCATGGTAGACCGCATTTCCTTTGTGTTCGCTTCGACAACCGAAACCATCGAGGATGATTAAGGCGACTGGTGACTTACTCATACTGTCCTGCCTCCAAAAGTTGCAAGAATGATTGTGCTTCAAGGCTTGCTCCGCCTACTAATGCACCATCAATGTCCGGCTGCGCCATATATTCTTTGATATTACCAGGTTTTACACTTCCACCGTATTGAATTCTTACTGCATTTGCGATTTCTAATGAGAATTGTTGCGCGACAACCTCACGAATATGGGCACACACTTCATTTGCATCTTGTGCTGTGGAAGATTTACCAGTTCCAATTGCCCAAATTGGCTCATAAGCAATGACTGTTTGTTTTACTTGATCGTCTGTTAATCCTGTGAGTGCTGCCTTGATTTGGGAACCGACAAGATTCATCGTTTCGCCATTTTCACGTTGTTCAAGTGTTTCTCCACAACAAACAATTGGAGTTAGATTGTATTTAAACGCTGCAAGCGTCTTTTTGTTTACTGATTCATCTGTTTCATTGAACATTTCACGACGTTCCGAATGGCCAATGATGACATACTGTACACCTAGGTCCGCTAGAGCATTCGGGCTGATTTCACCAGTAAAGGCTCCACTTTCTTCAAAATGGATATTTTGAGCGCCAATTTTCACATCGCTGCCTTTCACTGTTTCTACTAGGCTTTGCAAAAATAATGCGGGCGCACAAATGACAGATTCCATTTTTTCTTGAGCAGGAACAAGATTTTTTACTTCTTCTGCAAAGCTTTTCGCTTCTGAAAGTGTTTTGTTCATTTTCCAGTTCCCTGCAATGATTGGTTTACGCATGAGGCACATCCTTTCTTTTGTTGATCGTAATTATTTATCGTTCAAAGCAACTACACCTGGCAGTGCTTTTCCCTCCATAAATTCAAGCGATGCTCCTCCACCAGTGGATATATGGCTCATTTTATCAGCTAAATTGAACTTTTCTACTGCCGCTGCAGAGTCTCCGCCGCCAATAACCGAATATGTACCTTCTGCTTCTGCAAGTGCTTCTGCCACTGCTTTTGTTCCACCAGCAAATTTGTCAATTTCAAACACACCCATTGGTCCGTTCCAAATTACTAATTTTGATTTTAAAATGACATCACGATAGATTTCAGCCGTTTTTGGACCGATATCAAGTGCTTCCCAATCAGCAGGAATTTCTTCAATCGATACCACTTTTGAATTGGCATCAGCAGAGAAATCATCCGCAATTACCGCATCAACAGGCATGTAAAAATTAACGCCTTTTTCTTTCGCCTTATCCATGAATTCCTTTGCAAGACCAATTTTGTCTTCTTCAAGAAGTGATTTCCCAATTTCGTGGCCTTGTGCTTTGACGAAGGTATATGCCAACCCACCGCCAATGATTAGGTTATCAACCTTTTCCAAAAGATTTTCAATAACACCGATTTTATCCCTTACTTTTGCTCCACCGATAATAGCGGTAAAAGGACGTTCCGGATTGGAAAGGGCTTTACCCAGAACTTCAAGTTCTTTTTCCATTAAAAGTCCAGCAACTGCAGGAAGATTATGTGCTATACCTTCTGTTGAAGCATGTGCTCTATGTGCCGCACCAAATGCGTCATTTACATAAACATCAGCAAGTTCAGCAAAAGCTTTTGCTAGTTCTGGATCATTTTTTTCTTCGCCAGGGTAAAAACGAACGTTTTCAAGAAGAAGCACATCGCCTTCCACCATGGTTTCAATTAATGCCTTAACAGAATCACCATAGGCCTTCGTCAGCCTTTTTCACTTCTTTACCAAGCAATTCGGAAAGTCGGACACCAACCGGAGTCAAACGCATTTCTTCGACTACCTTACCTTTCGGGCGACCAAAGTGGCTTGCTAAAATGACTTTCGCGCCGTTGTCTGTTAAATACTGAATGGTTGGTAGTGCTGCACGAATCCTAGTTTCATCGGTAATTTTTCCATCCTGCATTGGCACGTTAAAATCAACCCGGCAAAAAACACGTTTCCCTTTAACATCAACATCTTTTAATGACTTTTTGTTCATGCGAAGAGCCTCCTATTAGTTAAGCTACGGATACATAAAAAGGGAGCGGGGAATCTTCCCCGCTCCCCTTTGAAATACCTTTATCATTATAGACTTCTTGTGATCAAAATTCCAATAGAAATCAATGATAGATAATGTTAGGATTAAAGACCTTTTGAAGCGATGTAGTCAACAAGGTCAACAACGCGGTTAGAGTAACCAACTTCGTTATCATACCAAGATAATACTTTAACCATATTACCTTCAAGAACCATTGTTGATAATGCATCGATTGTTGAAGAAACAGTAGCACCATTGTAATCACTAGAAACTAGTGGAAGTTCGCTGTATGCTAAAATTCCTTTTAATGGACCTTCTGCAGCTGTTTTTAATGCTGCATTGATTTCTTCAACAGTAACGTTCTTTTCTAATTCAGCAACTAAGTCAACAATAGAGACGTTTGGAGTTGGAACGCGCATTGCCATACCATTTAATTTGCCTTTAAGTTCTGGTAAAACTAGAGAAACTGCTTTCGCTGCACCAGTAGATGTAGGGATCATGTTTTCAGCAGCTGCACGTGCACGACGGTAGTCCTTGTGAGGTAAATCAAGGATTTGTTGGTCATTTGTATAAGAGTGAACAGTTGTCATCATACCGCGTCTAATTCCGAATGTATCATTTAATACCTTTGCAAATGGTGCAAGGCAGTTTGTTGTACAAGAAGCGTTAGATAATACATGGTGGTTATTTGCATCGTATTTATCTTCGTTAACACCCATTACGATTGTAATATCTTCGTTAGAAGCTGGAGCTGAAATAATAACTTTTTTAGCACCTGCTTCAAGGTGTTTCGCAGCATCTTCACGCTTTGTGAAACGGCCAGTAGATTCGACCACTACTTCTACACCAAGTTCGCCCCAGCCAAGTTGTGCAGGGTCGCGTTCAGCGATAACCTTTACTTTTTGTCCGCCAACAACTAGGTATTCACCATCAACGGTAACATCTTCAGAAAGAGTTCCGTGAACTGTATCGTATTTTAAAAGATGCGCAAGCATATTTGCATCTGTTAAGTCATTAATTGCCACGATTTCCACATTGCTATTGTTTAATGCCGCACGGAATACGTTACGTCCGATACGTCCAAATCCATTAATTCCAACTTTTACTGTCATGATAAAATTTCCTCCTTTGTTTGGGTGAGTCTAATTTTATTTAAAAAGGTGTTACCCTTTTAATAACCTTCTTGCGGCACCTTCATCTGTAATTAAAATCGTCGATGATGGCGCTTGTTTCATATAAGACTTTATTGCTTTTGCCTTTGAGCTTCCGCCTGCCACAGCAATAACATTGGGTATCCGTGCAAGGTCGTCAAGCTGGAGACCAATTGTTAATACCTTGTGGACAATCTCGCCACTCTCGTTAAAATAGTAGCCAAATGCTTCGCCAACAGCGTTTCCATCTTCTATCTTTTTCATTTCTTCGGAAGGAGTCTTTCTACGCTTAGCCATTGTGATAGCATCCCCAATTCCGTGAAGAACCATGCTTGCTGATTGAATGAGTTCTAGTACTTCATGAATATCAGGTTCTTTAATCAAAGACTCATAAATCTCAGAACTAACCTGATCTGGAACATAAAATACTCGGTGCTTCGAATGGGTATTTTTTGACATAATCGAACTAACGGTATTAGCCTGATTTTGAACATCCTCACCAATACCTCCACGGGCTGGAACAAACAGTAATTCCTTCTTGCCTAATTCAGGTGAAAGTTCCTCTGCGACTGTTGCCATTGTGGAACCACCAGTTACAGCGATGATATTTTTCCCAGCGAGAAGTTCTTTCATGCCCATTGCACATGCTTTTCCAAGTTCACTTTTCACCATCGGAGATACATCACTATTTCCAGGTACGATGATCGCCTTTTTAATTCCAAGGCGATGCTTCAGTTCTAATTCCATTACATCAATACCCTTTAATTCGCGCATCAAGCCTTCAAGGTCTTCGAGCAGATTTTTTCCTTCGGGTGTCAAACTCATTCCCACATTGTTGGTGTAAATTAAGTTCTGATCCTTTAAAAAATCCACTTCACTGCGAAGAATTCTTTCTGTAAATCCAAGGCTTGCGGCAAGACTCCTTCTCCCTACGGGCTGCATAAATCCTATGTATCTAAGGATAGAATATCTTTTTTGTAAAACCTGTAGGAGGTCGGGCAATAATCTCTTTTGGATATCAATGAATGATTGCATGTTATGGTGCTCCTTTATTTTATGCAGTTGGTCAAAAAATGTCCACCGTAGACATATTATGTCCCGCTACAAGTAAAAAAAATCACCCCTGCTACCTTTTTCATTCTAACAGGAGTGAAAACCTATTTCAACTTAAAAGATTGGCCTTTTTTTATGCAAACGGTTACTTATGTCAAATTTGTTAACCGATCCGTATGCAATTTCTTCTCCATCAAGATAGACCACTGGAATCATAAGAGCGAATTTCTCAGTTAAATCATCACTTTCTGCAATATCGATTTCCTCGAAAGTAAATTTCCATTCATCCTTGAGCTCCAGTAAAGTTTTTTTTGCTTTATCACACAATGGACATTGCTTCCGAGTGTATAACGTAATGGTAGGCTGCGACAAATTTAAGTCTCCTTTCACTCAAACCTTTTTCTCTTTGAAGAAGAAGGTATGCTCAATTGGTCCCGGTACTTCGCAATGGTGCGCCTTGAGACCACCATCCCCTCCATGGTTTTTAATTGTTCCACAATTTCTTGATCAGAAAGTGGCTTTTGTTTATTCTCCTTTTCGATTAAAAGTGAAATCGCATTTTTCACTTGGGTCGACGAAGTATTCTCATCTGAAACAGTTTGAATGGTGCTGGTGAAAAAGGTTTTCAAAGCGAAAGTCCCTACCGGTGTTTGGGCATATTTTTCCCTGACTGCACGGCTCACGGTTGATTCATGAATCTCGAGCTCACTCGCAATTTCCTTCATCGTCATCGGCAGTATATATTTAGGACCCTTTTGAAAAAATAATACCTGTTTCTCTACAATTTTTGCAACGACCTTGGTAAGGGTTTCTTTTCTTTGTTCAATACTTTTTAAAATCCATTGATAATCCTGATACTTATCCTGTAAAAAGCGGTTTACCTGCTGATCCTTTTCATGAGAAGAGGATAATTTTTGATAATAGGGCTCATTAAAGCTGATTCTTGGAAGTGGATCATCAAACATCCTTACTGTAAATCCATCCCCCGTTCGTTCAACAATCGCATCGGGAATGATGTAGGTTGTCGTATCATGCGCTAAAAGTGCACCCGGCTTTGGATTAAGCAGTTGAATCTCATCAGAAACATCTTGAATATCTTTAAGTGAAACCTGTAACTCTTTTGAAATTTGTTTCCATTTCTTTTCAGCAAAGGGAACGAAGTAATTGTTGATAATTTGTTGAGCAAGCTCGTTTTCTGGACATTCATATTCTAATTGAATCAATAAGCATTCTTGTAGGTTACGAGCACCAATCCCCACTGGTTCAAGGGTTTGAAGGACCTTTAAACCTTTCTCTATCAGCTCTAATGGGGTGTTTATTGTTTGCGCTATTTCGTTAAGATCACCTAGGAAGTAACCGTTTACATCAAGGTTTTGAATCAAATGACGGATGACTTTTAATTGCTCCGCAGTGAAGTCTTTTATATTTAATTGGGATAGTAGTTGATCTTCTAGTGTAATTGGCTTGTCGGCAATTTGTTCAATCCAATCCTTTTCCGCTTTCTGGTGTTTCCTACGGTTTCGGTCAATTAATGGATTCATCGGCTGTACATTCCCATGTTCAATCTGCAAAAGGGGATTTTCTAGCGCTTTATTTTCTAAAAAAGCTGTCAGTTCCTGAGCCGAATATTGCAAAAGGGCAATCGCCTGCGACAGCTCCTGTGTCATCGCCAATTTTAGTGTTTGCTGTTGCCATAAACCTGCCTTTAAATTCATTCCAATCCCCCCTACTTTCTATTTTACATGATAAAAGGGGATTGGTGTATGGAAAGAAATTGGTATCAGGATGGATTAATCAAAAATAGATTATTTTTTGATAGAATTCTGCCCATACTGGTTCTACAGGTTAAAAAAGATGGAGGTTCCATAGCAAGCCAAATGAAGAACTTAAGATTAATTAAAGTACTGGTCATCCTTGTTGTTATTGTATTACCCTTACTCGTTCTACTTTCTCAAAAACATCAAATTAAACTATCAAGCAATCCAACTGGATGGATTTACAATACTAATATAAAAAAGTCGAAGACAAAAACTCAAACTCCAACTAAAAATATTGAAGCAACCGTAGCATCCAATGTCTTAAACGTTCGTGAAAATGCAAATTTATCTAGCCAAGTTGTAGGTAAATTAAAATTAGGAACAAAAGTAACCGTCCATGAGGAACAAGCTGGATGGGCAAAAATTATTTCGCCTACTAGTGTTCAGGGGTGGGTGTACGAATCTTACATCACGAAAGACGTACCTAGCAGCCATCAAACACAACCTGTTACTGCGAACCCAGACTCAACAGGGCTTATTCAAAATAATCAGGATTCGCTTAAAGGGAAAACCATTGTGCTTGATCCAGGCCATGGCGGGAGTGATGATGGGACAACAAGCACTGTTGGAACTCATGAAAAAACATTGACCTTAGCAACAGCTAAAGTTGTTGAACAAAAGCTGGAAAATGCGGGTGCCAATGTTATTATGACCCGGACCAACGATACTTATGTTTCCTTACAACATCGTGCAGATCTCTTAAACCAGAACCATGCGGATGCTTTTATAAGTTTTCATTACAATTGGTTAAATGACCCATCGATAAATGGATTAACTGATTTTTACTATCAAAAATCAAAAGATAACCCTTTAGCCTCGGATATTTTAAATGAGGTTGTCAAAACAACGAGATTAACTAACGATGGAACAAGATTCGATGACTTGGATGTTTTACGAAACAATTCACAACCAAGTACACTGATTGAACTTGGCTTCCTTTCAAATAAACAAGATGATTCGATTGTTGAAAACTCTGCTTACCGCGATAACATCGCTCAAGGAGTTTACCTAGGACTACTTGATTATTTTTCAATCAAAAAATAAGTAACTTACTATTAACTACTACCAGACAAAAAATGAATTTCCACTTCATGTGACAACTGCACCCATCAAAAATCGCAAAAAAAATATCACCACGTTTTTCAAACGCAGTGATACCATAAACTTTGACGCCCTCGGCAGGAATCGAACCCACATCTCAAGAACCGGAATCTTACGTGCTATCCGTTGCACCACGAGGGCAAATATTAGCGACTAACATATTATATGCCATGATTTAAATCTTTGCAAGTACTAAAATAGGTTTATAATGCTCTAAAATGGTTATGATGGTATAGGGAAAGTTGTCGAACAAATTTAAAATCAAATTGTTTGACCTTTATTGACCATCAGTGTATGATAACAATACATATTATTATACTTTCAAACTCAGGAGGAGGAAGAAAAAATGAATTTGATTCCTACAGTTATTGAACAAACAAATCGGGGCGAAAGAGCCTATGACATCTATTCCCGTCTGTTAAAAGACCGGATTATTATGCTTGGCAGCGCTATTGATGATCATGTTGCCAACTCCATTGTTGCTCAATTATTATTCCTTGAAGCAGACAACCCAGAAAAAGATATATCGCTTTATATCAACAGCCCTGGTGGAAGTATTACTGCTGGGATGGCCATTTATGACACTATGCAATTCATAAAGCCAAATGTACAAACGATTTGTATCGGTATGGCCGCATCAATGGGTGCATTCCTACTTGCAGCAGGTGAAAAAGGGAAGCGTTATGCCCTGCCAAATGCTGAAGTTATGATTCACCAGCCACTTGGCGGTGCACAAGGACAAGCAACAGAAATCGAAATTGCTGCAAAACGTATTTTATTCCTTCGTGAAAAGTTGAATGGAATTTTAGCAGAGCGCACAGGACAGCCTCTCGAAGTTCTTCAAAAAGATACCGACCGCGATAATTTCATGACAGCTGAAAGAGCAAAAGAATACGGCCTAATTGACCAAATCATCACTCGTAACTTACTTGATGAAAAAAATAAAAAATAATAATGAAGGGTTTGGCTGCAACTGCCAAACCCTTTTTTTAATGTTCCTTTTCGACAAATTCACTTAAAGCAGAAATGGCGTTTTCTTCATCATCACCTTCAGCTACGATGTTGATCACAACTCCTGATCCAACAGCAAGACTCATTAATCCCATGATGCTTTTCGCATTAACCTTTTTTCCATCCTTCTCAAGAAAAATATCCGATGAAAATCGGTTTGCTTCTTGGACAAATAGTGCCGCCGGTCGAGCTTGAAGCCCTGTTCTCAATTTTACTTCTACTTGTTTTACCCTCATTACAAATTCCTCCTCATGTGATTTTTCTATTTTCTTGGATCTAGTTCACCCACACGCAATTTTTCAGCAATCTCATCTATTTTTCTTAACCGATGATTAATCCCTGATTTACTAATGGAGCCTCCTGAAACCATTTCACCTAATTCTTTTAAGGTAACATCTGTGAAATTCATCCGGAGCTCGGCGATTTCCCGTAACTTGTCTGGTAATATATGAAGTCCGACAGTTTGGTCAATATAACGTATATTCTCTACCTGTCTAATAGAGGCTCCGATTGTTTTATTTAAGTTCGCAGTTTCACAATTAACGAGCCGATTAACCGAGTTCCTCATATCTCTTACAATTCTTACATCTTCAAAACGTAGTAAAGCGTTATGGGCACCAATGATATTCAAAAATTCGGTTATTTTCTCTGCCTCTTTTAGGTAGGTAATAAAGCCCTTTTTCCGCTCAAGCGTTTTACTGTTAAGGCCAAATGTATTCATCAATTCGCATAAAGAATCATTGTGTTCTTTATAAAGCGAAAAAATTTCTAAATGATAAGATGATGTTTCCGGGTTATTAACTGAACCCCCAGCCAGAAATGCTCCACGTAAATAAGAACGCTTACAACACTTCTTTTTCACAAGTTCTTTCGAAATATCATGAATGAAGGTGAATCCTTCACCAAGGATTTTCGTATCCTCAAGAATTTCTTTTGCCAGCCGCGATAAACGGACAATATACACATTATTTTTTTTCAAACGCATTTTTTTCCTAACCAGTAGTTCAACTTGAACTTGGTAACTTTTTTTTAGTAATGTATAAATTCTTCTGGCAATCGCTGCATTTTCGGTTTGAATATCGACAATTAACTTACGATTGGAGAATGATAGGGAACCGTTCATGCGGATTAAAGCGGATAACTCTGCTTGAATACAGCACGATTTCACTTCCAGGTTCGTTAATTCTTTTTTCGTTTCCGAAGCGAAAGACATCCCCTTCACCCCCTTTTTCACCCAAGTATCTGTATTTACGATTCAAAGTGCTTTTTGGTTTCATTTACTAACAAATTATAGAGAATTTTGGCTACCTTTTTTGGATCATGCCGAAGTGCCCCATTTTCCTGTACGGCAATATCTGCGTGAACGACTTCAAGTCCAAGCTCATATAGCCTAGGGAGATCATATTGGACAGGATCAGCCAGCTCTTCATTATAACGAAGCTGAATATCCGGTGGAATCTCTTCATTATTTACTAGGATCGTATCAATGCAAGCATTGTTCATGTGATCATAAATGGCCTGTACATGGTCGCTCGCTGTAAAACCATGTGTTTCCCCAGCTTGAGTCATCAAATTACAAATATATATCTTATTCGCATGGGAACGGCAAATTTCATCACCCAATCTAGGAACGAGGAGATTCGGCAAAATACTGGTATATAAGCTTCCTGGACCCATAATGATTAAATCAGCCTGCCGAATTGCTTGAATGCTCTCTGGCAATGGGCGAGTATTCCCTGGTGTTAAAAAGACTTTTTTAATCCTTTTACCAGAGTAAGGGATTTTCGATTCTCCGGAAACGACGGTCCCATCTTCCATTTCAGCATGCAAAACGACACTCTGATTCGCTGCTGGCAATACCTTGCCCCGGACATTTAAGACCTTACTCATTTCTTGTATAGCGTGCACAAAATTTCCCGTGATGGAAGTCATAGCCGCCAAAATCAAGTTCCCAAGTGAATGTCCCGATAATTCATTGGATGCCGTAAATCGATGTTGGAACATCTCCTCAACGAGTGGCTCTACATCAGATAATGCCGCTAAAACGTTCCGAATATCCCCTGGGGGAGGAATATGCAAATCATCACGCAGTCTTCCCGAGCTTCCCCCGTCATCGGCAACCGTTACAATGGCAGTAATATCAACAGGATACTGCTTAATGCCCTTAATAAAACAGGCAGCCCGGTTCCCCCGCCAATGATGACAATTCTTGGCTGTCCAAACTCTCTCATGTTGTTTTTTCCTTTCTCCTCTCAATGTCACGATGCGAAACACAGGTCTTGTAATCTTGTTCAAAAAATCGTCCAATATATTCAGCCAGTGCTACCGAACGATGCTGTCCACCTGTACATCCAATCGCAATGACAAGCTGTGCTTTCCCTTCTCTTTTATAATGGGGAAGCATAAACCCGAGCAAGTCTGTCACTTTTTCTAGAAACTTATGCGTTTCATTCCATTTTAAAACATAACTTGATACTTCCTCATCCAAACCTGTTAAGGGCCGCATATGCTCAATATAATGAGGATTTGGCAGGAAACGCACATCAAAAACTAGGTCCGCATCAATTGGAATACCGTACTTAAATCCAAATGACATGACATTAACAGTAAAGATTAGTTTTTTATTTGACGTAAATTCCGTTAAAATCTTTTCTCGCAGTTCACGCGGCTTCATTTGCGAGGTGTTATAAATAAGCTGCGCACGGCCTTTTAATTCTTCAAGAAGTTCCCTTTCAAGTTGAATTCCTTCTAGCGGCAGACCTGTTGGAGCAAGTGGATGTGAACGCCTTGTTTCTTTATATCTTCTTACCAATGTGGCATCATCTGCATCCAAAAACAAAATCTTTGGTGTCACCCATGAGGTTTCAGCAAGATCATCTAATGCTTTAAAGAGGTGATCGAAAAACTCTCTACCCCTTAAATCCATCACAAGTGCGACTTTGTTCATTTTATTCCCTGATTCCTTCATAAGTTCTAGGAATTTCGGCAACAATGTTGGCGGCAAATTATCAACACAGAAGAAACCTAAGTCTTCTAAGCTTTGAATGGCAACTGTTTTTCCTGCTCCAGACATTCCTGTAATAATGATCATCTGAGTATCGCCTATCGAACCGGTACTCATTGCAATTCCCCCTATTGATTAACTTGGATCTAATCGATAACTGATAAGTTCAAACTCTTTTGTATACGTAAAAGTACCATAAATGATTCCTTTACCGTGAATCATATAATCAATAATGTGATAATCGCCAGCTGCCATTGGAAGATTTTTTAACTGATCGAGCGGATGCCATTCTAGCTTTCCTTCTTCAGATTCATCGACCCGCATGCCATCTGATTCGGTCGCCATAAAAGTGAACATCATCCATTCGCTCAAGAGTTGTTCACTTTCTTTCATAATCATCGTAAAAACGCCCTTTAATTGTGGATTTTTCAAGTAAATCCCCGATTCTTCCCGGTATTCCCTAATGCAGGAGTCCCGTACCGATTCACCTGGCTCCATTTTTCCGCCTGGAGCAACCCACCAGCCTCTTCGCGGTTTTTGCAACAACAATATTTGATTTTCTCTTATCAATACACAATTGGTGACCCGCTGCACACTATTCACCCTCTATTTGGCAAAATATCCTAATATAACGACTAATTGATTCTTTTCATTATACTATTTTTAGTATACAGTCACAATGAAATGAATCTTGATATTTATGTAAATTTTAAAAACGGAGACGCCTTGCAGAGAGACGAAAGACATAAGATAAGCCTGCTTGAAGGTTGCTCTTTTTAACCTTCAGGACGAATTGGTTTTTGACCCCGATCCTCTAGGCGCTGTTGCTAGACAGTTGCTAGGTTCAAAAAAAAAAGAGCACAGGCTTAAACACCTGTGCGAAAAAAATATATTTTTAAAGGGGGTCAATTACTATCTTTATCATACTCTTCCAATATTTCACTACTGTTACAGGAGAGTTAAAACAGAGTAACTTTTTTGTGAACAAATTGGGACTGGACCTGATTCTTTTATTGCTTTTGTTTTAATTCTTCTTTAAGCTCTTCAACAAAATGTTGGGCAGCTTGGGCAGCAATACTGCCGTCACCTGTAGCTGTGACTATCTGGCGCAGTGTTTTTTCACGAATATCTCCAGCAGCGAAAATCCCTGGCACTTTTGTTTCCATGAGATCATTGGTTTCAATATAGCCATTTTGGTTTGTAATCCCCAGGCTTTCAAATGGTTTTGACAACGGCAGCATTCCGATATAAATAAATACACCATCTGCCTTCAGTTCTTGCTCCTCACCATTTTCAGTTGAAACAAGTGTCACGCTTCCTACCTTACCATCTTTGTCATTGATGGATTTTAGCGTATGGTTCCAGATAAAATCCACCTTTTCATGCGCAAAAGCTCGGTCTTGGAGGATTTTTTGCGCACGAAGCTGCTCGCGGCGATGAACGATTGTTACTTTTGAAGCAAATCGAGTTAAATAGACACCTTCTTCAACAGCAGAGTCTCCGCCGCCAATAACAAACAGCTCTTTGTTTTTGAAGAAAGCACCATCACATACGGCACAATAAGAAACCCCGCGTCCGCCAAGTTCTTTTTCACCGGGAACGCCGATTTTTTTATACTCGGCACCTGTAGTGATAATCACGGAGTAAGCTTTATATTGCTTCGATCCAGCATTCACGATTTTATAATCACCATGGTCCTCGATTCCTTTAATATCGCCATAGGCATATTCTGCGCCGAATTTTTTCGCATGTTCAAACATTTTGGTTGATAAATCAGGACCTAGAATGCTCTCAAACCCCGGATAGTTTTCCACATCCTCGGTATTGGCCATTTGTCCGCCCGGCATTCCCCTTTCAATCATCAAGGTTGAAAGGTTTGCACGAGATGTATAAACTGCAGCTGTCATACCAGCAGGACCGGCACCAGCGATAATCACATCATAAATTTTTTCCTCAGACATTTGTTTATTCCACTCCTTACATGGCTATTAAGTAATAACATTCCCTGTTACATTATCGTATAAAACAAATGTTTTTTAGTCCAAATAAATGCTCAAAGAAAAGCGGAAGCGCCTTGCTCAGGGGCAACAGGCATAAGACAAGCCGGCAGGAAGGTTACCCTTTTACCTTCTTGACGGATTAACTTATGACCCCGAGCCCCTAGGCGCTGGAGCTAGACATCATTTTAGTAAGGAGTTCACCATTTTTACATATTTACCAACTGTTGCCGATGATACCCCATAACGTTCAGCAATTTCTTGTTGTGACACTTTTTCACTGCGGAGCTTATTCCAAACATATTCAATCGCTCCAGCCCATCCATTCTTGTTTTTCAAACGTATACCGGATTGGGACATTTCCTCCAAAACAGAAAACCACATTAAATATAAACCAGACTCAACCATTCCGATTGGTTGATGGTTTTGGTATAAAATTTCCGCTACTTGATGGACTTCCGCCGTAACTGAAGGCATACCTGACTTTACAAATGAAAGGTATTCCCTTTCGAGAGGTGTAAGCTTTTGATTTTGAAACAACCGCTTCGATGAAAGAATTTCATCTTTCTTACTTGAAACCGTTGCGAGGAAAATCGCAAACAATCGTTCTTCGATATAGGTACTTTCCAGCTTTTGAAAAATAGACCCAGGGTGATCTTCGATACCATTTGTTGGTGGCTGTGAAGCGTTCCAAGGCTCGAAGCCCTCTTTGTCCGGATTGATTTGAAGGACGATTTTCCAAATACTTTTTGCAAAGTTTTCATATCCAGTATAAAAGGCTGAATAGGATAGCCAGTAATAAAACGGACCGTCTCCTTCAAATCCACGTTTATATAACTTTTTAAGCCATACATATGCCAGTTCATACTCCCCGACTAATGCAAAGGTTGCCCCTAACTTAAACTGATGTTCTGATAGAAGCGGCTGAATTTTTTTTAATGTATCCATTAATGCTTCGGCATTTTCAGTCTGACTCTGATAATGGGCAAATACAAGCCGGTTACAAAGAGCATGGAGATTTCCCGGATTCCGCTTCAAAACATCTGTTAAGATGGCTTCCGCCTTTTCCGTTTTCCCTAAGTAAAAATAAGCAAGGGCTAAATTATTGTACGCAGACCAATATTCTGGGTACTGTTCAACAACATCCTTTAAAAGCTCAATCGCTTTTGGAAAGTAACCTGATTCCAAAAGGTCGCGGGCTTGCTCCTGCTTTATTATCAGATCATCCTGCTGATACAGCTCATCCTCCAGTCCTTCTTCCTCTAAAGTAAGCAATTCGAGCAGATCTTCCGTATCTTCTATAAAATCACCATCTGGATCTAGCTGTAAATAAAGTTTAGCATGGTGATAAGCATCTTTAAAAAATCCCAAATGGGCATAATTATTAGCCAAAAAATAATGACATTCCGTCATTTCTTCGTCCAGTTCTTCAAGGATTTGATGCAAGAGTCGATTGGAATTTTCAAACTCGCCTAGTTCCGTTGAAACAATGGCAAGCTGGCATGCAATCATCGGTTCACCCGGCTCAAGCTGAAGGGCCACCCCGAGATATTTTTTTGCCTTTTTAAAATCACGCCGATGAAAGGCCTTTACACCCTTCGTGAAATAGTATTCCCCCGTCGGAACAAATGAAAGTACTTTTCCTTTTTGAATTCTTGCTTTCGCGTCTTTACCCATGAAGGTCCTCCATCTTTCATTTAAACATAACTAATGTAGTATACCATAACTGTGACATGTACGAGAAGAGATTGGCGGATGGTGATTTTGCGAGGGTGGAGAGGGGGCTTTTCAATCACACCCCCTTCACAAAAAAACCAGCCCTATTAGGACCGGTCTTTGTGTCTTTCTTCAAGTGTCCGCAGTACTTCTGTAAAAGGAAGCTCCTGTTCAACCAAGAGCACCATTAAATGATATAGCAAATCGGATGCCTCCCATTTCAGCTCACCATGGTCACGGTTCTTGGCTGCAATAATCACCTCAGCCGCCTCTTCGCCGACTTTTTTCAAAATTTTATCTACACCTTTTTCAAAAAGGTATGTCGTATAGGCGCCTTCTGGACGCTCACGCTCACGATCTAAAATCACCTTTTCAAGCGACTCTAAAATCTGATAATCACCCAAGCTCGTATTACCTTCAAAAACCCGCTCAGAAAAACAGCTCACCGCACCCGTATGACAAGCAGGTCCTTTGGGATTCACTAAAACAAGCAATGCGTCCTGATCACAGTCGTAATTGACACTAACGACTCTCTGCGTGTTCCCGCTTGTCTCTCCCTTGTGCCACAATTCCTGTCGGGAGCGGCTAAAAAACCACGTTTCCCCTGTTTCCAAAGTTTTATCAAGCGATTCCTTGTTCATATAGGCTAATGTTAATACTTCCTTCGTTGAGGCATCCTGGATGATCGCAGGCACGAGCCCCTTTTCATCAAACTTAACATTCATCTTACGGTCACTCCTTTTTCCCCTAGGTAGGTTTTTACTTCATGTACAGATGTTTCTTTATAGTGAAAAATCGAAGCCGCAAGCGCAGCGTCTGCTTTACCAGCTAAAAAGGCAGCTTCAAAATGACTGGCATTTCCGGCGCCGCCGGAAGCGATGACTGGGACTGAAACTGCTTCACTAACAGCCTTTGTCAATTCCAAGTCGAACCCACTTTTCTCACCATCACAATCCATACTGGTTAATAAAATTTCACCCGCACCAAGCTCCACTGCTTCTTTCGCCCACTCTACAACTTTCTTATTGACAGGTGTTCTGCCTCCGTGGGTAAATACTCGCCATGTTCCTAGCTCTTCATCATACTTAGCATCAATCGCGACAACAATACACTGGGAACCAAAAAAGTCGGCGCCTTCTTTTATCAAAGAAGGGTTCAAAACCGCAGCGGTATTCAATGACACTTTATCAGCACCAGCGCGGAGAATTCTTTTCATATCCTCCAATGCATTGATTCCTCCGCCAACCGTAAATGGAATTGCTAGTTCAGAGGCTACCGCTTTGACGACTTCGACCATCGTTTTTCTGCCTTCAACTGAAGCTGAGATATCCAGAAAAACGAGCTCATCGGCACCTTGCTCATCATAAAATCTTGCCAGTTCGACGGGATCGCCGGCATCGCGGAGCTGGACAAATTGAACCCCTTTTACTACTCTTCCTTCCTTCACATCAAGGCAAGGAATAATTCGCTTTGTTAGGCCATACTCGCACCTCATCTAACGCTTCCTTCAGAGTAAAGCGGTTTTCATAAAGAGCCTTACCAACAATCGCACCACAGACCCCTTTAAACTCAACCGACTTAACAGCGTTTAAATCAGCTAAACTGCTTACACCACCTGAAGCAATCACATTTTTTCCTGTTACTTCTGCCATTTCGCAAACAGCGGCAATATTGAGGCCATGAAAGAGTTCCATCTGTAGCAATATCGGTAAAGATAAACGTCTCTGCACCAGCATCAGCAAAGCGTTTGCCAAGCTCAACAGCTTTTACTTCTGATGTATCAAGCCAGCCATGGGTAGCGACATAACCGTTTTTCGCATCAATTCCGACGGCAATTTTCCCTCCATATTTTTTGATCATTTCAGTGGCAAAATCCGGATTCGAAACGGCGATACTGCCGATTATAACGCGACTGACGCCATTTTCAAGGTAATGAAGAATATCTTCTTCAGAACGAATGCCGCCGCCAATTTGAATTTTAACTGACAGCTGCTTAGCAGCCTTAATCACAAATCGGTCATTCACACGAATGCCATCCTTTGCTCCATCAAGGTCAACCATATGAATCCACTCGGCACCTTCAGCCGCAAACGTTTGAGCCATATCAAAAGGTGAATCTCCATAAACGGTTTCCTTGTCATAATCACCCTGCAAGAGGCGGACACAATTTCCACCACGCATATCAATCGCTGGATAAATGGTAATGCTCATCGAACCACCTTCCTTTCTTCAACAAGCTGTAAAAAGTTATTCAACAAGGCCATCCCCAGCTTGCTGCTTTTTTCTGGATGAAATTGCATCCCAAAAATATTGTCACGACCGACAACCGCTGAAACTTGTTTATGGTAATCAGCTTTTGCCAGTAGTACATTAGAATTTTCCGCATTCACAAAATAAGAATGAACGAAGTACACATAATCTTCTTCAAGATTTTTCAAAATGGGAGAGGACTTTACAAATTCTAGCCGGTTCCAGCCCATGTGAGGCACCTTATATTGTTCTCCTTCTGATGTCCGGCCTGGGAATCGACGAACACTTCCAGGAAGTAACCCTAACCCTTTCGTTAACCCGTTTTCTTCGCTATTTTCAAAAAGCAGCTGCATGCCTAGGCAAATTCCAAGAAGCGGTTTACCCGACGCTGCAAATTCCTTTATTGTATCGACCTGCAAACGTTCCATGGCGTCACGAAAGGATCCTACCCCAGGGAGAAGCAATGCATCGGCTCCAAGTAAATCCTTTTTTTCACTTGATATAAAAAAGTTGGCCCCTAATCGCTCGAGCGCTTTACTTACACTAAACAGGTTCCCCATGCCATAATCGACAATTCCAATCATCTATAACATCCCTTTCGTTGATGGAACCCCCTTGATCCGGGGATCAATCGTCGTTGCTTCGTCAAGGGCACGGCAAGGCTTTAAAAACGGCCTCAATCATGTGGTGGGTATTTTTGCCATAATGAACAATGACATGAAGATTCATTCTGGCATCAAGCGCGAGCTTCCAAAGAAATTCATGAACAAGCTCAGTATCAAAAGTCCCAACTTTCTGGCCAGGGAATTCAGCGCGCATTTCCAAATGTGGCCGGTTGCTAAGGTCGACAACCACCTGGGCTAACGCCTCATCCATCGGCACAAACGCATTTCCGTAGCGTTTGATTCCTTTTTTGTCTCCAAGCGCCTCTCTTAGCGCCTGTCCTAAACAAATACCAATATCTTCAGTTGTGTGGTGATCATCGACTTCCGTATCACCATCAGCATTAACCGTTAAGTTAAATTGTCCGTGTTTCGTGAACAAATCGAGCATATGGGTCATAAAAGGCACCCCTGTTTCAAGCTCCGACTTTCCTTCACCATCAATTGCTAATGACAGTTGAATTTTTGTTTCATTTGTATACCGTTCGATACTTGCTACTCTCTCCATAAATGGCCTCCTTACATCTTTTTTAATCGTGTTTCAACAGCCCGGGCATGGGCTTCAAGACCTTCCATGCGGGCGAATTCAGCAATTTTTGTCCCATTTTCTTTTAAAGCTTTTTCACTATATATAATTACACTCGATTTCTTTTGAAAATCATCGACATTAAGCGGACTTGAAAAACGGCCGTCCCGTTTGTCGGCAAGACATGGTTTTGGCAGGCAAAATAATCGCCAACGGGCTCCGAGCTATAACGGCCAATAAAAATCGCTCCAGCATGACGAATTTTCCCGAGAAGCTCCATTGCATTTTCCGTCATCACTTCAAGGTGCTCTGGCGCCAGACGGTTGACCGTTTCCACTGCTTCATCCATCGTTTCCGTAACGTAAATAGCACCATAATCCTCGATTGATCGTTCCGCGATATCTTTTCTCGGTAACACAGCCAGCTGTTTTTCCACTTCTAAGGATACCTCTTCCGCTAATCGCAAGGAAGGTGTAACGAGAACACTGCACGCACGCACGTCGTGCTCCGCCTGTGATAACAGGTCAGCGGCTATTTCATCGGCTTTTGCTGTTTCATCAGCAAGAACGGCAATTTCACTTGGACCAGCAATCATATCAATTGCGACATCACCAAAAACCTCTCGTTTTGCTAAAGCGACATAGATATTTCCTGGACCAGTAATTTTATCAACAGGGAAAATCGATTCGGTTCCATAGGCAAGTGCGGCAATCGCTTGGGCACCGCCGATCTTATAAATTTCCTCTACTCCCGTTTCTTTTGCGGCAATCAGAACAGCAGCAGGTAATTTCCCGTTTTCGTCAGGTGGGGAAACCATGACAATTCGTTTTACACCTGCTACCTTTGCTGGAATGACATTCATCAGTACTGAAGAGGGATACGCTGCCGTTCCACCAGGAACATACACGCCGACCGAATCAAGCGCGGTGATTTTTTGGCCAAGAATCGTACCATTTTCTTCCGTGGTCATCCATGATGGCCATAATTGTTTTTCGTGGAAAGAGCGGATGTTAACCGCTGCTTCACGAACAATCGATACAAAGCGTTCCTCCACTTGGTGATAAGCTTCAGCAAATTCGCTTTCACTTACCATGAACGAGGACAGATGGATACAATCAAATTTTTCTGTATACTCTTTTAACGCAGCGTCGCCTCTGGCACGGATATCTGTGATAATCTTTTTAACAACTACCAGCTGGTCCTCTGTGCCCGCTTCAATCGACCGCTTAATAGAGGCAAGCTCCTTCACTTGTAGTATTTTCATATTATTTGACCTCCAATGAAACTACTTCACTTAACCGCGCGACAAGGTCATTTATCGTTTTGTCTTTGATCCGGTAACTGACCGGATTTACGATTAACCTCGATGTCACATCGACAATTCTCTCATATTCCACTAGTCCGTTTTCCACTAGCGTTCGTCCAGTTGAAACAATATCCACAATCCGGTCTGCCAGCCCAATGATGGGGGCGAGCTCGATTGATCCATTTAATTTAATAATTTCAACCTGTTCCCCTTGTTCCCGGAAATCCCGCCGCCACATTCGGATATTTGGTCGCAATTTTTGGGGCAACATCGTTCATTTTTGTGCCTGGCAGGCCGCAACTGCTAAATAGCAGCCGCTAATCCGTAAATCGAGAAGCTCGTAAACGTCCCGTTCCTCTTCGAGCATAACATCCTTACCAGCGATTCCGATATCGGCCACCCCATGTTCGACATAGGTGGGAACATCCGTCGGTTTTGCCAAAATAAACCGAAGCCCTTCCTCTTCAATCTCAAGAATTAATTTCCTTGATTCATCAAATTCCGGTGGCAGTTGGTAACCTGCTTTCCGAAGTAATTCAACTGCCTCTTCAAAAATCCTGCCTTTTGGCATCGCAATCGTTAGTATTTCATTCATCTGCAGGCTCCTTTCCTGCTTTTCCGATTAAATAAGTGGTGTCAGCAAATTTTTTCGTAAAAGCATCGAGGTTTTTCACGCCGTTAATGTCTTGAAGAACAACCCGTGTTCCTTCTTCATGCATTTTTTCCGCTAACCGAAAGGCTTCCTTTCTTCGCTCCAGGCTGAAAAGAATGCAATTGGTGGTAGTTTCTTCTGTCATGTCCCCAAGAGACTCTAACAGCCGGTCAATTCGAACGGCAAATCCGGTAGCACTTGCTTTCTTTCCGAATTTTTCTATTAAACTATATCTACCGCCATTCCCAATCGGGAACCCAACCTTATCAGCGTAGACCTCAAATAAAATTCCTGAATAGTAACTCATATGGCTGACAAGGGTAAAATCAAATTTCACTTGATCCTGTACCTTATAGTCATTAACGACATCCCACAACTCCTTGAGCTGCATAATCGCTAGTTTGCCTTGTTCATTCTCGATAATGTCAAGCGCCATTCCAATGACTTCTTCGCCACCCCTTAACTCAAGGAATTGAAGAAGCCTTTGTTTATCAATCGAAGATAACGACAGGGAATTGACATGCTCTCTGTATCCCACATAATTTTTTTCATATAAAAATCTTCTTAACGAATTGGCCCGTTCATCTGTCCCTAAGATTTGCAAAAATAACTCCTGGGCAAAACTAGCATGTCCGATTGAAACTTGAAAATGACGCAGCCCCGCTTCTCTTAATGAAGAAACCAATAACGAAATGACTTCGCCATCGCTTGATACGGTTTCGTCATTGATACATTCGACGCCGATTTGTTCAAACTCAGCTGGTCTGCCACCTTCGCGCTGCTGAGCTCGAAACACATTGGCAGCATAGGCTAAACGCAGTGGAAGGTCGTCTTGTAAAAGTCTTGATGCAGCGACCCGAGCAATCGGTGTCGTCATTTCAAGCCTTAGGACCAATGTGTGACCCTCTTTATCGAGTAATTTAAACAGCTGAGTATCCAGAATCGCTGATGCGGTTCCAACGGTTTCATAATATTCTAGTGCAGGTGTTTCAATAAATTGGTAGCCCCAGCGTTTCATCGCATTCTCCATCAACGAACGAACACGATGTTTCTTTTCATATAACTCTGGTAGCGTATCTCTCATGCCTAACGGCTTTTCAAACATAAACAAGCGGCTCATCATGCTCATCCTTTATTTTCAGAATCCTTTAGTTTGCTAATATGGTAGAGAATTAAAGTATTATTTGTAGTTTACCTCCTTAAAAAACATTCGTCAATTTATTTTTCCCTATTATTTAATAATTCAGCTCATTTTAGAATTAATTCTGAGGTTTTGAAGATCGGTTCCATAGATTTTGACAGTTTTTCCGGGTTGGCCAAAATTCAGATCAAAATAAAAAGCCCAGTCAGAAGACCAGGCTTACTCTTTTTTTCCATAAATAGGGTCATCGGACCAACGGTTTTCCATCTCTTCCTTCGTATAAATAACCCGCATCGGATTACCTCCAACGAAGCATCCGGGAGAAACATCCTTATGAACAAGGGTACCTGCCGAGACAATCGCCCCATCGCCAATTGTCACGCCTGGAAGAATGGTCGAATTGGCGCCGATCATCACTTCACTACCGATTTCAACGGGTCCAAGGCGGTATTCTTTAATCAAATACTCATGGGCAAGGATCGTGGTATTGTAGCCAATCACGGTGTTCTTGCCAACACTGATTTTTTCCGGAAACATCACATCAAGCATCACCATTAAGGCAAAGGACGTTTGCTCGCCAACCTTGAGTCCCAAAAACGAACGGTAAAGCCAATTTTTCATCCCTAAAAAAGGGGTGTAGCGAGCCAGCTGAATGATAATAAAATTTCTAACAACCTTCCAAAAAGGAACCGTTTTGTACACATGCCATAAAGAGTTCGCACCTTCAACTGGAAAGCGGGTTGTTTTCCTCATACTGCTCACTCTCCGAGAATGGTTAATAAGTCTGCCATGTTCTCTAAGATATAATCAGGTTCATATTTAGCAAGATATTCTCTTCCTTTAATCGACCAGGCACAGCCAGCGGTTTTAGTACCAGCATTTTTCCCAGCTAAAATATCATGATAATTATCGCCGACCATAATCGCTTCTTCAGGCGTTGCATCCAATTGTTCAAGTGCCTTAAAAATTGGCTCTGGATCTGGCTTTGCCTTGGTTACATGGTCAAGAGCAACAACCACTTCGAAGAATCGGTCAAGCTTCGTCAAGCGAAGCCCTTTTAAAACAGTATCATGAATTTTAGTTGTGACAATTCCAAGCTTATAACCTTTTTCCTTTAATAGCTCGACCGTTTCCAAAACACCTGCAAATTCTTTAACCAATGCATCATGATTGGCAATATTGAAGGTCCGATATTCAAGGATCATTTCCTCAACCCGATCAGGATCAATCGTTGAAAATGCTTCTTGAAGCGTCGGCCCCATAAACGGCAAGACATCTTCACGGCTGTACTTGCTCGGATAATATTTTTCCAGCGTGTGTAAATAGGTGGTAATAATTAAATCATTGGTATCAATTAAAGTTCCGTCTAAATCAAATAGTATTGTCGTAATTTTTTTGGTCATAGGTAGTTTCCTTTCTACTCATGGTGCCCGAACGTTTCCAAATCGCACTGACAACTAATGTGATGACAATAGCTACCCCAAGCCGAATCACTAACAACGGCCAAACAGGTATCCCAAGTGGAACAAAGATTAACGTATCTTCAATCACTGCATGGCATCCTACGAGAAAAATAAACGCTAATGTCAAATCCTTTTTACTAACCCCATCCTCTTTCACAGCCTGAATCATGACACCTGCACCATAGGCAAGTCCAAAGAATAACCCGGCCACCATCGTCATTGCAGTGTTCTCTTTCATCCCAAGTGTACGCATGACAGGGGCCAACCATTTTGAAAGCTTTTCCAGCCACTGCAAATCCTTTAAAATTTGAATCACAATCATGAGCGGCATCACAATCAGGGTGAGCTGTAAAATCCCAAGCACTGCTTTCTTAATTGCTTCTGTTATGATCGATACGATTCCAGTCGCATGCACCGTAGTTGTTGGAATTAGGCCGTACTGTGCCGTAATAGAACCGCCATGCCAGGCCAAGTTAATGACTACTGCAGATAGAAGGGCAAGTCCAAGGCGGGTTACCAAAACCACCCACAGCTTTACCCCGGTTTTTACCGCCACCCCTGATTCAATAAATAAATTATGCGAAAACGACAGCATAATCGCTAAGATGAACACTTCTTTAACCGAAAAATGGAGGGTAAGGATAGCACCAATCGCAGCATAAAGGTTTAAGAAGTTTCCTAAAACAAGTGGGATCGCAGCATCTCCCGAAAGGCCGAGCAGCTTCATAAGCGGAGAAATCAATTTTATTACCCATGGCAAGACAGGTGTATATTGGAGGACCGCCACGATAAGGGTAACTGGAAAAATAATCTTCCCTAATGTCCATGTTGTTTTTAAGCCAATGAGTAACCCCTTTTTCAATGAGCCAATCAGCATGTTTCTCCTACCCCTTTAATGACTTATCCTTGCATGTTTTTTTCTAAATAGCGCTCGTCAGCAAGCCCTTTTTTGCGACGATAAATGGAAACGGCAATCGCTACAACGACTAAGACGATTGATATCATTTGGGCCATACGCAAATTTGTTGTAAGCATTAAACTATCTGTTCTCATACCCTCGATGAAAAAACGACCGATAGAATACCAAATTAGATAAGAGAGAAAAAGCTCACCGCGGCGCAGATTCACGAAGCGAAGTGAGATTAGCAGGATAAACCCTGCAAAATCCCAGAGCGATTCATATAAAAATGTCGGATGATAATACGTACCGTTTATATACATTTGATTGATAATAAAATTAGGCAAATGGAGGTTTTCGAGAAATTGCCTTGATACTTCACCGCCATGGGCTTCCTGATTCATAAAGTTCCCCCAGCGGCCAATGGCTTGACCAAGAATAAGACTTGGCGCAGCAATATCGGTTATTTTCCAAAAAGAAATCCCACGTTTTTTGGCAAAAATATAGGTCGCTATCACGGACCCAATCAAGGCGCCATGGATCGCAATTCCTCCATGCCAAATTTGGATGATTTCACTTGGATGATGCATGTAATATGTCCATTCAAAAATCACATAATAAATGCGTGCTGAAATAATCGCAACCGGGATTGCCCATAACATTAAGTCAGCAAATGTATCCTTCGGCAGCCCTCTTCGATTTGCTTCCCTAATGGCTAGAAACAAAGCAAGTGCCAGACCTGATCCGATAATAATCCCATACCAGTGTACTTGAATGGGTCCTAGTGTAAAGGCAATGGGGTTAAGAGGCTGAATCGTTTCCTTCATATCCACGTCTCCTTAATTTCTTTAGAAATCTTCATGTTCTCCGTCTTCAATCACATCAGAAAGACGATCCGTAAATTGTTGTGCCGCATTCACACCCATTCTTTTTAGGCGGAAATTCATGCCGCTACTTCGATAATGACGGCAAGGTTTCTTCCTGGGCGTACAGGTACGGTCAGCTTCGTTACCTCGGCATCGATAATTTTCATTTTCTCTTCATCGAGACCAAGACGGTCATATTGCTTTTTTGAATCCCATATTTCGAGATTAATAACAAGCGAAATCTTTTTATTACTGCGAACCGCACCAGCACCAAATAAGGTCATTACATTGATAATTCCTAGTCCGCGAATTTCTAATAAATGCTCGATTAATTCCGGTGAATTTCCGACCAAAGTGTCAAGGTCCTCTTGGCGAATTTCCACACAATCATCAGCAACAAGGCGATGGCCGCGTTTGACCAATTCCAATGCCGTTTCACTTTTACCGACACCGCTTTTTCCGGTAATTAAAACACCGACACCATAAATATCAACTAACACACCATGTACCGCTGTAGTTGGTGCCAACTTACTTTCTAAGAAATTCGTTAGACGGCTCGAAAAACGGGTCGTTTTCATATTTGATCGCAATACCGGAACAGCTTCCCGTTCAGATGCTTCGATCAGCTCAGCCGGAACATCTAAACCTCTGGTAACAATTATTGCAGGCGTAATATCAGTACACAGGCGGTCCATTCTTGAGATCCGCTCACCTTCAGGAAGCTCTACAAAAAAAGATAATTCTGTTTTACCTAATAGCTGGATTCGTTCTGCAGGATAAAATTCAAAATATCCGGCAATTTCGATTCCAGGTCGGGAAATATCACTTGTTGTGATTGGGCGGTTAATTCCCTCTTCCCCACTAATCAATTCAAGTTGAAATTTTTCATAAATATCTTTGGTGCGTACCTTTGGCAAAAAAGTTCCCCCTTAAATTTCCGGCTGTTGATAAAAAAGATAGTTCTTTAAATTCATTTCCTCCTATTTTAGCATTTTTTAACCTAGAACCAAATGAAGTTGTCCCAAAATGTTCAAAATTAATTCAAATTTCATTTATAGGGTAAAATAGGGTGAATTCTTGGTTTTTTGAAATGTGGTATAGACAACTAATCCACCAATACATATAATAAATGATAGATAAACTTTTATTTTATCGAAAGGTAGCTGATGGACATGAACCATCTAATCATGGTCCCTGGAAAAGCAATTCTAGAAAAAGAAATCACAGAAGCTATTTACATTTATATAGAAAACGGAAAAATCAATAAAATCGGCCCTATTAACGAGGTTCCTTCCCGTTTTCAAGACGTAGAAAAAATCGAGATTCAAAAGGAAAATACAATTGTTCCCGGTTTTATTGACGTGCACATTCACGGTGCAGCTGGTGCAGATACCATGGATGCCACTTCAATTGCTTTGACAACTATCGCAAAGGCTTTGCCTGCTGAAGGAACCACGAGCTTTTTAGCAACGACAATTACCCAAAAGCATGAAAATATTGAAAAAGCCTTAAAGAACGCTGCTGACTATTGCGGTGAGCATAATCAGCCTGGAAAAGCAGAAGTCCTTGGCGTTCATTTAGAAGGACCATTTATCAATGTCAAACGGGCCGGTGCCCAGCCAAAGGAATACATTATCAATCCGGATCTTAAATTATTTCAGCGCTGGCAAGAACTTGCGGATGGAAAAATTAAATTAGTAACTGTTGCTCCTGAACTCGATAACGGTACTGACTTTATTCGTTACTTACACGGAAACGGCGTGATCGCTTCCATTGGCCACTCTGATGCCATCTACGAAGAAATGGAAACAGCCGTAAAAGCAGGCGCCAAACAGGTAACGCATCTCTTCAATGGCATGCGCGGCCTTCACCACCGCGAACCCGGAGTTGCCGGTTCAGCCCTTTTGTTTAAAGAATTAATGGTGGAACTAATTGCAGATGGCATACATGTCAGACCTGAAGTCATGAAACTTGTCATTAACGCCAAAGGAACAGAAAGAATGATCTTGATTACTGATGCTATGAGAGCCAAATGTTTAAAAAGCGGCATTTACGATCTCGGTGGTCAAGACGTATCCGTTGCCGATGGAAAAGCACTGCTCGCCGACGGAACTTTAGCTGGAAGCATTTTAAAAATGAATGATTCTATCAAAAACACCATTGACTCTGCGCAAATTTCCTTAGTAGAAGCCGTGCAAATGGCAAGTGTCAATCCAGCAAAGCAATTAAATGTCTTCGACCGTAAAGGAAGTATTGCGCCAGGAAAAGATGCTGACTTAACGATATTAACAAATGACTATCAAGTCGATTTAACCATCTGCCGCGGGGAAATCGCTTATACACGGGGGTAAATAATCATGAACATTATACGTGTTTCTAGCTATGAAGAAATGAGTATCGAGGCAGGAAAGCGTATCGCTGAAAAGGTTCGTTCTAATCCAAGCATGACCCTTGGACTAGCAACGGGAAGTACGCCACAAGGGGTTTATCACTATTTAATCAAAGACTATGAAAATAATGGAACATCCTATCAAAACATTAAATCAATCAACTTGGATGAATACATTGGTCTTCAAGCTACCGATCCAAATAGCTACCATTATTTCATGCAAAAAAATTTATTTAACCATATCGATATTGCTTCGAATCACACCCATATTCCAAACGGCGCAGCAAGCAATTTAGCGGAGGAATGTCGCCGTTATGAAAACTTAATTAATGAAGTCGGCGGTATTGACCTTCAAATTTTGGGCATTGGTCAAAATGGTCATATCGGTTTTAATGAACCAGGAACTGCCTTTTCAAGTCGCACCCATGTTGTCTCCCTTGCAAAAAACACGCTTGAAGCGAATGCGCGATTTTTTGCAAACGTTGCAGAAGTACCAACACACGCACTAACCATGGGTATCGCAACCATTCTCGACAGCAAGGAGATATTCCTACTCGCTTCGGGGACGGAAAAAGCAGAAGCAGTGGCTCAGCTTTTTAACGAAGGGATTCGTGAGGATTTTCCGGCATCTGCTCTTAAACAGCATCCAAATGTCACTATCCTTGCTGATGACGATGCATTAAAATATATCTAATGCGTTTTTAAAAAGAAGGAGAATGGACGATGATTAACAAAAATTCACCTATTCCCATCTACCATCAGCTTGAAGAATATATAAAGCACCAAATTAACCATGGGGAACTGAAGGAAGATGAAAGCATACCGTCTGAACGGGAATTTGCTGAAAGGTTTGAAATCAGCCGCATGACTGTTAGACAAGCAATCAATAACTTGGTGATGGAAGGCTATTTATATCGTCAAAAAGGTCGCGGAACGTTTGTTACGAAAAAGAAGGTGGAACAAGAGCTACAGGGAATGACTAGCTTTACCGAGGACATGCTATCAAGAGGCATGAAACCGAGCAGCAAGCTTCTTTCATTTCACCTGATCCCTGCCGACCAAAAAATAGCTTTACAACTAGCAATAGCTGAAAATGACCTAGTCTATAAAATTAAGCGGATTCGTTTAGCCGACGGTTTTCCGATGGCACTTGAAACAGCCTATATTCCGGTGAGCATTGTCCCAGGTCTAACCGAAGAAAATAGCAACCAGTCCCTCTACCGCTATATAGAAGAAAATTTGTCTCTTTCCATCAGTGAAGCAAAGCAAGAAATTGAAGCTTCAATTGCGAATATCGGGGAGGCCAAGATTTAGCCATTGCTGAAGGGGCACCGATCCTGTTAATGGTGCGAACTTCCTACCTGCAAAACGGAATTCCCTTTGAGCTTGTATTATCCTCGTTTCGAGCCGACCGATACCGATTTATTCATACGATGAAGCGATCTTACAAATAGCAATAGCGCAGGAATGCCTGCGCTATTTTTTACGATAGTTTGGTGGTTCGAGAATGGTCTTTTGAATAATCAGGTTTACAAATGACATGATAACCGCGACCAATAGGGCCATACCAAAGCCTTTAATTTCAAAGGAGGACCCCATCAATGCGTCCGTTAATTCAAGTGTAATCGCATTTATTACAAATAGAAAAAGGCCAATGTCAAAATGGTTGCAGGTAAGGTAAATAAAATTAGTATCGGGCGAACCAAAAGATTAAGGATGGATAACAGGAAGCTCGCCTCAAGGGCAGCTGTGAATCCGGTCAGTTGAAAGCTTTCATGAAAATAACCCGCAAGCGCCATAAACAATACAGCATTGATCAAAACTCCGATTAGCCATCTCATACTCTCTTCTCCTATTTAAAAGGCTAACTCCATCTGATTTATGAATCGTGATAGAGCCTGTTTTCGTATCGACAAATACCTTTAACATCCGCTCAGGATGATTGACAGATTGAAAGCGAAGCAACTTTTGAATCATTTCGCTTTTCTCCTCAAGGATTTGAATTCCTTCCAGCTTAACATTAAATCCACCAAGATTAGTCTTTAACTCACCATTAACAGGAATTCCTTCTGGAACAAACAAATCAATACTCCCAGTGGTCGCTTTTGCCGAAATCAATTCACATCGATTCCCATTTAGATTGTAAGTGACATTACCATTAAACGTTTGCGTTTCAATCTTTTTAAAATCTCCATCCAATTTAATCGCTCCGTTGATTGTTTCTGCCTCAAGATCATCGAACAGACTGCTTTTTATTTTAATATGACCATTCGCTGTCTCGATTTCTGCTCTAATTCCGCTCAAACGCTCAAGATCGATTTTACCATTGGCCGTTTTAACACGAAAATCACCTACATTCAATTCTTCTCCCGAAATGGAACCATTAAACATGCGAACGCGGACTCTGTCATACTGTGACTTTGGTACATAGATAACTGCATCTACCTTCATCCATTTTTGCTGCGTCATAAAACGTAATTTTTGCCCCTCAATCGCAAAAATCACATCTTTTAGAAAATTTTGCCGAGCTTGTTCGGGTGTGTCCACGCGGTACACCTTGGCCTGACATTCTATCCGAACATCGTTTTGATCCCAGGCAGCAATTCTTAATGAACCATTCGCCACATCAATATCCATTTCCTTTAAGTAAACATCGCCATGGTGGAAAATATGAGAGATTTCCACAGATTGGCCAAAGTTCAAATCAAGATCAAAGTCTTTAATTTTCTTCAATGCGGAATCAACAAACTCAAAAATTTTCTCCTTCGTCGATTGAAATTTCCCATTCAAAGGATCTTCCTTCTTCGCTTCCTCAAAGTTGACTGCGGTTGAGAGCTCATGAATGATTTGCTCCTGTTTTTGCTCCATTGTTTGCTGTGCCTTTTCCAGCTCCTCAAGCAAAGCTAATGCATCATCGACCTTCAATTTTCCTTCTTCAACCATTTTTAAAATCCGCTTTCTTTCCTCTTTCATCTTTTCCACCCCAAAAAAATAATGTATTCTTTTAAACTTATTCCTGTATGTGAGCCTTTACGCCTTTGATATTTTCAAATGAATCTCAAACACCGTTAATTTACGAATTAGAAAGTTGAAAGTTTCGTGTCTTATGAAGCTAATCAGGAAAAAAAGCCAAAACCAAAAGGTTTTAGCTCTTTACGCTCAATTCTTTTTCTTCAATTAGTTTTTTCATTCTTAAACGGTCTCGTTCTAGAATCGGCTTTAAATATTTACCTGTATACGATTCTGGGACCTCCGCAACTTTTTCAGGCGTACCAGTTGCGACGATGGTACCGCCTTTATCGCCACCTTCTGGTCCCAGGTCGACAATATAGTCTGCCGCCTTAATAACATCGAGGTTATGTTCAATCACAAGCACGGTATCCCCATTTTCAACTAATCGCTGAAGGACAACGAGCAGCCGTGATATATCATCGACATGAAGGCCTGTTGTGGGTTCATCTAAAATATAGAACGAACGGCCATTGGAACGACGGTGCAGTTCAGATGCTAGCTTGACGCGCTGAGCTTCCCCACCAGATAATGTCGTAGCCGGCTGCCCTAAAGTAATATAGCCAAGTCCGACATCAAAAATCGTCTGAAGCTTGCGGCTGATTTTTGGAATGTTTTCAAAAAATTCAACTGCCGCCTCAACCGTCATATCAAGAATATCGGCAATGTTTTTCCCTTTGTATTTCACCTCTAGTGTTTCGCGGTTGTAGCGTTTCCCGTGGCACACTTCACAAGGGACATAAACATCAGGCAAAAAGTGCATTTCAATTTTAATAATGCCATCACCACGACAGGCTTCACAGCGACCGCCTTTGACGTTAAAGCTGAAGCGGCCTTTTTTTATAGCCGCGGACCTTCGCTTCGTTCGTTGATGCAAACACATCACGGACGTCATCAAATACACCGGTATATGTTGCCGGATTCGAGCGCGGCGTTCTCCCAATTGGTGACTGGTCGATATCAATGACTTTTTCTAAATAATCAATACCTTTAATGGTTTTGTGCTCCCCTGGCTTGCTTTTGGCATGGTGTAGCTTTTGCGCAAGTGATTTATGGAGAATTTCATTAATCAACGTACTTTTTCCTGAACCAGAAACACCGGTTATCGCAAGGAACATGCCGAGCGGAAGCTTCACATTTACATTTTTTAAATTGTTCTCGGAAGCGCCTTTTATTTCAATGTAGCGTCCGTCTGACTTTCGACGCTCAATTGGCAGTGGAATAAACTTTTTCCCTGATAGGTACTGACCCGTCAGCGAATTCGGATCCCCCATCACCTCTTCAGGTGTTCCAGCTGAAACAATTTCCCCACCATGGATACCTGCGCCTGGGCCAATATCAATCAAATAATCAGCAGCCAGCATCGTATCCTCATCATGCTCAACAACAATCAGGGTGTTACCAATTTCGCGCATGCTTTTTAATGTCCCGATCAAGCGATCATTATCACGTTGATGAAGACCAATCGATGGTTCATCCAAAATATATAAAACCCCTGTTAACCGCGATCCGATTTGTGTAGCAAGCCGAATCCGCTGCGCTTCGCCTCCGGAGAGCGTTCCTGCCGCACGACTTAAACTCAAATAATCGAGTCCGACATTAATTAAAAACCCAAGACGCTCACTAATTTCTCGGAAAATCAGCTTAGCAATTTTCATTTCTTTATCCGATAAATCTAATGTGGCAAAGAATTGATGAGCTTCTTCGATGGAAAGGTTGGTCAATTGGGAGATATGGCGACCGGAAATCAACACAGCCAAACTTTCCTTTTTCAAACGATATCCCTTACAGGTTGGGCATGATTGTTGCCCCATATATTTTTCCATTTGTTCGCGGATATAGTCAGAACTCGTTTCGTTAAAGCGGCGCTCAACGTTCCTTAACACGCCTTCAAATTCGATATTCCCTTCTCTTATCTGACCAAAATCGTTCTCATAGCGGAAATAAATTTTTTCACGTCCAGACCCATATAAAACTTTTTCAATTTGGTTCTCTGGGATATCTTTAAAAGGGATATTCATATCAATCCCATAATGACTGCAAACAGCCTCAAGGAGCTGTGGATAGTATTGCGAGCTGGTTGGCTCCCATGGAGCAATCGCATGCTGCTTAAGTGTCAGGTCCTTATTTGGAACAACAAGTTCAAGATCGACTTCAAGCTTGGAGCCGAGCCCGTCACACTCTGGGCAAGCACCGAATGGGCTGTTGAAGGAAAACATCCTCGGCTCTAATTCACCAATGGAAAAACCACAAAGCGGACAGGCATGATTTTCACTAAACAACAACTCTTCCTCGCCGATGACATCCACGATCACTTTTCCTTCACCAAGTCTTAATGCCGTTTCAAGCGAATCGGCAACCCTTGGAGAGACACCTTCCTTGACGACAATCCGGTCAATAACCACTTCGATGGAATGTTTTTTATTTTTTTCTAATTCAATTTCATCGCCAATGTCCAACATTTCTCCGTCAACGCGTACGCGGACAAACCCCTGCTTTTTAATATCTTCGAAGACTTTAACATGGGTTCCTTTTCTACCTGAAACTACGGGGGCTAAGATTTGCATTTTCGTACGTTCGGGATATTCGAGAATCCGATCTACCATTTGTTCAATCGTTTGGGAGGAGATTTCAATCCCATGAATCGGGCATGTTGGATGCCCAACTCTAGCATACAATAATCGTAAATAATCATAAATTTCCGTCACCGTCCCGACCGTTGAGCGGGGATTACGGCTTGTTGTTTTTTGATCTATCGAAATCGCTGGCGATAGACCCTCGATTGCATCAACATCTGGCTTATCCATCTGTCCAAGGAATTGCCGGGCATATGCTGAAAGCGATTCAACATAACGACGCTGACCTTCTGCATAAATCGTATCAAATGCAAGCGAGGACTTCCCAGATCCTGAAAGTCCTGTTAAGACAACAAGCCTATCTCTAGGAATTGTAATATCTATATTTTTTAAATTGTGGGCTCTAGCGCCTTTTACAATCAGTTTATCAATTGCCATATATAGGTTATCCTTCCGCTTTTAACTCTAAAATGAGGTCACGAAGCTCAGCGGCACGCTCAAAGTTAAGCGCTTTGGCTTCGACCTTCATTTCTTTTTCCATATTCGCAATCAGCTTATCTTTTTCCTTTTTCGACATCTTACCAAACGACTTCGCTGGTTTGTAATCTTCCTGTTCTTCAGCCGCATGGGTAGCGCGAATCACATCGCGAATTTCCTTTTGAATCGTTTGGGGAGTAATTCCATGCTTCTGGTTGTATTCCTCCTGAATGGCACGACGACGCTTCGTTTCACTGATCGCTAATTCCATCGAATTCGTCATCCGGTCCGCATACATAATGACATGCCCGTTGGCGTTACGGGCAGCGCGGCCATCGTTTGAATTAACGAGCGTTCCGAACGCAGAAAGCCCTCTTTATCAGCATCGAGAATCGTCACGAGTGAAACCTCTGGAATATCTAGACCCTCACGGAGTAAGTTAATCCCGACAAGTACATCATATTTTCCAAGACGCAGTTCTCTGATAATCTCAATCCGATCAAGCGTTTTGACTTCCGAATGCAAATACTGGACTTTAATCCCGATTTCTTTTAGGTAATCCGTTAAATCCTCAGACATTTTTTTCGTCAACGTCGTAACAAGCACCCGTTCATTTCGTTTCACCCGTTCCTGAATCTCACCAATCAGGTCATCGATTTGACCTTCAATCGGTCGTACCTCAATGGTGGGATCAAGCAATCCTGTCGGGCGAATGATTTGCTGGATCATTTCCGGCGTGTGCTCCAGTTCATATGGGCCAGGGGTTGCTGAGACAAAAATTATATTGGATATATGCTTTTCAAATTCATCAAAGGTCAATGGTCGATTGTCGAGAGCTGATGGCAAACGGAAGCCATGCTCAACTAAGACTTCTTTCCGAGCCTTGTCTCCATTGAACATTCCCCTAATTTGCGGCAGGGTGACGTGTGACTCATCAATCACCAGAAGAAAATCTTCAGGAAAATAATCCAGAAGTGTATACGGTGTCGAACCAGCCTCTCTTAGCGTTAAGTGGCGCGAGTAATTTTCGATACCAGAGCAAAAGCCCATTTCCCGCATCATTTCCAAGTCGTAGCGAGTCCGCTGCTCAATCCGTTGTGCTTCAAGCAATTTATTCTGGTCGCGAAGAACGACAAGACGTTCTTCTAATTCTTTTTCAATATTTTCGATGGCAATACGCAGCTTTTCTTCCCTGGTAACGAAGTGGGATGCTGGGAAAATCGCTACATGTTCTCGTTCGCCAATGATTTCTCCTGTAAGCGCATCAACCTCACGAATCCGATCAATTTCATCACCAAAAAATTCAATTCGAACGCAATGTTCATCGCGAGAAACCGGAAAGATTTCGACCACATCCCCACGTACCCGGAACGTCCCGCGCTTAAAATCAATATCATTGCGATCATATTGGATATCGACTAAACGATGAAGCAGCTGGTTCCGCTCAATCTCCATACCAGTCCGGAGAGAAAGCACCATCTCCCGATACTCTTCCGGAGAACCGAGACCATAGATACAAGAAACACTGGCAATGATAATGACATCCTTCCTTTCAAATAAGGAAGAGGTCGCTGAGTGGCGCAGTTTATCAATTTCATCGTTGATGCTTGCATCTTTTTCAATAAAGGTATCAGTCTGAGGGACATATGCTTCTGGTTGAAAGTAATCATAATAGCTGACGAAATACTCAACAGCATTGTTTGGAAAAAAATCCTTGAATTCGCTGTAGAGTTGGCCTGCCAATGTTTTATTGTGTGCGATGACTAGCGTTGGCTTGTTTATTTCCTTAATCACGTTTGATACCGTAAACGTCTTACCCGTACCCGTTGCACCAAGCAAGGTCTGGCAGCGTTTATTATGATGGATACCGTCGACTAATTGGCGTATGGCTTCGGGCTGATCACCTTGAGGTGAGTATTTTGAAACTAATTCAAATTGATCCTTCACGATAAACTCACTCCTGAAAAAATACGATTCTTCTATTATTGACACTTTTCAGCTTTAAAAACTAGAAAACGGTCCGAGATTAACCTAAAAAATGGATTCTGTCTAATTTATATTACCATTTTACCACAATGACCCAAAAACTAGCCAATAATATGCGAACGAATATTCGTTTTTATAAGAAAAGCGAAAGCGCCCGTTTAACGACGGTATGGACTCTTTTAAAACAAAAAGCCTGCCTTTTTTGGGCAGACCTAAAGTAGATATTGTTATTAGTTATTCTTCACGACCTTCGGTTTCATTTTAGTAGCTAACCAGAAACCGGCAGTTAAAGAAAAAGCATCGATGACAATGATAAGAATTGTGTGTGTATAACCTTTATAAGCAGATCCCGCAATAAGTGCTACAGTTAAGGCAGAGGCCAATGACCCGATTATAAGTGACCCTTGTAAAAAGCAAGACGAGTAGACATGGCATGATTAGTGCCGATAAATATACAATCACCAATGGGTACACCTCATTCATTGATTTCTGTTAATTAATTCTAAAAATTAATTAACAAAATTGCAATAAAAATTTCATAATTTATTCTTGAAAGTCTGCTATAAAAAAAACGAGCACTATATATGCCCGTTTGATCTTCACTTATTTACTTGTCCAATTTAATTATATCTTTTAAATCGGCCAATTTAAAATTCGCGGGATTTCCAAGTGCCGATTATAGGATTGGTCCTTAAAAAACACTTGTAATGATTCATCCATGAGTGTATTTAAAACCTCAGGCTTGTCATCAAAGTAATAATCGAGTTTTAACTTTTTAATAATTTGAACCTTTTCATGATCTTGCATCCCATAGAAAAATCGATCATCTCGAACAGGAAAGCCGTTTCCTTTTAACCATTCCTTCGTCCGTTCGCCATGTTCTTTTGGTCTAGCAGTTATATAGTATATTTCATGACCTTGTTTATCAAGTTCTTGTAACGTTTCAACAGCACTTGGATAAGGTGGGCAGGATGTATAATAAATTTCTTCTAATGAACGATTCCACATTTCTTTTCCTTGTTCACCTGATAATCCAAAAGGTTCATGAATTTCTATTTTATTTAATGCATGAAAAACATCAAGTGCAATGTTTTTACCTAATTTCTTATTGTAAATATTAAAAGCATGTTCCCTCAGATTAATTAATGTATCATCAATATCGAAACCGAATCTCATCTCAAGATCCCTCGTTTGTATAGATTGGATATCCAATAAATTTAAAATCTTTGCCAATTTTAATAAAGCTTGTACCCGATAGCTCAACAGCATCACGCATTTTATCAATCCCTGTCCCCTCTAGGAAGGTCGGTGCAAGTTGTCCACCTATTAATTTAGGAGCTAGATATAGGATTACTTTATCAATTAATTTATTTTCTAGAAAAGAAGCATTGATCGAACCCCCTCCTTCAATTAATAAAGAAGAGACAAGTTTTTCACCTAAAAGTTGTACTACCCCCTGTGGATCTACAAACCTCAGACCATTTGTTTGAAAAACAGTGATTCCTAAATCCTCTATTTTTTTTCTTCTTTCTTTGTCATGATGTTCAGTTGTAAATATCCATGTTTCAGCCAGTTTATCAGTAAGGACCTTAGAACCTAGGGGAATTTTTAATGTTGAATCCAAAATGACACGGATTGGATTCCGTCCGTTCGGTATTCTCGATGTCAATTCGGGATTATCTTTAATAACCGTGTTAACCCCGACAAGAATAGCCATATTTTCATTCCTTAGTTGATGAACATCCTTTCTCGCCTCTTCAGAAGTAATCCATTTGCTATCCGAAGAATGAGTGGCAATTTTTCCATCTAGGGTGATTCCTGACTTTAAGGTAATAAACGGCTTTTTCTCTACAATGAACTTATTAAAAACTTCATTCATCTTCTGAGATTCTTCTTGACGGACCCCGATAATGACTTCGATTCCTGCATCTTTTAGTATTTTAACACCATTCCCAGAAACAACTGGGTTTGGATCAAGTGTGGCAATGACTACTTTCTTAATTCCAGCCTCCACAATTGCTACCGCACAAGGTCCCGTTCTTCCATAGTGGGAACATGGTTCTAGCGTCACATAAATTGTACCGCCTTTTGCTTTTTCACCAGCCATCCTTAGTGCATGAATCTCCGCATGCGGTTCACCCGCCTTCAAATGTGCACCAATCCCCACTACAAGGTTATCATTCACAATTACCGAACCTACCAAGGGATTGGGATCGGTCTGGCCTTTCATTGCTTGCGCATTTTTTAAAGCCAAATCCATATAAAATTCATGATTAGTCATTTGGGCATGTCTCCTCGTCTTTCAAATGACCGGAACGATTTATTTTTGTCTGTAGGTATTTTTCGTTATACTCGGAGACATCCCCCCATAACGGTTTTCTCCCTGAAACTGGCAAGCCGGAGCTTTTTAAGGCTTCTAATTTTTTTGGATTGTTTGTCATAAGGGTTACAGGTTTCGACCGTAATGCTTTTAGAACTTGAATCGCGTCACTATAATTTCTGGAATCATCAACAAAACCAAGGCCTTGATTTGCCTCAACGGTATCATAACCATTTTCCTGAAGGATGTATGCCATTGCCTTGCTAAATAATCCAATCCCCCGTCCTTCGTGGTTAGCTAAATAAAATAAGGCTCCCGTCCCGTGATCAGCAATCATTTTCATCGATTGTTTTAATTGGAAACCGCAATCACATCGTTTACTGCCAAATATATCACCGGTATGACAGATCGAATGCATTCTAATAATGGCATCCTCGCCATATTCAAAATCTCCATATACTAAAACACTGGATTGTTGAAATTCTGCTAAATTCACCGAAGATAATTTATCAATAATTCGTTCAAAATCCTCTGTTACTTCGTCGCAATTCAACCAGCAATACCATTGAAAGATGACCGTTTCCCCGTACAAATTAACAGGAAGTCGTATCGGTCCTACTAAATAGATGGCACCTTTTTTTGTTTTGATTAATTGGATTTTATTCTCTAATAATGAAAGAACTTTTGAGTCTAATTTGGTTTGTTTCATAAATAATTCCTCCCTTTTTATTTAGTTTGTTTTCATAAGGCTATATCATGTAATGGTAACAAAAGAAACTAATAAAAAATAATGTTATGCACTTGGACAATTCTCAAAGTCAAAAATTTCATATCTTATAAAAAAAGAAGAACCCTTTCGGCTCTTCTTTTTTTACAAATTATTCGATTCCCAGCGTTTTTCGATTTTCAGGAATCTCCATATACCATAGGAAATAGTCCAAGACAACAAGAATAACAGAACTAAAACGTACCCCAGCCAGCCAAAATCTAATGCTTGAATCCATTTCCAGAATCTAGTCTCTAGTCCTATTTTTTTCGACAGGGCTTGTGATAATTCAATCATGCCGATAAGCAATGCCGCTGTAATCGAAATGGCTGTCACCGTCAAATTATAGTAAACCTTTCGGAGTGGCGTGGAAAACGCCCATTGATACGCGCTCACCATGAAAATTCCATCGGCTGTATCCAACAAGCTCATTCCGGCTGCAAACAAGATCGGTAAAGATAAAATCCCTAAAAACGGAATCGCGTTTTCAGCTGCGCTCGCTGATACAGCTAACAACGCCACTTCACTGGCTGTATCAAATCCTAAGCCAAATAAAAAGCCCAATGGGTAAATATGCCAGCTTTTATTGACGAATTTATAAAAAGGCCCCAAAAATCTACCCATTAACCCACGGGAATGAAGGAGCTGCTCCATTTGCTCTTTATCATATTTACCATAACGCATCTGTTGAAATATCTTAAAAAGATCCTTTAATATGACTAGGTTAAGTATGCCTATAAGCAACAAAAAGGTTCCTGATACAATCGTCCCAATTAGCCCGCCCACTTCTTGGAGCTGAGGCAGTTCTGCTTTCGCCCATTGAACGGATATCGCCGTAACGATTGCCATAAGAAAAACGACACTTGAGTGACCAAGAGAGAAGAAAAAGCCCACACCTGTTGGATTTTTTTCTTGCTGTACCAATTTCCGAACAGTATTATCAATGGCTGCGATATGATCCGCATCAAACGCATGCCTTAAGCCGAGGGTATACGCGACATAACCCATACCTAAAAGAGCTGCACTTTCCCTCGAACCAATCATCAGAAAGCCAATCCCAGCAAGGTGTAAAACCCCAACAAGAATCGCATAAGGTAACCATGACCTTTTTCCAAAAGAACCAGTAGGCATTTTTCGCCCTCCTTTTCCTAAAAGATTCTTTTTTCGCAAATTATTTCTATTGTAACATATTGATTTTGCTTGGTAGAGTCATTCCTTTTAATGTAACAAATATATATTTTTGTTATGAATATCTCTGCCTTCCTGATACATAATAACTTTGGTTATCACCATTACTTGAGGAGGAATTTTTATATGATGCAAAATCAACAAAATCCAATGCACCAAAATATGCATACCGGAAATGTGCCTCAGCAAATGAATCATGGGGGACATGAGGTTTTTGATGTTCATGAAGTCCTTTCGGGTTCAATCGGAGCCATGGATCAATATATGCTGCTGCGCCAACATGTCAAAGATCCAGAACTAATGGATATTCTCGACCGTCAATATCGTTTTATGCAGGATGAATACAATATAACGGTTGAGTGTTTTAAATCAGGGCAAAATCCTTCTAAGCCCACCCAAAGCTATAAAATGACGCAGGGGAATGATTTTGTGTACGGTTTAAAACCGTCTCAGCCTAAAAAGCCAGCACAATCTGTCTCCGAGCTTACGGATGCGTGTGTCTCTAGCATGATGCTCGGCTGTGTAAAATCCGGCGCTTCAATGAAGACCATGGCTGCATTAGAAGTAACCAATCCCGTAGTTCGCCGAGTGCTTGCTGATTCTGTCCCAAATTGTATCGAGATGCCTATGAATTATCCATCTATCAAAATAAACACCATTACTATCAAGTACCACAGCTGGCGGGGCAAGATATGCAGCAGATGTTGAACACCTTCGCACCGGCTCAAGTGCAAATGCCAAATAACAAAACGATGCTTTCTTAATAAAAGCGCACTTCCTTATTCCTTAATAAAAAATGCTATCCTTTTTTAAATGAAAAAGGATAGCATTTTTATTAACTGATTTACTAGGGTTAAATTGAGTTTTCAAGCTGTGCTAAAACGTGTACGTGAATGCCTTTCTGTAAGCTTCCCAAAAAGATAGGAACTCCATGAACCTGCCAATTGACAAATAAATAGAAAGCCAATCACTGTTTGACTTAAATGATAGGGTGATTTCGATAATGGAAAGCCAATGTAATTAAATAATGCCTCGTAGACGCCGAGTAATAAAAAACCCATTCCATAAAGGTAGAATAATTTTTTATTTTTTAGACCACTGAATATTCCTGATGCCCAGATAGTAAATGAAAGATTAGTTTTTTGAAATGCCTGGATTCAGGAAAATAAATCCAGAACAATACGCTACACAATAAACTGAATAATCCTAAAACAAAAATAGCTAAATTCCAGGAGAAAAAATCTGTTAGTGTACTGACAATCAACCGGCCAATAAACGCACCGAAAGCAGAACCACCTACATAGATTCCCATGATTCGGCCAATATGCTTTGGAGAAATCTCCTCGCTTCATCCGGGCTGGGAGTTACCATTATACCTGCATTTCATGGATTGATTGCCACAATCACTTCTTCAACAAACGAGCTTAATACAAAAAGACGCACATATATATGCGCGCCCCGGAACCAATTATAAATTACATTACCCTATCCGCTCATCATCATACTTCCGTTCATCCTGAACAAAAAGGATGCCAAGTTCATGATGATCACCTTCGAATAATGCCCGTTGGACAAACCGAACCTCGCCATTTGTATCGAGTACATCCAGCTTACAATGGGCGCGGTTTTTTTGAAGTGCTTCGTATAAGGTCTTTTCATCCCGAACCACCACACTATTCGCTTTGGAAATCACTTCCCCTACCTGCAAGCCCATTTTACTAGCAGGTGACTCCGGAATAATTCCTAGAATCATTAGCCCATTATTCTTTTTAGAAAAATAAAATGGAAGACTATCATCTCGTACGCGCTGCATGAGTGTTAAAAGTTCACGGCCAATGACAGCAAAAGCAGTGACTCCGATAGACATGAGTGGATACCAATAGCCAGCGATAGAAAGAATGGCTGTGAAAACCCCAAGGACGATTACCCGTCTACCAAGCAACTGAATTGATTCTTTTGGGAGCATCCCTTGAACTTGCTGCTGAAAACCTATTGAAAAAGGAACAAGGATAAGCGAATACCTGTGTGCACCAAGTTGAAAGACCGGCCACCAAGCGAACGGAAGGTGGAGAGCATCACCAGGGATAAGTAAAAACATAGGCAGCATCCACAAGCGTTTGACCACATGGGCCCCTACGTTCTGGCCACGCTTGCTTTTTACTAGTTTAGGAGATGTCCCAATGCTGGCATTTTTATAAATCAGGAATCCCTCAGCTATTAACAACAGTGCAAGAACGACGACAACCGATGGATATACCTTTTCACCAATGGAATGAAACGCCTTAGAAAAAAACGGTACCGACCAATTATTTTCCGCAAAAATAATTAAGGAAAAAAATGCTGAACCAACCGTGTAGGCTGGCGATAAAAGTCGAATAGTTGTCGTAAAGCTCCATAGCAAGGTAAAAGCAGCGATGAGCAGAATTGCAGCAAATGGAACGGCAATACCTGCAACAACTGCGACAATCGACAAAACTAAACCTGTAAGAAAACCAAGCGGTAACAGCTGCCGGAGCTCAAAATAGGCATCGTACGCCCGAATATGAAAATTTTTCCGTTCTCGCTTTACCCTTGAAACACCTAAAATTCCTGCAAGGAAAAGGAGATAGTAAAAAACTGGATGAAGGAAAAATCTACCCACCCCTTTTAGCAGCTCTACAAGCCATATCTGCACCATTTCCTCCCACCTGCCTTTACTAAAATATCTATTAAAATTTGAATATGAAGTCTCTTAAAGATTATTCTACCAAATTGGAGAGATAAAACCTATTGCTAGTTTCTTGAAAAAACAAAAAACTGACGAATTTCCGCAATTTATCCTATAGTGTGTCGCAGGAATTTCAGAAAGCTAGGGGAATTCCGCAGCTTTTTGTGTTAATTCCGCAAATTTTGGCAATAATACCGCGATCCACACTACTATTTCCGCGGAAATTCTCAATTAATCCGCAAAAAGCACCAATAATTCCGCCTCCAGCAGAAATTCATCTTAACCATAAAAAAAACAGAGACCGAAGTCCCTGCCATGATTATTTTACGATCAGCCTTAAGGCAGTTTGCAGCTGAAGATCATTTTTCTCGTTTTTCATTTGCTTAACGGCAGCTGCTTCTAATTGATTGCCGTTTCAGAATCAATTTTTCCAGATGGCTGGATTCCATTTTGCTGTTGGAATCCTTTGACAGCAACTGTTGTGTCGGCACTAAAATAACCATCTGTTCGCCCTGGAGCAAATCCCAACCCTGCTAAAATTTCTTGGGCATTTTTGACTTGCTCACTATTCATATCCTGCTTTAGTGGGTCTGTAACTTGAAGCGGATGCGTGTCGAATATTGCTGGCTGCTTAATGGCTACATCCGGTTTAATACCTTTTTTATGAATCCAATTTCCATTTGGCGTTAGCCATTTAAATAAGGTTAATTTAATATTACTGCCATCCCCCATTGGGACAGCCTGCTGAACGGTCCCTTTGCCAAATGTTGTTTCACCAACAAGCTCGTAGCCCGCTGCTTCCTTCAAGGAGCCCGCTAATATTTCTGCTGCAGAAGCACTTCCTTTGTTAACAAGGACAACAACTGGATAATCCTTTTTCTTCGTAAGTGTCGAGAAGTACCGCGTTTTTTCACCATTTCGTTGTTCAATTTGAACAATTGGCTTATCTTTTGGAACAAACTCTTTTAAAATCTCTTCCACGCTAGATAGATATCCGCCAGGGTTTCCGCGGACATCGATGATCAACCCTTTAATATGCTCTTTTTCCAACGAACTTAGATCCTTTTTAAAATCCGCCGCAGTATTTTCTGAGAACGAGGTTAATTCAAGATATCCAATTTTTTTCCCATCCTGTTTCTTTATTGATGAATGCACAGTTTCAAGTGGGATTTCCCCACGAACGACATCAATCATAATTGGTTCCTTTAAACCTTTTCGTGCGATTTCTATTTTTACCGTCGTTCCCTTTCTTCCACGAATCTTTAATGTCACTTTATTTAAATCTAATCCATCAACGTTTTCGCCGTTCACTTTTAAAATTTGGTCGTTCGGCTTTAAACCGCCTTTTTTCTGCTGGGGAATTTTTGAATGGGGAAACGATGACAATTTTCCCATCCACCATTCCCACCTCCGCACCAATTCCTTCAAACGATGATCCCAATGCTTGATTAAATTGGTTCGCTGTGTCCTTATCCATGTAGACGGAATAGGGATCCTTCAAAACGGAAAGCATCCCTTGGATGGCTCCTTCAACGAGTTTATTGCCGTCCACCTTTTCAACATAACGGCTTAAAATAAGAGCATAAGCCTGATCCATTTTTTCTAGGTTTGTTGAATCTGTCTGCTGTGTTTTAGCTGTTTTATCTTTTTGGGTTATCGCTGTTTTCCCTAGCCACTCCATGCCGGCATAGGTTCCACCGGCGCCTGTAAGGAGCGATCCCGTCATAAGCAGAGCAATCCATTTTCGATTCATCCCGAACCTCCTAAACATTCATATTTTAAAAGTGCCTGCCCGCTTTTTTTAAAATGTACCTCTTTCATGGCCGATTATTAACATATATGTAAGGATTGGACGAGTTATGAATGATAGGTGAAGGAATCGTAAATACTAAGAAAAACGGAAGCGCCTAGGGGCTGGACAATTCTCAAAGATTAAATTTTTATATTTTTTTCTTTATAAAAAAATGGAAGAAGCTAAGCTTCTCCCATTTCCATTTTATTTTTATAGCGGCACAATCCCCATTGGATTAATCGCACTATGATATTTCCATGGTCCATTGTAAAGTTCAAAGTGTAAATGCTGTCCTGTTGCTTCTCCGGTACTTCCCATGATTCCAATTTGCTGTCCTTTAGATACAACTTGTCCTTCAGAAACCATACGTACCTGCATATGAGCATAAACAGTTGTATAAATATGACCATTAATCGAGTGCGTAATGTATACGACGTTTCCATAACTTTGTGAATAGTGGGAAACCGCTACAACTCCATCAGCAGCAGCTACAATTGGTACATTGGCACCTGGGTTGGCGATGTCAACACCGTAGTGGAAATCTCCCCATCGAGGTCCGTAGGTTGAGCTAATTGGGCCTGAAGCGGGTCTCATAAAGTTACCGCTCGTTACAGGTGGTGCAGCCGATGGTGCGGAATATCCATTAGATCGGGAAGCCTGAGCAGCAGCCTGGCGTTGCCTTGCCAACTCTGCTTGACGTTGTTGCTCCATTTGAATTGCCTTTTGGATGGCAGCTTCCTGAGAAGCAAGGACTTGATTTTGCTCCTCCATATTCATTACATCCTCATGAACATGTTGTTCTTGAGCTTGCAATGAACCTAGTAATTTATCTTTTTCCGCTCTTTGTCCAGCCAATTGCTGATTCATCTTTTCTAAATCTTTCAGCATTTTTTGCAGGTTTGCTAAATCATTTTCAACCTGAGCTTGTTTGGTTTCAAGTTCCTTTTTATCTGCTTCAGCCTGCTTTATGATATCTTGGTCCGCCTGCATAATGGTGGTCACTGCATTGGCACGGTCAATGAAATCGCCAAAGCTTTGCGACCCCATTAATACTTCTAGATAATTGACCATCCCGCCCGTTTCTTGATAATTACGTGCACGTTCCTTCAAAAGCTCGTTTCGCTGCTTTATCCGCTCTTGAATCACTTTAATGTCAGCTTGAAGTTTGGTGACCTGAGCTTTTGTGTCGTCCACCTTTGCTTGTTTTTCCCGCATCTTTGTATTGGTATCACCAATAGCTAAATCAATCCGTTTCATCTCAGTCTTTACATCAACCTGCTGGCCTTGTAGACTATCAATCTTTTGTTTTGCTTGATTGATAGTTGAATTTACACTTGAGCGCTGATTGTGAATTTGATCTTGCTGACCCTTTAAGCTTGAGATGGAAGCGGCTTCGGTTTTAAAGGAAATACCGCCAAAAAGGGTCCCCAACCCAACGATCGTTGAGACAACAAGTGTGATTATAGGTTTCTTCACTTCCGATTTCTCCTTTCCATGTTCTTCTCTATGTACAGGTAAATCATACCTTTAAAGCTTTTTATGTTGAAAATACTGCTGATCTATTAAAATCAGGAAGGACAAATTCACTGTCCTTCCTGTAGAGGTCTATACTTTTAAAAACTTTCTTACTGACATAATGCTGCCCCAAATCCCAATCAAAGCCCCCATCAAAATAAGGATTCCTGAGACCTGATAGACAAATGGAGTAAATGGTAAAATCTGCATGAAGTTGCCTGCCAGCTTTGGTTGGATGTAATCATAAGCCTTGTAATAGGCAATCGAAATTAGGATGATGGGTAAAATTGAACCCAGAATTCCAAGCCATAGCCCTTCAAGAAAGAATGGCCAGCGAATAAAAGTATTCGTAGCTCCTACTAATCTCATAATCTTAATTTCTCTACGTCTTGCAATAATCGTAATTTTAATTGTATTCGAGATTAAGAAGATTGCAGTAAAGAATAGGCCAATAGCTAAGACTATGCCCACGTTACGGCTCGCTTTGATAAAACTAAATAGTTTTTCTACACTGCCCTGACCGTACATTACCTTTGCTACATAATTCATTTTTTCAATCTTCTTCGCTGCTTTCATTGTATCTGTCGGATTTTTCGTTTTTACGATAAATACATCGTTAAGAGGATTGTCCTGTTCAAAAAGCTTAAATGCCTTTCCTTCCGAACCAAGACTTTTGACTAAATTATTCAGTTCCTGCTCTTTTGATGAGAACGTAATACTCTTAACTTCCGAAACCTGTGCAATCTGCGTTTTTAATTTTTCCTGATCCTGTTTGTTTGCAGCAACATCAATGTGAACACGAATTTGCACGTCCTCTTCAATGGTTTGTGCCACTTTATTTAGATTCATCATAATAACGAAAAAGACACCGACTAAAATCAACGTAACCGTGACGGCACTAACAGATGCAAATGTCATCCAGCCATTTCTACCAAGACTCTTTAAGCTTTCGCGGGCGTGACGGCCAATTGTTCTAACTTTCATAACCGTAATCACCTCTTTGTTCATCGCGGACTATTTTTCCACTTTCAATAGCGATTACACGATGCTTGATTGTATTAACAATTTCTCTGTTATGTGTTGCCATCACAACAGTTGTTCCTCTTGTATTTATCTCATCAAAAATGTTCATAATTTCCCATGACGTTTCAGGGTCAAGGTTTCCTGTCGGCTCGTCTGCAATAACGACTTTTGGCGAATTAACAATCGAACGTGCAATTGAAACACGCTGCTGCTCACCGCCAGAAAGCTCGGTTGGAAGCATTTTTGCCTTATGCTTTAAATTCACTAGGTCCAGGACTTCCATTACCCTTTTTTTAATGAATTTTGGCTGTGCTTCGATTACCTCTAAGGCAAAGGCCACATTTTCATAAACTGTTAGGGTTTGGAGTAGTTTGAAATCCTGAAAGACAACGCCAAGATTACGACGGAAAAGTGGAACCTTTTTCATCTTTAATTTGGCCAAATTCACGCCATTCAACGTGATCGTCCCTGATGAAGGAACTTCCTCACGGTACATCATTTTAATAAACGTTGATTTCCCAGCACCACTCGGTCCAACCACGTAAACAAATTCGCCCTGGTTGATTCGAACATCTATCCCATTAATAGCGGATACGCCATTTGGATACTTCTTATAAACATCTTGCATCTCTATCATTCATATCACCTAATAGTAAAGTTTGGTTGTTGAATTAAGAAAATTCGACAATAACTTTTTATTTTTTAAAAAATCACCGATTGACAAAAGTTGCAGTTTGCCGCTTAAAACCATTATAACATCATAATTCGCTAAAAAAAGCGGTAAAAATATTACAGTTTCTTTTCAAATTAGACAATAATTAACTATATATTCCACAAACCATAAATCCTTCCATCTTAAAACAATTCGACATTTTTTGATATACAGTCAAAATAAAAACGCTCTATAAGTTTTTACAGAGCGTTTTTGGGGTAGAAATATATTACTTTTTAGCAGCAAGCCATGTGGCAATGGCGTCAGCATCTGAACCGGAAATTAAGCCAGCCGGCATTCCACCCGATTTACCATTTTTAAGAATGCCCAAAATTTGGTCTTTAGATAACTGAGAACCGATTTTTTGGAGGTTAGGACCTACTTGGCCTTGAAGATTGTCTCCATGACAGCTTGCACAATGCTGGGAGAAAATCTTTGCAGCGTCACCTGCTGAAGCTGTGTTATTCGTGGTTGTTTTGGTCCCGGTGTTAGAAGTGTTTTTTGACGTATCCTTTGATGTACTAGTCCCGCCTCCGCAGGCAGCAAGTCCCATAACAAGGGAAGTTCCCAACATCAATGCTAGTAGCTTTTTCTTCATAGCTACTCCCCTTTCAGAAAAATATTCCAATACCTACATAGTATACCAATTTCTTATGCACGTTTAAAACCCTCGCCAAGTACCTCAGCTGCATCCATAACCACGACAAATGCAGATGGATCAAGGGTTTTGACCAATTGTTTCAATTTTGTGAACTCCGTCTGGTCGACAACACACATAAGAACTGGACGTTCATGGTCAGTAAAACCACCATATGCAGTTAGTTTTGTCACACCACGATCGATTTTATTCAAAATTCCTTCACGAACTTCTTCTTGCTTACTCGTTATGATCATTGCCGTTTTGGACCTGCTGAAACCAATCTGTACAAGATCAATCGTTTTACTCGTAACATATAAGGCTATTAACGCATACAAGCCCTTCTCAATAGAAAAAACGATGCCGCAGAAAGGACAATTAGTCCATCAATAAAAATGACACAGGTTCCAAGCGTAAAACCGGTATATTTATTAATAATTTGAGCAGCCAGGTCCGTACCGCCGGTAGAAGCCTTCCCCCGAAAAACTATCCCTAAACCAAGTCCGACACCAATGCCTCCGAACAAGGCACCAAGTAAAGCGTCATGTGTCCACGGGTTAATACCTTTTGTAAAATAAACAAATAATGGCAAAAAAATCGTACCAACTAGTGTTTTTACGCCGAACTGCTTTCCTAGCAACACTACCCCTGCAATAAATAACGGAATATTAAAAGACCATTGAACGAATGCCGGTTCCCAGCCAAGAACACTATGCAATATGGTGCTAATTCCGCTAACTCCACCAGAGGCAATTTGGTTTGGCAGCAAAAAGACATTAAATGTAAGTCCAATAATGACTGAACCAATAAGAACATTTACATAATCAAGAGCCATTTCGAATCTGTTGTCTGCCTGAAGTTGATCTCGTTTTCGTTTCATCATGCTAATTCCCCTTATTTCTACATTCTATATTTGTAATATCGACTAGCCGAAAGTGAGTATAGCATGGCTAAATATTGGTGTAAATGGTATTAAGTTGACGCAGTAAAGGAATGAAATTTTTCTTAGCATTTGTAATTATGGAGGATTTCATGATGGATAATAAAGGGGTGAAGGTTATTTTTACTGGTCGAAGATTTTTATAAAATGGTATACTTTCGAAAAGGATGTGAGAAAAATGGAGCAATTGTTAAAAGAAATGATGGAGCAAATGAACCATCATTTTGAGAAAATTGACAAGCGATTTGATGCAATGGACACTCGGCTTGATGGTATGGACAAACGACTTGATGGTATGGACAAGCGACTTGATGGTATAGACATGCGACTTGATGGTATGGACAAGCGACTTGATGGTATAGATCAACGGCTCAATAACGTGGAAGCAAGTATTGAGACTCTCAGAGATACAGTTGAAAACAATGCATCGGAATTTAGGAGCCATTTTAGGCATATTGAGGGAAAATTAGATTATCATGATAAAATATTCGAATTAGTCTCAGAGGAATTAACGGGCAAAAATCGGATGTGAATCTTTCTTGAAGTATTCTGGAAAAAAAATAAACCTAAATATTCAACTTCATAAATTGTCCACGTAAATCCACACCTCTCCACCATGATCGGCAAACACAAAATTCCTTTAATAAAGCCTTTGCCGCTTCAATTCGGCAAAGGCTTTTAAAATTATTGTGAAATTCTCGAACGCAGGTATGCGTCAATAAATGGATCCAAGTCTCCATCCATAACTGCATGAACATTGCCGCTCTCCGTATTGGTCCGGTGGTCTTTCACCATTGAATAGGGATGGAAAACGTAGGAACGGATTTGACTTCCCCAACCGATTTCCTTTTGCTCACCGCGAATCTCTAAAAGCTCTTGCTCTTGACGTTCAATTTCTAGTTGATATAACTTCGCTTTTAGCATTTTCATGGCTGCCTCACGGTTTTTAATTTGTGAACGCTCTGACTGGCATGTTACGACCACACCAGTTGGAATGTGAGTAATCCGGACTGCCGAATCAGTTGTATTGATATGCTGTCCACCCGCCCCAGTCGCACGATACGTATCAATTTTCAAATCCTCTGTGCGGATATCAATTTGAATTTCTTCATTAAATTCCGGCATTACTTCACATGATACGAAGGATGTGTGACGTCTGCCCGAGGAATCGAAAGGCGAAATTCGAACGAGTCGATGGACACCTTTCTCCGCCTTCAAGTATCCATAAGCATTATGGCCTTTGATCGCGAGCGTCACACTTTTAATACCCGCTTCATCGCCAGGAAGATAATCGAGCGTCTCCACTTTAAAACCTTTTTTCTCGGCCAACGGGTATACATCCGGAGGAGCATTGAGCCCCAGTCCTGTGATTCAGTTCCACCAGCACCAGGGTGAAGCTCCAAAATGGCATTATTTTTATCATACTCCTCACTTAAGAGAAGCTGCAGCTCAAACTGATTCAAGCGACTTGTAAGCTTCTGAAGCTCCTCTTCCAGCTCCGTGCGCAATTCCTCGTCATTTTCTTCTTTTACAAGCTCATAGGTCAATTCCAGATTTTCAAAGTTCTCATAGAGATCATGAAACTCATGGACCTGATCCTTTAAGCCATTTGCTTCGCTGATGACCGTTTGCGCCTTCTCTTGGTCATTCCAAAAATCTGGCTGGAGCATTTCATCATCAAGCTCAGCTATTCTGGCTTCCTTATTTTCAAGGTCAAAGAGACCCCCTAAAGTCCGCTAATCGCTTAGCTGTTTTTTCAAGTTCGTTTCGGATTTCTGCTAATTCCATTTTTCGTCACCTCTATAATAGTTAAAAAATTACGTCCGCTATTGTAGTTTATTCATTAAACCACTCATCAGTTCTCATCTATTATAACGGCATAATTTACAAAAGTACAAAAACCATTACTTTTTACCTCATATATTGCTTGATTTGGCTATACACTATTGGGTTATCAACAAATTTCTGTGAGTTATCTACAAATTTTCCGACTTATCAACAAATTTAAAGAAAGGGTTTGCAAATCGACATAAAAAGGCTGTGGATAACCGTACCCTCGGTAGTAACTTATCCACAATAGTCGCAGTTTTATCCACATATCCAGTTTGTTATCAACAATAGCCTTAAAAATATTAACATTTCCAATAAAGTTATCAACAAATCCACAACCACTATCCACAATCAGCAATAATACGTCCATTTAAGCAGCCAAAAAGAGAGTCGGCATATCGCCTGCCTTCAGAAGATAACATAACAGTTCTTATTTCATTGCACCACAACAGTTTTTGTATTTCTTACCACTGCCGCAAATACATGGAGCGTTACGTCCCACATCCAATTGCTTTACTTTCGGTTTTTTCTTAAGCAATTCGCCGTCTTCCTTCGGATTGACCGCTTCCCCTTTTGCTACTTCTTCCCGCTCTAGGTTATTACGGATCTCAGCCTTCATAATATACATCGATGCTTCCTCTTCAATGGACGCAACCATTGCTTCAAACATCGCAAATCCTTCGTGCTGATACTCGCGAAGCGGATCGGTTTGGCCATACGCACGCAAGTGGATACCTTGACGAAGCTGGTCCATTGCATCAATGTGATCAATCCATTTCGAATCGACTGCACGAAGCATAACCACTTTTTCAAATTCGCGCATTTGCTCTGGTGAAAGAATTTGTTCCTTCTCATCATAACGTTCCTTCACTTTGGAAAAAATCACTTCGCTCATTTCTTCCGGATCTTTTCCTTTTAATTCATTGATGGTAATGTCCCCTTCACTAAGAAGGTTCGCATTGACATAATCAAGTATTCCTTGAAGGTTCCATTCTTCCTCATCCTCATGCCTTGGAGTATGAGCATCGACATTTCGCTGGATGGTACCTAAAATCATCTTTTGGATAATGTCGCGAAGGTCGTCAGACTCAAGTAGTTCATCGCGCTGGGTATAAATAATTTCCCGCTGTTGACGAAGGACATCGTCATATTGCAACAACTGTTTACGAGCATCAAAGTTATTGCCCTCCACGCGTTTTTGCGCAGATTCAACTGCTTTTGAAACCATTTTACTTTGAATCGGCTGAGAATCGTCCATTCCGAGCCGTTCCATCATTGTTTTCATATTGTCTGAACCGAAACGGCGCATCAGCTCATCTTCCATTGATAAATAGAACTGGGTAATCCCTGGGTCCCCTTGACGTCCAGAACGTCCGCGAAGCTGGTTATCAATCCGTCGGCTTTCATGGCGCTCTGTGCCAATAACGGCAAGTCCACCTAACTCAATTACACCTTCACCAAGCTTAATATCCGTACCACGGCCGCCATGTTTGTCGCGATCGTGACCGCTCCCTGATGACCTGCTTCCGCAATAATTTCGGCTTCACGCTCATGATTTTTTGCATTCAGCACATTGTGTCTGACACCTTTTTTCAGTAAAAGCTTGGAGATAAGCTCAGAGGTTTCAATCGCAACGGTACCAACTAGTACCGGCTGCCCTAATTGATGCCGGTTTGCGATATCATCGACAACCGCTCTAAACTTGCCTTCCATACTGGCGTAGATTAAATCCGCACGGTCATCACGGACAATCGCTCGATTCGTTGGAATAACGATAACATACATGTTATAAATGTTTCGGAATTCTTCCTCTTCCGTTTTCGCAGTACCAGTCATACCGGCTAATTTTTCATACATACGGAAGTAGTTTTGGAAGGTAATCGTTGCCATGGTCATACTTTCATTTTGTACTTCCAGACCTTCCTTCGCTTCAATTGCCTGATGCAATCCTTCACTATAACGACGGCCCTTCATTAAACGGCCATAAACTGGTCAACAATAACAATTTCGCCATCTTGCACCACATAATCAACATCCAAATGCATACTAACATTTGCTTTTAATGCCTGATTAATATGATGGTTTAACGTGACATGCGAGATATCAAATAGGTTTTCAATACCAAAGGCTTTTTCTGCTTTGCTAATTCCTTCTTCAGTTAGCATGACGCCTTTTGTTTTTTCATCATAAGTAAAATCTTTTTCTTTTGTCATGGTACGTACAAACGCATTTGCTTGAATATAAAGAGATGCAGACTTTTGTGCTGATCCGGATATGATTAACGGTGTGCGCGCTTCATCGATTAAAATCGAGTCAACCTCATCAATAACAGCATAAAAAAGCGGACGTTGAACCTTTTGTTCCTTATAAAGGACCATATTGTCACGAAGATAATCGAAACCATATTCATTGTTTGTACCATAGGTAATATCACACGAATAGGCTGCCTGTTTTTCATCCTTATCCATGCTGTTTAAATTTAATCCAACCGTTAACCCTAAAAATTGGTACAGCTCTCCCATTTCCGTAGCGTCACGGCTGGCCAAATATTCGTTGACGGTTACAACGTGAACTCCTTTGCCTGAAATTGCATTCAAATAAACAGGCATGGTTGCCGTTAATGTTTTACCTTCCCCTGTTTTCATCTCAGAAATGTTCCCCTCGTGAAGAGAAATCCCCCCCATGAGCTGAACATGATACGGATACAAACCTAATACGCGGCGAGCAGCCTCACGAACAATCGCAAACGCTTCAACCAGCAAATCATCAAGTGTTTCCCCTTTTTGATAACGCTCCTTAAACTCCTCAGTTTTTTCACGAAGCTGATCGTCTGATAACTTTTCCGTTTCTGTAGCAAGTGCTTCAATTTCATTTGCAAGTTTATCTAATCTTTTCAACTCACGTTTATTTAAATCAAATACTTTATTTAAAATCCCCATCATTGATTTGAACGCTCCTTTTTATCGAGACTCTAAAAAACCCTTAAAGTAGAAAGATTCGTTTTAAATGCAACGAATCCTTTCAAAATCAAGCAATAATTTCTTTTTCATCTTACCACTTCCGCTATGGAGTGACAACAAAGTTAATAGGGCGGACAAATTTGTCTATTTGGTGAAACTTATAATCTTTCTAACCTATATTCACCAAACGTGTTGGTTTCATTATGGACATATTTTGTAGAAGTGATAACTCATATCTCCAAAATTGCGGATTTGTAAAAAACAGTCAAGTAATTGTATAAATCAGCGGATAAATGTATGAGCAAAAAGAACAGCTTGCCCCTAACCGTTCACGCCGTAATCTTTTTAAAATACTGACCATTTCACTATTTTTTATCGTTCTTTTCTTTTCTCTTAGTGCTGTAGGAGTTGAAACAACGTCAAGCTCAAAGTTTTGCTCAACATGCCATGAAATGAAACCAGAATATTATACTTGGAAAGCTTCCACCCATAGTGAAGTGGAGTGTAAAAATTGCTACATAGGATCTGGGGTAAAAGATTATGCAAAAGCAAAAGCGAACGGCAAAATGTCCCTGCTTCTCAACAATTTTTAAGCTCTGGTTCTGTTAAACAAAAATCAATATCGGCACAGGATTACGTAAAGGAAAATACATTCTGAAAAAATGTCATACGGCCACAAAACCACCAAGCCATGGCACCAACTTTGTCAATGTGCATGGTGCACTTGCAAAAGCGGATGAAGAAAAATGTCTTGCTTGTCATAACGAACAAGATATCAGCGCTAGTTCGATTACAAGTAATGGCTTGGTTTCAAACGCAGCTTTCACAGCAAGTTCTGGCTCAGCCCCTGCGTGCAGCAGCTATCACCCTGCAAGCCATGAAGGAACGAATTTTAAGCAAGGCCACCCAATCAACTTAACGGGAGTAACACAGCCATCTGCAATCTGTTATACCTGTCACTACAAACCGAAATGTACTTCTTACCCGGAAGTGCCTTAAATGGTCCGATTCCTTGTTCAGAGTGTCACGATACGCACGGTTCAAACAATATAATGAATCTAAGAGAACAACTTGGAAACGTAAAACTTTCTGATGCAGATAAATTCAAGACAACTAGTACATCCTGGACCTCTTCTGACGAGCGTACCTTCTGTCTGAAATGTCATAACAATACTACAGAGATTTATGGAAAAACGGGAACATTTAATACAAAAGATGCTACCGGAACTCTTATTTCGGCCATCAGACAGGGGATACACAAGCTTGCTCCTACTGCCATGGCGGTACATCTCGAACAGCAATTGAAGCGGCACATGCACCAAAAGTTCAAAAAAGCCCTAGTTCAAGCTCAAGCTCAAGCCTAAGCCCAAGCTCAGACTCCGGGTCTGGAGCAACAACAACACCTTAGCATAAAAACTCGAGAGGCTTCCCTCTCGAGTTTTTTACTTACTACTTAGCAACCACTCCTGCAGCCCCATCATTTTCTCCCATAATTGTAGATGCATATCAGCGTAAATAATTGCTTCATTTTCATCTCCAAAACCGTAATAATCAGGAGCAAGTTTTGGAAGTCGCTTTTTTCCTGTTAAAAAGGCCATTACGTGCTTGTTCTGATTCTTTGCTTCTTTTAATAATTCCGTGGCCTTGGTGGTGAAACCATGCTCAAGCAATTCCAGCAAAAGCTTGTTATACAAACCTTGCGCCGTTCCTTCCTCGTATTGTTCTAATAATTTATGTGCGTTTCTCAAATTCCCCTTATCCAAATAGGCAATAAATAACGAATAGCGGGCACCCTGATTATCATTTGGATTCAGTTCAAGAATCTCTTCGTATTGCTTGGCAGCCTCATTTATTTTCCCTAACTGATAAAGTGCCTCGGCATAATGAAGTTTTGCACGCATAAACGGTCTAGTTTCGATCAACCCCCAGAAATGGCCCTTGTTTTCTTTAAAAAAGGCTTTGCCGAGTTCCTTCTCCCCAGCCTTCATTCCTTTTTCATACAATCCCAAAGCTTCTTCAAGGCTAGCTACCCCTTCAGCGAGGATCACATAGGCATCCGCACAATTTGGATTTAGCTCTAGCGCTTCTTTAGCCAGCTTATAACGTTGTTTGCCTTCTTCTTCAAAGGCATCGTAAACCAATTCCATTGCCCGCTCTTTTTTCCCTTTAGCTGCCTTTTTCGGGGCTGGGTTATTAAGCCTTTTATTCATAAATTCATTGATCTCGTTAATATTGTCGAAATTTTTTCCCTCTACTTCTGCCAATGCTTCGTGCAGAAAACGTTCCGTTGCCATTGGTCCCTTCTGAAAATTAAACTGGGTGACTGGGGATTGTTCATGCTCTTCTTCATATGGCATTTCAATAATTTTCGTTATTTCTTCCTCTAACACATCGTCCATTTCCCTATATATAGCTGAGACTGTCCCCACTGAAACTCCATATAGCTTGGCAATTCCTTTTTGCGTATACTCAGATTCCAAAGGGATAAATGTTGAAATCAAATAATGAAGTGCGGCTACGTAAAGTTCAGGATTCTGAATCCGTTTTTGCTTTTTCTGGCAAAATTGATACCAGAGAATGACTCCCAAATCAATTATTGCTGCTGGTTCACCGAAAGACTCCAGCCTTTGTTGAAATCGATCTGCCACTTCCTTATAAACCGGTGCCGGCCACTCCATTTCATCTGTATCAACAATCCCGCCAACCGTAGGAAGGTCATTCATAATCTCCATAAAAAAGTCGTTTAGAAATGCTTGTGGTGATTGATACCCAGCGTTTCGACTCGTTTGTTGAATAAAACCAACTGCTTGTTCAAATGGTAAATCAGGCAAATCGAACGGTGATGGGAAGAAGACATATTTCCTCTCAAATGGTAAGAGCATTCCAATAAAAAATGAACCTATATCATAGGAAGTTTTCATATTCGTGACAATCGCTTCAAATTTTTCTGACGAAAATCCATCTTCAACAGTCAGTGTGTTATTCTCACTTCCAGTAATTTTCCCGGCAATTGTTCTTGCAGTCGTCCATGATTTCAAAATTTCCTTCAACTTTGGTCGTTTAATTTTCCCCGTTTCCGCTGCAATAAATTTTTCAAGAATGGTTTTCCCATCATCTAATTTTACAAACAGAGAAAACCAGATACTATAGACGAAATAATAGAATTCCTCCTCGTTTTCATCCTCGATATGTAGGTATTGTTGAAAATCCTCAAATGCTTCTCCAATTTCTACTTCATAATAATTATAGGCAAAATGAAGAATCCGCTTTTGCAGGTCATCAATCTCGTTTTCTAGTACCTGTGTAATCGAAACCGCCTTCTGTGCCCCGCAGCATCTTTTGTACTTTTTCCCACTGCCGCACGGACAAGTATCATTCCGGCTTACTTTCACATTCATGCAACCTCCGCTCCTCTACCTAATTTAATTTATCTATGTATTTAAACTCTCACTCGACTTTAATAGTACCATTTTTGACAGTTTGCTATTAAATATACTTACTATTTTATAAAGAAAACTCGCAGATTGGCAAGACTTGGACAAAGGCAAAGGCGTAGTTGCGTTGATATGCGTTCAGAATTTATAGATATAAATTCTGATTAGCTCGGAAAGGGAATGGCCATAAAGAGGAACTCGCTATTGGTTGAAGTGTAAGTGAATGAAAAGTTACTTGACATGAGGAATATACCGTTTTTAAAGGAGATAATTCAAAAAATTTGAATCATCTCCTTTACTATTAGGAAAATAGGTCATTCATCGCTAGTACAAAATTAGAAAAAGTCGAAGAACGGAATTCTTCTTCTTCTTTGAAAATAGTAGGTGTTCCATATATACCATTTTCATTTAGGATATATTGCTCCAATATTTTTTCATTTGGGTAAATAAGTAAATACTCGATAACTCCATGTTTTTGGTATTGGTTCATCTTTTCAATCCGATCTTTCTGCCATGTGGAAGGAGAAAGAACTTCAACGATAAGATCAGGAGCACCTTTACAGCCTTTATCATCAAGTTTTTTTTCGTCGCAAACAACACTAATATCAGGTTGAACAACTTGGTATTCTTCATCATCGTTGGCACCTGACAATCTTACATCAAATGGTGCAGTATAAACCTCACATGATTTCTCTTTTAAAAATATATACAGTTCCCCTACGAATAGGGTGACAATACGTTGATGTTGTCTTGATGGTGCAGCCTGCATAAAAGGAATACCCTCAATAATTTCAAAGCGCGACTCATCTGGCCATGTTAAATACTCAGCATAGGTTACTTTCTTCGGGTGAGGTTGATTAATACTCATATGAGACACCTCCATTAATATCCATAGTTTAACACCAATACCGAAATTAAAAAACACTCTGTTGGTTTTCAAAAGAGATTATTAAACGAAAAAACGCAGCCCCGGCAAATCAGAGCTGCGTTTTGTTGATATGATTAATGTGCTTCAATTAAGCCGTAGCGGCCGTCTTTACGTTTGTATACAACGTTGGTGCGATTTGAAATCGCATTCGTGAACACGTAAAAGCTGTGGCCTAGCATATTCATTTGCAGAATTGCTTCTTCACTGTCCATTGGTTTAAGGTCGAAGCGCTTTGTTCGAACAAGTTCTAGTTCATCTTCATCTAAGTCATGATGAGCCTCTGTATTTTCATTAGTTGTAAACGTAATTGGAAAATCGCCTTTTTCACGGAATTTACGGTTAACCTTTGTTTTATGCTTGCGAATTTGGCGTTCAAGCTTGTCAGTAATCAAATCAATCGCTGCATACATGTCGACATTTGTTTCTTCAGCACGAAGAACAAGATGTGGAAGCGGTATGGTAACTTCAACTTTAGAAGTTTTATCTTGATTAAATCTTAAATTCACATTTACTTTTGCTTCAGGTGATTCAGTAAAATATCGTTCTAATTTCGCAATTTTCTTCTCTAGATATTCTCTAATTGCTGGAGTTACCTCAATGTTTTCACCACGAACGTTATAATTCATTAGTGGATTCCTCCTTTATTTAAACCTATGTAATTACATTTCTATTTTACCCTATGATAATCCTGCTAAAACAGAACAATAATTTTGTCGAAATATTGACAAATACAACGGGTAAATAGTGACAATCTCTTTCCCGTTCAAGGTGATGTGCTTCCTTCCAGTTTAATTTTTTTATTCCGAAGGACAATATACCACTTTTTCACACATAGAATAGGCTACATGGATGAAAAAATGAATGGGGGAGTCCAAATGGTTCACGAAGAAAGGAAAATGCTTGCGTGGCATGAAACGATGGAGTTGCATGAACTAGTGGCCTTTCAAACTTTAGGGCTAATGAAATTGAAGATGTCTTATAAAAAGGTAACAGACCATGAATTGAAAGAACTCTACAAAAAGTGCATCCATGAGCTTGAATCGCATATTAACGAGCTACTTAAGTTTTATCCTTCCGCCCAAGGCTATCAAGGAAGGGACGAAGAAAAGAGCGAGGACTTACGGGAGGATGCCGGCTTTTATGCTGGAGAACTGCTGGCTCTTGAAAAAGCGCAGGTCCGCTGTCTTGCCGCAGCAATTACTGAAACAGCCACAGCCGGTTTAAGAAAAACCTTTACCAACCAGCTGATTGCCGCCATTCACGGGCACGAAAGGATTTCCAACTACATGCTAAAACATGGATATTATCCTTCTTACGACTTAGGTCATTTACTCGGAAAGGATATCGAAAATGCGCATAAGGCTCTGAAGATGGATTATTGATCTTTGTGAGGCGGTTGTATTACGACTGCCTTCTTTATCTTGTTCGACAAATTCGACATTTTGCTATCGTGCAAGCGTAAATGATTGAATGCTTTTGGCACCTTCTCGTTTAAGGAGTTTTGCGGCATGCCGAAGCGTAGAACCGGTTGTATAAATATCGTCAATAAGAATGATCCTTTTTCCGTCTAAAGGAATGTCAGTGCTGATTTGAAAAACTTGTGGAAGATGGATCCGCTCTGACCTAGTTTTTTTCGATTGTTTTTCGGAATGAATTCGCGAAAGAATCGGAGTAGAAGTCAAGCCTGATTCAATCACCAGCGCCTGCGCCTGATTAAACCCCCGCTCATAAAGCCGTTCTCCGCTTAACGGAATGGGAACAAGCAAATCGGCATTCATTGTTTGGAGTACCGCTTGGATAAATTCCACGAATACTTTTGCAAGTACATAATCCCCGCGGAATTTATATCTGGCGATTACCTCTTTTAAAAAGTCATTGTAGAGAAATAGGGACTCGTTTTTGTCAAGAAAACCCTGCCATTCCGGATCCTCCTCCCAGCGCAGGCAATCATGGCACAAATCGCCTGTGCGAAAATTCTCATCTAAATTCTGAAACGGACGACTGCAAATCGTACATGTTTCCCCTTCAATTTTTTCAAGCTTTCCTTCACAAGTTGGGCAAAGGTGATGCCTTTTTTCTCTAGAGAATATCGCATTCCATCCAACAGCTGGAAAAATAATTTCATGACATAGTAGACAGCGGTCCTGGGTAAATGGGTTCATGTTTATCAGCTCTTTTCTTTACATAGGTGCTGGACATTCGGCGTCATCTGTCTATCAACCCTTTCCTAACCCCCTCCCGATTCATTGTGACAATCTGCCTTCGTGCTTTTAGCATTTCATCGGTTTTTCCATAATGATAGAAGGTCACTACTCCATTAGGATGGGCCGCACTCCTCCCAGCCCTTCCGGAAATCTGGACAAGAGCGCTTTCGGTAAAAATGGTATCCTCTGCCCCAATCACCGCTACATCAATATTCGGGAAGGTCACTCCGCGTTCAAGAATGGTAGTTGTCAGAAGTAATGGAATTTCTTTTGCACGCATTTTTTGAACCTTCTCTTTCCTGCTTGGATCCTCTGCATGAACGGCTTCAATAGTAGGCGCAAATTGGCGAAGAATAAGTAATGCTTTTTCCATGAGTGGAATATGTGGGAAAAAGATTAGTGCCTGCTTATTGATTTCGAGACGAGCTTTTATCCAGTGGAGCACATTGGCTGGAAGCTTATTTTTTTGTAAAAGCTTTTGCCAGTTGCCACACCAAGCAAATTGTGGAACCGGGAGCGGGTGGCGGTGGAATCTTGCGGGAATAGTAGTGAATGGCCTTTTGCCTGCCCGGCATTCCTTTTGCCATTTTTCATTCGGGGTCGCAGTGAGGTACACCATCGTGGAAACAGGCTTCCGCGCCTGGTTTGCAGCATATTGCAGCGATTCTTCCACTGTATAAGGGAAGGCATCGACCTCATCCAAAATCATGGCATCGAAGGCTTGATAAAAACGGAGCAGCTGATGGGTGGTGGCGATTGTGAGCGGGGCAAATAGATGGCGGTCCTCACTCCCACCGTATAGAGAAGCAACCGTTATTTTCGGAAAAGCTGACTTTAACCTTGGAGTGAGCTCGAGGACAACGTCCGTCCTTGGTGTGGCGATGCAAACTCTTTTACCCACGGAAAGTGCTGCCTCTATCCCAGCAAAGAGCACTTCCGTTTTGCCTGCTCCACATACTGCCCAGACAAGGAGCTCCTTATTTTGCTGGATAGCGTCAACAACTCGGTTGGAAGCAGTGGTTTGTCCCTCTGATAAATTCCCTTTCCATTCAAGAATGGTGGGAGGCATTTCGATGTTCGGCACTAGGCCATTCCAGCCAATTAGCGGTGTGCAGGTACTGATTCTTCCCATCATCAGGCAATGTCGGCAATAAAGGCATAATTCGTCACATCTTGAGCATGGAAAAGCAGCAAACCATCGGGGATCCTTATTGCCGCATCTGGAACAGATAGGCTTTTTCCCGTTGTATACGATTCCTTTCCGGTAGGTAATATAGCCATGTTCATAGTGGGTTTGGATTTCAGCGAAGGGAATAGGAAGATCGTCTAGGAGCAGCTGTTTTCCGGTGAGGAGTTGTTGCAGTTCACGGTTAAAGGCGAAGTTTGGATTTGGCGGTGGCTGTGGGATGTGTGCGATTTTTGAGATTGGCAATGAGTCCTGTTTTTGTGGGATTAATAGGTCATTTCTAAGAGAAAATCGCATTGGGACACCTTCTTTCCATATGGTACACACGATTTTTTGTTGTGCCTGTTATTTGTAAGGTAAGTGATTGGAGAATTTTTTGGGAGATGTCTGAAGATGGCAGGTGGACATTTGAGGAAATTCTTTTAAATAAGATTCAAAATGAGTTCTCCTCGATATCCAGCCCTTCTTTTAGCAAGATCTTTTACAATATCTGCATGCTTAGGATGGTTTGAAGCAGCTTCATTGGTGGTGTTAGTTCTTTACAAATTCAATGATACATCACTCCTAAACGTTTTTTTACAAATTTCTACATTTTCTTATAAAATTCCTGCAGGATTTTTGAACATTTTATGAATGTTTTTTGACTGTTTAAGTTTAGGATTTGTTATTCCGCGAGTTTTGACCGGATTTCCGCACGCCAGCCTCTTTTTCCCGCGTGAATTCCCTTTAATTCCCCAAAACTCCTTAGAAGTTAACTCTTGTCCGGAATTTAGAGCAACGATAAAAAAACCACCCCGACCTCTATATTCGGAATGGCATCTTCTATTTCTTCATCCACCCAAGTCCCATGGCACCCTCTCCTAGATGCGTGCCGATGACGGCGCCGAAATAACTAATGGAGAATTCGACGTTTGGATAGATTGCTGCGAGCTCATTCTGCCACGCGATTGCTTCTTCTTCGCGATTGGCGTGAATAATCACCGCTTGATAATGTGCACCGCTCATGACGTCTTCCTCGAGCAGGTCCACCATGCGCCTCATCGCTTTCTTGCGAGTGCGGATTTTTTCAAAAGGAACAATTGCCTTATTTTCAAAATAAAGAAGTGGCTTGACCTGGAGAAGACCCCCGATGAATGCCTGGGCACTTGATAGGCGGCCGCCACGCTGTAGATGCGACAAATCATCGACCATGAAATAGGCACGAGCAGATTTCTTAAGCTCCTCCAAACGTGCCATAATCACCTCGGGTCTCTCGCCTTTTAAAGCCCGGTCTGCAGCTTCAAGAGCATAAAAACCTTGTACCATACAGCTGATTTCGGAATCGAACGGAAAGACCTTGATCCCTTCGACCATCCCCCCAGCGGTAACTGCACCTTGGTAGGTGCCGCTGATTCCACTCGAAAGATGGATACTAATGACGGCATCATAGTCCTTGGATAAACGCTCAAACAACTGGGCAAATTGACCAACCGGCGGCTGTGATGTCTTTGGAAAATCTTTATTTTTAACCTCTTGATAGAATTCACTTGCGTTGATATCAATTTCTTCCTGATAGGCCTCATTTCCAAAGATTACATTTAACGGAACCATATGTATATTCATTTTTTCTCGCAATTCCTTCGGGATGTACGCGGTACTATCCGTGACAACAGCCGTTTTCATAGGAGTATGACCATCCTTACCTTTTTTCTCTACTATATGTTCGATACTTATTTTATATGAATAATAGAGAAATTGCATTATCTAAAAGAAAAGAGCACACCACTAGGCATGCCTTTTCCCATTTCTATTAATCTATCGCACTTCGACCCAGCCATTCTTGATCGCAACGACTACTGCTTGGGTACGGTCATTTACGTTCATTTTTTGCAAAATATTGCTGACATGGTTCTTGACGGTTTTTTCACTAATAAATAAGGCTTCGCCAATCCCACGGTTACTTTTTCCATCTGCTAGCATTTGCAGTACTTCGCATTCACGACGCGTTAGCAAATGCAATGGACGACGGATTTCGACGGTTGGTACATAGGTGCCTCCACGAGTTCGTCCCGCTGTTAGTCTTCGATATTCATTTACTAAATTATGGGTAACCTTTGGATGCAGGTAAGAGCCGCCATCGACAACAACTTTGACGGCATCAATCAAGGCGTCTGCGTCCATTTCCTTTAATAAATAGCCACTTGCACCGGTCTGCAATGCATGGGTAACATAATTTTCATCATCGTGAATCGATAAAATGATAACCTTTGTATCCGGGTATTTTTCAGCCAGCTCACGTGTCGCCTCTACGCCATTCATTTCAGGCATATTAATATCCATAATGACTACATCAGGATGGTAAGATTTCACAATGTTTACTGCTTCACTTCCATCATCACCTTCAGCAACCACTTGGAATGATTTTTCAAACTCAAGGATTCGTTTAACCCCTTCTCTGAATAGTTGATGATCATCAATAATAGCAATCTTCGTATTCATTTCCTTCGCCCCCTTAATCCTTCTAAATTCGATTTCAGATTTTTTTCTTCATCATAAGTAGATTCGACAAGTTGGTTAGTCGATTAATGGAACACGAATACCTACAGCGGTTCCCTTGCCAATTTTTGAGTCAATGGTAATTTCGCCATCCAGCAAATCTACCCGTTCTTTCATACCGATAATACCAAAGGACTTAGGTTTTTTATCCTGTGTATTAAAGCCCACTCCATTATCTTTGATTAATACGGTGATGGCTGACGAAGTCATCTCCAGCCTTACATTAATCCCGCAGGCGTTGGCATGCTTAAGCGCATTTTGGACCGATTCTTGAATCATTCGAAACAGTGCCACCTCATATTTTGCCGGCAGCCTGCGTTCCACCCCAATATGCACAAAATCAATCTTAGAGTGGTTATGATATTCTTCGATTGTTTGTAAATATTTTCTGAGGGTAGGAACGAGACCTAAATCATCCAAGGCCATAGGTCGTAAGTCGTAAATAATTCTTCGGACTTCGTAGAGAGCAGAACGCACCATTTTTTTGAAGCTGTGCACTTCAGTAAACGCCTCTTCTACTCCTTTCTCCCGATAAACACGCTCGATTAGATCGGACCGCATGATGACGTTGGCAAGCATTTGTGCTGGACCATCGTGAATCTCACGGGAAAGGCGTTTTCTCTCTTCTTCCTGGGCTTCGATGATTTTCAAGCCAAAATCCTGCTTGGCTTTAGCATCTTTTAAAACGGCACCCATTTGTTTTAAATCACTCATTAAATAATTCATGACTACCGAGATTTGCGAAATCAGATGCTCGGCACGGTCAATCGTTTCATCTAAACTCAACAGCCTATGCTCGAGGTCCTCTCTTTTATCCCGAAGCTGTTCCTCAAACTGTCTGTTAATGGAGAGATCCATTTGAAGCTGATGCGCTTTTTCATACGCCTCTCGGACCTCTGCCTCAGAATATTGTTTAAAATTCATACTAACTTCAGACAGCTGAATTCTGGCTTGCTGAACTTGACCTACAAGTACGTCTCCTTCTGCCATGATTTTACTAGCCATCTGCTTCACATATAATAATTCATTGGTTATTTTTTCGTAGTCCTGTCGGCAGTTCTCGCCAATCCGAAAAATATCATTTTTACTGCAGGTAACAGTTTCCAGCATTTCTTCACGTATTTCATCAATCGATTTCACATTAACATTTTTAATTTTCATGTAAATTCAAACTCCTCTAGGGACCAATTGCCCTTCAGGTCTTTTTACATATTTTAACTTAATTTATTATACTATACTAATCTGTGAGCTAAAATTAGGCTAATCTCTCAAAATTCAGTAAAAAGTAGTATAATAGAAATACCAATCCTCTACCTTATTTACTATTTAACATCACTAAAAATAGCATTTTACACTACACAAATATGTTTTATTATAACATGCGAATTTTACTACGATATTAAAGTTATATTACATCAATATTTTAGAAAATGACAAATGACATGTAAATGAGATTCTACTTCGGCAGGAGGGTGCGAACGATGAAACAGCGTTACTATACCGTAAAAGATTACGGAGAGCATGAAATTACAATCCAGAAATCTCGTTTTATTGCTCATATCAAGCGAGCAGAAACAGAAAATGAGGCACAGGAATTTATTCAAACGATTAAGAAAAAGCATTGGAATGCCAGCCATAATTGTTCTGCCTACCTTATAGGAGAACATGATCAAATCCAAAAAGCGAATGATGATGGAGAACCGAGTGGAACGGCTGGAGTTCCGATCCTTGAGGTGTTAAAAAAAGGAACCTGAAGGATACCGTTGTTGTGATTACACGCTACTTTGGCGGCATTAAATTAGGTGCAGGCGGGCTGATTCGTGCCTATGGGAAATCAACCTCAGAAGGTCTCGATGTGGTAGGTGTCGTCGAAAGAAAACCTGTGCAAATTATTAACGTCAAGATTGATTATACACTTCTCGGCAAGATTGAAAGAGAACTTCGATCCTCTGAATACAAAATTAGGGATATTCACTATTTGGATCTGGTTGAGATTGAAACCTTTGTAGATGTGGACAGGGTTCAAGCATATATGGATTGGATGGTTGACCAAACAAATGGCCAATGCACCTTGTTAAAGGGTGAAACCGTGTTCCTTGAAGAAGATTATAAAAGATAATTAAAAAAGGGGCTCATCGGTTTGAGTCCCTTTCGTAAATAGGAATTATACTCTCTATCTTCGCCTAAAGAGGCTCATCAATCGACGCGTATTCTTTATAATCTGTTTTTAACAGTACTAATCTTCAGCATTCGCATGATTTTTAATAAGGGGTGGAAGTCTTTTCCCATTAATCCAATTTTTTCTGCAATAAGTTCCATTAACAGGACCAACACACCAATTAAGAAAAAAGCACCGCCGATTCTGGCTTGCGAATAAATGACCGCTACTAGTCCAAAAAAAGTCGCCATTGCATATATCAACAAAACCGTTTGCCGATGGGAAAATCCGAGCCGAAGCATACAGTGATGCAGATGGGATTTATCCGGTGCTGACAAAGGCTGCTTGTTAATAATTCTTCGAACAATGGCAAAGATCGTATCTGAAATCGGTACTCCAAGGATAATCACTGGAACGATAAATGAAATAAAGGTTACATTTTTATATCCAAGTAAGGATAAAACGGAAATAATAAACCCTAAAAACATGGCTCCTGTATCCCCCATAAAGATACTGGCGGGATGAAAGTTATAGATCAAAAATCCAAGCGTGCTCGCTAAAACAATCGATCCAACCATAACCACATAAAAATTCCCCTGGATGATTGCCATACCTGATATGGTAATCAGTGCAATCGAGGATACGCCTGCCGCAAGCCCGTCAAGCCGTCAATTAAATTAATCGCGTTTGTAATTCCGACAATCCAAAGAATCGTGAGGGGAATACTAAATAAACCGAATTCCAATTGTCCTCCAAAGGGTAAATTAATAAAAACCACCTGGAGATCACCTAAAAAGACGACCGTTACTGCAGCGACTAATTGACCCAATAGCTTAAGTTTTGCAGGCAATTCAAACAAATCATCGCAAACACCTGTTATAACAATAATCAGGCTTCCTAACAAAATGGCTAATGAGGAAGGATTTTCAGGCCGTAATAGGAAGAAGCCTATGATGAAGCTAATAAAAATGGCTAATCCGCCAAGTCGCGGCATAATGGATTGGTGGACTTTTCGTTGATTTGCCGGTCCGTTGCACCAATTAAGAAAGCTAATTTTTTCATAAGTGGAGTAATAAGAATGGAGACGGCAAAACATACTATCAAGGTAAGATAAATCATAAAACCCCTCCTCGATAGTATCTTGTCCATTAAAATTGAAACAAAAACAAGTAACAGGAAGTAAAAATAGGAAATTTATTTTCAAATTTTTACACAACAAGTTCTGAGGAAGTAACAATAAAAAAAAGAGATAAATCTTAACGAAAAACTTCGGGATTACCTCTTTGGGTTTCGAACAAATTTTAAATAAACAAAAAAGCCAAAGGAAGAAAAACTTCCTAAGGCTTTCTATTATTATATTAATTATTGTTTTTCATATTAACGGGCTTGATACCCTTCATAAACTTCAAAAGCGGTTTATAATCTTCACGAATTAAGCCGATTTTTTCAACAATGATTTCAATCGCGATTAGTAGCGTTAAAATGACAATCAGCGAACCCCAAACAGTTGCTTGTGAGAAGATGAACGCAACAAGACCGAACACTGTGCTCATAGCATAAATAAGAAGGACGGTTTGTCGGTGAGTAAACCCAATTCTCAATAAGCAGTGATGAAGATGTGATTTGTCTGGTGCCGATAATGGCTGCTTATTCACTAAGCGGCGAATGATGGCAAAAAACGTATCTGAAATTGGTACCCCAAGAATAATGATAGGGATAATCAGTGATATAAACGTTACGTTTTTATAACCTAAAAGCGATAATACTCCAATCATAAACCCTAAGAACAACGCTCCAGTGTCACCCATAAAAATCTTGGCTGGATGGAAGTTATAAAGAAGGAAGCCTGCTGTACTTGCAGCTAAAATTAACGCCATAACAGAAACATAAATGTTACCTTGAATAATAGACATTCCAGCGATTGTCAATAGAGCGATTGTAGAAACCCCTCCAGCCAATCCATCTAATCCATCGATCAAATTAATCGCATTAGTGATGCCAATAATCCAAATCATTGTAAGTGGAATACTTAGGAATCCAAACTCAATTCGGCCACCAAATGGCAGGTTAATAAAATCAACATTTAAATTCCCCCAGATAACAACAACGGCTGCTGCAGCTATTTGGCCAGCTAACTTTAATTTAGGTGAAATTTCCTTCACATCATCTAGCATTCCTGTCAAGATAATGATGATTCCTCCGATGAGGATTGGAAGATGGTATTCACCATCTGGATGAATAATCATGATACCTATGATAAAACTTAAAAATATTGCCAAACCACCTAATCTAGGCATTATTTTCACATGAACTTTACGATGGTTCGGTTTATCTGTAGCTCCAATTTTAAAAGCAAGTTTTTTAACTAACGGGGTGAGGAGTATTGCCGCAAAAAAACTGATGACTAGAGTAAGATAAAACATACAGCCCCTCCATGGATATCTATCCTAATGTTTCATAACTGGATATTTTTTTGGTTTTTTATTTTTTGTTTTATTTTTATATGAATCAATGAATCTTCGTTATAAACTATCCTAATGGATTATAGCATAGACAATTCTATAAATAAACACCCATTTACTATAACTATTTCCCATTTTAATAAGCTACTACTGTTCTAGATTGCCAGAAATCATACTATATATAGGCATTTTAATAAAAGCAAGGTAAATTGTCGATGCAGAGATATTTCACAAAATAGACAAATTCCTTCACTAGCACCACCTCAGATTCCCGTTTTACGTCGAATCATGTCCCACTTATTTGACGTATGGAATGAAGAAAAGTTTCATATTTTAATATAACTTAAATAAATCCTTCGAAATTCACTTTTATTTTTTACTTCCTTAATATAAGTATGGCCTCTGTATATTTAAACAGAGGCACCTTAAATTTCTCTTAACCGTTTTTAACTATCACTTATCATTTCAAATTAATGCTTCTTCTAAGTAAGCATTAAGCGCTTCTTTCCAGTCACGAAGCGGCATTAAACCCTGCTCTTCGATTTTTTTCTTGCTTAAAACTGAATATTTCGGACGAGCTGCTGGACGTGGAAATTGTTCGGTTGTTAATGGATTTACAATCACGTTCAAGCCAGCTTGCTTGAAAATTTCCACAGCAAACTCATACCAAGAACAAACTCCGCTGTTGGTCGCATGATAAATTCCGTATTCTTGAGTTTCCATTAATTCCACCATAAATCTCGCTAAATCAACGGTGTAGGTTGGTGAGCCTACTTGATCATGGACAACCCCTACTTCACCGCGTTCCTTGCCAAGGCGAAGCATCGTTTTTACAAAGTTATTTCCATGAACACCAAACACCCATGCGGTACGAACGATAAAGAACTGCTCTAAATTCTTTTGTAAAAGTTCTTCACCTGCTAATTTCGTTCTGCCGTAAGCACCAAGCGGTTTGGTCGGCTCGTCCACTTCATAGGGCTTCGTCGCTGTGCCATCAAATACGTAGTCCGTACTAACGTAAAGCATTTTTGCTCCAACCTGTTTGGCGGCTTTCGCAAGATATTCAGTTCCTAAAGCATTAACCTGATAGGCGGCATCTTCATTTTCTTCAGCTCCGTCTACATTTGTATAAGCTGCACAGTGTAAAATGACATCTGGTCTTACATCGCTGATAAATGCCTGGACTGATGCCTCATTTGTTACATCCAATTGTTCTCGGTCTGCGCCAATGGCTTCATGGTTTTGGCGGCCAATTCTAAGACAACATCCTGCCCTAATTGACCTTTCGCACCTGTAACAACAACCTTCATCACTCTACCTCTAATCTATCACCATATTGGGCTTTTACATACTCTTGGTACTCTCCAGAAATAATGTTTTTCCACCATTCCTGATGATTCAAATACCATTGAATCGTTTGTTCAATGCCAGTGTCAAAATTATATTTAGGTGACCAGCCAAGCTCTGTCCGTAACTTTGTTGCATCAATCGCATAACGGCGGTCATGTCCTGGACGGTCTTTTACAAATTTCATTAATGATTCAGGCTTTCCAAGGGCTTTTAGAATTGTTTTTACGATATCAATATTGGTTCGTTCATTATTTCCACCAACATTGTATACTTCACCTACACGTCCCTGATGGAGGACAAGATCGATCGCCTGACAGTGGTCTTCCACATGGAGCCAATCACGAATATTCAGTCCATCACCATAAATTGGTAATTCCTTATCGCTTAAGGTATTAATAATCATTAATGGAATGAGCTTTTCAGGAAAGTGAAATGGCCCATAGTTATTCGAACAACGAGTAATATTAACGGGAAGTCCGAACGTTTCATGATAGGCACGGACAAGTAGGTCTGCACCTGCTTTGCTTGCACTATATGGGCTGTTGGCTGCTAATGGCGTTTCTTCCGTAAAGTAACCAGTTTCGCCAAGCGTACCATATACCTCATCCGTCGATACTTGCAAGTATTTGGTTACCCCCATCGTTTTCGCTGCATCAAGCAGTGCAAGAGTTCCTTGGATGTTGGTTTGCACAAAGATACCAGGATCGGTGATGCTGCGGTCTACGTGAGACTCAGCGGCAAAGTTTATCACATAATCAAACTTTTCTTCTTGAAACAATCCATTGATAAACTCGCGGTCAGCAATATCGCCGCGGACGAAAGTATAGTTCGGTGCATTTTCAATGTCCTTTAGGTTTTCAAGATTACCTGCATACGTTAATAAATCTAAGTTTACAATCGTGTATTGTGGATATTTATTGACCATATAGCGGACAAAGTTGCTGCCAATAAAACCAGCGCCGCCTGTAATTAATAACTTCATAAAGCTTGCCTCCTATTTTTCAAAAACAAAATTAAGATTTGTTGCTTCACTTAATCTAGGGTGTTTTGTATCTTTTTCAGAAAGGATTGGATTCGTTGCTGGCCAATCGATTCCTAAATCTGGATCATTCCAAAGGATTCCGCCGTCATGCTCAGGTGAATAATATTCATCTACCTTATAAGCTACTGTAGTATCAGGCACCAATGTGCAAAAGCCGTGAGCAAAGCCTTTAGGTACTAAAAGCTGGCGTTTATTATGCTCGCTTAAAATCACACCTACCCATTGACCGTAGGTTGGGGAACCTTCGCGAATGTCGACTGCCACATCATAGATTGCCCCCGTTACGCAGCGTACCACTTTCGTTTGTGCTTTAGGATTTAACTGAAAATGTAAGCCTCTTAATGTACCAACCGGAGCAGATAAGGATTGGTTATCCTGTACAAAGTCATAGTGTAAACCTAATTGTTCGAATAAATCTTTATTATAGCTTTCCATAAAGTATCCGCGGTGGTCGCCAAATACTTTAGGTTCTAGAATTTTCACTCCGGATAATTTCGTCTCGATTACATTCATGTTCTTACCTCACTTAAGAATACTTTCTTGGTTTGCAATTTTAATTAAATATTGTCCATATTGGTTTTTCTTTAATGGCTCGGCAAGCTCGACAAGCTTTTCCTTTGTAATATATCCCATTTTGTAGGCAATCTCTTCAAGACAAGCAATTTTTAATGATTGTCGTTTTTCAACTGTTTCGATAAATTGAGATGCTTCTAAAAGAGAGGCATGTGTGCCAGTGTCTAACCAAGCATAGCCACGGCCAAGAAGTTCGACACTAAGCTCACCCATTTCAAGATACGCTTTATTAATATCGGTGATTTCTAACTCACCACGTGACGAAGGTTGAATGCTTTTGGCAATATCAACAACGCGATTATCGTAGAAATAAAGACCAGTCACGGCATAATTCGATTTTGGAATCTCAGGCTTCTCTTCAATCGAAATCGCTTTTCCGTTATCATTAAACTCTACAACGCCGAAACGTTCTGGATCGTTTACATAATAACCAAAAACCGTAGCCCCCGTTTCTCGAGCTGCTGCATTTCGTAAAAGGTCTGTTAATCCATGACCATAAAAAATGTTATCTCCTAGCACAAGGGCTACATTATCATCACCGATAAACTCATCACCTAAGATAAAGGCCTGTGCTAATCCGCCTGGATGGGGCTGGATTTTATATGTAAAGTTCATTCCTAAATCTGATCCATCACCTAAGCTTTGTTCAAATCGAGCTGTATCTTCTGGTGTTGAAATAATCAAAATATCCTTAATCCCGGCTAACATCAAGACGGATAATGGATAATAAATCATTGGTTTATCATAAACCGGTAATAACTGTTTGGAAACAACCTTTGTTAACGGATAAAGTCTTGTACCACTGCCACCCGCTAGAATAATTCCTTTCATTTTAGCCAACTCCTCTGCTTTTAAAATAAATCTACAAATACCGCCAAAATACTCCCTCCATTATAATGAAGGTGTGTAGAAAATGAATAACAGTTATAAAAATGTAACAAAAAAGTAATGTTATCGTTTATAACCCGCAATGGAAGAAATCATCCGCAAGCGCCCTTTTAATTGTGCAGTTAACGAGCGTTTCTTCATTCCGGTTACATTGCCGCCATGACGGACATACTTCATGAGTGGCCGATTGATAAAGACAACTTTCTTCTTTTTCATCATACAGACAAGGGCGATCCATTGATCATGCATTTCAATCGAAGCTGGAAATGGAAGGATCAAGGGAACTATTTCCCTCTTAAATGCCATAAAGGCTCCTGTATAGGCGTTTTTTAAAATATTCCCAACTATTCCTTGGTTTATGTTGTTATGGTTGTAATCATTCCAGGATGGATGAATAATATCCAGTTTCCCGTCCACAACATAAGCATCATGGAGGACGAGCTCAGCACCCTGCTCCTCAAATGCTTTTAATACGGTTTTCACTTTCTCATCTTCCCATAAATCATCCTGGTCACATAGAAAAAGGATATCTCCTTGTGCCAAAGATATCGCCTTTTCGAAGCTTTTAATTGCACCTACGTTTTGATCATTCACGGTAACCTGAACGCGGCTTCCATACGTGTCTTTAATGAGTTGTACGGTGTTGTCTTTGGAGCGGTCATCAACCACAATCACTTCATCATCCGGACCTAGCTGTTTTAAAACGGTATCTAGCTGCCGAACAACAAACTCCGCTCCATTATAGGTTGCCATACAAACAGATAATCTCATTTGTAAACTCCTTTACATCGAAAATAGCCGTTTTAAGGTGTATAAGGCAATTTTCTTGTTTTTCACCGTTAAAGCTTGCTTAAGAAAACGTTTAGCCAATTGATTTCGATAGGCTTGATAAAGGTCTCTTTTATAATTTTGGTAAAAACTCATTTCTGAATCCAAAATGCTTTGGTAGCGTTTCAAGGATACCCTGCTATAGTCCATTACTGACAATTCATGGTCAAGCGCCACATCGAGCAGCCAAACCTTACAGCCACTTTCATAAATCTCAAAAAACAACCAATGGTCAAGATAATCCAACGGAAAACTCTCATTAAATCCACCAATTTTATTTAAGAATTCTATGCGAATTAAGGCGCCGGAATTAATGGCCATGACCGGCTGCTCCTGTAGCCCTGCCTTTGGCCTTCTTCTGTTAATGGCCGGAGTGAGTGGCTATAGACGGGCGAAATCATCTGGTTTTCACTATTGATCTTCGGTACAATCGCTGCAACCTCTTTTGCAAACTCCCGTAAGGTTACTACCTGATTAATATAGGTATCGGTTAATTCCGTATCGTGGTCTAAGAGAAGCAGCCACTGGCTGCCATTTGCTTTTGCTTTTGTCCAAGCATGGTTATAGGCCGTGGCAATCCCTAAGTTCCGTGAATCATGGATGTACGTGATATGTAGCCCCTCGTAATCGAGAGGGGAGAAAGCTTGTTTTTCTGGGCTATTATCATACAAAATCAACTCAATATCTTTTAAACCCTCATTTTTAGCAAACAAGGTTTGTTTTAAGGTAAGGAACGTTTTACTTTCTTCTGGCTTCTGCTTGTATAAAACAACAACCATCGTTATTTTCATTCGAATTCCTCTTTTAATCTAAACTGCTTCTTATTTTGCGAAATCACAAGCAGTATTAAGAAAAAGCCAATCCCAATTGGATTATTAATAAATGGATTTATATTCGTTAATAATAATATGCCCATAAATGTCGCCATCAACGATATATCTAAAGTGGTCAACTTGTAACCTTTTTTATACGCAACATAATAATTGTAATAAAAAATGAAAAACAAAAACAACCAAGTGGCAAATCCAATGATTCCTTGCTCCACAAGAATTTGAAGGAAACTCATTTCAATCCCAGTGATTCTTCCAGCAATCGTTGTTCCATAGCCTGTCCCAAAAACGAGGTTTGTCGGATGCTTCAAGATGTCCTTTGAAGCAACAATGAATTTCATCCGGGCATTTACACTTACATCGTTTACTTGTGTTTCTTGGTTTTTATGACCCTTAACATTAGTCGTCGATGTTTGGTCAATCGTGGTGTTTCCGAAACGTTCCAGTGTCATATTTTGAAACAAAAATGGAACTGCCACCATAATCACAAGTAAAATCACAAATTTCTTAATAAATTGCTTGGATTGAATTAATTTCTGAAGTTTTTTTGATAATCCTTTAAGCGGATCAACAATGATTTTCATATCTAATACGATAATCAAGAAAACAATGAGCATAAACGCAAGTAAAAATCCTCGTGTTTCTGACCATATCAATGAAAATCCACCCAATATCACAATCGCCAAATCGCTTTTTGTGAATTTCTTATTTAATAAGTCATTCATAGAAAGAACGACACCCACTAGGACGTAAAAATGGCTCTTGTAGAAAACGCTGTTGCTTGGTCTAAAAAACAAGTCATCATTCATCATCCAGTTCATAAAATCATAAAAAGGTCGGAAGTTATTCCCACTAAAAATAGTTTTCCCTAACAAAGATACCGTAATCGTAAATATCGCAACCGCTAAGGCGCTATATTTTAAAATCGTAATAATTCGTTTGACCGGAAATCTGTCTTTGGAAATATAGTATGCCAATGGAAAATAAAGCACAAAAAAGGTAACTCTTAAAAAGTTTGTTATAATTGCACCTTTTGGATGCCCATGGACAAAACCGATTAAACTGCTCACAACAAACCAGCCAAGTAGGCAATAAATACCAATAGAAACCGGTGTTAAGCGAAAAAAGGTATTGATTTCTTTGTTGAAAATGGCTTTTTCCTTAACGATCCGATACACATAGGTTAGTAAAAGGAGCAGAAATAAAAGCTGGCGAATCGAGATGACATGAAAATCAATCAGCCTGCCTCCCCCTCCGACGAAAAGCTCAATAAAAAAGGTTGTTAATAATATTTTTTCAAACTTATTCATAAATTTTCTCTCTCCTAAATTTACTACGAATCTAGTACAGCTCATTTTATTAGAACAATTTCCAGCCCCATTTAGTAAAGTATTTGTACATCGATTTCATAAAAATTTTAAATAGGTTGGAATTTTTATGGGCACCACGTTCATAATAGTGAGTCACGTTTGAAAAAGGCGTATAAACAATCCGCTTGTTCCGCTTTTTCAACTCCACACATAAATCATAATCCTCGAAATACATAAAATAGCGATCATCAAATCCGCCAACTTCCTTGAAGTCCTTTCCACGTATTAGCATAAAACATCCGGAACCAATGCGGATATCTACATTCCTATCATTCGGTAGGTCCCTGCATTCATAGGAGGCTAAACGCCCTGCGAACATTTTTTTCACAAATTGAAATGGAACAAAGCGCAAAAAGTAGTCAAACACAGAAACACGATTTCGAATCAAATGTTGCGTTGTTCCGTCTGAATTAAGTACTTTCGGTACCAATAAAGAAATCGTTTCGTCCTGATCCAAAATTTCAATCATTTTCAGTAAATCTTCCCTAACCAAAATAATGTCAGGATTAAATACCAAGAAATATTTTTCAGTAGCTTGCAATAAATTATAATTATGCCAAAACCAAAGCCGTTGTTTTCATGATAAAAAGTAATATCAACAAAATCCTGATATTCTTTTAAACGATTTTTATACTCATCATTTGAATTATTATCAAAAATCACAAAACGAAATTGTGGATCCTGACCAAATTCTTGTTTTAAATTTTCCAGAACTTTAAAGATATGTTTACTGTTATATGTCACAATACTAATAGCAACCTTTGTATTAGCCATCATTTTCACACTCTTCCATTACATACTAGTGGTACAGTTAGGTGTAACGACTTTTACTTTTTTCCGTCTATGTTTACGCATTTGAAAAAAATTTGCAAATTTCATACTTACTATTTTTTCAATGCAATTACATTCATTCAACTAAACGATGAGAAGACATAAAACGACAACATTCAACTTAAAAACAGACCTAAACTTAACAAAAATCAATTATAGCAGACTCCTGTCAAACTTTGTACTTTTGTGGTGGATTTTTTTTATTTCCAGTTGAACTTCTATACATACAATATTATAATTTTGGTTATGATTGTCTTTTAACAAAAATTCCACCTTTAAAGAAGGGAACTATATGAATGGATAATTCTAGAACAATTCGAAAGAAGATGAAAAAGAGAAAACCTCGATGGTTTCGCATCAGCCTTTTTGCGCTCCTTATTTTATTAATTGGCGGAGGAGCATATTTTTATAATGTATACACTGACGTCGCTCGTGCCGTAGATAAAATGAATAAACCACTCTCACGGGATGTTTCCGCAAAACGGACATCAAAAGTAGAATTCAACCATTTGGATCCTATTTCCATCTTAATGCTTGGTGTGGATGAACGGAAAGGGGACAGCGGTCGTTCTGATTCTATGATCCTCATCACCGTTAACCCTAAAACAAAAAAGACCACAATGTTAAGTATTCCACGTGACACAAGGACAAAGTTAATTGATACGTCTAACCCGAGCAAGGACCGGATCGAAAAAATTAATGCCGCTTACGCCTATGGTGGAATTCAAGAAAGTATTGATACAGTTGAGAACTTTTTAAATGTGCCAATTGATTACTATATTAAGGTGAACATGGAAGGCTTTAAAGATATCGTCAATGCTGTTGGCGGAATAGAAGTAGATAATAAGTATGCTTTTGAGCTGGATGGGGTTACGCTGAAAACAGGTCCACAGCACTTAAATGGATTACAGGCCCTTGAATATGCTCGAATGAGACACCAAGATCCACTAGGTGATTTTGGACGCCAGGAAAGACAGCGTGAAGTCATTTCTAAAATCATCAATAAGGGTAAATCATTATCAACATTAACAAATTACAATAATATTCTTACCGCTCTAGAAAATAATATTAAAACAAATTTAACATTTAATGACATGCTCGGTATCCAATCTTCCTATAAACCGGCAGCAAAAACGATTGATAAACTCGAAATAAAAGGCGCAGGAGAGACGATTAATAAGATCTGGTACTTATCGGTTGGTAATCAAGAAAGACAAACCCTTTCGGATGAAATGCGCCAATCATTAGGATTAGCAACTGATCCCGTTGCTAAAATTTATTCAAGTACGGAAACTACTAGCAGTAATTAATCGCACCCGAGACTATTACGGATTGCCATACTAGTACTCCGAAGTCATATGAATACAAACATTACCAACAGTAGCATTTATAAACAAATAAAAAAAACCCCAGCGCTGGGGTTTTTTTTATGATAATGTAAAATAGCTCAGATAGATTCAGCCACCAGTAATGTCATAATCGATAAGGCCCAACTTCAATATAAGCTAGAAGTTATAGGTCATATAGTGCTTAATCATTTTTAATTTGAGCATTTTACCCGTTTTTCTTGAAAGATAGGGAAGGTCTCTCATTACATATTTCCTAATTTCCTTTAGATTATCTCTATTTTTTACAAAACGCTCCAACTCTAAATCAATCTGTGGGTATCGTTGCAAGAGAATTTCCTTTGACCTTTTACGGAGTTTTTCTTTATCCGCCCCAAACGAAGACCCTCCAATATGATGCACATAAGCTTCTTTCGAAACGACAAGCTTTAGACCGATCCTTCTTGCCCTCATACACCAATCTGTTTCTTCACCGTATCCTCGTTTAAAAGTTTCTGCATCAAAGGTTCCAACCAAATCTAACGCCTTTCTCTTCACATACATACAAAATCCAATTAATAACGGGGTTTCAATATATCCTTTTTGTTTATTTTTATGAAAGGCATGAGTAATTTCTTCAAATGAAAATAAATCATTAATAGTGCTATTCGTCGTTGGTACACCGGAAATGATTCCGTAATTGCTCATAGGATTCACCGCGGCAATCAATTCCTCACTATTTGCAACCTCCGCCAGTGTTTCTAACCATGCATCCGTTACAAGTGTATCACTATTAAGAATAATAACATCATTTTTACTCACATAAAATCCATTGTTAACATTTGCGGGAAATCCTAAATTATTTTCGTTTCTAATGGTAATGACATTCGGATATTTTCCAGAAAAATAAGAAGTCAACTCCACGATATTATCATCAGGACTTTTGTCATCCAACAAGTATAAATTAAATGCGTTAATATTGGTGTGGTTAAAAATACTCTCAATGCAGCTTCTGGTTTCGTCGTATGAATTATAAATAGGCAATAATATATCGACTTTCTCCATTTAATTTCTCCCTAACGGACAATAATTGAACATAGTACGAACGTGTCTGTCTTTCACATGAATATTACGAAGGTCAAAGACAAAGTCACCCTTCATTATGTCCTTCATTCGTTGTAGCGACATTCCACGGAATTGATGCCATTCAGTGATAAAAACCGTAGCGTCCGCATTTTGAACCGCATCATACTCATTTTCACAATACTGAATATGCTCTTCAATAGTTGCTAACCGCCATTTTGCTTCTTTCATCCCTTGAGGACAATAGGCTTTAATTCTCGCACCATTTTTTACTAGCCCATTAATAATGTCAATACTTGGTGCATCCCTCATATCATCTGTTTCCGGCTTAAAGGATAAACCTAATATGGCAATGGTTTTACCTTTAACCCCATTCATTCGGTTAACGATTTTTTCAACCATACGCTGCTTTTGCTTTTCATTTGCCTCAATAGCGCCTTGGATTACTTTTAATTCCTCACCGTACTTTCGACCAATATCAACGATGGCTTTTGTGTCTTTTGGGAAACAAGACCCTCCATACCCGGGTCCAGCATGTAAAAACTTTGGAGAAATGCGTCCATCCATTCCCATCGCCCGCGCAATTTCTTGAACATTTGCTCCAACCTTTTCAGCTAATAAAGCCATTTCATTAATGAAGGAAATTTTTACTGCCAAAAATGCATTGGATGCATATTTTATTGTTTCAGCCGTTTCAATATCTGTAAAAATGAAGGGTGTTTCATTAATATATAAAACATCGTATACTTTCTTCATGACTTCAGCGGCACGATCACTATCAAAACCAATCACCACTCGATCAGGTTTTAAACAATCACCCACTGCTTTTCCTTCACGTAAGAACTCAGGATTCGAGACGATATCAAAAGGATACTCCATGTTGCGTTCATTTAGAACGGTTTGTATGGTCTCTTTAACGAGTTGAGCAGTACCAACGGGAACGGTAGACTTATTTACAATTACTTTATAGCCATTTATGTATTTACCAATGTTTTGGGCAACCTCAAGGACATATTTTAAATCCGCACTTCCATCATCTTTAGGTGGTGTTCCAACAGCAATAAAAATAACATCCGAACTTTCAACTGTATACTTTACATCCGTGGTAAATAGGATTCTTCCGGCTGCGACATTTTTATCCATAATTTCTTTTAAGCCTGGTTCATAAATTGGGACTTTACCTTGAAGCAGCAAGGCAATTTTTTCTTCTATGACATCCATACAAATGACATCCAAGCCAAATTCAGCGAGTATTACCCCCTGTACTGACCCCACGTACCCAGTTCCTACCACACCAATTCTCATAATCTATTCCTCCGATTAAACACTTTATCAATGAATTGATAAGAAAAGTATTTTGCATAATGAATGTTTGATAAAAACATGTTCCCATTTTTCTTATCTCTATGGGACACTACAAAATGTTGGAACGATTTCGTAATTAAATTCTCATCTTTTAAATCTGGAAATTTATCAAAAAATTGTTTTAATGCTTCCGCTTGATTGACTTGTTTGCCGATACTATCATTTTGCACTTCAGCTACCGCAAGAACTTCGTCTATGTGATGCACTTTATACTTTTCCGAGAGCCTTAAACAGAAATCCCAATCCTGAAATCGCATGAGTTTTTCGTCAAAAAGAATTTCTTTGGCAATTTCAGCTTTTACAAAGATTGTTTGCGTACTAATAAAATTTCCTCTTTTAAGTTGGGCATGAATTTCTTCAGACTCAACCTTTCTATTGGGTACGACCCTTGAAAAATCATCAATATTCAAGCTACAAAAACACATATCCACTTCTGTATTCTCTTCCATATATTTCAATTGTTTTTCGATTTTTGTTGGCAACCAAATATCATCGCTGTCTTGGAAAGCAATATACTTTCCCTTTGCCATCAAAACCCCAGTATTTCTCGCCCCATTTGCCCCTTTAGCACGAGAATTAACCACATATTTAATTTTCTCATTTTGAAATGATGCTATGACTTCCTTAGTATTATCTGTTGATAAATCATCGACTATAATAATTTCTATCGATTGGTGGTTTTGCTCGAGGACACTCTTAACTGCTTTTGGAAGAAGATTCGCACGATTGTACGTAGGAATAACAACCGAAATATCCAAATTATGACACATCCTTTTCATACAGGATAGATACATTTTTTATGCCCTTTACAAAAATATCCCATATTCCTTTATTATCCATTTTCACTTTATTTAATATCCTAGTTACTAAATGTTTTATTTTAAATAAAACATAAAAACCCCGCCCAACATAATTATAGGCAGGATCACTGATACTATTTAGTCCTCTCTAAACCGTGTTACAGTGTTGAACCTATAGGTCTGACTACAAAGAAGTATGTAATAAAATACATGGTAAAAAACGAATCCCATTAATCCCTACTAACTAATTACAAGGTTACCAATGATCCCTAAGGATTTCAAGAATACTGCAATTCACAGAAAATTAATTATTTTGCTAGGTTTAAACTTTTACAAAATAGTGTTGCGCTATATTTTCCAAACAAGTCACTTTCTATTTTAAGTTGAATCTTCCACCCAACTAGCCGCTTTCAGTGAGTATATCTTAAAAGCAAAAGGGTCTGGCCTCGCAACCGCAATATACAGTAAAAATTCACTAAGTCATTTACTGTATACTGAGTTTTAAACGAGAAGTCAGACCCTTTTGTAATTGTAGGAACAAATAATAATCCAAAGACGTTTATCCTCTTACTAATTGTTTTACCGTTATAAAAGTTGCTTTAATATCTCTTCGTTGGATTAATAAATATAATCCGTAAGCGACTAGATATAACCCTACTCCAATCCAAGAAGTCACAAACCAGCCCGCCAGTATGAATATAAGCGTCATTGCCATCTCAAGAAAGATATCTTTATACACAGAAACATTGAGGATCCTTGATAAAAAGACCTCAGCCAAAGCACTTCGAAAAGCCAAAAGCACAACAATCGATAAGATCGCTAACGATAGATTCTTAAATACAATCGTGAACAAAATAGTAAGAATGATGCTTAACACCACTGATAATAGATTAAATACAAACATCAATTTCTCTTTCCGCAATGTTTTTAAATAGGTATTTATTAACAATGCCATTTTCCCCTCATAGATACACATCGGAAATAGGAGCGCCATATACATTAGACTCTCAGTATATTTAGGTAACCATATTGGTAAGATACTCTTTAATGGATAGTAGGCAACAAGCAACCCAAGTAAGGGAACCATTAAAAAAGTTCTCATTGTTGTATAAAGCGTTGGAAGTTTGTCCTCATTCGTCCGTCTTAAGACAGGAAACATGACAATGCCGACAGCATCGATAAATATCATCATGAGATTAGAAACACTCATGACTAACGATACTTTACCAAATGTTGAAACATCCCACGAACGTTCAATACCAAAACGAACAACCCCGATAATAAGCATACTGGCGATGTTAGCAAACATTAGCTTTATTCCTACACTGACATTCATGATCGTTTCTTTAATATTCAAATAGAATGCAGAAACTTTATTGAATACGATATCTTTACAGCAGTACATTGCGTACACTAGGGTAACAAGTTTTCCAATTATATCAGCACTAATCAATAACTTGTATTGTCTAATGCCTATAAATAAGAATAACAGAATCAAACAACAATAAATCACTCTTTCCATCATTGTTATCTGTGCATACTCTTTAATTCTATTTGTACCCTGCAGGATAAAAATTAACATAAGTCTCACATTGACGATAAACATACATAATGCAGTCATTTCAAAGATATATAGCCTATTAGTATCTGAACTAAAGGCGATTGAAACACCCATTATAACTGCACCAATTAATACCTGAAAAATAATCAGCATCCAAAACTGTGAAAAAAATAGCTCTTTATTTAATTCCTTATATTCTTTACCACCGTATCTGAGATAGATCCCATCATTCCAACCAAAGTGCAAGAAACCCACATATGATGAATAAAATAGGTATAACTGCCAATATCCGTAATCTTCTACACCGATCAATTTTGGGACAATAAATATTAAAATTGTCGAAATCATCATTGAAATTAGATTCGATGACAGGGTGTATGAAAAGTTTTTTATAAAAGTAATTGCCTTATTATTCAACACTTATCCCTCATCTATTACATTCTTTTCATTTCTTAGTTTCGAGCTTTTTATAAAATGGACCGATGTTTTTCTTAGAAACTCTAAATATTCTTTAAACGTGAGATTATAGCGATGTTTTAACTTTTTCATAATTGGAATGATTGCACGATCGATGTAGATAAAAAGTAAGACAAAAATGTTTAACTGATAACATTTTGACAAGAAATACATCTCGCTTTTTATCATTTCAGTATCAACAAACAGATTGTCTTTGCCAGTTGTGAGCCCATGGTGATGAACAATTTTTGAATTCGGTAAATAATAGGCATTGTAGCCTAATTTATGCATCTTATTGGATAGGATGTCCTCTTCATAATATAAAAAAGTATTTTCATCGAATAATCCTACATTCTCTAACATTTCTCGTTTTGCCATAAAACAGCAACCTGAAAATTTATAAATGGGGATTGGCTCATTTCTAATTGAATCACCAGATAAAAAATATTCCTTGTTAAAGTGTATTTTTCTATTTAAAGTAGCAAAATTACTTAGTTTTGTATTGTACAATAGATAATCTACCGTTTTTATAGGCTTTAAAAATGGCAAATCCCGCAATTCCCCTTCGGATGATAGGATATAAGGGCATGCTACTGCGACATTGGGGTGGTTTTCAAGAAATGTATACATATGACTGATACTCTCATCCAAAAAAATGACATCATTATTGACTATGGTAATGATGTCATGACCATCCTTAATTGCCTCTCTAATACCCACATTATTTCCCTTTGCATATCCTAAATTCTCATTGTGGATTACCCTTACATTTTTATTATTACGATATTGTTCTTTAAGATTATGATATGAGTCATTAGTAGATCCATTGTCCACGATATAAATCGTATTGTTTTGTTTACATGTGTTAAAAATGGAATCTACACATCGAATGGTCATTTCCCATGTGTTGTAATTCAAAATAACAAAGGCGATCATTTTTTCATCTCCAACATAATACTAATAGAGGTTATAAGTACTTTAACTTAATTATAAATCTTTCTTAACTTTTCCCCAATAAAATCGGTAGTTCATTACTAAGATATTGGGCGAAATTATCGCTATAGATAATAGTATTTTCTTCTTCATAATATAATTTCTTTTAAATAGTAATGGTAGTAATAGTTTCCGGTCTATTTCAATTAGGTACCTATATTGGTTTCTTTCATTTCTATAATACTTCTCGATATTGATATATAACATCAAGCCTGTTAAAAACCATTCTGCATACAATTCATTTGCTTTACTTGGATAGTTTTTAAGATAGAATAAATACATATTTTTTCTTACTTCAAATTCATCTAAACGCTTTTTCGAAAAGCCTTTTCGCATAGTGCTTTGATCATTATACCTGTAATTATATAATGCTTGCCCAGTATAATAAATTCTTTCTGCTTGATGCATGATTCTATACGAAAAGTCCATATCTTCAAGTATAGATCCTTCTTTAAATCTAACACCATTGAATAAGTTACTTTTATATAATTTATTACATGGGCTAAAAGTGAGCCTATCATTTAAATAAAGTTCATTCATTGCAGAATTTCTATCAAAAAAACAATCATCTGTCTTATTACAGTAAATTTGTTTTGTCGAGTCCTTATTATATTTCATAATATTACATGCTGTTATATCCGCATCTGTCTCTATTGCTTTTGTATACAAGATATGGAACATATCACTTTGTATCCAATCATCACTATCAATAAATCCAATAAAATTTCCCTTTGCAACATTAATTCCTATATTTCTTGCTGAGGACTGACCCCCGTTTTCTTTGTGGATAACAATAATTCTCTTATCTTTCTTTGAATATTCATCACAAATATCACCACTTCGATCTGTAGACCCATCATTAACTAAAATAAGCTCAAAATCTTGAAAAGTCTGAGAAAGAATACTTTCTATACAAAGGTGAATAAAATTTTCAACATTGAATACAGGTACGATAATGCTAATCATAGGATTCATATACTTCTCTCCATTTAAATCTATAGATAGCTTTGTTTTAATCCAAATCAACACATCTTCAATTAATATTCCCAATTTTCGGTCTCGTCCATGAGTTCATCACAAACATTATCCATATTAAATAAATAAAAAGTATTATAGCATAGATTTCTCAATCTTTTATGCTCTTTTAGATAGATGACCAAAATTTTGTCCATTTCCATTCATCTTACAACCTATTACTTGTTATTTGTAGATAAAACTCGAAATTGGATGCAGTTTCCTTAGAATGTTGAGTGAATAGTAAAAGAGGTTACCTGTGGTAACCTCTTTTACTTTATTCAGCCATTTGGATTGGATCAACGATTTGTTGTTTTATCCGTTTATTCTGCTGTCTTTTCTCAAGTGACAATAAGATGAGATGGACAATGAATACCACACCTGCAAATGCTTCAACAGCGGTATCAAAATAATACCATGAGATGGTGGCTGTAATATCATAAACCGAGTGGGCGATGACCGCTACCCAAAGGTTGCGGGTCCAATAGAGGATCAGCCCAAACAGTAATCCCATATTGGCAAAGGTGACAATGGCACCAATTTTGACGGACCATGGTTGTGCCGTATCTAGAGTATGGTCAATTCCGAACAGGATCGAGGTTATAAATAGAGCAATCAATAAGAAGATGTCCCTCGATCCTTTTTCCCACCGGCGGTGAAATATTTTTTTACAAATGACGAGGATCAAGATCATATATCCAAGCCGCCAAACCTCTTCAAGCCCGGCAAGTGCATCGGTATATATATCAGGCCCTACTGCATCGACTTGATCAAAAAAAGTACTGACGGAATCACTTGGAGCCACATCATCACCACTCGGTTGCGAATCCGTGTATTGCTGAACATTTTGATCATAATTATTGTTAAAATCGTGGAATACCAAGCCAGAATAAAAATTGATGATCGTGCTTCCAATAAAAAAGATGAGAAAGGCACCCGTAAATTGAAGGCTCCGCTGCCGCTTCGTTTTAGGTGTATCGGTTGGATTCACGAGTCTTTTATTAAGCTTCCAGCCGATAAAAAATGAAGATACCATAATCGCATCATACAAGCTACTGGCCAAGGTGCTGTATCTAGTAATATATAGGTCAACTTCAGCCCCGATTGTAATAATTAGAATCGCAAACAACAGCTTTCCTGATATCGATTGAGTTAAATTCGTTGTCATGAATGTCATTACCTACCCTGTCCAAAAATTCTGCCCATCATCTTATCGGCCTACTAAGTGTACGACCAAAATCCCTAGCCCATTAAGTACCAGCAGGAAAAGGAAACAAGCTATTAACCACTTCCATTTTCTTGTCATGGTTTTATCCCCTTTAATTTTTTGAATGGTAATAATAGTAATTTAACATAGTAGTAGGTAAATATCACCTGAGTTATTTATCCAATATATTCGACATTTATTGGTTATAGTCCTATCTTAAATTAGTAAATTTAATGCTTTATAGAATTCTGCATATTCCACACTGCGTTTTTACAAAAAAAAGCATTTTTCTAATACATTTGACACGCATCAAAACTACTATTTATTTAAAATTTTAAAAAATACAACAAAGCTTCACAATTCCCACTTGTATTCGACAATTCTCCCTATCGATGGATTCTTCTATTTTTTTAGCAGCATTATTAAAGAAACAATCGCAACTTATATAAGTACTCTTATGCTCTCATTAGTATTGTCATTTTGATGAATGCTGAAAAAGTATTAGGTCTATTTCTATTTACTTGCATATCATTTTTATTATCTCTAGCTTTTAAACAGCATTTCCATTTATTCGAAGAAATTTCCGAAAAGGCCAATAAAGACTTCCCCACCAGCCTTAATAACCACGGTTATTTACACCCTTTCCACCACCATTATTAACAACCTATTCATAGTTTGTATAATTGGTGACGTTGTTAATTGGTGTTTTCATTCAATTAATTTCCATGTGGAAGACCGAGTTTTTTGACAGGATGCCACATACCTTTTTACAGCACGAAGGACCTGGAAAATGAATTTTTCAGGTCCTTCTTTATGGTTTAAAAACGTCGATTGAATGTTATTCTTGAATTTCATCTTGCCTTTCATTTGCGATTGTTTCGCTATTTTCAACAATTTTTTTAAGCTCGCCTGTATCGCCTTTAGCATTAATAATCTCAAAAATTTGATTTAACCCTTCACTTGTTTTATCAACCTTATCCTTCATTTCTTAACCTCCCAAAAATCAGTCCATATTTGATAGAGTTACCAAAAGGAAGAAGATCTATGATAAATTTTATAAAACCCAAAAACACCCTCTCTCATGATTTGCCCATAAAAGAGGGTGCTTTTGAAAGCTTATATGAAAAGAGAAATTTTTAACACTCGTAGAGCTCAATCGGCAGCCCATCCGGATCAGTAAAAAAAGCAAATTTCTTTTCGGTGAAAGGGTCCAAACGAATCGCTTCAACTTCTATTTTATGCAGATTTAAATAATGAACAGCTTCCTCCACATTCTCTACTTCAAACGCCAAATGCCGTAATCCTGTTGCTTCCGGGTAGCTTGGACGTTTCGCAGGATTAGGAAATGAAAACAATTCAATTTGGTACTGCTCATTCACTTCAAGATCTAATTTATAGGAATCCCTTTCCTCCCGGTAAACCTCTCTAATTGGTGTTAGTCCCAAAATGCGGACATAAAAATCCTTTGATTTTTCATAATCAGTACAAATGACAGCAACATGATGAATTTTCATTAATTTCATTATAAAAGTCCTCTTTTTCTAGTCTAGTTTTCACCAAAGTTAGCAGGCTTTTCATTTAACTGCCCTTGCCGATTCATTTCCTTAGGGTTTGGAGACCACGTGCGTAAATAAACCACCTACATCATAACAAATTTAGTTAGCAGGAGAAAGTGATAGTGGAATGGATAGTCTTGGAGAAAAGCAACACCACATTAAGTGGACTGCTCCTCGCCCGAAAATATTCTAAACTTCAATCTTCAACAAAAAAATTAAAGCTCCACCATAAAATAGCCCATTTCTACAATTTTTTTGAAATTTCTACTGTATTGCAAAATCAGAAATGTTAAAATTAGGACAAATATACTAATAGTTGATAGTGTCCTTTATTAAAAGATTAATAAGGAGAACGATATGAAAAAAGTAATCATACCTTCTATTTGTTTTGCAGTATTATCTACACCAACTTTTGAATAGGCGGTTCAATAATAATTCTAACCCTGAAGAAAATGGCTGGTCCAACGTTATAGCTAATGGAAAGACTGGTTATGTGAACTCAGAATATCTATCTAGTACAGCACCGACCACTTCTAAGACGGAAATTAATTATACCTATGAAAAGCTTGATACGACATTAAATAAACTAACCGCTTTACAATATCACATTGGACCGCAAACCGATAAAAAATATCCTACATACCTCCGTGACGACGCAATAATCGTAAATAATGTTTCCAACCCTACCAGTGGTACTGTGAAAGGGTCTAGTTGGAATATACGTGGTGGTGCTTGAACTGATTATTGGGCAGTTGGAACAGTAAATGAAGGTGAAACTCTACAGATTCCATCAAAAAAGTTAGGAGCAGATGGGCATTATGGGTCCAGGTCAATTACAATAAAACATGGGTTAATGCTAGTCCGGATGATATAAAGTATTATTTAGATCCCAATAATTTCATTAATAATTCTGTAGATTCTTACCAGTTTCTAAAATTATCTGAAACTACGAATCTAAATTCTAAGGAAATAAATGAAAAAATACTCTCAGGGAAAGGGATCTTGGAAGGACAAGCATCCACCTTTATTTATGCAGCTGAAAAATACGGAATCAATGAAATTTATCTCATTTCACACGCATTACTAGAAACCGGAAATGGCACTTCCAAGTTAGCAAAAGGCATGCTAATGAACGGGAAAACAGTTTATACTATGTATGGAATTGGTGCCTATGACAGCTCTGCTCTAACAAGCGGCGCAGCGTATGCTTATAATGCCGGATGGTTTACGCCAGAAGATAGTCATTTTACACCTGGAAATTATTCGTCTAATTTACTCTCCTCTATCATTTTTTGAAAAAGATTGTCATATTTTTGGATTACATGTAAAATAAATTCAGTTTGAAAAAAAGAATACAAAGGAGAAGCGGCATGAATCAACCTTCAAGTGATAATGTCAAAACTCCGCGCTCGAGTAGAAAAAAAATCGAAGCCGTTTCTGGCGAACGTTTTGGATCATTTTTCTGATCCTACTCTTATCTGGAGGCGGATTTTTATATGGCACTAACAAAGGACATAAATTTCGACAAATGATTGTGGGGACCGTACTTTCTTCGCAACACCCTCAATATGTAAAATACATGCACTTTTTGCTTTCAAAAGCGGAAATCGATGAACTGTATGCTGCAATGAAACATCCACCAATTACGGACTCAACGATCACTCAGCTCAAACCAGTGCCACCTTCAACTGACTCCATCCAAGTAGATACGGTCACTACAGCTAATTATACGGCGAAAATATTGGTCATTCCTGACCCTACGACTGTTCACCTTGTGGTATCAAAGTATTCGAATAAAGGACAACCTTTATCCGATTTAATCAAAGATAATCAAGGAATTGCTGGGATTAACGGAGGCGGATTCGTTGATAAAGGCGGAAATGGCTCTGGTGGTCAAATGATCGGAATTGCCATTAGTAATGGAAGCGTTCTGTCCGTTCCACAAAGCGGCAAAAACGCACCACGATTAGTGGGCGGATTCCTTAAAGATGGTCAATTTATTACCGGAAATTACTCCGTCAATCAATTATTAAAATTGGGGGTAACCGACGCTGTAAGCTTTGGACCTCAAATTATTGTAAATGGCGAAAACCGCATAACATCTGCCGTTAATGGTGCATGGGGTTGGGCACCGCGGACTGCGATTGGACAAGAGAAAAATGGAAGCATTGTGATGATTATTACCGATCGCCGGTTTTATTGGGACAAAACCCATCGAGGCGCCTCCATGTCAGATATGGCTCATATGTTTGAGTCCTATAATGTAAATAATGCTATTGCGATGGATGGCGGCGGTTCCACTACTATGATAAAAGATGGAAAATTACTTTTAAAACCTGCAACAGAAACTGCGATTGGAATGCGATATTTACCAAATTCATGGGTTGTTATTCCACACTAGAAAAGCGCAAGCGCCCCGTTTAGCGGCGTATGGACTGGAGCGCACCGTATGAGATAAAGGAAACACGAAGAGCGGAGCGATTCGATGTTGACTTATCGTAAGGAGGTGAGCGAAGTACACTAGCCGCTGGGCGCTGGAGCTAGACAATTCTCAAAGATCTGAATTTTATTTTTCTTTAAAGAAAACACACCTTCCACATTTTTGGGAGGTGTGTTTTTTATGCATTACATCGAAGTATGATTCTATTTTTGCCTCAACCAAAAAAATGGACGTAGACAAAAAACTTGGACTTGTAGTGGAAATTACCCCCTTTTTTATCCAAAAGGTCTTTACGATACTCCCTTATTTTCACCTTCATAGAAATCTACAGGTTTTTCATCCATATAACCCAAATGGTACAGAACGGCTTCGACTATTCTTTTAGAAGCAAATCCGTCACCATATGGATTTGACGCTTTGGCCATTTGGTTATGCATGGTTCGATTGGTTAATAGTACATCAGTCAAATTAAAAATCGTTTCTTCCGCGGTTCCTGCCAATTTTAACGTACCTGCTCTAACACCTTCAGGACGCTCCGTTGTCTCTCTTAAAACTAATACTGGAACACCTAAGGATGGTGCCTCTTCTTGAACACCTCCTGAGTCAGTTAAAATTAAATAGGACCTGGCGGCAATATTATGGAAATCAATCACATCTAACGGTTCTATTAAATGGATCCTTTCATTTTCGCCAAATATTCTTGTAGCAATTTCACGGACTACTGGGTTTTTATGAACAGGATAAACTACCTGGACATCTTTATGTTTTTCGACAATCCGTCTAATCGCATAAAACATATTTTCCATTGGTTTACCGATATTTTCTCGCCGATGTGCTGTCATTAGAATCAATCGATTTTCCTCTAGTCTATCTAATATTGGATGAGAAAAATGGCCATGAACGGTTGTCTTTAATGCATCAATTGCTGTATTTCCCGTTATAAAAATCGTTTCTTCCTGTTTATTTTCTAATAAAAGATTCTGTTTCGATTGAGTAGTTGGAGCAAAATGGATATCGCCATTACACCAGTAAGTTGGCGATTGATCTCCTCCGGATAGGGAGAGTATTTATTCCTTGTTCTTAGTCCGGCTTCGACATGCCCTATCGGAATAGAATGATAAAATGCAGCCAAGCTTGCCACAAAACTGGTAGTAGTATCACCATGAACTAAGACAATATCCGGTTGTACCTTTTGAAATACTTCATTTAAACCTTCTAAGCTACGGATGGTCACATCCATTAACGATTGTCTTACTCTCATGATATTTAAATCATAATCAGGAGTAATCTTAAAAATCGCCAGCACTTGATCCAACATTTCCCTGTGTTGGGCGGTAACCGTTACGATCGACTTGATTCTCTCATTATTTTTTTCTAATTCCTTTACAAGGGGAGCCATTTTGATAGCTTCCGGCCTTGTGCCGAAAATGGTCATTACTTTTAATTTATTTTCCATAAATGCCTCTTAGTTAATAAGTTTAGTGTTATCAAATATGCTCAACATACCCTATATTTATGATAACAAGTTTATGAAAAAGAGAGCTAAAAATTCAGCTCCCTCCATTTTCCTTACTCCATATTTCCTCAATCTACAAAGGCTTTACCGTCACCTTATTAAATGTGACTCCGTTGATTGAGGTAAGAATAAAATCATGTGCTTCTCCATGATAAAGATACATTTTTACACCTTGACGAAGAACTGGTTCACCTAACTGAGCAACCATTCGACTTGGTGTTACCCCTTTAATAGTAAGACTAACTTCCTTTAATTGACCATTTTGATTATAAGTCATAGCTGTATTATTACTTTTAGCAGCTGTCCCAAGTTCCTGCTCCGTTTTACCAAAATAGGTTAAGATTTCAGGAAGCTGAGGAACCTGAGCAAAATTACTAAATTTAGAAACAAATGAATTTTCATCGTTGTTTGATGCTAACTTCATTGCAATCTTATCGCTAATCCAGCCAGTCTGACCATTATTTAAGGTGAATTTCAACCAATTAAAATTCTCTGCTGGGTCTTTCTCCACTTGTTCAACTATAATTTGTTCGCCAAAATTCACAGTGTTGATTCTTTGACTTGTGGATAAATTAGGAGTATCTCGAACATACCCGGAAGCAACTTGAACATATCGGATATCCTTAGGTGTCTCATTTGCAGTTTTCGCTGCTACCGTCACCTGTTGTTTATCAGCTTGATCCACTGTAGCACTTTCCATTGTAGAATTAACAAATTTCTCTGCTTGCTGTTCTCTATTAACAAGAAGATGACTTGTTACTTGGTCCTTTATAAAAATTATAGAAGCAGGAATAATTACAATAGCCAATAAGATCAAAAAGGAGCTGACCAATCTTTTCATTTTACATTTGGGCTTTTTTCTTGTGGAATGTCCCCTTCCAAGAACAGATAAATCATTCTCTGCAGTATCAGCCTTTAGTTTTCCACTTCTTTTGTCCATAATCATCTGGTTAAACTGTTTCTTTTCTGCCTTAGACATCTTGTTGAATACGTTAATAAATTGTTCATACTGAGGGATAATCTCTTCAACCGTCCCGTACGCCTTTACTTCCCCAGCCTCAAGCCAAAGAGCCTTTTGGCAAAATTCTTTAACTTGCCCACTTGAATGACTGATAAAGAAAATCGTCTTCCCTTTCTCTTTGAAGCTGTTCATTTTATCTAAACATTTTTGAGCAAATATCTTATCTCCAACAGAAAGGGCTTCATCGATAACTAAAACATCTGGATCAATATTCACTGAAATAGCAAACCCTAATCTTGATTTCATCCCACTAGAATAGCTTTTAACGGGCTGGTCAATAAAGTCCCCAATCTCAGCAAACTCAATAATATCAGGCATTAAATCTTGAATCTCTTGCTTAGTAAAACCAAGCATTAGACACTTTAATTCAATATTCTCTCTTCCCGTTAATTGATTATTAAGGCCTGCACCAATTGAGATTAGAGCAGCGTCTCCATCAATTTTTATTGAACCCTTACTTGGTGGGATAACACCCGAGATTAAATTGGACAAAGTAGATTTGCCTGCACCATTGACCCCGATAATTCCAATAATATCGCCTTTTTCCGCTACAAAACTGATATTTTGTAATGCATAAAAGTCTTTTCCATAGCCACTTGGTAAAGCTAAATCCAATAATTTTTCTGAAGTCTTATTATACATTTTGTATTTTTTGGTGACATTTTTAAAAACAACTGAAGTGTCCATGCTCTCTCCTTCATTAAGTAATCCTATGTTGTATGACGATTTATTCATTAGTTTTATTTGTTTATTAAAAGTAAACCTACAATTTTCGATATTGCTCCATCTGACATAATAGCACAAAATGACTATAAAAATAACATCTTATAACAGGAAATTTGTGTATTTTTATAATTTTTGGTATTTTCGTTAAAACAACATTAGAATTTGCATTACAGCATGACGATCTTCGCCAGAAGGTTTTGGATTTCTTAAGTGAGGTCCTTTATAGAGAAACTGTTTTGAAATAATTTTATTTTTAATTAAATAATTGTATGTATTTCAGGCTGAGGCTAGATAAGGAACATATATTAAAAAAATAAAATCCCCAATTTCCAATAACACTTGAGAAATTAGGGATTTTATTTTTTACTAGTTGAACTATCTATTCATATATTTCTACAATTCGTTTTAATAGCATCTTAGTTAATTAGCACCATTTAACCATAAATGAACTTCTTGTAAAAGGATTTGTTCCATTTCCTCACCCATCATCCTAATAAAAGGATTCTCCATAGCCTCCACAGAGGTAAAAATATTTTTAAGGCGCACTTCCGCTCCTTCATCATAAATAACTGCATTAACGATTACTATATCCTCTTTATCTGAAAATCCTTTATTATCATTCCAACCTTGCAATTTATTCTCGAAAAAAGGAAGTCCCTCCTCAGTAATTCCTGCTATTAAGTCACATTTTTTTGTATATGACCAAGCTTTCATATAGATAGCCTCCCTATTTCGTGGATTACCCCATAACCAAAATAAATAGTTGGGTTATCTCAATAATACAAGCTCATTGTTAAAAGATTATAATAAGTATGTAAATGAATAGAAAAGTTTTGTATATTTTTTGTAAAAAAGCTGGTATTAACATAACAAAAAAGAAACTTTAAACATTTATCATTGTTTAAAGTTTCAAGTCCTTCGTGCATTAATATATTATACTTGCCGATATAGTAATTCCCTTTTTCCATCCTTTTGCTGCTTCATTTGTACCTGTTCTGCTAGAACTCTTTCCCACTTGTGTCCTACCATATTAAAGGAGTATCTTTCAACGTTCTTTTTAGCATTTTGGCCGTATTTTTTCGTAACTCCTTTGCTTCAATAAGGGCCATTAATGAATTAGCTAGTTCATCTATATTCCCCTCATCTACAAGGACGCCATCTTCGTTATTTTTGATAATTTCACTTGGTCCTTCACAAGCAAAGCTTACACAAGGAAGTCCAACAGACATGGCTTCAATTATTACCATACCAAATGACTCATGTCTAGAACTTAATGCGTATATGGAAGAGTTTAGCATCTCCCCTAAAATATTGTTAGTTTTTGGCATAAGAAAAATATTATTATATGCTTTTTCTTCAAAAATTTGTTCTCGAAGGTTATCTTCCTCTATACCTGCTCCAAATATTTTTAGCTTCCAATCAGGATACTTTTCTATTACCTTAGAAAAGGCTGGAATTAAAAGATCATATCCTTTTACAGGAACATATCGTCCTGCTGAAATAACAACTTTGTTTTCTAATTTAGCTGTCTCTCTAGGCATTGTTGTAGCATTTTCTATTTTATATAAATTTATTTTATTTTCGTTCAACATATTTTTATAGACTTGAATTTCTGAATCAGTCAAACATGTAAGTGCGTTTAATTTATTGTAATTTTTTTTAATTTTATTTTGCAAACCTTCTCCATGACCAGCAAAATGTGCATGTTCTTGACCAATTTTAATAACATTATTACGTACAAATTTTGCTGATAAAATATTGAAAGATGGTATTGTCGTAATCAAAATTCCCTCACGTATTTTTTTTAATGCCGAAATGATTTTAAAGTCAACAAATAAGTTAAACATCTGATATAAGTCTTCATTTTTATCTATAAACATACTCGGGATTTTTAACAATGCCCTTTTAATAATCTTTTTATAAAGCGGAGTATTTTTACCAAATAACTTTCCTCTTCTAGCATCAAAAAGAGAAGTGATTTTTATTTTAGAATTAATGTCAAACATAGGTTTCGCACTAGTTCTTCGGACACTAATTATTTCAACATCGTAATTTCTTGATGCAAGGTAGTTAGCTGTATTAGTAACAGTTCTAACCGTTCCACCCATTCCATAAATATTGTATACAAGAAAAGTGATTTTCACCTGCCTGACCTCACTACTTAATTAGATTTTTTAACTGATAATTTCTTTATTTCATTATAAATTCTCTTATTGTTATTCTTATCACGGTATGCATAATATTTTTTTGATTTAATTAGATATTTAGGCTTATAATTAAAATCATTTTCAATATACTTTGTAATATGCTGAATTACTTCATCTTTTGTGTAAGCTGTATCTCCAATCAAGTCTTCCTTTAAATTTACGTATGATCCTCTATTTCTTAAATATTCCTCTAGATCAAATTGATAAAAGATAATTGGCTTCTCTAAATAACCAAAATCGAATACCACACTTGAATAGTCTGTAATCATTAAAGAACTATTTTGTATTAATTCTTTCATACTTTCTTGACCTAATTGGACTATTTGAATTCTATCACTTGAAGAAGCAAAATCATCTTTATACTTCTTTTGAATTTCAATATGCGGGAAAAACTTTAGTAGTAGATTATTATCTTCCAGCATCGAGTGAAGCTTCTTATCCTGTAAAAGGTCATTATAATGTGTATAAAACTCAGAAGCTAAAAACTCATCCCTAGAGCTAACAATCCATTCCCGCCATGTAGGGATGAGAAGAATTTCTCTAGTTTCATTATTTTTACTACGGTCCACTAAAAAGTCAAAACGAGATAGTCCTGTAACCATCACTTGATTCGGTTTAAAATTCATATCGTTTATTAGAATGTTCTTTTCATGTTGAGAAGAAACAACAAATTTTTTAATCATTCCGTTATATGAATTTCGATTAAAACTTAATTTTTTCATTGCGATGATACCATGTTGCAAATATATTACTTTTTTAGGATTACTCCCCATCTTATTATGAACAATACTTGGTATCACATCTCTTATTCCATGACTTACAATAAGATACTGACTTAAGCAGTACATGACTAGATGCTTAAAACTATTGTATTTAAGGATTTTATTTGGATATGGTTTTAAATTTTCCATATTCTTGTTGTTTTCGGTACTTACATAATAATGTTTTTCCGGTTTGTTATTCTTAACACAGTATTCAAAAAAAGCAAATCCATTATCCTGGGCAACTTCTCCTAAATTCTCCCCAATTAGCCATATTGGTCTTTTTGCAAATTTCCCTACTATTTTTGCAATACCTCTTGCCAATAAGAATCTAATTCTCTCACTTTTTTCTCATGGGCTTTTAAATTCCTAATTTCAAACAATAGGTTTTTGCTCTTCTTATCAAAGAAAGTAGAAAAGTATAATTCTTGATCAAATTTTTGACTATTAGATTTGAAAGTAGAGTTTTTATTTATCAAATCAACATTAGCCCCTAAAACTCTTGATTCAATGATATTATCATTAATCCGTGCAGCTAAAAATACGTCCCATTGGCCATCAAAATTAAAATGGTTAGAATTCACAAACATTTGACTAATTTTAAATGTATATATTTGCACATCAGCATTTTCGTTTATTTCAGGTTTATGTTTTACACTTTTACCCGTTTTATTTTCTTTAAACACTAATTCAACATCGGTAGTTCTAAATTGTTCTTCTAGTCCTAGTTTAATTACTAATTTTGTGTTTTTTTCACTGACATTAATTGCTTCACAATATGCTCTAAGGGAATTACTCACAGTAACTATTAATTCATTGTTATTTGAATAATAAGGCTGAATCTTTAAAGGATACTTATTCACGTCTCTATTCAACGCTGGATAAATAAGTGCGCTCGATTTATTAAAAATATCATCAGCGTTTGAAACCAAATGTAGATTAAAAATATTTTGGTTTATTTCTAATTTAACAATAAATCTAAAATTAGTTTCTCCGAACTTGTTAACTTCAAATAAATCCCAGTTGCAGCTGTTTGTATAATAGTAAATGCCATTTTCAAAGGAAAATTCATTTGTACAATTTAATTTTAAATTGGTTAATGGGTCTTCTAGATAAATATCTTTTAAAACATAATCAATATCTGGAATGTTCAAAGACCCTTTCACAATTAACTTTCCCGACGCATAATCAATTCTCGTTACATCACAATGCATAACGTCATCTCTTACCAATAATGCCAAATTCTTATCCAAGGTGCTATACAATCTAATTCTTCTTAGAGTACCCCACTTATTATAAATAGTTTTAGGTAAAGAGAGAAAATCCTCAGATTGAGATTCTTGACTAGAATTTAAATTTAATTTTCCCCTGCTTCTTACCCCGCTAATATTAAAGCCCAAATAGATATCCCATATTCCCTTTTCCTCATAAAAATTAACTTCCTCTAAAGCAATTTGCTTTTGGAAAGCATCATTTATTATTTCTAATGGATAAGATACTTCTTTTTGCGTCTCTCTATGGATAAATAGTAATTCATTAATTCTATCCCCAATAGCTGATGTAAAGTTAAATCCAGCTCTCCCTGCAATAATCAATTTATTTCCTTCTAAAGCCATCACATCTAGTTGACTGTTTAACAATAATTGATTATTTTTTCTTATATTAATTACTAATTCACTATTTTTATTGATAGAAATTTCATGATAATACAAATGATTATTATAGTTAAAATAACTCCCTATTACTTTTTCCATTTGGAAATAAATCACTTTTACTACTATAGGATTATCACTTAGTACCCCTAAACAATTTAATTCCCATTCCCCTTCATATAAAGGAGTGTCAACTAATTCGAAATTAATCGTATACTTGTTTATAGAATAATCAATGGCAAAATCCTTAAATTGAATTATTTCATTAGTGATTTTATTTTTTAAGAAAAATTCATCCACATTAAATTTTTCATCGTTAAATTTGGGTTGAAATCCACCGATTACTTTAAATCCTTTTTCACAATTTATTTTAATCTCTTCTATATATACTGTAATATCTACAGAGTTCTTTATAGAAATCTCTACAAGTGAGCTTTGTTTATTCCTGCTATTAACATGTAGAGTTTTGTTATCATGATTTAATATATAATTTTCCTTTAGATTATTGTATATACTAAGAAAAACTATATCCTTATCTAACTTTAGTGACAACTTCAAATTTCCTGTGTTTATTATTTCGAAAAATTCTTTTATTGGGACAATAAAAAAAACGCTATTATTGATTAATTTAGCTTCAGATGACAACAATTGTTGCTCATTAGTACCTTTCTTTTGGATGATCAGCCCTTGTATTTTCTCGTATACTTCCAAACTATTTCCATCAGTATCTGCAAAAATACTTATTTCAATATACTCATTTCGAATATTCTTTATTGTTTCAAGAAGCATTTTTAATATCAATTCAATCTCGCCTTCCATCCTATTTAAAAATCTATATAGCCTGTTTTCATCAGCCATACAAATTTTTCTGACCTTTACTTTTCCTTATAAATAATCAACAAAACGTTTTCTGAATTTAACATGAAGAATTGAACCAATTAATAGGGACACTAAAATGAGAACCCAAAAATAGAGGGTATAAACTTTATGATCAATAAAATACCAATTTTCTCCCAGCAAAGCCGAGCGATAGCCTTCAACGATATAGTAGAAGGGATTTAATTTCATTAACATCCTGATTGGATATGGTAATTTTTCAACCGTCCATAATATTGGAGTTATATAAAATAACACGCGAACAATGGATTGGACAACCATTTGAACATCTCGAATAATAGTAGACAAAGTAGATGTTATTAGTGAAATGGAGATTAATAATATGAGAGTTGTTAACATGAAATAAGGAAGCTGTAAAATATATAAAGTAGGCAAATATCCATAAAGCGACATTATGACCATTGAGATTACCGTTAGTATAAGATGTTGATAAAACATAGATGTAATAACATATGTTGGAATAACACTCATTGAAAAATTCATTTTTGAAATAATATTAATTCTTGAATAGATGGATTTTGACCCTTGTACAATAGCTGGAGAAATGAAAAACCAGACGGTTATTCCAGAAAGCAACCATGGTAAGTACTTCACTCCACCAACACTCTGATTACCTCTAATTCCGAAGCCAAACACAAACCAATAAATACTTATTAAAATCAATGGGTTAATTACTTCCCATAATACCCCTAAGTAATGGGAATTATTATTGCTTTTTAGTTCAAAAATCGATAACCGAATGATTAAATAAAAATTATTTAAATGCTCTTTAATGATTTGAAAAGATGATCTCATTCTTTAACCCTCTCTAAAAAAACGCTTTTTACCACTTTTTCAGTGGAGATACCCTTCTCAAGGGAGCAAAACTTTTTATTAAACCTAACCAACGAATCTGAAGGTTTAAAATTAGAGCTTTCTATCAGTTTAATTTCTTTTATTAACTTTTCTGTTGTCTTTACAAGTGGCCTGGTGCATCTTTTTCAAAATCAAAATAAAATCCCCTTAATTTATCCCTATAACTGTCAATATCGTAGGTATAGAAAATCATTGGGCGCTTTAAACATAAATAGTCAAAAAATACAGATGAATAATCTGTAATCAACAAATCACTTATTAAATACAGTTCGCGAATATCATCGTAGTATGAAAGATCATGGACAAAATCGCTATACTGTGAAATGTCAATCCTATTCGCTATTAAATAATGCATCCTTAGCACTAAAACGTAATCATCACCAAGTGTTTCTTGTAACTGGTCAAGATTTATATTAAGCGTAAATTTATATTGCCCTTTTGAAAAATATTCATCGTCCCTCCAAGTAGGAGCATATAAAATAACCTTTTTATTTTTGGGAATTCCAAGTGTGGCTTTAATTTTGTTAACTATTTCCTTCTTATCATTATGAATAATAAAATCGTTACGAGGATATCCAGTCTCTAAGATTTTTTTTTCAAAATTAAAGGCTCTTCGAAAAATTTCTGTAGAATAAGAATTTGGTGAAATCAGATAGTCCCAACTTCGAGATTCATTATAGAAATTTTCTTTGTATTTTTCTGTTGTAGTACCTGGCATATGAACTTCCTTCATATCAGAAGCTAGCTTCTTTAGAGGTGTTCCGTGCCATGTTTGTATATATTTAGTATGATTCGGTTTTTTCAACCAAATGGGCATTCTACTATTTGTTACCCAATATTCTGCTCTGGGTAATAATAATAACCATTTAAGAGAAAATCGGTTTACAAAAGGTATATCTAATTCAACTAACTTTTGATTAAATTTCTTATCTATACTCCAGTACAAATGATATTCAGGATGATTGTCCTTCAAATATTCATATATCGCTCTCGGATTACAGCTGTACTGTTTCCCAAGGAAACTTTCAAATATAATTAACTTTTTTCTAACTGGAAGCAAGCCAATCAATATAAAAATTATTTTATAGATTCTTTTGATTAATGAACTATTTTTCGTGAAATTTTTAACATATTTTTTCAATTTTGCGCCCCCAAATATAACAAAGAAGTAGCTCATGCTTTTACTTTATTTGGCTAAATATATATCTTACGAGTCTTTTGGATGAATTTCCATCTGAATATTCATTCCACTTGTTAGAGAATTCACAAATTTGATCTAGATTAAAGCTCATACTTAATAAAAAATTAATAATTTGGTCAGTATTAAAAGCTATATGCCTGGAACAATGTGTTCATAATTATCAATTAAGCCTCGCTGGTTACGATAATTGTCTAAGTCATATGGAAAAAAAATCATTGGTTTTTTTAAAAGAGAGTACTCAAACGGTATGGAAGAATAATCAGTAATTAAACAATCCGCTATAAGAAGCAGTTCATTCACTCTTTTATAAGAAGAATAGTCGTAAATAAAATTTGGATATAGAGCTTCGTAATTAATATTTGTTTTTACTGCTGGGTGCATCTTAATTAACAAAATAAAATCGTCTTTTAACTCTTGATACATTTTTTTAATATCAAGATGAATCTTTTCATTTTTCAATAAGCCATCACGATAAGTAGGTGCATACAGGATTATCTTCTTGCTTTTAAAATCAGGATTGTCTTGAATTAAAAATGACTCTGCTTTTTTCTTTTCATAAAAAAAGTCAGTTCTCGGAATTCCCGTGCGTAATATATTTAAGGATTGAACACCAAAAGAATCCATAAATATTTTAGCCATCTCTTCCGAACCGACAACAATTTTGTTGAATTTCTTGTAAACTTTTTTAAATCTTTGCTGTGCGTTTTTCGTTCTAAACCTTACAGATCTATCTCTTAATCCAAATTCTTTCAGGGCACCTGCTGCATGCCATAACTGAATACATTCAACATATTTCTTGAATTCTATAGCTGATAAAAAGGCATAATAATTATCAATGATAATTATTCTAGAAGTTGAAAGATTATAAATGGCGAAAAGCCAATTGAAAATATTAGATATTTTAAAAGGAATGATTGGAGTATTTTTTAGTTCCATTTGAAATTCCCTTGAAACTAAGTTATTACATATAATGACTTTCTTTAAAGGCAGGTTTTCATTATTCATTTCTCTATATAAGTTAATAATATTTTCTTCAAATGAAATAACAAAAGCTACTTTATTCTGAAGCGGACACAGTTTAAAAACATTAAATACAATCTTAAAAATAGCTAAATAGCAAAATACTAAAACTTCCCTAAGCATTAGAAACGGCAAATAAATCCCTTTTTATTTTAGTTGTTGAAATGCCCGCAGTCCTAGGAAGATAAATTACCTGGCAATAATCTTTGAGAAATTCAAATTTACCTTCCCAATCATCGCCCATTACAAAAATATCAATATTGTTCTCAAGAACATCTCTTATTTTCTGATCCCAATTATTTTCGGGAATTACTTTATCAACATAACGAATTGCTTCTAATATCAATTTCCTATTCTCATAATTCTGATAGGATTTTTTATTTTTTATAGCATTGAATTCATCGGAAGATAATGCAACGGTTAAATGATTTCCTAGTTCCTTAGCCCTTTTTAATAAATTAATATGTCCATAATGAAGTAAGTCATAAGTCCCGTAGGTTAAAATCTTTTTCACCTTTTTTGCTCCCCCTATAAATAGTCGATTAAATTCGACATTCTAAAATACCACCCTTTATCATACCATAAAATTGTATTATTTTATAAAAAAATGTCAATAATCTTTGAATATTTGTAAGAAAGTGCTAGTTGTTAAGGAATAATGTCGTAGTTTAGTTTGGATTAGGTAAATAGGCATGGTGAAAATCAGAAAAACTAATCAAACTTGTTTGTCCATTCACAAAAGGTTTTGATGTACAAATGAGCTTTTTAGCTTCGATATACATCTTAACTATCCCCTTTGATCGTATACTTTTTTAGCACATCTCCAAGCTATTTACTGTAACAGTATCTCTTTTCCACATTCTCATTTATTTGAGTAGAATGAAATACCTATAAGTAATAGTATTCAACCGTAATATTATCCTATCATTTAATTTTAGAAATATAGAAATAATCATTTTCATAGTAAAAATTACCAGTTTTTGAATATTCTATATAAATTTTCAGTATCTTTCGTTTTCCTAACAACTCTTTACCATGGGAAAAATTTGTAGTATCTTTAAAGAAATTGTAAAAAATATTTCAATTTTTGCAAAAAATGTGTTAAATATTACAGAATAATGTCACAGTATTTTGAACCAAATGAGTCAAAAGGACCTATTAATTTGTTAAAATACCGGAAAATTTACTTTTCTGAAGTGTAATATATTAATCTTATGTTATAATAATATTAAGATTTTGTATGTAAATTATTAATTTTTTATTAAAGATAGAGATAGAGATAAAATTTGGGGTCGATTAGAGGTTTCGATATGCTGAAGGTAAAGGAAGTTTTAGGGTACGATTTTGTAAATAATACAATGGATGAACTTGTAACCGAGCTGGATGCGAGATTATCCAATTCGGAAAAAACATTTATTGTAACGGCAAATCCAGAAATTATTACTTATGCGCAATCAGAGTCCTCCTATGAGAAGGTACTCAAAAATACCGATTATATAATACCAGATGGGATCGGCATAATTATGGCTTCAAAAATATTGCAAAATCCTCTCCAAGAAAGGCTTACCGGATTTGACCTCATGGAACGCCTTTTACAATTATCCAATCAAAAAAATTATCGTATTTATTTATTTGGTACCAAGCCACAGGTTATCGGGCTAACCGCAGCGAACATGAAAAAGAAATATCCCCATATTAATATAGTTGGCTATCACCATGGTTATATTAAAGAAAAGGACCAAATGAAAATTGTAAATGAGATTCAAGAGAAGAAACCTGATTTGGTTTTCGTTGGTCTTGGCTTTCCAAAACAGGAAAAGTGGATCTCAGAAAATTTTGGTCACTTTAATAAGGGCATATTCATTGGAATCGGTGGTTGTTTAAATGTTTGGGCTGGAGTAGACAAGCGTGCCCCTAAGGTCTGGCGGGATTTAAACCTTGAATGGGTATATCGGTTTATTAAGCAACCTTCACGGTATAAGAGAATGATGGCTATACCGATCTTTTTAAACCGTGTTCTTGTACAGGAAATTAAATCTACCAAGCCACAGTTGGACAAAAATATTCACATGACAAATAGTGTGATTAAGAAAAGAAAAGCCTCAACTACAAATAATCCTTCCGAAGTAAACCGGATTGGCTAATACTTCTTGTTTTTATTTCCAATATCCATATTTTGTTTAGCAATGTGGTATTTTCCTTATTATTGTTTTAACAAAGAAGCCTATCAATCACTAGATAAGATAGGCCCTTTTTGTTTAGTTTTCATAATACATACAGGATTTACTTTAAGAGACGGTCAAGAATAGCCTGTGTTGTAAATTCCCTTTTTTAGAGAAATGTGAGACTGGACCCAAACTTTAACACATTAATGAGAACTGGTCCTTAGTGCGACAATTGTCATTGCATCTGGGATCAGCCTATTATTCCCCTTTTATCTCCAACAGTTTCAACCTTAGTTCGTTTTCCATCGAGGCTAGTTCTTGCTCGGCAAGGCGACGTTTATTTCGTCCTTCTTCTTGGATGCGCATTGTTTCTTCGAGCGTGGTAATTAAGCTTTCTTGCGTTTTCTTCAATGTTTCTATATCAACCAAGCCACGTTCATTCTCTTTGGCTGTCTCTATGGTATTGGTCTTTAACATTTCTGCATTTTTCAAAAGCAACTCATTGGTCGTCTTTGACACCTGCTTTTGTGCCTCAACTGCATGACGCTGCCGAATCAATGTCAAAGCTATCGCTACTTGATTTTTCCACAACGGAATCGCCGTCATAATCGACGATTGAATTTTTTCCACCAGCGCTTGATTCGTATTTTGGATCAGACGAATTTGCGGCGCACTTTGAATCGTAATTTCCCGGCTTAGTTTGAGGTCGTATAATCGTTTATCCAACCGATCCGCAAACTGGAGCATATCTTTCACTTCTTGAAACTTCATTTGATCATCCGTTGCTTCAGCGGCTTTTTTTAGATCTGGGATCGTTTTTTCATGCATTTCTTCCAGCTTTATTTCACCTGCAGCAATATACACATTTAAAGCATGGAAATACTCTTTATTTGTTTCATAAAGCTGCTCTAACAATTTGATATCAGACAACAGAACGTTTTTACTCCGATCCAGCTTTACACTGATTCGATCAATCTGCGCCCCTGTTTTTTGATATTTGGAGAGTACTTCCTGCATAGAGCCTGAAATTTTTCCAAACATGCGCGCGAAAAAGGATGGCTTCCCATCCGTCAATTCATCAGGATTTACCTCGTTAAGTCTCTTCATTAAATCATTGATGATTTCCCCAACCTCGCCAATGTCCTTTTTCTGAACATGCTCAAGCATGGTATGGGAGAAGGATAAAAGTTTTCCCTGGGCTTGTGTTCCGTACATAATCATCGCCTGATGGTTTTTCGGGTCAATCTGTTCGGCGAGCTGATAGGCCTTGCCGCGGTTTTCCTCAGGTATTACGTCAATTAGTTTCTTCGGCTTCTCCTCTTGAAACTGAGGTGATGAGGTTTGTGCTGGGACCACCGGTTGGTCTCCGAAAGGATCCGCGAGTATATCATCTAATAAATTTCCAGTTTTGTTGAGTCGGATTGAGTTTTTTTCGGTCATTTTAACCACCTATTTTCTTCAGGGAATTTAGAATCCTTATGCTTTTTTAACGAATGCTTTGCAACGTCAATTTCAAAATTTAAGTGATCAATATCATCAGAAATGACATGGTATAAGTCCTCTTCCAAAAGCTTTGTTAGCTCATTTAACGTTCTACGGGTTTCAATTAAGGATTGGTCCATCTCCCTGTTTTTTTTAGGCTGAGTGGATAAAAATCCATATGTTTCAGAGAGTTCAACAACGGAATCTAAATGAGAAAAATAAAATTCCTCTGCCTTAAAAAAACGTTTTGGCTCCTTTTTAGTCAGCCTGTATATTTTCTTCGTGATACGAAGTACATCAATTCGCTGTTTTACTGATGAAAGATCCCTTATTTGAAAAAGACCTTTGTTCATGCGGTGAATTTTCCGCCTTGCTTCGAACAGGTTTTTCCTAATATATCGATATTCTCTTCGTGAAAGCTGTTGTTTTTTCAAAAAGTTTGTTGTCATAACCATGCCGAGGATCAAATGAATCAGGACCCCACCTGCGATTGCATAAACAGTCGACAGTAAGAAGGGTTGATGGAACACAAACAAACTAAATAGCCACGTCAATACGGTAATAGGAACTGCTACAAATGACCGAATCAACAACGAAATGATAGGGTTCATGATTAATCGACTCCTAACTTATTAATCCTTCATATTGATACGAATCAAACAAATGAATGTTTCATTATCTATTTGAGGTTTCCCCTCATTACTTCAACAATACACGAAAAAACTCCTACTTTCCATGGTCCACATATGTAAACCACTCTAAGACTTGAGACGTATTTTTTGGTGCCTGTCACCGTTCGTAGACATTTATATCAATTTGTCTTTATACAATGGACATGATTGTGATCTCTTTCTTTCATTAATATACTTTTCGTTTTAAAATTCAACAAAATGACACAAATTTTGGCAGTATAATTAATCGAATTCTAATTATTTTTGTAATATCCATGTGCTATAATAATCCGGTCATGCAGGATCTCGTTGAAAATTCCTTTTAAGAAAAGATAAGTGAAAGTTGAGTGATCGAATGAAATACAAGAACCTTGGACCGATTATATTAGTCGTTGTACTCTCTTTCTATTTGGGTGGTTGTGAAAACCCGTTTAATAGCAGCGCAAACAAAAAAACACAAATAAAAGCAAGCAAAGAAAATAACATACAAAATGTAAATAAACTAAATAAGGTTGAAATTTCACAAAAAAACGAAGAGTTACTGCAAAGTAAAATTAATGACTATTTAGTAGGAAATGGATTAAGCGGAAGCGTTTTTATGGCAAGAGATAATAAAGTTCTATTTAATGGGTCTGTTGGCTACGCAAATGTTGAGAAAAAGTTATTAAATCAACCTTCAACAACCTATCCAATCGGTTCGATTACGAAAATATTTGTAGCAACAAGCATTATGAAGCTGCAAGAAGAACATAAGTTAAATATTCAGGACCCTGTTTCGAAGTATATTTCTAATTTTCCAAACGGAAATAAAATAAAGTTATATAATTTACTGACACATACCTCTGGACTTCAACGTCCTCACTGGAAAAATGGTGATTCAACCCCACTTAGCTTAATTCAGGATATTGAAAAAATGCCCTTAAAATTCCAACCAGGGGAAAAGTGGGATTATGAAGATATTAACTATATGGTACTTGGCTATATTTTGGAAAAAGTTTCCAAAACATCCTTGCATCAATTTATTAAGGAAAATATCATTGATAAGGCTCAACTAAAGGAAACAGGGTTTATTACACATGAGCATCCTGTTCCATATACCTCGGTAGGATATTTATCAAAAAATAATACAGTTCAACGTACTGAATACCTAAACACCGATCTCTTATATGCATGCGGGGATATTTACTCCACAGCTTCTGACTTAGCTAAATTTGATAAAGCATTAATGAGTGGGAAGCTTGTTTCAAAAAATAGTCTTATACAAATGCTAACTTCCTCACCTCGATCATCGTATGGATTGGGTCTTTATATTAAGGGCGATGAGGCCTTAAGTAATGGTGTTTTAGGAGGATGGCTCACGACGCATTCATATTTCAAGGATAATACCCAAATTGTTGTATTATTAAATAATAACAATAACAGCATTCACATTGATAAAATTTCATTAGCCATATACCAAATCGTGAAAGAATCCCAAAACCAAGAAATTCCTAAGCAATAATTCTATAATCTTTTCAGTAACACCCATTCAGTGGGTGTTTTTCTTTTCACTGACTTCTCATGCACTTTTGCCATCTGTGATAGGCTTGGGACTTTCGCCCGTTAATTTGAAACATGGCCAAGCGCAAAAAGAGTGAACCATATGGTCCACTCTTTTTCCCTTTTAGTCCCTATCAATATAACCCAAAAATTCTTTTATTAAAATGGCCTTCCAAAATTGGTTTGCTACAGCTTGATATCCCTCAAGGCTTAAATAGATATTAACTGGATTTGGAATGTATATCTGGTAGTGTTTGGCGATGACCTTTTCAGTCGGCACAGACGTATCACCGTTTACTTTTGAACTCACTTGAATGGATTTATTTAATCCGTCCAACATTGGTAATAAAACAACTTGTTGTTCTTGAGGATAGTATGGGAATGGATTATAATATCCCATCACATAAACATCCACATGTGGATTTAGGTAATCGATGGTCTTTAGGATAATGTTTAAATTATATGCTACAGTTCCAATTGGAGCTGGAATCTGTGTTGGATCTTGAAGCTTACTTAATAAATCATTCGAGCCCAAACTTTGGGGTGCCCGGATATACCTCAGAGCAACTAAAACAAGATGTTCTTTATAGAGATGATGTAAGAAAGGAAAATTCGTAAATACATTAAATTTTAAATTTTCAAATAATATAAATGGTATTTTTTCTTTGAGGACATATACAGAGGTGTAAGTGGCAATGCAACTCTTACCTGTCCTCCTACAGTGGACAAATCTAGCAGTTTGTCCACTGATGGTGCCTGTCACCTATTCACCCCTCGTTCAATTTGACCGCTTCGCAGATGCTACCGTCGGTGATATCGCGATGGGCTTGAAGGTCGGAGATGGTTTAGGGCAGGCGAATGATTTTAATTTGCGTACGATTGCTCCAATTTTTCTTCATGGAAAATTGCTGAAGATTCCGTTGCTGCTCATCAGTCAGAGGGCTCGTCTTCATTAAAACATCATACGCAACCCGACTATTACATATTTCCTTTCCGTGGCGGTCGTATTGTCTATTCCTTGCTTCTTGCACTCTCTTGCGGACTTCCTTTGAGGATTCCCCCTCGTTCGCATTTGTTATAGTAAAATCAACCTTCTTCATCAGAAGATTAATATCAAACCGATCCCGCAGCGGCCTGAGAGCTTGTTTTGGTAGGAAAGAATTTGCTTAGCGGTACAGGTACAATAATGAGAATTTGAACCTGAATATCCACAAGGACAAGGATTCATCGCCGCAATTAATATAAACGAAGCAGGGTACGATATCGATGCGTGAGTGCGGCTAATGGTAACGGAGCCATTTTCTAACGGCTGGCGAAGCATGTCCAGTGTTTTTTTCGAAAATTCTCCAATTTCATCAAGGAATAGAACACCGCGATGCGAGAGCGAAATTTCTCCCGGCTTTGGGTATTGACCGCCGCCAATAATAGAAACCCCCGAAGCGGAATGGTGAGGATTTCGGAAAGGAGGGGTTTTGGGATGTGGGATTGTGTTCCCGCTCAACTGGTACAAGCTTATCATTTCGAGTTGAGCCTCTTTTGTTAAGGCCGGTAAAATCGATGGAAAGCTTTCTGCAAGCAGACTTTTTCCGCAACCGGGCGGACCTGTCATTAAGACATGGTGCTCCCCGGCTGCGGCCACCTCCAACGCATTTTTCGAAAAGCCATGACCAATGACCTTTTGAAAATCTAAGTAAGTGTCAACATGGGCATCTTCCTCTGCTAAAATTTTTCGAAAAAATGGAGCTGACGTTTCACCTGACAAATGATCGATGACTTCTCCCAAAGAGGAAACGTAAACAACGTCCATTTCATCAAACTCCAGCACGGGTAGTTTTTCATCAAAAGGCATAAAAAGCTTATGCAATCCCAATCGCTTTGCCGCTAACACTGCAGGAAGCATCCCCGCAACTGGCTGAATCGACCCATCCAACGAAAGCGCCCCGATAAAACCAGTTCCGTCAGAAATCGCGACCTCCAGTTCATGCAAGCTCAAAAGCACACTGATTGCCATTGGAAAATCGAACATCGGACCGCTTTTCTTTTGTTCGGCCAGGAAAAGGTTAATAATGATTTTTTGACCGGAAAGGGTATAACCCAGTGATTGGAGTGCGGCAATAATCCTTTCTTTCGATTCTTTGACGGCGGCATCAGGCAGCCCGACAATTTTAAACGAATCTGCCCCTACATAGCTCCCTACTTCCACATTCACGCGGTACCCTTCCATCCCTTTTAAGCCAATACTCGTCACTTTGGCCCACATGGCTGCTCCTCCATTCCAATTGATTCTGAAATAGAAGGACCTGTAAACGGGGCTTTTACGAAGTTCTCATAGTGTATAGATTGCGGATAGGGAAAGTAGGAAAGAATTTGCTTCGTGAAAACAAGCGGGTGGATTTCGCCGTAAATAAAATTTCGGTAGCTGCTCCATCGATAATCTTCAGGGGTCTCCACCATACATGCTTTCACTGGATTCAAATGAATATATTTGCTAACATCAAGCTCATACTCCGCGGAATCAATTAGCTCAGCGTTATACCGTTTTTCAAATACATGACCTGTGAAATCGTATTTTTTATTGAAGTACTTCGCATATTTGGTATTAATATTACTCATGATGGTGCTGGGCGAAGTGTTTGTGGTTTCGATCTGTAGGTGAGTATGATTTGTCATCAGGCAGAAGGTGTGGAGAATAAAGGGGTAAGTGCACATCGTTTCTTCAATTAAGCTAAGGTATTTTTCCCGGTCTTCATCTTCGGAAAAAAGCGAAGACCTTCTTATACCTCGACTAGTGATATGGAATTTCGCACCTTGAAACCAGGCACGGGGTTTACGTCCCATTAGAAGCACTCCTTTTTCAAATTTGTGTGGAAAAAATAAACTGTGGGGAAACAGGTGGATATCATCAACTAATTCCATTCGACACCTCCTACCAAAATCCTGCTTATTTCTCAAAAAAAATCAACCCGCTTGCTGTCCTCCCAATGCGGACAAATCATGAAAAATGTCCATGAACGGTGCCTGTCACCATTACAAAAATACTAGGAGAACCACAACCAAATGTATATATTATTCAAACAGACCAATTTGGTAAAGTCCAAATCTACGGCGGCCCGAAACCGGGCAACAGTAGAATAAGAAATAGTGGCAAACAAAAACCCCAAGCCCACGTTTTTTGGGCTTGGAGTCTTTTCCAATGGCATTAACGCTGTGGACCTCGCACCATATCTTTCATCTTAACAAAAAGAAGACAGATAGTAGCTAAACCATCTGTCTTTTCCACATGAACATTTTTTAGTTTTTGTCCAAGAACGGTGCCTGTCACCAAAATTCTATTTACCTGTCAAAGCAGAATAGGCATTTGCTTCCCCGTCTCCAAACAGAGCATCGTGACCCGGTTTTCCATAATCAAATGCTGTCTTTTCAATCAGTGCTTTTACTTGAGCAGGATTATAATCAGGATGCTCTGCTTTGATAACTCCCGCGATACCAGCAACTTTTGGTGAAGCCATAGAAGTACCGTGTAAATATGCATAGCCTGGGTGATTAGGATCTACAGTAGTGAAATATGGTGCCAAATAGGTTGGCCAAGTCGACAACGCACGGTACGTGAAATCTCGTTTAGATAAATCACCTGTGGCAGCATAAACTGGACCATTGTCCCCGCCAGGCGCAGCTACATCGATAAAGCTATTTCCATAATTAGAGTAAAAAGCTAATTGATCCTTTGACCACTGATTTGAAGATGAAACGGTGATTACTCCTGGAAGCCCTCCTGGTGTCTCAACGGAAACACCACTATATGTGAGACCTGGAATACTATAGTTTGCATTCATATAATCAGTAAGTGATTTTTTATCGGCATAATTCAGTGATTCATTACCTGCCGCAGCAACAACGGTTACATTATGCTTAACAGCATACTGAAGTGCCCGTTTCCATAGGAGTATATCTGCGATATCACTATAATGTGTACCATTATAGGTATACTTCAAATTATCATATCCACCAATCGACATGTTAATTACATCGACTTTATCATTTGCAGCTGCAATAATGGCTGCTACAATTGGTGTGGTTGGAGCACTGCCACTTGAATCAAATATACGGTAGGAACGGATCCCTAAATCAGGACCGACGCCCTTGATTTTCCCATTACCAGCGATGGAACCTGCCACATGTGTACCGTGACCTTCCCGATCTATTACATCGGTAGGATTACCGGTTTCACTAGTATCTTTTCCAGTGTATCCGCCAACTGGGACGAGATTCCGACCGCCAACAAAGTTTGCCTTTAGATCTGGGTGATTTGCATCAATTCCTGTGTCGATAACCCCTACAATCGCTTTATGGGTTGGATTACCGTTTGTCTCTGTTCCACCCTTCTCAATAGCAAATGATTTTCCCTCATTGGTTAAATGCCGTATATCCCATTGTGAGCTCCAATATGTACCATCAGCATCAGGATGAAGAGTCACAGGTTGTCCATCCGCACCTGCTGGTTGCTCGTCATCCAATTTGTAGGTCCGTTCAACGTTTGCCGCAGAAATAGTTGAATCCGACTTTAACTGGTCGAGAAAAGTTGGGTTTGATGAGCGAACTTCCAATCCACCAATCTCCGGAATTGCTCTCACTACTTCTCCTCCAGCTTTTTTAATCATAGTTTGATAGTCTACTGGCAGCGACTGATTATAAGCTATCAAATAATTTTTGCTTACAGTCGGTGACGTTGCAGAGGTATGTACATTAAAAGATGTTAGAGATATTGCCAAAATACTACTGGCTACGATTGCCATTCCCTTTTTCTTCTTTTTCACATTAAAGACCCCCCAAAGTAATTGTCCTAACATTCTCAATTTTATACCAATTTATTTTATTATAGATACAGTTTCTTCTCGCTAAAGAACGACACGTTCGTTGCGGAAATTGCCTATATTTGTCAGCTAGGAAAATGGGATAACTAAAGAAATCTTAAATACCTTTATTGAAAATAATAAAAGACACATAACTACAAAGTTATGTGTCTTTTCCACACGAACAAATCGTTAGGTTTGTCCACGAACGGTGCCTGTCACTCTTTGTTTGGCAGGGAGATTCGGAATAGTGCACCTTTTGGCTCCGCACGGGAGGCTGTTATGGTTCCGTTGTGTCCTTCGATAATGGCTTTGGTGATGGCTAAGCCTATTCCCGATCCTCCGGTATCCCCGCTATAGAATCGCTGAAACACCTTTTTCTCTTCTCCTGGAGCAAAGCCGCTACCGTTATCGACGATCTCGATGATGATTTCCTCTACACTCCTCATCATACTGTAAACCACAATTTCCGATTCTGCGTACCGGATGGCATTCCCTAATAAATTAATAAAAGCTCGCTTCATTTTTTCCCGGTCCATCAGAACGCTGCCTGTAACATCGTTCTTAACTAAAATTTCTATTCCCTTTTGCTCGGCAATCGCCGCCACACTATCCACCGCATCAAGAATGACCCTTTCGAGCGACTCCTCAGCAAATCTGAACGACTCTTCCACACTCTCAAGCTTCGCCAAATAAGTGACACTCTCAACGATCTTTTTCAAACGCTGGCTTTCGGCGATAATCACATTTAAGCTATGTTTGGCGTCTTCACCGGTCACCACGCCATCGAGGATTCCCTCAGCATTGCCCTGAATCGCCATTAATGGTGTTTTCAATTCATGTGAGGCATTTTGAAAAAATACCTTTTGATCCTCATCATACCGTTTAATTTTCCGTGACAAGGCATTGAAGCTGTCAGCCAATTCACCAATTTCATCCTTCGTCCGAATGGAAATCTCCTCGTTCGAGCCCCGAACTGTATAATTTCTCAAATGAGCAGTTAACAACCGAATCGGCTTCGTTAAACTTTTTTCAAAAAATATCCCTAAAACAATAGCAATAATTGCTGAAATAATTAAACTAATCAGCTGCGAATTGCGCATTAGCTTATTAATTTCCTTAATATCTTCAATTTTTGCAAATAGCGTGACATACCCTTTCGTCCTGCCATTTTTCGCAGTAATCTCCACGGTTTCTGTCACAAACTTTCGGCCAGGTCCTTTACTTTGCTTCTCTAATTGATTTAAAGTAATTGCCGTCAAATCCGAATAGATGATGTTTTGATTGCCTGTCCAGATAATCATTTTTGAAGATGTTAACCGCTCAGAAATGGCCAGCACCTTGCGATTCACCAGCTTCGCTTGAATCGTACTCCGTGAAAGATTGCCCTTGCTGAGCCATTGACTAATCACATTTGCTTCCTTCTGGAGTTGCTGCTCAGTCCCATTAATTAAATACCGCTGCGAAATAAAGTGGAACGAAAGGCTTGTGATAAGAAAAATACTAATAATCAAAAGAAAGTACGTCAACAACAGTTTTGAGCCAATTTTAGTCATTAATTCGGTACCCATATCCCCAAATAGTCGACAATACCACTGAAGAATGTTCTAGTTTTTTTCGAATGCGTTTAACCAAATCATCAATGAGCCTGCCGTCTCCAGCAAATTCATAACCCCAAATAAATTCCAGCAATTCCTCCCTTGTATAAGGCTTTCCTTTATTCCGCGCCAGAAAGACAAACAAATCGTACTCCTTTGTCGTCAATTTGATTTCATGTCCATCATTTTCTATGTACCTTCTGTCGGTATCAATCGTTACGTCTCGAACGGTCACAATTTGCTGACCGCTACCTGTCGATTTTTCCATCCGTTTAAAAATATTTTTTATCCGAACCATCAGCTCTCTTGGACTGAATGGTTTCGTTAAATAGTCATCCCCGCCAAGCTCTAGCCCCAAAATTCGATCAAACTCGCCGTCTCTTGCCGATACAAATATAATCGGAATATCACTTGTCTTGCGGATTTCCTTACACAGCTCGAGCCCATCAATATGAGGCATCATGATATCAATGATTAATAAATCAGGTTTTAACCGCAGCATTTCATGATAGACATGTTGTCCATCAGAAAAAAGCGTTACTTTATATCCTTCATTTTCAATGTATTTTTGCAAAATATCGCGAATATTTTTCTCATCATCCACAACAAAAACATGCTTCATGATATATCACCCCGCCTCCATTATATAATAAGAAAGAGATAGCATCGAAGCACTATCTCTTTGGCAAAATTTTTATAATGAACCCTTCTTAATTAAAGATATCGATCATTTTATTTAAATCATCAAGCTTCGATTTCAGTTTGTCATTGATTTGTTGGCTAGTTGTCAAAAGCTTGTTGAATTGGTCGCTTCCTTGCCCGTTAGTGTTTTTCAGCGCATCTTTAAGCGCCCTTCTTTCATCGTTACCATCTTTTAAAAGGGATTTCATTTCACCATTTAGTGATTTTAATTGTTTCTTAACGTCTTTAGCTTGCTTAAACTCGTCCTTATTTCCACTATTTTTAGCGGCAACCAGTAAATCAAGCAGCTGATCCTTTTTTTCAATCAATTGCTTTCTTAAGTCTAAACGATCTTCCCGGAGTTTATTAACTTGATGGATTTGACTTGTATACTGGCTAAGAACCTGTAATCTTTTTCCCCAAGAGGATGATTTGCGCTAGTGGCCGCTTTTGTTCCCACATTTGTACTTGCCGCCGGTTGATTTTGATCAGCGTAAACACTATTGATTCCGTAAAATCCACCTGCTATCACAATGGCCCAATTCCCGCAATAATACCTTTTTTCATCTACATCTCTCCTTAGTTTGTCTTATTTCATTCTCAGTATAAACAGAGGATTTGGCATAACCACGAGAGAAATATGTGAAAAGTGTGTGAAAAACACAAAGTAGTTTGTAAATTTTCAGTTGGTGCCTGGCAACCGGTTTATTTTTCTAAATCTAACGGTCGTAGTCTCGCTTCAATTTCCTCACGGCGCGGCTCTAAAAATGGTGGTAGGGCTAAGCGTTCACCCAAGGATTCAATTGGTTCATCGACGTCGAATCCAGGGGTATCGGTCGATAATTCAAACAAAATGTGATTCGGCTCTCTAAAATATAAGGCTTTAAAATAGTAGCGTTCCACTTTTCCCGAATTGATCAAACCAAATGACGAAATCCGCTTCACCCAGTACTCATATTCCTCTTCATTCGGAACACGGAAGGCTACATGGTGGACACTGCCTCGACCTGGCCGTTCTCTTGGTAAATCAGGCCGCGTTTCAATGTGGACCTCAGCACCAGCACCGCCCTCACCTGTTGCAAATACTTGAATATCTGGAAAATCTCCGGCCAGCGATGGATAGGAACCCGCATGTCTAAAGCCCATCACTTCCGTCAAAATCCCGACTGTCGGTTCCGCGATGGCAAGTGTTAAGGTAACAGGTCCTAATCCTAGAATCGCATGCTCCCGCGGTACATCGCAGCCAGACCATGGCTCTCCGGCCCGAACACCAGCTTCTCCATTATCGGCGACTAAAATTAACCTAGTCCCATCATAATCTTGAAAAGCCAGCGTATCTCGATTCGCTCTTTTGACAATCGATTCATGGATAATCCCGAATTGCTTAAAACGCTCCTCCCAATAATGTAGAGAGTTCGTGTCCTTCACCCTTAAGGAGGTCGAAGAAATACTCGATACTCCTGGATACGTATGCCCAAGCCCCGGTATATCAAAAAAGGTAATCTCCGTCCCCGGACTTCCATTCGCATCACCATAAAATAAATGGTAAGACTCTGTATTATCTTGGTTGACCGTTTTCTTGACCAATCTCATACCTAATACCCTAGTATAGAACTGAAAGTTTCTTTCCGCCTTACCCGTTAATATCGAAACATGATGCAAACCTAATAATTTCACGGGAAGCACTCCTTTTTTAAAATTATCTCGAATTCGAGATAATAATAACAAATAGACATTCCTGCTGTCAACTTCCCAATTCTTGAAAAAAAACTCCTTGAATCAGCTCAACCGTCGACCAAAATCCTATCAATACTCCTGTAAAATTTAATGACCCCGGATTCAATACCGAGGTCATTTGGTAGCATTTAGTCACAATTATAAAACTGGCCCTATAATAACATCCATTCTTATTGATACTTTTTTAATCTCTCAAATGAAACGAGATTTAACAAATTCATTTTATTCTCTTTTCCAATTGTTTTTATCCTTCCAAAAAAGGTTCCAAGAAACTCTTCCCAAACGTGGCCTAAATTGTTTTTGGCAGCTGGATCTTCCTTTAGCGATTGAATCGTCTCACGTATGGCTTGATCCAAATGCGAAAGTGCCTGCTTTAGATGGAGAATCACCGCATTGTCTTCCTGATGATCCATTCGATCCCTCCTCTTTTATCCAAAACAAAATAATATTATTGAAAGATTCGATTTTGATTCTCTGTTTCAGGTACTTCACTCTCAATAAAAATATCTTTATCAAGACTTTTTCTAAGGCGTTCAAACTTGACTTCTGCCGCTAAATCCTCAATTCCTTCTTTCGTAACGACCACGAAATATTTCATTTGTCTTGTTAAATCACGAGCAATTGGGCGAAGCGTGTTCTTAATGACCGGTAATAATGCAGTTGTTGCGATGGCAATTGCGGAACCTACTACAACGCGCTGTAAAGTTCTTCCAAACACGAATTTACCTCCTTATAAGTGATATTAGTTCATTTCTTGTCATATCTTTGTTTTTTTATACCCAATTTAAGCAACTGACAGACCAACCGGTGGTTTCACAAGGGGTCGGCGTAAAATCCATAATTTTGATACTGGTTTTGACAGTATCGCCACTGCCATGGACACTAACAGAATGGGTCCCCAATTCCAAAGAGGCAATGCAACGGTTTTAAAGATCCCGGCAAGTGGCGAGATATAAATAACGCCGAGCAGCGATAACCATGAAATTCCCAGGGCACCTACCAAGAATCGATCCTTTTTCAGGTCATTCATTGATTCCCCTGATCCAGCTTGTCTCCATGAAAAGGTTTGAATGAGCTGACCTGCCACTAATGTTGCGAAGGCAACAGTTTGAGCAGCGGCTAATGTCATTCCAACTCTCAGACTCCAAATAAATAACCCCAATGATCCTGCACCTAAAATAGCACCACGAGTGATTACTTGTTTATATAAATCACTATCGACAATTTCCTGACGTTTTGTTTCTTTTGTTTTCTTGCCAGGATTTACTGCTAGAATCATTGCAGGAAGTGCATCTGTCAGCATATTCATCAGCAAAATTTGAACTGGTACGACTGGAAGAGGCATACCGCCATAACTGCCATGGAAGTGACAAGTATTTCGGCAAGGTTTCCACTTAACAGGCAGCCAATTGCTTTTCGAATATTCCCTATGATCGTTCTGCCTTCTTTCACGCCATCCACAATTGACCCAAAATGATCCTCCTTCAATACCATATCAGCAGTTTCTTTTGTTACCTGGGTTCCGGTTTGTCCCATAGCAATTCCCACGTCTGCCTTTTTTATGGCTGGTGAATCATTGACACCATCTCCTGTCATCGCAACAATATGTCCTTTTTCCTGAAGAGCTGTGACGATGCGGAGCTTATGCTCTGGTGTTACTCTTGCATAAATAGCAATGTCATCAATAATCGCTTTCAATTCTTCATCTGAAAGATGATCTAGTTCCTGCCCTGTTACTACTTTCTTTTTATCATCAAAAATTCCAATTTGTTTCGCAATCGAAAGAGCGGTTAGCGGATGATCACCCGTTATCATGACCGGCTTAATGCCAAGCTCTACCGCTTCCCGAATGCTTTTTTCAACTTCCGGTTTTGGAGGATCGATCATTCCGACCATTCCGACAAAAATAAGATTCTTATCAACATTCTCCATCTTACTGCCAAATTTACCCAATCCTCGGTAGGCAAACCCTAATACCCTTAAGGCTTGGGTTGCTAAGGAATCATTTTTCGCAATGATCTTTCCGCGAATCTTATCTGTTAATGGGTGAGTCTCTCCGTTGATTTGATAATGGGTACAATGGTGCAAAAGCTTCTCTACCGATCCCTTTGACATGACAACACATTGATCTTCTTGGTCACCTTCATGACAAACAACACTCATTTTTCCACTAGTTGAATCAAACGGGATTTCTCCAACTCGTTTCCAATGACGATGATTTTCTCTTATCAGTCCTCTTTTCGCTGCAAGGGAAAGAAGAGCACCTTCAGTTGGATCACCTTTCACAATCCAGCGTCCAGCCTCTTGATTTAGCTGAGAATCGTTGCAATGTAAAGCAATTTTCAAAAGCTGATCGACTTCTTTAGTAACAGCTTTCTCCTGCTTTTTGGCTAAAATCGCTCCTTCTGGATTGTAACCGTCTCCCGTTACGTCAAATTCCTGATCAACTGTGATGATCCGTTTAACAGTCATTTCATTCTTGGTTAAAGTACCCGTTTTATCGGAACAAATCACCGTGACTCTCCCCAATGTTTCTAAAGCAGAAAGCTTACGAACCAACGCTTTTTTGTTCGCCATACGGAAAATTCCGGCAGTAAGAGCAAATGTAATCGTTATAGGCAGCCCCTCTGGAATCGCGGAAGCGGTTAAAGCAACAGATGTTGTCACCAATTCGGTAATTGGTATTCTTCTTAACAACCCTGTAATAAAAACAATGGCACCAACTACTAGGGCGCCCTTCATAAATTTTTTGCTAATCGCTGTCACTTGTTTTTGCAGTGGAGTGGTATGATCTTCATCTTCTGATAACAGAGCTAATAGATGCCCCATTTCCGTATTTTTCCCCGTTTGAACCACAACGGCGATACATTTTCCTCGGGTAATATGTGTGCCCATATAAAGCATATTCGTCCGATCCGAGATTGGCGTGCTCTCGGATAAAACCGCTTCTTTCTTTTCAACTGGCAGAGATTCGCCTGTTAACGCCGATTCATTAGCTTCTAAATTCCAAGCTTGAAGTATCCGTAGATCTGCTGGAATTCGATCCCCTGGTTCTAACTCTACAATGTCGCCAGGAACTAAGTCATAGGCGGCGATTTCATTTGCTGTCCCTTCACGAACGACTCGGCAGTTAGGAGGCACAAATTGACTCATTGTTTCTACTGCCCGATCTGCCTTTCTTTCTTGGAAAGCACCAATTCCAGCATTAATGAGAAGAATAGTACCCATGATGATGCCATCAAACAAATGCCCAGTAAATCCACTAAGCAGTGCAGTGGCACCTAACACTTGTGTCGTGAATTCTCTAAACTGGCCTACATATGTTTTCATCCAATGAGAACGCGCTTTTGAAACCAACTGGTTCTTCCCATACAAAGCTAACGCCTGCTTCACTTGCTCATTACTCAGCCCATTAGTTTTCTCAATGTTTAAGGAACTCAGTAGATCCTCTGAACTTTTTGTATGCCATGGAATTTTACTAGTACCTTTAATACTCTCCTGCATCTGATGCGAAGCCACAGACCTTCGTTCCATCCAATTTTTCGCATTGGACATAAAGGTTAAAGAAAGAGCATCACCAATAAGATTGACAAGAGGGGCACTGATTAGCATTGGAATGGATATTATGGGCCCTGCGATATTCCACATTCTCGTTATCCACAAATTTCGTTTTACTATATGTCTTAAATCCATACCATCTTCCATTGTTTTTACGATACTGGTCATTTCTCCAATGGTACAGTTCGGATAAAATGAAACAACATTGTTCTTTTCAGCAACCTGATCTTTTACAACGACGAGAACCTCTTCGCGTTTATTAATGTTTAGGTTTTGATGTGTTGTCAGTTGAACCCCGTACTCCAACAAATTTTCTTCTAGTTTATCGAGGTTAACATTCAATTCATTGTTAACAACCGCGACTTTTCCTTCTGGTAAAAGAGTTAATAAGGGAATGCATTCCTTACGGATGGTTCCATTGGCTGTTAGCAATGATGCGTCCTCAAAAACAACACTTTTCGTTCGTGCCAATTGATGTACAGAACCATTAATAGGGATTGCTTGCTTGTTTTCCCTTGCAACATGTTCTGCCTGCTTCCATGCGTATTCCGTAGAAACAGTTATTGGACGTGGATTGGCAGCAAGCAGTACCCCTAGAGATACTAGCGGATTTCGGGTAACGGCGAGCGCAGCAGCAGCTCCCATAAAGCCGAGCTTTCCTGCCCTCCTACTGTAGGCTTCAATTTCTTCTGAAACAAATTCTTGATCCATTAGTCTGTTATTAACATACTTCTCCATTTTCCAATTCAAGTATTGGATCAAACTGAATCCTGCCAAAACAATTAGGTTTTCCCTAATGAGGGCTAGAGTAAGAGCGCTTGCCGAGAGCAATAAATCAATATTAATTCTTTTTTCCTTCCAAAACTTTTGAAGTCGTCTTTTTATGGAAGGGTAACCTGTTCCAATCGATAAAATGGCAGCGAGATAAAATGGAAAAGGGTGCCTTGCAAGTATGGACCTGCCGAAGAATAATTGCTTTATACCTAGAATTCCTAAACCCGTCACCGAAAGAGCTAGCGGCAATGGAACTTTTTCATCTGCCGGTGCCCGAGCCCATTGATTTTTTGGCAAATAACTTAAAATCGAACTAATAATTTTTTGTGATGAGTCTTCTACACGACCTTTTTCAGTTGAGTAATCATAGGTAGCGGCAACTTCAGAGAATGCCTGTACACCAACATCCTTATCATTCTCAACCTCTTTATTAAAACAGTAGAATTGATTAAATATCTTTTCTTCAAATTTGGAAATATAGAGGCACAATTCTTCAAGGGAAACCATATTCTCGTCAAATTGTAGAAGAATCTTCCCCGAAATAATGTTTGTTTCTATCTGTAAAACACCTTCTATAGCTGAAAAAACTTGTTCAAAGCGATGGGCTACATCAGGATTATTTTTCAAACCATAAAGTTCTGTTCTTAATCTCCCTGAAATAACATGATAGGACCGTTTCTTTATATCGATTTCCATTTCTGCATGTGACCTCCTGCTTTTAACACTTTACCTCTAATGCATACCATTTATTTTTATCCTATTAAGACAAACTATTCGTTTTTTCATACAAAATAAATTTACAAAGGATATTTTTGGATTGTTTTGGAAATGATTTAATAAGTAAAAATGAGGAGGGTTATCAAATGTTCAAGCGTTTTTTTTCAATAAGCAATCCACTAGGAATTGCGTTCACCGCAGCAGCCCTTTTATTAACGTTGTCTCCCGAAGCAAGGAAGGGCACAAGGAAAGTTCTGGTTAAGGGGGCTGCCGCACTACTCTCGGTCGGAGATCAGATGAAGGTTTTAACCATTGGGGCAAGAAAAGAAATAGGGCATATCGTTGAAGAGGCTAAGGTGGAAAAAGAACAAATGGTCCTGCCTGATTTTTCAGAAATGATTAAGAACGCAGGGGATTCAACGAAAACAAAAATGAACCAAGTGTTTGATGATATGAAGGTTAATGTGGGAAAAGCCACTTCTAGCTTAGCTTATAACATGGAGATGGGAAACGAATTTATGGATACCCAAAAAGACGTCCCTGAAAATATGGCTCATCAGCATGCCCCTACTTCGAAAAAAATAAAGAAAAGTAATATCAGCAGGAACAAAAGTATGTCAATAAACAAAAATGTTCAAAATGTATTAAGTGATAAGGCATATAATTCTTTGATAGGAAAACCGCCTATTCAATAATACGTTTACGTCAAACAACTAATTCAATTGAGGCCATTGATTAATAAAAGAGGAATTCATCGATTCCTCTTTTTTGTATTTTACGTAAGCCTTGGCCTTTCTTCAACTGTTAAACGGTTATTAATTACGAGCTGATTATTAAAAACAATATGACCAGCATGATGTCCCGCATAATTTCCAATCCAATTCCCCACCATGCTTCCTATAAAAGCGCCAAGGAATGTTCCTGGGCCAGGTAAAATGGAGGACCCAAGCATTGCCCCATATTCAATCCCCGTCATCAATCCGACACTCCCTGTAACATTTTTAGAAGTTTGAATGGCATATTCCTTTTTATTCAAATTGCCTGATGTCATGGCATGAGTATCTTTTAATTGTGCCATTGCTCCTGAAATCAATCCCGCCCATAGTGAAGCTCCTTTAAACATTAAGCAAAACCTCCTTTTCAAATTTAATTTAACCAATGTAAGATAAAATCATGTTTTAGTCATGAAACCGATTTATACGCACTTCGGAGATATTATCAACTTCCTCGTATGCCATATCGAAAAAAGTCAGTTGGCTGTATATATCTTCATCCACTTGTCTTTTTTCCACATAGGAATAACTTCCATTTCGATTTTGCTCACGGCCTTCACATTGTCACTAAGGTAAATAGAAAGAATTTGTTTTATTCGCTCCTTTAATTTTTTATCATAAATAGGAAAAGCGATTTCAACTCTTTTTTCTATATTTCTGGTCATTAAGTCTGCAGAGGAAAGAAGGATTTTTTGATTGCCGTTATGATGAAAATAATAAATTCGGCTATGTTCTAAAAAACGTCCAATAATACTTCGGACACGAATATGTTCACTCACACCTTTTATACCTGGTTTGAGGCAGCATGTTCCACGAACAATGAGGTCAATTTCCACTCCAGCCTGAGAAGCTTCGTAAAGTTTCATGATTAATTGTTTTTCGGTAAAGGAATTCATTTTTGCGATGATTCTGCCATTGCCAAATTGTTTATGTAACTCGATTTCTTTATCAATGAACCGAATGAAATCTTCACGTATGTCCATTGGAGACATAGAAAAATGATGAAAGTGCGGCTTCTCCATAAATCCACTTAAAAAATTAAAAAAATTGGTTGCATCGATTCCAAATTCATCATTGGAGGTGATTAATCCTAAATCTGTATACATCTTCGCCGTTTCCTCATTATAATTACCTGTTCCAAGATGAACAAATCGTTGAATCGTTCCATTCATTTCACGAACAACAAGTGTAATTTTGCTATGGGTCTTTAAGAAAGTCTTCCCGTAAATAACATGGCAGCCCGCTTCTTCCAGCTCTTTTGCCCAATGCACATTATGTTCCTCATCAAACCTTGCTTTTAATTCAACAAGAACAAGAACTTGCTTCCCGTTTTCGGCTGCCATCTTTAAATATTTAATGATAGGAGAATTTTCACTCACTCGATAAAGAGTTTGTTTTATGGCAAGAACATTGGGGTCATTGGCAGCACATCTTATAAAATCGATAACCGGTTCAAAGGATTCAAAAGGATGATGCAGGAGGATGTCCTTATTAGCGGCGATATCAAAAATATTGTTCTTTTTCCCTCTCTTGTCCATTAAAAGATCCTTTGCAGGCTGCGGGATTAAGCTTTCATAAACAAGATGCTCCTTACAGGGGGCAATTTTTTTATAAAACTTAAATAAAAACGTTAGGTCAAGAGGCCGCCTAGAAAATAAGCATCATTCTGATGAATTTCCATCTCATCTAATAAATAAGTAAACATTTCTTGATCCATGTTTTTATTTGAAAATTCTAAGCGGACAGTTTCCCCCCATTTCCTCATTTTTAACTCTTCTTCAATTTCTTTTAAAAGATCTGTTGCCCCTTCTTCGTGTATTTCTAAATCTGCATTCCTTGTTATCCGGAAATGAGTAACTGATCTAACAAGTAAACCACTAAACAGTTTATAGACAAAGTGGCAAATGAGATCTTCAATAAAAACAAAGCATTTACGATCGCTTTCACTGTTTCTTGGAACTTCTACAAATCGTTCAAGTCCTCTTGGCACTTGGACAATGGCTAACTTCTTATGAAGAGTGGAACATTCATTTTTATCACATAATGCCACTGCAAGATTGGTACTTTTGTTAGCGAGTAATGGAAATGGACGATAAGCATCAATGGCCATAGGTGTTAATACTGGAAAAATAACCTCATCAAAATGATGTTCCAGATTCATTAATTCTTCTTCCGTGAGGTCACTAATCGAAAGAAAGGAAACACCTTCTTTTTCCAAGAGATTTAATAGCTGTTTAAATGTGTGGTATTGTGTATGAACCATTTCATGGGTAATTTTCGTAATCTCCGCAATTTGTTCCTTCGGTGTTAATCCCGCTTTATTTTCTGGCTTTGTATATCCAGCTTCTATTTGATCTAAAAGACCTGCCACGCGAACCATAAAGAATTCGTCAAGATTGGAACTAAAAATAGCCAGGAACTTAAGCCTTTCAAGTAGAGGATTGCGCTCGTCTATCGCTTCTTCCAGCACCCGTTTATTAAAAGCTAACCAGCTAATTTCACGATTATTAAAATATGCTGGTTTACTTAAATCAATGAACTCTTCCAACCATCTCACACCCTTAACCATTACGATTTTTCATCCCAAATTGTTTGAAGTTTTTTAAAATGCAATAGGATCGTTTTTCCAAGAGACTTTTCTAAATGCCTGATTTGTTTATCTGCTTCCTGTTGCTCTACTTTCCAGCTCTTATTGCAATAAAGCTCAAGATGTAGAAAATCTTCATCCTCATGAAACTTGGCATCCTGTATGATATCTCTTTTCGTGCGATTTAACGCAAATGCTAATTTTAAAAGTGACCCAAGAAGCCTTAATTTCTGTCTTTCTTTTTTCGTAAACCAATCTTTAAAAGGTCTAACAAAATTTTTAAAAGAATCCTTTGATTGATAAGAAGCCAATAAAGCAATCTTAATTTTATTTTTATGAGAAAATCCATCTAGACTTTGATTCGATATGAGATAAAATGTGTGTGGACCCACAGAGTCTTTTTCAAAAAATTCTCCTAGATTGTATAAACAACTCGCTAATCGTAATTCATTTAAATCCATATCATCTACATCTACTATCCCTGTTTGCATGAGTGAATTAAAAAGCTTTCTAACAGTATTAAACTGCTGCACCCTTTTTTCCAAATCGATATCAAATTCTAAAGCAATCTCCTGTAGATTTTTCTCAAGATTTTGGTGAAAATCCTTTTCACTTAGATTATGTTCCTTTATTGCATCAAATAAAATTCCATCGCGAATCCCTTTTTCACTTAATTGAAAAAATGGAGCATTAACGATTTTGTATATAGACTGAAATACCTCAATTGCTGGAAATATGATATCAGCTCGTTCCTTTGATAGTCCTTCAACCTTTTGAAGCTCTTGAAAGGATAACGACTGTAATGTTGCTTTTACCATTAATATATCCCTTAAATTCAACTCATATCGATGGATCGAAGGGAGCGGATAGTTCTTTATCGCCTGATCTATTTCTCCTACATTCCTAGCACTGCCCCCAATCCCAATAATCGGCAGGCGGCAATTGTTTAACCATTCAAGCTCTTGAAATTTTGATTCTAAATAATTAGCTATATTGGAAATCTCATCACTAGTTGGTATCTTATTTTTCACAAAGTGTTGATTTAGAGTCAATACACCAATCGGGAAGCTATGGAAGCGAACCATTTTCCGATTTAGGAATTGGGTAATTTCTATACTTCCACCGCCCAAGTCAATGGTTATTCCATCATTGATATCAGTCGCCCTGATCACACCAAGAAATCCATAAAAGGCTTCCTCCTCTCCCGATAGAATCTTTATTGAAAACCCGATCTCATCATATATCCGTTTTTTTATTTCATCATGATTTTTCGCTTGCCTAATAGCCGCAGTTGCGACTGTAATCGAGGATGACACCTTATGTTGGGATATAATCTCTTTAAAAACCATTAAAGCTTCTAACAGGACATTCATACCCTCGTGATTTAATTCCTGCTTAGGATTAATGTAGTTTTGGAGCCTTGCAGAAATCTTTATATTTTCAATTTCCTTAATCATTTTTTCTTCCCTTATAAGGTAAATAATTAATCTAATTGTATTAGAACCAATATCAATAATCGCTTTTTTGTTGTCCAATTTATAATCATCCTTAAATTATTCCTTGTACGAATTACTTTGAATAAGAAAAGCGTAAGCGTCCCGTTTAGCGGCTTATGGACTGGAGCGCACCGTATGAGATAAAGGAAACACGAAGAGCGTAAGCGATTCGATGTTGACTTATCGTAAGAAGGTGAGCGAAGTACACTAGCCGCTGGGCGCTGGAGCTGGACCATTCTCAAAGTAAAAAATTTATACTTTCTTCCTTTAACAAGAGGTGCCTTAAAATCATGTTTTCTGGTTTACGTAATGTTCCCGAATAAGGTAACTTTTATATTGGAATGTTACAAAAATTATTGAACAAACTATACTCATGCTGTGATGAATCAGCATGCATCAATTAGCATCACGAGAAGGCTTACTAACAATAGAAGTACCTCTGACTTGCATTACATTTTAAATATGTTCCCAAATACTCAGTTTAAACATATAGTATTAAGCAATAAGCGGTACCTTTGTGGATTGAGCTCAAATATACGAAAGATTCCACCTAATAAAAGGAGGAACTCGAATGGCAGGAACAGTTAAGAAACGGACCCGTTGGAAATATAGACGAATAAGTAAGATTAGAAAATCATTGATGTGGATAGGCTAATCGCTTTAAAAAAGGAGCCGGACAAAAGGTTAAGAATGTGACCTTTTGACCGGCCCCTTTTATTATTTAAACAACTACCAAAGGCTTTTTTTGGACTTTATCCTTAATTATTTCTGTTTTGCCCCTATTTATCCTCTGCGGTACCCTTTTGATGGGACCTACCAACTTCCCTTCTTCCAATTCCTTCAAGAATTTTACCTAAACTGGACAATCATGTTATAATCGAAAAGGTGCAAACTAACGAACAACATCGAGATATCTTAAAAAACAATAGACAGGGTTTCTACCCTATTCTTGTTTTAGGAGGAGAAAAGGTGAAAGTACGCAAAGCGATTATTCCCGCAGCAGGCTTAGGTACAAGGTTTTTACCAGCAACCAAAGCTCAACCAAAAGAAATGCTGCCGATTGTGGATAAACCAACATTACAATATATCATCGAAGAAGCAATTGAATCCGGAATCGATGAAATTTTAATCATTACCGGAAGAAATAAAAAGTCGATTGAGGATCATTTTGATAAATCCGTTGAGCTTGAGCTTGAATTGGAAGCAAAAGGCAAGTACCAACTTTTAGAGGAAGTTCGCAAAATCTCTGACATGGTCAACATCCACTATATTCGTCAAAAAGAGCCAAAAGGGCTTGGACATGCGATTTATTGCGCCAAAAGCTTTATCGGCAACGAACCATTCGCGGTCTTACTCGGCGATGACATCGTTCATGCTGAAAAGCCATGTCTAAAGCAAATGATCGAAGCTCACGAAGACTACAAGACTACCATCCTTGGCGTCCAAGAAGTCGCCCTAAAGGATGTTGATAAATATGGAATCATCGAAGGAAATAATGTGGAAGACCGCATCTATAAAGTCAGCGGATTAGTCGAAAAGCCAGCTATCGAAGACGCCCCTTCGAACATCGCCGTCCTTGGCAGGTACATCATCAGCCCGGCCATTTTTGACATTTTAGAAAATACCAAACCAGGAAAAGGCGGAGAAATCCAACTAACCGATGCCCTTAAAGAACTAGCCGAGCAAGAAGACATCTACGCCTACAACTTTGAAGGCCGCAGATACGACGTCGGCGACAAGCAAGGATTCTTGCAAGCAACCGTCGAATTCGCCCTAAGAAGAGGCGATCTACGCGAAGAATTTCTCAACTACCTGCTCAAAATTACCGAGAATGAAAGAATAACGATGTAGAAAAAAGCGTAAGATTTCTTTTTAAAAGGGACCTTGCGCTTTTTTTCTACAGGTTGTTGCCCTTTATCTGATTATCGAAGCTGAATAAAATGAAGGAATGGGGGCCAAAAAAATTCTGGCAATACCTATGAGAGTCATTAATGTTGATTTTAATAAAAAAGCAGTGGAAGGAAGATTTGCATGGAAGAATCTAATTTTATATACGTGACGTATATTTCGACAACACCGGAGATTCTCTGGAATGCGCTCTTCGACCCAAAGATGACCGAGCAGTATTGGCAGCATGAAAATGTCTCCGACTGGCAGTCAGGCTCCAAGTGGGAGCACCGGCGCTTTGACAATGGAGAGGTTCTCTTAGTCGGTAAGGTCATTGAAAGTGCCTCGCCCCGGCGCCTTGTTTTGACATGGGCCGATCCTGCCGATGCAGATCACGAAGAGAAACACACAAGGGTCACGTTCGAGATCGACCCAATTAGCGACGTGGTCCGCCTAACTGTCACGCACGACCGACTTAAGGCTGGTTCCGAAATGCTTCGAGACATTAGTGATGGCTGGCCAAAAGTTCTCTCAAGCTTGAAGTCGTTGTTAGAAGTGGGCAAGCCACTGCCACGATTGTGGTAATCGTGGCACCAGCATGCCTGCAGATAATTTTGCAGAACTTAGCTGCGAACTGTGGTGAACTTACTGAAGAAGGCCGATTCCTTTCTGAAGTCGGTCTTTTATTACGTAGTTTTATCTAAAAGCTTGCTACATCAACCAAACAGTTTTATGGCAAACCTTTGTCAAGGAAATACCAGGTGTTCCCCAATGCAAAAACCTCTTTCAAAGCATTCATTTAATCGTACAAATACAACATATATTGTAAAATAGAATTGTTTTATTATAAAAATAGAACTGAGGTGCCCTAATGAAATCCATTTGTATTTTTGCAGGTTCTAGTTTTGGAAATGACGTTGAATATGTAGGAAGAGCGAGAGAGCTTGGAAAAATCATGGCGGAAAAAGGCTTTTCTATCGTATATGGCGGTTCAAAAAATGGCCTAATGGGTGAAATCGCCAATGGAGTGCTGTCACATGGAGGCGAAGTGATTGGGATCATGCCTAGAGGGCTTATTAAAGGTGAGAATGTTCATAGTCAACTTACAAAGCTTATTGAAGTCGATACCATGCATGAAAGAAAAGCGAAGATGAGTGAACTGGCAGATGGCTATATTGCATTGCCCGGCGGTTTAGGCACGTTTGAAGAGTTATTTGAAGTTCTATGCTGGGCGCAAATTGGAATCCATCATAAACCTATTGGTGTACTTAATGTGAATGGCTATTATGATCCGCTTCTCAGCCTCATAAATCACAGTATTCAAAAGGGATTTTCAAGTGAAACTCATCAAAGCATTATCAGCTCAAGTTCAAATCCGGAAACACTTCTTTCTTTAATGAGCAATTATGTCCCTATGGACGTAGAATATAAGTGGAATCATCAAAGTGTTGGCCTGGAGAAAGGGAAATAGGATCATTTAATCATGTTTGCTAACAACGAAAAAAGCAGAGGACATAAGATGATTCCTCTGCTTTTCAACATATTTTTAGGTATTGCGCTTCATAAGGAAACCCCCCGTTTTTTATTTTGAGCTTATTATGGATTTACTTTTGTGTTGAACACTTGCTTTCCATCTTTATATTCTAAAACTGTCGCGGATTTGATTGGGTTGTGATCCTTGTCAATCGTAACAAGTCCCGTTACAAGAGATAGATTTTTAGTGTTGGCTAAGGCATCTTTAATTTTGCTTGGATCCGTACTGCCCGCACGCTTAATGGCATCCGCTAATAAATAGACCGAATCATAGCCAAGTGCATTGAAGGCGTTCGGTGATTCACCATTGTTTTTCTCTTTAAATGTCGTGACAAACGTTTGAATTTTTTTATCTGGGTCTCCAGAAGAATAGTGGTTTGTGATATAGGTGTTATTTAACACATTAGCTCCGGCTAAATCCACTAACTTTGGTGAATCCCAGCCATCAGCGCCCATAAATGGAACGGTGATACCCAACTCACGAGCTTGCTTAATAATTAAGCCTACTTCTTCGTAATAGCCAGGAATAAAAATGAATTCAGGATTTTTTTCCTTAATTCGCGTTAAAGTAGAACGGAAGTCTGTATCCTTAGCAACATAAGCCTCTTCTGTTACAATTTTTCCGCCTGTTTTTTCAAATGTCTTTTTAAAAGAAGCGGCAAGACCTTTGGAATAATCACTAGAGCTGTCGGCAAAAATCGCGGCACTTTTCACCTTTAATTCCTTAGAGGCAAAATTCGCTGCAACCGTGCCTTGGAATGGATCTATAAAGGAAGTACGGAATACAAAGTCGTTCACCTTTCCATTCGTTCCAACCGTTACATTTGGACTTGTTCCTGAAGGAGTTAATAGAACTGTTTTCGTATCATCGGCTATTTGCGCCTGCGCTACTGTATCGCCACTAGTGGCCGCACCAATAATCGCCGTTACCTTGTCCTGACTCGTTAACTTAATGGCCGCATTCGTTGCCTCTGCAGCATCAGACTTATTATCTACTTTCACCATTTCTATCTTCTTGCCATTGATTCCGCCCTTTTTGTTAATCTCGTCCACTGCAATATTAATCCCTGAAGCGAGCGACTCACCATAAGAAGCCACACCACCTGAGAGCTCCAAGTTAACTCCAATTTTAACTGTACCACCTGCTGCTCCAGAACCTGAACTACCTTTCGCGCCCGAACAACCAGCTAGTATTCCTGCTAGTAATGTCGAAGCCATAAAAACCTTAGCAAAATTTTTCTTAATCACACATGACTCCCCCTCTGACTGATTTTTCTGATATTTAAAGATGTGTATCTTTTCCTAAAGGGAAATTAGTTTAGATACTAAATCAATACATAGTATTTTAAAACTATTATTCTACTTTGTCTAGGTTTATTATCTTTAAATTATAATATTTCGGAAATTTCATATATTTTTGTCACTTTTCAAACTATCTAATAAATGGAGGGCAAACAAAAAATCTTAAAAATTATATTAACGTAACTTCTCCGAGTAAAAATACTATATTGCATAAATGCATCTCCTGTATGATAATATTTCCATTAAATTTATTTATAGGCCATCAAACCAAAACAGGCACCCGTAACTACTGTACACTACACGCGGACAAATCAGACCTTTTGTCCACAGACGGTGCCTGTCACCGAAAGGAGACTACTTATGTCATCATTAGTAAATCAACCAAACGGCATTTTTCATTCTGTTTGCCCTCTCGACTGTCCAGACCAATGCGGATTACTTCTTCATAAGGAAGATGGGAAAATTATTAAAATTGAGGGAGATCCGAATCATCCGGTGACGAAGGGCAACATTTGCAACAAAGTACGGAATATGACTGAACGGATTTATGATGAAAAGCGCCTTAAGTACCCACTGAAACGGATAGGTCCAAAAGGAGAAGGTAAGTTTGAGCGAATAAGCTGGGGAGAAGCCCTTCAGACGATTACGTCCCGTTGGAAGAAGCTTATTCAAACAGATGGTCCTGAAAGCATTCTTCCTTATAGCTTTTATGGGAACATGGGCAGACTCAATGCCGAGGGTATGGATCGACGATTCTTTCATCGCTTGGGCGCTTCACAGCTAGATCGGACCATTTGCTCATCAGCTGGTTCAGTTGGCTATAAATACACGATGGGCGGCAGCTTGGGAGTGGATCCTGAAGAGACGATTCATTCAAAGCTAATTATTCTTTGGGGCATCAATGCCGTAAGCACGAACATGCATCAAGTGGCTCTGGCCAAAAAGCACGCAAACAAAACGGGGCCAAAATCATCGTCATCGATGTACACAAAAATCAAACTGCTAGATTAGCGGATTGGTTTATTCCAATTTTACCAGGCACCGATAGTGCTCTCGCTTTAGGGCTGATGCATATCTTATTTGCCGAAAACCTGGTCGACCAAGACTTTTTACAACAATACACCGTCGGACATGAAGAACTTCGCGAGCATGTCTTACAGTACGACCCAATCACTGTTTCCGGAATTACGGGTGTGTCAGTTGAAGATATTTACAAGCTGGCACGTATGTATGGTAAAACGTCCCCCTCGTTTATTAGAATTGGGAACGGGCCGCAGCACCACGATAATGGCGGAATGTGCATCCGCACCATTGCTTGCCTTCCTGCCCTGACTGGTCAATGGCTGGTGAAAGGCGGCGGCCATCAAAGGAAATTCGGCATATTTAGCAATTAACACCCATCACTTGCAGCGCCCTGATTTATTAAGTAAAAAAAACACACGCATGATTAACATGAACTTACTTGGCGAGGCACTAATTTCATTAGACCCTCCGGTAAAATCACTCTATGTTTACGGCACCAACCCTGCGGTTGTTGCTCCTGAGGGGAATAAGGTCAGAAAGGGGCTTGCGAGAGATGATTTATTTACCGTCGTTCATGATTTATTTTTAACAGAAACAGCAAAATATGCAGACATTGTACTACCAGCGACCTCTTCCTTTGAAAATACGGATTTGTACACATCCTATTGGCATCCTTTTGCTCAAATTCAGCAGCCAGTTATCGAGCCATACGGCGAGTCCAAGTCAAATGTAGACGTCTTCCGCTTGCTTGCAAAAGGAATGGGCTTCGCTGACCTGGCCTTTAAAGAGACAGAGGCTGAAATGATTGCTGGGGCGCTTGATAATCCGAGCAACCCATACTTGGTTGAAATTGATTATGATACCTTGGTTGAGCAGCACTATTTGAAAGCGCATGTGAAATCCTTGTTCCCTGGAAAACTGCCAACACCGAGTGGAAAAATTGAATTATACTCCAAAAAGATGAAGGAGGACGGGTATCCACCATTACCAACGTATATACCTTTAGTTGAAGATGGAGATTTTCCCTTCATGTTTGTACCTGGACCCACTCATAATTTCTTAAACTCTACTTTTTCAAACAATCCAAAACACATGAAGCTTGAAAAAGAACCACGTTTGTACATGAATCGTCAAGATGCGCTATTAGCGGGCATTGAAGATGGAGAAAAGGTACGCGTTTGGAACAATCGCGGGGAATGTGAGCTGAAAGTGAGTGTGGGTGAAAATGTTCTTCCTGGCGTGGTCGTTTCTCAGGGACTTTGGGCGGATTCCTCTGACACAAATTTGCTAGTAAACTCGCTGACACCTGATCGTATCGCAGATATGGGAGGTGGTGCTGCCTTCTTTTCGAGTCGTGTGGATGTGAAGAAAATATAAAGAAAAAGGCGAATTTCTTTATATGAGATTGGGCCAATATTTATTTGGTGGTATATCCTAATGGATAAAACGTAAATTTTAAAAATAGAAGAGTTTAATATATCTACTAAACAACAAAGCGATGAATGGAAAAAGGATAGAAAGAGGTAAAAACCCGCTGAAAAGCGGATTTAGTTATAATGGGAGATACATAGTTTTAACCTGGTTATTGTGTGGTAACAGCTTTACTTACCGAGAGTTAATTCTTTAAATGAACTTACTTTTAAACAGAGTACTTCCGTACAACAGGATTGTTCAACAATGGTAACCTGCCATGCTTTAATATTGGCATTGGTTTTCCAATTGCATAGCCTTGGCCCATATGAACGCCAAGATTTTTTAAAAATCTTAGTTCTGCTAAGGTCTCTATTCCCTCTGCGATGACCACAGTTTCTGATTGTAATGCAAATTCCAAAAGAAGCTCAACTAAATGCTGTTGCGACGGATTTTGCTCGATATTTCGGATGAGAGCCTTATCAATCTTAATAAATTCAGGTTTTAAATAAATAAGCGTTTTTAAACTGTTATACCCAGTCCCTGCATCATCCACTGCAATTCGAAATCCCTGTCTTCGATAATGCTCAATCATTTTTTTAAATAGATTATAGTCAATCACGGCCTTTTTCAGTTAGTTCTAAAACAACCTTGTCAGGAGAAAGATTATGAATTGCTAACATTTCTAGCGTCTTACCGCTCTGATAAGTGGGATCAGCTAACACTTGGGGCTGTATGTTGAGGAACACCAATTGATCCTTATGACATGGTGAACTTTTAATTTGCTCTGAATACCTTTCAAGAGAAAGATTACGTAAAAAACGCTCTACCATCAAAACATTATGACTTCTGCCAACATAATCATAAAAGTTTTCTACCGTCGGGAATAGCTCTGTTCTTTGCGGGCGGTTTAGAATTTCAAAACCAACGGTCTCACCGTCTTCTAGTGAAAGAATTGGCTGAAACACCGTAATTACTTTTTCAGCCTGCAGCAATACTTTAAGCTCTTCTTTTCTCTTAAATTCCTGAAAAAGAATATCCTTGTTGGACTTTAAAAATCCAAGGAAATTTATATAGTTAATCATGAGGTTTTTTATCATAGTACCACCTTTTAATTCTGTTGAAATCTGTCGAATCGCTATTCTAATTATAGAATTATCAATATGTAATCCACTTTAAGTGTTTGTAAAATTTCAGTAAACTCCAAAAAGCCCGGTTACCAGTTGGTAATCGGGAAACTGTCCACTACATACGGACAATTAGTGAATTCTGTCCACGAAGGGTGCCTGTCACCGTATTGCCCTAGAGCTCCCAAGGTGGAAATTCTTCCTCTTTTTTCTTTTCATATTCCTTCATTCTAGAGTATGGGTTTGACAGTTTAGATAAAATGTATCCCTGCGGACTGGTTGTTTCTACCTGATTGTTTAATTCATGAATTTTACTTTTTGTAAACATGTTCGCTACTAGGGCTAAATTTTCAATAGTATCCATTAAGTCAGGGTTGTCATTGTAATTACTTTTAGCAATAGAGTAAATATAATCCAGTCTATTACTAATATGCTTAAGCGTATTGATATCAAATTGGCTGGTTTTCACTACATTTCACCCCTTATACGTAAAGCATATGGAACTGAAGGTAAATTGGAACGAAATAAAATAAATAAATTAAAGTGAGAATAAACTGGAAAAGTACCTTTCTCATATGAGGAAGGTACTTTTTGTATCTGTCACTAGGAATATCCTGGATGGCGCCTGGCACCTGTTAAACAAACGCATTCAAAATCAAAGTCAACCCAAACGCCACAAACGAAAGGAGCGTTTCCATAACTGTCCATGTTTTGAACGTTTCTTTTACCGTTAATCCTAAATATTCTTTTACTAACCAGAAACCAGCGTCATTTACATGTGAGAACATTAGAGAACCAGCTCCTGTAGCAATAACCAGTAATTCTAAGTTAACTCCACTCATATGGGCAACAACTGGAGAAACAATGCCAGCTGCGGTTGTTAATGCAACGGTGGCGGAACCAGTCGCGATTCGGATTAAGCCTGCTACTAGGAAGGCAAGAACAATTGGTGATAACGACATTTGCTCAGACATATGGGCAATGGCATTACCCACACCGCTTGCAATCAAAATCTGTTTAAATCCGCCACCAGCACCAATGATAAGGATGATAGAAGCCAATGGCAGTAAGCATTCATCTGTTAATTTTTTAATCAACGTTTTGTCCATTCCTTGGCGGTAGCCTAAGAAGAAATAGGCGGCAAAACAAGCGATTAATAGAGCGATAACCGGGCTGCCAATGAACAATAAAAACTTTTCAAGAAAACCTGGTAAAGAGATATATGGTGCAATTAGTGTTAGTAACATTAATAAAACAGGTAGTAAGATGATGAAAAATGAAATTCCTGTTCCTGGTAACCCGCTTGACTTAGTCACCACTCGGATAAGTTCAGGTTCGCCAACAGGAATCACCCGTTTGTGAACCCATTTTGCAAAAATAGGTCCGGCAATAATGGCCGTTGGAAAAGCAATGATTAAGGAGTATAGCAGTACACGTCCCAAGTTTGCATTATAAATGCCAATTGCTGTCATTGCACCAGGATGCGGAGGAACTAATCCATGGACAATCGATAATCCGCCAACACCGGAATCCCAATTAACAAGATATTTAGTTTAGTAGATTTACGAATAGAAATAACTAATGGAAGCAAGATGACTAGACCAACCTCAAAAAACACGGGAAGTCCTATGATGAAGCCGGAAAGAAGCATCGCCCATGGCAGTTTCTTCACACCGAACTTTTTGATAAAGAAGTCGGCAACTTGCATGCCCGCTCCTGAGTCAGACATCATTTTACCTAAAATCGTTCCCAAAGCTAAGATCCCTATAAGATGTCCGAGGACAGCGCCCACTCCTGTTTCATAGGCACTGACGATTTTGTCCATCGGTACTCCAGCAAAAATAGCTAAAAACAAACTAGCGACTGTTAAACTGATAAACGCGTGCCATTTCCACCATGATACTCCTAAAATAACAATGACAATAGCAATTACTGTGACTCCCAATAAATAGAAATTCATTTTCCCCACCCTCTCCTTAGAAATCGCTTACATTGTAGACAAAAAATAGGATTATTGTATGGAATCGTTATAGGTCACAATATAGTTTTGTTTCCCAGTATTGTAATACCCTACACTATATTCCAATACATTCCCCTCTTCATCACTGGAACGGCGAATTCTTTTTAATACGGCTATGTCTTTTTCTAGATTTAATATTTCACAAACATGATGAGGAGCAACTGCTACCGCAAACTCATCCCGAAAGGATTCGAGCCGAATATTATTTTCTTCTAAAAAGCGGTACAAGGAACCGAGATGAACCTCTTCTAACTCCTCTTCACTTATGTCTAGCAAAATATAATGTGTAAAGTGAATATAAGGTTCATTTTCTAAAAGGTAAATTCGCTCAATTTGAACACAATTCTCTCCAAATAAAGAATAGAGTTCAGAGTCAATTGGCAATTCAGCCTTCTTAATACTCAGCACCTTTTTGGTAATGTGGTGGCCTTCCTCGACTAAAATTTCTGTAAAGCGTTTTCCTTTTGAAAGTCTCGCATTCGAAACATTTGCAATGACCTTTGTACCTTTACCGCTTTTCTTTTCAATATAGCCGTCTTGAGCCAGCTCTTTAATCGCATTACGGATCGTAATTTTACTCACATTAAATTCTTCTTCCAGCTGAGGCTCAGAGGGAATGTTTGTGTGAATCGGATAAACGCCATGTAAAATACGATCCTTCAAAATTTCTTTTATTTGTAAATACAATGGCCCCTTTTTTTGGTTCACATTCATTCCCTATCCCTGCCTTTATCGCTTAATATCTTCAATAGTGCCGGCCATGGCTGTTAAAATCTCAGCTTCCGTTGACATCGGGGTATCCCCTACAATCGTACAAGCCAGCATTCCCGCTGCGGCTGCAAACCCGACCGTTTTCTCCGGTGAAAATCCCGCCAGCTCACCATGCAAGATCCCGCTAGTATAAGCATCCCCAGCACCGATTCGATCATATACGGAAAAAGAAATATTTTCCGAGAAGCGAAACTCGCCATCTTTAAAAATGTACCCCTGTAGTGAATGAGTATTGTCACTGTTAATTGCCCGATGTGTTCCCGCCACCGTTTGGATGTTAAATCTTTTTGCCACCTTAGGAATGAGGTCTTTCAGCTGTTCTCCCCTGGAGGTTTCTGCTGTCTCCATTCCTAAAATATACAGCGCATCCTTTTCATTCATCATGACGATATCCGCCAATGCCAGCATGTCTTCAAAATGTACTTTTGCTTGGCTGTATCCTCCCACCCATAAGGAAGGGCGGTAATTACAATCGAAACAAACTAATCCGCCTTTTTCTTTTACCTTTTTAGCAAGGACTTTCATACTTTCACGGACATCATCCGTCATCGATAGTGTAATTCCACAAAAGTGAATGATATCTGCCTTTTTAGCAATCAAATCCAGATCATAATCAGATACGTGAGCTGTATTAAAGCTGCTTTCCAGACGATTGGTATAAGTCACACGGCTTGCGCGTTGTCCAAAGCCATTTTCTAAAAAATACAACCCGAGATATTTGCCACCTCTTGAAATGAATTCACGATTAATTCCTAATTTTTGTAAAAACGCAATCGCCGCATCACCTAAAGGGTTATCGGGTAGTTTCGTCACTAAAAACCCATCATACCCAATCTTGGTCATCGCAGAAGCAACATTTACTCCCGTGCCTGAAAAAGAGTATTGTAATGTGTTAGCCTGTGTCAGCAACTCATATCCCGGCACCTGCAAACGCATCATTACTTCCCCGAAAGCCACAATCCTTTTAGGCATATTTTTCAACCAAATTTTTTGTAATTGCTAATAATGTCCTCACATCTTCTGGATTTGTTTTTCCAGTCTCTTTATTAATAATCGAAGAATAAACGTGAGGAATAATTTTAGGCACTTTTGCTTCAAGGGCAATTTCTAAAATCTTTTCAAAATTTTCTAAATCAATACCTCCGGTAGGCTCTAACGCAAACCCTTCTTCACCACAAGCCTTAGCTACAGCACGAAATTCTTCTTCATGCTTTAGCCCTTTCATCGGGAAGTATTTTAAGGCATTTCCGCCCATATCACGAACCAATGCTATTGCCGCTTTGATTGGAACAATAGCTGTTTCACTGGCTGCAGCACTTATAGGACCAGTAGAAATATTGACATAACCTACTTTACCTGTTGGCGATACAAGGGAATTAATCCAGCTATCCTTTTCAGCTAAATTGGCACGAGTCGCTCCTACCGCAGGAAACACTTGATTGATATGGCTTCCCGGATAATATTTTGCGATTTCTGCTACAACGGCGGCCGTTTATTATCACCGGCACCCAGTCCAATCGAAACCGCTTCATCGATCGCAGCCCCGTATTCCTTCATCGCAGCAACAGCCGCCTCAACGGTTGGATAATCCTTTGAAAGCACCCCCACTAATACATGTCCTTCCGCCGCTTCAAACACTTCGACTGCATTTTCAATACTATTTGCTAGAACATTCATTGCGACACGGTTGTGATAAAAACGTTTTTCGATGTTTGTCATGCTTCGCTTCCCCCTAAAATTACTTTTAATTGAGCTTCAATTACGTAAATGTCATCTCCCTGCAATGGCCGTGGATCAAGATCGAAAAAGCCCTGGCGGATTCCGTAATCACGGGTATAAATCGCAATTTCGCCATTCTTTAGTTTGTCGTTTACTTCCTTCGCTGTTGTGTTCGTCACAGCAGGGTCAATCTGAATCCGGGCTCTAAAAATCGCACGCCCCGCTTCATCCTGGACAATCGTTACTTTTACACCATCAATTGATTCAAGCGATTTGAGCACTTGTAAGCTCGCTTTTTCTTGCTCACTATTGTCCGTTTTGACAAAATACTTATCCAATGCCTGAAGCAGACCAAAGGTTGTTTCCTTGCCAACCTTCATACTTCTGCCGATACAGTGCAATTGCACCTTCAACCATCCGATATATTTTTCTTTCCCGGCGACAATTCCCGACGTAGGACCTTCAATCGCTTTGGATCCGCTATAAATCGCTAAATCGGAAACTTGTACATATTTTTGCAAATCTTCTTCAGCAGCTGCATCAACAATTAAGGGAACGTTATTCGCTTGCGCCACTTCCCAGGCTTCTTCAACTGATATCATATTTTTTTGAACCGCATGATGGGATTTTACGAATAAAATTGCTGCTGTATTTTCAGTAATGGCATCAGCAATATGCTCCGCTTTCCCTTCATTGGCATAGCCAACTTCCACAAGTTTCCCGCCACCGAGAAAAATCATCGTTTCAACCGGAGCCCCGTACTGGACATTATGGCCTTTCAGCATAATGATTTCATTCTTTTGAATCGGTTCCTGGTGAAGTCTCTCGCTTCTGCGGCGGTTTCCTTCTGTTACAGTCGCTGCTACTGAAAGGGCAATTCCGCTTGATGCCGAGTTGACAACGACTGCTGCTTCCGATTGAAGCAATCCTGCAATATAATTACCTGCTTTATCGACTAAGTCAGAAATTTCAACGTAATTTTGCCCGCCAATTTTCATCGCATCCATTACGGTGTCTGTTGGCCCGAAACACCTAAAATACTCATCCGGCCACTAGCATTAATGACCCTCTTCAAACCGTATTTAGCATTCAATGTATTCTCCATTCATTACCACTCCTTTTACAATGATTCTTTGATCTGCTTCTCGCTCTTCCCCTTCTGAATCTAGTAACGAGATTACTTCATCTTCAACCGAGAATAACGTGAGGTTCGCGATATCTCCTACTGCGATCCTTCCTAGCTCGGGCTTGTTCAACCACTCTGCTGCATGAACGGTAACGGCATCAATGACCTCTTTTAGCGAATATCCTAAATACAAAAACTTAGTTAAGACACTTGCCATACTATAAACGGGACCGCTTAAGCGATTTTTCCGGTAAATATCCGTACTAATCGTATCAAAGTGGATTTCATGCTTTTTCGCTTGCTCTGCCGTTTCGAAAGAGAAGCTAGCATTTCCGTGGCCAACATCTAAATGAACCCCTCGTTCGATTGCATCCAGGAACTTAGGGAGTGGTTTTCCGTATTTATCAAATAAATTATTGGCTTTCCCGTTTAAGTAGTGGGTAATAATATCATTACTCTTCAGTAAATCAAGGACTTCATTAATATCCGGCGGTCCTGAGCCGATATGAACCATCAGCGGCAAATCGGTATCCTGAGAAAACTTCCGGGCGATTTTTAACGGTTCAACTCCATTTGGGCCAACCACGCTTTTGCTAATCCTCGCTTTCAATCCCACAATAAAATTCTTGTGTTCAGCAATGGCCTTTTTTAATACCTCTTCATCCAGCCAAGAAAGATCGGTTAACTCATCGATTCGCTTCAGTCCAATTCGTGAAATATTTAAAAAAGCAAACACATTCGTTTTCGAGTTTTTACAGCTGCTAACCAGGTCAGGCAAGCGATCGGCACCGGTACTGCCCGCATCCACAATCGTGGTTACTCCTGTTTTATAGCCAATCTCATCCACATCATCCCCGTATGGATCAAATTCTGGAAAGGCATGGACATGCATATCAATCCAGCCACTGGAAACAAATACTTTGTGCTTATAGTCGACTATTTTCTCGCCTGCCCCCATTCCGGCAGGGACAACGTCTACAATTTTTCTATTTTCTACTATGATATCTACAGAATTTCCATCTACCGTTTTTACGTTCTGTAATACGAAACGATCTGTCATATCCCTCATCCTTTTTGGTAAAACTTTTAAAATGGGTACTTGAGCACGTTTACATCTGGCTCTTAAGTTTTTCTTAACAAGAATAGATTAGCACTTATTTCTGTTTCAGTCAATATAACGTTATAATGTTATAATTTTTTGTTTTGGTTTAATGGTTAATTGCTCACTTATTTAAAATAGAAGGAAATAGGTAATGACCTATAATTACTTCTCCTGTTAAAATTAGTGCATGTGACCCATATCCATTGAAAGGCAGTAGATAAAACAGTGAGCATATCTCGAAAAAAGGGACCTTTATATTTGCAGGTAAAAAATATTTTGAAGGACCGGATTTTGTATGGCGAGTATCAAGTTGGGACGAATATTCCTTCAGAGCCACAATTGGAAAATGAATTCAGTGTGAGCAAAATTACGGTCCGAAATGCGATCAAAGAACTTGTCCAAGAAGGATTTCTCGAAGCGAGGAGTGGTATAGGAACGAAGGTAATCCGAAATACCGTTGCCTCAAAACTTTATAAAGGAAAACGTTTTACGGAAGTACTGGTGGAGGAGGGCCGTAAAGTTAAAAAGCAAAGATTACATGCAGAAATAGTAGACAATGATGAAGGCACAGAGCCATTTCGATTATTTGGCAAGAAAAGTCTTCGAATCGAAAGGCTTTATTACCTTGATGATGTTCCCTATATCTATTACTCGCATTATTTAACAATGCGAGTGGCAGGCACTGAACCTCTAGCGTTAGATTTCCATTCCCTCTATGATTTTATTGAAGAGCAAGGAATTTCCTTAGAAAAATTTCGAGATGAATTTGGTGTTGCCCTCGCCCCTTCCCATGTAGAGGATAAATTACATGTAAAAAAAGGAACGTCATTATTAAAAAGATCGCGTTATTCCTATGATGAAAAGGAAGAAGCAGTTGAGTTTAGTGAAGGATACTATAAAACAGAAATGCAGCAGTATGTAGTGAACTATGATTTGTAAGATAGCAGGTTGTATTTTATGGAACATCATACCCACATTACAGTTGGAGAGTGATAACTCCCTTCTTTCATGAAATGGCCCAAAAGGCACAGGTCAATAAGGAAAGATTTACATTGTTTGTACCAAGAGCATGGGAAAAAGTAATGGGCTTCTCAAGTGGTCATTTTTTTTCAAAATTAAATAGATTATCTTATTCATTCAATCATCATAATTTTAATTGCGAAAAAACACTTGAGGATGAATTAACGCTAAAGAGGATTGATCAAAAATTAGTAAAGAATAGTAGATGCTTTAATGAATCCTACTATGAAAAATTCTGAGGTAATTTCGATAACTTTTACGCTAATGGATTTGGTTTTTGTTTAATCAGTCAGAATGAGGTTGTAGCGGAGTGCACCTCTATTTTTGTCAATGATAAATTTGCTGAAATAGATATTGAAACTGTTGAAGAACATAGAGGTAATGGATATGGTCCACTTGTCGCTCGGGAATTCCACGGTGGGAGTGTAACACTACCAATATCCCTTCCATGAAAATGGCCAAATTTTTATTTATTATTAATTGGATAGTAGGGCTTCTTTTAAACCAAAAAAACATGGCCTTCGTAAGAGGACATGTTTTTTTCTAGAATGTCGACTAATAGCTTCAGCTTTATTCTATTGAACTGAAGACCTATGTCCTCCATACACGGACAAATTCCCAATTTGTCCACAAACGGTGCCTGTCACCAAATTAAACCTTCTCCTCCAACATCAGTTCCAATATCAATTGATCGGTTTGCAGTGTGCCCTGATTGCCTAGCTTGCAGAAGCTTTCGATGCTTTTTTCAACATTATTATGAATAAATCCATCCGTGGATTGGATTTTTTTATTATTCATTGCTAAAAGCGCTGATTGGACGGCAACATTTGAACAAGTAGACACCTTCATAGCACAGCCTGCCTTTGCACCATCACAGATCATGCCTGTAACATTTCCGATCGTATTTTGTACCGCCGCTTCCACTTCGGTAAGTCCTCCACCTAATAGAAATGCAATCCCACCGCTTGCTCCCATGCCCGCAGCAGTTACTCCACAAAGAGCCGACAGCCTGCCGAATTTCGATTTAATGTGAATCGTAAGTAAGTGACTAAGTGCTACCGCACGAATCATAAAATCCTGCTTAACATTTAATTTTTCCGCAACTGCCACGACAGGTAAAGTGACAGCTATTCCTTGATTCCCGCTTCCGGTGTTGGCATTACGGGGAGTGTGGAGCCGGCCATTCTTGCATCAGAACCTGCAGCGGCAAGGGACATTGCCCTTGTAGCCAAATCATCAGACAAAAATCCTTTTTCAACATTTTCCTTAATCGTTTTCCCCACACTTAATCCATATGAATTGGATAATCCTTCTAAACCGATTGTTTTGTTTAATTCAATGCTTTTTTTGACCAGATGAAGTGCGCCAGAATCAACAGTCGTGATGAATTCGAAGATTTCTGCAATAGTAAGTCCAGAAAGTGAGTCCTGATCAGATAAAATCCCGATATGTTCGCATCCACCTTGAAATATTGCCTTTCCATTTACTTCAATAAGCGTAATATTACTATGATTATCTGCGATGACTACCTTTACCAGGTCCTTCTCCGCTTTTACGATGATTTCAATATAAAGCTTTTTTGTAGTTTCAGAAATTGAAACCGTTATTATTCCTGTTTGAATCAATTGAATTGCTTGGACTTCATCATCAGACGTTAAATCCACAAGGACCTCAAGCTTTTTATCCGGATTTCCAGCCACAAATCCAATTGCTGCTGCAAAATCGATTCCTGTTGAATTCATACCCGGAATCCCAACAGCCTTAGCATTTTTTAAAATATTTCCACTTACTTTCACTTGAATTTCGACAACAGGACTTTTAAGATATTTTTTTGCCGTTGCAGAAGCTAATGCGATTGCAACCGGCTAGTACACCCCAATGCAACAACCAATTCTTGTTCTAATATATTGAAAATTTTTTGTTGGTCCATTCAGCATCCACCTTTAATTCATGATGAAAAAACATTATTAATCAATTTTTGTTAAATTGGATCTTACCATTTTATTATATTGTTCAATTAAACTACAAAGCTAGCCTTATAATATTGGAATTTACAAACATCGCCCAGTTCCCAACCTATGTCCGCCACACACGGACAAATAACCAATTTGTCCACGAACGGTGCCTGTCACCGAAAAAACATGTCCTCTTCCAATGAAGAGGACATGCTTATTTTCTACCAATCAGTTTAATTCCTTGCCCGGGCTTGATGAACGAAAGCAATAGTATATCCTCCGGGATGACCTTCCCAATCACGTTTACCCGCTCATCTGCAGGAAGATCATTTAATGTGATTTGCACTTCACCGCGATAACGTCCATACAAATCGTTATCCATCGTGATAAGCAAAACAAGAAGAATAAAATTAATATATTGCTTTAATTTTTCTATGTATTTTCCTCCATTGGAAAATACTTTATCCCTCATAGATTGTTCTAATAATCGAAAATAATCCTTATTAGAAATGAGACTTATCCAAATTCAAGGTACACGAATGCGAAATTTTAACCCATCTTTTTCAAAATGTTATAGTTTTAATTAAAAAGGATTTTAAGGACTATGATACAATTCACATCAAAAAGGAGCTTGGAGAAATTTCTCCAAGCTCCTTTTATTTGCGGACATAGGACTTTTGCAAAGAGTAGTGGCCATCTCCAATATCTTGGCGTCGTATTTGCCTATTTCTCTGTAATTCTCCTTGTTTCCATATGTACTTTTGCATATATAACTTTAAAACATCCTTCATGGTCTTTCCGTTCCTTTCGACTGCCTCCCGAAAATCATCTTTAATATTTTCTGGTACGTCGATACATAAACGAACGGTTTTTACCTTTATTTCTTTACATCTCTTTTCCTCCGAGGGTGACTCCTGCATTTTTAATTTCTCCCCTTTGCATTTATAGCCCTAACATAGTAGTAGATTTTACTAAAAAGTTAAAATATTTTCAATATTCAACAGACAAAAAAATAAAAAATCCTTCTCAATTGAGAGTGATATCTTTGGCATTACTTAGCACCACAAAACTAAGGTTTAGTAATTCATCAAGAGTTTCACTTAGTTTAATAGTTTCTTGTGAGGTTAAACCTTCCGTCATCCCAGCTGCAATCATTTTTTGCCTTACCCTTTCAATTTTTTCAACTAAATCTTCATTTTTCACAATATTCGCTCCCTGTCTACAACAATAGACTGATTTTAGCAGGTGGAAGCGAATTCATAAAAATTATATTTTCCCAAAAATATCGACAATTTTCTTTGTTGTTAAATCAATTGTCCTCTCTATACGGACATATAGAGGGGTTTGTCCACGAACGGTGTCAGGCACCGATATTTTCCATATATTATATTTATATAATGTTCTCTTAGAGAGGGGGTGGAATGGTAATTAAACAGCTACTATCGACTGCTTTTCATTACTTAGGCACTCCGTATGTTTACAATTCTCAACCACACCAGTCAAAAAGTTTTGATTGCAGTTCTTTTATCCAATATATCTTTTATGTAAACGGAGTTAGACTGCCGCGGAATTCACGTCAGCAGTTTCTCATAGGAAAAGCAATTCCTTTTCATAAAATACAAAAAGGTGATTTACTATTTTTCACAACAAGTAAGAGAAGAAACAGCATCGGGATCAATAAAATTGGACATGTTGGTCTCTATATAGGGAATAACAAAATGATTCATACCTATCATGATGGCAAAAAGGTAACGATATCAGATCTAAGGCTTTATTGGAAGAGTGTATTTGTTGGAGCAAAAAGAATAGTCTGAGGCATTTTTTAGCCACTTTCCGAACCGCACACTGAATTTTAGTCCTTATGAAGAGAAAACTTTATAAATGAAAAAGAGCTTGGAAGAATCCAAGCTCTTTTTACATACTATCAGTTGTGAAATAGAATACCGATTAGACTGTTTTTTGACCGAGTAGGTCTCCAAAATACATCATAGCGACCATTAAGAAAATAGCTAATCCGATATATAAACAGAACCACTTTAGTTTCGTTTTATTGCTGGAAACATAATAAACCTTTTCGATCTTCATTTTCTGGTTATGTTCTTTGATTTCACTTCTAAATGAACTTAATGTTTGTTCATATGCTTCGTCATTTTGTAACATTACCCCGTCTAATAACATGGTATAAACCTTCGACTTTAATTCGATTAAATGTTTTTCTATTAATTTACCATCATCTTTAAACGGAATGTACCACTTTTTGAATGGTTAAGCTTTGCTGTTAATCCATCCAATTCAAATCTCCATATATTCGTTAAGTGTATTTTTTCATCTTCCGGTACTGACAGATAATGCTCTAGCTGTTGTAAACCAAACCGATTGATTTCGATAACACTAGCTCTTTTACTTCTTGTGATCTCATTTCGACATTCGCCCCACCATTTACTTATTCCTAATAACAGGAATAAGATTAATATCACATTTGGATGGAAAAACATATAAACGGTCATCCCAATAATTCCTACTATCCACAACTTCGTGGAAATAACACCTACGATTCGTCCGCCATCTAGCGGATGAACCGGCATTAAATTAAATAAGTTTATCATGGATCCTAGATTAATGACCAATAGCCAAAAAGGGCTTTCTGTCAGGAAGAATAACGGGATAGCTGGCAAAAATGCCAATGTCCCAAGCAACGGACCGGCAAACGCAAGATATGCTTCATCGTTTGCATTTTTTGGTTCTTCTTTTAAAGAGATTAAAGCCCCTACGAATGGGATAAAAATCGCGTTTGATGTCTTTATTCCTTTCTTCTTAGCTGCCAGCAAATGCCCCATTTCATGGACGTAAAGAAGATAAACTAGCGCTACGGCGAATTTCCATCCATACACGAAAGCATAGCCCCTAATGAAATGAAGATTGAAAGGAATGACCCTAATTTCGCTAATTTAAGGATAACTAACAACCATTTTAGTTTACCTAATAAAAAAATTCCGATAGCTCCAAGACTAAGCCATGACTTCTTTGAATTCTCCAAATTAGTTTTCCTCCACCGATAAAATTTGAACACTTTTTCAAACTATCAAGAAGATATCCTATTTTTCCGATTCACTATAAAGACTTTTAATCTCATAAACAATCTCCCTAGTAATCATTTATATATACATTATATACCATTTTAAACACTATCCACTCTAAATAATTGGTCCTTTTCCTGATTTTACTTCCTAAATATCCTGTCCTCCCCTCACGGACAAAAGTTCCATTTTGTCCACGAACGGTGCCTGTCACCGTATGATAGAATAATCTAAAATAGCTGAAGGGTGGGAACGTAATTGCCAAAAAGATTAGGATGTCTACACGCCCATTATTCGAATATAGGATATATTGAAGATGCACTTTCCCTATTCGAGATAGAATTAATCCATTTCGTTGACCCAGGATTGATGTATCGCGTTACATATGATGACAAATTCCAGGAAGCGGACATACAAAATAAGGTGAAAGAGCAACTGGAATGGATGGCCCATTGTCAGGTTGATGCGATTATGATTACCTGCACAAACTATATAGCGATTTTACAAGAAGACAAACTCTCCTTATCAGTGCCTATTCTTAAAATTGATGAACCATACTTTGAATACCTCTGCCAGATACCGCAGCCCCAGACAATTGTTTTTACAAACCCTACAACGGTTGAAGGAACAATGGCACGTCTTCATCACTATGCGAATCAGCAGCATAAATCTCTAGAATTAGAGATTGTAGTAATAGAGAATACCTTTGATTTAATCATGCAAGGACGAAATGAGGAGTACAATCAGGAAATCTCTAAATTTTTAAAGAAAATCAGTACAGATGAAAAAAGAGTCATTTCTGTTGCTCAGTTATCAATGGTTGACGCAGCTCGAATTGTAGAACAGGAAACAGCTAAGAGGATCATTAATCCATTGAATACATTAGTTGATACCATTGTTAAAAAATTAGATTTAAAGGAAAAAATGTAGGGAGCGAAGCTATGGGCTAAGCTGCAGACTACAAAAAGAGCTTGGACATTCTCCAAGCTCTTTGAATTTCATTGGTGCCTTATTTTAACTTCAGGCACTGCTAGGGGACATTCCTCACTGTTTCATAGCCTGCGCAGTGAAGGTAGTCTGGCTGGATGGTGAAAAGTTGCTGCCTTCATATTCACTTTTATCTGGTGTTGTAATAAAGCAAGGGATGACGGTATATTGAACACCTGGTATTGCGCTAACGGTAAAGGTCATTAAAAATCGACTACCCGTGTTATCGATTGGGGCGATAACCACCTGATCGGATGTCAAAGCACTTGCTAATGTAACTGGATCATTTCTACCAAGGGAAGCAATATCAGCAGGCCGGTCTGCATTTTTGCGAACCCAATACGAATTCGCTTTGGTCGCTGTTTTCAAGTTAACAGCAAGTCGTAAAGGAGTTCGATTCTATTCGAAGTTACTTGTTTGGCAAATAAAAGGTTTGGAATCACAAAATGTGCCTGTTTTTTCGGAATTTGAGCCCAATCCGCCTTTACATCATACCCAACCCCAGGAACCGCTCTTTTTCCTGTTGGTGTAATAAACATTTTTTCAGCGGGATTATAAGCAGCCAAAAGCGTTTCACCCGTTTGCGAAACAAGCCGAATCGTTTTTCCCTTAAAATCCCCCTCCCCCACTAGCTTAATCTTATCTTCTTCCACGACAATTACATTTTGAATGGTTACCTTGTGATGACCCTGCCGTGAAGAAGCGCCATAAATACTTTGAGGAAGCGACAATAAAACGAAACATATCCATGCAACAGCAGCAACGAGAAGATGTTTACTACTCATTTCAGCCTCCATTTAGCTGTAATTATTTACTATGTATAATGTTCCGTTGTCATTGTCTTTATACAGCAATATCAAAAATATCCAATATGCGTGAATTTTTAAAAAATTACAGATCAAAATGTTAGTGGGGAGGTCGAATTCTTTTATGGATTAAAAAAGAGGATATATGCTCGTAAATTGAACATTATCCTCTATTCATTATGTATCGTTTAAACTTCGTTAAATAGACTCAACCAACGATCTTCTTCTTTTTAAAATTACATTATGAATGGATTAATTCTCTCTTCAATAACGGCTGCGTAATCGTTGGCAAAATAATTTCTATAGTGGTTCCCACATTTTCTATACTGTGAATCTTTAATTCTCCATAATGACTTTCGATAATTTTGAAGCAGGTCATGAAGCCGAGACCGGTTCCCTTTTCCTTTGTGGTATAAAACGGCTCTCCTAGTGTAGGGATTCGTTCTTTCGGAATTCCGATACCCTGATCGATAATTCGGATAGCGATTTTTCCTTCTTCTTTTTTCTTTACCTTCACTTCGATCATTCCGCCTCCCGGCATGGCCTCAACCGCATTCTTCAGAAGGTTTAGGAAAACTTGCTTTAACTGATTTTCCTCACAGCTGACCATTGGCAAATCGCTGTCAAATTCCACGAAAATTTGAACATTATTCAAAATAGACTGGGTATTAATTAACGTTACGACATCTTTAATTAATGCCTTAACATCTTTTTCGACAAAAACAGCAACGGTCGGTTTGGAAAGAACCAGGAATTCTCCTACAATGGCATTGATTCGTTCAAGCTCTGATAACACAATATCAACGTGTTCTTCCTTCGGAAGGCTGGACTTGAATAGCTGAATAAATCCTTTTATCGATGTGAGGGGATTACGGATTTCATGGGCTATTCCCGCTGCCATTTGGCCCAACAGAGCCAGTTTTTCAGACTTTTGAAGCATCCGTTCCGTTTGTTCTTTTCTTTCAGAGATATCCTTTCCAATGGAAAGCACAGCCTCTTTTCCCCCAAAAACAATCGATAAGGAAGAGACTTCAAAGAAAAACGTCGTTCCATCTAATCGTTTTGCTTTGTATTCGGTCGTGTTTACAGGTTGTTTCGCTTTCTTTATCTGCTTAAATCGCTCCAGCAAACGTTTTTCATACTCTAGCACAATAAAATCAATAATGGATTTACCGATGAGTTCTTCCTTATTGGTTGCCCTAATCATACTAACAGCAGCATGATTTACATATAGAAATTTATGATCGCTGCAGATATAAACCGGCTCAGGCAATGAATCCAGCAATTGCTTATAGCTGTCTTCGCTGTCACGTGCTTTTTTTTCATAGTAACGCGCCTTATCATATTGCCATCCCACCAGCCAGGCAATAAAGGTAAATACAAAAAAGTATATCGTAAAAAAAGGCGTATGATCCACAATTTCTTGGTAGATGGTAAATACGATCGAAATGAGCACCAGCATAATCTGGCCTGATTTATTCATGACATTGTCCTCTTTAATTTGCATATTTGCTTATATCATAGCATATATGATGGGTTATAATGATTGATTAGTAATTAAATCTGACCGTTGAGCTGCCAAATTTCTAGAGAACACCTACAAATTTCCTTTAAGACCCAAATGCAAAAAAAATAACCCTTCAATATCGAAGAGTTCATAAAAAGGGGAATACTAGTACCAGTATCCCCCTTTTCGCTTTTTATATACATATAGAATGAAGTGAGAAACCAACTGTCCTCTCCATGTGGACAAACTATCGAATTTGTCCACAAACGGTGCCTGTCACCAAAAAGGTTTCACCGTAGAGGAATCCGTATAACAAACGTACTCCCTTTCCCTACTTCGCTTTCCAATTGAATGTTCCCTCCATGGGTTTCGACGATCCATTTGGCGATGGAGAGTCCCAGTCCGTGTCCGCCCATTTGCCGCGAGCGGGATTTATCCGCTCTGTAGAAACGTTCAAAAATATGGTTATAATCCTCCGGCTTGATTCCGATTCCCGTGTCCTGGACTTTTATAGATAGCTGCTGTCCCTCAGCAGAAAGGAAGAGCTGGACCTGCCCTCCGTTTGGTGTATATTTAATCGCATTGTCTAATAAAATATATAATAGCTGAGACAATCTTTCTGGGTCTCCATTTGCCACCAGTGTAGCCGGTGCATGCAAACTGAGCGAGATTTGCTTGGAAGCAGCCAGCGGACGAACGGACTCCAGCGCTTTATCTGCTTGGGGGCGAAAGTCGAAGGATTCCGTTTTGGATTCGATTGTATTGGAATCGGAACGAGCCAATGTCAATAAATCGCTAACCAAATTGGTCATTCGCTTCACTTCCTGCCTCATATTCGAAAGCATCTTTCCGACAAAGGCCTCTTCCTCCGTTGGTTCAATCGTCATTTCCATCGCATCAATTGAAGATAACAAAACGCTTAAAGGGGTTCGTAATTCGTGTGAGGCATCTGCGACAAATTCACGTTGTCTGGAAAATGCTCCACTGATCGGAATCATCGCCCTTTTTGACATGACCACACTCATAAACGAGGCAACGCCGAAAAATACAACTCCTAACGCCACAAGAATCATGAGGAGCCAGTGGAATAGCTGATAAGCAAATGAAATATCCTTTCCAATATACAACTGTCCAATGAATTGACCCTTATAGTAAATCGAATGGCTTGCAATCATGAGGCGGATATCATGTGCATCGTCATGTGGATGAAATTCGCCTTTGTTTCCCCTCATCTGAGGAATGCTTTCCACATGCACTGTATCCTTATGAATTTCACTATCCTTTTGGAACCTCCCCTTCACAAGGCTCAGCAAAGCTGGCCGCAAGCGGCGATCCGCTTCATTGCCCATAATCATTTCTCCATTAGAATTGACGACATAATAAAAATATTGATTGACCCCAGCAAACACAACCTTTTGATTTGGAATTCCCTGCAGGTCACTCGGTTCATTTTTCAACAAATAATTCCCAATGAAGCCAGCTTCCTGATTCACTAATGAATCCAGTTCATGTTCCTGATTTTTTAGAATCACAACATAGAGAACCGAATAGACAATCACAATAAAAAGGATAAGAAATAGCATTAGCAGCCCGCTATACATCCGAGTCAACCGGCCGTGTGTGCTCCTAAAAACATCCTTCTCACGGCGATTGGTTAACGCATGAATAAGTGAAAGAAGATTAGTGTTCAAACTTGTAACCTACCCCTCTTATACTTTGAAGCAAATCTTGTTTTCCGATTGATAGTAGCTTCTTTCGAATTAATTTGACGGTCGCATCAATGGTTTTAAGAGCCACCTCCGAATCAAATCCCCAGATTCGCTCCAAAATAACCTCGCGTGGCAGTACCTGTCCCTTATTTTGCACCAATAAATCGAAAAGCTGAAATTCTCGGGGACTTAATTGGATTTCATCGCTTCCCAAACGAACCACGTGGCTCATCCGATTGAGAACCAAATCATTTATCTCGATTTCCTCTTCTAAAATTGGCGCATAGTTGCGCCGGGAAAGCGCGCGCAACCGCGCCAAAAGCTCGCCAATTTCAAACGGTTTGACGAGATAATCATCCGCACCGGCATCCAACCCTTCAATCCGATCCTCAACCGTATCTTTTGCCGTTAACATTAGAATCGCACCCGAATAGCCTTGCTTTCGTAAGCGGCGACAGACCTCAACGCCTGTCCCACCCGGCATCATCCAGTCCAAGATTAACACATCATAATGGGAGGAAGTAGCATAATAGGAAGCATCATCACCATCCATCACCCATTCGACCTTATAATCACCCTTCTTTTTTAACATATAAACAATTAATTCACCAAGCTGTGAATCATCTTCAGCTAATAAGATATTCATGTATTATAAACTCCTTTAAAAATTCGAGATATAGGAGCACACCCCGTACAACTCGAATCTACCAGAGCAATCTTTAAATTAACTTAAAAAATTCTTAAAAATAAAATAACCGGCATAGAGAGACTGTCCCAACAAGACTATCCCCCAAATAACCGCTGGGATTAATGCTCCTTGAACAAGAGCCGCTGTCCTCGCTGGATTTTTCCGCCGCATAAAACTTTGCCTACACAAGTGAAAAGCATGCAAGATCGATTGCGTCAGAATGATAGATGCTAGAAAAATACTAATATGCATAATCACTAATCCATAGCTAAAATAAATCGGCACAGTTAGTAAAGAAACCAAGGATAGCGCCCAGAAAAAGGCCAAATAAATGACGAATCCATAGCAGTAGGGATAGAACCAGTAGTCCGATAAACAAATAAATAATGAATTGATAGGAACCCCGTGATACTAAATAAAATAACCCAATGCCGTTAACGAAGTCCCAGTATAGCCGGCATAGGCGATAAGCGCTGTTTTGAAGGGGGAATGTACCTGGTTCGTTATCTGCCTGAGCCATCTTTATGCAATTTGATTTTTTGTCCAAGGCCGCCTTTTAAACATAAAACACAAATCACTTCGTAAAGGAGTGTGTAACAAAGCGATAGGTAGACTCTTAGAAAAGGGATTCTGCTTACGACTAATGCAGCAGCCACATAAATAAAGATAAGTATCGTAGTATTCATGTTTAGTCTCCTTTCATTTTACTTTTAATAGAATGTTGCACTACACCCCCCGCAATGTTGAACTGCTTTGCGGCGGGATCCTAGCTAAATTCCGCGAAATTACGCCTAGAATTCGCGGGAAAAACCTATGAAACCGGAGGAATTCCTCCAAAAGTGCGCGGTATTAAGATACCGCTAGAAAGAAAAAGAAGCACCTAACCATACTCGGGGTGCTCCTTTCCTACCAGCAAGTCTATTTTGCCTACCTCAAATTACATCACTTTTTCTTTTTCAAATTTCAACTTTTCAATTTCCTTTTCCAATTCTTCATCGTTTACAAAATCTCTGTATTCCGCTTCATGTGCAGCTAAAGGATTGGAAAATTGGCTGCCAGCCTGCACCTCCGCTTCCATCAATAAAATGCGCTCCTCCGCTCGGGCTACACCTCTCGCGATATTATCCGTTTGAAAGGTAAAAGTAGCTTTCTGAATTTGTTTAATGGATTGCGCAACATTTGCCCGTGAAGCTAAGAGGATTTTCTTATGCTGCATTTCGTTATAGGTTTCTTTCAGCTGATTCAATTTTTCAATTAGAAGTTGAGTTTGGCCATTGATCGCTTCAAGCTGTTCCTTGTAAAGACTTAGCTGCTTTTGATGGACTAGTTTTTCTTGAACCGCCAATTTCGCGATATCATCCTCGCCCCGTTCAATCGCTAGTTTTGCCTGACGAACTCTTTTTGCTACCAATCCTTCTGTTTCCAAAATAAGAGCCGATTGTTTTTTCTCCACAAAGATTTGACTGGCCAAGGCTTTTTGACCTTTGGCAATCTCTTGCTCCATTTCCCTCGAATATTCATTCAACATCGCAATCGGGTCTCCCAAACCATCCAATAACCCATTAATCTCAGCCATCGTAATCGTTTTAATTCTTTTAAAAATACCCATATTATTCAATCTCCTTTTTATTTGCTAAATTTTTTTCCCACTGATCTAAAATCGTTGCATTTTGGTTTATGACAGGTATATGTGAACTCGCTAAAGGAGTTTCAATAAATTGTTGCATCGAAGAAGTTTTTGCTTTCCTTCTAAGCCATCTCACTATAAGAACTAGAACAGCCAGTCCGATAATGAGGAATAGGAGAAACCCGAACAAATGGAATTCTCCGCCATGATGAGGACCGTTCATAAACTGGTGAGCTCTAAAACCACCTTGACGTCCCCATCCTTCGGAGCGAAATCCATTTTGGTCGCCACCAAAGTGGCGTCTGCCTCCTCCTAACAAATGACGGAAAAAATTAATCACAATCACAATAGAAGCAATAATTGCTCCCCAGAAAATACCTAACCTTACTCTAGTATTCATCTCTATCTTTCCTCCTTTCATTACTTGATGAATTGAAGTTTAATAGAGAATGGTGAAAACTTGGTGAAAACTAGTTCTAGTAAAAAAATTTTTTAAAAGATTTTTACGTTTTTACAAACGGCGCTGTCACCATAGAAAAAAGGAGAAACGAAAATCCCGCTTCTCCTTTTTTTATATCATCCATTTATTTGATAAAGATACGATAGTAGCAGTACATACAAGGAACAATGAATGATTGTATATACCAAAAGGTTAATTTCTCTGCTTTTGTTGATGAATTGTTTATTGGTAATGCTCAGGAAGAGGAAAACAGCAATGGGAAGAAAGTATCTTCCCTGAACACCTAAGACAATGGAATAAGCCACCGGAGTGTATCCTACATACAATGCCGTATAAATAAGCACCAGTACAGCTAACATGATCGACAACATGATAGGCTTATCAATCCTTCTCCATTTTACCAAGAGATCCGTTTCGTCATTCATCAGACCAAATAGAAGCATCAGGAACAAGAAGGTGTATATGACGATATTCGGAGCCTCATAATGATAGAATGTTCCTAGTAATCCAAGCATCCCCAAAAACTTAGATTCTCCAAGGCTTAAAAACGAATCAACGAGAACTTTTAAATAATGGAAGGGCTGTGTCAACACAAACTTGACCTGATCCTTTGGTGATACTCCAGGATGAATCCGAACGTCCGGAATCGACATATTGGCAAAGTTCAACATATTCCAAATGATAAATGGAATCGCACATCCCGCTAAAACAATCAGTAACTTCTTTATGAAGTCCTTCTTGTCTTTGAATTTTCTTAATGGAATAAGTAAAAACAGAAATACGATTGGTAAATAGACGCTTTTCGCTAAAGCAATAAAAATTCCAATCCCTATGGCTGTCAGGATATGCTTGAGAGTAATCTTTTCCACCTTGCCGTATGCAAGATACAAAATATACGCTACAAAAAGGAATGCTGACGAAATAATGGTAGAATCACCAGATAAAGAAGCCGCTTGAATGATGGACATCGGCAGTAGGGCCATGATATAAAACAAATTCTTTTTAAATGGGACAATTTTCAAGGCCGTATAGACGATTGCTGCATATGCGAGTAAATTAAGAATCCTCCCCAAATACAACATCATCATCGGGGAATCAAATATCCATCTCCCCAAGGTCAAACCAAGTGCCTGTGGGATATAAATAGTTGGTGGATACGAGGAGGCATAATTCCTCATGAAGATTCTATTCTTAGCGTTTAATTTATTACCGAAAGCCTCCTTTACAATTCCATAATTATAGCCTTTCTGGCTAATAAGCTGAACATCATGCACAGTATCAACAAGACTTACAGGTATATAATTCCCCAGACCGTGCTCGGTTACCTGATTAAGAAACAGACCTTCCGAAACCTCAAAGGACCGATAATAATGCTCCTGTTCATCCAATTGGTCAAAGGGAGGGATAATGATCGCTAATACTAGGCCAATCGGAAGGGCAGTGACCAAGAATGCTTTATGCATTTCATTTTTATATTTTCGTAATGCCAGCACGGATAGAACAAAAAGAAGCAGAAGGACCACACTTGCAAGGACAAAAATCGGTTTGCTAACAAGTGGCTGGATCTCTACATCCACTATTTTAAAACGGAGGTCGCCTTTTACACTCCGGCCATCAATTGTCAGCTGCCCCTGCCTATAATGGTCTGTAGTGCTTTTCCAGACAGTAGCAGAAGTACCACTTTTAAGCCCGATCCCACTAATATCGATTTGATATTTTTTCCCTTTTGCGCTGTTTATTTTTGGAAAATCAAAATTAACAAGCTTCCCATCCTTTAAACCACTCAGGTTAATTGCTTGTTTAAAAACAACCTTCCCGCTTCCAGCCTCTCTCAATTCAAGTTCGAATGTACCCTGAGTATTGCTGCTATAGGTGTGAAAAGGGATTTGAATCCGCGAAAACTGGTCGCTGCCAGCAACAAAGGACTGTGAAATAATCATTTTGTCTGTCATTTCACCAATCGTCTCATCGCTATAATTCTGTCCTGCTACCGTATGCTCGTACTCCCTCGGGGCAGTAAAGATCTTACTGTTTTCATAAAGGCTGAACCAAAACAGAAAAAAGACGACAATCGTAATCGTCCAAACGAGCCAGTTTTTTTTCAGTTCAGTATTCATTTTATTGATCATGCTACTATTCATGTTGTGAAACGCTCCCTTTGCTTTGAGCTTTTACGCCGGTTTACTTGACCACTAAAAACACTCCAAGTAGAATAACCCCCGTACCAATCCACCTCGTAATTGGAATTTGTTCCTTAAATAGGAAATAAGCCACAAACAGAGCCAGTACATAGGCAACACTCTGTAATGGATATAAAAAACTTAACGGAAGTTTTGACAGCAGATACATCCAAATCACTGTAGCGATAATATAAAGAACAAACCCAAGAAGGATTAGCGGGGAAAAAGCAATCTGAAATAATTTTTCAAGGAAATTACCATGAAGATGTATTTTTCCTAATCCAACTTTCCAGGATGTTTGTCCTAAAACAAGGCAAATAATATTCGTCAGTATTAATGCATATTTCATCATTGTTCCCTCCCCTCCTCCGCTTTCATGTTTTGTAACATTTCAACCTCTTTTTTTAACAGGCCATACTTCCTGAACAAGCTGGGTAAACTTATTTGAAATCCGGGAAATGGTCAAGGTGAGGCTAAAGATGAGACAGAACTGAAAGACGAAAGATAAAAGAAAAATAGCATTAACTGGTTCCTTAATACTCAATACATCCGCAGTCACTTTGGAAATTTGTGAGAATGCCGCAAGGAGGATATTAACGAGGCAAAAAAACAGCCAGAGTAAGGAATATTTAAGCTCTAGATTATATTTCCTAATCATGTTTATAATAACGAGGAATGTAATAATAGAACCTATTAACAGGATGATTTGTAGTTGGACAGTAATCATAAGATGCACCTCAATACAAAGTGGAATTTAATCTGCTTATGTCAATCCAAATTTGCGTAAGTTATCGATAAAAATAGCCAAAGAAACCTTGACCATGTAATAACAAGACTTGATAGAGTTAATGCTCGATTCTCCTCCGAACCTTTCATTCATAATAACAGGAACTTCTTCTATTTTAAAATTATTCCTCAGCAAATAGACGATCGATTCAGGTTCCGGATAATCGTGCGGGTATCGAATACTGAAATGTTCAATAACAGTACGGCTACAGGCCTGAATCCGGAAGTCGGGTCTGTGATCCTTTTTTTCTGCAATAGATTTATTAAGAAACTAAAATAATGGATGCCGACTCTTCTCATAAAGGAAGATTGAAATCCTTCCTTTTTTAAGTAACGCGAGCCGATGACTAAATCAGCCCTTCCATCTTTTATTGGTCTGACAAGATCCTGTATATAGGAAGGATCATGCTGTCCATCACCGTCCACTTGGATCGCAATATCATAATCATTTTCCAATGCATATTTATAGCCTGTTTGGACTGCGCCGCCAATCCCTAGGTTACATGGCAAGTCAATTACGTTAAATCCGAGCTTTTTGCCTAGTTCGGATGTATGGTCCTTTGAACAATCATTTATGACCAGGATGTCGACAAAATCGATATCTTCGAACTGCTCCGCAACTCGTTTTAAGCCCTCTTCTTCATTAAAAGCAGGAACAATTGCTAATATTTTCATAGTGTTTCCTCCTGATATCAACATTATGGTAACCGCAACTAGAAATCAGCATCTAAATTTTCAAAGTCAGACAAAAAAATAAGCATTACCTAATCATACAAAAAAGATATTAACGAGATATTAACAAAAAGTTAAAATCAATATAAATTCTATAGTCCCCATGTCCTTTTGACTGCCTCCACCCTATATAGAGAGTGAACAATGATAAATTTTGTCCTCACCAGACGGACAAACCCATCGAAATGTCCACAAACGGTGCCTGTCACCATTTCTCGCATTTTTAATATTAATAAATATATAGGAGGGATTCAAAATGGGATATATTGTAGATATTTCAAAGTACGAACCATCAAACCAAATTGAGTGGCCAACCTTTTCGAAGAACTTAGATTTATTAATTGTAAGGGTACAATATGGTTCTAATGCTCCTGACACGGAATATGTGAGCCATGTCGCAAACGCGAAACAGTTTGGTGTACCTTTTATGTCATATGCATTCCCTGAATTTGTGTCGGTTAATGATGCACGCGTGGAAGCCCGAGATGCCGCAACACGGGAAGATAAAGAATCTTTAGCGATGATTATTGATATTGAACCGGAATCGGATAAGCAAGGAAATCCAGTAGGGATTACGAAACTAGCGCAATCCGACCGTCTTGAGGGGATAAAGGCCTTTGTCGATGAACTGCGCAACCAACATGAAAAAAAGGTCGGTGCCTATATTTCAAACCAAATCTATCAAGCATGGGGACTCGATACTATCATTAATATTTTTGATTTCGTGTGGATTCCCCGCTACGGCGTAAATAATGGGGCACCTTCTACCAAACCGGATTTTCCATGTGATCTTTGGCAGTATACATCGGAGGGACATGTACCAGGATATGCTGGTCCATTAGACCTTAGTACATTGAATGGGGACAAGTCACTTGAATGGTTTACAGGGGGGGTGAAGAATGTGGAAGTGAAAGTAGAAGTGGTAAAAAATAGCGATTATGTAGGGAAAAATCTTACCGTAAAAGTCGATCATTTATGGTTTTATGATACCCCGCGCTGGGATATTAAAAGTGGGGAATCTCAAAAAGGGGATAAATTCATCATCACGGAAGAGCTATTGGTAAACGGAGTTCGTATGGTAAAGTGCCATGATGGAAAATACCGCACTGCTGATCCTAAATATGTAGATGTTTCGCCAAAGCCATTAGATTGGCCCTATCGGGTAATCGTGGAAGGCATCACCAATAAACAAGCAATTGAAATCGTTCAATCGCTGCAATCCCAATATAAAAATGCATCCGTTCATGGAGAATCATTATAATTCACTAAGCCCATCGGCAAGATGGGCCTTTTAAATGTTTGTTTTATTTGCATTTAATAATTCGCCTATGTAAAGGAAGAAAGAAGCCATATACTATAAGATAAGCCGGTATAGAGATGAAAAAGCTCCAGCCGTGAGCCTTCATATATCCGACCTTCCTCATACCCCATTCAATTAAAGTAGAAATTATGGCAAAAATAATGACCAACATCCATTTGTTTGTTTTCTTTAAATAGTTTAAATAAATAACTCCAAGCGACGAAGGAATAAAACTATAGCTCACGAACTCGCCCAATCCTGTGATATTTGGATTACCAAAATCGACGAGGTCTATCATTTTTCCAAATACAGAATCTGAAATCCAGGCTACAAATCCAATTACTCCAAATGTAATATAGAAGTCTCTCCAATTTATCTCTTTCTTTGGCATAAATAGAGCATATAAAAACAATATCCCCCCTGACACCAGCGGAAACCAAATGCCTTGAGCATTTAAATCTAAATTCTTAATAAATGAACTCAACACAATCACCTCTAAAATTACTATCTCCAAATTTAGGGGAATGAAATGCCAGCCCATAAGAAAAAAACAGCTGCCCTAAAGGCAGCTAGAGGCGGTAATCAAAACTATCCACTCCACGTGGACAAAACCACTCATTTGTCCACAAACGGTGCCTGTCACCGTAAAGTCACTTCTTCGTTTCCCGACGCACGACTGGTGCTACTTCTGTTGCTAATCGCTCAATGTTTTCGGCAACTTTTTTGAATGGCATACCGCCTATGTCCATTTGGGCGATAAAGCGCTGATGCCCAAATAGCTCGTATTGACGCAGGATCTTTTCGATAATCTGTTGTGAGCTTCCTACAAATAAAGCTGTTTCCGCACCGCCAACAGTTCAAAATCAGCTTTAGACATGTGTGTACTTAGTCCACGCTGACGATTGAAGTATCCCCAATAATTTGTATGATAATGGTAATATTCATCTTTAGCTTGTTGAGTCGTTTCCGAAATATAGGCATGTCCTGTCACTCCAACCTTCAGATCTTCAGGAGCATGACCAGCTTGAATGGCCGATTGTCGATATATATCCGCCAGCGGCTTAAATCGAATTGGGTCACCCCCGAGTATCGCGATCGCTAAACCGGTACCTAATCGACCCGCACGTGCAGCACTTTCCAGGGTGCCTCCAACTCCCACCCACAAGGGAATATTTCTTTGGAGTGGCGGCCACGGAGCAATTTCAGCATCATTTAATGCAGAACGAAAACGACCATTCCAAGAAACCTTCTCATCAGCGCTCAACTTCAGAAACAGCTCAATGTTCTCTTCAAACAATTCATCATATTGGTTCACATCATACCCGAACAAAGGGAAAGATTCGATAAAAGCGCCGCGCCCCGCAATGATTTCGGCCCGTCCATTTGACAAGAGATCTAGTGTAGCGAAATCCTCAAATAAACGGACAGGGTCGATCGTATTTAATACGGTCGTTGCACTTGTCAATTTAATTCGCTTTGTAACTTGCGAAATCGCGGATAACACGATTGACGGTGCTGATACTGCATAGTCAAGACGATGATGTTCCCCGACACCAACCACATCCAGCCCAGCCTCATCCGCCAATTTTGCTGCTTCGATAATTTCATCCAAACGTTGTTTTGCGCTGATGGCTTTTCCAGTATGCGGATCTGGAACTAAATCTGCTAGAGTATAGATTCCAATTTCCATACCGGACTTTTCTTCTTTCTGATCAACCTTCATCCTAATCTCCTCCAAAGATCTGTTAAATGACTAACCGTATTTGATTTCCTGATGGATCACACGTCACAAAAAAATCAGCTTCTGCCTTGATTGGGGCATCTAGTTGCTGCAGCTGCCTAATGACGTTTGCTCTTGCAGCTTCATCAGGGAAAACGAGCGTGTACCAATTTAAACCGACACTATTCTTCGGTGCTGCCGGAGCTCCTTCTCCCTGCCAAGTATTGATGGCAATATGATGATGATACCCCCCGGTAGATACAAACGCAGCTTGCGGATAGTAACTAACAATCTTAAAACCAAGCCCTTTTGTGTAAAATTCTTTTGCTTTTTTAAGATCAGCTACGTGAAGGTGAATATGACCCATAACGGTATCAGCAGGGAGCCCATTCCATTCCGCATCACTTTCTGCAAGAATACCATCTCCATCCAACTGTTCCGTGGCCATCTCTACTAAACCGTTATTCCACTTCCACTGAGCAGAAGGTCGATCCCGGTATACTTCAATCCCATTTCCATCAGGATCGTTAAGATATAACGCCTCACTCACATAATGATCTGCCGCGCCTACTGGATACCCAGTCTGAAGCAAATGCCGTAAAAAAACGGATAAATCTGCTCGTGTTGGCAGTAAAATAGCAAAGTGATACAAGCCTGACCTGCCTTCTGCCTTTGGAATGACATCATCAGGCTGCTCAAGGGTTAGTAACGGTGTTTTCCCGTTTGTCGTTAGGACCGCTTTCCGATCCGTTTTTTCCAATACTTGAAAACCAATAATGGTTTGATAAAAAGTTAGTGCGTACTCTAAGGATTTAACCTTAATAGTAACCTCTCCGACAAATATATTTGGTTTCTGATGAAAATTCTCCATTATCTCATTTCCCTTCATTAAATCTCTTCATTAGTTGCGCCATCTTGTATTTATTTCGCCTTCTATCTACCATTGTTTACTAGTATTCAATTCCCTTATAAAATAAATTCCAGCTATCACTTTTATCTTGAATTAAAAATATTGTAATTCAAGATAGATAAATTGTAAAGAAAATGGTCGAATGAAGTGGATGGTAGCGAGCAAATAGGAGATTTAAAAAATTATTTCAAATGATCATTTAAAACGTTCTCTTCTAAGACAGAAAATTTATCACCGTACACTTTGGTAATATGCTTTTCACCCCAAGCGCAAAGAGAATCTAAAATACTTTGTAAGCTCCATCCATAATCACTTAACTCATACTCCACTTTTGGCGGAATTTGATTATACACAATTCTACTAATTACCCCATCTGCCTCTAATTCACGTAATTGTTGGGTTAACATCTTCTGTGTAATAGCTGGCATCAACCGTTTCAATTCACTCGTGCGTTTCTTGCCGTGTGTAAGATGACATAGAATAACGCATTTCCACTTTCCTCCTATAACTTCCAGTGTCGCCTCTACTGAAATATTGTATTTCTTTTCCTTCATATCGGTCCCTCCAAATTGATAGGTACAAAAAAGTACCTATCGTACCTCTTAGTACCTATAGCACTTTAAAGTACGTACTTTTCTTTAATCCCCATATATCCCATAATAACATTTGCCGGATGAACAAAGTAAATTCATTAATTTATATAGTTTACTTTAAGCAAGTTCGTAAATTCAATCACATTAATTTTTAGGAGGAGATAAAATGTCTTTAGACCAAAGACGAAGTACATTAGCCTTGCTGGCATTAGCAATAAGTGCATTTGCCATTGGAACGACAGAATTTATTAGTGTGGGATTATTACCGCTAATAGCGAAAGATTTACACATTTCTGTCACGACAGCTGGCTTAACCGTTTCCTTATATGCCTTAGGGGTAACATTCGGGGCACCTATCCTAACAGCGATCACTTCCAGTATGTCACGCAAAGCTTTATTGCTCTGGATCATGATTATTTTTATCATCGGGAATAGTATTGCTGCGAGTGCTACAAGCATTGGTGTATTGCTGCTAGCCCGTGTGATTTCAGCCTTTTCCCATGGCGTTTTTATGTCAATTGGCTCTACGATTGCGGCAGAGTTAGTACCAGAAAATCGCAGAGCTAGCGCGATATCAATTATGTTTTCAGGGCTTACGGTAGCCACAGTTACTGGAGTACCCTTTGGAACCTTCATTGGCCAGCAATTCGGATGGCGAATGCCTTTGTCATCATTATTGCCGTCGGGGTCATTGCCTTTATTGCGAACAGCATCCTTGTGCCATCTGATTTGCGAAAAGGAACGCGTTCAACGTTTCGCGATCAATATAAATTAGTGACAAATGGCCGCTTATTACTTTTATTTAGTATTACCGCTTTAGGGTATGGGGGGACGTTCGTTGTCTTTACTTATTTATCACCCATCCTACAGAGAATCACAGGATTTAAAGAAGGGGCAATTGCGGTAATTCTGCTTATTTACGGAATTGCGATTGCAATTGGGAACATGGTAGGTGGAAAGCTTTCGAATCACAATCCCATTAGGGCATTATTTTATATGTTTATTTTTCAAGCGATTGTCCTATTTATCTTATTTTTTACAGCGCCATTTAAAATCGCAGGCTTGATCACCATTTTCTTAATGGGGCTTCTAGCATTTATGAATGTCCCTGGATTACAGGTATATGTTGTCATGCTAGCACAGCGCTTTGTCCCAACTGCAGTTGATGTCGCTTCAGCTATCAATATTGCTGCGTTTAATGCAGGAATTGCGATTGGCTCCTTCTTAGGTGGTGTGATCACTGATTCTATCGGATTGATTCACACAGCTTGGATTGGTGCGCTAATGGTTCTTGGGGCTGTTATCCTTACAGGATGGAGTCGAAGGCTTGAAGGAAAGGATCAAAAAGAGGTTGGGATGCTGGATCAAAAGTGTTCTTAATGAACGTACACGAATTTCTGAATAATTTTTCAATAATAGGGGGTTTATTAAAATGATCAAGAACTTACAAGCTACCACTACATTAAATAATGGTGTGAAAATGCCTTGGTTTGGTATTGGGGTGTTTAAAGTGGAAGAAGGCCCAGAGTTGGTGAATGCCGTTAAAGTGGCCATCAAACATGGTTATCGAAGTATTGATACAGCGGCCATTTATGAAAATGAACAGGGGGTTGGCCAAGCAATCCAAGAAGGGATAGAAGAAGTAGGCATCTCTAGAGAAGAACTATTTATCACATCAAAAGTTTGGAATTCTGACCTAGGCTACGAATTGACTCTAGCAGCTTATGAAACTAGCTTAAAAAAACTAGCCTTGATTATTTAGATTTATATCTTATTCACTGGCCTGTAGAAGGTAAGTACAAGGAATCATGGCAGGCATTAGAAACTCTTTATAAAGAGGGAAGAGTAAAAGCAATTGGAGTAAGTAATTTCCAGGTACACCATCTTGAAGACCTAATGAAGGATGCCGAAGTGAAACCAATGGTCAATCAAGTAGAATACCATCCACGATTAACTCAGAAGGAAGTTCAAGCCTACTGTCAAGAACAGGGAATCCAGTTAGAGGCTGGTCACCATTAATGCAAGGACAATTATTTGATCATCCAGTGTTACAAGAAATGGCAGCCAAGTATAACAAAACGATTGCTCAAGTTATTTTGCGATGGGATTTACAAAACGGTGTAGTGACCATTCCAAAATCTACGAAGGAACATCGAATTGTTGAGAATTCAACCGTATTTGATTTCGAGCTAACGAAAGAGGATATGGAACGAATAGATGGGCTGAATCAAAACCATCGCGTGGGACCAGACCCTGACAACTTTGACTTTTAATTAATTCACAACTAGATATAGCTGTAATACACGACTTATTTTCAAAAACTTCGTCTATTACAGCTATTTATTAGAAAAGAAGAGATGCATGAAGTTTTGTCCTCCCCACACGGACAACTATATTGATTTGTCCACAAACGGTGCCTGTCACCATTACTCCAACATCCCAGGTCTTCCCAACAAATACCCCTGTGTGAAACGAACGCCAATATATTTGGCAGCCGCTAGCTCAGTATCTTTTTCAATTCCTTCTAATATCAGCTTACAGTTATGTTGGTCACAATATTTAATGAGTAAATCAATCATAGTCTGTTTTTGTTTTGAGAGAAACAAGTCTTTAGCAAAATATCGATCTAATTTTAAAAAGTTTGGAGCTATTTCAATTAATAGTTGTAAGGTATTAAATCCTTTGCCAATATCATCTATCGCAATGAGAATTCCATGTTCCTTGATTTGAGCTATTCTTTCCTTAAAGGTTTCAAAATGAACATCTGAAATCATTTCTGATTCAGCGATTTCAAACACAATTTTAGTATGAATGCAATCCTGTTGACTATAAATGTTTTTCTCCGCAATAACAGTGTTTAGAAGGGAAGGGAATTTGGGATGTATGATCGATGAAGGGAATACATTAATGAACAAATAGCCGTCCTTTTGAGATACTTCCGAAAAAAAGGTTCGCACAGCTTTCCTTATTGACAGCGAATCTAATTCAAAAAGCTGATTCTCTTTTTTGGCTTCTTGAAAAATTTTTTCTGGATTTATTGCACATTTGGTTCTTAAAAGAACTTCATACCCTACTTTTCTCCAATTACTTATCTCAAAAATCGGCTGAAAAACGTGGTAAAAGTCTTCATTTTCAATTACCTGCTGTATGGACATAATAGGTGATAATTCCTCCCCTAAAATAAAAAAAGATGCACCTGAAAAATAGGAACATCGCTATCCTAATTCCATCGGCAACTCGGCTATCATAGCATACTTTATGCCTTAGACCCGTAGCTTTGCGTCCTAATCTTTCAATTAGTTTGCCTTTTCATTTGTATGAAAATACAATTATTTGGTACTCTAAAATAGTATCATAAAACTAGAATAGGCACTACCACCTTTAGTAGCACCTTCTCATTTGTAATGTAATTAACATAAAAGAGATAGAGGGAGTTAGACTTAATGTTCAAGAGGGCATGAACACAAATCCAACTGTCTCCCCCTGATGGACAAACACATCAATTTGTCCACCAACGGTGCCTGTCATCGTAACGTTACTTTTTTGGTTTGATTGTCCAGTGGTTACCAATTTTAACAATCTCGCACCCTGGATACTCCTTTTGTAGTCTACGGCGCAATTTTTTATCTGCAATTTCCCTTTTAACCTCAGCTTTTCTAATTCTGGCTAATGTTTCGCTCTTCGTGTCACCAGATTCAATCATGCCCAACAACGGGATATAAACAAAATTCCTCTGCTCTCCTACTTCCATCAAAACCACTCCTCCATATCAATCAGATTAAGCATCAAAATACAAAATCCTTGAGAAGACTTTATTATATAAAATTCAGCAAGGAAGAAAATTGTTAGCACGAGATCATGCAGTATGAACAGACATGTTTTTGAGTTCACTATAAATGCATTTACTTCAAGTATAACAAAAAGTCCTTCAAGACTTAAAGAGGTAGATGTCCTTAAATGCAAGAAACACCACACTCATGTCTCCCCCAGGCGGACATTTCGTTCGAATTGTCCACAAACGGTGCCTGTCACCGTTTGTTCTGGTAAAATAAGCTTACCGTGGGGCACATCCCCTCAACATATTAATGAGGTGAATTGTATGGTTTGGAAGATAAGCAGTTCGATGAAGAAAAAAGTGGATCGCTTCGGGATTACGACAGATGAAGTCATCCTTCCGAATGGTGAGGCAAAGACCTTCTCATATTTAGAATTTGCAAAAGGGGTTTGTATCCTGCCGATTACAGAGGACCACAAAATTTTGTGTTTAAAACAATACCGTCATTCGATTAAAAGCTGGGAATGGGAGCTGCCTGCTGGGATGATTGACACGGATGGCGCCCCTCCAATGGAAACTGCAAAAAAGGAATTGGAGGAAGAAACAGGCTATACCGCCGAACAATGGTTAGAGTTAGGAAGCTTTTATCCTTCACCTGGCTCAACCAGTGAAGAAATCTTTTTGTTTGCCGCTGCTGGATTAACGGCGTCCGTACAAAAATTGGAAAGTAGTGAACAAATTGAACTACATAAAATCAGCATGGAGGAATTAAAGGCCTTGGTTAAAAATGGGGAATTCAAACATGGGGCAGGGCTGGCAGCCATTTTAAGATATAAATTTATTACCGATTAACCTTTTTAATTCGTCAGCGACAATTTTAAATAACCTTAATTATTTATTCATACTTTGTTCATTATTAAAGGTTAAGATAAATACATGAAACGGACAAGATCTTTTTCATAAACCCCCTTTTATATATATTTCTTTTATCCGGCATTTTGCCGGATATTTTTTTTGTTTAAAAAAACCACATTGTCCGGCACACAGAGACAAAACATCAATTTGTCCACGAACGGTGCCTGTCACCGAAATTTGTAGTAAAATTAAAGGAAGAAGTTACTATAGGGGGATAACATGAAACAGGTAGACCGTTCGAGATCCATCAGCATGCCTCTCATCATTTCTATTATTGCCATATCGTTTTCGGCTATTTTTGTGAAGTGGTCAGCCGCGCCTGCTTCTATTTTGAGTATGTATCGTATGTTGTTTGCGAGTATCCTGATGCTGCCGATTGTGTGGAAAAAGCGAGAGGAATTTAAGAAAATAAGAAAAAAAGACTGGATCTTCTTACTCTTTTCCGGCATGTTTTTAGCGTTTCATTTTGTTCTTTGGTTCGGGTCTCTGAAGCTAACAACAGTAGCTAGCTCAACGATCATTTTAGCCTTACAGCCGATTGTCTCGTTAGTTGGCGGCTTTTTGCTGTTTAAAGAACGATCCACAGCATCCGCATTATTGACGATGGGAATTGCTATAATTGGAGCCGTCATGATTGGCTGGGGTGATTTCGGCTTAAGCAAGGGAGCCATTCTCGGTGATATCCTTTCTTTTTTTAGTGTAATCGCCGTGGTTGGCTATTTATTAATCGGCCAAAGCACGGTAAAAAAAGTATCACATTGGATTTATAGCTTTAGTGTATTTTTATTTGCTTCCATTATTTTGACGATTTACAACCTATGTACAGGCGTTGCTTTTGGTGGCTATCAGGCCCCTGAATGGGGAATCTTCCTTTTATTAGCGAGTGTTCCAACTATGAGTCATGTGATTAATAACTGGCTATTAAACTTCGTCAACGCAACGACGATTTCCATGAGTATTTTAGGAGAACCAGTGGGTGCAACCATCCTGGCTTTCTTTTTACTAGGAGAGCGGCTCGTCAGTTCGCAAATGCCGGTGGTCTGCTTGTGCTGCTTGGGGTGTTTTTCTTTTTGATCCAGCAGCAAAAACCGATTCCAATTGAGAAGGCTGCTAAAAATGGGACCTACAATTAACGGAGCTTTAAGCGGAAACATTACCTCCCAAAGCCAGCAACTAGACCTTCCTATTTGAAGGTCTTTTTTTGCATTCAGGAGCAAATTATTTTTTAACAAATTTCAAGCGGGGTGCAGGCACGACAGAATTTAGGTACATACTAAATAAAAAACGGATTCAGGTGGTAAAAATTGAAGAAGCTTGTTTTTATTCGGCATGGGCAAAGCCTTTACAATCTTGAAAATCGATTCACTGGATGGACAGATGTTGACCTCACTGATGATGGCTATAATGGGGCAAGAGAAGCGGGCTTAATCCTCAAGAAGCATGGATTTATCTTTGATGCTGCCCATACGTCCGTTCTGAAGCGTGCCATCAGAACGTTATGGATTATCCTTCATGAAATGGACCTTGTCTGGATTCCTGTCCATAAATCCTGGAGATTAAATGAAAGACATTATGGGGCATTACAGGGGATGAATAAAGATGAGATTACCGAACGTTTCGGGGAGGAACAAGTAAATGAATGGCGGAGGTCCGCCACTATTCAACCTCTAGCCATTTCCCCCGAGGGTCATTTATGCGACCTATCCGACCCCAAATATGCCGGGATCGGCGAAGGAAATATTCCTCTAACTGAGAGCCTTCTCGATACGGAAAATCGTGCCTTGGTTTATTGGCATAAACAGATTGTTCCAAGCTTAAAACACAATCAACGTGTCATCATCTCAGCACATGGCAATACCTTAAGGTCACTTATTAAATACCTTGACAACATCCCTGACGATGGCGTGGCCAGCCTCAATATTCCCAATAGCATCCCGCTAGTCTATGAGTTAGATGACGACCTAAAGCCAATTAGACATTACTACCTTTGCCAAGATGGAGAAGTTCCAGATGGGGCCATACCAAAGCATATGGATTTCAATGACCCAGAAAACTGTGAGTGGATCGGGTGAGGATCCTAGAAAATGAATTGCACACAAAAAGCAGCAGTTGGATGTTAATAAGAGGTTTAGTTTTGAAGTAGAAAATTATAATAAGACAACAAATTCCCCTACTAATTGACATTGAATTTGGAGTCAAATTAGTAAATATTTTAGCATATAATACGCTCCCGAATCAGGCGGTCATTCGGACAGGGCTAGCAGGAAATTGCTTATGATAGTCCGAATGCGAGGGTTTCTAAAATAAAGAATTTCAATTCATTCAGACTTTTTTCGTCATTTGGCAGCGAGATCAACATTTAATTTAACTTTAAAATGACAGATGACCCACAGCTATAGGCCACCATCTAATTGGTATACTATTTTTAATCTAATAAAACGTTGATAGATCAATAAAAATAAAGAGTCCAATTCATATGCGAATTGGGCTCTAAATTATGGTGTAAATTTATTTTTTCTATCTTAAAACTGAACCACTTATGGATGTTGAACTGCTGCTTTTTCCTCTATCATCGTTTTTCCATTCCTCCCACATCTTAAATAACCTATATCGTTGTTAGTTCCCCCCGCTTACTTGCTTTAAAGGCGAAACTTTACGACGCGTTTGATGCAGCCATTTATAACTAATCGGAATCATAAATAAACTAATAAAGGTTGAACTGATTAGCCCTCCAACAACAACGATCCCAAGGGTTTGCGAGATGACCGTATCTGTCCGGGAAGATAGTGCAAGAGGCAGCACGGTTAAAATGGTGGTGAAGGCAGTCGTCAGGATCGGCCGTACACGAGAAAGTGTCCCTTGTAAAATGCCTCTTCCCCTTCATCCCGCTTGCCATGTTTCTCTCAATTTTATCAACGAGGACAATCCCGTTGGTAACCACAATTCCCGTTAGCATCAATAAGCCAACGAATGCCGCAAGATTCCATTCCTTTCCAAAAATAAACATTCCAATTACAGAGCCGATAAACGCTAATGGAATGCATATTAAAACGGAAAGTGGTGCTTTCCATCCCCGAAAAACAGCACTTATGATTAATAGCACAAGCAGAATCGAAAAGAATAACGCAATCGCCATTTCATAAATCATTTCATATACTTGCTGCGGCGCACCCGCGAAGGAATACTTCACGCCCTCTGGTAACGGCATTTCCCCCAGGGCAACTTTGACCTGGTTCGTCACCTTTTCGATATCACTTGAAGTGATGTTCGCGGTAACCACGGCAAACGGTTGTGAATCCTTCTCTTGAATCACCGATGGACCAGAATTTGGCGTTAGTAATGCAAGCTGATCAAATGTCACATTTTGACCTTTATTATTCAAAAATGTCTCCCCGCCATTAACGAAAAAATGTCTTTAGAGGTACCAGATTGCAAATTAGAATGGATGACAATTGGAAAGGTATTTTGGTCAATCGAGATGACCCCTTTTGTTCCTTCTGCAGTATATTGCTGAATCCGATTTAAAACATCCCCCAGCTTAATTCCGTTATTTTCGATTGCCTTCCGATTAAGCGTGATCTGATACTGGGTTAGATGATCTTGATCATCCGCCGTCCCCTGCACAGCTAGTCCAGGAACCAATTTTAGCTGGTTGCGGATTGTTTGTGCCATCGATTCCAGCGTCTGACTATCAGATCCTGTAAGATTAATCTTCAATTGTGAATCATCGCCAGCCATGCTTGCATTTGAAACCGTGTAAACTGCCTTGCTGGACAAAGAATTTAATTGTTTCTGCAATTCGATGGTAAAAGCAGCTACATCGGTTCCTTGCTTAACGTTTACAGACAAATTAGCAATATTCGGTTTCTGAATCCAGCCCCCTCCTGTATCAAAAACATCATCCGATTGAGGAGTAAATGACGAACCTAGTCCGGAAGAAAAGGAATCCACTTTCGGATTTGTTTTCATTAACGCTTCCACTCTTTGCACTTGGGCTTCCACTTCGGTTAAAGAAGTATTCTGAGGCATTTCCACTTGGACACCGATTTGACCAGTGTTGGTGGTCCTTGGTAAAAAATTAACTGGAAGAAAAGCGGCTCCCACTGAAGTAAGCAAAAATAAGGCAAGAAAGGCTGCGACCACTTTTTTCTTGTTTCCAAACACCCAGGTGAAAATTTTATGAGCAAATGGTTCTAAATCATCACCAACGGCGATTGGTTTACCCTTCCAAAAAAGGTTGTAAAGGGTTGGTACAACCAAGATGGATACAAATAGGGAAATGACCAGTGCAATCACAACAGACCAAGCAAATCCTGAAAAAGCAGAACTTACCATTCCGCCAATAAGGGCAATGGGAATGTAGACGGCAACGGTTGTGGCCGTTGACGATACAATCGCCGGAATCATTTCGGACACGGCATTTGTTAAGAAATGAAAGCTGTTTTTCCCTTTTGCCTCATGCACTTTTCGGTTCATATTATCAAGGATCACGATCGAGTCATCGACCACTCTGCCCATTGCAACAATGAGTCCCGAAACAGTAAGAATGTTCAGACTGATTCCCATTAATTTTAATATCCCAGTTGTTGCCAAAAGACAAATTGGCAGCGAAAGAGCGATTAATAAAGTGGAACGAACTTTACGGAAAAATAGAAACACACAAACCATGGAAAACAAGCAGCCTAGTAAGCCCTCATTTATAAGACCTTTTAATGACTCATTAACCTGCGCACCTTGATCAAAGAGGATTGAAAGTTGGATATCCTTATTTTTTAAGGCAGGAATATCCTTCATTTTGCTCCTTAGTCGCTCGGCTACGTCCGTAATATTGGAAGATGGAGTTTTCATTACATCTAAAAGAACACTAGGCTTCCCATTGGTTCTCGAAACCGTCTGCAAATTTACTATCGAATTTGAAATGTCCGCTACTTGAGAAAGCGGGACTGTTTTCCCGTCTTGACTATGAATAGGCAACTGTGATAGATCTTGTTGATTTAATCCCCATCCCAAAACTTGGATCGGAATCGAAATTTGGTTGTTTGACACATTTCCTTCTAATCCTGTTGAATGGTTCTCTGCGAGTGACTGTTTGACGTCATTTACGGTTATTCCCAATTTTTTTAGAGCATTGGTTCGCAGGTTGACGGCATATCCGGCCGTTCCGCCCCCGGATACTCGAACATCATTTACGCCTGGGACTGTTTTCAATCGACTGACAACATCTTCTTGAATCGCCGTTCGGAGCATGTTTTCCGTAATATTGGCAGAAGAACTGGTTAAACTGATTCTCATAATTGGCAGAGAATGTGTACTAAGACGTGTGACCAAAGGCTTATCAACACCCGTAGGCATTGAGATACCCTCTAAAGCCTTCGATACTTGTGCCTCCGCATTTTCCATATTATAATTCATCGGAAAATTAAGACTGACCACTGAACCGCCATTAAATGAGTTCGTCTCTACATCTTGAAGACCATCCACTACCCTGACCGCCTGTTGAATTGGTTCTGTTATCTTTGCTTTTATTTGATCCGCTTGATAATTTTCTGCACGAACGCTAACGGTTAGCGTTGAATTATTGATTTCGGGCAGGTAATCCCGTTGAATTTGCAGTGCAGACATTCCACCCCATACGAGAATAAGGACAATTAAGGTTACAATCAGAATGGCACGTTTCATCGTTTCATCTATTAATCTCTTCATGTCATTTTTTTCGGGCGTGAATAACCCGAAATCGGCCCCCCTCTTATGAGTGATTGATTTCTCCCCTGAGATAAAATAAGGGAACTCTTTGGTAAACCTTGAGCAATAATCCGGTTAAAAACAAATAGCTACCTTTAAAAGGCAGCTATTTGTTTCCATTACCAAACTCCTCTAAAAAGAAACATTAATTGTTAGCAGGAGACGGAGCACTGCTTTCAGGTTGTTGCTGAACTTCATCTGGTGACAGAGCCTTTTTCTCACCTGGATATGGTTTATCAAAGCCTTTTGTTGCATACCAAACGGAATGGTTTAACATGTTGGCATTGACGGCATCTGGTGAAGCATGCTTTCCAGAAAATTGATCCTTGTGTTTATTCGACCATTCCGTCCACTTCGTCGACAGGTCTTTTGCCTCTGGTGTCACATTAGTTGTGTTGGCAAGTGCTGCCGTATTGGAGCCTGGTTGGCCATTTAACGTGTCAAGCGGAATTTGGTTTGCTACAAAATTGTATGGTGTGAAGTCTGGCTTATCTGTAAAGAGCTCACTCATCGGCTCTGCTGCTGCATCGTTTTGGTTCATCGCAGGAAGTCCGAGAATTTGTTCAATACTGCGGACCATGTTGATGACCGTCCAATAGTGGCTATCCGTAATCCCTTTTTTCACCCAAGGACTAATCACATAGGCAGGCTCACGATGGCCGTCAACGTGGTCTAATCCATTTTGTGCATCATCTTCTGTGACAAAAATAGCCGAGTCTTTCCAGTATGGGCTGTGTGAAATCAAGTCAACAATTTTACCTACAGCCAAGTCGTTGTCAGCAACCATCGCTTGTGGTGTTGGATTGTTTGTTGAGTTTCCAGCCGTGTGATCATCCATTACCCACATGGTATTCAATGCTGGCAGGTCATTATTTTTCACGTGTTTTTCAAATTGCTGCTTGAAAATTTCAAAACGGTACTGATCCGGGATATTCGTATCAAATGTTGGGAACGGCTTGTACGTAATCGGTCCAAGTGACGGAATATCATTTGTTGCTTGGTAGTCACCAATTGGTACATGAAGGTTACCTTGCTGCGCACCGGAAAGGATTTGGTAATCTTTCCACCAGTCTGTCCAATTTCCGAATGGCTCTGGACCAGTGAAGCCAGTCGTATCTTCCCCAAAGTTCTCCACCGATTTATTATATTTCGCTGCTTGATCCCATAAGTGGCCTGTAGGTGCATATGCCATTGCGTCCCCCGCCCCACCCGGGTAACTTTTTACATTCGCTGTATCTGTTTCTTTATCTTCATAATCTGTATTGGTTCCTTGCATGACCCATTGGTGTCCGCTTGCTGATTGGATACCTGAAGTGTACATATTGTCTAGAAGCGGGAAGGTGCTAGCTAGTTTATGCAAGTTTGGAGTTACTTGTTGTGGGAACTGCGTTAAAGCTGGTTCGCCGTTTCCTTTTCCAAGGTCACCAAGTACTTGGTCATACGTTCTGTTTTCTTTGATAATATAGAATACGTGCTTAATCGTTGAAGGCTCGCCCACTCGTTCAGGCATCGCAACTGGTTTCTTATTTTCTCGTGGCTTAGCGTTTAGATCTTTTAAGCCGTACCAGTTGTTGTCAGCGTATACCTGCTTTGTGCCCTTTACCAGATCCTCAGCCTTTGGAAATGGGATCAATGAAAGTGATCCTTCTTGCGCATAAGAAGAGTGGCCATGTACGGTAATACCTTGAATCGTTAAGTCACGTGCCGCTCCGCGTGAACCTATTCCATCCGCATTGGCAACAACTAGATTTTTATTTGCAGAATCCACTGCGATATCAACTGGGAACCATGCTGTCGGCAGGAGTCCTTGTAATTCAGGAGCCTTATCTGGACCTTGCCAGTCATAGACCGCAATGGCGTTGTCACGGCCAAGGCTGACCATTAACTTACCATCTACCATTTTTACAGCGTTCGGTGCAGATCCTTTTGGAGCATTTGGATATGGTTTAATGTCGATCGTTTGGACAACATTATTTGTTTTGGAATCAATCACTGAAACCGTGTCACTGTTTGTGTTGGTTACAAATATGTACTGACCGGATTGCGTCATCCGTTCAGGCTGCACGCCAACTGGAATGGTTTTAACCACTGTGTTCGTAGTAAGGTCAACGACAGAAACGGATCCTGTTGTAGTTGCACCTGTCTTAGAATCGACAACCACTTGAGTTCCAGAAGAGTCAACAGTCGTGTCTCCTGCTTTAGCAACTCTACCACCTTGGTTTGTTACATAAGCGAGATTGCCATTAACTAAAACACTTGTAGGAGCATTTTCGACTGGAATTTTGGCCGTTACGGTGCCTGTTTGCGGATCGATAACGCCAAGGCTGTTATCACGGTTAAGAGCAACCAGAAGCTGTCCTTGAGGTCCAACTGTTAGGTCTAGCGGGTTGATATTTCCACCAACAGTTGCATTGGGAAGGGTATACGTTTTTTGGATGGCAGGCGTCCCATCTGCTCCAATAGACATGACGACAACTTTACCTTTACCGCTCTTAGAGCCAGTTGCATAAAGCTGACTTCCGTCCTTCGAATAAGCTAATCCCCACATCGTAGAAAGGCCTAAATTTAAATCTTGGGTAGTTAATTTTCCAGTAGCAAGATCGACGACATTGATTCCTTTTCCGCCATAATCGCTTCGACCAACAATCGTTGCAGCCGTCTTTCCATTTGGATTAACAGCTACGGAAATAGGATTGCCACCAAATTCAATTTGCTTCCCAGCCGGTGTGATCAACTGGTTAACAGGAGTTTGAACGGAACCATCTGCTTGATTTCCAACTAGATTGTTTCCAAATGCACCATTTTGTGCTGCGGAAACGCCGACAGATCCTAGAAGAAACGTACTTAAGGTAAGTCCAGCAATCAGCCTTTTCTTTTTCTTAAACTTTTTTAACAAACCTCTCACTCCAATCCCTTTGTTTGCTTAAACACAAATCTAGAATACTCGTAATTTGTTAATCCTTTATTGTGATAGTGTAAAAAAATGTTAAGTGATTATAAAATTATGACACGAGGACACGAGTGGGTAGAAAGGCACTTGAGCTCTTGATTGTACAAGTATTTCTGCCTATTTTTAAAATGATGCTTAACGTAAGGGATTTTTCTTTTAAAGAAGAGAAAAGATTGTTGATCGTGGCAGGCAACTATTTCCCAATCTTTGGGCACAATAAATTCCAGTTATAAATTTGAGGTGATACGTTTGTCAATTGATCGCATTTGTACCATTGGACCTGCCAGTAATAATAAGAAAATCCTCACTGAACTGATTAATCATGGAATGACGATCGCCCGATTGAATTTTTCCCATGGGACCCATGAGAGCCACCACGAAATTATTCGATTAGTAAAATCACTGAGTGATGAAACAGGGCAGCCAATTAAATTGTTAGGTGACCTCCAAGGGCCGAAAATACGTCTGGGGAATGTAGAAGGTGAAAAAGTCACATTAAAAACAGGGCAGCCTTTCACACTTCATATTGATCAAGTAGTAGGTAACGAGGATCAGGCAAGTGTTGATTATGAAGGTTTAGTTAAAGATGTGAAACCAGAGAATACTATCTTAATCAATGACGGTGCTGTGGAATTAACTGTTACGCAAGTAGATCAAACAAAAGTTGTCACCACGGTCAAATCAGGCGGAGAGATATCTTCCCATAAAGGAGTAAATCTTCCAGGTGTTGTTACGAGTTTACCTGCCATTACCGAAAAAGATAAACAGGATATTCATTTCCTTTTACAAGAAGAAATTGATTTCATTGCTTGCTCATTTGTCCGAAGGGCATCGCATCTCCAAGAAGTGCGCGGCTTTATCGAGCTTGCAAAAAGAGGACAAGCCCAAAAGTTAGTAGCAAAAATAGAAACCATCGAGGCAATCCGAAATTTTCAAGAAATCTGTAAGGTGACGGATGCCGTAATGATTGCTCGGGGCGATCTCGGGGTGGAGCTGCCATACCAATGGATTCCCCTGCTGCAAAAAGCGATGATTAGCGAGTGTAACCGGATGGATACCTATGTCATTACCGCTACACAAATGTTGCAATCAATGGTAGAAAACCCTTTACCAACAAGGGCAGAGGTCATGGATGTCTTTCAAGCCGTAATGGATGGGACGAATGCAGTCATGTTGTCCGCTGAAAGCGCTGCAGGTCACTATCCTGTACAAAGTATCGAAACATTGAAGCTTGTCTCCCAATTTGCAGAAAGTACGAGGAAAGAAGCTCCTTTTGACTTTGCCGATATGCTAAGATTGCTGAATGAAACAATTCGTTTTTAATAGAGGCATTTTAAAAGTTGGGGCTTTTTGCAATAAAAGACGGCTATCTGCAACTAAAAGCAGCCATCCGAAACTAAAGACAACTTAACCGCAACTGAACCAGATGATCCACTTTATAAGACATGAAAAAAGACCACCCAAGTGGTCTTTTTTCAATGGATAGTTATTCAGACTTTAAATCAATCGAATATTTTGCAAATCCTCCGCTGGATGACCCAAGGAATTTAATGTTTAGGGACTTTTCAGCGTAGGCTTGCGCTTTCGGTGAAGAATCAAATACTGTTGTCGCTGTACCTTTGAATTTAGCAAGGGACCAGTTTTGGTCGGCTGATGGATTAATCGTTTTGTTTGCTACAATATAATTCGTGATAATTTGGCGGTTTTCATCAGGTGCCTTTAAAACCATCTCACCCTGACTTACTCCAGGGAAGGTTGTGCTTGAAGCCCGGTAGTTATTGGTTGCAACAATAAACTTCTGATCTGCTGCAACAGGTTTAGCCAAATAAGTTAAATTAACGATTCGACGGGAACCCGGGTTAATCACCCTACCATTTGAATCGTATTTAGCAGGCTTTGTCACATCGATTTGGTACTGCACTCCGTCAATCACATCAAAATTAAACGACGGAAAAGCGAGATTAATTAATGGCTGCTCGCCACTTTTAGCTGGATCAATTTGATTGAATTGCCCGGCACTCATTTCTAACCATTCCTTAAGCTGGGCTCCAGTAACTAATTTAGCCTGTAGTGTATTCGGATACAAATACAAATCCGCGACATTTTTTATCGCTAATGTTCCGGCAGGGATGTCAGTATAATAATCTGGACCCATTCGTCCGCCTGCTTTAAATGGCGCTGCCGCTGAGAGAACAGGGATACCTGCATACTTACTATAGGCTGGGTCTTTTAGTTTTTCCATTAAATAGGCACCCTGAGCATTATTAACAATTTGAACAGAAGGATCATCCTGAACCTGTGCAAAATAGCTAAAAATAGGAGCTGTCGTTTCACCGACAGGCTGGCTTACATATTTAATCGTTGCCTCATGTTCTGGTAAAATCGCATTCATTAATTTCTCATCGGTTGCAGCAATAGATTTACCCGTTGCATCGACAATCGGTCGTAAAGATGCTTTCCCACTAACTACATTCCATTTTCCACGCTGCTTTTGTAATTGCAGGTCAATTAATCCAAGATGACTGCCGAATGCCCCCGCCATTACAACCGGTTTCCCATTGATTGTTCCCTGCTCGAGATTCGTATTCGGTAAATCCTTATATACCGGACCTGGGAAGGTGTTATGCTGATGACCCGTGAAGACAGCATCAATGCCGTTTACTTGTGTCAAATAGTAGGCGGCATTTTCCATTCCTGGTTGATATGGTTCAGCGCTTATCCCCGTGTGAGCAAGGGCCAAAATGACATCTGCACCTTTCTGCTTCATAATTGGAACATATTTTTTCGCTGATTCCACAATGGACCTCGTCGTAACTTTTCCTTCTAAATTTCCTTTATCCCATTCCATGATCTGTGGCGTAACAAAACCAATCACACCGACTTTTATCGTTCGCTTTCTCCCGCGATCATCTACCACTTTTTTCTTCAAAATGACATATGGTTCAAAATAGGGCTTTTCTGTTCCTGCCTTATACACATTAGCATTGACAACAGGCATTTTCGCGTCATTAAGTGTTTCGTTTAAAAAGTCTAAGCCATAATTAAATTCATGGTTACCAACTGTGGTAGCATCGTAGCCTAACAAATTAAATGCACGGTAAATAGGCTGGACTTCGCCCTTCTTTAATCCCTTCACTTTGGCAACATAGTCACCTAAAGGATTACCTTGAATCTCGTCGCCATTATCAAACAGCATCGAATTTTTCACTTCATTTCGTGCTTGTTTGATAAGGCTTGCGGTTTTTACCAAACCAACCTTGTCGTCCTGCTTTGTTTGATAATAATCATAATTCGCTAGGAACATGTGCACATCAGTAGTCTCAAGCAAACGCAGTTGAACAGTACGATCTGCCTTTGCAGCATAGACAAGCGCAGGAAAAAGCTGTCCTACAATAACAAATAATGAAACCAAAAAAACGGAAAACGGTTTTACCAATTGAAAATCCTCCTTTTTTTGTAAAAAAACCATACAAACGAAAGTAGTATTTGTATAGATTGTGGAGAATATGATTTTCAAAGGAGAATTTTACTTAAACTTTTTAATCGATTGAGGAGTGGAAAAGGCTTCTTTGTTGTTTTACCCGAATACCTCTTATAAAATAGGTACGGTAGTAGTTCTTTTCCTTGGCGTAAGCTGAAAACAGTTGAAGTGGGGGATTTTTATTAATATATTATGGGATTTCGACGGAACACTTTTTGATACATATCCATCGCTTGTAGAGGGGTTTGTCCAATTAAGTCAAAAAGAACTTGATAAAAACGAAGTGTTGAAATGGCTGAAAATCGATTCCAAAACTGCATTTAAACACTATGGAATTGATGAGAACAAACGAGATGAATATCAAATGCTTTATAATGCTTATGCAAAAATGACGAGTAAACCTTTTGAACATTTAGAGGATGTCCTAGCATCAGTTGACAACAACGTTATCGTTACCCACCGAGATAAAGTGTCGACAATCGCTCTCCTGGAAAAGTTCCAGCTAAAAAAATATTTCAAAGAAATTGTTTCCGTTGAAGAAGATGGATTCATCAGAAAACCTCATATTTCTTCTTATGAATCTGTGGTGGAAAAATACAACATAGATTTAGTTGTAGGAGACCGTGACTTGGATTTAATTCCAGCTCGTGAGTTAAAAATTAAAACGGTGGCTTTTCAAAACAGAAACATTTTAGCTGATTATTATTTAGATACCTATGCAGATTTTATTCCTGTCGTGCTTCACACGATATCTAATGGTGCAAAACAATAAATTAACATGAGAAATGACGTGGAATTGGCACTCGTCTTAGATTGAATAAGGTTTTACCATGATTTATTTCTGGGGAACCTGAGTGCACGGTAAAAAAGCGATTTTTTTATTCCGATAAAGAATAAAAAAATCGCTTTTACCTTCCGAACTCTACAATTTTATTATATCTCCTTATTGATTGATCATCTTATCGTCCACCTGTTTTGGAAAATATTCATGAAGTTGATTAAACAAATAAGTAAGATAGGAATTTAGTTCAAATCGGTCTTCCTGAATAAAATCAGCCAATAGGATTTTCCTTTTTTCCACATTTCTCTCCCCTTTACCTTTTTCTCCAACAAGATCCCGCGACAGACTACCTTTTAGACCATTTATTTTTGGCTTCAGGAATAATTAATGTTTATCTAGTTACTTAGTATTCACTTAAAAATAAAGTACTGGCCCCCGCCTACGCCAAATACCATGATGACCACGCGTGCCATCCGCCTGACTTTATTATACAAGAAAACGCTTTCAATATTCAAATGTTTTCATATTACAAGTTTCGACAATCCTTTAATTGTAAGTGGTTTAAGCCTAGTACCTTACCACTTACCCATAATATTTATAATATTTTATGAATATTAATACATAATTAAATTTTAACAACTTGGTCAGTAGGTGTTACGGTTAGCCGCTTCAGATTTCAAATACCGATAACCATGCAAAAATCCTGCAATGAAATAATCGGATGCCGCTGAGCCATTTAAAAATTCAAATTGATCGCTGTATTCCTCTAAAAGTTTAATTTGCTGAGGGGTTAAAGCATTTTTTAATAATAAGTAATGAAGGTCCACTTTCCCTTGATACCCATTAGTCAACTCGGATAACTTTATTGGCGGAAGATTCATTAACTCCCTTTCAGCCAATTCCTTCAAAACCTCAATCATGCCAGCCTCATAACAATCAGCCCCAAACCCAAGAACAGGATGAAGTTCCTTTATTTCGTTTTCATCTGCGAGTCTTGCAATCGTGAACGGTGTAACCATGGACATTGTCATTACCATTACTCCCTCTCCAAAAATATAAAATTAAAAGTTTAGTACTATTATGAATCTAGAAGAAGAAATTTATACCTCATTTTTTCTTTTAATCTATTTAAATAGCTTTTGAAATTTTATGCTGAAATCCAGTAGATATCTGTCCGCCCCACAAAGACAAAACCCACTATTTGTCCACGAACGGTGCCTGTCACTTTTATTTTATTCGGCTTTAACATTATGCTTAACTGGCAATTGATAGGGAAAAAGATTCTGAACGAACACAACCTCCCTATATTGTGGTAATTTTTGATATAATTAGGCTATATGAACAGGGGGATTTTACTATGAAAACAATAAAAAGGAAAATTAGCAAAAGAAATACGTGGATTATTTCAGCTGTAATCGGGCTGGCGATCATAGGAATTGGTTCATATGAAATATATATAAATATTGGTAGCTATGAAGTAAAACAATTAGTCTCTGAAAATCCAAAAGAAGCTGTCCAACAAGCAGCCAAAATTGAGGGAATAAGGTATAGTACAGGTCTAACTGGATCTTCAACGGAAGATGATGTCCTGAACGTTATGAATAAGATGTGCCATCAAAAGATTGAAGCTAGCGAAAAATGGGGTGCAATTCCTATGATTCCAGACACAATCAACGCTGTTTACAATATCGTAGAAGCAAGCAAATTTACAGATAAAGAGGAATTACTTCAAATTCTGACTAAATGGAAGAATAACGACTTTAGCAGTGTTGATTCAGATCATAATACTGTATGGCAGCTGGAAGGTGGTACTGTCGGTAAAGCAACTGGTATTGCTACTCCAAAAGAAGAAGCTGAATTTATATTACTTAATTTTGGCAGCAAATTAACAAGCGGGAAATAAGCTCCTGATTACTCAGGAGCTTATTTTCCCCAGATGGTGCCTAGTCATCCAGAACTGTCCACGACACAAATACAAAACCTTTGATTTGTCCACGAACGGTGTCTGTCACCCCAGTCGATCGCGAACAACAAGTGTTGCCGCCACCATGTTTTGAAGTGCCTGGATGGTTTCCTCAGTCCCTCTTGTTTTCAAGCCGCAATCCGGATTAATCCAGAATTGGGTTGGTTCAAGTACCTTTAAACCACTTTCAATCACACCGACCATTTCCTCATACGCCGGAACTCGCGGACTATGGATATCGTATACTCCAAGACCAATCCCCTTAGAATACGCGTTTTCATTAAAAGCAGAAATCAATTCTCCATGACTACGAGATGTCTCAATCGAAATTACATCTGCATCTAAATGATGAATCGGTTCAATAAAATCATTGAAATCGCAATAACACATATGTGTATGAATTTGGGTTGTATCTTGCACTGAAGATGTCGCAATCCGGAATGCTTTAACCGCCCAATCTAAATACTTTTCCCAAGACGCTCTTTTCAGCGGCAGTCCCTCTCTGAGTGCGGGTTCATCTACTTGAATCAATTTTATACCGCACGCTTCTAGCGATTCCACTTCTTTTCTTAAAGCAAGTGCAATTTGGAAAGCAGCCTCTGACCTTGGAATATCATCCCGTACAAAGGACCAATTCAGAATGGTCACGGGACCTGTAATCATCCCCTTTACCGGTTTTTCAGTAAGGGACTGAGCATACAAGCTCTCTTTCACTGTCATCGGCTGCAAAAACTCCACATCTCCGTAAATAACAGGCGGCTTTACGCACCGTGAACCGTAGGACTGAACCCAACCATTTTGTGTAAAGGTGAATCCGCCTAATTTCTCGCCAAAAAACTTAACCATATCTGTCCGCTCAAACTCTCCATGAACAAAGACATCAAGCCCAATTTCCTCTTGAATCGTAATCCAGGCTTTAATCTGATCCTGAATAAATCGATCATACGTTTCCGTCGTCCACTCACCTTTTCGCCATTTTCTCCGGCTGACGAACCTCTAAGGTTTGTGGAAAACTGCCAATGGTCGTCGTCGGAAGTACAGGCAGCTGCAACACCTTTTGTTGCTCGCGGCGCTGTTCAAATGATGATGCCCGCCCAACCTTCTGAGGCAGGATGCTCGCTACAGACTGCTGAACCTCGTGTCGATTTCTTTCTGGTGATTGAGCCAATTGATTAAGTGCCGTCTCGCTCCTATGAAACGCCCCTAAAAAATCATCATCACGATCACTATCACGCTCACCGTGACGAGCTCTCTTAACCAGATAGTGAATTTCATCTAATTTCTCATCAGCGAAAGCTAAAGCTTCTTTGACGACTGGATCTAGATTCGCCTCCTGACCTATAGTCACAGGTACATGCAGTAGACTGGATGATGGCTGGAGCCATAGGCGCTCACTCGGTACAATCCCCATGATCGTCTTCACAAGAGCCCATTTCTCACCCAAATGAGCGCGCCAAATATTTCGTCCATCTATCAATCCTATGCCGAGGACCTTATCATCTGGAAATCCATAGGTTACGAGAGATTGAAGATTCTCTTCTAATCCGTGTACAAAATCCAAGCCAACCCCTGCAACCGGTAAATCCATAACTTCCGTATAACACTCCACCGAATCAAAATAGGTTTGCAGCATGATTCGCAGCTCAGGGGCAGCCTCTTGTAATTGTTTATAAATGTAAGCGACCGTTTTCATCTCATCTTTTGTTACCGATGTAACCAGAATCGGTTCATCCATTTGAACCCACTCCACCCCCTCCTGTGCTAATTCCTGTAAAATTTGCGCATACAAGGGAACGATTTGTAAAATAAGGGCTGGTAATTGTTTTGGATCATAGCCCTTTGAAAGTTTTAAAAACGTGTAAGGTCCCACCATGACTGGCTTTCCGTTAATGCCTAGCTTTTCCTTCGCCTCACGATACGCCTTAAGCGGTTTGTTTTCGATTAAAGCTGGCCTGACATCACCCAACTCCGGAACAATATAGTGATAATTGGTGTTAAACCATTTCGTCATTTCACAGGCCACTGCTGTTTCACTGCCGCGTGCCATCGCAAAATAAGTGGAAAGCGGCACGGCTCCTCCCTCATAGTCATACCTTTTTGGCACGAAACCAAACATAACAGCCGTATCCAACATATGATCATAAAAAGTAAAATCACCTACAGGAATAAAATCAATTCCGTTATCCTTTTGCTTTTGCAAATGGGATAACCGAATTTGTTCCATCTGAAGTAGAAAGTCCTCTTCTTCTACTTTCCCTGACCAAAAAGCTTCTAAGGCCTCTTCCATTCACGATTTTCCCCAATCCGTGGATATCCTAGATTACTACTTTTCATTACACAACCTCCCGATTTTTCACTTCTCTGTTTAAAATAAAAAAAGGCATCTCTAACGATCGAAAAGAAAGTTAGAGATGCCTAATATATAGAGGCGCCCCTGCAGGTCACCTTATTTACATTTAGCAAGCTAATCTAACACCTCCCTATCTCCCGTAGGTTTACAGCGTTGTCAAAACAGGCAGGTCTCCTGACTTAAGGCTTATCACCAGCCGCATACCTTCCCAATCAAAACGATCAGTGGCGTACTCATTGCGCTGATTACCCTTTTACAGTGGCGGGACCGTGTTGGAATTGCACCAACTTCCCTTTTCATCCTTGAAAAATACTCCTCAAAGAACCTGTTCTCACTTATTCAATTAAAAACCATACCGTTTAGGTATTCTGTTATCTTAATACATATTGATTTAAAATTCTACCAATTTATACGCTTTTAATTTTTTTAAGGCGCTGTTAAATCTTTCTGTTGATTTGTAAAATAGATTTCCGCCGTATAAAAATGTGACAAGAATCCGTTAAGACAATGATGACAGTGCCCGTACAAGTAACAGCACCCTAAGTTGTTTTCACTTTACAAACTTTCCTACCTATTAGCTTGTGGACAATAGCATCCTGTCCGATTTAGCCTCGCCTTTGGACTATCCATTCGTATTTTCCTGCTTGCCCTGTCCGAATAACCCCCAGCGTATTTATATGCTAGAATATTTGCGGCTCCAAATTCTCTGCCAATTAGTACGAGAATTTGTTTTCTTATTATAATTTTCTACTTCTAAACTGAACTACTTAAGGTTATCAGGCACCTCATTTTGTACACACTTGGCGGACAAGTGTCCACTAAGGGTGACAGGCACCACAAACCCCTACAACGGCGGCAAATCCAGTTTCCCTTCTTCAAATAACTCTTTTATCATATGCTTCGAATACCCAACTGCTTGGGAAAATTTTATTTTTGCTGGCATCGGTGCCTCGTCCGCATCGACGATTACATCCACAATACATGGTTTACTTTGGATTACAGCTTGCTGCAATGCTGGAAGAAGTTCCTCAGGGCGTTCCACCCGGTAGCCAATCCCGCCACAAGCTTCGGCATATTTTGCAAAATTGGGGTTTACCAGGTCCGTACCGAATTCAATATTGCCCATTACTTCTTGTTCAAATTTAATCATCGCAATCTTATGATTGTTTAGAACAATGACAACCATCGGTAATTGATATTTAACCGCTGTTACAAAATCCTGCATCGTCATGCCAAATCCACCATCACCACAAACGGCAAACACTTGTCTTGAGGGATAGGCAATTTTTCCGGCAATCGCACCCGGAAGACCACAACCAAGAGTCGCTAGCCAACTAGAAATAACAAATTTCTGATTCGTCATGTGAAAATGGCGGGCCATCCAAACGGTCACATTGCCCACATCTACTGACAAGACTGCATCATCGGAAGCTACTTCTTGTAAGGCATAGATCACACGCTGTGGTTTAATGGGAACAGAGACATTTTCTTCTTGATGATCTAACTTGCTCCACCACTTTTTCATTCTTTCCTGACTTTTCTCTAAAAAGTCGCGATTCTCTTTTTCACTAACATGCGCCTTAAACCACTCAAGCGTCTTCCCCGCCTCTCCTGCCAGGCCAACATCAACGGTGTAGCGCTTGCCGATTTGGGCTGGATCGAGGTCAATTTGAATCGTCTTGGCCTTTCTCTGGTAAAAAACCAGTAAAGGGAAACGAGGTCCCAATCATAATCAGCAAATCTGCTTCCTGCATCCCTTCATAGGCCGCCTTTGTACCAATGAGCCAAGCCCGCCCAAGCAATAGGGATGCTTATCGGGAATCGCTCCTTTTCCAGGTAACGTTAAAACAATCGGTGCGGCGATTGTTTCCGCAAAAGCTAATAACGTTTCACGGATGCCCTGTACCCCTCTCCCTGCAAGAATGATCGGTCTTTCCGCTGCCTCAATCAGTTCCTTCGCTTGAAGCAAATCTTCGTTGAGGGGAAGAATTTCTTGCTTCACATGAAATCTAGAGGTTATTCGTGCTTCCTTCCCTATCTCAAACCGTGGAATATCATCCGGAATCGTAAGAACGGACACGCCTTTTTTGGCATAAGCCATCCGAATCGCTTGATTGACAACGGCCGGAAGCTGTTCAGCCGACATAATTCGTTGATTGTAAACAGCTACATCGTCAAACATTCTTTCCAAGTTAACTTCTTGAAAAAAGTCGGTACCAAGCAAGTCGGATTCAATCTGTCCTGTAATCGCTAAGACCGGCACCCTGTCGAGCTTTGCATCATACAAACCATTCAATAGATGAATCGCACCCGGACCAGCAATGGCGGTACAAACCCCCATTTTACCGGTCAACTTTGCATAGGCTGCTGCTGCTAAGGCACCCGCTTCTTCATGTCTCACCTGAATAAACTTAATTTTATCTTGGGCCTTTCTTAATGGCTCAATAATCGAATTAATGGAATCGCCCGGCATCCCATAAATGTGATCCACTCCCCAATCAATCAAAAGCTCAATTAACTTCTCACCTGCTAATTGTTTAAACATAGGACTACCTCTTTTCGAAAATTAATACTAATAGTGTGGTATTTTTATCTAAATATTACTCAATATTTTCCATTCACCCCGCCGATACGGAAAGAAATCGTTTTTTTGGAACCAGGATTGTGTTTTAAAAACTGTCACGAGCCTCGTTAAATAAAAGATTTCCCTTCCAATTTTTTTAAAATTAATGTCGACTATTGTCCGGGAAATTTCATTAACCTTATTACAAACCTAAAAAAAAACCGAAGGATATACATCCTCCGACAAGGTCCGCCATCTCTCTTTCTTTTCTTAAATTTTTAGTTTTTAATTGAGTTCTCCTAATCCCTCCTTTAAAATCTAAAATAGAGTTTATAAAGTTGAGGAGGCTTCCAATGAAACTAAGCAGTGAAGAAGTTGAAATTTTAAAAATAATCGAAGAGAACCACAAAGCATCAATTGAAACGGTTGCGTTAATGGCATTGTGCAGCGAAGAAACCGTCAGAAACACCATTAAAAAGTTAGAAGATGAAAAAATAATTATGAGCTACCCAACCTTAATCGATTGGACGAAAGTGGAGGGTCAAGAAAGCATCATTGCCATGATCGATGTAAAGGTAACCCCGAAGCGCGGCGTTGGATTCGATGAAGTGGCCGAACGAATTTATCGTTATCCCGAGGTGTCTTCCCTCTATCTCATGTCAGGGGCCTATGATTTATCAATAACCGTTGAAGGAAAAACGATGAATCAAATCGCCACGTTTGTATCGGAAAAATTATCAACGATTGAGAATGTGATTTCCACCACCACCCATTTCATGTTGAAAAAATACAAACATGATGGGGTGATTTTTGAAAGTGGCAATGACAAAGATCATAGGATGGTTGTTTCGCCATGAAAAAGGATTATGCTCACTATCTTTCGGAAACCGCCAGTCAGCTGCAGCCATCTGGCATTAGAAAATTTTTCGATCTGGCAGCCGGGATGAAGGGTGTTATTTCCTTAGGGGTTGGCGAACCAGACTTCATCACCCCTTGGAATATTCGAGAAGCAACCCTTTTATCAATCGAGCAGGGTTTTACTTCATATACAGCTAATCCAGGCTTGCTGGAATTAAGACAAGAAATCACTTCCTACTTAGGGAAAAGATTTGCTGTTGACTATGACCCAACGAATCAAATTATTGTCACAATCGGAGCGAGTCAGGCAATGGACATAGCTTTTCGTGCGATTTTAAACCAAGGCGATGAGGTACTGATTGTCGAGCCATCATTTGTATCCTATGCCCCATTGGTTTCCATCGCTGGCGGAAAACCGATCGCCATTTCCACATCGCCCGAAAACGGTTTCAAGGTAACGCCCGAACAAATCAAAAAGGCGATTACGGAAAAAACGAAAGCAATTTTGTTGTGTTCACCAAACAATCCAACTGGAACTACGTTAAACAAACAAGAGCTAATCGAAATCGCAAGAATTATTGAAGAGCATGATTTACTCGTCATCTCCGACGAAATCTATGCGGAACTATCCTATGACGAAACGTTTACAAGCTTTGCAACGATTGAAGGAATGTACGACAGAACGATTTTAATCAACGGTTTTTCGAAAGGATTTGCGATGACCGGTTGGAGATTAGGCTTTCTAGCGGCTCCAGCGGAATTGGTTCAGGTCATGCTGAAAATTCACCAATATACCATCATGTGCGCGCCACATATGCTCCAGCATGGTGCGATCGAAGCGCTTCGCAATACGTATGATGAAGTGGAACATATGCAAAAAAGTTACCTGCGAAGACGAAACTATATGGTTCAAAAGCTCAACCAAATCGGTTTAGATTGCCATACTCCAGGCGGTGCCTTTTATGTGTTTCCTTCGATAAAAGCAACCGGTCTTAGCTCTGAACAATTTGCAGAAGAATTATTACTGCAAGAAAAAGTTGCAGTCGTTCCCGGCAATGTATTTGGAGAAAGCGGTGAAGGGTATATTCGCTGCTCCTACGCAACCTCGATGGAACAGCTTCAAGAAGCCTTAAAAAGGATTCAGCGCTTTATTGAAGCAAAGGGGATTTACGTCGAGGACACTAATAAAAGATGGCGGAGGATTCTTTGAGGTCCTAGTGGATTAATCATCACTAAACCCTTATGATATTAAAAAAAGTAACCGTTTAAAAATTCAGAACGGTTACTTTTTTTCTTTGTAAAAAAATTCCTACACTCGATAAAAGTCAGCTTTCCAATTCGTAATTTGTTTCTTAATATCATCCGGACTTAAATTTTGTGAAGCGGCCTTAGCACTTAATTCAGGTAACTCCGCATCACTTGCAAAACGAAGGGCAGTAATTTGACCAATTGTAAGTCGTGAATCGAGTAATGTTCCTGTCAAAACATAATGACGAAGATTCTCCTCTGCTCTGATCGCTCGATCCTGTGCCTTCAATGGATACTGGCGAATTAAGATGAACATGATAGCCAAGATAACAACGATGGCTAAAATGAGAATAGACGATAAACTTATTCCATTTTTAATAACGAAAACGATAGCACCTACCAAGGTAATGACCACTAATAGCGATAAGATATAATGAAAGAGTGGGTGAAATCTTCGGTGATTTTGGTAATTTTGTTCCATAAAGTTGTTCCTCCTAAATTGTTTTTTCACTCCCATTTAAATGTAAAACTAGCAACCACAAATGCCGCAATTAACCAGCCGCCTAATACGGCAGTTTCCAATCCCAAGCTCGCCCAGCCTGCCCCTACATTCATAATTTCACGCATTGCCGTACTTAAATGTGAAATCGGCAGGAGCTTTACGATTGGCTGAAGAAACTCAGGCATATTTTTGATTGGGAAGAAAACGCCCCCCAAAAATAACATTGGAAAGGATAGAACACCTGCAATCGGCGCAGCACTTTCAGGTGTTTTGGCAATCCCCGCAATGATAAACCCGATTGCCATAAACGCAAGGGTTCCGAGGATGATAAAACTGATTAAGGTGAACCAGGAACCGCGGACTTCAACCCCAAATAACAGATGGGCAACGAGTAAGACGATCAGTGCCTGCAATCCATTCATCAGCAGCCGTGCAGTAATTTGCGCAGCAATAAACGTGGAGGCTTTAAGCGTGGTCCCCTGCATCCTCCGTAAAATCCCCCGCTCTCTCCAGGCTGCAATCTGACCGGCTACCCCATTCATGTTGTTACTCATAATCATCATCGCCACAATTCCCGGTACCAAGAAATCAATATACTGCAAATGAAGAGCTTGGATACCGTGAGATTCCATCACCACGGCGGGCTTATAGGAAACTCTTTGCTTACTAATCTCATCGATGACTCCATTGACAAGCGCTAATCCAACTTGTGAAACAGCATAATTCGTATCATTATAATAAACAGGGATGGAGAATGGCTTTGCTTGTGACCCGCTATTTTTCAAACTAGTTTCATAACCCTTTGGAATGGTGACGACGAGTTGTAAATCCCCATTTTTCAGACTCGTTTTTGCGAGCCCTTCATCTTTTTGTATTTCTAGATGAATGGCTTCATTTTTTTCAAGTGCTTTCACAAACTTACTTGAAAACGATGAGTGATCATTATCAATTAATCCGATTGTTAGGGACAGTCCACTCCCTTTGCCTAAAAATAAACCCAGCATGGTCATGAGAAGGATCGGGAGGACTAAAGTCCAAATCAGCACTTGGCGATTTCTGAGAAAAATCCGCAACTGTGCGAGTGTTAACTGCCAGTAAGCCTTCATGCTTCCCTCAAACTCCTTCCCGTCATGTGAATGAATACATCCTCTAATGTCGCTGTCCTTGTTTGCAAATCAACTAATTCAAGATTTTTTTCAGCCGCAAAATGGATTAAACTGGTTAATGTGTTCTGTAAATGATCCGAATAAAGCACATGGATATCTTTATGATTGCCCACTTTCTTAACTCCTTCAATACAAGAGAAATCAAAGGACTCATCTTGTTGTAAGACTCTAAACTCCAAAGCGCTATCGGACTGTAGACTTTTCACTAATTGAGTCGGGGTATCCAAAGCAATCAGTTCCCCTTGATCCATAATCGCAATCCGATCGCATAGAATGTGAGCTTCATCCATATAATGAGTGGTTAACACGATTGTTTTGCCCTTCTTCTTTAATTGAAGCACAATATCCCATAATGTTCGTCTTGCTTGAGGGTCCAAGCCTGTTGTTGGTTCATCCAAAAAAACGACCAGCGGATCGTGAACTAAGGCCAGCGCAATCGCTAAACGCTGCTTTTGACCACCTGAAAGTCCTTTTATCCGGCTTTTCGTTTTCTCCGAAAGCAACACATCATCAATTAATTGCGAAATAGAAAGATGTGATGGATAAAAGCTTGCGTACATTTTCATGATTTCTTCGACAGTCAGCAGTTCAAAAAGTGAAGTAGATTGTAACTGAACGCCGATCAGTTCCTTTATTTTCTTAAGATCCCGTAAAATATCGTAGGAACCAATGATGGCTGTTCCTTCGTCTGGTTTCCGCAGGCCACCAGCATTTCAAGCGTCGTCGTTTTCCCTGCACCATTGGGACCTAAGAGACCGAATATCTCTCCTTTACGCACTTGAAAATCGACACCATTCACCGCTTTAAATGATCCATAGTTCTTGACAAGTCCTTTTACATCAATAATCGTATCTTGAGATAAATTCATATAGGAGCTTCCTACTCTGTTCGAGAACAGAATTGTGGAAGCGTCAGTCCCCCCTGCTTAGCCAATATAGTTTTTGATATTTCCTTCCAAGTACTGCTCCATTCGTAGTTATGATTAACTACTGCCGCCATAGTAGGGTTTGTCCAGGCTTGAAAAACTCTATCTTTACTCGCGTTATATATATGACTTAGCTGTAACTTAAATACTCCATTTTGCGTTGAAATTATAGTAAGCAGCTCTTTAATCGTTTTTGGGATTATTATTTAAATACTGTTCCCCAGGTTATTAATTGTGAAGTCCATAAATTCCTCAAATCAGTCAACCATTGAGAAGCATAGTCTACCGATGTTGGGTTTAAATAGTAATAGCGGTAACGTCCCTCCTTAAAACTAATTTTTGGGAATTGACATGGAACGCGTTTCATAATTTACACTCATTACAAATAATAGAAAGCGAGGAGAGACTCTTATACTTAATTAATGATACTTTGCTTTGTTCACTTAACTTTAACAACAACTACTACTTTAAACAATGGGGATGTTACAACCGAAACAGCTTATCATTATAAACAATATGGTAATATAAGGTCATAGCAGTAGAAAATGAACTAATTCTTGAAGAGCTGCAATGATCATTTAGGTAATCGATTGGAGGTCATCTAAACGTTTTTAATGATGATTATGATCGTTTTTTTGAAAAGGTGAGAGCATGACAAATATTAAAGACTTGGCAAAAATGGCTGGAGTTTCTGTCACGACAGTTTCTCGTGTATTAAATAATCACCCCTATGTAAGCGAAGAAAAAAAGAATGCTGTTTTAGAAGCTATTAAAGTCAGCAATTATTTTAAAAATATAAATGCCGTCCATTTAAGTAAGGGAAAAACCCAGTTGATGGGTGTCGTTCTCCCGTTCTCTGATCATCCCTATTTCGCTCAGTTATTAAAGGGAATAGCCAAGCAAGCATTGGAAAATAACTATAAGTTGGTCTTAATTCAAACCGATTACATGGAAAGAAGAGAATTGGAAGCATTACAAATGTTAAAACAAAAGCAGATTGATTCATTAATTATTTGTTCGAGAACATGTGATTTGTCAACAATTGAAGAGCATTTACAATTCGGGTCAATTGTACTATGTGAAAATATTAAAGGGAAAAAGGCATCATCCACTTTTGTCAACCAATATAAAGTCTTTTTTGATGCCTTAGAATATTTGTATCATAAAGGCCATAAAAAAATTGGTTATTGTATTGGGAGAAAATCGGGGGCTAATAGCCATAATCGGGAGCTTGCATATAGAGAGTTTCATGAAAAATATAGTTTGCCATACCACCCTGAATATATTATCGATAAGTGCCTATATTTTGAGGACGGAGATAAAGTAATAAATCAAATAAATAAATTGGATAAACCACCATCGGCACTGTTGGTAACAAGTGATCAAGTCGCAGCTGGAATTGTAATCTGTTGTCAAAAACAGCATATCTCTATCCCAGATGAAATGGCCATTATTGGTTTTGATAATGAACCAATAGCTAAAATGATGAATATTACAACAATAGAAATTCCTCTTCTGGAAATGGGGAAGAATCTTTTCCTTCAAGCAGTAAACGGTGATATAACAAATAAGGAATTATCCGTTAAGCTAATTGAAAGAGGAACAGTTTGATTTTGTAGTACCTTTATTGATGAAAATAGCCAAATACAATTAACTAATTATACTTCGAAAGTTGGAACAAAAATGACAAACAAATGCGTTATTTTTTTTGATATTGACGGAACCTTGCTTAATCATGATAAAGAATTGCCCCTTTCAGCAAAAAAAGCAATTTTCAAACTAAAGGAAAATGGACATGTAGTAGCAATTGCAACAGGACGAGCACCCTTTATGTTTGAAGATTTGCGGAAAGAATTGGATATTAATACATTTGTAAGTTATAACGGACAATACGTTGTATTAAATGGGAAAGTGTTATATACAAATCCATTAATGATTCCATCTCTTGAGAAATTAACTGAAGCAGCTATTCATAATAATCATCCTGTTGTTTTTATGGACCATGAAGATATGAAAGCAAATGTTCCAGAACATACCTACATTAAAGAAAGCATTGATACATTAAAAATAAGTCGCTTCCCTACACATGATCCGTATTATTATAAAGGACGTGAATTGTATCAAACTCTCCTATTTTGCCCAGAAGGGGAGGAGAAACAATACGAACAGGAATTTCACGACTTTGATTTTGTGAGATGGCATCCTGTTTCAGTCGATGTTCTTCCAAAGGGAGGCTCAAAAGCCAAAGGAATCGAACAGATCGTTAAAAAACTAGGGTTTCCCCAAGAACATCAATATGCCTTTGGAGATGGGCTGAATGATATAGAAATGCTCTTAACAGTAAAAAATAGTGTGGCGATGGGGAATGCAGTAGAAAAAGTAAAGGAAGTCGCAAAATATGTGACAAAATCTGTTGAAGACGATGGAATTTTTCATGGTCTTCAACTGGTTGGTTTGTTATAACTCATCCTTTTTCTATTTCCCTCTGACGATGCTTCAATTCAATATCGAAAAACTTTAATAAGCCGAAAATATGCAGGTTTTTATTCATAACTTGTTTATTTTCGGCTTATTTGCCGATTTCACGCTGCGAAGTTTGAGTTATTAATAATAATTCATAATCCTTCCAGTAAAGGAAACATTAAATATAATGCTGAATACGGCGGTGAGATAACGTGATGGGCTGGTTTACAAAAAAACAGGGACAAAAGGAAGAAAAAGAATCGCTGGAACACTATCTTCAGCGCTCAAATGATTATAAAAAGGTTGATTATATCAATCAGCAAACTAACAGACGTTTTTCTTTTTCGTTTATTTCTTCTCTTATAGACGAAGCGATTCTACAGGATAATGCGCTTCCCTATTTAATCGAGAAACCCTTCGAAACGATCGAGGATGCAAAGAAAATTATCCCGATTGCTGACGTCGAAATCAGCAATGATCCAAGCGTAATCGAACAGAAATTGTTTAATGGCTATGTCCTTTTAATGATTGATTCAGACAGGAAAAATTTTGCCTTTTTGGCTGCCCAAAAGGAGCTTGTCCGCGGCATTACAACGCCGGAGGTTGAATTCAGCGTCATCGGCCCGAAGGAGGCTTTTGTTGAATCAGTAGCGCAAAATGTAAACCTCATTCGTAAAAGGCTTCCTATTAAAGAACTGCTTATTGAAGAGCTAACGGTTGGCACTCTTTCAAAAACAAAAATAAACATCCTGCACATAGACGGCATTGCAGATCCAGTCAATGTCCAAACGGTTAAGGAAAGGATAGAGGGTATTCAATTTGATGCCATTACAGATAGTTCCTATATCGTTCAATTAATTTCAGATAATAAAAATTCCCCGTTCCCTCAGCTTTTGGATACGGAGCGTCCGGACAGGGTAACAGCCATTCTCGCAGAAGGGAAAATTGCCATACTCGTTGATGGATCACCACAAGCCTTGATTGCACCAACCACACTGGTTGAATTCTTTAGTTCCTTTGAGGATTATTTCCTAAATTGGATGTTATCCTCGTTTTTCCGACTGATTCGGCTTTTCGCCGTTGCGTTTTCTATTTTAATAACGCCTGTATATGTTGCGACCTTATCGTACCATTATGAACTCATACCAAAGGATTTAATGAACACATTAGTTACTTCCCGTCGTGAAATACCGCTCCCTCCTATTTTGGAAGCACTTTTTTTGGAGCTGACCATCGAATTGCTCAGGGAAGCTGGAGCCCGTCTTCCAACCAAGGTTGGCCAGACAATCGGTATCGTAGGCGGTATCGTGATAGGAACGGCCTCCGTTGAAGCGGGACTGACAAGTAATGTCCTCCTGATCATCGTGGCGCTTGCTGCACTGGCATCTTTTACAACACCTGTTTATAAAATGGGTAACGCCATTCGTTTACTTCGTTTTCCATTTTTGTTTTTTGCAGAACTTTGGGGACTACTTGGGATTGTTTTTTGTTTTTGTCTCTTAATGACACACTTAATACGGCTTACTTCCCTTAATCGACCTTTTTTAGAACCAATCTATCCACCAAGAATGGCGGATCTTAAGGATTCTCTTATTAGGCTCCCGTTCAGCAAACAATCTTTAAGACCAGATTATTTAAGGACAAAAAATCCTGTTCGTTTTACCATCACTGAAAAAAAGGAAAACAGAGATATTGACGAATAGGAGGCGGGTGTTGGCCTATGGAACAAGTAGTCCCTGAAAAAGCAAAAATATCGCCTTTTTTAGTTTTTTTTCTACTCCACACTATGCAGGTTGGCATAGGCATCCTTGGCTTCCAGCGCATTATCGCCATGACTGCAGGATATGACGCATGGATATCAGTTGTTATTGCCGGTTTAAGCATCCATATCATTCTATGGATGATGTACAAAATTTGTGAAACAGTAGATGGCGATATTATATCAGCTCATACTTTTGTATTTGGAAAGAAAATGGGCAAGCTCATATCTCTGCTATTTGTTATCTATTTTTCCCTTGTCTCTGTCACGGTGCTAAGGACCTTTATTGAGGTCATACAAGTATGGATGTTTCAAGATCTTAGTATCTTTTGGTTTTCCTTGGCCTTTTGTATTTTGGCTATCTATATTATTTTCGGAGGGTTTAGAACTCTAACAGGTGTGGCATTCTTTGGAGTAGTTCTTCCATCCTATCTAATATTCACTTTTTTGTTTACCATACCCTATGCTGATATCAGAAATTTACTTCCTATCTTTGATCACTCGATCAAAGATTTGGCAATGGCCGCTTATCAAATGTCCCTCACGTATCTTGGCTATGAAATACTGTTGTTTATTTATCCGTTTATTAAGGAGCCGAAAAAATCTAAGAAATGGGCACATCTAGGTGTTCTTTATACCACTATTCTCTATACGTTGCTTACCATTATAACCTTTGCCTATTTTTCAGAGGGACAGCTGCAAAAGAATATATGGGCAACCTTGACAATGTGGAAAATAGTGTCAATGCCTTTTGTAGAGAGATTTGAATACATTGGCATCGCCAATTGGAATATCGTAATTCTCCCAAATTTTTGTATTGCCATTTGGTGTGCAAGTCGCATTTTAAAAAGAGTGACCAATTTGAAGCAAAAAAAGGGAGTCTTTATTATTTGTTTGGTCTGTTTAATCGCCATTAATATTTTTCAGACTCGGGAAATAATTAATACCCTAATTACCTATACCGGAAAAATTGCTTTTTTCATTAATTATGGATACATCCCTTTACTCTTTGTTCTGGTACTTGTTGTGAAGAAGGTGAAGAAAAAATGAAGAAAATCATGATATCCCTCCTGATTATACCCATTGTTCTTGCCGGGTGTGTACAAAAAGAGATCTTAGATGATGTCAATCTCGAAACGGGGAGTGCCTATGATTATGTTGGTAATAAGATACGCGGAACAGCATTAGTGCCGGTCTATTTGCCAGATAAAGCCGTGGAAAATAAAACCTTCTCGGCCACTTCGACGTTAAGCAGAGACTTTCTAAGAGATGTGCAGCGCCAATCATCAGATCCGCTCGTAACAGGAAGCCTTAAAGTGGTCCTATTTGGTGAACAACTTGCGAAAAAAAAGGGTATCTTAGATCTAATTGATTCGTTTCAAAGGGATTCCAGCATAGGTGCGGTCCTTTACCTCGCTGTAACAGAGGGGGAAGCAAAGGATTTAATTGAAGGTAACTATGGAAAAAGAGGAAATGCTGTTTATTTATCCAATCTCATTCGTCATAATATGGAAACAAAAGATATGCCTAAAACAAACCTTCAACTTTTTTTATTTGATTTTTATCAAAATGGGAAAACACCTTATCTTCCACGAATTAGAAGCATTGGAGAGGATCAGATTGAAATAAGCGGAATCAGCTTTTTTAATATTGGCCGTGTCGTGGATACCATTCCAGCTGCGAAAATGTTCTATTTCAAGCTGCTTGTGGACGAATATAGTAAAGGAACCTTAAAAGTGAAATTGGGCAAGGAAAGGGTATCCGTTGAAAGCATCCGTTCAAAATTCAAAATGCGGCTTGCTTCAAGAAACCCGCATACAGTAAATGTACAGCTGAAAGTAAAAGCCGTGTTAAATGAATACTCGGGAAACCTTGTTACACCACAGAAAATTAAAGGGATAGAAAAAAATCTACAAAAGGAAATTGAATTTGAATGTGAAAAGTTAATAAAAAGGTTTCAGCAGGAAGATATTGACCCCGTAGGATTTGGGCATTTTGTAAAAAGCAAGACAAGAGGATTTAATTTTAAAAAATGGGGAAATGTTGGCTACCAACAATTAAAAGTAAACGTTCGAGCAGATGTATCGATTACGGAATCAGGGGTCATTCAATAATAAGGACGAGAAGTAGAAAATAGTGAAAAAGCCCAATTCTGTATGAACCACATACAGTAATTGGGCTTTTTTCAATTCGAGTTGTAACCAGCACCTAAACACCAAATTTTCTATTCAATACATCCTTTAGTCGATCACGCAATTGTACGATTAACGTTTCCTTTAAAATAAATAATAAGAGAATATACGCAGCGAAACCGCCTATTACTTGGATAAAGGTTTTTAATATCGCGGATACCGGAATAAAATTGAGAAAGTAAATGACTAACAACATGATGCCGGCTGAAAAAATATAGGTAAAAAAGCTTTTATAAATATTTCGAACCTTTATATAACTCCTAACAAAAAAGAATTGCACACAAGCCACGGTAGCCTCAGTTAAAAGAGTAGCTATAGCAGTTGCCCATACTCCATAGATCGGAACAAAAATTAAACTTACGAGAATACTCACTGTTGCTCCAGCAGCAATCGATATGGTGAGTTTATTATTTTGGTGTGTAGCTACTAGTATTTGAATTCCAAATAAACTACCCAACCCAATAAATAAGATAATAGGACTAATAATTCTAAGTAAGAGAGCTACCTTACTGAACTCAGGTCCCAGGAACCAGCTTACGAAGTTGGTTGAGATACCCGAAAGACCAACCATCATTGGAATCGTGATAAATAAAACAAAACGAAAGATCATTTCAACATAATACAATACTTTTTCATTATTTCCTCTTGCAAACTCTGCCGACATATTCGGCAGCATAACTGTACTAATAGAGGTTACGATCGTAAGCAATAATTTTATAATTTTCATGGCTTGATCGTAATATCCCACTTGTACTTTCGAATCAAAGAAATTAAGAATGACTTTATCTAAAGATAAATAGAGTTGACCTAATAATTGAGGTACAAAAAGAATTAAAATAGGCTTAAAATGCTGCCCAAACCTTTCACGATCAATAACAGGTTTTAAATTGATATACTTTTTGGCAGAAAACCATAAGATGATTTGGCCTATTAATGTCGATACACTAATCACCATTATATATAAATCTAAATCGCTTCTTTTTTCACAACAGTAAATATTAAAATAATGGTTAACATTTTCACTAAAAAGTTTCTAGTAACGGTTTCCTTAAACCGTTGCAATCCCATTAGCAGCCAAGAAATGTCGATCATTGAGGCTATTAGTTGTATTCCTTGGATCAGAAATATTTTCATCAATGCGGGAGACAATGTCAGAGAATAGCATAAATAACCAACACTACAAATAAGCATTCCCGCCAATTGTAAAGAATAAATAGACCAAAACTCTTTTGAGAGCTCATCCAAGCCTTTTGTAGAATAAATACCAATTTGTCTGCTCCCGTATAACGGGATCCCAAACATTCCAGCTACCATTAAAATATTAACAATTGAAAAGGTATAGGCATTAACACCCAGCTGTTCTGGACCCAATACTCTCGAAACATATGGTGTTGTAATAAAAGGCAGAAAAATAACTAACAATTGATAGGTAGTATTAAATAAATAATTAGATAAAATTTTGTTCATTTAGAATTTCAAACCCTTAATTTCGATTTAAAGTAATTTTTCCAAACTTACCATTCTTATAATCCAACAGACCTGTCCACATACTTTTATATTTTAACATTTTATTTTTCTCAAAAAATGTGATCGTTAAAAATGTCCAGTATAAATAAGAAACAACAAATTTTGCAAACCCCAATTTGGAATAGTTGGAATAAACCTTATTTACATATAAAAAATTCCTCGTAATATAATATCTCCTGATATAATTATGATTTGTAACAAATAATTTTTTTCCGAATAACACTTTAACTGCTAGCTCACCTAAATTGTGCACTAATTCGATATCATTTACTCGATAGACACTATATCCTTTCTGATTAATGCGATAGCAATATTCATGGTCAACGGAGTCTATAAATAGTTTTTCATCAAAGTAGCCTATTTTGTCTATTAAATTCATGTTCAATAAGTTCCCAGAAGTCATAACACTTCTGACTTTCGTGATTCCCTTTTCCTTCTGTAAGTAAGGTACCTTATGCAAGGGACTAAAGATAGCAGCATCTTTATAGACATCCTTATGTTCTTGCACAAAACTTACAAATCTTCCAAATTCATTTGCCGGAAAGCTACTATCTTGGTCCATGGTTAATAACCACTGACCATCATGCTTTTTAGCAAAATCAATTCCTCTGTTTAACGCATAAGCAATTCCCTTATTTTCCTTCAGACAGGTATAAGTCACTTTTTCGTTTTGACGAAAATATTCAATTATCTCTTTACTTTCAACATCTGAATTATCAATTATTAATAAATGATCCAAGTTGTTAATATAACTTGAAATATTTTTGATCACTTGCTCACTTTCGGGATTATAAAGGACAACAACGCCTACATACATAATCTTTGTTAGCACCTCTAAACTTTTTCATTTATTCTTTTACAGGTTTTATTAGTATACCCACTGGATTAAATTTCCATGTAGTGGCTTTCCACCATTTCTGGACTCCGAACTATCATAGGATACATCTAAGAATTATACAACAAGTTTGTCCAAGTAACGTTATCAAAACCATATGTAGCGAATATTGTAGTTAGTGTACTTAAATTTAGGCGCAGCACAGTGTAACCCGCTTCAAAAAAATAAGTCTAATATTTGTAAAAAATAATAAAAATTGGGGGATTACTATGTTGAAAAATAAAATCCTGATGATGGTTTTAGGACTTTCTCTTATACTTGCCGGATGTAGCTCCGCGAACAACCAAAAAGCGAGCCAATCGAGTCATGGAACCACAGCAAGTAACAAGCAATCCAATCAACAAACATCAAATTCGGACTCCTCAGCAAATAATACAAACGTTGGATCTAGTAGTTCTACTGGAACCTCAACGAATTCCAGTAACACGACCTCCAATTCATCGACCCTTCCTGAAACAAATACTGCAGAACAAAGCAATACCATCGATAGGAGCACTGTCACCGCCGTGCGCTTAGCCGATTTCAATACAGGCTGGGTCGGTGGGAATGGCTGGATAGCAAAAACAATAACTAGCGGGAAAAATTGGAAGATCGTTTATCAAGGAAGCGGAACAGTGCAGCAAATATTTGCACTAAATCATTCGGATGTATGGGCCATATTGAACCAAGGTAGTAACAATGGGAAGCTTCTCCAATCCAGTGATGGCGGCCAGCACTGGGCATTAATCGGAACAACACCAAATAAAGCTTATCTTCATTTCACGTCAAAAACCACTGCAATAAGCGGAAATATCTATTCTCAAGATGGCGGGAAAACATGGTATTCACTGCCTATACCTAAAGACATGGTTGGTGACGCCTATTTTCACGATGTGAAAAATGGATGGGCAGTAACCCAAAGTAATAATGTATTTTATGTAAAAAGAACGATAGATGGGGGAAAATCATGGAATACCGTGATGACCAAAAACCTTTCATCCCCTCTAGCTGGCGCCATGATCCGGTCGGCAGGAACGAATGATGCTTGGATTGAACTAATTGGAGGTACTGGCATGACGCAAACCTCTTACTCCGTTTTCCATACCACCGATGGTGGAAACTCATGGAATACGGTCATTGCTAATTCAACAGCAGGTGGTGGACCAGCTCCCGGATTTAATCAAGATTATAATAAAGGACCTATTAATAAAGGATCAAAGCCTGGACCTCTTTATGTGGTAAATCCACAAGTAGCTTTCATGGGTGGATCATGCCCTGCTTGCGATAATCCGAATTCCATTGGCTGGACAAAGGATGCAGGAAAAACCTGGGTGAATAGCAATGTAACGTTGGCAGGATACGGTGATGCCTATTTAGCGATATCTGATGCCAGTCATGGATGGTGGATCACAACTGAAAATACAAAACCAAGTGTGATGTATACCACATCAGATGGCGGCATTCACTGGAATCAAGTTCATATTTTTCGCTAACGGCAAGCATCATGAAAAAAGGAACACAACTGTCTTAGCTGTCCCAATCCTGAAGTTTCCTTCTTAAATTTTTAATTGGATGTTCATAAAATAGTAATAATAACCTTGTACGATTATTTATGGGTACCAAACCCAACCCATTTCTCTCTTTCGCAGTTGTTGAATCCGGCACTTGCCTAGTGCCGGATTTAGCTTTTTAAAAACTCATTTTCCTTTTATTTGTTCAAGTTTTCTAAGTCAATCCCCTTTTTAGTTCGAACCCTCTCCTAATTAAGTAAACGATTAAAAAACTCCTATTCTCTCTTCAAATTATTTATAATCATAAGGTGAAAGGAGAAAGGCTATGGCTTACATCATTAAATTTATTTATGGATTTGTTCTCCCTCCAGGTATTTTTGTTGTATTCCTTTTAATAGTGGGAATCCTTCTATACCGTCGGGAAAAAACGATAGCAAAATTATTATTGCTAATCGCTTTCCTATTCTATGTTTGTATCATTCCCTTGACCGGAAAAGTTCTAATTCAATCATTAGAACAACGTTATAATCCACCCTCCCAAATAAAAGGAGATGTCATCGTGATGCTTGGTGGAGGGGCAACTCTAGACACCCCGAATTTCGATGACAAGGGACAAATCTATAGTGAAGCAGCTAACCGCTTGCTTACTGTACTAAGACTTTATCAAAAAACGAACCTCCCCATTTTACTATCAGGCGGACAAGTCTATAGCGATTCCGGTAATGAAGCTGAGATTAGTCTTGGGGTTCCAGAAAGTAAGATAATCCTTGAAAATAAGAGTATAAACACGGAGGAAAATGCTAAATTCACAAAAATCCTATTAAATAAGTATGGCTTGCACCATCCTGTCCTGGTTACCTCCGCCTACCATATGGAACGTGCGGTGCTAAATTTTAAAAAATATAACATCGATGTTCAGCCATACCCAACGGATTACCAAACCAGTCGGAAACTATCACTATACGTTAATCAATTCACACCATCCATAAATGAATTAACCTTTTCAGCAGCTAAAGAATACATAGGAATATTCTCTCTAAAATTCCATTAACCCGTGATTTCATAGCGTATTTTCGCCAAATCTCTTGCCGTAACAGGCACTAAGGATTGATCCACGATAAAAGGAACCTAGGCTTATTAAACCTGGGTTCCCATAAAAGAGGAATATAGTTTGTCACATTAGAAATTCAAATGGACAGACACTGGCATCAGAATGTTAATCACTACTATTTCGAATGACAAGCTTTGTGGCAATGTATATTTTTTTGGCTGTTTTTCTGCCCTCGATTCGCTCTAATAGGGTGTTAACGGCGGTTTCCCCCATTAGTTCGGTATAAACCTTGACCGTACTAAGTGCTGGGAAGACATATTTGGAAACGCTGATGTCATTAACCCCGATAATGTTCACACGGTTGGGTACCGATATTCCTTCCTCCAGTAACGCCCGCAGTGCACCAACAGCAATGGAATCATTTCCGGCAAAAAAAGCAGTGGGCAGGTTTTCTCCGTGATCCTGAATAGCCCTCTTCATCAAGGAATGACCATCATCAACGGAAAAAGTGCCTTTGTACATATACGCTTCAGTTAATAAACCCTTATCCGCTAAATAGCGCTTGAACGACCTTTCTCTTTGGTCTTCAATAATAGATGTTTGGTCTTTAAAGCCTTCTCTTCCGCCGATATAGCCAATTTTCTTATGCCCTTTTGCTACGAAATGGTGGAGCACCTTTTCAGTTGCCTTTTCAAAGTCAACCACAATCGAATCAAATTGCTCTTCGTCCGGAGAAGAGTCGACAAAGACAATATTTTGGGTAATCGAATCCAGCTCTTTTACTTGCTTAATACTGAATTTGCCGATGGCGATGAGCCCTTGTATTTCATCATCCTTTAGCTCATCATAGTTGTCTTGAAAGTACTTGACCATTTGGATTCCGTTGTGCCGGCAGCGGTTTTCTACCCCAAGGCGGATCGACATGTAGTATAAGTCCTCAAGTTCTTCCTTTTCGGTATACCACTGAAGGACAGCAATCTTCCCCGAATCCTGTTTGCGCGTTGGTTTCTTCTTATAAGAAAGCTCCTCGGCAGCCAAAAATTTTCTTTTTCGTTTCATCGCCAACCGAAAGCGTCGTATCATAATTCAATACGCGGGATACAGTTGCAATCGAAACGCCCGCTAATTGTGCAATATCTTTGATGGTTGCCATACGTCAATCTCCTAATGTGTTAGCAAAGAAACGATACTTTGTTGTGGAAGAGTATACTTCCCCCGCTTTTACAATGATAGTTGGAAATTCCGGATGATGTATAGCATCAGGAAGCCCTTGTGTTTCAAGGCATACGCCCAAATAGTTTCTAGCCCGAACACCCGATACGGAATAAAGCCCCTCTAATTGATTCGATGTATACAAGACGACACATGGCTGATCTGTTGAAACCATCATCGTGCGTCCGCTTTCCTTATCACTTAACACGATTGTATTTTCGCCTTCGTTGGTAAAAATAAGCGGGTGGTCATACCCTTTTCCAACAAGCACATTTTGTGGATGCGTCGAGTTCATCCCCGTCCTTAACCATTGCCCATGTCGAAAGTCAAATGGCGTGTTTTTGGAATCCAGTATCTTCCCAGTAGGAAGGAGATCAGGAGACAGCTCTAAAAAGCGATCATTATCTAGTTGAAGGAGATGGTCAGAACAATCCCTTTTTAAGTTGCCACTAAGATTAAAATACGAGTGATTCGTTAAATTCACTACTGTTTTTTGATCGGGTTTCCCTTCAAAGGTAATGATCAATTCATTGTTATTGTTTAAAAGGTAGGTAACCCTTGTGTCCAAATTACCCGGATACCCCTCATCTCCATCCTGACTCATGTAGCCAAACTTCACGCCGACCGCATTTTCATCCTCTACTTTTTCAGTTTTCCAAATCACGGAGTTAAATCCCTTCCTGCCGCCATGTAAGTGGTTAGGATACTCATTTTCGGCAAGTAGATATTCCTTTCCGTCCAGTTCAAATCTAGCACCTTTAATTCTTCCTGCCACTCGTCCTACCACCGCTCCAAAGTAAGGCGACAAATCTGGGTAATCCTCAAACTCTTCAAAACCAAGCACAACATTTTCAACGTTACCAAAGCGATCAGGGACCATTATTTTGGTAATCACGCAGCCGTAATTAAGACAAGTGACGGTCATACCTGAGTCGTTAGCCAGAGTAAACTCCATCACAGGCACACCCTCATAACTGCCAAATACTCGTTCTACTATATTCATAATTTCACTTCCTTCAATTTATAAAGGCTTTCACCTCTGCGCATTATATTTAGAATCCGCTAATTCGCGGTGCTTGTTTGTATTCATAATAATAGATGAAAGCTTGTACCTCCATTTTACTATCTTTAGTAAAAAAGACAATTATTTTACTAAAAATTCACTAACAAAGAATGTCTCAATGGGTCTGTCCCCTTGAGACATTCTTTGTTTTCCTACTTATTTCATTTGCGAATTTGATAGTGTTATTTGCGAAAACAAGATTACCGATTTTGAAGAATTCCTAAAATGGACTCGCTTTTCTCATTCGTAATAATTTGTTCAATTCTTTTTTACAAAAATGTGAAACAATGGAAAACTCCCCCTCCATTTCAAGGAAAGGAACTATAATAACAGTGTAATCAAGTTATTCAAAGGGGAGTTTTATATGTTTAACAAATTTTTAAGACAGAACAATGTGGCTTCTACTATTCTTACCGTCTTGCGTTTATATCTTGGATATGAATGGCTAACAGCTGGTTTGCACAAACTAACAGGTGGTTTTGATGCTTCTGGTTTTCTAAAAGGCGCGATCGCTAATCCCGTAAAAGGTCCAGACGGCAGCATGGTCTATGCGACATATGTAGGATTCTTAAAAGCATTTGCTCTACCAAACGCTCACATCTTTAATACAATAATTCCGTTAGGTGAATTCCTTGTTGGTTTAAGGCCTTCATTCTCGGATGCCTAACAACAGCGGCGATGTTCTTCGGCTTACTCATGAACTTCTCTTATGTGATGGCCGGTACCGTATCTACGAACCCAATGGATATATTACTCGGTGTGATCATCATTGCAGCCGGCTATAACGCAGGCCGCATTGGTCTTGACTGCTGGGTCGTTCCATTCATCCGAAAAACAACTGCTAAAAGAAACACCGCCACAAAATTTAGTGCTTAACAAAAAAGGACCTCATTCCTTAACGTTTAGGAATTTGGTCCTTTTTCATTCAACTGAAAATGTTAGTCTTCATTTAATCCCATCTTTAAATTTTAAAAAGGAGTCAGATTTAAACTGACTGTATGGAATTTAAGATGTTATAATCGTTATAACAATTATAATTAAAAAGTTTGTTTTAACGGTTATAAACCACTTAAAAAATGTCTATTAATAGTGAGGAGGCATCAAATATGTTATCTGTGGTGAAAGAAGTGGAAAGGAAAGTTACGAAAATCGGAAATAGTTTAGGGGTGACATTCCCACAAGAAGTTTTGGAACATTTGGGAGTTTATCAAGGGGATGAAGTAAGTTTTCATTTAGAAAATGGGTATGTGAGTATTAAAAAGAAAGTAAACATTAAGCTTCCAAAAGGAATCGACCAAGAATTTTTAGATCAGATGAATGATATGATAAATGAATACGATAAAACGTTTAAAGGTCTGGTTGATCGATAACATGGACACGAAATATTTAACGGAGTACCAAGTTTATTTCTTAAATACTCATCAAATTAATCTATATTCACCCAATGAGCAAAAAGGAATTAAGGATGAACATTTACTTAACTCAGCTGTAAATCGGCCAAAACAAAGTGTATTTGGTCAAGATGCTTATCCCTCAATGTATGAAAAAGCAGCAGCTCTTTATGAAAGTCTAGCAAAAAATCATCCCTTCTATAACGCCGACAAACGGACTGCCTTTGCAGGTTTATATATGTTTCTACGCCAGAACGGATACATGATAACAGTTGGTACTCAAGAAGCCGAGGATTTTACTGTTAGAATGGTTGCACAAAAAAACCCTCCCATATCCTTTGAAGAAATAGTTTCTTGGATAAAGGAATACACACATCAAGTAGAATAGATGTACTTCGCAGCAATCCATGATTGAGTTTGAACGAGACTTAACCGGGGCATCGAAAAATGAAGGGTATAGAGGAATATGAAATTTTAATAGAACAATTTACTCTAATTAATTTAAAAAACACTGAACCCCCTTGGTACACAAGGATTGCAGTGTTTTTCCATTATGCTAAATATGGTTCAAGAATATCATATAATTCGGCATCTTAGTTTAATATGGTTACCTTTAATCGTTTTACTCCAAAATTCATCGCATCTTGTTCAGACGGAATAAATACATCGATTCGATTTCCCTTAATCGCTCCGCCAGTATCTGCAGCGGTGGCTTCACCAAAACCTTCAACATACACTTTACTGCCAAGCGGTATAACAGATGGGTCAACAGCAATGACCCTTTCATTTGGATTTGCTTTAATGTTAACTCCAGTTTTTGTAATACCAGAACATCCAGCACATGAAGCCGTATAGGCTGTAGCTTTCACGGTGATTTCCTTTGAACTTGTATTACCTGTTGGTGCAGCCTTTACCGCAGGTGTACTTTCCTGTGGCGCTTGCACTGCGGGCTTTGGCGCTTGTACTGCGGGCTGTTGCGTTTGCGCAGCTTCCACCTTTGCAGGTGCCGGGCTTGGTACAGATGCTGCCGGTGCCGCTGGCTTCTCTTGATTTTCTGTTACAGCATTATTTGTATTTAAATCATCAAAGATGGTAAGATTTAATCCAGGATAGATGAGATCGGTATTTAAATTGTTCCAATCCTTTATTTGAAAAACGCTTACATGATGATCCATGGCAATGTCCCATAATGTGTCACCTTGTTTAACGGTATAATGTTTCTCCGTTGCAATCGTTAATACTTCTCCAGGGTGAATTAGGTCTGTAGTAAGATGATTCCATTTCTGAATATTTTCTACAGATGTATTATGTACACGTGATAGATCCCAAAGCGTATCCCCTTTTTCTACTGTAACCGTAGCAGCTTGTACATTAGCACTTACAGTTCCTGAGAGTACAGCAACTGCTATAAATGTTATTATTTTGTTAAGCATTCTTTTACCCTCCATGTTCTTTGGTTGCTAATTTTTGATAATCGTAACATGGGATTCTGCTGTAACAAAGAACAGGGAGATGTTAATTTTTTTACATAAGTGGCATTTATATTACAATATATATTTATAATTAACGAAAAAATCAAAAAATAGAGCTATTTTAAAGCCTCTTTCCACGCAAAAAAGTGCAGTAGTATACCACTCCGCGCTCAACTTCTAATTATTACATTAACGTTACTAAATAAGTATCTAAGACGCGTATTTTCCATTAATAACCTGACCTACCAATAATTTATACAGTCTATTTGATTGCCTAATCCGGCGGTGACAGGAAAAGGCTGTTTTTATTAACCAGTAATTTACAGGAAAATGTGCCAAAAAAAGAACAAAGTTCGGTGATTAATCGTTTTCTTCACTAAGTTTTTTAGCATTCTCATGAATTCCAGTTCCTTCGAATCCTTAAAGATCCATCTGGCAATCTAACAATTACCACCGAAACTAAACCAACTTCGCCTTCAATTCTTCGATTTGGGCTAGATGTCTTTTCTCATGTAATCCTACAAATGGTATCCACTGTTTCAGGCTTAATTCACCAAATACTGGATGCGGGTAAACCCTCTGCTCTAATAATGTTTCATCAGCAGCATTCACTACTTGGGTGAAGGCTTCTCTAGATTGCGCAAGCTTATATTTCATTTCTTCTAATGTGATAAAATCCTTTGAAGGAACCACAATGGGGGGTGCATCCACTTTTGTTGAGCGATTAATCGTAAATTCAATGGGTTTATCGCTAACAGTCTTACTCTCTCCTTTTGCCAAAAGATTAGAAATAGTATGAGCGATTGCGCGTTCCATTAAATATAGATGGTCCAGCACCTGCATAATCGTCCATTTGTCCACTTCCACCTGTTGATTCAATTGTTTATCTGACAACCCCATTACCGATTGTAATACTTCTTCTCTTACTTTCATATTTTCTTCCATTGAATGTCCACTCCATTCGATTCATCACATTTTAACTAATTAACACTTCTATCATACTTGATTCTTCAACTATGTACTTGAATTTTACCGCCATCACTTCCTTTTTATTTTCGTAACATATTGTTCAATTCTTTTTTACAAATATGTGAAATAGTGAGCAAATTCCCCTCAATTCGAGATAAAAGATCTATAATAGCAATGTAATCAAGTTATTAATAAAACTTTTCTTAAAGGGGTCTTTTATATGTTTAACAAATTTTTAAGACAGAATAAAGTTGCTGCTGCTATTCTAACCGTCTTACGTTTATACCTTGGATATGAGTTCTTAACAGCTGGTTTCCACAAACTAACAGGCGGTTTCGATGCTTCCGGCTTCTTAAAAGGTGCGGTCGCTAATCCTGTTAAAGGACCGGATGGCAGCATCGTCTTTACAACTTATGTAGGATTCTTAAAGCACATTGCATTACCAAACGCACACATCTTTAACACAATTATTCCGTTAGGCGAATTCCTTGTTGGTTTAGGCTTAATTCTAGGATGCTTAACAACAGCTGCTGCGTTCTTTGCTTTAGTGATGAACTTCTCTTATGTGATGGCTGGCACTATTTCTACCAACCCATTGGATATTTTACTAGGTGTGTTCATCATTGCCGCTGGTTACAATGCAGGCCGCATCGGTCTTGACCGTTGGGTCGTTCCATTCATCCGAAAAACGGCTGCTAAAGAAAACAAAGCAGCAGCAAAATATAGTGCTTAACACAAAAGTCCCTCATTCCTGAACGTTCAGGAATGAGGGACTTTTTTTACTAGAAAATCTATAAATTAACATTCTTCGACTAGTTTGCCTTTAAAACCTTTTTAATCAAACGTTTGATTAAATCCACCAAAAGCGCTGATATATTAGGAATCCCACCGCTATAACTTAAGATAGACATTAACAATTCCTAATACATCCGTTAAAGAACACTTAAATACCACTCGAAAGTACCTATTGTCTGTACTAGACGGACTCAGCGATATTCATTTGACCTGGAAACCGGATGAACACACATGGAGTATTGCGCAAATTGTGCAACATATTGCAACTTAGAGGACGATTCCCTGCTTGATAAAACCGCTCCACCCATACCTCACCCAATCTTTGGGCACATGAGTACAAACCAATGGATTACGGCAGTACCGTTACACGAACAACGACACATCAAACAAATCGAAGAAGTAAAGGAACAGTTGCAGTTAAGTTGATTTGCAGTTGTCCGTAAGCAATTCCATACAGGCTTCCCATTTCCACCTTCATTTGTGATACTGGAAGTCTGTTATTTTCCTCGTTAATCCAATGACGGTCCCTGTGTAGTTCTATTGCGTTAACGCGCCCATTAATAGAATAACATAGTACCTTTTATTAGCTTTTTTCGTTCAAGAAAAAACAATAAATCAGTCCCATATTTGTGGTCGATCAATTCCCATTGTTCTCATATAATCTAACAACTGACCTGTGTGAACAGATTCGTGATAAGCGATACGCAACAACATATCTCCCAGTGTTCTAACATAACCTACATCAGAACGGTCTATTTTGATGTCCTCTAGGTCGCTTTTGCTAATTGTTTTTATGTATTTTAAGAAATCATCACGATATGGCTGTGCAAACATCAGTTCATCTTCGGCTGTTGTAAATTCTTTTGTATCAAAAGGATTTGACAAATCAGATAACGCTTTACTACCTCTACCTTTAAGAACTTGATGATAAAAAAACTCACCTTCTAATATATGTCTAATCATTTCGGCACAAGTTAAGGCTTCATTATCAGGTTTCCAATTTAACATATTGTTCGGTATTTCTCTCCATACTTTTATACTTCTACGTCTAACTTCTTCAAAGTTTAATATTATTAAATCATTCTCATTCATTTTGTATCTCCTCCCAAATACCTTATATTCTTATATTCTACAATTAAAGAATCTTTTCCTTGTTACACTAGCTTGCCCTTAACATAAATAAAGAGCACAATTCTTGTTTCAGAATTGCGCCCTTTATTTGAATAGCTTAAAGCTTGGATTTACATTTATAATAATTCCTTCTCTTCCTCAATTAAAGCCACCCCTTTCGTTAAAAAAATGGAATGCTATGATGTCAGTTTCAAACCAATAGCTGCCATTAAAATCATACTTATAAATAAAATTCGCTTCCAATCATGTGATTCCCCATAAAATAACATTCCTACCAGTGTACCTCCTACGGTACCTATTCCAGTCCAGACTGCGTATGAAGTACCCATCGGGAGTGTTTGCATTGCTAGACTTAGAAATCCAAAGCTCAATACCATCCCGCCTAAAAAAATGGTGAATGATTTTAAGTTTCTATGTTTACTTACTTCGTTCATACCTGTAACTCCAACCACTTCAAACGAACCAGCTAAAATGAGATAAATCCAATCCACTACGTTGCCTCTCCTTTCTCGTCCGAACCTTCTTTTGTTACCATTTTCAGTCCGAACACACCAGACAACAGCAAAAGAATAAGGAATAATTTAATCCAACTGAATGGTTCTTCAAAAATAAGTATTTCGGCCAGAACTGTTCCCATTGTGCCGATACCAGTAAAGACAGCATAAACAGTACTGACCGGCAACCTTTTGGTAGAACGAATCAACAGATCAGTTGAAATATAAATTGCTATAACCGTTCCAATCCAAGAAACCCAATTACTAGAGTGTTTTAACCCAATTACCCATAAAATTTCAAAAAAACCTGCTCCGAAAACAAACATCCAATCTCGATTCATTTCATCCCCCCTAAAAACAATCTTGCTATTCTTTTGATAATCCCTGCCAATATAGATACCAAGAAGCATCTATCCTTTTCACCAAACGTTGAGGACCTCCGTAGAGCATTTCAACAAACACTCCATCAAGTATTCCCATGAAAGCAGCAGTAGCACGTTCTGCACCAATGGAAGGGTTAACTTTTGCTTCAAAAATCGCTTTCTCCATAATAGGTACAAATAAGGCTTCCATTTTGTCCAAGGTTTCGTAGACATATTTCATAACCTGACCATATAGATGGAATGGAGGAAAAAATGACATCCTTAACCAAAATTTTGTGTTATCGTTATCTTCATATCGTTTTGAATACTGTAAAAGAAAATTGAAGAGGAATTTTTCTACCGAATAATTTGCATGACTGTCTATATAATTAGTAACGAACTTCAACTCGTTTACAAACACATCACTCAATACCTCAAGGAAAAGTTCATCTTTTCCTTTGAAATGAGTATAAATGGATTGTTTTTTTATCCCTACTTCAGTAGCAATAGCCGATAATGATGAACCTTCATATCCGTCTTTAGCAAAATGTGTAAGAGCAACTTCTTTGATACGATTTTTAGTCATATAAACCATCCCTTCCGAACGTTCGTCAGTTATTTTAGCACGTAACTTATTTTACTGCAATATAAGTTATTGTACTTAAACTGCTTCTTTCGTTTAAGTACAATCTTTCACAAACTCCATACTAAAATAAACATAAATAACCAATTTTCGAAATTGTTATTCAATTATCTGCCCGTTTGTTGAAAAAAAAATGGGCTACATCTTTATTCAAAACCTAAATTCTTAATACTATGTAAATACATTTATAAAACTTGTGATAATGATAATGATAAAGTATTCCCTATTGATAGAAGCCCTTGCTCACGTTGGTCTAGACCCAAAAAAGTGGAAATTTAAAAAAACCTGGGAGTAATTGTCCTGTAAAGGAAATTGCTCCCTTTTTCTTATGGGATGTTTTCTATTATCTATGGTGCTTGACATGGAGCCTCTCCACGCATGGTTCTCGCTCCAGGAAAACCAGCTTATTCTTAAACTGGCTTCACCGGATCAGGTTACCATGCGTTTACTCCATTTCAAGCTGTTCCAGAACGTTTACTCCAGTATTAGCTAAATAGGGACCAATTTCCTTTTCTTAAGCAGCGTTTTGGAGCCGAAAGTTGATTGGTGATTGCTTGCCTAGCTTCTTTTGCCTTCGTTCGTTATTGTAAAACTTAATATATTCTACAATTCTTTGCTCTAATTCTTCTAAAGACTGGACATCATAAGGATAAATGGCTTCCGTTTTGAAATGGGAAAAAAAACTCTCGATGCAGGCATTGTCATATGGGTTACCTGCACGGGACATGCTCAAGCGGAATCCTAAAGATTCAAGAGTGTCCTGAAGGACACGGGACGTGTATTGGCTTCCTCTGTCGCTATGAAGGATTACGCCATCCGCGTCCTTTCTTTTGTCTAATGCTATCTTTATTGTTTTCATTACGAATAGTTTATCTGGAAAATTCCCAATTTGATAACCTATGATTTCTTTGTTGTACAAGTCCATTACAGCTGAGACATACAGTTTTTTATCGAATAAGGTGAACTCAGTTATATCCGTAACCCATTTAGTGTCCGGTTCATTAGCTGAGAAGTCCCGTTCAAGAAGATTTGGCATAATCCTTTCCGGCTCAGTTTGTTTATATTGGTTTAAATTTCGAAACTTTTTCTTTCTGATCTTTGCCAGGAGCCCAAGTTCATGATAGATTCTGAAGACCTTCTTGTGATTGACCTTCAAACCATCACCCTCAGTCAACTCCATATGGATCTGTCTGTAGCCGTAAATGCCGTTATACTTATGATAGATTTCCAATATGCGTTGGCTTAACTCTACGTCCTTTTGGATGACTGCCGTTTTTTTGTACTTATAATAACCAGAAACGGAAACATGAAGGTACTTGCATAATTCCTCTATTGTATATTCTCCCTTCAAGTGGTCTACTACCTGGAACCTAATTTTCTTCCCTCCTTGTTCAAAATCTCTAGATACTTTTTTAGGATGGCATTCTCCATCTCCAACTTTTTAACATAACGGTCTGTGTCTTTAGATTCTTTATGTCGCCCCCTCTTATCAATGAAGGCTGCCTCTCCATCCTTCCTGTAGTTCCTCCACCATACTTTTACACGATCCCTGTCAGCGATATTCAATTTTTCTGCAATTTGAGGATTGGTGTAACCAAGTTCTCTCAATCTCATTGCTTCCATTTTCAATTCAAATGTATATGTTTTAGACTTCTTACCTTTTGTACCCATAAAAAATCACCTCTTAAAGTAAGTGTTGCCCATAAGGGGGTTTTTTCAACATCTACTTTAAGGGGTGCAGTTCACGTTGAGCAAAGGCTATTTTTTTACAAGTTCTTTCTATTATATAGTGGTACTTTTCAATTTTATTTCGTACTCCTTAACTAACCTATAAAATGTTGTCTTTTTAACATCTATTTCTTGCATCGCCTTCACAGCTGTCAGCTCTCCCGATTTCCATCGATGATAAGCTTGTTTAAACTCTTCTGTAATAATAGTTTTCGGTCTGCCAAAAGCTACGCCACTTTTCAAAGCTACATCAATGCCTTCACGCTGCCGTTTTCGAATTCGATTTCGTTCGTCTTCTGCCATCCGAGAAAGAATTTGTAAAACTGACATAGAAAGAAAACAAAGCAGCAGCAAAATATAGTGCTTAACACAAAAGGACCTCACTCCGAAACGTTCCGGAAGGAGGTCCTTTTTTCATTCATCGAAACATACTATTAAGAAGTTTTATCATTATTGCTATTTTCTTTAAATCAATAATGATAAATACGAGTCCCCAAGTAGCCCTCGTCTTTTGTATTTTATGAATCCTTCATTCACTCACCCTTGAATGCAACAGCTACTCTGACACTTTCTATCATTCCGGAGCGGGTAATACTTACATAAACTTTCCCTGGTTTAATTCCAAGTTGTGGTACGGATAAAGAATCAGTTGGCCTGCAGCCTGTTTTACAGCCAGCAGTTTTCCTCCTGTACTAGCATTATATATCTTTATCATATCGCCCTTTGCAAGACCTTTTACCGTCACACCGTCAGCCTTTCTTTTATTATTGATCACTTGAACCTGTGTGGCTTTCAACGGTTCAGATCGTGTGAACGATGTCACGATTTGATAAAGAACACTTTGTTTTTTATCTAATGTCGCTAAAAATTGCTCCGGCGTTGCGTCTTCTTTTAAATAACTAGAATAACGAATCTTAGTAGCAGTCACCGGCTTATTAATATTCCATGTTTCATTGACTAAATGCAGACGGACGCCTGTCAATCCACTAGTATCATCTATACTTGCAATGTTCAGATCAGAGATTGATTTTCTTTCGTTAAAGCTCCTGTCTAAAAAAATATCCGTTTTAAAAGAATTCTTTGCACTTAGCCATTTTGTTTTTTTCATCTCAGGCAAACTTTGAGTTACTTGCGTTTTGAACTCCTGCAAGCCGGATTTGAATTCAGCGGCTGTCATCGTAGATCCTACGTCTGTAGTCTTGTTTATTTCATTCATAGCATTAACAATTTGTGAAATGGCTTTATCGTCTTTTAATAAATTGTTGAGCAACGATAATAAAAGGTCCGGCACTTCATTCGCATATACTTCTGCATGCACTTTATATCCTGCAACGGTGCTGCCGTGTACTTTCTCTGATTTGGTTTGAACACTAATGTGTTTTGGATTCGGTAAATCATTTACAACAGATGAAAGAAGTTTCGCTTGCATGTCCTGAATCCACTTATCATCCCCTGTTTGGTCGGTCATTGGAATACGAACCGGCTTAGAGGCAGGATCGAGTAACAGGACCATTTCCTTTTTATCCACATACATTTGGAAAGGAATTTTTCCTTTTTGTAAAATAACATTACCTTCAAGTGAGACCGTATTGCTGTTTTGCATTTTAGCCTGAATGTCTAGTTTCGCATGATTAATGAGGTCTAGCACTTTAAGGAAATCTTTATCTTGTACCTTTGCTTTATTGTATGATAAGTCTAAAGATGCGGTCATGCTACTCTCTTCGGACGTAATTTTTGAACTGTTTATTATCATTTGATTGAAATTAACACCCTTAATCGACTGACACCCTGTAAGAAATAATATAGTTGTTAATAAAACGAGAATGAGCTTTTTGAGCATGCAATTCACTCCAACATCATTGATTTTTGATATACCTTTAAGAAAACTTCAAGCACTGCAAACACAGCTTCCCTTTCTCCCACAAGTCCCCCCTCATTCGCCAATATAGGCACATTTTCCCCGTTACGCTGATATAAATCGTCATTTTTTCTATCAAACTAAAACAATATTATCACTTTTATGGATAAATTTGGTCATAAATCTATTTTTTTATTAAAATTAAAAACCTTTTATTTAAAAATCTAATCGGCCGTTTTAATAGAACTCTTTACAATCACTATGTATTATTTAGCGTAGCTGTTGAATCCGGCACTGTCCTAGTGCCGGATTTAGCTTTTTTAAAAACCCTCTAGTTTGACTTCAAACACAATGTCTCCTGGAGGTGGACAAATATCAGAATTTGTCCACAAACGGTGCCTGTCACTTTCTGAATCGACGAAAAATAGGGGTGATTTCTTTAAGTAATGGTTTAAATTGTTTAGATGTTGTAACAAACATATCGACAGTTTCCATAAGCAATTCAAAATCCACATTGTTAAGAAAATTTTCTATCTTATTTTGAGTGGTGTGCGTGCTGGTCGCAGATTCGTTTCTCCTAATCCCGAAAAACCAATCATTGGACCGACTCGATCTACTATCGAAAGAGGATTGTTCTTTTTGTTCGGGCAATTCTTGTGAATTATTTTCGACTGATTTGTAAGTTTCTCTGTATTTACTGTTTCCAAACATAAATCTTGAGAAATGGTCAACTTCTCGGTTCGGTTCCTGTTTCCGTTTATTATCATTCTCCACCACTGACTTCTTCTTCCTTTCTCACTTATGCTTATAGTTAAACTATGATTTGTTTTGTATCAGGGTGTGGACACTTGTACAAAAATGGAAAAGAAGTCAAAAGACGCTGATGGAATGAGCATAGAATCTAACTTCAAGAATGGCTACTTTGGCCATTCTTTTTTAATTTACTTTTAATCAGCACTTGTCCATTCATTTTTATTCTGAGTGCATAGTGTTAGTACTACCACCAATCCAGCAACATAGGGAATTACCTTCTAAGAGGCGTTTGCATGAATTGCAGACGCTTCTTTTGGTTTTTAAAAATTAATTATGCAAATGGCGGATTTTGGCCTACTAGGATGCTTGTCCAATCAAACCTTTTCTATAGGAATATATTATATTGCGAGTATTAATACTCGGATATTCCAAAGGGGGTGAGATATATGTGTTGGTCATCTGGATACGGCTATGGCGGTGGTTATGGCGGCAGCAGCTTTGTATTAATCGTTGTATTGTTCATTCTATTAATTATCGTACTTTCCAGTATGGTTTTTTAATGTTTAATTAAAACTTGTTAAGCAAGTGTTGGAGGTGTTATACATGGGTGACGGATTGAGAATGTCTTCTACTGTAATCGTGGTACTGTTCATTCTTCTGATCATTGTTGGTACTTCTTTTATGGGCTACTAAAATTCCGGAACAAAGGGGCATGTTGAATAATCTGTCCCTTTGTCTAGACTTCTAAAACGAAAGGAGGATGAATTACACATGGTTTTTTTTCCTGATGGATTTAGAAGAAGAGCTTTTTTCCCCATTGAAATTGAAATCGAAATCGAAAGAAGAAGACGCATAGAAATTGAAATCGAAATCGAGCGAAGAAGAAGATTTGAAATAGAGAGAAGAAGACGCAGATTCTTTTAAGCATATGATTCTATTAAGTAAATGATTTAAACGGTGTTTCCTTAGGCCTACGGGCTCTTTTTTTGTAGGGATAGATCCTCACAATTCATAAAATTACTACTCCCGCCGATTCAACAGATCCTAAAAAGTAGTGTAAATGACAAATTAATAATAAATTTCCATTTTTTATATATTTTTTCAAAAGGAAAAGCAGTATCATTTAAATAGGATAATAGACTGGGAAGAAAGGATAATAAAAAATGAAATTGTATAAAAAAATTGTTACGCTGGCGTTTGTAGGAGTTGCCATGCTGTTGAATGTACAAATTCCAACCCTTGCATCAACGCAAACGATTTTGGGCTCTGATGTAACCCAATATATTGCTTCTAGAAGTAACACAGTATCGATTGGGGTTTACGATGGGTACACGGGGAAAACGTATACATACAATCCATCCAAAACCTATCAAACTGCAAGTATTGTAAAAATTTCGTTGTTAGCAGATGTGCTGTATCAACGAATACCTCTTACAAACAATGAAAATTCACTACTAACTAGAATGATAGAAAATAGTGATAACCATGCCGCAAGTACTATCTGGGGACAGCTCGGCAGCGATAAAAATGTACAATCTTTTTTTCGCAATGCAGGAATGACAAATACGATTGCAGGTACAAGTGGTTTGTGGGGTTTTACCACAACAACTGTTTTGGATCAACTCACCATGATGAAATACTTTGCCTATCATAATGCATTTTTAAATGATGCACAAAGAGCGTATGGTCTTAATCTCATGCGAAACGTAGAGCTGGATCAACGTTGGGGTACAGGGTATGGGCTTCCATCAGGGGTAAGTATTGCATTAAAAAATGGATGGTCCAATACCAATCAGCCCTATAATTGGCGAATCAACAGTGTAGGATACATAAATGGGCAAGGTAAAAATTATGTTATTTCAGTTCTGACAATCAACAATAGAACTGAATCTTATGGCTTAGACACCATCAATACCATTTCAAAATTGGTTTGGAATGAAATGCCACAACATGTCCATGTCATTATTTCAAACACAAATTTCCGGCAAGCAAAAAGTTTAGTAAATGAGTTTGAAAAGCGTGGATTTACATGCCGGGGGGTTAATCTTAAAACGTATGGCAAAAATGAAGTTCCAAAAGACAATGACCCTTACCAGTTTGTAATCGATACAACATTAGATAGTGCCACACAGCTAGTAATTGAATTGAAAACTAGAGGATATGACAAAACTTACGGAGAAGCGATTTAAATACAACAATTAATACAGTCAAGATAACGAGGAAGGGATTATTCATCCCTCCCCCGTTTTAAGAAAAGAGTGGACAATAGGTTGCTATGAATTAAATCCTTTTTCCATCGTTTTACTCCCACATCTTGATATCATATTGACCGTTTAAATTCGTAAATCTCATCAGCAGCTTGGCGATACCCACCTGATTTTTGAAAGGATTCACTAATATTGCCAACAGATTTAAGGAAAGATTGATGGTTCAACACATGGTCTGCGGCTTCACGAAGTTGATCTGCGGTCAGGCTTTGCATTTGTAATTGAATACCGGCTCCAATATTGGCAACTCGTTGAGCAATAATCGGCTGATCCGCGCTTTGTGGGATTACAATCAGCGGAACCCCGTAATAGAGACCCTCATTGGTACTGTTCATTCCACCATGCGTGATAAATAATTTAGTGTATTTTAGCAATTCGGTTTGTGGAACATATTCTTTTACAATAAAGTTCTCTGGAATCTCTCCCAAATCAGCTAGTTGAACTTGTTTCCCGATAGACATGACAACAGTGTGATTTGTATGCTCAAATGCTTTAAAACAAAGCTTATAGAAATCAACAGCACGGTTAAAAACTGTACCCAGCGAAATGTAAATGGGACTTTTCTCTTCGATGGCAGTGAGATCAAAGGTATCTTGTTGTAATCGTGAAGAGATGGACGGTCCTACAAATTTGTAGGTTTGGTCAAAACCTTCACCAAAAGGTTGAAACGCTCTCGTTGTATAGACGATCGTAAGTGGTGCCGGATTACAAAAAATTTCATACGGAGAATTGATTTCAACATTATATTTTCCCTTCAACATTGCTGTCAGGTTTTGATAATCATCGTGTATCCGTTTAACTATTTCTGTAGGTATATTTTGAGAAAGGTTTTCTAAAATTCTATCGAATGACACCTCAGTCTGAGCAAAGGATGTACAAGAATTGATTGCTGGAAGTTTAAGTATTTGGGCTAGTAAACGTCCACAACCAAACATAGAATCGTGGATGATATAATCAAAATGCTCACCTTTGATTTGTTCGAGAACGCTAGGTATGACGATATCTGCCGTACGTAAAAGGCCGTTGATTCTTTCGAGTAAATAATTTCTTCCACCTGAGATAAAGGCTTTTATAAATTTTTCACCGTCAAATGTTCGTACAGTAGCTCCTGTCTTCTCAATACGCTCCCGAAAAGCTTCGATCGTAAAGTAGACTACCTCTTCTCCACGAGAAATGAGCTCCTCCACAACGCCAATGGTTGGATTAATATGACCTTCAGATCCAGCATTTATAAATAAAACACGTGCCATTTCAACCACTCCCTAGGTAAAATACGTTCTTTAGATAGAGTACCTGTCAGCGTCCTATGCCTTTGCTCAGCCTATTCCTCTCTAAAAAAAGAATTATATTTATCATAGTACAATAGTTGAAAATCTCAAACTTTTACTCTCCTTTGTTCATCTCAAATAAAATTTCCAGTATGGATCCCATACTATTCTCCACCCCATTTTATCACCTTCAACTAATCTAAAACTTTAACAATCTTTGACAAAGCTTCGGGAGTCCCCAGGCATGGGAATTTGTAAATTCATATAAAAACTAAAGAAAAATGTCTAAAAACGCCCTCAAAAATCAATTTTAATGATAAAAAGGGTACTTTTTGCTCAATATCCTGATGAAAAGTGATTTTGTCTGGTTCGATAAAAGGAGCCATTCCCGATATGGTAGAGGTACCCGGGAATACATGGCAAAGCGCGCTTTCTGAAAGGATTTACCCTTGGAAAGCTTTGAACAGTTAGCTCAACAATATAAACCAATGATCCATAAAATTATCAACTCGCTGCACATCTACAAAAATATAGAAGAATTCTACCAGCACGGTCTCATTGCCCTTTGGGAATCTAGCAGAGGGTTTGACCCTGCCAAAGGGAACTTTACCAACTATGCCTACACGTATATCAAAGGCTTCCTCCAACAGGAATTAAGTAAAGCGAACAAGGACGAAGAAAGAAGTATCTATCCACAGGAGGAGTTTTGGGAGACTGTTGAGGATCTGTTTTCAGAAATTCCATTAGAAGAAGAAATCCTCTTATCCTATTGCCCTACTTTGACAGAAAACCAAAGAAAATGGGTCATGTATACCGCCTTGCGTGACTTCTCTATCAAAGAGATTGCGGGAATTGAAAAGGTATCGCTATCGGCGGTGAAGAACTGGCGTGCGGGAGCAAGGGAGAAAATGAAGGGAATGGTGAAAAATTGAATTTTAATAGCATAATTTAAAGGAGTTTATGAAAAAGACTGTAAAGCCCAGGTATATAGGGATTTACAGTCTTTTTTAATTCTAAAAGAACCTGATTGAAAATTGTCTTTGTTTATCTGCATATCTCCATCTTTCCTAAGGTCGGGGCATTTAACTCGTCCAATGTCGGTATACCTTCCCAATCACCTTTGAACTGGGTTGCCAAGGCTCCAAAAATATTAGCTCGAGTTAAAGCCTTTTCCAAGGAAGACGGCGTCATCGCAGCCTGTTCATCTAAAAAAATAGAAAGAAACCCTGCCGCAAAAGCATCCCCAGCCCCAACTGTCCTTTAATACTAAATCTGCTGATTGTTCAAGTAATACACCAGCATTGTAATCAATCCAGTGTGGCTTTGATTCAAAAAGGGGTGTATTTGTTGAAACCTTCATCGTCGGGACAAACGTTCCGAATGGTGTGCCTCGGCCGGTTGTAAAGAGCACTAATTGACAGCCAGCTGCAGCTAGTGCAGATGAAGCAACAAGGTCATTCCCTGGAGCACTTAATAGGTTTAAACCCTTTTTCTTTATTCTTTCTCCATATTTAAGTACATCAACCACCGTAGAAGTTCCTGCTTTTTGTGTACACCCTAAGGATTTATCCTCCAAAGTCGTAATCCCGTCTTCTTTGTTTCAATAAATGTTCAAAATTTTTTATTGTTATAAACTTGAAATAGCTGATTCCGCTTTTATTTGTCCACCACTTGAAAGGACCAGCAAATGCATCTGCAATGCTTTCATTTGCGGAAAGCCCCTAAACAAACGTTTGATTAAATATCGCGCCACACCCGATGAAGAGCCATTCTCGATAGAGTAGACATAGAATAATGTCAAAATTTTTGGATTTTTTTCCATATAATTACTTATTGAAAAGTATTATTATAACTTTAGTGCTTTAATACTAAAAAAGATAAAGGCAAACCTCTCGAAAGATTGGGACGCAAAGCTACAGGTCTAAAGGTTGAACTAAGATGGCTGAGCTGCCTATACTATTTTGAGGTGGAAGTATGTTCAATACTTTGAGTAATGAAAAGGAATTAGATAACGAGTGGTTACAATTAATTTTAGAAGCCCAAAATTTAGGCATTTCTATCAATGAAATTAAAGATTTTCTCAATCTTGTACCGGATTTTTCTTTTTAATTACTTAAAATCTTCTTATTATGCAATCCTCTAATATATTTTTTAAGGAATTACCATAAAACCACCATTTAATCCCCTGTTAGGATATGTTAAATTCATAGGATATTTGTACTCTATTTTTTAAAGAAAGGTACACGTTCTATGAACCCAATTTTAAATCCGCTTAACTCACCATTAAAGCCCGAGTCCAAAAATCTGTATATTCCAATCAAAGTAAAATTTCTGATCAGTCACTTTGGTGCTTTTCTATGGATGTGCTTCTCTATTTACTTAGCACTCCCTTGGTTAAAAGATCTGGCTCATATCGTTTCATTTCCACTTGCATTACTTATCATCGGGGGAATTTCATACATTCCTGGTTATATGAATGCCTTTTTAGTTATAAGCTTAATGTTAGATCGACAGCCCTCCTTTAAGAATGAATTTCCTATGAATGAAATTACCATCCTTATTGCTGCCCATAATGAAGAAGACAAAATCTTTCAGACGTTGAATTATATAGATATGCAAGACTATCTCGGGAAAATTAAGGTATTTGTTATCAATAATTGTTCCTCAGATCAAACTGTTAATGAAGCATTAAAAGCAAAGCAGGAATTAACGATTGAAATTGAGGTCCTGAATGAAGAGCAACCTGGAAAATTCAATGCCTTAAATCACGCCCTGAAGCTAGTTACAACTCCTTATGTCATTACCATAGATGCGGATACTCTGCTTCATCCCTCTTCTATTCGTTATCTTGTAGCACGAATGGAATCCAGCCCGGCAGAAGTTTGTGCTGTTGCCGGTTCTGTTCTAACAAAAAACAGCAGAGAAAATTTATGGACAAAAGTTCAAGAATGGGATTACTTTTTAGGTATTGCCTCAATTAAAAGACTCCAAGGTATGTATCAAGGCACCTTAGTAGCCCAAGGCGCTTATAGTCTCTATAAAACAGAGTGTATTAAAGAAGTCGGTGGCTGCCTGATGCAATAGGGGAAGATATTGTATTAACTTGGCGACTACTACAGAAAAACTGGAAGGTTTACTTTGAACCATTAGCTGTTTCATTCACTGAAGTTCCTAGTAACCTTAAACACTTTGTAAGGCAAAGGGCAAGATGGGCTAGAGGCATGATTGAAGGATTAACTGAAATAAAGCCTTGGAATCAGCCTCAGGTTTATGTTAAATATTTAACAGGTATCAATTTAATCATGCCTTATTTAGATTTCACCTATACGGTATGTTGGATTCCCGGATTGGTATTATCTTTTTTCGGTTATTATTGGATTGTTGGCCAATGACATTACTTGTTTTGCCCTTAACATTAATAAGCTTTGGTATTCTTTATTTCTATCAAAGAAATTTTGTATTTAAACCATTACACCTTAGAATTCGAAAAAATTTTATTGGCTTCATCTTTTTCGTTCTTGGTTATCAAATGATAATGTCTCCTGTTTCAGTTTACGGTTATATCCAAGAAGTTTTTAAATTTAAAAGAAATTGGAAGTGACGAATGGAATCTATATTAAGGTCCCCTTCCTCCTTTTTTCACTAGAATTTTGAAATATGTAAATGATTGAATACTCAGCTAGACCCTACAAGCCATTGGCACACTCGGATTTGCAGGGTCTTGGCATAGTAACAATCTATCATTATAGTACAAAACCCATAATTTTATATATTTATGCCTAAGTAAATAGTTTTACAAGCAAGGGATAAAAATCTATCAATCTTCGACAAAGCTCGGGGCGTTACAGGAATGGAAATCCGGAAACAATCTTTTCTTCTAGGAAATTCGACTCATTTTGACATATCCAACGAAATACAGACGTTCTCAAACGCTTTTCTACGAATACTTTAAATGCAACTGAAGGGCAAAATCACTGAAAAGTGATGACGCAAAGCTATAGGGGCCTCTGTTATTGTGACAAGGTTAGCCAGCTGCCATCAAATAAAAAGGAGAAATCATTGATGTCGAACAGTTTATGGATTACCCCAGAAGAGAAATTTCGCTTAAAAAAGAGGAAAAAGACCATTCTTTATTTTTCTATAATGGTTGGTACCGTCTTACTTAGTGCTTTAGTTACTATTCTAGCTAACAAAATATAGAAAAAAGGATCCTTTGATTTTGGATCCTTTTCTTTTTGGACATTTTCTTCTTGCTGCCTCATACATTTTCGAAGCCTACAATATGTATTATTGATATATACTAAAAAAGAGAAGTGCAGGTAACACTTCTCCTGCAACCTCTACCGTCATGGTGGTGGTTGTCTTTGTTATTATTTTTGCGAACCACCCTTTTGCTTCTAAGCCGCGGGGTGATTTTCTTGTTCACGTCATGTAATTTATATATCAGGACTAAAAAAGCAAGAGAACTGTCCCCTTGCTTTCTTAACCATTTACTGTGGTTGTGGTACTTTTTTTAATCGTTTTTCACGATTAGGTACGACTTCCTCTTTCGAACGTCCACGTCCTCGAATAAAGAGAGATAAAATAAAGGCTGCTACTGATAGGTAGGTTGCGACCATAAATGCATCATTAATCCCCATGACCGTTCCTCGATTAATCGCCAAGACCATGTGAACCTTATCGGTTGGCAGGATATGACTTTGGCTAATGATCGATTTAACGTGGTTTTCCCCCTGATTCGTCATGATCGAGACAAAAAGGCCATTCCAACTGCTCCAGCCACCATTCTAAACGTATTAACCATAGCTGTACCGTATCTATTTAATTCGAGTCCCAAATCATTAAGACCTGCTGTAAAGATTGGCATCATCAGTATTGACATTCCAAACATCCTCGCTGTATACACCCACAAAATGTAGGAAAAGGGAGTGTCAGTATGAAGTTTTGTCAGAGCATAAGTGGTAACAATAGTAATCGCTAAACCGATAATTGCTAACCATCTTGCTCCATATTTATCAAAAAGCTTTCCAGTGATCGGCGACATAATTCCCATCACGATTCCGCCCGGTAACAGCATGAATCCCGCTTCGAGCGGGCTAAAGCCACGGACATTTTGCATATAGATTGGCATGAGAATCATTCCTGAGAACATCGCCATTGTAACAAATACGTTAATAATCGTGGTTAGCGTAAACATCCGATATTTGAAAATCCGGAATTCTAAGATTGGATGTTTAACAGTCAGCTGACGCCAAACAAACAGAATTAGACTGACGCCTCCAATAATAAACAAGGTAACAACCTCTGGGTCACTCCACCCATTTGTACCTCCTGTAGCAAAACCATAGAGAATACCGCCAAATCCAATGGTTGATAAAATAACACCAAGGACATCCAGCTTTGGACGACTCGTTACTGTCACATTTTTCACAAGAAAAATGGCAATGATGAAGTCTAAGATAGCAATGGGCGCAATGATATAGAAGATCACACGCCATGAATACGTTTCAATAATCCACCCTGCCCAGGTTGGACCTACAGCTGGAGCAAAGTTCATGGCAACGCCAAAGATTCCCATGGCAAACCCGCGCCGATCAAGTGGAAAAATAGTAAAAATGACGTTTGTAATTAATGGAAAAAGGATGCCTGCACCTATGGCCTGCACAACCCGAGCAACTAACATCATCGGGAAGGTAGCTGCGGTCGCACATAGAAAGGTTCCGACCGCAAAAATCCCGATTGAAAATAAGAATAATTGCCTCGTTGTATATCTTTCCATTAAAAAGGCTGTAATCGGAATGACGATTCCGTTTGTTAACAAGAAGATGGTACTCAACCAGTTGGCCGTAACCGCAGAAATTTTAAAGTAATCCATAATTTTGGGCAGAGCCACATTAATGACCGTTTGATTCAAAAAGGCTACAAAAGCCCCCGCAAGCAAAACGGCAAAAATCGGTGTTGTCCTGAGTGTCTGATTCGATGCTTTCGTGGTGTCCAAGTAAAAATCCCCCCTATACTTATTTTTTAAGTTCTCGATTATTGTGCAAATTACACCATTCATTTGATTAGTATGTAAAATAAAAGGAACATTGAAACATATATTACTAATTACAATATAACGAACTTACAAATGAGATTTTTCCAATGCATACTATTATATATAGAGGACATGCTATTTTGTCAAACTACTTGCATTCAGCAAGTAAAAACAATTGCGAACATCTATATCTTATGTGAGTAATATCTAATTCCATTTGCGAAAAGGTTAGTTTTATTTGCGACAAATCAGATCCCATTTTTTTGAATTTAATGGCCAGCTTAGCCTCATATGGATCGGACCACCTAGAGAATCGTCCACCTACTCGACATGAACCTGCCCCATTAAGTTTAATAAGAACCTTTTATGTGGTAAACTTATCTTCTTTTTTGTATTATAGCTATAAATAAAAAACACAATCGGTATGATGAGCCAATTGTGTTTTTTATTTATAGCTACACCAACAGCGAATCTGGGACAGCTTGCCGGGTACAAGGTGAAAGACCCGTATAATTTTTTCCAGTATTATCATAGATTCCTTAAGAAGAATATCGTTGATACTTAAATATGCCAGGCATTTTTATATACTGCCTGGCACTAATCATGTTTTGATAACTGAACTAAATAAAGATGGCTTTCATACATTTCGACTGCATCCGTTATATCTTTTAGATTAATTTCATATATGTACGGTCTACTCGTTAAAAACGGTAGAATGGATTTCCAATTAATCCTGCCTGTTCCAAGTTGTAATCCATCATGTTTCTGACCTTCGCTATCTACAACGTGGAAATATTGGATATATGAATCTAATTTTTCTATCTGGTCTAACAATAATCTATTATTACCTTTGAAGGAGATAAAAGCGTGGCTAATATCATACGCCAATGGCAAATTTAATGGCCTAACAATTTCGTCGAGCCAATTCGGATTCTGGGCAGTAAAAAGACCATGGATAGAATTTTCCCATAGAAAGACGTCTCTTCCATATGACAAAATTTGTTTAATCTCATTTACCATTTTATCAGTATTTTCTTTATTGATAGTAGAGGCGGCAGTCGGTAAATAATGAGGATGAATCACACATTTTATCGAATGGGTTAAACAAATATTAGCTAGAATCCTAGTAGACAAATGATAGAAAAGATAATCTTCTTTCTGTTCTGTGATAATATTTAAATATCTCCCATTGTATTTGGACGGGTGATGTAAATATACATCACATCCTTGGCCTGAAAGCATAGTGATGGTATTTTCTAATTGTTTTCTTTTGTCACCAAACAAATCATCCTCATTTAAATGAAATTCAATAATATCTGGCTTATATTGTAATCGGTCATATAATTGTTCCGTATAGTAGGAGCATTTTAAACCTAACTTTAACAAAATACATCACCCCTTTCGAATAATACTGATATTAATGAATGGTTTTTTCCATTATAACAAAATTGCAATTACAAATACTTTAAATTAAAGTAAAACTTTACCACAAAGCTCTTTTACTTCTTGAAAAAGTAAGATGAAATCAAAAAACAATATGTAACAAAAAGGCTTAAGTGAATGCACCTGTATTCACTTAGGCTTTTTTCGTTTTATGAGAAAATCACAGTTCAAACTCTTCAAGGATTATGAAACAAATACCGACAAAAATTTCCCCGGTAATTGAACATGAATCGACGGAATAGTATATATGCTAAACTAAACAATGGTTTGATTAAAATGGCCTTAATCCCTTTAAACATCGTTTTTATACTCCAAAAGCAGTAAAAAGAGAGTCGAATGATGGCTTTTGTCTCCTCATTTTTTACATTGCTCGAAAAATTTCAGATGGCTTCTACACTATTGGTTTTTCAAAAATAAATACGGATACAGCCATATCCTCATCAGTTTTTGCATCCGAAAATAAATGTAGTAGCTTTGAACCGACGAGCTCCTCCATTCCTTCAGGCACTTGCTGCTTATATATATCCTGAATCATTTGGGTTCTGGCACTATGAATTACTTTTTTACCTTCTTCGGTTTGTGCGATAAATTTTTCGGTCGGAGTTAGAATACCATACATGGTCGTGACCGCCATATTCTCCACGAAATGAGTAAAAATTCTCTCTGGTCCCTTTCCAAAGATCTCTTTCCGCACCTTTCGCACAATATCATTAAACGCATTTTCCTTTTTCCCCATGTTTTTGCCTCCTAACAATTTGATACTATCCACAAAAAATTCAATTGGCATAATTTTTTCTTGTTTTTTTTGATGACGGGAGTATAATCAATGCTGTTGGACATAATTTTGACAAATTTAACGAATGGGATACTAATAAAACATTTTGTTAGAATTCTATTTATTTTTCCCAATGGAATGATTCATTAGTAGGGTTTGCTAATTAATTACTCCACCACAAGAAAGCATCTCTTCGGATGCCATCTTGTGGTGGAGTTTTTTTGTTTAGAAATGTTAAAAACAAATGACAGGCGTTGCCAATGGAATTAAATAGACAATTGGAAGTCGGGAACAGAATGTAAGCATTTTAGACTGGTTTAAAGCCATAATGAACAGATGAAAATGTTTCAGTCTGATTTTTTCCAAATATCAGGAAAATGATAAAATAAGTCATATTTATTTATATCAGGGGGTTTTTGAAGGAATGTCTTGGGTAGTCCTACATTTTATTGGAATTATTTCTTATGCAGCAAGCGGAGCATTTGTAGCTCTTGAAGCCGAATATTCCTTTATTGGGGTGTACGCATTGGGATTAACAACATCCTTCGGAGGTGCACTCGTTCGAAATTTAATTATCGGTGTCCCAGTTTCTGAGCTTTGGGATCATTCCACCATTTTAACGGTTTTCACGACACTAACAATCATCGTACTATTACCGTTAAAGTGGATCAATCATTGGAAACGGTGGAGTTTATTTTTTGATTCCATTGGGCTTGCTTCCTTTGCTTTACAAGGAGCCATGTCTGCTAAAGAGGTTTATTATGATGATTTAGGCGTGATGGTCTTGGCGTCGATGTTTACTGGCGTTGGGGGAGGGATGATTCGAGACATATTAGCTGCTCGAAAACCACTTGCTTTAAAAGAAGAAATTCATGCGATTTTAACTATTTTATGTGCTATATGTATTTGGCTGGGTTGGAGCTCCCCGCTTCAGTTGACTCTCATCGTCCTTGTTGTTATGGCCTTACGCATGTCTGCCATTCGCTATCAGTGGCGATTGCATCTCCCATGCAATCTAAAAAGGGCTAGTAAACCACAGATGCATTTAGGAATCCTAGGTAAGAATTCCATAGGGGAGTCAAGCTATGAAAAAGGCGAACAAAGGTTAACTGCCAAACCTCTTCAAAATGGTAGAGCAAAAGCATAATAATGATCACATAGAAGCATTTATATACCTTAGAGAGACTTGGGGACTGACACAAGTCTCTTTTCTTTTATCTGAGCTAAAAAAATAAGTGTAGGACATAGTCTTAATTCACTAAAAGTCCTGCACTTTTATTTTTTCCATTCACAACGATATTAAAAGACTTGAAATATAAACCTCACTTACTTATGGTACGGTTCAGCGCAATGAATTCGAAATGATTATTGTGATATTTCCAAAACACCTATTTAAATCAGTTTTGCATGGTCTCCTCGGTAATTGAAGACTGGAAAATGCCAATGGTTCACCCTTGGACAAACTTCGAGGCATACCAGGCACGAATTTCAATACCCTCTGTTTCGATGGCCGGAACGAATTTTGCGAGCAAATTCAAGGGCGTGTTGACCGTCACCGTGAATGCAAATCGTATCTGCTTGAACGGATGTATCATCCCCTTGCACAGTTCGGACGCGTCCTTCTTTTACCATTCTTATGACCTGATTAACAGACTGCTCGTCATTGGTTATTAAGGCATTTGCTTGTTTTCTCGGCGTTAGCGTCCCATCCAGTTGGTACGTCCTATCTGCAAATACTTCATGGGCGATTTGCAGCCCGAGTTTTTCTCCGGCCATGATGAGATTACTTCCTGCTAGGCCAAACAAGATTAACCCTGGGCCTGCCTTGTAAACGGCTTCGGCAATGGCCATCGCTAGCTCCGAATTTTTCGCTGCCATATTGTACAACGCCCCATGCGGTTTGACATGCTGCAAGCTTCCCCCTTCCGCACGGACGAAAGCATGGAGAGCCCCGATTTGGTAGAGAACGATATCATAAGCTTCCTGTGCAGAAACATCCATGTTTCTGCGGCCAATCCAATTAAATCCGGCAGTCCGGGATGTGCACCAATCGCAACGCCTTTTTCCAATGCCAGCTTAACCGTCTCTCTCATCGTTGTAGGGTCTCCTGCATGAAAGCCGCAAGCAATGTTAGCTGAGCTTACGTAATTTAAAATTTCTTTGTCATTTCCTTTTTGATACGCACCAAAACTTTCACCCATATCACAATTTAAATCGACAAACATAGTACTCCCCCCTGCTTTGTTTCGCTTGGCCATTATTAAAATACAAAAAATCGACTTCTACTCACGAGCGAGCCGCATTGCGGGCGATCAATTCGATTCCCTGTGAAACCGTTTTGATCATTCTTTCTACTTTCATCATTGCTTGCTGTGCTTCCTTCAAAGAAATTTCCTTAAATCTAATCTTTTCTCCAGGTTTTCGCTGAGCTAAAATCGGCAAATCAACGGAAGCAATGAAACCAATCTTTGGATATCCACCGGTTGTTTGCCGGTCTGCCATGAGAATGATGGGTCGACCATCAGGCGGGACTTGAATCGTTCCTGCCGTTACGGCCATCAGAAAGGAGTTCCAGTGGTTGCTCCAATTCTAGCTTAGAGCCGGATAACCTGTAGCCCATTCGGTCTGATTGCGGAGTGATTTGAAATTCTTGTTCAAAAAAAGCACGCCTGCTTTCTCGTGTGAATTTTTTGAACTGTGGTCCTCGAATGACACGAACGGTTAAATTTTCATAGGAAGGGAGTATGTTTTCTCCAATGTACCAGTCTGCAGCCACAAACGGGGTACTGTCACTTTTATTTGATAACAGTCCGATAAGTTCTAAGCTAACAGCTTGAGGCTGTTTCGTTTTCAGGTGATCGCCTTTTTGTAGAGGACGTCCATTATATCCGCCAATCTTTGCACGTAAATACGTGCTTCGGCTGCCGAGGACTTTGGGAACATCAATCCCCCCTGCAAAGGAAACAAAGGCACGACAGCCATTTTTCGCATGACTAAACTTCAGGACACTTCCGCTCCTCACCAAGACAGGGCGCCTAGATGGTACCGGTTTCCCGTCGATCAAAGGGGAGAAATCACCACCGCATATGGCAATAAGCTTATCTTCATGAAACTTTAATCTTGGTCCAAGAAGAGTGATTTCCAGCGCAGCTTCGTTCTCAGGATTACCTACAAGGCGGTTTGCAAGCTTCAAAGCGAGTGTGTCCATCGCCCCGCTCACGATGACTCCATGCTGCTGATAACCGAATCTCCCCAAATCTTGTACGGTTGTGCTCAGTCCTGATTGAAGTACTTCAACACTCATGAATCTGCCCCTCCCAAATGATCGTATTCTTCCCGTGTAATCGGTCGAAAACGAACAATGTCTCCGGCACGTAGCAGGCTTGGTGGATCTTCTCTAGACTGAAATAAGGACAACGGAGTTTGCCCTATAAGCCGCCAGCCGCCAGGACTTTCAATTGGGTAAATCCCTGTCTGTTCCCCGCCTATCCCCACAGCGCCTTCAGGGATTGCTAAACGAGGAGAACGACGGCGGGGTGTGATGATTCGCTTGTCCATGCCTCCTAAATAAGGGAACCCAGGAGCAAAGCCGATCATATAGACAAGGTACTCAGCCTCGGAATGAATACGAATTACTTCGTCCGGTGTTAGACCATTATGATTAGCAACTTCCGACAAATCCGCAAATTCCCCCCATAGCAAACCGGAATCTCCATTCTTCTCGCTTCTTTCACCTTCCCGTTTGAGAATTGTGAGACAATTCCCTTCAATTTAGTAAGGACCCATTCATACGGAAACGTTGCACCTAAGTTAAAAAGTCGGATTGGATCATAAAAAACGGCCACCGTCGTAAAGCCGGGTACGATTTCAATCATCCCTTCAAAAGGGTGTTCCTCTAAATAGCCTGATAAAGCCATCACTTTTTCATGTGTCTTTCTGTCAATACCCTCGCCCATTTTGACAACAACCCCCGAATCCCCGAGCGGAGAAAATTGGTCGAGATCCATTCTACTCCCCTCCTTACTCCAGTTAAGAGGAGATTTTACATTCTCCTCTTTTATTAGCTGATTTGACCGCCAAGAGCAACGATGTCTTCTTCAACTGTTACGGCTGCCTCGATTGCTACCTTTAATCCATTTACAACGGTTTCTAACGCCATACTCGGCTGACCGGGATTTTTCACACCCTGTTCAGGTAGGAACGGAATGTGAATGAATCCTCCAATAATGGCATTATTCATTGATGCAAGCTGATGCATTAACCCATAAAACAGATGATTGCACACAAACGTTCCCGCCGTTTGCGATACGGAAGCCGGAATCCCTTTATCGTTCATCTCTTTCACCATTGCCTTAATCGGTAAAGTCGACCAATACCCGACAGGTCCACCCTCCACGATAGCAGTACCGATGGGCTGATTGCTTTCATTATCCGGAATCCGGGCGTCATCGACATTGATCGCCACCCGTTCGACGGTAATATCGGAACGTCCACCCGCCTGCCCCACACAAATGACGATATCAGGCTTGGTTTCAGCGATAGCCCTTGCTAAATGATCAAGCGATTTATAGAAAACCGTCGGAATTTCACAGACGTTTAGTTCGTATGTTTCCGTAACGATTCCTGCCAATTGTTTAACAGCTTCTAACGCAGGATTGACAGCTTCCCCGCCAAACGGATCAAAGCCAGTTACTAAAACCCTTTTCATCATTCTCCCTCTTTCTTTGTTGATTCCAGATTCCCTTCCCGGTATCCCAAACGAGCAGATATTTCCTTTGCTGCATTCATTATTAAATCAATTAATACTGGAAGACGATCGGTCCCAAAGCGAGAATCAGGACCGGCAATGCTGAGTCCCGCAGCCAATCTGCCTGTATGATCAAAAATCGGTGCAGCAATGGAAACCGTATCATTTTCCAATTCAGAATAACTGATGGTGTATCCAAACTCTCTAGCCTCTGCCAAAACCTGCCTCATTCGCTCCTTATCCGTAATCGTCCCAGTACCGATGGCCGCCAGTTCCGTTTCCTGCAAATAGTGTTCTTGTTCTTCTTCCTTTAAAAAGGCAAGGATAATTCTCGAACAAGCCCCTGCATATAAAGGGGCTCTTCGGCCAATTTTTGTATAAAGCCGGACAGGATGCGGCGTGTCCAATTTTTCAATATAGATGGCATCATTGCCATCCTTGATAATCAGGTTAACAGCCTCTTTTGCCGTATCCCTAAGTTCCTTCATGATGGGCAAGGCGAGCTGCCTGATATCCAATCGGTCCGCCGCTAATTGGCCGAACTGTAAAAACTGCAGCCCCAGCAAATATTTGCCCTCATTGTTTTTTTGCAAAAATCCCATCGTTTCGAACGACCCGACCATCCGATGTACAGATGTTTTGGGCACCCCCAAAAGGTCAACCATTTCATTTAATGTCAGTTCTGAATGATGTAAAAATAGATTCAATACATCCATCGATTTCACAACTGTTATATTTTTATTTTGCATCCCTTGCTCCTCTTTTGCCCATTCTCTTCTTATTATAACGAGAACAAATACATAAATAGAATATTAACCCCTAAAAGAATCAGTGCCGTCGGAACTTGGACACGAATGACCTGGTATTTATCCTTTAAATCCAGAAGCGCTGCCGGAACAATGTTAAAGTTTGCGGCCATTGGTGTCATCAATGTTCCACAATAACCGGCAAACATTCCGATGGCTGCCACATGGTTGGCATTCACGCCAAACTGATGGATTAGAAGAGGTACAGCAATTCCTGCCGTCATGACCGGGAAGGCGGCAAATGCGTTCCCCATAATCATTGTAAACAAGGCCATTCCGATACAATAGGCAAACACGACCCAGAAAAGAGAATGAGCCGGAATCACATTGCCTACTAACTTTGAAACAACAGTTCCAACACCAGCAGTTGTAAAAACAGTTCCTAACGTCGCCAACAATTGCGGAAGTAAAGCAGCCCAGCCAATTGACTCCATCAATCGTCTTGATTCCTTACTAGCAGTGACAGGTGAGCTCTTTGTCATCACTAAGCCGACAATGAGCGCAATGAATGCAGCAACACCTAACGATACAAGTGTTAGACTCGTTTGATCTAGTAAAAAGGTACCGAAGATTTTTACTCCTTTTAAGCCTGTTGATCCTGCGACAGTTAAAATCGGAATTAATAGAGCGGGAATAAAGAGCTTATTGCCAAAGCGTTTACGGTTATTCTGTCTTTCTTCTACACTTGCCTCATTGTAACTACCAAGCTTTAACCCGCCGAAGCCCGCAATTAAAACAAGACCAATCACGAGAATCCCCATATAGAAAGGTGGAATCACCTTGCCAAATAGAAGCGATACCCCATATAAACAATAGAAAAGTCCTGATGTGAAACGTCTTGGGTTTTTACGGTCTAAAAATGTATAAATACTTCCTGCTATCGTGATAATTCCTAGAAACATATAAACATATTCAAGCGAAATAAACATGATTACGCCTCCTTTTTCTTCGGAATTTTTTTGCTGTCTTTTTTACCTAGACTTCGATCCAATGAGCGATCAAATAAATATAACCGAATCGCATGCACGATGAGAGCGGCAATCGCAGTCGGAATCGCCCATAATGCCATCTTCAGCGGATCAGAATGAATATGATTTTGCTCAAAGAATCCTTGCATTAATAAAATCGCACCTACGGCGACAAAAACATCTTCCCCGAAAAAGACACCGATGTTGTCTGCTGCAGCTGAATGGGCACGAATTTTGTCCCTTACCTTATCTGGAACCTCTCCATATTTAGCCTCGGCAGCACCTTCTGCCATTGGCGCAACAAGCGGTCGTACCATTTGTGCATGCCCGCCGATAGAAGTAAGTCCAAACGCTGCAGCTACTTCACGAATAATAAAGTAAATCGTTAAAATGCGTCCTGTCGTTGCAGCTTTTATTTTGGCAACAACATGTTCCGCTTGATCACGCAAACCATTCCTCTCCAATAGCCCAATAATTGGAAGTGTAACAATAAAGACCGCCATATAGCGATTGGTGGTAAACGCCAAACCAAATTGGGTAATTATAGTATATAGGGACTGATGGGCAACAAGCCCTGTGACAAGTCCTGCAACCGTAACAACTAATAAAGGATTTAAACGGATAATAAAACCAATAATAACGATGACAACTCCAATTAAAACCATCTTCTCAACTCCCCTAATTTTTTTCTAAGCTAAAAATATTACCCTCTAAAGCGGGCGAATTCGTTCAAGCCCGATTCGGATTGTTCCATTTTCTAATGGTTCACGCCTGACCTGAATTTTCACCTCTCTTTCTTTGATCCAGTCAAGGATGGCTTGATGAACGACATGGTGAGCATGTTTACATGCGGCCAATTCTTTATCATATACAGTTTCGTCATTCACTTCTGTCATTAAATCCGCAGTTACCCACTGACTAAATCGCTCAATCAAATCATGCGATTCTTGATTTGATTTACTTTCTCGTGTATAAGCAATACTTCCGTGTGATAATTCAACAGGGAAATGGGTAGCATCGAAGTTGTTCCCCCAACGTCTATATGTGTTTAACCACATGGCGTTGTCTTCGGCCACGATTTTGTCTTCATCCAGTCTTTTCGTCAAGAACGAACGAAGTGAATCATATGCCTCCCGTTGATGATCAGTAGCGTCCGTTAATTCACGCCAAATGGTATACATCCGGCTGCTTGGAATCCAATAGGAAACCGGGAACCTTGGCGGGCTATGATAGCCGCTGAAAGGTTGAATCCATTCATGGGATGGAACCCCATGGTCGTCGAGAACAACATCCGGCGCCCAACGCTTCCACACTGTCGGATAAACTCTTGCTTCGCCAAACGGTGCATCCGGCTGGAAGCGATACTTTGCATACTCTAAACCACAGGCATTATATCGAGCGGCATGTAGCTTCCAATAAGGATGCTCGACTGCCATTTTGGCATGTAAGGCAGCTCCATCGACATTTTCCAGCGGAACAATGACCAGATTTAAGTGTTTTAATAACTCATTGTCATCTGCCAACTGCTCAATTAATTGAAGGGCCGCATTCGTGCTGGAGACTTCATTGGCATGATGCCTGGCATTGAGGAAAAATGTCGGTTTATACAGACTGTGCTTTTGAAAGGAGGAGATCGTTTCCCCTTTTTTCCCCTTCGCATATAACTCAACAAGCCAGATCCATTGACCATTAAAGGAAAAATCAATCGGGACAGCTTGTCCATTCAGCTTCTCTTTCCGTGACTCCAGCCATTTTGCAACATCCTCGTTTACAAACACATCGGAGTCGAGCGATTTTTCTTTTAAACTTTCTGTCGAACCCAGTGTACGTTGATAACCCGGATCTGCGTTCGCCAGCCACTCCCCGCACTCTTTTTCTAATTGAGGAGTGGTGAATCCGCTAAAGAAAAATGTCCTTTTGCCCTCGAACTTCGTTACCTCAGTAATTCTCCCCTGTTGCATGATTGCTGGAGGAAAGGGACGGATGGTCTTTTGTTCTCCATTTTCGTATACCAGCTCCGCCTTTTGTTCAGTTGCCATTGCGTATAAAGCGATCTCCGCTTTCGGCTTCTCACCAAATTTTTCATGCATGAATGGTAAAATGCCCCCTGGTGCATCCCATCCTGAATCTCCAACACGTTTCCCATGGTCATGCAAAGCATGCAGGGTAAAGAAATATATGTCTTCATGCAAGCCTTCCAAAACCGAGCTAACTTCTTCGAGGTGCGGAAGCTTTACATCGACCGCATCCATCTCGACGTAGCACTCAAGGCGTGAAAATTTAGGAACACCTTCATGACGCCCAATTTGCTTGACCAGCTGCGGTAACACAAACTCCTGGTACCATACCCAGAATCGATAGGGGTTTGTTTTGAAAGACTGACTGGCAAGTACCTTATTTTCGCCTTTTTGATAAATCCGGCATCCGGCAAAAGGGATCAGGGCATTTCCACGTTCTGGTTGATTCAGCATATAAGGACAGCTCTCCACCCATCCTTCCCAGCTCTTCGTGGTCAGCTCCCTTCCTAGCTTGTCTCTCGCAATCACTTGAAACATCGGCGCTGAACTGTCATCATTCAACCGCAAATGAATTCTTTCTAACGGCAATGACAATTCAGAAGACAAAATCGCATCAAAGGGATACAACTCTTGTAAAAAACGGTGGACAAGATCAAGGTGCTTTTTCTCCGGTCGAAAAACCTTAGCCTGTATTTCAACGGTATGAATCTCTTTTTCTTGTTTTAGCTTAGGCAATACTTCGTGCATAGCCCAATGCAAGCCGGATTTATTTGCATCTCGAAAAATAAATTCCGCACCGATTCCCCAGCGCTCGTTCATGTTTGTTTTTAAATGATGGCTCCAATTATTAAAACTATCACGGCTAATGGTTGTCGTTATTTCAATGGAAAGCTGCTTTTTCATGATTCCTTTTCTGTCAAGTCGAGCAAGCGTTTCCAACAAATAGGATTCCAAGTCCGCCAATTCACCGGCATCCTCCCATTGGGCGGTCCAAATTGGCTTCTCCTCTTTAACGGATAAGGAAAGTGAATGAGTCTGGCTCCCCTTTTCCGTTAAATACCGATTCCACAACTCAGAAGGATTTGCTAAATTCTCAGGGATGATAAACTGATCTACTTTTCTGAATTTTATTTCTGCAAAAGCCTGCATTCCCAACTGAGCTCTGGTGCTAACGTCCCTATTTGGACTTTTAAGTGCCGTAAATCGTTGGACCCAGGTGTCTTTTTCTTCACCATTTGCTGGAAACCAATCATTGATCAATTCCCGAACTGCTGCAACGACTTTGTTGGGGGAGCACTTATACGGAGTGCTGGAGTGCCTTCCAACGCATTAAGTTCCCATTTTGATTGATTGCTGGCCGCGTCTGTCGTTTCACAGGAAATTAAGAATCGCTGACCTTTTTCTTCATCCATACAAGTGGTCAACGGAAAACATACATATCCAGCAGAAAGAGCCAGTCTTGCTGCCAGTTCAACATTGGCAATCGTTAAATCTAAATGAGAGTTACGTATTTTCAATGAAACATCAAGAGTAGGAAGGATTTCTCCTTCTTTCTGTTGATAAAGTCCTTCCGTTGTAAAAAGTGTATGGAGCGAATAGGACTCGAGAGGCTTCTCACTTTCCTGTGAAAAGGCATGTGGTAAAACATTCGTTTCTTTCGAAATAAACAGGAAGGGATCTCCTTCTTTGTAAGCATCCACAAAATGATCTGTTACGAGAGATCTTGCAGCGTGCAAAGTCATTTCTGGTGTGGTACCGGTTATGACAAGCAAAGTCTCATCTTCGTTGTGACTTACATATAGAATTCCTGAATCCTCTAGATGTTCATTTCGGACGGAGAGTAGTGACTCAGACCTCTTTCCAAGTACTTGGGCTAAAAAACCGCTATCATGACCAATCACCACATGCAGATTTGGTTTCCCCCCGGCAGGTGATGGATCTAATTGATTCACAATAAACAGATGGTCGAAAATCGGCAGCGGCAGTTCAGCTAAATACAAGCCAATTCTCCCAGCCATCTCCACCATTGCAGCTGTCTCCCAGCTTGTCCGATGCGATGAAACCGTAATACGTGCCCGAATTCCAGCTGGAACCGCTTTCTCATCAATAGAATAAAAGAGTCCGTTTACACTCCATAAATGTCGAATATCCATCAAGTTCTTCCCACCTTAAATCGTTCCGTTTTTCGAAACACCCATTCCGAATTGTTAATTAAATCATAATATTCATAAAACTAAAAATCAACCCTATTTGCTTTTATTCAACTAATAAATAATGGAAGGACAGGATTTTGGAAGCAAAAACATAATCTAATGTGGAAAAATCGTTTCGTCGATAAATTTTGGGGCACCACTCGAAAAAACTTCCAGCACAAAATCAGCGATTTGCTTACAAACGCAAAGAACGTCTGCTATTCAAGCAAACGTTCTTTAGAAGGTAATGTTTTATGCTGATGCTACTGGTTTTGGTGGTAATACTAACATATGTACATGCTACTAAAACGGAATGGACAAGTGCGGAATTACAGTAAATAAAATTGAACATTCCATAATAAATAATCATCATCTTATCGTTTAGCAGTAGGTTTAAACCTCCCCACTATTAATAAGATCGTTACTATATTTATCTAGCTGTGTTTGTAAGACTGAAATGTAGTTCATCATTGCCATTCTCACTATTGAAGGGTAATAACGATTGTTAAGTTCTTGTTCACATTCCTCTAAATCCATCTTTTTTACAGCAATAATTTTATTTAATACTTCTTTGCTCATTAATAACTCCCCCTTCATATCAAAGAAATCATTGTAATCTACACTCTTAGGACGGCCAGTAGTTTAATTAGTCTTGGGTTTTCATGTGGGTTATTATCAATTAAGTAACCTCCCTCTTTTTTAAACTGTAAGACTAGTATGGGCAGATTTCTATCTATATAATCTAGGACTTTTGAATTCTTAAAACAGTACAGATTACTTAAAATGTCAATCAAGAGGAGGGATACACTATGTTTAATTGTTTGATTAAAATGGCCTTGTTCTCTTTAAACATAGTCTTTTAGACTCCAAAGGCAGTAAAAAAGAGTCGAAGGATGGCTTTGCCTCGCCCTGTCCGAATGAAACCTGCATTCAAGCTCCATCCATCCATAAAACCTAAAAGATCTGATATGGTTCATTGTAATAAATATAAAAACCGCATCTACTTAAGGTACGGTTTCTCCGTATCCGTTATAGTTGCGGTTTAATTTTGAATATGAGAGTCTAAAGTTTTATCTTTTTAATCTTTAACAAAAGTGCTCTCTATTGAATTATTGCCAAATACGCCAGAGTTTGAGTCCAATTCTCACTTATTTCACCTTTTTATAAAGCAAGTATCTGTAAGTTGTTGCTCCTCCTATCAATTGGTCTTGTTGACTAACCAACCGGTAATGATCAGAAATATTAGGAATATGGACTTGGTCTAAAGGTATAGGGCTCAACAATCTTACTACTACAAATTGAATTTTTCCTTCTTTAATATAGCGATTTTGCTCGTCCATATTTTCAGGATAAAGTTTATAGTCAATATTTTGACTTTCAAAATAGCGGACATTTGGTACAATATCTGCTGCTAAGTAAAATCCACCATCTAAAGCCCCGTAATTTAGCAATGTAGGATGAGGCTCCTGATCCATAATCTTCGCAAATGTTTGTTGTGGAATTGGCGCCTTATTATATAATTTTGAATAAGTTATAAGTGAATTATAACCAAAGCAAAGAACAAAAGAGGTTAGTGCGATAATGAATAGTGTGAACCAATTACATTTATTCAACAAATCAATCTGTTTTACGGAGCGCTGAATAAAATGCCCTGTTGCGATTAACCCAAACAATCCAAAAGGAGTAATAATAAGAAAATAATAGGAATAATCCCTTCCCCCAAAATATACCCCTAGAATGAGGAAAACAACCGTACTAAAAAGCAGCCATTTTTGATTTTTGTTTTGGAAATATTTCCATGTAAACATAAAATCAATCATACCAATGATAAACATAATTTTAATTTCCAAAATACTATTGAATGCCCTGCCAAAAATAAGCGCAGAATTGACTAGTTTTACTGGTACACTGGTTTGTGAAGCATAAGTAATAAGATTAAACTTTATATATACATCTATTAACTCTTTTATCGCATGATGGATTCCAAAATAGATGAACCATGGAATACTTGAAAGAAGTAGACCGGCAAATGTAAAAACAATGGCATTTACTAATTCCTTCCAAGCTTTTTTCCCTATAAGAATGAATAAAAGCGCTAGATAAAAGCCAATCCATGCCCCAACAAGGGTATATTTGATCCAGAAAATACATCCTACTAATACGCCATTTATTATATAAAATGACCATTTAAAAGTGGATTCAGAATTTTGCTTAAAATGTTTCAAAAGAATATATAAAAAGGTTAGTAAAAAAGGAATTGAAAACTCCTCCGCACTATCTCCAAGACCAAATACAGACGTATTTAAAATTAAAAGCGGCAAAAAAAGAGAAACTACAACAGAAGGCATCCATGCCAAATAAAGGCGAGAAATTTTAAAGGAAAGTAAGAGATTAACAAACATCGCTATGCTTTCCAATAGATATACACCAAAAAAAGTTGTATGGGATATACAATAGGCTATTGCGTGAAAGCCGTATAATAAAGGTCCTTTTTGTTCAAAGAGATCCTTATAGGGGGCAAGTCCGTTCGCCATCCCCTTTCCTACAGTGAAAAAAGCGTTAGAATCTACCCATTCATTTATCGCAAAGAATGGGGAAGTTTGTGTAAAAAATAACATAATAAAAAAAGAATAAATCAAGAAAAAGAGATAAGGTTTTTCAAAAATGATTTTTTTCAGCCTTTGCACTTTAAACATTTTATTAGGTCTTCCTTTCATGATGGTTCCATTAAAATAACACTGACGCTCCCCATCCATAAATGGAGGGGCTCCAACTTTAAGCAACCTAGGCTCGGGTTCCCTTGCCAACCACCCTCACAGATTCAGTAGCACTACCATTTTATCACTTAACCCCGAACTATAAACTATCATTATTCGACAAATTTCGAAGCGAATTAATTTAACATTCACCTATTTAACCAGATTCTAAAAAACGTAATGTTAATGAAAAATAGACATAAAATTTATATTTATTTTAATAGAATTTTAGTATTATAAAGTAGGCTTATAGACTAGGCATAAATGGAGGATAGTTGAAATTGAATAAAAAGATTGTTGCAACAATTGCGATGGTAGGAATTTTAATGCTATTGCATGTAAAAATTCTAGCGTATGCATCAACAGTTTTGGGACCGATAGGAATAATTGATACACCAATGAATAATTCTCTTGTTAAGGGACAAAGTTTGGTACATGGCTGGTTTCTAGATAAAACCGGTGTTTCCAAGGTTGAAGTATTGGTGGACAATGCGGTGGCAGGTCAGGCGACCTATGGCGATGCGAGATCAGATGTCCAAAAAGCTTATCCCCAGTACGACAATGGGAAGGCTGGCTATCATTATACTCTCGACACAACCAAGTTTAGTGATGGAATACATACCGTTTCGATCAGAGAAACGGGAGCAAACAACCATGTCACGATATTGCCTAAAACTACCATAACGATTGCAAATGTAAAAGGCTATGTAGATAATCCAGTTTCTGGTACAACACTTACTGGGACAAAGAATGTGTCGGGCTGGTTTTTGGATCAAAGCGGAGTACAAAAAATAGAAGTATTAGTAGACGGTGCAGTGGCAGGTCAGGCGACCTATGGCGATGCGAGGTCAGATGTCCAAAAGATTTTTCCGGAATACAACAATGGGAATGCTGGCTATCATTTTGCTCTTGACACAACCAAGTTTAGTGATGGAATACATACCGTTTCGATCAGAGAAACTGGAGCAAACAACCATGTCACGTCATTGCCTAAAACTACCATAACGATTGCAAATGTCAAAGGCTATGTAGATAATCCAGTTTCTGGTGCTAAACTTAAAGGGACAAAGAATGTGTCGGGCTGGTTTTTGGATCAAAGCGGAGTACAAAAAATAGAAATAGTAGTAGACAGTGCAGTGGCAGGTCAGGCAACCTATGGGGATGCGAGAACGGATGTCCAAAAAGCTTTTCCTGAATACAATAATGGGAATGCTGGCTTTCATTATGCTCTCGACACAACCAAATTTAGTGCTGGAAAACATACTATTTCGATCAGAGAAACAGGAATGAACGGCAGCGTCACAACATTGCCTGGAAGTACCATAACGATTGCAAATGCCGAGGGGTATGTTGACAATCCGGTTTCTGGTGCAACATTTAAGGGGACCCAAAATGTGTCGGGCTGGTTTTTGGATGAGAGCGGAGTACAAAAAATAGAAATAGTAGTAGACAGTGCAGTGGCAGGTCAGGCAACCTATGGAGATGTGAGAACGGATGTCCAAAAAGCTTTTCCTGAATACAACAATGGGAATGCTGGCTTTCATTATGCTCTCGACACAACCAAATTTAGCGTTGGAAAACATACCATTTCGATCAGAGAAACCGGAATGAACGGCAGCGTCACAACATTGCCTGAAATTACTGTATCGTTCAAGCAACCATTCACAGTATTTTTAGACCCGGGTCATGGTGGGTCTGATTCTGGTGCAACTGCCGGTGGTTATAGAGAGTCGGACTTGAATTTGGCTGTCGCGAAAAAAGTTCAAGCATTATTAGTAGACCGTGGCTATACAGTTTATATGTCTCGTAATGACGATACCTTCGTTTCATTACTTGATCGTTCTCAAATGGCGAATAATTTACATGCAGATATTTTCCTTAGCATTCATCATAACTCTTCAGGGTCACCGGATACTTCCCCTAATGGTGTTGAGTCTTATTATTATCAATATGACCCAAATTACCCATCAAAAATCAATGCTGGGATGGATACGAATCCAGAAAGAATTTCAAAGAGTGTGACACTAGCAAACTTAATTCATAAAAATCTGGTTGCCTATACAGGTGCGATTGATCGTGGAACTTCTGGTGAAACATTTTCAGTCGTACGGGAATCAGCTATGCCTGCAACTTTACAAGAGCTTGGTTATATTACCAATCCAAGCGAACGTCAAAAATTAATTACAGATTCTTATCAAAATACAGAAGCTAAAGCAATTGCTGACGGTATTGATATGTACTTTGAAACTTATTGATTCATTTTTCAATCTGTTTGATAAAAATTAAATAAGTGAAGTTTAGGACTAGAAATCAAAAATAGATTTCTAGTCCTTTTTTTACTAGTAATGTCTCAAACCTTGAGTAATGAAATCGAAAGATAAGCCTTGATGTAATGAATTGCCCTGTCCGAATTAGTCTTGCATTCAGACTATCATTTACGATTTCCTGCTTGGCCTGTCTGAATAAGCCTCGCATTTGGCCTATCATTTGCGATTTGCTTAGCCTGTCCGAATAGTGATTATAGTACCTACCGTAAACAGGGACATAATAGGTTGCTATTTGTAAGGGAAAATCTCATTTACTTATGATAAGGTTCACCGTGACGAATCCAAATGAGGTATAAAAATTGGAGAATCTCCCATAATAAAAAAATATATAATAAAACAGACTTTATGTATTCGGCTATTATCGGAGTGAACAGTGTGCATAGTTCATATTGGTTTTTTGCTCTACTTATCTCAAGTACGATATTATTTTGTTTTATACTATTTAAAGAAGGAAACACGAAAACTCTCTTCCTTTATTTAACAATGGTTGGGTATGGTTATATCATCGAGACCACCATATTTAATTTCTTAGGAAGCTATGATTATAACCCCAATATTATCAAGCATAATTCTTTTTATGACAGTGAATTAGGGGCGTTTTTCTCAAATGCATTTTCTCTACCGGTCACCGCAACCTTGATAGCATCATTCGATTTAAACTGGATTTGGATGGCCTTTTTTTCAGTATTTTTCGTAGGGGTTGAATGGTTATTTTTAAAGCTTCATATCTATACGCATAATTGGTGGAGATTAGAATATACCGGATTGGGTCTCCCTGTTTATTTTACTTTGGCCAAGATTTTTTATAAATGGATTTCATTACCTTCAAGAGGATTCAAACACAATTTGATGCTCTATTTAATCACAGGCTCCCTTTCTGCCAGTTTGCATATTCTTCCGATGCTCTTTTTCTTGAATCGATATTATCGCCCTGGATGGTTTGAAAATCTTGGTCGCGATTCCATTGCCTTCGCAGCAATTTACTATTTATGTGCTAGCCTTTTTTATTGTCTAATGGTTAAAATCAACTGGAAACCTAAGTGGATAAAATATATTTTAACAGGCTTATTTATTTATACAGTGAATCAAGTTCTTATAAAGACTGGAATCCTTCACAGTCTCGTACCGTGGGACCAGATGTACTATGTTTGTTTATCCTTATTTCTTATCCTGCTTGTTGGACTCATAGATAAAAGATTATCTAATCAAATATTAGCCTTTAAAAATCCATCCTAAGAAAAACAGGTGCTATCCTTTTTAGAGGAAACACCTGTTTTAGAATATCATCATTTTCATCGCCGGGATTTCTACCACCAATCTCAAGTGCAGAAAGAACCGACTACAAGACGTAGGTAAACACGTAACTATTTCAGCTGAATGCATTCAGGCATCCGATGGAACCGAGAGTACAAAATACATATTAAATTATGCCCGTAAAAATTTCTCTAATTAATAGCATTTACAATAATTCATCACCCAATGATTAAAGCAGACCAATTAGTTATCCCGAACTATTGGTTGGTCATTTAAAGCTAATTGTTCAGCGGCTGTTGAACTAATTCCACTATTAACTATGATTTGAGCCCCCGTATTTGAAGACCCTGCACCGGCGTTGGTTTTGGTGGCGAATTTTGGAGAAATAAAAACTGTATCTCCAAACTCGACGATAGCTGATCCAGCTATATTTATTATTGTAACAGGACCTGTAAATGCAGGCATAGAAAAACATCCTTTACTTTTTGTTGGGTTTATACATAGTATGCCTACGATTTGCTTTTTGTTCGCTCACTCATGATTTCGTAGCTCCATACCCCCACATACATATTAAATGCTTCTTCTTTCAGGAATTAATCAATGCGGACAAGGATATCCTGTTGAGTTGTTTTGGGAAACCGTTGAGGATCTATTAGAGGAAGAAATCCTCTTATCCTGTTGTTCAACTTTGACAATAAACCAAAGAAAGGATAGGCACGGGAATTTTGTGCCATACAGACAATAGCTACTAGTTTCCCTTATCTTCTTCTCTTACTCATTGAATCAAGCGCACACCCTTTCAATCTAACCCACATTCTCCGTATATCGACACTTCGGAAAACTGCTGCACCCCAAAAACTCCCCTCTTTTCCCTGTCCTTAAGACCATTGGGCTGCCACATTTACTACATGTTGAATTATCGTTAATACTAACTGATTTAATAATCTGTGGCGTGCTTGGCTTCTGTATAGTTGGATTTAATAGAAGGATCGAATCTATTAACTCGTCCCTATCCACCAGCAAAACATTACCTTTTTAAGCCAATTCCTTTGCTGCTTTTGTAAAATAGCTATTCGAAACAACCCAAGCTTCAGCAGCTTTATAATAAGACTGCGCACCGATTATTTCTTGAACCGCCTTAATCCCCACATCCTTTGAATACCGTTTTGCTTGAACGACAATCTTTTTTCCCCCTTGATAAGCAACAAATCCGCACCGTAGTCACCATTCGAACTGGTTACTTCTGCCGCAAACCCTTTAGAGAGATAAAGTTCCTTTAGATAATACTCGAACTGAATACCATCCATAGAATCAATAGCTTCAATACCCGAATTTCTTAACCGCTCTTTTCGCTTCTTTTTTTGATACCCAGCTATAGCTATAATTAATATAATGGCAATACCTACAAAAATTCCTGTCACTAAAAAAGACTTTGTCCGTAAATAGGAAGCCCCAGCAACCAATAGAATGAAACCTTTTAAACCATCTTCTAGTTCTCTTTGTTGTTTTTTTGTTCTTTTGCTACTCAAAATAATCCCCCCATAAATGCCACGCTCGTGGAATCGCCTATTCCTTATTTTTCAAGCTTTTATTATTGAAATTTTATCAATTTCTACAATTCCCCACCTATCAACCTACCACCCTTATCTTATTATTAGTAGTCCAAATTCACTTTAATAGTTACAATTTTCCACAACACATAGAACAGATTCTATACACATGTTTTCTTAACAAGAATCGACTATTTTCTTCTTTTATCAAACGTTTGATTAGATTTGCCGTTGCCCTTATTTTAAAGGCATTTTCCACCAAATTGTCTAAAAAGAATGTCGGCATGTGGAGCAAATTTTATTCCTTTTCTTTTTATTTGCTTCAAAACTTTGTAAACTTACATTTCTCGACAAGTTTATATTTAAATTTCCTTTTCAATCAAACGTTTGATTAAATAAGGCAGGACCTTGGAAATGAATTAACGAAAATTACCCGTGCAGTTATTGCATACCATTTGAGTGAAGCTTGTAAAAACTCTAGTAAGCTTCGATATTATATCGCTAACAAACAACCCGTGGCATTCAAGATAAGCCCTGGGTTGTTTGTTTAAGATTTACAATCCCCTTTCTTTTTCTTATTTCTTAAAAAAATGTTGAATCAATCTCTGACAAAATTCTCTGCGCCCACCAAAAAGGAACATTTCCGGGAATAAAGTATATTGTATAGGAGTAAAAAGGACTCATTTTTGGAGTTCCCTTGAAAAAATACCCCTACGAGCGCATGAGTGTTTATTTTCAATTCATATACTAGTTCAAGCTTAATCTCCAACAACCATTAACACTATTCCCCCCATAAAAACCTTCAACCTACATGTTCCGTTTTATCTCATCTATAGTTCCGGGTCGACCCGAATATTTGGGAGTATTTAGGGATGAAAGTGAGTGTCCTATTTTCCTTTTTTATATAAGGTCTCAGAGGAGGATTTAAATGGAGCTTATCAAAAGTGAAATGAATGAATTGCTGGATCATGTAGCAGCGGAATTAGTAAAGCAAGAAAGTATCGTCGAATCATTAGATTTGCTAGGTAAGTATTTAAATGAAATACGCGGTAAAGTATCATTGGATTCCTGGAGGCAAATCATTTCCAATTGCTATCCTCGACAATCGATCAGCAGCTTACTTTTTCAGGATCCGCTTACACGAAGAGCGTTCCAAAAACCTAGAGGATACGCTGGGGATGCGATCATGATGGATCTAGTTTATGCTGCGGATAGTTCTCTGGGTTTCCCTGCTGATAAAAGCTTAACAGAATTCGGGCGGACCATTTACTCCTATGTATCAAAATTTCCAGCCTGTAAGGCAGTTCGATTTAGAAAACAACTTATTGCTCAACTCATTGATGAGGTAGCATCCAATGTTAATAAACCAAAGATTTTATCCGTTGCCTGCGGTCATTTGCGTGAAGCGGAAAGCGCAAAAGCTGTTTTGGATGGAAAGATTGGAAGATTCCTGGCGCTCGATCAGGATTCGGAATCACTTCAATCCGTAAGAGAAGATTACACATCCTTTGGGATAGAACCGATTCATGCCTCCGTAAAGGATATCCTGCAAGGCAAGTTTACTTATTCAGATTTTGATTTCATTTATTCAGCCGGTTTATACGACTATTTAAAGAACCCCGTGGCTATTCGCCTTACCCGCGTTTTATTTGATAAGCTCAAACCCGGCGGGCGAATGATGCTTGCCAATTTCCTTCCTGATCACCCAACCGTTGGATATATGGAAGCATGTATGGACTGGTGGCTCATTTATCGGGACGAAGCTCAAATGGAGAACCTGCTATCTTCCATACCTGAAGAACAAATCAACAGTACTAAAATTTCCGTTGATAACGATCGAAGCATCGTATACTTAGATGTTCTAAAAAAATAAATTTACTATTCTAGCTAACAAAAAGGATCCTAACTTTGAGTTTGGATCCTTTTCTTTTGGGGCAACCACTTTTTGTCGCCTCTAACTTTTACGGACAAAACTCTCCATGAGAATAGGAATACTTTTATTTGCGAAAAGCCTCAATCTTTATTACTTAAATGGCAACATTCTTTAAAAGATCAACTTTTATAGTAATTTTCGAATCGAGAAGTTGTCATTTAGCAATTGCCAATTTTGCGGGTACGGATAACCTAATGTCCAATAACTAATACCGCGGAGCCCATAATCTTTGGCTGTATCAAATTTCGCTTGTGCACTGCGTGCATCTTCAAACCAAACTTCATGAGTTTTCCCCTGAGCGTCTGTATATCGGAAATAGGGGGACTGTGCAGCCTGATCATATTGGATAGCAGCTCCATATTGAACAGCCCGACGAACCGCTTCTTGTTGACTAAATGTTTCAGCTTCTTGGCCTTGAACATGCGGTAATGTCCAGTCACGAGCATAGATTTGAAATCCCATGAAGATTTTATTTCTCGGAATGACGGTTACAGCATAGTCTAAAACTCTACGTATTTGGTCAAGCGGAGAAATGGCTTGAGGTGGTCCAAATCTGTATCCCCACTCATAGGTCATTAAAACGACAAAATCAACAATTTTACCATGGGCCGCATAATCATGAGCTTCATATAGCAGTCCTTTTTGATCCGCACTTACCTTTGGTGCAAGAGCAGTTGACACAAAATATCCCGCCGGATGTAATTTATCTACCGCACGCTGTAAAAATTGATTATATAATTCACGGTCTTGTGGGTACACATTTTCAAAATCAACATTTAATCCATAATACCCTTTTTGTTTCATCACATTTAATGCATTAGTTAACAACGTGTCCTGTATCTCTTGGCTTGAAAGAATCGTATGGGCAAGACTGGACCCGGGATCCTTGTACGTAAAATTAGTGATACACAACATGGGAGCAGTTCTAGCGTCTTTTGAAGCTTGAATAAAAGGTGCATCAATAATAGGACTTAGACTTCCATCAACCTTCATCGAATAAGCAAATATAGCAGCATACGTTAGATAAGTTCCAACCTCACGGAATAGGCTTGCACCTGTTTCACCAGCCTTATCAGAATAGGCATTCACATCAATGGTTGGTTTATATAAAGGAATTTGTATCACAGAACCGGGATAAATCATATTTACATTTTGAATATGGTTCGTTTGAATAATGTCCTGCACAGTCGTACCGTATTGTTGTGCAATTCGCCATAAGCTTTCTCCCGGTTGAACGGTATGACGAATGGAAGGAATGACCAAAAGCATACCCGGTTGGATACTCGATGGATTACTAATTCGGTTTGCCTGAAGAATAGTCTGTACATTGAGCCGATTTCTTTTAGCAATCATGTCAATCGTTTCTCCAGGTTTAACAAGAGCTGTTCGATGAGGGGTCGGAATAATAAGTGCTAAGCCTATCACTAATTTATTGGGATTTTCCAACTGATTTACTGTTACAACTTGGCTAATTGTGACATTATACCTTTGTGAAATTGCCCACAGTGTATCCCCTGACTGAACAACATGAATTTGCATTTGTGTCCCCCCTTTCCACTAGTATTCTTTATAAATTATTCCTTAAAAATACTAATAATAACCAGTTAGTCTGAAAAAGAAAGGCATCCGACTCCATTGGAGGATTTTTTTATAGCAGTAATTAGTAGTTGAAATTTATTTTGTGTGGTTTATCAACCAAATTAGCTATATAGAAAGTGAGAATTTTTTCTAACTATAAAAAGGAGTGTGTACTTTTATTAAGATTATTTTTCAAATCCAAGTTTTTTGAGAACCCTTCAGGGATTCTCTCATTCTTGACAAAATACTAATTATTTAAATTGTATTCCGTATGAAATCTATATGGTATTACTTTTTTATACGAGTTGTTTGGCCTTTATACTAAAAAAAAATAGAGTTTTTTTGTATTAACAGTGCCTTCATAAACAATAGACCAAAATAAGGGAGCTATTATAGAAATGGTTTATTTAAATATTAGCCCATTACTAATCAATGTTTTGACAGGAAGAAGCCTAGAGGAAATTCCAGCTTCCCCTAATATATCTGATTTACCTGGCAGTTATGTTCAATTGGTTGCGAAGAATAGTAAAAAAATCCCCTCTGCCTTTCCTAGTAATATCCAACCGTTGGTCTGCAAAAATTGTGGCAAGAAAGCCAAATATGATTTAGGCCACGTGACGATTAATGTGGAGAAATACAAAAGAGATCAGACGGAAGAAATAGACAAGTATATCCAAACTACAGGATATTTTCGCTGTAAACATTGCAACTCAACTGGAAAATGGGAGATTACAAAAGAATATAGAATGATGGCTCTTTCTGCTTTACTGACCTTTAACTCTCCACTCGCAGAAGATCGATTTACTTTTGGAAAAAACATGCTTTTTGATGGAAGCAGCCATAAGTATGCCACTGATGCGGAAGAATATTTACTGAAGAAAATTATGAATTCCAACGAAGATTCCTTCCTGTGGAATCGCCTTGGAAACCTCTATTATAAAGGAGGCAGGGCAGATTTAGCAGTCGCGGCTTTCGAATATTCAGTTTCTATAGATCCCTTGCAAACAGAATCTCTATTTTCTCTTGGGATGATATTATCAAATATAGAACCAAAAGAGGCTGCCAATCAATATCATAGAATGCTCATTAGTGCATTCAAATATACTAGAATGGACGCTTCAAATTTACGAGATTTACTCTCTAATGGTCTGCGTGACTTATTTTATCTCAATTCAATCTCGAACGGTGAAATATCGGTCATCCCTCCGATGTCCCTTTACCAAGAGCTTCAAATTGAGATCCCAAGTTCCGAAGACAGTTCACTTAACATAATAGAAGGGGAAGTTGATTCGGGCAACCTGGAATCGTTCTATCCAATTGCAGAAATATTCATGGGAAAACGACGTGAAGAGCTCTCTGGAAAGAAAGTTTATTTTGTTAGAAAGAAAAAGAAGCGAAAAAAGAAATAGGGTTTGTCCTTATTTCCAAAAGGTGCTGTTGCACCTTTTTTAATTCATCCGAAATTATAATTGTGAAAGTTCCAAACTATCGTATTTCATCCCCGAAATTTTTGGGTATATGGAAAATATCTGTGCCTGGCATCTGAGGTCTACATGGGGATTAAATGTTGTAGCAGTATCTAAAACTGGACAAATCTGCTTTTCGCAGTTACTTATGGGGAGGTTCGCCGTTATTCTCTAACCCCTGCAAGTTTTCACAAAAACAGAAGGGCGGGCAAAAACGTTTCTACTTTCTTAATATTAGCATACGGGACTTCTACCTGTTTTTTCAATGCCATGATACTGGTTAAACTATCAAGTGAAAGGGATAAAAGACTCTTCTTTTAACTCTACATGTCTACTCCACATATGCTCCTTTGTTATATTGTTCTTTTAATAGACGCTGAACGATGAAATAAGGGTCATTTTTATATTCATTTTATTTAGAATTCTGTAAAAAATTTTTTTAAAACAGATTGAGAAACCCTTTAGGCGGAACATATAGAGGAACAAATAGAAGAAAACCACTCATATTTTTGAGTGGTTTTCTTCTATCATATAGCAAAATTTATGTTCTACCTTTTTTTCGACAACTTATATTTTTTCTGGTGAAAAATAACACCATTCCTGCTACGACTAATAAGGAACCGAATAAAAGATAATCATAATTATCAGTAGCAGTAATCGGAAGATAATTCACCTTTTTAGAGGATGCTGGATTTTGTACATCCTGAACTTTCGTTGTTACAGTCGGTTTTGCTTCTTGTTCCGTTGTCACATGCTTTGTTTCAGAAACTGTTGTTACGGTCGGTTTTGCAGGTGTTGTTTTCACCGAAACAGGTGTTACAGGGATACTGCCTTGGCTTCCGTCTGAACCTTTTGTTGTGCCTTCATTCCCAGCAGGAGGAGTAACTGGAGTACCGCCATTTCCTGTTGAAGGAGGTGTTACAGGTTTTCCGCCTTGGTCTCCACATCCAGGACCTTTTGTAGTTCCACCACCCGTATGAACGGGAGGCACAGTGGTACCGCCATGATGGGGAGGCGTAGGCTTGTTGCAGTCTTTTTTATGTTTTTTCTGGCTGCTAGAACTATTTCCTAAAAAGTCGAGGCAAAGGAAACTTTGCATTTTTACTTCTAAACTTTGCAATTGTTTGTTGAAACCAACGAAAACAGTATTGACCACCTTCAACGTTCCCCAAGCATGTTTTTGGTCATACACTTGTTGCGTTTTAAGTGGTTTGTTTTGTTCCACTGTATAATGCTGGGCATTCACATCTACCAATTTATTATTGACTATGATTTCTTGAACAACGTTCACAATTGTGTTCACGGAGTTTTTAATCAGATTAATCGAATTAATAGACGTTTCTTTGATCCCCTTTAAGGATATACCCTTCAAGGTGTCAATCATATTGGTTTTTACCTTGACCGATTGTATTTGTTTCATGCTTGCAGAACCAGAAGTCATCATCTCTTGTGTTTGAACTTCTTTGATTTTTGTTTCTTGCTTTTGCTTTACATTTCTCAACTTTTCGCTTTGAGCATTCTTGATTCCTACCGATTCCCCCTGCAAGATAGAGGATTGTTCTTTTGCTTCGGCTGTTTGTTTTTGTTTTGTGCTTACAACTGTACCTTGACTTTGTATAGAAATTTCTACCGATGACAATGCGATTTTTTGTACTTGGTTGGATGCTAACGTCGTACCTTGACTTTGTTCCACCTTTTCCTTTTTAGGAGAGGAAGCGGTTTGTTCTTGCCCTGCTTGTACGCTTGTTACTTCCCCTTGTGTTAAATTCAAACCAGGTACACTCACATTTTGGTTCTGATCCGCTGTGGAGTTGGTTCCGTTTTGATGTTGATTTTTGGTCACATTCGCTTGTTGATTTTGCACAACCGTTGGATTACCTGTTGTATTCTGAGTTTGAGTTACAGTTGCATCCGTCGATTGGTCTTGATTGGACTTGAGTCCATAATCTGTCCACTGTTTTTCACTCGAAACATTTTGATTCAGCAAAACGAATGACGAATTTGGGTTTGTCGGTGGCAGCGGTTGACTTAACGTGCTACCGTTCGCATTGCCATTGTTGTTGTTTACGGCCTGTTGTGTATCCGTTGAATGATTGACTTGTGTTCGTGCTTCAGCCTGTACCAAATTCTCTACACTGCTCCCATTTGGAACCAACGTATCTGCAAATGCTATATGTGTACCTACTGTGGGAACGGACAACAATAAACTACTAATTGCGACTTTTTTTAACATTTTTTTCTCCTTGACTACATAGTTTTTTATTATGAACAATAACGAACTTTATAAAGAACATAATTGTAAAAAAAAAGTTAAAAAGATTGTTCTAGGGCACACATTGAATTTTACCTTCTATGTCCCATCGTTGTATCGTTTTCGGATGCACATTTAATAGTTCGCTAACTTCGTTTATCCGTAATAACCTTTCCATAAATTCACAATAACAAATCGTGCGTACATACGTCAATATATATACCAAAATGTCCATATTTTATTTCAATGGGTAGTTAATGGATAGATAATATTAATTTAGTATTTATTGAAATTAATAGCAATAATTAATTTTAAAAAAAATCTAGAAATTAAGAGAATTGGAGCATTTTCTCAATAAAGAGCGCTAAATGTTCTTTATTAAGAAAATTTGACCGAATTTACCATTTTCCACATGAATATAATGGCGAATATACTAAATCATGGAAGGATAACCTTCCAAAAAAAATACCATATCACGGAGGTAGGCAGATTGAAAAATTTAATGAGTATTAGAAATGTGCTCAGCATGAAAAAGATTGTAAGTGCAGGGATCGCAGCTGGAACTTTATTAGGAGCTACAGGCGTATTCGCAGCTGCTCCAGACCAAGTTCAACATGCAAGTTCAGTAAAATCTGCTGGTAACTTGGCTATTGGAGCTTACATAGCTCAAGATCAAGGAGGAAATGACTTTGCTGCTCAGCTTCAAAGTTCCACTCATTCTCACGGTAAACAAACACAAAATGCAAAGAAAACAACTTCGCAAGCACAAGGTGCTCTTGGTTTTGAGATTGGACAAAACCAAGGTGCTTCAAATGGTTCGGTCCAAAGCCAAAATGCAAACTGGGGCTTCGGTTCGGTCCAAAAGCAAGCGTCAAAGGATAAAGTGAATCAGTTCCAAGGTGCTTTAGGTGCCTTCATTGGCCAAGATCAAGGTTCTGTTAATGACACGACTCAAGTACAAGGCACATCAGGTTTATTTAATGACCAGCATCAAAAAGGAAAAAATATGACTGATCAATCCCAGTCAGCATTTGGGGCATTTATCGGTCAAGGCCAAGGAACGGCTAATGTTGGCAGCCAATCCCAAGATGCAGCAGGCCTTGCTAATACACAGCATCAAGGTTTTAGCAATACTTCTGCCAATGACCAATCCGCTGTAGGAGGCTTTATTGACCAAGCACAAGGAAATGGCAACTCCACTACTCAAGGTGAAAGTTCTCTAGGGCTTTTAAACAACCAAAGCGAGCGTGCTAACACCAATACGATGCAACACCAAGAAGCAGCTGGTCTATTTGATAGCCAAATTTCAGGTGCGGGAAATTCAACTACTCAGCTTTCCCAAGCTTTCGGAGAATGTAATACTCAAGACCAAGGTACTTCGGCTACTACTCACCAACATCAAACTGGACTAGGTGTGAATAACAGCCAAACTCAAGCTTCTCAAAATGATGCAGCACAAGGTGCTGTTGCTGCTGGTGTAGGCAACTTCCAAGGTCAAGGCTCTGATTCTACTACTCACCAAGGTCAAGTAGCTGTAAGCCATGATGTAACGCAAAACCAAGGCTCTTCTAACAATGGACTACAGTCTTCTGCTGCGGTAGGAAAAGACAATGTTCAATTAACAAGTGCAGGAAATGATACTATGCAAGGCCAAGTTGGTGCTAAAGGTGCAACTCAAACCCAAAGTTCAGCAAACGGTTCTTTGCAAGGTTCTCAAACTGCAGGAAAAGATAACTTCCAAGGCCAAGGTGTACAAAACACTACTGCTCAAGGTCAAGCTGGAACTAAAGGTGCTACACAAACTCAAGCTGCTGGAAATGGTACATTGCAAGCTTCTTCTTCTGTAGGAAAAGATAACTCCCAAGGGCAAGGCGTACAAAACACTACTGCTCAAGGTCAACTTGGTTCTAAAGGTGCGACACAAACCCAAGTTGCTGCTACTGGCACAGCTCAAGGAACACAAGCTGCTGGTAAACATAACGACCAAAGCCAAACTACAACAAACACTACCGCTCAAGGCCAAGTTGGAACTAAGGGTGCTGTTCAAACTCAAGGCTCTGTTGCTGGAACTACTCAAGGAGCAACAGCTGTAGGTAAGCACAACAGCCAAACTCAAAATGCTGGTACGAGCACGACTCAAGGCCAAGTAGGTTCTAAAGGTGCTGTTCAAACTCAAGGTTCTGGCAGTTTAACAAGCCAATCTGCTACTGCTCTTGGAAAACATAACACACAAGCTCAAGATGCAGCTAACACTGTAAGCCAATTACAAGTTGGTACAAAAGGTGCGACTCAAACTGAAGCTTCAAGCGGTGTGACAAATCAAACATCTGCTGCTTTCGGTTCCAATATCCACCAAACACAGTCTTCTTCTTCGACTGTTGTTCAATCTCAATCTGCTCATTAATTTGAATAGATTGGCACATTCATCTAAATTGTTGTTCTAATTGAAGCTCCATCCAGATAGCATTTTGCTGGATGGAGTTTTCTATAATCTGAAAAGAAAACTTTTCTTTCAGACCTCCATCCATCCATAAACGAGGTGTAGCTATGTTAAAAAAAGGAATAGGGCTCTCCCTGGCTGCCACACTTTTAAGTTTAGGAGTTGGCCAGATCGCTAGTTTTGCAGCTGTCAATCAAGACCAAACTCACAGTACTTCTGTGGCCAAGTCGAAGGAGCAACATCTTGTAAACCGATTGTTCTGTTGCAGTCTCAAAAAGTCTTTAAACATGCAAACCAATTGCAAATTGCCAATCCGACTGCTGCGGGGCAAGGACAAGTAGGTACCGTTTCAGGTTCACAGGTGCAAGCTGCGAATACATCTGGACCAGCTATTCTCAGCCAATCCTCTTGGTCGAGAGTCAATCTATTTGATAAACAAAGCGAGAATTCAAAAGGACAACAACAGTATACAGGCGTTGGCAATAACTTGAATCAAACTACGTCCACAGCTGGTCCTGGTCAAACGATTCAAGCACAAGTTGGAGTTGCAAGCTCCATTCAATTCCAAGCATCCATTGCTGGAGGTCCAACGATGCAAAATCAAATCACTTACCATTATGCCAACCAGTATCAAGCTTCGATGGATAAACCAGTCAAATAAAACTGTTCGAAACAAAACCGCCTTAAAAAGTTAACCCTTTCGAGGCGGTTTTGATTAGACTGACGATATGGATTTTGAAATCATAAAATTCCGCACACTCTCTCATGAGAGTCCCGTCTTGTCAATGTCATTTTTAATCACCTGAATTATCCTGCTTTGTGCAGTAAGGACATCTCCAGGAATTTTTCCTGCTGGATTGTCAGTTTTTACTTTAAAAAAATAACGCTGTTTTCATATAAAATGTTGCTATCTCTAATAGACTTAAAGCAAAAAGTGTTGAATTCTTATAACTTCAAAACTAGTATTCCTTTGTTTATATTATCTGTATTTCCTAAAAGGAGTGTTTGAGAGTGCTCACTATACATTTTTGAATATTTTACTCAAAAAGGAACCTTAGAGCATAGCAACAACTTGACCTATTCTTCTTTATAATAGAAGAACTTTAAAATCTAGCCAATAATAACCCGATTAACTGAGTCTTATAGGGCTACCAATTTACGATTGAAGGAGAGAGATAGTATGGTAAAGAAAAAGATAATGACAACATTGTCTGTAGTGGCATTGGCAGGTTCCTTATTATCAACATCCGCTTTTGCGGCAGAAAACAACGGCAAAGAATCTCTAGTTGCCTTGGGAGATTCGATCACATATGGTTACAATCTAGGCAAAAACAACGACCATCCATCTAAAAAGGCATTTCCTTATATAATTGGAGAGGAGTTAAACCTTCGGGTAAGTGATTTAGGTGTACCAGGATGGACCACCATTCAATTGTTAGCTGCCTTACAAAATAATGAAATGTTCCAGGAATCAGTAAAGCACGCAGACAAGATTACAATAGACATCGGAAGCAATGATTTATTGCAAGCATTCGCAGATGGCAATGTAACGAATCAAGAAGTTGCACCCATATTAAATAATTTAAAATCTATTATTTTAAAAGTCAGAAGTTTAACAGATGCTCAAATTGTTGTATACAATATCTATAATCCCTTTCAAGTAACCGATACCTATAGACACGTGATGGGAAATTTTCTCTTGCAAGCAATCAATCCTCAAATTCAAGCCGTTGTAGCTTCTCTTCATGACAGCGAGGTATCCGTTGCAGATGCATATGATGCATTTGGTCAAAATCAAGCAATATATGTAAGAGCAAACGATATTCATCCAACCGTCGAGGGGCAAGAACAATTAGCTGCAATTGGCTATAAGGCATTTATCTTTGAATCAATAAAAAATAGAATTTTTAAATAAAGTTATACAGTAGAAAAAGGGCTGTTAGTGAATAGCAGTCTTTTTTTTGATAGTTAAGCTGAACCCCAAAGTCAGTTATTTATAAGAAATAATTGGGAACTACAAAAAAGGATCTATCCTACCCCTATTCAGTAAAGTGCGGCTCCTCAAAAATAGAGAGTGGCACATACTTGCGATAGGATAGACCCTTTTTTCATTCTTTATGCTATTTTTTTTGTTGTCGTTCTAATAAAATTTCTTTTACTTCTTTATAAGGTGTATGCAGCTTGATTTTTTTATCATTTTTTCGTTCTTTTACAGGATAAAGATTTTGAATGTTTTATTCCACTGTACTGCCCTTTAGCTCAATTAGAAAAAACCGCTTTAAATGGTAACTGATCTTTGGGTCTCTCCAAACATTTGTGAAACTGTTTTTAACAGTTTTTCATTCTTTTAACTACATAAACAGCCATTATGATTCGAAAGTTATTGTAAAAGTAGAACCAATATTGAATCATTTCCTGCGATAAATAGAGTTAAAAAGGAGGTTAACCATGAAAATAATCGAGCATGATCTCCCTAAAGAGTGGGTTGAGTTAGTAAAATATGCAATGAAATCAAATGTAACTAAAGAAAACTTTAAAAAGTTTTTAAAAGAAGAAAAAGAGAAAAGGGAAAATAATTAGGTCTGAAAATTCAATGTTTATCTTGTAGCAAAACTGTTTTTTGCAATTAAAAAGTGTCATATATGGTAGTATAATTTTTTGTAATAGAAAATAAGCCTTTATATACAAGATATGTATAAAATGTGGCAGAAAAAATACGCTCTACCTTTGAAGAGTTACATATTCCTAGAAAGCTACTCCCTCATATTGTCTAATTGGAATAGCTTTCTTTATTTAACATGAACAAATAATAGGAAGTAAAATCCCTAAAAAAAGATGTAATCAAACCAAAATAAAAAACATAACATGGACGTTTAGATGGTAAATCTTCATAGTGACATAGGAACCTAGGTACACGTCACAAACTTCCTGAGACAAATAGAGTATAGTTTTTATTTTTTGTTTTGACCCTTCAACCAGTTTTGGTATTGAATGAAATTTAGATATTCCTGAAAATCTTCTTTTTTCAAGCCAGCCTTAATTGCCTGCGTGATTAACACTTTCCATTCCTTTTCCAATTCCATATCAACACTTTTATTAAGTTTAGTTTCCTCTAACAGACTTTCAAGGCTTGTTTCTAGCGGTATAGATACCTTTTTTAAAAACAGTAGAGACGGATTGGTTTGTAGCTCTCTTTCAATCTGGCTTAAATAAGATTTTGAAACATCAGCCATTTTTGCAAGTTTTGAGAGTGAATACCCTTTTTTTTGTCTTATCTGTTTAATTTCCTTCCCTATCATATCATTCTCCTTATAATGTATTCCCTTCAATTACATAAATACATTATACAGAACAATATATTCTTTATAAAATACAAAATAATAAGAAAATGAGAGAATACACGAGAAAAAAGACATAAAACGTTCTTAATTATGAAATTTTAGCTAATTTTGAGATTTTCCAAGTTTGCTATTTTGCCCTATACTCCTATTATACGTTCGTTATAATGAATTTTTCATCAATTATTAATTTATTCAATTATACTATCTTAAATAAAAACAGATGAAGGAGTGAAGTAATGAGTTTCTTTCTCAATAAGAGGAAAGAAACGTATTTTAAAGTAGATAATTAACTCTTATTTGAATTGCTAACCTATTGCTAATCAATATAATTAATTTGGAGGGCGAGGAATGGAGAACGCAATCAGTATTGCAAATGTTTCAAGTGTAAGGAATACATATATGAAACCAAGAATTGTGGCATTTATTCCTGCACATAATGAAGAGAAATCAATCCGCGACTGTTTAGCTGGTTTAGGAGATCAATCTTTGCCAAAAGACGTTGAACTTGATGTTATTGTTATTGCTGATAACTGTACAGATCGAACAGAAGAAATAGCATTAGAGGCAGGAGAAGAATTTAGACTAAAATTAAAAGTTTTAACAACGGAAAATAATAAACATCGAAAAGTGGGAGCATTAAACGCAGCCTGGAAAAGTATTTATGGGGATCCTTTAGACTTATATGATAAAAAATTAACTCTATTTCAAGAATACTATAAACAATCGATTAAAGCTGTACTAGGTATGGATGCAGACAGTCGTCTTGCACCTGATGCATTAACTCAATTATGGGAAGGATTAATGAGTTCGCGAAATATTGGTGGAGTGATGGCTAAGTACACCATGAGGATGCCGAAAAAGAAAAGTTTAATTCCAAAAGAAGATGTACGTTATGAAGAAAAGATAAGAACCGGCGAGTATGGGGGACCCATTTCACGATGGTGGACACATCAACAAAAGCAAGATATGGCCAGCTGGTTGTTAGATCTTCAATATAATGGTGGTAGTACTTATGTACTTGGAGGCCAAGCAACTCTGTTTCGACCAGAGGCATTACAAAACATTATAGATGAAAATAAATTAGATGGCCCTTGGCAAGATGAAAGTGATGTTGAGGATATGTTGCTCACTTGGCAAATCCAAAAATCGAAATGGAAAACACTCATTAGTCCAACGGCTCGTTGCTTTGTTGATGCAATGCGCTCGTATCACACATTCCGACAACAGCGTAATAAATGGCAGTCAGGAACGGTTGAATTACTTACAAACAGGAATATAGCAGTAGAATCCAATCATAAAGGAAAAATATGGCGATCTCAAATTAAACAATTTATTGATTTTACTGTACGTGCTTTATTCCTCATATTATTAGCGGTAGCACTAGCTACTGACCAGTTTTATTGGTCTTGGATCTGGCTTATTCCCGTTGGTCTAGCTTCTGTTCTAAATACGATACTTGCAATAAAAACTCCAATGCATCGACTAATAGATGTCATATTAGCAGCAGTATTAATTAGTCCAGAATTATATTTATGGGTCAATTTAATTACTTTTGCTAATGTATGGCTAGGGAAATTATCGGCAAATAAAAAAGATGGCTGGGCGACTCAATATAACGCAGAAAGAGGGAATACACGAAGTAAACTTGCTGAAGGCATTATAGTTACAATACTTTTAATTACGGCAGCAATTTACTTAAGCTTTAATTACAGAGATTTCTTAACTAGTGCTTCCGTTCAGCTGGCGATTAAACCTTATTTAGAAGTAGGTTGGGTAGTGCTTACTTATTTGACCATTTATTCATCTTTAGCTATGCTATACCAAATTTGGACATTAAGAAGCAGACATACAGCGTAAATTCACAAATATTAAATTCCAAAACTACTTTTAATGGAGGAATATCCATTAATATAAAAAAAGCGATTATTCCCGCAGCTGGATTTGGTACTAGATTCTTGCCAGCTTCAATTCTTAATTATAAGCTGTTGTTATATTCCCAGCAGAATTTATACGCCAATCAAATAAAATTAGGAGATTCATAAATAATATGTTACACTGATTTTACCATTTGATTTACTGTTTCGTGTTTCCTGTTCCCTACTCATTCGTGAGTGGGGTTTTTTGTTTTAGACAAATAAAAAACAGACTCTAAATTAGAGCCTGTCTATATTCGTTCATAGAATTAAGCTTTACGAACGTTAGTAGCTTGGGGTCCACGTTGACCTTGTTCTACTTCAAAAGTAACTGCTTGACCTTCGTCTAAAGATTTGAAGCCTTCGCTTTGGATAGCTGAGAAATGTACGAATACGTCGTCGCCTGCTTCACGTTCGATGAATCCAAAACCTTTTTCTGCGTTAAACCATTTCACTTTACCTTGTTCCATTTGTATTTCCTCCTGTTGTGTGCTGTGCACACATTGTGTTACTATCCTTGCTCAAATCTTCAAGACGAAAAGTCAGTACTTATACTATCCTTTACACCGAACAAAAATAATTCTTCTATAGAATAGCATTGTTTGAAAGTTTTTGCAAGGTTACTAAATAGTAAATCGAATATGACCTAAATCATCACCTTGCTATTCTTGCTTGAACCTCTAACAATTTTTACTTTAAAAAACATCTTGTAAACTTTCACTTCTCCCTCTTCAAATACCGTATGAGATAAATAATACGCTTTAAGTTTTCTTTGTTGACTGTCCATTATGAAGTATTCCTTACAATTAATTGCTGTTTCAATCAAACTGTTTATTACATCTAAGTTTTCATAATTAACTTCTCGAAGAACTTCTCGGATTCAGTTTTCTACCTAGTGGTACCCAATCTATTTAAATTGTATCAATCGCTACAATATCCCACCTATAAACCTACTACCTTCATTTTACTATTAGTAATCCAAAGTTACTATAATATTTACAATTTTTCACATAACAGTACAAAAAACAGATTCTATACACATGTTTTCTTAACAAGAATCGACTGTTTTCTTCTTATATCAAACGTTTGATTAGATCTGCCGTTGGCCCTTATTTTAAAGGCTTTTTTCATCCAATTGTGTAAAAAGAATGTCGGCAAATGGGGCAAATTTTATTCCTTTTCTTTTTATTTGCCGCAAAACTTTGTAAACTTACATTCCTCGACAAGTTTATTTATATTTCCTTTTCAATCAAACGTTTGATTAAAATACTCAGCTGCTATAGAGATGTTGCTTCGGTCCATATAGTTGACGATGACGGTAATAAACAACATAAAAACAACAGCATAACGAACCTTTGTCGCCTTGTTATTCATTTATCTTCAATCCCTTTACGATTTTTTTAAAATTCAATCTATTTTTTGCAGAAAAGGTACTATCTACAGAATATATCGACCATCTATGCCTCACCTTTTCACCTGTATCCAAGGGTGAGGCTCAACACTCAATCTAGACGGTCGTTTATCACTTTAACGTAGCGGGGGCTGCCCCCCTAGTAAATTACCATTCTGCTACACTGCCATCACGATGGCGCCAACCAGGGTTTTGCCATTGATGACCTGCTTTTGCCATCTCACGAACAAACTCTTCATTAACCTCAATTCCCAGCCCCGGTCCTTGTGGAATTTTCACATAGCCATTTTCATAATCAAAGACAGATGGATCTTTTATATAGTCTAATAAGTCACTGCCTTGGTTATAGTGAATTCCCAAGCTTTGCTCTTGAATAAACGCATTATGTGAAGTTGCGTCTACTTGTAAGCAGGCTGCTAAAGCAATTGGTCCTAATGGACAATGTGGAGCAGCGGCAACATCGTAAGCCTCAGCCATACTAAGGATTTTTTTGCATTCAGTGATACCGCCTGCATGTGAAGTTACTACAATATTCTTAATTTTTTACACAAAAAGTGTCCTCCACCAGTGGACAATTCCTTCAATGTGTCCACAAACGGTGCCTGTCACCAACATCAAAAGAGGGCTGCAATCAGCCCTCTTTCGTAAAAGTACTATAAGCGATATCTTTTAGCTTGTTTAATAAGTTGTATTTCAAAAGAAAGTAAACAGAAATGGCGCCAAGTGAATCAATCGTCACATCATATAAACGCCCATCTCTTCCAAAAAAGAGCTGTAGTATTTCTGTAGTAAGTGCGAAAGTAAATGAGACAGCAAACGCCCGTTTATGACTTTGCTTCCAATTGAAAATAAGGAAATCGAATAGGGCAAATCCAATAAAATGTCCTATTTTAACGATGACAAAATCATGATGAATTCTTGTTATATCTGCCAGATAAAAGAACGACCAATAATTAGGAGATGAAATCCATCTAAAACCAATAGATTGGAACCGTATTAAATTCCCCAAATTGTCTGTCCATGTATTTAGCCCTAAAATCGCTCCCCATACAATTACATGAAATAATTTATTCCTCAATAGCTTTTCCATTTTTTCATTATTCAGTATTCGAATCATTTTCGTCCAACTTTCCCATCCTTAAAAATCGAGTTTCGAATCTAGAAACAATCATGCACCTAATGGTAATAATAATAATACAAAAGCTTCACTTGTAAAAATAATAACTTTGGATTCATCCTCAATACTTTTATTTGTTCGTGTACTCACTGGCCACACTTTCGATCAATCAAAAAAGGCTGCAAAATCTGCAGCATTTTTCTTGTTATTTTCATCTAGCTATTAATACTCCTATTAACCTATTGAATATACCAAAAAATGATTAAATATTTCTTAAAATGGGTAAAATAATAAAATTGTTAAATGGAGCAATTCCCATCCAATCCCAGCATATCACCACGATTAAAACCTAGACAGTATGACTAGTTAAAGTTTGGCAAAACACCCAAACCTTTTTGCGAAAAAAAGTGGGAATTAATAATTGAACGATTCATATTATACTTTATCCATTCATAAATACATTAGGAAAGAGCTTATCCATTAAAGGGGGAATTACATATGCCAGATAGAGAAGATGGAAGAAATTTTGGTAGGGGCTGCCTGTGGGGTGTCGCTCTATCTATTCCTTTATGGATAGTATTCTTTTTCATCATTCGTTATTTAAAAAACCTGTAAAGAAAATAATCCTCTACAGGTTTTTTGCTGTTTTATATCAGAAAGCCTCATGCAGCAAGAACTTGGTGTTTTCAACCGCTGAGATAATTATCAGAAAACATTAAATTATCTAAAAATATTTACTGATTTTGAAACGTTTTCACATTCTTCCTATCAGAATTATGATATAATATGGTAAATAATAGTTTTAATCCAACAATATAGTACTCTAACATTTAAAATCTCAATCGAATGTTCTATGTTTTTAGAATGATGTTCTGTAAGGCAGCAAAATGCTAGTAGGATGGTCATATTAAAAGGAACTAAATTTTGGTAATTCGGACCATTGAATTTGAAAGCGTTTGCATTTATAGTTGAAAGAACACAATTAAAAAGGCATAAAGGTAATCTACAACTTTCAAAAAGGAGTGGATTTCATGAACGATCAGGGAAATTTCTTGGTTGGGCTCGTTTGGGGTACTTCTCTGAGCGTTCCGCTTTGGATTGCGTTTATTGGTTGGGTAAAAATAATGATTAGTTTGTTGTTTTGATAATTTAAGTAATGACTTATTACAGTAGATTGTTAAATTTAAATAGGAAGTTAAAAAAGCGTAACAAAATCCAAGAGAGGATCTTTTACGCTTTTTTTTAAACTTCCACCCTCATCACGTATGAGAGACAATCACTTCACATTCCCAGCCAATGGAAAAATCCCCCCAACCTGGAAATACGAATATATTAATTGCCCCACTTATTTCTAGCACTTATCAATTTTGCTATATTTCTTGAAATAGTAACGATGTTTGGGTAAGCATTCTTTAGGGCTTCTTCTAGTGTGGTTACTCCAGGAACAATGCTGAAAACGGCGTCAATTCCGTGATCATATACAGCTTCATAACCCATACCAAGTGATCCGGCTAACCCGATCACACAAACGTTATGTTTTTGGGCTGCCCTAGCCACGCCGATTGGGGTTTTTCCATAGATGGTTTGAAAATCAATTTTCCCTTCCCCGGTTATGACAAGGGACGCATTTCGAATATGGTCCTCCAAACACACAGCCTCAATCACTATCTCTATACCCTTTCTCAATTTGCAAGAAAGAAAAGCTAATAGTCCCGCACCCAAGCCCCCTGCAGCACCTGCCCCAGGAATGTCACTAACTTGCTTTCCTAAATCTCTTTCTATAACTCTTGCAAAGTGGGATAAATTCTCATCGAGGACACGTACCATTTCTGCTGTAGCTCCTTTTTGCGGACCAAATACGGCAGATGCACCATCAGCTCCAAGTAATGGGTTCTCCACATCACAAGCAACCTCGAACGTAATTTCAGACAATCGTGAATCTAAATTTCTCATATTAATAGAGTGCAAATTTGATAACGCTCGGCACCCAAATCCGATTTCATTACCGTTCTCATCTAATAATTCACCACCTAAGGCCTGGAACATCCCTGCTCCACCATCATTGGTAGCACTTCCCCCAAGTCCCACAATGATTTTCTCCACATGGTATTCCAGGGTGGCTACTATTAACTCTCCAACGCCGTAGGTTGTTGTGTATAGTGGATTTCTGTCTCCAGGAGAGACCAAGTGTAATCCAGAAGCAGCTGCCATTTCAATAACAGCCGTTTTTCCATCATGGATTAATCCAAAGAAACCCTCAACCTTTTCCCCAAGCGGACCAGTTACCTCTCGATTGATAATCTGTCCGTCTAACGAATCAACTAATGAATGAACTAACCCCTCCCCGCCATCTGCCATTGGAACCTTTACTAATTCAGCATTTGGGAAAATCCCCCGAAATCCTTCTTCAATTGCTTTGGCAACTTCCATAGCAGATAGGCTCTCTTTAAAAGAATCTGGTGCGATAACAACTTTCATATTTACATTAGCTCCCTTACAGCAATTCCTTCTAACTTTAAAGATTACTTTATCGAGTAAAATTGATGGATGAAATCAGTAAAATTCTCCTTGGAGCAAAGCTCATCAACCAATTTTTTATGTTGTACCAGCTGCCATAAATGATTAAAAAGGTGGCTGAACTCTTCCTTATCCTTTTCATTCAATGCCAGCAGTAGTACCAATTGAACCGATTGCTCCCCCCATTTCATGGGCTTTTTTAGAATCCCTATCGCGATACAGGACCCTAAAGCATTGGGTTTTAATGGGTGAGGAATGGCAACAAGATTACCGATTGCTGTAGGTGAAATTCCCTCACGATCAAGAACCGATTGCTGAAAAGAATCATCTACATACCCTTTGATAGTTAGAATTGTAGTTAATGATTTAATAATTTCGATTGGATTTTTCTTATCAATTTCGGTGAAAAATAAATCTTCACTAAATAAATTTTGAAGTTTTTTTAATGATCTATTTTTACCCTCATTTAAATACTTGCTTGAAATATGCTCTTTAACCTTTTCAACGTCTTTTTCAGTTAACATCGTGTTAATATGGAGAATCGGAATCGGACCATCTTCTCTAACAGGAATAGTGCTTAAAATCAAATCAGCGGCCTCTTTTTTGATATTCTTAATAGAATAAGATGGATAGGTTCCAACAATATCTATCCCCGGAAACTTGCTCTCGATACTTGCCGCTAATAGTTTGGCAGTTCCTAATCCGGAGGCACAGACAATGGCTACTCGTTTCACCTCACGCCGTTTCTTGTTTTTCATACGCTTAACTGCTGCTTCCAAATGGATAGCAATATAACCGATTTCATCCTCATTAACGGTTAACTCGCTGTTAGTTTGAATGATTTCAGCTGCCAAGATTCCTAATTCAAAGGAAAATGGATAATTACTTTTTATTTTCTTTAACAGAGGGTTTCGCAAATTCATCTTATACTTGATTCGGTTAATCGCCGAACGCAAGTGAAGCCCTAGCCCATAAATGAGCTCTCGGTCAGCGCATAAATCAATCCGGTAAACCCTCTTTATTTCAGCAAGAATATCGTTTATTAATTGATAGCTACTCTCTCCAACCAAATGAATAAAGTCAGCCTCTAGTAAATTCTTATCTTCAAAATGTTTTGCCCCAAGCAAATGAATCGTAATATAAGCTACTTCACCCAAAGGTATTTTTATCGAAAACTTTTCTTCGATAGACTCCACAATTTTCTTAGCAACTAGGTATTCAACCTGATCTTCAATTTGATCCAGCTCAATCGTACCAACTTCAACATTTTTCCCCTTTTTAATCCTCTGAATTGCAATTGCAATATGCATCACTAAATTATTGATCGGCAGTTCAGCCATTTTAAATGGCAGCTGATCAATATGTTCCTTTGTAATCGTCTTAATTTCTTCTATGTTCACATCCGGAATAATAGGATTAGTAGAATTCATTTCAAACTGCATTTGCTCATTTCTTATATTCGCCAAACTTTCAGACAAACAAAAACGAATATTCATTTCGTTTCCAACCAATTTTATTCCATAGTTTTGTTTCTTAAACAATGTTAAGTTATATTTCCCCAATAATTTCTCTACTTGTTTTAGGTCATTATCAATGGTTGATTTACTCACAAATAATTCATTTGCGATTTGTTCCGAAGCAATAAAATCATCCGCCATGATAATACTTTTTAAAATATATAAAACTCGTTCCTCTGGCAATACAGGTGCATGACTTTGTTCCTCTTCCTGCAACATAAAGAGCTCTTCAATTAACTCTGTAACAGGCTGTCCAAGTGTCGGGTCAATAAAATACCCAACACCTCTATTCGCTTCAATTTGGACACCAATTTTTTTCAATTCGAGATTTAATGTTTTCACATCATTTCTTATCGTCCGGGAAGTGACACCGATTACTTTAGCCAAGTATTCACTGGTTACGGGTTCCTTATGTGAAAGTAATTCTTTTATCAATGTCTTAAGACGGTTGTTTAAAACCAACATACCTTTCACCCCCTACTAAACGAATAAGAACTTTTAAGATAAAACCGCTAAGTGTAATTGCAGTCGAATTTCCTCAATCGCCTCAATCGCTTCATTTAAGCATTCACTTGAATAGGCCGTAACTAAAGCGATGCCTTTTTCGTTTCCCAGCCTTGTTAAGTAGTGCCGCTTCATCTTCAATATCACGTATTAAGGTCATCCATTTCCGCTCTAACCGATCAAAGGATTTTCTAGCCATTTCCTTATTCTTATTAAATAAAGTTCCATTTTCATTACCTTTTAATTCATCAAGTAAATCCCTGAACATCCACCAATAAGAATCTTCTGTCGATTCATCATCCACTGATTTTGAAGGGTCTACGGTCTTCACCCTTACCGTTCCGGCATTAGATAGGAACTCCGGAAACTCCTGTTCACACATAAAAATCGGCAGATAAAGACCTGTGCATGGGGTTACAGGTGACCACCAAATCAGAGGAAAATGCCACTTATCCTCCGGAAGCTCAAATATCGTCGAGGAAGCGGTAATTCCCCAAGTAAAATTGGCAGGAGAGGAATGCATGCAGATCGTTTGAAAATCCGGCAATGCAGCATTAAAATACGGTCCTTCTAAAAACGTGTCTTCATAATGATCCCGTAAAATCCTTTTCATCCAATTGGCGTCAACAGGTTGATTGGCAGCCAATGTATCATTAAGCAATTGTTTCGTTCGCTGTACACGAATATGTGAAACCTGCAACGAATTCGTAAAATCAGTATAGGCAAAGGCAGCGTCAAATTCCTCATCACGTCCAATCCAACCGGACCTAACAGCCTTTTCAACAAAGCCGTTACTGGTTAAATCCCATTCATCACGAATACTCATTTCGTTCGAAATCGAATGGAATTTATCTTGAATTCTCTTTGCAACCCAATGATGGTCCATTGTTTCTAAAACCCAAGCTTCTGTTGAATCCGCGATAATGAAAGAATTATTGTAAGGCTTCTCCTCACCAACAACAGCACTGCCCCATTGACCATACTCTTCAATTAACTTTGTGATAACATCCAATGCTTCTCTTGCCGTTTTACCTCTTTCAAGACCTAGGCGAACCAGCTCCATGCCTAAAATCCCTTTTTGTTTAGTGGAGTTAGCTGCACTTTCTTTGAAGATCTTTGGTAAAAGTAGCTTCATTACCAATGGCAACACCGTATTCATTGATTCCTTGCTCAAAACCCCAACACCAAAACGGTGAAGATCCAATGGTTAAAAACGCTTCATCGCTTTGCGGTATCGTCACGTAAGCTAGTTTGAGCATGTCTTCCTGTTCAAATGATCTACGTTGATTATACACAAGAGGCTGGCTCTCGTATGCTGGACGGTCACTATTCTTGGCCACAATCATACGAAATTGACTTGTATATTCCGGCAATACAACTAGGTTATCGCACATTTTTAGTCCCTCCATAATAACGAAAGAGATCCCCTTAAAAAGAGGTGACCTTATCACTCTATTTCTTGGGCATCTCCTTTCAAAAACGTTATGCAAGTTTGAAACTTAAGATTTCGTTCGCACGAATATCTTTTAATTGAATTTCATTGTCAATAAAAAGGATACGCTCATCAACATCAGTGATAGGAACTTCGTTCAAATCCACTAGTTTAATAGATTTGAAAAACTCTTGATTGATTTCGACTTTGGCGGCATCAATTGGTTGGTTTGTTGTATTATAAATTCTTACTAAAAGACTAGAATCATTTTCAGACTTTTTCAGTGCACTAATGGCCATTCCCGTGTCATCAAGACGAATGAACCTACAATTGTCACGTAAAAAACCTTTGTCCGTTTTGTGGCCACCGGAACTGTAACAAACGGCGTAATAAATTCGCTTGCTTTAATCCCAATGCCTGCTTCTATCTCGTTACCTTGGTGCGGAATAATGGAATATTCCATTTCATGCCTGCCTAATAGAAGACTATCTGGAGTTTCCACATGCAGACCTGAACGCCTTCCGGGACGATCCACTAAATCTTGTTTACCCATATAATCTGTTCCTGCTAGTAACGTAAGCGCAATCGTTGGCTGTTCTCCGTGTAAAATTTCGTATTGCGGCAAGCCTTTATTGAGAATGGAAATACCTTTTTGATCATCTGATACATCCACAAATTTTTGCTGCGGATAAATGGGGTAATATTTTTCTTCCCAATTTTCTTGTTCCCAGCATTCAACTTGCTCCAAATAGTTATCTCGACGAATGGTGCCAAATTGCTGGTCAGCGATATGCGTGTTTGTTTTGATTCCTGTATCAAATAAGGCGCGAATTCGGTGATTTTTAACCGTATTATCGATTACCGTTTTAATATCTACTCGATCTTCATAACGATTAACGGTCACATACGACTCAATCGTAGACGACTTCGTTTCTAATGTACGACCGAAGACATCTGTATCTTCAGGGAATTCCATTCGATTGGAGATCTTAACCGTCGCAAAGATTGCCGTTATGAACAACAGATATCTCGGGAATTGAACCTTTTGTAGTAATAATGACATCTTTCCTAGGTGGCGAGAAATCATATTCATCCCCTGCATTTCCGCTTTCTTCATATACATTTAATTCTTCAAAAATGGCACCCGTATTTCTTTCTTTAATCGTTAATGAACCATTTTTGTTAATATTCACTTCCATAAATTCGTTCCCTAATGTTCCATTTTGGAAAACGTCAGCAAACGTATTGGACATCGGAGCTTTTTCTTTTACGTAATAGGTCGTAAATCCAAGGCCTCCACTACTGCTGCAAATTTTATTTTGGTAGTAATAACGAATTGATCATTATTTTTTACACCAATTTCAATTTGTTTATCATTTAAGTTCTCTTCTTTTGTTTCAATGATTTGGTATGGTACTTCGTTTCCATTCGAATCTACGATGGAAAATTGATTAGATGTTAAATGAAGAGTAGCTTCCGCAAGATTTTTCCGGTTTTGACCAAGGGTATTAATAACCACTAACGGAATACCCTCGTTTTCTTGAAACTTAATATCGCCTAGCAAATCCTCAACTGCCGTTTTCTTTACTGTCTCTCCAATTTGCTTGGCAAATTCATATCTCATATCCATTTCTTGATGAGTGGCATCAGTACAAACATTACAGATAGAATCATGAGCATGATTTTGCATCATGTATTTCCAGCCTTTATTAATGATTTCATTATCATAAAGATGACCGGCTAAGAATGAAAGGGAGTTCAAAGGCTCGATATATTTCTCATATAGAGTTTGAACCTCGAAATTTTTCTTTTTCAAATCTAAACGAGTTGACGCGATACTGACATGAACGCGCATATTTCTACCTTTTCTAAACTCACCTGATAGACTTTCCAGTTTTTCTGATTCACGGGAAATTCCTTCAAAATAATCTTGCAGGCGGCTTAGTTTGACCTGGAACTCGGTTCCTTGATCAGCATAATACTTATTTAGTTCGTCAATAATTTCAGGCAGGTCTTTATTGGCACTTCTTTGATCAAAACCAGACATCAATAAAATATTGGGTGAGGTAGCCATATCCTTTAAGCTTGCATGATTTTCTTCGATGATTTCTAAATTCTGCTCTAAATCTGTTGAAAGCATGCGGCCATTTCCATAGCCTAATGGAAGATGGGTTGTTAATACTTTTGATCCATCAGGACCTACCCACCAGAAATCCGTTTTTTCGATTTCTTCATTGGTAATCCCGCGCCAGAACAAGGCATGGTTGATCCCAAACCCCTTTAACACTTGAGGGATTTGCGCCGCTTGACCAAATGAATCCGGCAAATAGCCAATTTGCATCGAAGGACCAAACTCATTTCCAACTTGCTGACCGATTAATAAATTACGAATAAGTGATTCTCCGCTTGGAGTGAATTCATCCGGTTGGATGTACCAAGGCCCAATAATGATACGTCCTTCTTTCACAAGCTGTTTGATTCTGTCCTGATTCTTAGGTTTTATTTCTAAATAATCCTCTAATACAATCGTTTGTCCATCCAGCAAAAAGGAAGTGTAGGCTGGACTTGTTTCTAATAGTTCCAGCAATTCATCCATAAATCGGATTAACTTAACTCGATATTGCTGATAGGTTTGGTGCCACTCCCGATCCCAATGTGTATGGGAAATGACATGAAAATTCATAGTAAAAGCCTCCGTAACCATGTTTTTAAGCTATAAAGAAGATGAGGGTCCTTTATAAGTCCCCTCAGTGAATTTTGATCTATTATCTTTAAGCAACTTCTTGCGTGTAGGCTGCTTCTTCTTCAACTTTCTTTTTTAAGAAAACGGTCATTAACGCGGTTGTTACGATCCCTACTGCAAAGGCAATGACGAACATAAATGGTTTAATAAAGAACGGAATGACTAAGACTCCGCCACTTGGTACAGGTGCTGCTGCACCAAGTGCCATTGCTAACGCGCCCCCGACAGCTGAACCGACAACGATGGATGGAATCACTCTAAGCGGGTCACTCACGGCAAATGGAATTGCACCTTCCGTTATCCCTGTCGCTCCCATAATGGTTGTAGGAAGAGCACTTTGTCTTTCTCCCACTGAAAATTTCTTGGGAGCAATTCTTGTGGCAAGAGCAAGTCCGATTGGTGGTGTCATAATTCCAATCCAACATGCTGCCATTGGGGCGTAAACATGTTGATTTAACATCCCTACACAGAAGGCAAACGCTACTTTATTAATAGGTCCCCCCATATCAAACGCCATCATCGCGCCAATAATTAATCCAAGTAAAGCTAAATTTCCCCCGCTTAATGAGGTTAACCAGCCTTCTAAACCTTTAGAAGCTAAGGCGATTGGCTGACCAATGATATACATGATTAAGGAAACAGCCCCAGCACCTAATAACGGAATAACAATAATTGGTTTAAGAGCAGCTAAATAGGAGTGCATAGGAAGCTTCTTAATAAAGTTAACAATATAACCTGCAAGAAAACCTGCGACAATACCACCTAAAAATCCTGCGCCAATTTCATGTGCAATCAATCCACCAACCATCCCTGGAGCAATACCTGGACGGTCAGCAATGGAATAAGACATGTAACCTGCCATTACCGGAACCATTAATGAGAAAATTAATACACCAGCTTTAACCGTTTGTTTAGCAAAAGCAGTCCCATGGGCACTGTCGCCACCGCCTAAAAGTAAACCAATCGTTAGGAGCAGTCCCCCAGCAACTACAAACGGTAACATATAGGAAACACCAGTCATTAAATGAGTTTTAGCTTCTTCAAGAAACTTTTTCATATTAAATTTCTCCCCCTTTTTTACTTTACAAGCTCAAGAGCTTTATTGATAAGGCCTTGCGGGTTTTTTACTGCTTCCGCAACCGGAACCTTAAGAGTAGGAATTTCATTAAAACGATCTGATTTTGCTATCGCTGTATCAACGGCTAAAATAAGAACATTTGCATCTGCTACTTCTTTCGCTGAAATAGAATTTTCAATCCCCATAGCGCCTTGTTTTTCAACCTTAATTTGATGACCCATCTTTTTTGCAGTCAATTCTAAAGCCGCTGCTGCCATATTTGTATGTGCTACTCCTGCTGGGCAAGCTGTAATTGCGATAATTTTCATGATAATGTCCACCTTTTCTTATATTGTTTTTTGAATAACTAATTCATCTAATAAGTCTAGAATTTGTTCGGGTTGTGTAGTATTCATTAGCTGGCCTCGGAACTCATCGTCCATTAATTTACCAGACAGTGTTGATAGAATTTGAAGATGGGTAGTTCCACCCTCTGATTCTGGTATAGCGAGCATGATAATAAATGTAACAGGATTATGATCTAAGGAATTCCATTCAATTTCGTTTGTCGTTTTCCCTATTATGATACTTGCAGTTCTAACTGTATCGCTTTTACAATGTGGGATGGCAAACCCATTTCCAAAACCAGTAGAAAATTCTGCTTCTCTTTCAAGTACACCTTGTATAAATGCAGTCTCTGATTTAATCCTACCTTGTTTTCCCAATAATGAAGTTAATTGAGAAATCACTTCTTTCTGGGTTGTAGCATCCAAGTTTAACTCAATCAAGTCTTCATTTATCAATGATTTGATTTCCAATACTTCACCTTCCATCTTGTTGAATTTTTTCTTTGAAAACCCTTACAACAGATAACGTTATCTTCTACAATTTGAATTTTATCTATTTTCGGGGGAAATAAAAAATTAATTCTTTTCCGTATCATTAAGGAAATATTTCGACAGATATACATGAGGTGGAATTTTGGGGGTGGAAAATGAAAGAGTAAGGACAAAACCTTCCAGGTGGAGCGAAAAATTGTCTTTGAAAAGCCCAATGAAGGACAAAATCCTCCAGGTGGAGCGAAAAATTGTCCTTGAAAAGCCCAATGAAGGACAAAATCCTCCAGATGGAGCGAAAAATTGTCCTTGAAAAGCCCAATGAAGGACAAAATCCTCCAGGTGGAGCGAAAAATTGTCCTTGAAAAGCCCAATGAAGGACAAAATCCTCCAGGTGGAGAAAAAATTGTCCTTGAAAAGCCCAATGAAGGACAAAATCCTCCAGGTGGAGCGAAATATTGTCCTTGAAAAGCCCAATGAAGGACAAAATCCTCCAGGTGGAGCGAAAAATTGTCCTTGAAAAGCCCAATGAAGGACAAAATCCTCCAGATGGAGCGAAAAATTGTCCTTGAAAAGCCCAATGAAGGACAAAATCCTCCAGGTGGAGCGAAAAATTGTCCTTGAAAAGCCCAATGAAGGACAAAATCCTCCAGATGGAGCGAAAAAATGCCTTGAAAAGCCAATGAAGGACAAAACCGGAGGATTGCCCTCTTCAATTGGCGAATAAGGAAGTTTTCTGACACTGTCCGAAAACTATTTATTAGCAATAAACCACAATCCTTTTGAAAAGAGCCTAAATAAAAGAACCTGCCTTGCTATAGCAGGCAGGTCACAGGAATCATTTAGCTTTTTAAAATATCTTCAATCCGATCTAGTTCTTCTTGAGTGAAAGTAAGGTTGGTTAATGCTGCAACGTTTTCCTCAATTTGACTTACTCGGCTTGCACCGATAAGGGCTGAAGTCACCTTCCCACCTCTTAGAACCCAGGCAAGTGCCATCTGGGCAAGGTTTTGACCACGTTCTGCAGCCACTTCATTCAATTTTATAACTCGATTCACAACTTCTTCCGTAACTTGTTCCGTTCCAAGAGCTCCGGTAGATTTAGCAGCTCTGGAATCGGTTGGGATCCCCTTAAGATATTTATTCGTAAGAAGTCCTTGTGCTAATGGACAAAATGCAATCGATCCGACACCGTTTTCCTGTAAAACATCCTGTAATCCATCCTCAATCCAACGGTCCAGCATCGAATATTTTGGTTGATGAATGACAAGCGGTGTACCTAATCGATTCAAAATTTTAACCGCTTCTTCTGTTTGTTCTGCACTATAGCTTGAAATTCCAACATATAAAGCTTTTCCCTGACGGACAATTGAGTCTAATGCCCCCATCGTTTCTTCAAGCGGCGTGTTTGGATCAGGACGATGCGAATAGAAAATATCGACATAATCCAAGCCCATTCGTTTTAAGCTTTGATCCAGACTCGCAATAAGATATTTCCTTGATCCCCATTCGCCATAAGGACCCGGCCACATATCATACCCTGCTTTTGAGGAAATGATCATCTCATCCCTGTATGGAGCAAAATCTGTTTTTAGCATCCTGCCAAACATTTCTTCGGCTGAACCGGCAGGCGGCCATAATTATTGGCTAAGTCAAAATGAGTAATGCCTAAATCAAATGCTCTTCTAAGCATGGCACGACCATTTTCATATGTATCAACCCCGCCAAAATTATGCCATAAACCAAGTGAAATGGCTGGTAGCTGAAGACCGGAACGGCCGCTTCGATTGTATTTCATTTCATCATATCGAGTTTGTTCTGCTTGGTAAACCATGATAACCCCTCCTGTTTTTATTACAAATAAAAGAATATACGTTGGATTTTATAAGTCTATTAAAAAGTAAAGCTCCCCTGGGGAAAATTCTCCACAAGGAGTTAGAACGCCTTTTTGCTAACTAAATTCAATCATTTACGTATGAGAAACAATCAATTCACATTCCCCGTCGATTTCAAATTCTCCCAATCCAACAGGAATAATAAGATGAGTCCCTTTCTTCAATCCATATTTCTTACCATCATGCGTAAGCGTACCTTCACCCTTAATAACACTCAAAAGCAAATAGTGATCATTATAAGCAAACGAAGACTTCCCGCTTATATCCCATTTATACACCGAGAAAAACTCAGATTCCACGAAAGTGGTAACCGCTAAATTTTCCTGCACCTCCACTTTCGGGACACTTACAACATTTTGATGCGGCACAGTTGTCACATCAATTGCTTTTTCTAAATGTAAGTCACGCAAATTCCCTTCCGCATCTCTGCGGTCATAATCATACACTCGGTAGGTGGTGTCCGAGCTTTGCTGTGTTTCTAATACGAGCGTACCTTCGCATAATGCGTGAATGGTTCCGCTTGGTACATAGAAAAAGTCGCCCGGCTTGATTTTGACCCTGCGAAGTAAATCATTCCATTTACCAGCATTAATTTGCTCGATCAAGTCTTCTCTTGTTTTGGCATTGTGGCCGAAAATCATATCAGCGTCTTCTTTGCAGTCAATGATATACCAGCATTCCGTCTTCCCCAACTCTCCATTTTCATTGACCATCGCATACGAATCATCGGGGTGAACCTGCACCGATAAATCCATATTTGCATCTAAAATCTTCGTTAATAGCGGAAAAACCTCTTCTTTCGGATTTCCAAATAGCTCTGGTTTCTCTCGCCATAGCTCGTCCAACGCCATACCTGCATATGGCCATTTTCAACAACAGAAGGTCCGTTTGGATGGGCAGAAATCGCCCAGCATTCCCCCGTCTGATCAGTAGGAATATCGTATCCGAATTCATTTTTCAACGCCGTTCCGCCCCAAATTCTTTCTTTAAATACCGGTTTTAAAAATAATGGTTGCATGTTTTTTTACCTCCAACAAAATGATTTAATTCTCTTGAAGTGCTTGATGTGCGAGCAGCAGTGATCCCGTAATCCCTGCATCGTCACCTAAGCCAGGACTGACAATATAAGTAGAAAGCTCCGGCAACTCCACATAATGGTTAACCAATTCTTGTAAATAGTTATAGATAGCAGTAAATACTTGTTCTTGCTTCATCACTCCACCACCAAGAATAATCTTCTTCGGCGAGAGAATCAAAATATACTGCATCAACGCCTGCGCAATATAGTATCCTTCCAACTCCCAAACTTCAGGTCGTTCAACCAAATGAAACCCTTTATCGCCCCAGCGCTCTTCAATGGCTGGACCGGCAGCAAGACCTTCTAAGCAATCATGATGATACGGGCATTTTCCTTGAAATTCATCATTCGGATGACGTCTTACAAGGATATGCCCCATTTCAGGATGTGTTTGACCTTGAAGAAGTTTCCCTTGAACAATGGCACCTGCCCCGATTCCTGTACCAACGGTTATGTACAAGCAGCTATCCAATCCTTTTGCTGCACCAAGGGTAGCCTCTCCCAATGCCGCAGCATTGACGTCAGTATTGAACCCAATTGGAACAGAAAAGGCATCTTTCAATGCTTGCACAAACGGATAATCCCGCCAACCTGCTTTCGGTGTAGAAGTAATATTTCCATAGGTAGCACTCTCTTTGTTCACATCAATCGGTCCGAACGAACCAATCCCAATGGCTTCAAGATCATATCGTTTAAAAAATTCAATCACCTTCGGCATGGTCTCTTCAGGCACGGTTGTTGGAATTTGAATTCGTTCAATAACCTTGCCCATTTCATCTCCAACTGCACAAACAAACTTTGTCCCGCCAGCTTCGATTGCACCTAACATACACAAATCCCTCCCTGCTAAACTATTAAAAATTGTACCATTTTTCTAGGAACTAAATGATGGAGATTTTGGAAATTATTCTATTATCTAAAAAATTTAGGTTCCTAGCTTATTATCTTCCTTTAACAGCCTTTTCGGTTTTTTCCAAACAAAATATAACGAAGGAATCATTAACACATACACAATCGGAAAGAGGCTAAACGAAACAGGTAAAAGCCGCTCAATATCAAAGTATTTTCTCATTACTAAAAACAAGAATACACCGATGATTCTCCCCAAACCGAGTGGTATTTCACGAATAATGATATAATCCAAACGCTTTTCTTTGTACTGAGTGTCCTTTTCAATCGATGCATAAATCATCGCATTCATGGAGGTTGTAATCATATTGGATGCAACAGGTTGAATGATTCCAAAAATAATCAGCGAGATTAAAACCGGTAGCACCGATAGTAAAATAGATCCTAGTAAGATACTTACCGATCCGATAGCAAAGATGGCAATCCGATAATCGGGATTGGAGAACTTGGCGAGTAAAAGAAATGCCAGAATCGAAACAATTTCAGCACCTGTATTAAAAACACCAAGATTCATTTCTCCGCCAGCCACTTTGAAGGTAATCATGGTAATTAAAAAGGTCGAGTACACGCCTGAAACAATCCCATCGGCAAACATAACAGGGTACATCTTCTTCCACTCATGCGTTGGATGCCTTACTACATCCCAAAAGTAGCTTTTAAGAGCAATGGGTTCCCCTTTTACTTTTAAAGAAACTAAAAAAGTAATCAAAAAGAACACACATGTGGCGATAAACACAATATAATACCCAATCATTCCATGGAAATGTGAAATTAACGTTCCGGCTAAAAGCGGAGCAATTACTCCTCCGATGGTATTTAAAATTCCTTGGATATAGAGAAATTGATCGCGCTTATCATTGGTGGTTAAATCTAAAACAGCCATGTGCACACCAACATAGTACAGGCTCATCGCTAAGCCATTTGTGCCACCCAGCAGCATTATATGATCCCTTAAGGTGTCGTGAAAAATAAGGATGATTAAATAAGTAATCAAATAAAAAACAAAGCCCAATCGCATTGTAATCATCGGGCTTGTCTTCCTGGCTATCCACGAACAAAGCACAAAACAAATGATGATCGAAACGGACCAATACAAGCTGTAGTAGGCTAGCAATGAATAGGATTTATCCATTTTCCACAGGAATACACTTTGAAACACACCGGACAAAGCCCCTCCGAAGCAAAAAAAGGTATTCATAAGCAAATAAAACTTCAATTCTGTGGAAAAAGATTTAAAAATAGCAAACATCAATTTTTTCTCCTTTTGTTAACAGAAGCCGGCTCTCGTCCTACTTATCTTTAGAGTAGGAAGTCATCTCCAAGCCGCAGACTTCTCCAACTAGTGGATAATAATCCCTTTTGAAACCTTTAGATCAGGATAGTTGGCCATCGCTTCCGGCAGCTCCTCAACCGAAAACCGATGCGATATAAGCGACTGAACATCCACCACTTTTTTCGCAATCAGTGAAATGGCTTCTTCCTGAGTAAACGGGTTAATGAAAGAGCCTTTGATCGTAAGTTCCTTCGAAAAAATCTCAAATGGTGAAACTGAAATGGTTGTTTCCGGTGAGGCGACTCCAAAAAGTAACACTTGGCCGCCTTTTGCAGCTGATTTTACTGCAAGTTCCATACTTTCCGGCCGCCCACACATTCAATCACTACGTCTGCCTCATACTTAGAAGCATACATTGGATCGATAACTACATCTGCACCTAGGTTATAAAGAAGACATTTCTTGTTTTCAGCAGGTTCACTGACAAGGATCGAATGGACATTTTGTTGTTTCACCAATTGCAAAAATAATTGTCCGATAAATCCGCCACCAATGATGAGCACCTTACTTAAGGGCGACAAGTGAATTTTCTTAAAACCATGCAAAACACATCCTAACGGCTCTACAAGTGCCGCCTCTTCATAAGTCATTTGATTTGGAATCTTGTAACAGTTAGCAGCAGGTACTGTACAATACTCGCCCATGCCGCCATCTCTTGTTACGCCAATAGCCTGAAGATGGCTGCATAAATGAGCCCGATTGCTGCGGCAATACGTGCATGTACCGCAATAAATGTTAGGATCAATCGAAACACGGTCGCCTTTTTGTACGTTTGAAACTTCCGCCCCCACTTCGACGATCTCTCCTGCTAATTCATGCCCAAGAACAATGGGTGGCTGGACTTCGGCGGAACCTGGATGTCCATGATAAATATGCTGATCGGTTCCACAAATGCCGCAGCTTTTCACCTTAATGATTACCTCATCAGGCGATGGTGATGGGTTTTGCCAATCCATCACTTCTACTTGCTTTGTTCCTTGTAAAACTGCCGCTTTCATCCTCATCATCCCTCCGCCATAATGGTGTTTACACTGTTGATTGCCTTTACTCGCAACGTTTCCCAAGGGATCTCTTTCCCTTGCGCTTGCTCAACCTTAATGATTTTTGTCTCATTAGCCAGCAAGTCAAAGAAATTATCCTCGATCACCAGCTGCTCGATATCGATTTCAATCGTTACCATCCGTGCTAGCAAATTAGTTGAAATCGCCAGTTCCTGTTTCTCTCGATTTACCGTGACTTGCAATTCCGGCTCTTTCAAGTTCAAATCCTTGTGATCTCGGAAATAATAAATATTTTCATAGGTTTTATTATTTTTTGAGCGAAAAACCATAACAGCTTCTTCAGGAGGAAGTCCATTTAAAGCATCTTTTTCGAGAACTACATCTACTTGTTCTGCCGCATTAGCCTGAACTGCAACATTCCAATGCTTTGAAAATACTTTTTCACCGTTAAAACCATATACAGTTAGCTCAACTTCATCCTGATAGGTTTCTAAACGATCATTGACAACCCAAAGATTAATCTCTTTTCCCGGCTCATGGTCAATCGTCAATAGAATCGGACGATAGAATTTCCTTGCGTAATGATAGGAAGCCTTTGGCAATAAGTAATAATCGATTACCGACCAGCTCGTTCCAGGCCAGCAGTCATTTAGCTGCCAAAACAATGCCCCACTTGTATGCGGCTTATTGCGGCGATAATGTTCGATGCCAAACTTTAATCCTTCTGCTTGCGTTAACATTGAAAAAGAAATGTATTCCTCTAAATCCCTCGGAGCGCCCGTGTAGCCTTCCATCAACAAAATCCCTTTTGGATGATGGATATCTTTATTGCGGTACGCCATTTCTTCGCTTCCCCAGAAAAATTGCTCCTTAGGGATATTTCGTTCTAACGTAAAGCGGTTAGAGGAGGCATGCATGCCAAACTCACTGGCAAAAAGAGTATTATCATTTTTAAAATTTTTAAATGAAAGTCCCTCGACACTGTAATCCACTTTCTGTGGCTCGCCGAATGTCCGTGGTTCAATATTCCCGTGCCATACCTGCCAATTATGTGTGTCACCCTGTTCCCTGGAGTTGTGGTCATTGCCGCCAAACGGAGAGCTTGGCCAGAACAGCCTTGTTGGGTCGAGTTCTTCCAATATTTCCGGCATTAATTCATGGTATATTTTTTCACCGTAGAAAGGATGAGTAATTTCACCGGATGAAAACAACGCTTCATAAAGCCAATCATTCTCATTGTTTCCGCACCAGATCGCTAAGCAAGGATGATTACGCAGCCGTTTCACAACATGAACTACTTCTTCGCGAACATTAGCCATAAAGTTTTTATTGTAATCTGGATACAAGGCGCAGGAGAACATAAAATCCTGCCAGACCAAGATTCCAAGACGATTACACTCTTCATAGAACACATCTTTTTCATAAATACCACCGCCCCAGACACGAAGCATATTCATATTGGCATCTTTAGACATCTTGATTAAATGTTTGTACCGAGAATCAGGTACAGCTCCAATGAAACTATCAATTGGAATCCAATTGGCGCCTTTCGCAAATACTTTTTCACCGTTAAGGACAAAGGTGAAACAATGATTTCCGGCTTCATCTGTTCGGAGTACTTCAATCGTGCGGATACCAAAGCTTTCCTGTTGCTCATCAATCTTTTCACCATCAGCAAACAGTTCGACGGTTTGTTGATAAAGATGCGGTGTCCCAATATCATGCGTCCACCATAGCTTTGGATTAGCCACCTCTACTGTTGCGGTTGCTTTCTTACGATTGATTTTTACATTAGTAGAAAAACTTTCTTCTCCGTAAGATAGACTGATAGCTGCCTCATATTCTTTTTCTTTTAGATAGGTTTCGATTTCAAGTTCCACTTCGACAATCGCTTTGTCAGGAGAAATCGAGATCGTTTTAGCAAAGACAGAATCGAGTTTGGCAAAGGTCCTTTTCTGTAAATGGACATCCTTCCAAATTCCAGCAGCTACTAAGCGCGGACCCCAATCCCAGCCATAATGACTTTGCGCTTTCCTTGTCCAGATTCGTTTCTTACTAAAACCAGACCAGTAGTATTGAACCTTCTCACCTACATGAACATGGATGGGATCAAATTTAATTGCCAGCGTATTTTTCCCATGCCGCAGCTCCCGCGTCACGTCAAAACGATGGGCAATAAACATATTCTCCGTGGAACCTAGTTCGACACCATTTAGATAAACCGTCGCAAACGTATCAAGTCCCTCAAAAATCAACTCATATCGATCTTCTTTGTTTCGTTCATCCTCGAAATCAAATGTGTTTCGATACCACCATACTTTTTCCTCTACCCATTGGCATTTCAAATCATTGTGTCCGTAAAAGGGATCGTCGATCAGTTTCCGATCAATCAAAGTGGAATGAACATCACCCGGTACAGCAGCTGTCATCCAAAAATAATCAATATACTCAGGAGATGCCACTTCCAGGTCACGCGCTGCCCCCACATCAAAATGTTTAATTTTCCAATTTTCATTCAGTTTCATTGAAATGTCACCTGCCTTGTTTTTTAAAAAATAAAAGCAAAGGCCAAAATCGAAACATGATTTTGGCACTAGATAAGTTCTTTATTTACTATAAGTCAACGAATCTAAGATTTCTTGCAGGCTTAATTCAGCACAAGCCATCGAGGTATCGGCAACACCGTAGAACATCTTAACAACATCGCCTTCCACAACAGCACCACAGGAAAAGACAACATTTCCGAAGAACCCTTCTACTTCATATGAAGCTTCAGGCTCTAAAATTGGTTTGTTTGAACGAGCAATAACCTTCGTTGGATTTTCTAAATCTAGTAAAACGGCACCCATACAATAGCGGTGATCCGTAGTCGCACCATGGTAAAGCTCGAGCCAGCCTTTTTCCGTTTTAAATGGAACGGCTCCTCCGCCCATACGTGCACTGTCCCACATCCCTGGACGTAAACCTAGTAAATGCTTGTGATTTCCCCAGTGTAATAGATTGGTAGATTCAGCAATCCACATTTCCGGCTCTCCAACACTTTTCGGAACAGGTCGGTGGATCGCGTAATATTTTCCATTTATCTTTTCTGGAAAAATTAATACGTCTTTATTTTCAGGTGCAAAAATCATTCCATGATGCTCCGTAGTGATAAAATCTTTTGTGGAAACCATCGATTCACCAACACCAACAGGAGATACAGCACTAAAATAGATATAATAGGTATCTTCTATTTTGGTAATCCGCGGGTCTTCAATCCCGAAAGTTTCTAATTCATTGGATGGGTAAACAAACGGTTTTTCATCAATGGAAAAATGATGGCCGCCATCCTTGCTGCGTGCAATCCTTAGATAGGCTAAAGAGGTTAAAAACTCAAAACCCTGTGTATCCCCATTTTTTCGAATCACACGCGGATCTGAAAAATCGTAAGCAGGATCATCTAAACGAAATTCCAAAATTTCAAGTTCATTTGTTTGCGGATTATAAATCGGCGCTTTCACTACATTTGGATCTTCACTAATCGGGCGCTCAGCCACACGAAGAAGCATGATAATTTCATCGTTATAAGTGGTAACCCCTGCATTAAAGGCACCAATGACTTCAAAATCGGATCGATGAGGCAATACATCTGCTGGAGTGACTAATGGGTTCTCTTCATATCTATATACGTTCATTTTGATTACTCCCTTTTATTGGATTAGAATTGGAATTACTGCTCGTATTGTAAAAACGGATCTTTAATTGTAATTTTTTGCGCTTCGGCATCACTAATTCCTGCGTAAAAATCGGCCGTACCATCCGATTTTCGAACCAATCCGCCACTAAACACCACATCGAACAAGTCTGAGCGCTTCGCTGGACCAGGAAGGAAATGACTTCTTGTAGCGATTAACTCCATATCAGAAAATTCACCTGTTTCAGGATTTAAAACAAAGACAATCGGATAATAATGTCGATTCCCTTCCTGATCAAAAGAAGCAATATGCCCTAATACCCCAATGAGCCATTTGCTAAAAGATGCGGCTCGTTAGCTCCCCCCCACTGTTCTTCAATAAACTGTCCTTGAAGTAAGGGAGCCTCGTTGATTACATCAATCGTAAGTTCCTCTAAAGAAGACATACGAGTCCAGCCAATTTTTCCTCTTCCGCCCTTTTCACCTTGTGGTCTTGTGAGTACCCCAATACTTCCATCCTTTAGCTCAACAAGGCGAAGGTCTTTCATTCCGTCTGGCCTTTGCAAATTCTTGTAAGCTAGATATGGTTTTACCTTTGTAAAATACAGTTCGCCAGCCAAGTGCTCCTTCAAGCGTTGGATGAGGGAAAGTTTGAACTCCTCCCAATATTAGCTCTCCTGCTATTCTTGTAAAAAAAGGATCCTGCAATTCAAAAACAGGAGAACCCACCCGTGGAACCCATTCACCGTTTCGCTCAACAAAGAAGTAAACATTGGAGTGTTCGCTGTCACGTGACTCGACCCGCCCGGCAATTACAAGCTCACCTTTATCGACAAATGGTGCAGTAATATTATAGACATCCTTTTCACCAATGCCCGAAAATACAATTTTCTTATGATTGGTTGGTTTTGCTTTGGAAGTGAACTCCTTTAAAAGCTGTTCACAAGTTTTTACATTACCTTTCATTAAGACGGTCATATTTCTGTATCCTCCTTTAAAATCATCGCTTCATTTGCTAAAATCGTAAGCATATTTTCACTTTCAATCGACGTTCTCTTTGTCGACAGCAGTAATTTCACATCAGAACGAACCTCAAGCCTTCGTGGTTGGTCATTAAAGTTCAATACAACCCAAATTTTTTCAACATGATCCGTTCGCACGAAGGAGACTATTCCATCTTCATTTCGTAAAAACTCATACTCACCTAGTCGCAATGCGGAATGTTCTTTCCGCAGCTTAAGCAAGCTCTTATAAAAGGAAAGCATCGAATCCGGAATATCTTGCTGATCCGCTACATTCACTCCATTTTTCGGAATCGTAATCCAGGGATCCCCCTCGGAAAAACCGACATTCGTATCAGAATTCCATTGCATCGGCGTCCGCGACTTATCCCGGCTTTTTTCATTGGCGATTGCTAATGCTTCCGCATGGGTTTTACCCGCTTGCACCGCCAGCTCATACCCCATCAAGCCTTGAACATCCTTCATTTCCGCGATTGTCTCGCTAACCCAATCTCTCATGCCAATTTCATCACCATAATAAAGGAACGGAACCCCTTTTGTCGTCAGCATGAAGGCAGCAACTAGCTTCGCCCGCTCTTCATCACCACCAAAGCGCGAAATAAAGCGTGACATATCATGACTTGAAAAGAACAGAGTTGGAATTTGATCTTGAGAATAAGCATGCTCTGTTTCTACTAATCCGCTAAAGAGCCGGTCAACATCAAACTCTCCGATACTGCCAATATTAAAATTAAAGACAACATCTAACAGTCCCTTACCCGAATAACGCTTAAGAACCTCCAGGTCTTCAGAACCCACCTCGCCAACAAGGAATTTATCAGGATATTGATGCACAAAAGCGGCAATTTCTTCAATAATCGTTAAAATTCCTTCTTGGTCTTTATCGTATAAATGGTTTTGTTCAGCTTTTTCATAAGGATTGTCTTGAAACGTATCATTTACCTTTAAAAAATTAATAACATCGAGCCGGAAGCCATCGACTCCCTTTTCGAGCCAAAACTTCATGACATCAAACATCGCATTTTTCACATCAGGATTTGCCCAATTTAAATCCACCTGTTCCTTTGCAAAGGCATGGTAATAATATTGGTTTGTTGCCGCATCATGTTCCCATGCCGGGCCGCCAAAGAAAGACTCCCAATTATTCGGTTCATCTCTCCAGATATACCAATCACGTTTCGGATGATCCTTTGCTGACCTTGACTCCAGAAACCACGGATGCTCCGAAGAGGTGTGGTTCAGCACTAAATCCGCGATTACACGAATCCCGCGCTGATGTGCCTCATCAATAAACAATTCAAAATCCCTCATCGTTCCATAATCGGAATCTATCTCATAATAATCAGCAATATCATAGCCGTTATCGACCTTTGGCGATGGATAAAAAGGGGTTAGCCATATCCCTTCTACCCCTAATTCGTTTAAATAATCGAGCTTTGAAGTGATCCCAGCAAAATCACCGATTCCATCACCATTTCCGTCCTTAAAGCTTGGCATATAAATTTCATAAAAAACCGCTTGTTTCCACCACTTTGTCATCTCACAAGGACTCCTCAGCTTCGATTATTTAGATTGTTTCCGTAATCAGTAAGCTCGATTTTCCTAATTCCGCGAACTTGGGCACGGATTCCGCCGATTCCACCATTCATTCCGCAAGATTCAGGCTTAATTCCGCCGAATATTGTACGAATCCCGCGGAGTTCACAATTAATTCCGCAATGTTCACAATTTCATTACCACATGACTCAAAATCGAGCCATTATTTAAGCGTAAATTGCATACCTTCTTGGAACTTCTTCGAAAAGATCAAGAAAATAATAATAATTGGAAGTGTTAGTAACACAGATGCTGCATACATTGGACCTGGATAGCCGCCATATGGACCGAACATTTGCGATAACAGCACGTTCAGCGTTAACATCCCATCGCTCTTCGTTACCAACATGTCCCATAAGAGTTCTGTCCATCTTTCCATAAATAGAAACAAGAAAATCACAGTGGTAATCGATTTAGACATGGGCAGGACGATTTTAAACATAATTTGCAAATCACTGGCACCATCTAATTTTGCGGCTTCAATAAACGTATCCGGTATCGCTTTGAAAAAGTTCGTATACATAAATACAGCCCATAAACTAAGTGCTTTTGGCAAAATCATTCCCCAATAAGAGTCATACATTCCTATCTTTTGAATGACAAGGAACGTGGGAATTAACAAAATGATCGCTGGAAAAAACATTTGAAACAAGATAACGTTGTTAACGGTATCCCTTCCTTTAAACGGAATTTTCGCTAGCGCATAAGCAACCATAACCCCAGTGACCATCATCAATAGAGTAGAGCTAGCCGAGACAAAAAAGCTGTTAAAAAAGGCATGAATCCACGGCCTTGGGATCACTGATTGTCCGCCACCTAACAGCCACTGATAGGATTTCAAGGTAAAGTGGGTCGGAATTAACGTCTTATCCACTTGGTCCCATGCAGCAAAGGAACTTAACACCATATAAAGATAAGGAAAAATCATAATTAGTAAGAGAACGGTCGCAATGAGGTAGCGAAAAAACAATCCATTTTTCTTAGGTCCAACCATTTCGTTTCCCCCACAATTCTAAGAGTTTTCGAATGATAAAAATTGAAATAAACGTTACGATCGAAGCAATAATCGCAACTGCTGAAGCATAACCCGCTTGAAGATTGGTAAATGCTCGTGTGAAAATCTCCATTTGCCACGTATTGGTTGCAAAATTTGGTCCCCCACCGGTTAATTGATACACCTCTGTAAAAATACCAAACGTCACACCGATGGCTAAAATTAAAACGGTATATAAAGCAGGATAAAGAAGCGGGAAGGTAATTTTCCAAAAACGCTGCCAAGGAGTTACTCCATCGATCATCGCCGCTTCATATATTTCCTTACTAATACTTTCAAAACCTGAAGTGAGAATCAGCGCATAATACCCTGTGAATTTCCAGGCGATAATCATAGCAACGACAAAGAGTGCAGCAAATGGTGTTCCAAGCCAGTTAATATCTAAACCAAGAGATTTCCGTAAAAAATCATTAAGTGGACTGTTGTAGGCTAAAATTCCTTTCACGATTAGCGACGAAACAACCCCTGAAGCTAAATAGGGAAGGAAAAAGCCAATTAAAAACAAACCTTTAAATTTCGGTAATCCATGAATGATTAAGGCAACGATAATCGATGATGCAATAACCAAAGGGACAAATACAGCCATAAATTTAAATGAGACAAAAAAGGCTGCTTGTACTCCTGGACTTTGAAAAGCCTCAATATAATTTGAAAATCCTTTAAAATTAAACGTTGGTGAGATTAAATTCCAATCAGTAAAAGATAAAAAGAGTGACCAGATAAGTGGGATTAAAAAGAATACGAGTGCATATATAAGATAAGGACTGGCAAATAGCCAGCCCAACCTTCCTTGTTTCGACCTCATTATTTGAGAGCCCCCTCAATTGCCTGTTGCAAATCCTTCCATGCAGTTTGTGGATCTTTTTCACCCTTTACTACCGGATTGAAAGCTTGTTGGCCGATTAAAGTCTGAATGTCATTATATTTCGCGTTATCCATTGGAGGAATCGCATTCGGAACGGCTGCTGCATATGGCTGTAATGCAGGATTTTTATCAAAGAACGACTTAAATGTATCGTTGGTTGTTAAATCATCACGTGCTGGTGGTAAGCTTGTTTTTTCAAGCCATGTCAAGTCATTCTTAGGATTTGCGTATACCCAGTTAATGAATGTCATTGCTGCTTTTTGTTGTGCTTTTGTCGCTGAAGCATAAATAACTAAACCTTTTGTATCCGCAAACGTGTTAACCTTTGAAGTATCCACACCGTCTGGAACTGGAGGCGGTGTTAATGTATACGTTTCGTTATATTTCATGTTCGGGAATTTATCTGCCCAGTAAGGAATCGTCCAAGGACCAACATCCACGAAAATTCCTAATCCACTTTCAAATGGATCTTGTGCCTGTCTTGTTAACAAGGCATTGTCTTTACGAAGATCATTCACAAAGCTAAGTACTTTTTCTCCCGCATTTTGATCGGCTGTGAATTTACTTCCTTCGACAAACTTATTACCGTTTGATGCAGCATTATATAACATAAAGAAGTCAAACCATCTTTTCCAACCTGTTGGGTCGGCAAGATCTGCTTTTGCCCATACATATTTGTCAGGGAATTTTGCTTTTAATTTCTTTGCCACATCTAACATTTCGCTATAGGTTTTTGGCGGCTCGTTATAGCCAAGTTGTTTTAAGATATCAAGTCTCCAACCAAACAACATCGCATTCGAGTAAATTGGTAATACATATTGATGGCCGTCGGCAAACTGCCAGCCCTTCATCGTGTTTTCCATATTACGGCTTTGTTTTACCTTATCAAACCCATCCAATGTATCTAACGGAACAAGTGCTTTACTATCCGCTAATTGTGCTGCAAAACCACGGTTAATATTTTCAGACATGGTTGGCGCACTTCCACCAGCGATTGCTGATTGGATACTTGCTTCAGATGTTGGACTTTCCTTCATTGGACTAACATTTACCTTGATGGTAGGATTTTCTTTATCGAACTTATCCGCCATTTGCTTCCAATACACTTGCTGTGTTGGGTTTGGAGCAGCCCAGAATTCAATCGTTGTTACTCCGCCTTTTGAGCTAGAATTTGTTGTGCCACTATTTCCAGTAGAACAAGCAGCAAGTCCACCAAGGGTAAGTGAAGCTGCAAATAGCACTGATGCCGCTTTTTTTATTTTCATCCTATTTCCCTCCAATTATTAAATATCATTTCCATACTTTAAAGATAAAGATGTTGTTCAGTAAACAAAAGTTATTCTATAAAAGTATTATTCTAGTAAAAAAACTAAATTCCAATGATAAGGTAAACATAATTATTGGTAACGCTATCATTGCTTTGCAAAAAAAAGTAAAATAATATTTGTAACTGATAAATTAAAATAGTCTTTTGTCTCGATCCCTCATTCCTTAACAATGATATTTATCATTACAATTAATAATGTAATGTTGCATTTAACATTACAACATCATTATTGCACCTTACTTTTGTGATGTCAACCTTATTTGTAATGAAAATTTACAAATTAAACATAAAATTAACTTGAATATTTTATAAAACGCTATTGCAACATTTTATTTGTAACGTTACAATTAAATTACAAAAAAGATTACGACTTACTTATAAGGATATCGATTAAGGGAGAAAGTTTATATATGGAAAAGAAAGTGTCAATGCAGGATATAGCGGACCAACTAAATATCTCGAAAAACTCAGTTTCTCAAGCATTGTCTGGAAAGCCGGGAGTTAGCGATGAAACACGGCGGCTTGTACAAAAGGCAGCGGATGAATTAGGTTATCAATACCAAACGAATCGTAAACAAAAGCAGGCTGAAAAAAATGCATCAAAAAATATCGCGTTAATCGCCTCTGAATATGCCTTTTCGCTTAAGAGCTTTTTCGGCGAAATTTACCTAAGTGTTGAAAAAGAACTTAGGGATCGCGGCATGACTTTATTTATTGAATCGATTAATAATGATTCAAAAAAGGATTTAGTTCTGCCTGCCTTATTATCCAATCATGAAATCGATGGAATTTTAATTTTATCTCATATAAGTACAGATTATATTGCTAAGATTATCGATACGGGTATTCCCACTGTCTTAATTGACCATCATTCACCTTATTTGCAAGCTGATTCGATATTAACTAACAACCGTTTTGGTGCCTATAGAGCTGTAGAACATTTAATACAACTCGGACATCAGGACATTGGCTTTGTCGGGGATGTTAATTTTTCTCCAAGCTACCAAGAACGATTAGATGGCTATTTACTAGCTTTAAAAAAATATGGGTTTCAAGCGAATCCAGATTTTATCTTTTCAGATGCTCAGGAAACGCTGGATGAAATCAATCTGTTCTTCGAAAAACTCCAGACAAAACCTACTTCCTGGTTTTGTGTAAACGATGGACATGGTTTCCTTGTCACTTCCGTTTTACAGCAAAAAGGCTTAAAGGTACCTGAGGAGGTATCAGTGTGTAGCTTTGACAACGGACAATTGTCACAAATTGCGACCCCTAAGATCACAACAATGGATATCGATTTAAATTACTTTGGCAGAAAAGCAGTAGAACAGCTTTGTTGGCGAATAGATCATAAAGAAGAACCAATTCATGAAATCCTGTTACCGACTAAGTTAATTATTAGAGAGTCTACCTCCGAAAGAAAAAATTAAAAGGAATACACCGAGCTTACTTTTGCAAAAAAGTAGGCTTTTATTTATGTAATTTGCTTAACTCCGCATACGCTTGGGAGAATTCAGCCCGAATACCCCCCTTGTAATGTTACAAAAAGTACGTAACGTTACAAGTTATTTTGTATTTAATCCACTTATTACAACGATAACATACTTTCCGAAAATTCGAAAAGTAAATTGACTTTATAAATACACAAGATATATAATATTTTTTGTTAACATATGGTAACGTTACAAATTATTTTGTAATGTTACTTTGTATTTTTTGTTAGCGCTTCCAATATCACAGGAAGGAGGAACAACTTCAAATCTCTACCGGATACACCCTTACGACTACTCGATAAGTAAGATGACCAAAAACAAAAAGACATGCAGGAGGGATATTTTTGAAGAAAACCAATGTTTTACTTTCTTTAGCTCTTTTATTTTCCTTTGCAGCACCTGTTTCCGCAAAAGGTATACAAGATACAGGAACGAACATCAATTTAACTCATCTCAATTCTCTAGATCAGGAAGTTAAGATTGATGGCAAAGAAATGTTACTCACACATATTTATTCAGAATACCCTAACTATCAATGGGTAGATGCATCAGGTGAAGGAATTGCTTGTGTGGATGACACAGCACGTGCAGCTGTAGTCTATTTAAACGACTATGAACAGACGAAAAACCAAGATTCTCTTAATAAAGCAAAAATGGCTTTAAACTTTGTCATGCACATGCAGGCAGATGATGGTGAATTCTATAACTTCGTCAACAAGGATCTGTCAATTAATAAGGATGGTTCAACTAGCATAAAATCATTTGATTGGTGGGCTGCAAGAGGAATGTGGGCCTTAGGGTATGGTTATAAAATATTTAACAAAGCCGATCCGCAATATGCCAAAGAGTTGAACAATCACTTTTTGCTTGCAAATAACGCCCTGCAAAAGAAATTGAACCCAAATTACGGAAAATATTCGACGATTCATGGCTACCAAGTTCCTGCTTGGATTGATGGATTCGATGCGATGTCAAACGCCTTATTAAGCCTTTCAGAATATTATGCAGCCAGCCCTAACCCTATCGTAAAAGATTCCATGATGAAAATAGGAGAAGGTTTGACAAAATTTCAGTTTGGTAGTTTTGATGAATACCCATACGGTGCACATCTTGATTGGAACGGATCACCCACTTTATGGCACGCCTGGGGAAGTTCACAAACCTTCGCACTAGCTAAAGCTGGTCAAGTTTTACATAAAGAGCAATGGATTCAATCTGCTAAGAAAGAGGCTGATTATCTTTTTACTCATATTCTAGTTAATGGCATGATTAAAGAGATGGCACCTACAATGGCAAAGGACGAGCAAATCGCATATGGAGTTGACATGCTTGTACAAGGATTTTCAGAACTTTCAAAAGTAACCCATGATAAAACCTATGCGAAATATGCAGGCATAGCAGCATCCTGGTTTACTGGAAACAATGATGCACAGTTTACAATGTATGATCCAAGCACAGGAAGAGGCTATGATGGCATAAACGGTGTTACGAAAAAAGTGAACATGAATTCCGGTGCAGAATCAACGATTGAAGCTCTTATGGCGTTACAAGCCATTCATAACCTCCCAGATGCGCAAAAATATTTGTATGCTAAGACGGTCGAACGCCATACTCAAAGCGTTCTGGAAGCAGAGAATTTCTCGCCATCACAAGGTAATCCACAAGTCATACAACCTCAAAGCCAATGGACCGGAGATGCGAGCTATAGCGGGGACATTGTAGGCATGCTTCCTGGGGACGGTCTTAAAACGACCATTCATAGCGACCAAAATGAAGATGTACTTGTGTATGCAGCGGTTGAAAAGAAATACCTTCCGGAAGGCTCTCTTTTCTTAGATGTTTACGTGAATAATAAGTTAGTAGGAAGTAGCAATGTAGCTGATTCAACCGATTCTGACTATTTGACACTGATTAAAGTCGGCAAATTAGCCACCCTTACTAAAGGCAGTAATACTGTATCTGTATCACTTCGCGGTAACCAAAACAAAACGGTAAACCTAGACAATATCATTATCCAACCTGCAATAGAGTCAGCACTCTTCCAAACGGATAATCATAGATTTATTGAGATTGAACGTAATTTTATTAATAAAAAAAATAGTATTAAAGAATTTAAAGGAAATTAAGATTAAAATTCTATAGGCTATTCCATTCGTATTATTTCTGAGCTCACTTATTTTACAGGTGAGCTTATTTTTTGCTTTACTCCTACTACCTCATCTTTTTTGTAGTAATAGGGATATTAATGCGACATGAGGTAAAGACCACATACCGCAGCCCAATCATAGGCACAACGCCACTATTCTTTTCCCTCCATTGTGCGAAACAATGGGCGTTAAAAGGACTCGGCGATACTTTGTATCTTGAATTTTAGGTGTTTCACGGTGATTTAATGTACATATAAATGCAGCAGTAGAAGTAGGATATTAAAGAAAAAGAGGACCGAAAAAATGCTATCGGTCCTCCTAACTTTTTTAACCTTATAATGATCGCTTTAGAATATCCATGACACTTTCTGCGTCAAGTTCCTTGTAAGTACCTACTCCTGGTTTAATAAACGTCTTCACAGTAATTGAATCAAATTGTTTATCATCAATGTTATAATCCGCTAAGCGACTAGGAGCACCCAGTGAATTCCAGAAATCACGTAAAGCTTTCGCACCTTCTCTTGCAACTTCTTTATCACTCTTTCCTTCTTCTTCTATACCAAATACGTTCGTAGCAAGCTGCTTAACCCGACTTGGATCTTCTTCAAGTACATGTTCAAGCCAATTCGGGAATAGGATAGCGAGACCTCCGCCATGTGGAATGTCATATATGGCAGAAATCGCATGTTCAATTCGGTGTGTCGCCCAATCTCCGCCATCCGTTCCATTCATAAGAGTCCCATTGAAAGCTGTGGTACTTATATACATCATCGTTTCTCTGTATTTATATGAATCTAATTGATTGAGTAGCTTTGGTCCATTATCAATAGCTGTTCTTAATATGGATTCAATAAATCCATCGATCACTGGCGTGTTTTCTGTGCGATGGAAATAATGCTCCAATGCATGGGACATGCTGTCGACAATCCCATATACCGTCTGATTACGAGGAACAGAGTACGTATAAGTCGGATCTAAAATTGAGAATGTTGGAAAAACAAGAGGTGATTCCCAGCCAAGCTTATCTTTCGTTACCCAATTGGTAATTACAGAAACTGGGTTCATTTCTGAACCTGTGGCAGCAAGGGTAAGTACTGTACCAATTGGTAAAGCAGATTCAATAGGAGCTTGTTGCGTAATCAAATCCCATGGGTTCCCATCATATTTCGCACCAACAGCAATTGCCTTCGTACAATCGATTACGCTTCCACCACCAACTGCTAGTAAAAAATCTATCCCTTCAGATTTACAAATATCAATGCCCCTTTGGACTGTGCTTAATCGAGGGTTTGGTTCTACACCAGATAGTTCAAATACAGATGCCTCAGCGTTTTTCAATTCACGTATGACATCATTATATACACCATTACGCTTAATGCTTCCACCGCCATATACGACTAAGACTTTAAGACCTTTTTGACCCAATTCCTCAGGTAGTTTTTGTATTTGTCCTTCCCCGAACAATAGCCGAGTAGGATTATTTTGTAAAAATGTATTCATTATAGCACCTCATCAATGTTGTTTTCACACTTTTGAAGTTTAACATACCCTTTGTTATATTGAAAAACTTATACAAGTATAAATCTTCAAACAAAAATCGGCTCTCTCCTTGAATTTTAAAGGTGTCAGGCACCTTTAACTCGCTTTAAGCCAAAAAGGTATCATAGTCTACTAATGTTGGCTTTAAATAAGAATAACAATAACCTCTCTCGCTTCAAAATTCTTATAAACATTTCACGTCCCACGATTATCACCGCCTTCTCTAAAAAGGAAAAGAAGAGCGATAACCAACCACCCTCACAATATTTAGTTGCATCTTCATTCAATCATTTTTTACAAACTGAAAACCTATCAATCTTCGACAAAATCAGAGGCGTGACAGGCACGGGAATTGCAGGCTGATTTTCTATTTCGTTGCTTTGGATTAACTATTCTCATCATAGGAAATTCCTCCTTTTTGAATAGGTAATTTGTCTAGTATATTTTATTTTCGACTATTTAATATAGTTTTCTGTCCGTATTTGATATATTACATATGGGGATATATTGTAATGGCTTTCATTTAGTAAAAAATAAAGATTTAAGTGAAAACCATGAACATATATACCCATTAATACGACAAAGTAATACATAATCAAAATCAGGTCTGTTAATTTTTCATTATTTTATCTGGAATTGCAACAATTAAAATTGATAATGAACGTATTACTTTACACCATAATGGGGGAGCAGGAGAATTGATTATTACAACGAAAGAATTTTTTGCAAATGGAGAATTAGCACTAAGCAGGAAAGAAACGCACGGAAAAAGCAAGCAAACAGAAAGTGTCCCGGTTTTCACTTCAAGGATGGAAAAACGCGACTATTATAACGAAAATTATTTTAATATTCGAAACGTATTAGATATTAAAGGATTCCTAAAAGATATTCGTGATAATTGGGATACATATGTTTCACAGGTTCAGAACTGGATTCAAAAAAATCCAATAAAAAAACTTGTCGTGACTGGCATTTTCACCATTGTTCTCGGCTTTTTAGGAAGCAGCGCGAATGCAGCATTTATTCAAGAATATACGTACCAGGTTAAAAGTGGTGAAACAATTGAAACTATTGCTGCGGAACATGGTGTTACAGCACAAGAAATATTAGATGCCAATGGGCTATCTTCCATTACCGGTAAAAAAATTCTATTACCAAAAGTACAAGACAGAACGGTTACCGCCACAACACTAAATATTCGGTCTCACCCGAACACTGAAAGTAGTATTATTGGAAAATATAAAAAAGGGGATGTTGTTAAGGTTTCATTCGTAGAAAACGGATGGGCTGGCATTCTGATTAAAGGACAAGTTTGTTTTGTGCGTGCTGATTATCTTACACAACAACAAGTAGTTGAATCAACAACAAGCCAAACTACTAGTACAGCTAAATCTCAAGCAAAAACAATGTATGTAACGGCAACATCGTTACGAGTTAGAGAAGCAGCTTCTACGAACAGTGCTCTATTAGGTTCGCTAAAATTAAACGATCATGTGTCTGTAGAATCAACTTCTAATGGTTGGGCTCAGATTCAATTCAACGGCAAAGTAGCGTTTGTGAGTGATACATATTTAACGAATAACGAACCACCAAAAACACAAAATGGAATAGTTAAAGGCAACAACACAAATACAAGTTCATCTGTGTATATGATTAAGAAGGGGGATACTTTTACAAAAATCGGGAAATCATTAGGTATCTCTGTCGCATCCCTTCAAGACCTAAATCCAACAGTAGACTCTTCCAAGTTGAAAATTGGACAACAAATCAAAATCCCGGCCATAACTGTAGCTGATACGAATCACATAAAAGTAACAGCTCAAATAGGAGGGGTAGACCCTCATGGAACTTTTCGTTTTATCACGTCTGATGGTGGAACATATGCTGCAAAAGCATTCGGCAACATGGTAAATGAATTATTTGAACTAGAAGGAAAAAAAGTAACACTAACCCTTGAAGGAAAAAGGGGTCAACAATTGACCTTAATTGCTCTTCAATAAATTTTAACAATCAAATTATTAGCCTCCATGTGGGGCTTTTTGTTTATTCAAGTCATATTATCAAATATAAGGGCTCTTAGGTGAGACATTGATTGGATCCTGACATAGGTATAAAGACTAAAGGAAAATAGAAGGATTTAATTTCCTCTTTCTTTTTTTAAAATAATAGAAGGGGAGGTAGAGTAACATGTTCAAAAAAGGGATCATCCTTGTGGTGCTCTCATCAATTTTATTTGCATTAGTATTAGTTAGAGCTCATACTGTTGCTCCTGTTAACAATACAAGGACTAATAGCAATGATTCCTCTGGATACACTACGCTGGAATATAAGATTAGCAATATTAATGGTAATCAATACTACGGCAAAGGTGATGACGGGACTGGGATCCATTTTTCTGCTAAAAACATTCTTTCGGATGAAAAGATACACGTTCATGATGAAGTCATAGTCTATTTTGATAAGAATGATTTAGGTAAAGGATTAGTAAAAGTCGAGAAGAAATAATATCACTGGGAGCCCCTTGTGTCACTCCTGTCCACTTTATACGAGGGAGCAGATTACTCAGAATGAAGTAAGTCTTTGAAAGGGTAGTGATTGATAAGATGCTATTATATATATGGGATATCGAGAAGATAATTGAAAATACATTACGTGAGCACAATTTAGATATAAATTATGAATTTAACAATAAATTAACTGCACCAATGAGTTATAACGTATCACACAATACTATAAGGTTTAACTACTTACAAGTTAACGGATATAAAGATCAAATGAACTTTAAAATTAAAGAGACAGATGAAAACTTTGTTAAAATTATTCTTTATCATGTACTAGGTTATTATTTAGATTTTAAGAAAAATAAACATGATACTAGGATAATAATGTATGGTGAAGAAGAAGAAAAAGAACAGCTTTTATCTCTAATAGAAACGAATTCCTGGGAATATGGAAGAACATTGGTACCTAAGCAACTATTAAATTCATATGATAAAGTACGTGAATTAGATAAAATGCTACTAAAAAGCCAATAAAATAATCTATTATCTGATATAGATTTACTATGCCTTAGGCTGATTGGAAACATTTAGTTTGAAAAAAGTGTCTAGGCGTCCGAATAGAATACCATCCCGGAACGCTCCCTATTAAGGCACCGCTGTTTCCCGTCTTACAGTGGATTGGCATTATTCTTTTAAGTGCGATTCTGATTACAATGGCCTTCTCTCCGGATTTCCGTGTGGTGTGGATTGTTGGTGTTCCGTTCATCCTTATTATTAGCCTATCATTCTTCTTACGTCGGAAATCTCTGCCGATGGAAATAGATAGTCAGTTGAAATCTTAATCGTAAGAGGAAAACAATAAACCTATAAAACAAAAAGGCCCTAGTGGATGCACTTCACTAGGGTTTTGGTCGTTTTTAGCATTGGTAGCGAATGGTATTCAACAGGATTACATGCATTTGTTACTTTCCACCGTATCCCCTTTTAAAAAATTCTATTCTATATACTTCTTAAAATTTAGTTTTAATAAACTTTTAAAATCTAATTCTGCAATTAATACACTTGTTAATAAGAGTGTTGCACCTATGTAACCTTTATATGTAAGCGTTTCACCTGTGAAGAAGAAAGCAAAAACGGCTGAAAAAACAGGTTCTAATGAAAAAATAAGACCTGTATGTGTTGGACTGGTATATTGCTGTGCAATTATTTGAACAATGAAAGCGATTGCCGTACAAAATATACTTAATGCTAAGATTGAAAACCATGATTCAGAATTGTTAGGAAGTCTTGGTGTTTCCATAAAAATGGAGAAAATGAAACTAAATAGTCCAACAAAACCAAGTTGTAAAACTCCAAGGGAAATGGAATTAACATGCTTAGCTATTGTTCCAGTAACCATGATATGAACTGCATAAAATAAAGCACAAAGAATACAAAATAGATCACCATAGCCTGTCTTTAATTCGTTATTTAATGTTAATAGACCTATTCCTACTATAGCTAGAACAATTCCAAATACTACATTTTTTTCAGGCTTTTGTTTTAAAAATATTGTTGATAAAACTGGAATAAATATGACTGTGAGACTAAATAAGAAACCAGCATTCGAAACTGATGTATACTTTGTACCGAAAGTCGCAAAAACATAAACGATAAATAAAATAGAAGCTAATATAAATGCATATTTAACTGTTTTAAAATCGGTCTTAATTAAGTGCTTGTAAAATACGATCGCTGATAAAAGAAAAGCAATAATGAAACGTAATGAGATTAAATTATATTCTTGCGTGTAATTGAGACCAATTTTTGTAAGTAAGATAGATGCACCCCAAAAAAATGTAATCATTAGTAGCATTAAATCAGCTCTTAGTTGTGTTTTCATCTCTTGTTCCCTCGTTAATCCTTTACTTTATACTATTTTGTAATTTGTCTTGTGTACTATACACATCAGATAAGCTGACTTAACTGTCGTCCTATTTCAAGCGTATTTATCCTCTCTATTATTTCGGATATTGACCACCATTACAAGATACGCAGTTCATCATAGCTCATTAAAAAGTTCAACTAATAAAAAAAATACAATACCCTTCTAACATTTAGGATAGTGACTTGATAGAGAATAAAAAAAATGCTGATATAACTACAGCATTTTTTCCGGTTATATTTAACTTTGGATTCTAATAATAAATGCCTATCAAGAAGATTTCGTACAAACTATATATATTTCATATTGTACCATGTTTTTTTAGTTTTTAGTAGTCCTATATACCTTTTCGGAGACATCCACTCTTGTCGCCTCCTGCTTTTTGAAACCTACAATCTCTTTCAATTTTCGGTGATCATGGAATCTATATAAATACACTTTAAAATATTTGTCTCCATTTAAAAAATGCCACCGTATCAAGGACTGTGTTAGGGAAATTCTATACTTTCTTTCATTTATAAAAGGAACTTATCGAGTGACTAACACAGGCTTATGCCCCTACTTATGATTGATTTTTTTACTAAATTTCTAACTATAAAAAGGAGTGTGTACGTTTATTAAGATTATTTTTCAAATCCAAGTTTTTTCAGAATCCCTTCATAAATTCTCTTTTTCTTGACAAAATTCGATTAGAAACCATATTACTCAAACGCTTGAATAAAATTCGCACTAACCCTACTGATTAAGGATTTCCACCGAAAAATCCTTGAAAATAATGTCATAATTTTGCCATTAAAACGCTCAAACGACCATGTCCGTTTTTCCTCTAGATTTATATATAGAGGTTAAAGGTCCCAATCACATAACTGGATTTTTATATTATAAGACTGTTTAACAGTAAAACCGTCAAGCTTTGGTAAAATCTTGGATAATAGTTTTAATTTACTAAAGAATGATTCCAACTATAAAGAATGGATTGTTTCCAATTTTGGGCATTGTAAATATACAAGTTACACAAGAAATAGAAATCTTTTTCTAGATTCCCTTACCCAAAAAAACAGAGCATATACACCAGAAAAAGCCTAAAACCATTACCGAATCATTAAACGAATTAAAGGAAGTAATGGAAGCCGAACAATTTAAATTATTGCAGGATTATATCCTGTATTATCACAATTTTAAAGGATTAAGGAGAAATCCCTTTTCCTACCAAATAAAAATACTAACTAGGAGATGTTCACATAATGAAAAAACTTATTGGAATTATTTTATTAGCAGGTGGTTTCCTAGTAGGCTGTGGAACGAATACGGTAAGTGAAAATGCAAAAGTTGTTAATGAATATACTCAAAGTGATATAGGAACGAAATTAGAAAAGATTGGTTGTGAATTTTCAACCAATCATTTAGACGAAAAACAAATAAAAATAACTGTAAATAAATGTTCATCAATATCAAACCATGATGCAATTACATATATAAAAGAAAATTTAGCAGATAAGAGAGATGGATATAAAATATTTGATTAAATTTAAAAGCGGAAGAGAATAACAATTGGAGGTACTAACAAAGGTAGTTTTTCGAGAAAGCATTCTATTCCTACATTAAAAAGACACAAAATCCTGGTAAGTAAATTAAATAATCAAACCCTCGCCGGTAACAGCAAAAAAGGATCCAAACTTTTAGTTTGGATCCTTTCTTTTGGAACATCCTCATTTACCCCTTCATACTTTATTCGAATCCTACAATCTAAACCTATCAATCTTCGACAAATTTCGTGCGGTGAAAGGCACTGAAAATTAATAAATGACAACTGGCTCGTTTTGAGTAAGATTGTCATACACGGTTTTCATTACACTTGGCGGGGTGTTGACGCAGCCACCTGATCCTTGGTTAAGATAGGCATTACTTGCCCAGTTTGTCCGCCAACTGGCATCATGGAAGCCGCAACCACTGTTCGTAAACGGTGCCCAATAAGATACTTTAACTGAATAATTCTGATTGCCTACTTCACTGCCCTTGAGGACAGATGGTGATTGTTTATACATGATATACCACACGCCTGTTGGTGTATCTTCATTGACGTCATGTCTGCCTGTAACTACAGGGGTTGTGACTACTAATTGCCCATTTTTATAAATCCAAATCCGTTGTTCCTGAATTGACACTTCTGCATACGTGTCACCAATGCCATTGTTCGTTGTAGTATGATAGCCAATGCCATAAGTGCTCCAACCAACACCGTAAATACTATTGGCAAGAACCGATTTTTCCCCTTTTTCAAAGGCGTCTTGAATCCGCTTCGATTCTGCGCCGACATCCATTGCCCAGCCATAGGATTGACCTTTTACCGATATTACCGATCCTGTATGGGTCTTAAATTGGTAATTTTTATTTAATGTTGATTGAGAACCATTAATTTCAGCAACCTTGTTCGTAATACCGCCCGCGTCAAAACTATACTGCATATTTTTTGACACGGTTGCATTTTTAATTAAATCGCTGCCTTTTAAAGAATAAACTTGGTTCTGTACCTTATAATCAACGGTTCGTTGAAGGAGATCTTGCAGCATTTTTTCTTCATTTTTTACAGTCGGACTGTCCGCTTTGATCGGCAGTATGTATACGGCATTCAGATGGATTTCACTACTATATTCCTGATTCTGATAATCTTTTAATAAACTGGCCACATCATACTGCTTCCCATTAATGCTTTGGGAAACAATAATTTTGCCCTGTTCCAACTGAGCCTCTGCATCTTGGGGCGCTTTTAAGCTCTTATTCATGAGGTTGAGCTTTTCCTCTACTAGCTTTTTCATCGTTTGGCTTTGATACGGATCCCCTTTGCTTGACATCAACGAATAATTTATTGCCTTTGAGGAAGGCAATAACGTCAACTGTTTTCTTAATAATTTCTTGATACTAGGAAGATCGTTATTCGTAAATCCCATCTTCGTATCGTTTCCATCAACTATTTGTTCTTGTCCGACATAGACTTCGTTTTTTAATACAGATGATCCTAATTTTTTTATTGCTTGATCAGCAGTCAGTCCACCGACTTTTGTATCATTGATCGTGATATTTGCATTGAATCGGGTTGACTGATAATAGTAAATACCCGCAAATACGAGTGCAATAATAATGATCACACCGCTTACCATGAACTTCCAGTTTAAGAGCCGTTTGAATGGGTTAACCCATTCTTTATTCATTTGATCAACTGTTTCATGTGCCGCATTTCCCATAAACCTTCCCCCTGCTTACCTAGTAACCCAGCCATCATGGTCTTCCGATTTTAGACCTGTGGCTTTGCCTCCTAAACTTTCGATTAGTTTGCCTTTCTTAAATATACAGTATTATTCTACTAGATAAAATGGTATGAAATTTGTCATAATTTATCGAAATATATATCAAATTTCTTAGCTCAAATGGAAACCCCTAATAATTCATATATCCTATTCACGAACCTGCACTGTTAACACAATTTTTTCCTATTAACCTCCTATTACACCCCCCCTAAGACTCTTTATCATATACTCTCAAATTGCAAATTTAGTAAAATAATAGAATACCTTGATGCATGCCATCCCCCCTAATTCAGGAACCATTAATAAAGTATATGTTATGAAACTTAACTTTTTCATAATTTTCCACTTATTTACCGTTATAAAGAACGAACTAACATTATTCTTTTCTATAGGACTTAAATCAATAAAGGAAATCGTTACATACGACTTCCTTTTGAAAAGTATATTCATTTTTTAATTTATAGAATATTACCGATGATAAAACCTGTAACGATCTCTTGGTCACTGTCCGTTTCTAATTCTTTCTTATAATCAGAAAGCTGTACACTTTCTTCCGTAATTCCCCTTGTATCGCAACAAGCTTTGCATTAACTTTTGACTTATCTAAAAATTGGAAGTTCCCTACTATTAAAGAACGAAATAAGAATAAATTTAGACCCAACTAATACTACTATCCATAAATGGAAATAATCAACGATAACTAACTAAACTTTAGACAAAATATAAGCAAGGGTTTTCCTCGTAAAAATGTTTTATGGTATGATGATTAGATTGTTTATCTACCATGTGACACATTTACATTCATCTAAGAAAAGAGGTATTTATGCTTGCCACAGAATTATCCAAGCGACATTGGTTACTCATCTTAACACTTACTTTATTAACATTTGTTCTCGGAACAAGCGAATTTGTTATCGTAGGGATCTTAACCGATATTTCCTCGAGTCTTCATATGACAAATGCAAAAGCAGGCACACTCGTTTCTGCTTTTGCGATTACGTTTGCCATTGCCACACCACTCGTGATGTCAGCAACAAGTCATTTTCCAAAGCGGAAATGGATGTTGTTTTTGATAGGATCGTTCATCATCCTGAATGCTTTGTGCGTGATTTCGACGAGCTACATCATGCTCCTTGCACTTCGGATGTTGACAGCGATTGTAACAGGAGTTTTAATCTCTCTTGCCATGATTGTTGCAAGTGAAACCATTCCGATTGCAAAACGCGGACTTGCGGTATCATTCGTTTTCGGTGGTTTCACGCTTGCAAACGTGGTTGGAGTACCAATTGGCACTGTTATCGCCGAATGGTACGGCTGGAATGCCACTTTCGTGTTAACTACTTTCCTGGGTGGATTGGCGTTTTTGGCATCCTTTTTCGTCTTGCCTAATAAGCTCAGACAAATACGCAGTTCGATGCGGGATCAGTTTTCTTTATTGACCCAGCCACGAATCTTGATGGCTTTTTTCATTCCTGCTCTCGGATTTGGCGCAACTTATGCCGTTTTTACGTACCTTGTTCCGATCTTGAAGGGTATGGAAGCACCCAATCATTCAATCAGTTTGATCTTGTTTGGCTACGGATTTATCTCGATTTTCAGCAACATCCTCGCTGGTAAAATTGCGAGCCACAATGCAATCGGACGCCTTCGGTTTGTTTTTCTCGTGCAGGCAATTGTTCTGACAAGTTTATTTTGGACGACAAATCATTTTATTTTAGGACTGGCAAACATTGGCTTGATGTCGCTAATGGCCATCCTCTTAACAACATCTACCCAGCTTTATTTAATAGACCTTGCCGGTATTTATCAGCCAAAAGCGACAGGACTCGCTGCTTCACTGATGCCAGTCGCAAGCAATGTTGGTATCGCATTGGGTTCCGCCTTAGGCGGAATTGTATACCATCTAGGGAATTTAATGAATGTAACATGGGTCGGTGGGGTTGTTGCTATCTTTGCATGTCTTCTAACTTTCCTAAGTCATCGCTTAGACCAAAAACAAAAGAAACCAGCATAAGGGGAAGCCAGGAACGCCTTGGCATACTTCCTATGGTACCTCCAAAAGAACAAAAATCTTTCCATGGCATAATTAATGAAATTACAGTAAATCCTTCAAATAAAATTGAAGAAAGAAGTATCAAGAACGTTGAGTTGTTCTTGATACTTCTTTAAAAAATAATGACTATGTACTTACCTCTAAAAAACAATCGGACAATTGCAAAAGAACAAATCAGGATCAATATTTCTGATTAAAGGAAATATTGATCTAAGAATCAAATTTTTGTTCTTTAAGAATATATTAAAAAACCTCGTTTACTTAAGTTACGGTTCACCGTATCTATCAAGCTAGCGGTTTCTTATTCCCCTTGATTCATTATCTTTTACCCTAAGAAGTGCCTGTAGATTCTCAACCCCAAGAACTTATTTCAGGCTTTAGGACAAAAACCTCCTTGAAATCTGGAAAAGTGTCCTTTATCCTGCCTCTCATGGACAAAACTCTCCTTGAATACCAGAAAAGCGTCCTTTATCCTGCCTCTCAAAGACAAAACTCTCCTTGAATACCGGAAAAGTGTCCTTTATCCTGCCTCTTAAGGACAAAAATCTCCTTGAGAACCAGAAAAGCATCCTTTATCCTGCCTTTCAAGGACAAAACTCTCCTTGAATACCGGAAAAGTGTCCTACATCTTGCCTCTCAAGGACAAAAATCTCCTTGAATACCGGAAAAGTGTCCTTTATCCTGCCTCTTAAGGACAAAAATCTCCTTGAGAACCAGAAAAGCATCCTTTATCCTGCCTTTCAAGGACAAAACTCTCCTTGAATACCGGAAAAGTGTCCTACATCTTGCCTCCCAAGGACAAAAATCTCCTTGAATACCGGAAAATATCAATCTTCAAGGACAAAACTCTCCTTGAATACCGGAAAATATCAATCTTCATTGAAGCCGTCTCCTAACTCCTAGCGGTTTGTTTTTTATGGTGATACTAGAATTGGCAATTTCGAGTATTGCATGCTTACATATTTCGAGAAATTCAGCTAAAAAAACCTTTTAAACAAACGTTTGATTAAATATCCCGCCAGACCCTTAATCTAAAGGATTTTGCCCTCAAAAAAGCTAAAGAGAATGTCAATTAGTGTTTCATTTTTCAAGTGGAATATCCAAACTAGCATTTACTATCAGCAAAAACTACACTTCTCATCCAAATTTGACCTATTTCCCTTTTAATCAAACGTTTGATTAGATCTGCGCAATTACCTACTATAAATGGATCTTTGCTGCCTAGCTCGTAAAAAATATGTCAAATCACGCTTCAGCAAAATTAAAAGACGTAAAACATAGACATGAAAGAATGTCTATGTTTTACGTCTTTGTTATAGAGATGGAATTAGACACTATTCAATTCCTTTCCTTCATTCGGTCTGGCAGATTCTGAATGGATTGGACCACCATATCAAGCTTTGTTTCAATCCGATAAAGCAAGTATAAGGACACAACAATTGGGAATCCTACCTGACTGATGATAGGTATGAGCTCATCCACGCTTCTTTCTCCTTTCTTTTCATTATGAAGACATGTAAAAAGAAAGACCGGCTTCAATGTGAATCCGGCCTTTTCCTCTATTCATTAAGCAAGTTTATAATCAGTTATATTACGATCTACGATTCTAGCACCTTGAGCGGAAACTAAATTGCCGCCTGCTGTATTAATAATTCCTGAAGCAATAATATCTGCCATCGATTGCTTGACAACCGCTTCATTCACTGGTTCTTTTGGATTATCAACGGTCAATCGAGCCGTTTTCCCGAACTCGGTCACAAATTGTAATTCCAATGTTTTAGCCATCCCTTTCACCTCCTATCATAATCGAATCTCCAACCATTAGGCTAGAATTTCGGTGTTATCTGCTCTTTCAATGCTGCTCAGCTGATCATTGCACAAAACAGATACTGCTTTTGCCACTTGATAGAGCTGATTTGCTGTTGCTTCTTTCTTGATGTTGTTCAATGTCTTTGCTTTTAAAATGGGCGCTCCCTTCTCATCCATTCCTACTTCAAACACCAATCGCAGCTTTGTCTCTGCTAATATTGCCTGTGCCATTGTCTACCACCTCCTCTCACCTTCTATATATAAAAAAAGTGAGAAAAAGGACATGGTAGATAACAATTTTTTATTAGAAATAGAGGGTACCTACTGATACTTATTTCCTCTTCAATCAAACGTTTAATTGAACATGATCATGAATTGGACTAAAATTAAATACACAGGAAAATATGCGATACTACAACATTTTTTATACTAGGCTCCATTCATTTTTTATTGTTGATTGTAGCTATAAAAATAAATATATGGGGGTTGGAGAATCATGAAACAACAGATTGACCAATTACTTCGCGAACATGAGTTATACCATAAAAAATCATTGATTATTTCCTCTTTGAAGAACTCTATTAGAATAGCAAAGATAGGAGTAGATGATGAGGTTATTCCTATTGGTTCTTCTAAATTAGGTGGTCTCCCAGATATGCCTGATGAAATGGAATTTCCTCGATACAAAAAAGGTTATTTATGGTTTATCGGACAATTTAACCTTACAGAAGCAAAACCATTTGATAAGGACCATCTGCTTCCTGATCGTGGTATTTTGTATCTGTTTTATGATGCTTATGAACAGCCTTTGGGCTTCGAAGAAGATGAAGGATGTTATAAAGTGCTCTATTTCGATGGAGATATGACTTCGTTGAAAAGAAGAGAATATCCGGAGGAAAATGAAAACTATTTTCCATTAGATACATACAAGGTGCTTTTCAAGAACATGTATACAATTTCCGAACACCCTGAAAATCTGATTTTTGAAAATGAGGAGGAAGAGGATAATTTTAGGAATTTCCGTCAAGCGTTAATGCAGCCGGAAGATGTAGAAGGTTTTATTGTGCCGGCCACTATATGCTAGGAGAACCATTTAATGTCCAAAACGATGTGTTTGAAGAGCTATATGACAATGATGAAGAACCCGTGTTATTGTTCCAAATAGACTCTGACGAAGAAGAGTTGGGTGTTATGTGGGGAGATTCCGGACTGCTCTATTTTTGTATAAAAAAAGAAGAATTATTGAGAAAACAATTTGATAAAGTAACCTTTACCTTACAATGTTTTTAAACACGATCAACATTTCTGAGCATCGAAATTGATGCTCCTTTTTGTACTTCTAAGGGATATATAAAATTTCTCTTTTCTCCTACCTCCATTCATATCCCTCCTCCATACTCATTTAGATGCACGAAATTCATCTCCCATTTTTGAAAAAAGGAACTTTGGCTGGTGACTGAAACAGGCCTATGCCCCAACTTATGATTGCCTATTTAACTTAATTTCTCACTGTAAAAGGAGTGTGGACGATTTTTCAAGGTTCATTTTAAAATCCAAGTTATTTGGGAATCCCTTCAGGGATTCTCCCTTTCTTGACAAAACTCGATTAAAAACTGTATTCCTCAAACGTTTGATTAAAATTCGCACTAACCCTACTAATTAAAAATTCCCACCGGAAAATGCTTAAAAATAATGTCACAATTTTGCCACTAAAACGATCAAACGACCCTGTCCGTTTTGCCTCTGGATTTATATATAGAGGATAAAAGGGTGGTGCATTTAAATGAATTTAAAATCAGGCAAAATAGAACGTTTTGAAGAATTTTCTCAGTTTACGAATCTTAAGGAGTTTAATCATCACATGGAAATGTGGATGGCAGCCAAGAAACACGATTTTACCAAAGGGGAATTAGTCGGCTTAAAACGGCTGGTTCGTTTTTCAGCAAAAATTCCTGGAGTGTGTAACGCCAAGATTGGAACGGTGTTAAAAGCGATTCATGATGAATACAACGACAATGGCATCTCACGCTCAACCTTTAAGAGGATGATCCAAAAGGCCATCGCTTTAGGGATGATGACCGTCTATGAAACGGAAAGGAAAAATGGCTCCCAGACCAGCAATCTTTACGTATTTACTCGATTTCCTGCAAATGAACCACCCAAAGAGGATAATTTGGACCACCCTAAAACTAGTAATCCTTCTAAAACTAAAAATCAAAAGATAAATAAACGTACAGAAGAACCGTCCGATCTTGATTACACCTATGTAAGCGACCGTGTACCACAGCCATTTGTGCAGCTGGTAAAGTATTTCTTTTCAGAGGCTAAGACGATTGAAGAATACTGGAAGATGACGCAAATTGCAGCCTATCGAAATAATTATGAAAAAGAAACAGGTAAAGTCCTTGACATCGCGATCGCTGCGTTTAAGCAATTAATTCGAAAGCTAAAGAAGAACCAAAAGGTGAGAAATCCAATTGCCTATTTTTATGGGGTTTTAGATCAAAAATTTGAAGAGCTCTTTGTTAAGGAATTAGTTGAAATGGAGGATTGATATTTTAGCATTTTCTATTAAATTCGTAATTCCGACACAATTCTTCAATTATATTTCTTAATCAAATGTTTGATTAAATTTGCCTTTATCCTTCATTTAATAAGATTTTAAACTTTAAATCTATAAATAAAATGTCATTTAATAGGAGCAATAAATATCGAACTGTGACAAAAGTTGTAGACGGTAGTCTCCTATTTATAATTTAATAATTACGAAAGGAACACTCTCCCATATTTTCTATATCATTTCCACTAAATAAATTTGTTATAACTGATTTTCAGTTACAGTTCAATAACGGAGTTGCTAATTATTATTTTTAGAAACGTTAAAGGAAAAAACAAATAATAGCAACTTTACGATTTACAACAGTATTTCTATATTATTGTTAATTCAGGTAAAACAGGAGAGGCAAAAAAATTTACCCAAACCAACTTTTGTAGATTACAGTCCGTGGCAGAAAATGGTATTTCGTTATCCAATGGTCTTAAAAAAGGAGAATTTCCTTGAAAAAAGAGACCATGTATATTGGAGAAATAATAAAGCGATTGAGGTTTTCTAAGCAATTTAACCAAGAGGAATTAGCTTTCCGCAGCGGCTTAGGTCGGACAATCATAAGTTATATTGAAACGAATGTCCAAGCACCAAGTTTAAGTACAACCTTTGCACTTGCGAAGGGTTTTGGTATCAAGGCTTCTGAGCTTATAAAAGAAATAGAGGATAATCCGGAATTGATTGTGTTAAAGGAAAAAGAGAGTAAGAATCGATTTACTAAGTAGCTTAGAGCGAATCATTTTGCACTTAAATCAATCTATAAAATTGTTTCTTTCTTTAAGCAATCCCTATTGCTTAAAGAAAGAAACAATAGTAACAGTTATAATTATACGGATATTAAAAATCATTCCTAAGGGAAATCAATAAATATTATCAGAGGAACAGGCTATTTAAATCAAGAAAAACTAAGAGAACAAACTAGTTAAGGAGGTGGTGAATGTGTGAAAAGCACAATTAAATAACCAAGAGCAATAGGTGTCCTGGGAAGACAGTGCCCTTGGCCAAGTAAGTTAGGATTACTAACTTATTGTTAGTATACCCTTTTTCGAAAATCATTCAACTAATTAGTAGATGAAGGAGTAGAATGAATTGACTCTAGAAAATAACTATATTATTAATCAACATATGATGTACATGGTGGGCTTTCTCGATCGAAACGGAAAGCCGTGTACAATCGTTAAAGAAGTGAACAAGATGTTTATCGTCGACAAGTCCCCATTAGAAATTCTTGAATACAGCATTAAATGTATTGGTTTTAACTTAAAAGGCGCCATGGAAACTTCTAAATGGATCCTGGGTGATATACATATGTGTCCGCTTATGGTGAATCCGATTCTGAAAATCTGTGTATTTCCAATTCAATCAGCCCAACGGTACGACACCATGTGGTTTAATCCCTATCATATAAAAAGAACCACAAGCTTTAATAGAAAAACAAACGTTGAGTTTAACAATGGCATCGTGATTAAGGTCAATTCTCAGTTATCTTCGTTCAACAATAAACTACAGATTGCAGATCAATACAGAAAAATGACCGTTAATGCAGGAGAGAACCCGATTTCTTTTGTTCTTGAACCGAAAAACAGAAGAGTACTTCTTAGTCATTTACTAGTGTTAAAATTTTTACCAGCGATAATAGAGAATTTGCTAATTTTGACAAAAACAATCTAATAGAATGACTAAAAAATGGATGGGCTACACTTATCTAGACAGAAATTTTAAGGTCAAGTAGACTACAGATAATGAAATTGAGGAGAATCTACTATGACTAAAAAAGAGCGAAGAACATTTACGGACGAATTTAAAAATCAAATGGTGCAACTGTACCTGAATGGCAAACCTAGAAAGGATATCATTCGTGAGTACGATCTGACTCCATCCTCTCTGGATAAATGGATCGGCCAAAGTAAAACTACGGGTTCATTTAAGGAGAAAGACAACCAAACACCAGAAGAACTTGAGTTGAACAGACTACGGAAAGAAAATAAGCAACTGCTAATGGAGAACGATATTTTAAAGCAAGCTGCGCTGATACTAGGACGAAAGTAAATGTAATCCGGAATAACCGGGACAAATACTCGATATCGGCAATGTGCAAAGTCCTTCAATTACCTAGAGCCACCTATTATTACGAAGCAAAAGAGCGAGTTTCAGAGGATGATATTACTTCTGATATCATTGAGATTTTCCAAGCAAGCCGTCAAAACTATGGGACTCGTAAAATAAAATTTGAATTAAAAAAGCGAGGAAAAATCGTCTCTAGACGACGGATTGGGAGGATTATGAACGAGCAAGGCTTGTCTCTTCCTACACTGTGGCTCAGTTCAAACCACATGCAAAAACGTGTAACGAATCAGCCCAGGTCAATGAACTGGATCGTGAATTTAAACAAGCCGACCAGTTTAGCGTTATTGTAAGCGATTTGACATATGTAAGGGTCAATCAAAAATGGCATTATATATGTGTATTTGTCGACCTCTTTAATCGAGAAATCATTGGATGCAGCATGGGTCCGAATAAGGATGCCTTACTGGTTTACCGAGCACTCGCGTCTATTCAAGCCGACCTCCATAAGATTCAGCTTTTCCATACAGACCGTGGTAATGAATTTAAAAACAAACTGATTGACGAAGCGCTTGAGACGTTTAACATTAAGCGTTCTCTAAGTATGAAAGGATGCCCGTATGATAATGCGGTTGCAGAAGCCACGTTTAAAATTATTAAAACAGAGTTTGTCAAAAGACGCTCCTTTGATTCCTTAGAGGATCTGACAAGAGAGTTTCACGATTATGTTCATTGGTTTAATCACCTTCGTATCCATGGTACGTTAGACTATTTAAGCCCAATAGAATACAAACTTACACACCTTAAAAAAACTGTTTAGTTTGGTGTTGACAATCCAAAATAGTGGATAATGATTATGGATTGTAAACCACCTAAGATTAACAGATTGTTTTAACGAAACTTTTTAAAATAGGAGAGGTGTTTTTAGGTTGAATCGTTCGAAAGCAGTTGTAGGAGATATGGACACTTATTGGCTTCACGTAAGAAAAGGCTTTATTATAACGGTAGAAGTTTTTAAAACACCCAAGCAATATAAAGGTTTTGCTAGCTGTAATAAGCTTGGGAAAGAAGATGTCGTAGGTACGGCAGGACATGCAAATAAAAAAGAATGTATTCAATTAGCGATTAAGGATCTACGTGAGAATGAATTAGTAGAAAGGTATCTTTCATAGAAAATCAGATTTAAGCTGAAAGGGCTGTTATTCGATAACGTCCCCTTCAGTTTGAATAAAAAAAGAGGGACTCCTACAAAAGAACACAAGACACACGAATTTTATCGACAGTAGATTGAGTGTCCTCCTATCTTTTATGTTTCTCTGTTCCGGTTTAATAATCTAATAGGCTAGTGAGATTTCAACTGGACGTAATGTGAAACCACCTCCAATAATCGCGACCTGGGATACGGAATGATGTGAATTTCAATATGTGGCTATTGATGGATGGTTCTTCTCCCTCCTGCTTCTTTCTCTTCAAAGCAACCCTTTGGAGCGTGACTAAGCATGGGGGTAAATTTATGAAAAAGGAACTCGGGCTTGCGGCTGAATTAGATTTTTGCGAATATATAGCATACTTGTTATGGTCCAGTTGTCCCTAAGCTAACTAAGCAAGTCTGAAATGAATAGGTTTTATTGTTAAAAACCTATTCATTTCTCAAGTCCCCTACGGAATCCCCATTCCTAAATACAGACAACTTCCATTATTCAGCCCCCCATCATTGAACCTCACCTTCCATCAACATTTTTGAAGCGCGACAATAAGAAAAGTCCACTGAAAATGACATAGACCGACGAACATCTCCCATTTTTAATGTCAATCAAACGTTTGATTTAATCCGCCTTAATCCTTGTAAAATAAAGATTTTCGCTTCTAAATCGGTGAAAAAATTGTTAAAAAACCTTTTATATGATTTTGAAACGAAAACCGACAAAATTCCCCGCTGTTTGAACATAAATCGACGGATTTCAATATGTGCTATACTAAATAATCGTTTGATTAAATACCTTGGAAACTGCTGCTTCATAAAGTTTTGTTTTAACAGGCTAGAAGTTTATTGTCGAAAGCAGATTTTGATTAAAAAGAAAGTCGAAAGATAGGTAAAAAAAGCATCTGGAAAATGGGGCTTGTTTTCACCCACCTGTTTGCCACAAAATTTCACTTATTAATATTTTAAAATTTTGTGACAAAATTCAAATCATAAACATTCTTTTTGAGTATTACTAGTATCCAATTTGACATGTATAACATTTCAAATTGGAATGGGGAGAAGCTTCATATGACCCTAGCAATACCAGAGATTACACAAAAGAGGATTTGGATGAAATTATAAATATATTTAATAAATATCAAAATACAGGTGCCTTTTGGGTCTCTGTTCTTAATAGGCTTACATCGAATTTATCGTGTGGGCATTGATTGGGTTGGCGTTTACCATGATTGTGGGAGCTCTAACCTTTATGGTACAACGGCGGTCGCCTCATAAAAAATATTGGTATTTACAAACGGACTTTTAGTCGTGGTTCTTGCCTTGATGGTGGGTGAAACGTTCAAGAGATGAAATTATTAGCAGGCTGGGATAGTACCACCACGCTTGATGTTTACAGATTGGGCAGGGGTATGGTTCTGTTTTATTCCCAACAGTAGAGTTGTTATCTTTACAAGCTCTGAATGTAATTACGTATTGGGCTCTTATTTCGCTGCTCGCATGCACAAAATCTGTAAAATCGTGATATAATTTGTTAGTAAATATCGAATGGAATTGAGGTTAATGCATGAAGAAAAAGATTTTAATAATTATTTCTAGTGTTATATGTTTGTTAGTAATTGGAATTGGTGGATATGCGTTTAAACTATATAGTTCTGTAAAAAATACAGTGGGACAAATGCATGAAACAGTGAAACTCGATAAACCACATCCTACACCCGTGATTAGCCAAAATAGTCAACCAATTTCGATTCTGCTTTTGGGAGTTGATGAGCGAGCTAATGATTCTGGACGCTCTGATACGACAATGGTTTTAACATTGAATCCCCAAAAAGGGACCATGCAGATGGTGAGTATCCCGCGCGACACGAGAACAGAAATTGTGGGACATGGAACAACGGATAAAATAAATGCTGCTTATGCGTATGGTGGACCAAAAATGGCAATAGAAACAGTTGAAAACTTTACTGGCATACAAATGGATTATTTTATTCGTGTAAATATGGAGGCATTAAGTGCATTAGTTGATGCTGTTGGTGGAGTAACTGTACACAATGATCTTGATTGGATTGACGAAGGGTATTATAAGAAAGGTTATCATTACCAAAAGGGTGATATTAATCTAAATGGTCCCGAAGCACTTGGATATGTCCGGATGAGACACTTAGATCCAAATGGTGATTTTGGTCGGAACGGTCGTCAGCGTCAAATTATTACCGCAATTCTTGATAAAGGCCGCAAGTATCTCTTCTATTAGTCACTTTAATGATATTCTTGCAGCATTAGGCAACAACATAAAAACCAATATGACATTTGATGATATGATGAATATCCAGAAAAACTATCGTAACTGCCGGAACAATATTACTCAGTATGAGGTAAAAGGTGTAGGTGAGACAATTAATGGAATTTACTATTTAAATGTCCCGAATGAAGAGAAAATAAAGGTTACGAATATGTTAAAAGATAATTTGGTTAAAAGTTAATAAAATTACGAGAAAAGGACTAGCAAACTAGTCCTTTTTCATATGGTATTTAACTGTCATTTTCCATACTAAAATTAAATTACATTCCTTCTAAGATTCTCATTAAATCCTTTGCTATTTTCTCAGATTGATTCTGATGATCAGAATCATTTCCTCTAAGCGATTCCTTCAAATCATTAATCATTGAAGAATCAATTTTATAAGTAATAAAATCCTCCCAATTAATCGTCTCACACAAATGATATTGTTTTAAATAGTTGGTCGTGTTTTGGTCTTCTTTCATTGACAGTCTATTAAGAATTAACAGTGGAATGTTAGCACTAACTGCCTCACCAATCATCCCCCACCCGGCTTTTGAAATCACCAAATCCGAAGCTGCAATATAATTTTGCGATTCTAAATATTCAATAGGTATTTGAAAAACATTTGAGCGGTTCACCTGGACATTTGAAGATACAACAAACACACAGTTGGGGCTGTCCCAAATAGGAAGTTGCTCAAGTAAACTCACATCAATTTTCATTCCAAGTCCCAAAAAAATAATTTTCTTGCTTTGACTAGGATCAACTAAACTCCTTATTCTCTTAACTTCTTGTAGATTTATCTCTCTCGAAAAAAACCCGTATTCTTTGGATGCAATGTCCCATTGTTCATTACTCCCTGCTAACGAAAAGAAATATATCATTTTTCGATAGGCCTTTAAATAACTTCAAGTCAAACTCATCTATTAAATCATGGTAGGCTGTATACCAAGTAAAATTTGATATACCAACAGATGGTATACCCAATCTTTCAGCCGCTTCAAAAGGCAATGGAGAAATATCAGAAACAACTAAATCAACATTATTTATCTTAAGGAATTCTATTTCACGATGTTTATTGTGTTCCCAATCTGATAAGAAATTATTAAATTCCTTTTGTAAATGTGCTTTATCAGGGTATATCGAATCCTTTTCTAAAAAGTAGCCAACATCTGTCTTTATGTTTCTATAACTAATTCGGTTAGAATTTAAAGATTCCTTAATAAAAGAAAGCGCAAATGAATGGCAAACAATAATTCTTACATCTGCCTTTTCAAGTAGTTTCCGCATAACGGCAATACTTCTTGAAGCATGACCATATCCATAATCAGAAATATAATAAGCAATAGTTTTCAAAATACTCCACCTCAAAATTAAAAAAGGAGGGAAAGAACCTATGCAGTTCTCTCCCTCCAAATAATTATAAAATCACTTTTGCTTTGGATTTATGGAAATGATTAATTACATCATCCCATTCAAAAAACAAACGAGTAAAGTCTTCATCGCTAATACCAATACCAGTTTGTACCTCAACAAACTCTAATTCAGAAAAAGCTTTGATTCCATGTTTCTTTCCTGCAGGGAGGTGGATGATATCCCCTGCTTTTACACGGGTGATATAGTCATCTAATGCCAACTCGCCTTCCCCACGGACAATAGTCCAAACTTCATCACGTAAGTTGTGATAATGATAACTTGAATTTTTTCCTTCGTGGATACAAATGCGTTTTGTGACCATTTCGTTCCCATCATCATATTTTGCATAGTCAAGAACACGAGACCAGCCCCAGATTCGCTCTTCATACATTGGAGGCTGTTGAAACCCGCTAATTAATTCCTTAATTTTTGGGCTAGAAGCTTTATCAGCAACAAGAATGCCATCTGGACTTGCTGCAACCACAATATCCTTTACACCGAGGACAGTAACTGGTATATCTAATTCATTAATCAAATGCGTATTTACCGTATCTTCACTAAGAACACCTTTACCAATTTGAGAAGTTGCCATTTCTTCTGTTAAGGTATTCCATGTCCCAAGGTCCTTCCAATATCCATCATAAGGAAGGGCCACGATGTGATTTGCCTTTTCAACTACTTCATAATCAAAGCTAATCTTAGGGAGATTTTTATACTGAAGTGATAGTTTATCATAATGAAGCGGCAAACCTTTTTCTACTAGTATATCAATTATATACTTTAGTTTAAAAGCAAATACTCCACAGTTCCATAGTGCATTTATATCTATAAGAGTCTGAGCCTTTTCTTCACTAGGCTTCTCTGAAAAATGGTTTACAGTAAAATAGTTGTCTCCATCTACATCTTCTTTTGGAACAATATAGCCGTATTTGGAGGAAGGATAAGTAGGTCTAACACCAACCAAAGCCAAATCAGCTCCGGAATCTAGTAAGACACTCTCTAATTCTTTTACCTTTTCAAAGAAGTTGTCCTCAACGTATGGATCAACTGGTAATACAACAACCACTTCGTCTTCAGAAACATTTTGATTAGAATATAGGTAAGAAGCAGCTAACGCAATCGCCGGGAATGTATCACGACGTTCAGGTTCAATTATTAGAGGTACATCCATTCCTATTTGGCTATGAATCATATCTCTTTGCATTTTAGAAGTTGCAATGACAGATGAATCAGAAAGGCCAACTGTTTCCAACTGCCCCCATACACGCTGAACCATTGATTGCTTTTCTTCATTATTACATTCTAATACTTTTAAAAACTGTTTTGATCTTGTATCATTTGATAAAGGCCATAGGCGCTTTCCCGAGCCACCGGAAAGTAAAACAAGCTTCATAATATCCCTCCATAAAAAAACGGCCATTTGACCTGATTTGATTTAATCTAATGATGATACGGTTTGAAGATTATTAACTACATTTCGCCCGATTGAATGATATTCAATTGAGTAGTTTTTCACATAATCTAAATCATAACAATTTCGGCCATCAAAAATAACCGGTTGGTTCATCTTTTCAACATATACATTAAGGTTTACATCTTTAAATTCAGCCCAGTCAGTTAAAAGAAATACCATGTCCGCTTCAGTAATAGCTTCTTCAAAAGATTGTGCATATTTGACTTCACTAGGTAAAATCCTCCTAGCATTTTCAATCGCGATTGGATCGTATGCAATAACATGTGTACCATTTGCAATTAATTGTTTAGATGTAATAATAGAAGCTGCTTCTCTCATATCGTCAGTATTAGGTTTAAAAGAAAGACCTAAAATAGCAACTCTTTTCCCAACTAAACTACCAAACCGTTCTGTTGCCTTTTCTATTAGTCTTTGCTGTTGATTATTATTAACTGTAATTACTGCCTTTAATAATTCAAAGTCATGGTCTATATTTGCAGCAATCTGAGTAAGAGCTTTCGTGTCCTTAGGGAAGCAAGAACCTCCATAACCAATACCAGCATTTAAAAACATCGAACCTACACGCTTGTCCATTCCCATTCCACAGGCAACACTTTCCACATCTGCTCCTAATTTTTCACAGATATTAGCAATTTCATTTACAAAACTTATTTTTGTAGCCAAAAAAGCATTCGAAGCATATTTAATCATTTCGGCGCTTTTAATATCTGTTTTATAGATTGGAACTCCAAATGGTTTATTGATCTCTTCAATAACCTTAGCGGCTTCTTCATTGTCTGCACCAATGACAATTCGATCCCCGTTAAAGGTGTCGTAAACAGACGAACCTTCTCTTAAAAATTCCGGATTGGAAACGACCTCTATTTTTAAATCAGAAGGCATGGAAGCTTTTAATAACCCTTTTATATAATGGTTTGTTCCAACTGGTACAGTACTTTTCGTAACAACAATAATGTCGTTTTCGACATTAGAAGCAATATCTTCAATAACCTTTTCAATAAATGTAAGATTTGCTGAGCCATCCTCTTTCTCAGGCGTACCTACAGCTATATAGATTACATCTTTCCCTTTAAATCCTTCCCGATGATTAGTTGTAAAAAATAATCTGCCAGCTTCAATGTTTTTTATCATTAATTCTTCGAGTCCTGGTTCAAATATCGGAGAAATTCCTTGACGCATTCTTAATACTTTACTTTCATCTATGTCAATACATGTAATTTGATGTCCTATATGGGATAATGCAACACCAGTTACTAGTCCTACATAACCTGTACCAACTACGGAAATATTCATAACTTCTTTCCCCCGTTTTATAATTTAATTCTTTAAGCTTTATACTCTTTCAATTCTCGTTAAATAGCTTTTCGATAATTTTGGTCTTGTTTTGAATTCATATTATTGAAAAGCTTTCCATTTAAGTATTTAAGCAATAGTCTTTCAATAACCAAGTGGAAAGTCACACCAAGTATTACTGCAATTATTAATGAAATTGACACTGTAATAAATCCACCAAAAGGATTCAACCTGTTAACCTTTGCTAATATTTTAAAAATAAATACAAAAATGTAGAAATGGGTTAAATAAATAGAATATGAAGCATCCCCAATAAGTAATAATAATTTTGGTACTCTTAGTTTATATTTTAAGTCTAAGAAAGTGGCAGAAAGTACTATAAGTCCACATGAAATACCTAACACCAACATAGCTTGAGTATGGTACCTCATTAATACTCCTTGTAGAACTAAATACCACCCCGACAAAAAGCCTAATACGCCTACTAATAAAATAATGTAATTGTATTTGATACTTGTTTTTAAAACAAGGTGTCCAACTATACACCCAAAGAAAAATTCTAAGTCGTAATTGCTAAATATGAAATTTAAAAAAAGATTATTCTTCAAATTAATTATCCCAATAGAATTTAAAATTACTCCTACAATCCATAATGATACCAACGTAGTTGAATACTTGGGTTTTAATAAAATAATGAGCCAAATACTGCATAAAAAAACACCTCATAAACTAAGGACCAGCCTACATTTACTATAGGATCATGAGACTGAGGTAACAAGAGAATGGACTTTATAATAACATTAAGTTTAGTTTCATAACCTATTCCCCAACTAGGAACTAAAAAAAACAAAGTAACTAAAACTATCGTCATTATCCAATAAATCGGATAGACTCTTAAAAACCTCTTCAAATAAAATTGTTTTAGTCTCTGTTTCTGCCCAATATCTTTATGATGAACATAATAGATTATAAAACCACTTAATACGAAGAAAAAATCTACTCCTAACCATCCAGCACTAAAAATATTGTTTAAATATTCATAATTCAAATATTTCTTGCCTATTCCAGCACCATGATGTATTAGGACAATTAATGCCGCAATGCCTCTAAGAGATTGAACAAGTAGTAGTTTTTGTTTGTCTTTTGCCATTGGTTTTCTCCTAATTCCGTACTATTCTTCCAAATAAAATTTAAAAAAGGGAAAATAGTTTATTTGCTAAGCCACAGGATAAAAAATTTAAAGAACATTCTTATTTTGAAACTTCCCTTAGTGAATCCCTATACTTATTTATAGAAATTTCTCTTTTTAAATATTTATCTAAATAAGCTCTTCCATTCATCCCAAGTTGCCTTAATTCTTGATTATTCATATTATAGAATGTTTCAATAGTTGTAATAATGGCTTTATAATCTTGAGGCTCTACGACTGCTCCACAATTACTATCGTCAATAAGCATTTGTGCCTCACTTCCTTTTTCTAATACACCTAATATAGGTCTTCCAGCTGCCATTACACCATAAATTTTGCTTGGCACCGAGACACCTTTTATGCCTTTTTGATTTACTACTAAATGAATGTCTGCAGCATTTAATGAATATTTAATAAACTCCTTCGGCTGATAAGGTAGAAAATGAACATTTGTAATTTTTTCTCTTTGTACAACTGACTGCATATCATTTTTTACAGCTCCTTCCCCTATAAAAACAAATGAAAGGTCTTTATAATTCTTAAAGTGTTCTGTAACTTTAATGATATTTTCTAAGTCATAATATAATCCCAGATTACCAGAGTACATTACTATAAACTTATTTTCTAAACCGTGCTGATTTAAAAATTTTTGTACATTATTCTCATTTTTACTTAGAGGCAAAATTTCTTGTTCATTTGTCCAGTTATTAATTACAACATGGTTAGGAATCTCTCCATTTGAAAATCTATTTTTTAATGTATTGCTCATATCATTACCTACAACTATAACTAAATCACTGTATCGACAATTTAATTTATCTATTGCTTTGGCAATTTTAAAAACCGATTGTTTGTTTGTATAACTAATTGCTTCTGCCTGTTCAGGATTAAAGTCTTGAATATTGTAAACGTGCTTTGAACGCTTCAAAAACTTTCCAATTGTTCCAATAAGTCCACCTAAAACAGGCGGCTGCGATATGGTGTAAATAATATCTACACCTTTCTCTTTTAATAATGCAATATTTGCTAGTATAAAATATGAGAATATATATTTCATTCGACTAAATTTGGAAGTTTTAACAACTTCAGGTAATCGAATTCGGATAATCCTTATTTTCTCTAGATAATCTTCCTCAAATAATTTATTATTACTTGCTTTTTCTCCAGCATAGCCAGGTTGTGCAGCTATCACTGTAATGTTAAAATCGTTTTGTAAATCCTGACAAAGCTCAGTCATCAACTGTCCAGTGGAAGCTAAATCAGGGTAAAAGTAGTTTATAACAAAGGCAATTTTTTTCTTTTTCACTTTAGCTCCTCTTTCTCAAACCGTTTCTTTAAAAATTTTGCAGGAGAACCACCATGTACCTCATTTACAGGTATGTCTCTTGTAACTGTACTTCTTGCTGCTGCAATTCCCATTTCATGTATAGTGACACCAGGATAAACAAATACGTCACTAGCTATCCATGCACCATCTTTAATTAATATTGGCTTTGTAATTAAACCGAAAAAAGGATCTTTAAAATCGTGACTACCTGTACATAAATACGACTCTTGAGATACAACACAATTTCTCCCGATAACTATTTCATCCAAACTATAAAACTGTACATTATCCCCAACCCATGAATTATCCCCAATTGATTTTCCAAGGGTAAGTAAATTTAGCAGAGGAACGTATTCTTACATCCCTGCCAATCACAGCTCCAAACAAACGCAATAAAAAATTCCGCCATCTATACATATTGTGTAAAGAATAACGGAATACTGTTCCTTGGATAAACCACCACAATAAAACCACTAGACCAGATCTGCCTCTTGAATACCATGATTGGTCATATTTAGATAGATCAATTTCCATTTTCGAAAACCTCATCAAATATATTTTCTAATCTTTTAATATAGTCTATCTCTTTAAATTTCATTAAAGTATAGTTCCTATTTTTCTTCGCAAAATCAACCAACTTGTTCCTATTTTTAAGTAAATCGGTAATTACTTCAACAATTTCATTTGGGGATTTGGGTTTTATCAAGTAACCATTTTCAAGATTAACTATATCTGGTATTCCTGCGTGATTTGTAGTAATAATTGTCAGTCCATTTCCCATGGCCTCAATTATTGAAATAGGTTGGCCTTCTTTTGGATAATAAGTTGGTAATGTAAATATATCACCTTTAAAAAGTAAATCTTTTTTCTTCTGACCTTTTACTACTCCATGATATATAACACTTTGTTTAAGGTTATTAATTTGTACATAATCATTAAATTCTTTTTCCTCTTGTTTTGAAAAAAAATCTCCTGCAAAGTGAAACAAAACATTTTGGCCTTTTAGTTTTTTGGCTGCTTTTAATACATCAAAATAACCTTTGGATTTTATAAAATTACTCAAATAAACTATTTCTAATTTTTGATTAACTTGATTCATTTCACTTATTTTAATATCAAATTCATTGTTATCTATTAGACTACTATCTTCTACATAATTTTCACAAATTCTTATTTTCTTGATATCAATAACATCTTCAAAAATTTCTTTTAATCCATCGCTAAGTGCTATCATTATATCAGTATTAGAAATTAGTTTTTTATTTATAATTTTTTGTAATGAATTAAAATTATTAAAAAGTTCTTTATAGTACCCACCATGATAGTGTATTACTACTTTCTTTTTCTTATGAAGTAACTTCCATAAAATAAACATATCCCTTAAATTACCAAACTTTGTTTGAGAGATTGTAAAATAATATAAGTCACAATCTGATTTATTTATTTGTTTCAGATGATTAATAATCTTAATATTATTTTTTATATCTATTTTTACTAATTGATATTTTCTTGTTAAGTACTCTGACTTAATAATTGTATCTAACGCTTTAGATAATCCATGTACTGGAGGAGGGAATTGTCCTATTAAGCAAATCTTTTTCATAATTAAAAATCATCCTATCTAGAATTCAAAAAGCAATTATTAAAATATTTTTATTTTATAAGCATTTTAAATCTTTCGATTATATTAAAACCTAAACATATTACTAAAAAACATTTAATTACTTCTTTATCAATATGTTTTTTATTTATGATTAAGTTACAAAGATTTTTGTATGCATTTATTCGGTTATTTTTTATATGCATATAAGCCCTGATAATATTAATATAGTGAGCATTATCTATTTCTTTTATTTCTTCCTCCTTTAACATACTATAAAAACTAGAAACATATTCATGAAGTATAATAGCCCCTTCAGCCTTCTTCTTTCCTGTAGAAATTCTCTCACCATCATGATGATAGATATTAACTACAGGCACATTAACATAATCATATAAAGGATTTACATTAAATATTTTAATGAACAATGTATGTTCCTGTGAAGAAGGAACATTGCTAAAACCACCCGATCTAATGAAGACATCCTTATTAATCATAGCAATACTCGTTGTGCAAACATTTGAGCTGAGTTGGATTTTAAAAACATCTCCATTTACTTCATTTTTTTCAATTCTTTTTAAATTCCCTTCAGCACCTAAAATATTAGCAAATCCACCAACTACCGAAAGTTTAAAGTCCGATTCAACAAATTTATTAACCTGTAATTCTACCTTATTTGGTAAGAATTCATCATCATCATCTAGAAAGCAAATTAACTTACCAGTACTTACTTCAACACCTCTGTTTCTAGCAATAGCCCCGCCACTATTTTTTTCTAATTTAATGTAAATTATCTTATTAAGTTCTAAATACTTTTCCAGAACAGTCATAGTTTCTTGCCTTTCAAAAGACTCTGGATTATTGTCATCTACAACAATAATTTCTAAGTTATTATAACTTTGATTTAATACACTATCTATTGCTCTTAACAGTAAATTAGGGCGACCATAAGTTGGAATAATGATACTTATTAATGGTTTAATATTATTCACTTTAATTATTACTCCTTTTCAGTAAAATACCAATTTAAACCTAAATTAAACCCTTTTGGCATTTGTATTTAATACCTTACACTAACAAGTATTATCTTATAAAAATTCCATTAAAATAGAACACTATCAGGTATAAATCCAATTATTTTTAAAATCATTTAATTTACCATTTTAACAATTTCTTTGGCATACCAACTTCAAGGTGGATCCAATGGTAAATTTCCTTTTTTAAATTATTTTTAGTATAGAAAATACATCCATATTGAGTATAATACTAAAGGCTCAGAGCTAAACATTATCATAATAACTAATAAAATAAATAATGCATCAATAAATTTCACATTAAAAAAAGATTTAATCCCTTTATACAAAAAGGTAAAATAGATCATAAAAATAATTAATCCGAATTGAATAATAAAGATTAATAACCCATTTGAATTTTTTTCTATATTTCTAATTTGTTGTTCTAAAATTTGTTTATCCGAAAGATATCCTATTCCCAAAATAGGCGATTCCTTAATCATATCTAATGATTGAGTTAAATCAGCTGTTCTTGCTGAGTAAGAACCATTATCTTGGTTAAATTTATCACTAACAACATTACTATTAATAAAAAACAATACCCCTAAAATTGAGAAAACAACAATAAATATTCTTATAATATTATTTTTCACAGCTATTTTAAAAGTTAAGGTAGCATATAGAAGTATTAAACCTGCTATTATATAACCTGTGGTTGACTGGGTTGTTATTAAGGTAGAAATAAAGATTAAATAATAATACTTTTTATTAGCAATACTATTATCTCTATCAAATATTAAAAATAAAATTGCTAAATTAATATAACACTCAAATACACCAGGCTCCCAAAAAATCCCTGGGTTTCTTAGTGTCCCAATTCCCCATCCCCAACTATGGTAGAACGTATACCTAAAAACGTCTACTCCAAGTTGTTCTTCATGATAAAATGGGAATTTACTTATGGGTATTATTGATGATAAAGCATAACAGACTAAACTAATAATACAAATCCAAAGCATTATCTTCACGTAACTAACTTTAAAAATATTTGGTCTAATACCTTCTTTTAAAATAAATACAGATGCCATTACTGACGTTATTAATAATAAATTTTTTGTGTCGATTCCATTTTGGGTATTAACCAAAAAGGAAGCAGACATTAAAGTTATTAATAACAACAATTTGCTTATACTCATTTTATTGAATTTAACATTTTTTCTGATGATATTATACAATAATACAAGCAATGCACTTATCATTAATAATCTTCTGGTTTCTTTAGAGTATCTTAAAGTAAAAAATACACTACCCGATGTTACTATTAACAAAAGGATAAAGTAATTTATTAAATGCTTGGATTTAATCATTTTTTATACCTTTCCATTCTAAATAGGCAATAAACATTATGGTTACCTAAATATTTTTCTTCCCAGAAATATTTTTATATATTTAATAATCATTGATTTCTTATTTATAAATCCATATTCATATCTAAACTTTAATGCCTCTATAACTGATTCTAAGCAATCGCCTGCTCCGCCGTCATAAAAATTAGCTATTACTTTATCTATCAGTTTAAATTTCCCACCATGCTTTTTTACTCTACATAATAATTCATAATCAGCAACATATTTATAGTTACAATTAAAAAAGCCGTGTTTTTCATAAGTTTTTTTCTTTAAAAAGCATGTTGGGTGCTCAATCATATGTTGAGTTAATACACTACTATCTCCACCCTTTATCATTGATAACTTTCCAGAGTTATAGTAATTTAATAAACCATGATAAACATCATATGAACTATCTTTTAAATACTCCGTTGAAATAATTTCTAAAGCTGACTCCTCGTAATAATCATCACTATTGATAATACCTACAAGCTCCCCAGTAGTCATTTCAAGGCCTTTATTCATTGCATCATAAATACCATTATCTTTTTCACTTTTCCATTTAAAAATAATATTTCGCTTTTTAAAGTAATCCTCGTACTCTTTTATTAACTCAACAGTTCCATCTGTAGACTTTCCATCAACCACTATATATTCAATATTTGAATAGGTTTGATTAAGTATTGATTTAAACGTTCTTTCTACTGTATTTATACTATTAAAACAAACTGTTACTACTGAAATAAGAGGTTCTTGATTCATTTTAAATTCCCCATTTTTTCTTTTTCTATGCCTAAAATACTTTCCCAAAGTTGCATAGTACCTTCCACATCATATTTCTTTGATTTTTTTTTGGCATTAAAACCCATTTCAACTCGTAGATTCGAGTCTTTTATTAACATTTCCATTCTAGTTGAAAGATCATTTATATCACAAGGTTCTACCAAGAATCCATCTATCCCATCACTTATAATTTCTTTTGGTCCAATTTTGCAATTAAAACTTATGCATGGTAATCCACACTCCATTGCCTCAATTAAAACCATAGAAAAACTTTCGCTTCTTGAACTACAAACGAAGATTGAAGAATTTAAATACTTTTCTTTGATTTTGGAAGTAAAGGGTTTTATACTTATTTTATTTTCCAACCCATACGATTTAATTCTTTCAACTAAAGAGTGATATTCTTTACCTTCGCCATAAATTTCCAATTTCCAATCACCAATCTGATTTTCAATCAAATTGAAAGAATCAATTAACATATCAAATCCCTTTTCATGTTCTAGTCTACCTACAGTAATTAAAGTATTATTTTTAAAGTTAGAGGTTTGACTAGTGGTAAATGGTTTAAAATTAGGAATGACAGAGACATTTTTTATATACTTTTTGAAAATATTTCCATCATGATTACTTAATGGAATTATTCTATCTAAGTAAGGATAAATAACTCTTCTAAGTCCTTTAATTGAATTGCTAGCATTCCCATATTGACTATGTTCCCATGCAAATATTTTAGTAGAGGTTTTACCAATGATTTTTGAAAAAAGCGCAATTGTTGAAATTGACACGCTACAACATAACATATAATCATATTTCTGTTTATTGAAGTCAAGAAACTGCCGAAGTACTCTAACATTTTTTAGGCTTTTATTTCCAAGATGTATTACTTCAATATTAGGATTTGTCTCATAAAAAATATCTGACTCATCATTGCTAAATAAACTAATAATATGAGTCTCACAATTATACCTGTTATAAAGCTGGTTTGATAAACTGGTGACTACTCTTTCAACTCCACCCTTACCAGAAATATTGTTTAAAATAATTGATATTTTCAAAATTAAAACCTCTTAATTCATATTATTTTTAAATTTCCGCTGCCATTTTTTCATAATTTGAAAGTATGTGTTCCAAATTTTTTCTGGAATTTTCAAACGTCCAATTTAATGCTATTTCTTTTGACTTTTTTGAATATGCCGCATTATCATCTTTAGATATAACATTCTCAATACATTTTGAAATTTCATTAACATCGAACGGGTTAAATATATAACCATTTTGTTTAGGAATTACTAGATCATTTGCACATCCGCAATGTCTAGAAACTAAAACAGGTAACCCCGCCACCAATGCCTCATTAACAACAAGTCCCCACGCTTCGTCAAATGAAGGTAGTATTAAAGCATCTCCTACAAAATAATGCTTAAATAACTCATCCTGATCAGGTAAAAAACCAGTAATTATCAATTTAATTTTTAGTTCTTTTGCACGTTGTTTTAAATGTTCTTCTAAAATACCTCCACCAGTAATTAAAAATACTAAGTCCCTTTTCTTTAATTTAGACACAGCTTCAATTACCGATTCTACATTTTTTATATTAATTAATCTTCCTGAATAAATTAAAACCTTTTCGTCTTTTTTTATACCTAGCTTTTCTCGATATTCTATTTTGTATTTTTCTTTATCCTTATACATACTTTCTATTTTTTTTGTATCGACGGTTAAATACTGATTTAATATTTTTTCATTTGGATATGAAAAAATTTCACTAAAGTATCTTTTACTAACATTGCCGTTTCCTAATATAAAATCTGCTTTTTTAATTACTAATTTTTTAATAATTGTCTTCAAGTTATTTTTATTTTCCTCTAACTTATGTGTGCTAATACCGTCAAAAAGTAATATATATGGTTTTTTCAAAATTCTACATAAAATACTTAGAACTATATATGTTGGTTTTTCATATCCACCCAAAATTAATAAATCATGAGTTGTTACTATTTTAACTAAGCCTTTATTTAAATAACCAAGCTTCTTAAATAAGTTGATTCCATCTAAATCTATTTCTTTAAATCCTACTGCTTTATTAACATCCCAAACCCTATTTTCGCTTTGTTTATCCGTATAATATACATTCAAAGTTATATTCTTAATTTTACTAAACTCATTTAATTGTAATGTCCTATATGGTGCCCTTAAATTTGTAATAAATGCTATTTTCATCCCGTCACCCTATTAAATTAGAATTAATTACTTTAAATTACTTGGAAGCTCTTTTAATCACTAGATACGTATTAATAGGACCAAGTATAGAAAATGGAAGTAAAGAAAGAATTGTTCCAAGTACCACTCCTACAGTACCTAAACCAACCGTTTTTGAAAAAAACAACGATAGTGGAATATTAACTACTGCCCCAATACCTACTGTAAGTAATTGCCCATTAATCTTATTAACACCATTTAAAAAATAAGCAAATATATTACTCCAGATATTAATTATTATATATAATGCAATTGTGCAAATCAGAATTTTAGGTGCAATTATTCCATTTCCTATCCATATTTTTAATATTGGATTTACTAGGAATGTGAATACAATTACTCCACTTACCAACGGTATTACCATTAACAAAATCTTTCTCATTATCTTTTTAATCCAAGCTATATCACCTTTACTGTATGCGTGTGTAAATGCTGACCAAAGTGGAACCATTATTGTTCCTGATACTGTTGTAAATATACTAAATAGCTTCATTACTAATTGGTAAATAGTAACTCCTTCACTGCCTACAACATGTGTAATAACCATACTATCAGTAGCAAAAATAATCACTGCAGATGTTTCTAAGAAGAAAAATTTTATTCCATTTCCTATTAACTCTTTTATATATTTTTTTAAAAGATTTGATCGAAGGTTTGATATCTGAATATTTTCCAGAAAAAAGATATACGTTAACAACTAATAAGACAATTATGATTGAAATGCTATACATTAATCCAAGAATGAAGAAACCTTTAATATCAAAATATTTTAATAAATACAGACTTAATACATAAATAAGATTTGACAGAAAGGTAAAAAAGGAAGGTAAAGTGGAGCGATTAAATGCATAACATACTGCATTGACAGTTGATAAAGTTAATTGCAAAAAATATGAGATTACTACAACTAAAAATAACCCAGTAAATTCAACCTTAGAAATATAATTTGCATTAAATAAAATTCTCCAATCGAAATACAAAGTAAAAATCATAAAAATCATTACAAAAATAAAAGATATAACCCCTATAAAAACATAACTAGTAGATACATACGCTTTTGCTTCTCTATAATTATCGGTAGCTATAGAACGGGATAGCTTATTCCTTAAACCATTTCCCAATCCACCATTTAGGAGGCAAGCCAACTAACTACTGATAATATTGTTAACCATAGTCCATACACTTGCTTGGAACCTGTAAAATCAAAAGCTACCTTTACACTCCAAAACCCTAGTATGACAGATAATATTTTTAGAACTAATGAATAAAATGCATTTTTTTTGACTAGTGATGTGAGAGAATCATTTTTATTAAATTTGATCCTTGCTATTACAGAATTCATCATAAAGTAATCCAACATCCTCAAAATAAGTTTTATTTTTTAAAATCCAATCCTCACCTTTATCCCACCATTTTAAATTAAGTAAAAATTGTCGCTCCTCTTCACTAAAACGATATTTTATTTTCTTTGATGGAATACCTATATTAATGCTATAGGGCTCTGTATCCTTCGTTACAATCGCTCCAGTCCCAATAACTGAACCATCTGCTATCTTTACACCTTCCATAATTAATACATTTTGTCCAATCCAAACATCATTACCAATTATTACAGACCTATTTTCATTATTTGCAAATTTATGTTCTTTAAATAAATCATCATTGGAATACGTAAACCCGCCTACATTTAGTTGAGTAAAAAGCAGGATGAGTACTTACAAATATACTTGTTGGATGCTGTCCAAATACAACTCTGCAATTATCTCCAATACTACAATATCTTCCAATAATTGAGTTAGGAAGCTTACAATTATGAGATAAATAAGTACCAAATCCTATAGAAGAATTATTGATTTGGGAACCACTATATATTATATTATTACCTTCTAAAGTAGTTTGGTTGTTAAAGTAAACATCGTTTTTTATAATTACTTTCCTTTCTCTATTTATCCAGTTAAATATCGTAATCTTTATCTTCCTCTTAAACTTTTTCATTACCATTCACCTTTATTACTTATTTTCATTATTTTTAGTATTTAATTATACACACTAATTAAATACTAAAAATAATGAAAATACTAACCAGCATATCACTAATTAGTATTTTCTACTTTGATTATTAATCAAACATCTTTTTAACTCTATCTTCCTTCTCTACCTTTTTCATATCTGCTTGAGCCATAATACGAACTAACTCTTCGAATGAAGTTTTAGTTGGATTCCAACCTAATAGCGTTTTAGACTTTGTCGGGTCTCCTAAAAGTTGCTCTACTTCTGCTGGTCGGAAGAATTTAGGGTCAACTTCAACAATGACTTCACCTGTTAATTTATTAACACCTTTTTCTTCTATACCTTGACCTGTCCATTCGATTTCAATACCAACATGTTTGAAAGCTAATCCAACAAATTCCCGAACGGAATGCATTTCCCCAGTAGCGATTACAAAGTCTTCTGGTTTTTCATGTTGAAGTATTAACCACATACATTCTACATAATCTTTTGCATAGCCCCAATCACGTAAGGAATCTAAGTTACCTAACATTAATTTCTTTTGTTTACCTTGAGCTATACGTGCAGCTGCAAGAGTGATTTTACGTGTTACAAATGTTTCTCCACGACGTTCTGACTCATGATTAAATAAAATTCCGTTTACTGCAAACATATTGTAAGATTCCCGATAGTTTTTCGTAATCCAAAAACCATAAATTTTTGCAACTCCATATGGTGAACGTGGATAAAAGGGCGTGGTTTCTTTTTGTGGTACTTCTTGTACCTTACCAAATAGTTCAGATGTTGATGCTTGATAAACCCGAGTTTTTTTTGTTAACCCCAAAATTCGTACTGCTTCCAAAATATTCAGTGTACCTTTTGCATCTACATCTAATGTATATCCTGGCATATCAAAAGAAACACGAACATGAGATTGAGCTGCAAGATTGAATATCTCGTCTGGTTGAATTTCACCTATTATGCGAGTAACGTTTAATGCATCGGTAACATCACCATAGTGAAGTTGAAAGTTCTTATTATTTAATAATGCATTTGCTTCTTCTTCAGTAAGAAGGTCTTCCAAACGCTCTTGATTATAAGATGAGCTACGACGAATGATGCCGTGTACCTCGTACCCTTTTTCTAATAGAAACTCCGCTAAATAAGATCCATCTTGGCCAGTTACTCCTGTAATTAATGCTTTTTTCATTTTGTCCTCCAATTTTATGTTAGTTTACTTTTGTTAGTTGGTTATCTAAGAACCATTGGTAAGCTTTCTTTAATCCCTCTTCTAAAGAAGTAGTTGCTTTCCATCCTAAAGAATTAAGCTTTGTTACATCGACTAATTTTCTTGGAGTTCCGTCAGGTTTAGTTGTATCAAACTGAATCTCACCAGTGAACCCGACTACATCTTTAATTTTTTCTGCTAAGTCTTTAATTGGAAGATCTTCTCCAACCCCGATATTTACAATTTCATTACCAGAATAATTATCTATAAGGTAGACACAAGCATCAGCAAGGTCATCTGAGTATAAGAATTCGCGTTTTGGTGTGCCTGTTCCCCAAACTTCTACAAATGGAGCATTGTTTTCCTTTGCTTCATGGAATTTGCGAATTAAAGCAGGCAAAACATGTGAAGAGTGTAAATCAAAGTTATCATTTGACCCATATAAATTTGTTGGCATGACCGAAATGTATTGTGTACCATATTGACGATTATAGGATTGGCACATTTTAATTCCGGCAATTTTCGCAATGGCATAAGCATCATTCGTTGGCTCAAGCTCACCAGTTAATAGGTACTCTTCTTTTAACGGCTGTGGAGCCATTTTTGGATAAATACAAGTGCTACCTAGGAATAATAGTTTCTTCACATCATTCCGATATGCTGCATCAATAATATTTGTTTGAATAAGTAGGTTGTCACGGATAAAATCAGCAGGATATTCGTTGTTAGCTACGATTCCACCAACTTTCGCAGCAGCTAGAAAAACAAATTCCGGCTTTTCTTCTGCAAAAAAGCTGTCAACTGCACTTTTGTCTCTTAGGTCTAATTCTCTACTCGTACGACATACTAAATTATTATAACCTTTTTCTTCAAGTTTCCTTACAATAGCAGAGCCCACAAGGCCACGGTGTCCAGCTACATATATTTTTGAGCCTTTATTCATCATTTATTCTGTACCCCTTTTCTAAAATGCATCTTTAGATCCGAATAAAACAAGGACCGTTTTTAATATAATCTTTATATCAAATAGAATTGATCGGTTTCGGATATAATTAATATCTAGTCCCACCATTTCTTCAAAACTAAGACTGTTTCTTCCGCTTACTTGCCAAAGCCCTGTGCAACCGGGAGTTACCATTAAGCGTTGCTTATCGTAATCAGAGTAATCTGCAACCTCCCTTGGTAGAGGAGGGCGCGGACCAACCAAGCTCATTTCCCCTTTTAATACATTAAAAAGCTGCGGCAATTCATCAATGCTTGTTTTCCTAATGAACTTTCCTACCTTTGTAATTCGCGGATCATCTTTCATCTTAAACATTGCCCCAGAAATTTCATTATATTTAAGGAGTTCAGCTAGTTTTTCCTCCGCATTAGATACCATCGAACGGAATTTATACATTTTAAATTCCTTTCCATTTAAGCCAATCCGTTTTTGAGAGAAGAAGACTCTTCCTTTTGGGTCTTCTAATTTTATTAGGATAGCGATAATAATAAACAGAAAGCTTAATAAAATTATTCCGAATGAAGCGCCCATAATATCTATCAATCTTTTTGAAAAGAGGTATGTCTTACGCTCATTAACATTTATAGACGTTTTTTGTGTTTCTAAGTAAGCACCTTCTTGATTTGCAATTTCAGCCAATCTTGACCCCTTCCCTCTCTCTATAACGTTACCTTTTCTTTTTCACATGTGGAAACTAGATTTTTTAAGTAATCTAGCATGTCATCATGGAGGTCTTCGTGCTGCAAAGCAAACTCAATTGTTGTTTTCACAAACCCAAATTTCTCCCCAACATCATAGCGCATTCCTTCAAAATCGTATGCGAACACTCTTTGAATTTCATTTAGCCTTTGAATCGCATCCGTTAATTGAATTTCTCCACCTGCACCTTTTTCTTGACGGTCAAGGAACATAAAGATCTCAGGTGTTAAGATATAACGTCCCATGATAGCTAAGTTAGAAGGTGCTGTTCCAGGTTTTGGTTTTTCAACAAAGTTACTAACTTGATAACGGCGCCCTTCTTGGGATGACGGATCAATAATTCCATAACGGTGGGTTTCTGAATCAGCTACTTGCTGAACTCCAATCACTGAAGAAAAAGTATCCTCATATTGATTAATCAACTGCCGTAAGCAAGGTGTTTCACTTTGAACAATGTCATCTCCTAGTAATACAGCAAATGGCTCATTGCCAATGAAATTACGAGCACACCAGACTGCATGCCCAAGACCTTTCGGTTCCTTCTGGCGGATATAATGAATATCCGCTAGATTTGAAGAAAACTGAACTTGCTCTAATAAGTCATATTTTTCCTTCTCAATTAAGTTTCTTTCCAGTTCAGAAGCAAAGTCGAAATGATCTTCAATCGCCCTCTTGCCCTTACCTGTAACAATAATTATGTCTTCAATTCCTGATGCAACTGCTTCTTCAACTATGTATTGAATAGTTGGCTTATCTACAATTGGTAACATTTCTTTTGGCATGGCTTTTGTTGCTGGCAAAAATCTTGTTCCCAAACCAGCAGCTGGGATAATTGCTTTCCTTACTCTTTTCATTTGCTTCTCCCCAATTATCTTTATTTCGTTTATCTAAATATCACTTTCACACACTAAAGCACTTGAGCGAAAAAATAAATACCTAATGGAAATGCAAGTGCTTTCATACTTGTTCTTTCATTAGATATTTATTGTTTTTTATTAATCGGGCATCTAACCCGGCATCACATCATGCTTTTGACGACATGCGTCTAAGGATGGGAAGAGTCATCTTCCATCCCACAGCACGATCGAGTGCCCCCATGGATAACGGACAGGGAACCTCGCCGATCAGACGGCTTAGCCTGATAATAAGTGTGTTTAAAATCTTCCAAAAACAATCGGAATACTAGGTTAAAAGATTTTAAAGAGTCGTTTCTTTTTGATTTTTTCTGGAACTTCCTTGTATACATGATTGCCTTCGATGACGAGTGTTGCATTTTCTTCAAATAAGTACACCATCTCGTTACCGTACTTTGCTTGGACAAAGTCGAAAGCTTCTCTCATCTTAAATGTGCGATTACTTGTATTGTGAGCGTCGGAAGCAATGAAGTGTGTTAAGTTTGCTTCAACTAATTGAAACGAAAAGTTTTTGATTTTTTTACCAAAATCTCCACAAATGCTAGCTGCTGTAATTTGTGTTAACGCACCATTTTTGACCAGATGATAGAGTATATCTGGCTGCTCAATGATTTCCTGGTTTCGTTCCGGATGAACAATCACTGGAATGAGTCCGTTCATCTGGATATCATAAAACAACTTTTCGGTGTAACGAGGTATATGATTGGATGGGAATTCTACTAATAGATATTGCGTATGATCAATTGTTAAGATTTCTCCTGTATCGTATCCTTCAACCATCTCGCCATAAAGGCGTGCTTCCTGACCAGGTAGCACGTTCAAATCTATCTTTTCTTGGATCAGAGCGTGGTTTAATTCTTCGACTCTATCAATTATTTGCTGTTTTGGATTTTCATACCGATTGTTCAAATGATGCGGTGTAGCTACAATCGTATGAATCCCTTGTTCGACAGCCATCTTCGCCATGTTGATGCTTTCCGACAGATCCTGTGCCCCATCGTCTACACACGGCAAAATATGACAATGTAAATCAATCATTAGCGCCACGCTCTTTCCAACAATTGTATTTTCCTATGACTTTATTAATACTAGCACCGTAAAAAACATGTGTAAAGAGTGAAAATTGTCGAAATTCATTAAGAATTAGTTATTTTGAACCATAATAATAGTAATAATCACTTTTCTGAATTTCTTTATGGTTTAAAACCACACCTAGTAATTTACTTTGTGCATGTTCGAGCAATTCTTTACCTTTTTTAGCTTGATCGATTTCTGTTTTTTCACTATAGACAACAAGAATCGAACCGTCGCACTGATTTGCCAGAATTTGCGGATCAGCAACTGCTAATAATGGTGGGGTGTCAAATAAAACATAATCAAAATCCTGTTTCGCTTTTTGCATGAACTGTTCCATTGATTGCGAGCTTAGTAGCTCGGCAGGATTCGGCGGAATCGGACCACTAGTCAAAATATATAAATCTTTTTCACCTGTATGGATGACAGCATTTTCTAGTATCGCTTGCTTCGTTAACACGGTTGTAAAACCAACGAGATTATCGACTCCAAACGTATGATGAACCGTTGGCTTACGAAGGTCGGCATCTACAAGCAATACCTTTTTGCCAAGTTGCGCAAATGTAACGGCAAGGTTAGCTACTGTTGTGGACTTTCCTTCCGCACCGCAGATGTAACCATTATCGCCTTTAGTTCTTGATCAACTGAAGAATACTGAATACTGGTTCGAATGGTTCTGAATTGTTCAGAAATCGGTGACTTTGAATCAATTGCGGTCACAAGCTTTCGACTAGCGTCCCCACTCGTTATTTTCTTTTTACTCTTAAGAGCCAAGTGTCTCACCTCTTACTGCAGTTTTTCTTGCTGCTTTACGCAACTTCAATTCATCCATCTTTTTATCATCTATGGTTGCAATAACGCCTAAAATCGGAAGTCCTAGTATTTTTTCAATATCCTGTTCGTTTTTAATCGTGTTATTAAAGTACTCTAGTAAGAAGGCAATTCCTACACTAACCATTAAGCCAACAACTGCCGCAATTACAACATTTAATTTTTTGTTCGGTTTTATCGGAGTCGGTTTTTCTCCAACAGTAGCTTTTGCCAAAATACTAACATTATCGACTTTCATAATTGTAGATATTTGATCTTTGAAAACTTCAGCTGTTTTATTAGCAATTTCAGCCGCCACTTTTGCATCAGGATCTTGAACAGATACATTCACAATCTGCGAATTCGTTTCGCTCGCTACTGTAATTTTTTGATTCAATTGGTCAGTGGTCATGTTCAAATTAAGATCATCTTTTACTTTATCTAGGATTACCGGACTTTTCATGATGATATTATACGTATTAATTAATTGAATGTTTGTTTGTACTTCATTTGGACTGTACACTGTTTGATCACTTTTTGTTTGGTTCACGAGAATTTGTGTTGAGGCTTGATAAACTGGGGTTAAGAAAAAGTAACTAACTACTCCGCTAGCAATTGCAGCAACTAACGTTATTGAAACGATTAAAAGCAATCGTTTTTTCAAAGTTTCTAACAACTCTTTTAAACTAATTGTTTCTTCCATTTTGCCCTCCTGAAATTTGTAGATAAAATTAAAAACAAGGTGTATTATATCATAATTTGTTATTCAATTACCGCTATTTGTCCAAAATTTTACAAAATAATTAATAATATTACAATTTTTTGCATCTTACTTATTAAACACCTTTTTCCAAAAAATTAGAAGAGGAAATGAGTAAATGGTACTAATTACAACATTTGTTGAATGATGTCGAAACTTGTGTAAATTTCATTTTTGGTTGTACCTAAATTTTTCCTTAAGAATAATTTAATAACATCTTTTGTCAGTCAAAAAAAAAACAGAGAGATAAAAAGATTCAGAGCCAAATAAATAACCTTAAAAAACATGACTTAGTTACAGCTTAGTCTTGCGAATAAAAGAAACCTAAACCCTATATGAAATGGTTGCCGCCATTTCTTTAGGTTTTTTTAGGAAACAAAAATCACGAGTTCCCAAAATGGTAATTTCGAGCAAAAAAAATTAGTTTTTTTCTTCCATTGATGCAATTTCTCGTTTAATCTCTTCAAGACTTACACCTGTATCTAAAAGATTCAGCATAAATACCTCTCGTGCTCTTGGATCGTAATAACTCTTGTGATAAGGAACATCCCATTCAGCAGGGTCTTTGATGCTGTATCGAGTATCATTAATTTCAATGACATTCATAGTAACGAGCTTTTCTAATTCCTCTTTCACCTTGGTTTTGCTGACACCAGATATTTGAAAATCCGAAAGTTGCGGTATCACTGCAGACTCTTTCCCGAATACATGGCTAAGCATATTAATTAGAAGGAGTAACTTTAATTGACGTTTTGTGAAATCTCTTTTTAAAGATTCACCACGAATAATCAATCCTTGAACCACTATGTCTTCTTTCCGATTTTTATAACGCTTAGCGACAACTTTTTTGTAAGCATTGAAAGTTCGTCTTACCCAAGTCATAGTAATACCCCTTTGACTAATCTTAGATGTTCCCAAAATGGTAACTTTGGGTAAAAAAATTAGATCCCTAACTCTTTTATTTTCTCCAGCATCGGTTTTACATCGATTCCTGCATGCTTTAAATTTAAGAAAAAAAGTTCCTGCGATCTAGAATCAGTAATAAATAATAGTTTTATTAATTTTGCATTGCTATAGCTGACTAAAGAATCATACCACGGTAAAAATTCATAATCAATGCTCTTAATAAATTGTTAATATTTGGGTAAACATATGATACATAACTAACATTATGCAAATAAATGTGGGCAGGGGCATGCCAGATTTCAACTAAATCCAGCTCACGATGGCAATGAGGACATATAGAAGGATCTTTATCAAAAGCTTCAATCATACGTTGTCTATATGTCTTCTTCTTTTTTCAAGTAATAATGATAGTTGTTTTGTTCTCATGAATGCATATAGACCTAAAACCTAGTTAGCCTTTTTGTAAGATCTTCTACTGTATAAACCAAAACGACCAACCATTCGAAAATGCTTGGGTGAAATGTGTTGTATTAAATTAAATAGAAATCGGTAAACAGGCAGTGTTTCATCTACTCTTTTCCCAGTTTGATGATCTTCATACCAAAAATGAACCATCTTTCCATCGTATTTTACGATTCGATACTCTGCAATGGCAGGTTTGGCTAAATATCTCACTATGTACTTAGCAACTCCTTTTGCGTCTTTCATTTTTCTTTCTGCATTCACTTAGAATCCTTTTGAATACCGAATGTATAAACTGTCCATTAGTTTTTTAACAGAAGGATTTTCAGGAAACCATGATTTCAATAAGTATAATAACACCTTTTGCCAGGACTTTCTTAAATATTCGTATGGAATAAACCCAGTGGGTACCCACTCGTTACTATTATTAATACCACCTTCTGTCACTAAAGCATGAATATGTGTATTAAACTTTAGACCTCTTCCAAATGTATGAATAACAGTAATAACACCAACCAGTAAATTACGTTTTTTACTTTTTCGTTGGTAGTAAAACTGAAATACTTCCGCAACTTTTTTATTTAACTCATTTAATTTTTTACGGTCTTGGAAAAAGACATTTCTTAATTCCTTCGGAATAGTAAACACCATATGACGATGAGGAACATTAAAAATCATTTCCTGTTGTTTGTCTGAGCAATCATCTGTATATTTCTTACCGCACTTACGGCAAAAATGACTCTTACAAGTAAAACAAACAAAAAGGAGTTTAGATCCCCCCTCGCATCCTAAAAACTCGTACCGTGCATAACCTAAATCAGTAGTTCCGCATCTAGTAGCTTTCTCTACCGTTTCTTTTATGTCTGAACGAAATGATTCTGGGAACCACTCAGAATTCATCTTCCAAAACCCGTCAAAATGATCTTTTTATATACGTTTAATACTTCCACTTTTAGCTTGACTCATAGTGGAACTCCAGGAATAATATACGAACATTTCAACGAACAGTTATCCACTAGTCTAGAAATTTATAATTTCCTAAACGAGAAGCAAAATGGCTGCCGAAAGATTTTCGACAGCCACAACTAAATTCCTTTAAATAAATATATATAATTAGCTAACCACCATATGTTTCAGATCAGCTTTCAATTCCTCAATTAACTTATCAACAGTGATTTCATTCTCTTTTAAGCCCTTTTCATAGGCCTTTTTACAATCTCTGAGAAATCGCCTTTATTCGAGTTATTCTTCTTTTCCTTCCCCTCCATCTTGCAAAAGCCTCCTTATTCTTCGCTTTAATTAACAAGTTTAATAGAAAATAATTCATTTGTAAATTTTCACCAATTGAAAATTAGGTGATTTTTAGGAATTTTGTTGAACAGTGATTTATACACATATTTATTGTAGATTACTATGTCGAATTTTGGAATGTATCGAATTTCCCTTTTACGATCACCAAAGAGAGAGGTAGGTCAAGGAATCATACAACAATAGAACTACCTGAATCTATAAAAAGATAACCTCAGACAGGTTGGGACTGATTTAAAGAAAAAATACCCTGTCAATGACAAGGTATCGGGAATTACTTACATTCATTTTGATAGTAGTTAAATGCTTTTTTTTGATTGATACAGATCCCGCGCTGGATTTCAGTTGAAGCTTAGGACCACCTGAACTAACTGTGCCAATGACGCGGTCACGTTCCTTTGAGCTGTACGAAACGTTTGCCAGATTGATGTCTACATGGCCTGCAGATGTCTGGAGATTTAGTTGAAGGGCATAAGGCTGTGGCCTGGCAAGGTAACTTCTCCCATTCATTTAATTATTAAGTTACCTATTTGGGAAGTACACTTGTTTACGTGCCAGGTTCATCCATTCACCTTCCACTTTTCTATGTTTATGTGCAACTTCATCTAATTTATCTGCCAATCCACTTTCGAAGTTTTACTAACGGAAACTTTAGGTGAAAAAGTATTAAAACCTGATGGAAAATTACTTTTATTGGGTAAAAAAGCAAAATAGACACCTTTTTACAGTGTCTTTTTCTGTTATGAGTTACTTCATCTTTTATTCCTACAACGTTACTCGTAAATGGAATTCCTTATTAATATAAAAGACACCAATCAATGGTATCTATAAAAATTCTTTAATATAAAATAAACAAAGATGCCCCATAGGTTCAATGAAGGCAAAAGTGCCCAAAAAAGTCCTTTTACGAAGCTCCCTTTTTCCTCATTTAACTGCATTGCACTCAAGTTCCCTTTGTTTGGCTTCCACCCTTTTACTCTCGTACCATTCAACAATTTTACGTTCTTTAGCAGTAAGGTAGGACACACGAGAACTGGGTGCATTTTTACGCATATTCTTTTTATTCACTATAAGCCTCCTTTTTTGTAACCGCACGGAGGTATCAATATTCGTCAGATGGCTGGCATTGTCAAAAGACCTTAGCCCCTATAGTTTTGCGCCATCACCTTTCGTACGATTTAGTTTCACTAAACGTATACGAGAGATACAGATATTATTTGCGGGTGAATTTATTTCGTTTATATATGGTTATTATTAAAAATTTGTAAACTCGCTTTTTAGCTGCGAAATAGGCTCAAAATGCGGTATACAAACTCCCTTAATTTAATACAAAAAACAAGAATATATTAAAATCACCCAAATTGGTACACTTAGTAAACTACCCCACAAAACACCTTTAAAAAATGGATTCTGTTTCATAGTATCTACCTTCTTTCAACGATTGCTTATGGGTAAATAATAACTAGCAAATCTTAAGAAAACATTAAATTTTTAAATTAAAAAAAGGACTGATTTTCAGCCCTCTCTTGAAACTCCGATGGATCAACAAGGAAAAAGAGATGCCGCCGTTAACTCCTTGTTGAACCCTTGCCCCCTTTAATTCAACAAGAAACAAATTCAATAACACCGTTTTAGGTAACGCCTTCTTCAGAGGTCACCGTGAGTTGTTTTCATTTTGTAAAATATAGTATAGTAAAGTTGGTGATACACTCGATTTGGAAGGTGGGAAAATCAACACCCATGTTGGCGATTAAAGAACAGTTAAATACCACTCGAAAGTACCTATTGTCTGTACTAGACGGACTCAGCGATATTCAATTGAACTGGAAACCGGATGAACACACATGGAGTATTGCACAAATTGTGCAGCATATTACAACTGTGGAAAGCGGTGCAGCGAAGATCGTTCAACTTGGACTTGCCCAGGAACCAAACTTTGTACCTAGAGACATACCGCTTGGGAAGATGATTCTGGACCGGTCGAAGAAAGCCAACGCGCCGGAACGTCTACATCCTTCAGCAGAACCGAAAACGCTGGTGCAGTTAAAAGAAATTTTACATAATAGCCAGGCGCAATTTCTCTGTGCGCTCAACAGCATAAAGGACGTTTCCGTGCTTGATAAAACCGCTCCACCCATACCTCACCCAATCTTTGGGCACATGAGTACAAACCAATGGATTACGGCAGTACCGTTACACGAACAACGACACATCAAACAAATCGAAGAAGTAAAGGAACAGTTGCAGTTAAGTTGATTTGCAGTTGTCCGTAAGCAATTCCATACAGGCTTCCCTTTTCCACCTTCATTTGTGATACTGGAAGTCTGTTATTTTCCTCGTTAATCCAATGACGGTCCCTGTGTAGTGCTATTGCGTTAACGCGCCCGATTGCTGAATAAGGAAAATGTGAAAAAGCTACAAAAATGGTACCTCAGTTAAAGCCCCCGTTACTTTAAGTACAATTCTTCAAAATCTAGCATTAAAAAATAAATTTACTTGAACTATTTAAGATAATAAGCCATTAGTATGTCATCCCCATATGACCCAACTTCGTATTTAATTTGATTTCTTTGTCTTCCTTCCACAAAACCCATACGCCAATACTTTTTCATCATCAGATTCAACTTTTTGGACCTTCTTCGCCCTGATGAAGGACTTTTTCTTCCATCTTCCAATCCTAATCTTCAAGACAAAGTAGCCAATGAGATATGAAATTATACAGAAACATACCACGTACAAGATCGTATTCAACAGCTGGTCATTATTGATGACTATCCATAATGCTCCTAAAAGAATGCCTAGGATAACAGCTCCCGTTGCCAATCGCTTAAGGTGTAATCTCATTTCCGGTCCCTCCAAAATTTTTTCAAAAAGCTGTTATAACCTGCCGTTAAAAGCATATTTAATAAATGCAAGCCTGCGGTCTGGATGGTCAGCTACGCTGCAGGAGTTTAACAAGCTCTTTAGAACCTTTGTTATTTATTTCTGAAATAAAAAAGCACTCGGTTCTATCTCTAACCAGTGTTACTGCCCATACTGTTATTCCATATCGTAAAATTGGAATCCCACCCATTCTAGCACACATTAGCACCAATCTTTCCTAAGTATCGGCCACCTACGCCAAATACAATGATGGCCACGCATGCCATCCAACCCATAATCATTATAAAAAAATAATCTTAACAATATCTTAACCGTTAAGTTATGACACCAAAGACAAAAAAGCCGATTTCCGCTTGTAATCGACTTCAAAAATATTCAACTAAAGCCCTCTTTACTGTTAGTACATTCCTTCACAATCTCTGTTTTTTACATAAATATCTAAATTAACCGCCAAGTGTTCCTCAGAATATGGCCCTAAAATGAAATTAGACGCGTTTCTTATTAAAGAAATGCGCCCGATTCCGGAAGACCGTTCTGTACATCTGGATTGAGCGATATTGCAGAAATGCCCCCGTTTCCTTAAAAACACCTCGTAGGCACTCATGGGTTGATTCTTTGCCTGATAATTCGGGCACATTCTTCTGGCGATGTCTTTGTTGTGTCGACTTTAATGTCATAATGTATGCCAACGTGAACCGCAGTCGCTTGTGAAACTGCCATTCCTTCAACACGGTCCCCTCGTTCGCTCTCACGAGCGGACGCCACGGTGGGATCACAAAAAACACCAACCCACAGCACCTGTAACCCTTCCAAGGAAGCTTCCCAGCGATTACAAGCTTCTACTCCACTAATGAAGACATCGTCGATAATCACTCGGGCTCCTCTACGGACCATCTCGCCAATACCGTGCATCCATGCAGATTCTAATGTACGAAATTCCGTACCTGGACTGACAGACCCATCGTCACCGAATTTAATTCCGCTGTCTGCTTTCAACATTGCATCGGGCATGGCGTCGATTAAATCGTCGATACTGAACCTTAACCATGACGTTGGCAATGAATTCTGGAGACACTTTGCGATAGTGGTTTTCCCTGAACTCGATCCACCATTCAGAATAATTACGTCTACCATACCTTTAACCTCTCTTTGGAACATAAGCTTAATGGCTTCTTATGTCGCTATGCTGACCTTTAACTTAATAACAATTATGTCAAATTACCATCATTTTCACAATGAGTTATTCCAGAATATGCCGTTTGCTGAAATAGAAAATAAACCCCTTAATTGATATTTGCATTTGCTTTCGATGATCAAAGATTTTTTTGACGTGTTTCTTCTATTTTAACATTTGTCCAAGAACTCTATTAAATACTGAATATATTGATAGTACAAGCTTTGAAAGCGAGGTGATTATATAATGCTGGATACTAAAAATGAACCCGGTTGGTCGGATATGAGTGGAGCAGCTCAACCGAATGAAGGAAGTGGCTCAGGCTCTCACTTAAGAGTCTTTGAAATTTTAGATTTCCAAACAGTAGAACCAAGGAATAACACGAATCCTGGCGATCCCGAACCTATTCCCCACAGTCCTAATCGTCTAACACTTGCAACTCTCATTGTAACTATTCCAAGATTTATTAAAATTAATACAGTCGAATTGATTGCCACAGTAGGTGTACAGGGTTTAACCGGGACATCGCAATTAAAATTTCGTATTTTCCGCGATGGTGCACAAATTTTTGAAACACAGACTGGAGTCGAATCAGATCCTACATCAGAAGTATTTTATACAGAAACATTCCAAGCCATCGACACTAATTTAAGATTTGGAACTCATAGGTTCGAGCTGACCGTTGAAAATGCGACAGCAGGTGCAGAAGCAGCTGTAGTTGGACCTATCTCGTTTAGTGCGTTAGCAATTAGACGGATAGGCAGGACAGACTCTGATGAATCCTGCGACTAAAAGTCGATACTGAAATAAACAAGTAAAAGAGATCATCCTGAAAGGATAATCTCTTTTTGTTGGGAAATGAAAACGAAATAGATGAATGGTGGATCATTTACTTACACATTGGCTACATCGTAAGTAATTTAACAACTTTCTTCTTCTTCAACTATACTGTCAGTTAGCTTAATAACAGATCTGAAATTTATCCAATGTAACAAAACCTCTATTTTGTTACATTTGTTTTATCACTTGGAGCACAAAAAACCCTCTCATTCTAGGAGGGCACTGAAAAAGTCCCTCTAAAGGCAAAAAAGGTAGAAATCTCAGTTGTTGAGAGCTTCTGCCTTTTTTTGTTTTATAATAAAGGTATCAATATCCGGCGGGTGGGCAAACAATGATTAAAAATCAAGAAACAATGATATTCAGTCCTTATATGGATCTTTATAACTTGATCATTCCGGAAGATAACCTTTTACGGAAATTGGATAACTTAATCGATTTTTCTTTTGTCTATGACGAATTGAAGGATAAATATTGTATGGACAATGGGCGGAACGCAATTGATCCTATTCGCATGTTTAAATATTTATTATTAAAAACGATTTATGATTTGTCAGATGTAGATGTGGTAGATCGCACAAGGTATGACATGTCCTTCAAGTTTTTCCTTCACATGGCTCCTGAGGATGCAGTCATTGATCCTAGCTCCTTGACTAAGTTTCGGAAGCTACGTCTGAAAGATGTTAATCTTCTGGATTTGCTTATTAATAAGACAGTAGAAATTGCAATTGAAAAAGAGGTCATCAAAAGTAAATCTATCATTGTGGATGCGACCCATACAAAAGCTCGTTATAACCAGATGAAGCCAAAAGAAATCCTAATGGAGCGTTCCAAAAAACTTAGGAAGTCCATCTATCAGGTAAATGAAGCGATAATCCCTTTATTTTATGATACTTATTGTTCAGCTAACCTGCATACTTCGATTTAAGTACAAACCTTTATAATCTCAGACCTATTGTTTTCGAAAGTTTTCATCCACAATTTCGCCTAATAAAAAAATTAAAGAGCGCAAATCTTGTTTCAAAAAAGCGCCCGATTATGGAAGATCTTATTGAAGATAAGCATTAGTTAGTTTAAGTGAAACGGTTAACAAGCCTTGTTATTGTTGGGAGCATGGTGGAACATGATCATAATGGACTAGATTAAAAAAATATCAGACACTTAATTTTTAGTGTCTGATATTTGGGTCACAGTCCACTTGTCAATTATTACTATTTTCTCAAGGTTTTTAATGCACCACTCCAGGCTATAACTTGGTCAAGCATTAAATTGACATTATTAAGATGTATTTCAGCTGGTTTAAATGTAGTAAAGTTTTCAAAATCTGTAAATAACGATAATGTTGGGTGAGCCTTCACATCCGCTATTAGTAATTCTGCACAGATTCCACGTAGGTGTTCAGCAGCACGAGCTCCACCAGTTCCACCATAGCTGACGATACCTGCCGCTTTGTTGTTCCAAGCTTCACGAGCAAGATCAAGCGCATTTTTTAATGCTCCCGTGATACTGTGATTGTATTCTTGTACAATGAATACAAATCCATCCAAACTAAAAAGCTTATCATTCCAAGCTTTAATTCCTGGTTCTGTTCCATCCGTAGTTCCAAAAAACGGAAGATTGTAATCAGCAATATCTACAATCTCATAATTGGCATCTCCACGCTTATCGGCAATTCCTTTTACCCATTCCCCTACTTGAGGACTGACTCGACCTTGACGAGTGCTTCCTAAGATAATTCCAATGTTTAATTTTTCATTTGTCATTATTTCTTCCTCCTTAATGGGTTTCCATCCCGTATTGTCGAAGAACATAGCACACGATTTTAATTTCTACATTATCATCAAATTACCTGCTGTTATTCAAGAATAATGGCCGAAAAAAAGAAAGAGCACAATTCTTACTGCAGAGTTGCGCCCGATTGTTGAAGTTCGTAATATTAAAGAATCAATATTTATGTACTATTTCTTCTTGAACTTACGCACCCGTCGACAAGAACTATTTACACTTTATTGATGTTAGCAATACTTTCTCCTATTGGTGTAACTATCCCATCCATACTAATAGAATTTTTCTTTTTACGGTATTCTTCTAAATCATGTTCACTTTTATTGGTAGCCCACTGTTGAAGCATATCTCGCTCACCATTGTATGAATAAAATGGTACACTAAATCCACATGACGTTTTTACCGTTTCGATCTTTGCCTTAATAATTTGACGAGCACCAGGAAGGATGTCAAAATGCTTAGCAATATCATCCCATTCATGTGTACCAGGTAATATAACTTTACCTCTTCCATAAAGGCGTAAAATCATCGGAGGACCTTCAAAAGCTACGAACATAAATGTTATTCTACCGTTATCTTTTAAATGTGCACTTGTTTCATTTCCACTACCAGTTAAATCTAAATAAGCAACCTCGGTAGGTGAAAAAATACGCAGTACATCATGACCTTTTGGGGAAATGTTAACATGTCCACCTGCTGATAGAGGTGCTGAACCAACAAAAAAAATTTGTTGATTTCTTATAAATTCTTCGTGGTTTGGAAGTATTGATGAAAAAACTGTTCCCATAAAATATTCCTCCTTGTCTAACCAATTGTTTAAAATAAAAAAGCCTCTCATCTCATAAGAGACGACAGGCTTTACCTACGTGGTACCACTCTTTTTGGCTTGTTTTTTATGATAACAAATCCACTTGATAACTGATTACGGATGTCAACCGTTAAGACCTACATATCAGTCTTACCACTCGTGGGCGAGTTGGGGACTTTATTGACTGTCTTTCACCAACCGACAGTTCTCTAAACAATAAACATTCCTTAATACTCCCAGTCATTGTGTTTTAATATTTAAAATTTTCTTAATTTTATTATGTGCTATTACATAAGTAATCCTATTTTTTTCCATTTATTATACAACTAAACTCCATATAATTTAAGTACATTCCTTCCAATCTCCATCTATTTTAACATAAATATCCAATTATCTTCAGAAAAGATCCTCCACAATCTGCCTTATACAAAAACAAGCGTCTTCTTATTAAAGAAGAGCGCCCTTTAGTTCAGCAAATATGTAATTATTTTTGGTTGCCTTTAACAATAAAAAATACAACCCTTCCAGACTTTTAAACTTTGAGGCTTAGTAAAGTAGAGAGGAGTCTTTTTGTCCTCGTATCATATCCGTAAGGGCAACATAAATGTTTGGTGGATATTCAGCTATTCTATGACATAGGTATAAGTACCACTCAACACCATAAGTTAGATAAATCCGAACTGGTAGCCCATCATCTTTAAGTTGTTTACAGAGTTCAGGACGAATTCCGTATAGCATTTCTGCTTCCACATGTGGATTCTGTAAATAGCCACGCTCGATGATTTGTTTATGTATAGCTTCATCATGAGAAGCAATTGAAACTTGGTGACCTGCTTTAACACATAAATCCACTAGTTCGAGATAACGTTTATCCAACTTGTCTGAACGAGGAATACAAATATCTGAAGGTTCTTGGTATGCCCCTTTAACAATACGAATTGTCCCAGAGTAGTTAAGTAATTCATTAAGATCATTAAGTGTTCGATGAAGTTGGGCTTGAAGTGTGACCCCAACGTTCGAATATTCCGTAACAACTCTTTTGTATATAGAAATTATCTGATCCGTTTTTGCTGATTCCTCCATACTAATCATAAGAGAAAGATCATGGGACTGTGCTTCTTTCGCCATTTCTAGTAAGTTTTGATAGGCAAGTTCAGGATTAACAGATAATCCAATATGGGATAGATCAAAAGAAATGCGAGAACTTATTCCACGTTTTCCACATTCTTTCATCAACGCTATAAACTCATCTTTGGCTCTAACACACTCCTCTTTGTTTATAGTGTTCTCGCCGATGAATTCGAGAGAAATAAGGTATCCTTTATGTACAAGTTGGTCACCAATAGATACTCCGTCTTCTCTTGATTCACCTGTTACAAATCGTTTAGCAGAACTCAAAAATAACGGATAAAGTTCAGGAGATTGTTGAATGTACTCCTTTATTTCGAAATTTCGAGCTATGGATTTCATCGAATCCGCAAATTGTTTTTCAATTGATGGAAGAACCAATTATATCCCTCATTTCATTTGAATTTTCATAAAAATTATAATTTAAATGTCATAACAAATACAGGAAAATTTTATGAAATTAACAGTAGTCTCTAACAGCAAGTGTGTTTCCAAATAAAAAAGACGCTACCTCACATATTGAAGTATCGCGCCCTTTAATTGAAGATCGTTTTTGAATATCAATGTTGCACAGATGTTAGCGTAACAATCAGTCTAAACCAACACAATTGCTTCTCCTTTCAAATAAAATCACGTCTCGCCATATTCCATTCATCTTACCAATTCGTTGTCGGCGACCAACTTCATGAAAATTGTTTTTATTATGCAACTTTATACTTGTTAAGTTCCTGGGAATATCTCTGCTCCCGACTTTTCTTTTGGCAAAAACTGTCTTAGCGTGAGTTTTATGCTATTTGGTTGGCGGTACCCCTATGATATCAAGGCTTTCTAACCGCCACTTTTTATGGCCGTCCGAAGCCACCTCGCCTGCTATTACCTTTAAAGTAGCACCTGGGTCGCCTTGGTTTCCTTGGGCACCTTGTGGTCCGATCGTATCAGTCTACAAAATTTCCTAATAAGTTCTTATTTCATTAGATTCGGAACGAGCATACAGTGTTAAGGAATTGACTGGTGCCTGTAAGCTTAAGGAGCTGGGAAACTGAAAAGCTGACGGCATTGCCGCAAACCGTAGTCGGCTGCGATATGTCACGTGTTGGTCCAAAGCAGATTCGGTGTGGAAGGAGCCCTGGTCCGGGAACTGTTCAAGCATTATGCTTATATACCAGCAAAAAAATGGCAGCCGTATTGACGACAGCCATTCTACTTAAATCCTCAACTATCCAGCTTCTTGTGTAATTTCATTTTCTAAGTCGCTCTCATACACAGTTCTTGTGGTCGGCTAGAACTTCATCGATTATGCGCCTTGCGACGTCGGCGAACACTGGGTTGGTATCCTTGTAGTAAGGGAGGGCAAACAATCCCATTGACAGCGCATAGCCGCGACCACGAGCCCAGGTTGCGTCATCAGGCTGCAGCGCTGCACGGAATATTTCCCGTGTTTCTGCGGTGAGGATGCTCCATGCAAACAGCATGTCCCATGCGGGATCACCCAAACCCATACATCCAAAGTCGATAACGGTACTTATCCGTCCTTGTTCGATCAGCAAGTTCCCTGCATGGATGTCTCCGTGAATCCAGACTGCCGGCCCTTGCCACTCCGGTACCTTTAGGGCTGCTTCCCACGCTAAGGTTGTCGTGCCTTGATCGATCATGTCTTGCAGTTCTGCGATTGCTTTGCGGACGCCGGTATCTCTCGGTGCCAGCGACATGCCTCGGGAAGATGCTGGGGGCGTAACGTCTGCGAGATCATCCGCTGCATGGCGGCTACAAATTGAGCCATTGCAGTCGCTGCTTGGCCTAGATCGTCGATGCGCCCGGTGATCGCGTCCTCACCTTTGAACCACCGATACACAGCCCATTGCCAAGGATAGCCCTCGGCGGGCACCCCTATCGCGAGTGGGGCAGGAATGGCAAGCGGTAGGTGCGGGGCAAGTCTTGGCAGCCACAACTGTTCCATCTCAGCCTGTCCAGTGGCCCCTTCGATGCGTGGCATTCGCACGGCCATATCCTCCCCGAGCCGAAAAATCGCGTTGTCCGTCCCGCTTGACTTGACCCGTTTGAGCGGTAGTTCTGCCCATAGCGGAAATTGTGTAGCGAGTAACCGCTTCACGAGAGATGCGTCAATCTCCACCTCGTTGGCATGCATCCTGCTTGTGTTTATCTGCGAAGTGGATTTGTCTGAATCCGCCTCAGCAGATAATTCCTCCAATGTGATGCCCATTACCCGTGCGATTTGAGCCATTTGCTCCGGCACTAAGACATGTTCTCCGTTAAGGAGATTCCCCATCAATGACTTGCTCGCTCCAATCTCGTCAGCAAGCCATTGAATCGACTTATTATTTTGCTCTAACCACGACTTCACTTGATTCATTATCAGAATAGAACCTCCTACAATTAGTATTTATATTCTTTGCATGTCCAAACCATTTTAATGTTTTCATATCACTCACTCGCTCTCATAAAGGATATGTTAATTATATGGAAGTGTTTTACTCTCGGCAAGGCAAGTTTCATAAATATAAATCATCGTATCTTTTGCACTTTCCCCAAATTCAATGTGAACGTCTGGTAAAAATGTATTTGTATTTCCACTAGTTTGTGCAAGTAAAACCTTATTATCTTTAATAAAGATTCCCCTTGCTAAATGATGAAATGGACTTTTCAATAACTGGTTTATTTTTCAACTACATTTATATTTATTCTGTAACTCAGTTTAACAACCTGTAAATATTGGGCTATTCCTTATTCAATTATCTGCCCGTTTGCTGAAGATCATTAATTTATTAAATGTAGTTAGACGCTACTTCTCTTTGCTTGAAGGTGGTGAAATATTCAATGGAAGCCACTGACTTTATGTAATGGCTCTTTAATTGTCATGAGTGGCTCTCTTTCTTGTCATAGATGGCTCAAAAAAATGGCAGAGCTGGCTCTATTTAATGGCTTATTCATTCCACACCTAAATAGGTGCACTGACGGTCTAAATTGTAAGTTAGTCCTACTTTAAACAACCCTCTGTTTCAATATAAAGACATATCAACACCATTAAACAGTGAGGTTCATAAGGGGTGACCTGAGTAGCAATCTTTTCACCGGTAGCCACGGCAACAAGTAGCACTCTGCCTGAATTCCGTTCCATAATCCACTCCAATTACATATTTTCTTTCCAAAGTGACAAGGAAAATGTTTTTCAAAAGGGCTCTTAAGGACAAATCCTCTCAGGTGAATAGCTGGGATACTATTTTTTATTAATAGATACCAATCCCGCACTAGATTCCAGCTGAAGCTTAGGACCTCCAGAACCTATTGAGCCAACCACACGGTCATGTTCCTTTGTACGATACGAAACGTTTGCAAAAATCACATTCGCACTGCCAGCAGATGTCTGGAGGTTTAGTTGCAGGGACTCAGGCAGCTTGGATATGTGTAATGTAAATGTGCCGGTATTTTTACTGGCAGTTAGCATGATTGCAACATGGCAATTATCATACGCTCCCTATGTGGCAGACTATTCCCGCTATCTTCCAGTAACTACGCCAACCTCTCACACCTTTTGGTACAGTTACGCCGGTACCGTCATCGGAACGATATGGATGATGTCTCTAGGCTCAGCCCTTACGACAGTATTTCCAAAATTCCTTGATCACACCGGAGCAAATTTAGCTCACTTGTTCGGCTTATTCGCTATTATTATGTATTTGGTTATTATTTTTGGACAGCTTGCGATTAATGTATTAAATTTATACGGTGCCTTTATGTAAACGATTACGACGATTGAATCGTTTATCAAATTGAAGGTTACGCCAAAAGTTCGTGTAGGAATGATCTTAGGTGTAACCGTTGTCGGCACCATTTTATGCTTATTAGGAAAAAGTAACTTCCTGTCCTTTTTCTTAAACTTTATCTTTTTTATTAGTTACTTTTTAATTCCTTGGATCTCTATTAACCTTGTAGATTATTATTTGCTCCGCCATGGTAAATATAACGTAAAGGATATCTTTGATTTAAACGGCCAATATGGAAAAATATATATGATTACCTGTACAGCATTTCTAGTATCCATCCTTGCAGAAGTACCTTTTATCAATACATCATTCTATGTTGGACCCATTGCAAAAGCGCTTCACAGTGCAGACTTAGCATGGGTAGCAGGGTTAATAGTTCCCGCTGTTTTATACTACTACCCGATGAAGAAAAAATTATATGCAGTTGACAATCAGCTAGAAACACAAGAGAGTATTCTATAAAATTAGCAAACACCAACCACTGTCTAATTATAGATGTTGGTTGGTGTTTTTGATTTCCTTCTTACTTTGTGTCGTTCCCGGTTTCGTGCAGTTTTCTTTGAATCGCTGGTAATGCTCTGGAATTCGCTGATAAATCGTACTAAACGCTTTCCTCACTATTCTTGACAAAATCCGACTAAAATCCTTTTTAACCAAACGTTTGATTAAATATCCCGCGAGCCTCTATTTTAAAAGGTTTTCCGTCTAAAAATTGTAAAAAGAATGTCAATTCGAGTTTCATTTTTTTACTAGAATATCAAATTTAGTCTCTACTATTAACAAAAGCGACATTTCTCTACCTAATTAGACCTATTTCCCTTTTAATCAAACGTTTGATTAGATATGTGCAATTTACCCAATATAAAAGGAATCTTGCAGCCTACCGTGTAAAAAATATGTCAAATAAACCATCGACAAAACTTGAATTTTACAGCTGTAATGACGACTGATAAAGCGGAAAATAAAAAATGGTAAAAAACGATTGAAGTGCTACATCTGGTTTATCCACTCGTAAAATGAGGCTTACATTCAGACATGATTACTCTTTTTTCTCCTTGTCTTGTCCGAATGAGATCCGCATTCAAGCTCCAGCCCTAAAAGCTGAAAGATATGATATGGTTCAGGGTAATAAAAAACCTCATTTATTTATGATACGGTTCACCGTGATGTATCTAAATGAGGTTTTTATTAAACTTAATAACAACCATATGGACTTTTAGTTTTACGCAACTTTCAATCTAGTAATCGACCCATCAGTTGCCCAAACTTTGTGGTATCGGTCCATTATTGGTCCAGAATCGGTCCAAGTATCGAGGGACTGACCCCAGAACTACTGTCTGGTAACCACTGGAGCGGTGCTACTAATTAAATCTGGATGTATTCAGCGATTACAATATTTCGATATACCCTTCTGTTCCGTGCACGCGAATTCGTTGCCCATCTTTTATCAGTTTAGTGGCATTTTCCACCCCGACAACTGCTGGTAAGCCATATTCACGTGCGATAACTGCTCCATGGGTCATCAGTCCACCAACTTCGGTGACTAAGCCTTTTATGGATACAAACAATGGTGTCCAGCTAGGATCAGTAAAGGAGGTGACTAATATATCTCCATCTTCTAGATCAGCATCTTCCATGTTTAAGATGACACGTGCGCGTCCCTCTATAACTCCAGAAGAAACAGGCAGACCTAAAATCGCTGCGGCTGGGAGATTTTCTCGTTTGTACTCACCTACAATGATTTCACCATCAGACGTGATAACACGTGGGGGAGTTAGTTTTTCATATAATTTGTACTCGTCTTTTCGTTTGCTGATGATCTGGTAATCCAGTTGATTTGTGCGTACGACTTCGCCAAGTTCTTCAAAAGTGAGATAGTATATATCTTCTTTTTCATGAATAACGCCCTCTTGTACGAGTTTTTCGGCTTCTTTCAGTAATGTCTGCTTATAAACAAAGTAGCGATTTATCATGCCGTATTTTGGATATTCACGATAACCAATGAAATTCCGGATGATGCTAATCATTCGTTTTGTCTCTTTGGCTTTTTGTTTACCATCCGGTAATTGCTTCAATCGATCTAATAACTCTTGTTCTTTTTTCAAGGCAACGTGCCGCCCTTGCTCAAATTTCCGATTGCTAGCATTCGGCTCAAAGTTTTTGATATTAATGAGAATCAAGGGGACAAGTGTAGTTGGTTTTTCGCTCCAACGACTTCTGGTAATATCGATTTCTCCGGCACATCTCATTCCGTATTTGTTGAGATAAGCTATTATTGCGTCTCGGGTTTTTTGTCCACCTTCAAACTTAACCAGTTCATCCAAAAAGTTATCATCTTTTACATGTTGTAAATAATCAATTACTTCTGGATAAGGACGAATCACATCTGCGACATCCAATAATGCTAGACCCATTTCCGAAGTAATATTGTTTGGTACAGATTGAGAAAGCGTGTCTGCTACGTTTTTTTCACCTAACCACTTCTCCATTTTTTTATTGATCCATGATGAAGCATCTATAGCTGCCATAAATACACCCGAACTCTTTGGGTTAAATAATATCTTCTTTAATTGCTGGATATCTTCTAGAATAAAATCAAATAAATCCGATCCTGATTTCGTTTGGATGTTTTGTTTTAACTCTTCTATCGATGTTTGACTACTCTTGATCAAATCAGTAACGATTGTCGGATCGTTTTCGATTTCTGCCAGCATATCTGCATTGTTTCTGCTGGGACTCGGTGCTTTTTCATCTTTTGGTAACGATTTTATAAAATCTTCTCGCTCTACGATGGTCATGAGTGCGTCTTTCATGAGCGGATCGTGTTGTCCCATGGCATTTAATAAATTTTTTCTGCTGTCAGGTGAAGCCACCATATGTGTGACATCAACAAACAACCTTCCACCAGCTTTACGCATGGGTGCAGGAGTCGTTAACAGGAAAAAAGACAATCCCAATGGTTTCATGGGGTCGGTCATCATTTGTTGATGACCAACAGATACATAGACGTGATTTTCTTGATCATTCGCTTCAGGGATCGGGTATAAAGTAGTGATTGGCCGACTCTGGACAATATAAAATGTATCATCAACCAAACACCATTCGATATCTTGTGGGCAACCAAAATAAGCTTCGATCTGTCTTCCAATGCGTGCTAGTTGTAATATTTGTTGGTCAGTGAGTGTTTGAGTCTTTTGTTGATCCGGATCGATCTGCTGGGTCTCTGTTCCGCCTTCTTTTAGTCCATAGATAGCCAATTTTTTGGTTGCTATCATTTTATCGACGATTTCCTCTTCCTGTACTTTATAACAATCGGCAGATACCAAGCCAGAGACCAGTGCTTCTCCAAGTCCAAAACTGGCATCGATTGATAGCAGCTTTCGGTTAGAGGAAACCGGATCAGCGGTAAATAAAATCCCTGAAGCCTGTGGGAAAATCATCCTTTGAACGATAACGGATAAATAAACTTGACTGTGGTCAAATCCATTTTGCATACGGTAGATTACCGCGCGATCCGTAAATAGGGAAGCCCAACATTTGCTGATATGCTGCATGATTGCTTCTTTGCCGATGATATTTAAATAGGTGTCTTGTTGACCAGCAAAAGAGGCATGTGGTAAATCTTCAGCAGTCGCACTAGAACGCACTGCATAAGCATGTTCATCACCAAACTGGGAGAGATAGTGAGTAACTGCGCACGCAACATCGGAAGGAATTTCTACTTCCATAATGATTTGTCGAATCTTCCTGCTGATTTCACCAATTTGGTCTCGATCTTCTACTTTTAGCATTGTTAGTCGATCCAACAAAGCATGATACGTTTCGTTTTGTTCGATGGCTTTTTGATATCCCACTGTTGTAACACAAAATCCTTCTGGTACTTGTATTCCTTCAATTTTTGATAATTCCCCTAAATTTAACCCTTTTCCGCCAACGAGCAAAAGCTGCGTTTTTTCCATTTCCTGAAAACCGAGAGCCAAAGAACCCATTCTACATCTCTCCTAACCATTAATGTTCTATTGATTTTAGCAGTAGTAAATGTGAATAAAAAGTCTATATTAACCATTTTTTAAATGCTATAATTAAATTAGGAAGAGTTCAAAAAATAGCTAAACCTTACCATACAGTAGTAAACTGATACCTCGGTTCATCCACTCGAAAGTAGCTCATATGCCTTTTAGCCCACAATGAATATGGTTAAAATCAACTTTTTTCCATTTAATCTGTTTATTTTCCCAAAATATCTTATATTACAATGAGATATCAAGTTCTTAATAAACTAACCTGCCCGTTACTTGAACAACTTTTGATAAATGAAATTTAAAAGAGAGCAATAACAAGGATAATCCCAATCCTCTTTATTGCTCTCTTTTAAAAAATGTCCGCACCTAATTGACTAGCAGTGTTTTGATACAATTAAGAAAAGCGTTATTTTGGAGGTGTTACAATGAAATGGTCTGAAGTATGCGAGCATTATCCGGATCAAATAGTACTAGTGGAAGCACTAGTAACAACTTATAGGTAGGGATTGTATGTACAGGTACGTTCTCCTTCTAAAGCTAGAGGGAAGGGCTTTTGATGTCCCTTCCCTTTTTCATCCTTATAAAGCTGTCAGCATTCTTACTAATAAGGCTATACGTTCAGGGATATCTTTTAGCGTGATATGCTCATGAGGGGCATGGGCACCATCTCCGACTGGCCAAGTCCATCAAGAACTGGTACGCCAGCAGCTGCGGCAAAATTTCCATCACTCGTGCCACCTGCATTCATTTCCGTTAGATCAAATCCTTCTTCTGCTGCCTGTTCATAGGCAAGTCGGTAAAGCTGTTCGGTTTGCTTTGTTCGTTCCATTGGCGGCGTAACAAATTCCCAATGAACAGAGACTTTCGCTTCAGGATGAACGGGAGTTAACGCAACAGTTCGGTTTTGTATAACAGACATGGCAGATTTTTTTGCCACACGAACATCTACGATCGCTTCTGCAAATTCAGGTACTACATTAGATGCAGAACCACCGTTGATCATCCCTACTGAAAGAGTGGTGCCTTCCTCATAATTTGTCCAGGATTGAATTTCAAGGATATGATGAGCCAATTCCGCAATGGCATTCACGCCTTTAGCATGGTCATTGCCTGCATGTGCAGCCTTACCATGGACCATCACCTTGAACTCCCCGCCGCCTTTTCTGCTCGTTTTCAATGAACCATTTCCATATGATGGTTCAAGAACGAGAACTGAGCTACTCTTGGACGCTTCTTCTTGTATATACTCTCTGGAGGAAGGGCTCCCCATCTCTTCATCGGTATTCCATAGAAAAACAAGCCGTTTGTTTAAAGGAAGGTTATGTTCTCTAATAGCCTGTAGAGCAAAATAGGCAAAAACGATTCCGGCCTTCATGTCGTAGGTGCCACGCCCATATACCCTTCCCTCTTCTACTCTCCAAGGCTCCTGTTCAAGGGTGCCAATATCCTTTACTGTATCGAAATGACCTAAAATAAGAATTTGTTCCTCTCCTTCTCCATACTCCAGCCGCAGCTGGTCCCCAAATTCTTCTTGTTTAATCCTTGTAAGACGGCAGCCGAGCTTTATGAATTGTTGTTGAATGTAAGAACCTAGTTTGTCTACTGCTTCCTTATTAGAACTCGGGCTCTCCATTTCTACATAGTTTTTTAATTCTAATAGAATATCATCAATTTTATTCTGGAAAAAATTATTCCATCTTTGCATATACATAAACTCCTCTCTTGTTTTCCACTTTTGAGTATGTTCGTTATCCTTTAATACTTTAATAAATAGATGTCAAGAGTAACTAAACAGGCTAGTGAAATTCAGTGAATATTTCGCAAATTGAATAATCACCTATTATTCACGTATAATTATTTATTTCTAGTTGAAAAATTAAAACACTCTATTTATAATAACAAAGGTGTTGAATATTTATAAATTAATTAACATAAATAAACAAAGGGAGTGCTAGATTTGAAAAAATCTTTTATTTTGATTTTATCACTAATCATGAGTATGGCAATTTTATCAGCCTGCGGTACATCAGGCAATCAGCAAAATAAATCCACTACTTCACAAGGGAATGCACCAAAAAAGAAATTGATTATGGCTACATCTGCAGATTACCCTCCATATGAGGATTTTGACACAGTCTCTGGCAAAATTATCGGATTTGATGTAGACATTGCTAAATATATTGGCAGTAAACTAAATTTTGATGTCGATGTAAAGGACATGGATTTTAATGGACTGCTACCTGCTTTACAGTCCAAGCGTGCTGATTTCGTAATGCAGGTATGACACCAAAACCGGAACGCTTGAAAAACGCTGATTTCTCTGATATTTATTTTGAGGCAAAAAACACAATCGTGTCAAAGAAGAATGCAAACTTTAAATCTTTAGATGATTTAAAAGGCAAAAAAGTAGGCGTTCAGCTTGGTTCTATTCAAGAGGGAGCAGTCAAGGATGTAAAAGGGATTCAAATTGTATCTTTAAATAAAATCCCCGATATCATTCAAGAGCTAAAAGCAAACCGTATTGATGCAGCTGTTATCGAGGACACTGTAGCGAAAGGTTATACAGCATCCAATACAGATCTTAAATTTACTGTCATTCCAAACACTGAGCTTGCTGGATCTGCCGTAGCCTTTCCGAAAGGCTCACCATATGTTGCTGACTTCAACAAAGTATTAAAGGAAATGAAGTCTAACGGCGAAATGGATAAATTAGTTAAAAAATGGTTTAATAAAAAATAATCATAAGTGAGGAGAGTAGGGCATGCATTTGCAATTCAATCAAATCGTGCCCTATATCCCTTTTATTTTACAAGGGATATTGGTCACGCTTCAATTTACAATCCTCTCAACTATCATTGGTTTTATACTGGGAATTGTTCTTTCGCTTATTAAAATCTCCACTATTAAACCGCTAAAATGGTTAGGTGTATTTTATACATCGATATTCCGAGGGACCCCATTAATTTTACAGATTGCACTAATCTATTATGCTATCCCCCAATTGACGGGATATGATATTCCAGCATTGCAAGCTGGGGTTATTGCCTTTGCACTTAATTCAGCTGCTTATGTTTCTGAAACCATCCGAGGTGGCATTTTGGCAGTAGATAAGGGACAGAGGGAAGCTGCGTTATCTCTAGGTGTTCCTTATCGGCAAATGATGAAAGATATCATTCTTCCACAAGCCATTAAAAATATTCTACCTGCATTGGCTAATGAGAGTATTGCTTTGCTGAAAGATTCAGCCTTAGTATCTACTATTGGTGTAACAGATCTATTACGTCGTGCCAGTATTGTTGGTTCAAAAACATTCCTATATTTTGAACCACTTATTCTAGTTGGTCTGATTTACTATGGAATGGTTCTGATTCTGACATTCGGTGCACGTGTATTAGAAAGGAGACTTCGTCGTAGTGATTAAGGTAGAAAACGTTTATAAGTCATTCGGAAAATTAGAAGTATTAAAAGGGATTTCTACTGATATTAACAAAGGTGAAGTTGTGGCTGTTATCGGGCCATCTGGTTCTGGAAAGTCCACTTTCTTACGGTGCCTAAATTTACTGGAAGCCCCTACTAGCGGGAAGGTAGTGGTGAATGGTCAAGAAATTACCGATTCAAAAACTAATATCTCATCCCTACGCCAGAATATTGGAATGGTATTTCAGCATTTTCATTTATTCCCTCATAAAACTGTCCTGCAGAATATGACATATGCTCCTATCACTGTTAAAAAAGTCGCGAAAGATTCGGCTGAAAAAAAGGCGATGGAGTTATTAAAACGAGTTGGTTTAGAGGACAAGACAAATGTATATCCTTCCAAGTTATCTGGAGGACAAAAGCAACGTGTCGCCATTGCAAGAGCGCTAGCGATGGAACCGGAAATCATGTTATTTGATGAACCGACATCTGCACTCGATCCGGAAATGGTAAAAGAGGTACTAGATGTAATAAAATCTTTAGCCCATACCGGAATCACCATGGTCATTGTGACACATGAAATGGGCTTCGCGAGGGAAGTCGCGGACCGCATCGTCTTTTTGGATGAAGGAAAATTAGTGGAGGATTCAGCTCCTCAGGAGTTTTTTGCAAAACCAAAGAGCGATCGTGCACGTGAATTTCTTGAGAAAATTTTATAACGATAAAGAAAAGCCCTTGAAGGTTAGAACTTCGGGGCTTTTCTTTATCAACATAAGGAGGATAAAATGGATAATTTTTCAGCAGTTACTTAAGATAAGATTCATTCTAGTAGGGCATTTATATTAGAAATTCACATCGGAATCTAGTTTATTAATCAACTATTGTTAAATTAGTGCATCGTTTGCCCCTTTTTAATAGAAATAACAAAAGCCCCATCCGATTCATCCTCGAATGGAGCCACTTTTAAATGATGCTTACACATGATTACTAATATTATTTGTTAAAGCATTATACCTGAGCTGTCTTTTTATTCTTCTTTACTTAGAAATCTACTATTTATATAGAAGCTACATGTTCAGATCTCTCAGATCTCATATAAACATATTGCATATAAAAGAGTAATTTTCTTCCTCTTCTAGTTATAAAATCATTTTATTCAAAGCCTTTACTTATGATATGGTTCACCTTAACGTTAATTACTGCGGTTTTTTATCAATAAAAATAGGAACATATCCATCTTTTCGTGTGTTTAAGTGAAGATCCAAACCCAGGATACGCACAATAACTTTGGGAATCTTCGTGCACCTTACATCCTTTAACTTTTCCGAATTCGAGCAATAGTGACAAGCAACTATTATTTTTTATTCAACCAGGTACTATCGTTCCTTTCACGAGGAGTTAAATTGATAATGAAATACCCAATTATTAGGATTAAGATAATAATCGCATAAAATAATGAATTTTCAGGGTGATCGTGATCAACAATAATTATTCTTATCATTGCCGTTATGCCGATATATAAAAAATACCTAATAGGGAAGTGGTATTCTTCTTTAAAGTATTTAACAATCATAGAAATAAACTCAAAATATAAAAAGAAGATAAGTATATTGGCAAGAAAAAGTTTAAAGTCATTGTTGCCTCCCCCTATCAAAATCTGAATGAAAATGATTAATTCCTTAACTAGTAAAATAGATAAAATTATTGCTAGAAAAACGAGGGATATATTCAAAAATATTTGGAGAATCTTTGGGATAAAATATAAGATAATAGAAAAATTCTGTTTTATCTTAAACATGCAAATCTTCCTCTCACTTTTAAAATATAACTCAACTTTAATTTTTCTAAGAAATACTCGATACCCTTCTTTCTCTTCCATCAAGAAAAAGCAAAAATGCACTCTTAAAAAGAGTGCATTACTGACAAATAATACCTACACTCTTATCTATCAAGGCATCATCACCCTCAGGAGTTAGCACAGTATCTTAGTAGACCTGTTGCTGAGGTTTCATCGGCCAGTCTATTCACCTCTCTGGATAAGAAATATTTTTTTATAACTTTATCAACCGACAAAAAGAATGTCAAGATAATTCTGTCTTTTTAAAAACAATACATCCCTACAGTCATAAAATAAAAATAATGACAGTTATTATTTTAATCTCAAAACTCTCCTTGGAAACTGGGAAAGCGTCCTTCATCAAGGCTTTGAAGGACAAAACTCTCCTTGGGAACTGGGAAAGCGTCCTTCATCAAGGCTTTGAAGGACAAAACTCTCCTTGGAAACTGGGAAAGCGTCCTTCATCAAGGCTTTGAAGGACAAAACTCTCCTTGGAAACTGGGAAAGCGTCCTCCATCAAGGCTTTGAAGGACAAAACTCTCCTTGGAAACTGGGAAAGCGTCCTTCATCAAGGCTTTGAAGGACAAAACTCTCCTTGGGAACTGGGAAAGATATCTTTTGCCCTGGGGTTATGTTTATTAAATAACCCATTTAACTTGATAGGATGATGTATATTAGTATAAAATCGCTCTATTTATGGTAAGGTTCACAGCATCTAGCTAACTAGCGGTTTTTTCTTTAAACAAGCCAGAATACTAGTTTCTACAGATCTAGAAAAAAACCAAAATATCAAAATTTTTCTATTCATCTTGTAAGAAACTGCTGTTGAAGTACCTGAACCTAAGTATGCGTCTTACACAATATCTCCATCATTTGTTGAGATTTCAAAGACCCTTTTAAAAATTGCTCAGGACCATTAGTTCCCCTTCCAAAGAAAAAGAATGCATTTTCTCCATTAGTTTCAACGATTAATAAATATCCTTCAACCTCTTAAATAACCAACTCTAAAGATGAAACATTTTGAGTAAATTCACTTATAAATCGAATAAACTAGGGGCACTTGCGGCAACATCGAATTTTTTATAGAAATTATTTCATGCGGAACGTAAACATAAATATTAATTTTGGTAAAAAAATGGTATTTCATAAACTCTGGATTCATATTAGGTAACATTAATGTAATAAAGAGAGGTTGAGCGCTAAGGGGCATACCACTGCGCTTTTTGCTTAGAAAGAGGCTTTAGAAAGTCTTTATTTTTTGATTATTCAGTTATTTTAGAAATATCATCGTAATATAAATGCCGCGAATGTAAACGATTTAACATTTCCCTGTTCTTTGTTTCAGAAAATTTCATGGTAAGATTATGTAAAATTAGCAACCAAAGAACATGGAGGGTAAAAGAATGCTTAACAAAATTAAAAGATTTATAGTAGTTGTAGCAGTTGCTGTACTCTCAGTAACTGTAAGTGCTAATGTACAAGCTGCAACGGTTTCTGTACAAAAAGGGGATACCCTTTGGGATCTATCACGCGTACATAATACCTCAGTAGAAAATATCCGAAAATTGAATCATCTTACTACAGACCTTATTCACCCTGGGGATAAATTAATAATAGTACCTGAAAAACATTATATCGTTAAACAAGGTGACACATTATGGGATATAGCCCAAGATCATCATATAACTGTTTCACAAATTAAGGAATGGAACAATTTAATTACCGATCTTATCCATCCTGGATTAAATCTATTAATCTTTGATGGCTTAAATACTACTAATAAAGCAGTAACAGAAAATCAAGAGAAGCCAGCTGTACAAACAGCATCTGAGTCAAGTCTAACACCTACAAAGGCAGAAACTGCACCCGCGCCAGCACCAGCTGTACAAGCACCAAAGCCTGCTCCAGCTGCACCTGCAGTAAAAGCTGCAAAAGAAATTATCGTGAAGGCTACAGCCTATACGGCTTCATGTGCTGGATGTTCCGGCACTACGGCTACTGGAATTAACATTAAAGCAAACCCAAATGCAAAGGTTATCGCCGTTGACCCAAATGTTATCCCGCTTGGCAGTAAAGTTTACGTAGAGGGTTTTGGCGAAGCCACTGCCGCAGATACTGGTGGGGCTATTAAAGGAAATCGAATCGATATCTTTATTCCATCTGAACATGACGCAATCAATTTTGGAGTAAAACAATTAAAGGTAACAATATTAAACTAAGATGTCTATCCTATGGATTTTATTTTAGCGTTAAAAACACTGGATCCCCTTTATGTACCAAGGGGATTCAGTGTTTTTTAAATTAACTTTACTAAATTATTCTATTACCCTTCTTTTTGGATTAGAGAGAAGGCTAGGCCTGTGTCGAATACAACTACAGTATAAAGAGTGAGAAGAATATGGAATCCTTTTAACAATAGCATATTTTTCCACTTCCATATATACACATCCCTTTAGACAATTAAATTTTAAAGGTAATTATAAAAACCGCACCTATTTATGGTACGGTTCTCCCCGATTAATCCGAAATGTCAATATTATCTTCAAGACGGTACGAATAAGATAACTCATTGTCTTTCCCGGCAGACTCTATTACCTGGCTATCCTCCTGGACAATCACAATCCCTAGGATCCGTCCTCTCTTTAGAATGCTGAATCGCACTAAGAGCATTGACCTCTGCTGCAAAAACGGTTTCTCCAAATCCAATTCCAACGGCTATTGTTGATTCTGATTCAAGGGATAGCTGATCGACCATTTTCCTCGGTTAGTTTTGAACTATAAATTCTTTTGGCTTTTCAAATTGTTCCTGATGACGATTCATCCACGGGTTTGCAAAACTTAATTTAACAGGCAATCAAGAAAAAGCCTAGTTCTCTTTGGATACAGTTTTTTAAAGGAAAAAGCGGAAGAATTCTTTCCTCCACTCTTTCCTATTTAGAGGAGATATATACCCCCTCTAAGTTTTTAAGATTGCATGACAGCCTTTTGTTTCATCTCCCTGCGATGTATACGCAAGTGGAGCAATTCATAAACCAACGGAACGATGCACAGGGTTAAGATGGTCGATGTGATGAGTCCACCAATAACCACGACTGCAAGCCCTTGTGAGATCAAAATACCGTCCGATGCACCTGCCGCTAACGGTATCAGTGCACAAATCGTAGCAACAGCGGTCATCAGGATTGGGCGAAGTCTTGTTGTGCCTGCTTCCAACAACGCCTCTCGTATACTCATCCCGAGCGCTCGTTGTTGTTCAACTCGCTGAATAAGGACGATCGCGTTCGTGACAACAATACCCATCAACATCAAAATACCAATCAGAGACGAGACGCTTAGCGGTTGATGGGCGATGAATGTGCCGATAAACGCGCCAATTAACGCCACTGGCATGGAGAAAAGAATTGCAAATGGTGCCGACCATTCTCCAAACAGGATAAGCATCACAATATAGACCATGCCCACAGCAACAAGGATTGCCTCAATGAGTTGGGTGAAACTCTGACTTTGTTGCATCGCTGATGACGATTGTCCAACTTGAACACCAGATGGGAGGTTCAATGATTTGATCGTCTTTAATGCGCTTTGCAACGTTTTACTGGTGTTCTGCGTTGTATAGTCAGCCGTGATTTCCGCATACGATTGTCCATTTTGGTGAAGAACGGATGTCGGCGTTTGAACGCTGCTGACGTCTGCGACATCCCCGACCGTAACGGTTTGACCGGTCGTCGTACTGACTGGAAGCCCGCGAATCGCGGCCAAATCATTCAGTGCAGTGGAACTTGATATCGTAACATTCAAGTTGTACGTTTGTCCATTCATGTTCACGGTGCCGATGTTTTGCTGCGAGAGATAGTTGCGAACAACACTTGCGATTTGCTGTGCCGTTAAACCATACTGTGCGGCTTGTGCCGAGTTCGGAGTAACGTTGATTTCAGGTTGCGTTTGCGCCAAATTGCTCTTTACATTGGCTAAGCCTGAGAAGTTTTGCAAGCGATTCGTAATTTGTGTTGTCGCTTGTGAAATGGCGGTGTCATTTGAACCGTTAACGACGAGATCAAACGAAGTACCGCCGCCTCCCGTCTTTTGTCCAGCAACCTGAATCGTTGTTCCATCGGTTGCCAAACTTGCTGTTTGATTTTGCACTTGTGTCAAGAATTGATTGACATTGGTGTTTGCGTTTAGTGCGATGTTCAACGTCGCGGTATTGGTTGCTGACGAACCCGCTTTGGGACCAAATCCAGCTCCGCCACCGCCTACGGAGGTGTTGATTTGCGAAATCTGTGATCCGTTCTGCTTTAGTGACTGTTCCACTTGTTTCGTCTTCGCATCCGTCACATTCAGCGGTGTACCGACGGGCATCGTAATCGAAACGGTCGCGGTTTGTTGCATAGAATTCTGAATGAAGGTACTCCCCACGAACGGCAAGACCATCAGTGAAGCAACAAAAATGACGGCTGTACCGATTATGACCCAACCTTTATGGTTCAGGCACCAGCTTAGTAGTGATTGATACCGCTTCTGCCACGGGCGACGTGCCAGTGTTGCTGCTACGAACGGATTGTGTCCACTTGCATTTACACTATCCACGATTTCAGGATGAAGCGCCCCATTTAAAGTGTCATCGGCATCCAACCAATCATATACCAAACCTTTGGCGGGCTTACGAACCACAAACAGCCACGCAAGAATCGGTACAATCGTTAAGGCGACGATGAGTGAGGACGCCAATGAACACACAACCGTCAGTGCAAATGGGAAGAAGATCTTCCCAACCATTCCTCCAACCATTGCAAGCGGGAGGAAGACGGCGATGGTTGCTAAGGTCGAAGATAAAATTGCGTTTCCGACCTCCGCTGTGGCGTGTAATACAAGCTTTTTGCCAAATCCTAATCCGTTTTTCCACGTGCGATAAATATTTTCAATGACAACAATACTGTCGTCCACGACACGTCCTGTCGCAACCGCAAGTCCACCGAGCGTCATGATATTAAGTGTGACGCCGTAGCGACTCAGCAAAATGATCGCTGTCAGGATGGAAATCGGGATTGAAACAACGGCAACAACCGTCGTTAACCAGTTACGAAGGAACAACAGTATGACAATCACTGCGAATACCGCGCCTAAGATTGCCTCCCGCAACATGCCGTTAACTGATGCCGTAATTATTTGCGAAGAATCAAACAACGGAACGATTTGTACACCATTCGGTATCTGCTTCTTTAATGATGAAAGTTGCTTGTTTATGTCTTTCACCACGGTTACCGTATTTGCATTTTCCGTTTTGGATACTGTTACCAAAATACTCGGCTGACCGTTGGTACGATTGATTGAACTGCCATCAGGCGGCTGCATCGACACGGTCGCAAGGTCAGAGAGCGGAATAGTTTGCAAAGTTGACGGTTGCGTACTTACGGTACTGCTGCTTGCCGCTGACGGTTGAGCAACAGGTTTACGCATGGAAGACATAGAAGAGCTGCCAGAAGCCGTGCGCATTTTTGACTGAAGTTGCGTCAATTGCTGTTGAAGCTTTGTTTGCATCCCTTCGAGTGCTTGAATTTGATTCTGTAGTTTGGTGATGGCTTGCTGATTTTGGCTTGCCTTAGGCATTGCCATTTGCTGATTGAGAGAAAGTTCAGCGCCAAAGATTTGCCCTTGGATTTGTTGAAGGGATGTCAGCATCTGGTTCTGTGCTTCTAAAAGACCAACACTTCCACCCAGCTGGCCAACCCCTTGAGAAACTTGTCCAACCCCTTGCGCAACCTGCCCAATCGCTTGCCCCATCTGACTCAAACTGTTTCCAAGTGCCTTTTGCATGCCGGCTGTTGGATTCGACGGAATGCCGATTTGTAAGTTTTGAATGTCTGCTAGCGACTTGAATGTCGCATTTAATTGAACCGGTTGTACTTTTCCATCTGCAGTTGCGGTTCCAAGCGGCATAGACGCATTGTCGCTTTGCAAATCCTGAAGTACCTGTTGAAGACTCAAGTTATATTGGGTGAGTTTCGCTGGATCAAACTGAATCATCACATTATCCGCATCCGCACCTGAAGCGCTGACGGTTGCTACTCCGCCTACGCCTTGCAATGAAGGAACCACTGTGTTATTAACAACATTTTTAAGTTGTTCGCTCGACAACTTGCTTGATGCAACTGTAAATTCCAGTACAGGCGTATTACTAAACGAGAACGATCTTACATTTGGTTTAGTTGCCGTTGTTGGCAATTGCACTTGATTCACAATTTGCTCAACGTTTTGTACGTCGGTGTTTAGATCTGCACTCATATTTAATTGAAGCTCGATTTGCGAAACATTCGCGACCGACGTTGATGAAATGGTTTGCACATCTTGGGCACCATTGAGTGCCTTTTCGATTGGCTTTGTCACATCTGTCGCCACTTGGCTTGGTGACGCGCCCGGATAGGTCGTCATAACCGAGATAATCGGAACCGACATATTTGGCATAAGGTCTTCCTGTAATCCGAATGCGGATAAAATTCCGCCGATTGCAATCAACAGAACGAGAATGATGACTGCAACCGGATTTCTTAATGAAAATTTAGTTAGAAAACGCATCTTCTTGTAATCCTACCTTTCCTTTTTCCAAATTCATTTTATATCACCAACCGTGGTGTTTTTTGACTGAAAGTATTCCTTGCCGGAAAGAATCAATTTTCTGTATTTCTACCAATTCTGTTCAAAAAAAATCATCCCCTTTAATCAAGATACAGAAAAAGAATATAATACTTTTGTGTCCTCTATGTGACCTTTTGCTCATGTTTGAAAAACTATTAAATAAATTTCTTCACCTAATAAAGAAAACTCTCCGATTGGCAAGCACTAAGGACGGTTAATGAAGCGTAGTTGCACATTCTTATTAGCTAAAATAGGTGTATTTGACATTGTACGCAAAACGACAAAAAGAACTGGTAAAATGTCTTTCATAGAAGCTCTTAAGGACAATACTCTCCTTGTAAACTGGTAAAATGTCTTTCATAAGGCTTCTTAAGTACAAAACTCCCCCAGGCAGCAAGAAAAATGTCCTTCATATGATCTCTTAAGAACAAAATCACTTCTGCGAACAAAAAAAATGTCCTTCATAAGTGCTCTTTAGGACATTCTCTCAGGTGAACAGCTGGGATTCTATTTTTTATTGATTGATACCGATCCCGCACTAGATTCCAGCTGCAGCTTCGGACCTCCAAGACCAATGGAGCCAATAACAAGGTCATGTTCCTTTGTACGATATGAAACGTTTGCTAGGTTCACATTCGCACTGCCTGCAGATGTCTGGAGGTTGAGTTGCAGTGAATCAGGCTGCTGCTCGGTAACGATTCGAACGGAGCCGGCACTGCTGTGGGCGGTGATGTCATTCGTAATCGCCTTTAATTGGACTTCAACCGAACCGGCGCTGCTGTTCAAATCCAATTTCCCCTCGATGTTGGTTAGCTTTATACTTCCTGCTGAAGAACGAGCGGTTACATCGCCTTTTAAGTCTTCCCCTTTAATACTGCCTGCGGAAGAATCCAAATCAAAGTGGGCGGCTGAAATTTGCTGGATTTCGATACTGCCTGCTTGTGAGTGGCCGGTAAGTTCACTGTACATTTTTTGCGGTACTTCCACATCCGCTTGCAAGTTGTTGTTCAAGAATTCAAAAAGCGATAAATGAAAGATGTGATCATTTTTCGGTCCGATCTCAATTATTGCTGTATCACCGTTCTTGCTTACAGAAAACACCAAATCCTTTCGGGAAGTTTTGCCGTGAAGGTGAACGGTTAAGACATCGGATGTTGAAGGGTAAAAATGGACACTGGAGGAACGGGATTCTAATGAGATCTTGTTGATGTCCTTTACTTGCATCGTTTTTGTTTCATTTACTGTGACCGACGACGCAGGGTGAACAAATCCATAATAGAACACTCCGATGATCCCAATCACCAATCCTAATAGAGCGGCAACGATTGATAGCTTCTTCACCTAAATACCCCCTTTCACGATTCTCACATTGAGCTTCCAATACCAATGGAGTAAGCGTATATAGCCCTTTGCCAAAAAGTGCGTTAATAGGAACAGCAGATACCCAAATGAAAAAGCGGCCAGGACGAAGAAGAACATCAAGAGAATCGGTGTATCGTGGGTAAACAAATTCATGATGAATCCTAGTGGTGTAACAAGGCAAGCGATTGCTGCAGCATAAAGCCCGACAAAGGTACCGGCGATTCCGACAACAGGTCCAATGATGAAAAGGAGATTAAAGAGCAGCATTCCTAAAAACGCAAAAATGTTTGGACCGACATTTGGTGTGGAGGGGTTCTTTTGTGAAATAAAGTCAGTAAAAGTCGTCTTTTCAACAGGCTGAAAGGCCCCTAATTCATAGGCGATCGTTCTTGGTGAGCCTAAATCCATAACCGCCTCTTCCTCGGTTTTCCCATTTTCGATCGCCGCATCAATATGTGACTCGTAATCACTTAAAATATCCACTCGTTCCGCTTCCGGCAATGGTGCCAACAGACGGTTTAGCTCGTTTAAAAATTGCTGTTTAGTCAAAATTCATCCCCTCCTCAATAATCTCATTGACACTTTGTGAAAACTGCTGCCATTCCTGTACCAGTTGATCAAGATATTCCCGTCCTGACTTGGTTAGCTGATAGTATTTTCGCGGTGGTCCTTCTTTGGATTCGGACAAGTATGTAGCGAAATAGCCCTCATTCGTTAACCGTCGTAATAGAGGATAGACTGTTCCTTCCGCGATTTGGATTTTATCCGAGATGCTGTGAACCAGCTCATATCCATAGCGGTCCTTTTTCAACGTGTAAACCAATACACATAATTCCAGCGCACCTTTTTTAAATTGAACATTCAACTGTTTCACCACCTATAATGTAATGACTGGTACTGTGTAATGTATAATACTCATGCAGGAAAATATTTACTTTTATTACTATAATATATCACCCACTATTGTATAATGCAAGGTACTGGGAGTTACTTTTCAAAACAAAACTTGAAAAAACGTATAAAGAAGAAACAAAAGTAAATAATGTAACGGTAAATACGAAAAGGAGGTCGAAACCATGGATGCACAACGAGCACAAGAAATCTCTCATTCACCTGTGATGGCTAATGTATCGTTTAACGGAACACGTATCTATATTGAGCATGTGGACCAACAAACTGGAAATGCTACCATTCATCCACTCGATGAACCAAGTAATAAACAAAGTGTTTCAGTGTCAAGCTTAATGGAACAGTAATTCATGACTGAAATAAAACACTAATTTTAGTGTTTTATTTTTTTTGGACCATTTTCTATGCGAGATTTATCATAAATACACCAGGATTTTCGATGAGTTGTTAAAAAAAACATGCTATATGGACGAACTTAACTTTTCTACCTGGACTAAGCCTGTTAAAAAGATTTTTTAATAACCATCATATTTTCACGATGAAATACTAAAATATACTATTGGCAAGTTATAAGCCTAAATATAAGGGGGGACTTAAATGCAATGGTATTTGGGTGTGTTAAAGAATTATGTCGGTTTTCAAGGGAGAGCAAGCCGTAAGGAATACTGGATGTTTATTCTGTTTAACGCTATTATTTCCTTCATATTTGAAATATTGGATAGAATTGCACATATATCGCCATTATTATCAACACTCTATTCTTTAGCCGTTCTGCTGCCTTCCTTAGCTGTTTCGTTCCGCAGACTACATGATACCGGAAGAACTGCATGGTGGCTGTTCATTGGTCTTATTCCCCTCATTGGTGCTATTATTCTCCTTGTCTTTACCTGCCAGGACAGCCAGCCACATGATAATCAATATGGACCAAGCCCTAAAATTTAGTTCAAGGTATTGAACGAATCAGGAGTGTTTGTTTAGGGTAATTCGCCCTTTTGTCTTTTGTTCAGAAAAAATCATTGTGACTAAATGACAGCGAGTATGGGCCGCTGTCATTTATTTTTTGTATCAGTTCATTTTGAAAGGTTCTTTTCTAAGACGGCTAGCCGCATTGTCTTCCATAAGGTTCCTTTAAGGACAAAACTCCGTGGCGCTGCATGAGCATTGTCTTTCATAAGGCTTCTTAAGGACAACACTCCATGGCGCTGCATGAGGATTGTCTTTCATAAGGCTTCTTAAGGACAACACTCCATGGCGCTGCATGAGCATTGTCTTTTATAAAGCTTCTTAAGGACAAAACTCCATGGTGCAGCATGAGGATTGTCTTTAAGAAAGCTTTTTAAGGACAAAACTCCGTGGTGCAGCATGAGGATTGTCTTTCATAAAGCTTCTTAAGGACAAAACTCCGTGGTGCAGCATGAGGATTGTCTTTCATAAGGCTTCTTAAGGACAAAACTCCGTGGCGCAGCATGAGCATTGTCTTTCATAAAGCTTCTTAAGGACAAAACTCCGTGGCGCTGCATGAGCATTGTCTTTCATAAAGCTTCTTAAGGACAAAACTCCATAGCGCAGCATGAGCATTGTCTTTTATAAGGCTTCTTAAGGACAAAACTCCGTGGCGCAGCATGAGCATTGTCTTTCATAAAGCTTCTTAAGGACAAAACTCCGTGGCGCTGCATGAGCATTGTCTTTCATAAAGCTTCTTAAGGACAAAACTCCATGGCGCAGCATGAGCATTGTCTTTCATAAGGCTTCTTAAGGACAAAACTCCATAGCGCAGCATGAGGATTGTCTTTCATAAGGCTTCTTAAGGACAAAACTCCATGGTGCAGCATGAGGATTGTCTTTAAGAAAGCTTCTTAAGGACAAAACTCCGTGGTGCAGCATGAGCATTGTCTTTCATAAAGCTTCTTAAGGACAAAACTCCGTGGTGCAGCATGAGGATTGTCTTTCATAAGGCTTTTTAAGGACAAAACTCCATAGCGCAGCATGAGCATTGTCTTTTATAAAATTGCTCCCGAAAAAAAGAAGCATCGAAATCAAAGAATGATCTCGACGCTTATTGTTTATTTACCTACTTCTTCCGTTTCTTGGTAAGGATGGGCGACCCAGCCTTCTGTTTCGATAAATAATCTTACCGCTACCACTTGGCGGTCTTCCATCAATGTGAAGAAATGCGGATTTCCTTCTGGTACAGAAATAACATCACCAGCTTCTAGCTCCACGTCAAAATATCCTGTTTGCTCATCGCCCTTGATGATAAAAATACCATGTCCTGCTGTAATCGCCCGTACCTCATCCTCTGTATGAACATGAACCTGTTCGAATTTCTTCAGTAATTCATCTAGGTTAGGAGTGGCATCTGATAAAGCGATCAAATCCCAGGTTTTATACCCTCTTCTACCCGCTAAATCCTCAATCTCTTCTTTATAGGTTGATAAAATCTCTTCTTTTTCTTGGTCATTGAGAATAAACTTCTCTTTCAAACCATCCTGCAGCTTACTCATATCCCAGTGCTCATAAAGAACACCCTGTTTTTCTAGGAAGCTTAATACCTGGTCATGACCTTTAATGATTTCTTCTGTGTTTCTGACTTTAATCACTGCCATTTTGTTTCCTCCATCTATGTATTTACTTTCTATTTTAAAATATTTCACTACGTTTGTGTGCGAATTTTTAAATAATTTTCAACCTACTGCCACTACAGAGCCATGTAGATACATTTTTACAACTATCATTGAACTTCCATATTAGCGGTCTTAGTTGAAATAACCTCTTGATTCGTTGGTGCGGTTTGTCCCAATATTGTTTGCAACAAACCGCGACCAAAATAGTCATTGTGTACCCATTCTCCTAAATCTCGGCCATTTCGAATATAGCGGTGTACGGGGTCAAATACATTGGGGGTTGGTGGAAGAGAGCCATTTTGTACATTCAACCAATCTTGGTAGGATGTTAAATGGTCATCTCCCGCAACAGTTGTACGATAGCGCTGGATGATAGTTGTGGAGACAAAAGGGACATCCTTCCACAAAAATTGTGAAATTAAAGGGCCTGTCAAGTCACCTTGAATGTCCTCGCGGAACAAAGTAGCTGTCGTAACCTGTCCATTTATTTTCGGTCCCCTAAAAACAGATAGGTTTGAAAGTTCAGCTGCTGCGACTTGTGTTAAATGATTCGCATCATATTCATTAAAGGGAACGTCCCTTGTTAGGGCTCGCCAATAGAGCTCCACCATTTCGCCAGCGATTTCAGCACTGCTAAAGGCAGGAGGCTCCGGAAGATCCAACTGGTGACTATCGGGGCCGGCTAATTCGTACGCATAGGCTGCTTGTGGATCAGTAAGCCTAACCACACCACCCAGAGGAATCTCTTCAAATTTTTTCCGGGTTTCCACTTTTCAATGCTTCTAGATATTTGTTATACGCCTGGATATCGACCTCCCCTAGTGTGTTATGCGGTAACGCTTTCGAATAACTTGCGATTTTGGTTGGAAACTTTTTCTCATCTCCATTACAGGGATGGTCGACTAATGGCTGATTTTCATAGAATTCCGCGGCATCCTCACGAAGATCAAACGCTTTATCGCGCCGCTTGGCAGGAGATAAAGGGCTTAGTAGACACAAATTCCTGAGTTCAGGGTTTTTTAAAAATATTTTTTTGAATAAATCCTTGTCCAAAAATATCACCTCCGTTTATCCTATTCTGTTTATCCACATATGCGATTTGGATTTCCTTAATAGGACAGCCCTTTTTCGGTTGTGACAATTTTAGCGTAACGCCGACTTTCTTTTTAAAAAAATGTTGGTGTTTGCAGTAGTTGCTGGATCTGGTACTATTTAAAAAACAGCGGGCATGGCCGCTGTTCTTTGTGTTGATTTACTTGGCCTGGCTGTGACGAGGAACTTTACGGTTTTACTAATTGCACCAAGACCAACAGAATCAGTGATATCCCTACCATACTCAGGACCCATAACCACGCCAGCTGCATATTATTGGCATCAAGTGCTAGATAGATAGCTGTGGGAATGGTTTGAGTTTTCCCCGGATGTTTCCCGCAAACATGAGGGTGGCGCCAAATTCACCTAACGCTCGGGCAAAGCTCAATATGCCGCCCGATAGGATCGATTTACGGGCAAGCGGGATAGAAACGAAAAGAAATAGTTTCCATTCATTCGCCCCGTCCACCCGTGCAGCATCCTCAATCTCTTTTTCAACCGCTTCAAATCCGGTCTTTGACGATTGATACATCAGCGGGAAGGCAACCACTGCAGCCGCAATGACAGCTGCCCACCAGGTAAATATAACCGGCTGTTTAAAAATCCATTCAATCCATTGTCCAAGCAGACTCTGTTTTCCAAATAGGATGATGAGCAAAAACCCGACAACCGTTGGCGGTAACACTAACGGCAAAAGGAGAAGCGTTTCAATCAGAACCTTCCCTTTGAATTTTGCATGTGCCATTAGCTTCCCAAACCATAACCCGAGAACTAAGACGATTACCCCCGAGACAGATGCAATCTCAATCGATAGTCTTACGGGTGACCAAAAGTCGGTGGTCATTTTTGTTGATTTAAACCTTTAAATCCGTATTTTTCGAACGTCTTCATCGATTTTGCATTATGGAGATAGTCATAGAAAAGTTGAGCATCCTTTACATGGGCACTGTCTTTGATCACTCCTACTGGATAAATAATCGGCGTGTGGGTATTGTCCTTAGCAGCTGCGATAATTTTTACTTTAGAGGAAATCAAGGCATCCGTCTTATAGACAATCCCAGCGTCCACATTTCCCGTTTCTACATATGTAAGGACCTGGCGAACATCCTTGGCGTATACCACTTTGCTTTGCACCGCATTCCAGATATTTAGTTTTGCTAATGTTTCCTCAGCATACTTCCCAGCCGGTACGGACTCGGGGGTTCCAATCGATAGTTTCGTCGCTTTGGTCAAATCGACGAAGTCTTTGATTCCCTTATTCGTATCCTTTGGCACTACCAGTACAAGTTCATTGCCAAGAAGGTCGGTTCCTTGTTGTTTCTTAATCATCCCTTTTTGGACTAATTGAGCAAATTTATCTTCAGCCGCTGAGAAAAACAGGTCCACAGGTGCACCTTGTGAAATTTGTTGTTGAAGTGCCCCGGAAGCGCCAAAGTTATAGTTTATCGTCACATTTGGATGAGCTTTTTCATAGGCTGCTTTAATGTCATTTAGGGCGTCTTGTAAACTGGCAGCTGCCGAAACCGTTAATTCCACTTTCTTATTGGTAGACGGTTTACCTTGTTGATTTGTTGAACAGCCTGACATCATAAGCAATAACAGCATGATCGAGAAAAATAAAAGATATCGTTTTTTCATCATTGTTCCCTTCCTTCCATTTCGTTATAACTAATTATATTTGATTATAACTAATTATAATTAGTTATGGTGTAAAAAAAATCACTTTAGCTGCCTTTTTAAAAGACAATGAGCTAAAATACAAGGAGGAGGGGATGCACATGTCGAAGGAGCTTTCCTATACAATCGAAGAAGTGTCACAGCTTCTAAAGGTATCAAAACTAACCATCTATGATCTCATAAAAAAAGGCGAGTTGCCTGTATTCCGGGTTGGCAGACAGATGAGAATGGATGCCAAGGACTTAGAAACTTATATCAACCAGCATAAAACGATTCCTTCCCAAGTCCCTGTTCAAAGAAAGGAATCCAAGGATTCACACCATCTTGTTATTAGTGGGCAAGACATGGTTTTAGATATTCTCGGAAAACACATCGAGAAATATTCAACCTACAAAACATTACGATCCTATACGGGAAGCTTAACCAGCCTTATCTCCATGTACAACGGAGAATGTGACATTGTCAGTGTCCATATGTTCGATGGCGATACTGGAGAATATAATCTTCCTTATATTAAAAAGATTTTAGTCGGCTATCCTTATATTTTAATCAATCTTATTTCTCGGAAAGCTGGCTTGTATGTTCAACAAGGAAATCCCCTTGGCATAACAGCTTGGACGGATTTACAACAGGAACACCTAACGATTATCAATCGCGAGAAAGGCTCAGGGGCAAGAATCCTGCTCGATGAACAGTTACGAATCCACCAGCTTTCTTCTAAAAATATTAAAGGGTATGCGCACGAAGAGACTAGTCATTTAAGTGTTGCATCTGCCGTTTCAACCGGCCTAGCCGATGTCGGAGTTGGAATTGAAAAAGCAGCTAAAATCGTTGGAATCGACTTTGTTCCTTTAATCACTGAACGCTATGACCTGGTTATTTTAAAAACGCCTGAAAATGAACAAACGATTCGGTTGGTAAAGGAAATTTTATCCTCGTCCCTATTTCAGTCAGAAATCACCTCAATTGGCGATTATGACCTTTCGCAAACAGGAACGATTTTGTATGAAACGTTTTAAAAGGAGGTCGTTTTTATGGTAATCCAATCAACTATGACTTCAAAGGCTATAAGCGAAGTGTGGGAAGAGACATTAGCGGTTTTTCAAAAATGCAATGTTCCAATTACAGAAAAAACATTACAAGTATTAGTAGAAGACAACATCCTTCAAGTATTAGTAACTGAATTAAATCATGTAGTAGGCAGCTCCAACGCAACTTGCATTGAAGGTGGCTGACAATTGCCATCTAAAAAGGAGTAGGTTACTCCTAAGAGGTGGCGTTTAATTTTAATAAAGAACCTTATCATAGGGAGGGGTATTTATGGGTTATTGTGAAGATATACGAGAAATGATTGGGAATTCTCCACTAATATTTGTACGACCAAGTGTAGCTATCCTTAATAATAAAGGAGAAATTTTACTGTGTCGAAACGTAGGTGGAACTTGGACTATTCCAGGTGGAACTTTGCAGTTAAATGAGTCAGTTGAAGAGTGTATTACAAGAATTGTTTTAAAAGATATAGGCATAAAGATCATGGCGTTAAAATTATTTGGCGTCTATTCAGGGAAGGAATTAATAAATCGTATCGAGGAAAGTGGCGATGAATATCATCCTGTTGCAATCGTTTACATATGTACCGAATACGATGGAGAAATAACGCCTGATAACAATCACGCAATAGAAGCTCAATTTTTTAAATTAAATCAATTACCTGAACGAATCGTTCCAATTATTAAAAATAAGTTATTTGAATTAAAAGGGCAACTTGAAAAAATGAATGACACTTTTTAAGCTTTGCAAAATCAATGGCTGTCCATCCGGCAGCTTTTTCTTATTTTGCTAACAGAGCACTTTATACCTTAGTGGAATGAAAATAAAATCGGGCTGCACTCGAGTGGAGATGCAGACCCATGGTTTCTTCTTCTTCCGTTAGCCTTTTAAATTATTATTGAGTTGTGAAGCTGCGAAAAGGGCTTCTTTGTCTTGAAAGATGTCCTCAGGTTTGTTCCCTTTTCCAAGAATATATCCCTCAAAATCAGTTCCCATGAAATCAAAGATATGCTTAAACTGCTGAATCATTGGCAGACCTTTAATGGTTGGATCGTCTCCTCCAACAGCAATCACAAATGCTTTTTTTGAAGCCATTTTATTTTTGAAATCAGGATATTTCGGGTCCCTTAATGTCTGGGACCATCGATCAATAAAGTTTTTCATTGTTCCTGACATACTGTACCAGTAAATTGGCGTAGCAAATAGTAAAATGTTATGCGGCATAATACGGTCTAAGATTGAGTTATAATCATCATTTCTTTCCTGGAATCCATCTTGCGAATGACGCATATCTTCGATAGGTAGGATAGTATGATCCCTTAAGTAAATTTTTTCTGTGACGATTCCTTGAACAACTTGTTCTGTCAGTAGTTCTGTATTGCCATTTTGACGGGTTCCCCCATATATGACTGCTATTGTCATTCTTTATTTCTCCTTTTCTCATCCATTAAGTCTTTCCTAATAGCTGCTTGATTAATTATATCTTATAATGAAATTAAAAATCGATAAAGATGATTATTTTGATTGATTCAATCAGAAATAGCGATTATAAAGAGGCGAAGATATGGAAATCAAACAATTGATTACGTTTAAAAATGCTGCAGAAAATTTGAATTTTACCCAGACGGCAAAGATATTAAATTTTGCACAATCTAGTGTAACTGCCCAAATTAAAGCTCTTGAAGCCGAAGTTGGTAAACCCTTATTTGAGCGTCTAGGAAAACGATTAATTTTAACTGAGGCTGGAAACCAGTTTAAACTGTATGCTGAAAAGATGATCAGACTAAGCGAAGAAGCAATCCTGGCAGCAAATGGAGAAGAAGAACCAACAGGTACCCTTACAATAGGGGCACAGGAGAGCCAGTGCACCTATCGATTACCTCCAATCCTTAAAGAGTTCAAGACTAAATTTCCAAAAGTTAGGCTCGTATTTAAACCTGCACATTCTGATGAATTAGCGAGAAAGCAACTAATTGAAGGATTATTGGATGTTGCTTTTATTATGGACATCAGTAAGCCTGAGGGTACTTTAAGAATTGAGCAACTGATCAAGGAGGAGTTAAAAATGGTCGCCTCGCCAAACCATCCAAATTCAGTGCTCTCAGCAGTTGATCTTACACATGAAACTCTTTTACTTACAGAAACAGGCTGTTCCTATCGTACTATTTTTGAAGACTCCCTCAACTCAGCGGGAGTATACCCAATAGATAAAATAGAATTTGGCAGCATTGAAGCAATCAAACAATGTGTAATTGCAGGATTAGGGATCGCATTTTTACCAGAGATGGTAGTAGAAAAAGATATTAAAGAGGCCGAATGAAGGAATTACCCTGGGAGACTTCCACCTCTCCACTTTTTACTCAAATTGCATGGCATAAGGACAAATGGATGACGCCTCCTTTAGAGGCATTTATTCATTTAACTCGTAAGACATTTTTATCTGAATGATTGTGTTATTTACCTTGCAAAGAGCACCAATTGGGTGCCTTTTTTTATTGTTTATCGTTTCTATACCTGCAACTCCCTCCCTTTTCGCATCAATTTTCCTACAGCCAACAAGACTTTCCCAACGGCAATCTCTCCGTGAATTATTTAGTAGATTAATAAAATACCTTGACATAAAAAGGCTAAAACGGTAAAATTCAAATTATCATAATTGAGAAAGATTATCATTATCAAATACATAATGAGGAGTATATTTTAATGTGGAGAAAAGTTTTCAATCTAAAGACCTTTCTTATCACCGTTTCTTTACTGGTGGTAATTGGGGTTATCGTTTGGCAAGGGGTCCATTTTCAAGGGAATCCTGATCCGACTGCAAAAGAAATAACGCCCGGTGCCGCGATTATAAACACGGCGATTCTTGTTTTCAGAGAAGGGCTGGAGGCTATTTTAGTTCTTTCTGCTATCATTTCAGGTTTGGTTCGTAAAAAACAAGACACACTTTGGAAGCCCATCTCCATCGGGGGCCGGGGTTTCCTTCTTAGCTACGGTTGCGACGTGGTTTATCGTGGTCGCGATTATTGCTTCTGTCAATACATCAGAGCTGAATATTCAAGCTTTTACTGGTATCCTAGCTGTGGTTGTGTTATTGGTGATTATGAATTGGTTTTTCCATAAGATTTACTGGACCGGCTGGATCAGCCTGCATAATCGGAAGAAACAGCAAATCACTTCCCATAACGATGATAGTGTTCCGACCACTACTTTTTGGTCGCTATTCTTATTAGGTCTTACATCGGTTTACCGCGAAGGGTTTGAAGTGGTTCTCTTCCTTCAAAATTTACGATTAAAGGTTGGTTCTGAGGTTATTCTACAAGGAGCCTTGATTGGTCTGGCGTTAACCATGATTGTTGGTGTTCTTACCTTCCTAGCGCAACGCCGGCTTCCACATAAAAAAATGTTGGTGTTTACAGGTGGTTTATTAGTAGTAGTCCTCGCCGTAATGGTGGGAGAAACTGTACAAGAGATGCAGCTGCCGGTTGGATTGGTACCACTACCCTTAACTTACCTATCCCTGAATGGGCTGGAGTTTGGTTCTGCGTCTTCCCAACAGTTGAAACATTATCTCTTCAAGCTCTTGCGGTTATTTATGTATTAGGTTCATATTTCGCTGCCCGTTATTTTACGAAGCGAAAAGCAATCAAACAAAGGATCATTACAACCGTCTAAAACGCGTAAAAGAGAGATCCGCTCTCTTTTATGCGTTTTTTTGTTTAATACCACTTACGAGGACAAGAAACAAAAAAGGCGGCTGAACGAATCTCGCCAGCCGAAACAAGGTTCCTTTTAAAAAAAGAATGGATTAGCTTATCAGGATATTTTTCAGTTCCGCTTTCAATACATTTATTAATTCACTGACGGTGATTTCATTTTCATTTATGCCCTTTTCATAGGCTTTCTTTATGACCTCTGAGAAATCACTTTGGTTCGAGTCATTCTTCTTTCCCTTCCCCTCCACCTAGCAAGGCCTCCTCGTTGTTCTATATAAATAAATTATAGTAATTAATAAAGAACACATAACATAGCATACTGCTTGGTTACAAGTTTCAGAGAAGAAATATGCTGGTAGGAATTAATCAATGTACAGATCCAGTTTGGGGTGTAAACTGAGCTGCTTGGTAGAACAGCTCAGTTTTTTAAAGCAATCGTTCGTAGTTTCAGGGCAGCCGGATATTTCTGGTTGGCCATTTTTAATGATATTGAACGAATGCACCCATTAGGACTCGTTCTGTTTTGTGGAAGGATTAATGACGATTTCGTTTATTTCCGTTCTAAATACGTCTCTGAATACATCGGCTGCTACTCCATTAAAGTTATTGTAGAGATCGGATAAATCATCGTTAAAAAATTGAATGATTTTCTTCGAGAATACCGGAAAAACCCCTTCCATTCCTGGTGTTATTAGTTGGGCGACAGCAAACTGAAAATAGCGATTCGTGTCTAATGCTGTTTCAAACAAATTCACAACTTCTCGTGGTGTAAAAGTATCTTCGATGGGATCGATAACTTGCCCATGGTATATCACTGCTACGTTCACGATTATATTTCCTAAATTCTTTTGAAGTTCTAGGATAGTCGCTAAGGCCATCGCTTTTTGTCGGCTTTTCACAATCACAAGGATGAGATACTCGCCATTTGGAAGCTTAATGATATTTTCGACAGTGACTAAAGGATCTTTACCAATTGAATATTTTAGTTCATTAAAAAACGTAAACTCGGGGGGACTTAATTGTGGTAAATTTGATTGACTCATATGATACCTTCTTTCCATGGTTTCTACTATGATACGAGACAAGGCATTTATCTGATACGGACATTTAACTAGATGGGGAGGTTTTTTTTTACAGCTATTGGGCGAACTTAGCTATGGTATTAGTAGTGGCCGTCAGTCCAAATAGTTGTATTGCTGATTTCAGAAATGTTAACAAAATATTCATATTTTTCTTTCAACCACACCAGTTTTTTTTATAAAATTATCTTAGAGTTTTAAAAAAGAAAGGAAGTGGACGTATGCCTTTTAAAGCTAGAACTGAATCAATTGAATTAAAGATTCTAAGAATTTTAGACTTACAAATGAATCTAACAGTAGATGAGCAAAAGTATTATCTAAACCTTGAAAAAGGCTTTGAAGGTGAAGTTCAATTTGATTTATTGACAGAAAAGCTTCAAGGTGAGTGCTTTATTTTAAACGATTTACTGCTCGAGATTAACAATACAAAATTCCAAATTGATACCTTGATCATTTATCAAGAAACGATTTACCTTTTTGAGGTAAAAAATTATAAAGGCGATTTTTGTTACGAACCTGACAGTTTCCGTACAATCTACGGTAAGGAAATTAAGAACCCGCTAGACCAACTGAAACGTAGCAAATCCTTGCTGCGCCAGTTAATCCAAAATCTTGGATATAATTTACCCATTGAGGCATACGTTGTTTTTATTAACCCCGAGTTTACCTTATATCAAGCCCCCCAAGACCAGCCTTTTATTTTTCCGACACAGCTTAATCGCTTTATGAAAAAATTAGATATGACACCGTCAAAGCTTAATCGAAAGCACAAAAAGCTGGCTGACCAATTAGTTTCTTTGCATATAAGTGAATCACCTTGTACCGGGTTACCCACTTATGAATATAAGCAGCTAAAAAAGGGGTTAACATGCAAAGTATGTCACTCATTTTCGATGTCCGTCCAGGGGAAGAAATTAGTGTGTGACGTATGTGGGTGTGAAGAAGAGGTTGAATCCGCATTTTTGCGAAGTGTGGAGGAATTTAAGCTTCTTTTTCCAGATCAAAAAATTACCACAAATGTAATACATGACTGGTGCAAGGTGATTAAGTCAAAAAAAAGAATTAGCAGGATTCTAGGGAAAAACTTTAAAATGAAAGGTGTTCGTCAATGGGCTTTTTACGAGTGAAAGGTATGAAAGACATTTTGCTTGTTGCCTGAGGGGTTTTGTCCTTAAGAACCCTTATGAAAGACATTTTGCTTGTTGCCTGAGGGGGTTTGTCCTTAAGAACCCTTATGAAAGACATTTTGCTTGTTGCCTGGCTGGGTTTTGTTCTTAAGAACCCTTATGAAAGACATTTTGCTTGTTGCCTGGCAGAGTTTTGTCCTTAAGAACCCTTATGAAAGACATTTTGCTTGTTGCCTGAGGGGGTTTTGTCCTTAAGAACCCTTATGAAGGACATTTTGCTTGTTGCCTGAGGGGGTTTTGTCTTTAAGAACCCTTATGAAGGACATTTCGCTTGTTGCCTGAGGGGGTTTTGTCCTTAAGAACCCTTATGAAGGACATTTTGCTTGTTGCCTGAGGGGGTTTTGTCCTTAAGAACCCTTATGAAGGACATTTTCCCTTTTCACTTGTGGGGGTTTTGTCCTTAAAAACCCTAATTAACAACTCAGATTAAATTAAAAGGATCAAGTAGCCAATATGATCATGCTCATACCAATTCACACGATATAAAACAGAAAATGCACATGGATTTCATATGAAATCTCATGTGCGTTGCTTTTTCTTATGTGCTACTAATTAAAAGGGAGATCTAGCACCTAGGTATCTAGTTTTCCAATAGGTCGATGTCAAATCAGAGATTTTTACACCTGATGAGGCAGCACTAATGAACTTGTTGTTACCCAAGTAGATTCCAACATGTGATGGTCCTACTTTGTATGTTTGAAAGAAGACAAAATCACCGATGCTTGGTGAACTAACTGGCGTTGACGCAGCCCATTGTGCCTCAGTTGTTCGTGGGATTGAAATTCCCTCATTATTAAATACAAATTTTGTAAATCCGCTGCAATCGAATCCTGCTGGCGTATTCCCACCCCAGCTATATGGTGTACCCATGTATTTTTCGGCATCATCAATAATAGCCTGTACTTTTGAAGCGGAAGACACCGCAGGTTTTTGCGCTACTGTTGGATTAGACGCAACTGCAGGTTTTTCGGTTGCTGTTGAATCGGACTTCGCTACTGGTTTTTGCGCAGCCGTTGTATCAGCCTTCACTTCTGGTTTTTGCGCAGCCGGTGTATCAGCCTTCACTTCTGGTTTTTGCACAGCCGGTGTATCTGCCTTCACTTCTGGTTTTTGCACAGCCGGTGTATCTGCCTTCACTTCTGGTTTTTGCACAGCCGGTGTATCCGTCGTCACTGCTGGTTTTTGCACAGCCGGTGTATCAGCCTTTACTTCTGGTTTTTGCACAGCCGGTGTATCAGCCTTTACTTCTGGTTTTTGCACTGCCGTTGTATCTGCCTTCACTTCTGGTTTTTGCGCAGCTGTTTTATCGGTAGTCGTCCCCATTGATCTTTCAATAGCTCTTGAATAAGACTTCGCGATAATTTGTTGGGCAATACGTCTTGAAGCCGCAGACACTTTAGTGGTGGCTTTATTTGATTGAGTACTTCTCACATTTAGTGTTTGGCCAACAAAAATTCTGTCAGTTGTTAACTGGTTCATTGCTTTAAGCTGAGATACGGATAGATTAAAACGAGCCCCTATTACTGAAAGGGAATCACCGTTTTTGACAACATAGTTCGTTGTGGTAACGGAAGCCGTCGATCCTGATAGTTTCAATTGCTGACCGATCTGAATTAAATCTGATGTTAAGCCATTCTGGCTTTTAAGATTGCTTACTGTCGTACCATAAGTTCTTGCAATTTTCCAAAGACTATCACCTGCTTTTACCGTGTAAGTAACTGATAGTTTTTGATTTACATAGATTTTGTCACTTGAAAGATGATTCAAATCTTTTAAGGTATTAATTGAAACATTGTTTAATTGAGAGATTTTCCAAAGACTGTCTCCTGAATGAACCGTATAGGTAGGTTCTTGGGCATTTGCAGTGGCACCAAAAGCTGTCAGCATAAGCCCCGCGGTTGCAGCTGCTGTTACTAGATTCTTTTTCAATTGTTGCACTTCCTTATATTTCATTTATGTATTCTATAGATATACTAATGAAATTTACCACCAAAAACGTCCACAGGAAATGGTTATAAAGTCATCTTATTCCACAGATAATTGTGTAAGCGCTTTATGTTACAAACAATAGTAGTCGTCCAAAATGTTATTCTATAAGGTGTTTGAGCACCATTTTCTCGTCTTTTTTACCAGCAGCACGAAATATATTTGTAATCATTTTTTAATATTTAAAGCTATTTTCTTCAATAATAATATTCTCCTAGAATAAAAGAACTAGCATTTACTTGAAAAAAGGTCAGCATGTAGAATTATTAGGACAAACCTCACTCACACGCCTAATTAGGTAACTAATTTTCAAGAAATCCCATATTTTAGTGTATGGACAAAAAGCGAATCCTTTTTTCTAATATATATGATATAGTCTACTAACTCACACAGCATAATAAGTGAAAAAGGAGGAACCTTGTGAACACAGATCAAGCTTTTGACCTGTTAAAGGATGCAGGTGTAACTGAGAGTATTAATATTCAAACTGTTAGACGTTGGCTGCGCGAAAGTAAGATTAACTACGAGGGAACCAGCAATAGAAAAACAGGATACCTACTTGATGACACGGACCAGGCTTTTGACTTATTAAAGGATGCAGGTGTAACAGAAAGTATTAGGATTCAAATTGTTAAACGTTGGCTGCATGAAGGGAAAATTAAAACCGAGAATGGGAAAACTACAAAGCTGCTTTTAAATGATCGTACAGATGAGGATAGGATCATACGCCAATTAAGGTCAAAAATAAAAGCACAGGATAAGCAGTTAGAAAGTATGGAAGAACTCCATGAGGCTGCCATAAAAAAATTAAACCAGCAACGAGATCAGTTAAATAAAGAATGTGTATTACTAAAGAATGAGAATAGTAACTTACAAAGTGAAACAAGGAATTTACTAAAAGAAAATCTTGAATTGCGTGATGAATTGATAAAATTAAAAGATAAACGTTATAAAGAAAACAAAAGTTACAATTTTCACAGCACTCCTAAATCGGATGATTATAGTCAAAAATTAGGGCTATCAAAATTGGCGAGTAATCAAGAAGTTTTAATAGAGTATAAAAAATTATTAAAACTAACTCATCCAGATCAAGGTGGTAACGCAAAGACATTTCAGTACATTAAAAGTGATTACGATCATTTTAGAAATAGTATCAAAAGGTAGTTTATTATAGGAAATCTAATTTTTAACACAGTAAATTGCATGATTTCCTGCCGTTAGCCATATAAACGTAAAAAGGCCCCAATTGGAGCCTTTCCTTCTTTTCTCTTATACATCTAAATAGTGATCATACATTTCTAGACTCTCAAGTAATTCGCTTTTGTACGTTATTAACGCTTTTTTAATAATGCTGCTATGATTACCTTCATTTAGTTCCTTGTTACATTCTTCCAAATCTTTCATTTTAATAACAGTGAGCTCATTATAGATACTGCCAAGATCTCTTCCCATTTTTCATCCCCCTATATATCGAAAAAATCGTCACTCTTAACAGTTGAATTCACTTCTCTTAGAGCTTTAACAATTTTACTTATCGTCCTCGTTGTCGGTGCCCGGTTAGTATCACCGGCTGCTAAATCATTAATGGTATTCCTGCTAACTCTAGCCTTATTTGCTAACCCAGTTTGAGAAATTCCTCTTCCGTCGAGCCATTTTCCTAATTTACTTCTCTTTTTGCCTAATCCAAACACTTTCACCGCTCTCCCATCAAAAATATGATGTTCAAGTTATGCCCAAAAAGACTTAAAAAATACCTAATTAGATACAAAAATCAGTCAATTTGACCGAACAGGAAAAAAGCGATACTTCTGTTATTGAAGTATCGCTCCCTTTGGTTAAAAATTTACATATTGGCATCGGTTTCCCCGACTTTTTGTTTATGTTCAAGATATCCACTAATTTTAACTGGTTTATTTCTATAAATGGAACGTAAATTCATATCAATCAGTGAGCCAGCCATTAACCCTAAAAAAACAGTTGTTATCGAAAAAACATCAGATTTTAAAGCGAAAAACAGACCCACAATACATAACGCTATACTAAAGAAAAATTCACTAACTAAAAAATGTATTTTTTCCAAATTAGCACACTCCCTAGTATTTTTATTTAACTAAATTAGTTCTTCGTAAAATGTACGTATCCTTCTTTTTTTAAAATATCCTGCCACGATTTACGATAAAAGGTACTTTCCTCCTTTTTGAAATAAAGCACCTAGTGCAATAAACCTAACCCTATTTGCTTTGCCGAAAGTCTGTAATAGAAGCTATCCTCTCAAACACTGCGGCCGGTCTCTTACACCCCTTTCCACCTAGTCCTCGTGTCTAGAATTTTGATTCATATAACTCTCAAAAAATAAACATTTTGTTCCTTATTTGGACATATTCAAATGGTTATAATTAACATTGAAGTAAAGATGAGGAGGATGAAAAAAATGAATAAGGATCATCAAGGTCAGGAGTACGTAAAGATACCCGGAAGTGAGCGAAATTTGGTACCAGGTTCTCAAAAGTCAAGCCCGGTTCTTCCCGATGAGGAAATGTCCGTAACTGTACTTGTACGTCGTCCCTCCGTTGCTAGTTTAGTAGAAAAAGTGGGTACTCCCCCCTTCACTTCAAGCCGTCACCTGAGCCGTGAAGAATTTGTTGCGGCGCATGGTGCGAATCAAGATGATTTGAAAAAAGTGGAGGAATTCGCCGCTAATCACCAACTTTCAGTTAAGGAGATTAATGTTGCAGCTGGAACGATATTGCTTACAGGACCGGCGGCCGCTTTTAGTAAAGCCTTTGGAGTTGAACTTGCTAACTACGAGCATCCGGACTTTACCTATCGAGGACGGACCGGCCATGTTCAGATCCCTCAGGAACTTGCCGATATTGTCGATGGTGTGCTAGGTCTGGATAACCGGCCAGCTTTGGCCATTTTCAAATTTTTAACGATAAGGTAGTGCCCTTACGAACAAGCACAGCAAGAAAGTCCTATACACCTCCTCAAGTCGCCAATCTCTATCAATTTCCACAAAATATTAATTGCAGTGGACAATGTATCGGTATTATTGAATTAGGCGGCGGATATCAGCTGGCTGAACTACAACAATACTTCTCCACTCTTGGGGTTCCACAGCCGGTGATTACAGACGTATCCGTGAATGGGGCAAAAAATCAACCGACAGGAGACCCAAACGGTGCTGACGGTGAAGTGGCATTAGACATTGAAGTGGCTGGCGCTGTTGCCCCAGGAGTGAAAATTGCTGTTTATTTTGCCCCAAATACAGACGCAGGATTTCTAAATGCGATTACGACTGCGATTCACGACACGCAAAATAAGCCTTCTGTCCTTTCCATAAGTTGGGGTGCGGCTGAGATTCAATGGACAACCCAGGCGATGAAGGCGATGGACCGGGCCTTTCAGGATGCAGCAGCGGTTGGTGTAACCATTTGCGCTGCTGCCGGAGATCGTGGCTCAGGCAGATGGTGTGAACGATGGCCTTGTCCACGTTGATTTCCCGGCTTCGAGTCCTTTCGTTCTTGGGTGTGGCGGCACGCGACTGGAAGGGTCGGGCCATAAGATTACTAGAGAAGTGGTTTGGAATGAGGGCCCGGATAGCAGCACTGGGGGCGGGGTTAGTGATGTATTTGATGTGCCAACCTGGCAATCCGCTGCCAACGTACCTCCTTCCGCGAATCCAGGCGGTCGAATAGGACGTGGTGTTCCCGATGTTGGTGGAGACGCCGACCCTGCTACCGGTTATCACGTTTTAGTTGACGGACAGCAGGCGGTTATTGGCGGAACGAGTGCGGTAGCCCCACTCTGGGCGGGGTTGATTGCCTTGATGAATCAGCAGCTGGGTCATCCGGTAGGATTTATAAACCCTGCTCTTTATCATTTATCCACGAGCAGCCGTGCTTTTCATGATATTAAGGTGGGTAACAATGAATCGAGTAGTGAACAAGGGGCTTATGTCGCTCAATCAGGTTGGGATCCTTGTACGGGTCTAGGAAGTCCAAATGGAATCAAGCTATTAACCGCTCTTCATAGCTTGCATACATCCTAACGAAATCTAGTATCTAGGGATATTCTTATAACTTCATCACATAGATAAAGGCAAGCCTGTATAAACTGGCTTGCCTTCTTTAAAAGTCTCTCTAGTATTCTGTGAAAATTATTTTTCACTGGAAACTGGAAGTATAATATCAACTGTTGTTCCCTTATTCATCTCACTATTTATGTTTATACTTCCTCGATGCTCTTCGATAATCTTGTAACTGACCATTAAGCCCAAACCTGTCCCTTTTTCCTTTGTTGTATAAAAGGGTTCACCTAACCTAGATATTAAGTCGTTGGGGATACCGCGTCCATTATCATTAAAACGAATAAGTACTTGGTCTTCTTCCAATTTTGTAACCTTAATAAGAATTTTACCATTAGTTGGAACAGCATCTATCGCATTCTTAATAATATTTATAAATACCTGTTTTATTTGATTTCCTTCACATTTGACGAAAGGAATATTCGGTTCAAACTCTTTTGTGACCTCTATATTTTTCACGATAGCTATTGTTTCAAGTAAAGTTATCACATCCATTAATAAAGAGGTAATTTTTTCATTTTGATAGGTAATAGCTTGAGGCTTAGAAAGGATCATAAATTCACTAACAATTGAATTGATACGCTCAATTTCTGATAACATAATGCTATAATAATGTTTATCCTCATCCACTACAGCCCTTTGTTGAAATAATTGGAGAAAGCCTTTTATAGAAGTTAGGGGGTTTCGAATTTCATGTGCTACAGCAGTAGCTAATTCACCTACGATCGAAAGCTTTTCAGATCTCCTTATAAGTTCCTCTTGTTCTTTTAATTCTGTAATGTCTCTAACAATTACGAAAATCCCTGACATTTTATCCTTCATTGCAATAGGTACACTCTTCAAACTTACTAGTATACACTGTCCATTTTTTTGGATACTCCTAGCCTCTATCATGGAGGGTACCCCTTTTCCTATTTCTTTAAAGTGTTTTAGAACTTCATCCAAATCTTCTTTGGCTACAAGGTCTTTAAACGTTTTTTTTGTTAGCTCTTCTTTACTATATCCTGTTATTCTCTCGGTTACTTCATTAACAAGGAGGATATTACCATTTAAATCCAAATGAATGATGGCATCTGTATTATTTTCAATAAGACTGTTTAACAGTTGCTCACGATCTTCGATGCCTTTAATATTTCTTTGAATTAACTTATATAATAAAAATGTTGTTGCAATCACAAATAGAATTCCTTTTCCAATACTTATCCAAACAACATGAATTGTATGGAAATTTGATAATATCCAATCCGTTGTAGAAATCCAAATCATACTCGATAAAAGATAAATGATTGTTATTTTAAATGAGACTTTCTTGCTACAACTAACATTTTTCTGCATAATAGCTCCACTTCCCCATTGAACATACCTACTCACAATCCCAAATTCTCATATTAAAATCTGATATAATCTTATATGATTATCAGCCTGCAAGGAACTGGAAAAATGTTCTACTAGCATTCTTGGGGCAGTGCCAAACAAATCCCACCCTCCCAACTACGAATTAACGGTTGCTAGTAGGATGGAATACTGACCTTCCTCGCTTTTTCCTTATTTTTTATGTCTTTTTTTTAGAACATTTGTCGAATCTATTTTAAATTCCGAAATACCTTTTATAATAAGTTTAGTATCCTTAATAACGCGAATTTTTACTAGGAGTAGTCATCTATTATGAATAAACTAATGCTGGAAATATTACTGTTAAAACGTATTGCTCGGATGAAGAAAAAATTGGTGAAAGTTGCAGATAGTACTGGGATAACTAGCGATCAGACCATAGCATGCAGCCAAGAATTAGATAGATTACTAAATCTCCATATGAAGCATTTTTCACATAAAGGAAAAAGTTTATTAATCAGTGTGTCATGAATTTTCCAGGAGCTTTCCTGGTTTTTTTTTATTTAAACGATCCCATCAAAACTGTTAAATCTTAGTATTATATTTATATTTATAGCAACTCCTGATATACTAATTTTTATACTAGTATAAAAAGAGGGATTCACTTGAAACTACATATTGAGTCCAAAAATATCGACTTTCAGCAGATTGTTGAGAATTCCCTTAACTCCATTTGGATTGTTGGACAAGAGGGAAAAATATTATATTACAATAAAGCTTGTTTAGAGCTGTTTAAATTATCCTTTCCACAGGATGCGGAGTCAAAAACGATTTGGCAGTTTCTCCATCCTGATTACCATGATAAAAGCAAGGTACGGCTAAAGAGGATTCTTGTTAATCAAGAAGTAGTAGAATCAATGGAGCTAAAAACGATGAAGAGCAACGGGGAGATCGTCGATGTTGAAGTTATGTCCGTTCCCCTTTTAATAGAAAACCAAATCTTCGCACAGGTAACGATGCAAAACATTACAAACCGTAAATCCGCTGAAAAGCTTTTAAATAATCGAGAAAAATTAGCTTCACTTGGACAAATCGCTGCAGGTATTGCCCATGAAGTTAAAAATCCTCTAACATCCGTCAAGGGATTTTTGCAGTTATTAAAAGAATCCCATCCACACCCGTACATCACTATCATGGAAGATGAACTGGGGAGGGCATTGAATACGTTACAGAATTTATTACACGTATCCAAACCAGATTTGCTTGATGAGCCGTTAATTCCCATTGATTTATGTAAGGAGTTAGCTTCTTTAATAACTTTATTTCAAGAAAGACTTTATACCGTCGAAGTAGAAATGGATTTAAGGGATTCAGAGAAACGGATCGTTGGAAAAAGAAACTTATTCCAAAGGGCCTTTTTCAATCTTATCAAGAATGCACTTGAAGCGATTGAGGGCAAAGGAAAAATCAGAATCGAACATTTTTATGAAGATGAATGGATTCATATCAAAATAATCGATTCCGGAGTAGGGATTCCAAAGGAAAAAATAAAAATGCTCGGAACACCGTTTTTTACCAGCAAATGCGATGGAACTGGCCGGTCTAACCCAAGTATTTACAACGATTCATGAACATCACGGAATTATTTCTATTCAAAGTGAAGTCGGAAAAGGGACAACCTTCCATATTCAACTCAAAGTAACGGAAAATATAGCTTGAAGCACGTATCGACTAGGTTACGTGCTTTTTCGATTATTTTTTTCAAAAAATCAACTCAACCTTTAAGGTGCGGTCTTGATGTATAGTTTCAGATTACAGGAAGACAATAAGCGTAAAAGCAATCGAAGGAGCAATGTATATGGAATCTGAACATAACATTAAACTGACCGCTTCAGAAATTGCACAAATTTGGACAGCTTACATGAACACCAGCATGTGCAACTGTTTATTTACATACTTCCTGGAAATAGTCGAAGATCGTGAAATTCGCTCGATTTTAGAGAATGGATTAGAATTATCGAAAGCCCACTCAACTAAATTAACTGCGTTTTTCCAACAAGAGGGATACCCAATACCGATTGGATTTAAAGTGGAAGATGATGTAAACCCTTCAGCTCCAAGGTTATTTTCGGATAGTTTTATCTTGTCTTTAATCCATAATATGGGTTCAATGGCTCTTAGTTTTTATGCGATTTCCAAGACATTGGCTGTTCGTTCTGATGTAGATTCTTTTTTCACTGAATGTGTAAGTCAAATGAATGAGTATAATTCGAATTCGAAAAATCTTTTATTATCGAAGGGCTTATTCATTCGCTCGCCTTATTTAATTCCAGCTAAAGAGGTACATTTTGTTCAAAGTACAAATTTTATGTCTGGATTGTTAGGAAAAAAAGACCGTTATCAGCCATTGAAATTACCAATTTGTTTGCCAATTTACAAAAAAATGAGTTAGGCCGAGCGGCAATGATGGCTTGGAGTCAGGTGGTTCAATCAAAAGAAGTAGGGAAATTTATGGTCAGAGGAAAGGAAATTGCTACGAAACATGCAAAGGTTTTTGCTTTGGTTTTAGAAGAAGGTGATTTACCTGTTCTGATGACTTGGGATTCTGAAGTAACCGACTCGAAAGTCGCCCCCTTTTCTGATAAGCTGTTGATGTTTATGGCTACTGCTTTGACTGCATTGAGTATTGGCTTTTATGGTACAGGTATGGCAACAAGCTTAGAAAAGATTTGTCTCTCGATTATGTTCGCTTATCTGCGGAAATTGCCGCATTTGCGGAAGACGGAGCGAATATCATGATAGAAAATGGTTGGCTGGAGGAACCTCCCATGGCAGTGGACCGTGATGAACTAATTAATAACTAAATTAGTTGGTAAAAATAGTGGACCCCATTAAAGGGCCCACTGTTTTCAATATACTGCCACTCGATTCCGCCCCTCATGTTTAGCCTTATACAGCGCTTTATCCGCTTGTTCGAGTAATTGTTTAGGCGAATAGACGGGAGAAGGTATCAGGGTAGCGACTCCAATACTCGTAGATACGAAATGATCTGCTTTTGACGTTGCGTGAGGAATTTTCAAATCCCCAACGATGTTGCGGATCTTTTCTGCTACTTGGATCGCCTCTTCGGAATTCGTATTTGGCAGCAAAATAACGAATTCTTCTCCTCCGTATCTAGCTCCTAAATCTTTCGCCTTTTAGAACCTTGCTAAAGGAGCTGGCGATTTCTGTTAAACAATAATCCCCCGCTTGATGCCCATATGTATCGTTATAGGCTTTAAAGTAATCCACATCGCACAATAGAATCGAAAGAGGAGCGGAATGACGGGCAGCCACTTTCCATTCAAGCTCGAACATTTCGTCAAAATACCTTCTGTTGGGTATGCCAGTTAGTCCGTCTATATTGGAAAGGCGTTCCAATAATTCATTCGCTTCTTTTAATTGCTGTTCCACTTTTTTCCGTTCCGAAATATCTCGAAACGTGGTCATAATCGCTAATTTTCCATTATATTGTATGAGGCTCGCTGAAGCTTCAACAATAATGTTTTCTCCGTTGACGCTCACTAATGGTGCTTCAAATTTAACGTAGGTCTCTTGTTCACGGTAAAGTTGATGGATAAACTGTTGCACCTCGTCATTTTTTTCAGAAGAGAGAAATTCAAGGCTTTCCCTGCCAATTAATTCAACAGCATTGTTTAATCCAATCAATGCTGCTGATTTATCATTCGCATAAACGATCTTGTTATTTTGGTATACGCAAAGCCCATCAGGCGATAGTTCAATGAGTTTCCTGTATCTCTCTTCACTCTCTTTTAAAGCATCTTCAGCCTGTTTCCGATCGGAAATATCTCGAATAATACTACTAAAAAAGAGAACACCCCCCATCGCCCAATTATTGATGGAAAGTTCAATCGGTATGATTTCCCCATCTTTACGCATTCCTTCAAGCTCAAGTGTTTTTCCAAGGATCTTTGCTATTCCGGTGGAAAGGTATCTTTCCACCCCACTATTGTGCACTTCTTTATAATGGTCTGGAATTATTAACTCGATATTTTTTCCAATTGCCTCTTCTTTTGGATAGCCGAATATCTTTTCTGCCCCTTCGTTCCAAGTCGTAATGAGCATGTGGCTATCTGTTAAAATGATGGCATCTTGGCCGTTTGAATAACCGTCGTGAATTTAGACTCTGAATCGATAAAAGATAAGCCGAAACTAAGTAACGGAATAATTTTATTTATGACATGCATTTGTCTTTTTGCGAAATGATAAGGTTTTTTTGAAGCTAATTTAATTCCTGCGATCATTTCTGCTTGATGCAGAATCGGGATAAAAATAGAAGAACGGACACCTTCAGCAAAAAAACGTTGTTCTAAACTCCCCATTGGGCGAAAATGATTCCAGTTTGGATAGAAGATGGTTGAACCAGCTTCCAACTTTTCTAACGCCTCTACCTCTTCCTTTCCCACAATCGAATCGATTAATTTAGAATGTCCATTTTCAAAGGTACTGAGTATTTTTGCTTGCTTCCCATCGATAATCACGATACTTCCAACTTCACATTGCAGCAACTTTGTCAGTTCCTCAAGTGTCTTTTGATAAATCTGTTCCAAATTAGACTCTCTAAATATTTGGATGAGAAAGGCGGTCGATTCGTTTAATTCGATTCTTACCTTTAACACATTGAAGATATTATGGATAAAAGCAGAAAAAATGCCGCCAAATAAGAGAACAGCAGAAAAGTATGGCAAAACACCGAAATGCGTATTAAGGACCAGATAAAATGTCGAATTCCCAATTAGTAACGAAACACCAATAATAATGTCCATTTTAGTAGATAATGATGGGTTCTATTAGAGATAACCCCAAGGCAAATCCCAAGACTAACAATAGAAGCTGCACCAATGATTGCTACATAATTGATTCCATTCACAAACAATAATCTGTAGATGCCCAAAATAATGCCGGTGATGAAAGCGGCGGGGAAGCCACCATAAAAGGCAGCTAAGATCACGGCCAATTGTCTAAAATCCAAAACGGCTTTATTTTCGATTTTAACCCCAATAAAGATCACGATTATGCCAAAAATTCCTTGCAAGAGCCCTATAAGAATTTTTTGCTTTAAAGACAATTGATTTAGTGGCTTGTTGAAGAAATAAATGGTAAGGAAAAGAAATAACATAATCAAAGCTACGTTTTCACCGAATTGAACGAACAAAAAAAACCCTCCTGATGACGCCGATATGATTACCTTCGATTATGATCAATAAATGCTTTCTCTTCTACCTTTATCGTTATCAGTATATTACATAAACGTACCTTTTAAAATGCGATTCATTTATGTGAAATTCAGTTTTTTAACTTTGCTTTTTTACTGGGGTTAATCCCAAAATTCACCAAGGAAACTAAATAATTTTTTTCTGTCTCACCACCAATTGCCATGCTGAATATACAAAAGTTAACTGATTTGTATTAGAAATGGTCCTTCAGGGGAAATTAAATTAAATGAAAGAAAGGAAGGTGAATTATTTGCCAGATGTATTGGAAGCGATTAAAAATGTGGTGAAAGCGTTCATTGAAGATGAACCAAAATCACCCTTACACATCGGTGAAGCCATGTCTTTCTGGGTATTTTTAGCTTTATGCGGGGAGACACAGGTACAGACGGAAGCAGGAATTAACAGTACCACCGACCCTGAATTGAGGAAAGCACTTCATGAAGCAGTAGAGATGTTCAAATCACAGAAAGAACGCACCACAACATTTATGCGGTTAGAAGGAATTCCCTTACCACCCTTAAGTGAGTCTAAACCAAACTCAAACCCAAGCCGTGTTCCGTTAGGCGTTAAGTTAACGGATAACGAACTTGCCAACAGCCTTAAGAAAAAATATCGATGGCGATTACAAACTGTGCAAGTGCCTCAGCCCAAACCCTTCGTATCGATGCTAGTTTGATTTGGGCAGAAATTTTGCAGGAATATATCACTTTTGTCACAACATTAAAATCTCTGATGCGAAAACGAGGGTGGCTTAAAGTTCCACCGTTCTATTATCCACCGGGTTCACCGAATACAGGAAGGTGAGGTATGTGCCAGACCTATTAGAAGCTGTTAAAAATGTAGTGCAATCGTTTATGAATGATGAGCCAAAATCACCTTTACATGTCGGGGAGGTTATGTCTTTCTGGTCATTCCTTTCTGAATTAGCAGATGAACAAGTACATTCGGAAGCAGGGATTAACAGCACAACTGACCCTGAATTGAGGAAAGCATTTCATGAAGCAGTAAACATGTTCAAATCGCAGAAAGAACGACTCATAGCATTTATGCAACTAGAAGGAGTTCCCATACCACCCTTATGTGAATCTAAACCAATCTCAGATCCAAATGAGGTTCCGCTGGGCGTCAAGTTGACGGATGATGAACTTGGAAACAGCCTTAATATTAAAATAGTTCTTGGTATTTCCATTTGTGCAACCGCCATAACTCAGGCAATACGTAACGATGTTAGTTTGATGTGGGTGGAATTTTTACAGGAATACATGACTTTGGGAGCAAACGTAAAAACCCTTGTGAAAAGAAGAGGTTGGCTTAAGGTTCCACCGTCCTATCATCCACCGGGTTTACCGAATTAATGTGTGGGGCAATTTTTTGGTTGACTTTTCATTTATACTGTTACATTCATCTATCTAACCGTGTCCTCCATAAGAGCTTTAAAGGGCAAACCTTTGGAGAGAATTGTCCTTCATTAAGGATTTGAAGGACAATTCTCCCCATTTAATGTATTGTCCCTCCCCCCTTAAGTTATCTTTTCTAGAAGTTTTCACATTTACGTGCCACTTTCATCATTTTACCTGCCACTTTTGAGAATTTACTGAGGGTAGTATAAATAGTGGACACAGGGTTAACCACAAGTTGCTCGAATATACTGAATGGTTTCGTATTGATTTAGTAAACACCTTATTACATGCACTTACGGAACGGTATGGTAATGAAATTGTCGAGTATATGGGAGAGTTCGTACCTGTTCACTGTATTTTCCCGCAAAGCTGTTCAAAGTTTTAAGGAATCTTTGCAGCATTTAAATTTAAGCTTTCACCTAAACCATAAAAGCTCCTCCTATATTGGTGAGTATCTGCCTTATATGGACATAAAGAATGAAATTCAACTATTTTGCTTAACCCCCGGATTACCCAACTGCCTTCAATCACGGAATTATTCAAGGCTTAAAAAATTCAACCAATCATTAAATATGAAGGTAATCGATCAAGGGAATGGTGGACAATTTAAGATTATTTGTTGATTCAATAAGAGAATAACCATTTTTACTCCCATCATAGATGAAATGGCAAGCAAAATAGGAGCAAATAGGAGCCCTTCTAGGTAGATAGTAAAAAAGAGAACATGTTATAAGTTTTCTTAATCGTCTCCTAGAAGGATTTTATTTTGTATTCTCCAACTACTGCCCTTTAGAAAAATAGGAAAAGCTTTCTCAATGACAGTTTTGATCTCGAATTAAAGCACCCGGTAATTGAACTAGCAATTTCAACTCTGTTGCATATAATCTTCAATCAACGCATTAAAAAGTTTTTCACACTCCAATTTAATTTTTAAGAAGTCAATACTCTTAACCTACTTGACTTTCCTTTTGAAGTGAAAGTAATGATAATCCATTTTTGATAAGACGTTGGAGATCTTTTGTTTCCCTGAGATCGAGCAATTCTTGATGCACCTGTTCTGTTTCTAAAGTTTGTACACAATGCATACAGAACAATTCCAGAATTTCTAGGCGCAGCAGCCATTCTTTTGGATAAGAGCTTCTCAAAACTTGAAGAACAGTTTGAACAACAGCCCCACTATTTTCATCCCATGTCTCTTTTTCACGAAGATCTCTGATTGTTTGGTACATATTTTCTAGTTCAGTTAACAATCTTGGTTTTGTTGAAGCCTTTTCAGGTATTTCTACTATACCGAAGAATGATTCTGCATCTGCAGCGCCTGGAAAAGCAGAAGTTACTGCTGAGCCTACCGCCATGTCAAATGTCCCCCACTGTTCCTCGAATAACACGTTATCTCCTAAAATGACTTTGCAGCTTTCGAAGGAAATCAGCGCTATTTTGTTTTGGTTTCGGATAATATTAGAGACAATTCCAGTTACTTGAATGCCACTTTTAAAAGTCAAAGTCGATTTATGACCTTTTTCAATTCCTAAAGCCAGCAATTGTTCCTCAGAACATTCTTCAAGAGATATGTTTCCTTCTAATAAACCGATCGGAGTGCCAAAACCACTACGATGAACTGTTTTCGAATGTCCAGGAAGTTCCTTATCATTGATAGCTAAAGCTGTTGGTCCTGTTGTTTTCACGTAAATGGCTTCTCCATCTGAATCTTTAATCATTTTTTCGATCGTTCCTGTTGTTTGTAATCCGGAGTTTAGTACAAATGTCGACGTACTGCCTGAGTTTAATGCCTTTTCTAAGCTCTCAGTTCCACCTTTTCGAAATGCCATTGTATTTGCAAATTCTTCGATTGCCTTTATCAATTGATCAAAGCTCTCACAAACAAATAATTGCGGCTGCATTGTCGTTACATCGTAGCTTGTTTGTAAGCAAGATTCTACAGAGAAAGGAAGTTTTACTACATTTTCAGACAAGCAATGCTTGCTTTCTCCTACAGAAGATAAGAGTCCAGCACCGTAGATTTGCGGGTTTTCCAACGTACCGATTAATCCGTACTCCACTGTCCACCAGAAAAGTCGAGAAATTTGGTCTGCTTCTGAAAGACGAGTTACCGCTTTTTTCTTTTCACTTACCAATCGTTTGGCTTCCTCAATCTGCTCAGGTGTTGAGTTACGGTCTTCCATTACAATTGAAAGATGTCTTACTGCCTCAAAAACATCACGTTTTGCTTTTGACGAAAAGGTTTTGCACCAATTTTCCCAAATTGCTTTACGTATGAAGCATACTTAGAATCAAACAAGATCGGTGCATGCCCAGCGGCTTCGTGGATAATATCAGGTGCTGGTGTATATTCGATGTTTTCTGCTTTACGAATCTCAACGGCAATTGGCAAAATACCATGGGCTTGAAAATCATAAAAAGCTACACCAGGAATTAATCCATTTATAATAACAGCCCCCCATCCAATTTTTATAAGATGGTCGTTCATGTCTGATACCTTTGGAATTGCCTCGATGTCAATCCCTGATGCATGGAGACCATTGACATATGCAGGATGTGCACTTTCCTTAAGTACATGATGATTTTGTCTCATAACATAGCGCCATACCGCGTGATCGATCGGTGTGTACTCCTCGTAGTGCTGCTCTGAGACAAATTGTCTCAAGTGTGCTGGAATATGTTTAGTTGGTCTTGATAATTGGTCCATATTAGATTTCATCCTTTCTGTTTTTTCAATGTTGTTGTGAATTCTCTTAACAGGGTAATCGAATTCTTCGTTTCATCCTTGCTCCCCTTTCATAAAAAAAGCCCCTACTGGAAAAACCAGTAGGGACGAATAAACATCGCGGTACCACCCTAGTTGTGAGAATAAGCCCACCACTTCATTCCGATAACGGCTATGTTGCCGTCTTTCCCTTCATAAAGACTGATGTCTTTACTACGAAAAAGAAACTCCGGGAGTGTAATTCATGCTTAAGTTTGTACTGATTCGCACCGACCATCAGCTCTCTGAGACAAAAAGACTAAGCACTACTAAATTCCCTTCAATGTGTATTGTTATTAATTTTTCTGACAAAATAAAAAGTCCCTACTGGAAAAGACCAGTAGGGACGAATAGACTTCGCGGTACCACCCTAGTTTCGAGCATTCGCTCACCACTTCATTCCGATAACGGCTATGTTGCCGTCTTTCCCTTCATAAAGACGAATATCTTTACTACGAAAAAGAAACTTCAGGAGTGTAATTCATGCTTAAGTTTGTACTGATTTGCACCGACCATCAGCTCTCTAAAGACAAAAAGGCTAAGCACTACTAAATTCCCTTCAATGCTTGTATTATTATTAATTTTTCTGACAAAATAAAAAGTCCCTACTGGAAAAGACCAGTAGGGACGAATAGACTTCGCGGTACCACCCTAGTTGCGAGCATTCGCTCACCACTTCATTCCGATAACGGCTATGTTGCCGTCTTCCCCTTCATAAAGACGAATGTCTTTACTACGAAAAAGAAACTCTGGGAGTGTAATTCCTGCTTAAGTTTGTACTGATTTGCACCGACCATCAGCTCTCTAAAGACAAATTGCTAAGCACTACTGTATTCCCTTCTACGCTCTACAATATATAATTTCTATTAATAGTTGGAATTATAAAGGGATAGTAGTCAAGTTGTCAAGGATTTATATTATATTGATATACTATCCATTCATCTGGCCATTGCTGCCAGGCTTTAAATTACGAATGAAGTCCTTGTATGCAGCAATTTTGTCTTCAAGCATTTTCTCTGTGTCTACCAAGTTTTTTATTTGATTTTGAATGGATTTTCTATGATCTTCTAGAAGTTTTAAGCGTGCCTTCGTTGTATATTCACCTTCAATATATAATTGAGCATATTCTCTTATTTGGGCTAATGGCATTTGGGTTTGTTTTAATTTCATGGCAAAACGGAGCCACGCTAGATGTGCTTCTGTATATAATCTTTCTCCAGTTGCATTGCGATCAGGAATAATGATTTTCTCCTTTTCATAATAACGTAATGTATGTGTACTTACCTCCAATAATTTAGCTACCTCGCTAATAGCGTACATAAAAGCCTCCATATATTCGTCGTTATCGGGATTTTTTAACATTTGACTTAGAGTGAACTCTAACTAATATAATCTACATTGTAGTTCATATTATAACTGTCAAAATTCATTTAGGAGGAATTCACATGAAATACACTGTTATTACTGGAGCAAGTTCAGGTATAGGTTATGAAACCGCACTAGCTTTTGCGTCTCGTGGGAAAAACCTAATCATTGTAGCCCGGAGAAAAGAGAAGCTGGAGGAATTAAAGTCAGAAATCGCCCATATTAACCAAGAATTAGAGGTTGTCATTCGAACAACTGACTTATCAGTTACTGAAAATGCTTATAAACTTTACGAAAGTCTTCGAGATTTCCAAATTGAAACTTGGATTAACAATGCAGGGTTTGGTAACTTTGCTTCAGTTGCTAAACAAAACTTAAACAAGATTGAGGAAATGTTACATTTAAATATTGAGACATTAACAATACTGACATCTCTTTTCGTACGAGACTATTCAAATGTTGAGGGGACACAACTTATCAATGTATCATCAGGTGGAGGATATACGATTGTAGCAGATGCCATTACCTACTGTGCAACTAAATTTTATGTGAGTGCCTTTACAGAAGGACTTGCACATGAACTTAAAGCACAAGGGGCAAAAATGCAAGCAAAAGTGTTGGCTCCTGCTGCGACTGAAACAGAATTTGCACAACGTTCTCTTGATGTAGATGAATTTAAATACACTGGTGTTGTACCAAAGTATCATACATCAAAACAAATGGCAGGATTTATGCTCGACCTTTATGATAGTGAAAAGGTAATAGGAATTGTAGATGGATATACGTATGAATTTGAACTTAGAGACCCTATATATAATTTTGCAGTAAGAACAACTAGTTCGGATTCAGAATTGGAATAAAAAAGGCTAGTGATCAAAATAGTAACGGGTTCACTTTTGAGGTGAAAAACATCAAAATACAAGTCAAATCACTGGTTAATTCGCAAGTTTTTCACCACTCCATCCACTGAAACATTTCACAAAGGTTTGAAGGACAGTTTTCCGCTCCACCTGGGAGGTTTTGTCCTTCCGAGCCCTTATAGCTATTTGAAATTTGATTGAAAAAGGAGTTATGTCGCTAACATTTCAATACTGGTACCCTTTCACACTTATAATCTCAGCAATTTCACCTACCGTACAATTGAAGCTTGAAATAACAAATAAATAGAGCACAAAAACGCATGGATACGTTTCAACATGCGTTTATTTTTATCATTCATTTTTATATTGCATTACTCAAGAAAAGCGCACCTTAGTAAATTACAGTAGGGTAACACCTATGGTGCGATTAAGGATGTGAAAACATAATCTAGCCACTTGATTGCTGATATGAAACTCTTACCATTTAATAAACGAGGAGTAAAATACTTTTTGCATAATCCAAAGAATAATAAACCATTCATTAATTGAAATGGTTGTCATAAACAATCATACGTTCTTCACTTCTTTCCGATCTAATTCAAATAGAAGTAACTTCTCTAATAATTGCATAACGAAAAGTTTGATATTATTCTCTCTTTCTATTGGTAACACTGTCTTTCCCCGCGATTCCCGCGGGCTTTCCTCTTTATTTCGCGGACTTTCAGCGTAATTCCACAAATTTACGATTTTACTACTCAAAAGGACCCCTACAAAGGGCCCAAATTGTCAATATTTGCATCTTTTTGTACGAAATAGAGGTAATTCATGGTAAAATAATAGAAAATGAGAATAATAGAGGTGATTATTAGATGAAAAAAACCATTGTCTGTGCTTTATCGACAGCAGCTCTCTTTTCGACGGTTTATGCAGGAACTGCCTTTGCTGACAGCTATCAGGTTCAAAGCGGAGATTCCTTATCGCAAATTGCCTCGAAATTTCATACCAGTGTGAGCAATTTGAAGACTTTGAATGGGCTACATTCCGATCTTATCTATCAGAATCAGACCCTCAAGGTTTCCACAACAACAACAACTGCCACAGCACAAACCACCTATACCGTCGTAAAAGGTGATGCCCTGATCAAAATCGCCAATCGCTTTAACGTCACAGTCGGCGAACTAAAGCTATGGAACAATCTCGATAACACGATTATTTACATCGGACAAGCACTGAAGGTTTCGGCACCAACGACATCGGGAACACAAGCACCTAAGACAATACCAGCTGCAGCCACTTCTTCATCGCAGTCTGATTATAGCGTTCAAAGTGGCGATTGCCTTAGTAAAATTGCGGTAAAATATAGTATGACTGTCGCCCAACTGAAATCGCTCAATAATCTAACTTCGGATAGGATTTATGCCGGACAAACGTTGAAGGTGTCGACATCTGGAGTGCCTAGCACATCAGTTCCAACACCAGCACCAACACCGACTCCAAACCCAACTACTAATTATCCCGTTAAAAGCGGCGATACACTTGGGGGGATTGCACGTCAATTCGGTTTGACGGTTCTACAGTTGCAATCACTCAATAATCTGAGCTCAGATAGAATTTATGTTGGACAAAGCTTGAAGGTAACCGGTCAGGCTGCGCCGACCCCGAGTCAGGTTTCGTCGGCGCCGAGTCAGGTTGCACCAACTCCGACGCCAACGCCGACAACTTTTGATGAAACGCAATTTGTCACCATCGCCAAAAGTTTGATGGGAATCCCTTATGTATGGGGCGGCAGCTCTTTATCCGGGTTTGACTGCAGTGGACTCATTTATTATGTAGCAAATCATGCGGGTCTTTCCATCGGCCGTTATTCAGCTGCAGGCTACTACAGCCGCTCCTACTACGTCGACACACCAAAACCGGGCGATCTCGTATTCTTCGAAAATACATATAAATCAGGCGTCTCACACATGGGCATCTACATCGGCGACAACCAATTCATCCACGCCGACGAGAAACACGGAATATCCATCGCCAATTTATCTAATCCCTATTACACAACGCATTTAGATGGGATCAAGAGATTCTATTAACATGACATAAGCCAGCCCTCGATCATTGCGGGGGCTAGTTTTTTATTTGGTAAGGTCCTGCCATTTACGGAGTTCAGCCGCCACTATCCGATACAATTTTTTATTCGCTAACTGTTCAGCTGTTTGATTCCCTGAAAGTTCTTGTTCTGTAAAACCGAATGGTTTAATAATTTTAAGCAGTTCATCTGAATCTTCCATCTCCTTTAGTTCAGCATTAAAGGCTTTTTAAAATTATCAAATTCTGGCGGAATACCGATGCCCCGTAGCCACGGACACTTTTCCCATCAATCACAGGCTGTTCAAAATTCTTCACCCGCTCAATGCTCTTATCTTTTGCTGTATCTAAAACGGCCTGAAGCGATGGTCCTGTCATTTCAATGGCATCTACCCTTCCTGATTGCGGAGCGGAAAGCACGCTTGGGTTATCAGGAACGATATCAATTTGATCTTTCGAAATGCCGTATATTGTTAAATAATCGATTTGAATGGTGCCACTCATAACGGCTACTTTAATAATTCCTAAGACCTTTTACGAATGAGAGGTCTTTTTTTTATGGAAACCTTCATCTTTCTTAACTCTCACTCCTCTATCGGCGAATTTTTGGGTATAATAAAGGAATATGGTTTTTTCGGATTTTTTTAGAAAAGGGGGGCGTTGCTTTGGAATCGATAGAATTGCAACACCTTTCGAATGAGGTGCGGGAGCTGTTGCATCCGCATGACGCAGAGGATGCGAAGCTCGTTCAAAAAGGATTGATGCTCTACCGGCAAGGGACGGTCGGGCAGCTACATTTTGGGGAGGATTTGGTGACGGCGACTGTGCAGGATGTGACGCCGGTTAAGGTCCAGCTTGATCTCACATTTTTATCAATGAGTGAGTGCTCGTGCCCGTATGAAGGCTTGTGTCGCCACCAGATGGCTGTATTTTTTACTGCTTATGCGAAAATTGGCAGTGTTGCCGAATGGGTCGAGGAGTGGCGCGAGCCGATGAAGGAAAAGAAGGAGTTCACGACCTGGGGCCTGCAGACGGCGAAGGATTTGATCAAGGCGAACGGTGTGTTGAAGCCCGATTACAGTCGCTGGGTCCACTCATTCGAGGTCAGTTTTGATACGCTGCTCGCTTCGAAAAAGTACACGAGCCCGTTTATCATCACGGAGCTGTTCCAAATTTACGAGCGGCGGATTCACGCTAGTGCGCCGGTTGAGCAGGAATGGCGCCTGCTATATGAGCTGGTCGGAATTGTTATTTCTTTTAAAAAGTTAGCTGTGCTAAGTGAGCAATCGGGGCATACCGAGGACATGGTGAAGCGCGCCTACCTTCATTTATTTCATAATATGATGGACGATGCCGACGATCTTGTGCAGAAAATTGGCATTCAATCGCTGCCGTTCGATTTTGATGAGTTTATCCTGAAATTGAAGGACGATGCCTTCGAGCTGCTGACGGCCGCGAAGGGTTTGGAGCTTGAACGAGTTTATCTCTACCGCCTGTTGTGGTCGAATCTTTTTAAAAAGAAAGTGTGGCGTGAGGAAGAAGCCGGGAAAATTCGTGAACGGATGAAGCTGCTGCAGGATTGGGAGAACCCGCTGCCATTGATGATTGCCGGAATTCATTTGAATTTCTTGCTCCATAACGATGAGGCAGCACTGAAAATGGTCGGTCGCGTTGGGGATGAAGTGGTCACTCCTTATTTAATCCATTGGATTGACCTATTCTCACATCAGAAAGCGTGGAAACGTGTTAGTCCAGTGATTGAGTTATTTTTGCAAAAATTAAAAGCGTATTTGGAAGAGTTGGGCGGCTATCATTCGTGCTCGAGCTTTACGAAAACGGCGTTGAAGGCGATCGCACCCTTTTGTGTTGAAAATGGGCGCACGGACTTGTTCGAGCGCGCGCTGCTGAAGACGCTGCCGTACAGTTTCGCCGATTATGAATATATGTTATTCGAGCGCGGCCAGTATGATCGGTGGAGCGAGCTTCAGGCGTATGTAGGCTTGAACTATTATGACCTCCCGAAGGATCGCGTGAAGTTGATTGAAAAAGAAAAGCCAGAGGTGCTGCTCGGCATGCTCCATCAGCTGGCCCAGCGCGAGATTGATCAAAAAAACCGCCAAAGCTATAAGTTAGCGGTCCGGCACCTTAAGAAACTGCGGACATTATATAAAAAGATGAAGCGCTTGGATGACTGGGAGTACTTTTTTGAAACCCTACTGGATAAAACCAAACGGCTGCGAGCGTTCCATGAGGAATGCAGGAGGAGTAAGCTGATTGAGGTGTGAGTCCACTTTTTGGTGCCTCTTTTTGGTGCCTGTCACCGTTGGTGGACACTCCTCCAATATGCCCACCTCAGATGGACAAATTGGGATCCGCCCGTTTTTTGGATGAATTTTTTATAGGAGTTCATCTGTGTTGAGGGTTGTGGCTATTTTGATAGCCCAACGGACCTACACCTAAGTACGATGAATGCAAAAGGAGCATATTGATCGATGCTTAAAACAAGATTTATTAAATTGCGGACAATCAAATTAGATGAAGAGCGGTATCTTTTGGCCGCTGAGGATGAGCGGGGACACTTGATGGATCCTGCCGCTTGGAAGAACCTCGTTTTTAGCCGTCATGAAGAAAGCTTCTTTGGGACGATTCTGGAAACAGAGACGCAAAATGGGGCTCTGGGCGTGGTGGTTAGCGGCTGGCAGCTAGTCACGCTTTTTGCCAAGGAGTCGTTCAATCGTTTCATTGAGTGGGACTGGAGCGAAGAATCGGAGATCTGCCTCGCCGCCGCGCATGCTCTCTATGAGGGGATTTTGGAGAAGGATTGGCTCCCCGACTTTTCGGTGTGGGAGCACGGAGACTTCCGCTGGCAGCTTCCGGAACGGGTAAAAGATGAGTTCGACCCATCCTTTTGGGAGCAGGAGGTTGAGAATGGTGCGCGAACGAAAGATGATCCTGGGACAGGTAATGTGAAGGTCTTCATCTCCGATTTATACAACAGTGCGCTCGATTCATACCTGACCAGAAATTCGGCGATGAAGGAGCTGTTCGGGCCCAAGCTCGATTTGTTGAAAGAGCACAATATTTCCGGTGGCGAGCTCGCCCGTTATTTTGATGAGGAGAGCTGGCTAGAGTGGGTTGGAATTAAGGAGAGCGAAACGCCGTTTACTGTCGGCTTGCGCCTCGATGAACCGATTGATGGCGAAGGCGAATGGAGCCTCGATGTATTTTTGCGTGGTAAAAAAAATAGTGATGAGGTTTACGGAGTGGATTCAACCCTTCCGGCAAAATGGCGGCCATATTTGGAAAAGGTCGAACGTGAGCAAAGCCGTTGGTTGCGGTTGATACCGTGGTTACGTGAGGATCGCGTGGATGTGGCGATTGGAGATGGTGGGGCCAAAGATGTCGCGATTGAAGCAGGCGGTTCGGCTGATAACCTTAGCCAACCAACTGCCCCTCACCGCCTCAAATCCCGACTTTCTGAAGAGGAGGCTTGGATGTTTTTAACTGAGGCAAGTGAAACATTGGTGGCGCTGGATGTTGAGATTCTCCTCCCTTCCTGGTGGCAGGCGATGAAAAATGCCAACCTAAAGGTGAAAGCAGCGCTGAAAGGTACTGGAAGCCATCGGGCGTCGTTTGTCGGGCTGCAGGCCATGCTCGACTTTAACTGGCGATTCTCGATGAACGGCGTTGACCTGTCTGAGGAAGAATTTGGGAAGCTTGTCGAGGAAAAAAGGCGGCTTGTCTACATTCGTGGCCGCTGGGTCAAGCTGGATCCACAATTTATCCGGCAGATTCAAGACTTAATGAAACGGGCGGAAAAAGAAGGCCTGCATGTTCGCGATTTGCTCGAGCAGGAGCTTATTGAGTCGACCGCATCAGAGGATGAACTTGAGAATCCAAAAGTGTTTGCGAAGATCCAAATTGAATTAAATCGACAGTGGAAGCAAATGATCAAGCAACTGTCAGAAGTGCATGAAATTCCACTACAGAAGGTACCAACGGGGCTAAACGGTGAACTTTGGCCTTACCAGCAGCTCGGGATGAGCTGGCTCTGGTTTTTGCGTCAGTACGGGTTTGGCGCCTGCCTCGCCGATGATATGGGTCTTGGAAAAACTGTTCAGCTGATATCTTATTTGTTGATGGTTAAAGAATCAGCAGAAGAAGAGACCGCGGTGGTGCCTGACACCACCAAAACCCGTCGCAAGAAAAATCAGGAAGATGAGCCAACCAAGGTCCCGACGAAGGCTGCATTGATTATCTGCCCGACTTCCGTGCTTGGCAACTGGCAAAAGGAGCTGGAACGTTTTGCACCAGATATGGACGTATATCTGCATTACGGTTCAAACCGTCTAAAGGATGAAGCTTTTACGGAAAAAGTAAAAGCGGCTGATGTCGTGTTGACCTCATATGGTTTGAGTCACCTAGATTCGGAGGAATTTGAATCACTGATTTGGAGCTCGATTGCGATCGATGAGGCGCAAAACATTAAGAATTCCCAGACGAAGCAATCGAAGGCCGTTCGCAGTCTGAAAGGCCACCATCACATCGCCTTGACTGGCACACCGATGGAAAACCGCTTATCAGAGTTATGGTCGATTTTTGATTTTACCAATCATGGGTATCTCGGCAGCCTAGGTCATTTTCAGAAGAAGTTCGTGATCCCGATTGAAAAAGATGAGAAAAAGGAAAAAGTGACGGAGCTGCAAGCGTTGATCAGGCCATTCTTATTACGGCGGACGAAAAAGGATGAAGAGGTTGCCCTCAACCTGCCTGATAAGCAAGAGCAAAAAGAGTACTGCCCGCTTACAGCCGAACAGGCTTCATTGTATGAGCAGCTTATCCATGATACGTTTGCTGAGATTGAGAAATTGTCGGGATTTGAGCGTAAAGGGTTAATTTTACAAATGCTGAGCCGCTTAAAACAGCTGTGCAACCACCCCGCTCTATATTTAAAAGAAAAGTCGGCAACGCGCCAGCTCCTTGAGCGCTCCAATAAACTAGAGAAGCTCGTCGATTTGATTGACGCCGTTTTGGAGCAAGGCGAGAGCTGCTTGATTTTCACGCAATATATCGGAATGGGCGAGATGATTAAAAGTACATTGAAGAAGAAATTTGGCATTGAGGTCCCGTTTTTGAACGGAAGTGTGCCAAAGACGCAGCGTGACTCCATGATTGAGCGGTTCCAAAATCAGGAGTTCCCCGTGTTCCTGTTATCGTTGAAAGCGGGCGGCACCGGGCTGAACTTGACCGCGGCGAATCATGTCATCCACTATGACCGTTGGTGGAACCCAGCCGTTGAAAACCAGGCCACCGACCGTGCCTACCGCATCGGCCAATCGCGCTTCGTCCATGTGCACAAGCTCATCTGCACCGGCACATTAGAAGAAAAAATCGATGCCATGCTCGAAAAGAAACAATTCCTAAACGACCAAATCATCCAAAGCGAAAACTGGATCACCGAACTATCCACGGACGAACTAAAGGATTTGGTGTATTTGGGGTAACTCCCGGTGACAGGCACCGCTCGTGGACATTTCAATCAATTTGTCCACACCACGAGGACAATGGTGCTTTTCACTTCAGGGGAACAAACAAAAATGGACAAAAAAGGGGATCTAACATTTTTCCTATGTTAGATCCCCTTTTGTATGACGAAAGGTCCTGCCAATTTTCCTAGACATTTCGTTCTATTACTAGTCTAAAATGACAACTTTTACAGTCTTTCTGCCATATGCATTGGCAGCCGCACTGGATGGCATTAAGATGTCGATTCGATTACCGACAATCGCACCGCCCGTATCACCTGCAACGGCCACACCATACCCTTCTACCCATACTTTCTTTCCTAAAGGAATAACAGACGGGTCTACGGCAATCAACTTCATATTTGGATTCTGTTGAATATTGTAGCCTAACCTTGTTACCGCACCGGAGTCTTGCCAACTGTATGCGGTTGCAGTGACATACAATTCTTGGCCACTGCCTGCTTGTACTGTTGGGGTTGGGGTTCTCGGCTGGGCTGACGCAGTAGCTTGTGTAGCTTGTGCAGCCTGATAGGCGGCTTGTTGTGCTGCTGCCTGCCTTTGTGCCTGTTCTTGTTGAATACGCAGCGCATCTTGAGCCGCTTTAATCTGCGCTTCAATTCCTGCCTTTTGCTGTTGGGAAGCCGCCATTTGCTGATCAATTTGACTATATTTTTGTTGCATTGACGTTAAATTTTCCTGCCTCTTTTGCAAATTCACATTGAGATCTGCCTGCTGCTTAGCAAGAGACTTTTGATCCTCTTGTAAACTTTGTTGTTGACTATCAATCTCTTTTTTATCTACTTCAATCTTTTGAAGATCTTCTTGCTGTGCTCCTAAAATATCGTTATCTGCACTAAAAAGGCCGACACGGCACTTGCGCGTTGAATGAAATCATCAAGACTTTTAGCTTCTAATAGAACTCTAATCACCATACTAAGATTATTATCATGCTGGAGAGCCACGAGCCTTTGTTTCATAACACCCTTTCGAGCAAGCATCTTATCCTCAAGTGTGACAATTTCTTCTTTTTTCTCTTCAATGAGTTTATTTGTTGCTGCAATTTTCTCCTGCGTTTTTGCCATTGCATTTGTATTTTCTGAAATATATGTATTTAAAGATTGCATTTCTTGTTGTATTGTGTCCATCCCTTGCTGAACTGATTGCTTTTCTTTTGCCTGCTGATCAAGCTGCTGCTGGACATTTTGTAATGCTTCTGTATTTGTTTGTGCATGTGTCACCACAGTACCCGAAACACACAAGAAGCATGTAAAAATTACGAGAATCATACGCTTTATACTTTGCATACACTTTCCCCCTTTACACTAGTTATACCAAATCAATGTACCAGTCATATTACAAAATCATTAAAAATGTATCTCATTTTGTCATAAAAGGGGGAAAACAGCATGGTGCCTGACACCGTTCGTGGACAAAACGACATTTTTGTCCTCTGTCAGCGTACACTTTTGATTACTCCTTTTTAAATCTTATATCAAATTCTGTCTTAGCCTCTTTTATTAAGGAAACTGCGCGACGATCGCAATTGGTCGCAACAGACCCTGTCCGACCTTATGGTGATGGACCGTTCGACCATTAGTCACTATGAAACAGGAAAAAACATTCCCAACTATCAAACGGTACTCAAATTTGCGGAAGTCTATCAAGTGGAGAAAGAATATTTAGTAGAAGAATTGGACCAATTGCTTTTTAAAACCGAGGAGTCCGGCTATCTTTTGAAGGAAAGGCTTGAAGACCAAGAGTTAAACACCATTCTTCAACTGCTCCAGCAAGAGCCTAACTTACAAAAGCGCTATTTGACCTTCATTTAATGCCGCCAAAACGAAGGGCTTTTTATATCGATTTAATCATCAATACGATCAAGGTAAATAATAAGCACAAAAACAAACTATAAACACAAAGAAGCCGCTGAATTCATATGTTCAGCGGCTTCTATAAAAAAAACAGGGGGGTTTTTCTAAAAGTATAGCCCGCTGAACATTATTTATACTAAAAAGTTGAACTACAGACTATTTTTTATTTTTTTCCACGAAAAGCGAACCTCCCTGGACCACCTCAACACAAGACCTAACCAAAAAAAATTCCCGGCAAACGTACTGCCGGAAACGCCAAGTCGGAGTTTATTGCGGGGAGATGTTTGATTTTCTATAGCAAGCAAAACAAAGGTACGGGGAATTTTTTTTAAAATATCAATGAGTTTCGGAAAAGGTGGGCGCTGGTATATCTGTAGAGTAGTTTGGGATGGAGCCTCGTTCCTTTAACTCGACCCTGATGAGGCATTCTAGCTGGTTGACGCGAATTTGGAGGTTGTTCATGTTTTGATTGGCCTTGCCGACCATTTTGATGAGACTTTCAAGTAGCTGTTCTAAACTGTTGGCAGCGTCGGTATTAGAATGCAAGTGGCATTTCCTCCTTCGGTTGGCTTGTACGTTCATCGTGCGGCTTCGCGCTTAGGAAGCGGACGGTTTCGCCACCACCTCGGTTATATAAATCCTTCTTCCATCCTGGTTGTCGTAATGGCGGGTTTGCAGCCTGCCGGTGATTCCGACGACCGAGCCCTTCCGACAGTACTGAACAGTATTTTCAGCTGCTTTCCTCCAAAGTGTGCATTGAACAAAATCCGTATCAATCTCCCCGTTATGGTTTCGGAAGTGGCGATTCATAGCGAGCGTCACATTGGCGACCGCCGTTCCCTCTGCCGTCTTTTTGATTTCCGGATCCTTAGTCAACCTCCCGACAAGTGTGACTTGATTGATCATTTACACATCTCCTCTCCTTTTGATGGCTCTATCATATCTCTCGCCTGCCCTTGCTGTAAAATCGCGAAAAGGATGTTTTTAGGCCCCCTTTTGCAACGAAAACACCCTTTTCTCTAGGAGAAATGACAAAGTTCTATGCCTATTTTGCATCAAGATAACAAATTTGCAAATTTCGACGAATATTTTTCGACATTTGCTTCCTTTCGACGTATGTTATAATTTAGAAAAAGAAACTCCTTTGATAAAAAATGCTGATGAAGAAAGTGTAATTAAATGACAGGAGGTAATCTCGGAAATGAAATCCTTTAAGTTATACTCATTGGAAGTGGTGGAAGATGGGACTGCAGTTGAAGTTCCATTGGTGGATGGATTAATTCTTAATAAAGAGGACGAACGCTCCACTTGGCTGCTTGAGGCATACACAGATTTATCCCTCTATGATTATTTCAAAAAAATTTCTGAGCAAGAGCGAGACATTATTGTCGAGGCTGTTATCACGAAAAAGGAAAATGCCCCTGCTTATTTTCAAACAAAGATTTGCACATTGAACAAATTTGAGAATCACATTAGCGTCTTGCTCGAAGGCCAATTGCGCCGCAACCGGAGCGATTATTCCGAGCTGCTGCTCGAAAATTTACTGCAAAAGGGTCTCGAAGGCCAGTCCCTCCTCGCCGAATTCAAAGAAAAAATAAAAAGCAAGCCAAAGTTAAAAGTAAAAAGTACGTAAAAAATGACCGGAAGCTTCTCCGGTCATTTTTCTTTTCCTTTTTAACAGATGGAGATGAATTCCTATTCCTTCTTTTCCCCGAGCGCAAACGTAATCTCCGCTTCGCACGCAATCTCCCCATCAACAGTGGCGACGGCCTTTCCCTTTTCCAATCGGACCCCTTAAGCGCACCATTTCGACCTCTAGACGAAGCTGGTCACCAGGCTTTACCTGTCTTTTAAAGCGGCAGCTATCAATCCCTGCAAAAAAAGCTAACCGGCCACGATTTTCTTCCTTTATCAAAACCGCAACAGCCCCAACCTGTGCCAACGCCTCAACGATCAAAACACCCGGCATCACCGGATAATCAGGAAAATGGCCATTGAAAAACTCCTCATTCGCCGTTACATTCTTAATGCCAACCGCACGTTTTCCTTCGTCAACCTCCAAAATCCGATCAACCAACAAAAACGGATAACGATGTGGAATGATTTCTTTAATTTGCGTAACATCTAACATTTTAGTACCTCCTACTAGTAACTAGCTATTATTTCTATTCTACTATTAAGGATAGACAAAAAGGAAGGGATTTCTCCCTTCCTCACGAATTATTCTTTTTCCACCAAATCGCGGATATGCGTCCAAGTCGACTGTTTAAAAACATCTACAAGCTTTCCATTTCCAAGCATGCTATACCCAACCGCCGCTCCGCTCACCACGCAAACAAAGATGAGCACAACCAAAATGACCAATCGAAGCCATATCGGAATTAGCCGGACCCGAACAGGCTGCGCCGCTTCCGGCTCAATTTGCTTTATTTTCTTATACTCTTCTCTCGATTTCGTCGGATCATTGACAGCCATTCCTATTCCCCTTTTACCGAATTCCTGTTTATGTATATTATAACCATTTTAAAAAATTGACTCTATCTGGCAGACTTTACAAGTTCAGCTCAGTGACAAGCTTCATTTTTTCAGAAAAATTTTGACGCATATATCCATTCTATTATAAAAAATTATTTAAACATACACATTAACTATGTGAACCTTCTCAAGCCCAAAATAAAAAAGCCCAATGCCCCAGGCTTGTCTCGCCCTTGCATTAGACTTTTTATGCTTATACTAACTTTCTCTTCGACAAACGATCAATGTTATCAAGCATGATGCCTGTTCCAATTGCCACGCAGTCCATCGGATTTTCAGCAACTAATACGGGAACCTTCAGTTCGTCCGCAAGCAGCATGTCGATACCGTGCAGCAAGGCCCCGCCACCGGTCAAGATGACGCCGCGGTCAATAATGTCCGCTGACAATTCTGGCGGTGTGCGCTCAAGAACGCTTTTTGCCGCTTGAACGATAACGGCAACCGATTCGCGCAATGCTTGTTCGATTTCTTCGGAATGAACCGTGATTGTGCGCGGTAAGCCGCTAACCATGTCACGGCCGCGGATTTCCATTTCTTCCGAGCGTGATCCTTGAAATACGGTACCAATATTGATTTTAATATTTTCAGCTGTACGTTCACCGATCAACAATTTGTACTCACGCTTGATGTGGTTGAGAATCTCCATGTCGAACTTGTCGCCGGCCATTTTGATGGAGGAAGAAGTCACGATATCGCCCATTGAAAGGACAGCAACATCCGTCGTTCCTCCCCCGATGTCCACTACCATATTGCCGCTCGGTTGGAAAATATCCATTCCCGCACCGATTGCCGCAACCTTTGGTTCTTCTTCGAGATAAATCTTTTTGCCGCCGCTCTTTTCAGCAGCTTCCTTGATTGCCTTTTGCTCAACACTGGTAATATTCGTCGGGCAGCAAATCAAAATGCGCGGCTTCGATAAAAAGCCCTTCACGTTCAATTTATTAATAAAATGCTTTAACATTGCTTCTGTCACATCAAAGTCAGCGATGACGCCATCTTTAAGCGGACGAATCGCAACAATATTCCCAGGTGTACGTCCAACCATGCGGCGAGCTTCCTCACCAACAGCAAGAACGCGGTTGTTATTCTTATCAATTGCCACAACGGAAGGCTCATTCAATACGATACCACGGCCCTTCACGTGGATTAACACGTTAGCCGTACCTAAATCAATTCCAATATCCCTAGCAAACATTCTCTTTCTTTCCTCCTTGAAAGTGAATACACATACTTTCCTAATTGTATATTGTATCATACCCATTAAAATTTCCATACTTTTAATAATAAAAGATGTAAATTTCAGCTGAATAATGTCGCAATCGGAGAATTCATGAGAATGTTCTTAAAAAGTCGTGAAAATTTCTTAACTATTTCTCCAAAAAAGGCTGCTTACTTAACAGCCTCGCCTTCTCTTTCTTCTTTCTGGTACTTCATCTTTGTCGCTTCCCCGCCCCGCAGGTGTCTGATCGATTTATGATAATCTAATATTTCTTTTACTTCGTTTGCAAGTTCCGGATTAATTTCAGGAAGTCTCTCTGTTAAATCCTTATGGACTGTACTTTTGGATACGCCAAACTCCTTCGCAATGACGCGAACCGTTTTCCTCGTCTCCACGATATACTTTCCAATCTTGATAGTTCTCTCTTTGATGTAATCGTGCACACCACTCGCCCTCCCTAAATTGGATGTGAGAAGTGTGAAATGAGACCCGCTTATCACTTTGACGAAATACTGCTCCGAAAAATACAAGGAATAATCACATCCCCAACTGAATACCCATTATCTTCAAACGACTCCTCACCTCAAACACTCTCTTTGTAAAGGTTTGTAACATTTTATTAGCTTGGATACGGGAATATGCAAGAAAAACTCAATCAGGACAATGAATATCGTAAGTTTTTTGAAAATTGGACATATTAAGCCCTACAATCCTCTCGGCCCCCTTCATTCGACATTCACGCTAAGCCCTATGTTTACAGGAGTTTTTAAGGAAATTACCACCAAACCTAATTATTTCCCAAGAAATTTGTCGATAAAAAATGTCGAAAGAAACTTTTCGAAAAATGGGGTTTTCGTACATGAAGATTGGATATTGTACATTAAAATCCCGTTAAAATAATATCTACTCCATGGTATATAATGAGAATAGTTCACCTAATACAACCAAACTTCTCTAACTCTAAATGTGGAAATTGCCATTGAAAGGAACAACCCTATGCAACCTTTTACCGAAAGAGTAATTGAAATCATTAAAAATATACCGGAGGCCGGGTGATGACTTATGGCCAGATTGCCGGGCTTGCAGGCAGTCCACGTGCGGCCAGGCAGGTAGTACGCGCCCTCCACTCGATGAGCAGGAAGCACCGCCTCCCATGGCACCGGGTGATTAACTCGAAGGGGCAGATTGCCATTCAGGATGATGAGTCGCATCAGGAGCAATTGTTTTCATTGGAGAGCGAGGGCATTGAGATTGGGCTAAATGGGGTTATTGATTTGGAGAAGTTTCAGTGGCGTCCGGATAATAATATTAGCTGAAGCAGGTAATTCTAGTTAAGTGTAGAATTCTACATACGAAGTACAGTTTAAATTGGAGGTTAAAGGATATATCAATCCGTTCAATCCTTTATTGAAGATTACAAAGGCGAATCTGAAGTCACCCTAAAATTGTTGAATGCCCTTACGGATGAATCTCTTAAGCAAGAGGTCGCTCGAGGCTTTCGGACGCTCGGCTTCCTTGCCTGGCATTTGGCACAAAGTGCGGCAATGCTTCATTCAGCTGGTGTTAAGTTTGAAGTACCTCAGGAAAAGGAAGCACCTGCGACTGCCGCTGCTATTTCCCAAGCCTACCAGCAGACATCGCAGGCCCTTCTTGATGCAGTGCAAACGCAGTTGAAGGACGAAAATTTGCAAGAAACCGTTAATTTTTTCGGAATGAATTGGAAGACAGATTATCTTTTGTATAGTTTCCTCAAACACGAAGTTCATCACCGTGGACAGATAACGATCTTAATGCGCCAGGCGGGAATCCCAGTAAGTGGAGCCTATGGACCTGCTAAAGAAGAGTGGGTCGCATTTGGAATGGAAGCACCAGTATAAATTCACAAAAAAGCTAGGAGTTTTCCTAGCTTTTTCTTTTGATTTGATTAAAGCTAAATGTTCCACATGCCAGTTTCATACATTTTACCGGCCACTTTCAATGTTTCACACATCCACACCACTTCCCTACATAAAAAATAACGCCTGGGACCCCAGGCGTTATTTTCAAAACTTCTATTTCACTTGCGTAAATACATCTCTAACTTTCTTCACTGGTATCTGCGACCCGCCCCGACCCTGAACGTTCTCGATCATCATCGCGATCATCAGGTTCGGCGAAGTGGCGTTGTAGGCGATGAACCAGCCGTTTTCGGTTCCGGTTACGCCTTGTTTTTGCTTGATTTCGGCGGTACCGGTTTTGCCGGATAACGGATATCCTGGGATGTCTGCGGCATGGGCGGTTCCACCTGGGTCACCGACCACCTTCCGCAGCATTCCCGAAATCACCCCAGCGTTTCCACTTGAAACCAGCGCCGCCTTTACCACCTGGCTCTTTTGATCATCCATCAACAACACTGGCTTAATCATATTGCCACCATTAACAAATGGGGTATAGGTTTCCATTAGATGGACGATGCTCATTTGAACTTGCCCCTGCCCATATCCAGAATCTGCGAGGGAAATTTCACTCCCCAGCCCGCCAATCTGCGATGCTTCCAGTGGGAATGGATAGACGAGCGCCTCGCCGAATCCGAAATTTTTCAAACCATTCGTGAAGGCATCCTTGCCAATTTTCAAAGCAGCTTGTGCAAAGTAAATATTATCTGAAAACACGAGTGCACTTTCTAGATTCACTGGGTTGGATTCGTGGACACGTGTCACGAAATAGCCGCCCCATGAGGCATCCTTCTGCCATTTCGGCCCTATGATTGCTAGCGATTGCTCAGGGCTAATTGCCTTGCTTTCAAGCCCGATAGAAGCCGTAATTGGCTTCATCACTGATCCTGGGGCATAGGCTTGCTTGAAGCGCGTTGTTAACGGCTGCTGCGGGTTATCCTGGAGGGCCTTCCAATCATCTGCCGAGTAACCTAACGTAGCTTGGTTCGGGTCAAAGGACGGGCTGCTGACCAGTGCTAGCGTTTCACCGGTAATAGGGTTCATTGCCGCAGATGAGCCAGCTTCCCCGTTGAGTTCGCCAAAAAGTTTCAACTGTAGGTTGGCATCGATGGTGAGCTTCAGCTGTTTGCCATTCACCACTGGTTTTTCCGCGAGCACCTCTTCGCCGCCCGCTTTCTTATTAATCGTGACTTTCACACCGGTCGTGCCTCTGAGCTGCTCGTCATAGACTTGCTCGAGACCTCGTTTTCCGATGATATCGTTGCTTGTGTACCCTTTGCCTTTCAGCTTTTCCAATTCATCGGCCATGATTGGCCGACATAACCGATTAAATGAGCTGCCGGCCCCGGCGTAAGGGTAAATGCGGGCCCTTTTTTTGTTTGGACGGGCTCGAGCTTGATTAATTGGGCGATCAACACAGGATCCGACACTTTTTTAAGCGGCACAAACAGGTCTGGCTTCACCCAGCTGGCACCCACCGATTTGTTGATTTGATCTGGCGATAATTTTAGAAGTGCCGATAATTGCTGAATCGTTTGGTCCTTTTGTGCTCCTAGTTTTCCAGGAATCACGCCAACCTCGTACACCTGACCGTTCACCGCCAGACCATTGCCGTTGCGGTCGAAGATTTCCCCTCTTACAGGCGCTGTCGTTGAAATGCCGACGGAGTCACCATCCTTTAAGTTTGGAAAAATAAACGTAGAGTCCCAGTTCAAATACCAGTTATTCTGTTTATCTCTCTCTTCCTTTTGTAGTTTGGCTTGGTGGGTAAATTGAATAACGCCAGCGATGCTGTTCATTTTCGCAGAAAATGTGTAAGCAGCGGTATTTCCTTTGGCCTGCTTATCGTCTTTTGGCTTCTTGTAGTCAATCTTGAGGTCAGTAATCTGAAGGTCTTTGTAGATTTTTTGATAGCGGCTTGTAAAATCCTTTTGTGAGATTTTCTGTTTGCTATCATTTGAAAGGTAATCATACATCTTATCAAACTTTTGCTGATTCCATAGCGCTATGTATTCCGAGAACCGATCCTGTGGCGTGGGTTCCTTGCTGCAGCCAGCGAGAATCGCGACAAAAATGAGCAGAATCCCTAGTATCTTTTTCAAGCAAAACACCCCTTTTATTAACATTTTAACATATTTGCTAAAAATAGACTTTTGGAGTGTGCCGAATTTTATATAAAATTCAAAATATGTCAGTCTCGCCAACAAGGTTCTTTTTCAAAAAGAAGGTTTTTGAAACAAGACGCAAAAAAAGAGGAAGTTATCCCCTTCCCCCTTTTGTTTCACTATTATGAGTTTGTATTATCAATTGAATCGGACGAGTTGTCGGATGGTGTTGATGTTCCATCAGTGGAAGTTCCATTTTGTCCGTCAGTCGATGAGCTGCCTTGGTCCTGTTGGAGATTTTTTTTTGCATCAGGAACCGTTGTTTTTGACTGATCGTTTGTTGTATTTGTTTGGTCTGTTGCTGATGTATCTTCCTGTAAAGCGCTTAACGGTTTGTTGAAATAGTTAGTTGGATTTACAGCAACGCCGTCTTTGCGAATTTCAAAATGTACATGCGTTCCAGCATTTTTGTTGTACAAGCTTTGTCCAGCCGTGGCAATAACTTGTCCTTGTTTTACTTGATCGCCAACCTTGATCTTCATGTCTTTAACGGATTGATATTGTGTGACAATCCCTTTGTCATGCTCGATTTCAATGACATTCCCTAACACAGCATCTTCATCGACACGTGTGACCGTACCGCTTAAGGATGCCGTAACATCAAAGGCTTTGCTGTCCTTGGACGTAATGTCGATACCAGTATTCGGTTGGTACGTATTATTGTAGAATACTAATGCCGCTTCCTGGTCTTTTGGGCTAGCTTTGAAATCATAGAATCCCATTTTTACGACAGCGTCACTTGCATTGGCCACAGGCATTTTGAAGTTTTCCATTGCTTTGTTCACTTCAATAGCTGGTTGTTGCCTTTTTCCTGAGCATTGTAGCTGTATTTGTTTGTGGAGCTGCTATAAGATTGATACCACAGAACCCCGGTTAAAATGAGTGCTGCACTTGCAATATAAATGGCTGGAAATACCCAACGCTTTTTGAAAAAGCGTTTAACGCTGGAACCTTGAGAAGATCGTTTGTTTTCTTCCTCTCTCATTTTCATCACCTCAGCAATCATTCTGAACAGATAAGTAGAATTATATACACAGGTGAAAAAATTTTTTTAAAATCTTATCTTTCGACAGTGGGAATGATTTTATGCATGGGTTATGGAATTTTTTTTTGAGGGGGAATGATAGATACGGTCCCTGTGGAGGGTAAGTTCCTGGGTGTTAAGATTTTATGAGCGATTTTAGGGGAGTCAATATGTTTGATCTGTAGAACTACCCCGAAGGCTCTGCTAATGAAGGAGTAAGAGGTTTTTCAATTATAAGCACCAATCCTTTCTATTTTTTATCTATTTCTTCATTGCCATTATGAATCCTATTAAAAATACTTTTTTTCGATAATCTTTCACAATTATCTAGCGGTCATTCATTTTACCTGCCACTTTCACTTTTGACTAGCACACAAAAAAGCCAGGCACTAAAGCCTGGCTCACACATCAACTCTATCATTTCTTCGCCGTGATCGTCGCCAACATACTATCCGCCTTCGTGATGTCGACCCCTTGATAATAGTATTTAACAATGTCCTGATAGTTTTTGCCCTCCGCAGCCATCCCATTGGCGCCGTATTGGCTCATGCCGACACCGTGGCCGTAGCCCTTCGTGGAGATGATAATACTACTACCTTTACGGCTCCATGTGAAGTCAGAGGAACGCAAATCGAGCTTATCGCGGATATCCTTCCCGCTCAAGACCTTTCCATTAAAATCCACCTTGCCCACCCGTTTACCGGCCGTCCGGTCAACGATTTTTCCAATAGTGGATCCGCCTCCAAGCTTCACCCCAAGCTTTGCTTCAAAATCGCGAACTGAGACGACCTTCTGACTATAAAACTTTGGCGAATTCTTATCCCATGGACTTGAAACACTTTTCAGATATGGATAGGAGCCACCCCAATAATCTTCAGAGTTTTCCGTATAGCCATTGCTAGTTGAGAAAAAGGTAGCCGTGATGGGCTCACCTTTATATGTCAAAATTTGTCCGCTCGTGGCCCGGACAGCATCAAGGATTTTTTTCCGCTTCCAGTCATAATCCATGCCCCAATTTCTCTTCATATCATCATTATTTTCATAAACCTGATTGGATACCGTATCATTCACCTGTGCACCCTTTGGAACACCCAATGTATCGTTAGTTACCATTTTATGGACGATATAGGTTCTCGCGGTCAAAGCCTGTGCCTTCAATGCTTCCTCATTAAAATCTGCCGGCATTTCAGCTGCCACAACCCCTACGAGATAATCTTCTAATGTCACCGTTTCGATTTTCCCTTTATTGGCTCGGTACACCGCGATATCAACTGTCCTCTCCGCCGAAGTGGTTGTCGTATCTTTTGTGGGGGCTTGTGTCAGATTTTCTCCTAATTTCCCGTTCGTCTTTCCTTCAGCAAAAGGCAAAACAAGTACAGAAGGAACAATTAAGGTTACGGAAAGCAAGGACGACGCTAGTAGGACGAATGGTTTGAATTTTTTCATGAATGGCCTTCCAGTTTGAAATTGTCTCATTTCATTCATATGGAGGCGGACAAGCATTTATGACTTCAATTTATTTAAAAATGAACTTTGCGTCCGAAGCCCAATCGTTCACCATTACTACATTGTTGCCAGCCCCTTACATCTTTCACAGTTATTAACTCGTACCATAATTCACAGCTATTAACCCATTTTTACAAAACAAAAAACCGAAGAATGTATCTATTAGACACTCCCTTCGGTTAAGCTTAATCCTTTATTGTTAGAAATTATCACACACATTGCGCATAGAATCAGCGCAAAATGGACGCATTCCTATGCATTCATATCCGAAATATACTTTTTCACTTCGACAAACGTTTCGTCTACTTCCGTTATGCGTTCGATATCGGCGCCTAGGGAAGCTAATTTTCCGTGGAAGTCCACGTAACCGCGGTCCAAGTGTTTTAATTCGGTTACGCGCGTAACACCTTCAGATACTAATCCTGTTAAAATAAGTGCAGCAGCTGCGCGAAGATCGGTTGCCGAAACTTCAGCGCCTTGTAAATTAGAAAGACCGTTTAAAATAACAGAACGTCCCTCAATTTTAATATCAGCATTCATGCGACGGAATTCTTCTACATGCATAAAACGGTTTTCGAAAACCGTTTCCGTAATCATACTTGTACCGTCTGCACGAAGTAACAATGCCATCATTTGTGATTGCATATCCGTTGGGAAGCCAGGATGCGGCATCGTTTTGATATCGACAGCCTTTAGGTGATCAGGACCGATGACACGAATGCCATCTTCTTCTTCGATAATCATTACACCCATTTCCTCCATTTTTGCAATCAAGGAAGAAATATGCTCGGGAACAGCGCCTCTGACAAGGACATTACCACCCGTAAGCGCTGCAGCAACCATAAAGGTTCCGGCTTCGATACGGTCAGGAATAATGTTATGGTCTGCGCCAAATAATACATCGACACCTTCGATTCGAAGGGTACCCGTTCCAGCGCCTTTGACGTTTGCGCCCATTTTGTTTAGGAAGTTTGCAAGATCAACGATTTCTGGTTCTTTTGCTACATTTTCAATGATGGTCGTACCAACTGCAAGAGTTGCCGCCATCATAATGTTCTCTGTTGCCCCAACACTTGGGAAATCCAAATATATTTTTGCTCCCTTTAAGCCGCCTGGAGCTTCCGCTTCAATAAAGCCATTCCCTACTTTCACCTTTGCACCCATAGCTTCGAATCCCTTAAGATGCTGGTCAATAGGGCGGGAACCAATAGCGCAGCCACCCGGCAGGGCAACACGTGCACGGCATTACGTGCGAGTAATGATCCCATGACAAGGACAGATGCGCGCATTTTTCGAACATATTCAAATGGCGCCTCAACTTTTAACTCTCTGGATGCGTCGACAACAACTGTATTATTTTCAAACACCACTTCAGCGTTTAAGTTGCGTAATACTTCATTAATCGTGTATACATCGGAGAGAGTAGGCACATCACGAATTACACTTTTTCCATCACTTGCTAATAATGTGGCAGCGATAACAGGCAGAACGGCATTCTTTGCACCTTCAACTTTGACCGTTCCATAAAGCCTTTTTCCGCCGCGGACGATGATCTTTTCCAAGAGTATTCCCCTCCGCGTCCATTTTCTCTATATTAATATTCAATCGTAATGATTGGTGTGCCAACTACAATGGTAGTTTTACCGCCCAATCCTTCGGAGCGTACGCCAATTTGTAAATTCATGTTATTTTTCTTGTTTTCAATCGAATCAGACAACATTGGCGTGTGTGCCGTAACTGACATGAATGTTTTCTCTTTTAACGCTTCGATTTCCTTCGCTTTAAAAACAGACAGTAAATGGTTCACTGTAGTAGGTAAAGCCTTATCAATCTTATCACTGACCTCGCCCTTCATACAAGAAAAAATTGTAGGTTTCCCCCGAAATATGTCAGTAAGCCTATTTTTATATTGATCCGTAGTGAAAAAGGACTTATTGGCCTTATTCCACACTTCACCGCTAACCCTATAAACTATATACGCATTGACAGGCTGTTTTGTGTGGGTTGCCATAATTTGAAGCATTTCTTGGTGGTTTTTAGAAGTTGGAGATACTGCTGTTACTTCCCATTCTTGGCTGGTGTTTTTCGTGGACCAATCCCAATCTGGAAACTTTCGCTGAAGCTCCTTCGCATATTGCTTTGCATCCTTCTCACTTTTCAAGTCAACTAAATGTTCCCTTGCATAGAAAGACCAATTATCGAGCATAATATTTTCGTTTTGAAAAACCGAAATCATTTTCAATAAATCGTGATCTTCGGTACTCCGGCTCCCAAAGCCAACCATTAAAAAACTTGCAACTGCCATCATACATAAAAAAAACATACTATTTCTCTTCATCTCTACTCTCCCCCTCATTACCATTGTGTCCAAGGAGAGAAAGAGCATACTTGGGAAAAATCGTCACTTTTTGACAAGTTACGTATTGAACATTCTAGTATGTATTTTCCACACAAAGAGAATTGTACTCTAAAATACCCTTAAATGGGAACATGTACGAAGACCTAAATTTTTTCCAGTTGTATATACTGTAACAACAATGGCAGCTGTTTCGACCATTGTAGATAATCAAGGAAAAAGTTACTAACAGATGATCCAATGCAAATGGCCAATAATATGTAAAGCAAACGAGCTTGGAACACATGGTTAGGCTTTAACAGCTTCTCCAACCGTATTGCTTGCAACGCCCACCAGGAAACAGCAATAAACACCAAATGTGAAATAATACTCACTAATGCTATTTGTCCAAAATCATTAACCATCCGACACCCCCTTAAGTAAAACCATTGATTATTCTATCATATTGACGAGTCAAAGTCCTAAAAGTTTCTTTCGACACGGATATTTGTTTTGTGTCTATTTTGTGAACATTATTTTCAAAAAATAAGTTCTATCTCAAAAAAAAAGAAGAGGCACATGTGCCTCTCTCTGCTAATTATCTTATTTCAAAAAGTCACTAAACCCATTAAAATGGTTGTGCAAGAAATCGATTGCCAAGTTTGGTGCGACTCCAAGCACAATCGATGCCACCACCGATACGACTAAGACAACCATAATTCCGAATGGAATCTTGAACTTGCTTTCGTCGCTTGCTGGGCGGAAGAACATTTGTGTCATGACACCAAAATAGTAAAAATAGGAAACAACTGTTGTTGCAATCATGATCGACGCTAACACATAATGTGGAGTATCCACGAACGTTCCGATGAAAATGTTTAACTTACCAATGAACCCTACTGTGCCCGGGAAGCCCGCCAGCGAAACCAGCAAGATGCCCATCGTAACAGCTAGCACCGGTGAGCGGCGGTATAAGCCGGCAAAATCGGAAATCTTTTCGGAACCTGTTTTTTCCGAAATTAATTGGATCACCGCAAATGCTCCCATATTCATGAACAAGTAGGCAAGCAGGTAAAACCAAATGGCATCAAACATGATGAAATTCATCGATGAGAATGCCACCAGGATATAACCGGCGTGGGCGATACTTGAGTAAGCAAACATTCTTTTAATATTGGTTTGTCTTAAGGCTACCACGTTACCAATGATCATCGTCGCACCAGCAATGAAGCTGATGTAATCCTGCATTTTATACAAAATCGGATCAGAGCCTGGTCCTGCTGAAACCGCAAGTCCAAAAACAGATAACAGGATGCGGATGACGATGACAAAACCAGCTGTTTTTGAAACAACGCTTAAAAAGGCTGTAACAGGTGTTGGCGCTCCCTGATACACGTCCGGTGCCCACATATGAAATGGAGCAGCGGCAAGCTTAAAGGATAAACCAACGAGAATCATTAAAAACGCTAACGTAAGCAAATATACTTGCTGCGGATCCGCTAGTGACTGCAGCTTGTTAGCTATCGAGATTAGGTTCGTTGTACCTGTTAAACCGTACACATAGCTCATCCCAAAAAGCACAATCGCCGTAGAAATACCGCCATTGATGACGTATTTCATTGCCGACTCATTCGACTCTAATTGATGTTTGCGAATGCCTGCTAATATATAAGAAGAAATTGATAACAATTCCAAGCCGACAAACAGCGTAATCAAATCGCCGCTTGACGTCATCACCATGGCACCAAGCAACGCCGTTAAAAACAAATAATAAAATTCGCCTTGATATTCTTCCATGCCATCTTTGGGCTTGTAGCTGACGGCCAAGAACATCACCAAGCCTGCGCCGGCAAGAAGCAGCAATTTAAAGGCCTTCGCAAAGGAATCAAGGCGGAACGTATCATCTAATATCGATGTAACCCCTTGATTCAACAATCCGGCAACGGACACCATTGCCGCAAGGATGGCAACAATACCAATCCATCCAAGAATTCTACGGTCTTGCTTTTTCGGCATAAACAAATCAAGAATCGTAAGAACGGCGGCAACACCAAGGATGATGAATTCCGGTGTCATGATACTCCAGTGAAATGATTCCAATGTCTTAAAACTCATCCTTCATCACCCTCCTATCCCAAGCATAATGGTTTCAAGTGTGGCATGAAGCGGTGAGCTTAAAACACTTGGGAACACACCGATTAATACGATCAACAGCATCAACACGACAACAGGCACGATTTCTACGCCCTTCAAATCGAGTACGCCAGTAAATTCACGGTGTGCTTTTCCATACGTAATGCCAAGAACGGCACGTAATAAATAAACAGCTGTCATAATGATACCAATTGTACCAACCGCAGCGATCACTGGCATTGCTTTAAATAAACCAAGGAACGCCATAAATTCACTGACGAAACCGGACATACCTGGCAATCCGAGTGAAGCCAAGCCTGCTGCCAATAAGAAGCCTGCAGCAATCGGCATTCCGTTTGCCATTCCGCCCAGATTTTCAATGAGCGATGTATCGGTACGCTCATAGAAGACGCCAACAAGGAAGAACAATAAGGCAGAAATCAACCCGTGAGAAATAACTTGGAAAATCGCCCCTTGAACCCCTGCTTGATTCATGGCCGCAAGACCAATTAACACAATTCCCATGTGTGAAATCGAAGAATACGCCAAAACCATTTTAAAGTCTGTTTGAATGAACGCTAGAAACGCACCGTACAAAAGATTGATTACTCCAAGGACAGCTAATAGGACGGCAAGCGTTTTAAACTGCGTTGGAAACAGTCCCATTCCAAAACGAATTAAACCATAGGCACCGATTTTTAGTAGAATGCCAGAGTGAATCATAACGACGGACGGTGGTGCTTGAACGTGAACCTTTAGCATCCAGCTGTGCAATGGGAAAATCGGTAATTTCACACCAAAGGCGATTACTAACGCGATTAACAGCCCAAGCTTTGTTCCACCGGAAATCGGTGCAATCAAATTGACATTTTTATCATTAAGTAAGTGATGTAAGGCATCAATATTCGTTGTCCCCGTACGGGCAAACAAGATCATGATCACAATTAATAAAATCGCTGAGCCTAGTCCGTTGTAAATTAAGAAGCTAAACGCTGCTTTTTCTTTTTCAAAATAGCCCCATTTTCCGATTAAGAAGAACGTTGGAATCAAGGTAACCTCAAAGAAGATAAAGAACAAAATAAGGTTTTGCGCGGTAAAGACACCAAGCATCCCAATTTCTAAAAGAAGGAACAGCATAAAATAGCCTTTCCATTCTTTTTTAATATGAATCGAAGCAATCGCAGCAAGAGTTGCAATCACTGCTGTCAAAACAATAAGCAATAACGAGAAGCCGTTAAGGCCTAATTCATAATTAACCGCGAAGATATCTTTAGACTGACCTTTAAAGCCGCCAAATTGTATCCATGGAACCGAAACATTAAAATTGTTCAAGCTTTTGCCTGCTTGAAAATGAAGATACGCAGCAAGTGCGAGAAGCAATGCCGGCAGGGTGGATAAAAAGCCCACCAATTTAATCGATTTCTCTTGCGTTTTTGGCATGAAAGCTAAAATCACGATTCCTAGTAAAGGGGAGAATACTAGGAAAGAGAGAACAGAATGTAGATTCATTTTAAGTACCCCCCTGTGAACGCATAGATGACGGCTAGAACGGCTAAGCCGATGAACGCAACTGCCCCATACGTTTGAACCTGTCCGCTTTGCATTTTTGAACCTGATTTTCCAAGTCCTTGAACTGCCCCGGTCACGGCTTTAACGATTCCTTCAACAAGGAAGACATCAATGAAACGTAAGAAGTAGCTGATTCCTTTGGTTATCGCCACAATCGACAGCTGATAGAATTCGTCGATGTAATATTTGTTGTAAAGAATCGTGTGCAATGTACCACCCTTGCCGCTCAACCAATCACGGGAAATCGAACGTTTGCCGTAAATGAGCCAGGCAAGGAAAATTCCTGCTAATGAAACAACAATCGCAACAATGGTAATCCACATTGGGCCTTCCGCATGATGTGTTGCAAGTGCATCATTTCCGTCGACAAGCCAGTCACCAAGGAAGGTGCCAAACCAAGTGGTGTTGACGTAGCCTCCGATAATGGCTAATACACCGAGGACGACCATTGGCAATATCATTACTGAACGTGATTCGTGAACATGCTTCATCTCGCTCCGTGCTTCACCAGTGAAGACCATGAAGAACAGGCGGAACATATAAAATGCCGTAAAGAAGGCGGCAATCAATGCCAGCAGGAACAGGATTGGATGTCCACCCTCCCAGGCAGCTGATAAAATTGCTTCTTTACTAAAGAAGCCTGATAAAAGTGGGACACCGCTAATTGCGAGTGTTCCGATTAAAAACAAGGGCCAGTTAAGCGCAGCTTTTTCCAGAGACCGCCCATTTCTTCGATATCTTGCGTATGAACCGCATGAATGACACTACCTGCTGCAAGGAACAACAAGGCTTTAAAGAAGGCATGTGTCATTAAGTGGAATACACCAGCCACATAGCCGCCAGAACCTAAGGCAAGCATCATGTAGCCAAGCTGACTGACGGTAGAGTACGCTAATACTCGTTTAATATCGGTTTGCACAAGACCAATGCTTGCCGCAAAAATCGCGGTAAAGGCGCCGATAACGGCGATTACCAATAAGGCTGTTTTGCTTGCTGCGAACAATGGGAATAGTGCAGCGACAAGGTATACTCCTGCAGCAACCATGGTTGCTGCGTGGATTAACGCCGAAACAGGTGTTGGACCTTCCATCGCATCAGGCAGCCATGTATGAAGCGGGAACTGACCTGATTTACCAACAGCCCCAATGAAAATTAGGATGGCTGTCAAGGTAATCATCGAAGTTGAAATATCACCGTTTTGTACGGCTTGAAAAATATCACTATATTCAAAGCTTTTGGTTTGCCAAAATAAGAGGATCATGCCGATAAGTAAGCCAACATCCCCGATACGGGTCATGATGAACGCCTTTTTCGCGGCTGCCTTCGCTTCTTCTTTGTAAAAATAAAAACCGATTAAAAGGAAGGAACCGACTCCGACAAGCTCCCAGAAAATGTAGGTTTGCAGAAGGTTTGGCGAAATCACGAGCCCAAGCATCGCAAACGTAAATAATCCTAAATAGGCATAGAATACTGAAATCCGCTCGTCCCCATGCATATACCCTTTTGAGTATGTATTTACCAGGAAACTAACGAGCGAGACAATACACAGCATTAATGCATTTAATTGATTCACTTCAAAGCCCGCTGTTAAATGAATATCTCCTATTGTTAGCCAGTCAACTTTCGTCACGTACGTTGGTGATGTAAAGCGATCGAACAGTACCAACAACGAGTAGATAAGCGATGCCAGCGTGAGCAAAATCCCCACATAGGCGCTCGCCTCCTTCAGTCGCTTACCGAACAGGAGAAGGATCAAAAACGATACTAGCGGGAAAAGCGGTATGATCCATGCATTTTCCATCATTTTTCCCTCCACGTGACAGGCACCACCCGAACTTTGTCAAAATCGACTATTCGGTGCCTAGCACCCTGTGTCATACTGCAGGTTCCTAATTAGAAAACACTACCTGCGTACTATTTCACAAAAATTAGTTCTTCATCGAATCCATTTCATCAATATTAACCGTTTTGCGGTTTTGGTAGAGCGAAATCAGAATCGCCAAGCCAACAGCGGCTTCTGCTGCGGCTACGGTAATCGCAAACAGGGCAAAGATTTGACCGGTGATCGACGGCGCCATTCCATATTTGCTAAAGGTAACCAAGTTGATATTGACAGCATTGAGCATCAGCTCAATTGAAATCAGGACGATGACGGTATTGCGTTTTGTCAGGGCACCGTATAGTCCGATGCAAAATAAAATGAGTGCAAGAGCCAGGAAGGCTGAAGCGGGAACTGAACTCATTGTTTATCCGCTCCCTTCACGTCTTTTTTTGCCAAAATAATCGATCCGACAAGCGCGACTAATAGCAAAACAGAAACCAATTCAAACGGAATAATCCATTTTGAGTACAATGCTTTACCGATTTGCATCGTGTTGTTTTCATGCAGGGTGGTCGAAACCTGCGGGATGTCAAAGTTGTAAATACCGATGTAGACGGCAAACGCAAAACCGACAACCCCTAAAAATAATAGAACCTTTCGAAGCTTGCCTGCCTGCGGTTCACTTTCATCATTGTGCTTCGTTAACATGATTCCAAACAGCATGATAATCGTGATCGCACCTGAGTAAATTAAGATTTGCACAGCCGCTACAAATTCAGCGGACAAGAGAACATAAATACCGGCAATGCTAACGAAAGTAAAGACAAGAGCAACAACCATGTGCATCACTTTGGTAAGGTTCAAAAGAAGCACACCGCCAATGACCGCAACAAGGGCGAAGGCCCATAAATGCGATAAATTCGCCTGAAAATGTCATGCTTTATTCACCTGCCGAATGTTTTCATCGTTTTCGTCTAACCATTCAAGGTTTTTAAATAACATGTCCCGGCTATATTCAGCCAGCTCAAAATTATTTGTCATGATGATGGCTTCAGTCGGGCAAACCTCTGTACACAAATCACAAAGGATGCAAATCTCGAAGTTGATGTCGTAAGTGTCGATGATTTTCCCCTTTTTTGCTGGGTCCGGATGTTTTTTACCGGTTAATTGGATACAATCTGTTGGGCAAATCTGCGCACACTGATTACAGACAATACACTTTTCTGGATAAAACTTTTGGATACCGCGAAACCGATCCGGCAGTGGAAGCGGCTTATTTGGATAGTCATAGGTGACTTTCTCGCGTGTTAAGTTTTTTAGGGTATATTTCAAGCCTTTTGCTAATCCAAGCACGTTTTTCACCCCTTTTACGTTTTAAAAATTAGAATCGTGAAGCTACTATTCTCCAAGGTCGCGTGCGGCGTAACTTAGTCCGTTTGATCAAACTTTAATTCAGACTATCACAGGTCACGTGTTTGCGAACAAGGTTCCTTTTATGAAAAGAATAAGGTTTTGATTAGGGCGGTTAGGAAGATGTTTGCCAATGCTACTGGCAAGAGTATTTTCCAGCCCATTTCCATTAGTTGGTCGGCACGCAGGCGCGGGAAGGCGACACGGAACCAGATGTATACGAATAAGACGAGACAGAATTTGAGCGAGAACCAAACGGCGCCTGGGATAAAGCCCAGGAATGCAAATGGTGCCATCCAGCCGCCCAAGAATAATGTTACAATCAGCGAGGACATGGCGAATAAGTAAACATATTCGGCTAACATAAAGAATGCCCAGCGGAAGCCGGAATACTCCACGTGATACCCGGCAACAAGTTCTGATTCTGCTTCGGGCAGGTCGAATGGTGTCCGGTTTAGTTCGGCTACGGATGAGATGAAAAAGACGATAAAGCCGATTGGCTGCAGTAATATGAACCAGCCGTGACTTTGCTGATGAACAATATCATTTAAATTTAAGCTGCCCGATAAGAGAATAACGCCAAGGACAGACATAACGAGCGGTATTTCATAGGAAATCATTTGGGCTGCGGCACGCATGCCTCCTAAGAGTGCGTACTTGTTGTTCGATGCCCAGCCGCCGGTGACAACTCCAAGTGTGGTCAAACCGGATACTGCGATGTAGTAAAGTAAGCCGACACCGATATCGGCAAATTGGAATTTGTCGGTAAACGGAATCGTCGCCAGCACCATAAAGGCAGGTGCAAAGGCGATCACTGGCGCGATGATAAATAATGGTCGGTCGGCAAGTGTTGGAATGATATCTTCTTTTAGTAAAAGCTTTAGAACGTCAGCAACAGTTTGCAACAGTCCCCATTTACCACCGACTTGGTTTGGACCATGACGGAGCTGCATATAACCCATGACTTTCCGTTCAGCGAGAATTCCGTAGGTTACGAAGCCTAAAACGACTAAAAGTAAAATGACGCCTAGGATAAAGAAGATGATAAAATTAAACAAGCCTGGACTGGACTGGAGTAAATTATTGATCATTAGCCATCCACCTCCCCAAGGACAATATCAATTGCCCCTAATATTGCAATCAGGTTTGCGATATTTTCGCCCACTAACAGTTTTGGGAGTATTTGCAGATTATAGAAAGATGGTCTTCTAAACTTTAAGCGATACGGTTCTTTCTTGCCATCGCTTGCGATATAGCAGCCAATTTCTCCACGTGGTGATTCAATTCGTACAAATGCTTCCCCTTTTGGTGCCTTAATGATTTTTGGCACTTTGGCGAGGATTTCGCCTTCAGCAGGAAATTGCTCCACTGCCTGCTCTAGGATTTTCAACGATTCTTCGATTTCCGCCATCCGGACATGGTAGCGTGCCCAAGCATCGCCGCCCTCTTGAACGGGAACATCGAAATTAAAACGGCTGTAGATGGAATATGGTTCATCCTTGCGCAGATCCCATTTGACGCCGGTACAACGAAGGTTCGCTCCGCTTAACGAGTAATTAAGGGCATCCTCTTTTGTGTATTTACCGATGCCTTTTACCCGGCTCATAAAAATTTCGTTTCCTGTCGCCAGATAGTGGTAACCTGCTAGCTGTTCCCTCATATATGGAATGAAGTCTTTTACTTTTTCAATCCAGCCTTCTGGTGCATCCCATTTCACGCCACCAACCCGCATATAGTTGAAGGTTAAGCGCGCTCCTGATAATTCATTGAGCATATTGATAATCATTTCCCGTTCACGGAAGGCGTAAAGGAATGGACTGACGGCCCCGATATCGAGCAGGTACGTTCCCCACCAGACAAGGTGACTGGCAACCCGGCCTAATTCCATGGCAATGACACGAAGGAAATCGGCGCGTTCCGGTACCTGGATACCCATCATCGTTTCAACGGCATGGCAGAGCACATAGTTGTTTGTCATCGCTGATAGATAGTCCAACCGGTCTGTATAGGGGATAATTTGCGTGTATTGCAGGTTTTCAGCTAATTTTTCCGTGCCGCGGTGTAAATAACCGATGACAGGCTTTGCTTCTGTAATGATTTCCCCATCGATTTTTACCACTAGCCGGAATACTCCGTGCGTACTAGGATGCTGAGGACCGACGTTTAATAGCATTTCTTCTGTTCTGATCATTGGTTACACCTCCACATCATACGGCTCATAGTCTTTTCTAAGTGGATGGCCAACCCAATCTTCGCCGAGCATGATTCGGTGCAAATTCGGATGTCCGCTAAACGTAATGCCCAGTAAATCAAACGCTTCACATTCAGGCCAGTCCGCTCCGGCCAAACTGGCTGCAAGGACTCGATTGTTGGTTCATCGCGGTTAATCCTTGCTTTTAAAGCAACCGATTGTCGGTTCTTGTATGAGTATAGGTGCACATACACTTCCATATGTGTCTCAAAGTCAGTTCCATGCAGCTCTGATAAGTAATCGAACCCTAATAGCTCATTGTATTTTAAAAATTGAGCTAGCTTAAAGTACGAATCACACTTGACCACAAGGGTCGGAACATCCTTGGAAAGTTTATTAATATAAGAATCTTCTAAAACCTCAGACCCAAGATTTTCTTCGATTACTTTTACGTATTTATCAAGGTATGGCTGGTTTGGTGAAGGCTTCGCTGCCGGTGACTCGGCTGTTGCTCCGTCGGCGGATTTAGCGGCTCCAGCTGCTTTTGCTTTGGCTGCCGCTGCTGCTTTCGCTTTTGCCTTCGCTGCAGCGATGGCTTTGGCTTTTTCATCGTCTCCATCGGTGCCTGCGGCGTTGTCTCCCTTCGCGAGGGCTGCTGCTTTGGCCATTGCCGCTGCTGCTGCCTTGGCTTTCGCTGCCGCCGCTGCTTTTGCTTTGGCATCATCGTCGCCTGCGTTGGCTGATTCTGGCGTTCCAGCGCTTCCTCCAGCCATTTCCATCGCTTTCTTTTTCGCTGCTGCGGCTGCTTTCGCTTTCGCTACGGCTGCTGCCTTTTTCTTGGCGAGGTCATCGCCGTCGGCTGCATCTGCAGTCGGCGCCGGCGTTGCGGCCCTCACCTTCCATCGCTTTCCTTTTCGCTGCTGCGGCTGCTTTTGCTTTCGCTACGGCTGCTGCTTTTTTCTTGGCAAGGTCATCGCCGTCAGCTGCATCTGCGGCCTCAGGTGGTGCAGTGGATTCGGCTGGCGCTGCATCCTGAACCGGTGCTTCTAAATTACCCCCGGCCAACTCCATTGCCTTCCTTTTCGCAGCCGCTGCTGCTTTCGCTTTCGCTACTGCTGCCGCTTTTTTCTTGGCGAGGTCATCGCCATCAGCTGCGGCCTCAGGTGGTGCTGTAGAATCGGCTTGTACTGCGGCAACCTCACCATCCCTTTGCCTCTTCGCAAGTGCAGCTGCCTTAGCTTTTTCTGCCGCGGCTGCTTTTTTCTTCGCGAGATCGGCGTCATCGCCTGAAATTGCTGCAGGCACTTCTTTTACAGGCTCTTGCTTTGGTGCAGCCTCACCGCTTGCCTTTGCCTGACGTTTTGCCAGTGCTGCGCCTTCGCCTTTTCAGCGGCTTCTCTCTTTAATTGATCGAGATCTTTTTCCCCGCTCATCGGTTAGATCACCTTCTTCCCAGTCTTCGCCTCGTAACGAATCTTTTCCCTTAATTTATTAATTCCATAAATTAAAGCGGCCGGGTTTGGAGGGCATCCTGGTATGTATACATCAACAGGAACGATTTGATCGACTCCCTTAACAACGGAATATGATTTCACATACGGTCCGCCAGCTGTTGCACAAGAACCCATTGCGATTACCCATTTCGGCTCAGGCATTTGATCATATAATCGGCGTAAAATTGGCGCCATTTTTTTCGTAACAGTTCCTGATACAATCATACAATCTGACTGTCTTGGAGACGTCCTGAAAAACGAACCAAAGCGGTCCAAGTCATAGTGGGAGGAACCTACACCCATCATCTCAATCGCACAACAAGCCAGACCAAATGTCAGCGGGTAAATCGAATTGCTTCGCGCCCATGCCTTAACTTGCTCCAGCGTTGTCATAAACACATTTCTCTGTAACTCTTCCATTTCCTGAGGTGAAATGCTGTCTAATTTTAGATCCATCTTAGCACCTTCTTTTTCCAAGCGTACACTAGGCCAATTAATAGCATAATCACGAAAATTAACATTTCAATCAATGCAAAAACACCTAGTTTATTATAGGCAACAGCCCACGGATATAAAAACACGGTTTCTACATCAAAAATAACAAACATCAGGGCGAAAATATAATAGCGAACATTGAACTGCACACGGGAATCGTGAAATGGCTCAACACCGCTTTCATATGTGGTATACTTCGCATCACTCGGCTTATGAGGACGCAGAAGCTTACCTAAAAATAACGCTACCGCAGGCAGCAACACCCCAAGACATAGGAACACAAAAACTATCAGATAATTATTCTGATATACATTAAGTTCCATGTCCATCCCCTCCAATGTTGTAGAATTTTCAAACTAATGAAACTTGTAACCGATAACATTATAGCACTGTTACAAATCCGTGTCGACAAGCCCATACAAAGTTAAATTGTAAATTCTATCGCCGCAAAATTTTCATTTTATGAGCAGTAAGAGCTCGCTCTCACAAAGCCCATAAAATGGAATTTTGCAAGCTTCAGCGATCTTCTGAAGCGCGGGTGCGATAGCACCGGCGATTGAATTTTCAATTAACAACCGAACTGGGTTGTCGACACGGGTACCCCCTCTGAGCGTTTGCGTGATCTCGCAGCTTGGACTTCTTGAGATTTACATCAGAGATGACGCAAGAGCGAACTGGCAGACACTAGTCTATCGTAGCGGGCTTGGTGCACGTGATCTGAAGCGTAGCGGAAGATGACGTGCATAAAAAAGGTTCGCAAGAACCGCTTTCAGCTCCAACACTATCGACAACAACCCTTATTTAACAATAAAACACATGAACTGTCAGTGAGATTTGTCATTATTTGTCCATCTTATATAACATTGTGCTAATTCCTCCATTAATAAAAGCCCATCCCATATAATCATATTCTTGTAGTTCCATTTCATTCTGAATTTGCTTCGATACGCGAAAAAGCAGTCGCAAGACTGCAAAGGTATCTTTCCTTCTATTTATATAGTTTTCCTTTCCCCTGTTTCTCGCACCAAAGCCATTGAAAAACTGTTCATCCACTTAATCATCTATTGTAATTTCTTTCCCATCACAAAAACCCCTCTACACAAAGTATAGAGGGAATTAACTTTCAAAAAAAGAGCGTGCTCTTCCGATGCTACTTCCAAAAAAGAAACGATTACTGCAAGTAAAATTTATAACTATCGCCTAAAATATATTGTTTTCCTATATGCACAGGCCGCCGACTTCATCAAAAACCGTCGTTTCCATGTAAAAAAGCGGTTCTCCGCTCGCGACATTGAGTAGATTTATTTCTTCATCACCAGCCCTGACAATTTCCAAAGATAACTCACCAGAACGAGCTGGTTTTACATTCAGCTTTTCTTCCAATATTTTATAGAGAGAACCCTCTAAGTTTTCATTTAATAAAGAATGGAAATCCTTATATGAAAAGTAGTTGTTCTCTAACATAATCGGAGAATCGCCAGCATATCTTACCCTTTGGATAAATAGCAGCGCATCACCATCATCTAATTGCAGCCTTTCTTTATCCTTTGATGTGGGTTGTATAATTTCCCTTTTAATGATTTTACTGCTTGCTGTCAAACCGTTCGCTTTACAAGCATCACTAAAGCTTAAAATATGAACAATCTTTCGTTCAATCTTCCTCTTGTTGACAAACGTACCCTTCCCCTGCTTTTTAACCAGATAGCCTTCTTCAACCAACTCGAGAATGGCTTTTCTTACGGTAATCCTGCTAATCTTATACTCTTCACTTAATTCTAATTCAGTTGGAATTTGCTCTCCGTATTTTAAATGACCATTTAAAATCGAGCTGCGGATTGACTCCTTTAATTGAATATATAAAGGAATTTGATTATCCTGTTTTAACATCTGTTTCACCTGCCTCATGTTTAAAAAAGTATAAATTTATTGTGTTTACTTCAAGTATATAGAAATTAATTGCCGCTATCAATTTCAAATCACACTAGAAAGAGCCTTTAGCGTCCTTTCAATTGCTTCATCCGGATTTTGCACATATTGATAAGAGGTATATTCTAAAGTCAGGGAGCCTTTATAGCCAATTTCACTCAATTGATCGATGTACTTCTGTAAAGGAAGGACACCGTCGCCCCAGACAAGATGGCCTTCTGGTTTCCCATCGATGAAATGAATATGAACTAAATCTTCTTTTAATAAGCTAAAATAATCATGAAAATCTTCGTTTGCTAACGCCATTGGAATCGTATCAATCATCCCTTTAAGATAAGGGCTGTTGACTTCATCTAACATCGCTTTGAGTGATTTAGAATCATAAACCAAATTGGACTCTACTCTTGTTAAGGGTTCAAACGCAAGGGTTAATTCTAAATCAGCCGCAACCTTTGATAATCTCTCCAATGAATCTCTTGTTCTTTTCCATGCTTCTTTTCTTTCTTCATTTTCATAGCCCCAGCCTGGAGTAACTAAAAGCATGGGCGCATCTAACACTTTTGCGGCTTCTGCTGATTTGATAAAGTATTGGATACTTTTTTCGCGAATTCTTTCCTCTTTGGCAGCAAGATTGATCGGATACACACACTGCTCCGGTGTAAAGCAGACAACCGATAAATTTCTTTTATCAATCTCTTTTTTTACCTGTTTCATCTCTTGGATACTCATATCATCAACATAAAAATGTGGAGAAGCTCCCCATAACTCAATATTTTTAAACTCATATCGAACCATTGCATCTAAAAAGTATTCCAAAGGGTAGTGTTTATAGTGGAAATTCATCCCCGTTAATTGGTCCCTTGTGATTTTTGACATCTTACCCCCCTTTTCCTTCATATAATTTTTAACATAATATAACATTATATTATGTTATAAGTCAATTTGACATTAACCCTCTCAAAAATTTTAATAAATTTAATGTTCAAAAAACATTGACAATTACTCCGTTGTCACCTAATATAATGTTATATAATGTATTATTATATTCTATACCAAAAGATTCTAAGGAGGAAAAATGAATGGTAAATTCACAAGTAGTTGTAGATCAGCAGGTTCAAAATGTGTTAGACGCTTTGAAAGGCCGTACGATTAACCACGTATATTTTGTTGCATGCGGCGGCTCATCTGCCATTATGTATCCGAATAAATACATAATGGACCGTGAAGCAAAAAATATTTCTTCAGATGTGTACAGTTCCAATGAATTTATTCATCGTAACCCTAGAAAACTTGGCGAAAATTCACTCGTTATCTTATGCTCTATGTCTGGTACAACCCCTGAAACTGTTAATGCAGCCGAATTTGCACGTCAAAAAGGAGCATTAACGGTTGGCTTTACGAATCAACCAACTTCCCCTCTTGCACAAGAAAGTGAATTTGTTGTTAAATACCTATGGGGAGAAGAATCCATTGCTTTTAATACAAATTTAGGTTTGCTTTATCAATTAACAATGGGCGTGTTAAACGTATTAGAAGGAAATGATAAGTTTGACAAAATGATTAACAGCTTGTCAAATCTTCAGGCTGTGTTTGAAAAATCAAACAAGCAATATGAAAGCAAGGCACTACAATTTGGTCAAGATTACAAAGATGAAAAGGTTATTTATACAATGGCAAGCGGAGCAAACTACGGAATTGCCTATTCATATGCCATTTGTATTCTGATGGAAATGCAATGGATTCATTCCCATGCCGTTCACTCTGGTGAATACTTCCATGGTCCATTCGAGATTATTGATAAAGATGTACCATTTATTATCCTGCTTGGTTTGGATGAAACCCGTCCTCTTGATGAAAGAGCATTGGATTTCTCAAAAAAATACGGCGAAAAATTGGTTGTTTTAGACGCTAAGGATCTTGATTTAACTGGCATTGACGAAGAGTTAAAAGGCTATCTTGCACCGCTGGTATTAAATAATGTTCTCCGCCGATATGCTGAACAACTGGCAGATGCCCGCAATCATCCACTATCAAAAAGAAGATATATGTGGAAGGTAGAATATTAATCCCAAGTGAGGCTCCTAAAGTTTTAGACTAAAGGGTTCCGTTTATAGGCGCTAAACAATTAAATGACATTAGAAAAGACGTGTGAATTGGCACACGTCTTTTGTTGTTATATTAAAGGATTATCGAACATTTTGAAGCCTTTGATGCCAGTGATCTGTGAAAAAAGAGAAAGATGGTAACCAAAGGAGCCTCAGAAACCCGTTATTTGTAAAATTACTACTAAAATTGATGTTTTTCTTAGTATGAACTAGGAACATTTATAAGGGAAAGGAATGTATTTATCTCAAAAACCATTTTATCATAGTAAAAAACTCGTCAAAATAAACGTGTTTTGTGCATATGGAACTCGCTTTTTCGCAAATGAAATCCAAGTTTTCCCCAGCAAAAGCTCCAAAAAAACAACCTGCTCCTTAACAGAGCAGGCTACTTCAATCCACAAGACCCTAGCAAATCGCGATCTTTTTCTCCCGCTTCTTCCCATGGCCGAATGCGCCAAAGCGCTGACACGTTTCAGCAGCAGCTGCGGAGCCCTTTTCCATCGCTTCCTGGGCATTAGAATGCAATACGTATTCTTTTAAAAAGATTGCTACAAACGTATCCCCTGCTCCAAGTGTATCGACTACATCGGTCTCGACAATTCCTTGTTCATAAACCTGATGTGAATCAGAGAAAATCGATCCTTCAGAGCCTCTGGTAACGATGACGTTTGGTGTACCTGCTTTGTGGACTTTCGTTATTAACGCTTCACATTCCTCTTTTGTTAAATCACCGCCGGAGAAAATAGCATATTTCACATACGGGCAGATACTTTCCAAATAGTCATCATCATATTTTGTTGAAAAATCAAACGAAATATCAATGTATTTTTGTAATAATGGCAATTCTTTTTCCAAATGGCTAAATACGCTCGTATGCATTAGTGAAAAGGTTTGAATATACTCCAGTTCCTCTTCGGTTATATTTAATTTCAGCTGCTTTTGGACTCCGCCTTTGTTTGACCCTACGAACTTACGATCTCCATGCTCATCCAAAGTAACAACAGCCTCGCCTGATGGTCCAATGACCCTCCTTACCCTTGATACATCAATATTTTCCAGCTTTAACGAGCTGACAATATGATCGCCTTCTTCATCATTCCCGACAATGCCAATATAGGAAACCTCATCCACACCATAACGTTTCCAAAAGACCGCCACATTTACGGCATTCCCACCTGGGAACATCTCCGTGCGATCATCATAATAATCTACTACATTATCTCCAACTGCAATTAACCTCATATCCTAAGCCCTCCTGTTAGTTGAATAAGAGAAAGATACAATTTCCATTGTATCTTCCCATAACCCCTTTTAATATGCCACGGTACGATAATATCTTCTAATCTCTAACGAATGATTACGCTTGTCTTCTAACTGTACACTAAGTCTTTGCAGAAGAGTCGACGTAACAATCGGTGATAAATATTTTCTAAACTCTTCACTAATTCCTTCTAGCTCATAATCCTTTGTATCTAACACCGTTAATTTCTTAGTATACTTCTCAGCAAAGCGCTCGACACGTTCCATCAGCGGACGTGTTTCGTCTTCACCCTTAAGTAAAATAACGCTTGTGTCTTCTTCGACTAACTCCAAGGTACCATGGAAGAATTCCGCTGCATGAATGGATTTTGTTTTGATCCATTGCATTTCTTCCAATACACACATCGCATATGAGTAGGCGCGGCCCCAGGTACTTCCTGAACCGACCACCATATGATATGGCTCATCCTTAAAGGCAACAGCAAACTCCTCTGCTTTTGCTTCAAATTGTTCCTTCGCCTTGATTAACTTTTCAGGAAGATCTGCTAACTGAGCCGCAAAGGCTTCAAAGTTAGGGAAGTCTCCGTTTTTATTCATCAGTTTAAAAGTAAGTAAATAGAGAATTAATTGATTAGAATCACTGGCAAAGTCATTTTCCGCAAAATTCACGATTGGAAAGTCTACCGTATCAGCAAGCGGCTTATTGTACTCACCGGTTAATCCAATCGTTGTTGCGCCTTTATCTTTGCAGTATTTTGCTGCTGCTACCGTCTCCGCTGTCGTCCCTGACAGAGAAGATAGAATCACGAGCGACTCCTCAGTGAATTGCTTATGATTCTGTAACACAAATTCTGCGGCGATTTCAGCATAAGCGGGAATCGTCGATGTTGAGTTAATCATAAATTCAAAGGGATAAAAAGTAGCTACTGCGCCACCTGATCCAATTAAGAAAATATTCTTAAACCCTTTTTGATAAACCTTCTCTACAACCTGTTCAATTTCCTCTCTAAGCCCTACTGCTCCAAGAGTTACCTTGAGATACTTTTCTCTACTAAAATTTAGCAATATTTTCACTCCTCTTCACAATACGTTATAATACGTTATATATAATATAGGTTACTTTCCCATTACTGTCAATAAGCCACAATTTTATTTTTATCTTAAATGGGGGGCATAGGGGGCGCTCCCGTTTGCTATCAAACTAAAAAGTTAGCTGTTACCCTTTTACGCTTCCCTCGGCCAAACCGCGAACAAAATATTTCTGCATCATCAAAAAAATGGCGATGAGAGGAAGAGCTGAGATGACCAATCCGGCCAGTAAGACTCCCCAGTTTGTATTTAAGGCATCCTTGAAGACTAATAAACCAGAAGTAATCGGCTTTACCTTTTCCGTTTGGATGAAGAGCATTGAAAATAAAAACTCATTCCACGAATAATAAGCGGTTAAGATCACACCCGTAAACAAGATCGGTTTGCTCATTGGCAGGAATATTTTCGTAAAGACATTTAAACTGGTAGCCCCGTCCAGATAGGCCGATTCTTCCAATTCTTTTGGAATCGATAGGAAAAAGGACCGTATCAACAGAACCGTTAACGGAATTCGATAGGCTGTAAACGTTAAAATCAGCGCCCAATACGTATCAAAAAGCCCCATCTTTTGAATTAATTCATAGAGAGGAATTAAACTGCTTTGCGGTGAAAACATAAGGCCCGCTGAGACAAATAGGAGCAGGAACTTTCCTCCTTTAATTTGGAAACGAGTCAAACCGTAAGCACATAACGAACTGAGCAAAACAGTCAGAATACACGTACCACTCGTGATAATCAAGCTATTGACGAAGTAGCTTGAAACCCCTTGCTCCCATGCAGCTATATAATTTGAAAAAAGCCATTGTTTTGGAAGCCCCCAGGTGTCGTTATATATCGCTGCTGTATTTTTAAAGGAATTGACAATCATCCAAAATAAAGGATAGGCAATCGAAATAAAGTATAGGAGCAGAAACAGAAAGATTAACCCAACGGCGATTGAGAAGCCAGGTTTTTCTTTTTTAGATTTCAAGGTAATATTCGCAAACTTTACCATCTTTGCATCCGGACTTACTAATCCTGAATCTCCCTGTGATTCAATCGGCTTCATAGTTACTCCTCCCCTGTTTTTAGGACCTTATTTTGTAGAAAATAAAAGATTAATGTAATGCCTAGAATCACATTTGCAATCGCAGAGGCATATCCTGGTTCATTGTCAATAAACGCTTTCTGGTACAGATAAGTACTAAAGACTTGTGATCAGTTGCTTGGACCACCACCAGTTAATACATATACTTCACTAAACACTAGGAATGAACCTGTCACTGTATAGATTAATAACACAAAGGTCATTTCTTTTACCTGTGGAACGGTTATCTTGAGAAATGTCCGGATTTTCCCCGCCCCGTCGATGGTAGCGGCTTCATATAATTCCCCCGGGATTTTTTGGACTGCCAACACATACAACATGACGGTATAACCAATACTTTGCCATTGGGAAACAGCGATAACCGCAAAAATAGATGTTTTTGGGTCCCCAAGCCAGCCCTTTGCCCAAGACCCTAGACCGATTGCTTTCAGAAAACTATTGAGTAACCCAACCTCTGGGTTATAGATGAAACTAAAGAGAATCCCAATTACAGTCATGGAAATGAGAACCGGAATAAAAAAGGCTGTCCGGAAAAAGGTGGAAAATCTCCTGAATATCTTATCTTCTAATATCGCTGCAATCACTAATCCAAGACCAACCTGAAGGATAACGGAGATAACTGCGTAAAGGAGATTATTCTTAAGCACCGTGTAAAAGACGGGATCTTTAAAGAGGTGTACGTAATTAGATAGTGCAACAAATTTCCTGTCTAATGTAAAGGGATTCCATTCATAAAAACCATTTATTATATTTCGAACTAATGGATAGTAAACAAATAAAGCAAGCATTATTAAGGCAGGTGCCATGTATAAAATTGGGACTATTCTTGATCTCTGCGTCATCTATACCCCTCCCATCGATATCTACTAAAAATATGTCGGTTTAATAGGAACCAAGGATTTCTATAAACCGACATTTTTAATAGATTTCATGTTTCCACTATTGTTTCAATTGCTTCGCTGCGTCCTGAACATTTTTCATTACTTGTTCCGGTGTCATGTTGCCGCCAAGCATCGCTTGAACTCCATCGCCATAAGGCTTAAATACTCGGCTGTCTAACGCGCTGTCAGTCCAAATTTCCATATTATTTGCACTCTTGATTAAATTCATTGCTTCAATTTCATGAGACGTTGCGGTATTAGCATTCACTGCGCCATCAACCGTACTTGCTAAACCAGTATCCTTGATTAATTTCTCGCCATTTACTTTAGAAGTCATAAACTCCAAGAACTCCATGGCTTCTTTAGGATGTTGAGATTTACTATGAATCATAAATCCTTCAGGGGCACCGATTAAACCGGTCTGGTCACCTTTCGCTCCTGCAATCGTTGGTACTTTAAATGTACCCCATTTAAATGTTGCGTCTTTCATAAACGTAATTTCTTGTGTTTCAAGGAAGGTTACGGCTGCTTTTCCGCCAAGGAATAAGTTTCTTGCTTCGTCATGCGCAATTGCATTTGGATTATCATTCATGTAAGTTTTTAATTCATTCAGCTTCTTTAATGCCTCAACATATCCAGGATCAGTAAACTGTGCTCCCTGATAGCTTAAATCTTTATCCAAAACATCCTTCGGTACCATTCGCTGATTCAATGCGGTCACATAGTGAGCAGCTGCCCAGGATGCTTTATTCCCTAACATAAGAGGAGTTGTTCCGCTCTTTTTAATTGCAGTAAGGTCTTTAATAAATTCATCCCATGTTGTTGGTGCTTGCAAACCCAACTTATCAAAAATATCTTTGTTGTAGAAGAATAGCTTACTGTCAGTAAAAAGTGGAACTCCGTAGACTTTATCATCCTTTTTAAAGAAATTCACCTGTGAGCCGATTAATTGGCTGGACCAACTAGAGTTTTGCTGATAGTATTTCGAAAGGTCTAAAGCTACACCATCTCGAATAAACTTTTGACCATATTCTCCTGCCCAGGTAAAGAATACATCCGGTGGATTTTGACTTCCAAGAAGAACATTCGCTTTTTGTTTATAATCATCGTTTAACGCTGTTACTTCATTGATTTTAATATTAGGGTGCTGCTTTTCAAAATCTGCAATTACACTTTCGAAATATGATTTATATGGCTCATCGGCAACGGTAAAAAAATGTAAGGTTTATCTTTCCGTTTGCTGATTGTGAATTCGTACTCTGTGAGGAACATCCGGCTAAAAATAATGACATTACTAATAAAATACCAACTGCTATATTGAGCCAACGTTTCATACACATACCTCCAATTTACTTTTTACCTAACAGAATCCCTCTTAAACCGCTTTCATTTCAAAATATGAGTCTCGTAAATGCCTTTGCTGCATTCCCCCCTACGCTATTCAGCGGTTATCTACAACGTGTTGTATTATAATATAATATTACATATTATAACGTTTGACGTCAATATCAAAATAGGGGGAACTTTCAAACTATTTTAGATAAATTTTAAGAGAGCCTTTCATTTTAGTTTTTTTCATTCCTTTTTATGTAAATCAATTAGAAATTCGATATATCAGAATAGTTCATATTAAGATATAAATACCATAAATATAGTATATTTAATAATGAAAATATTATCAATTATATAATTTTTACATATCCTTTGAGAATTAGATGTTTTTGAAAAATACCAAAAAACCCCTCTAAAGCCCAACGGCAAGAGGGGTTCCACTATTATCTTTTTCCTTCCGATACGCCGAGGCGATTGACTGCGCGCTTTAGTGCAAGCTCAGCACGCTTGAAGTCGATATGTTCCTGGTGCTGATCTTGAAGGCGCTGTTCAGCGCGTTCTTTTGCTCTTTGTGCACGTTCCACATCAATATCGGATGCTAGTTCAGCTGTTGGAGTTAAAATCGTTACTTGATCAGGACGGACTTCGATAAAACCGCCATTTACAGCGATTTGTTCTGTTTTTCCGTCTCGTTTCAAGCGAACGGAGCTAATGACGAGCGGAGCAACCAAAGGGATGTGACCAGGTAAAATTCCTAGTTCGCCACTTTGAGCCCTCGTAATCACCATTTCCACATCTGATTCATACACCGGACCATCGGGAGTAACAACACTGACTTTAATCGTCTTCATATTTTACCCTCCTGGCTCGTTTAGACCTCTACACCCATACGTTTTGCGGCTTCAACAACGTCTTCAATGCGGCCTACAAGACGGAATGCATCTTCTGGAAGATGGTCATATTTACCATCAAGGATATCTTTGAATCCTTTAACCGTTTCTTTTACTGGCACGTATGAACCAGGCTGTCCAGTGAACTGCTCTGCCACGTGGAAGTTTTGTGATAAATAGAATTGGACACGGCGCGCACGAAGTACGACTAACTTATCATCATCTGAAAGTTCATCCATACCGAGGATCGCGATAATATCCTGTAATTCACGATAACGTTGTAATGTTTGTTGTACTTGACGTGCAACATTGTAGTGCTCTTCGCCAACAATAGCAGGTGACAAGGCACGAGATGTTGAGGCAAGAGGATCCACCGCTGGGTAAATACCCATTTCGGAAAGCTTACGCTCAAGGTTTGTTGTTGCATCTAAGTGAGCGAAAGTTGTCGCCGGAGCCGGATCCGTATAGTCATCTGCCGGTACATAAATCGCTTGGATAGAAGTAACAGATCCTACGTTAGTCGAAGTGATCCGTTCCTGTAAACGACCCATTTCAGTTGCAAGTGTTGGCTGGTAACCTACCGCAGATGGCATACGGCCAAGCAATGCGGAAACCTCAGAACCTGCTTGCGTGAAACGGAAGATGTTATCCATGAAGAACAATACGTCTTGTCCTTGCTCATCACGGAAATATTCAGCCATTGTCAAGCCAGTTAAGGCAACACGCATACGCGCACCAGGTGGCTCGTTCATTTGTCCGAATACCATCGCTGTTTTCTTGATAACACCAGAATCTGTCATTTCGTGATAAAGGTCATTTCCTTCACGAGTACGCTCACCAACACCAGCAAATACGGAAATACCGCCGTGCTCTTGAGCGATATTATTGATCAATTCCTGAATTAAAACGGTTTTACCTACACCGGCACCACCGAATAGACCAATTTTTCCCCCTTTTATGTATGGAGCAAGAAGGTCTACTACTTTAATTCCTGTTTCGAGAATTTCTACCTCTGTAGAAAGATTTTCAAATGTTGGAGCTTCACGGTGAATCGAATCCCTGCGTGAACTTGCCGAAATTTCTTCATTAAGGTCAATTACTTCCCCTAATACGTTAAATACTCGACCAAGAGTTACGTCACCAACAGGTACGGAAATAGGTGCACCTGTGTCGGCCACTTCTACTCCACGAGTTAAACCATCTGTAGAAGCCATTGCAATAGTGCGGACTGTATCATCACCTAAATGAAGTGCTACTTCAAGGGTTAAGTTGATGTTAACTTCTGATTCATTACGCGCTTTAAACTCGATTCTCAATGCATTATAGATATCAGGTAAATTCCCATTATCGAACTTTACATCAACAACCGGACCCATAATCTGAACAACGCGTCCTTTGTTCATCATTTTCCCTCCTAACTACTTTTTTAAAAACGAACCTTGTTTTCAACTCGCAGCCGTTTCTTCGCGACCAGGGAATGAACAAAGTTTCCCTACCACTTAATAAAGTAAGCCCATTGAAATCGGCCATTTCTTTAAAAATTACTGCTATTCAAGGGCAGCCGCACCACCGACGATTTCGGTGATTTCTTGCGTAATCGCTGCCTGACGGGCACGGTTGTACATAAGTGTATAGTTTTTTATCAATTCTTTTGCATTGTCTGTTGCGTTTTTCATTGCCGTCATCCGAGATGCGTGCTCACTCGCTTTACTGTCTAAAAGAGCTCCGTAAATCAAGCTTTCAGCATATTGAGGCAAGAGAACTTCTAAAATTGCTTTTGCGTCAGGTTCAAACTCATAGGAAGTGAGTTTTCCAGAAGGCTTGATTTCCGATAGCGGAAGTAGCTTCTTCTCAGTAACTTCCTGTGAGATGGCACTAACATAGTGATTGTAATACATATAAATCTCATCGAATGTCCCATCAGCAAACATACCTACGGTGCTGCTAGTGATTTCTCTGATATCCACAAAAGCTGGCTGGTCAGAAACACCAATGATCTCAAGCTCTACATTCATGCCCCGTTTCACAAAAAAGTCACGCACCACACGACCGATTGCAATAATTGCAAATTCATCGTTGGATTTATGACGGTCTTGAATGGTCTGGTATACACGACGAAGCACGTTGCCGTTAAAAGCCCCAGCAAGTCCGCGGTCGGATGCAATAACAATATATGCCGTTTTTTTCACAGGACGAGCAACTAGCATCGGATGGTTAATTCCTTTACTGCCGATCGCAATAGCTGCGGTCACTTCCTGAATTTTCTCCATGTAAGGAACGAATGCTTTCGCATTCATTACTCCGCGGTTCCATTTGGCTGCAGAGGTCATTTCCATCGCTTTTGTGATTTGACTCGTCTTTTTTGTTGAATTAATACGTGATTTTATATCGCGTAAGGAAGCCATAGGTTCTCACCACCCTTTTTCAAAGAATGTTTAGACTAATCCTAATCCCATAAGCATTCACCGGAGGAGGATGTCCACCCGGTGCTTTTAGTTCGATTAGCCGTTCAATATGTCAGACCCTATTATTCGGAAACTGCAAACGTCTTTTTAAAGTCGTTGATTGCAGAAGCCATATCGTCATCAGAAGGAAGATCCTTCGTTTTTGTAATATGGTCTAACAACTCTTTGCGGTTGTGGTCTAACCAATTATGAAATTCAGATTCGAAACGACGGATATCTTGAACTGGAATATCATCAAGGAAACCGCGTGTTAATGCATATAGAATCGCTACTTGTTTTTCAACAGAAAGCGGCTTGTGAAGATCTTGTTTTAAAACCTCTACTGTACGAGAACCGCGCGCAAGCTTTGCTTGAGTTGCTTTATCAAGGTCAGAACCAAACTGTGCAAATGCTTCTAACTCACGGAAGGATGCAAGGTCAAGACGAAGTGTACCTGCTACTTTCTTCATCGCCTTAATTTGCGCGGAACCACCTACACGTGAAACGGAAAGACCTGCGTTGATCGCCGGACGAACACCGGAGAAGAATAGGTCTGATTGTAAGAAAATTTGTCCATCCGTGATGGAGATAACGTTTGTCGGAATATAAGCAGAAACGTCTCCTGCTTGTGTTTCGATAAATGGCAATGCAGTGATTGAACCGGCACCTAAGGTATCGCTCAATTTCGCTGCACGTTCCAATAAACGGCTGTGCAAGTAGAATACATCCCCTGGATATGCTTCACGGCCTGGAGGACGACGAAGCAGCAAGGAAAGCTCACGATATGCGGCAGCCTGCTTTGAAAGATCATCGTATACGATTAAAACATGCTTGCCAGAATACATAAATTCTTCAGCCATCGCAACGCCCGCATAAGGAGCTAAAAATAGCATTGGAGCAGGCTGTGATGCAGATGCAGAAACAACGATTGAATATTCTAATGCGCCATTCTTACGAAGTGTTTCAACCGCACCACGTACTGTTGATTCTTTTTGTCCGATGGCAACATAGATACAAATCATGTTTTGGCCTTTTTGGTTAATAATTGTATCGATGGCAACAGATGTTTTACCTGTTTGACGATCACCGATAATTAATTCACGTTGTCCGCGGCCGATCGGTACTAATGCGTCGATCGCTTTAATACCTGTTTGTAACGGCTCATGTACGGATTTACGGGCCATAACGCCTGAAGCAACTGCTTCAACAGGGCGAGTTTTTGCCGTATTGATTGGACCCATCCCATCAATTGGATGTCCTAATGAGTTAACAACACGTCCGATTAATTCCTGACCAACCGGAACCTCCATGATGCGTCCGGTACGGCGTACCTCGCCGCCCTCACGAATGTCTGTGTAAGGTCCTAAAATAATAATACCGACGTTATTTTCTTCAAGGTTTTGTGCCATACCCATAACGCCGTTCGAAAATTCAACAAGTTCTCCAGCCATGACATTGTCGAGCCGTTAACACGAGCAATACCGTCACCTACTGAGATAACAGAACCAACATCCGTCACTTGAATTTCTGCCTGATAGTTTTCAATCTGTTTTTTTATCAGGGCACTGATTTCTTCAGCTTTGATGCTCATGAGTTTCACCCCTATCTTCGACTTAACTTAATAATTTACGTTGCAGGCGATCGAGCTTGCCGCGCAATGACCCGTCATATATACGGTTTCCGATTCGGAGCTTAAGGCCGCCGAGCAAATCGGAATCCACGATGTTTTCAATATTAAGTGATTTCTTGCCAATTTTTGCTGCAAATGTGCTGGATAGTGCTTCACGTTCTTCATCTGAAAGCGCCCGTACACTCGTTACTATTGCTTGGGCAATTCCCATTTCATCATTTGCTAGTTCAATAAATTGGTTCACAACTTCCACCATTTCGTCCTGGCGATGGCGGTCAATCAGAATCAAGAATGTATTTAGAACATATACATTAACAGATGCAAAAGCTTCTTTAAAAATCTCTTTCTTCTTTTCAAGCGGAAGTTTTGAAGATCTTAAAACGGCTTTCAAATCGGTATTGTATTGTAAAACTTCCTTTACTACACGAAGTTCTTCTTCCACTACTCCAAGAAGTTGCTGTTCTTTTGCAATTTGGAAAAGAGCCAACGCATAGCGTTTTGCTACCATGGAGCTCGTCATCGCTCTTCTCCTGCCTCTTGGATATACTCGTTAATAAGTTGGTCTTGATCAGCTGCACTCAATTCTTTTTCAATTACTTTTGAGGCAATTAATACTGATAATGAAGCAACTTGTTCACGAATAGCGGCTACCGCTTTTTCTTTTTGCTGCTCAATTTCAAGCTTGGCAGCTTCTTTAATGCGTTCAGCCTCTGTGCGAGCTGTCACAATAATTTCTTCACGCTGAAGATCGCCTTGTTTTCTTGCACTTTCAATGAGACCTTGAGCATCAGTGCGAGCATCTTTCAAAAGATTTCTTTGCTCTTCTAAAAGCTTCTTTGCTTCTAAACGGCTTTCTTCAGCCGCATTAATTTCGGTAGCAATATGCTCTTCACGTTGTTTCATGATCCCCATTAATGGGCCCATGCAAACTTTTTAAGTAATGCTAACAAAATGATAAACATTAAAAGTTGGAATATAATATCTCCACTATTAAACACTGCTGCACCTAATACCAAATTGCTTGTTAACACCCCGGGTTCACTCCTTCCAAGTGTCGCTCAGTTAGGAAAATAAAGAAAAGACATAAATGAAAGGCGAAGGTTTTTGAATATAGTCACTTCGCCACTGGAATTATCGTTAATTTTATCGTCCTAAAACCATGAACGCGACTACGACACCGATAATTGGTAATGCTTCAACTAACCCAATACCGATAAACATGTAAGTTTGAAGTAATCCACGAGCTTCCGGCTGGCGGGCAATACCTTCAACCGTACGACCTACGACAAGACCGTTCCCGATACCTGCACCTACTGCTGCTAATCCTGCTGCAATTGCTGCTGCTATAAGATTCATTTTAAAGTTCCTCCTTGAAATTGTATGAATAAATTACTTTTATATTTTTGCTCATAAAATGAACAGGAATATCTTAGTGATCACTACTTACTTTGTGCGCCATATAAACCATTGTCAGCATCGTAAAAAGATAAGCCTGAATAGTGCCGACAAAGACTGAAAATGCCTGCCAAATAATCGTTAGCGGTACTGCTGCAATCGCACCACCAACTCCACTTGACGCTAACCCCCCCGCTAAAAGTGAAAGAAACAATTCACCAGCGAAGATGTTACCATATAGCCGTAGACCAAGTGTTAAGGTATTGGCAAATTCCTCAATAAGTTTCAAAGGAAATAAAAATGCTAGCGGACTGAAGAATCCCTTTCCATATTCCTTTGGTCCCTTTAACTTAACACCATAGAAATGGGAAAGCACAACAACCATTGTAGCTAATGTCATTGTAACCATTGGATCTGCTGTAGGTGATCTCCACCATTCAGTACCATTAATTTTAACTAAAAATGGTAGGCCAAGCATGTTTGACACGAAAATATACATGATTAATGTGATTCCAAGGATGTGAAACCTGCCTCCATCCTTCCAATCCATCGTACTGTTAATAAGCCCTTTAACAAAATCCATTATCCATTCGACAAAATTCTGCATGCCCGTTGGATTCATTGCCAGTTTTCTTGTCGAAAGCAAAGCAATAATAAACACAATCGCACTTGCAACTGTGATCATGAATATGTTCGTTAAATTAAAATAAAGGCCCATAATATTCACTATAGGAGCTCCTTCTTGCATGTAACCTCACCTCACTTTCTATTTGTTTTATGTACATTAAATGAATGAAAGAGATAATCTATCATAATGACAATATAGTTTGTCATTAGTCCTAATACCACACTTCCAGTTTGAAAATACCTTGTCCATTTTAGTGCTATGACAATCGCGAGTGCTGCCATTGCCAATCTAGAGAGAGAACCGAGTGATCGGACTTTCTTCCCATTTGTGATTAATTTATCAAACTTTCTCATTCTTTTAATCAGCATCCATAAATTAATCATACTGAATGCTGTTCCAAGAATTAAACCTAAGAAGATCGTTTGATAAGAAGTAAAGCCCCAGCCAAGAACATAAATGGCTAAAAGATACAACATCCATTTACGTGCTCGATCGTACATTTTGACAAATTCCGGCATAACTCTTCAATCTCCCGAGTGAAAGTGGCGGATTGATACAAGCATCGAATACGTTCCTGCTGCTAATCCGATTAACAGTCCTATTATTAAGAAAATTGGCTCAGTCCCCCATTTGTGATCCAGCCATCTTCCGGCAAAAATACCGATAAGAATGGATCCTACTAACTGGGAAACGATTGCGGACATTAGAGCCATTGCCTGAAACGGGTTGCGGTTGTTTTTTTGCTGATTCATATCATCACATCCTCACAGCAGAGAATGAGAGCGGGTTAGATTTGAATGATGAGTACATAAACACTGTGAAAATAAAGTAAACTTGATTGTAAACCCTATCATTTTCACCCTTTGTTATCATACAATAGGGAAATGTCAATGTCAATGCATTTACGTGAAATATTCCACAAACAATTCCCAGTTACTTAGTATATTGGTATAGCTTTTTTCAGTGCTATCAAAGCCACGTTTGTACTACACTTTACCCGTTGTCCGCCCCGTTATAATACTAAAATAGGAAAGGGTTTTCATAGGGTTGACACATCCCTTTGGTGGGGTGCTAAATTGGAAAAACGAGTACGGCTCCATACCTGGCCGACACACAAAAAAAGAGGCCGCTGCCCCCTGTTACTCCACTTTTTTCTCAATTGTTATCATCGTCTCAATGAAGTCCTCTTGATTGCCTTTTTTTGCAAACACTTTAGCCAGATAGGTTCCTTCAACAGGAATCTGCTCGCTTGGGAGATCTTTCTTAATGAGCCCCTTTTTCAAATTCCGCCCCGAATCTAAAAAGCCAACAAAGCGATAATCTGCTGGGTTAAACAAAGCAATCCCAAATTCCTCAGCACCACCAGGCAAATATACCTCATAGCGGTAATGATCCGGCTTGTCTCCTTCCCCAAAGTCAAAGCCCATCACCCGCGGGTAATTCGGTTCCTCCAGCACATAAATATACGGGATGCGGATGGCTTTGGTGCCTGCATGCAAGCGAAGATAACCGTCCTGAATTTTCCCCTTAAACAGCTTGGGCTCGATCGTAAGCTCAACCGTCATATCGCGGGATTCCTTTGGCCCAAGTGTAAACATCATAGGGAGGCTCCATTCTAGTCCTTCGACAGGCTCAGGAATATCAAACGAATAACGAATGTTTTGGTCACTCACATTTTCAACATGCAAATAGGCTTTGTGCACTGCTCGCTGATCACTAAAGGCAAATTTACCAAACTTGATCGAACTCGGCATGACAAGCGATTCTGCCTTAACCGCATCATCCACTTGGATTCTGCCCGCCCCCTGCTCAAATGTGCGGTAGTAGGCTGGCTCGTGTCCGTTAAGTTGTCCTGCATTTCTTACTAGCGGCCGCGCGGTATTCATCAGCGCCGCCTTGATTTGCACGGGCGTCCAATCGGGGTGGCCGCTTGATTAACGCGCAGGCTCCGGCAACATGGGGTGCCGCCATGCTCGTGCCCTGGAGCGAAAGGTATCCGCCTGGTACCGTCGAATTGATCGCCACGCCTGGCGCTACAATATCTGGCTTGATTTCCCACGTTCCCGTCACCGGCCACCGTGAACTAAACTCCGCCAGTCGATCTTTTTCCTCTACTATCGCAAGCCTTGTGGAATGTCCTCCATTTTTCAATTCCTTTTGTAAAATATCTCCGTCACGCTTAGAGAGGGAACCCACAGGTATGCTACTCGGCGCTTCCAGATTTCCCATGAAGCTACCACTCATATTATTGTAAATTAGGACCGCTTTTGCCCCAGCATCGATTGCGTTTTTTGCCTTTTGAGTGAATGTTATTCGTCCTCGTTTGATGAGCACCATTTTTCCCTGAACATTTTTCAATTCCTCTTTCTTGCCCAAGGCCATCGACTAAATCAATCGAGCGGTCGAGTGCCCATTTTTCCGAGCCTTCCAGCGGTTGAATCCGGAATTTTTCCCGCATTCCTTCTATTAATAAATAGGGTATCTCCATCATCGGGGTCGAAGCCCCTACAGAGATGGCTTTCGAAGCAGTCCCGGGTGAACCAACCGTCCAAATATTAGGTCCGGAGTTTCCAGATGCAGCCACGGCAACAATGCCTTTGTCGACCGCGCGGTTCAACGCGAGGCTAATCGGAAGGTCAGGTCCGTTGATATCATTGCCAAGCGAAAGATTGACGATATCAACTTTATCCTTAATCGCCTGCTCAATCGCTGCCAGCACCTGCTCCGTTGTCCCGCCGCCGCCCGGCCAAGGGCACGGTAAGCAATAATCCTTGCTTCAGGTGCAACGCCTTGAATTTTTCCATTCCCGGCAATAATCCCAGCAACATGGGTGCCGTGCAGCGTCGCCTTTCCACTGGCACGCGTTTCCATTGGATCACGATCGCCATCGACCAAGTCACGGCCACCCGCATAGTTTCGTCTAAGATCCGGATGGGTATAGTCCACGCCTGTATCGATGACCCCAACGGTTACTCCTTTTCCCGTAAGTCTGTTATTCTTTTTATCAAAAAATTTGCGGACCTCTTCCCCGCCAATAATTTTCACGCCTTCTTCTGCCTCAGCCTGATACTTTGCAACCGGCGAAACGCTTAAAATTTGTTTTTGCCTTCCTAGTTGGGCAATCGAATCAGCCGGTCCTTGAACGGAAAATCCATTGATTGCCTCATGGAAAATGTGTCGAAGCTGAATATCTTTAAATCGTGCTAAAAACTGTTTGATTTCTTGTTCTGATTCTTGATTTTGGAGCACAATAATCGCAATCGTTTCGTGCGTGTCATTTGGTAGCGGCGGGGTTGTCAGCATCCGAGCATAGGTTGGTGAATGGATGGAAAGGATGAACGCCAGTAAAAGGATTGGTATTTTCATCAAAAGATAAATTCCCCTTTTTCCATATGATTTTCTTCAGGTGGGGAAAGTATGCAGTTTTGCGGGAGGAAGTATTTAGATGGTTACTGCAGCCATTATAAAAGTAAAAATGCCAAGTAGACCATATCTACTTGGCATTATCCAATTATTTTGTCCCAAACAACCGATCGCCGGCATCGCCTAATCCTGGCACGATATAGCCGTGATCATTTAGTTTCTCATCCAGTGCTGCAATGTAGATGTCAACATCCGGGTGTTCTTTCTTTACTGCTTCTACCCCTTCAGGTGCGGCAATTAGGCACATAAATTTAATGTTCTTGGCGCCGCGCTTTTTTAAGGAGCGGATTGCTTCGATTGCTGATCCACCCGTAGCGAGCATAGGGTCTACTACGATGAAATCGCGCTCTTCGACGTCACTTGGAAGCTTCAGATAATATTCAACTGGCAATAAGGTTTTAGGGTCGCGGTATAAACCGATATGGCCACCTTTGCCGCTGGGATTAATTTTAAAATTCCATCCACCATGCCAATTCCGGCGCGCAAAATTGGAACGATGCCGATCTTTTTGCCGGAAAGCACTTTTGATTTTGCTGGACACACAGGCGTTTCGATATCAATATCTTCGAGCTGCATATCCCTTGTGATTTCAAAAGCCATTAGGGTGGCCACTTCATCTACCAATTCTCGGAACTCCTTGGTTCCAGTATTTTTATCACGTATGTAAGTAAGCTTATGCTGAATAAGTGGGTGGTCGAAAACGTATACCTTTGCCACAATTATCGCCCCTTCTCCTATTAATTTAATTCGTATTAAACACTTCGTCTCATTTTACAGAAAAAAAGGGCAATGAGCAACTAAGACTCCAGTCTTCAAAACTAGTAAAAATTTTCCGAAAAAGGTTTTCTGCACGTGCAAAAAAATCCGGTTTTTCATAATGCCGATTCAACATACATTAATACTCTGGATAAAGTGTAAATTTGCTTGTTAACGCTTCGACGCGTCCGCTAGCTTCTTTCAGTTTAGCTTCATCTTCATGGTTTTTCAATGTAAAGGCGATAATGGAAGCAATCTCGTCCATGTCCTCCAAACCAAAACCACGGCTCGTAACGGCAGCTGTTCCGATTCGAATACCGCTTGTGACAAATGGGCTTTGCGGATCAAATGGAATCGTATTTTTGTTAACCGTAATTCCAATTTCATCAAGAACCTTTTCCGCCACTTTACCTGTTAAGCCAAGGTTTTGCACATCAAGGAGCAATAAGTGGTTGTCGGTGCCGTCGGAAACAAGTGCTAGTCCTTCTTTTTTAAGGCTTCTCCTAGGCGGTTTGCATTCGCGATAATTTGAGCAGCATATTCTTTAAAGCTGTCCTGAAGTGCTTCGCCAAATGCAACGGCTTTCGCTGCAATCACGTGCATCAACGGACCACCCTGGATTCCGGGGAAGATGGACTTATCAATTTTTTTGGCAAACTCTTCACGGCATAGGATCATCCCGCCGCGAGGACCGCGCAATGTTTTATGTGTAGTTGTCGTCACAAAATCAGCATATGGCACTGGATTTTGATGCAAGCCTGCTGCGACAAGGCCAGCAATGTGGGCCATATCCACCATGAGGTAGGCACCTACTTCATCAGCGATTTCGCGGAATTTCTTAAAGTCAATCGCACGCGGATAGGCACTGGCACCGGCAACTATTAATTTTGGCTTATGCTCAAGAGCTTTTGCACGAACATCCTCATAGTTAATGCGGTGAGTGGTTTCATCCACACCATATTCAACAAAGTTATATTGAACGCCACTAAAGTTTACTGGGCTACCATGTGTTAAGTGGCCACCGTGAGATAAATTCATGCCAAGCACTGTGTCACCATGCTCAAGAATCGTAAAGTAAACAGCCATGTTGGCTTGTGCTCCAGAGTGTGGTTGAACGTTGATATGCTCTGCACCGAAGATTTGTTTCGCCCGGTCGCGAGCCAAGTCTTCCACAACATCCACATATTCGCAGCCGCCGTAATAGCGACGTCCAGGGTACCCTTCGGCATACTTATTTGTTAAAACGGACCCTTGTGCCTCCATAACTGCTTCACTAACAAAGTTTTCTGAGGCTATTAGTTCGATTTTTCCGCGCTGACGGCCTAATTCCTGTTGAATCGCTTGAAATACCTGCTCATCCTGCTGTGGCAAATGCTTCATGATAATCCTCCTCTGAGTTTATATAAATTGAATTGCAAACTATTTAAAAAATTCTTTTTTCATTTTAGCACGAATCATACTTAAATTGAAAGAGAAAAATTTTCGGGTTTCACACAAAAATAAGAGCAAAAAACCAACAATTAAACCATATTACCCAATTTTCACGAATGAATCGCTTACAAATAACTCGAATCTTCGGTTTTCCACTTTAAAGCAGTGGGGAACTGAAACCTTTTCACATTAAAGTGTTAATGCACTGGGGACTGAACCGAACCCTGTCACCTTAAAAAGCTAAAGCCAGACATTACCACTAGCTGCAACTTGAATTTGCGTTGTTCCGTTCATAGACTGCTCTTGCACCGCCGATTAGTTTTGGCCGGGTTTTGGCCAGAGTGACATGTGCATGTCCAACGCTTTTTTGTTTCAGGCGCACTGGGACGGCGACGTGTTTTAAATGCATCCCCATTAACGTGTTGCCAATATCGATGCCCGCTTCCGCCTTAACAAACTCGACGACAACAGCATCCTCTAGCTCACCGAACGCATAAGTAGCCATCGCTCCGCCCGCGGTCCGAACCGGAACAACAGATACTTCATCCACCCATGCCCTCAGCGACAGCCCTTTCTACCACAAGCGCCCGATTTAAGTGCTCACAGCATTGAAACGCCAGCTTTACGCCAGTTTCAGCCTGAAACTTTTTTAATCCCCGAAAAATCATTTCAGCCACATCAAATGTACCTGCGGTGCCAATTCGCTCACCCATTACCTCACTTGTGCTGCAGCCCACCACCAACAGTTGCCCAGACTTGAATGAAACCAGTTCTTGAAACTCTGTCAGAATCGCTTCTAGTTCTTTTTCCCATTCGTGAATCATAAGCTTCATCCCTTTCAGAGGTGCTTATTTTCGTATTCTGTAATTTTTCCAACGCGAGTCGCATGACGGCCGCCTTCATACTCGCCGGTCAGCCAAATTTGCGCAATATCCCGAGCTACGGCCAGGTCCAATCACGCGCTCCCCCATCGCCAGCACATTGCTGTCATTGTGAGCCCGCGTTGCTCTTGCACTAAACGTATCATGTACAAGCGCACAGCGAATCCCCTTCACCTTGTTTGCCGAAATGCACATGCCGATGCCCGTACCACAAATCAAAATCCCTCTGTCAAACTCACCACTCGCCACCTTTTCCGCGACCGGTAAGGCATAATCCGGATAATCCACAGATGCGCTGCAGTCACAGCCAAAATCGACATATTCCATTCCAAGCTCATCCAATAAATTCGCAATTTCTTTTCGAATATTGACCCCACCATGATCTGATGCCAATGCCACTTTCATCATTAAACCCTCCTGTTCAAAACTCAAACCTCATGCTTTTAATTTTGACACACTGACCGAAAAATATAAAGTGCGAACCAAATAAAAAAGGATGACTCTCAGGCTGAGCTACTCACTAAATCCAGCAAATGTGCACCTCGTTTAGCACTAGATACTGACATTTCGTGAAGGCTCAGGCCAATTTGTCATCCAACTTTTCTATCATCTACGGTTTTATTTTCCCAATCGCCTTATCAATCAAGTGATCAAGCTCATTAAACGTTTCCTGATACATGGCGAGATTTCCACCAAACGGGTCGACCACATCATGGTCCACAACCTTACCCGTAAATTCCTTAAGCGTAAACAACTTCGCCATCGAGGCAGGGAATTTCTGGATGACAGCCGCTTTATGCGCTGCGGTCATCGTTAAAATCAATTCCGCCCACTCCACCGTCTCTTTTGTTAACAAGCTTGATGAATGCTGATGGGGAATCTGATTCTCATCCAATACCGTCTTCGCATGCGCAGATGCCTCATATCCATTCGCAGCAAACACGCCTGCTGACCTCACTTCAACCCCCTCAATTTTCTTGTTTTTCAAAATTGCCTCAGCCATCGGACTTCTACAAGTATTTCCCGTACATACAAACAAAATGCGCCGCATATGCCTGCCCCCTTTTCTTCTATTATAAAACGATTTCCCTACGGATTCCAAAAAAACCTATTAAAGGTCTTTTTTTAAATTGATGAACGTAGGTTTTGCTCCCAGCGGCGATTGAAAGCTCTCACAGCTATTTTCAGATTTCCATATTGGGAAGGAGGATTTATATGTAATCGAATTCGTACCAATCGATTCTCTACTTTTACCAAAAAAGATGCAGTAATTTAATGCCGAATGCTAGTAAAATCCCACCACCAAGGCCCTTACCATAAACGCCCAGCCAGCCTTGAACCTTTCTACCCAGCAGCAAGCCCGCCCATGTTTGCACGGTCGCGACAACGCCGAAGCAAATGATGACCATTAACGTTTTGGCCCATAGATTCCTAAAGTGAGGCCAATGAAAAACTATCCAGGCTCACGCTCAAGGCAAACAAAAGTAAACCAAAGCCAATCGGGGTAATGACCTTTTCATCACCCTTTTTAAAGCTGGACCAAATCATTTGAATTCCCAAGAGGATCAACAGCAATCCACCAATTAAAGTCGCAAAGGTTCCAAACTTCTCCGATAAATATTTACCAGCGAGCATGCCCACTAGCGGCATCCACACATGAAATAAGCCAATGGTAATCCCAATTTTAAAAATCTGCCTTAAGCGTAATTTATACATCCCCATACCAAGACCGACGGAAAAGGCATCCATCCCTAGTGCAATCGCCATAACCACCAGTGTTAGTATTTCTCCGAGCATAGCTGACATTCTGTCTTCAACCCCCTTGGACTTGCCCTTATTCACCATATGCACGTCCAAAACGATTTAGAAGGCAGCATAAAAAAATTGACTAAACAGGCAAAGGTCAGACCCCTAGATTCAGCAATGGTGCACCTCGTTATGCACTACACTTCTCTAGTGGTCTGACCCTTATGAATTATCCTCTTATTCACTAATAACCTTATTCCCGGCCGCTTTTTCCAAGCGATTCATGATCGCATCACCGACACCTGAATTCGGAAACATTTCGCTAAAAATGATATCTACGGGTTGTTGATTAAATGCCCGGAGCGTATCATAAAGCGAAGCTGCGACCGTTTCGAGCTCAGCTCTTTTTCCACAAGCAATCACAACATCAGCATGATACTGCTCCACATTTTCTTCGGTCGTCAGGACTCCGACCCGCAGTCCCTCCGTTTTCTTTTCTTCCACCAATTTTTGCAAGAAATCCAAGCTCCCGGCAACGAGAAAAAGCGGTGCATTCGGTGCATAATGGCGGTATTTCATTCCTGGTGCTTTCAGGCCACTCTCCGTCTTTCAATGCCGGGTCAACACGAACTTCGCCAACCATCGCCTCAAGCTGCTCTTTTGTCACCCCGCCCGGTCGTAAGATGACTGGAATCACTTCCGTACAATCGACGACCGTGGATTCCACACCCACACCAGTTGCGCCACCATCGAGCACCCCGGCTATTTTCCCTTGTAAATCGTCCATCACATGCTCGGCATTCGTCGGACTCGGTTTACCGGAGCTGTTTGCACTCGGGGCTGCAATCGGTAGTCCGCATTTTTTCAACAGCGCCAGGGCCACGGGGTGATCCGGCATTCTCACCGCCACCGTACTCAATCCAGCAGTCGCCTTTTCAGAAAGAACGCCCGCTTTCTTTTTAAAAATAATCGTCAGCGGCCACCGGCAGAATGCTTCCATTAAGATCTGTGCTTTCGCGGGGATTTCCGTCACAAAGCGATTGATTTGCTCTCGTTTGGCAATGTGGATAATTAACGGGTTATCCCCAGGTCTTCCTTTAGCGGCAAAAATTTTCGCCACTGCCTCGTCACTTTCCGCGTTGCCTCCAAGACCATAAACCGTTTCCGTTGGCAGTGCCACCACTTCATTTTCTCTTAAAAAATTCGCTGCATCCACAATCTGTGGATTATTTTCCAAGTTATCCACATACTTATCCACTTTCCACACATATGTGTTCATTTTTATCCACCTCTATGGTAAAAGAGCTAAAACTCGAAATTTGCCGAATTTAGGCACCTAGACTCCTATTTTTTCTTTAATACTTTTGAAAGTATAAAAGAAGGTGGGAATAAAAACAAGCTTTATCCACAAATTGTGCATAACATTCTGGAAACAGTGGATAACTTTGTGGATATATCCACAATTATAGAGAAAATTTCAAAAATAATGAGTTATCCACATTTAAAATATGTCGAATATGGTCGGAGTGGTAAAAGGCGGTGGGTAATTCATCCCGTTCCACACTCTGGAACCCCAGCAATTCAAAAAATGACACGGCCTTCGTTTTTGTTTGTAGCCAAAAATAAACTGTTCATCCCCCTTTCTTTGGCTAATTGTAGCATCTGTGTAAAAAGAATGAAGATCTCCTTCTCAGCTTGTCCTCCCGAAACCACGAGTGAGCGCAAAAGCCCGAACCCATCAAATGCTTCAATCCCAAGCGAGCCCTTCAATTTCCCTCCCTCATCCTCAAGCAGCAAAAAGTAGTCCACCGTTTCTTCCGTTAATCCTTCTATCCCCAGGTTTGCTTTTGTAAGGAACTCAGTCAATTTCCCCAAATCTTGTTTACTCGCTTTACGAATTTGTGCCTGCATCTCGATTCCACCTCGTTTATTTTAATAATCTATGAATATGGAAAAATAGATAAAATAGAACATGAAATGATAGTTTCTATTAAATTTTTGTTTTACTTCTCTCGGATTATGTATTTTGTTGAGCGAATTTAAGGGCCTTTTTCGGTTCATGTGCCGCCTTTAGCCTTGTACCTGCCAACTGCAAAAAGCCAGCCCCACTTCTGGGACTGGCCACACTCCGTTTATTCAAATAGCTTTTGAAACAATTCTACGATGAAAAACTTAACTTTTATCGGCTGCTCATCTTCAGCGGTATACACGGGTGCTGCCTTTTTAACTACATGTTGTTTTGATAATGTTTTGTTTGCTGGTATTTCACTTTGCACACTGTTATCGCCTTTTGCTTAGCTACTTGCGTATCCGCATTATTATCACTATTCTCTTGAGCCACTTGCGTATCCGTGCCGCCGTTATCACTATTCGCTTGAGCCACTTGCGTATCCGCGCCGCCATTATCACTATTCGCTTGAGCTACTTGCGTATCCGCGCCGCCATTATCGCTTTTCGCTTGAGCTACTTGTGTATCCGTGTTATCACTATTTACTGTTGCATCGTTTTTAGCTGCATCTGTTCCGTCGCTCGAAGCTGTACCATCCACCTGATTCGAACCTTCTCCGCCACTCGCCTTTGCTTTTCCCTCGAAACCGTCACTAACCGCTACACCATTTGAAAAATCAAGGAAACAAAGCGGCGGATAAAGCACGCACCACCAATTAGCTCCTTCCCCTTTGCCTAACGTAATCAGAATCGCTTGATAATCCCCTGCCGGATACAAAAATTCACCGTACAATTTAGTAGGAAACTGAACCTTGCCGAACTTCACATTGACCTTCTGATTCGAACCCTCGTCGCGAACAACCTTCTCCGCAATGGCCTGAATCTCCGGAAGCTTAGACTTAATTACCGTTTTTGCTTTATTAAGGGAAGTTAAATCCTTCACCCAAAGTGAAATCTTCGCATTCACCGCATCCCGCACATTGCGTTTTAGCGCTTGATCTGCCCCCGTGTCACTATTGGCAAGAATCCGCAGCCGAATTGCATTTCCAGGAATGACAACTGCTTCCTTAGCAATCGCTTGATTCTTTGGTATATATAAACTTAAAATAGTTCCTAATGATAAAATTAATAGATAAGCCCATACCAATGTTTTACTCTTCATTCTTGGCACCGTCCCTTCGATATCCTCATTGTGGACAAATGCCAAGAATCTTAAACTAGTAAATTTAAAAAAATCTATTAAATAAGCCCCGAGATGTTAAATCCCAGAGCCTTCATTAATTTCCGCAAACACCATTCGATCTTTTCCGTTAATATCATTGACGATGTCTACCTTTACATTTACAAACGATTTTTTAAAAAGCTCCGCTACCGCTTCGCCCTGACCGCCAATTTCAAAACCAACCAGCGCGCTTGGTGCTAAGACCTCCGGCAGTTCAACCATAAATCTTCGGTAAAAATCAAGACCATCCTCGCCCGCAAATAGCGCCCGGTGCGGCTCATGCTCAGTAACCACCACAGACATCGTAGAAATGTCACCTACCGGAATATAAGGAGGGTTCGAGATGACGACATCCACCTTCTCGCCAATAAACGGCTGTAGCAAGTCCCCTTGGAAAAATTCCACTTTTGCCCCCAACCTTGATGCATTCTCCTTCGCCACAGCCAAGGACTCAGGCGAAATATCGGACGCAGATACTTGTAACGATGGATTCTCAAGCTTTAGGCTCACCGCAATCGCCCCGCTGCCAGTCCCGACATCAATCACCTTTTGACCATTTTTTATTCTTTTCAATGTTTCAAACACGAGCTCTTCTGTCTCCGGCCTTGGAATTAGAACCGATTCATTTACAAGGAACGACCTGCCGTAAAACTCCTCCGAACCGATGATATATTGAATCGGCACGCCCTGAACATGTTCGCGGACCGCTTTTTCAAAATCACGCCAAATGCCCGGCGCGAATTCATCTCGGATATTCGCAAACAGCTGGGACCGCGACATTCCTGTAAAATGACGAAGCAGCAGTTCTCCCGCATTTTCATCCCGATTTGCTTCTTTTAAAAAAGAAGAAGCCCACTGGAGAGCTTCGAACACTTTTTTACTCATTAGAGGCACTTTCAAGCTTTTTGGATTGATCTTCAAGAATCAAGGCATCAATCACTTCATCGAGCTTGCCTTCAAGAATTTGATCAAGCTTTTGAATCGTTAAGCCGATTCGATGATCAGTGACACGATTTTGTGGAAAGTTGTAGGTGCGAATCCGCTCCGACCGATCACCGGTTCCGACAGCTGATTTCCGAACCTGGTCGTATTCAGCCTGTGCTTCCTGCTGGAACTTATCATACACACGGGCGCGCAATACTTTCATCGCCTTATCCTTGTTTTTATGCTGGGATTTTTCATCCTGACACGACACGACGATACCTGTAGGAATATGTGTTAACCGCACGGCTGACATCGTCGTATTAACAGACTGTCCGCCGGCACCGGTTGAGGCAAAAGCATCAAAGCGGATATCCTTATCGAGGATTTCAACTTCCAGTTCCTCTGCCTCCGGCAAACAAGCAACGGTAGCAGTCGAAGTATGAATTCTTCCACCAGACTCTGTTTCCGGAACACGTTGAACGCGGTGGGCACCATTTTCAAATTTCAATTTGGAAAAAGCACCGGTACCATTTATCATAAAAATAATTTCCTTATAGCCGCCAAGACCAGTTGGGTTGGCATCAATCACTTCCGTTTTCCAGCCTTGTGCTTCCGCATAACGGCTGTACATACGATACAAATTGCCGGCAAAAAGGGCAGCCTCATCGCCACCGGCTGCACCGCGGATTTCAAAGATAACGTTTTTGTCATCGTTTGGATCCTTCGGTATGAGGAGAAATTTCATCCGTGCTTCTAATTCTTCAATTTGGGCTTCAAGTCCGCTTACCTCTTCTTTTACCATTTCACGCATTTCAGCATCCAGCTTATCATCAAACATTGCCTTCGCATCCTGAAGCTGTTCACGGGCCTCTTTATATTGACGGTACGTTAGTACAGTATCTTGTATATTTGCTTGTTCTTTTGAATATTCACGAAGTTTTCTCGTGTCATTAATAATTTGTGGGTCGCTTAAAAGTTCATTTAACTTTTCATAACGATCTTCCACGGATTGAAGACGATCAAACACAGTCCATTCACCTCATTTTTAGTCCATAACATTCTAATTATAGTATAGGTGATACGCACCGTCAAAACCAAATATTGTGGAAATATTTTTACATCAATGATTTTGGGACAAGAATTCCTCCTCATACAAAAAACATGCCCTGTAAATCAGAGCATGTTATCTTCTGGCTTCCTTTACTTTAACACTAATATTATAACGTGGCACGGCATGAACTAATTTCCGATGAAGGCGTACTTCGGCATCTTTTACTTCGCGTTTTGTCAGGTTTCCCTTATTAAACACACTCACATACATCCGGTCATTGTTAATCCATACGGATTCTGTCCGGAATTCTTTTGTTTTTGCAATCACCTTTTTCGCAGTATCGACATCTGTGCCGATATTCCCACTGCCACCTGAAGCATTTCCGTTTCTCGTCCCCTGAAGGTTAAGGAAATTAGGGTTTTGATTCGTCACGTCATTTCCAATGATGCGATTTTTATTTGGTCCTGTCAGAGGGTTTGACATATAATTAGGAGCACTTTTGTCGGTACGCAAATCATATGCGGCATTGTTTGAACTTTTCGTCCCCTGACATCCGCTCGCGAGCAGCATTATGATAAAGATTGAGGGAAAAATAAACTTTTTCACTATTTCCACCTCCTCCTTCTATCATGCCCGTCAGACCGTTGAAGCGTTCGAGAGAAATCTTTCCAACGCTTTGAGCCTTTTTTGAGGATGCAAAGAGGATTCCGCAGCTATTTATTCTATTCCCGCGAACTTCTGTGTTTATTCCGCGGGAATCTAGATTAATTCCGCGGAATTTGATAATGATTCCGCCGACTTTATGCATGATTCCGCAAAACAGTCTTTTAAACCCACACACCTCAAGCCTGAACAAAAAAAAACCGCCTGAGTTTTCCTCTCAGACGGTTCTGGATAGTGCCCCTGGCACCTACCAATTTTATTTCGCTGCTTCTCGCACTTCTGGGCAATAGGCCATTTTTGGTACTTCATGGTGATGACGACAGCGGGGCTCATATGCTTCCGATGCCCCGACTAAAATGATTGGGTCATGGTAGGATGCAGGTCTTCCGTCAATCAGCCGCTGGGTGCGGCTTGAAGGTGATCCACATACGGTACAAACCGCTTGCAGCTTTGTGACTTGCTCGGCAATCGCCATCAAGGCTGGCATTTGTCCGAACGGCTCGCCGCGGAAATCCATGTCGAGTCCTGCGGCAACGACGCGATGGCCGCGGTCCGCAAGCTGCTGCACAATCCTGACAATTCCCTCATCAAAAAATTGAACTTCATCAATTGCGATTAAATCAATATCTGCTTCAATGTGATGCAAAATCTCCATGGAATGGGAAATTGGCTTCGCAATAAAAGAAGAACCATTATGGGATACTACAGATTGCTCACTGTAGCGATTATCAATTTTTGGTTTAAACACAGCTATTTTTTGTTTGGCAAATTGAGCCCGCCTGACACGGCGAATCAATTCCTCCGATTTTCCAGAAAACATACTGCCGCAGATAACCTCAACCCATCCGCTTTGCTTCATTAAATACATAAAACGGCGTCTCCTTCCTCTAACGAACCCCGGTAACAATCTATATTTTAACGTGCGCCTCCGACAACAAATCAGTCTCTAGTCGAAAGTCACCTCAGTATTTCATATCAATTTAACTTATTTATTCATGAAAACTACAAGTTTTATTCAATAAAAAACAGGCAAGTCAATTGCATCTTGCCTGTGCATTACACGATTATTGTTGCTGAGATTTAAGGCCGTATTTTTTGTTGAAACGGTCAACACGTCCGCCAGCTTCAGCGAATTTTTGACGACCAGTATAGAATGGATGACATTCTGAACAAGTTTCAACGCGAATTTCTTTTTTAACTGAACCAGTTTCAAAAGTGTTTCCGCATGCACAAGTCACCTGTACCATTTTATAATTTGGATGAATTCCTGCTTTCATTCTTTTCATCTCCTTCCGCCCTGAATCTTTCGAAACAGAGTTATCATAAATGCTTGTCTTGAAACAAACACTAAAATACTTAAAACACACTGAACCCATTATAACAAGGAGAAGATGTTTTTGCAAGTTGGGATTTCTTGGTAAAGGTTAAGACCTTCTCGCTTTCAGCTCTTCGCCTAATTGTGCAAAAAATTCTTCATTGGACTTAGTTTGTCTTAGTTTCTTTAAGAAGCGTTCGGCAAAATCTGGTGAATCGGACATCGACTTCCTAATGGCCCATAATTTATCCAAATGGTCTTTCGGAAGAATAAGCTCTTCTTTCCGCGTTCCGGAACGGCGGATATCAAGAGCAGGGAAAATACGGCGTTCAGCGAGTGAACGATCAAGATGGAGCTCCATATTACCTGTTCCTTTAAATTCTTCGTAAATCACATCGTCCATACGTGATCCGGTATCAACCAAGGCTGTTGCTAAAATCGTCAAGCTGCCACCTTCTTCAATATTCCTCGCCGCACCAAAGAATCGCTTTGGACGGTGGAAGGCCGCTGGGTCAATCCCTCCGGAAAGCGTTCTTCCACTAGGAGGAATGACTAAGTTATAAGCACGAGCAAGTCTAGTGATACTGTCCATCAGGATGACAACATCGCGTTTGTGTTCAACTAAGCGCATTGCCCGGTCAAGAACTAACTCAGCCACTTTAATATGGTTTTCTGGAACTTCATCAAAGGTAGAGCTAACGACATCACCAGCAACTGAGCGCTCAATGTCGGTTACTTCCTCTGGACGTTCATCGATTAACAGCACAATTAGATCGACATCTGGGTGGTTCGTTGTTATGCTGTTAGCGATTTCTTTTAGCAGCATTGTTTTACCCGCTTTTGGCGGAGCCACGATTAATCCCCTTTGGCCAAAACCGACTGGAGCAACTAAATCCATAATCCTCGTAGAAAGAAATTTTGGAGTTGTTTCAAGTTTCATCTGTCTGTCTGGATAGAGAGGCGTCAAGGCTGGGAAGTGAACGCGTTCTTTTGCTGATTCTGGATTTTCACCGTTTACAGCTTCTACATGTAAAAGTCCGTAATAGCGCTCATTTTCTTTTGGAGGCCGTACCTTACCGGAAACCTTATCCCCATTCCGAAGGTCAAAGCGGCGGATTTGCGATGCCGAGATGTAGATATCCTCTGAGCTAGGCGAATAGTTGATTGGTCGTAAGAAACCAAATCCTTCTGATTGGATAATTTCCAATACACCTTCCATAAAAAAGAAACCCTGCTGCTCAGCTCGCGCTTTTAGGATGGCAAAAATTAATTCTTTTTTTGTTAATTTGCTGTAATAGGTCACTTTAAATTCGCGTGCAAGCTCATAAAGTTCCTTTAGCTTCATATTTTCTAAACTTGAAATTGTTACGTCCATTTGTACACCACGCTTTAATATTTTTCACACGATTCCGTCCTCGAGCGGGAGCGGAGCTTTGAATAAGAAAATGAGAGAATTGAAAAGTATACATCTTTTTCAAAGAGGCATCATAAGTAGAAGTAAATAGAAATGCAGAAATTTATGCATAGTAAAAACAATTTCTATTTTACCCTTTTAGTAAAAAATTAATCAACTGAATTTTTTTGGCAATCAGAATCTACCTAACGTACCCATTGGGGAGTTTTCTTTTAGCAAAATAATTGTTGGAAAATTTTCCTGGAAGGAGTATGCCCTGTTTACCTCTCGGAGTTCGTACACATATTAGGAGTTTTTCATTCTAAGAGAGACTTGACAGTAAACATATCCAGTCTCTCTTGAATGAGTTTGCAGCTACTTTAAAAAATTTATTTAATCACTAAGTTTGGTTTCATTTTCAAGCTATGACGACCGTCAATAAAACGGACGGTTCCGGATTTCGCTCTCATTACAACTGAGTGCGTTGAACCGTAAGAACCTTTAAATTGAACGCCACGCAATAATTCGCCATCGGTTATACCTGTAGCAGCAAAAATGGCATCGTCACCCTTTACAAGGTCTTCCATTCGAAGGACTCGGTTCACATCAATGCCCATGCCAATACAGCGTTCGATTTCACCATCATTTTGCGGTAATAATTTCCCAATCAATTCTCCGCCTAGACATTTTAGGGCTACTGCTGCAATCACGCCTTCCGGAGCACCACCAGAGCCAAAAAGAATGTCAACCCCCGTGTTATCGAAAGCGGTATTAATTGCTCCGGCAACATCGCCATCATTAATCAATTTAATCCTTGCACCTGCTTCGCGAAGTTGAGCAATAATATGTTCATGACGCGGACGGTTTAAAACTGTTGCTACAACATCCTCGATATTTTTATTCTTCGCTTTTGCGACAGCTTTTAGGTTATCAAGAACAGATGCGTTAATATCAACTTGTCCAACGGCTTCAGGGCCGACAGCAATTTTTTCCATATACATATCAGGAGCATGAAGTAAGTTCCCATGATCAGCAACTGCTAGAACAGCAAGCGCGTTCCAGCCGCCTGAAGCTAAAATATTGGTTCCTTCTAGCGGATCAACAGCAACATCCACCCGTGGCCCATATCCGGTTCCAAGCTTTTCCCCAATGTAAAGCATTGGTGCTTCATCCATTTCGCCTTCACCAATGACAACTGTCCCCTTCATTGGAATCGTGTCAAAAACATCACGCATAGCCGATGTCGCCGCACCGTCTGCTTCATCTTTTTTCCCGCGTCCCATCCAGCGTGCTGAAGCAAGTGCAGCCGCTTCGGTAACGCGAATAAGCTCAATCGATAAACTTCTTTCCATCGGTTCCATCCCCCAGTTTCTCCGCTTTAATAAGAATGCGTATTTACGTGTCTAGCTCCAGGCGCCATCGGCTCTAAGGTCTACAGCCAATCCGTCATGAAAGTAAAGAGCAACCTTTATGACGGCTCGTCTTATGCTTGTCGCCGATAAACGGGCGCCTTCTGCTTTTCTACGTGTTTTTTAGATGCTCTAGTTCTTCTTTGGATAAAACTTCCCGCCAAGCCGTTGCACCAAGGCCATTTAATTTTTCAACGAGATTGCTATAACCCCTATCAATATGCTCAAGGCCGGTTACTTCGGTAATTCCCTCGGCAATAAGTCCGGCAATCACCAACGCTGCTCCTGCTCTAAGGTCGCTTGCTTTTACTTTCGCTCCCTGAAGCTGAATCGGCCGTTAATAATGGCAGAGCGCCCTTCAACTTTAATATTGGCGTTCATTCGTCGTAATTCATCGATATGTTTAAAACGCGCCCCATAAATGGTGTCTGTGACAACACTTGAACCTGTCGATTTTGTTAAAAGAGTCGTAAAGGGCTGCTGCAGGTCGGTTGGGAATCCCGGATAAACGAGCGTTTTGATGTCAACCGCTTTCAATTTTGAGGCGCCATTGACAAACACTTGGTCATCCCCTGATTCTATCTGGACGCCCATTTCTCGCAGCTTGGCAATCAATGACTCTAAGTGCTGAGGAATTACGTTGTCAATTAAGACTCCCTCGCCAATCGCCGCACCGATAATCATGTATGTTCCAGCCTCGATCCGATCGGGAATAATCGTGTGACGGCAGCCGTGAAGGCTATCCACCCCATCTATCCGGATGACATCGGTTCCAGCACCCTTAATTTTTGCCCCCATATTGGTTAAAAGAGTAGCAACATCGATAATTTCCGGCTCTTTAGCGGCATTCTCAATGATGGTACGACCTTTTGCTCTAACCGCAGCTAGCATTATATTAATGGTTGCCCCAACGCTTACCACGTCTAAATAGATTCGTGCACCGCGAAGTTCATCGGCACGCAAGTAAATCGCACCTTGCTCGTTTGTGACACTAGCACCAAGCGCTTCAAAGCCTTTAATATGCTGATCGATTGGTCTAGGTCCAAGATGACAGCCGCCTGGCAGTCCAATAACTGCCTTTTTAAAGCGACCCAGCATTGCCCCCATCAAATAATAGGATGCACGTAGTTTTTTTACTTTTCCGTTTGGCAGCGGCATAGAGATCATTGTCGATGGATCAACCGTCATATCATCATCGGAAAGCTGGACCTTCCCCCCGATTTCTTCGAGAAGCCCTTTCAGAATTTCAACGTCTGAGATATCTGGTAATCCTTCAATGGTTACTGGTGATTCTGCCAAAATGGTCGCCGGTATTAAGGCAACCGCACTATTTTTTGCCCCACTTATTCTTACGGTTCCTTTTAACGGATAGCCGCCCGCAATTTTAAGTTTTTCCATTTCCGACTCCCTTCTAGCCGTTTGCAAGTAATGAATGGTCTATTATCTAAAGATAAGAAAGTATAAAATTTTGGACTTTGAGAAATGTCCAGCGCAAGCAGCCCAGCGGCTAGTGTACTTCGCTAAAACGGGCGCTTGCGCTTTTCTTATCAATATTAACTTAAAAAGCTCCATTTATAACCAAAACGAGACTCGAGGTATTTTTTCCCAACACAAAAAGTCATATTTCGACAGCTTGTCTATTTATATAGTTTACACGAAAAAGTTATTTTCATGTATCTATATTAAAAAAATTTACACGAAAATGGAAAAACATTGGTATATTATGCGTTTGTACGGGAATTCCAGTCTTTTAAGAATCCTTCAATTCCTTTATCTGTTAATGGATGATGGAATAATCCTAAAAGGACTTTGTATGGAATTGTTGCAATATGTGCTCCTCTTAATGCTGCTTCTGTTACATGAATTGGATTACGGATCGATGCAGCAATGATTTCTGTTTCAAGGCCATGAACAGCAAAGATTTCGGAAATGGTCGAAATAAGGTCTAAACCATTTTGTCCAATATCATCCAGGCGTCCAAGAAACGGTGAAACATAGGTTGCCCCTGCACGAGCTGCAAGCAATGCTTGGTTAGCATTGAAAATAAGCGTTACGTTTGTTTTGATTCCTTCTTTTGAAAAAGCGGCTACTGCTTTTAAGCCATCTGGAGTCATTGGAACCTTAACGGTAATATTCGGCGCGATGGCTGCTAGTTCCTTCCCTTCGCGAATCATGCCTTCAGCATCAAGGGCAATAACTTCAGCGCTTACAGATCCAGGAACAAGTCCGGCAATTTCTCTGATGCGGTCATGGAAAGAAACATCTTTTTCTCTTGCCACAAGCGATGGGTTCGTCGTTACTCCTGATAATAAACCTAATTCATACACTTCACGAATTTCTTCCATATTTGCTGTATCAATAAAAAATTTCATCCTGATTCCCTCCACATTTTTCGATAAATTTCGACTTAGCTATGAAACATACTGAAACCGCCCTTTCCGTTAAGGGCGGTTTCAAATTCAATGGTACCAAATTTGGCCCGTGTTTCTTATTGGCTTGCTGCAGCGCCTCTAGACAAGGCGCTTCCGCTTTTCTTATTATGCTCTTCCTGAAGAACCAAATTCGCGCATTTTACCGCTAACTGTTTCTTTAATCGCATCGCGTGCAGGTCCTAAATATTTACGAGGATCGTATTCATTCGGTTTTGCAGCTAATACTTCGCGAACAGCCTTAGCTGATGCAATTTGGTTTTCAGTGTTTACGTTGATTTTTGCTGTTCCTAAAGAAACAGATCTTTGGATATCTTTTGTTGGGATACCAGTTCCACCATGAAGAACAAGCGGCATACCTGTCGCCTTACCGATTTCTTCCATTTCTTTGAAACCAAGGTTTGGTTCACCTTTGTAAGGACCGTGTACAGAGCCTAATGCAGGTGCAAGGCAATCAATACCAGTGCGTTTTACAAGCTCTAGGCACTCTTGTGGATCAGCGTAAATAACGCCGTCAGCAATAACATCGTCTTCTTGTCCGCCAACTGTTCCTAATTCAGCTTCAACAGAAACGCCATTTGCATGTGCATAATCTACCACTTTGGCAGTGATTTCGATATTTTCTTCAAATGGATGATGTGAAGCATCGATCATAACGGATGTGAAGCCAGCATCAATTGCTTCTTTACATTTTTCAAAGCTTGAACCGTGGTCCAAGTGGATCGCAACAGGAACTGTCACTTTATAATCTTCCATTAATCCTTCTACCATTTTCACAACGGTTTTGAAACCGCCCATGTAACGGCCTGCACCTTCAGATACACCAAGGATAACTGGTGATTTTTCTGATTCAGCAGCTTGTAGGATTGCTTGAGTAAATTCAAGGTTGTTAAGGTTAAACTGCCCAACAGCATAGCCTTCTGCTTTTGCTTTCTTAAGCATTTCTGTCATTGAAACTAAAGGCATTTCTCTTCCTCCTTGTTTTAGGTTGAACTCTTTTCGAAACAGGGCGTTCCTTATTAAGGATTTCCCTCTCATTTCGCGATTATGTATAACATAAAAGAATAAGCAACCATTGATTTTTCACTATGTATCATACCAAAAGAAACTAGGAAATGCCATTAATCTAGCACAGTTTTGTAAACTGTCATAATGAAAGCGGACACATACGAATATATGTTCAGTGCTTATGATGAAAAGTGATTAATTTGCTTTTTGAGGCATATGTTTCTTTACTGCCGCACGGATATCATCAATATCAAATGGCTTGGCAAAGTGCGTAATGGCCCCAAGATCCTTCGCTTCTTGAATCATATCCAATTCACCATAAGCAGTCATAATGATAACGCGAATTTCGGGGTCAAGTACCTTCATTCTTTTTAAAATTTCAATACCATCCATTCCAGGTATTTTCATATCCAAAAGGACAAGATCTGGGTCATGCTTGGTAACAATATCAAGGGCTTGAATGCCATTCGCTGCCTGAAAGGTTTGATAACCCTCTTTTTGGAACACCTCATTTAGCAAAATGCGAATTCCAAACTGATCGTCAACAATCAAAATTTTCTCTTTCATAACTCCACCTCTTCCCGTTTTGTTAAATATATCATCCTTTTATCCCAACTTCTATCATTCTACATTTATTACTAAAATCCTGCCTATTCTTTACTGTTATTTTGTGGAAATCCGCTTTTATTTTTGCATTTTGTTGAAAAAGTCTATAATAAATGCGAAAAGGAGGGGTCTTTTTGTTAAAAATGTTTACTACCCAGTTAACTGGTTTATTTAAACGAATCGAAGAAAAGGCAGAGTTTTCTTTCGAGGATGGGGCACGGCTGCTTGCACAAGCACCTGCCGGGGACGGTTCCATCTTTATTTTTGGAACAAAGGAAATGAAGGCGGTGGAATTCGAAGCCTTGGAGGGCGCTGAAGGGCTGGATAGTGCGAAAGTATTGGCAACCCAGGATTTGGAAGGTCTTAGCGATGCCGATAGAGTGGTGATTTTCTCCCGGTCTTCAAGTGATCGTGATGCGGTGGAGCTAGCTGTAAAGCTGCAGGACAAGGGAATCCCGTTTGTTGCCGTTTCGACGGTGGTGGATTCAGGTGATTCAGGTAATTTGCCGCTATCGCGGACGTCCATATTGATTTGCTGTTGACGAAGGGCTTGCTGCCAGATGATTTCGGTAATCGCTATGGGTTTCCATCTCCAATGGCGGGATTGTTTGTTTATTATGGCTTAAAGTTCACGATTGAGGAGATTATTGCGGAATATGAGGAGTAAAACGGCCTGGGGGTCGTTTTTTTCGGAAACACTGATGTTTTTACCATAAAAGGTCGATTGGATGGTTTAAATAGCTGAGAGGCTGCTCTTATTTGCGAAAATCTCATTTTCATTTACGAAAAGACATTTTGCTAAAAAAGCCAGACCCGTTAAAAAACGGAACTGGCCCTGCTAAAAAATTTACTTTTGAATCGACGCCTTGATAAAGTCGCGGAATAGCGGCTGTGGGCGCGTTGGTCTTGAGACGAATTCTGGATGGAATTGAGACGCCACAAACCATGGATGATCGGATAATTCGATGATTTCAACTAAACGTCCATCAGGGCTTGTTCCAGAGAAAATAAATCCGGCCTCTTCCATCTCCTGACGATATTGATTGTTAAACTCATAACGGTGACGATGACGCTCGTAAATTACCTCTTCGTCATAGGCACTGAATGCTTTCGTACCCTCAACAAGACGACATGGGAAAAGTCCCAATCGTAAGGTTCCACCTAAGTCTTCTACATCCTTCTGTTCTGGAAGTAAATCAATAATTGGATATTCCGTATTTGGATCGAACTCAGCTGAATGTGCTCCGTTAAACCCAAGGACATGACGGGCAAACTCGATCGTCGCCAGCTGCATACCTAAACAAATGCCAAGGAATGGCTTCTTCTGCTCACGAGCATAACGGGTTGCCTCAATTTTCCCTTCAATTCCACGATCGCCAAATCCACCGGGAACAAGGACGCCATCGACATCTTTCAACAGCTCCGCCACATTTTCACGAGTTACCTCATCTGAATTAATCCATTTCACTTCCACATCCGTATCAAATGCATAACCGGCATGCTTCATTGCTTCCACAACGGAAATATAGGCATCCTGAAGCTCAACATATTTACCGACAAGACCAATGCGTGTCTTGTTAGATAAATGGAGAACACGGTCCACAAGAGCCTTCCATTCTGTCATATCCGCTTCAGGGTAATCTAATTTCAAATGATCGCAGACAATTTGGTCCATGTTTTGCTCTTGAAGGGAAAGTGGAATCGAGTAAAGCGTATCGGCATCCTGACACTCAATTACTGCTTTCGAATCAATATCACAGAACAAAGCAATTTTATCCTTCATGTCCTGTGAAACCGGCATTTCGGTACGAACGACGATGATATTTGGCTGAATTCCAAGGCTGCGCAATTCTTTTACGCTGTGCTGGGTCGGCTTCGTTTTCATTTCTCCTGCAGCTTTGATGTACGGAATTAGCGTACAATGAATGTACATGACATTATCACGGCCGACATCACTCTTGATTTGACGAATCGCTTCTAGGAATGGCAATGATTCGATATCACCAACCGTTCCACCAATTTCCGTTATTACAACGTCAGCATTTGTTTCGTTGCCAGCACGGAATACGCGCTCCTTAATTTCATTGGTGATATGGGGAATAACTTGAACCGTTCCACCTAAATAGTCGCCACGGCGTTCTTTTCGTAAAACTGTTGAATAGATTTTTCCAGTTGTTACGTTGCTATATTTGTTTAAATTAATATCAATAAAACGCTCATAGTGACCTAAGTCCAAGTCCGTTTCTGCTCCATCACCGGTGACGAAAACTTCGCCGTGCTGATATGGGCTCATCGTTCCCGGGTCGACGTTAATATACGGGTCAAATTTTTGAATCGTCACGTTCAGTCCACGATTTTTCAATAAGCGCCCTAATGATGAAGCAGTTATTCCCTTTCCGAGCGATGAAACCACACCGCCTGTTACAAAAATATACTTTGTCATAAAAATAATCCCCCTCTAAATACAGTTTGTGCATTATCCATTTTGTTAAAGGCGTTTTTTTGAAAAATTATTTTCGAACCGCCTTATCAATAAAGAAACTCGGCAGGTGCCGAGAGATGTAATTACTTTGGAAGGTTACCCTTCCTTTTCTGACGGGGAAAATCACCATTCCTTGAAAAAATAAAAAGCACTCCACCTACGTAATGTAAGGGAGCGCGTATTAGCGAATAATTTATCGTTCCTTTTAAAAGGAGCCCAAAAAAGATTCTACAAGGGCAAGATTAAAAAGTCAAGCCGATTATTTATCTTCTTCCTCTTCTTCAAACTCTTCTTCTTCATCAAGCTCTTCGTCGTCGAGAACTTCTTCCTCACCTAGATCAAATTCTTCTTCGTCCTCAATGACATCTTCATCATCATCCAGAAGATCGTCATCTTCTTCAAGATCATCATCAAGCAGATCTTCGTCATCTTCAAGAATATCATCTTCATCGTCCGCAAAGTCATCGAGATCATCGTACTCTTCTTCATCAATTTCATCAAAATCGTCGATTTCAAGATCCTCTTCATCGACAACCTTCTTCGCCTTTTTCTTCTTCGGCTTAACAACAGAAACCACTTCTTCTTCCGCCGTATCAACAGGATACCAAACGCGTAGTCCCCAACGGTTATCACCTAACGATAGGAAACGGCCATCAATATTCATGTCCGTATAAAATTGTGCTAGTCGTGATCTGATTGATTGCTGCGAAATATCTGCTGCTGTAGAGATTTCACTTACTAATTCATTAAAGGAAATAGCTTGTTTGCTATTTTTTAAATATTCAAAAGCCATTTCTATAAGGGATAACTCTTTTAATTGCTCTTTTGAGTAGCTTGCTAAACTCAATTTTGGCACTTCCTTTCTCTATTTAACACCCTAAAAAGAGTGAATAACGGGCATTTAGAGGGTTTTCCCCCAGAATACATATTCTTCATTATAAACAAATTTTTCCCGTTTATGCTAGTGCTATCTGCTGTTTCTCTTGATTTTTTCAGACGGCTCTTGATTTTCCAGCTGTCGTTTATGCTTTTTCATCTCCTTAATCGAGACTACTAAAAAGAAAATGGCCAGGAGCAAAAAGGAAACGGCCCTAATTGAAGCTGATAGAGATAATAGAGCGGCCAAGCAAACACAAGTAATACAACAATCATATGACGTACCTTCATTTGTTTACACCTGCCCGATACACCTCATAATTTGTATGCTATTTGATTATAAGCTTTTTTTTAAAAAATATTAACAGAAAAAGACAATGGCTTAAAAGCGTAAGCTTTTAATGCCATTGTACTTCTGTTTACATATTTCTACGATACTGTCCACCAACCTCATAAAGTGCTCTAGTAATTTGCCCAAGGCTTGCGACTTTAACGGTTTCCATTAATTCAGCAAAAATATTGCCATTGTTGACGGCTGCAGCTTTTAAATTTGTTAATTTTTCCGCTGCCACATCCTTGTGACTTTCCTGGAAGGCACGTAAATTGTTAATCTGCAATTCCTTTTCTTCATAGGACGCTCTTGCCAGCTCCATGTTGTTGACATCTTCTTCAGAAGCAGGGTTTGGATTCAAATACGTGTTCACTCCAATGATAGGCAATTCACCGGTATGCTTTTTCATTTCATAGTACATCGATTCATCTTGAATTTTCCCGCGTTGATACTGTGTTTCCATCGAACCAAGTACCCCGCCGCGGTCATTTAAGCGTTCAAATTCCTGAAGAACGGCTTCCTCAACAAGCTCCGTTAACTCTTCTACAATAAACGATCCTTGAAGCGGATTTTCATTTTTCGCTAAACCATGCTCTTTGGTGATAATCATTTGAATCGCCATTGCCCGTCTTACAGACTCTTCCGTTGGCGTCGTAATCGCCTCATCATAGGCATTGGTATGAAGCGAGTTACAGTTATCCTGCAAGGCCATTAAGGCTGCAGTGTCGTCCGGATATCGTTAAAGTCGATCTCCTGGGCATGGAGCGATCTACCGGATGTTTGTACATGATACTTCAGCTTTTGGCTTCGTTCATTCGCGCCATATTTATCGCGCATCACTGTGGCCCAAATACGGCGCGCCACGCGGCCAATCACCGTATATTCAGGGTCCAGCCATTGGAGAAAAAGAACGATAGGTTTGGTGCAAAATCGTCAATTTTCATCCCGCGGCTTAAATAATACTCCACATATGTGAAGCCATTGGAAAGCGTAAACGCTAGCTGCGAAATCGGATTCGCCCCTGCTTCGGCAATATGGTAGCCGGAAATCGAGACCGAATAATAATTACGCACCTGCTGGTCAATGAAATACTGCTGGATATCGCCCATCATTCGTAAGGCAAATTCCGTGGAAAAAATACATGTGTTTTGACCTTGGTCTTCTTTTAAAATATCCGCCTGCACCGTACCGCGGACCGTTTTCAAGGTGTACGCCTTCACTTCAGCAAACTCTGCCACCGTTAAAATCCGGCCAAGCTCTTCTTCTTTCTTCGCCACCTGCTGGTCAATCGCGGTATTCATGAACATTGCCAAAATAATTGGCGCGGGACCATTGATGGTCATCGAGACGGATGTGGATGGATGACATAAATCAAAACCAGCATAAAGCTTTTTCATATCATCGAGCGTACAAACACTGACGCCGCTCTCGCCGACTTTCCCAAAAATATCAGGACGATAATCGGGATCCTCTCCATACAAAGTCACCGAGTCAAACGCAGTACTTAGACGCTTCGCTGAATCGTCCTTTGATAAATAATGGAAGCGGCGGTTCGTTCTTTCCGGAGTTCCTTCACCGGCAAATTGCCTTTTCGGATCTTCCCCTTCGCGTTTGAACGGGAATACCCCTGCTGTATAAGGGAACGACCCCGGTAAATTTTCCTGATACACCCAACGGAGAATTTCACCGTAATCTTTATATTTTGGTAACACTACTTTTGGAATATCGAGACCTGATAAACTCTTTGTTTTCAACGCCGTGATAATCTCTTTATCGCGAATTCTGGTGATAAACTGCTGACCCGAATATGCTTCCTTCGTTTTTTCCCAGCCATCAAGAATTTTTTTCGATTCTGGTGTTAATTTCGCTTCCGTTTCCTGCTTCAGCACTTCTAATGAAGAAAGCACTTCCCCGGTTGCTTCGCGCTCTTTGACAGCAGCAATTGCGCCCTCAAGCTGGAATAATTTCCGGGCAATATTTGCTTGCTGTTCCGCTTTCTTATGGTAGCCGCGCACCGTATCGGAGATTTCCCGTAAATAATATCGGCGATCGGTCGGAATAATGACATTTTGCTTTTCCACATAGGCCTTTTTATTAAAAGAAGTCAGCCAATCTGTGGCCATTTTTTCATTGATTTTCTCAATTAATGCTGCAAATAAGGCATTGGTGCCATGGTCATTAAACTGACTAGCAATCGTTCCGTAAACCGGCATTTCGGCTATATCCTTTTCAAACAGCATATGACTGCGCTGGTATTGTTTTTGGACCTGGCGCAATGCATCTTCAGAGCCCTTGCGTTCGAATTTATTGATAACAATTAAATCAGCAAAGTCAATCATATCAATTTTTTCAAGCTGGGAAGGCGCCCCGAATTCACTTGTCATCACGTACAGCGACACATCGCAAATCTCAGTAATTTCAGCATCTCCCTGACCAATCCCGCTCGTCTCCACAATCACAAGGTCAAACCCGGCCACTTTCGTAACCGCAACCGCATCCTTAATCGCAAGCGAAAGCTCTGTTTTCGAGTGTCTTGTTGCCAAGCTGCGCATAAAAACATTTGGCGAAAAAATGGCATTCATCCGGATCCGGTCGCCTAACAGCGCACCGCCCGTTTTTTGTTTCGTTGGGTCAACCGATAATATCGCCACTTTTTTATCAGGCAATTCGTTGATAAAGCGGCGGATTAATTCGTCCGTCAGCGAGCTTTTCCCCGCCCCGCCTGTTCCCGTAATCCCAACAACTGGAATTGTTTTCGATAATGATTTCACTTGATCGAGCACAAGTTCCGCTGCCGCAGCCACTTCCTTGTTTTCGTCCACATGGAGCTCCGCCAGCGTAATTAACTTGGCAATCGCGTTTACATCGCCTGAAGAGAGTTTTTCAATATCCTCGGCCGCATTGTTTGTTGCCGTCTGAAAATCGCACTCCTCGAGCATCCGGTTGATCATCCCTTGCAGCCCCATCGTTCGACCATCTTCAGGAGAAAAAATCCAGGCGATTCCGTACTCATGAAGCTCGTTAATCTCCCGCGGGATAATAACGCCGCCCCCGCCGCCATAAATGCGAATATTCGGCGCGCCCTTTTCTATTAGAAGGTCATTCATATATTTAAAATATTCAACGTGTCCACCTTGATAAGAAGAAATCGCAATCCCTTGCGCATCCTCTTGAATCGCCGCGTTCACCACTTCCTCCACCGACCGGTTATGGCCAAGATGAATGACCTCCGCCCCGCTTGCCTGGAGAATTCTCCTCATGATATTAATCGAGGCATCATGCCCATCAAACAAACTCGATGCCGTCACAAACCGAATATGATGCTTTGGCTGATAAATTCCCATCGTTCTCCCCCTTATATTAGAAAAGCGCAAGCGCCCCGTTTAGCGGCGTATGGACTGGAGCGCACCGTATGAGATGAAGGAAACACGAAGAGCGTTAGCTTTTTCGTGTTGACTTATCGTAAGGAGGTGAGCGAAGTACACTAGCCGCTGGGCGCTGGAGCTAGACATTATTCAAAGTTAAAATGACCCTTGTTTTTCCGTGTAAGTTGGTTTCGTTTAATAGTTGGTTATTCACACACGATATTGATTTAACCCTGAAAACAAATGGTCGGTTTGCAGTTCAATGTATTCGTCCAAAGTAAATAATTTCTGTAATGCCCAACGGCGGAAACCCCACATTTGTCCTTGAACAAAAATATCATGGGCAATAATTTCGACTTGTTTTTTAGATAAGGATAGTTCACCATTTTCAACACAACGTGTTAGAAGATTTTCGAACATCCCAACCATTTCCATTTCTTTTTTCAATACATATGGAAGCGCATCCTTTGAGAGCGATTTAACTTCTTGATACATCACCAGTACCTCGGACTGCAATTCGTCCATGACCCGGAAATAATCAGCAATCCCATGCCTCAAGCTCGCTAAAGTCCCCTTTTCCTGGTCAAGTCCTTGTTCTAAACGCCCCCGGACATGATCGTAAATGCTATCGCAAACAAGGTAGAGGACGTCTTCCTTTGTGCGGATGTATTCATAAAGCGTCCCAATACTAAAGCCCGCTGCTTTGGCAATTTCTCTTGTCGTTGTCCCATGAAAGCCCTTATCCTTAAAAAGGGTGACCGCCCCTTTAATCATCTGATCGCGCCTTTTTTGCACGAGCTTTTCATCTTTGACTGAGGCATGTACTTCCCGTTTTTTCATCATCCCTTAACCGCCTTTTTTCTTTTTCGGCGATTTATTTATACCGCCTTCCCCTTTGTAAGTACCTTTATTATTTTGTCAGCATTCTTGAAATGACGAGGCGCTGGATTTCCTGCGTGCCTTCGTAGATTTGCGTAATTTTGGCATCACGCATGAATCTTTCTACCGGATAATCCTTTGTATAGCCATAGCCGCCAAAGACTTGAACCGCTTCTGTTGTTACCTTCATCGCTGTGTCACCAGCCATTAACTTGGACATTGCCGACTCTTTTCCGTATGGCAGGCCGTTTGATTCGAGCCATGCGGCTTGATAGGTTAATAGTCTTGAAGCTTCGATGCCTGTAGCCATATCGGCAAGCTTAAAGCTGATTCCTTGGTTGGCCGCGATCGGCTTACCAAATTGGTGGCGCTCTCTTGCATAATCGACTGCAGCATCAAGCGCACCTTGAGCAATTCCCACTGCTTGAGCAGCAATGCCGTTACGGCCGCCATCAAGGGTCATCATCGCAATCTTAAAGCCTTCGCCTTCTTCACCAAGTCTGTTCGCTGCTGGAACCTTACATTCTTCAAAAATAATTTCTGTTGTCGGTGACGAACGAATGCCCAGTTTCTTTTCCTTTTTCCCGACAGAAAAGCCTTGGAAATCGCTTTCAATAATAAAGGCTGTTGTCCCTTTTTGCTTGTTGGATGGATCTGTTAAGGCGAAAACAACATAGATGTCAGCAACGCCGCCGTTTGTGATGAAAATTTTTGAGCCATTTAGGATGTAATGGTCGCCCTCAAGACGAGCTGTTGTTCTCATGCCACTTGCGTCCGAACCGCTGCCAGGCTCTGTTAACCCGTAGGCGCCAATTTTGCTTCCCTCTGCCATCGGGCGAAGATAGGTTTGTTTTTGCTCTTCATTACCGAACTTGTAAATTGGCCAGCCGGCGAGCGATGTATGAGCTGATAGCATAACCCCTGTAGAAGCGTCGACACGGGAAAGTTCTTCTACCGCGATACAATAAGCAAGGTAATCACTGCCGATGCCGCCGTACTCTTCAGCCAAGGAATCCCTGTTAAGCCAAGCTCCGCCATTTTATCAAAAATTTCACGGTCAAAGCGCTCTTCCTCGTCACGTTCGGCAGCCGTTGGTGCCACCTCGTTCCGCGCAAAATCCCGAACCATTTTTCTAATCATTTCATGTTCTTCGGATAATCTAAAGTTCATTGTCAAATCCCCCTTTTGTTTTTGTGATAATTCCGAATATCATCAAAGATGCTTACTTACCACAATCCGCTGAATCTCACTCGTACCCTCGTAGATTTCGGTAATTTTGGCATCGCGGAAATAGCGCTCGACGGGGTAATCCTCTGTGTAGCCGTAGCCCCCGAACACTTGAATCGCTTCCGTGGTTACTTCAACTGCTGTTCTAGAAGCAAATAATTTTGCCATCGATGATTCCAATCCACATTTCAAGCCGTTTGCCCGCAGGTCGGCGGCGCGGTAGATTAATAGTTTTGCAGCCTCAACACTTGTTGCCATATCGGCAAGCTTGAAGCCAATACCTTGCTGGGCCACGATCGGCTTACCAAATTGCTGGCGCTGCTTCGCATAGGCGGTTGCCGCCTCCAGTGCAGCTTCAGCAATCCCAAGCGCCTGGGTGGCGATGCCGATCCGACCGACTTCTAGGTTCGACATCGCAATTTTAAAGCCATCACCTTCTTGGCCAAGAAGGTTTTCAACTGGAACCAGCATATCCTCAAACGTTAACTGCACCGTCCTGGAACCATGCAAGCCCATTTTCCTTTCATCCTTGCCGATGACCAAACCAGGTGTGTTTTTATCAACAATAAAGGCAGCTATTCCTTTGCTTTCTTGCTCGGGATTGGTGGAGGCAAAGACAATATAGACATCCGCTTCCCCGCCATTTGTGATAAAAGCCTTCGAGCCATTGATCACATAATGGTCGCCCTTTTTTACAGCGCGAGATTTTAAACTAGCGGCATCAGATCCTGAACTCGCTTCTGTTAAGCAAAAGGCACCTAAATACTCGCCTGATGCTAACTTAGGTACATATTTTTTCTTTTGTTCCTCTGTGCCAAAATAAAGAATCGGATACGTACAAACGGATGTATGAACGGAAAGAATCACACCCACTGTTGCGCTAACCTTGGAAAGTTCATGGATGGCGATGATATAGGAGGTAAAATCCATCTCTGCACCAGAGTATTTTTCAGGGACAGGGATTCCCAAAAGGCCAAGCTCACCCATTTTGCGAATGATTTCCCGCGGGAATTCGCCTTTTTCCATGTTCTCAATAAATGGGGCAATTTCAGCATTGGCAAAATCGCGGACCATTTTTCGCATCATTTCTTGTTCTTGTGTAAAAGTAAGATTCACCGTTGATCTCCCCTTAAAGGAATGATGTAAATGCTCGATTATTCGTACGTGTAAAATCCTCTACCTGTTTTCTTGCCGAGCCAGCCTGCTTTCACATATTTGCGCAGCAGCGGGCATGGACGGTATTTATCATCGCCAAAGCCTTCCTGAAGTGTTTCCATAATATAAAGGCATGTATCTAAGCCGATAAAATCAGCTAATGTTAATGGTCCCATTGGGTGATTCATCCCCAGCTTCATCACTTCGTCAATCGCTTCTTTTGTGGCGACCCCTTCGTATAGGGTATAAATTGCTTCATTGATCATCGGCATCAGGATGCGGTTTGACACAAAGCCTGGGAAATCGTTCACTTCCACCGGAACCTTGCCGAGTGTTTTTGTCATGTCTTCGATCACTTGGTACACTTCATCCGCTGTAGCCAAGCCGCGGATAATTTCCACTAGCTTCATGACCGGCACTGGATTCATAAAATGCATGCCGATGACTTTTTCCGGACGCTTAGTGGCGGCAGCAATTTCCGTGATTGGCAGGGAAGACGTGTTGCTCGCAAGAATAGTCTGAGAAGGGACGATTTCATCTAACTGGGCAAAAATTTTCGTTTTGATTTCCATATTTTCAACGGCCGCTTCAATGACAAGGTCGACCTCGCGGGCATCATTCAGGTCAGTTGAAGATGTAATGCTGCTTAGCACCTTCTGTTTTTGCTCCTCAGTCAGCTTTCCTTTTTCTACATTACGGGAAAGATTTTTATTGATTACCCCTAATCCGCGCTCCACAAATTCTGGCTTTAAGTCATTTAATAACACCTGATAGCCTGCTTGAGCACAAACCTGGGCAATCCCCGCCCCCATTTGTCCTGCACCGATAACCATTACTTTTTCAACCTTCATGTTTTCCCCTCCGCACATCTATTAAGAAATATTATTTTTAAAAAATTACGCCTTTGGCACCTCAATCATGACCGCATCGCCCTGTCCGCCGCCACTGCAGATGGCTGCGATTCCGATTCCACCGCCACGGCGCTTTAATTCATGCATTAACGTAATGATGATGCGTGCGCCACTTGCACCGATTGGATGTCCGAGTGCGACTGCACCGCCATTGACATTGATTTTTTCATAATCGAGATTGGCAATTCTCCCACTCGCCAAGGCAACCGCAGCAAATGCTTCGTTAATTTCAAACAAATCAATTTCATCAAGACTTTTTCCTGTTTTTCGAAGTAATTCATTGATTACCAGTCCAGGTGTTTGCGGGAAGTCCTTTGCTTCCACAGCAACAGCAGTGTGACCAAGGATGTAAGCTTCTGCTGTCCTTCCTTCTCGAACGGCACGCTCTTCGCTCATCAGCACGAGGGCCGCCGCACCGTCATTGACTCCAGGGGCATTTCCGGCAGTGATGGTTCCATCATGGTTAAATACCGGCGCTAATTTAGCAAGTCTTTCGAGTGACGTGTCCTTGCGTGGTGATTCGTCCTGCTCGACGACAATTGGCGCCCCTTTTCGCTGCGGTACTTCAACTGGCACGATTTCCTCGGCAAATTTCCCGCTTTCAATCGCAGCAATCGCAAGCTGATGGCTTCTGAATGCCCACTCGTCCTGCTCTTTACGGCTGATCTCCATTTCCTTTGCCGTAGAGTTACCATACGTTCCCATATGGGCACCCGTAAAGCTGCAGCTTAATCCATCATGGATCATTAAATCCTTTACCGGTGAGTCGCCCATCCGTAAGCCCCATCTAGCTTTTGGTAGGAGATATGGTGCATTGCTCATCGATTCCATGCCGCCAGCCACAATGACTTCTTCGTCACCCGCACGAATGATTTGGTCGCCCAATGTGACACTGCGCATACCGGAGGCGCATACCTTGTTAATCGTTTCAGTTTTTACTTCCCATGGTAAGCCTGCATGCCTTGCAGCCTGGCGCGATGGAATTTGTCCTTGTCCGCCTTGTAAAACGGTTCCCATTAACACTTCCTGCACGTCCTCAACCTTTACCTCAGCCCGACTTAGCGCTTCCTTAATCGCAATCCCGCCTAGTTCTGAAGCGGTAAAATTACTTAATCCTCCGCCAAACTTTCCAAAAGCTGTTCTAACTCCACTTAAAATAACCGTTCTTACCATTCAAAACACTCTCCCTTTTCCTAATATTCAGTCATGTACAACTAAAAAGCATCTTCCTTGTTTCGAAGGCGACTGAACGCTCGCTCAAAATTGAATGAAAAAGTAAACGCAGGCATATCGTTTTAAAACTTGCCCACGCAGTAAGAAAACTGTAAGCGTTTTATTCCCACTTTCTATTTTACAAAAAAAACAGCAGAAGTTGAAATGTTTTACACAAAATTCCTAAAATTTTATGAATTCACGAAATATTGCTCAACCTCTACTGTTCTATCAATTGATTTACAAATTACTACTTAGAATTTTTATTGGAGCGATGCCGTTCGTTTCCCACAACCGCTTTTATGAAACCAGTCCTTTAGTGTCACCGCATACCGCTTTTTCAAGCAATTCGGCTACATCGTAAGTAGCAACCTTTTCTTCCACTTCTTTAGCCTTCGTTCCGTCTGAAAGCATTGTTAAGCAATACGGGCATCCTGAACTAATGACCGAAGGATTGACAGCAAGGGCCTGTTCGGTCCGCGCCACGTTAATACGATGGCCTGTTTCTTCTTCCATCCACATCAAGCCGCCGCCTGCGCCGCAGCACATTCCTTTTTCGCGGTTTCTTTCCATCTCCACGAGCTTGACGCCAGGAATGGATTTTAAAATTTCCCGTGGTGGATTGTAAACGTCATTGTAGCGGCCTAAGTAGCAGGAATCATGGAAAGTAATGGTCTCATTGACGGCATATTTTGGAACCAATCTTCCTTCCTTGACTAGTTGATAAAGAATTTCTGTATGGTGAAACACTTCTGCTTGCAGGCCAAAGTCAGGGTATTCATTTTTGAAAATATTATAGGCATGCGGGTCAATCGTGACGATTTTCTTGACTTCAGCTTTTTCAAATTCCTCGATATTTTTGGTGGCAAGGTCTTGGAACAAGAATTCATTTCCGAGACGGCGCGGTGTGTCACCAGAGTTCTTTTCTTTGTTTCCAAGGATGGCAAATTTCACGCCCAGCCTTGTTCATTAATTTTGCAAAAGAAAGCGCAATTTTCTGGCTGCGGTTATCATACGAGCCCATTGAGCCGACCCAGAAGAGGTATTCAAACTCAACGCCAGCCTTGTTCATTTCTTTTACTGTCGGAATTTGAACATCCTCGCGCACCTCACGCCAGTTTTCACGTTCCTTACGGTTTAAGCCCCATGGGTTCCCTTGGCGTTCAATGTTGGTCATCGCGCGCTGGGCATCCGCATCCATCTTCCCTTCTGTTAACACAAGGTAACGGCGCAGGTCGATGATTTTGTCGACATGTTCGTTCATAACCGGACATTGGTCTTCACAGTTACGGCAGGTTGTACATGCCCAGATTTCTTCCTCCGTAATCACCTCGCCAATTAGGCTTGGATTGTAAGCAAGGGCTGCTGCCGCTTCTTCTGAGCCCTGTCCTGCAGCTGCAAGGGCCAGTTTGTTTCCTTTTGTATTCGCAAAGGCAAACGTTGGCACCCATGGCTGTTTCGAGGTAACAGCAGCGCCGTAATTCGTTAAGTGATCGCGAAGCTTGACGATTAAGTCCATTGGTGAAAGCATTTTGCCTGTTCCGGTTGCCGGACACATATTGGTACAGCGACCGCATTCTACGCAGGCATAGAGATCGATCATTTGCAGCTGGGTGAAGTCTTCAATTTTACCAACACCAAAGGATTCTTGCGATTCATCTTCAAAGTCAACTTTTTTCAATTTCCCTGGATTTTCTAAGCGGTTAAAATAGACATTCGCAGGGCCTGCAATTAAGTGCGCGTGCTTGGATTGCGGTACATACACTAAGAATGATAGCAAGAAGAGTAAATGCATCCACCAGGCAATATAGAAAATTACGATCGATGCAGTTTTTCCAACCCAAGAGAAAGCGATTGCAATTAACGACGCAACAGGCTCTGTCCAAGATCCCCCATCACCGTGCCAAATAATCCCCATCCCATTCCCAATTAGGACGGACACCATCAGACCACCGATAAATATCAAGACAAGACCTGATTTAAAATTCCGTTTTAAACGGACGAGTTTTTCAATATAACGGCGATAAAATGCCCAGATTACTGCCACCAGGATGACAAGTGTGACAATTTCTTGGAAAAATGTAAAGCCTGAATATAATGGCCCGAGCGGAAGATGTGAGCCTGGATGAATCCCCTTCCAGATAAAGTCAATTGCACCAAATTGGACGAGAATAAAGCCGTAAAAGAACATGACGTGAATGGCGCCACTTTTTTTATCTTTTAATAGTTTCTTTTGTCCAAAAACGTTTACCCAAATTTTGTGCAGCCGTTCTTTGACATTGTTGTCAAACTCGACTTTTTTGCCAAGCTTAATGAATTGAATTCGAGTTTTTACCACATAAACAAACATACTGATTGCGTAAGCGGTTACAAATAAAAATGCAATCAAGTTTACCCACAAAAGCCCGTTCATTCAAAACGCCCCTTCCCCTTAAGTTGTTGTTTAATCTTTAAACTCTGAGAACTGTCTAGCGCAAGCAGCCTAGCCCCTCGAGTCACTTCGGTCATGCCGATGAAGTCAAAGAACGACTTCACCGGCATGCCCGTAAGTAGCTGTCGGGGCTGACCAAGGCGCTTCCGCTCTTCTTGTGAAAATTTAATCGTTTTTAAATTTTCTGAACATACACTTACCTCTATTATATTATGAATGAGCATTCAGTCAATGACTTTTTTTCAGTGGTGCCTAAAATTCATAGAACGGACCGCTTTTGGCAACCCTAACAGAACGGATTGGAGGAACAGAGTCACATGAATTTCGCACTCATTTTAATTGGATTTATCCTTCTCATCATTCTATGGCTATTTATCGATTTTACGTTAGGAAGAAAGAAGCATCTCTCCCTTGTCCGTAAAATTGAAACCCCGATCATCCATGGAAACTTTGACATCTTCCCTCATGGCAAGGAATTGTTTGCCGATTATTTTGACGAATTGAAAAAGGCCGAAAAACATATTCATGTATTGTTTTATATTGTCAAAGCGGATACGTTTAGCCATGAATTTTTACATATTTTAAAAGAAAAAGCGGCCGAGGGAATTGAAGTCCGGTTGCTGCTTGATCGGATTGGGAGCTATAGGGTGACCACGCAAATGGTACGGTCACTACGGGAAGCGGGTGTCCGTTTTGCCTTTAGCAATACTCTAAAGCTCCCGTTTCTTTTTTATTCCTCTCAAGTGCGCAATCACCGAAAGATTTCGATTATCGACGGTAAAATTGGCTACCTTGGCGGTTTTAATATTGGCAAAGAATATATTGATGCAGACCAGGTACTAAGCCCTTGGCGCGATTATCATTTAAAAATCACCGGCGAAAGTGTAACCTTCTTACAAAGTGAGTTTTTAATTGATTGGAGAGAATATGGGCAGGAAGATTTACTAGGGACTTCCCGTTATTTTCCCAAATTAGCTAAGGGCCGTGTTCGCCATCAGTTCGTTCCTACTGAGGCAAACCATCTCGAAGCATCGTTTCTTAACTTAATCCAAAAAGCAACAACATCAATTATGATTGGCAGCCCTTATTTTATACCGAGCAAGAAGCTTTTGCAGGAATTGATTCAAGCAGCGCGGCAAGGAATCGAGATTTCAATCGTTGTCCCTTATACTGCAGATCACATGCTCGTCCAAGAAGCTTCATTCTCGTATTTGCGCAGGCTTTTGAAAGAGGGCGTCCAGGTTTACCAATATAAAAATGGTTTTTACCATGCCAAAACGATTGTAATCGATGACAAAGTTTGCGATATCGGAACAGCTAATTTTGATAAAAGAAGCCTATTTTTAAACAAGGAAATTAACTGTTTGATCTACGATCGGGAATTTATCGGACGCCTAACAGGCGTTTTACGTAGGGATATCCTCGATTCCAGACCATTGACTTTGGATGATCTAAATACGCCTAATTTCCTCCGGTCATGTAAAGAAAAGATTGCTGGTGCTATTTCCTTTTTTTATAAAATGAAAGGATTTACCCGTGAATCCTTAATCGGACTAGTTTTTTCAAAAAATTCCGCGACAGGAGTTAACGAACAATGAAGATTCGTTTTGGCTATGTTTCACATGCGATTAGTTTATGGGACGCTTCTCCAGCCAAGACGCTCACCTTTACGCGCTATCAACAGTTAAGCGAGCAGGAACGCTTGGTAAAACTGCATCACGTGACGAAGCAAAATCTTGATCATACCCAACGGATGCTTTACTACAATCTTGGCCATGAAATTGAGGTCTATCGCTTTTCCAGTTCAATTGTGCCACTTGCCACCCATCCCGAGGTGCGCTGGGATTTTACCACCCCGTTTCGTAAGGAGTGGCAGGAAATTGGCGATTTGGTAAAAAAGAAACAGCTGCGAGTCAGCTTTCATCCGAATCAATTTACGTTGTTTACCTCTTCTCAAGCTGGTATTACTGAAAATGCTGTTGTAGATATGGAATACCATTATCGGATGTTTGAGGCAATGGGAATTGAGCAGAAGGGACTGATCAATATTCATATTGGCGGTGCCTATGGGGATAAGGAGCAAGCCTTAGCAAGGTTTCATCAAAATTTACAAAGTTTGCCGGCACCTATTAAAAAGGTGATGACCTTAGAAAATGATGATAAGACGTATACCGCTGAGGAAACATTAGCAGCCTGTGTGAAGGAAACGATACCGTTTGTATTTGACTACCACCACCATATGGCAAATCTCTGTGAAACACCGCTCGAGGAGTTGCTGCCTAGGATTTTCGGGACATGGGAGCATGTAGAGCACACGCCTAAAATTCATATCTCCTCTCCGAAAACTAAGAAGGAATTTCGTTCCCATGCCGATTTCGTCGATCCTGAATTTATAATGCCTTTTTTGATGCTGATAAAAGAGGTTGGGCAGGATGTCGATTTTATGATTGAGGCGAAAGCGAAGGACCAGGCACTGTTGAAATTAGTCGAGGACATTAGTAAACTACGGGGCTTTAAGCGAATTGGCGGTGCACAAATTGAAGTGAAATAGTGGATGCATTAATTCAACCAGGAATGGTTAAAGTAACAACTAGTTCGATAATCAAGGAGGGAATTTGATGGAGAACACACATGAATATGTTCAAAAATTGAATGAAGATAAAAAGAAACAGGAACAAAATAAAAAGCGGAACGGCAATGGCAGCCGAGAAAAAGTTACCTAATGGGCAGCACTCAAGGGGATAGGTTAAATAAAGGTTAAGCATCGGATTAAGGTCCGATGCTTTTTTATCCTTCTTCAATTAAGTTTAAAACCGGTACATCCCGCTCATCCTCTGGCTCTGTTCGTGAATAAATCCTCGCCATTTTCGTTGTTTCATCCACGTGTTGAATAATAACAGGGGTCCCCTCATACGTAACATTGAATACTTCCGGGGACTCCACTATTTCCTTTGCTCTCCCTACATTCATTCGGTTCACTCCTCTAGGATAGTTCCTTTTTAATATTTACCATTTTTAAGGGACTATTCAATTTTTTTCTACTTTGATTTTACAGGAATGTGAACTTTACTTTATTCCGCGGATTGTCTTATTTATTCTGCTGGGTTTGGGAATAATTCCGCCAATTTTGAAAGCACATACTGCAAAAAACCCCCTTCTACCAAGGAAGGGAGCTTTCAACAAGACAAATTTACATTTTTTCAGGAGCTGAAACGCCAATTAATGCCAAGGCATTTTTCAACGAGATTTGAACCGCCTTGATCAATGCCAGCCGGCACAGTACGCTCTGGATACTCGCTGTCGAGAACCTTCTCCGCATTATAAAAGCTGTGGAATGTTGACGCAAGTTCAAAGATATAGTTCGTAATGCGGTGCGGCACGCGCTTAACCGCGGCTTCACTAACCGCTTGCGGAAATTCTCCAAGCTTCTTCAAAAGATCGATTTCTTTTTCCGATTGAATTAACGAGAAATTAGCCTGCCCGTCTACTTGCACGCCCTGTTCTTCGCCCTGACGCAAGATGCTGGAGATACGAGCATGAGCATATTGTGCGTAAAATACCGGATTTTCATTGGATTCAGAAACCGCTAAATCCAAGTCGAAGTCCATGTGGGTATCCGAGCTGCGCATTGCAAAGAAGTAACGCACCGCATCAAGGCCGACCTCATCAACCAAATCACGCATTGTTACAGCTTTACCTGTCCGCTTGCTCATTTTCATTTTTTCACCATTTTTATAAAGGTGAACAAGCTGAATGATTTCAACCTCGAGGGCATCCTTTTCATAGCCTAACGCCTGAATCGCCGCCTTCATCCTCGGGATATAGCCATGATGGTCCGCACCCCAAATATTGATTAATTTCTCAAAACCGCGGTCAAGCTTGTCCTTATGATAGGCAATATCAGGGGTTAAATACGTGTATGAACCGTCCTGCTTGATTAACACACGGTCCTTGTCATCGCCAAAGTCCGTAGAGCGGAGCCACGTCGCGCCCTCCTCATCGTAAATATAACCAGTTGCACGCAATGCCTTTAAAGCCTCATCAATTTTGCCATTCTTATAAAGGGACGTTTCTGAGAACCACACATCAAAGCTCACGCGGAAATCGCCAAGGTCCTCTTTCAACTTTGCCATTTCATATTTTAAGCCGTACTCACGGAAAAATTCAAAACGCTCCTGCTCCGAAACGTTCACATACTTATCGCTGAACTCTTTGGCTAAAGACTTACCGATGCCGATAATATCAGCACCGTGATAACCATCCTCCGGCATTTCTTTTTCCAGACCAAGCGCCTGGAAATAACGCGCTTCCACGGATAGGGCAAGATTATTAATTTGGTTTCCAGCATCGTTAATATAATACTCACGGGAAACATCATAGCCCGCTTTTGCTAAAATATTGCATAGTGAATCGCCGACGGCGGCACCGCGAGCATGTCCAAGATGTAGGTCACCTGTTGGATTCGCGGACACAAACTCAACCTGGATTTTCTGCTTGTTGCCCACTTCTGTTTCCCCATACTTTTCTCCTGCTTCGAGGACAGTCGGAATCAGAGACGTTAAGTAGCTATTATCCATGTAAAAATTGATAAACCCAGGACCGGCTAATTCAATTTTTTCAATCGATGCCTTTGAACGGTCAAAATTGTTCACCAAGGCTTCGGCAATCATTCTTGGTGCCTTCTTGGCCACTCTTGCAAGCTGCATCGCCATATTTGTAGAGTAGTCGCCATGGCCTTTTCCTTCGGGATTTCAAGAATCACATCAGGAATTTGGTCAATTGTCGCCAACTCTGCCTTCAAAACAGCCGCTCGAATTTCTTCCTTTATTTTACTTTGGACCTGCTCAACAATATTCATTTCATATCCTCCTGAAAGGTAATTTCTAAATGGTATGTATTTTCTTGACTTCCCTGCATCGCAAAATCGTAAAGGATGTCAATTAAACCCTCAGTATGTTCAATTCTTTTCGCCGTTGTCGTCGTTTCAAATCGACCAAACGGCATTTCATAGCTGCCCTTCATTTTCTTATGTAACGTAAAAGGCAATCGCATTTTAACCGCGCCATTTCGTAAAATCAGTGCCTCTTCAGCAGCCACTTTAACAGTCGTGCGGACGCTCCCCTCTTCCATCACTTCCTCATACTGAAGAAAAGCAGCATTTTCTTTTTTATAATAGCGACCAAAAACAGTCAACTCAAAAGTATCCTGCTGATCAATAGTTGTTTTCACCTTAATTCTCACAGGTATTTCAGGGATCGACAAGCGAGACACACTCCCTTATTTTTTTCTTTTAAAAAGGAACTCCCTAAAGCTCTTTTGATATGTATTAGTCATGCTAATTTAATCACTGTTTGAAATTCGCTTTCTCTATTATACCCATTTAAGCCTGTGAATTCAAAAGAAGCCTGCCCCAATCCTGGGACAGGCACCGATTTATGTTATTTTACCCAGCCAAGAATCATTTCACGGATCAATTTACTGGCTGTATTTGCTGTTTGCTCGGAAGAATCATAAATCGGGGCAACTTCAACAAGGTCGCCGCCGACGACGTTCACACCGGAGCGGGCAATTTCATGGATTGAAGCAAGCAGCTCTCTGGATGTGATTCCGCCGCAATCAACCGTCCCTGTTCCAGGTGCGTGTGCCGGGTCCAATACATCGATATCAATCGTTACATAAACTGGACGGCCGACGAGATCTGGCAGGATTTCCTTCAACGGCTGATGAACCTCGAATTTGGAGATATGCATGCCAACGTTTTTCGCCCACTCAAATTCTTCCTTCATGCCGGAGCGGATTCCGAAAGAATAAACATTTTGCGGCCAATCAACTCGGCAATTTTGCGAATTGGCGTCGAGTGGGACAATGGCTCCCCTTCATATTGCTCGCGCAAATCGGTATGGGCGTCCATATGGATAATCGCTAAATCAGGGTATTTCTTATAGACAGCTTTCATAACGGGCCAAGAAACTAAATGTTCGCCGCCCATCCCAAGCGGAAATTTATCAGCAGCAAGGATTTTGGTGACGAATTCTTCAATCAAATCCAAACTTTTTTGGGGATTTCCAAATGGAAGCGGAATATCGCCCGCATCAAAATATTTTACATCCTCAAGCTCGCGGTCGAGATAGGCGCTATACTCCTCAAGACCAATCGACACCTCACGGATCCTTGTTGGACCAAAGCGCGAACCCGGACGATAACTAACCGTCCAATCCATCGGCATCCCGTACAATACCGCCTTACTTTCCTCAAAACTCGGATCACTCTTAATAAACACATTCCCCGAATAAGCCTCATCAAAACGCATCATAATAACCTCCTTAAAAGTGACATTTTCGGTGACAATTTTCAGTGACAGGCACCGTTTGTAGACAAAACTCTATTTTGTCCACGGGGAAAAGACACTATCGTGGTGACAGGCACCAAATTTTGTCAAGCACTATTTCACTTATTTCACTAAATCACCAACAAATTTAGGCAATACGAATGCTGCTTTGTGGAGTTCTTTGGTGTAGTATTTTGTTTCGATTTCGTGGTAACGATCTTCGCTTACTTCTAATGGATCGTATTTCTTTGAACCGATTGTAAATGCCCAGAGGCCGCTTGGATACGTAGGGATGTTCGCTACATAAAGGCGTGTAATCGGGAAGATTTCCTTCACGTCCTTTTGCACGCTGCGAATCAACTCCGCCTTAAACCAAGGGTTGTCTGATTGCGCTACAAAAATTCCATCTTCTTTCAAAGCCTTTGAAATTCCAGCGTAGAATCCTTTTGTAAAAAGGTTTACAGCAGGGCCGACTGGTTCTGTTGAGTCTACCATAATCACGTCATACTCGTTTTCGCTGTTTGCGATATGCATGAAGCCGTCGTCTACTTGAACATCAACACGGGGATCATCGAGCATACCCGCAATTTCAGGCAAGAACTTTTTAGAGTACTCGATGACTTTTCCATCGATATCAACAAGCGTTGCTTTTTTCACGCTAGGGTGCTTTAATACTTCACGAATAACCCCGCCATCGCCGCCGCCGACAACAAGAACGTTCTCAGGGTTTGGATGCGTAAATAACGGCACATGCGCCACCATTTCGTGGTAAACAAATTCATCTCTAACCGATGTCATAACCATGTCATCTAGTAGAAGCATGTTGCCCCACTCTTCTGTCTCGATCATATCAAGCTTTTGAAATTCCGTTTGCTCTGTATGTAAGGTTTTATTTACTTTCATCGTGATACCAAAATTTTGGGTCTGTTTCTCTGTAAACCAAATTCCCATGTTCATCTTCCTTCCATTATTGTCTCATCTTGGCTTTACCGCTTTAAAACGCAACAGGGGACTGTCCCCCAGTACTTTAACGCATTATCTCATTTTTTTATACTACCCAAACTATTGAATTACAAACATGAGAAAAAGTCTAGAGAAATCTAGTAAAATCCAATAAATTTTTTATCTTTCTATGGAAAATGTTTAAAATAGCTCCATTTTTTTCATACTACTACTATAACTTTTTTAGAATTGGGGGGTAATAGTAATGGAAATCATGACTGATCAAGGGTTTCGAAAAACAGTAAAATATTTGCGTGCATTCATCATCATCAGTTTGATAGGCATGATTTGTATGCTCATTCTCTTCTTTGGCGTTCTTGCCTATGCCAAAATATTAGGTGCTCCGCCGCTTGCTGTTCCACAATCCACTTTATTTTTCTCCGATGGCGGAACGTTAATTGGCGAAAGTAATAGTGGGCAAGAGCGATACTGGGTCCCTTTAGATAAAGTTTCGCCGAGCTTAGTGGACGCGACCATTTCGATTGAGGATAAGAATTTTTACGATCATAAGGGCTTTGATTTTAAACGAATTGGCGGTGCGATGCTCGCGGATGTTCGGGCCTTTGGAAAGGTGCAAGGCGCAAGTACGATAACACAGCAATACGCTCGGAACCTTTTCCTCGAACATGATAAAACATGGACCAGGAAATTATTAGAGGCGTTTTATACGATCCGTCTCGAAATGAATTATTCCAAAAAGGATATTCTTGAAGGCTATCTTAACACGATTTACTACGGTAATGGTGCTTACGGTGTGCAAGCTGCCAGCCACTATTATTTTGGCAAGGATGCATCCAAATTAACCCTTGCCGAGGCTTCCATGCTTGCCGGTATTCCTAAGGGCCGGGGATGTACTCGCCGCTAGCGTCGATGAAAAACGCTAAGCAGCGTCAGTCGATTATTTTGCAAAGTATGGTGAAGAATGGCTACATCAAGGAGGACACAGCAAGAACAGCTGCCCAGTCGGCACTCTCCATTGTAGGCGTGCATGCGAATCAAGAGGTGAAGGTGGCTCCTTATTTTCAGGATGCTGTAAAAAATGCGTTGAAGACCCAATTGCATTTGGATGACCGCACGATTGCTCTCGGCGGCTTAAAAGTGTTTACAACGCTGAATATCAAACAGCAGGAAGCGGCTGAGGAACAAGTGAAGAAAAACGTGGCCAGCTCATCTGAAATTGAGACCGCTTTAGTCGCCATGGACCCGAAAAATGGCTATGTCAAAGCAATGGTCGGTGGCAGGGATTATCAAAAAAGTCCCTTCAATCGCGCCGTTCAGGCAATCAGGCAGCCTGGTTCCACGATTAAACCGCTTTTATATTATGCCGCACTTGGTCAAGGATTTACACCGTCCTCCACAATGAGAAGTGAGTTTACCACCTTCCATTTTGATGATGGCAGTCCGGACTATACGCCACATAACTTTAACAACCAATATGCTGACGGAGAAATCACATTAGCCCAAGCACTAGCCTTGTCCGATAATATTTTCGCTGTAAAAACGAATTTGTTTTTAGGAGAAGAAACATTAGTTGATACCGCGAAAAAATTTGGGATTTCGACGAAAATGGCGAAGGTTCCATCTCTTGCACTTGGGACTTCTGGAGTCCGGGTCATTGATATGGCTAATGCATACAGCCTATTTGCTAACGGTGGAAAAAAAGTAACTCCAACCTTGATAACAAAAGTCGAGGATTACAATGGAAATGTGATCTATGAAAATAAAGAAGTGAATGACCAGGTCTTAGATCCAGCTAGAGCCTATGTGATGACACAAATGATGACGGGGATTTTCGATCCAAAACTTAACGGCTATGCGAAAGTAACGGGCAGCACCGTCGCAAAAGAGCTTACACGTCCATATGCTGGAAAATCTGGCTCAACAGAAACGGATAGCTGGATGATTGGCTTCTCACCACAGCTTGTTACAGCCGTATGGGCAGGCTACGATGTTGGAAAGCCGATTGATTTGACCGCTGAAAAAACATATGCAAAAAACATTTGGGCCAATTTTATGGAGGAGGCCTTAAAGGGTAAACCTGTTAAAGCCTTCAAGCAGCCAAAAGAAGGAGTTGTTGGCGTTTATGTTGATCCAACAAACGGCAAGCTGGCTACCGATAATTGTCCGGTTCGACGGTTAACCTACTTTGTTGCCGGAACCGAGCCAACCGAATATTCAACTAAATATCTACAAAGTTCTGACACCCCTTCATCTAAACAAAAGTCGAACACCAAAACACCTTGGTATAAGCGGATTTTCAAATGGGGTAACTAGAATGAAGAAACAAAGCGAAAAGCTCCGGATTTTCATCCGGAGCTTTTCGTGTCCTAGTTTTACGTGTATCCACACTGGTATAATTTTACTCACTACAGCAAAAAATTACAAGTAAGATACTAGCTGAAATGACAAAAATTTCTTATTTTGCGGATAAACCGTTTTTCAATTCTTCAGATGAATTGTTCCATAATACTTCATTGTGCCCCCGCAGAAAATCAGCCAATATCTGTTTCGATTTCTCATCCATAATGTCGACGATAATCTGCCGTTTTAGCGACTTATCCATGCGGTTCACGTGCTCTGGAAGCGATTTGTAGCCGCGGCGGATTTCGCGGTCGACGGTCATTTCACAGGCAGTCACACCAGCATAATACGGACCCCGCTCATCCCGGTCAACCGTAACCCAGACAAGCCAATACGGTTTGCCGTTCGGCACTTCCTCTTTGCTGGGGAGAAATTTAATCCCCTTTTCGATCACACTTCGCGCATGCATAGCGCCAACATCAATCACCGCTTCACCGGCATCCACGTCAATGATCACAGGTGAAACATTATCTAGGCTCAGTGCACCCTTCCCATAGCCTTTATGCCCATCGGTTGGGTCGCTTTTTATTATATTAAAACCAACTTTTTTCTTTTTTTCTTCCATACGAAAATCAGTAACCTCCTTGATCTGCTCTTTGTAGTTTCCTAGAAAAACAATTGAGAAAAGAAATTATTTAATCCCCCTGCAAGCCACGGAACCACAAAATTGAAAATTGGCTGAATTGTATAGTTACCAAGCGGTGTTATCACTAAAACTAAAAAAATTAGCGATCCGTAAGATTCATATTGTGTCATTTTTGCCCGAAGCTTGTTCGAAGCTAAATCTTCAATTACTCGGTATCCGTCCAAGGGAGGAAACGGCAGGACGTTAAAAATAAACAAGACAATATTTAATTGAATAAACAAGTTAAGAAATTCCTGAAAGTTACCCGTCGGCTCCATTCCGGCCTTTTTCTCATTCCATACCAAATGATAAACCCAAGTGAAGCCAAAATCAGGTTGCTCAGCGGACCTGCAATGGAAACGAGAATCCCGGCAAGGCGCGGCTTTTTAAAAAAATGCCGATTTACCGGCACAGGACGGCCCCAGCCAAACCCTGCAATAAAAATTAACAATGTTCCAATCGGATCAAGATGCTGAAGCGGATTTAACGTCAAGCGCCCTTGCTTTTTAGCCGTCATATCACCGAACTTATAAGCAACATAGGCATGGGCATATTCGTGAAACGTAAAAGCCACCATTAACGTAATCGCCACATAGGGAATTTCCTGCAAAGGATATGCTAGAAATTGGCTCAATACCGTATCTCCTTCCTTAACGAGCGACAAGTTGCACCGCTTTTTTCTTTATTTTCAACGTTGCTTATTACTGTAAAACAGTGAAATCTTTGCTATAAGTATACATGAAACCGTATGTAAAGTGAAAATGTTAACTGCAGCAACCGCTCTTGCACTTTTTTCTTTTTTATGAAAAACTACAATCAGTTATGTTAAAAGGAGGAATAGGAATGCCATATGTTACGGTAAAAATGCTCGAAGGACGTTCTGACGACCAAAAAAGAGCATTAGTTGAAAAAGTGACTGATGCTGTCAGCGAAACAACTGGAGCAACGAAAGAAAAAATCGTTGTTTTTATCGAGGAAATGTCCAAAAACAATTACGCAGTTGCTGGTGTAAGAGAGAGCGACAAATAAAACAAAAAGGCTAAGCACCTTATTGTCCAGCTCCAGCGCCTAGCCCCTCGAGTCATAAGCCAATCCCTTACAGAAGGCAAAAACCGCCTTCCTTCAGGGCTTGTCTTATGCTGGTCGGGGCTGATCAAGGCTCCTCCGCTTTTCTTATAGGAGCTTAGCCTTTTCTTTTAATGTTTCAATATAACGATAGGCATCGTCAATTTCCGCCTCGGTATAGCGCTGGCTACTTTTCAACGTAAACACCTTGTTCGCCACTTCATCCCTCGCAAGATTATCAAAATATAAAACCGTAGAAACAAGCTCCAAAAATCTAGCATTTTGGCTATTCATGTCCTCCAGGCAATCTTGTAAAAATGGCATCTCTACCTCGTTCAAACTCAAAAACTCTTTTCCAGGCTCTGTCAACGTGTAACGATATTGAAAGTATCCGCCCTTTTTCTCTTTCACTTCATTCAAAAATCCCATATTACAAAGCTCTTCCACCCGTAACGTTAATTCCTCCGAATAGGGACCGTAAAAATGAAACTGGAACCTCTCTTGGAATGGAAAGGCAACTTTTTTGGCAATATAAATCATCTTTTGCAGCTTTTTTCTTCCGATAATCTCACCGGACACCATAACAGCCTGCATCAGCTTCGCATGATCCTTTAACAAATTCGTCATCTCCTACTCCGATTAAAGCGGTCGCTCTTCTAACTCCAAAAGTACCCGTATTTGCTTTTTAACATTCTTTTTCGAAGAATCATCCAGAAGAAAATCCACTGGATAGTAAAGCTTGTGGTCGGTTCTCCTTTTCCCCGAAATCGCATCGACTATTTCAGACTCGCGGGAAAGCTCTTTCAACTCCCCATTTTTCATCAGTAAATGAATCGGGAGCCGCTCCTCTTCCTCACCGGGACGATAGAAATCGTAGGGCAAATCCGAGGACGAATCGACAACTAAATAGTACTCAGGGTCTATCCCTGCTTTTTTAAAAAGGGACGTCAGTTCGGCGAGCTTTTTGTATTCTTTCGCAGGATCAAATTCGGCATACTTGAACAGATTCCGATTGACAAACCGCCGGCATAGATCACTTATAATCGGGTCTTTTTCCTCTTGCCAAATTTGAAAATAATATAAAATAACAGACTCATCTAATTTTAAATAGTCTTCTAATGTCACTTGTTCCGTAAAAAACGAGTAAAAGTGAATCGGCTCGTATTTAAACGCGTATTTTTGTTCATATAAATGCTTCGCCCGGTGGAGAATTTTTGTTAAAATGACCTCGGCACCACGGGAAACAGGATGGAAGTATACCTGCCAATACATTTGATAGCGGCTCATGATGTAATCCTCAACCGCATGCATTCCGCTCTTTTTAATCACAACCTGATCCTCCCGCGGCCGCATCACACGCAAAATTCTTTCCATGTCAAATTGCCCATAGCTGACACCAGTAAAATAAGCATCCCTTTGCAGATAATCCATCCGATCGGCATCGATTTGACTTGAAATTAAACTAATGACGAGCTTTTTTTCCGACGTTTTTTCGATAACCTCGGCTACTTTTTTGGGAAAATCAGGACTTACTTTCGCTAGTATTTTGTTCACTTCCGTATTTCCTAAAATAATGGCACGCGTGAAAGCCTCATGGTCGAAGCCAAACACTTTTTCAAAGGAATGGGAGAAAGGACCGTGTCCTAAATCATGAAGAAGGGCCGCACAAAGGGTCAGCAGGCGATCATTGCTGTTCCATTCGGTTCTACCAGCAAAAACGTCATCGACAATGCGGCGGACAATCTCATAAACTCCGAGAGAATGATTGAAGCGGCTGTGCTCTGCTCCGTGAAAGGTCAAAAAAGTCGTTCCCAGCTGTTTGATCCGCCGCAAACGCTGGAACTCTTTCGTCCCTATTAAATCCCAGATGACGCGATCGCGAACGTGGACATAACGATGTACGGGGTCTTTAAATACCTTTTCTTCACTCAGTTTTTCCGCCGAATATGCCATTGGTTACCCTACCCTCTATCTCTTTTACTAATTTCTATTATATCCCAAAAATCACTAGCTTTTCAGCAAAATTCTACAGTAAATTTCGACAATTGGTTTTCAAAAAAAAAGAAAAACCACCTAAGTACTTTATCGAAGGTGATTACTTTAGCTTTTTATTAATTTTCTCCATTAATTCCTCTTCGGTTAAGGCAGCTACCGGACGATTGTTAACAAAGGCAAAGGTCTTTTTTCGCCAGGACCGCAATAGGATTGGCAGCCAATTTTGACTTCAGCATCCGGGTCAAGCTCTTTTAAGTGAGGGATTAATGTCTTTAAATTTACGGCCTGACAATCATCGCAAACGCGAAATTCATTGGACATTTATGACAACCCTTTCTACGGTCAATCTATTTCAAATACTATTTTAGCCAAGTCGTTTACGGTTTAACTCCTTAGGTATTTTACATTTTCTTGTCTTTGAATGCAAGGTGCAAACTGCATTAGTAAACTCTTTAAAAAATCTACTATCCTTGCAGACAATTTGGTATAAAGCTTGCAAAACTTGTCAATCATAAGACTAGAACTTTTAAAAACTCGTCAGGAATTTACCCCGACAACGTTAATTGTAACTATTTTAAGGGAGTTGATGAAATGAAAGTACGTCAAGATGCATGGACAGATGAGAACGATCTACTTTTGGCTGAAACTGTCCTTCGCCATGTAAGAGAAGGCAGTACACAGCTAAACGCTTTCGAGGAGGTTGGGGATAAGCTAAACCGAACTTCTGCAGCTTGTGGCTTCAGATGGAATGCCGTGGTTCGCCACCGCTATGAAAAAGCGCTGCAATTATCGAAAAAACAGCGGAAACAAAGGCAAAGAGTTTTAGGAAAAGATCAAGGCGGCAAGAAAAAATTACTTTACAATCCACCAGTGACTGGCACAGAAGAATTAGAAGCAATCCCGATGCAGATCGAACTGCCTACAGAGGTTGAGGAAATGTCCGATATGACAACTGAAATCGCAGTGGAAACGTATGCAAAACCAGTGGCTCAAGCATACCGATCATTACCAGCAGCAGGGCTTTCAATCGATAGCGTGATTGACTATTTGCAAAACTTTAATCATTCCAATCTGCAAAATGAAGCACTAAAAAGTGAGAATGAAAGATTGAAGAGGGAAATTGCAGGATTACGAAAACAAAATGAAGAACTGACTGCAAAAGTTGAGGGACTTGAGCAAAATACTGAGACCATTCAGGAGGATTACGAGACCTTAATGAAAATTATGAACCGGGCCCGAAAACTGGTTTTATTTGAGGAAGAAGAACGACCTGCTGCTACTAAATTCAAAATGGACCGTAACGGGAACTTAGAAAAGGTAGCAGAATAAGCAAGTTGGTTCTCTATAATGCCGCTACTATAGTTGAGAGAGAAGCATTGGGAGAAGAGAAAGAGCACAGCATCTCGTTAATAAAAAAACCGTAAATCCAATAGGTTTACGGTTTCTTACATTTCTGCAATTTTTTCATTTCGATCTACTACCCTCTGATAATAACCGGGAAATAACTCAAGTTCAAATTCATTTAATTGCCCGGCGAAGAGGAATTCGCTGCTCTTTTTTAACTGGTGTAATAGTCTCAGCATTACGTCCGAGATTGAAAGTTCTACACCAAGCAGTTCAGACAATGAGGCCATAACTTCCGGGATAATTTCTGGAAAGCTGAATTTCGTTTGTTCCCCGTTTTTGGCAATCTCGTAAAATTGCTTAATGAGCTCAGCCCGAGCACTGCCGCTGCCTTTGACGCAAAGGTAAATCTGAACGGCAACGCCTTTTTTCAGACGGCGCTGTGAAATACCAGCAAATTTTTTCCCACCAATACTTAAATCGTAGCTTCCAGGACAATAGGACCCAATGATTTCCCGTGCCTCAATCTGTTTAGAAAAGTCAGCAAACATATTTTGGATTAACAGCCACATCGTCTCGTAGCCTCGATTTATATCAATTCCTTTTTCCGTTTCCGGCAAAATCAAGGAAATATTCAGTACCCCTTCATCAAGGACGACCGCTAATCCACCTGAATTTCGAACAATAGACTGATAGCCCTGTTCCGCGAGAAATTGGATTCCATTCTTTAGGAATGGCAGTTTTGTATCTTGGATTCCTAACACCACGGTGTTGTAATGAACCCATGTCCGCGCTGTCGCCGGTGCTTTATCGGCTCCGACCGAAGCACACAAGGTATCATCTGTACCAAATGACTGTACTGCTTGAAAATGTATGCCCACTGCAGACTGATCGATAATTCGCCATTGCGGCTGACGCAGCAAACCTTCCATGTGATTAACTCCTTAGCGATTGATTAATTCTATTTTATCATAAAAAGACCGCCCCCTGACCGCCCTCAACTTTTACAGCCCCTGCCCGGCAGTAATCAATGCAAGCTTGTAAACATCTTCTTCGTTACAGCCGCGTGAAAGATCGTTTACCGGACGATTCAACCCTTGTAAGATGGGGCCTACCGCTTCAAATCCGCCTAAGCGCTGGGCAATTTTATAACCGATATTGCCCGCTTCAAGACTAGGGAAGATAAACACATTTGCATCGCCTTGGATGGGGGAATCCGGCGCCTTGCTTTTGGCAACAGATGGAACAAATGCCGCATCGAACTGGAACTCACCGTCTAAAACAAGTGATGGATCGCGTCGTTTTGCTTCCGCAACCGCTTCCGCCACTTTTTCCGTTTCCGGCGATTTAGCTGAGCCTTTCGTTGAAAAGCTAAGCATCGCAATGCGCGGCTCGATATCAAACATGTTCGCTGTTTTCGCACTTTCAATCGCGATTTCTGCTAGATCCTGACTGTCGGGTGAAATATTAATTGCACAATCAGCAAAAACATATTTTTCATCGTCACGAACCATGATGAATACACCCGAAGTTTTTGAAACCCCTTGTTTGGTTTTAATAATTTGCAATGCAGGGCGAACCGTATCCGCCGTGGAGTGCGCCGCACCGCTGACAAGACCGTTTGCTTTATTTAAATACACAAGCATTGTGCCAAAGTAATTTTCATCTAGTAAAATTTTGCGGGCATCTTCTTCGGTTGCTTTGCCCTTGCGGCGGTCAACAAATGCCGCTACAAGCTCATCAATCCCTGCATAGCTTTTAGGGTCATAAATTTCAGCTACATCTAAAGAAACGCCAAGGTCCTTTGCCTTCGCTTGGATTTGCTCAATATTTCCAATTAAAATTGGTATCAGTAATTTTTCTTCAGCAAGACGACCGGCTGCTTTCAAAATCCGCTCATCCAATCCTTCTGGAAAAACAATTTTCAACTCACGTCCTGAAATTTTTTGCTTTAAACCTTCAAATAAGTCACTCACGAATAAATCCTCCCTTTATAAATCTACCTCTACTAGCATACTTTACCTGTATAAAAATTCAATGATAACCCTCACAGATAACGTTTTCACAGGAAATGTTTTTGTTTTCAAAAAACTTGATTTCACTTTCTATCGTTTTTACTATTTGCTGCTTTTTTAAAATTATCCATTTCTTACTAGGTCAAGGGTTTTATTCAGGCACCACTTGGTCAAACTATGTTATAGTTATGATTGTTTATGAGGAGAATTATTATTTAGGAGTGATTATAATGAGTGAAGCAGCTCAAACGCTAGATGGTTGGTATTGTTTACATGATTTCCGTACCGTTGATTGGACTACATGGAAAATGCTTTCAAGCGATGAACGCCAAGCAGCAATCCACGAGTTTTTAAGTCTAGTTGAAAAGTGGAACGGGACGCAGGAGCGTAAAGAAGGCAGCCATGCTTTATATACAATCGTTGGTCAAAAAGCGGATTTTATGATGATGATCATGCGTCCAACAATGGAAGAGTTAAATCAAATTGAAACCGATTTTAACAAAACAAAACTAGCGGAATTTACGCTTCCTGCCCACTCCTATGTTTCGGTAGTGGAGCTTAGCAATTACTTACCTGCTGGTGAGGATCCCTACCAGAATCCACAAATCCTAGCTCGCCTTTACCCGACATTACCACGAACAAAGCATGTTTGCTTCTATCCAATGGACAAGCGTCGTCAAGGCACTGACAACTGGTACATGCTGCCAATGGAAGAGCGCCGCAACCTGATGCGCAGTCATGGAATGATTGGCCGTACATATGCAGGAAAGGTAAAACAAATCATCACCGGCTCTGTTGGCTTTGATGACTACGAATGGGGCGTAACCCTTTTTGCTGAAGATGTCCTTCAATTTAAAAAGCTTGTTTATGAAATGCGCTTTGATGAAGTAAGTGCCCGCTACGGTGAATTCGGAGCCTTCTTTGTTGGAAACCTATTAGAGGAAGAACGAGTTTCAAGCTTTCTTCATGTCTAACGCTGTTTAAAAGTTCCCAGCCTCTGTTGGGGACTTTTTGTTTTTTCTCCCTCACACGTAAGTCATATATTCGTACATTCCCTCATACTATTTAAGCAGCGAGTCTAAGCAAAAGCTCCGAAGGCATCTCATCAAAGAGAGGTGAGGATGGGGGATTATTCCTTCCCCACTGTAACCATTTGGGGGTTAAAGGAGTATGAATAGAATGTTGGGCAATCGTTTTATTCATTTTTTAGGAGGGGAAAAGATGAGTCAATATTATAATCCACAAGGATTCCAGCCTTATCCTGGAGCAGGCGGACAGCCGGGGGCTCAGCCCGGACAACAAGCTTATTATCCGACTCAACCGGCGTTTCCGCCCGTAAGTCCCGGGGCTGTTTCACAACCGCCAAGCACCAATGTTGCCAGTCAATTACCTGGGCAGCTGCCAATTGAACAATCGTACATCGAAAATATTCTACGGTTAAACAAAGGAAAATTGGTAACCGTCTATGCGACTTTCGAAGGCAATAGCCAATGGAATGCGAAAACCTTTAAAGGGATTATTGAGGCAGCAGGGCGAGATCATGTTATCTTAAGTGATCCGCAAACAGGCATGCGTTACCTCATTCCAATGGTAGCCGTTGATTACATTACCTTTGATGAACAAATCGAGTATGAATATCCATTTGCAAGTGCGCCAAGTTTAGGTACTTATCCTCCAAGATAATAAATAAAAAGGCATTGGGCTAAGCCCATGCCTTTTTTGCCTTTATAGATGCTTAACCGCACCAATTACGATGAGGATCCATGCTGCTAAGAAGCTGACCCCGCCAAGTGGTGTGATGGCGCCCAAAATGCTGATTTTGGTTAAGCTTAAAACGTATAAGCTACCACTAAAGAGGATAATGCCGATCAGCATCAACCAGCCGGACCAGGTAAATAATGAACTTCCGGCAACCTTGCCGAGAAGAAAGGCCGATGACTAAAATTCCTATCGCATGGAACATTTGATAAGTGACGCCCGTTTTCCAAATCTCTAAATATTTCGGCCCTAGTTTATCTGCCAGACCGTGTGCGCCAAAGGCACCCAGTGCAACTGCCAAAAAGGCGTTAAGCGCGCCAACAATGATAAAAACTTTCATCTGCTTTCCCCCCATTTTTAAAAATCAAATAATGAATCACCATTTGCTTCTTCGCCTAAATCCATTTTCTTCGGTTGATCTAATTGAGCAGGCTGATAAACTGCTTGTTGTGGGACAACAGGTTGATGTGCAGGTTGTAAGACCACTGGCTGTTGTGTGATTACCGGCGGCTGAGTGACAACAGACTCCCTTAACTGTCCGCCTTTTTCGTCAAGGATGAGCTCGCATAATATTTTAATAGAGTACACCCTTTCCCGCAAGCTTTCTTCCTTGGGACTGTTTGTTGCAAGTTCCAACTCTTCTTCTATTTTTGCTAATAGCTTTTGAACGGATATATTCACTTTTATGGCACCCCTGAAATTAGACTCATTCTCATCTTACATGAGTATCACCTATTTTTCGAGAATTAGCCGCTCGACAATCTTCGATGTGTTTCACGTGAAACACGTCGGATTATGTCCTGCAAACACGAGAGTCTCACAAAAACCCGCACCACCAATGGTACGGGCCCTTAAATCTCATCCCAAGATTCGCTGATAAATCGCCTTTGCATGTGTTAAATCCTTTGTGCCATGAATTAACGCACGGCCGTCCTTAATAAAAATAACCATCTTGCGGTCAATTTTCTCCTGTCCTTCTTTTCCGATTCCTAGAAAGAGGAGTTGCCGTGAATAATGTTCGTTCAGCAAGAAATCCCCCTTTCCAAAGACCCAAAAATCAGCCACCGCTTACCGGTGGAATAAAGGCAACCACATCGCCATCTTGAATGACCTCATCATTCGTGGCAAACTCTTCATTAATCGCCGTCATAACCGTATCCATCTTGGGCAGGTCGTAGCTTTCCGTCATTTCTGCTTTCAATTCAGCAACGGTTTTCCCTTTTGCATCAACCATTAGAAATTCTTCGCTGAGGCAATCGCGCAAATGGGCAAAAAATAGCACCTTATTCAACTAAATCGTCCTCCTCCGGCTTTCCGCCAGGATAAGCAACCGTTTCCAGCTGATTTCCCATCCACTCTTCGCCATCTTCCCAATGTTCCTTTTTCCAAATGGGGACAATTTCTTTTATCCGTTCAATCGCATAGCGGTTTGCCTCATAGGCATCTGCCCTATGAGGAGTTGAAACAGCAATCACGACGGCAATATCCGTGATCTCTAAGCGACCTAACCGGTGAGTTATCGCCACCTTGGAGCCTTCCCAGCGCCCTTCAATCTCCAAACCAATTTGTTCGAGCTTCTTCACCGCCATGGCTTCATACGCTTCATATATTAAGAAAAGCGTCCTCTTTCCATGTGTTAATTCGCGAACCGTCCCGATAAAGGTTGTAATCGCGCCTGCTTCGCGTTGAATCACTTTATCAATCACTGCTTGAATATCGATCGGTTCCTTTGAAATCGCGTAATTCATTTTTTCACCTCTTCAACTCGGCATTCTTCACGACCACATGGCCGCTAATTCTATTGTTCACATATGGAGTATTATATTGCTTTATCTCTGGTTCAAGCAAATAAATGCCCGCTATCTTCTCCTCGATGAAGGCGAATGTCTTCTCTACGGTTTTTACTTTGAAAAATTGTATATACCTTACTTCCCTTCTAAGTGAGCTTCGGCCCATTTTTTTGCTTCTTCATACTCAATTGGGTGATTCATATTGAAAAAAATCCGTTCCAAATCCATTTTCCTGTCTGTTATTAATTCTTTTTCCGTTACGTAATGAACGTTCAACCCATCAAGCAGATCCTTCACACGTAGTTGATTATTCTCAATTCTTTGTGCTGCAGCTTCGGCAATCCTCTTTTTAAAAACAGCAAAAAGAGGATGCTGCTTTCCATCTATTACAGGTACGACCGCATCATACTGGCGACATTTGTTTACAAGAACAACAGCAAGCTGGCCTGAAACAAATGGCATATCACAGGCGACAACGAAATTCTCTTCACACTCTGAAGCCATGAGTCCGGCATGAATGCCTGCTAACGGACCCCTACCGGGAAAAAGGTCGCTCACCATTTTCAGGTCCAAAAAACGATAATCATCCGGTTCATTGGTAACGAGAATGATTTCCTCAAAGAATCGCTTTAATTCCATCGCCATTCTTTCAATCATTGTTATCTCGTTTATTTGGAGAAGAGCTTTATTTATGCCCATTCTGCTCGATTTTCCACCAGATAAGATAATAGCCGCAGCTTTCACAAAAAGCACCTCTCACTTTGTTTGGTTCATCGTTCCACCGTTGTGCCACTTCTTCTTTCATGATACCACGAACTTGTTCTAGCCTTTCAAATAAATCTTCACTTATGAATATTAAAAATGAGCTCTGTTTTGGTCCCATTTCCAATACAAGCATTGGTTTCGCTTTTTCTGAACGATTTTAGTATGATTATTACATTATTAATTACACTAGAAGATTAGATATCAACTATTTTTACTGAAGGGAGAGGAGACAATGTCAATGGAAGTAATTGATGTAAAAAGCGTTCAAGAAGCTATTAACCGTTTTGCCAATAAAGATGTCTACATTCACCTTGAGACCACAAACGGTGCCTATGCCTCACATAATGATCAATCTTTCTTTTCAGCAGGCGCGTATATCCGCAATGCACTTGTCCGTTATGAGTTAGGAAAAATAACAGGAAATGGCCCTACCGGGTAGGATTGAAAATAAATCTTGGCTGGGTATATGCTGAAGGTATTACCCATTTTGAAATCGATGAGCAAAACCACTTGCTTATGGCAGGCCATGATAACAATGGAAAACTGCCGTTGCCTTAGAAATTAGCACAAGCCCATTCGAATAAGAAAAGCGCAAGCGCCCCGTTTAGCGGCGTACACTAGCCGCTGGGCGCTGGAGCTGGACAATTCTCAAAGTTAAGTAAAGGCTCGAAAGGAGAATGAAAAATGGAAAAAGAACGCCATGTATTGGTTGTCTTTCCTCATCCGGATGACGAAGCTTTTGGGGTATCTGGGACAATCGCTACCCATGTAGAGAACGGAACCAATGTCACCTATGCATGCTTAACCTTAGGTGAAATGGGACGTAATATGGGGAACCCCCCGTTTACCAATCGAGAAAAACTGCCGAAAATAAGGAAAGAAGAATTAAAAGCGGCTGCTAGCGTTTTAGGAATCCAGGATTTAAGAATGCTTGGCTTTCGCGATAAAACCATAGAATTTGAAGACGATGAAAAGCTTACAAATGTGATATCTGCTTTAATTGATGAATTAAACCCGTCACTCATTATTACTTTTTACCCAGGCTACAGTGTCCACCCTGACCATGATGCGACCGGTGCGGCCGTAGTTCGGGCTGTGGGAAAAATCCCTGCCGCCGCGCGGCCAAAATTAAACTGCGTCGCCTTTTCAAATAACTGCGTCGAGGAGATAGGTGAGCCTGACATTCTCAATGATATCAGCCCGGTTACGAAGAAGAAACTTGCGGCCATTCAAGCGCATCGTTCGCAAACGGAGCAAATGTTTAGTAATATGGGTGAAAAACTAGAAAACAAAGACCCAGAAGTCATGAGGTGGATCACCAACGAACGCTTTTGGACGTATGAATTTAAATAATGATGTAAAGCCCTTCAACGCGAAGGGCTTTTTTCTATTACCTGCGAATCCAAGAAGTCGATTACCCCTCTCAAAGATTCGGGTGCAATAACGTACAAAACCTGCACCAATCAAGGATAATAATTTTCCTTGATTTCATTTCAATCATTTCCTGCTTCTTTAACTTCGAAAAAACACGGCTGACACTTTCACGTGAGGTCCCCACAACCATGGCAAACTCTTGAATCGTTAACGGAATTTCAATATCCCATCTATTTTGCCCTGTATTAAATTTTTTCCCAAGGCGCTCGAGTGTTTTAATCGTTTTCGCGTAGACATCCAGCAGGGCAACATCACGCAATTGGGATGTCAATTCCCGCAATGAATCACTCATGTAACGAATCATCTGAATCGCGAGCTCAGGGTCATCAAATAAATCCCTCTCAAGGGCAATTTTGTCTAAAAATAAAATCTTACCGTCTTGTAGCATCGTGCCGTTGCCGGATAGTGCTCTGTTTTTTGCGTAAACAAGCAGGCCTCAGCAAATTGATCCCCTTTTTGTTTGATGCAAACAATGACTTCATTTCCATTTTCATCCTGCTTCGTAAGCTTCACCGCACCGGAATGAACAAAGAAAACGCCCCTTGCGACATCCTCCTCTGAAATGACCTGATCTCCTTTTTTAAAGAAAAAGGTTTGAATTCGTTTTTCAAGCACATGGATAGACTGTTGTGATAAATCTTTGAAAATCGCAATCTTCCGTAAAAAATCCTCTGTTTTCACCTCTTGCAGGACCATTAAATGCGGATCTTTTAAACAATCGACTCGAATCATTTTTCCCACCACCTTAAGCAAAATTTTAATGCTCCCCCTAGGCGATTTCCTATCACCCATTGTAACCAACTTCCCAATTGAAAGTAGTGACGAGATTCACAAAACGTTCAACTTTTCAAACCTGCTTGATAACAAGCCGCTTCACAAAACTTTCACAGAACAAACCATTTGGTGTGTTGTACGTCACAATTTTTACTCTCCTTTCACATTAGGATGAAATTGTCATTAGAGAGATTAAAAGGAGGGTAAAAATGAAAAAGGCAATCATTAGCTTTGTGATTAGTGCAGTCCTTGGCTATGGTATCGGTTACTTGGTGTTTGAAGTCATTATGCATGATTCCGGCAAGCAGCCGCAAACGGCTCAAGCTGCCGATACAACACCAGCAGCAAAAGATCAAAAAACGGATTCTAAACAAGCATCAGCAACAGCGACACCAGCAACGACTCCTGCTGAATCAGACAACATCCTATCAAAAAGAGGCTGCCTTGGCTGTCACTCAGTAGCCGCTTTAAACCTGAAGGGCGGTCAGATTGGTCCAGATTTATCGCATGCCTATGTTGAGGTAGAAAGCAAACATAGCATGCCAATTGAGGATTTCCTGAAAAAACCAAACTCAGCGGTGATGTCAGGCGTCCTTGGTAATAACCCATTAACAGATGATCAACGCAAACAAGTGTTAGAGCTACTTAAAAAGGCATCTGAAACAAAATAAATGATGAGGTGGTGCAAATGAATGAAGAAATGGATTCCAATTGCTACTGGTTTAGCAGCCGGTTTTGTGGCGGCAACGATTGCCTTCGCAAACGTTTCACCGAGCTTAACTACCCAGGCATCGAATAGCAATACGAAAAGCGATGCCGAAAAGGTCTATGTCCCTTATGGCCAAAAGGATGAATATTACTTATTTGATTCCGGCGGACATTCCGGACAGCTATTCGTCTATGGTGTTCCATCAATGAGGGAAATTCGGACGATTCCGGTCTTCTCGCCAGACCCTGCTACCGGATATGGCTTTGATACAGCATCGAAAAAAATGCTTGGCGGCTACACATGGGGGGACCTGCATCATCCAGCAATCTCCGAAACAAACGGGAACTACAACGGGAAGTACTTATTTGCTACTGACGTAGGAAACAGCCGTGCAGCGGTTGTGAACCTAAGTTCCTTTACAACAAAAGATATTATTAATGTTCCTAATACAAGTGGACCGCACTGTGCAGCCTTCGTTACCCAAAATACCGAATATTTATTTTTACCAACGCGTTTTGCGGTACCTCTAGGACAGGAATATCAGCCATTAGACCAATACAGCACAAAATATCGCGGTGTAATGTCAGCGCTAACATTTAATGAAAGCAAGGAAAAATTAAATATTGCCTACCAGGTTGCACTGCCGCCATGGTCCTATGACTTATCGGATGCCGGTAAAAAGAGTTCCGGCGACTGGGCAGTCTTAACCTCCTATAACACCGAAGAAGCAACGACTACGCTTGAAATCAATGCATCACAAGCAGATCGCGACTATATCGTTTTGTTCAACTGGAAAGAGCTCGCGCAAATGGTTAAGGATGGTAAGTATGAAGAGGTGAACGGTCAAAAGATGATTTTCCCTGAAAAAGAAAAGGGCGGAATTTATTTAGTTCCTGTTGCCAAATCGCCGCATGGTGTTGACGTAACTCCGGACGGTAAATATTTCATTGCTTCAGGAAAATTGGCTCCGATGATGACTGTTTTCTCTTTCGAAAAAGCCTTTAAAGCCATTGAAAACAAAGATTTCGCCGGGGAGCGAAATGGGATCCCCATTCTTAAATACAAATCCGTAGTGGAAAGAGAAGTAAACCCGGAAAATGCACTCGGACCGCTTCATACCCAATTTGATGATAAAGGCTATGCCTATACAACGATGTTTATCTCTTCCGAAATTGTGAAATGGAATTATAAAACTGGGGAAGTTTTAGACCGCGTCCCTGTTCAATATGCACCAGGTCACTCGGTCGCAGCTGAAGGCGACACCGCTTCACCGCAAGGAAAATACCTTGTTTCACTGAACAAAATGTCGAAGGACAACTTCTTATCTGTCGGTCCGTCCCATCCGGAAACGATGCAGTTAATTGATATCAGCGGTAAGAAAATGCGTGTAATCGATACCGTTCCGGCTAACCCGGAACCACACTATGCACAAATGATTCGTGCAGATAAAATCCATACCATTAACGTCTATCCGAAGGATCCAAGCAATCCGGATGCCGTCTATAAGCAAACGGACACAAGGATTGTCCGTAAAGGCAACGAGGTTCATGTTTATGGAACCGCCGTGCGCTCACGATTCACCTTTGATCATACGGCAAAACGTCCTGACTCGATTGAAGTCAATCAAGGCGATCATGTCTTCATCCATTTAACCAATATTGATTTTGATGAAGATATCACCCATGGATTCGCCATCAATAGCTACAATCTAAACATGGAAGTTCAGCCCGGCCAAACCAATACCCTTGATTTTATTGCCGATAAAGCCGGTACGTACCCGCTTTACTGCACGAATTTCTGTTCAGCACTACATCAAGAGATGACCGGTTACCTCCTTGTAAAACCTAAGAATTAATGAATGGTACCAGGGGCCTTCTCAAAAAGCATACGAGGCGGCCCCCGCCATCTAACTCAAACGAAAGGTCTTGTTTATTTTGAAAAGTAAAAAGCTATCGCTCGGATCTTCTTTACTTATCACGTTATCAGCAATTTTAATGGGAATCTCCGTACTATTCCCTTGGTGGAAAATGGTCTTTTATGCACCGCAGTATCCTGAAGGCTTAAATATTATAGTCTACCCGAATAAGCTTGAAGGACAGCTGGATATTATCAACGGACTTAACCACTATATCGGAATGGCCAATTTTGGTGAAAGCAATTTTCCCGAGCTGTCCTATCTTAAATACATTGTCGTCGGTTTAGTTGTCATCACGCTCTTGACCGCGATTATCCGCAAAAAGGTAGTTCTTTACAGCCTAATCAGCCTGATTACCCTTGGCGGATTACTCGGCATTTATGACCTGCACCGGGCACTAAATGATTATGGAACAAATTTGGATCCGCATGCACCGATAAAAATTGCACCATTTGTACCGCCTATTCTTGGGCAAAACCGGGTCGCCAATTTTACCACCCACAGCATTCTTGGATTAGGCACCTATTTTGTTCTAGCCGCTTTTGTTTTATTACTGATTCCGTTATGGAAGGATCGAAAAAGATGAAAAAATGGACGCTCTTCTCTTTAGTTTTTTCTCTCCTTTTAATCATTTGTCCTGAGAAAAATATGGCAGCCGAAAACTTGCAAGCAATGATCGACTCCATGAAAGAGGGAGCGGTATTGAAACTTGAAAATAAAACCTATTCTGGTGATATCGTCATTCATAAAGGCATGACTATTATCGGTTCAGGGAAAACCGTGATAAACGGAGACGGAACGGGAAACGTTATTTCGGTTAAGGCTCCACATGTAACCTTAAGCCATCTTACCGTAACAAACAGCAGTATGAGCCGTGACTCAGCAGAAGAGTATGCTGCTGTCAAAATTTATACCAATGGGAATACTGTTGACCACGTTACCATCCGTGACTCCTTTCACGGCATCTATTTAAGCCAGGCGCACCATAATACGATTCGCAACAATGATATATTGGGTCTTGGTAAAGGGGAAATTGCTTCCCAAGGAAATGGCCTGCATATTTTTTATGCCAATGATAATCTCCTGGAAAACAATACAATTGACGGTACCCGGGACGGGATGTTCTTTGATTATGCCAATAACAACCGAAGCGTTGGAAATAAAATTAGTCATACACGCTATGGACTGCATTATATGTATTCCGACAATAATTTTTTTGAAAAAAATACGTTTACCATGAATACCGGCGGTGCCGCCATTATGAACTCTAATCATCTTAAACTTAAAAATAATCAATTTATCTTTAACTATGGAAATCAATCATTTGGCCTCTTACTTATGCAAGCCAATGACAACAATATAGATAATAATACGTTTTATATGAACCAGCGGGGAATTTATATCGACCAGTCAACAAGAAATGCCTATCTGCATAACAAAATTATTCAGAATCAAATTGGGATTGAACTATGGGCTTGCAGTTCCAACGACCAAACCTTTTCTTTAAACCAAATTACTGAAAATACGATTCCTGCCGTAACGATTGGCGGTAAGGGAGAAGGGAATTCCTGGAGCAAGGATGGAAAAGGAAATGAGTGGGGCAGCGCCTTCCCGCTCACTGATTTAAACCAAGATGGAATTGGCGATTTTCCGGTAACCTATCATTCTTCCCTCCATCAATTGATTGAGGACCAAGAATTAACGAATCTATTTTTAAAAAGTCCGGCCATTACTATCTATGAAAAAATGAATGCCCTGCTCGATCATGATGAAATCATGTTTAGTGACCCGCATCCATTAGTTCGTCGAAGCGGTCATCCTGCTAAAGATGTTATCTTCATCGGGCTAGGTATTCTTGCCGTACTGATTTTATTAAAAGGGAGACAACGACTATGCATTACATTTGGAAGGAATGGAAGGAAAATATAAGGGGAAAAGGATTGTGGCTATCGTTAAGCATTATCGTACTCATTTCTGTCAGTATTCTTTTTCGTACTTCTGTTCTTTCATTCGATAAAGGTTTCCTTGTCCTCTTGATTAATTTATTTGATACGATTATCTATTTCATCCCAATACTTTGCTTGTTTATCGGGGCCTTTTCCATATTCCAAGAGAAAGAGCAAAAGACATTAATTATGCTGCTGACAAAGTCGGACCGTTATTCAAGCTTTCTGTTTAAAAAAAGCCTTGGCATATATACAGTGGTGCTCCTACCGCTTCTTATCTGGTTTTTCATCTACCTGCTATTGCTAAAATTCTATTTCCAAATTGATGCTAAAAGCTATTTTCTATTCGTTTTCGCGATTGTTTGTCTATCACTGATTTTCCTGCAAATGGGAGCGGCAATCGGCAGTTTTTGCCGTTCAAGAATGCAAATAATCGGTTATACAATCTTTATCTGGTTTTATCTGTTTTTCATGCATGATTTTATATTGCTATCGTTACTTCCTAATGTCACAACCGACAATGTCCAGTGGTTCTCAGCCGCTTACTTTTTAAATCCGCTTGAGGCAGTGCGAATGTTTTTAGAAACAGGAATGGGTGTATATTCCTTCGGCCATATGTCACGTCTCTTACAAGAATTTATGTGGACAAAACCAGCATTCTTTCTTTTTGGGAATCTAGCATTCTGGTTAATCCTATCTACAATAGCCGCAATTGTTTTCCATCGTAAGGAGGGTTACGAATGATTAAGGTTACAAATTTAAGCCAATCCTTCGGGAAAAAGGTCATTTTAGACGATATTGAAATTGAAATTAACAAAAATGAAATCTGTGCCCTAGTCGGTAGAAATGGTGCCGGGAAATCAACCTTCATTCATAGCCTTCTTGGTCTTCTTCCTGTTAAGCAAGGAACCATTTCAATTAACGGGACTTTCGTTACGCGAAAAAGGAATGAATGGAAAAGGGCAATTGCCTACCTGCCGGAAAAGTTTATGCTCTATCCAATGCTGACCGGCATTGAAAACATAGTATTCTTTGCCGAGGCTGCCACCAAATCGATAGATATGGGACGAATCGAACAAGTTCTTACATCTGTTCGCTTATGGGACGATCACGATGTTCAGGTGAAAAAATATTCAAAGGGAATGCTGCAGCGGCTAGGATTAGCGATTACGCTTTACCAGGATGCCACCATTTTGATTTTAGATGAACCGACAAGTGGGATAGATCCGATGGGAAGAAAAGAAATTTTAGAAGTGCTAAAATCCCTGCATGATAAGACGATTCTCCTTTCTTCGCATCATCTAGATGAGATTAAGCAAATATGCAGTCATGTGGCCTATTTAGAACATGGAAAAATGGAAAAATACACAGTTACAGATTTTTTACAAACACAAAATCTAGGGGGAATTGGATCATGATTAAAAAAGGGATAATGGCCATGCTTTTCATACTTGCTGCCGTGCTTGCAGGCTGCAGCAACGGCTCTGACTATAAGGTAGACATTTCAAAACCGCTCTATTTCCAAAAGGATACGGCCGTCCCCTTTGAAATAAAGGTCACCGAAAAGAACAAGGCGGTTAAGGGTCTGGCGATTTCCGCTGAGCTATCGATGGCGAATATGGACCATGGCACCTATCAGGTGAAATTAGCTGAAGGACAAGATGGAGCCTATACAGGGAAAGTAATGCTTCCAATGGAAGGAAAATATGAAATAAACGTTACAATCCAAAAGGATGGGAAAAAAGCAGAGAATACCCTTGATTACACCGTAAAAAAAGCCGCGGGGGTTGCAATGATTAATGGAAAATGGATTAATAATGAAGACTTAACGTTTTATGAGCTCATCAGTAAGCTGCAGCTTTCGATTGACCGTGAATCGGCTCAGATGAAATACAGCGGTCCACAGCTGGAAGAGGAATTATCCTACTTGGACTTCCAAGAAAAAACGACTAAAGACAGAAACCAGCTATTGACACAAATCATTAGAATTCGGGCGATGGCGCTGCTCGCTGAAGAAAAAGGCATAAAGCAACAGCTGAGACGATCCAGAATGCCATTAATAAAGACCATAACCAGTATAATCAATATGATTCAACGAAAAAACTGATCCAAGAATTTGGCGAATCGAAGTTGAATGAGCTGGAAAAAAAGGAATATCCTTATATCATCCTTTCCAATCAAATCTTAGCAGACCTGGTTGCACAAGCGAAAAAGGAAAATCCTACTGTCGGCGTTCAAGAAATTAACTATTTAGCTCAGCAATCGTTTGAAGATTTACTTGTTTCCCAAATGAATTCATTAAAAGTTGAAATTTTATGATTAAATTAGGTGCCTGGCACCATCCGGTTTTCTGGAAGGTGCCTGGCCTACACCTTTCTATTCCTCTGGTGAGTTCAAAATCTTTATGGTTTTAAATCCAAGATTTACTTTGTAGTTTAAATTCCAGTTACTACTAAAAACCTCAATCTCATTTTCTTGTACAGCAAATCGAAGAACGACATCACTTTCCTCATCAATAAGTACATAAGAATGTTTGCTTGAATATAATTGGTATGATGTATGGGCAATTAGAGTCCAGCCATATTGTAATGGATTACTTTTTGTGCTCATCCTAAACCTGCCTTTTTGTTAAGATTATATAACAAAGCCCACAGCTTACTCCAGCCCTTACAGAACTTCTAAAATCGCCTTCGCGACTCCGTTTTCGTCGTTCGTGTCGGTAACGACATCACAGAGTGATTTGATCGTAAAGCCTGCATTGCCCATCGCAACTGCCCGGCCACCCCGCTCAAACATGGATACATCATTAAAATTATCGCCAATTGCCATTGTCTCGGATAAATCAATTCCGTTTGTTTTTACGAAGGCTTCAAGGGCAATGCCTTTTTGGGCATCCTTATGCGTTATTTCCAGGTTTTCATGCCCTGACGTGGTAACAGTCAGTTCTTTAAAGTCAGCAAGTTCGTTACTTGCGGCTTCGAGTCTTTTTGAATCGAACGAGAAAGCAAGGAATTTGTAGACTTGAGCATCTTCATCATTAAATAGAACGTCATAATTATCAATGAGATGAATTCTGCCTTCGTGAACTCTTTTTTCCGCTGCAGTTACTGCCTCCTGCATATTCACATCTGGATTGGCACTCAGTATAATGTCGACAATTATCGATACAGCTTTATCGCCATCAATCGTGTAGGCGCCGTCATTCGTATAAACTTCAAAATAGACTTCGTTTTCTTGAAGTTTCTTTGCCACACCTTTTGCTATTTGTTTATCGATTGAGATAGCCGAAATGACGTCTCCCTCTTTGGTTCGAACCTCTGCTCCATTGACACCAATCACGGGGCAGTTTAATCCCGCCTCATTTAAGGCATAGGTAGCTTCTTGATATGACCGTCCCGTAGCGACTACAACCTCAATTCCTTGAGCTTGAGCTTTTAAAATGGCTTCTTTGTTTTCTTGGCTGACTTGTTGAATGGAATTCAATAATGTTCCATCCATATCTGTCGCAATGCATTTAATCATGTGTTTACCTTCTCTTTCTTTTTATAACTGCTATTCTAACATGATTGTTTGGGGCACTATTACCAAATTGCTCATATTAAATACTTACTACCTTCCCGAACACTAAGTGGTGCTAACTTATTTTCCTCAATAAAGCCATTCACCGAAACTGGATTTGTCTTCGAATATTCCCTTAATGGCCATTTCCCCAACTGGCTTTGGTGATAATGCATCGACTGTATCCCACCAGGATTTTGTCGTGATCAAGGTTTCCATGAACTCAAAATCACTTTTTTCTAGTTTTTTCAGCGATTTCTCCAAGTAATCCAAGGCAGCATACTGGTATTCCCTCTCATCCATCTTCCAAAGTCCTGCAACAAACTCTTGATTAAAGGGTTCTTTCAAGATGCCACTCTCGTAAAAAAATTGCTTTTCAAGCTCTCTCCTTAACGGGGTTTTGATTCCTAAAAAGGGAAAATGACCTTTCATATATTTTTCCATCGGTCCTGCATTGGCCTTGTTACGATTTTCTTCGAATCGTTTTGTTAACCGCTCTATTTTTTCTCTCACGGTATCAACTCCTCAGCGCTTAGTCTTTCCTCATTTTAAGTGGTTGAAAAAGGAATTTCTACTAGCGCTTTAAATTGTATAAAGAATGCGTACGGTGCCAAACTAATGAACAGTTTAAACGAAAGGAGTCATAACGATGACAAAGAAGGTTAACAAAGGAAGCCGCAATCAAAATTCCCCTCAGCCGGGAATGCTAATGCTGAATTTGCCAATGAGTTTGTTAGTGGCGACAACAGTAAAGGAAATAAACACAATCGAACCCAGAAAAGTAAAAAGTAAAACTACTAGCGGAGGCTGACAGGAACTGTTTTACTTCAAGGGTGCAAACCAGTTAGATAACATTGCGAATAGGAATAATGTCTTTCCTAAGTGCCTTAAAGGACAAAACCTCTCTGCTGATCAGCAATATTGTCTTTCATAAGCGCTCTGAAGGTCAAAACCTTCCTGCTGATCAGCAATATTGTCTTACATTAGTGCTCTACAGTCAGCCTCCTTTTTTTAATCTTTATTTTCTGTATTTAGTTCGATAGCTGGAGCATACACAAATGCGGATGAAATCCCTTCGGCAGGCTGTGCATTCTCACCTCTGAATCGATCTTGCATTTCAAGGTTGGCACTCTCTGCTTCCGTTCTTCCTCTGGTAGAGGCGTGAATTTTCCCGTCCTCTAGCTGCTCGTTCATTTTTATATTAGCCTTGACCGTTTCATTCGAATCTATCTGGTCTTTTTTCATTTGACTAGCTCCTTTCATATTTATCTTTTGTCTATTGTCCCCATTGCGCATCTTTGTAATCGGATAAAAAAGGCAAAAAAGATGGCCGTTACAGCAGCCACCTTTCCCTTAAACCTATTCATTTAATCCTAATGAAAGCTAACTATGAACGGATCCTGTTTAAGTTGATTCCATGAGTGAATGCCTATTTAAAGTTCATTACTTGAGCAGGTCAGCGAATTCAGCTTTGGTAAGCTCCTGTAATTGATTGGGATCAATTACAATTTGAACTCCAATTTTCCCGGCACTGACAATAATGGAATCAAGGCCGAGACTGCTTTTATCAAGAAAGGTCTTATATTCTTTTTTCATGCCGATAGGTGAGCAGCCGCCACGAATGTATCCGGTCCACTTTTGAATATCCTTAACAGCAATCATTTCGACATTCTTTTCACCTGCCACTTTTGCTACCTTTTTTAAGTCCAATTCTGCCTCTACAGGGATGACAAAGACAAATAGATTTTTGCTTGCCCCTTGGGCAACCAGCGTCTTAAATACTTCCTTTGGATTTCTGCCAATTTTCGCGGCGACAGAAATCCCATCAATTTTTCCATCCTTATTATCGTATGTAAGCACTTCATAGGATATCTTTTTGGCATCTAATATGCGGAGTGCATTCGTTTTAACCTGAGCCATTGCCCTCACCCTTCACAAAAAGTTTATAATAGGTCCATTATATCAAAAAAAGTATGTATAAAAAAAAGCGGAAGTCGCTTCCGCTTTTCTTTTTGTCTAGCTCCAGCGCCTAGCCCCTCGAGCGCTTCGGTCCTGCCGATGAAGTCAAAGAGAGACTTCACCGTCAGGACCTCCAGCGCATGTCGGGGCTGACCCAAGGCGCTTCCGCTTTTCTTTTAATGCCCGCCCAGATAGGCACTTCTAATCTGGTCGCTTTGATTGAGTTCATCGGATGTTCCGGATAAAACAATTCTTCCTGTTTCAATAACATACGCACGATCGGCAATTGATAGAGCCATATTGGCGTTTTGCTCTACTAAAAGAATCGTTGTCCCGCTTTTATTGATTTCTTCAATAATCCGGAAAATGGTTTTAACTAAAAGCGGTGCAAGGCCCATTGACGGCTCGTCTAACAGCAGCAGACGCGGGCGAGCCATCAAAGCACGACCCATCGCGAGCATTTGCTGTTCGCCTCCTGAAAGGGTTCCAGAAAGCTGCTTACGGCGCTCAAGCAGGCGTGGGAACAGCTGATAGACCTTTTCAAAATCCTCACGAATTCCTTGTTTATCTTTTCGTAAATAGGCGCCTAATTCAAGATTTTCCTCAACCGTCATATTGGAGAATACTCGACGACCTTCGGGAACATGAGATAATCCCTGTTTGACGATTGCTTGTGCAACCTTACCAGCTATCGATTGTCCCTCAAAGGTAATTGCACCATTCTTTGGTTTAAGTAAACCGGAGATCGTTTTTAACAGCGTGCTTTTACCGGCGCCATTTGCTCCAATCAGAGTTACAATTTCACCTTCATTTATATCAAGGGAAACGCCCTTTAATGCATGAATATTACCATAATAGACATTGATATCATTTATTTTTAGCATTATGAAACCTCCTCGCCAAGGTACGCTTTGATGACTTTTGGATTGTTCCTAATATCCTCGGGAGCACCTTCGGCAATCAACTGACCGGAATCAAGTACATATATTCGTTCACACACTCCCATAACTAGGGGCATGTCATGTTCAATTAATAGGATTGTTAAGGAGAACCTTTCACGAATCAACGCAATTAAGTTCATTAATTCTTCCGTTTCCTGTGGATTCATCCCTGCTGCAGGTTCATCAAGCAACAACAATTTCGGGTTAGCAGCAAGTGCTCTGGCAATTTCTAGACGACGTTGCTGCCCATATGGCAAGTTCTTTGCCTTTTCATGCATGAAATTTTCAAGCTTGAAGATTTTCAAGAATTCAATGCCTTTTTCTCCATTTCCTTTTCACCGGAAAAGTGGGGGGAAGGCGAAAAATAGAACTAAGGATCGAATGCTTTGCAAGGGAATGATAAGCAACTTTTACATTATCAAGAACTGATAATTCACTAAACAACCGAATGTTTTGGAACGTACGGCTAATTCCCTTTTTGGTTATTTTAAATGGTGCCAGCCCATTTAATCTTTCACCATCCAACTCGATGCTCCCTTCAGTAGGTACATAAACACCGGTTAAAAGGTTGAAAAATGTCGTCTTACCCGCACCATTTGGACCAATCAGACCGATCAATTCCCCTTGATTTAAATGGAGATTTACATCAGAGACCGCCTTTAAACCGCCAAAGCGAATTCCAACATTGTCTACTTTAAGCAACAGTTTGTTTGCTTTCATCTTGCACTCCTCCTTTAACGGATTTCCTACCTTTAAAGAATGAGGTTAATTCTCTTGTCCCTAACAGACCTTGTGGACGGTAAAGCATCATAACAATTAGCACTAAGCTATAGATGATCATTCGCAATTCCGGGAAATCCTGCAGATAGGTAGAAATAATCGTCAACAGAATCGCAGCAACAACGGCACCAGACATGCTTCCTAAACCGCCAAGGACAACAAAAATTAAAATATCAAAGGATTTCAAAAATCCAAAGTTTGTCGGCTGAATAATGTAAAAATTATGTGCCCACAATCCGCCAGCAATACCCGCAAAAAAGGCACCGATAGCAAATGCAGCAACTTTGTAATAAGTCGTATTAATCCCCATCGCATCCGCTGCAATTTCATTTTCACGAATCGAAATACATGCACGTCCATGTGTGGAATTCGTAAAGTTCACAATGACAACGATTGTTATGATCACACATGCAATGAGCCATGGCCACGTAGTTAAATGGGATACTGTCATTCCACTGGCCCCCGCCGATATAATCAATATTTAAAAATACAATCCTTACAATTTCTCCAAAACCAAGGGTAGCAATCGCTAGATAGTCTCCTCTTAAACGTAGGGTTGGGATCCCAATTATTAGACCAGCTATTGCCGCTGCCACACCACCAGCCAATAGTCCCACCGGAAAGGGCATTTGCAATTTCATAGTGAAAATAGCGGAAGCATACGCTCCAACAGCGAGAAAACCGGCATGTCCAATTGAAAATTGCCCTGTAATCCCAATAATTAAATGAAGACTAGCAGCAAGAATAATATTAATTCCGATAAAAATTAACGTGTTTACGTAGAATTGGTTCAATATTTCTCCAGTAATTAAAAATTGCACCACTACTGAAAAAATAACGGCTAAGACGATTGAGCCCCAAAATCCTTTTGCATGTTTGATTATAGTCATCGCTTAAGCCCCCCTACACCTTTTCCTTGACATTTTTACCAAATAATCCCGATGGGCGGAAAATTAAGATTAAGATCAGGACAACAAACGCTACGCCATCACGCCATAGTGAGTACCCCAGTGCACTAACAAGTGACTCAATTACCCCCAATAGCAAGCCGCCGACCATTGCACCAGGTATGATGCCGATACCGCCTAAAACAGCAGCAACAAAGGCTTTAAGCCCTGGAATAATTCCCATTAACGGTTCAATTTTGGTGTAGTACATACCAAAAATCACTCCCGCTGCACCGGCAAGAGCCGAACCAATGGCAAATGTTGCGGAAATCGTGTTATTGACATTAATACCCATTAGTCTTGCTGCATCCATATCGTGTGATACAGCCCGCATCGCTTTACCAATTTTTGTTTTATGAACGATAAACTGGAGTAAGATCATGAGGAAAACAGAAATACCTAAAATTAATAATGATTGGCTGCTAATTTTTACCCCAAAAAGATTGATGCTTGCATCCGGAACAATATTGCTTGGATATGCTTCCGGCTGTGCGCCGCGAACATAAATTGTTCCATATTCCATGAATAACGAAACCCCAATTGCCGTTATGAGTGCAGCAATCCTTGTCGCATTCCTTAGCGGCTTATAAGCAATCCGCTCAATAAGAACTCCTAATAAGGCACATATAACCATCGATATAATTAATGCTGGGAAAAATCCAATGTGTAATTTAACAATCGCATAAAAACCTATAAATGCACCGACCATGAAGACATCTCCATGGGCAAAGTTGATCAATTTTACAATGCCGTAAACCATTGTATAGCCAAGGGCGATTAACGCATAGATACTGCCTAAGGAAACCCCATTGACTAACTGCTGTATCAGTTCCATGTCCTACACTCCTTAATGAGAAAAGCAAAAGCGCCTTATGATTTTCGATGCTAAGCGCTATAGCTAGACCATTCTCTAATTTCTTCTCTCTAAATTGGAATAGGGAGAAATTGATTCTCCCTATTCATTTTGTCCGTTATAGAATTAAGGGTTTACCTTTGTGTTAAATACTTGTTTGCCGTCTTTGTATTCAAGAATAACAGCAGATTTGATTGGATCATGGTTTTTATCAAGCTTCATAGTGCCAGATACTAGTTGAAGACTATTCGTTTTAACAAGTGCTTCTTGAATCTTCTTAGGATCGCTTGAGCCAGCACGCTTAATTGCATCTGCAAGGAAGTAAGCTGAATCATAACCTAAAGCATTAAATGCATCAGGAGAATTTCCATTATACTTGGCTTTGAATGCTTTAACGAAATCTTGAACCTTCGGATCTGAGTCTCCAGAAGAATAATGGTTTGTAATATAAGTATTATTTAGCGGAGCTGCACCAGCGATTTCTACTAGTTTAGGAGAATCCCAGCCATCGCCGCCCATAAATGGAACATTCAAGCCAATTTCACGAGCTTGTTTAACAATTAAACCTACTTCTTCGTAGTATCCTGGTAGGAAGACGAACGCAGGATTTTGGGCTTTAATACGTGTCAATGTAGCATGGAAATCAGTATCCTTTGCTACATATGCTTCTTCGGATACAATGCTTCCGCCATTTTTCTTAAATGCTGATTTGAAGGAGGCAGCAAGACCTTTTGCGTAATCGCTTGAGCTATCAATAAGAACCGCAGCTGTCTTAACATTTAATTTATTTGATGCAAAGTTAGCTGCCACTGTACCTTGGAATGGGTCAATGAAGCAAGTACGGAAAACATAATCATTTAACTTGCCGTCTTTATATGTAACGGTTGGATTTGTTCCAGTTGGAGTTAATAAAGGAACTTTGTTATCTTGAGCAATCTGTACCTGTGCCAATGTATCGGTACTTGTAGCGGCACCGATGATTGCTGAAACTTTATCTTGGCTGACGAGCTTGATTGCACCGCTTGTTGCTTCCGCTGCGTCTGATTTGTTGTCTACCTTAACTAGTTCTAACTTCTTACCATTAACACCTTTTTTGTTGATTTCATCCAATGCTAATTGGACCCCTTGTTCAATCGATTGACCGTAAGAGGCAACACCACCGGATAGTTCAAGGTTCTCCCCGATTTTAATTGTTCCACCATCGTTACTACTACTGCTACTACCACTTGTCGTAGAACTACATCCTGCCATTACACCAGCTGTAACCAATAGTGATGCAAAAATACTAGCTACCTTCTTCTTTTTCATGTTATACCCCCTGTTTGCTATATAGTTTTTACTGAAAAACCCAATACTAATTGTTTTATTGTTTTAAAAAAAAATAATATTCTGAAAACATTGTACAAAATATTTTTCTATTCGTCTAGTAGTATTGTGCATTATTTTAATATAATTTAGAAAAAAATAAATTTTCCGTTATTTATTGTCTAAATAGGGTATATATCCTATTCAGTTGTTAAAAACTGGTTAGATATAAGGATATATGCATTTTAAAACATTTTTTCAAAAAAAATTTCATCCAAATGAAAGAGATAAAAAAAAAGATTCCTGAATAGGAATCTCTCACTTAAAAATTATACTAATTCTTTTTTCTTTGTTTCTTTTCCTAAAAATAAAACCGCGAATGCTCCTATCAAGACGGATATACAAAAGATCGTAAAAATGGCTGAAATCGACGTTTTTTGGGCAACAAGATAGCCTACTAACAATGGCCCCAAAACTCCTCCGATGCGTCCAAAGGAAGCGGCATACCCGTACCAGTGCCACGGATCATCGTTGGATACTGTTCAGGCGTGTACGCGTACAGGCCCCATGCCCCCAAGTTAAAGAAGGATAAGAGGATTCCTGATACCAGTAATAAAGCGGTTGAATTCGCTGTTCCAAAGAAATAAGCGCTGACAGCGGTACCGATCAAATAAACCACTAATACGAATTTCCGTCCGAATTTTTCAATAAACCATGCGGCCGTAAAATAACCCGGTAATTGCGCTAATGTCATAATCAAGACATATTCAAAACCCTTAATTAAACTAAAGCCTTTCATGACCATCACGCTTGGAAGCCATAAAAACATGCCATAATAGGAGAAGACGACACAAAACCAAACAATCCACAGCATCGAGGTCTGGCGGCTATGCTCCTTAGACCACAATTTTGCTATCCCTTGTAAAGTTGAGACTCTTTCTTTTCTCTTTACCGCCGTAAAGCGGGGGGAATCTGGTAAATCTAGTCTTAAGTAAAGGGCGTAAAGGGCTGGAATCGCACTGATTACCATCGCAATTTGCCAGCCATACTTTGGAATGACGAAATAAGAGATGAGAGCAGCAATCAGCCAGCCGACTGCCCAAAAGCTTTCAAGCAGGACAACAATTCTCCCTCGCTTTTCCATCGCAACACTTTCTGAAACGAGCGTGGAAGCGACAGGAAGTTCACCACCAAGTCCCATACCAATAATAAATCGAAAGACTAAGAATACGGTTAGGGTCGTAGCAAATGCGGATGCTCCGCTGCCGATTGAAAATAATAATAAGGTAAGGATAAAGACTTTCTTCCGCCAATTCGATCTGCCATTAACCCAAAAATTAGTGCCCCAATTGCCATTCCAATTGAATTGATACTTCCAATCCAGCCCATTTGTTCTGCTGATAAATTCCATTCTACTTTCAAAGCCGCAATAATGAAGGAGAGCATTCCTACATCCATTGCATCAAACATCCAGCCCATCCCGGCAATTCCGAGCAATCTCCGCTCTGAAACTTCCTTTTTATTGTTCATATATACCTCCTGCTAGTACCAACTATTTACGTTATTATTCCCAGAGTGGATTTTTTTACAATGAGGGAATGTTTAGTTATTAAACAATTAGTATTCTAGCAGTTGTCTTTACACTTGTCACCACAAAATACAACTTAACCTTCATAATCACACAAAAAAGAGAGAATGTAATTTGCATTCTCTCTTCTCTCGTGATTCAATCCAGTGCGCCTTCTACGTTCTTAAACTGATTAAAAAACATGTTGTAATATCGGCCCTGTTGATTCATTAAGCTATCGTGACTACCCTGTTCAAGAATTTTCCCCTGATCAATGACCATGATAGTGTCGGCATCACGGATGGTATTCAAGCGGTGGGCAATGATAAAGCTGGTGCGGTCCTCCATTAAAGTCAGCAATGCTTCTTGAATATGGATCTCGGTACGTGTGTCGATGCTGCTCGTAGCCTCGTCTAAAATAAGTAACGATGGTTTCGCTAAGATTACCCTGGCGATTGCTAACAGCTGACGCTGCCCTTGACTGAGATTCCCGCCATTTTCTGATAGTTCTGTTTCATATTGGTTTGGCAGCCGCCTGATAAAAGCATCAGCATTTGCCATCTTCGCTGCTGTTTCAACTTCCACATCGGTTGCATTTGGTTTCCCGTACTTAATATTGTCTTTGATTGTTCCTGAAAACAAGTACGTATCCTGAAGGACGAAGCCAAAGCATCTTCGTAAACTATCCCTTGTATATTCGCGAATATCACGGCCATCAAGGAGAATTTTCCCTCTCGTAACATCGTAAAATCTCGTAAGCAGATTTACAATCGTGGTCTTGCCCGCACCGGTGGGTCCAACAAGTGCTGTACTGCTTCCGACCATTGATTCAAAGCTAATATTCTTTAAAATTGGCACATCCGGTCGGTAACCAAAGCTGACATCTTCAAAAACGACATGGCCTTTTGGATTTTCCAATGCTACAGAACCTGGCCAATCGGCAATCTCCTCTTGCTCATCCAAAATTTCAAAGACCCGCTCAGCCCCGGCCACACCCGACTGCAAAACGTTAAAAATATTAGCCAGATCATTGAGCGGTCTGACAAACTGCCTTGAGTAGGTAATGAAGCTCGCTATCACTCCAACCGTGACCAAACTTTTTACGGCGAGGATTCCTCCGACAACTGCGACAAGGGTAAAGCCAAGATTATTGATCACATTCATGATGGGCATAAGAAAGCCTGACCAAATTTGAGCCTTCAATCCAACATCACGAAGCAATGTATTCGCCTCTTCAAATTCCTCTATTACTTTTCCCTCATGATTAAATGCCTTTACTACTTCTATTCCCGAAACGGTTTCCTCAATATGTCCATTCAATTTCCCTAACTGGTCCTGTTGACCTTTAAACAACACACTAGTCCTTTTGGCAATCGTCCGTGTTAATAAAAACACAAGTGGTACAGTAATGATGCTAGCTAATGTCAAGATAGGGCTTAAAATGATCATCATAATTAACGACCCAAGAATGATAATAATACCGGACATTAACTGTGTCGTTGACTGGGAGATCGTATTGCTCACATTATCAATATCGTTGGTAAATCTGCTCATCATTTCCCCGTGTGTACGTGTATCAAAAAAGGCAATGGGCAGCTTTTGCAATTTTTTAAAAAGATGATCCCTTAAATTCTTTACAATCCGTTGGGATATCCCAGCCATTAGCCACCCCTGCAAAAAGGTAAGAAGGGCATCTCCGAAATAGGCAGCTATGAGAATCACGATTGTCATTTCAAGTAATCCAAAATCAACCTTCCCTTTATGCAGGCTCATTGCATCAACTGCTTTACCGATTAGATAAGGTGCTGATAGGGTAAGTGCCGAATCGATGATAATAAACAGAAAAACAAATGTCAGCATGTTTCTTTCTTTCCCAAAGTAATCCCATAGCCTTCTTAGTGTCCCTTTAAAGTTCTTTGGTTTTACAACTGGTCCTCTTCGAAAGGCTCCTCCTCCAAAACCACCCGGTCTCCCTGGAGGGCCGGCATAGGTGGATTGTTTGGTGTTTGTTCTGTACTCTTCGACATCTATAGCACCTCCTTACCAATTTGCGATTGGTAGATTTCCTGGTAGACCCTACACTCGTGAATTAGTTTATCATGTGTTCCAACCCCAACGATTTCCCCTTGGTCCATTACAACAATTCTATCGGCATCGATAATGGATGTAATCCGCTGAGCAATCAGTAAACAAGTGAGTCCTTTTGCATATTTCTTCAAGGCTTCCTTGATTTTTGCCTCTGTTGCCACGTCGACAGCACTTGTACTATCATCTAGAATCAAAATCTCAGGTTTTTTAACTAATGCTCTTGCGATTGAAAGTCGCTGCTTTTGACCACCAGAAAAATTAACACCGCCTTGCCCAATAATTGTTTTGTAGCTTTCAGGTGAAGCAGAAATAAAGTCGTGAGCTCCAGCAATAGATGCCGCTGAAACAACCTCTTCCTCACTAGCATCCTCTTTTCCCCAACGAATGTTTTCCTCAACACTACCTGTGAAAAGAACGGTTTTTTGTGGAACAATCGCAATTTTGTCCCTTAAATTTTTTGGACTGACATGACGAATATCTTCTCCGTCCACTTTAATGGTTCCAGAGCTAACATCGTAAAAGCGCGGAATAAGCCCCACAAGCGAACTTTTCCCTGACCCAGTTGAGCCAATAATTCCGACCGTTTCACCGGGCAAGCAGGTGAGATTAATATTCTTTAAAACTGGTTCACCGCTTGTTCCATCATAAGAAAAGGAGACATTTTCAAAGTCAATTCTTCCTTTTTCAGTAGATGGCAGGGCGGCTTCATCTTTCCAAGTTTGATTGTCGACCTTCAAAAATACTTCTCCAATTCTCACAGCTGATGTCCTTGCTCTTACAAACATATTAAATACCATCGATATCATCATTAACGAAAATAATATTTGCGTCATATAGTTGGTAAATGCAATGATATGACCAACTTGAATATTACCTGTATTTACCCCTAAACCGCCAATCCACAGAACAACCACAATACCAAGGTTAACGGTCAGCATAATAGAGGGGCTGAAAATGGACATTAGACGATTAGCGGTAATGGATTGATCTCTAAATTGATTATTCGCTTTTGTAAATTTACTAACCTCGACATCAAAACGATTAAATGCTTTTACAACCCGAACTCCGGATAAATATTCCCTCATCACACTGTTTACCCGGTCTAACGCCTTCTGAACGTGGGCGAAAAGCGGAAATCCAAATCTCATGTTAAGGATGATTAACAACGCAACAATCGGCACAACGACTGCTAATACAATGGATAGTCGTAAATTTAATCTTGATGCCATGATTAACCCGCCAATTGCCAACAGCGGAGCCTTTACAAATACCCGCATTAAGCCATTCACAAATACCTGCACCTGTGTCACATCATTGGTTAACCGTGTAATTAAGGAAGCACGGTCAAATTGGTCAATATTTCGAAAGGACAGGGTTTGAATTTTTTTAAACAAATCAGACCGAAGCTCTGTTCCAAAATTTTGTGAGACAATGCTTGCCACCACACTTCTTGTTGAAGCGGACACAGCTCCGAAGGCGGTAATAGCCAGCATTAGTCCGCCCATTCTCAACACATAATGGATGTCCTTCCTGGCAACACCGATATCGATAATTTTGGACATAATCGTTGGCTGCATCAAATCACATAGGGCTTCAAAGGTTAAAAACAATACAGCCACACTAAATAACTTCCAATACTTCCTTGCGTATTTTGATAAAAAATTCATGATTTGTTCACCCCTGCATGTTAAAAGTAATTCGGAAGTCGAAATGGAATACTCTCATTATAATTTCGTCCTTAGCGTTTAAACAAATTTTAACGCTAAAAAATAGTAAGCTAGTAAATAAAAAAAGCAACAGCCAATAAGATTAGGCTATTGCTTAGTTTTATTACCAAAGAGCAGGTTTTGTGACCATAAACCACAGCATCAATAGTAAAAGTAGGATGTAGGCAACGGTTGTCCAAGAAAGCTTTTTTACCAACTGTTCTCTATCATTCCCAACTTCCATAAATTTCTTTAATATAGGGGAAAATGCCCGTGCCAGGAAAAAGAGCGAGCTCATCATGATAACAATGGTTATGACAATCCACGAGGTTGACCACGGCCACCACCCTAATACGACTAAAAGAATCCCTGATACAACCAAGACATGTCCCGCATGCTTCGTTAGCCTAACGGCAAAACGGAAAGAATCGAGGTACACTTTCTGTACCTCGCCTTCTGCCCTACGTAGTTTTTTTGCCATCGGAATCAGTGCAAAAAAGGGACCGATTGACATGATAACACTTAAAATATGTAGATATAAAAGGATGCGGTAGAACATGTTCATAGCATTCCTAATTAATCTTGTACAGGACGAAATTCATGTACCCAAACTCGCATTTGTGGCAGCCACGGCATTCCTGGATGCATGGAAAGAATCGATTGTTTATAATCTTCAACCGTCTCGAAGCCCTCGCGGCGTGCATCCGTATCTGTTAACTCGCCTAAGCTTTGTGAATAAACACTTTCAACTACAAACTTGCAGCCTTCAAGAGTCATTATTTCACCTGGATCAGCATATCTACCATTCCGACGTGTAGCTGTTTTCTCTCCTGAAAGAACCTTCTTTACATCCTCTTCAATCGTTACTAAACGCTCAATGGAACACGTCTTTGGTGGCAAGGTATTGTTTTCGTTTTCTAGAGTCATTCGTTTCTCCTCCTTTATTCAAATTTATTTTATCACATTAACAATAATGTTATCCTTTTTAACTCACGCCCAAAGAGAGGTATGGCAAGTTTCTGCCATTACTTTCATTATGTTCCCAATATAAACCATTCATACTTAGAAAAAGGAAAGGGAAAAATAAATAAACATTTTAGGACAGGTGAAAAGAGCCTGTCTTTATTTTAGGTAAAAAAGCGAAAAGAAATGAAGTACGCATAAATTAGTTGTTATCGCTTGATTCTAAATAAAGATGATACAATAGTTATTGGAACTAACTTAATTTTCTGGAAGTGGGTTATAGAATGACTGATATTGGATTGTTAATCATTCGGCTAGTCGTGGGTCTAACTTTTTTTGGACACGGAGCACAAAAGCTTTTTGGCTGGTTTGGTGGAACGGGGATAAACAAAACAGGGGAATGGTTAGAATCAATTGGTATTACGACTGGCGCGAAAATATGGGCTACGCTTGCCGGTCTGTTCGAGTTAATTGGCGGGTTGCTTTTTGCTGCCGGCATCCTTCCATGGCTAGGTGCTATCATGATTGCCATTGTCATGATTGACGCTATTTTCACCGTCCATGGTAAAAATGGCTATTGGATGACCAATGGCGGGTTTGAATATAATATGGTACTTATTGCTGTAGTCATAGGGGTTGCGCTCATTGGCCTAGGGAAATACGTCTTGCTCTATAAGCCATAAAAAAAGACCGAATCCATCGGTCTTTTTTTTACTATACATTCAAATCTCTTTTTTTATAAAATACATAGGTTACAATCGAAAGTACAGTAATCAAAACGATGGAAAGAACGACAAAGACGGTATCAACGCCGCCGCCGTACATGATGTTTTTTGCTTCAAAGTATTTAAATGGGGTGAAGTATTTTAAGCCTTCGATGTGCTCGTTTAAATCTATGGCGATTGATAATATATAGGTAATCAATAGGATTCCTGCCGCTAATGATGCAGCTGTTTTTGGTTTCCTTTTAACCGAGGCGAGGGCACTGCCGATGACCATAAACAAGACCTGTAAAATGAACATTCCCAGCATTGTTATCGCGATATCACCATTAACTGCTTCACCATTTTTGTTGTATTTCCCGATAAGGATAATCAACGAAACGTAGCTTACAAGATTAAAGACCACGATATTCGTGAATGCAGCCAATAATTTTGCGGTAATGATGGTGTTTCTTGAAACTGGTTTTACGAATAAAAACTCCGAGGTTTTGTCCCGCTCTTCTTTGGCAATAATCGTTGCCCCAAGCATCGCCGCATGAATGGTCGCCATTAATAATAGATAAATATAAAACATACCATAATAGCCGCTGATTTTTGATAAATCCATCGTATTGAAACCCATGACAACCTTCATCGAATTTGGTAAATCAGCCACGAGATCATTGATTGATTGGCCCGATGATGAATACGCTGCATATTTCGCCATTCCTGAAGCCACCATAAGGAAGATTCCAACGCTCCAATAAATGAGCGATTTTCGATGAGACTTCAATTCTTTTACATATATATTCATGACCCAATCCCTCCACTAAACAGCATGTATATCCTTTTTAATATAAACAAAATAACTCGCCGTAATTGCCAGAATAATCACGACTGCTCCAACGATTAAAAACGAAGCTTCATAGCTTGCATGTTTGATGATATAGGCAGTGTCGAAATATTTAAATGGCGAAAGATATCGTTTCGCTTCCTCACCGGTTGTGCTGCTAAACATCCCTAAAAAGTAGAACGCAAAGACGGTAGCAAGTGAGATGGGCAACACGGATTTAATTTTTGGCACACTAACGGAAATGATAATTCCTAAGGCCAAGAAAATCAGCTGAATAAAAAACATTGTCAGGGAAAGCATGACGAATAATTTAAAGCTAAAGTCTGCCGTTTTGACTTGCATGGCCGAAATACTCGCGGCAGCTAAATAAACGATATTGGTGATGACTATGGAACTCAAAGCTGCTAATAATTTAGATGTCATAACTGTTGTGCGGGTAACTGGTTTTGTTAACAGAAAATCGGCTGTTTTTTCTCGGACTTCCTTGCTGACAATGGCAGTGCCGAGATTCATTGCCTGGATTGCACCACACAACGTAATAAACGATAATGGGAAGCAATAGAATCCTAGAATAGTAAAGAAATTTCCTAGGTTCACCCCGATTAGATTTCTGATGGCAGGAGGATAGCCCTCCATTATTTTTTTAAATGTCTCTGTATCCTTGGCAAATGACGGATAAAACGACATGAAAAGCGCTACGATTAATGTTAAGGATATCGACCAAATAATGGTCGACTTCCGATATGCCTTTAATTCATGTAAAAAGATATTCATATTCTTTACGCCTCCTTTTCGTAGTAATGCATAAAGATCTCCTCAAGGTCTGGCTCTTCAATCCATAGATTCGTGATTTCAATTTCCGCTATTTTTTTCATTACCGTATTAATATTTCCTTTAAATAAAAAGCTGGTTACGTAATCCTTTACCTCTAATTTGTTGACACCGCTGATGTTGAAGTAATTTTTGTCCAGTTTTGTCTTCGTTTCCATTTTGAACTTTTTATAGTTGTTTTCTTGCAATGTACTAATTTTTTCGACCGTAACGATTTTACCCTCTTTGATAATGGCGACACGATTACATAATCTCTGCACTTCGCTTAAAATATGAGAAGAAAATAAAATCGTGGCGCCTTTTTTATTCTCTAGCTCTAAGAGTTCAAAGAAATTTTGCTGCATGAGCGGGTCGAGTCCGCTTGTCGGTTCATCTAAAATGATCAGCTTTGGTTCATGGAGCAGCCCTTGAACAATTCCGACCTTCTTTTTGTTTCCTAATGAAAGGTCATCAATTTTTTTATTGATATCCAAATCCATGATTTCTGCTAATTCTTTTATTTTCTTACCACAATCCTTTTTATAAAAACTAGCTGAGTATTTTAATAGGTCCTTTACCTTCATATTGTCATAATAAAATACTTCAGATGGTAAATAGCCAATTTCCTTTTTTATTTCCGGGGCAAATTGAATGCAGTCCTTCCCAAATATTGTCGCATTGCCGCTTGTTGGATAAATAAGTGAGAGCAGCGTTCTAATTGTCGTTGACTTCCCGGCACCATTTGGACCAATGAAGCCGAAAATCTCTCCTTCTTCGACATGAAAGCTGATGTTGGAGATTCCTCTTGCATTGCCGTAGGTTTTTGTTAGGTTATTAATTTCAATTACATTCATCGGGACTACCTCCTTATTTATAAAAAAGCTTGATTAAGATCTCGAAGTATTCTTCTGCTTTCAAGCTGGCTTTTTGATAATCGATTTGATGTGTTAGCGATAGTTTTGCTTGGAGGAGCTCCTCTTCGCTTATTTTTTCAAAGGTCCAAGTGATAATCTTTAAGATTTTCTCGATGTCCATATCGTCTCGAAATTTTGAGATATCAATACCCTCATAAACCTTGCCGATATTGATATCATTTAGTTGCTTTATCTTTTTCTCTAGTTCAGTCTTTACTTCTGGTGATTCCTCAAAATAGGTTTCTTCGATAAATTTGAATATATCGGGATACTTGTTCAGCAGGTCCATCTTGATCATGACAGCCTGCCGGATTCTGACAAAAAAGTCCCTTTCCGTTAAGTCCACTTTTTTGAAAAATTCATCGCCAATCATATCGGTGCAATGGTCAAACAAAAATAAATACATTTTCTTTTTATTGCCGAAATAATGAAACAGCAATCCCTTCGAAATCTCTGCTTCTTTGACGATTTCGTTTGTCGATGCTTTATCATATCCTTTCTGGGCAAATTCTTTAATTGCTGCATTGATGATTCGGTCTTGCTTTTCCATTTCTAAGTTGAGAAATTTAGTAAACATACTGGCAGCCCCTTTCATCGTGGTATTGACCAGGATAGTCAACGATATTGTAACTCCATTGACTACTATGGTCAATAGGAGACAAGCATAATTTTTATGAATTTGTTGTGACTGTAATAGTATGGGTTTTGTTGATATGCTACGATGCATGTGAAGGTTATTTATTAAGGAGGTACTTTGCTCGACCGAATAGGTGTAGCTTTCCTGCTAAAGTGCTATTATAAAAAGGTATAAACACAAAAAGGGGAGTGTAAAAAGTGAAAAACGAACTCATTGAAAGATTTACTTCCTATGTTAAAGTCGACACCCAGTCTGATGATAGCAGTGAAACATGTCCTTCCACACCAGGTCAGCTGACGCTAGCTCACATGCTTGTAGATGAATTAAAAGCAATCGGTATGCAAGAAGTAACGATGGATGAGAATGGCTATGTAATGGCAACGCTTCCATCTAATACAAAAAAAGAAGTTCCATCCATCGGATTTTTGGCACATGTTGATACAGCAACTGATTTTACTGGTAAAAATGTAAAACCGCAAATCGTCGAAAACTATGATGGAAATGACATTGTTTTAAACGAAGCGTTAAAGGTTGTTATGACTACGAAGGATTTTCCTAACCTTCCTCAATACAAAGGACATACACTGATTACAACAGACGGTACGACGCTTCTTGGTGCCGATAACAAAGCGGGCATCACCGAAATCATGACGGCAATGGCGCATTTAATTAAACATCCTGAAATCAAGCACGGTAAGGTTCGCGTTGCGTTCACACCCGATGAAGAGATTGGCAGGGGACCTCATAAGTTTGACGTTGTGGCCTTCAACGCTACATATGCATACACAGTCGACGGCGGTCCGCTAGGGGAATTAGAGTACGAAAGCTTTAACGCGGCTGCTGCAAAAATTACAATCAAAGGGAACAATATTCACCCCGGTTCAGCGAAGAACAAAATGGTGAACTCGACAAAAATTGCGATGGAGCTAAACAGCAAACTTCCGAAAGAAGAGGCACCTGAATATACAGAAGGATATGAAGGCTTCTACCATCTGATTTCCTTTAATGGCGATGTCGAGCAAACCAATCTTTACTATATTATCAGGGACTTTGACAGAGACAGATTCAATCTGAGAAAAACAACAATGGAAAACATTGTTAATGAACTAAGAGAGAAATATGGAAAAGACAATATCCTTCTTGAATTAAAGGATCAATATTACAATATGAAAGAGAAAATCGAGCCCGTTAAAGAAATTGTCGATATCGCCTATAAGGCAATGAAAAACTTGGATATTGAGCCCGACATTAAGCCAATTCGCGGCGGCACTGACGGTTCACAGCTGTCCTATATGGGTTTGCCGACGCCAAATATTTTCACAGGCGGAGAAAACTACCACGGCAAGTTTGAGTTTATTTCCGTTGATAATATGATCAAAGCTACAAACGTCGTTATTGAAATTTCTCGTCTTTTTGAACAAAAAGCATAATTTTTTAATAAAAAAAGCTAATCCGCTATTTTCAAGTGGGTTAGCTTTTTCATTTATTCCTGCCCTAGTGAATTCAAACACTGCTTTAAACTCGAAACCGTCTCCTTGAGCTGGTTTTCCAGTTGTTCCTTCGACCACTTTCCCTCGTTGCTCTTTAAGTCCTTTAAAATAAGCATAATCATCCAGATCGAAAACACTGCCGAGAATAAATGATATTCCCTAATGAAGTCCTCCTCATTGACCATGGCATTAACGTGCTCAAGATAAACTTTTAAAATTCCCCCTCTGAACTGACTGGTAATTTGCTTCGGAAAAATCGGATGAGACATATCAATGACATGAAATAAATCCCAATATGGTGTGTTTAAGTGTGTATGCTCCCAGTCCAAAACGACTATCTGGTTGTTCACGACCGCATAATTTCCCAAATGGAGGTCTCCGTGTGACAAAACTAGCTCCTTTGAAAATTCCATTTGTTCAAGGATGTTGAAAAGATGATCAATATTTTTTTCTTCCATATCAAGGATGGGCAATTGCTTAATAAATTCATTTTTCCTTAAGGTAACTTCGGTTAGAATTTCCTCTATAGGAGGCTTAGGACCTGTTAAGGGTATATCTACAAGTTGATCAATTGAGAGGGAATGCCACCAGGCGATTAGCTTTGTCACACCGTATACAGTTTCCTTATTAAACTCATGCGTAAGCTGGCCAAGGTCTTCAAAAATCATCCAATTTTTATTGGGATCATGGTGATTTGCAGAATAGGAGACCATTTTGGGATAAATATTGGGGAATAAAGAAAGGAGATGCTCATTCACCCATACTTCCTTTCCTAATTGACCATTATTCGTTAAGGGTTTGAATACATAGCTTTTGGTTGGTGACACATAGAACCTTTCCACGTATTTTCCATTCATCCCCCTGTAGAGAATCTCTCTTTTTAGGACTTTTTCATCATTCAATTTCCCATCATCAAGGACAATATTTTTTGCAAACTCCATAATCTCACCAACCAAAATAGATTTTTCAGAAGAGTAACGCCTAAAAACTTCAAATTGCATGAAAATCATAACAAATATATTCGTAATTTTCTCCAATATTGCCTTGTCGCCAAAATAAATCCTACCAAAAAGGCTGACATATGATTTTGTCAGCCTTTTAACAAGTTTTTATTTATTCATGCTAGCAAGAAAATCACCAAGAAGGTTATCTAAGTCATTTTCTATTTCACCATCATTTTCCTCTTCCGTGATAGGTGGTGTACTTTGTTTAGCACTCTCCCAATCAAATGCACTTAAGTCATCATCATCCATTTCCTCTAAATTGTTAGTTGCAGCTGATTCATCAAAGGAAATTACCTTGTGCTGGCTTACATCGTTCAAATCATTCGGTACACTTTCTTCTTGAAGATATAATGCTTCGTTGATATCCAAGGATCTGCTATTCATTGAAGCTAGCAATGATGTTGAGCGAACTGGGTCAGATAGCAGCTGATAAATAATGCTTCCAATCAATGCCTCTGAGTGCTCATGTTTTAACCAATCTCGTTGTGCTTTACTTAATTTATGGGGGAGAGGAATCGTAATCGTTTCTCGTTCCCTTGCATTGGAATTCCCTACCCCTTGCATCACAAAATCAGCAATTTTACTTGAAAAATTCCTTTTCTCTGTTTCCTTTAACTTTTGTAAATGTTTTAATATATGGTCAGGTGTATCAGAAGGGACACGAAAGGAAATTGCTTGGCCCCTCTTAACCTCATTTGAGGCAGAATTTTTCATATGATCACCTTATTTTATTTCTTTACAGGCTCTTGGATCACCTTTTGTTTCTCTGTTTTTCTCACAAAATCGGTAATTAGCTTATAATAAGCGTTTGACATCATCCAAATACTCTCTTTTTCATCTTCAAAAAATTCAATATTATAACCGTCTAAATTATTATTTAATGTTTTAATATATTCCTTTAAAACATTTGCCCCTCCGCCTACAAAATAGCAAATTTCTGTTTGCGAATTTTTTTGCCATACATTGCGCAATAACCGATATTGCTTTTTCGCTAAATCAAGAAGGATGCGGTCGGTGATATCATGAACACTTGTCCTGCTTCCTTTGACCATAATATGATTGCGATCATTTTTCCTCGTGATAATTTCAACAACATCCCTGCGACTATCCAGTTCAACGCCATGTTTTTTTCTAATTTCTTCTCTAATTGCTTCTAAGGATTCAGATACACCAAGATTAAATCCTTGTGCTTTATCGTCGTCGACGTTTCGATTTTTAATGACCGCAATATCTGTCGATAAACCGCCGATATCTTGAATCAATATCTTTTTATCGATTAAATCCTTATTAATAATTTTAGAATTATTATCCATCACAAGGTTAATATAGGCAGCAAATCCCTCTGGATATACCTTAATTTCATCAAACTTTATATTTACTTTTAATCCTTGGTATTTAGGTGTTACAAGAAATTCAACTTGGTGCACAGAACCTATTAGTTTAGAACGATATCCAGCATCTTTGCCTTCCTTAACTTCACGAAGAGGGAGACCCGTTCCAAGCGTATAGTTTGCGTCAATCACATTTTTTGTTCTTGGGAAATTCATTGTGTTTTCCGCTTTTACTGCATCCAATGCCAGTGAGGTAAAAAGCATAACTAATGTTTGGTCTTCTTCTGATTTACTGCTGCCTGGGTCAAGTTCTGTAGCATTGTCAGTTTTCGTTGCTAAATTACCAACACGATAAATGACATTATTCTCTTTTAATGCCGGTGAATGCACTTTAATATGAATGCCATCTAACGGATTTTTACTATCTAATTCTTCTATTCCAATCACTGGGCGATCTTCTGTATCTCTTGCCACAATATTAGGGATATTTAATTCATACTCTATTTCCCCGAAAATAGCTTTAATCGAATCATTTCCTACATCAATAGCTGCAATCCTGGATTTATTCATAAAAATCATTCCTTTTCCTTTTAATCGTTCTATATTTTATCAGTATTTATGTATCTAGTTGCCTTCTTTATTTTATAGAAGATTAAGAGATTCTTCAATGTATCTACTCAAAAGAAATAATTTTGTAAACCTGTAAACAACTCGTAAACTTTTTCCTTTTTAGTATACAACTTTGTACACAAGAGTGACAAACCTGTACACATGCTGTCATATAGGAAGTAAACTGATTTGTATACATGTAAACGCCTTTGTGTACGAAGTGTTTACAAATAAGTAAACGTGTATACTTATTTGTAAACAAATATCTATGATGCACAACAGAGAGTAATAAACAGCAATGGGTGGAAGAAATAAGCCTGAAGTATTTTTCTGCATCAGGTTTTTTAGGCGTATTGATACCACAAGCTGAGGCTATTGCAAAAAAGCTCATGACCAACTGTTTTTTTCACAATCACTGCCACTTGTGCCTTTTTTTATATTTGTTTAACTGATGATTGGCTCCAAGAACCTTACCAATTAAGCATACAACTTTTTTTAATAGTTTTTAAAAATTGGATATCTTTAGGTTATAGAAGATTAATAGATTCTTCCCTATAACTAATCAAAAGAAATAATATTGAACACAACTTATAAGCATATCCCTTCTTGGTATACATTTTTGCAAACAAATATGAAAACCTGCACACAAACTGTCCCACCAACAAGTAAACGACTTTGTAAACATGTGCGCATTTTTGTATACAAAGCGTTTACATTTAGTAAACGTGTATACATTTTTGTATACACAATGAATACTGGGCATCAGTGGGAAAAGACCTTAACCATTTTCCACTCCAGATCTTTTTTGAATATCGACTATCGTAAAAGGATCAATCCACTTGAGAATTATCATCTCTTTCTAAAAGACCACTTTTCAAAGATTCTATTGATGAATCTGGCAAATAGGGAACAGCTCAAACAACCTTTTCACCTTTCCTTCAACATCTTTAAAAACGATATGTTCACTGGTTAATTTACGTGGTGTATCAATATCACATGCTTCAGCTAATGCAAAAAGCCCTTGCGGACATTGATGATATAGTTTATAACCCGTTCATGATCCAAAATTTCTTTTCCTCTCGCACAATTGCCGCTTGGTATCTTGGATGCGTGGTCGTTACACCACCAGAACATTCATCCGTATAACACTGCATCGCCATAATATGGATTATTACCAATCATAAATCCGCAGATAGAATTTACGGCATCAGTCCCGATTGCAAGGGCAATAGCAATTTTATCTGCTAGAACCATTTACCTGAGGCGAAAATTAACACTTTATGACGGACTCCAAACTCGTGGACTTATCGACAACAGCCACTTATGCAGGATAGAGGAGAAGTCCCATTGTATCTGCCATCGACTTAAACATCGCACCTGTTCCACCCTCGCCACCATCAACGGTGATAAAATCCGAATAGATTTGCATTCTATTCATGGTCTCAAAAAATCAATGAGATTGGGACTGTATCCAATGACAAGATTGATCCCCACGAGTTTCCTCCTTTATCTTGTAATGTCTTGATAAACTGTAATATTTCGGTGCGATTATATTTGTTTAACTGATGATTCGCGTACAACATTTATTTTAATAGATTTTATTAAAGTGGTTGGGTTTGGGTTATGGGAGATTAATAGATTTTTCCATATCACTATCACTTATCAGAAAGAAATAATATGAACACAACTTATGAGTATCTTCCTTCTTCGTATACATCTTTGTATACAAAGACGACAAACTTGTACACATGCTGTCATATAGGGAAGTAAACGAATTTGTGTACATGTAAACATTTTTGCATACATCTTGTTTACAAAAAGTAAACAAGTACACGTTTTTGTAAACAAATGATAAATTACACATTAAAGAAGAAATAACTATAAAATGAATAAAACAACCTGAAGCATTTTTCTCCTTCAGGTTGTTTCTACAAGAATTTGTATCATCTAATCTTTGAGAATTGTCTAGCTCTAGTGTACTTTCCACTTCTTATTAGTGATGACCGCAAGATTAACTCACTTGAGAACTATCATCATTATTTAGCAGATCTCTTTTTGACGTTTCCACCATTGAATCTGGAATAGGGAATAGTTCGGACAACCTTTTCACTTTACCTTCAGCATCTTTAAGAACAATATGCTCACGTGTGAATTTGCGTGGTGTGTCAATGCCGCAGGCTGCAGCTAATGCAAAAAGTCCTTGGCGGACATTGATGATATAGTTCATAGCCCGCCATTTCTTTTCCTCTGGCACGAGAGCTTCTTGATATTTAGGGTCCGTGGTGGTTACGCCAGCAGGGCATTTGCCTGTATGACACTGCATTGCCATAATGCAGCCGTTAGCAATCATAAATCCGCGGGCTGAATTTACAGCATCTGCACCGATTGCAAGGGCAATGGCGATTTTATCTGCTGAAATCAATTTACCTGAAGCAAATATCTTCACTCTATGACGCACGCCAAACTCGTGGGCTTTATCGACAACAGCCACTAAGGCAGGATAGAGGGGGAGTCCCATTGTATCTGCCATCGATTTAAACGTGGCACCTGTACCACCTTCGCCACCATCAACGGTGATAAAATCCGGATAGATATGCAGTCTATTCATCGCCTCAAAAAATTCATTGAGATTGGAATGGTACCCAACGACAAGTTTGATCCCAACTGGTTTTCCACCTTCGTCTTGTAGGGTCTTGATAAATTGTAATGTTTCAAAGACATTGTGCAGGAATGAAAATCGATTCGGCGAATTGATTGTCTGCCCCTCTTGAACCTTGCGAATACGCGCTACCTTTGGTGTCACCTTAGAGCCTTCCAAATGACCTCCACGAATTTTCGCTCCTTGCCCAAATTTCAGTTCAAAGGCTTTAATGTTTGGTTCTTTAGCTTTCTGCTTAAATTCTTCGAGAGAAAAATTACCTTCATGATCACGATAACCAAATAAACCTGGGCCAATCTGGGCAACCACATCTGCACCACTTTCTAAATGCTCCGGTGCGATTCCTCCTTCACCCGTGTTAATCCAAGACCCGCCTGCCATCCTGCTGCCATACCCTGTCGAAAGGATATAGTTTTCGCCTACAGCTCCATAGGACGTTGCCGATGCACCAAAGGGACCTGAAAGTCTCCAAGGGATATTCCTTTCTGGACCTACTACGATTGCATCTTCATCTTGATAAAGCCAACGGGTTACTTGATCCTCTTCAAGATGTTCACGACGAGTGAACAGTCCCTCATGATCAATCTGATATTTCATTGCATGGACTTTTTCCTGATTGTCTACAAGCAATTCTTCATTTAATAGAGGAAATAACCCATTGGCGATAAAGTAACCAGGTTGTTCAAAATTACGTTTGGAACCAAAGCTTACGAGATCACTGCGGTATTTTGCTGAAAAGACAATCCCCAAGAAGTCTGTGCGGGAAAAAGGTTTACTGCTATTATCGTCGTCAAACCAATATTGCCTTAATTCGGGACCCATTTTTTCTAAAAAGTAACGCACCCAGCCCAAATATGGATGTGCCCGAATAATCGAATGCTGTGGTTTTTTTGCCAAATAGTGCAGCCATAGCAGCAAACAGAGCGGCCGCCAATAAAAACAAGCAAAAGAATAATTAAAATCATTAACAACATTTTAATTTCCCCCTTATTACAACATATCTAACCAATTTCCATATTATTCACTTATTCAAAATGGAAACGATTCATTATCCGCCTTTCCACAGACCTATGCACCTAATCGGCCGTTTGAAAGTCCTTGAAAATAAGCTGGTTGTTGGGTATCCTTATACATACAGTTCTACTCTTAAGGGTGTGTAAACATGCGGATTAATAAGTTTATTAGCGAGTCTGGAACAACATCTAGGCGCGGGGCAGATAAATTAATTAGTGAAGGAAGAGTCACGATAAATGGTAAGATTGCACTAATAGGCAGTCAGGTCGAACCCGGCGATGACGTTCGAGTCAACGGAAATGCCATCCGGATGGCAAGAAATTACGTCTATATCGCCTTAAATAAACCCGTGGGCATTACCTGTACAACAGAGAAACATATTAAAGGAAATATTATTGATTTAGTTAATCATCCTTTAAGGATTTTTCATATTGGGCGTCTGGATAAAGATTCAGATGGCTTGATTCTTCTTACGAATGATGGGGATATTGTCAACGAAATTTTGCGTGCTGAAAATAAGCACGAAAAAGAGTATATTGTTACCGTAGACAAGCCAATCTCTTCTGATTTCCTGAGGAAAATGGCTAAGGGAGTCGAAATTTTAGATACAAAAACACTTCCATGTGAAGTCGTACAGCTTTCAAAATATGTTTTTCAAATTATATTAACACAAGGTTTGAATCGGCAAATCCGCCGTATGTGTACAGCACTTGGATACAGTGTTGTCAGGCTGCAGCGAACGCGAATCATGAATATACACTTAGGTAGCCTTCCTCATGGACAGTGGCGAGATTTATCTAAAAAAGAACGCAATCAACTATTTAATGATCTAAACTATGAGCCAAAGGAATGGTGAAAAAAGGAAGTGCCGAATCCTTTTATTTTTCAAAATTCACTCTAAATATATTTTAAAAAATGAAGGAGTCTTCCAGCAAGCGGAATGACTCCCATTTTGACTCGCTTTTTATATTGTTTCTTTCAATCAAACCGCTAACCAGCCCGTGAGTACTGCGCCGCAATCAGCACCATTTGATGCAGCAAGCTCCCCACCATGAGCTTTGAAAATCCGTCTGGCAATCGTTAGTCCTAGTCCCGCTCCTCCGGTTGCCCGATTCCTTGACATTTCTCCCCGGTACAATGGCTCGAACACACGTTGCATGTCCTCCAATGTAAAACCTGGCCAGTATCCTTGACTGTGATCATTGTTTTTTCTAGGCTTTTATCCCAATGAATGATAATTTTTCCATCATGTGGTGTGTGCCTCAGTGCATTATCTAACAAATTGTTCATTGCACGCTCCAATAAATGTGAATCTCCTAAGACCTCGCATCGATAAGGAGGGGACTCCTTTACAATAGAAATACTTTTTTCCTGTGCTAGCGGCATCAGACTATCAATCGATCTATCCAATATACGTTCAATATCCACTTTTTCATATTGTAACGTTTGTTCCATATATTCAAGTTTCGTGAAGGCAAACAGGTCTGATACGAGTCGATCGAGCTGATCTGACTTTTCTCTACATACCCTCACATACTTCGCAATTTTTTCAGGTGATGCAGCAATCCCTTGTTCCAAGCCATCCAAGTAACCTCTTAAGGCAAATAATGGCGTCCGCAAGTCGTGGGCAATCGCCCCAATGAAGAAGCGTCTTTCTTCCTCCAATTTGGCTTGTTTTTGAAAGGATTCACGAAGACCTGTTACCATAACCTCAAAACCAGTCCGTACCTGAGCGATTTCCGTGACACGAGAAACCGGCAGATTTAAATCAAGATCTCCCTCGGCAATCCTCCGCGCTGTTCCGCTCATTGCTTCGAGCGGCTTAACGACAGACCTCTGCATTTGAGACCCAACAAGGAAAATGGCAAGAATCAAGGCGGTCAACGCTGAAAGGCGTGCGAATATATCATTCTCTCCTTTAGAAAATACTTTCACCGTTCCCAAGACTCTTCCGTCCTCTATGACCGTGATTTGTTGGTTTGACAGCCAGGGATTCTCGTGCCAATTACCGAATTTAAAAATCTGCTGCTTAGACGGTGAAAGGATTACCGCATTAATGTTCGTACTTGAAAGCCGTTTCTGTAATTTTTTTTGCCATGCAGGATTTGTCCACTCCGCTGAATTGGTGACAATCATATTTATGGCTTCATTCAACTTCTGACTCTGTTGCTGGGAGCCGCCCTGAAACGTACTAAAGTGAATAATGAAATATATAAACCATGGTAAAATAACAACTGAAACCATGCCAACAACCATGAATTTGCGAATTCGAAGCGTCTTCATGTCGGTATCCCCTCGAAGCGGTACCCAACTCCCCACACATTGACAATATATTGAGGATTATTGGGATCGACTTCGATCTTCTCCCGAATGCGGGAAATATGAACTCTGACCGTATGTTTGTCACCCACGCCGCTCCAAAACGTTTCCAGTAAATGCTCATAAGTAAATACCTGACGTGGATGCTCAGCTAACAAACGCAGGAGCTCATATTCCCTTGGCGTAAAGGAAATTTCCTTCCCGTTTACCCGTACTTCCATTGCCGTTAAATCCAACACCAGAGGACCATAGTTCAATGTCATCAAACGGGTACCCTGCTGAGCACCGTACCTTCGTAAAACTGCCCTGACTCGTGCCACTACTTCTGCTGGAGAAGCCGTTTTAACGATATAATCATCGGCCCCTAAACCCAGCCCTCGAATCTTGTTCACATCATCATCACGTGCGCTAAGGAACAAGATGGGCACATCACTAGTGGAACGGATCTGCCGACACAGATCGAATCCCGTTTGCCCAGGCATCATAATATCAAGAATGATGCAATCAACCTGCTTTTGCTGCAATAAGGTTATCGCCTGACTTGTATCATACGCTGATTCCACTTGAAACCCACCGTTCTCCAAAAAGTCGCGCATCAAATCAACGATACTGTTGTCATCATCCACCACTAATACTGTTAGTAATTGCTTCACAGAAGCCCTCCATTTCTCACAGTTTATTGCCTATGCACACTTAATTAGCTTTAGTTTACCACATTCAAAAAAAACAAAGTTTCCACAACTGACTTGTTGCTAATCTGTGATGGGTTGTTGATGGTTTCGTGACATTTTACAACCTAGTTTGAGATATTCAGCGGTTAATATGATGGTGTGCTGTTAAATTGGCGGCATCGAGGAAAAAAATCTTATTAAGGAGGACATAAATATGTGGGCACATCATGGGCACCCGTGGGTCGGATTTTTGTTTTTGATTCTAGTTATTGGATTTATTATTTTTCGAGTAGTGGCTTTTCGTAAATATAGAGGTGGCCGCTGCGGCTCGGCTGACGAAGCGGATTCCATTCTCAGAAAACGTTTGGCGAGCGGTGAGATTAACGAAGAGGAATACCGAAGATTAATCGATGTTCTAAAAAAATAACAATCTAGTGGCTGTCAAATTGATTAAGTAGTTTGCCAGCCACATAAATTTAAGGAGTCAGTTAAATGAAAAGGATATTATCAAACGTACATTACTTTCTTAGCATTGTGATACTATTTTGCTTAGTTGTAGAATTCTTTTTTGCAGGAATGGGAGTGTTTCAAGCGGCGAGTTTCAAGATTCATCAGATAACCGGCATGCTCCTTTTGGTTTGTTCTGTAATCCTGTTAATAGTAGCTCTAATAGGAAGAACAGGTGGTAAAATCATTGGATTTTCGTCATTATTGGTTCTCTTCCTGTTTATCCAGCCTTTGCTTTTACATATAAATCAACCGTTCGTGAAAGCAATACATCTAGTAAATGGATTAGCCATTGTCGCAACATGTACTTATCTTGTCTATTCATGGCCAAAAGGAGATTAAAAGCAAATGTTTGACAAAATCTTCGCCCTGTATTATTATTATCTCGAATTAAAAATATTATAATTCGAGATAATAAACAGATGGGCTAAGAAAGATATAGTAGGGACAAACCATGTTGGGAGGTGCAGAAAATGGGTCTTTTAAACAAATTATTTGGAAATTCAATTAAGGAGGAAGAAACAATGACAAACGCAAAATTAAAAATCGGTATTATCTTAGGAAGCACACGTCAAGGACGCGTAAGTCCACAAGTAGGAGAATGGGTAAAAGGAATTGCAGACAAACGAGCTGATGCAGAGTATGAAATCGTGGATATTGCAGACTTTAAATTACCATTTTTAGGCGAAGGCACTGGCGCAGAACCAGGATTACAAGCATGGAATGAAAAACTTGACAGCTTAGATGGATTCGTATTTATTGTTCAAGAATACAATCACAGCATTACAGGAGCATTAAAAAATGCACTTGATTCAGCACGTGATGCATGGAACAATAAAGCTGCAGGAATCGTAAGCTATGGTTCAACAGGCGGAGCCCGTGCTGCTGAACATCTACGTGGAATTATGGGTGAATTACTTATTGCTGACGTTCGCGTACACCCAACATTATCATTATTTACAGACTTTGAAAACGGAAGTGTTTTCAAACCAGCTGAATTACACCTTGAAAATGTAAATGCAATGCTTGACCAAGTTATCGCTTGGAGTGGTGCATTAAAAACCTTGCGATAAAACCTTGACAAAAAATAGAGGTAAACGGGGGAGAATAATGATTATTCTCCCTTTTTGTGTGCCCCGAAATTCCAATCATTATGCTGGAAAGTCTACTAGGAGTCCATGATGATACTGAATATACTGGAGAATGAATAAATAATAACAAGAAGAGAAAAAGTGGAAATACCCTATTTTAGATTTTAGGAGGACCATCTTGATCCATAAATATTTCTTTAATATGGGAAGCAGGCAATCCATCTTGTAAAAGCTGGCTCATCATTTTCATGTATGGATTAATATGCTTAAAGTATTTCTTATAGGATGCGCAAAGATAATTTAATCCTGGCTCATTTTGATCTGAAACTAGAAATCTATGTTTAGGGCATTCGCCATGGCAAGCGAATCGAACCTCGCAATTTATGCATACTGAGGGAAGTGTTTCTCGCTTTTTCTTACCAAATTCAAGCTGTGATGACAGATTAATCATATTTATTAAGCCATCTTTAATATTTCCTAATCGATATTCAGGATAAACGTAATGATCACAAGAAAACAGATCACCATTATGTTCCATGGCTACAGCTCGGCCACACTCTTCCGAAAAAATACAGACTGGTGACGGGATTCCTACCCACGAAGCCAATGCCCATTCAAAATTCATGACATAAACCGATCCTACATCATGCTTAACCCACTCATTAAATATTTGAATAAGGAACTCTCCATACATTTCTTGCTCTACCGTCCAAGGAGTTACTGTTTGTTGAGCATCTTCCATAAATAAAGATGGAGGTGTTGCATGGCTTAATGACAGCTCTGCCGCTCCTTTATTCACTTCTCTTTCTACAATAGGGATAAACTGTATAAATTGAATGGCTTGGTCTTTAAAAAAATGATAGATTTCCAGAGGTTTATAAGCAGAATGTCTCGTAACACAGGTAAGTATATTAAATTCTACGCAATGTTTCTTTAACAGGGAAAGTGCCTTCATCACCAATTCAAATGTCGGTTTTCCACCACGGTCAATCCGGTACCTATCATGAATATGCTCTGGTCCATCTAAGCTTAGACCAACCAAAAAATGCTGGGCTGAAAAGAATTCACACCAATGGTCATTTAATAATGTTCCATTCGTTTGAATCGTATTTGTGATTTTTTTACCGCTCCCATACTTTTTTTGAAGAGATACAGCCTTGTGAAAAAAGTCTCCCTTATTAATGTTGGTTCTCCACCCTGCCATGCAAAGACAATTTCTTGTGTGTCCTGGGAGGCAATATACTGTTTAATATATGAATCTAAAACAGCTTCAGACATTCGGAAGGAATGATCCTTAGGAAAATAAGCTTCCTTTTCCGTGTAATAGCAGTACGTACAATCCAGATTACAAATCGGACCTGTTGGCTTAGCAAGAATGTGGAAACTGTTGTACTTACCCAATTTGTTACCTCTTTTCTGTAAAAGCATCGTTCCAATCTTCACAGGCCATTTAAAGATAACTAATCGTTCCATCTATATTAATGTAAATCGGATCTCTTTTTTCCTTTTTAAAAAACTTGCTATATTCATAATCATCATGAAGTTCAATGACCGCTTTCTCTATTCGCCCACCAAACGGAAATTCCGGCAATGGATAGTTAGGGCTCACGGCTGTTAATCGATCACGACCTATATCCAATCCTTCAACAGAAATAACAAATGGTAATGTACGAGGCATATAAAGTGTGCCAACCAGTTGTCCATCGATATAAAGCTTGCCCGTTCCTTGTAAGATCATTTCTCTTTTAAATTCAAATCGTATAGTTGAATGACCAACCGGTACTTCAACAGAAGATTGAATTTTATAGACAGTGCCAACATAATTATATTCATATAATAAGTAGTTATCCTTGATATATAATGTATAGCCGCTTGAATGGCTGCCATGAGCAATTAATACACCTTCTGCTGTACGATTCGAACGAAAGATTGGAACTGTGATCGAGTAAGAAGAAAGTGTTATTGTTGGAGCAGCACTTGTTGGCAAATGAGCCATGCCAGGATAGAAGATGAACGTTGTTCTCCCCTCCTGCAAGCCTTTATACCCTTTTATAAATGGGCTGTCATTTAAAGGTAGGACACTGTATTTCTTGGCTTCTTGCCACCATATTTCTTGAAGCTCTTTTAATTTTCCCGGATACTTTACCGCTAGATTATACTTTTGAGAAAAATCTTGGTTTACATTGTATAACTCCCAATGATCTTTATCAAAAGGCATACCTGTTTCATGATAGGTAACTGCAACCCACCCATCTTTCCAAATTGCCCTGTGTCCAAGCATTTCAAAATACTGTGTTTTTCTCTTTGTTGGGGCATGCGGTTCTGTAAATGTGTCCATCATACTTACACCATGAAGCGGCATCTGTGGAACACCTTCATAACTTTGCGGAGCCTCAATGTTTAGAAGGTCTAGTATTGTAGGAGTAATATCGATAGCATGATAAAATTGGGAGCGAATGGATCCACGGTCAGGAATATTTTGAGGGCAATGGATGATGAGGGGGACATGAGTCCCTCCAAAAAACGTATTTTGCTTATAATATTTAAAAGGGGTATTACAAACTTGCGCCCATCCTTTAGGATAATTGGGACTTGTGGAAGGTCCTCCTATTTCATCTATATGGTCAAACATGGCATCAATATTTTCCTCGATACTATTGAAGTAGGCAGCATCATTAATGGAACCATTCCAGCCTCCTTCCTGACTGCCTCCGTTATCAGAAAGTAAAACAATCATGGTATTATCTAGCTTGTTTTTTGATTTTAGGAAATGCAGCAGTCTGCCAATTTGCTGATCCGTATGAGTTAGAAAGCCAGCGTACGTCTGTTGGAACTTGATAAACAATAATTTTTCTTTCGCTGTCAGTTCGTCCCATGGCTTAATCCCTGGATTACGTTCAACGAGTTCTGTGTAAGGGGGAATAACTCCTATTTCCTTTTGTCGCTCGAATCTCTCTTCCCTTATCTGATCCCACCCTTTATCGTAAACTCCATCATATTTTTCGATAAATTCTCTTGGTACCTGATGAGGCTCATGCTGTGCCCCGAAGGCTAAGTATAAGAAGAATGGCCGGTCCGGAGTAACAGAAATATGATCAGTCAGAAATTCCAGCGTTTTATCAACCAAGTCCGAAGTTAAATGATAATTAGATTGATCAGGCTTCTTGACACGATGATTATCGTATACTAAATCCGGCGAATACTGATCCGTCATTCCTAATAAAAAGCCATAATACCGCTCAAATCCTTTGGAGAGTGGCCAGTTTTCAAACGGTCCGCTTGATGCTGCTTCATGACCAGGAACCAGATGCCACTTTCCAACCATATAGGTAGCCATCCCATTCAACTTTAAGATCTCAGCCAAAGTGGCAGCTGTATCGGAAATTCTCCCACGTTTATTAGGGTATTGAGGTCCCCAATCTATTTCCGTTACTAATCCAACCCCAACAGAGTGGCAGTTGCGGCCTGTTAGAAGACAAGCACGAGTTGGAGAACACAAAGGAGTTACATTAAAGTTATTATACCGCAGGCCATTTTCAGCTAAAGAATCAATATTAGGCGTTTTAATTTCTGAACCAAAGCATCCTAAAGCCGAGTAACCCACATCATCTAGGACGATATATATTACATTGAGATCAGATTTTTTATCGGAACTTTCATGTCCTGCCCTAATCCCCATTACCATCTGTCCTTTCTTGCTAAATAGTAGTACAAGGTTCGTAGAAAATGGATCGTATATATTAAGTAATTTATTAAAGAGACATTTTTATTATGAAAAATCTACTTAAAAAAGAAGCTCTTTTAAAAAAGGATTAGTTGTAGCATCCTTTTTTAAGGACACCGTTTTAAAGTGGGTCAAATACCGAGCTCATGTATTAATTTTTTAAATGTATCATAAGCGGGTTTTGTCGAATAATCATCTCGCATAATCCCAAATTGATGGAAGAGATCATCTTTGGAGCTATCGGCATCCCGAAGTCCAAAAAGTTCATAATGAGAAATATTAAGCTCTTCCCGCAAATGATAGATTGTTCGTATAACTATCTCTAGAACTTTCGCTTGCTGCTCATAAGATCTTTCTATATTAGCAAAAGGATGCCTTCCGGTAGGCCAGCCATTCTCAGTAACACGGATAGGGACTGAAGCTGGTATTCCGCAAGTAATAAAATTCCTTTCCCTTAAGTTGCGAAGAGTACGTTCCACGGAAGCTGGTATTTCTTTTAAATCCCGCGGTTCCTCGAATACATCCACATAAAAATTATGTCCTACAAAATCGAGGGAATCTATAAACGTCTCCCCTCCAGCCTTAGCGAGATTTTCCCAAAAATGAGGAACTGCCATAGGTCCATCCGGAACCGAACCAAATCCAATTTTCATTGGAAGATTGCGATCTTGAGTTTCCTTTTTTGCTGCAATCACTCCTTCTACAAGTCCTTTTATTACATATGCCTTGGAGCCTTCCATAAACGTCAAGTTAGGTTCGTTCGTAATTTGCAGTGAAGCTAAATGAGTCCCATATTGGCTAATAATTTTTCGAATAAAACCGAGATAGCTCTCAAGGTCTATATCCGGCTCTTGGAGACATCCTACGGTCAAGTCCCCTAATAAACCAGCTGAAAGATAGTGTTCCGCAACAGATAACATTTTTTCTTCCGATTCCGGTCCGTAATAAATGATATAGTTTCTTGGATGCAGCGTTTTTGTCCCACCTCGGAGGTCTTGAAGCGCTAATTGAACTTTTTCGTAGTTATCCGTCGGTCCGACAGCCAACCCAGTAGGTGTGCCAGCCACACTTAGCGGGTAAATCCCAAACGTTAAGCTTGATGAAATCATCCTATTCATCTCTCCTTTTTTATATTTTTAAATGGCTTGGAAAAAATTATTCTTCTGACACACAAAAGGTTCACAATAATTTACTAAACAAAAATAATTCATCACAATTTAATTCGATATAATTTGATTTAAATTGATTTTACTCCAAGAAAATAATAAATAATTATTTACTTAATGTCAATCTAAAGGCTAAGAATAGTAAAATAAAGTTCGAGTTACCTCTTCTTTAGATTTCAAGTATAATTTATAGATATATAGTATAAAAATAAGTGCCATGTGTTTATTTAAACGAATTGAGTGCGCTTTATTTACAAAAAAAGACATCTATTTAGGAGTCAAATCATGAGGTTACAAACGAAATTAGCTTTGTTAATTTTAACTTTACTATTATCGATCATTCTTGTGTTTAGCTTTTATTTCCAATCTTTAATTTCCAATTCCTTAACAAACCAACTCGGTGATAGAGTCTTGTCCATTGCCGAGACTGTGGCTTCCATTCCTGAGATCAGGCAAGCCTTTTTGACAAAAGACCCTTCAGAAATCATTCAACCCCTAGCCGAAAAAATCCGCAAACAAACTGGTGCTGAATTTGTTGTGGTTGGAAATAATGGAAAAATACGTTATTCCCATCCAGTTCCTGACCGAATTGGAGAAATCATGGTAGGTAAAGATAATGATGAGGCACTCCAAGGAAAAAAGGTTATTTCACAGGAAAAAGGTACTCTTAGCCCTCTTTGAGGGGAATAGTCCCCATTTATAATCAAAATGGGAAAGTCATTGGGGTTGTAGCGGTGGGGTTCTCCCTTCAAGACATTGAAAATATTACAATCAATTACCGGAATAAAATCATTTTCATCGCTCTGGGAGTTATTTTAGTTGGTATTATTGGTGCACTGCTTATCGCTCGTGGTATGAAGCGTTCAATTCTTGGATTGGAACCGAAAGAAATAACCCATTTGTATCAAGAAAATAAAGCCATTTTAGAATCGATCAAAGAAGGGATTTTGGCCGTTAATCTAGATGGAACGATTACAATGGTTAATCAGCAAGCCATAAATATGCTCCATTTATCGAATGAAAAGAATGTTCTTGGCGCAAACATTCTAGAACTGTCACCAGACTCTCCTTTATTAGAAATCATCAAAAAAGGAGAAGCGGTATTTGATATGGAATTTTTGCTCAATGATGAATTTTTCATTGCCAATTACATGCCCATAAAGAGTGAAAAGGGGAATATTACTGGTTGGGTCTCAAGTTTCCGCAGCAAATCGGAGCTTTATCGTCTTACCCAAGAACTCTCACAGATTAAACAATATTCCGAAGCTTTACGTGCTCAAACTCATGAATATTCGAACAAGCTTTATATGATTTCCGGACTTATTCAGCTCGAATCGTACCTAGAAGCCATTGAAGTTCATTGCCAGTGAATTTGATATCCATCAAAATTTATTGAACTTCATTAAGCAAGAAATACCCGAAATCATGATTGGCGGATTACTCATTGGCAAATTTAATCAAGCAAGTGAATTAAAAATCCATTTCGAAATCGATCGGGAAAGTAGTTTTAAGGATATCCCGGTAACGATTGAACGTGACAGTCTGACGACGATTATCGGAAATCTTATCGATAATGCGATGGAAGCAGTAATGAAACCTACAGCTAAAGCAAAAAATATAAAAATTTTCTTTTCGGATTATGGAAAGGATTTAATTATTGAAGTTGAAGATTTAGGGATTGGTATTTTACCTGAACATCAAGATAGAATTTTTGAAAGAGGTTTTTCAACCAAAACGGTGGAAAGTCACGGTATTGGCCGTTCTTAGTTCAAAGGATCATTAAGAAATTAAATGGATATATTTCATATTCACCCAACCCTGAGGGTGGGTCAATTTTTACAGTGATTATACCCAAGTCTTAGCATAAAAGGATGATCAACGGTGGCATACCCACAAATCGAAGACGAAATTTCCGTACTAATTATAGAAGATGACGTTCGAATTGCAGAAATTAACCGGCGTCTGGTAGAAAAAGTTCCCGGCTACCATGTCATCGGTATAGCTACAGATGAACAGCAGGCGAAAGAACAGTTAGCCATTCTCCGTCCCCACTTAGTGCTGCTGGATATTTATTTTCCTGATATGAACGGATTGGCTTTTCTGCAAGTGATACGCCAGTACTTTCAGGAAACGGATGTTATTATGATAACAGCATCTCGAGAGATCAATTCTGTCAAAGAAGCTCTTCGCAGCGGAGTTTTTGATTTTATTGTTAAGCCATTGGTCTTTGAACGTTTGAAAAACTCCCTTGAGAATTATCAAGAGTTTCGCAGTAGATTAAGAAAGATTCAAAAGGAAAATCAACATGTAAACCAAGAAGAAATTGACAAACTAATGGAAAAGATTGGGCAAAAGGAACAACTTGCCCCTTATCTCCCTAAAGGAATTGATAAGATTACATTACAAAAAGTAACAGAGGTTTTAAATCAATCAGAGGAAGGTCTGAATGCAGAAAGACTTGCAAAGAAAATTGGTATTAGTCGTCCAACCGCCCGTCGATATTTAGAGTACCTTGTGGCAAAAGAACAAATCAGCGCAGACTTGTCCTATGGAGATGTTGGACGGCCAGAGAGAATTTATAGAAAAAAATAATTATGTTACGAATTTAAAAGAGGTTGTCCCAAAAAATTTTTTGGGACAACCTTTTTATTTATAAATAAATGTCATGAACAAAATGTTCAAAATATACAAAAATAATCTTTTTACTTCTTATTTTCATAATATTTATTTTTCAGAATTTTATTGCTATTTTAAAACTAGTTTAATAACTTTATAAAATTAGAAAGGAGCAGGACAAAGAGGTTTTAATTCTATATTTTTGGTGTTTTTTGTAAACGATTTCAATTCTTTATTAGCGGAAGTTGGATCATTAATAAAGTTTTAGGAGGAACATTAATGGCATTAAACGAAGGAACATCAGCGGTAGCAAGAGAAAAAACATCAATGGCAGAAAAGACTGCGACCTCTTCAAAAGAAAATGTTATAAAGCTTAATATGTACGGGTTACCTTTATGGGCATGGCTTGCCGGTTTAGCTATTGTTGCTTTTGGGACAATAACAAAATCCTTCCCTGTAAATTTTGGTGGAAGTATACTACTTTTATTTACTGTTGGATTTTTCTTTGGAAAAGTTGGAGATTTACTTCCAATCTGGAAGGATTATCTAGGTGGTGGTTCCCTGCTTGCTTTCTTGGGTTCTTCTTTTTTAGTAGGGCAAGGTATTATTCCTAAAGCCGCAGCCACAGGAGTAAGTACACTTTTCGACACTAACGGTATGCTTGATTTTTTTATTGCAGTTATTATTACTAGTTCAATTCTATCTATTAATAAAAAGTTTTTAGCCAAAGCTATCGGCGGCTTTATTCCCTTGGTTATCGTTGGTACACTTTTTGCGTTTCTCATGGCTATTGTAGCTGGATTTATTGTTGGTGTACCTTATAAACAAGTCTTAATGAATTATGCTCTTCCGATCATGGGTGGGGGCAATGGTGCTGGGGCTATTCCAATGAGCCAAATCTGGGGTCAAGTTACTGACAAGGACCCGAAAATCTGGTATTCCTCTGCAATTGCAATCTTAACAATTGGTAACGTTTTCGCCATTCTCATCGGAGCACTTTTAAATGGTATCGGAAAGAAAATGCCGAAGTGGACAGGAAATGGCGAATTAATTAAAGGTCAAGTCACGAAAGGCAAAACGACTGACTTAAAACCGAAACCAACTGCTACGATGGAAGACGCTGTTTTTGGTTTATTTGTTGCCCTTGCCTTCTATGCTCTAGGAAATTTCATTGGGATTGGTGTACTGCCAAAAATCGGTCCTTTCTCCATTCACCCTTATGCATATATGGTCATTCTATTAATTGTTGCTAACGCACTTGACATCGTTCCTGAACGGGCAAAAGCTGGTTTAAAAAAGGTGAACGAATTTATGATGGGTAAACTTTTATACGTCTTTTTAGCAGGAGTCGGCATCACTTATACAGATTTTAATGGGCTAGTCCATGCACTTACGATTCAAACCGTTGTAATTTCTTTATTTACAGTTGTTGGTGCTGTTATCGGCTGTTGGATTTTTTCTAAATTTGTTGGTTTCTATGAAATTGAGGCAGCAATTGCTGGGGGCTTATGTCACGTGAACCGCGGCGGTTCAGGTGACCTTGAGGTCTTAGGTGCTTCAAATAGGCTAATCTTAATGTCCTATGCTCAGTTGGCTACCCGGCTTGGCGGGGCTCTCATCCTTGTATTTGCAAGCCTTATCTTCGGCATGTGGGCTAGGTAAATAGGATAAAATGCAAACAAGGCTGGGGTTTTACCTTTCGCAGCCTTGTTTTTTAATTGATTAGTATCATTTTGTAAGAGCGCGGTCGCTTAGGGGTGGCTACAAAGTGCCAAGTGAAGCTCTGTCTAAAGGTTTGCGGGCAGTTTGAATGTTATAGGAATATCTATAACTATTGAATTTACTAAATTAAATAGGTGAAAAAGGGATGATTTTTTAAATGTGGGTTATCACTGTCTTTTCAAATGAAGAAAGTATAAGAATGTATGAGTTTAACACGGAAAAAGAAGCAAGAGAATTTTTCGAGAATATTCAGGATTATAAGATTCTTACTGAAATTGTTTACTATAATGATCTATGTTTAACTTTAGTAGCTATTTAAAACCTTCCCTGATACTGGTCTTAAGATCGATTTTTTAGAAATAGAAATGGTCTTGTTTATAACTAGCAGATGTTTAGCTTCAGAAAGAGATTATTAATTAAAAAGGAAAAAGCTTAGCGCGTGTCATTTAAAGAGTTCCGAATAAAGGCGGTAACCGAAGGAGGCGCATATACCAGAAATCTGAATAATAAATTAACGCTTATGTTTTTCTTACTAAAAAGTATAAGCGTTAATTTATTATTAAAGCAAAAAACGAAAAACCACGATTTTTGTAAAAATCGTGGTTTTTTTCGATATTTTAATTTCCTTGCATTTGCAATTATTTATCTTTTTTATAAAAACGTTCACCTGTATCAGGATTATAATACACTCTTGTTTTTTCGCCAGTTACAGGGTCAATATTTATTTCTTCTGTCGATTGAAAACCATCGGGGACTTTTGCACCGTGATTACGATTAAACCGTTTGTCATAGATAAAATATCCAAGCAATATGCATATGATAATTATTATAACTTCTAAGACATAATAGCCTATGACGAATTTCATTATATTGTCTCCACAACAATAGCAGTTCCATATGCCACAATTTCACTCATATTTTTACCAATTTCTCCAGAGTCATATCTCATCATTACAATTGCGTTTGCCCCCATTTGATTAGCATTTTTAATCATACGGTCCAAAGCTTCTTTTCTTGAGTCTTCAAGCATAGCTGTATATTGTTTGATTTCTCCGCCTACTAGGGATTTTAACCCTGCCATAATATCACCGCCAATGCCTCTGCTTCTTACAATTAGACCAAATACAGGTCCTTTTACTTCTACAATTTTGTAACCTTCAATTTTTTCTGTGGTAACTACCAACATATTAATCGCCTCCGTTTTTATATTTATTGGTTGTATTAGATTTCCTTCTCATCGTTTAATACAACCGCAGGGACCAATTCATTAAGTGGGTATTTTATTTCAACACCAATTACTGTTTTTTCCTCCTCCATAAAATAATAACATTATAATGTTTAATTTTTTCTTCATATATTCCCCTTTTTATCAAATAGAAAAATACTACTATTTCTAAAAATATTAACATAGCATTACGTTTGTCCATCCATATAATAGGAAATTCACTTATTTATCATAGATTTTTTTGAAATAAATATAAAAAATAACATTTCCTAGAAAAGAAATGGTATATAAATTTCTAGTGTTTTATCCGCTGATTTGATTGTTATTCGTGAGTATATTCATAGTGCTAATTACGCATCTTTTTCCTCTTTAAAATGAATTTTTCTCCCTCTAAACGGAACCGTTACTATTTATGATATGGTTTGGATTTTGCTATTTCCTTATCGATATTTTTTTCTTGGAAGTCAATTATTAAACCATATGATGGAGGCAACTATTTTAGTTGTTGAAGATGACGAAGATGTAAATAAACTGATATGCAATCAACTCCAAAAACAAAGAAATAAAACAATGTCAGCATTTGATGGGGAGAAAGCGATAGAGGTTTTTCACCATAATCAAATAGATTTAATTATCTTGGATATTATGATTCCTAGTATGGATGGGATAGAAGTCATGACAAAAATTTCATCATTAATGACAGGAATCAATATTGACAATAACAATGGACATCTTACCCTTATGTATCTGACGACAAATAGCTTTTTTATATTTACCATTTTAATGGCGCCTCCGTGGTTTGCTTCTTCAAAGATTAAAGACGTATTTTCATATAGTGGCTAATTAATATTGCTTAATGCTACCTTCGAAGGTCGAATTAAGGGAACTCATAAAAGAGTTCCCTTTTTTGTTACATGATCAACAGTAATCTTTAACATTGCCCTATTTTATTAAGTATTTGACTAAATTGTAGAGATATTTAATTGGGTAGCTAAATCCTTCGTTAAACCGACACCTTTCTAAATTAACTCTAATAATAAAATTTGTTATACTAATAAACTCAACTTTTGCACACCAACCTAGGAAGACCTGCAACTCCGTTAGCCATCGTTGTGTGGATAGAACGAAGAATTCCTTTATTATCTATTACAGGATAGGATAGACGGAATAACTTCTTAAGGTCAACAGACTCCTGACCAATTACATAACGTAGATTTGTTGATTTGATCATCACTTTCAGACTGACTTTCGCTTTTTTCGCCTTGCTCTGTCCGAATAAGCCCCGATTCAAGTTCAAGTCATAAAACCTGAAAGATATGATATGGTTCAGGTTATAATATAAAAACCGCCTCTATTTGTGGTACGGTTCCCCTCGATTAATTCGATATGCCCGATAAATCTGTTCTACAAGTATTAACTTCATAAGTTGATGGGGGAAGGTCATTTTTGAAAAAGACAACTGTTCATTTGACCTTTTCAAAACTTCCTCACTCAACCCTAATGATCCGCCAATGATGAAGGCGATTTTGCTTTTTCCGTATGTAGCTAATTTATCCAATGTATTGGCAAGTTCTTCTGATGATTGCATTTTTCCATTAATCGCTAAAGCAATCACATATGTATCCTGGCTAATCTTTGCTAAAATTCTTTCTCCTTCTTTTTGCTTTACCTGCATCATTTCCAGTTCACTTAATATTTCTGGAGCTTTTTCATCCGCAACCTCTATAGACTCTACCTTTGCATAAGCCGATAATCGTTTTAAATATTCATCAATACCAAGTTTCAAATATTTCTCTTTTAATTTACCAACCGTCAAAATTGAGATATTCACAATCCACAACCCTTTTTGAAATGATTACAAACAGCTTACAAACAAGTTATCCACAGAAGTTATCCACATATCCACATTTATTATCCACATCTTGTATGGGATCACTCGTTCGCCACAACATATGTAGCTAAATTTCGACAATATTCACACCCTGTTGATAAGTTATCCACAGGGATTTTTGTTAATAACGGAAATGTTTCATATTCATCCACAATCGTATCTAAAGCAACATCAACATGTTCCTCACAGCAATAAATCATTTTCACTTCACCTTCCAAACTAAATAAATTCGGTTAAACCTATTTTATACTTTTCAATCTCCTGCCATACAGCTGCGAGATTCCTAATTCATAATACCATAGAAAAAAGCAGGAACATTACATTCCTGCCCTTTTCCTATTTTGGCGAAGAAGTATCCGCAATTAATTTTAAATTTGTTTCTTCTAGTTTCCCTGCACGGTAAAATTTAACCTTCATATTTTCGCCAATTTTCTTTTTCTGGTACAAATGTTTGCGCAGATCAATCACATCATTAATCTTTTCTCCATCCAATTCAACAATTACATCGAGCTCTTTTAATCCAGCTTGAGCTGCAGGTGCGTTTGGTACCACCTGACGAAGAGCCACTCCATAGTTTACATCCTTAGGCAGTTTTAGAGCTTCTTGCTGATAGTAAGCAGGAATTTCCGAAACTGATTTCAAATCGACTCCCATATATGGACGTTTTACACTCCCAAAATGCTCTAGGTCATTAATAATTGGCTTTGCTGAATTAATTGGAATCGATAAGCCAATTCCTTCAACCGCATTTTGGGAAATTTTCATCGAATTAATCCCGATTACTTGGCCAGCAATATTGAGTAGCGCCCCGCCGCTGTTACCGGGATTAATGGCAGCATCTGTTTGCAAAACCTCTGCTTGCCAATCCACAACACCATCTTCATTAATGTCTACCGGAATCGTCCGATGGAGCCCTGATATAATCCCTTCAGTTACCGAGCCAGAGAAGGTAGGGCCAAGTGGATTTCCAATTGCAATCACTGGTTCCCCTAATTTTAAGGCATCAGAATTACCAAATTCAGCAACCTCTTTCACTTTACTTCCGTCAATTTCTAACACAGCTAAATCGGTCCAGATATCAGTACCAAGCAGCTTTGCTGGAATCTTTGTCCCATCGTTAAGGCTTACTTCAAGCTTTGTCGCACCTTCCACAACATGATTATTGGTGACAATGAATGCATTATTTCCTTCTTTTTTGTATATAACACCAGAGCCCGTAGCTGCAGCTTGGTCGGAGTTTTTCCCACTGTCAGACCAAAAATTTGTTGATTGGATATTGGTGATTCCAACTACGGCATCACCGGTTTTTTCAACAGCCTTCGTCGTATCAGTGCTAACCTTAACTGAAACCTGTTCCGTGTTGATTCCTTGATTATTCGTATTCGTTTCTGTTCCAAGATTTTGACTGGGTTGAATTTTATACGGAAGAACTCCTTGGTTAGACAATATTGGAAGGGCAAGAACAACTACTATTGCACCAATAATAGCACCCGCTAAACTAGAAATAAAAAACCTACCTTTGTTTCCTCTCTGTTCCTTATAGCGCCCCTCTGAATGATCATCATAATAACCCACTTTACACCATTCCTCTCTTTCGAAAAGATTGCTATCTATTATTTTGGCTTATCGTCACAAATATACTCCTTGATATTAAAATTTATAAAAAAGAAGAGTGAAGAGGCTTTACAGCTTCTTCACTCTTTATTCCCAGATTATCTCTTTGTAAACATATGTTTCTATACTGCGGTTAATATCGTCGGTGTTTTCGGATCTGTATCGTAGATTTCAAACTGTTCACCAACAATTATACCTTGGCTTTGCAATGTTTGTGTTACAGACATTCGCGCCAAGTCTTTCATATTGTTATCAAGGCTTAAATGGGCAAGATACACCTTTCTCGTGTTGTCACCGATTACTTCACTCATGGCAATTGCCGCATCTTCATTGGAAACATGCCCCACATCACTAAGAATCCTTCGCTTAATGTTCCATGGATATCGTCCCATTCTTAGCATTTGTACATCATGATTCGATTCAAATATATAGGCTTCGGCGTTGGAGATAATCCCTTTCATCCGGTCACTGACATATCCGGTATCCGTGATTAACACAAGTTTCTTTCCACCTTGATGAAAAACGTAAAACATGGGTTCAGCCGCATCATGAGAAACTCCGAACGATTCGATATTTGTTGACCCGAAACTTTTTACCGTTTCCAAATTAAAGATAAACTTTTGTTCAGTAGGAATCTCGCCTACTAATCCGTCCATGGCACGCCAGGTCAATTCATTCGCATAAACAGGCAATTTATATTTGCGTGCAAGCACGCCAACTCCCTTTATATGATCACTATGTTCGTGAGTGACAAAGATTCCTGACAGCTTACTAATATCACGGTCGATTTGTCCGAAAAGAGATTCCATTTGCTTCCCACTAAACCCGGCATCTACGAGGAATGAATGTTCATCAGACTCCACATAAAGAGCATTTCCCGTACTGCCGCTTGCTAAGACGCTGTATCTTAATGACATACCATTTCACTCCACTGTAGTTTTTCCATCACTATTAAACTGAATTATCTGCCCTTCGAAGGCATTGACAAAAAGACTCTCTTTATCATTCACCACAAAACGCCAAGTTGGTGTTAAAACCTGTGACGCTGCAAGCTGGATCAGTGTTGAATATCCCAACTCAATTTTTGTTATCTTGCTTTTAGGTTTCAGCATGCCCTTTTGATGTAACATTTCAATCGCTTTTAATGGAGGGAGAATTTCCTCCTTAGCTGTAAGCTTTTCAATCCCTTCAAGATAGGTTTGTTCATAAGAAACAATTTGATTATCTGAATTAAAACTGAAGGTGATCATTCCATTAATATTTTTATAAAATGGATTTTGATCATTTTCTTGAAAATAAGTAATGGTATTCTGTTTATCGTTTTTCTCCCAAAATTGATAATGATCACCGAAGAAAATATTGTCATTGATAAAGTTCGAAAGGTCCGCTGGCTCAAACTTTGAACTGAGTTGAACCGGCTTTTCTAAAACGGCTTCAATTGTCGTTCCATCTTTTATCGAGACAATTTGCCCCTTTAGCTTAGCAATGTCACCTTTATTGAATATCTTCGGTTTTGCACTTAGATATTGATCTTTAATCGGTGCTTTAGGAAGATCCACATATTGAATTTCATCAGCCTTTAGTTTTTCTTCGACAGAAGCTTCCGTAATCACTTCATATTTATTGGCGTCACGGATTTTCAAGAATTGATATAAGAGATAAACATCTAGGATTAAAAACGTTATAATAAAAATCGTTTTAATTTTACTCCAATCCATGCTTCAATCCTCCCAGGTCGTCCATTGAAATCTGCTCCCATGTATTATCATAGCGATAATACCAGGTAGGTTCTAAGAGGATTAGTTTCTTCTCATTTAAGTCTTTTCCAATATGATAGCCCAATACCAGGTCTTCAAGAAGCTCTGGCCTGAAGTTCTTACGGCCTTGCAAGTACTTTAGTACAACATGACCAGAAGGGAGGGTCATCTTTTTCATTTCAGTCCTTAACGGGAGCTCTAATGAAATATTTGGCCGGACATATTTATTAATTTCATCCTTGCCCCAAACCTCTGTAATTTCTGATACCCTGTTTCGTTAAAGACCGGAAATCCATCAATACTGTATAGACGAAAGGTAACAGACCCATTATTTTCATTGTTAGAAACATAGTGATATGTGTCTGACCATCCTCCATGTTCATTGACAAAATCAATACTGCGTTTTATCAAATCATAAGGTTTTTCAACATAATCATTCTCTGCGGTTGGATTTACGTAGAGCAGCATATTGGTTCCATAATTTACTGTCATTTTACTTGACCCGTTTGTGTACTCTTCTCCCTGTGAGATAAAGCTTTTTTGGACAAAGCTTGGATCGCTAAAAAGGGCATCCTTGAAATCATCTGATGGCAGCGTAACTGGCAAATATTTATACTCCATCATATCCGTTTCTGTCTCAGGTAAAAAAATCGTACGTTTAGCGGATGCATCAAAAGCAAAATAGCGTGGAAGCCGCTCTGCATTTTTATAGAAGTTATGATTAAAATCATTGAGATAGGTTGGCGAAATATGGCTAATATACACCTGCTGGTTTACAGAGGAAACAAAATAAACAATTCCGTTTTCCTTGTCAGAATTCTCTACATTGATGATGATCCGATCAAAATTGAAAGAGGGGATCTTCTTTTCCTTGAAATTTAAGACACTCCGGTATAATTCAATTGGCACCTCACCGGGATAAACAATTTCGGCGTTGCCATTGCGATGAATCAGTTCTTTTATATTACTAACTTTGTCGGAATAATTTTTGACATCATAAAAAGACCATTGGCTTAATTCTTTGATTAATTTTTCAAGGTCAGCGGTACTATTTGTCCCATAATGTGCGCCCTTTATATGATAAAGAACTTGATCCGGTATGATAATCTTTGGTACTTCTTGTTTTTCACTTACGGTGACCTGTGCTACAACATTACCGTTTTGCATCGTTTCATAATTAGGCTGGTACGTCCAAAGATTCCATGTCAACACAATACTAACCAACACAAGTATCACTAAAATAGCTGATTTACCATTTTCGTATCTCATGACCATTCATCCTCTTCAAATCGCTCGTATGGGAGTGAAAAGGAAATTACCGTCCCTTTTCCTTCCACACTCGTTGCCCATATCGTTCCGCCATGTGCATTCACCATTTCTTTGGCAATAGCAAGACCCAATCCCGTTCCACCTAATTTTCGAGTCCTCGCTTTATCCACTCGATAAAAACGGTCAAAGATCTTTCCGATATTTTCTTTTGGAATCCCCATACCTTCGTCGGAAATGCTGACAATAATTTTTTCCTCTTCCTCTTGAATAGAGAAGGTGACTTGCCCGCCTTCTGGTGAGTACTTGATGGCATTTGAAATAATATTATAAAGTACCTGTGTCAGCTTATCTTCATCAATTTCAACAAAGATAGCATGGGGAGGCAGAGATCTTTTGAAGGTCACATTTGAATCCTTTGCCATTTCTAATCGATCGATAATCCGATCAAAGAAAGTAACAAAATTCACCCACTCTTTATTCAGCCGATAGTCGGTACTATCCATTTTCGAGAGTTGGAGAAGATCATTAACCATCCGAATCATTCTTTCCGTTTCCGTTTTGGTTACTTCTAAAAAGTTCGGAGCAATTTCTTCATCTCTCCATGCACCATCAGTTAGGGCCTCTAGGTAACTTCTCATTGAAGTTAGTGGCGTTCTTAGCTCGTGAGATACATTGGCCACAAACTCTCTTCGTTCGGCATCGATTTTTTCCAGTTCCGTAATATCATGAAGTACAGCAATTAATCCATTCACAAAACCCGTTTCTTTTTGAATAACAGAAAAATTAGCCCGAAGAATATAGCGTTTTACTTTTGTACTATAATCCAAGATTAAAGAATCCTTTTCCTCCAGTAAGTCCTCAAAGGAATTGGTAACACTTAACCCTAGTAAAGAGACAATAGGCTGAGATAGAACTGTTTCACGTGAAACATCAAGCATCTCTGCTGCAGGATCGTTGATTAAAATAACCCTGCCTTTTCTATCAGTGGCAATCACCCCATCCGTCATGTAGGAGAGGACAGATGAAAGCTTTCTTCTTTCTCCTTCAGTCATGGCCTGCGCTTCCTGAAGCTTTTTCGTTAGATTGTTAAAGGCAATTGCTAATGTACCTATTTCATCATTACCATACACTTTTACTTTTCGCGAAAAATTCCCCTTTGCCATTGCCAATGCTTGCTTTTTCATATCCGCAATGGGTCTCGTAATGGTTTGGGCTAATAATATACCTAGAACAGCCGTAATCGATAAGGCAATCGCTGTTCCAGTAGCAAAAATGCGGTTAATGGTCTTCATTTGTTCAAAAACATTTTCTATTTTTGCAACAAGATAAATGGCCCCAATTACTTTTTTGCCCGATTTAATTGGAGTAGAGAGGACCCAAATTCGATGCCCTGTTCTTGGGTCAATTAATATATTGCTTTGATCCTCTTCTAAGACCAAGGATTGCTTGATTCTAAGATCGGTAGTCCTCTGACCAACCAAGCCTTGATTATTAGGATCCGATGTTCCAATAATCTTTAACGACCCGGCATCAATTAGCCGAACTTCAGAAATATCGACAGCTGAAAAATCCCTTAAAATTTTCTTTACGTCCGCTTCGAGAGTCGGATCTTCTGATGTCCGCTCCTTTTCCATCTCTTGAACAATATTATAAGCAAGCAAATTAACACGTGCTTTTAAAGAAGTCTGGAAATTCGTCCTTAAGGTTTCTTCAAGCTGCTTAACAAAATACACTCCAATAATTTGCATGGCAACTAAAATAAGGAGGACATAGATGATGACAAATTTAACGTGTATTGAACGAAAAAAACCGACTTTTCTCATCAAGGCTCTTACTCCTGATCAGGATTCCGCAAATAGTATCCTACTCCTCTACGCGTAACGATCCATGTTGGATGACTTGGGCTATCCTCAATTTTTTCACGTAACCGTCGAACCGTTACATCAACCGTTCTTACATCACCATAATAGTCATAACCCCAAACAGTTTGAAGCAGATGCTCTCTTGTCATGACCTGTCCAATATGCTTAGCTAAATAGTACAGCAGTTCGAATTCCCGGTGGGTTAATTCAATGGTTTCGCCACGCTTTGAAACAACATAGGCATCGGGATGAATAACCAATGAGCCTATTTCAATTTCATTTGTTTCTTCCTCAGCATCTGGCTGAGAAAGAATTTGTTGGTGACGGCGTAAATTCGCTTTTACCCGGGCGATTAATTCTCTCGTACTAAATGGTTTTGTTACATAATCATCTGCTCCAAGCTCAAGGCCTAGTACCTTATCAATTTCAGAATCCTTTGCCGTTAGCATAATGATTGGCATCTCATGTTTTTTTCGAACTTCACGGCAAACTTCCATTCCATCTCTTAGTGGGAGCATGATATCTAAGAGGATTAAGTCCGGTTGGATTTCTTCTACCATCGTAAGCGCCTCAAAACCATCATAGGCGCAATATACATCATAGCCTTCCTTTTTCAGATTAAACTGGAGGATATCCGCAATCGGCTTTTCGTCATCAACCACAAGAATTTTCTTTTCCATACCCATTGCTCCTTTGTATTAAAATAATCTATTCTTTCAAAAAGTAAATACAGTCATACCTACTCTATTTTACTTTACCATTTTATACACTTTAATTCATCTATTTGCAGTAGGTAGTAATTGTAAGAAAAAGCGGAGGCGTTTGAGAAATAAAGACATAAGAAAAAAGAAGCTTACATTTGCAAGCTTCCTTTTTGGAATGGCTCAGGACGGAATCGAACCGCCGACACAAGGATTTTCAGTCCTTTGCTCTACCGACTGAGCTACTGAGCCATTTATAAATTAATTTATTAAAGAAAAATAGTGGCGGTCCGGACGGGACTCGAACCCGCGACCTCCTGCGTGACAGGCAGGCATTCTAACCAACTGAACTACCGGACCAATAAAACAATGACCCCTACGGGATTCGAACCCGTGTTACCGCCGTGAAAGGGCGGTGTCTTAACCGCTTGACCAAGGGGCCATACAAAATATAAATGGTGAGCCATGAAGGACTCGAACCTTCGACCCTCTGATTAAAAGTCAGATGCTCTACCAACTGAGCTAATGGCTCAAAACTAGAATTGTTCCCTAAACTTTGATTTGCTTTAGTCAGATGCTCGAATTCTCTTACGAGATTCTCGCAACTCGCAGCTTATTCATTGAAGCTTCGCTCGTTGCTCTACCAACTGAGCTAATGGCTCGTTTGTGACGACGCTTTTTATAATATCACAACAATTGAAATATAAGCAATACTTTTTTTAAAAAAAGTTTCAAAAAAGTTGAAGCCCTCCAAAGTAGAGGGCCTCTTAGTTAAAGATTAAATCTGTCTCCATGGGCTGCGGACAACATTTGTTTGGTTTCGGTCTGGACCAACAGAGAAAGTTGTTAACGGGATCCCTGTGAGCTGTGTCACGCGCTCTACATAATGACGTGCATTTACAGGCAGCTCATCTAATGATTTGCATCCTGTGATATCCTCAGTCCAACCTGGCAGTTCTTCATAAACAGGTTCGCACTGTGCTAAGACCTTTAAACTTGCAGGATATTCTGTAATAACTTCGCCTTTAAAACTATAAGCAGTACATATCTTCAATGTATCAATCCCTGTCAAAACGTCAATAGAATTGAGGGACAGATCCGTTAAACCGCTGACACGACGCGCATGGCGGACAACAACGCTGTCAAACCAGCCAACACGACGGGGACGTCCTGTTGTTGTACCATATTCGCGTCCTACTTCACGAATCTGATGACCAATTTCATTATTTAATTCTGTAGGGAACGGTCCGTCACCAACACGGGATGTATAAGCTTTACAAACTCCGACTACATGGGTAATTTTAGATGGACCAACGCCAGAGCCAATCGTCACTCCGCCAGCAACTGGATTAGATGAAGTAACAAATGGGTATGTTCCTTGGTCAATATCAAGCATAACACCTTGTGCGCCTTCGAAAAGAACTCGCTTGCCTTCGTCCAAGGCATCATTTAACACAACCGATGTATCACAAACATATTGCTTAAATTGTTGCCCATATTCATAATACTCTTCTAAAATGTCTTCCTTCTTAAAGCCAGTCGTCTCATAAATTCGTTCAAATAAGCGATTTTTCTCCGCAAGGTTCTGCTCAAGCTTTTCTTCAAACACGTCATGTTCTAATAAATCTGCAATCCGGATGCCAACACGTGCTGCTTTATCCATATAAGCTGGACCAATACCCTTTTTGGTTGTACCAATTTTATTAGCACCTTTGCGTTCTTCTTCTACCTCATCGAGCTTTAAATGATAAGGAAGGATAACATGGGCACGGTTACTGATTCTTAGATTATCTGTTGTAATCCCTTTTTCATGTAAGTAAGCAAGTTCTGCTATAAGTGCCTTAGGATCTACGACCATTCCGTTACCAATGACACAAATTTTTTCTTTATAAAAAATACCTGAAGGAATTAAATGCAATTTGTAGGTTACACCATTAAACTGAATAGTGTGACCTGCATTATTGCCCCCTTGATAACGAGCAATTGCTTCTGCATTTTCGGAAAGAAAATCAGTAATTTTTCCCTTTCCTTCGTCTCCCCACTGCGTTCCAACAACCACAACTGATGACATTAAAGGCACCTCCGAAATATATGCTTTTGATTATTTTAAATTCAATCCTTCCTTAGTTTATCAATTTCACAATAAAGAAGTCAATTAAACACGAACATTTTATATGAAAATATGAAAATACGTTCGTAAAAATATGAAAAACTGAATATATGAAAAGGCTAGCCCTAAATGTGGACTAGCCAAAAAATTTTATGCACCTGGAGGGACAGCTGAATCATCAAAGCGTCTCTCTAAGTTAACAAACTTATTATATTCCTTCACGAATGCCAACTGTACCGTTCCAGTCGGACCATTACGCTGCTTAGCAATGATAATTTCAATAATATTCTTATTCTCTGATTCCTTATCATAGTAATCATCACGATATAAGAAAGCAACGATATCAGCATCCTGCTCGATAGACCCTGATTCACGAATATCTGACATCATCGGACGCTTATCTTGACGCTGCTCAACGCCACGGGAAAGCTGGGATAGAGCAATAACAGGCACTTGTAACTCACGGGCAGCTGCTTTAATGAACGAGAAATTTCTGATACTTCCTGCTGGCGATTCTCGCCGGATCTGCCGCTTCCGAGGATGAGCTGCAGATAATCTATTAAAATCATCCCTAAGCCATGCTCCTGTTTGAGGCGGCGGCATTTAGAACGGATATCACTAATTCTAACACCAGGTGTATCATCAATAAAGATTCCTGCACTCGCTAGGCTTCCCATTGCCATCGTCAGTTTACCCCAATCTTCGTCCGTAAGTGACCCTGTACGCAGCCTTTGCGCATCAATATTCCCTTCGGCACATAACATACGCATGACAAGCTGCTCAGCACCCATTTCAAGACTGAAAATCGCAACATTTTCTCCAGTTTTGGTCGCAACGTTTTGGGAAATATTTAAGGCAAAGGCTGTTTTACCAACTGATGGACGGGCTCCAACAATAATCAAATCGTTACGCTGGAATCCTGCTGTCATGCGGTCAAGTTCTGCAAACCCTGTAGCAATCCCAGTAATATCCCCCACGCGGTTATGCATTGATTCAATATTGTCATAAGTGCGGACCAAAACATCTTTAATATTGTGGAAGCCCCCGCGTTTTTCCGTTGGGCTACTTCTAATATACTTTTTTCTGCTTCGCTTAAAAGTGTTTCAACTTCATCTTCACGTGAATACCCATCAGAAGCAATACCAGTAGCCGTGCGGATTAGGCGCCTTAGCAATGATTTTTCTTCTACGATTCTAGCATAGTATTCAATATTTGCAGCCGTTGGAACTGAACCCGCAAGCTCGCTTAAGTAACTGACACCACCTGTATCTTCTAAAATCTTAGAAGCAGCCAATTCCTCCGTAACGGTAATGAGGTCAACAGCTTTACCAAGGTCGTTAAGCTTAAGCATGACGTTAAAGATTTTTTGGTGGGCAGCTCTGTAAAAGTCTTCAGGAATTAAGATTTCAGAAGCCAATGTTAAAGAAGAAGGCTCTAGGAAAATCGCACCCAGAACAGCTTGCTCAGCTTCAATATTTTGCGGTGGCAGGCGGTCTGCATATAAATCGCTCATATATCAAAAACCTCCTATTTTGAAGAGAGGATGATTTATTTAAAGGTTCAAAACTATCATATCATATCCGATAAAGAAAAAAGTGACCAGTTCATACCGATCACATCATTTGATAACTTTTATATTCTAACACGTTTAGGGAGAATTTCGAACTGGGAAATTTAGTTTCCTTCTTTCACATGAACAGTTAAGGTTGCAACCACGTCGTGATAAAGCTTTACAGGAACCTTGGTTGAACCAAGCGTACGTATCGCATCTACTAATTCCATTTTTCGTTTATCAATTTTAATGCCATGCTTTTTTTGTAGCTCTTCGGCAACTTGCTTCGTTGTAATCGAACCAAATAATCTACCACCTTCACCTGCTTTAGCTACTAGCTCAACTGTTATCGTATCCAATACCTCTTTTAAGTTTTTCGCTTCTGCAAGCTCTTCAGCTGCTAGTTTTTCTTCCTTCTTCTTTTGCGCTTCTAATGAACTGATACTGGCTTGATTTGCTTCTTGAGCTAAACCCTGCTTAATTAAAAAGTTATGTGCATAGCCATCAGCAACATTCTTAACTTCCCCTTTTTTACCTTTACCTTTAACATCCTTTAGAAAAATTACCTTCATTCCTTTTTCACTCCTTCAAAATAATCATCAATTGCTAACTTTAATTGCGCTTCTGTTTCTTCAATTGTCAGTCCAGAAAGCTGGGTTGCAGCATTTGTTAAATGCCTTCGCCCTGAAGGCTTTCCATAATAATCTGGACATTGACTTTTCCCAATGATCTGGCACTAATACCGATTACTCCTTCGCTGCGTTTGGATATCACAAAGGAAGCAATCACATGCTCCATTGTTAACAGTGTATCAGCTGCTTGAGCAATGAGTACCTGGTCATTGAAATCATCTTCAGTTCCTTTTGCGATCGCAATACCATCCCGATAAAAGGAAACTGATTCAATTAACTTTGACCTTTTTATATAAGTTTCTACGCTTTCCTTCAACAACTTCTGAACAAGAACAGTATCAGCCCCTTGCCTCTTAAATAGGAGGCTGCATCAAAGGTCCGTGCGCCAGTACGTAATGTAAAGCTTTTGGTATCCACAATAATTCCTGCTAAAAGTGCTGTTGCTTCAATCATTTCAATTTTACCGCGTTTTGGCTGGTATTCGAGAAACTCTGTTACCAACTCCGCCGTTGATGATGCATATGGTTCCATATAAACCAGTAATGGATTATGGATAAAATCCTCACCGCGACGATGATGGTCAATCACCACTACATTATCGATTTTATTTAACAATCGCTCATCCATAACTAAAGAAGGCTTATGCGTGTCAACAATGACAAGCAACGTTTTATCAGTTGCAATGTCTAAAGCTTCTTCAGGACTGATAAAGTGTGCAAATAATTGTTCTTGGTTACGGATTTCTTCCATTAGCCGCTGCACAGCGGTATCCATTTTTTGAAAATTAACCACGATGTAGGCGTCTTTGAGATTCATCTGGCAGCCACTTTATAGATTCCGATTGATGAACCAATAGAGTCCATATCAGGATTTTTATGTCCCATGATTACCACTTTATCACTTGCAGTAATCAGATCTTTCAATGCATGGGAAATGACTCGCGCTCTTACTCTTGTCCGTTTCTCAATAGGGTTTGTCTTTCCACCAAAGAATTTCACCTTGCCATTCTGTTGTTTGATGGCCACCTGATCTCCACCTCTACCTAAAGCTAAATCAAGACTCGATTGGCCAAAATTCCTAGTTCCGTCAAGGAAGAAACACCCGCGCCAACCCCAATACTCAAGGTGAAGGACACATTTTGTTTTGATGTCATTTCTCTTACTTCATCGAGAATGGAAAACTTACCCTTTTCAAGAAGATGAAGAATTCCTTCACTAAAAACAGCAATAAACCGTTCTGACGAAATTCTTTTTATAAAAATCCCATTATCTTGGCCCATTTATTCAAAATAGAAGTAACCAGATTGTTGATACTCCCACGCATCTGGTCGTCCATTCCTTGGGTTAAATCATCATAATTGTCCAAAAAGATAACGGCAATGACGGTTCTTTCTTCATGATACATTTTTTCTATTTCAGTTTGCTCTGTTACATCGAAAAAGTAAAGTAATCGTTCCTCACGTTTATGTATCACGCGGAATTTTCGATCATTTAATGTAATAATCTCTGTTTCAACTTCCTGTTTAATTAATGGAATAAGGGCATCTGCTACATCATAAAGTGATCTTCCTACTAGCGTATCTTCATCAAAGCATGATGATAGAAAAGGATTTGTCCACTCTATATAATACTCCCCATTGATTAACATAATTCCAATCGGCATCTCCATAAGTGCTTCTTCGCCGACTCGTTTCACTCGATAGGAGAGGGTGGAAATATACTCCTCGACCTCCTGTCTTTGGCGATTCCCAACGACAAACATGAAATAGATCGGGAAAAGCATTAACAACAGCCCGGCCAAACTTAAAATCCAATTATATAAGAATAGGATGATGAGCAGCACCACTGTAACGCCAACTAACCCGTAAAAAGGGTAGCGAATCGACCGCTTTTCTAAAAATGCAGGCAAAATTTTCAGCTCCTAAACAGTAGTCATCACTCTTTTTTTCAAAGCGCTTTCTCAAATCAAAACCTAAGTCAGTAATACCCACTATCATTATTATATAATGAATAGTTGGAATCACGAAAGCTAGAATTACAATTAGGACCCGAAGTCCCTTTGCGACTGACCTTTGATGTAAAATATATAATAAAAAAGCAACGGCCCTGCAAAACCATAAACATTTGCAAAATGTAATTAGCATTGGCTATGACCATATAAAAATAAGTACTTTCATTAGGATGAACCAGTATCGTTGCCCCCATAACAATCAAAAAGTACCATAAAAGGCTTCTTGGAAAGGAAAGATTTCTGATACTGCCCCATGGTTGGACATTTACACCAAATCTTTTTGCAATCGGAAAACAGATCAATTGAGTTAAAAAAGCAGCATAAATGGAAGCCATAATAAGTACACTCGGTGCATATGTCTCTATCATCTTAATCAAATTGGCATTCTGCTCTTTTAGAAGCTTAATTTGGTCATTATTCCCCATTGCCTTAAATAAATCCTGGGAGGTTTTCATCGATTCATTTAATGCTACCGTAAGCTCATGAATAATATCAATTTTAAAAAAAGCAACCGAAACAGCATAAGAAATGACCAACCCCACCAAAAAAGTGAGTGAGCTAGATATCATAATGACTGTACGACTTTTGTTTTTTTGAAGCAAGTAGCCAATGACTACACCTGCGGAACCATAAATCAGCATTAATACGAGTCCTATAAAAGAGCCTGCAATAAATGAGATAAATATGGCTGCTAATAGGAAGGCAATGATATTTTTTAAACTGTTCTTTGCCGAAAATATAATAAAAGGTAACGGCAACACAAGGTTAATAATTGATCCTATGATTGGTGTATAAATTGTTATTAATAAAAGCGCAGTAAAGGCAGCTAAAAGAATCGCACCTTCTGTTAGTTTGCGTACGTTATTCACTACTTCACCCCTATATTTTTTCAGACCTAGTCACTATATTTTAGCTAGATATGTACTGCGATACAACAATTCGAAAAAGATGAAAGAAAAAGGCAGCAAGGGCGCCCCTTACTGCCTTTTTTATTATTCACCAGATACGTATGGTAATAAAGCCATTGTACGTGCACGTTTGATTGCAACTGATAATTTGCGTTGGTATTTAGCGTGGGTGCCTGTTACACGTCGTGGTAAAATTTTTCCACGTTCAGAGATGAATTTTTTTAGTAAATCTACATCTTTATAATCGATGTTGGTAATACCATGTGAGGTGAAGTAGCATACTTTCCGGCGTTTTGTACGTTTACCTCCGCCTCTACGTTCTCCCATTGCCATAATTATTTCCCTCCTAAATTTTATTTATTTTACCGTTCATTCTTGTTTCATTTAAAACGGAAGGTCGTCATCAGAGATGTCGATTTGGCCATTTCCTGCAAATGGATCTTCATCCATTCTTGTAAAACCTTTATTGGTATTTTGATTTTGGTTTGGGCGTTGATTCTGATTGCTGTTTCCATAAGAATTACCTTGAGGTTCTCTTGGAGCTGATCCATACATATCGTTGTCGGTTCTACCGCCGCCACCAGACGAGTTTTTAGGTTCTAGGAATTGTACACTTTCGGCTAAGACCTCTGTAACATATACACGCTTTCCGTCTTGTCCCTCATAGTTGCGCGTTTGTATACGACCATCAACGCCCGCCATGCTGCCCTTTTTCAAAAAGTTAGCCACGTTTTCCGCAGGTTTACGCCAAACAACACAGTTAATAAAGTCTGTTTCCCGTTCACCTTGCTGATTTGAAAATGGGCGGTTTACTGCAAGGGAAAAAGTTGCTACTGGAACCCCATTTGGTGTATAACGCAGCTCAGGATCTTTTGTTAAACGACCGACAAGTACGACACGATTCATCATCAGAATCAACTCCTTTTCTTCTAGTACATGTTTCATGTGAAACATTAGTACCCAAGAGATTATTTTATCTAAATTATTGTTCTGCTTTGATTACGATATGGCGAATGATATCTTCGCTGATTTTTGCTAAACGAGAGAATTCTTGTACAGCAGCAGCTGAAGAGGTTGTTATTGCAATTTCGTAGTATCCGTCGCGGAAATCATTGATTTCATATGCAAGACGGCGTTTACCCCAATCTTTTGTTTCTGCAGTTTCCGCACCATTTTCGAGAAGAATATTGTTAAAGCGTTCAACAAGTGCACTCTTCGCTTCTTCTTCGATATTTGGACGGATGATGTACATAATTTCGTACTTATTCATCACTGTCACCTCCTTTTGGTCTAAGCGGTCCATTATTGGACAAGGAGCAATATTTCATTACTCACAAGATAAAATTATAGCACAAGTTATGCTATAAATCAATGTTCGTCGCGGTTTCGCCATTGTTCAGGCAGGCTCTCCAGCGCTTGTCGGGGCTGACCAAGGTGCTTTCGCTTTTCTCCTTTAAACATTAAAACGGAAATGGATAACGTCGCCGTCTTTTACGATATATTCTTTTCCTTCTAAGCGGACTTTTCCTGCTTCTTTTGCAGCATTATGGCTGCCAGCTGCTAATAAATCATCAAAGGAAACTGTTTCAGCACGAATAAATCCGCGTTCAAAATCAGTGTGAATGATTCCAGCACATTGTGGAGCCTTCATGCCATTTCTAAACGTCCAAGCACGAACCTCTTGAACACCAGCTGTAAAATAGGTGGCTAAACCAAGTAAGCTATAGGCAGCTCGAATCAGTTGATCTAAGCCTGACTCTTCAATTCCTAACTCTTCAAGGAACATTTGCTTTTCTTCCCCTTCAAGTTCAGCAATTTCCTCTTCCACTTTCGCGCAGATGATGATGACTTCAGCATTATCTGCAGCCGCAAATTCACGTACCTTTTGGACATATTCGTTTCCTGATGGGTCCGCAACATCATCTTCACTTACATTTGCCACATAAAGGACTGGTTTGGTGGTTAAGAGATGTAAGTTTTTAGCAACCTTCATTTGTTCATCAGTAAACTCAACAGTACGAGCTGGCTTTTCCGCTTCAAGGGCATCACGTATCATGGCAAGGACTTCGAATTCCTGTACCGCATCTTTATCTTTTTGCTTGGCTAGTTTTTCAACACGGCCAATTCGCTTTTCAATTGACTCCATATCAGCAAGAATTAATTCTAAGTTAATGGTTTCAATATCAGAGATTGGGTCTACTTTACCTGACACATGGGTAATATTATCATCTGCAAAGCATCGAACGACTTGGCAAATGGCATCCACGTCACGAATATGTGAAAGAAACTTATTTCCTAACCCTTCACCTTTACTTGCACCCTTTACAATGCCGGCAATATCCGTAAATTCAAAAGCTGTCGGAACCGTCTTTTTCGGTTGAACGAGCTCTGTTAATTTTGTTAAACGATGGTCAGGAACTTCTACAATTCCTACATTGGGATCAATCGTGCAGAAAGGGTAGTTTGCTGATTCTGCCCCTGCTTGTGTAATTGCATTAAATAAGGTTGACTTACCAACGTTCGGCAACCCTACAATACCAGCTGTCAAAGCCATTTACTTCACTCCTCAAAAAAAATAGATCTATTGAAATAATAAATTAGTTCAAAAATAATAAAAAGCCTCCCACAATTATAGGCATTTGCTAGAAAAAAGACAACTGCCGCCAAGGGCGACAGTTAATTTATTTTTTCAAGATTAACAAGACAATCATACAATGTGCTTCCAAGACCGTTATCGGATGGCCTGCTAGATGTTAGGTTATTGACAGGTCCTCCGAATTGATGCCAAATCCCTTCATCGATATTAATCGTGTTTGGATAAGCCTTTTGTAAAATTGCGGCATAACCTTTTACTTCGCCGCGATCATTCCATACCCTTACATCATCACCTTCTTGCACTTGCAAGCTTTCAGCAATATTTATAGCCACTTCTATTTTTACTGATTTGGTTGGTAATAGATGATAGTTCTGAGAGTGATTCGATCTCAATGGATGAATGGTTAATAGACTATATGGAAATTTATTTGCAAGATCTGGGTTGTTCCATTTTGATTCTTCTGGGACGGATAATTTCAAAAGACCACTGTCGCCCATAAGCTGCCCTAAATTCGATGTGAATTCAAATTTTCCAGATGGCGTTCTAAATTTACGATCCTGCCATGGGATATAGAGGACAGGTAATTCCAGTGTATGTTGTTCTTGTAGTTTTTCAAGGGTCAATCCACGTTTTTCTAGTGGCTTCAGAAACATCTTTAACCATTGTTCGCGTGTATTATGAAAGTCGTCACCAAAGCCAAGTCTTGACGCTAATTGCGTCCATATCCATAAATCTGATTTGGTCTCTCCAGGGGGTGAAACAAGTTTTGGCCCATAGTTTATATAGTGATGGTACATGGAAGAATAATAGAAATCTTCTTCCTCAAAAACAGTTGTTGTCGGCAAAACATAATCGGCTAATCTAGCTGTATCCGTCATGAATTGTTCAATCACCACAAGGGTCTCTACAGAGGTGAAGGCTTTTTCTACTACTTTGGAATCAGGAACCTGGGTAAGCGGGTTGCCGCAAGTCACCATAATCATTTTTATTTCCGGATCCTTTGCCGCTACTATTTCTTCTGCTTGCTTCATAATTGGAAACTGCCTGTGAAGCTTTTTTCGGCTATTGAGCGATACTTCTTCATTGGCAAAGCTTTGGCCTACCTGAAGATTGGCATAGTTGGCACCTCCGCCGGCAATTCCAATATTCCCGCTAACGGCAACTAATGCATCTAATAAGCGAATAGTATTGCCGCCATTTTGATACCTTTGTAAACCCAGCCCCATAAAGGTAGAGGTTGGTTTTTTTGCATAAATGCGAGCTAACGAACTGATGACCTCTATCGGTACCTCCGCCATTTCACTTATCTTCTCCAATGAAGTACTAGTAAGAAGCTGCAATAAATCTGCAAATCCATGTGTAAAATGCTCAATAAACTCTTTATCTTCTAATTCTAATCGGAGCATTTCCTTGATAATCCCTGCAGCTAATATTCCGTCCATTCCAGGTTTGATTGATATATATTCATCGGCGATTTTTGCCGTCGCGTTAAACAAGGGGTCAATGACATAGAGCTTTATTCCACGTTTTTTTGCTTCGAGGAGCTTTTCGTAAAAATGCATGTTTGTCCTCGCGACATTTCTTCCCCAAATCACAATGTTTTTACTATTGAAAATATCATTAGGTTCATGAGCGTACGCATTTCCAAAATCCCATTTCTGGGCTTCAATTCCTGCTCCCCAACAGAGGGAACCGAAAATTTCCGTTACCCCGCCATAGCAGTTAAAAAATCGCTTGTCTAGGTTTTTCAAGATTCCATTGTTCGCATAATCATGGCTATGCAAAACAGCTGTAGACCCGTATTTTTCCTTTATATCTTTTAATTTATTGGCAATTTCATCAAGAGCCTGCAGCCAAGAAATTTGCTCAAATTTACCGTTCACTTTTTTTAAGGGGTATAATAACCGCTCTTGTGAGTTTGTCCTTGTCTCTAGCATTCTGCCCCGGCCGCAAATTTTCCCTTGTGTAATTGGGTGAGTGGGGTCCCCCTCTACTTTTACTACCTTATCGTTTTCAACTGTTACCTGAAAGCCACAGCTATCCCAACAATTTAATGGACAAGCCGATTGCATAATCTTTGCCACATCTCCACCCCCAACATAAATACGATCTATTTTTCTTTATAGAAAAATATGGTTTTAAAAAAAGAAAAAGCATGAACTATCCTTCATGCTTCACTAATACCTTTTTCATTTTGCGGGAAAACTCTTTCCTCGGAATAAGGACGCTATGCTCGCAGCCTTCACACTTTATGCGTATATCCATGCCCATACGAATAATTTTCCAACGATTTGTCCCACAAGGATGCTGTTTTTTCATTTCAACCACATCATTGAGCGCAAATTCCTTCTCTTCCATTGCTTAACCTCCTTAAAGCCTTTGCTATTTAAGTTACTCAGATTTTGAGTACATAACAACTCTTGGGTCAGGACTTTTGATTCCATGTTGATCTAAAAGAAGTTTCACTTCCTTGCGAATCATCCTAGCAATAGAAGCTTGCTTCATTGGTAATGTTTCCGCTACGATTCGTAAAACAATCTCTGTAGGCCCCATCGTTTGAATTCCGAGCAGCTCTGGTGATTTGACTAAATCCTTATGCTCCATGGCCATATCTTCAAGAAGTTCTTCAATTACCGCCTCTGCTCTTTCAATATCCTCTCCATAAGCAATGCCAATATCAACCACAGCCATACTATTATTAAGTGAGAAATTGGTTACCTGAACAATGCTTCCATTCGGTAAAATATGAAGTTCTCCTGTCCAGCTTTTAATCTTGGTTGTTCTTAATCCGATAGCTTCGACGTTACCCTCAAATACCCCTATCCGAACATGATCACCAACTGAAAATTGATCCTCAAAAATAATGAAAAATCCTGAGATAATATCTTTCACAAGGCTCTGTGCACCAAAACCCACTGCTAGTCCAACAATACCCGCACCGGCAAGCAATGCTTTTACATCAATCGTAAGCACAGAAAGGATCATCATTAGGGCTATAAAGTATACGACGTATGAAAGAATATTATCAAGCAGCTTTGACAGCGTTTCCTCTCTGCGTTCTGATGTATTGAGCGGAGAGAGGTTTCTAATTTTAAAAATATTATGGATGGCCATTTTCCCGATTCGAATTAAGATATTTGCAACGAACATAATCGCCAAAATTTTTAGTATACCTTCGCCTATAGTCAACCATGTTCCTTCATTTTGAAATTTAGTAACTAAATTATGAATACTTCCTTCAGATAGATTCATTCCTGCACCTTCCTTTTAACCCTTTCTAAACTACATCTATTCTAACAATTTTTCCGCATATTTTGTAGCAAAAGTATTTGCTTCTTTTATTCGCATGTTTTAGAATATCTTCCTTCCATTATGTATAGAATGTCATTAATTTCCGTATAATGTTAAAAATGCAAAGAAATCAACCTGCATTGGATCTGGAATTTGAGGAGTGGACTTAATGAATCTTTTTTTTGACAGGAGGGCAAAGGCAAAAATACTTCATGATGATTTTCATGCTGCTGAAAATCTAGCTGAAGAGTTGCTTTCGTTTTTACCAGATACTGCTACCCGTCCTATTGTCTTTGTTTGTATTGGCACAGACCGCTCCACGGGAGATTCATTGGGACCACTTGTTGGAACCTTGCTCGAAGAGAAGCAGCTTCAATCCTTTTCTGTTTACGGAACTCTCGAGGAACCGATTCATGCGGTCAATCTTGATCAAAAGCTAAAAGAAATCAATGCTAAACACTTTAACCCTTATATCATTGGCATTGATGCATGCTTGGGTAGAATCAAAAACATCGGAGTTATTCAAGTGGCGAATGGGCCTGTTAAACCAGGGGCCGGAGTGAATAAAGAGCTGCCGGAAGTGGGGAATATACATATCACTGGCATCGTGAATGTGAGTGGTTTTATGGAATTTTTTGTCTTACAAAACACAAGGCTAAGTCTAGTGATGAAAATGGCAAAAACAATTGCAAATGGAATTTTTTTAGCAAACCAAGGCTACTCACAGAAACGTTGGAATGATCTAAATTGGGATCAAGAACAAGGGAAAATAAATAAAGCATAAGCTATCTAAAAGATTGCTTATGCTTTTTCACACCTAATTAATGGAAAAACACTTAAAAATGCTGATGAAAATTATAAAGAATGGTTACAATGACTCCTGTTACACCAATGCCAGGCAGAAGGTTGGCCACCTTTATTTTTGTAATTCCTGTTAGATTTAGACCAATGGCCAAAATCATTATTCCACCAGTTGACGTCATTTCCACAATAAACTGGTCCATTAACGCTTTAGGAACAAATCGATCAATCTGGGTGGCAAATAAAGCAATGGTTCCTTCATAAAGCATAACCGGGACCGCTGAAAAGATGACTCCAATTCCAAGCGTTGTCGTTAAGATAATGGAGGTGAAGCCATCAATCAGTGATTTGGTGTACAATACAGCATGATCACCGCGAATCCCGCTATTAAGTGCACCAATTATAGCCATAGCTCCAATAACAAAAATCAGTGTAGCTGTAACAAATCCTTCTGAAATACTTCCTTTACCGTTTGATCCGACCTTCTTTTCAAGCCAAAGACCAAGATCATTTAATTTTTCTTCCAATTTAAGAAGCTCACCAATTACTGCACCTACAACTAAGCTTATAATGACAATGAGGAAATTTTGGCTTTTCAAGCCCATTTGTAAGCCTAAAACCATCACCGACAAGCCAATAGCATACATGACTGTCGTCTTCATCCCCTCTGGAATTCGATGAAGGAGCTTTCCAAGAAGGGTACCAATAATAATTAACGCCCCGTTTACAAGTGTCCCTAATAAAAACATATTAATCTCCTTATACTTTATAAGCTAAAAAAATAAACCATCTAAAGATGGCCTACAGTGAATCTTCTTTATCAAGCATTTCTAAAATACGTTCCAGATCCTCTTGAGAGAAAAACTCAATTTCAATTTTCCCTTTATTTTTGGTTTGTCTAATATTTACTTTCGTTCCAAACCGCTCACGGAGAAAATGCTCACGTTCCTGTAAGAACACATCTTTTTTCTTTTCAGACTTTTTTGTTTCACGTGAAACATTTTCATTTAATTGCTGAATCAGCTTCTCTAGCTGTCGGACATTTAAAGATTCGTTTACGACCTTTTCTACTATGACGGACAGCTTTGCCTTTTGACGAAGGCCAATAATGCACGGCCATGTCCCATTGAAATTTTACCGCCGGAGATTAACTCCTGAATTTTGCTTGGTAAAGAAAGAAGACGGATATGGTTGGCTACATGCGGTCGGCTTTTCCCTAATCGCTTTGCCACTTCTTCCTGTGTTAACTTTAGTTTCTCCATTAACGTCTGATAGGCAAGTCCTTCTTCAATTGGGTTTAAATCCTCCCTTTGAAGGTTTTCTAACACCGCTAATTCCATCATTTGTTGTTCTGAAAGCTCACGAACAACAGCAGGAACTGTTTCTAACTTTGCTTCTTTTGCTGCTCGAAAACGCCTTTCACCAACGACAATTTCATAGCCTTTAATGGTTCTTCTTACAACAAGAGGCTGCAAGATTCCGTGCTCTAGAATCGATTCCTTTAACTCGTCGATGGCTTCTTGCCCAAAATTTTTACGTGGTTGATAGGGGTTGGGACGTAAGTCCTTCAGCATTATTTCTTGGACTGTTTCTTCCTTACCGACTTCACCGTTCGTAAAAAAAGCATTAAGGCCTTTACCTAAACCTTTAGCCATTCGAGACCACTTCCTTTGCTAAATCTAAATATACTTCAGCTCCACGGGATCTTGAATCATAATTAATGATGGGTACCCCATGGCTCGGAGCTTCACTTAGACGCACATTTCTTGGAATAATGGTTTTATAAACTTTATCTTGAAAGTATTTTTTTACTTCTTCAATGACTTGGATACCAAGATTTGTCCGTGCGTCCAGCATTGTTAATAAAACGCCTTCAATTTTAAGCTCTTGGTTTAAATGCTTTTGTACAAGTCTTACCGTATTTAGGAGCTGACTTAAGCCCTCCAAAGCATAATACTCACATTGAACGGGGATTAATACCGAATCGGAGGCTGTTAAAGCATTAATGGTTAATAAGCCTAACGATGGCGGGCAATCGATAATAATGTAATCATATAAATCCTTCACTTCTTCAAGTGCTCGTTTTAACCGCACCTCTCTTGAGATAGTAGGAACCAACTCAATCTCTGCTCCGGCAAGCTGAATGGTAGCAGGAAGTGCATATAAATTTTCAACAGATGTTGGCTTTATGACACTTTTTGCTGCTTCATCATCTACTAAAACATCATAGATACACTGCTCTACTTCTGCCTTTTCAATTCCAATCCCGCTTGTTGCATTTCCCTGCGGGTCAATGTCTACTAATAAGACCTTTTTCCCTATGTATGCTAAGCAGGCTCCTAGGTTGACAGAGGTAGTCGTTTTGCCGACTCCACCCTTTTGATTCGCGATTGCAATGACTTTGCCCACTCTTGTCACCTACCTTTTTTTCAAAATAAAAATCTACCAATAATTTATACTCAAATTCTATCAAACAATCAATTAATAACACTACTAATTAGCAATGATTTTGAAATTATGGAATGGAAATAACCATGCTTTCTATTTTAGCATGAAAGTGGGAGGTTGTTGTTTTTTTTCTAAAAATACTCAAAAAATAAGAACCAAACATATATACCGTCTGGCTCTTCCATCTATTTAAATAAATATTTAGTTTGTTACTTTTTCTTTGGAATCCGAATGGTGAATTGGTAAAATTCCTCAAATTCTTCCTCTTCAGCGTCAAGGTTGATCCCACTGTCTGATACCATGGATAACGACTGCCTGATGGTATTAACAGCAATTCTCATATCTTTACTGAAAGCCTTTCTTTTCGGCTTTGGCTTTTGATTTTTTTGTTCAAGTATTCTTACGACCCGTTCTTCCGTCTGCTTAACATTAAGATTTCTCTCAATAATTTCTTCTAAAAGCTGGCCTTGTTTTTCCGGATCCTTTAACGGAATAAGCGCACGTGCATGACGTTCCGTAATTATTTTATTTAATAATGAATCCTGAATAGACTGAGGCAATTTTAGGAGCCTAAGCTTGTTCGCAACGGTCGACTGCCCTTTTCCAAGACGTTGGGCAAGTGCCTCTTGGGTCAAATTATGGAGTTCGAGTAACTTTCCATACGCAATCGCTTCTTCGATAGGCGATAGCTCTTCTCGTTGTAAATTCTCAATTAAGGCAACAGAAGCCGTTTCTGTATCTGATAAATTCTTTATAATGGCTGGTACTTCTTCCCAGCCGAGTTTTTTCATCGCGCGCCAACGACGCTCTCCGGCGATAATTTCATATTTATTGACTTCAAACTGCCTAAGTACAATAGGCTGAATAATCCCATGGGTATGGATGGTCCGTGATAATTCCTCAATTTTCGCATCATCAAAAACAGTTCGAGGCTGGAAACGGTTTGGAAGAATATTGTCAATTGGTATCCTTTTGATTTCTTCCACTTTTTCTTCCATTTTTTCTTCTATATCCAACTCTTTATCAAGCTCAACCACTTGTTCTCCCTTTTCGCCGAAGGCCAAAAAAGCGTGAAAACGAATGTTTCATCCCCAACACCACCTTTACGAAACTCCCTATTACTTATTCTCTATTCAAATAATATCTTCCTGCTATAACCGTATATTTTAATCCTAAAGTTGATAGCCCTCTGACTTTCGTTTTACTCAATTGGCATTTTACCCGGAGTCCCCGGTTTACGAGGATATTTTCTTGGCGTTTGCTTTTCTTTCTTAATGACCAAAATATTTCGTTCACTTTCTTCAATTGGCAAAGTAAAAGTAAACATTTTTTCTACTTTTCCACCAAGAGTGCTAATCGCCTTTTGCCCTATTTCTAATTCATCCTTCGCATGTGCTGCCTTCATGGCAATAAAGTATCCCCCTACTTTAACCAGTGGTAAACAGAACTCACTCAAAACAGCCATTCTTGCCACAGCTCTTGCGGTTACGACATCGTACGATTCCCTGTGGTTTGGATTTACACCAAAGGTTTCCGCACGATCATGGATAAAATGAACATTTTCCAATTTTAATTCATTTGCAAGATGATTTAAGAATGAGATTCGTTTATTTAGTGAATCAACAATTGTCACTTGAATATGAGGATAAACAATTTTTAATGGAATACTTGGAAACCCTGCACCAGCTCCAACATCACATAGATGAAAGGGCTTAGTAAAATCAAAATAAAACGAAGCCGTAATCGAGTCATAAAAATGCTTTAAATAAACATCAGCCTCATCGGTTATGCCGTTAAATTCATTTTTTCATTCCATTCAACCAGGATCTTGAAGTACGTATCAAATTGCTCCAACTGTTGCTCAGTAAGGGTAATTTCCTTTTCCTGAAGAATGGCTATAAATTGTTCTTTGAACATGATAACTTGATCTCCTTACGCATTCGCTATTCTCGCAGTCCGACCCTGTTCTAAATAGATTAGCAGGATAGAGATGTCCGCTGGATTGACCCCTGAAATACGTGATGCTTGTGCAAGCGATAACGGCTTAATTTGCTTGAGCTTTTGTCTAGCCTCTGTCGCAAGTCCTGTTATCTTCTCATAATCAAGATTCTCCGGGATTTTCTTATTCTCCATTTTCTTTAACCGTTCAACCTGTTGTAGTGACTTTTCAATATATCCCTCATATTTGACTTGAATCTCAATTTGTTCCTTGATTTCTTCGTCCAGTGAAACATCGCTAGGAGTTAAGCTTTCAATGTGCTTAAAGGTTATTTCCGGCCTTTTTAATAAATCAGAGGCACGGATTCCATCCTTAAGCTCACTTCCACCAAGGCTTCTAATCAGATCCTGGACCTCATTCGTTGGTTTTAGGATGGTGGACCAAAGTCTATTCTTTTCAATCTCAATCGCTTCTTTTTTTACTAAAAACTTCTCATAGCGCTCGTCACGAATCAGTCCAATTTGGTGACCAATTTCAGTTAATCTTAAGTCCGCATTATCATGGCGTAATAATAAGCGATATTCTGCTCTTGATGTCAATAGACGATAGGGTTCACTTGTTCCCTTTGTAATTAGGTCATCAATTAAAACCCCAATATACGCATCCGAACGGCTAAGGACTAACTGTTCTTTGCCCAAGGCGTTTAACCCGGCATTGATTCCTGCCATTAAGCCTTGACCAGCTGCCTCTTCATAGCCGGAAGTCCCATTAATTTGGCCTGCAGTATATAGATTTTTTACGACCTTTGTTTCAAGTGTTGGCCATAATTGGGTTGGGACAATGGCATCATACTCAATCGCATAGCCCGCTCTCATCATTTGAACATTTTCCAGCCCTGGAATGGTTTTTAGAATTTGTTGCTGAACGTCTTCTGGAAGACTTGTTGATAATCCTTGTACATAGACTTCTTGTGTATTTCTTCCCTCTGGTTCAAGGAAAATCTGATGGCGTGGTTTGTCATTAAAGCGCACTACTTTATCTTCAATCGACGGGCAATAACGCGGACCCGTTCCTTTAATCATCCCCGAATACATTGGCGAGCGATGAAGATTATTGTCAATCAATTGGTGTGTATTTTCGTTCGTATAGGTTAACCAGCAAGGAAGCTGATCGGTAATAAATTTTGTTGTTTCATAAGAAAAGGCTCTTGGAACGTCATCCCCAGGCTGAATTTCAGTTTTACTATAATCAATGGTGTGACTGTTCACTCGCGGTGGTGTTCCTGTTTTAAAGCGAACCAGTTCAAAACCAAGCTCTTCTAAATGCTCAGATAATTTAATTGATGGCTGTTGGTTATTCGGACCGCTTGAATATTTCAAATCCCCAATTATAACTTCACCGCGCAAGAAGGTACCAGTTGTAATGACCGCCGTTTTTGAACGATAGATTGCACCCGTCTTCGTGACTACTCCGACGCATGTACCGTCTTCTACCAGCAGTTGTTCAACCATGCCCTGTATTAATGTCATATTCGGTTCGTCTTCAATCGTTTTTTTCATTTCATGCTGGTAGGCGAATTTATCCGCTTGTGCTCTTAAAGCACGAACAGCTGGACCCTTCCCCGTATTTAACATTCTCATTTGGACATGAGTTTTATCGATATTTTTACCCATTTCCCCGCCAATTGCATCAATTTCCCGTACCACAATCCCTTTGGCAGGACCGCCAACAGAGGGGTTACATGGCATAAAGGCAACCATATCCAGGTTAATGGTAATCATTAATGTTTTGGCACCAAGTCTTGCAGAGGCAAAGGCCCGCTTCACAGCCTGCATGACCTGCACCGACGACAATGACGTCGTAATTTCCTGCTTCGTATTGCATGTTTCTTCTCCTTCTTCCGATTTTATATGAATGGAAAGTTCTTTTAATTTTCTCAATGTCTAGCTCCAGCGACTGAACAAGGCACTTTTGCTTTTCTTATTTTCCTAAACAGAATTGTGAAAATAACTGATCAATGAGACTTTCATGAACGCTGTCACCAATAATTTCACCGAGCAGCTCCCAGACCCTAGTTAAATCGATTTGGACAATATCAATTGGAGTTCCCATTTCAACTCCATCAATCGCTTCCTCAATTGTACTTAGGCTATTGTTTAATAAAGCAATATGGCGGCTGTTTGAAACATAGGTACTATCCCCCGTTTCAATCGCCCCTGAAAAGAATAACGAAGCAATTGCCTCCTCCAACTCATCCACACCCGTCTCTTCAAGAAGCGAGGTTGTAACAATTCTATGCTCTGCTGCCAGCAGATTAACCTTTTCCATATTAATTTGCTGTGGCAAGTCTGTTTTATTAACAATAACAATAACATCCATACCTTCAACAACCTTGAAAAGATTCTCATCCTCAGCAGTTAATTGATCAGAGTAATTCAAAACGAGCAAAATTAAATCCGCTTCCTTTAAAACCTGTCTAGATCGTTCAACGCCAATCCGTTCGACAATATCCTCCGTATCCCTGATACCCGCCGTGTCTAAGAGTCTCAACGGGACCCCTCTAACATTGACATATTCCTCAATTACGTCACGCGTTGTTCCTGGAATATCGGTGACAATGGCTTTATTTTCATGAACAAGACTATTTAATAACGAGGATTTGCCAACATTCGGTCGACCAACAATAACAGTTGAAAGACCTTCTCGTAAAATTTTTCCCTGCTCGGAGGTCTGCAAAAGCTTTTTTATTTCTTCCCGAACATAAAAAGCCTTTTCCGCTAGCATCTTATGGGTCATTTCTTCGACATCATCATACTCCGGATAATCAATGTTTACTTCCACATGAGCAAGAATTTCTAATATTTCCTGACGCAGTCCGCGAATCAGCTTTGATAAACGGCCTTCCATTTGACCTAAGGCCACGTTCATTGCCCGGTCAGTCTTGGCTCTAATTAAATCCATGACTGCTTCTGCTTGGGATAAATCAATCCGGCCATTTAAAAATGCCCTTTTCGTAAACTCACCCGGTTCCGCGATTCTAGCTCCAAACTTTAAGACATGCTTTAATACCCGATTTACTGACACGATTCCGCCGTGGCAATTAATTTCGACAACATCCTCTTTCGTAAAGGTTTTTGGTCCCCTCATTACAGATACCATTACCTCTTCAACCACCTGGCCATCTTTTGGATCAAGTAAGTGTCCATAATGAATCGTATGGGTTGGTACCTCCAAAAGCTTTTTTCCATTAATACTTTTAAATATCTTGTCCGCAATTTGAATTGAATCGTCACCACTCAGACGGACAATCGCAATTGCTCCTTCACCCATCGGCGTAGAAATAGCCGCAATCGTATCAAATTCCATTCTTTACACCACACTTTTAAAAATCAATCTATATAAAGGGTTATTTTTTATTCCAAATTATTAGAGTACCACATTGATTCCTGTTAAAAAAGTAATCTTTATCCCTGCAAAATTATCCACAATTCAATTATGTTCACCTATTATTTTAACTTATCCACATGTGAATAACAATAACACGGGCAATTTCAAGCGAATGTTATTCACATTATTGCCTTTTCCCATTCCAAAAGGAGGAAAAGGAAAAAAAACACCCTATCATCAAAAGATAGGATGTCTTTTTATACGTTTGAAGGTTGAACCTCAATAACTGTTTCGTTCCTCGGACGGTTACGCTTTTTTTGGAGTAATAACAATAAATCGATGAGGTTCAGACCCATCAGAGAATGTTTTCACACGAGTATTTTCGGATAAAGCGGTATGAATAACTTTACGCTCGTATGAAGGCATAGGTTCTAGCGCAACATCTTTTCCCGACTTCAATGCCTTTTGAGCCAGACGATGCGCCAATTGAATTAGCGTTTCGTTTCTTCTTTTTCGGTAATCTTCAGCATCCAAAATGAGTGTTAAGTATTGATAAGAAAAACGATTGATAACAAGTTGGGTCAAATATTGCAGTGAATTCAGCGTTTGACCCCTTTTTCCGATCAATAGTGCAATTTTTTCCCCTGTTAAAATGAAAAGAACTTGTTTACCATCGCGTCTAACTTCAATTTCAACTGGAGCACCCATCTTTTCACTTACTTGAATAAGAAATTTTTTCGCTTCTTCGAGTGGATCATGAATTACTGTCACCTTTACAACAGCAGGACGCGATCCAAAAATACCAAGAAAACCCTTTTTACCTTCATCAATGATGGCTATATCTGTGCGGTCTTTGGTTGTCTTAAGTTGAGCTAAAGCTGATTCTACTGCTTCTTCGACTGTTTGTCCTGTAGCAGTTACCTGTTTCACTTTTTTGCTCCTCCCGCATTACCGGTTGCTGAAGACTTCAACTGATCCGGTCCTTTAATAAAATAGGTTTGAACAATCATAAAAATATTCCCTACTACCCAATACAATGATAGGCCGCAGGATATTTAAAGGCAAAAAAGAAAATCATAATCGGCATCATCCAAACCATCATCCCCATTTGCGGATTTTGCTTTTCAGTTCCGGCCATCATTATTTTTTGCTGAATGAATGTGGTGATTGCTGCTAGAACTGGCAGAATAAAATAGGGATCTGCTTTACCAAGATTAAACCAGAGGAAGTGATCTGCTGCAATTGCACTTGTTCTTGAGATTGCATGATAAAAACCAATTAATATTGGCATTTGGATGATTAGCGGAAAACAGCCAGCCATCGGGTTCACACCCTGTTTTTGAAAAAGAGCCATCGTTTCCTGTTGCAGCTTTTGCTGTGTCTTTTGATCTTTGGAACTGTATTTCTTTTTAAGCTCTGCTAATTCTGGCTGCAAAGCCTGCATCGCTTTAGAACTACGTGTTTGTTTAATCATTAGCGGCAAGAGAACTAAACGGATTAGGATGGTTACAACGATAATTGATAAACCAAAGCTTCCCCCAAGCAATTCAGCGACCTTCGTAATAACCCAGGACAATGGATACACAATGTATTGATTCCAAAAGCCAGTGCTATTGGCGGTAATCGGCTGCTTTATTTGACTACATCCAGCTAAGAGCAAGAATAAAAAAAGCAAACCGGCCAAAGGTAATATTCTTTTTTTCAACCAAAAATTCCTCCTTGCAAAATTTATCGAAAGTTTTATGAAGTGTACTTATTTATGTAAAGGTTTTCGTTTCATGTTTATGGTATTTTACCATTAAATTGAATTAATTGTCTTCAAGTACAGCGTTTTTTTGGTGAATTCCTTAAGAATTATCGACATTTTTGGATTTTTTCATAACCTTCCCGACTTTAAGGACATGTTGTAAACTTTTTTTTACTTCGAAAAAGTCCATTTCACTAGCAGGCTTACGAGCAATAATCACATAGTCCTGACCAGAGTGCAATTGCTCTTTTAATTCCAAAATGGATTGTCTTATGTATCTTTTAATTCGGTTTCTTGTGACGGCGTTGCCAATTTTTTTACTAACGGATAGACCAATTCGAAAATGGTCTTGGCCTCTTTTCTTAATGCATAGACAACAAATTGCCTATTAGCAAAGGAGCGCCCTTTCTGAAATGCCTCTTGGAACTCTTTATTTTTTTTGATCCTCAATTCCTTTTTCATAAAAAACACCCTCAGTCCCAGGTTGCTATCTTTTTCAAATACTTTCAACTTAGATAACTGTCCAGCTCCAGCGCCTAGAGGCTCTTGGGTCTAAGCCAATCCGTCATGAAGGTTAAAAAGCAACCTTCATGACGGCTCGTCTTATGCTTGTCGCCCCTGAACAAGGCGCTTCCGCTTTTCGATTAGAAAAAAGACCACTGAGATGTCAGTGGCCTAAGCTGATAATACTTTTCTTCCTTTTTGACGACGGCGAGCAAGAACATTACGTCCGTTTGCTGTGCTCATACGACTACGGAAACCGTGAACTTTACTATGTTTACGTTTATTTGGTTGATACGTTCTTTTCATTATATGACACCTCCCTGAGGAATAGCTGTTAAAGACAGTCTTAATTATTATAAAGATGTCTACATGAAATTGTCAACTCCCTACTTTATATTGTTCCCTTCCTCTGGTTTTTCAAATCATGATCCTCCTACCTCTAATAAAAATGGGGTTCAATATCGACTTTTTACCTGTGGATAAAAAATCGACATTTTTTTTAGCTTTTACACAGGATATTGACAGGTTTTTCACAAATCATAAACTTGTGGACAATTTTCATGCACATAACACCCAAGTTGTGGATAAACTACGAAAAAGCATTGCACCTCGTGCTATTATTTGATATTATATTTGTGTTTTCACTCTGAATAACTTCGTCCTCAATTATCGGTTATCCACAATTTGTGGATAACATGTGGATAGTTATTCTAGCATACTGCAGAAACTTGTCCACAATGGGTGGATATTGTCGAAACTCCACTTTACTTCCTTATTATAAGTTATCCACACACATGGTTTCGTATAATTATAAATTAATAGGTTGTACAGCGTGTATAACAAACGTTTTTCCACGGATTAATCATCAAATAGAGATGATAGGATGCACCAACATGACTTGGCATTCTTTTGTGAAAAATCATTTTTTTGGAGTCGACAGTAAATATTATGCAAAGTGCCCGTTCATTTATGTAGATAGATTTTTATTATGAAGATAAGGAGGGACACCAGTTGGAAAATATTGCGGATCTTTGGAATCGTGCTCTAGCCAATATTGAGAAAAAGATAAGCAAGCCAAGCTACGATACCTGGCTTAAGTCCACAAAGGCTCATTCCCTTCAAGGCGACTTGCTTGTCATTACCGCTCCCAATGAATTTGCACGTGATTGGCTAGAAGAGCGTTATTCCCAGTTAATCTCTGGTATTCTTTATGAAATTACCGGAGAGGAACTTTCTGTGAAGTTTATTATTCCGCAGAATCAGAATGAGGATGATCAAGCGATGCCAGTGCCTCCAAAAAAGGCGAAAAGGGAGGATGATCATACTGATTTTCCGCAAAATATCTTAAATCCTAAGTATACTTTTGATACGTTCGTTATTGGCTCCGGAAACCGTTTTGCACATGCAGCATCCCTTGCTGTAGCTGAAGCACCGGCAAAAGCATACAATCCCCTATTTATTTATGGAGGAGTTGGATTGGGAAAGACGCACTTAATGCATGCGATTGGTCACTATGTTTTAGACCATAATCCAAATGCAAAAGTCGTTTATTTATCCTCGGAGAAATTTACCAACGAGTTTATTAACTCGATTCGTGACAATAAGGCGGAGAATTTCCGTAATAAATACAGAAATGTAGACATTCTACTTATTGATGATATTCAGTTTTTAGCTGGAAAAGAATCAACACAGGAAGAGTTTTTCCATACGTTTAATGCTCTTCATGAGGAAAGTAAACAAATTATCATCTCCAGCGATCGCCCGCCAAGGGAAATACCTACTTTGGAGGATCGGCTGCGTTCACGCTTTGAGTGGGGCTTAATTACCGACATTACCCCTCCTGATTTAGAAACAAGGATTGCCATCCTCAGGAAGAAAGCAAGGGCAGAGGGCTTAGATATTCCAAACGAAGTAATGCTCTATATTGCGAATCAAATTGATTCAAATATCCGTGAACTTGAGGGTGCACTTATACGTGTTGTTGCCTATTCTTCCCTAATCAATAAAGATATCAATGCAGACTTGGCTGCAGAGGCTTTAAAGGATATTATTCCAAGTTCAAAACCAAGAGTGATTACCATCCATGAAATCCAAAAGGTTGTTGGTGAACACTTTAGTATTAAGCTCGATGATTTTAAAGCAAAAAAGAGGACGAAGTCTGTAGCATTTCCAAGACAAATTGCAATGTACTTGTCACGGGAATTAACCGATTACTCTTTGCCTAAAATAGGGGAAGAGTTTGGAGGACGTGATCATACGACTGTAATCCATGCCCATGAAAAAATATCTAAACTACTCCAGTCTGATTCCCAATTGCAAAAGCAACTAAAGGAATTAAATGAACTGTTAAAAATATAGTCTTTCTTTGTGCATAACTTTTTGCTATTTACACACAGTCTATCCACATGTGGATAGGCTGTGTTTCCTTTAATAAAATGACTTATCCACATACTAACAGGCCCTACTAGTACTTCTACTAGTTTTTAAAACTTATTATTATATGTAAAAACAATTTAAAATATGCAGAAAAACGGAGGATTAAAGCGATGAGATTTATCATCCAACGAGATCGCCTAGTTCAAAGTGTTCAAGATGTTATGAAGGCAGTCACAGCAAGAACAACGATTCCGATATTAACAGGGATTAAAATTACAGCGACTGAAGAAGGAGTCACATTAACTGGTAGTGACTCTGATATTTCGATTGAATCCTTTATTCCTAAAGAGGACGCTGGAGATGAAATCGTGGAGATAAAACAATCAGGATCCATTGTTCTCCAGGCAAAGTTCTTTAGTGAGATTGTTAAAAAGCTGCCTACGGATTCAGTGGAAATGGAGGTTCTTAACCACTTACAAACCGTAATTCGTTCAGGGAAATCAGAGTTTAATCTAAATGGCTTGGATGCTGAGGAATATCCACACCTGCCACAAATTGAAGAGAGCAATAAATTCCACATTGCAACAGATTTGCTAAAAGCCATGATTCGACAAACATTTTTTGCAGTGTCCACCTCAGAAACACGGCCCATCTTGACAGGTGTAAACTGGAAGATTGAAAATGGGGAACTAATCTGTATTGCAACAGATAGCCATCGCCTAGCACTGAGAAAAGCAAAAATTGAAATGGAAAATAATGAAGGCTACAATGTTGTCATTCCAGGGAAAAGTCTAAATGAGTTAAATAAAATTATTGATGACACAAGTGAATTGATCGATATAGTCATAACAGAGAATCAAATTTTATTTAAAGCAAAGCATTTATTGTTTTTCTCTAGATTGTTAGAAGGAAACTATCCTGATACATCCAGACTCATTCCAAATGAAAGTAAAACGGATGTTATTGTGAATACAAAGGAATTCCTTCAAGCAATTGACCGTGCTTCATTACTCGCCCGCGAAGGTAGAAATAATGTGGTTAAGCTTTCTACCATTGAGGAAGGAGTCATTGAAATTTCTTCAAATACTCCAGAAATTGGAAAGGTAGTCGAAGAAATACAAAGCCAGTCTATCGATGGCGAGGAATTAAAAATTTCCTTTAGCGCGAAATTCATGATGGATGCCCTAAAAGCACTCGAAGGAACCGATATTAGGGTAAGTTTCACTGGAGCGATGCGCCCGTTTGTCATTCGCCCTCTTCATGATGAAACCATTTTGCAGCTTATTTTGCCTGTAAGAACGTATTAAAAATAGATAGGCCACCATAAGACTGGCGGCTTTCTTTCTTTTTTTGGGTTTCCTTTGTATCTAGACGAATTATTTAGTAAAATAAAGTATTGAGACCATTTTAGAAATGAGTGATATAAATATGCCTACAAAAATAAAGCTAAGCACAGAGTTTATTACATTAGCCAATTTCTTAAATTAGCGGATGTCATCCAATCGGGTGGAATGGCAAAATGGTTTTTAAGTGAAAATGACATTTTTATAAATGGCCAACAAGATCAAAGAAGAGGAAGGAAGCTTCTTGCTGGTGACAAAGTCCAGATTGCTGGTTTTGGGGAATTTTTGATTACCGAGTAGCTAAAGGATGTCACGTTCATGCATATTGAACATTTAGAATTAAAAAATTACCGAAATTATGAGAATTTATTCGTTGAATTTGAAAATAAAGTGAATGTCATCTTAGGGGAAAACGCCCAAGGGAAAACCAATGTAATGGAATCAATTTATGTTTTAGCAATGGCAAAATCCCATCGAACTTCAAATGATAAAGATCTTATTCGCTGGGATCAGGATTATGCTAAAATAGAGGGTAGGGTTCAAAAGCAATACAGTTCGTTGCCACTGCAGTTGGTTATTTCAAAAAAAGGTAAAAAGGCCAAATGCAATCACATTGAGCAACAAAGATTAAGCCAATATGTTGGGAATTTGAATGTGGTGATGTTTGCTCCGGAAGACCTTAACTTAGTTAAAGGCAGCCCACAAGTTAGACGTCGTTTTATCGATATGGAAATTGGGCAGGTATCGCCAATTTATTTACATGATATGAGTCAATATCAAAAAATACTTCAACAACGTAATCATTTCTTAAAAATGATGCAGATAAAAAAACAAACCGATCAAACCATGCTTGAAATTTTAACGGAACAGTTTATTCAAATGGCGGTCAAGATTGTTTCAAAAAGGTTTGAATTCCTCCATTTACTTGAAAAATGGGCTCAGCCTATCCATCAAGGGATTTCAAGAGGGTTGGAATCATTGAAAATTGTGTATAAACCTTCAGTGGATGTATTAGAAGACCAAAATTTGTCGAAAATGAAAGCATACTTTGAGGAGAAATTTAACAAGGTTAGGATGAAAGAAATTGAAAGAGGAACGACGTTGTTCGGTCCCCATCGTGATGATTTGTTATTTTTCGTAAACGGAAGAGATGTTCAAACCTTCGGGTCACAAGGGCAACAACGAACAACCGCCCTATCTGTTAAACTTGCCGAAATTGAATTGATTCATTCTGAAATAGGTGAGTATCCGATTCTTTTACTAGACGATGTTTTGTCAGAACTGGACGATTATCGTCAATCCCATCTGCTTAATACCATTCAGGGCAGAATTCAAACCTTTGTGACCACGACAAGTGTTGGAGGCATTCATCATCAAACATTAAAAGAGGCCTCAACCTATGAAGTAGCGTCAGGCGTCTTAAAGAAAGTGGATTGAGGTGGGTACATGTATATTCATATCGGGGAGGACCAAAGTATCCACGCAAAGGATATTATTTCGATATTGGATAAAGAAAGTGTTAATTCATCGAAATTGGTAGAAGAGTTTATAAAATATCATGAAAATAAATTAGTCAACCTATCAAAAAACCCCTTTAAATCGGTCGTGATAACATACGACAAAGTTTACTTATCCCCAATCGCTTCCGGAACTTTAAAGAAACGTTCAAGTCAAGTAAATATGCAGGAATTTTGACAAATGAATAAAATTTTTTTTTAGAAAATAGATTTATTTTTGTAAGAAAGTGCAGGTGAGTAATGGTGACAATGGAACAAAAAGCAGTCGAGGAACAAGCCTATGGGGCAGAGCAAATTCAGGTTCTTGAGGGACTGGAGGCAGTTAGAAAAAGACCGGGTATGTATATCGGTTCCACGAGCGGAAAGGCCTTCATCATCTTGTTTGGGAGATTGTTGATAATAGTATTGATGAGGCTTTGGCGGGCTACTGTGATGAAATTAATGTCATCATTGAAGAAGACAATAGCATCACGGTTACTGATAATGGACGAGGTATTCCGGTTGGAATTCAAGAAAAAATGGGCAGACCAGCAGTAGAAGTAATCATGACTGTTCTCCATGCTGGGGGAAAATTTGGCGGCGGCGGCTATAAAGTTTCTGGGGGTCTCCATGGTGTAGGCGCTTCGGTTGTTAATGCCCTCTCTACAGAGCTTGAGGTTTATGTCCATCGTGACGGTAATATTTACTTAATAAAATTTGAACGAGGAGTACCTGTTACGGAATTGGAGGTAATTGGAACCACAGACAAAACGGGTACGATTACTCACTTTAAGCCGGATGGGGAAATCTTTACTGAAACATTGGAATATGAATATGACATACTTGCAACGCGACTCCGTGAGCTTGCTTTTCTTAACCGCGGGATCAAAATCACAATTGAAGATAAGCGCACCCCAAATAAACAAAATGAGTACTACTACGAAGGCGGAATTAAATCTTATGTAGAGCATTTAAACCGCACAAAAGAAGTAGTTCATGAAGAGCCAATTTATATAGAGGGCGACCGCGAAGGAATTACCGTTGAAGTTGCGCTTCAATATAACGAAGGCTATACAGAAAGCATTTACTCTTTTGCAAACAATATTCATACGTATGAAGGCGGGACACATGAATCTGGTTTTAAGACTGCTTTAACAAGAGTAATAAACGATTATGCAAGAAAAAATGGGATTATTAAAGAAAATGATACCAATCTCTCTGGTGAAGATGTTCGTGAAGGTTTGACTGCTATTGTCTCAATTAAACACCCTGATCCACAATTTGAAGGGCAAACAAAGACAAAGCTCGGAAACTCAGAAGTTAGAACGATTACGGATGCTGTATTCGCTAATCATTTTGAGAAGTTCTTGTTAGAAAACCCAATAGTAGCCCGAAAAGTAATTGATAAAGGCTTGATGGCTGCTAGAGCAAGACTTGCTGCGAAAAAAGCAAGGGAACTGACTCGTCGGAAAAGTGCTTTAGAGGTTTCAAGTTTACCTGGGAAATTAGCAGACTGTTCGTCCAAAGACCCATCAGAAAGTGAAATCTATATCGTTGAGGGTGATTCGGCAGGCGGTTCAGCAAAACAAGGCCATGACCGCCATTTCCAAGCGATTCTGCCACTCCGGGGGAAAATACTTAATGTTGAAAAAGCGCGGCTGGATAAGATTCTTTCTAACAATGAGGTTAGGGCGATGATTACAGCTATCGGTACTGGAATCGGGGAAGATTTTGATATTTCTAAAGCCCGTTACCATAAAGTAGTTATCATGACGGATGCGGATGTAGATGGTGCTCATATTCGAACGCTTATCTTAACGTTTTTTTACCGTTACATGAGACAAATTTTAGAGCCGGTTATATCTATATTGCCCAACCGCCGTTATATAAAGTTCAACAAGGAAAACGAGTTGAGTATGCCTATAACGATAAAGAACTTGAACGGATTTTTGCAGAGTTGCCGGCAACACCTAAGCCCAATATCCAACGGTATAAAGGATTAGGAGAAATGAATCCTGAACAATTATGGGAAACAACGATGGATCCTTCAACTAGAACAATGCTTCAGGTTAGCCTTGAAGATGCGATAGAAGCAGACGAAACGTTTGAGATGTTAATGGGAGACAAAGTGGAACCCCGTCGTAACTTCATCGAAGCAAATGCACAATACGTAAAGAATTTAGATATATAGAAAAGGGTAGAGGGGCGACCACTATCCTCCTTTTTCTTTTTACCTGGATCATCTGGTGATTGATCAGGGTTAAGCGTCAATAATAGGAGGTACCAAATATGGCTGAAACACCAAATCCTCAAATAAAAGAGATTAATATCAGTCAGGAGATGAAATCTTCGTTTCTTGACTATGCGATGAGTGTTATTGTTTCACGTGCCCTTCCGGATGTTCGAGATGGGTTGAAACCGGTTCATCGCCGCATTCTTTATGCTATGCATGACCTTGGAATGCATTCGGACAAACCATATAAAAAATCTGCTCGTATCGTTGGGGATGTAATCGGTAAATATCATCCACATGGAGATTCTGCCGTTTATGAAACAATGGTACGAATGGCGCAGGACTTCAACTATCGTTATATGCTCGTAGATGGACATGGAAACTTCGGTTCCGTCGACGGTGATGCGGCAGCGGCAATGCGTTATACAGAATCCAGAATGTCCAAAATTTCGATGGAATTATTAAGAGATATCAATAAAGATACCATTGATTATCAGGATAACTATGATGGGGAGGAAAGGGAGCCTGTTGTTCTACCTGCGAGATTTCCGAACCTTTTAGTCAACGGGACAACAGGTATTGCTGTTGGTATGGCGACAAATATTCCTCCACACCAGCTTGGAGAGGTCATCGATGGAGTATTAGCCATTAGTCATGACGCTGAAATCAGTATTCAAGAATTAATGGAAATCATTCCAGGTCCCGATTTCCCTACGGGGGGATCATTCTTGGCCGTAGTGGTATTCGGAAAGCATACGAAACAGGCAGAGGGTCAATCATTGTCCGAGGCAAAGTAGAAATTGAACAAAAATCGAATGGTAAAGAAGTTATCATTGTAAATGAGCTGCCATACCAGGTAAATAAAGCTAGATTGGTTGAAAAGATTGCAGAATTAGCTCGCGATAAAAAAATCGATGGCATTACAGACCTGAGAGATGAATCCGACCGTAAAGGGATGCGGATCGTTATTGAGGTTCGTAAGGATGCGAATGCTAATGTCCTCTTAAATAATTTATATAAACATACAGCTTTACAGACTAGCTTTGGAATCAACACATTGGCCCTTGTTAATGGACATCCAAAAGTGCTGAATCTTAAGCAATGTTTAGTCCATTACTTAGACCACCAAAAAGTGGTTATTCGTAGGAGAACAGAGTTTGAGTTACGTAAAGCAGAAGCACGTGCACATATTTTAGATGGCTTAAGGATTGCCTTGGATCATCTAGATGAAGTCATTAGTTTAATTCGTAGCTCGCAGACAACAGATATTGCTCGCGAAGGCTTGATGACAAAATTCAATCTTTCTGAAAAACAAGCCCAAGCTATTCTTGATATGCGCTTGCAGCGTTTAACAGGCTTAGAGAGGGAAAAAATTGAGGAAGAATATCAAAATTTAGTCAAGCTAATAGCTGAATTAAAGGCTATTTTGGCCGATGAGGAAAAGGTTCTTGAAATCATTCGCGAAGAAATGCTCGAAATTAAAGAACGATTTAATGATAAACGTCGTACAGAAATTGTAACTGGCGGAATTGAAAATATCGAGGATGAAGATTTAATTCCACGCGAAAATATTGTCATTACTTTAACACACAACGGATATGTTAAACGTCTTCCTGTTTCTACCTATCGCGCCCAAAGACGTGGTGGTCGTGGCATTCAAGGAATGGGCACCAATGAAGATGACTTTGTTGAGCATTTAATTACAACCTCAACACATGATACTATTCTCTTCTTTACCAATAAAGGGAAAGTATATCGATCTAAAGGTTATGAAATTCCAGAATATAGCCGTACTGCAAAAGGGATTCCAATAATCAATCTTTTAGGAATTGAAAAAGGGGAATGGGTTAATGCGATCATTCCTGTTGAAGAATTTGTGGATGATTGGTCCTTATTCTTCACAACAAAAGAGGGAATTTCGAAACGGTCACCGTTAACATCCTTTGCGAATATCCGCAATAATGGCTTAATAGCCTTAAATTTGCGTGAAGGTGATGAATTAATTTCTGTCCGTTTAACAGATGGAACTAAACATATGATTATCGGCACAAAAAAAGGAATGCTGATCCGCTTCCCAGAAACTGATGTTAGATCAATGGGCAGAACAGCTACAGGGGTAAAGGGAATCACGTTAGACCGTGATGATGAAGTAGTTGGCATGGAAGTTTTAGAAGAGGATAATGATGTCCTCATTGTAACGAAAAATGGTTACGGTAAACGGACACCAGCATCTGAATATCGGATTCAAGGTAGAGGTGGTAAAGGAATTAAGACTTGCCACATTACGGAGAAAAATGGAGATCTTGTTTCAATGAGAGCTGTAACGGGTGAAGAAGATCTGATGCTCATTACAACAGGCGGTGTTCTTATTCGTACAGATGTAGCTGGAATCTCTACCATGGGCCGAAACACACAGGGTGTAAAACTCATTAGTATTAAGGAAAATGAAAACGAATATGTTGCAACTGTAGCTAAGGTAGAAAAGGAAGAAGAAGAAGA
>JAMQCR010000003.1:252500-267500 GCA_023702235.1 Neobacillus pocheonensis | reverse complement strand
AGGAAATTTGAGAGGAGCTGTCCTTAGTACGAGAGGACCGGGATGGACGCACCGCTGGTGTACCAGTTGTCTTGCCAAAGGCATCGCTGGGTAGCTATGTGCGGACGGGATAAGTGCTGAAAGCATCTAAGCATGAAGCCCCCCTCAAGATGAGATTTCCCATAGCGTCAAGCTAGTAAGAACCCTGAAAGATGATCAGGTTGATAGGTCAGAGGTGGAAGCGCGGTGACGTGTGGAGCTGACTGATACTAATCGTTCGAGGACTTAACCATTTTAAAGGTGAACTCGGTTTTACAACTTCTTCTACATTATCTAGTTTTGAGGGAATGAAACCTCAAAGTAAATAGTCTGGCAATTAAGGCGAGAAGGTCACACCCGTTCCCATACCGAACACGGAAGTTAAGCTTCTCAGCGCCGATGGTAGTTGGGACTTTGTCCCTGTGAGAGTAGGACGTTGCCAGGCAAGTGAAGGACAACCTGATTAGGATTGTCCTTTTTTGTATTTTGAAAAAGATCTTAAACTTCACCTTTCTTAATTTTATTACTCATCAAATACTGATAAATTAAATAGGCCCTTTTTGTGAGGTAATATTTAGGAAGGATTGGATAAATGGGTAATCCTTGTTTGGCATCATTTTCGTTAATTCACTCCACCACTCGGTTTCATAACGAGCAATCATACTTAAGTTATAAAGAAGTAAATAATGAATAAGCAGCTCTGGTAAATGGAGAGAGTCTACTTTTTTTATTGGAAGGGCATAAAATCCACTATCCAAATTATATTTTAAAGGTGAAGTGCCTTTAAGAGAACTTTCATTCATTGTAAAAATAAGACCCTCATTAGAAAATTCAATTGGTTTTTCAAACTTTGAAGCAAAAAACTCCTTAAAACGATTCTCTGTCATATGATAGTTGTCTAAAATGCTATTTGGTATCATAAATTGTTCTTCATGAGAATGAATTTTTATGAATGTCCTCTTACCTTCGAGTAAGTAAAATAACTCATCCAACTCTGGTATTTGCTGAAGTAATTCTTCCATCGTGGCTTTTTCCCCTTCCAATTGTTTCATGTGGAACATCTTTTCGGACATAAAGGGATAAAGTCCATTCTTTTGAAATTTGACCTCATCTTGGAAGAACTGATAATTTTGCTTTTTTCTTTTACGTGTTGAAACACCATGTGCCAGTACAGTTGTCGTTTCCGGATAGGATGGATCAATAGTAAGGATACACGCCTTAATTAAATGGACGAGTCCATAAAAAAGTAGAATTGGTTTTAAGATAAGTGGTGCCTTTTCTGCCTGTTCGTAATAAATCTGACCATGTTCTAAATAATAAAGAAAGGGATAGCAGTTTTCGTAGCCCTTTTGTTCTGGATTATCAAGGCTGGATTTATGATAGCTATTCTTTAAATAAACTTGACAATATTCTGCAGAAAAAAAGCAGGCGTAGCTTTTCCAGCCATTAAATTGTATGCTCAAAGTAGAAATCCCCTTTTTCAGAAAAATTAATTAAGTTCTTCTTCCTTGACAGTATTTTGTCCAATTGATAACCTACAAATAAAAATTTTTATCCTGGAGGGTGTAAAATGTGGGAAACTAAATTTGCAAAAGAAGGATTGACCTTCGATGATGTACTATTAATTCCGGGGAAATCAGAGGTTCTACCGAGGGATGTCAATCTTCAAGTTGAATTGTCATCAAATGTAAAGCTTAATATACCGATTATTAGTGCGGGAATGGATACAGTTACTGAATCTGAAATGGCAATCTCTATGCCGTCAAGGCGGTTTAGGGATCATCCATAAAAACATGACGATTGAACAGCAGGCCGAGCAGGTTGAGAAGGTAAAGCGATCGGAAAGTGGTGTCATTACCGACCCGTTTTTTTTAACGCCTGAACATCAAGTCTTTGATGCAGAACATCTAATGGGCAAATATCGGATTTCAGGTGTACCAATTGTTAATAATCTTGAAGAACAAAAGCTTGTGGGTATCATCACAAACAGGGATCTTCGCTTTATTCAAGATTATTCCTTTAAAATTTCCGATGTTATGACGAAGGAGAAACTTGTCACAGCGCCAGTGGGAACCACCTTAAAAGAGGCGGAAGCAATTCTCCAAAAATACAAAATTGAAAAGCTGCCACTTGTAAGTGACCAGGGAGTTTTAAAGGGACTCATTACGATTAAGGATATCGAAAAGGTCATTGAATTCCCAAACTCAGCTAAAGATAAGCAAGGTCGTCTTTTAGCCGGTGCCGCTGTAGGAGTTACGAAAGACACCATGAAACGTGTTGACAAGCTTGTTAAGGCTAACGTCGATGTCATTGTTGTCGACACTGCACATGGTCATTCTAAGGGTGTACTAGATACTGTCCAGGAAATTAGAAACGCTTATCCTGATTTAACGATTATTGCCGGAAATGTTGCGACAGCCGAAGCAACTAAAGCCTTAATTGAAGCAGGAGTGGACATCGTCAAGGTCGGAATAGGACCAGGCTCAATTTGTACGACAAGGGTCGTTGCGGGTGTCGGTGTTCCACAAATTACAGCGGTCTTTGATTGCGCTACAGAAGCCATGAAGCATGGTAAGGCCGTTATTGCAGATGGTGGTATTAAATACTCTGGAGACATCGTAAAAGCACTTGCTGCTGGTGGACATGCTGTTATGCTGGGTAGTTTGCTTGCGGGAGTATCTGAAAGCCCAGGTGAGACTGAAATATTCCAAGGGCGTCGCTTTAAGGTATATCGCGGAATGGGTTCAGTTGCGGCAATGGAAAAGGGTTCAAAAGACCGATATTTCCAAGAAGATAATAAAAAATTCGTTCCTGAGGGGATAGAAGGACGCCTGCCATATAAAGGACCTTTAGCAGAGACCGTTTATCAATTAATTGGAGGCCTGCGCTCCGGAATGGGTTATTGCGGTACGAAGGACCTAGACGAATTAAGAAATAAGGCACAATTTATTAAGATGACTGGTGCTGGATTAAGGGAAAGTCACCCACACGATGTACAAATTACAAAAGAAGCACCAAATTATTCATTATCATAATCATAAAAAATCGAGAAGGGGTTTTGTACTCCTTCTCGATTTTTTATGTGGAAAGAGCTAGTACTTCACTTTTTTTATCCTAAAATAGTCCTAGGTTATATGGAAATTATAACGAATATGGAAAGAAGATTGGCTATTGCTCTAGCTATGCTTTGCTATAGAGTTATGTTAAAATAACCAAGGTGTATTAATTCGTTGGAGGGCGTAATAGTGAACAAACATTTATATCAAAAGTATATTGCTAGTTTTTTGGCAATGATTATGGTTTTTAGCCTATTTGCTGGCCTGAATAAAGCTGAAGCTGAGACGGTGCCATTAAATGTTAACGCAAGTGGTGCGATTTTAGTCGATGGTCAAACGGGACAAGTTTTATATGAAAAGAATGCAGATAGTCCGCTTGGAATTGCAAGTATGTCCAAAATGATGACGGAGTACATACTGCTCGATGAGATTAAACATGGAAAGGTGAAATGGGATCAAGAGTATTCGGTTGATGATTTAGTTTATAAAATTTCCCAAAACCGTAACCTATCCAATGTTCCATTACGCCGTGACGGAAAGTATAAAGTCCAAGAGCTATATCAAGCAATGGCTATTTACTCAGCAAATGGTGCAACAATTGCCTTGTCAGAGGTGATTGGTGGTTCCGAAGCAAATTTTGTCAAAATGATGAATGATATGGGTAAAAAGCTAGGATTGAAAAACTTTAAATTTGTTAACGCAACAGGATTAAATAATAGCGATTATAAGGGTGAACAGCCTTCAGGTGGACCAACAGATGAGAATGTGATGTCATCACGGTCGGTAGCGACATTAGCATTCCATTTAATTAATGATTTCCCAGATGTCTTAAAAACGGCGAGCACGCCTACAAAGATGTTCAGGCAAGGAACTAGTGACCAAATCAAAATGGATAACTGGAACTGGATGTTACCTTCTCTAGTTTATGGCTATCAGGGTATGGACGGATTAAAAACAGGTACGACTGACTTTGCTGGTTACTGTTTTACCGGGACAGCGATGCGTGATGGAAAACGATTTATTACGGTTGTTCAAAATGCAACAGACGGTACAGGTAAAGGCGGATATCAGGCACGCTTTGCTGAGACAAGAAAAATGCTTGATTATGCATTTAGTAACTTTACGAAGGAACAAATTGTTCCTAAGCATTACGAAGTTAAAAGCCAGAAAACACTTAAAGTAATCAAAGGAAAAGAAAGTCAAGTAGAAATTTATACAAAATCAGCACTCAATATGACGATTCCAAATGGTGATGAAAAAAATTACCAGCCAGTTCTAGTCTTAGATCAATCAAAGGTAGATAAAAATGGTGCGCTTATTGCTCCAATTAAAAAAGGCGACATAGTTGGGTATTTAACGGTGCAGCCAAAAACAGGCAACAAGATAAGTTACTTAACGAAAGATGGCGAGAGTAAGGCATCAGTTCCTGTAGTTGCCGCACAGGATGTTGAAAAAGCCAACTGGTTTGTCTTATCAATGAGGGGCATTGGCGGTTTCTTTGGAAATATGTTCCATGGTATTTCCACTACTGTTAAAGGATGGTTTAAGTAATAAATAATAGTAGGAATATTTTTCAAAAAAGGATTCTTGTCTTGACAGGAATCCTTTTTTGTTGTTATGTTTCTTTATGGAAACATAAAAATCCTATTTTAAAATAAGATTTTTCAAAAAATTCTTACAATAAAACTCAAGGGGGATTTAAAATGACAATTGGAACAGATCGTGTTAAACGGGGAATGGCAGAAATGCAAAAGGGTGGCGTCATTATGGACGTTATCAATGCAGAACAGGCTAAAATTGCTGAGGAAGCAGGAGCAGTAGCTGTAATGGCCTTGGAACGCGTACCTTCAGATATTCGTGCAGCTGGCGGCGTTGCAAGAATGGCCGATCCACGAATTGTTGAGGACGTATTAGGTGCTGTTACAATCCCTGTTATGGCCAAAGCAAGAATCGGTCATATTGTTGAAGCTCGTATCCTTGAAGCTATGGGTGTTGACTATATCGATGAAAGCGAAGTATTAACACCTGCAGATGAAGAATTCCATTTATATAAAAAAGAATATACTGTACCGTTTGTTTGTGGTTGCCGCGATCTTGGTGAGGCTGCTCGCAGGATTGGTGAAGGGGCTTCCATGCTTCGTACAAAGGGTGAACCTGGAACTGGAAACATCGTAGAAGCAGTTCGCCACATCCGTAAGGTTAATGCTCAAGTGCGTAAAGTTGTAGGAATGAACGAAGACGAGCTTATGACAGAAGCTAAGCTTTTAGGTGCACCATTTGAATTGCTTCTTGAAATTAAACGTCTTGGTCGCCTTCCAGTAGTTAACTTTGCAGCTGGTGGGGTAGCAACGCCTGCTGATGCGGCTCTAATGATGCAATTGGGTGCGGACGGGGTATTTGTTGGCTCCGGTATTTTCAAATCTGAAAACCCTGCCAAATTTGCAAGAGCAATCGTTGAAGCTACTACACACTACCAAGACTATAAATTGATTGCCGAGCTTTCAAAGGATCTTGGTACGCCAATGAAAGGCATCGAAATTTCATCACTAGCACCTGAAGCCCGCATGCAGGAACGCGGCTGGTAATAAGCCCCTAGGCACTGAAGCTAGACAGTTTTCGAAGTACAGGAATAGCCTGATACGTTACAAAAGGAGTATTTTTATGGTGAAAATAGGAGTTCTTGCCTTGCAAGGCGCAGTTCGTGAACACATAAGATCGGTAGAAGAATGTGGCGTCGAAGCGATTGCCATAAAAAGAAAAGAAGAATTAAAAGAGGTAGATGGCCTGATTCTTCCCGGTGGAGAAAGCACGGCAATGCGCCGCTTGATTGACAAGTACGATTTTATGGATGCATTGAAGGAATTTGCCAGCGAAGGAAAACCAATGTTCGGCACATGTGCCGGCCTGATTCTTCTAGCAAAAAACATAATTGGCCATGACCCGCATATCGGAGCGATGGACATTACGGTTGAACGAAATTCTTTTGGTCGCCAAGTAGACAGCTTTGAGGCTGACCTCGCGATCAATGGAGTTACTGAGAGTTTCCCAGCTGTGTTTATTCGGGCGCCGCACATCGTCGAGGCAGGTCCAGAGGTTGAAATTCTTTCGAAGCACAATGACCGCATTGTTGCCGCACGGGAAGGGCAATTTCTTGGCTGCTCCTTCCATCCTGAACTGACAGACAATCATCGCCTTACGGCTTACTTTGTTGAAATGGTGAAGGAAGCAAAAGCAAAACATCTAGTATAATTTGGTTGCAAATTGCTAATAATTATAGTAAATTTAAATATACTAAATTCTAATAAAGTTAAAGCAATGAGAGGAATTAGTAACGAGAACCTCATTCTTAAGAGAGCCGGTGGCTGGTGTAAATCGGTGGATGAAGCTTGTGAATCCCTCCTCGAGTAAGGTGCGGAACGCCCCATTGGGGGTTAATAAGTACTTTCGGTAGAAACCGTTAAAATTTTTCAAGGTGAACAGTCTTTGACTGTTAACCAGGGTGGTAACGCGGGTAACTCTCGTCCCTGTTTTAGGGGCGGGAGTTTTTTATTTTTTTCCAAAGGGGAGGCATTAATATGCTTGATTTAAAATTTTTAAGGGCTAATTTTACTGAAGTGAAGGACAGACTCCAGCATCGAGGAGAAGACTTAACCGACCTGGGGCGGTTTGAAGAACTTGATCAAAAAAGACGGGAATTAATTGTGGAATCTGAACAATTAAAAAGCAAACGGAATGATGTCTCGGGGCAAGTAGCTGCCTTAAAGCGCGAAAAGCAGAATGCTGATCACTTAATTCAGGAAATGCGTGAGGTTGGCGACCAAATTAAATCATTAGACGATGAACTGCGTGGTGTGGAAGAGACACTCGAGTTATTGCTCCTAAGCATCCCGAATATCCCTCATGAGAGCGTTCCAATTGGTGAATCTGAAGATGATAATATCGAGATTAGAAAATGGGGTCAGATTCGTCAGTTTGAGTTCGAAGCAAAGGCGCATTGGGATATTGCTGACCAATTAGGGATACTGGACTTTGAACGTGCGGGCAAGGTTACCGGAAGTCGTTTTGTCTTTTACAAAGGCCTTGGAGCCCGCCTTGAACGTGCATTAATTAGCTTTATGCTCGACCTTCATGTTGATGAGCATGGCTACACGGAGATTCTACCGCCTTACTTAGTAAACCGTGCCAGTATGACAGGAACAGGCCAGCTGCCTAAGTTTGAGGAAGACGCCTTTTTAATTGAAAAAGAAGACTACTTCTTAATTCCAACCGCGGAGGTACCAGTCACGAATCTCCATCGGGATGAAATTTTAAGTGGCGATGAGCTTCCAATCCGTTTTGCAGCGTACAGCGCTTGCTTCCGCTCAGAGGCAGGCTCTGCAGGAAGGGATACTCGAGGATTAATTCGTCAGCACCAATTCAATAAGGTGGAACTTGTCAAGTTCGTAAAGCCAGAGGATTCCTATGAGGAGCTAGAAAAGCTAACCAATAATGCTGAGAGAGTATTGCAATTGCTTGAACTTCCCTATCGTGTGCTGAGCATGTGCACTGGTGATCTTGGCTTTACGGCTGCGAAAAAATATGATATTGAAGTTTGGATTCCTAGTTACAGTATGTATCGTGAAATTTCTTCTTGTAGTAATTTTGAGGCATTCCAAGCTCGTCGTGCAAACATTCGCTTCCGCCGCGATCCAAAGGCAAAGCCTGAACATGTTCATACCTTAAATGGTTCTGGTCTCGCAATTGGAAGAACGGTTGCTGCTATTTTGGAAAATTACCAGCAAGATGATGGCAGTGTGGTTATCCCGACTGTTTTACAACCATACATGGGAAATCGTAATATAATCAAACCAGAGTAATGGAATGTTCCGGATGGATTTATGTCCGTCCGGAAAAATTTATTTATAACTGTTGACGTAGTTTGAAATTAATGTTAATATATTTTTTGTCGATACGGAGGAATACCCAAGTCTGGCTGAAGGGATCGGTCTTGAAAACCGACAGGCGGGTCAAACCGCGCGGGGGTTCGAATCCCTCTTCCTCCTCCATAACTAGTATTATCATTTACTTTCGCGCATAAAAACTGGAGATAAAAATCGTTACAAGAAATTGTAACGATTTTTTTTATGGATTTTTTTAATTTAGCCAAAAAAAGCACATATTGGTTTAACCAATATGTGCTTTTGATCTATTCAATATTTCCTTTAATTTCTCTTCAACCTCACGACAAACTCTTAGGGCGTCTTCATTACTTTTGACGACATCTGTCGTATCCATATCAATGATTAGTACTTCGCTTGCACCGTACTGATTCATTACCCATTCATCGTATCCCTTCCATACTTCGAAGTAATACTCTTTCAGCTCAGGGTTAATTTCAAAGCTTCTGCCCCGGGCCATAATGCGGTCGATTACCGTATCAAAGGAGCCCTTTAAGTAAACCATTAAATCTGGTGCCTTTTTTGGAAGTTCATTTAGCTCTTCCATCATGTTTTCAACAAGCTCTTCATAAATTTTGAACTCGAGCTCCGAAATTCTGCCTAAGTTTTTATTTACATAAGCAAAATACCAATCTTCATAAATTGAACGATCTTGAATTGTGTAAATAGGCTCTTGCCAGTTAATGCATTCTTTTACGGTTTTAAAGCGTTTATTTAAAAAGAATAGTTGCAAGAGAAACGGAATTCTTTTTGCCTCTAACTCTTCAGGAGTCAGTTCATAATAGAGAGGAAGAATCGGGTTATCATCCACCGCTTCATAAAAAACCTTACTCTCGATTCCTTTATTTTGAAAGTGTGCATTCAATGTATCTGCTACACTTGTTTTTCCAAGACCAATCATACCACCAATAACGATACTCACGAACATCCCCCTGATCTTATAATATGTTTGTCCAGCTGTTTGTTTTTAATGAAAGTGAAAGCTTTTCAAAAATATGGTTTAAATCCTGTTCGCTCTTCACGAAATCCAACTCATCGCCATTAAATCGGAGAACAGGTATTTCCGGATGCATTTTTTCAAAGCTCGTTATGGCTACTTCATAATCAATCGATAGCTGCTCTAAATATAAAGGGCTGATATTTTTCTCAACTTCGCGCCCTCTTAATTTGATACGCTTTAAAAGTGTATCAAGGCTGGCATTTAGATAAATAATGACATTAGGTTTTGGCATATCTTCTGTAAGAATTTGATAAATCTTAAAGTACTTTGTATACTCATCTGTATTTAAGGTTCTTTGGGCAAAAATCAGGTTTTTTAAAATATGATAATCTGCTACAACCGCTTGATTCCTGCTTAAGTAATGCGTATTAATATCCCCTAGTTGCTTATAGCGATTGCAGAGGAAAAACATTTCCGTTTGGAAACTCCATTCTTCGATGTTTTCATAAAATTTCCCTAAAAATGGATTCTCATCAACAATCTCTTTTAATAAAGCAAAATTAAATTGGTTTGAAATGGCTTTTGCGAGAGATGTCTTCCCTACACCAATCGGCCCTTCAACGGTAATAAAGGGAGTAGCCCCCATGTTACTGTTCCTCCTTCTCCAACTGCCTGCACTTTCTATGATTAACCAAACTGATCCGGATAATTTTAACCTCAAAATGACACAAAGAATATTCTATCACAATCTGTAACAGGAAGGGATATGGAATATTTAGGTGAAGGTAGTTATATGTCGAATATATGAAGAAACTGCCGAATGCCGGCAGTTTCTGGTCGAAAATTTTAAGTTGGTTTTTTCGTGACTGTGAAATTATCTGTGATTAATAACCAGTTTTGCGGAAAAGCCAAACCGAGTTTCCAGTAGCTCATTCCTCTTATATTTAGCTCTTTGATTAAGTTAAACTTTGCTTGGATGGAGCGGGCATCTTCAAACCATACCTCATGATGCTTCCCTGCTGAATCGGTATAGTTGAAGTGAGGAGCTTGCGCTTTTGTATCATAGAGTATAGGGACATTGTGGCTTGCTGCAAGCTGAATCGCTTGTTGTGGGCTGACCGCCTTTGCCACCGTTCCTTGAACAAACGGTAAGGTCCAATCATAGCCATACAGGTTCTGTCCCATAAGGATTTTAGTTGAGGGTATATCTGTTACTGCATAATCTAAAACTCTTTTTACTTGATCAATTGGGGACACGGCCACAAGGGCCACCGCTGTAGCCCCATTCATAGGTCATGATGACAACAAAGTCGGAGATTTCTCCATGTGCCTTATAGTCGTGTCCTTCATACCATTTGCCTTTTTGCGTAGCACTTGTCTTTGGAGCCAGTGCTGTCGACATCAGCCAGCCTTCACTTTTAAATCTTGCCTTTGCTTTTCTTAAAAAATTATTGTAGGCCTCGCGATCGACTGGGCGTAAATATTCAAAGTCAAAGTGTATATCTCTGAATCCGTATTTTTTTGCAGTCGTAACAATGTTGTTTAAAAATTTGTCTTGAACTGCGATATCAGTTAATATAATTCGCCCTAATTCATCACTAAATTGATCGTTTTCCTGATTGTTAATAACCATCATTAATACATTATGATTGGTTTTTGCAATCGAAGGGAAATTATTTAACTGTGGTTCCTTCAATGTCCCGTCGCGACGGCCTGAAAAGCGAAAGGGGCTAAATAGGTTAAATAAGGTGCAGCCTCACGGGCGCTGTTTTCTAATTGTGGAGCAACTGATGCTCCGCGAGGTTCTACATAACCATTAAATTCAGCATTTCTTTTCATCGTTCTTGGAATATAGAGCCGATAACCCACCTGGAGATGTTGGTTAACGGAAATATGGTTTACGGAAGCAAGCTCCTCGGGTGGTACTCCAAATTTTTGTGAAATCGTCCATAGGCTATCTCCTTGCTGAACGTAATAAAAGCTGCCGATGATCGGTATCACAATTGATTGTCCCACCACAAGATTGTTTGGATTTGGTAACTCATTTGCATCTGTTATATCTTTAGCTGTTGTATGATATGTCCTGGAAATACTTTCTAATGATTCATTCCTTTGAACCACATGAATTTGCATCCTATCCCCTCCCTGTAAACATACGCTACAGCTATTTTATGAGGGTGGAGGCGGATAAATGTTAAAATGATTGTAAATTTCATGGTTGCTAGGAGGGGGCTTAGCCTTCAAAACATTTTCCATCATTGTTAACGCATACTGATTATCCAAGTCATCTAAAGTAATCATTCTTTTCAGGAAGCAATAGTTTTAATATTGGAGCACTCTCTTCATTTTTGCAAAAAATGATAATTTTCCCATAGTCGGCTTGCCATAAATTATAATGGTCATTGACAAAAATAACAGGTAACTTTTTATTATTAAAGCTATTCTTTAATTCCATAATTGAATGGGCGATAGGGAGTGTCTTTCTGGCAAGAATGGCACCATGGGAAAAATCAAAGTTATTAATCATGTCAATAATAATTAGGGCAGGGCGGATATCATTCATATAGTTCTCTCCTTCTGTTATATTTTGGAGAGTAGCAGTAATTTTTATCCTATTAAAAGGGGAAACGTGATGAGGATAGATCAGAACCTAGATGAATACTTTATGAAAGAGGCGATAAAGGAAGCGAAAAGAGCGGAAGAATTAAATGAGGTACCAATTGGAGCGGTAATCGTTCTTGGTGATGAAATTATTTCTCGGGCGTATAACTTGAGGGAAAGTCAGCAAAAGGCGACTGCTCATGCTGAACTTCTGGCGATTGATGAGGCTTGTCGGGTGAGGGGGTCGTGGCGGCTTGAAGATGTGACCCTATATGTAACATTGGAGCCATGCCCAATGTGCTGTGGAGCGATTATCTTATCAAGAGTAAAGAGAGTGGTTTATGGAGCGGCAGACCCAAAGGGCGGGTGTGCAGGAACCTTCATGAATCTCCTTCAGGATGAGCGCTTCAACCACCAATGTGAGCTTACTAAAGGAGTATTGGAAGACGAGTGCGGCGGCATGCTCTCAAGCTTTTTCCGCGGAATTAGGAAAAGAAGAAAATTGGCCAAAAAAAGAGCCAGAGAAGCACAATTGGAATAGGTGACAGGAATTTACAGGGGATAAAGATTGATTTTTTCTGAGAATGTTTGTATACTAAAAAAGCGTCATAAACGACGCGCTTAAAACTTGTTATCAACTTTGCCGTGCTAGGTGGGGAGGTAGCGGTGCCCTGTACTCGCAATCCGCTCTAGCGAGACTGAATCCCTTCTCTGAGGCTGATGTCCTGTAGGGTCTGCCTTAAGTAAGTGGTGTTGACGCCTTGGTCCTGCGCAATGGGAATCCACGAACCATGTCAGGTCCGGAAGGAAGCAGCATTAAGTGGACGCTCCCATGTGCCGCAGGGTTGCCTAGGCCGAGCTAACTGCTTAAGTAACGCTTATGGGCGTCAGTCGAAGGAAGGTGCACGGCAGTCTATACATATGCCCATAGTAAAAACTCATCTCTATATGTGAGATGAGTTTTTTTGTGAACTCTGATGAATTGGTTTTGGAAAAAAGAAATTAGATAAGTTATAATAAATTAGATGAAAATTCGGAAGGGGGCGGTGTTTTTTGGCTTATCAGGCTTTATATCGTGTTTGGCGTCCTCAAAGCTTCTTAGATGTAGTAGGACAAGAACATGTGACCAAGACATTGCAAAACGCCCTGCTTCAACAGAAGATTTCTCACGCCTATTTATTTTCTGGACCAAGAGGAACAGGTAAAACCAGTGCAGCGAAAATTTTAGCAAAAGCAGTCAATTGTGAGTGTGCACCAGTATCGGAGCCTTGTAATCAATGTGCAGCTTGCCTAGGGATTACAAATGGAACGATTCCGGATGTTCTGGAATTTGACGCTGCGTCAAACTCACGTGTGGAAGAAATGCGCGATGTTCTTGATAAGGTTAAATTTGCTCCGACAGCTGTTAAGTATAAGGTCTATATCATTGATGAAGTGCATATGCTATCAATTAGCGCTTTTAATGCCCTGCTAAAAACGTTAGAAGAACCGCCAAAACATGTGATTTTTATTTTGGCTACAACGGAGCCGCATAAAATACCGCTGACCATTATCTCTAGGTGCCAACGATTCGACTTTAGACGCATTACAGCCCAATCGATTGTGAATCGAATGAAGTTAATTGTCGAAGAAACAGGTGTTGACTGCGAAGAGCGAGCATTGCAAATGATTGCAAGAGCAGCAGAAGGCGGGATGCGAGATGCGTTAAGCTTATTAGATCAGGCGATATCCTATAGTCAAGACCGAGTTAGCTTAGAGGATGCACTTACCGTCACTGGGTCTGTGTCACAAGGTTTTCTGAACAAATTAACGAATGCTTTCCAAGCGAAGGATGTTTCAAGTGGATTAGAGGCGCTGGATGAACTTTTGTTCCATGGTAAAGATCCAACACGTTTTATTGAGGATTTAATTTTGTTTTATCGCGATATGCTGCTTTTTAAAACAGCTCCAAATCTTGAGGAATCCTTAGAAAGAATTATGCTCGATGATGATTTCCTTCGTATGGCAGAATCAATACAGACGGGACAGATATATCAGCTTATCGATCTATTAAATAAAACACAGCAAGAAATGCGCTGGACGAATCATCCAAGAATTTTCCTAGAGGTTGCGATTGTCAAACTATGTCAAATAGAAGTGAAGCAAACGGAACAAAATCAGACCAGTCAAGTCTCACAATTGATTTCAAGAATTGAACAGCTTGAAAATGAGTTGCAACAGTTAAAGGCCAGTGGAGTTACAGTAACGCAGGAATCAGCTCCTCCAGCACAAAAACCTGCTCAACGAACGTCAAGAAAAGGATTCCAACCAGCAATTGGTAAAATAAATGAAGTGTTAAAACAGGCGACAAAAAGTGATTTGAATCTAATTAAAGGTAAATGGGGCGAAATGCTTAGCAGGCTAATGAAATCCCATGCGGCATTATTAAATGAAGCTGAACCTGTTGCTGCTTCCTCAAATGCCTTTATTGTAAAATTTAAACACGAAATTCACTGTCAAATGGCGATGGAAAATAGCCGATTTATCGAAACGATGACAGCGGCATTAAATGAATTAGTAGGAAAACGCCTTTCTTTGGTAGGTGTTCCTGAAGAGCAATGGGTATCAATCAGAGAAAGCTTTTTGAGCACTCAGCATGCCGACGAAGGGGAGAATGGTGAAAACAAGCAAGAGGAAGAACCGCATATTTCTGAGGCGAAAAAATTGTTTGGTGCTGAATTTGTTGAAATTATTGACTAATTAATTGGAGGTAATTGTAATGAACCGTGGTGGAATGGGTAATATGCAAAATATGATGAAGCAAATGCAAAAAATGCAAAAGGAAATGGCAAAAGCGCAAGAAGAATTAGGGCAGCAAAAGATTGAAGGTACTGCTGGCGGAGGAATGGTAACAGTTATCGTTACAGGTCATAAGGAAGTAGTAGAAGTAAAAATCAATCCCGAGGCAGTGGACCCAGATGATGTAGAAATGCTTCAAGACCTCGTCCTAGCTGCAACCAATGATGCACTTAAAAAGGTTGATGAGCTAACAAACAATACCATGGGGCAATTTACAAAGGGAATGAATCTTCCTTTTTAGGAGAGGAAAAAAATGCATTATCCTGAACCGATCTCAAAGCTGATTGATAGCTTTATGAAATTGCCAGGTATCGGCCTGAAACGGCCGCACGTCTGGCTTTTTTCGTCTTAAGTATGAAAGAAGATACCGTGCTTGATTTTGCAAAAGCACTGGTGAATGCAAAGCGAAACCTTAGTTATTGTTCTGTATGTGGGCATATTACTGATCAAGACCCATGCTATATTTGTGAGGATGTGCGCAGGGACAAAAGCATGATCTGTGTGGTTCAGGATCCAAAAGATGTGATCGCTATGGAGAAAATGAAGGAATTCAACGGGTTGTACCATGTTTTACATGGGGCGATCTCTCCGATGGATGGAATTGGCCGGA
>JAMQCR010000003.1:112500-247500 GCA_023702235.1 Neobacillus pocheonensis | reverse complement strand
AGGGGCTGACGCCTGCCCGGTGCTGGAAGGTTAAGAGGAGGGGTTAGCGTAAGCGAAGCTCTGAATCGAAGCCCCAGTAAACGGCGGCCGTAACTATAACGGTCCTAAGGTAGCGAAATTCCTTGTCGGGTAAGTTCCGACCCGCACGAAAGGCGTAACGATCTGGGCACTGTCTCAACGAGAGACTCGGTGAAATTATAGTACCTGTGAAGATGCAGGTTACCCGCGACAGGACGGAAAGACCCCGTGGAGCTTTACTGTAGCCTGATATTGAATTTTGGTACAGCTTGTACAGGATAGGTAGGAGCCTGAGAAGCCGGAGCGCTAGCTTCGGTGGAGGCGTCGGTGGGATACTACCCTGGCTGTATTGAAATTCTAACCCGCACCCCTGATCGGGGTGGGAGACAGTGTCAGGTGGGCAGTTTGACTGGGGCGGTCGCCTCCTAAAGAGTAACGGAGGCGCCCAAAGGTTCCCTCAGAATGGTTGGAAATCATTCGTAGAGTGTAAAGGCATAAGGGAGCTTGACTGCGAGACCTACAAGTCGAGCAGGGACGAAAGTCGGGCTTAGTGATCCGGTGGTTCCGCATGGAAGGGCCATCGCTCAACGGATAAAAGCTACCCCGGGGATAACAGGCTTATCTCCCCCAAGAGTCCACATCGACGGGGAGGTTTGGCACCTCGATGTCGGCTCATCGCATCCTGGGGCTGTAGTCGGTCCCAAGGGTTGGGCTGTTCGCCCATTAAAGCGGTACGCGAGCTGGGTTCAGAACGTCGTGAGACAGTTCGGTCCCTATCCGTCGTGGGCGCAGGAAATTTGAGAGGAGCTGTCCTTAGTACGAGAGGACCGGGATGGACGCACCGCTGGTGTACCAGTTGTCTTGCCAAAGGCATCGCTGGGTAGCTATGTGCGGACGGGATAAGTGCTGAAAGCATCTAAGCATGAAGCCCCCCTCAAGATGAGATTTCCCATAGCGTCAAGCTAGTAAGAACCCTGAAAGATGATCAGGTTGATAGGTCAGAGGTGGAAGCGCGGTGACGTGTGGAGCTGACTGATACTAATCGTTCGAGGACTTAACCATTTTAAAGGTGAACTCGGTTTTACAACTTCTTCTACATTATCTAGTTTTGAGGGAATGAAACCTCAAAGTAAATAGTCTGGCAATTAAGGCGAGAAGGTCACACCCGTTCCCATACCGAACACGGAAGTTAAGCTTCTCAGCGCCGATGGTAGTTGGGACTTTGTCCCTGTGAGAGTAGGACGTTGCCAGGCAAGTGAAGGACAATCCGATAAGGGTTGTCCTTTTTTTTTTAATATATCAGAGGACATGTAGAACATCGTGGGCAATAAATTGTTTCAAAGTAAAAAACAAAAAAGTACGAAGTGTTTTAAAAGAATTCGTTGGTAGACATACACCCAATGGTTAATCGTTACATAACATATTAAACAGGAGCGACTCGAAAAGTGTATTCAAAAAATTGTATACAATTAATTAATAAGGGAAGAATAGGTGTATGGAGGTGGAGGGATTGAGTTCATTATTTGCACATAGTCATTTAGAGGAAACGTGCGTGATTTGTGATCAATTAAAACCAAAAGGCATACATCTATATACTTCATTTATCTGCACAGAATGCGAAAGCGACTTAATACAAACAGAAACAAATGATCCGAAATATAAATACTTTCTAAAGCAACTAAAAAAAATAACAACTCCAGAAATTTTTTCTTAACAAGTCCTTTAAGGGCTTTATTTTTTTGTTAAAATAGATGAGACCTATAAAAGGAAGTATAAAAATGAATAAACAATTAAAAATACCTTTATATCAAGCATTAGTGGAACATGCCAGTAAAAATCCAATTTCGTTCCATGTCCCTGGACATAAATATGGAAGTGTTTTTGGACAAAATTCAAAGGTTTTTCAAGGGATTTTACAAATAGATGCTACTGAATTGACGGGGTTAGATGACTCACTCACCCGAAGGTGCAATATTTGAAGCGGAGGCCTTTTAGCAGAACTATATCAGGTGAAAAAAAGCTTTTTCCTTGTAAATGGTTCAACGGTCGGTAATTTGGCAATGATTATGGCAGCTTGTACAGAAGATGAAATAGTGTTGGTCCAAAGAAATTGCCATAAGTCGGTGCTAAATGCCCTGAGACTAGCTAAAGTAAAACCTGTATTTTTAGAGCCTGAATTTGACCAAGGATGGAAGGTTGCAACGGGCGTCAGTCTCGAAACAGTAAAAGAAGCCATTACACGATATTCCGATGTGAAGGCGATTATTTTGACTTACCCTAACTACTACGGGATGGTATATGACTTACAAAGTATTATCAACGAAGCACATGTTCGAGGCATCCCTGTATTAGTAGATGAAGCACATGGACCACATTTTATTATTGGCGACCCTTTCCCGCTTTCCGCCATACAAATGGGTGCAGACATTGTTGTTCAATCTGCCCATAAAACACTTCCAGCCATGACCATGGGTTCATTCTTACATTTTAATAGCCTTATTGTAAAAGTAGAATTGCTGAGAGATTACTTACAAATGTTTCAATCAAGCAGTCCATCCTATCCGATTATGACCTCACTTGACATAGCAAGGAACTACTTAGCTACATACGAAAGCGAAGATATTCAATTTTTAATGTCAGAAATAAACCAATTTAAACAGGAACTAGCAAAAATCCCCTCAATAAGGCTGTTAGACTATCCACAAAATTTAGGTGATCCTCTGAAAGTAACCATTCAGTCTGCCTGTGGATTGAGTGGATTTGAATTACAAAAGAGATTTGAAGCAAGAGGCATTTTTACAGAATTGGCAGATCCCTTTAATGTATTATTAATTTTGCCTTTATTAAAGGCAAAACAAGACTATCCTTTTACTGAGAGCGCTGTAAGAATAAAAGAGGAATTAAAGGGGCTATTCTTTCAAAAGCTAACTGAAGAATTTCAAATGGACGAGCAAAAAATTTCTGAATTGGTGATACCCTATAAAGGGATGTCAAATTATAAGGAGAAAAATGTCCTGATTTCAGAAGGAATTAATCAAATATGTGCAGAAACAATTATACCCTATCCACCAGGAATTCCACTTCTTTTACGGGGGAAAGGATAACAAAAGAAAAGGTTAAGCACCTTAATAGGCTGATTGAAAGCGGTGCGAGATTCCAAGGTGGAACTGTTTTGGAAGAAGGCTTTATAAAAGTTTTTTGAACACCTTAGATTTGGAGGTTTAAGTAATATGAAACACGGAATTTTTATTACATTTGAGGGGCCTGATGGTGCTGGGAAGACAACCATTATTAGCAAGGTTGCAGAACAGCTTGAAAATGTCCTGCTAACGAGGGAACCCGGCGGAATTGATATAGCAGAGCAAATTAGAAGAGTCATATTGGATAAGGATAATACTGCAATGGATCCGCGTACGGAAGCCCTTCTCTATGCCGCTGCTAGAAGGCAGCACCTGATTGAAAAGGTAAAGCCGGCACTGGATGCGGGAAGAGTCGTATTGTGTGATCGTTTTGTGGATAGCTCTTTAGCCTATCAGGGGCATGCACGCGGTTTAGGAATAGATGAGGTTTTTAATATTAATCAATTTGCGATTGAGCAAATGATGCCTGACTTAACGATATATTTTGATATTGAACCAGAATTAGGCTTAAACGAATTAACAAAAATAAAGGCAGAGAAATTAATCGATTAGACTTAGAAAACATTGAATTCCACCATAAAGTTAGAGAAGGTTACTATCTTTTAATGGACCGTTGTCCAGAAAGAATTGTAAAAATCGATGCTTCGGGAACATTAGATGATGTATTCCAAAGAACAATGAAAATCGTATTAGAAAGACTAGAACAAAAGCCTGTATAAGGCTTTTTTTATTAATGGAAATATTGTAATGCTTTCTAAATCGAATAACCATGTAAGCTTGTGTAATACCTGCTATAATATAGAAAAGTACAAAATCCTATATTAATTTTGGAGAGGGTGGGTTGTATGAAACTTATTATTGCCGTTGTTCAGGACCAGGATAGCAACCGATTATCAAAGGCGTTAGTGGAAAATAACTTTAGAGCAACAAAACTAGCAAGTACAGGTGGATTTTTGAAGTCAGGCAACACCACTTTTATGATTGGTACGGAGGATATTCGCATTGATCGGGCTCTCCAAATTATTAAGGATAATTGCAGCGCGCGGGACCAATTAGTAGCTCCTGTGTCACCAATGGGAGGAAACGCAGATTCATATGTTCCATATCCAATTGAAGTAGAGGTTGGTGGAGCAACGGTCTTTGTGCTTCCGATTGAGCAATTCTTGCATTTTTAAACTGGTAAGAGATTTTCATAAAAATAAATAAGTGAGTGATTAACTTGGGAAAAACATGGGATCAATTAGAAGAGTTACAGCCAACTGTTTTGAAAATGTTAAAAAACAGTATCCTTAAAGATCGAGTGGCCCATGCTTACCTTCTAGAAGGTATAAGAGGGACAGGAAAAAGGGAAATAAGTTTGTTAATGACAAAAGCTCTTTTTTGTGATTCCTTAATAGAAGGATACATTCCATGTGAATCCTGTACGAATTGTAGAAGGATCAATAACGGAAACCATCCAGACGTTCATATGGTAGAACCAGATGGATTATCCATAAAGAAACAGCAAATTCAAGAACTGCAAGCGGAATTTTCAAAAAAAGCCGTGGAATCCTCAAAAAAGGTTTATATTATTTTCCATGCAGATAAAATGAGTACAGGTGCTTCCAATAGTCTGCTCAAGTTTCTAGAGGAACCAAATGCCGGGACAGTGGCCTTCCTATTAACAGAACAGCCACAGCAAATTTTGGCGACGATTCTCTCTAGATGCCAAATTTTAACGTTTAAGCAATTATCACCAAAAGCAATGATTAATCAATTAAGAGAAAACGGCATTGAACCAGCACAGGCTAGCATTTTAGCACAGATGACGAATAGTCTTGATGAGGCTTTGGAATTAAATGTCGATGTTTGGTTTGCACAAGCCCAAAAAATAGTGTTAAAATTATATGAGGTGTTGAAAAAACATCCACTGGAAGCAATGGTAACGCTTCAAGGGGAATGGTTTCTACACTTTAAGGATAAAGAGCAGGTCAATCGTGGTTTAGATCTTTTACTTCTTATTTTTAAGGATTTACTATATATACAATTAGATAAGCAGGAACAAATTGCTTTCATGGGAGAAAGCGAACGGTTAAAGCAGCTTGCCTTGCAAGTATCCGGACGGTGCCTATCGGATCAAATGTCAGCTATTCTTGAGGCAAAAAGAAAGCTGCAGGCTAATATGAATCCTCAGCTGATGATGGAACAGCTTGTGTTAAAATTGCAGGAGGGATCTTCATTTGTATGATGTTGTAGGAGTACGCTTCAAGAAGGCGGGGAAAATCTATTATTTTGATCCTGGAGATCTTTCCATTCAAAAGGATGACTTCGTTATTGTCGAAACTGTCCGTGGTGTCGAATATGGGAAAGCGGTCATTGCCCGCAAACAAGTAGAGGAGCACGATGTCGTACTTCCATTAAAAAAAGTAGTTAGAATTGCTGATCAGAAGGATAAAATGATCGTTGATGAAAATAAACAGGCGGCAAAAGAAGCCTATGAAGTGTGTAATGAAAAAGTGAATGAACATCAACTAGATATGAAGCTAGTGGATGTAGAATATACATTTGACAGAAACAAAGTAATCTTCTACTTTACAGCTGACGGAAGAGTTGATTTTCGCGAACTAGTGAAGGATTTAGCTGCTATTTTTCGCACAAGAATAGAATTACGGCAAATTGGGGTTCGTGATGAAGCCAAGATGCTGGGGGAATCTGCCATGTGGAAGAATGCTCTGCTGCTCCACCTTCTTAGGCGACTTCGACCCAGTTTCCATTAAAATGGCGAAAGATCAAAACCTATCATTAAATCCTACGAAAATTTCTGGTTTATGCGGAAGACTCATGTGCTGCTTAAAATATGAAAATGATGAATACGAATCAGCCAAAGAACAGCTGCCTGATTTAGGTGAGGTCATTGTTACCCCTCAGGGGCAAGGAAAAGTGGTAGGATTAAATATCCTAGAGCGGCTACTTCAGGTTGAACTAAAGGGACAGGATCGGGTACTGGAGTATACCTTGGATGAAATCATTAAAGAAGGTGCCTTTTCGATACAATCCACAGATTAATGAGGTGGAAACGTGGATAAAAAAGAAATTTTTGAATCAGTAAGTAATATGGAAACACAAATTGGTAATCTGTACCAAAGGCTTGGGGAATTAAAGCAGCATTTAGCCGAAATAATAGAAGAGAATCATTATCTAAAGCTGGAAAATGAACATCTAAGGCGCCGTTTAGATGTATCCACAGAAGAGGAAAAGAAAGATGTCACCAATAATAAGGGGACAATCCCGATACAATCACCTGACGTTAAGCCTTTTGATGTGGGGGAAGGGTATGATAACCTCGCGCGTCTTTATCATGAAGGGTTTCATATTTGCAACCTGCATTTTGGGAGCTTACGAAAAGAGGGAGATTGCTTATTTTGTCTTTCTTTTCTTAATAAGAAATAAGAGAAGCCTTCCTTCAGCAGGAAGGCTATTTTTATAGGGAGGTATCATGATTGCTTAACTTAAAAGAAGATGAACGGCTTGATTACTTGCTTGCTGAGAACTTGCGGATTATCCAAAGCCCTTCCGTGTTTGCCTTTTCCATTGACGCTGTTTTGCTAGCAAGATTCGTATATGTTCCGATCCAGAAAGGGAACTTGATTGATTTATGCAGCGGCAATGGGGTCATTCCTTTATTTTTAAGCGCACGAACAAAGGGGCAAATTACCGGCGTGGAAATCCAAGAGCGCCTGTATGATATGGCGAAAAGGAGTATTGAATATAATGGGCTTGGGAATCGGCTAAAAATGATTCATGGTGACATTAAAGATATCGCAAAACAATTGGGTTTTGGTAAATATGATGTGGTCACCTGTAACCCGCCTTATTTTATCACACCATCAACAGAAGAGATTAATCCAAATGAACATCTGGCAATCGCCCGTCATGAAATTCTTTGCACGCTTGAGGATGCCATAAAGGCCTCAAGTCAGTTGGTAAGGCAGGGTGGAAAGGTGGCATTTGTTCACCGTCCAGGTCGTTTGATCGACATGATTACCTTGATGCGCCAATATAGGTTGGAACCTAAACGGATTCAATTTGTTTATCCTAAGCTAGGTAAAGAGGCCAATACGATGCTAGTGGAAGCTATAAAAGATGGCAATTCTGATTTGAAAATTTTGCCTCCACTTATTGTCTATAATGAGAAAGATGAATACACAGCAGAAATTAGAGAGATTTTATATGGAGAATCATGATCATTTCTTTTATGTGTTAACCTGTACAGATGGCAGTTTTTATGGAGGCTATACAAATAATCTTGAGCGGCGGATTAAGCTTCATAATGAAGGAAAAGGGGCAAAATATACACGTGGAAGAGGGCCAGTAAAGTTAACCTACTTTCAGGGCTATGACAATAAAAGTGATGCCTTAAAAGCAGAGTATCAATTTAAACAGTTAACTAGGAAGAAAAAAATGGAGTTTTTAATTAGGGAAACGGGTGGTTATGATGTGGCAGCAGAAAAGCTTTGAGAACGAGGATAATAAAGGAATCCTTTATCTCGTTCCAACTCCAATTGGCAATTTGGAGGATATGAGTTTTCGAGCGATACGAATTTTAAAAGAGGCGGATCTGATTGCCGCTGAAGATACAAGAAATACAAAAAAATTGTGCAATTACTTTGAGATTGGGACACCTGTTGTTAGTTACCATGAACATAACAAAGAAACTAGCGGGGAAAAGCTGATCCATAAGGTGAAGGAAGGGTTAAAAATTGCATTAGTCAGTGATGCGGGAATGCCTGCTATTTCTGATCCAGGCTATGAGTTGGTGATTGCTGCTATTGATGAAAAGGTGGCGGTTGTCCCGTTACCAGGTGCGAATGCCGCTCTTACCTCATTAATCGCTTCCGGGTTGATTTGCCAGCCTTTTTATTTTTACGGATTCCTTGGCCGAAATAGAAAGGAGAAGAGGAAACAATTGGAAGACTTGAACAAACAAATGGCTACGCTTGTTTTTTACGAGTCCCCGCATCGCCTTAAAGAGACGCTATCAATTATGATGGAAACCCTTGGAGACAGGAAAGTTGTCCTTGCACGAGAATTAACAAAGAAATATGAGGAATTTATTCGTGGCAGCCTGGAGGAAGTAATCATGTGGGCGAATGTAGATGAAATTCGCGGTGAATTTTGTATCATTTTGGAAGGTGCAAAGGAACAAGCAGAAGAAGAAGAAACAAGCTGGTGGGATCATTTGACCCTTGAAGAACATGTTAACCACTACATTTCACTCAAAAACATTCCCTCAAAGGAAGCGATTAAACAAACAGCTAAAGATCGCGGCTTAAATAAACGGGACGTTTATCAGGCGTATCATATTGAAAATTAATTTTTTACAAATAAAAAAACTCCAGCACCTATCAAGGGCTGGAGTACTTTATTATTTCACTAATTCAAATGATTGTTGGATTTCTTGTAATAATTGTTCTGCGCCTTCACGGGAAAGGATTAATTTTCCACCTGCAAGAGCTAAGTTATCATCAGAAACTTCACCAGTTACTTGGCAAGTCATATTTGGTTTATATTTTTTTAAGATAATGCGCTCGTCATCAACATAAATCTCAAGAGCATCCTTTTCTGCAATACCTAATGTACGTCTTAATTCGATAGGAATAACCACACGGCCTAATTCATCAACTTTACGAACGATACCTGTAGATTTCATTTTATTAATCTCCTCTCAGCAAATCATATAATTTTTCTCTATTTGTTATTCGCCATTATTCGACAAATTTCTTATAAATTCATAATACCAGCCATTCCCATATTCGTCAATTATTTTATTTTGAAAAATAATTGGTAAAAAATTATTTTTTAATGAATGTTGATGGAACAGGGAATAAGTGAATCTCTATTCAGTTTTAAGGAATTTTTACTATCGTTGTATTGTAAATTGAAATAATATTATAATTGGAGGGGATTCGACAAAAGTCTACAATAATTGATAGTTCACCAATAGAAATTTCGAATCACTCTTTTCCTTTATGGGGGTTGATGACAAATTATTGGAATCTCCACTAGTAACGGTTTGTTGCACAATAGCTGGTTTTTAGATATATTTTGATGATATAAGAGGGAAAAAACAGGCAATAATGATAGAATGGATTTTGTAGATTGTCATTTAAGAGGAGGGACATTTATGCAGGAAAAATTAAAAACTTTTTATCTTACCACACCAATTTACTATCCAAGTGGTAATTTACATATTGGCCATGCTTATACAACGGTTGCTGGGGATGCAATGGCGCGATATAAGCGGATGAGAGGCTATGATGTTATGTATTTGACTGGCACAGATGAGCACGGTCAAAAAATTCAGCGTAAGGCAGAAGAAGCGGGTATTACACCACAGCAATATGTTGACGAGATCGTCGATGGAATTCAAGTTTTATGGAAGAAACTCGATATTTCTTACGATGATTTTATCCGGACCACGCAAGAAAGACACAAACAAGTTGTTGAAAAAATCTTTGCCAGATTACTTGATCAAGGAGATATTTATCTTGACAAGTATGAGGGCTGGTACTGTACTCCGTGTGAATCGTTCTATACAGACCGCCAGCTAGTGGAAGGGAATTGTCCTGATTGCGGCCGGCCTGTTGAAAAGGTAAAGGAAGAATCATACTTTTTTAGAATGGGCAAGTATGTTGATCGCTTGCTCGAATACTACGAACAAAATCCAGAATTTATTCAACCTGAATCCCGTAAAAATGAAATGATTAATAACTTTATTAAGCCTGGCTTAGAGGATCTAGCTGTTTCCAGGACTACATTTGATTGGGGAGTCAAAGTGCCTGGAGATCCAAAGCACGTCATTTATGTATGGATCGACGCTTTATCGAATTATATTACGGCCCTTGGATACGGGACAGAGAATGATCAAAATTATTTGAAATACTGGCCTGCAGATGTACATTTAGTAGGGAAAGAAATTGTTCGTTTCCATACGATTTATTGGCCAATCATGTTGATGGCTCTTGATCTTCCATTACCTAAGAAGGTTTTTGCTCATGGATGGCTATTGATGAAGGATGGAAAGATGTCCAAATCGAAAGGAAATGTCGTCGATCCTGTCACATTAATTGACCGCTATGGTTTAGATGCCCTTCGTTATTACCTATTAAGAGAGGTACCATTTGGAGCAGATGGAGTTTTCACGCCGGAAGGTTTTGTAGAAAGAATTAACTTTGATTTAGCGAATGACCTTGGTAACCTGTTGAATCGCACGGTTGCGATGATCGAGAAGTATTTTGCTGGAGTTATTCCAGATTATTCGAATTCAGATGCTGAATTTGATACTTCATTGCTTCAAGTTAATCGCGAAACTGTTTCAAAATACGAGGAAGCCATGGAGAAAATGGAGTTTTCTGTTGCCCTAACGTCTATATGGCAATTAGTAAGTCGAACAAATAAATATATCGATGAAACACAGCCGTGGACATTGGCAAAAGACGAAGAACGGAAACCAGAGCTCGCTCGTGTTATGGTCCACTTGGCTGAGTCACTAAGGAGAATCAGTATTCTTCTTCAACCGTTCTTAACGCGTACACCGAATGCCATTTTTAAACAGTTAGGCATTCAAGATGAGACGCTAAAATCATGGGAAAGTCTTGAAAATTTTGGTGTAATTCCAACCGGAACAAAGGTTGAAAAGGATGCACCAATATTCCCAAGACTTGAAATGGCTGACGAGGTTGAATTCATTAAGACAAAAATGCAGGGTTCTACCCCAGTTGTAGAAGAAAAGAAGGAAGAACACCCAGAAGTTCTCGGCGAAATTGCGATTGATGAATTTCTAAAAATCGATTTGCGGGTGGCAGAAGTTATTCAAGCGGAGCCAATTAAAAAGGCGGATAAGCTTCTGAAGCTCCAGCTTGATCTTGGTTACGAAAAGCGCCAAGTGGTTTCGGGTATTGCGGAGTACTATAAGCCTGAAGAATTAGTAGGGCGGAAGGTTATATGTATTACGAATTTAAAACCGGTAAAACTACGTGGAGAGCTGTCACAAGGAATGATTTTGGCTGGTTCCAAAGACGGTTCGCTATCACTTGCCACCGTGGATCAATCGCTGCCTAATGGTGCAAAAGTAAAGTAAATTAGTTATTGTTTAGCAAAAGCGCCTATAGGCGCTTTTGCTTTTATGCCAAGGGACTAGAGTAATAAAATAGTTAAAATGCTCAGGCTGCTTTGTTCCACGTGTAACAATTTCCGGGACATTTCTATTTTTTTATTCAGCGTTTGACAAGGATTTTAAACAAATAAAAGAGAAGGGGCTAAATGATGTTATTTGATACACATGCACACTTAAATGCAGAACAATATAATGAAGATTTAGAAGAAGTGATTTCAAGAGCCCATGCTGAGGGCGTAGATAATATGGTTGTAGTAGGTTTTGATCGGCCAACCATTCAAAAGGCAATGGAGTTGGCAGAAAGCTATGATTTTATTTATGCATGCGTTGGCTGGCACCCGGTAGATGCAATCGATATGACGGAGGAAGATTTGCAGTGGATTGAGGAGTTGGCAGCACACCCAAAAGTAGTGGCAATTGGTGAAATGGGATTAGACTATCATTGGGATAAATCTCCAAAGGAGATACAAAAAGAGGTTTTTCGAAAACAAATCAGACTCGCAAAAAAGGTTAAACTTCCGATTGTGATTCATAATCGGGAGGCGACTGCTGATATTGTGGAAATATTAAAGGAAGAAGGTGCAGAAGAAGTAGGAGGAATTATGCATTGCTTTAGCGGCAGCCCTGAGGTGGCCAAGGAGTGTGTGAAAATGAATTTTTATATTTCACTTGGTGGTCCTGTTACTTTTAAAAATGCAAAAAAGCCAAAAGAAGTGGCGGCTGAAATTCCATTAGATAAATTGCTGATTGAGACTGATTGCCCCTATTTAGCACCACATCCTCATCGTGGGCAGCGTAACGAGCCAAGTTATGTAAAGCTGGTTGCTGAACAAATTGCCGACATTAAAGGGGTATCGCTCGAAGAAGTTGCAGAAGCTACGACACGAAATGCTAAAAAATTATTCGCCATAAATCGCTAAAGAAATTTGTCGAAGTGACTAGAAGTATGTCCCAATTTTTTCTTTTAACAAAAAGTTCTACAAGTCTCCTTCTTCTCATAGGATAACCATGTCGATAAGTTTTCCTTTGCATTTTATCCAATATTATGCATAATTAGAAATACGTTCACAAAGGAAGTGCAAGGGTTGACAGCCGACAGCATGGTTCTTAACAATCTCTCCGAGAAAAGGAGGCGTTTTTCATCGGTTTCAAAAACATGAAAAGCCTGTTTTCCAAGTCTTTGAGTAAGAAGAAAATGGCCATCGCTTTTGCTAGTTTCGTAGTCTTAGCAACAACTCTAGGGATTCTTATTTTTGAAGGATCGAAGAAAACCGTTGCAATTACTCTCAATGGCCAGCAAAAAGTCGTAGCAACACATGCAGATACCATCAAGGAATTACTTGATGAACTGGATGTACCTATACACTCAAAAGACTACTTGTTTCCCACGGCAAACACCAAGGTGAAGGACCATCTTAAGATTGTCTTGAAGCAGGCGAAGCAGGTTCGTATTGTCAAGGACAACGAGAAAAAAACGATTTGGACAATTGCCAATACGGTGGCTGAGCTCTTAAAAGAGCAGAAAATTGTTTTGAAAGCCCACGACCAAATTACACCTAGACCGCAAAATGCAATTAAGGATAAGATGAATATTGAAATTAAAAAAGCTTTTCATCTTACATATGTAGACCGCGGTAAACAGCAGCAAGTTTGGTCCACTTCGGCTACGGTCGCTGACTTTTTAACACAACAGGGAATCAAACTAAATGAATTTGACCGAGTTGAACCGTCATTAACAGAGACAGTATCAGAGAATGGTGTAGTAAACATCATTCGAGTAGAAAAAGTCACCGATGTAGTGGAAGAACCTCTTCAATTTGCTGTGGTCACCAAGAAAGATGAAAGTTTGGAAAAAGGGACTGAAAAGACTGTTTCTGAAGGGCAGCCAGGACTTATTTCTAATCAATACGAAGTAGTCGTTGAGAATGGCAAAGAGGTAGCGAGAAAGTTAATCAGTCAAGAATTAGTTAGAGGCAAACAGGATAAAGTTGTGGCTGTCGGAACGAAGGACTTGGCCTTACAGGTTTCCCGTGGTGAAACGGATTCGGGAACCGAGTTTTACGTAAGCTCTACCGCCTATACAGCTGATTGTAATGGGTGTTCAGGGAATACAGCAACTGGCATTGATCTACGTGCTAACCCGAACATGAAAGTAATTGCTGTTGATCCGAGGATTATCCCCCTTGGAACGAAGGTCTATGTTGAAGGTTATGGATATGCTGTAGCGGCTGACACTGGATCAGCAATTAAAGGCTTCAAAATTGATGTTTTCTTTCCATCGAATGCGGATTGTTACCGCTGGGGAAAAAAGAAGATAAAAATAAAGGTTTTGAATTAGTCTTTTTTATGCAGAGGGTCCTATCCTCTGCATTTTGCTTTTTTCGTACCTTTATACTAACATCGAATACATACTTGGTTTTATTTACTTAAATATATGTGTGTTTTCGTAAATATAGACGATGAACATTACAGAAATGTTTCAAGTTTTTTTCAATTTTAATATTTTTTTAAAAGGAAGTAAAGTATGAAAATTAAAGAGATTATTGTTGTTGAGGGAAAAGATGATACTACAGCGATTAAAAGGTCTGTAGATGCTGATACCATTGAAACGAATGGTTCTGCTGTGAATTCGGAAACGATTGAAAAGGTGAGACGGGCTCAAAAATCAAGAGGAGTCATTATCTTTACGGATCCAGATTATCCTGGTGAAAAAATTAGGAAGACGATTGCTGAAAAAGTTCCAGGCTGTAAACATGCTTTCCTGGCAAAAGAAGCTGCGATAGCGAAAAATGGCAAAGGGTTAGGGGTTGAGCATGCAGCCCCAGAAACGATAAGAGAAGCGCTGAAGGATGCACAGCTCATGCATGAAACGATTTTAGAGGAAATAACCCAAGAAGACTTAATCACGGCTGGTCTTATTGGCGGGGAAGGCTCCAAGGAACGAAGGATCATGCTAGGAAAACTTTTAAAAATTGGTTATACAAATGGTAAACAGCTTCATAAGCGCTTAATGATGTTTCAAATTAGCCAGAAGGAATTTGCAGAAGCCATTGCGATTGTAAGGCAGGAGGGAAAAAATGAATAAAGATATTGCAACCCCAGTGAGGACAAGAACCATTCTTGAAAAATACGGTTTTTCCTTTAAGAAAAGCTTAGGGCAAAATTTCTTAATTGATACAAATATATTACGAAAGATTGTCGATTTTGCTGATATTGGTGAGCATAGCGGTGCAATTGAAATTGGACCAGGTATTGGTGCCCTAACAGAGCAGCTAGCACGCAGTAGTAAAAAGGTGGTTGCCTTTGAGATTGATCAAAGATTGTTACCTATTTTGTCAGAGACGTTATCACCCTATCCAAATGTAAAAATCATTCATAAAGATGTCCTAGAGGCCAATGTCCAGGAAGTAATCGATGAGGAGTTTACTACTCTTAAGGATATTATGGTGGTAGCCAATTTGCCCTATTATGTGACAACCCCGATTATCATGAAACTGCTTGAGGAGCGGTTACCGATTCGCGGCATTGTCGTCATGCTTCAGAAGGAGGTAGCCGATCGCATTTCAGCAAGCCCTGGCACAAAGGATTATGGCTCACTTTCGATTGCTGTTCAATATTATACAAAGGCTGAGACAGTCATGATTGTTCCAAAAACCGTTTTTGTCCCGCAGCCAAATGTTGATTCTGCTGTCATCAGGCTTACAAGAAGGGAGAAACCAGCAGTTTTAGTGAAGGATGAAGGTTTCTTTTTTCAAGTAACAAAGGCAAGCTTCGCTCAAAGAAGAAAAACCCTGCTTAATAATTTAACAAGCCAGCTTCCGGACGGGAAGCAAAAGAAGGAGGAAATCCTTTCAGCATTACATGAAAGTAAGATTGAACCTTCAAGAAGAGGGGAAACATTATCCTTAGAGGAATTTGCCGATTAAGTGATGAATTATATCCTTATTTTCATTAAGACCCGTTCAGGGTCTTTTCTATTTTCATAGTCTTTACTCACATGGACATTGGCAATTGCATAGCCTATGAGAGAAACTTTATTTGTAAGGCTTATTATTAGTCCTTATTGGAGTGAAGGCAGTGAATATTAATTTGATGGATATGGTCGGTAGACGATCATATAACTGTGATATTCTATTTCGCGTTATTGATATTCGAAAAATAAATGATCAAAGAATGGCCATTCTTTATGGTGAGGATTTTCGCTTAGTGGCAGATGCTCCTTATGAGGATTTGATTGCCATTAACCAAAATGAAAGGGCAAAGATGACAGAGGAATACAGAAATCTGGAAGAGCAATCCTTTCGGCTTTTTACTCAGGATGTTGATCTTATCAAGCAAAGGCAGGAATATGAAGCAACGGGTGGGTATGTAAAATCAACTAATTACTTTCAAATTCCTGGAAAGGTTCTCCATCTAGATGGGGATCAGTCCTATTTGAAAAAGTGTTTGACATTATATGAGAAGATAGGAATTCCTGTATTCGGTATCCATTGTAATGAAAAGGAGATGCCAGGTAAAATTGGTCAACTCATTGATTATTATCGCCCCGATATCTTAGTCATCACCGGACATGACGCTTATTCAAAGGCCAAAGGGAAAATTTCGGATATCAATGCGTATCGTCATTCAAAACACTTCGTGCAAACAGTCAGGGAGGCACGGAGAAAAATCCCCCATTTAGATCAACTAGTTATTTTTGCAGGTGCATGCCAATCCCATTTTGAATCACTTATCCATGCTGGTGCTAATTTTGCCAGTTCTCCATCTAGGATCAATATACATGCATTAGACCCCGTATATATTGTAGCTAAAATAAGCTTCACCCCATTTATGGAGAGAATAAATGTATGGGATGTATTAAGGAATACACTAACAGGCGAAAAAGGGTTAGGCGGAATTGAAACAAAGGGTGTTTTGCGAACAGGAATGCCATACCAACCTATACAAGAGGAAGAAGAATAAGCCTTTAATTTTCATGAAGGCTTATTTTTTTAGGGGTATACATATTCCTCCCCTGTTATGGTAACCATAGGAATGTTGAAAATTGGGAGAAAAAGTAGAAGAAAAAATATTGACAATCATTTTGTTGGACTGATATAATTTTATGTTTTGATTTGACAAAACTATGTCAGCGTGTTATACTTTACATAGTGAGGTGGACCGAATGCCAAAAACCTTAGCCGATATTAAAAAGGCTCTCGATTCAAATTTGGGGAAAAGATTGTTACTTAAGGCAAACGGAGGACGTAGGAAAACAATCGAACGTTCCGGTGTATTAGCTGAAACGTACCCGTCTGTTTTTGTAATTGAGTTAGATCAAGATGAAAATGCATTTGAACGTGTTTCTTACAGCTACGCGGATGTCTTAACTGAAACTGTTCAAATTACTTTCTATGAAGATGCAGCAGGACATGTAGCTTTAAGCTAGAATATAAGCAACCCTAGGGCAGTAAACATAACGTTTACTGCTTTTTGCTATTCCAAAAGGCTTCTACAGGATTATCAAGAATTTAATGAACATACTAAGAATGCCGTGAGTGAAGAAAGGAGTTGTTTAGATGGGCAGAAGGAAAGGAATCATGTCCGAACGTTTTAAAGAGGAGATTGCAAAAGAGCTTGGTTTTTATGATGTTGTTCAAAAAGACGGATGGGGCGGCATTCGGGCAAGGGATGCTGGGAATATGGTAAAACGTGCTATCGAACTGGCAGAACAACAGTTGTTAACAAAGCGATAAACCTTACGACGCTAGTTTAAACATCATTCAACCACCACGGTAAAGGCCAGGGGTATAAAGCCCCTGGCCTTTAATCTAAACTTTATTCAGTAAAACTGGTGTTTTCAGGCAATAAATATATTCATCCACTTATTTTCCCCCCTTTATTCACACCCGGACTAATGATAAAATATTTAATTTGATAGGATTATCATCTGTCATGTCTTACATTTATCATTTTGTGGTAAAATAGGACAAAATATGGTTCGCGGAAAAAAGAAATGCGAAAGCGCCTTGGTGCTTAAGCTGGATAATTCAAAAGTAGGTGGACGAGCGTGAAGCTTTTAGTAAAAGCACCGGCGAAGATTAATTTATCATTAGATGTTTTGCACAAACGTCCTGATGGATATCATGAGGTAGAAATGATTATGACTACGATTGATTTGGCCGATCGGGTTGAACTCACATTATTAAACCAAGATAAAATACATATTCTTTCCCATAATCGATACGTTCCTGATGATCAACGCAATTTAGCCTATCAGGCTGCACAACTGTTGAAAGATCGTTTTCATGTAAAAAAAGGCGTGTTGATTTGTATTGAAAAAACCATCCCCGTTGCTGCGGGACTTGCTGGTGGGAGCAGCGATGCGGCAGCCACATTACGTGGCTTAAATAAACTCTGGAATCTTGGGTTAACATTAGATGAATTAGCAGAGCTCGGTTCGGAAATCGGTTCAGATGTTTCATTTTGTGTTTATGGAGGGACAGCCTTGGCGAAAGGAAGAGGGGAAAGGATCACAGACCTGCCTGCGCCTCCAACATGCTGGGTTATTCTTGCTAAGCCTTTTATTGGTGTTTCAACAGCAGAAGTTTACCGAAGGCTTGATTTAAACGGAATGCAGCATCCAAATATAAATGAAATGATTGATGCCATTCAATATAATGACTATCAAAAAGTGTGCAGAAATGTAGGCAATGTCTTAGAGGATGTGACCTTAAACCTTCATCCGGAAGTAGCACAAATTAAGGATCAAATGAAACGCTTTGGAGCAGATGCCGTCTTAATGAGTGGCAGTGGTCCAACCGTTTTTGGAATTGTCCAGCACGATTCAAGAATGCATCGCATTTATAATGGCCTGAGAGGATTTTGCGATCAAGTATTTGCTGTACGCATGTTAGGTGAACGGCATACTCTTGATTAAATGCGTACAATAATGATATTCTTTAGTTAGAATATTCGTCTTTTGGGGGTTAGCTATGAAGTTTCGCCGCAGTGAACGATTGATTGATATGACGAATTACTTACTGGACCATCCTCGACAGCTCGTTCCACTTACATTTTTTGCCGAACGCTATGATTCTGCAAAGTCATCCATAAGTGAAGATTTAGCTATTGTCAAAGAAACATTTGAACAAAGAGGAATTGGAACGCTGCAAACGGTTCCTGGAGCTGCAGGTGGAGTTAAATTTTTCGTGAAAGTTAGTGAAGAAGAGTCAAAGCCCTTTGTTAAGGAACTTTGTAATTTAATCGCCGATCCTGAACGGCTTTTACCTGGCGGCTATTTATATTTAACCGATATTTTAGGCAATCCTTCCATTGTACAAAAGGCAGGTCAGATTATTGCATCGGCCTACTCGGATGCTAAAATAGATGTGGTTATGACAGTGGCAACAAAAGGGATTCCCCTTGCCTATGCAGTTGCCAGTCAGTTGAATGCACCTGTTGTTATTGTAAGAAGGGATAGCAAAGTAACAGAGGGTCCAACTGTAAGCATTAATTATGTTTCAGGCTCAGCAAAAAGAATTGAAACCATGCTTCTTTCAAAAAGAAGCCTAGCACAAGAGTCGCGGGTATTAATTGTCGATGATTTTATGAAAGCTGGCGGTACTGTAATGGGAATGATCAGCTTGCTTGAGGAATTTAATGCACATGTTGCAGGAATTGCCGTTTTAGTGGAAGCAGAAAAAATCCATGAACGCCTAGTGGATGAATATTTATCCCTTGTGCAATTATCTGAAGTGGATGTAAAGCATAAAAAGATTAATGTTAAAGAAGGAAACTATTTTAGAAAATAGAATGGAGGAAATGACATGAACGTAGTTCAATCAAATCAAGCACCAGCTGCAATTGGACCCTATTCTCAGGGAATTATTGTCAATAATCTTTTTTATAGCTCCGGACAAATTCCATTAACGGCAGAAGGAAACATGGTTGTAGGGGATATCAAAGAGCAAACGCACCAAGTTTTCGCTAACTTGAAAGCAGTCCTTGCTGCTGCCGGTGCATCATTAGAAACGGTTGTGAAAACAACGGTGTTTATTAAAAATATGGATGAATTTGCTTTAGTAAACGAAGTTTATGGCGAATATTTTTCCGTCCATAAGCCTGCTCGGTCCTGCGTAGAGGTTGCCCGTTTGCCAAAGGATGCATTAATTGAAATTGAAGTAGTAGCGCTCGTAAAATAAACGAGCGTTTTTTTTTGACATAGGAATTTGTATTATTTTGTAAAAAAATAGCCATTATTTACAAACGTTCACTAAATTGCCCTAATTATTCAAAAAAATTTTAAAATTAAAGCAGGAATACATAAATTTTTGTTGAATTTATTTAACTAGCTTTTTATCTATGTGAAAAGGGTGTGAGCAAATGGAAGTAACAGACGTAAGATTACGCCGTGTTAATACGGATGGACGCATGAGGGCAATCGCTTCAATCACTTTAGACAATGAATTTGTCGTTCATGACATCCGGGTTATTGACGGCAACAATGGTTTATTTGTGGCTATGCCAAGTAAACGTACTCCAGACGGAGAATTTCGTGATATTGCGCATCCAATCAATTCAGGAACACGCGGTAAAATCCAAGAAGCTGTATTGGCTGAGTACCACCGTTTAGGGGAATTAGAAGTCGAATTTGAAGAAGCCGGAGCTTCCTAAGGATTATAACAACTAGGCCTACTTCACAAGTAAGGCTCTTTTTATTTTTTATTACTTCCCACGAAAAATCTCCTATATTCCCCTTTCATTAAAAATTTCCAATAATAAAATTTAACACTTATCGTTCATTCCTTGAAAAGGCAGGTTATTTACGTTAATATTTTTAATGGATAAAAAGGTTAAATTGGAGGCCTGTTCATGTCAAATCGATATGCTGTGATTTTGGCCGCAGGACAAGGGACGCGGATGAAGTCAAAGCTTTATAAAGTATTACACCCTGTATGTGGTAAACCAATGGTCCAACATGTTGTTGACCAAGTAACAAAGCTTCATATACAAAAAATGGCCACAGTCGTTGGTCATGGAGCAGAAAAGGTAAGGGCACAATTAGGGGACCAGAGCCAATATGTACTACAGGAGCAACAACTTGGTACGGCTCATGCTGTCATGCAGGCGGATAAAATTCTTGCAGGAAAAGAAGGAGTAACCATTGTGGTTTGTGGTGATACCCCTTTGATTCGGGCAGAAACAATGGAGTCTCTTTTTAAACACCATGAAGAATTATCGGCAAAAGCAACAATTCTCACAGCAAAAATAGATGACCCGACTGGTTACGGTCGAATCATTCGTAATGAAAACGGACTAGTTGAAAAAATCGTTGAGCATAAAGATGCTACAGAAGCAGAGCGGGAAATAAATGAAATTAATACCGGAACGTACTGCTTTGATAATTTTGCTCTATTTGAAGCATTAAAAAATGTTTCCAATGATAATGTTCAAGGCGAATATTATTTACCGGATGTAATAGAAATACTTAAGAAACAAGGGGAAGTAGTTACTGCTTTCCAAACCGATGAATTTGAAGAAACATTAGGTGTGAATGACCGGGTGGCATTAGCAGAAGCAGAGCGGATTATGCGTGCCCGCACGAATGAATTCCATATGCGTAATGGAGTAACGATTATTGACCCTATTACTACATACATTGGAACAGATGTAGAAATTGGCCAGGATACTGTTATCTATCCAGGAACGATGTTAAAGGGCAAAACGGTGATAGGCGCGGATTGTGAAATTGGACCCAACTCCGAAATTGATAACAGTGAAATTGGTGAAGAAACCGTCGTCCGTCAATCGGTTGTCCATAAAAGCTCCGTTGGTGCTCGTGTCAACATCGGTCCATTTGCCCATATTCGACCATTGTCTGCCATTTCCGATGATGTAAAAATCGGCAACTTTGTCGAAATTAAAAAGGCTGTATTCGGTAAAGGAAGTAAAGCATCACATCTCAGTTATATTGGTGATGCTGAGGTCGGCAGTAATGTCAATATTGGCTGTGGTTCGATTACTGTTAATTATGATGGTAAAAATAAATACTTAACAAAAATTGAAGATGACGTTTTTATCGGCTGCAATTCAAATCTAGTTGCCCCAGTCACGGTTGGAGAGGGAGCTTATGTGGCAGCTGGTTCCACAATTACAAGAGACGTACCTGGTGATGCATTGTCCATTGCCCGCTCAAAGCAAGTGAATAAGGAAAATTACGTTCAAAAGCTAAATCTTAAGAAATAGCAATAATATTGGAGGGTCCTCATGTCAAATCAATACTTAGATCCAAACTTAAAGGTATTCACTTTAAATTCAAATGTTCCCTTAGCGCAAGAAATTGCAAAGTTTATTGGTGTAGAACTTGGAAAATGTTCTGTAACAAGATTTAGTGACGGAGAAATTCAAATCAATATCGAGGAAAGTATCCGTGGTTGTGATGTGTATGTCATCCAGTCGACAAGTGGTCCTGTAAATGAAAATATCATGGAATTGTTAATCATGATTGATGCCCTAAAAAGAGCCTCTGCAAAGACCATAAATATCGTTATGCCGTACTATGGTTATGCACGTCAGGACCGTAAGGCACGTGCACGTGAGCCGATTACAGCAAAATTAGTGGCAAATCTACTGGAGACAGCTGGGGCAACTCGTGTCATCTGTCTTGATTTACACGCTCCACAAATTCAAGGCTTTTTTGAGATTCCAACAGACCATTTAATGGGAGTACCAATTCTATCAGAATACTTTAAAAATAAAGAACTTAATGGTGATATTGTCATTGTTTCTCCGGATCACGGTGGGGTAACAAGGGCAAGAAAAATGGCTGAGCGTTTAAAAGCACCAATTGCGATTATTGATAAACGTCGTCCGAGACCGAATGTGGCTGAAGTGATGAATATCGTTGGTAACATTGAAGGAAAAGTAGCAATTTTAATTGATGATATCATCGATACAGCAGGAACGATTACCCTTGCTGCCAACGCTTTAGTAGAGAACGGTGCCCTTGAAGTGTATGCCTGCTGTACACATCCTGTATTATCAGGCCCAGCGATTGATAGAATTCAAAATTCAAAAATTAAAGAATTAGTCGTCACCAATTCCATTTTCCTACCAGAGGAAAAAAAGACGGATAAAATTATCAACTTATCTGTGGCACCGTTAATTGGTGAAGCGATTATTCGTGTCCATGAAGAACAGTCCGTAAGCACGCTATTTGATTAATAAATTGTAGTTAAATCTTTTCTTTATGTTTAGACCTTCCTGTTTTAGGGCAATTTTTATAGGGATAGAGTTAACTAAAATAGGAAGGTGACATACTCATGAGTACGGTTTTACAGGCAAAAGAACGGAAGGAATTCCGACATTCAGCATTAAAGAAAATTAGAGATGAAGGAAATATTCCAGCAGTTATATATGGAGCGAAGGTTGAGAACAAGCCGGTGTTTGTTAATTCCGCTGATTTAACGAAGACAATCCGCACAGTCGGCAGGAATGGCGTCATTTCCCTTGATGTAGACGGCAGTAAGCAAGATGTTGTCCTAACTGATTATCAAGAGAATTTTATAAAGAAAGAAATTGTCCATGTGGATTTTCTTGCAGTCGATAAATCTTCAAAAATAAATGTGTCTGTAAGATTAGTATTAGTTGGAGATGCAGCAGGTGTGAAAGACGGCGGTGTTCTGCAACAGTCAGTTCATGAACTCGCAATTACATCAACTCCAGGAGAAATCCCGCAGCAAATTGAAGTAGATATAACGAATCTACAGGTAGGCGAAACTGTAACCGTTGCCGACATTCTTTACCAAGGTTCATTTACGATTAACCATGAAGCAGAAGAAGTCGTTGCATCGATCCTTCCTCCTAAGCAAGAAGATGAAATTAATGCTGGTGAACAGCAAGAATCAGGTCATCCTGATAATGAGGAAGGTAGAGAAACAACTCCGGTAGGAGAATAGGAAACAACAGAGGATGACTCAGGATCAGGGGGTCAGACCCCTCCCACAAGATCCAGCCTTGGTGCGTCACTGCACTATATCCTGAGATTTCGCGAGGAGTCAGACCCTTATGAGTCATCCTTTTTTGGCATTTTTCTCTGAAAAAATTTTTTATTATGGGAGAGAAATATGTTTCGGAAAATCTTTAGAAGATGGAGTGGCCAGAAGAGGTGGGAGAAGTGAAATTAATAGTTGGTTTAGGCAACCCGGGGAAGCAATATGAACATACAAGACACAACATTGGCTTCGAAGTTATCGATGAATTGTCCCGCCAATTTAATATTCCGCTGGATCAATCGAAATTTAAAGGGCTGTATGGAATTGGATTTTACAAGGGTGAAAAAATCCTGCTGTTAAAACCACTAACCTATATGAATTTATCGGGAGAATCTATTAGAGCGGTAATGGACTATTACCAAATAGAGTTAGAAGACTTAGTAGTGATCTATGATGACCTTGATTTACCTGTTGGGAAAATTAGACTCCGCCAAAAGGGCAGTCCAGGCGGACATAATGGGATTAAGTCGACAGTAGCCCATCTCGGGACACAGGAGTTTAACAGAATCCGAATTGGAATTGACCGTCCGGAAAAAGGAATGAGTATTCCCGATTATGTATTAGGCCGTTTTCAGAAGGACGAGCAGTTGATTAATGAGGATGCAGTGAAAAAAAGTGCAAATTCATGCGTGGCTTGGTTGGAGAAGCCTTTCCTCCAAGTAATGAATGAATTTAATCAGTAATTGTTCATGAGATTGGTCCCTCATTCATACAATAAAATCAAACCTTCTTATTTTGAGAAGACACCAAAGGCGGTTAAACTGGTAAAATTAATGAATAAGTTCCTCCTATAGGGTTAATACTAATCATAAATCGTTGATTAGGGAGGGACAGGCGTGGCTATCCACTATCATTGTCGCCATTGTGGTACAAAACTAGGTTCAATTGAAAATTCATCGATATACAGTGAAACACTTGGCCTTCATAAATTAACGGAACAAGAAAGACAAGAAATGGTTGCGTACGACCTCTCCGGAGATATTCACATAACAGCAATTTGTGAAGATTGTCAAGAAGCCTTGGAGCGGAATCCGGAGTATCATCAATACGATTTCCTTATTCATTAATCCTGCTTTGGATGTTCTCCAAAGCGTTTTTCTATTTATAATATTAGAACAGTGGAAAAATTTAATAGATAGTTTCCATTATGATTTTGTTTTGGAAAGGAGGATGAAGCTTTGAATGGTTTAACATCACTGTTCCTTCAGCAGGAAGATATCCGCTCAATTAAATCTGGAGTGGAGGAAGGCTTAAAGGAGCAGCTTATTGCTGGATTGTCCGGGTCGTCGAGAACGGTACTTACTGCGTCAATTTATGAGCAGATGAAAAAAGGCCAATACTTTTTGTCACGCACAATCTATTACAAGCACAAAAACTATATGATGATATTGTAAATCTATTAAGTGATAGTGAAGTCTTTCTATTTCCAGCAAATGAGTTAATTGCTGCTGAGATGAGCATTGCCAGTCCAGAGTTAAAAGCCCAAAGAATTGAAGCCTTGAACCACTGGAGCAAGAGCGAACGTGGTATTATGATTGTTCCTATTTCGGGACTCCGGAAGATCCTTCCTCCTAAGTCAAAATGGAAGAAGTATCAACTTCCATTAAAGCTAGGGGAAGATGTAAATGTTGATCAGATTTTAAATACTTTTGTCAAGATGGGGTATGTTAGGGCGGAAATGGTCTCTACGCCTGGGGAATTTAGTGTTAGAGGCGGAATTATTGATATATATCCATTAACAGAATCCGACCCACTTCGGATTGAATTGTTTGATACCGAAATAGATTCCATTCGTTTTTTCTCCCTTGAAGACCAGCGATCGAAAGAAAAGGTCTCTGAAATTTTAATTGGACCCGCTACAGAGGTTCTTCTTGAAGCGGAGGATTATAGCCGCATTATTGGTCATCTTGAGGAGGGCTTAGCAAAGAGCTTAAGAAAACTAAAAGATGACAAGGCAAAAATACAGCTTTCACAAAATATCAGCTATGAACTAGAACAGCTTAAGAATGAGCAAAAACCTGATCAAGTCTTTAAGTATTTATCCTTGGCATACGAAAGGACTAATAGTTTACTAGATTACCTTCCAACCAATGGTCTCGTGTTCATTGATGAAATCAGCAGGGTACAAGAAATGAATGATTCGCTTGTAAAGGAAGAAGCCGAATGGTATACATCTTTACTAAGTGAAGGCCAAATTATCCATGATATACATATTTCCCATGACCTGCAAGGATTATTACAAAAAAGTGATTTTCCGGTTCTTTATATGTCCTTGTTTCTTCGTCATGTTGCAAATACGAGCCCGCAAAATATCATTAATATTTCTTGTAAACAAATGCAAAATTTCCATGGACAAATGCACTTATTAAAAGCGGAAGTAGACAGGTGGAAAAAAAGCAATTATTCTATTTTATTTTTAGGGCCAGACGCAGAACGGGTAAAAAAGCTCGAACGAGTTTTAGAGGATTATGAAATTTCCGCTAGTGTTTTAGGGGAGGACCAACAGCTGTTACCAGGGAAAGTACAGATTTTAAAAGGAAACCTTCATTCGGGCTTTGAGCTCTCCATTCAAAAAATTGCCGTGATTACTGAGGAAGAGCTTTTTAATAAACGAGTGAAAAAGTCAACTAGACGCCAGAAGCTGTCAAATGCCGAAAGAATTAAGAGCTATTCTGAGCTTCGAATCGGCGATTATGTTGTTCATGTCAATCATGGGATTGGGAAGTATTTAGGGATTGAAACGCTTGTCATAAACGGTATCCATAAGGATTATTTACATATCCGTTACCAAGGGACGGATAAGCTTTATGTTCCGGTAGAACAAATAGATCTTGTGCAGAAATATGTAGGTTCGGAAGGAAAAGAGCCAAAGGTATATAAGCTTGGCGGCACTGATTGGAAAAAGGTGAAAAAGAAAGTCCAATCGTCTGTTGAAGATATTGCAGATGATTTAATCAAATTATACGCAGAACGTGAAGCGGCTGTTGGTTATTCCTATTCTCCTGATGGAGATATGCAAAGGGAATTCGAAACGGCGTTTGCTTATCAAGAAACGGAAGATCAGCTCCGTTCCATTCATGAGATTAAAAAGGATATGGAACGACCCCGCCCAATGGATCGGTTACTTTGTGGGGATGTGGGCTATGGGAAAACAGAGGTTGCCATTAGAGCGGCATTTAAAGCGATTGCAGATGGAAAGCAGGTTGCCTTCCTTGTACCTACGACTATTTTGGCTCAACAGCATTATGAAACAATGCGGGAGAGATTTCAGGATTTCCCAATTAATATTGGTTTGTTAAGTCGCTTTCGTTCGAAAAAGCAACAAACAGAAACGATAAAAGGTCTTAAAGCAGGTACAGTCGACGTTGTTGTTGGAACCCATCGCCTTTTGTCAAAAGATGTCATTTATCGTGATTTAGGACTATTAATTATTGATGAAGAGCAGAGGTTTGGGGTTACGCATAAAGAAAAAGTTAAAAAGTTAAAGACCAATGTTGACGTTTTAACATTGACAGCAACTCCGATTCCAAGAACGCTCCATATGTCGATGCTTGGTGTAAGGGATTTATCGGTAATTGAAACTCCTCCTGAGAATCGTTTTCCTGTTCAGACCTATGTAATGGAGTACAACGGGTCTCTTGTAAGGGAAGCGATTGAAAGGGAACTCGCACGCGACGGACAAGTCTACTTTTTATATAACAGGGTAGAAGATATTGAACGAAAAGCCGAAGAGATTTCGATGCTTGTACCGGATGCCCGTGTCACTTATGCACACGGTCAGATGTCAGAGAATGAATTGGAATCTGTTATGCTAGGCTTTTTATCAGGAGAATTTGATGTACTTGTCAGTACGACGATTATAGAGACAGGGGTTGATATCCCGAATGTGAACACCTTAATCGTTTTCGATGCAGATAAAATGGGGCTTTCGCAATTGTACCAGCTTCGAGGCCGTGTTGGTAGATCTAATCGGGTGGCTTACGCTTATTTCACGTACCGAAAGGATAAAGTTTTAACGGAAGTTGCTGAAAAACGATTGCAAGCAATCAAGGAGTTTACTGAATTAGGCTCTGGTTTTAAAATCGCCATGCGTGATTTATCAATTCGTGGTGCGGGGAATTTATTAGGGGCGCAACAGCATGGGTATATTGATTCTGTTGGATTTGACCTTTATTCACAAATGCTAAAAGAAGCAATTGAGGAACGAAAAACTGACCTCTTGACAGAAGAACTGGCCACTGTAGAGATTGATCTTGAAATTGATGCCTATATTCCTGACGCATATATTAAAGATGGTCATCAAAAAATTGAAATGTATAAGCGGTTTAGAGGCGTCCAAACGCTTGAAGATATTGAAGAGCTTCAAGATGAAATGCTTGATCGCTTTGGTGAATATCCGGATGAAGTCACTTACCTTTTCCAAATTGCTGAAATGAAAGTGTATGCGCTTCTTACGGGTGTTGGAGTCGTAAAACAAGGAAAACAGGAAGTTACTATTTTGGTCAATGAGCGGGCAAGCAGCGTAATCGATGGAGAAAAGATCTTTAAGGTTAGCAGCCAATTTGGTAGAATGGTTAGTCTTGGAATGGAAGGACAACGATTTAAAATGGTAGTCCAGATAAAAGGCACGGAGACAGCCATGTGGCTTAATGTTGTGTTTGAAATGATCAAAGGGCTGCAATCAGCAAAAAAGCATGAGGAAAACTCAGTAAAATAACATTAGACTATCTTTGAGAATTGTCCAGCGCAAGCAGCCCAGCGACTCGTGAACGTCGCTAAACGGGGCGCTTGCGCTTTTCTTATCTGAAATGTGAATCTTATCCTAAGTTTGGAATTTTTCTCGCATTTGTGAAAAAATATTATGATTGTGTATAGAACTTTCCAGATGAAAGATACTAAGTTCAAAGTTGGTGATGATTACAACAAAAGGAAGAATTGTCATTACCAAGTTAAAATCATCAGATGAAAGTGAGGCAACATTAGATGAAAGCAACTGGTATAGTTCGTCGAATCGATGATTTAGGTCGTGTTGTCATTCCAAAAGAAATACGTAGAACCTTACGTATCCGTGAAGGGGACCCATTAGAGATCTTTGTCGATCGAGATGGGGAAGTCATCTTAAAGAAGTATTCACCAATCAGTGAATTAGGCGATTTCGCCAAAGAATATGCTGAAGCTCTTTTTGATAGCCTTGGTAATCCAGTTCTAATTTGTGATAGAGATACCTATATTGCTTTAGCTGGAGGATCAAAAAAGGATTATCTAAATAAAAATATTAGTGATTTAGTTGAAAAAACAATGGAAGACCGTAACTCAGTACTTATGACACAGCAAGGTGATATTGCTTTAGCTGATGGAAATGATGAAACCGTTTCATCATATACGATTGGACCAATCATTGCAAATGGTGATCCAATCGGAGCTGTTATTATCTTCTCAAGAGAAGGAATACTTGGAGAGGTAGAACAAAAGGCTGTAGAAACGGCAGCAGGTTTCTTGGCAAGACAAATGGAGTCATAGAATGAATCATTTAATCAAATAAAAAGGCAGCGATTGCTGTCTTTTTTTATGTGCGCTAAAAAAGGGATGTCTATGCTATAATACCCTAGTATTTAAATGTTTAAGGTCGTGGAAGGAGAGCGGTAATGAAGCCCGTGAATCAATCGAAGGCTCTTTTTAAAGGGGCTTTCATTTTAACGCTTGCTGGATTAATAACGAAAATTTTAAGTGCTTTTTACCGCATTCCGTTTCAAAACATTGTCGGCGATGTGGGCTTCTATATCTATCAACAAGTATATCCCTTCTATGCCATCGCAATTGTTCTTACAACCACTGGTTTCCCAGTAGTGATTTCTAAGCTGTATGCGGAAAGGAAAGAAAAGGGAGACCTTGAAAGGATTCGGTCCCTTCTTTTTGGCTCGTTTATCTATTTACAGTTATTTGGTTTTCTTTGCTTTCTTATCCTTTACTTCGGTGCAGGACAAATCGCATTATGGATGAATGATACGAAGTTAGCGATCTTATTAAGAGTTGTCTCTTTTGTCTATTTAACCTTTCCGATTGTCTCAGTATTAAGAGGATTTTATCAGGGGAATGGAGATATGGTTCCAACCGCTTTATCTCAAGTGGGAGAACAAACGATTCGAGTTTTGACTATTATATTTTTAGCGTTGCTTTTTACCCATAAAGGCTATTCCCTCTATCTTGTCGGTGGGGGAGCTATGTTTGGCTCGATTACTGGTAGTCTGATATCCGCTCTTATTCTGTTTATTTTCTTGAGGATTCGTAAAGAATGGAAACTAGAATCTTCAATAAAAAAAATGGCCCATATTCCTTTGTCAGAGCTAAAATGGATATTTAAAGAAATGACCTTTCATGGCCTGACTATTTGTATAAGCGGGATGCTGGTCATTTTTATTCAAATGGCAGATTCTTTAAATCTATACTCCTTGCTCGTATCTAGTGGAACTGGGAAGGATATGGCGAAAAATTTAAAAGGAATATTTGACCGCGGACAGCCTTTAATCCAATTAGGGACAGTCGCGGCTACTTCTATGTCCTTATCCCTGGTCCCGCTTATCTCAAGTGGAAGGTTAAGGGAAAAGGCAGAATTTTTACATCATAAGATACGATTAGCCATCAAAATCAGTTTAGTTATTGGCTTGGGAGCTTCGGCAGGGCTATGGGCAATTATTGGACCTACCAATACGATGTTGTTTGAAAATGATAATGGATCAACCGTTTTGGGTGTTCTTGGTTTCATGATCCTATTTACTTCGATTATTTCAACGATTACTGCCATCATGCAGGGATTAGGTAATCTTTTGTTTCCAGCTATTTGCATAGCTGTATCGTTTCCCGTTAAGTATGGACTAAACATTGTGTTGGTCCCATTATTAGGAACAATGGGGGCTGCTATTTCTACCATTAGTACATTAGCGGTTGTTAGCCTTCTTTTATGGATCAAATTTAAAAAAACAATACCTGTCCCTCTTTTTACATCTCAGTATGTAAGAACAGTTATTAGTGCAACAACGGTAATGGCCCTCTTCTTAAAGAGCTATCTATATGTAACAAACATGATTTTTTACCGTCTGGGTTTTGTACGTATTAGCGCAGCTTTTCAAGCTCTAAGTGCTGTGTTATTCGGCAGTTTCCTATTCTTACTGATTGTTATCAAAGGAAGAGTTTTCCTTGATGAAGAACTTGCAATATTTCCACTTGGGAGCAAATTAATGTATTTATTGCCACGAAAGAGATAGGAGCTATTAATATGGTGAAAAAAATAGAAATTCTTGGTTTGGGAGCAGGAGATCTTGAGCAGCTCCCGTTTGGTGTCTATAAAAAGTTAGTTGGCTCAAGTCATATCTATCTTAGGACGAAAGAGCATCCGGTTGTGACTGAATTAGAAACAGAAGGACTTCACTATTCCTCGTTTGATTCCATATATGAAAAACATGATCAGTTTGAGGAAGTATATCAAGAAATCGTCAAGACATTACTGGATAAAGCTCAAAGTGAATCGATTATTTATGCTGTTCCTGGCCATCCACTTGTTGCCGAGCGGACCGTGCAGCTTCTTCTAGAAAAGGGTCCAAAAAGAGAGGTTGAAATTATCATTGGGGGTGGACAAAGCTTTATTGATTCCCTTTTTCAATCGTTAAAAATTGATCCAATTGATGGCTTTCAGTTGCTTGATGGAACCTTACTCGAGGGAAATCAGCTGCAAGTGAATCAGCACATCATTATTAGCCAGGTTTATGATCAGTTCGTCGCCTCTGAGGTAAAGTTAACTTTAATGGAGAGATTACCTGATGATTATGAGGTTTATATTGTGACAGCGGCTGGAAGCAAGAATGAAAGTATTGAAAAAGTCCCGTTGTATGAATTAGACCGAAGAGTAACGATCAATAACCTGACTTCCATCTATATTCCACCGGTAGAGGATGAACAGATTCTCTTGAAGAATTTCTCCAAGCTTCGAGAGATCATTGCCGTGTTAAGAGGGCCGAATGGCTGCCCATGGGATAAGGAACAAACCCACGAGTCATTAAAGAAATATTTAATTGAAGAAACCTATGAAGTAATTGAAGCCATTGACAGTGGTGATATTGACCATTTAATTGAAGAACTTGGGGATGTTCTTCTTCAGGTCATGCTTCATGCACAAATCGGTGAGGATGATGGGTATTTTTCTGTTGAGGATGTCATTGAAGGACTTTCGGCTAAAATGATTCGCAGGCATCCACATGTTTTTGGCAGTGTAAAAGCTGATAATGCAGAAGAAGTAGTCCGAAACTGGCAGGAGATTAAGAAACTAGAAAAAGGTGAAGCACCGAAGTCACTTCTTTCAGGTGTTTCAAAATCGCTTCCTAATTTATTAAGAGCCTATGAACTGCAAAAGAAAGCTGCGAAGGTGGGTTTTGATTGGCAGGATATTACACCTGCCCTGGAGAAAGTAAAGGAAGAGCTTCTGGAGTTTGAAAATGAATTAAATGGTTCAGATGAGCAGAAGCTGCTTGCTAAAGGGGAATTTGGCGATTTATTGTTTGCTTTTGTTAATGTAGCGAGATTTTTAGATATTCATCCTGAGGAAGCATTATTTGAGACGAATGAAAAGTTTATCCGCAGGTTCAATTATGTAGAAGAAAAAGTAAAGGGAAGCGGAAAAGCATTCGCAGAACATACGCTTGAGAGTCTTGACCAGTTTTGGGATGAGGCAAAATTAAAAGGACTTTAGAACGGGGGATTTTTGTGCGCCTAGATAAATTTTTAAAGGTTTCAAGATTGATTAAAAGAAGGACTTTAGCAAAAGAAGTTTCCGATCAAGGCAGGATTCAAATTAATGGGAAAGAAGCAAAAGCTAGTTCCACGGTAAAAGTAGGGGATGAGTTAACTATCCGTCTTGGACAAAGACAGGTTACAGCAAAAGTGGAGCGGATTCAGGAAACATCTCGGAAAGACGAAGCTGCAGAGATGTATACGATTATAAAAGAGGAAAAGGTTGGTTCATCAGAAGCTTAAAAGATTTCCTTGTCCAGCTTCAGTGCCCGAGCAAGGCGCTGGAGCTTTTCTTATTGTTCTATTTCCTTCATCCTGTTCATACATATGTACAAAAGGGTTGTACAAATGATTGTGAGGGATGAAGGATGAGCCAATATTATGAAGGTAATACACCAAAGAGTAATATTCCGGATCACGATGTCATTATGAGGGGAAGAAAACTTCTTGAAATTACAGGCGTCAAACAAGTAGAAAGCTTTGATAACGAGGAGTTTTTATTGGAAACGTCAATGGGTTTCTTGGCCATCAAGGGGCAAAACCTGCAAATGAAGAATCTTGATGTCGAAAAGGGCATCGTTTCAATTAAGGGAAAGATATATGATTTAGTCTATTTAGACGAGCAGCATGGGGAGAAAGCTAAAGGCTTCTTTAGCAAGTTATTCCGATGACTCTATCGACGCAATTTCTTACCATGCTTTCTATGGTTGGGATGGGATCGTTGTTTGGTGTCATGTTTGATACCTACCAGCGCTTCTTAAACCGGTCTAAGAGGAATCGTTGGCTTGTATTCTTTAATGATTTGTTATTCTGGATTGTTCAAGCGTTACTTATTTTTTATATTTTATTCCTTGTTAATAATGGTGAATTAAGGTTTTATATTTTTCTTGCGCTCCTTTGTGGCTTTGCCGCATACCAAAGCTTGATTAAAGGTGTTTATCTTCGTTTGCTCGAAATCTCTATTTCAGCAGTAATTTCCATCTATAGATTTATAAAAAATACTTTACATTTGCTGGTATATAAACCTGTCCTTGGTCTTGCACGTCTTGTAATCCTTATTATTTTCTTTCTTGGCAGGGGGCTTTTTACCCTTGTCAAATTTGTTTTTAAGGTTTTATTATTTATTATAAAGACAATGATTTTAACGCCAGTTCTAAAAATAATATTAATTATTTGGAAACTTTTGCCGAAAGGTATTAAAAAAAACGTCGAGAAGTTATATAATAGAATGGCAGGAAATTTCAAGAAAATCAAGAATTATATTGTTAAATGGATTAATAGGATTAAAAAAAGAAAAGAGTAAGGAGGTTAAGGGAAATGAGCGCGATACGAGAAAAAAATGTAGCAAAGATCCAGTCAACATATGTAGCGCAGCAAGAATTTGCTGAAATCGCCTCATCTAGGAAAAGGAAGTTGCTGCTTAGACGGCTTTCGTTGTTTTTAGCTTTTGCTGTTTTCGTATCGTATTTCATGGTTTCTAGCTTTCTCACCCAAGCCTCTGTTGTCGATGCAAAGAAGGCCAAAAAAAGCAGCTTGATAAGCAGCTTACGGAATTAAAGAAGAAGCAGAGCGTCCTAAAAGAGGATATTGTTAAATTAAATGATGATGATTACATTGCGAAGCTGGCAAGAAAAGAATACTTTTTTTCCGATAAAAATGAAATTATCTTTAATATTCCCGATAAAAAAAAGGAAAAATCAACCGGTAACTAGTCTTATTGACACTGATTTTTTCCTTTCTGTATAATATATAGTAAGATTGATTGATTTTTTATATTTTTAAGGAGGAACATTCTTTTTATGTCAATTGAAGTAGGCAGCAAGTTACAAGGGAAGGTAACAGGAATTACAAATTTCGGAGCGTTTGTGGAGCTGCCGGAGGGCTCAACAGGACTCGTACACATCAGTGAGGTTGCTGACAATTATGTAAAAGATATTAACGATCATTTAAAAGTTGGCGACCAGGTAGAGGTAAAGGTCATCAATGTTGAGAAGGATGGAAAAATTGGGCTATCAATTAAAAAGGCAAAAGATAGACCAGAGCCTGTCCAAAGGTCCCATTCAAACTCAAACTCACAACGTCCACGTCAAGGCAGATCAAACGATCGTAATAACAGCCCAAGACCGGAAAATTTCGAATCAAAAATGGCAAAGTTTTTAAAGGATAGTGAGGATCGGTTATCTTCCTTAAAACGAAACACTGAGTCCAAGCGTGGCGGAAGAGGAGCTAGACGAGGGTAACTTGCTACTTACTTATTGCAGGTGTTATTGATATTTTATAGATAAAGACAGGTCAAATGGGCTTGTCTTTTTTTGTTGTTTAATAACTAGCATAATAAAAAGCGCCAATCCGGAGGATTGGCGCTTTTTATTATAGCGGCGAAGGGGATCGAACCCCCGACCTTACGGGTATGAACCGTACGCTCTAGCCAGCTGAGCTACACCGCCATGTGTTTTCGGCACAAATTATATATTACATAGATTTAAAAATGTTGTCAATAGGTTTTTTCGAATAGTTCCTTATTACGACAAATATCTAGCTTATTAATATTATTTGGTTGAATATCGTAGAAACCGTCGAACGAAATTTATTGCCCTGTTCACTATTTTGACAAACTTTTGATTCTATCACTTATATAATAGTCTGCAACGATGAAATAATAGGGAGTGTGATTTTATGGAAAAGCCAAATGCAAGTTTAATAGAACCGGTCGGAGAAGTCAACTTTCATTCATCAAAGTCGGAATTGCAAAGTAGTCTAAAAAAATTACTATTAAAAATAGAATCCTTTTTTATTAAAAAGGGATATTTACTATTATTGGTAGGATTTTTGCTTGGACGGGCTTTAATATTGTCAAAGCTTACTCCTTTTAGCCTACCCTTTTTCGCATCCGTTTATTTAATAAGAAAAGATCATGCACCTCTAGCTCTCGTTGGACTTATCTTGGGAGCCGTAACCCTATCATTCCCAAATGCAGCATTTACCTTTGCGGTTACACTAATCTTTTTAGTTGTTTTCAGAATTAGTAAAAAGTGGCTAAAAAACGAACTTAGATCCATTCCGCTTTTTGTCGGCATTATTCTTGGTGCCGGCTTGTTAGCTGAATCATTTATTATGCAGAAGCAATTGACGTTATATGATGCGATGATGGCAGGAGTACAAGCAAGCCTTGCGTTTATTTTAACGCTCATCTTTTTGCAAAGTATTCCGTTATTAACAATGAATAAACGCAGACAATTGTTAAAAACAGAAGAAATTGTTTGCTTGATTATTATGCTTGCTTCCATTATGACCGGTACAATAGGCTGGAAAGTATATGATTTGTCTGTTGAACATATTATGTCGAGGTATTTAGTTCTCGTATTTTCTTTTGTTGCTGGGGCGACCATTGGTTCAACGGTTGGCGTGGTAACAGGACTAATTTTTAGCTTAGCAAGTGTATCTAGTTTTTACAATATGAGTTTGCTTGCTTTTTCGGGTGTACTAGGTGGTTTGTTGAAAGAAGGAAGGAAAATAGGTGTTTCTATTGGTTTATTTATTTCGACTCTCCTAATTGGTATGTATGGAGAAGGGGGCGGCTCCCTATCCCTCAGCATATTAGAGACAATCGCAGCTATTTTCTTATTTCTACTAACACCCCAGGCATTTACCTCACGCTTAGCTAAATATATTCCAGGAACAGCCGAATATACAGCTGAACAGCAAAAATACATGAGGAAGATGAGGGATGTGACAGCACAACGTGTTGCTCAATTTTCAAATGTATTTCATGCCCTCTCAAAGAGCTTCTCGCAAATGGATGTACTACCTACTGAAGAAGATGGTGACCGGGAACTGGATTACTTTATGAGCAATATCACAGAAAAGACGTGCCAAACATGCTTTAAGAAAGAACAATGCTGGGCAAAGAATTTTAATACAACCTATGCCTATATGGAAGAAATTATTCATGAAATGGATCAAAAGGATGGAGCGGTTTCTTCCAAACTATCAAGGGAGTGGGAAAAACATTGTACCCGTCATAAAAGAGTTTTTGATGCCATTCAAACAGAATTAACTTTTCACCAAGCCAATCAGAAATTAAAAAAACAGGTTAAAGAAAGTCGGAAACTAGTAGCTGACCAGCTTCAAGGGGTTTCTGAGGTAATGGATAATTTTGCAAAAGAGATACAGCGTGAGAGGGAGAATCACCACAAACAGGAAGAACAAATCATGGAAGCGCTCCAAGAATTCGGCATCCATATTGAACAAGTAGAGATCTACAGCCTCGAACAGGGAAATGTGGATATTGAGATGGGTGTCCCAACATTCAACGGCCATGGGGAATGTGAAAAACTAATCGCTCCATGTCTTTCTGATATTCTTGGAGAAACGATTGTGGTAAATAAGGAAGAGTTTGCAGCCTACCCGAATGGTTTTTATCAGGTGAGTTTTCGATCGACAAAAGCGTTTACGGTTGAAACTGGGGTGGCACATGCTGCTAAGGATGGAGGATTCGTTTCAGGCGATAGCTATTCTACAATTGAACTCGGCTTAGGAAAATATGCAATCGCTATTAGTGATGGCATGGGAAATGGCGAAAGAGCTCATTACGAAAGTAAAGAGACATTGCAACTTTTACAAAAAATACTGCAATCAGGTATTGAGGAACGGGTGGCGATTAAGTCGATTAATTCAATCCTGTCACTAAGAACAACCGATGAAATTTTTTCAACATTAGATTTGGCGATGATCGATCTGCAAAATGCCTCCGCTAAATTCCTTAAAATTGGTTCAACACCTAGCTTTATTAAAAGGGGGAGTAAAGTAATTAAAATTCAAGCTAGTAATTTGCCAATAGGGATATTACAGGAATTTGAAGTGGATGTGGTAAGTGAACAGTTAAAAGCAGGAGATTTGTTGATCATGATGAGCGATGGCGTTTTTGAGGGGCCTAAGCATGTAGAAAATTATGATTTATGGATGAAACGAAAAATTCAAGAATTACAAACGGATGACCCACAAGAGATATCCGATTTAATCATGGAAGATGTTATCAGGTCAAGAGGGGGATTAATTGACGACGATATGACTGTGACGGTGGCAAAAATAAAACATAATACGCCAAAGTGGGCATCGATTCCAGTCCAAAAGTTAAAAAGAAGAGCCCAATAGATTATTTTACCCTCCTCACCTTGAATTATGTATAAATCACCTTCACACGGTCGAAAATGGTAGTAATTCTAAATGTGGAGGGAGAATGTTATGTATACAGGGAAAATCCGCCAAATTTTACTGATAACTGACGGGTGCTCCAACCAAGGTGATGATCCAATTGCCATGGCTGCACTCGCAAAAGAACAAGGGATAACTGTAAATGTGATCGGTGTGATGGAGCATGATGTAATTGATGAAAAGGGAATGACCGAAATCGACGGAATTGCTCTGTCAGGTGGAGGAGTCAGCCAAATTGTTTATGCACAGCAGCTCTCTCAAACCGTACAGATGGTTACTCGAAAAGCGATGACACAAACCATTCAAGGAGTGGTGAATCGTGAATTACAGCAGATCTTAGGGCGTTCGCAAACGATAGAAGACCTTCCACCCGAAAAAAGAGGGGAAGTAATGGAGGTAGTGGATGAATTAGGTGAAACTGTCGAATTAGAAGTGTTGATTCTTGTCGATACGAGTGCAAGTATGAAGCATAAACTTCCGACGGTTAAGGAGGCATTACTTGACCTCTCGCTCAGTTTAAATGCAAGAACAGGTGATAATCAGTTTTCTGTATTCGTATTTCCTGGGAAAAAGAATGATGTCGAAAAATTGTTAGAGTGGACGCCAAAGCTACAATCTTTGACAAGCATTTTTTCCCAACTATCTACTGGTGGCATTACGCCAACAGGTCCTGCCCTTCGTGCTGCTCTATCTTCCTTCAATCAAAAACAATCGTTAAGGAGTCTGCTTTCCCGTGATGATGAATCATACTTTGAAGAATCAATGTAAAGTAAGTCCTGGCACTGTCATAACAGGTAAATGGCATTCAAATCAATATACGATATTGAAGGAACTAGGATATGGCGCAAACGGGGTTGTCTATCTTGTGAAGCATAAGAGCACTCAAGTGGCTTTGAAAATGAGTGATAACGGGATGTCAATAACCTCTAAGGTGAATGTTTTAAAATCCTTTGCAAAGGTCCAAGGCTCAGCCCTCGGGCCTTCTTTGCTTGATGTCGATGATTGGCAAAGGAACCACGGTCAAATTTCCTTTTATGTGATGGAATATATTCAAGGTCCGAACCTTTTGTCTTTTATCCAGCAAAAAGGGAAATCGTGGACGATTGTCCTTTTTCTACAGCTCTTAAACGATCTAGACAAACTGCATGAAACGGGCTGGGTATTTGGTGATCTAAAACCTGAAAATCTAATTGTAACCGGTCCTCCCCCAAAAATTCGATGTATTGATGTGGGGGGCACTACCATCCAAGGAAGGGCGATTAAAGAATTTACGGAATTTTATGATCGTGGCTATTGGGGGCTGGGTACGAGGAAGGCAGAACCATCCTATGATCTATTTGCTGTAGCCATGATCATGATTAATACAGCCTATCCAAATCGGTTTAATAAAACGACCGGAGGCATATCTCAACTTAGAGATGAAATCAGAAAACAACCTGAACTATTACCCTTGGAAAAAGTGATTTTAAATTCATTGCAAGGGCATTACACGAGTGCCAAACAGATGAGGGCTGATTTGTTAGATTTAATGGTTGATAAAAAAGACTTTAATCAAGACCCTCTGATAAGGGCTAAGGGAGTTCAAAGCATTGCCCCGAATGCAACTAATGCAGGGGAGCCAAAAGCAATAACAAGACAGCGTTACCGAAAAAAAAAGAAAAAAAGTCGTTGGCTGGAAACAATGCTCATCGGAGTAGCAATTGTTCTTATATATATGGTGTATATTTTTAAAATGATGTAATTTTGTGAAACCATTATGATGTTGGTTCGTATTAAAGGGAAGAAAAAGGGTCTATGTTAACGAAAATTGTAAAAATTTTATGTTTAGGGGAACAAGCCTTAGTTTTGATAGTTTATTTATAAAAGTGGTAAGCTATTGGTATTCTAAATTTTTTAGTGAAAATTTTTGTTTTAAGGAAGCGTACATTATGTTAGAAACGAAGGTAGAGGCATTTCTTAACCGTCACTCATTCAAATTGGAGAATAGTAAGATCGTTGTTGGTGTTTCAGGGGGGCCTGATTCTCTTGCATTACTTCATTTTCTATGGGCCTAAAAAGAAACAATGAATTTGTCCATAGTAGTCGCACATGTTGACCATATGTTCCGTGGGCAAGAATCGTTTGAGGATGCAATGTTTGTAAAGGATTATTGTGAACAATATACCATTCCTTTTGAAATGACGCGGATAAATGTACCCGAGCTGATAGAACAAACGGGGAAGAGCTCGCAGACGACAGCAAGAGAAGCAAGATATGAATTTTATGCAAAAATCATGAATAAGTATCATTATTCATACTTAGCTTTAGGGCACCATGGTGATGATCAAATGGAAACCATGCTGATGCGGATAACCAGGGGTAGCTCGGGTAAATCAAGAGCAGGTATTCCGTTTACACGTCCTTTTCATAATGGAACCATTTTTCGTCCTTTTTTAAATTTGACGAAGGGTGAAATCGAGGCGTATTGTAAAAAATACCAACTCAAACCAAGGCTAGATCCTAGTAATGAGAAGAGTATCTACAGTAGGAACCGATTCCGAAAAGAAGTTCTCCCCTTTTTGAAGCATGAAAATCGACATGTTCATGAACATTTTCAACGATTTAGTGAGGAATTGCAAAGTGATGAATCATTTCTACAGGAATTAACAGTCCAACAATTGAATACAGTAATGACAAAAAGAGAAAAAAGCGAAATTATCATTGATATTAACCGCCTTCTTTCAATGCCAATACCTTTACAAAGGAGAGGTATTCAACTAATATTAGAATATCTTTACAAAGAAAAACCAGGATCCCTTTCGGCTATACATATTGATCAAATTTTATCTCTTATGGTAAGCCCACAGCCTTCAGGGAAACTTGATTTACCCAATGGTTTAAAAATCATTCGCTCTTATCTTCAAATGTCTTTCCAATTTGAATTAGCAAATGAACATACCTACCTTTTTGAAGTGCGTGAGCCTGGAACAATTGAATTACCATATGGTGGAAGGGTTGGGATGGATTTAATCGATAGAGAATACGTAGGAACTAATGGATACTATGCCTTGTTCAATGCGGAGAATATAAAGCTCCCGCTCACCATTCGAACAAGAAAAATCGGTGATCGAATGACCTTGAAAGGGATGTTAGGATCGAAGAAATTAAAGGATATTTTTATTGATAGTAAAGTTCCAATCCAGGCTCGGGAAACATGCCTGTGATAACTGATTCAGAAGGTACGGTTCTTTGGCTTCCTGGATTAAAAAAATCTTCATTAGAAGGAATAGATTACAAAGCTAAACAATATATACTACTCACATATGATAAGTAATGATCTTCTAGGGGCCCAATTAAAATGAAACAGGATATTGAAAAGGTGTTAGTTACGGAAGAAGAGATTCAAGCAAAGATTCGCGATTTAGCACATCAACTAACTGAAGAGTATAAAGATCGTTTCCCACTTGCAATTGGCGTATTAAAAGGTGCAATGCCTTTTATGGCGGATTTGTTAAAACGTATGGATTGTTTACTTGAAATGGATTTTATGGATGTCTCTAGTTACGGCAATTCGACTGTTTCTTCCGGAGAAGTAAAAATTCTAAAGGACTTGGATACTTCTGTAGAAGGAAGGGACATTTTAATAATCGAGGATATTATTGATAGTGGTTTAACTCTTAGCTATTTGGTTGACCTCTTCCGTTATCGCAAAGCAAAATCGATTAAAATTGTCACATTGCTCGATAAGCCGACTGGAAGAAAGAGTCTTATTAAAGCTGATTATGTTGGTTTTAATGTACCAGATGAGTTTGTTGTCGGATACGGTCTGGACTACGCAGAAAAGTATCGTAACCTTCCATATATTGGTGTTTTAAAACCTGAAGTATATAGCAACCCACTTTAAGCAATACCTAAATAGAAGGATTTTTTAGAGCAGTTGATCAAGAGTCTTTAGAGACTTGTTAATAAGTGTAATTCCTTGAATTGGCATGATTTTCTATGATACTATTTAATATAGTTTGTTTATCCGTGGGAGGAGGTAAGAGATGAATCGGATTTTCCGTAATACCATCTTTTATTTATTGATATTTTTAGTCATAATAGGCGTTGTCAGTTTCTTTAATGGAAGCAGCCAGACAACCAATAATATCACGTATGATAAGTTTGTAACTTCTTTAGAAAAGGGCGATGTTAAGTCATTTTCCATACAGCCTGATCGTGGTGTTTATGAGGTTCGAGGCGAATTTAAAGATGGAACAAATAAAAATTTCTTAACGTATATTCCAAACAGTGAAAAAATCCTTGATCGGATTGATCAAGCTGGAAAAGACGTCGAAGTTTTACCAGCTAAAGAAACAAGCGGCTGGGTAACCTTCTTTACATCAATTATTCCGTTTGTGATCATCTTTATTTTATTCTTCTTCTTATTAAACCAAGCTCAAGGCGGCGGAAGCCGAGTTATGAATTTTGGTAAAAGCAAGGCTAAGCTTTATAACGACGATAAGAAAAAAGTGCGTTTTAGAGATGTGGCCGGTGCTGACGAAGAAAAACAAGAATTGGTGGAAGTGGTTGAGTTTTTAAAAGATCCACGAAAGTTTGCTGAACTGGGTGCCCGAATTCCTAAAGGAGTGCTTCTCGTAGGTCCTCCAGGTACCGGTAAGACCCTCCTTGCTCGCGCAACTGCAGGGGAAGCAGGCGTTCCTTTCTTTTCCATAAGTGGTTCAGATTTTGTTGAAATGTTTGTAGGGGTTGGTGCTTCCCGCGTACGTGATTTATTTGAAAATGCGAAGAAAAATGCACCGTGTATTATTTTTATTGATGAAATTGATGCAGTCGGACGTCAACGTGGTGCAGGACTCGGCGGTGGGCATGACGAACGTGAACAAACATTGAATCAACTTCTAGTTGAAATGGATGGTTTTGGCGCAAATGAGGGAATAATCATTGTTGCCGCAACAAACCGTGCAGATATTTTGGACCCTGCCTTATTACGCCCAGGACGTTTTGATCGTCAAATTACCGTTGACCGACCAGATGTAATTGGCCGTGAAGCAGTACTAAAAGTCCATGCACGCAATAAACCATTAGATGATGCTGTAAACTTGAAAAATATTGCTATGCGAACACCTGGTTTTTCTGGTGCCGACTTAGAGAATTTATTGAATGAGGCAGCACTAGTTGCAGCTCGTAGCAGTAAAAAGAAAATCGATATGGAAGATATTGATGAAGCAACAGACCGGGTAATTGCAGGCCCGGCTAAAAAGAGCAGGGTTATTTCAGAAAAAGAACGTAATATTGTTGCCTTCCATGAAGGAGGGCATACCGTTATTGGGTTAGTGCTTGATGAAGCGGACATGGTCCACAAGGTTACGATTGTTCCCCGTGGGCAGGCAGGTGGCTATGCCGTTATGCTTCCTAGAGAAGATCGTTACTTTATGACGAAGCCAGAATTACTTGATAAGATTGTTGGTCTGTTGGGTGGACGTGTTGCGGAAGAGATTGTCTTTGGTGAGGTAAGTACTGGTGCCCATAATGACTTCCAACGTGCCACAGGAATTGCCCGTAAAATGGTAACCGAATATGGAATGAGTGATAAACTTGGTCCATTACAATTCGGTCAAGCTCAAGGGGGTCAAGTTTTCTTAGGTCGTGACCTTCATAATGAACAAAATTATTCTGATGCGATTGCCTACGAAATCGACCTTGAAATTCAACGGATTATTAAAGAGTGTTATGAAAGAGCGAGAAAAATCCTTACGGAAAATCGCGATAAATTAGATCTTATTGCCAAGACACTACTTGAAGTAGAAACGCTTGTTGCAGAACAGATCAAATATTTAGTTGAAAACGGGAAAATGCCAGATAGTTCAATTGCTCTTGAAAGTGTTCAAATCGGCCGAAAAAAGATGTGAAAGTAAACATCAACATTAAAAAGGAAGAGCATCCGGAAGAAGAGAAATCTTTTTTAGATACCCCTCCTGATGACATTGATTATAAATAATGAGTGAAAGAGTGCTTCCATGAAGCACTCTTTTTTTCATGATAAAAAAGAATTATGTTATGATGTTTGCAGTGTTGAAAAGAAAAATCTGTAAAGTGAGTGATAGATTTGATTTTTGTATTTGATGTTGGAAACACAAATATTGTTTTAGGTGTCTATAAAGGTGACGAGCTTAAATATCACTGGAGAGTTGAAACGAGTCGAAGCCGGACAGAGGATGAATTCGGAATGAGTATCAAATCTTTATTTGACCATTCTGGACTTTCGTTTTCAGATATTGACGGAATTATTATTTCTTCCGTTGTTCCACCAATTATGTTTGCGTTAGAACGGATGTGCCAAAAATATTTTCATCTAAAACCACTAGTTGTTGGCCCAGGGATTAAAACTGGTTTAAATATTAAATATGAAAACCCAAGAGAGGTTGGGGCAGACCGAATCGTTAATGCTGTTGCTGCGATCCATGAATATGGAAGTCCGCTTATCATTGTCGATTTTGGAACGGCGACAACCTATTGTTATATAAATGAACAAAGTCAATATATGGGTGGTGCAATTGCTCCAGGCGTTAATGTTTCGACCGAGGCTCTTTATTCCAAGGCGGCAAAATTGCCAAGAATCGAAATTACAAGACCTGATGGCGTAATTGGGAAAAATACAGTAGCCGCAATGCAATCGGGTATTGTCTATGGCTATGTTGGGCAAGTAGAAGGTATTGTAAAACGGATGATGGAGCAAAGTGAGAAAAAGCCAAAGGTAATCGCTACAGGAGGGTTATCTACATTGATTGCACAAGAGTCTACCGTTATTGACATTGTAGATCCATATTTAACTTTAAAAGGACTACAGCTTATCTATAAACGAAACATGGATATGATAAAAAATGTGTAAAGCACATGCTTGGAGCTAGACATATAAAAAATAACAACTAGAAAGGATTTTAACGATGAATGATTATTTAGTAAAGGCGCTTGCGTATGACGGGAATATAAGGGCATATGCAGTGCGAACGACTGAGACAGTTTCAGAAGCACAGCGCCGTCATCAAACCTGGCGTACAGCCTCTGCTGCGCTTGGCCGTGCTATGACTGCAGGTGTTATTATGGGTGCAATGCTTAAGGGTGAAGATAAATTAACCATAAAAATAGATGGTGGCGGTCCAATAGGTGTAATCCTAGTAGATAGTAATGCCAAAGGCGAGGTTCGCGGTTATGTTACGAATCCTCAAATTGATTTTGAGTCAAATGAACACGGTAAGCTTGATGTAAGACGTGCCGTCGGAACAACAGGAACAATGTCTGTTGTAAAGGATGTAGGGCTTCGTGACTTCTTCTCTGGTCAGGTTCCAATTGTTTCAGGTGAACTAGGGGAAGATTTCACTTACTATTTTGCAACATCTGAGCAATTGCCATCTTCTGTAGGTGTCGGCGTTTTGGTGAATCCTGATGATACGATCTTGGCCGCGGGAGGATTTATTTTTCAATTAATGCCTGGTACAAAGGAAGAAACTATTACCCAATTGGAAGAACGTTTAAAAACGATTCCGCCAATTTCTAAACTAGTTGAAAAGGGATTAACTCCAGAGGAGATCCTAGAAGAGCTGTTTGGCAAGGAAAATGTAAAGATACTCGAAACGATGCCTGTCCAATTTGAATGCAATTGCTCTAAAGAACGTTTTTCTGATGCCATTGTCAGTTTAGGCGAGTCTGAAATCGATGATATGATTAAAGAAGATGGACAAGCTGAGGCACATTGTCATTTTTGCAATGAAAAATATCATTTTTCAAAGGAAGAATTAGAACGATTAAAAGAAGAAGCTAGATAAAAAGTTATATGGGGGGAGGAGAAGTTGAGGAGGAAGCTAAGGTAGATTGGTTTTATATGAAAAAAAAGCACAGAAATGATTTCCGAGCTTTATTTATTTAAAATTTTCAAAAACTTTAGGCTAAAATGATTGACAAACTTAGTTTAAAACTGGTAAATTTAATAATATAAATCCAATCAAATTACTCGGAATAGGGGTGCTTTCTTTATGGTACGTGTTGCGAATTCAGTGGCTGATTTAGTCGGTCAAACTCCAGTTGTTAAATTAAACAGATTAGTAGATGAAAATAGTGCAGAGGTTTATTTAAAGCTTGAATACTTTAACCCAGGCAGCAGTGTAAAAGATCGTATCGCCCTAGCTATGATTGAAGCTGCTGAAGAAAAGGGCTTAATAAAGCCGGGAGTTGATACCATTATTGAGCCTACAAGTGGAAATACTGGTATTGGTCTTGCTATGATTGCTGCAGCAAAAGGATACAATGCTGTATTTGTTATGCCTGAAACGATGAGTTTAGAGAGAAGGAACCTTCTTCGTGCTTACGGTGCTGAGCTTGTTTTGACTCCAGGACCAGAAGGAATGAAAGGTGCTATTGCCAAAGCGGAAGAGCTCGTAAAGGAACATGGTTATTTCTTGCCGCAGCAATTTAAAAATGAAGCAAATCCTGAGGTACATAGACGTACTACGGGCAAAGAGATTGCTGAACAAATGGATCAACTAGATGCCTTTGTATCAGGTATTGGAACAGGCGGCACGATTTCAGGTGCAGGTGCCGTTCTTCGTGAAAAATTCCCAAATGTTAAAATTTATGCAGTAGAGCCAAAGGATTCACCAGTTCTATCAGGTGGAAAACCAGGCCCGCATAAGCTTCAAGGGCTCGGCGCAGGATTTATTCCTGACACATTAGATACCAATATTTATGATGAAGTTATTCTAGTGGGTACAGAAGAAGCATTTGAAGCTTCACGCCGGGCAGCAAGAGAAGAAGGAATTCTTGGTGGGATTTCTTCAGGAGCAGCAATTGCTGCAGCTGTACAGGTTGCAAAGAAACTAGGAAAAGGTAAAAAGGTGCTTGCCATTATTCCAGATAACGGCGAACGTTATTTAAGTACACCGCTTTACCAATATGATGTCGAATAAAACACAAAGAGAGGCGGCTGGCGATTTGGCCAACGTCTCTTTTTTTTGCATAAAAAATGAAACCAATTTAAACTTCATGTATGATAAAAAAGGAAAACCAGTATGGCATAGGAGGAATAAGGGATGAAAGCAGCTTATGAACAAACGATGCAATGTGGCCCATATACCTTAGACTATGGGAAAAAGACGATTGTAATGGGGATTTTAAATGCAACACCTGATTCATTTTCAGATGGCGGCAAATTTACTGAGGTTGACATAGCTGTTAAACATGCCTTAGAGATGGTGGAAAATGGTGCAGATATTATCGATATTGGTGGTGAATCTACACGACCTGGTTTTGCAACTGTTTCCTTGAAGGATGAGCTGAACAGGGTTATTCCAATCATTAAGGCAATCTCAAAGCAGGTTCAGGTACCGATCTCCATTGATACATATAAAGCCGAAGTTGCAAAACAAGCAATCGAAGCTGGTGCCCATATTATCAACGATGTATGGGGGGCAAAGGCGGATCCCCTTATGGGACAGGTTGCCGCGAAGTACGATGTCCCGATTATCTTAATGCATAATCGTCATGACCGAAATTACTCCTTATTTATAAGAGATGTTATCAATGATCTGTATGAAAGCATCACGATTGTAAAAGAAGCTGGGGTGAAGGACGAAAATATTATCTTGGATCCGGGCATTGGATTTGCGAAGGACTATCAAGAAAATATTCAAATGATGCAACACTTAGATAAACTAACAATGATTGGTTATCCGGTCCTTCTGGGGACTTCGAAGAAAACGATGATAGGACAGGCATTAGAACTCCCTGTTAGTGAGAGAATGGAGGGAACGGGTGCAACCATTTGTTATGGTATTCAAAAAGGGTGTCAAATTATCCGGGTACATGATATTAAGGAAATGAGCAGAATGGCCAAAATGATGGATGCCTTGATGGGAAAAGGTGATATTATTGGATAAAATATATGTAAACAGAATGGAATTCTACGGATATCACGGGGTATTTCCGGAAGAAAATCGATTAGGACAACGTTTTAGTGTTGACTTAATGGTTTCCTTGGATTTAAAAAAAGCAGGAGAGACTGATGAATTGGTATACTCCGTCAATTACGGGGAACTCTTTCAGTTATGCAAAGAGATTGTAGAAGGAAAACCCAAAAGGCTAGTCGAAGCCGTTGCTGAAAAAATAGCAGGTTCTGTATTGCAGGAATTCCCTGCCATTGATGAGGTCACGGTAAAGGTCATTAAACCGGACCCGCCTATACCAGGTCATTACAAATCCGTTGCAGTTGAAATTACAAGGAGTAGATAATAATGGGAAATTCAGCATTTATTGCCCTTGGCTCGAATATGGGAATCCGTTATGATTATTTAATAAATGCAATCAGGCATTTAACTAATTATCCCGGGATCCAACTTGTAAATTATTCCTCTGTTTATGAAACAGATCCTGTCGGTTATGAGGAACAAGATTTATTTTTAAATATGGTAATTGAGATAAGCACTGAGTACAGCGCTCTGGAATTATTAGATATCTGTTTAAAAACGGAATTAGAACTTGGGAGAAAAAGGGAAATAAAGTGGGGGCCTAGAACAATAGACCTTGACATTTTGACCTTTAACCAAGAAAATATTGAAACAGAGAGGCTTACAGTCCCGCATCCTCGGATGCAGGAGAGAGCTTTCGTCATGATTCCACTATTGGAGATCCGTCATGATGTTTTTATTCCGGAGATGGAAAAAACTTTTGAATCATACTTAAATGAATTACCTAATAAAGAAGGAGTCCGAATATGGAAGCGGAAAAATGGGGAAGACGTATTCGAGCCTATCGGAAGCTAAAGGGTTTCACACAGGAAAGCTTTTCGAAGGAACTAGGTGTATCGGTATCGATTTTAGGAGAGATTGAAAGAGGAAATCGCCTGCCAGCAGTTGATTTTCTTGAAAAAATAGCAAGATCCTTAAAGGTTAGTATAGAAGAATTAGAACCAAAGGAATAAAAGAAGGAGGTTGCTTTATGTTAAAAATCGGCGATATTGAGATGAAGAATCCAGTCGTCCTAGCACCAATGGCTGGTGTATGTAACTCCGCATTCCGTTTAACGGTAAAGGAGTTTGGCGCTGGTCTCGTTTGTGCAGAAATGGTCAGTGATAAAGGAATTGTTTTTAAAAATGAAAAAACAATGAATATGCTCTATATTGACGAGCGTGAAAAACCGCTTAGCTTGCAAATTTTTGGTGGCGAAAAAGAAACGCTTGTAGAAGCGGCACGATTTGTCGATAAAAATACGAATGCGGATATTATTGATATTAATATGGGCTGCCCGGTTCCGAAGATTACCAAATGTGATGCAGGAGCAAAGTGGCTTCTTGACCCGAATAAAATTTACGAAATGGTTTCTGCTGTGGTAGAGGCAGTAGAAAAGCCTGTTACTGTAAAAATGCGTATGGGTTGGGATGACCAGCATATCTATGCCGTAAAAAACGCCCAAGCTGTTGAGCGTGCTGGTGGAAAGGCTGTTTCCCTCCATGCAGGACACGTGTCCAAATGTATGAAGGAAAAGCAAACTGGGATATTATTCGCGAAGTAAAACAATCTATCAATATTCCACTCATCGGAAATGGTGATGTTCAAACCCCACAAGATGCGAAAAGAATGCTGGATGAAACCGGTGTCGACGGTGTCATGATTGGCAGAGCTGCATTAGGGAACCCATGGATGATTTATCGTACCATAAAATATCTTGAGACCGGCAAACTAATGGATGAGCCATCTGTTCGTGAAAAGATGGATGTTTGTATCCTGCATTTAGATCGCTTAATCGCCTTGAAAAATGAGGATATTGCCGTCCGTGAAATGCGTAAACATGCCGCCTGGTATTTAAAAGGTGTACGTGGAAATGCAAAAGTGCGGAATGCTATCAATGAATGTGATACGCGTGACCATTTAGTTACTTTATTAAATGATATGGTTATAGAGGTAGAAGCGAAAGAACTAAGCCAAGTGACTGTCGGGTAAATTTGACATTCTCAGTCTTATTTTCTATACTATTTTTGTTTAAGAGAGAAACTGCCAGTGGACCAGCTGGCAGTTTTTAATTTATATAGAACATTTTTAATGTCTGAACACGTAAGTTTGTGTAAAATAATAAAGTATGCAGAAAAAGTAATCGCCGTTTAAAAAGCGTAATTTACATAATAAGAGATTATTGGAGTTGATTAGGCATGAGCCAAGAAGAATTAAATGACCAGTTAACGGTCAGACGTGAAAAAATGAAAACGATGCGTGAAAATGGCCTTGATCCATTTGGAAAGCGATTTGACCGTACAAATAGTTCAAATGAATTGATTGAACAATATGGTGAATTGGAAAAGGATGAGCTTGAAGCAAAGAATGTTTCCGTTACGCTAGCTGGTCGAATCATGACAAAGCGTGGTAAAGGAAAGGCAGGTTTTGCACATATTCAAGATTTAACGGCAAATTCAAGTTTACGTAAGACAGGATGCTATTGGTGAAGAAAAGTACGAGGTCTTTAATTCAGCTGATTTAGGAGACATCATTGGGGTAACGGGAACACTTTTTAAAACAAAAGTAGGAGAGTTATCGATTAAAGTCCAAAGCTTTGAGTTTTTAACAAAAGCACTTCGTCCGCTCCCGGATAAATTTCATGGCCTTAAGGACGTTGAACAGCGATATCGCCAACGTTATTTGGATTTAATCATGAGCCAAGAAAGTAAGAAGACTTTTATTACTCGCAGCCGCATTATTCAATCCATGCGTCGCTATTTAGATGACCATGGCTATTTAGAAGTAGAAACACCGATGATGCACGCAATCGCTGGGGGGGCTTCTGCTCGTCCGTTTATCACCCATCATAATGCACTAGATATGCCGTTATTTATGCGTATCGCGATTGAACTTCACTTAAAACGCTTAATTGTTGGTGGACTTGAAAAAGTATATGAAATCGGTCGTGTATTCCGAAATGAAGGTGTTTCAACTCGCCATAACCCGGAATTTACAATGATAGAGCTTTATGAAGCATACGCTGACTATAGGGACATCATGAGCCTTACAGAGAATCTAATCGCCCATATTGCACAAGAAGTACTAGGAACAACAACCGTTCAATATGGTGAGTATGAAGTCGATCTTAAGCCGGAATGGAAAAGACTTCATATGGTAGATGCTATTAAAGAATACACGGGTGTAGATTTTTGGAAAGAGATGAGCGTGGAAGAAGCACGGGAACATGCAAAAGAACATGGTGTAGAGATTAACGACCACATGCTTTATGGTCATATTGTTAATGAATTCTTCGAACAAAAAGTAGAAGAGAAACTCATTCAACCAACCTTTATCTTTGGGCACCCGGTTGAAATTTCACCTCTTGCAAAGAAAAATGATGAGGATTCTCGTTTCACGGACCGCTTTGAATTATTTATTGTTGCCCGTGAGCATGCAAATGCCTTTACTGAACTAAATGATCCGATTGATCAAAGAGAACGTTTTGAAGCACAGTTGAAAGAGAGAGAGCAAGGAAATGATGAAGCACACATGATGGATGAGGACTTCGTTGAAGCATTAGAATATGGTATGCCGCCTACAGGCGGATTAGGAATTGGTATTGACCGCTTAGTCATGTTGTTAACCAACTCTCCATCTATTAGGGATGTCCTATTATTCCCGTTAATGCGTCATCGTTAAAATAGAAAAAGCCAGATACTAATGAGCGCCGATTAGACTCGGCGCTTTTTTACTTTTTTGAATATTTTTAATGGAAGAGTGTGAATATTTTTATTTTAATTTATATCGTAAAAAAACAAGAAAAGGTATTGCGCAGCGATAGTAATGATGGTATATTAATATCTGTTGTTGCGAAACAACATTGAAATGAAAAAGAAATATAAAAAGTTGTTGACTTTCAGTTGATAACTTGGTATGATCATAAAGTCGCTTTTGGGCGACAGAGTAAATCGCTCTTTGAAAACTAAACAAACAAAACGTGTAAAACAAACAATAATTATTAGTGAATCTTTCGTAAGAAAGTGAAGCTAAGCCAACGTAACAAATGAGCTAATCAACTTTCTTGGAGAGTTTGATCCTGGCTCAGGACGAACGCTGGCGGCGTGCCTAATACATGCAAGTCGAGCGAATCATTAGGAGCTTGCTCCTATTGGTTAGCGGCGGACGGGTGAGTAACACGTGGGCAACCTGCCTGTAAGACTGGGATAACTTCGGGAAACCGGAGCTAATACCGGATAATCCTTTTCCTCTCATGAGGGAAAGTTGAAAGATGGCGTCACGCTATCACTTACAGATGGGCCCGCGGCGCATTAGCTAGTTGGTGAGGTAACGGCTCACCAAGGCGACGATGCGTAGCCGACCTGAGAGGGTGATCGGCCACACTGGGACTGAGACACGGCCAGACTCCTACGGGAGGCAGCAGTAGGGAATCTTCCGCAATGGACGAAAGTCTGACGGAGCAACGCCGCGTGAGCGATGAAGGCCTTCGGGTCGTAAAGCTCTGTTGTTAGGGAAGAACAAGTATCGGAGTAACTGCCGGTACCTTGACGGTACCTAACCAGAAAGCCACGGCTAACTACGTGCCAGCAGCCGCGGTAATACGTAGGTGGCAAGCGTTGTCCGGAATTATTGGGCGTAAAGCGCGCGCAGGCGGTCCTTTAAGTCTGATGTGAAAGCCCACGGCTCAACCGTGGAGGGTCATTGGAAACTGGGGGACTTGAGTGCAGAAGAGGAAAGTGGAATTCCACGTGTAGCGGTGAAATGCGTAGAGATGTGGAGGAACACCAGTGGCGAAGGCGACTTTCTGGTCTGTAACTGACGCTGAGGCGCGAAAGCGTGGGGAGCAAACAGGATTAGATACCCTGGTAGTCCACGCCGTAAACGATGAGTGCTAAGTGTTAGAGGGTTTCCGCCCTTTAGTGCTGCAGCTAACGCATTAAGCACTCCGCCTGGGGAGTACGGCCGCAAGGCTGAAACTCAAAGGAATTGACGGGGGCCCGCACAAGCGGTGGAGCATGTGGTTTAATTCGAAGCAACGCGAAGAACCTTACCAGGTCTTGACATCCTCTGACAATCCTAGAGATAGGACGTTCTCCTTCGGGGGACAGAGTGACAGGTGGTGCATGGTTGTCGTCAGCTCGTGTCGTGAGATGTTGGGTTAAGTCCCGCAACGAGCGCAACCCTTGATCTTAGTTGCCAGCATTCAGTTGGGCACTCTAAGGTGACTGCCGGTGACAAACCGGAGGAAGGTGGGGATGACGTCAAATCATCATGCCCCTTATGACCTGGGCTACACACGTGCTACAATGGATGGTACAAAGGGCTGCAAAACCGCAAGGTTAAGCCAATCCCATAAAACCATTCTCAGTTCGGATTGTAGGCTGCAACTCGCCTACATGAAGCCGGAATCGCTAGTAATCGCGGATCAGCATGCCGCGGTGAATACGTTCCCGGGCCGTACACACCGCCCGTCACACCACGAGAGTTTGTAACACCCGAAGTCGGTGGGGTAACCGTAAGGAGCCAGCCGCCTAAGGTGGGACAGATGATTGGGGTGAAGTCGTAACAAGGTAGCCGTATCGGAAGGTGCGGCTGGATCACCTCCTTTCTAAGGATATAAGCTGGACGTATGAGCCAGACAAAACAGTTTGTTTATCACACGTTCTTTGTTTGTTTAGTTTTGAGGGAGCAATTCTCTCGAAGCTTTTTTTATTCGTTCCTTGAAAACTAGATAATCGTAAAGAAGAAGTCAAAGTAAAACATCGAGTCATCGCCATTTTAGTTTTTCGTTTCTTTTTAATAAGAGAAACAAACCTTTTAGGTTAAGTTAGAAAGGGCGCACGGTGAATGCCTTGGCACTAGGAGCCGATGAAGGACGGGACTAACACCGATATGCTTCGGGGAGCTGTAAGTAAGCTTTGATCCGGAGATTTCCGAATGGGGAAACCCACTGTTCGTAATGGAACAGTATCTTTACCTGAATACATAGGGTAGTGAAGGCATACCCGGGGAACTGAAACATCTAAGTACCCGGAGGAAGAGAAAGCAAACGCGATTCCCTGAGTAGCGGCGAGCGAAACGGGACATAGCCCAAACCAAGAGGCTTGCCTCTTGGGGTTGTAGGACACTCAACATGGAGTTACAAAGGAACGGGGTAGATGAAGCGATCTGGAAAGGTCCGTCATAGAAGGTAAAAACCCTGTAGTTGAAACTTCGTTCCCTCCTGAGTGGATCCTGAGTACGGCCGGACACGTGAAATCCGGTCGGAAGCAGGGAGGACCATCTCCCAAGGCTAAATACTCCCTAGTGACCGATAGTGAACCAGTACCGTGAGGGAAAGGTGAAAAGCACCCCGGAAGGGGAGTGAAATAGTTCCTGAAACCGTGTGCCTACAAGTAGTCAGAGCCCGTTTATGGGTGATGGCGTGCCTTTTGTAGAATGAACCGGCGAGTTACGATTACATGCAAGGTTAAGTTGAAAAGACGGAGCCGCAGCGAAAGCGAGTCTGAATAGGGCGAATTAGTATGTGGTCGTAGACCCGAAACCAGGTGATCTACCCATGTCCAGGGTGAAGTCCAGGTAACACTGGATGGAGGCCCGAACCCACGCACGTTGAAAAGTGCGGGGATGAGGTGTGGGTAGCGGAGAAATTCCAATCGAACTTGGAGATAGCTGGTTCTCTCCGAAATAGCTTTAGGGCTAGCCTCACGTAGTAAGAGTCTTGGAGGTAGAGCACTGTTTGGACTAGGGCCCCTCATCGGGTTACCGAATTCAGACAAACTCCGAATGCCAAAGACTTATCCGTGGGAGTCAGACTGCGAGTGATAAGATCCGTAGTCAAAAGGGAAACAGCCCAGACCACCAGCTAAGGTCCCAAAGTATACGTTAAGTGGAAAAGGATGTGGAGTTGCTTAGACAACCAGGATGTTGGCTTAGAAGCAGCCACCATTTAAAGAGTGCGTAATAGCTCACTGGTCGAGTGACTCTGCGCCGAAAATGTACCGGGGCTAAACGTATCACCGAAGCTGTGGATTGACATCGTTGATGTCAGTGGTAGGAGAGCGTTCTAAGGGCGTTGAAGCTAGACCGTAAGGACTGGTGGAGCGCTTAGAAGTGAGAATGCCGGTATGAGTAGCGAAAGATGAGTGAGAATCTCATCCACCGAATGCCTAAGGTTTCCTGAGGAAGGCTCGTCCGCTCAGGGTTAGTCGGGACCTAAGCCGAGGCCGAAAGGCGTAGGCGATGGACAACAGGTTGATATTCCTGTACCACCTCTTTATCGTTTGAGCAATGGGGGGACGCAGGAGGATAGGGTAAGCGCGCTGTTGGATATGCGCGTCTAAGCAGTTAGGCTGCAAGTGAGGCAAATCCCACTTGCGTTAGGCTGAGCTGTGATAGCGAGGGAAATTTAGTACCGAAGTTCCTGATTCCACACTGCCAAGAAAAGCCTCTAGCGAGATAAAAGGTGCCCGTACCGCAAACCGACACAGGTAGGCGAGGAGAGAATCCTAAGGTGAGCGAGAGAACTCTCGTTAAGGAACTCGGCAAAATGACCCCGTAACTTCGGGAGAAGGGGTGCTCTTTGGGGTGAATAGCCTCGAAGAGCCGCAGTGAATCCACAGGCGACTGTTTAGCAAAAACACAGGTCTCTGCGAAGCCGCAAGGCGAAGTATAGGGGCTGACGCCTGCCCGGTGCTGGAAGGTTAAGAGGAGGGGTTAGCGTAAGCGAAGCTCTGAATCGAAGCCCCAGTAAACGGCGGCCGTAACTATAACGGTCCTAAGGTAGCGAAATTCCTTGTCGGGTAAGTTCCGACCCGCACGAAAGGCGTAACGATCTGGGCACTGTCTCAACGAGAGACTCGGTGAAATTATAGTACCTGTGAAGATGCAGGTTACCCGCGACAGGACGGAAAGACCCCGTGGAGCTTTACTGTAGCCTGATATTGAATTTTGGTACAGCTTGTACAGGATAGGTAGGAGCCTGAGAAGCCGGAGCGCTAGCTTCGGTGGAGGCGTCGGTGGGATACTACCCTGGCTGTATTGAAATTCTAACCCGCACCCCTGATCGGGGTGGGAGACAGTGTCAGGTGGGCAGTTTGACTGGGGCGGTCGCCTCCTAAAGAGTAACGGAGGCGCCCAAAGGTTCCCTCAGAATGGTTGGAAATCATTCGTAGAGTGTAAAGGCATAAGGGAGCTTGACTGCGAGACCTACAAGTCGAGCAGGGACGAAAGTCGGGCTTAGTGATCCGGTGGTTCCGCATGGAAGGGCCATCGCTCAACGGATAAAAGCTACCCCGGGGATAACAGGCTTATCTCCCCCAAGAGTCCACATCGACGGGGAGGTTTGGCACCTCGATGTCGGCTCATCGCATCCTGGGGCTGTAGTCGGTCCCAAGGGTTGGGCTGTTCGCCCATTAAAGCGGTACGCGAGCTGGGTTCAGAACGTCGTGAGACAGTTCGGTCCCTATCCGTCGTGGGCGCAGGAAATTTGAGAGGAGCTGTCCTTAGTACGAGAGGACCGGGATGGACGCACCGCTGGTGTACCAGTTGTCTTGCCAAAGGCATCGCTGGGTAGCTATGTGCGGACGGGATAAGTGCTGAAAGCATCTAAGCATGAAGCCCCCCTCAAGATGAGATTTCCCATAGCGTCAAGCTAGTAAGAACCCTGAAAGATGATCAGGTTGATAGGTCAGAGGTGGAAGCGCGGTGACGTGTGGAGCTGACTGATACTAATCGTTCGAGGACTTAACCATTTTAAAGGTGAACTCGGTTTTACAACTTCTTCTACATTATCTAGTTTTGAGGGAATGAAACCTCAAAGTAAATAGTCTGGCAATTAAGGCGAGAAGGTCACACCCGTTCCCATACCGAACACGGAAGTTAAGCTTCTCAGCGCCGATGGTAGTTGGGACTTTGTCCCTGTGAGAGTAGGACGTTGCCAGGCTTATATTGTGGAGGATTAGCTCAGCTGGGAGAGCATCTGCCTTACAAGCAGAGGGTCGGCGGTTCGAGCCCGTCATCCTCCACCATATTATGTGCCGGGGTAGCTCAATTGGTAGAGCAACTGACTTGTAATCAGTAGGTTGGGGGTTCAAGTCCTCTCGCCGGCACCATGTTTTGAGCCATTAGCTCAGTTGGTAGAGCATCTGACTTTTAATCAGAGGGTCGAAGGTTCGAGTCCTTCATGGCTCACCATTTAAATTTATATGCGGGTGTGGCGGAATTGGCAGACGCACCAGACTTAGGATCTGGCGCCGTAAGGCGTGGGGGTTCGACTCCCTTCACCCGCACCATTTAAATGTAATGCGGAAGTAGTTCAGTGGTAGAACACCACCTTGCCAAGGTGGGGGTCGCGGGTTCGAATCCCGTCTTCCGCTCTCAAATTGCCGGGGTGGCGGAACTGGCAGACGCACAGGACTTAAAATCCTGCGGTAGGTGACTACCGTACCGGTTCGATTCCGGTCCTCGGCACCACTTATATATTAATAATGCGCCCGTAGCTCAATTGGATAGAGCGTCTGACTACGGATCAGAAGGTTGTGGATTCGACTTCTTCCGGGCGCGCCATTATTAACGGGAAGTAGCTCAGCTTGGTAGAGCACTTGGTTTGGGACCAAGGGGTCGCAGGTTCGAATCCTGTCTTCCCGACCATCTAACATTATTATTACCTTATGGGGCGCCTTAGCTCAGCTGGGAGAGCGCCTGCTTTGCACGCAGGAGGTCAGCGGTTCGATCCCGCTAGGCTCCACCAAAAAGATTAAATAAAATAATATATTGACAAAATTATTTATTATTTGTTAGTATATTAAAGTCGCACTTGTGACAGAGTAAATCGCTCTTTGAAAACTAAACAAACAAAACGTGTAAAACAAACAATAATTATTAGTGAATCTTTCGTAAGAAAGTGAAGCTAAGCCAACGTAACAAATGAGCTAATCAACTTTCTTGGAGAGTTTGATCCTGGCTCAGGACGAACGCTGGCGGCGTGCCTAATACATGCAAGTCGAGCGAATCATTAGGAGCTTGCTCCTATTGGTTAGCGGCGGACGGGTGAGTAACACGTGGGCAACCTGCCTGTAAGACTGGGATAACTTCGGGAAACCGGAGCTAATACCGGATAATCCTTTTCCTCTCATGAGGGAAAGTTGAAAGATGGCGTCACGCTATCACTTACAGATGGGCCCGCGGCGCATTAGCTAGTTGGTGAGGTAACGGCTCACCAAGGCGACGATGCGTAGCCGACCTGAGAGGGTGATCGGCCACACTGGGACTGAGACACGGCCCAGACTCCTACGGGAGGCAGCAGTAGGGAATCTTCCGCAATGGACGAAAGTCTGACGGAGCAACGCCGCGTGAGCGATGAAGGCCTTCGGGTCGTAAAGCTCTGTTGTTAGGGAAGAACAAGTATCGGAGTAACTGCCGGTACCTTGACGGTACCTAACCAGAAAGCCACGGCTAACTACGTGCCAGCAGCCGCGGTAATACGTAGGTGGCAAGCGTTGTCCGGAATTATTGGGCGTAAAGCGCGCGCAGGCGGTCCTTTAAGTCTGATGTGAAAGCCCACGGCTCAACCGTGGAGGGTCATTGGAAACTGGGGGACTTGAGTGCAGAAGAGGAAAGTGGAATTCCACGTGTAGCGGTGAAATGCGTAGAGATGTGGAGGAACACCAGTGGCGAAGGCGACTTTCTGGTCTGTAACTGACGCTGAGGCGCGAAAGCGTGGGGAGCAAACAGGATTAGATACCCTGGTAGTCCACGCCGTAAACGATGAGTGCTAAGTGTTAGAGGGTTTCCGCCCTTTAGTGCTGCAGCTAACGCATTAAGCACTCCGCCTGGGGAGTACGGCCGCAAGGCTGAAACTCAAAGGAATTGACGGGGGCCCGCACAAGCGGTGGAGCATGTGGTTTAATTCGAAGCAACGCGAAGAACCTTACCAGGTCTTGACATCCTCTGACAATCCTAGAGATAGGACGTTCCCCTTCGGGGGACAGAGTGACAGGTGGTGCATGGTTGTCGTCAGCTCGTGTCGTGAGATGTTGGGTTAAGTCCCGCAACGAGCGCAACCCTTGATCTTAGTTGCCAGCATTCAGTTGGGCACTCTAAGGTGACTGCCGGTGACAAACCGGAGGAAGGTGGGGATGACGTCAAATCATCATGCCCCTTATGACCTGGGCTACACACGTGCTACAATGGATGGTACAAAGGGCTGCAAAACCGCAAGGTTAAGCCAATCCCATAAAACCATTCTCAGTTCGGATTGTAGGCTGCAACTCGCCTACATGAAGCCGGAATCGCTAGTAATCGCGGATCAGCATGCCGCGGTGAATACGTTCCCGGGCCTTGTACACACCGCCCGTCACACCACGAGAGTTTGTAACACCCGAAGTCGGTGGGGTAACCGTAAGGAGCCAGCCGCCTAAGGTGGGACAGATGATTGGGGTGAAGTCGTAACAAGGTAGCCGTATCGGAAGGTGCGGCTGGATCACCTCCTTTCTAAGGATATAAGCTGGACGTATGAGCCAGACAAAACAGTTTGTTTATTACACGTTCTTTGTTTGTTTAGTTTTGAGGGAGCAATTCTCTCAAAGCTTTTTTATTCGAAGCTTTTTTTATTCGTTCTTTGAAAACTAGATAATCGTAAAGAAGAAGTCAAAGTAAAACATCGAGTTATCGCCATTTTAGTTTTTCGTTTCTTTTTAATAAGAGAAACAAACCTTTTAGGTTAAGTTAGAAAGGGCGCACGGTGAATGCCTTGGCACTAGGAGCCGATGAAGGACGGGACTAACACCGATATGCTTCGGGGAGCTGTAAGTAAGCTTTGATCCGGAGATTTCCGAATGGGGAAACCCACTGTTCGTAATGGAACAGTATCTTTACCTGAATACATAGGGTAGTGAAGGCATACCCGGGGAACTGAAACATCTAAGTACCCGGAGGAAGAGAAAGCAAACGCGATTCCCTGAGTAGCGGCGAGCGAAACGGGACATAGCCCAAACCAAGAGGCTTGCCTCTTGGGGTTGTAGGACACTCAACATGGAGTTACAAAGGAACGGGGTAGATGAAGCGATCTGGAAAGGTCCGTCATAGAAGGTAAAAACCCTGTAGTTGAAACTTCGTTCCCTCCTGAGTGGATCCTGAGTACGGCCGGACACGTGAAATCCGGTCGGAAGCAGGGAGGACCATCTCCCAAGGCTAAATACTCCCTAGTGACCGATAGTGAACCAGTACCGTGAGGGAAAGGTGAAAAGCACCCCGGAAGGGGAGTGAAATAGTTCCTGAAACCGTGTGCCTACAAGTAGTCAGAGCCCGTTTATGGGTGATGGCGTGCCTTTTGTAGAATGAACCGGCGAGTTACGATTACATGCAAGGTTAAGTTGAAAAGACGGAGCCGCAGCGAAAGCGAGTCTGAATAGGGCGAATTAGTATGTGGTCGTAGACCCGAAACCAGGTGATCTACCCATGTCCAGGGTGAAGTCCAGGTAACACTGGATGGAAGGCCTTAACCCACGCACGTTGAAAAGTGCGGGGATGAGGTGTGGGTAGCGGAGAAATTCCAATCGAACTTGGAGATAGCTGGTTCTCTCCGAAATAGCTTTAGGGCTAGCCTCACGTAGTAAGAGTCTTGGAGGTAGAGCACTGTTTGGACTAGGGCCCTCATCGGGTTACCGAATTCAGACAAACTCCGAATGCCAAAGACTTATCCGTGGGAGTCAGACTGCGAGTGATAAGATCCGTAGTCAAAAGGGAAACAGCCCAGACCACCAGCTAAGGTCCCAAAGTATACGTTAAGTGGAAAAGGATGTGGAGTTGCTTAGACAACCAGGATGTTGGCTTAGAAGCAGCCACCATTTAAAGAGTGCGTAATAGCTCACTGGTCGAGTGACTCTGCGCCGAAAATGTACCGGGGCTAAACGTATCACCGAAGCTGTGGATTGACATCGTTTGATGTCAGTGGTAGGAGAGCGTTCTAAGGGCGTTGAAGCTAGACCGTAAGGACTGGTGGAGCGCTTAGAAGTGAGAATGCCGGTATGAGTAGCGAAAGATGAGTGAGAATCTCATCCACCGAATGCCTAAGGTTTCCTGAGGAAGGCTCGTCCGCTCAGGGTTAGTCGGGACCTAAGCCATGGCGAAAGGCGTAGGCGATGGACAACAGGTTGATATTCCTGTACCACCTCTTTATCGTTTGAGCAATGGGGGGACGCAGGAGGATAGGGTAAGCGCGCTGTTGGATATGCGCGTCTAAGCAGTTAGGCTGCAAGTGAGGCAAATCCCACTTGCGTTAGGCTGAGCTGTGATAGCGAGGGAAATTTAGTACCGAAGTTCCTGATTCCACACTGCCAAGAAAAGCCTCTAGCGAGATAAAAGGTGCCCGTACCGCAAACCGACACAGGTAGGCGAGGAGAGAATCCTAAGGTGAGCGAGAGAACTCTCGTTAAGGAACTCGGCAAAATGACCCCGTAACTTCGGGAGAAGGGGTGCTCTTTGGGGTGAATAGCCTCGAAGAGCCGCAGTGAATATCCCAGGCGACTGTTTAGCAAAAACACAGGTCTCTGCGAAGCCGCAAGGCGAAGTATAGGGGCTGACGCCTGCCCGGTGCTGGAAGGTTAAGAGGAGGGGTTAGCGTAAGCGAAGCTCTGAATCGAAGCCCCAGTAAACGGCGGCCGTAACTATAACGGTCCTAAGGTAGCGAAATTCCTTGTCGGGTAAGTTCCGACCCGCACGAAAGGCGTAACGATCTGGGCACTGTCTCAACGAGAGACTCGGTGAAATTATAGTACCTGTGAAGATGCAGGTTACCCGCGACAGGACGGAAAGACCCCGTGGAGCTTTACTGTAGCCTGATATTGAATTTTGGTACAGCTTGTACAGGATAGGTAGGAGCCTGAGAAGCCGGAGCGCTAGCTTCGGTGGAGGCGTCGGTGGGATACTACCCTGGCTGTATTGAAATTCTAACCCGCACCCCTGATCGGGGTGGGAGACAGTGTCAGGTGGGCAGTTTGACTGGGGCGGTCGCCTCCTAAAGAGTAACGGAGGCGCCCAAAGGTTCCCTCAGAATGGTTGGAAATCATTCGTAGAGTGTAAAGGCATAAGGGAGCTTGACTGCGAGACCTACAAGTCGAGCAGGGACGAAAGTCGGGCTTAGTGATCCGGTGGTTCCGCATGGAAGGGCCATCGCTCAACGGATAAAAGCTACCCCGGGGATAACAGGCTTATCTCCCCCAAGAGTCCACATCGACGGGGAGGTTTGGCACCTCGATGTCGGCTCATCGCATCCTGGGGCTGTAGTCGGTCCCAAGGGTTGGGCTGTTCGCCCATTAAAGCGGTACGCGAGCTGGGTTCAGAACGTCGTGAGACAGTTCGGTCCCTATCCGTCGTGGGCGCAGGAAATTTGAGAGGAGCTGTCCTTAGTACGAGAGGACCGGGATGGACGCACCGCTGGTGTACCAGTTGTCTTGCCAAAGGCATCGCTGGGTAGCTATGTGCGGACGGGATAAGTGCTGAAAGCATCTAAGCATGAAGCCCCCCTCAAGATGAGATTTCCCATAGCGTCAAGCTAGTAAGAACCCTGAAAGATGATCAGGTTGATAGGTCAGAGGTGGAAGCGCGGTGACGTGTGGAGCTGACTGATACTAATCGTTCGAGGACTTAACCATTTTAAAGGTGAACTCGGTTTTACAACTTCTTCTACATTATCTAGTTTTGAGGGAATGAAACCTCAAAGTAAATAGTCTGGCAATTAAGGCGAGAAGGTCACACCCGTTCCCATACCGAACACGGAAGTTAAGCTTCTCAGCGCCGATGGTAGTTGGGACTTTGTCCCTGTGAGAGTAGGACGTTGCCAGGCAAGTGAAGGACAATCCATTAAGGGTTGTCTTTTTTTGATTAGAGTTGTAGCGGAGGATGAGGCAGGGAAACCCATCCCTCTAAATAACCACTACAAGTTTCTCAAAAAGTCTAAAAATCTAACTCGCTTTAAAAAACCAGCATACATACTAAGAACCCTATCCAAACTCCCCACCCTACTCAAAATCCCAACCTCGGATACCAAATCTACAGAACACAAAACAACAAACAAAAATCCTAACTAAACAAACCCACCAATAAATTAAAAACTTCCAGGTTTCACAACTGCGAGATTTGGAGAAAATCATTAGTATAGAATCGTTGCAACTACATAAAATTTTCAGTATAATTTATGTCAAATATAGTCAAAGTCAGATAGGGGGTGGGAAGATGAGAAACATCTCCGATATTATTGAGAATTATTTAAAAAAGGTATTAGAAATGAGTGAGGAAGATCTAGTTGAAATCAAGCGCAGTGAAATTGCTGATAAATTTCAATGTGTTCCTTCGCAAATTAATTATGTAATTAATACACGCTTTACAATTGAAAGAGGATATATTGTTGAAAGTAAACGTGGTGGCGGGGGATATATCCGAATCATCAAGGTTCAATCGCATGATTTAGCTCATTTAATTGAACATCTACTGTCGCTTTTCAAAAATCGAATAAGTCAAACAAGTGCTGAGGATGTTATTGTTAGACTGGTACAAGAGGAAATAATTACAAAACGTGAAGCGAAAATAATGCTAAGTGTTATTGATCGATCTGTTTTATATATTGATCTTCCGTACCGCGATGAATTACGAGCAAGAATGCTTAAAGCAATGTTAACTACATTGAAATATAAATGAATTACACTCTCTGGAGAGGTGAAAAAAATGATTTGCCAAGAATGTAACCAAAGGCCTGCAGCGCTCCATTTTACAAAAATCATTAATGGCGAAAAAACAGAGGTGCATCTTTGTGAAAAGTGTGCTCAGGAAAAAGGTGATATGTTTGTTTTTACCGGCGGTTCTGGTTTCGCTTTTAATAATCTATTAGCCGGCTTACTAAATCTTGACCATTCTTTACAGAAACAAAATGAAAATCCATTCCACCAAGAAGAAATTCTTCAATGCAATCATTGTTCTATGACATTTCCACAGTTTGTTAAGATTGGTCGCTTTGGATGTGCTCATTGCTATGAGACTTTTAAAGAACAGCTCAAACCAGTGTTAGGTCGACTTCATAGTGGAAACTGGTCTCATAGTGGGAAAATACCGAAACGAATTGGCGGAGGTATTCATCTGCGAAAACAGATTGAAGAACTGAAAAGTGACTTAAAGGAATCAATCACACAAGAAGAGTTTGAAAAGGCAGCCCAGATTCGCGATGAATTACGTATATTAGAGAAGAAATTAACGGGTAGCCATCAAGAGGAGGGCGAATAAAGTGTCGCTTGAACGTTTTTTAAATCAAGCTGTCAGTTCTTGGATGAGTGAAGAAGGCCGGATTCAGATATTGTCCTAAGTTCCCGAATCCGTTTAGCTCGTAACTTTGAGGACTACAAATTTCCAACGCTGTTTTCCCATGAAGAAGCAAAAAAGATTATTTTAACAATGGAAGATATATTAAGTAGTGCTAGTTTTAAAAACTTTGGGAAAATGGAATTATTGAAAATAGGAGAAATGCAGCCTCTTCAGAAAAGGGTATTAGTAGAAAAACATTTGATTAGTCCCCACCTAGCTGAAGACTCACCATATGGAGCAGTCTTAGTAACTGAAAATGAAGAAGTTAGTATTATGATTAATGAAGAAGACCACATTCGTATTCAGTGCTTATTCCCAGGTCTGCAATTAGCTGAAGCGTTGGATACGGCAAATGACATAGATGATTGGCTTGAGAACCATATTCATTACGCTTTTGATGAGAAGTATGGATATTTAACCAGTTGTCCTACAAATGTTGGAACAAGGCCTTCGTGCTTCCGTTATGATGCATTTACCGGGATTAATCTTAACACAGCAAATTAACCGAATTATTCCGGCAATTAATCAATTAGGTCTAGTTGTTAGAGGAATTTATGGGGAAGGCAGCGAAGCATTAGGTAATATCTTTCAAATTTCCAATCAAATTACCCTTGGTAAATCGGAAGAGGATATTGGACGTGATCTGAAGGGAGTTGTTAGCCAGTTAATTTCACAAGAAAGGTCCTCTCGTGAAGCATTACGCAAGACTTCTAACATACAATTAGAAGACAGAGTGTTTCGTTCCTATGGAGTTTTATCAAATAGCAGAATCATTGAAACAAAAGAAGCAGCAAGATGTTTATCTGATGTTCAGCTTGGAATTGATATGGGGTTTATTAACAATATGCCCAAAAATATATTAAATGAATTAATGATATTGACGCAGCCTGGGTTTCTGCAGCAGTACGCTGGCGGCCGATTAAGGGCAAACGAAAGAGATATTAGAAGGGCAGCACTAATTAGGGAACGACTAAAAATGGAACAAGAAAAATGGTGAGGAGGAAGAGAATATGATGTTTGGCCGTTTTACTGAAAGGGCACAAAAGGTTTTAGCATTAGCACAAGAAGAGGCAATCCGACTAGGTCATAATAATATAGGAACAGAGCATATTTTATTGGGTTTGGTTCGGGAAGGCGAAGGAATTGCTGCGAAGGCACTTAATGGTCTTGGATTAGGTTCAGATAAGATTCAAAAAGAAGTGGAAAATTTAATCGGCAAAGGACAGGAAGCTTCTCAAACCATTCACTATACACCAAGAGCTAAAAAAGTTATTGAACTTTCAATGGATGAAGCTCGTAAATTAGGACATTCTTATGTTGGAACAGAGCATATCCTACTAGGCTTAATTCGTGAAGGCGAAGGGGTTGCTGCACGGGTACTCAATAACCTTGGCGTAAGCTTAAATAAAGCACGTCAGCAAGTGCTCCAACTATTAGGCAGTAATGATTCAGGAACCTATCAGGGTGGTGCGTCTGTTAGCGCAAATACACCAACACTTGATAGTCTTGCTAGAGACTTAACGGCGATTGCCAGAGAAGGCAGCCTTGATCCGGTAATTGGGAGAAGTAAAGAAATTCAGCGTGTGATAGAAGTGTTAAGCCGTCGTACAAAAAACAATCCTGTATTAATCGGTGAACCAGGGGTTGGTAAAACAGCCATTGCTGAAGGTCTCGCCCAACAAATAGTTAATAATGAAGTGCCAGAGATTCTTCGTGACAAACGAGTAATGACCCTCGATATGGGGACAGTTGTAGCAGGTACTAAATATCGCGGTGAATTTGAGGACCGTTTGAAAAAGGTAATGGATGAGATTCGCCAAGCTGCAAATATCATTCTATTCATTGATGAACTTCATACCCTAATCGGTGCTGGAGGAGCGGAAGGAGCTATCGATGCTTCTAATATTTTGAAGCCTTCCCTTGCACGTGGAGAACTTCAGTGTATTGGTGCAACCACTCTTGATGAATATCGGAAGTATATTGAAAAAGATGCAGCGTTAGAACGACGCTTCCAGCCAATTCGCGTTGATGAGCCAACAGCGGAAGAGTCTATTCAAATTTTAAAGGGATTACGCGATCGTTATGAAGCACACCATCGTGTTTCCATTACAGATGAAGCGATTGATGCAGCTGTTAAACTATCAGATCGCTATATTTCTGACAGATTCCTACCTGATAAAGCAATCGATTTAATTGATGAAGCTGGTTCTAAGGTTCGGCTTCGCTCGTATACTACACCACCTAATTTAAAAGAATTAGAAGTAAAGCTAGAAGAAGTACGGAAAGAAAAGGATGCTGCTGTACAGAGTCAGGAATTTGAAAAAGCGGCCATTACGGGATACAGAACAGCGCCTGCGTGAACAGCTTGAAGAAACGAAGAAGACCTGGAAGGAAAAGCAAGGGAAAGAAAATTGTGAGGTCACAGTTGAGGATATTGCGAATGTTGTTTCCAGCTGGACGGGAGTTCCTGTTTCGAGGCTTGCCCAAACAGAGACAGCAAAGCTTCTTAAATTGGAGGAAATCTTGCATTCTCGCTTAATCGGTCAGGAAGAAGCGGTTATAGCCGTTTCAAAAGCGGTACGTCGTGCTAGGGCGGGACTAAAAGATCCAAAGCGTCCAATTGGTTCATTTGTTTTCCTCGGACCTACCGGTGTAGGAAAAACAGAATTGGCGCGTGCCCTCGCGGAAGCAATGTTCGGTGATGAGGAAGCGATGATTCGAATTGATATGTCAGAATACATGGAGAAACACTCTACTTCCCGTCTTGTCGGTTCTCCTCCTGGATATGTCGGCTATGAGGAAGGCGGACAATTAACTGAAAAGGTCCGGAGAAAACCATATTCCGTAATTTTACTTGATGAAATTGAGAAGGCACATCCAGATGTATTCAATATCCTATTACAGGTTCTTGAAGATGGCCGCTTAACCGATTCTAAAGGCGAACGGTTGATTTCCGGAATACAGTCCTCATTATGACGTCGAATGTCGGTGCTGAAGCATTAAAACGAAACAAGTATGTTGGTTTTAATATTCAGGATACCGCGCAGGATTACAAAGACATGAAGGGCAAAGTGATGGAGGAATTAAAGAAAGCCTTCCGTCCTGAGTTCTTGAACCGGATTGATGAAATTATAGTCTTCCATGCCTTAGAGAAAAAGCATCTTGAAGAAATTGTTACGTTATTGTCTGATCAATTAGTAAAACGTTTGAAAGAACAACATATTTCTTTAGAGCTAACTGAATCTGCCAAGGCGAAAATTTCCGTAGAGGGTTATGATCCTGAATATGGTGCTAGACCATTAAGAAGAGCGATTCAAAAACATATTGAAGACCGACTTTCTGAAGAACTCCTTAAGGGTACAGTTTTAACTGGTCAGCATGTTATAATTGATGTCGATAATGGTGAATTTATCGTAAGAACGGCAGAAAATGTGAGCCTAATTAAATAAATCTTAACAATCTTTAAACCAAATGATTGCTTTGAAAGATAACTAGTAGAGGTACACGTGAATAAAGTCGATTCGTGTACCTTTTTTTATTTAAGGTTTATTGCATTAGCCGAGTAAGAAAGGAAGAACCATCTTTATGGCAAAGCGAAAGACAAAGTTTATGTGCTCGGAGTGTGGTTACGAATCTCCAAAATGGATGGGGAAATGCCCGGGCTGTGGCGAGTGGAATAAGATGGTCGAGGAAGTTGAAGTCACGGGTGCCAACCGAAGAGGGGCTTTTGCCCATTCTCAAGGTGGTTCGACTATTATCTCAAAACCAATGCCCATTACTTCAATTGAAATGGTTAGTGAACCAAGAATTCTTACGGATTTGAATGAACTAAATCGGGTCCTCGGTGGCGGGGTGGTGAAGGGCTCCCTTGTATTGATCGGCGGGGATCCAGGAATCGGAAAATCTACTCTTCTACTGCAGGTGTCATCACAGCTTGCGAAAAAGGGGAATCCGGTTTTATATATATCTGGTGAGGAATCATTAAGGCAAACAAAGCTTCGTGCGGACCGACTAGGGATATCATCTGAAAATTTATTCGTCTATTCCGAAACAAATTTAGAGGAAATAAACCGGACGATAGAAAATACAAGCCCAAGCTTTGTCATCATTGATTCCATTCAAACGATCTTCCATCCGGATATTACTTCAGCTCCTGGAAGTGTCTCACAGGTTCGCGAATGTACTTCAGAATTAATGAGAATTGGCAAAACGAAAGGAATTGCCATTTTTATCGTGGGCCATGTAACAAAAGAAGGCTCAATTGCAGGTCCTAGGCTTCTCGAACATATGGTAGATACCGTTTTATATTTTGAAGGTGAAAGGCATCATACGTATCGAATCTTAAGGGCTGTAAAAAACCGTTTTGGTTCCACCAATGAAATGGGCATTTTTGAAATGAAAGAATTTGGTCTTGAAGAAGTTGAAAATCCCTCTGAAATTTTTCTGGAAGAACGCTCGCAAGGGGCAGCGGGGTCAACGGTAGTTGCTTCAATGGAAGGGACCCGTCCGGTTCTCGTCGAAATTCAAGCTTTAATTTCGCCGACAAGCTTCGGAAACCCTAGAAGAATGGCGACTGGCATTGACCATAATCGTGTGCCTTTGCTAATGGCTGTTTTAGAAAAGCGGGTGGGTATGCTCTTACAAAATCAGGATGCCTATCTAAAAGTGGCTGGAGGCGTAAAATTAGACGAACCGGCAATTGACTTGGCAATTGCTGTAAGTATTGCTTCGAGCTTTCGTGACCGACCTACAAGAGCAACAGATTGTATCATCGGTGAAGTAGGGTTGACAGGCGAAGTACGTAGGGTTTCAAGAATTGAACAGCGTGTCCAGGAAGCAGCAAAGCTTGGATTTGAGCGTGTTATCTTACCCGCTAATAATTTAAGTGGGTGGAGCGGACCAAAAGGAATCGAATTGCTTGGCGTTTCCTCGGTCAGTGAAGCATTGAAAGCAGCGTTGGGAGGGTAGCAGATGGAAATAAAAAAGCTGGGTGAGCAATCCGTAAGCGAAGTATTACAGCTTATTGCTCCGGGTACACCGATTCGTGAGGGAATTGATAATGTCCTCCGGGCAAATACTGGAGGCCTTATTGTGGTTGGGTATAACGAAAAGGTAAAAAGTATAGTGGATGGCGGCTTTCAAATCAATTGTGCTTTTTCGCCAAGCTTTTTATATGAATTGGCAAAGATGGATGGTGCCATTATTCTAAATGAATTAGGAAATAAAATTCTGTTTGCTAATGCCCAGCTTGCTCCTGACTCTGCAGTGCCATCCTCAGAAACTGGGATGCGCCATCGAACTGCAGAAAGGGTGGCAAAGCAAACAAAGACACTAGTTATTGCGATTTCACAAAGAAGAAATGTAATTACTTTGTATCAGGGGAATTTCCGCTATGCCCTTAAGGATATTTCTGTCATCTTAACAAAAGCAAATCAAGCCATTCAGACACTTGAAAAATATAAGGCTGTATTGGAACAAAGTATTGTTAATTTAAGCATTTTAGAGTTTGAGGAGTCTGTTACATACAACGATGTGTTACTTGTTCTACATCGTTTTGAAATGGTTTTAAAAATAAAAAATGAATTATTAGCTTTTTTAAATGAACTTGGGACCGAGGGTCGACTCATTCGCTTGCAAATGAACGAAATTTTGACGGATTTAGAAGAAGAAATGATGCTAATCATCAAAGATTATGCATTTGAAAGGGATATTAAGTCTCGTGAGGTACTCCAACGAATGCAAGCCATGTCCAATAATGGCACCATCGAGGACACCGTTTTATTAAAATTGCTCGGATATCTCGGGTATGTTCATCTTGAGGAGAGTAAAAGCCCGCGCGGTTATAGGATTCTGAACAAAATTCCCCGACTCCCAACAATCATTGTTGAAAATCTTATTGGCAGTTTTGGAGAGCTTTCGAAAATCATTTTTGCTTCAGTTGAAGAGTTGGACGAAGTGGAAGGAATTGGGGAAGTCCGTGCCAAAAAAATCAAAGAAGGTTTTAAATTAGTTAAAGAGCGCCTGTACACGGATCGTCAGCTGTAAAATAGATTAAATCCCATACCCTCTATGAAAGTTACGAAGTTTCAATTTATTTGACACTTGTTTTTCCCAATGCTACCCTATGAGGAGAAAAAAGTAGCTTATTAGTTGGTTATAGAAAACTATGTATCAATTGGATTACAATTAGGAAAAATATTCATTAAATGAAGGTTTCAATTTTGTGAATATGTTTATAATGAGTAGAGGAGGTGAAGGAATGTTAAAGCGTATTGTTCAAGCTTGCTTCCTCATAACTGGAGGAACCCTGGGAATTTTATTGATCCCGTCATTGTTAAAAGTAATAAAAATGAATGACATTCCTATTGTCAGTAACTCATATGTCATGGCTATTTTAGGTGCTATTATTTTTTATCTTATTACTTTTTGGGCAGTGGATTATGTAATTGATTTTATTAAATGGGCGGAAGATTCACTGATTAAAGTTCCAGTTACGGATGTCCTTTTTGGCAGTATTGGTCTGATCTTTGGATTATTGGTTGCCTTTTTAATTGGCTTTGCACTAAATGCTGTTAAAGTGCCCATTTTAAATGCTGTCGCTCCTATATTGCTGACAATGTTGTTTGGTTATCTTGGCTTTCAGGTAGGATTTAAGAAAAGGGATGAGCTTTTAAATCTTTTTACCAACCGAATGGGAAAGAGAAAGCCGGGGGATGAAGAAAATGAAAAATCACCGAATCATCCGTTGAAAATATTAGATACAAGCGTCATTATTGATGGACGGGTTGCTGATATTTGTCAAACAGGTTTCTTGGAAGGAACGATTGTCATTCCTCGATTTGTACTTGAGGAGCTGCAGCATATTGCGGATTCCTCCGATGTTCTGAAACGGAATCGTGGCCGAAGAGGTCTGGATATTTTAAATCGTATTCAAAAAGAACTGGCAATTAAAGTGGAGATTTATGAGGGAGACTTTGATGAAATCCAAGAAGTCGATAGTAAATTAGTGAAACTTGCTAAGATTACAAATGGTATTCTGGTTACCAATGATTTTAATCTTAATAAAGTATGTGAATTGCAGAATGTTTCTGTTTTAAATATTAATGATCTTGCAAATGCTGTAAAACCTGTTGTTCTTCCAGGGGAAGAATTAACGGTTCAAGTGATCAAGGATGGAAAAGAGTATCATCAAGGAGTAGCTTATTTAGATGACGGAACAATGATTGTGGTTGAAGAAGGAAGAGAATACATCGGGAAAAGAATTGATGTCCTTGTAACAAGTGTCCTTCAAACATCTGCAGGAAGAATGATATTTGCTAAACCTAAATTATTAGAAAAGGCGTTATAAGCGCATTGCTAGACAGACAGATTGGGGTTTTTTTATGACTTACCAAGTCATTATCCCGGCTGGCTGCAGGGAAAAAGAATGGGAGCGGGGAAAAATAAGCTTTTGTTAGAGCTTAATGGTATACCTGTGTTTATCCATACGTTAAGGGTATTTGAGGATGATGAGAACTGTGATGGAATTAGGATAGCGATTCACCCTCAAGATAAAACTGAATTTGATACTTTACTAAAGAAGTACAAGATTGAGAAAGTACTAAATTTAGTACCAGGTGGGAAGGAACGTCAGGATAGCATCTACAATGCATTGAAAACGGTAAAAACCGACGGAATCATTCTAGTCCATGATGCCGCGCGCCCATTTATTAAAAAGGACCAGATACACCTTTTAACAGAAACAGCGGAAAAAACAGGAGCAGCGATCATGGGAGTCCCAGCAAAAGACACGATGAAAAAGGTACAGGATGATCTGGTTGTGGAAACTGTCGAACGATCTAGCTTGTGGGCTGTTCAAACCCCACAAGCTTTTCGCATTTCAATCTTGCATGAGGCTTATAAAAGAGCTGAAAAAGATCACTTTATCGGAACGGATGATTCTAGTTTAGTGGAACGAATCTCCTATCCGGTTTCTATGGTGGAGGGTGATTACGATAATATTAAGATAACCACACCGGAAGATTTATTTTTTGCCGAAGTTATTCTTAAGAAAAGAGAGTCATAAAAGGAGTTTTGAAAATGTTCCGAATTGGTCAGGGCTTTGATGTTCATCAATTAACAGAAGGTCGGCCGCTTATTATTGGCGGCATTACCATTCCATATGAGAAAGGCCTATTGGGTCATTCTGATGCAGATGTTTTGCTGCATACGGTTGCAGATGCCTGCCTTGGGGCAATTGGTGAGGGAGATATTGGTAAGCATTTTCCGGATACAGATCAGAATTTTAAAGATGCTGATTCTGCAGAGCTGATGAAGCATGTTTGGAAACTAGTGAAAGAAAAAGGGTATGAACTCGTCAATGCAGACTGTACGATCATTGCTCAAAGGCCTGAAAATGGCACCCTATATTGGGCAAATGAAAGAAAGGATTGCAGAATTACTTGAAGCCTCCCCAGAACAGATTAATGTTAAAGCAACAACCACGGAACAGTTAGGTTTTACCGGACGGGGAGAGGGAGTCGCTTCCCAAGCGGTTGTTTTATTAAAAAAGATAATTGATTAGACTTTAACACTGAAAAACACAGTGGTAAAATAAATCAGATGAAGCACAAAAACTTAGAAAAATGTCTAGCTCCAGCGCCTAGGGGCGCAAGACTAAGCCAATCGCTTTGGAAGGCAAAATGCGCGCCTTCTGTCAGCGCATGTCTTATGCTTGTCGCCCCTGGGCAAGGCGCTTTCGCTTTTCTGTCAGGAGGCATTATTTATGTCAAACGATGTTCGTGTAAGGTATGCTCCAAGTCCAACGGGGCATTTACATATTGGAAATGCTCGTACCGCGTTATTTAATTATTTATATGCCCGCAATAATGGCGGGAAGTTTATAATCCGTATAGAAGATACCGATAAAAAGCGAAATATTGAGGGCGGAGAAGCAAGCCAGTTAAAATATTTAAAATGGCTTGGTATCGATTGGGACGAGAGTGTCGATGTCGGCGGAGAATATGGGCCGTACCGACAATCTGAACGAAATGATATTTACGAAACCTATTATAATCAGTTACTAGAGTCCGGACAGGCTTATAAATGTTATTGTACAGAAGTAGAGCTTGAAGCAGAACGGGAAGCACAAACCGAAAGAGGGGAAACGCCGCATTATTCCGGAAAATGTCGCCATTTATCTGCAGATGAACGCAGTCATTTGGAAAGCTTATGCCGGAAACCAAGCATTCGCATATTGGTACCACAAGCAAGGACCTATACATTTGATGACATGGTCAAAGGTGTCGTTTCTTTTGAATCCGAAGGAATGGGAGACTGGGTTATCATCAAAAAGGATGGAACACCAACCTATAACTTCGCTGTCACGATTGATGATTATTTAATGAACATTTCTCATGTACTTCGCGGAGATGATCATATTTCGAATACACCGAAACAGCTTGTAGTGTATGAAGCGTTTGGTTGGGAACCACCAATCTTTGGCCATATGACATTAATTGTGAATGAAAGCCGCAAAAAATTAAGTAAGCGCGATGAGTCCATCATTCAGTTTATTGAGCAATATGAGGAGTTGGGCTATCTTCCAGAAGCGCTATTTAACTTTATTACCTTACTTGGCTGGTCGCCAGTGGGTGAAGAGGAAATTTATTCGAAAGAAGAATTTGTTGAGATTTTCGATGCAAGCCGCTTATCGAAATCACCAGCATTATTTGATAAGCAAAAACTATTGTGGATGAACAACCAATACATGAAAAAGGTTGAAGTTGACCGAGTTGTTGACCTTGCGTTGCCGCACTTAATTAAAGCAGGTCGTTTAAACTCTGACATGACGGATGAACAGAAGCAGTGGTCGAGAAGCTTAATCGCTCTTTTTCAAGAAAAAATGAGTTTTGGTGCAGAGATTGTCGAGCTTACAGATATGTTCTTTAAGGACGAAGCAGAATATGAAGAAGAAGCGAAAGAAATTCTTTCGGGAGAACAGGTTCCGGAAGTATTAAAGGCATTTTCACAAGAGCTTGATCAGCTACAAAGCTTCCATGCAGTGGAAATTAAGGCAGCAATGAAAGCTGTTCAAAAATCGACGGGACAAAAGGGGAAAAATCTCTTTATGCCAATTCGTGCTGCCGTAACGGGTCAAACACATGGACCGGACCTTCCTCAAGCGATTGAGCTTTTAGGAAAAACAAAAGTTCAAATGAGAATAAATAAAATTATCAGTTAACATTAGAGCAAAAATATAATATAGTAAAAGAAAGTAATTTCATACGTAGTAAAGTGTTGAAGAGGAAAAGTAGAAGAATGATGCTTTAAAGAGAAAACCATCACCGGCTGAAAGTGGTTTAAGCCTCTCATTTTTTGAAATGCACCTCTGAGCCCCATTTCGAAACGATACGAATCCAAGTAGACATGGGCGGAACCTTTCCGTTAACAGGTAGAGTGAGACCATGTTTAGCATCATTGCCTATCCCCTTGAGGGGTGAGCGATTTCCATCAGGTGCTTATCGGTCTAATCAGAGTGGAACCGCGCCCAAGCGTCTCTGTCGTTATGACAGGGGCGCTTTTTTGTTTATTAAAAATTCTAACGGGGGGGAAAACCGGCTATGTTCAAAAAAATGAAAGAAGATATTGAGATTGTTTTTGAACAAGATCCTGCAGCAAGAAGTTACGGTGAAGTGATCTTAACGTATTCGGGTTTACATGCAATATGGGCACATCGGTTTGCACATGCTTTCTATAAGCGTAAATTTTATTTCCTTGCACGAGTAATTTCGCAGGTCAGCCGATTTTTTACGGGGATTGAAATTCACCCTGGGGCAAAAATAGGCAGGAGATTCTTTATCGATCATGGCATGGGTGTTGTGATTGGGGAAACGTGCGAAATAGGAGATAATGTAACTGTTTTTCAAGGCGTAACGCTGGGGGGAACCGGTAAAGAAAAAGGGAAACGTCATCCAACCATTAAAGATAATGCGCTGATTGCAACAGGTGCAAAAGTACTTGGATCAATCACTATAGGGGAAAATTCTAAAATTGGTGCGGGATCTGTTGTTTTAAAGGAAGTACCTCCTAATTCAACAGTTGTCGGCGTTCCTGGAAGAGTCGTTATACAGGATGGAAAACGAATTAAGAAAGATTTTAATCACTGTGACTTACCAGATCCAGTTGCCGATCGTTTAAGAGAAATGCAATTTGAAATTAACCAACTTAAGCAAGAGCTTGAGGAATTAAGTGATGAAAGGATTAAAGTAAATGGCCATTCAACTTTATAATACACTTACACGCAAAAAGGAAGTTTTTGTTCCCCTTGAAGAGGGAAAGGTTAAAATGTATGTTTGCGGTCCTACGGTCTATAATTATATCCATATCGGGAATGCTCGTCCGCGATTGTCTTTGATACCGTACGAAGGTATTTTGAATACCGTGGCTATGAGGTTCAATATGTTTCCAATTTTACAGATGTAGATGACAAATTAATTCGTGCTGCAAACCAGTTGGGGGAAGATGTTCCGACGATTGCTGACCGTTTCATCAATGCCTATTTCGAAGATGTTTCCGCACTAGGCTGCGAAAAGGCAGATGTCCATCCCCGTGTAATGGAAAATATGGATATCATCATTGATTTCATTAGCCAACTGATTGAAAAAGGATACGCCTATGAATCAGGAGGAGATGTGTACTTCCGGACGAGAAAATTTGATCAGTACGGGAAGCTTTCCCATCAATCCATTGATGAATTACGTGTAGGTGCAAGGATTGAAGTCGGTGATAAGAAACAAGATGACCTAGACTTTGCTTTATGGAAAGCAGCGAAGGAAGGAGAAATCTTTTGGGAAGCACCTTGGGGGATTGGAAGACCCGGCTGGCATATCGAGTGCTCGGCAATGGCGAAAAAATACCTTGGTGAAACCATTGATATTCATGCCGGAGGGCAGGATTTGACATTCCCACACCATGAGAATGAAATTGCGCAATCGGAAGCACTATCTGGGAAGACATTTGCAAATTACTGGATGCATAATGGCTATATAAACATTGATAATGAGAAAATGTCCAAATCTCTTGGTAATTTTGTTTTAGTTCATGACATTATAAAGAAACATAATCCACAAGTATTAAGGTTCTTTATGTTATCTGTGCACTACCGCAATCCAATCAATTACAGTGAAGAATTATTAGAGAGTACAAAGGCGGCATTTGAAAGATTAACCACCTCTTATCAAAATTTAATACACCGGAAAGACGCAAGCACGGATTTAACCGATGACAATCAAGGGTGGCTAGAAAAAATAGTTGGATTACGTGAGCAATTTATCAAGGATATGGATGATGATTTTAACACAGCAAAAGCTATTTCTATCCTATTCGAGCTTTCAAAATTAGCGAATTATTATCTTTTAGAAAAAAACACAGCAGTCCAAGTAATTGATACATTCTTAAAGGAGTTTGAACAATTATTCCGTGTATTAGGCCTTGCCTTAGAAAAAGTAGAAATGTTAGACGAAGAAATTGATGCCCTAATTGAAAAGCGGATACAAGCGCGGAAAGATCGGGACTTTCAATTATCCGATCAAATTAGAGATCAATTAAAGGATATTAATATTATTTTAGAAGATACTCAGCAAGGAACAAGATGGAAAAGAGGCTAATTTAATGCTTGATTATGAAAATAAAGTGGATGCCAAACAATTGAATAGCCTGGCTCTTGCCTATATGGGTGATGCTGTCTTTGAAAGCTACGTTAGGCGCCACCTCCTCCAAAGCGGGAAGGTGAAACCACATCACTTACATCGGACAGGGACGAAATACGTATCTGCGAAAGCACAATGTCAGATTCTTTTTCAGATGCTGGATGATAAACTTCTCTCTGACCATGAAATAGCAGTCGTTATGCGCGGTCGAAATGCAAAATCAGGAACGGTGCCGAAAAATACGGATGTCCAGACTTATCATTATAGTACGGCATTTGAAGCATTGATGGGTTATCTGCATTTGACTGGTGAAGAAGAACGGCTAGAAGAGCTGATTAGTAAGGCTTTTGCCTATGTAGAAAAAAAGGAAGGAGGAATGGAAGGATGAATGAGGATTACATCATTGGAAAAAATCCCGTTATCGAAGCACTTAAATCAAGTCGAGATATTAATAAGATACTGATTGCTGAAGGATCACAGCGTGGGCAAATGCAGCAAATTACTCAATTGGCGAAGGAAGCAAATGTGATCGTTCAATTTGTACCAAAGAAAAAAATTGATCAAATCACAGATCAAAATCATCAAGGCGTTCTTGCTTATGTTGCAGCCTATCAATATGCTGAACTGGATGATTTATTTGCGGCAGCGGAAAAGAAAAACGAACCTCCTTTCTTTCTTTTATTGGATGAAATTGAGGATCCGCATAATCTAGGCTCAATCATGAGAACAGCCGATGCAGTGGGGGCGCATGGAATTATTATTCCAAAACGAAGGGCTGTAGGTTTAACTGCAACGGTTGCCAAAGCCTCAACAGGAGCCATTGAGTATATCCCGGTTGTACGAATAACGAATATGGCAAGGACGATTGATGAATTAAAGGAACGCGGCGTATGGATTGCGGGAACAGATGCAGGGGGAAAAGAAGACTACCGGAGATTTGATGGCAGCATCCCTCTTGGACTTGTCATTGGCAGTGAAGGAAAAGGAATGGCCGGCTTGTCAGGGATAAATGTGATTTTCTTATTCATTTACCAATGGCTGGGAAAGTAACCTCTTTGAATGCATCTGTTGCTGCATCACTTCTAATGTATGAGGTTTATCGAAAACGTCACCCTCTAGAGGGATAAGATGGATATCCTGCTTGTAGACGGATACAACATTATAGGTGCATGGCCAGAGCTCCGGACATTAAAGGACCGTGATTTGCCTGCCGCACGAGATCGTTTAGTGGAAAGGATGGCAGAATACCAAGCCTACTCTGGTTTCCATGTCATTGTTGTCTTTGATGCCTATTATGTTCAAGGAACGGAAAAAAAGTATAAAAATCATAAAGTTGAAGTGATCTTTACAAAAGAAAATGAGACAGCAGATGAGCGGATTGAAAAAATGGCTATTAGTCTAAACAATCGTCAAACGCAAATCCACGTGGCTACCTCCGATTTTACCGAACAATGGGCAATATTTGGACAAGGAGCCTTAAGAAAATCCGCTCGTGAACTGCTCCTCGAAATGGCCTTGATTGAAAAGGGCATTGAAAAAAAGGTAAAGAAAATTCAAGAAAAGAAGCCAGTATCCAAGATACCGATTAGTAATGAAGTAGCAGAAATTTTCGAAAAGTGGCGGCGAGGGAAAAAATGAGCGTTGAGGTTTAAAAATTTCTGATGTATACTAAAACTATCTATGCTTGTTCGGTGGAGGGGATCGACGGTGAGTACGGACTTCGGGATGAAAATCAACGAACATTTTTCTGTAATGGAAGACGAAGAGATTGTTGATTTAGTGCATCAAGGTGATACGGAAGCATTGGATTATTTAATTCACAAATATCGAAATTTTGTACGAGCAAAAGCAAGATCCTATTTTTTAATTGGGGCAGATAAAGAAGATATTGTCCAAGAAGGTATGATTGGACTTTATAAGGCGATTCGTGACTTTCGGGAGGACAAGCTTACGTCCTTCAAGGCATTTGCTGAGTTATGTATAACCCGACAGATTATCACTGCAATCAAAACGGCTACAAGGCAAAAACATATTCCCTTAAATTCTTATGTATCATTGGACAAGCCTATATATGATGAAGAATCAGACCGGACATTGATGGATGTATTGTCTGGTGCAAAGGTACTTGACCCTGAAGAGCTAATTATCAATCAGGAAGAGTTTGATCATATTGAAGTGAAAATGACTGAACTATTGAGCGATTTGGAAAGAAAGGTTTTGGCGCTTTACTTAGACGGACAATCATACCAAGAGATTTCAGAGGAATTGAATCGTCATGTTAAATCCATTGACAATGCCCTGCAACGTGTGAAGAGGAAACTTGAGAGATATTTGGAAGTTAGAGAATTTTCCTTGTAAACGACATTTTTGTCAATTATATGAATCCGCTCTCTAGGGATATTGACATTGATTTGGGTGCGTGTTACATTTTTAAGGATAAAAAAGATGGTTTTCGAAGGTGTTAACAATGAGTAAAAAAATCGTCCTAGCATGTGTTGAGTGTGGGTCGCGAAATTATTCGACAGTCGCCAAGCAGACACAATCAGATAGATTAGAATTGAAAAAGTTTTGTAAAACTTGCGGTTCTCATACAAACCACCGTGAAACAAAATGATTTAATAGAGTCTTGCAGTGTTATTCATATAGTTGGGGGTTATACAGAATGCAGCGCATAAAGAAATTTTTCAGCGAAGTTTTACGTGAGATAAGAAAAGTAAGCTGGCAAGACGCGGTGAATTAACTCGTTATACCGTTACCGTTTTATCGACTGTTGTTTTCTTTGCTCTTTTCTTTGAAGTGATTGATTTTGGAATTTCAAAATTGATTCGTTTAATTCTTGAATAATAACCCGTGTTTCATGGTATAATGGTGAATAATACAGGAAATTTTATGTAAAGCCCGTTTAACGGGTTTTTTCATTTGTCTTGGAAAAGTTATGATATCAGGGTTATTAGATGAAATAGTTCTGATTAAAATGTAGGGAGGGACGGACGCTCTAGTCCTCTTAAATGGAAAAAAACTGGTATGTTTTGCATACTTACTCGGGTTATGAAAATAAAGTAAAAGCAAATTTAGAAAAACGTGTTGAATCGATGGGTATGACGGATAAAATTTTCCGGGTTGTAGTCCCTGAAGAAGAAGAAACCGAAATTAAAAATGGCAAGACAAAGGTAGTGAAACGCAAAGTTTTCCCTGGTTATGTCTTGGTTGAGATCGTAATGACGGATGATTCTTGGTATGTGGTTCGCAATACCCCTGGAGTTACAGGCTTTGTTGGCTCGTCAGGTGCCGGCTCCAAACCGACTGCGCTGCTTCCTGAAGAAGTCGTCACGATTCTGAAACGAATGGGAGTAGAAGAAAAACGTGTTGATGCCAATTACGAAATTGGCGAAACAGTTCGAGTAAAAGAAGGTCCATTCGCGAACTTTACAGGATCCGTTGAAGAAATGGATAAAGTGAAAGCAAAGCTTAAAGTTCTTGTTAATATGTTCGGCCACGACACCCCAGTTGAATTGGATTTTACACAAATAGAGAAATTGTAACTAGAAAGTTTTCGAATTTTAAAGAAAAATAATCAGATTATGTAAAAAAACTTGAAATCAATTTCGAAAAGTGTTAATATATCATAGGTCAGTATGTTTCCATTGGGAGACAAAGACTTTTGTCAAGTTCTTTATCTTTATATAAAGACAGATGCCTTGAGTGGGAGGGTTATCCCTATTACCACATCACGGACTTTAAGGAGGTGTGTCTCGTGGCTAAAAAAGTAATTAAAGTTGTTAAATTACAAATCCCTGCTGGTAAAGCGAATCCTGCACCGCCAGTTGGTCCTGCACTTGGTCAAGCCGGTGTTAATATCATGGGATTCTGTAAAGAATTTAACGCTCGTACAGCAGATCAAGCTGGTTTGATCATTCCTGTTGAAATCACGGTTTTTGAAGACCGTTCATTTACATTTATTACGAAAACTCCTCCTGCTGCCGTTCTTTTGAAAGTAGCAGCTGGAATCCAGTCTGGTTCTGGTGAACCCAACCGTAATAAGGTAGCAACAGTTAAGCGTAATACAGTACGCGAGATTGCGGAGCAGAAAATGCCTGACCTCAACGCAGCTAGTGTTGAAGCAGCAATGCGCATGGTTGAAGGTACTGCACGCAGCATGGGTATCGTTATCGAAGATTAATCCATGTAAGCTGTTTGATGTAATGAGAGGTTGCGACGCTGAATTATCACTCGCAACCTTTTTCGTGGGAGTTATTAAACGTTAAAACCACAATCTAGGAGGAAAAACAAAATGGCTAAAAAAGGTAAAAAGTATTTAGAAGCTGTAAAGCTTGTAGATCGCACAAAGGCTTACCCAATTGCAGAAGCAATTGAACTTGCAAAGAAAACAAACTTTGCTAAATTTGATGCATCTTTAGAAGTAGCATTCCGCTTAGGTGTTGACCCAAAGAAAGCTGATCAACAAATCCGTGGTGCTGTTGTACTTCCAAATGGAACTGGTAAAACACAACGCGTTTTAGTATTTGCTAAGGGTGAAAAAGTGAAAGAAGCAGAAGCAGCTGGTGCTGATTATGTAGGCGATGCTGATTATATTAACAAAATCCAACAAGGTTGGTTTGAATTTGATGTGATCGTGGCAACTCCTGATATGATGGGTGAAGTTGGTAAACTTGGTCGAGTTTTAGGACCTAAAGGTTTAATGCCAAACCCTAAAACAGGTACAGTTACATTTGATGTAACAAAAGCTGTTAATGAAATCAAAGCAGGTAAAGTTGAATACCGCGTTGATAAAGCTGGAAATATCCACGTACCAATCGGTAAATCATCTTTTGAAAACGAAAAGCTTGTTGAAAACTTCAACACAATTTTCGATACAATGTTAAAAGTGAAACCTGCTGCTGCAAAAGGGACTTATATGAAGAACGTAACTGTTACTTCAACAATGGGGCCTGGAGTGAAAGTAGATCCTTCATCCGTTGCAGTAAGATAATTCTTTGTTGACAAACATTAATGCATTTTATATAATGTGTTTTGTTGTTTAAAATAAAATAAACATTTGTACTGTAGACAGCAGGTGCCAATTGGCTTAATGTCCTGCCGAGGTAATACGATAGAATTGGCTAAAAACTTAGCTATTGTATGCTGCCTCCATGTCATTGTTAGGATGTGGAGGTTTTTACTTGCCTGGTATAAATGTAGAGAATCTACAGGAGGTGTAAAGATGAGCAACGCAATCGAATCAAAGAAATTAATCGTTGATGAAATCACCGATAAATTAAAAGCTAGCAAATCAACTATCGTTGTTGATTATCGTGGTCTTACAGTTGCTGAAGTAACTGAACTTCGTAAACAACTTCGCGAGGCTGGTATCGAATTCAAAGTTTACAAAAACTCAATGACTCGCCGTGCAGCTGATGCTGTTGAGCTTTCAGGATTAAACGTGGCATTAACGGGCCCGAACGCAATCGCGTTCAGTAACGAAGATGTAGTAGCACCTGCTAAAATCTTGAATGACTTTGCGAAAAAGCACGAAGCACTTGAAATTAAAGCTGGTGTAATCGAAGGAACTATCGCAACAGTTGAAGAGGTTAAAGCTCTTGCTGAACTTCCTTCACGCGAAGGCTTACTTTCTATGCTACTCAGCGTACTACAAGCTCCAATCCGCAATCTTGCTCTTGTTGCAAAGGCAGTTGCAGAACAAAAAGAAGAACAAGGCGCGTAAGTTAATAGAAAAGCTGAAGCTTGACAATCTGAAACGCTAACCTAATAAAACGAACGTAAACTAAGGAGGAAAATTTATCATGACTAAAGAACAAATCATTGAAGCAGTTAAATCTATGACTGTTTTAGAACTAAACGACCTAGTAAAAGCAATCGAAGAAGAATTTGGCGTAACTGCGGCTGCTCCTGTAGCAATGGGCGGCGCAGCTGTTGCAGCTGTTGAAGAACAAACTGAATTTGATGTAATCCTAGCTAGCGCTGGCGACCAAAAAATCAAAGTTATTAAAGTTGTTCGTGAAATCACTGGTCTTGGTCTTAAAGAAGCAAAAGACCTTGTTGACAACGCTCCTAAGCCTGTTAAAGAAGGCGTTACTAAAGAAGAAGCTGAAGAACTTAAAGCTAAGCTTGCTGAAGTTGGAGCTAACGTTGAAGTTAAGTAATAACCAAAAAAATGAGCTCGCTGTATAAGCGAGCTTTTTTTGGCTTAATGATAAATCAATGTATGAAATCTAGCCCTCGTTTTTCTTCAATTTATTACTCTCCTCAGGAGGTGAGTCTTATGACTGAACACTACTATTCTCGTACCCAAAAAGTTGAAAGTGAACCTAAATATTGGGATTATACACTTAGGGATCATCTTTTTCGTTTTAAAACGGATAATGGTGTCTTTTCGAAAAGGGAAGTAGATTTTGGCTCACGTTTATTGATTGAATCGTTTGAAATGCCAGAGACGGAAGGGCTTGTCTTGGATGTAGGCTGCGGTTATGGCCCGATTGGCTTATCAATTGCTAAGAGTTCTCCTGAACGAATCGTTCATATGATTGATGTTAATGAACGTGCAATTGAATTGGCGAAGGAAAATGCCGGACTTAATCGGATTCAAAATATTGATATATACGAGAGTGACCGTTTATTAAATGTGAAGGAAAGTAGTTTTTCGGCAATTTTAACAAACCCACCGATTAGGGCTGGGAAAAAGACGGTTCATGATATTTTTGAACAAAGCTTTGATCATCTTGTTTCTCGCGGCGAGCTCTGGGTAGTCATACAGAAAAAACAAGGAGCACCATCCGCAATTGAAAAATTAAAAGAAATGTTTTCTGTCGTTGAGACTATTGACAAGTCAAAAGGTTATTTTATCATAAAATCGGTAAAATAGTTGACTGGAAAATGTCACTATGATAGCATTATAAAATGCCATCATAATATTTTCCGAATTATTCCTTTAAATACTTATTTTTTTGGTATAAAATTGGATTAATAAGGAAAAGATGACAAAATAATAGTCATAATGTGAAAATGTGGTTTTTGAGTAAAAAACCCCTTTTTCTTTTTGTCTGACGGAAGGAATGCAAATTCCTTGTTGATGACGTAAATAAATTTTTATCATAACGCTTGATTTGAGGGGTGAATCAGTTGACAGGTCAACTAGTTCAGTATGGACGACACCGCCAACGAAGAAGTTACGCGCGAATCAGTGAAGTTTTAGAATTACCAAATCTTATTGAAATCCAAACCTCTTCATATCAATGGTTTCTTGATGAGGGATTGCGTGAAATGTTCCAGGATATTTCACCGATTGAAGACTTTGCTGGTAACCTATCACTAGAATTTATTGATTACAGTCTTGGCGATCCAAAGTATTCTGTTGAAGAATCAAAAGAACGGGACGTTACATATTCTGCGCCATTGCGTGTTAAAGTGCGTCTAGTTAACAAAGAAACAGGCGAAGTAAAAGACCAAGATGTCTTTATGGGTGATTTTCCGCTTATGACGGAAACAGGTACGTTTGTCATCAATGGGGCAGAACGTGTTATTGTTTCTCAGTTAGTACGTTCTCCTAGTGTTTACTTTAGTGGAAAGCTCGATAAAAATGGAAAAAAAGGATTTACAGCAACTGTAATTCCGAACCGCGGCGCTTGGCTTGAGTATGAAACAGATGCCAAGGATGTCGTATATGTAAGAATAGATCGTACTCGGAAACTGCCCGTTACGGTTCTTTTGCGTGCACTAGGGTTCGGTTCTGATCAAGAAATCCTTGAATTGATTGGTGATAACGAGTATCTTCGCAACACGCTGGAGAAGGACAATACAGAAGGTGTCGAAAAGGCACTGCTTGAAATTTATGAGCGTCTCCGTCCTGGTGAACCTCCAACCGTGGATAATGCGAAAAGTTTATTAGTTTCTCGATTCTTTGACCCTAAACGCTATGATTTAGCGAATGTTGGTCGTTATAAAATCAACAAAAAGCTTCATATTAAAAATCGGTTATTTAATCAACGGTTAGCAGAGTCCCTTGCAGATCCTGAAACAGGTGAAGTGATTGCGGAAAAGGGATTATTGCTAGACCGAAGAAACCTTGACCGAATCATACCTGCACTTGAAAAAAATATTAATTTTAAAGGCTTTCATCCTTCTGGCGGTGTAGTAGAGGAAGAAATTACGCTACAGGGTATTAAAATCTATGCCCCAAATGATGATAGTGAAAAAGTAATTAATATATTGGGCAATGCCTATGTGGCAGAACCAATAAAAAATATTACACCTGCCGATATCATTGCCTCCATCAGCTATTTCTTTAACTTATTGCATGGTGTTGGTGATACTGACGATATTGACCATTTAGGTAATAGACGTCTACGTTCTGTTGGTGAATTATTGCAAAATCAGTTCCGTATTGGATTGTCCCGTATGGAACGTGTGGTACGGGAAAGAATGTCGATCCAAGACACTGCAACCATTACACCGCAGCAATTGATTAATATTCGGCCTGTGATTGCTTCAATCAAAGAATTCTTTGGGAGCTCACAGCTTTCGCAATTCATGGATCAAACAAACCCGCTTGCAGAATTAACACACAAGCGCCGTCTATCTGCGTTAGGGCCTGGTGGATTAACCCGTGAACGTGCAGGATTCGAAGTTCGTGACGTACACTATTCCCACTATGGGCGTATGTGTCCGATTGAAACGCCAGAGGGTCCGAACATCGGTCTAATCAACTCTTTATCATCTTATGCAAAAGTAAACCGTTTCGGTTTCATTGAAACACCATACCGCCGTATTGATCCTGATAGCGGTAAGGTGACGAGCCGCATCGATTATTTAACAGCAGATGAAGAAGACCTTTATGTAGTGGCACAAGCAAATTCTCGTCTTGGAGATGATGGATCATTCCTTGATGAAGATGTTGTTGCCCGTTTCCGTGGTGAAAATACCGTAGTAAAGCGTGACCGCATCGACTATATGGATGTATCACCTAAACAGGTCGTATCTGCTGCAACGGCATGTATTCCGTTCCTTGAAAATGATGACTCCAACCGTGCATTGATGGGTGCAAACATGCAGCGTCAAGCAGTTCCGCTTATGCAGCCAGAGGCTCCAAGAGTTGGTACTGGTATGGAATATGTATCAGGAAAAGACTCAGGTGCAGCGGTTATTTGTAAACATGAAGGTATTGTAGAACATGTAGAAGCCCGCGAAGTATGGGTTCGTGAAATTAAAGAAGTAGATGGCCAAGAAGTAAAAGGCGATCTTAAAAAATATCGACTTTTAAAGTTTATCCGTTCCAACCAAGGCACTTGCTATAACCAACGTCCAATTGTGGCAGTTGGGAATCGAGTAACAAAAGGCGAAATTCTCGCTGATGGTCCTTCGATGGAGCTAGGAGAGTTAGCCCTTGGACGTAACGTACTTGTTGCCTTTATGACATGGGATGGCTATAACTATGAAGATGCGATTATCATGAGTGAGCGTCTTGTAAAAGATGACGTTTATACTTCTATTCATATTGAAGAATATGAATCTGAATCGCGTGATACAAAGCTGGGCCCAGAAGAAATTACCCGTGACATCCCTAACGTTGGTGAAGATGCTCTTCGTAATTTGGATGAACGTGGAATTATTCGTACTGGTGCTGAAGTAAAAGATGGAGACCTCCTTGTTGGGAAAGTAACACCAAAAGGAGTTACAGAATTAACGGCTGAAGAACGCCTCTTACATGCTATCTTTGGTGAAAAGGCTCGTGAAGTTCGTGATACATCCCTTCGTGTACCACATGGCGGCGGCGGAATTGTTCATGACGTTAAAGTCTTTAATCGTGAAGATGGTGATGAGCTTCCACCAGGTGTAAACCAGCTTGTCCGTGTCTATATAGTTCAGAAGCGTAAAATCCATGAAGGTGATAAGATGGCTGGTCGACATGGTAATAAAGGGGTTATCTCAAGGATTTTACCTGAAGAAGATATGCCTTACTTACCAGACGGTACACCAGTTGATATCATGTTAAATCCTTTAGGGGTACCATCGCGTATGAACATCGGTCAGGTGTTAGAGCTTCATCTTGGGATGGCAGCTCGCTACCTTGGAATTCACGTAGCCTCTCCAGTATTTGATGGTGCTCGTGAGGAAGATGTTTGGGGAACGATTGAAGAAGCTGGTATGGCACGTGATGCGAAAACGGTTCTATATGATGGCCGTTCAGGTGAACCATTTGATAATCGTGTTTCTGTAGGTGTCATGTATATGATTAAACTTGCACACATGGTTGATGATAAGTTACACGCCCGCTCAACTGGACCATACTCTCTTGTTACGCAGCAGCCACTTGGCGGTAAAGCACAATTTGGTGGACAGCGTTTTGGTGAGATGGAGGTTTGGGCACTTGAAGCATACGGAGCAGCATATACACTACAAGAAATTCTAACTGTGAAATCAGACGATGTAGTTGGTCGTGTGAAGACATATGAAGCGATTGTAAAAGGTGAAAATGTTCCAGAGCCAGGTGTTCCTGAATCATTCAAAGTATTAATAAAAGAACTTCAGAGCCTTGGATTGGATGTTAAAATACTCTCTGGTGACGAAAAAGAAATTGAAATGCGTGATACGGAAGATGATGAAGACTTACAGCAAGTCGATACGTTAAACATTGTACCTGAAGCGCAGAACTTTGAATCTGAAAAAGTCGGTTCAAAAGAGTAATCTAGCTACAGCGCACAGCACTAAAGGAAGCTTCTAAAAGAGTATGCCTCGCAGGAACAAGCTGTGCTTGTTCCAAGTGCGCTTCCGCTTTTTCTGTAGCAATAAGGGTAAAACCTGGAGATCAAAAGGGAGGTAGGCCCCTTGCTGGATGTTAATAATTTTGAATATATGAAGATTGGTCTTGCTTCACCGGATAAAATCCGTTCGTGGTCATTCGGAGAAGTGAAAAAGCCAGAAACCATTAACTATCGGACATTAAAGCCTGAAAAGGATGGTTTATTCTGTGAAAGAATTTTCGGTCCGACGAAAGACTGGGAATGTCATTGCGGCAAGTACAAGCGTGTAAGATATAAAGGCGTTGTTTGTGATCGGTGTGGTGTCGAAGTAACACGTGCAAAAGTTCGTCGTGAGCGAATGGGTCATATTGAGCTTGCAGCACCTGTATCTCATATATGGTATTTCAAAGGGATCCCAAGCCGTATGGGTCTTGTATTAGATATGTCCCCCCGGGCTTTGGAAGAAGTCATTTACTTTGCTTCATATGTAGTGACAGAATCCGGGGATACCGCTCTTGATAAGAAGCAACTCTTATCTGAAAAAGAATATCGGGCATATCGTGAAAAGTACGGGAATAAATTCCAAGCTGCCATGGGTGCAGAAGCTATTAAAAAGCTTCTTTCAGATATTGATTTAAACAAGGAAGTAGACAGTTTAAAAGAAGAATTAAAATCTGCACAAGGTCAGAGGCGTACACGTGCAATTAAACGCCTTGAAGTATTGGAAGCATTCCGTGGGTCTGGAAACGAGCCTTCATGGATGATTCTCGATGTACTTCCGGTTATTCCTCCTGAACTTCGTCCAATGGTTCAATTGGATGGGGGAAGATTTGCGACCTCTGACTTAAATGATCTTTACCGTCGTGTTATTAACCGTAATAACCGTTTAAAGCGTTTATTAGATCTTGGTGCACCGAGCATTATTGTGCAGAACGAAAAGCGGATGCTTCAAGAAGCAGTTGATGCACTCATTGATAACGGCCGTCGTGGTCGTCCGGTAACAGGTCCTGGTAATCGTCCATTAAAGTCACTCTCCCACATGTTAAAAGGAAAGCAAGGGCGTTTCCGTCAAAACTTGCTTGGGAAACGTGTTGACTACTCTGGACGTTCCGTTATTGTTGTAGGTCCAAACTTAAAAATGTATCAGTGTGGCCTTCCGAAAGAAATGGCACTTGAACTATTTAAGCCATTTGTTATGAAGGAACTTGTGGAAAAAGGGTTAGCCCATAATATCAAGTCTGCAAAACGAAAAATTGAAAGAGTCTCTCCAGATGTTTGGGATGTGCTTGAAGATGTAATTAGAGAGCATCCGGTTCTATTAAATCGTGCCCCTACATTGCATAGATTAGGAATTCAGGCATTTGAACCAACACTAGTTGAAGGTCGGGCAATTCGCCTGCATCCTCTCGTTTGTACTGCATATAATGCGGACTTCGACGGTGACCAAATGGCTGTACACGTACCTCTTTCATCTGAAGCACAAGCTGAAGCAAGAATGTTAATGCTTGCAGCACAAAATATCTTAAACCCTAAGGATGGTAAGCCAGTTGTTACTCCTTCCCAAGACATGGTGTTAGGTAACTATTACCTAACTTTGGAGCGAGAAGGCACTGTCGGAGAGGGTATGATTTTTAAAGACACGAACGAAGCTATTCTTGCCTATCAAAATGGCTATGCTCACTTCCATACTCGTGTTGCAGTGCATGCTGGTTCATTAGGAAATGAAACCTTTACGGAAGAACAAAATAATAAGCTACTAATTACAACGGTTGGAAAACTAATATTTAATGAAATTCTTCCGAAATCTTTCCCGTATATCAATGAACCAACAAGAAACAATTTAGAAGTAGAAACACCTGAAAAGTATTTCGTTGACAAAGGTGAAGATGTTCTAGCGAAGATTAAAGCAATGCCATTAATTGATCCATTCAAAAAGAAAATCCTTGGAAATATCATCGCCGAAGTTTTCAAGCGTTTCAAAATCACTGAAACATCCAAAATGCTTGACCGGATGAAGGATCTAGGATTCAAACATTCGACAAAGGCTGGACTTACTGTTGGTGTAGCCGATATTGTGGTGCTAGCAGAGAAACAACAAATTCTCCATGAAGCACAGTCAAAAGTAGATAATGTGATGAAGCAATTCAGACGCGGATTAATTACCGAAGAAGAGCGTTATGATCGTGTTATTGCGATTTGGAGCCAAGCGAAGGATACCATTCAAGGTAAACTGATGAAATCCTTGAATAAAACGAACCCAATCTTCATGATGAGTGATTCCGGTGCCCGTGGTAATGCATCAAACTTTACACAGCTAGCAGGTATGCGCGGTCTGATGGCCAACCCGGCTGGACGTATCATTGAATTACCGATTAAATCAAGTTTCCGTGAAGGTCTAACGGTATTAGAGTACTTTATTTCTACACATGGTGCTCGTAAAGGACTTGCTGATACAGCTCTTAAAACAGCTGACTCTGGTTATTTGACACGTCGTCTTGTTGACGTAGCACAAGATGTCATTGTCCGTGAAGATGATTGCGGAACGGATCGTGGTTTATTAATTCGTTCATTAAAAGACGGTACTGAAGTAATTGAAGGTCTAGATGAACGTTTAATTGGACGTTATGCCCGTAATGCTATTAAGCATCCTGAAACGAAGGAAGTCCTTGTACCTGAGAATGGACTTATTACAGAAGATCTAGCTGAAATCATTGTTGGCGCAGGTATTGAAGAAGTGAAAATTCGTTCAGCCTTTACCTGTAATACTCGCCACGGCGTATGTAAGAAATGCTATGGTCGTAACTTAGCCACTGGCCAAGAGGTTGAAGTCGGCGAAGCTGTTGGTATTATTGCAGCACAATCGATCGGTGAGCCAGGAACACAGTTAACGATGCGTACTTTCCATACAGGTGGGGTAGCAGGAGACGATATTACCCAAGGTTTACCACGTATCCAAGAGATTTTTGAAGCGCGTAACCCTAAAGGGGTTGCGGTTATCTCAGAAATCGATGGTGTGGTTGTTGGGATAAATGAAGGCCGTGATCGTCAGCATGAAATCGTTGTTCAAGGTGAGGTTGAATCACGCACGTATAATGCCCCATATACAGCTCGCTTAAGAGTCGTTGTTGGAGATAATGTTGCACGTGGTGAAGAATTAACAGAGGGATCTATTGACCCTAAAGAACTAATAAAAGTAAAAGACGTTAACGCCGTTCAAGAATACTTACTACGCGAAGTACAAAAAGTATACCGCATGCAAGGGGTTGAAATAGGCGATAAGCACGTCGAAGTAATGGTTCGTCAAATGTTGCGCAAGGTTCGGGTTAGTGATGCAGGTGAAACAGATGTACTTCCAGGTACTCTCTTAGATATTCATCAGTTCACAGATGCGAATGAAAAGGCATTGTTAAGTGGAAAATTACCAGCCACTGGACGTCCAGTATTGCTCGGTATTACCAAAGCATCTCTTGAAACTGATTCTTTCTTATCTGCAGCATCATTCCAAGAAACAACTAGAGTTCTTACGGATGCAGCAATTAAAGGGAAACGTGATGAACTACTCGGCTTGAAAGAAAATGTTATCATCGGTAAACTTGTTCCAGCTGGAACAGGAATGGAACGTTATCGTAAAGCGGAGCCAGTCCTAAGAGACACAACTTCTGAAGAAACAGTAACAATTGATTAAGTTGATCTATTTGCGATACTTGCCTTGATGGCAAGTATCGCATTTTAAAGAAAAAATTTTAGTGCTGTTGACATTCAATTACGAAAATGTTACTATATCAAAGGTGCTCCTATTCACCTGATACTTTGGAGGATATGATAAATGTCTTATGAAAAAGTATTACAGGCCAAAAGAATTGTCATAGGGACAAAACAAACGGTAAAAGCCCTTAAAGAAGGTAGTGTTCGAGAGTTAGTCATTGCAAGTGATGCTGAACCAAAAGTGACAGCAAAAGTGGCGAATGAGGCTCTTGAATTAAACGTTCCAATCCAATATGTAGATTCGATGAAAAAACTCGGAAAAGCATGTGGAATTGAAGTAGGTGCTTCTACTGTTGCAATTATCCGTTAAAAACTGTTTTTGTAGATAGAGTAGTCTGCAAAAACTTTGTTTTTGCAAAAAAATGAACCACCTGGATGTGTGGGTTTACAAATAATGAAGGGAGGAAAAAAACATGCCTACAATTAACCAATTAGTGCGCAAGCCTCGCCAATCTAAAGAGGAAAAGTCAAAATCACCTGCGCTAAACAAAGGTTACAACAGCTTTAAAAAATCACAAACAAATGTATCTTCACCACAAAAACGTGGAGTATGTACTCGTGTTGGTACAATGACTCCAAAGAAACCAAACTCAGCGTTACGTAAATATGCTCGTGTACGTTTGACAAATGGTATCGAGGTGACTGCTTACATTCCTGGTATCGGCCACAACCTTCAAGAACACAGTGTTGTTCTTATTCGTGGAGGACGTGTAAAAGACTTACCAGGGGTACGTTATCACATCGTACGTGGAGCGCTTGATACTGCTGGTGTAAACAACCGTATGCAAGGTCGTTCAAAATATGGTACTAAGAGACCAAAAGCACCGAAAAAATAATTATATTAAATAGAAGCTTCTTTGAAAGGAGGAAAAAATATGCCACGTAAAGGTCCTGTAGCAAAAAGAGACGTTTTACCAGATCCGCTTTATAATTCCAAGCTAGTTACTCGTTTAATCAACAAAATGATGGTTGACGGTAAAAGAGGTAAGTCTCAAGAAATTCTTTACTCTGCATTTAATACAATTCGCGAACGTTCTGGAAAGGAACCAATGGAAGTTTTCGATGCAGCAATGAAAAATATCATGCCTGTGCTTGAAGTTAAAGCACGCCGTGTGGGTGGTGCAAACTACCAAGTACCAGTTGAGGTGCGTCCTGATCGCCGTACAACTCTTGGTCTTCGTTGGTTAGTTAACTATTCACGTCTTCGCGGTGAAAAAACGATGGAAGAGCGCTTAGCTAATGAAATCATGGATGCAGCTAACAACTCAGGTGCATCAGTTAAAAAGCGTGAAGATACTCACAAAATGGCAGAAGCAAACAAAGCGTTTGCTCACTATCGTTGGTAATTTAACCTTCAATATAAAAACTTTCATACTAGGAAGGAGAAAGACCCAATGGCAAGAGAGTTCTCCTTAGCAAATACTCGTAATATCGGTATCATGGCACACATCGATGCTGGTAAAACGACTACCACTGAACGTGTCCTTTATTACACCGGTCGTATCCATAAGATTGGTGAAACACATGAAGGTGCATCTCAGATGGACTGGATGGAGCAGGAACAAGAACGCGGAATTACAATTACTTCCGCAGCAACAACTGCACAGTGGCATGGCCACCGCGTTAATATCATTGACACACCAGGACACGTAGACTTCACAATTGAAGTTGAACGTTCCCTTCGTGTTCTTGATGGCGCAGTAGCTGTACTTGATGCACAGTCTGGTGTTGAACCTCAAACTGAAACAGTTTGGCGCCAAGCAACAACTTACGGTGTACCACGTGTTGTATTCGTAAACAAGATGGACAAAATCGGTGCAGACTTCTTGTATTCTGTAAAAACATTACATGAGCGCTTGCAAGCGAATGCCCACCCAATTCAGTTACCTATCGGTGCTGAAGATCAGTTTGAAGCAATCATTGACCTTGTGGAAATGAATGCAGTATTCTACGGTGATGACTTAGGCACGAATATTGAAGTGCGTGAAATTCCTGAAGAATACAAAGCTCAGGCTGAAGAATATCGTGAAAAGCTAGTTGAAGCAGTTGCAGAACTTGATGAAGACTTAATGGAAAAATACCTTAGTGGTGAAGAAATCACTAAAGAAGAGCTTAAAGCTGGAATTCGTAAAGGTACCGTTAATGTTGAATTCTACCCAGTAATCTGTGGTTCAGCATTCAAAAACAAAGGTGTTCAATTAATGCTTGATGCTGTAATTGATTATCTTCCATCTCCATTAGATGTTCCTGCAATTAAAGGTACTCTTCCGGATACTGAAGAAGAAATCGAACGTCATTCAAGTGACGAAGAGCCATTCTCTGCTCTAGCATTTAAAGTTATGACTGACCCTTATGTTGGAAAATTAACATTCTTCCGCGTTTACTCTGGTACTTTAGAGTCTGGATCATATGTTCAAAACTCTACCAAAGGTAAACGTGAGCGTGTAGGTCGTATTCTACAAATGCATGCAAATAGCCGTCAGGAAATCTCAAAGGTTTATGCAGGTGACATTGCAGCAGCTGTAGGTTTGAAAGATACAACTACTGGTGATACTCTTTGTGATGATAAGAACCTTGTTATCCTTGAGTCAATGGTATTCCCTGAACCAGTAATTCAACTTTCAGTAGAACCAAAATCAAAAGCAGACCAAGACAAAATGTCTACTGCTTTGCAAAAACTACAAGAAGAAGATCCTTCTTTCCGTGCACATACAGATCAGGAAACTGGTCAAACGATTATTGCTGGTATGGGTGAGCTTCACTTAGATATCATCGTTGACCGTATGCGCCGTGAATTTAAGGTTGAAGCTAACGTTGGAGCACCTCAGGTTGCTTATCGTGAAACTTTCCGTTCATCTGCACAAGTTGAAGGTAAATTTGCACGTCAATCTGGTGGTCGTGGTCAATACGGACATGTTTGGATTGAATTCTCTCCAAATGATGAAGGTAAAGGCTTCGAATTCGTAAATGGAATTGTTGGTGGTGTTGTTCCACGTGAATACATCCCTGCTGTTCAAGCTGGTCTTGAAGATTCCCTCGATAGAGGGGTACTTGCTGGATATCCGCTAGTTGATATAAAAGCTAGATTGTTTGATGGATCTTACCATGATGTTGACTCATCAGAAATGGCATTTAAGATTGCGGCTTCTATGGCGCTTAAAAATGCTGCTTCTAAATGTAGTCCAGTAATTCTTGAGCCTATCATGAGGGTTGAAGTAATTATTCCTGAAGAATATTTGGGAGATATCATGGGACAAATCACATCACGCCGTGGTCGTGTTGAAGGTATGGACGCACGCGGAAATGCGCAAGTAGTTCGTGCAATGGTCCCACTTTCAGAAATGTTTGGTTATGCAACATCACTTCGTTCAAGTACACAAGGTCGCGGAGTATTCTCCATGCACTTTGATCACTATGAAGAAGTACCGAAATCAATTTCTGAAGAAATCATCAAAAAAAATAAAGGTGAATAATTGATTTTCACCTTTCTATAAAGTATAACTACTAATGTAAGCATGGAAGCTGAGAAATTGGACAACCTTTTCGCAGCTTCCATAAAAAAATATACTTAACTTTTATAATTTAAAGGAGGACTTCCTAATGGGTAAAGCTAAATTCGATCGTTCAAAGCCACACGTTAACATCGGAACAATTGGTCACGTTGACCATGGTAAAACTACTTTAACAGCTGCTATCACTTCTGTTCTTGCTAAAACTGGTAAAGCAGAAGCTCGTGCATATGATCAAATCGACGGTGCTCCAGAAGAAAGAGAACGTGGTATCACAATCTCTACTGCACACGTAGAATATGAAACTGATGCTCGTCACTATGCACACGTTGACTGCCCAGGACACGCTGACTATGTTAAAAACATGATTACTGGTGCTGCGCAAATGGACGGCGGGATTCTTGTAGTATCTGCAACTGATGGCCCAATGCCACAAACTCGTGAGCACATTCTTCTATCTCGTCAAGTAGGTGTACCTTACCTTGTTGTTTTCATGAACAAATGTGACATGGTAGACGACGAAGAACTACTTGAATTAGTAGAAATGGAAATTCGTGATCTTTTATCTGAATACGACTTCCCTGGTGATGATACTCCAGTTATCAAAGGTTCTGCTCTTAAAGCATTAGAAGGCGATGCTGCTTGGGAAGAAAAAATCTATGAACTTATGACTGCTGTTGACGAGTGGATTCCAACACCTACCCGTGACACTGATAAACCATTCATGATGCCAGTTGAGGATGTATTCTCAATCACTGGTCGTGGAACAGTTGCTACTGGACGTGTTGAGCGTGGAGTAGTTAAAGTTGGTGACATAGTTGAAATCGTAGGTTTCACTGAAGAGCCAAAATCTACAACTGTAACAGGTGTAGAAATGTTCCGTAAACTTCTTGACTTTGCAGAAGCTGGTGACAATATCGGTGCCCTTCTTCGTGGTGTAGCACGTGAAGAAATCGAACGTGGTCAAGTATTGGCTAAGCCAAAGTCAATCACTCCACACACAAAATTTAAAGCTCAAGTTTATGTTTTGTCTAAAGAAGAAGGTGGACGTCATACTCCATTCTTCTCAAACTATCGTCCACAATTCTATTTCCGTACTTCTGATATTACTGGTATTTGTATGCTTCCAGAAGGTACTGAAATGGTTATGCCTGGCGACCATATTGAAATGACAGTTGAACTAATCGCTCCTGTTGCAATCGAAGAAGGAACTAAGTTCTCAATTCGTGAAGGCGGACGTACTGTTGGTTCAGGTTCTATTACTACAATCACTGAATAATAAGCAAATAAAAAAAGCAGATGGGTCGTCACCCATCTGCTTTTTTTATTTGCTAGGACTTTTCTAACAATTTAAAAAAATGTTAGAATTTTTTTACGTAATTAATTGACTTTTCTTTATAATGCTGATAAATTTAATTAAACCGATAAATTAACTAGGAATTGAAAGACTTTCGATTCTGAATCTTCAATCACTACACATACTTATCCAGAGTGACGGAGGGACTTGGCCTTTGATGTCCGGCAACCTGCGAATGGCAAGGTGCTAAATCCAACAAAATGTGAAGCCATTTTGAAAGATAAGGTAAATATGTTACCTGACCAGTCTTTCCGAAATGGGAAGATTTTTTGTTTTTTATAATGAAAGGGGAGTTAAGATTGACCGAATTATTAACCTATAATACGTTTGGTACCTACACACATCCTTCGTTTTTAGCCACAGATGAAACAAAGGGTGCATTAAATGTTTTGGAATGGGCGTATGAACATTACACTGATGACGAATTAGTTTATGCCTGTAGTTTTGGGATCGAAGGAATCGTGTTAATCGATTTAATCTCAAAAGTAAATGAATCTGCAAAATTGGTTTTCCTTGATACAGGGCTCCATTTTCAAGAGACTTATAAACTAATAGAGGAGGTAAGACAAAGGTACCCTCATCTAAGGATTGAAATGAAAAAACCAGAATTAACCCTTGAGCAGCAGGCAACAGAATTTGGTGGTGAATTATGGAAATACGAGCCAAATAAGTGCTGTGAAATTAGAAAAATACGACCTCTTAATGAAGGTCTTTCAGGTGCAACTGCATGGCTTTCAGGATTAAGACGAGAGCAGTCAGAAACAAGGCAGAATACTGAGTTCCTTAATTTAGATAATCGGTTTAAATCTGTTAAAATTTGTCCACTCATTCATTGGACTTGGAAGGATATTTGGAGATATGCTCATAAAAATCAGCTTCCATATAACATACTCCATGATAAAGGATACCCAAGTATTGGTTGTCAACCTTGTACAACGCCAGCATGGAATGAAGAGGACCTCCGCTCAGGGAGATGGGTTGGTAAAGGTAAAACCGAATGTGGATTACATGGATAAGAGGGGATATCAATGATACTAACATATGCTGCTTGTGCGGTTGCCCTGTTTTTCGCATTAAATATTGGAGCTAGCGGTGCTGCTGCAGCTATTAGTATTCCATATGGCTCAGGTGCAATTTCAAATCGAAAAGTTGCCTTATTGATTTGTGGGATTGGTATTTTTGCCGGAGCGGTATTGGGCGGCGGTGAAGTAGTCAAAACAATTGGGAGCAGCCTTATACCCCATACATTTTTAACGGTGAAAGTCGTTTTGATTATTCTATCATCTGCTGCACTATCCTTATTTCTTGCAAATATTTTAAGTATACCTCTTTCCACAAGTGAAATTACTGTTGGGGCTGTGGTGGGGGTAGGCATAGCCTACCGTGCCTTATATATTAAAAACATATTGGTAATTGTGGGGTTTTGGTTTCTAATTCCACTTATTGGTTTTACACTAGGTTTTATTTTTGGAAAACTGATTCAAAAAATTCAAAAGAAATACCCGACATTAGAAACAGGGAAAGCAAAACGAATACTTTCTTTATTTGTCATTATTATTGGCTTTTTCGAGGCTTTTTCAGCTGGAATGAACAATGTTGCCAATGCGGCGGGGGCCAATCGTTGGTGCCGGCATATTGACAGTAAAAACTGGAATTATTGTAGGAGGACTATTTATTGCTTTAGGTGCCATTCTTCTCGGAAAAGGCGTATTACAAACAAACGCTAAAAAAATAACAAGTTTTTCTCTTTTAGAGGGAGGAGCGATTTCAGGGACAGGAGCAACACTTGTCATTTTAGCCTCTATATTTGGACTACCGGTTCCACTAACACAAGTAACAAGTACAGCGATTATGGGAATTGGTACCGCACAAAGAGGACTAGAAATCTTTAAAACAACCGTAATCAGTAAGATTGTGAAAGTATGGCTCGTATCTCCTGTCCTTTCGCTTGTCATCTCCTATGGGTTTGTAAAGCTATTCGTGGATAGTGACATTTACTCGGTAATCGTTTTATTCGGTGTTTGCGTAGCAACCTTAGGAATAATTAGTCTTGTTAAAACAATACGGGAAGATAGCAGATCGTATTACGAAGGTGGAGGGGGCATTTAGCTCCACCATTAGAGTCTTAAACTTTTAAAATAATGGAGGAAAAAAATCATGGCACTAATTAAACCACATGGAGGATCACTAATTAATCGTTGGGAGCCCTCTTATAATTATCAAAATGTAGAAAAAGAACTTATATTAGATATTATGGCGTTAAGCGACTTAGAATTAATTGGCACAGGAGCATACAGTCCTATTAATGGGTTTATGATTAAAAAGGATTACGAGTCTGTTGTAAAATCAATGCGTCTGGCAGATGGCACTGTTTGGAGTATTCCAATTACTCTTCCAGTTACTGAAGAGCAAGTACAAAATATTTCAGTAGGTGATGAGGTAAGGCTTGTCCACGATCATGAAACCTATGGTGTAATTACTGTTTCTGATATTTACCAGCCGGATAAATTTGTAGAAGCAGAAGCTGTTTATCGTACAGCCGAAATAGCCCATCCAGGGGTAAAAAAATTACTTGATCGAGGAAATGTGTACGTTGGCGGTGAAATCAAACTTATTAAGCGAATCAAACGAGAACAATTTGCTGATTTTTACTTTGATCCCGCGGAAACAAGACAAGGATTTGAAGCAAAGGGATGGAAAACTGTTGTCGGGTTCCAAACAAGAAATCCCGTTCACCGTGCTCATGAATATATCCAAAAAACAGCGCTTGAAACTGTTGATGGCTTATTTTTAAACCCACTCGTTGGTGAAACGAAATCAGATGATATTCCTGCAGATGTTCGAATGGAAAGCTATCAAGTGTTGTTAAAAAACTATTATCCACAAGATCGTGTATTCCTAGCGGTTTTTCCTGCTGCAATGCGTTATGCTGGTCCTAGGGAAGCTGTTTTCCATGCAATGGTGCGGAAGAATTACGGCTGTACTCATTTTATTGTTGGTCGTGATCATGCAGGAGTTGGCAACTATTATGGAACGTATGATGCCCAATTAATATTCAGTAACTTTACCCAAGAGGAATTAGGAATTAACCTATTATTCTTTGAACACAGCTTTTATTGCAAAAAGTGCGAAAGCATGGCTTCAACAAAAACATGCGCACACAGCAAAGAAGATCATGTGATTCTATCTGGAACAAAGGTTAGAGAACTGCTTCGCAACGGAGAGCTTCCTCCAAGTACGTTTAGTCGAAAAGAAGTGGTAGAAGTTCTGATTGAAGGATTGCGCAAAACGGCAGTAAAAGCATAAAGGAAGCGGAGAGGATTATAGTGCAAAAAAGTTCAAATGTTGTCTGGCATGAAGCTTCGTTAACTAAACAATTAAGAAGAGAACAAAATGGACATCAAAGTTTTGTCATTTGGTTTACTGGTCTTTCAGGTTCAGGCAAATCAACGGTTGCTAACGCTGTTGCCAAACGCCTTTTTGATAATGGGATAAAAAACTATGTGTTAGATGGAGATAATGTTCGACATGGGTTGAACAAAGATCTCGGTTTTTCAGAGGATCACAGAAAAGAAAATATCCGAAGAATTGGCGAAGTTTCAAAATTATTTGTTGATGGCGGACAAGTGGTTTTAACGGCATTTATTTCGCCGTTTGCGGCAGATAGAGAACTCGTTCGAAATCTACTTGAAGAAGATGAATTTGTAGAAGTTTATATTAAGTGTCCGATAGAAGAATGTGAAAAGAGAGACCCAAAAGGGTTATACGTAAAAGCTAGAAAGGGTATCATTCTTGATTTCACTGGAATTGACTCTCCATACGAGGAACCGGTAAATCCAGAATTAACAATCGAAACGAATACTTATTCGCTAGAAGAGAGCGTTGAACAAATTATTGCTTATTTAAAGAAGAGAAAGTTCATTTCATAGTAGATGGAACGATAAGTGGCGTTTTTTAAAAAAGATGAGGGTGAGGTGAATGAAATTTGGATAAGGTATATCTAGTCGGTGCTGGACCGGGAGACCCGGATTTAATAACGGTAAAAGGATTGAAAGCAATTAAAGAAGCAGATGTCATTTTTTATGATCGATTAGTAAATATTGAACTTTTAAGTTATGCAAGTCCAAAGGCCAGAGTTGATTTACTGCGGGAAGTTACCAGATTCTCATACACTTCAGCAAGAAACAATAAATCATTTACTCGTAAGGCATGCACAGAAGGGAAAAGTCGTGACCCGATTAAAAGGGGGAGACCCATTTGTATTCGGTCGAGGCGGAGAGGAAGCAGAAGCTCTTGCTGCCAAGGGTATTGAATTTGAAATTGTACCTGGTATTACATCAGGTATAGCAGCTCCCGCATATGCTGGAATCCCTATTACCCATAGAGACTATGGCTCATCCTATGCAATTGTTACCGGTCATCGTAAAAATGGGGAAGGCCGATAATATAAAATGGGAGGCATTAGCGAAAGGAATTGATACCCTAGCGATCTATATGGGTGTGAAAAATCTTCCATATATACAGCAACAACTGTTGCAGCATGGGAAGGATGCTGATACTCCGGTGGCATTAATCCAATGGGGAACATTAATGAGGCAAAAAACCATTATCAGTACCCTTCGTGATGTGAGCGATGCCGCACTTAGGGAAGGAATAGAAAACCCATGCATGATTGTGGTTGGCGAAGTCGTAAATTTGCATCACAAGATTAACTGGTTTCAAAACAAACAAATTAAAGAATCCTTTTTAGCAAGAGAGGCTTTTTAAATGGAAGCAATTTTGTATATTTGCCATGGTAGCAGGGTTAAAACGGCGAGGGAACAGGCGATAACATTTATAACAAAATGCATGGAACGTAGCCTGGTACCTATTAACGAATATTGTTTCCTAGAACTTGCAGCCCCATCAATTGAAGAGGCATTCAATACTTGCGTACAAAAAGGAGCAACGAAAATTATCGCGATTCCGGTATTATTACTTACAGCAGCACATGCAAAAGTGGATATCCCAAACGAACTGGCGAGATTATCTGCACAGTTTCCAAACATCAATTTAGAATATGGCGGCCGATTGGTGTCCATAGGAAAATGGTCGATACACTAATCGAACGGATTGTGGAAACTGGTGAAGAATATGATAAAAATTCGATGGTTCTTTTGGTTGGAAGGGGCAGCAGTGATCCTGAGGTCAAAAACGACCTAAATGAAATAGCAGAAATGCTAAGAAGGAAAACAGGTGTTAAGCAGGTGCAGACCTGTTTTCTTACTGCTACCTCGCCAAGCTTGGAAGATGGCTTGGAAATAATGGGTGAAAGTGGCCATTCAAAGGTATTTGTGATTCCCTATCTACTATTCACAGGTATTTTGATGAACCATATTAATAAGGTAATTAAAAATCACCCCCAAAGCGAAAAATTTATTCTGTGTAATTATTTAGGTTATCACTCTAATATTGAGAGTGTCATCCGGGAAAGAGTACTGGAGATCACTGCATAGGATTGTTTATAAACACTTTTCTTCTATATATATATTGTTAGAAAAATGGAATGGAGCAGCTGAAACTCAGTTAGCTCCTTTTTAGATTTCTTTCCTTTAATGCCTGTGATAGAGCAAATTAGATAATAAACAAATAAACCGGAATAAAAAGAAATTAACAACATCTAAATATTCTCTTGAAAACGAGCGGCTGCCTCGTTATAATAAGAAAAGTGTTCAAAACATAATAAATTCGTAATTACTGTTGCGTTTACTTTATGTTTTATGTATAATAGACAATGTTGGTCTTTGACTGCGATGATGTGGAAGGTTGCTGACACACCCGGCCGCTTTGCCATGGCGAGTGTGTGGGAAATTTTCACTGAGAAATGTCTATTTAGAAAATAGGCGATAAAGGAGGGAAAATAATGGCAAAACAAAAAATTCGTATCCGTTTAAAAGCGTACGATCACAGAATTCTTGATCAATCAGCAGAAAAAATCGTTGAAACAGCAAAACGTTCAGGTGCGGCAGTTTCCGGTCCAATTCCGCTTCCGACTGAAAAATCTATTTATACGATTCTTCGTGCGGTTCATAAGTATAAAGATTCTCGTGAGCAATTCGAAATGCGGACACATAAGCGTCTAATCGACATCGTTAACCCAACTCCACAAACAGTTGATGCGTTAATGCGTTTAGATTTACCATCCGGTGTAGATATCGAAATTAAACTTTAATAACAATAAATAAACAAATTACAGGAGGTGTGACTTAAATGACCAAAGGAATCTTAGGAAGAAAGATTGGTATGACTCAAGTATTTGCGGATAACGGCAACTTAATCCCTGTTACTGTTGTTGAGGCAGCTGCAAACGTAGTTCTTCAAAAGAAATCAGTTGAAAGCGACGGTTATGTTGCGGTTCAAGTTGGTTTTGAAGATAAACGTGAAAAGTTAGCTAACAAACCAGAAAAAGGTCACGTTGCAAAAGCTAATACTGCTCCTAAGCGCTTCGTTCGGGAATTCCGCGGAGATGACTTAGTAGGCTATGAAGTTGGTCAAGAAGTCAAAGTTGAAATTTTCACTGCAGGCGATGTAGTTGATGTAACAGGAATCTCAAAAGGTAAAGGTTTCCAAGGGTCAATCAAACGCCATGGACAATCTCGCGGCCCTATGGCTCACGGTTCTCGTTATCATCGTCGTCCTGGTTCAATGGGACCTGTTGCTCCAAACCGCGTTTTCAAAGGGAAAGCATTACCTGGACGTATGGGTGGAGAACAAGTTACTGTACAAAACCTTGAGATTGTAAAAGTTGACACAGAGCGCAACTTGCTTTTAATCAAAGGTAATGTTCCAGGAGCAAAAAAAGCTTTACTAAAAATCAAATTTGCAGTTAAAGCATAAACATCTTCACAAGAAAGGAGGAACAAGGAATGCCAAAAGTAGCATTATTAAACCAAAGCGGATCACAAGTTGGTGAAATTGAACTTAATGAAACAGTTTTTGGTATTGAGCCTAACCAACACGTACTATTTGAAGCAATTGTTATGCAAAGAGCTTCTTTACGTCAAGGTACTCATAAAACAAAAGTTCGTTCTGAAGTAGCAGGCGGTGGTCGAAAGCCATGGCGTCAAAAAGGAACTGGTCGTGCTCGTCAAGGGTCAATTCGTTCTCCACAATGGCGCGGAGGTGGTACGGTCTTCGGTCCAACACCACGCAGTTACAGCTATAAATTACCGAAAAAGGTACGTCGTTTAGCGATTAAATCTGCACTATCTTCTAAAGTGTTAGATGAAAACATCTTAGTATTAGAAAGCCTTGCTTTCGGAACTCCAAAAACAAAAGACTTTAAAACTGTATTAAGCGGTCTTTCTGTTGATAAAAAAGCACTAATCGTTACAGCTGACCTCGATGAAAATGTAGCACTTTCCGCTCGCAACATTCCTGGTGTAACAGTAGTAACAGCAAGTGGTATCAACGTATTAGACGTTGTTAATCATGAAAAATTAATCATGACAAAAGCAGCGGTTGAAAAAGTAGAGGAGGTGCTTGCATAATGGATGCACGCGATATCATTAAGCGCCCCGTTATCACCGAACGTTCTACTGACCTAATGTCTGAAAAAAAATATACGTTCGAAGTTGATGTGAAAGCTAATAAAACTCAAGTCAAAGATGCTGTTGAAGAAATCTTCGGTGTTGATGTTGAGAAAGTTAACATCATGAACTATAAAGGTAAATTTAAGCGCATGGGTAAATTCGGTGGTTACACAAATAAACGTCGTAAAGCAATTGTAAAATTAACAACTGACAGCAAAGAAATCGAATTCTTTGAAGCGTAAGAACCTAACAAGAAGAGGAGGGAAATAAAATGGCGATTAAAAAGTACAAACCTACCTCCAATGGTCGTCGCGGAATGACTACTTCAGATTTCGCAGAAATCACAACTAGCACTCCAGAAAAATCTCTTTTAGCACCAATAAAGAGAAAAGGCGGCCGTAATAACCAAGGTAAGTTAACTGTTCGTCATCAAGGTGGCGGCATAAGCGTCAATACCGTTTAATTGACTTTAAACGTACAAAAGATGGCATTCCAGGACGCGTTGCTACTATTGAGTATGATCCAAACCGTTCGGCAAATATTGCATTAATCAACTATGTTGATGGAGAAAAGCGATATATCTTAGCTCCTAAAAACTTGCAAGTTGGTATGGAAGTAATGTCTGGCCCAGAGGCAGATATTAAAGTAGGTAATGCACTTCCGTTAGTAAATATTCCAGTTGGTACAGTAGTACACAACATTGAATTAAAACCTGGTAAGGGTGGACAATTAGTTCGTTCTGCTGGTACATCTGCACAAGTACTTGGTAAAGAAGGAAAATACGTACTTGTACGTTTAACTTCTGGTGAAGTGCGCATGATTCTTTCTGAGTGCCGCGCATCGATCGGTCAAGTAGGTAATGAGCAACACGAATTAATTAACATTGGTAAAGCAGGTCGTTCTCGCTGGTTAGGCAAACGCCCGACAGTTCGTGGATCTGTAATGAACCCTAACGACCATCCACACGGTGGTGGTGAAGGACGTTCACCTATCGGACGTAAGTCACCAATGTCTCCATGGGGTAAACCAACTCTTGGATTCAAAACTCGTAAGAAAAAGAATAAATCAGATAAATTCATCGTACGTCGTCGTAAAAAATAACGGGGTTGAACTACGGTTCAAGGAACGAACCGTAGACCAATCACGAAGGGAGGTTCCTTCATGGGTCGCAGCTTAAAAAAAGGACCATTTGTTGATGATCATTTAATGGTTAAGATCGAAAAGTTAAATGAAACTGAAAGTAAACAAGTTGTTAAAACTTGGTCTCGCCGTTCAACGATCTTCCCACAATTTATTGGCCACACAATCGCTGTTTATGATGGTCGCAAACATGTGCCTGTATATGTTACTGAAGACATGGTAGGCCACAAGCTTGGAGAATTCGCTCCAACTCGTGCTTACAAAGGTCATGGTAACGATGATAAGAAAACAAGACGTTAAGAGAGGAGGGCATCCATATGCAAGCTAAAGCTGTTGCAAGAACAGTTCGTATTGCTCCTCGTAAAGCGCGTTTAGTCGTAGATTTAATTCGAGGAAAGCAAGTTGGTGAAGCGGTGGCGATTTTAAATCTAACACCTAAGTTTGCTTCTCCAATTGTTGAAAAGGTGTTAAAATCTGCTATGGCAAATGCCGAGCATAATTATGAAATGGACGTTAATAGCTTGGTAGTAGAACAAGCTTTTGTAGATGAAGGACCAACCTTAAAACGTTTCCGTCCTCGCGCAATGGGTCGTGCAAGCCAAATTAACAAACGCACTAGCCACATTACAATCGTTCTATCAGAAAAGAAGGAGGGATAATCAGTGGGTCAAAAAGTAAATCCAGTCGGTTTGCGTATCGGAATCATCCGTGATTGGGAATCTAAATGGTACGCAGGCAAAGACTTTGCCGATCTTTTACACGAAGACCTTAAAGTTCGTGAATATATCACGAAACGTTTAAAAGATGCTTCTGTTTCTAAGGTTGAAATCGAACGTGCTGCTAACCGTGTGAATGTAACAGTTCATACAGCTAAGCCTGGTATGGTTATCGGTAAAGGCGGTACTGAAGTTGAAGCACTTCGTAAAGCATTAAATCAACTTACTGGCAAACGTGTCCATATTAACATTCTTGAAATCAAGAGAGCTGACCTTGATGCGAAACTAGTTGCTGAAAATGTTGCTCGTCAATTAGAAAACCGTGTTTCTTTCCGTCGTGCACAAAAGCAAGTTATTCAACGTGCTATGCGTGCAGGTGCGAAAGGTATTAAAACAATGGTATCTGGTCGTCTTGGTGGCGCTGATATCGCTCGTTCTGAACATTATAGCGAAGGAACAGTTCCACTTCATACACTTCGCGCTGATATCGACTATGCTACAGCTGAAGCTGATACTACTTATGGTAAGCTAGGCGTAAAAGTATGGATCTATAAGGGAGAAGTCCTTCCTACTAAGAAGAAAAATGCGGAAGGAGGCAAATAATATGTTATTGCCAAAACGCGTAAAATATCGCCGTCAGCACCGTGGGAAAATGCGCGGTCTATCAAAAGGCGGCACAGAAGTAACTTTTGGTGAATTCGGCTTGCAAGCTACAGAAGCTTCATGGATCACGAACCGCCAAATTGAAGCAGCACGTATTGCGATGACACGTTACATGAAACGTGGCGGTAAAGTGTGGATCAAAATTTTCCCACATAAGCCTTACACTGCAAAACCTCTAGAAGTGCGGATGGGTTCTGGTAAAGGGGCGCCTGAAGGCTGGGTAGCTGTTGTTAAACCAGGGAAAATTATGTTTGAAATTGCAGGAGTTTCAGAAGAAATTGCACGTGAAGCACTTCGTCTTGCAATGCACAAACTTCCAATCAAGTGTAAGTTTGTAAAACGAGAAGAAATTGGTGGTGAATCAAATGAAAGCTAATGAACTTCGTGACCTTACCACTGCTGAAATTGAACAAAAAATTAAATCTTTAAAAGAAGAGCTTTTCAACCTTCGCTTTCAATTGGCGACTGGACAACTTGAAAATACAGCTCGTATACGTGAAGTACGCAAAGCGCTTGCTCGCATGAAAACTGTGATTCGTGAGAGAGAAATCAGCGTTAACAAGTAAATGAGAGGAGGTTCACATAATGAGTGAACGTAACCAACGCAAAGTTTACACTGGACGCGTTGTTTCTGACAAAATGGAAAAAACCGTTACTGTTCTTGTCGAAACACATAAGAAGCATCCTCTTTATGGTAAACGCGTTAAGTACTCTAAAAAGTTTAAAGCTCATGACGAGCAAAATGAAGCAAAGATTGGCGATATCGTACGTATCATGGAAACTCGCCCACTTTCAGCTACAAAACGCTTCCGTTTAGTAGAAGTGGTAGAAAAAGCAGTTATTATTTAATAGTTCGGATTATGTTCATTCCGAAGGGAGGTTACACGCATGATTCAAACAGAAACACGTTTAAAAGTTGCTGACAACTCTGGTGCTCGTGAGGTACTGACTATTAAAGTACTAGGCGGTTCTGGTCGCAAAACGGCTGGTATTGGTGATGTTATCGTTTGTACAGTGAAACAAGCAACACCTGGTGGCGTTGTTAAAAAAGGTGATGTTGTTAAAGCCGTTATTGTTCGCACAAAAAGCGGTGCTCGTCGCCAAGACGGTTCATACATTCGTTTCGATGAAAACGCATGTGTAATTATCAAAGATGATAAGAGCCCACGTGGAACGCGTATCTTCGGACCAGTTGCTCGTGAACTTCGCGAAAACAACTTTATGAAAATCGTTTCTTTAGCTCCAGAAGTACTATAATTTAAATTCAAATGCCTTTAAGGAGGTGCTTAATGATGCATGTTAAAAAAGGTGACAAAGTAAGAGTCATCTCTGGTAAGGATAAAGGAAAAACAGGTGTAATTCTTGCTGCTTATCCTAAAGAAAGCCGTGTCCTTGTTGAAGGCGTTAATATCGTGAAAAAACACTCAAAACCTTCTCAAGTGAATCCACAGGGCGGAATTATCAGTTTTGAGGCTCCAATTCATGTATCGAACGTTATGCCTATCGATCCTAAGTCTGGTAACCCAACTCGTGTAGGTTACACAACGGTTGATGGCAATAAAGTACGCACAGCAAAATCCGGTGAAGTTTTAGATAAATAGTTCAAATTAAGAAGGGAGGTACAATAAATGAACCGCCTAAAAGAAAAATTTGTTAAAGAAGTGACACCTGCTCTTGTGAGCAAGTTCAACTATAAATCAGTCATGCAAGTACCACAGCTTGATAAAATCGTTGTGAATATGGGTGTTGGTGATGCTGTTGCTAACGCAAAAGCACTAGATAATGCTGTTGAAGAACTTGCAACGATAACTGGTCAAAAACCAGTCGTAACTCGTGCGAAGAAATCAATCGCTGGCTTCCGTCTACGTGAAGGTATGCCAATCGGTGCAAAGGTCACTCTTCGTGGTGAACGCATGTACGAATTCTTGGATAAATTAGTTTCTGTTTCTTTACCTCGTGTACGTGACTTCCGTGGTGTTTCTAAAAAAGCATTCGATGGTCGCGGTAACTATACTTTGGGTGTTAAAGAACAATTAATCTTCCCTGAAATTGATTACGATAAAGTAAGCAAAGTTCGTGGTATGGATATCGTTATCGTAACGACTGCTAACACTGATGAAGAAGCACGTGAACTTTTAACTCATTTTGGAATGCCATTCCAAAAGTAATCGCTAAATAAGGGAGGCGAAAACGTGGCTAAAAAGTCAATGATTGCGAAACAAAAACGCACGCCTAAATATGCAGTACAAGAGTACACACGCTGTGAACGTTGCGGCCGTCCACACTCTGTATACCGTAAATTTAAGCTTTGCCGTATTTGTTTCCGTGAATTAGCATACAAAGGACAAATTCCTGGTATTAAAAAAGCTAGCTGGTAAAACCCAAGTCTGGGAAGGAGGTAAAAATAATGGTCATGACAGATCCAATTGCTGATATGCTTACTCGCATTCGTAATGCGAACATGGTGCGTCACGAAAAGTTAGAAGTGCCTGCTTCTAATATGAAAAAAGAAATTGCTGAAATTTTAAAGCGCGAAGGTTTCGTACGTGACGTCGAATTTATTGAAGACAATAAACAAGGTATCATCCGTATCTTCTTAAAATACGGTGGAAATAACGAACGCGTTATTACCGGTCTTAAGCGCATAAGCAAGCCTGGACTTCGAGTTTACGCAAAATCTACAGAGGTACCACGCGTTCTTAACGGTCTTGGTATCGCATTAGTATCAACATCACAAGGTGTTATTACAGATAAAGAAGCTCGTGCAAAACAAGTCGGCGGAGAAGTATTAGCTTACGTTTGGTAATAGAGTTTCTGAATGAATGGAGGTGCACTAAATGTCACGCGTAGGAAAAAAACCTATCGAAATTCCAGCTGGAGTTACGGTTACTGTTAATAAAAATGCTGTTACTGTAAAAGGTCCTAAAGGCGAACTTTCTCGCTCATTTAATCCGGATATTACAATTAACGTTGAAGAAAACTTAGTTACAATTACTCGTCCATCTGACGCAAAAGAACACCGCGCATTGCACGGAACAACTCGTGCGGTAATCGCGAACATGGTTGAGGGTGTTTCAACAGGCTTCACAAGAGGCCTTGAATTAATCGGGGTTGGATACCGTGCTCAAAAGCAAGGTAACAAACTTGTATTAAACGTTGGTTACTCTCATCCAGTTGAAATTGAACCTGAAACGGGTCTTGAAATCGAAGTACCTGCTAATACAAAAATTATTATTAAGGGTACTGATAAAGAACGTGTTGGTGCATTAGCTGCCAATATTCGCGGAGTTCGACCTCCAGAGCCTTATAAAGGTAAAGGAATTCGTTACGAAGGCGAATTTGTTCGTCGTAAAGAAGGTAAAACTGGTAAGTAATCGCCTTATTGGTAAACGAAAGGAGTGACGTAAATGATTACGAAGCTTGATAAAAACGCTACTCGCAAGAAAAGACATGCTCGTGTTCGTGCGAAACTTAGCGGAACTTCAGCTCGTCCTCGTCTAAATGTGTTTCGTTCTAACAAACATATTTATGCACAGGTTATCGATGACATGAGTGGTGTTACTTTAGCAAGTGCATCCACTTTAGATAAAGAATTAACTCTTGAATCTACAAGTAACGTTGAAGCTGCCCAAAAGGTCGGAGAATTAGTCGCTAAACGTGCGGTAGAAAAAGGTGTCTCTTCTATTGTCTTTGACCGTGGAGGATACCTTTATCATGGACGTATTCAAGCATTAGCTGATGCAGCTCGTGAGAACGGCTTACAATTTTAATAGACAAAGGAGGGACACAAAAAGATGCGTCGTATTGATCCAAACAAACTTGAACTAGAAGAACGCGTAGTTACGGTTAACCGTGTTGCGAAAGTTGTTAAAGGTGGACGTCGTTTCCGTTTCTCTGCTCTTGTAGTAGTTGGAGATAAAAACGGTCATGTCGGTTTCGGTACTGGTAAAGCTCAAGAAGTACCAGATGCGATTCGTAAAGCTATCGAAGATGCGAAGAAAAACTTAATCGAAGTGCCAATGGTTGGAACAACTGTTCCTCACCAAGTAATTGGACGTTTCGGTGCCGGCGAAATTCTTCTAAAACCTGCTTCTGAAGGTACTGGAGTTATCGCTGGTGGACCGGTTCGTGCCGTTCTTGAATTAGCTGGGGTAGCTGATATCCTTTCTAAGTCATTAGGAACGAACACTCCGATTAATATGGTTCGTGCAACTTTAGATGGTATAAAACAATTAAAACGTGCTGAAGACGTAGCGAAATTACGTGGTAAATCAGTAGAAGAACTGTTAGGATAAGGGGGAATTCAAATGGCGAATAAACTATTAGTTACCCTCAACCGCAGTGTAATTGGTCGCCCTGAGGACCAACGTGCGACAGTTACAGCTCTAGGTTTACGTAAAATGAATCAAACAGTTGAGCATCAAGATAACGCTGCTATTCGCGGTATGATTAACAAAGTTGCTCACCTTGTAACAGTTAAAGAACAATAATTGATTCTTTTCTTTCATAAGGAGGTGCCAATATGAAACTTCATGAATTAAAACCTGCGGAAGGTTCTCGTAAAGAACGTAAACGTTTAGGACGCGGTATCGGTTCAGGTCAAGGAAAGACTGCCGGTAAAGGTCATAAAGGACAAAATGCCCGTTCAGGAGGCGGTGTTCGCCTTGGATTTGAAGGTGGTCAGACACCATTATTCCGCCGTTTACCAAAACGTGGATTTACGAACGTCAGCCGTAAAGAATTTGCGGTTGTTAACCTTGATGCTTTAAATCGCTTCGAAGAAGGTACAGAAGTTACTCCAGAACTTCTTATCGAAACAGGAGTAGTAAGTAACGAAAAAGCAGGAATCAAAATTCTTGCAAAAGGGAACGTAGAGAAAAAGTTGACTGTAAAAGCTCACAAATTCTCCTCTGCTGCTAAGGAAGCTATCGAAGCTGCTGGTGGAACTACTGAGGTGATCTAATGTTCCAGACAATCTCCAATTTTATGCGCGTGGGTGATATAAGACGTAAGATCCTATTCACCCTTTTAATGTTAGTCATTTTTCGACTAGGTACCTTTATTCCTGTACCGAATGTAAATGCTGATGTATTAGGTGCTCAAGATAAACTAAGTGTATTTGGGATTTTAAATACATTTGGCGGTGGAGCGTTAAAGAAATTCTCCATCTTTGCAATGGGTATTATGCCTTATATCACTGCATCAATTATCATTCAGCTCCTCCAAATGGATGTTGTACCGAAATTTACAGAATGGTCGAAGCAAGGGGAAGCTGGTCGCCGTAAGGTTGCCCAGTTTACTCGATATTTTACTGTTATTCTTGGTTTTATCCAAGCATTCGGTATGGCATATGGCTTTAATAACTTAGCTGGTGGCCAATTGATTCAAAATCCTGGAATCGGTAAGTATCTTTTGATTGCGCTTGTGTTAACGGCTGGTACATCCTTCTTGATGTGGTTAGGAGAGCAAATCACAGAAAAAGGTGTTGGAAATGGTATTTCAATCATTATCTTCGCCGGGATCGTTGCACAAATTCCTACGACCGTTAACCAAATTTATGTTCAGTTATTTTCAAATGCAGGTGAACAATTGTTTATACGAATTGTCACGGCTGTTTTAATAGCAATCGCAGTAATCGCTGTAGTTGTTGGAGTTATATTCATCCAACAAGCAAACCGAAAAATTCCGATCCAATATGCAAAAAGCGTTGCTGCAGGACGTAATCCTGTTGGGGGACAATCTACACATATGCCGTTGAAAGTTAACGCTGCTGGTGTAATTCCTGTAATCTTTGCCGTTTCGTTTATTGTTACTCCTAGAACTGTTGCATCTTTTTTCCCAACAAATAGTGTAACAACTTGGATTATTAATGTATTTGACTATTCCCATCCAATTGGGATGATCTTATACGCTGCCTTAATTATCGCGTTTACTTATTTTTATGCTTTTATACAAGTTAACCCTGAACAAGCAGCGGAAAACTTACAAAAGCAGAGCGGATATATTCCAGGGATTCGTCCTGGTAAAAGTACGCAGGAATATTTAACACGCGTTTTATATCGTTTAACCTTAATTGGCGCCATTTTCTTAGCTGTTATTGCTGTGTTACCAGTCCTCTTTATTCAGATTGCTAACCTGCCGCAAACAGCACAAATTGGTGGAACAAGCTTGCTTATTGTTGTGGGTGTAGCCCTTGATACCATGAAGCAGCTTGAAGCACAATTGGTTAAACGCCATTATAAAGGATTTATTAAGTAAAAGGTTTTGGGGAAGTACGTTCCCTAAAACCCATTAATAGCACGAGGGGGGAACACGTGTGAATTTAGTATTAATGGGGCTTCCAGGTGCCGGTAAAGGTACGCATGCCGAAAAAATCGTCGAAAAATACGGCATCCCTCATATCTCTACTGGAGATATGTTCCGTGCAGCGATGAAAGAAGGAACTGAACTAGGTTTACAAGCTAAATCATTCATGGATAAGGGCGAACTTGTTCCTGATGAAGTAACAATTGGCATTGTACGTGAACGGTTAAGTAAAGAAGACTGTCAAACAGGGTTCTTACTAGATGGCTTTCCTAGAACGGTACCTCAAGCAGAAGCTTTGGAAAATCTTCTTGTAGATTTAGATAGAGTGATCGATTACGTGATCAATATCCAAGTTGACAAGGATATTTTAATGGAGCGCTTAACAGGTCGACGGATTTGCAAAAATTGTGGTGCTACCTATCATCTTGTCTTTAACCCACCTCAACATGAGGGGATATGCGATCGCTGCGGCGGGGAGCTTTATCAAAGGGCAGATGATAATGAAGAGACTGTTCAAAACCGTTTAGATGTTAATATCAAACAATCTCAGCCATTATTGGATTTCTATGAAACAAAAGGGTATTTGCGTTCGATCAATGGACAACAGGACATTCATAAAGTATTAGCTGACATCGAACAATTACTTGGGGGCAATAGGTAATGATCAATTGCAAAACCCCTAGGGAAATTGAGATCATGCGCGAAGCAGGGCGAATCGTTGCTCTAACCCACCAAGAGTTGAAGTCACACCTTACTCCTGGAATCACTACGAAAGAATTGGACCGTATTGCAGAAGAATTTATTCTTGCTCACGATGCACTTCCTTCGTTTAAAGGATATAATGGATTTCGCGGCAGCATCTGTACGAGTGTGAACGACCAACTTGTTCACGGAATTCCTGAAGATCGTGTCCTAAACGATGGCGATATTATTAGCATCGATATTGGTGCGAAATTTAACGGCTACCATGGAGATTCTGCATGGACGTATGCTGTTGGCAGTATTGATGAGAATACTCAGCGTCTATTAGACGTGACAGAGGAATCTCTATATCAGGGACTCAAAGAAGCAAAACCAGGTGAGCAACTCTCAAACATCTCCCATGCGATTCAAACGTATGTGGAAGCAAATGGCTTTTCTGTTGTGCGCGAGTATGTAGGACATGGAGTTGGGCAAGACTTACATGAAGACCCAGATATTCCTCATTTTGGTCCGCCAAACAAAGGTCCGCAACTAAAGCCTGGTATGGTACTGGCGATTGAACCGATGGTAAATGCCGGAAGCCGATATGTCAAAACATTGGCTGACAATTGGACAGTTGTTACAGTAGATGGAAAAATGTGTGCTCATTTTGAACATACGATTGCGATCACTGAAACAGGATTTGAGATCTTAACTAAAATATGATTTCAATGTTTAATACCGGTATTATTTCCGTAAATAATTTCTAATAGTTACTAGCGGACGGGATGCAGTGCAATATGGTATAATTGTAAGGTTGGATGAAAAGTCCATTTATTTTGCGGACAGGTGAAAGCTTGTCTTTGAATGTCCAAGAAAAAAGACCCTTCATCAATTATAATGTATTGACCAGTTTCTCCTGAGGTTCAGAACAGTATGAAGGAAACAGGACGTGTTATGAACGGAATGCATTGCTTTGCACATACAGCTTTAAATGAACGCATATCTGAATAAGAGAAGGGAGACGAGACCCATGCCAAAGATGATGTAATTGAAATTGAGGGTAAAGTAATTGAAACTTTGCCAAATGCAATGTTTAAGGTAGAATTAGAAAATGGTCATTCTGTGCTAGCTCATGTTTCTGGTAAAATTCGAATGCATTTCATTCGGATCCTTCCGGGTGACAAAGTGACTGTTGAGCTATCTCCATATGACTTAACACGCGGAAGAATTACTTACCGCTTTAAATAATCTGCTTGCACTCCGTACTACTAAGGAGGTTAGGATAATGAAAGTAAGACCATCTGTCAAACCGATCTGCGAAAAGTGCAAAGTTATCCGTAGACGCGGAAAAGTTATGGTTATCTGTGAAAACCCTAAACACAAACAAAAACAAGGTTAATTTTTGAAGGAGGTGCGCTCATTATGGCACGTATTGCTGGTGTGGATATTCCACGTGAAAAACGTGTAGTTATCTCTTTAACTTACATTTATGGTATTGGTAAAAATACGGCACAAAAAGTCTTGGCAGAAGCTGGCGTTTCTGAAAATACAAGAGTGCGTGATCTAACTGAAGACGAATTAAACAAAATCCGTGACATCATCGACAAGTTAAAAGTTGAAGGTGACCTTCGCCGTGAAATTTCTCTTAACATTAAGCGTTTAATGGAAATCGGCTGCTACCGCGGGTTACGTCATCGTCGTGGTTTACCGGTTCGTGGACAAAATACCAAAAACAACGCTCGTACACGCAAAGGTCCTCGTAAGACTGTTGCGAACAAGAAGAAGTAATCGGCAAAGGAGGTTATTTAAATGGCACGTAAAACGAATACACGTAAACGTCGTGTTAAAAAGAATATTGAATCAGGTATTGCACATATCCGTTCAACATTTAACAACACAATCGTAACAATCACTGATGTTCATGGAAATGCTATTTCATGGTCAAGTGCAGGTGCGCTTGGATTTAGAGGATCTCGTAAATCTACTCCATTCGCTGCGCAAATGGCTGCTGAAACAGCTGCAAAAACATCAATTGAACATGGTATGAAAACTTTAGAAGTAACGGTTAAAGGACCTGGCGCAGGACGTGAAGCTGCAATTCGTGCTCTTCAAGCTGCTGGTCTTGAAGTTACAGCAATTAAAGACGTTACACCTGTTCCTCATAATGGATGCCGTCCACCAAAACGTCGTCGTGTTTAATTTTTCTGTATAGATTTTGTATCCTGAGTCTATAATGGGATATGATACTAATTTTTTGAATTTCATACAGAAAATTTATTCCAGTTGTTGTGCACAAGACGGGAACGTATACATGGGGAAATTTCGGTTAGATATATAATCTATTCGAAGTTTCGACGTTTTGAAGGAGGGTTATTTGATGATCGAAATAGAAAAACCAAAAATCGAAACGGTTGAGATCAACGATGATGCCAAGTACGGTAAGTTTGTCGTAGAGCCACTTGAGCGTGGATATGGTACCACTTTGGGTAACTCCTTACGTCGTATCCTATTATCTTCACTCCCAGGTGCCGCTGTGACATCAATTCAGGTTGATGGGGTACTTCATGAGTTCTCAACAATTGAAGGCGTCGTAGAGGATGTAACATCCATAATTTTAAACATTAAAAAATTGGCTTTAAAAATCTATTCTGATGAAGAGAAAACTCTTGAAATTGATGTGCAGGGAGAAGGTCCTGTCAAGGCTGGCAATATTACGCATGATAGTGATGTTGAGATTCTAAATCCTGACCTCCATATTGCAACATTAGCATCAAGTGGCCATCTTCGCATGCGTTTAACCGCTAAGCGTGGACGCGGTTATACTCCGGCTGATCAAAATAAGAGAGAAGATCAACCCATTGGTGTGATTCCTATTGACTCTATTTTCACGCCAGTTTCACGTGTGTCGTATCAGATAGAAAATACCCGTGTTGGTCAACTTGCAAACTTTGATAAGCTTACACTTGATGTTTGGACAGATGGAAGCACTGGCCAAAAGAAGCGATTGCTCTTGGTTCAAAAATTTTGACCGAGCATTTGAATATTTTCGTGGGCTTAACCGACGAAGCACAGAATGCGGAAATTATGATAGAAAAAGAAGAAGATCAAAAAGAAAAAGTTCTTGAAATGACTATTGAAGAATTGGATCTTTCTGTTCGTTCTTATAACTGCTTAAAACGTGCTGGAATTAACACTGTTCAGGAATTAGCAAATAAGACTGAAGAAGATATGATGAAAGTACGAAACTTAGGTCGCAAATCACTTGAAGAAGTGAAGGCGAAACTAGAAGAACTTGGGTTAGGTTTACGTAAAGACGACTAATAGTAGTTGATTATTTAACTATAGTCTCTCGTTAGCTTACTCATTTGATTATTGACTTCAACAAAGGAGGGAACCCTTCATGGCATACAGAAAGTTAGGACGCACAAGTGCACAGCGTAAAGCTATGTTGCGTGATTTAACAACAGATTTAATTATCAACGAACGCATTGAAACTACAGAAACTCGTGCGAAAGAACTACGTGTGACTGTAGAAAAAATGATCACTTTAGGCAAACGCGGGGATTTACATGCTCGCCGTCAAGCTTCATCATATGTACGTAATGAAGTTGCTGATGCTGAAAAAGGTCAAGATGCTGTACAAAAACTTTTCACTGATATCGCGCCACGCTATCAAGAGCGCCAAGGTGGATACACTCGGATTATGAAACTTGGACCACGCCGCGGTGACGGTGCACCAATGGTAATTATCGAGTTAGTTTAATACCTTTTAACAGACAACAAGGGCGCTGGACAGTTTAAAATGAAACTTGTTCTTTGCCCTTTTTCTGTAAATGAATAATAAGTACGAACCAAGCCAAACGAGTGTTATGATGAGCGTGACTCCTTTCGAGGAGCATGAATAGGAGGACGTTTATTCTCCTTGGAAAGAAATGATTTTTCTGATTCTTTTTCGCGTCTCGTCTAGCTCATGCACCTCCTCCCATTTCTTTTTAGAAATCCCGGATATTTCAGCAGATTAAAGCGTTTTTCTGCTAGGGACGAGGTGCAGGCTTTTTTTGTATTGTCAAATAAAAAGAGGTTAGATTAGCAGAGATTAGGGGAGGAAACATTCGATGAAAAAGCCCGTTGTTTCCCTTGATGGAGTTTCCTTTCAATATGAATCACAAGAACGGTATGCCCTTCATAATGTGAGCTTTAAGATATATGAAGGGGAATGGCTTGCGATTGTTGGTCATAATGGCTCAGGGAAATCTACAATGGCAAAGCTTTTAAATGGTTTGCAATTTCCACAGCAAGGTGAGATTACCGTTTGTGATATGAAGTTAACTGAAGAGTCTATCTGGGATATTCGAAAGCAATTAGGCATGGTTTTTCAAAACCCTGATAATCAGTTCGTTGGTACCACGGTTCAGGATGATGTGGCTTTTGGTTTAGAAAATCATGGAATACCAAGGGATGATATGGTCTTGAGGGTTGAGGATTCACTTAAAAAAGTTAAAATGGATCATTTTCTTAATCAAGAGCCCCACCATCTTTCAGGAGGGCAGAAGCAGCGGGTTGCCATTGCAGGGGTTCTCGCATTAAGACCTTCCATAATCATTTTAGATGAAGCAACATCCATGCTTGACCCAAGAGGAAGAGAAGAAGTACTAGAGACAGTTAGAAATTTAAAAGATGAAAAGCGCTTGACGGTTATTTCGATTACACATGATTTGGAAGAGGCTGCAAAGGCAGATCGAATTATTGTCATGAACAAAGGAGAAGTCTACCGGGAAGGAACACCGGAAGAGATTTTTTCGATGGATAATGAATTAATACAACTAGGTCTTGATATTCCATTCTCGGTAAAAATGAGCAAAGCATTCCGTCAAAAGGGAATGGATTTTTCAAAGCACTATTTATCGGAAGAAGAGTTGGTGAAAGAGTTATGGACATCTCACTGCAACATGTAGAGTATCGCTATCAAGCAAATACTCCATTTGAACGGCTTGCCATTGAAGATGTTTCCATTGATATTCCATCAGGGACATACATGGCGGTTATCGGGCATACCGGTTCCGGTAAGTCTACAGTTTTGCAGCATCTAAACGCTTTACTGCAGCCGACTGAAGGGACAGTAAGAATTGGAGAGCATGAAATTAAGGCAAAGAAAAAAAATAAGAATTTGAAACCAATTCGCCGTCAAGTGGGGATCGTCTTTCAATTTCCTGAACATCAATTGTTTGAAGAAACGGTCGAAAAAGATATCATTTTTGGCCCAATGAACTTTGGTGTACCGGAATCTGAAGCGAAAAGAAGGCCGGTTGGCGCTGAAGCAAGTAGGATTGCAAGAAGAAGTCTTGGGGAAATCACCGTTTGAACTATCAGGCGGGCAAATGCGCCGGGTGCCATTGCTGGAGTCCTTGCCATGGACCCTGAGATCATCGTTTTAGATGAACCAACTGCAGGACTAGACCCGCGTGGGCGCAAAGAGATTATGGACATGTTCTATCAACTCCATAAGGACAGAAGCCTTTCGACCATTTTGGTGACGCACAGTATGGAAGATGCGGCAAGATATGCGGATCAAATTGTGATCATGCAGCAGGGTAGAGTAGTCAAAAAGGGATCGCCGGAAAAGATTTTCTCTTCGCCTGCTGAGCTGATTCAAATGGGCTTAGATGTACCGGAAGTGGTTCGCTTTCAACTTAAGCTGGAAGAAAGATTAGGAAAAAAATTAGGCGAAGTCTGTTTATCTATTGAACAGTTATCTACTAAGGTAGCAGAGCTTTTCAACAGAGGTGAGCGGGTATGATGGAAAAAATGATTTTTGGAAGATATGTACCTGCAGACTCTTTAGTTCATCGGATGGATCCCCGTTCTAAATTGATTGTTATCTTCTTATTTGTATGTGTTATTTTTCTTGCGAATAATTGGGTCACATATGCACTAATTGGTATTTATACTGTTTTCATGTTAGGATTGTCCCGAATTCCCTTTCGGTTTTTGTACGCAGGCTTAAAGCCGGTTATCTGGCTGGTTTTTTTTACTTTAGTAATGCAGCTATTTTTTACACATCAAGGGAACCTCTTATTTAAGCTTGGCCGATAAATATTTACGATGAAGGCTTTAGGCAGGGGATTTTCATTTCGATGAGATTCTTTTTCTTAATCTTAATGACATCCTTGTTGACGTTAACTACGACACCAATTGAAATTACGGATGGAATTGAAACTCTATTACATCCGTTGAACAAGGTTCGCTTTCCGGTTCATGAAATGGCCTTAATGATGTCGATTTCATTACGATTTATTCCTACTCTTATGCAGGAAACCGATAAAATCATGAAAGCTCAAATTGCCAGGGGAGTCGAATTTGCAAGTGGACCAGTTAAAGAACGAGTCAAAGCAGTTATCCCGCTCTTAATTCCATTATTTGTGAGTTCCTTTAAGCGAGCAGAGGAGCTCGCGATTGCGATGGAAGCGAGAGGTTACCGAGGCGGTGAGGGGAGAACAAAATACCGTCAATTAAACTGGAAAATGGCCGATTCTCTTCAGCTAGTATTACTAGTCATCTTAACGGTATTCTTATTTTCATTACGTTCATAAATGGAGTAAAAAAATGCAAAGGTATAAGTGCATCATTTCATATGATGGTTCGAATTTTTCTGGTTACCAAGTCCAACCGAAAAAACGAACAGTCCAAAAAGAGTTTGAAGCTGTTTTAGCGAAAATGCATAAGGACAAGCCTGTATTGGTGTCTGGTTCCGGAAGAACAGATGCTGGTGTGCATGCAAAAGGACAGGTTATTCACTTTGATTCTCCCCTTCCAATTCCCAAGGAGAAATGGCTATTAGCCCTAAATTCCATGCTGCCCAAGGATATGGCGGTCCTATCTGTTGAAAAGGTAAGCCCGTCCTTTCATGCTCGTTTTGATGCAATCGGAAAGGAATATCGGTACTTCCTTTATCTTTCCTCAACAAGGGATCCATTTCAACGTAACTATGCATACCACTATCCTTATGCGTTAAACTTAGAGCGGATGCAGGAAGCAAGCAGGCATTTTCTTGGAACATTCGACTTTACAAGTTTTTGCTCAGCAAAAACGGAGGTAGAGGATAAAGTTCGAACCATTGAAGCATTGGATATAACGGTAGAGGGTAAAGTTCTCACTTTTCGTTTTGTTGGAAATGGTTTTTTATATAATATGGTTCGGATTCTCGTGGGAACATTATTAGAAGTCGGTTCCGGGGAACGGAGACCTTCGGAGATAGCAGAGATTTTAGCTAAAAGGGATCGTCGCTTTGCAGGAAAAACAGCACCGGCACAAGGATTGTATCTTTGGAAAGTAATTTATGAATAATTTTATGATAACAACCCAACCTGGTGTAACATTTTCTTGACATTATGACGACTAGGCTTTATTATAGCATATGTATGTATTTTATCCCCACGATAAAGCCCCGGAAAGTCTTCATCGTGATTGAAAATATATGATAAGAAACTTAAGCGCACAAAGGCATTGACGTTCATTCCCGGAACAGAATCGAACCGCTAATGCATATGAAGGTGCGAAAATAATAATCTTTAACGGATTTAATTAGGAGGGAAACTCATGCGTACAACGTTTATGGCAAACGCAAATAATATTGAGCGTAAATGGTACGTTATTGATGCAGAGGGCAAAACTCTTGGACGTCTTGCTTCTGAAGTAGCATCAATTTTACGTGGTAAAAATAAACCAACTTTTACACCACATGTTGACACTGGTGATAATGTTATCATTCTTAATGCTTCTAAAGTTCATCTTACTGGTAAAAAACTTACAGATAAGATTTATTACCGTCACAGCTTACATCCAGGTGGTTTAAAAACAAGAACTGCTCTTGAAATGCGTACGAACTATGCTGAGAAAATGATCGAACTTGCTGTTCGCGGCATGCTTCCGAAAAATTCTCTTGGTCGTCAAATGTTTAAAAAATTACATGTATATGCTGGTAGCGAACATCCGCACCAAGCACAACAACCAGAAGTTTACGAACTTCGCGGATAATTAAGAGGGAGGGAATTAACTTGGCACAAGTTCAATATATTGGTACTGGCCGTCGTAAGAGCTCTGTCGCACGTGTGCGCTTAGTTCCAGGCAGCGGTAAAATTGTAGTTAATGGTCGTGACATCGTAGATTATATCCCATTCGAAGCTTTACGTGTTGTTGTTAACCAACCGTTAGTAGCTACTGAAACTGTTGGCAGCTATGATGTTCTTGTAAACGTAAGCGGCGGTGGATATACTGGTCAAGCTGGCGCAATTCGCCATGGTATTGCTCGCGCATTACTTCAAGCTGACCCTGAATATCGCCCAACATTAAAGCGCGCAGGTCTATTAACTCGTGATGCACGTATGAAAGAACGTAAAAAATACGGTCTTAAAGGTGCTCGTCGTGCGCCTCAGTTCTCAAAACGTTAATTACCAACGTTTCGAAGGCTCTCAACCGATTTGGTTGGGGGTCTTTTTTATTACAAAAAAACACTCATGACCATATTTTGACCATATAAATTTTATGACCACATCTGACCATGCAAATCACAATTCAATGAACCTTTGAAATTTGGCAGCTGTTTGTTCTTTAAGGGTGTTTGTTACGTGGGTATAGATATTCATGGTCATTTGAATATCGGTGTGTCCTAATCGCTCTTGTACTTCTTTAATACTCGCTCCAGCTTCAAATAGCAGGGAAGCATGAGTATGTCTTAACCCATGAATAGTTATCTCATGAAGGTCGTGCTTCTTTATTAAAATTTTTAGCTTTTCATTTAGATATGCTAACCATAACGGTGTACCATCGTCCCTTGTAAAAACAATATTATTGCCGCTGTTTACCGTTCCTTGTGCTAAACCCTCTTCCTTTTGGTTTATATGCCACTTTTTAAGCAGGGCAAGGGTTTGGGTATCTAAACTTATTAATCGTTTAGATTCCTTTGTTTTTGGGGTCTGAAAGAGGTGTTGTCTATTAGTTTGAAATAAAGTTTTCCATAACCGAATGGAACCAGCATCAAAATCTATACCATCCCAATTTATGGCTAATAATTCGCCCTTTCGAGCTCCCGTATAAATTAATAGATGGAATAGTACATGATCTCGAAATGATATCTCGTTTTTGGTTATGGAAAGGAATTTTTTTACCTCCTCCTTTGTCCAATAATTACGCTGATGGTTTTCATTCTCATCGTTAAATAATTCCCTTTGCTGTTTTGGTACTGTAACGTGTTCCATAGGATTCTTTGAGATAATGTCCATTTTTACAGCATATTTGAACACCTGGTTTGCTTGAATCTTAATATCATTAACTGAACCAATAATATCAGCAATTTCGTTTATCATTTTTTGACAGTAAGCCTTACTAATGTCTTTCATTTTTAATTTGCCAAACCGGGGTAAAATATGAGTTTTGAATTTTGACTCAATGGTCTTCTTTGTGCTTGTTTTAATGGTTTTTGTGTGATTAGTAAACCATTGCTTCCTTTTTTGTTTTAAATCCTCTGCGTGTTGTTGGTACCTTTTTCCCTGTTTCAGGGTCAGGAGTAGTGTACATTTTAAACATCCACTTCTGACCTAGGAGAGTTATTAAAAGATGAAGTAGTAAAAGATACTTACTCTACAGATATAGATGGAATAATCATTAAGAAAGCTTCAACAAAATTTAAATGCTCTAAACGGGTTAAATCTTTTACGCTTATTTCGTTAGGCAGTCGAACGGTAATTGTTACCCCTCCAAGGAATTAAGGTTGAGCAATATGTAAACGCTTCGCGGCGCGAGTGAATTTAAAAGAACGCAAAAAGTTGGTATTGGTGACACGGGAAACACCGCTCAACGATATTCATCTTGAGAATATGTTGGCTTTATCTCGTATGGGAACCGTTATACTCCCTCCAATGCCAGCATTTTATAACCACCCTGAATCGCTAGATGACATAATTAACCATATTGTATTTCGAACACTGGATCAGTTCAACATACATCTGCCCGAAGCGGAAGAAAAACGTTGGAATGGTTCTATCAAAAAAGAGAATAGCAATTTATAATTTAAATAGTCTACTGATGCCAATTCATCATTAAAAGCATTACCGACATGTTTTTTTACAGTTAAATAACACTAGAAACAGCCTAAAGCTTAATAAAAAGATTTAGGCTGTTTTTTAGGTGGCTGACCCCACCAGTGAGTAAGAGTCTTTTTTATAGTCATTAGATGGCTGCCAGCTTTTTGAGGATGCCTTCCATCATTGCATTAATATCTTCATGCTCCGTGTTTTGCAAGTACTCGGGCTTTAGGATCTGGGTTTTCTTCGCCACATAATAATCGAATAGAGCCTGTTTCAATGACAATTCCTCTTCCACTAAAAAGGATGTATTCACCAATTTCCCTAGTACAGTTTCATCCTGAATAATTAAGATGGAGGGATTCAATTGATTAAAAACTTCTGCATTCATGCCATTTCGATAAAAGGTATGAATGGCAGATAGTTGTTCTTTTCTTGATTGCATCTTTTTTTCATAAAGATTCCTACAGCTTCTTTTTAAATCAGTCAAATAAATATCTGAAGTATAAACAGCTGAAAAAACAGCTTGTTCAAACACTTTTTGGAAACGAAGTGGATAAGATAACCCTTCATTGGAAATGGTTTGACCAGCTTCATTTATATAATCAATACAGAGATTAGTCAGCTCCATAATAATGTCTTCCTTCGAAGAAAAGTAGTTGTACAAGGAAGCCCGGCTTAAATTCATCGTTTTTGCGATATCTTGAATGGTAAGGGAAAGGAATCCTTGAGTCCGAACGACATGGATTAACTTTTTTACATAGGCTTTTCTTATCATCTGTCTTTCATCAGGTGCAATTTTTCTCAAACTACCACTCCCTTTATCAGGAAATTATATCATAATCCAATAGTGTTCATTCAAATTCTGATATTCCAATTCTTTTCAGTTTACAACTAAAAGAAAGTGGAGTAAGGTTATACGTAGTTAACATTTTAGACATTTTATAATATTTTTGTCTAAAATGAATAAAAGGTATTTAAAGACCTCAAATATTATAAACAATAATCAAAACGAAAAGAGGAGAATATAACAATGACTTCTATGACTACAGCACAAATAACGAATGATTTTAATAAAATTGTGACAGAACGCCGTTCCATTAAAAATTATGATAAGTCCGTAAAAATCAGCCATGAAGAAATGACAGAAATTCTTACATTAGCAACACGTGCTCCTTCTTCTGTTAATATGCAGCCATGGCGCTTTCTTGTGATTGAAAGCCCTGAGGCAAAAGCAACACTTGCCCCACTGACACGTTTTAACCAAACTCAAGTTGAAACATCATCAGCCGTTATTGCTGTTTTTGGTGATATGAATAATTTTGAAGAAATTTGAAGAAATCTACGGAGCAGCTGTAGAGAAGGGATTTATGCCTTTAGAAGTAAAAGAAGGAATTCATGCTTCCTTTTCAGGCTATTTTGAAACGATTTCACGTGAAGATTTGAAAGATGTTGTTTTAGTGGATGGCGGACTTGTATCCATGCAGTTAATGCTTGCTGCCCGCGCTTATGGATACGATACAAATCCAATCGGAGGATATGAAAAAGACAAAATTGCAGAAGCATTTGGATTGGATAAAGACCGTTATGTTCCGGTTATGTTAATCTCTATTGGTAAAGCAGCAGATAACGGACATCCATCAGTTCGTCTGCCTATTGATCAAGTCGCGCAATGGAAGTAATGAAATGTAAATAAGAAGGGATTGACGTTCGATGATTATTATTCATGCAACATTCCATATAAATCCTGCGAAACAGGATTTGTTTCTAGAGGAAATTCAGCCGTTAATTGCTGCCTCAAGAGAAGAAAACGGAAATATTTCATATCGCCTTCAAAAAGATACAGAAAGCGAAAATGTATTTACGATGGTGGAAGTTTGGCAGGATATGCAAGCTGTTGCCAATCATAACTCAAGCGAGCACTTTACCAAGTTCGTAGCAAATGCAAAGGACTTTTTGACTGCACCATTAGAGGTTAAAGCATTTGAGGGGCAGCCATTAAAATTATAGATTTCAGGCCTCTTAAATAGAATGAAATGGTGAACCGTATCATAAGTAAATAAGGTTTTTTTCCAAAAAGCAAACAAGCCTACTCAAGAACATTAAATCTTGAATAGGCTTTTCTTTAAAGCTGCAAGTAATGTTCTTTAGCTGTATAGACTTTTTAAATATGATTGATTATATCAAGAGACATTTCAACTATGCTATTTTTAAAAATGAGGAAATATAAACCTCATTTAGATAAAATACGGTGAACCGTATCATAAGTAAATGAGGTTCTTAAATAATCTATATTAAATGAATATCCCCCCACTATATAGGCTTCTAAAAATTCTTACTTATGCTCAGGATGAAAAAGTTACACTAAACTTAAAAATACTCCCCTTTAAAGGAAACAGATTTATTTTCTAACCAGGCTGCTGGGCGGGAGCAAATCATAATAGTTTTTATGTTAGTTCTAAAATTGACTGCAAACGTAAATTCAGATGCTCTCATTCCCCGTCTTTGGAGAGCCAGTGGAAGTTTGAATTACTTTATCGGAACTCCCATGTTTCTCCTGGACTAATAAACCCACAGCATCCATCACGATAGAAAAATTTATCAAGAACCAGGCACTACAAAAAATCTTCATCATATATAGGTGATATCCGTTCGGATTTGATGAGGAGGATATCATGGAACCTATGTTACCTATGGAAAAATATTTTGGGCAGTTTGAACTGGTGCATGCTTTTTATGGGGCTATGCCTACAGGTGTCAGCGTTTCCGAAACCGGTCGTATTTTTGTATGCTTTCCGAAATGGGGAGACGACGTTCAATTTACTGTGGCGGAAATTGTTGAGGGTGAATTGCAGCCTTATCCCAGTTTAGAAACCAGTTTAGTTAATACTGGGAATATTACGATGTCTTTCGTCAGTGTCCAAAGTATCGTTGCTGATGGAAGAGGAACACTTTGGGTACTAGATACAGGGGCACCAAATTTTTCTGAACCTATTCAAGGGGGAGCAAAATTAGTTGCTGTTGATTTAAGCACGAATACAATAAGGAGAGTATATACCTTTACAGAAGATGTTGTCTTGCCAACAACTTATCTGAATGATGTCCGTTTGGATTTTCGGGTTGGAAGAGCAGGCTATGCATATATAACGGATTCTTCTTCCAGAGGGCCAGGGGCTATTATCGTCGTAGATTTAGAAAATGGGAACGCGTTTAGACGGTTAAATGGGGCAATATCAACTTCACCTGATCCCTATTTCTTACCGAAAGTAGAAGGTGGAATTTTGATGAATCGAAACCCGGACGGCTCGACTTTCCCATTTAGATTGGCTTCCGATAGTTTAGCGATTTCTCCTGATGGAAAGGTTTTATTTTATGCTCCGCTAACCAGCCGTCAGCTGTTCTCGATCTCAACAGAAGCCCTAAGAGACAGAAGGATACAGGACATGAATTTATCCCAATATGTGCAGTATTGGGGGGAAAAAGGTGCGTCTGATGGAATGATCACCGGCGCAAAAGGAACCGTTTATGCGGGAGACTATGAAAACAATAGTATCCGGAAGATATTGCCGAATGGCGCAATGGAAACCATCGCACATGACCCGAGAATTTTATGGCCGGATACTTTTTCGATTGCCCCGATCAATACTTATATGTCATTGTGAATCAATTACATCGGCAGGCGAGATTTCATTATGGAAGAGACCTGCGGGAAAAACCATATAGTTTACTTCGTATGAGAATTGATGAATTCCCTGCTCCTACCTTTTCATAGTAATCGTAAACGAAGGTAGCTATCCCCCATCAGGGAGCTGCCTTTTTTGTCAGATATTCCCGCAACTGTCCTATAATAAAGAGGTGACTTAACTCAAATTGAAATGCCTGCTTCATCTTAGATTTAAAAATATAAATAAAGCACCATAGGCATGAAGCTACATAAGTATCAACTTAAGGTAAGAGGAAAAATTTTGAACAAAACTAGCATTTTACAAGCAAGATTATCTCATAAACATTGGACAATCCGGTCCATTGTTTTCATCCGTTTTATCGGAAGTCTGCTTTTGATTTTGATGCCCTTTTAACATCATACGCACTCGTTTCTGTCATTTATATGCTTCGAACGGCTTTAAATCGAGATACGCAGGGGCACAGCAGGCGCAAGTGTGAGTTAACACTTAACCAGCGGAGCGGCTTTGCGTCAAGCATCAATCTTTTTTCAATGAGGCTGCCCACCTCCATTGGACCGTATTTTACAGGCATCTTTTTGGATTGGGTTCCCTGTCCCTGTCTTTTTACATAGCCTCATGTCTACAACTCAGTTTTGCTTATTTATACGGCAGACTTTTTTTCTACTTACGATATTCACATGAAATCGCATGCTTCATCGGGGTGAGAGTCTTAGGGTCAAAAATCAGTCCCTGGAGTTTCTGAAAAAAAGTCAAAGAACATGTAGACGGTTTAATAAATATATATAGTAAAAGGAGCTCTATAAATAGGCTCCTTTTTTAATCACCTTTTATTGTTTTATTAATTTTGTATAAGGTGTAATTAATTAATGAATGCGATTGATTTCATAAAAATTCTTGACCATAATTTGACTACGAAACATATATAACCATATATTTTTTTATTTCACTTTTATTATTAAAAGTAATCAAAACCTTGATGTAACAAGGATTGTTTTGTACGGTTTATATTCATTTTATATTGGCAAATTAAAGAACGTAAAAAATACGGTCTTAAAGGTGCTCGTCGTGCGCCTCAGTTCTCAAAACGTTAATTATCGACGTTTCCAGGCTCTCAACCTCTATTGGTTGGGGGTCTTTTTTAAAGTGGAACTTGATTTTAAGCAGCTTTTGTAGAAATTATGCAATTGAGGTATAATATTTCTGGTGAATGATAGCAATACCTACAATTAGAACTGTATAGTAGATTCAAATGTGGAAAGTGAGTGTTCATTATGGGTCGCAAGTGGAACAATATTAAAGAAAAGAAAGCGTCAAAGGATGCTAATACGAGTCGAATCTATGCGAAGTTCGGACGCGAAATTTATGTAGCAGCTAGGCAAGGTGAGCCCGATCCAGTATCCAATGGTGCATTAAGAGTCGTACTTGAGCGAGCAAAAACGTATAGTGTACCGAAAACGATTATTGACCGTGCGATTGAAAAAGCAAAGGGTGGTTCAGAAGAAAGCTTTACCGAACTACGTTATGAAGGCTTCGGACCAAATGGTTCAATGGTCATCGTAGACGCGCTGACAAATAACGTGAACCGAACTGCATCAGATGTACGTGCAGCATTTGGTAAAAACGGTGGTAACATGGGAGTTAGTGGATCTGTAGCATATATGTTCGATGCAACGGCTGTTATCGGCATTGAGGGTAAAACGGCAGATGAAGTACTTGAATTATTAATGGAAGCAGATGTAGACGTCCGTGACATTATAGAAGAGGATGACTCGGTAATTGTTTATGCTGAGCCAGACCAATTTCATGCCGTGCAAGAGGCATTCAAGAATGTAGGAATAACTGATTTTACAGTGGCAGAACTAACGATGCTTGCGCAGAATGATATAACACTTCCAGAAGATGCTAAAGCAAAATTCGAAAGGATGCTTGATGTATTAGAAGACTTAGAAGATGTTGGGCAAGTGTACCACAATGTGGATTTGAGTGAGTAACACAGTAACTTAATGATTAACGTTAAAAAGTCCCTCAACCTATAATGGTTGGGGGACTTTTTTGTTAAAAAACTGCTTACTATTACAAAAAGATCGGTATTTATTCCATTTTTAAGATTTTTCCAACTCATGAAAGTTTAAAAATTGGAAATGGAAAACAGTGAAGACTTTGCATTTCTTATGAACATGGGATGAAAAATAGTCCTAAGAGGTGAAATGCGAGTGAATGTAATTACAACCTTTAAAGAAAAGCGTCGGGAAAAACAAATCAAATACGAGCGTTCCGTTTTACGGGACTTATCCATCAATATGCTGAAGGAAAGAGTAAAACAATACTTTGGTTCAACGAGAATTGCTTCAAGCTTTGTTATGAATACTGGGATTGAAGAAGCATGTTATGATGTTGCTCTTGAGGCCTATTTATTAGGAGCTAAATTTAGTAAGTTTGGTTATCACGGAGAAGACTTAGAAGAAGTCCGATCACGCTGCAATAAAGAAGAGAATCATTTAATAGATACTTTGTATAATTTCTTACTTTATTGGGGAAATGGCGAAGAAGGAACCATGAGTGAATCCCTTTATTATTTATGTGAACAGTATGTACATGTTTGGTGGAGGGAAGGGTTCGAAAAAGGTCAAATGCGTCATAAGCTCCGCCTTCACTAATACATTCATTTCTTCCTGTTCTAAATTAAGTCCTTGTCCCATATAGTTAAATGAACATGGACGAGCGGGAAGGAATGATTTGGTTGTTAAAGCGAAGGTTGAAAATCATTGGTTTTTCTGTGGGATTACTTATTTTATTTCTTATTCTACAACACGATTTTATGGAAAATGATTCTTGGAAATCATGGAATCTTCCATTATCGGGAAAAATCATTTTGGTTGATCCTGGTCATGGTGGACCCGATGGCGGGGCTGGAGCCGACCAAACGCTTGAAAAAGACATAGCATTATCGATTTCATTAAAAGTAAGAGATTATCTACAACAGCAAGGAGCTCTTGTGAATATGACAAGAGATACAGATACCGATTTAGCAGACTCTGATACAAGAGGATATAGTAGAAGAAAAGTGGAGGATTTGAAAAAACGATTAAAGTTAATAAATGATGCTGATAATGATTTTTTTGTCAGCATTCATTTAAATGCTATTCCATCCTCACAGTGGAGCGGAGCACAAACATTCTACGCTCCCCAGCATGAGGAAAACGCAAAGGCTGCAAAATTTATTCAAGACGAACTTCGCAAAAATTTAGGGAATACTACTCGTAAAGCAAAACCATTAGGCCAAGTGTATATATTAAAAAATGCTAAGAAACCTGGTGTATTGGTTGAGGTAGGCTTTCTTTCAAATCCAAAAGAAAAGGCTAATCTCAAAAAGGATTCTTATCAAGAAAAAATAGCAGCCTCGATTTATAAGGGAGTTATTCGTTATTTTACGTATGAGAAAGAATTAAAAGAATCAGATTAAAGAAGGTGGTTTAACCACCTTTTTTGTTTTTAGAAGGGTTTCCAGATGTGACGTGTGATTCATTTAACTGTTTTCAGAAATAAATATGGTATACTGATTATGGAAACGAATTCATATGGTGAGGTGTTTTAAAATGTTAACAGAAGTGAGAGTACGTGAGGTACTTGGCGGCTTAAAGAGCCATTTTTACATAAAACGTTAGCTGAATTAAATGCCATTGAGGAAATAAAAATAAAAGAAGAAAAAAATCATGTAAGTGTCAAAGTGGCCGTCGCTAAAACAGGTACCGCCGAACAGCTGCAGCTGCAAACACAAATCGTTAATGTTCTAAAAGAAGCAGGAGCAGAAACAGTTGGCATTCGATTCAGTGAACTTGCTGAAGAGGTGTTGGCGCAACATCGTCAGGCTGCACCTGAAAAGGAAGAGAAAAGTCTACTGACATCAGATACAACTTTCATTGCAATCGCGAGCGGAAAAGGTGGGGTAGGTAAATCAACCGTTTCTGTAAACTTGCCGTTTCTCTAGCCCGCTTAGGGAAAAAAGTTGGGCTTATTGACGCGGATATTTACGGGTTTAGCGTACCTGATATGATGGGAATCACTAAAAGACCTGTCGTTCGTGGAGAAAAAATTCTTCCAGTTGAGCGCTTTGGCGTACAAGTCATATCTATGGGATTTTTTGTTGAAGATAATGCCCCAATTATCTGGCGTGGTCCAATGCTAGGAAAGATGTTAAACAGCTTCTTCAATGAAGTGGAGTGGGGAGAGCTGGATTATTTGCTTTTAGATTTACCACCAGGAACTGGAGATGTAGCATTAGACGTACATACTATGCTTCCAGCATGTAAGGAAATCATCGTGACAACTCCCCATCCTACTGCTGCATTTGTAGCAGCACGTGCAGGTGCGATGGCGCTTCGTACTGACCATGAAGATTCTTGGCATTATCGAAAACATGGCTTATTTTGAAAGCAAACTTACTGGTGAGAAAGAATATGTATTTGGCCAAGGCGGTGGTGATAAATTAGCGGAGGAATTAAAGACCGAAGTTCTCGGACGACTGCCATTAAATCAACCAGACTGGAATGATGAAGATTTTGCTCCATCAATTTATCAGGAAGACCATCCAGTAGGGAAAATTTATCTGGAAATTGCTGAAGAAGTTACAAAGTTGCTTAAAAAATAGTAATTTAAAGGCTGACCTATGGTAATTTAAGGCCAGCCTTTTTATTTTTGAAAAAATAGTTTACGTCCCGCTGCTGGACTGACCTCCAGCTTTATTTTGTCCGGTAGATGTGCCTCCACTCTGATCGCTTTTTCCGCTTGACTTTCCTTTTAAATCTTCAGCAGCTTTTATAAGTATATCTTGCATTTTGACTTTAAATAACGGACTGTCAATGGTTTCGGTAATTACTTGTTGAAGGTGGGAACGGTAGTCCTTACTTTTTAAAGCATCTGCTAACTCTTGTTGAATAGCCGGCTCTTTAAAAACTTGAATCATCATATTTCGATATTCTGGATCATTCATCAATGTCTTCAATAAGCTTTCATTTTCGGATCTCATATTTTTGGCAACGCCTTGAGCAAATTTTGGATCACTGAAGGTTTTTTTCCAAAATTCAGTTGCCTTATCAGAAGTAAGGGTTTGCTGAATGGTGTCAGTGACCACTTTTTGGTCCATAACGAGCTTTTGTTTCATTTTTTCATCCGACATAACGTCTTGAATTGCTTTCTTACCCTCATCTGTTTTGAGAATATCAACCACCATTTTTTTGGTTGTATCGTAATCCACTTGTCCTCCACTACTTGATTCTTTAGAAGAACAGCTGGTTAGGAACAACATGATGAGTAGGAGGAGCAATATATCCTTTACTTTCATTTAAAAGCTCCTTTCACATAAGAATCCTTAATTTTAGGATGAAGAAAATGAGGCAAGATTATGCGTAAGTATTTCTAAATGTAGATTTTTGAAACTTGGATTGGTACAATCAATAAGGAATTTATTTTTTACTTGGAGGGAATTTTGTGACAAGCCGCAATTGGGTAAGATTATTTATGACCACATCATTAACAGGCGGGCTCACGACGGCAATTGTGGGTTTTATTGTGCGCTGGAAAGAATTTCAGCCCTATTTTACTGAATTTCGAATAATGGATATTCTCTCCACTACAATATGGTTAATTGTCATGGGATTTCTTTTTAGTGTTATAAGCCAAATGGGCTTTTTTGCTTATTTAACCGTTCATCGTTTTGGCTTAGGTATTTTTAAATCTGTTTCATTGTGGAATGCTGTGCAGTCGGTGCTAATTTTATTTGCTTTATTTGACTTAGTCTATTTGCGTTATGTGAATTTTGCTAAATCAGGTGAGTCCATTTTCCCGTATTTTCTCCCAGCGGTTGTTCTATTGCTTGTGGGACTTATTGTTTCTTGGTTTAAAGTGAAACAAACTAATCCATCGGCTTTTATACCTGCCCTCTTCGTTATGGTGGTTGTGACATTAGTTGAATGGGTACCTGTTCTTCGTGTCAATGAAAGAAGCTGGCTTTATCTTATGATGTTTTCTTTAATGGCCTGTAATGCATACCAATTATTAATACTTCATAAATTAAATTCACAATCAGAGAAGGATAGGCAGAAGCGTTCCCACCAATCTGGTTCTAATAAAGATAATCCATTAAAGGGGAAAATAAACAAAAGACCGTCCATATAATTTAAAATGGGCGGTTTTTTGTACTACAAAATCTATTCTAATTAATTTCCTTCGACTGTACATTCCCATTAGCAATCATTTCTGAAGCAGATACAAGCTTTAACCCTTTTGCGCGAATATCCCTTAAAATCAGTGGCAGAGCCTTTGCAGTTTGCTTTGCTGAATCTGACGCATGGAGCAGCACAATATCACCTTTATTAACCCCTTTTACATTTTGAACAATTGCTTCCACGCCTGGATTGGTCCAATCCTTTGAATCCACACTCCAATGCACGACCGTATAGCCGTATCTTTCAGCAATCTTTAAGGTTCGCTGGTCAAATTGGCCTGTTGGTGCACGTAACAGTTTAATATCCTTAACATTCAACTTTTTGAAAACTTCTTGTGCTTTTGAAATATCTTTGCTAATTTTAACATCCTCTAAATCCTGATAATCAACATAATCGTAGCCAAGAATACCAATTTCAAATCCATCTTTTACAATCCTGCTCACAATATCGGGATGTCTTTCTGCCCAAGATCCTGCCAAGAAGAAGGTAGCAGATTTTACATTTTCTTTTTTTAAAGTATCTAAAATAGGCTCTGCCTTTTCGTCACCCCAACCAATATTGAAGGTGAGTGCCAAGTCTTTTTCTCCTCGATAAACAGCCTTTGGGCCATCCTTGGTTGAAAAGACAGGAATTTGCGCAAGGTTCTCTATAGAGAGGAACCAAGCAGTAAAAAATGCAGCAATTAAAATTAGTGAAATATTCTTTAAAGCCTTTCCGTTTAATACAAAAAAGAAATTCATCAATACCACCTCGTCCAATACCATCCATGTCTCAAACTTATGCTCTTTTTTTAATAATATGATTAAAGAATTTAATTATAAAATTTGGTTAATTGGAAAACACTACTAGGACTAGATATTTTAACAGGTGGTGATTCAATGATTGGATTTTTAATTAATGATAAGGAAATTAAAGAAATGGAATACTTAATAAAACGAGAAATGGATGAAATTTTGTTTGATTTAAGAGACGAACGTATTGATCATATTGTTAAAAGAGCTATGGATGAGCGATATAAAGTATTGTTTACATTATTTAGAAGGGTTGCTTCGCCCAATGAATGTTTAAAATATATGAGGAAAGATCGGAAAGGGAGAAAAAAAGGTTAAATGGTTTATTTATATTTTTAGGTTTTTTATTCATTTTTTTTAGAAATATAATTGACATTTGTCTAATCTCTTGGTATATTAATAAACGTCGCTACTGACTTAAAAAATAACTTGAAAAAAGTTATTGACACTAAGTTTTGTAGGTGATATGATAATAAAGTCGCTTTTGAGTGACGAAGTAAATCGCTCTTTGAAAACTAAACAAACAAAACGTGCAAAACAAACAATAACTATTAGTGGATCTTTCTTTAGGAAGTGAAGCTAAGCCAACGTAACAAATGAGCTAATCAACTTTCTTGGAGAGTTTGATCCTGGCTCAGGACGAACGCTGGCGGCGTGCCTAATACATGCAAGTCGAGCGAATCATTAGGAGCTTGCTCCTATTGGTTAGCGGCGGACGGGTGAGTAACACGTGGGCAACCTGCCTGTAAGACTGGGATAACTTCGGGAAACCGGAGCTAATACCGGATAATCCTTTTCCTCTCATGAGGGAAAGTTGAAAGATGGCGTCACGCTATCACTTACAGATGGGCCCGCGGCGCATTAGCTAGTTGGTGAGGTAACGGCTCACCAAGGCGACGATGCGTAGCCGACCTGAGAGGGTGATCGGCCACACTGGGACTGAGACACGGCCCAGACTCCTACGGGAGGCAGCAGTAGGGAATCTTCCGCAATGGACGAAAGTCTGACGGAGCAACGCCGCGTGAGCGATGAAGGCCTTCGGGTCGTAAAGCTCTGTTGTTAGGGAAGAACAAGTATCGGAGTAACTGCCGGTACCTTGACGGTACCTAACCAGAAAGCCACGGCTAACTACGTGCCAGCAGCCGCGGTAATACGTAGGTGGCAAGCGTTGTCCGGAATTATTGGGCGTAAAGCGCGCGCAGGCGGTCCTTTAAGTCTGATGTGAAAGCCCACGGCTCAACCGTGGAGGGTCATTGGAAACTGGGGGACTTGAGTGCAGAAGAGGAAAGTGGAATTCCACGTGTAGCGGTGAAATGCGTAGAGATGTGGAGGAACACCAGTGGCGAAGGCGACTTTCTGGTCTGTAACTGACGCTGAGGCGCGAAAGCGTGGG
>JAMQCR010000003.1:0-110000 GCA_023702235.1 Neobacillus pocheonensis | reverse complement strand
GTTGGATATGCGCGTCTAAGCAGTTAGGCTGCAAGTGAGGCAAATCCCACTTGCGTTAGGCTGAGCTGTGATAGCGAGGGAAATTTAGTACCGAAGTTCCTGATTCCACACTGCCAAGAAAAGCCTCTAGCGAGATAAAAGGTGCCCGTACCGCAAACCGACACAGGTAGGCGAGGAGAGAATCCTAAGGTGAGCGAGAGAACTCTCGTTAAGGAACTCGGCAAAATGACCCCGTAACTTCGGGAGAAGGGGTGCTCTTTGGGGTGAATAGCCTCGAAGAGCCGCAGTGAATCCCAGGCGACTGTTTAGCAAAAACACAGGTCTCTGCGAAGCCGCAAGGCGAAGTATAGGGGCTGACGCCTGCCCGGTGCTGGAAGGTTAAGAGGAGGGGTTAGCGTAAGCGAAGCTCTGAATCGAAGCCCCAGTAAACGGCGGCCGTAACTATAACGGTCCTAAGGTAGCGAAATTCCTTGTCGGGTAAGTTCCGACCCGCACGAAAGGCGTAACGATCTGGGCACTGTCTCAACGAGAGACTCGGTGAAATTATAGTACCTGTGAAGATGCAGGTTACCCGCGACAGGACGGAAAGACCCCGTGGAGCTTTACTGTAGCCTGATATTGAATTTTGGTACAGCTTGTACAGGATAGGTAGGAGCCTGAGAAGCCGGAGCGCTAGCTTCGGTGGAGGCGTCGGTGGGATACTACCCTGGCTGTATTGAAATTCTAACCCGCACCCCTGATCGGGGTGGGAGACAGTGTCAGGTGGGCAGTTTGACTGGGGCGGTCGCCTCCTAAAGAGTAACGGAGGCGCCCAAAGGTTCCCTCAGAATGGTTGGAAATCATTCGTAGAGTGTAAAGGCATAAGGGAGCTTGACTGCGAGACCTACAAGTCGAGCAGGGACGAAAGTCGGGCTTAGTGATCCGGTGGTTCCGCATGGAAGGGCCATCGCTCAACGGATAAAAGCTACCCCGGGGATAACAGGCTTATCTCCCCCAAGAGTCCACATCGACGGGGAGGTTTGGCACCTCGATGTCGGCTCATCGCATCCTGGGGCTGTAGTCGGTCCCAAGGGTTGGGCTGTTCGCCCATTAAAGCGGTACGCGAGCTGGGTTCAGAACGTCGTGAGACAGTTCGGTCCCTATCCGTCGTGGGCGCAGGAAATTTGAGAGGAGCTGTCCTTAGTACGAGAGGACCGGGATGGACGCACCGCTGGTGTACCAGTTGTCTTGCCAAAGGCATCGCTGGGTAGCTATGTGCGGACGGGATAAGTGCTGAAAGCATCTAAGCATGAAGCCCCCCTCAAGATGAGATTTCCCATAGCGTCAAGCTAGTAAGAACCCTGAAAGATGATCAGGTTGATAGGTCAGAGGTGGAAGCGCGGTGACGTGTGGAGCTGACTGATACTAATCGTTCGAGGACTTAACCAAAACGAAATGCGGAGGCGACTGTTCAACTTCGACAGACGTTGGAGAGCCGGCACTACAAATCCCGGTTTTGGATTTGTGGGGACGGATCGAAACGGCCGAGAAGTTAGGAGCCGCAGCTAGACATTTTTAAAGCGAACTCGAGTTTACAAAACTTCTTCTACATTATCTAGTTTTGAGAGAATGAAAAAAAATAAAAATTTCTCTTGAAAAAAAATAAAAAGACATTATAATTAAATAGTGTCTGATAAATAGTCTGGCAGCAATGGCGAGAAGGTCACACCCGTTCCCATACCGAACACGGAAGTTAAGCTTCTCAGCGCCGATGGTAGTTGGGACTTTGTCCCTGTGAGAGTAGGACGTTGCCAGGCTGTTATAATAAAATTATTCCGCAGTAGCTCAGTGGTAGAGCTATCGGCTGTTAACCGATCGGTCGTAGGTTCGAGTCCTACCTGCGGAGCCATTTATTTCATTTAGTTAAACAGCTATGCTTCCATAGCTCAGTAGGTAGAGCACTTCCATGGTAAGGAAGAGGTCAGCGGTTCGAGCCCGCTTGGAAGCTTACCTATTTTAATAATAGTATGGCCCCTTGGTCAAGCGGTTAAGACACCTCCCTTTCACGGAGGTAACACGGGTTCGAGTCCCGTAGGGGTCACCAATTTTATATGTGGAGGATTAGCTCAGCTGGGAGAGCATCTGCCTTACAAGCAGAGGGTCGGCGGTTCGAGCCCGTCATCCTCCACCATACATGCCGGGGTAGCTCAATTGGTAGAGCAACTGACTTGTAATCAGTAGGTTGGGGGTTCAAGTCCTCTCGCCGGCACTCTTTTAATATTGTGGAGGGGTAGCGAAGTGGCTAAACGCGGCGGACTGTAAATCCGCTCCCTCCGGGTTCGGCGGTTCGAATCCGTCCCCCTCCACCATTTATATTTTTAAAAAACTTGGACAAACTAAATAATATTATCATATTGGGCTATAGCCAAGCGGTAAGGCATCGCACTTTGACTGCGACATGCGTTGGTTCAAATCCAGCTAGCCCAGCCAAATAGTTGAGCCATTAGCTCAGTTGGTAGAGCATCTGACTTTTAATCAGAGGGTCGAAGGTTCGAGTCCTTCATGGCTCATTAATTTAACAATTTAGGCTCAGGGATTATTCCAGGGGTCTTTAGCTATGAAATGCAGAAGTAGTTCAGTTGTTGGTCACCTACCTTGTCTAGGTGGTGGGCGTTCATTTTGAATACAGCCTTTCGCTTCATATGATGGGGCCTTAGCTCAGCTGGGAGAGCGCCTGCTTTGCACGCAGGAGGTCAGCGGTTCGATCCCGCTAGGCTCCACCATCACACTACATATTTCGCCTTAAATCACTGAGTGATTTAAGGCTTTTTTTATTTTATAAGGAAATAAGGCTTTTTTGATTTTGGGAATTGTCCAGCTCCTTCGCCGGGCGACTAGTGTACTTCGGACGCTTCCGCTTTTCTCGTATGTTTATACATAATTTTGTCGAGTTGAGTCATTGCTATGAAAGCGGTTAAAATAGAACTGATAAAGGATTAGGAGGAGAAATTATGAAAAAGCTTTCTATTATAGGTATGCCAATGGATTTAGGGCAAATGAGACGTGGGGTAGATATGGGTCCGAGTGCAATCCGATACGCCGGGATTAATGAAAGACTTAAGCCGCTATTTGATGAAGTACATGACTTGGGGGATATTCCGATTGGTAGACCTGAAGTTGTTGTTGATAAAGAATCAAATTTGCGAAATTTAGATTTAGTTGCTGAAAAAAGTTCTTTGCTTGCTGAAAAAGTTGATGAAGCGATTCAATCAGGCGCATTTCCACTTGTACTTGGAGGGGATCATAGTATTGCCATTGGCACTTTAGCAGGGGTAGCGAAGCATTATAAAAATCTTGGAGTAATTTGGTATGATGCCCATGGTGATTTGAATACTGCTGAAACAAGCCCATCAGGAAATATTCATGGAATGCCTTTAGCTGTTAGTATCGGCTTAGGTCACCGTTCCTTAACAGATATAGCAGGCTTTAGTCCCAAAGTAAAGCCTGAAGAATGTTGTCATCATTGGTGCAAGATCACTAGACGAGGGTGAGAGGATTTTAATAAAAGAAACGGGCATTAAAGTTTACACCATGCATGAAATTGATAGACTGGGTATGACAAAAGTGATGGAAGAAACAATTGCCTATCTTAAGGAAAAAACAGATGGAGTTCATTTATCTCTTGATTTGGATGGTCTTGACCCTCATGATGCTCCCGGTGTTGGCACCCCTGTCATGGGAGGAATCAGCTACCGTGAAAGCCATCTAGCAATGGAGATGCTGCAAGAAGCACAAATTATTACTTCTGCAGAATTTGTTGAAGTAAACCCAATTCTTGACGAAAAAAACAAAACAGCTATCTGTGCTGTTGGCCTATGGGTTCGTTATTCGGAGAAAAACTACTATAATAGAAATGCAGCAGCTGATAAAGCTGCTGCATTTTTTTTTGCTTAAAACGAGTTTGCTAACCATTTTAGTAAATTTTTGTTAATATTATAGGTGGTGAGAAATTTTTCACTAAAAATGAAACTTTTTTTGCTATCGATTCGTACTATCGTATAGCCGCATTGGAGCTGAGGTATATAAATGGAAGCCGTGGTTAAAAAAAGAATTAAACAAGTCATTAAAGGTGATCAAGATGCTTTTGGTGAAATTGTTGAATTATATAAGAATAGTATCTATCAGCTTTGTTACCGAATGCTGGGGAATCGACATGAAGCAGAGGATATTGCACAGGAAGCTTTTATTCGTGCTTTTATTAATATAAAATCGTTTAATCAAGATTTAAAGTTTTCAACATGGCTTTTTCGAATTGCCACGAATTTATGCATTGATAGAATGAGGAAAAAGAAGCCGGATTACTATTTAGATGCCGAAGTTTCAGGGACGGAAGGTTTAACGATGTATTCACAAATCCCTTCCAATTCTCCCCTTCCCGAAAGTGAGCTGGAAAGTCTAGAACTTCATGATACCGTTCAAAAAGAAATCTTAAAACTACCCGACAAGTATCGAGCTGCTATCGTATTAAAATATATTGAAGAGTTGTCATTGAATGAAATCAGTGAAATTCTTGATTTGCCACTTGGAACGGTCAAAACAAGAATTCATCGTGGACGTGAAGCATTAAGACAGCAATTAAGATATGTGTGATAAGAGGTGAAACCGTCAATGTGTCCAGAACAAATCATCGAACTAATGCATGACTTTTTAGATGAAGAAATGAATTCGCAAAACGAAATGGTCTTAAGGGAGCATCTCCTGAGCTGTAAGGAATGTGAAGCGATATTTAATGAATTAAAAAAGACAATAGCTTTTGTAAAGAGTACACCAAGCATAAAAGCTCCTGCTAATTTTACTGTTGACGTGATGAATCGTCTCCCAAAAGAGAAGAAAAAGGTCGGGATACAACGCTGGTTAAAAAACCATCCTTTATTAGCAGCCGCCTCGCTCTTCTTCGTCTTAATGATGGGAAGCTTGTTTTCTACTTGGAATCAGGACCGTGAATTTTCAGTATCAAAACAAAAGAATTTAATCATAAAAAACGATACCGTTATTGTACCTAAAGGTGAAGTTGTAAAAGGGAATGTCATTGTTCGAAACGGAAAGCTTAAAATCGAGGGGGAAGTACAGGGGGATGTTACCGTTATTAATGGAAAGGAATATATGGCATCTGCCGGACATGTAACAGGGCAAATTCAAGAGGTCAATGAAGTTTTTGATTGGATTTGGTATTACATAAAAAAAACTGCCCATGAGGTAGTCGATGTATTTGATGAAAACAAAAATGGTTAAAAACAAATCACTCCAAGCCGAGTGATTTGTTTTTTTCTAAAACCGACTACATATAATAGGCATATGCTGGATTTATGGTATAATAGCTAGGTTAAATTCTACAGAATTTCAAAGCAAAAGTACGGAGGAAAAATAATGCCGTTTGCAGATTTTACCTTATGGAAGTATTTAGCTAGTATTGTTGATATTCTCCTTGTTTGGTATGTTATATACAAATTGATGATGGTGATTAGAGGAACAAAGGCCGTTCAATTATTGAAGGGAATTTTTGTTATCCTCCTTGTAAGAATTGTTAGTGAGTTTTTGGGCTTAAAAACGTTAAGCTGGATGATGGAGCAGGCCATAACATGGGGATTTCTGGCGATTATTATTATCTTTCAGCCTGAGCTTAGAAGAGCCCTTGAACAGCTAGGAAGAGGGAAGTTTTTCTCCAGAAGCTCAAGTCCTGATGATGAGGATCCAGAGAAAGCGATGGCAGCAATTATTAAAGCAACCGATTATATGGCGAAACGCCGCATCGGTGCCTTAATTTCTATTGAAAGGGAAACGGGCATGAGCGATTACATAGAGACCGGCATTCATTTAGATTCAAGAATTTCTTCCGAATTGCTCATTAATATTTTTATCCCGAATACACCGCTCCATGATGGAGCCGTCATTATACAGAAGAATAATGTCGCAGCGGCAGCCTGTTATCTTCCCTTATCAGAAAGCCCGTTTATTTCAAAGGAGCTTGGAACAAGGCACCGGGCAGCGTTAGGGATTAGCGAGGTTACTGATAGTGTTACTGTGGTGGTATCTGAAGAAACAGGAGGGATTTCGCTTACGAAAAATGGAGAGCTACATCGTGATCTCAAATCGGATGAATTTAAAGAGCTGCTCTCAAATGAATTATTAAATAATAACAAAATCAAACAGGCTTCTTCAGCTCGTTGGAACTGGAGGGGGAAGAAAAATGGATAAACTAATGGATAATCCTTGGTTTATAAAAATAATTGCCTTGCTACTGGCTCTTTTACTTTATTCTTCCGTGCCACAAACAGGCAATAAATTGACCGATGTGAATGTACCAGGAGAACAGACTACAGCGACGATTACCGACATTCCAGTAAAAGTATATTATGATACTGCAAATTTGGTTGTAACTGGTATTCCAAATACGGTTGAAATGACTGTACAAAACCCAGTAACACATGTTCAGTCAGCTAAGGCATTAAAAAACTTTGAAGTATATATTGATTTAACCAATGCAAAGATTGGCAGACAGACAGTTAAGCTCAAAGTGAAGAACTTATCAGATAAATTGAAGGCAACAATCTCGCCCGCTACTGTCAGTGTATCGGTTCAAGAGAAAATAACAAAAGAATTTAGGGTGGACGCAGAATTTAATAGCAACTTGCTTGATGAAGGCTATGCTGCAGGCCAACCTGTTGTGGAACCAAATAAAGTGAAAATAACAGGTGCAAAAAATGTAATCGATCGGATTACATACGTAAAAGCAACAGTTGATACGAAAAATCATCTTAATGACACGATTACGAAGGATGCACGTATAAGTGTTCTCGATAGAGAGTTAAATAAATTGGATGTTGTAGTGGACCCAGAAACAGTAAAGGTCACAATTCCAATTAAAAACACGAGTAAACAGGTTCCAATAAATATCATCCAGAATGGAACGCCACCTTCTGGAGTAACAATCGATTCCATAACTCTTGATTCTACCGAAGGCCACTATTATTGGGAATGAAGATATTTTAAATGCCGCAGACCATGTACGAGTTGAGGTGGATGTAAGTAAAATAACTGACAATACGACACTTACTCTACCTGTCATTATTTCGAATGGAATCACAAAGGTGACACCACAATTGGTTAAGGCAACCATAGTGGTAAAAAAACAAACACAAAAAACAGTTTCCGGACTCCCTTTAAAAATACGTGGATTATCGAATAATTATAAAGCTCAGATTGATGACCCTGTAAATCAGATGATTAATCTATCTGTTAATGGCCCGAATTCAGTCGTAGATGGGTTAACGACTAACGACTTTAACGCCTTTATTGATCTAACGAGTCTTGCTGAAGGTAATCATGAAGTGAAAATTCAAGTTGAAGGTCCTCCCGATGTAAATTGGACACCGGATAAATCGACAGCAACAATTACTATAACTAAAAATGCATAATACGAGAGCAGTATACTTGAAGGAGCGATTTTTGAAATGGGAAAATATTTTGGTACCGATGGAGTTCGCGGAGTGGCAAACAGTGAATTAACACCTGAATTAGCCTTTAAATTAGGCCGTTTTGGCGGATATGTACTAACAAAAGATAAGGATCGTCCAAAAGTCATTATTGGACGTGATACCCGAATCTCGGCCATATGCTGGAGGGAGCCCTTGTTGCAGGGTTACTTTCCATCGGAGCAGAAGTTATGCGACTAGGGGTTATTTCGACTCCGGGAGTAGCGTATTTAACAAAAGCATTGGGTGCTCAAGCCGGTGTCATGATTTCTGCTTCGCATAACCCGGTCGCGGACAACGGGATTAAATTTTTTGGTCCTGATGGCTTTAAGCTTTCAGATGAACAAGAGTTAGAAATAGAGGCATTAATTGACCTGCCGGATGATCAATTACCACGGCCGGTTGGTTCTGAGCTTGGTCAGGTGATGGATTATTTTGAAGGCGGACAAAAGTATCTTCAATTTTTAAAACACACGGTGGATGAGGATTTCTCTGGAATTCATATTGCATTGGATTGTGCGAATGGTGCTACTTCATCCTTAGCTACACATTTATATGCAGATTTAGATGCTGATTTATCTACCATGGGGGCATCCCCAAATGGATTAAACATCAATGCCGGAGTAGGTTCCACTCATCCGGAGGCACTTGCGACTTTGGTTAAAGAAAAAGGAGCAGATGTTGGACTTTCCTTTGATGGTGATGGAGATCGTTTAATTGCGATTGATGAAAAAGGAAATATTGTCGATGGGGATCAAATCATGTACATATGTGGAAAGTATATGAAAGAACAAGGTCGATTAAAGCATAGTACCATTGTTTCAACGGTCATGAGTAATCTTGGATTTTATAAGGGACTTGAAAGTCATGGGATTCATAGTATCCCAACGGCGGTTGGTGATCGTTACGTAGTAGAAGAAATGAAGAAAAATGGCTTTAATCTTGGCGGGGAACAATCAGGTCATATTATTTTCTTGGACTATAATACCACCGGTGATGGCTTGTTAACCGGTTTGCAGTTAGTAAATATTATGAAAGCAACACAAAAGTCCTTATCTGAACTGGCCAGCGAAATGAAAAAATTCCCGCAAAAACTTGTTAATGTGAGGGTAACAGATAAACATCATGTGACTGATAATGTAAGGGTTAAGGCTGTAATCGAGCAGGTGGAACAAGAAATGGCTGGAGAGGGACGGATTCTTGTTAGACCTTCTGGTACAGAACCACTTGTTCGCGTAATGGCGGAGGCGCCTTCTGAAGAACTTTGCGAAACCTATGTGAATCGTATTGTAGCAGTCGTAAAAGAAGAAATGGAATTAAAAGAATAGTCACATATTAATATGCATAAGGGGAACCATATAAACCCCTTATGCATATTTTACTATGTATAAATTTACAATTATTAAAAAAATTGTAGATTTTTATCATTTGGAAGTAGTTGACGGACTTCTGACAATCAGGTAAGATGTATTTGCTTTACTTCTTCAAAGTGGAAACACACTATTAACTAGGAAAGGTGGATCGTGGGAGATTAGCTTCACCTAAAGCGCCTGAACTAATCTGAAGCAGTCGGGTTAGTTGACGAGGAGGAGGTTTATCGAATGTTCGGCGGATACCTCCCGGTTGAATCGCACAACCGTAAATTCTTCTTTAAAACATCGAGGTAACTTGGTGCACAAAGAGAAGAAGCTGCGCAAACTAAACGGTATAGACAGATACCTTAAAAATGAGAGATAAGGGGGCAAGTGCGCCTCCAAGCCTTCTTGCCCCCTATATCAGGGAGGAAAAGAAAAAATGTGTGGAATTGTTGGATATATTGGGAAAAATGATTCGAAAGAAATCTTATTAAAGGGCTTAGAAAAGCTTGAATATAGAGGATATGACTCCGCAGGTATAGCGGTAAAAAATGAAAATGGGGTTCACGTTTTCAAAGAAAAGGGTCGAATAGCGGACCTTCGGAAAATTGTAGATGAGAATGTTGCAGCTAGCATCGGAATTGGTCATACTCGTTGGGCTACACACGGAGTTCCAAGCCAAATAAACGCCCATCCACATCAAAGTACAACTGGACGTTTTACGCTTGTTCATAATGGTGTTATTGAAAACTATGATCTCTTAAAGCGTGAATATTTAAAAGACGCCTCTTTCGTTAGCGAAACAGATACAGAAGTCATTGTTCAATTGATCGAGTTGTTTGTAAATGAAGGACTTGAAGTAATCGACGCCTTCCGCAAAACATTAACTCTTTTAAAAGGATCCTATGCTCTTGCTCTATTGGATGCCGGGAATAATGAAACCATTTTTGTAGCAAAAAATAAGAGCCCGCTTCTTGTCGGCTTAGGTACGGACTTTAATGTAGTTGCAAGCGATGCAATGGCGATGCTTCAAGTAACTGATCAATATGTTGAATTGATGGATAAAGAAATTGTTCTTGTTACAAAAGATCACGTAACCATCCAAAATCTTAACGGCGACATCATTAACCGTCAGCCATATACAGCGGAGCTTGATGCAAGTGATATAGAAAAGGGTACGTATCCACATTACATGCTCAAGGAAATTGATGAGCAGCCGCTTGTGATGCGTAAAATCATTCAAATGTATCAAAATGATCAGGGAGAACTTACAATTGAACCTGAGATTATTAAGGCTATGAATGATTCAGACCGTGTTTACATTATTGCTGCAGGTACTTCCTATCATGCGGGCCTTGTTGGAAAGCAGTTTATTGAAAAAATTGCTAAGATTCCTGTTGAGGTGCATGTTGCAAGTGAATTTAGCTACAATATGCCGCTTTTATCTGATAAGCCATTGTTCATCTTTATTTCGCAAAGTGGCGAAACAGCTGACAGCCGTGCTGTTCTTGTCAGTGTAAAAGAATTAGGTCATCGTACGTTGACGATTACAAATGTTCCAGGTTCCACTCTTTCACGTGAAGCAGATTATACGCTTCTTTTACATGCTGGTCCGGAAATCGCAGTTGCCTCTACAAAAGCCTATACTGCTCAGTTAGCTGTTTTATCAATCCTAGCTGAAGTAACGGCAAAAAGCCGGAATTACATTCTTGGTTTTGACCTTGTCCATGAGTTAGGCATTGTCGCAAATGCCATGGAGGTTCTCTGTGATTCGAAAGAACTGATTGAACACATTTCTAGAGAATTTTTAGCTGTTACACGTAATGCCTTCTTTATTGGCCGTGCGGTTGACTATTATGTTGTCCTGGAGGGTGCATTAAAGCTAAAAGAGATCTCCTATATTCAAGCGGAAGGCTTTGCTGGAGGAGAATTGAAGCATGGCACAATTGCTTTAATTGAAGAAGGAACTCCAATCATTGCCCTTGCAACACAAGAAAGTGTGAACTTAAGTATCCGCGGAAATGTAAAAGAAGTCGTTGCCCGCGGCGCAAACCCATGCATCATTTCGATGAAGGGGTTAGAAATGGACGAAGACTGCTTCGTCATTCCGGAAGTACATGAATTATTAACACCACTTATCTCTGTTATACCAATGCAGTTACTTGCCTACTACGCAGCTCTTCACCGTGATTGCGACGTTGACAAACCGCGCAATTTAGCTAAATCGGTAACGGTTGAGTAAGGAACTTTTAATGCTTGTTTGGTAAATAACTCAAAAAGCTCTGTCAAAGTAAAATAACACTCATTAGGATTGAAGGAAAGCGGGACAATTCCCGCGTTCTTTCAATCTTTTTTTGTTTTTCCAAGGAAGTTGAATTTTAATGTTGGCAACAATCACAGTGACAAAATGCATTTTTGTATGAATTGAAGCATCTTTGAAAACGCTTTACTATTAAGATAGAAAGTTCAACAAATAAGTTGAAGGGGGAAAAAGAAAAATGAATGAGACAGTAAAAGACAACAAAGATGTCAAAGTTAAAATACAAAAGTTTGGCAGTTATTTAAGCGGCATGGTTATGCCGAATATCGGCGCCTTCATTGCTTGGGGACTTATCACTGCTTTATTTATTCCAACTGGCTGGTTACCAAATGCAGGGCTTGCGAAACTAGTGGGTCCAATGATCACTTATTTATTGCCATTACTGATTGGTTTTACCGGTGGTAGAATGGTATACGATATTCGCGGTGGGGTTGTTGGTGCCGTTGCAACGATGGGTGTGATCGTAGGGACAGATATTCCGATGTTCCTTGGCAGGTGATTATGGGGCCTATCGGTGGATTTACGATTAAAGGTTTTGATAAACTCGTTCATGGAAAGATCAAGGCTGGATTTGAAATGCTTGTCAATAACTTTTCTGCGGGAATTATCGGTGGTGCTTTAACAATAATAGCATTTAAAGGCGTCGGACCGGTTGTTGAAGCTTTAAGTAAGACGTTGGCTTCAGGAGTCCAATTTATTGTTAATCATCATGTTTTACCATTAGCGAACGTATTTATTGAGCCAGCAAAGGTTCTGTTCTTGAATAACGCCATTAACCATGGGATTTTAAGCCCATTGGGAGTTGAACAAGCAACACATGCAGGAAAATCAATTCTATTCATGTTAGAATCAAACCCTGGTCCTGGATTAGGAATCCTGCTTGCCTACATGCTATTTGGTAAAGGAACAGCCAAACAAACGGCACCTGGTGCAGCCATCATTCACTTCTTTGGAGGGATCCATGAAATTTACTTCCCATATATTTTAATGAAACCAACGCTTATTCTAGCAGCAATGGCAGGGGGCGTAAGTGGTACCTTTACATTTACTATCTTCCATGCAGGACTTGTAGCAGCTCCATCACCAGGAAGTATCTTCGCATACCTGGCCATGACACCAAAAGGCGGTTATCTTGCTACCCTTTCAGGGGTTGTCGTAGGAGCAGTTGTATCATTTGCAGTCGCATCGTTAATTTTAAAAACCAGCAGGGCACAAGAAGAGGATTTATCCTCTGCAACAGAAAAGATGGAAGAAATGAAAGGTAAGAAGAGTTCGGTTACTGCTGTGTTAAATAATCATCAAACTGTGATTAATTCGGATCATGTGAACAAAATTGTGTTTGCCTGCGATGCTGGAATGGGTTCCAGTGCAATGGGTGCTTCAATTCTAAGAAATAAAGTGAAAAAAGCCGGATTGGATATAACGGTAATTAACACGGCCATTATTAATCTACCTGCGGATGCCGATGTCGTTGTAACGCATAAAGATTTAACTGACAGAGCAAAAGCAAAGCTTCCAAATGCCACTCATATTTCGGTTGAAAACTTCTTAAATAGTCCAAAGTATGATGAATTAGTAAATGGTTTAAAATCCAGTTAATGTATGAAAGGACCTAGCGCATTGCTAGGTTCTTTAATTTTGTCAACAACTACAATGACTAATTTCGTTTTTCCTCTTGTTGTATAAAGGTGTATAACGCTTTACTATTAAAATATAAGTACGAAATTATAATTTTAGCAACAACCTAAGGTGGGAGGATGCTGGTCAAAAATCTTTAAACGGAGTGAGATCTATGTATATTTCCGCAAGAGAAAGACAAATTCTTGAAATCTTACTAACCGAATCAAATGAGTTGACCGTAAAAGACCTCGCAGACAAAATAGGCGTAAGTGGAAGAACCGTACACCGTGATTTGAAGAATGTGGAAGACATTCTCGAAGAATACAATCTTTCTTTGCAAAAAAAATCAGGTGTGGGGATCCAGATAACAGGCGATAAAACAAAGATTCGCGAGCTTGAGCTGTTTTTATTCAATCTTTACCATACCGAATATTCACCGGATGAACGGCAGACGATGATCTTATGCACGCTACTAGAGTCAAATGAACCAGTAAAACTGCTTGGTCTGGCAAATGATCTTAATGTAACCATCGCAACGGTTAGTAATGACTTAACGAAATTAGAAGAAAGCTTAAAGTCATTTGGGTTGTCCTTAATTCGAAGAAGAGGTTACGGGGTTGAAATTGAAGGCTCTGAGACCGCGAAACGAAAAGCCATGAGAAGTTTAATTGCTGAGTATCTGGATGAATCAGAAATTCTTTCATTGGCAAAAGAAAATATTCAAAAGCGCTCCAATCAGCAAATTGATACCGTATCTGAAAAGCTATTAGGCTTAGTTGAAAAGAAAAAGCTGCTCATTGTCGAGAGTGTGATCGAATCCATCAGTCAGGAGCTTCCCTTTTCAATGGCAGACAGTGCCTATATTGGTTTAGTTGTCCACTTGGCGCTCGCTGTAGAAAGAATTCAAAAAGGAGAAGGTATCACAATCGATCCTTCTTATTTAGAAAATCAACAATCTACAAAAGAATATCTATTTGCGAAAAAGATTGTTGAACAATTAGAACAATCGTTTCAAATTACGATTCCTGAAGCGGAGATTGGCTATATCACAATGCATCTAATGGGTGCGAAGCTGCGCCATGATCATGAATACTTGATGGAAGCATCGAGCCTGCAGGCAGGAATTAAAACGAAGAATCTCATTGAGTATGTTGGAAGACTATTAGATAGGGATTTAACAAATAGTCGTTCATTATTTGAAGGATTAATGATGCATTTAAAACCTGCCCTCTATCGGATTAAACAGAATATGGGGATCAGTAACCCGTTGTTAGAAAAAATTAAAAACGATTATGGTGAGCTGTTTTCTGTCGTAAAGGAAGCGGTTGAACAAGTATTTTTTGAGTTTCATGTTCCTGATGAGGAAATTGGCTATCTTGTGATGCATTTTGGCGCTGCGGTGCTCGGAAATAAGGTGATGGGAGAGCTTAAAACATTAGTAATCTGTTCTAGTGGGATTGGCACATCGAAGATGCTCGTAACGAGATTGCAAAAGGAGTTTCCTGAACTGGATCAAATTCAAAGTATATCGGTAATGGAATTTAAGAACATGAAGGCAAGTGATTACCACTTGGTCATCTCAACGATTCCAATCCCGAATTTTCAGGAAGATTATATTCTAGTAAGTCCGATTCTAAATAAAGTTGAAATTGAAAAGATTCGCACGGTTATTGCCCAATTGCTAAAAAAGAATGCCGGCCAAAAAAAGCTCGACCGCGCATTAAAAATAGCAGGAAGTAAAAAAAGTATTCAAAAGCTTGTTAAAGAAATGGACAGTGTTCAAGAATTTGCCAAGGTAATCACTAAGATATTAATAGGCTTTGACAGAAAAGAGCTAGAGGGAATTTCTACAATTGAGGAGCTTTTAACAGAGGCATGCCAAGAGCTATTTGTTAAGCAAAGGATTAAGGATAGGGAAGAGGTTGTTTTTTCGTTAATCGAACGAGAAAAGCTCGGGGGATTAGGGATCACCGGAACAATGATGGCATTATATCATGCGCGATCAGTAAATGTGATCGCACCCACCTTCACCATCTATACACTTAAATTCCCTATTGAGATACAGGGAATGGATAATGCTTACATGAAGATGAAGCATTTAGTTTTGTTGCTGGCACCTGTAATCGCTTCAGAAGAAGAATTGGAAGTGCTAAGTTTTCTTAGCTCATTGTTAATTGAAAGTGAAGAAACCATTTCTACTTTTCAATCGGATAATAAGGAACAGATTTTAGCATTGCTGACCGCAAGATTTGATCAATTTTTCACAGAGAAATTACAAGAAATAAGGAGTGTTTAACCATGTCTCAAGCCATTTTAGCAAAAGAAAATATCTTATTAAATGCATCTGTCGGAACAAAGGAAGAAGCGATTAAATTAACCGGTAGCATTCTTGTTGAAAAAGGTTATGTAGAATTAAGCTACCTAGGAAAAATGCTGGAAAGGGAAGAATTAACTTCTACCTATATGGGGAATTTTGTTGCCATTCCACATGGTACAGAGGATTCAAAAGATATGGTTAAAGAATCAGGAATCTCATTTGTACAAGTTCCACAAGGGGTGGACTTCGGAGCCGGAAACATCGTTAAGCTGCTTATCGGAATTGCTGGAAAAAATAATGATCATCTTGATATTCTATCCAATATTGCGATTGTCTGCTCGGAAGAAGAAAATATTGAAAAGCTTGTTAATGCAAGAACAGCGGATGAGATTCTAGCAATCTTTGAAGGCGTGAACTAATTAATCTGTTAGTTGAAGTGCCTTAACAAATAAGTTTAATCATGTTTTGCGAAAACAATGGAAAATGGTATATTCACTTTATTTTGAGAAACAATAAATTTGTCTAATTTGTGACGACAAAGATAGCTTTCTTCTTTATTGAATGAGTTAGATTCGTACTTTATTCTTATTAAGTGACTCTAACAATGAAAGGAAGAGAGCAAATGGCTTAATCAAATATAAAAGTAGCTGTGCAAAAGTTCGGTAATTCCTTAAGTTCCATGATTATGCCGAACATTGGAGCATTTATCGCTTGGGGGCTTATTACGGCTTTATTTATACCTACAGGTTGGTTACCTAATAAGCATCTAGCTACTCTCGTAAGTCCGATGATCACCTATTTATTGCCACTCCTTATTGGGTATTCAGGGGTAAATTTGTATATGGAGACCGGGGGGCAGTAGTCGGTGCCGCCGCAACGATGGGTGTAATCGTGGGTACCACCGTACCAATGTTTTTAGGTGCTATGATTATGGGACCACTTGGCGGTTATTGTATAAAACAAGTGGATAAGCTATTTCATGATAAAATTCGTCAAGGATTTGAAATGCTTATTAATAACTTTGCTGCAGGAATTGTTGGCGCTATCTTAGCGATACTTGCTTATTTTGGAGTAGGTCCTGCAGTTGAGTCTTTGAAGTAATTTGTTAGCCGCTGGGGTTAATTTTTTAGTTAGTCACCACTTAATTCCATTAGCAAACATATTTATTGAACCAGCAAAAATTTTGTTCTTAAATAATGCTATTGGAAACGGGATTTTAGTACCATTAGGCATAGAACAAGCAAAAACAGCCGGGCATTCTATATTGTTCTTACTTGAAGCAAACCCAGGTCCTGGTCTAGGTGTACTTCTTGGATACTGGATTTTTGGTAAAGGGAATGCCAGACAATCCGCTCCTGGTGCTGTTATCATACAATTTCTTGGTGGGATTCATGAAATTTACTTTCCTTATGTATTAATGAGACCATTGCTCGTTCTTGCTGTTATCGCGGGTGGGGTTTCTGGTGTATTCACGCTTTCTGTATTTCATGCAGGTCTTGTCGCTCCGTCTTCACCTGGAAGTATTTTTGCTGTTTTGGCAATGACGCCCAAAGGTGGTTACTTTGGGGTATTGGCAGGGGTTTTTGTAGCGGCTGCCGTGTCATTCCTTGTTTCTGCTCTCATTCTAAAAACAACAAAAGATAAAGAAAATGAAAAGGATTTGGCTGAAGCAACTTTAAAAATGGAACAAATGAAAGGAAAGAAAAGCTCAGTAGCAGGTGTCTTGACATCCAATCCTGGTGTTTTTCCGGAAAATGTAAGCAAAATTGTTTTTGCTTGTGATGCTGGAATGGGTTCAAGTGCAATGGGTGCTTCCCTTCTACGTAAAAAGGTGAAAGAAGCTGGCTTGAATATTAACGTTACAAATACAGCGATTAGCAACCTGCCTCCTGATGCACAGATTGTTATTACTCAGGAAGAGCTAACACCAAGAGCTCAGAATAAAGTGCCAAATGCGTATCATGTATCCGTTGATAACTTCCTATCAAGTCCTGAATATGATAAATTAATTGACCAACTTCAGCATCGTGGTGACGTGCTTAATGAAATTGTTGAGGAGGCCGAAGCGAATGTTCCTAGCGATGATCATCATGAAGATACCAATGATGCTGTTCTGCGTGAGGAAAACATTTTCTTAAATCAGGAATTTTCGAATAAAGAAGATGCGATTCGTTTCGCTGGTCGAGTATTGGTAAAAGCAGGATACGTGAAGGAAAGCTATATTGAAGCGATGATAGACCGTGATACTATGACATCGACTTATATGGGGAATGATGTTGCGATTCCACATGGTACCGAGGATGCGAAAAAGGATGTCCTTAACTCTGGATTTACTGTTTTACAGGTACCTAATGGAGTAGACTTTGACGGCCAAAAGGTTCGGTTGATTTTCGGTATTGCTGGGAAAGATGGTACCCATCTTGAAATCTTATCTGGAATTGCTGTTACTTGCTCTGATATGGCTAATATTGAGAAATTAGTTGAAGCAAAATCGGCTCGAGAAATCATGGATATTCTAAATGATAAAAAGTAAATAGTTTATTTTGACGGATAGAAAAGCGGCCTTGCCTCTTTTCTATTCACTTTTCAGCTGAAATGAGATGGTTGCGTGTATATTACCTCAAGGGAAAAGGCAATTATTGAATTAATCATTAAAACTTCTGGAAAACACACCGCATCGTCTATTGCAACATATCTAAATGTTAGTTCCCGTACCATCCAACGTGATTTAAAAGCTATAGAAAAAATTCTTATGTCGTTCGAGCTTCAGTTAGCTCGTAATACGGATAAAGGACTATTTATCGAGGGTAAGAATGAGCAAATCTTTCGACTCATCCAGCACTTAATTAGTATTGAAGTAATTGATCAAACACCTCAGGAAAAGAAATTGCAGTTGCTTCTAGCTTTATTGCAAGAGGAAGCAATTAAAATCCAAGCGCTATCTGTTTATCTAGGTGTCAGTATTACAACGCTTACGACATACTTGGATGAATTAACAGCTTGGCTAAGTTATTTTAATGTGGAAATTACAAGAAAAAGAGGTGTAGGGGTCGATTTATTTGGATCAGAATCAGACAAACGTAAAGCTCTTGCAAGCTATTTTTTGCTGCACTTTAATGAAGAATTAATTGAGAGTATCTTTCTATTAGAAAATGGAAAATGCTCTGACGAAATGATTTTGTATTATTTTAATCCAAATTATCTTCTTGCTATTGATCGATTAATTAATGCTACTTTTAATAGCCTCCAGCCCCGTCTTGCGGATAGTGATTATATTAGATTAGTTGTACATATTTGTATTACCATGCAAAGGACGGAAGAAGATTTCCAACTAGAGGAAGACGGAGACTTTTCAGGTGAACTGTCACATGAATATAATCTTTTAATGAAAATTGCCAACGAACTTGAAAAAACATTCTCGGTAGAGTTCACTACGCCTGATATGGTCTATTTGGCAGTGATTCTGAAGGGGTCCAAACTTCAAGCAGCAGATGCGGTTCCCTATGATAGTGTAGTACTAAGCCAGCTGATAAAAACGTTAATACAAAGTGTATCATCTCAGCTTCATGTTGATTTAACAAAGGACTTTTCTTTGTATCAAGGGCTGTTGGCTCATTTGGAGCCTTCACTTTTTCGGCTTAAGCAGCACATGGGATTATTTAATCCACTAAAAGAGGAAATTAAACGAAAGTATCCAGTTCTATTTATGGCGGTAAAGAACAGTGTAGAAGAGGAATTTAAAGAGATTGATGATTTTCCTGATGATGAAATAGCCTTCATTGTACTTCATTTCGGGTCAGCGTTAGTGATGAGAGAAGAAGGAATTTCGATAAAAGCATTGATTGTATGCCCAACTGGTATCGGTACGTCTAAAATGCTGGCGAGCCGAATAAAAAAGGAAATCGTAGAGATCGATTCCGTAGAAATTAGTTCGATTAAAGATATTCAGCAACAGGGGAATATAAAAAGCTTTGATGTTATTATCTCCACCGTCCGGCTTCCTTTTATGGACATAGATTATATCTTAGTTTCTCCGCTCCTTAGTGAGGATAATATTCTAACAATCAGGGATTTTTTACGGAGTAACATTGAAAACCTAACGAAAAATAAGCATTATATAAAATCTGCGCAAAAAGAAGCTCGCTCCACTAACATAACAAAGGTAGGGATATCGGGAATCTTACAAGAGCTAGGGGATGTAAAAAAAAGTATCCAATCAATTTTAACTAATTTCCGTGTTTATAGGATGCCGCATCAAATGGATTATGTACAGATTATTGAAAAAATGATAAGGATGGCAGAGAAGGAAAAGCTTTTAACGAATGTAAAAGAAGTAGTGGAGTCACTTAAGGATAGGGAAAAAAAGGTGGGCTAGGAATACCCGGTACAGGAATGGCTCTGTTTCACTGCAGGAATGGAAGGATTCATGAGCTGATTTTCCAAGTTACACATTTAGACGAACCTTTACAAGTTAAAGGAATGGACGGAAAAAACATGTACATGAAGAATTTGTTTCTCATGTTGGCACCTCTGGAATTAAGTGTAAGAGAGCAGGAAATAGTAAGTTTGATCAGTACAAGTTTAATTGAAAGCCCTGAATCAATCATGATTTTCTCTTCATCGAATGAAGAGCTTATTCATACCAGATTAGAAAACATCTTTTTAGACTATCTTCACACAAATATAATAAGGGAATGATAAATATGAAATTAGCAGTCCATTTTGGAGCAGGGAACATTGGTAGAGGATTTATCGGAGCCCTTTTTTCACAGTCCGGTTATCATGTAACCTTTGTTGATATTGCAGATCAAGTCATTAAAATGTTAAACGCGGAAAAGCAGTACCAAGTCAAGTTGGCAACCGATCAACATGAAAGCATGACGATTAATAACGTATCTGGGCTAAATAATATGACACAGGAGAACGACGTAATAGAGGCAATCAAGCAGGCTACCTACCTTACGACAGCAATTGGACCAAATATCCTTCCACGTATTGCACCGTTAATTGCGAAGGGATTAACCCAAAGAGTAAAGACTACCGATGAAAAGCTATATATAATTGCTTGCGAAAATCAAATATCGGCGACAGATCTTTTAAAAGGATATATATTCGAACATTTAGATGAGGAGACAAAATCAAATTTAGCGGACAAGGTCTATTTCTTTAATTCTGCTGTCGATCGTATCGTTCCTATACAAAATAATCAAGGTTCGCTTGATGTTCTTGTTGAACCTTATTATGAATGGGTTGTGGAAACAAGAGAAACCCTCCCTCCAATTGAGGGAATGAAAATTGTAGCTGATCTTGCTCCTTTTATTGAAAGAAAGCTATTTACCGTGAATACTGGGCATGCTGTCATTGCTTACCTTGGCTATCTTGACAATAAATCTACGATAGACCAGGCATTAGCTGATGAAAAGATTGTTAAGCAGGTTAAAGCTACTCTAGGTGAAACCGGTGCCTACTTAATTAATCAATACGGATTAAATCAAGAAGAGCATCTACATTATATTAGTAAGATTATCAATCGTTTTAAAAATCCATACCTTAACGATGGTGTGACAAGGGTTGCCGCTCACCACTTCGTAAGCTTGGAGCGAATGACCGTCTTGTACGTCCAGCAACAGAAGCACAAAAAGCCGGGCTTTCCTACACGAATCTTGCAAAGGCCATTGCTTCTGCTTTACTCTTTGATTACCAAGAAGACGAAGAAGCAGTAAAGCTGCAAGCAATGATTAAAGAAAATGGACTTCCTGCTGTGCTTAAAGAAGTAAGCGGCTTGGATGAAAACAGCGAAATTACTCGTGAAATTGTTAACCAGTACAATGCGATGAAGAAATAAGGATTTTATCACTCTCCTTTAAACACTGTTCCTTCTTTCGGAACAGTGTTTTTTCGTTTTTCAATAGGGGAAGTAGTTTGTATTCTATTAAACCAATTAAAATATTTTACAAATATTTCGAATACATGAATAATAGAGTAAAGGTGTACAGGAGGTAGAAGATTGATTAATAACCATTATGAAGTTGTAATCGTAGGAGCAGGATCAATGGGGATGGCCGCGGGTTATTATTTGTCTAAGCTCGGTATTAAAACGTTGCTGCTTGATCGTAATAACCCCCCGCATGATTTGGGCAGTCATCATGGTGAAACGCGAATCATCCGTCATGCATATGGTGAAGGAAAGCAGTATGTTCCACTTGTATTGAGAGCACAGCAATTATGGGAACAGCTTCAACAGGAAACAGGAAGGCAATTATTTCTACCAACTGGTGTTCTTTGTGCAGGTGCACCGGGGTCAACTTTTATTAGTGAAGTCGTAAGAAGTGGGCAGGAGTTTTCATTGCCTTTAGAAGTATTATCAAGTGAAGAGATGCGACATTTATGGCCGGGGCTTACCTTTCCTGACGGTTTTGTCGGTTGCCTAGAGAAAAAATCAGGGGTTTTATTCAGTAAACATTGCATACAAGCTTTTCGCAATCAGGGCTTAGCACATGGCATGAACTTACTTCCTTATACTAAAGTTGAAAAAATAGATATTAGTTCTAGTGGGGCTATTATAAAAACAGCAACTAATTCCTACCATACAGATTTTGTCCTGATAAGTGCTGGGGCATGGTCAGGAAAAATGTTAAATCGCTTAGGAATGGATATACCGCTTCACCCTGTCCGGAAAACGGTGTCTTGGTTAAAATGTGATCAGGAATTATTCGAGTCAGGAGTATTTCCGGCTTTTACAGTAGATTTATTAAATGAACATTATTATGGCTTTCCTAGTATCAATGGAAGTGGTTTTAAAGTAGGGCGGCATGATGGGGGACATCGAGTTGATCCAGATGAAGGCATTAGCCCTTATGGAGCGGATTGCAATGACGAAGGAGACATACGCTCGTTCTTACAAAAATATATGCCGCTAGCAAACGGACCTTTAATAAAGGGAAGTACCTGTATGTATACATTAACGCCAGACGGAGATTTTATCATTGACCAACATCCAGAGTATCCCCATTTATTCATTGCAGCAGGATTTTCCGGCCACGGTTTTAAGTTTTCAAGTGTTGTCGGTGAGATTATCAGCCAGGTAGTAACTAAGGGGAAATCCGATTTTGATATATCTGATTTTTCCATTAGAAACGAACAAAATAACTATTGAGGCGTCTGGAAATAAGACGTCTTTTTTCAATTCGTCGTCATAACAAACAATTCCTTATGATAGCAATATTATGCTAATATTTCGAAAAATCATCTAGAGTAAAATTTTTTGGAGGAAGTTATAATTTACTTTAATACAGTAATTCACTAATTAATTGGAAGCGCTTCATAAATAGATGAGGGAGGGAAAAATAAATCATATTTGTTGATTTTTTTTGATTTCAACTATCAGAATAATTAAAAATTGTAAGGGGGGATAATTTAGTGATCGAACAAAAGTATAGGATGGATGATGCACCATTAAATAAGTTTCATCTTAGGATAACAGCACTAACTTTCGGATCCAATTTTTCAGATGGTTATGCTCTTGGAATCATTGGAATGGCTTTAAGCCTTCTCAGCCCTCAAATGAAGCTAAATCCGTTATGGGATGGATTAATTGGAAGTTCAGCTTTGATTGGATTATTCTTTGGAAGCCTATTACTCGGCGGTCTTTCCGACAAAATTGGCAGACAGAAAATCTTCCTTACCAACTTTTTAATCATCTCTGTTGCATCGGCATTACAATTTTTTGTAAATGATCCGGTAACACTGTTTATCCTTCGGATTTTGATCGGCTTTGCTTTAGGTGGAGATTATGCAGTAGGTTCTACTTTACTTGCTGAATTTGCACCGAAAAAGTATAGAGGCGTTCTGCTGTCATCGTTAAATGTATTATGGACTGTTGGTTATGTGCTATCGAACGTAGTGGGTTATTACTTAGAGAAAACGGGTCCAGAATCATGGCGCTGGATGCTAGTTAGTGCAACAGTTCCTGCAGTTATTGTATTAATCATGCGCTTAGGCACTCCGGAATCACCAAGATGGCTTGTGAAAATGGCCGGAATGAGGAGGCACGAGAAATTGTAAGAAAATATATTGGGCCTAATGCAGTAATGGATGAAAATGCTGAGAATAATGCCGGTGAAGCTTATCGGTTTAAGGACCTTTTCAACAAACAGCTGTGGAAACGAACAGCGTTTGGCGGCCTTTTCTATGTATGTCAGGTTGTTCCCTACTTTGCCATTTATACCTTTCTCCCTACCATCTTAGATAAAATGGGTTTTAAAGAAACCTTTTCAATTGATATGTTGTTAAACCTTTTCCTCCTCGTCGGTTCCATTGCTGGTTTATGGTGTACAGAGAAACTTTCTCGCAGAGGCTTTACCATCTATACGTTTATTATTTTAACCGTTTCCTTATTTGTCCTCAGTCTTCTACCAGCGGGTTCTCATGGAATTGCAATCATGGTTTTTGTAATCTTTACTTTTGTAATGTCGGCTGCATCCAACCTGACCCTTGTCTATCCAGCAGAACTATTCCCTACGGAAATTCGTGGAACGGGTGTTGGTGTTGTAACCGCCATAAGTCGAGTGGGATCGGCGATTGGAACGTTCTTGCTGCCAATGAGTGTTAGTGCATATGGAATGACTTCATCAATGATCGCAATGTCGATTATATTATTAATTGGTACTGTTGTTTCGATTGCATGGGCTCCAGAAACTAAGTCCCTTTCATTGAATGAAGCAAGCGATCCTCATTTAGATGGTTTGGCGCCTTTAAATGAAAATCTCCCGCCTGTTCAAGCTAGAAATTAAGATTCATTTTTAAGGGATTTATTTGAAGGGAGTAGGAAGATAATTGATAATTAAACAAGCAAGTTCACATCCCAAGGATATTAAGGAAGTCAAATTGGGTGTCGGAGACGTTTCCATAAATGAAATCATCGCTGTATCTAGATATGGTGCTCCTGTTTTATTTTCACAAGAATACCGAGACAGAGTAAATGCATCCCGGGCTGTAATTGAAAAGTTTCTGGATGAAGAACGGGTCATTTATGGTGTCACAACTGGGTTTGGAAGTAACGTAACGGAAATTATTTCTTTAGAAGATGCTGAAACTCTTCAAAAAAATATCATTCGTTCCCATGCGGGTTCTGTGGGCGATCCGCTAGAGGAAGAAGTAGTTCGGGCAATCCAACTAATGATTCTTATTAATTTGGGGCAAGGTTTCTCTGGTGTACGGCTGGAGGTTCTAGAACTGCTGCTCTCAGTATTAAATCAACAATTAGTTCCTTTTGCACCAGGAGAAGGATCAGTCGGATACCTTTCGCCAGAGGCCCATATGGCATTATTGTTAATTGGTGAAGGAAAAGGCCTGGTATAAGGGAGAGCTTTTAACAGGGAGCGAAGCTTTAGAAAAGGCTCGATTGCAGCCCCTAACATTGAGCTGCAAGGAAGGATTGGCGCTCATAAGCGGAACAACTTCGGTCACTGCTTTTGCAGCCTTAGCACTCTATAATGGCATTCAAGCTACAAAGGCAGCTGATATTGCTGGTGCCATGTCTTTAGAAGCATTGAAAGGAACTGTACGAGCCTTTGACCCACGCATCCACTCCATAAAGAGGCATGATGAGCAAGCTAGCACTGCCAGAAACATTCTTAGAATGCTAGAGGGCAGTGAAATTGCTGAAAAATATAAGAATTATCGATTACAGGATGCTCTTAGCCTAAGATGTATCCCTCAAGTCCATGGGGCAGTTAAAAAGACTCTTAAGGATGTTGAAGCTATCATTATTAATGAGATTAACTCATCAAGTGATAATCCATCGCTGTTTACAGAGGAAGATGGGGATGCACTAATGGGAGGAAATTTTGATGGGACATTCATTGGTATTTCCTCTGATACTATGGCATAGCTTTGGCCAATCTAGCAAAGATTTCAGAACGAAGAATAGATAGGCTTGTCAATCATCATATAAGTGAACTTCCTAATTTTTTGGTTGCCAATCCAGGGTTAAATAGTGGATATATGATTCCTCAATACACAGCTGCCGGTTTGCTAAATGAAATTAGAAATCTCTCTCATCCTGCAACCATTGATAATACACCAACATGTGCGAATCAAGAAGATGTTGTGAGCTTTGCTTATTTCGCCGCAAAAAAGGTATATCAACTATCAAAAAAGCTTGAGTATATTTTAGCTATTGAGTTTATGGCAACTGTTCAGGCTTTGAATTTCCATCAACCATTAAAACCGTCTCAAGTTAGTTACCATGTTTCTGAGCTAATTCGTAGTCAGGTACCTCCTGTAACCGAGGACCGATATTTCTATCCTGATATTCAAAGTATTTTTAACCAGATTCATGAAGGAGAAATCCTAAATGCTGCCGAATTAGTAATGGGGAAAGTAGAATGGTAAAAATAATGGGAAGCTTTTTTACTCCGGCTTATTGAGAGTAAAAAGGCTTCTTTTTTACACTATCTTTTTGAATCCGAAGGGGACGGATATTGATGGATGAGTTATTACAAATTTCCTTTTCGCAGCTTTTGCTGTCAGGGACTCTTGTACACGTGGCACTCTTTGGAGAGTTACAAGAAAAATATGGTGTTAACGTACATCCGGAGGTAGTAATATTAGTTTCAGTCGATCGTTATCCAGATTTAGTCACTGGAAAGCAGATTGAGTGGAAAATCAATCTTGGACGAAAGCTGGTAGATGAGATAGGGACAATATTACCAGTTCCTTTTGTGTGGACCTGGACAGAAGAGGGAGTTCTTGCTCTTTTATTGGAATTTGAGAAATTACCTGACCCTGATAGAAAGAAGGAAATCCTTTTACTTGCTGAGAGGATTCAACAGGTATCTGATAAAATAGGTATTTGTGTATCGATCGGGATTGGAAATTTTTATGATAACCCGTATTTGTTATATCGTTCATTTGAAGAAGCCAAAAAATCTATGTCCGGACGTTTTTTTCAAGGGAATAATTTAATTTTTCACACTGATATGGAAAAAAATATTGATGAATCATTAAAAAATCCTCTAACAAGGGATAGGACCGAGTTACTTTCACTTTTAAGAATAGGTCACAAGGAAGGGGTTGTCACTCATTTAATAAGATTTATGGAAAGTGTTGCACAGGCTTATCAATTTAATGAAGATCTGTTTAAGTCTGAGGTGATCGATTTACTTATGACGATGTCCAGAATTGTTCTTGAACTTGGGGTAAACCCCGCCTCCATTTTGACAAAGACGGCAACCTTTATCCAGGATTTATATCCTACAATTCGTTATGATAAATTTGTTAAAAAGGTTTGTGAATATGCAGAATGGCTGTCAGAGGAAGTAGAAAAATCATCTATTCATGATGTCTCGCCTATAATTAAGCAAGCGATTCATTATATGAAAGAGAACCATCAAAAAAGCATTACATTAGAAGAAATCTCTTGTTATTGTCACTTAAGCAGGTTTCATTTCAGCCATCTTTTTAAAAAAGAAGTTGGTTCAAGCGTAATGGATTTCTTAAATACATTAAGAATTGATAAAGCGTTATTTTATTTAGAAACAACGGATTTAAATGTACAAGAAATTGCAAATCAGGTTGGATTTCAGGATCCTAATTATTTTAGTCGTTTGTTCAAAAAATACAAACAGTTTACACCAACAGAATATCGTGCAAATTTTAATTGCACCATAAAAAAGTTGTAATGGCTCAAGAAATTACTATTAACTCCTAGCTAATTAGTTTGGAGTTTTTTCTTCTTTGCAAAAAAGGAATTCATTACTTGGATGTTGTCATATTGTTTCCTACAAATAGTTAGTTTAAAATAATGCAAAACAACTTAGATAAATAAGTTGAACCCAATAAGTAGCTGTGGTATAGTTATTTCGGTTACAACTGACTAAAATACTAAAATGGTCAAAAGGGGGTTCGGATGGCAACTAACAGAAGGAAGATGATTATTGAGGCAGCTACCAAGTCATTTTCGATGTTCGGCTATAAGGCGACGACAATGGATCAAGTTGCGAAGATAGCGAATGTTGGAAAAGGGACGATTTATACTTTTTTTAAAAATAAAGAAGAGCTCTTTGAAGAAATCATTTCTACTATGGTAAAAGAAATGATTGCCGAGGCGGAAAGCGTGATTCAACCGGAATTGACCTTTACCGAGAATGTCCATCGGCCCTTTACCGTTTATTAGAATTTCGTTCCCAGCACCAGCTAATGATTAAATTAATCCAAGAAGAAAAGGAAATGGGAACCTTAGCGGTATCTGAAATGCTTCAACACATTGAGGATGAGATTATTGCTTATTTACAAAGTAAAATTGAAACCGCAATTGCCAAAGGAGCCATCCCCACAGCAAACACTGAAATTACCAGCTTCTTGCTTTTGAAAATGTATATTGCGCTCGTTTTCGATTGGGAAAAGAATCATAATCCATTGAGTTCAGAACAAATCGCAGAATTAATGAAAGTATTCTTACTAAAAGGATTATCACATTGATGATTCTTCTTTTTTGAAGAAAAATGACTGAGTGGGAAGTTCAGTCATTCAGATTAATTAGAGGGGGGAAGAAACATGAAGGCGTTAACATCATTGAAAAGTGAATTTTTAGGAATCCTCCGCAATCGTAAGCTTCTTATTGCTGTTATTGGGGTTATGACGATTCCACTTCTTTACAGCGGTACATTCCTATGGGCGTTTTGGGATCCATATGGCCATGTGGATAGAATGCCGGTTGCCATTGTGAATCAGGATCAAGGGGCTACATATAATGGCAAGAAACTAGAGATTGGCAATGATCTAGTTAAGAATCTGAAGAAGAAGAAAAGCTTTGATTGGCAATTTGTCAGTGAGAAACAGGCTAATAAAGGGATGGAAAATCAGGATTATTATATAAAAATCGAAATCCCAAAGGATTTTTCAAAAAATGCAACAACCTTACAAAGCGAACATCCGAAAAAATTAAATCTAATTTATACCCCTAATGAAGGGTTTAATTATCTTTCTTCAAAGATTGGCGATTCAGCCGTCACAAAAATTAAGGAGGAAGTATCAAGCTCGGTTACGGAAACCTATGCAGAATCGATATTTACGAATATTAAAGATGTTGCCCAAGGCTTAGATAAAGCAGGCAATGGTGCCGGTGAACTTCATACTGGCATTAATCAAGCAAAAAATGGTGCCGGAGAGTTAAATACAGGGATTGATTCAGCGAAAAGTGGAGCTACTGACTTAAGCAAGGGTGCTCAATCTGTTGATTCCGGTGCAAAGCAAATCGAGCAAAACCTAGCGCTTCTTGCCCAAAAGTCTCTGGCATTTTCACAAGGTGTAAAGACTGCTTCTACTGGGTCAAAACAGGTCGAAGGAGGACTTGAACAGTTCGGAACTGGGCTTGGTCAATTGAAGGAAGGAAATACTCAATTGTTAGCTGGTGCAAAGAAATCTGAAGCTGGTGCTAAACAACTATCTGATGGATTAGAATCAGCAGGATCAAAGCTGTCGAACCTTCAAGGTGGATCTAAACAACTAGAGGATGGTATCGGGCAACTTTCATCTTCAATTGAAAAGTGGAAAGCTGGAGCGGGGGATACGAAAGCCGGAGCAGACAACGTAAGCCAAGGCCTTCAGCAATTAGTTGCCCAGGTTAATGCAATGGCTGAAAGTACTGCTGACCCTGCTGAAAAGGCAAAGCTAGAAGGATTGGAAGCAAGCTTGCAGCAGTTATCTGATAGCAGTCAGAAGGTTTCCGATGGTGTAGCAGCATTATCAGATAATGCAAACCTTATAAAACAAGCATCCACTCAATTAGCTGGAGGTGCGGGTCAACTAAATCAGGGGCAAAGCCAATTTGCAACTGGCGTTAATCAATTATCTTCTGGTGCGAAACAGCTAGTAAGCGGGCAAGATCAGCTTACACAAGGTTTGAGTGTCTTTGCTTCAAAGCTAGATGAGGCTGAAAAAGGTTTTCACCAAATTACTGGCGGTAGCAGCAGCTTAACCTCTGGTTTAAATCAATTAGCATCTGGATCTGTATTGCTTCAAGATGGTACCAATAAGCTTGCTCAAGGTTCCACGCAATTAGCTGATGGTACGGGGGAACTTTCCAAAGGGAATACTGACTTAGTGAATGGAATCGACCGTCTTGCTGCTGGCTCTACGGCGTTGACAAGTGGAATGGGGAAACTCTCAGATGGATCGAAAGAGTTAAGTAGTGAACTTAGCAAGGGTGCGAAGGACGCCAGTGATGTCAAAGCGAATAAAAGTGTTTACAATATGTTCGCTAAGCCAGTCAATCTGACGGAGGACCGCCTGAACCATGTTCCTGACTATGGTACAGGGTTTACCCCATACTTCTTGTCGTTAAGCTTATTTGTTGGAGCACTGATGCTTTCAATTATTTTTCCAATGCTTGAACCAGCCACTGCACCAAAAAGTGGATTTAGCTGGTTTGCTGGAAAATTAGGTGTTTTACTAATCGTTGGGGTTGGTCAAGCGCTATTGGCTGACTTTGTCCTTCTGCAAGGATTAGGGTTAGCCGTAAAGAGTGTTCCATTGTTTTTAATGTTAAGTATTTTTACCAGCTGGACGTTTCTGGCGATTATTCAATTCCTAGTAACGGTTCTTGATAACCCAGGACGTTTCTTAGGGGTTATCATCTTAATTTTGCAATTAACAAGTAGTGCCGGAACCTATCCGATTGAATTGGTACCAAAGATACTGCAAAAAATGAATCGTTTCTTGCCAATGACTTATACAATAGCTGGGTTTAGAGCAATCATCTCCACAGGAGATTTTAGCTTTTTGTGGCAGAACATGGCGTTTATTGCCATCTTCTTTATTGCTTTCCTTGGCGCAACGCTTACATTCTTCGTTGTTAAATTCAAACGTCAAAATCGATTACAATATGAGTAAAATAAAAGCTATCTCCGTGAGGAGATAGCTATTTTACATTAACATATTTCTTTTTCACTGAAGGATTACATTGATTAAAATCTTTGTAAACTAAGTTATTACTTTTTTTAAACGCAGAAGGATGAACCTTCCCTTTGCTGTTAACGGTGTATTCATCAATCAAGCTTAAAAACATACCAAATCCAAAATTGACCATACATGCGACTATGATTCCGATTCCTAATATGGAGAGGAAATAACCCTTGTTGTAACCGCTTGCAAAAAGACTGAATAAAAAAAGAATTATTCCGAAGCCAATACCGAAAGTGGCAGCCCTTTTAAAAGTTAACAATGTGTTTAAGTGTTTTCCTTGCATCGTCATCAACCCCTTATACTGAATATTCTATCAATTGTCACGAAATTGTCAAACTTTTTTTAAAATTTTTACAGACAATTTTCTAAAAGTTGCGTCATATAGAAAACTCGGGTATAATGCCCGAGTATTTCTGTTATGTTCGCTTACTTAAATTTTCCTGTGCCATTTTCACAAGTTCTCGCACCATACTTCCGCCAAGCCTGCCGCCAACTTTTCCTGCTTGTTCTGAAGTAAGCTGTCCGTTGTATCCTCTTTTTAATGGAACGCCTGTTTCCGCAGCCGCTTCAAACTTTGCATCTTCAGGGCTCTGGACATGTGCAACCTTTGCTTTTAGTTCATCCAATCCTACCCTCGCTTCGGGGACGAGAATTTTATTTCTTCTTGCCATGGTCATTCCTCCTTTCACTTAGCATTTCCTCACCTGAAAAAAATAATAAACTATGACTAATTTATCCTTTTTTATCCAGTGTAATAACTGGTAACAAATCCGGAAAAATCAATTATAGCTTCTGTCAAGTTTGTTCTTAAAGCAGCTTACAATTGCTAAAGCTGGATCTCCTGCGGAAATGTAAGAGCTTAATATTTTAATAATTGGATGGTTTTGGTTAAAATAAAACAGAATAAATATGGGGAGGCTGAAGAGCATGAGCGAATTATTATTTAAGAATTTTGAGCTTACAAGGGGTATGTTTGTTAAAAACATTGATGCGCTAGACGAAGGTCTTGTAGGTGTACAGCCTGAAGGCTTCAATAACACGATTCACTGGCATGTGGGGCATGTATTAACGGTTGCAGAACAATTTATGTTTGGCTTTCCTAAAAAAACTAGCAGCTTACCGGAAAAGTATATGGAGTTATTTGCAACTGGTACGAAACCCGCTGATTGGCATGGTGACATTCCATCTGTTAGCGAATTATCGGCACAGCTAAAAGAACAACTGAGGCGGATCAAAGAAATCCCTTTATCGAGTTTGAACGAAAAGCTAAAAAGCCCGTTCCATGGTCTGGAGACTTATGGAGAGATCGCAAACTTCGCAATTTTCCATGAAGCAAACCATTTGGGACAAATGCAGGCAATGAAACGCATCATTGTTGCGAAATAATCATTGAAAAGGCTGACCCTTTGAAAAGAGTCAGCTTCTTTCGTTGTAGAAAAATTTTAATGAGGGATACTTTAATGAAAAATGGAACTAATTTGTCAGGGGCGATCGTATGAGTCTTGGGTTTGCAGCATATCAATCACCATTTGGAACCATTCGTGTTATCGCAGATGAATCGGGTGTGAAAAGAGTTGAGCTTTTCGAAGAGGATTGGAATAAGTTTTTGCAAGAGAATCCTACGATTAAAGAGGATATAACCCTTTGCGGCGAAGCGATCCGCCAATTAGATGAGTATTTTAATGGCCGGAGGAAAGAATTTGATGTGCCGCTTTCGATTGAAGGAACAGCGTTCAGAAAGAAAGTTTGGAACGCCCTGCTAAATATTCCATATGGCGAGGTCAGAAGCTATGCTGACGTGGCAGAAATGATTGGCAATCCGAAGGGTTAGAGCCGTCGGTCAAGCAAATAAAGCGAATCAACTACCAATTATTATTCCATGCCACCGCGTTATTGGAAAAAGTGGAGCTTTAGGTGGATACGCTGGGAGCCACACCCCCATTAAAGAAATGTTACTTGAGGCAGAAGGGTACAAAACTAAATCCTGATTTCTAGAAAAGGTAACTTTAATCAACTCTAATGAAAAGGCTCGGAAAACTCCTAGCTTTTTTTATTTCACGTGTTTCGTAATAAACAAATGCTTTTCGAGAAGAATAAATAGTAATGTAATAGCGTAAATAAAGTCATTTTCTGTTTTGTCAAAAAGAAAACACTTCATAAAAACGATTGAGTTGTGATAAAATCAATCGGGTAATTCTAATTAGAATATTTTGGTGGGTGAATCACATGCTCTCTTCCATAAAGAGGCTATTGATAGGCCGTCCGTTAAAGTCGGCGGCATTAGGCGAACAAAAATTAAATATCTTAAAGGCGTTAGCGATTCTGTCATCGGATGCATTATCATCGGTTGCATACGGGACAGAACAAATCCTGATTGTGCTGGCAACCATTGGTGCGGTTGCCTTTTGGTATTCCATACCGATTGCAGTGGGGGTATTGTTTCTCTTAGCAGCACTTATTTTATCGTATCGGCAAATTATCTTTTCTTACCCACATGGTGGAGGGGCATATGTCGTATCCAAAGAGAATTTAGGCGTAAATCCAGGGTTAATTGCTGGTGGCTCCTTATTGGTTGATTACATACTGACCGTGGCTGTTAGCGTGTCCGCTGGAACGGACGCGATTACATCTGCATTTCCAGCCTTACATCCACATACCGTTTTAATTGCCTGTATTTTAGTTGTTTTTATTACCCTGTTAAATCTACGAGGTTTAACGGAGTCAGCAACCATTCTATCCTACCCGGTATATTTGTTTGTAGTAGCCATTTTGGTTTTAGTTGGTGTTGGTATTTTTAGAATTGTCACAGGCCATACCTCTGCTACGATCCATCACGCTCCAATTGGTGCACCAGTGTCGGGGATAACGCTATTCTTACTGCTCCGTGCTTTTGCATCAGGATGTTCTGCGTTAACGGGTGTAGAAGCTATTTCAAATGCGATTCCAAACTTTAAAGATCCTGCACCAAATAATGCAGCGAAAACGCTTGTTTTAATGGGCTCTTTGTTGGCGTTGCTATTTTCAGGTATCACCTTTTTAGCGTATTATTATGGAGTTGCTCCAAAGGCAAGCGAAACCGTTGTCTCACAAGTTGCCAGAGAAACATTCGGGCGCAATTACCTCTACTTTTTTATCCAAGGAACAACAGCTTTGATTTTGGTCCTTGCAGCTAATACCGGTTATTCAGCCTTTCCACAATTAGCGTTTAACCTAGCAAAAGATAAATATATGCCAAGAATGTTTACCATTAGGGGAGACCGTCTCGGTTATTCGAATGGAATTGTTTCCTTGGGTATCGCATCAATTCTGCTTATCATTGCCTTTCATGGAAAAACAGAACATCTAATCCCACTTTATGCGGTTGGAGTTTTTATTCCTTTTACTTTGTCGCAAACCGGTATGATTATCAAGTGGATTCGCGAAAAGCCGGCAGGATGGATTGCAAAGCTTAGTGCTAACTTTATTGGTGCACTCATTACCTTAACTGTTCTACTTATTTTCTTTATTACAAAATTTAGCCAAGTATGGTTTGTTTTTATCTTTTTACCATTAATTGTTATTTTCTTCCATCGGATTAATACCCACTATGAAGCTGTTGGCGAACAATTAAGAGTCGATCCTGAACATCCTGCAATTCCGATTGAAGGAAATGTTATTATTGTCCCGGTTGCAGGAATCACAAGGGTCGTGGAGAACTCCATCAATTATGCCAAGTCATTAACCGATCAAATTTTCGCTGTTTACGTTTCCTTTGACAGGGAAGATGAAAAGCGCTTTGAGGAAAAGTGGCAGAAATGGCAGCCGGATGTTCGCCTTGTTACCTTGCAATCCCATTATCGCAGTGTGCTTGTGCCACTTTCGAAATTTATTGATACCATTGAACATAAAGCAAGCGAAAATAATTACCGGGTAACCGTCCTGATTCCACAATTCATTACAAAGAAAAGCTGGCATAATATCTTACACAATCAATCAAGCTTTTTGATTCGTGCCTATCTTATTTTTAAAAAGAAAGTTATTATTTCCACCTTACCTTATCACTTTAAAAAGTAGAAAAAATGGAAACGGACCGCATAAACGAGAAAACCACCGACATTTAATCGGTGGTTTTCTTCGTTTTCTTTATTAAATAGTAAATCGCAGCTAACACAATGGCGGCAATAATAAGTGGCATTACGTATGGCTGAGCGTATTCTTTTACATGTGACCAGTTTTTTCCTAACACCTGTCCTAAATAAATGAAGAGGATACACCAAGGCACAGTTGCTGCCACAGTGTAAAGGGTAAATTTACCGATGGGCATTTTAGAAATGCCAGCTGGAATGGAAATAGCCTGTCTAACAACTGGAATAAAACGAGCAAAGAAAACAACCCCAGCTCCATATTTTATAAACCATTGTTCAGAAAGGTCAATATGGCTTTGATTAAGAAGAATGTATTTCCCATATTTCTGTAAAAATGGACGCCCGCCATAGAAACCAGCCCAATATAAAAATAATTGGGCAATGGTTCCCCCGATGGTTCCTGCGATAACAGCCCCGATGAAATTCACATGACCTTGTGAAACCATATAACCGCCATAACCCAAGACAATCTCACTTGGGATGATTTCTACCATTAATGCTAAGGCAATGCCTGGATAACCTAATTGCGACAAGAATAGTAAAGCAGAGTAAATAAAGTCTGTCATAATCCACCTTCATATGTAAAAGAATTGTAATTAACTTTATTTAGTTTATCTTAGTTTGAATAATATTGAAATACATAAGATCGCTTTAATAGAAAAAAGACAAGGTAAATTTATTTTCATTTTAAAATAGATGAAAAGCAACTGGGAAACAAATAATAATATAGAATCAATAGCAATCTAAGCTTTAAATTTGTAAAAGAATTGAAATAAGCTATTTGACCTATTATTTGATAAAATGGAAAAGGATTAGTCAAAGCACGTGATAGATTCATCTTGGGGCTGTCTTTATACATATTTTCATACAAAGTAACGAGTTTTTTCATTTTACGGTTTGATCGGAGGAGTTAGGCTTTGAAAAAGCATCATCAAGACATACGGGATCTCATCTATGTTCATTTAAATCAAACGGATCAGTATGTAATGTCATACGGCATCGAATTCAATGAATTTGCTGCTGCTTTTTCAGGTTCATTAAATCATTTGCTTTTATTAAAGCACCGCTTTGATGATGCCGATTTTAATATGCATACACTGCTTGAATATTGTCCGGAAGATAGAATAGGAAAATTAGCGGCAGAAGATGTCTATAGTTATGGGAACTTCTGCTGGATTGATTTTATTGAGGAAGAGGTTTTAAATGAACTCACTGGGCAGGAAATTGCGGAATTATTATATTTTAGCCATCAAAAACAACATTTGAAATTGCCTTTTTATAATAAATTAGGAAATCGATTCGTTTATCTGGCTCATGACGATGGCTGGTTTAATAAAATCTATTACCGCAGCTTTAAAGATTTTTTTCAATTGCTAAGCCTAGCAATTGCAGATAAGCTCGGATCACTGAAGCTAGAGAAATCCCTCCTAGGAATAAGAAAAAAACGTTCCTATCCGACAGTAAATAAAGAAATTCTTCTTTCTTTGACACCTTTCATTAAAGAAGGAATCTGCATTTCATTAAAGGATGCCGATCATCAGCGCAGTCGAATTGAGATTCCCATCTGGGTCATTGGAGACTTTGCCAATATGGATGATATGTATGAGGAATATGAACAAATTGCAAATAAACCATGCCATGCTAAATTTATCTTTGATAAGAAAACAAAAGAGTGGAAGCTCACTGTTATTTAAATCTCTCCAGTTGAAGGGAGAGATTTTTCATTAAGCAAGCTGTATGTTTCATAAAATAGTCATATAGGAAAAAGTAAGGGGAAATTCCTTCGAAAAACATAATATCCACATTCCCTTTCTTATTTGATTTTTTTGATAAAGTGTTAAAATATAAAAGTGAATGAGAATATGGAGGTTTCGTATGAAGACAAAACTTGGTTTATTATATGGTGGAAAATCCGCTGAACATAAAGTATCCTTGCAGACGGCACTTGCCGTTATAAGAGCGCTTGACCTTGAAAAATTTGAGATTCATCCTATTTACATAAATGTCGAAGGCGGTTGGATTAAAGGGCCACAACTAACTGGACCAGTAGAAAATGTGATGGCACTTGAATTTTCACAGGGAAATCAGTTATCATTAGCGCCATCACTATTCCAAGCGGACAAACAAGATCAACAACCGCTCGATGTTATTTTTCCACTTTTACACGGACCAAATGGCGAAGATGGAACGGTGCAAGGGTTATTAGAGTTGTTAAACCTTCCTTATGTAGGGAACGGAGTACTAGCCTCCGCAGCGGGAATGGATAAGGTAATGATGAAAAATGTGTTTGCACAAGCTGGGCTCCCACAAGTAAACTATGTTGCTTTTATTAAAAGTGAATGGGAGAAGGCGAAAGAGAAAGCCTATGTTAGAGTGGAAGAGGCCCTTGGTTATCCTTGCTTTGTTAAGCCTGCCAATCTTGGCTCAAGCGTTGGAATTAGCAAGTGTGCCAATCGAGCTGAACTAGAAGCTGCCTTTGGAGAAGCCTTTCAATTTGACCGCAAAGTAATTATCGAAGAGGGTGTTGTAGCCCGCGAAATCGAAGTGGGTGTCCTTGGAAATGATGACCCAGAGTGCTCAGTTGCCGGTGAAATTGTTCCGAAAATGGATTTTTATGACTACAAAGCAAAATATGAAGATGGTGATACAGCGCTCATCATTCCAGCTGATATTACCGAAGAAGAGTATGGTCAAATTAAAGAAATGGCGATTCGTGCCTTTAAAGCGTTGGATTGTTCAGGTCTTGTTCGTGCTGACTTCTTCTTAACCAAGGATGGGAAAGCATTAATTAATGAGGTGAATACGATGCCAGGATTTACGCCAGTTAGTATGTTCCCGCTATTATGGAAGCATACGGGGGTTGAGTATCCACAATTAATTGAGCGCCTCGTTAATCTTGCCAAGGAAAGACACGCTGAAAAGCAAAATATTAAATATACCTTCTAGAATGACGGTGACACGGCTTATGTGCCGTGTCCATTTCTTTTAAAATTTGTTTTTTTAATAGGAGGAAAACTTGTGATTAAGAGATCGGTTAAGCAGATTTCAGAGATGATTTCGGCAAAAAATGATTTACACTTGTTTGCTGATGTAATGATTGAGGGAGTTTCGATTGATTCTCGAGAAATCGAAAAAGGCAATTATTTGTTCCCTTTAAAGGTGAGCATGCGGATGGACATAAATATGTTGAGGATTCTATCCGAAAAGGAGCATCAGCTGCCCTCTGGCAAAGTGATGTTCCGAATCCACCGACACATTTACCGATTCTGATAGTGGACAACTGCCTTACTGCCCTGCAGGAATTAGCACGAAAGTACCGAAAAGAATTGCCAGTAAAAGTAGTCGGCATTACAGGCAGCAATGGGAAAACAACCACGAAGGATATGACTACTTCCTTGCTTTCTATCCAATATAAAGTTCAAAAAACGGAAGGAAATTATAATAATCATATCGGCCTTCCGCTAACTGTTTTGGGATTAAGTGAGGAGACAGAAATTGCTGTCCTAGAAATGGGAATGAGCGCTAGTGGAGAAATTGAGTTTCTGACAAAACTTGCATGTCCTGATGCGGTAATCATTACAAATATTGGCGAATCCCACCTACTCGACCTTGGTTCACGAGAAGGGATTGCCGAAGCGAAGCTGGAGATTTTGAATGGTCTCAAAGACGGTGGACTCGCTGTCTTGCACGGGGATGAGCCTTTATTGATGGAGAGGATTCATCGATATCAAGGAAATGTAAAAATTCAAACCTTTGGAAGAAATGAAACGAATGATTTATTCCCTTCAGAAATTCACCAGCTGAAGCAAGGAAACCAATTTAAGATAAATGGTTCAAATGAAATCTTTGAACTACCTATTTTAGGTACACATAATATTTTAAACGCACTTGCTGCGATGCTGATTGCCAATTATTTTTCGATTCCTTTTGAAAAAATGAATGAGGGCTTAGCAAGAATTAAACTGACAAATATGCGGATGGAACTCGTTGAAGGAAAACATGGTGAGAAAATCATTAATGATGCCTACAATGCCAGCCCAACTTCCATGTTGGCTGCGATTGAATTGGTTTCAAATCTTCAAGGGTATGAGCGGAAAATCCTTGTTCTTGGAGATATGCTTGAGCTAGGGCCAGAGGAAGAACAATACCATTTCCAAATCGGAGAAGGATTACATGCTGATCAAATTGATTCGGTATTCACTTATGGACAGTTAGGCGGTCACATTGCTAAGGGGGCACGATCTGCTTTAGGGGAGCAAAGAGTTTATTCTTTTATAGATAAAGCGAAACTCTGTCAAGAACTTGAGCAGCACGTAAATGAACACACATTGGTTCTGGTAAAGGCATCACGAGGTATGAAATTAGAGGAAATTGTGGCATCTTTACAAGGAAAATGAATTATTTCAGCGATATAAAAGAAAGATAAGAGAGACCCCCATTGCGTCCACAGGGCAATTTCGTAGACTAGTCTCCTTTGTCAAACCACAACTTACTCGAGTGGAAGTGCCAACGTTCATTGCACAAGGAGAATGTGACGGGATTGCGCCGCCCAAAAGTGCTGAATACTTGTATCAAACCATTGGGGTAAAACAGAAAAAGCTTACCTATATTAAGGATTCTAAACATCATATTTGTCATTTTGAGGAGAATGTTGCCCTATTTTCTCAGGTGTTGGACTTTTTGATGGAGCGATAAAGTCAGTTTGGATTTTATTAGAAACTTGTCTTTTATTGCAAAATACTAGTAACAGTGGTATGATATTCATCAACGTGTCTAAAGAACGATTATAAAAGGGCATACTCCTTGAAGGAGAATGTCTTTTTTTGGTAAAATAAAGATGTTACCTAATTACGGCATTTTGATGCGTATCGGGCGAAAATATTTCAGCACTTAAAAAATATTTTCAAATAGATGAAGGAGAATGAAAACATTGACAAAGTTTGAAGAATTAGGCCTTAAGCCAGGCCACCTTAAATGCTGTTCTCAAAATGGGTTTTGAGGAAGCAACACCAATCCAAGCAGAAACGATTCCATTGGGTTTAAAAAATATAGATTTGATCGGGCAAGCTCAAACAGGAACGGGGAAAACTGCTGCATTTGGTATTCCATTGGTAGAAAAAGTTGATATAAACAAGGATGCCATCCAAGGGATTATCATTGCACCAACCCGGGAACTAGCGATACAAGTATCTGAAGAGCTTTATAAAATCGGATCGGGCAAAAGAGTTCGTGTACTTCCAATTTACGGTGGTCAGGATATCAGCCGCCAAATTCGTTCATTAAAAAAAGCACCACATATCATTGTTGGTACTCCTGGACGTGTATTGGATCATATCAACAGAAAAACGATGCGTCTTGATACTGTTCACACAGTTATCCTTGATGAAGCAGATGAAATGTTAAATATGGGATTCATTGAAGACATTGAATCCATTCTTGCTTCAACGCCGGCAGAACGTCAAACATTACTTTTCTCTGCAACGATGCCTGGACCAATTCAAAGAATGGCTGAAAGGTTCATGAAGGACCCACAAATCGTTCGTGTCAAAACGAAAGAAATGACCGTCCCTTCTATTGAGCAATATTACCTTGAAGTTGTGGAAAAGAATAAATTTGATGTGTTAACAAGACTTTTGGATATTCAATCACCAGAGTTAGCAATTGTTTTTGGTCGGACGAAGCGCCGTGTCGATGAATTATCGGAAGCATTAACCTTAAGGGGTTACACAGCAGAAGGGATTCATGGGGATTTAAGCCAGGCAAAACGTTTATCTGTCCTTCGTAAGTTTAAAGAAGGAACAATTGATGTGCTTGTCGCAACAGATGTAGCTGCAAGGGGTCTTGATATTTCTGGAGTAACTCACGTTTACAATTTTGATATCCCTCAGGATCCAGAAAGTTATGTTCACCGCATTGGTCGTACAGGACGTGCTGGTAAAACAGGTGTGGCATTAACATTCATTACACCACGTGAAAAGTCCTACCTAGCTGTAGTTGAAAAAACTACGAAACGTAAGATGGAAAAAATGAAGGCCCAACACTTGATGAAGCATTGGAAGGTCAGCAAAAAGCGGTTGTAGAAAAAATTGTCCAAACAATTGAATCAAACAATTTACATTATTATAAAGCAGCGGCTCAGGAATTGCTTGAAGAAAATGATGCTTCAACCGTAATCGCAGCTGTTTTGAAAATGTTGACAAAAGAACCAGACACTACACCGATTAAACTAACAGAAGAGCAACTTCCACAAAAACGAGACAGAAAACCGCAGGACCGTGACCGTAGAAGAAGAGATGATTCTAGAGGATCGTACAATTCGGACCGTAATAGAAAAAAAGCACCAGTGAAACCAAGAACTGGTGAGAAAAGAACTGGTGGAAAATCAAAACCAAGAAGTTTTAATCATTAAAAAGGAAAGCATGGACACTTGTCCGTGCTTTTTTACATATATAATGTTCGTTAATTCTGTTATCCTTTTACGAAAAAGCCAATGATGGCAATGAGGATAATTGCACTCCAAATAATCACCTTTAAAGGTGATTGGTAGGCTAGTTTTTTTCTATTGCTTTCAGCCCAAAATGCTGCACTTCTCATTGAATCGAAGAAGTCCTTTTTATTAAAATAGCGAATAGCACCGAGCGTAAAGCCTCCGATTATTCCAGATAAATGAGCTACAATATTAATATTTGGTTGTAGAAATGTCATAATCAAACTAACAATACAAAGAATCATGATAATTTGCGAATGCTGTCGCGATAGCCTATCTTTTCGAAACATGATAATGGCAAGGTAAAAACCAAAAAGGCCAAAAATCGCGCCACTTGAACCAACGTGGGTATAGGTTAGTGGCTCGAATACTAGCGTGGCGATATTTGCGATTAGACCGGAAACGAGGTAGACGAATAAAAACTTTATACGACCAAGCATCCGCTCGAGTGCTGGACCAAAAAGGAGAAGGGAAAAGCTATTTAATAGCATATGTGAAAAGCCGCTATGCAAAAAGGTTGGGGTAAGTAGCCTCCAAAGTTCTCCTTCCATAATATATAGGTTGACTCCAGAAAATGTTTCAACAATCCAGTAGTTAGGGAATATTGGCAAAACAGTGAGTAGGTATAATACTAAATGAATGGCTATAATAATAGAAACAATCGGATAATAGCGGATAAATGCCCGAAAGCTCTCCGTTCTTGTAAACATCTCAAACCTCCTCATGTTTTTATTAAATCATTGTTGTCGGAATTTTAAACTTGTACACTATTATTATTATGCTCGTTGTTATTTAAATAGAAGGAAGATGAAAACATGATTAAAGGAATTGGCATCGATATTATTGAACTATCACGGATAGATGAATTGTTAACTAGACAAAAGAAACTAATTGACCGTATATTGACCCCTAGGGAAAAGGATCGGTTCGAAACACTTTCCGGGAGCCGCTGCGTTGAGTATTTGGCGGGAGATTCGCAGCCAAAGAGCCTTTTCAAAAGCTATGGGTACAGGAATCGGAAAAAAGCTATCATTTTTAGATATTGAAATCTTAACGGATGAACTAGGGAAGCCCTTTTTCGGAAAACCAGAGGTTCGTGCGCACCTATCCATCTCCCATAGCCGAGACTATGCTGTAGCCGAAGTGATAATCGAAGACGAATAATGCCCAAGTATTTATAAACTTTGAGAACTGTCCAGCTCCAGCGCCTAGCCCCTCGGGTCGTTTCGGTCCTGCCGATGAAGTCAAAAGGCGACTTCACCAGCAGGCCCTTCACCGCTTGTCGGGGCTGACCAAGGCGCTTCCGCTTTTCTTTCAACCTCATAAGCATAATCCGTAAGGTTGTTTCATATATTCATAGGGAAATAGGAGAGACAAGGTCAGCTATGGTCATTTTGGAAAGCAAATTATCCACTGCCTGATCCCTGCCTTTCTCTTCTCCATAATCATATGAGACAAGAAGGGGTTGAAGGAATGAGGAAAAAGTTGTTGCTGCTTGCTTCGGGGCTGATGGTCATCTTTTTGTTGGCTGCCTGTGGTTCTAAATCACAAGATGATGTGGTGAAAGAGTTAAATGGCAAACTTGGGGACTTATCTGGATATAAAGTAAATGCCAAGATGACATTAAAAATGGGAACTGATTCACAGGTTTATAACGTGGATATTTGGCATAAAGATCCCACTTTTTACCGTGTGAATTTAAAAAATGCTGGAAAGGATCAAAGCCAAATGATTCTAAGGAATGATGAAGGTGTATTCGTCCTTACGCCGGCACTAAATAAGAGTTTCCGCTTCCAAAGTGATTGGCCGCAAAATAGCAGTCAAGCTTATTTATATGAATCACTGATTAAGGACATCGTGGCAGATAAAAATGCCAAGTTCTCTACGACCAAGGATTATTATGTATTTGAAACCAAAACACGTTACCAAAATAATAGTATGCTTCCAACCCAAGAAATTAAGCTGAATAAAAGTGACTTATCACCAGCAGTCGTAAAAGTGATGGACCCTGACCGGAATGCCCTTGTAACGGTTGAATTTTCGAAAATGGATTTTAATGCCAATTTCAACAAGGATGATTTCGATATGAAAAAGAATATGACACGTGCCCAGCTTGGATTACCAGCAATGGCAAAAGCAGGCGATCAAGCCTTTACGGTGAAATATCCGACTGCAGAGATTTCAGGAACAAAATTAATTAAAGAAGATGAAGTGAAGATTGAAGGTGGCCAGCGGAGCGTTCTTACTTATGAGGGAAAAAAATCATACACACTTATTGAGGAAAAAGTCGCTGCTAAAGAAGCATCCGTTTCTCCAGAGAATGTAGACGGGGATTTAGTGGATTTAGGTGTTACCATTGGTGCTGTATCAGACCACTCCATTTCTTGGACACAAGATGGTGTTGATTATATGATCGCATCGAAAAACCTAACGAGAAATGAATTTGTTGAAGTAGCAAAATCTGTTCAAGGTGATGCAGTAAAATAAATGTAATAACCATGCAGGCCTCTTTTAGGGCCGTTTTTCTTTTTGTGAAATCACCATATTCATCAACTTTGTTTGTGAAATGGAGTATAATAATTTTTATGATAAAATGAAACTATAATTGAATCTGTAATTTAGGAAGTGGAACCATGGAAAAGCAAGGCTTTTTCTATAGAGATACTTGGGCAGAAGTGGATTTAGATTGTATCCGCTCCAATGTGGCCTCTGTTAAAAAACTTTTGCCGCAAGATGTGGACGTTATTGCGGTTGTGAAAGCAAATGCCTATGGTCACGGAGATATTCAAGTAGCAGAGACCGCACTTGAAGCAGGTGCCGCCTATTTGGCAGTTGCTTTTATGGATGAAGCAATTGCATTGCGGAATAAAGGGATACACGCTCCAATTCTTGTCCTAGGCGCAACAAGAGCAGAGGATGCTCATATCGCCGTTAGCTATGGTATTACTATCACTGTTTTTCAACAGGAATGGCTGCAGAAGGCAAAAGAATATTTAAAAGCGGATGATAAACTATCTGTTCATATTAAGCTCGATACCGGAATGGGGAGGATTGGTATTCGAACCAAGAAAGAACTAACTGATATCGAGCAAATGATTCTAGAAGATAGACGCTTTTTCCTCGAAGGAATCTATACTCATTTTGCTACCGCAGATGAACTGGATCAAACTTATTTTCAAACCCAATTAGAAATGTTTCGAGAATTGCTCAGTGTTCTGAAAGTGCGCCCAAGATACGTTCATAGCAGCAATAGTGCTGCGGCGATACGATTCCCAAGTGCCTATTTTAATGCCGTTCGGCTAGGAATTGCGATGTATGGATTAACTCCTTCTCTTGAAATGGAAGAAGAAATACCATTTGCCTTGAAAGAAGCTTTTTCGCTTAAATCAAGGCTTGTCCATGTAAAGCAGCTTCAAAAAGGCGATAAAGTCAGTTATGGAGCGACCTTTGAGGCAGAGGGCGGGGAATGGATTGGTACGATTCCGATTGGTTATGCTGATGGATGGATTCGTAAGCTGTCGGGTCAGGAAGTGCTTGTCGATGGAAAGCGTTCGCCTATTGTCGGAAGGATTTGCATGGACCAGTGCATGGTCCGGCTTCCTCATTATGTTCCTGTTGGGACGACAGTTACTTTAATCGGGGAGCAATCAGGTCAATTCCTATCCGTTAATGATATTGCTGAAAAACTAGATACAATTAATTACGAGGTCCCATGCATTATTGCCCATCGCGTACCGCGCCTTTACAAAAAGGGCGGCAAAATAACCGTTTTAAAAAATTATTTACTTGAAGAAAAATAAGGATTAAATAGCTGAAATCTAACATAATTATGATATTGCGAATGTTTCGTGCATAAAAGAATCTTTTATTGGCTTATAATACAGTAGTATTGTAATTAGTCTATGCATTTAGTTTGATTAGTGGTATTATTGAATATGGTACAGATAAAAATGGTGTGTAGTGATGGTGGAGGTGTATGTTTGTGTCTGAATCCGGCGCAACTACGGAAATCTTAGTGAAATTACCGCAACATCTTTTAACCGAATTAGATGGTTTTGTAAAGCAAGAAAATGTCAATCGCAGCGAATTTATTTACCAAGCTACAAAAATGTATTTACGCGAACGTAAAAAAAGACAGATTCGCGAATCCATGAGACGTGGATACATGGAAATGGCAAAAATAAATTTACGGATTGCATCGGAAGCATTCCAGGCAGAATATGAGGCAGAACACACAGTAGAACGTCTTGTAAGCGGAGGATAACCCTTTGATTGTCAAGCGTGGTGACGTTTATTTCGCGGACCTATCCCCAGTTGTTGGTTCTGAACAAGGCGGCGTCCGTCCTGTACTTGTCATCCAAAACGACATCGGGAATCGGTTTAGTCCCACAGTTATTGTTGCAGCGATTACAGCCCAGATTCAAAAGGCGAAGCTTCCGACTCATGTTGAAATTGATGCGAAGCGGTACGGTTTTGAACGAGACTCAGTCATACTTTTAGAACAGATTCGTACAATTGATAAACAGCGGTTAACCGATAAAATTACCCATCTCGATGACGAAATGATGGAAAAGGTGGATGAAGCCTTGCAGGTAAGCTTAGGTCTCATCGAATTTTAGCATAATGCACGCTCTTTCTCTAAAAGAGCGTTTTTTTATACATATCTCTGCCCTCATATTTTTGCTTAAGCAAGCTAATTAGCTTGCTTTTTTTGTTAAAAATATTTTGCTTGGTTTGGATGATACTGCTCTAATAATGAAACGCATCGGTTTATTTGATACAATATGGAAAAAAGAAGTGGAGGATTTTTTGTGAATGATACAGTAGTAAAAGATGAACAGCTTTATGGAAAGATAGCAGCAGAGCAGGCTATTTCCTTCAAGCAAGTAAAAAGTGTTATTTCTTTATTAAATGATGGTAATACCGTTCCTTTCATTGCTCGTTATCGAAAAGAAATGACAGGAGCGCTTGATGAAGTTCAGATTCGTAATATATTAGACCGTTGGCAATATATTCAAAATCTTGAGCAAAGAAAAGAAGAAGTTCTCCGCATTATTGCCGAACAGGGTAAATTAACTGATGAATTAAATCAAAAGATTTCTCGTGCTGAAAAACTCCAAGAAGTGGAGGATTTATATCGTCCATATAAACAAAAGAGGAGAACAAAGGCTACAGTTGCAAGAGAAAAGGGCTTAGAGCCGTTAGCGGAATGGTTATTGACCTTTTCTAAGGAGAGCATCGAAGAAAAAGCAAAAGAATTTTTATCGGAAGAAAAAGAAGTTCTCACAATTGATGATGCTGTTGCTGGAGCAAAAGACATTATTGCAGAAGTGGTTTCCGATGACGCTGAGAGCAGGAAATGGATTCGGAAAGAGACCACTAAGTCAGGTACTGTAGTTTCTGCTGTGAAAGAAGCGGAAAAAGACGAGAAAAAAGTTTATGAGATGTATTATGAGTATGAAGAACCTGTAAACAAAATTGTTCCTCATCGGATTCTTGCTTTAAATCGCGGTGAAAAAGAGGAAATTCTAAGGGTTTCGATTAAGATGAATACCGATTTGGTTATGTCTTATCTTTCAAAAAAATGGATTCGCAATCAATATTCACCGGCAGCGCCAGTTGTTTTAGAAGCGATTGAAGATAGCTACAAGAGGCTTATCCAGCCGTCCATTGAGCGGGAAATCCGCAGTGAACTAACTGAGAAGGGAGAAGAACAGGCCATACATATATTCTCCGAAAATCTTCGTAATCTGCTTTTGCAGCCACCGCTAAAAGGGAAAGTCGTAATCGGTGTAGATCCTGCCTATCGGACAGGATGTAAATTAGCAGTGGTTGATGACACGGGAAAGGTATTAAAAATTGATGTCATCTATCCGCATCCACCTGCCAATAAAACAAAGGAAGCAAGAGAAAAGTTTATTAACATTCTCCGTGAATATAAAGTGGAAATGGCTGCGATAGGTAATGGCACAGCCTCACGGGAAACAGAGCAGTTCGTAGCTGATATATTAAAAGAAATGGATGAAGAAATCTTTTATCTTATTGTTAATGAGGCAGGGGCAAGTGTTTATTCAGCATCTGATCTTGCAAGAGAAGAGTTTCCGAATTTCCAAGTAGAAGAACGAAGTGCGGTTTCGATTGCTAGACGCTTGCAGGATCCGCTTGCTGAATTGGTTAAAATTGATCCGAAATCAGTTGGTGTTGGCCAATACCAGCATGATGTTTCTCAGAAGCGCCTATCGGAATCCCTGCATTTTGTTGTGGAAACGGCAGTAAACCGTGTAGGGGTAAATGTAAATACGGCTTCTTCGTCACTTTTACAGTATGTGGCAGGATTGACGAAAACTGCTGCTAATAATATAGTGAAAAGGCGTGAAGAGGAAGGGAAATTTACAAGCAGGGTTCAACTAAAGAAGGTGCCTCGTCTTGGTGCGAAGACCTATGAACAGGCGATAGGTTTCTTACGAGTGATAGGTGGAAAACACCCGCTTGACCGGACGGGAATTCATCCGGAAAACTATGATGAAGTGAAAAAATTATTAACGAAATTAGGTTTTTCAGCTGACGATCTTGGAACAGAGGAGTTAAGAGGCCTGAGCGGTCTCGATCTTACGGCTGTGTCGGAAGAACTTTCAATTGGGGAGTTAACCTTAAAAGATATTATCGATGCCTTAGTAAGACCGGAAAGAGATCCGCGCGATGATTTACCTCGCCCACTTCTGAAAAAGGATGTCTTAAAATTAGAAGACTTGAAAGCTGGAATGGAGCTTCAAGGCACAGTTCGAAATGTTGTGGATTTTGGTGCTTTTATTGATATTGGTGTAAAGCAAGACGGGCTTGTTCATATTTCAAAGTTAAGCAATCGATTCGTTAAACATCCATTGGACATTGTATCGGTGGGTGATGTTGTAACGGTCTGGGTTGATTCAGTGGATATGAATAAAGGACGAGTAGCGTTGACGATGCTAACGCCGGGTGAATAAAAAGAATGAAGATGACTCATAAGGGTCAGACTCCTCACGAAATAAAGTATAGTGCTAAACTAGGTGCGCTATTTCTGGATTTTGTGATTAAGGGGTCTAACCCTTTTGTTTTATGTCATCCCTTTTTTCTGTAAAAAAACCAGCATTGGTTTAAAAGCTTAATTTGGTAGCGATCTTTCTCATAAAAGGCTCTTTTCATTTGGTTTTGAAACCAAGTCGGCATAGTCAAACCTCCCGAAAAGTACATCATTAAGGTATATACATTATATGCTATAATAGTTTGTCACGTTCTTCTTGAAAGTGAGGGGGATAAAATGGAGGAGAAAGAGTTACAAGAATTAGTGGAGAAATTATCATTAGAGGAATTTGGAAAACCATTTAAGCATCGGGTTACGTTTAACTCTAAATTGCGAACTACAGGTGGACGATATCTTTTAGGCACACATAATATTGAAATCAATAAAAAGTATCTAGAACAATTAGGGATAAAAGAATTAATTGGGATTATAAAACATGAGCTCTGCCATTACCATTTACATCTAGAGGGGAAAGGATATCAGCATCGTGATCCAGAATTTAGATGGTTGTTAAAAAAGGTCGGGGCACCAAGATTTTGCAGCCAGCTTACAGAGAAGCCAAAAAAGCGATCAGCTAAAAAGGTTCTTCTATATGAATGCACAAAATGCCGTCTTCACTATAAGAGAAAAAGAAGTATTGACACTAGTAGATATGTATGTGGAAAATGCAGAGGAAAATTAAAGAAGATCAAAGAATTAACTTTTGAATAAGAGATATTTAAAGAAAAAATCTTTATCTAAAAATTCATATTGACTTTATATTATATCGTCATTATAATGTAAAGAGTCGATAAGGCATTTGCTTTATATCGTTGAAGATGTTAGTATTATTCCGCAGTAGCTCAGTGGTAGAGCTATCGGCTGTTAACCGATCGGTCGTAGGTTCGAGTCCTACCTGCGGAGCCAAAGGGGAAGTACTCAAGTGGCTCAAGAGGTGCCCCTGCTAAGGGTATAGGTCGGGTAACCGGCGCGAGGGTTCAAATCCCTCCTTCTCCGCCATGTTTAGGCCCCTTGGTCAAGCGGTTAAGACACCTCCCTTTCACGGAGGTAACACGGGTTCGAGTCCCGTAGGGGTCATCAGGGATGGGAAATGAGAAATACATCATTTCCTGTTTCTTCAATTTAATGTTTTGGTCTGGTAGTTCAGTTGGTTAGAATGCCTGCCTGTCACGCAGGAGGTCGCGGGTTCGAGTCCCGTCCAGACCGCCACTTTAATTGTTTTTTTATGAAATCATAGTGATGCCGGAACATTTAACTACAGGAGCGATTCAGGTAGTTATTCATTTGTAATTTAATGTTTCTGCTGTGAATTTTCGTAAAGTTTGCTCTGAAAAGTATTTATGAAGTTAATATCAATGGGCTATAGCCAAGCGGTAAGGCATCGCACTTTGACTGCGACATGCGTTGGTTCAAATCCAGCTAGCCCAGCCATTTTAATCCTGAATATTCCCTTGAGATTAAAGGGTAGAATGAGCCATTAGCTCAGTTGGTAGAGCATCTGACTTTTAATCAGAGGGTCGAAGGTTCGAGTCCTTCATGGCTCACCATTTTAACATTATATGCGGGTGTGGCGGAATTGGCAGACGCACCAGACTTAGGATCTGGCGCCGCAAGGCGTGGGGGTTCGACTCCCTTCACCCGCACCAGTTTTTTCCTCTTGTAAGAAGCTAAATAATCTGTTATGATTATTTTTGTCGCTAATTCAAATGCGGTCGTGGCGGAATGGCAGACGCGCTAGGTTGAGGGCCTAGTGGGGGCAACCCCGTGGAGGTTCAAGTCCTCTCGGCCGCACCAAAAAAACTTGTTGACAAACTTAACTGAGTTTGATAAACTATAAAAGTTGACTTAATAAATGCGCCCGTAGCTCAATTGGATAGAGCGTCTGACTACGGATCAGAAGGTTGTGGATTCGACTTCTTCCGGGCGCGCCATTATTAACGGGAAGTAGCTCAGCTTGGTAGAGCACTTGGTTTGGGACCAAGGGGTCGCAGGTTCGAATCCTGTCTTCCCGACCATTTTAAATATTTTATTTGCGGGTGTAGTTTACTGGTAAAACCTCAGCCTTCCAAGCTGATGTAGTGGGTTCGATTCCCATCACCCGCTCCAAAATGATTTTTTGAATTTGTTCTTTGAAAACTAAACAAACAAAAACGTGCAAACAAACAATATTATTAGTGAATCTTTCATTTGAAAGTGAAGCTAAGCCAACGTAACAAATGAGCTAATCAACTTTCTTGGAGAGTTTGATCCTGGCTCAGGACGAACGCTGGCGGCGTGCCTAATACATGCAAGTCGAGCGAATCAATAGGAGCTTGCTCCTATTGGTTAGCGGCGGACGGGTGAGTAACACGTGGGCAACCTGCCTATAAGACTGGGATAACTTCGGGAAACCGGAGCTAATACCGGATAATCCTTTTCCTCTCATGAGGGAAAGTTGAAAGATGGCGTCACGCTATCACTTACAGATGGGCCCGCGGCGCATTAGCTAGTTGGTGAGGTAACGGCTCACCAAGGCGACGATGCGTAGCCGACCTGAGAGGGTGATCGGCCACACTGGGACTGAGACACGGCCCAGACTCCTACGGGAGGCAGCAGTAGGGAATCTTCCGCAATGGACGAAAGTCTGACGGAGCAACGCCGCGTGAGCGATGAAGGCCTTCGGGTCGTAAAGCTCTGTTGTTAGGGAAGAACAAGTATCGGAGTAACTGCCGGTACCTTGACGGTACCTAACCAGAAAGCCACGGCTAACTACGTGCCAGCAGCCGCGGTAATACGTAGGTGGCAAGCGTTGTCCGGAATTATTGGGCGTAAAGCGCGCGCAGGCGGTCCTTTAAGTCTGATGTGAAAGCCCACGGCTCAACCGTGGAGGGTCATTGGAAACTGGGGGACTTGAGTGCAGAAGAGGAAAGTGGAATTCCACGTGTAGCGGTGAAATGCGTAGAGATGTGGAGGAACACCAGTGGCGAAGGCGACTTTCTGGTCTGTAACTGACGCTGAGGCGCGAAAGCGTGGGGAGCAAACAGGATTAGATACCCTGGTAGTCCACGCCGTAAACGATGAGTGCTAAGTGTTAGAGGGTTTCCGCCCTTTAGTGCTGCAGCTAACGCATTAAGCACTCCGCCTGGGGAGTACGGCCGCAAGGCTGAAACTCAAAGGAATTGACGGGGGCCCGCACAAGCGGTGGAGCATGTGGTTTAATTCGAAGCAACGCGAAGAACCTTACCAGGTCTTGACATCCTCTGACAATCCTAGAGATAGGACGTTCCCCTTCGGGGGACAGAGTGACAGGTGGTGCATGGTTGTCGTCAGCTCGTGTCGTGAGATGTTGGGTTAAGTCCCGCAACGAGCGCAACCCTTGATCTTAGTTGCCAGCATTCAGTTGGGCACTCTAAGGTGACTGCCGGTGACAAACCGGAGGAAGGTGGGGATGACGTCAAATCATCATGCCCCTTATGACCTGGGCTACACACGTGCTACAATGGATGGTACAAAGGGCTGCAAAACCGCAAGGTTAAGCCAATCCCATAAAACCATTCTCAGTTCGGATTGTAGGCTGCAACTCGCCTACATGAAGCCGGAATCGCTAGTAATCGCGGATCAGCATGCCGCGGTGAATACGTTCCCGGGCCTTGTACACACCGCCCGTCACACCACGAGAGTTTGTAACACCCGAAGTCGGTGGGGTAACCGTAAGGAGCCAGCCGCCTAAGGTGGGACAGATGATTGGGGTGAAGTCGTAACAAGGTAGCCGTATCGGAAGGTGCGGCTGGATCACCTCCTTTCTAAGGATAAAAGCTGGACGTATGAGCCAGACAAAACAGTTTGTTTATTACACGTTCTTTGTTTGTTTAGTTTTGAGGGAGCAATTCTCTCAAAGCTTTTTTATTCGAAGCTTTTTTTATTCGTTCTTTGAAAACTAGATAATCGTAAAGAAGAAGTCAAAGTAAAACATCGAGTTATCGCCAATTTAGTTTTTCGTTTCTTTTTAATAAGAGAAACAAACCTTTTAGGTTAAGTTAGAAAGGGCGCACGGTGAATGCCTTGGCACTAGGAGCCGATGAAGGACGGGACTAACACCGATATGCTTCGGGGAGCTGTAAGTAAGCTTTGATCCGGAGATTTCCGAATGGGGAAACCCACTGTTCGTAATGGAACAGTATCTTTACCTGAATACATAGGGTAGTGAAGGCATACCCGGGGAACTGAAACATCTAAGTACCCGGAGGAAGAGAAAGCAAACGCGATTCCCTGAGTAGCGGCGAGCGAAACGGGACATAGCCCAAACCAAGAGGCTTGCCTCTTGGGGTTGTAGGACACTCAACATGGAGTTACAAAGGAACGGGGTAGATGAAGCGATCTGGAAAGGTCCGTCATAGAAGGTAAAAACCCTGTAGTTGAAACTTCGTTCCCTCCTGAGTGGATCCTGAGTACGGCCGGACACGTGAAATCCGGTCGGAAGCAGGGAGGACCATCTCCCAAGGCTAAATACTCCCTAGTGACCGATAGTGAACCAGTACCGTGAGGGAAAGGTGAAAAGCACCCCGGAAGGGGAGTGAAATAGTTCCTGAAACCGTGTGCCTACAAGTAGTCAGAGCCCGTTTATGGGTGATGGCGTGCCTTTTGTAGAATGAACCGGCGAGTTACGATTACATGCAAGGTTAAGTTGAAAAGACGGAGCCGCAGCGAAAGCGAGTCTGAATAGGGCGAATTAGTATGTGGTCGTAGACCCGAAACCAGGTGATCTACCCATGTCCAGGGTGAAGTCCAGGTAACACTGGATGGAGGCGAACCCACGCACGTTGAAAAGTGCGGGGATGAGGTGTGGGTAGCGGAGAAATTCCAATCGAACTTGGAGATAGCTGGTTCTCTCCGAAATAGCTTTAGGGCTAGCCTCACGTAGTAAGAGTCTTGGAGGTAGAGCACTGTTTGGACTAGGGCCCTCATCGGGTTACCGAATTCAGACAAACTCCGAATGCCAAAGACTTATCCGTGGGAGTCAGACTGCGAGTGATAAGATCCGTAGTCAAAAGGGAAACAGCCCAGACCACCAGCTAAGGTCCCAAAGTATACGTTAAGTGGAAAAGGATGTGGAGTTGCTTAGACAACCAGGATGTTGGCTTAGAAGCAGCCACCATTTAAAGAGTGCGTAATAGCTCACTGGTCGAGTGACTCTGCGCCGAAAATGTACCGGGGCTAAACGTATCACCGAAGCTGTGGATTGACATCGTTGATGTCAGTGGTAGGAGAGCGTTCTAAGGGCGTTGAAGCTAGACCGTAAGGACTGGTGGAGCGCTTAGAAGTGAGAATGCCGGTATGAGTAGCGAAAGATGAGTGAGAATCTCATCCACCGAATGCCTAAGGTTTCCTGAGGAAGGCTCGTCCGCTCAGGGTTAGTCGGGACCTAAGCCGAAGCCGAAAGGCGTAGGCGATGGACAACAGGTTGATATTCCTGTACCACCTCTTTATCGTTTGAGCAATGGGGGGACGCAGGAGGATAGGGTAAGCGCGCTGTTGGATATGCGCGTCTAAGCAGTTAGGCTGCAAGTGAGGCAAATCCCACTTGCGTTAGGCTGAGCTGTGATAGCGAGGGAAATTTAGTACCGAAGTTCCTGATTCCACACTGCCAAGAAAAGCCTCTAGCGAGATAAAAGGTGCCCGTACCGCAAACCGACACAGGTAGGCGAGGAGAGAATCCTAAGGTGAGCGAGAGAACTCTCGTTAAGGAACTCGGCAAAATGACCCCGTAACTTCGGGAGAAGGGGTGCTCTTTGGGGTGAATAGCCTCGAAGAGCCGCAGTGAATGGCCCAGGCGACTGTTTAGCAAAAACACAGGTCTCTGCGAAGCCGCAAGGCGAAGTATAGGGGCTGACGCCTGCCCGGTGCTGGAAGGTTAAGAGGAGGGGTTAGCGTAAGCGAAGCTCTGAATCGAAGCCCCAGTAAACGGCGGCCGTAACTATAACGGTCCTAAGGTAGCGAAATTCCTTGTCGGGTAAGTTCCGACCCGCACGAAAGGCGTAACGATCTGGGCACTGTCTCAACGAGAGACTCGGTGAAATTATAGTACCTGTGAAGATGCAGGTTACCCGCGACAGGACGGAAAGACCCCGTGGAGCTTTACTGTAGCCTGATATTGAATTTTGGTACAGCTTGTACAGGATAGGTAGGAGCCTGAGAAGCCGGAGCGCTAGCTTCGGTGGAGGCGTCGGTGGGATACTACCCTGGCTGTATTGAAATTCTAACCCGCACCCCTGATCGGGGTGGGAGACAGTGTCAGGTGGGCAGTTTGACTGGGGCGGTCGCCTCCTAAAGAGTAACGGAGGCGCCCAAAGGTTCCCTCAGAATGGTTGGAAATCATTCGTAGAGTGTAAAGGCATAAGGGAGCTTGACTGCGAGACCTACAAGTCGAGCAGGGACGAAAGTCGGGCTTAGTGATCCGGTGGTTCCGCATGGAAGGGCCATCGCTCAACGGATAAAAGCTACCCCGGGGATAACAGGCTTATCTCCCCCAAGAGTCCACATCGACGGGGAGGTTTGGCACCTCGATGTCGGCTCATCGCATCCTGGGGCTGTAGTCGGTCCCAAGGGTTGGGCTGTTCGCCCATTAAAGCGGTACGCGAGCTGGGTTCAGAACGTCGTGAGACAGTTCGGTCCCTATCCGTCGTGGGCGCAGGAAATTTGAGAGGAGCTGTCCTTAGTACGAGAGGACCGGGATGGACGCACCGCTGGTGTACCAGTTGTCTTGCCAAAGGCATCGCTGGGTAGCTATGTGCGGACGGGATAAGTGCTGAAAGCATCTAAGCATGAAGCCCCCCTCAAGATGAGATTTCCCATAGCGTCAAGCTAGTAAGAACCCTGAAAGATGATCAGGTTGATAGGTCAGAGGTGGAAGCGCGGTGACGTGTGGAGCTGACTGATACTAATCGTTCGAGGACTTAACCAAAACGAAATGCGGAGGCGACTGTTCAACTTCGACAGACGTTGGAGAGCCGGCACTACAAATCCCGGTTTTGGATTTGTGGGGACGGATCGAAACGGCCGAGAAGTTAGGAGCCGCAGCTAGACATTTTTAAAGCGAACTCGATTTTACAAAACTTCTTCTACATTATCTAGTTTTGAGGGAATGAAACCTCAAAGTAAATAGTCTGGCAATTAAGGCGAGAAGGTCACACCCGTTCCCATACCGAACACGGAAGTTAAGCTTCTCAGCGCCGATGGTAGTTGGGACTTTGTCCCTGTGAGAGTAGGACGTTGCCAGGCTGTTTTATTTTTGAAATGCATGTATACATTTATGTTTAGAACATATAATAGTATGGTGCGAATTTTTTATCGTCGCGGGGTGGAGCAGTCTGGTAGCTCGTCGGGCTCATAACCCGAAGGTCGCAGGTTCAAATCCTGCCTCCGCAATTTGGTCTGGTAGTTCAGTTGGTTAGAATGCCTGCCTGTCACGCAGGAGGTCGCGGGTTCGAGTCCCGTCCAGACCGTCACTTAATAGTTGTAATTGAGTCGAAACCCTGTTTCGACTTTTTTATTGTCTTTTATAATAATAAAATGCACCCTTAGGAGACATCCTAGGGTTTTTTTGCACATAAATAAGGTAAAATGAAGATAGTGACAAGCATGCTATAATTAATAGGTGATTAAATGAAGCAATTTGAGCTAGATACCATGAATTCTAATGAAACAGACCAATTTGCAGCCATGCTGGCCGGCTTTTTAAAGCCTGGAGATGTTATTGCCCTTGAAGGTGATCTAGGCGCAGGGAAAACAACCTTCACAAAAGGGTTGGCCCGAGGGTTGGAAATAAAGAAAACAGTAAATAGTCCAACATTTACGATTATAAAAGAATATAACGGTAGATTGCCTTTGTATCATATGGATGTATACCGTGTAGCAGATTCATATGAAGACTTAGGCTTCGATGAATACTTTGAAGGTGATGGAGTAACAGTAGTCGAATGGGCTCATTTAATTGAAGAACAGCTTCCTAGTGAGCATTTGGCGATTTTCTTGTACCATGAAGATGAAGAAAAAAGGAAAATAGTACTCATGCCAAAGGGAAAAAGATATGAGCAAATATGTAAGGAGATTTTTTCATGACAATACTAGCAATTGATACTTCTAACTATGCTTTAGGAGTAGCGCTTTTAGAAGATAATCAGGTGCTTGGCGAGTATATTACAAATCTAAAAAAGAATCATTCCGTTCGAATCATGACCGCCATTCAGACCTTAATGAAGGATTGTGAAAGGATGCCGGCAGATTTAGCGAAAATTGTTGTTGCAAAAGGACCGGGCTCCTATACAGGAGTAAGGATTGGAGTTACGATTGCTAAAACATTAGCATGGACATTAAATATTCCGCTTGTAGGAATATCCAGTCTTGAAATTCTTGCTTCCGGACCGGGTCGCTACTTTGATGGCTATGTATCTCCATTATTTGATGCAAGAAGGGGACAAGTCTATACAGGTCTATTTCAGTTTCAAGATGGAGAGCTTGTAACGGTTGAGCAGGATCAATTAGTCTTGTTAACGAATTGGCCGAAAGATTAAAAGATATCTCTAAACAAATTCTCTTTGTTGGGAATGACTTATTGATACACCGTCCGAAATTGGAAGAATTATTAGGACCACAAGCCGTATTCGCTGCCCTAACGGAACATAATCCTCGTCCTTCAGAGCTAGGACTATTGGGTAAAGACAAGCAAGGAGAAGACGTACATTCTTTTGTTCCAAACTATATTCGCTTAGCAGAGGCTGAAGCAAAATGGTTAGAAGCAAAAGGGAAAATCTTAAAGGGATAGGATAGAGAAATATGGTAGATTCTTTTGTTTTTCGCTATATGAGGGAAGAGGATATTGACCAGATTTTAGAAGTGGAGCATGCATCCTTTACTACACCATGGAGCCGAGAAGCTTTCATGAATGAATTATACAATAACAAATTTGCAGTTTATATTGTTCTCGAGGAAGACAAAAAAATCATTGGATACTGTGGGGCTTGGATCGTAATCGATGAAGCTCATGTAACAAATGTTGCCATTCTTCCTGAATACCGAGGTAGAAAACTGGGGGAAGAGTTGTTGAAAAAGTTAATGTCTGTCGCCATGGAAATGGGTACAAAGAGTATGACTCTTGAAGTAAGAGTTTCAAATCACGTTGCCCAATCCCTTTATCGTAAATTAGGATTTCAAAATGGTGGGATTCGAAAAAATTATTATTCAGATAATCAAGAAGATGGATTAGTGATGTGGGTGAACTTATGAAAAAAGATCAGTATATATTGGGGATTGAAACAAGCTGTGACGAGACGGCCGTTGCAATTATAAAGAATGGTCGTGAGATTGCTGCAAATGTGGTAGCATCACAGATTGAAAGCCATAAACGATTTGGCGGAGTTGTTCCTGAAATCGCGTCTCGCCATCATGTTGAACAAATTACAATTATAATGGAAGAGGCAATGAACCAGGCCAAGCTTACTTTTTCAGAAATTGATGCTATTGCTGTAACAGAAGGACCCGGATTGGTAGGCGCCCTTTTGATTGGAGTTAACGCCGCTAAAGCAGTCGCTTTTGCGCATAGTATCCCACTAGTACCGGTCCATCATATTGCTGGTCATATTTATGCCAACCGTTTAGTAACAGAGTTGAACTTTCCACTTTTAGCTCTGGTTGTGTCAGGTGGACATACAGAGCTTGTATACATGAAAAAGCATGCCACTTTGAAGTAATCGGTGAAACGCGAGATGATGCAGCCGGAGAAGCCTATGACAAGGTGGCGCGAACATTAAATCAGCCTTATCCGGGTGGTCCGCATATTGACCGTTTAGCGCAGGAAGGAAACGCGAACATTGATTTGCCACGGGCTTGGCTTGAGGAAGGATCCTACGATTTTAGCTTCAGTGGCTTAAAATCTGCTGTTATAAACACTGTGCATAATGCTGAACAACGTGGCGAGGCAATCGCTCCAGAAGACCTTGCAGCAAGCTTTCAAGCAAGTGTTATTGAGGTATTAGTGAAAAAGACAGAAAGAGCTGTAACGGAATATAGTGTGAACCAAGTATTAGTTGCTGGTGGCGTTGCCGCAAATAAAGGACTTAGAGCTGCTTTAGAAAAGGCATTTTCAAAAAATGAGGCGATAGAATTAGTCATTCCTCCGTTATCCTTATGCACGGATAATGCGGCCATGATTGCAGCCGCTGGAAGTATTATGTTCGAGAAGGGAATAAGAGCTGAACTATCTCTAAATGCCAACCCAGGATTAGATATCGAAATTTATAATGATTAGAGGCTGACCTTTGAAGGGGTCGGCTTTTTTTGTGGATAAAATGCTATTCAAAAACAACTAACTATGAGATTTTTGGGGATAAGCATTAAAAAACTGTGGATAGTGTGGATAAGTAGAGCGTTTATTGTGGATAATGTGGAAAAGTCTAAAAAAAGTTGTGAAAATAAAGTTTTTAATGTGCATAAGCCTGTGGAAAAGATAGAATAATTTTTATAAATATTGAGATCGCAAAGAAATTTGTCGATATCTCCAAAAGAATTGTCGATAAAAATTCTTATACCATTTCTCCTGTTCAAACAACTTAAAAACCCGAGCAAATTGCCCGGGTTCTTAAGTTATTCAGCAAGCTCCGCCCATTCCTCCATTAGTTGATCAAGCTCGGCCTTTGCTTTTTCATTATTTAAGTTTATTTCTAAAACCTTTTCGTGATTTTGGAAGATTTCGGGCTCACAAAGTAACTGCTCGTATTCCTGGATTTCTTCTTCCAACTCTTCAATTCTTACTTCGATTTCTTCTAGTTTTCTTTTTCGCTGTCGTTCAAGTTTTTTGCCTTCCTTATCTTGTTGGAAGGAATTCTTTTCGACAGCCACTGTCTGAGTCAACTTTTTTACAGAAGCAGCAAGGGCCAATGCTTCGAGTTCAGCCTGCTCATTCTTTTTTTCAAGATAATAATCATAATCACCAAGATATTCTGCGCTGCCACTTTGACTTAACTCCAGGACCTTTGTTGCAATTCGATTAATAAAATACCTATCATGGGAGACAAACAAAATGGTACCAGGGTAGTCGATAAGTGCGTTTTCGAGTACCTCTTTACTATCAAGGTCAAGATGGTTGGTCGGCTCATCTAAGATTAATACATTCGCCTTCTCAAGCATGAGCTTGGCAAGGGCAAGACGCGCTTTCTCACCACCGCTTAATGTGGAAACGATTTTTAAGACATCATCACCGGAAAAAAGGAAATTACCTAATACTGTTCGTATTTCCTTTTCACCTTTTAAAGGATAATCATCCCACAACTCATTCAAAATACGCTTATTAGACGTCAACTCTGCCTGTTCTTGGTCGTAATACCCGATGGAAAGGTTAGTCCCATAGGAAACCGTCCCTGCAAGCGCAGGAAGCCTTTTAATAATCGTTTTTAACAAGGTTGATTTGCCGATACCGTTTGGACCAACGAGAGCAATGCTTTCGCCTCGGTAAGCGCGGAAGGAAATCGACTCTGAGACCTTTTCATCCTGATACCCAACCGCAAGGGAATCTACTGATAGGACATCATTCCCGCTTTGCTTCTCTATTTCAAAGGAGAACGAGGCTGATTTTTCATCTCCAAGCGGTCGGTCCAAGAACTCCATTTTTTCGAGCTTCTTCCTTCTGCTTTGGGCTCTTTTGGTGGTTGAAGGCCCGTGCTAAGTTTCGATGGATAAAATCCTGTAGATTTGCAACTTCCTGCTGCTGCTTCTCGTATTGCTTCATATCCCGTTCATAATTGGCTGCTTTTTGTTCAAGGTAGGCGCTATAATTACCCACAAATTTCTGCATTCGCTTACGAGAGACTTCATATACTTGTGAGACCACTTTATCTAAAAAATAACGATCATGTGATACAATTAAAATAGCTCCATCATAGCTCTGCAGGTATTGTTCGAGCCAAGAAAGAGTATCAATATCAAGATGGTTAGTAGGCTCATCCAAAATTAAGATATCGGGCTTTGTTAACAGGAGCTTTCCTAAGGCGAGTCGAGTTTTTTGCCCGCCGCTTAAACTAGAAACCATCACACTATGCTCGCGAAAATTCAATCCATGCAAAACAGAGCGAATATCCGCTTCGTACTGATACCCTCCCTGTTCCTTAAATTTCACTTGGAGCACATCATACTCATTTAGAATTCTCTCGTATTTTCCACTGTCCTTCATCGCATTCGTGTCAGCCATTTGTACCTCAAGCTGACGAAGTGCCTTTTCCATAGAAAGAAGCGATTCGAACACAGTCAGCATTTCATCCCAAATCGATAAATTCGATTCTAAACCTGTATTTTGCGCTAAATAACCGATGGTTACTTCTTTCGGCTTAAAAATTTCACCGCCATCATGTGACAAGTGTCCCGCTATAATCTTCAATAATGTCGATTTTCCTGCACCGTTGCGGCCAACGAGTGCCACACGGTCGCGGGTTTGTAATTCTAGTTTTATATTCGATAAAATAAGTTCAGCACCATAATATTTTGCCAGTTGATTTACTTGCAACAAAATCATTGTTTTTCACCTCTATTACATAGGACTAGTGTACCGTATTCCCAGTTTGTCGGCAATAAACTCTGGATAATTGGGGAAATTAGAATAAATATGTCGAATGAAAAAAAGCTTGATTTTGCTTAATTCGCTCAAAGTTTCACACACATAGAAGAAAAAATAGTGTATGATTTTATTGGAGGATTTAAAATATGGCAGAATTTACTCATTTTAATGAAGAGGGCAGAGCGAAAATGGTAGACGTTAGTGATAAGCCAGAAACGGCACGCACGGCGCTTGCTCATTCAAGCATTGCAGTCAATAAAGAGATTTATGAAAAAATAACGAATAATGAAATGAAAAAAGGCGATGTGTTAGCAGTCGCGCAAGTTGCTGCTGTTATGGCTGCGAAAAAAACTTGGGATCTCATTCCGATGTGCCACCCAATTCCGTTAACCGGTGTAAATATTACCTTCTCATGGGACCAAGATGATAATGATCAAAATAGATTAACCATTTCTGCATTTGTGAAAACAAAAGGGAATACGGGTGTGGAAATGGAAGCGTTAACAGCTGCGTCGGCTTGTGCGTTAACCGTTTATGATATGTGTAAGGCAGTTGATAAAGGTATGGTGATAGGGCCAACTTATTTAGTTGAAAAAACCGGGGGGAAAACGGCAATTTTAAGAGAACAAAGCAAGTAAAATAATTTACTATACTATTCATGCGGGGTGTAGGAGTCTAATGATAAATGATACGATGAAAATACCACAGGCGACAGCAAAACGGCTGCCGTTATATTATCGATTTATACAAAACCTCCATGCTTCCGGTAAGCAGCGAGTTTCTTCAGCAGAATTAAGTGAAGCAGTGAAAGTGGACTCTGCAACCATTCGAAGGGATTTTTCCTATTTCGGAGCATTAGGAAAAAAAGGCTATGGTTACAATGTAAATTACCTATTAACCTTCTTCCGTAAAACTCTTGATCAGGATGAGCTCACAAAGGTAGCCTTAATCGGGGTAGGTAATCTTGGAACCGCCTTTTTAAATTATAATTTTTTGAAAAATAATAATACAAAAATTCAATGCGCCTTCGATATTGCTCCTGAAAAAAAGGGGAAATTGATTGGAGATGTTCCCATTCTTCCTATGGATGACATGGAGGAGTATATATCCAATGAAAATATACCCGTTGCGATATTAACAGTGCCTGCTCCTGTAGCCCAGATGATTACCGACAGGCTTGTAAAAGCGAATGTCAAAGGGATTTTAAATTTTACCCCAGCAAGGTTAAATGTCCCGCCCTCGATAAGAGTGCATCATATTGACTTAGCGGTCGAGCTTCAATCGCTCGTATACTTTTTAAAGCATTATCCGACACAGGAACTAGAAGAATAGTTAATACGAAGGCTTTTTCGCGAACTATATCGTGGAAGGGCCTTTTTCTTTGACTCCCAATTTTTTGTAGCATCTTTACAACGTAACAGTGTTATGTTACATTAGTTTTGTGAAAGGGGTTTTCGTTATGAGCGAAGAGTTAATTTCTAAAAAGGATTTGTTAGAACTAGCTGGAATATCGTATGGACAGTTATATAGATGGAAACGTAAGGACCTTATTCCGGAAGAGTGGTTTGTACGGAAATCAACGTTTACTGGTCAGGAAACATTTTTTCCGAAAGAAAAGATTTTAGAAAGAATCGATAAGATTCAAACGATGAAAGAAAATCTTTCTCTCGATGAATTGGCTGATATGTTTTCCCCGAATCTAACGGATTTAAATTTAACAAAGGATGAGTTAATAAAACGTAACATTGTTTCGACGACAGTCGTTGATTTTTACTTAGAGCAGGAAAAGGGCGGTCTGCAATTTGATTATTCAAGAATGCTTGAAGTATTTGTTTTAGAAAAGCTGCTTCAATCAGGTGAAATCAATCTTGATGAAGGAAAGATACTACTTCAAGTATTAAAGGACAACAAATCCTTAATTAAACAAAAAAGTGGCGAATTAGTGATCACTAGAAAGCTGGGTGTTTCCTCGTGTCTTCTGTTAATCAATGCTGAAGCTTTTCAATTTGAAAGAGGAACAAAGATCGTTACGCAGCTCTCGCTAATGACCTGTATGGAAGAAATTAAGTTGAAATTATTTTAAAGGAGAATGGATGATGGAACAAAGAGGAGACTTGGTCATCAATGGCTTTGGGGCATCTAATGGCGGACAATTTCATCTTGTTAAGATAAATGGCAGAGGAACCGTTAACAGTGACGTGGAATGCAGTGAATTTGAATGTAATGGTTCAGGAACAGTCATTGGAAATATGAAGGCTGATAAAGCGAAAGTAAACGGAAATGCGAGATTCAAAGGTACAATCGAAAGTCAGCAGCTGACGATTGATGGAACGACAAAAATTGAACAAAACGTGTATGTTGAAAATATAAAAGTATCAGGTAATGCTGTAGTCGGAGGCAAAGTAAAAAGTGAAGAAATAAGAATTAAGGCCTCCTAAAGGTTGGCGGGGATTGTGAGGCAGAAATTTTTAAAGCAGATTCCCAGTTTACGATTGGCGGGTTATTAAATGCTGAACAGGTAGACATTAAAATTTATGGTGAATGTAAAGTAAAAGAAATCGGCGGACAAACGATTACTGTAAAACAAAAAGGATCATTAATCGGCCAATTGTTAAAGCCGCTTTTTCAAACGCAGCTAGAAACGGAAATAATTGAAGGGGACAAAATAGACCTTGAAAATACAACAGCTAAAGTAGTCCGAGGGAACAGGATTACGATTGGTCCTAATTGTAAAATTGATTTAGTGGAATTTACAGGTGAAGCTTTTATTGATAAAAAAGCATTTGTGGTAGATAGCAGAAAGATCTAATGGGGGGAAATTCAATGAAAAAAGGCGAAAACCTAATTATTAATGGATCTGGAAGTTATCCCGGCGGACGTTACGACAAAATCAGTATTAGAGGTGAGGGTACGATTGTAAATGATGTGGAATGCTCTACCTTTAATGTATATGGAACTAGTGATTCGGAACAAAATGTCAAAACAGGTTCGGTAAAAATACTTGGTGAAGCAACTGTCAATGGTAATATCGAAGCAGATGAAACGCTGGTTATGGGGACCATGGAAGTCGGCGGCAAAGCGTATTTGAAAAAAATAAAGATATTCGGCTTGCTTGTAGCCGGTGAAAGGTTAACCGGTGATAAAGCGGTTATTAAAGGAAGTATATCGGTAAAGGGCGATGTTGAATATGAAACGTTTGTTTCAAGCGGCGGCTTTGAAATCAAAGGATTATTAACTGCTGATACGATTAAGGTCGGTTTGCGCTTTGGTGAAAGCTTTGCAGAGGAAATCGGCGGAGGAAAAATCATCATTAAAAAAAGAAAAAATACGCTACTTCCATTCGGAAAGGAAATTGGGTCGCTTAAAGCTAAGGTAATTGAAGGCGATTATATCCATCTGGAAAATACAACAGCTGATATTGTTCGCGGCAATAGGATCAAAATAGGACCTGGCTGTCAAATCGGGTTGGTGGAGTATAGAATAGATTTGAATCATGATGCAAGTTCCTCGATAAAAACAAAGACGAAGATATAAAGGAAAAGAGAGAATGGTGATCAAGGAAGACACGGATTCTCAATAAAAGCAAAGAGGCTGACGGTTTGGCGTCAGCCTCTTTATTTTTTCAATTTATCCTTAAATTTAAAATAAAAGAAAATCATTCTAAGCCCTGAGCCAAAATCAAACGTAGCTAACACGACAAGGAGATAGCTGAAAAAACTCCAGCCGCTGTTTGAGACATCCTGGATTGCAAAATAAGTAAATAAAGAGCCAAGCAGGAGATAAATGAAGCCAGAAAACAATGGTGAACGTCTCATAAAAATCCTCCGATGAAGTTTTGAACTTTCTCAGCGTCGTGAAGTAGTTTCTCAATATCATTTTTATAGGCAGACTGAAGGAAGACAACCAATGTATTCATAGCCACATGAGCAAAAATTGGGACAATGATATGTTTCGTTCTTACGTAGAGAAAGGCAAACGTAAAGCCCATCGCCGAATAAATGAGAATATGCTTTGGCTCCATGTGGGCCAGGGCAAAAATAACTGAGCTGATGAAAGCAGAAATAAAAAAGTTAAAGCGTTTATGAAGGGACCCAAAAATTATTTTTCGAAATATGATTTCTTCTAGAATCGGCCGAAAATAGAACTAACCAAAATAGCTAACGGAAAAGTATCAATGATTTTAATAATATCCTTTGTATTTTCTGAGCCCATGTCAATTCCAATCAGTTGCTCAATATTTGCGGCAACTGATTGGGCGAATAAGGCTAAAAAGATCCCGAAAATTGCCCAGATGATTGAACTGCCAAGGCTGGTTCCTCTTTGGTTAAAGACTGATTGCTTCATTTCTTTTCGTAAAATAGTCAGGACAATGATCAGGCCAATGGAAAAACTGATGATGAGCCAATAAGGAACCGCAAGCTTCACGCTTATTCCTAATTTGTTAAAGCTGAGCATCAACAAGGGAATCCCTATGAGGCTGGAAAACTGCATTCCAATGTAAACAATAATGATCATCCAATATTCCCGTTTCAAATTTTAATCTCCTTTGAATTCCATTCAATATTTTTTGCACTATTCTTCATTCTACTCTTAAAACAGTTTTTGTATCAATCATGAAATGTTATCTTTAAAAATTAATGTATAGAATTCCCTGTATATCACATACTTTTAAGGTTGTGTAAAAGTAACTGTCTTTTTTTAAAAATTTTATGCATCACACTTGCAAAAGATTTTTAGATTGATTATTATAATAATTGTGTTAGCACTCAAACACATAGAGTGCTAACAATGTCAGAATTACATAATTTTGAGGAGGTTGTTTGATTTGTTAAGACCATTAGGTGATCGTATTGTTATTGAGCTTGTTGAATCAGAAGAAAAAACTGCAAGCGGTATCGTTTTACCGGACTCAGCTAAGGAAAAGCCTCAGGAAGGAAAAGTTGTTGCCGTTGGTACTGGTCGCGTCCTTGAAAGCGGAGAACGAGTAGCACTTGAAGTTTCTGTAGGAAATCGCATTATCTTCTCAAAATACGCTGGTACAGAAGTGAAATACCAGGGTAATGAATATTTAATTTTACGTGAAAGCGATATCCTTGCTGTTATTGGCGAATAAGGAATATACCTGAAAAAATAAAATTTTTTAACAATATGAGGAGGTTTTTTGAATTATGGCTAAAGAGATTATGTTTAGTGAAGACGCTCGCCGTGCGATGCTTCGTGGTGTAGATGCACTTGCAAATGCAGTTAAAGTTACTCTTGGACCTAAAGGACGTAACGTGGTTCTTGAGAAAAAATTCGGTTCACCATTAATCACCAATGACGGTGTCACTATTGCGAAAGAAATCGAATTAGAAGATGCATTCGAAAACATGGGTGCAAAGCTTGTTGCTGAAGTAGCTAGCAAAACAAATGATGTTGCTGGTGACGGTACAACAACTGCAACAGTTCTTGCTCAAGCAATGATTCGTGAAGGCTTAAAGAACGTAACAGCTGGTGCTAACCCAATGGGCATTCGCAAAGGAATCGAAAAAGCAGTTGCTGTTGCTGTTGAAGAATTAAAAGCGATTTCTAAACCAATCGAAAGCAAAGCTTCAATTGCACAAGTTGCTGCGATTTCTTCTGCTGATGAAGAAGTTGGCCAATTGATCGCTGAAGCAATGGAGCGCGTTGGTAATGACGGTGTTATCACGATTGAAGAATCTAAAGGCTTCACAACTGAATTAGATGTTGTTGAAGGTATGCAATTTGACCGTGGCTATACTTCTGCATATATGGTTACTAATACAGACAAAATGGAAGCTGTTTTAGAAAATCCATATATCTTAATCACAGACAAAAAAATCTCAAGCATTCAGGAAATTCTTCCTGTTCTTGAACAGGTAGTTCAACAAAGCAAGCCATTATTGCTAGTTGCTGAAGACGTTGAAGGTGAAGCACTTTCTACTTTAGTTGTGAATAAGCTTCGCGGAACATTTAACGCTGTTGCTGTTAAAGCTCCAGGCTTTGGCGATCGTCGTAAAGCAATGCTTGAAGATATCGCTGCATTAACTGGCGGTGAAGTAATCACTGAAGAACTAGGCCGTGAATTGAAAACTACTACAATTACATCTTTAGGACGTGCTTCTAAAGTGGTTGTAACGAAAGAAAACACAACAATCGTTGAAGGTGCTGGCGAAACGGAAGCAATTGCTGCTCGTGTAAACCAAATCCGCGTTCAATTAGAAGAAACTACTTCTGAATTTGATCGTGAAAAATTACAAGAGCGCTTAGCTAAATTAGCTGGCGGTGTAGCGGTTATCAAAGTTGGTGCTGCTACTGAAACTGAATTAAAAGAGCGCAAGCTTCGTATCGAGGATGCTTTGAACTCAACTCGTGCTGCTGTTGAAGAAGGTATCGTATCCGGTGGTGGTGTGGCCCTTCTTAACGTATACGGTAAAGTTGCTGAAATTCAAGCTGAAGGTGATGTAGCAACAGGAATCAACATCGTATTACGTGCGATGGAAGAGCCAGTTCGCACAATCGCTCACAACGCAGGTCTTGAAGGCTCTGTCATTGTTGACCGCTTAAAGCGTGAAGAAGTTGGCACAGGCTTCAACGCTGCAACTGGCGAATGGGTAAACATGATCGATGCTGGTATCGTTGACCCAACGAAAGTAACTCGTTATGCTCTTCAAAATGCTGCATCTGTTGCGGCAATGTTCTTAACAACTGAAGCAGTTGTTGCTGACAAACCAGAACCTGCTGGTGCTGCTGGAATGCCTGATATGGGCGGCATGGGTGGAATGGGCGGCATGATGTAAGGCTTTTAAGCCCTACATTTGAGAAATAGTTATAGCTATTTTTCCCCCATTTTTCAACCTTTTTGAGAAGCTGTCATGTAAATAATTATTTTCAATAGCAAAAACCACTTCCTAAAAAATAAGGGAGTGGTTTTTTTGTTGTTAAAATTTGCTTATCAAGATTTTTTGGACGATAGGAAATTCAAGAACACAACTAAGACGAATATCAAAAATTACGAAATGCTTTTAGGGAAATTTGTTGATTACTGCATAGAGAACCAAGTAGTTAATGTTGAAGACATTACGTACAGCCATGTTCGTCAATATCTTTTAAAATGCCAAGAGAAAGGCGATAAACCTAGTACCATTAACACAAAGCTATTAAGAATCCGAGCCTTTTTAAATTACATGGTGGAATGTGAGGTCATTAAGAATAACCCAGCCAAGAAGGTCAAAATGCAAAAAGATGATGTAAAGATTGATGTCTTCAGTGATGAACAAATACGGCAGGTGTTGAATTTCTACAGAAGGATAAAACAACGTGAAAAAAGCTATGTGGCTTATCGAGATTATATGATTATAGTTACAATTCTTGGTACTGGAATCAGACGGGGTGAAATTATTAATCTTCAATGGTCAGACGTTGATTGCATCAATAAATCTATTTCTGTTTTTGGGAAAGGCAGAAGGAAAGAAACCATTCCGATTACAGATAAATTGGCGAAGGAACTTGGGGGATATCAAACTTTCTGTAAGCAATATTGGGGAAATCTAAGTGACTATGTATTTGTGAAGCGGGATAACACTCAATTAACTGACAACTCTTTGATGTTAGTTTTTAATTATCTAGGGAACAAAATGAATTTTAAAGATATGCGGGTATCTGCTCACACATTCTGACACACCTTTTGCCATCGTCTTGCTATGTCTGGTATGAGTGCCTTTGCCATACAAAAGCTAATGCGTCATCAATCAATATCTGTCACAATGCGTTATGTTGCTATGTGGGGGAATGAATTGAGGGAACAAAATGATAAGTATAATCCGCTAAATTCATTGGATGTTTAAGAAGCAATGAGAATGAATAAGCAAATGAAGCACATTCCTATTACACAAAGAAAGTGGCTCAAGAGGGGGCAAAGGCAAGACCTACTTATAGGCGGTCTAGGAATCCCTATCGTAATCATCGTTTGCTTTTGTATAAACGAGTTTTGAATGAAATGATTAAAGCTTCATTATAGTTGACCTTCCCAGAGGTTGAATCTTCCTTGAAATATATATAGGAAAGTGAAAGGGAGCAGTCAAATGACTGTTCTCTTTAATCTTTAAAAAAGTTGAATTTACCCGCAAATTCAATTATTTAATGAGATTTCCTTGATATTTCTTCGTTTTTCTATTTTCTTCAATCGTGTTCCAGTAAACTTCTGGTTTAGTACAGTTAAGCTAGTATTAAATCATATTTAGGTGGGATGGAATGTTTGTTGCGTATACTGATGCTTCAATCCGAAACCAAAAAGCATTTTTAGCTTTCGTAATTGTATTTAAGGATAAAAGTAAAATCTCCAAAAGGATAATAGTTAATCAGACCAACAGCAACATAGCAGAGGCTTTAGCATTTAAGGAGTTAATTTCATTCCTAGACTACTACAATTTTGAGGAGGGGGTGATACTTTTCGATTCCAATTGTTTAAAATGCCACCTTAAAAAGACAGGATGGAAAACCAAGAAATATATATCCAAGGACACTAAGGAGATCCTTAGAAGACTTAATATAAGAACTCAGGTAATCCCTCGAAAATATAATGTTGCTCATCGAGTGTGCTCTGAGAATAAATCTTATAAATCTACTCCAATCTCCACTATTAATCGCAACTACTTTTTGGTTGGGGGTCTTGTTTATTTGGGAAATCCCTAGACCACATGATGCTATGGTGTGACAATATAGACAAAATGATCTAACAATTAATACTGTAATAATTTACTTTAAAAATCCTTTTTGATACGATTTGTTCAAAGGAAGTGGATTCTATTAATTTTGGTATGATGAAAGGAAGACTCGAGGGTCGTCCTTCAACATCTGAAGAATAAACTTGAATATGCCTTTCTCTTAAAGCGGAATGGTTCTGGATGAAATAGCTGATAAAGTGGCATTTTTATGATGAAAATTTATAGAAAGCTTTAATGAGAGATCTTTAAAAAGTAAAAAAACCCTTCCCGATACTAGAAAAGGGCTTTATCCATATTCGTTAATATTCGGTTCACATAAAAACAAGAAACTTTTTTATTGAGCCTTATCAAGGCTATTGGGTCCGGTAAAAATATACATTGACTATATCAGGATATAAAAAAATTCAGTTTTGCGGAGAGGAATATATATGATAATGGCAGATGAGAATTGGACACAGTTTGTTCTTGAGGGAAGTACTAATATCAACGTAAGAAAAGAAATTTTAGATTCGTGGAATAGGTGTAAGCAATTGGGCGTTTCCTATGAAAAGGAGGAAATTTTTTCACATATTAAACAAAGTGATTTTGTAAGCAGACAACAAAAAAATTTCGACCTGATTAACGCCGCAGTACCAATTATGGAGGAATTTTGTAAACGTTTAAAAGGGGGAGGATACCTTCTTTTGCTTGCGGATGCAGATGGATATTTATTAGAAGTGATGGGCGATCATAAATCACAAAAATTAGCTGACCGGTGCGGAATATGTCCTGGGGCACGATGGACAGAAGAAAATGTTGGTTCTACAGGATTATCAATTGCGCTTAGAACACGGACTGCTATGGCTACTTCAGGGATTGAGCATTACTGTTTAGCTCTTCGGGGCTGGGATTGTTCTGCATGTCCTATTTTTGTTGATGGAGTTTATATAGGAACATTTGACATTTGCCGCATAGGTCCCAAAAATGATTTGAAAGAGTTATATACACTGGCAGGTGCCGGTGCTCGTGCCGTTACGGAAAGATACCAGTTTAATAAAACAAAAATCAAAGAACAGGTTTTATCAAGTGTATTAACCGACTACGTTCATAAGTTGAACGAAAAAACAGGTATTATTTCGTTTGATAAAAATGGTATTGAGTTATTCAAAAATAAGCCGGCTCAAGACTTTTTAATGTTGTTTGAAAAAAATAAATTTGATTTGAAATCAAAAGAAAAAAAAATATTTAGTAGTTTTGATAATGGTTCGGTATTGAATGAAATTGAAGTGGATGGGAAGAAATTTGCTATCGATTCAGAAGTAATATTGAGTAATGACAAACAGTTAGCTACCGTCATATTTATACATCCCAAAACAAAGTTAATTTTACCCAATACTATAGTAAACCCCGATTATTTTGCCTTTAATACTAAAAATGCAGCTTTTGAGAAGACCATACAAATGGCTGTAAAGGTTTCAAAAAGTGATGCAAGCATTCTTATACAAGGGGAAAGTGGAGTAGGGAAAGATTATATGGCTCGTTTTATTCACAATCAAAGCAAAAGAAGGGACTATCCTTATACCGCAATTAATTGTGCAGCATTGCCGCGAGAACTAATTAGTACAGAGTTGTTTGGTTATGAAGGCGGGGCCTTTACAGGTGCTAAACTCAAAGGGAATCAAGGGAAAATTGAAGCGTCTAACAAAGGCACAATATTCTTAGATGAAATAGCAGATTTGCCATTAGATTTACAAGCTACTCTTCTTAGAACTTTGGAAGAGAAACAAGTCATAAGGGTTGGCGGTACTACACCAATTCCAGTTAATGTACGTTTTTTAGCTGCTACAAATAAAAATATGAAAGAACTAGTTGAAAAAGGGGAATTTCGAGAAGATCTTTACTATCGCTTAAACGTGTTTAATATAAAGATTCCTTCTTTAAGAGAACGAATGGAAGATTTAGAAAGTATTTTTAATACCATGTTGTCCAAAGCTTGCGAAAAAGTGCAACGAGAAAAAATCTCCCTCACTGCAAAAGCAATTAGTTTATTTCAACAACATACATGGCCGGGGAATTTAAGGGAACTCAGAAATGTAATTGAACGAATTGTTTATCTACACGATGAAGATACGTTCGATTCATTTCATGCACATGAGTTTTTAAGAGCAGACCAATCAGCTGAAAAAACTAGTGAGCGTGAATATATCACATACATTCTCCACAAAACGAATGGCAATCGTACTGAGGCTGCAAAGGAAATGGGTATATCTCGCAGTGCTTTGTATCGGAAAATTCAAAAATATAGTATCGAATAAATGGTATATATACTGTTCACTCGTCCGAACATAGACCGGTCAAATATACATGATATGAAGTCGGAATCTTGTATTAAAAAATGAACAAGTATTGTTTAATCTGCGTTTTCCCTCTATTTTGAATACTATAATTAATTGGCATGGTAATTGCATTAATAAATAGTGTAGCAGTTTACAAGGCTAACAATTTTATAAGGGGGACAAACAATATGTATGTTGGAACAAAAGAATGGATGGTCCAGTTCCAAGAAACGGTAAACAATGACCAGGAACTCAATGTTATTGGAAAGTACTTTACTACAAAATTCCTTTGGCAGATTGGATCTGAGAGTTACGTGATTGAAGTTTTAGAAGGGAAAATTAAAAATATTATCTCAAATCCAACTCCATTGGAAGCGTGGAAATTTGCAATCCGTGGAACAGTAGACGCTTGGAGGAAGTTTACTCAGCCGACTCCACCTCCAATGTTTCACGAATTATTTGCTGCCATGTTCCAAGGTAACTTACAGATAGATGGCGATATCAAAGAGCTAATGGCCAATCTACGGGCAATGACTCGTCTGCTGGATGTAACAAGAGAAGTTCAACTTAGAGTAGCATAAAAAAGGAGGATAAAAAAATGGGTAGATATTCTACAGTTAAAGGTCGTTATGTATATGTAAATGTAGAAGATGTTGAATATAAGGTTTACTTTGAGGAAAATGGTCAAGGTATCCCTCTTGTTTGTCAACATACGGCAGGTTCTGATAACCGCCAGTGGCGCGGTCTTCTAGAAGATGAAAACATTACAAAAGATTTCAGGGTTATTGCTTATGATTTACCGCGTCACGGAAAATCAGACCCGCCACATGCTGTTGAATGGTGGAAGGAAGAATATAAACTTACTACACAATGGTTTCTTCAATTTGTTCGTAATTTTTGTGAGGAGCTTGAACTTGAAAATCCTGTATTCATGGGAAGTTCATTTGGAGGAAATGCAGCCTTGCAACTCGCTCTTGAGTACCCGGATTACTTTAGAGCAACGATTCCTGTAGAGGGAGCCGATCATACTCCAGGCTATTTCGTAGATTGGTGGAATCATCCTCATACGCATGGCGGAGAGGTTTGTGCATCTGGTACTTGGGGGCTTATGGCACCACAAAGCCCGGAAAAAGATCGTCGTCTAACATGGTGGTATTATAGTCAAGGAGCACCAGGTGTATTTAAGGGAGATCTTTATTTCTATAGTGTAGATCATGACCTCCGTGGAAAACTACACCTTATTGATGCTGACAAATGCCCTGTATACTTAATGACAGGTGAATATGATTACCTATCTACTCCTGCGGATTCAAAACGTACTGCTGATCAAATCTCCGGAGCAAAATTTGTGGAGATGAAGGGAATCGGTCATTTTCCAATGAGTGAAAATCATGAGGTATTTGTTAAATACTTAGAAGAAGTTCTTCAAGATATCTTATTGAAAGAAAACGCATTAGTATTAAAATAGATTTTCACGATGTCAATTTCAAACAAATCATGACATCATACAGGGGAGACGCGAAGTCGTCTCGCCTGTTATTTTTTTTTCTTGCTCCAAAAGGCACAACATAGGCATTTGCGATTGGTATTTTCCAATGCGCCTTGATTTACGGGGGAACCTTCTTTAAAGGAGAAGTGTGAAAGATTTATTTTAAGTGAAAAAGGAGATTAAAGTAGGATGAAACATTACAGTATGTACATAAACGGCGAGTGGGTTAATACCCATAACGTATTAGAAGTAGATAATCCAGCCACAAAAGAAATCATTGCGACTGTGCCAAACGGCGGGAGAGACGAAGCAAAAACGGCAGTAAATGCGGCACATGAAGCGTTTCGTACGTGGTCGAAAACGACGGCATATGAACGTAGCGAATACTTAAAAAAGTGGTTTACTCTAATCGAGCAAAATCAAGAGGAAATTGCTAAAACGATGACGATGGAACAAGGAAAACCATTAAAAGAAGCCCTAGGGGAAGTGCAGTATGCCAATAGTTTTTTAACTTGGTATGCCGAGGAAGGAAAGCGTGTATATGGGGAAACAATTCCCGCTTCTGATTCTCATAAACGCCTTCTTATTCAAAAGCAGCCAGTTGGCGTTGTCGCGGCGATTACGCCTTGGAACTTCCCAGCGGCGATGATTACAAGAAAAGTGGCCCCGGCATTAGCGGCAGGTTGCACGGTCGTTGTTAAACCAGCTGAGTCTACTCCGTTAACTGCGTTGCTGCTAGCGAAATTCGCACAAGAAGCGGGCATTCCAAAAGGGGTTGTCAATGTCGTTACAGGAGATCCAAAAGAAATCGGAAATGCTTGGCTAGATGATACCCGTGTAAAGAAAATTACATTTACAGGTTCGACGGAAGTCGGCAAATATTTGATGAGACGTGCAGCAGATACCGTGAAAAAGGTTTCGCTTGAATTGGGCGGCCATGCCCCGTTCATTGTGATGGATGATGCCATTGTCAAAAAAGCGGTAGAGGGTGTTATTCAATCAAAATTCAGAAATGCCGGTCAAACATGTATTTGTACAAATCGTATTTATGTGCAAGAGGGGATAGCTGCAACATTTATAAGAGAGTTCGCAGCAGCAGCTTCGTTATTAAAAATTGGCAGCGGCTTAGAAGAAGGGACTGACATTGGCCACTTATAAACTTCAAAGCAATAGAAAAAGTACAAAGCCATATCTCTGATGCAGTCAATAAAGGTGCAAAAGTATTGGTCGGCGGCAATGAGCTTAAAAAAAAGAACGGCTACTTCTTTGAACCAACGGTCTTGAGTGGTGTAACAGATGAAATGGTTTGTATGCAAGAAGAAACGTTCGGACCAGTTGCACCGATTACGACCTTTAAAACGGAAGAAGAAGTGATTGAGCGTGCAAATAACTCTCCTTACGGATTAGCTGCTTATGTATTTACCGAAAATCTTGGACGTTCGATTCGTGTAAGTGAGGGCTTGGAATACGGAATTGTTGGTGTAAATGACGGTATTCCGTCTGTTGCACAGGCACCATTTGGTGGATTTAAAGAGAGCGGCTTAGGACGTGAAGGCGGCCATTACGGCATTGAGGAGTTTTTGGAAGTTAAATACATTTCAATAGGCATTTAATCGAACATCAAACTTTCGTCGATATAATATTAAAATTTCGTTTCTCTACACATAAGCAGAAATTGAAAGAGGACCTGGAAAATAAGGGGAATCAATACATGCAGGCAATGTACAAGAACCTCGTCTTAATAAGATGTGGTTCCTTAATTTAATAAAGAGACGCATATAGTGTATTATGAATTGATTTTATTTACGCGATACTAAATGATTTACAAATAGAAAAATTGAATAGTATTGTTTCCGATGTTATCCTATAATATTTTTTACCACATTTTGACCATGAATCGTTAGAATAGTATTAGATTCCATTTTGAATCTACCTAAAAAAACCATTTAAATTAAGCCTTTTTATATCAATTTTTTTCGTGTTTTTACTTAACTATTGTTTAAAATTAAAGAGGCTTAAAAAATATGCTCATTAGATTTTTAAAAGTAAAAAATAAGGTGAACAAGCTTCATCATCATTAAATTTGTTTTCTACAATCAGTAGTCAAGACATGTTGATTGTGTTACCACTGTTTAAAAGCGATGCATATAGAATTTGCATCGCTTTTGTTATAAGAGTCATCAAGTCAATTACATATCATTGACTGCAAACAACATGCTAACATTTTGCTAACGAAATATAATAAATCGCATTAAATTCAGGTTAAAGATGTTACACGTAATACTGGCAGAACGTTGATTTTACGCAGTTTGTTTCTACTATGGTTAAATATATTACAGTTTGAAACTATATGGGCGGCATGATGTAATAAACATCATAAAGCCTTGATCTATAGGGGTTTTTAGGTGAATAAAAGATAAATGCTCATACTTTTGCTCATTGTAAGCAAAAAATGCTCACTTTTTCATTAAAAACTATCTTATCAGAAAAGGTCTTTCATCAGTTTACTGAACTGGTGGGAGGCCTTTTTTTCTATGTTGGCGGCATATGAGCTTTTTAATCTATATGGATAAGCAATCGAATACGCACAAATACGGGACTCTGAGGTCGTATCGCTGGGCGATATAGCTTGCAAATAAATCTAAAAACCCTCATATTTAATAGAAAAGGAGGTCCGATATGCGACGTGATATACAACCGAATGAACGAGCTTTCTCTTCTAAGGAAGTGGCAGAAGAAGTGGGGATTGCAACACCCACTGTTCGAAAGTATGGCCAAATCTTAGAACGAAATGGATATGAGTTTTTCAAAGATGGCGATCGGCGTATTTTTGTTCAATCTGACATCGGAGCGCTTATAGCGTTACGCGATACGGATAAGCCCCTAGACGATACAGCTAAAGACCTTGTGTATCAACAAAAGGAAAGATTAAAAGGATCCGACGAAACAGAGATTAAGATACCCGATACATATGAAAATTTACCCCACGACCCCAATCAATTAAAAGAGATTTTAATGTTTTTAGTCAATGAACTCGCAGCCACGCGTGAAATGAATGTCCAACTGACAAACGATATGTCTCAGCTTAAAATAACGGTTTCCCGGCTCCAGCAAGATCATCATGTTATAAGTTCTAGTATTGGAAATTCAGCGCAAAAAACTTCATGCTAAAATTGAAAAATTAACTGAACAACAAAATACCCAATACGAAACATTGCTACAACAAGAATTACAAAAAAGTGAATTCTTACAAAAAGAAATACAAAATATGCGGAACGAACAGAAAAATGAATGGCGTTCACAAAACGATTTTAATAAACGTTTAGAAGAAGCGATACAAAAGCCTAAAGAAAAATGGGGGAGGCTTTTCTCTATGTTCCGAAAATAAGGTACTTATTTAAGGCTTTTTTTGCTTAACTGTGTAAAGATTTGTGGAAGCTAATTTTCGATGTAGAAATATTTGATAGGTCTTCATTTAAATATGTTATGAGAGTTCCTTAAGAAAGGGTTGATTGGCTCCTTTTTGTGTTTCGTATCGCGGGGCGATATAACTTGAAAACAAATCCAAAACCTTCATATTTAATAGAAAAGGAGGTCCGACATGCAATATGATATACAACCGAATGAACGAGCTATCTCTTCCAAGCAGGTGGCAGAAGAAGTGGGGAATTAACACCCACTGTTCGAACGTATGGTCAAATCTTAGAGCGAAATGGATATGAGTTTTTAAAATGGCGATTGGCGTATCTTTGTTCAATCCGACATTGAAGCGCTTATAGCGTTACGCGATACGGACAAGCCTCTAGCCGAAACAGCTAAATACCTTGTTTATCAACAAAAACAAAGTTTAGAATGATCCATTGAAACAGAGATTGCGATACCCGATACAAATGACAATTTACCCCTAAGGCAACCTAATCTAAAGCAGAAATTCCTTTGTTTCGACTATTCGAATTCACTATTTTTCAAATTTCAACAAATTCCCGGGAAATATCTACAATTTCTGAGTAGATATCGACAATATTAGAGCTTTTAAATAGCCATTTGTTTTTACTGATAAGAAAGTAGACATACTATAGAATTCAAGCTCTCCCCATTGTTTCTTATTAAAAGAAATAAACTCTTTTAAGGAAAGATCTTTTAAAAAAATGATAAAGGTGTCATAAAAAATACATGTCTAGACTTCGTTCGCGAGTGGTCTCTTTTTCAAAATTTATGAAAAGTAATTGAACTCCGGTAAAACTATTTTAAAACTTAATAACCAAGACCATCCCCAAATTTATATAAACCTTTAATGTTAACGGGAAGTTTTCCTCCCGGCTTGCTGCCAAATATGACATCGATAGCTGCATTCCAAGAGGAAGGGAGTGGCGAACCCCACCGGTCGATTGCGTAAGTTGCAATATAGGCACCAACCTTCGGATAATTTTTTATATCGTAAGGAAGTCCTAAAGAAATTACAACAGTCGGTTTTCCACTTGCCTGAAGAGCCTTTACCAACTTTATCTGGCCAGTAGAAAGTGTACCTGGCGAGAAGGTAGCTGCAATAATCCTGTTGGCCTGTTTTGCTAAATCAGTCGCATTCGCAATTTCAGCGTCAGTTGAATTCGTTGAGGTAATGGAGCGTACGACTTTTCCCGAAGCCTTGTCTTCAACTGCTTTTGTGATTGCATCGATATACTTTTTTGAGCCATAAATTTTAGGACCGACCACAAGTGTGGTTTGGTTAGCTTTAGCGTTGAAAGGCAATATCCTGTCATTTTTAAGTAAAGTAATAGACTTTCTTGCTACTTCGGCTGCTGCTTGTTTATGGGCGGGGTTATTCACAACTTTTGTAGCATTAATAGGATCAACATAACGATGATTGGCTAAATCATATTTGAATTTTGCTGAAAGAATCCGATTTAATGATTCATTAACCCTTTTTCCGTTAATTCACCAGATTTTAAGGCATGGTATAAGGCATTATAAGTTTCGAGCTGATGTTTGTATGATCCAGATGCCATGACGATATCTGCTCCTGCATTGATGGCCATGATGGCAGCCTGGCCTGCTCCCCAATGTTTATCAATCGCATTCATACTCATCGAATCTGTCACAATGATCCCATTGAAGCCCATTTGTTTTCGAAGAAGACCAGTTAATACTTTTTTGGATAAGGTAGCCGGTAGTTTTGGGTCAATCGCGTTAATGATGACATGAGCAGTCATAATGGAATCCACGCCTGCTGCAATGGCAGCCTTAAATGGAGGCAAATGAATCTCGTCCAGTGTTTTTCTGTCGTATGTTACCGCGGCTAAGCCTAAATGGGAATCGAAGCTCGTATCTCCGTGTCCTGGAAAGTGTTTTGCAGTGGCTAAGAGTCCGTTATGCTGGTAACCCTTGATTTGGGCTACGGTCATTTGAGAAACCAAATCCGTTTTTTCACCGAACGATCTGACACCGATTACAGGATTTGAAGGATTTGTATTGACATCCGCCAGTGGCGAAAAGTTCCAATTGAAACCAACTGCTTTTGATTCAATCGCGTTGATTTTGGCGACCTGTTCCGCTGCTCCAGGAACTCTTGTCGCTCCAATTGCCATTTGACGAGGGAAGTCTGTTCCATCCGTAACAAGTTGAATAGAACCATATTCCAGATCCGCCGAGATAAACAGAGGAATTTTCAAACGGGTTTCGGCTGCCCATTTTTGTAGTTGGTTATTGTATTTTGCGGTTCTTTCAGCATCTGCATTTCCGTAATCAATCACAGATCCAACATGATAATCCTGAACTAATTTGCAGGTATACTCATCGGGTATAGAAGTTTGTTTATATCGAGTAGAAGGCATTACAAGCTGTCCGATTTTTTCTTTATCCGACATGCTCGTAATGAGACGATGGACCCTATCGCTTTTAGCTTTATCAGTAGACGGAGCAGAAACTTGATATTCTTTATAAGCCTGGACACCGGCCCTTGAGCTAGGATAAGAGTAGATGTTAAAACGAGAACAGTACTAATATTCTTTACACATTTCTTCTTCAACAGTGCTTTCAAGATAAGATTCTCCCTTATGCAAATGATTTTACCATCACTGGTTTTAAATGGATCTCCTATTATCATTTTCCAACTTCTATGCAATATACTTTCCAAAACCAAAAAAGAACAGGACATTTTTTGCCCTGTTTTCCAAGTTACTTATTTTTTAATTGAAAAATAATCGAGTAATCCAAGGTAAACTCCTTGGGCTACGTTATCGGCATAAGCAGAGCTTTCAACAACTGAATCATCTTGTGTATTTGAAAGGAAGCCAAGTTCAATCAGTGTACTTGGTCGTGAATTGTTTCGTAAAACATACAAGTCATCGAATCTTGTTCCATCGATATTTAATCGCGTTGTTTTGGCGACCTCGTTTAAAATATCCAAGGCTAAAGGGTTATCTTTTGAATTTTGATAGTAAAAATCAGTCAATCCATTTGCCGATGCGTCATTTGACCAATTGTAATGAAAACTTATAAAAGCATCCGCATGGTTTTGGTTTGAGGAATCTGCACGTTGTTGTAAAGAAATATACATATCGTTGGTGCGAGTCAGTATGACATTGGCACCTGAATTTTTAAGCTTTTGTTCAACAACTTTAGCTGTTGATAAGGTCAATGTTTTTTCTGGTGTGCCAACAATGCTAGTTGTCCCATTATCAATCCCTCCGTGACCTGGATCAAGCACAATGGTTTTCCCCAAAAGGGGCTCTTGACTATTTGGCATCAGCTCTGCTGATGGTGGAATCGCAGTACCAAGTTGTGTTTGATTGTCACTAGGTGCATCTTTAGTGAGGTAATATTCATACACCCACCCCTGAACACCTGAAGAGGACACAATTTTTGCCCATCCAGCTTGTTCTTTATGGACGGTTATTTTTGTTCCCATTTTTAATTTACCTACAACGTGGCTAGATAAACTTGGTTTTTCTCGAATGTTTAAAACAATGGCTGCTACAGTTGCTTCTATATTTTCAGCTGGGTCAATAATCTTACTCGAAATATCTGCAGCTTCTCGTGCATTAAGATCGGAAGTTTCTGCATAAGCAGTTTGATGAATTTGAGATGGGATAACGAGTAAGGGTAATACCATAACACTAAGGATGGGCAGTATTTTAATTAGGCTTAAGTTCTTCAGTCGGGTTGTTATCATTTTAGTAACCTCCATCTTTTTTAAACTGTAAAACTAGTATGGGCAGATTTCTATCAATATATAATCTATTTTTGATTAAAGGATGGAGAAAACAGAAACAAAGTTTAGGTTCAAAAGAGAGATTGAAATGAGTTGATAAAAAATTTCACTTGAAAAGATATTTATTTTTCAAGGTATCTTTTTTAAGGGAATTTTAAAATTGTCCATCTATACTAATGTTGTTAGGAGATAGATATACTGAGCAAAAAGGAATTAGGAGGATAACATAATGGCAAAAATGGATAAAAAGTGGGTAATTTTATGTTCAACGGCCGTTGCAGCGGTTTATTCCGCCGGATTTTTTTCTACGGAAGCTCAGGCAACTAAAGTTGACTTGCAACAACAGGCTCCAATTAGCATTCAAGCAAAAGCAAATCAATCAGGCGTTAGTTCATCCAATAATAAACAAGCAAAAGTTGCTCAATCAAGTGTAACTTCATCTAATACTAACCAAACAAAACGGCTATATAAAGATGGTACCTTTACAGGCATGGGCGAAAATCGCCGCGGGTCGATACAAGTCGCCGTAACGTTAAAGAATGATAAAATAACGGATGTTGAAATAAGTGATTTTGCCATGCATTATTCTGAAAATGATGTAGTCGGGCTGCCAAATGAAGTCTTACAAAAGCAAAGTGCGCAAGTAACAAATGTATCAGGGGCAACTTATAGTACCCAAGCTTTTGAGGATGCTGTACAAGAAGCACTCTCTCAGGCCCAAAATTCTTAAGGGGAAAATATGAAAAAAACGAAATTATATATGGATACAGTTGTCGATATAGAGGTAGTCATACGGGAAACAACATCGAAAGAAGAGGTGGAGCTAAAAATTGATCGGCCTTTGAGGCATTCCGAAAAGTGGAACAGGCCTGCAGCCGTTTTAGCCCTGAAAGTGAGTTAATGAAGGCCATTCGTGTTATTAAAAATCCTGTACAGATAAGCCCGTTTTTATTTGAGCCCCTGAAGTTCGCTTTGGAAATCGCAAAATTAACGGATGGTGAATTTGATCCTGCCATTGGGAAAGTCATGGAGGAGCAAGGATATAACCGTCATTATTTAACCGGAGAACTCATTGAAAACCCTTCTGCTGATACCGTCACGTTTCGGGATATTGTGTTAGATGAACAGGCCCGTACCTTATATTTAAACAAGCCTCTGGTTATAGATTTAGGAGCGGTTGCCAAAGGGTTTGCCATTGATTTGGCTGCAAATGAGTTGAAAGAATTTGAAGGCTTTGTCGTCAATGCTGGCGGGGATCTGTTTGCTGGGGGCATGGATAAGGATGGCTGTCCTTGGAAGATAGGAATTCAGCATCCCGAGAAAAAGGAGCAAATCATAAACGTAATTGAAATTTCTAATAAAGCAATTTGTACCTCCGGAAGTTACGAGCGCAGGAATCCTAACATTCCTGGAATGCATCACATTATCAATCCGAAAACGGGGTATTCACCCAATGATTTGGTCAGCTCTAGCGTTATTGCGCCCTTTGCCATGATGGCGGATGCTTTTTCAACGGCCGCGTTTTTGCTTGGCAGCAGAAAAGGGAAGCAATTAATCGAAAGCCTTGATCTAAAAGGGCTTTTGATCACATCCGGGTTACAAATTGTTAAAGTTGGAGGAATATAAATGACAGTAAAGAAATGGCTTAAAACACCAAAAGGCTATGTGGCCATTGCCATGATTGCTTATCTTCTTATTGCCTCAATCGGATATAAAAATATGACGGGTATTAAAAATGGCTTCGTTGCTGTTATTGTAGCAGTTATCGTGGACATCCTTTGTAATGTATTTAAAAAAAGAAAATGGACCATGCCAGATGGTGCAATGATTACAGGATTAATCATTTCCCTTATCTTAAGTACAGCAACCTCTTTAGGTGCAATTGCAGCAACCGCGGTTATTGCCATATTGTCCAAGCATATTCTTGTCTATAAGAAAAAACCAATTTTTAATCCTGCGGCTTTTGGCTTACTTATTTCCGTCCTGTTCTTGCAAACCGGACAAAGCTGGTGGGGGGCATTCGGTGATCTTCCTGCATGGACCATTTTATTCCTTTTAGTTGGCGGATACAGGATCACCAGTCGGATAAATAAATACCCCCAGGTTTTTGCATATTTGTTGACTTCTTTTATCCTATTGTACCTTATGGGGCATTTCCATATAGGTGATGAAGTGGATGCACTCCGGCCGCCATTTATTAACGCTACCCTATTCTTTGGCTTTTTTATGCTCACAGATCCGCCTACATCTCCAGCTAAGGATAAGGACCAAGTTGTATTTGGTATCCTTACAGCCGCGGCAGGAACGGTAATTTATGGCCTTTTTCGGAGGATTGATGTATTTGTTTATCGGGTTGTGTGTCGGAAATCTTTATTGCTTCTTTAAAAAGCGCTCAGTTTCGAATGTTTCTATGAATCGATCAACTGGAGCAAGGACCAAAAGAATGCCAGGTTAATTTGTATTACCTTGACAATCTAGTAATATCATTCATATATATATAGGTCACGGGCATGCCCGCCCTTTTTCTATAATTGTTAATAAAACATCGAGATGAATTAGCTCGTTTAATCACTATCGAAAATGGAAAAAGCCTTGCAGAGGCAATTGGTGAAGTTGGACGAGGAATTGAAAATGTAGAATTTGCTGCGGGTGCTCCGTTATTAATAATGGGAGATTTACTAGCTACAATTGCAACAGATGTAGAAGCAACCAATTATCGTTACCCAATTCACAAAAAAGGGAGGGTATTTAATATGCCATTAATTAGATTTGATTTAATTGAAGGCCAAGATGAAAAGTCTTTGAGGAATTTATTAGATGCCTCTCATCGCGCAATGGTAAAAGTTTTTGGAGTACCTAAAAGAGAGCGGTATAAAATTGTTCATCAGCATCCTACTAATGAATTAATTATCAAAGATATCGGTTTATGATTTGAGCATAGTAATAACTTAGTGGTCATAAGTGTAACGAGCAGCCAAAGAAGTGATACACAAAAGAAGAATTTTTATAAATCAATCGTTCGCCTTTTTCAAATTATTTTATTTCTTTTGTATTTTTTATAAATCCCATTTTAATTACTTTATAAACATAGATTTGGCCTATGGAAGTGGTTATTCAAAAGGCTTTTTTTAATGTTAAGCTAAAGAAGAAACCGATTGATACGATTTTTTCGACGAGAGAGATGACGCGGTTAACCGCTAAATATGAGCACTATTTGTACCATCAAGAGCTTCCACCAGGAAGCTGGAAAGACTCGAAGGAATTGTGGGAAAATTTAATTAAAAAGACAATCGCTTGACCTGAAAAACAACCTATTGTTACAATATGTTTTAAATTCATGTCTAGTTGCAGCGCCCTCCAAACCGGCGCTTCCACTTTTCTATATAGGGTACGTTACCTTCGTATATCCTCGAAAATAAGGTTCGAGAGTCTCTACCGGGTCGCCGTAAATGGCTGACTATGAAGGCGGAAATTTCTATTTTTGTTTTTACGAGAAAACTAGAATTCTGCCTTCCTGATTTTTTGGAGAGCGGTATGCTAGTTTTCTTTTTATTTTCCCGATATTTTTTAAACATTGTTGTAAAAACTAGAAGTAACAGCGTTATATTTTAAAAAAAGAGGTGGCCACATTGACTGGTAAGCAAGATATGATTGTTGTTTTAGATTTTGGAAGTCAATATAATCAGCTGATTACACGCCGTATTCGTGAGTTTGGCGTATACAGTGAGCTTCATCCGCATACAATTACTGCTGAAGAAATCAAAAAAATGAATCCAAAAGGGATTATCTTTTCAGGCGGGCCGAATAGCGTCTACGATGAAAATTCTTTTCGCTGTGATGAAACTATTTTTGAAATGGGTTTACCAATCCTTGGAATCTGCTACGGTATGCAGTTAATGACCGTCCATTTTGATGGGAAGGTCGAAAAAGCAAAGCAAAGAGAGTATGGGAAGGCTGTCATGACGATTCAAAATCAATCAGCTCTCTTTAACGGTCTTCCAGATGAGCAAACCGTTTGGATGAGCCATGGTGATCTTGTTGTCGAAGCACCTGCTGGTTTTACTGTTGATGGCACGAACCCAACTTGCCCAATTGCCGCGATGAGTCATAAGGAAAGAAACCTATATGCCGTCCAGTTCCATCCGGAGGTCCGTCATTCTGTTTATGGAAATGACCTTCTAAAGAACTTTGTGTTTAATGTATGTGACTGCAGTGGCGATTGGTCGATGGGTAACTTTATTGAAATGGAAATCGCCAAAATTCGTGAACAGGTGGGTACGAAAAAGGTTCTTTGCGCACTAAGCGGCGGCGTAGACTCATCCGTTGTTGCCGTTCTCATTCATAAGGCGATTGGAGATCAATTAACCTGTATCTTTGTTGATCATGGACTGCTGCGTAAAAATGAAGCAGAAAGTGTCATGAAGACATTTGCCGAGGGCTTCCATATGAATGTCATTAAGATCGATGCAAAAGACCGATTCTTATCAAAGCTAAAAGGTGTATCTGACCCGGAGAAAAAGAGAAAAATCATCGGCAACGAATTCATTTATGTGTTTGATGATGAAGCGACAAAGCTGGAAGGGATTGAGTTTTTAGCTCAGGGTACCCTTTATACGGATATTATTGAAAGTGGAACAGCTACAGCACAAACGATTAAATCGCATCACAATGTTGGCGGTTTGCCAGAGGATATGCAATTTACTTTGATTGAACCATTAAACACCTTGTTTAAAGACGAAGTTCGTGCCCTTGGTACAGAGCTTGGAATTGCGGATGATATCGTTTGGAGACAGCCGTTCCCTGGACCAGGTCTTGGTATTAGGGTATTAGGGGAGATTTCTGAAGATAAGCTAGAAATTGTTCGAGAATCTGATTGGATTTTACGCGAAGAGATTAAAAATGCATGCCTCGAACGAGAAATATGGCAATATTTCACCGTTCTTCCGGATGTTCGTAGTGTTGGAGTAATGGGGGACGCAAGAACCTATGATTACACGATAGGAATCCGCGCTGTTACATCAATCGATGGCATGACATCTGATTGGGCACGAATCCCTTGGGATGTGCTTGAATTAATCTCAACAAGAATTGTCAACGAAGTTCCCCATGTAAATCGGGTCGTTTATGATATTACAAGTAAGCCACCGGCAACAATTGAGTGGGAATAAGTAAATAAGAGGAATATTTCAGAAAATACGAACGTATTTATTATAATAATAAAAAACGTTCGTATTTTTTATTGACAGAATACTTCCTGCTTGGTATGATACTAAGGAACTAATAATTTGTCATATTGTGTCGTATAATATTGGGAATAGGGCCCAAGAGTTTCTACCGAGCTACCGTAAATGGCTTGACTACGAGGCAACTGCTTAATAAAGGGCTGTCTTTCCCTTTATTAATACATATGCCTTTTAAGTTAACGCTCCGGTGGATATCGGAGCGTTTTTTGGTAATTTTAAGAGATAAAGATTATAGGGGGAAAAGGGTTTGAAAAATTATTTTCAGTTTGAGAAACTTGGAACGAGTTACCGTCAAGAATTCTTAGGCGGATTGACTACATTCTTGGCGATGGCCTATATTTTGGTGGTCAATCCACTTACATTAAGTCTTGCTAGTATAAAAGGTCTGCCTGATGCAATGAGAATGGATTATGGTTCTGTTTTTGTAGCCACCGCAATTGCCTCAGCTATTGGATCCATTGTTATGGGGCTTCTTGGAAAATATCCGCTAGCATTAGCACCGGGGATGGGTTTGAATGCCTTCTTTGCGTATACAGTTGTTTTAGGAAGCAAGATCCCTTGGCAGCATGCACTCGGAGCTGTTTTGATTTCCGGAGTTTTCTTCTTTCTTCTAACTCTTACTGGTCTTCGTGAAAAAATTATCAATGCCATCCCTGTACAGTTAAAACATGCGGTTGGTGCTGGTATTGGTTTGTTTATTACCTTTATTGGTTTTCAGGATGCAGGAATTATCGTTAAGAATGATGCTACCCTTGTTGCCTTAGGTGATCTCTCAAAAGGCCCTGCATTGCTCGCTATTTTCGGCATTATTATAACAGTCATCATGATGACAAGAGGCATTAAAGGTTCCGTATTTTACGGAATGATTGTTACAACTATTGTCGGGATGATTTTTCATTTAATTGCTGTTCCACATCAAGTAGTCAGTGCCGTTCCAAGCGTAAAACCTACTTTTGGTGCAGTATTTTCCTCGTTTGGCGACAGTTCCTTTTGGTCAACAGGAATGATTGGTATTATCCTTACCTTCTTGTTTGTAGATTTCTTTGATAATGCAGGTACACTTGTAGCGGTTGCGAACCAAGCAGGTTTAATGAAGGATAACAAACTTCCTAACGCAGGGAGAGCCTTATTATCTGATTCCATAGCAACGATTGTTGGAGCGGTTCTAGGAACTTCTACTACGACGTCTTATATTGAGTCATCAGCAGGGGTTGCTTCTGGAGCAAGAACGGGCTTTGCGTCATTAGTTACTGCTGGATTCTTTATTCTGGCATTATTTTTCTTCCCGTTATTATCCGTTATTACGGCACCTGTTACAGCACCGGCATTGATTATTGTTGGAGTGCTGATGGTCTCTTCCTTACGTCATATTGAATGGGACAAATTTGAAATTGCTGTACCAGCCTTCTTGACAATGATTGCAATGCCATTGTCATACAGTATTGCAACCGGTATTGCCATTGGATTCATTTTCTATCCGATTACAATGATCGTAAAAGGACGTACGAAGGAAATTAACCCAATAATGTATTTCTTCTTTGTAATATTCTTGCTATATTTTATTTTCTTAAAATAATTTTTGGATGGAACCGTGAGATTCACGGTTCCTTTTTTGTCGAATTTCTGCCATATTTACTGTGAATAAAGTCGTAATTCGCCGTTGACTTCCTGTTTTCTCTCTTATAACATGAGTATACTAAAGGTAAGTTTGGCGAAATGGGGAAGAAGGGTATGGCAAAATTACTGATTGATAAAGTTTTAAATAATAATGTGTTAATCGCTGAGCACCCTTCCTATGAAGAAGTCGTCTTAATTGGCAAAGGCATAGGATTCAACCGGAAACGCGATGACTATATAGATACCGATTCTGTTGAAAAGCTATTTGTATTAAAAAATGAAAAGGAACAAGAAAACTATATTAAGTTGCTTCCTTACATTGAAAATGAATTACATGAAGTCATAATTTCCGCTATTGAATTAATTAAGCAAAGAACAAATTCAACCTTAAATGAGCATATTCACGTGGCTTTAACGGACCATTTAATGTTTGCGATTACAAGAGCTTCTCAGGGAATGGAAATGAAAAACCCATTTTTGGTGGAAACAAAGGCTCTTTATCGCCGTGAATACGAGATTGCAGCGGAGATTGTGCAGCTTATTAAGGCGAAGACTGGGATATCCCTTCCTGTTGGAGAGATTGGTTTTATTGCTCTTCATATTCATAGTGCGGTTACGAATAAAAGTCTGTCAGATGTCAATCAACATTCACAGCTTGTAAGTAGGCTGGTTGAAATGGTGGAAGAACAACTGGAAATTGAAATTGACCGTGAAGGCATTGATTATATGCGGCTTGTTCGTCATCTTCGCTTTGCGATCGAAAGAGTGATTAAAGAGGAAAAGGTAGAAGAACCAGAAAAAATAACTTCCCTCTTGAAAGAAGAATATCCTGTATGTTATAATCTTTCATGGAAGCTCATTAAAGTGATGCAACAAACAATGAAGAAAAAAGTTTTCGATGCAGAAGCTGTTTATTTAACCATGCATTTGCAACGGATTCAGAAGAAAATTAAATAGCCATTATTTTTTACGTGTTACTGATTCGATCAGGCATGAGTGAAAAGTATTAATTGAAATGAAGTTTTTGGGGTAATCTATACCCATACATTTATTCAGTTGAACTTTTACTCATGCCTTTTTTGTTGTCTTTTGGTATAAATGAAAACGCTTAATGAGCTAAATGAAAAATATTTAGGAGGTAATTTTATGTTTAAAAATGCTTTCGGCGTCTTGCAAAAAGTCGGTAAAGCGTTAATGTTACCGGTTGCGATTTTACCAGCTGCTGGGATTTTATTAGCACTTGGTAATGCGCTACAGAACCCAACGCTATTAAACCTAGCGCCATTCCTTAATAACCATGGTGTTGCTATGGTTGCAAGTATCATGGAACAGCAGGTAATGTTATTTTTGGAAATCTGTCTCTATTGTTTGCCGTTGGGGTAGCGGTTGGACTAGCTGGCGGTGAAGGTGTTGCCGGACTTGCTGCAATTGTTGGATTCCTAATTATGAATGCAACAATGGGAACTGCTTTAGGAATTACAGCTGACAGCTTAGCGAAGCATCCGCAAAGTTATGCATCTGTTCTAGGAATTCCAACATTACAGACAGGTGTATTTGGAGGTATTATTGTTGGTATTATCGCAGCATCTCTGTATAATAAATTCTTCCAAATTGAACTGCCATCCTATTTAGGTTTCTTTGCTGGTAAACGTTTTGTGCCGATTGTTACAGCGGCAAGTGCAGTTATTTTAGGTTTAGTTATGATCGTCATTTGGCCTCCAATCCAAAATGGCTTAAATTATTTCTCTACACACATGGTAGACGCAAACTTAACTCTTTCAGCCTTTATTTTTGGACTTATTGAACGTTCGTTGATTCCGTTTGGCTTACACCACATTTGGTATGCACCTTTCTGGTATCAATTTGGATCTTATACAACAAAAGCTGGACAAGTCGTACACGGTGACCAAGTTATTTTCATGGCACAAATTAAAGATAACGTAAAAAATCTAACTGCAGGTACTTTTACAACTGGTAAATATCCATTTATGATGTTTGGTTTACCTGCTGCTGCATTAGCGATTTATCATGAAGCTAAACCAGAAAAGAAAGCAATTGTCGGCGGTCTTATGTTCTCAGCTGGTTTAACCTCTTTCTTAACAGGTATCACAGAACCGATTGAATTCTCATTCTTGTTCGTTGCACCAATATTATTCGGTATTCACGCTGTTTTCGCTGGATTATCCTTTATGATTATGCAGCTTTTAAATGTAAAAATCGGTATGACTTTCTCTGGTGGATTAATTGACTATACATTGTTCGGTCTGATTAACCCGCAAACGCACGCTTGGTTAGTTATTCCAGTCGGTATAGTATTTGCTCTTATTTATTATTTTGGATTCCGATTTGCGATTCGCAAATTTGACCTTAAAACACCTGGACGTGAATTAGAAGAAGAAGAAGAAGGCGACGCACCAACAGGAAAAGTTCAAGCAGGCGAACTTGCTGCAAACATCTTAGATGCTATGGGTGGAAAGAGAAACATTGCACACTTAGATGCTTGTATAACTCGTTTACGTGTTTCTGTTAATGATATTAAAGATGTTGATAAAAGTAGATTGAAAAAGCTTGGTGCTGCTGGTGTACTAGAAGTAGGAAATAACATTCAAGCCATCTTTGGACCGCGTTCTGAAACAATTAAGGCGAATGAAGGATATAATGGATGGAAAAGCACCTCAATTAGCTGTTGTAAAATCACCAGAAAAAGGTGTAGAGCAACAAATCGAAGAAATAAATCCAAAAGCACTTCAAAATGAATTTAAAAACGAAGTTTTTGTTTCACCGCTAAAAGGGGAAATTAAGCCGATTACGGAAGTTCCTGATCAAGTGTTTGCAGGGAAAATGATGGGTGACGGATTTGCAATTGTCCCAACAGAAGGAACAGTGGTTTCACCTGTTGATGGTAAAATCGTCAATCTATTCCCAACTAAACATGCGATTGGAATCCTTTCAGATGGCGGTCGTGAAATCCTTGTCCACGTTGGTATTGATACAGTTAACCTAAAAGGTCAAGGATTTGAAACATTAGTTGCTGAAAATGATCGTGTTAAACGTGGTCAACCGTTATTAAATATTGACTTAGCTTATATTAAAGAGCATGCAACATCAACGATTACCCCAATCGTCTTCACGAACTTAGCTGAAGGTGAGAAAGTCATTCTTGAAAAACAGGGTCGAGTTGACTTGAAACAAGAAGGAATTATTAAGATTACAAAATAAATTGACGAGCCGGCCTAAATGAATAGGCGGCTTTTTAGTATTATGAAATTTCCTTGTTTCGATTTATAATAGTCCAAGACTAGTACAATAGCGAGGTGTTGATTTCTTGCGAATGAAAAAATCAGTCATGTGGACCTTTATGACTTTGGGGGTATTCCTTCTATTATTAATTGCAGCATTAATTACTTATGGCAGTACAATGCATTCAGATTTAAGTGGTAACCTTCAACAAAAACTTGGAGCCTTTATGGATAAAAAGAAGGTTGAAAATCAATTTAATGGGGTAGTTCTTGTAGCAAAGGATGGAAAGGTGCTTTTTGAAAAAGGATATGGCTTTGCAAATAGCGAAGAAGGGATTCCAGATCGAAGTGATACGGAATTTCGCATTGCGTCACTGACAAAATCATTTACTGCTGTATCCATCCTCCAACTTGAAAATCAAGGAAAATTAAAAACAACCGATCCGATTTCGAAATATATCGCAAATTTTCCAAACGGTAATAAAATTACCATTCATGAATTGTTAACGCATAGTTCCGGCATAGCGGACCATTTGAAACTCACAGATACAACCAAGCCAATCACGATGTCTGCTTTTATTGATTTAATGAGAAAACATAAATTAGAATTTAATCCTGGGTCGAAATATAAGTATTCCAACACTGGTTACATGATTCTTGCGGATATTATCGAAGTGGTATCTGGAGAAAACTATGGGACCTATTTTCAGGAGCATATTTTCACCCCTGCTGGTATGCACCATACTTATTTAAGAAAAGCCGATGCAAAGAATTTTGCTGTTGGGTACGAAAACATGAGGAAAATAGTGGAGCGGGATGATGAAAGTCAACTCGCTGGCTACGGGGATATTATTTCAACGGCTGGTGATCTGCTAAAATATAATAATGCAATCCATAACGATAAGCTCCTGCCGCCTTCAAAGATAGAAAAAATGGAGACAGGCTATATTGACAGCGCGAGTTGGGGTATTTTTAAATACGGTTATGGCTGGAATGTCGCTGATAATTTTATTAGCTTTGGAAGGCCCTTGGTGGAGCACAATGGTAGTTTGCCAGGATACAAGTCGGATCTGGCTGATTTTGTCAACGATCGAGTCACCGTAATCATTCTGTCCAACAATCAAGGAACATGGAATACTGGAGCTCTATCCAGGGAGCTTGCATCTATAACTTTAGGAAAACGGTTTTGGTATTTTCAAAAAAACTTCTAAATTAAAAAGGGCTTGCTCATCCTGAGTTGCCTTTTTCAATGCAATGGTTTATTTTCTTTTTCGAACAATATAGCCCCATTTATTAGAAGCAATGATGATAAATTGATTCGATTTTATTAATTGTTTCGTACCTTGTCCTCTCTGAAGCAACAAAAGGGCTTTATCCTTCTTTAGAAAATCATTAATATCTCCATCTTCCACATGTGAGTCAGTGTAAAGCTCTGATGTCAAAACCATATTTTGTGCCCATTTGGGAGGGCTTGATGGAAGGTGCAAAAATAAGCTATATCCTTTCAACCCTTTTAGATTCTGCGTTTTTTTTATCAAATTTAGCTGTAATTTAGGGGTTGGGTTGTGTAAATAAGCTTGAATTTCTCCTTCATAGTGTAAGGAGACGAAAAGGATTGTAGCTAAAAGGGTGACTCTTGTAGCTAATTTTCCGTTCAATAGAAGTTTACTTGCAAGAACCCCAATAATAATCGATAAAGGCGGGTATATGGGCAAAATATACCATCTTATTTTTGTTTTTGCTAATGTAAAAAGAATGAGAGGAACGATAATCCATAAACAAATGCCTATCTTGTAAGAGCTTCTGGTAGATTTAAAAAGATTAAACGAGAATTCTTTATTTAGATATACGAGTACTAATCCATACAGAATTACAAACCAATAATTGAAAAACCTCCATAGAATCTCAAAATAGTAGAGTTTACCCCCTATATGGCCCTCTATTGTAGTGGCAGACCTTTGAAGGAGGTCATAGGCGACCATATTTTTGAAAAATTCGATGCCATCATATTGATATCGAATTCCTCCCCAAGCGAGAATCGGAAATACCATGCAAATAAATAGTAAAATCCAGTTTCTGTGATTGAGCCTTTTATAGGTACCGGTAAAAAGAAGATACAACCCGATAATGATCGCTATGTTGCCTGCATGCCAGCTTTTTGATAAAAAGGCAAGAGAGAATGCTAGTCCTGATGCATATAGCCATTTAAGGTTTTGTTCACAAAGTAATAGCGACAATAAAGATATAGTAAATAAAAAAACGAAAAGGGAGTCAGCATCTCCTGTTCTGGCACTGTGATTAATTAAAAATTGTGTGGATGTAGCCAATGTTAATGTCGATAAAAGTGAGGCTACTTTCCCGTGTTTTATATTTACAAAAAAAGCAACAAGGATAATGGTTAGCATTGCGAAAATGGCTGAGAAAAGTCGTAGACCAAGTGCGTTAAATCCAGCAATTTTATAGCCAACCATGTTTGCCCAAAAACTTAGTGGCGGCTTTAAATTCCAATAATCGATTTCATCTCTGTAGGTACTTACAATGAAGTTCCTGCTTTTTAACATCTCATAGGCGCTTACCCCATGCCTTGCTTCATCCCAACTTGAAATTGGGAAATCTTCAAGCCTGTAAAAGATATTGTAAAAGGCAATCGTCAGCAATAATAACATCATAATGGTATAAAGGTAATTAAATTTAAGAGTTAAACGGTACATAAGTGGCTCCTTGTTCCAACAGATTTGCAAAGTATTATCGGATGGTTATCAGAAAAAACTGTAGGATTCAGTTAATTTGAAGAATGAATTCTTCTGTTTTTAAAGTTAATTATCTCTTTTCATTTATTCTGATTCCCTGTGATGGCGAATTTCATACACAGTTGATTTGTTCCCTAAAAGGAATGGAACGGAAAATACAAACTATTAACGTAAGAATCCGAATTATTTCAGTAACAAAAATGTAATTTAAGTATAAATAAGTGTTGACGCATGATAGTGAGGGTGGTAGTATATTAAAGCAGTCGTTAATGACGAGTTAGCAACATGATAATGTTTAAAAACATAAAGAGTTTTGTTGACAACGAATTGACGAAATGATATAGTAATAGAGTTGCTCCTGACGAAGAGATTTACTTTTTATATAATTACTGTCAGAGTGATGTCGCTAAGTGTTATTGTTCTTTGAAAACTAAACAAATAAAGACGTGTAAACAAACAATATTATTAGTGGATCTTTCGTAAGAAAGTGAAGCTAAGCCAACGTAACAAATGAGCTAATCAACTTTCTTGGAGAGTTTGATCCTGGCTCAGGACGAACGCTGGCGGCGTGCCTAATACATGCAAGTCGAGCGAATCATTAGGAGCTTGCTCCTATTGGTTAGCGGCGGACGGGTGAGTAACACGTGGGCAACCTGCCTGTAAGACTGGGATAACTTCGGGAAACCGGAGCTAATACCGGATAATCCTTTTCCTCTCATGAGGGAAAGTTGAAAGATGGCGTCACGCTATCACTTACAGATGGGCCCGCGGCGCATTAGCTAGTTGGTGAGGTAACGGCTCACCAAGGCGACGATGCGTAGCCGACCTGAGAGGGTGATCGGCCACACTGGGACTGAGACACGGCCCAGACTCCTACGGGAGGCAGCAGTAGGGAATCTTCCGCAATGGACGAAAGTCTGACGGAGCAACGCCGCGTGAGCGATGAAGGCCTTCGGGTCGTAAAGCTCTGTTGTTAGGGAAGAACAAGTATCGGAGTAACTGCCGGTACCTTGACGGTACCTAACCAGAAAGCCACGGCTAACTACGTGCCAGCAGCCGCGGTAATACGTAGGTGGCAAGCGTTGTCCGGAATTATTGGGCGTAAAGCGCGCGCAGGCGGTCCTTTAAGTCTGATGTGAAAGCCCACGGCTCAACCGTGGAGGGTCATTGGAAACTGGGGGACTTGAGTGCAGAAGAGGAAAGTGGAATTCCACGTGTAGCGGTGAAATGCGTAGAGATGTGGAGGAACACCAGTGGCGAAGGCGACTTTCTGGTCTGTAACTGACGCTGAGGCGCGAAAGCGTGGGGAGCAAACAGGATTAGATACCCTGGTAGTCCACGCCGTAAACGATGAGTGCTAAGTGTTAGAGGGTTTCCGCCCTTTAGTGCTGCAGCTAACGCATTAAGCACTCCGCCTGGGGAGTACGGCCGCAAGGCTGAAACTCAAAGGAATTGACGGGGGCCCGCACAAGCGGTGGAGCATGTGGTTTAATTCGAAGCAACGCGAAGAACCTTACCAGGTCTTGACATCCTCTGACAATCCTAGAGATAGGACGTTCCCCTTCGGGGGACAGAGTGACAGGTGGTGCATGGTTGTCGTCAGCTCGTGTCGTGAGATGTTGGGTTAAGTCCCGCAACGAGCGCAACCCTTGATCTTAGTTGCCAGCATTCAGTTGGGCACTCTAAGGTGACTGCCGGTGACAAACCGGAGGAAGGTGGGGATGACGTCAAATCATCATGCCCCTTATGACCTGGGCTACACACGTGCTACAATGGATGGTACAAAGGGCTGCAAAACCGCAAGGTTAAGCCAATCCCATAAAACCATTCTCAGTTCGGATTGTAGGCTGCAACTCGCCTACATGAAGCCGGAATCGCTAGTAATCGCGGATCAGCATGCCGCGGTGAATACGTTCCCGGGCCTTGTACACACCGCCCGTCACACCACGAGAGTTTGTAACACCCGAAGTCGGTGGGGTAACCGTAAGGAGCCAGCCGCCTAAGGTGGGACAGATGATTGGGGTGAAGTCGTAACAAGGTAGCCGTATCGGAAGGTGCGGCTGGATCACCTCCTTTCTAAGGATATAAGCTGGACGTATGAGCCAGACAAAACAGTTTGTTTATTACACGTTCTTTGTTTGTTTAGTTTTGAGGGAGCAATTCTTCTTAAAGCTTTTTTATTCGAAGCTTTTTTTATTCGTTCCTTGAAAACTAGATAATCGTAAAGAAGAAGTCAAAGTAAAACATCGAGTCATCGCCATTTTAGTTATTCGTTTCTTTTTAATAAGAGAAACAAACCTTTTAGGTTAAGTTAGAAAGGGCGCACGGTGAATGCCTTGGCACTAGGAGCCGATGAAGGACGGGACTAACACCGATATGCTTCGGGGAGCTGTAAGTAAGCTTTGATCCGGAGATTTCCGAATGGGGAAACCCACTGTTCGTAATGGAACAGTATCTTTACCTGAATACATAGGGTAGTGAAGGCATACCCGGGGAACTGAAACATCTAAGTACCCGGAGGAAGAGAAAGCAAACGCGATTCCCTGAGTAGCGGCGAGCGAAACGGGACATAGCCCAAACCAAGAGGCTTGCCTCTTGGGGTTGTAGGACACTCAACATGGAGTTACAAAGGAACGGGGTAGATGAAGCGATCTGGAAAGGTCCGTCATAGAAGGTAAAAACCCTGTAGTTGAAACTTCGTTCCCTCCTGAGTGGATCCTGAGTACGGCCGGACACGTGAAATCCGGTCGGAAGCAGGGAGGACCATCTCCCAAGGCTAAATACTCCCTAGTGACCGATAGTGAACCAGTACCGTGAGGGAAAGGTGAAAAGCACCCCGGAAGGGGAGTGAAATAGTTCCTGAAACCGTGTGCCTACAAGTAGTCAGAGCCCGTTTATGGGTGATGGCGTGCCTTTTGTAGAATGAACCGGCGAGTTACGATTACATGCAAGGTTAAGTTGAAAAGACGGAGCCGCAGCGAAAGCGAGTCTGAATAGGGCGAATTAGTATGTGGTCGTAGACCCGAAACCAGGTGATCTACCCATGTCCAGGGTGAAGTCCAGGTAACACTGGATGGAGGCCTTAACCCACGCACGTTGAAAAGTGCGGGGATGAGGTGTGGGTAGCGGAGAAATTCCAATCGAACTTGGAGATAGCTGGTTCTCTCCGAAATAGCTTTAGGGCTAGCCTCACGTAGTAAGAGTCTTGGAGGTAGAGCACTGTTTGGACTAGGGGCCCTCATCGGGTTACCGAATTCAGACAAACTCCGAATGCCAAAGACTTATCCGTGGGAGTCAGACTGCGAGTGATAAGATCCGTAGTCAAAAGGGAAACAGCCCAGACCACCAGCTAAGGTCCCAAAGTATACGTTAAGTGGAAAAGGATGTGGAGTTGCTTAGACAACCAGGATGTTGGCTTAGAAGCAGCCACCATTTAAAGAGTGCGTAATAGCTCACTGGTCGAGTGACTCTGCGCCGAAAATGTACCGGGGCTAAACGTATCACCGAAGCTGTGGATTGACATCGTTGATGTCAGTGGTAGGAGAGCGTTCTAAGGGCGTTGAAGCTAGACCGTAAGGACTGGTGGAGCGCTTAGAAGTGAGAATGCCGGTATGAGTAGCGAAAGATGAGTGAGAATCTCATCCACCGAATGCCTAAGGTTTCCTGAGGAAGGCTCGTCCGCTCAGGGTTAGTCGGGACCTAAGCCGAGGCCGAAAGGCGTAGGCGATGGACAACAGGTTGATATTCCTGTACCACCTCTTTATCGTTTGAGCAATGGGGGGACGCAGGAGGATAGGGTAAGCGCGCTGTTGGATATGCGCGTCTAAGCAGTTAGGCTGCAAGTGAGGCAAATCCCACTTGCGTTAGGCTGAGCTGTGATAGCGAGGGAAATTTAGTACCGAAGTTCCTGATTCCACACTGCCAAGAAAAGCCTCTAGCGAGATAAAAGGTGCCCGTACCGCAAACCGACACAGGTAGGCGAGGAGAGAATCCTAAGGTGAGCGAGAGAACTCTCGTTAAGGAACTCGGCAAAATGACCCCGTAACTTCGGGAGAAGGGGTGCTCTTTGGGGTGAATAGCCTCGAAGAGCCGCAGTGAATAGGCCCAGGCGACTGTTTAGCAAAAACACAGGTCTCTGCGAAGCCGCAAGGCGAAGTATAGGGGCTGACGCCTGCCCGGTGCTGGAAGGTTAAGAGGAGGGGTTAGCGTAAGCGAAGCTCTGAATCGAAGCCCCAGTAAACGGCGGCCGTAACTATAACGGTCCTAAGGTAGCGAAATTCCTTGTCGGGTAAGTTCCGACCCGCACGAAAGGCGTAACGATCTGGGCACTGTCTCAACGAGAGACTCGGTGAAATTATAGTACCTGTGAAGATGCAGGTTACCCGCGACAGGACGGAAAGACCCCGTGGAGCTTTACTGTAGCCTGATATTGAATTTTGGTACAGCTTGTACAGGATAGGTAGGAGCCTGAGAAGCCGGAGCGCTAGCTTCGGTGGAGGCGTCGGTGGGATACTACCCTGGCTGTATTGAAATTCTAACCCGCACCCCTGATCGGGGTGGGAGACAGTGTCAGGTGGGCAGTTTGACTGGGGCGGTCGCCTCCTAAAGAGTAACGGAGGCGCCCAAAGGTTCCCTCAGAATGGTTGGAAATCATTCGTAGAGTGTAAAGGCATAAGGGAGCTTGACTGCGAGACCTACAAGTCGAGCAGGGACGAAAGTCGGGCTTAGTGATCCGGTGGTTCCGCATGGAAGGGCCATCGCTCAACGGATAAAAGCTACCCCGGGGATAACAGGCTTATCTCCCCCAAGAGTCCACATCGACGGGGAGGTTTGGCACCTCGATGTCGGCTCATCGCATCCTGGGGCTGTAGTCGGTCCCAAGGGTTGGGCTGTTCGCCCATTAAAGCGGTACGCGAGCTGGGTTCAGAACGTCGTGAGACAGTTCGGTCCCTATCCGTCGTGGGCGCAGGAAATTTGAGAGGAGCTGTCCTTAGTACGAGAGGACCGGGATGGACGCACCGCTGGTGTACCAGTTGTCTTGCCAAAGGCATCGCTGGGTAGCTATGTGCGGACGGGATAAGTGCTGAAAGCATCTAAGCATGAAGCCCCCCTCAAGATGAGATTTCCCATAGCGTCAAGCTAGTAAGAACCCTGAAAGATGATCAGGTTGATAGGTCAGAGGTGGAAGCGCGGTGACGTGTGGAGCTGACTGATACTAATCGTTCGAGGACTTAACCAAAACGAAATGCGGAGGCGACTGTTCAACTTCGACAGACGTTGGAGAGCCGGCACTACAAATCCCGGTTTTGGATTTGTGGGGACGGATCGAAACGGCCGAGAAGTTAGGAGCCGCAGCTAGACATTTTTAAAGCGAACTCGATTTTACAAAACTTCTTCTACATTATCTAGTTTTGAGGGAATGAAACCTCAAAATAAATAGTCTGGCAATTAAGGCGAGAAGGTCACACCCGTTCCCATACCGAACACGGAAGTTAAGCTTCTCAGCGCCGATGGTAGTTGGGACTTTGTCCCTGTGAGAGTAGGACGTTGCCAGGCGAAAGATAAAGAATTTTTTCTTAGTCTTTTAGAATTTCCTTTAGGAGAAATAGTGAAAACTTTATATTGCACTGAAACACCAACGGTGTTATCATGTAAAAGCTGCTTCAAAAAATGTTTCAGTTAAAAAACAACTTTTCTAAAAGAAAATTAATTTTTAGTTGATATATAGGAAGCAATGTGGTATGATGGATTTTGTCACTGTTTTAAAAAAGAAGTATTGTTCTTTGAAAACTAAACAAATAAAGACGTGTAAACAAACAATATTATTAGTGGATCTTTCGTAAGAAAGTGAAGCTAAGCCAACGTAACAAATGAGCTAATCAACTTTCTTGGAGAGTTTGATCCTGGCTCAGGACGAACGCTGGCGGCGTGCCTAATACATGCAAGTCGAGCGAATCATTAGGAGCTTGCTCCTATTGGTTAGCGGCGGACGGGTGAGTAACACGTGGGCAACCTGCCTGTAAGACTGGGATAACTTCGGGAAACCGGAGCTAATACCGGATAATCCTTTTCCTCTCATGAGGGAAAGTTGAAAGATGGCGTCACGCTATCACTTACAGATGGGCCCGCGGCGCATTAGCTAGTTGGTGAGGTAACGGCTCACCAAGGCGACGATGCGTAGCCGACCTGAGAGGGTGATCGGCCACACTGGGACTGAGACACGGCCCAGACTCCTACGGGAGGCAGCAGTAGGGAATCTTCCGCAATGGACGAAAGTCTGACGGAGCAACGCCGCGTGAGCGATGAAGGCCTTCGGGTCGTAAAGCTCTGTTGTTAGGGAAGAACAAGTATCGGAGTAACTGCCGGTACCTTGACGGTACCTAACCAGAAAGCCACGGCTAACTACGTGCCAGCAGCCGCGGTAATACGTAGGTGGCAAGCGTTGTCCGGAATTATTGGGCGTAAAGCGCGCGCAGGCGGTCCTTTAAGTCTGATGTGAAAGCCCACGGCTCAACCGTGGAGGGTCATTGGAAACTGGGGGACTTGAGTGCAGAAGAGGAAAGTGGAATTCCACGTGTAGCGGTGAAATGCGTAGAGATGTGGAGGAACACCAGTGGCGAAGGCGACTTTCTGGTCTGTAACTGACGCTGAGGCGCGAAAGCGTGGGGAGCAAACAGGATTAGATACCCTGGTAGTCCACGCCGTAAACGATGAGTGCTAAGTGTTAGAGGGTTTCCGCCCTTTAGTGCTGCAGCTAACGCATTAAGCACTCCGCCTGGGGAGTACGGCCGCAAGGCTGAAACTCAAAGGAATTGACGGGGGCCCGCACAAGCGGTGGAGCATGTGGTTTAATTCGAAGCAACGCGAAGAACCTTACCAGGTCTTGACATCCTCTGACAATCCTAGAGATAGGACGTTCCCCTTCGGGGGACAGAGTGACAGGTGGTGCATGGTTGTCGTCAGCTCGTGTCGTGAGATGTTGGGTTAAGTCCCGCAACGAGCGCAACCCTTGATCTTAGTTGCCAGCATTCAGTTGGGCACTCTAAGGTGACTGCCGGTGACAAACCGGAGGAAGGTGGGGATGACGTCAAATCATCATGCCCCTTATGACCTGGGCTACACACGTGCTACAATGGATGGTACAAAGGGCTGCAAAACCGCAAGGTTAAGCCAATCCCATAAAACCATTCTCAGTTCGGATTGTAGGCTGCAACTCGCCTACATGAAGCCGGAATCGCTAGTAATCGCGGATCAGCATGCCGCGGTGAATACGTTCCCGGGCCTTGTACACACCGCCCGTCACACCACGAGAGTTTGTAACACCCGAAGTCGGTGGGGTAACCGTAAGGAGCCAGCCGCCTAAGGTGGGACAGATGATTGGGGTGAAGTCGTAACAAGGTAGCCGTATCGGAAGGTGCGGCTGGATCACCTCCTTTCTAAGGATATAAGCTGGACGTATGAGCCAGACAAAACAGTTTGTTTATTACACGTTCTTTGTTTGTTTAGTTTTGAGGGAGCAATTCTCTCAAAGCTTTTTTATTCGAAGCTTTTTTTATTCGTTCCTTGAAAACTAGATAATCGTAAAGAAGAAGTCAAAGTAAAACATCGAGTCATCGCCATTTTAGTTATTCGTTTCTTTTTAATAAGAGAAACAAACCTTTTAGGTTAAGTTAGAAAGGGCGCACGGTGAATGCCTTGGCACTAGGAGCCGATGAAGGACGGGACTAACACCGATATGCTTCGGGGAGCTGTAAGTAAGCTTTGATCCGGAGATTTCCGAATGGGGAAACCCACTGTTCGTAATGGAACAGTATCTTTACCTGAATACATAGGGTAGTGAAGGCATACCCGGGGAACTGAAACATCTAAGTACCCGGAGGAAGAGAAAGCAAACGCGATTCCCTGAGTAGCGGCGAGCGAAACGGGACATAGCCCAAACCAAGAGGCTTGCCTCTTGGGGTTGTAGGACACTCAACATGGAGTTACAAAGGAACGGGGTAGATGAAGCGATCTGGAAAGGTCCGTCATAGAAGGTAAAAACCCTGTAGTTGAAACTTCGTTCCCTCCTGAGTGGATCCTGAGTACGGCCGGACACGTGAAATCCGGTCGGAAGCAGGGAGGACCATCTCCCAAGGCTAAATACTCCCTAGTGACCGATAGTGAACCAGTACCGTGAGGGAAAGGTGAAAAGCACCCCGGAAGGGGAGTGAAATAGTTCCTGAAACCGTGTGCCTACAAGTAGTCAGAGCCCGTTTATGGGTGATGGCGTGCCTTTTGTAGAATGAACCGGCGAGTTACGATTACATGCAAGGTTAAGTTGAAAAGACGGAGCCGCAGCGAAAGCGAGTCTGAATAGGGCGAATTAGTATGTGGTCGTAGACCCGAAACCAGGTGATCTACCCATGTCCAGGGTGAAGTCCAGGTAACACTGGATGGAGGCCCGAACCCACGCACGTTGAAAAGTGCGGGGATGAGGTGTGGGTAGCGGAGAAATTCCAATCGAACTTGGAGATAGCTGGTTCTCTCCGAAATAGCTTTAGGGCTAGCCTCACGTAGTAAGAGTCTTGGAGGTAGAGCACTGTTTGGACTAGGGGCCCTCATCGGGTTACCGAATTCAGACAAACTCCGAATGCCAAAGACTTATCCGTGGGAGTCAGACTGCGAGTGATAAGATCCGTAGTCAAAAGGGAAACAGCCCAGACCACCAGCTAAGGTCCCAAAGTATACGTTAAGTGGAAAAGGATGTGGAGTTGCTTAGACAACCAGGATGTTGGCTTAGAAGCAGCCACCATTTAAAGAGTGCGTAATAGCTCACTGGTCGAGTGACTCTGCGCCGAAAATGTACCGGGGCTAAACGTATCACCGAAGCTGTGGATTGACATCGTTGATGTCAGTGGTAGGAGAGCGTTCTAAGGGCGTTGAAGCTAGACCGTAAGGACTGGTGGAGCGCTTAGAAGTGAGAATGCCGGTATGAGTAGCGAAAGATGAGTGAGAATCTCATCCACCGAATGCCTAAGGTTTCCTGAGGAAGGCTCGTCCGCTCAGGGTTAGTCGGGACCTAAGCCGAGGCCGAAAGGCGTAGGCGATGGACAACAGGTTGATATTCCTGTACCACCTCTTTATCGTTTGAGCAATGGGGGGACGCAGGAGGATAGGGTAAGCGCGCTGTTGGATATGCGCGTCTAAGCAGTTAGGCTGCAAGTGAGGCAAATCCCACTTGCGTTAGGCTGAGCTGTGATAGCGAGGGAAATTTAGTACCGAAGTTCCTGATTCCACACTGCCAAGAAAAGCCTCTAGCGAGATAAAAGGTGCCCGTACCGCAAACCGACACAGGTAGGCGAGGAGAGAATCCTAAGGTGAGCGAGAGAACTCTCGTTAAGGAACTCGGCAAAATGACCCCGTAACTTCGGGAGAAGGGGTGCTCTTTGGGGTGAATAGCCTCGAAGAGCCGCAGTGAATGGCCCAGGCGACTGTTTAGCAAAAACACAGGTCTCTGCGAAGCCGCAAGGCGAAGTATAGGGGCTGACGCCTGCCCGGTGCTGGAAGGTTAAGAGGAGGGGTTAGCGTAAGCGAAGCTCTGAATCGAAGCCCCAGTAAACGGCGGCCGTAACTATAACGGTCCTAAGGTAGCGAAATTCCTTGTCGGGTAAGTTCCGACCCGCACGAAAGGCGTAACGATCTGGGCACTGTCTCAACGAGAGACTCGGTGAAATTATAGTACCTGTGAAGATGCAGGTTACCCGCGACAGGACGGAAAGACCCCGTGGAGCTTTACTGTAGCCTGATATTGAATTTTGGTACAGCTTGTACAGGATAGGTAGGAGCCTGAGAAGCCGGAGCGCTAGCTTCGGTGGAGGCGTCGGTGGGATACTACCCTGGCTGTATTGAAATTCTAACCCGCACCCCTGATCGGGGTGGGAGACAGTGTCAGGTGGGCAGTTTGACTGGGGCGGTCGCCTCCTAAAGAGTAACGGAGGCGCCCAAAGGTTCCCTCAGAATGGTTGGAAATCATTCGTAGAGTGTAAAGGCATAAGGGAGCTTGACTGCGAGACCTACAAGTCGAGCAGGGACGAAAGTCGGGCTTAGTGATCCGGTGGTTCCGCATGGAAGGGCCATCGCTCAACGGATAAAAGCTACCCCGGGGATAACAGGCTTATCTCCCCCAAGAGTCCACATCGACGGGGAGGTTTGGCACCTCGATGTCGGCTCATCGCATCCTGGGGCTGTAGTCGGTCCCAAGGGTTGGGCTGTTCGCCCATTAAAGCGGTACGCGAGCTGGGTTCAGAACGTCGTGAGACAGTTCGGTCCCTATCCGTCGTGGGCGCAGGAAATTTGAGAGGAGCTGTCCTTAGTACGAGAGGACCGGGATGGACGCACCGCTGGTGTACCAGTTGTCTTGCCAAAGGCATCGCTGGGTAGCTATGTGCGGACGGGATAAGTGCTGAAAGCATCTAAGCATGAAGCCCCCCTCAAGATGAGATTTCCCATAGCGTCAAGCTAGTAAGAACCCTGAAAGATGATCAGGTTGATAGGTCAGAGGTGGAAGCGCGGTGACGTGTGGAGCTGACTGATACTAATCGTTCGAGGACTTAACCAAAACGAAATGCGGAGGCGACTGTTCAACTTCGACAGACGTTGGAGAGCCGGCACTACAAATCCCGGTTTTGGATTTGTGGGGACGGATCGAAACGGCCGAGAAGTTAGGAGCCGCAGCTAGACATTTTTAAAGCGAACTCGATTTTACAAAACTTCTTCTACATTATCTAGTTTTGAGGGAATGAAACCTCAAAATAAATAGTCTGGCAATTAAGGCGAGAAGGTCACACCCGTTCCCATACCGAACACGGAAGTTAAGCTTCTCAGCGCCGATGGTAGTTGGGACTTTGTCCCTGTGAGAGTAGGACGTTGCCAGGCAAGTGAAGGACAATCCGATTAGGGTTGTCTTTTTTGTGTGGAGATATAGTGATGGATGAGGCAGGCAGGTAAAATATTAAAAGTGGAAGGTAAAATGATGAAAGCGGCACGTAAAAGTGAATACTTTAAGAAAAGGAAACTTTAATGGAAGGGACAATACGTTAAATTAGGATCCAATTTAAATAAATTTAGGGGAAATTCCCAGGTCCAGTCTTTTGTGGCACAATAGTTTTATGATGGTCGCTATTATTCTTATCATTAATATTGTTTATGTATCTTTTTTTACAATTCGAATGATATTAACATTAAAAGGCCAGCGTTATTAGCAGCGTTCCATAGACGCTTGAGGTGGTTATTTATATCCTTGGTCTTGGTCTTGTTTTGAAGAATCTAAATAAAATTCAAAATCTGGTTGCGTATGCGAATAGGCTATGGAATTTGGCGAAATCTGTGAAAAGAGGGAAATTGTTTTCATGAGTAAAGATAGAAAGAAAATGACCTTTGAGGTTCAGGAAAATGAAACAATCGAAGAATGCCTCGAGCGAATCAAAAACCAGGGGTATAGTCCAACTAGACGGACGGAGAAGCCGATTTTTCAAGAGGTCATAAAAGGCAGTGAAACGACATATGAACCAGTTGGAAGGCAAATCATTTTTGAAGCCAGGGTAATCGACAAAAGCGAACATTAAATTTACCAATTAAAAAAATGTTCGTTTTTATTGACCATTTACGGTGATAATTGTTAATATAGAGGTATCGAAAAGTTCATAAAGTAAAACCCTCGTATAATAATGGGAATATGGCCCATGAGTTTCTACCCAATTGCCGTAAATAATTGGACTATGAGGGGAAGTGGATGATGCCAGAAGTGTTAACTCACTTCCAGGTATTTTTCTGTTCAAATTTCCAGCCCGGACAGACTGCTTTCTCTCAACCGAAATTGGGGAAAGTGTCTGTTTAGGGCTTTTTATATTGGAAAAAGTTTGAGGAGGAACAAACATGAACCCGAAAGTATCGGTCATAATGGGAAGTAAATCCGATTGGGAAACGATGAAGCATGCATGTGAAACACTTGATCGCTTAGACATCCCATACGAAAAAAAAGTTGTCTCTGCACATCGGACACCTGATTTAATGTTTGATTATGCGGATTCTGCACGAAATAGAGGAATAAAGGTAATAATTGCAGGTGCAGGTGGAGCAGCACACTTACCAGGAATGGTAGCAGCCAAAACTACACTACCTGTTATTGGGATTCCAGTTCAATCAAAAGCACTAAATGGCTTAGACTCTTTATTATCCATTGTTCAGATGCCAGCGGGAGTACCTGTTGCGACTGTCGCAATCGGAAAAGCGGGGGCAACAAATGCCGGTTTACTCGCCGCTCAAATTTTATCGATAACTGATCTAGAATTGGCGGAACGTCTCGAAAGAATGCGTCAGGAGGCAAAAGTAGCCGCAATAGAAAGCAGTGATGAACTTGTCTAACAAAGTTATTTTACCTGGTCATACTATAGGGATTATTGGAGGCGGCCAATTGGGCAGAATGATGGCACTCTCTGCAAGAGAAATGGGCTATCGAATTGCTGTACTGGATCCTACCGTGGATTCACCTTGTGGTCAAATAGCTGACGAGAGAATAATCGCTGCCTATGATGATATGGATGCAATCAAGGAGTTAGCTGATAAGAGCAATGTGATAACTTATGAATTTGAAAATATTGATTCAGCGGCACTCTCCTGGCTTTGCGAGAATGCCTATGTACCGCAGGGAAAAAAACTACTCGAGATTTCTCAAGACCGAATTAACGAAAAACGAGCCATTCAAATGGCTGGAGTACAAGTGGCACCGTATGTTGAAATTTATTCAATAAATGACATCTATGATAGTATCAAGAAGTTGGGTTTACCAGCTGTTTTGAAAACATCACGTGGTGGGTACGATGGGAAAGGCCAAATGGTCATTCATAACGAGCAGGAAATTGAAGTAGCAGCAAAATTATTGGAGTATGGCAGCTGTGTTCTTGAAAAATGGGTTTCTTTTAAAAAAGAGATTTCCATAATCGTTACGAGAAGTATGAATCGTGATACAGCCGTTTTTCCTGTAGCTGAAAATGTTCATATAAACAATATTCTTCATCAAACGATTGTTCCGGCTAGAATAAGCAAGGTAGCCGAAGAAAAAGCCATCCATTTTGCTACAAAACTGGCGGACGCTTTTCAGTTAATCGGAATACTGGCTGTCGAAATGTTTTTAACTGAAGATGATACGATTTATATTAATGAGCTTGCTCCAAGGCTATAACTCAGGGCACTATTCCATCGAAGCTTGTGAAACTTCACAATTTGAACAGCATATCAGAGCGGTGTGTAATTTACCACTTGGAAGCACCGAGCTATTAAAACCTGCAGTTATGGTCAACCTATTAGGGCAACATCAATCTCGTATGTTGGAGAGAATTTCAGAAGTGACGGATTGGAAAGTTCACTTTTACGGTAAAAAGGAACCAAAGCTTAATCGGAAAATGGGGCATGTCACCCTACTTCGCGAGTCAGTAGAAACAGCTCTTAAGGAAGCTGCAAATAGCGGTATTTGGGATCGAGTGCTTGAAAAAGTCTAGGAAAAAATTTTCAGAAAAATGTTTGGAGGATAAAAGATGATTGATCGTTATACAAGACCTGAAATGGGTGCGATATGGACGGAGGAAAACCGTTTTAAAGCCTGGCTTGAGGTGGAGATTCTTGCCTGTGAGGCATGGTCAAAGCTAGGGGATATTCCGAAAGCAGATGTGGAAAAAATTCGTGAAAAAGCCTCATTCAATATTGAACGGATTAAGGAAATTGAAGAGGAAACACGGCATGATGTGGTTGCCTTTACTCGTGCAGTATCAGAAACATTGGGTGAGGAACGAAAATGGGTTCATTACGGGTTAACATCTACTGATGTTGTGGATACGGCTCTTTCTTATTTATTGAAGCAGGCAAACACCATATTACAAAAGGACCTTGAAAACTTTGTTGAGATTTTAAAGAACAAAGCGATTGAGCATAAACTTACTGTCATGATGGGACGGACACATGGAGTCCATGCGGAGCCAACAACATTTGGTTTGAAGCTTGCACTTTGGTATGAAGAAATGAAACGGAACCTTGAGCGTTTTAAGCAGGCTGCAGAGGGTGTCGAATTCGGTAAAATTTCTGGGGCAGTCGGTACGTATGCCAATATTGATCCTTTTGTTGAAAAATATGTATGTGAGCAGCTTGGCAAAAAGCCGCACCAATTTCTACGCAGACGTTACAGCGGGACCGACACGCCCATTACATGGCGACAATCGCTTTGATTGCAACTTCAATTGAAAAGTTTGCTGTTGAAGTCCGTGGACTGCAAAAAAGTGAGACACGTGAAGTCGAGGAATTTTTTGCTAAAGGACAAAAAGGTTCATCAGCGATGCCGCACAAACGGAACCCAATTGGCTCGGAAAATATGACGGGGATTGCCCGTGTAATTCGCGGCTATATGCTGACTGCTTATGAAAATGTACCGCTTTGGCATGAACGTGATATTTCACATTCTTCAGCAGAACGGATTATCCTGCCGGATGCGACAATTGGGTTGAATTATATGCTAAATCGCTTTGGCAATATTATTAAAAACTTGACTGTTTATCCAGAAAATATGAAGCGAAACATGGGCCGGACGCTTGGCCTGATTTACTCACAGCGTGTGCTTCTTGCTCTTATTGATAAAGGATTATCAAGAGAAGAGGCTTACGATACTGTGCAACCGAAGGCGATGGAGGCATGGGAAAAGCAAGTTCCTTTCCGTGATTTGATTGAAGCAGAAGCAAAAATTACAACTTTGCTATCGCCAGAAGAAATTGCCGGTTGTTTTGATTACAACTATCATTTGCAACATGTAAATACGATTTTTGACCGTTTAGGCTTAAATGAATAATTAAGGGGGCATGCTTTGCCCCTCTATCCCGAAGATTCCTACTATTGCGAAACCTGGAGGCGTTCCTTATGAAAGAACTTCTATATGAAGGAAAAGCGAAAAGAATTTATACAACAGAAAATGAACAGATCGTTTTGGTTGAGTACAAGGATTCAGCAACAGCTTTTAATGGGGAAAAGAAAGCAAACATAACCGGTAAAGGACGTTTAAACAATGAGATTACTAGTTTGCTATTTTTAAAATTAAAAGAGCAGGGAATTGAATCACACTTTATCGAGCGTCTTTCTGAAACCGAACAGCTTGTCAAAAGAGTAACCATTATCCCGCTCGAAACGGTTGTACGGAATGTAGCAGCTGGCAGCTTTTCAAAAAGATTAGGGGTCGAAGAAGGTAGGGAATTAACGACACCAATCGTTGAGTTTTATTTGAAAAATGATGAACTTGGTGACCCGCTTTTAACAATCGATCACATTCTTGAGCTTAAAATAGCAACGGCAAGGAAGTAGCCATCTTAAGAGAAAAGGCATTGGAAATAGATGCAGTTTTATCGAGCTTTTTTGGCGGGCTTGGCATTCGTCTTATCGATTTTAAATTAGAGTTTGGTAAAGACCAAGAAGGTCAAATTTTACTTGCAGACGAAATATCTCCAGATACATGTAGACTATGGGATAAACAGACGAATGAAAAGCTCGATAAGGATGTATTCCGCCGTGACTTAGGAAGTTTAACAGATGCCTATGAAAATATTTTAGCGAGATTAGGAGGAAGACAGCATGTATAAAGTGAAGGTGTATGTCACGTTAAGAGAAAGTGTTCTAGACCCACAAGGTAAAGGCCTTAGAAAACTCCTTACACTCTTTAAATTATCGTGAAGTGGCTGACGTAAGAATCGGTAAATATATGGAACTGACAATCGAGAAATCAGACCGTGACATAAACGACGTGGTAAATGAGATTTGCACAAACCTTTTAGCTAATCCGGTCATTGAAGATTACCGTTATGAAGTAGAGGAGTGTGTTTCTCAGTGAAATTTGCGGTAATCGTCTTTCCGGGGTCTAATTGCGACGTTGATATGTACCACGCCATCAAAGACGAACTCGGGGAACAAGTTGAATATGTTTGGCATGATGCTGAAAGCTTAGAGGAGTTTGATGGAATCTTACTACCAGGAGGCTTTTCGTATGGTGATTATCTACGCACGGGGGCAATTGCCAGATTCAGCAATGTAATGAAGGAAGTAATAAAAGCTGCCGAAGCAGGCAAGCCGATTTTAGGTGTATGCAATGGGTTTCAGATCTTACTTGAGGCAGGATTGCTTCCTGGGGCTATGAGAAGAAATGAAAGTTTATCGTTTATCTGTAAGCCGGTTGAATTAAAGGTAGAAAACAATAAAACCATGTTTACGGTCGGGCTTACTGAAGGGCAAACGATTACGGTACCGATTGCACATGGTGAAGGAAATTATTATTGTGACGAGACAACTCTAGCAAACTTAAAAGCGAATAACCAAATCGTGTTTACCTATCAACAAAACCCGAATGGCAGTCTGGCTGATATTGCCGGTATCGTCAATGAAAAAGGGAATGTTCTTGGAATGATGCCCCACCCTGAAAGAGCGGTTGATGAGCTTTTGGGTGGTGCCGATGGACTAAAATTGTTTCAATCGATTGTAAAGCATTGGAGGGAAACAAATGTTGTTAACGCTTGAACCAAATCCGAACCAGATTAAATCAGAAAAAGTATATCAGCAAATGGGTTTGTCCGACGCGGAATTTACACTGATTGAGAACATTCTTGGACGTACACCGAACTATACGGAAACAGGACTGTTTTCGGTGATGTGGTCTGAACATTGCAGCTATAAAAATTCTAAGCCTGTCCTTAGAAAATTCCCGGTAACAGGTGAGCGTGTCCTACAGGGACCAGGCGAAGGTGCTGGAATTGTTGACATCGGCGATAACCAAGCTGTTGTTTTTAAAATCGAAAGCCATAACCATCCTTCCGCCATTGAACCATATCAAGGTGCTGCAACAGGTGTAGGCGGGATTATCCGAGATGTTTTCTCAATGGGAGCACGTCCTATTGCCATGTTAAATTCACTCAGATTCGGTGAGCTTGATTCTGCTCGTGTCCGTTATTTATTCAAAGAAGTAGTCGCAGGGATTGCAGGTTATGGAAATTGTATCGGCATCCCGACAGT
>JAMQCR010000002.1:1302500-1443979 GCA_023702235.1 Neobacillus pocheonensis | reverse complement strand
GAAAAATGGTTGAAGCCATTAAAAAACAAGCAGAGAACCTGATCCATCTTGGATTGAACTACGGTTATTATGAAACGGCAGCGAATTTGGCGGAAAAGCTTGCTCATATCACACCAGGAAATCTGGACACTGTCTTTTTCTCCAATTCGGGAGCTGAAGCCATTGACGGTGCGCTTAAATTAGCAAAGGCTGCTACAGGCAGACCGGCCATCATTGCATTTGAAGGGTCGTTTCACGGACGTACTTTAGGCGCAACAGCCATTACGGCTTCAAGCTCAAAATATCGTCGTTATTATGAACCGATTTTAGGCGAAGTGTACCACGTTCCATACCCGTATCCTAGCCAATTGAAAAACATTAAAGAAGAAGAAGTTGAAGAGTATTGCTTGAATCAGCTTCATAAACTATTTGATTTACGAGTGGACCCTTCACGTGTAGCAGCCATCATCATTGAACCGGTAATGGGTGAAGGCGGCTATTATCCGGCACCGCCAAGCTTTTTGCAGGCGTTAAGAAAGATTACAGAGGAACACGGCATTTTGCTTATCTTTGACGAAGTACAAACAGGATTTGGCCGTACAGGCAAAATGTTCGCGGCAGAACATGCCAATGTGACTCCTGATATTTTAGTACTGGCAAAAGCCCTTTCCGGCGGCATGCCTCTTGGTGCCATTGTAGCAAGTCGTAAGCTTCATGAAAAATGCGAACGGCCGGTCATGGCTCGACATTTGGTGGGAATCCGGTTTCTTGTGCTGCAGCATTGGCAAACATAGAGGTCATTGAGGAAGAGAAGTTAGTAGAACGTAGTGCTAAACTCGGTGCCGAGATTGTCAGCCGACTTCAAAACTCGGTATGCCATTTACCGGGTATTGTTGAAGTCCGAGGCGTGGGTATGATGATCGGTATTGAATTTGACCAGCAATCTTCAGCTTCGCTCGTACCGAAGATTAAATCGAAGGCACTAGAAAACGGCTTGCTCATTATGAACTGCGGTGTAAGCGGGCAAACAATCCGATTAATGCTTCCACTTAACATTCAAGAAGATGTGCTAGACAAGGGATTAACGATTTTGGAAGATGCTATATCAGAAACGATCGCGGGGAGCTAATCTTCATTTTTCCTAGTGGTACCACAGAAGAGGAGGTCAAATTATGTCTAATCAAATCAAAACAGAGATTCTTCAGGGAGAGCTTTATATAAATGGAATATGGGTGAGTGACCCTGATCAATCCTACTTTGAAAGTTTGAATCCAGCTACTGGAGAGCTTGTCGGGATATGTGCAGCAGCTACAACAGAGCAAGTGAACGATTCGGTCGCAAAAGCGAATATAGCCTATTCACAATGGAAGAACATCCCTATTCCAGAACGAGCAGCATATTTAACGAAAGCGGCTCAATTGTTTGAAACACGCAAAGAAGAATTGGCTCGTGTCATGACAATGGAAATGGGCAAGGTGCTTACGGAGTCTTTAGGCGAAGTTGGAGTGGTCAGCGCTACTGCTCAATATATGGCAGGAGAAGCCGACGCCTCTTTGGAGAAACGGTTCCTGCCGGCTTCCCTGACCGGAATGTAAGAATGGTTCGTGAACCGCTTGGAGTTGTTGCGTGCATTACACCTTGGAACTTCCCGGTGGCTCTTGCTTCTTACAAAATCTTTTCTGCTCTGATTGCGGGAATACTGTCGTATGGAAGCCAGCTTCAGAGGTAGCGTTATCTGCAAAGATTTTCGTAGAAATACTAGATGAAGCCGGATTGCCAGCAGGGGTGTTGAACTTAATTACAGGTTCAGGAAGGACAGTCGGGCGAACACTCGCTGAACATCCGGTTGTTAAAGTCATTTCTTTCACTGGCTCAACGGAAGTCGGACAACAGCTTGCTGAAATGAGCAGTAAAACGTTAAAACGTATTTCTTTAGAATTGGGTGGAAAAAATGCGGTAATTGTTTTGAAGGATGCAGACTTGGAAAAAGCGGCGGATGGAATCGTTAAATCAGCGTTTACAACAACTGGTCAGCGCTGTACAGCAGCAAGCCGGGTAATCGTCGAGCGTCCAGTAAAGGAGCTGCTCGTACAAAAAGTAGTAGAATTAACAAAGTCTATGAAAATAGGAAATGGACTTGAAGAAGGAAAACAAGTGGCCCTCTCGTAAATGAAGACCAGCTTCATACAGTCGAAAAATATATAAAAACAGCGATTGAAGAAGGTGGGAAAATTGTGTCAGGCGGGCAGCGTGTCAAAGAATTGGGCGGCTATTATTATGAGCCGACAATCATTGAGAATGTGAAACCGAATGATACCATTGCACAGGAAGAAATATTTGGTCCTGTTCTTGCCATCATTGAAGTAGATTCATATGAGGAAGCCATTGAGGTAAATAATGGGACGATTTATGGGTTATCGACTTCCATTTATACAGAGAGCCTTCATTATGCGAACCGTGCTGCAAAGGAGGCAGTAAGCGGGCTTGTCTATATTAATAACGGAACGTCAAATGCCGAGATGGGTGTGGCATTTGGGGGGATGAAAATGTCTGGAAACGGCCACCGTGAAGTTTCTCATCATGCATTCGATGTCATGACAGAGTGGAAGTCAATCTATACGAACTATTGATGAACGCCTATGACTAATACGAAGGGGGGAGAATATGAGAAAACATCGTATTGGTATTGCATTCTTTTACCATGAATCCCACAGTTACAGCCCGATGAAAACCGAAATCGAACAGTTTCGAAATGAAGGCTACTTTATCGGCGATGAAATTTATGATGCTTATATTGGAACGAAAACGGAAGTGGGCGGGTTTTTGGATGTATTGAAACAAGAAAAGGATGTAGAAATTGTACCGCTACTTTGTGCGGCTGCGATTCCCTCGGGGGTGGTATCAACTGAAGCATACTCCATCATCGAAAAACAAATGCTGGAGTCTATTCAGCAGGCGGGAGGGCTGGACGGTTTATTGCTGGCGCTGCATGGAGCAATGGTCGTGGAGGACCTCTTTGATCCGGAAGAGCATTTACTAGGGAAAATCCGTGAGCTTATCGGACCGAGTGTCCCGATTGCGACAACACTGGATATGCACGCCAATTTAAGTGAAAAAATGATTCATTACACACCACTTCATTTTGGATTTAAAACATATCCACATGTTGATATGTATGAACAAGGCGTTCACGCGTCAATTGCTTTATTGAAGCAATTAAAAGAAGGTGTGAATTATTATGCTTCTTTTGAAAAATTGCCGATGATGCCTCCCTCTATCAATATGAGAACGGCAGAAGGGCCGATGCACAAAATGATAGAGTGGGCGAAACAAGCCGAAGAGGAAGAAGGAATTTATAACGTGTCCGTATTTGGCGGCTTTCCTTACTCAGATATTCCCATGGTCGGTGCAAGTGTACTTGTTGTTTCGCTCAATCCGCAAAAAGGAAAAGAGACTGCCCAAAAGATGGCTTCCTTGTTCTGGAGTGTAAGAGAAGAATTTATCATGGAATTGCCTGATGTGAAAGAAGGACTGAATTTGTCATTGGCGATAGAAGATGACAAGCCAATCGTGCTGGCGGATATCTCAGATAATCCGTTAAGCTGCGGGAGTGGGGATACAACAGAGCTGCTTCGAGAAATGGTGCACATGAATATTCCTGACACATTGTTTGGAGGACTCTACGATCCCGAATCCATTGAGGCTTGCCGGAAGGCTGGAGCCGGAAACAAGGTATCGTTGTCCCTTGGAGGGAAAGTATCACCAGAATTTGGGGAACCCGTTCAGGTCGAAGCAACGGTCGTGGCTCTATCGGACGGTATATTTCATAATTCTGGCCCTTCAATCAGCATTTACGAGTCGATTTAAAGGGGGCTGCTCACATTCGCGTTGGCAAGATGGATATACTCCTCATTGGAAGGCCGATGTCAGCGAATGATCCGGAAATGTTTCGTCATATTGGCCTTGAGCCTTCGACAAAGAGAATTCTTGGGTTAAAAGCTAAAAATCATTTCCGGGCAGCGTTTGAGCCGATTGTTGGACGGATCATTTATGTGGATGCACCTGGTGTTGCATCCAATCGTTTAACATCCTTTACGTATCGGTACATTCCTAAGCAAATTTGGCCGCTGGATGATATCCAATATGAAGTAGAACTGAGGGGGACAGAAAAATGGAAACATTGAACAAAACCTATTATGTCGAAGTACCAGCTTCATTGAATCCAGAACAGCTAAAAATGATGATGGAGCTTGAGAAAGATGCGTTTCCAGGATTAGGAGCAGTAGATGAACAAGCCCTTGTCCCGCTTACACGCTACGGGAAACTCATTCAATACCGGCAGCAAAATGATCCAAGGCCGATTGCGGTTTGCGAAGTGATGAGAGCTTACAATGATATTCACAAAGCCTACATTTTTGGATTTTATGTCCGCTCCGACCAGCAAGGGAAAGGAATAGGGAAATTATTCTTTCAGGAAATTTATCCGATTTTAAAACAAGATGGATTTCATAAGGTTTGCTTAACGGTCAGCACTGAAAACAAGGCAGCCGTTAAGTTATATGAAAAATTAGGATTTACTGTAAAAGAGACGAGATTCGATGAATTTGGAGAAGGGGAAAATCGCTATTATATGGAATACCTCATTTCTTAATAAAGTAACTATCAGAGGAGAATTTATCAAAAATGGTCAATAAAAAACAGGCTAATTTTAGGAGGAGTTTATGATGAGAAACAATTTATTCAAACCGAAAAGACATTGGAAAGAAATCGAGCTTTGGAAAGATGTAACGGAGGAGCAATGGAACGATTGGGTTTGGCAGCTGACGAATACAATCAAAAATTTAGAAGACTTAAAGAAAGTAGTCAACTTAACACCAGAGGAAGAAGAAGGAGTTAAAATCTCAACGAAAACAATTCCGTTAAACATCACGCCATATTATGCATCGCTTATGGATCAAGATGATTCAAGATGTCCGGTTCGAATGCAGTCTGTTCCGATTTCTCAGGAATTGCATAAAACAAGGTATGATTTAGAAGATCCTCTTCACGAAGATGAAGATTCACCAGTACCTGGGTTAACACATCGTTATCCGGATCGTGTGTTGTTCTTAGTAACAAACCAATGCTCCATGTACTGCCGTTATTGCACAAGAAGGCGCTTCTCCGGGCAAATCGGAATGGGTGTACCAAAGAAACAGTTAGACACAGCGATTAATTATATCGCATCTAATCCACAAATTCGAGATGTGTTAATTTCCGGTGGAGACGGGCTCCTTATTAATGACAATATTTTAGAATATATTTTAAAGAATTTACGTGAGATTCCGCATGTAGAAATTATTCGTATCGGTACAAGAGCACCTGTCGTGTTCCCACAGCGTATTACCGAAAATCTTTGTAATATCTTGAAAAAATATCATCCAGTTTGGTTGAATACACATTTCAATACATCTATTGAAATTACGGAAGAATCGAAGAGAGCATGTGAAATGCTTGCAAATGTTGGTGTACCTGTTGGTAACCAGGCAGTTATTTTAGCAGGCATTAACGACAGTGTACCGATCATGAAACAGCTTATGCATGATCTTGTTAAAATTCGCGTTCGTCCATATTACATTTACCAATGCGATTTATCAGAAGGGATCGGCGATTTCCGTGCACCAATCAGCAAAGGATTGGAAATCATGGAAGGACTTCGCGGCCATACATCGGGTTATGCCGTTCCGACATTTATTGTTGATGCCCCGGGTGGAGGAGGTAAAATTCCATTGCAACCGAACTATATCATTTCTCAAAGTTCCAATAAAGTCGTATTGCGTAACTTTGAAGGTGTCATTACATCTTATCCAGAACCGCAAAATTATGAAGAGGGCAGTGCGGAGGATTTTTATAAAAAAGTTTATCCTGAAGTGTTTGAAAAGTTTGAAAGTAATGGTGTTCTATCCATTATTAATGATACGAAATTTAACCTTACACCTGAAGGATTAAAACGTTTAGATCGCCGTAAAGCGTATAAGGAAAATACTGAGCATAGCTCTTTAAAGGATAAACGTGAAAAACGTGACGAGTTAAAAGAGAAAAAATTCCAATCGCAACTGAGCAAGTATGAGACAGTGGGAGCGAGGGAGGAATAGTTATGAATTGTCAATGGTGCGAATCTGACACAGCACGTGAAACGAGCAACACAGTGTATTGGGAACTTCCAGATGGAACAAAAGCAATCGAAATTCAGGACACACCATCCATTCATTGCTTGGAATGCGGAATGACCTATCAAACAGATAATACGGTGAAAGAAATAGAGGATCAGCTATTTTTAATTGATGCCTCAAAGTTCGAAAAAAGTATGACGTATGAAACACTTATGGCCGCTCCACGCTTATTGAAGCGAAACTACTTTGATTTTTCGAAATAATTAGCAAGCCGTCTCCCGTTTTCCGATAGTAAGCGAGAGATGAATTTTATTCTTATGGACAATTTATCCCCATCATCCACATGAAGGGATAAATTGCCCTTAAGAACCAGAAAGGTTAGCTAACAATCAGTAGGGATATACATAATCCAACTGACTTGAGGTTTATTTATTATGTATTATTTGTATGCGCTTTCTTGTCAGCTATGTAAATACATCGAAAAAGCAGATGGTCAATTGGTTTTCTAAAAAGTTAGATAGATACTTATAGTTTAAAAGTTAAAGGAGGACAAGAATGGAAGCACTCAAAAGCTATAAATATAACCAAAATAATCAGAAAAATCAGTCTAGTAAAGAAAGTAAAGAGCATATGAAACGCAATCTAAAGGCACGTCACATGACGATGATTGCGATTGGAGGGTCAATCGGGACAGGGTTATTTTTAGCGTCAGGGGCGTCCATTCAAACAGCTGGACCTGGTGGAGCGCTAATAGCTTATGGAGCTATCGGCATCATGGTCTACTTTTTGATGACAAGTCTCGGAGAAATGGCTACCTTTATGCCGGTTTCTGGCTCCTTTTCAACATATGCCAACCGTTTTGTTGATCCGGCATTTGGTTTTGCGCTCGGTTGGAATTATTGGTTCAACTGGGCTATAACACTGGCGGTTGAAATCGCTTCATCAGCTATTATTATGAAGTTTTGGTTTCCGGATGTACCGAGCATCGTGTGGAGTGCACTGTTTTTAGGACTAATTTTTTTATTGAATGCATTGTCGGTTAAAAGTTACGGCGAATCCGAGTATTGGTTCTCCTTAATAAAAGTAGTGACAATTATCGTGTTCATTGGAGTCGGTTTGCTCACCATTTTCGGTATTCTGGGCGGACACTTTATCGGGTTTAAAAACTTTACTATAGGAGATGCTCCGGTTCATGGTGGCCTTTTGTCCATTTTAAGTATTTTTTTCATCGCAGGTTTTTCATTTCAAGGAACGGAACTCGTGGGGATTGCTGCAGGAGAAAGTGAAGAGCCCGAGAAAAACGTACCAAAGGCGATTCGACAAGTATTTTGGCGTATTCTTTTATTCTATATTGTTGCCATTGCAGTCATTGGCCTTATTATTCCTTATACAAGTCCTGACCTTTTAGGCGGGGATGTCGACAAAATCGCTGTCAGCCCTTTTACCCTTGTATTTAAGAAAGTGGGCATTGCATTTGCGGCATCTGTGATGAATGCGGTCATTTTGACATCGGTCTTATCGGCAGGGAATTCTGGTTTATATGCATCGACACGCATGCTTTGGTCCATGGCAAAGGACGGTCAGGCACCTAAATTTCTACAAAAAGTAAATGATCGCGGGATTCCGATGAATGCCCTTGTCATGACGACGATTATCGGAGGATTAGCCTTTTTAACGTCTATTTTTGGAGATCAAGTGTATACATGGTTATTAAATGCGTCAGGCTTAACTGGATTTATTGCATGGCTTGGAATTGCAGTCAGCCACTACCGTTTTAGAAAAGCATATATTGCCCAGGGCAGGGACATGAATGGTTTGAAATTTAAGGCGAAATGGTTCCCGTTCGGTCCGATTCTCGCTTTTGCGATGTGTGTCATTGTCATTTTTGGCCAGAATTATCAAGCTTTTTTAACTAGTAAGATTGATTGGTATGGAATAGCCGTGGCCTATATTGGTTTACCGATCTTTTTGGTATTTTGGCTCGGGTATAAATTCGTTCATAAAACGAAGGTCGTTCCACTAAAGGAATGTTCTTTTGAAGAGATGTCATCTAAATAGAGATTTTTCTAAGAGAAAAGGGTGTGGTTAAAGACAAGGTATTACAAGATAAAATTCGTTCTGAATTTGAAAGGAATATGAAATAATTTTGTAGCTACAGGAGAAATAATTTAGAAGTTTTTTAATTTTTATACCACTATAACTTTAGGAGTGACTACTGTGAAGAAACCCATCTTACTCGTAATGACCATATGTTTGATTTTTATGCTAGCTGCATGTGGAAGCAATGAGAAAACCACAAGTAATGGAGGAGAGGATGCTAACAAAGATTCTGGAATCCTAGCAAATATTAAGAAAAAAGGTGTTATTGAAATTGGAATCGAGGGTGCTTATCCTCCATTTAACTATTTTGATGAGAGTAATAAGTTAGTAGGATTTGATGTGGATATTGCGAATGAAATTACAAAAAGAATGGGAGTTAAGCCCAATTACGTACCGACACCTTGGGACACAATTATCGGGGGATTAATTTCTAAAAAATACGACATTATTATTTCGAGTATGGCAATCACTGATGAACGGAAACAAAAAGTAGACTTCACTGATCCATACTATCATACGGGTGCACAATTGTTTGTCAATGCGAATAATTCAGATATTAAAGATCCTGAAAAAGATATTAAAGGTAAAAAAATTGGTGTAGCAATTGGTACAACATTTGAAAAGAAAGCCACCGAGCTTGGGGCAACTGTTGTGAATTATAAAAGTGATCTTTTGACCTTCCAAGATTTGGCCAATAAACGTGTGGAAGGGGTTATTACAGATAAAGCAGTTGGTTCAAGAATGATTAAAGAAAAAGGATATGAGTTTAAGCCTGTTGGAGGCATGATGTTCCAGGATGCGGCTGGAATCACATTAAACAAGAATCAAGAAGCATTAAAAGCTGATATCAATAAACAGCTTAAAGCTATGATGGAAGATGGAACATATGCAGCAATTAGTAAGAAATGGTTCGGTGATGATATTCGCTAAGGAGAGATGGGATGCTTAATTTTAGTTTAGTTGGCAAGTTTTTACCGTACATGGTTAAGGCGGCAGTTGTTACGATTCAACTGTCGCTAGTATCCATCATAGTAGGCCTAGTTTTTGGTCTTGTCATTGCCTTAATGAGAATTTCTAAAATAAAGATTTTGTCCTATATTGCTAAATTCTATATTTGGATCATTCGTGGGACGCCGATGCTGGTTCAATTGTTTCTTGTTTATTTCGGGTTACCGCAAATAGGGATTGAACTATCCCCATTTATTTCTTCTGTCATTGCATTAGGGATGAATGCAGCTGCCTACATTGCTGAAATATACCGTGGTGGAATTTTGTCAGTTCCAAGTGGGCAAATGGAGGCTGCAGAATCATTAGGTATGAGATACCCTGCCATCATGAAAAAAATCATCCTGCCACAGACCCTTAGAGTCAGTGTGCCTTCCCTCGGAAACCAAGCTGTATCGATGTTAAAGGATTCATCGTTGGCTTCACTTGTAACAGTATCCGAATTAATGATGGTGTCACAACGATTTGCAGCTACGAATTATGCATTTATTGAATTCTATCTTGTCGCGGCGGGTTTCTATCTAGTGATGACAACCATTTTTACTTTTATTTTACACAAGATTGAACAACGATTGTCCATAAGTGAACGCTAGGAGGAAATGAAGTGGAAGCTATGAAGATCGAAGAAGCGGCCCATTATCTCCAATTATTCATATTGAAAATCTTCATAAGAGCTTTGGTCAATTAGAGGTTTTAAAAGGGATTGACCTTAAAGTCTATAAAGGAGAGGTTGTTGCATTAATTGGTGCAAGTGGTTCAGGAAAAAGCACATTGCTCCGCTGTATCAATCGACTGGAGACGGTAACAAGCGGAAATGTCATCGTCGACAATATTAAATTGGACAATTCTGTTAAAAACATTAGCAAAATTCGGCAGGAAGTGGGAATGGTGTTTCAACAATTCAATTTATTTCCACATATGACCGTTTTAGAAAACGTAACTGTTGGCCAAATCCAAGTATTAAATAAGCATAAAGCTGAAGCGGAGATTGAATCGATTAAGCTTTTGGAAAAAGTAGGCTTGAAGGATAAAAAGGATGTATATCCGAAAAAGCTATCAGGAGGGCAACAGCAACGTGTAGCTATTGCAAGAGCACTTGCCATGAATCCGAAGATTATGCTTTTTGATGAGCCTACGTCAGCATTAGACCCTGAATTGGTGGGGGAAGTTCTGCAAGTAATGAAGCAATTAGCTTTTGAAGGTATGACCATGGTCGTCGTAACTCATGAAATGGGCTTTGCAAAAGAGGTGGCTGACAGGGTGATCTTTATGGCCGACGGAGTCATCGAAGAACAAGGTGACCCAAAGGAAGTCTTGACCCATCCGAAAAGCGAGAGACTCATTTCATTTTTACGATTAGTCAGGTAAAAATTGAGGTCTCCAAAAAAAATGTCAAAGGAAGTAAACCTATATGAAGGAAGAAATGGATCGTCTTAGTTTATTAAGTCTTCAGATAGACAAGAAGACTAGTAAATCAGCTTTTCAAGCTAGGGACACTTATGATCATTTAAAAGAATTTCTTTCCAATCATCCGCATTTAAAACAGAAAAATATGCATATCACCATTATTGGCGGTGGAATTGTTGGGCTAATGTCCGCCTTTTTTTTGCAAAAATGTGGATTTACGATCACTATTTTAGAAAAAAAGTCCTTTGGAGGAGCAGCTTCTGGAAGGAATGGAGGCGGAGTGCTGTCTTTAGGCAGGGAGTTATCCGAAATACCTTTCGCTCGATTGTCCGCTGAGATTTGGAGTTCGCTTCATCAAGAAAAGATTGACACGAAATATGTTTCATCTGGTCATGTAATGGTCGCTAGAAACGAAGTAGAACAAGAAAAACTCTTTGCGGCACAAGAATTATACCTTACAGCGGGCTTGAAAGTGAAGGTTCTTTCTCCAGATGAACTGAAATGCATGGTTCCCGATTTAACATCCGAAATAAAAATGGGTTTGTTTAGCGAAACCGATGGGCAAAGCTATCCTTTTACAACGATGACTGGTTTACTAAAGTATTTAAAAGAACATGGAGCTACAGTAATCAATCCTTGTGAGGTCGTTGACTTTAAGATCAGTAATAAAACCATAGATTATGCTATTACGGAAAAAGGAAAGTTTCAATCGGATGCCTTTCTATTCTGTTGTGGTCCTTGGACAACGGAAATATGTAAAAAGTTAAACGAACAAGTCGTCGTCATTCCAAGACGTTCTCAAATTCTTGTCTCTGAGATTGTTAATAAGAGGAGAATTCACCCATTTGTTACAGGGAATTCTTTATACTTACGGCAAACTCATGCTGGCAATATTTTATTTGGTGGGGGAGGCTCTTGGGAAACGAATGGGTTCGATGTTTCGAATACGAACTATGCATTGGAGTTTTTTTCAAGTAGATTACTAGAATTTTTCCCTAACTACCGAAATAAACAATTGATACGGGCGTTTGCTGGGACGGTCGAACTGACGGAGGATCATCTTCCGTATTTTGGGGAATTAAACACACTCGACAATGCCTTTATCTCTGGAGGTTATAACGGCCATGGATATGGAATGTCTGCCGTCATGGGTAAGCTCATGGCATATAGTTTAACTTATCAACTTAATCGAAGAGTAAATCCAATTCACGACCCTATTCTATCTCGTTTTTCAGTAGCCCGGTCGAAAAAGAAGGCAGGGAAACATAATGTGTAACCATTCTTTCATCATCTGTCGTTGTGAAGAAGTGACAATAAACGATATTCAAGACGCCATCGCTGCCGGTGCCTTGAATAGTCACGAAATGAAAATGTCCACCCGTGCGGGGATGGGAATGTGCCAGGGCAGGTTATGCAGACCATTATTGGAGGCATTGATGCCAGCCAATCATAAAGAAAGTGTTCATAGCCCAAGTAAACTAACCTTTCATCAGCCAGTTCGCCCTGTTTCCTTAGCCAAAATAGTGCCGAAGGAGAATTCGATATGAGGATCCAACATCCTTTACTTCCCTCACGCTCTAAAAAAACCATCTCGTTTTCTTTTAATCATAAAATGTATCAAGCAAGAGAGGGAGATACAATAGCTATTGCTCTATGGGCCAATGGAGTGAAGACGTTACGATATAGTGAAAAGAATCATGAACCCAGAGGCATGTATTGTGGAATCGGCAGTGTTATGAATGTAGAATCTATCATCCGAAAATAGGGTTAATCAAAGCTTGTACGACGCGTGTCCAAGAAGGGGATCACTATTTTTCTAAAGAACCGTTTAATGAAATGGTCTAAGCAAGAAAGGGGGGAGGAAATGAAAGTTGATGTGGTCGTTATAGGAGGAGGACCTGCTGGTTTATCTGCAGCCATTGAAATTGGATCAAGAGGCGGTCATGTCGTTGTAGTTGATGATCATCCAACACCAGGAGGAAAATTATTAGGACAGCTGCATCAAGAGGGGAATCATTCAACATGGTGGAAGGGATACGAGTTTGCTCAAAAATTAAAACAAAAGCCTGGCAGCCAACGTTCAAATTCTATCTGAAAAGCAGGTTTGGGGCTTGGAAACAGGATGGAAGGTTCACATTTCTGATCTGATTCGGCATGAACCAGGAATGGAGATCCAAGCAGATTGTGTATTACTTGCTACTGGTGCTGTTGAAAAGCCAATACCTATCCCTGGTTGGACAATGCCAGGTGTGATATCCATTGGTGCTGCCCAAGTGATGACAAATGTATATCAAGTATTGCCTGGAAAAAAAGTAATCGTTGCTGGCATTGATATTTTGTCACTATCGATTGCCCGGTCTATGAAGCTTGCAGGAGCGGATTTAGTAGGAATTTACATGCTTCCACACAGCCCATTTTCAAATTATGCTTCCCCACTTTTACATCTAGAAACTTTAAACGAGATGACAGATTTTGCTCCTTCTAAAATGATTAGACTTGCAGGCAAGCTATTAAAATCTAAAACAGGGCGAAAGATTGCCGCCCAATATTACCCACCAAAGGGAATGAGAATGTGGGGAATTCCTATTCACTTAAGGCACACAATCCTTACGATCAATGGGAATCAAGAGGTTAATAGTGCGACAATTTCTAAGATTGACGTTAATGGTAACCCTATTGGAGAACAAAAGGTTATCCAAGCAGATACAGTCTGTATTGCGGGCGGTCTTACCCCTTTATATGAGCTGGCTGCAACGGTAGGGTGTAAATTTGTTACGTTGGAAGGCTTGTCAGGTACGGTGCCATTACATAATAAAGTGCTTCAAACAACAGTTCCTAATCTCTTTGTTGCTGGCAATATTACCGGAATAGAAGGGGCAAAAGTAGCCATGGCACAGGGAACATTAGCAGGTAAATCTATTTGTAAAAAATTGAAGATTGGGAATCTTAAAGATGCAGATATGGAAGAAGCGATTTCTTTTGTGGAACATAGTAGAAAATTATCCGATATTCAGTTCCATCCAAAAGTTTCAGAAGCAAGAGAGCACATTGAGGATTTATGGAGTAAGTGGGCGCACTTTAGTAATAAAGATTGTAGATTTTTGTAGCTAATGCAATTCTGCTTAGCTTTTGTTTTTGAAAAAAATAGAATGGCTAAATGAAGGAAAACGATTGAAAATCTGATCTCATCCAATGAAGCTGTTTCATTAATTAAAGACGGGAGTCGAATCATGGTGGGTGGCTTCAGTTTAATAGGAAGCCTGTTAACTTTAATCTACTCCTTGTTTCTTTCTGAAATAAAAGATTTAGAGTTTATTAGTAATAACACCACCGTCACTCTCTGGGTCGTCCAATGCTTTTTGAACATCCTTCGCCAGTTTGACCATTAAAGCATCAGTATTAGACGTACCAGAATCAATGTGTGCCACCTGCTCAGTGGAAATATTAGCAACATCTTTTAGCCCAGGAACCGCTTCTATTAGTTGATCTGGAGTTAGGACACCTGCCTGATAGCCGGTGGTTTGAACCGAAGTAGAACCCGTTCCCGCAATGGTGCCACCCGTTGCCAGAATTTTAATGTTAGGTAATTTTTTCTTAACTGGATTGGTTGTATTAGATGTTATAATCTGTTTAGCCTCAACAGGATGTGATGCATCCGTGTAACTTGAAGAGATGATGATAATCCCGGAAGCCATTAATGTTAGTGCGGTGAGAGCAACTTTTTTCTTTGAAGTTAGTTTCTTCATACGAAATTCCTCCAAATAACGTGTGATTAACAAAAATATAAAGTGAAACTTCCATCAGTTGGGTCTTACTGCCCATTAATGCAGGTTAAACCTTAGTGAACGCTTACATGATTTTAATTTATAATAAGACCTACAGAATCTAACAAAAAAACTAAAAAACTTACAGAAAAATTAGAAATTTAAAAATGACTGTTTTTCATATCAGTTAGCTCTGGTGCAAAAATTTCAAGATGAATCCAATTAATCTTTAAACCTGCTTCAAGTGCATATATTTCACAATATTTCAGTCAAAATAAAAACTCCCCTCGTATTAATTGGAAGAGAGTTTTTTTATGCTTTAATCCTCTCAACGAGGTAAAGGACATATTAAGTAGTCTTTTTGGAGTGCAAATAGGTGTTAATATAAACGAATTGTATGAGGATATTGAAAATGGAGATAACCATTAGGATTATTTATCAAGGATTTGAATCGAAAATAATGCAACGAAGATAGTTTCCGGTAAACGTAAAACTGTTTAAAGAATACCCAGATCAAGAAGCTGCCAATGTCACTTATACCTGGTTACAACAGATTAGAAGAGAAGCGCACATTGAGGAAATAATGAATGAAAATACTAATTTTCAGGATAGTTGAACAAGAAACATTTCATTTATGATTTTGAATAGCTTTATATTTTATATAGTAAGGAAAACGGAGTAAATCAATAGAGAGTAATATTAGTAATAATGCTAAGCCAATAGCAAAAGGAACTGCCATACTTTTCACGTAAAATATTGTGAATGCTACAATTACTCCAACTATAAGTTTCGATAACAGGCTAGTCAGTTTAGTAATGCGGTGTTCCGTACCACATTCCCCACATACTCTAGGATTATATCCACCGAAATTAGCTTTTTGAATTTCTTTCCATCTAAATTGGTAGTCATAGGATTCACATTTTTGAATGCCCAAAATAACCATCCTTTCCTTTCATTGAGGCAATTCTAACAGAAAATAATCATTTTTCTATTGGTGAATTTTCCTTACTATTCTTCAACTAAACTCCCGTTAGCCATCCATGAAGCGGAAAAATCACCGCTTCACCACAGAGAATGAAAATATACTGAACTGTCCATACTGGTTCTTAATCCAGTCAATCGAATACATAGATCAATGAATTTTCGCTCACTCCATTACCAGGGCAATCAGTAGCGATAGAAAAATCCTTACAACATATACTGGAAAGACATTTAGAATCATTTGTAGTGTGGCGGTACCCCATATTGAACTATATAAAAATTCAATAGCTTTTTTTAAACACCATTTATGAACCTACCTTCGTCCAGGTAGGCTTTTCCCAAGGTTCAAACACCAAGTTTCGCTCACACAATCCTCATTTAGCAACAATCGAAGAAGGTCTCATATTTCACTCACTGTATTCAAAAAAGAGCTAATCAGAAGTAGAATGAATAATCTGGGTTATATCATGAAAACGTTATCAAAGAAAAAATGTAAGTTAAATGATTACACAAAAATTTTCACGAAAATATAGGAAATTCCAAGTTATTCCTATATAATATGTTTGAATAATTACATTGGCAAGGAATATATTGCTACAATTGCTTTACATATGTTTAATGGGCCAGTGTAGGAAAAGAGGGAGTTTTTATTGAAAAAGTATAGGACGTTATTTTTTTTAGCCATGGTTTTAATTTTGTTTTACCAGGTTCCGAAAATAGAAGCAGCTACATTATTGCAATATCATAGCAGAGGCAATCAAGTGTATGATGTACAGAAAAATTTAGTAAGAATGGGATATCTGCATACTTCACCTACGGGGTACTTTGGCCCGGCAACAGAACGAGCTGTCAAGGAGTTTCAATTAGATACAAGTCTTTATGCGAACGGAGTAGTAGGTACTAGCACATATAATAGATTATTAGATGTGGAGAGAATGGCTCATGTTGTTCATGGAGAGGCAAGGGGTGAATCTTTTACAGGACAGGTAGCTGTAGCTTCTGTTATTCTAAACCGAACCAAATCTAATGTGTTCCCTAAGACGGTATCCGGTGTTATTTTTCAAACTAACGCTTTTACTTGTGTGCTAGATAATCAGTATAATATGACCCCTAATCGTACAGCTTATCGAGCTGTTATTGATGCGTTTAAAGGATGGGATCCTTCAAATGGCTTAACCTATTATTACAATCCATCTTTAGTTACGAATAAATGGATTTTTACTCGTTCTAAAGTTATAAGAATAGGAAATCAAGTCTTTACTAAATAAGTTACTAAGACTCTTGCAAAAAAACTTGTCATATCAAAAATCATATAAAATTAGGTCTTATTAGGGGTATCATCAGGAAAATGCATACAACGTTAAGGAAATTCCAATATAAAAAGCCCAATTTCTTAGCATTAAAATTAAGAAATTGGGCTTTTTTCGTTACTCCATAAAAGCGCCCGTTAGCCATTCATGAAGTATAAATGGACCGATAACCACGGACTGTACGGCTTACGCTTACATTCCGTAGGTTCCTGTTCCATTTACGGCTTACGCCGCCATACCGAACGAGCCGAAAACCGGAACAAAGATTGAAAAATTAAAAGAATAAAAGAAAAAGGATTGAAAGATCAAAAGAATAAAAGACAAAAGGAGAGCAGCCGAAACGGCTGCTTTTATTGTTGATTTTTCCCTTTTGCCTTCCGAATCGTAAAACAGCGCAAGCTTTCTAACCTTCCAGCCGGTAGGAACCCGAGCCTTTCCGGCTAGAAGCTAAGAAAGCTAGTCAATCGGTCAAGGGGCAAAAAACTTTTTTGCTTAAGGGCGCTTTCACAACAGCAAAAAACTTTTTGTGCGAAGAGCGCCCTTGACCTATTGCCTATGCGTGTTTTTCGTTCTACTTGCAAAAGGGGAAAAATCATCCCCCTTTTGGGAGCTCACTCGCTTCGCAAGTCAAAAGGAAAAAAGTTTAAACCAAACTTCAAAAATCTAAAACCATTAAAAAAATCAAGGGAGGAAACCAGGGCCTGGCAAATGGGATGACTTTGCTTCCCTTTACAAAGGCTGAAAAGATTGAAGTTCATTCGAATGGGGCAACCATTCGAACAGCGAATGACACCTACCATTCAGATTTTGTGGTTGTCAGTGCAGGTGCATGGTCGGGGAAACTGTTAAAAGATTTAGGAATGGATCTCTCGCTTCAGCCGATCAGGAAAACTGTTTCATGGTTTAAGTGTGACCCGGAATTATATGATTCTAGTGTATTTCCCGCCTTTACGGTTGATTTACTAAATGCCCATTATTACGGGTTTCCGAGTATTGGCGGAAGTGGATTGAAAATCGGCCGCCATGATGGAGGAGCTCAGGTTGACCCCGATGAAACAGTAAGCCCCTATGGACCTGATGATGAAAATGAGATTCGTGCTTTTTTAGGAAAATATATGCCTTCAGCGAATGGACATCTAGTAAAAGGAAGTACCTGTTTCTATACGTTAACGCCATATGAACATTTTATTTTAGACCAGCATCCTGAGTACCCGCATCTGTTTATTTCCGCTGGGTTTTCTGGTCACGGATTTAAATTTTCAAGTGTGATTGGTGAAATAATCAGTCAGGTCATTACAAAGGGAAAATCTGATTACGATCTAACCGGATTTTCAATAAGGAATTATAAGGAGTAGACGTCTGAAAGGGCGTCTTTTTTTGGCTCATAGAAAGGATAAACTTTTGCAAGCTTATCCTTTCCTATTACGCATAAGTCTAAAATTTCTAAAAATAGCAATAATGTGCTAATATTTCGAAATATCCTCTAGAGTCAAATGATTTAAATATAGATATAATCACTTTATCACACTAATTGATTAATTAATTACAAATTTATTAATCAATTGAAAGCGCTTTAATCGCTAGCTATGAGGAGGAATGGAGTCGTTAATATAATTTTTTTCGGTTCAGATATCTGAAAAATCAAAAATTAGAGAGGGGAATTTCCGTTGAACGTACAAACCTATAGGATGGATGACGCTCCATTAAATAAGTTTCATATCAGGATTACAGCTTTGACCTTTGGTTCCAATTTTTCGGATGGATATGCTCTTGGGATCATTGGTATGGCCCTTAGTCTCCTTGCCCGCAAATGCATCTCGGTCCATTGTGGAATGGATTGATTGGAAGCTCAGCCTTAATCGGATTATTCTTTGGAAGTCTTTTGCTTGGCGGACTTTCTGATAAAATTGGCAGACAGAAAATCTTCTTATCCAATTTTGTCATTATTACAATAGCATCTGCTCTGCAATTTTTTGTAAATGATCCAGTAACGCTTTTCATTCTGCGGATCTTAATCGGTATTGCTCTTGGTGGGGATTATGCAGTAGGTTCTACTTTACTTGCGGAATTTGCGCCGAGAAAGTACAGAGGCATTCTATTATCATCATTAAATGTTTTATGGACAGTTGGTTATGTCCTTTCCAATGTTGTAGGATATTATCTTGGAAAGATGGGACCTGACTCTTGGCGCTGGATGCTTGTTAGTGCAGTGGTTCCTGCCATAATAGTTTTAGTGATGCGTATTGGAACTCCAGAATCTCCAAGATGGCTTGTGAAGATGGGTCGAAATGAAGAGGCAAGAGAAATCGTGAGAAAATATATTGGTCCTCATGCCGTAATGGATGAAACGATTTCGCAAGATGCTGCCACTCATTATGGAATCAAGGATCTTTTCAACAAACATCTTTGGAAACGCACTGCTTTTGGCGGTCTATTCTATGTATGTCAGGTAGTTCCTTACTTTGCCATTTATACTTTCCTTCCAACCATATTAGAAAAAATGGGCTTTGAAGAAACCTTCACGGTTGATATGCTGTTAAATCTATTCCTTCTTGTGGGGGCAATCGCTGGTTTATGGTGTACAGAAAAGCTCTCACGCCGCGGTTTTACCATTTATACGTTTATTATCCTGACCGTATCCTTATTTATTCTCAGTCTTCTGCCAGCAGGATCGCATGGTTTTGCTATCATGGTTTTTGCCATCTTCACCTTTGTAATGTCTGCAGCCTCGAATCTTACACTTGTCTATCCAGCTGAATTATTCCCAACGGAAATTCGTGGTACAGGCGTTGGGGTTGTGACAGCGATCAGCCGAATCGGTTCAGCCATTGGAACCTTCCTTTTACCGATTAGTGTAAGTTCCTATGGAATGACCACATCGATGATCGTCATGTCGATTATCTTATTGATTGGAACGGTTGTCTCAATTGCATGGGCACCAGAAACGAAATCACTTGGCTTGAATGAAGCGAGTGATCCAAATCTGGACGGTGCTATTAGCCTAATTGGAGAGGAAAAGAGTGTTGAAGCAAGAAGATAACATTTATTTCTTGGTCATATTGGAACTTGAAGGGAGTAGGTAAGGAAAATGATTACAACTATATCAAAAATCCACCCAAAGGAAATAAAAAAAGTTACACTAGGTGATGGAGATATTTCCATAAATGAAATCATTGCTGTTTCTAGATATGATGCAGAGGTTTTATTTTCACAAGATTACAGGGACCGGGTAAATCTTTCGCGATCGGTCATTGAAAAGTTTTTAGATGAAGAACGGGTCATTTACGGGGTCACAACAGGATTTGGCAGTAACGTAACAAAAACGATCTCCTCAGAAGATGCCGAGGTTCTTCAAAAAAATATTATTCGTTCTCATGCAGTATCAGTCGGTGACCCGTTGGAAAAAGAAGTGGTAAGAGCCATCCAATTCATGATTCTAGTTAATTTAGGGAATGGTTTCTCTGGTGTAAAGTTAGCGACTTTAGAACTTTTAAGGTCGCTGCTCAATCACCAAATTGTTCCTTTTGCCCCTGGAGAAGGGTCGGTTGGGTATTTATCTCCGGAAGCCCATATGGCCTTAGTGTTAATGGGGGAAGGAAAAGCATGGTACAATGGTGAGCTGATTCCAGGGAGTGAAGCTTTAGAAAAAGCTGGTTTGCAGCCTGTTTCATTGGGCTGTAAGGAAGGATTATCCCTAATAAATGGAACGACTTCGGTCACAGCTTTCGCTTCATTAGCTCTCTATAACAGTATTCAGGTAGCAAAAACAGCGGATATTGCAGGTGCCATGTCACTAGAAGCATTAAAGGGAACCATTAAAGCTTTTGATCCAAGAACCCATTCGGTTAAAAGGCATGAAGAGCAAGCTGTCACAGCACGAAATATTGTAAAAATGCTGGAAGGCAGTGAGATTGCTGAAAAATATCAGGATTACAGAATACAGGATGCACTTAGCCTGAGATGTATTCCTCAAGCCCATGGAGCTGTAAAAAAGGTTTTAAAAGATGCGGAATTTACCATCTGTAATGAAATGAACTCAACAAGTGACAATCCACTGATTATCACTGAGGATCAGGGAGATGCCCTAATGGTTGGGAATTTTGATGGAACATTCGTCGGTATCTATGCGGATACGATGGCATAGCGATGGCTAATCTTGCAAAGGTTTCAGAGAGAAGGCTAGATCGGCTCGTCAACTATCATGTAAGTGAGCTTCCGAATTTTCTCGTAGCAAAACCAGGCTTAAATAACGGTTACATGATTCCACAGTATACGGCGGCGGGGCTGCTTAATGAAATAAGGGTTCTTGCTCATCCCGCAACCGTTGATAATACACCAACCAGTGCAAATCAAGAGGATGTTGTCAGTTTTGCTTATTTTGCGGCAAAAAAGGCCTATCAAATATCTAAAAAGCTAGAGTATATTTTAGGACTTGAATTGATGGCAGCTGTTCAAGCGTTGGATTTTCATCAACCTTTAAAACCTTCACCCGTCAGCCAAAAGGTTTATGAACTCATCAGGAGTGCGGTTCCAACTGTAGAAGAAGATCGATATTTTTATCCGGATATTCAATTTATTACCAACCTGATAAGTGAAGGAGAAATCCTAAACGCTGTCGAATTTATAATGGGAAAACTAGAATGGTAGGAATGTCTAGAATTGTCTAGAATCATGGAAGCTTTTTTACTCATCTTCATTCGAGTAGAATAGCTTCTATTCTATTTGGGGGCTTGGATTATGATCGAAGAACTGACACAAATATCTTTTTCACAGCTACTGCTTTCAGGAACCTTTGTCCACGTGGCTCCCTTTGAAGTTTTACAAGAAAAGTATGGAGTGAATATTCAGCCCAATGTCGTTGTTTTAGTTTCGATGGATCGCTATCCAGATTTAGCTGAGGGAAAACCGATTGAATGGAAAATGAAGATCGGACGAAAGCTTGTAGAAGAATTAGACAGTCTCTTACCTATTCCATTTTTATGGGCATGGACGGAAGAGGGCGTTCTTGCGCTCTTATTGGATTTTCATGAGGTAAATCCACAAGATAAAAAGAGGGAAGTCCTTTTACTGGCAGAAGAGATTCAAAAAGCCTCAGATCAAATTGGCATACATGTATCTATTGGTATTGGAAATTTTTATGATGACCGTGCTTTCTTCATTTGTTCATTTGAAGAGGCAAAAAAATCAATGTCCGGAAGGTTTTTTCAAGGGAATAAATTAATTTTTCATACAGATATGAGAAAAAACATAGTTGAATCATTAATGATTCCTTTAACGAAAGAAAAGTCGGAATTATTTTCGATCGTTAGAATCGGGCACACAGAAGGGGTTGTAACCCAAATGAAAGGAATCATGAATAGGGTTGCTGAGATTTATAACTATAATGAAGATGTCTTTAAATCAGAGGTCATTGATCTGCTGATGATGATGTCTAGAATTGTTTTAGAAGTCGGAGTAAGTCCTGTCTCGATTTTGGCCAATACGGCAAATGTGATTCAAGATCTCTATCATACGATCCGATATGACAAATTTGTTATGAAAGTTTGTAATTATGCAGAATGGTTAACCGAACAGGTAGAAAATATATATATATTGGTGATGTTTCACCTAATATTAAACAGGCGATTCGTTATATGAAAGAGAATCATCAAAAAGGAGTTTCTTTAGAAGATATCGCTCATTATTGCCACTTAAGCAGATATCATTTCAGCCATCTTTTTAAAAAAGAAGTTGGAACCAGTGTAATGGATTTTTTTAATAAGCTCAGAATTGATAAATCCTTATTTTATTTGGAAAAAACTGATTCTTCCGTACAAGAAATTGCTAATCAAGTGGGTTTCCATGATTCCAATTACTTTAGCCGATTATTTAAAAAATATATGAGGTCCAGCCCAACGGAATATCGACGTTTAAAGAGAGAATTAAAAGTTTGTTAGCCATAAATTCGGGGGTCAGACCCAATGTCATCGCAAAGACCAAGAAAAACAGCTGAAACAATTAGGTCAGCTGGTAGAAGTAAAAAAACCGAAGTATTCTAATTGTTCCACAAACAGGGACTTAGTTAAAAGACCCTCATAAATGTGATCTTTGTTGAGTAAACAAAATCTCTAAAATAGCTTGTGCATACTTAAAGTAACGAGTGAGTTAGTTCAACAACAAAATGCATCAATCATAATCATTTATCTTGATCTTCCGCAATCGGGCGCTTTAATTGAAAAAGGAGAATACATAAATATATCTAATATGTATTCTCCTTTATTTTTAAGGATATTTTTATTTTAGGTCTTGATAACATCGAGCCTGCTTGACGGTTGCTTATGCAACCTTAATCCTTTGGGAATTGTCTATAAGGTAGTGACGTTTCCTCTCACAATATGCACAAATAATTAAATAGGATGAAACTTTCATAAGTAATGGTCTTTCCATGTATTTGTAGAGCGAAATGTTTAATATCGTCCCAATTAGCGATATGCTGACCATTCGGAAAAAATGAAAAGTTAAAAAATTTATAAATTCATAACATGCATCGATCGAGATGATTTTATTTTTTGTTTTTTTCATGACAAAAGGATTCAAAATGGTTTAAAGAAAATAGTAGCTTATAACTGATGGACGTATAATTACGAACGGATTCAAAATAGATAAGATTAAGGAGACTAAAAGAATAATAGAAAAAAAGAAGCAGCATCTTTTGTCCTTCCTGGTGCACTTGTTCAAAAAGGGAAAAGAAAAATGAATTTTCAATTGGGGATGGAAAGTTCTAAAAAAGGATTGAGGAGAGGATCTGAATTGAAAACTTGTCCATATTGCGGTAGCAAAATCGAATAAATGAATCATCAGTAGTACGATTGTGATTATTTTTCATAAGTCTTAAAACGGTGTATAAATTTGTTATTTAACACTATTTGATGGGAGGGAACCGAATTTAACCGTTTCTTTTAACTTCGCGTTAAATCACCATTTAACGAATAATAAGGATAGTAAATAGAATGTCTGTTTGGTATAATGAGAATTTCATGATTTCTATTCTTCTCAGGTATGGATGCTAAGGACTCTGAAAAACCTATCTAGGACAGGAGTATTTGATTGTGATGATATCTATATCTATTAATGAATTTGCTAAAAGTTATGTTAAAAATAATAAAAGTGAAGATTTACAGGAAATAAAGAAAAAACTTAAATCAGCTGCGGAAAATAAAAGAGCTGGAGCAGTTTGTATTACTTGTGACTCCCCTATTTGGGCAATTGGTTCTGCTATTGTTGAATGGAATGGATGTTTTACTTGTATCACTGGTGAATCTGATAGCAGTGAGGATTATGAAATCGTTGAGGTTAATTTTTAAAACACGAGGATACAAATTTATTTACAATAATGAAATTATGGTAGACTGTTCGTTAAAATTATATTTCACGCAATTTTCGACAATTTTCGTCATTCGAGATATTTATGAAAGGATGAGTTACTATGCCAGCTCCATCGAGAGAAAAAATGGTTCATGAACAGAGGCTAGAGCTAAAGTTAAAAGGTATGCCTTCCTATGTAGTGGAATATGTTCGATCAAAAAGACGTGCAAAGTACTCCTCCTCTACCCTACTTGGATATGTTCATGAATTTTATAAATTCTTCGAATGGCTTCAGCATGAAGGAATTTCAGGTGTGGAACAAATTAAAAATACATCTATAGAAACGCTTGAAAAGCTTAGCAAGGAGAATGCTGAATTATATAAAGATGAAATGTGATAGAGTGTGTCTCCTGGTTTCACTGTATATGCGAACGCATTTACTGACATCGCAAGAGATATTACACCGACTAACAGTGTGGTTTCCGATGTTATGTGTCATTCCTGGTGTTTTTACAGGGTTACTGCTAAAAAAATTATTAAGAAAAGAATGACGATTTTTTCAATTTAAGATTTGACGTTATTTCCGTAAAGGAATTAAAAAGGAAACACGAAGAGGGTGTTTCCTTATTTTGACATTAAAGTCAACGAATATATTTAATATTATCTTTTATCCAAGAAAGGTAAGATTTTGAAATACTATACTTAAACTATCGGGTGCAAGAGTTAAACAAGAGGTTGCTGCAGCAGCGTCTTTTTTCTTATTGAACTTACGAAACATGAGTTAAATAAGGTATTTACAATTGCAAAGATGAATTATATATATCCCCAAAAAAGTATTCTTTTCTATTGATTTTAGAGGATTTTGAGTATTTTTTTAACTTGATGTGCAGTTGATACTACCTTAATATAAACAAGTGCAAAAGTATCTAAATATGAGGTGTAATTATGAAGTTTGATGAGTTTACAGTTGGACAGGTGTTTGAAACTAAGTCCTTCAAAATGACAAAAGCGGATATTATGAGATTTGCAGGAGAATTTGATCCTCAATATATGCATTTAGATGAGGAAAAAGCAAAGCAGGGGAGATTTGATGGAATCATCGCTTCCGGACTACATACATTAAGCATTTCAGTAAGGCTTTGGATTGAACAAGGTATCTATGGTGATGATATCATCGCTGGAACAGGGATGAATAATATGAAATTTATAAAACCGGTGTATCCTGGTGATGAATTGTATACCATCGCCGAGGTTATCGATAAGAAAGAGACGAAGAATGAATCGGGAATCATTACTGTATTGTTATCTACTTACAACGATAAAGAAGATAAAGTATTAGAAGTAGACCTGTCGGGATTGATTAAGCGATGATGTGTTGTAATTGAAAATAAGTGAAATAATCTACACAAGTCAATTACGGCTTATGGGTTGAGTATTTTCATAATTTAATTTTTGGAAAGGGTCTTATTCCACTAACTGGGTGCTTTAGTTGAACAATCCAATCTAAAAAGTCGGTTCCGTACGTACAGGAATTCGACTTTTTTAGGTTGAATTTCACAATTCATGTTTCTCTAATGCTATTTTTGATATCGTGTAATTTGGAAATAAAAGTGAGCCTATGACCCATACAACAAAGTCCACAGAAACGACAGAAAGAAGAGCATATGATTTATTGACGGAAGCATATGGAGAAGGATTTCATGTCTCTTTAGTGGTAGTAGCAAAATCAGAGGAAGCAACAGCTGAAACGCAAAATGCTATGAACACCATTGCAAAAGAATTGGGCAACCTATCTGGCGTGAAAAGTGTGACACCTGCTATCCCTGGCTTCCGGAAAGATTTATATGATTTCCGTCACACCAAAAACAGGACCTGATGATACAAAGACGAAGGATTTGGTAAAAGCGATCCGGGACAAATCGAACCAGACCGAGAAAGAAAATGGAATTGAACTAATGGTAACGGGCACAGCAGCGATGAATATTGATATTGCACAAAAGCTGAGTGATGCCTTGCCGGTTTTCGCTGCCCTTATTGTGGGACTTGCATATGTACTCTTAGTTCTAGTGTTTAGATCTCTGCTCATTCCATTAAAAGCAGTATTAGGGTTTCTACTTTCTCTTGGTGCTACGTTGGGAGCCGTGGTATTTGTCGTGCAGGATGGGCATTTCCAAAATATGTTTGGTTTCTCGGCTGCCGGTCCGATCTTAGCCTTCTTGCCTGTGATTCTGATTGGCATCCTGTTCGGACTCGCCATGGACTATGAGGTGTTCCTAGTGAGCAAGATGCGGGAAGTATATACGCATACAGGCGACCCGAAGAGAGCTATTTTAGAAGGAATGCGGGAGAGTGGTAGAGTCGTAGTCGCAGCAGGATTAATTATGATGTCTGTATTTATTGGATTCATGTTGGCACCTGATGCCATCATTAAATCACTAGGCATGGCTCTTACATTCGGTGTTTTCTTTGACACATTCATCGTGAGAATGACAATCGTACCTGCGGTCATGACTCTCATGGGTAAGTCAGCCTGGTACTTGCCAAAATGGCTGGATAACATTTTGCCTAACATTGATGTTGAAGGAGAAAGCATTATACATCACATGGAAAACAAAAGTGAAAAGATATATAAACAGAACAGTTAAAGTTAATTTCAAGAAGACAGTAAATCGGTGATTGATGCTAATCGTCTTATGAACACTAGTACAATGAGGAGTTATGATTATACCGCAAATAAAATAACAGCCAAGAAGACATATACAAATAGGCAAATATCTATTCCTCTTTAAAAATGGACACATACATTAATTTTGAAAAAATTTGAGGAGGAGATATAAAATGGAAAGACAATTCTTTGGAAGCGGTATGGGTTATGGAGGTTATCCTGGTTATGGCATGGGTTATGTTGGCTGCTGTTAGATATGGTTCTTGCTATACTCTTTATTTATATTAGTTAATTTTGCATATGACGTTATTTTAAAAATGAACATTAGTCTTATCGAGGGATTTTTCCATTTATCCTGCTATTTATGTCGGGAAAAACCGTTTTTAACAACTGTACCAGTAGACCAAAACGGCGATATGGTATTGGATTTGGAAGCAAATTTAAGATCAAGGTAAACGCACAAAATAGTTGCTAAATGGGATAAACAGGCTAATCAATCATATGAAAAAAGAGCAAATGGGATTAGCCTGTTTGCTCTTTTTAAGAATTCCAACTGCATTTTTATTGAACTGACAGTTGCTTTAACGAAAAACAGTGCTGTCTAAGTGGTAGCTTTTTCTTATTATGCTAACGGATCAGGTTGAATAGCAATTAATGATGAGCGCCATGAATTGAGAGAAAAGATGTTATTTCTTATAACCGAGGACAACTGATCGGACGACTTTTTCTCTTCGTATTAGATTACAATTATCACAAGATGAAATTTCTTATCTGGCGTAGCCAAAAAAACCATTTCAAGGATGGAGATGCACTGGATGAAACCTCACTGGAAATCATTGTCCTTCTCGCTAATACCTTGGGATATGAATTGACTTTGGTCAAGAAGAAAGATTATTTAGGCGATAGGGACCATTCCCAAGTCGAAGAGGAGAACCACCAATGAAAAAAATAAACTATTATGTATTCCAACTTTAATAATTAAACAGAAATAACAAAAAGGGCTGAGATTTTCTCAGCCACATTGTATTTTTCATCTTCAATTTCAAAAAAGCATTATTATCCAACTCTACGTATTAATTTTTTTAAAGGCTTTCTCCGTTTGAACTTTTTAAAAGATTTCCTTGTAGCAAGAACAAGAGGAGTTCTTCTTCTCTTCCTTGATTTCAACTTTGCTTTTTCAGCCGAAGTTACGAAATTCAAAATATCTTGTGCAGCTTGTGGATTGATAAACTTTCTTTGGGATTCCATAATCATTTTCAATTTTTCCCCATCATTTGCCAATAACTGATCGATAATCGATTTAAGATTTTCGTTGTCCTGACAATAAACACCTAAAAGATGTTTTTCTGCAAATAACGGATTGTCTTTTTCCTGTCCTGGCAGTGCTCCTGTAATAATGATTGGTAAATTTGTTGCTACTGCTTCGAACATGGTATTTGGGCTCCCTCTCATGATGCCAATATCGGCAGCAAGCATGAGATCCTGAATGTTTTTGGTAAACCCTAATACGTCTACACGTTTGTCAAAACGAGGTTTCAGGGAGCTTTCTAACTCTGCTTTTAATGTTTCATTTCTTCCCGCAATGATTGTCACTGTGCAATCAAAGTGATTCAGCAGGTTTTCCGCAATCGCATTCATATCCCCTACGCCTTCACCGCCACTCATCATTAAAAAGTTAAGTTCAGATTTCATTTCAAATGGTTTTCTTTGATGACCCAGGAACCGCTCTCGAACAGGGAATCCCACTACATGAATTTTTTCTTTAGGCACGCCATATTCTAAGCATTTTCCCTTTGCTTCCTTAGTCGGACTTAAAATAAAGTCAGCTCTGGGATCGCACCATAATGGATAAATATTAACCAAATCCGCAATAAGAGTGCCAAAAGGAATTTGAATTCTTTCTTTTCTTAAAATGTTAATGACTGAACCGTTAAAGTTTGGGTGAATCGACAAGATTACATCTGGTTTTACTTCATCCAACAAAACCATAAAATCGTCTTTAATCAGATTTTCTACAACTTTGTCTATCACATAAGAATTCATTGCAGAAACATGCCATATTGCATTCCATAATTGGGCAGAATATCTTGTAATTGGACCATAAGATTTACCAATATTTAATAATGCTGATCCTCCCAATGCGAAGCCATCAACAACATGTATTTCTGTTTGCTCGTTTTCACCAACTTTTTCTTGTAATGATTCAGCAATGCTTTTATGCCCATGACCTGTGTGTTCAGAAGAAATTATTAGGATTTTTTTATTCACAGTACCAATCTTTCCTCCACAAACCGATGATTTGTATTTAACACTTGTTTAAAAATAATTTATCCATTTTGGTTTTATAAATTCTTAGTGTAGATTAGGAACATTTTACAATTCATTTTCTAAAAACATAAAAAAGCCTTTTACAAGTTAAAAGACGTTCTATTGTCAGTATGAGTTCAGATTTCTTTTTGATTGTATTGAACTACGGTTTTATATCGACTTTAACCAAAATACTTTCCTTTTCTAAAAGGCTCTGTTAAAGAGCTAAGTTGATAATTACCCTCTTGTGCACTGGGTGTTATAACTATGTAGAACTATAAAAACATCGATGTACTTACTCAAAAGGGACTTTACTTTAATTGAAGTAAAGCCTTTTTTATTCAAGTGAAAGCAAAGATTGTGAAGATTTGTACTTAAACTACCATGAAAATAAACCTCTGTTTCTACCATGAAAATAAACCTCTGTTTCTTCGGTAAAATGGCAATACTAAAGAAGACGCAGCTCATTCAATTTTTTTAAAAAAGGGGGAGCGCCTTAACATGGTCTTATTGAAGGTAAATTGATTAGATTAAGATACTTCAGATTCTTGTAGAGTAACTGTGTATCCTAAACTTTCAAGTCTCCGAAGTGAATGCCGAACAATAGATTGATGTTTTTGCTTATCAAAGTAGTCTTCACCTAAATCTACATACATTTCTTTACGGGTTAAAAGATAATAAGAGATGCGCAATATTGCGTGAGCGACTACAATTCCTGCACGTTTTTTGCCTTTTCGTGATGCTGTACGCCTATACAGTGCTCCGAGATAGTTTTTAGATCCTCTTACTGAATGAGCTGCTTCAGTTAAAGCTGACCTTAAATATTTGTTTCCTTTAGTTTTCGCTGATTTCCTTTTTCCTGCACTTTCGTTATGTCCAGGAACTAATCCTGCCCAGGAACACATATGAGGTGCACTTGGGAATTGCTTTTTAACATTTGTACCTATCTCTGATAACATTTGTTCAGCCATTTTCTTAGATATGCCAGGAATTGAGTCTAAACGATCTATATCTTCTTGATAAGCACTGACTCTTTGAGCTACTTCTTGATCCAACATCTCAATTTGTTCAGTGAGAAAGTCAATGTGCTTTAAAATGGTCTTTAACATTAACTGCTGATGTGGATTGATATAACCTTTAAGTGCCAGTTCCAGTTCATCTTTCTTCTTTTTCATTGTACGTCGAGCAAAGTTTGCCAATTTTTCGGGATCCTCTTCGCCTTCGGCAATAGCATCAAGCATATCCCGAGCTGAAACGCCCATGATGTCTGAAACAACAGAGCCCAACTTAATGTTCGCTCCTTCTAACACCTTTTGGATCCGATTATGTTGTCTCGCACGTTCTTCAATAATACTCCGACGATAGCGAACTAGTTCACGCAATTCCCGTTGATTTCGGTCTGGAATAAAACTGGCTTTAAGTAATCCATGACGAAGGAGTTTAGCAATCCATTCTGCATCTTTAACATCTGTTTTACGTCCAGGAACAGCCTTCATATGTTGAGCATTCACCACTAAAAACTCAATATCTTCAGCCTCTAGTAAATTAACGATTGGCTTCCAATATACACTCGTACTCTCCATGGCAACATGGGTGCAATTGTGCTGTTTAATCCACTCAACCAACTGTAATAGAAATACAGTTTTAGTTGAAAACGTTTGAATCTCCTTTCCTTCTGGTGTCATAATGCAGGCAGTAATATTGTCCTTATGGACATCCATACCGCATGCTCTTTCAATGACTACTTCCATTGAAAACATCCTTTCTACGGCTCTGAATATAATTAGAGGCTGGTGCAGCAACCAGAATAGGATTAATCTACCATGTGTGCTTCCCGTAAGGGAGCGACAGTCAGTGGTGCACCGTGGTCGTTGGAGTCAGACTATAGGATGGGCTCTCACGCACCATAGTTCATCGACCTTCCTCTCCCAGCCGTAGAATCAGTATTGACGGTTCATAACCATTTTCATTCTCTGTGGTGAAGCGCCGGTTTTTGCGCTTCATGGATGGCTATAGGGTGCAATTCTTGAAGATCCAGCTGCCAATGGCAGCTTTTTGTTTCTTCAACTAAAGTGGCAGAATAGTTGAAGAAAATGACTGTTTCGGCAGCCCTTTTTTCATTACCATTATAAGTTAAAGGTCAGATTTGTTTGAATTAAATTTTTTTCCAATGGTTATCATAAGCGAAAGTGCGGGAAAAGGAGATTAGTTATGACCACCGATAAAGATTTAAATCCAATGAATGTGTTGAAACCACTAAATATATATCCAAAAATATCAGATGAGACCAATCCTTTAAAGTCTTTTGAAATGGGTAAACTTTGGGCTACCTATATGGGAAACAGTATGTCTATACAAATCTTAAGTTATTTTCTTCAGCATTGCGAGGATGAAAATATTAAGACGCTATTGGAAAATGGTTTAGCTTTATCAAAGGATTTCACGCAGAGGATAGAAGGATTTTTTAAAAATGAAAATTTTCCTATCCCAATTGGATTTAGTAAAGATGATGTAAATCTTGGTGCCCCCCGTTTATACGTAGATGAATTTTACGTTCACTATTTAAAATATGCTGCTAAGGCAGGTATGAGTCTTTACGCAGTAGCAGTTCCATTGGTAATGCGGGAGGATATAAGGGAGTTTTTTATATATTGTAATCAATGTACTACCGTCTTTTTAGGACAAATTAATAATGTTTTAATGAAAAAAAAATTCATTGCAGAACCTCCAATCATTCCAACACCAGATGGAATTGATAAAATTGATAAACAAAGTTACTTAAATGGTTTTTTTGGAGATGTCCGACCATTACAGGCATTAGAAATCATACATCTTTGGGATAACATTGAGAATAACGTAACAAGTATGGCATTATTATTGGGATTTCATCAGATAGTTCAAGATCAAAAGATAAAGGCTTTGTTTAAACGAGGTTTAGACATGACTGATAAAGCGGTAAAGCAGTATAAAGAAAAACTGCATATTGAACACATTCAATCACCGTCGTACCTAGACCATTTGGTTACAACATCTACATATCCACCTTTTTCCGATAAAATAATGATGTTCCATAAAGTGGACATGTTCGCAATGAAGATAAGGTCATTCGGAAACTCTCTGGCGGTAACAGCAAGAAGAGATATAAATTTCTTGTATGGAAGAACTCTTATAAACATTGGCTTATTTGTTGACGACGGCATGAATATCTTAATTGATAAAGGTTGGGTGGAATCACCACCAAAAGCGTTTGACAGGGTTTAAGATACAATTGAAACAGCTTGAACAACTTCCAATTGAAAGCTAGTCGAAAAGAATTTAGAAAAGGAATAGAACAATGTGGCGAACAGTAAAGAAGCGTTGTTGTGGAGTATAGCACTTCCAGGTTTTGGTCAATTGCTTAATGGAAAGTACCTCAAAGGGATAATTTTTATTTCAATAGAATTTATTATAAATGTTCAAACACATTTTAATAAAATAATTTTGTATAGTTTTAACGGCGACATCGAAAAAGCCATTGAACGTACCGAATATCAATGGATTATGTTTTATCCTTGTGTTTACTTTTTTGTAATGTGGGATGCTTATAAGGATGCGGGTGGAGGGAAGGAACCGTATTCTTACTTACCATTTATTTTTTCAGCCTATTTTGTTACTGTGGGATTAATGTATTCCGAAATAATAAAAATATTTGGATTATTATTTGGAACAGTTTGGTTTCCAATGTTATGTGTAATCCCAGGAGTTGTAACAGGGATACTACTGAAAAAAATCATAAGAAATGGATAGCTTTTATTTATTTTTTTAGCTAGCTGGGTGTATAAAAAGGGTTCTCATGAACTTTTTTATACAAAGAGATGATATTGTGAAGTATTTCACTTAAACTATCGGAGTGCTTGTGCGGCCGAGCTTAGGTCGTATCATATAGCGGGTGGGATTCCCGTCGAGTAAGAAATAGCCATTCGCTCGTAGCGAGTCTTGGAGGGCTAGAGGTAACTTTAGTCTTTAAGCGTAGACAGTTAGGTGGAGCAGCCGTCAAGGCTGAGAATCTTATGGAGTGAAAGTCTCCTGTCATCAATTGACCGATTCGGATGACTAGCATATCCAATGCGTAGGGAGGTAACAAACTACGTTCTGCTTGGAAGTAAAAGTCACGGCGGCCTATTCTACACAGAGAGAATAAGGTCGGAACAGTCTGTGTGGCGAGCAAACGCAGAAGCCAGAAGGATTAAACGAATACTGCAATCCCGAAATCTACGCCCCTCAAAGAAACTGTTCGAGGGATGTTTTGCTTAGCGTCGACCTTTGTCTAACGGGGGAAGACCGATGTCTTACGGGAAGAAACGGTCAAAAGCACCGTAAGAGCAGCCGGGATACGGGTTCTGGCATCTGAGGAAAGATTCTCAGAGATAACGACGGGAAGGTCCTACTTCAAATTGGGGAAGGTACTAACCAATAAAGACCTACCATATATGAGGCTAACAGAAAATGGTAGGATGATTTAGGACTGGCGCATGAGGTCGTAGTAGCGATGAGGGAAGGGTAATGCCTTCTTAAGTGTAAGGAAATTGCACTTCCATCAAGGTAACTCCTATGATGGAGCGAAGGACCTCTGGGCACTTGGACAGTCAGAACTTCAAAGACACTGAGCTTTGTTTATTTGTTCATAGACTAGCATACAAGTAAACCAATAGTTGATGGGGGAATATGTGTACCAACATTTAATCCTGCGGTTATTTGGGAAGGCGAGTATGTGATGCAGTCCAAGGTCAGAACCGGACTCGGGAAATCCGACCGTCCGGGATCGTAGGGGGGCTACAAGAAACGTGGTTCAATAATCATTGATTGCGCGCGCTTGTTTTCTACCCGACGGAGCAGCCGTCAAGGCTGAGAATCTTATGGAGTGAAAGTCTCCTGTCATCAATTGACCGATTCGGATGACTAGCATATCCAATGCGTAGGGAGGTAACAAACTACGTTCTGCTTGGAAGTAAAAGTCACGGTGGCCTATTCTACACAGAGAGAATAAGGTCGGAACAGTCTGTGTGGCGAGCAAACACAGAGGCCAGAAGGATTTAACGAATACTACGCCCCTCAAAGAAACTGTTCGAGGGATGTTTTGCTTAGCGTCGACCTTTGTCTAACGGGGGAAGACCGATGTCTTACAGGAAGAAACGGTCAAAAGCACTGTAGGAGCAGCCGGGATACAGATTTTCAGAGATAACGACGGGAAGGTCCTACTTCAAATTTGGGAAGGTACTAATCAATGAAGACCTACCATATATGAGGCTGATAGAAAATGGTAGGATGATTTAGGACTGGCGCATGAGGTCGTAGTAGCGATGAGGGAAGGGTAATGCCTTCTTAAGTGTAAGGAAATTGTACTTCCATCAAGGTAACGCCTGTGATGGAGCGAAGGACCTCTGGGCATTTGGACAGTCGGAACTTCAAAGACACTGAGCTTTGTTTACTTGTTCATAGACTAGCATACAAGTAAACCAATAGTTGATGGGGGAATATGTGTACCAACATTTAATCCTGCGGTTATTTGGGAAGGCGAGTATGTGATGAAGTCCAAGGTCAGAACCGGACTCGGGAAATCCGACCGTCCGGGATCGTAGGGGGGCTATAGGAAACGTGATTCAATCGAATGCGCGCGTCTATTTTCTACCCGACGGCGGCCAAAAGCCAAATGGTTGAAGGGATTGAGCTCCATAATGTTAGTAAACCGAGAGGGCTGATGCCTTAAGCACAGCAGAAAGCTACATTTTATCTTTCGTTAAAGGCAAGAAGGATAAAACCTCTCTGGAGTCAGTGACCTTGGCACGTTATACATTGATATGATACGGCAACTCGGGAGACCCTACCGGTCTTTTCCTGTTTTAATAGAAGAGTATGGTCTACAAGTGATAAAAAGTGAGGAAACCAAATGCCGTGTAGGGAGTCGGATAGCAGCGTAGTACCAATGAAGTTGGGTAATGCCGATGGAGGAAAGGCTAGCTACCAGTTATCACCCTTCCTAGGGACACATTTACTACACACAGAGGTAGGTATAATAAATGGAAACAAAACTATTAAGGATAGCAGAATTAGCAAAATCTGATCCTAAAATGAAATTTACATCTCTTGCACATCTATTAAATAAGGAAGCATTAGTTCAATGTCATCTTGAACTACCCAATAAGAAGGCAACTGGGATTAACGGTACAACTAAAGTGGTCGAAAGTATACCTTGACACATTCTGATATAACTGGAGAATTATTTTTAAGCATTGGTTGTTCCTACAACCTTTCAGTCATTAATAAAAATTTGCGAGACGAGTTTTTAGCAGAATGGATTTCACTAAAAGGGCACTATCTGCTTAGAGGGAAAGTTTATGTGAGTGGAGGAGAATTCGACGAGTCTACTTCCATAAGGAGGTTTCAAATCTTCCAGCGAGAAGCTACTCTTGCTCTAACTGCCATAATTTATGCTGATCGTAAATTTTTCACATTACATCCTAATTTATCCAACTCGCCTATATTTATACAATTCAATTCCACTTTTCCACAGCTCAATCAAGAACTTTACTATGGGACACCTCGTCAATATATAAATTAAATTACCTACTATTTTATATAAATAACCCATCCATACGAACCATACCAATGGAGTGGTGCTTAAATATGGAAGGGTTTGAGCCATTTGATTATTGCAGAACGGTATTAAATCACGTTGACACGCTCATCAAGTTTTATTTTACCTTCTTCCTCTGATAGAAAAGTAAACCATCGTTTTCGAAATGCAATTTGTGGACCATCTGCAAAGACATGAGCTTCCATTCGAAGTGCTTCAGGGATTGGTCTCGGATGCTGACTTTCTACGACAGATTTATCCTCATCTAACACCTTAAGGCTATATTTGGAGAAAATCCCATCCATAAATGGAATATTCCTTCCAAACGTACGTCCAGCATACCCGAATATCATTGTTTTCTCCTCATCAATGGGAGTAAAGGTTACATAATTGATGAATGCATTTTTAGTACTCTCAACTGGTTTGAGAATCCATTGCTGCGGGAACGAATATTCCAACAATCCTCCACCATTGCGAATGATAATTTTATCTCCTTCATGTGTATAATTAAGTTCTTTTATCTCTTCATTTGCATTCTTTCCTATGGTCTTTTTATGCACGAATACAAGGTGTGCTACGTCTAGTACACTTTCTACCACCCTCGTAAAGTGAGCATTCCAATGTGCTTTATAAGGTGCTAAACGGAACTTAGTATCTTTTAAATCTGGCATTACTTGAAATTCAGGAGTCTCTTTTACATTAGGATCAGGATATATCCAGATGAGTCCAGCCTCTTCTCTTACTTGATAGAACACCGTATGAGCAAACTTTGGAACAGGATTATGCGGCTGAGAGGGAATTTCCACACACTTTCCATCTCCATTAAACTTCCATCCATGGTAATGACACATTAAAGTGTCATTTTTCACACAACCTAGAGATAAATCTGCTCCTCTATGAGGACAATAAGCGTAAATCGCATTTACCTTGCCTTGGCTGTCTCGAAACAGTACTAGATTTCGCCCAATCACTTTTCTTCGAATTGGCTTCTTTTTAATTTCTGTAGAAAAAGCTATCGCATACCAAGCAGAGGGGAATACACGATTAATGTTATCTTCCATTTTTTCTCCTCCTTTTAAATATCAAGAATCCCCTGAACGCATATTAACTTTATTTTTAGAGAGCTTAAATATCCCACAATTTGGTAATACTTTGTGCATTAGGTCCCCATTTACTAAGTCTCTTTTATCCTCAATTAATATTATTGGAATTAGTGGTAATCATTACATATTTTTTGTTTCATTATAAGACAATATAGAGTGAACTCGCAAAGAAAGTTCTTTACCATATCTAAGGGGGAAATTACTTGGATCATTTAATTATCGCACGCTCCTTATTTGGAACAACAATGGCTTTCCATATCATTTTTGCAACAATTGGAGTAGGTTTGCCAATGATGATACTGACAGCCGAATTACTTTATCAAAAAACAAACGATAAGGACTATGCCATTATGGCAAAAAGATGGACAAAGGCATTTGCAATTATATTAGGAGTTAGTATTCCTACAGGAACAATTGCCGGTGTACAAATTACCTTATTATGGCCTGGATTTATGAAAGTAATTGGAACTGTTATGACATTGCCTTTCCAAATTGAAATCTATGCTTTTTTTCTAGAGGCTTTGTTTATGTCTATATACGTTTACGCAGCGGACAGAATTTCACCATGGATGAGAAATGTAAGCCTTTTTTTCGTGGCCTTAGGTGGTTTAGCATCAGCAGTTTTAATTACAAATGTGCATGCGTTTGAAGGGACTCCGCCGGATTTGACATTAAAAATGGGAAAATCGTCAACGTTGATCCATGGGCTGCATTTTTCAATCCCAGCTTTGGCATTAACGCCTTGCATGTCGCGGTCTCAGCTTATATTGTTGGAGGTTTCATTGTCGCTATGGTGGCGGCGTTTAAGATGCTGAAAAGCAATACGGAACGAGAGTATACAAGTTCCATCAAAAAGCACTGATGGTCAGTCTCATAGTAGGCGGGCTTTTCTCCCTATTTACCGCTTTAAGCGGGCATGAAACTGCCCAATCCCTGTATAAGTATCAACCTGAAAAGTTAGCGGGAGCGGAAGGGCTGTTTAAGACCCAATCATATGCACCTCTAACGATAGGAGGCTACACGGACTCAAAAACGGAATCTGTAAAATTTGGAATCGAAGTGCCATGGGGGCTAAGTTTTCTGGCTGGAAATCGTTTTGATACGGTTGTGAAAGGTCTGAATGATTTTCCTCAAAAATATTGGCCGCCCTTATTTATCCATACCCTCTTTAATGCAATGGTGGGGATTGGCATATTATTACTTTTAATTGCCGTGGTCGGATTTTTTTGGAACAAAATATTAAAAAAAGAACGCTTCCCTAATTGGTTGTTATGGATCTATGTTGCCTGCGGCCACTTGCCATTTTGGGCATCGAATTTGGCTGGATTTTCGCCTGTACCGGAAGACAGCCCTGGACGATTTATCATAAGCTTTCAACAGCTGACTCCGTAACAACGGCCGGAAACCTCGGACTTCTGTTCACTTTGTTTGTTGCCATTTATATGGTTTTGGCGGTCTCCGCTATCTTGGTTCTTTTATATTATTTTAAAAAGAATCCAGTCCTTGAAGATATCAATCGTACAGAGCAAAAAAATGTATCACTCACAGGTTCCAATTCCTAAGGAGGGCAAATAGATGGATGTTTACCTGGCGATAACGATATTATGGGGTTTTGTGTTTATTTATTCCATCATGGCTACAATGGACTTTGGTGCTGGATTTTGGTCTATGCTCTACATCAATAAAACAAAAACAAAAGCGACGAATATTGCCAACCGGTATCTTTCCCCTACCTGGGAAGTAACAAATACATTTATCGTAGCCTTGGTTGTAGCTATTTATAGCTTATTCCCCAAAGCAGCCTATACTCTTGGCACTGTGTTGCTGATTCCGGGAAGCATTATCCTGCTCCTTTTGACAGTCAGAAGTGCTTTCCTGGTATTTTCTCATATTGCCGAAGAGTATAAAAAACCACTTACGTATGTTTCCGGGATATGCGGAATTTTAATTCCGGGCCTACTTATAAGCGTTCTACCAATCACACATGGAAATTTTGTTGATTTTTCAAATGGCAGCCAACAGCTGAATTTGGCCAAACTATTTTCAAGCATGAATGAGTATGCCTTTTTTGCGTTTGCGATTTCAAGCACGCTTTTTCTTTCATCTCTTTTATTGCCGATTATTCGAAGGCTTCAAATGAAAAAGAAGCATATGATACTTATCGTCGCGATGCTCTTATTATGGGACCTATTTCTCTGATAACCGCATTTCTAATCTTGCTTACATTAAAAAATGAAACCGACTGGCTCTTTGATAAAATGATGCAAAACTCGCCCATTTTGTTTTTATCATTATTCCTTTTTCTTGTTGGGGGTCTTGGTTTAATTCTTCCTTCCTTTAAACCAGGATACAGAGGGATGCCGCGTCTTTCTGTTATTGCAGTTACACTACAATATATGACTGCAAGCTATGTTTATGGACGTGCTCATTTGCCATACATAATCTATCCAGATGTAACCATTCATTCTGCTTTTACGGATCCAAATTCTTTTAGAGCAGTATTCATTACATACATTGTAGGCTTTGCAATATTATTTCCAGGTTTTGTATACTTTTGGAGTTTATTTATGAATGATAAACGCTATCTTAGGGTAAAAAAGCCCAAGGCAGATATAAAATAATAATTTAATTTTCATCGAAACTCTAACACATTAGGGGTGCTTCATTTAATTTCCACAATTCCTTTTTCTATAGTGGGGGAATCTAAACTTAAATGAATTAAGAGGGTGGAAAAAAGATGGCGGTAAAAGAACAAAAGATTGAGTGACAGACCGTGTAACCGGTAAAATTAGAAATGGAGAAATGGAGTTATTTTTAGAGGATACCTATATTGGAAAAATAAAGCTTCCTAATAATATTCAATATGAATTATAACATCATTTTGAAGCAGATCAGCAAAAAATATATCAGCATGTCACGGTTACTGATCACCCAGATGCCAAATACACAGAATGTGATGATGGCGGCTGGTGCTAAACTACTTGAATGCAATCCAATGGAATATGTAAATCACTTAAAAAATGTTATTGATTTAGTGCGATGTGCACATAACCCTGTCAAGTAGACAATGAAAAAAAGAGTATACTAAGCTGCGGCCTTTTCTCGGTATTCAATGGGGAAAGGCTGTTAAATTTTTCTTGAAATCGATCTTTATTGTAAAATTGAATATATTCCTTAATAGCCAGAAACGCTTGATCTATCGTTTTAGGACGAACTAAATACAACTTCTCGGTCTTTAGATGAGAGAAGAAACATTCAATACAGGCATTATCATGGCAATTTCCTTTTCTGGAATGACTTCCTTGTATTTTAAGCTCTTTTACTTGTTTCTCATAAGCCTTGGTTGTATATTGAATCCTTGATCTGAGTGAATGAGCGCTTTTTCAGTAAATGGTTTTCCTTTTAATTGCTTCAAAGTGTCTAACACTAATTCAAGGTCGTTTCTTTCAGATATTTTCCAAGCGACAATCTCATTGTTATATAAATCTAAAACGGCTGATAGATAGGCAAAATTGTCTCCAACTCGTACATATGTAATGTCAGTTACGAGCTTTTCAAACCGATTCTCTGCGTAACATTCTCTGTTTAGGACATTAGGAAATACAACCGAGCCTCTACGTCCGTAGAAAGGTCTTTTCTTACGTATTACTGATTTTATTCCTAATTCCCTCATTAAACGACGTACACGCTTATGATTTACCACAATTCCTTCTCTGGATAAAGCCCTCGTCATTCGCTTATAACCATAGTAAGGGTGTAGCTTATGAATTGCTAATATATGCCCTTTAATCGTTACATCCTCTTCCATACGTATAGACATTTTTGAACGACTACCGCGCCATTTATAGTACCCAGCTTTTGAAACTTCGCCAATTTTGAGAAGCCACGCAAGTGGATGATTTCTCCTTAATTCATCAATAATTTGAAACCTTTTAGATTTTAAGACCACTCCTTCCCGTGTAGATTTGGATTGCGCTTTTTTAGATATTCCACTTGCGCTTTCAAATAAGCATTCTCTTCTTCTAAGCTGTTAAAATGCTTTTTATTCCACTGTCCACGATTATCCTCAAACGACTCATTATTTTTTACTTTCTTTACCCACTCAGCAATTTGTGCATCACTGTTTATCCCGAATCGTTCACGAAGTTGACGATAGGACCAGCCCTCCTCCAACTTCAAACGAACTACTTCACGTTTTAATTCTTCAGTATATAATGTAAAGGTTTGTCCTTTTTTTGCCATAGAAAAATCCCCTCCCAGGAAGACTATTAAGAACATCATATCATGTCCTCTTTTTTTAATGTCTACCTGTAGGGGATAATACCAATGCAGTAGATAAAGCATGCTGTTTTCATTTATGGCTAGAAAAACAGCATGCACCTCCTTCCGTTCAACAGCTAAGATTCAACCTTATCTTTTGTATTTAATAGTCGGTTTAATACCAAACGAAGGAATGTGTGTTCAAAAAGCTTAAAAAATATTTTCCGTTCAACAATTACAAGGAAAAACACGACATTTATAATTCATCTACGGTAATTATTATCAGTCGATAAATGAAATATATCCCTAAATAACCCCCAGTTGATAAGAATAATGGATTTAGAAAGATGGAATGGATATTGGTCATAAATACAGTATTATCTTTAATGATTTTATAAACAGACATAGAGGCAATATCTCCAAATATAATTGCTGATACAACGGCACCTAAATTAAAAATAATACGGAATTTCACCTGGAATTTTTGTAAAAAGAACATAATTATAGGAAGTACAATACTTGTTAGAACTAAGAAAATCTTCACAATATCACCTTCTATACACAGACTTAATTAGTGTCTACTCCACAAAATTATTTTGAAATTTATTTTAGTATTTCACTAATATACTAATGAAATTCGTTTCAGAGCATAAAAATAAGTATTAGTTAGACATGCATAATGGGGTGAAAATCATTTTTTTTTTAGCTTAATTTAGTTTTTATTATCGTTCGAATAATTTATAGAAGTCTATTACTTTGTGGAAAATCAATTATCTAATAAACAGTAGGCAAAAGATGCTAGAGACATTACATGAATTTTGCTACATTCAAACAGTTTCCAAAAACCTTTCTCGCCTAACTTACGTTAGTCGTTAAAAAAATTGGTGCGAAATCCGCCCAACATTCTATTATGATTGCATGGATTTTGCTTATTATTTCATTTATCACATTTATAACCGCCTATCTTCTTCCAACCGGAGAAAACTTTCTTCTATATACAGCTGCATTAAATGTATTTTTGCTACAGGTCTTTTCTCATATTGGTCAAACTATCATTTTCCGGGGTTATACGACTGATGTCATAACGGGGATATTTATGGTAATTCCTTATTCTCTTCTTACTTATTACCACTTGTTTGAATTGAGTCTTATAGACAGACATTTACTATTCGAAAGTATTCCCATCAGCATTAATGGTACCAATTTTTCTTATAGGGAATCTTTTAGGAAGTCGATTAATCCGCTAATCAATTTCATCCAATAAATCAGCTAAATAAATTAGGATACCGCAAACATTCCGCTAAATTTCAACATTAAAAAAAGCCCTTAATATAAGCTTCAACACGAGAAATTATATACTAGTTACTTTAAAAGAGCTCCGGAAAGAAAAAAACACACAATTTTTCAAAATGAAATATCGTGTGTTTTAACAGAAGTTATTTTGATCTTTTAGGTAAAGTATTCCAATTTAGCATTTGGGAAAAACTTTTCCATGTAGGAATAAAGATGACTTTTTATATCCTCTTCTTCCTCTTTTTGATAAATATATTTACCGATGCCGTATTTCCCCCATTTATACCTTCTGGAAGACTCATCTAATTCTAATTTTGTCATCGGGTAATTTTTTCCAATCACTCGTTTAGCCGGCTTCGTGAACCGGTGTTGAATAAATTCAAATGTGATATCGTCCCTTGCATCCATTGGTAATTCTGCGTCAAGTCGTTTAAACAAATGATAATAGCCTTCCTCCCAGCCTTCATGAAGATAGATTGGTGCCACAATGAACCCTAATGGATAGCCAGCTCTTGCCACTTTTCCCGCTGCCTCGATCCGTTTTGCTAACGGAGAGGTCCCAGGCTCAAAATTTTTTATCACATAATCCGCGTTTACACTAAAGCGAAATCTCGTTTTTCCTTTATGTTCAGCATCAAGTAAGTGATCGACATAATGAAATTTTGTGACAAAACGCAGCTTGCCAAACTCCGAATTCCCAAAATGCTCAATAGCCCGCTTTAACGTATGTGTCAGATGATCGAGTCCGACAATATCAGATGTACAAGATGCTTCAAATCTTGTAATTTCGGGCGCTCGTTCTTCCATATACCGATCAGCAGCATCTAAAATATCCTCCACATTTACGTATGTACGAATATAAGGCTTCGAACCCATCGTCGTTTGCAAATAACAATAATGGCAATGCCCCATGCAGCCCGTCGCAAACGGGATGGCATATTCCGCAGATGGCTTCGACGTATCAAACTTAAGTGTTTTTCTTATACCGACTACTAGTGTTGATTTTGCAATCCTATATCTTTGAAAATCAGTATCACCAGGAAGGTTTCTGACTTGATTATGTGAAGTAGTATAACGAATTTCCACATCCATTTTTTCAAATTTTCCCTTTAATTCCTGCCCAAGAGGATATTCCAATGCATCTGGTTCGAAGTAAACGAGCTGCGGCATAAATGGTTTGTTCATGTGACAATCCCCATTCTATTCATATCCAAAATACCGTTCATACACCAAGATCGCATCAGCCTCACTTGAGTAAACAGCCATTTCGTTTGTTAGAGGATAATAGGTTTCATATAGAAATATAGCCAATTCACCAGGATTATCCGGATTATTCACAACAGCCGCTTCCTGAACATTTGCAATGTCCTGTGTATGTGGATTACGATAAAAGACGTAGACAACATCTCCTGGATTATGGGAGGTATACTCAGGGTTTACTTTCATTCCCATTCACCATCCTTTAAGTGTTCTTATTTTTATAACAGAACAAACGCAGCAAAGGGCGTAAAATGATTATAATAAAGGCTTATCAACTATTTTTGTCAGCCTCTTTAGCGACTGAGTCAGGTTGTCCGTAACCGGTAACCTTTCCTGCATGTTCCTCATGGTACTTCGATCCTAAACCCGGTTGATTACCGGATTGCCCTCTTTGTTTCTCGCCATTAGTACGTTGCTGGTTTGACAATATAAGCACCCCCTTTGTTCATTAGGATTTGTTACATCCCTGAAGTTATTCGAAGCATGATAAAAAAGAGAAAATAATATTTCCCATTCCTCACTGAAAGCTTGGGTATTTTATTCTTTTTTTGGTTAAAAATAGTACCTTGAGCTTTGATACAGGAGTGAAGGAAAAATGATTCAATGTTTTGGTTGTGCTTTAGATCATTCCAGTGCATTGATTGAGTTTGGAACACCTTTTGTCATCAAGCATATTGTCAATATTGGGCTTGATCAATTTCAAACACCATTGGATAATGACGGCTTTATCTAAATAAAAGCAGATGGGCTAAAACCGGAGAAGAGGCAAGAGGCAACTCTAACAAGTCTTTAGTTCGATCAATGGATTATTAGTTTCCTAAAAACACTTAATGATCACCGGAAAAGCACCTACGAATTTTTTACAGTTTTTTTTCCATGCTTTAGTGGAAAATAAAGAGAAACCAATCCATAGGAGGAAAATAAATGAGCGATCAAGATTTTAAAGAAAAGGTTGTTAACATAATCTCTAATCACAAAACAGGCATCCTTGCATCGGTTGAAAATAATAAACCTCATTCACGATATATGACATTTTACAATGAGGACCTAACATTATATTCACCAACGAAAAAGGACACTGAAAAAATGGACGAAATTGAAAACAATCCATACGTATCTGTATTGCTAGGTTATGAAGAGAAAGGACAAAGCGATGCCTATGTTGAAATTTTAGGCACCTCATCCATTAATGATACAGAGGCTTTGAAAAATCAATTCTGGGAAGAATCGTTTAATAAATGGTTTGAAGGTCCGAATGATCCGAACTACGTACTTCTTAAAATACAGCCTGAAACGGTACGTATCTTAAACCTAACCGGAGAACCACCTCAGGAATTCTCGTTGAAAAACTAATTAGTATTAATAAATTACATCATTGGCTCTTCCTATCATTTTAAATGAAACGAAGAGCCATCAATGATTTCCACATCCTCCCTCGTTTTAATCTCTTCCATTAAATGAAACAGGGCTTCGTCACATTTCTTTTCGCTTCAATCATGCAGTCAATCGAACACTGCCCATGATTTCATTTAAGAACTGAAAGAACATATCTATGTCAACAAAATCTGTATGATGACGAAATGCTTTTTGGCTTTTTGGACTGGAAATATGCATTTTTACACGAAGAGGAGAATCCCTCCACGTTTGGATGACTCGATCCCAATGAACTATCCAATCGGGATTTCGATGATGAGCAAGGTGATGATGATAATCGAATACAAGCGGAATATCCAGTTTCTCACATAAGTAAAAAGTATCCTCTAGTATAAATGAAGTATCGTCATTTTCAAGCATCATCATTTTTTAAATCGATTTGGGGACGGCATGACGAAGGAATGAGAGGGCAATTGACCCGTTGAGACATGGGAGGGAAAGCCTCCAGGGGCGGCGTGGATGTGTGCATTATATGGTAAAATATGGAGTGGAAGCTGACTCCATTATTTAACTATGCCTTCACGAAGCCAAAATGATACCTATCCAAATCCTTATGAGGATAATGGATAGGTATCGTTTTTTGTATGAAATTTCATTTTTAAAATGTTACACTTCCATAATTAACCTAACTTTATTTTCTTGCGACCTGCTCCCAGAGAGGATCTTCTTTTCTATATGAGCAGCAAAAGCAAACTCACTAAATCGGACGTCTTAGCGTTCGTTATTTTCTTTAACAATTCTGACATCCAGCTTCATACAACAAAATTCACAATAGTAATGCTGATGATCCATTCTATCGATATTGATCAATGGCTGATAACAAAAAGAAAATTGAACTATACTCCAAATTAAATCCTGTTATGAAAGAACAATTCAACCAAACTCCCACCCTTATTTTTCACACAATATCTCCACTTCGTCGAGATAAACTAAAAGAGCTTTGCCAGAGCTACGGCGTTACTTGTCGGGTTTACACAAAGGAAGATGTTCAATGATAACGTTAATATTAATATTAACGTTAATAATTATATAAATAATAAAATTTATAGGATGAACCTTTCTTGTGATGGGTTTTTCTTTTTGTGATTACTTATAATGGATCTGAAATCATAATTCACCATAAGGATTCAAACGGGGTTTTTATACAAGAATTCACAAAAAAGAGCGGAAAAACGCAAAAAACAGAAGGTATACATAAATAATGCGGTAAATGAATGGTTTTTCTTTAAAAAAACAGTAATTTTCTATTAAAAAGTAAAATTTATTCTTTTGTTGGCAGGTAAAGAAAAGGGCTCTGCTCTAATTACCTAAGGGGAAAGGATATATTTGGAAATAAAACTTTAATGAAAATTTTGGTTAATTTTCATACCTTGGTCATAGTTTGTTCAAAATTCATGGCTACATTGATATTTGTGAGGAAACTAATTTATTTAGAAGGTATATTTTTATTTCTTCAAATGATGAAATTGAACGCAATAAATTTAGGAAAATTGTTATATTAACCACGCCTTTTACATTTTTAGTGTATTTGACAACTTTTATCTTCTTCTTCAACTGGGTGCATTACTGGAATAACGGTAATGCTTTTTTCTTCTTCAAGTAAAGGGCAGGTTACTTTAAGAAGGATTATAATTGAATAAAGAAACTAACTCAGAGGTGTTAGATGTTGCTTCTTAATTAAGGAGGTATATGATGAAGTTTTTTATAAAGTTAAACACTATTAGTGCCTTATATGCTTTAGCGTTGTTTATAGCAATCGAACTCATAATAAATGTATCTCATATTAGTAGGTTAACTGGCTGGGAATGGGATAATGTTTACATTGTAATTGCTGCTATTAATGTTATTGGACTACTGCTTTCAACGATTTTATTCATTTGCTTAACAAAAAAATGGATTATAGGTAGAAAAAACAGCTATTGGTCACTCCTTTTGTGGGTACCATATTTTATCCTTTTTTTCTCTTTTTTCACTGTTTTATTTCCTATTAATTCAGGAGTAACACTTTTTCCGAGATTTAGTCTTCTGATTTATGGGTCTGTCATTCTGTATCCAGTTTACATATTATTTATTAATCTATATGCTTCACCTCTAAGTACAGATGATGAGGAAATAAGGCATTCATAATACAGGTCTCTTTTTATAGCTAATTCATCTCGCTTATTGAACTGCTATCCTGAAAATTAGTATTTTCATTCATTTGATGGTGCCGGGGAACGGCATTCAGGTCTACCATGAAAATAAGTTTCTTCGAGAATAGAAAAATGACAATACTTAAGAAACCTGCTCAATCGTTAAAAAAAAGAGGAGAGCGATAATTAATAAGTCTATGGATTAGGGTTGTATTTGATCTTTCAAATAGAGCCACTTTGCTCGTGAAAACGGTAGCCACTCCTTTTCCAGTTAGACCAGGTCTTTACATGGAGTGAGAGGCATGATAGGCTTGTTGCCATTCGAAACAACCTTGGTGTGTCGCCTTACGAGCAAATTCATGCCTCTGGAGGCTCCATGTCAAGACACCCCAGATTTTCCAATTTTAAAGTTCAAGGAGGCTCACATTTTGGTAATCGGAGTGGCTCAAAATACAGTTATCAAAAACAAGGGTTGACTGGATTAAGGTCAGTATCAGTATTGACACTTCCTAACCATTTTCATTCTCTGTGGTGCAGCATTGATTTTGTGCTGCATGGATGGCTAAAGTGTGCTTGAATTGTAGGATATATCACTTGTAAAGTGGAAAGAAATATAATTGAAAAAGCAACCTGTCGTGGTTGCTTTTTAACTAGTTAATCTCGATTGTCGTTGTTTTTGATTCTAGAATAGGTCTTTCAGTTGATTCAGCAGATTTTTCTTTGGTACCAGGTTGAATTTCGTCCGTTCGTGTTTTCCATATACTATATTTAATTGTATTTGGCAATTCTGTGTTTTTACTTGGCATTAGTAAATCACCTCCACTTAATATAGTTTCAATAAAAAATAGGACTATACAGGAGTTGTAGGGCTGTTTTTATTTTTTTGTTTCAAGGGGTCCAAAGGGAGGTTCCTTTTTTTATTTTCTTGTTAAACTATTGGTTGCTTGAATTCAAGAAATTAAGGAAGTTGCGACAACATTTTTTCTTATTCGACTAACGGGGCAGGTTACTTTAAGAAGGCTTTCTAAAATTAATTAAGAAAAAAGACTAGCTTTTTTAAACCAAATTGTGCCTTTGCCAAATGAAACTGTCCATACATCATAGCAATATCTTCTCTGATACATTGTCCCATTATTTGGCTGCAAGCTACTAATGCAGCAGCGACGTCCTTGGAAACAGATGCACTAATCTCTGGATCAGTAAATCTTGCTCCAACAGGGATGTCCTCTAAATTTGCATTTGGACGATCTGGTGAGGCTGGTGGCAAGCCGATACCATTTGTTTTAAGAAGTTCTTGTAATTGATGGTTTTCGTTTTTAATACCCTCAATTGCTTCTTCAATAAGTTTTTTCAAGTCCTGATCACCAGTATGATTAATATAAGACTGATAACCAGCAATTAAGCCATTGTTTGCCAATAGGTGAGTCCAAGTTCCAAAAACCTCACCATAATGCATTGGTTCATCCTGAGGATTACCACTTAAAATTCCCATGACTACACTCCTTATCACCTTTTGTACATTCATGAATTACTCCTTAAAGGAAATAGAACACAAAGAATATTATTAATTAATACATTTATGATTATTCATTTTTTAAGATACTTTTTGTGAAAGGGACTTTTTTATTAGTATAGAGAAAAATTTGTGAAGAATTGTACTTAAAGTAACGGGTGCAAGAGTTGAAGAGTCAAGCTGTCATTATCGACAGCTTTTTTATTGTGCCTAACTGGGCAGGTTAGTCAAAGATGAGCTTGGAAGGAAATGCTATATGCTTTTTGCTAGGGGTTGATGAAAAATAAAAAAAGACGTTTAATTACCACTTCTTTTCTATGATGGATTGTATAGACTGTTGTTTTTTTATAATTTTTCCTGTTCGAGGGGATATTATTCCTGATGGATTGAACGGGAGGGTGTATATGAAAAATCTAAAAGTTGCTAAACCGATATTGTTAGGTATGCTGGTTTTATCCTGGCTTACACTTCCCTTACTAGGGAAAAAAGAAATAAAACGTTTTTTACCAGCAAGTGTATTGATGTCCGTTTTAGTGGCATTGGAAATGAGATTGGCGAAGAAACGAAGGTGGTGGTGGTTTTATGTTAAAATCCATCCCAAATTATCAGGGGGTTTTCCTTTTACCTGGGGTCCTTTTCTTGTCGGATCGATGTGGATACTTCGATTTACCTATGGTAAATTCGTTTGGTATCTTTTACTGAACCTTATCGTGGATACCTTTTTTACCTACAAATTCGTGGATATGATGAAAAGTTTAGGTATAGGTTCGTTAGTTCGTTTGAAGAATTATCAATTATCATTATTATTTTTTATTAAGTCGTTGCTCTTGTATGGATTTCAGATGATCCGAGAAAAAAGGTTGGAAGGACTCTAAGATGATGCTCCATACTTGGTTTTATGTAGAGGATGTTTATTATTGGCTATTTATCAAAAAGGAATTGAACACGGCTAGAAAAAGACTTTATTGATTTTGTATTTGAAGAAATCATAAGAAGAAATTTTAGTCCTAGAGAATATCTAAAATGGATTAAGTGAATTTTTATATATTAATTTTCGGTGGAGAATAAATGAAGTGCTTAAGTTATGAACAAATCATTGATGTATAAGTGAAAGTCCAAGAAATAGAGAATATGGACAAAGCATTTATGAAGCTGTTAGAAGAGGAATTAATGAAAAGAGATCTGTTTTTTGAAGCGTTGAATCGTAGTGTTATTAAAAATGGTAAATAAGTAGGCTTAATTTTTAGTAACAAACCAAACAACAGGAGATTGTGAAGGATTACACTTAAACAAACGGGTGCTTGAGCGAAACAAAGAGTCGTAGCTGCGGCTCTTTTTCTTGTTCCACTAAATGGCAGTTTACTTCAACAAGAAGTTGAAAGCTAATTTAACTGTTTTCCGGTTCCTCCTGGTTGTTTTTTTATTTATTTTTATTAGCGTTTGTGGGTTCTGGATAGTAGTAACCTAATAAAGCAAGGAATGCAATTGCAGAAAAACTCATAAACACCATAAACCATTTTTGTTTATAACATTAATGTAAATCCAAGTATCAAGCATCTTCTTTGTCATCTCCTGTTTCTTTATACCAACCAACAAATAACTGCTTAATTGAGGTTTCTTCGGTTTTATATACATATAATGATTTCATTTATATCGTTCCATTCAACGTTTTCATAACAAAAAGATACGAAATAACTTCTTAAGCTTAGAATATGATATCGATTGGGGAAAATACTAAAAGAAAAATTAGGTGAAAGGAGTAACCATGCAGTCAATTAAACCGATTAAATTAACTTCATATAAAACAGACACCAGTGAACCATTAACATCTGCTGAAATGGGCAAGCTTTGGGCTACCTATATGGGAAACAGCATGGCTAAATGCATTCTAAGCTATTATCTTCAACACGTTGAGGATGCAGATATTAAAACGTTATTAGAAAATGCTTTAAAATTAACCGAAGATTTTTTAAGGATAACTACAGAAATTTTTATAAAGGAAAATTTTCCCATTCCAAAAGGGTTTGGCGAAGAGGATGTAAACCTTAACGCCCCCCGTTTATTCCAAGATGAATACTATCCTCATTATTTGAAATATGCTGCAAAAGCAGGGCTGAGTATTTATAGTGTAGGACTTCCTCTTGTTTATAGAAAAGATGTAAAAGAATTTTTTACCTACTGTATGACTTCTACAATGGAGTTAATGGACCAAATCAACGAAATATTAATGAATAAGGGTCTTACCATAAAACCACCAACCATCCCGGTTCCGGAGAAAGTGGAATTTGTCCATGATGATTTTTTAAACGGTTACTTTGGACATGTACGACCTTTGCATGCATTAGAAATTGCTCACTTTTACGATAATATTGAAAATAATGTAACGAGTAAAGCTCTTATTATGGCGTTTGCCCAAGTAGCAAAAGATGAAAAGATTCGGAAATTGTTTGAATGGGGAAGAGATATGACGGCTACAAATGTTCAACATTATATGCAAATGCTACATGATGAAAATTTGCCAAGCCCATCTTTTCTGGATGATTTAGTGACTATATCCACTTTTTCACCATTTTCGGATAAGTTAATGCTATTTCATAAGATGGATATGTTTTCAATGAAAATAAGGGCGTTTGGAAACTCAATAGCTGTAAACGGAAGACATGATGTTGGGTTCCTCTATACTAGGTCGTTTATGCAAATTGGAAGGTTTGTCGAGGATGCGGCAAAAATTATGATTGAAAAAGGTTGGTTTGAAAGGGCACCTCATGCGGTTGATAGAGATAAACTGGAAAATGATAAGTAACGAAAATCCATAAGAAAAAGGTTAGACAAATGTGAATCCAAAAGAAAAATTATTATGGAGCATAGCTTTTCCTGGCTTCGGTCAATTACTTAACGGAAAGCATCTAAAAGGGATAATTTTTATATTATTGGAATTTGTAATTAATGTTCGTTCTCATTTTAATGAATTAATATTGCTTAGTTTTAATGGTCAAATTGAAAAAGCCATCGATTATACAGAATATCAATGGCTGATGTTTTATCCTTGTGTTTACTTTTTTGCGATGTGGGATGCTTATAAGGATGCAGGTGGAGGTAAAGAACCGTATGCTTATTTACCCTTTGTTCTTTCAGCCTTTTTTGTTACTGTAGGACTTATGTATTCAGCAAGGGTTAAGTTATTTGGAATAGCATTGGGAACTGTTTGGTTTCCAATGGTATGTGTCATCCCAGGGGTTGTTATAGGGATACTCCTAAAAAAGAGAAAAAAAGGATGAACGTATTAAGGGGGACTTCCAACTAGTGGGTTTCCCTTTTTTTATTTCAAAACGATTATAACAGCACTGATCATGAAAGTAAGATTGTGAAATGCTACACTTAAAGTAACGGGTGCTTTAGTTGAAGAAGTCAAAAGGACCTAAATGGTCCTTTTTATATTTGGTAATAAAATACGAATTTCATTTATTGTATTGGAAATACTATCTGTCGAGGTGAAATAAATGAGCAGATTTAAAGTTGTGTTTGAGAATACAATCCAAAGTGGTGGGTTTTCATTGGAGCAGTATTTGATAACATTACATCAAGAAAAAGATATGTTGGATTCATTTGATGGTCATGATGATTACGAGTTGGACATGAGGTTATTTGAAGGGGAGATTCAAAAAGTTAACCGATTGTTGGAGAGCTAAGGCTCTCTTTTTTATTTATAAAATAAAGATTTTATTTTCTTCTTCAACTAACGAAGCAGATTAGTTTAAGTGAATAACTTCACAATCTGCATTTTAAATCAATAGTAAATGAACAATTATAATTGCTCTGTTAAGTAATATACAAATTGCGTTCATTTAACAATTGAAAGTGTTTTCTTTCTATTTATAATAGTAGTCGATGGTTAACGATTTTATTTGGAAAGCGAGGAGCAATTAAATGGAATATACAAAACTTGGAAATACTGGTTTAGATGTATCCCGCCTTTGCCTTGGATGTATGGGTTTTGGTGTAGCGGAACGATGGGTGCATCCATGGGTAAGAACGTAGCCGTCCGATTATTAAAAAGGCTCTTGACTTGGGGATCAATTTTTTTGACTCAGCAAATGTGTATTCAGACGGAACAAGTGAAGAAATTGTTGGACGGGCTCTAAAGGATTATGCCAATCGGGATGAAATTGTCATTGCAACGAAGGTGTATTTCCCTATGCATGAGGGTCCAAATGGCAAAGGTCTTTCTCGCAAGCATATTATGAGTGAAATTGACAAGAGTCTTAAGCGCCTCGGAACAGATTATGTGGATTTGTATCAAATTCACCGCTGGGACTATAATACTCCTATCGAAGAAACAATGGAAGCCTTACATGATATTGTGAAAGCTGGTAAGGCAAGATACATTGGTGCTTCTGCGATGTTGGCATGGCAGTTCCTAAAAGCGAACTATGTTGCTGAAAAAAATGGTTGGACCAGATTTGTATCAATGCAGAATCATTAAAACCTTTTATATCGTGAAGAGGAACGTGAAATGCTGCCTTTATGTAAGGAAGAAAAAATTGGTGTGATTCCTTATAGTCCCCTTGCATCAGGAAGATTGACGCGTGATTGGGCTGAAACAACACATCGTTCCGAAACCGACCAAGTGAAGATATCCATGGGCACAATTGGTTCCAATAAAAGTTCATGATGATTATAAGGAATATATATTTAATCAAGTTATGAAAAGAAAACCAAGAGATATTGATAGGTGGAAAAGGGTATGTAATTGAAAGTAAGTTAGAAAATGGAATCTTTGGGACTCACACAAAATGTATGATTACTGAGTTATAAAAAAAGTACGATATAATTAATATTAGTGAATTTGGCAAAGATACTAGTGATATAAATAGAAAAATATTAGTGATAAACTCATTTGAAGTTTATTTGGTTGGGTTTCTTCCTAATGTAGCAAATTACAAAAATACTTAATTAGTACGGGGAGTCTTTAAAACTGTTCGTGCGGTGCGTGCCACCGTAGCTGGGTTCTTTCTCAGGTAATCCCGCCAAATTTTGGGACATGGGGTCCTATGGTAGAGGGCTTTTCGTTAGTGCCAGCACTGATTGGTGCCATTATTGTCATCATTATTGCTGGAATCATTGCAAAGCATTAGATTTTGTTGAAATGGGAGTAGAAGTTTTGCCTTTTACACGAGGGGCGGGTTCTGTATAGAACCTGCCTTTTTGATTTTTTAGTAAGACTATGTAACAAAATACCCAAAAGGTTGCCAATATAAAGCTGTTTTTTCCCTTGTCCACAACTTCATATCATATTTACTTGAAAAATCTAATAGAAATGTTAAGTAAAGAGTTGGATTAATTAATCTACTAATTGGACAAGGGGATGAATGGTGTATGAATCGAACGGATCAATTGATTGCGATACTGGGAATAGGAACGGCTGTACCAGAATTTTGTTTAGATCAAACAGATACTTCACAAAGATTGGCTGAAGCATTAAAAGAGTACCCGGACTCTATGCGATGGGCAAAAAGAATATTTAAGCAATGCGGAGTGGCAACTCGGTACACGTGTGAACCGAATCTGTTGGAATCCGCCGAAGATTGCCGTTATTTTTCACAAAATTCCAATCGACGATTTCCTTCAACCGCTGAACGAATGGAGATCTATAAAAAAGCGTCTGTACCGCTTGGATTGAACGTTGCGAGAAGGGCACTTGAAGTTGCGAAAGTGGATGTGTCTGACATAACGCATTTAATCACGGTTAGTTGTACAGGACAGTTTCTTCCGGGATTGGATACAGAATTGGTCAAAGGTTTGGGACTAGCTGAAACGATTAATCGGATTCCGCTTAACTTTATCGGATGCGCAGCGGGCTTAAAAGCTGTTTGTATGTCACGGCAAATCGTGTCGAATAATCCTACCTCAAAAGTATTAATCGTGTGTGTGGAATTATGTACGCTTCACATTCAACCGTCTACCCAACGTGAGGCTTTATATGGAACCAGCTTTTTTGGGGATGGAGCTTCTGCATGTATTGTAGGTTCTGCAGGAGCTGAGCATACTGCGATTTTTCAATTAGGAAAGGAGCATTCCGTTCTCCTGCAAGACGCTGCAGGGGATATGGTGTGGGAAGTAGGCGATTATGGCTTTGATCTTTATCTGTCACCGAATATTCCTAAACTGATTGGCCAATTTGTTCCGGAACAGGTAAAACACCTATTACGTGATGATCAAAAGCCTGATATTTGGGCTATACATCCCGGAGGTAAAGGGATTATCGACAAGTTAGAAGAAATATTCGAACTTACGGAAGAACAGACCAGACCTAGCCGTAACGTGTTGCGCAATTTTGGAAATATGTCTTCTGCTACCATACTATTTGTGCTCAATGAAATGAGACAAGAGTTACAAGCTCTTCATTCTAAGTCAGCCAGCGGTTTAGCCTTAGCATTTGGGCCGGGTATTACCTGTGAGATGATCCAGATCACCTATCTCCCATCCGTTACTTTACAAGCACAGCAGTACGTTCACGATCATGTTTAGAGGGTTTAAGGAACGTGCGATCGAACCAGAGATGATGGATGATTTTTCAAAAGGAGGAATAGAGCTTCAGAAGGCATTGCAACATCTTCGTATCATTAATCGGATTTTTGGCGCATCCGCCCCAACACTTTATGGCGTACAACGATTATGGAACGAAGCGAACAAGCCAAGGCATTTATCAATCCTGGATATTGGATCAGGCTCCGGAGATGTGAATCGGCGCATTCTGAAATGGGCGGATAAGAACCAGATTGATTTAAAGATCACTTTAGTAGATATCACAGAAGAAGCCTGTGAAGAGGCAAGGCAATTTTTTCACAATGAACCGCGGGTAGAGGTAATCCGAAGCGATTTATTTGAGCTTTCTAAAAACTGTGCGGATTTGGTAACGGGAACGCAGTTTGTTCATCACTTTGCTGCAGATGATCTTCAAAAAGTAATCGTAAGGATGTTAAAGGCTTCGAGGATCGGCATAGTGGTCAATGACATCCATCGGCATTGGATTCCTTGGACCGCGGTGTGGCTGACATCAAGAATAATCTCTAATAACCAATATATCTTAAATGACGCACCGTTGTCTGTGGCAAAAGGGTTTCGTTTGGAGGATTGGAAGAATCTCGAAAAAGCATTGGGGGAATTAAACATGTTCTATTCCTGGAGACCTTTGTTTCGATATGTAGTGATAATCGGGAAACACAAGATCTAATCCATATTTTCGGAGTTGATTGTAATGAATCGTATCCAAGATGTAGCGGTACTTGGAGCTGGGATTGCTGGCAGCAGCTTGGCCAAATCTTTAGCAGACCGGGGGTGGGAGGCTGTTTTAATCGACCGTAAGCAATTCCCGAGACATAAAGTCTGTGGAGAATTTTTTTCCCCTGAATCTCGTAGTATGTTGAGACATTTTGGTCTGCTTGATGATGTGGAAGCTTTACAGCCAAGTATGATCAATAAGATAAGGCTAATTTTCAATTATGGCGATCCTTTAGAAATCCCTTTACCTGATAATGCAATTGGGATAAGCCGATATTCACTGGATTCCACTCTGCACAGCGCGGCGCTTAGATCCGGTGTCCATGTAAAGACCTCTACTACGGTTGAATCTGTGACTCCCCATCAAAGTGGATTCAGAATTGAGACAAAACATAGTGGGGAGAGAAAAACCTATTATGCGCGGGCCGTTATCGCAGCATGGGGTGCTAATGCTCGCTCAGGGCTCCCCGGGTTTAAACCGAATAGAACTGAAAAAAACACGTATATCGGCGTGAAATCCCATTTTAAGGTAACTGAAATGGAGCCGATTGTAGAGCTTTATTTTTTTGATGGCGGATATTTGGGTATTGCCCCAATCGAAGACGGATTGATCAATGTTGCGGCATTGTTGAAAAGGAACGATTTCCGGCACAATGAAAAGACGGTTTTAGGACTAATTGATTCTGCTTGCCGCAGGAACTCGAAGTTGTATCAAAAGCTATCGAATGCCGTTCCAATCTCAAGTTCACAGGCTGCTATTGCTCCGGTAGTTCTAAACCGTAAACCACTTGCATGGGAGATGATTCCCCATGTAGGAGACGCCTCACTCATGCTTCCGCCACTCTGCGGGGACGGGATGTCGATGGCTCTACGCTCGCCCAATTGTGTGCACCTTTGGCAGACGGTTATTTGTCAGGAGACCTAACATTTGATAAGTGGAAGGATGAGTATTCACATTCTATTCAGCGGGAATTCAAGGGTCCCTTAAAATGGGGAAGACTTCTCCAATGGCTATTGGATGTACCTGCTATGCCCCGGCTATTATTAGGGACAGCGCATCTCACACCAGGTTTGGTAGATAGATTGGTTCAAGCAACCAGGTTAAAAGAAAGCAACTTGTAGTTAGCATCCCAACTCATTTGGCAACACCCTTCACATACCTTTCGTGAAGGGTGTTCTTCGGTAAATAAAGAAAAGGAGCATAGTCATGAACCTTCGTAAGCTTGCCAATATCTCCATTAAATATCCAAAAGTAATCATCCTAATTTGGTTATTATTTTTTATCATTTTCGGATTTTCTGCCCCAAAGCTACCTACTGTTCTAAAGGATCACGGCTTAATACCGGATGGTGAAAGTACCATTGTTCAGCACACCATGTCAACTGACTTCCACATTCCCGAGGATCCCGTCATTCTCGTTTTTGAAAAAAAAGAATCTGTATCCGATGAAAATTTTCGATGGTTTATTCAGAAAACATTATTTCAATTAAAAGGAATCGACGGACTAACCCAAATGGTATCACCGCTCCAAAGAGAGGGGATGACCAATGGGAATTTCGCTTATGCTCTGTTGGCTTTTAAACAAAAAACCTACGAGATGACGCCTGTACTTGATGAAATCCAAAGACGTCTGCCAATGAATACAGAAATCTCGGTGAAATTGACAGGAAAATCTGTCGTCCAAACTGATGTGAATCGAGCGAGCCAAACTGATTTAATAAAAGCAGAACGGATAGGAATTATAGCTGCTTTTATCATACTATGGCTGGCTTTTGGAGGAGCTATTTCCGCTATGATTCCCATTATTATTGGGGTGATCGGTGTTACAGGTACCATGGGAATCATGTACTGGATGAACACCGAGGTCGAATGGTCCAATTTTGTATTGAATGTGATTCCGATGGTGGGACTTGCTCTTAGTATTGATTTTGCTTTAATGCTAGTTAGTCGGTTTCGTGAAGAATTAGAAAGAAAGCCTGCTGAAAAAGCACTGGTTATAACGATGGAGACAGCTGGTAGAGCTGTTTTATTTTCAGCACTCAGCGTCCTTTTGGGATTAATGGGGATTTTATTTATTCCTTTACCTATGTTTTTTACCATTACTTTAGGAGCTATGATGGTGTTAACAGTTTCCGTACTGTTAAGTTTAACATTGGTTCCGGCACTTTTGTATGTATTGAGGCCTGTAATATTAGCAGAAAACAAGTCATTTTATAGACTCAAAAAATGGAATTTTTGGTCCGTCATATCACTTTACGTTATGAGAAGACCAGTTCATTTGGGTTTATTGGCTGCCTTCCTCATAAGCATTTGTATCCTGCCTTTGAACAAAATGGAATTGGTTATTCCAGATGCAACATCCTTACCGAAAGACTATAATTCTAGACTCGCTTTCGAGACCTATCAGACTCATTTTGTTTCTCCAACTAATTCAGAGGTTTATATCGTAGCGCATGGGAAAACAGATAGCTTGAAAAAAGATGATTGGTTGAACGCTTATGCACTAATTCAAAGATTAGAATCCGATCCTGAAGTACAAAAAGTGGATTCTGTTTTTTCGAACCTGCGAATGCCGCCCGAGCAGCTGGCCATATTTCAAAAACCAATATTAAAAAAGAATTACAAACCCTTCCTTCAACATTTTGTTAAGGGAAATAAAATACTCATACATGTTACAGTAAAGGGTGAGCCTTCATCTTATAACGTTATGAGTTGGCTCAGACATTGGGAACAGGAAGGAGAACTCTCAACTATACCTTTCATGTTGGGAGGCGAACCAAAATACCAACAAGAGGTTTTTGATGATGTATTTCAAAACATCAAGTACGTGCTCTTCTTTATTATCGTTTCCAATTATGTAGTCTTGTTTATTGCATTCCGATCCGTTCTCGTTCCGTTAAAAACGATTGTTATGAATCTCTTAAGTCTAGGAGCATCGTTCGGTATCCTAGTATGGGTATTTAAGGAGGGGAATTTTGGAATTGAGCCGAACAAGATTGCGATCATGATTCCTGTATTTATTTTCGGATTAGTGTTTGGGATCAGTATGGATTACGGGGTATTCCTGGTATCGAGGATCTTTGAAGAATACAAAAAAACACGAGATAATAATCAAGCAGTACTGGTAGGACTATCCTCTATTAGCAGGATTATAAATTCAGCTGCTGCCATTATGATATCCGTTACATTGCCGTTTGCATTCGGAGATGTAATAGGGGTTAAACAATTAGGGATCGGTATTGCAGCAGCGATTTTCATTGATGCTACTGTAATAAGGATGGTATTAGTTCCATCTTTAATGAAAATGATGGGAAAATGGAACTGGTGGGCACCAGGTTGGTTGAAATGATGAAGAAAATGGTCTATCTAACGATAAAACACTCACAAATGCTGTTAAAACAGCATTTGTAAGTGTTTTTTGTAGGTAAAAATAGTAATTGAAATTCAAGGTAAATTTCTTCAAAAATTAAAATTGCACATTATCCGGATGGCATTTCCAATTATACATTGAAACCATCGTTTCAATAAATTCATTATATTCTCTACACTTGATCAGTTTATTTATATTATTGATATCACTCAATATTATGGTAATAGGATCAAAAATTTCATTGAAAATTTGTCGTTCATTGGCTTTGAAACATAACATAATAACTAATTGAATGGGCTTGTTGCTCCAAACAATATCGTTTTCACTGATTAATACACTTAAACCAGTTTTTTTAGCATGCATTTCCATAGAATGAGGAATGGCAAATAAGTTGAATGCTGTTGAAGACATTTTTTCTCTTTCCAAAATTTCCGCCTCAAAGTTTTCCCAAACATAATGTTGAGCCTCAAGTTTTTTCACCATATGATGAATGGCATCAACCTCATTTTTTATATCATTATTAATTTCAAAAAGCTCTGGAACGATAAGTTTTCTTAGATTTTCTTCAAAATGCCTTTGCTTCTTTTGGATTTTGATTTGGACCATTTTTTCACGGATAGAATTTATGTCTATTCCATTTAGAAAAAGTCCAATTTGCACGATTGGGAAATTTAATAACTCAGCAATTGGTAAAGTTGAAATGATGAAATCAACGGGAGAAATTTTTTTTAATTCGCTTTCATCCGTCAAAATATTTGTAATTAGGATATCTGAAGAAAAGTGTCTGTTTATAGAATCGGCTAATCGCAAATTAATATCGTAATAATTTGGGCAAAAAATAACCGCTGTAATTTTAGTGCTTAATATTTTATGAGATCCAATTGCGCTGCCTAAATGGAAGGCTATATAAGCAATTTCATCATCGTTAATCGTTACTTCTGTCTTTTGCTTGATGACCTTGGCCAGTGAAACGGAAATGTCATAAATTAAAGGGCAAGCAGTTTTAATGCCATCTTTGAGTGGGTTTTTACTGAAATAATTATTGCGTGCTCGAACTAAAAGGTTTCGTAAATGTAAAACAAATCTAATAAAAAAGTCCTGTTCATCGAGCTGAATATAATAAAACATTTTCATGTATTTAATCAGCTCTTTAACCAGATCTAAATTTTCTTTTCCAACATAATCGATCAGATTTGAATGATCGATTAATTTATAATCAATTGAAGTGGCCGAGAAGCGAGAAGAAGAGCAAATTCATAGGTTTCTTCATCGGAATAAAGAATATTAAAATGATTTTCAAGTATTTTTATTACGTTCTTTGCAAACTCTAAATCACGTTTTTTAATAGGTGGCAGGACCTCATCCTTCAAATCGGTTCCGTACCCCAAGAGTACATGCACTTTGCTCCTGTGTTCCCTATCATCTCTCCATTTATCTGCTACTTTGCGGTCTATGACAGCAACCCTGTGACTAGGATATGGAGGCTTTTATCATATTGTTGGCAGGATAATCAATGGACCTGATTTATGGATACCAACCGAGGAAGGGGAACAGTTTTCTTCTCTAGGTCATAATGATATTGAGATAGGGTTTAATAAAGATTTAGCATTAGTACCAACTGAATGCCCTAGACCAGTAATTCAGTTTGAATTTCAAATGAATGTTCCGTGGTTGTTAAGCTAACGGGTGCGATAGTTGAAGAAAGCCACTAATAAAATCAGTGGCTTTTTATATTGGTTTAATGGAGGACCCTTACGATTAACTATTTATCCAATGACGGCAGAGTATTATAGTTACTTAATTCCAGTAATAATTCGTGGACAATGTTTTGTTCAAAATCATTTGGCTTATCCAATAGTATCCCTCTATTTGATGCAACTGCAATCATTAATCCTAACTCATAGTACATATGTTTAGAAACTAAACCTTTTGAAATCATTTTCTTTACTTCATTATAAAATTCAATTAAAAAATCACTTGGTAATCTTTCATACAAAGACATTATAAAAAAACACCTACTATTCCTACCTTAATAATATGAATTATATCAATTAAAACTGAAAATAAAAAGAGTTTTTCGCCAAATTCACAAATTTGTCATTTAAATTATAGATGCGTTTGACGAAATAGCCTAAATCTTATTCAGCTAACTGGCAGTTTAGTGGAAGAAGAAAAATGCTCAAATCGTGGTTTATTGACTACTTCAATTTTGTTACAATTATTTTTGAAAAGTTATTAACATATTAAGATAAACAGTAGAATGAGGTAATGCAGTGACAAATTTTATGTACATATTTTGCTTAATGGTATGGGGGTTAAATTTTATTGCGGTAAAAATTCAAGGAACACCCGTCAGTTTGGAATTATCATTATCATATCGTTTAGTTATGACAGCTTTTTTATTTTTAGTTCTTGTGTGGTTCCTTAAACCCAATGGGAGACCACGTACAAAAGATTTCCCGTTTATTATAGTTTTTGGTGTATGTAACTTTGCATTAAGTTATCTGTGCCTTTATTACGCCACAATTTTGAGCTCTGCTGCCATTGTAACTTTAATCTTTTCGTTAAAAGTGATATTGACTCCGATTGCTCTCCGTGTTTTTTTAAAAGAGAAATTATATTTTCGCGTGTTAATTGGGGGAATTCTAGGGGTATTTGGAGTATGTGTCCTAATCTATCCGAACTTAAATGATTTTCAAGGACTTACTGATTTAAAAGGAATCATGATTGCTTTGTTAGGTACGATTCTAACAGCTGTTGGTGATGCAAGTTCTGCAAGAAATGCTAATAGAAAGATTAACCCTATCTATGCAAATGCTATTGGTTTTACAATTGCTGGTGTTTTAATGGGGGTAATTGTACTGTTCCAAGGAAATAAAATTATACTTCCAACAACAGTTACATATTTATCTGCTTTGCTATATTTAACTTTGATTGCTTCTTTTATGGCTTGGCTATTTTATTTAAAACTTGTAGAAAAAATTGGAGGGGCAAAAAGCGGGTATATGGTAGCTCTATTCCCAGTAATTGGAGGGGTTGCTTCTGTTTTAATTGGTGAATCAACTCCATCAATTTATTTGGTAATAGGGTGCCTTTCTAGCTGTATTGGAGCTGCAATTGCTTTAGGGGTTAGAATTCGAAGTCAGAATAATAATCTTCCTGTAAATACTAATTAAGAAAAGACTTCCTTATTAAGCTAACGGGTGCATTACTGGAACAACGGTAATGCTTTTTCTTATTGAAGTAACGGAGCAGGATAGTTCAACAAGGATAATGGTTGTTTGTGGTAAAATTTAAAAGGACTGGTTGCTTAATTAGGGGGTGTTCAAATGGGGGAAGATAAAGAAACAGAAGAGTGATACAAAAATAAAGCCGATTATGATTACAAGAATAAGAATTCCCGTACTTTCCAACCTAAGCTACCAACTAAATCAGCAAGACCTCCACCGTGAACGCTGCTAGAAGGATTTCCTTTTAATTCTTCTTGTCTTAATTTTTCTCTTCTTCTTTCAGGTTCTTATGCAACTAAAGGGGCAGTTTGGTTGAGTAAGGGCTCAGATGGTTTTTTCTAATTGCTGTTTCTTGTTTATTTGGTATGAGTGCATCTGTAGAAGAGTTTGATCCATTAATTGAAATAGTGGAAGAAAACAATTCTGAAGAAACCAAACTAATAGAAGAAATGTTTGGCGGTACCCGTAAGTGAACGTTAATGGATAACATTGTGATATGTAGCAAATGTGTTGGGAATTATTGGTTAGTTATGATTCTTTACTAATCGTTCTAAAAAGGGTATTATTTAATCATGGTTTGAAATTCATGTATTTATTTTAGAACGTTCATTCTATAATAGATTATGACGTTTGTTTTTGTTAGTATTGGTTCATGGATTTTTTTAAGGAGAAATAAAATGGCTAGAAGTAAAGAGTTTGACGAAAAAGCAGTATTAAGAAAAGCAATGGAGCTTTTCTGGGAACAGGGTTATGAAAAAACATCCATGCAAGATTTGGTGGATCATATGGGGATACACCGCAGGAGTATATATGACACATTTGGTGACAAGCGTTCATTGTTCTTAGCTTCCCTTAATCACTATGAAGAGCTCATCGTCAATGAGATGGAAAGCATAATTAGTAGCACTTCATCCATTAAACAGGCGATACGTGATGTTTTTATTTTCATACTGAATTCCATTGAACAATACCCAAAAGGTTGTCTAACAGTAAATGCAGCCATTGAATTATCTTTGTTGGACAAAGAAATTGGACGCATAGTTACAAAAATGTTTAACCGTACTGAAGATATGTTTAATAACCTTATAAAACGGGGCCAAACTAGTGGAGAGCTATCAAAAGAAATCGATTCTGATAACACATCTCGTTTCTTACACAACAATTTGGTAGGTATAAGAGTACTAATAAAAACTAATTACAATAAAAAAGAATTAGAAGGCATCATCACTCTAGCACTTTCAGTGTTGGACTAGCTTTCTTTTTTTACCCTTTTTAGAACGATCATTCTAAAATCAGCATGAAACAAACCATCATAATGCATACTTATAAAATCGTTTTTTAATTTCTAAGGAGGAACACAAAAATGACAAACTTTAAAATACCAACAGAATCAGAATTTATTGAAGCAGATGGAACTCGTTACGCATATAGAAAATTTGGTACACAAGATGGTATACCAGTAGTATTTCTTGTTCACTTTAGAGGAACGATGGAAAACTGGGATCCAAACATGCTTGAACCTATTGCAAATACACGCCCAGTAATCTTATTTGACAATAAAGGGGTTGGTGAGACCGATGGACTAACGCCTACTACAATTGCTGATATGGCAAAAGATACAGCAACATTTATAAAAACTCTTGGATTAGAACAAGTTGACATTCTTGGTTTTTCCATTGGTGGCATGGTTGCACAAGAGCTAGCTTTACAAGAAGGAGATTTAGTAAGAAAAATTATTATGGCAGGTACTTCGCCTGAATCTGGTATTAATCCAAATCCAGAGATTTTTGAAAGAATGAATCGTCACGGCGGAACGGAAGAAGATGGAATAAATGATTTTATGTTCTTTTTCTACGAACAAACCGAAACAAGTAAATCTGCAGGAATGGCTTCACTACAAAGAATTTTTAATCAGAAAAAAGTAAACAGTTCAGAACAAGTAAAAGAGGCACAATTACAAGCCATTGCAAAATGGGCTAAACAAAAATCTAATCATGATTATGAATGGTTACAAAACATCAAACACCCTGTACTTGTTACTAATGGTGTTAATGATGTGATGGTACCGACTAAAAACAGTTATATCTTAACAGAGAAATTACCCAAAGCACAGCTGATTATATATCCTGATTCTGGTCACGGGCATCTGTTTCAATTTCCAGAACTATTTGCAGAACACGTAAATTCATTTCTTGATTCTAATTCTTATTAAAAAGGAGTATTCATATGAGCAGATTATTTGAAAAAGTTCGTATCGGAAACATTGACTTAAAAAATCGTATAGGTATGGCTCCGATGACTAGAAGTAGAGCTTTACCAGATGGTACACCGAGCGATTTAGTAGCAGAGTACTATGGTCAGCGTGCTTCAGTCGGTTTAATTATAAGCGAAGGAACCCAACCTTCAGATGATGGGCAAGGTTACACTAATACACCTGGTATTTATACAGAAAATCATATTAAAGGGTGGAAAAAAGTAACTTCTAAAGTTCATAGTGAAGGCGGTCATATTTTTGTTCAGCTTATGCATGTGGGACGTGTATCACACCCTGATAACACACCTCACCACCGCCAAGCAGTTGCACCGTCAGCTATTGCACCTGGTGTAGAAATTTTCACGGCAGAAGGAATGAAAGAAATTCCAACACCAAGAGAATTGAGTGAGCTTGAGATAAAAGATGTTATCAATGAGTTTCGTTTAGCAGCACGTTCAGCAATTGAAGCTGGTGCAGACGGAGTTGAAATTCACGGAGCGAATGGTTATCTGATCCAACAATTCCTTAGTGAAAACTCCAATCATCGTCAAGATGCATACGGTGGTACGATTGAGGGTCGTTCTCGATTCGCTATTGAAGTAGCTAAAGCAGTTGTTGATGAAATAGGAGCAGAAAGAACAGGCATCCGTTTTTCTCCTCAAGGAACACTGCAAGGCATTGATGAGGGGGAAAATAGCCTTGAGATGTATCGCTATTTAATAAGTGAATTAAATAAGCTTAACCTTGCATATCTGCATTTAATGCACTTTGGAAACGAGCAATTCCTAAAAGATGTGCGTCAACTTTGGGATCAATCACTTCTTGTTAACCGTCCAGGTCGTCCTCTAGATCAACTTTCGTCTGATGTAGATAATAATCTTGCGGATGTTGTCACAGTAGGCACTTGGGTACTAGCTAATCCAGACTTTGTAGAACGGATTCAATCAGGTGCTCCCCTAAACGAACCTGATAAAAACACGCTCTATGCAGGAGGAAAAGAAGGTTATACAGATTATCCTTTCTTAAAATAGTTTATTTAATATGAATATCCCATCTAGGGATATTCATAATCTTTTTTCTTATGTTCGTTATGAAAAGATACATGTGCGTTAAATAAAAATGTGGAGGATTGTAATGAAAGCTTTAGCAATTGAAAACTACGGTAAAAAACCAAATTTTTTAGACTTCCCTATGCCCAAAATAAATAATGACGAGGTCTTAGTTGAGATATATGCGGCAAGTATAAATCCTCTTGATACAAAAATTCGAAAAGGTGAATTAAAATTATTATTAAAATACAAGATGCCGTTAATTTTAGGAAATGATTTTTCTGGAAAAATTGTTGAAGTAGGTACTAGTGTCACGAAGTTTAAAGTCGGTGATGAGGTATATGGTCGACCTAGAGCAAATAAAATGGGAACTTTTACTGAATATCTCTCTGTTAACCAAGAAGATATTGCATTAAAACCTAAAAATTTAAGTTTTGAAGAAGCCGCCTCCATCCCTCTAGTCGGATTGACATCCTACCAAGCTTTACATGATATTCTGCGAATTGAAAAAGGACATAAAATATTAATACATGCAGGATCAGGGGGAGTAGGAACATTTGCTATCCAACTTGCAAAACATATGGGTGCTTTTGTCGCAACTACAGCTAGTGATGGTAGTGATTTAGTAAAATCTCTTGGCGCTGACGAAGTTATTAATTACAAGACAGAAAAGTTCGAACATTCGATTCGTGACTACAACGCAGTTCTTGATACCATTGGGGGGGCGACGTTAGAGAGATCATTTGTAACATTAAAAAAAGGAGGAAAGATTGTTTCTATATCTGGAATCCCGAATGGTCGCTTTGCTAAAGAAAATGGATTTAGTTCATTTAAAAAAACCTTATTTTCAATTGCAAGTTATAAACTTACGAAGCTAGAAAAAAAACATAATGTCCAATACACGTTTCTTTTTATGAAGCATAGTGGAGAGCAGTTGAAAATTTTAACAAAAATGTTAGAGTCAGAAGTGATTAAGCCTACACTTGATAAAGTTTTTATTTTCGAAGATGCCCAAAAAGCATTGGAGTATGCAGAGGCGGGAAGAGCAAAAGGAAAAATAGTACTTAAATTAAAATAATTAGTCTTATCTAACAAACCTTTCCTTAGGTAGAAAGTGTTTGTTTTATTAACTTATCGAGGTTGCTTATAGAACTAACGGGTGCAATAGTTTAACACCCGGCTACCATTTGTGGCTTTTTATTAGATGAGAGTTAAACAAAGCAACATTCTTTAGAAGTGTTGCTTTTGTACATATTTGAGCCATAGGTTAAAAATATTTTCTATACAATTCTTGTCTAAGACTACCACTTAATTGGGCATAAATTTTTGTAGTTTCGCTCTTCTGGTGACCAAGTAGACTTTGAATAACATCAAGAGGTGCTCCATTATTCAACAAATGTGTTGCATAGCTATGTCTTAGTTGGTGTGGATGAATTACTTTACTAATCTCTGCCCTATCAGAAATCCGCTTAACAATGTGTCTCATTTGAGCAATGCTCATTCTATGTGGTTTACGTTCTGTAACAAAAATGGCCGGATCATTATCCTGACGATTATCTAAGTACCGTTTAAGCCAAATTTCACAACGAATATTAAAATATACCTCTCTTTCTTTATCACCTTTACCTAGAACAATCGCTGATCGGTTTGACCAATTGATCCTGTTCTTGTCTAGCGAAACAATTTCACCTATTCTACAACCTGTTGAAAACATAAAATCGAATAGTGCCTTTTCCATAGGAGTGTCACAGGCTTCCCTTAAGTGTTCGATTTCTCTTTCCGTTAAAAATTTTGGGATTCGTTTTCCTACTTTAGGTTCTTTTAATTTAGCAGCCGGATTCTTTAAAATATGTCCTTCCTCGTGTGACCAACGGAAAAGTGATTTTATAAAACGTATACGGTGAGCTAAGCTGGATGGCTTTAGATTTTCACTTGACTTTGCCAGGTATTCTTTTAATTTGATAGTAGTAATGGTTTCGAGTTTAACATCCTCAAAATACCGTATCACCAACAACGCTTGAAGTTTATAGGCCTTTAAAGTCTGTTGAGAGAACCCTTCAATTCGTTTATCAGATTCATAAATTTCCCAGGCTTTTGATAATAGCAAAATACATCTCTCCCTAAAAATTCTATTTTTAGAGGAATTATTGACCTGATTATTGAATTTGATACGGTACTGCAATCTTCAACTATCTGGCAGGTTAGTGCAACAAAAAAAGGATGGAATGTTCCAATCCCTTTTGAGTTACACTAATTTTTATTTTTTTCAGAATCCATTTTCAAAACTTCATCCTCAAATTTTTGATAGGCATTCTGGACACCCATAATAACTTTTTTAATTTTAAAGTAACCATTAGAATAGGCATATGTATCTCGTATTTCTTCCCACATAAAATGATACATTTTTAAATCTGATGTTTCACATAAAATAAAATCGGTATAGGAACCGTCTCCAAAAGCATCAGCGTCAAAAAATTTCACCTTAACGTTTTCGTTGTATTTTCCAATTATTGAATATAAATCCCCTGCTAGCTCTCTTCTTTTTTCACGAGGTAAAGCTAACCAAGATGGATAAAACTCTAATAAAACTATAATACCGTGATTTAAATTGGTTTTTGTCATTCCTTTGTCTCCTTTTAATTCATTTAAATACCATTTAATTATACTAATTTTTAGTAATTTTTAGTAAGCATTTCTTCATATGAAACCTAAAAAAACGATTAGTGGAAAGTATTTTGTGAAATGTTTCACTTGAACTAACGGGTGCATTACTGAAATAAAGGTAATGCCTTATTGAAGTAACGGGCAGTTTAGTGGAACAAGGGAGATGGAATTTTGTTTTCTTTGCCCTATTAAGTGCAGCAAATGAAAAAGCTAGGAATCGTTCCTAGCGTCCAGTTTTTACATTTTATTTATTTCTCCTTCCTGTTGGCGAGCGAGTCACGGTCACTTGCTGTTGGAGGCTGCTCTAACCATCCATTTTTTATCATTAGGTTTGCTCCGTCTTCTGCAAATTGTAAAAGTTCTAAAATTAGTCGTATGTAATGAGCACCTAAATCTCTCCTTGAATTGACACTCAAAGCAGAACCATAAAATGAAAGGGATAATTGTGTAGACAATAGAATTTGGTACATCATATATTTATCTGAAAAGGTCATAGAAGTAGAGCTCGTGATCATCGCTTGCCAAGAAATAGGTGAATTTAATTTATCTTCCTTAAATACCGATTCAAATATTTTTATATGTTTATTGGCAATGTCAAGTCCCCTCATGAAATATTGACGAATCTCTTTTGATTGGGCTACTTGGATGAATCCCACTTTCAAAGCAGCATGTAAATGCATTTTTAGCATATTAAAAGTAATATCTCCAATTTCGATAGCATTCAAAGGACGACGGTCTCCCAACCATCCCGTTAAAAAACTTTGGTGCTTTACAAAATCGATTGATTCGGGTGGTGAAATAATAGGAGGTCGTGAAAAAAGCCCTTTTGAAAGCATTAAATTAATGGATTGATCAAAAAGCTCCATCGTTTCGGACATGCAGGTTATATAATACTTCCGTAAGTCAGAACGAACGGAAGTACTAACAGACAAAGAATATCCAGTCATCCCTTGCAAAGTCATGATATAAATATAATTTAGGTAAAACGGGTCTTGAAAAAGACGAGGTGCTTGAATGTTTACGTCATCTTTTTCTGTAAACCCATGTGGGATAGGATAATTTTCATTTACCATGAATTCTGTTATTTTTTGGACATGCTTTTGGGATAATCCAAGGGCAGTTTGGTAGATTGATTTGACATCGTGATCTTCAATATGCTCCAGTGCATAACCAAAAAAACAAATGGACATGGTATCAAAAATGTATTGAGTCCAAAGGCTTGCCATTTCTGGAGCAGTTAATCGAATGGGGTTATTTGTCTCCAAGATTTTTCCTCCTATAAACGAACTTGTACATTGTTTTTATTGTTTTCTCAGAGGTGAAAAATATGTAAAAAATTAGAAACCTCTTAAATCAAAAGATTTTACTGATGAGAAGCAAGGTGTAGTTTTGATAAAAACAGTATTTGTGGAAGTTTTTTACAAAGAAGCTTCAACATGGTTCGATGCGGGTGGTTCAGTAATTCCGATTATTATCAGGATACATTTATAGCTTAACTGGTGTGATTTTTCAAGATGTAGTTTGCCTTTTTCTAATCTCACAAAAAAATTGTGAAATAGTGCACTTAAAGTAACGGGTGCTTGAGTTAAGGATCAGCTGCCATTCTTGGCAGCTTTTCTTATTGAAGTAACGGAGCTGGATAGATCAAGAAGGATAACGGTGAAACTAAATTGGAGGCGGATTGTGTGTTTCAAATGAACCTAATAAAGAATTTAAAAACTTCTTATGAAATAGTGATATCGAATGACAAAAGGTTATTGTGTCATACAATGGGTGGAAAAACTGTCATTTTTGAAACTGAGACTTGGGAAAAAGTTATAGAGCTTACAAAGCCAAATAATCCAGACACTCTACACTTTTCAAGAAATGACGAACTTCTTTACATAAAAAACACAGTTGGCACAATTTGTGTTTACGAGACTAAGAATTTCCAACTTATTAAGACCATTAAATCTAGAAAGTCTTTTCAGATAGAAGAAGGGAATTTTGCACTGTTAAATAAACCATTTACTATTCTAGATGTCCTTAAAATTAACGATCGAAAACAGGTTTGTGCTCTTAACATAGAAACAGGGATTTATGAGATCTTAACAGAACTTGAGGGAACACATATTGAATTTAATCAGTTTATACCATATGATAATTCCTATTTATTTACCTTAAGTTATTTGGAAGGGGTAAAAGGTTATTTAAAATATAAGTTAGTTAAGGTTGTAGACCCTTCGGTAGAACGATCTTATTCTATTGTGGAAAATTTAGGATTAACAAATTGGGATTTGGTATATTATGAGCCAATTCATCAAGTTTATATTTTTGTTCATAAGGACTATGAATTAACAATTATGGACGCTGAATTAAAAACCGTCTTAAAAAAAGTAAATTTAACCGAAAATGGAGTTCAAAGAACCGATGAGTATTTTGTCCATATAGCTGCTTCTTACGATGGCAGTTACATTGTTCTCACTTCAAGTGATAGGGTCTTTATATTAGGATTTGAAGACTTAACCCCTATCCAAATTGAAGAATTGGAATACGCCTGTTTTGCAGAATTTAGCAAAGATGATACTTATTTTCTTGTTGGTACTTGGTCAAAAGGCTTTGTATTGGAGAATAATCTTAAGGGATTAAAACTTTAATACATCCTTATTCAAACTAAAGGGTGCAAGAGTTGAAGATCAAGCTGCCATTTTGGCGGCTTTCTTATTGTACTAACGAAGCAGTTTAGTTCAATAAGAGCTCGATGCCATAGTCAGCTTTCTATATGAAATAAAAGGTTAGAACAAATAAAGAAAAGTAAAAAAGACTAGCTATTTATTTTTGAGCTAGTCTTTTTATTACCTTTCAAGTGTTGGTGATCCTAATCAGTACTTGACTCATCGTGGTCATGATGATGGTGGTGAGGAGGAGGATCAGGATGATGATGGTGATGCCCATGTTCAGAACTTGATTCATCCTCCGAAGAACTTTCTTCGAAATCCTCTGAAGAACTTTCTAAATCCTCTGAAGAACTTTCTAAATCCTCTGATTCATCATCAACTGGGTCGGGGTCATTTCCCAATGCCCTTACAAGCAAATTCGCCCTAGGAGTTCCCAGCCCTGTCACAAAGTCATATCCAGGTGTACAGCAGAAATTGCCTGCGCACCCAACGGTAATGTCGTTGTAATTTCTGGCATACTGCGATCCCTTTGCCAGATTGTAGAGTTCTTGATGTCCATCGGTCAGGGGCACATTCCGAATCTGATCGGCTAATGCGATAATTCCTGCCCAGCAAGGAGTTCCCACGCTTGTTCCGCCTGCGACGACCCATCCGGTAGACCCATCAGGTATCGGAGTACTACTGAAAACGGATACACCTGTTGCGAGGTCTCCAACAAAGGAAACATCAGGAGTGCCTCTTTTCCCGCCGCTCACAAACCCAATCTGGTAGTTAGGTTTAGGTACGAAGAGACTTGGACCACCCCCTGAGCCATTCCAGCCCGTTTCAGCAATTCGGCTCCCATTCTGGCGTAGCAATAAAGTTGTTCCACCAACGGATACGACAAACGGGGAAGCTGATGGATAGGTAACCTTACCTCCGATATCTCCAGATGCGGCTAAATAGACGGTACCTGATTTTTGAAAAAAGTGATCAAACATTTGCTCGAACGATGAGTCGGGAAGACCCCAGCTCATCGAGACTACTTGGACGTCCAAATTATTGTTCGCGAAATTAACAGCGCTAAACAGGTCTCCAGCAGCCGAAGATACGGCAACAACGAGGTGGATGGTGGCATCTGGCGCAAGTGCGTGGACCCACTGCGTGTCAATGGCGGTCTCAAGTGTCCAATCTGGAACCACTTGACTTGGCTGTCCATCTGGATAATAGATATTCAGTTTTGCCGGGGGCAAGCCAAACTGTTGGCTAAAGACTTGCAGGTCGTTTTCGACCGTGGGGCTACCAAATCCAACTATAATGGCGATGTTCTGGTTCTTACCGGTGATTCCTGACCTAATCAACGGCTCAATCTCATAAGCACGACGAATCTGCTGAGGGGAATAACCGGCGGGCTTGGACGATGTCGAACCCGGTTTAATCCTGTTAGGGGGTATAGCGACACCAGGAAACTGATTCGGTATATTCTGTGGATCAAAACTATTCAAATTAACATTCCTCATTTCAAAAGAATAGATTTTTTTAATATAAAATACTATCTTAAAAGAGGAATGAAACGGCTTGTACACAGGGGGAAGAAAATGTGCTAAAGTTTATTTGAAAATGGAATTCAATTCCGTCCTTATTGAACTAACGGGTGCAATAGTTGAAGATCACCAGCTGCTTCGGCGTCTTTTTTTGCTTGTTCCACTAACGTAAGCAGGTTAGCTTTATCAAATTGGTTTGACAGTACAAAAAAGACATTCCTGATAAGAATGTCTCCGTATTGAAAGGCTTTCAGCTTGTTTAAAAAGTTTTGATTTTGGATAAAAACACTCATTTAGGCGGTGTAATACCATTCAGAAGATCCCATGTGTTTAATCCAAACGTATATTGAAAATGCGGATAATCAACTATAGTCTTAAATGTTCCTCCCCATTTAAGACCTAACTGCTCTCCTAAATGCCCCATAGTAAAATATTTCTGTATATCATTTGATACCTGACCATTTTCAACAGGTGCGGCATCAAAGGCTAATCCCCAGTTGTGATAGGAGTCTCCTCCTCTGGCATTTGAAACAATTGGTCCAGGTGTTGTTCTCCCTTGAGCAAATAATCTGTCTGATTCGTCCCAGCTTCTGAATGCCTGATTAATCTTAACATCTAAATTATGCGATCTTGTCAATTCCAGAAATCTTCTTGCAAGCATCGCAACGTGCGGTTGGAGTGAATTTATGTCATTTGAACTCGGACGCTTATCTATATTATCCTGTGGATGTGGATTAAACAATTTTCTTCGTGTTCTTGGGTCAACAATTCCTGACGGGGAAAGCCCATTATGGTTTTGGAATTTTCGCACTGCATCTGTAGTATGAGAGCCAAACCACCCGTCAGGATATCCAGTATGATAGCCATAGGAATTCAATAGTTTTTGTACAGCTTTAACATTTTCAATTAATAATTTCCATGTAAGAGATCTTACAATGCCATCACTTTTTATTTCAAATCGGTCCTGAAAATTTTTTGTTGCATTACTTGTCTTTGAATCAAATATACCATCTATCGTAAAGTTGTTATAATTAAGTGCTAATCCATTTAAATCCATTTGCAGTAGTTTAACATAATAACCTTTAGAACCTATCCCAATCGTTGGTAACCCCGGCATATCTCTACATCCTTTCATGATGTTAAACATGATATCGTCTAACAAAAGTGTATGGGGATGAAATTTGTCCTGTTCCAACAGTGCAGTTACTAATCTTATTAGAGTATTCTGTACAGCATCTTCAAGGGTAACTTTGCCCAAAGTTATCTCTAATGCTAATTGAACGGCTATGAATAATGGGTCTATCAACTTGAAAAGCAGGATACTAATAGATTTGTGAACTATTTCACTTAAACTACCATGAAAATAAACCTCTGTTTCTTCGGTAAAATGGCAATACTAAAGAAGACGCAGCTCATTCAATTTTTTTAAAAAAGGGGGAGCGCCTTAACATGGTCTTATTGAAGGTAAATTGATTAGATTAAGATACTTCAGATTCTTGTAGAGTAACTGTGTATCCTAAACTTTCAAGTCTCCGAAGTGAATGCCGAACAATAGATTGATGTTTTTGCTTATCAAAGTAGTCTTCACCTAAATCTACATACATTTCTTTACGGGTTAAAAGATAATAAGAGATGCGCAATATTGCGTGAGCGACTACAATTCCTGCACGTTTTTTGCCTTTTCGTGATGCTGTACGCCTATACAGTGCTCCGAGATAGTTTTTAGATCCTCTTACTGAATGAGCTGCTTCAGTTAAAGCTGACCTTAAATATTTGTTTCCTTTTTTAGTTTTCGCTGATTTCCTTTTTCCTGCACTTTCGTTATGTCCGGGAACTAATCCTGCCCAGGAACACATATGAGGTGCACTTGGGAATTGCTTTTTAACATTTGTACCTATCTCTGATAACATTTGTTCAGCCATTTTCTTAGATATGCCAGGAATTGAGTCTAAACGATCTATATCTTCTTGATAAGCACTGACTCTTTGAGCTACTTCTTGATCCAACATCTCAATTTGTTCAGTGAGAAAGTCAATGTGCTTTAAAATGGTCTTTAACATTAACTGCTGATGTGGATTGATATAACCTTTAAGTGCCAGTTCCAGTTCATCTTTCTTCTTTTTCATTGTACGTCGAGAAAAGTTTGCCAATTTTTCGGGATCCTCTTCGCCTTCGGCAATAGCATCAAGCATATCCCGAGCTGAAACGCCCATGATGTCTGAAACAACAGAGCCCAACTTAATGTTCACTCCTTCTAACACCTTTTGGATCCGATTATGTTGTCTCGCACGTTCTTCAATAATACTCCGACGATAGCGAACTAGTTCACGCAATTCCCGTTGATTTCGGTCTGGAATAAAACTGGCTTTAAGTAATCCATGACGAAGGAGTTTAGCAATCCATTCTGCATCTTTAACATCTGTTTTACGTCCAGGAACAGCCTTCATATGTTGAGCATTCACCACTAAAAACTCAATATCTTCAGCCTCTAGTAAATTAACGATTGGCTTCCAATATACACTCGTACTCTCCATGGCAACATGGGTACAATTGTGCTGTTTAATCCACTCAACCAACTGTAATAGAAATACAGTTTTAGTTGAAAACGTTTGAATCTCCTTTCCTTATGGTGTCATAATGCAGGCAGTAATATTGTCCTTATGGACATCCATACCGCATGCTCTTTCAATGACTACTTCCATTGAAAACATCCTTTCTACGGCTCTGAATATAATTAGAGGCTGGTGCAGAAACCAGAATAGGATTAATCTACCATGTGTGCTTCCCGTAAGGGAGCGACAGTCAGTGGTGCACCGTGGTCGTTGGAGTCAGACTATAGGATGGGCTCTCACGCACCATAGTTCATCGACCTTCCTCTCCCAGCCGTAGAATCAGTATTGACGGTTCATAACCATTTTCATTCTCTGTGGTGAAGCGCCGGTTTTTGCGCTTCATGGATGGCTATAGGGTGCGTTAGTTGTGCGAAATGTTCCTGGCTTAAATTGAGTTTGGTCACAATCTTCAGGTAAAGGTCAGGCAGTTCCTGTCGGAACTGAAGGGTTATATCGAAAGATCAAATGATGGGGTAACGCCCTGAAGGGTTCTCTCTTAGCCGAATAGCATTGGATTTAGTAAGAATGATAGTGTTATAAGCTCGGTGAAAAGGCGTGAGAAACTACCGTAGCAGTTTGGCTGCCGAAACCCTACTCGAGGGAGTGGTGTAGTTCATGATGCTTGAGTTGAATGAATATGGTGAGGATGCAAATACACCTAAAAGAAAAAGGTAAAGCTGACGAACTTCCGAATGTACGGGCCTATACGCACAATACATAGAAATGTGTATATCACCAAAATTGTGAGGTTAGCCGTGGGTGAGTAGGAATAACTAATATAAAAATCCATGATACGTTACAGGCGTATGAGTGCTAACAGGCTTAAAGGAAGCACCTAAGTTCATTCTACAATAGATATAATTCAACATTGTAAGCTGATAACGTGGAGGGCTTACTCCCTGTGAACCGTTGGCAAGGAAAGTAATAATGATATTAGTTACAGTATAACTTGCCTTTATATCAGTGTCAGTGGTGAAAAGCTTTATGGATTAATAGAATTGATGAGTTCTAATGAAAATATTCGTCTTGCCTACCGTAATATCAAAAGAAATACAGGTAGTAAAACGGCAGGAACAGATAATCTTACGATTAAAGATATTTGTTATTTATCGGTGGAAGATGTGATAAACACGGTTCAAACCATGTTTAAAAGCTACAAACCTCAAATGGTTAGACGAGTGTTTATTGACAAAGGAAATGGAAAACTAAGACCTTTAGGGATTCCAACCATCTGGGATAGAATTTTCCAACAGTGTATTCTACAAGTATTGGGACCCATTTGCGAAGCCAAATTCCATAAACATAGCTATGGATTCCGACCAAACAGAAGCACCCATCATGCCAAAGCAAGGTTCGAATTCCTTATCAATCAAGCTGGGTTGCATCATTGTGTTGATGTCGCTAAAAAAGGATTCTTTGACAACGTTGACCACATATGGATGATGGAGTTCTTAAAACTGCGAATCGCTGACCATAACATACTAAGAATAATTGGTAAGTTTCTCAAAGGTGGGTACATGGAGGAAGGGAAGAAATACAAAACACACAATGGCACACCGCAAGGTGGAGTAATATCTCCGGTATTAGCCAATGTGTATCTCCATTATGCCCTCGACTTATGGTTTGAGAAAAAGGTCAAGAAACAGTGTAAGGGACAAGCATACGTAGTAAGATATGCAGATGATTTTGTGTGCTGTTTTCAATATCAGAGCGAAGCTCAGGAATTCTTCCAATCATTAAAATTTAGATTAAAGAAATTTAACTTGGAAATAGCCGAGGATAAAACCAAAATTATTCCCTTCGGACGGTTTGCGGAGAAATATGAAAAGCAAAAGGGAAATAGCAAACCAGCAACCTTTGATTTCCTAGGCTTTACACACTATTGTGGGAAAAGTAAACAAGGGAAATTTCGGATGAAACGAAAATCGAGTAGGAAGAAAGTCCAAGGTAAATTAAAAGAGTCTAAAGAATGGCTGAAGAAGAATAGAAATAAAGATATCCATATGATTATGGACAGATTTAGACGCTCGCTTATAGGTTATTATAACTATTATTGCATCACTGACAATACCCAAAATGTTAGCAACTTCAAAGACAAAATCGAGAACTTACTGTTTAAATGGCTCAATAGAAGAAGTCAAAGGAAATCCTTTACATGGGATAAATTCAGACTATTTCTTGATAAATATCCACTACCTTCACCAAGAATTAAAGTGAATATATATGATTTAAGAAAAGAGATTAACTACATTCTGTGAATGATGGCTAGGAGGAGCCGTGTGCATTAATAGTGCAAGCACGGTTCTGTGAGGGTTGCGCCTTGAAAGCTCAAGGAATACATACGACTTGAGATAGTCGTCTAGATAATGCTTAGCCAGCGGTCTTGTACCGAGTCTTGCGTGGTTACACGGTAACGTGTACTGCGAAGCGTAGACAGGAAGATGGCAGGCCGGAATAAAGTGAAAAGGATAATTAGTCCCGAAATTGAACGTGATGTGGAGTAGCCGACCTTTTCTCTCAATGGGGAAGGCAACAATGAAATAACTGCTAAAGGCAAGGTATTATCATTACTCCCGGGATTCGTACCTACGGCATGTTATCAATGGATTCCTTTGGGAACAAGGGAGATCCAATAAACTTCTATAGCATATAGATAAGAATTCAACAAGCCCACAAAGCAAGGAGAATTCGATGGTTTATTGGAAGTCTTACTAATTGATAGTACTCTGAGATAGGGAAAGCCTATTACATTGGGAAGCGGTTAGCAGAAATTGAATCAATCTAAGGAAACATGAGCTTCATTCAATGGAAGATTTCGGTCCTTAATTCAAAGTAAGGAGAAACCAATCATGACAACAGGATTAGAGAGAATAGCAGCAAAAGCTCGACAAGATGCAAAACTACAATTTACATCATTAGCACATCACATTACAAAAGAGCTGATTTGGACCAGTTTAAACCATATGCCTAAGAACACTTCACCTGGCATCGATGGTACCACAAGAGATATGGCTATAATTGAGTTTGAAAATTGGATTGGAGATATGATGAATTCAATTCACAGACATAGGTATAAACCTCCAGCAGTAAGAAGGGTTTGGATACCTAAACCTGGAAAAGTTGAAAAACGACCAATCGGAGTACCTTCGGTAGCAGATAGAGCTTTGGATTGTCAACACTAAACTAGACAGTTTTTTTAAGGTGTTCAAGTTTGTATTCAATGGGGCTTAAATACCCCAATGTTCCGTGAATACGAATGTGATTAAACCAATGTACATAGTCTTGTAATTCTCTCGATAATTCCTCTAAACTAGTAAAATGCTGTCCTCTGACAAACTCTGTTTTCACAATCTTGAACGTTGCCTCTGCTACTGCATTATCATAGGGGCATCCTTTCATGCTGAGCGATCGCTTGATATCAAACGTCTTCAGTGCTTGGTCAATCAGCTGGTTCTTAAACTCACTTCCACGATCGGTGTGGAAATATTCGATCTTACGTAAATCGTTTTGAATAGATGCAAAGGCACGATAAACCAAAGGCGCATCTTTGTTTGGTCCAGTGCTAAAACCAATGATTTCTCGATTAAAGAGATCGACAAATATGCATATATAATGCCATTTTTGATTGACTCTTACATATGTTAAATCGCTTACCACAGCAGTCAGTTCTACTTCCTGAGTAAATTCCCGATTTAATTCGTTTTTTTGATCGGATTCATTGCACTTGGTTGAATGAGGTTTAAACTGGGCGACTGTATAGTTTGAAACCAAGCCCTGCTCGTTCATGATTCGGCCAATCCGTCGTCTAGATACCTGATGGCCAGCTTTTTCAATTCTACCTTAATCTTGCGCGTCCCATAGTTTTGACGACTTTTTTGGAAGATTTCAATGATGGTAGTGGTCAGGTCATCCTCTGATTCTCTTTCTTTTTCTTCATAATAGTAGGTGCTTCTGGGAAGTTGAAGGACTTTACACATTGCTGATATCGAGTATTTGTGTTCATTGTTCTTAATCACATTTACTTTCGTCCTAGTATCAGCGCAGCTTGCTTTAAAATGTCATTTTCCATTTGAAGCTGTTTGTTTTCTTTTCGCAGTTTGTTTAGTTCTTGTTGTTCGGGGGACAGATTATCTTTTTCCTTGAAGGATCCGGAATTCTGGCTTTGACTCACCCACTTATCTAATGATGAGGGGGTGAGATCATACTCACGGATAATATCCTTTCTTGGTTTTCCATTAAGGTACAGTTGTACCATCTGATTTTTAAATTCGGAAGTAAAAGTACGACGTTCCTTTTTTGTCATAGTAGATTCTCCTCGATAGTGTTATAAGTAGTCTACTTGACCTTAATTTTTCTGTCCAACTAAGTGTAGCCTATCCACTTTACAAAGAAGTACGGCAACGGTAATTTCATCAATTTATGAGCAGGACTTTTTAAATTGTTCATTCGGTGGTAGGCCAAATAAGGGAGCACACAATGCCTTAGCTACACTTAATGAGACTATTTCAGGGAAGAAAATAAGTTGGGTGCTCGAAGCCGACCTGAAGAACTTCTTTGGAACCTTAGACCATAATTGGATAATTAAATTTGTGCAACATAGGATTGGTGATCCTAGAATTATTAGTCTGATTAAAAGATGGTTAAAAGCAGGTGTAATGGAAGGTAAAGATGTTTATGTGAGTGAAACTGGAACACCGCAAGGTGGTTCAATTAGTGTACTGTTAAGCAACATTTACCTTCACTATGTATTGGATTTGTGGTTTGAGAAAGCAATAAAACCAAGACTCAAAGGTGAGTCATATCTAATTAGATATATCGATGATTTTGTAGTGTGTTTTCAATATCGTTCAGATGCAATAAGGTTTGGGAAAGTCCTTATGAAAAGATTAAGGAAATTCTCATTAGAACTTGAGCCTAATAAGACGAGGTTAGAAGAGTTTGGTAGGTTCGCCAGTAAACATGCCCTTGAGAAAGGGAGGAAATTAGAAACGATATACTTCCTAGGTTTTACACATTATTGTACAAAAAACCGTAAGGGTAATTTTATGGTAGGTAGGAAAACCGAAAAGACCAGATTTAAGCGAAGTGTAAATAAAATCCAAGAAGTACTTCGTACTATCAGACATTGGCCTATAAAAGACCAAGTTGAGAAGATAAATCAAATTCTTAGAGGCATTACAACTACTATGGCATGGCTGGTAACCTTTGGTCAATAACTAAAATTTATAAAATTACGGAACGTTATTGGAGAAGAATGTTAAGTAGTAGAAGTCAAAAGAACTATATAACTTGGGAAAAGTTCAATAAGATTAAGTCTATTTTTCCTCTAGAGCGTCCTAAACTTTCAATTCCATTTTCGGAATTAAAGATGTACGCAAAACTTTGAAGCAATTTCTGAAGAGCCCGGTGCGGGAAATCCGCACGCCAGGTTCTGTGGGGGTTTGAGTCGCCAATTGGGCGACCTTTCTACCCGGAGACGGTGGATGAAAGGTTGCCCTCCTACCCGACAAAAGAGAGGCTGAAGGCTATTTAAAATAAAAGACTCCTCTTACATATTCCTAGGCGCATGAATTCATTCATGCGCCTACTCTATTTCTATCATTTGCTTCCTAATTTTCTAGAAATACGCATTCCATATTCGATTACTTTTTCTATTAAATGGTTTTGTCTTTCTTCCGTTATATTGAAATTGACATAGCCAATACTAATTGCGCCGATTAGTTCATTTAGTTGATTAAAGATCGGAGCAGCAACGGATGATGTTCCTTTTGTTCGTTCACCATGACTCTCACCATAGCCGGCATTTTTTATCTGGTTCAACAAATGAACAAAAGCCTCTTTTTCCTCAACAGGAACTAATTCATTCACGATTTTTAAAGCTTCACTGTGTGCCATGTGTGCTACCATGACTTTATTTGCAGCCCCAATATGCAACGGGATCCGTATCCCTAATTGGTCATAAATACGGATCGGATTATGCTGGCAATCAATTCTTTCCACAATGAGCGATTCTAATCCTACTGGCTTATTAAAATACACACTTTCCTCTACTTCGTGCATTAATTTTTCCATTTCAGGACGAATCAAACCAACGAAATCAAAGGTATCATATAGCTGCAAGCCATATTCTAACCAGGTGTTTCCCATTGAGTAAAGTTTTAAATCCGGGTCCTGTTGAATAAGTCCATGTTTTTTCATGGATTGTAAAAGGCGGTGCATCGTGCTTACTGGTAAATCACACTCCTTAGATAAATCGGTAATGGAAAGCCACTTTTTTGTTTCATTTCCAGCAAGAACTTTGATCACTTGCATGGCTCGATCAATCGTCTGCATATATTCAGCTCCTATCAAATCTATTCTTTATTTTAACTGATAAAATGTTGATTTTATTATTATCTGTAAATTCAAAATATATTGACATGCAATCTTTGCTAATATAATATTACATTATAAGTTTCCTTACAGAGGAATTTTATTCCGATATACGGAAAAGAAAGGATTGGTTATATGTTATCATCTATGTATAAAAAGCTCAACACCGTAATTGTAAAACATCCAAAGGACGCCTTTATTAACCAAGAGCACCTTAGCAAGGAATGGAAAAAGTTCAACTATCTCAGCGAACCTGATTTTGTTAAGGCACAGCACGAGTATGAGCAGTTTCTTTCTATTATTAAACAACACGTGGACAACATTGAATTTTTACCCTCTTCAGAAAGTGTCGGTTTAGATTCTCTCTATGCCCATGATCCTGTTAAGTTCACGAAAAAAGGGCCATTATTTTAAAATCAGGAAAAAAATTACGTCAGTCTGAGGCAGAGTCCTATAAAAAATTTTTACAAGAAAAAGAGATTCCTATATTAGGTGAATTAAGTGGAGATGCTGTATCAGACGGGGGAGACCTCGTTTGGCTGGATGACCGGACACTCCTTGTTGGCCACGGCTATCGTACAAACGATGAAGCCATTCGGCAAATTAAAGAAATGACCAAAGATTTAGTGGAAGAGTTGATTGTTGTCCAGCTCCCACATGATCAAGGGGAAGAGGAATGTCTCCATCTCATGTCATTTATTAGTATTGTAGATGACAATCTGGCTGTCGTTTATTCACGTTTAATGCCAATCATTTTAAGACAATTACTGATCGAACGCGGCTTTGAACTAATTGAGGTTCCGGATGATGAATATCTTCGTCTAGGCTGTAACGTTCTTGCGTTGGCACCTCGTATTTGTGTGATTGCTTCTGGAAGCCCTTACACGAAGCAAAAGTTAATTGAAGCAGGAGCAACGGTTTATGAATATGAAGGAAATGAAATCTCTTATTTAGGAACAGGCGGACCGACATGTCTCACATGTCCAGTTATCCGCTCATAATACAAGGAGGAATAAATATGTTTAAAAACACAATTGTCAAACAACCTGGAGAAAGCTACATCAATGGCTTAACTACATCTGATCTGGGAAGTCCTATTTTGGAAAAAGCACTAGAACAGCACGAAGCCTATATTGAAGCATTGAAAACCTGTGGAACAGAAGTAACGATCCTCCCGAGTTGTGTAGATTTTCCGGACTCTACTTTTGTTGAAGATACCGCAGTCCTTACACCTAATTTTGCTGTGATCTCAAATCCAGGTGCCCACACACGGAATGGAGAAATCCGTGAAATGGAGCCGGCAATCAAGTCCTTCTATGAAAATATTTATTACATTAAGGCTCCGGGAACACTTGACGGGGGAGATATTCTTCAGATTGAAGATCATTTTTATATTGGCATTTCTGCTAGGACAAATCTAGAAGGGGCTGAGCAATTAAAACAAATTTTGGAATTAGAAAACTACAAAGCAACAATCGTTCAGCTGGAAAAGTTCTTTCATTTAAAAACAGGAATCGCATATTTGGGAAATCAAACCATTGTGGCTGCTGGTGAATTTATTGACCATCCTGATTTCAACTCCTATACAAAAATTATCGTCCCACCGGAAGAGGAATACGCAGCAAATTGTATTCAGGTGAATGACTATGTCATCATTCCAGCAGGGTATCCAATTACGAAACATAAAATTAAAGAGGCTGGCTATCAAACGATTGAGCTTGATATGACTGAATTCCGTAAATTAGATGGTGGATTAAGCTGCTTGTCACTTCGTTTTTAGAAATAGTTGGTGCTGTTAAAATTTAAGGGTGGGTGGGGAAGGTATGGTCGAACATGACGTTCAACAAAATCAGTTAAATCGTTCCATGAAACGCAGGCATTTGTTTATGCTTTCTTTAGGGGGGGTTATCGGAACGGGTTTGTTCTTAAACGCTGGTTACACGATTCATCAGGCAGGAGCGGGCGGCGCATTACTAGGGTATTTATTTGGTGGAATCATTCTGTACCTTGTTATGGTGTGCCTAGGAGAGCTTGCTGTCTACATGCCTGTAACTGGATCGTTTCAAACATATGCAAGTAAATTTATTAGCCCGTCAGCTGGGTTTTCGTTAGGGTGGATGTATTTCATCGGCTCAGCCACAACTGCTGGGGTTGAATTTACCGCGGCAGGAATCTTAATGAAACGGTGGTTTCCGGATATTTCAGTTTGGATTTGGTGTGCTGTGTTTATCGCACTGTTGTTTATCCTTAATGCTCTTACGACAAGGGGATTTGCGGAGGCCGAATATTGGTTTGCAGGCATTAAAGTAGTAGCTGTCATTTTCTTTATTATTATTGGTTTGGGGGCTATTTTTGGAATTATTCCATTATCAGACAGACCAGCACCGCATTTTAAAAACCTAGCCCCAACCGGCTTATTCCCAGCAGGAATTACTGTTCTCTTTGTTACAATGATGAATGTCATCTTTTCCTATCAAGGATCTGAATTGATCGGAATTGCGGCCGGGGAAAGTGAGGAGCCTCAAAAGAATATACCTCGTGCCATTCGCAATGTGCTTTTTAGAATTATCGTCTTTTATCTCGCTTCAATTATTATCTTATCGGCCATTTTTCCAATTAAGGAATTGGGATTATTAGAGAGTCCATTCGTTACTCTAATGGATATGGCAGGTATTCCATTTGCACCGGATATTATGAATTTTGTCATCTTGACAGCGGTTTTATCAGTAGGAAATTCATGTATTTATGCGTCAACCCGTTTGCTATGGGCGATGGCACATGAAGGAATGGCACCGAAACTATTTGGAAAACTATCAAAACGAAAAGTTCCATTTACTGCTCTAGTGTTTACCATGATTTTTTCTCTTTTGTCATTGCTGACAAGTGTGAAAGCCGCAGATACTGTGTTTGTATTATTGATGTCTATCGCAGGTATTTCTGTAACCATTTCATGGATTGGGATCGCTCTTTCACAGTTGATGTTTCGACGTAAATACCTGCAAGCAGGGGGGAAATTAGAGGATTTGCAATATAAGGTTCCGTTTTATCCTTTCATTCCACTCATCTGTATCGTTTTTTGTGTGTCGATATTAATATTTTTAGCCTTTGACCCTACCCAATTAGTCGGCTTACTAGTTGGAATAGGATTTTTAATTATTTGCTATGTTTTCTATTACTTTAAAAATAAGAGAAATGCCAAAATAAGTCCGGCCTCGAGTATCTGGAGGCCATTCTCGGTGTCAGGCACCGCTCGTGGACAGTAGGTTCATTTTGTTCGCTTCACGCGGACACACTATTTATTATTTTGTAAATTGAAGGGGTCTTAAAGTAAATGGAACAGCTTAGGTGGGGAAAGCCAGAAGCATTACGAAAATTATTATGTGAAGTGGTCAGTTGGAAAAGCTTAACACTAACAGAGGGAGAGCGTAAATTTCCTCTAAAACTTCAAGCAAAGCTGCAAAACTTGGCGTATTTTCAGGAGCATTCCAATCATCTATGTCTTCACGATGCTGATTTGGGCGGAGGTTTTTAACGGCTTTATACAAGCATCCTTATGCAAAGGAAACCGTTGTCTTAATCAGTCATTTTGACACGGTTAATACGAAAGAGTATGGCGATCTTGAGGAATATGCTTACCAGCCTGAGGAGTTAACAAAATTGCTTCATGACAGGTTGGAGGAGCTGCCAGAGGATGCACAAAAGGATCTTCTGTCTGGAGAATATTTATTCGCCGCGGCACGATGGATATGAAAATGGGCCTTGTCATGCATATGGGGTTAATCGAAAAGGCAACGATCGAACAATGCCGATTAATCTCATTCTGTTGACTATTCCCGATGAAGAGGTAAATTCCTCGGGTATGCGCGCTGCTGTTACAAGGCTGTTAGAAATGAAGGAAGAGCACAATCTCACTTATAAACTATTCTTAAACGGTGAGCCTGTATTTGCACAGGAGCCGGGTGACCGAAATTATTATGTATACTCAGGTTCCATCGGTAAAATTATGCCATCAGCACTTTTTTACGGGAAAGAGACACATGTCGGTGAACCGCTCAGTGGAATCACTGCACCTTATATCGCTTCGTTTTTGATGCAGCGAATGGAGTGGAATTTGAGCCTACAAGAAACTGTGATGGGCGAAAAAACCCCGCTTCCGGTCACACTGCAGCAAAAAGATTTAAGAATGGAGTACTCTGCTCAAACCCCGTACCGTTCAGCAGCCTTGTATAATGTGTTTTTAATGAAACGAAATGCGGAAGAAATTATGGATATCTTTGAACAAGTAGCCGTCGACGCAGCTCAAGACTGTAATCGAGCATACACGGGAATCTGCAAAGCGCAGTCCGTGGAACCAGTTGGGAAAGTGCATGTATTGCGTTATGAAGAATTACAAAAGCATGCCATCCATAAATTCGGGCCAGATTTTGTTGAAGAAATCAAAACCGCCATTCATGCAAATCCTGAAGTGGGATGACCGTGAAAAATCCTTCGGAATTGCTGATACTCTGATGATTCAGTGTCAGGAACTTGCACCGGCGATGGTCTTACTATTTGCACCGCCATACTATCCAGCGGTGAATTCTTCATATGATGAACTCGTTACTCAATGCGTGGAATATGTAAAAAAGCAAGGGCTAGAAAAGTTCGCTTTGCCAGTGCAGCAAATTCACTATTTCAACGGAATTAGCGACTTAAGCTATGTGAATTATCATGACGATGGGGAAGGGTGGACGGTTTTTAAAGAAAACACTCCTGTTTGGGGCGATAGCTATAGCATCCCATTCGATGCAATGAAAGAACTCCAAGCACCTGTCTTAAATATTGGTCCATTCGGTAAAGATGCCCATAAACGAACCGAACGTCTTCATATGAAAAGTGCATTTGAAGAAGTGCCGGCTCTTGTAGAAGATCTGATAAAAATGATGATAGGGAAGAAAGTTAAAAGCTTATAATCAATTTTAAAAAAATGTGAAGCTAGCTTTGTTTGATAACAAGGCTGGTTTTAAAAAAGTAAACCTTACTCGTTGTTGGTGTCTAATTATTTTAGGCTCTTTTCAAAAAGATTGTTGCTTTTTTAATTTAAGGACGAACTGACAATAACTTTTAGATTCGCTGATAAACTATGAAAATTCGCTGATAAACTGCTCTTAGCGAGAACTTTTTGGGGTACCGCTACATGTCCATCAAGCTAAGTTAAAACAATACCCCCAAAAATGAAAAACGCTATGCTTATCGTAAGAAGTTTACGAAAGGATGGTGTTTTTATGAATTCTATCATCTCCAGTGAACTGACACTTTTCGCACAAGAATTACAACGATTTCTATCTCCAATAGTCCTACAAGAAACCGCCAAACAAGCTGGTTTTGTGCAGCGATCTAGTAAGTATCAAGCAAATAAACTCATCGCCCTTTGTTGGGGTCCTACCGGCAAAGTGCGGTTATCTGTACTATAAAAATCAGGAGTATTTAAAGTATTCTAAGAAGAAAAATTGAATGAAAAGTTTCTTTGAATACTTGATATCTTAACTCAGTAAACAAAAAAACAAACTCTTCCTGTAGCTCTTTCTCTACGATAAAATTTTCAATTATTTTTCCCGCAATTTGGAAATTTCTGGTATAGTAATGATCTCCCAGTTAAACATAAGAAAGACAAAGAGTCTAAAAACTCTCTGTCCTCTCTGAGTGGACAAATACTAAATTTGTCCACGAACGGTGCCTTTCACCATCGACCGATCATAGATCAAAGTCGTCACAATCGAGATAAGGAAAAGGGCAATTAACACCATAAACAACGTAGACATACTATATAAATCTACGAGCACTCCACCAAGTAAAGGGCCAAGCATCCTGCCCCCGGTAGCAGTGCTATTTACAATCCCCTGATAAAAACCTTCCCGTCCCTTTGGAGCTAAAGTGTATGCAACTGTGGGCACAGCAGGCCAAATAAACATTTCACCAATTGTTAATATGAGCATTGCAGCTAGAAACCCTGAAAAGGCACTGGCTTTTCCTGCTACAAAAAAAGAAATAATAAAAATGCCAATACCGATTAGCATTTGAAGCTTTAATGAGGCAGCTAGATGTTTCAAAATAATATTTAATAAGGGCTGACCTAGAACTATTAATGCTCCATTTATCGTCCATAATAAGCTATATTGAGTTAATGATATGTGAATTTGTTGCGTATAGGAAGCGATGGTTGTTGGCCATTGAACGTATGCAACCCAGCATAATAAATATCCAGAACAAAGAATCAGTAAAGCATGAAGATTTTTTCTGCTATTTACTTGGGCTTTATCATTTTGAATATCAGCTTGTTTAGTCGAATCTGAAGTGATACCTTTATAACCAAAAACAGCGATCAGGAAAAAGAGCATATACATAAATGTATTAGCAAGGAAGATTAATTGAAATGAGTAATCAGCCACAATTCCCCCGAGCGCGGCTCCGACTGCCACTCCAAGGTTTTGAGCCACATACATGGCATTAAAGGCTTTACGACCTCCTTCCTTCCAAACGGACCCTGCCATAGCATACATGGATGGGAAAACGATTCCTGTTCCAAAACCAATAATAGTTAAAAAAGCAACATATTCCGGCCACCCATGCCAAATGGATAAGCCAACAAGGGCAAAAAGCGTAATAATAATTCCTAGAAGTATAGATTTATAACCACCTAATTTATCGAATAATCTACCTCCATATAAATTTCCAATCACGCTTGCCCCAGAGTTTAACATTAAAACAAACCCAGCAACCGATAGTGATTTCCCTAAATGTTCGTGAATATAGATTGAATTTAACGGCCATAAAAAAGAATTGCCAGTAACATTCACCGCCATCCCAATAATCAAGAGCCATAAGGCACGTGGCATGAAAAACGCTCCTTTACGATACTTATTTCGAGTCCCTAGGTAATTTTAGACTGTTTTCGGGTAAGGCGCAATGATTTTAACGTATTAAGGCATCGAAAAACCTTGGATAAACCGTGCCATTCTATGCATTTTCTACTTCTTTAGAACGCCTTAAGGCGTTTTAGTTGCCTTGAAGGCAAAGGACGATTGTTTTAAAGACGAATACATTGTTTACATGTCTTCAATGTAACTATCTGTCATGAACAACACCTTTTAAAGAAAACTGGATATTTATGTTAAAGTATAGATGAGATTGTGAAAAAGTGTACTTATACTAACGTCTTGGATAGTGGAAGAAGAAATTCATGGGAAAAATTGTATATCATCTCGTATAAACAATGGGTTTTAGGGAACTTTAATTAAGGTTCATTTTTACAAAAAGTGGAAATAGCTGCTAAGATTAATGGTTATAAGGTATGTAAAATATGATTTTCATTGTACTCGCAACTGTTTTCGTTCTTACTGAGTTAAAATGGGGAGTTTGGAGAAATTGGTCAAAAATGGATACATTAAGAAGAGTAAAGGTGCCAATCGGGATGATATGAATAGAACATACTTTCACTCAACCTATGAAGGATTGGATTCTGTGAATTCGACACTGCTCCGGTATCACTTTAGTTTTTTAATATTCCTTTACAGGAATATTCCTCTTAGGGTATAATCAATTCAACCGGACGATAGCACTAGTGATGATGTAGATGTGCTTTAACCGGAGACCATCACTTGACGAGGTGAGCAACATGTCAGGGAAGATTCCGGGCGTGAACATGACGACGCTGAGCGCTTTGTCTGAACCCAATCGTATGAATATCGTCGAACTCTTGCGTGACGGTCCCCTGACCGTTGGGGAAATCGCCGACCATCTGGGATTGAGGCAGCCCCAAACTTCGAAGCATCTAAAAGTGCTAAGCGACAACGGGATTGTGGAAGTGCAGGCCAAAGCTAACCGCCGCATCTACAAGCTCCGCCCGAGCCCTTCCAAGTGCTGGATTCTTGGATACAGTCCTTCCTGCGCGTGATGCAAGAAAGATTCGATAATCTAGATGATTATTTGAAGGAATTGCAAAACAAGGAAAAATCATAAAACATTTCATGTTCAAGGAGGAATTACGATGTCAAACAACGCATTGGTATCGAGAGTAGAGAACGATCGGGTATTGGTACTGGAGCGCGTTTTCGATGCGCCACGCGATCTCGTATTCAGGATGTTTAAAGAGCCGGAGCATCTGAAACGCTGGTGGCGGCCGAGGGGCTGGGAGATTCCAGTCTGCACCGTCGATTTCCGTCCAGGAGGCGTTTGGCACTACTGTATGAAGTGTGTCGATCAGAATCAGGGTCAATTTTTTGGTATGGAATCCTGGGGCAAAGGGGTTTATAAGGAGATTATCGAGCCGGAGAAGATCGTCTACACCGATTACTTTTCAATGCCGAAGGTAATTTGAATGACTCTATGCCGTCGACCGAGATCACATTGGAATTCATCGATTTGGGTGGAAAGACAAAGCTAATAAACCGTGCTGAATATGTTTCCGAAGAAACCTTAAGACCGTCATGGACATGGGCATGGTTCAGGGCATCACCGAAACTTGGGACCGTTTGAACGAGCTTGTGGAGTCGCTGAAGTAGAGTTACCGTAACGCTGATTTTAGCGTTAGAAAAGTTTAGAATCATTAAGTTTTGTAATTAATTATATAAAGGAGTGTAAATACCAATGATTAGTAATGTAGGTCAAATCATGTTGTATGTTAATAACCAAGATGAAGCAAAGGAGTTTTGGACAGAAAAAGTAGGGTTTAGTGTAATTTCAGAGGAAGACAATGGTCAAGGTATGAGATGGATTGAAATTGCTCCAACTAAAGAAGCTGAAACAAGCATTATTCTCCATAATAAGGAATTTATTGCGAAAATGTCGCCTGAATTAAATCTTGGAACACCTTCTTTAATGTTCTTCTCAAAAAATTTCGATAATTTATATAGTGACTTATCAAACAAAAACGTTACAGTCGGAGAAATTGTAAATATACCTTCAGGTAGAGTATTTAATTTTGCAGATAGTGAAAATAATTACTTTGCAGTAATGGAAAAAAAGTGAATTTATATTCAATATACGAGTGCGATGCTTGAATAAAGGCATCGCCTTTTTTCTTGTTTGATTTACGAAACAGATTGTGAAGATTTACACTTAAAGTAATGGGTGCTTGTGCGGCCGAGCTTAGGTCGTATCATATAGCGGGTGGGATTCCCGTCGAGTAAGAAATAGCCATTCGCTCGTAGCGAGTCTTGGAGGGCTAGAGGTAACTTTAGTCTTTAAGCGTAGACAGTTAGGTGGCGGCCGAAAGCCAAATGGTTGAAGGGATTGAGCTCCATAATGTTAGTAAACCGAGAGGGCTGATGCCTTAAGCACAGCAGAAAGCTACATTTTATCTTTCGTTAAAGGCAAGAAGGATAAAACCTCTCTGGAGTCAGTGACCTTGGCACGTTATACATTGATATGATACGGCAACTCGGGAGACCCTACCGGTCTTTTCCTGTTTTAATAGAAGAGTATGGTCTACAAGTGATAAAAAGCGAGGAAACCAAATGCCGTGTAGGGAGTCGGATAGCAGCGTAGTACCAATGAAGTTGGGTAATGCCGATGGAGGAAAGGCTAGCTACCAGTTATCACCCTTCCTAGGGACACATTTACTACACACAGAGGTAGGTATAATAAATGGAAACAAAACTATTAAGGATAGCAGAATTAGCAAAATCTGATCCTAAAATGAAATTTACATCTCTTGCACATCTATTAAATAAGGAAGCATTAGTTCAATGTCATCTTGAACTACCCAATAAGAAGGCAACTGGGATTAACGGTACAACTAAAGAGCAATACGGTGAAAGTTTAGAAGAAAACATAGAGGATTTAGTAAGTAGGCTTAAAAGCAAAAGCTATCGTCCTGTTCCAGTAAGGAGAATGTATATTCCTAAGCTCAATTCAAACAAGAAAAGACCATTGGGAATACCGGAACATGAAGACAAAATTGTTCAAAGAGGCATTACAAAGATACTAAATACCATATATGAAAATGACTTTCTAGACTGTTCTTTTGGATTCCGCCCAAATCGTAACTGCCACGATGCTTTGAAAATACTGAACTTTTATATTGAAAAGAGGTCAGTAAATTATGTAGTGGATGTAGATATTCGCGGATTCTTCGATAACGTTGATCACATATGGATGATGGAGTTCTTAAAACTGCGAATCTCTGACCCTAACTTACTAAGAATAATTGGTAGGTTTCTTAAAGGTGGATACATGGAGGAAGGTAAGAAATATAATACAGACAAAGGCACACCGCAAGGTGGAGTAATATCTCCGATATTGGCCAATGTATACCTCCACTACGTACTCGACGTGTGGTTTGAGAAAAGGGTCAGGAAACAGTGCAAGGGACAAGCATACATAGTGAGATATGCAGATGACTTTGTTTGTTGTTTTCAATCTAAAAGTGAAGCCCAGCAATTCTTCCATTCTCTAAAGTTGAGATTAAAGAAATTTAATTTAGAAATAGCTGAGGATAAAACCAAAATTATTCCCTTCGGGCGGTTTGCGGAGCAAAATGCAAATCAACAGGGGAGAAATAAACCAGCAACTTTTGATTTCCTTGGGTTTACTCACTATTGTGGGAAAAGTAAACAAGGGAAATTTCGAGTAAAACGGAAATCAAGCAGAAAGAAAGTACAAGCTAAATTAAAAGAGAGGAAAGAATGGCTGAAGAGTAATAGAAGTAAAGATATTCATTTGATTATGGATAGATTTAGACGCTCACTTATAGGTTATTACAACTATTATTGCATTACTGATAATACCCAAAATGTTAACAACTTCAAAGACAAAATCGAAAAGTTATTGTTTAAATGGCTCAATAGAAGAAGCCAAAGGAAATCATTTAAATGGGATAAATTCAGTCTATTTCTTAATAAATATCCACTGCCATCACCAAGAATTAAAGTGAATATATATGATTTAAGAAAAGAGATTAGCTATATTTTGTAAATGATAACTAGGAGGAGCCGTGTGCGTTGGAGCAGCCGTCAAGGCTGAAGATCTAATGGAGTGAAAGTCTCCTGTTGTCAATTGACCGATTCAGACAACTAGCATATCCGATGCGTGAGGAGGTAACAAATCACGTTCTGCTCGGACGTAAAAGCCATAGCTGCCTATATTACTCAGAGAATATAAGGTAGGAACAGTCAGTGTGGCGAGCAAACCTAGAGCCAGAAGGATTTAACGAATACTGCAGTCTCGAAATGGCTCCCCCTTCAGAAACTGTTGAAGGGAATGTTGTAATTCGCCGACCCATTGACGCATTGGGGAAAGGCCAAAGCCCTATAGGAAGAAACGGTTATATGCACTATAGGGGAAGCCGGGATATGGGTTCTAGCATCTAGGGAAAGATTTTCAGAGATAACGACGGGAAGGTCCTACTTCCAGCTGGGACGACAACAACCAGCAAAGACCAGTCATATAAGGTATTACCGAAATTGATAGGAGGATTTAGGATTGACGGATGAGGTCGTAGTAGCCAAGAGGAAAGGGTAATGCCTTTCTAAATATGTAGAAACATATTTCAACAATGGTAACACCAAAGTTGAGCAAAGGACCTCTGGGCACTTGGATGCCATGGGATTATGAAATAGGACACAGAGCCTTAATAATAATAATAATAATATAATAACAAGTTATTTGTCCCGAAAATGGCTAATTGTGAAGTAAACCTTGTTATTGATTGGGGAATATGGGTGTCGCCATTTAATCCTAGGATAATAAGGGAAGGCTCATTTATTATATATCCAAGGTCAGAACCGGACTCGGGAAATCCGACTGTCCGGGATCGCAGGGGGGCTTCAGGAAACGTGGCTTTGATTAGTGTGCGCGCCTGAATTCTATCCAGACAATAGCGCAAGCACGGTTCTGGGAGGGGGTGGAGTCCAATTTACCGCAAGGTAGAAAGGCTTCCTTCTACTCGACTACTTTAATAACGAGAAGTTTATCAAATAAGGAAATAATTAGTGATAAAATATATATGCTTACTTAATTTAACTACCACAAATAAGACCAATGGCTTTTGTCATATAAAATTCCCCTATTTTTTTATCATACTATAATCTATGAGAAGGTATGAAGGAGTACAGAAATGGAAGAAAAGAAAGTAACGTGGTTAGAGCTTTTTTATGATTTGCTAATTGTAGCATCTGTTACGACTGTGACTCGTATTTTACTTCATGTAGAAGAAGGGTATATCCCTCTAGAATATTTGTTGAAGTTTGTTTTAATTTTTATCCCTATCTGGTGGGCATGGGTTGGGCAAACCATGTTTTATAATCGATTTGGCCAAGACTTATTGCATCAACGTATATTTACGATTCTGCAAATGTTTTTTGTCCTTATTATGACAGCCAGCTTATCGGTTGATTTTGATCGTTACTATCTTCCATTTTTTATTGGTTATATCGGATTAAGAGTACTGACTGCGATCCAATATCTTGTTGTCCAGCGTTCAGAAGAAGGATATAGAAGAAAAACAGCTCAATATTTGGGGACGCGTTTTTGGATTGGTATAATTCTCTCATCTTTCTCTCTCTTTTTTGATTCGTGGATCCGATATGCTGTGTTATAGGCAGGTATTTTTGTCGATATTCTTGTGCCCATTTTCGGGCGTAAGTATTTGGTGAAAGCTCCAACAAATACAGCCCATTTATTAGAACGATTTGCTTTATTAACATTAATCCTGTTTGGAGAATCTGTTGTCAGCACTCTTTCTGTATTACAACCACAAAAAGGAGATTGGGATTTAATCTCATTTTCTATTATTTCATTTGTCCTTATCATATCGATGTGGTGGCAGTATTTCGATAATATGGAAAAGAAAGTAGACAAAACGATCCGAACAGCAGGACAAACTATTATTTACGGCCATCTGTTTATTTTAATGTCTTTGAGTATGATTGCAGCATCGATTAAACTGTTGTGTTTACATGAGGTCAAATATTTATTTATCCTATATTTTGTTTTTGGTTCTGTATTGCTCTATTTCCTTGCAACTACTTTTGTCTTCCACCAATATAGACATTCGTACCATCGGTTGAAAATTTAAATTTAGGATTATTTTTAGGTACTTTAGCAGTCTTTTTTATTATTAATTTGATTATAGTCGTTTCAAACATTGTCATAATGTTGGAATTAACCCTGTTTTTTATCATCTATGCTAAATTAACAACCACTTAATTTGTACCTACGGGTAGAATAAATGATAAGCTTCTATCTTGCATGTCCACTACTATTATTTGGCGGACTTGGTTAGAAATGCACCCTTTGGTCCGCTTACCATTGTCAGACGACATGTATAGGCCTTTTTGCCATTTTATAAAGTGGCCATCAATAACAAAACCTAAAGACAACATGTCTAAAGAGGGTCATTTTTGCTAGGGTTATCCTGTTTCTTATCGATCACACATGTTTTACCGATTTTCTTACATTTAATTTTATTAGCGGCAAAAGGGTTTTTAATACAATCAGGAGAAAGCCTTCAAAGATTTTATTCTGCAGCAACCATTAAAATACGACACAGTTATATAATAAACTTATTTAAAGTGTTAAAAGTATCAATAATATGTACTTGTTTCTTAATAAGATCTCTAACATTGTCTTTTTTTGTCTAATATTGCGAATGCCAAAGCGTTAGGATACAAAAAACACTACTCAATTTATTGATGGTACCCTTATTTATATGAATTAAAAAAAATGATAAGCCTAGTTCTAGGACTTGGCATTTTTTTATTAAAAAGAATTTTTCTGCTTACTTTGATTTGGTCCGTCAGCTTGGTCTAGAATTTATAGTGCTGAAGCGTAATAGGGAAGCGCAACCAGTCATGGCTCAAGGTCATTAATTACCATTAAGATGATGCTAGTTACGGGGCTAGAAATGCGGGTGTAGTTTAGTGGTAAAACAACAGCCTTCCAAGCTGATGTTGTGAGTTCGATTCTCATCACCCGCTCCAATATGGGCCTATAGCTCAGCTGGTTAGAGCGCACGCCTGATAAGCGTGAGGTCGATGGTTCGAGTCCATTTAGGCCTATCCTAATAAAATATTTATTTTTTGTTCCGCAGTAGCTCAGTGGTAGAGCAATCGGCTGTTAACCGTCGGTCGTAGGTTCGAGTTCTACCTGCTGAGCCATTTTTATGTTTATGGGAAGTACTCAAGAGGCTGAGAGGCGCCACTGCTAATGGTGTAGGTCGCGTAAGCGGCGAGAGGGTTCAAATCTCTCCTTCTCCGCCATACATAAGATGCGCTTTTAGCTCAGCAGGATAGCGCAACAGCCTTATAAGCTGTCGGTCAGAGGTTCGAATCCTTTAAGGCGAGTAAAAAACTACTATAAGGAATGAAAAAGGCTTGGATAATGTGATAATTTTTCTCTACCACGGTTCTTGATACTGTGGTATTTTTCATATATGGAGACCAATATTTTAAAACGCATTTTTTTTGACGAAAATCAACACTGGGAAAAATTTAATAATAAATATGGTAGAAAAATTCGTCCAATCGTAATAAAAGAAGAAGAAAAATTTCGAGATTGTGGGAATATGAGAAAAGGATTTAAGCTTTTTGTTTGCGAGGGTTGCCACCACGTTAAATTTGCCTTTATATAATCAGGATTTTGATGATGAAAGCAATGTTCCATCAGAGTACACTACATTTCGCAACAAGATGAAGGAAATTGACGCAGTTTTATTTGTAACTCCTGAATATAACCGTTCTATCCCAGCTGTATTAAAGAATGCATTAGATGTGGGTTCTCGCCCTTATGGAGCAAGTGTATGGAATGGTAAACCAGCTGCAATTATCAGCCAATCCCCTGGTAATTTAGGTGGTTTTGGTGTTAACCACCACTTACACCAACCACTTGTATTCTTGAATATGCCAATACTTCAGCAACTTGAAGCGTATATTGGAAATGTTGCCAATCTATTGGATGAAAACGGAAAATTTAAAGATGAAGGAACAGTCAAATTTTTTCAATCCTTCGTTGATGCGTTTGTGAATTTGATTAAGAAATATCAAGCATAAAAAATTTTGTTCCTTTTGTAAAAGGCATTTGGTATTCAACTCATTCCGATGCCTTTCTGTATGAAATCTGGAGGAACTTTAACAAACTTATTGAAGGATGCAGTTTAGTAAAATAAAAAAAGGTTATTGACAAAAAAAATTATAAGTATTATTATTATCTCAGATTCAAGATAACTTAATTCGAGATTTTTTAGGGGGTGAAATTAATGGAAAGGAAATGCAATAATCTGTCCTTTCTGATATTAATGCAAACATCTAAAGCCATTCATGATCGCATAAAGGATGAAATGGCAAAAAATAAGTTAGGTATTACGGAATTTTCTGTTTTAGAGGTGCTTTACCAAAAAGGGAAACAAACCATTCAACAAATTGGAAATTGCATACTAATCTCAAGTGGTTCGATGACATATGTAATAGATAAACTGGAACAAAAAGGTTTATTAAGTAGAAACGCCTGTCTAGATGATCGTCGAGTGATACATGTTACATTAACTGAAGATGGAAATGAATTGATGGACGTAATCATGCCGAAATATCATGAGTTCATTAATCATATGTTTGATTCATTAAATTCTGATGAGTCAGAGACATTGGTGCAGCTTTTGAAAAAAGTAAGGAATAAAGTTTAAACTCGCATTTTTTTAAAATAATATCTTGAATTCGAGATAAAGAACATTTAGGAGGATTTAAAGATGATAAATATTGGTTTATTAATCATTCGTTTGATAGTAGGTTTACTTTTTGTTGGTCACGGTGCTCAAAAATTATTTGGTTGGTTCGGTGGCTACGGATTGAAAGGAACGGGTGGATGGTTTGAATCCATTGGCATGAAACCAGGAGTAACCATGGCACTTTTTGCAGGTTTGGCAGAACTTATTGGAGGAATTTTGTTTGCGTTAGGGCTTTTAACCCCACTTGCAGCAATTTTGATTTCAGGGACTATGGCAATGGCAATCGTAAAGGTTCATGCACCAAACGGATTATGGGCAACATCAAACGGATATGAATTTAACTTAACTTTGCTTGCTGTTGCAATTGGTGTTGCTTTAATCGGTCCTGGTCAATACGCTTTAGATGCATTTTTATTCTAAAATATCTCAATTTGAAGATTCTTAAATTAAAACGAATTTTATAAGGCTTTAATTATTGGAGCAAGAATAAAATAAGGTATCAAGTTTTATTAAATAATCGGATTTCAAATTAAAAAAGGAGTGTTAAAAAAATGAGTAAGAAAACAATGGGTATTCACCATATCACAGCAATTGTCGGTCATCCGCAAGAAAATGTAGATTTTTACGCTGGAGTTTTGGGATTACGCTTGGTTAAGCAAACCGTAAATTTTGATGATCCAGGTACCTATCACCTTTATTTTGGAAATGAAGGTGGAAAACCTGGAACAATCATAACATTCTTTCCATGGGCAGGAGCTCGTCAAGGAATCATTGGGGACGGTCAAGTAGGGGTTACTTCGTATGGAGTTCCAAAAGATGCCATGGAGTTTTGGGAAAAAAGGCTAGAAAAGTTCAATGTTCCTTTTACTAAAATGGAACGCTTTGGAGAGGAATATTTGGAATTTGATGACCCACATGGACTTCACTTGGAAATTGTTGAAAGAGAAGAAGGAGAAATCAATACTTGGACTTTTGGTGAGGTAACACCTGAAGTTGCTATCAAAGGTTTTGGTGGAGCAACTCTATTATCAGCCCAGCCTAATAAGACAATTGAGTTGTTAGAAAAAGTAATGGGACTTGAATTAGTCGGCAAGGAAGGAGATTTCGCTCGTTATCGTTCCGCTGCTGATATTGGAAATATTATCGACGTTAAATTAACTCCTATTGGACGTGGACAAATGGGTGTAGGCACTGTTCACCATATTGCATGGCGTGCTAAAGATGATGAAGATCAACTAGATTGGCAGCGGTTTGTAAAACGCAATGGATATGGTGTCACTCCTGTTCAGGATAGAAACTACTTTAATGCTATTTACTTTAGAGAGCATGGTGAAATCCTATTTGAAATTGCCACTGATCCTCCAGGATTTGCTCATGATGAATCACAAGAGACAATGGGTGAAAAATTGATGTTGCCATCACAGTATGAACCTCATAGAGAGAAGATTGAACAAGTTTTGCTACCGTTTGAGGTAAGAGAATTAGATTGACAAGAAGAAAGGAATGGTTTCTTTGCTTTCAATCGATCCAGCATCATTGTCTGAAAGAGAAAATTATAAATTTCTAATAGGGAGTATAATCCCAAGACCAATTGCTTTCGTCACATCGATTTCAAAAGATGGTGTTTTGAACGGTGCTCCATTTAGCTATTTTAATATCGTGTCATCCAATCCCCCGCTGATTTCATTATCTATTCAACGCTCAGCGGGGAGACAAAAGGATACAGCAAGAAACATCATCGAGTCAAAAGAATTTGTTGTTCATATCGTGGATGATCAAAATGTTGAAAAAATAAATAGAACAGCTGCAAACCTTCCTCCTGACGAGAGTGAGATTGACTTAGCAAACTTAACTCCAGTCGAAAGTGTGAAGATTTCAGTTCCTGGAGTTAAGGAAGCAAAAATCAGAATGGAATGTACGTTGGAGCACTCTTTGGAACTGGGAGGCTCGGATGCGCCAGGGTGTGATCTGATTATAGGAAAAGTTGTTCAATTTCATATCGAAAGCAACATTTATGAAAATGGAAGAATCGATCCAAGTGGCTTGTCGGCTGTAAGTCGATTAGCTGGAAATAATTACGCCAAAATTGGTGATATTTTTGAAATAGAAAGACCTAAATAGTTCCACATTCGATTTGATGAATTGGAGGGTAAAAAATGCAAAAAACATCTGGTATCCATCATATCTCAGCGATGGTAAACGATGCTCAACGAAATATAGACTTTTATGTAGGTGTACTTGGTTTAAGGCTTGTTAAAAAAACCATCAATTTTGATCGTCCAGAAGTCTACCATCTTTATTTTGGGAATGAAACGGGTCAACCAGGAACTGTGATTACGTTTTTTCCATGGGCTAAACAGCTAAAAGGTCGAATTGGTACAGGTCAGGTTGGTGTGACCAGTTATGTTATACCGAAGGGGGCGGTTCCCTTTTGGGAAAATCGATTACGAAAGTTTGGTGTGGAGTTTACTTCATCCACTCGCTTTGGTGAAAAATATATTAAATTTAATGACCCTGACGGACTCCAACTTGAATTAACAGAACGAGATGAAGGACAATTAAATACTTGGAACTTTGGGGGAGTTCAATCAGAAAATGCGATTAAAGGATTTGGCGGTGCGGTTCTTTTTTCGGCACAGCCACATAAAACTACGGATGTTCTAGAAAACGTTTTGGGGTTAGAATGCATTGGTCAAGATAATGAATTTCTAAGGTTTAAATCCGAAGGGAATGTTGGAAACACCATTGATATTCACTTAAATCCTTCAGTCCGAGGGCTAATGGGAGCAGGAACGGTTCATCATATAGCATGGAGAGCAAAGGATGAGGAAGACCATCAAAGGTGGAGATCGCTACTTATAGAGAAAGGGTTTTATCCGACAGAGATTCTTGACCGAAACTACTTCAAAGCTCTTTATTTCATGAAGAAGGTGGCATCCTCTTCGAAATAGCAACTGACCCACCAGGTTTTGCAGTAGACGAACCTGCCGATGAACTTGGAAAAAAACTTATGCTGCCGTCTTGGTTAGAATCAAAACGAGAAGAATTGGAAGCAACCTTGCCTCCTGTGGAGGTTCGAGTTCTGGAGGGAGATAAAGAATGAAACATATATTCAATAAAGGACAAGATCCAACAAAACCAACACTATTATTGCTTCATGGAACTGGTGGCAATGAATTAGACCTGTTGCCTCTTGCGGGTAGAATTGATGATGAGGCTTCTGTCTTAAGCGTTCGTGGGAATGTATTAGAAAATGGAATGCCTAGATTCTTCCGAAGATTGGCTGAGGGAGTATTTGATATAGAAGACCTTATTTTCCGAACAAATGAATTATATGAGTTTCTTGATGAAGCAGCATCAAAGTATGGTTTCGACCGAGATAATATTATCGCCATTGGATACTCAAATGGAGCAAATATAGCAGCAAGTTTATTATTTCATTATCAAAATGCCTTAAAGGGTGCCATTCTTCACCATCCAATGGTTCCGAGAAAAGGCATTGAACTTCCTGATTTGACAGGAAAATCTGTGTTTATTGCAGCTGGAACAAATGATCCAATCTGCTCGCCAATGGAATCTGCTGAATTAGAATCTTTATTAAAAAATGCTAATGCGAAAGTTGAACTTCATTGGGAGAATAGAGGTCATCAATTAACCATTGAAGAAGTTGAAGCTGCCGCAAAGTGGTATAAAGAACTTTATAAGTAACAAGGGGTAATTTCTAAATGCTATTGATTCGTCATTCTATCGGGAGCCGCCTACTTTGCCAAACTGAACTTTATTCGATTGAAAATAAAGGTGGACGCGGGAGATTAGCCTGCCAGTTGATGAAGAAACGTCTTCAAAGATTTTGAATTTTAAGCATGAGTTAAATGTTTTTCAGGTAAATGAAACGGAAAAGACCTGGTATTACTCTTCTGATGCACAAGTAAATTATCAACCTAATGAAAAACAATTGGTGATACTGGCTGACCATAAAACGGTATATCCAACTATAACACCTTGAATCCAATAATACTATTGAAACGCTGATAAAAAGGGAAGTTCATTTATTTAAAAGGTTATCAATTATTGTTGAAAGGAGAAATTAAAAATGTTTGAGGTAATGGTTACAGTTAATTATAAAGGTAAAAATTATCAAACCAATGTCCTTGCTATTAAAGGAATGACTTGTGAAAAAATTATGCACATAGCCGAAGATCAAGTAGTTAAATAATGGAGTAAATAGTACATTGTCATCAAATGGGACATTGAAAATGAACTTAGGAGAGAAATTCAATGCTAAAAAAAAATCGAAAGTAGCAAAATGGGTTCTAGTGATATTGGATGGTTAAAATGTAAATTTCATTTTTCGTTTGCAGATTATTTTAATCCAGACAAGATCCAGTTCGGCTTTTTACGAGTAATCAACGATGATATGGTTGAAGCGAACAAAGGATTTGGTGTACATCCTCATAGGGATATGGAGATTATATCGTACGTTGTCAATGGGGAATTAACACTTGGTGATTGCATGGGAAATAATAACACTGTAACTCGTGGTCAAGTTCAATACATGAGTGCAGGTACTGGTGTACTTCATAGTGAGTATAACTTAGGGGAAGATACACTTAGATTTTTGCAAATATAGGTCCTCCCTGTAAAAAATGGACTTGAGCCAAACTACAGTGATTTTAAATTCAACTGGGAAGACAGAAAAAATAATTGGCTGCATATGGTTTCAGATATAAACGGAAATGCCCCAATCAAAATTAATCAAGATGCTAATATATATTCCTTGGAATTGGAACAAAGAAAAAACATTGAGTTCCCAGTAAAAGAAGGAAGACAAGCTTATCTAGTTCAAATTGAAGGAACTTCAGTAATAAATGATGTTGAGTTAAACGGTCGAGATGGTATGGAAATTGTTGAAGAAAATATTTCAATTAAGGCGGTTGAAACGTCACACATCTTAATTATAGAAATGGAAAAACAGTTCGAAGATTAGGGATATAAATTGTGAAAAAAGAAATAATAAGGTTGGTATAAAACAAATGGGTATTTTATCCAAACTATTTGGAAATTCATCTGATAAGGAGACAGAAAAAATGACAAATGTAAAATTAGCAGTGATCTATTACAGCATGGGCGGAACAAATTATCAATTATCACAATGGGCTGCTGAAGGTGCAAAAGAAGCAGGTGCAGAAGTAAAGGTTCTTAAAGTACCAGAACTTGCACCACAATCAGTTATTGAAGGAAATCCAGGTTGGAAAGCACATGTAGAAGCAACAAAGGATGTTCCAGAGGTTAAATTAGAAGACCTAGAATGGGCAGATGCCATTATTTTCAGTGTACCTACTCGATTTGGTAACATGCCTGCACAAATGAAACAATTCCTAGATACAACTGGAGGTCTTTGGTTTAATGGAAAGCTAGTAAATAAGGTTGTAAGTGCCATGTCTTCCGCTCAAAATCCGCACGGTGGTCAAGAGGCAACTATTTTATCACTATATACAACTATGTATCATTGGGGTGCAATCGTTGCAGCGCCTGGTTATACAGACCCTGTAACTTTTGGAGCTGGTGGTAACCCATATGGAACAAGCGTTACTGTTGGTCAAGATGGAAAAATGATTGAAGATGTTCAAGCGGCTGTAAAACATCAAGCAAAGCGTACTGTAACAGTTGCAGAATGGGTAAAAAAAGGCAATCAATAAGAAAGAAAAACTAATCGGAAAAACTTCCGATTAGTTTTTTTTGTGGAGTAAAATACCAATGAAAGACGATAAACTAGGAATTGAAAATTAAAGCAGGGGCAACATAATGATTATGAAATCCACAATAAAGATTTTAAAAGATTTAAATATTTCTCTAGGCAAAAGAAGATTGGCCATGTCAAATGTAAATCTTGCAATCATCTTTTATAGTTCAACAGGTACAAATTTTCAATTAACACAATGGGCTTCGGAGGGAGCTAGAGAAGCTGGAGCTGACGTAAAAGTTTTAAAAGTTCCAGAATTAGCACCTCAATCAGTAATTGATTCAAATCCTGCCTGGAAGCATCATTCTGAAGAAGTTGCAGCATGTGTCCCCACTGTTTCTCTCGATGATTTAGAATGGGCAGATGCCATCATTTTCAGTGTTCCAACCCGATTTGGAAACATGCCTTCTCAAATGAAGCAGTTCTTAGACACCACGGGCGGTTTGTGGTTTAACGGAAAGCTAGTGAATAAAGTAGTAAGTGCTATGACATCAGCACAAAACCCACATGGCGGACAAGAAGCAACCATATTATCGTTTTATACAACAATGCACCATTGGGGAGCAATTGTTGCAACTCCAGGATATTCAGATCCAGTAATATTTGGAGCAGGGGAAATCCATATGGAACAAGTGTAACAGTTGACCAGAATGGCAAAATGATTGAAGATTTTAAAGCTGTTCAAGCAGCTGTAAAACACCAAGCAAAGCGAACTGTAACAGTTGCAGAATGGGTAAAGAAAGCAAATCAATAAGTAAAAAACTAATCGGAAAAAATGCCGATTAGTTTTTATTGTGGGTAAAAATGTTTATTCTAAGCAGATTGTGAAAAAATGTACTTAAAGTAACGGGTGCTTATGTTGAAGAAGGAGATTGGTGGGGGCGATCCTCTAGACAATAAAAAAACAGCCTCCGAAGGACGCTGATTCATTTGCCTTAGATTATGTACAGCCGCCTTTGCCGTAGTTGGATAAGAAAGTTTTAAACCACCACTCCTCAAAGTGGGTGTTCGCAGAAACATTCCTGCATGTCCTCCATGTCATATTGACAGAGGCTTGTCATTCCCGTTTCAATTAAAATTCCCTGTTACAGCTTAAAGGTTAAAACTTTATTGTGAATACGAACAACGCAGCTTGTGTGATTATATTACTCCAAATATCTCGTTCGTTCAATGGCAATTGTTTCCCAACTCATCCGAGTTGGGCTTTTTCAATTTCCATTACTTTTTCAGTGATGTCGTCTCCGTCCGCGCTCACCTTCTCGAGCTCTGCACCAAATGGCATTTCTTTTTTTATTTTCCTAAACCATTCATAAGCCACAACTTCCTTCGTTTTTCCTCTTAGTGGGAAGGAACCTCGCTGCGTCACTGAGTTTTCATTTGAAATATAAAAAATTTGAAGAGATACGTCTTTCATAATTATCATCCGCATTGCCGTTTTTTGCTGTAATTACTATGCCATATAAAAAGGCGTCCATTCAAATATTGCGGGTCTGATTCAACGGACATAAAATCTTTATCACTGCGGCATATTATATTTATCAAAGATATTTTAATGAATTGAGGTTTTTGAAAATGGATGAAATGCGAACTACTAATCAAGTAAAAGAAGTAAATAAACACCTTAAAGAAATTCCCAAGGAAGCCGAAGAAAGAAGAATTGAAAATCAGCCTCAAACTGGTAAAAACGAGAAAGCCATCGAGCCGTTTTAATCCGGAGAACGGCAAACCAAAGGATCTTGCTGACCACAAATTTCATAAACAAAAAAACAGGGCATGGAAATTTCCCATGCCCTGTTTTTATTTATTGGATCTGTTAAAGAATATTGTTGTTTTCATCTTTATCTAACCTCAGTTACCTTTCATAAAAAAGCTTAACACTATTGAATAAAACAGCATGCAATGGTATATTTTGGTAAAAACATCGTGTGCGGAGGTATGGTATATGAAAAAGTCTGTTCTTATAATAGTTTTAATAGTTGCTTTTCTAAGTCTTATTTCTTGTTCAAATCAAAGTAAAGCATCTAGTAATACAGCATTTACATTTACTAATTATCCGGATTATGCAGAAGCTGCGTCCTCTGTTTACAAAATGTATCAAGCGGCGTCAGTTGTTATGGTAGGGAAATTTGAAAAAGATAATACATCCTTTGTACACCATGATTTGATTGAAACTGAGTCACACATGAAAGTAACTAAAGTGCTAAAGGGAGCTCTGACCGATTCAGAAATGAAGAATGGGATAGATATAGTGTATTATGGTGGCGATGTGACTCTGGATACTTATCTGAAGAACACAACACCAGTACCTGAAGAAAGTTGATAGCAAAGGTGTTATTCATAAACCAAAACAATATTCTAAACAAGAGCGTGAAACTGAAAAGGTTGTTTATAAACTAGAACAACAAGCTAATAAAGATAAAGACAAAAACTCTGAAATTATGGTTTTCTTATCCCGTAACCCTGCTCCTAATAATTATTTTGTGATGGCAGATGCATATGGATATAGAAAAATCAACAATAAAGGCGAGATATTCAATCCTGATACAAATTCTTATGAAAAGGTAGATTTTTATCCGACGAACTAACGAGAAAGCCTATCAAGAATGAAAAAGACTCCCTTCCGAAGACAGTGAGTCTAAACACGAACAGGATTATTGCCTGGGCGGAATTCTTGAATTGGGGAAGGGCATACTCAATTCAATAGAAGGAATTTCTTATTCAAGTAACGGGTGCTTGAGTTCAAGAGTGTTCGCTGCGGCGATCTTTTTCTTATTCAAGTAACGGGGCAGTTTAGTTGAACAAGAAATGTTTATTACGCAATTTTCACATAGGTTAATCAGCAAATGAAGAACTTTATCAAAGAAGAGAAAATGTTAGAAGAATTACGGAAAAAGCACTCATAATTTGGGTTCTTTTTATGCTTAGAAAAACCGCCACAAGTGCGGTTCAATAGAGATTCATAGAGGCTCAGATATTGACTAATACCCACTAAAATATTATGCACCTTTAGTTTTTATTGATTGGGCTAATTTCACGTTGTTTTTTAAAAATATATCCGTAGATGATTGTTCGAACTACGGATATATTTCAACAAGAAAGAAGGGAGTCCTAAATATTAATTTATGCAAGTTAGCTGAAAAATATTTTTACAAACTTTTACACTTTGGGATAAAGAAAAAAAGCCTTTTTAAGGGCAAATTTTAATGCACAATATTAAATACAAATCTCCATAAATGCTTACAAATGTTGTTATATCAACGTTTATGGATACCTTGAACACGAGGGATATATTGCGACATAATGTACTTCTTTAACTAACTGGTGCGTTTCTACGATAAGTGGAGACGCATTTTCTTTTTGAAGTAAGGGGGCAGGTTCAAAAGAATATAGTATGAGTTTGAATTTTTCCACAGATATTAATACAAAAAGTGAAAATAGGTGTTACTATTGCGTACTTCCTTATGCTTAATTCTTTTACTTTGTTGCTGGAAATGGGGCAATTTGAAAAATTGGGAGAAATACTACCCAACCATTTTATATGTGATAGTAAATCAGTTTTTATATACATTTTTTGTAAACTGTCATTTTTTTCTCTGGAGGATGGAGAGCGAGAATTTTTTATTGAACAGAACATTTTCAGTATTGGTGGCAGCATTTATAATTTTTCCTTGCATTGTAATATTGTTTCTGTCTCACTTACCAAAGTCAGGGATGAAACAATTATTATACTTAATTTTATATGGAACTATTCTTTGTGGAATTGAAGGAGTAATGTATTTATCAGGAAGAATCTCATATCATCACGGTTGGAACTTTTTGTGGTCAATAGCCTTTAATTTTATATGGGTTATAATGTTGAGGTTTCATTACCTAAAGCCAATTCCTGCGTGGATAGTTTCGTTTTTATTAACAGCGTTTTTTGTAATTTATTTTGATTTTCCGTTATCTGAACAATAAACCATCTCAACGTTAGGTTGCTGCGGATGCCTTTTTTCTTGTTCAACTAACGTGGCAGTATAGTTGAAAAACGGTGTTTAACTTGTGTTAAACAATCGGCCATTTAATGGAATAAAACTTCTGAACAGAAGGGAATAATAAATAAATAAATAAATTGTATCTTGTGAGGGCTCCTATGATTAATAAAAGAAAGGCTTTATCATTTAGTACATTAGTTATTCCTTGGTTAACTACTCCATTGCTAGGGAAAAATTCTTTTGTTCGCTTTCTTCCAGTAGCAACTTTTATTGGTTATATCTTTAGTTTGTTAGGTGAAATTGCTGATAGACGCAAGTGGTGGAAAGTAAAAAATGCTTTATTTCCAAATTATCGTTTAGATTTCTCTTACCTTTTAGGTTTATTTTTTATAACAACTATTTGGGTATTTAAATTAACGTACGGTAGCTTTATAAAGTACTTAACATTAAATATTGTACTAGATTATCTTCTTGCATTCCCTATCGCAAAATTTTTCGCTAAAGTTGGAGTATTCGAATTCAAGAAAATGCGACCAAAACATTTTTACATATTGTCAGTTGTAACAGCAATCGTTATTTATATTTATCAATTATTAGTGGAACGAACTATTGTAAAAGAGGTAAAGAAATATTAGAAGTAGTAATGTTGTTTGTACCCCTTATAAAACAAAAGGCGTGGTTTTAGGATACCAATGGGATTAAAAATACTTTAACTAAAATTTGCTGTTAGGAGTTAAGGGGTTATTCCATTTATAGGGCGCTTTTCTTGAATAAGAAGGTGTCTTTTAGTATTGTACCGGATACTGGAACAATACTTATTAGGGATTGGAGTTATATTAAGGTGTAGAAGAGATTGTGAAGGATTACACTTAAACTATCGGGTGCGATTCTTCAATAATGAAGAACGCTTTTTTTCTTCTTCAAGTAATGTGGCAGTTGAATAAAGGATTAAAAAATTAGGAAATCCACCACTTTGTTATAAATGGTTCTCTTTTTAGGTACCAGCTTAGATGTAAATAAAAATAAAGGTGGTGGTTATGCAAAGTTAGACACCATAAATGCGATTTCCTTCACACTAGGTTTCCCTTAAAATGTTAAAAAGAGATAGGTTTCCCTATCTCTTTTTGGCTTAAATACTATTCTACTATTAATTTTCCAGTCATTTTAGAATGTCCTGTTCCACATACTATAGAACAGTGGTATTCAAATGTACCTGTTTTATCTGCAATAAATTCAGCACTTTTATTCCCTTGGATGTTTACATTGAATGCTGGAAGAGCAAAGCCATGTCCGCCATCATCACTTTGAAGAGTGATTCTTACCTTATCTCCTTTTTTAACATGGATTTCTTTTTTATCATATTCGAAATCCTTTGCCATTACCTTTATATCAACTAAATTTCCTGCTGTTGCATTTTTAGCAGCAACTTTTGGTGTATCCGCAGTTTTTGAAGTTTGTGTTGTAGTATCTGACTTTTTGCTAGATGATGTTGTCGCATTTGAAGAATTATTTGTAGTGCTTCCACAAGCACTTAACATCATTACCATCAAAGCTACTGCTGCAAATAAAAAGCCCATTCTCTTTTTCATAAGTAAGATTTCTCCTCTCAAATTTTATTACTACTAAAACCTAACATATATTCACAAAATAAAAAAATTAAATTTATCTAAAAAATATTACAAATGTATTAAGGGTAGTTTTAATTAAACGATAAAAAGTAGGGGAATTATGGTTATCTGCGACGAGCAGGCGAATGATTTGGAGGAAAAATGGTATTGATAATCATAATCAAAATAATATTTTTTCAAAATTCCTCCAAATTAATTTTGTTTTATTGCATTTGATATTCTAAAATAATTTTCATTTTTTGGATGACTCTTTTAAGCTTGTTTTTACTAATACTTGTTCAACTACCATGAAAATAAGTTTCTTCAAGATTAGAAAAATGACAATACTTAAGAAGACCCTGCTCAATCGTTAAAAAAAAGAGGAGATCGATAATTAATAAGTCTATGGATTAAGTTGACTGGATTAAGTTCAGTATCAGTATTGACACTTCCTAACCATTTTCATTCTCTGTGGTGCAGCACTAATTTTGTGCTGCATGGATGGCTAACGGGTGCGTTAGTTGAAGTACAGAAACCGTCAAAAGACGGTTTTTTTATCATGGATCAACTCTACAGATATTTAAAATTTTGTAAGAAATCGTATTCATTTTATATCAGTATTTTTTTTAAAGGAATTTTAAAAGTGCTTAAATATACTGGGCGGTGTTGATAATTTATCACTAAGATAAACCAAAAAAGATTGGAAGGATTTTTAAATGGCAAAAATGGGTAATTCTTTGTTCAACAGCTGTGGCTGCGGTTTAAGCCTCCATGTTTTTTTCTACGGAAGCCCAGGCAACCAAAATGGACGCGGCACCACAACCTCAAATTAGCTTGCAAACAAAAGTGCAACCATCAAGCATCAGCCTAGCAAAAACGAACAAAGTTAATTGAAATAAAACAAACGTTGCTTATAAAGCAACAAGTAACCAGGCAAAACAAAAGTATAAAGATGGAACTTTTACAGGCACAGGAATGAATCGGTGCGCTGAAATTGAAGTAGCCGTAACATTAAAGAAGGATAAAATAACAGATGTCCAAATTAGTAATTGGGCATGCATTATTCTGAGAGTGATGTGGCGGGGCTGCCAGGTGAAGTATTACAAAGGCAGATTGCGAATGTAGATAATGTCTCAGGAGCCACTTACAGTACACAAGCGTTTGCAGATGCTGTCCAGGACGCTCTCAATCAGGCTCAAAATTCCTAAGGAGGAAATATTAATGACAATTGAGAAATGGCTTAAAACACCTAAAGGATATATGGCGATTGCCATGTTGGCATATCTTCTTATTGCTTCAATTGGATACAAAAATCTAATGGGAATAAAAAATGCTGTTGCAGCTGTTATTCTGGCGGTCGTTGGTGACATTCTTTTTAATGTTCTCAAAAAGAGAAAATGGACAATGCCAGACGGTGCTGTTATTACAGGGTTAATCATTGCCCTTATATTAAGCTCCGCGACGTCTACAGGCATAATTGCAGCAACCGCTGTTCTAGCGATTTTATCAAAGCATCTGCTTGTTTATAAGAAAAAACCAATCTTTAATCCAGCAGCTTTCGGTTTACTTTTATCCGTCCTGTTCTTTAAAACAGGGCAAAGCTGGTGGGGGGCATTTGGAGACTTGCCTGCTTGGACCATTTTATTCCTTTTAGTGGGCGGCTACATTATCACCAACCGAATCCACAAATTCCCTCAGGTTTTTGCATTTTTAGGGACTTCTTTTGTACTATTGGCACTAATGGGGCATTTTAATATAGGCGATGCGGTTGACGCCCTTAGACCCCCATTTATAAATGCTACACTCTTCTTTGGCTTTTTTATGCTAACCGATCCGCCAACATCCCCTGTCAAAGACAAAGACCAAGTAGTATTTGGTATATTGACTGCAGCGATAGGAACGGTTATCTATGCAATATTTGGCGGATTAATCTATTTGTTTATAGGTTTATGTCTTGGAAATCTCTATTCCTATCTAAAAAAACGCTCAACATCAAAGAGTGTTGTAAATAGTAAAGCTATGACAAGAACTACCAGGTTTGGTTCGTAATAGCTGGATCAAAATACATGACCCTGCCATTTTACAAGGTTTATTTTTTTCAATGAATAATTTCATAGTAAAGGAATTCTTAAAGGAAATATTAAAGATATCTTCATTGGAGTTAGGAAGATAAGTTATCTAGGCAAGTCCTATGTGACACATTAAGGTTTATCTAATTTAAAAACTTCAACAGGAATGGCAATTGATAGGAAATATACAAGTTTATTGAGCTTTCGCAAACTAAATGAACAGTCCGAATTACCATTTGGTGGATTAATATGAAAAAGAGAGATGTAGAAGCAATGATAAATAGTAAAGAGTTCTATGCTAAGAAAAAATGGTCTCCTATTGAACGAAACAAACGGATGACGGCAATTGCTGGCACTGTACTTTTTGTACTTATCATAGTGGAGCTTGTCATCACGGCGAAATTACATGAACTGATTTCTGAACATATTTTTGTCGGTATCCTCTTATCTGGACCCCTCGTGGTCAAGATATTTAGTACCGGTTACCGATTTTTTCTTTACTATACAAAATCCCCTGATTTTGTAAGGGCAGGTCCACCTAACACATTACTTCGTCTTTTAGCCCCGTTCCTCGTTCTTATTACCATTTTGGTGTTTATTAGCGGGTTTGGACTCGTGTTGGGTGGACATGCCAAAAAGGGATTGTTTCTTAAAATCCATGCCGTTAGCATAACTTTATGGTTGCCGTTGCTTGCAGTCCACATATACGCCTATATTCGCAAGGTTCCAGGTCTGATTGCAAATGATTGGACCAGAAAATCCAAATTCCGAGTGCCAGGTCGGGAAGGGCGTGTTGGTATCAACGTTGCAGCATTAATAGTGAGCGGGATTGCCGCTATCATCATGACGCCGTGGAATGCTGGGGGGCATGGACATGGAATACCAAGTCCACTTGTTTTAGGAATTGTGGCTGCCGTCATTGCGGTCTTGATCGCTATACCGCTCTTACGTATAACGAATAAAACAACAAAGTTATGACTCGATATTGAAGGAAAGCCTTCAGGATTGGTGCCGTTTCATCTTGTTTTCTACGAAATTTAAAAATTTTACTAACTGAAGAAAATAGTCCTTCTGTTTTACTTTTTAATAAAAAAAACCCCGCAGAAATTTTCTCTCTGCGGAGTTTTTTTTATTTTAGAACATGAATTTGCGGATTGGTTTGGTGAAGATTTTGATAAATTAAGCGTCGTGGCTACCTACAATCTTGCCTATAATGCTGCCATTATGGTTGATGAGGGCATTGGTTATGCAATAGCCCTTGATAAAATAGTGAATACATCAAGCGATAGTAACCTTTGTTTTAGACCGCTGGAGCCAAGACTTGAATCTGGCTTAAATATGGTTTGGAAAAAGCATCAGGTTTTCTCCGCCGCTGCTGATATGTTTTTAAAAGAAATTCAGGCAAATTTTTAAATTCTTTATCAGATGTATAAGAAAAAAGGACCTTTCTTCCTAATATGTAAGAACCTCTAATTTTTGTGAATCCAAACGTAATGTTTAAAATTATATAAATTAATGTGTAAATTATAATGCAAAAAGACATAAAAAAGCAGTTCAATTTGGAGTGCAAATTTACATTTTGTACTCCAAAACTGAACTACTTAGCTAACACTGTTTTTTTATTTACAAACGAACCATATAATTAAAGTTTTTATTCAAAATTCCTATCTAACAATGCCCCCGTTTGTTCAGCCATGACACGAGCTGGCAATGGCATTCCATTCTTGAACCACCATTCCACTGCCCCAACGACCGCTGAGCCAAAAAATTGAAGAATAACTTCTTCATTTAATCCGTAGTTTTTTCCTACTTCTATATCCACTTCAGCTTTAAACTCTTCGATGACTAAATCAAGAAAACGACTACGAAAATATGGTGCACCTTTACTCGCTAACATCGTTGAAAAAAATAAATAATGACGCTCAAAGTATTTGTACCAGACATAATTTCCTTCTTGAAAAGTCATCTCAGCTGCCGATTGGCATAGTTCTCGGAGATTGTCTATATGTTCTTCAATCATCTTATCCAGGAGGTCGTATTTATCCATGTAATGAAGATAAATGGTTCCTCGATTAACATCTGCTCTGTCAGCAATATCCTGAATGGTAATGTCGTCAAAACTTTTTTCAGACATCAGTTCAGTTACAGCATTTTTTATAGCTACTTGGCTTTTGGCTATTCTTCTATCTACTTTAGACATTTTAATTCACCAATCTTTCTAAAGATAATCAACAATTTTAATTGATTTGTTGAGTAATCAACGAATTGTGTTAATTTAACCATTGAAAGTATGAAGGGCTTTTTTATAATTATAAACAGGTGTTGATTAATCAATCAATATTAATTTTTAAAGCATCATGTTTAGCTAACTTTTGGAATAATAAAAGTAAATTAACTTCAAACAGGAGGCTTATTTATGGACCGTGTTGAAAAGAGCAAGGAAAAATACAAGCAGCTATTTGGAAATGGAGTACCAGCCGCATACGCTACCGATCCTGATTTTCAGGACATTCTTAGCCGCTTCATTTTTGGAGAAGTTTTTTACCAAGGCAATCTGGATGACAAGCAACGTGAACTTATCACTCTGGTAGTGCTTACTACGAACCAGACGTTGCCTCAGCTCAAGGCACATGTTGGTGCGGCACTGAACGTCGGGCTGACACCTGTAGAAATCAAAGAGGCTATTTACCAGTGTTCTCCATACATTGGATTTCCAAAAACATTAAACGCCATCAATGAAGTCAATGAGGTTTTTAAATCCAAGAATATTCCATTACCAATTGAAAGCCAAAAGACTGTAGATGAAGATAATCGTTTTGAAAAGGGACTTGCAACACAAGTAGAGATTTTTGGTGATGCCATTGCAAAAATGCAAGAGAGTGCACCATCAAATCAAAAGCATATGCAGGAATACCTTTCCGCTTTTTGCTTTGGAGACTTTTACACTCGTGGCGGACTTGATTTGAAAACACGGGAGTTGTTGACACTCTGCATCGTAAGTAGCCTGGGCGGTGCTGAAGGTCAGGTGAAAGCACATGTGCAAGGTAACAAAAATGTGGGCAATGACAAGGAAACATTGATCACCGCCATCACCCACTGCCTTCCATATATGGGCTTTCCGAGAACACTGAACGCATTAAGTTGTGTAAATGAAGTTATTCCCGAAAATGAATGAAAAATTTAACGATGGGAGAATAGTGGATGCAACACATTATTGTAAAACTTATGCCAGGTAGATCTGAGGATTAAAAAAAGAACTTACAGATAAGATAGTGCAAGCTGTTATGGAAACAGTGAACGCTGGAGAGGAAAGCATTTCTGTTTCATTTGAAGAAATTCCGAATGCGAAATGGGCGGAAGAAGTATATAAGCCTGATATTTTAGGAAAAGAAAAAACGTTGTATAAAAAACCAGGATATAAGTACTAAGAAAAGGAGGGAATTATCATGACTAATATTGAAGGAAAAGTTGTTGTTATGATGGGTGCATCAAGTGGCATTGGTGAAGCAACAACCAAGAAACTGGCACAAGATGGAGCAAAATTAGTCGTTGAGGCTCGTCGTGAAGATCGCTTGCAAGTTCTTGTTCAATCATTACCAAATGCTGAAATTTCATATGCTGTTGCAGATGTAACGAATAAAGAAGATGTGCAAACGGTTGTTGATTTGGCAATGGAAAAATACGGTCGTGTAGATGTACTTTACAACAATGCTGGAGTAATGCCAACTGCCCCAGTTTCGGAAACACGCTTTGATGAATGGCAGCAAATGTTAGACATTAATATCATGGGTGTTTTAAATGGGATTGCTGCGGTTTTACCGATCATGAAGAAACAACAATCAGGTCAAATTATTGCGACTGACTCCATTGCAGGGCATGTCGTCTATCCTGGTTCTGCTGTATACTGCGGTACAAAATTTGCTGTTCGAGCTATTATGGAGGGGCTTCGTCAAGAAGAAAGAGAAAACAATATCCGTTCAACTATTGTTTCCCCAGGATTAGTAGATACAGAACTTTATACAACTATTAACGACCCTGTAAATCGTGAATGGGTGAAGAATAATGCAAAAATAGAAGGTGTGGGATTGAGCCCAAGCGACATTGCTGATGCGGTAGCATATGCAATCAGCACACCTGAATCTGTTGCGGTAAGTGAAATCCTGATTCGTCCAACGAAGTCAGTGAAATAAATAAAGATTATAACAAAAATGATGGAGAAATTTATCATGACAAATATTGAAGGAAAAGTAGTTATTGTTATGGGTGCATCAAGCGGGATTGGTGAAGCAACAACCAAGAAACTTGCACAAGAAGGGGCAAAATTAGTCATTGCGGCTCGTCGTGATGATCGTTTGAAAGCTCTTGTAGAATCTATACCAAATGCTGAAATTTCATATGCTGTGGCAGATGTAACAAATAAAGAAGAAGTTCAAGCCGTTGTTGATTTGGCAATGGAAAAATACGGTCGTGTAGATGTACTCTACAACAACGCTGGAATCATGCCAACTGCTCCACTTTCAGTAACACGCTTTGATGAATGGCGACAAATGTTAGACATCAATATCATGGGTGTTTTAAATGGGATTGCAGCGGTTTTACCTATCATGAAGAAACAACAATCAGGTCAAATTATTGCGACTGACTCCATTGCAGGGCATGTCGTCTATCCTGGTTCTGCTGTATATTGCGGGACAAAGTTTGCTGTTCGAGCCATCATGGAGGGATTACGCCAAGAAGAGCGTGAAAACAATATTCGTTCAACTATTATCTCTCCAGGATTAGTAGACACTGAACTTTATACAACGATTAACGAACCCGAAAACCGTGAATGGGTTAAGAATAATGCAAAAATAGAAGGTTTGGGTTTGAAATCTAGCGACATTGCTGATGCAGTGGCATATGCCATTAGCACACATGAAACTGTTGCAGTAAGTGAAATCATGATTCGTCCAACGAAACAAGTTATCTAATAGTTTTAGTATTAAATGAAGTAATTTTTCGCCCAACAGTAGCCCTAATGTAATGGTATATTAGGGCTTTTCTCAACAAAATGAGTTGTATCTGGAATTTCTAAAGGGGTGAAAAGCAAAAATATGAAAAACACTTGGAAAATTTACTTGCTGGCCCTTATTACTTTCATGGTCAGTACATCAGAGTACGTTATTGCAGGTATTTTGGATAAAGTTGCTGCCTCGAATCATGTTTCGGTAGCGGTGGCAGGACAACTAATCACCGTATTTGCTCTTGCTAATGCGTTTGGTTCTCCTCTTGTCGTCATGGCGACAACAAAAATGAATCAGCGAAAGTTATTAATACTCTCTCTTATTTTAATGGTGCTCGGCAGCATGATGACATTTACCTTTACAGGCTTCGGTCTTCTAATCGTCTCACGCATTATACTTGCTCTAGGAAGTGGAGTTTTTGCTATTGCTGCGAAGACTGCTGCAGCAAAATTAGCATCACCCGAAAAACAAGCAGGTGCTATTGGTACCATTATACTTGGGTTTAGTGCTGCCATTATCATCGGTGTACCAATTGGTCGTCTTGTAGCCATAGCATACGATTGGAAGCTAATCTTTGTGGGTATCGGTGTTCTTAGTTTACTTGCAATTTTCGTTATCATACGAACGATTCCTGCCACAAATAACGGGGCTGCCGTTCCTCTGGGCAAGCAACTCTCTTATTTAAAGAACCCGGAAATTTTAATGTGCCTTGGTGCAACTTTCTTTTGGCAGTTAGGATATGGGGTGATGTATTCCTATATTGCCCCCTTCCTATTAACCGTTACATCCATGAACGGACAAGAAGTGAGCGGTGCTTTGTTTGCCTTCGGTATTGCTACCTTAATAGGTTCAAAGTTTGGTGGATTCATGACGGATCGAATCGGTAACCCCCGAACTCTTGTCGGCGGGCTGGTTGTTCACGTCATAGCTCTTGTGTTGCTATCCACTATTGCCAGGTCAACGTTTGTCGCCATTCCATTGCTCATGCTATGGTCCTTCTCAGCATGGTCGTCTGGCCCAGGTATGCAATATAATCTGGTCTGGCTTGCTCCAGAAGCTTCGGGAATTATGCTTAGCCTGTATGGCTCCTTCATACAGTTGGGGATAGCAGCTGCCGCAGGAATTGGGGGTATAGCAGTAAGAGGTACATCCTTTCATGCAGTTAGTTGGATAGGGGCCGCATCAGTGGCAATTGCTGCAATTATTGCGGCGGTATCTTTTAGTCTTAATAGTAAAGTGGCGAAATACGAGAAAGTCATTTAATGAGGAGGTACTATTAGCAGTATAAAAATGACATTTAACAACGAGGAAGTAATAGTGAAAATGAATGATAATCCAACTAGCAAAGATTTTTTAACATGGTGATTTCACTTATTATTCACCATGGGGAAATTTGGCTATATTTTATCGGGACTTTGGTTTTGCAAATGGACTTATTAAATTAGGGAAGATTGAATCTGGAATCGAGAAGCTTACAGGTATGAAAGGTAATATTACCGTTACTATTGAAAAAATTGATTAAAAACATTTTGTAAAAATTTTAGTAAGAATAATCAACAATTTAGACTGATTTGTTCAATAATCAACGAATTTCGTTAAATTAACGATTGAAAGAATCATGTTTCTTTTTATAATTATAAACAGATGTTGATTAATCAATCAGTATTGATTTTTACTACGATGAATAAGGTTATTCCTAAAAATTAAGAAAGGGTGTAATTTATTATGTCTAATATTCAAGATAAAGTTGTCATTATTACTGGTGCTTCTAGCGGAATTGGAGAAGCTACTGCAAAAGAACTTGCGTCAAAAGGTGCAAAGTTGGTTCTAGCTGCTCGTCGTGAAGACCGATTAAAGAAACTACAAGTTGAGATTCAATCCAGCGGCGGGCAAGCAATTTATAAAGTGACAGACGTGACTTCTCGTCAACAAGTGGAAGAACTCGCTGCGTATGCTCTAAAAGAGTTTGGAAAAATTGATGTGCTAGTCAACAATTCTGGAATCATGCCACAAGCTTTTCTTTCTGAGAATAAAGTTGATGAGTGGGATAAGATGATTGATGTCAACATCAAAGGCGTTCTTTATGCTATTGCTGCTATTCTTCCTTCGATGAGGGAACGTAAATCAGGTCATGTTATTAATCTTTCTTCGGTAGCTGGACATAACATCTACCCTGGTGGAACGGTTTACTGTGGTACCAAATTTGCAGTAAGAGCCATTTCCGAAGGTTTACGCCAAGAAGAAGCGATGAGTGGCACGAATATCCGTGTGACTAATATTTCTCCTGGGGCTGTTACCAGTGAACTTTTAGAAACTACAACAGATTCAACGATGAAAGCAGGCTTAGATGAATTTTACAAAGTGGCAATTGATGCTGACCGCATTGCTCGTGCCATTGCATTTGCAATTGAGCAACCTTCAGATGTTGGTATCAATGAAATGATTATCCGACCAACAGTTCAAGTAGGTTAATCTTATCTCTTTAGTTGCCCCATTTACACACTTTTGGGGCAGTATTTTATCACTTAAAGGGGAAATACAATGGAAAGACCATATATAATCTGCCACATGCTAACTTCATTGGATGGGAAAATCATCGGAGATTATTTGAATGAGGAACGGACAGCTTATTTTACAGATGAATACGAAAAAATTCATGGACGTTACGGATGTAAAGCATGGATGTGTGGTAGGATTACCATGGAGGAACACTTTACATTTGGACATAAATTAGATTTAAAACAAGATAACATTCCGACAATCCCTAGAACTGATTACGTTGCAAATAAAGATGCAAAAAGTTATGCCATTGCAGTAGACCCTTATGGGAAACTAGGATGGACAAAAAACTACATTACAGATGACTACGGATTAGGAGATCACATTATAGAAGTGCTTACAGAACAAGTATCTGATGCCTATCTAGCTCATCTGCAAAAAATAGGTATATCTTATATTTTCGGTGGAAAAGAACGATTAAATTTTACTGTCGTAGTGGAAAAGTTAAAAAATCTATTCTCAATCGATGAATTAATGCTAGAAGGTGGAGGAGTTTTAAATGGCTCCTTTTTGAATGAAGGATTAATTGATGAATTGAGCCTCATTTTAGTCCCAATTGCAGATGGTGCATCCAACTCTGTGACACTATTTGAAACGAGTTCTTATCTAAACAAACCTAAACCCGTAAATTTCTTCTTAAAAGAAGTCGAAAAACTGGACGATGGTGGGCTATGGATGAGGTATGTAACAAACCAAGATTAATCACCTTTTTACAGCTATTAAAAGATGGAAAAGGCATTTAATATCCTACAATCATGACATTCATCTTGGTAAATTAATGTTCCAATCACTTAACGATAAAATAAAGAAATGGGGATTATAATTAGCATTAATTCAGGTTAATTTTATGTCTAAGACTTTGGCAAGAACAGTTCCAATGAATGTAATAATACCAGTGGATAAAATGACTTTTTCAGGCATGCCCGTAAGAGAGGATAAACCATACAAGACATTATATCTTCTCCATGGCGTTTTAGGTAACTACACAGACTGGGTATCAGGAACGAATATTGTGAGATGGGCAATGGAAAGGGATCTTGTAATTGTAATGCCTTCTGGTGACAATACGTTTTACGTAGACAATCCGTGGACAGTCAACAATAATTTTGGTGGCAATGGTAATCACTTCATTAGACTGAACTATGCCTGCCCGAAAGAGCGACTTGAAGATGGATTGCAGCGTTTGAAAAAAGGAATTGAAGCATTTCAAGGTATAAACGATTATCGTTTCAGTCATCAGCCTAAATGAATGATATGGGGTCTACACTTACTATGCGGAGTATCTTGGAAGAGGGGACAGATGGCCATGTAGCTTGGAGTGGCTGTAGCCTTCTATTATTTTCATCCTGCCAAATGTCTTTCAACATTTTAATGGTTTCCGTCATGAAAAAGCTTTACCATTTCTGGTTTTGGTAGTCATGCAGCCTTAAGGCTCCGATTTTTCTACAGAAATAAGGACTTTTGATTTTAGGTTAAAAGCATACTGAACTACTTTGGGGCGGAGCACTTCGGACTGTTCAAAAAAGGAAAAAATCGTCCTTTCTGTCATTCCGTACGTGTCGCTTCGGCATTAAATGGACCGATTACTATGTAACATTAAATAATGATTTTAGGCACAAAGCATTGTTACGCTTGTGCCTTTTTATAATGTCACACATTATACAAGAGTTTTACTTTGTTTATTTTAGACCTCTACGAAGACCTCTTCCACAACAACTAAAAAGGAGCGTGACTTACGCTCCTATGATGTGTGACATTATATATTTTTGTTTTACCTACAAGGGTTTTAAGTGTTTTTGCAACTTTAGATAAAAAAACACGGTTTGTACGGCTCACGCCTACATTCCGTAGGTTCCTGTTCCATTTACGGCTTACGCCGCCATACCGAACGAGCCGAAAACCGGAAAATCAAAAGATTGAAAGATCAAAATCGTTAAACAGCGCAAGCCTTCTGACCTTTCAGAAGGTAGGGATCAGAACCTATCCGGCAAAAAAATAAGTAGGCTAATCAATCGATTAGCTTAGATTTTTTGAAAAAAGAGCAAACCTCATGGTATGCTCTTTTCTTCTCATTGATTTATTACTCTTGGGTTTGCATTGTTTGAAATCATTTTTTGTTTCATTGCTTTTCTCTTCGTAAAATAACGAGCAGCGAAATAAGAACCTAATACATATATAACAGCTAAAGCTTGGAAAGATAATGTCTCAACGGTTGGGAATATACAGAACCAGACTCCTGCCCAATTTGGAATATTAATGTTTATGGTTGTAGTACCTATCCAACCAGCTAGTTGCATTTCTTGAATGGTTTCTCCCATCATTACCTCAAGCACAACTACTAAGAGTCCACCAGTAAAGACCAGCATCTTTTTATGGGGAAGACGACGCTGAGCTAAAAAGGTAAGAACTCCCACGATCATGGTTAAAGCTACCCCAATTAAAGCCCCTTGAAGGATAATATCAGAACCAACTTTCAATCTTAAATTTTGAAGGAAAAGAACGACCTCAAAACCTTCACGATAAACCGATGTAAGACCTAAAAGGAAAAGGGACCAAAATGTACTGGAATTTAACCCTTCATCTTTATTGCCTGTTAACTCTTGTTTCTTTCGATTATGCAGGCTTATCCAACCTGTCCAATAAATTTTATGGAAAACCAATTCATAATAATTAAAAGAACAACCACTGCTAGAACTCCAGTAAATGCTTGAATATTCAATTGTGATGCATTTACAGAAGAAATAATTGCGACAACAATAAACCATGTTGCAAGTGTAGCTAAAAAGGAAACACCAGCACCTGCTGAGATTGGTTTCCAATAATTATCTTGTTTTTTTCGAACTAAACCAGAAATAATAGCGGATAATACCAAAATGGCTTCTAAACCTTCTCGAAAAACAAGGATAGCAGTATTAATAATAGCAGCACCTGGTGATATGTTTTTTGCAATAGGGTCAGGATTACCATGATAGTTTACCCCTTGCCATATGATAATACCAATTACCACTACTAACGAAACAGCTATTAGCAAGGTCTTTAAATTAAAGATTTTTCTATACATGATTCTACTCTCCTTATAAGAGAAGTTATGATAATGATAATCTTTATCAATTATGATAGTTTCATCTTATCGTCTTATCATTTTTGGGCTATGCCTTATGATTCTAAACTTAAAGAGTAGTATCTACATTCAAATGATTGTTTGACCGTTAGAATAATTTTGCATATACTAATAATCAAATAGGCATTTGAATAAGGGGGTATGCACTTTTGACACACGATGATATATGTGAAGTAACCTGTGTTGATGAAGGGAAAGTTAAACGGGTAAAAGAATCTGTTTCCCAGCAAAATACTTTGCAGGTTGTAAAAATATTTAAAGCATTGTCCGATGACACAAGAATTAAGATTGCTTATGCCTTAAGCGAAGAGGTTGAATTGTGTGTATGTGACGTAGCAAACATTGTTGGAAGTACCACAGCTACTGCTTCCCATCATTTACGACTGCTTCGTAATTTAGGCTTGGCGAAATATCGTAAAGAAGGAAAATTGGTCTTCTATTCCTTGGATGACGATCATGTGAGACAACTCATTCAAATCGCCTTTACGCATCAAAAGGAGGTGGAAAAGCATGAGTAACGCTTTAGAAAAAACAAATGAAAAAAACGTTTACCGTGTTCAGGGATTCACCTGTGCTGGCTGTGCCAATAAGTTCGAAACGAACGTAAAACACCTGGATGGTGTTTCTAATGCAAGTGTTAATTTCGGGGCGTCAAAACTTACGGTATATGGTGATACAACAATCGAAGAGCTAGAGAAAGCAGGAGCTTTCGAAAAATTGAAAGTGATTCCTGAAAAACAAAAATTCGAGGAGAAAAAAGAGCCGTTTTTGAAAAAACATTCAATGGTTATTGCATCGTTTGTTTTCTTAGTTATAGGATGGATTTCTGGGCAATTCAACGGAGAACAGCATGTAGCCACCGTTTTAGCATATGGAGTTTCCATTTTAATAGGAGGTTACCGGTTATTTCTAGAAGGATTCAAGAATTTACTCCGTTTACAGTTTGATATGAGAACATTGATGACAATAGCTGTCATTGGGGCAGCCATAATTGGTCAGTGGGGTGAAGCAGCCACGGTTGTTATCCTTTTTGCCATAAGTGAAGCTCTAGAATCCTTTTCGATGGATAAAGCTAGACAATCGATTCGTTCTTTAATGGATATTACTCCGAAGGAAGCAATGATTCGAAGAGGGGATAAAGAGTTGACTGTTGAAGTGGACGAAATTCAAATTGGCGACATTATGATTGTAAAACCTGGTCAAAAAATTGCCATGGATGGGATCGTCGTAAAAGGAATATCTGCCGTAAATCAAGCTGCGATTACAGGTGAATCTGTACCTGTTTCCAAATCGGTAGATGATGAAGTATTTGCTGGAACATTAAATGAAGAAGGACTTCTTGAAATAAAGGTTGCGAAACATGTGGATGATACCACAATTGCAAAGATTATTCACTTAGTTGAAGAAGCACAAGGAGAGAGGGCTCCATCTCAGGCTTTTGTAGATCTCTTTGCTAAATACTATACACCAGTCATAATGTTTATTGCTCTGGGTGTAGCCGTACTTCCTCCACTATTGTTTGAAAGTGATTGGAGTAAATGGGTTTACCAGGGGTTAGCGGTATTAGTAGTTGGGTGTCCTTGTGCACTTGTTATTTCCACTCCTGTTTCGATTGTAACAGCCATCGGAAATGCTGCTCGAAATGGAGTCCTTATTAAAGGCGGGATGCATTTAGAGGAGATGGGAGCAATCAAAGCTATTGCCTTTGACAAAACAGGGACGTTAACAAAAGGGGTCCCTGTGGTAACGGATTATCTACCACAAACCATTATCAATTCGATTGAACTTCTTACGATTGTTGCAGCTTTAGAAAATGGATCTCAACATCCCTTAGCTTCTGCCATTATGAAAAAAGCAGAGGATAACAAATTACCTTATCAAAGTATTGCTATTGAAGAATTTTCATCGATAACGGGAAAAGGTATCAAAGGCAATGTAAATGATGAGACGTATTATATAGGTAGTCCGAATTTGTTTGAGGAACTTTTAACATATGAAATTCCAACTACTTTAAAAGAAACCATTACTAAACTGCAAAATCAAGGAAAAACGGTTATGGTGGCTGGTACATCGACAGAAGTATTGGCTTTACTTGCAGTCGCTGACGAAGTGAGAGATAACAGCAAGAAGGTTATCCAACAACTTCATATATTAGGTATTCAAAAAACGATTATGTTAACAGGAGATAATAAAGGGACTGCAGCGGCAATTGGGAAACAGGTAGGGGTTACTGATATTCAAGCCGAACTTTTGCCACAAGATAAATTAACGTTTATTAAAGAGCTACGGAATCAATATGACCATGTGGCAATGGTTGGAGACGGAGTAAATGATGCACCAGCTTTAGCTGCATCCACTGTTGGAATTGCCATGGGTGGAGCTGGAACAGATACTGCTTTGGAAACGGCTGATATAGCTTTAATGGCAGATGACTTAGGTAAACTTCCTTTTACCTTAAAACTAAGTAGGAAAGCCTTAAGTATTATTAAACAAAATATTACTTTCTCCCTTGGAATTAAACTCATTGCTTTGCTATTAGTCATTCCTGGTTGGTTAACCTTATGGATTGCTATATTTGCAGATATGGGTGCCACTCTTATCGTAACGTTAAATGGCTTAAGACTTCTACGAGTTAAGGACAAATAAACATAAAAGTGCTTTCCGTTTGGAAAGCACTTTTATGATGAAACAAAATGATGGTTTTTATTTTTTATAATTATGGTGAATAGGGTTTATGATTGAGTTGTTTGCAATGGATTCCTTTAACTTGATTCGTGGTTCTCTATTTTAAACGATACAATAGGGTGTGTTTTAAAGGGGGGAGTATGTGGAATATCAAGGAATTGCAGACATCTTAAAAATTTTAGGGAACGATACCAGATTATCAATGATTGCAATCCTTCTTTTAAAAAATTCGAACGTTGGTGAGTTTTCTGAAATTTTAGATATAAGTCAACCCTGCATTAGTCATCACTTAAGAATATTAAAAAATGCAGATCTAATAACTGAAAATAGAAAAGGACTTTGGAATGTTTATTCAATAAATAGTCAAAACATTTACTTTCCTCTTGTTAAGGATATTCTAAGCTATTTTCCAAGTCAGGGGGGAAAAACTGGATTGGTTGGAGAGACAGGGATTGCGAATTATTTACGATTAATAAAAACCACATTTAATTAAATGCGGTTAATTTTATTATGAGGATAGTTCTAATAATAAATGATTACTCAATCTTTACTCATACATCCAATAATTAAAGCTGATCTGGAGCAGTAACTCTTTTATCATTTATCTTTTGGCCGTGTATTTTACTGACATCCAGTTGTCATTGGACAATCAGTTGAAGTTGCACATTCAGAAACCCCACGGTTCATTTCTTTTGCACACATAGAAACACATTTACCTTTATCCATGTGTGCACAATCAGCCACATCTGTACAAGCGGCGAAAACTGAAGTTCCCAAAGCCATTGTTGAAACAAATTTCACTCGTTTGGATATTTTTTACATATATAGTTGTTTAGCTAAATCAGCTAATAGTAGGAAACTACTTATTCAAGAATAGGGTGCGTTACTGTAACGAGGATTAGCACTTATTTCTATTTATGGCTCAAGGATTGTGGTTAAAAAATTCCGAATTTATTTCGAACGGATTAATAACGATATAATTATTGTTGCAATTTTATTTCCAGGTGAAAATAAATAGCTGTATATACTATCCCCATCTGTTACAATTTTTCAGGTGGACATTTTTTTATATGTAGTTGTAAATATTAGAGTGCTAATCTTGAATAGTGTTTATGCATTGATCTTCCGCAAAAGGGCGCGATTGCTCAACAAGGGCAGTCGCTTCTTGTGCTAACTGGGAGTTCAATAGTTTCTGTATGTTTGCCTATGAAATACTAATGAATGACAGACAGAAATTGCTTTTTGTCTGTTGTGGCCGATGCATTATATACAAACTTTCAAAAGGATGATTTAATCGATACATAATTGAAACGATCAGTAAAGGAACAACTATTCCAGGAAGAAGGTTAGCCACTTTGAATTTTGTAATCCCCGTTAAATTTAAACCGATTGCAATAATCATAATCCCACCAGTAGCTGTCATTTCTATTATAAAGTGTTTTATTAAAGCACGAGGAATAACACGTTCAATTTGGGTTGCAAATATAGTAATTAAACCTTCATATAAAATAACTGGAATTGCAGAAAATAAGACCCCAATCCCCAGTGTTGTAGTCAATATTAACGCTACAAAATGTATCTATAATAGTTTTTGTGTATAAGACATCATTATTGCCCCTAATTCCACTATCTAACGCTATGATACCCATTGCTCCAACTATGAATATTAAGGTACCTGTTATAAATCCTTGTGATATGATTCCTTGTTTACTTGAGCCGACTTTTTTCTCTAACCAAACTCCCGGGTTAATTTATCCTCTATGGCAAACAACTCACCCATTACCGCCCCAAAAACAAAACTTAAAATCACTATAAGAAAGTTCTCGGTTTTAAGCCCCATTTGTATTCCCAGAACTATAATGGCTAAACCCATTATATTCATAACAGTGTCCTTCATACTTTCTGGTATACGACGAAGCAGACCGCCTAATAAAGTACCAATACTAACACCTATTCCGTTTACTAAAGCCCCCAATAAAATCACTATGTTTCACATAACCATTTTTCAAAAAGGGGTCTAAAAAGGAAGGACTGAATCCTATACAAAGGTAAAATTTTATTTATTATTGTAAATTTGATATGGTAATTTTTTCTTGACTTATAGTTAACTTTATTAATAGTTTTATTTCTATTTTTTAACTTTTTTAGATGAAGATCATTAAAAGATGTTCCAAAACGGTCTTCATAAAGAAAAATCAATATAAAAAACGCTTTTTCTACAAAAAAACCCTATTGTTATAAATCGATTTCCAATTTATAGTAATATTATAAAATACATATAAGTGTAAAAATCACCTATGGATTTCCTATAACAGTATTTTAATAACCGAAAATTAAAAAAGTATGAATTGGTGTTTTAGGTGGTGATAAAAATGAGAAAAGAGGTTCCTTTTACCTTGACACAGGATTTTAATCAGTATGATCAATTAATGCAATTGGTTCAAGAAGCAAATCGATTCAATAGTTATATCCTTATTAAATACAAAAATCTTCAAATAAATGTAAAAAGTTCTCTCAGTATTAGGATATTAATGATTTCAAAAGGAGAAAAGCTTAATATTTATGCGGAAGGTAATGATGCTGAACAAGCAATAGATCACATAACTTCTTTTTTGGCGTTAAAATGAGTATAATTCCAGGCGAAATTCAATGCCCCTATAACTTACAAGACAACTAAATTGATGTAAATTAAAAGTCTTAAAAAAGAATTGGGATATTAACTTAGGTTTTAAGTGGAACCCCTTATTTGATTAGACTAAACATAAAAGATAACCCGATTACAATTGTTGATGGGTAAAATTCTCAGTATCGAGGTGTAGATCATCTCATTGTAAATGCCGATGAATACTACAGCATGAAAACAGAATGTAAAAAGTAAAATCCAAAGGAGAGGGTTCGCCCTCTTCTTTATTTTTTTTCATTTTTTATGGTAGTTCGTCTTGTTTAGGGGTATCAAACCCCAACAAGACGGCTGCATCCATGCTGCGTAAGGATTCAGCATAAAAAACAGTAATAAAATAGGTTTCTTTGTGACTTTGTCAACAATATATTTTATTGTTAAATTGACTACGTAAATAAGGAGGGAAAAAGATGAAACGTTCAACTAAACGAATCATTGAAACGATCTTGGAATTTAAAGGTAAATTAAAGGCTTATGAGAGCATCTTATTGGTGGAAGAAGTAATGAAAGGATTAACAGATGTTGAAGCTGTATTTTTAAAAAATAGCTTGGTTTCTTGAAGCACCCGAACAGGAAAGTTTTAATATCGGATTATTGTATCACCATTTAGGTAATGAATGGCTTGATTTCGCTTTAGAATTAGTTACTCAGTTCTTTCAAGAGGATACGTATTTAATTCAAAAACCTACCCATTCAATTCTTCGAGAAACGCTAGATCATTATTATAATCAAAAGCAGTTTGCTGATTTCTTATTGGAACATGGCTTGAATTATGATAAGCGGAAATTAAATGTGTATTACAGTCGAGAGAAAATACCGAAAGCGGATGTTGAACTTGCTGGTACCCCCTATTGGAGTAAATCTAGAGTCGAAGAGTTTTGCGAAAAAGAGAAAAAACGTTTGAAAAAGATTAAGTTAAACCATATTTGGGCTCAGGATTAAAAGAATAATAGGCACGATCATAAAGGACTAACCTCTTAGAATGGAAATGAATTTCTGGGGGGGAAACTACCCGTTTTTAGCAGTTTTTGTGAATTAAGATAGCATTTTTTCTTAACAAAACAGGTATAAAGAATTGCCTGGACCCAAGAGTATAAGATGAATAGCTTTATCCTCTTTTCTTAAAAATCTTCGTAAAAAGGCCATGAAAAAAGTTCTTTTTAGTTGTTTCGTCCAGATTTTCAACAGGGCGCTGATGATGTTTGGTGAAGAAATTCCAGATGATTTCTGTTGCATTTGGGCTGATGGGTCGGTATATGAACCATTCGAGCTCCCACCAGACCATGTGTGCCCCATTTGATCGATCATCCAAAGTTCCATTAAACGTTCACCGCCCCCATCACCGAATACATGTTGAGTACAACTTTTTCCATTGATAAAGCCTGATTTGACCTGGAGAGGTGTAATATCAGCTCTTCCTGTACCTCCTTCTACAAGAAAATTAGTTTGTGCCCATTGTATGATAACCTGCTGGCCATTAATTGGATGTACAATCGTATCGCAGATACCATGGAAAACAATGACAGGCATTTTCTTCTTGAACTTTCCCATTTCCTGAAAGGCGCTGTTACCGCATGAATAGGGATCCGAAACGCCTTTTTGCATGCCTTCTTTAGCAGCCATAGCCATTGGATCGGTTAGAAAAAATACATTAGCAGCATCATAGGGAAGTCCCGAACACACTCCGATACCGCTAAATACATCTGGATAGGTAACTCCAAGAATGCAAGCAAGTGCCGCACCTGCAGATAAGCCCGCTACGTACACCTCACTTGAATCAATGAGGTACGTACTTTTAACCTGATTAATGATCGCATTAATTAACTTGGGATGTCCCTCTCCACGGTGCTGATTTTTATCTAAAAACCAGTTCCAGCAGCCAAAAGGGTTATAACCAGACGGATTCCAAGGATTAAACAGGTGATTCATGTCAGGATAGAGTACGAGAAAGTTTTCTTTTTCAGCAAGTCCGTTCATATTTGTTCCAGCAGCAAAATCATCCGGATTTTGTTCACATCCATGAAGCATCACCATCAAAGGAGTATCTTTTTCTGCTTGATATTCGCTCGGTACAAAAAGTTTGTACCTAAAATCCTCATATAAAAAATCTAGAAATTCCCCCAACTCTATCAACCTTCCTTAACTTAAACTACATGTTTCCATTATACTTCTACAGGTTCCTTTGAAACGTGAATCAACTTTACGTCAAAACGCAATCAATCTTTGAAGCAATAACATGTTGCTCTACCTCCTTCTATGTATTTTAAGAGATGAAAGAGGAAAGTAAATCCTTCTATTTACCCTTAGCCTTTATACCTAAAGTTTTAATATCGGATTGTTTTATCACCATTTAGAGAATCAAAGGCTTGAATTTGCATTAGAATTAATGACCCAGTTTTTTCGTGAGGATACGTTTAATTCAAAAACCTACCCATTCAATTCTTCGAGACACGCCAGTTGATTATTTTAATCAAAAGCAGTTTGTTGATTTCTTATCGGAACATGGATTGAATTATGATAAACGTAAATTAAATGTGTATTACAGTGGAGGAAAGATGCCGAAAGCGGATCTTGAACTTGCAGGTATTCCCTATTGGAGTAAATCTACAGTCGAAGAGTGCTGTTAAAAGAGTAGCTTGGTGTGGTTTCCAAGGTATTTTTTTATGTGAATTGTATAGTAAATTAATCTATAAAAATCTTGCAAATAACCAGTGACTTTCTGCAGTTACTTTTTCTGTTATTTCTGGCGATACTCTGTGGAAAATTGCCTAGAATTACGAATTCGGCATCGTTCTTTGAACCCTTGATTCTGATCTATGTGCGGCAACTTACAGAGCCCCAGTCTATTACGATGAGAAGCTTTACTTGGAAATAAAAAATACAACATTTTTAAGTTTTGTCCAAGAATTAGGAAAGATAGTGATTTTATTTTTTACAACAAAGGGAATTTTTTTCAATCATTAATATGATTTATTCTCCAACAAATAAAACCAATACAATAACCTAGAGTAAATTTCCCTTTCTCCATAGTTCATTATTTTAGCATCCCACTTTTTTATAACAACCTCATAACACTTTTATAACACTTTCATATCAATATCCTAATAAAGTAAGGACTGTAGTAAAATCAAGGTATTAAATTGTTCATATAGGTTTAGTCAATCATGAGGAAGTGCAATGATGAAATTTAGGGTAATAATAATTGATGCTGAAGGAAAAGAACTTGAAATTGAAAATAAAATCATTGGTGATATCCTTTTTGAATCTGAAGAAGCATTTGAATTTTTTATTAATGCCATAAAAAGCAGTTTACCATCAAATTTTGAGTACAAAATCATTCCCGAAAAGGATACTAATAAAAATCATTTGATTAGCCATAGGTAGAATTTCTCCAAAAATACTGGTAAAGTTAATGGAAAATTAGTTTATATCAAGGTATCAGTTCAATTACACCTTATTATCAGTAACTACAAGCGTAGGAGAACTTATGAAATTTATCGTAAAAGCTTTTGAACGAGATGGTCAGGAATTTGATTTTGAAAATACGTTTATTGGTGAAGAAAATGAAGTCTCTTTTGAAAATGAAAAGGCAGCACAAGCATTTATCGAGGGAATCCGAATAAGTTTGCCTTATACTTTCCAGTATAAAATTATTCTTAAGGAAGATGGAGGAAAATGATTTTTGATTATGCACGGGTAAGTTTCACTGCTCATGCTTTTAGATAGTAGCCGTTCCATCTCTTCTATTTTCGTTTCATCCAGATGTGCTCTAGGACTTTTATGATCATCCATCTTTATGGTTTCGGGTATGAAAAAGCCATTCCATTTCTTCATTCCACGATCTTTATGATCTTTATTCATTAAAAATTCCCCCTTTCTACATATCATTTCAGGAACATTTGTTCTTGTTGAAAAATAACTTTGGATATTTCTACATCCCCCTTCAGTAATTTGCCAGTCATGCAGCCTTAAGGCTGCGGTTTTTCAAGACGTCGTGATTAGATTGTGACAGTGGGCATAAAAAAGGATCTCAAAAAAGAGATCCTTAATAGGCAGGTTTAATATTTTTTTGTTTATGGTAATTTTCTAGTGAAAGTTCGGCACCTGAAAATTTATTATTAATATAATTGAGGGGTTCACTTGTTTTGATACTGCCCTTTAGGTCTGCTTCAATTACTACATTACAAAGCATGTTTGCAACTCTGCATAAATGATCGACTGTATCTAGCAATTCAATTTCTTGATCGTTTGAATTAATACGAAGTTCCAAAGCAGTCGCATTTGCTTGCATGTCACATAATTTTTGTGAAAGACTATCTAATTCAGACACAGTAAATTTATCTTCTAACCTTGCCATTAGTGAAAACCTCCTAGAATATATTCACATTTGAATATATGGAAGGCAGTTAGAAAATAGAATCAAAAAATCTCGGCTGATTACTAGTGGGGATTACTTTTTGTACTCTAATATATTCAAATAAGAGACCTTTCCAGGGCTATTTTTATTTTACGGAGGTATTTAAAAACAAAGTGATAATTTAAAAAATCTTAAGTAAGATGTAGGAGGGGAAATTCCAATGAAGGGGGAGAGGGGTTTTGATCCTAATAATTGTGATATTTGTGATTTCAATTTGGGGGCTATGGAAATTTATTAAATGTATAAGAGAAAACAAAAAAATTGTGTCCATTCCCTATTTTTTAATATTTTTAGGATTTGGGACTATATTGGTAAGTATGTTTTTTCCAGGTGGTTTTGAAGGAATTGCAATAGCTATTATCAGTTTTCTTATTGGGCTGCTGGGTATCCTTTGGGCTTTCATATATTCAGTCGCTTCAAAAATATATAAGGATTAAGATTAGATCCTTCCTGGGCTCTTTTTATTTGGAACAAAAGTCGTCGTAGTGAAGTTTAAAAAAGACCCTAAAAAAATCCAACCTTAAGGTGATAAAAGGATGGTAAATTCAAAGGCGCGCCAAGTGGGTATAAGTCTTGGTAGTTCTATTACGGCTTAAATTTGGCAAAAAGATGCATTGATAAATAAAAAATCCACCCTCGTAAAAGGATGGATTTAGAAAACAAAAACACCAAGCATTTGAGGTGACTTGGATAGCCTCATTATGGATTAGAGTTATGAAATTTATTCAAATTAAAAAGTCCCGGCTGATTATCAGTCAGGATTTTATTAATTACTTAAACAAATTTTTAAGTTCATTAACAGCTTTTTCGGCAGATTTCTTAGCAGCAGTAGTGTCTAAATCAATTTGTTTAGAACATATATTACATGTAATTACTGAATAATTTTTAAAAGCCAATCTAGCATCGAACAGTATTTTGTTTTTACATTCAGGGCATTCAGCATCTAATGTTTGTCCCTTAAATAGTTCACTTACTTCCATTATCATCTCCTCCTTTCCTGTTATTACCATTCGGTAAAAAGGAGGGAAATCCTGCTTATGACAGGCCAAAAAAATAACATGTTCAATGAGAGTCCATTCGGGCTCTTTTTATTTTGCATAAAAAAAGAAAGGGGGAATTAAATTGGAAATCTCTGAAATTAAACCTGGCGATGTTTTATTTGTTTGGGGGAAAGGATTGGTCGAGGAAACAATTGAATGGGTTACTCATGGGCCTTCGCATTGTGCGCTTTTCATTGATAATAAAACACTTGCTGAAGCACAAGCAGGCAGGACAACGGGCACAGCCCTTCTTGGAGAATATCTTGCAGAAATTGATAGGTTGGAGGTATGGCGCGATGAAACGCTAACTGATGATGAACGGGTCCAAATGGTTGACTATGCTAAAAATCATTTCGGAATTCGCTACGACTATTTAGCTATTTTAATAGATTTAGCTCGGTTCAAGCTTGATATCCCACTAGACAATTTTCATGAAGGAAAGCGGCGTATTTGCTCGTCTTATATCAATGACATTGCAAAATCAGTTGGTCATAATTGATCGAGTGTTTTTTATGCTCCTGCACCTGTCGACCTAATAAAGGGAGGGAAGTTGACACAGAAGGGGCATTGCGGAATGGCAAATGAACTTTCGGAAGCCGAACGGATGGCAAAGTTTGAAACAAAATTAGAAAATGTTGTGCTAATTGTAACGAAAATGGACGCCAAAATGGATGCTTGGCAGGCTAATTTTGTCTCGAAAGAGTTATTGGAAGAGAAATTGAAAGCACGAAATAAAGAAATTGATCGATTAAATAACGAGTTTATACGGCTAGAAAATGAAAAAAATTCACATAAAAGTACCTTGCCGTTATGGGTAGGTGCTTTTTTACGGGGATTAAATTGATTATTTTATTATGGCCACGGGAAATAAGGGGGAATGGGCTTGAAAAAGGTTGTTGATGAACATGTTGAAAAAAGAACCATTACAGAATATCTTCATACTCCTGAACATGACGGACGTGATGAACATTAGAGTTTAGATATGCGAAAAAGGAATTAGAACGAGTGGAACATATGGGTTGTTTTTCTTGTAAACATCAAGGGATTGATAATTTTAAGGAACTTCAAAGTCACCACATTATAGAGAGAAGTTGGGCGGATTCAGCCGATATGCGTAAAGTTGCTTGGTTTCTTTACAACTTTAGAGACTATCACGGACACATTCATCGAGATTTCAAAAATGAGGAAGAGTTTTATCAATTTCTCATTTCTCATGATGATCTAGCTGAAGCATTAGACAGTATATACAATCAACTCATTAAGTGTCGTGACCAATATGAAGGAAAGGGCAGGGGGATTCATTATGAAACTGCTCCTACCTTTAATGCTTCATTAGTAATGAAAGACGGATTCCATAATTCTTTAACTCCTGAAGAATATGAAGCTATGAAACTCAAACTTTTATTAGAACATCATGAAGGTAACAAACCAAAGGAGGTGAGTGGATGAAAAAGATTTTTACAACTATCGATTCCATAACAATGAAAGCTCTCGAGTGGTCCACTACTACAAAGGGGGCATTTGGTTTCTATTTATTTTAATCTGAGTCGCAGTTATCATCAAGCCTCCTGGAGTCATCCAAGAATGGCTCCTTGTTTTGCCAAGGAGTAGCTTTGCCGGGTCTTGGGGCTTCCCAAAAAGCGGAGGCAGAGGAAACAAGAAAACTGCTTCAAGAAACACATGATGTAGTCATGCCGCAATTAGCTGAAATGAAGGAAATGCACGATAGTAACATTCAAGAGATGGCTAAAATCAAAGAGATTTTAGCCTTATTACATTCTCAAAATGGAGGGAAATAACATGTCATTAGAAACTCAATTCGTACTAGCTCTTGGAGGTCTTCTATGCGCTTCAGCTACAGCAGGAATAGGGAATCATCACCCCTAAGATTAAAAAGTTTTTAGAATCACATACCACGGCCAAAACACCAGCCGTAGCAAATGATGCGTTAAATGGACTAACTAGAATTACAGAATCAGTTGTGTCTGATTTTAACCAGCGTATCGTCAATTTTTACAATATAAAGCCCTCGAGAGGGGCTTTATTATTTACTCGTAATAGTTTGATTGCAGCTAGTTAAGAAAAAATTCCTTATCTTATCGGTATAAAATGATTTTAATAGGTGGGTTGTCCTTGTGTTGTTTAAATTTAATAATTGCTTCAATTAAAAAACCAAGTCCAGCAATCGAACTATTTACTTCTATTTTTTCATGCCCTATTTCAATAAGGACTGATACTTTGTCCGACTTAGACATAAAAAATCACTTTCCTACCATCGAGTTTTAATTAGAATATGTTTAATGAGGTTTTAATGAATAGTAGAAAGACCCTTTTGAGGCGGTTTTTTCTTCACGGCGAATCTCTATAAAAAACGAAAAAGCCCTTCTCATTAGAGAGGGGCTATGACTACAAAAAGAATTATAATATTGCTTCTTTATTCTTAAACTTCTTATCCTGTGGGTAAATTAATTCGTTATAGAATGTAGCAATGGATGTTGCTATATAAGGAATCAACCACAATAATCCAATGCCCAATGTAAACAAACAAAGAATACCCCAACCAATGAAACTTAGTCCAAGCAAGAAATATTTCCACTTATAACCTTTCATTCTCATCCTACTCTCAGTTATTGCTTGAATAACGGAATATTCAGGATGGTCTCTTAATAAATAATAGGATTGCGAGTAAGCTAATGCTTTAACAATTCCAGGAACAACAAGTAAAAAAGACCATAAAAAAACCAAAAGATGTTGTAAGAACGATAATCCAAGAAGTTTTAAAAATTTTTTAATATCTTTTAAATTGGAAAACACCTGTGAAATTTGCGGTTGCTCATTCCTTATCAATGATAGATAAAACCAATAAACCGTCACGGAAAGTGGAATTAAAACAATTGAAACTAATAAACTAACCATATCTGCACTAAACGAAGTCTGATCTTGATTAATCCTTGTTGTAAATCCACCATTCATGATTATATCAATAGCATTAGGTAAAACTGCATTGATTAAAAACAAAATAAAAGTAAGTAATACAACTAATCCCCAATTTCCTTTTAATGATTGCTTGGCTTGTCTTTTAATTTCAGAAATTTTAATGATCAAAAAAATCCTTCCCCCTTATATTTTTAAAAAATAATTTGTAGACTACTCAGTCCGTTTTACATTCCTTTTCCAAAATAGGAAAGTGCTTCTTTGTTCAAGAGGGGCTTATAATGTATTATTTAACATTCGAATATCAACGCAATAAACCCCTTCCTAGGTTAAATAAATTGTCGAGCGTTTGACTTAGTTTAATAGTTTCTGGTGAAGTAAAACCATTGGACATACCGACTGATATCATTTTTTTCCGCACCGTTTCAATTTTTTTAATTAAATCCTCATTATTCATTATAATTCGCTCCTTTTTTACAACGACTTTCTGATTTTATCAACTGAAAGCGAATTCAGAGAAATAATATTTGTCCCAAAATATCGACATTTTTTTTAGTCACTGATTTAAGTCCAAGATTATTGTGGTGGCCAAAAGGAGGTATTATGTTAGGAAAACGTTTTCTTAGAGAAAATACATATTTGGGAGAGATAGTAATGTTTATAGATAGTATTTGCCCTAAATACGGAGAGATTAATCATGTTGAACACAAAGGGGAAGAGGTCCTTTTAGTAACCTGTAAAAATCATATGTATGACCATATTGTAATGCATTATCCCAGGAAAGTCGGGATTAAATTGATAAACGTATTAAATTAGAAGAAATAATCGTTGAAAAGAAATTCCATCATATGAGCGATAAGACTACAATATGCCTTTTAATCTTTGAAAATGGTTATGAGGTAGAAAGTCGATCAACAGTTCGAGATGTAAATGATTTTCGTGCTGTGATCGGAAAAGATAAAGCATACGAAAAATCACTAAAAAGAGCGGTAGTAGCTTTAGGTGCATTCTTAAAATAGTTTTGTAAGCAATATTCAAAGCCCTTCTCATTCGAGAGGGGATTATTTCTTATTACTTCACCAGCTTATTCCACTTTCTAACAGCATTCATTTCCAGCATACATATCCATTTATAATATCCTAATAAAATAAGCAAAAGTATTGGATCTACGATAGATGCGTACCACAACTTCCACCAACCGTAATGGAAGTACCCCCAAGGTTCAGGAAGTAAAGTTATTAATTCATAAATTAAAATACAAATTACAAATACAACTAGGTAAAAAAGTTGTTTAAACATTTTCGATTTATAAGGAAACCAATTTAAACTATAATAATGATTTTATTAATTTGAAATGAGGAGGCTTCAGTTAGGGAGCCTTTTTTACATAAAAAAGAAGCTAAGAGCTATCCAACAATAGTCTAGGCCAATTTGCTACAAGTCACAGATTTTGTAACTAGGTAATGCGTTTGTCCTCACAAAATTCTGTGCAAGAGCCCTTCCCTCTATAAATTCTTAACATATTTTATAAGGAATGTGTCTAAAGGAGGGGCTATAAAATGTTTGGATATGGTGGATACGGTGGTTGCGGTTGCGGTGGCTATGGATACGGAGGTGTTGGTTTCGGCGGCGGTTTTGCTTTAATCGTTGTATTATTTATCTTGTTAATCATCGTTGGAACAGTTATGTTTCTAAGTAAAAAACAATTACGCTTCAAAATACAAAAAGCCCTACAAGGGCTTTTTTGAGTTTGTGACTATTCCTCATTAAGAGGTATGTGCAATGTAAGGCTATGGGGTTTCGGCTACTCTAGCTTATGCATCAGTTCATGTGAATACTCATTGGGTTAAGCCTTATTTTGAGGAAATTTTTATTTATTAAGCAAAATTCAGATGTTCCATTTTTAGAAGAATAAAACACAGTTCTTGATGTAAGGAATTTGACCAACTTAATTTACTTTAAATCAGCACTTGTCCATAACTGTTTTATTATCTTGTACATATTTTATTACTACACCGAAGCCATTACCATCTGCATAAGAGACATTACCTCCTTTGAGGCGTTTGCATGTATTGCAAACGCTTCTTTAGTTTTTAAATAGACGCTAATTGTGTCTTAGCACTATGATGATTGTCCAATCAAAGCTTGTCTTAAAAAATATAAATAATTATAGAGAGATTTTTCTCTTCGAATAATCCAATAGGTGGTGATAAATATGTATGGATACGGCGGCTACGGCGGTAGTTCATTTGTTTTAATCGTAGTATTGTTCATTCTATTAATTATCGTACTAACTAGTTTGGTTTAATGTTTAATAAACCAAACGATATGATTTTGGACTTTGAGCAAAGCCTATTTAAATAAGCAAGTACTGGAGGTGTTATAAATGGGTGGAACGCATGCTATGGCGTTAGTAGTTGTATTGTTCATTCTACTTATCATTGTAGGAACTTCTTTTATGGGCTACTAATTGTGCAGAACAAAGGGCAGGTTGAGTGTTAATCTGTCCTTTTATCATAGATTCTGTAATGAAAGGAGGATGATAGAACATGGTTTTTTTCCTGATGGATTTAGGAGAAGAAGGTTTATCCCCATTGAAATCGAAATCGAATTCGAAAGAAGAAGACGCAGATTCTTTTAAGCAAATTATTTAAACGGAATTATAAGACAAACTGAAAAAGAAAAAGGGCCGATAAGGTCCTTTTTTTCTATGTTCCCTGTTTAATTTACTTTTAATAAGCACTTGTCCATTTACTTTTATTCTGAGTGCATATATTACTAAGACCAGACATAATAGATTTTCACCTTCACGAGACGTTTGCATGTATTGGGACGTTTCTTTGCGTTTTTAGGTAAATTGCTGACTTTGTCCTAAATCTATGATGTTTGTCCAATCAAATCCTTGTCTTAAGAAATATATATAAATTGTGAGTGTTTTTTCTTCGTATAATCCAATAGATGGTGAAAAATATGGGCTTTGGATACGGCGGCTGTGGTTTTGGCGGTTACGGATACGGCGGTGGCTTCTATGGAGGCAGTACTTTTGTTTTAATCGTAGTATTGTTCATCCTTTTAATTATTGTACTTTCCAGTATGGTTTTTTAATTTTGGGTGAGTAAGATCCCTTTAAATAAATGCTGGAGGTGTTATTACATGAGCGACGGACTTGGATCTTCTTTTGCATTAGTCGTGGTATTGTTTATTCTTCTTATCATCATTGGAGCTTCTTTCATGTTTTACTAAAAATAAAGGGTACGACTAATTGAAAAAGAAAAGGTGGCTAGTTTAAATCTAGTCACTTTTTTTGTTTTTGTCGGAATTTCAGGCGGACAATATACGCAATTCGAAACAAAACACGGATTTTGTAAAAGGTAATGGATTTGTCCTAATAAATTCCTAGTGAAAAAGCCCTTCCATCCTTAATTTTCCAACATATTTTATAAGGAATGAGTCTAAAGGAGGGCTATAAAATCTTTGGATATGGTGGATACGGATACGGCGGTGTCGGTTTTGGCGGCGGTTTTGCTTTAATCGTTGTATTGTTTATCTTGTTAATCATCGTTGGAGCAGTAATCTGGATTTAAGTAAAAAACAATTACGTTTAAAAATACAAAAATCCCAGATAGGGCTTTTTGTGTTTGAGACTTTTCCCATTAAAGGGTATGTGCAATGTAAGGCTATGGGGTTTCGGCTACTCTAGCTTATGCATCAGTTCATGTGAATAATGAATGGGTTAAGCCTTATTTTAAGGAAATCTTGTTTGAAAAGAAATGGTCAACTTTTTTACTTTAGATCAGCACTTGTCCATTCAGATTTATTATCTTGTATATATGTTATTATTTCCACCGAAGCCATTAACACCTGCATAAGCCATTATTTTCTAAAGAGCGTTTGCTTATACAGCAGGCGTTTCTTTGCGTTTTTAGGCAAATCGCTAATTTTTTTCTAACACAAGATGCTAGGCCAATCGACCTTTGTCTTAAGAAATATCTATACATAGTAGGTTTTTTTCGGACATTTAGAACTATTTGTAAAATATTATTGGTGCCAAAACTTAAAAGTTTTACCCTCTCTTGTATTATCAATAACAAACTGGTGACAAAACTTAGACACTTAATTAAAACAGCATACCAGGAAAAATAAGGACCTTATTTTTTATAATTGATTTTCCACTAGCTTTGCATAAATGATATCATAATTTTCAGTTTAATTGAAAAGGCACTTTTCTGGCTATATAGTACTTTCTAAAGATCCATTTTAATCTCTACTTCTAATTGGTTCATCTTATTGATAAGTTCATCTTGCTTGGGTTTGTGTGAAGCAAGGTAATATGAAAATTAGAATGTCTGACTGGTGAGACACTTCGTGAATGCTTATTTCCTTGCTAATGTATGAGAACAAAAGAAATGGCGTAAATCATGAGGTGAAATTTCCTTTTCAAACTTTTCATATTAATCTTTAAAGAGCTTATTAATGGTTGTTCTATCCATTCGCTTATTTAGATTGCTTACAAAAATAAATTTAATTTCAATGCCTTGTTTATTACTTCCTTTTAACCGTATTAAAGATGTGTTAAAACCTTATCTTTCATGATAGGGTTCTTGATTTGCTTCCTTTTCCATTCTGCACCAGAATTTAACACGAAATGACATTGAAATCCTTCTATTTAATAAGTAAAAGCGACTTTTTTATTCCATGAGAAGAACTAAGTCGCTTATTTTTTGTTGTCATTGGACTGACCATGAGGAAGGTAAACATTCAGTGAATAATATGTTAAGGGCAATGTTGCGTTTAATATTGGTGGAGAGGGAAATAATGGTGTTGCAGTAGTAGAATACAAGTGGATCGGATAGTTTATCATAATTTTTAGTGGTGTGTATATTAGAGTATGAATCTCATTAACTAGATTGGTGAAATTCTGGTTTATATAACCTTTTTGGAAGGATATATATGATTTTAAGAATATTATAAAGTATTAATTTCCAGAAGAGTTTTTATGCTGAGACTTCATTAAAGTAATATAATAATCATGAAGGGGGACGTAAACATGATGATTTATGATTTATTGAAATAGGTATGTTATTGAGAATTGAGAAAACACATAAATATGAACCAAGTTACATTGTTCAAGTTATGGGTAAAACAGGTGAAAATATAAATGGCTTTGAAGCACATTTTATAGTGATTGAAGATCCGGACCACCCGAATAGATTGATTAGAAAGTCACCTTGTCTCTTCTATCCATATTTTGAACATACAGATATAGTTTCTCACTAAAAAGAATTCGATCCTGGAACCTAAGATAATCTTAATTAATTAGATATTCCACTTGCTAATATTGGAATGTTTTTTTGTCAAAACAAAAGTAATTATAGAAGGGATTCAATAAAAAATCTTTAGATTTTCGTTTTTTTACAAAGTTTTGGCACTTTCTAATGAATATCCAGTGTTAGACAAAGCTATTAAGATAGCATTTCCGCAATTATCAAAGTGAAAATAGGTAAAATAGTAAAAAAATATTGCGCTGGAACACCAGAAGTGATAAACTTTAAAAGTTGCTTTAAAAAATGTATCAATTGAAAACAAATCTTTTAAAAGAAAATAATTTTTAGTTGATATTTATGAAATATTATGATATAATAATTTTTGTCGCTATTTTAATTAGTGAATTTGTTCTTTGAAAACTAAACAAACAAAGATGTGTAAACAAACAATAACATTAGTAATCTTTCTTTTGGAAAGAGGAACTAAGCCAACGTAACAAATGAGCTAATCAACTTTCTTGGAGAGTTTGATCCTGGCTCAGGACGAACGCTGGCGGCGTGCCTAATACATGCAAGTCGAGCGAATCTTTAGGAGCTTGCTCCTATTGGTTAGCGGCGGACGGGTGAGTAACACGTGGGCAACCTGCCTGTAAGACTGGGATAACTTCGGGAAACCGGAGCTAATACCGGATAATCCTTTTCCTCTCATGAGGAAAAGTTGAAAGATGGCGTCACGCTATCACTTACAGATGGGCCCGCGGCGCATTAGCTAGTTGGTGAGGTAACGGCTCACCAAGGCGACGATGCGTAGCCGACCTGAGAGGGTGATCGGCCACACTGGGACTGAGACACGGCCAGACTCCTACGGGAGGCAGCAGTAGGGAATCTTCCGCAATGGACGAAAGTCTGACGGAGCAACGCCGCGTGAGCGATGAAGGTTCGGGTCGTAAAGCTCTGTTGTTAGGGAAGAACAAGTATCGGAGTAACTGCCGGTACCTTGACGGTACCTAACCAGAAAGCCACGGCTAACTACGTGCCAGCAGCCGCGGTAA
>JAMQCR010000002.1:0-1295000 GCA_023702235.1 Neobacillus pocheonensis | reverse complement strand
AAACGAATCATAGAAGTGTTCCCGGAATTAAGAGGTAAATAAGCGTTTTTTAGATTAAACCCATATTTTGGTTATTCCTTTAAAGGGCGCACTTCTTGAATAAGTGCGTCTTTTTGAATTGGGCTGGATTGTTGAAGAATCATGTACAATAGAATCAAGGAGTTTTATTTAACTGACTAAAGAGTAGAAAATTTAAGAGGGTATAAAAATGTATTATGAAACAGCCAAAAATATTAGAGAAAGTTTAACAGCTGATTGTATGAAGTGCTTTGGACTTTGCTGCACAGCGCTTAATATTGTAGCATCAAGTGATTTTGCAATAAATAAAATTGCTGGAACACCTTGTCCTAATTTACAAGGAGATTTTCGATGTGAAATTCATAAGAATCTAAGAGAAAAAGGATTTAATGGATGTACAGTGTTTGATTGTTTAGGTGCCGGTCAAAAAGTTTCTCAAGTCACTTTCAATGGACAAAGTTGGCAAGAACATCCTGAAATTGCTAAAAAAATGTTTAGTGTATTTCCTGTCATGGAACAATTATATGAAATGATTGCATTTATCGCTGAAGCATTAACTTATGATGTTTCACATTCATTGCAGGATAAGTTAAATAAACAATTAGAAAAGTTACAAAGCTTGACGGATATGAATGCTGATAGCTTATTGTCATTAGATATCATAAGTTGTCGACTACCAGTTAACGAGTTACTTCTAAAAACAAGTGAATACATTCGAAGTGAGCTAAGCTCGAAAGTTTTTGCTATTAAGAAAGGAAAAAAATGTAGGGGGGTTGATTGGATTGGTAAGAATTTAGCAGGTAAAGATTTAAGAACGACTGATTTACGAGGAGCCTATTTAATTGGAGCTGATTTGCGTGATGCAAATTTAAGTGGGTCAAATCTTTCTTCAAGTATGTTTTTAACTCAAATGCAAATTAATTCAGCTAAAGGTAACGATAAAACTATATTACCTTCGCACATACAACGACCTTCTCATTGGATTAACTGATCTGTTCTAATTTGTGTACTGAAGGAGATTTTTTGAAGATTTGGTTTACGATTCAACTTTATTTTTTTAGTTTTAATTTGTTTAAGTAAAAAGTTGTAATAGAACTAATTAACACCAAACCATTTTATATCTTCATTTAAATAATAAAAGGCACTTATAATGTGCCTTTTAAAATAACTGGTCGAAGTACAAATTTTTGTTTGTTCTATATTATGTCAATGGTGTGAGTGTTTCTTGGATTAACGCCTATTTTTCAATAAAAAGAGCAAGGCTCTGCTTAATTATGTTTCCTTTGTGAAGGGGGTCTACTCTTACTCTTAATTATTAGGTTATCCAAATTGTGTAATTTAAATGCATATTAAGAATTGAGGCATTTTTTTAAAAATTACTTGTAAATAAATTACCAAACATGCTAAATAAAGAGTCCAATATATACACAAAGAATTCATTACCATTTTAGTATTATCTTCTTTTTATTTTTTTGTAGTCTAATAGGGATTATTCACTTGCTTTATTACAAAAAATCATGAGCAATTTGAATGTGAAAGAATTAATAAGAAAATGTGATTTTATATGATAAATAATTAAATCCTTCTTCACAAACGGCCAAATTGTGGAATAAGCAAAAAAAATTTTTAATTTAAAAGAAAGAAACATCCATTTTTAAAATATTGTAAGTACTTTTATATAAGAGGAGGATGATCTCGTTGAAGAGAAGAACTTTACTGGTATCTCCATTACCAGAATATGAGGAAGAAGTTGCCGATGGCTATGGTGTTTAGAAGATGTTCGCCGTACTCTTATAACAGAATTAACTGGAATTAGCCAAAGTATACTCGACACAAAAATTGATGAAAGACATACGATTGGCTCGCTGTTATATCACATTGCATTGGTCGAGGCAGATTGGTTATATGTAGAAGTCCTTGGTGTTGAATGGGATTTCGAAATACGCTCGTTGTTTCCGTTAGAAAGCCGGTCTGAAGACGGCACTTTAACCCACATTGAAGGACAAAGTTTAGAAGAGCATTTTTACCGCCTTAATAAGGTGCGTCAAGTATTTCTTTCCTACTTTCGTTCAATGGACCTAACGGATTGGCGTAAAACGAGGGTACTTGAAAATTATGACGTCACACCTGAGTGGGTAGTTTACCATTTGATTGAACATGAATCACATCATAGGGGTCAGATTTTCCAGGTGCTTAGGAAATTACGGAATGATTAAGATGTTAAAGAGGGGGAACTTTTTATCCACCTTGAAAGGACTGGCTTCAGTTATTTATCAAATCCAATAAACGAGGGCATGTTTAAGAATATAGCTTATTATTCCGCATTACCAGCTAATTTAAGTCGTGTAGTTATTCCATTAAAGGGTGCTATCCTCAAAAAAGGATAGCGTTTGTTTTTTATTAGGACCAGATTGTTGAAGATACTAATACATAAACATCAAATTTTTTGATTTTAAAAAAATGTTCGTATAGAACCTATTTACAAATTTTAAGGAGTCTGAAAGAAAGAAAGAAATTACAATACAGAAAAAATCTCAATGGGCAGCTTTACTTTGGAATCGATCTTACTCGAAGAATCACGATACCATTAGAAAAAATACATTCGATTCGTCCCTATAATGGCCAGACATAAATTAAAATGAAAACGGTACAGAATTCCTTATCGATTTTATTTAATAACAAACCTAACATAGAGATCATTTTAACAGTGCCTATGAGCACACATTATTTTTATGGATTTACGAAAATAGTGACCATTGTTTATTTAAAGGTAGATGATCCAATAAAATTCTAAAGCCGTGTTAAAAGTGGACAGTCGGGGGCTGGGTTCACTTTTGTTAATTTTATTGAGTTTTACGTTAGGCAGAGGAAGGAATCTTTCCTGTAATTTCTTTAGGATTTCATTTTTGCGTAAAATACCACTCTTTCGCAACTTTAACTATGTCGCATTATGAAAAGCAAAGAAGCCTGATCCTAAAAATGGATACAGGTTTTTACTTTTTCATCGAACCGTACTTTTATGAACGATATATGAGTAGGAGAAAAATCAAATCCAATAATTTTCTAATTACAATATGTGCTAAATTCACACAAACGGTCAGCAAGGAGGGTCTATTTTGGAGGATAATACAATAGAGGAAAAAAAAGTAAAACTACGGAACCGAGATTACTTTTTAATCAAGCAGCGTGCGTTTGTGAAGCTGTATTTGCTATCGTGGATTGAGCAGGAGGCCATAAGGGCAAGAAATGTTGGATGATTTTTATAAAACATTTAAGCACTTCAATTATAGGTCCAACCATTCTGAAGTTTACAAAGGATTGCACGAGCTGCTTGAAGATGGAATTATAAAAAGGTCACGGATTATAAAAGAGGGGTCTAAGCGCAAAGAGCTTAAGGTATATGAAATTGCCAATAAGGATGAAGCTAGACGATATAAGAAACAAGTGAAAGAAGATTTAGACCGCAGCATGGCCTTTAAAATAAGGCAGTTAGAGATAATTATGCATAAACCTATAGGGTATATCCTAGACTTGGAGTGGGTAAATAGTCAAAGGAGCCAGTTAAGGCTCTTTTTTTAATTATGGAGTACCAATATGATTGATCGTTTTGGTATCAAATCCGAAATATAAATATTCTTATCTTGAACATCATAACCAGCTAAGGGAACGTATACAGAAATAACTAGAACAGATGCCCCTAGGGAAGGAATACGTACATAACTTCATCTTTTTATAAAATATCATATACATCAAAAATAACATATAAGTTAAAGTATAAAATTTGAAGAGGTTTGGGGTTTGTATAATGATTATTGGGTAACAGAACAAGATAAGGAAGTTAAAATGACCATTGCATTTTTTTCCTAAATAGAAATTTCTGAATTCCTTGCAAATTTGAATGGCTAGGATGAAAGGCTAAACTAAATAATGGATTTAGATGCCGAACTTAAAAATTATTGAACTAACAATTGTAAGAGGGAAAAAACCACGCTGCTATAATTGTGGTATCTTTTGTTCATTCAACAAAAAGCTCAGGGTGTTGAAGAAGGATATAAAAATATAAAGTCTCAATACGAAGAGGTAAATTTCTATGATATATAGTGATTTATTGAATCAGAGAAGCTATATTAGTTAACATAATTTTATTATATTATCAATTAATAATATTGTTGTTAATAGATAATTCCTATTATAAAATCGTTTTTCGATACATATCACGCGAAGATGAAGCAAAGATTCCGAATTTAGTGATATCTACAAGCAACTTAATGATTTAAGGATAAATATGGAGATACCTTGAAATAAGCAATATCGAATGATTAATGGTCAAAGTGTTACTTTTATTTTTTGATTTTAAATCGAGAAGAGGTTAAAGCGGGGCAAAAAGGCAAAAAGGTATTTAGGACGGTGAGTAAAAACGTTATTTGATATTTCCAGCAGAGAAAATTAAAAAATACAGATATTTTTTTAGAGAAATTGCCATTAAAAAGGAGATATTTTATATCCTCAAAGATGAAATCGTGGTGCAGAATCTAATTGAAGAGAACATGATATAAATGGAGAGTATTCGACGGAATTAACGAAAAAGAAATTTTTTCTACTTTTAACTGGTATCGATATAAATTATTCAGGTAAGTGTAATCAATTTATCTACTTTGATTATTTGAAGTAGAAGATATGAACTCATTTACATAAAACCGGGAAAAATAAAATTACGTAAAATATTGTTTTGACGTAATAATTATATTTTTTTCTAGTAGATATAATGTTTTTTCTAGGAACCCAAACAAAAAATAAATTCCGTCTCATTATCATAAGTAATCTTGTGATAATGAGACGGAATAAAAATTTTTTAAAAAAACTATTTCAGTTCTTTTTCCAAATCATCTATTACTGCAGTGTTTATCAATGTGATAACCGCTATCCCCGCAAATGCCCTATGCAATTTCGTATATTAACTGAAAACTTATAGAATCTAAAATAATCAGGTTCTTATAGTCGAAAGAAATAAAATCCAGAATTAATAAGGGAATATTGATAGGTTCTTTGTTTATTTTTAGAATATTTATGTTATATTGTGGAATATATAAGGAAAGACGAGATGCACTAACATCTCGCCTATGTAACCAATCCAATGTGGTCGGTTGCTCCTAAAATCTAATTACGTCGTTTAAATGTTAATGGTGCAAAAAAGAGCAGAACCGCTAAAAGGTCTGCTCCTTTCTATTTTATAAGACTTCTATGGATTCATATCGATAAGATAATTCAATTTCTTTAATGATAGGTACTTGGTTCCCAGCTTTGGTTAAAATCGTTTTGATGTAAACTGGCTGGACTGTTTGAAACATGTCTGTAGAGAAATCAAACTTTTCGGTTATTCTTTCATCAAAATACAATTTAAATTTAATTATTCGTATAATACCTCTTTTACGAATAGTTGAAAAATAGAGCGGATGTTTGGTATAATATTCTATATAATCCATTTGGAGGGATTCCTTTGGCAAATAACATTCTCGAGAAAGCTCAAGAATTCTTAATCAGCAAAATCGATCCATCTTTTATCATTGTCTTTGGTTCCTTTGCTAATGGTACAACGCATAAAGAAAGTGATATTGATATTGCATTTTATCATAAAGAGCGAAATCTTTCCTCCTATGAAGTTTTTATGTTAGCTCAAGAACTAGCGGATATCCTTAAATTTGATATTGACTTAGTGGATTTAACCCAAGCGTCTACAGTTTTCCAAGCACAAATTTTTTCAACCGGAAAAGTGATTTTTTCAAATGATGAAACATTTAGGATGAATATTGAGATGAGAGCTTTAAGTATGTACGCAAAGTTAAATGAAGAACGTAAATTGATTTTAGAAAACATAGATGAAAGCGGGACTATCTATGAAAAATGATGTCATTTTAAATAAGATAAGCGTTATTGAACGCTGTAAAAAAAGAATTCTCGATGTATATGATCAAAAACCTGAAAACTTACAAGATTATACTAAACAAGACTCCATCATTCTAAACATACAACGTGCCTGTGAAGCCTGTATTGATCTGGCGATGCATATTGTAGCGCAAGAACGACTAGGATTACCACAAACCAGTCGTGATGCTTTTGATATGCTTGAATCCTCTTCAATAATTGATAAGGAAATAGAAAAACGGTTAAAGGCGATGGTCGGATTCCGAAATATCGCCGTTCATGATTACCAGACTATTAACTTGAGTATTTTAGAGCAAATTGTTGAAAAACATTTAGATGATTTTACTGATTTTACTAAGCAAATCCTAAAATATTAAGAAAGGTGTCCTTTATGAAATATAAAATTAGAGTGTTTAATAAAAACACAAACAAAGAAGCAATGAGCATTGACGAAGTTTTTGAATCTATTGAAGCAGCTGAAGCTGAAATTGACCGCCTAAAGGCTTCCCTTTCTCAAGACCTTCAATTCGTAAAGATTCCGGTTAAACAATAAAAGTAGAATAACAACATTTTTACTTTTATTGGTAAATTATTCACCAGGAAGAGTAATAAGTAAATAATGTATTACATAATATTATTATGTAAACAAGAATTCGTAAAAATTGTATTATACGAACATTTGTTCTATAATTAAAGTATTATTTCTAATGAGGTGTTTTAATGGCAATTTCCAAACAACATGAAAAATACGAAAACCAATTAGAAATCTTACTTAATGAGATGCCCTATTATGTGGTGGAATACGTGGATGCTAAACAAGATATCCGCTCTTCCATCACCCTATTTAATTATGTAAGAGATTTTCGTGATTTCTTTAATTGGCTTATAACCGAAGGAATTGTGAAGTGTGATCGAATTAAGGATATTCCCCCAGACGTACTATCTTCAATCACATTAGATCAAGCAAGGAATTATTTTAAGTTTTTAGCGAGGAAAAAATTTAAAGTATCAGATGATGAAACAAAGCAAATAAATCCTAAGACAGTCAATCGTCATAAGTCCTCTCTTCGCTCTTTGTTTAAGTACATGACAATCGAAGCGGAATTAGAAAATAACGAGCCCTACTTCCATCGAAATGTTATGCAAAAAATAGAAGTAACCAAAGTAACGGAGACTTTTAATGAACGAGCTAAAAACCTTACAGATAAGATATTTATTGGGGATAAAGACCTTGAATTTTTAGACTATATAAAGGGCGAATATGAACTCTCCCTCTCCCCTTCTCAGTTTAAATATTTTAAGCGTGATCGAGAAAGGGATATTAGTATCCTCTCTTTATTCTTAGGAACAGGAATTCGAGTAAATGAGTTATCGAACTTGCGTATTAAGGATATTGATTTCACTTCTAAAGAGATCAGTGTGATACGAAAAGGGAATAAGAAAGATACCGTTTCAGTAACTCCCTCTAGCCTAGACGACTTAAAAACATATCTCTCTATCAGAAATGAAAGATATAAGGCTGGGAACAATGAAAATGAATATGTATATCTTAAACTTTACAAAAATGAACCTAAACCCCTTACGAATCGTGCTATAGAGAATATCGTTTATAAATACACAAAGTCTTTTGACAAAAGAATGTCTCCCCATAAGTTACGTCATACCTATGCAACCAACCTTGCTGAACAAACCAATGGAGATATTCCATTAATTATGTCTCAACTTGGACATACTTCTTCTGACATTTCTTTGCTTTATATTAATACAACTAGAGAAAAAGCAAGAAAGGCGGCTGAGCTCCTTGATAAACGTAGGGAAAATAAATAAATTATTATTTGGAACATTTCCTTTCTCTTCGAAAATCAAGAGTGCGATAATGGCTATTTTCGCACTCTTTTGTGTGAATTGTTTATGAAAAATTAATAGGTTAGTAATTTATACGTTTAATCGTTTGTTTGGAGAGGTTTTTGAACTCCCTATCCTCTTTAAAATTTTGAATAGCAAATTTCAACAACATAAAAAAGACCACTAACCTTCTCAATTTTTTAAGAAGGTTAGTGGTCTTATTATAAGAAACGGGTCTAACAACGACCACTTTCTTACTAAGGTTGCAAAGTCCTTGCAAAACCCTTGTTACGTCTACACTTGATGACCTGTGAGGGGTTCGAACTCCTGACCGACTTTAAACACATATACAAATAAGCTATTTAACAATACAGATTTATTCATTGAGGTAAAAGGTCAATCAACGAACTTAGACCGTTTCTACTTTCTTCTAAACAAATGACCGCCCAACCTCAACAAACTTCACCTCACACAAAACAAACAAAACCTATTCACTGTTTTGTACTTTCATGGAAGTTTAAGTGCATTCCTTCACATAGTTGAAGTAGGTTTAATCCGTTATTGAATTTTTGTCCACTTCTTCTGCTATTCGTTCAGAAGTTTCTTTATCCAAAATATACTTTATACTTTTATGCTTACTCATTGTTCAATAGAGAACAATTAAAACATACTTGACAATTAGAGGTAACGCTATAATTTGGATTTAAATTTATCTATTGTTAATTGCGTCCTCAACATCTTCCTAGTTGATATTTTCGAATGCATTATATACTTCAAACTTTCCGGTAGGCATCTCTTTGATAAAAAAATAAAAAGACACCAACTTTTTTGTAGGTGTCTCCTAACTCTACAACATCTTCATAAAATCTTCTTCACTAATAATCTCTAATTCTTTTCCTTCACTTATCATCTTTTCTGCTTTCCCCAATTTTGAAGATTTGTTGCCTTTTATCATTACATCTTTAAAATTACCAATGATGATGTAATTTGTTTCTTTATATATTCTACTAGATTTTTAATTCGGGAAATAAAAGAGCAAGGGCTACTCTCCATTCCACTCTCACCCAGTCACCTTGTCAAACCATGAACTTGCTGTCACCTTTAAGATATTGTTAAGTTTTTGTATGTTTTTTTTGCCGGTGTCTTGTAACCAGGCACGTCCTGCCTGTTCACCATTTTCAGCAAATGGCGCAACACCATTTTTCCAAGTTGCCCGGCCGCAGAGGACACCATTGAAGGTGGAACCTGATTTCTTCGCAATTGTTAAGGTTTGTTGGAATAATTCAGCACTTACACCGGCACTTAAAAAAATAAATGGCAAATCAGTTGCTTCACTTTGCTCCTTAAAATACGCTGCCGCTTCTTCCTGGCTATAGGCGATCTCACCTTGTGCGTTACCCTCCACAAAATTCATATCTACTGGAACCTCTACCTTTAAAACATCCACTTTGTACTGGGGTTTGGAGAATTCTCTCATCGCTTCGATGACCTTATAAAGCCTTACTTTGGCATATTCCAAGCTTTTCACATTATTATCCTTGGCATCGTAGGTAACAATTTCTAAGAAAAATGGAATGTCTTCTGCTGCACACTCTGCCCCGACTCTTTCCATATAAACATGCTTAAAGTCATTAATTTTTTTTCTTCGTCCACATCATAGTATAGTAAAAATTTAACCGCATCTGCTCCAGCTTCCTTTAGACGCCTAACAGACCAGGCAGTCAATAAATCAGGCAAGCGCCCTACTGCTGTGGTATCATAACCGGTTTTTTCATATGCCACTAACAATCCTGCACCCGAATCACGAACTTTCGCAGCTGGCAAACCGTATTCCGGATCTAATAGAATGGATGTTGCATAGGGTGTCAGCTCCTTTGAAACCAATTCCTTAAAGCGGATGATCCCATCATCACCTAAGGACCTTGAGCTTCCTGCCTCAATCATTTTTTTTAATGAACCGCGTTGATCAATCGCCAAAGCACCGATAATCCCATTCTCATCAGATAAACGTTTAAGAGCCGCCAATTTATTTAAAGTTAATTTTATCATCGACCATCACCTCTATTAATCTACTTTCGTAACCTTTACCAAATCAAAAAGTGAATCGAATTTTGCAGGATTAATATAACCTGTTTCTGCTTCCATCGTATTAAGCATTCCCGTTGTCATCGCTGTTTTCAAAACGTCCTGAACGGTTTGCTTCTTAACTAGAGCAACTGCTAATCCAGCAACAGTTGCGTCACCTGAGCCGACAGCATTCACACCATTGATACTAGGAATAGTAACCCGATAATAATGGTTACCATGCTTGACGAAAGCACCCTCTCTGCCCATCGAAATGACAATCCATTCGATTCCATGAAATAACTCAATGGTTAACAATTGCTTCAAGTTACTTACGTTCATCTTCAATTTCATACCAAAAAGTTGGAACAGCTCGTTAATATTCGGCTTAATGGCGAAAGGTTTTACTTTATGGAATAAAACCTGTTTCAATGATTCTCCTGATGTATCAACAATCATGGGAATTCCTTTCTCTTGGCCTATATCGACCATTTGCCGATAAAACCCAGAATCAAGCCCTTTTGGTAAACTGCCCGAAATGGTAACTAGAGCAGATTTCGAAAGCTGCTCCTGATATTTTTCTAAAAATGCTTCCCCTTCTCCCTCTAATAAGGTCGGCGGATTCTAAAATTTCCGTTTGCTTACCATCATGAAGAATTGCAATACAGTTTCTTGATTCCTGATTTATTCTAAAAAAGTCATTTTTTATCTCACTTTTCATTAATTCTTGAGTAATGTAATCGCCAATAGTACCGCCAAGCACACCTGTTGCGAGAACATCTTCACCCAGCTGCTTAATGACCCGGGCGACATTTAATCCTTTCCCTCCAGCAGTTTTACGTGCCTTCTCCACTCGATTCACATCATCTAGTTTGAAATCTTGAACTGAATAGGAAATATCAACAGATGGATTCATCGTGACAGTTAAAATCATCACATTCCCTCTTTCCAAAAGGAGACTTTCTCTTGATACCGGCAAATACCATCAAGATACGTGGCAGTTAAATTGAGATCAGGTGTCAATACAATAAAATCAGCATCATAACCAGTCGCAATCATACCGCATTCTCCATCAAGACCAACGCTTTTCGCGGGTGCAGTACTCGCCATATAGAGAGCTTCTTCCGGGGTAGCAATTCCCCAATCAACGGCATTTTTGACTGCCTCTTTTAATTGCAAAATACTGCCTGCTAAGCTTCCACTCTCCAATCGAGCGGCTCCCTTTTTCAAACTGACAGGAAATTCTCCCAGTTGATAGTGGCCTTCTGGCATACCTCCAGCCATCATGCAATCCGTGACTAGGACTGTCTCCTTTCGGCCACGAGCATTCATTAAAATGTTAGCGGCGGCAGGATGAACATGATGTCCGTCACAGATAATTTCTGCAAACACATCAGGTAGGTTCATCGCAGCACCAACCATTCCCGGCTCTCGATGATGCAACCCGCTCATACCGTTGAACGTATGGACAAAAATCGAAGCACCCTTCTCAACCGCATATTTTGCCTCAGTATATGTCGCATCACTATGAGCCAGCGCCACGGTAACTTGATCATTAACGGCGTGCTCAATAAATTCTGCTGCACCATTCCTTTCGGAGCTAGTGCGATTTTTTTAATAATATGATTGGAAAACGTTTGCCACGTCTCTAGCATTTCAATAGATGGATCACAAAAATACTTTGTGTTTTGCGCCCCTTTGTGTTTCTCCGTAAAAAATGGTCCTTCCAAAAAAATACCTTTAATTTTGGCTCCCTGGACCTTTGTATAGTTTTCACCAATCATTGCAACTACTTCATTCAATATCTCAGGCGAAGAAGTTAGTGTGGTAGGAAAAAACGATGTCACTCCACACGAAAGCAGTCCTTCAGAAATTGCTTTCAATCCCTTAAAGTCGTTATCCATAATGTCGTGATTTTTAAAGCCATGAATGTGTGTGTCTACTAAACCAGGAGCGATCCATTTCCCCGCATGATTGATGACTTCTGTCGAACCAGATGGCAAAGTGACATAAAAAGAGCCAAATTTCCCGTCCTTTATTTCCAAGTAACCAGGGCCTGCCAACCCATCCTCAAGAAAAAACATGTCTGCAAACACAAATTGTTCCATACCTACACCTCTGTTAAGGAAGAGGAACATCCCTTTCCCTTTGATTTATTGATATTCGTGGATGGTTACACCTTTAACAACACGATTAACGGTTCCACTTGGTGAAGGAGTATCCGGTGTATTTCCGACCTTGACCGAGGATAGCAAAGCAATTATTTGTGCAAACATGACATACGGAAGGGACAAATAGGCATCTGGTACGGTGCATGCTTCACTTTCGAATAGGAACGTGTCACCGGCATAATTCATATCTCCATCTACTGCTATTGCACATATGAAGCTTGCGATTTGATCCTGTCTCAATTCATTTAACATATCAAGGTCGTAACGGCGTGTGTAAGGTTGGTTGGAAACAAACACAAACACAACTGCATTCTCATTCACAAACGATTTTGGACCATGGCGGAATCCAAGTGATGAATCAAAGGAAGTAGCAATCTTGCCGGCAGTTAATTCTAATAATTTTAATTGTGCCTCTCTTGCTAGTCCCTCAAGACTCCCCGATCCAAGATAGATCATTCTTTCAAATTCGTAAGAAATCATTTTTTCAATATCAGCTTCTCTGTTAATAACACTTTGCCCCATGCGACGAACTGTTTCTACAATGTTTAATTTTTCTTGTATTAATAGCGTATCGAAAATGAGCAGTGTAGTTAGTGCCATACAGGTGTAGCTTCCCGTCATTGCAAACCCTTGATCATTGGACCTTTCAGGCATTAATAATAGGAGATTATTTTCATCTCCTACTGACCGTTGAGCCAATTTTCCATCTTTTGAGCAGGTGATGGTGATTTGATAAAGATTCCTCACGACTTGCTCCGCTAACTTGACAGCAGCAACACTTTCAGGGCTGTTGCCGCTTCTTGCAAATGAAATCAATAACGTTGGGATATCTGCTTTTAAGAATTGATACGGATTTGAAACGATTGTAGTTGTTGGAACACTCATCAAGTCCCACTGTTTCTCATCCACTTTTCCCTTTAAATAGGGGGTTACAGTATCACCAACATAAGCGGAGGTTCCGGCCCCTGTAAAAATAACCCGGACACGATCATGCTTTTCAGTAAGATTTTGCAAAAACTCATTAATCTCATGAATTTTCACATTATACAATGCAAATGTTTCTCCCCATAATTCAGGCTGTTGTTTGATTTCGGTCGTTGTAATCGCGGCCCCTAATGGTGATAATTTTTCCTGACTTAATGTAAACATATGTGACACTCCTCTAAAATTTAGTTCCCTTCGAATACCCGTAATCCCGCACCAACGACGCCGTTATTTTCCTTCATATTACTAATGGACATATTGCTTAAAAGATGCTGTTGCTCAGGGATTTGGTACATTTTCAGTTTTTCTTTTATAATTTCAAGCAAAAAAGGGTTGTTAGTAATAACACTTCCGCCGAACACCACTTTATGCGGGTCCAGTAAGCAGGAGATAGAATAAAGTCCTTGGCCAATTGTCTGTCACCTCATCGACGATAAGCTTATACTCTATGGCTCCTTCTTTATAACGTTCAAAAACATCCTTAGTTGACAGACTCGCCATCTGAAGTTCCTTTTGAGCTAGTTTTTCAATCGCAGGTCCTGCAGATGTTTGTTCCAGTCGCTCTAATTTTTGTGTCACCTTTGAAAAGAATGGAAGCAAACCTAGCTCGCCGGAAAATCCTGATCCCCTGAAAAATGAACCGTTATGAATAATGGAACAGGAAATGCCTGTACTAATCGTCATATAGACAAATGTTTCATTGTTCTTAGCCTTGATTGCCTTCCACTCAGCGAATGCCGCCATGTAAACATCATTGTCGATCGTAATCCGCTGGAGTCCGAAATGCTCCCGTAAACGGGCAATAAGCGGAAACTGAGCCCATGGTAAGTTATTTTGAAAAACTGCAATCCCTTGTTCACGATCCACCTTGCCCGGTACACCGACACCGATACCATCCATGTCCTCAACGGTATAAGAGGAACCCTCAAGAACTTGCTCGACAGTTTTTACTACTCTGACAAACATCTTTTCTCTGTCCGATGGATCACTTTTTATCTCTGTCCGATTCAGCAATTCTCCTTTTTCTGAAATGATGGCTGCAGCTATTTTCGTCCCGCCAATATCAATGCCAATTGCCTTTTTCATGTTCCTGCACCCCTGCATGTTGAATTGATCGAGTTTTCCCGTACGATGTTGTAATTTTATAATTAAGAGAAGCTATGTAATGTTGGGTTGTTCGAAAAAGTTTATTAGAGTTAGATGATTGTAATACTCATAGACTAATACCTCTGAGTAAACCCATAACATACGGCTTTTTATGCCCGTATGCTATGGGTTTTATTTCCCGCCAGTTACAGCAATCCCCTCAATAAACTGCTTTTGCAGGAAGATAAATAGAATTAGCATCGGTAATATTGCTAAAAACGATCCCGCCATAAGAACCGGGTAGTTGGTTAAATATTGACCTTGGAGTGAGGATAATCCCACTGATAGGGTCATAGATTCCGTGGAACTATTGACTATCATCGGCCACATTAATTCATTCCAGCTCCAAAGAGTTGTAAAAATGCCCAGCGCTATTAAACCTGGTTTGGCGAGCGGAAGCATAATCTTCCAATAAATTTTGAAATGATTACAGCCGTCAAGTCGTGCGGCTTCCTCTAGTTCCTTTGGCAGCCCCATAAAGAATTGCCTTAAAAGGAACGTACCAAATGCACTAAACAAACCGGGTACGACCACGGCCTGTAACGAATTCAGCCAGCCTAATTTCACCATAATCATATATTGCGGCAGTAAAAACACTTGCCCAGGTACCATTAATACGGTCAACGTCAATAAGAAGAAGAAGTTCCTACCGGGAAATTCAATCCGCGCAAAGGCATAGGCTGCTAGTGAACACAAAAACAGTTGGCCAACGGTCCGCAGTACCGTAATAATGATGGTATTAAACATAAATTTGAAGAATGGTAGCAGTCCAAATACGTCTTTGTAGTTCCCCCATTGGAATTCCTTTGGAAACAATACGGGAGGGATATGAATGGACTCAGCATAAGTTTTTAACGAGGTGAGAATCATCCATATAAAGGGCAAAATCATTGCAACCGACCCTATAATCAGAACGAAATGGATTAGAAATGATTTACTGGTTACAAGCTGTCTTGTTCTTTCCAATGGTTACACTCCCTTTAGTCATAATGAACCCACTTTTTTTGTAATGTCATCTGAATCGCAGTAATAATCAAAATAACAATTAACAAGAGGACTGCAATGGCTGCTGCATAACCCTTATCATTTAATACAAAAGCATGCTGATAAAATAAATAAACGATTGACTGTGTACTTTCTAACGCCGTACTGCTCTTTCCAATCATCATAAAGATTAAGTCAAAAACTTGAAACGCTCCGATAAGAGACATAATGGACACAAAGAAAATAACAGGAGAGAGTAATGGCAATGTAATTTTAAAGAACACCTTTATCGGCCGCTCCATCAATTTCTGCAGCTTCATAGTACATTTTAGGTATCCCTTGCAGCCCAGATAGAAAGATGACCATGTTATATCCGATACCACTCCAGATTGCGACAACAATAATAGAATACAGAGCTATTTTCGGATCACTTACCCACTGCGGTCCCTTAATTCCAATTAAAGATAAAAGATAATTGAGTAATCCGTAATCCGCATTAAATAGCCATTTCCATACCATAGCGATTGCAGCGGGCATAGTAATCACGGGTAAAAAATACAGTGTTCGATAAACAGATTTCCCTTTAATTTTTTGATTTAAAAGAACCGCTATAATAATAGAAAGGAAAATTCCTATTGGCACGGTAAAGATAATATAAATACCTGTGTTTTTAAAAGATTGTAAAAGGTCTGCATCGTCAAGCATCCGCTTATAATTCGTTATCCCTGTCCACTCATGTTGCCCAAAAGCTCCCCATTCAGTGAAACTATAGTAAAAGGTCTGAATAATAGGCCACAAGTAAAAAATAAATAAACCTAACATCGTAGGAGCAATCATTAGATATGCCCAGAAATAATCAGATCTTTTCCTTGTTTTTGTTAAGCTGGTAACCTTAAATTTTTTAGATGCTTTCACTTCAGTCTGAAGAGGAATTTCTTTCACAGCATTCCCTCCCTTTATGGAAATTGAAGAGAAGAAATACATTCCTCTCTTCATTTTTTCAACTACTTAGATAGCGATTCATTTGCCTTTTTGGTTAGCTCTTTTACTGCGTCCTCTACACTTTCTTCTTGGCTCCAGCCTTTTTCAGGATATCAGTTTCATATTGCCAAATTTCCCCTGTGTTTTTGACACTTGGAAGCGGCACAGAGTATTGAGCACCATCAATAAAGGCTTGAAGGTTCATATTTGGAACAGATTTTACCCATGCTTCCTGTGTACCGTTATAGGCTGGAATAACTGTCCCAGTTTTCGCATACACCTCGGCAGCTTCTTTAGAGCCTAAGAACTTAACGAACTCCCATGCCGCGGCTTTATGTTTGGTATTGGCAGCGATTACATTGGATAACCCATGAATCGCAACTGCACGCTTCTTACCTTGTGGTACAACAGCAACATTTAAATCAGGATTTTTCTTATACTCAGGTACCATCCAAGGACCATCGAACATCATCGCGACTTTTCCCGAAGAGAATAATTCAGAAGCTGCAGTTTCCGTCATTTGTGCTTGTGTTGGTGACAACCCTTCTTTTATAAAGCTAATATTGTATTTCAGTGCCTCGATCGCTTCGGGTTGATCGAAACCAACTGATTTTCCATCTTTGGAAACGATATATCCGCCATTTTGCCAAATTAAGTCATAATATCCACCTTGATTACCCATTAAAGCAGCATAGCCCCAAATAGCTTTGTCTTTGTTTGTTAGTTTTTTTGCCACTTCTTTTAACTTATTCCAGTCCCACGTTTCATCCGGATACGGTACACCTGCATCATCAAAGATTTTTTTGTTGTACCATAATCCTGTTGTATCGTAATCTTTTGGAATTCCATAAACTTTTCCATCGACTGTATAAAGGTCAATTAATGACTTCGGATAATTATCTAAACTATAGTTATCTTTTTTTGCCATATCACTTAATGGAAGGATTACTTTTCCCTCTGCATATTGAACGACGTGAGCACCGTTCATCCAAAGGACATCGGGCAATGCACCGCCAGTTGCGGCAGTTTCAAGCTTTTGGAAGTATTGGCCATAAGGAGTAAGCTCCGTTTTTACTTTGATATTTGGATATTTTTCGTTAAATAATTTGATAATCTCATCAATGGCAGGCAATTGTTTCTTATCCCAAATTCCATAAGTTATTTCAACCTTTCCATCTTTCGCATCACCGGAAGCTGTATCGCTATTACTACAGCCAGCCAGCCCTAGCAATCCTAGAACAACTGCTAAAATCATTACGAGCCATTTTTTCATCATATTTCCCTTCTCTCATTCAAAATTTAATAGATTTCAAACAAAATAGCTTTTTAAAACTTAAGGGCTTTTCTTAGATGAATAATTCTTACTTCTTTTTTATCAATATTCCAAATATTTTAGATAACGTTCACCGCCTTTATGGATAACGTTTTCCCGAAAGGGATAGTATTTAATCTATAACTTTATTATTGATACACCCCGTAAATCGCGGTGATAACAATCTATCTTTATACGTTAATATTTTCTAGCAATCTTTGATAATATTCATCGATATTAATGGATTTGCCCTTGTTTAACCTCGAATCCTCAGCAGCAAATGCCATGAGATGACTTCTTACGGAAGCAGAAGTGGAAGAAACACTGTCTGTGGTATTTCCAAACTGTATTTCGCGGAGGAATGTTCTCATGATGCCATTATCACCGCCACCGTGTCCGCCAATAGGGCTGTCAAATTTAATGACGGTTTCATGCTTAGTGTGAAAATTATAGATTGATATACTATTTTCCTCCATGTTTCCTCTGATTTCTCCCTTTGTTCCCATGATTTGAACAATTCGCGTTTGCTCTCTCGTGAAGCCGCACATGCTAAATGTTGCAGTTGCACCATCTTCGAATTCCATGTTAACCACTTGATGATCGACAACATTATTATCTGATCGGTAAACACATTTTCCATATGGTGTATCTTGTAATGCTTTAATGATTCCTTCATTTGTATAGTCTTCTGTAAATTTCTTAGCCCATCCTCTTCCTTCTCCAAGGTAATATCTACCTGCATGGAATGGACATTCTAGTTCGGCAGGACATCCATCTAAGCATCTTTGCGGAGCACCAGTGGGGGCATTTTCCCCTTTAAAATGCATGAGTGAACCGTAGGAACTGATATTTTTACACTCTTTACCCATAACAAAAGAAATAATATCCATATCATGACAAGATTTCTGCAAGATCATCGGACTTGATTTTTCTTTATTATTCCAATTTCCTCGGACAAAGCTGTGGGACATATGCATAACTTCTACATTCTCATTTAATTGCAATGATACAACTTCACCAATTTCCCCGTTGGCAATTATCTTTTTAATCGTTGACCAAAATTCGGTATACCGTAGAACATGGCCAATGGTTAGCTGGCAATTAAATTTTCTTGCGGCCTGTTCCATCGCAATACATTCAAGCGGGTTTGGAGACATTGGTTTCTCCAACAAAACATGATAGCCTAACTCCAAAGCTCTCATCGTTGGTTTAAAGTGAAACCGATCAAGTGTACAAATAATGGCGATGTTAGCAATTTTTTGGTCGAGATTCAATACCTCTTCCCATGATTCAAAACAATTTTGGGAAGGTATATCATGTTTTACTTGTATTTTCTTTCTCCTTTCCAATCCCGGCTCTGCCACTCCGACAATTTTTAATTCGTTTGGATATGCAAGTGCATATGGCGCGTAAGCTCTTGCCCCTCTATCCCCTGCTCCGATTAAGATTGCTGTCAATGTTTTCATCTAAATCTCCCCTCTCATTTGTTTAATTAATGTAATAGTATTATTTTTCTCGGAAAATTTTCCTCAATTTATCCAAACGTTTTCCAAGGGCTTTTAAAAAAAGAACCGTTTAGGTCCGTTTTATTGAAGATGATTCCCGGATGATTAATTCAAACGGTAAAACTAGTTTTACTGGAAGAGTAATTTTTTCTTCCACCATATCCATAATCGTTTTTGCAGCCATTTTTCCCATTTCGTATTTGGGAATTTCTACAGTTGATAGAGGTGGTGATGAATATTTACTCATCTCAATATTATCAACTCCAAAGAAAGCAATATCCTCTGGAATACGGAGATTATTTTCGATCACAGCTCTCATTGCAGCGATGGCCATCATATCACTGGCACAAACCATGGCTGTTGGCAAATGCTCTCGGTCTCTTTTAATGAGCTGATTCATTTTCTCGTAGCTGTTTTCCATTTTCCACATCGTATTGATAACCCAGTCTAGACTGATAGAAAGTTTGGCTTCTTCCATTGCTGATTGATAGCCTTTAAACCGATATTCTGCATGTAAATCTTCAAAAGTTTTATTGATGCCTCCACCAATAAAACCAATTTCCCGATGGCCTTTGTTGATTAAATGCTGAACCACCGTTTTTATTGCGGCATCCCGATTGTAATCGACAACAGCAATATTTTTATCTGTATAGTAAAAGTCCAATCCGACCACTGGAATCGTTTGCTGAATATATTCAATTAGACTATCGTCAATTCTGTCGATTAGAATAAGTCCTTCAATTCCTAGATCATGGATTGTCTTTATAAGCAGTGCCTCATTTTCAATTTCATCCTTGGTAATACTAATTAAGGTATAGTCATAATTTGTTAAGGTGTCACGAATACCTGTATAGATTTCGGCAAAGTATGGGTTAATCTCCGCTTGTATTGGATTGGCAACCCAGCCAATTTTCATTGTTTTTGTGTTAGTTTTTGTTTGCCTGTTATTCACTAGGTTTCGGGCATGCTGATTTGGAATATATCCTAACTCCTTAACTGCCTGCCATATTTTATTTTTTGTTTCCTGATTTACATTTCGTGTTTGGTCATTTTGAATGACTCTAGAAACAGTTGAGATGGAAACGCCTACATATTCAGCAATATCCTTTAATCTCGCCACTAATAATACACCTCAAACTTTTAGCATATAACAAATCTCGCTTAAATTATTTTAACTATAGCACCGTTTATAATTTTCTGTCAATAACTTCTAAAACTTCAGAATCAAATTTCAAATTAATTTTACCTGGGAAAGTCTAGTTAGTTTTCCTCTTTTTTACATTTGATAATATTGGTATAATTGAAAAACCCTTAATATTATAGATAAATTGCTACATGAAAAGGACTCCTTATGGGGGTTCTTTTCATTTTAACACCCCATGTAGAAAGCAGTTTCTCATCGGACAAAGAAGAGCGAAATGTAATATTTTGTACGCTGAAATTCCCTATGATTACGAAATTTAACATTATAAATCGTAACGAATTCCATATTTTTAGTTTCTTTGGTTTTTAGTTCTTCCGCTAAAGATATTGCATTCTTTAATACATCATCTATTGAGGTGTAACAATCTAATCCATAATTAGGATTTGCACTCTTTAAATCTTCTAAAGTTTTAATAATCTCGGGAACATTTATAGGCTCAGGCTCAACCTTTCCCTCAGGTTTGATATCGTCATTAAGGTATTGCGAATAATCAAAAACTGAGAGATTAATATTTTTATATTTCTTTCTAAAATTCTCAATTAAAAAATCATAATCTCCACAAGGTGGTAATATGATGAACATTATAATTGTGCCTTCTGTTTCTTCATTTAATGAAAAGTACTCAATAATTTTTGAAAGTAACTTTCTTTCTGTACAAAGCATTGACTGTTTAGCAAAGACTACCATGCTATCAATAAGTTTATCATTTTGTATCCTTTAATGAAGAAGATTTTTACATCGTTTCTACAATTAAAGAAATATCAAGAAGTATTAGAATCTTTAACCTACCTCAAGAATTTAAATAATTAGGATTTGATTACAGTTGCACATCTCCTGAGCATTATGGTGACGAAAAAGCATGTAATCACTTTTTTCTACTATTCCTAAAGTATTTGAACTCATTTAAAGAAAGGAATACCATGGGATAAATAAAAACGCAAAAGTGCTTATGTGTAGTTCAACAAAAAAAGCTCCCAATAGTGGTCTTTAATTCGTTAAAAGATTTCTTTTATGAAAATAAAATACTTAAGAAGTTCACTTTCATTGATGGATATCCTATTCGTTAAATCTTTCGTTCTCAATACCAACTCTTTATTGTGTTCATACTGATAGTGGAGACATGGGTTTAATTTTCGGCTCAGCTTTAAAAAATTAAATTGTTGGGTCTACTTTAGTATTGTCATTTTTAGATTTTCACCGGTTTGTACTTTAATGGTAGTGCAATAAACAAGCCATAAATATACAACGTGCATGTGAAGCCTCTATAGACTTGGCCATGCATATCGTATCTGAACAACGCCTTGGATTGCCTCAGACCAGTAGAGATGCCTTTGATATGCTTCAGTCTAACTCGATTATAGACGAAATCATTGCCAAATGACTAAAAGCAATGGTTGGATTTCGTAATATTGCGGTTCACGATTATCAAACCATTAATATAGACATTCTAAATCAAATCGTGGATAAGCATCTTTGTGATTTCACCGATTATACAAGACAAATTCTAAAATATTAATAAAGGGGTTTTCTATGAGATATAAAATTCGAGTTTTTCATATTAATACGAATGAAGAAACAATTATTTTAAATGAAGTTTTTGAATCTAAAAAAGCAACTGAAAATGCTATTCGTAAGTTTAGAACTATGTATCCGGATAAGTATGATTACGTAAAAGTCCCTATAAAATAATCATATTTTCTTATGGCTCCCTTTTTCTTGGTAAAAAGGAATAAATCTTATATTTACCATAAAGTAATTATGTTAACATCTATACGTAAAAATTGAATTTTACGCATAAACGACAAATTTCGACAAGGAGTGGACATATGGCCGTCTCAAGACAACATCAGATCCATCAAAAGAAATTAGAGGAAATGGTCAATGAAATGCCTTCCTACGTTGGTGAATACGTGGATGATAAACTTGATACCCGTTCCCCCTCCACACTATTAAATTATTTACACGATTATAAGATTTTCTTTGGTTGGCTAATCGCAGAAAGAATAACAAACTGTCAAAATATTAAAGATATTCCCTTGTCAGACTTGGAAAACCTGCGTTTAGATGATGCTAAAAACTTTTTTAAGTGCCTCCAGCGACGCGAAGTCCACATTAATAAAAAAGAAAACTAAGAAACCAGAGAAAGTATCAATAAATAGGAAAATATCGGCCCTCCGCTCTCTTTTTAAATATCTAACGACTCAAACATCCAAACGATGGCATACTTTGCCTTGCGGAACGAAAATTCAACGTGATCTATACTCAGCATTTTTACTGTATTGTTCGGAAAAAGATTTGCAAAAACCAAATAATGAAATGTGTCATAATACATTTGAAAAATTTTATCAATTTCACGAATTATGCATTAAAGAAATAAAAAACAACCGGATGGTTGTTCTAAATAGTGGGATTAAAATTTCTTAATCCATTACTTTCAAAATACATTTCAGGGGTTTGACTTAGCCTCCGTTTCCAACTGGAAAGAAAGCAAACGCTAATGTGGTCATCAGATTGCTTGTTTGTTGGTTTTCACCCCTATAGCTAGTGCGTAATGCCGATGGAAGGTTACCTTCATGTACGCTTACGAGAAACTATATGTGGAGACCCCACGCGGGCTTGCCCCGTGGAGTGAGTCAGAAAAACAGTAATTATGAATGATTATAATGTGTTAATTTTCAAAGAAATTGTTTAGAGCTTTAACTAAGAAAATACCGTTTTACGTGCTTTGCAACTTCAATTGGTGAATGCTCATTACATGGAGCAAGATGATGTAATTTTGGTAGTATTAATGTTTGTGTTTCTGGAATTGTTTGATTTAATACTTCAATCATTTGGTGTACTGTTTCCGGACTTTTCTCTCCAGAAATTAATAATACATTTGCATTGATTATCTGATAATTGTTGTAAGTGGACTCTAAACGTTGAACTTCTTTATGTTCATTTAAATTCGTTGGCAATAATTCTTTTATTTTGAGCCAACTATTTCCGCGTATTACCATACGTAAAATGAATTTTGCATACCAGTTTGGCATCCGTGTTAAAGGGCTATGACCAGCTCCTCTTACAAACCTGGTAAATGCTCCCCTAAAATCTTTACGATCCATTGCCTCTTCATATTGTGATACCCAGTCCCAATCTGTTGGTAATGAATTTATAGAAACTCCAGGTTCGTATAGGGCTATTTTAGTAAAGGATTGAAACATACGTGCAGTCTCTAAAGCTACGAGTCCACCATAGCTGTGACCGAACACATGAGTTGCACCTGTTGCTTCTTGTACTACTTGAATATCTTCGGACTCTTTGATAATAGAGTATTCAATTCCTTGTGGTCCACTTATTCCTCGTCCCCGTCGATCTATAATATGGACTGTAAATGAATCTGATAATTCTTGGGCAAATTTAGTAAGGTCATTCGAACTGCTTAGTGCACCATGGATTACAATAAGACTTGGTCCTTTACCAATACTTAGATAACCAATTACTGTACCATCCCGTGAGATTACTGTTGATTGGATAAATGAATCTATATGGTTTATAGTTTTTTGCATATTCGACATATACAATTTTCCTCCTCTACATAGAGAGCTAGACTGAATTTATTGTTGTCTACTTTATAATAAATTCACATTAGGAAGAGGGTATTCCTATTTGTATATTCTACATATGAGGTTGACATAATAAATGTACTAGAAGTCCTCCATCAAAATAACCCCTTGAGTGCCAAAAGGGTTCAACTTGTCACAATTTATTGTTTATACAGCGTTTTATACATCGGTGATAAATCAACGTTTACAACACGCTCATGTGCGCCTGATAGCTGTATAAAAGTTCGATTTTTTATGCAACCTCTTATTCAAATCTAGCCCTTAAAAGAAATTGAGCGCTGATCCTTATTACAGGATCATGCCAATTCTTGAATAGTCAACAAATCCTCTATTAGCTGATGTTGAGGAATAAGCACAGTTATCTGTATACCTATTTCACATAATCCGCATTATCAAATTTCAATTAAATCAGGTTTAATCGAAAGAATATTGCACCTAGGAATAGAATAATAGCTACAATAATAACCCAACTGGCTCCGGAGCTGTGTGCTAAGTGGTTTCATTTAATCGCCATTTATCATTTATGCTGGATTTTATACATCGGTGATAAATCAAATATTACGCAATCTCAATTGCGCCTGATGCTGCATAAAAAGTGAGGTTTAATGCAACCTCTTAAATTAAATGGCCAATATACGAAAATGACGCGTTCTTAAATAAACGCGCCCTTTAATGGAATAACTTAGTCCTAAAATCACTTAATTGTTATTCAACAAATGAACCTTTAGCTGAATAAGTAAAATTTCTATGTTAGCCCCTATTTTAATAAAATTAAATTAGTGTTGCCTGCGGCTAACCATTTTAGTCAGTTCCGCCTCAAGTCGATCAAAGTTCTGTTCATTGGCTTCGTAACAAAAACTTCTCATTTTTTCGCATTCATTAACTGATTTGAAGAGCATTTGCCATATAAGTTCGGTTTTGCCTTCTTTCTCACCAAATGTAATGGTTAATAAAAATTCATGTATTGACTCCAGATGGTGGATAACAATCTTTTCAGGTTCCATTATTTCGAAAAAGATGGATTTATTCTCATAATCTACACCATTGGGTCCATGCATAATGAAACGCCAAATACCGTTCGGTCGCATATCGAACTCATGAAACGTATTAGTAAAGCCCTCGGGTCCCCACCATTTTACCAAATGATTCGGGTCACTGAATGCTTTGAACATGATTTCACGTGGCACATTGAAGATACGTGTGTTGACAATCTCACGATCAGAAATTGGCTCAGAAGAGTTAATAATATTCGATACCCCATAGGATTCTGTTAACTCTTGGTTATTTTTCAACTGTTCACCAAGCTGATCCAGCAAAATATTTGTCCCGTGCTCACGATCTGCTGCTGTATCATGGCCGTCTAGGAATGCGCCTTGCTCGGTAAAAATCAGGTGAGTTCCTTCATCAATTTGTTTAAACTCAACCGTTGCTACAGAAACGGAAATCCGCGTTTCATCGAGATCCATGGTGTAGGAATAGACAATGCGATGGTCAGGAATGATCTCTTGATAGTGAGCCTTAAATGTGTAAACAGGACCTCCTGGAAAAGGCCACCATGATTTTTTTCATGTCCACCCACTCGAAAATCAAACTCTTCCGCCTCAGTGAACCATTTTGCTTTAAGCTCTTGGTCTGCCCATGCAGCGAATACCACTTCAGGTGTGTAATTATACACCTTTTCAATGACAAAGGTATCATGTGTTACAAAGTGTTTTTTCATTCTCACTTCCTCCTTTTTTGGTGAAACAGATGATTAGGAAGGAATTCGCCAAGTTTGTCAAATTGGCGCTCCATATTCTTTTGGCGCCCGTAAAAATAATTTTCATGACTTTTTTTCATCATTCCAATTGAATTTGTAAAATCTTCAACCGTCAAGGTCTCTTTCGTTTGCAAAATTTCAGATACATTTTGCAAATCTTTTAACAGCTTCTGTTGAACTCTAATATTTTCTCTTAAACGTTCTATTTGAAGAGCCACCACTTCAATAGGGTTATACGTATCGTCAACCAGGATCGATTTAATTTCCTCGAGTGTTAACCCTAAATCTTTTAAACTAAGAATTTGCTGCAACCGCGAAAGATCTGCTGTGTTATATAGGCGATATCCTGCTTCTGAATAGTCTGATGGTGAGAACAGTTCAATTTGGTCATAATAGCGCAAGGTCCGAATCGTTAAACCTGTTAATTTTGCAAGTTCTCCTGTCTTCCATTTCTCCTTACCTGAAACTGAAATAACCATCCCCTTATTTCGCGCGAATTTTTACCGGTATCTTCACTATAAACCGTTACGTCACGTAAGAGTCAAGGGAAAATAATTTTTTTGAATCATGAGAAAATATATATATCCTGCCCCGCTAGCTTAAGTGTAACTTTTCACAAACAATCTTTAACCAGTATGTTTACTGTTCATGATTCCTCAACAATCTGGCCCTTAACATAAAGAAAGAGTACAATTCATGCTACAGAATTGCGCCCGATTGTTGAAGATCATTGCTTAAATCTTATTCAAGATAAGCTCCCGATAGTTTAATAATATTTCACAATTTTAAGTTAGAATAAGAAAAAAGCGACCTTCACTTTGAAGAATCGCCCCGATTAGCATTTATTTCACTTTTTCTACTTATTTCTAATCTTTTTCTAAAGCCTCCTCAAAATGAAGAGTCTTTGTTTACAGTTATTCAGTGACCTTTTCTGGTTCAGGAGTCTCTTGACGATGAACATACATATCTTTTTTCGAATTAATACTAAGGCTAAAATAGCCCCTGCTGCAAGGATCCATCCCACAATACGGAAGATATCAATCGTGCCATTTACAAAAGAAGTACGTGCGATGTTGCGAATGGTTGGGAATATGGCTTGGTTAGCATAGGGATTCGGATGAGCTGTATTACCAGATAATCTCAAACTGCCAGCAATCGTTCCAGCATTCTGCACTCCATTTATTATTTGTTGCTTTTTAACACAATCATATTAATGCGGTGGGTTTTCCACTCCTAAATGAATCCAATCTTCTTTAGGTGGTCCATAAACCCCAAAAGGTTTTATTCCTGCTTGACGCATAAGAACAGTAACTTGTCCACGATGATGAACAATGTGCTTGATTAGTCCCATAATAATCGTAGCATTTGATTCTTCCCTCCCAAATGCAGTTTGCACTTCTTTCAAAGATTCATCTGTCCATTGTTGTTCAATGACTTTGGACGCATAAGAACTTACATTTTTAAAGGTTTCAGCAATTTCTTTAGCTGAGGTTGGGACATTTTCTGCATTTTCCACCCTATCTATCTTCAACCCGAAATGAGCTAAATATTCTGGAATACTTGTTATTAAATGCCACGCAATTCTTCCTAATGTACGACCTTCCGGATAAACTAGTTGTTTTAACGAATCATCCGTCAATCCATCCAAAACGTTTTGAGTTAATATTGCTTCCTTGTTCCATTCTCTAATAAAGTCTGCATTCGTTACATACATATACAATACCTCCAAAATCATTTTTCCATTGATATTTTTTATTTCGGATAACACACAATAAAACATTTGTCCGCATATTTCGAATTCTATTGTTGAAAAATTAGTTTTTTTAGCTCTTGAATGATAACTGTTTGGTATTCCCTTCCTTTATTATAGAGTTCACCAATATCACGATAGGTCCAATTTAAGTTTTCTTGGTAATTAGATGCTTGTTTATCAGTATGTTTCTTTTTAAATTTATCCATGACCGCCTGAATATAAGCAGGACGTGCTCCCCATCTTCCGAGGACGTTCCCGGTGTTTGCATCTAACAAAATTGCAACAGGCTGCGCGCGGGCACCATCTGTAAGAAAAAGATCCATCGTTTCCAAATGATCCTCCATAACGAGAATTTCGGTTGGAATTTGCGCTTCCTCCATTATCCGGACCAATACGGGGACATTCCATATAACATCAGGACACCAATCTGTACACAGAATAAAGCAATGAAAATTAGAATGTTCACCTAGTGCAAGGAAAAACTTCCCATCTTCCTCATTTTCCCAAGAAAAATTTTCGTAATTGGCAATGAATTGCTCTTTCGTATTCGGGATATTGCTCATTTCCATCACCCTAATTTTCATACCACTCATGAACTGCTGGATAGATATTCCATGTCCGATTTTGTGTTTTAAGTTCATTTGCTTTTCCATATAAAATTACACTTCCTTTCTTCTTAGTGGTAAATATAAAGCAAAACTGACCATTCATAAATGGTCAGTTTGAAAGTTTTTCCAAAAGACAGATTTAATTAAATCGCTTTTTCTCCATATATTTTCCCATCATAAAATTATTCGATAAAAGAATGGGACCAGGCTTCTTTTAATAATTGAATCCCTTTCTCCAAGTCTGCTTCCCGTATGCCTGCAAAGCCTAAATAAATACTTGGATAAGACGACTGAGTTTTGTTTATCCTCATTTTCTGAAAGTCATAGACCCTTACTCCTTTATCAGCTGCCAGCTTCAATAATTCCTTTTCATGAAGCCTAGTTTTTACCGTAATTTGAAGATGAAGTCCTGCACTATGACCTGTAATTTCAACCTTATTTGCAAAATGCGTCTGTATGCACTCCATTAAGGTAAAATGTTTTTTTCTGTATTTATTGCGCATTCTGCGAATATGACGATACCAATGACCTTGCTCAATAAATGCATGCATTGCCCATTGTTCGACACGTGACGGACAAGATAAAAAATGATGTATGCTCTCTAATTTCTTCAAAAGTCTCATTGGCAACACCATATAATTCATGCGCAAAGCTGGTGTAAATGCCTTCGAAAAGGTTCCAATATATATAACCCTTCCTTGATGATCAATGCTTTGTAGAGATGGGATTGGTTTCCCAAGGTAGCGAAACTCCCCATCATAGTCATCTTCAATGATATACGCATTATGTTTATTGGCCCAATGGAGCAAATACTCCCTCTCCGTATACGGCATTACCCTCCCTGTCGGAAATTGATGGGAAGGTGTGACATAGATCATTTGAGCTCCACTTTCTTCTAATTTTTTGATTCCAAAGCTATTATTGCTCACTTCGATTGGAATTATCTCATATCCATTTTGTAGAAACTGCTCCCTTACCGGCTCAAAACCGGGCTCTTCAAAGGCAACATACCGAATTCCTTCTATTAATCTTGTGAGTATCGTAATACTATAGGAGATTCCCGAACCAATAATAATTTGTTCAGGTGAACAATTTACCCTCCTCGAATTTCTTAAATAATTTGCTATTGTCTTTCGTAAAAAGTGTTCTCCTTTCATGTCTCCGTATTCGCCTATCCTGTTTGAATAGTTCTCTAGGACGTGATGCAGCATTTTCTTCCAAGTCCGGATTGGAAAAAATTCATTATCCACTGCCGAGGGGTCAAAATCAATTATGTATTTCTTTTTCACAGACAGTTCATCGGGTGTTGGAGTATTTAAAAAATAATCGGGCTGTTTATTTTGTTGCCGGGATTCATACTCATCCATATTTATCACATAAAACCCCGATTGCGGTTTACTATATACAAAGCCTTCTGCAACAAGCATTTGATAGGCTGTTTCAATAGGTGTTTTGCTGATATTTAGCTGCAACTGGAGCGCTCTAACGGAGGGAAGTCTTGTATTACTTTGTATGTCTCCAGTGAGAATTCGCTCCCTAAACTGATTGTATATTTGGAGATAAAGCGGATTCTCCGTTTCATCCATATTTGAGAGTAAGATATCAAACATAGTAAGCATCCTCTCCTTTGTCCCTTTATCTATAGGGAAACTGACCATTTTATCAAGGTCAATTTTATTGTATATTCGAAATGCAAAGGAAAGCAATTTTTGGAAAGGTGAAAATAATTTATTAGAAGGAAAGAAAGGCTACAATGCCTCGGGCTGTATTTTTGCTTTGAAGTCTCATTTGGGGTGATTCTTACTACTTTTCAAATTTCTGCTTTACCACTATATGTGGTACGGTCCCCACTATTAATGCTAAAACTACATCCGCAACAATCTGGCCAATTTATTAAAAAGAGCGTATTTCTTGCTCTAGAAATGCGCCCGATTGTTGAAGAACATTGTTTAATCTTATTCAAGATAAGCACCCGTTACTTTAAGTGAATTAATTCACATATCTTTTCATAAAATAATTTATATTTGAATCAATTTCATAATTGCTTCTTTTAAAATTGTTTAGAGTATTCCTAAGCGGTTTTATCGTTTTTTTAAATTTTAGGCTGCTATTTTTTGGTGGTTTCCTAACTGTTTATTGATTCGATCTACTGCCAGTTTTGAAGCATTATTTACCAATGTGACTAAATTAAAATGTAGTTTTGCTTTTCTTCCTGTACGATGGCGGACGTTGTTTAGTTGAAAGAATTCCTTCAAATAAGCATTCACTCTTTCAACGGCTGTTCTTTCGGCAAATAGGTCTTTCCATTTTTCCGAACCGCGTGCTGGGGCTGTATATTTTCGTAGATTTGATTCAATCTTCACTTTGTATATTTTTTGGAACAGGGAATCGGAAGCCAATGGACAGTCTTTACACTCTTTTGGTCGAGTATATTTTAGTGTTTTGTACCTCTTATCGTAGCTATCGTATCGATAAGAGTGCTCTCTAACGCAAGTTGGAGCGAAATGTTGATCATAACCTTCCATTTCACCTTCATTGCGTTTGTTATAAGCAATAATCGAATGTGCATCCATTCGAAAAAGCTGTTGATAAATGGGGGTATAATCATAACCAGCATCCATTATTCCATGATTAATTGTTAGGGACAGTTTTTTAATTCCCTTTAATAATGGGATAGCAGCTTTTCCATCATTAAGAGTGCCAGAACTCATGAGGGATTGAAGAATATATTGGCTCTTTGTTCCAACAGCTAGATGAGCTTTGAACCCATACCAGAATACATTTTTTCCTTCACTATTTTTCTTGATTCCCCAAGCTGGTTCAAATGGAATTTCATTTCGAAGTTGATCGGCTATGGGCTTTTCGTAAAGGGTTTTATTTTGTTCTTCCTCTAGTTTTTGTTGGTCGTATTTGTTCCTTTTCTTCTTTCTTTTTCCGACCACGCTTTTTGGGTTCTGGTTTGGTTTTTTTCTCTTGAGCAACAGCTTGGTCCCTAACTTTAAAATGGCAAGCATCTATCGCCACGTTGTCGTCATTAACAAACCCTTCTGCAATAGCCTGTAGAACTGTGGAATTATTTATGCTTTCAATGACATTTGTTTCTGACAATTTTGAGATTATCCGAGAATAAGATGCTTCAGATGGGATATCATCTGATACTAGAAATCCACATTCAAGACGGAAAATGATATCATGTTTTAATCGTTTAACAAGATCTTTTATAGTTGGTATACGCTCGACAAGTCTAGCGACCAAAGAATAGATCATGGCAGCGTAATTCAACTCAGTTGGTGCACCTCTCCAAGACTTTTTTGATACAGCGAGAGTGGCAGAATCCATGTCAATCGTAGAAAAAATTGATTCAAATCGTTGGGTAGGTTCTAAGTCGTATAAATCTTGGATGCTAAAAAGGCTTTCTTGTCTTATAATAGGCATAGGGAGTCTTCCTCCAGTCTTAGAGTTTGTTTGGTCACTTACTCGTTTCGATATTTTGGGGAGGTACTCCTTTTTCTATTGTCTAAAAGCCTTGAGCCCGTATGGCTCAGAAATATGAAATTCACTCATTTAATATTTTAAATATATTTGTCGACCAATAAAAAGCTTTCTTAATAGAACCGGGTGGTCAATATAATAGGAATCGTGACAGTAACCATATTTCGTTAGTTCAAAGAAGCTTCGGTTTTAATATTCAGTAGAGTAAAGAGAGTATTTCTATATACCCAACTGTACCCCGTGCTTCGCGACTCTTCATCTTTCTGCAAATTTGCTAGGACTTTACAGATAAACCATTGGTTAGTAGTGTCTTTTTTTGGACGTTTTTTCACCGACCAGTGTCGGAAAAAAATGTGCCAAATGTTAACAATGTTGATAATCCATAAATCACGATAAAAGTTCGAGTGTCTGAACCACCAAAAAATCCATGATACGTAATCAAAAACCAAATGGTTATGGATATTCGATGAATAGTAAGCCACTGTTTAAATCGTTTTCGAATAGATGCCGTAAAACCAATTAAAATGAGAAAATAAAGTCCAATCGTTCCCGCTAGCATTGGATATGGATGATACAAAGAATGTATCGGAAACCACATTTGACTAATATTGACACCGGATTTGGGATCTGTGACAGAAAAGAAAAGATGCATAATGACAAGGGTATACGTTGCGGCAATTAGCGCTTGATGCCATGGCAAAAGGTATTTTGATAATTTCCACTTGTCTTTATTTCTTGGGTTACTGAGTAAATTTCCAAGTACAATCACAATAGTTAGAACAATATAAGCAGCAATTGCGGACGATCGACTCATGATCCAATACCCTTGATCGTGTACGGTGGGATTGTGTGCAAGAATTTGAAAACCAATTAACGTTAATACAACTGTTGCTGCAATTATGATAAACAAAAATAGTAATGATGCATTTTTCTCTTTGTCCACTATTTTTTTCACTTATTCCACTCTTCTCTTGGTAATTTCTGTAGAGGCAAGCAATACCGCCCTTGATCAAAGTTGATTCAATTTACGCTCGAGAAATAAAGGTGTCATGTTTTTCTACTGAATTTTATCCCGTGAAAACCGTCCTCTCAATGTACAATACCAAATTACTATTTTAAAAATATTGGAACAATACACTTCTAATAGGATTGTCTTTTTTATCTGCCGGATGCTTTTGTTGTTGATTGAACGGGTGGCGGCGTAGGCGAAACGACGATCGAAGGCTGAGGTTGTGTCGTAGTTTTGCTGGCTGGACTGCTTGTCCTGTTTGAACTGCTTGAACCCGATGAATAGACCGGTGCTGAAGCGGAAGAATGATTATTCTGATTGGAACTGGAAATCGTTTTAATTTGGTTTTGAATTTGTGAAATATCTGATTTTAGGGTAGCAATTTGCGTATTTTTCTGGTTTGTTTCATTTGTGATTTGATTGTAGGTAAGCTCTAATTGATACAATTTTTGATTCGAACCATTTAACTCTTTAATCAAATCATTTCGTACTTGGATTTTTTTCAAATACGCTGTTTTTTCTTGATTGGCAATTGTCACTTGCTGTTCGACGTGATTAAGAATTCCTGTATATAATCCTCCAGCACATAAGATTCCTGCTATCGAATACTTCCAAACTTTATTCATCAATATCCACCTCTTTGTTGTCCTGAAAATTTTAATTAGATGCTGCAAGTGATAGTTGGATAGATTGTTCCCTTTATTCCTTTTTGGTTAATGAATTCTTTTCAGCCATTAAATTTGAGTATTGCTTATCTGTTGCGGTTTTGACTTTTTTTGCTTCAGATACACTGCTTTGTAGTTTTTGAACCTCTCCATTTGCAGCAGCGTTTTGCTTTTGTAATTGAACATTTAAAACAGCTGGATAAACGGTTGGTTTGTTGTTATGAAGGTACCGTTGAATCGCAGTATAAGAGCAAACGAAAAACCCGAATGTAAACAATAGCAACACGGAACGTTTAATAAAAGTAGAAACCATAAAATCCTCCTCTAGATGTAAAACATATAAAATTTTATTAATCATTATTCAAATGAAAACCGAAAACCTGAAAATATCCAAGTAATATTTGAATTTAATTTATTGGAACAAAGGATTTCTTTTTGATTATTGATCAAAATGTATGGTAAGAAAGGAAGAGTCAGATTTTTTTGTTCATCTTGAATAAAGAGGCATTTTGCATAAACCTCCGCATCCACACATGTTTTCCCGAATGCTGTGGCACTCACAATATTCCCTTGATAGGGTAATTTCGTCCATGGGTTGATTAGATGATGAACTGTTTGATTCTTGTGTTTCCATTTATTTTTCCATACCGCACTTGTACAAATTGCCGTTTTTTTACCGGAGATACTTAAAGCCATAGACAAGTCATTTTCTGAATGAATGGGATCTTCCACACCGATGTTCCAAGGACTGCCGTCTTCTTGTGTCCCATAAATAATCATATCTCCCCCACCGTTGATGAAATAGCCAGTAAGGTCGTTTTTGCATTCTCGTTCGATTAAATTAGATAGATAATCCACAGTATACCCTTTTCCAATACCGCCCAAGTCAATGGGAGTTGAGAACTTGACTTGTCCTTCATTGTTCCATTCAAATAAAAAATGATCACGAGATTGGTATTGTGAAACCTCGACACCTGAATACCCCAATTGGACCAAATCAGCAAGCACTCTTGGATCGAATGCACCCTTCATTTCAACCCATTTTTCTTCTGTTCGTTTTAAAACATCAAGCATTATTTCGGTAATAGTGTTCCATTTGTGAAGCTTGCGATTTAAAAAAGTAAGTTCGCTTGTTTCACGAAAGCGAGACATTATTTGTTCGAGGCGTTCTGTTTCGGAATTCAGAAAAGTTAATGCTTCAAAAGAAATTTCATATTTTGAATCTATTCGGATTTCAAAAGTGGAATTCATTGCACGAAATGTGAGCATTTGTGTCGGCATTTTCCTCACATCCTCTTTAGAATGAAAAGAGGGTTGCCCCAGCTTTTCGTTCATATATTAATCATGAATGGTAATTTCCTTGTTTCAAACCACATTTCGTTCGAAATGGTACTTCATATTGTCTAGCATATTGGTCATTATACTAAACATTTATACTAAAACAATTTCCAAAATTTAGCTTAGGCGAATCAAACTAACTTGTGGATATGAAATACTCTTTTTAATCTTATTATTACTTTTTTAATTCTCTTTAAAAAATTAAATTATTTTGGACAACCTGTTCCATAAAAATTTTGGAGGGTTTAACTTGTCAAAATATACAATTGTTGATAAAGAAACGTGTTTTGCTTGCGGAGCTTGTGGAGCCACCGCCCCAGATGTGTTTGATTATGATGATGATGGAATTTCATTCGTGGTCTTAGATGATAATGAAGAATCGTTGAAATTCCTGATGTATTATTAGACGATGTGGTTGATGCTTTCGATGGCTGTCCAACTAGTTCCATTAAATTATCCAACGAACCATTTAATTGAGATCCAACTAAATTTGAATAATGAATGAGTGTTGTTGTAATAATTTACAAGCAATTAGTTTAAATCCCCATTCGAGGGGATTTTTTGTTTGGGGTCTGATTTTCTTTTTCCACTATGCAGAACCCTTAGTTTAAAAGTTTAACCATATCCTTCATTTAAAAGCTTATTGTACTATTCTGAACCGTTATTTCAACAAAAATAGCTGACTTGATGACAGTCCCCCCTTGATCCAAGTCATTTCATTGACCTTGCAATTTCTAAGATTTCTTCTTTCGATAATCTTGAACTACTCATTACTATATTTGTTCCATCATGTGACCAATGAAGTATGTCACGGAACCATAGCCTTCTAAAAGTTTTATATTTAAATTTGCCATACATTTATTAGGAATCATTCCAGTAAATATTGCATTTACACATTCTTTACAACTTCTTAACAATAACAATTTAAAGCGGATTCATTACCTATCTTCCGCTTTAAATAAAGATTTATGAAATGTTTAATTTTTGAAACAAAATGTGAATATTTGAATGTTTTTACATAAGTAGAAGTTCCCCCCATTTACAATCAAATAGATTTCAATAAACTGTAATAGAGACCTATGATCCAATATCACAAAAAAATAAGGAGGTTCAACAATAATGGAAAAAAAGATAACAAGTCAATTAGTTCTACCTCTTCTGCTTTTAGTCATCGCTTATCAATGGTTAATTGCTTTTTTTAATAAGGTCGTAACCAAAAACTATTTCAACGAATTGCACAAACAGATGAAGGATTCCGTATCAGGCATTACGTTTCATCCGTATGCGACTTTATTCAAAAATGTAGGTATCCCTAACTTCCATTTATTCGGCACATTAGTAATGCTAGGGGAGTTATTTGTGGGTGTAATTTTCCTTCTTTATGCTATCCAAAAAATGATGGGGAAAAATAATAAAGTAATAGCAAAATTGGGTTTTGTTGCGACGATAATTGGGGCTTTTATGAATTTGAATTATGCTATTTTAGGCGGGGATACTCTTTTTGTTAATCCAGACAATGCTTTTCAAGAAGCGATTTCCGTTGACTGGTTTATGTTCCTAATGCAAATCATTTTAATCGTTTATTTTTATAACGTATCCGCCCAAAATAATAAAGAGAAAGAGATGAATCTAGCAGCATAAAAAAAGAAGTGCTAAAAATCCTAACGAATTACGTTACCTGCCGCAAATCTCTATTTTTCACGGGAAATTGTTGTTAAATAAACACCCATAAAGCATCGTATTTGCGGTGCTTTTTTAATTTATTTAATTTCATAATATTTTCGAATAAGGAGTCATTTCCTTACTCAACTAAACTCACCGTTACTTCAATAAGAAAAAAGCGTCTCCACTTATTGTAGAAACGCACCCGTTACTTTAAGTACATTCCTTCACAATCTTGCTTATTTCTTTTTTCGCCTAAAAAGAGTAAAAGCTACCATTATTAAACCAATTATTATAGCTGGCGTTGCATTCAAAAAATTAACTCCAATCTTCTCTTTAAATTTCATAAGATTTTTGGGTAAAGCACTCCGTTAGCGTAATAAAGTTTGAATGACGACATAAAAAATAAAAGCCGACGCAAAGATTCTTACTTTGAAACACAAACTAATAATGATGTTCTAGAATTGTTTCAAAACAGTTGTTACTCATATTATTTTCCCTCTTTAAGTTCATTCTCTAGCAACTTAATCTCTGCCATTAACTTAGCAACCTCTTCTCTAATCCCCGATACAGAATCATCAGACCCTAACAGTGAACGAAGTCTCTCTAAATGCACAATTTCATTCTCCAACATCTCAATTCTCTTGATAATATCCTCGTTCATATTATCGTACCTCCATTAGTCTGGGATATTTTTCTATTAGATAACCTTCGATTTCGTTAACATATCCAATAAAGATATAGAAGATACCAGACCCACTATTAAGAGAACCACTCCAACGAATATTAACATTAACAATCTACATACTTTCTTTTACTTCATTAGTCTGGGGTTTAGATAACGACCAATAAATAAGGACTGCCGAAACAGCAATCCAATTGTTTTTACTTAAGCCCCCGTTAGCTTAAGTACAATATTTCACAATCTTGCTTTCTTGGATAAAAACTATTGCTAAAAGGTTTATTTTATTTTGCGTAAATATCCTAAATATATAAAAAACTTACTCATAGAGTAAGCTTAACCGCTATAAACACTATCACATGTTCCAGCTTTTGGTACATAAAAACAATGTTGTTTAAATTGACCGGATTGAGGTTGATCGTACCATGTTGGAGGGCATGGAGCATGTGGATTAAAATACCAAAGGGCATATTTCGCTGGGTCGTCTCTCCAATAATCCAAATTCTGTTTTGCTAATCTTCTTTCAGCAGTTCTTGATCTTTGATAAAATACATTCCCTTTTTGAACGGCTTCAAAGGAAAAATTTCCTCCTTGTACTTGAAAAATAACTTGGGGAACTGTTCTTAAACCTTTAAAATCTAAACAATTTGCTGCAAGACGATTCACAATTACATTTCCAACATATAACATTCCCTGTTTTCCTTCACCTTCGGCTTCTGCTCTCATCATCCTTGCCATTACGTCAACGTCTGAGCTTCGGTAATTTACTCTTGGCATTTTTCCACCCCCAAAATATAGTATGAAAAAAAGTCTACATTCATGTTATTGTTTATTTAATAAGAATGCTTAATTTTTAAAGCTTACAGTTTTTAAGTAAAATGAAAACTATTGCATTCTTTTTATCCCCTTATTCAACTATACTGCCCAGTTAGTTCAACAAGATTAAAGCAGTATTGTCAAAGGTATCTGTAATAAAATGACAAGTTTATGAATCTGGCGAAAAACTCTTTTCAATTTCAGTTTTAATTGATACTATTCCTATTAGAACAGTAGGAATAGTGGGTGTTTTCGAAAATGTCTTTGTATGAAAAATTACCAAGTGATTTTTTGATTCAATTTTATTATGAAGTGAAGAAAATGATTTCAAAAGGATTAGTTTCTAAAAATATGTACTATGAATTAGGACTAATAATTGCAGCTGCGTCAAGAAGAGGGATACTATTGGATAAGCCAAAGGATTTTGAACAACACATTGTCCACGAATTATTAATGGAATTAAGTAACTAGAATTCCGCCGTGATTAAATAAATAGTTCATAGTAAAGGTCTTCCATTAAACAAACAAAAAAGCCACTGATAAAAATCAGTGGCTTTCTTCAACTAGTCGAGTAGAAGGAAGCCTTTCTACCTTGCGGTAAATTGGACTCCACCCCCTCCCAGAACCGTGCTTGCGCTATTGTCTGGATAGAATTCAGGCGCGCACACTAATCAAAGCCACGTTTCCTGAAGCCCCCCTGCGATCCCGGACAGTCGGATTTCCCGAGTCCGGTTCTGACCTTGGATATATAATAAATGAGCCTTCCCTTATTATCCTAGGATTAAATGGCGACACCCATATTCCCCAATCAATAACAAGGTTTACTTCACAATTAGCCATTTTCGGGACAAATAACTTGTTATTATATTATTATTATTATTATTAAGGCTCTGTGTCCTATTTCATAATCCCATGGCATCCAAGTGCCCAGAGGTCCTTTGCTCAACTTTGGTGTTACCATTGTTGAAATATGTTTCTACATATTTAGAAAGGCATTACCCTTTCCTCTTGGCTACTACGACCTCATCCGTCAATCCTAAATCCTCCTATCAATTTCGGTAATACCTTATATGACTGGTCTTTGCTGGTTGTTGTCGTCCCAGCTGGAAGTAGGACCTTCCCGTCGTTATCTCTGAAAATCTTTCCCTAGATGCTAGAACCCATATCCCGGCTTCCCCTATAGTGCATATAACCGTTTCTTCCTATAGGGCTTCCGCCTTCCCCAATGCGTCAATGGGTCGGCGAATTACAACATTCCCTTCAACAGTTTCTGAAGGGGGAGCCATTTCGAGACTGCAGTATTCGTTAAATCCTTCTGGCCTCTAGGTTTGCTCGCCACACTGACTGTTCCTACCTTATATTCTCTGAGTAATATAGGCAGCTATGGCTTTTACGTCCGAGCAGAACGTGATTTGTTACCTCCTCACGCATCGGATATGCTAGTTGTCTGAATCGGTCAATTGACAACAGGAGACTTTCACTCCATTAGATCTTCAGCCTTGACGGCTGCTCCAACGCACACGGCTCCTCCTAGTTATCATTTACAAAATATAGCTAATCTCTTTTCTTAAATCATATATATTCACTTTAATTCTTGGTGATGGCAGTGGATATTTATTAAGAAATAGACTGAATTTATCCCATTTAAATGATTTCCTTTGGCTTCTTCTATTGAGCCATTTAAACAATAACTTTTCGATTTTGTCTTTGAAGTTGTTAACATTATGGGTATTATCAGTAATGCAATAATAGTTGTAATAACCTATAAGTGAGCGTCTAAATCTATCCATAATCAAATGAATATCTTTACTTCTATTACTCTTCAGCCATTCTTTCGTCTCTTTTAATTTAGCTTGTACTTTCTTTCTGCTTGATTTCCGTTTTACTCGAAATTTCCCTTGTTTACTTTTCCCACAATAGTGAGTAAACCCAAGGAAATCAAAAGTTGCTGGTTTATTTCTCCCTGTTGATTTGCATTTTGCTCCGCAAACCGCCCGAAGGGAATAATTTTGGTTTTATCCTCAGCTATTTCTAAATTAAATTTCTTTAATCTCAACTTTAGAGAATGGAAGAATTGCTGGGCTTCACTTTTAGATTGAAAACAACAAACAAAGTCATCTGCATATCTCACTATGTATGCTTGTCCCTTGCACTGTTTCCTGACCCTTTTCTCAAACCACACGTCGAGTACGTAGTGGAGGTATACATTGCCAATATCGGAGATATTACTCCACCTTGCGGTGTGCCTTTGTCTGTATTATATTTCTTCCTTCCTCCATGTATCCACCTTTAAGAAACCTACCAATTATTCTTAGTAAGTTAGGGTCAGAGATTCGCAGTTTTAAGAACTCCATCATCCATATGTGATCAACGTTATCGAAGAATCCGCGAATATCTACATCCACTACATAATTTACTGACCTCTTTTCAATATAAAAGTTCAGTATTTTCAAAGCATCGTGGCAGTTACGATTTGGGCGGAATCCAAAAGAACAGTCTAGAAAGTCATTTTCATATATGGTATTTAGTATCTTTGTAATGCCTCTTTGAACAATTTTGTCTTCATGTTCCGGTATTCCCAATGGTCTTTTCTTGTTTGAATTGAGCTTAGGAATATACATTCTCCTTACTGGAACAGGACGATAGCTTTTGCTTTTAAGCCTACTTACTAAATCCTCTATGTTTTCTTCTAAACTTTCACCGTATTGCTCTTTAGTTGTACCGCTAATCCCAGTTGCCTTCTTATTGGGTAGTTCAAGATGACATTGAACTAATGCTTCCTTATTTAATAGATGTGCAAGAGATGTAAATTTCATTTTAGGATCAGATTTTGCTAATTCTGCTATCCTTAATAGTTTTGTTTCCATTTATTATACCTACCTCTGTGTGTAGTAAATGTGTCCCTAGGAAGGGTGATAACTGGTAGCTAGCCTTTCCTCCATCGGCATTACCCAACTTCATTGGTACTACGCTGCTATCCGACTCCCTACACGGCATTTGGTTTCCTCGCTTTTTATCACTTGTAGACCATACTCTTCTATTAAAACAGGAAAAGACCGGTAGGGTCTCCCGAGTTGCCGTATCATATCAATGTATAACGTGCCAAGGTCACTGACTCCAGAGAGGTTTTATCCTTCTTGCCTTTAACGAAAGATAAAATGTAGCTTTCTGCTGTGCTTAAGGCATCAGCCCTCTCGGTTTACTAACATTATGGAGCTCAATCCCTTCAACCATTTGGCTTTTGGCCGCCACCTAACTGTCTACGCTTAAAGACTAAAGTTACCTCTAGCCCTCCAAGACTCGCTACGAGCGAATGGCTATTTCTTACTCGACGGGAATCCCACCCGCTATATGATACGACCTAAGCTCGGCCGCACAAGCACCCAGTTACTTTAAGTGTAATCCTTCACAAAGTTGAGATGTAACGGTTTAAGAGGTGTTTCAATCGTGGATTAGAAATAAAAAGAAGTTTAAATCACATACTTTTATGTAATTCCGTATTAAGTTTCATCCTTTAGAGGACTTCTAAAATGCACAGAAGCCAACCAATCCTTATCTTTTTTAATCCTATGTTATCCTTTCTTATTTTTGATTAAATAAAGAAGCCTTAGCATGCTTTTACCGTCCTTTGTAGTTCTTCTCTTACTTTTTTACTCCCTGATCCTATAGCTCTAAAAATACTTCAGTTTGTGGCAGTCAATTCTTTAACGAAAAGTACCCATTTGTTGAATAAGTAACAAGCGTTTCTACTTATAGTAGAAACGCAACTAGGCAAAGCTCTAAATTTTTCTATTAATGATACGGGTACGATGGATAAGGGTAAGGGTAAGGGTAAGTATAAGGGTAAGGATAAGGATAAGGGTAGCCGCCAATGCCTGGTCCACCTAAACCAAGACCTGGATAATAACCAAGACCTGAGCCTGGTCCACCTAAACCAAGACCTGGAGCAAAACCAACGCCAGAGCCAGGTGCACCTACACCTGGACCACCAAAACCAAGACCAGGACCAAAACCAACGCCAGAGCCTGGTCCACCTAAACCAAGACCTGGAGCAAAACCAACACCAGAGCCAGGTGCACCTATACCTGGACCACCAAAACCATGACCTGGACCTGGACCATGACCTGGACCATGACCATGACCTGGACCATGACCACCTAAACCAATCCTCTCATATGTTGGACTATAAGCATTATAATTAAGAATCATGTTCATCCTCCTCATTTAATTTACATTAGAGCATATGCATTTTTGGGATAAATTCCTGGGTATTCGTCCTGATTCTTCAAATTATATATGACATATGCGGATTGAATAGTTAAGGAGATTGTACCCGTTTACTTTAAGCAGCCCCATTTGGGGAAAAAATGAATAAATAAAAAAGCACCTTAGTTCACTTATCATTATTTTCTTTATGAGGATAGGTATGTTTACTGTTAATAAGCCCTTTTAAATCTCCTCTAAAAATTACGTCCTTCATTTCACGCAGACTAAATGGAATGAAAGGAGCTAAATAGGGAACACCTATTGACTTAAGCGATGCCATGTACAAAATTAATAGAAGAAAACCGATTAGTATCCCAGTCACTCCTAAAAAATTTCCAATTAATACAAAAACAAGACGTAGTAAATTTAAAGCTCCCCATAAGCCACCGCTCGCAATATGCATACTTGTCAAAAAGTTTACACCGACCACGATCATTGTTAAAGGGTGAATGACTTTGGCGAAAACAGCGGTCTCTCCGATAGTGATTGTTCCAATTAACGTAACAAGTAAGGTGGTATTTTTGGGAATTCGTAAAGTTGCTTCGAGAAGCGATTGAAAAATAAATAAGATAAACATAACTTCCCAAACAAACGGTAGCATCGTATCTGAATTGGAAAATAACTTTTTGTCAAATGGAGAAGGAAACCAACTTGTATGAAATCGAGTAATGGCTATATAAATAGCAGGTAATAGGAGTGCTAAAACCCAACTGAACAATCGGAAAATTCGAATTCCAAAACGCCCAGCTTTTGAATTGTATTCATCTGGTTGCTGAAAATAATGGATAAAGAGACACGGAACTATCAATACAAAAGGTAAACCATTAACGATAATGACGACTCGTCCCTCATATAAAGCGGATACTGTTACATCAGGACGCTCGGAAGTGAAAACTAAGGGGAATAATGTTTTTTTCTCCTCTAATGCGTCCTCAATGACACGAGCTTCCAATAAATACGTAACATCAATCTCTTTAATCTTCTTTTTCACTTCCTTAAGTACCTTTTCATCGACATATCCATCGATAAACATTAATGCCACATCAGTTTTTGATTCAATTCCAATCTGATACGATTCAATTTTCAAATTCTGTGTCTGAATTATATTCTGCAAAAGGTTTAAATTCACTTTCAATTGTTCATTAAAACCGACCATGCTACCTTTAATCGTTCGTTGTGTATCAGGTTCTGACACGGATCTTGTCTGCCAATTTGCGACATCTGCAAGAATTCCCTGATTGTAGCCGTCGATTAAAACGAAGCATTTCCCTTTTGTTAGACCGTTTACAAACTCATCAATTGAAGACTCAACGTTTGCGTCAATAATGGATAGATGATTTTTTATTACTGACTCAATACTTTCCATCCTCGTCATCTTTAATAAAGGGGCTAAAATATTCTCTTGGATGTTTTGGGTATTTGTAATCCCATCCATATAAATAATGGCAGCTTCTCTTTTTATCTCTTCCCCGACGTTTAATTTTCGTATTTTCAAATTGGATAACCCCTTAAATTGTTTTGATATAACTTTAAGGTTGTTATGCAGACTCATGGATAAGGTTAATCTATCTTCACTGGTCATAACTCGATTCCTTTTTTTATTTTTAGTATGACCTGTCGTTTATAAATTTTGCATTATATAATTAATACTTTATCTCTTTAACAGTCCAGACTGTTAGTCCGCAATAATAAGTGACGAAGTTAAAGATTGTGAAGATTTGTACTTAAACTAAACTGCCACGTTAGTCGAAAAAGAAAAAGGCTGCCGCAACAGCCCAACCTTACTTTCTGGGACTCAAACTCACCAAAAGGCATCGTCTTTTATTAAAGCAATGCCCCCATTGGTTACCTGAAGTAAGGCTAGCAGGTAAATTCATCAGTAATAATTCTAGGACGATGTTTACGGATGAATTAGGACCTGGACGAGAATAATAAAAAGCAAAAAAGAAAAAGGCTGATTTGAATGTTCAATATTCTAGTGACAGTAATAGATGTTTTTGTAGCTTGGCGTTGGGGTGATTGGCGTAACTGGTCGAAATATCAAGCAACCATTTTATATACGATTGTATTTGATTTACTATATAACTTTCTTACATACAACCACTCTCTATGGAAGTACGAGCCTACAACACTATTCCCAAACCACACTACAATGAGCTTGTTGGTAATGTTTGTTGCTTATCCAAGCGTATTGCTCGTTTATTTAGGGCGTTATCCCTTTGGTTGGATTAAACAGATTCTTTGGATCGGCTTCTGGGTGTTCTTATGGTCTGCACTCGAGTTTGTAAGTCTAAGTCTAGGGCAATTTTCTTACTATAATGGATGGAACTTTATGTGGTCTGTATTATTTGATATTACATTCTTTTCTATGGCACGCCTCCACTACAAAAAGCCATTATTATGTTTTGCCCTATCTGTAGTAGCACCAGTGATATTGTTGTGGCTGTTCAAAGTGCCAATCAGTAATATGAAATAAACACCTAATCCATTAGTTCTGACATTTCCATTGTCTCTATTCAAACATTACTGCCTCTTATCATATAAGAAAAATGAGGTTCCCTTACAATTCCTTTGTTTAACTCTTCCACCTTTTATTGCAACAAGTACTTTTTCTTATAATGCATAGTATCTTCGAAATGCGTAAGATACTTAATTCATAATTTTCCAAATGTTGGTTACAAATAAGATGATTACTTTGATAAAGGGGTCTACTTTATTTTTCTAGGATTGAAGAAAAAACTTGGAATAATCTTTTTTATTGCTATTTAAGCTGGTTTACTCACCACCATTTACAGTACTTTTTTATTATGTTTACAAAATTGACAAAAAAGTTAATAAGCTAAATAATCGCTAGATAGATAATTCCTAGCTTTTTTTATTTGTTGCACTGTTGTTGTCAAATGCAACATTATAGACAAGGAATTTTTATTCTTCTTCTTTCACTAACCTGCTTCTTTAGTTGAATTAGAAAATGAAAAAAGAGCTGCCGTAGCAACTCATTACGATCTTCAACTCTTGCACACGTTGAATAAGTCCTCTCTTCTTTATTGCACATTTTGTTCGTAGTACGACTCCATATTTCACCATATGGGTCAATTTCTCGTTTACTTTTGGCGTTATTATTATTAGAATTCAACCTAACTCTTGAACATATATTAATAAGAGGTGATTGAAATGGATAAACATCTACAACAAACATTTGATTTCCGTTATTTGAAAATTGGTCAAATGGTCAATGGCGGAGTTTTGCAAATTGGCTGTGCAGCTGGTAAAGTTCAACGGGTCACTCCTGTTGGGTATACTACAGTAGGAACTTCAATAGTTGGTATATCAGCTCCTTTAGAATTTGCTGTCCCATTACAAGCAGCAGTACGGCAGAAATTATAAGATTTTACCTTTACCCTCTTTAAGTAAGTAATCTACTAATGTAAGGCTTCCAGCAGGAAGTCATTTTTTTGTTAAGCTTTCTTTAAAGGGAACAATATTCGTCAATTGCGACATTAATTAGTCAATTTCCTTGTTAAACTAAACTGCCACGTTAGCACAAGAAGAAAGCCGCCAAAAATGGCAGCTGGAACTTCAACTCTTGCACCCGTTAGCTTAAGTACAATATTTCACAATCTTACTTTCTTGGATAAAAACTATTAATAAAAGTATTATTTTATTTTGTGTAAATATTCCAAATGTGTAAAAAGCTTACTCGAAGTGTAAGCTTAACCGCTATAAACACTATCACATATTCCAGGTTTTGGTTCATAAAAACAATGTTGTTTAAATTGACCAGATTGAGGTTGACCGTACCATGTTGGAGGACATGGAGCATGTGGATTAAAATACCAAAGAGCAAATTTCGCTGGTGGGTCTCTCCAATAATCCAAATTCTGTTTTGCTAATCTTCTTTCAGAAGTTCTTGATCTTTGATAAAATACATTCCCTTTTTGAACTGCTTCAAAGGAAAAATTTCCTCCTTGTACTTGAAAAATAACTTGATTAATTGTTCTTATACCTTTAAAGTCTGAACAATTTGCTACAAGACGATTCACAATTACATTTCCTACATATAACATTCCCTGTTGTCCTTCACCCTCGGCTTCTGCTCTCATCATCCTTGCCATTAAGTCAACATCTGAACTTCGGTAACTTACTCTTGGCATTTTTCCACCCCAAAAATATAGTATGAAAAAAAGCCTACATTCATGTCATTGTTTATATAATAAGAATGCTTAGTTTTTAAAGCTTACAGTTTTTAAGTAAAATGAAAACTATTGCATTCTTTTTGTACCTTTATTCAACTATACTGCTACCTTTAGTTAAATAACGATAATGAAAATGGACTCCCTAAACAGTCCATTTGTTGTGAAACTAAAGCACCCGTTCGTATTATAAGGTCAGCCAGATATTTCTGGTTGACCAATTTTTATTTGGTTTTATTATAACGGTAGCCGGGGTAGAACCTAAGCACCCGTGGGACTTAGATCCCGTCAGCTAAACAGTTCGCCCCCTACTTGTAGAAACATGATTGAGGCTGGTTGGGACAATGGATCTCGTATAACAAGCGAAGCTATGATACTACAAGAAGGAATTAGGGGTACCGGTGATTTTATTTATTAGAGGAGGAGATTTAAAAATGAATCCAGTCGTTGGTCTGGATATAGCAAAAGGCGAAAGTCAGGTTCAAGCTTTCTTGGAAAAGAAAAAACCTTACAAAAGGAGTTTTAAAGTATCACATACTCTGGAGGGATTAGATACTTTACATCAATTTCTTAGAGAAATTGAGAACTTAACAGGAGTTAAACCTCCAATTGTTCTTGAAGCTACAGGGCATTATCATACTCCCGTTGTTCAGTATTTTGAGGAAAGGGATTATTTATTAATTATAATAAATCCACTTATCTCCTATCGTGCAAAGAGCTCGAGTTTACGGAAAGTAAAAACAGATAAAATCGATGCTTATCATCTCTGTGAATTGTTCTATAAAGAGGATTTAGAGCCGTACAAAAAACGAGGAATTCACCTCTTAAACCTTCGTAATCTTACACGGCAACACGAAAACTTAACAGAAATATTTGTACAATCTAAGCTCCAGTTTCAAGCAGTTCTTGATCAGGTTTTTCCTGAGTATAAAGGTGTTTTTGGGGACTTATATTCTGTTGTTTCTTTACTAACTCTACTAGAATATCCTACATCTAACGATGTCTTAAAAGCTGAAGAGGAAACGATAGCAGATAGAATAAAGGAAAACTGTAATAGTCGTTCTCGTAAGTGGGCGGCTACAAAGGCAAAGGAACTGATAACTGCAGCAGCACGAAATCTCTTTCAGAAAACTTTATATCAAAGCCATATTTTAACGCTAAAAATGTATATCAATATGCTTTTAGAATACCAAAAGCACCTATCAACGTTTCAGGCTGAGATAGATGCTTTAGCAAAAGAACTTATAGAATATAAGATTATCCAATCAATCCCTGGTATCGGAGAAAAAATCGCGGCAATAATTATTTCTGAAATTGGTGAGATTGATCGGTTTAATCATCCTAAAAAACTTGTAGCATTTGTCGGAATTGACCCTAGTATCTTTGAATCAGGAAGGTTCAAAGGAACAGTGAACAGAATAACCAAAAGAGGGTCTAGCAGGCTTAGGCGTGCCTTATATTTAGCCGTTAAATGTGCCCTTCGTGATTGTCGAGAAAAGAAAACAACCAAAGATATAATCCCACGCAACAAGAGGTTACGAGAGTTCTATGATAAGAAACGTGAAGAAGGAAAGCCTTATAAAGTAGCTGTAATAGCCTGTGCAAATAAGCTTTTACAATGGATCTATGCAATGTTAAAAAGCAACTCAACTTTCCAAGATATAGCTTAAATAATAAATAAAACTAAACAATACAAAACCTTCCAAAAGTATAATGAAGGAAGGTTATTTGGCATGCACATTTTTAGTATATCATAAAAATTTTAAGTTTTGATTGAAAAATGTTGACAAACTATTAGCTGGTTTAGCCATTCATGCAGCGCAAAAACAGCTCTGCACCACAGAGGATGAAAATATGTTAAGCTGCCTATACTGATTTAATGCTGGTGAAGAAGGTCTTTAAACTATGGTGCCTTAGATCCCATCCGTTAGTCTGACTCCAATGACCACGGTGTACCACCGACTGTCGCGCCCTATAAGGGTAGCACTCATGGGAGATTAATCCTTTTTTCGTCATTGCGCCAGCTGTATTTTATTTTGTTTTATTACTATATAGAAAGGTGTCTTTCACAAATTGATTTTCTAGCCAACCTATTATTCAACCTTTCAAGAGGCTTAGCCTTTTTTTAAAAAAATGGTTTTTGTGTCTATTTTTGTATGTCCTTTTTCAGTTTTTATTTTCATGGGAGTTGAACAAGCATAATTTATTAAAGTTTGGGTTATTTAGCAAACTTAAAAGGAATATGGAAGTAAATTATTAAGAAAATAATAATAAAGAAGGATAAGATATAAGCTCGGAATGGGTAAAACTCATGCAGTGCTATGACCGAAAACATAACAATATCAAATAAAAAAGAATACCCAATATTCCATCCGTTCTTGTAGGAAATTCTCTCGAATTTATATAAAATCCACTCAACTGATATGTAAATTCCAGACCAAAGCAATATGTAAATAAGTCGTTGAAACCATCTTTCGGGAAAATGGGAGAGAAAAAGAAAGATACTAACAGGCATCGTAATAAGAGCATAAACAATTACGACCATATCATGTCCATAAAGCAAATCAGGATGAAACTTCCATAAGGTATTGTCTTTTACAATGTATTCGTACAACAAACCGCCTGTGGAAATAAAAAACATACTCGCATGGTACTTTCTCCAGTTTCTCCAATTTCCCCACTTAAAAGAAGCAATAATGGTTAGAAAAGCAATAGCAATGTGCATACTCACCACCCTTTCCAGTGCTTTTAAAATAGTTTGTCCTATTTATAGAAGAAGTTATCAAGAAAACAATCTGTTAAAAATATTAATTTACCTTACTTTCATAAACTCAAGCACACGTTAGTTCAACATGCAACTGCTAAACTGTTATCATCTAAAAGGTTTAAGTCCAAAGAACTGCATATCTATTTCTGAATTAGTAAAAAATATGGAAGAGGTGAGAAAATGGAAAATGATAATTTAAAACTTACATCTTCCGAAATAGGAACACTATGGGGAGAGTATGTAAACGGAACAATGACCGATATAGTAAATAGGTATATGTTTTCTATTTTGGAAGACGAATCAATAAAAAAGGTTTTTGAAATAGCCATTGAGACATGGGAAAAGCAAAAGAAGCAACTTGTTTTCTTCATTGAGAAAGAGGGATTTCCAGTTCCAATTGGATTTACTGAGTCCGACCTTAATAAAAGTGCAGAGAGATTGTTTTCTGACACATTCTGCTTAAATTATTTGAATATTATGACTATGCATGGTTTGTTGGGACATACAACCGCTTTATGTGTTTCTGTCAGAAAGGACCTACGGGATTTTTACAATTTATGTGATAATGATGCAAAAAATATGTACGATTTAACCATTGAGTTATTGCTTGAAAAAGGAAGATTCCAAAGAGACCCCTATTTCTATCCTAACGAGGGCCCTGAATTTATTTCTACCCAAGATTTTACTGATGGATTCTTCGGAAAAGGTAGACTTTTATCTGCTACAGAAATCATCAGTATTTCCCTTAACATTAAAAAGAGCATTATGGCAAAAACTCTTTCAATCGGATTCAGCCAAGTCACTGAATCGAAAGAAATAAGAAAGTTTTTTGAGGAACTAGAAAAAAGGGCAGATGAAACCATACAATCCCTTTCAAAAATTATGCACAAGGATAATTTGCCAGTTCCAATGTCGTGGGAATCAGAGGTTACAACGTCAAAAGACTCTCCTTTTTCAGATAAATTAATGTTGTATCATATGGGTTTCTTGGCTCAAACTGCACAAGTATATTACGGGACAGGTCTAGCAGGAGCCATGCGAACAGACCTAGCTGTCGTTTATGAAAAAACAATTCTAAAAACATTAGCAATGACAAAAAACTGGTTCGATATTATGGTGAAAAACAAGTGGTTAGAACAGCCACCACTTGCTCCCAATAGAAAAGAACTTGCACAAGAAAAATAATAACTATAATTGTCCTTCCTCATACGGAGGGGCATTTTTAATTTCTAAGAAAAAATCTTATTGAACCTGCTACGTTAGCTGAACAAGCAAAAAGGCTGCCGAAAAGACAACCATTATCTAAAACTCAAGCACCCAGTTAGTTGAAAAAACACCTTCACATCAATTTCATGTTATATTCAAAATGTTCACTTTTTTAGCAAATGCCCAGTCATTTTCTTTATGGCACTAAGCGAGAAATTTTGCCTGTTTCCTCTTCTAGTACTTGAAGTCCTCCGATTACATCAATAGCTGAACCTAATGATACAAGCAAATCTCCTGCGATGGCGATTTTTTGTTCTTCTAAAAGTTTAATTTTATCTGTTTCTCTTATTTGACTTGAAAAAGAAATAGCTTCTAATATTTGGCCAATCGTCTTAATCCAAACACCAGTTAGTATATTTTGTTCACCAATTGTATTTGAATCGTCCTCAATTTTAAGAAGGCCTGATAAACCTGTCAGTTCAATAATATTACCAATCGATTGAATCCAAAGCCCGTATGCAACCTGATTTTCCAGTTCTAAAATTTTATTATTTTTTTTATCGCTGAAATCTTTTTTGTTATTGCTTATATTTTTTTGATTTTCCATTATTACCAAACCCAGCACTAAAGTATGCTGTATTGTATGTGAATTGATAATTGTAGTACACTTATATTTTTAATCTAAATTATTCAATATTCCGTTTCATCATCTTTTTCAGAAACTATTTGTTATTATGTTTCGTAAAAGAACAAGAACTTTCAAATGAAATATAGTGAATCCTGCAAAAAATTCCTTCTTCAACTCCCTCAGTTTAAAACGATTTTCTCACGAATACTCGCTTATTCGCAGGATTTCATAACCCTTTATATAGATTTAACGATTAAATGAAGTGAGTTCAGATCATTATGGCTTCGTGAAGGCATAGTGAAATAAAGGAGTGAATTACTACTCCACATTTTACCATATGATGTACATTCTCCACGCCGCCCCTGGAGGCTTTCCCTCCCATGTCTCAACGGGTCATTTGCCCTATCATTCCTTCGTCATGCCTATCCAAGGGGTGGAGGCAGTTATGCTATCCTGATGGGTCAGTGCCCTTATGTTGAAGAAATCTGGTACTCCGTACATATTTGAAATCCTACGAATAAGCCAACATTCGGTCAATACAAGTTTGCTATATTATATATTTTAGATGTAACTCTTAAAGGAAACTGGTAATGTTCTACTGTTAGTTTTTATGCTGCCAAAGGCGATAAAGGTTGGAGTTTATCAGGACAATAGGACTCATTTCGTCGTGCTATTCCCACAAAAATCCTAGCCAACTTACCAATTAATTTCATAATGGATTTCATTTTCTTTATTTTTTTCACCTTAACATTATTAGCGTGTATTGCTTTAAATTCTGGGTTGTTCATCACAAGGCTCATTGTCGCCAAATAGAGGAAACGCCGTAGTCTGGACCTTCCACGTTTAGAAATGACAATTTGACCTTTCCACTTTCCAGAACTTGCTTCAGCTAGGTGCAATCCTGCATGGCGAAGTAGAGAATTCCCGTGAGAAAAACCACTAAATCTCCAGCCTCACCTAATATACCAGCTAAGGAAATTTCACTAATTCCTTTAATGGTAAGCAACTTCTTGGCGAAAGGGATTTTATTTAATACATCGGTCACTTGTTTTTCAACTCTTTCGAGTTGTGTTACAGCTAAATCATATTCCTCCAATAATTGTTCCAAATGAAATTTATAAGCATCAAGTGCTTGTGTGGTGCCGATAGATTTCCTAGCTACCTGAAGGAGTAATAGGGCCTTTTTTAATCCAGGCTGTCTCTTCATTATTGATTTCCAACCTGTAATAACCTCGTGAGGCTGCATAGTCCCCAATTCCAAGGGGGATGGAAATAGACGAAGAGTTGCGATTGCCCCTTTAGCCGTAATGTCTTTAAACACTTGTCGGAGTTCTGGAAAGACAATATCTACCCAACGATTTAATTGATTAATAGAACTAACGAGACGTTTAACAACTACATCACGGTTAGACATAAGAACTCTTAGTTTATCGAATGATTCTGAAGTGTATCTAACATAGGAGTAGTAACCGTTCTTCACCATATCAGCGATAACTAATGCATCCTTTTTATCACTTTTTGATTGAGTATTATTACGATTTTCTTTATTCCTTTTTACTAAATGTGGGTTTACCGTTACTACCTCAATTTTTTGATTAACTAGCCATTTTGAAAGATTGATCCAGTAATGTCCAGTAGGTTCCATCCCAACTATAGCTGCATCCAGGTTATTTAATCTTTGAAGATTGTTAATCCATTTTAATAAACTAGCAAATCCCTCTTCATTATTTTTGAATGTAAGTGGATCTCCGATTACAATTCCACGGAAATTTACAGCTCTAGCTACATGTAATTGTTGAGCAATGTCCACACCAACCACGAGGTGTTTATCGGAAATTCTTTCTATTAGTTGATTTTGTTTGTTTTGCATTTTAAACTTCATAGTAGGGGTTCCTCCTAAGGTTTTGAGTTAGAGTGGTGTCTATACTCATATCTTACTGAGGAGCTCTATTTTTTTCAAAGTTGAAAAATAACGATCTACAGGAATGCTATCCTCCGTTACTTCAATAAGAAAAGCTACCGAGAATGGCAGCTTTTCTTTAACTTTTGCCCCGTATTGAATATTATATTAAATAATATCATTGGTATAAAAATGATTAATGATGACCTCCACCACCGTCTCCACCAAAACCGTCTCCGTCACCACCACCAAATTCATTTTTCGAATTACCCATGATCATTAAACCAATGATACACAAAATAATTACTGTAATATCATTAATTTGTCGGCTTTCAACAAAATTTATAAATTCAAAATAAATGAAGAATGCTAAAGCGAACCTCTTTTGTCTTTTCTTAAATAGATTAATATTTATGTAAACTAACACAAAAACCAACAACGAGATAACTAATAAATTCGATATATTCAATATTATCCTCCACACAACAGAAAATTCTTTTTTAAATATTCTATTCCTGTTTCCAACATACCTCTCCTGTTGAACTGCTAATCTGCTTACTTTAGTTGAATAAATAAAAAGCTTCCAGGCAGCTGGATTTTTTTAGAAAGCACCCGTTATTGAATAAAAAGTTCCTTATTGAATAGGAGTGATATGTTATGATAATTAAGATTCGTTAACTTGTTAATTGTTTTGGTTAACATTTGTATTTAATCGAACCTGTCGAAATGGGGGAAAATTATGTATAAGCTGAGAGGTCATCATCTTTTTTGCCTTTTGGGCTATCGGGGAATGGGCTATTCCCAAGAATACGTGGAAAATATGACACGTCTGCACCAAACCTTGAGAGACAACCCCAAGATGAGGATTCAACTTGTAAAGGGTCCCGATCAGTTGTGTGAAAAGTACCCAAACGCAGGTGAATACCACTGCCAAGACGACAATATTTATGAAAGAGATGCCGCTATTTTAGAGAAATTAGGGCTTAATATCGGACAAATTCTGAATTGGGAGGACATTGAGTCGCTCATCCGAAAGTATATCGTCCCCTCCGATATTCAAATTGTGTGTGAATCTTGTTCCTGGAGGTCATATGGAGTTTGTGAAGAAGGAATTCAAGAGATTCTTGAAGGGAAAGGCTTAAGGGAAGTTAAATAAGCCTTCCCCCTTTTATTAAACAGTTCCATTGGGAAATGTTTAAACTACAGCACCCCGTTAATTTAAGTGAATAACTTCACAATAACACAATTATAGAGCGCCTATTTATCTTGTATAATCTTGATAAAACTTATAAAATTGCTATCCATGTCTTCACTGCTGTCACTAAAATTAAAATCCCCATTATGCCTTGCAAAACTTTTGTGTTCACTCTTTTTCCCGTGTTGGCTCCTATAGGTGAAGCAATTAAACTTGCAACAACCATAATAAGTGAAGGCAGGATAGGTACTTGACCTGTGGCGATTTTTCCAGAAACAGTCCCAATTGACGAAATAAGTGTAATTGCTAAAGAAGAGGCAATTGTCATTCTTGTTGGTATTTTTAATACGACAAGCATGATAGGAACTAATAGGAATGCGCCTCCCGCACCTACAATACCAGCCCCTATACCTACAATGAAAGCAATTAAAGCTGCAAGCCATTTGTTAAACTTGACTTGTTCTAAAAGGATATCGTCAATACCCTTTTTAGGGACAAACATCATGACAACAGCAATAAGAGCTAAAATCCCATAAACGATATTAATTCCACTTTCCGGCATGTGAGTAGAACCAAGTCCCCCAATAAAACTTCCAATTAAAATGCTAGTCCCCAAGTAAGCAATTAACATTTTATTTAAATAGCCACTCTTACGATAAGCCATAACACCACCAACCGTCGCAAAGAAAACTTGGATGGCTGTAATTCCCGAAACATCATGTGCTGTAAAATGACCAACACCTAACATAACTGGAATATATAACAACATCGGGTAGTTGATGATAGCTCCACCAATTCCTAACATCCCTGAAATAAAAGAGCCTACAAATCCAATTAGGAAGATTGTAATAATAAAATTAATATCCATGTTGTTGTCCCCTCTTAGAAAAAGGGAACCTTATTTGGTTCCCTTTATTTTTTAACCCTTTTTAATCCAAAATGTTAACACGCCGTTTTCTTCCTCATGTTTTAATAATTCGTGTCCACCGGATTTAGCCCAGGCTGTTAGATCATTTTTTGCCCCTTTATCAGTTGTATGAATTTTTAATACTTGACCTGTTTTAAGCTCTCCAATTGCTTTTTTTGTTTTAACAATCGGCATTGGGCAAGCCAAACCTTTAGCGTCTAATACTTTTGTCGCTTCCATTTATATTCCTCCTTTTTTAACGAACTGCACAACGGTTTGGTCCGATTTCCATTTCTCGTTGTTGATCAATGTCTGGACTGATTTTCCCCATATTCGTTTCACGTATTTCTTTATACGCATTTGGCTGTGGTGGTAGGTTTTCAGTTACTAATTTTCTAAATTCATTTTCATCTTCGATATTTAGCCCGTGATTTTTAGCAAAAAGTGAACCTAGTTTTTCGGACACACTTCCATCATCATTTAACTCGTCAATGATCATAAAATGTGCCGGTAGGACAATCAGTTCATCTGATAATTCTCTGTAGCGTTTATATAGAGTTTCTCTTAAATCCCCAACCCAATCTTCTGCCTTACCTGCAAGATCAGGTCTTCCGATTGAATCAATGAACAAAATATCACCAGAGAGCAAAAACTTTTTATCAACCACAAAAGAAGTAGAACCAATGGTATGACCTGGTGAATATAATGCTGCGATATTAATAGTTGTGTTCCCGATTATTACATCGTTACCGTCTTCTAACGATTGGTAATCAAAGGTTACTTCTGTCGCATCCTTTGATGGTAGCCAGTAGGTAGCACCAGTTTTCTCTGCAATTGTACGTCCTCCGGAGATATGGTCAGCATGAAGGTGTGTATCAAATACATGAGTAATTTTTGCTCCGATGCTTTGGGCAAAATCAAGAAAGATATTTGTCATACGAGTTGCATCAACCACTACTGCTTCACCATTTGAAACAACCATGTAAGATAGACAGCCTTTGCCGATTCGAACAATTTGATAAATTTCTCCTCCATCATTTAGGTCTCCCACTTTAACCGGTTCTAAATGTTCACTCCAAGCTTTCATCCCACCCTGAAGGTATGACACGCTTAGTCCTTCGTCAGAAAGCATTTCTGCCACCATTACCGATGAACCTTCCTTTGCACAAACAACCAATACTTCTTTATCAGTAGGAATTTTTTCAATGATTTCTTCAACACCATCAAGCAATTCAAAATATGGAACATTTAAATACTCAAAGTTTTCTCCTTCGATTTTCCAATCTAGAAAATCACTTTCATTACGAACATCAAGAATAAACAACTCTTCTTTATTAAAAACTTTTTTCGTCACTTCTTTTGAAGTCATTACATTAACAGTCATTTTATATACCCCCTATAGTATTATTTTAATTAAAAAAATATAATGTTTTAAAAAGTTAAAGTTACATCTGCATCCTTTGCAAACTCTAAAAAGGTTACAGCTCCGCCTACTTCAATTCCGTCAACAGAGTCTTCTTTTTCTAATCCCATTACATCCATTGTCATTTGACAACCGATAAATTTTACACCCATTTCTTGCGCCATTGTAACTAATTCCGGAATAGAAGGTACATTTGCTTTTGCAAAACCCTCTGCAAAATGCTCTTTACCTTCAGGCATTGGAAGTTGTTTGTATGCCTCTTTATGGATTAAATTTAAACCCTCAAAAGTGAAGAAAATAGCCACTTCCTGATCAGTTGCTGCTGCTGCCGTTGCAATATTAAATACCTTGTATGCGTCAAATAATCCACCATTACTTGCAATAATCGCTACTTTTTTATTCATTGTTTATTCCTTCTAGTTTTTAATCATTTATACTTGTTGTTTTTCCATTCCATTGACTCATACCAGGTACAACATTAATGATGTTAGTAAAACCATTTTCGGTTAATTTCTGCGCAGCAAGATCGCTACGGTTACCTGTTCGACAAACTACGAAGATTTCATCTTGTTTGTTTAATTCATTTAATCTGTTCTCCAATTCGCTTAATGGTATGGAGATAGCATTAGGAATATGATTAAAAGCATATTCTGCAGATTCTCTTACATCGATAACCACGATGGTTTCATTTGTTTCTAGATTTTTCTCTAGATCTTCGTTATTTATAACATTTGGGTGTTTCTTTTCAGTGGCTTCGTCATTAGAAGATTTGAGAAGATAATGTTTCAGCACTTCGCCTTCTTCGATTGTTCCTAAATATTGATGTCCTGAACTTTCAGCCCATGCTTTCATGTCTGCTTTGGACCCTTTATCTGTCGCTTGAACTTCTAATACTTGCCCTGCCTCCATGTTATTCATTGTTTTCTTTGTTTTAACAATCGGCATTGGACATGTTAAACCTTTTGCATTTAAAATCGCGTTTGCTTTCAAGCTTTCCATTTTAAAACCTCCTGTTTTTTATACCCATTAGGGTATTGTTTTTGTTAAAAAAATTTATTCAACTTTACCGTACCAAGCAAGCATTCCACCAGCCATGTTGATTACGTTAAATCCATAGCTTTCAAGGAATTGCGTGGCACGACCACTTCTTCCTCCTGAACGGCAAACCATTATATACTCTTTTGATTTATTCAATTCATGCATACGAAACTCAACTAATCCTAAAGGAATATTTACAGCACCGGGAATTTTGCCAGCCGATACTTCATTCACTTCGCGTACATCAATAATATTTAAAGTTTTTCCTTCGTTTAATAAAGTCTCTACTTTTTTTGCAGTCATTTGTTTCATTTTATAGTCCTCCCTATTTTAATTTGACCAAGCACTCATGCCACCTTTGACATTTGTTACTTTAGAAAAGCCTAATTTTTTTAGGACCTTACTAGCCTGTTGGCTTCTCATCCCACTTTGGCAAATCACGATTACTTCTTTTTCTTTTGAAAGTTCTCTCTCCGCTTTTTGAGTAATTTGATGAAGAGGGATATTTTTAAATCCTCTGATATAGTTTTCTTTAAACTCTCCAGGTGTACGGACATCAACAAATTGTTTATTCTTGTCATTTAATTCTGCTTTTAATTCTGTTGTAGAAATATTGTTAACCCCTTTTGTTGGAAAGAACCGTTTAAACATTAAAAAAAGAATTAATGCAATGACAAGATAATTTAGATAACCCATTTATAAACCTCCCTTTGTAGTAAAGCCGTAACCTTTTAGATAAATAAATTAACATTACCTTCCTCTGCATCTGCTAAATAGGCAGCAACTCCGGCATATTCAATGTTGTCTAATAGCTCTTCTGGTTTAAGTCCTAACAGATCCATGGTCATTGTACACGCAACAAGTTTTACGTCTTGTTCTTGAGCCATTTCAATTAATTGTGGTAAGGGCAAAGCGTTATGTTTTTTCATAATATCTTTAATCATTTTGGGACCAAATCCAGCAAAGTTCATTTTTGAAAGTCCCATTTTATCAGCGCCTTTAGGCATCATTTTGCCAAACATTCTTTCCATGAACCTTTTTTTGACCATAATATTTTCATCTTTACGTAAGGCATTTAATCCCCAAAACGTGTGAAAAATGGTTACTTCATGATCATAAGCAGCAGCTCCATTTGCGATAATATAGGCAGCCATTGCTTTATCATAATCGCCACTAAATAAGACAATTGTTGTTTTTTTCTTTTCTGTCATGTTGTGCCTCCTAGAAGTTAATTAAAAACCTATACCTGTATGGGTATTTAAAAATCGAAAAAAATTATCCTTTTTTAATCCAAAACTTTAATACATCGTTTTCCTCTTAATGTTCAAAAGTTCATGACCAACTGATTTAGCCCAGGCTGTTAAATCATTTTTTGCCCCTTTATCGGTTGTATGGACTTCTAAAACTTGAGAAGATTCTAGTTCATTCATCGCCTTCTTTGTTTTAACAATGGGCATTGGACAAGCTAAACCTTTTGCATCTAATACTTTATCTATCTTCATCGCTTTATTCCCCCTAATCACAAAATACATTTACCCCTATGGGTATAATATTAATCAAAAATAAAAGAGGGTGTCAACCCTTTTTTATCGACTTCTTACCAGTAGGTTTACAGCTTCTTTTACTAATTCTTCTGTATTTTCACCATTTTTATCAGCTTCCCGAACACACTTGACTAAATTTGAGCTAACAATTAATCCAATTGTTCGATCAATGGCAGTTCTTGATGCAGATAATTGAGTAATAACTTCTTTGCAGTCCTTATTTTCTTCCATCATTTTTAAAATTCCTCTTAACTGTCCTTCAATACGTTTTACCCTATTTTTCATTTGATCATTGTAATCCACTGTTTTTTCCTCCTTTAACAATTAATTTTTAGCAAGGAATGCTATTATTATTGCAGCTAAAATTAAAAATATCATTTAGACCACCTTCAAAGAACAATTGTCATCGGCAAATTATATATTATACCCCTATAGGTATATTGTCAACGATAATATTTCATTTAAACAAAAATAGACCGCAATTTACAAGGCGGTCAAAAAATGATTAACCAAATTTAAGAAGGAAATTTTTAGGCGTTATAAATTCATACGCTTTTATCAATACAACTAATTAGCCGGTCTTCAATATCTTTAGCAAATAACTTCATCTTTTCATCATTAAGGAGGCTGATCAGAGAAGTTGGTCTGGGCATGCCGATTTTCGTTTGTCCATTACCTTCATAAACAACTATCTTACAAGGCAGAAAGTATCCAGCCAGTTCATTTTCATTTAACACCCTATGTGCTTCATGTGGGTTGCATACTTCTAAGATTTTTAATTCTTTTTGAAATTATAATCCCTTTTCCTGAAGCTTTTCCTTAATATCAAACATCCACAAAACACCGAATTTCTCTCCTTTTAAGCTTTCCTCTATACTTTTGATGGCAGCATCTATATTTTTATTTGTGACAACCGTATAATCAAACACAATAGATTCCACCGTCCTTGACCAAAAAAAGACGCAGCCTTATGCCGCGTCTTTTTTTTGCCTTTCAATATTTGAAATTCCCTGGATCCACTCGTATTTCGACCTGCACTTCTTTAACCGAATGCGCGTTAAATTTTCTGATGGTCTCGGTATTCCAATGGTTCAAATAATATTTATACGATTTTTCACTGATGTTCAAGACATCCGTATTCAGCCGGTCCCCTTTCGTTATGGTCGACAAAATTTCGTTTTTTATTTTTTTATTTAACTCGTTTTCCACTTCTTTTAGTTGTTTGTTTTTGCTATTTTGGACCAGAACAGCCTTCCCTTTTACCACGATTTTATAAGAGGGGTTCTTTCCTTTTAAAACTATAATTTTTGTATTAGGGTTTTTTACACTTACCGATATGTTTTCGGTCCCAAACCGAAGAGTGGAATCTTGGATCCCTCTTGAGAACCAACGTAATCCGCTTAAGTCCTTTTTACTCAACCATCCTTTAAACTGCTGCCTGGAAATCAAATATTCTCCGTTGATCTTGGAAAGTGATTTTTCCTTTCCTTCTGAAAAATGGGTTTTGTCAATGGTTAACGACGGGATTAAAATCGTTCCAACCGGTCGGTAGTAATGGGAAGTAAATTGATGATATATCATGATCGGGAGTGAATAATTATATTGGATGAGCCTGTCTGGTCGATGGACGACCGAATATAATTGTGGATAATTAAAAAAGCTTTGAGTTTGCATTAACGATTTTAGATTCTCTTCTGTGCCAAAAAGGAAGAAGCTGTACCGCAGTAATGGCTCACGACCGATAATTTCCATCACATCCACCATTTTTTCTTTCATGATATTTTTGCTCAGTATAATGGTTTGAACATGTCCATAGTTTAATGGCAAAGCGGACATTTGTTCCAATAACCCAGCTGCTGCCGGGATACTTTCTCCTTCCGCTTCCCCGATTAAAATGGGCTTCTGTTCTATGGCAGCTCCTTCTTGTTTGGCAATATTCCCAAAACTTAGACCCTGAATATAGAGTTTAAATTTTCCCTCTTTATAGTCCATTCCAAAAGCAGTAACATACGTCTCGCCTTATCTTTCTTTTGCCCCGAAACAACCTGTCAAAAGAAAGATAAGGCTCGTTACGATGATGAAAGAAATCAAGTTCCTCATTGAAAACTACTCCTTTTGCCTGGTTGTGTCCTTTGGTTGATAAGCAAGATTGCGTTTTTTTAACAGCTTATAGGGTAATTTGATAAAGTTATTAATGATGTTAGACATATTTGGAAATGCATATATGGTTAAATAGGGTTGCCCGAAACTTTCAAGCGAAAAAGCAAGGGTTATGATGATAAAAAAGGAAAGAAAAAATCCATACATCCCGAGCAATGATGACAGGATAAGAACGCAATAGCGAAGAATGAGCACATTACCCGCTAAGTTTTGGTTGACCAACGTATACCCTGAAATCACGGTAATCGCGATCACCACCAGCATGGACGGAGACGTGAGTCCTGCTCGGATCGCCGCATCTCCGATAATCAATCCTCGGCGACGGTTTGCCCTACAGCTTTTGGAAGCCTGAGCCCTGCTTCTTTAAACAGTTCAAACATGGTTATCATGATAAACGCTTCCATAGAGCTTGATAAAGAAAGCCCTGCTCTTGACATGGAGATTGTGGCAAGCAGGGTAAAAGGAATCTGCTCGGTCTGATGATTGACTAAGGCAATGTAAAAGCCCGGAAAAAAAACGGTCGTGACTAAAGCGAATACCCTTAGTAAACGAACGAAACTAGTTTGAAAAAAACTTGTGTGCGCATCTTCAGGCGAATACGATAATTGCATAAGAGCTGTCGGTCCAATCAAACAGCTAGGGCTCCCATCCACCAAAATGGCAAATCTCCCTTGATTCAAGGCTTCCACGATATAATCAGGTCTCCCGATGTAATCCATTAATGGAAGAATGGAATAGGGATGGTCATAGAGCATTTCTTCCAATTGATTGCTGCTGTTTAAAATATCGATGGTAAAAGATTGTAATCGACCTTGAACGTCATCCAAAATAGAGGGATTGATTATATCCTCTATATAAAGCAGTAAAATTTTCGTTTTGCTTCTTTCTCCAATTGTATATTCTATGTTTTTTAAGGTAGATGTTTTCAATCGTTGACGGATTAGCGCCATATTATCGGAGATATTTTCCACAAAGCCGTCTCTTGGTCCCCGAACAGAAGGTTCCAAATTGGTTTCTTCCGGGCTTCTCTTTGGGGCATTGGAGACGGGAATAAAATATACATCCTTTGTTTCCTCATTCAAAATGACTAATTCTCCGGAAAAAAGCCTTTGTTCTATTTTATACTTGATATTTTCATCTTCAGAAAGCTTGGTGACCCCCAAGAGACAGCTTAAGCGTTCATTCGTCAGCGTTCGCTCTTTTTCCATCGCTTCATTTATGTTAGGGAGAATGGTTTCGTTCATGACATTTGTGTCCACTAAATTGGGGCAATACAAGAAGGCAAGGGAATGGGAAGAAATCCTGCCTTGATAGGATTTGGTTTGCAGGACAATGTCGGAGGAATTTTTGAACCACTCTTTCAATTTGAGTATTGTCAGGTTATTTCTTTTCACGGAGAATCCCCCTTGATTCGGCTAAGAATGAACAACAGCCCAAAGGTAAAAAGCAGAAACACCAGGCTTGCAGGAAAATAAACGGAATATAAAAGCGAAAAAAAGGAACTGAAATCCCATGGAATTAACACGCTGATGATGAGCAGGGTATAAAGAAAGGGAAGAATCCAGCTCTTTTTTGATGGCGATCCAATAGTTGGTTTACGATAAACATGCATAAACTGATCCGTATGAATGCTCCAGAGCGCCATTGAAAGATCGACAAAAAATCAAGGCGGGTGATATGGATGCCAAGTGATAGCAATTTCCATTGTTCATGGGCAGGAACCTTCAACTTTCCTGCCTCCTCCGCACCAAATTCAGCGATCGCTCCTACCAAGGGCCCTAACGCTAAGAAGAAGATAGCGATGCTAACAATCATCAGCGGCTTTATTTTGATCCGGTCTTTATATAGGGTGTAATAAATAGAAAATAAATGATTTCAAATGAACTGGCGCATGTATACATGATTCCGAATAAGAAATCTTTATATCCACGCTCAAAAACGGGGAACAACATGCTGTAATCCTTAAATTTTATATTTCCAATTCCCACTAAAAACCCAAACATTACAACGAAAGGCAATAAGAATATCGATAAGGAGCCGATGGTTCGAATTCCTTTCAGTGACGCATAATAGCAAAGAGATGCAAATGAAACTACGACGATGAAATCAGGAATGTCAGTGGTGTAATTTGATTTTGCCCAAAAACCTGTATATTTGAACGTGATAAATGCTGTAAGAAAAAAATAAAGACCCAAAAGAATACGAATCGAATAGGAAATCAAGGGATGCAATGAAAATAACAAAGATAAGATGTTTTTTTGCTCAAACTTTTTGTTTAAGTAATAAATCATGACCGTCCAAAGGATTAAAGGAGCAACGCTGCCGATTACAGAGAGCCATGAGTCACGTTTAGATGAGGTAAAATCACAGGATGCAGCAATAGATGGACCATATATCCGGTAGACATGATGAGCAGAATATAAATATGTGTAGAATGAATCACCTTTTGGATCAACCAAATCCCCCTCTATTGATGCAGCGGTAATAGTTCTGTTCTATCAACGGTTTTCAATTTTTAGTAGTTTACCTTTTTGGAAAAAATTATTAAATTATTCTTGATGCTGCCTACGAAGTTAAAACGTTCACTATGCCATCCCTTGCCTAATGGAATTTGTTTAACAAATATTTTTATTATGAGCATAATAAGAATTGGGGTTTTTGCCGAGACAACCTCATTTGTTTAACATAATCCCCCACTTATTTAAAACTTGTGGTGAATAATCGATTTATATTCTATTAGTGTTGCATTAGTCAACTTGGAGGTTAAAAAATGGATCAACACCTGCATCACGTAGAAGAACATTTTTCGGGATCTGACTTCATTCGAGATGTTGTCATTGGTATGTCAGACGGATTAACTGTACCGTTTGCATTAGCTGCTGGTTTGTCCGGTGCTGTTGATACAACAACATTAATTCTCACTGCCGGTAGCGCTGAAATTGCAGCAGGGTCAATTGCAATGGGACTTGGCGGATATTTGGCAGGAAAAACAGATTCGGAACATTACGAATCTGAACTTGCCCGTGAACGGCGCGAAGTAATAGAACTACCAGAGCGTGAAGAAGAGGAAGTATCTGAAATTTTCAGGGAATATGGGCTAGAAGAAGACCAGATCAAATCGATTACTGAAACCATGAAATCGAACCCTGAAAAATGGGTTGATTTTATGATGAAATTTGAATTGGGGCTAGAAAAGCCGGAGCCGACAAGAGCGAGAAACAGTGCGATTACCATTGCTATTTCTTATATTGTTGGAGGGTTAATCCCTTTGTTTCCATATTTTATCTTTCATAAACCTGCAACAGCATTAATGGTTTCTGTTATTTTCACACTTATTGCCTTACTGATTTTTGGATATGTAAAAGGGAAGTTTACAGGAGCTTCTCCTTTGAAGAGTGCTTTTCAAACAATGATTACTGGAGGACTTGCTGCAGCAGTTGCATTCGGTCTAGCAAGAATTCTCGCCTAACAGTTGGTAAACGATAAATACATGCATCCCTTCCTTGGGGGCAATTTGTGTGGAGGCAATGGATATTTGCTAGGAAGATGCGCTGAGGAAAAAAACTGAACAATGGATTGATTTTATGATGAGGTTTGAGCTAGGTTTAGAAAAACCAGAACCAACCAAGACAAAAAAAAGTGCCATTACCAATGCAATTTCCTATTGAAGGAGGACTTATCCCTTTACTTCCCAACCTCTTCATTTCCCATCATATACTTGCTTTAAAAAAATCCATCATCATGACATTGATTGTTCGTTTGATATTCGGATACATAAGAGGAGATTTACTGGTACTGCTCCATGGAAAAGTGCATTCCAAGCCATGTTAGTCGGGGGATTAGCAGCCGTTGTAGCATTTGTACTTGCCCGTTTACTATCTGCACATTAATTTTCAAAGGAATTTTTTATATATTAGTACGGATAAATAATTATGGAAGAGCAAATCTATAAATAAATATCTTATTGATAAATAACAAAAGGAGGAATTTTTAATGGAATTAAAAGATTTCCTGTCCATAATGCTGTCCTGTAGTTTTTGTTTTGTTCAGTTGCTTCTTCAATATTTGTTACAAATGGTTTTGCTCCATCATCCGGATCGTGATCAATTTTTGCGTATAGAAAAAGGTAAAGGGCTTGTTCAAATGGGAACTAGTAAAGACAATTTGGAATTCGAAGAAAAAGCTGAGGAAGACTATGGAATCTTTGTGCCTGCAGGTAAATGGCATAATGTTACTAATACAGGTGATCAACCTTTAAAACTTTATTCTATTTATGCACCGGTTCAACATCCTTTTGGTACTGTGCACGAAACAAGAGCTGATGCAATTGCTGCTGAAGAAAAAAAAGTATAATAATGCTTTTAAAACAAATTTAAATTAAAAGGCTTAAACAAAAAATGTTTTTTCAAACCGCGTAGAAATACAAAGTGACATTACCTACCATCTGCAGCCAAACTGACCGATTAACCGTCAGACTTTTTTGGGAGCAGCTCTGGTGCTGTCGAATCCAAAGGACATCACGAAGGGTTCTTTGAACACTCGCGTTGACAGCAAGAAGATTGGTCAATGAAACCACTGCAGGAGAGAATGTAGTAGTAGGAGCAGTTAATGTTCCTAAAACAAGTTGCAGCTTCTCTGCCTCGGCATTCACGATGTGAGCCAGAGCTAATTCCTCAAGGGCAACGGATTTTCTTATTCCTTGCTACAATTTTATCTGGTTTTGCACTTATAAAAGTTCCTTTAGTTGATTCATTACTTTTGCTGCCAGTGAGCTTTCAGGAAATTGAGGGGCAGCAGGTAACGGTAACCAGTTCCTATGCCCTGGATCAGGATGAGAAGGGGGAACCAGTTTTTGGATTTGCGGTCGGAAACGACTGCGACCTTTCATTTCCTTTAATATGTAAATCTGATTACACAACTAACATATTATCATTTTTCTTGTTCAACTATCCTGAAAATTAGTATTTTCATTCATTTGATGGTGCCGCAGCACTGCTTGTTTAAGTATCTTCAGGCTGTCGAAAAGTCGACATCTTTTTTCTTTATCTTAACGAGCATAAATATATAGCATAATATTTTCTAAAAACCATCTTAATAGTTGGATTTTCTCAGTTGAATTATATCAAATATAAGCAGTAAGGCACAAAAATTTCCTTGAAGAGGTTTAATAATCTGTTTGAATAATACAAATCTAAAATAAATAGCTCTGTTCATGCTAATGTCTTCTTAGGAAGGTCATCCGCTATAATGGGGGCTAGAAGTGAGTTTTATCAAAAGATAACGAATAATAAATCCAAATGATAAACCAGGAATCAAAGACAAAATTGGAAGCCAAATGGGACCAAATGATATACCGAAAAATATATTTGGTGAATACATAAGACCTATTGTGACAAAATAGGCTCCAAAAGCAAATGGGACAAACGCTAACCGAGGATTTTCCCCTTCTGCAAATTTATAAGCATCGTACATTGCATACATATAAACACAAGGATAAAACATAAGCCATTGGTAATCAACCACTCTAGCAGCCTCCGTTATCTTCCCAAGAAAACTAAACATGATAGCTTTGTTAAATGAACTCATTACATTAATGGTGAATTCTAAAAGGATAAAAATGATTCCTTTTAAATGGTGACCATTTAAAAGTTGACCAAAACCAGGAAAAGCAACACTCCAAAGAATTGCTTCTAACTTATTCGTTTTCTTCATATTATCAACCTTTATCATTTGTATATATATTGCTTTACCTATGCATTCTTGAGTTTATCAAGTCTTCTTAACAGTGCAACAAACCCTCTTATCGTAAATAAAGTAAAACTTACACTTCCAAAAGTATGTAATGGCGACCATTTTTTCCATTTGAATAATTTGGAGTTTTTTTCAAAATACCATTGACCGATACTCATGGGGATACTCCATGTCAAACTTTTCAAAAGAATTTTTCCTAAATTATCATTATAGGATTGTTTAACCCAGATGACACTTAATAGTGGAAAAAACAACATGTCATAAATTATGTTGGTTTTAAAAATTTTAGGAAAAGGACGGGCTGGATATTCGACTCTTTTGGAACCAACAACATAAGCGTCTATTAGTGTTGCCAAAACTCCTTTTGAGAAGAAAATAACTAAATTTTCTCTCATTTTTGGTCCTTTGAATAAAAATGGCATAGAAACAATGCACAAAACAAAAAGTCCGTTTAACATTTTTTTCTCCATAAAAATTCATCCTTCCCAAAGGATTAATATTTGATAATAATACAATTACCTAATCAAATGAATATTATTCTTTATAATATTCATAAAATAATTATGTTCAAAAATTGAAAGAGGAATAAATCTAGTAAGAGCCAATCGAACATTATTGATTAGCTCGAAACCTTACACTTTTTAAATAACCTGCATCCTTTAGTTGAATAAAAAAAACTGGCTGCCGCAGCAGCCGTATATATTGAACTCAAGCACCCGTTCGTTAAACAAGCACCAGTTACTATATTGTTAAACAATAAAAAATCTGTGTTTACATCTCTGAATAGCACTTCAATTAACACTTTTATCTTAAATATTTCCTCCATCGAATTGGGCATACTTACCTATGAGGTGAAGTTATGAAACACACATTAGAGAAAAATATATTAAGGGCTTTATTAATTTTTGGAATAATCTCATTCATAAATTTGATTAGAAAACCACCCGCAAAAGATTGGTTACTTATCTTTCTTTTTAAAGGATTTTTATCTTCAATTATAGATAATTTAGTTGTGAAAAAGGGATATATCAAATATCCAATAAAATTATTTAAATCATTTGATTTTAGCTTTATTTTTGATTATTTACTTTATCCTATAACTTGTGTTTACTATAACCAAGTTACTAAGAAATCCAATATTTTAGGTATATTTGTTAAAACATTCTATTTTAGTATTCCAATGGCTGTAACAGAACACTTCTTAGAAAAGAAAACGTCTTTACTTAAATTTAAAAAGGGGTGGAATTCCTTAACTAGCTTCTGGACTTTAAGTATAACTTTTCTTATTTCTCGTGCTTTCATCGCTATAGTCCGAAAAGCAAATAACAGTCCTATTCCAAAAAATTAATTTTCTTTGGGTACAGGATTTTTTAATGAAAAACGCTTTTAAATTGATGCTATGAATTTAAAGTATATTAAAAAGGGTTCATCTCCTTTTTTCACTAAACTGCCCGTTAGCCATCCATGCAGCAGAGCTGCACCACAAAGGATGGGATTTTAACTCGTTCTCCCATGGTAGTTAAATAAGAAAAAGCGATTCCTTCGTTACTTAAGCATCGCCCCCGTTTAATAAGGATTAATTATTTTTACATAAGTAAAATTTTTTCCAGGTGGAATAGTAATGATACAATGGATAAACGTTGAGGTGTTCTATGCGGTTATTTATGTGGTTACTATGGGGATTCGCTGCTTGGAAGTGGGGTGATTGGAGAAATTGGCAAAAGTACCAAGCTACCATCCTTTATATGATGTACATCAGTGCGATTTCCGGATTATTATGTTACAACTATCCTATGTAGAAGTTTGAATATGATAGATCTGTTCCCTTTCTTGTCAATCATACATTGATTTCTATTTGTATAAGTCTAATTTTGTATCCCTCCGTTATTTGAATTTTCCTCGGAAGATACCCAAATGGAACTTTGAAAAAAAAGTTAAGTTGGCAAATCCTATTTGTTTTTTTGTTTTCACTTGCTGAATTTATTATGGTTAAAGTTGGAGATATTACTTATCATAATGGTTGGTCTTTTGGCTGGAGTATCATTTTTAATATAAATACTTTTTTCATGCTTATTCTTCACTATAAATGTCCGCTATTAACATGGATACTCTCTATATTTTTTGTTTTCTTTTATGTTTATTATTTTAAAGTGCCATTGGATTAAACGAAATAATTGTATACTGGTAGCTTATTAAAATAAAGAAAAAAACCGTCTTTTCAGAACGGTTTTTTAATGTGTTATTAAATTAACCTGCCCTTTGTTCATCTCAAGCACCGTTAACAAAAGATTAATCTTTAATATCTACCAAAAAAGCATAAGAAAAGTCCAACAGAAATAGCGAAAGATTCGAAAATAAATAATTAACTTGATGAAATTACTTTTAATTCTTTCATTACTTATTCCTTCAATTCTCTGATAATTCCCTTTCTATTGACAAAGCACTTCTATTGTAATGCCTCCAGGTGCCTCAACATAAAATGTATAACCATGCAACTGCTGAGGAGGCGGTACATTAAATCCATCCTCTTTCAAACGTTGATTTATTTTGTCCACTTTTTCTTTACTTTCCTGGGGGAATCCAATGTGAAACGTATTTGGATAATGAACTTCGCTCCCCCTCATTAAAGTTAAGACGAAACCATCGTCATCAAACATTACAGCAAATCCGTTCCCACGGCTTGCTCCACACGTTAGACCGAAATATTTCTCTAAAAAATTCCGAGCAGATGAGACATCCGTAACAGTTAGATTAAGGTGATTGAGTTTCATTCTTCCACCCTTTCCTAATAAATAATAAATTCTACTTGTAAATTTTATTTCTGATAATAATGGATATGCCTGTTTATAGAAAATAGGATAACTATCACTTAATCAACTAACCAGCCAGTAAATAATAAGCCGGCACTTGTTATTAAAGTATCGCACCCAGTTAGTTTAAGTTCATCTTTTCACAAGATTGCTTTTGAAACAGAAAAAGGAGCACAGTAATAAAAAGGATAGCTAAAAAAAATCCTACTAAAATGGCTAAATAGCGATGCTGTTCTTTCTTGCCCCCATAATGTTGTTCAGAAATAAAATCAACGATTAAGAATGATTATTAATGAGTTCCAAAATACGTTTATATGCACTTATATAAAGGTTAGTGTCAGGGTCTTTTCCATTTATCTTTGGTACATCAAAGTCAGAAAGTACAAAATGATGTTTGGGCTGAACTTCATGTCTAGCTAAAGAACTTTTGCAACAGGATAAGGGACAACCATCAATTGCAATGATATCTCTTCCTGATTTTGCTGTTCTGACAAGTGGTTTGACATCACCCCCAACACCAGCAATACAGGACATTTCAGCTAATTTTTCTCGATCCATTTTTATAGCAATCATGTTAGCAGTTTGTGCGGCTGATGAACATCCAGAGCATGAATATATAATAGGTAAGTCATTTTTTTTCACCGTTCTATCCCCCTATACGTCTTTTGAATAATTAAAATATGTGTTTTTAATGAAACAACCTTAGCTGAATAACTAAAATTCATTTTAATTTATTTGTTATTTAAATTCCATGAATAATGTCACTACTCTATTAATTCAATTGGAAAGAGGAAAAATTCCCCTTCTCCTTTGATCAATTCTTTATTCAACTAATCTGCCACTTATCTACAGTATCAGCTCAAAAAAGTTGAAAGAATGCACCTTTTATCGTTGATTACATGTAGTCATAGATACACGTATTAAGGGATTGACTTGAGCCCCCTGTGGGTATAATTGATTGATCCTGAAGGCTGTAGCGTTTTCCCATCAGGCAACGAGCCTATCTATCACACCTACCGCGCTTTCGCTTGCTGTCCTTGAAGTTTAGTCTGGAAGAAGTACACTTCCACACTATACTTCAAGGTTGTTTCTTTCTCCTATAACCAAGTCCATTTTCCCATACCTTTGAATACGTTGAATACTATAAAAAATAACTGTATATAATGTTTCCACAAAGTTAGAATTCTGGCATTTTTGTATCATTACATACGTTAAATACGGTAAAAAAGCATACTGTAGATAACTGCCACTTTAGTTGCAGAAGAAAAAATGGCTGCCGGTGCAGCCGAATATATTGAGCTCAGCCCCCGTTAGGCATCCATGCAGCGCAAAATCAGCGCTGCACCGCAGAGAATGAAAATTTTAATGCTGGCGAAGAAGGTCTTTGAACTATGGTGCCTTTGAGCCCATCCGTTAGTCTGACTCCAACGACCACGGTGTACCACCGCCTGTCGCACCCTTTAGGGTAGCACTCATGGGAGATTAATCCTTTTTCTGGTTGTTGCGCCAGCTTTAACTGATTTCATTTTAAGTAGAAAGGTTTCACAAGTCGATTTACCAGCCAATCTTATATACGATCCTTCAAGAGGCTTAGCCTTTTTTTAAAAACTGGTTTTTCTGGTTCTATTTTTTCATGCCCTTTTTCAGTTTTTATTATCATGGGAGTTTATTAAGCCCCTTCTCATCACATATTTCGAACAATATTTTTTCGTTTTCTAACATTTGAACTAAATTAAATTATAAAAAGACACGGTTAGAAATAACCGTGTCCTAAATTAACAATCACCATGTTTATTTAGATGCAGAGGAGGAGGGATGAGCCATCTTTTTTCTTTATTTAAACGAAGCACTTTTGCCCCAAGGACTGCCTTTTGGTTATGGAATTGACCATACATCATGGCTACGTCTTCCCTGATGGATTTACCGATTACTTGGCTGCAAGTTACTAATCCAGCGGCAATATCAGCAGAAAGTGTAGCAGCAATAGCTGGATCTGGGATTCTTGCACCTACTGGAATATCTTCCAAACATGCATCTGGAGGCTCTGGAGCAGTAGGTGGTAAGCCGACTCCGTTTTCTTTTAATAGTTCTTCAATCTGTTTTTTTTCTTGTTGGCATGTTTCAATTGCTTCTGCTAATAACTTTTTTAAATCTTCATCACCTGCATGGTTCAACATTGTTTGATAACCCGAAATCAGACTATTTCCCACTAATTGAGATGCCCATATATCAAAGACTTCTCCGTAGTGTAAAGGCTCTTCCTTGGGGTTCCCACTTAAAATTCCCATCGTTATCCTCCTTAGTGTAAATGAAAAATTACTCATATAAAGTGCCACCTGTCTTTAAGCACTAAAGCTTTTCCAATACTATAAAAGATTATAGATAATTTAAGGCTAATAGGGTTCCGATTAATGTTTTTCTCATATATCTACCTCTTTTTATTTATGTGCTTAGTGTAATTTTACACTAAGACTAACATAACCCCCCCTGCTTCCTACAAATTTCCACCATTCCTTATTGAACTCCTGCCTGTTACTTTAAGTATATTTCTTCACAATCTTGCCGTACTAAAAAGCGTCTCCCATTATGGTGAAACGCGCAACTATTTTTTCTTTGAAATAAAAGAGTGACTTTTCAGCCACTCATAAATTTAAATATCTGTTTTTGCATTATTTGGTTCTTATTAAAGTAACAATAAATACTGCGATGAGCTTCAGTCTTTTTTTCAAAGTAGAAGCGAAGAAAAAATTGATTTTCCTAATATAAGTATTTGATCATTTCACGTCCATTAAGATGCGTTATTTATTAGCGTTGATTTGCTGTTGTAATTGCTGAATAGAACTTTTTAAGTTTTGATCAATTTTTCCTAATGCAGTATTAATAGCAGTTTTGTCTTTCTTTTGGACGGCAGTGCCTAATTCTTGATAGATAGCACGTGTTCCTTGCTCTTTTCCTTTATCATTTTCTTGATCTTTACCTTCATGTTTTCCGAATAGTGCTTCTAATCTCTGATGTGCTTGTTCTTTTGTTAATTTTCCATCTTTCACTTGTTGATGGATAGCATTAATTTCTTGTTTATGAGCTTGGTAAACTGCTTGTCGTTTCGCTTTCTCTTGCACCTCTTGCTTTTGGACACCCGGTGTTTGTTTTAATTGCTTCTTTAAGCTGTCACGGGTTGAAAGATCCTTTGTTAATTGTTCCTTTAACTGAGGCATGGCGTATTGATTGATAATGTTCATGAGCTCTTTCTGCTTTTCGCCTTTACCTTCATGTTTACCTTCTAGACCTTCTTTTTGACCCTGTTTTTGAACAGATGCGGATGCTTTTGTAGACGAATTGGTTGTGTGATTCGCAATTGAAGTCCCAACAGCTTGTACTAATAAAGCTGCTGCTACTGCAGATGCGATTAAACTAGATTTAACTTTCATAATAAGAACCTCTCTTTAATTAATAAATTTCCTTACAGTTTTCAATATAGCCATATATTTTGAACAAAGAATGACCAAGATATGAAAATTAAACCAAATTCTCATTAAAATTTTTATTGCGAATCGTAACCTCTTACGCCTGCTTTCACATGATATCGCCCTGTTTTTACGTACTGCTGCACCATTAACACCTTACCATCTTGGATGATAAGGGCTGCGCATGCATCGTTGTCACCGTCCTATCCTTTGAGAAAAAACACCGTTTGTTTTAGCAAATTCAAAAAGCCGATTCCCAAAATAGCGATCGGCGTTAAAAAGTTTTTTTATTGAACAAGAGCACTCGTTAGTTGAACAATCATCTATCTACATTTGACTAGTATCTTCGAACTATTTAATAACAAAATATGTAAAATAACAATACTTTCGAATCTAATTTAAAAATTTTCGCCAAAACTATATCAATTATTATGGAATTGTTACATAATCGTTACATAAAAATAATAAAAGTAATTTACTTTCCTATTTCAATTAATAATAGAAAGGAAAATTAATGTGAAAGAATTTACGGTTTGCTATACGTTTGATAATGATATAATAACCGAAATAATGAGAAAAGAATTAGATGTTAAAAAAGAAGATGTTGAACAAGAAGTAATTGAAAAGATGGATCGTACCAAATACTTTATTGTGAACAATGAACAAGGTAATTTTATGATAAATTCATATTTAGTACGTTATGTACGGATAGTTAGTGAAAAGATATTAGTCTTATAGCAATATTGAGGAAAAACTGTTCTTAAAGGAGTTACTTTGGATGGCAACTCGTTTTTTTATTTCCAATATGGATCAACTGAGTAATGCCTTATTCTTTAATTAACATACCGCAATAGTCCAATAAGAACTGGCTGCCTTTTTATTAGCAGCCAGTTCTATAAGGAAAGCACCCGTTAGCCATCCATGAAGCACAAAAACCGTACTTCACCACAGAGAATGAAAATATATTGAACTGTCCATACTTGTTCTTAATCCAGTCAATCCAATCCATAGTTCAATGAATTATGGCTCTCTCCATTTTTTAAACGAATGAGACGGGTCTTTCTTGGTATTGTCTTTTTTCTGAGTTACAGAAGTTTATTTTCAAGGTAGACTCTCATGCCGCGTTGCGGCACCATCAAATGAATGAAAATACTAATTTTCAGGATAGTTAAACAGGAACTTTATGCCACAGTATCTCCAAGTGTCTCACTAATAGAATACCGTTCATCTTGTATACCCATAAATAGATATTAAATGTTTATATATCAACACAAGTTAGCACTTGTGGATATTATTTAGATATTCGTTAGTACATATAATCTCTGTTTACGATACACTAAAACCCTTTGGTTTTCCCGTACAAGAATTCTTCAATCTCGTTTACAGATGATTCACTAGGAATAGCTATCACTTTTCCAACTATTTTGATTGAATCGTTCTATTGCCACAGTAAATACTTTTTCTGTACCTGTTTCTGACCGCCTTACTATTATTTTTATACTCATTCCTGCAGCATCCTTAATTTTATTCATGTCTTCGGATGTCAAACTGACTTTCATTTTTATCTCTTCTGTTCGGTCTTTGAAAGGGAATCGAATAATTATTTCATTTGCCAAGTGGTTTTGAAGAATTTAAAACTGAATATACAACATTAGTAAGATTTCCAACCAGTATGGATAAAAAAAGATAATTGCCATTGTTATTATTAAACATTTTCCCACCTGTGGATTTTTTCTAAAGGTATTTTCTGCATATACAAGTAAAGCTATACCATTTATAAAAGACACCCATTTTGAGGGCACTGCAAAAAAGGGTGAAAGCCTTCCCAATTATTAATAGAAAAAGCCCCGATTTAATGTTTGAACATAAATTAGGGGCTTTTTTTGATTAAGCTTGAATTTTAGCCCCTTCCAATTAAGGGCTTCTTGGAGCTTTATCATCCTTTTACATTTACCACAAATGCAGTTAGAAATGCTCTTGTATTCGCATGCCAAATTGACCACGGTATTTTGCCCTGGTCATTCAATTTGCGTTCTTTAATTCAGCATTTTTGTGCTCAATATTGCATCGGATACCTTTTCTTTGAAGATATTCATCAGATTCTAGAAAGGCCATCTGTAGTTTATGCTCATCTGATTTAATGCTGATAGAATATGTTTTTTCTTTTGTATTGTTATAACAACCTTCCCTTAAAGGGCAATATTGGCAGAGGTTTGTATCAAAGTAAAAGGTAAGGCATGGATTTTTATTTGTGCCTGTTCTTCTATTGTAGCTTTCCTTTTACTTGGATGCCCTACAGGGCATATAACCTCTTCATTTTCCTTGTCATTCTGGAAAGAATCCTTTCTCTTGTTCCATAAACTGCAGGATTTAAAGGTATAGAAGCTATTATCTCCCAAGTTACAGAAGTTTATTTTCATAGTAGTTTTGTATCTAAATAATATTTCTCCTCATTTTTTTCGGGTCCTTCTTTCTACTATTGTTACATTAATTGAATATGAAAAAGGCTTTACAGGGTACCCAACTCAGGGGATCAGATATGGTCATTATAATGTTTTAAAATACCTCACCCATTATTATATTATTCGTTTTTAAATAAAATTTGAAGCTTTGCTTAGATGCTCTGTAGTGAAATGAATGGGCAACTGCATTAGAAATGAAATCTAATTGCGCTAGAGAGCGAATCTCAGACATGGCCAACACTTCAATTTCATACAACTAATTAAAATGTTTTTAATTAAAATTAGGGAACGAAAAATATAGATAGAACAAATATTCTGTGTTAAAATTGAAGTAAAGATAATTAGGTATTATCTTTACTATACATAATATAATTATATTAAACTGTAGGAGGTCAAAAATGAATTACTTGGCTCTTCTTAAAAATATGAATGATGAACAATATTTAGCTTATTTAAAGGACCATCTAAAAGATCGTCATTTACTCGACGAAAATAGAAACCTCTCTCTTGCGAATAGCTCCGAACAGGATTTTTTAGAATTGTTTTTTTTAGAGAAACTCTTTCCGCAAGATAAAAAGTTTTCCCTTCACACGGTTAAAGCATACCGTTCGGATGCGAAAACGCTGCTCACTTTTCTGACGGACCATTCCCTTTCCTTCCGAGATATCGGCTTTCCTGAAGTAAAAGCTTATAATAAATTTATCAAAGAAAAGTATGCCGCGAAATCAGCCATAAGGAAATTGGAGTTCTTCAGAAGGTTATTAAACTTTGGTTATGAAACGCAATTTTACAAAGCACACCTTTCTACTTGGATCTCCAAGCCGGTGTCTAAAAAAGGACACTATATAATAGAAGAAACTCGTCACGAAGAAGCACAAACTCGTATCCAAGTTAGGGAATTAAATCAGAGGGATGCTGAATTTCTTATTTCCTTCTTTCCTAGAATTGTGAAAGCCACAAGGAATCGCGAACAATTGGAGAAACGAAATTTGCTAATTGGCTACCTACTCTATACGACAGGACTTCGAGCAAGTGAGCTTTTGAGCTTAAATTGGGGAAGTTTTCGTTACAATCGTAAAGGTTTTTTATTTGCAGATGTCATTGGAAAAGGAAAAAAGCCACGATCCATTCCAATAAGAGAAGAGACAAAAGAAATACTGTTTAATTATCGGTCAACCATTGGCGAATCGGTTGAAATAAACATTGATGATACGAGTCCGCTTTTTTTCGCTTTATATAATAAAAATGAGCCCCTTCTAAATAAAAAACGATTAACATACCCTACCCTTTATAAAATTGTTAAGGAGGCAGTTCATATGGCTGGAAAAAATTTAAAAGTCACACCTCACTGGTTCCGCCATACCTTTGTAACTCTTTTGCTAGAGAATGATGTTCCATTAGCTGTGGTTAAAGACTGGGCAGCCATTCGGATATTTCCACTACTAATATATACTTAGAACGAGTGAATCAGGACAACTCATATCTTCATTTAAATAAAGTGAATTTGTTTTAATGATCTTAATTGTCATTAATGTCAATGATAATGGTATTTTTCTGTAGAATTAACCTTAAAGAATTCTCTGTGATTCGGAATTGATTATAAAATGATTTTCAAATGTTAAATAGAATATGAAGTAGTCAGTATTGATATTTTTATAAGTTTAATACCTTAAATGAAATTTGTTGATTGATTCAGTGTATTTTTATTATTTATAGCTTGTATTTACTTAGGAAGCTGTGTTATTCCTTAGCTGCCGGTTTTTCAAATTTTCTTAATATTAGGGTACATTCGTACCCTAATTAATTATGATAAACCAAACTGCAATTCTTTTTAATAGAGACTGGGGATGAAAAAATTATGCCTTATGGATTTATTAAACATATTGAAGACAAAGGATACAGGACAGAGACAGTAAAAAGTTATGAGAAAGTAGTTAATCAATTTTTCAGATACATAATGACTACCTTTCCTTCTAATAAAGAGCCTTTTCAAATTTCTCCAATTGATATTAAAAATTACTTGGAAGAGCAATTAGACCGAGATAAGAGCATCTCTACTGTTAACAAAGAATTAGCAATTTTAAAGACACTATTCCATTACCTTTGGGAAATAAACAAAGTCCCAATTGATCCTACTGTAAAAATAAAACGTTACAAAGAAGAAAAAGAGCGTAAGGTTGAAGTAACTTATGATGAAATACTTACTATTTTGGAAAAGGTGTTATCGAACATGGAATATTCTAAATTAAGAAAATCCATATTCCTTTTAGCGGTTAAGGGGTTAAAGACAGCAGATTTTCGTTTTAAAAAAGAAGATGTTTTAGACATCATTGAAGATAATAAACTTGTAATTGAACTTAAAAATCGTTCAATTACTTTACATGGTATTGAAGCCACTTATTTTCGGGATTACTATTATGAAACTATGCATAGTGAAAGCGAATACATATTTACGACTAAACCGCATGGTGAACAATATGGAGTACCGATTCAGGTGATGTTTATTCTTAATCATTTAAGAGCAATTTCGCAAGATTACCTAAGAGAAAATTCTCCAGCCTTTACTCTAATATCAATTCGTAGAGCTATTGCCTTAAATCTGTATTTTAAAAAATATCCCATACAAATGATTGCAAGGGAACTTGGAATAGAGGAAAACTCAGCCTCTAATTATTTAAAATACATTACACTAAGTACGCTAGGGCAATATTAATAATTTAATAAAAAGGTAAAAGTCCTAATATAAAATTTTTTCCAATGTTTTTAAGATGGTTCTGAATTGAAACACAAAATTTCCTTGATTTAGGATGTCTGAAATTTGTATTCTAACGCATTTATCTTTTCTTTTATGTATAACCCTTCATCTAATTTCGTTGTATATTAATTGTCGCAAAATTCAAGTAGTTTAAACATATATATTTGTCTTATCGTTTATAAAAATCAATTACTCGTTAAAGATGCTTTCCTCTTTCTTTTTAACACTACAGGTAAACAGCATTAAGAATATAATGTATATTTATTAACATTGATGATATAGAAAACAACAATAAATATATGATATATATATGATAAAAAATAATATGCTATATATGTTTAGGTATATAACATATTATTATAATTGGTGCTCTCGATTTGTCTTCTCAATAAGATGAAATTTCTCGGATGATGTTAATACCGTTTTTTCTTCAGAGCCTGCACTTCCAACTCTTTGAGCTTTTTTAAGATTTCTTTCGCAAGAAATAAAAAACCCGTTTTGCTAACAGTGAGATGGTACCTGCGGTACAACTTGAGCTTTCACGCTTATAGGTAAGATTTTCACAAAGTTAATTCTTCTTTGGTCTAATTTAGCAATTTTTCATCCCTTAAATAAAAACAGGAAGAGGACTACTCCTCTTCCTGTTTTTATTTCAAAGAAAATATTTAAATTATTTTTGAGAAGCTCCGTCAAACCAACGATCAACATTTTCGCACATCATTCTATCAATATCCTCTTGGCTTACACCTTCTTCTTTTAATTGTGGAATGATATTATCTAAAAGATATGTCATAGACCAATTTGGGTTTTCTTTATAAAATTCGTGGTCCTCATCGAACCAGTCAATACTGCAGCAATAATCCTGAGAAAGGAACATACGGTTAGCGTATCCTTGTTTTAAGAGTTCAAGTAATGTTTTGTTTCTTTGCGCAAAAGGCAGAGGACCCTGACCATAACGATCCATACCGATATAGGCGCCGCTGTCTAATACTTGTTGAATATAAGTTAAATCTACGACCTTCACTCCGACCACATCCTCGAATGCAACCCTTTCAAATTCGCCGTGCTTTACCTCAATGCGGAGCTGGTGCGTAATCGGATCAACGTAATGAACATGTCCAGTAACATTAAACGTAAAGCCATCGTCCCATAAATAATGCTTGATCAAATCCAAGTTTGTTTTTAATGCCTCTGTCATCCCTATTTCTGCGCCTAAAATGGACTTTTCAATTAATGGACTTGCTAAACTGCGTTCGGGTAATTTTTTTTGCTGATTACTTGTCAAAGCATAACCTCCTTTATCTTAGTATGAATAAACTAAATAAAAATTACTTGGAGGGTTCATTTAATGCATTATGTCCATAATTATGGTTTTGGGAATGTTCAATATTCGGGATATACGGGAGGTACTTCTCCTGCTCCATTTCATCAAGTAGCCTTTGGTAGTTATCCTAATTATTATTTTGTTTTATCAGGGCAAAAAATTCGTATCTTCCCGCACTTTCCTCAGTCGTATGGTTATAGTGGTGGTGGAATCGGAGTGCCATTTAGTGGGTAAAAACAAAAAAATGCCTCTTGCGTATCTTTTAGTGATACGCAAGAGGCATTTTTTTGTAAGTAGGTTCTTATTTACATAAATTGTAGCTTTAAACGGGTAATGCTTTGGCTGTTTTAAGGGTCTTCGCTCAATTAGTCCTCGTCTCAAAACTGATCGGTTCGCCTCAGTGCTTTTTAACCGTTATCTTAACGGCCAGATTAAACTCCATCGCATAACATATCCGCTGGTCAAACTCCTCGAGCTCATATACGTCAATTATCGGCTTCTCAATCCGCTCACTATCACGCCATAAATCACGCTGAGCCTTAATTAGATCATCCGGCATACCAAAGGCAAACTGCCATTTCTTTTTATTCCAATAAAAAAACGCCACCGGTTAAGGTGACGTCTTATTAATCTTCTTCATCTAGACTGTCGAGGTTCTCGTAACATCTAATGCAATAATTCTCATATTCAAATTCATATACTTCGTCATCTTCAAGTTTACAATAACAACTTACACAATGAGTCCGCTTATCAACTGTTTGTTTTTCTGTTAAGTGTTCGAAAAGCGCTCTTTGAAAATTAAATTTAGGATTGAATTGCTTTTTAATATCGTCCATGAGATTTGGAAATTTAAAAGGATTTCTCTCTTTATATAAATAATCTAAAACTGATGGAAAATCAGAACTCTCTTCATCATCTAAATAAAATTTCACAAGCTATCCCCTCCCGATAGAAAAATATGCCAAAATCGCCAGGGATATACCGTTCCGCTTATTTAAATACGTAATTCAGCGGTGAATGTACGCTATGCTGATTCTGTACGTCCATATTAGTCATTTGCACATAGCGACGCACCATGTTCATATGCGAATGGCCTAGGATTCGCTGAAGACTAAACGGATCGCCACCGTTAAGTATATAGAATAAAGCGCCAGTATGTCGGAGCGTATGCGGACTAACTCGCTTATTCGTTATCTTTGCAACCTGGCCGTAGACTCTTAAATTATCGCGGACCGTCGCTTCGCCTATCTTTTCGCCTTCATACGAAAGAAACACGTAATCATTCCCGCACTCTTCCGTCTCATGAATATATTCGCTTAATAGTTTCGCAGTCCGTGCTGAAATCGGCACAACACGGCCAACTCGCGTCTTTGTGTCCGCAGCTTCCAGGCGAATAGACATCGTTTTGAAATCGATATTTTGGCGCTTAATATCAACCAGCTCGCAAACACGAACCATTGTATCGAGCAATACAAACGTAATAACCTTCGTGCGAAATCCGACGTAGTTCTCATCGTCAATGGCTCCAATCAGCCGGCGATACTCTTCAACTGTGAACGCCTCGACCACGTCAACGGGCGCCTTAATCGGTTTAAATCGCTTATGTACCGGTTCATCTAACCACATTTTATCCTCGTAGCAATATCGCAAGAAAGCACGCATGGTCCTGACGCGAATATTTACTGTCCCTGGCGTATAGTCCATTTCTTCGATCATATACGTAATCCAGCCCATAAAGAGCTCCGTAGACATTTCATCCGCTGATATTTCTTTTCCTATATAAGTTTTAAAATATCCGAAGTTATTATAATGTTCCGCAATGGTCCTTTTCGCAAGCCCCTCGCCCTTTTTAACGAGCATAAATTCCTCAAACATCTCCGTTATTGTAAGTGACACTTCAGTGGTAACCGCTCTTTTCCGTCGTGATAAACCTTTTCGCATAATAATAAAAATCCCCTTCCGCAAATTAAATAGCGTAAGAGGACGAACAGTTTCGAGCGACTATTAACATAGTCTTAACCGACAGTCGTTCACAGTCTTTCGATAAACTGTGCTGAAACTGTGTAAGTTAACGGATCAATCAACTCCAACAATCACCGGGTCAATCATTGTCAAACCCTTGCGAGAGTAAGAACGTTGGCGGGACTGCGTGGGAATCGAACCCACCAGACCACACACGGTGGTCTCAAGCAGTGTTGAAGACTGTTTAGGGTATATCTGAACATTCTGTGGATTTTCGAATCCTTGCTATGTATGGGCTGATCCCCGTTTTGTCCTTTATAATTACTCAAAAAAACTCACTGTAACCACACAGTCTATCCTTTCCCATGCGCTACAGTCTAAGGTTATTTTATAGGAAGAAAAAACTTCTGTCTAGTCGACCAAATGAAAATCAACCTATGGATGTTTAATCAAATTTTACCAGCTAAATTCCAACCTCACCTTTTTTATTTTAAGAAGTCATCCATTTCAACTTACTTGCCCACAGATGAATTAGCCCCTTTCCTGTTCTCGGTTCTTTATTTACTGTTCAAATGATTCCTGAAGGAACACGGATTGACCTGCAGTATTGTTGTTCATCCGGTCCAACCAATATGAATATTATTTGAAGGCAAACCTTGCCCACACCATTTTTATTATACAAGAATGGTTGGGCTCGAGCAGATTAAGTATTTAATATCTGCTCACAAAATTGATATCTGGATTGAGGAAAAAATGAACTGGTAAAAGGATTTTCAGAAAGAATTTGATAAGCTTTTTGATGTCGATGGAGGACACGGTTCCATTAAAACGGTTCATAACGCTACCCGTTTAGCAGGTCCAAAAAATTGTATAGGATTATACAAGGAGTCTTCTTCAACGCACCCGTTACTTGAAGAAGACTGATACAATAATAAAGCCAATTATTATTACAAGAACAAGAATCCCTGTGCCTTTCAAACCTAAGCTACCAACTTGGTGCTGCCCTTCCAAACATTTTAGAGAAAAAACCCACATTAACCCCCACGCTTTTCTGATTATTTCGTCATTTAAATTGGTCATTTACGGCTTCATTTAAGGAAGTAATACTATCCGGGGTTAAACCACTTCCATTCCAATGAAACCTAACAATAAATGGTTGACCCGATGGAGAAGAATTTGGGTCATTAGCGAGATAATGAGTATACGTTGCAACAAACGTGCCGGTAGAACCTGCTTTAACTTTAGACCTCGTATGATAGTTAGCAGTGTCAGTTCCTATATATCGATTGTTATCGAAGAAAAAAATTTGTTGAGCACTTCCATCGCCGTTTCCATTAAGAATGACATTCCATGCATAGAGTGTTCCCCCGGAACCATCTGGAACTTCTGCATCCGGACTGGAATTAATAATGGGTTCCCATTGAACACCATCAACAGATATCCTTGCTTTGGATTTTAAAAACGCTACATCTTGTTCAATGTCGGCTTGATCGTTATAAGATGAAGGCGATGGTGCATTTTGTAACTTTACTAACTCATATGGCTTTGTGCCATTGTATTCAATTAAGATAAGACCGATTCCTGCAGCATAATATTGGTATTCCTCAGAATTATTTACTCTGATTTTAATGACGTTTTCAAATGTTCCTGCCGGAGTTGTGATGGTATTGTTGGTTGATACAATTTCCATAGGTGTCGGACCACTTCCATCCTCGTTATAATCAAATGTCCATTTCTTCCCAACCACGACTGGGTAAAGTATTTCCATCGTGGTATAAAAATGCAAACCATCACTCTTTTCACTTTCTAATAAGTTTTCCGTACCAAGATTATCCACCCACCAATTATGATCAATCACTTGTTCGGCTATCTGTTTATCAACTATTTTTAAAGCATCTTGCTCTGTTATTTTCCCTTTGTAAGTATACGTTTTTAAATTGCCATTTGAACTATAGGTATATGTTTTAGAGGTGTCCATCAAATAACTTGTTGAGGTTCCGGCATTAGCCTTTGAAAGAGATGGCAATTCATTGATAATCTTTACTGTTATTGGGATGGAAGCTGGCTGGGCTCCATCCAGTATATTGCTATTTTCATATTCTACAGTAATGTCATCTTGAGTTGCAGACGGATTTTGTGAAGCTTGAATGACGAGATTTCCATCTTCGTATGAACCGTTTGCTACCTGGTCATTAGATGTAGTTATCTTAAGATCCTTACTTTCATTTCCTTCAATTGGTTTTGTTACTTTGTTATTATTGCTTAAGTCTATAAATTCCGCTTGAATTGGAATCTCTTTCTTTTCACCGGGATGTAAGCTGATCGTGTTTTCTCCAACAATCAGGTTTTGGACGATTTGGCAGTTACCAAGTTCTACATGAGGTGGAAACGTAAATTTCGCTAAATTGATTTGCACGATTCGGTCATAGTTTCCATGCCGAATATCAAAAAGGTCTGCATAAACTCTTCCCTCAGCAGCACCTTCTAACGATGCTTTCCAACAAGCATTAAAACCGCTTTGACCATTTGTTCCTCCGTAAACCCCTCCTTCTCCTTCCAGATCGGCAAACGCTTCCAACCCACCGCTTACCACATCGAATGCAGACAAACCAACGTCAACGGCGGGTCCTATGTCTCCGCTTATTTCCCCTTTTCCTCTTACTCCCATATTAAAATTTCCTGAATCATGTTTGATCAATTTTGTTGTATTCCCATTGTAAACAAAACCTCGTTCCGTATCCGCTTGAACAAGTACATTGATTTCAGGACCATAAGAATAACCGTAGTTTAATTGCAAATAAACACCCGCTTGAATAAAAACTCCTGGGAGTTCGGTTGGGATCTGGATATCGCCCAGCTTCATATTTTTTTTGAAATTGATTTTTTGTATTTTATTCGCATATCCCCCTATTTTCGCATTGTCGCCTCCCACCGAAAAGGCTACATTGAGTTGAGTTCTGGTTTTCATCTTCGCATCCAATTCCAACTTATTGATTTTCATGAAACCTAGTTGGATGTCCGAGGTGATTTCTGGGTATTGAATAAACATCGTCCCATCAAGATCCGCCCCAATTTTCATTCCATTTTTTTCAGTTTCAGGCAATTTAACTCCTCTAAAAGTAAAGGTGAATCCATCACTCCCACTTGCGTTATCATTAAGACGGATGACATTCGAACTCGTTTGATTCGGTATGGGTTGTACATTCAATTTGCCTGTCCCATTGGAACCTGTATTATGAAAAGCTGTATTAATTGGCGCTGATGAAGATGGTTGAACACTCAAGCCATCGAGCCCTTTTACTAAATGTATTTCATCCGGTGTCACTTTGTATGTTTTATAGATATCAAGATTCTAAATAATTCAGCAAAATGAGGTTGTATGGCAGTAGCAGTATAAGACTGGTCATTTTGTTGAACTTTATCGACTTTTATGGCTTTCCCTTGTGGATTTTTTTTGGTTGGAATGATCAAAATATCGCCTTTTCTCAAATCTTTTTTTACGCTTTTGTCTAATGTGATGGTATCATCCTTTATTCCTAATATTTGAGATTGCTTCACAAAAACGATGCCTTTTCTCAGTGTTCCTTTTTCTACTTCATCCCTTTGGGTAATGAATTCGAAATCTTGCGGGTTGGTTATATTGCTACCATCGCTATATTTGATATCCTTGCTTACCATTAAATGGTATGTAACATCTTTTCCATAATCCCCTTTTGGAGGAGAAATAGAAAGTTTTTTATTGGCATTCAGCAAGTTAATTACTATCGGAACCTCTTTATTATTTTGGTCCAACACTTTAACGGTATTGGCATTTACCGTTGTATCCCTTAGAGTTTTATCAAAATCAAACTCCCATACTTTATTTATTGGTATATTGGGGTAAATGGGCACATCATTGTTTTGGCTATTCATTACTTGATACGATAATTTTTTTTCTTTTAATGCTTCCCCTAAAGTAGTAGCCACAGTTGGAACAGATTTGCTGCTAATATACTTTTTATACGCATAATCCCCCCCACGATAATTGCTATCACTACTAATACTGCAATGATTTTTTTGAACAATTACTTGTTCCCCCTTTTGTATTCAGACAAATATTTTTAAACTTATCATGTAAAAAAGGTTCTCTTTTTTAATAACAATTCCATTCTATTCAAAAGATACTAGAACCATTCGTAAACCTGTTTAGGGCTTAATTTGTACCTGAAGTGGTTTTGGTTGGGTTTGTCGTTTCGGATGGTATTCGATGTTTCCTTTGTGTACTCAATGATTGGCTGGTTTTGTGCAGTTTGATTCCGAATACTTCCACATACCTTCATAATTTTTTAGACTTAACTCTCTGTTGCTCGTTCCAAAAAAACGCATTATAATGTTCCTTTTAGAGAACAAAGGTTCAAAAAAGTGTCAGTATACACGTTTATAAAGAATAGTTTACTATCTAATTACGCTTGTTTTATTTACTGCCCCTCGTATCATTTCAGACAATGCCAAGGGACGTTAATCAGCAATCATTTCAAATGAACCAATACTAATGATAACGTTAAAGGTATTATCAACAAAAAGAAGTGACTGGGCTTTTATCTTCATTTGTAAAACCTGATTCTCGACTCCCTGTTCAGCAACATAGATTTGGATTTCATTATTTTGAGCCCACGGTTCAAGGGTAATCACAGAAACATTCCAATTCTTCGCAATAGTTGTAGCAATTTTACCAGAACCGTCTCCGACCTCTAAAATTCGCATACCTGGTCTAATATTCGTAGCTTGTACTAATGGTAAAGCTATTTCAAATGAACCTGGTCCCCAAGGCTTTGGATTTTCAATATTTAAAAAAGGATTTCCAGTTAATTTTAAATTCAATTTAAAGACCCCTCTCGATTTTTAAGGGGTTACGTTTGTTTATTGGGCTAAGAACGTAATCCCCTCATGTTTGTGCCCAATTAAAATTCCTATACTTTTCATAAATACCTCCTCCTTAATTATCACACGCATAAATTATTCTATATTCTCCAATATTATGAGGTTGATTACACGACGGACATAAGTTCTTACGAACCACTTCAAATTGCCGAAATATTATTGAAAGTAAATAATAAATCGACATATACCTTTATCAATCTTCTGCGTCGAAGAATCTCTATTCTGGAAAGACCTTTAGTTACTTCAAGGGGTGACGGCAAAAGATATATTTACTCCAATTTCAATCCTAAATATGCTCAGTATGCTATCACTATCCTGCGGACCTATTACAATTTTTGTAAGCCTGCAAAAATCAAAGGTAGCTATCAAACTCCTGCTCAAAGATTAGGAATTGCAAATAAAGTTTATGATTGGAAAGATATCATATACTTAAGATGATTCTGCTGAATACGAAAAAAAAGAGTGCCACTTGGTTTCAATAGGCACTCTTTTCTATGCGATTGATACTGTCAACTTGATTGTCATTTACCTTGTCAAATAGGGTTCATGCACCTCAAAACGGAACCCTTTATTCTAAGAAAAGATAGCGTTTTTTTCGTAGTTTCATAAGCTTAATTGGGTCATGTACGTAATTCATTATAGAAAAATCACAGCCATATTTTCCTACTCATTTGTCCCTTTACCTCTACCTGATATTCTCTTTAAGTTAGTATACCCAAATTGTAGGACTGATTGAATATGTTAGAACCAATTCAGTGATTGCAATACTAGAGTCGGAAGACCATCAAAATTATCCTCAATGAATTATTTTTCTTTAAAGGAATTTACCTTGAGTTCGATATCACAAATAGATTTTTGGAGTTGATCATAAGAAATTGGTTTGCTAATATAATATCCTTGAATAATATCACATCCCAAGTTTCTCCAATCAAAAAATTGATAATCATCTTCTATTCCTTCTATAATAACTTCTAATCCTAAATTATGAGCCATTGTAATAATTGGTGATATAACATGTTTATGTTTTTTATTATTTATTAGACTAGAAACAAAATCTCTATCCAACTTAATAAAATCAATGGGTAAAGCAATAAAATTAGAAAATGAGAAATAACCATTTCCAAAGTCATCTAATGCAATATTAAAACCTATATTTTTTAAAGAGTGTAAGATATTTTCAACCTCTTTTAAAGTGTAAATCTCAATGTTCTCAGTTATTTCTAAAGTGATACTTTTGGCTGGAACAGAGTATTTATTAACAATGTTTGAAACATCCTGAACAAAACCATTAAGCAGAAGTTGATTTACTGATAAATTTATGGAGTAAGTTAAATCGAGAGTTTCATCATTTAGTTTACAAATTTCTTTCAATAACCAAAAAAACAAATCATTCATAACCCCGGACGCTTCTGCGAATGGAATAAATTCGTTAGGAGAAACCTGCCCTAAACTTGGATGGTTCCAACGTATTAATGACTCAACCCCTTTTATTTTAGAATTCTTTACCTGAAATTGGGGTTGGTATTCAACGTAAAGTTGACCTTTTCTTAATGCATAAGGTAGATCATTTTCAATAATTACCTTTCGATAAGAATTTTGATTTAAATCTCCTTTAAAAATTATAAAATGATTATTTCCAATGGTTTCAGATTCATACATTTGGGCTTTCGAAAGGGCTATGAGCTCTTCTGGATCCTCCGCGCCATATGGGAACATGCATATCCCAATATTACACGATATTAAGTAATGATTAAATTCAATTTGATAAGTGTCAGAAATAGCATTAATAATGCGTTCACAGATCATTTTGCAGTCATCTTCTGTTACATCAGCTAATAAAAGAACGAACTCAGAACTGTTTATTCTTATAGCTGAATCTATATCCCTAATAGAACTATTTAATCTTGTCATAATCATATTTATAAGAGATCTTGCTTTTTCGAAATCTTTGTTAAAGATTAGTTTCTCAAAGGGAAAATGTAACTTTAGATAACATACAGCTGTGGACATACGATACCTTTTACTAAAAGCAAGAGTTAATTGGAGGCGTTCATATAGTAATTCAGCACTTTGTAATTCTATCTGGTCATTATTATTCCCAGTATAATTAAACATTGGTTCACCTCATAGTTACATCTTAAAACATTCATCTGTGTTGGTTATTTGGAGTTTTTCCTTGCCACATCATTCAAGAGGGTGTCTCTTCATTTTTGGGTGTCCGAATTTCCTTTGTTATAAGTTTTCAATATTATCCCTACATAAACAAATACTTATGCAATAATAACCATTTTGTGGTTTACAGTCACAGACTTGATAATCTGTCTTCTCCGACTTTTCTGTTGACTTCTTTTTAAGACCTTATTCTTTTTCCTGTTCCTTTTTCTTCTTTCCTTCTGGGTCTAACAAATCCGCATCATTTTCAAATTTACTTATAATGTTGGAATCTTGTGCTTTATCATAGTCTGCAAAGAAGTTATAGTGTGAAAGAATTTGATAAAAACCATCTGAACCGTAAAATTTTGTATTAAAGAATAATAGTTGTTTTTCATAATATGTCAATTGAGAATTTATAATTTCAATATAATCATTTTGCTCATCATCAGATAATTTATCTTGGTTTTTATAAACACAGTTAAAAAGTTGGTACATATTTCGAAAATAATGAAACAACTGGTCTTGTTCATCATTATCTAACTTTCTCATAATGGAATAGTATTTGTTTTTATCTGGAGATTGATCTTCGTGGTAGTATTTAATAAATTTAAAATAAACGGCTCTAAAATAGGCTCTTCCTTTTAAATCACCCTGGAATCTCCCTTTAAAATCTAAATCGTCCTTATAATAGAACATACTGTTTACAATTTCATTATGTAAATTAATCAGTTGAAAAAATTGATTTTCAATTCGTTGCTTTTGTACTTGATCTTTCTGCATCCTTAATTGGGATTGTTGAGAACCATAAGCTAAAATTGCGGCACCTAATGCTAACGCACTGATAACTGGTCCAATGTAACTACCGAAAACAGCTCCAAAATCTTGCATAGACTTTCCAAATGATTCAGACCAATTCCATAAATAAAGAAGGCATCCAAATAATAGCAAAAAAATAATGCCCGTTATTATTAGTGTACTTTTATTTTTAATACGTTGTTCTCTTAATCTCTTTATTTCATTTTTTAGTTCTTTTCTATTTTCTTCTGATAATTCTTTATTAATTTTTTTCCCTAAGTCTTTACTTATACCTCCGTACATTGAATCTCTCTCCCTTTTAATAAATAACTCTTCTTAAGGATCTAATACTGTCATTTATTTTTTTCTGTTAAAATGGATTAATTTCATATTTAAAGTCATAACCTCACATATGAGCAATTGCAGAAACCATTCTAATTTGTACCAATATTACACTTGTAATATTAACCAATATAGTAAACGGCATTGTAATTAATCCCCCCCTAAACCAGTTAGAAATCCACTTGTAGCACTTTTGGTATTTTGCCAACGTATAAGTTTATTTACTTGTTGTTCCACAGTACCTTTCTTTTTCATGGAATTCTCCGCTAATTCAATTGCTGAATCAATACCAGGAATTCCTCCATTTACAGCAGTTTCATAGGACCAATCTAATGCCCTCATGATGGTTTCATGTGTTATTTTTTTAATTCCACTGTCATTCTCCCCCCCAATTTTTTTAAAAGGTTTAATACTCCCTAAATAGTAGTGAAAAATGTATATATAGTTAAAATCCAACATTTGATAATTTCACCAATTTAAATGCAGCCCCTCACCGACTTAAATCACACTATAGAGCAGGGGAAAAATTGCTACCATTCAACCTCACCAAAAAACATCTCAAGCGTTTACGATATAGGTAACATCTCTTAAAAAAGATATCTCGTCTTGAGTAGTAACTGGAATAAGCAAACTTATACTTTCGCCCTCATCCGCCCTCTCAACAAACTTTCTATTTCTTTCAATCATTTGAACAGTGATGTTGCTCTTACCCCGTCTTCCCCCTGCTACGACAGCCTCACCTTGTTTTAGGCTTCCTTTATTTATCTCCGCAATTAATACCGGCTTCTTCCCTTCGATCAAAAACATATCATGAATAACAACTTCTAAGGAATGGGTTTCGTAATTTATCGGTGTAGTAGTCTCATTTATTAAAAAAATAAGACCTCTTTATATTCATTTGCTATTTTCACGGCGGTATATCCACTTTTGTTCGATAGCCAATTTGTTTTTTTCTGTTCCGCATTTTTTATTAATTTCTTTTTAAGGTGCATAATCTTATTTTTGTGCTCTATTTCTAATCCATTTTGAATCGCTAAGTGGATATATTCCACTATCATATTTTCCTCCCATGAATCAGTAAATCTTGGGTCCAAATTTTGAAAAAAGCCTCTCCAACACTTCTTTCCATTATCTAAATGCTTTTCTAAAAACCAGAAGATATAGCCTAATTGAGCATTGCAACCATTGTTCCCCAGAACAGCTCCTTGTTTGTAATAGTTTATAGCCGTGTTCAGGTTTTCTTTGCATCCATTCCCGTAGTGATACATATCTCCTAAATATCTGTATGCTTGAATGGACCCTAATTTTGCTGCTTTCTTAAATAAAACCATTGCTTCGTCGTAGTCTACTAGATTTTCATCATGCCCGAAGTAAGCTGATTCCCCTTTTCGAAGAAGTTCATCTGCTAATCCCTGCAAATCATTTTGTTGGTTTTGTTCATATGATTCAATATCTTCAAAAGTATTTTCGATTAAATTGATTTTTTTTGTTACATCTTGAATGATTTTAATAGCCTCCCAAACCGCAATGTTAAAAAATTCACGATTGCTGGATACCCTATTTCCCTTTTCTTCTAAAAACCCATGAATTATGGTTTCAGCTAACGTACAGTTGGAAAAATACTCTTTGTAGACCAAGATGAATGGGGTCGGAACCCCCGTTGCACTAGATAGTTCCGCAACCCTGTCCCCAGGGTCTCTTGTTGTTTTCCCTATCTTGACCATTCCCTCTATCGAAGGGTTTATGAGGATGTAAATATATCCTGGATTTGACATGAAATACCTCTTGCTATTGTATTATTTTACCTATAGGTAATTGTATCATTTTTGTGCTTACTATCGACCTGTTTTTTGTGATTTTTGGCAAAAAATAGATTATATTAATATTTAATTATAAGAATAAAAATCAAGAAGGAATTTAGACAAACAAAGTAATATTGTATTTAGGGGTGTTAAATGGGCGTTCGCTTCAAAACATCTCGTTTTCATGTCCATTATAGACCTGATTCTCTATTTGAACGAGTGAAATATAAATTTCAAGAACCAAGAACATTGAAGTTACACGGAAATCATTTTAATAAAAGAAAAGAGGAAAGAAAAATCCCCAATGATTTAATTCAATCTCTTTTAGATTTTAACCCTGATCAATGGAAGGTAGTCACATCCTAGGTCCGGAATGATACAGGTAAATTGTCAATGCAACCTGGGAGAAAGTTATCGATAATCATAAATATTGGGTAACAATAGGCTTCGGGGATATCTTCCAAACCATTATTAAGAAAGAAAGCGAAGGGTTGGGCTACGACATCATAAAGGATTATTTCCCTACTATTATAGTAATAGTATGAATATCCGGAAGAGCACACCTTAAGCAGACATTTTTGCTGGGCGATCGCATAACATTTAAAAGTGTCCGGTTCACATGTCCGAATTGTTTTGTTAAAATAAAGGTTTAAGAAAGTCCGAATAATGTCCGAATTAAAAATGAAGGGGGAGAAATAGCTAATGACCACAAAAGCCTATGGAAGAGTGTCAACTGATCAGCAAGATTTGACGCGCCAGCTTCTCAAATTTCAAGAATTAGGGATCGAAGAAGAACATATCTACATGGATAAAGCCTCTGGAAAGAACTTTGACCGTCCTGAGTATCAAGTGATGAAAGAATCAATTAAAGAAGGTGACTTGCTTTATCTGGACGCACTGGACCGCCTCGGTCGTGACTATGATGGAATCCTCAGCGAATGGAAAGAAATTACACGGAAGATGAATGCAGATATCGTCATCCTTGAAAATAAAGAATTGTTCGATAGCCGGAAATTTAAAGCCATGGGAGACATGGGGAAATTAATGGAAGACCAATTCTTAAGCCTTCTTTCTTATGTAGCCGAACAAGAACGGAAGAGAATGCTGCAGCGTCAAAAAGAAGGTATAGCCATCGCAAAAGCAGCAGGAAAATACAAAGGGAAACCGCGCAAATACACAGAGAAAAACGCAAGTTTAATACACGCTGTCGAACTCTACCAGCAAGGGGATAAAACAGTTAAGGAAATCGTAGCGATCACCAAGGTGTCGCGCAGCAGCTTCTATGAGTACCTCAAGGAAAATGATATTAAGCGTAATGCATAAAAACAAAAAGTTCCGGTAGTTTATTGCTGGGGAACTTTTTGTTTTATGAAACATTTTGAAACATACTGTTCTATCGTTCTATGGTAACTTGATATTCATATCATAATCAGCTAATCCATCGTTATTGGGATCACCTCCAAAGCTAATACACACATCTTTGCCTGGGCTTAATAGGGCACTTTTTTTCACCACTGACTTCAAACTTTTTCCCAGTTGTTCTGCCATGGTATTTTTTTGTGTTTTATTTAATACATCCCAATTTTGTTCAGGCATATGAACATCCACTTCGATAGTATCGCCTTGCTGAACATAACTGTTAGTCGAAATGCTACCATTAGAGTCAGCAACAGCTTTGTTAATCATTAATAAATATGAATATTAACCAAACTCACTATTTTGTAGAAAATAGTTGCTTTTGTTGGATAAATTAGGGTTCAGCTTACTTTCATTTATTTAAAAAATAGTATAATAAAAAAAGGGTTTTAAAAATGGGAGGAATCGGGATGTTGATAAAGGTCAAAATCGACGAAAGTTCATTAAACCAAAAAAAACTAAAGAAAAACACCTATGAGATTTCCAAAATTACATACAAAAGTATAGGACTTGTTGAAAATGCTTTAGAAGAGTTTCTCCAAGATAACATTGATGTGTTAACACAAGAAGAAGATTATGAACTAAATATTATAGGCAAGCAAGTCCGTAACAACTCGAATAAAAGAACGGATTTGGTGGGAATCGACAGCAACGGAAATGTGGTCGTTATTGAAATCAAACGGGATGAAGAGGATATGAAAACCAGAAGAGACAACTTTGAATCCCAAGCCATACGATATGCCGCATCCTTTGCCAAAATTAACAGTGTAGAAGAAATTGTTGAAAAAGTGTATGCCAACTATTTAGTCCAACATGAAAACGTGAAAGATGAAGTAGCGGTGGAAATTGGCATTAATAACATCATGAACTTCTTAGAGAAACACGGTACATTTCATAATTTTAACGCCGACCAACGTATTATTTTAATTGCGTCTAGTTTTGATCCGAGCGTGTTATCCGCCTCTGCATGGTTGTTAACAAAAGGGCTCGATATTTCCTGTTTTGAGATTGCTCCGCAATTAATCGAAGGTGAAAACGGTAATGATTATTTACTAGAAATCAAAAAGCTATTGCCATTAGGTTCTGAGGATGATTATTTTTCTGAAATCATTACGAATGAAAACAAACGACCAACTACTAGAAAACAATCGAACTGGACCAGGAAAACATTTCCAAAACTAACAAATATTATTGAAGTGGGTCTCGTATCCGAAGGGGAGGATATTTACTTTAAAAACAAAGAAACCGAATCAAGTGCTACTATCTACAGTGGCAATGACGTTGAATTCAATGGCAAAATCATTTCATTAAATGCTTGGGCTAAACAGTTTGCTCCAAGCGGGAAAGTCAATGCTTATGATTACACTATTGTTAAAGAAAAGCATAAAACACTTTCTGAAATACGAGCAGAAGGGTATAAATTATTTGAGGGAATGGGCTTTGATTCTATAGAATAGAGTGACATCTCGGCTATTTTAAACATAACTTGATACCATCTTGGGTCCTCCGATTTCTAAAGTGAAGCCACTCAAACCCGCCGTGTATCAGTTTGTCAATTGATCTGGGTCTAGACAAAGCGAGACCCACATAAACCCCTGTTCTCTATGTGACTGTCCTACAAGAACAACATAGGACTTCTGTTCGTACTATTGAACAAGCAGAAAGTTTGCGTCACGTAACAGGTACTTAGCTACGGCTACGCTAATGTGCTTGCCACTCTGCGCTTCTACTTGATTCACGAAGGCTTGTAAACTTCCCGAATCCAGTTTTGCAGTCAGTGCGTTTGATATACCGCTATTCCCAATTGATCCATTGCTTGTAAATTGTGAAACCAGATTCTTCATGGAATCCAAACTTGTGCTCACCTGGAACGTGACCGACTGTATTGTCGTGTTTCCCGTGTTGTCTAACGTGCTCACCTTTAATGTATGTGATCCAAGACTTAATGTGTAAAGGGGAATTGTGATTCCGTTGGTGATAGGGTTACCGTCCAATGTTCCAACGACCGATGCATCGTTAACACCGGAGGTCAATAGCTGACTGAAAAATATTGGCTGCCCATTCCCTAGACTGACGAGGAATTGAAGGTAGCTGGAGAAGCACTGGATAAATATGCTACCGATAGGAATCTATCTATCGCCGGAAGAATTGAAATTCATCCTGTTTTAGCTCGAAGGACGTTTGGGGTTTTTGAACAAAAGCTTTGTGAAATCAAAAGGAGTAGGAGAAAAAGATGAGCCGCTGGGTTAGGCAATATAGACCTTTGCGATGATATGAAAATATGCATACATGTAAGCATGAAAAAGCCTCGGTCCATTTTGACCGAGGCTTACTTATTGCGTCAACGGAAAACAGCAGTCAATTACCATCTTTATTTTTCACGAACATTTTCACAAATATCATTCCTACTTTTCAAAATTTTTTGGAATTCACATTTTCTGTACAAGCACTGAATACAATGTTTACCAATACTTACCTTTGCCCAAACAGGGTCAAAAATAAGGGGGAATTGTACTATGCCAGCTTTTTTTACATCTTTAACGCCAATGAAACTAGTAGATTTTGATTATGAAGCTTTTTTTACGCATATTGAAGAAACGGTTGGGGGTTTATCATTTTTTTCGAAATGGAAGAAATTTTGGATAAACTTTTTCCAAGAACAAGATCAACAAATTCTTGATTTTATAAAGGAGCATCCCGGCTCCAATCCTATTATGGAAAGATTGAAACGACCTAATGTTCCTAGTAGATTTAATTATGAATCTTTCGTTTATGAATACATAACACCCGGCGGTTCTTTCTATTTACATTTTGATGTAGAAAAAATTAAAGTAGTACAGCACCAATATCTACACAAAGTAACTATCCCTATTGAAGATATACCGATAGGAAATATATATATTGATCCAACAACTCCAATAGTTGAGAATAAACTTACTGATCAAAGGCTCCCATACTTAACAAAGATTTACGGTTCTGACAAACCTTTTATATGTGTGGATGGTAACCACCGAATTCAAAGTAAAATAAAAAATTCCGAGGTCCAAAATATAAAAGCGTATATTTTCAGTGATGATCATTGGGATTTCATGTTCTTCTTAAAATGCGATGTTTATTTCATGGCGTTGACAAAAGAACTACAATCAATGGCTTTTCTGCTAAATCAAAAAGGCACTGAACAAGATATACTGGAAGTAACACAAATGTATCTACAACAAGCTTCTAATAGTTAAGCGAAAAGAATTCAAATTTTCTGATGACTTTTCCCACTTTCTTTGCTGTCTTGTTTACTCCTATAAATGTTAAAAAAGAAATAATTTCCTTTTTGCGAACTTACTTAGCTGATTTAGTATTAAGATATATTCATTTGCCTTTGTTTGGGCAACATCTTTCCATAGTTTAAGGCGAATTTTCACCCTTTAGATTGGACCTCATGAAGGAGCTAAAACAAAAAAGGATTCTCATACGAGAATCCCCCTCCTTTAACAATCTATTCCCTCAATTTCTACTTGATCTGAATCGATTCCTAAACGATTGGCGACATTGATTCTGAGTTCTTCCACTGTAAGATATTCATTCCCTACGAAACGATGGGGCGCTCCAGCGATTTCATTTTCATCCATTTCGTTTCCATCCTCATCGAAATATTCGATCGTCCCGATTTCGGTTAGTCCTAAAGTATTGTTGTATTCCAAATAAACTTGAACTGTATTGATTTCTGACATGCGGTTATCCCCTCTCTATCTCCCATTGGTTTAGCAAAAACAAACAAGGTACCGTGTATTTATTCATTCTTGTTCATCTTCTACACATTCAGTATAAACCCTTATTTTACGGGTTGCAATAGGTATATTATTATTCCTATTTGTAGTATTGTAAGATGTAAAAATTGCATACAAACGGCATTTTTTATGCAATACAAAACGGTCTCGTACGCGCATACAAAAAACGAGCCGGGGAACTTGTCAACAATTAACCTCTTTATCTCCTAAAAAGCAGTTATCTTTTTACTGTTTTTTACCAATTTAGTATAATACAAGTATTAAAAATGTAATGGGAGGTCATCGAATGGTTTCAAGTCAAGAGTTAAATTCATTAATGGAGCGTTTAAAAAATGATGCATCAGATGTTGAAGGCATAAGTCCGCATAGTTGGGGTCTTAATGATTATTTAAAACAGCTCCTAAAAGATGATAATTTGGTTAATGATGCAGCAATCGGTTCAGCAAAAAAAGCAGTTTCAGCAGGTATCCATTCATTAAGTGATGCACAATTAAAAGCATTAGCACTTGATATGTTAAACAATGAAGTGTATATGGCAGAATGTCCGAATGAATGGTGTGGTGAAAGAATAGCATGGGGCGATATGAATTCTGCATTGTGGGAAGGTCAATGCTATCACTGTGTAAACCGCCAAGAAAAAATTGATCGTGAATAGTAAATTAACGGGTTTTCTTCAGGGATTTCGTGATAAAAGGAGTGGAATTCCCACTCCTTTTCTTTGTTAAATCAATGTCATGCCATCCAAATCTTCGGCAACGTCATCGAGGGAGTCTTTCGCATACCGGCGTGTGGTTTGCAAATCCTCATGACCGAGAATATCCGCGACGGTACCCAAGCCTTTCTTTTGGTCTTTTACGAGAACCGTAGCGAACGTATGGCGGAACAGTTGTGCATGTAAATCGAGCTGATCTTTCTCCTCGACTTCGGCATTGTAGAGCTTTTCGACCTTATCAATCAATTCCTGGATGGTCCGGACCGCCATTCGACCGCCTTTATTGGAAAGGAAAAGGGCTGGGTGATCATCTTCTCTTGTCTTCAGATACGCTTCGATGGCGTTCCTCGCTTCAGTCGAGAGCGGAACCATCCGTTCCTTGTTCCGTTTTCCGATGACCTTCACCAACCCGCCGCGTTTTAGATTCCTCCGGTCAAGGGAATGCAATTCCGCGATTCTCATTCCTGTATAGGCGAGTGTCTTAAAGATGGCTTCCGAACGGACATTGTTCAACCGTTCGACGATTCGAAAGATCCGGAGCAATTCTTTCTTCTTCAAGGTCTTCGGCGCAATGTCAGCATTCGATTGCTTTTCCCGTTTGTGAATGCCGGCATCGAGTTCCGGTCGACCGATGAAGTGACATAATTTTGTAATCGTGGCATAATGCCGTGCGATGGTGGAGGCGAATCGCTTTAATTTCTCCAGGTGCTTCATGTAATTCTGGATGTCCACCCGTGTCAAATCATTAAGCGAACCTCCGGTCGCCATCAAGAATTCATCGAATTGTTTGACATCCTGGAGATACCCTTTGGCAGTTTTTTCGCTGCCGGCAGTTTCGTGGAGTTGGGTTTGAAATTTTTGGAAATGGTTAAAATCAACCTGAAATAATTGTGCGCGGTTATTTTTTCCCATTCAGAAAACTCCCCTTCCTGTCGTCATCGACTATGTATTTTTTTACCCTACCAAAAAACCACGCATAATTAAATATTGTGCGCGGTTAGCTTGCATTACTAATATTCTCAGATGGTTCCGAATTTCCTTCAAGCAAAAAGTAGAAATGTAGAAAAAGTTAAAAACGTTATTCAACATTTTTTTAATCCGTTAAGAACCCCAAATATTTACATCCTTTTTATCTTAACCTGTGCAAAAAAACCACCCATTTTATCAGCAGGACATTTTAGTAAAGTAAATTTAAAACAAATAGAACTATATCCTCAATTACGGGAATGTCGAGTATTTTGGAAAATATCAATCACCCCCGGCAACGATAGTCTATTGTTCCGCCATATTCATCGGTCCATTTTTTGAAACCACGAGAATTCCACTATGGCGCATCCTATAGTAACATATAGTGAAGAAATTGAAGGAAGAACTTTTCCAATAGGAAGGAGAATGAAAATTCCTGATGTGGGAACAAGTATTATCTTTGTGTAATTTTAAAAAGGTCGAAACGGACAAGGGAATCGCGATCACTTCTAAAGATGGCAATAGGCGCTATTATTATGTGTATTTGCATCCTCACCATATTCATTCAACTCAAGCATCATGAACTACACCACTCCCTCGAGTAGGGTTTCGGCAGCCAAACTGCTACGGTAGTTTCTCACGCCTTTTCACCGAGCTTATAACACTATCATTCTTACTAAATCCAATGCTATTCGGCTAAGAGAGAACCCCTCAGGGCGTTACCCCATCATTTGATTCTTCGATATAACCCTTCAGTTCCGACAGGAACTGCCTGACCTTTACCTGAAGATTGTGACCAATCTCAATTTAAGCCAGGAACATTTCGCACAACTAACGCACCCGTTCGTATTATAAGGTCAGCCAGATATTTCTGGTTGACCATTTTTTATATGGTTTTATTATAACGGTAGCCGGGGTAGAACGTAAGCACCCGTGGGGCTTAGATCCCGTCAAGTAAACAGTTCGCCCCCTACTTGTAGAAACATGTTTGAGGCTGGTTGGGACTATGATCTCGTATAACAAGCGAAGCTATGATACTGCAAGAAGGAATTAGGGGTACCGGTGAATTTAATTATTGGAGGAGGAGTTTTAAAAATGAATCCAGTCGTTGGTCTGGATGTAGCCAAAGGTGAAAGTCAGGTTCAAGCATTCTTGGATAAGAAGAAACCTTACAAAAGTAGTTTTAAAGTTACACATAACCTTGATGGACTAGATAAATTACACCAATTTCTTAGAGAAATTGAAGGCTTAACAGGTGCTAGACCTCCAATTGTTCTCGAAGCTACAGGGCATTATCATACGCCTGTTGTTCAGTATTTTGAAGATAGGGATTATTTATTAATTATTGTTAATCCACTAATCTCTTATCGTGCGAAGAGTTCAAGTTTACGCAAAGTAAAGACGGATAAAATCGATGCTAATCATCTATGCGATCTGTACTATAAAGAAGATTTAGAACCCTATAAAAAAAGAGGTATACAACTCTTAAACCTTCGTAATCTTACAAGACAACACGAAAATCTAACAGGTATTTATGTTCAAACAAAGCTACAGTTTCAAGCAGTACTTGATCAGGTTTTTCCCGAATATAGAGGCGTTTTTGGGGACTTATACTCGGTTGTTTCTTTACTAACTTTATTAGAGTATCCAACATCTAACGATGTCTTATTAGCCGGGGAAAGAACTTTAGCAACTAAAATCAACGAGCTATGTAAAAGTCGTTCCTGTAAATGGGCAGATACACAGGCAAAGAAACTTATAGCTGCCGCAGCCCGAAATCCTTTTCAGGAAACCTTATATCAAAGCCATATTTTAACCCTAGAAATGTATATTCAAATGCTTTTAGAATACCAAAAGCATCAATCTAGGTTTGAGGGCGAGATAGATGCTTTAGCAAAAGAATTTGAAGAATATAAGATTATCCAATCAATCCCCGGTATCGGAGAAAAAATCGCAGCAACGATTATTTTTGAAATTGGTGAGATTGATCGGTTTAATCACCCAAAAAACTCGTAGCATTTGCCGGAATTGACCCAAGTATCTTCGAATCGGGTAGATTCAAGGGAACTGTAAACAGAATAACAAAAAGAGGTTCCAGTAGGTTACGGCATGCTTTATTTATGGCTGTTAAATGTGCCATTCGTGATTGTCGTAAAAGGAAAACGACTGATGAAATCATCCCGCGAAATAAGAGATTACGGGAGTTCTATGATAAGAAACGTGAAGAAGGAAAGCCTTATAAAGTAGCTGTGATAGCATGTGCAAATAAGCTCTTAAAATGGATATATGCACTTTTAAAAGGCAATTCAACTTTCCAAGATATAGCTTAAATAAAAAATAAAACCAAATAACACAAAACCTTCCAATCACAGCAATTAGGTAGGTTATTTGGCATGCACTTTTTTAGTATAACATGAAATATTTTAAGTTTTTATTGAAAAATGTTGACAAACTATTAGCTGGTTTACTTTAAGTGTAATTCTTCACAATCTTTTTAGTGATTTGAAAAAAGGATTGCCCCGCAATCCCTAATTTATTGATTTTCTGCAATAGCTGATTTAATTTTATTCATAATCGATTTGTAATTAGTTGTAAATAATAAATAGTTATTTGTTTTTGTATGGATTGCAATCCTATCGGTAGTACCATAAGGAGAGCCAATTCTTATTGCATCTTTCTCTTTCCCTGCATATGTATCATCAGATGTGACATTAACAATTTCATTAATAGGAATTTCTACTTTTGTTAACTGATGCCTAATTACTAATTCACTACCGACTTTTTCTACATCTATTCCCAACATTGTATTTCCCCCTCAGATAAAATAAACATCATTATAATACCATATTTTAGAATTATTTGTATTAATTTACCTTATAAGACTAATCTGCCCAGTTACTTGAAGAAGGAAAAAGCGATCCATCGCTATTGAAGAATCGCACCCTTTAGCTTAAGTACATATCTTCACAAACTTGTTAGTCATAAAGAAACTCCCTTCATTATTTGAAGAGAGTTTTTTTGCTTTAATCCTCTAAACGAGGCATTCAATTTCATTTCTTCGGTAAACAAAAATGAAAAAGAAGACTGAATATCGGTTGAAAGGTGAATACAGAACCCATTTGGATGAAGCCCGAGACATTTGCTGGAGATAGAGTATGCCTGATCTGTTTCTCTTCGGTGCAGTTCGGGCTATTCGTGTTGTGGGGTTTTTCGACCGCTGTTAACTGCAAAGCTCTCGCTGACGATTCACGGAAGCCTCTAATGAGTACCCAGCCACAACTCACATATCAAACAGAACGTTTTAATTCAGGGCTATCCTTCTTTATCCCTGAAACATGCTCTTTAAAGTTTCTGCTGAAGTAAAATTTAGTGAAGTTACTGCTTTGTAACCGTCACGATTGCCTTTACCAATTGCGGCGTAACCTCCGTCACTCCATTGGCAATAATGACAGGCACTGTCCAGGTCGAATTATCGTAAATATGGCTAACATCCAATTCCACCTTTACGCTATCCGTATTTTTCAGGACATCTTCACTGCCGATAATAACAGCCTGTTTAGTGTCAAGTGTAATGGAAATGGTCATGCCGGGCTGCGGCGTCCCTGTTTGGACAATATTAATTGGTACTGTCTTACTGTTTTTAATTGTTTCGTTATTAGTATTTGGAGCTGGTGTTCCCGAAGTATTGGAGTTGTTACCTGACAATTGGTTGAGTTTATTTGGATTTACATGAAAGAATTTGAACAATGCATATTCGGGGCTGTTTTCTGCCGTAACCTTTGTCATCGGATTTTGTACAGCTACAACCACTGGTGCTGTTGCAAGGGAAGCTTGGATAAACGTTGGTTTAGATTGGTCAGGCAACTGAACATATAGTCCAAGTTGGTAAGGTGCAATTGACGTCATCTGAAGCCAATCATTATCAGAAACTTTAAAGGTAACAGCCATTTCCGGTAAGGTCAATGGTATTCCTTCTTTTGCCAAGTCTGCCTTACACTGTACAAAATATTCTTCGATCGCCTGTGTAATGAAAAAATAAGATCCCAGTTTCAGCCAAAGCATATTTTGTAGAGAACTAGTATCCAAATCCTCAGGTTTAGGAGAATAGGAAAAAACGAAATTGGCGGTCTGATTCGTCGCATTGTAAATAAAAGTTGCACTGGATAAATCCTGACGAGGTCCCTGGATTGATTTCGGAACATATCCTCTATCCTCTATCAGGTTATAAAAGCTATTCTTCAGTAAATCTTGGTGTTGCTGAAAATCATCTTATAATTATTACCGACCCCCTGAAGGTCGAGCCGAAGACCTGGTTGTTGAGTTTCTTTATTAATCGAAGCAGTTTTCGTTTGTTTATTAGATTGTGTCTTATTTACTGATGATCCGCAACCAGCCACTACAAATATAAGGGAGACAGCAAGTAAAATATTTCTAAATTTATACAGAGTTTTCTTCATTACACTATCCCCTCGATTTATGTGACAATTTGTTTAAATAATTATATCACTAAATTATATTAATTTTAGGAATTTTTGAAATTAAACTTTTGTTTATCTTTTACATGTGAATGTAGGATCATTGCCCAATTCCTTCTTTCGCTAACCTTCACCGTTAGTTGAAGAACATCTCTCTTAATTGTAAAAAAATATCCACCAAACCATTTTTCGGTTTCATTACTATTTTTATTAAACCCATTTTCTTTCGACCTAGCTAAAAAAATTTTCGTGTATCCCCTTACCTAAATTTGGGCTATTTTATACACAAGAAAGAACAAAAAAATTCCATAAAAAAGGGGCTGCTAAATAGGATGGAGAATAATTCTTCAGAAGTACAGTTAACAAACTCGGTAGTACCAATTACTCCTTTCATGACAAGAAAGGAGTAATTCGCGAACCAAATTGCAAAGGAAAAAATATACCCGGTTATATTTGGACCTGAAATTGTCAGTATTGATTATGTAGGAGATCGTTTATATGAGTTAAAAGCGATTGATATGGATGATTCCCCTAATGAAAGAGAGCGAAAAAGAAGGGAAGCAAGTGAGAGAAAAAAAATTTTAGATTATAGTTTAGGAATTGATACAGTAGTAAAGGCGAAAGCTAGTTTCCAAGATATTAAAGGCGAAGCTACTCATACTTTTCAAGAAAGGTGCGTTACTCGTTACTATAATAATGTTTGTATTCGATTAACTAACGAAGAAGGACGCCCGTTCGAATTCTTCAAAATGACAGCCCTCCACTTTTTATATATGATAGTAAAAGATAAAGAACTTCAAAGGTGGATCTGGATACCTCACATATCGAAGGTGATTGAGAGCCTGAAAAACGGGGCGCTGAAATACGACCTCATCGATGGTGAGTATCAAAGCAAAATGATAGGAATTAAAACCAAAGATTTAAAAAGGCTTGTCCAGAGGTAATAGAATGGACAGAAAAAATAATATACTAAAAACTCCCTCTTTGGGTGTTTTTGTTTTTTCATTTCTACACCACTTACCGCGTCTCTCAGACTCTGATTAGCTCACCCACGCCTAAGATGTCTTGTATTTTATTGTGGGTATTAATTTTATTCAGCTCTTCAATTCTACCACTTTAATGGAAAATTATGACTCAAAAGGAAGTAAATATTTATTATCTTTGATCATGTGAAACCGTTACGTTTACGGATTGGGTGGTGACATTACCGGCTAAATCAGTCACTTTATAAGTGATTGTATATACTCTTCCCGATTTATTTTTCCCAGAACGCTCTGCTCGAAGATCAAAAGAAGTGTCGAACGTTCCATAAGAGGCATTTTGAATGTCCCCGAGTCCACTATCAGGTTCATTGCTAGTAATCGATACGAGTTCTATTTTCGCAACGCCTGAAAGAGAATCATTTGCAATGACCTTCGCGTTAACCGTCTCTAATTTATGATTTGGTGCCCAAAGTTCGTTTTTATCCAAAGAGACTGAAAGCGTTGGAGGTGTTTTATCTATATTGATGTTAGTTGTTACTGCATCAGAATTTAGGCGATTGTTATTATAAGCTACGGCATCAATTTTAGTTTGACCTTCTTGACCAAACTTTATTGGTCCTTGGTAAATCTGTGCATCCCCATCATTTAACCTATACTCCATTCGATTGATTCCAGACTCAGGATCCTGTCCTTGTAACGAAAGTGTTACATCGGAATTATACCAATTGTAGTTAGATTTTGTACCATCAATCGTAAAAGAAATTGATGGAGGAGTCTGATCATTACTCCCTGTTTCATCCAAAACTGCTGACGGTTTTAAAATACTTGTGTTTCCGTCACCATTTTTATCCACGACTAATTGAATCGAATTGCCCATATCCGTTGTTGTAGTCATAATAGTCTTAGGAGTAACATCTACATTGTCAAAACGAATAGTTTTAATTAATTTATTTAACTCATCGTATTTTTGGAGGATGAGAGTCGCCGTTCCATATCCTGTACCCACTAATTTTATGTTATAGTTGCCATACTCTAGCAAAGCTGTTTTGGTATGTCCAGATTGGTAATAGGTTCCTGAAGGAATATTTTCTTCGTACTGGGTGCCATTAACAGGACCAAGGTGGTTTCCATTTTGATCATATATATTAAGGTCAACTGGACTTTCCACACGTACCTTTAGGGATTGAGAAAATTTGGCTCTGTCGTCCATCCCTGAAACTGCAGTATAATTTCCGTTTATAATTTGAAGAACTTGATTAATTACAGTTTGATCATCAGGTAAAGCGGAGTGTTCTACTCCTTTTCGAAAATACGTATTTGACCTGTTCCCTATAAAATAGTAATCACCATTTTCATTCACAACTCTTCCTCCGAGACTTGCACTAATTAACGGAACAGTTCCATCACCATCAATAGGCTCATAATCCGTATTATCATATACCAAATTTTGATTAAAGTTTTCCGTCACGAGTCCTTGCGTTTTATCACCGTGTCCAACAATTAAATAGGAATTAACGGAATTCAGGGTATTTTGAATATCAAGCGACTGCTGAAATTGATCAACATCATTGAGTAGAGATGGATTTACCCAATCTTTTCTATCTTGTAGCAGAAAATAATTAGTGGCATCATATGATGTAAAATTAATGACGCTATTCCGCTTAAACCATCCATTATTAATAACCTGTCTTGAATAATAAGTATTATTGATATCGAAATACATTCTACTTGGTAATAATTGATAAGCAGAACTCATATTGGGTGCAATGGCTTTAAGGGGTTGACTTAGAAGATAATCTTTTAGAAAATTATCCATAAGATTACCCGTTTCAAAAGCATAGAGCCCTTTCGGTGCACCAAGGTAAGGAGTGCCTATTGTTATTAATTTATCTACTTTTTGGCTGTTTCCCAAAGCAATATATTTTGATGCTAGTAATCCTCCCATGCTATGAGCTATAATGGTAACTTTATCAACATTTAATTTGTTAATAAAAACTTGTAAATTTTCGGCATTAATACGATTATCAAGGCGCCAATCATAAGGGAATACATGGACATCGAGGTCTGGAATCCCATCTTTATTTCCATCAAACTTATTAAGCGCAGTAATCATGCCTCCGTAATATTCTTCAAGTGGGTCGTTAACTTTTACTGGAAACGCAGAGCTACCATCACTATTCAATCTTAAGAGACTTATATATTCTGAGATATTATCTAAATCAGGCTCCCATAATTGAAAATTTGAACCGTCGTTTGCAGTTAATGTAGTTCCCAGAAATGCGGGTATAAATATTACTGTTTTTTTGTTTGTAGTCAAATTTGAGAATACGGGATTAAGGTGTATATAATAATCATAAGGAATGGACATTATTAATTGATCATCATATTTGTTCGTTATCCTTAAACCTTCCCCCGGCGAAATAGAATTCCCACCAACCTCATTATTTCCATAGTCAATTATAGATCCATCGGCTTCGATATGTTGATAGTCGTATGCACCATTCGGATTTATTGGGACCGTCCACTTCATACTATTGGTAAAGTTTACACTCTGCCCCTTTTGCAAAGTTACATATTCCATTGCAGGTCCATTATTGAGTACAAAACTTAATTGTGCATTACCACAAAAAACACACATTGGGGACACTTGCAATTGATTTTCAGTTGTATTTGTCATTCTTAAACTTTCTCCAGGGTACATCGTTGTGGTCAAACCAAAACTCCATGGATCACCGTTTGCACTTCCATACCCACCGATAGATGAGTCGGAGTTAATATGTTCATAGTCATAGTCACCACTAACATCTATCCTGAAAGGATATGAAGTGTTATTCGTATATTCAATACTTTGACCTGGATCAAGAACATTCATTCCTGAAGAGGTATCTGCGCTAGCCCTTGATATATCTCCAAACATTGGTAAGAACATAATTACTAATATAATTATTGAAATAAATCTGATCTTCCATCTCATTTATTGTGTGTCTCCCTTTTAAATAATAATTATTTTCTGAAAATAATAAATATTCATTGTCGTCCCCCCAAAGATATCCGCTCTTTCACTTGCTCACTTTACTTCCTCCTCCTAAATATGTATTAAGTGAATACTAGTTTAACATCGTTCTTTAATAAGAACAAACGGTTTCATTAGACAATTTTAGATAAATTGTTTACTTTTTTTATCTTGGGTGAGTCATGTTATATAAATGTAAAAAACAACTTTTATTTCAATAAGGGAATACCCAAAATAAATAGGAAACCATAGCTCAAAAATTGAGCTATGGTTTCCTAAATTGTCTTACGCTGAAAGAAGAAAGAAAATATTTAAAGTGTGTCCATCAAGAAAATACCGTTTGAATCTGAAGACCACCTGTAAGATTGTTCAGTTGTTTTTGTATGGCTTACTTAGTCGACAAAGCCTTTCAAAGCATCAGGATGCTGCTATAATCAAGATCAATTGCAACGGTTTCGATCAATGCCGCATTTTGAACGTTTTCAGTCTCATCATCTGATGCCGGATCGAAAAAATGAAGTATCCAATTTCGACAGCATCCGAATTTCGAGTGTGGTTGAACCAAGTCCTCCGTTTCCATGATGATGGTGAAATCTATCTGGTGTTTCCTATTTTTGAAAGAATAGAATTCGTCATAAATTTAATAGCACAAGCAAGTCCATTAAATTCCCTCCTTTTAGTTATAATTGGAGTATAATAGTCTCTAATAAAGCAACCTTAGGCGCCTTTATTTTTCATACTCTTTCAACCAATGGTTCCGCTTTTCGATGAGCTCGGCGAATGCCATTCGGTAAACATCGGCTTCAGACAGCCCCACCATTTCCCATAGAACCGCCAACTTTTCCTTCATGGCTGATTCAATTCGGATATTTACCGGTACCTTCTGTGAACCTTCTTCATTTTTCGAACGCATAATCTTCTCCCTTCCCCAATCCCTTTACAACTGTTGTAAACAGTTTAAAACAAATATAGGTTCAACCGGTCTTCTTGATTAATTCAAGATTCCACGTGTTGGTAGAGTGCCGGCAATTCTTTTCGTTTATCCTGTGGTATCCAAATTAGCTAGGCAAGCCAATGGCGACTGTGGTGGAACCAAGTCCGGCAGTGGGACCTTCTTCCTTCATCAAATCTAGCGGCGCCACGAACTTCCCGTGCCGCGCCACTACTTCGTTATCGCTAAGGCATGCCAGGATATACCCAGGGTTTTCCTTGAACGGGCTAATTTAAAACAGGAAATGTGGCATCTTCAGGTACAGTTTCATATAAAAGCGCCGGATTTCCATGATTTTGAATATTGGCTCCGGCGTATGATCCCATCCGGCAACATTCAGCCAGACAGAAGCAAACCCTTTGCACGGATTCTTTCCATTTTTCTTGAATGTTTGGAAGAGCCGGATGAAGTTGCTGGAGAGCAATCGGTAGGAGTATATCTGAAGGGTTTGTTAAGCATATTCTTTATTACATCTATTGTTTGCAAATTTAATGAAAATATCGAGTGCTTATCATATGAATTTAAAATTGAATTTACTCTTTCCCTATCTGCCTCAAAAAGGTCATTCTGTAATTCACTAAACCAACCTTCATAAAATCTAGACTCTGGACCTCCCATTCCGTGTGGGCATTCAGTAGATTCATTATTAGTTGGATTTACATAGCACCACCAAGACACATCAGTAATAAGTATCCCTAAAGCTGTTATTTCTTTAATAAACTCATCTAAATTATTCTTCATCACAATACAGTCAATATACCCGTTGCCAACGGGTTGTACTTTATACAATGTTAGAAGACGTTCTAATTGTGTGACAAATTCCTTCTTATTAGATTTTAAGTAATCAAAATACCTCATAATTATAATCCTTTCTTTGTTTACAATATCCCCTGTTACTTCAATAATGACTGTTTTATTGTTATTTTATCAGTTGTTCTTGTTAAACTAAACTGCCCCGTTAGTCACCATGCAGCGCAAAATTGCGCTGCACCACAGAGGATGAAAACAGATTAAAACCGTCAATACTGTTTCTATGGCTGGGTGAGGAAGGTCGATAAACTATGGTGCCATTAGAGCCCATCCGTTAGTCTGACTCCAACGACCACGGTGCATCACAGACTGTCGCTCCCTTACGGGAAGCACTTATGGTAGATTAATCCTTTTTCTGGTTTTTGCACCAGCCTCCTATTTTTATAGCCATAGAAAGGATGGTTTCAATGGAAGTTATCATTGAACGAGTTTGTGGTATGGATGTCCATAAGGACAACATTACTGCCTGTGTTATGACTCCAGAAGGAAAGGAGATTCAAACGTTTTCTACGAAAAGTACAGGTGTGTTCTGGAAACCTATTGTAAATCTTATCGAAGCTGAGGAAATTGAGTTTCTCGTCGTCAATGCGCAGCATATGAAAGCTGTTCCTGGACGTAAAACGGATGTGAAAGATGCCGAATGGATAGCCCAACTTCTTCGCCATGGGTTACTAAAAGCAAGCTTCATTCCTGATCGAAATCAACGAGAACTTCGAGAACTGGTTCGTTACCGTCGAAGTAATATAGAAGAACGAGCAAGACAACATAATCGTATTCAAAAGGTACTAGAAGGCGCAAACATTAAACTTGGTTCTGTGGTTTCCGATATTATGGGTGTTTCATCCAAGGATATGCTTCGCGCTATCGCAGATGGCGAAGACGACCCTGAGAAACTATCAACCTTCGCTCGAGGTACAATGAAAAAGAAGAAGGACGAACTTGAGCTCGCTCTTAAAGGTTATGTAAATCCTCATCAACGCATGATGCTTAATACGATTCTCACTCACATTGACTTCTTGACCGAACAAATTGAAAAGCTTGATCAAGAGGTTGCTCAAAGAGTAAGTTCCTATCAAGAAGATATAGAACGACTTGATTCCATACCTGGCATCGCTAAAAGAATGGCTGAACAAATACTAGCTGAAGTTGGAACAGATGTTAAAAAACAATTCCAAACTGCACCACAATTATGTTCTTGGGCTGCACTCGTACCTGGACACAATGAAAGTGCAGGTAAACGGAAATCAACTAAATCCAAGAAAGGCAACAAGTATTTAAAATCTGCTTTAACAGAAGCAGCCCATTCAGTAGGTGCCTCAAAAAACTACCTTGGTGCATTATATAGACGAACACTAGCACGAAAAGGTAGAAAAAGAGCAGCCATTGTCGTCGCTCATGCCATATTGAGAATTGCTTTTTATCTTCTGACAAGAAAAGAAATGTATGTAGACTTAGGCGAAGACTACTTTGATAAACAAAAGCAAGTATCCATTGTACGACATTCGGTTCGAAGACTGGAAAGTCTAGGATATACCGTGACAATTACAGAAGCTTCTTGATCCACCAATCTCATTAAATATCAATGGAATCAGGCGCTTTCACCTTTTAAAAAAAATGAATGAGCTGCGTCTTCTTTAGTATTGCCATTTTCCAACGTTTCAGAAGTTAGTTTTCATGGTAGTTTAAGTTATCATAAACGAAACTAGCTCCTTACTCGTAACACCGTAGGTTAATTTGGTTACACTGTTTACTGGAAAAAACAAACCAAATCAGAGCTACATTACGGAAGGAGCTAGTTATTATGAAGGATACCATAAAATATGTAGGTTTAGACGTTTCAAAAGAAAAAATCGCCGTTGCCATTGCAGATGAAGGTCGAGATGAGCCAAGGTATTGGGGAATGATCCCTAACACGGTGGAATCAATTAGAAAGTTAGTAAATAAGCTGGGAGAAAAAGATAATCTTCGAGTCTGTTATGAAGCTGGTCCAACTGGCTATGGTTTATATCGGCTTTTTCTTAGCCTAGGAATTGAATGTGAAGTAATCCCACCATCTTTAATCCCTAAGAAACCAGGTGAACGGATTAAAACTGATCGTAGAGATTCGATTAAACTTGCAAAGTTATTTCGTGCAGGCGAATTAACCTCTGTTTATGTGCCAACAGAAGATGACGAGGCGCTTCGGGATTTAGTTCGAGCCCGTGAAGATGCCAAAGAGGATGAATTAAGAGCCAAACATCAATTATCTAAATTCCTTTTACGAAATGATATTCACCCGCCTTTCAAGGGAAAGAAATGGACTCGTAGATACCGAGAATGGTTAAATACTCTAAAGTTTGAACGTTCTGCATCCAAAGTAGTTTTTCAAGAGTATCTACACCATTTACAAGAAATTGAGCAAAGGGTAAAACGATTAGAAGAAGAAATAAAATTACAATCAACCGAAGGTTACCATGCGCCAATGATTCAAGCACTACAATCATTAAGGGGAATAGCTACGATTACAGCTACTAGTCTTGTGGCTGAGATAGGATCATTTAAAAGATTTGCTTCTCCCAAAAAATTAATGTCTTACGTTGGGTTAATTCCAAGTGAAAGTTCTAGTGGTGAAACCAGAAGGCAAGGTAATATTACCAAAACTGGCAATCGTCATGTTCGTCGGTTACTTGTAGAAGCAGCTTGGAGTTATCGATTTCCGCCTGCTATAAAAGGAGATTTAAAGAAAAGAATAGAAGGACAGTTGCCTAATGTTCAAATGATCTCATGGAAAGCTCAAAATCGCCTTCATAAAAAATATTTTCGTTTACTATCACGTGGAAAGGCATTTGGAAAGGCAATAACAGCCATTGCAAGAGAATTAGCAGGATTTATCTGGGCAGTAACTCAAGAAGTTGAAAATAGCTCCATTACAAAGTAAAAATTACGAATAAAATGATGGTTAATTTTTCTTTAAAATTCGGAGCATAGGGCTCGGAGGCAAAGGTAAAAACCGGTAAGGAGAAACCACGAAATGTACTTGTGCTATGCCAAATAGGCTAACGCACGTTTTAAGTTAGTGGAAGCTCCTTTATACGGAAAGATAAAATGTGAAAACCCACGAATATCAGAGTGCTAACCGCAGTTGAGAATTTTGCCTTCGTGCCGTGTGCTTAACTTTTTAATATCAAAATGAAAGGAGAAATTTATTCATTCTCAGCTTTAAAAAGTATCTCAATCTCCAAATTGCCTGTCAAGGAAAGCACTTGACAGCCAATTTGGAGATTGAGGAGCAGTCTGTAAGCTGAGAAGGAGATCCCCTAGCCTTAAGGCTCAATCCCAACTAATAAGCAAAGAAGCCGAAAAATGCTTCTCTTCTTAGAGTTGCCCAAAAAACCAAACCAAATCAGATTGTGTAGGGGGCATTGACAGTTTCGTTCATATCAGTACATTCCTTCACAAACATTTTTCTTAACACAAAATAAGGATGGAGCCATTTCGATTCCATCCTTAATTCATTTCATTTTTTATTCCATTTTTACAAATGATGTGAACCGGAGAAACGTAGATTTACTATAATATGGAAACTCCCAAAGCATCTTCTAAACACTAAATAATAGTTTAATAACTCAATAGTTTTGAAGATTGTTTTAGGTATATCAGAAAATTCTGTATATTTACGAACCCTTGCTATGTATGGGCTGAATCCCATTTAATCCTTCACTTTACTTCAAAAAAACTCTCTGTAACCACACAGTCTATCCTTTCCCATGCGCTACAGTCTAAGGATATTTTAATTTAAAAATTATCGGTTTGTCCAGAAAAGGATACCTACCAAAAAAATACATATGAACAAATCTGTCCCAAATTAATAATTCCGCTGTTCAACTAACGCCCATATAGCTGAATAAGGTTTCCATTATCCTTGACGTAATATTTTTTAAAATATAATTGGATGTCTTTAATAGAAAAACGGATACTAGAGCTTTACATAAAAAATCACCATTTTCACACACTATCTAGTGTGTAAAATTACTCAAATTCAGAAAGGTAAAAAAAATGGAGGATAAAATGAACCAACAAAACGATATTAAAGAACAACACGTACATCCTAGTTGTATGGACTATGGTGATAAAGGCTGCCGCAGCCCTTCTTTGTTTAATGAAAGCACCCGCTAGTTAAAGTTCAAGTATTGTTTACAAATGCTTATACATATTAGTTCGCCACTTGAATTAATCACGACTTCATCTTCCCCATAACCGATATGTGCACGATAAGGGAATTTTTGAATTAGATCGAGGCGTTCTCTTGTTTATTTTTTTCTTTCGGATACCAAACAAATCCAATATTGTTTAACTTTTGAATTTGTTCCTCTGTCAATTTCTTATTTTTATAATGTTTTCGCTGGCTTAGTACCCATTCACCTAATTGCTTGTTTTTAATGTATCTAAGTGGTACATTATAATGACCGTTTTCTTTTTTAAAATCAACTAAAAGATTATACATACTTTCCCAGTTTTCTTTATGTAAATCCCAAATAAAACCAATTGCATTAAATTTTTCAATTCTTTCTGTTGATAAATTGTTTTTTTTATAGTTTTTCCTTTGATCGAACACCCAATTAGCTAACGTTTTATTCACTCTTCTCGAAACTAAACAGTTTCCATATTCCATCTTAAAAGTAACTAATTCTTTGTACATAATCTCCCACTCATCATCTTTAGGAACCCAAACAAACCCTGATTCTTTTAGTTGTAAATATTCATCGTAATATTTCCAGGTTAGTTTTTCTCCCGACAAAGCATTTTTTCCACTATATTCACATTTTCCTAAACAACATTTAGAAATTCCACTATATCCTATATCATACTTTTTTGCAGCATTCATAATGGAATCAAAAACTTCAAGTGTATTTAAACATATAACCGCTTTTGTTTCCGGCATTTCTTTCGGATACCAAACAAATCCAATATTGTTTAACTTTTGAATTTGCTCAACAGTTAGCTTCTTCTTTTTGTAGTTTCTTCTTTGATTACCAACCCATAATCCTAACTGAGGATTTTCTTTGTATTTATCTGGAACTCTACAATGTCCGTTCATTTCTTTAAACAATTTTAAAAGGTTAAACATAGTATTCCATGCATCGTTAATCGGATCCCATGAAAATCCAATATTGTTTAACTTTTGAATTTGATCTTCTGTCAATTGCTTATTTTTATAATTTTGTCGTTGGGTATTTACCCATTTGCCCAATTGTTCGTTTTTAATGTATCTAAGTGGTATATTGCAATGTCCATTTTCTTTTTTAAAGTGAACTAAAAGATTATACATACTTTCCCATTGTCCTTTATATGGGTCCCATATAAAACCAATTGCATTTAATTTTTCAATTCTTTCTATTGAAAGATTATTTTTTTTATAATTTTGCCTTTGCTTGAATACCCAATTAGCTAACGTTTCATTGACTCTTCTCGAAACTAAACAGCTTCCATATTCCATCATAAAAGCAACTAATTCTTTGTAATTAATTTCCCACTCATCATCTTTAGGAGCCCAAACAAACCCTAATTCTTTTAGTTTTAAATATTCATCGTAATATTTCCAGGCTAGTTTTTCTCCAGACAAAGCATCTTTTCCACTATATTCACTTTTTCCTAAACAACATTTAGAAATTCCACTATATTCTATATCATACTTTTTTGCCGCATCCATAATGGAATCAAAAACTTCAAGTGTATTTAAACAAATAACTGCTTTTGATAATTTTTTTCGTAATTCGTCAGGCATTTTTTTGCCTTTATTCAATTCGCTTATTTTTTTCTTTTGCTCATCTGAAAGTTTTCTACCTCTATGCGCATCACCGATTTTTCTTCGTGTTTCCTCAGAATGTGGAGTTCTTTTTATTCTATATGCAATATAAGCCCTAATTTCATCCTCATTCATTTCACTGGCTTTCTCAAGAAATGCCCATACAAGTTTTTCTCCAGTAATAGGATGAGTGCCACATGTTTTTCTAGTGCCTTGACAACAATTACTTATATGTTCGATTGTACAGTTCATGCTTTCCCCTGCTTCAATTATAGAATCAAAGGATTCCATTGTATTTAAACATATTACTTTTTTAGCACTATGACTTTCACCTTTGGTTAAGCCATATAATGGATGCAATTCCCCTGTTCTTCCGAAATTAGGATTATTCATTCCCGAAAACATTTCTGATAGCTTTTTTCTTGTTTCTTCAGGAACAGTATGTCCGGGTGTTCCTTCTCCACCTGCTGTTAGGTTATAGCCATATTTTTTATTAAGAAGTTTTAATTCTGCTATAAGCTTTATTTCTAGGTTACATGCATCTTCAAAAGATAATTTTTCGGCAATTATTTTATGCTCTATGTTATCCCATCCATATTTGTTAATGGCTCTAGTAAAAATCAAGTTAGTTTTGTATCCATTACCATTGCGCCATCTACGTTCTACATCATTGCCTGTAATCCCTACATATTTCTTTCCATTTGGTGTAATGTGCATATATACTACCCAATTGTTTTCATTAACATCCATTATTTTATCACCCTACATCATACCGTTTGAATGAAGCATTAACGTAATAATTATATCATCGGTTCCTGTAATCTGGGTGATCTTGCACCCATTCTTGTTGAACTATCCTGATCCGTTAGTGCAATAAGAATTAGGTTCTATTTTCAAACGTATCTGTAATTAAATGACAATCTTGTGACTTTGGAAAAAATCTCTTTTCATTTTAAGTTTTAATTGATAATATTCCTATTAGTATAGTAGGAATAGTAGGTGTTTAAAAATGTCTTTGTATGAAAAATTACCTAGTGATTTTTTGATTCAATTTTATAATGAAGTGAAGAAAATGATTTCAAAAGGTATAGTTTCTAAAAAAATGTACTATGAATTAGGATTAATGATTGCAGCTGCTTCAAAAAGAGGGATACAATTGGACAAGCCAAAGGATTTTGAACAAAACATTGTCCCCGAATTATTACTGGAGTTAAATAACTAGAAGACTGGGTTGATTGGCAGTCAGATATTAAAAGAGCCTTCAGCGGAGAAAGATATATTGTTGTGTGAAACTTAACAATTACATTTCCAAATTGATCTCCAAAATAAATCTTGTTAAATAGACCAGAACCATTATTCGAAATAAGAAAAAAGGATTGCCGCTCCGGTACGTTAATCCTTTTTTACTAACGCCCCCGTTACTGGAATAAGCTGATGATGAAATTTAAGATAAAAACAAACCCAATAAAAAATGAAAATAAATATCCATTTTTCTTCCTTATTTTTTTCAAATCCGAAAAATAAATTCGATAACCCAATGGGAAGGAAAAGCCATCCATATGATTTTAAAACTCTTATAAAGCACGAATTTCCCTACATATTGGACACTAAGCTATGGGTCCGGAATCTCTGTTGACACCAACGAAGCAGTATAAACGTCTATTTATGCGCAACCGGAATTTCCTTAATCTAAAAGATCATTAAACAACTTCATAATCACGCAGAAACGCCGCTGAAAGGCGGCGTTAATTGCTTCTGTTTCGTTTAACGGATAGCAACAAAGTGTCGTTATTATTAGCACACAAATCTTTTGCTTTATTTTTGCTTTGAAATTGAAATTCGATAATACGATCGTTCCAAATCCTTATAACATTAACTTCTGTCAGGTACTGTAATGACTTCATTATTCTTGATGGTCTGTACATATAAGTATCCGGAATAAATCTTGATATTTCAATGCTTCCTGCTTTTATTTCACCTTTCAACAGCTTGACGCCCTCGCTCTCTCCGTCTAAAAGTTTCATATAATTATCATATAAATCTTTTCTTTGAGCTAACAAAAGCGCTTTGACATTTGGATAGATATACTTATCAACAATCGACAAGGCAAAATATTGGGTTACGGTTCCGTCTTCCGGATTCACATAAATGTGATTAAAGAAATCTATATCAACAATACATCCGTGGATTGTCCCAATACCGCCAATTTTTTTAATACTATCAGATATGGATTTTAGTGCTTGATTGTAATCGCTAAATAACCCTCTGATTGCATCTGAATAATACGCCATTCTCTCAAAGTAATAATTGATGTCGTTATGTTCTAAATTATTAATCCTCCCACCATTTAACAGAGATATTTTCCCTGTGTTCTGGTTTTCAAGTATAAAACAATATACATTATTGTTTTTAAGCATATGTATAGTTCCTGTTCTATTAAAAGTTACTTTAATCTCAACGCCCCGGTTAAAGTCCAAATATTGCTCTCTTGAAATAGAATAAATTCCGTCAGGATAATACTTAAAAATATCATAAACTCTTGATAATTTAAAATGCTTTAAACCTATGTTTGTAGAATAATATCCAATTTGATTGTCAGAATAAAAAGATTTTTCCTCGTCACAACAGTAATCATTTCGATGAGTATGTCCATTCACATATATCCAGTTACGGTTGTAATCTTCATTCGACCAGTTTTCTTTTGGCGTATGAGTTAAAATAATAACTTTATCGTTGTCTAAAACACTTTTCACTTTATTGTAAATGAATTTAAATTGGTTTGTCTGTTTGATGTCCTCATCTAAATACATAATGGTTTGCCGATAAATTCCTTGCGTGGCGTTAAATTGTGAATTTAAGCCGGAAAACCCTAATCCACCCAGTATCACAAAAGGACTTTTCAAGCAGATATGCTTCAACTCTTCCTGATCAATGGATTTCAATTGCTTTTCTGAAATAATCGTTCCGTTTGAAAGCAGCAAATCATTTTGTAAAAAGCATATGCCTAGACTTGAAAACAAATCCCGGTATTGCTGAATAATTTCATCCAATGTAAGCAAATTAGAATGTGCGACCCCGCGTCGATTGAAATCCCATAATTCGTGATTCCCAAGCACTACTACTATTTGACGATGACTCCAAAACTTCGATTTCATATATTTGACTAATTCTGTATAAAACAAAGTCGATATTTCAAAGTTAAAAGATATATCTCCCGCTATTAATAAGTAGTCGTCATAAGATTTATCTGTAACAGTATCAATCATTTTTTTTACAAGCTGTCTAATATACATTTTAACTTCCAATTCAGTTGCATTTGTCGGGAATGCTTTTAAAAGCTTATGATTGAGGTGGATATCACTGATATAGTATATCTTGCGAGAAGTGTCATTTAATGTGGCATCTGAAACCAAATCGATATCATGAAGAACAGAGATAGCCTCTACTACCTCATTTTCTGCAGAAATCATAAGCTCTGTGTTGCAATCATAATCTTTGACGTTTTCAGCGTAAAAAGAATCGTCATATAAGTGTTGTTCGACTAATACATCGCTGTTAATAAATGCACCTTCAATATTAAAATCGACGAGACTGACCTCTTTAAAATCATAATCATGCAGATTGGCATTTTTCAAATCCGCATCTAAATGCTTATAAAAGTCAACAAATAAATCGAATTCTTTTACTTCATCCTCTTCTCTATAGCGTATTTTTTCTATCGTAATAAATCTATGTGTTTCTTTATCAAAGTATTTTCTCTTAAATCCCCGTACCTGTAATTGTCTTTCCAATCTGATAATTTGAATATCGTTGTTTATACTATCTGGCAAGCGGTTTGCTATCTCTCTAATACAAGAGCGGTCTCTATACGATATCTCAGAAAAATCGTCGCATTCCCTTAATATCCGTTCAAATATTTCAAGGCAATTATTTAAAGTATACATACTCTCAGGCACATAAAGAAAAGCTTTCCAACTTGAGTTTACCGCCGCATTGCACAACTCCGTCGTTTTATATCTGTTCGATACATGCTCTAATGCCAATACATTATTATTAACAGCAGCATTACATAATTCTTTACTTCTGTTTTTACTTGGCACATATTCCAAGGCTAATCCGTTTTGCTCAACTGCTAACACGAATAATTCTTTTGACAGAATATTCTTCGGAACAAATTCGAGCGCTAAACCATTTTGCATAATAGCTATTTTCCAAAAGCTTTCTGACTTATACTTATCGGGAACATATTCAAGGGCTTTGCCATTTTGCTTTATTGCCTCAAGATAAAGCTTTTTTGTTCGGAACTCATCAGGAATATACGTGGAGTAGGCTATTATTGTTCCGTCATTTCTAACGGCTTCTATGCAAATATCATCCGTCATTATTTTTCTTGACACATATTTTATAGCTAAAGCATTTTGTTTAACAGCCTCAAGACACAAAGCTATAGAATGTAAATTTTTAGGAACCAATTGTAATGTACGACCATTTTGCTTAACAGCTTCTAAGCATCTTTCAGGCGTTTTTTCTACCTTGTCAATGTACCAACCATTTTCTTGAATGGCTGACATTATATCTCGATCACTTATGGTAATAATCTCAGATGGCTTATCCATGCTATCCACCTCCACTGAAAACACAATTCCCTAAATATATAATACCATATTTTCCCTTTTTGTTTCTGCATGCCTATTTATTCCATGTCTCTCTTTTATTCTTTTTATGTCTTCAGAAATATCTTTTAACAAAGACCTTGGAACTTTTATTGATCCTATTACCATAGCTTTTTGTCTATCGTTTTCTAAATGGCAACTTTCATCACAATATATATTAAACACACTTAATTTCCTCCTATTTAATATGTGGATATTTTTTCAATATATGGATAAAAAATATTATACCATTTTGACGTTAATACAATAATAGAGAACGTATTGATCCCTATTAATATTTGTAACAACTACCACCGTTCCCCTACAGTTACAATAACGATTAATGCTCTCTCGACTTCATCTCATTTAATCAACGATCGATACTCATATAACATCCTCAAAATTAATCCGTCGAAACTCGCCTTCTAGGAGTTCAATTCGTAGTTGGTCTGATATCGAATCTATGTAATGTATGTGACCAGTTATATCGAATGCAAAGCCGTTAGACCACATCGTAATCTTTACTGATAGGTTAAACTCCATCGCATAAAAGGTACGTTGGTCAAACTCAACCTTCTCGTATTCATCAATGATTGGCTTTATAATTCGCTCCTGATCTGTCCATAGATCTCGCTGTGCCTTAATTAACTCCGGCATCCCAAACGCAAACTACCATTTCTTTTTACCGCGGTCGCGTATCGCCATAAAACTCACCTCGTTATTCATTATATACAAACAAATGTTCTATTTAAAAATAAAAATAAAAGGACCACATTAGGTCCCCAGTTTAACTTTTTCAAGTAAAGCTACCCTTTAGCTTAAGTACATCTCTTCACAATCTTCTCTATAACCCAATTAACTTGTTGCTATTTTATCTAAATAAAGTAAACAAAGATAGACCGCTGCCCCCCCCACATTACTAGGGCTGATATTTTATTTAATATCAACAAAAAGTTTCTGGATTTATCAAGATCTCAACTTATTCTACCAATCAGTGAAAGCCAAAAAACCAAATCCATGAAACCAGAATTCAAGCAAAAGCAAAGATTACTTTATCTTCCCTTTGGTATCTTAATGAACTTGTTCCAATTACACTCCATTATGGCATGAGGGTTCAGGTCAGCGGTTTTTCAAAAATGGATAATTAAAATAGAAAGAATCTTTAAAGAACATAGATCATTTAAGGAAAAAACTTAAAAAGAAAAAGAAAAAACACTGTCAGTGAAAATAAAACAGTGTTTTTTTACTGATCTAAAATATCTAGTTGACATCGAGCGCTATTCAGCTGGGGATTACTAACTCTTTCAAACTGAGTTCCTTATACCTCTTAATCATCGCTTGAAGACCTTTCATATTGCCTTTTAAAAATTTCATGAAGTAAAAAATGGGGTAAGGTCGTTGGTGCAAAACTTTCTTTCCGAATAGGATACTGTTAAGGTTTATAACATCCTCAGTGTATTCACTGATATCCACCATTTCCTCTTGATAAGCCAACCCATCCTTCATTTCAGCGCACACTTCATAAGGCAAAGTCATTTGTACTCTTTTTGCAACACCAAATTCTCTGCAAATAAAGGGTCTATATTCATAAACGGAACAACAGCCATTATTTGTATCAAGGAATGGACAAGGTTTTTTGTCCCTTAATTGGTCAGTACCGTCTATGGACTCAAAGGTTCTTTCAATAAACTGTAATGAGGCTAAGCCGTTAGCAGCCTCTTCAGGAGATGCCAAAGGATTGTATAATTGTTGGGCTGCTTCAGGATATTTTTTTTCAAACTCCAGCCATAGTTGATAACCTCTGTCAATAAATTCTTCAGCCTTACTTTCACCTTCATTTTCAATAATACTGGACATAATGTAATAAAACTCCGTGGCAGAAATGTAAAAATGTTCATAACAACAAGCGCTGCATCCGGCTCTACATTTTACATTCCCTTTTTCGTTTTTTATGAGTTCATCGACACGGTTATAGAGCATGATCAAGTTCCCAAAGGCGCTGTGTCGTTTTACATCTGGATGACATTTCTTTTCTTTCCTTCCACTCCCGCACCAACAAGGCTCATTACGCATTTCCCTTCACCTCGAATCAATTTGTATCTCCTACATAAAAAAAAGGTCTCTTCACCAAATTCTGTGGTTTACACTCAATTCCAGAAATAAGTTAGCTAGATTGGTGCCCAATCTAGAGTAGCTCCTTCATAATTTGTGCCTTGGAATACGGCAATTTAGTTTGTCAACAGCCCCTTAAGGAAAGAGTTTTTTTTATCTGTTTTTAATTTCCAAATTATATTCTTTAGAAGTCCTCTTCTTATTGCAATATGGGCAATTTCGTTTTTTTAAAGTCCTATCTCTAATTTCAGATTCCCGTTCGTGACTATTTTTGCACAACCACCATTTGCTTTTTTATTTGAACAATAGGGGCAATTTTGTCCTTGGGTTCTTTTACTAGTTGAAGCTTCCCACTCATGCTTTTTAGAATACTGCCACCAAAATTTTTTATTACTTCCAGGTGAAATTGTATAAGGTTTTAAGTTTCCATTTTTTATTGGGTGCCATTGTTTTGCAATTTCAGGGTACAGAACAGATAAATTATTATCTTTTCCAATTGCTTGTCCGGCACAAAATGGACAAATAGTTTTATCCTTACCTGTTCATTGACTAATGGATATTTTCCATTCATGACCTTTGGAACAATCCACCACACCTTTTCTTTCGAACCTGGTAAAAAATCAAATGGTGTCTTTTTCCATTTTTAGTTGGATGAAGGGCGGACCAGCTCTCGCTCCGGCGTATTGGTATCCAAGTTGTACCGCTCGAGGTAACAAGGCTCCCTAAAATTGACCATATCGTGCTTGACATTGAGGTAAATTACTTTAAAAGCCTTTATTACTAATAATCAATCATTCCCTTATATGAAGTTATTAAATGAAGTAGGGAGCAAACTTTACAGATAATCTACCATTGAATTAATTAAAAAAATCACCCGTTTTGTTATGTATTTACAAATGTTTCATAACCTTCAAGAAGCAAATATAATTCATATCATAAGGTGCGTAATTTATAGACCCAACACATAAATTTCGAACTAACCGAGTATCTTACGCATCACCCATCCATAAGAACTAATGGCAATCACCAAAAGAAAAGTGGCTATGAGAGTAGATATGACAGTTTTCTTCATTATCTTACGTTTCTCAGCTTTGACATAGGGATCCGTTGATACACGATAGTAGATATAATTCCATATGATCACAAGTAGACCAATGAATGGTACGATTTTTAAGAGAAGAATAAAAATTCCTGTAAAAAGCGATGTAAGCTTCGATTCTAACTGTGCCTGCGGGTTTCCAGCCGCCATTGCAGCTGTAGGAAATAAAGCAACTGTCGAAAAAGCAATTAACCGAATTAAATTCAATCCATTTTTCCTTTGTTTTAACAACACATTTTTCACCCTTCATTCCTCCGATCATGCCCTAATCGTATTTTTAAATCTCGATTTTTTTGCAGTTCACCTTATCTGTTTCCCGTCTATTCATTAAACTCTTCTTTTTTAGATTTAATGATTTAATTAAAAATATGACGGATTGTCTGTAAATAAAACCCACTCTGTCCATATTTTTGTAGATAGGATTCGACAAATCTAGCTGTCTACCATTCTAGGGAGAGAATATTTGTGCTTGGCACTTTTTTAACCCTGCTATTCTGCCAGCACATTGATGAAAGAGTGCTACGCCTAGCACTTGTCAATGGTACCGAACTATAGGGAAGATAAGGAGTCAACAAATACACCAAAAACCTTTCATTTCACTTGAAATATTTCCTAATTCGATGTTATATTAATTAAACCTTTTTTCTATTCAAAAAAACGATTAGTATCCCTTATTGATTTATCCTTGAATACATTAAACCAACAAAAATAGCGAGATTTCCCCTCCTTCTTTTTTTTGCAATAAAAAGCCCCGTGAATAATCACGAAGCATCCTATATCATTAAAACAAAATAATTTATAAGCAATAATTTGTCACCGTTTCTAAAATAATTAGCTTCGACCCTCTTTTTCGTTATATCCGAAACCGTAACGCTAGTTCAAGAACTGGGTCGACTTTCGTTTGCCAATTGTTTCGAAGAAAGTCGGTGTCTTCTTTCCACATTCCACCTGCTTCGCAATTATCTAATGCCCAACGAACAAGGGATTCTTCGGCGTCAAACAAAGTATCTTCAACTTCTTTGATTAAAGCGAAATTCTTGTTAGATAAAGCCCTTTCCCGAATCGAATATAAAACCATGTATTTCAATTGAACTTAATTCATTTCGATTCCCCCTTTTTCTTGTTTACACATTCCCGAAAAGGAAAGCGTCAAATGTCGGCTTTGAACAATTCGACGCTTGACCGTGATTCGGATTTCACTTCTTCGACGGTGCGTTTGTTGTATTCGCAAAAATAAATGAATTCATAATATTCTTCGACGGTCATTCCGTTCACTTCCGCCAAGTATTTCATTGTTGCTTCGAACTTGCCCCAATAAATAACTTCGGCGACTTCGGGTTCAAGCACCCATTCAAGAATATTTTTGTCACGCTTCGAAAGATTCAACGTTTTATCCATTGGAATGACGTTGTTGACGCTTGTTCCCATGTGCAAAAAGTTCAAAGGTATCACGTGTTCAAGAACAATATCGGTCGAATCTGAAATCGCACAATTGTTTTCAAATCGATCAAGAATCGCTTTCCATTGGTCGGTTGTCAAATCGTTTGGAAGTGCCAATTTTTTCGCACGGCGGCGTTGATTCTTTGCCTTCAAATAGTCGGGATTCTTTCGGTTGAATTCGTATTGCTTCGCCTTTTGACACGCCTTGCACCGTGTTCGTTGGTGCTTGTAAAATTCTTCAATTCGGTCTTCGCCGCAAATATTGCATTTCTTCACGTTGTTTCATTCCTTCCAATATAGGAAGCGGAAGCAAAGCCCTCCCCGTTTGTTTTATCGTTTGATATCATATCCGCCGAATACTTTTTCATTTGCCAATTGGTCACGGTTTTCGAAGCTGAAAAAATCAACAAGAATCGTATCTTTCGAAGTTCCAAGACCCGAATCAATGACCGCACTTTTCACGGCGTTCCCAATCGTAACGCAAGCCGATTTCTTTTCAGATTCGGAAGAATTAGACCAAGTGATTTCAGAAACGAAGACTTCAACAACGAAGTGATTTGTTTCATATTTCGGGATAATCCCGTGAATGATTCCGTTTGAAGAATCTTGAATCTTTGTCGCTTGTTCGGCGAATTTCGCCTTTGCCGCTTTTTCAGCTTCCGCCTTTGCCTTCGCTTCCTTTGCCGTCTACAACATATTGTCGTAAGTGCTTCATAAAATACCGAGCCATTCCAATTTTTTCGCCGAATGTTTCAATAAGATTAGTCATAGTTCCAACCCCGCTTCAATTAATTTCATTTGACCTTGACCCGCTTTGACGACTTCGGAGAGGAATTGCCGCAAAGCCCAACAAACATGATTGATTTGTGAAAATTCGATTCCGAATCGGTCGAAGATAAACGCCGCAACTTGCGGATTCGAAACCGTCCCCCCTTCCCATTAATGATGCGAATAATTTCGTCGTGAAGTTCTTTCGTTGAAATCTTGCCGTTCAAACCATAAACCGACATTTCCCCGCAACCTTTCGTTTTTAGACATCGGAAAGGGTAAGACCCCTCGCCACCCGTGGTATAATTTCGACCGATTGCTTCCCAATCAATGAACGATTCAAGTTCTTCGGGGATTTCAAATGAAAGCATTCCTTCCCGAAATAGTGCTTCACCTAGTTCTTTTTCGTCGTTGAAGTCAACAAGAATAATCGCTTCGTCAATTTGGTCAATAGCTTCTTGAATCAAATCCTTTCATATGTAAATTAATTTCGTTTCACATATTTTCACGTTGCCGCCGTCGGGTGCGGGCTCGAAGATTGTTACGGTTGTTCTTACGTGGGTGAGACGTTGCATTTTTCGAATCGGTTTATCGTAATAACGGTAAACCGTAATTTAAACTATAATTATCATAACGGAATTACGTCTTCCCGTCAATGAATAATTTTAAAGTATCTCAATTCGATAAATTCCTTATTTCCGTCTTTGCGGATTTCCGTCAAAGTGATATTATATAGGGGAAATCTTCTATTGATTAGGGGTGTTGAATTGTTACGTTTGAAATTGAAAGAACTATATGAAGCGAAGGGTGTGACGCAAAAACAAGTTTCCGAAGAACTTGGAATTCGTGCGGGAACTCTTTCTGGACTTGCGAACAATATGCGAACAAGTTGGGACGTTCAAATATTAGAAAAGTTAATGGAGTATTTTGAAATCAAAGATGTTCGGGAATTAATTCAAAATATCCCTTATCAAGAAATAAAAGAACGTCTTAAAAGAATTACTCCACAAGAAATCGAAGAAGAATTTAAAGATGTATTTGAGGATTATTACGGCAAGGGTAAGGTAAACAAAGACGACTATTGAATTTTCGTACATTTGAACTTTTGTCTTCAAAATCTTCCGTTGTGACGCTTGGAACAAAAACAGAGCCGAAACCCAACGAACGGGAATCGGCTTTTTTATTTGGTATTATTTGCGGATTGTTCCCGATTTGATTCGCCGAAATGAAGTCGGCGGTCTTGGTCTTCCCTTTGCTTGGAATAACCGTCTTGTTGGTAGGTTCGAATCGGTATCATGCTTCCAGTGTGTAAAAACGTCTTCAAACGTTGCCTTTAATTTTCAAGTCATTCGCTCCCTTTTTATGATTCCGTGTTTTGATTTGCGTTCCTAGCGTCAATAAATAAGGAAATCCTGTCCGTGATTGATAGAACGCGACGACGGTCTTGAAGATATCCGTCATATCCAAGAACGCCCAATGCCTAAAATTCGATTTCAGAGGACTTCAAGTCTTTCAAAGCGATTCCGTTCGAAAGGCAAAAATTTTCAAAGAATGCTTTTTTCATAGCGGGCATTATTTCCGATCCCCTATTTCTTGAAGATATTCGGCTTCAATTTCACGGACGGTCAAAACAGAAAGTTTGTTGACCCGTGCAAGAACGAAGACGTCGTTCGTTGGACGATTATTCCGAAACATTGTCGCCGTCAATTTCTTCCTTGCTTCGAGGTCTTCAACAAGGTAAGCTTCCCAATGTTTCCCACGTACGGTGAATTTCGAAGTCAATCCCGTTCACAAGTTCGGGGGCAATATCACGCCCCGCCATTATTTGACGCCACCTTGAAGAACTTTCAATTCGTTCATCTAAGAGATTGCGCAGCAAATAAATGAAAGGAAGAAATGGTATTTTTTATTCCCTTAAAATCTCGGGGGAATTTAGGTGAAGAAATCCCCATCATGGTGGCGATCAGGGAAAATCAATTGGCTGAACAAGACTCCGGATGGTCAATTTTAAGTGGTTACTAAGAGGATGATTTCTTAAAAACCGCCGAAATATTCAAGTGATATCCATTGGCAAAATTTTAAACATCGATGACTCTATTTTAACATTTATATAGGACACCCCTTTATGCGCATACATAAGAAATGAAGACTTCATGTTTTACAAAATTGACAATTCCAATCTGGTGTTTATTTAATGAAGAAAGAAGAGCACCATATAGGAGCTCTTCTTTTTTACATCTCCGCGCGACCGCGACTTTCTATAGTAACGTCAAATTAATCTAAAGCAAATTTTAGCTCGACAGATAATGAATGTCATTCACCATAACTTACTAGAATATTCCCCCTTTGCCGAAACAAACATTCCTAGTTGAGGAATTCCTTAATTACAAACAGTTAGAAAACCCTTGATATATATGGGACAAGCCGTATTTTTGTTTTATTTGAGTTCGGTAAAGGGATAGTGCTGGGATATTTTAAAATTTATAAAATAAATCCTCCAACCTAAGTAAGTAATTAGAAAATTCGGAAGAGAATTCAATCATAGTTTTTATTTTTCTAAATCACTTAAAACTTCTGTTAAATATTTGCGTAGATCTTTTATATCATATTCAGCAAGCAAAATTAATTCTTTACTATCCTCATCTAATAAATCCTCATGGGATGCTTCAAATATTCTGTTTCCTAACTTTAATAGGCTATTTAAGTTATCCAATGATTCTGTTGTAATTAAATTTCTTATTTTATTATAATCATTACTTTCTGTTAACTCTTCAATGAAATTGAGCAAACTTTCATACAACTCCGTCGGGAATGTAGGTTCATCTTTTATATTTATTGTTGCAATATCAAATACTTCTTTTTCCAGTTGGGTTAAAAGAGATTTTACTGTACTACGAGCTTCATCTTTAGTAATCATATATATATTTCCCCTTTACATTTATTCTTCCATATTTTACTTTATTTTTTTAAATATGGTCAATGAAAATAATAATATATTAGTAATTCTAATAGCTCAACTTTCGCAGACTGAAATAGGCAGGTATGCCTTGATATAGTTAGGTAAGCCTGCTATCCATTGTTGTAGTTGACTTTTGATTAACTTTTGAATTTTCTTGTTATTCTTTTTAAGGGTATTTTCAAGAAGCTCATTAATTGCTGAAGTGCAATAGTCCAATCGAGGTCACTGATTTCTTCACAAAGTTCAAAAACATACCACCTAGTGTTCTTTGATCCTTGCTACATCAGTTTTGCCATGACAGCACAATGTATCGTGCAAAGACAATTGTTGTATAACTGATTAAGGAGTCATACAAACGTCCTTGAAACTCCTTTTGGAGTTTTAATAAGGATTTTGTTGTTTTAAAGAAGACTTCAATGTCCCAACGCATCCTGTATATACGAATAATATCTTGATCACTTAACGTGCAATCTGTACTTAAAATCGCTAGCCATTCGCTCTTTTTATTGCGGTTACGAACGAAGAGCACTTTGCGGAAAGAGGGAAAATAAGCAAAAAACAGCCACCCTTTTACTGGTGACTGTTTGACTTCCAAGATAAATACTTTTCCATCACTTGTTCCGGTATATCTTCTTCTTTCAAAAGAGGTGTTTCGTACTTATTCCCAAGGTAAATATCGATTCGTTGAGACTCAAACATTCTGTATAAGGATGATCGAGCAACAGGTTTTCCATTCTTTTTCATAAATTCTAGTTCCTTACTTTTCTCACACACTTCTTGAATGGTCATTTCTTTTACTAAGTTAAAGGCAGTTTTGACCACTGCTGCCTCGGTTGGGTCAGGTCTAAGCTCACCCTCAAACAGTCTACCCAAAAGGCAATGGTCCACCAACCCATCGCCCTGCCTCTCGCAGCTCTTCTTTTCTCGTGTGCAATCGTTCAGTTTTCGTTACAAAATGCTTGATCCAAGCTTTGTCCGCAGGATTCCAATTGTATTATTTTCATTAAGGTAAGATTTAATTTCAATGGTATCTTTTCTAGAGTTAATATTAGTGACTGTAGCGATATAATGGGTCCCTTCTCTTTTCGGCAGTTCTATTTTGGATTGTTCCAACGGATAATCTTTCACCAATTTCATTTCTAAAGTTTAGCAACATGTGTAAATCCTTAATTATAATTTCCTTATCCCTTGAGAATTTTTGGGTCTTACTCATTTTTATCCCCCTAATAAACTTTTTGTAGGGAGATATTTTCACTTTCAAGTGAAAATCCTTTCCTTCTTTATTTGAACTCCTTGCAAATAAAGAAGTACTTCCTATGGGAAGGCGTCAGTTTTTTAGCTAGATCAATGAGCGATGTAACTCTATCCTTCATATATATAATAAGAATTATAAATCTTTTATAAAAAGGCTTAGGAGAGTTGGTTATAGTGTACATAAAATTTACGACACGTTTTCCACGGATTAAATAGCGTGTCCAAATTATTTGTGCCAATTAACTGTTTATTTCCGAATGATTGCATAGACAGATACGAACGCAGTGCTATGCTAATCAATACGCATTATCGTACCTTTGAGCGGATAAGTATATTAATAAAACGCATCTGCCAATGATCTCTTTTAAAAGTAATTTTCGGCATTTATTTTCATTGAAACTCAAGATATTAGATTTGTTTTAACGAATTATAACTATTAGCTAGGACTGTACTCGGAGAAATATAGAGAAGTAAAAAATGAAAAATGATTTTTATGAAAGAAATTCATAATTCACCAGTAAGTTATGTTTATTGGTTTCATATATTTTAGACCAATTAATATCAAAAAATAGCAAGAAATTACTGATTTTGATTCTTTTAGACCGATTTTATTAATTATTGCGGGGCAAACAAGAATAAACACCAAAAAACAGTATTCTGAGTTTTTAGCATGGGAAACTACATAAATCGAAAACATCTGCAACCTTAAAAAATTTTTTCCGTATGCGACGATCATTATTTATCACCGTACTATGAACCTGTTCAAGTCCTGAATGGTTTCGCACAGCAGGTCTACTTCCTTGAATTCAGGAATATCGATGTTGTTAAATACGCACTGATTGTTTCGTTCTCCTTTATCGAACGAACATCATGTGATCCTAAGTTGAACAGCTGTACTTTGACAGAAGAACGGAAATCACTGACTTGTTCTCAAAAACCCTATGACGAAATTGAAGTTCATATCCTGGTTCGATTTCCCGATTTCGGTATCTTTCACCACGCTCCACGCCCGCTAAAATTGTTACTCCTTCCCCCGAATACAAATCGAAACCTTTTGCTCCTTCCTTCATTCGTTGAGGAATTCCGCATCTTTATGAAATCTTTTTATCTTTACATTGATCTTTACTTACCTCTAAATTATTTTTACTTGCTTTAACCTGTCGATGAAATCAATTCGTAACAAAGAAAAACCAAGCGAACCCCGGTTTAAAAGGATAACATATCTTCCATGTCTTCGGCGCTCAATTCTTCCGCCTTTTGTTGTACCACTTTATTCGTTTCTTTGATCGCATGTTCACTGATGACCATACCATTCGCTTGAATATTCTCAATGATGCTGTCTCGGAATGAACTAAGGAGATTTTCGATGTGAGAAACATCAAGATTGGCTGTTGTTTGAGTTTCTTTATTTTGATAAGCCCTGATGATAGCTCGAATTCCAACCGCGTCGATTAAGTTTAATAATTCAATATAATCACTTTCAGATTCCTTGAACCAACTGTATTTCGCTTGGTTAACCACGGCTGTTTTATAAAAATGACTGGCGGTCTTATTCTTTGTTAATTCTTCTTCTTTCTGGAAGAACTTTTGGATGTCTTTTTCCCCCCACCGTCTCATGCGTAAATCATTTTCACTTACTCGAAATCCTCTTGCAATTTGCTTCATAATTATCTCCTCCTAGTTATAAAAATGGGAGAAGTCATACTACCCCCTCCCTTACTTTTCGGTAGTCATTTCTTTCATCATCAAGTTTCTTGCAATGATGGAATATTTGTAAAACCCGTTTGCGTTGATGAGTTGTGATTCATCGAAGAAGCTGATTCGGTTTCCATACACTTTTTTCAGGTGTTTCGCCACTAAGTCCGCCGAACCACCGATTAAATGGATTTCATCGAATTTCATTCGGTCATCCCAATAGGAATTAATATCTGAAATTATCTCATCAGCTAAATTTTTGTATGCTTCATCTTTGATTTGTTTTAAATCAACCGGTGTACTTGCGTTTACCCAGAATGTATCGGTATTGTCGTGTAATGCTTTTTCAACGTTCTCAATGGTTGCTTTTCTACAGCTTGGATACAATTTCTTAATGTATCTCACAATCTCTTCGTACGCCTTTCTGGAGCCAACCCGAATGGTATAGCGGTCCATTTGCAAACTCGGACGCCCTTTGTATACCCCGTCTAAATCTGTTGTACCTCCTCCAATGTCGATAATTCCGATATACTTATCTTTAATGCTAGGGTCTTTCTTTCTTCCAAAATCATCAAGGAACGTATTCATGTAGTCGCCAATTGGTTGGGCGAGAACTTTCGTTGCAACAACATTGATGCGGATTTTTTTTCCGTTCATTATAATTTCGTGAGACCCGGTAAAGGCTTTTATTATGTCTGCTTCCCAGATCGTTTCTTTTTCTTCCGCAGGTACACCTGTTACGACAAACACGTCAATTCTTTTCCCTTTACCTTCAAATACTTTTGCTAAGATCATTTCCACCATAATAATGTAATTCTTTTGTGTATACCGGTCTTCACTTGTAAAAGTAGAAAGTGGACGCTGAGATTCATAAACTCTTTCTCCCCAAACATATTGCTCGTCCGGATATTCTGAACATGTATAAGTATCTAAACCTGTATTATCTATGTAATCTAAATCCGTTTTGAACTCACTTGCACGTGCAAAGAAGTTCGGTAAAACGAACTTTCGATCTTTTGTTACTGCCTTTACGAATGAATTTCCAAAATCAATTCCAACTGTAAGAATATTTGCCATTTTTATCTCCTCCTAGTTTTATAAATTTTTTGACGGCATTCCGTTGATTAATTGTCTATTCAATATGTCGAACACTTGTTAAACAAACTTTTTAAAAAAGTAAAATTATTTAAAAAGTGTTTAACATCCGTGGTACATAAATGGAATTACGCTGCTGTACCAACATTCCTTCAAAAAATAAAAAAATCCAGCGATTATTTTTCGCTGGATTCGTTTCATTAGAAAGGTTAATGTTTTGTCAAAAAAAGATCGCCGCAGGCGACCCCACTTTTAACTAAAGCCCCCGTTAGCTTAGGCAAATACCATTAAGGAGGAATCGGGATGACTATCATGAACCCGCAATAACAAATTGATACATAAAGTTAATTTTCAAATTTTACTTAGAGTATTGTCCTGTCAATGTTTCAAAAACCATAATCCCTCTTCCTACCCCTAGAAATATTTTAACAATATTTTTGAAATGAATAGAATATCTCTTCGTTATCCTTAGCATTTGAAATCCGCATAATGTTGGCGGTACCCCGTTAAAAATTATTCATCTGTTTGTGCCGACTTAGAGGTGCTCATTGTCTCATTAACCCTCTCAATTATATTTCGATTGATACTAAGTGTTTCAAATAATTTTTCTTTTTCTATAACATTCTTCATGACATACCCATCGAGTAATAATGAAGCAAAACATTGAGCAACTACAGCTTGTTTTCTTTCAAGCTCAAAAGGTATTGTTCCATAACTATGTGCTGCTGCATTTCTAAGTTCAAATAGATTGTAATAAAAATCGATATATGTAGTTTCACCTTTTTGGAATTCTTCATCAGGATTTATACCAAGTTGCTCAATCCACTTTTGTTTATGTTCTAAGAACCGGCTTCTATTTTCCTTTTTAGGAGGTTTTCCAAGCAAAGCTTCAACACATCTACAAGCTTGTACAATTGCGATTTCATACTGGGATATTACATTTGCTTGCTCCCATATTGCTGGTTCATGGCTTGGATGTTTCCTGTAAGGATATCTTTCTAGCTCACATATCAAGCAACAGTAATGTGTTTGCATAGAAGAATAAAAGGTGCTCATAGCTGTAAAAGCCTTATCATCACGTAAAAGTAATTCCATGAGTGGAGACAGATTATAAAGGTCAGTAAGCTTCAAAATAGTCCCATTCAGTAAACTTGTTCTCTCTAAGTCACTGAAATCAAACATTTCCAGGTCAAAAATTGATTTATTTTGATCAAAATAATAACACCATTTATACTCTAATTCTATTGTGTGTTCAAATTCTCTAGAGTAAGAGTATGCTAGTTGAATAACTGCCCCAATATTTTTCCAGAAATTTTTATCCTTCACATCCTTTGAGACTCTTAGACTAATGCAGTATATGTATCTTTTTTATGTGTCCATAAAAAAAGTTCTTCATCGCCACACTTCATGAATGGAACAAAGTCAGGAACTCTAGGCATGAAACTATTTTCAAACTTGACTCCCTGAATAAAAGCATGATTACATGCCTCATTTGGTATATCAGTTGGAAAGTATTTGTCGAGAAATTCTTGTCGTTCTTTATACTTTTCAAGATGTTCTTTGATAAACTTTCCCAAAATTCCGTCTAAATCATCGGCTCTACCTTTATTATTGCTCATAAATGCGCCTCAATTCATTTTTTAAAAGTATAGTTGCGCTTTTTGCAGATATACATCTCATTCATCCCAAAAATCTAGAGAAGGAAGTTTTATGAGGTAACATAAGCTACCCGTTAGCCATCCATGAAGAAGAGCTTCACCACAGAAAATGTAAGAAAAAATCGTTCTTACATGGTAGTTTAAGTACATTTTTTCACAAACTAATTTTTTAACAATCATGGCTGTAGAAACAGTTTTACTCTATCTTAGATTCTTGCACCCAGTTAGCTCCCTCAACATTCATTTTCTTTTCAGAATAAATCTTGTTGGAGGTCCAGTATCAATGTTAAGAACCTATGCACAGCCTATTTCTCTCGTTTAAACAAACTATGTTGGAACGATGAAACAAACTCTTCGCTCACCCGATTCGAAAGAAATCTAGACATTTCTTCAGTAAAAACGGGATTCTTTTCTTTAGGGTATTTTTTTTGTAACTCCTCTATGGCTTTGGTTGAAATCTCATTTATTCTTCTACTAGTCGTTAATTCATCTATTTTTTTTAAAAGTATCATCATACGCTCTTTGAACTTCGTCTCAACTAATTCCTTTGAGCAGTATTTTCTCAAATGTTTGGGTGGTATATTAATAGTTGTATCATATTGAACTATCTCATTAGTTACCACATTAAAATGATAACTTTTATTAATTGGTTCGCCATCATATTCCCTATTGAGATAGACCACCATTTTAAACTCATTGAAAAGTTCAATATAAACATAAAGCTGTTTTTTCAAAGGGTCGCCAACTAATAATAAGGTGTGCATAATGTCTTTATCACCTTTATAAAAAACCTCTGACCTGGGGTAAAAATAATAAACCTCTTCATCTTCTTTTTTCCCCTCTATGAAAGGAAGTAAGTGTTTAATGATTTTAGGGTCGCCACCTTGGAAAATATAAAAATTCACAGCCATTTTACAAATAGATTGTTTAATTTCTTTGCCGCCAAAATTCATATTAACAGTTACATAAGGTAAATAGTCTTTGCTTCTCTTTGCATTCTTAATAGCTTCTTCAATATTCAAATGGGGGTACGCTCTCTTTAAACCTTCAAGAGCTTTTGTGGCTTCTCGCAACGACGAAGCTTCAATATGTGCTAACTTCTCCCCTTTATCAATATAGGTTCTAGCCAGTTTCATATTTCCGTTAGGCTCAATTATTATGTCTCTATTTCCATATTTTCCTTTTATATTTTGAGGTTTTCCCCTATCCCTTTTTACGTTTAAAAGGTTTACTATTGGATTCAACTGTTGAGCCAACTTATCATCTATCTTACTTCCAAACTTAGAATTGCAATCTTTACACAATAATGCTCGAGATTTCAACTTTCCACCAATAGCGTTTAAAAGAATATGTTCTTCTGTCTCATTTTCTTTGGTTAAGTAATTTTCGCACACATAGCATTTCATCAGTTAAGGTATCTCCTTATTATCTTTTAATTAATAGGTTTTTGATATTTTTCACTTTAGATATGCAGATTTCCTAATTAATTACCATTCTTTGAATTGGTAATTAATTATTTGCCCCCTACTATAACTTAATTTTACCAAAATCATCATATTTTTGGTGAATCTTTGTTGAACTAATCTGCTCCGTTAGTGGAATAAGAAATAAGATACCTCTTTGAAAAGTATCGTATTGTTCATCAAATTCACTTAATAAAAAAGAGTTCCTATTAATAATAGAAATGTTTTTTAATCCTTTTAGGAATCATTTCTTACCTCATTGTGTGTACAGTACTAATGCGCCCCTGAAAAACAAACTATAATACCACTACTTTTTCATTACCAATATATAGTATAATTATTCATAATTACCATAATATTTATAAGGAGGATTGGAGCATGAATGATTTAATAAATAAGTATTACGAAGTATTCAAAGGACTACCAAATTATCGTCCAATTGTTAGAAATAATATTAAAGAAGATGCCTTTACTGTTGCTGTTCTTGAAATTATTTATAATAAAAGACTCAATTTAGATTTTACTGCTAAAAATGTAGAAAGTATTGCTAAATATATAGTAGCTCCACCGGATGGCGGTATTGATATTTTCATTGAATATGAAGATGGAGATGAATACTATTACGATATCATTCAAGTGAAATATACAGCACTCGGTCAACAAGATATTAAACAATGTCTTGCAATGATGCAGCGTACTATTAAAGACTTCTTAAAAGACCCTCAATCAATTCATAAAAATTTAAGAGAAATAATTAGCAATACAAATTTTGATGATACATATAAAAATAACTGCACTTATTTCGTAATTCACAATGGTGATCTTAGTTACGCATCCGGGTTAAAAAAATTCGAAAAAATTGTCACTTCAAATGAATTAAAAATTTTACAACAAAGTCTTGGAACAGAATCTGTTCCAGAAGAGGTACTAAAATCTGATGGTTTCAACAATTTCATTTCCTATAATCACAACGATAATGAAAAAACAGAACAAGCATATCTATGTAATTTAAACGGCTATGATTTAGCCAAGTTAAATAATAAATATGCAAGCACAGAAATAGGTAAAAATATACTATTTGGTCAAAATCTCCGTGATTCATTAGAAAATAAATCTAAGACATATTATTCTATGAAACAAACAATTGATAATGAACCTGAAAAATTTTGGTTTTATAATAATGGAATAACAATAATTGCAGAGGGCTTTAATGCTGATGCATTACCTTCTGAAAATACAAGAGACGATGACCAAACTGCTAAAAAAATTGATTTCGTAATTCTTGAAAATTTCTCTATTATTAATGGCGCACAAACAACAAGTTCATTGGGAACGTATTTGAAGGAAGCAGAAATAAGTCGTGATGACGAAAAGATAAATAACTTGAAAAATGTTTACGTTTTAACACGTATTCTTGTCATAAATAAACCTGAGTTAAAAGACAATATTTCTATATATAATAACATGCAAAATCCCATAACAAGCCGAGATATGGTATCGAATCGTCCTGAACAAAAAAGGCTTTATGAGTGGTTAATAAGTGGTGATAAACCAAATATTTATATAGAGATTAGACGTGGTTCTCGCCCACCTTCACACATTAATTTACTAAAGCACCAAATAACCACTAATGAAACATTGGCACAGTTAGCATTTGCATCATTTTTTAGAGAACCCTACACAGCTAAAGATAAGAAGCGAACGTTATTTAATAATGATTATTCAAAAGAAGAATTCACTATAAATGAAGACTATCATAAAATATTTAACTTCCATGATGAAAACGAAAAATGTGGTATCCTTTTTAAAAAGACTAAATCTGAAATTAACGAATTATTGTTTGTTGCTTATCTTTATAAAGAAAGTAAAAAATACCTTAAGAAAGAATATGAACAACGATTGAACAAGCAGTATACAATGTTGAAAAATGCTGATGACGATGAACAACAAAACATTATTGAATTAATAAATAACTATAAAACTCAAATCGCTATAAATAATATTTGTTTCTTTTACTGTATTGCTCTGTACTATGAATTTAAAGCACAATTTGATGAAGATAATAATAAAACTTTCAACTATTCCGCGTTCTATGTTAAAGATACTCAATTCAAAAATAGATTGATTGAAAGCTTCTCACAACTTTTCCTTTCAAAAACTATTGAAATTATAAAAAGTGAATCTGCTGGAACAGCAAACGTTGGAAACTGGATTCGAATAAAAAAAAGCGAAGAGATTTTCATGAAGAAATTACGTAATGAGCTTTCCGTAAACTTATCTTTTTCAAGCCAATATAAAAATTTCATTAATGAATTCAAGCACTAGAAAAAAAGAGAGCTGTACTATTTATATATATGAATTTGTAAGTAACCATATTAAACGTTGTGGTTACTTTTTTTTTAAAGCTTTTAATAAAAAAGATTCCATGCTTCTGGAGTCTTCCCAAAAAAATATTGTGTATTGATTAAGAGAGTTGTAGTGGTTAAATAAAATACCTTTATCATTTCATTTCTTAAGCATTTTTCGGAATTTAAATGTTTATTAATGAAGGAAAACTGGACGCAACTATAGTTTTGAGGGGGGAAAGGATGAAAAGAAATATAATTGAACAAAGATTAGAAGAATTGAATTATATCTATAAAATGGGGAGAAAAAATTATTCAGATACGATCAACGAAAACATCGGCATATCTTTCGATAGTCTCTATCCGACCGGATACGAACAAATTCCTTACCATTACATTAAAGATTTTTCAATTGTAGATGTACTGGAATTAACGAAAGAATTTTTCGAACAAAATCAAATTCTAAAAAAATTCAAAAAAAAAAAAAAAAGAACTACTTTATTCATTTATTGGAAGTAGATCAGTTTGCCGGCGTTTTTCAACTTCTTGATAAACGGTTGAAAATGGATGTACTGAAAGTTTTTTTCCAAGATATTCCTATACCAGAGCGTTACGGTATTTTCAGAATAATCTATGCCGATATGGAGTACAATTTTATAAATATTGACCAAAATTTTCTCATTCAATGCTTACATGACCGGTTTAAAAGCGTTGAACATAAGAAAGCGATTCAGCAATTAAAACAAACAATACATTCTGACATCATTACTATTTATCGTGGTGAAGGAAGAGAAAGTTCGCCATCAGATGAGGCATATTCTTGGACATTGTCCGAAACAGTCGCAGACTATTTCGCAAACCGGTTTAAACCAAAAGGAAAGGTATACGAAGCAAAAGTCCGAGTTGAAGATGTGATCGATTATATTACTCATCGGGATGAGGAGGAAATCCTCGTAACCCCCTCTTGTGTAAGAGATGTAAAAGAAAAAAAATAAGCAGTGGCATCCACTGCTTTATTTTTGTCTAATTTTTCTAACACTTAAATTCTTTCTAGTTGACATTAATATTTATTCCTCCACTTTCAGCAAGGAATGAAGGAACATCACCAGTTATTCCTAAGAAATAAATATCATTGTAAAATAACTTGCACGATTTTTCATTTATTATATGCCTAGCCGAATTTGATCTCTTTCGGTTCTTTCTCCTTGCATGCGTGTAACTGCCCACTCAGCAATTGGTCTTGCAATCGCACGGGCTAACTCGACAGGAACAGCATTTCCAATTTGTTTGTAAATTTTATCAAGTTTTGAGTTCTCAGCAAGTCTTGGGCTGTTGCTTGTTTCAAATTCGTACCATTCAGGGAAAGTCTGAATACGTTTGATTTCATTTATCGATAGTCTTCGGTTATTCTCTTCACCTTCTTGGAAAATCCACTCGTTTTCCCCTAACTTTAACATTGGAAGCCCACCTGGATGAATAGGTGCTTGCCTTCCTGAAGCTTGAATAGTGAATGACTGCTCGTCCCACGATTTTTTTCTATTACGGCTCATAAAAATAGTGGAGTATGAACCCGTAAAATATGGTCCAGGATTTTCTTCTAAATCACCGATTGCTTCACGCAATGTTACATAAGGCAGCAACCCTTCACCATTTCCATGTGTTGGCTCTGGAAAATGGTATTCAAAATCTAGATCCTGTCGAACCCCTACTAAAAATACACGTTCCCTCAGTTGAGGAACACCGTAATCACGTGCATTGACTAATTTATCAAATACTCTGTAACCTGCAGCCTCAAAGTCTTGCTTGATTTGCCTGTATGCTTCCCCGCCACCAAGTGTTAGCATGCCTTTTACATTCTCAGCAATAAAGATTTCAGGTTGGGTTTGCATTAAACATCTAATGTAATGAATATATAAAAAATTCCGTTCATCATCGACAAGTCTTGGTCCCGCCTCACTGAAGCCAGGGCACGGGAAGCCACCCAACACAATATTTGCTGTTGGAAATTCCCTTACACGACGAATATCTTTGTGGTGAACATACACACTTTCAGGGAAGCAATTTTTATATGTTTCTAATGCTTCTTTGAAAAAATCATTAGCATAGACTTTATGAAAAATGCTTTCGTGCCGCACTGCTTCAAATGTATCTCTTTCACGGTAGGTTTCATTTGTTGTTTCTTCACCTATAACTGCATCGAGTCCTGCGAGTTCTACCCCTAAATCTAGTCCACCTGCACCTGCAAATAAAGATGTTACATTAAATTTATCTGGATTATATGTTAATTCATCTTGCGTAAAATCATTATCCTCAATATAGATATCTCTTTCTTCCTCTATTTTTTCAAGTAATACTTCCCTTACTTCTTCTGGTGATAAATTTGGAGCAGGTTTGAATTTTCCTCTGCCACGCTCTCTTTTAAACTCGTCCATGTAACCGACTCCTTATCCAATTAATCAGATACCACTAATTTTAAAAGTTTGAAAGAACTTTTACAATAGAAAAAGACCACCAATTTTGGCGGTCCTGTGATTTACTCAAAAATTATGGAACAATCCGCTATGTAGCGATCATCTAGTTCTGTTGGATACCTAGTGGGTAATTGGTCAAGTGCATGCAATAACTGAGGAAGCGATGTATCTGTGTTTGGTGCTAAAGGATGATCATAGTCATATGAGTGAACAAGCCTTCCATTTTCAATAGACCAGTTCACAATAACGCTTAAATACCTTTTTCCTTCCCACTTATTTTCTCTTGGGCGGTAGTTGTTGGCTGTAAAAATTAAATATGTATCTTCAACAGGTGCATCTTCGATGAGAATCAGTTGGTCCATGATATCCTGAACACATCTTATACGATTTCTTTTGGTAAAAATGATATATTCAGCAACTCCTGAATCTGTTCTTATGCGACCCAATACATAAGCATCTTTTTTATCTTGTGGCAATCTTGTTCCTTTATAAACAAAATCTCTGATGTCTCTGTGAGACAATGGAATCTGGCTGCTTAGTGGTCTGTATTTATCTGTAATCTCAAGTTTCCAGCCAAGTGTAATTGAATCTGCTTCTGTTTTCACATGTTTTCTTCTATAGATAAGAGGTTGATTCTCTATTACATGCCTTGCACTAAGTGTTGCATCTCTTACTATATCTTGCCAATCGACACCAAAATAAGATTCAGTTGTATCAGGCTTTAATTTATTCCCTTGGAACTCATTAACATCTTGTAACTTAATGGAGATTTTTAATTCCTTCTCCTGAAAACCATTTCTCCCTAATACGTAGCAATCAGTTTTACATTCCCCTCCACCAGGTGTTGAAGGCTTATCGACCTCAATAATATCATATGTAACACCATCTAAAGTAAAGGTTCTTTCGTTTAAGAATGTATTCTTGATGTGATCTTCCAAGAGTCGGTATTCATGTGTAGCCAATTCTATCACCATCCGTTTTAAATTGATATAATGATAGATTTCTAGATTATAGTAAGATTCTCCTGCAATAATTACAATAATTCATAATACAAAATTCCTATCTCCGAAAATTTTTCATATAAGAAAAGACCATCTATTTTGATGGTCTTCATTTTTATCCATAAATAAGTGAAGGATTATGTATGATACAATCATTCATTTCCGTCGGGTGTGGCGACGGAAGTTTTTTCAATATATCAAGTAATCTCGGAAGAGACGTTTCTGTATTTGCCGAAAGTGGACGAGAATAATCATAGCTTGGAACAAGTACACCGTTTTCCTGAGACCAATTAACGATTACGCTAAGATACCTTTTATTATCCCATTTATGTTCTCTTGTTCGGTAATTGTTTGCCGTAAAAATCAAATATGTATCCTGCAATTCTGCTATATCGATGTCTTGAAGTTGATTGATGATATCATTAACATTTTTAACCTTGTCCCTTGTCGTATAAATGATATAATCAGCTATCCCTGAATTAGGGACTGGTTTCCCATTTATACGTGCATTTTTTTGGTGCTGAGGTAGTTTTGTCCCTTTATAAACATAATCTCTTATTTGTCGATCGGTTAGTGGGATTGGACTACTTAATGGTCTATATTTATCTGAGATCTCTAATTTCCAGCCTAAAGTAATTGAATCCTCTTGTGTAGGATAATCCTCTTTTCTAAAGATTAATGGTTGATTTTCAATTACATACTTTACACTTCTAGTTGCTTTTTCGACAATCTCAGCCCACTCTTCACCAAAATAAGATTCTGCAGTCACAGGTCTTAACTTATTTCCTTGGAATTCATTTTTCCCCAAAAGTTTTATTGAAATTTTGAGTTCTTTTTCTCGACTTCCATTTCTCCCTAAAACATAACAATCGGTTTTTGGCTCGCCGCCCCCTGGCGATTTAGGTTTATCGACTTCTTCGATATGGTAATTGATACCATCAAATGTAAAAGTTGTTGAACTCTTAAAAATATTCAAGATGTGATATTCTAATAATTTGTATTCTTTCTGAACTGTAACATTTGCCTTTACCAACTATATCACTCCATATTTTGATATAGTGATAAAATTCTAGTTTATAGTGAAATTTTCCTGCAGAGACACTAAATCTATTTCAAAAAAAAACCTAGGAATTATTTTCCAAGGTTGCCTTTAGTTTTTATTTCTTTGGACGTTTGTTTAGGATGGACTGTTTTCTTTAATGGGTGCATGTCTTGTACTAGGCTTTTTTAGTTCTGATTGGATACGCTGTTTTTTCTATTTAAAGCAAATGGTTATGAAACCTGTAGTACTACTACATTTTCTACAGTGCATTGGTATAAATTGTTTTAAATTTTTCCCTTTTACCAATTCAACTCGTCCGATTTTCAGACGCTTTTTATTTTTTTGTGTATCTTATATCCTTGTTTTTTCGGTTTCTTACCTCGTCCATTTTGCTATAAAAGCTAACTTCCATGTCCAGTTCAAAGAAATTAGCTATCTTAAACATGTAGGCAAAACAGTCTGCCAGTTCCTTTCCTAAGTCCTCTTTGATGCTATCTTTGGCAATCTGGAAAGCAACATGTTCATCAATTCCCTCTTCCAAAAGCGCATGAGTTCTATTAAATGCTTTTCTAAACTCTTCCGCGACTTCTGCCACTTCTGTTGTAAGCAGCATATAGTTATTTAAGAGTGATGATCTGCTTTTTTCATAGTTTTCATTGCTAATTTCCCAATTCAATTCTTTTTGTAACTGTCCTGCATATTTTTGTGCCTCTCTCATGATATACCTCATTTGTTGTTTTTAATTATTGTAACAGATTTGTCGAAAGGTAGAATCATTTTTAGTAGAATATTTCCATTTAAAAACGGAGATAAGTCGAGTACACTTATTACCTTTTGATAAATGGTAGTATAATTATATTACTATTTAATCATTACTCCTTTTTGGATTACCTTATATAATCCAAAATTTGAAAGCATGATTATAGCGGTAAAAAGTTATGGTTTATTACAGCAGGAAGCTGAAGTATGGCGGTTAAGAAATTGGGAGCAAGAGGACTTATTTAAGTTCTTCAGCAGCCCATCGGTGAATGGTTAAGAACTCAAAATCATTTAGCAATTCTTAACCACTATTCAGTTTCTGATGTTGACAGAGTGTTCAGTGAAATAGAATCATTCTATAAATCACATGCGCTAATATACTGTACATTTGGGAATACCCCATTCTCTAAATAAATAAATTAATTAATTCAACGACACAAATCAAAAAACCAGTCATACTTCTCCTATGAACTAGTATTCGTTAATGAAAAGATGATACATTTGGAAAAATGCCATCAAAACGGAGTATAGATTGTTTTCTGAGGACGAAGAAAAAGTAGGGATACTATGGAGAATGTTTTATAGGATGTTAGGGTCAAATGATTTGTTAGGAAAGGGGGAAATTTTTCTTGGTTGATCCGAAAGATATTATTTTTATGTCCCTGAAATGAACTAAATTCAGGAAAGAATTATAAGGAATAAGGTGAAAGCATGCAAATTGTAAACATCGAAAAAAGGAAAAATCTAGATGCATCAGTTGATTATATAAAAGACTTTAGATAAGTCATTTATTTTTCGATAGGCTCCATTTTATGCTATTCAAAAGAAATAAACTAGTGATTTCTTGTTCAGAGTATTTTATTTCTACTATATATGAGAAATTTGATAAAAGGAGATAAATATGAAGGATAAAATAAATATTTTGACTAGCAATGATCCCGTTTTGGGTAAATTTATTGAAATCATCGGAGAATTAGAATTAAATAAACGAGACGATTACTTCCAATCACTCGTTAGTAGCATCATCGGACAACAACTCTCTGCAAAAGCAGCTGCAACCATTTTTGGTCGATTTGTAGAATTTACAAAAGGTGTCTTAACCCCTGAAAAAATTCTTTCTATTTCTGCTGAGGAGCTTAGAAGCCTTGGTATCTCTTATTCAAAAATAAAATATTTAAAAGACTTATCCCAAAAAGTATTAGATAAAGAATTAGCATTAGATACTCTTGATAGGTTAACTAATGATGAAGTAATTGCTTCATTAACCAGTGTAAAAGGAATTGGAAAATGGACCGCTGAAATGTTCTTGATTTTCTCGCTTGGAAGAGAAAATGTTTTGTCACTTCTTGATGTTGGATTGCAACGTGGTGCGAAATGGTTATATAACAAAGAAGATGGAAAAAAAATCTTAGAAGAAAGAGCAGCAAATTGGGAACCATATCATTCCATTGCCTCTTTGTATCTATGGGAAGCAGTTAATCAGGACCTAGTTATTACATATAAATCATTTGATGATTATTTACAATCGTTAAATTAACATTTAAAACTATTTTTACAAGAAGTACTATAAATATTGGTGATTTTACATTTGTGTCAATACCCTATTTTGTGATGATATAAAAATTTCTTCAATTCCAGAAACCATATTCCCTATTCATCTTCTTACTTTGCTCCTAACCTAAAACGTTTGTTTACATGAAGGGTAGTAACTTTGGTTGGAGGTATATGTTCTCCCCGATGCATTGTTACACCTTCTATTGGACAAGTTGCCAATTCAACTACAAACGAACCTCCCCATCTGTTAGCTCGCATTTGAAATGAGTCACCAAAGAATCCGGGGAATACATAACATCGACATGACGAAATTGATCCTTGCAGCGACGATCCACTTCTACGATTTAGAGGTTTCAGATGGTAAAGTAAAACAAAAAATAACAAAATAGCGCAAAAATAATCATTCACTATCATCAAAGGACGCACGATTATTTCATGAATCAAAACCAATTTTTCACCAGTAAGGGTAAGCCTACTGGTTTTATTTTTTATTATGATTTTTAAAACGAATAACAACAAAAACATTTAGGTTTTAATTTTAAATCGCTCCTGAAATAAAATAATCACGAAAAATCATAAATAAACGAAAATATAGTAGGATTTATAGAAAAAGTCCGGCGGAGTCTTTGGCGAAGCGCGATAGCGGTGCCCCCCGACGTTTAAGGAGCGGGGGTCGAGCAAAAAACGGAGCCGGATGCTTTTGGCAATCGAACGAACAGAAAAATCTCCTTGACTTTTTAACTATCCAGATATTAGAAGTTCACGAAGGAGGGCTCGGGTATGTGTGAAGCAGGTAATTTTATCATCAGCTGGTTGATAGGAACAGTATATTTGTTTGTTAGTGATATATTCAAGGATAAACAAAAAAGGAGTCAACAATATCAAATTCCAACTGGAAGTGCATCTGAGGATTAATGGAACAGGTTCTGTAAACCGCGGAGAATTTACGGCGAGGAGAAAAGAAGATATCCCCGTGGTGGCATACCAGCATATTTATCAGAATAAAAAAGAAACCGGATTCCAGTACACAATCATCAAAAAGGTCTTAGTAAACAATCAAGAGGATATCACACAGCAGGTGCGGGAAATTGAAAGTCTACCGATTCCGGATCTCGATGATGTCTTTTGGTGAAAAAGTAGAGAGGAAATTTTTCCTCTCTACTTTTTTATCATTCCAGCATCCTCAAGGGCAATTCGGACTTTTTCTATACCTTTAACCAGCTTCAATTCCAACTGGTCAGCCACTTCTTCAGATGATTTTCCTGCCATCAAGTATTCGATGACAAGTGGGATTTTTTTTTGTAAACCTCCCATCTCTCTTCCTAGAATCCTTCTTTATACGCCTCATCGTATTCGTTCATCGTTTACCTCCTGTCTAAGTAAAATCCAAATCGACGATAAATTTATTATCGGAAGAAACATATTCGTCTAAAAGATGCAACGTTTTAATATCATCCTCCAGGTCTGATTTAGATTCGATTAGCAAGTAAAGGACATCGTCCTCAGTTCCAATGCAAAGCGACTATTTGGGAATAATTCTTTAGCGCGAGCTTCTGCACGATTGATGTGAACAACAATATAGGAATAGTCTGGGTTTTCCATAAAAGAAATAATCTCTGCAAACCTCTTTCAGATTTCATATAGGGGTCCTTTTTCTTTGGGTCTTTCCCTCAAGGATCTAATTATTTATAAGTTCAAGATGGAATTCCCCATCCCATTTCCTTTTTCTTATATAAGACAAGGCGGAAAGAGGGAAAACAAGGCAAATAAAAAGCCACCTTTACTGGTGACTGGTTTCCTTCCATTTCAAATACTTTTCCATTATCGCTTCCGGCACATCTTCTTCTTTTAGTATCGGCGTTTCATACTTATTCCCCAAATAAATGTCCACACGAAGAGGCTCAAACATCCTATATAATGATGATCGAGCCACTGGTTTTCCTTTTTTATTGGTCAATTCCATCTCTTTTGTCTTTTCAAATGCTTCCTGAACCGTCATTTCCTTTACCAATTTAAAGACGGTTTTCACGACTTCCGATTCGATAGGATTTGGCTGCAGCATCCCCCGCCAGCAGTCATACCCTAAAGGCAAGGGACCGCCAACCCATCGCCCTGCCTCCCGCAACTCTTCTCTTTTTGCATGCAACCGTTCGGCTAATTCTTTCTTTTGTTCTTCAAGATACCTCTGTAGATCCATTTTTCTCCCCTCCTGCCTCTGCTTATTACCATCATATTACCCTATTTTTTACTTTGGGGTGAAATTAGATGGGACTTAATAATTCGGTTACATCTGCCGCTTCTTCCGCACTAGACATTGCATAGCGCATGGTTTGGTCAAGATTCACTGTTCCGTCCTTGTGATAGTGACCTGCGAACACGTGCCACTAATTCCAAGTTTGCTCCTACATCCACCAGGTTTTTAATAAAGGTATGGCGCAATTGGTGCCCTGTAAAAGTGAAGTCAAGGTGCTGTGATACCTCTGCCACAATATGTTGGATGGCTCTTGTGGTCAGCTTCTCGCTCCGTTCAGAATCAAACAGGTACTCGCCTTTTCTTTTATAGTTCTCCAAATAATCCTTAAAAATAATACCGAATTCTTTGTTCAAGGTAACAGAGCGCTCGATTCCAAACTTTCCGAAGAATTTGACCCGGTATTTTACTTCTTTTCCGTTTTTGATTACCAGCAGATTCTCTGTTTTAAGGTTACAAAGCTCATCCTCACGAAGACCTGTGTTCAAAAGGAACATAATCAACGTGTAATTGCGATAATTCTTTTTGCTCAAGTGACTTCCCACATACATCTTCTTAACCGCGCGTTTCAGTTTTTCCTGCTGTTCTTTGGAAAGGTATTTTGGAGCGAATTTTGCTTCGACCAGTGGATCATGTAATTCGGTCGGATTTTCGAACGTTCCGATTTCTTTTTTTGCGAATTCGAAGAACCGGCTAAGGCGTTGCATGTCTTTGTTCAAGGTGCTTGCAGTCTTTGGCTTAATTTGCATGTGAGGCTTGCTTGCTTTTCCTGTAAAAGCATCTCTCCATTCTCGGATTGTTCTTGCTGTCATTCCATCGATCAGAGAATCTACTGGGACATATTTAATCCACTCCACCGTTTCTCCCCAAGCTGTTTTATAGTTCTTTGTCACGAAATCCATATTGTTCCAACCAATAAACCATCCAAGGAAAGCACGAACAGAAGATACTTCGTTTTTCACTTTTAAAGCCGATTTACCTGAGTTAAAAAGTGATTCTTGATATTGCTCCAATACGTTCATTTTAGTTTTCCCCTCTAGTGAAACCAATGTTTTTTGAAGTTCCGCTTTGATTTCCTGAAAACTTGATTCAGGGTGAAGTTCTGCAATCATTCGGTAGAGAAATGCCAGTTCCTCTTCAAGATTTCGAACTGCTGGAATCAGACAATCTTCTACTCCATTGTTGTATTCCTGCGTCGGACCCCCGTGCCTGCACTCGTTGATACGCCGCTGTTAATATTCAAGGTCCGTTTTGCGATATTTCAGTTCCAAGCTGACCAGAACCCTCCGCCTTTTCAGTTCATAGACCATGTCAAATTTGGGTTTCTTTTTGATAGTTGGCATTGGAAAACCAAAATGTCCTCTTAACATCAAAGAAGTTTCCAAATTGGTTTTGGTCAGGAAGGTGATCCCTTCAGCCAGCAGATAGTCATCTTCATCTTCGTCACGTGCTGTGAAGACATATTCATTTTCACTGCGGTAATAGTTTTGAACCTCATGGATTTTAATAGAAGAGGAACTTTGGGTGATACGTAAGAACGCGCGCTTGACGATCATTTTCCGGATTGTGGAAGTCTACTGTGAAAAGAACAGCATCTTTCCATTCAGTGATAAAAAGTGTAGTTGGTTGAAGACCTGCAAAGCGATTTGTTTCTTTCATTATGTATTCCCCCTCAATCTCTATATTTTTATAATACTCCTTTTATTCCTAAATATAAACTACAAGTGGGATTAATATTTAAAATAAAAGGAACATTCTAAGTTTATATCATTATCCTAAACTTTTCGATGTCCTTCTACCTTTTTAAGATTTTTTTAAGTTTTTTTATTTTTTTTCAGGAAGTTTGTGGTTCCAGTTCGTTCCAAATCTGTTTTAGAACCTTACAATATACCTCAACACCATACTTTTCCATTAGCTCTTTAAATGCATACTCAAGTTTTCCCTTCACCAGATTAATTGAAGAGATAACTAGCTGGATGTTTCCTTCCGTATAGCCGAGCGTAGGATTCTTGCGATCTACGCTCAACGAAAAGGGAGAGCATGGTTTCAGTTCTAACTGAATCTCCGTAATGGCACATAACCCTACTTGTTCAAAGTATCTATCCAAAATTATTTTTTCCAGATTGGGGGCAACAGGACAATCGAACTTTTTAGTTTTTGCATGGTTTCTTGCCTGCCTCGCCTTCTCCTTTAAAAAGCGTAGATCGGTAATGGCTCTGCTGCGGTATTCATCCGACTTAAAACTGTCGCACTTCCGGCAGTAGGAACGATAGGGGTTTGAGAATTCGTAAACAGGAATCATTTCGCCTTTGCAAAAAGGTCCCCGGCATTCGATTCGTACCAATTGACCCTTTTTATTGAATTCTCGTAATCGTTTTTTCGACATAGCATACTTCCTTTCTAGGTGACTTTCGTGCTGTAACCTTACTATTCCCCTATTTTCGGAAACTATGCATTTGTCGAGACGAGAGAAAGGGAGAAAGGGAGACTAATGGATTAGTTTCGAGCTCGAACCATAACACCTTCGAGTGGGTAATCACGTCCTAAAGATACAGCGTTATAATCATTTCCGTTGTGCTCGATCCGCGTTTTTTCATAGCAATTTTCTCACGGATTCCTGACACCTAAAGGGTGTCATGAAGTAAAGTAAAAATCAGTTCCTGCTATCTCATACCTGCCATCCGTTCTTTTTACCAGGAATCCTTCCGCAAGGATAGGAGAGAAAATCCATTCCAATTGTCGTTTTGCGTCTCTTAGCTTATCTAATATGTCCTGCGCCATTCTTGCCTTATACTGATCTTCCGGTTCATCGTAATTGCACTCTATTTCCTCCGGCATGTTCCCATATCGATCTTCCATTTCATTTAAAATGTAATTCAATTTCTCAAAGTGTTTGTAAGCCTCTTTTGTGTTCATTATGTATCCTCCTAAAATTCAGACAATATAACATAGTATAAAGGCAAAAGGCTTTCACTGCCTGAATTTTTATAGGAAAAGAAGTTAGATTTCGCCTCCGTCTTTGAAAATAAAATGATCTCCGAACAATGCTGTGGCATCATCCCACTCTTCTTTCTCGCCAACGAAAGTGCCCTTTAACATCTTATAAAGCTTAATTTCCGACGCGATCCATTCCCTGAATTCATCGAGACGTTATTCGAATCCGAATCCTTTACGAAAGAAACGGGAAAGGTCATCTTTGGTTAAATGTTCGTCTCTGCTTATGTAAAAGGCAAGTTCTGATTCGGTTTCTTCTATGTGATAGTAAAGCTGCGCCATCATCCCTTCTCCTCCTCTTCGAATTTAAAAGGACCGCCAAACAGGTCTTCCAAATTTTCATACTCTTTTGGTTCCGGCTCTATTTGTTTGTCCGTATCCTCTAATAGTATCTGATAACAAGATTCGCACATGGTTGATTCGGTTTCTATCCCGCATTTGTTGCAATTATAATATTTTGCCATCGGGACTTCTTCCAATTCAGGACAAACAGAAGTGCAGCAAGTTTCCCCACATTCTTTACAAGAATACCGAAGTTCAAAGTGAAGGTCACCATAAAATTCCCTGGTGTACCCATAATAAGTTTGTTTTATTTCTTCACTGCCGCATTTAGCGCAAATAATAAAGCTTGACATCCCAATCCCTCCTATCGGTTATAAATAGGATACAGGAATTTTCGTAAAAGTCCTTCTTTTCAACAGGAATTTTTACCCAGAAATAGGAATATCTAGTATTGTACCGAAAAAGGATAAAGGGGATGGATTGGATGCGAAGAGAAATTACAAAGGAAGAATGGGAATATATACGGAAGAACAAGCTTGCAGAAATTGACCAAAAAAGTTTGAAGCGAGCAACCGAGAAAATTCAGGATACGTTTTATCCTGCGATTGCTGACTTGAGAGCCGGAAAATCCCTAAAGTATGTCCCTAAAAAGTACCATTGGAAACTTGAAACCACCCAGATGCTTCGCGATTATCTGCTGGCGAAAGGGGAGCTGTAATATGTACAGACCGATGGGTAAGGATGAATGGGAAAAAGCATACAAAGAAGCGAGTAAATGGAAGGAAGAACAATTTGCCCAAAACATGGATAAAGTAAGGATTACTGCTGAATCGGTAATTGAGCAACTGTTAAAAGGAAAACCGTTCAAATAGATCGCGAAGAAATATAATTAGAAGGTCGAAAGCGTGGTACTTCTAAGAGATGAATTAAAAAGAGGAGGGAACCTTAATGGCTCCCTTTTTTAGTACTGTTCCCAATCAATATGGTTTCCTTCTTCATCGCAAGGTACAAAGTCACCATCGTATTCGGAGAATTTTTCTTTAAACTTCTGGTAAGAAGAATAATCCTCTCTACAATCGTGCAGATTCTCTTCCCAATGATGCCTTGCTTCCCTTTCGACTAATTCTCCATACTCACTTTCTGATAAGACCTTTCCAGTGTAAACATTCCGAAAATATAATTTTTCCATGTTGTGCTGTGCCTCCTTTTCTTAATTGTAATATCAGAAAAAGGAGTTTTGTAAAAAAAATTATGGATCGAAAGTATTTTTCTCCTGCCGGAAAATTTTATTAGGAAAAACATATAGTAGGCTGAGGTGAAATAAATGAACGTAACGATCACAGGATATCAATTGACGAAATTTATTGGCGATACTAAAGAGGATTTTTATAAATTGTTCCTAGTAGTCGAAGGGAAACTGAAGAGGAAATATTTTTATACGGAGTTATATTTTGACTCTGAGGTTGTGCAGATAACCTACGAGAGCGCACACCTGGAGCAAGAGTTTGAAAAGGAATTCGGTGATATGGAAGAGTTGATCGATTTGGTTTTGCAGACAGCTATTAGTTTCCAGGAACTTCCGGAAGAGATACGTACCGTTATTCTGGAACACATTCAGAAAAGAGCCTTGTAATTGGGCTCGTTTTTCGTTGCCGGAATTCCCCCTCCCCGAATTCTCCCCCGAACCTACGTTAACCACGCACCATGCTGTCTTTTATCACTTTAATTTCTGATACAAAATATCTTCCAACATCATAACTTACCTTTTCTGGAACGACCCTGATGTTCCATTCAAAAGCGAGATATTTCGGATGGTTTCCGTATGGTCCATAAAAACCTTGCACCAAAAAGGTATTTTCGCTTATTGGTTTAATCTTAACTTCGGTCAACGGAGTGGAAACACCAATAACTCTGTCAGAAATTGGTTTCTAATTTCAGGCTTTAAATATAAACGAGCAACCGCGCCATTTCTTTAGAAACAGCATGCATAAAATGTTTGACTAACTCCTTTGGACTTTTTACATCGCGCAAATAGTAGCTTATCAGTTCTAGGCTCATTCTTAATCCCCCTTTTCCTTAATTGTAATGCCAGGAAAAGAATTTATGGAAAAATTTTAAGACCGAGAGGTTTTTCCCGCCGCGTATTTTTTGGTGATGCTTACTTACAGGCTCAGATACACCCACCCCCTATGTGCGTATTATTTGAATTGTATGATTATTATGATATATTTATTGATATTTGAATCTTTCGATAATTAAAAATGGAAAAATAATGTGCCCTTTGAAAATAAAAAAGGAATACGACAAGTTTTCTTTCAGATTCGGAACGAAGCAATGCGGGTTTGTCCATCATGCTTTGTCCTGTATTCCTTCTTACTTGTCGTATTCCATTAGGGAATATTCCGAATTCTGCTTCCATTAATCCTAAAAGCATTTGATTATTAATCATTCAATAATAGACATCACCATATGTCAAAAGTCATTGTAGAAAAAGGATTCTCCGGAATGTTGTGCAATAATATAAAGGGGCAAACGTTTTAAAGGGTTCGCCCGTGATTCACTGAATAACATTCGCAAGGGAATGAAAAAATCCGGTCGCTGCCAACGCCGGATCTCAAAAGGTATTGCGGTGAAAAATTAATTTGTCATTTATGGTATTCTATTTATTTGTTGTCTACCCTTCAATGAAAAGGAAAAATTTTTTGGGACGTTCCCTCTTTTTAAAATAGGGGGAGTTCTAATGGAGATTTCTAGCGTAAAAAAAGGCTTATCATTTGACGAGCTGGTGGATGAGATTGTTTATGGTTTCCGCGTTATCAGAAACCAGTTGTGGATGGAAAAAAGTAAGGACAAGTGGGTTCCTGTCTGCCGTCAGGTTCCGATTATCTCAAAGAAGTACAAACATATTGAAACGTGCAAGCGTTTCTATGAAATTTCATGGAGAGAGCACGATGAGTTAAAAAGCGTTATTGTTCCCGCTCTTCAGATTTCAAGACGTAATGACCTGACGCTTCTTGCCGATGATGATCTCGCAGTAACAGACGTTAATAGTAAAGAACTGGTCAAGTACTTCGACCGCTACATTGATGAGTATGAGCTAAACGAAGGCTTCATGACGAGCCGTATCGGACTTGTCAAAGGACATCTGATTCACCCAAATGTGCCGGATGATATTAAAATCCAGCCTGATAAAGAGGGAGCACAGCAAATCATGGATGCTTTCGTGGAAAGAGGGACCGTGGAGTCATGGGTGAGTGAAGTATTTGCGAAAGTTCGAGACGTGCCTGATAACGTTTTTTATATCCTCAGCTCGTTTGCTTCTGTTTTAGTTCCGCTTCTTGATGTGGAATCATTCATCGTTGATTACAGCGGTCGGGGAGGAAAAGGAAAATCTACCCTGATGAAAGTCGCGACTACTGTTTGGGGAACGCTCTCACTCATCGGTACATGGGCAGATAATTTAGTTCAAGTCGAGCGTAAATCGGAATTTTTAAACAGCTACCCGATTATGCTCGATGATACGAAAAACTCGAGGAGCGCCAATGCTGCAAATTTCGAGAAACTGATTTACTTTTTTGTCACCGGTCAGACAAAAGGACGCGGAACCATTAAAGGGTTCCAGGCGAATAGCAACTGGAAAACCGTGCTTCTGTCAAACGGAGAAAGCAGCCTGCTTGATTATACAGAAAGCGGCGGTACCGCAAGACGCGTTGTCGTATTAACCGGCATGCCGATGGACGAGAACACTCCGACAGACCTTCTCTATAAAGCGATGCGGGAAAATTACGGAGTGATTGGACGAGTATTCGTCGAAAAACTAAAAAAAATGAACGGGGATGAGCTAGCACAGATTGAAACCATGTTTACCTCCAAGAAAGAAAAATTGTACAAATACAATGTTACGGATGACTTTATCGCAAAGACGCTGGCTTCCCATTATGCGGTAGTCTATACAGCAGGTGTGCTCGTCAACGAATTTTTCGATTTAGAACTTGATTTAGATTTCATTGATGAGCTGTACAAGCTGAATATTCAGAATACGACCATTGACAAGTACAAACAGAAGCTCATTAAATTCCTCGAAAAAATCGACGGTAACCGTAATTTGGTATGGTACAACATTCAGCCTGCACAATATCACGCCATTTATCACAAGGAAATGATATGCCTTGTTGTAGCTGCAGTTGATGAAGCGCTAGGAAAGGAAGCAGATGAAATCAAAAATTACTGGAAGGATAAGGGGTGGCTTATTCCGACGGAAAAAGGCGATTTATCCAAACAAGTTAAGAAGAATGGTCATAATTCCCGCGTGCTCATTCTGAATCCGGATAATGTCAAAGAATGGGGATTCGACTTTACATACGATCCTGAGCAATACAAATAAGACGCCTGGCGCGTCTTTTTTGGTGTTACCTAGGTAACACCGCTCCCGTTGCCGCTGTTACTCATAGAGCCGCAAGGAATTTGCGGTTTTGTAAAATGCATGCTGTTAACTTACTGTTACTCTTCTGTTACCGCTATATCATTAGAGCCTGTAGGCTTTGAGGTCAAATGGTAACCGAGTAACAGCAAAAATGACATTTATCCTTATATAAAAAATTCATTCCCGTCTTTAATCATTAAAAGAATAATATCCAGACGAATATATATATAAATACTGTTACCTGTTACTAATTCTATTCTGTCCTTACTGTCCCAACGGCTTCAGCAGTAACAGCAAGTATGTTTTGTCCGTTACCGTCCGTTACCGTTAATCTGAAAACACTTATGTACCAACGATCTCCTGCGGTAACAGAGTAACGTTACTGTATAAAAAAAGACAAAACCGGGACAAAACCATTTTCTTGATTTAATGTGGACAGAAAGGGGTTGGTTCCATCGCTAAACTACCATCTGGAAGAGACCGAACAGGACATCTCGTTTTATGTACGTGCATGAAAAGTGGTTTCCAGGAACGATCTGGCACACCGAATCAAAATAAGACCGTCAATCCACCGGAAAAAATCGAGAATTTCCGGCGATTCGTTCAAAGCGAAATCGACCTCTACCATATGAAACCCGAAAATTTCGAGCCTTACGAAGACTAAAGAGCCTAACCAACTCTTTTTGTTGACTTCCCTAGACGGTTCCAGCTTTTTTGGTTATGATATCTATTCTCTCGAATCCGTTTTCAAAATTTTTGATCTAACTCTTTTCGCGCTTCCGGAAGAATCAACTTCATGATACGTGGGGTTTCAATTTCCCATTTTGGGCTTCGAACGCAAGTAGCAAGCCTAGTTTGGTGATATCCACGTTTCCGAAGGAATAATCGATGCTTTTGATCCAGTCTTGGGAACGTTTGCCAATCTGGTATTTCGAGGAGACGCGTTTCATGACGATTCCCTAGCCCCCTGCTCTTTCACTAAATCGAAATAGGCATCCGAAGGCAGTCTATTTGACAATATTTGGAGCCATGTTCAACTCCCTCAGTCAAAAAATTCTATACCGAGATAACGGTTATTTGACATAGCACTTGGCATATAAAGAAGAAAACTCGCCACACCCGTTTTGGCGAGTTTTCTTCTTTATTAGATAAGCGGCTCAAAACGGAACCCTTTACTTCCTTGGGGGTGTTTTTTAAGCTTTTTTTTGGGAGAAGGACGACAGCCAATGTTAGCTTGTCGATAACATGGGTGTTTCCTAAGGTAGGTATGCTCCCAATTCTGGCTGATACTAATAATGATTGGTCCTTTGGAGTCCCGGACCCTTGCAGGTTAGAGTCGGGTCATCGAGTTATGGAATAAGAGCATGTCGGGTTACCCTGGCTGGTTTAATCTAGAGAAACACGGGGATTATCAAATCCTTCGCAAAAGATGTCATAAGAGGATTACCGGAACAGAACATTATTTTCCTGTTTTCTGCCATAAATAGATAAAGATAGGTTCCAGGGTTGAGTTCCTCCGGCTTTTGGAATAATCGATGCTCCTTCGTGAAACGAATAGAGGGATCTTCCCTTATATGGAGCCTGCCTATTCCCAGCTAAAGTAGGTAGCGGAAAGCTTCAGGATGATGGCTCAAAAAAAGGAGTCAAAGCAGAAATAATATCCTCCATCATTCGCTTCTTTTAGTTGGTCTTTAACATCCTGATGCAATGGAATCCTATCAGCTTGTTGCATCCGGTCGCCATTGATTTCTGGAAGGATCCCCAACCTTACTCTTGGCTTCATGCATGGCATCATTGAATTTAGTTGAAAAGCATAATAGATTTCCCGACGGGATATGGTCAACATGATTCCTTTTGTTCGATTCCCTCACCGCATATTCGTCTGAGACATAGATTCCATATTTTCTATATGAGACGCAACTGGCAGTGAAAAACGATGAATAAGATAAAAACGCATGTCTGCTTCCGCCATTTAGTTCAGAAAAGAACCGCAGGTGTGCACCAGCGGTTCTTTGTGTTTCGATAATCCTTTTCAATCGTACATCAAAGTTATTAATTTCACTTTATGAATATCATTAAAATGTGGCATTCCACTATGCAATCAATCGTAATTGGGGGAACAATTTTACTCCCAATCTACATATTCGATTATAATTGACAGAGCTTCTTGATAATTATCTGATGCTTGAACCCTTTCCCACATTTTATTAGCTTGATCAGACTGACCAGCACTTTTTAGTGCCATCGCCGCTCTCCCAATTATTGAAAAAATGTTACAATCTACGCCTGTTAGTTGGACAACTGGCTTTTCCATTATTTCATCCCCTTTAAAAGAACCAATTTTTTGTACAAAACCTGTTTTAAACGACAGTGTGGACTCTGTTACAAGTTAATTTTATATAAACAGCTTATTAACTGGAGAGAATTTTTGATGTTGAACTTTTAATTCATTGGTTCTAATTTTTCGATATCTTTTAATTGCTTTTTCGGTTTTCCATCCACCGATGTCCCTTAAAGAACTTTCATCACCGCCGGATAACGTATAATGAACCGCAAAAGAATGCCTAAATTGATGTAAGTGGGGACGTTTAATTTTTGCTTTTTTTTCCTTACTAACTAAGCAATATCGAGCACCAGAATATTTTAATCTTGTTCCACTAGCGGTTATGAAAGCAGCATGAGATCCGGATGTCCTGTAGGAAGCATTTTTCTTAAACAAGCTTTTTAATAAAGAAATGGTGTCTTTAGCGAGCGGGCTAGTTCGCGGACATTTATTTTTAGTTATTTGAGCTGAAAAATATACTTCTCCACTCTCCAAATCCATGTCCCATTCATTTAATTGCAAGGCTTCGCTGATTCTAGCACCGGTATCTAAAAGAAATGTGAAAAGTGCAAAATTTCTTTCGCCTTCAAAGGTGCTGCGATCAACAGATTCGAAAAGCCTCGTCAATTCTTGTTCATTCCAGTAGCGGGGGGTAGCTTCTTCATTTTCTAAGTTAAATTCCTGCCAAGGATTTTCCTCGATATACCCCTTCTTTTTATAGTAGTTAAATTGTGCCTTTAATGTTCGAGTTCGCAGAATGATAGTTGCTGGTGACAATCCAGCTTGTTGCTTCTTTAATTTACTACCGATCCTTTTATGGTCAGCCCATTTTATTTTGTTTCGCATAAAAACCCAATAGCAAATACACATTTCTTCCGTTACCTCGTGTACAAATTCAACTGTATATCCTGCTTGTTTGAGGAAATTTTTGAAATACACGAAATGGATTTTATGCTCCGACATTGTTCTAGGCTTCCTTTTTTGACTATATCTAGGAAACAAATATAATCTCCAAAAGCCTCGTCTATATTTTTTTGTTTTATTGGCACGAAGGTTACCCCCTATTCTTTTTCAAACTTCTACAACTGAACTTAAGAATTTTTTTGCTATAAACTTTTTCTCGCTCTGCCGGCTAGAGCAGTCTATCATTTTTGATAATTCATCCTACAAAATCGTTATAAAGAAAAGCAATAGACTTTGCAGAAATTTTTAAATTTTTTTCTTTTTATACATTAAGCTATCAAATCACTTGCTTTCTCTCTGCCGGCTAGAGCGGGGTCTATCTTTTTTGATAATTCATCCTACAAAATCGTTATAAAGAAAAGCAATAGACTTTGCAGAAATTTTTAAATTTTTTTCTTTTTATACATTAAGCTATCAAATCACTTGCTTTCGCTCAGCCGGCTAGAGCAGTCTATCTTTTTTGATAATTCATCCTACAAAATCGTTATAAAGAAAAGCAATAGACTTTGCAGAAATTTTTAAATTTTTTTCTTTTTATACATTAAGCTATCAAATCACTTGCTTTCTCTCTGCCGGCTAGAGCGGGGTCTATTTTTTTTGATAATTCATCCTACAAAATCGTCATAAAGAAAAGCAATAGGGTTTTCCAAGTAATTATTAAATAGTTTTTTCAACAAAAAATAGCGTCTTTTTTTATTTCATAAAACGATATCAAAAAAAGCCCTTAATGAAATTAAGAGCTTTAGGAACCGAACTTTTTATTTAAATTGTCATACAAGATTATTAACTGGACTATATTGATGATGTTGATTTTTAATGTCTTCGCCATTCATTTGTACATATTTTCTAACCATATTCATCGTCGCATGATCCAATATTCGCTGCAAGGTAAAGGCATCACCACCGTTTAAAATATAAAATTTGGAAAACGTGTGCCTGAAGGTATGCGGCGAAACCCGTATATTATCAATTTTTACCTGCTTTCCATAAGTTTTTATTCTGGACCTGACCCAGCTCGGGTCGATTTTCCCACCATAGTTAGAAAGAAATATATAATCAATATCCTCAAATATACCGTTTTCTTTTATTAACGTATTTAATGCTTTTGCTGTTTTTTTGGATAAAGGTAAGATTCGTGCATGAGTATTTTTGGCGAGTCCTGCCTGTACTTTAATGGTTTTTTGTTCATAATCAAAATTCTTTTTAGTTAACCCTAATGCCTCACTACAACGGATTCCGGTATCCAAAAACAATAACATCAACACATAATCACGGAATCCTGCATATGTTCGTTGATCCGGCTGTCTTAATAAATCTAAAATTTGTTGTTTGGAAAAAGCTTCAATCGTATCTTTTTCTGTTTTCATTAATTTGACTCGAACTGTTGGATTATGATCGAGGTGTCCTTCATCGTATAAAAATTTAAACAAGCATTTTAAAGTACGTAATCGAATGTTTACAGTAAAAGGCGACAGTCCCTTTTTATCGGTTTTGCATTGACGGGATGCTTTGGTGTGATCATCCCAAAGCCTTTTTTCTTTACTCATATAATATACATAATCTCGAATCACTTCGGTTGTGATTTCAATCGCGCATTCGATGCTGGGATACTTTTGTTCTAAAAATAATAGAAAATATTTAAATGTTGAACGATGTTCCTTTAAAGTCCGCGGTCGCAGACCCTCCAGCTCTTTTGCACGCATAAACGTTTCAAATAAGTCCTTAAGCGTTTTAACCTGATCCATTATTTTGGTATTTGTTTTTTCCTCCTCAAGGAATAACCGGTTCCCAACGGTCCTTTTTCCCTTTCTTTTGCTTTGTTCTGCCATAAAAAAGCCTCCTTCACTTGTTTGGGGTTCCCAACATACCAAAAGAGGCTCCACAGTCTATTTGATAATACCCTACACAGTCTATCGGTAAAACGGTACTTCAAACCAAATTATTCCAAACGTTTGAAAACGTTGATATACCAACACTTTTGGCGGGGCTGCGTGAGAATCGAACTCACCTGACCTGGCACGCAGGTCACAAACAGTTTTGAAGACTGTGGAGGTAATACCCGACTTACACATCTCAGAATCGTTCTGACAATTTATATAGAACGAAATTAGATGAGTAATTGTACGCCAAAGGAAAGATAATTTCGTTTAAATGCAAATCTCCAACACACTAAAAATTGTAAATTATAAATTCTTTAAGATGCTGCTCGCATTGTTTTTATACCGCAACCCTGCTTGTACGTAACGATCAACCATTTCTCTGGTTTTATGCCCCGTTTGTTTCATAATTGCTATTTCCGTCATCCCCATCATGGCTGCACTTGTAGAAAGCCCACTCCTCAAGCTATGAGCTGCAAAGTCGCTTGCATCCAACCCAAGTTCCCCGATATATTTCTTTATGATGAGTGCTACGGATTTATCACTCAACCTTTCCTTGATATTTCCATGCCGATCAATGGAACGAAACAGCGCTCCAGTAGTGATTTTACTTATTTTAATCCATTCTTTAGTTGCTTTAACTGGACAAAATTCATTGTACGTATAAACAACACCTTTAATAAAATCATCATTTTTCGTTTTAGTTTCGCGAACCCTTACGTCCATCCCAAAGTCGTTGATTTCTAAATCTTCTATATTAATAGATACTAATTCTGAACGTCAGCTTGCCAGGGAAAAACCTAATAAAAGAATAGTTTTATCTCGTACTCCAATAAGAGTTGAGGTGTCAATCTTATCGATTAAGGCGCGGAAGGACCTGTAGCATCAATGCCTTTTTCGGTTCTTGCCGAGTACCGATCTCTCTTTTAATTCCTTCCATTAAGGCATGAATCTCAACTTCCTTGGAAGGTGGAAGATGATGTTTGAATTTATGCGCCATATTAATAGAAGAAACTCGTCTTCGTATGGTCGAATATTTATGTGTCGCCGCCAATTCCGATAAATAAAGGCAAAGCGTGCCAGCAGATGCCGGTAGAGGATCTCGTCCATTCAATTCACACCACTCTGTGAAATGATTCCAGTCGGATGCGTAGCTTCTCTGGGTGTTTTTACTTTTAGAGTTTTGTATGTAGAATTTTATTTTTTCCAGTTTCTCATTATCAATCTGAAGAAATTTTCCACTTTCAGTTAACATAATATCGAACCTCCTTAACGGCTGGTTTTTCCGGTTTTAAGTTCCGATAACTATATATTATCGGAACTAAGAGTTTGCGTAAACAAAATAGTGTAAAATCCATAATTAAATTCACAGACTAGCAGTGAATCATTTTAAAAGCTAACATCTAATGACCACTATAATTAATAGTCCAGGACTATAATGAAATTTAAAAATAAATTATATTTTAATAGAAGAAACTCGTCACGAAGAAGAACAAATACGTTTGCACGTCAGGGAATTGAATTTTAGGTATGCTGAAATTCTTATCTACCATAGAGGAAAATTCAGCCTCTAATTATTTAAAATACATTACACAAAGTACTCTAGGGCAAAATTAATAATTTAATAAAAAAAGGTAAAAGTCCTAATATAAAATTTTTCCCAATGTTTTTAAGATGGTTCCGAATTGAAACATAAAATCCCCTTAATTTAGGATGTCTGAGATTTTCATTCTAACGCATTTATCTTTTCTTTTACGTATAACCTTTCATCTAATTTCGCTGTATATTAATTAACGGGAAATTCTGATAATTTGAACATAAATATTAGTCTTATCTTTTATAAAGATCAAGTACTCGTTAAAGATGCTTTCCTCTATCTTTTAACACTACAGGTGACCATTATTAATAATATAATTTATACTTAATAATAATGATGATATAGAAAACAATAATAAATAAATCATATATATATATGTTAAAAAATAATATGCTATATATGTTTAAATATATAGCATATTATTTTAATTGGTGCTCACGAATTGTCTTCTCAATAAGATGAAATTTCTCGGATGATGTTAATACCGTTTTTTCTTCAGAGCCTGCCTTTCCAACTCTTTGAGCTTTTTAAAAATTTCTTTTGCAAGAAATAAAAAAACCGAATACAAGACACTTTTTATTAGTGTCCAATATTCGGGTTATAGTTCAATATACTGGAGCCTTCTTTTTACATATTAACGAGTAACCTCTGTTTTAAGTTTCTGGTACCTTCTTCCTCCTGAGCTTTTCGTAGCTGAAACAACGCCATTTCTTTCGCTGATTCCTTCGTGCTGCCATATAGGAGAGGTGGTTAACCCCCGACCTCTCTTACCTCCGTTCGTACAGTCGGTCATATGATAGAACAACTTGTTCGTCAGGGATATGAGCAAGTAGCTATCAATGATTATCATGCACTGATAAATAACTTCAGAAACCAACTGAACCGGTTCAACGAAAGTAAGTTAGAAGATCAACCACTAACTGATACAGAATTCAGCCGTTTTTTAACGCAGATCGATGGAAAAAGCATTTTTGAAACGAAAAAAAATTACTTGACAAACAAGTTTTCCAGCTTGACGACGGAACGGAAATTTATTTAGAGCTTTTCAACACGTGCGAATGGTGTAAAAATATATTCCAAGTTACCCGCCAGACGACGGTGGAAGGAAAGTACAAAAATCGTTAAGATGTTACGATTTTAATTAATGGACTACCTGTTATACAGGTGGAGTTAAAGAGAAGAGGTTTAGATTTCAAAGAAACTTTTAATCAGGTTCAAAGGTATCGGAAACACTCTTTTCGTGGGTTATTTAGCTTTTTACAGCTGTATGTTGTCAGCAACGGTGTAGATACGAAATACAACCCACAAACCATCTTCTTGACGTTGATAATGTCTTTCGCTTAAAGGTGCAACAAGGTGTATTCTCCAATCATTGTCAGGTTCTTCTTTTGCTAAGTTTTCTGCATCTTGCGCTGTCCATAAATCTTCATTTTTGAATTCTGAATCCATTTCGTTGTATACTTCTTCGCCGTTCTTCGTTACCGCTGCATGACCAAAATCTACTGCAATTAAACTTTGTAATGGTAAATGCGAATACTGATAACCGCAACAAGCGCATCCACCACTGCCACCTTCGATTGCTTGTAATTTTTCATAACTCATTTTAATTTCCTCCTTACTTCGTCTTTTTTAGTCTATAAAATTAGACGCAATTCCTTGTTAGAGAATTGCGCCCGTTTGTTGAATAAAATTAAATAAAATAATCTGTGTCATTTACCGACATTACTTCAATCTTACTGGATCAACAGTAAGGACAACATTCGTTTAATAATCTAACTTTATCCCTCTTTCTGCTGTGGTAAATGATCGGTTTTATAATATGAACGTTTACATCCAAAATACGGTGGTGCTTCAAAAGTAGCAGGAAACTTAGAATATTCCCAAAACTTGGATCAGCATATTTTTGATAGAGTTCATGCAAACTGATAAGTAATCGAAATAAATACATAGCCTTTTATTTCTATTTTTTTGAACCAAACAACCTGAGAATATACAGAAACATATTGATAAAGTCGAGATATAAAATAAATGCACCAAGCACTGGATAAGTTGCATATTCTCTGTTTGTTGTTATTTTTTGCGTATCATATGCTGTTAGCCCAATGAATAAAACAACGCCGATGATACTAATGACAAAATCCATCGGACCGCTTCCGATAAAGAAATTTATAACAGATGAAAGAATAAGTCCGATCACCCCCATGAACAGATAACCGCCCCAGGCGTTCAAGTTTCTTTTCGTGGTTACTGCGTAAAAGCTTGATAACCCGAACACTCCTGCAGTAGTGACAAATGCTGAAGTAACACTTGATTGAGTGTAAGCAAGCAAAATGAGACTAAGAACAACGCCAGTGGAAATCGAATATAGGATAAACAAACCGGTTGCCACGATTGGGTGAACTCTTGTAATGAAAAAGCTTAATGCAACAACCAGCCCTAATTGGAACAGGACAATAAGGAAAAATGTGTTTTTCGTTAATTCAACTGCTGCTATGTTTTGTGATACTTCGTATGATGTTAACGCAGTTATCATAAGTCCAATGAACATGTAAGCATATACTTTCGCCAAAACACTTTGTTGCTTATCTTTCGATAAAGAAATAGTACTCATTTCTTTCACTCCTTATTTAAAATTATTATCATTATAAATCCTGTAGATTGTATGTCAATTTCCTTTTTTTTCTTTAATACCAAATTGGGTTGCTTCCAGCGAGCTAAGAAAATAAAATATTCTTGACCTGTTAAAATAACCTGCTTCAGTAGTGAAACAAGAAAAGCCACCATTATGGCATCTCGATGTTCAACTCTTGCACCCGTTATTTGATAAAGAAATTTAATAGGGACCACTCCAATACTCTTTTGTATATTTAATGGATGGAAAATTCACTCGAATATAATTTAATATTTCTGTTGTTTCCTCTCTCATTTCATAGGCGTTACTGTGCCCTTATAAGATGGACTAATAAGTACAGGTACTTCTTTGTCTTTTAAATAAAAATGCAAACAATCCATATAAAACGTCTGCCTTACATATTTTGCTTTTTTAAAATATTTAACTTCAATTACGTTTTAATCTATACAATATAGTTACCTGCAAATACGTCCTTATTCCACTAAACTGCTTACGTTAGTGGAATAAGAAAAAGGCTGCCGGAGCAGCCTCATCTTTGTTGAATAGTCAATTAAAAAAAATATATTTGTGATCGTTTTGCTTATTATAACTGGAGTAATTCTGATACACTTACAAACTGAAACCCTTGTTGTTTTAGGGCAGGAAGAATCGAGTTTAGAGCTTGAATGGTTTGCCTTCGGTCTCCACCGCCGTCATGTAAAAGCACAATATCCCCATTTCTTGTATGGCGAATAATATGATCAGCTATTACTTATGCTCCTGGTAAGGAATAATCTTTTGTGTCCTGATGATAAGACCAAAGCACAACTTTATATCCAAGCTGTTTTGCTTCTCGAAGTAAGGCTGTATCTATATATCCCCCGGGTGGTCGAAATAACTTAAGATGATTGGGTTGATATTTTTGGATAATTCTATCAGCTTTAATAATGTCTAAGCCCATATATTTAACTCCAGCTTTATTTTCATACAGGTGTGTCATCGACCTAGGCTCAGCCGCACAAGCGCCCGATTGCGGAATAAGAATAACATATTTCTTTTTCTGCCTATTTTACTTAAAGCTTCTTATCTGCAAATGAAAAAGGATCTTCAAGAACCTTTTTACTACTTAATTACCTAATTTAGGCACGACATTACAGTGACTTTTCTTTTTTAATACGCGATAATTCTTTTCGCTAGTATTCCAATTATAACACCTGGAATCACACACAACATCGGAAGCCAAACAGGTCCTAATAACACCCCAAATAGCTTAAAATCTGATGAGTAAATACATCCGATCGTGACGAAATACGCCGCAAACACAAACGGCAGGAAGGAGTATCGATCTTTCTCCCCTCCTGCATCTTTCCAGGCATCCCACATCGCAAAAAAATATATACAAGGATAAAACATCAACCACTGATAATCAGCCTGTCCGATCGCTTTTTCTATATTTCCTTGAAAACTAGAAATAATCACCTCATTAAAATTTGCTTGAATATTCACCAGAAACTCCAAAATGATAAATACAATCCCTTTGAGGGAGCATGAAGGAATCATTGCCTATCATAAGCGCAATTAAGGAGAAATACTCGGATTCGATAAGAATTTTGCGCCAACTTGCGTAAGAGAATACTCTTATCGATACGAAAGCTACGACTTCGTCTGACTTTAGCCTACACTTGGTCGCACAAAGCATTTGGCTTCCGGGAGATCTTTTATTCAATAAAGTGATACAACTATGATTCAGTGTTTATTTTCAACTTTGCAATTCTGAATTCCCAGGATAGCATTCGCTGGACAATAGCGGGTAGCACCAGTAATGATAGGCGCTAATCCAATTATTCCCCACCAGCTTCTGAAATACAGTCCAACTAGGATTATAACAAAACCAATCCCAATTCTTATTGCTTGCTCGGTTTTCCCAACATTACATTTCATCTCTAATCCCTCCTAAAAAATACTTTAAAGATGGTTATATGAATTAAGATGTTCTTTACTCCATGTTTATTTCGTACTCAATTTAACATAAATATCCAAATACCTTTAAAAATGTTGTTCCACAATCTGGCCCTTAACATAAAGAAAGAGCACAATCCTTGCTGCAGAATTGCGCCCGTTTGGGGAATATAATCATTAAACAATCAAAGAAACAACGTTCCTACTTCGTTAATGGTATTTTAATATCATCACCAACTTCAAGAATGCAGTCCAGGCGATCCTTAACCGGAGCAAAAAACATAATATATTCCTCTTTTGCACCCTCTACTTCACCTTTACTAAATATTGGAACAACTTTTTCGCCAGCTGATTTCAAAAATACACCAGATTTTTTATTATCGACGTGAGAACCGTATTCTTTATCTGATTTCCTTGAATGAAGGAATTTATTTTCCACTTTGCTCATCACTCTACCTAGGCCTCCATCCTTATCCGGTATGGGGTTCCTGTCAGGTGTAGGTGTAGTAACGACAACTCTTGTTTCTAGCTGTGAAAACTCTACTTGTTTAATCTTGTATGTTTCTTTTTCAAAAGTGAATTCTTTATTTCTACGGTTTCTCTTTCTGAGACGGCAGATTTATCAAGATTAAAATCGAGTGGCCAAATCGTTTGAACTTTACTAGTACCGTTGGCATCATATATTGGCCTGATCCCAGCGTTGCTGACACAGACCAAACGGCTGGATGAGATAATAAATCTCCTCGACCAATAGCAACCTTTCTAGAAGGCATAGGTTGCCCCTCTTGCTGAATAATCATCCAGTCTACCAGCTCTTGAAATGGCACTCGATTATCAGACTTATCAGTCGACTATCAATACCATGTAATAATTAATGGTATATTTTAAACAAAATATATAAGTCTGTATGATACCATATCAAAGGGCTTGTTACGGTATAAAAGAGCCTTGGTCATTGAACCTTGAATCAGGTAAAGGCTAAATAGATGATATAAACAAGAACTGCACCTATTGCAATGATATAGGTAAGAAAAACAGGATTAAGCAGAATAGGGTGTCTTTGAATATTTTCGTGAATTTCTTTATCATATTCACTATTTCCCGCACTGATTGCTTTACCTGTTCTTAATGAAACAATTAACCCAATAATCATGATTAATGCAATAATCGCCAAAATATATATCATGATATTCCCACCTTTTTAGCTTATTTTTTGAGAAAAAGCGAAGTTCTATTCATGCAACTGGAATCAATCCATGAAATCTATTTGCTGTGGAAATATTTTAGGGTGCAATGTAACACATAACCGTCAAGCCATTCTAAAACAATTGGTTTCGAATGGAAATGTTATTGGAAATCATACTTGGAACCACCCGAATAGGAGGAGTACCAGCGTAGCTGTCATTATCCGCAAATTAGATGTTAAAAACAGGTAATAATTAGACCGTAATTTCGAATAAAGTTCCGTTTCTGTCCGCGGCATTTGAACTTTGTGCATAGTAACAGTACTTCCTATTTTAGCCAACGGGTGAAAAAACTTAAAAAGAAAATAAAGTTCCGATACTTACCGTTTCAGGAACTTTTTCATCTTCTTACTTTGCGGTCTGTGTCAGCTACGCTGGGATCAGCCGATAATGGCGTTTATATAAACGAGATTTTTATTTTACCTTCATTAGAAAATAAAAGTGATCTTATTCAACATAATGGCCCATAACATAAAGAAAGAGCACAATTCATGCTGCAGAATTGCGCCCGATTATGGAAGATCTTATTGAAAATAAGCACTCATTCGTCAGCGCAACGGTTCACAGGGTTTTTTATTGTTGAGAGCATGGTGGAACATGATCATAATGGATTAGATTAAAAAAATATCAGACACTTAATTTTTAGCGTCTGATATTCGGGTCACGTGCGGGCCGTTTCATTGGTGTAATAGCACCAAATTTCGCCAAACCCTCTTCTGACATCGTAGATAAAGTCAGGGGTGAGCAAATAGGTCCTGGTGCAACGGCATTTACTCTTATTTTTTTTGGCGCCAATGACAAAGAAAGCGATCGAGTGAAAGCCACAATGCCCCTTTTGTTGCAGAGTAATCAAGAAGTTCCTCATGCCCTAAATAGCAGGTAACAGAGGATGTATTAATGATATTTGCTCCTTCTTGTAAATATGGAAGTGCTGCCTTCGCCATAAATATGTATCCGAACACATTTACTTTAAACGTTCGTTCGATGTTTTCTGCAGTTACGTCTAACAAGTTTTTTTGTGGAAACTGCACTCCAGCATTGTTCACTAATATATCTAATTTTCCGTAAGTGTTTATGGTTAGTCGAATGGAATCCTGACAAAAGCTCTCCTTACTTACATCTCCTTCTATTAATAAACACTCACTGCCATAATCTTCTATTTCCATTTTTGTCTGGACAGCATCTTCATGATCACCTAAATACACAATAGATAGCTTTGCCCCTTCCTTCGCAAAAGCAAGAGCAGCCGCTTTCCCAATCCCACTATCTCCCCCTGTAATGACGACTACTTTTTCTGTTAATTTTCCGCTTCCTTTATAGTTTTTATTATCTGTAATTGGTGTTGGATAAGTCATGATTCCTTCTCCGTTAATTTATAAAAATTTTTTATTAAATAGCGTACTGATGTAAACAATTCAAGGCAATTCATACTAGTTAATTGTTTCTTTTTCATCCGCACCTTGTTTTTCCTATCTAGGAGCATTATTGACACAATGCCCTAGTCGGTAAACACAACACTTTCTTTAATAATTGTTTAACTTAAGAAGCGCGCCCTTTAATAGAATAACTGTTTTTTTAAAAATTCTAGGTAAAGCATCTTCGTTTGACAAAAGCTAAATCTGCTATTATCATCAACTCGAACTTATTTACAGGAGAGATAAAGATGAAAAATTATTTTGATGCAGATGCTTGTCCGGTAAAAGATATTATTATCTCTGAAGGTACGAGTCCTGAAATTCCTGTTATCCTTGTTACAAGCTTTTCTCATTTTTCTAATGCGGAACAACCAGGCTGTATTCTCATTATCCCTTGTATGCTTTCTGTAATTTCTCAAGTTCAAATTTCTTCATTTTAAGAAATGCTTTCGTTACGCGCGCAAGTTGCTCCGGTGTGCCCTTGTTCATCATCTCGTCCATCTCACTTGGCACAATCTGCCAGGATAAGCCATACTTATCTTTCAGCCAGCCGCATTGCTCGGCTTCAGGAACTGCAGAGAGCCTTTCCCAGTAGTAATCAATCTCATCTTGTGTGTCGCAGTACACCATAAATGAGAGTGCCTCGTTAAAACTGAATTTGTGCTCTTTCGCGCTATCCATTGCAGCAAACCACTGATTTTCAAGCATGAAATCAGAGAACATGATTGTTCCTTCTTTGTTAGGTTCCATTCCTTTAGGGTAGCGGGCGATAAGTCCCTGCTTTGCGTTCTTAAATACTGATAAATAAAAATTAATAGCCTCTTCCGCGCTGCCGCATTTATCGCCGACAAACAAAAGTGACGGCACTAATGCCGGCCGCTCTTCACCTTCTGGATTGGTAAGGATTAACTGCCAGGACAAACCATACTTATCCTGAATCCAGCCATACTTCTCACTGAACGGATACTTATCAAGTGGCATTAACGCTGTGCCACCTTCGGACAATTTGTTCCAAACCTCATTTATTTTTTCTCTCGTCTTTTTCTCGCGATGGGTCAAAATTAACTATGAAAGACACCGACGGATTGAACTTGAACAAAGGCCCTGCGCTGATTGCCATGAACTTTCGCCCCCAAAGCTCAAAAGAGACTAAATCGGAGTCGCCTGATGGTGTGTCGTGGATTGTTGTTACATCCGTAATTTTTGAGTCCGGGAATATGGAAGCGTAAAACTCGGCTGCTTCCTTTGCCTCCTTGTCAAACCATAAATGCGGAACGATTTTTTGATTTGTTTTTGACATAGTTATTCCTCCTTAATGTTTATTCGACAAGAATGTGACCAAAATTCCAGTGTAAAGAAATTAGTTATCATTCCAATTTATTTTACCATCTTCATTCTGTTTTAATTTCTTATAGTTTGCTGAATTCATCTGCTCTCTTTTATTGAAGTATTTTGACCTTTAGTTCAATAAGCCTTACTCCATTAAATGCCCAATACGCTTTCTTGCTAAAAAAACGCGCCCTATTGTTGAAGATCTTAATTACTATGTCTTGTTGAACTCCGTTGAACAAGTACCTTTTCTTATATTGCAAATTATCTTCGTATTACGCAGCAAAACTAATTTACTCGTATGTTTACAGTCCACGATTGTCTGTCATATTTCAGCATTTTTCTCATAATAATTATGTAATCCTTCTTAAACCCTTCAACATGTTTTTGTTTCAAATTGATGCGTCAATCTGACGCCTTTTTTTGTTGTAAAAGCATCTATAATAATTCTCGATTAGTTACGTTCCCTTAACGGTAGATTTTATAAAATTCCAAAAAATGTATTTTGTTTCCCAATTTGAACAATTTAAATAATAAAGAGCAAGGCTCGACACCCTTCATATAGAAATTATACAATTTTGCCTTGCTCTTTTTATTGATCAATGAATAATATGGATTAAATCACCTTCAACCAATATGCTTCTTAAAGACACTAATTAGTGTCTTTTAATTCGTAAAGAAAAAAAATCAACAATAAAAGCAGCCGTTTCGGCTGCTCTCCTTTTGTCTTTTATTCTTTTGGTCTTTCAATCTTTTTTCCGGTTTTCGGCTCGTTCGGTATGGCGGCGATAGCCGTAAATGGAACAGGAACCTACGGAATGTAGGCGTTAGCCGTACAGTCCGTGGTTATCGGTCCATTTAATGCCGAAGCGACACATACAGAATGACAGAAAGGGTGCTCTTTCCTTTCTGATCAGTCCGTAGTGCTGCCGCCCAAAGTCGTTCTGTATGCTTTTACCCTTAAGCTTATAAAGTCCTTATTTCTGAAGAAAAATCGCAGCCTTAAGGCTGCATGACTGGCAAAAAACTGTAGGGGGATGTAGGATTCCAAAATTTTGTTTTGGTTCTGTCATAAAAACTAAAATCTAGTTGGTGCAGCCGATCATACAATTTTTCTCTGATTGTAAAAATGACACCTTGCGAAATACGCTCAAACGATAATTGATAATTATAACGAATAACAGTCTTAACGATCGTTACACCAATCATGGTCATTAAAAGGGGTATTAATAAGTGCTCTTGATGTTCAAAAATAACTTTATCCACAATTTTTCCAGCAACATAAGGGTTAACCATATTAAGTGCGGAAATAAATAATGACAATGAAAGACTAATGAATAATCTAACCCTATAATTCCGTATATAACTCCACACCCAACGCATACTATGCATGATCCTCTTCCTCCTTCCTATTATGCTATAAACATAAATACAAAAATTGACTGAAATCTTATAGTAAGATACCGGCTTCCTTGAGAACAATCTTTTCTAGCCCTCTTTAATTCCTCTATTCCTTCAACAAAGGCTTGCTTGAAAGGAAATCCTCAAGAGTCGTAACGGCCTCATGTTCATCATTCCCATCTGCAATTAGAACTAGTTCATCTACCTTTCTAACCGCCAAACACATAACGCCCATAATACTCTTGCCAGTGACCATCTTATCTTCTTTAATAATGTTTACTTCACTATTAAAAGTAGATGCTTTTTTTACAAACTCAGTAGCACCCTGAGCCTGTAGACCACGAGGAAGGTTGACAGAAATCTGTTTTTCAATCATTTTAATCACTCCTTACTAATACTTCTTGTAATAATTACCATTTTGATTTATGTCTATGTTTCCAACAAATCAATACGCGTGCATCTGCATGGGCTATATTCAAAGGGGATAACTTCAGTCAAGCTTAATTTCAAATCGCGACGGATGGTTGTACTGAATACATGGAAAAGTTGCAACAAAAAGCTGACAAAATAAAAAAAATGATGAAGTAAGCAGTCTTATATTTTAAGACTGCTTCACTTTGGTTTATATCACTTTAGTATCACTTTGGTTAATATCAATATGAAAATTCAAAGAATTTTTCCCGTAACCAATGTTGAAAAATTTAAAATTATATAGTCGATTCTAATTGAAAAATCAATAAGGATACTAATTTTACATTTCCACCTTTTGTATACAACTCTAAACCTTTACTTGCAGAGTCTGGGAAAATTTGATCAGTAATCACTATTTCTCCGTTATTACCAAATATTTCCACAGAAGACCAATCTACAAAAATTCTCATTCTTACTCGATTATTGTTAATAGACAAGGGTGCACTGTGTGTACAAGGGAAATACCCATTAAAATCAGTCATACCAGATTTAATACGATTAACAAATAATGAATTCTCAGCAGCATCATATCCGATAATGGTTTCTTCAGAATCTGATTTTCTAAGTTTAAATCCAAATTCTGTTGATGATTCAAGTTCAAATTCAGCGATAATTTCTAACTGATCCCCGGATACATTCGACAATATATTTTCATTAGGTTTAATCATGAGTTCATCCCAGGAGTATTTTTCCTGTCTTATTTTTTCCAGTTCGGATATTGGATTCTGTATGATTCTTACTCCATCAGAACTTTCCGTTAATGTTAATTCACGCGGAATGGTCATAGCGCTTCTCCAAGAAACGGTTGGAGTTTCATTTGCATATTTCCAATTACTCATCCAACCAAGAAAAATACGTCTTCCATCCTCATTGGGAATATCTGACCATGTCACACCAGCATAATTATCTCTTCCATAATCCAACCAAAGGATTGTATCGTTAGAATAATCATTCGTAAACGTTAATCCATCAAAATCACCAATATAATACTGTGTTCTTGAGCCCTCTACGTAGGGTGAGTCATTCCCGATACTAACAATCATTACCCACTTGTTATGATTTGGATTTCCGTTAACCGGTAATTTGAACAAGTCCGGACATTCCCAAACACCGGCATGGGACCCCGCCTCTTTACCAAATTCACTTGCAAAAGCCCATGTTTTTAAATCTTGGGAAGTATACAATCGAACATGATTACCAGCCGCTAGAATCATAATCCATTTATTCGTTTCCTTATGCCAAAATACTTTTGGATCCCGAAAGTCAGTTATACTTTCTTCTTCTAATACTGGATTTCCGTCATATTTATTCCAAGTTCGCCCATTGTCAGTGCTATAGGCCAGACTTTGTCTTTGTCTAGGACGATCAGAGTCTGGATAATTGTCTGCATGAGTGAATATCGCAACAAGTCCGGATTCGCCATTAAAAAATCCTGTTGTATCATTCCAATCTACAACAGCACTCCCAGAAAATATAGTTCCAAGCTCATCTGGAGCGAGTGCTATAGGAAGGTGGTCCCAATGAATTAAATCCTTACTTACCGCATGTCCCCAATGCATTGGTCCCCATGTCGTACCAAAAGGGTGGTACTGATAAAACAGATGGTATTCTCCCTCATAATAGACCATTCCATTTGGATCATTCATCCAGTTCGCTTCTGGTGAAAAGTGAAATTGAGGACGAAACTTTTCTATCATATTTATATAAGTCATATAATATAATTCCCCTTTTCTTCTATTATATTGACCTAGTATATAACCCTTGAATATCTTCAAGAGATGGCATGGCAGGAATGGCACCTTTTTTAGTTGTTGCAAGAGCACCAACCGCATTAGCAAAAGACACCATCTGTTCCAGGTCGTTTAAAGACAAGCTTGAAAGCACTTGTTTTTTTTCTATTATTTGATATAAAATCCCAGCTAAAAAAGCATCTCCTGCACCGGTTGTATCAACAGCTTCTACCTCAAATCCGTTACATCGGCCCACTCTTTCCTCTAAACGGTAGAAGCATCCCTCGGACCCCAAAGTTACTAGAATAAGTTTTGTATGAAAAAAATCATATAGAAATTTGGTACCTTTTATAAGGTCCTTTGTTCCCGAAATAAATTCAAGTTCTTCTTCAGATATTTTTAAAATATCTGCAAACTTTAAACCAAGTTCAATCATATTTTTTGCTTGATTTAAATCTTCCCAAAGACTCAATCTTAAATTAGGGTCATAAGAGATGAGGAGCCCCTTTTCTTTTGCATAAGTCACTGCTTTTAAAGTGGCTGAAGCGGAAGGCTCGTGCGTCATAGAAATCGAACCGAAATGAAAAATACGGGAATTTGCTAAAATCTCTAAGTCTATTTCACTTTCCCTTATCATCATATCCGCACCGGGATTACGATAAAAACTAAAAGTACGATCTCCTTCCTCATCTAAATGGACAAAAGCTAATGTTGTATTAACATCATCAGTGAAAACAACTCCACTAGTGTCGATATTGTTTTTTTGTAAAACTGAGTTTAAATAATGTCCGAACTGATCATTGCCTACCTTACCTATAAAAGCTGTTCTTTTCCCCCATTTAGCTAATCCGGAAAGTACATTTGCGGGCGCACCCCCAGGATTTTGTTCAAATCGGACTTCCCCAGTTTCGGATTTCCCTGCTGGTGTAAAATCGATTAAAACTTCCCCTAATGCGATTACATCAAACATTATGTTCATCACCTAACATTTACAGTTATTTAAAACAAGTCGAACAGAAAACAATATTCTGTTCGGACTTATTTTACTATTTAATAGCTTTACCACCAGTAGCTTATTTTCCTGAATTATACTTATCATAAGCTTGCTGCTTAATTGTAAGAATCTTTGAAAGACCATCCTTGTCCAAAGTTTTTACGTAATCATCCCATTGTGATTCAATGCCGCCTTTTAAGATCCATTCTGCTTTCATTCTTTCTACATATGGTTTAACTACAGTCTCAAGTTGTGTTAATTGGTCTTGACTATCCTTATCTAGGAAAATAGGTGGATAATTATAAGTCGCTTTCATAGCAGGGACATATGTTTTATGCAAAATATCAAGTCTCCATGCTGCATCATCCGGTTTTGTTGTTACTGTTCCATAGTATTCATTCAATACAGCCAAAGGACCGTCTACATTTGTTTTCTGTCTTAATTCCACAGGTGCTGTACCGTTTAGCGGCAAATGCTTTAATGTCCCAGCGCTTGTAAGTTCGAAAATATTTTGTTGTGTTTTGTCTCCATACGTACCCCAGTTATTTTGTACAGATTGAATCGGTTCATAGACTTTATCAATCCACTTAGCTGTTAAATCAAGATTCTGGTTGGAACTTGTAACAACCATTCTGCCTCTATCAAAACCCATACCATTTGTTCTTGGTACATTCACTGTTCCGTCAGGGCCTTTTAATGGAGGCAGTGGAACGTAGTCTTCATTATTTCCGCTAATATTGGCTCTGTCCCAAGTAAAGTATAATCCATAGCGGTAATTCTTTCCTTTTGCAACATAGGTATTCCAATCTTGAGTAAAAGCCTCTTTATCAATTAAGCCTTCTGTCTGAAGTTTGTGAAGCCATTCGATACCCTTTTCATATCCTGGTTGGTTAGCTGTGTAGACCACTTTTTGATCTTCAGTCACCATATAGTGGTCATCGTTATCTCCCATTCCAAAAGCTCCTAAAAGCATGGCTGGATCTTCACCGCCATGGTTAATCATGAAGGACATCGGAATAGTATTGTTACCTGCTGGCGCTTTTTCTTTAAAAGCAAGAAGCACTTTTTCCAACTCATCTGTTGTAGTTGGCATTTTCAAACCTAACTCATCGAGCCACTTCTTATTGATCCAAGGAATGTCATCTAGCGCTTGAATCGCTTCTTTTCCTGTTCCAAGTTCCTCAATCCATGGGAAGGAATAAATATGTCCATCCGAAGCTGTGATTAACTTTTTATATTGTGGATGAGAATCAAGGATTTTTTTCAGATTTGGCATATCTTTATCGATTAAATTCTCTACAGGAACAATAACTCCTTGTTTCGCGTACCTCAAAATATCATTATCACTTAAACCAGCATTAAAAATTGCATCTGGGAGATCCCCGCTGGCAAGCTCTAAATTCCGTTTATCTGGAAATTGATCCCATGTATAATTGGTCCAGTCAATATGAATATTGGTATCCTTTTCAAACCTTTGCCAGATTAATTTACCATTTGGGTCTTTTGGCGCTAATGGCGAGCTTTGCGTAAGGAATTTTAAGGTTTCCTTCTTCTTTAATGGCAATTGTACATTTTTAAGACCATAACTTGGTGATGAATTCTGCCCTTTTGCATTACTAGCTGAACTCGAAGTTGAATTAGAACATCCTGCAACCAGTAAACTTGCAGCAAAAGCTGTAGTTGCTAAATAACTGATTTTTTTCTTCTTTTTCATTATTAAATCACCCCTAAAAATAGTTTTTTTTAACTCTATTTTTTATCCTTTAATAGAACCTACCATGACTCCTTTTTCAAAGTACTTTTGGAAGAAAGGATAGATTATAATTAATGGCAAACTTGAAATAACAATACAAGCATATTTGACCATTTCAGCGATTTGTTGCAATTGCGCAGTATTCTGTGCATCTTGGACCATTCCGGGTCTAGGCTGCATTTGCACTAGAATGGACCTTAACACAATTTGTAATGGCTGCAAGTTGTCACTTTTTAGATAGATCATCGCATCAAAATAGGAGTTCCATTGTCCAACAAATTGGTATAATACTAAAACGGCAATGATTGGTTTGCTTAACGGCAGTAAGATTCGAAAGAAATATTGCATCTCAGATGTTCCATCGACTACTGCAGCTTCCCTTAATTCATTGGGTATTCCCTGAAAATAAGCTCTTGCTAAGATAATGTTCCATACGTTTACTGATCCAGGTAAAATAATGGCCCAAACGGTATCTAACATGTGTAAATTTTTTACTAACAGATATGTTGGTATTAATCCTCCTCCGAAAAACATGGTAATTATAAATATTGTCATAATAACTTTTCTCCCCACAAAATCCTTCCGTGATAACGGATAAGCAGCAAGTAAAGTTATACATACGGATATAATAGAATAAGCAGTTGAATAAAATAATGAATTTCTAAATCCTGTTAAGATGGAACCATCTTTAAATACTCGCAAATACCCCTGGAATGTCCATTTTGATGGATTAAAAGTTAATCCACTGTTTAATAATGTTGTAGGGTCTGTAAACGATGCCATTACAACATAGATTAATGGTCCTAATATTGCTAAAACGATTAATGTCATGATGATACCGTTTGTTGTTAAGATAATCCTATCTGTCTTTGTTTGATGCTTAAACATGAAATTCACCCCGTTTCTTCTTATAGACCTTCTCCTTCGTTTAACCGTTTCACAATTTTGTTAACAGTTAAAAGTAAGATGACATTAATAACAGAATTAAATAATCCAATTGCAGTTGAATAACCGTAATCACCCATTTGCAACCCTATCTTAAAAACATAGGTTGGTAGGATTTCTGAAGTAGGAATATTCATTGAAGTTTGCAATAAATAAGCTTTTTCAAATCCTATACTCATAATATTTCCAGCTGCTAAAATAAACTGAATTACCATAATCGGTTTAATTGTAGGTAAATCTATATGAATAATTTGTTTAAAGATATTTGCTCCATCCATTTTTGCAGCGTCAATTAAATCTTGGCTTACGTTTGCAAGTGCTGCTAGATATACAACAGAAGCCCAACCTGCGAATTGCCACATATCACTAATTATATAAATGGACCTAAAGTAACCTGGTTCTGTCATAAAATCTATTGACTTACCTCCGAATAAGCCGATGATATGATTTATTGGTCCTACTGGTGATAACATAATAAAAACAATCCCAACAACTACTACCACGGAAATAAAATTGGGTGCATATAGAATTAGTTGAATGTTTTTCTTCAGCGCAACGCTTTTAATTCTATGAAGCATAAGTGCTAAAATGACCGGTACCGGAAAGCCAAATATCAAACCATAAGCACTTAATTTCAATGTATTGCCTAATAGATTCATAAAATCAGGAGTACTCATAAACTTTTTAAAGTTTTCAAATCCTATCCAAGGACTGTTAATGATTCCTTGTAAGGGATTAAAATCCTTAAATGCAATGATAGCACCGTACATCGGAATATATTTAAAAATAACTATAAGAACTACTGCCGGCAAAACAAAAAGATATAATTGATAATTCTCTTTCATGTACCTTAACTTTTGGGCTGTCTTTGTACCCAATGTTCCTCTTCTTACCTCGCTTTGATTACTCTCCAACTTTGGGTATACTTGCTCCACGATAGTTCCTCCTTTACAAAACCTAATAAGGCTTGATTTAATGACCCTCTTTCAGTGAGTTTTTCTTATCCAACCTAATTTCAATTCAAAAGGTACTTATAATATAAAGTAGGAATCCTTTTACTATTTGAATCTAGGGTCGATCATTAACATTAAATCGTTTACATTTTTGCAATACCTCATCTTTCATTCTTAAGTTGTTTTACTGAATTAACTATAACAAAAGTACTAAATTTAAGATTTTAAGATCTTTGGATTATGATGTTTAAAAATTTCGGCATTTGAAATCGATTTCAAATAAAAAACAGCAAAGAAGGTTCATAAACTCTTTTTATTCTTCAGAAAGAAATCCCCTATTTTAACTAGAGGATAACTTTTTTGTGTTATGTATTAGACTTGTTAATATCATCTCTTACAATAGGATTGGCTAGGGTAAACGAGCAGTTCATAGAATAGATTTGTCCTTGCTCATTCTTTTTAACATATCTATGAACTACGAAATTTTCATCATATCAATTTTTCCCTAAAATTCGTTAGCAATCTTTTAAGGATTTGCTTTAATTTATATGTATAAGTATGATAAAAGGGCTGCAGAATTTACTTCCTGCAGCCCTCGATTTCTAAAAGCTCTCCCAAAACCACTTATATTGTTTAAACTCTAATCATTCCAGGCTGAATTCAACTGATTGGCGGTTAACGATTCGAGATGACTTGTTCCCCCGGATGCAAAAATGGACGCTCCGTTGCTACTAGGGACTAGGAATATTTGGTAGATAATTTCAATTGCTCGGACATTTCTTGTGCTGATATTCCTTGTTTACTTAAAAGTTCCTCTAATGTAAATGGGGAAAAACTATTCATTAACTGGTTATATATTTTATCAATTCTTCTCAAACGTTCCCTCTTGTTATTAATTAGAATTCTACAGTTATTATACAAATTAATAAATTAAGATAGAATAAATGTTTCCAGTGCCCATTGCATTCCTTCTTGATCATTGCTTTTTGTTACAAAATCTGAGGCATCTTTAACTTGTTTAGGTGCATTTCCCATTGCTACTCCTATGCCGGCATATTCAATCATGGCCAAATCATTAAAATTGTCACCAATTGCCATCACCTCTTCATGTTTTACAGAAAAATATAATTGAAGTGCTTTTATGCTTAACACTTTTGATGCATTAATAGATGTAATCTCCAAATATTCATCTTTTGAACAATAACAACATACATCTAAAAAAGAACTATTTATTTCAGATTCTAATTCAGAAATAAGATGAGGCTCACCCATACAAAGAATTTTATGAACCCCTTCATCTTGATTGATGCAATTTTTAATATTGACTTCCATAGGTTGCACTTTAATAATCTTGCTTTCTTGTTTTATCCATTTGTCTTCTGTATTTTCAACCATCCATTGATCAAAACTAAACAAGTTAAAACATAAATTGGAAAATTTTCTTTTGATATTATCATATATTTTATTTGCATCGTTTTTAGAAATAGTTGCACTATAAAGAATCTTGCTGTTTTCATTAACTTCCGGATTTCCCAAAATTAATGCACCATTATAACATATTAAAGGAGACTTTATGTCTAGGTCATGATAGATTGCTTTCATTCCACTTGGCATTCTTGCAGAAATTAAAATAAATTCAATTTTTTTTTGAACAACTTTTTTAATTGCCTTTTTTGTACAGCTTGTTATTTGATGATTGGAATTTAACAAGGTACCATCTATATCGCTAAAAACAACTTTAATATTTGCCAAATTACCATTCCTCTATTTCTATGACTTTTTGAACTTTACTCAGAATGAAAATATGATGTTATTTAAAATTCTTATCATGAAGGCCGTCTTAATGAGGTCCCATTCGATTAATAGCTACACTGACGAAAAAGGTTACCATTAATTTTTATTTACCATATAGAACGCTTTCTTAAGATGAATCGTCAAACTATTGTGATAAGGTCGGTGGGTCCCTATAGGATTTTGTTTTTTCAAGGTACTCAATCTTTATTAAAGACTAATAAAGAGTATATTTAGAAGATGGTTAATTACCAGGAAGTTGTTAGTAACTACTAAAAAATATTCTTTAAATTAATGAGTATTTTAAAAGAGTTGCAGGCTAAACTCCCCTGCAACCCCAGTTTTTTAAAAAGTCTTCAAAGAATTATTTTATCCGCTTCTTTAGATTTTACTCCAACACCCACCCATTTTTAGCATTTCCGCTTTAAAATTGTGCAGGCTAATCATTCCAAACTGAACGCAACTGGTTTACTGTGAACGATTGGAGATGTGCTGTTCCCCCTGTTGCAAACACGGCCATTCCGTCGCTACTCGGATCTGGGAAGATCTGGTCGGTCAATACAACCTCACCATCCTCTGCAAACACCTCAATGGAGGACCAATCAACAAGTATCTTAAGCTTCAGATTACCATCTTTTATTGCAAGTGGCCCGTTGAATTCCTGGAAAGTCAGAACTAAAGTTCACATCACCAGATTGAGTTCTGTCAATGTATACCTCTCCAGTGGTACTATCGTAGCCTACCTCTGTTTCTTGACCGTTTCCAGTCCGCAATTTCAGACCATAATTCTTGGCAGAACCTGCTAAGAAGGTAGCATTGATCTCCACTGCTTTTCCCTTTGCTGACAATGGGGTTGTACCTTCCGGAATTTTAATATTCTCAAAGTGGACAGTTGGCCCTTCGCGAAGTTCATTTAGTAGCTTAACTGGCATTTGAACCAATTGCAATTTACCATTTGTCTCTTGGAGTTTCAGTTCACGTGGCACAGTCATAGCACTACGCCATGGTGAGGTTGGAATGTCTCCCCCATACTGCCAGTTATTCATCCAACCAATCATAATGCGCTTTCCACCAGGTGCATCGTTATACGTAACTGCAGCATAGTTATCCTTGCCATAGTCTACCCAGTGAGCTCGCTCGACGTTAGAAAGGGCTGGTTCATCAGCCATGGTAAATTGATCCGCAAGGATGTGCGCCCAGCCGCTCGTATTTTGATCGGATATCTCGATGTGTGCTGTCTTACCTAATAAATCGTGGACATTCCAGTGGGTCCAATCCAAGCTTTCACTGTCTTGGCCCGTAGCACTTCGCACAACCTGCCCGTTCACCAAAAGGTTGACGCCGGTTTCCGTATCCCATGGCTCGGCCTTCACATCAGAGAATACGATGTTATCTATCATGAGATGCCCCCAGCCACTGCTTCCATCGTTTTGATCAACGATCTGCAATGTGGCCTGCTTCCCTTGGTACTTCGAAACGTCAAAATACTGCCAGTCAAGATTTGCACTGTTGTTACCGGTGGCACTAGCAACAACACTTCCATCGATGACTAGATTGAGAACCGTCGGGTGCCCAGAAGAGATAGGATGGTTTCCACCACTAATAAGGAAATCGATGTAATTAGAATTAATAGTGAACGTCGGAGACGTCACTGTACCTTCGGCACCATCACAGCTGGCGGTTTGGCAGGTATCCAAAATCTGATTTCCTAACTGACCACTCAAATTTTCCCTGGTAGGTACGATTCCAACGAAATCACCGCTCCCTGTCCAGCCAGGTAGGCTGGTTCCTTCAAAGTCTTCAAATACTTGTCCAGAAGGCGGGGCGGTCGTTCCACCATCAACATGGGGGTGATTGCCCCCACCAATTAGAAAGTTAAGGTAATCCTTATTTATCGTGAAATTTGGAGAAGACAAAGTTCCGGTTGATCCGTCATAATTATGGAAGCTATTAACGAATCCTGATCCGCCCCAACCAGCCACAGGCGTTTGTCCAGGCAAGCTCCCAATGGCTGGAGAGTCACCGAATGCAGTTCCAGAAGCTGTCCACCCATCAAATGTACCATTATCAAAGTTGCCAAGATTTTCACCAGACGGCGCTGTATAGGGTTTGTCATCCGAAGTAAATGTCGTTCCATTGAAATTACCGATAAAATACTGGGCACCTGATCCGCCAGCGACCCCTCCTGGGTTTAGATTAACTATAAGAACCCATTTCTGCTTACCGGGTTTACTAGGGTCTGGTAGTTGGAACAGGTCTGGACATTCCCAAACGCCACCGGTCGCACCAGCTGGCCCGAAGTCGCTTAAATGCTTCCAATGTTTAAGGTCCGGTGAGCTGTAAAAGCTTACTTTGTGCTGATCTGACTGGGCTACAGTCATCAACCATTCATGACCAGGCTCGTACCAAAACACTTTGGGATCACGGAAGTTGGATGAGCCAATATCAAGTACTGGATTACCAGCGTACTTGGTGAATGTTCGGCCACCGTCAGTGCTATAAGCCAGTGCCTGTGACTGCTTACCAGTTACCTTGTCAGCACTTGTATAGATTGCGACTAACGCAGGGTTACCAGGTTTACCAAATCCGGTGGTATTGTTGGTATCAACAACGGCACTTCCAGAGAAGACCATCTCATGTACATCCTGTGGGATAGCAACGGGAAGTTGGGTCCAATGAACCAAGTCACGGCTTACCGCATGCCCCCAGGACATATTACCCCAAGTATTGCCGGATGGATTATACTGGTAGAATAAATGGTACTCCCCCTTGTAGTAAACGAGACCGTTTGGATCATTCATCCAATTCTTCTCAGGGGTATAGTGAAATTGTGGACGGTATGTTTCCTTATAGTTACCATTTTCAGCGTGAACAGGACTAGCAGTAGTATTCCCAATGATTAATCCGAGCGCTACAGCAGTAGAAAGTATTGAACTCACGAGTTGAAATCTACGCCTCTTATTTGATAAGTGAGCAGGGAATTTTTTCAATTTATGAACACCCTTTCATTAGTTTGTATAGTTAATTTTTTTTATTTTTAACTACGAAAGCAATCTAATAATATAGGAATAACAACATCTATACCTCCCGAGACCAAATTGGAGTCCAGTCAGGAAAATGCGGATTTACAACGTTAAGCCATATAAAGAACTATTTATCTTGTAATAGACAACGATAAGGTATTTTGAGACATGTATATGAGACACTTAGAATACCTTAACCATCGCTTTGAAGAAAATTCTCAATAGAGTAAACCCTATTGAGACAAGGTTCTTCTGTTATCGTTGTAAACTGTCAAAATCCTGACGCTACCCCAAATTGATAATAAAAAATGTAGTTAAGTATAATATTCTGGATCATCTGCAAACGTTGGATCCACTGGTAGTAGGGTTAAAAAATAGGCTACCTTTTTTCAATAGCTACCTTACTAATCTGTTCAAATAGTTATCTTCTTAAATATTTTTCGTATTACTTGAATATATCTAATCGGATTGGTGTGCGCTGCTTCACCAATGGATAATTACATTAATCACTAATAGCATAGTTGCTTACTATCCTAAGAAGCCAGACCAATAGCCTAGAATACCTATTGCAAAAATTCCTAATATGATAAGAAGAGGATTTGCACCTTTACGTAACATCCATGCAACCAATAAGGTCAACCCTAAAGGTAATAAACCAGGTAAAATGTTATCCAATACATTTTGTACGGTTTGAACATTCACTTTTCCAGCATCATCTTTTATTCTTGAGACAACAATTGGAATATCAATATGTGTCCACTTGGACACAAGCGCCCCCATAACAAACAACCCGAGAATAGTGGCGCCTTCAGTAAGCTTTAAAATACGATTGCCAACCATATCTTTTAAAATTTCCATTCCTTTGACATAGCCATACTTTAATCCATAATATTTGGTGCTTATTCTAATCGCATTGATTAAAATAAAGAATAACAACGGTCCAGCAAGGTTCCCTCCTAATGCCAATGATGCTCCCAAAGCTGCTAAAACTGGACGCAATGTCCCCCAGAATATCGGATCGCCTACACCCGCTAATGGGCCCATTAACCCGATTTTCATACCACTTATTGCTTTTGCATTAATTCCTTTGTTATTCGCCATCTGTTCTTCCATTGCTGCTGTAACACCAAAAATTGGTGCTGTAAGCCATGGGTGTGTATTAAACCATTCCAAGTGGCGTTTCAATGCTTCATTTCTTGCCGCCCCGGGCATACAATTTTTTAATGGCCGGTATCATCACAAAACAATATCCCATCGCCTGTACACGCTCGAAGTTAAACGATCCCAGTAAAAAGTTTGAGCGAATAAACATATTAAAGATATCTTTTTTTGATAATTTTTTTTCTTTTTCCATCTACCCATTTCCTCCTTAAAGTTTTATTTTAGGCATCGAGATCGTCATCATCCCAGTCGGCTGTATGCCCGGCAGCTGACTGAGAGGCTGCAGGCTGCAAATTATTTTTTTGCATGACTTGTTGATACAACAATGCCAGGCAGAGTCCAAGAGCACCAAATCCTACTAAATTGAAATTCGTAAACGCTGCCAACAAAAATCCAATATAGAGGAAAGGCTTCAAGTGAGGAATGTTCATCATATTAATAACCATTGCATATCCTACAACAACAATAATTCCGCCACCTAATTGCAAGCCTTTTGTAATAACCTCCGGAATATGGCCCAGGAATGATTGAACGGCACTTACGCTGATTAATGCAACAATTAATGTTGGGATCATGACCCTTAGTGCCTGAAAAGCCATGGCCGTAATATGCATAATTTCAATACCTTTAAAATTTCCTTTCTCAGCATATTTGTCAGCACGGTGAATTAGAAATACCGTTAAAGTACGGACAAAAATCGTTAATGCCTGACCTGCTGCAGCTAACGCAATAGCGACAGCGATCCCTTCACCAACTCCTTGATGAGCCGTGATAACCAAAATCGTTGAAATAACGGAAGCGATGGCCGTATCCGGTGCCATTGCAAGTCCAACGTTCATCCAGCCCAATGCCATCATTTCAAGGGTACCGCCTAAAATAATTCCAGTTTTCAAATCTCCCAGGACTGCCCCAACCAATGTACAGGCAATAAGTGGACGATGGGTTTGCCCCTCATCCAATACACTTCCAATCCCCGTAATGGCAGCAATAATTAATAATAGAATAATTTGTATTAGAGACATAATTGCACCTCCTTATATTATTTGACTTCATTTCTTAAAATCCGAATAAAATCTTCACTTGAATCGGAAGGCAATTGCCGCAATTCAAGATTCACACCTAATTGATTTAATCTCTCAAAAGCGTTAATGTCTTTTTCTGTTACACTCACTGATTTTGTAATTTGCTTCCGATCATTTGCAAAACGCATACCGCCTACATTTACGGTTTTAATAGGTACACCCGCTTCAATAAGTGAAACGATATCTGATGGATTTTCAAAAAGCAGCATTGCTGTTGTGTCATTATAACGGGGACTGTGAAATGCTTTTTCCATCTTGGAAATAGAGACGGCGCTGGCCTTAACATTGGAAGGAGCAACAGAAAGAATCAGAGTTTTTCTCATTTCATCTGCAGCTACTTCATCAGAAACGATGATAATTCGATCTGCTTCGTTAACCTTGATCCACCTTGTTAAAACTTGACCATGTATAAAGCGATCATCAATTCTTGATAAAACAATTTTCATAGTATATCTCCCTCTCGTACTAGATTATTTTCTTTTATTCTTTCAAAATGCTCACTGCATATTTGGAAGCATTCTTCATTTACCACTTTTAGCTTGTGCAACATTTCTTTTAGTGGCAGATTTTCTCTCATGCTTAATACTTCTAATAAAATGGGCAAATTCACCCCTGAAGCCATATCGATCCTTTGATTGTGAATGATAAAGGGAGCAGCTGCGTTATAAGGAGTTCCCCAAAAAGATCAACCAAAAAAAGAATTTCATTTTCTTCGGGAATACCTTCTATCACCTGTTTGTATTTTGCTTGAAGTGTTTGAGTTCCTTCGCCTTTTAAAAACTGAATTGCAATCAGGTCATCTTGTTCCCCGAATATCATTCCTGAAGACCCTTTCAATGCTGTGGCAAAATCGCCATGACCACTAATAATTATTGAAATCATATTTATCTGCTCCTCTCTTTTATTGCCTTACTCTAATTTAATAAATGGTTGTTTTACATGTGAAGCTATACTTAATAGAAGATTAATCTGTGGCGCCAAGCTGAATCATTTCGCAAATGCAGTTTGTTGAGCTTTTATTAATATTAAAAGAATTTATTAAGAATAGATTTTAATAATTTTGGGTTTGAGCATTTAAAATTTTCGGTAAATTAAAATAATTAAATTTCATATACCTCAAACAATAGTTCTTAAACCTTTTAGAATTTGATACATTGCTACAACAAAATAATGGTTAGTTCTTAGTCTATAGGTAATAAAAAATCCCCTAGTTTTCACTAGAGGAATTTAATTATTTATTGTATTTTTTATTTGTTTTAAACCAGTGTTTATTTTTAATACCGCTTCCTCGGCTGAACTACTTACATCCTTCCCACCGATTCCAACTTCTTCAAATAATACTTTAATAGCATTGCTTACAACTGGATATGCAGGGGTAACTGGTCGGTGCATTGAATATTTTTGTACTTGCTCAAAAAAAATATTTTTAGGATACTGATTGAATTCAGGCATGTCCTTTGCAACAGAGGATCTTGCAGGGATATCACCCGTTTCTTTTACATACTTTTTAATTCCATCATAACTAGTAACGTACTTGATAAACTCCCATGCTTCTTTTGGATATTGAGTCTTTGAAGAAATTCCGAGCGCCCATCCTCCGTTCGAAACAACTTGTTCTTTCTCCATCGGCAGCGGTGCAACACCAAAATCCACTCCTAGCTTAAGGTTCGGATTATTTTTTACGATTTCGTCTAATGTCCAGGAGCCAAGTACGGTCATAGCAAGTTTTCCATTTTCAAAAGGAGCAGGAGGTAAATCAACTTGAGCAACCCCATATTTTTTATAGAGATCTTGGTAAAATTGAAGGGTTTCTAGTGCTTCCTTTGAGTCTAGATACCCACTTGCTGTGGTTCCGTCAGGACTTAAAACTTGGGCACCAAACTGCCATAAAAATGGAATTTTAAAATAAGCGGGAGACTCCCCATCTCCAAATCCCTGTGCTGGGTCAATCCCGTATATCCCCTTTTTGGGGTTGTTGATTTTTTGAGCAATCTTTAATACCTCATTCCATGTCAAAGGTTTGTTTGGATCTTTTGGAGGTAAAGGGATACCTGCCTCTTCGAATAAATGGATATTGTAATAAAGGGCAATGCTAGACTCAACAATAGGTGCGAGGTAAATTTTCCCTTTAAAAGATAACCCATCTAGTGTTGCTTTAGGTATATCACCTATCCTTCCCTCCTTTCGCATGTATTGATCAATAGATAAAAGTGACCCTGCATTGGCATAAAGAGCCAAGTTAGGGCTATCTATTGTCATCATATCAGGAGGGTTTCCGGCAGCAATTTGCGTTCGCAACTTTAATTCATAATCACTGTACGGGATTGATTGCATGTTAATCGAAATGTTTGGGTGAGAAACTTCAAAAGAAGTAACTAAATCTTTATATGCCTGATTTTCAGCTTGGGTACCACTATTTCTCCAAAACGTTAGCTTAAACTGATGTAAGACTTTATGTTTACTCCCTCTATCTATATGTTGACTGGAGGATGTGTTCAAAAAAAACGTCATATATACCGTAAAAAAAAGTAAAATAATAGCAGTTATACTGATTGGTAACCATTTTTTCATTCTACATTCCTCCCTCTTTTGGGTAATTATTTATTAATGGTCTGACGAAATTCAGCCGGCGTTTGACCAAAATGTTTCTTAAATACTGTACTAAAATAACCAGAATTAGAAAAACCAACTAAATTGGCTACGTCAATAATTTTAAGTTCTTTATCTTTTAAAAATTGTTGTCCTTTCTCCATTCGTAAATTAACCAGATAATCGCTAAAATTTTGACCGACTTGATTTTTAAATGTTTCAGATAAATAAGAAGTATTTATATGGAATATTTCGGATAATAAGGTTAAAGAAATCTCATTTGCATAATGCAGTTCCAAATAATGCCGAACACTATCTATGATTAATTTTCCATTTGAAAAACGGGCAAAACGAACCTTTTCAATAATCAATTGAGCCAACTGAATTAGTTGTTCTATAACTTTCCGATGAGAATTGAGCTCCCAGATACTCTGCTGACACTCCCACATAATTTTATGAATATCCTTTGTTTTGATATTGTATTTTTCAGCGAGTGAGCCCAGTAAGAATAAAACCCGATTTGCATCAAATGAAAAGGCCATGATGGATTGTTTCTCCGCAATACCTAGGACCTGATGAATATTTTCCTTAAAAGCCTTAAAATTTACGTTTTCAATTGTATTTGTTATCCTTCTTTCTAAATCAGGTGAAATTCCAAACTCTTCTTCGTTCGTTTTTGTCCAATCAATTACCTGTGACCCAGAGCCAATATTACTTTGACTCCAAGAAAGCAAACTTGAAATATATCCTGTCTTAAATTCAGTGAGACCCATAACCACATTTCCTATTCCGATGACAGTCTCTAAACCTAAGAAAGCGTTTATGTTTTGTTGTATTTCTTTGACTAAAATAGATGTACTATTTGGCAGTTCAAAGTCAAGTTGATGTAAAAAGTGAACCATATTTGAATAGCTTGGGTCGTAAAACGTATATGTTCCGGCATGCTCTTTCGCAATTTCCTTGCATAGCATCAGAAAAGGAAGCCAAAGTTCCTTCACCCTATTTGGATTCCCAGCGTCAGCTCTAATTTCTACTGTGACAAATTGTACCCTAATATTCTCCTTAGCCAGATCCTCTATCTGCAGCTGACGTAACCTCTCTGTTACCATGATAGGTTCCAACCATTCCTCTTTTACTAAATGAAGCAAATATTGTTCCTGAACTTCTTGAAGGTGGGTGCGGACAAGCTGATGTAAACGTGCTGATTCGACTTGTTTTCTCCTTTCAGACTCAACATCTTTACGAATGATTCGTAATATATCAATCAATTCATCAGGAGCAACTGGTTTTAACAGATAATCTTTAACCCCTTCCTTCATGGAACCCCTTACATATTCAAAATCCGAGTACCCTGATAAAACAATGACTCTTACTGTTGGAAATTGTTTATGACAACGTTTTGCTAATTCAATCCCATCCATAATTGGCATTCTTACATCAGTAATCAACACATCGACGTCCATGCTTTGGAGTAGGTCTATTGCTTCTTGACCATTTGAAGCCTCACCTACAATTTGAAAGCCTTCTTCTTCCCAATCTACTTTTAACCGTAAACCTTTGCGAATTTGAATCTCATCATCCGTTATTAACACCTTCATCATGAATATCACCTCTCTCAAACTTTATGCATAATGTAATCCTTGTACCGATATTCTTTTCGGATTCAATCTGAAAGGAAAAGTTTTCACTATAGTAAAGCTTCAACCGCCCTATTACATTTTTAAGCCCGATTCTCCTTCCTTTCGTCTCTAATACACTTAGTGTTTCATTATTTTCTTCTTGTTTTAATAGCTTTGCTATCACTTTATCAGGTATTCCAACCCCTTTATCTTCAACAACGATATATAAATGGTCTTTAGCCTTTTCTGCTTTAATATAAATTTCAGCATTGTTCTTTTCAGTAAAACTATATTTCACTGCATTTTCAACAAGTGGCTGTAAAATAAACTTGATAATAGGAAGAGTTTTCGTATCGGGATTCTCTTCAATTGTAATTTTGATAGATTCCTCATATCTCAATTTTAGAATATCCGTATAACTACGGATATAGTTTAGTTCTTCTCCTAATTTCACCACATCACTTTGTGTATTCAATGAATACCTCATCATACGTCCCAAATGAATGGTTAAATTCATAACCTCTTTATTTTTCCCTTGGAGAGCTAATCCCCCGATGATTTCTAAAGTATTGTTCAAAAAGTGCGGATTGATCTGCAATAACAAGGCTTTGTATTCGGCATCCTTTCGGCGTATATTTGCTACATACTCATTTTCAATTAAGTTTTTTAATCGATCGATGGTTTGTCCAAACACTGTTATAACATATCCAACCTCATTGTTATTCGATTTAATGGTAGGTATAAAACGTTTAGCACCTGAAAAATCACCGTGTTCTATAAACCCCATAGCCTTAGCAAGCTTTCCTAGAGGACTTACAATATTAGATGAAAGCATGTAAGAAGCAACAATCGTTAGTAAAAAAACAATGGCACTGCACCATAATAGATTATGCTGCAAATGGTTAACCTTGGAGAACAATTCAGTTTTCGGCACTTCACTGATTAAAATCCAGTTTTCTGCAGGTAATTTTTGAAAAAAAACCAGAAATTTTTTCCCTTTACTATTTATTTCCACCAGACCTTTTTGATTTTTGCCATTTACTATTTTGATCAAACTTTCACTTAATACTTTTTTAGGAGTATGAGTTCTCCCTTGTAAAACATTTGCCCCTTGTTTATCTAACAAGTACGCATGTCCATTATTTCCTATTTTAATTTTATTTAATGCCGTTTCTAATAAAGAGGAAGGAAAATTAACCTTAATAATTCCGTATGGAATAAACGTATTTATATCAAAAAGGGGTAAAATATAGCTATTTATATTCCCTCCCGTCGGTTGGTAAGGATCGATATGTGATTTGACAAAATGTTGGTCCTTTTCAGAAAAGTCTTTGAACCAATCCGCTTTCTGAAGCGATGGATTATTTCCCCAAATTCCAGTACCATCATTTAGGATTACAGAAACAGACATGCCACTCGAATTGTTTATCATCATTGACGATAGCAGCATCTTTAGTTGATTTTTCATTAACATACTTTGCTCTATAGGGATATTAGGATACTCTTTTTCTAACCTAATCCAATCTTGGGTTGTCTGATTTACCAGTACCTGTTTCCCCAGATCTTCTGCCTGTGTAGCAATTGAATTAATATATAGAGAATACTGGTCCATCGCACTTACTGTTAATGCTTGAATTTGCTCCTCTATGACAGATGTAAACCAGCTTGGGATAATAATGGATAAAAGAATGAATGGAATGGTTAACAAACAAGTAAAAATCATAAATAAACGATTACGTAAGGAAAAAAACATTTAATCACCTCAAAACGAGAAAACCCTTACAATTAACAATTTCATAAAATTAAATAAAAAGATTAATTTGATTTGTTTGTTGTAAAATTTTTCATCTTTTTATGTTAGGATTTAACAAGCCTATTGATAGCCTCTTAAAATCAATAATTTTTCGAAAAAAAATACACATCATTAATTTAGCATATCCTTTACATTCTGACCATGAGGATATGAATTGGTAACCAATTAAGTTAAACCGTTTCAACAAGATTAAAAACAATTAATCTTTATGAGTAATAATTAAAACTCTTCTTTCGCGTATTTTTAAATGTAGTAATTTCCATAAATCGGTATTTTAAATTAGTGGAGGATAGTGGATTCGTGTCAAACATCAAAGAAAAAGATTGGAGGAAACTTTCGAAGAATTTACCTTAACAAAAGAATAATTAAAAACTGAAAGAATGAACCTTTTTAGAAAACATAAAATCCACCTATATAAAAAATTATGAATTTTTTTCCATTTAAAATGTTCACAATGTGATAGAGCATATTTGTGTGGGGTACTGGGAATTTACTGAAGAATAAGGTTAAATGGGGGGTCATAACCGGATTGCAAACCAAAAAATAGGAGAAAAAGGTTTATCACAGTTAATGACTAACCTTCGGATACGATCCCCCTTCCTTTTAACCTGATTAATATTTGCAGCTAATTTTTTGAAGTTAAATTACCTCAATTTATAGCCTGCTTCTGTTAGGATTTTGTACCATTGTTCTCTTGTCATTTTCACACCCTCTAGTGAATATAATGCTCGCTTTATGCGCTCTCTATTTCCAGTTCCTAATACAATAACAGGATCTGAAGAATGTTTTAGAAGCCACTTATAAATCACTTCATCAATTTCCCCTAGTTGAAGGTCTTGCCTAATACCTTCTAATACATTCTTCATGTTTTCTTCAAAGGCATTAGTTGGATTAAAAATTCTCCCCCCTGCTAATGGTGACCAAAACATCGGATGAATACCTTCCTTTAAGCAATGGGTCATGGTTCCATTCTTATAATTTTCAATTCCCAAAGGATGCAACATAAATTGATTAGTAACAAATTTTACATCCGTATATTTTTGGAGTGTATCGAATTCCAAAGGATTATGGTTTGATAATCCAAAGTATTTAACCTTTCCTTCTTCTCTCAATTGATTAAGAGTATTATTTAATTCTTTCGGATTAACCAGTAAGTCGTGCATATGAATGAGTAGTAAATCAATGTATTCACACTTTAGTTTTTCTAATGATTTATTTACTTGTTTTATAATATACTTGCTATCTGAATTAAAATATCTCGTTCTTATATTTGGATTTTCATCATTAGGAACACATATTGAACATTTTGTAATAATTTCTATTTTTTCTCAACTGAGGTTTTATTTGCAGAACTTCTCCGAATAGTTCTTCGTTATGATGATTCCCCCCGTAAATGTCAGCATGGTCAAATGTGGTAATTCCTTGTTCAATACACCATTCAACAAATTCAATTCTTTGTTCAACATTAAAATTCCATTCATTCAATCGCATACATCCGATAACTAATTTTGATATTGAGAAATTGTCCTGTAAATTTACTTTCACAATAACGTCCCTCCAAGTAAAGTATAAAAATTTATGTATCAACCTGATTGTGTTTTTCTTTATAAAGGACACTCCATTGAATTTTTCATTGGTGCTTTGTCCGCTAACATGAAACTGAGAAAAAAGAATACAGTTGCTCTTAATACTCATAAAGTTCCTTTTTAAATTTGTTGTTTGTTTTTCCCTTTGTGTGACTGTTTCTATGTTGGGCTGTTAATTCTAGCAATTTTAACCTCCTATCCAACTAATTTAAAAAAATGTTTATTCATTCATGTTCCTCTTTTAATTTAACAGAATGGTCATGGGTAATATTTCAATGTTTTTAGTTGCGCATATATAAAATCTTTGGCAGTTTAAATAGGTCCATTAATTCATCGAACAAAAAATCCCGTGTTAAAGCATTTAATATGTAGAACAAAAAGCTAGTACATTACGAGACTCCGAAAAAATTACATTTTTAAAGAATTAATAAAAAGCACACTAACATTGGATTTAGTGTGCTTTTGGGTTTAAATGATCGGATACTACTGCGTAAAATCAAAGTTATTTTTTTCAGAATCCTTGGCATATTAATCAAATCTTCATACCTAACTGATTTACCAATCTTTTTCCTATCAACTAAAAACAACTGGTCTTCAGTATTTTTCACAATTTCGTCCGGTTAATAATAGATTTGGCAATCATGGCAAACGATTGTGGGGTTTTAGAAATTTCAATTGCTCTCGTCCCATCGGGAAGTTCCCAAAAAGCACTTTCTTTACTCGGCTCCACATTTTGGCTATCACACCAATTACACACAACCTTCATGACTTACTTGCCCCCTACTAAAATGTTGTATATGGCAGTTGTTTTATATATAAAAAAAGCCAAAAACATACAATTAATGCATAAATAATTGCATATTTCTGGCTCATCATTAAAATAGACGCTCAGTCAATACTGTCTCTGAGCGTTTTCACTTACAAAATTTCACAATGGAAACAAGAGCTTTTAAATGTTTTTTTGCTATTTTCTCAAAATCAACGGAACTACTAATATAAGTTCATTCATTTTGGGGCTTATGAGAAAACATCTAATCCGTGATCAAGTTGTGACCATCCATCGCCAGCCTTGATAATGTTTTTACCAGGATTTTCTCTTTTTACCCTTCGTAACATTTTCTTATCTTCAATTTCCTGCCTTACTTCCACTTTTCGGATTGGGCTCTTCTTTTGAGTCCTTGTTTTTATTATTCAATATCTACTTCGTAATTGAAGTCGAAAAAAGCTCTATTTACAAAAAAATATAAACAAAATTTCTTCTATTTCACTTTTCAATTAATTAAATGTTAAAGATTAAAATCTCTAGATTTTTTGCAATAGAGCCTCTAGTACCTTTTGGATTTCATACCCAGCTTGAAAATCGATAATATCAGCTCTGTCTCCTTTTATTGCGTTTGCTAGATTCATGAGTAGATCTAGGGTTGGATCTACTGGTTGTAGCGAAATTTCTGTAAGTGGTTCGTCGTACTTTCCTACTTCTAGCTTGATCCAATTAACAAGTGAGATTGTCCCATTTGTTCCGTAAATCGTAAATGCTATGCGTTCCTGTTGGGCAATCTGGCTAACTCCATTTATCAAAAGGGGGGTTCCATCTGATAATTTCATACTTGCTAGAATGCCTGTTTCACATTTATCTGAATCGGCAGGTAATTCTAATTGTGATTGAATATGCTCTAATTTCCCGAATAAAGCTTGAGTCAACTGTATATAATGTGGAAATACTTCACGAACAAAACCACCTTGTTCACGTCCCCCTATCCAATCGGTTTGCTGCCATTCACAAGGCCATTTATGAAAATGAGTGTTGATTTCAACTCTGCGTATTTCTCCAATTTTTTCAGATGTTACAAAATTATTGATATATTTAAATGCTTTTGTGTAGTAAACTGGAAAATGCATAGCATGTACAACACCAGCCTGCTTGGCATGTTCTGACATAGCTCTTGCTTCCTCTAAGGAATTCGCTAATGGCTTCTCACACAAAATATGCTTGCCAGCAGCAAGTACATCAAGTGCTACTAAATGATGATATTTTGGTGGGACAGCAACATATACCAATTCGACATCTGAATTTTGTAAAAGCTCTTTATAGTCGGTATAATATACAATACCGTTTAACTTTTGAGAGATTAGCTCCGCTCTTTCCTTCACAACATCACAAATAGAGACAATCTCAAATTTAGGATGCTTTTGAAAAGCACATAATATTTTTTCCCCTATTACTCCTAATCCAATAATGCCAACACGAATCTTCGATGATTTCTTCATGAAAAATCCTCCCTATCTCCTCAAAAAAAATTCAGGTATATGGAACCTCAGTTAATATTTATGGAGAAAAACCAGTAATATTTTAAGTGAAATAAAAATTTTTAATAAAGGCATTTTCAATTGTTTAGTTCCAATAATAAAGATAGAAAACGTTTGCATATCTAAGTGACAAGATGGGCGGTCACTTGTGGAAAATACAAACAAGTTATTAAGAAGATTAGGTTATTTAAATGATGTATATCCATCATCGACTAGTACAGTAGTACCCGTAATAGCACGTGCTTCGTCCGATGCCAAAAATGCAACCACATTCGCAATATCTGCTGGTTGTGTGAATTTTTTTGTCATTTGTTTATCTGTTATTAGGTCCGTTAATCCTTTTTCTCTTGCTGTATCATAAATAGGTGTATCAACGATACCAGGAGCAATACCAACCACACGAATTCCATATTCAGCCAATTCCAATGCCGCAGTTTGTGTCATTAATCGAACCGCACCTTTCGATGCATTGTAACTAAACGTATTTACATTAGCAATAAATCCAAAAATGGAAGATGTATTAATAATGGTTCCATGTATATCTAATTCCTTCATTTTTCTACCTGCCGCCAAAATACCATAATAAACACCATCTTGATTTATTTTAATGATTCTTTCATAATCTGTTGGTTCAAGCTCCAAAATTGGTGTCGAGAAACCAATACCAGCATTATTAAACATCGTATCAATTCGTCCATATGTTTCGATCGTAAAATTTACTAAATCCTCTAGTTGTTTAAAATCACTTACGTCTACCTTTTTAAATACTGCTTCTCCTCCTTGTTCTTTTAGCATCTTTACCGTTTCAACACCAGTTGTTTCATTAAAATCTGCTACTACGACTTTGGCACCTTCTTTGATAAATTTAATACAAGTTGCACGACCAATTCCGCTAGCCCCGCCTGTAATAACAGCTACTTTATCTTTTAATCTCATTTTGTCTCCTCCATGTTGTTAATATCCAATTCGGACAATCGTCCGAATTCGTTACACCCTTATTATAGTCCTGTAATAATATATTGCAATACTTTTTTAACTTTTAACTCGCTCGTTTATCAAACAAAAAAAGCCCAATATTTATTGGACTTTAATGCTAATTATCTTTATTTTTCATTAAGTGTTTTACTGCAATTTTGAACTCTTGTATAGCTTCTTCAAGTTCATGTTCTGAAGTTCCATGTAAAATTTGCAATCCAAGCCCGTCAGTAAACACTAGGATAAATCTAGCCAAAGAAGGATTAACAATCCCTAAACTTAGCTCTTCACCAAGGATATCTTTAATCAAATTTTCATGCAATATTTTCGCTTTTTCCCCCAATGATGGATTCCAAATCGACATACAAAGTAAATCAAAATAAACTTTTATTACAGGTAGCCTGCGTTTGTATTGATCCCACATAAAATCTATCATTTTATAAACTCTGAGTAATGGTTCTTGAGTGTCTTTGAGATATTCTTTCAATGCAACATTTTCTTTATTTATAAATTCAGCGGCTGCCTCTACCATCAGACCCTCCTTGCCTGAAAAATAATAATGAATCTGACTCAATGAAACTCCAGCTTTCTTCGAAATGTCTCTAAGAGATATAGAAGCGCTTCCTTTTTCGGCAATACAATCAAACGTCGCTTTTAATATTTTTTCTTTCGCACTTGTCATGATGTTTTCCCCCATAACCAATAGTGAATGTTGGTGTCCTGTACAACGATAAACTCATAATTAACCGTTCACCAATAGCACCAATTTTTCTTCTAGCTGTATCTTTAAAACCTTAATTCGGGAACAGTTTCTGAGCTGGAGTTTTTATAATTAACAGATAAAACAATTTCGTCTCAGTTAGGAAATTCAGATTTAACAAAATCACCTAGTAAAAGCATACCCAGTTTAACATATCCTTTTCCTTGCTTCGATTAATTAACAGATAATGCAGTTAACAACATGGCATTCAGATTGTCGGTTCTGGTGCAAATATGACTTGTTAAAAACATAGAATCTCAACCCCTTTTCATCTATGAATTATGATGCTACTCCAAATAATTTATGTATGAATTCAATCTCGCTTTGGACAGACTTCACCCCTTTTTGAAGTTGTCCTTTTTTCAGCATATGCTTCACCTCCACTCCACAGATGCTCTGTTTGGCTGTTCGAAACGTTTTTAATCCTAGCATAGAACGGACTCGTTTTTTTATAAAGCGGTGATCTTGCTCCACTATGTTATTCAAGTACTTCTGTTGTCTAAGTTGCATACCATCAGGTATGCTTTTCTCTTTTTTCAACTCTTCAATGGCTATAGGATAAGCCGGATTCTTATCGACTGTAATGACTCGAGGCTTGGAAACATGAAAAGACCGCAAAGCTTTCTTGAAGAAGCGCTTTGCTGCCTTTTTGTCTCTTGTTTTACTGAGATAAAAATCAATCGTGTTTCCTTCGGAATCCACTGCACGATACAGATACATCCATGACCTTTTACTTTGATATATGTTTCATCGACTCTCCAGGAATTATTTGTTGGCTTAAGGTGGCGCCGTACTCTTTCATCTAATTCTGGTCCATATTGATGAACCCAACGCATAATCGTTGTGTGAGCCATTGAAAAGCCACGTTCTTCCATCATCTCCACTACATTACGAAAGCTCAAGTTGTACCTCAGGTACCATCTCACTGTTAGCAAAATAATGTCAGGTTGATAATGTTTCCATTTGAATAAATTTTGGTTTTCCATACCGATCACGCACCTTTTATAGAGTAGTAGTATCAGTATGTCCAAGATTTAGAGATTACTTGCAATTGTCTTGAAGTTATTGCACCAGAACCCGTAAAATTAATCATGAATTAAAGAAGCTTGGTATAGTCTCTTCGAGACGCGGATTGGCAGAATCATGAAAGAAAATGAACTAGTATCAAAATATACAATTGCACAGTTTAAGCCTCATGTTGATAAATGTAATGAATCTAAGATTGAAAATGAGTTAAATAGAAAATTTGATCAACAAAAGGAATTAACAGTTGTAGTAAGTGACTTAACATATGTAAGAGTTGAAAATCGATGGCATTACATATGTTTATTCGTTGATCTTTACAATCGGGAGATTATAGGCCACAATGCTTGCCCTCATAAAGATGCCGATCTTGTATATCAAGCCTTATCGACTGGAAAAGCTGATCTTAGGCAAATTCAGCTTTTCCACACAGATCGAGGAAACGAATTTAAAAACAATATCCTCTCAAATCTTAGAAGAAATAATTCTTTAATTAGATTACCCTTTAATGTTCCTTTGGGGTCATTATATTGAAATTAGGGTCTATCTTATCTAATGCCGCTAAGAATGATTGCCATTTATCTTTATCACCCTGGATAATGATTGTTGAGTTGGATAGATTATTAGTAGTTGCCAGTTCATATAATCCATCTTTCCACAACGTGACAGTTACCTCTGCACCAAATATAAGCTTATTCTTCAGATATCTAAATATTCCACGCTTTATTTCCGTTGAGGCTACTTCATTTCGATCGGGAATCACAAAGTTAATTTTGTAGTCGAATTCTCCTGCCATCAAGCCATCTACTCTAATACTTAATAAAAACAAAATATTTTGGAGGGGGATAACATCCAACACCTCTTTTGTTATAGTGGAAATGGGAATAAGTGTTTTTCCGATACGCAGCTCTTGAGCGCCCATTAAATATTCATTTCTCCATGGTCCGGATTCCGCAATATACCCTAATTGTTCTAAGGCATTAGCACATAAATGCTTCGCTTCTTCATTATTTGGATTAGAAAAAATCAAATGTTTTGTTACTTCAGCTACCCATTGATATTCGCCATCTCGGTAAGATTTTTTTGCTTTTTCGAGAACAGCATCCTCTCCACCCATATATTCCACGTATTTCTTTGCGGATTCCTCGGGGAGTAATTTATTTAAATCTACTGGATTTCCATTATACCAACCCATGTATTTTTGGTAAACTGCCTTTGAATTATGATTTACGGTTCCATAAAATGAACTGTTATACCATTCTTCGCTTAAGCTGTTTGGAAGCTTTACCATTCTTCCAACCTCTTCTAATGTATAGCCCTGATTAATCAATCGTAAGGTTTGGTCATTGATATATTGATACATATCTCTTTGTTTTTCCATATAGTCTATACAATTTTTATTTCCAAAGCGGGGCCAGTTATGTACACCGAATATATTGGTCAAACTATCACCAAATAAATCAATTGCTTGTTGTAAATATGCCGCCCAAGCTACAGGATCTCTAACTTGTGCACCTCTTAATGTATATAAATTATGAAGTGTGGCAGTGCAATTTTCCGCGATACATAAAGACTTTTCGTTCGGAATATAAATGTTCATTTCAGCAGGTGCTTCTGTTCCTGGGGTAAGTTGAAATTGTATTTTAACACCATCTATTATTTTTTCTTCATATGGTAAATGGCCACTTGGAGAAATTTCGTTAACGTTACCGATTAAAGTCACTTTCCCAGTAGCGGCTGATTTTCCTATTCCATTATCAATATGCCCTTTATTATCGAAAGGCAAAGTTTCCCCGTACATAAAAACAGCTCGTCTATTCATGGCGGCTCCTGCGGTAATATTTTCTTCGATTACGGACTTCATAAAATCTTTTGGAGCATAAACGATAACTGATTTTCCATTATCAATACCTGGAAGTCCTTTAATACCACCATAGTGATCGGCATGTGAATGGGTAAAAATGACAGCGCTTATTGGGAAATTGCCTAAATGGTTCCTTATTAATTGAAATGCGGCTTCTGCTGTTTCTTTACAACTTAAACAATCAATTACTATCCAACCTGTCCCCCCTTTAATAACACTCATATTGGCAAGGTCAAAACCTCTTACCTGATAAATATTATCTGTTACCTTAAATAAACCTGAATTTAGATTCAATTTTCCTTGTTCCCATTGCTTTGGGTGTACAGTATCAGGTGTTTGTTCCGTTATTAAAAAAGAATATCTGCTTAAATCCCAAACAGGTACCGAAGTATTTTTTCGATAAATAACAGGTAAAGGAACACTAACCAAGACATTCATACTTGCAAGTTTTTGTTCAATTTTTAATTTTTCCCAATTCATTTGTTTATAAAAAGCCTTATTGATTAAGGATGTTTCACCTGTTGCACGTTTTCTTTTTGTATCGAGTTCATTTTCACGATCCTGTTGGAAAAAAGTCATTATAACACCTCCATTTATAGGTATTATAATTTATGTAATGTGTATATATTAAATGTTAATTCGAATGGAATTATATGAAAGCGGAATTGTGTAGCCAACCTCTTCAGCAACCTCGATTACTTCTTGGCAAATCCCATTCTTATATTGGGCAATTGAATAGGAATTTCAAAATCCTGTGTAGAATTTATTCAATACGAGTTTTTTGATTGTGAAAATTATTTTATTTATTTTCCCCTTATACAGATTTTTATTACCTATCCGATGGAGGTCATTTTATGGTAAATAACCGGTCTGTACCGACTGATTACATACTACCGCATGTTTATTATGAGAACGTTGCCAATGCATTATCTTGGTTAACTTCAGTGTTCGGTTTCGTCGAAGATTATCATTTCGATCTCTCCGACGGACAACTTCATGGGGTTATGATGCATAAAGGCGATGCCTGGGTTATGCTTAAAAGTTCGAGTCTGAAGATGACGAGCCCAGGAAAACTCGGATTTCAAACTCAGTCCCTTACGGTATTCGTTGAAAATGTCGATGAGCATTATAGGAATACGAAATTTTCAGGAGCACGGATTTTGGAGGAGATTTCCAACACAGAATACGGTGAGAGACAATATTCAGCGCAAGATCTTGAGGGACATGACCAGCAGCCTTCCCCTTGGATTCTTTGGTAGTCTTTGGACGCCGTACGGTTGCTTTGATGTTTGCTTCTCTCATGATGCGAGCTACTTTTTTATGGTTAACAAGTGTTCCTTTGGAAGATATATATTTTGCAAGTCGTTTAGCACCATAGGTTCCTTTGTGAAGAGAAAAAGCCTTTTTTATCTTGGTTAGTAACTTACGGTCTTTAGTAAATACTTGTGGTTAGGCTGAGGAAGAATTAAGAAATTTAATGAATGAAAATGGTCATGAATTATTAAGTGAGTACGTAAATACCGATACAAAAGTATTAATAGACTTCAAATGTGGTCATGAAGCACATTGGATTAAACCTATGTCGTATAAACAAGGGCAACGCTGTCCTATTTGCAGAGAATCTAGAGGAGGGAGAGGTTATTCCAATAGGTCCTCACCAATTTCTAGAAGATTCACGGCGTTGCGGTGGATTTGGTTGTGGAGGATTCCGATGCGGTGGCTTCCGATGTGGAGGATGCTTCGGCGGATTTGGCGGATTAGGATTAGGTTTAGGATTAGGTTTACTTGCTGGCGCTTGTGGTGGCTGTGGTGGCTGTGGCAGTTGCTTTGGCTGTGGCGGTTTTGGTTTTGGTGGTGCTTGTTCAGGACTTGGTATCGGTTTTATATAAAAAGAATGTGCCCCTGCTGGTTCTGCCAAGGGGTATTCCTATATTCTCTGTGAAAGTTAATGTTCCTTCTTCATACCTGCTACTTTAGTTCAATATGAAAATGACCTAGTTCTAACAGAGCCAAACAAAAAAAGCCACCCTTAAGGTGACTCAATATATTTCGTTATTTAAATACGTAATTTAACGGAGAATGCACACTATGTTAATTTTGAACGTCCAGATTCGTCATTTGCACATAACGTAGAACCATGTCCATATGTGAGTTACTGAGTATTCTTTTCAAACTGAAACGGATCGTCAATATAAAGTATATAAATCATCCGAGCCATTTTAGAAAAATACTTTTTACAGACCTTCAAAACCCTTTTCAATTGCGACCTCTAAGTCTTTTCCGTATATCTCTACATAACGACTTAAAATTTCTAACGACTGGTGTCCGGATAATCGTTGTAACACAAAAATATTTGTCCCTGTTAAGTTAACTTCACAATTAACACTTATAAATATTTCCTTAAGCTCTCTGCAACTTCTTCCTTATCAAGGTGTAGGTATTGTGTTGTTACAGCTAGGTTACTATGACCTAACGCCTTGGATATCTCCGCAATATTAGCACCTTTATTCAGAAGAGATTTTGCGAATCCACGTCTTAACGCATGCGGGTTAATATTGCGTAACCCATATACTCGAGCGTACTTGTTTAAACGCTTTTGTATATTGTTATGTGTTGGACTTTTCGATATGACTCCGCCTTGCTTCGTAATAAACACGTACTTATTTTGAACTCCATACGCATGTCTAATAGCATCATTCTGACTCACTAGCACGCTTAGCAAACGGTGCAGTGTATCATCGAATGGCAACAGTAACTGATCGTGATTTTTCATGATGGCACCGTCAAGTCTTAGTAATTTCTCTATGAAGTCAATATGCTTATTCTCCAGGTGAACGATTGTATTTATTCGTATCCCCGTTTTAAACATCAGTAGAGCCGCTGTAGCGTCTCGTAATTGTACAAAGTCACCTAAGTCTAGCAAAGACAATAGGGTTCGAATTTCACGCTCTGTAGCCCCTTCCTTAACATTACTATCGACTCGAATTGTGATCGATTTCCAAAACTGTTTTTCTAACCACCCATTACTAAAACAGCGTGACAAAAACGCCTTTAAACACTTTAAACGGGTTAGCTTCGTTTGGTTGCTTACATCCATCCGTGACAGCCATTCATAAATTGATTCGGCTTTCAGTTCGTCTAAATAAGTTAAACCGGTGGTTTCCGCTGATCTCCATTTGGCGAGTAATCGTTGTGAGTGCCTGTTTGATAGTCATTCGGTCTAAATCGACCGTTGTACGTGGGGTAGGATTTTCCGAGAATAAACCGCTTAAATCATCTGAAATAGATAGAATACTTTTCTTTTTGGTCATAACAAAAATAACCTCCTAGCATACGCCTAATTTCGAGTCATTTTCGGTTTTGACCGATGCACTGACCGTTTCATTTGGCGTCCTAGAAGGTTGATATATAGCGATCTAATTGGTATGTAGATGACGTCCCAGGAGAGATTCGAACTCCCGACCGACCACTTAGAGAGAAAGCCGTTGCACGGTTAGGAATTCATGCTTACCCTTTTCTTCCTCTATTCATTCTAGGGTTATTTAGTAATTTGCTAAAATACTATGTTGTTCAAATCCTTCTTTTAAATCCTTTGCATATAAGTTTACATAATTTAAAGTAACATCCAATGTAGCATGACCAAGCAAGCGTTGAAGTTTAAAAGCGTCACCACCTGATGTTACATAATGTTTAGCAAAGGTGTGCCTAAAAGCGTGAATGGAAGTTTTCTCTACTCCCCTACTTTTATTATAGCGAGCAATAGCATGTTGCATGGAATTCCTCGTCATTTGCTCACCTAACTCATTAATAAAAAGAAAATCACTCTTATTTAATATATATGTTCTAATATATTCAGTTAATATTTTAACAATATATTCGCTTATCGGATTGTATTGAGCTTTCCTATTCTTTGTCGTTGTTAAAATGACCATTCCGTTTCCTAAGTCAATGTCTTCGATTTTTATATTAAGAATTGTATTTAAACGATTACCTGTTTCAAGTAAGTAGTTGACCATCACCCAATTCCTATGTTCTACAAAGCCGCATTCTCGTAAATTAGGCTTCTTAATTAACCTCTTAATGTCTTTATCAGAATATGGCTCTTTCTGCTCCTTTTCGGCTTTTATGAGGCTAATCTCAAACTGACTAAGATATTCTTCTCTCATTGCAAAATAAAGAAAGGCTCTGGCTGCTCTCAAGTATGTGTTGATGGTCGTAGCCTTTAAACTCTTTTTCTTTAAGAACAAAATATACTTATCAACTAGCTTTTTTCTAATTTCACTCACATATTCTAATTTCATTTCCTCTAAGTAACGAAAGAAATGAATTAAATTTTGCTCATAGTATCTAATGGTCATTTCGGAAAGATTTTTCACTCTGTTTTCTAGCTGAAAATCTTCATACAATTCTTCCACAGATTTTTCAAACTTCCCTCTTTGCAATACATTAACTTTTGCCACTTACATTCATCTCCCTTTAAGATAATTAACATCTCAAAGGCAATTAATAACCGTAGTTTTTGTCCACACGATTAGCACTTCACTTTAGTACGCTAAAATACAAAAAAGCCAATGCTCTGATTGTCTCAAAGCATTGACTTATAAGGGTATACCCTTTAAAATTAGATACCGGTGGTCGGGTTCGAACCGACACTCCAGAAGGAACACGATTTTGAGTCGTGCTAGAAAATTTATTTACGAAATTATTTACGTGATATGCCGTACATTCAGCGTTTTCTTACGTTCAACTGCTAAAATCGAAAAAGTTCATTCGCACGATTACCTGTTAGCATTCATTATACCTATTTTAGTCACCGTTGTACATACCTCCGAGGTTACCGAATTACCGCAAAAATTTTTTTTAATGCCGCTAATCAAAATTTCGAGATTAGACGACAATGTTCGTCCACCTCTAGGCGTAGTATTACGTTAATGGCCCTTCATCTTACAAATGGGTGGCGTACCTCTGCTGATCCGAATGGTTGATTATAAACGTACATACGAAAAGCGAACCCGTTTATAGTCTCGCCCATTTTTATTCATATTCATTCATTTACAAACTTATAGAACCTTATCTGTAGACTTAACAGATTATAGCACCCTCGGTAGTAATCGGCCACCTAAATTTAAAGAAGCGGAATCTTGCGTGCTATCCGTTGCACCACCATTTGGCGCTCTCGAGGGTAATCGTTGCTATATCTATGTTAAACAGTGTTTTTTTAATTTCCGCTGCGCAGTATTTAGTACAAAGACGAACCTTTACGTTATCAACATGTTAGACTACCAGGAAGAAGTTGTCAACATAAAAAATACGTAGTATTACCGCTAAACCTAGGAACTTCATTATATGCAAATATTTATTAGAAAAATAAAAGAGCCATTCAAACCCTTTTTCGATAAATAAATCAGAGACTCCATTCTACATGTATTAACTGCCGTTGAGAGTATTTTTGTGATAATATCACATACCACTCCTGCAAACCTTTATATTCAAAGTGCGTACGTTTTGAATACGAATCGTTGTATTTCTAATCACAAGAGTAATTGTACCGACCTAATATTCCATCTCGCTTCCAAAGAAACAACTAAAAGTCTGGTTTTTTTTCAGTTCCATTACCATCTCCTTCATCGCCCTCCTCAATCCTACTTATTACATGAGTTCTACCTTTTACAACTACCATTTAATTCTTCATTGGGTTTGACGGCTGCCCGTAAAGTTTCATTTATCTATAATTTTACTAAAGCTGTTTGATAGGTTAATATCTCAGATTATTAGTCAACTTCCTCTTGCATACTTTTTTACTTATAAAGAGATAATAAGTTATCTATTTTAATTAAAATCTGGTGAGAAAATTGAAGCTCAACAACGAGAAGCCAAATGTTCTTCAACACCATATTCAAACCTTAAATACTATTTTGGGGAAAAGTTCTGATTTTCAAGTTAGAGAAATTACTTTGACCAGTATAGATAAGAAAGCCGCAGTTCTGTTCATCGACGAGATTGTAGATTCGAATGCAGTTCAGCGATACGTCATAGAACCCTTATTAACATTCAACCTACCGCATTTTAAAACGGATGAAGAACTGCTTTCTTTTATGGAATCAGCTGTCATTCAATCGAAAAATATTACACGAGTGGATGATATGACACTTGCTTCAAGTGAATTGCTTGCAGGCAAAACTCTTGTCATGGTGGATGGAATAAATACGTTTCTTTCAACCAATACCACCAAATGGAACGCGCGGAGCATTGAAAGCCCAAAAGGGCAGCGGGTCGCGAAAGGACCTGATGTCGGTTTTTCCGAAAATAGAAGCACCAACATCTCTCTTGTCCGAAAGATTATTAAAAATCCGAAAGTAAGAGTAACCACCAAACAGTATGGAACAAATACCCATACAGACGTATCGGTCATGTACATTGAAAACATCGTGGATAAGCAAATATTGGAGACAATCTATGAACGCCTCGAAAACCTGCAGTTGGATGCCGTGCTGGAGGCAAATTACATTGAGATGGTTCTGACGAAGGAGTCCAAGTCTTTTTTTCCACTCATGCTCAATACCGATAGACCCGATGTAGTAGCGGGTGAAATGCTGGAAGGAAAAATCGCGATTTTTGTAGACGGTTCTCCTTATGTCCTTATCGCTCCTGCGGTACTCATTCAATTTTTCCAAACACCCGAGGATTATTATATAGGGAAAACAGGTCCTGTAAATATGCGCCTTCTTCGTTGTTTTCTCTATCTTATAGCTTTGTATATTCCGGGGCTGTATGTGGCGTTTGTGACCTACCATGCGAACTTATTGCCGGTTAAACTTCTAGTAGGGTTTGTCTCACAACGAGAATTGGTGCCATTTCCAACCTCGTTTGAAATTTCCTTATTAATTATTGTGATTATCGCAATAAACGAAAGTTCCACTCGGTTGCAGCAAAATATTGCCATTACGGTGTCGATTTTCGGGGGAATCATATTGGGTCAGTCTGCCATTGAATCACAATTAGTCGAACCTGCCAGCTTAGTTGTCGTAAGTGTTGCGTTTATATTTGTCAGTGTCGTCCCAATTTCCTCAATACGAGCACCGGCAGCAGTGATCACCCTTAGTTTTATTAGCGGGGGCGCGGCTCTCGGCTTTTACGGAATCGCCTTATTGTCGCTTGTATTTTTGCTTCATCTTTGTTCATTAAGGAGCTTTGGCGTGCCCTATTTATCTCCTTTCGCTCCAGTCGTTGCTCACGATTTAAAAGACAGTGCTATTCAATTGTCACAGGAAGAGATGACAAACGATGAGTCTCAATTTGTGAAGGAAGAAACGGTGGAAGAGACGGATGAAGCGTAAACATACGAAATCAACTATTACCCTCTGTCTGTTAATAGGATTGTTCATCGCTAATATAGTCGGCAAATTTGCTCAAGACAGCATGTTGAATAAAATTTACATTATTTCCGCTATCGGGATTGATAAAAGTAAGAGAGGATACGTCACAACCTTACAAATCATTAATCCAGCCTTCAACAGCAAAGAAGGAGCAGCGGAACAAGGTGCGTATTCGTACAGTGTGCAAGGTCGAACGATCCCTGAAGCCATCGAACGTATTCATAATAGAATACCACGGACCATTTTCTTGGATGATACGGAAGTGGTTATTATAGGGGAATCATTAGTAAAATCCGAAGGAATTTCTTCCCTTACCCATTACTTTTTGCGGGAATCCAATTTCCCTTCCAATTTAAGGTTTGTCTTATCGAAGGGAGTAACACCGGATAAACTTCTTCAAATCTTTACGCCTGTCCAAAAAATTTCAGGAAGCAGATTTGAAGAAATGCTGAATCGAAAACAGGAGTCCTGGGGAGAACTCTCGAATATGACGGCCGACAAAGTAGCGGGAATGTTAAAGCAGAAAAGGACGGAACTAACCATCCCTTATATCACCATAAAAGGTCAACCCTCAAAGGGAATTTCGAAAAGCAATATCGAAAAGGCAACGCCAGATGCGTTATTAGAGATGGATGGATTAGCCGTTTTTCGGCATCAACGATTATCATACTGGCTTTCTTCATCGGAAAGCACACTATATGCGTTAACCCGAACCAAAATTCACGATACCACATTGGTAACGAAGTGCCGTAAACAGTCGGGATATGTGACGTGGAAAGACGTTCAAAGCAAACCAGATATTCATTTACAAAATAAAAAGGGTGTTCCATCCTATCTTCTTCAGGTTCATATAAAAGGTAAATTGTCAGATGTGTCATGCAATATGGACTCTTCTACTGTCCAAGCTATTGCCCGATTGGAACATGATGCAGAACATGAACTTCAAAAACATATTCATAAGCTGATAGCAAAAACTCAACATAAAAAAACCGATATCGATGGATTTGGAGAAGCTTTGTATCGAAAACAACTGGATCGGTGGAACCTGGTTAAAAATAATTGGGATTCCGTTTATTCAACTGTCCCGATTCGGACAAAAGTGAAGTTTGATCTTTTAGATCCAGGTGAAATTTCATCGCAATTGAATTAATTCAGTGCATGGAAAGGACTCGGTAGGATGATGGTCAGATTAGCGCCAATTGAAATGTTTTCCTTAATGATCAACTTTTTGCTAGGAAGCGCTATTGTTGTGGGATGGAACTTCGAAACGAAACAAGATGTTTGGATGACAATCTTGTTGTCGTTAGGCATTGGAGTGGGGATTTTTTATTTCTATATCATGCTTCACTCAATAGGAAAATGGGGTAATTTGATTCAAATTTTTGAACTAGGATTTGGAAGATGGTTATCCAAACTACTTGGGCTTATTTATTGTCTATACTTTTTATACATTGCAGGAAGAGTGTTAAAAGATTTCTCTTTTTTCGTCGCTCAAGTACTTTTTAATAATATCCCTTTTGGGATTATCTCTTTCACGCTTCTTCTTGTGGTGTCGTATGGTTGTTTTCTTGGTATCGAAGCTATGGCAAGAAGTTCCCTGATTTTATGTGCTTTTACAGGCGTTTTCATTTTGATTCTCATGGTTTTTGGCTACCTGTCTCCTTATTTTGAACTCAGCCATTTAACCCCTGTATTCCGGACGAGCTGGAAGCAGGTATTCTCTTCCGTTTTCCCAACCGGAGTGACCTTTCCGTATGGAGAGCTCATCGTATTTACCATGCTATTTCCGTATGCAAACGATAAAAAAGCCTTGCGAAAATACGGTTTTATTTCTGTGTGTACCACAGGAGTGCTCCTTCTACTAGCTGGAGAAATGACTCTGGGCCGTTAAATTCTGAAACAGTCAACATGTATGTATTTCCGTTTGTGAAGGCATTGGAACTGACCAGCGTCTTAGAATTCCTGCCGCACATAGAAACTTTTGCGGTAATCCTCAACCTTATCGGCGGATTTATTAAAATTTCTATTTTTATGTCCAGTGGGATCATGATTCTGGCCCACTTATTTCCAAAGACAAAGCCGAATCGACAAATTATGGCTGCGGCGATCCTAGTCTTTTTATTCGCATTTACATTATCCCAAAATATTATCCAACACTTATTTATAGGATTGAAAATTGTTCCACTTTATCTACACATCCCACTTCAACTTATCATTCCATTTATCTTGGTTATTTGTTTGCTCATAAAGAAATACATAGTGAAATCATTATAAAATGACCCACCCTACATTTCGTACTAAAGCGAAATAAGTCTCATGACACCCCCGAGATTTCCGAATCCGAAAAAAATTTTAAAAACAGATTTGGCTATGGTCGGCGACTAATTGTTGGCAAGGGGGTCCACCAACATATCATTCGTGACCACTTACAGCTCGTCAAGGTTTCGAGATTTGACGTCCATGTGTGGGTTACACCAGGCACATCCGATATAACATATGGGGTCGATTTTGTGATATGGTGGCCTCACGCACCTCACTACTGACTAAACATTCTCCAGACAGATTCATCGGATCGTAAAGTGTCTAAGGATTTCTTAGTGCTTGCTAAAGAGGAAACAAAGCGTTACTACATTTAGTGATGTTACAACACGTAATCGTTAGAGTAGAGTTTTACGGTAACGTCCTTGCGTTAATCGGAAATCAGTAATATCAACGGTATGTGGCTTCCTTTCACATTATCGTTTAACTGTTACCGAAATAAACTTAAGTCAATAAAATCCATAGTACAGATAGCAATTGTTTAGGTTTCAAGATTTGACGTTCTTATGTACGTTACATTAGGCACAAGTTGATTATACATATGGGGTCGATTTTGTGACAATGTGTGCCACCCTCCATACTCTTATGACGAACTAAGTTGTACTTAGTCCGTTCGTCCTCATCTAGTTTTTCCATGCCTCAATGCGGATTAACATTCTTTAGACATCTCGGACAGATCTCAAAGGGGGGTAACGAAACGTTACCACATAAGATGTTATAAATCTAAAATTAAAATTGACCTTCACAATTTGAAGGGAAATCCAAACAGGAACAGTATTTGTTTTCAACGCCACTGTAAAATGCCCGCTTAATTATAAGAGAGCCATACCAAGCTTGAGGTGGGTCAAACGCGCGTGAAACTAGACTGACCGTAACATCCTTGGGGAAGTGGCGCAGGGGCAGCAGCGTCAGCTGTCAATTAATTTAAGCATCAAAAAAGCCTCGGATTTCTCCGAGGTTTTTTATCATGTTTTTATAGTTATCATTCTTCATAGTTATCACGTTATGTAAATTGATGAATTAAGACCACTCAAAAACCGGGCTATGCGCCAGCGCCAACTTAGCAATTATTGCTAATAGTTTGCAACTTCATTTTGACTCGTTACGTTAATGATATAGGCACCTGGATGAATACGTACCATTAATTGCTCCATATAACTTTTTGGAACAACTACACATCCATACGTTGGAGACCCATCACTACCATGTATGAAAAATGCTGAGCCTGCCCCTTTCACCACATTACTAGTATTGTAATTAATGACTATCACATAGTAGTATTGTAAATTCTCATAATCAGCCAAATGCTCATTCCCGTTACCTGCAAAGTTACCTTCTAGATAAGCTGGATTCTTATCTATAGTAATGACACGAGGAGTGGATACATGCGAAAAAGCCAAGGCTTTTTTGAAAAAGCGCTTGGCTGATTTGGTATTTCTATTTTTTACTTAAGTAAAAATCAATGGTATTCCCTTCTGAATCGACTGCACGATACAAATACATCCACTGTCCTTTTACTTTTATGTATGTTTCATCTACTCTCCACGAGTCATTGGTCTGTTTGAGATGACGCCGGATTCTCTTATCCAACTAAGGACCATATTGATGGACCCAACACATAATCGTTGTGTGAGCTATCGACAGGCCTCGCTCTTCCATCATTTCCACCAAATCACAAAACTTAGGTTGTACCGTAGGTACCATCTCACTGTAAGAAGGATGATCTCAGGCTGAAAATGTTTCCATTTGAACAAATTTTGGTTTTCCATACTGAATATGCCCCTTTTTTAAGAGTAGTAGTATCAGTATGGAGATTAATTGCAAAATGTTCGAGGTTTTTGCACCAGAACCATATTAATTTCTATTTTTGCATTATCCAATGCAGCTGGATTCACATCTTCAACGTTACGTTAATACCTCCAATTGCTCCTACATAGGCAACTCCAAGGCCTACGACTAATAGATTTCTAATCATTCAATCATTCTCCTTCAAAAGGGAAAGAGCTGGCTCCAGTAGAATCAAATCAGCATTCAGGTATACCTGAGTTATTATTCTGACAAACTACTCAGTCAAACTCCTTTTCAATGTTTTTTTATTAGATTCCGAGAGGATTTAACCGTGGAACTGTTGATTATTTCAATTGCATGAAGCCTTGCTCAAAGTGCGCATCTTTTCAAAAGGATTTTTGCAATGACTGCAATAGTAGATTTCCCGGCATAGTGAAGGGCCAAATGGGCTTTCCTTCACATTATGTCCAGACCCGCAGTAAGGGCAATGAACCGTGTTTCCTTTAGCAATGGAAATACCGTATTCTCGAAGACTTTCCTTTCCTAGAGGACTGATTCGATCAACATTCCAATGTCCTGAGATGTCCCACTTTACGTTCACAGGCATCCCATTGGATGCCTGTACTAGTAGATCCAAGCCTTTCATCGTTCAATGACTTTAAAAATTAACTTCTTTTAAATGTCTGACATAGCATTGGAAATTCCTTTTATAGATGCCGGATTCGCTCTTATTACTGGATGACACCCAAGAAGTAATAGAAAGAAATCAATAAAATCAGTAATTCTCTCTCAAAAGGAAATCTCCTAAGACCGCAATAGCTTTTTGTTCTTCTTTTCCATCTGTAATGATGGTTACTTCTTCGCCCTTTCTAACTTCAAGGCTCATTACTCCCATAATGCTTTTAGCGTCTACCGATCTTCCGTTTTTAATGAGGTTAATCCCACTGTTGAATGAAGATGCTAGTTGTACAAATTTGGCAGCGATTCGTCCCTGAAGTCCATATTGAAGATGTACCAAAATCTTTCCCTCTACCATTATTTTCTTCACCACCTTAATTCCGGTAGTACTTTATTTACTAGAAACTTGCTTGTGAATTCAATATTAATCAAAGATTTGACCATCAATCTATTAGAAGAAAAATTAACACATTTTGATCGATCATGTAACTGTATTAATCTATCTAAATTGTCCTCTTTTTAGTTAAATGACAAGATAACAAGGTCAAATGGGAGAATTACAACATCTAGTTCGTCTTTTTCGAGAATAAAATAATCACCAGTCAGTAAATTTGATACTCTTTTTCCCTTTAGGTTGAACGGTATATCAACCTTGATCCTCGTATTGGAATTATTGTATACAAATACGATAGTTTGCCCCTGGTATGTTTTTGTATACATCACATGATTTGTCTCATTGCTAGCGGAAAGAATTTGAAACGTTCCTTTATTTCCAAATGCCTGGTTTTCTTTACGTAACTTGATTAACTTGGAAACAAATTCAAGTAAGTCCTGATCTTGCTTGTCTTCTTCCCAAATCATACATTTACGGCATCCTGGATCCATATCACCCGTCATTCCGATTTCGTCTCCATAATAAATACATGGAGATCCTACCGAGGAAAGCAGAAACGAAAACAGCTGTTTTACTTTCATTGTATTTTCGTTGCAGACTGTGGCAATCCTGGGAGTATCATGACTTCCAAGTAAATTGAATGCGACTTCTGTTACATTTTCCGGATACATTAAAAGAGCTTCTGTTGTTTTACTTACAAATTCTTCTGCGTTTATCTTCCCTTGAGCAAAAAATTGAAAAGCAGCGTTTGTATATGGATAATTCATTACCGCATCGAATTGGTCCCCTTGCAACCAAGGCATGGAGTCGTGCCAAATTTCACCTAATATATATATATCCGGCTTGACTGCTTTTACTTCTTTTCTAAATTCTCTCCAAAAGTCATGGGACACTTCGTTTGCCACATCTAACCGCCATCCATCAATATCAAATTCCCTTACCCAATAACGTCCTACTTCTAGTAAATATGCTCTTACTTCTGGATGACTTGTATTTAACTTTGGCATTGCGTAAGTGAAGGCAAATGTATCATAATTTGATTTAGGTTTCGTTTGGACAGGGAAATCTTGAATATAAAACCAATCTTTATACTTTGAATTTTCCCCATTCTTAAGAACATCTTGAAATTGGGGGAAGTATAAACCACTATGATTAAACACGGCATCAAGCATCACCTTGATTCCCTTTTCATGACATACCTGTACAAGACGTTTAAATGTTTCTTTATCACCAAACTGAGGGTCAATCTCCATATAATCAATGGTATCGTATTTATGATTGGAATAAGCTTTAAAAATGGGAGTAAAATAGATACCTGTTATCCCTAATTGAACTAAATAATCAATATGTTGGATAACTCCTTCAAAATCTCCCCCAAAAAAATTTGTTGGAGTTGGCTCTGTACTTCCCCAAGGCAATGTTCCATCGGGATCAAATTTAGTATTTCCATTTGCAAAACGTTCCGGGAAAATTTGGTACCACACAGTATCCTTTACCCATGATGGAGCCTGAAATACGTCCTCTTCATTTAGAAATGGGAAAGTGAAGTAAGAGGAGTTATCATTTAATGGCGCTTCTTCCCAAAAGCCCTTCTCAGTATAGATGAGCTTCTTTTCACCAGATAACAATTCAAATCCATATTTTAAACGTCTAAATTTTGGTTGAATTGCAACCTCCCAATAATCAAATAGATCTGTCCTTCCTTTTTGGCCATCTCTATTTTCTTCCATGGTTCCCAACGTGCTTTGCCCTCTTCTGTCTTCCCCCATGAATATGGATCCCCAGAAATTACATACACTTTTTCCACATCATTACGCTTTGTCCGTAAACGTAAATGCAATGTTTGATTATCGTAGGCGTAGGCAAAATTATTTTTGGGTCTATGATAAATTGCTTCTTTCAACATAATTCCTAGTCCTCCTTAAACATCCCTTTTTAGGCATACGATTGACTTCTTCACACTTGCTACGGATAAAACAGAATGTCCATTTATACAGTACACTGTGTAAATGGACATAAAATGTTTTACTAATCATTTCTTAATATCAATATTAATTTTGATCAATGCCATCTTCAGATGTATCCTGATGAAGAATAATCGTACTAAGTGCTGGTACCATAACCGTGCCATTAGCATGTCCTAGTGATTTCTCCCCTACTTGATTGCCTAATCCTACAATTGTCCAATTTCCACTTGGTAGAGTAAGCGTTTGTGAAGTTTTATTCGGATTATACATAACTATAATGTTTTTCCATTTGTCTTTATTTGCATTATTTTTTAATTCGAATGCTACGGTGTTCGTTGGACTATCTAAGAAAGTGAGATTTTGTTTGATTTGATCTGCTGTAGTCATACGGAATGCTGGGTGATCATCACGTAGATGAATCAAACCAGAATAGTAGTCAAATACATTCTCAAATTGTGCTTTTCTAGACCAATCGAACTGATTCACACTGTCCCCAGCGTTATAACTATTATCATTTCCTCCTTTTGTCCGAAGCATTTCTTCTCCACCTTGCATAAACGGTACACCTTGTGAAGTAAATACCACAGATTGTGCTAATTCATCCATCTTTATCCTATCCGCTTGTGTATCGTTCGGATTACTTGCGCTAATTTTATCCCACAATGTCATATTATCATGGCTTGTTACATAGTTAATGGTTTCGCTAGGTGCCGAAGTGAAATCTGTAATACTTCCCATAACACCATTTTTAATGACATCAACTTGGTTTGGATCCCCAGTTGCAAATCCTTGTGCCGTTTTATCAAAAACGCTTCCGGCGAGTCCATTTCTAATATTATCGTTGAAGACACCGATTCCTAGCCCCTTTTGCTGGCCCTTCGTCAACAATTGGTCGCTTGGTAATGCCGATGTACCCCCAGTCCATGGTTCTCCATACAAGACAATGCCAGGATTGATAGCATGCAGCTCTTTTGATATTTTGGCCATGGTGTCAGTTCCTAAAAGGGCCATAAGATCAAAACGGAAGCCGTCGATATGGTAATCCGTTACCCAATACTTAACAGAATCCAGAACGAACTTTTGGACCATCGGACGTTCGGTCGCAAACTCATTACCTACACCTGATCCGTTCGTATAATTTCCTGCGCTGTCTGTACGATAGTAGTATTGCGGAACAATTTTATCAAAATCAGACACTCCTACGTTAAAGGTATGGTTATAAACAACATCCATATTAATACCTATCCGGTCTTGATGAAGGCTTTGAATCAGTTGCTTTAATTGGGAAATGCGAGCCGTTCCTTCTGGTGTGGTTGCGTACGCTCCTTCAGGAACATTATAGTTTCTTGGATCATAGCCCCAGTTATACGTATTCGGTTGGGTTTCATCAATGCTGTTAAATTCCTCAATCGGCTGCAATTGAACGGTGGTGATTCCCAATTCTTTCAAACTATCAATACCCGTTTTCACATTATTCGGTCCCTTAGTTCCATGCTCTGTAAAGGCTAAATATTTCCCTTTATTGTCCATCCCTGAATTAGCATCAATCGAAAAATCGCGTACGTGCGCTTCATAAATCACTTCATCCACTGGATTGGCAGGTGTCTGTTGATGATCTTCTTTCCATCCTGGAGGATTCGTATTTTCCAAATCAACAATCATACCACGTGTTGCATTGACTGAAACAGCACGCACATAAGGGTCAACAGCCGTTTGTGTCTTCCTATTAACCGTGACCTGATAGAGATAATACCAGTTTTTCAGATTACCAGGGACCTGCAGTTTCCATGTACCGTTATGACTCTTTTGCATTTCAAGCTGTTGGGTTATAGGTCCTGTTTCACTATTGTATAAAAGCACTTGTACATTTGAAGCAGTTGGAGCCCATACACGGAAGGAAGTTTCATCCTTTGAATATACGTTACCCAAGTCATTTCCACTATAATAATAACGCTGCAAATTCAAGACATTCCGTGGTAAAAGATTGATCGCTTTATAACCGTCTGCGCCTACCCGTAATGTATGGGAGACATCCGGTGCACTAGCTAACGTCAACTGAACTAAATCTGTCTGTACTCCTGTAGAAGATGTAGGGAATGTTTGATTTGGGTTGTTGATCGAATCAATTACTTGATTGATAGACGGGACATAAGTAAAGGTAACCTTTTCTCCTCCTGTAGGAACAGTGAGACTCACATTACTATTCGGGTAGGTGGTATTCCACGAATGATCCAAAGCCACCTTATATTGATACGTACCAGCCGGAAGCGTTCCAGAGAATTGGTATAGATTCGGGTTTATCTTTTTCAGCAGTGTATGATCATCATCTGGTGACCAATTGCTTGTTGCTCCCAATGCCCGTTGTAAATCGCCAACAAGGACTGCAGTTACTGAATTTGCGGATACAGTAGACGTAACTGGAATTTGTTCCCCTGTCGTTTTATCGGTAACCGTAAAGCCACTTGCACCATCGGTTAACGTCATCGGGTTACTTAGCTTTGCTAATACTGTTTTTTCATTATCAAGATACGCATTCGAAACAGACGGCATCTCGGCAGCCTTTGCATCACTTAGATTGTAATATATATTAGAATCCCCCTGTACGATCCATACTTCATGGCCTTTTGTAAGATCAATATGGAGATCGTCCGGCGTATTTTTCGCACTCCAATCATTCTTACGAACAATCATCCCTACCTGTGTATTATCTCCAGGCACTTGAACATCTGCCGTAACACCAAAATCATCATTTCCAGAGAACTGATATGCTGCACCGTTACCATTAACTGGTTGATAAGGCCACACCCATAAATCCCAATTAGAATAGTTAGAATCAAAACGATAATAATGCACAATTACTTCTGTTGAGGTAGAATCTGCTAAAGTTTTATTTGGGGGGAAAGCACCGATACAAACCGTTAGGAACATTATCGCAACAGTAAAAAGAATGACATAATAATTATATTTCGAACGAATTAAGGACACTAATAACACTCCTTTTCCCTTTGATAAAATCAAGAGACTACTAGTCTTTAATTAAAACATCCTTTTAAAAAAAATTAATATGAAAGAATCTATCGAAACAATAAACAGGTATCCCTATAAGATAAGAAAGGAACTCACTATGCTTGAGTTGTGACTATCTATACTTTATATCCTTTATCATCAATGTAGCAGTTGTACTCCAACCATTAGAATTCATATAGATTTCCCAACAATATAAATAGAAGACTTAATTATCCTTTGACTGAACCGGCAACTAACCCTGAAGCGATATATTTTTGCAACAAACCGAACAAAATCGTTAAAGGCAATGCAGAAAGTAACGCTGCCGCTGCAAATTCTCCCCAGCTTTGTGCAAATTTCCCACTGATCATCTGATACATGCCTACACCCAAGGTATAATTTTGTGGTGATTGAATAATCGTCCCTGCTAATACGTACTCACCAAATGCCCCCATTAACGTGAACAAGAAGATGACAACCAACATAGGCATCGATAAAGGAAGCAAGATTTTTATAAACCTTTGCCAAGCATTTGCACCATCAATGATGGCAGATTCGTCAAGTTCTTTTGGAACCGTATCGAAGTAATTTTTAAGAAGCCAAATATTATAAGCACTTCCACCAAGCATGACAAGAATATACGATGCAATATTATCAATCATTCCGTACTTGCCAAAACCCCGTAAATAGCGGCGATTGCCAAAAAATTAGGAAACATCTGTAAAATCAAAAGGGTCATTAACCCATATTTCCGTCCAAAAAAGCGTAATCTAGAAAAAGCAAAAGCGGAGGTTGCCGTAAAGAAAACTTGACCAATCGCAACACTCAAACCAACTATCAAGCTATTTTTGACCCAAACAAGGAATTGTCCATCCTGAAAAAGCTTAGTATAGTTAACAAATGATGGGTGTGACGGTATAAGAGATGCTGAGAAGTACGTGTTTGATGAATTAAACGAAGCCGTGACGACAAAAAGCATTGGAATGACCGTGAGCAAAATAACACACCAAATAACCAAACGAGAAATCCAAAGAACGAGACTTTCACCCGGTTTTAATTTTTTACGTTTCTCTTTCATTAATTATCATCCTCCTCAAAAGCACGGGTATACTTCATTTGAATTAATGTAAGGACGCCCACGAATATAAATAAGATGATAGAAATCGTTGCCGATAAATCAAACCGGTTAAATGTCAAGGTCATCTTATAAGCTGCTGATGCTAAGTTGTCGGTATATCCCACAAATTGATTATCTGAACGAGCAGGGTTACCTTGTGTCAACAAGTACACCGCATTAAAATTATTAAAGTTAAAAGCAAAACTTGGGATAATGAGAGGAAGGCTAATTTTCCAAATCACCGGCATCGTAATTAAACGAAATTGTTGTAACCATCCCGCTCCATCAATTGCACTTGCTTCATAAAGTTCAGTTGGAATCGCTTGTAATCCACCTAAACACACTGTCATCATATATGGGAAACCTGCCCAACAGTTTACCATAATTATGGAAACCCTCGCCCAAGTTGGGTCATTTAACCACGGGATACGAGGAAGTCCAATCGAATGCAAAAGTGCATTAATTTGTCCATAAGAATCATTTAAAAGTCCTTGCCATGCGAGCAAACTAATGAGTGCAGGAACCGCCCAAGGTATGATTAAAATGGACCTATAGATTGCTGACTCGCGCATATTTTTGTTATTGAGGATTACCGCTAAGGTTAATCCTACTAAATAATTGAGGAGGGTTGAGACAACTGCAAATACAATACTCCATATAAAAGTTGGAATAAAAAGAGTGGATAGCGGATTACTTGGATTTAAAATCTCATGGAAATTTTTCAAACCAACCCATTGATAATCAAGAAAATGAGCAGAGTTAAAATTAGTAAAAGCAATGTACATCGTATATATAATCGGAGCAATGCTTAATATGGCAATGGAGATGAGAGCGGGTGATAAAAAGCCATATGCCGTCCAATCCGTTTTTCTTCGCTTTTTATTCTTTAGTTTTGGCTTAATGTGATCGTTTACGTTAACTGTGCTTTCCATGTTAATCCCACCTTTATTTTAAAGAAGGGAAAAGGTGATGGATTGTCACCTTCTCCTGTTTGATTCCATTTTAAGAGCCTTGAACTTGGATACCTTTTTGGATGTTTTTAACAAAATCAGTAGTGCCTACTTCAGGAGAGACTTTACCGCTAACAATATTTTTAATGACACTTTGCGCACCCCATACCGCTTGCATTTGAGGTATATTTGGCATCGGTACAGCTGTTTTTACTTGATCAGCAAAAGGTTTACTATTTGGAGCATTTTGGACCGCTGATTCACTTTGAACTTTCTCAATTGCTGGAATTGCTTGACTTACATTGTAAAGCTGTTCTTGTTCGGACGCATTTGTAATGGCTTGTAGTAAGCTCCATTCAGCTGCCCGTAGGTTTTGTGGACTGCGCGCATTCACAAAAGCGGTCTTTACGCCCATAAAAGGTGTTGCAGCTTGTCCGTTTGATAACGTTGGAAGTGGTGCGATGGCATAATGAACACCTGATTTTTTAATATCTGGAACGTTCCAAGGACCACTAATATACATCCCTATTTTCCCAGAGGAGAACTGAGCTTTTGCAATTGCATCAGTTACATCCGCAGTCATCCAATGATATTTCCCATTCATATCATGGAAAAGATTAAACGCTTGTACTGCTCCGTCGTTCGCTAGACCAATGTCCTTTGGATCAAGTGTTCCATTGTTGTTTTTAAACACGTAGCCACCGAGACCGCCAACAAAAGCGTAATCGTAGTAAAGATTGGTAACTTCAAAACCAAAGCCGCTTTGATTGGCAACTTGGACAAACTCGTCCCATGTTTTTGGAGCCGTTTTGATTTTATCCGTGTTATAATATAAGGCGGTTGTTTCAACAGACAATGGCATAGAGTAAATTTTACCATTCACTGTTACAGCATCGACTACGGTTTGGTTATAATCGTTAGTGTTTATAACCTTGCTTGGTACAGGTTCTATTAATCCTTGTTGAGCAAACTGCCCATTGTTATCATGCGGCATTCCGAAAACCAAATCAGGACCTTTGCCTGTTCTAGCAGATGTTGCATAGAATTGGAAGCCATTTGAATTTCCGGACTGGTCTACAACTTTTACCGTATCGCCATGTTTTTTCGCCCATTCAGCAGCCGTCTTTTTTAAGACATCGATTTTCGGCTTTCCATCCCATGACCAAATGGTTAAGGTTTGACCACTCGGAATTTTGCTTGACCCTCCACTAGTTGTGGTGTTCGAGGATGTATTATTATTGCTGGAACCGCAACCAGCCAACAATCCACTAATCATCCCAACCGCAGCAATACTAGATATTACTTTTGACCAAATTTTCATACATTTTCCTCCTTTTTAAATATAGATAATATAAGCAAACAGTCCCTTTGGAGAACTGATTACAAAAAAATTAATCTGACGAAACTTCGCATTATAACGAATTAAATAATGAATATTCAGGTATGTGAAACTAGTGAAAATTAAAGATTAGAATGTTAGAGAGTAAATTTCCCCAACTTTCTATTGTAATTTATAGACTCTTGCTTCGAACGGTTTTAAGACAAACTCCGTAAATGATTCATTAGAATTTACTTCATAGTTATGAATAAGAAGATTGGAGCTTGTATAATCAATACCGTTTGGCAGAGTGAACGTTGTTGATTCGCTTGAGAAGTTACAAATAACTAATAGTTTTTCATCATGAAGCGAACGTGTGTAAGCATAAATTTGCTCATCATTATCTAAAATTAGATCATAACTACCATAGACAATAATGTCATGTTCCTTTCTAAGATGAATAAGCTTTTGATAATAATAAAAGATCGAGTCTTTATCTTTTAACGACTTTTCAACATTCACTTCTTTATAATTTGGATTGACTTCTATCCAAGGTGTACCAGTTGTAAAACCAGCATTTGTAGTATTATCCCATTGCATCGGTGTTCGAGCATTATCTCTACCTCGATCATGAATCGCTTTCATCATTTCTTCCCTACTTAAGCGCTGTTCAGAGACCAGGTCTTTATAAGCATTTAATGTTTCAATATCTTTATATTGATCGATTGACTCAAAAGCAACATTTGTCATTCCAATTTCTTCGCCTTGGTAAATATAAGGTGTCCCTTGCATCATATGAAGGCATGTAGCGAGCATTTTAGCACTCTCCACACGGTACTCTTGATCATTTCCGAAACGAGAGACCACTCTTGGCTGATCATGATTATTCCAATACAGACTGTTCCAGCCATCCTCTTCTAATCCTTTTTGCCAACGTGTCATCGTTTGCTTCAGATCACTTAATTTCCATGGTTGGTTACTCCATTTCCCTTCAATCCCATCACCTAGTCCCATGTGTTCGAATTGAAAGACCATATTTAATTCATTTCTATTATGACCGGTGTAAAGCTTGGCTTCTTCAGGTGTTACTCCAGGTGTTTCACCGACTGTAATAATGTCATACTTTGATAAAACTTCTTTATTCATTTCTTGAAGAAACTCATGAATTCTCGGACCATTCATATAATATTTTGATCCGTTCCCATATAATTTTCCCTCAAAGAGTTCACCTTCTGGAAAACGAGTGTCCTTAGAAATGAAGTTAATAACATCCATCCTGAAGCCATCAATCCCCTTTTCAACCCACCAAGTCATCATGTTATAAATCTCTTTTCTTAAACTAGGATTCTCCCAATTTAAATCAGGTTGCTTTTTACTAAATAAGTGTAGATAATATTCTTCCGTTGTTTCATCATATTCCCATGCTGATCCTTTAAAACAAGCTTCCCAATTGTTCGGTTCCTTTCCATTCTTACCTGGTTTCCATATATACCAATCTCTTTTTTTACTATCCTTTGACGATTTTGACTCAATAAACCACGAATGTTCATCTGAAGAGTGGTTCACTACCAAATCCATCATTATTTTTATTCCATTTTGATGAGCAGTCTCAAGGAGTTCATCAAAATCTTCCGTCGTTCCAAATTCGTCCATAATATCTTGGTAATCACTAATATCGTAACCGTTATCATCATTTGGTGATTTGTAAATAGGCGATAGCCAAATCACATCAATCCCAAGTGTTCTAAGATATTCCATTTTTGAAGTGATACCTTTTAGATCTCCAATCCCATCACCATTGCTATCCTTAAAACTTCTTGGATAGATTTGATATATTACACTTTCTTTCCACCATGACTGATTCATCTAACCTTCCATCTCCTTACGTAAACGTTTACGTTTTTGTGTAAAAAAGAAGAATATTATAAAAATAACTTCTTACTATTTGATATACTATACTTTATATCCACCATGACTGATTTATTTAATAATTCAAACTCTTTACGTAAACGTTTACGTTTTTATGTAAAAAGAAGCAATTATCAAAAAAAGCTTCTTACTGTTTCCCTTTCAACAATTTCATGACTCATTATACGACTTTGCGTCACTTCACCTGTTTCTTTCATTTCAAAAAGCATAGTTGCTGCCACCATTCCCATATCGTGTAGAGGCTGAGCAACAGTTGTCAGAGAAGGGATGATCATTTCTGCTATTTTTGTATTGTCATAGCCAATAATTGAAAGTTGATCAGGAATTTTTATCCCATTCCTAATTGCTGCAGACATCGCACCAGCTGCTATTTCATCACTACTTGCAAATATTGCTGTTATATTTAGTTGTTTTTGAAGAATTGCTTCCATAGCTTCAATCCCAGCTTGATGACTAAATATCTTACAGTCAATAATGTAATTTTCATTTATTTCCAGCCCGTGAGAAAGATGAGCTGATTTATATCCTTCGATTCTCGGTATTCCAGCAATAGGATCCCTTGCATCCCCGGCAATCATTGCAATGTTTGTATGACCTTTTTCTATCAGGTAATCCGTTGCACTGAATGCCGCATGTCGATCATCAACTTTTACATATGGGATCGGAAACTGAAGAGAAATGGTAGATACCAATACAGTGGGAATTTCCATATCATTCAAAACCTTGTAGTATTCTTCATAAATGAACTCACTGACAATAATAATACCATCGACTCGCCTCTCTGAAAGGACTTGTAAATAATGTATTGTCCTTTCACCAACACATCCTGTATTACAAACAATAACACTATAACCCAAATCGTTTGCATGTTTCTCAATACCACTAAGTACTTCGGAAGCGTACATATTTGAAACAGTTGGGATTAAAACACCTATTGTTTGCGTGTTTTTATTGATAAGTCCCCGTGCTACTGCATTTGGTTGATAACCCAATTCTTCAATTACTCTTAATACCTTCTTTTTTGTTTTTTCAGAAAACCCCGTTTTGCCATTTAGAATTCTTGAAACAGTTGCAATCGAAACATTTGCTTTTTTAGCCACATCTTTTATTGTATAGGTCATTATACTTACCGCCTTTACGTAAACGTTTAACTTATGTTTACGGTTTCATTCTATATTATTTTAAATTTTGTGTCAATTCTTTTTATAAACACTTATAAAATAAAAATTATTTAACAAAAAATCAATTTTTTATTATAAGTAAACGTTTAACCGTTTCTACCACCTTAACAATTAAAGGTTTATAACCTCTTTCAAATATGGGGCTTTCATTATTTTTTAAGGAATTCAAGCATCTATTTGGAAGTCTTGCAGAAAAAGATGATTTTTTCAAATTGAGAAGGGGGAGCATCCCCCTCAAAATGGGACACCCACTTCTTCAACCTGCCACGTTAGCATTCCTGTAGACCGTTAATTATCAGCTTTGAAAAAAAAGAGCCCCTCGGTAAGATAGAGTATAGACACTACTCTAATAACTCATCATCAGGAGGAAGCTCTACTATGAAGTTTAAAATGCAAAACAAACAAAATCAACTAATTGAAAGAATTACTGACCAACATCTTGTTGTCGGGATTGATATTGCCCAACAAACACATGTATCCCGAGCCGTTAACTATCGTGGGATTATCATTTGCGACCCTCTTTCCTTCGGAAATCATGAAGAAGGATTTCTTCAATTATTACAATGGATCAAGAAACTACTACTATCTAAAAACTTAAGCAAAGTAATAGTCGGTTGCAAGTAAAGGGATGTATAACACAAACCCATAACAAGAAATAGAATAACGTTGAAAGAGAAAAAATTTATTTATTAGTTTTCGTGTATTATCAAATATAAAATTTAATTTCGTTATTTTTCAATCTAACCCTATAAAAATGGTTTCAAAAATATTTGTATGAAATACCACAAGTTAGTTAACTACCTATGTTCCTGCATTCCATATGTGTTGAATGTGGAAACAAATTCTCTAAATTAAATTCAACTTAAAAACGTTATTTACTTTTGGTACGGTTCACCGCAATCCCTTTACGGCGAAATTTTTATTTATTCATTTGAGCAAGAAAGTCATCAAGGAGGTCTTCCCTGCTTTCTTGCTCCTCCTGTTCAATTAAAGTATGTTTAAATAATACGGGCTGTAAAGATGCCTTCGATTTGGTTGATTATTTCCTCCAAACTAGGAATGATATCGCCGTTTACTTTATTTTCAATGTCAATCATTGTATACGCGTATCCCTCTCGGCTTCTGTTAACCATGTCAGCGATGTTCAAACTATAGCTTGATATAGCGGATGTGATCTGCCCAACCATGTTTGGAACGTTTTGGTGGAAAGCTGCCACACGTCGCTTTCCTGTATAAGGAAGGGAAGCATTTGGAAAATTCACTGAATATTTGATGTTTCCTGTTTCCAGAAATTCTTTCACCTGGCGAGCCGCCATAATGGCACAGTTTTCCTCTGATTCTTGCGTAGAGGCACCAAGATGTGGGATTGGAACTGCATTTTTCATTTTCAACACATTTTCATTCGGGAAGTCTGTAATATACTTACCAACTTTCCCGCTTTCAAGTGCAGCTGCCATATCCTTTTCATTCACAAGCTCACCGCGTGAGAAATTCAAAATATAGACGCCCGGCTTCATGACGCTAAATGTTTCTTCGTTAAACATTCCTCTTGTGTCATCGGTTAACGGAACGTGTACAGTAATATAATCAGAGTTAGCAAACAACTCTTCAATCGTCATAGCGCGTTGTACATTGCGAGACAAGTTCCAAGCTGTATCGACAGAGATGAACGGGTCAAACCCGATCACATCCATGTCTAAATCGAGCGCATCATTCGCTACAAGCGCACCGATCGCGCCTAAACCGATAACACCTAGAGTTTTTCCCTTAATTTCTTTTCCAACAAATTGTTTCTTTCCTGCTTCTACAAGCTTTGGAACTTGTTCGCCTTCACCTTCTAACGACTTTGTCCAGGCCACACCTGCAAAAAGGTTACGGGATGAAGCCATTAATGAGGTTAGTACCATTTCTTTTACAGCGTTAGCATTAGCACCAGGGGTATTAAAAACAACGATTCCTTGCTCTGTACATTTGTCGACCGGAATATTATTGACACCCGCCCCGGCCCGTGCGATTGCCTTTAAATTATTGCCGAATTCTATTGTATGCATGTTAAAGCTGCGAACAACAATGGCATCAGGATTTTCACTGTCATTGTCGATAGTAAAATTATCCTTATTGAATACATTTAGCCCGCTTTCTGCAATATTATTTAATGTTTTGATTGATTTCACTTTATCTAAAATTATTGTGCCCATAATGTTTTCTCCTTTTTATTTTGACTTCAATATCCTCTCCTAATAAACAGAAAGAGGTAAGGGATACTTCCCTTACCTCTGCCCAGGCGAACGGCTACGACACTATGTGCTCCCTCACGGTTATCCGCGTTTCGCCAGTCACACATAGTCTTTTCATTTGTTTTATTTTATCAAATTCTATATCAACCCTCAATCTCAAGGATTTTTCCATTTAAATTTTTGTTAGGTTATCTCATTTCATTTCTTTAGCTGAATTATATAGGAAAATTCACTTTACTTATGATACGGTTCAACGCAATTGATCCTAAACTCCTGTAAGACAAAAAATATATCGAATAAACATAATTATTACAATCTCTCATTCCACAAACTGGAATTCTATTTAGAGAAGGCAATTACTTTTAAACATTTGAGGCTTTAAAAACGGCTTCAAAACGATTATTATACGGAAAAGGCGACAATGAGGTCGCCTTTTCCTTATCTTTTAATAAAAATCTTCTAGCAGCAAGCTTTGTTGCACCACCTATAGCCCCCATCATTCCTCTTCCAGAACCCGATGAATACCACATGTTTCTAAGTAATGATGGACTTTTAATAAGGAGGGCTCTGGTGTATAAACTTCAAGACAATTGAAAGTAATCACTAAATCTTGGACAAACTGATACTACTACTCTACAAAAGGTTTGTGAACGGTATGGAAAACCAAAATTTATTCAAATGGAAACATTATCAGACTGACATTATTTTGCTAACAGTGAGATGGTACCTGCGGTACAACTTGAGCTTTCGTAATGTAGTGGAGATGATGGAAGAACGTGGCTTATCAATGGCTCATACAACGATTATGCGTTGGGTTCATCAATATGGACCGGAATTAGATGAAAGAGTACGGCGACACATTAAGCCAACAAATGATTCCTGGAGAGTCGATGAAACGTATATCAAAGTAAAAGGTCAATGGATGTATCTGTATCGTGCAGTGGATTCCGAAGGAAACACCATTGATTTTTATCTCAGTAAAACAAGAGACAAAAAGGCTGCAAAGCGCTTCTTCAAGAAAGCTTTGCGGTCTTTTCATGTTTCTAAGCCTCGAGTTATTACAGTCGATAAGAATCCGGCTTATCCTATAGCCATTGAAGAGTTGAAAAAAGAGAAAAGCATACCTAATGGTATGCAACTTAGACAACAGAAGTACTTGAATAACATAGTGGAACAAGATCATCGCTTTATAAAGAAGCGAGTCCGTTCTATGCTAGAATTAAAAACGTTTCGAACAGCCAAACAGATTATCTGTGGAGTGGAGGTGATGCATATGCTGAAAAAAGGACAACTTCACCAAGGGGTGAATTCTGTCCAAAGTGAGATTGAATTCATACAGATGAAAAGGATATTGAGATTCTATGTTTCAACAAGTCATATTTGAACCAGAACCTCTTTTGTTATGTAATTACTATTTGATAGAATAGTTTAATCCCCACCAAATCAACTTCAAGTATGTTTTTCCAAAAAGTATTAATAGTATTTTTCTAATAAAATCACTAGTACCCCTGCAAGAATAGCTTGTGTTGCTAGATGACGCTGTTCTATTTAAACAAATTAAATGCCATTTTTGTGTTGGATTCAAATAAATCCATAAATCCTTTTTGTGCAGTTTTAAATTGATTTAAAGCTTCTTCACGAGTCTTTTTTTGCTTTTCGATACTATTTTTAATCGATTGTTGGAACTGCTCTTGTGACTGATTTAATAAATTTACACTTTCTTTGTATGGAGTGGAGGTTAACTGTTGAACACGGTTGTATATTTCATCTAGTTGAGCATTCCACTTTTCGAAAGTTTGGCTAGTTTGTTCACCGTAAACTGTTTCAATATTTTGCTTTACGTAATCGCGAACTTCTGCAATTAATTTTTTGTGTTGTTCCTGGATTAAGTCTATGTCGCCTGCAAGTTTCTCCATTGATTCTTCCTGGCTTATAAATGCTTGAAGCAAAAGATTTTCTACTTCTTTTTGAGAAGCCGTCACCTTGTCAAAACTGTTTGTCCAAATGTTTAATAGAGATTCACCTAGATTAGAAACAAACTCATTGTTTAATTCCATTTTAAAAACCTCCTAATAATAAATAATCATATATGCAAATTACACCTATATGAGAAGTTTGTCAAATAATATATATTTAAAGTATTTTTTACTTTTTCTTCATATTTTTACCCTAATCTTTATTTATAATTAATTAGGTAACCTAAGTGTTAGCAAAAATGGAAATAGTGGAGGAGACCAATAAATGACTCAAAACTTAGACATGTTTGAAATGTGGAAAAACTATTTTAACCAGTCCAGTACCCTAATCGATGAAAAAATGAAAGAACAATTTCCATCTAAGGTCATGGGGCAGCTCTTAGATATGCATCTTCTGTACCAGAAAATGTTAAATGAAACAACAGAACGTTATTTGGAGCAGATGAATGTCCCAACCCGTACAGACATTGCAAAAATCTCGTCCCTTATCGTCAATGTAGACACAAAAGTTGATGACTTAGAAGAGCTTTTGGAAGAAGCGAGAGCTAAACAACTAAACCAAGCAGAACTGCAATCCGAAATTAAAGATTTTGGAAAAGAACTAAAAAATATAGACGCGAAACTTAACCAAATCCTTACTCAAGTAAATTCTCTAATCGAAGTAAATAATAAAAAAGCTGCAGATAACAACGAAGCTACAGAGGTTAACGCGGCTGACGATAACAAGGAAGCAACAAAAATTACCACGGAGGCCAATAACAAAGAAGTGACAAAGATCACCGCGGCGGCAAAAAACAGGAGAACATCAAAGAACAAAGTAGCTGCCAATAACAAAAGAGCAGCAAGTAACAAGGATGATCAAAACAGCCTGTAAAATTCTTCAACATTTAAAACAACAACTTATAATAAAGGGGTTGGTCTAAAGGGTAACCTTTTCCACCATGGCTCTTAAAAGTTCATTTTTCTTTTCAAAAGGAGCAGGTAGCCACAAGTTATCGAATTGATCTAAAGCCTTTTGTTTTTGAGGTAAGGAAACCTCTTTCCTTTTAGCCTCAACCAAACTCCTTTGAATTGATTTAAGCTGAGCCTTCAATCCATCATTTGATAGTTTAATAGTAGGTAATTCCTGGGCTAACTTATTTTGATCGATAGCATACGCTGGAAATAGGTGGAGAAGTATTAAACAATATTGGTAAAAACTAACTCTATTAAATGTTTAAAATTAATCCTATAGTTTCTTCATTAAGCGATAACAAGGTTGTCAGTTACTGAGAAGAAAAAATGTTCAATATCAGGGAATATGCAGCCACCGTTCAGAACATCAAGAAGATTACCAACCACCTAGCAAAAATCAGCGAGGTGGTTGGTAATCTTTTTGTAATTTCTACTTCTTTTTTACTTCTTACCCAATTTTTAGTAAAGCCACCGTTTTACACCACACTCTGTAATATGCCGTGAATCATTACAAAAACCGCATCTATTTATGGTAAGGTTCTCCGTGACTTCTCCGCCTAGTGGATACCAATAATGTTTTCCCATCTCTATATCCCACTTTTGTTCAAGGTTTTTAATAAGAATTACTTGTTCTTCTTCAGAAACTTTTCTTTTGTTCATATTACCTCCGTAATATTAAAGGACTAACTGTTAATTTTCTATAACCAATGTAGAATATCCTTTTTTATGGAATGATTATTCTTCAGCTATCCTGCCACGTTAGTGGAACAACAAAAAGGCTCTACTTCTCTTTGAAGTAAAGCCCCGTTCGTAAAAGAAGTTATTAATTAGAATTCTATTATTCCACCGCTAAAGCCTGTGCTTTAGTTAAATGAACAGTACCAAATGGATGTTGTGGAGGAGCATATATAGAATAAAGTTTTAAAGGGGTATTACCTGTATTGGTTACATTATGCCAGGTGCCAGCAGGTATCATAATGGCAAAATCATCATAAACTTTTTGAACAAAGTTTAAATTATCTTTTCTCTTGCCCATTTGCACAACCCCTTGACCTTGTTCAATCCGTAAGAATTGGTCAATGTTAGGGTGAATTTCTAAACCGATGTCTTCACCAACATTAAGACTCATCAATGTAACTTGCAAATGATTTCCTGTCCACAAAGCTGTACGATAGGTATTGTTATGCTTCGCAGCCTCATTAATATTGACTACAAATGGTTTCCGCCCATAATCTTTTACCTTATTTCTTGCATCATCATAAATATTCCAGTAATCAGGCTGTCTTATATAATTATTATACAATGGGACATTAGCACAATACACATTAGGTTGATATGGGTATGGATACATCCAAGGGGTATAGTACATCTTATTCAATCCCTTCACAGATTTATACAGATTATCGTATGCACTATTTTATGGAAATGTACTTATGTGCAGGGCGGACTTATCCCAAAACAGATGGTCAATTTAATGGAACTAATGAACAAAGGTTAAACACAATCTTCAACTATACTGCATCCGTTTGCATAACAAGAAAAAAGGGATTGCCGCAGCAGTCCCTTAAATAACTCTTGCACCCGTTAACACAGTAAGAAAATACTACATCGTACAGGACTATGCGGATGGAATGTGTTCTATAGGGACTCCCTTTTCCTTATGGGGTCTTGTCTTCCATAACATAAAGAACGAAAAAATCACAAAAAACAAACAAAAAAAGTATACATTTCGATACCCTGCAAACTGGGCAATGACACCGTCGCCCATATTCCCTATTAGGGGTCCTGCCGCGGCATGACCCCTATTTTAAGATTTTGTAGGAACTCTTGTATGAACTTTATTTCAAACTAAATGGACCAGAACCTAAATACAGAATCATTAACGTTACACCCAAGAGAGACAAGTTCTTATTGAAATGCACAAGCTGCATTGCTCTTTGCTGTTTATCTGACAATCCCCAAAAACGGTGGACAATAAAAGTTGTTGGTATTAGAAAAAAAACAGGAGAAGTGCTCCGATTTTTGCATAGATCCCAAAAGCGATGCTTATTCCACCTATAACCGCAAAAAGACTCATAACGGGTGCAGACAATCTTGGAAAAGGAGCTTCAAACTTCTTCGTCATCTCTACTGTATGATTGAAATCTCTTAGATGGTTAATTCCCGCTAAAATGAAAATAAGGGCATATAAAACTCTCCCAATTAGAAATACAAAATCCATAAATCGTCCTCCCCATTTTTGTTATTTAGAATTAATATATTTATATTCCACATACACTTCATGAAAAAAATCCGCCATTTTTGTTATATTTTGGATATCAATACTAATTTATAGCTCTATGAAAAATTTGTTGTGTTTGACATTTATCCCCTCCTTCAATCATTATTTAGAACACATCAAAAAAACTCCTGTCGGATATGCAACATTTGTTCCATATTTAGATTATAGGTATCGTTTTATCACCACTCAAGCGACAAAATCTTCAGGATGTTGCTTAAGCAACAGATTATATAAAATGACGAAAATCTTCTGAAATGGAGGTATCTTATGATTGTGGGAAACACAGATCTACGTATGATTCGAACAAGGAAATTTATTATTGATTCCTTTATACAACTCTTGGAAAAAAAGGATTTCAATAGTATCAAGATTAGTGATATTACATCAGGAGCCATGATTAATCGGGCAACCTTTTATCACCATTTCCTCGATAAATATGATTTGCTCGAAAAAGTGATTAAAGAAGAATTAATGGCGAATGTTCTTCAGGAACTATCGAATAATGAAGAGTTTAGTGAGGAATTGCTGAAAAGTGTGTTTTTATCAATCACGAAATTTCACATGAGCCTGTCTGATCGCTGTCAAAGAAGTTATCAGGATATGACAGTGAATATAGAATCCATAATAAAAAAAGAGCTTGAACATATTTTCTTTCAATCACTATTAAAAAAATATCAGGATGAAAGTAATGAAAATCTAAGAATAGTAGCCACCATGCTTAGCTGGATGATTTACGCAGCTGTAGTGGATTGGAAGTACCACAGTAGTAGATCACCAGAAGATTATGTAGAATATGCAATTTTGTCTATTAGACAATTATTAAAGAAAGAAATAGATTAAGATTGGATTAGGTTATACTTTCAAAATTAATTAGAGTAATTTACATTACTACTTTAATAAAAAGCGTTAATCCTTAGTGAATTAATGCTTTTTACTTTTTTTCAACTAATCGTTTGTACAATAACAACAGCTTTAAAAAGCCCTTCAAAGGCTTCTTTTAATTTTAGGCAACCATGTTAATGTCGTGGAATTAAGGAAGTACAACTATTGAAAAGGAATGGAACGTTTCTACAATGAAGTCACTATTGAAGTTTATTACGGAAAAATTAGGGGCGACTTGCAGAAATATGGCGAGTTTACAGGAGGTCACCCATACGATATGAACTCTATCCAAATCATTTTAAAGGATGATCAGCATGTATCGATTGATGCAACCTGAATACAATAAAAGTGAAAAAAGAGTCAATAGAAATTGAATTCAAATAAAAAGGGCGGGCAATTTGTTTATTTCGCTAAAGTGGCAAAATAGTTTAAATAGGATTTTCTAAAAAACGACATCAATTGCTAATGGTATTTTGCGAATGCATGATGACCTATTCTAACTGTCACTTACGTGATGAGACCCAAGAGCTAGTTGAATTTACCCCCAAAAAACGATTAATCAAATTGACAAATAAAAATCCCACCTTCCATACAGAAAGTGAGATTTTTACGCTAATCCTCGAGTTTTATCATTGTGTTACCTTATTGAGCCACTTCCTCTCCCTGGTAAATCCGAAATGCTGGAACAATCGTGTCCGAAACAATTTCTTTTCCTTTTTCACGAATGAAGTCCAATTTATATTAAGCATCAAATCTTTGGCTGATTTCCGTCTTCACAAGTTCGGGCGGAGTGACGACAATGAATTGGAACTTCAGTTTTTCGGCAACTGAGAATATCGGGTCGAGGACATGTGCCGATGCAGCTTGTCCGAACGGATTATCACAGACTAAAGGAACCCAACTTTGATCTGTTTCGTTTTTAACTGATAATAACATCATCATCATAATCATTCGGGCTGATAGCTTTTGTCCTCCACTACCATCAGATTTCGTCTTTGAACCTTGATTAATTGTCTGCCAAGTTGAATAATGCTCTCTTTGCGGTTTCCCGTACATAAAGGCATTATCAGTTCGCATATTATAGACGAGTAGCTCAGGATATCGATTTCGTAGTGATACAAACAAAATTTGTTCATCACTAATAAGTTGTTTTATTTCTTGGTCTACGGCTCGATTAGTATCATCAATCATATCAAATTGCTTAGTAATTTTGTTAATGGCAGCTACAAAATGCTGCTTCAGCAGCGGCTCGATATCTTCAGCCTGTTTAGGTAAGATGTCTTCTTTTAGCTGGACGAGTGGAAAGGATCCTCGTTCATTTTTCAGCTTCATTTTTGCAATCATTGAACGAATGGCCTCTGAAATGCTCATGACCTTCATACTGGCACGGCTGGCCCAGAAATTTTGTGCCTTTTCTGCCCTTTCTTTGTCGCGTTCTAATTGTTCCAATCCACTTTGTGAAAAACGCTTCATATTTTTAACTACACTTTGAATATACGAATAATGCCTCGTATCCATATGGTCTAATGTTGTTAATACCTCATTTTTAAACCGAATCTCCCAATCCTTTCCTTCAATCGTGATCTTTAAATTGCGCAATGATTGTTCGATTTTCGCATGCTTCTCTTGGCTTCTTCCTGAATAGCTTGATGTTCTTCGCACCAGGATAAGATACATTGCTTTCCTTGACTCTTAATTTTTTCTAAATCTGTATCAGTAAATGCTGCCGCTTCCTCCTTTAGGATAACGGATAAGGTTAACAAATCTCCTTCATAACCAGTAATATTCGCTTCTGTTTCTTTTTGGCGTTTCTCAGCCTGCTTTATTTCCTCTTTCGTTCTTTTCGTTTGGTCTTTAATTTCAACTGCTTTTACTTCTAAGTCAAGGTCTTCCCATTCTTCAGGCTGTTTTTCATGCTTTGATACTTTCTTTCCTAACTTGTCACGCTGTTCGGTTGCATGCTTTTGGGACGTTTCTGCGACTGTTACAGCCGTTCCTTGGTCCCGTTCTTCTTTTTCCGCTGCCTTCGCTTCCTTCTGTGCCGTTTGCAGCATATTTTCTAATATACTCATCGGTTCATCTGGTTCTGGCGCTTTATTCCAATCCGTAGTATGAGTATTGAGTTTTTTCTCTAATTTCTTTTGCTGCTTTTGTTCGGATTCTTTTTTTGCTTGAATAACGAGTAATTCTCTAGCCTGTTCTTCTTTTGATTTTTGGAGCTGTTTTAGCTCTTCGATACTTCCATTTATCTCTTCTAATAAATGTGGTGATAAGCGCGGTACCTCTTCACATGAGTCAGCTTTTTCATCAGCAGGAAAAACCGCTTCTTTAATAAAGAAGGCAATCTCCTTTATATTTTGTTCGGTTGTAAGCTTCCATTCCAAATACGTTTGATTCCACTTGTTTTGCAGTTCAACAATATTTTCATGCTCTTTTCCTATTTCTTGCTGCCCGATGACCAAGGCTTCCTTTTGTTTCTCTTTTTCTAGTTTCACCTGTTTATTTTCTTGATGAAGCGTTTTTTCTTGATCAAAATCCTCTAATGTTTCCACATCTCTTGTAAGCTTTTCTATCTTTCGCTTTGTCTTTTCCCGCTGCTCTTTAGCTGAAGCTGTAATTCCTTCTCTTTTTCTTCTTGTGTGGTGATTTCCTGTAATTTCGTTTTCTTAGAAAGAAGAGCGCTCTGTTCCTGATTGAAAGTTTTCTCGAGATCACTAGCAAGCTTGCTTGATATAAATCGATCAATTTCTTTTAAAATACGACGTAAGGAGGTTTCTGTTTTTTCTATTTCAATGAGAGTATCTTTCTTTTCTTCTGTTTGTTTAGCAATCTTTATTTTCCAGTTGGTGAATTGATTTTTATCACTTAATAGCTCTTTCTCCGTTCCGTTAATGATCACAAAGGATGGTTTGTGATTTTCGCTGTTCATTTCCTCACGCATGAAAATCGGAACAGGACTTTTAAACATTCTTCCTGAAAGAACCTGCTGATTAATTTTTTGCCATTGATGTTGACTTACGACCAAACCATATGGAAGAAGCGGATTCGTCCTAAGGTGGTTCGCCATTTTCTCTGCACTTAAGGATTGGAGAAATTGGGTTCCATAAAACACATCAATGCCAGTCTTTTCATCGATCCATTCCTTTAATTCTTTCACATCTTTATTCGAAATCCAGAAGGGTTCATCATTTAAAGAATTGTCCAGTTGTTTTTCCCAAAGGTCTTTTTTAATTTGTTCACCTTGTTCTCTATTATTGCCTAGTATATCTTCAATCAGTATTGCATATTTCGAAAGAAGCGCATGGGTTAACGGTGCAGTGACATCATGAACGAAAAGGATTTAAGATTTGAAGCAGCAGAACTTGAAACATCAATGGTAGAAAAAGTAAAAACTTTCGAGAATGAAATAAATAAGAGCAATGAAGAAGATATAGTAGTCGTAGCATACCAAAAAAAGGGAAATTAGCACTTAGATTATTGCAATACTCAATATCAATTTTATAGAAAGAGTTAGAGATCCTGCATAAAAGGGCAGGATCTCTTTCTTATGAAACTTTGTATGATCGAAGTGAATTCGTATTTACTACTAAAACACATGGTGTTCAATATGGAGGACCGATTCAGGCTATGTCCATTCATAATCATTTGAGAGTGTTTCACAAGATTATCTAAAGATAAATTCTCAAACCTTAACTCTAATATCATTTCGTAGAGCAATAGCCTTAAATCAGTATTATAAAAATATCCCATACAAAGGATTGCAAATGAACTTGGAATAGAGGAAAATTCACCCTCTAATTATTTAAAATACATTACTCAGAATACGTTAAGACAAAAATGACAATTTAATATAAAAGTTAAAAGGCGTATAAATGGATTTTTTTATGTCGCTATTTTTCAATTTTGTTAAGATGGTTCCAAATTGAAACAACATAAAATCTCCTTAATTTAGGGTATTGGAAATTTGCATTCTAACGCATTTATCTTTTTTTTATGTATAACCATTTATCTTATTTCGTTGTATGAAATTAACTGAAAATTCAAAGAACTAGAAAACAATATTTGCTTTTTCTTTTAAAAAGATCAATTACTCGTTAAAGATGCTTTCCTCGCACCTTTTAACTCTAAAGGTAAAATTTCAGGTTCTGGTGCAAAATCTCGAACATTATGCAATTAATCTCCATACTGATACTACTACTCTTAAAAAAGAGGCATATTCAGTATGGAAAACCAAAATTTGTTCAAATGGAAACATTATCAGCCTGAGATCATCCTTCTTACAGTGAGATGGTACCTACGGTACAACCTAAGTTTTCTTTGGTGGAAATGATGGAAGAGCAAGGTATTGTCGATAGCTCACACAACGATTATGCGCCGTTGGGTCCATCAATATGGTCCTGAGTTGGATAAGAGAATCCGGCGTCATCTCAAGCAGACCAATGACTCGTGGAGAGTAGATGAAACATACATAAAAGTAAAAGGACAATGGATGTATTTGTATCGTGCAGTCGATTCAGAAGGGAATACCATTGATTTTTACTTAAGTAAAGGCTCTGTTAAATAATATTGTTGATATTTAATTATAAATCAAGGACCACAGATAAGGTCCTTGATTTTATTCTTATTGAAGAGAAGTAACCCGTTAGCAAGTACATTTCTTCACTCTCTCTAATAAAACTATTTAATACTTTTTCAAAGCAATTACTGCATTATGCCCACCAAACCCAAATGAATTGGAAATCCCTATTTTGAGATTTGTTTGTCGGGCTAAGTTTGGTACATAATCTAAGTCACATAAAGGATCGGGGTGTTCTAAGTTGATAGTAGGTGGAATGATGCCCTCTTGAAGACTTTTTGCTAATGCAATTGCTTCAACTCCACCAGCTGCTCCTAATAAATGACCTGTCATCGACTTATTAGCCGTAACTGGTATCTTGTATGCTTGTTCGCCAAACAATTTTTTTATAGCATTTGTTTCAGATATGTCACCTATCTCGGTACTTGTTGCATGAGCACTAATTACATCTACATCATCAGTAGAAATGGACGCATCTTTTAAAGCCATTTTCATTGCAAGATAGGCTCCTTTACCTTCTGGATGTGGAGAAACCATGTGATATGCATCAGAACTAGCACCGTATCCAATTACTTCAGCATAAATTCGTGCATTTCTGCGTAAAGCATGTGTTAAAGATTCAAGTATTAAAATTCCTGCACCTTCAGACATTACAAATCCATCTCTATTCACATCAAAAGGACGACTAGCAGCACTTGGTTCATCATTCCTCGAAGACAAAGCTTTTGCATTCCCAAAACTGGCTAAAGACAATTCTGTTATGGCTGCCTCAGCCCCTCCAGCAAATGCTACATCAGCCGTACCATACCGAATAATTCTGAACGCCTCTCCAATAGCTGTATTTCCAATTGCACAAGCGGAAACAGGTGCCATAGAAGGTCCCAATGCCCCCCATTTGATACTTATTTGTGCTGAAGCTGCATTTGCTATCATCGAAGGCACCATTGTTGGACTTACCCTTTGTGGTCCTCTTTCTCTAAGTACATCAATATTTTGCATCAAAGTCTCAATTCCACCTATTCCCGAACCAATATATACACTAAGACGCTCTAAATCTATTTCCTTAATGTTCAGATTGGAATCGTTCCATGCTTGTTCAGCTGCAACTAGAGCAAATTGACAAAATCTATCCATACGCCTTGCATCCTTCTGACCAAGCATATCCTCAGCATTGAAATCCCTAACAAATCCAGCAATTTTTGTCTTATGTTTACTTATGTCAAATGTATTAATGGAAGAAATGCCAGACTTACCTTTAACCAAATTCCTCCAAAATTTTTCAACATTGTTTCCTAAAGGAGAGACAACTCCCATTCCTGTAATCACAACACGTTCCATATTTATTCCCCCTAGTAAAAGATTATCCATATTTTCACACAATACGTATCCTATTACAAGTTGTTGTTTATCCTAGTATAATTAGTAATATGAATAACACTTTGTGACAGGAGTAACGTAACATGAATAGTAAAACTAGATTAGAAGCCCTTTCCACTTTTTTAAAGTCTAAACGTGCAAATATACAGCCTCAATCATTAGGATTCCCAACGGGAGCTAGGAGGAGAACACCAGGATTAAGGAGGGAGGAAGTTGCCCAGTTAGCGGGAGTGAGCACTACCTGGTACACCTGGCTGGAACAAGGGCGAGATATTAAGGTCTCTTCTTCTGTACTAGATTCAATAGCAACTGCTCTACAATTAAATAACGATGAACGAAAGTATCTATACGATTTAGCATTAGAAGCAAACACAAATGTGTATAAACAAGAAGTTTTACAAACAAAAATTTCCCCTTCTTTAGAAAAAATTTTAACAGAATTAAAATATTGCCCTTCTCTGATCACAGACCGACATTTCCAAATCGTTGGTTGGAATCCTGCAGCAGCCTATGTTTTTTTGGATTTTGAACAAATTCCCATTGAACAGAGAAACTTAATCCGCTTAGTGTTTACTAGGAAAGAATTGAGGTCTTTAGCTGTCAATTGGGAGCATTTTGTGAAAGGTTTTCTATCCATCTTTCGGGTTTATTATGGACAATATATGGGGGATGAATGGTACACTCAATTTCTCGAAGAAATGACTAATCTTAATCCAGAGTTTGAGTCTTTATGGCAAGAAAATCAGGTAAGTATGGCACCCGAAGTTTTAATAGAATTTAGGCATTCAAAGGCAGGGAAAATGTTATTTAATTTATCTTCTTTACAAGTTCATGGTAATACAGATTTTTGGTGTAGCATTTTTACTCCTGTTGAGGGTTCATCTACTGAAGAAAAATTGAAGAGAAGGATGAATAAAAGTGAAAAAAGTTAATTAATAAATCATAAAAATTATACAATCAGTTCGTAATGTTTAAGAATCATGTTCAAGTAAGCTGATCCGTTTATCGGAAAAGGCATTATAACTTAAATGTCGATAATCTTAACCTCTCATAAGTGGTATTGGTGGATAACAAACAACTATCAATAACCATTTTGCTTACCGTTGCAGAATCATTACGGAATCGAATTACGTCCAGGAATTGAAACCAACTCAAATAATGTTCAATGTATTTAGTTGCCACGCCATTAAACCTGTCCATCCAGCCTTTCAAGCGGCTATGATAGTTATTGACATTTTGGATATGATAGAGCCCTTTGACTCGTTCCTTTCCATCCGATTTGAAGGGATAATGCTCTAATCCTTTATCTTTTGCGTAGGTTTTAAATGCCCGCCAAGCATCGGTACATAAGGTATTCGATTTGGATAGTTTGGAGCCGATTGCTTTGTCTAAGCGAGATTTTACAATACGTCCTTGCCCTATCACTTTGGAATAAGTCAGTTTTTGACGGTCTCTGGCAATTAATACACAGACTTGTTCCTTACTAATGCCACGGAATTGAGAAGCACCGCCTCGCTTTCGAGCTTTACGCTCTTTTAAATTCCGTTTTCCTTTTTCAGAGTACAGGAAATAGGTTTCGTCCATTTCGACGATGCCAGAAAATTGACCGAAATCCATTTGTTTCAAAGCGGATAAAATCTTATGCCTCCAATAGAAAAGGGTAACGTAGTGGACTTCAATTATCTCAGATGCCTTGCGTAAAGAGTATCCTTCAATCATACACAGAATGAAATCCATCCATTTATGAGGAAGGTGCGACCCACACAAAGGGGTGTTCGTGACATCGGTAAAGGTTTTACCGCAATCTTTACAGCGATAACGCTGCCGTTCCATTGTTTTCATTCCTACTTTTACGGAATACTTTCCGAATCGGACAACATTATTCGAATGACAGTGAGTGCAAGTGTAACCATCTTTATGTTTCTGCTCAGATACCTCTTTAAAAATAGGTTCACTTGCAGAATATGACGCAAGAGATTTGGTAAAAAACTCTTTCAAACGAAGTTGGTCTGCGGTATTGAGTTTTTGAATCTCCTTAATAATGTCTGTTAACGGCATTTGAAACCACTCACTTTTGTCCTTATTAATATTACTATTATAGAACAGCAGTTCGTTTTATTCAAATATCAACATAAACGTTTAATAGAGCCTAAGTAAAAATAGAAATACCAAATCAGCCAAGCGCTTTTTCAAAAAAGCCTTGGCTTTTTCGCATGTATCCACTCCTCGTGTCATTACTGTAGATAAGAATCCAGCTTATCCAGTAGCAGTTAAGGAGTTAAAAGAAGAAAAAAAGCTGCCAGAAGCCATCTAAATAAGGCAAGTTAAATATCTTAACAACATCGTGGAACAGGATCATCGGTTCATTAAGAGACGAGTCCTTCCTATGTTAGGATTCAAGTCTTTTGACACAGCTACATCCATTCTTTCGGGAGTAGAAGCCATGCATATGATCAAAAAAGAACAGATTGATTTACGGGACCAGTCTATCCAAAATCAGAAAGAATTCATCCATCAATTGTTTGGGCTTGCAGCATAAGATACGATTCCGCTAAGAATATATGCGCTTTATCCTCTTTTATTTTATCTTCGCACCAGAACCATGATTCTACTCTTACTAACACAATTAACACAGTTCAAATAAATCGAACTGTGTTATTAAAGTTGTTTACTATTCTTTAACCTAATCCCGTTTTGACCAATCAAATTACAGCATTTTATATATTTCAATTAAGTTATCGTCAGGGTCACGAAAATGTGCAACACGCGCTCGCCATTCCTTACGATCATGCGGTTCATTAACAAATTCAATTTCTTTTTCTCTGAAACGGTTATAAGTCTTATCGACATCTTCAACTTCAAATTGGAGCAAGAATCTTGATTGAGACTCAGATTCTAAAGGCTTTTTTCCTTCTCCGACCAATTCGGCCATCACTTTTCGAGATACAAGCTCAATTTTCGTTTCCCCATTATTGAAAAGCGCATATTCCATGTCTTCCTCGTACCAACTTACTGGAAATCCCAATAAATCTCTGTAAAACATGGCACTTTTCTTAAAATCTTTGACCAAAAGTCTTATTTGCAACAACTTCAAATCAATCACCTTCTGAAAAATATTATCGAAGAGCCGACACCATCGCCACTCATTTAAACATTTCGTTACTGATTCCAATATTCCTTCATGTTTAATGTAACTTATCCTGCCCTGTTAGCTGCATGAGAAATGAAACAACATTATTATCAGTCAACACTTTCTATCATAATACAGAAAGAATAGTGTTTTTTTCGGTTTGGGGGTAATGATTTTCCTTAACACTCGATCCATCAGGAGATTTCCAAACCATTTCGGAAAAAGGTGACTCAAACGACGGCGAGTCTGAAACTGTGTTATTAAACCTGGTAGGTTTAACCCCCCGTCCAAACGCTGCTATATCGATACCCGCTTGTTTTAATAGCTGTGGCGCTTGCCCATAAATCCCAAACGTATCGGGAAAATACCCCAACTTTGATACATGCCCATAGGATTTTGCCTCGTTCATTCCAATTAATAAGTTCCGGACATTTGATTCTGAGCTTGTTAAAAAAGCATCCTGTAGAACATACCAAGGTCCTATATATAGTTTTTTTTCTTCAATTAGCTTTTTGACAATCGCCCGCTTTTCCGGATGAACCTCGAAATAATCTTCTAGAAGAACTGTTTGACCATCCAGGTGAAACGATTTAAATAGATTTCCATCCTTTTCGAACTGCTCGATTAGATCATTCATAAGCCGAATGAAGTAATAGCGATGTTTCTCAAAGGATAAATACCACTCTCTGTCCCAGTGTGAATGGGATATAATATGGGCAGTCTTCGTCACAAAGCTTCCCCTCTTTCATTTGTTTTATAACAACTCGAAAACGCTATCATTTTTATCATAAATACTATAATGTTAACAATAAAAAATCCCTCTTCAAGTAGCAATAGAGAATCTTTAAGTCATAAAGATTTTTCAGTGATTCTAAAAATAGTCCATTTTCATAAAGATAGTTTTAAGCAACATGGATTATAATAATGACTGATTTAAGTAGTTTTTATTCTTCTCTTGCTCATAAATAGATGGTGTAAGAAATGGCCGGGATACAACTAAACAAACTTAGTATGTAAACATATTAAAATATTTTTAAAATAGAAAAAGGAGAGCGTATCCTCTCCTTTTAGATTGCCGAAAAGCCTTTAGCTTTTTTCATTATTATTAAAATCTTGTCTGGGCAAACATAGGATCTCCGATTCCTCCCCTGAACCTGAAATAACAATAATGGGACGGTGACAATGAATTGAAATATCTTACCTAGTTAAGAGTTCCCCTACTATTTTTGTCCCATGAGCTTCTCTGATATTTAATTTCGTTGCAATTTCATTTAGGTTCTTTTCTGTGATGTTCCCGCCAGGCAGGATCATTATTCTGCCTCCAGCATAATCTACGTATTCCTTCAACCGGATCAGGTTATCTTCAATCGGGGAATCCATCGGTCCTCCGTGAGTTAAAATCCGATTCACACCATGTTTAACAAGCCAATCAATCGCTTCAACCTGATATTCGGGCTTGATCTGATCAAACGCCATGTGAAAGGTGATATCCAGCCCTTTTGCTAATTCTAGAAGTAAAAGCATTGCAACCTCATCAATCCAGCCTGAATCAGCTAAGCAGCCCAGCACCACTCCATCTGTCCCCAACTGTTTGAAATGAGCAATATCATTCTGCATAATCTCTATTTCTTCTTTATTATAAATAAAGCTTCCACCTCTAGGTCTGATCATTGTCATAACCTTAATATTTTTGCTTTTACAGTATTGAATGGTTTTTGCAGCCACCCCATGACTAACTGTGGTGCCGCCTACAGATAGGTTATCACAAAGCTCAATGCGATTAGCACCCCTTGCAATAGCCTCAGGAACCAATGTAAAATTCTCTACACAAACTTCTTTTAGCATAAACACCCACCTTGCAGATACTACTCAAAGAAAACTCTCGAAACCACCAACTCGTATCAAATCTCCTGATTTCTTGAAGGTTCATCATGTGCTCCTATTAGCAAGAACCTTTCATAAACCGTCCCTACTTCAGCCCCTGCATCATTTTTAATAATATATGGTTTTAAAGCTCTTAAACTATTAATTGTATCTTTATTTTTATAACCAATTTGTTCAAGAATAGCGGCTACGATTATAGGCCAGACCTCTTCTGATCCATTTAAAACTTTTAATGAAAATCCAAGTCTTTCCTTCTTCAAACCGAAGCAATAGACCCCCTGCGCTCCTCCTTTTGCCACGATATTTTGATCTTGAAGCAATAATGAACAAATAAATTGCTCGGAAGCAACCATAATTGGATGCTCATTCATAATGCTAGTCATTTGAGTAACTGCTTTTTGCAATAATGGGTCCTTAATTAAATCTGGACAAGCTAATTTTAGGTAGGTCATGGCCATATTTTTTAATGGAATCGCAAAAACAGGGACACCGCAGCCGTCTTTTCCAATTTTAATCTCAGAAATGGGAACTTCAGATAACGTCGAAAGAATATTCAACATTTGTTGTTGGAGCGGATGATCCACTTCCCAATATCCTCCAATAGGATACCCTAGTTCACGGCAAACTGTGATAAAACCCATATGTTTACCTGAACAGTTATGGTAAAGCTTTCTTTTTTCCTTGTTTTTTCTTAACATTTCCTCTCTCGGTTCCACATTTAAAGGATATGAATAAGGACAAAATAATTCGTCTTCATTGACTGGTAATTTCTTCAACATCGATTCAAGAGCAGCTATATGACAGGTTTCACCTCTGTGAGAAGCTGTAAACAGAGCCGCTTCTTCCCTTGTTAAACCGTATTTAGTTATAACATTCAATAGAAATACTGGTAACGCTTGGATCGGCTTGGCAGCAGATCTATAATACGTGTAATGCTCCTGATTTCCCACATGGTATACAGTTTCTAATTTTTCATTTACTCCGCAAATCATTCCTGAATGAATATTTTCAATTAATCCCGCTCTTGTTTCCTCCACTAAGGGTACCGAATTCATGAATCTACATCTCCTCTTGTAAAAAAAAAATCCACTAACTACTCTAAATCTAGCATTAGATTTTGCGCCTGAATCGCTGCACCAAGTACAACCCCACGATCACCTAACTGCGAAAAGGCAATTTTGATTCTTTCTTTTAATGGTTCCCAAATATATAATTCACATTTCTGTTTGATCGGTTCTTTAATTTCAGGAAGTTTTTCAATGGTATTTCCACTCAGAATAATGACCTCTGGATTGTAAAGACATAATATATTGCTAATCGCAAGAGCTATGTAGGTCGATGTTCGATCCATAATATTGATTGCCCATGACTCGCCATTTCGATAGGAATCAAATACATCATCAATAGAGTCAATCTCCTTTACTTTCCTGCTATCATCGATAAGAGCCCCTTCGGATATATAGGTTGCAAGGCAGCCTATTTTCCCGCAATTGCATACATTTCCAGTCGGATCAATAACCGTATGACCGATTTCCCCTGCATTATTGGAATCCCCACGGTAGATTTCTCCATTAAGAATAATAGCAGAACCGATACCCGATCCAATCCCGACAAGGACCGCATTTTGAGAATCCTTTGCGATTCCCTTAGAATTCTCAGCCACGATCTTCATTTTTAATTCATTGTCGATCATGATATCGAATGCGGTTAGTTGTTTAAGGTCTTTAGCAATATTTACATTTTTCCATTTTAGTTGATCCGATACCTTTACAACGCCACTTTTATAATCAATAGAGCCTGGTATTCCTACCCCTATCCCAATAATTCTTTTATTAAGGATACGATTTTTAGCAATCAATTCCTTTACATTCATATTCACTTTTTCAAGCGTTTCATAGTAACTCTCAGAGACGTCTCTGGGAATACTCTGCCATGCAACAATTTCCCCTACGTAATTTACGATACCTATCTTGATAATTAATTTATCGATTTCTACACCAACTGTATAAAGAACATCACCACAGACATCAAGTAATACAGCCTTTCTTCCTACTCCAGAAGTAACTAATTCCGTTTCTCTCACAAATCCTTGTAAATGTAACTCATTAACGATTCTGGTAATGGATGTTGGGCTCATTCCTGTTACTTTCGCAATTTCCATTCTAGAAATAGGAGATTGGTTTTTGATAATTTCAAGGACTAAGTTCTTGTTCTGCTTTTTCATTAAAAGTTGATCTTGTTTTTCCATTTCATTACATCCTTTTTTTAAGTAATAATTTTGAAAAATCTCCTTAAAAAATCATGTTAATTCTCACATAAGAAAGAACTAACATCATTTTTTAAAAGTAACATCCTAGAGAGAGAATTGGGTTCTCCTCATAGGATGCGCTATGATAGCTAAAATCACGGGTTTATATCTTATTTGAATGTTTTAATAAATTCTATCGCCTTAGAGATATCTTTGACTGGGTTCGTGTTAACTTCTCGCTCAATCGTTAAATAACCGTCATAATGGATTTCTTTTAAGGCCGCAAAGTATCGGGGAAAATCAACCACTCCCTTGCCAAGCGGCAATTCTCTAAAATACTCACCAGAGGCTACCATTTGGGCGATTTTTTCATGGTCAGTACCGCCTCCATAGCCTAGTGCCCCGTAGACATTACGAGGATCTACCGGTTTTAACCGGATCCCATCCTTCACATGGGTGTGGACAATATAATCTTTGAGGAGCTTTACACCTTCTACAGGATCATCACCCGTTACCATCACCATATTGGCTGGGTCAAAATTGACGGAGACACCATTGGTACTTAAGCTATCCAAAAAGTCTTTTAATCTTGAAGCGGTTTCAGGACCCGTTTCGATTGCAAAGTATGCATTCATACTTTTTGCATAAACCCCTAGCTCCTCACAAGCTATTTGCATGGCTTCATAAATAGGACTTTTCTTTTCTTCCGGAATCATACCGATATGAGTCGTTACGATTTTGGTCCCAAGTTCCACCGCGAGATCCAAAATCCGTTTAGATTTTTCAATTTTCTCTCGGTTCTGATGGAGGTCCTGGAACCCGTGACCTCCTAAATCACCACAAAGTGCCGAGATTTCTAATCCTAGTGACTCAATATAAGCTTTTAGCTCCTTGCGTGAAATAGCACTAATATTTTCAGGTGCCATTTCACCGTAAACAGCATAGATTTGAACACCATCAGCTCCCATATCTTTTACTGCCTTTAGTCCTTCCCGGAGTGGTAATCGAAGACTATCAACAATTACACCAATTTTATTGTTCACTTTTATACGATTCATTGGTTAAAATGTCACCTCGCACTTCTTTTCTGAGGCTTCATAAATACCAGCTAAAATTTTCATGATTTCAACACCATCTTCAATAGGTGCTACTGGTTTTGTACTCGTTAAACAGCTTGTCACAAACGAATCTATTTCATTTTGAAATGCATTGGAAAAATCAAATGTGAGATGATCAATTTGTGGGTGAACATTCAGAATGGTGTCATTTTCTTCACTAATTAAAACTAACTCCGGTTCTAATTCAGCTCCGCCTTTAGTCCCATATAATTTTACCTGAATTTCATCTTTCTGTGCATGTAAAGTAAAAGAAACATCTATTAGCAATGAAGCACCATTCTCAAATGTAATGAGGGCATTTGCTAAATCTTCCACTGTATTTTTTCCTTTATCATAGTCTGCTGCTTTATAAAAACGTAAATTCTCTATGTTTCCACGGTTTCCTAGTTTCCGATAGGTGTTCCCTGAGATGGATTTCACCTTTGGACGCCCCATTAAATACCAACAAATATCAATAATATGTACGCCAAGATCAATTAATGGGCCGCCTCCGGAGCGTTCTTTATCAGCAAACCATCCGCCTGGATTCCCCAACCGACGTAGACACGAGGCTTTGGCATAATAGATTTCTCCTAACTTTCCATGATCAATAAAGGATTTTAATACCTTCGTGTTCGTTGCAAATCTCCTCACGAAGCCAACCTGTAATGTTTTATTATATTTTCGTGTTACTTCCTCCACCTTTAATGCTTCTTCTACAGTCATAGACAGGGGTTTTTCAACCAAAACATGTTTGCCGCCTTTTAAGGCACCAATGGAAATTTCAGCATGGGTATTATTCCAGGTGCAAATACTGACTGCATCTACATGAGGGTCATGAAAAACCTCCTCCAAGGAGGCATACACCTTTTCGATTCCATATTTCTTTGACCTTTCTTCCGCTCTTTCTTGTGAATAATCATATACTCCGTATAAAATAGCATTTGGGTTGTTCGCAAATGATTGAAAATGCATATCAGAAATCGAACCGGTGCCAACCACACAAACTCGTAAAAGATCCAAATTCATTCATCCTTTCAACATAGTATTATTCGATGACTATACTTCATCCCATAATCTTCTTACATTATCCATTCCAATTTTAGAGCCGACTTTACAATCTTCCATTCCCTCAAACTCTACCGTTAAGTAGCCATCATATCCGGAGTTTTTCACTAATTTCATAATCTCACGAATATTTAGGTCTCCATGGCCGAACAATGGCTCCCCGCAAATAGTTTTCATTGACCGTCCTAAACCAAACTCCACCGCCAGGGTTTTCAAAGTAAGGACGAATATAGAAATCTTTAAAATGAACAGTAGCGGCATATTTAATATTTTTCTTCACCCCTACAAGTGGGTCTTCATCGATACAAAGGAAATTCCCAACATCTAGTGTTGTTTTAAAATTCTCACGGTTCACGGCATGAATCACCCGTTGGACACGATCACTCGATTGTACATTAAATCCATGATTTTCAATGGTGGTAGTAATACCGAACTGTGCTGCATAATCAGCAAGCAGCTGGCTTCCTTTTACTAATTTTGAAAAATGCTTATCAAAATAATGAATCGTCATTTCTTCCGGCTGTAAAGTAAATGCCGTTACATCATGACGCATGATCTTGATACCTAAACGATTCACAATATCAACATGTTTTTTTAGCCGTTCCACTTCTTCATGAAAAGCTTCTTCTGTCTCTTGAACAAAGTTTGCAGGCATAGAATAGGCTGACAGCTCAACACCTAAAGATGCAGCTTTTTCCTTTATTTGATCGGCTAGGTCTACATTATCTACTACAGAATAACCGTATGGGACGATTTCCATATGTTCGCCGCCATGATCAGCAATCCATTGGATGACATCTAATACCGTCATGGTACCTTCTCTTAATTCTCTAACCAAACTGTACGTACTTAATCCTACTTTCATTAAAAATCACTCCTATTATTTTTTTAAAACTACTATTCTACTAAATGACAAGCAACAAAATGGTCTGCTGTTCCACCTTTTTTAACGGAAGGTTCCGTAACTTTACAAATATCCATTGCAACGGGGCAGCGTGTATGAAACCGACAGCCTGTTGGCGGATTAACCGGACTAGGTAAATCACCTTGTAAAATAATTCTTTCCCTTCTTAATCTCGGGTCCGGAATCGGAATGGATGACAATAGTGCTTTTGTATAGGGATGCTGCGGGTTTGAGAATATAATCTCCTTCGCCAGACTCCACAATGGTTCCTAAATACATAACTCCAATATGGTCACTTATGTGCTCAACAACACTTAAATCATGTGAAATAAATAAATAGGTTAAGTTAAATTCAGATTGTAAATCCTTCAAAAGGTTAAGGATCTGGGCTTGGATCGAAACATCTAATGCAGACACTGGTTCATCAGCAATAATCAACTTTGGTTTCATGATGAGTGCCCGAGCAATGCCAATGCGCTGACGCTGTCCGCCGCTGAACTCATGAGAGTATCGATTGGCATGATCCTTACTTAAACCCACGACTTCTAAAATTTCAGATACCCGTTTATACCGTTGTGCTTTTGAAAGGTTTGTATGAATTGCAAGTGGTTCTGCTACGATATCGCGAATTTTCATTCTAGGATTAAGAGAGGCATAGGGATCCTGGAAAATCATTTGCACCTTTTTTCTCATTATTTTTAATTGAGATTCCTTTCTTTGCGAAATTTCTTCCCCGTCAATCCAGATTTCTCCCTGACTCGGTTCAATTAGCCTAGAAATCAACCTCCCTGTTGTTGATTTTCCGCAGCCACTTTCCCCAACAAGGCTAAACGTCTTCCCCTCCGGAATAATGAATGATACATCATGGACAGCTTTTAACGTTTTCTTCTTTCCAAACATGCCATCAGGAATGGAAAATGACTTTTTTAACCCAGTTACTTTTAAAAGAGTATTAGACACGAATGCGCCCCCTCTCCTCTTTGTACAACCAACAACTACAAGACCTGCCATTTTCAAAATTCATTTCTGGTGGTTCTTCTTTAATACAAATAGACATCGCTTCGTTACATCTTGGTGCAAATTTGCATCCTTTTTGTAAATTACTTGGATCTGGGACGTTTCCTTTAATGGAATCCAATTTATCCTTTTTCTGACCAAGCTTTGGTACAGAACCAATTAGTCCTTTTGTGTAAGGATGTTTTGGACTTTCAAATAAATCAAATACATCAGCCTCTTCAACCACTTTTCCTGCGTACAAAACGACCACCCGATCACACATTTCTGCGACAACACCTAAATCATGGGTAATCAATAGAACAGACATTTTTTCCTTTTGTTGAAGCTGTTTCATTAAATCTAATATTTGTGCTTGGATTGTGACATCAAGAGCAGTTGTCGGCTCATCCGCTATCAGTAACTGAGGATGACAGGATATAGCCATTGCAATCATGATTCTTTGACGCATACCTCCAGATAACTGATGCGGAAACTCACTCATGATTTCCTCTGCTCTTGGGATGCCTACCTTTTTTAAGATTGAGACCGCATGTTCCCGTGCCTTTTTCTCTTTTAATCCTAAATGAAGGCGAATTGGCTCCAGTAGCTGTTCCCCAATTTTCATCACCGGATTTAAGGATGTCATGGGTTCTTGAAAAATCACTGCGATTTGTTTCCCGCGAATCTTTCTCATTTCATCTTCGGATTTATTCGCTAAATCCTCATTATTAAATTGAATCCTGCCGCTGGTAATTTCTCCACTCGTCCCTTTGAATAATTTCATGATTGAAAGTGATGTTATGCTTTTTCCACTTCCAGACTCACCGACAACGCCTATAACCTCCCCTTTATTAATGTGAAAGTTAACACCATGTAAAATTTTAATTTTTTGTTTATCCTTCGTGAATACAGTTTCAAGATTATCTACTTGCAGCAGCTTCTCCATCCTTTTCAAACTCCCTTATTCATTCTTGGTTTTAGGGTCCAACACATCTCGTAAACCATCACCGACGACGTTGAATGCCAAAACGGTTAAAAAGATGGCAATACCTGGCATCATGACTACATGTGGAGATGTACCTAAATAATCACGGCCAAGACTCAACATCGCTCCCCAATCCGGTGTTTCCGGGCTTGCCCCTAAACCCAGGAAGCTTAAACTGGAGGCAGCCAGAATAGCTGTTCCAATCCTCATCGATACAAAGACAATTAAACTACCGAGTGTTTCTGGCAGAATATGTTGAAACATAATCCTAATATGCGATGCTCCCATTGATTTGGCAGCTTCTACAAATAGTGTTTCTTTTGCCTCAAGCGTAGATCCTCTAACCAATCTAGCAAAGGATGGGACACCAAAGATGGATACGGCAATGACCACATTCGTTAATCCCGGCCAATATGGCGACAATAGCAATCGCTAATAATATATCTGGAAAGGCAAACATGACGTCACTCGCTCTCATGATGAGACGATCTAACCATCCACCAAAATAGCCACTAACAAGTCCTAAAATAGTTCCAATAATGGATCCTAAAGATACAGAAAGAAAGCTAACACTAAGTGAAATTCTTGCACCTGCTAGTAAACGGCTAAAAATATCTCGACCATATTCATCCGTACCAGCTATGTGATCTTTGCTAGGGCCCTTTAATAAAGCATTATAATCAGGTTTATATGGATCATGTGGCGCTATATAAGGACCAATTACAGCAATGATAATCAGCAATAGAATAAAAAGACTTGCCCAGAAAGCGGTCTTTTGCCTTTTCCAATTTTTCCAAAAATCTTTTAACGGAGAATACTTTTTCTCTGTGATGACGGTGTTATTCTGATTTACTGCCTTAGATAATTCCATTACTACCCTCCTCTATACTGCGTAGCGGATTTTAGGATTGAGAAAACTATATAAAAGGTCAACAATTAAATTTACGACAATAAATTCAACGGAGAACAGTAATAATTCTGCCTGAATGACTGGGTAATCCCTAAAGGCTATGGAATCAATTAATAACCGGCCCATTCCTGGAAAACTAAAAACCGTTTCTACCACTACAGACCCACCTAATAAAAATCCAAACTGCAGACCTGCAATGGTAACAACTGGAATCAATGAGTTTCTTAGTGCATGTTTAGGAATAACAACTGACTCCTTTAGCCCCTTCGCTCGTCCCGTTCGAATAAAATCAGCTTTGAGAGTTTCTAACAATGAGGACCTTGTAAAACGTGCAAGCATTGACATAATACCTGCTCCTAGAGTTAACGAAGGTAAAACATAGCTTTTCCAGCCTTCGGCACCTCCTGTTGGAAACCATCCCAGCTGCACTGAGAAAATCTGAATGAGGATTAATCCTAACCAAAAACCTGGTAACGAGATTCCTGAAACGGCAGTCACCATCCCTAGATAATCCTGCCATTTATTTTTAAAAACGGCTGATAACGTACCAATCAGTAAACCGACCACTAAAGCCCATAACATGCTCGCTAATGTTAAATAAATAGATGGCATAAAACGGTCGCCAAACATATCTGTAACTGGTAGTTTTGTTTTAAGTGATGTGCCTAAATTGCCATGAAATAAATGATTCATATAGGTAAGATATTGTTCCCAAATGGGTTGATTGAGTCCTAGTTGTGCTCTAATAGCGTCTACCTCGTCTAACGTGGCATCCTTACCCGCAACTAAACGGGCAGGGTCCCCTGGAATTAAGTGAGTAAAGAGAAAGATTAAGATCGAAACAATAAATAGGATTGGAATCATTTCAAGGATTCTTTTTAAAATATATTGTATCAAGTTGAAAACCCCTTTCTAAAGAAGGAAAGAAGCTTCGGGAAATCACCCCTCCGCCTCTTTATTACAACGACTTTTACTTCATTTAACTTACTTCATATTTGCATCCGTGACGTCAATTCCACCATCTGGTGTAATGACCACGCCATCAACATTTGTTCTCTTACCAGCTAGAATTTCATCCACACCTAGGAAAATCCAAGGCGCATCTTTATAGATGGTGGACTGAATATCACGATAGATTTCATCCTGTTTTGTTGGATCTGCCGTTTTGTTAACTTCCTCCATCCATTTGTCTACTTGATCATTTTTATAATAAGCAGTATTGGCACCATTTGGAGGGAAGGATCCGCCATAGAATAATGGCTTTGTTGCATTTGTTGTATCAGAAGGATAGGCAACCAGCTTACGTACCACATCTGTAATTTTGTATCTTCAGGTTTTTGTGCTCCGTAAATTTCGTCTGAAAGGGTACCTTCTTCCATTGATTTAATTTTTAAATCTACACCAATTGCTTTTAATTGCTGCTGGATAAACTGCATCCCTTTCATCGTGTCTGAATTGGTGTTCCCCCAAATTTCCGTTTTGAAGCCATTTTCATATCCAGCTTCTTTTAACAATTGTTTTGCTTTTTCGATATTTTGTTTATACTCTTTCTGTTTCACATAATGAAGTGTTTTGTTAGGAATAATGGAGTCTAATGGAAGCCCCAATCCTGAATTTACAACACTTATAAAGGCATCCTTGTCTACTGCATAGTTTAATGCCTGGCGGACGCGAGGATCGTTAAACGGTTTTTTCATTGTGTTAATGGATACATATTGAGCAATAGTAGAAGGAATTTTTTCTACTTTAATGGCATTATTGTTCTCCAATTCTTTTATGTTTTGACTTGGTAATGGATAGATTACCTGAGCTTCACCTGTTTTTAGCATGGCCACTCTTGAGCCATTTTCCGGAACTGGTTTATAGGTTATTTTCTTTACCCTTTCCCCTTTACCCCAGTAACCATCAAAACGTTCGACTGTTAAATGATCACCTTGAATCCATTCAACAAATTTAAAAGGACCTGTACCGACAGGGTCTTTCGCAATTTTTTCCTTACCTTCTGCTAGTAGCTTAGGACTAAGAATTTTCGCGGATACAAATCTAGTTAACATTCCTGCATAAGGTTCTTTTAGCGTTACCTTAATTTCATAATCATTTATGATATCTATTTTCGTTATAAGATTAAATCCACGACTGTTTAAACGAAGGCTATTATCTTTCATAATTCTTTCAAAGTTGGCCTTTACAGCCTCAGCATTAAAATCTACCCCGTCATGAAACTTTACACCTTTTCGAAGTTTAAAGTTGTATTCCAATGCATTTTCACTGACAGTGTAACTTTCAGCTAATTTTGGGGTGATTTTTCCTTCTGCATCAAATCCCAATAGCCTTCAAGCATTGCTGATTGTACAGAGTTTGAATTGGTATCACCTGTATTGTGTGGATCCATTGAAATAAAATTTTCATTTACAGCGATTACCATTTCTTTATTACTTGTTTTGTTTCCATCTTTCTTTTCCACACTACTTTCTTTACTGGAACATCCAACAACCACTACTGCCGAAATGACAACAAACAGTAGCATTTTCCAAAGATAAGCCTTTCTCAATTGATTTCCCCCTTTTATTAGTTTTTTCAGGTATTTCGGTCTCGTTGTGATTTTCTCAGTCATACCCCTGAATAAATATGATTTGATTACTTCAATCTTCTCTTCCTGTTACAGAAACATTGATGGAAAGTAATCTTAAATCCAATTAAAGAATTTTGTCCACGGTGTTAACAATAGGTTTAAAACAGTTGCTAACTTTAGATTTTTTGTCGATTTTTACCATTAGTTTCTCCAGTGATGAAATTAACGTAATAAAAATTTTTAAACCTCTTAAAATTCCCTTTATGTAAAGTTATTACAAATACTATTTTAAGATTCATAGTAAGATTAAAATCATTATATCTTTTGTCAGAAACGTTTTCAACGTGTTTTTTGAAAAATAAAAATTTTACAAATTTAAAAAAGCCCTCTTAACTAGAGGCTACTGCAAAAGGCAGGACTTAATTACTGAAGTACAATATGTAGAGGAAAAATAAAAGGGTGAAACACTACCGGTGGTAGGTGCTCACCCTTTTTTCATTTGTTTTTGGACTTTTGCAGTGCCCTCTAACTAGTTTGTTATCGTTTACATCCTTATCATGTTTTAGAACCAACTAAAGTTCTGCTGGCTCCATCCAAATTTTGTAATATACTGCTTGTTTTCTAGGCTCACATTATATTTGGCAGTTCCGATTATACGTCTGACATATTTATTTATATCCCTTCTTTAGTCATGTGAATTCCACTTTCCTTATAACTAACAGGATTATACAAAGAAGTTATGTATTGAATATGAACTGCTGTTTTATAGTACCCCGTTATACACATAGAATAAAAGCGGGCAATTTAACCAGCCTAAGTTCTAGATTCAAATACACTCAAGCTGGTTGGTTTTTCTAGAAACATTTAGTCTATTTTTTGTAGTAAACAGAAAGATCAACGAGTTCAAGTATGGATTCATCTATTGCCTTAGCAAAACCTTGCGGATCTGTCATGGCACGCCATCTTTCCTTCCTTATTGATGATAAGACATTGTCAAGTTCATCATCTTTTATTCCTGCTTCTTGAAGAAGATTCAATGCCCTTTCCATGGAATCTATTATTCTCATAGCTCCATAGCTGTGTGGTTCCCGATATAGTCCTTTTGCGCTTGTTAATGTATAAGCTACATAATCATGAAGATGCTCTAGTATTTGATTAACTGTCTTAGTTGATTCCATACTGGTCATATGAAATCACCTCCCGTTTCTGTTTACTAGTTTTCGGACGTGGCGGCATGTCTGCGTAACCTAGACTTATCAGCAACTCTGGTTCTACATCATCAGGCAGGCCTAGTATATTTTTAATAGCTTTAGCGTGAAAGGAACGAACGGGACAATTACCAACACCGTTTGAATGGGCGGCTAAAAGTATATAGGATGCTGCTATACCCAGATTAACAAAGCGAAGTACTTCAGCCGTATCCATTCCACCTTGAATCAATGACTCTGTACCGTTAGAGCAAAGAACCACAACTGCGGCTGGTTTACCCGATAAACCGGGGGCAAATCGTTTTATTAAATTAATTTGTTTTTCATCTTGAACAATAACAAAATAAGACTCTTGTGCATTACTGCCTGAAGGACTATTTAAAATGGCATTCTCAATTTCTTCCATTAATTCTTTTGGTAATGGCCTTTGGTCAAAAGAACGAGTACTTCTCCTGGATTTAATTGCATCCATTACTTCCATTTATTATCCCACCTATTCTATTTAAATGAAAAACCCTGTTGTTCAAGAATTGATTTTAGATTTTCTCTTAAACTCGCCGAAGCAGCTATCGTCTCTGGCAGGTTGTACAGCGTCGTGCCGTATGCTCACACCATCCGTATTCCATTCCATGTTTTTCCGGTTCCCCCGCTAGAGAAACTCTTCTGCCATCATAAGTTCTTCGTGAAATCATCGTTTGGTCATATTCATTCAAACATTTATCAAGATTTGTTGTTGAATACGTTTCATTGTGGACGGTTACTTGTTCAGGAAGTCGAGGTTTGAGCCCTCTCCTCACTCCTTCCCGTTCATAACCGATTGCTAAGCCTGCAACAGCATAAACACCTTGAGGCAGACCCAGTTCATCTGCAACTGCTGTTGGATCATTCCTTATTGATCCAACAGGAACGGTTCCCAAACTGAGTGATTCTGCTGCAACTAGCGCATTTTGTAGTGCCAATGCTGCATCAACAGTTGAAAGCAAAAACATTTCTAGTGTCTCAGCTGCAAATTTATACCCTTGCATGGAAGTGACATATTTTAAGCGAAAGATATCCGCACAAAATATCAGAAACACAGGTGCCTCGCTTATAAATTTCTGGTTACCTGACAAGGCAGCTAATCTGGCCTTTTCCTTTGTTCATCTTTTACCAAGATAATACTGTATGCTTGAAGATTGGATGAAGTAGGTGCACTTCGTGCAGATGTCGTAATGGCCTGCAAGGCTCCCTCTGGAAGCTGTTTAGGTAAGAATCCACGGACAGATTCATGGGCAGTAAGGCCTGATATTGTTTGATTTAACAAATCACTTGTGAGTTCTATTCCTTCTAGTTCTAACCTGCTTTTAATCCTTTCCTGCATTATATAAGCCCCCTTTGGAAGATTAATAAATGAATAGCACAGCAGTAGATGCTTTTACCTCGTTAATAAATAATCAGCCCATATACGGCAACACTAGCTATAGTGAAGAGTAAAAAGGCTGAAAACAAATTATTTTAATGAACCATTTTCCATAATTAATTGGTTATCAATGCAGAAATTAGGTTTTTTCACGACACCATCAATGTGTACTCCTGCAGAGATGGTTCCGCCAAATGTGTTATTACTTCCAAACGCAACATGAATGGTTCCAAACACTTTTTCATCTTCTAAAACAACACCTGTAATTCTTGCTTTATCGTTTGTCCCGATTCCAAATTCCCCTAGCAGCCTGCCGTCGCCATCTCCTAATATTTCTAAAAGTTTTTCTGCGGCACTACCTTCTGCTCGGACAATCTTGCCTTCTTCAATTGTTAGCAGCAACGGAGTCTCTAGACGGCCAATACCTGCGAACGATCCATCAACAAGAATTTGACCATTTGCAGTTCCTTCGACTGGGGCAATATAAGCTTCCCCAGAAGGAAGGTTTCCAGATTCACCTGGGTATAAATACATTCCCGTGCTCGGGATCCCATCTCGTTCTGCGATTGAGAAAGAGAGTGTGTACCCGTCTTTTTCAATTCGAACTAATTCCCCTTTTGTAAGAAGTTCTGTTACGCTTTCTGTTAATTCTTTTACCTTTGAGTAATCCGCTGAAATGGCACCTTCTAAAAACATATCTTCCGTAATCCCTGGCATAGTCGCAATTCTTGTTCCAGATGCGGCTGCATTCTTTCTTGCCTGGGTATGTGTTAATGAATGTTCTGTGATGCATACAACGACATCGGATTGGACCATTGCAGCTGCAATTGATGCGGGTGGCTCTTCTCCAGACTTTTTCCTTTCCTTCATAACGACAAGCATCGCTTCTGCACCCAGTAATTTACCTGCTTCATATAAAGATTTTCCAAGGTCCTTCTTTACATCATCGGTTACGACAAGAAATAATTCATTTTCCTGTAATCCTAAACATTCCTGCAATACATTTCTACTAATCTCAACTAACTGTTCTTTCATTTTTCATCACCCTTTATTTAAATCATTTCCGATACTAATTTTGCCATAATAGCATTCGAAAGTATAACTGGATTCCCGGTAGCATTTGCCACAAATTCTCTCGCTTCCTCGGTATATCCCATGCAATCTAGCAAAATGATATCCACATTGTTTTTTAGTTCATTCGCTGCCGCTCCATAGCTTGCCTTATCATGTTTGTAAGGGGAGGCTACAGCAAATAATGGTTCCATCCCAAAGGGTGAATATTTAGTCTTTAGATTTTCCTTTTGTTCAACTAACGGTACGATCACTCCAAAGCGGCGGTTTGCGACTAAGGCTTTGACCGTTGGAGGAATAATGTGATCTGGTTCGATTAAAAAGGATGTCTTTGTCGTTAGACCCGGGAATACTCCCGTACAAAGGAGCAAAATCTGTTTGATTCCAATCTCCTCTAAATAATCTATTTTTTCTTGTAAAATCGGTTTAATTTTTTCACGAGACATGATAACTGATTCATTTGTCACCAAACGAGAGGTTAGCACATAATCATCCGCTTCTGGATATAAATTTTGCTCAATATACTCTTTTGTCATCCCATCTAAGACACCGACCTGAACAAGTACCGCTCGGCCATCCAAATATTTCTCAATGATTGGCGCAACATCCGTCCTTGGAGCTTGGCCAATTGTAATCATTCCTAGTTTCTCCATCTCTTCACCTCAAATTTTCAAAATGAATAAAGGAGGGCAACTGCCCCCCTTCTCTATCTATAGTTGAGAAGCTTTTTGCCCCATCGTCTGTAGCATTTTCATAGAACCGTAGAGCTCTTCGATTCTTGTAAATTCGTCCTCACAATAAAGCTGACATGTCCCATTAGTTGTTTCTTTGGCTACTTCCACAGCGAAGCGAACTGCATCAGCAATATCTGTTTCATGGCTCGCACCTGTTCCGCATCCTGGAACAACAGATTGTGCTGTAATGGCAACTCCAACAACAGGTGCTTCTGTAGCTACTGCCGGCTGTAGAATGGAATTAATATGGTATAAGTCATTTCCATATGGTGTAATATCTTGAGTCGTTATTGGGAATGTAACAGCCAATCGACCTGTAGTCATTTCCAAAATCCGCAATAAATCATCACTGACACGAAGGATGTAACCTTCCTTTACAGTTGGTGAAATCGCAATTCCTTTATGGTTGATGACACGATTGCCCTTTGTCGTATCAATCGATAAAACAGTTTCCATTTCAGGTACCACTTCATATTTGTTCATTGTCAAAATATCAACTGGTGAATCCATAAAGTCAACTGGTTCGTGTGGGCGTGTTGGGGCATCCGGACAAATATGCGTTGTCACAATTACATCACCAACAAGGATATCACCTTTTATTTGCATTTCCGCTAGTTTTAGAGCTGAAGCGACTGCGGCAACGGCACCGTCAGCATCAGAAACCAATCCAATTCGGCTTGGACGAGCGCCAATACCGCCAAGTCGGCCAATGATTCCAAAGGTAGGTGCGTCCCCACCATTGCTTTTTCCATTTGATCCCGGAATAACAATTTTGATAAAGTCTGTACTGCCCTTTTCACCTGTAACTGTCTGTACGGTAATCGTTACGTTTGAATACTGGCTGAATAATTCCTTTACATTTTCCCCTGTCACATAAGCACTATCTAAGGTTTCTAGTACAGTTAGTGTTTGCTTAAGTACCATTTTTCTTTTCCTCCTAATCTATTAAAAGCAATATTGTAGAATTGACTTCTTAATGACTTCTTCTACTGGTTTCATTAATTTTTCATTTCTCATCGTGCTGCTTAAGATTAAATTTTCTTTTGGAACGGAAATAACAGTAATTTGTTTCCCTTTTTCCATTGCAGCTGTAACAATTGGTTCGGCAGTTTTTGCATCAAGTGTCATGATTAAATCTGGGAATGTCGCAAACCGTTCACCATTTTTTTCAATCGTCATATATTCATTCCAGAATGTTAATTCATAAGCATCATTGATGATTACTGTTCCAACATCGAAGCCGCCAGTCGTTTCGAGCGTAAAATCTGTTACAATCCCTTCTGTTACCACTTTACCGCCTAATTTTCTCACCACTGCATCAATGGCTGATTCCCCAATATGGCTTAACAAGGCTTCACCAACCTCTATTGCCTGTTGAATGGCTCCTGCTGCCCCATTTGCCTTCGCATAGGCAACGGTTACGGGGTTCCTCGCAACAGCTAATAAACCCCCGGCTTCAACTGACGCTTTACGAATCATTGTAGAAGCTTTGTCCAGCGAACTGGAAATAGTTAATTCCATGTAGTTATTCCCTTTCCCGCCAACTGCTGATTGGTGGGAAAGGTAATTGGCCTGCTCGGATAGGTTCATTGAACCCATTGAACCTGTTGGATGCGCCCTGCCATTACAAGGAATATCTATAATTGGAATCCCCGTTACGGCTGATTGAAACCAGCCATTCACCGTAGTTCCTGCTCCATTTTCATTGGTGATAATTCCTTGAATGGGCTTTCCGATTTTTTGCGAAAGGAGATCTAATGCCCTTGCATAATGAATAGGTTTCACAAATTTATCTTTTGCTGCCGGTGCACCTACCAATGACACCGTAACTAGTAAATCTTCATCTTTAAGTTCATCAACGGTATAAAGTTCTGGCTGAGCAATCTCGAGTGCAAGATTACCAATTTGAAGGCCGTCATCAATCCAGCCGCCTCCACCACCTCCAAGAACAGCACCACCATACACAGCGTATTCCACCATTTTTTTATCTAAACTAATTTTTGCCAACCTATCTCGCCTCACTTACCTATTTTAAATACAGAGTTGAAGAAGCTAAATAACGCATCACCGGCGATAAATCCAGCAGCTAATATACTCATTGAAGTTTCCGCTTCTTTCCCCTTTGCTTTAAGCCATATAATTCGAATCAAGATACCTGATAAAACGGCCCAACATGCATATGGTGTTAAGATTAATAAACCTGTAGCAAATAAGACTCCTAACTGACGGTTTGGACCACCGATGAATTGAATGATTGCCCCTGGTATAGCCCACATTAACAGCTTCATGGCAACATCGCCTGATGCACCTGCTTTAATCGTTGAAACATAAACCGTATCAATCGGAGGGACAAGATGTTGTGCAAAATATCCTTTATACGTAACGATTACTGTTAAAAGAGCAACGCCAAATCCGATCATCGCAGTAATATACTGTTGTTTTCTTCCGGCAATTTCAAACTCCTTATCTTGCCCATTTCCACGGAGAATATGACCTGTTTTTAAGTCATACCCCATATCAGCAAATGCAGGACCGGTTGCTGCACTAAATCCAGCAAGTAAGGCAAGGGCTACAGGTGGAAAACCAACCATCATCCCAATAAGAAGAGTAATAAATGCCACCGCAAACGCTGGGAACCATCCAGAGTGCATCGCAGCAATCCCAACAATCAACTTCATGAACGAAAGCAGCAAAGGCTGCAAAAAACAAGAATCCAATAAACATACCAGGAGACATGTCAGTCAAAAGTCCTCCCGTAATAGCAATGATTAGTGCAATCACTAAATAAATCACAAAACCAATACCTAACGCCCTTTTTGCCTCATTAATTGGGCGTGTTAATAAAGAATCATCATCTACCGCCTCTAGAGCGGCAGCCACTTCGGATTTACTAGATTTCGCAGATTTTTTTTGCTTTCCAAAAATCAACATAGAAACCTGAATTAACGCCACGATTCCTGCACCAATCATGACTCCATGGGCGATATAAAGCTGGTTAACGTCAACGCCGAACCACGGGACAGAGTATTGACGGATCATTAGTCCAATTCCGAACATAGTAAGTGCCCAAATATTACCGATAAAGGCGACACCAAATGCCGACATCGGAATATGAAAGAATGAACCTACTATACCGATGGCTGTCCCAATTCCAAGGAGTCCTGCACGCTTTCCTCCCTTATCACCGGCCAGGATGGATTGAGCAGTCGCTACACCGGGCGCCCACGTTCCAGATGCCGGAAACAGCTTTGAATCAAATAGCTTGTAAAGAATCCGTGCATCTACAAACATCGCTAATGCCGCGCCCAGTAGCATTGGAAGAATTAATTCTGTTTTCCCCATAAGATATGGAATCCCAATCGGAATTAATAAACTATTTGCAGCACCAAATGTTGCGGATGAAATGGCTGTTTGCACTAGATTTTGGCGGTGAATCGATTTGTATTTTTTGAAAATAGTGAGTGGAATTCTAGCAATCAGCATGGCAATAAGAGCACCAATAATAGCTGTATTCGGCGTTACCCCAAGAGTGGTAACGATTTGCATACCGATAATTGCTCCGAAAACACTTGTAACGACGGTTAGGATCAGTGCAAATGGTTCAAAAATACGCGGATGTTTTTTTACGTCTTGTTCATGATTCACAAAAATACCCCCTGTCTATATTTTGTAATTTTTCTGGAACTACTTCCTTGCACGATCTATATAATTTTTAGAAGAGAGAAAAAATTTTCATTATGATTACAGTTTTTTTACTATTTGAGCCTCTGTGATTTGTTTCTCCCGTGTGCCCATTCTCTTTTTAAAAATAAAACCTATTTGCACTGTGCTTAGAAGAATACCTGTAAAAACGAGTACAGCACCAAATATTTTTTTTACAGTAAGGGGATTTTGGTAAATCAAAAAATCTAGTAGCATCGTCATTATTGGTTGTAGGTTTAGCACGATAGCAGACCTTGAAGCGCCTAGGTTATTCATAGCACTATTCCACATCATGGTGGTTATTCCTTGGCCAATCAAGACTGACATGACAGCAAATACCCAAATTGAAATTGAATGATTCCAATTAATGTTCGTCCCTATTAAGATAAAAGGATCATAAATAATAGCACCAATAAAAAAACTATAGGACGTAATAATGAATGGTGATAGACGCTTCGACAGCAAACGGACAAAAATAAGGTTGCAGGAAAATGTTGTGGTGGCACCAAGTAATAACAAATCCCCCATGCCGAAGACAAATTGTCCTTTGACAGATAATACAAAATATAGTCCAATAATGGCAATGAAACTACCAATAATCATCTGCCGTGTAATCTTCTCTTTAAGGATTACACCCGAAAGCGCGGCTGTAATCAGTGGAGACATGCTGAAAATTAACGAGGCATTGGTCGCTGTTGAATATTTTAAGCCTGTAAATAAGAATATTTGATTGGCAACCAATCCAATTAAACCTGCACAACACAAAAGCATGAATTCCTTCCGACGCGGTCGAACAAAGGATTTAGTAATTAACCCCATCAAACAAAAGAAAATCGATATAACAGTCAAACTAAAAGCAGAAAGAAAAAAAGGAGAAAATTCTTTTAGCAGGAATTGCCGGGCGAGGTAGTTCCCTGCCCAAATAAAAACACAAGATAAAAGAATGAGATAGGATTTGGCCAAAAAATAACCCTCTTTCAAAGCAAAAACCTTATTTTAAGCTTTTCGCATGGTTAAACGTCGCCGCTGCCATGATTGTCATGCATTTGAAGCCTGTTGCTTGTAAAGTGTGGATGCAAACAATCCTTCTGCTTCCACGCCATCAATAATAGGAACATCTAATTCTTGCCGTAATAGGTCTGCTAGGCCAATTGTTGAAAAACCGGTGCAGGCAAACACAATAACTTTTGCCCCTTGGTTTAATAATTGTTTAACAGCTTCCAACCCTCGTGTTCTACCAGTTGGAGTCAATAGGTCGGTTGTATTTGTCACTCCTTCTGGCCGTAAATACCCTACTAATAGGTTTCCTAATAGGTTTTCTATTACCGGTGGCGGCGTATCGGTGATTCCGAGGACTCCCACTGGCTGACCAAAGGCTAAAGCTGTAAGGGCCGCTGCACTTCCTGCTCCAATGACTGGGATGGCTACTTCCTTTCTAAGCTCCTCAATTGCAGGATCAGCAGCACAGCTAATGGTTAGAACCTTGCATCCCTCTTGCTCCAAACTTTTTCCTAACGATACGATCTTAGGGACTGCCATCTCTTCTGTTTCAACATTAAAGATTCCTAGCGGCTGATCAGGTATACATTTATTGATTGTTGGGACCCCATAGCTTTTGGAAATTATTTTTCCATGCTGTTCAAGAATTTCTTCTATCTCCGTCGTAAAAACCCGTATGACACCAATCATTTATTGATCTCCTTTCTAAAATGTTTTATTTCTCCATTATTCAGAAAAAGTTGAAAGTAATGAATATTTAAATTTTAATGTATATTTATCAAGATGAACACGTCCCCTGAAACCAAAAATAAACAGGGTATGTTGTGCTCTCGGCACAACATACCCTGTTTTATTCATTATTTTTGAATAAGTGGTAAGAGATACAAAAGAAATAAACCAATCTTTCTTGGCTATTTTCCGTGTGGATGTCAAATAATTCCCGAATTTTATCCATTCGGTATTTAACTGAATTTCTGTGTAAAAACAAATGTTTTGCCGTTTCTAATAAACTGCCTCGTGTATAAATATAGTAATATAATGTTTTTACAAAGTCTGTTCCATTCTCCTGATCATATTGATTAAGCTTCCCTATCTTTTTTTCTACAAACTTGTCCATTTCCACTGATTCGGAAACATCCATTAATAAATGAAACATTTCTATTTCTTCAAAAGTAAAAACCCTTTTTTGATTATCTAACCTCATACCAAAAATGACGGCTTTTTTTGCTTCTACATAACTTTTCTGTACATCCCATAATTGAACTTTCTCCCCAAATCCAATTCGAATCCCACTACAATGATGAATAAAGGGTATCAATTTTTCTCTCCAATTAAAGGTGTCCTTCTTCGGATTCTGAGTTGGTATTTCTTGGCTTGGTGATCCAAGTAATAAAACTAATCTTTCACCTATCCAATGGATATGTGATTTAATATGATGCTTTTGAGATTCTTCGGCTAATGTATGATTTAATTTATCGATTTGTCTGGATATCTCCTCTTCATCGCCTTCAATAATGGCGACTTCCCAAACCGCCTCTGGTTTTAAACCTAATTGACTCCCTTTACTCATAATCTCCTGTTTCGATAGTGGTAAACCGGATAATAGCTCATCAACAAAATTGCCTCGCAACCTCTTTTCCGTATCCACTGCTGTTTTTCTCCTCATTAATTCTAACGAAAACACGAGCCGTGCTTGTTCAATACAAACCTGGTCTAGCTCATCTAATTTCTCCTTGTCAACAATCAGCTTTCCTACCATCTCCTTATCCACCCTAATCTCCCAATAGCGCGGATTTGGTGAGGAATGATAATGGGCATTGGACGGTGAGGCGACGATTGTTTCCCCCGTCTTATCTATAAGCCAAATGGGTGATTTTAATAATATAGAAACATTATCGGCACTGCTTGAATCCCACTATTCTCAAGAACTAAAGTGGTCAACATCTTATAGATTTCTTCTGATTTTCTAAGTAATGATGATTGCTTATTGATGATTTGTTCCATTACTGCATGAGTAATATCAATGTAAGGAATACCTTTTGGAAGCTGAATAATAGGTAGATCAAATGTATTGCTCATTTGAATCATTGCTTTAGGCATTTCATGTAAAAACCTTTCCGGTTTAATCGCTAAAGCCGCAGCATTTGCCTCTGCCAATTGTTTCACTAATTTTGGAAGTAATGCCGGCTCGTGACGAATGGAATACGCTGTTGTAAGGAGTAGTTCTCCTTCCCTCAACCAGCCACTAACGTCCGGCACCTCCATAATATCTATGTATCGAACTACTCTATTTAGCCCCTTTTCGCCACTAATTACCTTGGCATCCTTTAATACTGGGAGGTCAAGTAACTCACGTAATGTAATCCCGGCTGGATTCATCTTATTTCACCTATTTCATTATTTATTTACAAAGTCTATTAAAAAATATTCTACATGCGCTTCTCATGACTGTACATTACAATTTCTAAAGTAGACAAAATTTCAGTTATCTCTATTAAAATTGACAAAACATAACAAGAAGTAAGAAACTGGCAAACCTAAATAAAGAGACAACTTGTATTTATCCTAAGTGCCTCTTTATAATCATATTTTTCTTTTATAAGTAACAGTTGCTGCTTTACATTACTTGACAATTATAAGGCTGTTAACGTGCTCAAGAAAAATAACTGTTGGCGTACGCGATGACTATGGAACGAACACTTGCACGATGGAAGAAGACTTTCAGGAAGGGATTCTATAAGAAGGTAATAATCTTAAAGTAAATAAAATTCGCGCATTACATCCAACCACATAGTCATAAATATTTTAGACAAAGGGACTTTTAGTTAAGCCCAATATGGTGGATTGTTCCAAGCTACAAGAATATCCGTACATAAAACAAAAACCTCATTTACTTATGGTACGGTTCACCGTAATAAATCTAAATAAGGTTTTTGCATTCTTAATTTAAAAAGATATAACTGGAAATAAGGTATTAAGAGTTTATCGATTTAAATCCAATTTTTATACTTTATTTTTTGATACCACCTTGATTACGCCTGTTTTCATAATTCGATAATTCAGTGATGGTATGAGATATAATTAGTTCCACTTATTAGGTCTTACACGACATCCAGCCTTTCACGACAGGTATACACATTTAATGTCTCATTTCTGACAAAGCCAATTGTCGTAATACCTAACTGTTCCGCAAGCTGTAGCGCAAGTTCAGTTGGGGCTGATTTTGACAGAACCATCTCACAGCCAATTTTCGCTACTTTTAATATGATTTCGGATGAAATGCGTCCACTAAACACGAGTAATTTGTTTTGAAGTGAAATATTATTTTTTAAACAGTGCCCGTAAATTTTATCCAATGCATTGTGACGTCCGATATCCATCCTGTTTATAATCATTTTATCGACATTACATAATGAAGCATTATGTACCCCCCCGGTACTTTTGAAAATAATGGAGGATTGTTGCATCTCATTCATTAGTTTAAAACATTCATCAGATGATATTCTCATGCTGACAGAATTCACTTTCTTGGCATTTATGGCGTCATTAACAAAAACAAATCCCTGTCGGCTCATTCCACAGCATGAGGTTACATAGCGTTTATTATGCAAGATTTGATAATAAGGATTGATATTATTTGTTTTCACATGGACAAATCCGTTGTTTTCTTCCATCCACATATCCTCAATATCATCATATCTACGGATGATTCCTTCGGAAGCCAAAAATCCTACAACTAAATCTTCAATATAGTCAGGTGTACATACGAGTGTGACAAATTCTTCCCCATTAATTTTGATCGTTACTGGATATTCAGTTACGACACTGTCTTCTATATGTTCGGTAATTCCCTTTCCAAGCCGAAGAATCTGCCGTTTAACCTCTATTGGTTTCAATGTTATCTCACCTGCAGTAGAACAGATTGGATGATCTTAGGATACCTATTTTACTCGTACATTTTTATTCAATAAACTGTTTCAAGTTCATATCAAAATTATCAAAACACGTTAAATGAATGAAACACAACCTGATTTTCTTACAAAATGCTCAGTTTTCAAAAGTGTGCCATTTGCGGTCTTCTATACAGCTTTCACAAATATGGAGGATGACCGATTCAATTGTTTCCTGACCATTATTCTCCATTTCTTCTTTTGAACCACATACTTCGCAAATTCTCATTGCGGAACCTCCAATTAATGAGCAATTTCAAATCCAGTTTCAATAATTGCTTGTTCAAAATCTTGTGAAGACGCCATCCGTTCATCATAAGTAAAGATTGCTTGGCTCTTGGAGAATATTACTTCGGCTCTATTCAGACCCCATACATGTTCTATGGCTTGTAAAACTTTATCTGCATCCTGTTGATTCACCATATTTTTCACTGTAACAACACCTGTTTCCAAGGTGATCATCCTTCCCTTATGGATTTTCCCTCCTGTTACGCAAAAATACTTCGCCCATTCCATCCATAAAATCAACCATGGTTGTCATGGCTGCTCGTATTTCCGGGCTCCACAGTCTTTTTCTTAATTTCCAAAAGCTTTGCTTTTCGCCTTTTTGACCAGTATTAGAAAGACGTTTTAAACCCTGCCCAAGTCCATCCAGTATCGTTGTCAGCTGGCCGGGCTGTAAGGAGCCTAAAAACGAAAATGCACTCATTCCATTTTTAATAACATTGTGCATGGTTGGCTGATTAACTTGCTGAATAGCAATGGCCTCAATCTCTGTCCGCTGCTCTATCATGGCATGTACGGCATCCAAGACCTTCGTCTCGTGAAGCCCCTTTATAATGCTAATAGCTTCTAAGATGGCTTCTTTATTAGCAGCTAACTCCTGAATGATCTCAGAAACTGCTTGTGATTGTTCCATCTCTTGATTAGGTAACTCTTTCCTAATTTGCTTGATTGCCTTGGCCATATTCGTCCCCCTTTAATTGAATGAGTTCCGGGATAGGAGTGAAATCTGAGCGTTTCCACTTATCTTCCACCTTCACACTTAACTGTGGAACCCTATTTCCATATCGATGATTATGTCTAGGTAATGGAGATTCTCCTTTTGTTTCCAACAACTCCATTTTCACACCAGCTTCCTTATAAGCCGGAGTATGGGTAACCATATCGTGGTAACTGCTTGTTAGTCGGTTGACTGCCTCGATTTCTTCTCTGGTATTCATCGTTAAATAAAGTTCTTTTCCTTTTACTCGGTCCGTGACAATGACTCTTACTTCAACATGTCCATATGGAGAAGTAAGCCCAACCAAAGAACCGTCCTCCAGGTTCCTTTCATGTGCAAGTTCAGGTGATACTTCTAGCCATGGATGAGGAACCTTGTGAATTAACCCTTCAGATTGATACGTCATGTTTCCTTCATGGAAATGCTCTAATAAACGACCATTATTTAAATGCAAATCATAATCTTCGCCTGCGATAAACGGCGGTGTCCAATCAACTGGCACCAATCTAGCTTTGCCCTCAGGTAATGCGAATCGTTCTGAATATAAAAGCGGCGTATCTTTACCATTTTTCGATACAGGCCATAACTGACTATTCCATCCTTCCAAACGATCATAGCTCACCCCGGCAAATAATGGTGCAAGACTTGCCGCCTCATCCATAATTTCGCATGGATGTTTATAATTCCAATTGGCTCCAAGGCGATTCGCCACTTCCTGAATAATCTCCCAATCTGGCTTAGATTCTCCCAGCGGCTCAAACACTTTATAGAAGCGCTGAATCCTTCGTTCGGTATTGGTAAACGTGCCATCCTTTTCAAGGCTTGGTGCAGCTGGTAGAACAACATCAGCAAACTGGGCTGTCCTGCTAAAGAAAATATCCTGAACGACAAAAAACTCCAACCTTTCAAATCCCGCTTCCACATGGTTTGAATTTGCATCGACAAGGGCCATATCTTCACCAAACAAATATAGTGCCTTCAATTTTCCTTTGTCCATTCCTTCAACCATATGATGGTTGTCCATACCAGGCTCTTTCGGTAGTTTCACGCCCCATGCTTCTTCATAGCGCTTTCGCACTTGAGGGTCCTGAACTGGATCATAGCCAGGCATCCAAGCTGGCATTGTTCCAAAATCACATGCACCTTGAACATTGTTATGGCCTCTGAGTGGATAGGCGCCGGTACCTGGTCGGAAAATTACCCGTTATTAAAAGGAGATTACAAATAGCTGTACTAGATTCTGTTGCCCCCATATGTTGTGTGATCCCCATTGCCCATAAAGCACAAACAGATTTGGCTGAATGAATCATCGTCGCAAGCCTTACCAATTCTTCCTCTGTAAGACCTGTTTTTTCTACTGCGTAATCTAAGGTGAATTTTTCGAGAGATGCTACGTATTTTTCAAAATTATTTACACGCTTCTTCAAAAAATCCTTATCTTCCCACCCTTGGTCAAGAATGTATTTCGTAACCGCAGACAGCCATATTATATCCGTGCTAGGTTTTGGATGTATGAAAAAATCAGCCCGCTGTGCCATTTCGTTTTCTCTAATGTCTGCTACAATTAATTTTTGTCCATGAAGTTTATGGGCTCGTTTGATACGGGTTGCTAAAACAGGATGTGATTCTGCTGGATTTGCCCCAATAATGATAATTAGTTCAGATGCCATGATGTCCTCAATCGTTCCAGAATCCCCTCCTAAACCGACCGTTCTCATCAAACCTGCTGTAGCAGGGGATTGACAATATCTCGAGCAATTATCAACATTGTTTGTGCCCATTACAGCTCGGGCTAATTTTTGGAACACATAGTTTTCCTCATTGGAGCATTTTGATGAAGCAATATATCCAATTGAGTCGGGTCCATATTCTCTTTTGATATGGCCAAGCTTTTTAGCGACGAGTTCAAGCGCTTCTTCCCAAGAGGATTCAACAAACTCATTCCCTTTTCGAATTAATGGCTTTGTCAATCGCTCTTCGCTATTGACGAAATCCCAACCCCATTTCCCTTTTACACAGGTGGAAACTCCATTAACCGGTGCTTTTGTATCTGTTTGAATTTTCAAAATTTCACCTTTTGTCCAAACCTCGAAGCTACAGCCGACACCGCAATATGTACAAACGGTTTTCGTGCGTTTAATCCTGGCTTTTCTCATGGATGCTTCTACTTCGGATATGGCAAAAATCTCTTTATAACCTGGCTCAATCTCTTTCGTTAAATCAATCATCGGCCCTAAAATTTTAGGAGGAATCCCTGTTAGAAAGCCTGCGTTCCCCAACATCGATTTTTCCATGAGAGCATTACATGGACATACACTGACACAATGTCCGCACGAAACACAGGATGATTGATCAATTGGGACATCATTATCCCAAATAACACGCGGTGCCTCTCTACTCCAATCAATGGTTAGGGTTTCATTTACTTGCAAGTCCTGACAAGCTTCCACACATCTACCACACAATATGCATTGATCTGGCTCATATCGGTAAAATGGATGTGAATTATCAGGCGGGTACGGTTTTGCTTCGAACGGGTATTGTTGATGTTCGACTCCCATGAGTTCCACTGTGTTATGGATCGTGCAGTTCCCGTTATTGTTATCACAAACCGTACAATAAAGTTCATGGTTCTTTAAAATTCGGTCCATGCCTCATTTTGTGCATTTTTGACTGGTTGTGAAAGGCTATCAATTTTCATTCCTTCCACCACTTTTGTAGCACAAGAACGAACCATTTCACCGCCCACATTTACATAGCAAGTGTCACATGTTTGAATAGTTCCTAAGTTCGAGTGATAGCAAATGCCAGGAATAAAGACATCTTTTTCCCTGGCGACATCTAAAATGGTTTGACCTAGTCTCGCCTCGTACCCTTTTCCATTAATCTCTACTAAAAAGGTTGACTCTTCCACGATGTTTCCTCCTATATTCCGGTTATTTAGCTAAAGTCCCTGACTTTTACTTCCTGATTCATTCTATATGCAGTCCTTATATGTTGTGGTTTTGAAAATATCTTATTTCCCTTACTTCAAATTGGGTTCATGTGATAATGTTTACTATAATGGGAATTTTATTAATGACTTAAATATTTTTGGAATTTAATTGGGGCGGAAAAGAAAGAGAGTGATTTTTTTGGAAAAAGAAAACCTTTATCAATATGTCCATACCATGATTACTTCATCAACAAACCTACCAAAGTACATGTCTATTTCTTCAGTAAAAGTGGCGGATTTATTAGGAATTCCTGTCTCAGAAGTTGAAAACGGTTTACACAAACTTGTCATGGAAGGGCGTTTGCAGACTTCAAAACTAGACAAACCCCCATACTGTGAAATTTATTTGTTACCATAAAAATCAACAATTTAGGAACCATTTTAATAATGGTAAAATCACAAAAGGGCGCCTAGCGCCCGACGTGTATTAATGCACTGGGAGACAGTCACCTTTATTTTGGCGATAGCATTATCATGATCTTTTCTTCACTGATTGTATCTAGCTGCAAATGAATAAAATACTTGGTAAAATTACTCTGGCATTTTTGATTGAACTTTACTTTTTAAATAACCAGCCTTTTTTGTAAAACCAAAATTCATTCCAATAACGAAAATTTCCCTTTTTTGCTACACTATCGGTTTTTCAAAAATAAATACGGATACAGCCATATCCTCGTTAATCTTTGCATCCGAAAATAAATGAAGTAACTTTGAACCGACGAGATCCTCCATCCCTTCAGGCACTTGCTGCATAAATACATCCTGATTCATTTGGGTTCTGGCACTATGAATCACTTTTTTTGCCTTCAAGGGTTTGAGCGATAAAGACGATATAGAACGATTAGACTCAATTCCTGCATCGCTACACGAAGTTGTAAAATTGATATCTGCGGTTTTTTAAGTGATGACAAACTAATATCTAAGATGCAGCATTCTCATACCAACTCGAAACTATTTTCTTTATTTTTCAAAATATTTTTCACAACAAAAATACCTGTCCACCGTAGCGAACAGGTCAGTTTAACATTACACAGATAAAGTGAATGTGTTTGTTCTTACCAAATGGTCTAAATATTCGATTGGTATAAATATGGTTGAATTCAGATCTGATTTTGCTGAAATACCGTTTTCGAATCTACCGGTGATCTCTATGACTTTGGCACCATTTAAAATAGGCTTGTCGATATCTTTAGCGTACACAAATTTTTAACCTACTTTATACAAATTTTTCACCTCTATTTAATGATTTAGTAAGAAAACAAGAATATAAAACCCAAATTATCAGTTGTTAAACTGCTACTTCTCGTACTCGGGTGTTGCATCAGAACCGTTTTAGCAGTTATCTATAATTGGTGATTGTAACCTCTGTGATTTCTATCTTTTGATCACTTGTTTTAATAGAGAGCTCTTTTCCCCTAAAGAACAATCCTTTAATTTCACAATCTCCCCAAGGTGCAATTTTCGCTTGCAACTCGCCATTTAGAGTAGGCATAGTCCAATCCCCCCAAATAAAATAGCTACTGCAAGCATACTACTCCATCCATAAAGATTTAAACCTTTTCCATAGACGGGATCATAATAGTCTGCTGGTGTTAGCCAATGCTTCTCTCAATACATAGCTAAACCATCTAGTCAAAGGATACTCCCAATCTGATCGTTTCCCCTTAGATTCACAGTGGCAGGGCTGTTTGAAATATTATGAAAGACGTTAAGTGATTCATGTGTGAATGTACATTTAAACACATTTCCTTGCGTAAGAGCTTCATGGTCCTCGCGCAGGCGGATCATTTTACGATAATGGCTTAACATCGAATTAGGATCGTTTGTTTCTTCCTGTGCAGAAACCACTGTGTTTTGTATTATAGACCGGTTTCTCCCAAGTCGTTTGTCCGGCACGGTCGGTATTGAACCAGCGGAAAGGCGCTCGAACCAGTTTGTCTGGTTTTTGTCCTTTCATTCCGATCTCTTCCCCATAATAAATGAATGGGTTTCCTGGTAGGGTTAGAAGGATGGAATCTTAAGTCAACAAATAACTCTTGGAGAGTTGATGAGACATATATCAAAGTAAAATGACAGTGGATGTACTTATACCGTGCAATCGATTCAGAAGGGAATACCATTGATTTTTATTTAAGTAAATCAAGAGATACCAAAGGAGCCAAGCGCTTTTTCAAAAAAGCCTCGGCTGCTTGTTAATCTACAACACCACGTGTCGTTATTGTTGATAAAAATCCAGCTTATCCTTTAGCCATTGAACAGTTAAAAAATGAACAGGTGATACCTGAAGGCGTTCCCGGAGATTTCCGCTCCACTTCTTGTAAAATATTCTCAATGATTTCAGCTGATTGTGGTCCAAAATTATCATGGGTCTGTTGTAATGCCATCCAAATAGGATATTCCCAATCTTCAGGAGGAAGGGGGTCAGTGCCATATTCTCCTTTGGAATAGTAAGTTAAAATCCAAAAATATAAATAACATTGTATCTAAGCTTAATTAAAATCAGCCTAAATGTAATATAATCATTTGTTTTTTACTTTTTATAACTTGCATTTTCTACAATTTTTATTTTTACGATTATATCCTTTATTAAGCTCTTATCCATTGAATTGAGTGATTGGATATCCCACTTGCTGTGTTTATATCGATAGGGTTTTTCACTCAAATTTAAAAGATCTGCATGGATTTCATCACTTTTATTTATTGTTTTGACAATTTCACTTTTTATTTTTAGTGCCAATTCTTTTTGAATTTTATTAACACTCATATTTTCTTCATTTTGAACGAGTATTGCCTTTGCTTTTACGAATAAGTCATAGGTCGGTTTACTTCCATTCAATACTTTAATTGAGCCTTTTGGTTTCCTGATAATTACACTTACTTTTTCCTTAAAAAGTGAAAGCGGAATGGTGGATGCTTGTTTAGAAAACCATTTTAAACCTGTAAGGTCTTACTTTTTTACCCATCCTTTGTATTGTTGCTGTCCAATCACGAAACCGCCATCCATGCCCTGATAGGAAGCGTGACTGCTCGACTTCAAAAAGTTATTCAACTCCTCGATAAGTACATATGCATCAAATGCAGCGAATAAGTAAATGGAAGGCATAAATAATAGACATTCAGGTTTTAGAACAGTTTGTGCAAAGTCAAAATGACCTGTCATTGTAGCAAGTAGAGCATCGCCTACGTGTGACAGATAAAACGTCACAATAAAGCAAAATAAGAGATAAAATCCTGAAGGTAAACGATTGAAATAGATCTGTCCCAACCCAGGTATAATCAATGACCAAATTACCCCCGTCCATGTTATGGGCATAGATGTAGTGAAAAACGACTCGGTGAAAAATATTTCAATTTTTTCCAGATATTAGAAACATAAACTTGGTGGAAGCTTTATTTATGCACCGTGTCTTTCTATTATCGAGGAATTAATTCAAATCTCGAACCCATCATTTGGAGAATAAACGAATGACTATTCGACTAATTTTAAAAAAAGCCTAAAAAAGAATCGCCATTACCCATGATAAAAAAATGGTAACGGCGATCCGAATAGTCGACTAATTAATGGCGACTAAGCTTAAAAATAAGTTGTGTCATAAATCAAGTTTACGGTTCTCAGCACCGACATATTGTGCCTTGTTTTCTTTAATGATTAATCTCGCGATTAAGACAATTCCTGCTAGGAAGGAAAGAATGATGAGAACAAACGGTAATTTTGGATTTATGGTATACGTCCAGCCACCGATAATACCTGCTGGAGAAATGAATAATAAAATCAACACCTGAAGAATTGAAAACATCTTGGCTCTCTGGTCGTCCTCCATCACATTCTGCACAACCGCCTCTAGATAAGGACTAGCAATAAAACTCCCGGCTGCACTCAAGATGGTGCTGATAATAACAAGCGTGAGCTGCCCTGGATGCATCCCAACGAGGATCACGTTTGCGAAGATCGCTAGCGCAAAGCCCCAAATGATATACTGGTTCGCTTTGCCTCTACAAATCGCGGAATCACGAAAAAGAGCAGTCCCAGCATAGCAATCGAGGACACAGCAGGAAAAATCGCAATTAAAGACGCATTAATATGCAGTGCTTCAACCAAATAGATTGAAAGATACGTATTTTGCAGCGTCATTTGGAAATTAAACAAAATATAAATCCCAAACACCATGAGCAGCAATGGATTTTTCAAAAGGGCTCTCAAGACCTGGATATACTCATACAAGGTGCTTTTTAGTTTCAAAGATTGGCTTTCTTTTCGTTTACGAATACCGATTTCCGTCTCATGTGTCGCGGCATTTCGCGTATAGTTCATGATGGTCACACTGACGGCAAAAATGAGATACATAATCCGCATTGCCGGTACGATTGAAAAATGATAAACGAGCAGTCCGCCAAGCGGTGCAAACAATCCGCCGACCACACCGATCAGCTGTAGCACTCTAAAGACGATTGAACGGTCCTTTGCATCTGTATCCTCTACTAGCAGACAATACCAAGCGGTAGTTGGAACTCTTTGGAAGCTGTTGCAGACGGTCGCCACTAAGAAAAACCAAAAATTTTGTGAGATCGCCCAGATAAGGCTCGCTGCCGTCCAAGCTATAAGGTCGAAATACAAAAGCGCTCTCTTTCTCCCCATACGGTCTGTCAGATACCCGCTTATAAAGGAGGTTACAATCTGTAAAACCATTCCAATCGATGTAATCAATCCAATCTGTGTTTCATTCGTCCCAAGCTGCAGCATATAAACCGACACATACATCGCGAGCATGCTGTTAGGTAAAATAAACAATGGCTCATAAATCAAACAGCCTCTCGCATTCCCTTGAATTTTGCTAAACAAAAAAACTCCCCCATTACATAATGTCTAAACATTTTTGTAATAACTTATAACACTATAAAGATTCGAAGCTCTTACAACCTAAGTTACGTTCCAACTAACTTTTAACTAGAAGCTTGGTTTAGCGGATTTCGCTGAACCCTGTAGGAAAAGTGCTGAAGCATTAGCCAAAAAGTGCTGAACCAAACTCAATTTTATTATTAATCTTTCTTTGTCAAAACAATTTTAAATAATAATATCGATGCTTCTATTGTCTCCTATTTTTAAGTATATTTCATCAATTAAAAGGACCTCAACATGGTAAATGCAACGTTAGCACAAGAAGAAAGCCGCCAATAATGGCAGCTGGATTTTCAACTCTTGCCCCCGTTAGCGACACAAGACATCAAAAGTTACATAAGTTTTTGTACCTTATTCTTTAATCGTTTTAGTGCTGTTTCTTTCTTTTTTTTAGCCCATTTAGGAACATCGACACGCTCAATCAATGGTATTGCTTTAGGGTCCCCGAATCGCCCCCGTAAGCTTAACAAGGTGCTTAATAAACTTGATAATATATCCCCTGTTGTTTTTTGTTTGGCGTATCATAATCTTTTCGTAGGTAAACTTCACGATTTTCCATAAAAGATAATTTGATTTTTTTAATTAAAGACTAAATATAAATTTAACGGGTTCTCTTGATGGGGACAAAATAATAAAATCACAGTTAAAATCGCAGACCATTTCGCACTAGCGGAATGGTCTATTTTTATTTCATTTTTTCATTTTAGAAATTACCATTCAAGTAATTAATTTGTAGCTCCCCTAAAGAAGTTTTTAAATCCTACTAAAGCTAAAATAAAACAAACGATACTAAATCCAATTAAATAGTATAAAGTTGGCAATATATCAGCTAAAGTGGCCCCTCTCGTCATAATATTGACATAGCCTGTTTGTGCCCAATATTGAGGCAAGAAATGAGCAATCGTTTGAATCGATTTCGGCATAATATCTAATGGAACCCAAAGTCCACCTAATGCAGCTCCACCCATTGTAATAATTTGAGTAATACCTATTGCCATTTGTTCACTCTTTGTATAAAAAGAGATCACTAACCCAAGTGTGGTAACAGCTAAGGTCAATATGAAAGATAGTACAATGATAGAAGGGATATTCCCTAAATTCAAATGATAAGCGAAATAACCAAAACCTAATAAGACAGCTATTTGAATTAACACCACAATAACACAAGGTATCCACATTCCGAACGTATATTGAAACCTAGTTATAGAAGTCGCATATAAACGAGCTAACATTCCACTGTCTCGTTCCTTGATAAATGTTCGAGACATACTCATCAACATAAAGAATACAAACATAACGGTATATCCAGGCACGATACTAGTAATTGCATTTACTTCTTTTACAGAAACCGCTTTGGATTTCAAATCAATCGAAGGAGATAAAACAGATTGAGCCTCTGTAACATTTTTAGAGTGAGATTGTACGAATGTCTGAATTTTAGCTTGGTTATAGCCATTTATTATGTTTTCCACTAATGTCTTAATAGGAGCAACCTCTTGAGCCGAACTTTGGTTCTTATCATAGTAAAAATGTAAAGTAGGAGACTGTCCAGATTTGATAGACGATTCAAATCCTTTATCAATGATTAATAGATTGGTACCCTTTCCTTTTTTAATTTGAGCAAGTACTTCTTTTTCGTCTGATTCCTTTACCACCTTAAAGGTTTTAGAAGGAGATAAATGATGAATAAAATCTTTCGATAAAGCGGTATGATCTTGATCTATGTAATGAACTTGAAAAGTATAGTTTTGATTTCCTAAAATGGTTGAAAACATCACAATAAATAAAATAGGTAGAATAATAAGGAAGAAAAACATCCCTCTTTCCTTACTCATTCTTTTTAATTCTTTTTTTATAAAAGCACCGATCATATTATCACTCCTTTAATCCCGTAAAGATGTTCCGGTTAACTTCAAAAAGATATCTTCTAGATTTGGTTTTGCGATTTCTAAACGATTTACTTCTAATTGATGTTCTTTCAATAAATTAGTCACCTTTTCTAATAAGGTTAAGGCTTCATCGTTTTCTACCACAATCCCGCTCCCTTTTACATAGACATTTCCTAGCGAAGTGAATATTTCTTCCGTTATTCTCTCCCCCTCAACGTAAACAGAAGGAGTAGAATATTTATGTAGTACTTCTTGTACGGAACCATTTTCCAATACCGTTCCCTTATCAATTAAAGCAATATATTCACATAAATGCTCAATTTCTTCCATATAGTGACTAGAATATAAAACCGTGATGTTTTGTGTTTTTAATTTATGAATGATTTCAAAAATGTAATTCCTGGATTGAGGATCCACACCCACAGTCGGTTCATCCATAATAATAAATTTAGGATTATGCATTAACCCACACCCGATATTAATTCGTCTCTTCATCCCACCAGAAAAGGTTTTAACTGCTTCTTTTCCTCTATCTTTTAAACCAACCAACTCTAATACTTTCAATGCTTTTATCTTTGCCTCTTTTGACGACAATCCGTTAACCGAACCAAAGAATTCAAGATTATCAATTGCAGTTAAAGTTTCATTCAAAACAATATCTTGTGGAATATATCCAATTTGTCTTTTCACCTTGTGAGAATTGGTTTTAACATTATCACCTTGAAAAGTAACATCCCCCTCATAATTTTCGATGATACCAGCTAAGATTTTCATTAACGTGGATTTACCAGCACCATTTGGGCCAATTAACCCAAAGCAAACACCACTTGGAATAGTAAAATTCACGTTTTGTAAGGCGATGTTTTTATCGTAAGTTTTTGACACATTTTTTATTTCTAACATTAATTCCCCTCCTAACTTTATTGATTATTAAGAATGCTTTGTTAATCTCCTCTATGTTATCATCTTCATTCCGTATTTACCATATTTTTCTATTATTTTAGTATTAGGTATCCGTCCCATAATGTCATTTTTTACAAGCATCGGTATGTTTCTGATAAAGAAATAGAGAAATTAACAAAATATACTGATTAAGAGTGTGTGGAATAAAATTCCAATCTAACCAACCTGCTCGGTACTTTAAGTGTAGACTTTCACAATCTGTAAATTTAAATGGTAATAGTTAGGGCTTATAAAAATAAAAAAATGGCGGTCTATTTAAGTCCGCCATTTAGCAATTTACTATAACTTTGTAATTTTAGCCTTTTTAATCGTAAAATCTTCATTTTGATAATAACTATTCTTTACTAGTATGTTTGGTCCTAAGCAGGCAACCTGCGGGCAATGGCAGCTCAATTCCTTTGCTATACTTGAGGATTTCCATGTTTGATAGGCATCAAATAAAGTAGCCGTTTGAATATTCCCATGCGGTGGTGTATCGCCAAAATCAGTAACGATAATATCACCGGTAAAAATGTTTACATTCAAACGGGAACGTCCATCTGGATCATTCCGAACTGTTACATTTTTGCTTTTGTACAAGCGCTCCAATTAAGGAAGGATATACCGCTAGCATACAAATATATAATCCGGCCGCTAATAGCAAAGAAGGAGCCGCTGAAACAGGTGCGTTTACGTATAGTGCACAAGGAAGAACCATCCCTGAAGCAATGGACCGTATTCATAATAAATTAGCTCGGTCAATCTTCTTAGATAATACAGAAGTGGCTATTATAGGGGAATCATTAGTAAAATCCGAAGGAATTTCTTCACTTGCCCATTTCTTTATACGGGAATCTAATTTGCCTGCCAAAATAAGGTTTGTCATATCCAAGGGAGTACCAGCGAATAAGCTGCTTCAAATCTTACACCTGTTCAAAAAATTTCGGGGAACAGAATGGAAGAAATGCTTAAAAGAAAACGAGAGTCCTGGGGGAATCTTACTGATATTACTTCCAATAAGATAAAGGAAATGTTAAATCAGGATAGAACGGAACTAACCATCCCTTATATCACTATAAAAGGTCCCTTCTCAAAAGGAACAATAAAAGACAATATTGAAAAGGCAACTCCAGATACTATGCTAGCAATAGAGGGATTAGCCGTTTTTCAAAATCAAAGACTTTCGTATTGGCTTTCTTCTAAGGACAGTAACCTATATGCGTTAACCAAATCCAAAATTCACGATACCACCTTAGTAACCAAGTGCCAAAAACAGTCTGGATATGTGACATGGAAAGACGTTCGAAGCAAACCTGTTATTCATTTACAAGATAAAGAGGGAGTTCCCTCCTTTCTTCTTCAGCTTCAAATAACAGGAAAGCTGTCCGACGTATCGTGTAATTTAGACACTTCTACTACAAAAGCCATTGCCACCTTAGAACATGATGCAGAACAGGATCTTCAAAAACAGATTAATCAGCTGTTAGTGAAAACACAAAATAAAAAAACTGATATAAATGGATTTGGTGAAGTGATGTATCGAAAACAGCCAGATAGGTGGAACAGGGTAAAAAACAATTGGAATTCTGTCTATTCAACCGTACAAATTCAAACCAATGTAAGGTTGGATTTTTAGATGTAGGAGATATTTCAACGTCGCAAAAATAAACTCTTTATGCATGGAAAGGAATAGAGATGGATGGTCAGATTAGCTCCATTGGAAATATTCTCCTTAATGATCAACTTTTTGCTTGGAAGCGCTATTGTCGTAGGCTGGAACTTTGAAACGAAACAAGACGTGTGGATCACAATTTTGTTTGCATTGGGGTTAGGAGTCGGGATTTTTTACCTCTATATCCTACTCCATTCTTTAGGAAAATGGGGTAATTTAATCCAACTTTTAGAACTAGGATTAGGAAAATGGTTATCCAAAATACTTGGGTTTATTTATTGTCTATACTTTATATACATCGCAGGAAGAGTGTTAAAAGATTTCTCTTTTTTCATAGGGGAAGTGCTTTTTAAAAATGTCCCTTTTTGGATTATATCTTTCACGTTTCTTTTGGTGGTGTCATATAGCTGTTTTCTTGGCATCGAAGCTATAGCAAGGAGTTCATTGATTTTATTTGCTTTTACTGGTGTATTAGTTTTGGTTCTCATTATATTTGGATACCTATCACCCTATTTTGAACTCATCCATTTAACTCCAGTATTTCGGACAAGTTGGAAGCAGATAATGTCTTCTGTGTTCCCAACAGGATTAACTTTTCCGTATGGTGAGCTCATCGCTTTTACCATGTTATTTCCGTATGTAAAAGATAAAAAAGCCTTACGAAGATACGGTTGGATTTCTTTATGTATAACTGGTGTGTTACTACTTTTAGCTGGTGAAATGATAATTGGCTTGTTAAGTTCTGAAACGGTCAACTTGTATGTATTTCCATTTGTAAAGGCTTTGGAATTAACTAGCGTATTAGATATTTTACCCCATTTAGAGGTTTTTGCTGTAATCATCAATTTAATAGGGGGATTTGTGAAAATTTCCGTTTTTATGTACAGCGGGTTAATGATTCTTACTAACTTGTTTCCAAAAAAAAGCTAAATCGACTAATTATGATTTCCATGGTCATAATCTTTTTATTCACATTTATATTATCTAAAAATATTATTCAACACCTGTTCATTGGATTGAAAGTTGTTCCACTTTTTTTACATATTCCATTTCAATTTATCATTCCATTCCTCCTAGTTATTATTTTGATCATAAAGAAATATTTAGTGAGGTCATTATAAAGAAAGCCCTACCCGTATTTGTAGTAATTTTCCCTTTTTTTGGATATAGGTCAGGACGTCTATTTTCCTCGTCCCTTCCTATCCAAAGTACGCGATTTTCTACGATTTGCGAAGGATCAAAATACTTCTCTGCTAAACTTTCATTTAAACCAATTGGAATAACGGTTACATCTCTAACGCCAAATTTTGAGTCTAATTCACGTTTAAGAAATTCCGTTTGTACAATTGCCTTATCAACCATTTGATAAAACGGCTTCATCATTTCATAACCAGTTAAGGCCGGATCTGGAAAACTATGTGGGAATAAAACGCTATTTTTTATGAACATTTTTAAATAGGTGAATCCTGAAACAGTATATATAACATGATCAATGTTTTCCGAGTAGATTTTATCCAATACAATATCATAGTTTACTAAATCACCTTTTTCATGTTCATAGCCTGGAATCCAATCATACCCGCTAACATGACGATCGGGTGATATAAAAACAATGTCAACACCAAATTCTTTACAGATTTGCTTTAATCGATCCGCAAAGACACGAGGTCCTTGGGACTCGATAAATTGTATTTTTCTCATGACTAATCCAACTTTTTTCATCGATAACAACCTTCATGATTTACTGGATTAAGTATAATGGTAACTTTATCGAAAAAAATAAATTTCTTTTTATTAATATCCACCCTTAATTTACATATCCCTTCCAATTTTGCTCTTCTATTAAAAGAATCATAGCATCTATGAATTTCTAATAGAATCGCATTTAACACCAAAAATTTCCCCTTATCTTTGAAGTAAGGATAAAAATTCAGGTCGTGCGTCTGAATGATCAGCAAATATCCCCCGAACAGAAGAAGTAGTTGTGGATGCACTGGTTTTTAATAATTTTTGCAAACTTACCAAAATTAATATTTTCATAAAACTCCTGTAAAGAGAGGTTGGGAATCGCAAATAAAGTTTATGAATGGAAAAATATTATTTACATAAAATAGGTCGTAAAATAATGAAAAAAGAGTGCCATTTTGATTCAATGGGCACTCTTTTCTGTGCAATTATATACTGTCATTTGATTGTCATTTAACTTACTGAATAAGGCTCATGCACCTCAAAGTGGAACTCTTTAAGAGTTCTTCCCCCGTCCTTACTGCTTATTGCCACGATTACTATTTCTGTATTTTCTGAACTGAAAACCCCTGCATCGCAATCATTTGCTTTTAAGAAATGTTATTTTGACTAGAAAGGTATTTTCTTTCATTTACAACCCGGCTGTTTCCCGGATGTACTTCCTTGCTTTAACTGCATATTCAAATGGATTGGCCATTGCCGGATCCTGTTCGGCCTCGACAACAAACCATCCTTTGTAACCTGCTTCGCTTAGCACCTCAAATACCGGTTTGAAATCAATGACGCCGTCTCCTAGTACAGAGAAAACCCCTGCTTTTACAGCATGTAAAAACCTCAATTTTTCACTATGTACTCTTTCCACAGCATCCATACGGACATCCTTTAAGTGAACATGATGGATCCGATCTACGTATTTTTTTAACACTGCCAAGTGATTCTCCCCAGAGAATACAAGGTGGCCTGTATCGTAAAGAAGGGATACTTTTTCAAGGGCTGTTCCTTCCATTAAGCGGTCGATTTCAACTGTTGTTTGCACTCCTGTACCCATGTGAAGATGGTAGACAATTTTCATGCCTTTTTCAGCCGCAAGGTCGCCAAGGCGAGGCAGCCCTTCCAATAAAAGCTTCCATTCATCTTCAGTATTTTCATGTTTATTTTCAAATTGCGTGTTTCTAATTGGCCTGGATGCTGTTGCCTTGTTCTGAGACAACAATCACTTTTGCACCCATTTCATGAAGAATCACGGTGCTCTATGAAAGCTTTTGCTGTTTCTTCAAATGGCTTTGATGTTAAAAAGGAACTAAACCAAGCACTTGCAATGTCTAATCCTCTTAAAGAAAGAGCCTTTTTCAGTACCTCTGAGTCACGCGGATACTTGTTTCCTACTTCACTTCCTGAAAAACCGGAAAGCGTCACTTCGCTGCCGAGTTCAGGCATATCATCGTTCATCCAGCCGATTGGGGCAATTGCCAATTTTACTTGATTAGTTTTAAAAAATGTCTTATCCTCCATCATTAATTGTCCGTTACATTGCAAACAATGGCCTATTCGTCTCATTGCCATTTAAGTCAATACATTACCTACTAACTCCATTAGATTAAACGTACAATCTTTTCTACTATTAGGAGGTTCGTAGTATCATTCCTTCATTTCTATTAAATTACTTGAACTGCCTGATTTAATTTGACTGGGACTCCTTTTTCAAGTGATTCCAATGCTGCCTTTGCGATTCTTTGTGCCTGGAGTCCATCAAAGCCTGTGCAGGTGATTTCTGTATTTTCAAGAATAGCGGAAGCAAATTCTAAAACCTCATCGATATATGCTTGCCTGTAACGCTCAAGGAAAAAGTGAAGCGGCTTATCTTTCGTAACAAACTCAGCTGACGAAACTTCAACATTAGTGCCACGATTGTTATCAGCTTGCGCTGCCCCTTTATCACCGAAAATTTCAAGGCGCTGATCATAACCATACACTGCCTGGCGGCTGTTATCAATTACGCCTAGAGCTCCATTAGTAAATTTCAATGTAACGATAGCGGTATCAACGTCGCCCGCTTCACCAATTTCCGGATCCACCAGCACTGCTCCGGCAGCAGAAACTTCCACAACTTCACTGCCTGTTATGTAGCGGGCCATATCGAAATCATGGATCATCATATCCATAAACAATCCGCCGGAAACTTTCACATAATCAACACCTGGTGGCTCCGGGTCACGAGACGTAATTCGTAAAATATGAGGCTGACCAATTCGTCCCTCTTTCACAATTATTTGAATTTTACGGAAATTCGGATCATAGCGGCGGTTAAAACCAATTTGTAGTTTTACTCCGGCTTTCTCAACAACTGCTAGTGCTTCTTCCGTTTCCTCTACTGATAAACTAACTGGTTTTTCACAGAAGATATCTTTTCCAGCAAGTGCTGCTTCTTTAATGATTGTGGCGTGTGTATTAGTTGGTGAACAAATGAAAACTGCTTGAATTTCTGGATCAGCGAGTAATTCATGATAATCGTTTGTCAGTACTTCTATTTGTTTTTCCTTCGCCCATGCTTTAAGATGGTTAATTACAACATCCGAAACACTTTTAATGTGAATTTGCGGGATCTTTCTTAAATTATCAACATGTAATTTTCCAATCCGACCTGCGCCGATAATTCCAACTGTCAATTGTGACATCGCAATTCCTCCAATATTTTAAATTATTAGTTAAGCGTTCTCCTTATACAAACATGACCAGCAACCATTACTTCCATTCCTTTCGACTTATTTGAAAGCATGGCCTTTGATGGATTCCTCTTTTAACTTTATACTTAAGGTCACGATTTGATAGGGTTGAATCGATACAGTCACATGATTGTTCTCTACTAATGGTCTAAAACGAAGCTCTTGTTTTTCTTCATTCAGATTAACAAAATCTACAGATTCTACTGCTTTATTTGGAAAGTACAAGACCGCGTCTGTCTGTGCACCATTTGTTTCATATAACCTTAGTATTAATTTACTTGGATCATCCTCTGCGATTTTAATGGCTGAAATCGCCACACTTCCTTCTAAAAGTTCAACAAAGCTTTTAGACAATGGTTGTGTACCTTTATGGGCAGCATCGGAAATCACGTTTAATGGATGATGATAATGATACGCGTACTCAATCAACTCTTTATTCGAATGGGAAAAAACAAGGCCAACAGCCAATCTAAAGCGGTGAATCCCTTGTTCAGGATATGGATCCGGGTCAAATGAGCTTCTGATTAGGGTTACCGACAATGAATCATCTTGACCGCGAAAACCGTACTTGCTGTCTGTTACAATCATCACGGATTTTTTCCCTGCGTGATTGTTAACACCTAACATCCAGCTATTACCTGGTACATCCATATCTCGTGCATCACGATCAATGGAACCTGCAGGTACATCATATCTGTAAAATTTACATTGGTATGCTACTGGCACATAAAAATTCAGCTGCGGAATACGCGATCCCTTCTTTCCAAGTTCATGCCAATCACACTCTACATTAAAATCCATTCGTGCCTTATCATGATCCAGTGTAACTTCAACTTTTAAACTAGAACTTTCAAATTCTATTTCATATAGGATACCTTGTCTTAATGAATTCGAATGTTTGAAAAGAGGCTTGATTTTAACGTTTTGATGCAGATCTCGAACATTCATGTACCTTCCCACCCACCAGGCGGTCATTCCTTTTGAATCATCTTCCTCAATAAATCGAAATACACCCGCTGGATAATTGGCATCGATCAATTCCTCTCCGTTACTTTTATCAATCAATGAAACAATCGTCGCATTTTGTGTGTGAAAGGTAGCCTTAATCAAGTCATTTTCCAACACAAACCGGTCTACCTGATCCACACGGGGCTGTTCTGGATATTCAAGTGGTGTGACATATGCTTGTTCAGACATGACATAAGTACTATATCCGCATGCTGGTACGTGAACATAGACGAGAACACGAATATAATGGTGCCCCCAGTATTCATTAAATCCTTCATCAAGGAGCTGGTGATCTGTAGGGTTACCAGCTCCATCTTTGAAAACAATGGCCTTGGTATTTCCTTTCCAATCCCAAACTGTCACTTCCACAACCTCTTTACGGGCTGTTAGTGAACTGTTGAAAAAATGGAAAATGCGGGTCATTCCACTGCCTCTTTCGGTCCGCATATTTTTAAATTCCTTTATTCCAAATCCAACTCCTGCTCCTTCAGATACGGAATCTCCAAAGGATTCATGTGCCGTAACTAATTCAGATGTATTAATATGTGAAGTGATTTGACGAAGTGCTAAACTTCTGTTCGTATTCGCAATGGCCATTGTACTTTGAAATAAGCCCATAGCATACTCCCGTGTGTCAACAATTCCAGAACCCGGGATAATATCATGAAATTGATTGAACAACACATTTCTCCATGCCTTTTCAAAGGAGTCCTTCGGATATTCCGTATGATCAGTTAATGAAGAAAGAGCGTAAAAAGTTTCCGCCTCATTTAAGGTTGCTTCTGCTACGCGATTGGCCATTTTAATTCTGCTTTGTGAGGTATAACAACCAGTAAATATGAAATTCAGCTCACCTTTTACCTTTGGCAGCTGCTCCTTAATCTTCTCAACTCGCGTAAAAAATTCTCCGAAAGTCCCGAAATAGATTTGCGGAAAAACCGGCCAGGTATTCATATCGATGATACTTTCGATATCCCGTCGAGTCGGACCTCCACCATGATCGCCTACCCCGTAAACCTTTAACATCGTATCAATATTATGTGTTTGGCAAAACTCCGGTAAGAAGAGTGCCATTGATGGGTCAATTTCTGCATTGTACCAAATGGGCTCCCGGTATACTGTTACGGAGCTGCCTGAAGGGGCGTACCACCGATATAGTTGATGGCCTTCATAACCGCGGCAATGGTAGTAATACTTCACATCACCGTTTGACAAAATTTCTGGAACATTCACACTGTGGCCAAAAGTATCCGGTTCAAAATCAATATTTAAAGTCTTAGGTTCAATTTCTAGTAAATTAGAAAGGTAGCGCTTGGTATAGAGGAGATGTCGGGATAAACTTTCTGCATTTGGCATATTTTTATCTGCCTCTACCCAATGAGAGGCGGTTACTTCCCAACGCCCTTGCTTTACTCTTTCTTTAATTTCTGCAAGCATGGCTGGCGCATAATCTTCGACAATCTTATAAATGGATGCTTGCGACTGTGAAAATTTGAATGCCGGGTATTCCTTCATTAGATCAAGCATTGTCCTGAATGTATCCAGCGTTACCGCTACTGTTTCATCCCATGGCCACATCCAGTTCATATCAATATGTGCATGGGCAGCACAAATCATTTTAAATTCCTTCGCCCTTGGTGAAATCTCAAGAATTGAATTTTCTGCCTCCATTGCTGCACTCTTAGTTATCGTTCCTTCCTCTATGACTCTTTCAGCCAAAAAACTTAATGTTGATTCAAGTAGCGTTTGATACTGATGATTTTTGATTTTTGATAGTTGATTAGCATATTCAATCTGTGAAAGAATCCGTTCTCCCCAATATCCTTGCGGCTGTTGATTTTTTAATTCGGCTAACTTTTGATCCAATGAACTCATTAAATACACCTCTACTTTCAAACAGTTGTTCATTCCCTGAACTGATAATCAATATTTTTGCATAGAAAAGTCATTTGAAATGACATCAAATGACTTTTCTAATTCTCTATATTTCGGAGACTGCCGTCCTACAGGAAAAATTATACTAGAAATAAATGGCCTCTCCCCTGTTTTAGAAGATTCATAGATAGCCTCCAAAATTTCAGAAACAACAAGCGCTTGTTCAGGCAATACAACTGGATCTTTATCATTAACAATGGCCTCTATCCATAATCTTGCTTCAAGCTCAGCATCACTTTCAGCTTCCCCTTTAAAAAAAGCAACCCCGCTAGTATTTAACATGACACTATTGGTATATAGGCGGCTGTTCTTTTCGCCGTTTAAACGCAATCCATCTTCCATATCCGCTCCGCCTAGAGTTCCGCATAGGGTGCATTTTGCTTCTTTTTCATCAAGGATGTTTAAAGCCCAGCTAGTCTCAAGAACGATGGTCGCACCATTTTTCATTTGAATCATGGCAAACGCAGAGTCTTCCACCGTAAATTTCTCAGGATTCCATGAACCAAAGGCATTAGCAGCATTTTCTGTATCTGCTAATTTACGATGTGTCTTTCCTAGTACCACCTTAGGTTCATAATTGTTCATTGTCCAAAGCGTCAAATCCAATGCATGTGTTCCAATATCGATAAGCGGTCCGCCGCCTTGTTTTTCTTCATCCAAAAACACTCCCCATGTTGGTACCGCACGTCTACGGATGGCATGGCCTTCGCAAAGTAGATTTCCCCAAGTTCTCCTGCTTCGCAGACTCCTTTTAAATAGCGGCTGTCTGGACGGAAACGGTTATTATAGCCGATGGTAAGCTTTTTACCTGTACGTTTCGCTGCTTCCACCATCCGTCTAGCATCAGCAACTGTTTTCGCCATCGGCTTTTCACACATCACATGCTTACCTGATTCGATGCCGGCAACAGAAATGTCAGCGTGTGAATCGTTCGGCGTACAAACATGAATCACTTCGATAGAGGAATCTTTTATAAGCTCCTTATAGTCTGTGTATACTTTAGCATCAGGAGTTCCGTAATCAATTGCCGCCTTTTGTGCTCGCTCAACAATTACATCACAGAATGCCACCATTTCCACATTTTCCAATTTTGCAAGACTTGGCATGTGCTTGCCATTTGCAATTCCTCCACAGCCAACAATCGCTACTTTTACCTTTTTTGACATGCATTGTTCCTCCTTATAGTCTTTTATCAACTGCTTTTCCGAAAAGCTTTAAACTTGTTTGGTCAACAATTTCTCATTTTCAAATTCTGAAACTACCACTCTACATCCTTTTTCATTGGATAACGCAGAAACTTCGTTAATTAGAGTTAAATTCCGTACATCCTCTTTGGTAATGTATGGGAGTTCTTCTTCTTTTATCGCAGCTACCCACTGCTCCATTGCTGAATTTAGCCTGTCTGGCAAAACTTCTGGAACAATCCATCCCTCTTCCTGGATCCGACTGCTTTTTAAACGAATTTGCTCATCCTGGACAAGCAAGGTTCCTTCCGTTCCATAAACTTCAAGTTCAAACGGACTGCCAAATGCTAGAAATCCTGTTTCAATAGTTCCAAGTGCCCCTGATTCATATTCAACAAGAACCACTGCATTGTCTTCTACTTCATAACCTTTGGTATGTTGGAATCTTGCGGTAACCGCTTTTGCTTTTCCTACAAGTCGATTCGTCAAATAAATAGGATGTGCGCCCAAATCAACTAAAGCACCACCACCGCACTGTTCACGGTTAAAGAAATGGGCAGGCAGCCATCCGGAAGGCTTTTCCTGTGAAGTTACGGCTCCATTATGTGCAAGGCGGCAACGAATGCCCGTCACAGTTCCAAGCAACCCTTGGTCAAGAACTTCCTGGGCGTAGAGATAATAGGGCTCTGTTATCCTTGGTAAAGACACCATAAGCTGAACGTTTGTCTCCTCGATGACTGCAAAAATCTCATCACAATCCTTTGTGGAGAGTGCTAACACCTTTTCTGTAAAAATATGCTTGTTTTGCTTAGCCGCAGCAATAATAATTTCTTTATGTAAATTCGTAGGAGTGTTAACGATTACCGCATCGATAGATGAATTGACAAGAACCTTCTGTAAATCTGATTCAAATGGTACTCCGAGTCGTTCTGCCCATTCTCTACCTCTTTTTTCGTCTTCATCCCATACCATTTGAATAGAAAGATCCTCATTTTTTGTTGCTTGCTTTGCATAATCTTCCGCATGAACATGCCATTTACTTAAAAGGGCTACATTAATCATAATCTTTATTCCTCCATTCTCTTTTGCTACTACTATCTTACTTGGCAACTCTTTTCTCTATAGATTTCTTAACTTAAGTTGTCCTCCATTCAATAACGCGTATACTTTGAATCTCAAAAAATGAACGGAATGAATCTAATATAAACACTTTCAAAGCATCTGTACGAATTGAGTTGTATTTGCTATTTTGTTATTTTTTACCGTTTGGTAAAAAGCAACTTTTTCCCTCACTTAAACTGAGAATAAAGATGGGGACTTTTCATGATTAATTGGAGATTTCCTACATATCAAGGCTGCAGTTGAATTTCCTTTTACTAAACTTGCGGGAACGTACTCTTTTATAAATGACCATTCTCCATCGACCATTTCTAAGAGCCTATTTATTGCCATACTTCCAATTTGCTCCTCTTCTTGCTTTAGGTGTGTAAAAATAAAGTCTGTTATATTATTTCCTGGCTCGTCAAAACAGAGGATTGAAATATCTTCTGGTACTCGGAGTCCGAGCTTTTCCATAGCTCTCTTAGCCAATACGGCGATATGATATTCTAGGGCAAATAAAGCCGTAATTTCAGGGTGTTTCTTTAAAAACTTGGTAATAACTTCAACATCTTGTTCAGGAGTTGCTCCTGGAACTGGAAGGGTACTTTTTATTTTGGTGCACCATAAATCACGGTTCACCACTGAGTTTCGTTCAGCATAAGCCTGAAAAATCCCGTCAAAACGGTCCTCTATTGTTGTGGTCTCTATAGTTTTGGGTGACAAAACACCGATTTTTTCATGCCTAATTCAAAAAGATAATTAATTCCCAACTTTGCTGCATGGACATTATCGGTTGAAATTGCTGTTGCTGCTACTCCTTTAAATGAACGGTCAATTAAAACAAATGGAAATTTATTCACTACCATTTTCAAAATTTCCGAGCTAAAGTGTTCTGCTTGAGCAGGATAAATAATCATCCCGTCAACTCCGAATTCGAGGAACTCTTTTATAATTTTCTCTTCTTTTTCGGGTAAACCGAATGACTGCTTTAAGATGATTAAACATTGTTCTTCAGATGCAATCTCAATACTTGATATAAGTTTGGAAGAATAGCTATCGTCAAAATTTGTCACAATTAGACCAAATAAAGGTTTTCGATAGGAAGTAGTTGGGGATATTTTATTAACTTCTATATATTGAGAAACAAACGTTCCCTTACCTTGTTGTCGATACACAATTCCCTCTTCAACTAATTTCTCCAACGCTTTCTTGCTTGTAATTCGACTAATTTTAAATGAATCTGTCAGCTCTTTTTCAGAAGGAATCCGATCGCCTGGTTTGTATATCCCGTCTAAGATCTCATTCTTTAACGATCGGTAAACCTGTTCATATAATGCTGTTATATTCCCCACCCCCAAACTACCTTCTATTCCAAAAAGGGGGATCTCCCCTTTTTGGCATGCATTCTACAATTCTATTTTGACAATGAACGTCTTAATCTCATATGGTTTAATGTGAAAAGAAAATTCCTCATTTTCTCTTCTTTCTGAAATGCATCTTTCTAATAAGTCACTTTCCTGCCAAGAAATTATTTTGAAATCACTCGTTATCTCCACTGTTCCTCGTTCACCGGCAAACTCATGCAAACGGATAATAACACACTCGTCGTTTTCTCCTTTTTTAACAGCATCCACCATAACATTCTGGCTTTTAACTGAAAATAGTGAAACTCTTTCAGTTTGACCCTCCGAGTAGGTCAATGGATTATTTAGTTCCCATGCATGCTGAACCGTTTTTCCTTCACACCAGCTTCCACTATGGGGCAATAATGAATAGGTAAACAAATGCTCACCTTGATCAGCTTCAATATCTGGATAAGTAGCAGATTTTAACAGTGTAAGCCTCATCACATTATCTTTTATATCGTGTCCGTACTTACAATCATTTAGTAAGCTTACTCCATATCCTCTTTCTGATAAGTCAACCCATTGATGGCCTACTGATTCAAATCGGGCGTAATCCCAGCTGGTATTCCAATGAGTTGGGCGTTTTACATTTCCATATTGAATATCAAACGTAGCCTCTGTTGAACGAATTTCTACAGGGAATGCTACTTTTAACAATTGATTTCGATCATGCCAATCGATTTTTGTCTCAAAATCGATCCTTGGATTGTTCGCATACAAGATCATTTTCTGATTAAGCCTCGAGTTTGCGTATGCCCATGAAAATTCTATAACACAACGAATTGGGCCATTTTCAATGACTTTGCTTTCTTGTAAAGCCGAAATCTCTTTCATTTTTTCTTGATAATAAATATCGATGTCCCATGCATCATATTGCATCGGTTTATCTTCAAAAACCTGGAACACATTCCCAAGAGCATTAGGAGCTAAAACATTCCTATGGTTTTGCCTGTCATATATTTTCGTTAGTTGCCCATTTTCATTCCACGAAATCTCATAAAAGTTGGAAGAAACACTTTTTCCAGAAACATGGAAGGACGAAGGTGTATCACTTCTTCCTCTTTCATAAAAGATGGAGCTTTTTCCAAGGGAAGGGACTTCGTCTAGCTTTACGAGCCATTCTCCATCATCCATTTGTTGGGCTTCAAGTACTTCTCCTGTCTCCTTCTTCCACAATAATTCTCCGTTTATTTTAGTGTTAATTTTAACTGTATCATTTCGCTTCCACGAAGAGGAATTATAAATTGTGATTGATTGCTGTCCATTATTTACTGCCAAGGACTGAGAAGCATTATTCCAAGAATTAGAAGCCAGCTCATATGCTTGTGCATATTCAAGCTTACTGTCTTCATATACTTCTCGAATCGATGAACCTGGAATGATATCATGGAATTGATTCCTCAGTACAATTTTCCAACTTTCTTCTAATTCTTGTGCGGGATATGCCGCCCATGTTCCTGAAAGAACACTGTTAAAGGTATTAAGCCATTCAGTTTCACGAAGAAGCAGCTCCATTTTACGATTCATTCGTTTATTATACGCCTGACTTGTATATGTACCACGGTGGTATTCTAAATATAGCTCTCCATCCCATGTGTGAACATATTGATCTGTTTTATTCACAGTTTCATGAAGGCGTTTAAAGAAATCATCAGCTCTTCCTGTCTTTACAGCTGGTAAGCCCGGCATCTTATCTAATTTTCTTCTCATTTCTAACATTTCCCGATTGACGCCGCCTCCGCCGTCTCCATATCCATAGGAAAGTAATAACTCTTGGTTCACAGCCTTGTCACGATATGCCTCCCAAATCCCCTTTACGGACCGTGGGGTAATCCGCCCGTTGTATGTGTAGAACCAGTATTCATCCTCAGGGGTAGTGACAAAATGAGTTAAAATCTCTGTTCCATCGATTCCTCTCCATTTAAAGGTATCATGCGGCATTTTATTAAATTGGCTCCAACTTATTTTTGTGGTCATAAATGTTTTAATGCCTGACTTCACTAAAATTTGCGGAAGTGCCCAGCTGTATCCAAATACATCTGGAAGCCATAAATATTCACATTCCTTCCCAAAGTTTTCTCGGAAGAATTTTGTACCTAATAGTAATTGACGGACAAGTGATTCACCTGATGTAAGATTACAATCCGCTTCCAGCCACATTCCACCTTCCGTTTCCCAACCGCCTTCTTGAACTCTTTTTTCAATTTGCTTAAAAATTTCCGGGTAATCTTTTTTAATATAATCATATAGTTGAGGCTGGGTTTGTAAAAAAACGTAATCAGGATATTGTTCCATTAAACGGAGCACCGTTGAAAAAGAGCGTGCTGCTTTTTCCCTGGTATGCTTCAGACGCCACAGCCAGGCTACATCTATGTGAGTGTGCCCAATAGCTGTTACGGTAACCGGATAATTTTTCGGAATTTTCTCTATTTCCCCATTTAATATAAATTGTGCTTGATAAAGGGAATCATAGAAACTTTCAGTACCTGGGGTAGACCAATCAATCAAATAAAAAGCCTTGTCTAATGCTTTTAATAAGGTTTGTCTTTCAGGCTGTGTATCCTGTAAATACTTAACCGTATCTAAAGCCGCCCTTGCTGTATAATAAAGATCATCTACTTTTTCATCAAGACATGCGATAAAAGCCGTTTTCAATTGGTGTTCCTGGATTGTCGGCTTACCTCCACCTTCAAGTCCAGACCAGAGCCTAAAACACATTTCAATTGTCGTTCCTGCTAATTTTCCATCTAAAAACACTTCCTGATGATTCATATCCACGCCCTGATAGGGCTCTCCATTAAGATACAGCAGCGATTCAAATCCTGAATTGCCGCCTCCACCTGTTTTTCCGAAGTCAAATAGACCTAATACGGTACGCCCCTGCCACTCCGATGGGATCTCTACACTTACACGAAGCCATAAATAGCGATCCCGTCCCTTCCAACGATCACCTACTTGAAAAGATTGCCAAGTACCTTCAGATGATGGAGGTGTCCCAACAGCCCCTTCTTCATCCTCCATTGATTGAAACGAACCAATGGAAACAACTTCTCGATACCGGTATATATCTAACTCTTTGATACGAGCGGCTAATTTTTCTTCCGTCCAAAACATTGTAATCTCCTCCTAGAGCCCTTATCCTTTCGTTCCACCACTAAAGTTAAATCCAGTCGACATGAATCGTTGTGAAATAATATACAAGATGACTGCTGGTAGTGTATAAATAAACGAGAATGCGGCCAATTGTCCATATTGGACCATCCCATATTGTCCGAAGAACTGATAAATACTTACAGATGCAGGTAATTTTGCTGGGCTTTGTATTAAAATGAATGGGACAAAAAAGTTACCCCAACTTCCTGAAAATGTAAAGATTCCAACAGTAAAAATTCCCGGAAGCATAAGTGGTGTAACTACTCTGCGTAACGTTTGCAATATGGAAGCCCCGTCTACCCAAGCAGCCTCCTCTAACTCCAAGGGAACAGCATCCATAAAGTTTTTCATAATCCATATCGCATAGGGAAGAGACGATGCTGTCAGAAAAATCATTGTCCAAAAGATTGAATCCTGCAATTTGAAGTACACAAACATTTCATATACAGGAACCATCACAGCCGTAATGGGAAGTCCTGTCGCAAATAAAATCGTATACAAAAATGGTTTTTTATATGTTAATTGATACCTTGACAGCGGATACGCCGCAAGAGCAGCTATGATTACAACAAGAATCGCTTGACCAAATGAAAGAACAACTCCGTTTGCAAAGGCCTTGAATGTTTGCTGGATTGTTGAAGATCGATATAAAGTTATTCAAGGTCACTTGTTTGGGAAGTGCTGCTGTTAAAGATGCATGACCATCAAACGATGCAAAAATCATCCACAATAGTGGAACGATAAATAATAAGCCTATGATGGTTAATATGATGTATGGTATAACTCGCGCTGCTACATATCTGTTCCATTTCAAGGTTTTCACTAGATTCCCTCCTTCACTTTACAGGTCAACTTTGGATACTTTGATGTAACCGACACTAAAAATAATTCCAATTAATAGTAGAATTAAAGAAATCGCTGTTCCATACCCCAGTTGATAACTTGAAAAAGCAGCTTGATACATATAAATAGGAAGCGTTTGAGTCGTTGTCCCAGGACCACCACCAGTTAATGCGTAGATCAATGTAAACAAACCTAATGTTTGTAGTGTGATTAAAACCATATTCGTAACGATTGAACTTCGAATCATAGGTAACGTAATACGCCATAGACGTTGCCATCCGCCTGCTCCATCAATCATTGCAGCCTCTTGGATTTCTTTTGGAACATCTCCTAAAGCTGCTTGATATACTAACATAGAAAACGCAGTACCATGCCAAATGTTTGCAATAACTACACTGACCATTGGAAAACTTGTCAACCAATGAATCGGCTTGATTCCGAGCCATCCGAGAATGACGTTTGCTGTTCCTTGATCATTTAAAAAAGCAAACCAAATGAATGCGACTACAATTTCAGGTGTGACCCATCCAGCAATGACTAACGTACCGATAATACTTCGGAACCATTGCTTCTTCTCGTTAATCAACAGGGCAATAATTAAGCCCAGCACTTGTTGTCCAATGATCGCTGATAAAATCAAAAACACAATAGTATTTAATACGCTGATACGAAAGCTTGGATCAGCAAACATAGAGGTGAAATTTTGGAATCCAATGAACTGAGTATGTGCCGAGGCTGCTCCTGTTAACGACATATTCGTAAATGCATAATAGAATGTAAGTGCAATAGGGAGGAAGAAAAAAACGAGCAACAAAAGCCACGTCGGAAGTAAAAACAAGGCAGCTCGTAATGAATCGTTTCCCTTCAGTTTTGAGCGCGATTTCCTTGGAACCGTTTTTTCAACAACCACTTCCATACCTTATTCTCCTTTATTGGAACGGCAACGCTGGAGTCATCCAGCATTGCTTCGTCCACTTAAAATTATTTAGTCAAGGTGTTATTTGCTCCTACGATACGCTGCACGCTTGCTGCATATTGATCCATAGCCTGCTGTGGTGTAGATGCTCCTGTAGCAACGGACTCTACTGCCGTTTGAATTGCTGTAGAAACAGATGGATATTGAGGGTTAGCTGGTCGGAAATGTGTAAATTTTGTAAATTGAGTTGCTGCAGCGAATGCTTGACCCGGTGCATTTGCATAGTTTGGATCTGCTGCGACATCATTACGAGGCGATAGGTTTCCTTGATGTACGTCGTACCACTGATCATTGTCTTTGTTAACAGCGTATTCGATAAATTGTGCTGCCAAATCTTTATTTTTGGCCAATTTCGAAATGGAGAGTGCCCAACCACCAGACATGGAGGTAAAACCAGGAGATTGCCCATTTTGTGTCGGCATGGCTGCTAATTGATAGGTTTTTGTTCCATCTGGCCAAGCTGCTGCACCGCCATTTTGCCAAGAGCCTGGTATCCAGTTACCATCAAGAGCCATAGCGATTTGTTCTTTTGGCATCAATTGTTGGGATTCAGTATTTCCTGCCTGTCCGTTCAGCACTTAAAATAATTGCGGTCCTAAGCCTTTTGAATAGATTGTGTGAATAAAATTGAGAGAATCCAAGAATCCTTGACTTTTCACAACCCATTTTTTAGAAGAGTCATCATATAATGTGTCGTTTGTTCCATATAACAGCATCTCAAACGTTTGCATGGTGGTTGCTTCACCGGTTGCTTTTCCTACTTGTGCCCAAAACGGAATCACACTAGGAACTTTTTCTTTAATTATTTTTGCTGCAGTTAAAACATCGTCCCAATTTTTCGGTGCAAATGGAACTGGCAGCCCTGCTTTTTTAAAGAGATTTACGTCATACCAAATCCCACGTGTATCCGTACTGTAAGGTACCCCATATACATTACTGTCACTACCCGTGCTTCCCGCTTTCATTGCATCACTAAATTGCGACCAATCAGACCACTTACTTACATAATCATTCAATGGAGATAGGTATCCTGCGGAAGCATCTGAGTTGATTAGGAAGGTATCTTCTGTAACCACATCAGGTGCGGTACCTTCAGATTTCATCATCAAATCGATTTTCGTATAGAAATCATTTTCAGATGCTTGGATTGGCTCTAATTGAATGGTTACACCTGGGTGATCTTTTTCAAATCCAGTCTTTGCTTTTTTCAACCATTCTTCTTGCCAGATGGGCGGTGCTCCAAATTGCTGATATGCTACTTTAATGACCTTATTATTCGTCGATTGATTTGTGGCTGAACTTGAAGTTTGCTGGTTGTTTCCGCATGCGGTTAAAGCTGCCAAAGATAAAGGTAATGCTGTGAGCATCATGACTTTTAGACCTTTTTTCCATCCAGATTTCATTTGAATCCCCCTCATAAATTATTTTTCAAATAACATATCGGTGGTAGACAAAAATTCAATTCTAACCACTTAAATCTATTCAGTATGAAAGACCAATCAACTCCTTTTTACAGTGATTTATGTAAAAAAGGACTAGGTAGCCCTCTTTGACAGCACCGAAATGCAATCGCTTTCATTTATCTCGAAAAAAAATTATAATTCTGTGCTTTTAAATCGATAATAAAACTTCATATACCATTTATGTCTAAATATCATATTGATATATTAACATGCTCAAATAGATATGTCATCCTTATTTTTCTAATTATCTAACTTTTTAATAAATTATGATGATGTTGTCCTTCCTTCAATTAGTGAATAATCTATTATGTTCTTAACCTCTACACTATGATTCTTTATCTGCTCAACCAATAATTCAACTGCTTTTCGTCCTGTTTTGATTTCATCTTGTTTTATATGTGTAAAAAAATAATCATTGTAATGGTACTCGGGATGATCAAAACAGGCAATAGAATAATCATCCGGAATTTGTTTTCCCAGGGATCTCAAGACTTGCGCAAGGACAAGAGCAATTCCATATTCACAAGCAACAAACGCAGTGATTTTTGGATTTTCCTGGATAAATTGTTTTAATTTAATCTCATCTTCCTCTAATTCCTCTAATTGCTGACATGATGTTAATGTACTAAACAATTCCGTTAATATATAATTTGAATTTATCCCTAATCTTTTCTGTACATAAGCAGCGTTATATCCTTGAATTCTCTCTTCGATCGAGGACGTATATTCCTCAGGCGGAGAAATAAATGCAATGTTTTTATGCCCCAGGTTTAGCAGATATTCTGTTAGTTCTTGTGCAGCTGCTTTATTATCTGTTACTACCGAACACCCAGGTATTCCTTTCAAATATCTATCAATTAACACCAGCGGAAAACCGTCCAAAACCAGTTTTAGCAGGTTTGCTGTATAATGTTGTCCACTTACCGGATAAATGATAATTCCTGCCACCCCCTGCTGCAAGAGAGATTGTATAGCTTTTTCCTCTTCATGCTGATCACCATATGTCAACTTAATGATTAAATTATATTTCATCTCAGAACAACGCTTCTCAATACTTTGTAAAAGCTTTTTTCCGTACCACTCTGAAAAAAAGTCAGGCACGATCAGTCCAATCAATCCGTTTGGTTCTTCACTCGTTTCATTACTTTGATCCTGCAAAATCGGTTGTTCTAACACTTCAAAATCTGGTAATGACGATGCTACAAAGGATCCCTTTCCGCGAATCCGTTCAATAAGACCTATTTGCGCAAGTTTTTCTAATGCCCTTTTGGATGTAATTCTACTTACATGATACTGAACTGCTAGCTCTTTTTCTGAAGGAACGCGATTATTCGGTTTTAATTGTCCGGACTTAATCTGATTGAATAAATCAACAAAAATTTTTTCATACAAAGGTATATCCATCGTTACATCATCCTGTCAATAGAGAGTTGGTATAGTAAATATATCATATTTTATATCATGTTATAAATAAAAATCACCTCTTATGTATGGAAATACAGCTTGGAGAAAGCCGATTTTGATACATTAAAGGTGATAAAATAAACTATTTTTAACAAATGCAACTCTCTTCTTGGAAAGATTAAGATTAGATGTTTACCTTATTATCACTTGTGTTCTGTTCGTCGATCATTTTACAGCATTGTAAATTCCCAGTAGTATATCATATGAACTACTAAACTATTCGATCGAATTTTTCTGCTTTTCTCCACTAGAACTCTCAAAATACTTACATTCAGATTGTAGGAATATCAATTTCAACTTCTCTTCCGATGGCTGCGGACCGAAGAATACCATCGATAATTGCCTGGTTTATTAAAATTTGCTCACCTGGTATTGGTGCTTCTTTTCCTTCTTGAATCGCTACCACAAAATCTCTAACCTTTTCATAAAAAATATCAGTCTGATGATTTTGAACTGGAATGGGACTTTCGGTGTGTTGACCTAAAATATCATGGAACATTGTTATCGTCCCGATCCCACCGTCCCATACTCCACTCCAAGGTCCAGAACCTGCCGGTGTTACTTTTAATCCTGCATCCGTTCCTAAAAATAGTGTAGGACCCAGGGAGTCCATATGCATAGCCCACGAGATTTTAAAGTTTAGTGCTATTCCTCCCTCAAGTCTAATCAACGCTACACCAAAGTCTTCCACTTCAAACGCATCCGATTCGGGATGGTATTTCGGGTTCGTTCCAAAAAAATTGGAAGCATATGAAGATACAGTTAGGGGTTTGGGATAGCCTAACGCATGTAATGCTAGGTCAAGTGAATAACATCCAATATCCGCAAGAGCACCTGCACCGGCCAACTCCTTTTTGATAAACGTACCACGTGGCATCCCACGCCTTCTCCCTCCACCTGTTTGGATGTAATAAACTTTTCCTAATTGACCAGATTGGATTACTCGTTTCAATTCCTTCATATTCGGATCATACCGAGGTTGGAATCCAATCGTCAGGATCTTTTCTGTTTTTTTTGCGGTACATACCATTTCTGTGGCCTGTTCAAGTGTGATTGCCATCGGTTTTTCAACTAAAACATGTTTCTCAGATTGTAGCGAATCGATACTGATGCTATGGTGTGAATTATTGGGTGTACAAATACTGACGCCATCCAAATTTAATTCTAGCAAGCTCCTATAATTATCAAACCCCTGCGCTCCCTTCAATTCGAATTTCTTTATAAACTCATCTGCCTTTCCAGGAATCACATCTGCTATAGCCACGACCTCAACGTCTGACATTTTTTTGTACGCTTCTACATGTTTACCGGCAATTCCGCCACTTCCTATAATTCCAATCCGTACAGTTTTGGACATATTTTTCCCCCATTTCAATTACCCCGCTGGTTAAATCCAACTCTCTTATAATACGTTGGTGCCAGAAAAATGCCCAGCCTTCGTTCATGATTTCTGTTACTGGCTACGGTTATGTGATCGCTATTTATAGATTAGGAGTAAAGGTAAGCCTTATTGTAAGGGACTGTAGTTAATATTTCGTCACTTTTCAGGACATCCTTGTAATTCATGCAGGCCAAATTGAACCTACATCACTGTTAATTACAAAGAAGGCGCCCTTATAAGGGGAAAAAAGTATATAAACTTTCTTTCAGGTCTAGGATGAATATTACAGTATTTTAAGGCCGTTTGAAGCCCCACCCGTTTAAAATACCGAGGTGATCGGTCAATTGAGACCGGCTTAAATCACTAACCCCTTTGTACGCCAGTGAATGTGAGTAAAAAGTTTAAAATGCTAACTAGGAACCCATACAACAGAGTGTGTCCTATATTAGTTTCATATATTACTAGCAATTATGTCAAATCAAAAAAGAGGAGCATTAACTCCCCTTTTTCGGAACCAAACCTATCCCACCCTTCTATCGGTTTTTCAAAAATAAATACGGATACAGCCATATCCTCATCAATCTTTGCATGCGAAAATAAATGAAGTAACTTTGAATCGACGATCTCCTCTATCGCTTCAGGCACTTGCTGCTTATATACATCCTGAATCATTTGGGTTCTGGCACTATGAATCACTTTTTTTGCCTTCAAGGGTTTGAGCGATAAAGAAGATATAGAACGATTAGACTCAATTCCTGCATCGCTACACGAAGTTGTAAAATTGATATCTGCGGTTTTTTAAGTGATGACAAACTAATATCTAAGATGCGGCATACTCATACCAAATCGAAACTATGTTCTTTATTTTTCAAAATATTTTTCACAACAAAAATACCTGTCCACCGTAGCGAACAGGTCAGTTTAACATTACACAGATAAAGTGAATGTGTTTGTTCTTACCAAATGGTCTAAATATTCGATTGGTATAAATATGGTTGAATTCAGATCTGATTTTGCTGAAATACCGTTTTCGAATCTACCGGTGATCTCTATGACTTTGGCACCATTTAAAATAGGCTTGTCGATATCTTTTGCGTACACAAATTTTTGACCTACTTTATACAAATTTTTCACCTCTATTTAATGATTTAGTAAGAAAACAAGAATATAAATATCTTCAAAGTTTAATTATGAACAAACTAGCAGGAACTTCAATCATAAAAAATAAAGCAGATGTAACCCTCTGATTAAACCAGAGTTTGTCTTATGTTTAATTATGACATAAAAAAAGAACCTTGGATATCACAGGCTCTTTTGTGTTTTATAATATATATCTTTTTTATTGTTTACATCAATATACTTTATCATCTGGAAATTGATCATTAATGCTTGCATTCGAGATTTAATAGTATCGTCTCTTGCACTAATTGGAGGAACCATATCGCAGGGGTTAATTCAAGTTCCTATCTGCTTGGTAGTTTCCTGGGTTCGATAGCAGTAGGTAACTTTGCATATGAAACAAGCAAAAATCTATGCTTGTCTTTTTGCGTAGAGAAAGGTTTCACTTTTTTTTGGTTTAGTGAAACAGGATTATACATTACCCCCAGAAATTATTGAGGAAATAGGAATAAATGTATTTGAATTCGAAAAATTTACTTATAATAGATTTGAATAAAAATTTGAATATAAACCGTTTAATTATAAGAAATATAAACAAAATACAATTGGCATAACTATTTTACGCCGGGGGGTATTCGGTGTTAACAAAATAGCATACATTCCCCAATATTAACACTCAGTTCTATCTCCTCACTGTAATATTGAAAGTCAAGTTTAAGAGTTATAATTTCTTAAAAATATAATAATAAATATACCAACCCTTTTGGCGGTCAATAGTAGATCGTGTAAAGCGGTCCAACTTTGTATCAATCAATGTGTCGCCATGCTTTAGTAATTTTAGCAGTTTTTGAAACTCATTTCTTTCTGCCTTTGTGTTCAAGTAAACCTTTCAGAATAAACCACCTCACAACCAGCGCCCTTTATATGGCCAATTTGTCCTTGATGATCAAGAAAAATTGCTTTTGTAGTTGTAAGAAAATTAGAAAAGGTCATTTATGATGGTGAGACACAGTTGGTGAAGGAATTAGACAAAGCCCCTCTCAACTAGGAGCCTCCTATACTATCATTTATCTACTATCTTCTAGTACCATACTTATGTGTCCAAGGATTATAATTTCTTTTATGACTGTAATTATCAAGTTTGGTATGGTTACTAACCGTACGATGATAACCATTTACATGTGTACCATTAGAGCGAGTATAACCGTGGACATATGTTGAATGTGAATTACTTCTTGCAAAGGCTGTTCCAGTAGGTAGCCATTGCATTGAAACCAAACTAGCAAGTACAAATAAAACTAATAATTTCTTTTTCATTCTTCTTCCCCTTCATTTGAAATCATTTCCATTATATGCAATTTTTCCTATGGATTCAATTTACAATAATAGTATTTTACTAGAAAAAAGCCCCTCTTAAGTGAGGCTACTGCAAAAGACAGGAATTAATTACAGCAGTACAAAATGTAGAGGAAAAATAAAAGGGTGAAACGCTACCAGTGGTAGGTGCTCCCCCTTTTTTCATTTGTTTTTGGACTTTTGCAGTGCTCTCTAAGTGAGAAGGGCTTATTTTGATTAATTTAAATTTGTATATCTTCCCTTTTGTGAAGAATACATAATTATAGTTAAAATATAGGTTTTCTAACCTAAAGGAATGATGTAAAGCCCTTTAGAAATCACAAATAGAAGGATTGATTAATAAACATGATTAAAGAAAAAATTAACCCCATTCAATTTTTTTCTTTAATTTTTTTGTTTGAAATGGGGACTGCTATTGTGATTCCAATCGGGCTTGTAGCACAAAAAAGTGTCTGGTTGTCAATAATAATCGCCTCGGCCGGATGCACTCAAACGGTATAGGTCTGACTCACTCCTCGGGGCAAGCCCGCGTGGGGTCTCCACATATAGTTTCTCGTAAGCGTACATGAAGGTAACCTTCCATCGGCATTACGCACTAGCTATAGGGGTGAAAACCAACAAACAAGCAATCTGATGACCACATTAGCGTTTGCTTTCTTTCCAGTTGGAAACGGAGGCTAAGTCAAACCCCTGAAATGTATTTTGAAAGTAATGGATTAAGAAATTTTAATCCCACTATTTAGAACAACCATCCGGTTGTTTTTTATTTCTTTAATGCATAATTCGTGAAATTGATAAAATTTTTCAAATGTATTATGACACATTTCATTATTTGGTTTTTGCAAATCTTTTTCCGAACAATACAGTAAAAATGCTGAGTATAGATCACGTTGAATTTTCGTTCCGCAAGGCAAAGTATGCCATCGTTTGGATAATTGCTTTTTATTTTCCGTATCTAAAACATGATCATATTGAGAGGCTTTAAATGTCCAAGTATTAACTTCCTTTACTGTTCCACCTGTCAATCTAAAACGATATTTTACTTGTTCGATAAAATATCCAGGACTACGGTTTAAAATGCTTTTACCAAAACGTTTTCTTTTGTTCCATTTGCCTGTTTTGTCACTTTTTGTGGCTACTTTTGCTTTCTTTTGCAAAGCTCTAATATTCATGGATTCAATTATAAGTTCGTCACCTAATGTTCGAAAATAGTTTATGTCTTCATTATGGGCATATTTGCGACTTTCAGCTGCTTTTCTTTGTAAGTTCCGTAATTTTCTTTGTGCGTTTAAATACCGATTCGAAAAACCCCATGTTTTTTTACCTTTTTTAATCGTTCCATCAGCATTGTAATTTTTGGGGTTCATTGTTCTTCTAGAACGGTCTATATATCTTTGGATATTCGTAATTTCCCGTTCTAATTTAAAACTTGAATTAGAACGTTCAGCTAGGTTTTTAAGCAATACTTTGCCTATTGAAAAAATGGCAATTGATTGTGTTCCGATGTCCCCACCAATTCTGCCTGTACCGAAGGTATGGCGAAAAGAACCATCTTTCTTTCGTTTTACAACTGGGTTTCCTTCGGAAACAATCTGAAGAAAGTATCTTATTTTTCCTCTGATTTCTTTTCGTACAATCCGGTTGTTACGAATACGATAAGTAGGTAGAATAGATTTTCCTGACAAATGTCTCTCCACATTTTCTTTGTCTATCTCAACACTGTTTTCCATGTAATGAACAAAGCGGGATAAAGATTCTTGAATGAAAAGGTCAGTTTTCTTAATTATCAAGGAAAAATTCATACCGTTATGAGAAACGAATAATTCACTGTTTTTTTTATTTTTTTTCAAAATAATACAGCGTTCAGCCTGTTTACCTTGAAAAGTAACAAAATCATTTCGTTTATAAAAATAAGGGTTTTCTCCATCAGAAAATAGAATCTTTTCGATAGATTTCCAAGCCATTTCACAAACGGATAAAACTGTTACTGCATCCGGCAGGCTAAATTTTCTTTCTCGCATTTCTGCACCAAAATTCCTGGCAAAATCAAAAGTCACATTATATTTTTCACGAAGCTCTTCGAGCTTTTCTTTTAAACTATCAAGTTCATTATCTAATAATTTGATATCTGCATTTTGTTTGGACATCTTCTCAGTTACCAAACGGTATTGTTTCATCAAGGCTCTATATTTTTTCGTTCTAACCATCTGTTTATAGTTTTTAAAGAGCACACCAACTACAGTGTTCCGGATAATCCGTAAATGTTCTCCAATTCGCATCATTTTATAATGTTGTGAAGGGAGAATTTTTATTTCAATTTCTATGACATTTAGAGGAGTATGATATTTACGAATGGTGTTTAATGTTTTTTTGAAATTAGATTGTTCATTTTTTTTCGTGTTTTTTTGTTTTTTTCCTTCAAACCACTCACGTATCATACTCCTCTCTGTTTAACTTTTACTCTTTTGTTCTTGTATGTATCTTTTGACAGTTTCTTCACTAACTTTTCCAACGCTGCTTACGAAATATCCTTTACTCCATAAAGAACCACAACGAGAATAGAACCGTTTTAACCTTGGCAACCTTTTAAATACCTCAATCGCTGAAATACTTTTAAATGTCCGAATGACATCTGTAGGTGCTACCGTCGGTTTTGTAGAAACAAACTATGGATATGATCTGGCATGACTTCCAGTTCTTTAATTTCAAATTCGTATTTTTCTCCGATAGTATATAATACTTCTTTTAATACCGATTCTAGATTTTCACCTAAAACACTAAATCTAAACTTAGGGCACCAAATGATATGATATTGAATTAAAAATTTACAATGGTTTAAAGTATTATAATTTTCGGAGTTTATTCTATTTGTTTTCATGTGTATATTTTAACATATAGGAATATATGTTCTCAAGTTATAAAATTGAGAATTAGAAAGTCGCTCAAATAGGGTACCCTAAAGGATACCCTTGAGCGAAGCCCTTACATCCACGGGGCAAGCCCACGTGGTTTTACGGGCTAATTCTATAACAGCAAGAGCAAATAAAGAACCTGATCCAATCGATGTGAGCCTTACAATAAAACAAAAAACAACACCGATAAGTATGGTTAATTACTTCACATTATGCAATTGGGGTTGCTTATCCGACTACTGGTCTCTCGATTGTCCGCATCTCCATCACATATTTCCTCACGTTAATGCCATAGATTAGTCTTCACTAGTTGTATCAGCACTCTAGTGGAAGGTATTTGTCTTGCTCCTGATAAAGGTGTTTATCTCCTTAAAGAACAGTAAGAAACGGCTACTTTATCCATCATTTATAACCTAGGATCCTTCCAAAAATTAACCATAAAATCCAAATCTGGATTATATTTTTGGAAAGTATACCCTCTATCTTTAAACAATTTGATAATACCAGGTAACGATTTTACAGTATAACCATGGTCGTGCATAAGGACTACTTCATGCTGTCTTTTGATTTGGCTACTTACTTGATTAATAATGAGATTGGTCTGATCCTTATACCGCCAGTCATTAGAGTCAATAGTCCAGTCCCAAACTTTCATATGCGCGAAAAAAATTTGATCACGATAAGCTTGAGTCAATAGAGGTTTACTTCCGTATGGAGTTCGACTTATATTTGTTTGAACACCTAACGACTGAAGCAAACTTTGTTCTTGTTTATACTCATTTATATAACTCTCCGGACTAAGAAATAAAAGTTTTTCATTATGTGTCATGGAGTGAAGCCCAATTTCATCCCCGTCATCCTTTAATCTTTTAACTGTCGATTCTTTCCCTTTTATATAGTTTCCTACTAAAAAGAATGTTGCCTTAATGTCATTCTGTTTTAAAATATCCAAGATTTGAGGGGTATATTTCGTTGGTCCATCATCAAAAGTTAAATACACAATTTTTTGTTGAGCCCATTGAGCCTTTTCTTGTTCTATTATCTTTTTCTTTGTATCTAGCTCTTGTAACTTCTGCGGAATAAAAGCCTGTTTTTGTTGAACTATCTCTTGTATGGGATGACTTATCATTGAATGATTATAATGATGAGGATTCGTTTTTTGAACGTCAAAAGAAGAACTGAAAATTAGTGATACAATGCCTAACAATACAAACCATATTGTTTTTGCCATGTTCATCCACCTTTTGTTTTTCTAATAAATTGTCAAAAGCTTTTTCCTCTCTAGCAATGGTATTTAATTTCAATAGCTTAAATTTAAATCAAAATTGTCATTATCCTATCCCTTGACATGCCATTTTTATACAATTATTCACCTAATTCTATTATATATTAAATAAATTTTAGAAAATTATTTTTTTTGTAAAATTTATTTTTATCTTTCTATAAAATTGTAGTATTTCAGGAAAAGAATGATTCAATAAGTCGCTGTTGGGATACATTATAGCTGGTTATATTAATCTTCATAGCAGGACGCTGTGGACATACAATCAGTAGATGATAATTGTATTATCAGCATCTGATTAAGGAAAATAAAGGTTATTTTTTTAATATAATTACAATGTTAATATAGATAATAAATTTAAATATAACACATATGATATCAAATAATATATAAATGACATATATGATGCAATATGTTTTAAAACTTTTATTAAAATATAAACTAGTTCAACTTTACATTCTTAATATGGTAAGCTATACAACCTATAAAATTATGTGGATTATCGGAATCTTTGCCATCGTTCAGGCAGGCCTGCAGCTCTTCATGTTCATGCACTTAAAAGACGGTGAAGACAGTTAAAGCCCAAACGATTAACGTATTATAGGGAGCGTTTATTGCCGTTGTGACGGTTGAAGGTTCGATTTGGGTCATGTCGTTTGGCGGGATGAAAAGAAAACAATTCCTTTGAAAACTTCAATATCATTGGAGGAAGGCTAACAAAATATAGTCTTTTTTTATTGATATCCGAAAAACTCTTCCAGCTTAATATTTTGTACATATATTATTCATATTAAAAAAGGAAGGAAATTTATTTTGAATACTTTATATCCGGTTCATTACCTAGGCAGTCACAGCGAAGGAAATACTAGACCTCAACTTTTTGAATTAAGTGACGGCAATAAATATCTAGTAAAATTCAAGAATAACCCTCAAGGAACTAGAGTACTCGTAAATGACTGGGTTGCCGGGAAACTTGCACTGTTATTAGGGCTGCCCGTCGCACCTTTTGCACTTGTTTATTTTTCCAAATCCCATTTTAATCAGTTTCCCGAGCTTTACAAATACGGGTTTAAACCAGGACATCAATTTGCAAGTTATTTACTTAAAAATTGCACAGGACTATGGGAACCCCGAAACAGCGGTGAGATCGCCAATTTGAATGTATTACCGGGAGTCATTGTGTTCGACTATTGGGTAAACAACTATGATCGGGATACAGGAAATGCCCTGCTGGAAAAGGTTTCTAAAAATACATGTTACCTTCATTTAATCGATCATGGTTTATGTTTTCCTATCGGTTCATGGACAAAAAAAAATTCACAGAAGGTTTACGTAAACATACTAGATCAGGATGTTCATACATGGGCGGTTACTAGAATAGAGAATCCAAAGGATCTCCTGAAATTCACAGAGAAAGTCCTTTCCCTTCCATCAGAACAAATTTATAAGGTAATAAACTCCATACCTGAAGATTGGAATGTGGCATCATCTGAGAAAGAAGCGGTTTACCAATATCTCATTACCAGAAGAGAAGTACTTCCAATTCTTATGCTGAAGTTTATCAAAAAATATTTCCATAAGGATTGAACTGCTGGCTCCTAGCAAGGGACCAGCTTTTTTATGGATTAATAAACCATCCATTTTGGTACAATAACCAATTGATGATTATTTAAAAAAAGGAAATAGAAAGCCTTTGAGGAATAATATTAATGCCTACTGCAAAATGCCGCTTTTATTTTATTCAGTATGTTTGGCGGTTTTGCCCTTTCCTTTGCAGGGATTCCGATTGCTTGAAGATGATGGTAAGCTTACTATTTGCTTTAATCGTCTCTATTCTACTTTCAAAATGGGAATTGGTTCTGCTAAAGATTAAAATAGGCATTCATCCATATTGGCGATATCTAAGAAGGCTCAGAAAGCTAAAAAAGCAATGGTATCGTATAAAGAATTGTGTTAACGTTCAGTCGTTAAATCGTATAACGTTATAAACCTCGCTTACGCTCAGTTGAATCCAGCTTAGGCAGTCTTCTATTAAAACATAACGTTTATGTTTATTAGATGTTACTGAAGCTGATAAGCTTTAGTTACATCACCGAGCCGTCAGGCGGAGGTTTATTACGTTCTAATTTACATATACTTTCTCTTAAGACCTGCACGTCTTTAACCCTTGATACGACTGGGTTTTCAGGCGATTTTAGCACGGTCTACTTGCTAGTTTACGAGGAAAAACGTCACTAGCGTTACTGACGTTACTGCACGGTAGTTCGTTATTCAACCATTTCTTTAGTAAATCTCGCATTCTACGGCTAGGTATATAGATATTGATGGGCTTACCGTCACGAACGGCAGAACGGAATATCCACTGTAATAGATCAGATAACGCTAGTAAGTCTTCATCGACCTTAACATTCTGCTGGTCGAAAAAATGTTTCTCAATCGGATTCATAAAGCGGTACAAACAAAATGCTAATACGTCCTTATGTTTATATTTTTTTGTAGCCCGTAAATTGAACGAGGTAAAACAGGCTTGCCCGACATCCCTGTTAGTGTTATTTTCCGGCTCTTCTTTAATGAAGCCTTCTCCTTTGATTTTGTTCTTTGCGTCTTTGAATGTTGTCCACTGTATCCTCTCGGCGTTTGCCTTTTGGCGGTTTCTAAGGTAATTGTACAGATTATCCTTTAATTGCTTCACCTTAATACTGGTACGTGAATTATCGAACCAACTTTTTGACAAAGCTGTTTTGGCATTGCCAATTTCGTTTAAATCGCCGTCAAAGATATGAATTAACTCCTTTAGGCTTGAACGATCCTCAATTACGTCTGACTTAGGCTGCAGCTCGTACCTGTCTCCTTCTTTTACCACCGAAAAATAATCATACTGAATGTTGTACAGGTCATAGTACTACTTTTGTAATTGTCCATCAAACATATAGGTTAATATATAGACTTGGTCAAACAGATCAAATATCTTTGCCGGAAAGTTCCAGACGAATGCTACGTTGTTACGAGATATAAATTCCCAGCTAGAGCAAAATCCCGAACGGTGCTAAACGTGGTGTCAAATTTAGGATGTTCTTTTCAAGTAACTCTACCGCCTTCATCTACCTCAATCGCTCCACCGTTCAGCATCATTTGGATATCACCTTTCCGAACCTGTAGCTGAGAAATCACCTCCATTACTTCGTCCACTATCAGTGTATAATTCTCCCATCGCAATAAATCTATAAATTCGTCATCAGCCTTGGAAAACAAGGAGTGCGTTGTTGCAATATCCTCACCATTCGCTATTAGTCTTTTTAACGATTCTAGTTTAGTTCCTGATCCGTGCTTAACGTCAGGTTCTTTAAAATCCCTATTGGTTACTTCTTGTTTAACTACGTTGGACTTCGTCAAGGAACGGTGTTACAAAGATGAACTTTTGATCAATTTCTGCTTCCCTCATTAATTGGATTGCGTAACTGGTTTTACCTGTTCCCATCATGCTATCGATTATTTTTACCATTTCGCTCATTTATTACTTCCTCCAGGTTTTTAATAGATTAATTGACATATAAAAAGAGACTGTCATATTGACAATCCCTTTGGCTCTAAATCTTTTCATCTCTTTATCATTAGTCTACCCATCCGTGACGTTTTAAAAGCTTACATATGAAGTCAACACCTAAAGCTGTTACTCTTGTCTGACTAACGTTATACGGGTATCCAGGATCATGTCCTTTTATAATCACCTTAAAGTACACAGCTCCCAGATGGGGTTGATGCTGGGTTTATGGATATTTTAAATCATGTGATAAAGGAACATCATAATGCATTCAAAGGGCTTGCAGACAGGTGATAGAAGAAAACATGGTATACCTAACTCCAAATCAAGTTATTGCCATTTTACAATGGATTGAACAATGATCATAAAAAGATTGAAATAAATCGGGATAGCCTGTTAAAAAAAAGGTGAAGAAATCAAAAATAAATTTGTTTAAAAACTAGTAACGTTTACTTTTCCCAATAGGTACAATATTTAAATGTATAATTCAATAATAATGATGCTATGGTCAACAAAATTAAAGATAACTTATATGATAAGATATAAGATAATATGACATATATATTGAAATATATTTTATAATGGATAAATACACTCTTTTCTTTAACAACATGAAAAAAGAAGCCGTTCATTAATTGGGACAACTCTTTAAATATTCTATTTAAAATTCAAAAACATCAATGTATTCCTAATAAAAACAAAAAATCCACCCTTTACTGGACTACTTTAGGGTGGATTTCTATAATCATAATATTTTATTTATTCATTAATTTCTGAGGCTCTGAAGTGATATTTGAATGGATTTTACTTACTGCTTTTAGTAATCTACGATTATTCTCAGCAAACTTTTTTAAGGCCATATCATTTGCTGCTCTAGTTAAATTATGAGGGGTGGTTCCGATAAATTTTACACCTTTACTCATTTAACATCCCTCCAATTAGATCAACTGCAAAATCAAATTGATCTCTTTCGTTCATTATAGCACGTAAAATTTGACTTTCATAGCGTTTTACTCTTAAATCAGACCATCTTTCGCTTAATCTGAAGTGCGCGGATAAAACCAATTTACCGATTTTTTTGGTCATATAGATTTGCTGTTTCTCTTCACTATAGAACACATGCTCAATATCCTCATTCTCTGAATTGTATGTTTTGGCAACAAACGACTAGAATCTGATACATTATACTCTTTTTGAGGTGTAATTGCGTCACTATGTTCTAGGATTTCCAATTTACTTCCATTTTTTTCATACAAACAAATGGCATGGCAATCCGCAACTTGAGCCAAAACACGATTGTCTAAAGGACTATCATTGTGTTTAATATTCCCACCTTTTAAGTACATACTAAGAACATAAAGTAAATTTTTAGTATCAAGCTTCCCTCCCCGTAAAGATTGCATTAAGTGAGGGATGGATTCTTTAAAGTAAGTTAATCGATCAGCTGTTGCTATAGATTCATTTATTTGATCAAGAACAGGATAATATGGTGTCAGAGATTTTAATATCTGACTTAGAGCTTCAATGATAAACTCACATGCTAAATCAGCATTTGCCAAGGCTGTGCTATATGTCCAACGAGTTGAATACAGATCATAGATAAAAGCCCATTGAAAAGGATGGACCCCTGAATTATTTAATTTGTCATATAAATCTGTACCTCTTTCCTCTTCTGCAACCATTTCTTTTACAATATCGTAAGTATAGGCTGGGTCACTATCAAATTGCTTTTTATAATGACTAATTCTACTTTCAAGAGGTCTTTTAATATGTTGTCTGAACATATCAAGAATGTGTGTTTCTATAAAGGGCATAATGATTTTTTGATCGTCTAAAGCTCTTAAGTATTCAGCATATGTAGCAGTTACGTTTGGGTCAATATTAGTGAATGAACCACTTTCATTTGAGATAAAAAGCAAATATATTTCAGATTCACTCACTTTTCGTAAACAATCTCTCAATGTATTATCTGTCCAAAGTCCGAAATTATTTTCAAAAAGTAAAGCTTTATGTCCCGAAGCATCTAGGATAGTTTTAAGTTTCTGCCGTAAAGGCTGTAATGCTGCCTGTGCAGTAGAACTGATGAAGATTTTTGTTGAATTTTCTCTATTAGGCATAAGTTTCCTCTCTCTCCTAATACTATAACCATTCCTATTTTAATCTAAATTGACTAATGTTTCCATATAATTGTTTTTTTGCAATAAATTACACCCAATCAAACAAAGTAAAAGTATACAGTGCTGGGCATTGTTCACTTTTTGCTCTTTTTAGGAAATCTAAATAGTAAAGCTAAATTATAAGAATGACATATATATTAAAGCATACGTTAATTTATATTTTAAAGCTATGATTAAAATTTTGGGAGGGAGAAGGAATGTCTTTCCTCACCAGTCAAGTCATACTGGTCATGAGGTATTTCCTTAATCAAGGGCCACAGAGATTGACATCGGGTATCTTCTTAAAAACTCAGTAGAGAACGACATTAAAAAAGCGTTTTAATATTTTTGACCACTTCCCTGTCAAGGAAGAGAACCAAATTGGATTGTAACAGTTTTAACTTTAAATTGTTGATTTAATAGGCTCCTTTTTTGAATATTTAGGATTAAAACAGTCGAAATTGGTGGCAGTATGATGGATTTTGCCACCAACTTGCCACCAGTCACCACCATTGTTCCTGTAATCGGTTATGAAAAAGAAGATGATTGTATCTCTTATAATTTCAAGAAACTGGCCGCAAATCGGTATGTCGCTTACATTTAGTACATTGATATACATCTGGCACAATTTCCATATGCTTTTTTAGTTTTCGACATGTTTGACATGATAACGTCACATATCTGCCAGCAAAATCTTTGACTACAGCATTGGCCACTGTTTCCTCCTCATTGAATTCCGCTTCCATTTCTTCCTCTTGACCACTTGAAAATAGAGAATACGCTAATACCACGCTCATACCGCCAGTGATAAAGCTAATCCAGTTCACTTAAAAGTCCTCCCTGCCTTTTAATAAGTAGTGCAACTCTCCTCCCCTATTCAGTAGGACTAAACGATAGGATGATTGAGTGCAATACTCTTTTTGAAGCTCTTCAATAAGTTCAGCATTATTCAAGCTTTTTTCGATTAATAGCCCTGCCAGTGTTGTTGGTCGCATATTGCATGCTGCTGCCAGCCTGTTCAGTTTATAACTCTGATTATTAGTAAGCGACACGTTCACCCGGTGAACTTTCTTATTGCCCAATCCCTTCCCTTCTATCATTCCTTTTACATCCCCTTTCCAATTGTACTGACATTTGACAACGTCAACCGTGTTACTGTGTTACATAAGGCTGGTGAAGAGAGAAGGAGGTCATACCGATTTAAGAGATAACCCAGTGCCCCGAATGATAACCGGCCATTACTTATAGGAGCCTGAACTGGCTTAATTTCCGCTTTAATCACCTTCCGCTGCCGAATATCCTTCTCGATCAGCTGCTTGACGTAGCCGGAGAAATTGACGTCTTGAATCCGTTCCAAGTACACTTTGTCCTGTTCATTCATTACGTTAAATGAGACAGACTTTACGACTTTGTTTCCGCTCATTCTAACACCTCCCTTCTACTCGTTTACTAGAAGGTATGACCGTTATTACTTATTTATGAAAAAAATTAGGATAAATTAGCCCAAAAATTTGGTATATATTTTCGCAATCATTTGCCAAATAATATTTATAAGAGGTGTTTAGGATGATCAAACCGCGGATTGGGAAGTTATTAAGAGTTTCAAAATATAGACGGGAATTTATTATTCAAGAATTGGATATAAGTAAAAATACCTTATCAAATTGGATAGCTGGAAATACCTATCCCACTATTGATAAAGCATTTCAACTAGCGGATTTACTCGAGGTAAGTGTAGAGGAGTTGTATGAGCGTAAAAAGAGCCCCATCGATTAGCGAAGGGCCGCACTTGAAAAAGTTTCAAACAATCGGGAGGCGGGAACTTGAACGATTTACTAGAAGCAAAGCTTACAATTGCCCGTATTAAAGTTAATTTGCTTGATTTAGCTGGCGAACTGATTGCCGATGACTTACAGGATAAGGAGTACGCGATCAAGAGAATAATGAAAGTAGTAGAATATATTGATGAGTACGATGTGAAGGTTAGCGATATAGATTTATCTTGTTGATGGAACATACTGGTTAATACCGGTATGACCGCTAGGCTGCAGCAAATATTAGGGACATTAATTTTTGTAATTCCTGAATATGCAGGGTTTCTTCTATCCCAAGACACGCAGTTGGTATAATAATAATATCTGGTCAATCTAAAACATCAACTTTGACTACATTCTCAAAAGCCACACGTTTGAATTCTCCAGGTTGTACCTCGATGCGAAGCTGATGCGAAATTGGATCAACGAAATGAATGAGCCAGTCATATCTTCAGTAAAACCGTCGTCCCATATCGTTATCTTAACTGCCAGATGATACTCCATCACATAACATATCCGATGGTCAAACTCCTCGAATTCATAGACGTCAATTAACGATTTAGGCTGACGCTCCTGATCCTTCCAATATTCACGCATCATCTTTAATTGCTCCGGCATACCAAAGGCGAACTGCCACTTCTTAACGCCTCTATCACGATTAGCCATTGCGGTCATCTCCTTTATTCTTATTACACACGAACAAACGTTCCATATGATTAAAAATAAAAGCTCTGCTAATTATTAATGTTATATTTACTCAAAATAAAAAAGGACCCATTTAGGTCCAATAAATAGCTTTCTTCAACTAAAGCACCCGTTTGTTGAACAAGAATGTTATAATTTTTCGATAGAAAATACCAAATCAGTAAATTCAGTTTCAAAACCATAATCATTACAATTATAAATTAAAATACCATCGTCCTTTTCATCAATTATCATACCCGATGTATACATTTGTGACTGCGTTCCATTGCCCTTATCCCAAATATTATAGAGACTTAAATTGCCGTCTTGACTATAACATTTACAAATTACCTCTTTAGGTGCCGTGTCTTCCCATAACGAAATACTTGGAAATATTTCATCACTTAATTCAGGGATTACAATTCCTTTATCCGTTATTAACCATAACCCTTGTCTATGAGGTGAACTTTTACTAATAAATTTTACCCTAATTAGTTGTCCATCCTTAATGTTTTGTACATCCCAAAGGATTACATTGTTCAAACCTTTTTCAGCAAATGCATCATTAAATATTTTCTTTTGCCCTATTTCCATAATTGCCTCACTTTTATCTTTTTACATTTAAAATTATCATCCGTTCTTATTGAACTAAACTCACATTTAAGTCAATAAAAAAGAAGGCTGCCACAGCAACTCTTTGTCAACGAAAGCATCCGTTAGCGAAAGAGGAAAATTGATACGTTAAACATTTTTCTACAAAGTCCAAAATTCGCTTTCAGAGCTGTCCAACATTTGTATGCCTACTCTAAAAGGTTCCTTTTTTTTCAAGATATTTGTAACTGTAAGTAAATGAGGTTCCTTTACTATTGTTTTTAAATAAGTAAAAACAACCTCATTTATTCTTTCATCTTCATCTTCTTCAAGATTAATTTTTTGGATATTTCCATTCAATAAAATCTCCAACGTTTCATTGTTATCATAATCGTCTTGCCAATGCTCGAAATCAAGTGATTCAAAAGCAACATAAGTAAAATCTGGACAATTTTCGCTATTGGGGTTTGTATCAAAATTAATGGTCATCCAACCTGCCCAACGACAACAATATAGCCCTACGGTATAAACATTTACATCAGGATTTAACATATTAAATTTTTTAATCGAATCAGTCCAAAATCGTTCAATTAAAACTTTATCTTTATCAAGATTAATCAAACTATTGCCTCCTTATTTTGAATGGGTCAATACTTTTATTCTTAACTATTAACAATGGGACATCCTTTAGTCTTCTTACACTAAACTGCCACGTTAGCATAATAAGGAATCACCTATTTTTTACCTTTTAAGTCACCATAATGGTCAACAATATTTTTCAACTGATGTAATGTTGATACCAAATAACTTTGTTCACTTTCAAACTCATACTGCAAAATATTTTCTTGGTTTGCTATTTCTTGAAAATATCCTTGAATGTTTATCTGACCAAACCTATTAAATCTAAGGTCAAGTTTAAGAAAATTTTCTGATTCTGAAAAGGTAGCACTTCCTTTTAGGTTGTTATAACATTTTTGCAACTGGTTGAAGAACTCGTATACCTGACCAGTTGAAAACCATAGTTCAGCACCTTTAACGTAATAATTTCCACTCTTAATTTCAATTTTCCCTTTAACATCATAACCACCCAAATAACTTGTTTGATTAGGAAAACCGATGACTTCATTTAATTCAATCCTTATGAACCCCTGTTTACCAACAATTTCAAACTCATTCATACTTAATCAACTCATTTCATTCGGAACCATTAAATAAAGAATAGCAAAATCCTCCAAAACTTAGCAGTTCCTTCTTCCACTAAACTGCCAGTTACTTGAAGAAGGTGGATTGTTAGGTTTTATGGTGAAATCGATTATCAAACATTCCGTATTTTACTATAACAAAATCATAATGTTTTTAATTTTTCACACAACTTTAACATCAATAATAATACGAATAATGGTATAATTATTGAAAAGGCTTACAATTTTGGAGTTTGAGGTGAATAAAAAATGGATTTCTATGAAAAGTTACCTGAAGAGTTATTAATTCGTTTTTACTATGAAATTATTAATAATATTAAAAAAGGTATTCTTACGAAAAATATGTATTATGAAATAGGTATAATTATTTCTGTTGCTAATCGGAGAGGAATTTCCTTAGACCAACCTTCTGATTTTAATGAAGTGATTAATCAGCAAGCTTTAAATGATTTATTACAATCAGAACAAGTTGGTACAAGGTGTAGTTCTCAGATTGCCTAGCTCTTACTTGTTTAATGTTATAATTTAACTAAATTTACTTCCATAAATAAAAACTGACTTTTAATAATAAAAATGGGTGCTGCCAGATAAGGTAACACCTTTTTTTGCCCAACATATTGGTAAAGCACCCAGTTAGTTTAAGTAAATTCCCTCACAATCTTTAACAATGAAGACTCGGTTAAAGACTAAAGGGTCCAGTTTTGAAATTCAAACGATACAAACATAGACTCATCACACATTGGGACTTCGTAAGAAAGGTAATAACCTATATACCAGCAAAGTTCCTAAGTCGGCTAATTTTGTGACTTGCAAGATAAATCAAAAAGTAAATAGGGAAGGAGTAAAAAATACTCCATTTTTTTAATACATAAAATCCTAGCCATAAAAACAAGGGTTCTCCAATTAAGGTACTAACGCCTGCGAATACCAAGGCTTTTACTAATACGGAACTGTTCGGCTTATATTGTATTAGTAACATAATGAATACTGGAATAATACACATATCCCAAGGGATGTACGTAGGCATTGTAGGCATAACTATTCCTGTATAATACCAAAGACCATACATCACTCCAAAAAAATCCATCCAACAAGAGATAATGATAGCGAAAAATCCTACAAACAACAGCCTTTGCGTACTATCTTTCTTCCTGTATTTAATCCATACTACCCAAGGAAGAATACTGAAAACTATAAGTGACAACCAAAAATCCCAATGGAACAGTGTATTTTTTAGCCAATAATGTAAAAATTCATAGTGAACTTCAGCTATTTTATCGTAATATTCTCCGACCTTTTTTATCTTCTCTGGCTCTTGAATGGACTTCAATATCCTCCCCCCTTTGTTGCTTCTTATTATTTCCAAAAGACAAAATGGTATGAAGCACTATTCAATTATTCTGCTTCGTTAGTTTAACAAGAAAATGGCATTACCTCATTGTTGAAGTAATGCACCCGTTAGTTCAATAAAGTCATTATTAAAAGTTAACTTAGCTAATCAATCACCATTTTGCCTATATTTGTTTACTGCTTTGATTTCTAGCTGGCATATCCATTTATAAAATCCTAATAATATCAATAGAAGTATCGGGTCTACGATAGCCGAGTACCCAAGCGTCCACCATCCATTATGAAAGTATCCCCAAGGATTCGGTAATTTAGCTATTGCTTCGTAAATTACTATTGCTAATACAAAAGTTACAAGGTACGCAAATTGTTTAGTAATTTTCTTTTCAAAAGGATACCAATTTAAAAAAATTATATTAACTGGTGGGACTAATAGTAAATGTGGAATAATTCCTTGCCAATCAATGGCTTTAGTAAAATACCAGTAACCGTGATATTTATAATCAACAATGACATCAAATATTATCTGAAACGCAACGGTAAATGTCCAAATTTGTATAATTTGATTACCTGTTAATTTCTTATTCGTCTTAAAGGCGATAAAATTATAAACGATAATTGCTATAATAAGTCCTATCACGTAATCACCTCTATTTTATATAATTACCAGTTTTTTGAGGGATACGCTTATTATTCGGTAATTACAAAATTCAACGTAAAAATAATATTTCTTCAACTAAACTGCAACTTTAGTTGAATAAGAAAAAAGGCTTCACTCCATATTGAAGTAATGCACCCTTTAGTTAAATTACGCTCCATACTTGAAGAATGATAATAATTGAAAAGATAAGGAACTGTGGTATTGTAGCTTTAATTAATTCTCGGTGTTTAACTATTGCAACAATAAAAACCGATATTACATTTAAACAGACAATGCCTAAAGGCATAAATATAGCGAATCCAGTTAATACAATTAACCCGGTATACACCATAATTTCAACCACACCCACTGCAAATAGAAGAAGACCACCTTGAAAAGACATAACCCTATATGAGCCAATTAAAATATTATTTACTCCTAGTTTCTTCAATACATTAACTTGCATTTTTTCCCCGTAAATTACATGAACTATACTCATAACAATAAGTATGATACCAACTACCAATTTCACGCCTTTTCAACAAACCTGCAACGTTACTTTAAGAAGGAAAAGGCGACCCTTCAATATTGAAGCATCGCACCCAGTTTGTTTAAGTACAATGCTTCACAAACTTTATCTCTTTTTTTATTTTTATTAATGTTTTAATTACCCACTGGTTGAGGATCTGGTAAAGAAAAAAAGTAACATTTACCCTTAATGACAGTTTATTTTACATAAGTAGGAATGATTAGGGGGTTTTTAATGTCAGTTTTAAATTATACAGTAATTACCACTTTACCTTGAGCGTGACCTTCCTGAAAATATTTGAATGCTTCAGTTACTTCACTTAACTTATACCGTTTATCAATTATTGGTTTTACTTTGCCAGTCTTAAGTAATTCTTTTACATAATTTAGGTCTTTTTGGTTTGCTCTCTGTAACAGGTTACTTATTTTCTTGTTTCCAGTCATTGAAATAAAAGGTCCAAGAAATAATGTTTGAAAATATTGGGATTCGGAACCTCCTACGTGAACAAAATTCCCATTTGGTTTTAGTACACGTTTATAAGCTGAAATGGAATTAGAACCGTTCACACCAAGAATCAAATCGTAGCACTCCTCATTTTGGGTGAAATCCTCTTTTGTATAATCAATGATATGGTCGGCTCCTATTGAACGCAATATATCTAAATTTCTTGTACTACATACACCTGTTACTTCAGCCCCAAATGATTTGGCGATTTGTACCGCGAAAGTGCCGACACCACCAGATGCCCCATAAATTAATACCTTCTGTCCTGATTTAATCTTACCTTTATCACGTAGTCCCTGTAAGGCAGTCACACCTGCCATAGGAGCCGCAGCAGCTTCTTCGAAGGAGATATTGGTTGGCTTTGAAGCTAAAGCATATTCCGGGACAGTTACATATTCAGCAAAACCGCCCCAACCACAACCAGAGAGATCGCCAAATACTTCATCACCTACTTGAAATAGCTTAACGTCTTTACCAACAGCTTCAACTGTACCAGCTATGTCACCTCCTGGTATGGAGTATTTTGGTTTCGTTAATCCGAAGGCAAAACGGGCTATGAAAGGTTTGCCTTTCAAAAGAACCAAGTTACCAAAGTTCAAGGATGCTGTATGAACTCTTACCAATACTTGATTCTCGGTGGGTAAAGGTTTTTTTATTTCTTTTAATTCAAGTACATCGGGTGAACCATATTTATCACAAACTATTGCTTTCATAAAAACTCCCTCCAATTTTCTTTAAAATAAAAGGCTTTTAAAAATAAAATTTCCTTGTTTTAATTTTATTTAATAGTAACAAGGGGATTAAAACCTTTCATTGACTTAAGTTAATTTCTAGAGACTTTAGAGTTTTTTTATGGTGGTTATTGCAATTTGGATGCTGCTTTGAGGAGGGAAGATTGTGAAACGTGGATGACATCTTTTTTAAAATTTATTTTTTTTAATTCGTTTTTTTATTCTACTTAATGACTCAGGAGTGATTCCAAGATAACTAGCCAATTGATGCTGTGGTACACGGTCAACTAACTGAGGTCGTTTCATTAAAATGGATTCGAAGCGTTCTTCAGGAGAAGAATTGATAAATTCTCCGAATTGTTCCTGTATTTCACCAAGGTTTATCTCCATCATTTTGCGTATCATGGTTTCCAGTTGTGGGTATTTGTTAAACATCGTTTTTTCAGAATCAACGTCGCCAACAACTAATATGCAGTCTTCGACACACAATAATGAATACTTTGATAAATCATTTTGCTTCTGATCGTTGATAATTGGAATAGCTTGTTCTTCAGTAAAAAAATTTGATGTGACCTCTTTACCTGATTCATCTATAAAAAACTGCCTGACACACCCCATTAATACGAAATAACATTTAATGGCGGAAAGCTCTCCTTGTCTAAGAAGGTATTTTCCTTTTTTATATTCATCAATTCGTAAGCTCTCAGAGATTGCCTGCTGTTCCTCTTCGCTGAGTGAAGTAAAATCAGACATATATTTCAAGAGAATTTTCTTCATATTACCTTCCTTCCGAATTGAGTTAATTTAAATGTTCCTAAATCATTTTAACATTTTTATCCATATATTTTTTCCTTTTTAAATAAAATTTACTTGACCCTCTTTTCGTTGATTTGTTGAAACAAGAAGGGGTATGTTTAATTTTTAGATATGTCCCCCATTACTGATACGGTATTTGTTCCTTCTTGTGATAACCTAAGTCGTTAGTTTATAAGTTTTTTGGTGATATCACCAATATTTGCTCGTAAAAATGCTAAAAGCAATGCGATTTCAGATGTGAAATCCACTGCCTTAAACTTGTTTTTATATTTGCTTTTACCTATGCGGGTACTCCAAAAGAGAACGGCTTACGTTTTTAGGTGGTTTTCCGAAATTAAAAACCAAAATGACAGTTGTTTTGACATCGTTATTAGCATATAAAAAAACAAAACTCGCCGCAGTTATTGGCGAGTTTCTTTTATTATAGTTATCCGATTTCTTATTCAACTAAACTCCCATTTAGCTTAATGGATCTGTCGTTTCAATTTCTTCAATCCCGTCAATAATTCCTGTAAAAAGAAAATTAATTGGAGAGATGAAATTGTTATTATCTAGATCATGGTAGATGTATGAAGCAGATAAAAGAATTGAAGGCTTTTCGCCACTGACATTAAAAGCATATAAACTGCAATCCGCCTTACTTATACAATTTTATAAGGATGTTCACCTTGTTTCGATCACGACCGACGATTTAAAGGCTTACTTGGCAAAATCAAGCGAAAGCCTTAAACCTGCCAGTTTGGCTCATCGCATTCGGTTTATTAAATCATTGTTTCGATGGTCACATGAAGAAGGACATATCCCGAAAAACCCTGGTGCTAAAATAAAAGAGCCTAAAGCCGGAAAACGAATCCCTAAATTTTTGAACGAAATGGAAATTGAACATTTACGTGAAGCCTGCTACAGCGCTATGGAAAAAGCTTTGTTTGAATTCATGTTCTCCACCGGATGCCGAATAGGAGAAATTGTTTCATTAGATAGAAACAGAATTAATTGGTCGAACCGTTCCGCCGTCATAAGAGGTAAAGGCGATAAAGAACGTGAAGTCTATTTTAATATATGCAGCGAAATTTGGTTAAAACGATATCTGGATAATCGGGTAGACCGCGATCCTGCAATTTTTGTTACGGAACGCAATCCTCATTGAATGAGCATCGCCCAGATGCGTTACATTATTAAACGCATATCCACTCGCGCCAGCATCAGTAAGGACATTCATCCACACCAACTTAGGCACAGCAATGCCACCCACCTATTGAATAATGGAGCTCCTCTGGATGTTATTCAAAGCTTATTAGGTCATGAAAAAAGTGAAACGACTCGAATATACGCCCAACTCAGCGGAAGCATCAGACAGGAATTATATAGGAAGTATTTTTAACATTAAAATAAGCAACGCGATTGCGTTGCTTTATTGCACTCTTGCACCCGTTACTTTAAGTGCACTATTTCACAATTTTTTGTGAGATTAGAAAAAGGCAAACTACATCTTGAAGAATCACACCAGTTAAGCTATAAATGTATCCCGATAATAATCGGAATTACTGAATCTCCCGCATCGAACCATGTTGAAGTTTCTTTGTAAAAAACTTCCACAAATACTGTTTTTATCAAAACTGCACCTTGTTTCTCAGTCAGTAAAATCTTTTGATTTGAGAGGTTTCTAATTTTTTACATATTTTTAATTTCAGAAGAAATAATAAAAACACTTTACAATTTCGTTTATTGGAGGAAAAATCTTGGAGACAAATGACCCAATTCGATTAACTGCTCCAGAAATTGCAAGCCTTTGGACTCAATACATATTTGATACAATGTCCATTTGTTTTTTTCGTTATGCACTGGAGCATATCGAAGATCACGATGTCAAATCAATCTACCTTACCTCCTTGGAATTATCCAAAAAGCATGTTCAAAAAATTACAGATTTCATGTTAAAAGAAAATTACCCTATTCCACATGGATTTACAGAAAAAGACGACGTAAACATTAACGCACCTCGTCTTTTTCAAGACCCTTTCTACCTAAATTATATTTATATCATGACTTTGCAAGGGATGACTGGATATTCTTTGTCTGTTAGTACTTCGATTCGTTCTGACTTACGGAAGTATTACATAACCTGTATGTCCGAAACGATGGAGCTTTTTGATCAATCCATTGATTTAATGCTTTCGAAAGGACTTTTTGTACGACCTCCTGTTATTTCACCACCCGAATCAATCGATTTTGTAAAGCACCAAAGTTTTTTAACGGGATGGTTGGGAGATCGTCGTCCTTTGAATGCTATCGAAATTGGAGATATTACTTTTAATATGCTAAAAATGCATTTACATGCTGCTTTAAAAGTGGGATTCATCCAAGTAGCCCAATCAAAAGAGATTCGTCAATATTTTATGAGGGGACTTGACATTGCCAATAAACACATAAAAATATTTGAATCAGTATTTAAGGAAGATAAATTAAATTCACCTATTTCTTGGCAATCGATGATCACGAGTTCTACTTCTATGACCTTTTCAGATAAATATATGATGTATCAAATTCTATTGTCTACACAATTATCCCTTTCATTTTATGGTTCTGCTTTAAGTGTCAATTCAAGAAGAGATTTAGGTGCTCATTACATGCGACTAATTTTAGAACTTTTGCAATTTGCAGAAGACGGAGCAAACCTGATGATAAAAAATGGATGGTTAGAGCAGCCTCCAACAGCAAGTGACCGAGAATCGCTTGCAAAGGAAAGGAGCAATAAATAATATTTCAGAAACTGGACGCTAGGAACGATTCCTAGCTTTTTAATTTGATGCACTTAATAGGGCAAAGAAAACAAAATCCCATCTCCCTTGTTCCACTAAACTGCCACTTTAGTTGAATAAGAAAAAAGGCTTCACTCCATATTGAAGTAATGCACCCGTTACTTTAAGTACATTTCTTCACAAACTTTTATCTTAAAAGAAAAAGTTGCCTTTTGAACGATTTCTCGTCCCACAACTTTTACTTTTTCCACATTTAATTTTTCATTTCTGTGGGCTAACGATGGATGTGACCACTTTTGTTTAGTCTGCTTGCTCCCCAAACTTCTTTCCGAACGCTTCCATCAGATCAATAATAGGAATGAATTCTTTCCCTTTTGAGGTTAATGAATACTCTACACGAGGAGGTACCTCTGGATATACATTGCGATTAATTAAACCATCTCTTTCTAGCTCTCGAAGTTGCTTTGTAAGAGAACCTTGTGAAATATCCCATAAAAAAGCTTTGATTTCACTATAACGACGTTCTTTGGACTTTAAAAACCAAAGAATGAGATATTTCCAACGCCCTGAGAGTATGTTTTGGGTATAGGCAATGCCATAAACTTCTCTTTGTTCCTTTATACACTCTTTGTCAAATCCATCCTTACATATCCTAGACACCTTTTCACCAGCTTTCTACTGTTAAGTACAAAAAAATGTACTACGTCAATTATTATTGCCTACTTCAAAAAGATGAGAAATCATTTTATTCTAGTATGTGTAACAGAAATACTCAATACGTTTTTATTATCTAATGAATATATATTTACGGTTGATAAACATATGATTTTGTAACTTTAAGCAGACTAATTCTTTTATATAAAAATTCTTTAGGAGGAACAATAATGAGATTTGGAATTATAGGTGCAGGACCAATTGGGTCAATTATTTCTAAAAAATTAGTTAAGAATGGACATGATGTCAAAATTGCAGATGTACGAGGAATTGAACGTTTAGAAGGAAAAGAGCTTGCTGGAACACCTGTGCGTGTAGAGGATGTAATTACAAATATTGATGTACTTATAATATCTATCCCTTTACACGCACTGCCAAGCATTCGGAACATTATCAATCAAGTCGGGGAGAAAGTAATCATTGTAGATACTTCAAATTATTATCCATATAGAGACGGCAAAATTGAAGAAATCGAGAACGGGATGGTTGAAAGTGTGTGGGTTTCAAATCAATTAGGCAGACCTGTCATTAAAGCTTTCAACAACTTATTAGCCTATACTTTAGAAAATGAAGGAACATCCGAAGATTCTAGTGGACGAATTGCAATGGCAGTTTCTGGTAATGACCCATCACAAAAACAAGTAGTCATGGACGTAGTAAACGAGCTAGGCTTCGACGCAGTAGATAGTGGTTCTTTAAGTAACTCTTGGAGACAACAGCCAGGAACTCCTGCTTACTGCACAGAGCTAACAAAAGATGAGCTCACGAAAGCGTTGAAAAAGGCAAATAAAGAAAAAGCACCATTACTACGGGACAAGGTGATGGAAAGGTTCGCAGAGCTCCATGCTGAAAAAAAAGAAGTTGAAATTTCACATAAAGATATTGTGAATTTAAACAGAGAAATATACAATTCATAAAACAAAAGGTGCACTCGTTAGAGGCACCTTTTTGTATATCAATATATCCCCATAAAGTTGTAAAGGTATGTCTTACCTTTTTCCGCAAAACAACCCCAAATAATGTTAGTAATTCTGAGAGCTTACAAAGGTCTTTCCAGGACGATCTCAATTTTTTCAAAAAATAGAATCTAAGTATGTTTGTGTTTAAAATCCCTCAACCACTAACCTGCCCCGTTTAGTCGAATAAGAAATGGGATTGCCGTAGCAACCCCACTGTTTTACTCAAGCACCCGGTAGTTGAATAACTTTACTCTGATAAATTAAAACGTATTACTTATAAAATCTAGAGTTAGAATCGTCCATTTCTTTTAAAATAAATTTTGCTTGTAAAGAAAGTAATTTATTAGTGGAAGTCTTATAGACATTTTCCACCGCCTCTTTTGCTTCATCTTGGGCTATTGGAAAAACATTTACGGCGACTGCCATTTTTACATATTCATTCTGATGATTCAAATAAGGTATTAAAGTATCTAACCCGTAGTTATATTTTATTTTTTGCAACAGTTGGTTTGATTTTTTATATAGTTTGTTGGACAACTTAGCATCGCCCGAATCGGAGGCTTCCCCATTTTTCATCACTGTATCAAAATATAATATAAGAAATTCATCAAGCGTTTTCATAATGCCTCCTAACTCAAATTACTGATAAGTCATCTATTTCGACATCGAATAACAATATTCCTTGTTTAACTAACCTGCCCCGTTAATGGTATATCAAAAAAGTTCGCCACTGCGATCAATCTTCAACTCAAGCACCCGTTACTTTAAGTGAGGTCCTTCACAACCTCAATTATCCCAAAATTTATCATTAGTAATGAGATTAACAATTTTTTCAAATGTTTCTAACGCATTTTTCTCGTTTGCATAACCTAATTCGATGATTCGAACTGGAGAAGGTGTCGGACTACTTCCATCTTGGGAACAAGGAAATACATTTATTCTAAATAATTTATGTTCCCAACAGAAAAGACCTAATACCCAATGTGAAGCAAATCGATAATCAGGAGTTACTTCGTCCTCGTTCAATGCAATATAATCCTTTTCTCCTATTGGAAAATATTATTAAATTGGTTAAAATTTGTGAATAATTTACACGGAATTTACGGGAATAATTATTTTAATTTACAAATCATTCTTATACTATGATTGTACCTAGGAGTTGAACAATTTGCTAGAATTGCAAATTGTTGGATTTTCCTTGTGCGATTTAATTTTTTAATTATTCTAAAAATTGTGGGTATAATGATGAAAGCGAATAGGTTTAAAAAAATAGTGGTGGGCACAGCATTACTAATGTATAAATAATTGCTTTCAAAAATATATTTATTTAGTTCCAAAAAATTATTATGTTTGAAACAAAATTAAAAAAGGAGTGTTTTATTATGAGTAATTTAGAATTGTTAACACCGGAGAACAGTGCACTAATTTTGATCGATTTTCAGCCTCAAATGACTTTTGGAGTTGCAAGCATTGACAGACAAACATTGTTTAATAACGTTATATTGCTTGCTAAATCAGCAAAAGTTTTTAACGTACCTACTATTCTTACTACAGTTGAAACAGAAAGCTTTTCTGGTTATTTTTGGCCACAAATTCTTGACATATTCCCAAACAATGACCTTATAGAACGTAGTTCAATGAACTCTTGGGAAGATTCAAAATTTGTTGAGGCAGTTAAAGCAACAGGTAGAAAGAAATTGATATTTGCAGCACTTTGGACTGAAGTTTGCCTTACGTTCCCTGTGCTTGAAGCAATTAAAGCTGGCTATGAAGTTTATGCAGTTGAAGATGCTTCAGGTGGTACTAGCTTGACAGCACATAACGCTGCTATGCGTCGTGTAGAACAAGCTGGAGCCAATCCAGTGACTGCAATTCAAGTTTTACTTGAATACCAACGTGACTGGGCACACAAAGACACTTATGATGCTGTTATGGAAATTGTAAAAGAACACACTGGCGCTTATGGTCAAGGCGTGGAATACGCGTATACTATGGTACATGGCGCGCCTGCAAGCAGAAAAATATGAAACAAGAAGGAATAACTGACGGAGTAACTCACACAGGGAACACGATGGATGCTGGCGGTCCAGTAACAACGATTGTTACATGGAAAATTCAAGAAGGTAGAGAAGAACAGTTTGAAGCGTGGAGACATGAAATCGAAGCTGCCGCTACTAAATTTCCTGGGCATTCGGGCGTAAATCTAATAGTCCCCAATAACGGATCCAGAGAGTATACTGTTATTTTTCGCTTTGATACGTATGAGCATATACGTGCTTGGCAAGAATCAGATATTCGTCGAGATTTGTTAAAAAAGGCAGAACGATTTCAAGCTACTAATCCAACTTACAAAACTGAAAGCAGTTTGGCGTATTGGTTTGTTACTCCGAAAACGCCAGTTCCACCGCCAACATGGAAAATGTCTATTGTTACCGTTCTTGGTGTATGGCCTCTCAGCATTTTGGTTCCTATGGTGTTAGGACCGATTATAAAAAATATGAATCCCATTATGTCAGCTTTTTGGGTTTCTGTATGTATAGTGTCCTTGCTATCATGGGTAGTAATGCCGATTCTCGCTAAAATATTTCATCCATGGTTACAGAATAATAGGAAGTAGACGAGGTGTGAATATGAATTTACCGGATATGATCTTATATAACGGAAAAATCACTACCCTTGACCCATCTCAACCTGAGGTATCGGCTATCGCCATAACTGATGGTTTAGTCACTGCCGTAGGTGGAGATGAGCTTCTTGATAGTGCCACAGAAAAAACCCAAAAAATAGACCTTAAAAGAAAAAGAGCTATTCCGGGCTTGAATGACTCTCATATACACGTTATTCGTGGTGGTCTTCATTATAATATGGAATTGCGCTGGGAAGGTGTGCCATCACTTGCTATTGCTCTGGAAATGCTTAGAGAGCAGGCAAGGCGTACACCTGCTCCTCAGTGGGTAAGAGTAGTTGGAGGTTGGTCTGAATTTCAATTTAAAGAAAGACGGATGCCAACTTTGGAAGAGATTAATGCTGTTACTGAAGACACGCCTGTCTTTGTGCTACATCTGTACGATAGAGCACTTGTAAATCGTGCAGGGCTGCGCGCACTGGGATACACAAAAGATACCCCAGACCCTCCGGGTTGTTTAATTGAGCGGGATAAACGAGGTAATCCAACGGGTCTTTTATTTGCCTATCCTAACGCTTCTCTTCTTTATTCAAGTTTGGGTAGAGCACCAAAACTTAATTTTGAAGACCAGATTAACTCAACTCGCCATTTTATGCGCGAATTAAATAGATTAGGTATCACAAGTGCCATTGACGCAGGTGGTGGATTCCAAAATTATCCTGATGATTACAAAGTTGTTGAACATTTAGCCGAGAAGGATCAATTAACTTTGCGCATTGCGTATAATCTATTTACGCAAAATCCAAATCATGAATATGAAGACTTTGCTTCATGGGCAAAAATTGTTTCTCCGGGTCAAGGAAATGATAAGTATAAAATGAATGGTGCCGGAGAAATGTTAGTATTCTCGGCTGCCGATTTTGAAAAATTTCAAATGCCGCAGCCCGAACTAACTACGGTGATGGAAGCTGACTTAAAGAAAGTAATTTCTCTATTGGTGGAAAACCGTTGGCCATTCCGTTTACATGCAACTTATGAAGAGTCAATAACACGTTTCTTAAATGTTTTTGAGGAAGTCAACAGAGAAATTCCTTTTAATGGTCTACGCTGGTGGTTTGACCATGCAGAAACAATCTCAGATCGTAGTATGGAACGTGTTAAGGCTTTAAATGGCGGTATTGCCATCCAAGACCGCATGGCTTTCCAAGGTGAATATTTTGTTGATTTATACGGAAAGGAAGCTGCAAAGCGTACTCCTCCGATTTATCGTATGCTAGACCTGGGTATACCTGTTGGCGCCGGTAGTGATGCAACCAGGGTTTCCAGCTATAACCCTTGGGTTGCTCTTTACTGGATGGTTGCCGGAAAAACCATTGGTGGTCTTTCGATATACGATGAAAAGAATAAACTTGACAGAAAAGTAGCCCTGGAGCTATATTCCAAAGGAAGTGCGTGGTTCTCTGGTGATGAAGGTAAAAAGGGAACGCTTGCAGTAGGTCAGTTTGCTGATATAGCTGTATTGTCTGCTGACTACTTTACTGTGCCAGAAGAAGAAATCAAAGACCTTGAATCCTTACTCACCATTATGGGTGGGCAAGTTGTTTATGGAAATGATGAATTTAAAAATTTATCACCTGAATTGCCGCCAGCATCACCTGATTGGGCACCGACGGGAGTATATGGTTATGGTGGAGCTACCCTATCCAACAATATACTTTCTCACGATGCCCATGATCACAAGTCACATCGTTGCAGTAACCCTCTCCATCAACACACTCATACTGTAATAGGAAAAGATGGAACTAAATGGGGTATTGGTTGTACTTGCTTTGCTTTCTAATAAGGGTTTGGGGCAGAGGACGGACCCAAATAGTAAGTACTTTGAAATATGGAGGGTCGATAGCTACGTCTGGGTGATGATCTTAAACCAACAACGTTAAATAATGACGTAGCAAATGAAATCTCCTTAAAAGAGAGGGTTGTCCAACGCATACCATGCTCTTCCTTAGCATCCGCAAATACACGTTCAAACGTCTCTTTACTTCTTGCGTAAATGCTTTTATTCTCTTGTGTGTGACGAAGAAGGGGTCTCTCCAACATTTAGCGTATGTTTTCCGCTAAATGTTGGAGAGACCCCTTATTGAATTTATCATTAAAAATTCAACAGAAATTGCCTATTCCCTTCTTTCACTAACCTGCCCCGTTAGCTCAATAAATAATGACTGCCCTTTTATGGCAGCCAATTCTTTAAGGAAAGCACCCGTTTGTTTAAGTGTAATTCTTCACAACCAACACCATTGTATTGATGAAATTAATTATGCATATCAAAAAATTTTTATTTAGGTTTACAAAACGATACACATTTCTAAAGGGGTAATTATTTATTCCAATATGCTTTTGCTTCCTCCTCAAGAACTTTTAATCTTTTATAATAATCAGGAAACTCGTTAAGATGAGCCAATGCAATTTTCCCAGTAATTAGAGGGTCATCCCCAGTAACATTAGTTTGGCTTGATTGTTTTCCGTGTTCAAGTTCAGTATTTACTCCCATCCAAAACTCATCTAAATTAAACTTACTTTTAGTAAAGTCAATACCTAAAAGTAAAGCTATTGCTGCTGCTTCCTCTTTAGAAAAGCTACTTCTGACCCTATTTAAACTATTCGATGCAATATTATTAGTTGTAAACCTAGTTGGATATTTGTTAAGTAAATTTCTATTTGATAAATGAGTAAAATCCATACCATAGTTAGAACAATTAATGAAGTGATTCATATACGGAAAATAATTATAGTAGTACACATAATTCACTCCTAAAACAGTAGTTACCAATAACATATGTTAATTACTGGTTTATGAGCAAGTAATCCTAAAAACTAAACAAACAATGAATTCACAAAAAATACGACTTGGCTTATTAAACTGCTTAGTTAGCTCAATAAGAAAGCTGCCTAAATGGCAGCTACAATCTTAAAGGATAGCACCAGATAGTTCAACAAGCTTCATTTACTGAACTTAAAAGGAATATTAAAGTAAGTGATTAAGAAGATGATAATAAATAAAGATATGATATAAGCTGGGAATGGTTTGTACTGATGAAGTGCAATGACCGAAAACATAACAATATCAAATAAAAAAGAATGCCAAAATTGCCATCCGTTCTGATAGGAAATTCTCCCAGATAAATGCAATACCCACTCAACTGAAATGTAAATTCCAGACCAAAGCAGTATGTAAATCAGTCGTTGAAACCATCTTTTGGGGAAATGGGAAAGAAATAGAAAAATACTAACAGGCATCGTAATTAAAGCATAAACAATTACGACCATTTCATGTCCGTATAAGAAATCTGGATAGAACTTCCACAAGGTATTTTCTTTTACAATATATTCGTACAGCAAACCTCCCGTGGAAATAAAAAACATACTGGCATGGTATTTTCTCCAGTTTTTCCAATTTCCCCACTTAAAGGAAGCTATAATGGTAAAAACCGCAATAGCAACGTGCATTAAACACAACCCTTTCGAGTGTTTTATACCAGTTTTTCCTTTTTATTGTCAAATAATGCAAAGGCATCAAACTGTTTAATTTTGATAAGCTAGTTGGAAGTGAACAATCCTTCTTTATTGCACTATTCTGCCCCGTTACTTCAATAAGAAAAAAGCGTCTCCACTTATTGTAGAAACGCACCCTTTAGTTGAAGAAGACCTCATTTAAATGAACGGAAACATATTATGGATTGTGGCTATTAAATAATGTAACCTCGTAATTTGATAACCACTTTAATTCTCCAAGATAGTGGATAAATATTACCTCATCTGGTTTTTGCGGAATATAAAGCTGCCTTCGAAGCAGCTTTGAATATTCATTGAATTTGCTTTTTTACTGATCTAGTCACAATTCTATAAAAACTTAAACCTAACAAAATGGCTCCACTCCATATATAGAATCCATTAGGAACAACGGATGCCTCTCCTTGTCCAAGCATACTATGCCAAATAGCTAACATTAAGGCTAAATAATTAAAATAATGAATAGTTCTCCAAAGTTTAAAGCCAACCCGCTTTCTTGCCCAAGATGTCACCAGAATAATGAGAAACAAATAGGTAGGAATGATTCCAACATCTATTAAAGTGGTACGATATGGGCTTGCCTCTGGTAGAAAGAAACCTAATAAAGTTATTCGATCTGCCATTTTGTAATCAGCGTACAGTGTCACCAAATGAATAATAACAAAAATAAAAGCTGCACTTGCTAAATACGTATGGATTAGATTAACAGTTCGAATCCAGCGTTGCTGCCTAATCCGTGTAAGGACTCTTGCGGACAGTATAATGCCTAGCACAGCATTGAACCAAAGTAAGATATAAGCAATATCCCCAGATTTAATACTTAGTCGTAAAAAATCACCTGCAGACATCTTTAATTCCTCCTTGTTCTTCCGAATACAATTTGAACTGAACGTAAACGTCTTATAAAAAGGTTATACCCCTACATTTTCAATATCTTGAAATTAAAAAAAGGCTTTTTTAGTATGCTTCATGATTCCGGGAATCTTCCGAAAAGTGTTTTCCAGAATGATTTTTTTCTTTCTTCTTGCATGACTTTTAGCGCTAGATCCAATTTGTGTTTTTATTCCTCATTGTATTTTCGAAGTTTTTCATTTTCTTCTATGATTTTTAATTTTTCAACAAACCTGCTTCCGTTTGTACAATAAAAAAAGATCGTAGCCGCAATCCATTTTCAACCTTGCACCACGTTAAATAAGGTCTTCACTCTAATTTGTTTTTTCTTATCATTACTTTGTCGTTTGGGATAATCAAATCAATGCCCAACAAACTTTCACCGGGAAACTTGCCGCCGCAGTCAATGTTCAAGATATCATCCTGAATATTGGACTACATACATGCCTTTACCAATTTCATTGATTCCGCCTAAAACAAAATGGATTGGGTATTTTCATTAGTAATCAATTTTTTATCCTCCCAACTCCAAAGAAGATACCTTTAATATTCCCTTTAAGAATAATTATTCATAGAATAAAATTAAACCCTGCAAAATGGCAGGGTCATGTATTTTTGATCCAGCTATTACGAACCAAACCGGGTGGTTCTTGTCATACTTGAACGATTCACAAATACATTTGAAGTTAAGCGTTTTTTTAGATATGAATAAAGATTGCCAAGACATAAACCGATAAACAAATAGATTAATCCCCCAAATAGTGCATAGATGATCGTTCCTGCCGCTGCTGTCAAGATACCAAATACCACTTGATCGTTGTCTTTAGCCGGTGATGTCGGCGGATCGGTAAGCATAAAAAATCCAAAGAAGAGAGTAGCATTTATAAATGGTGGTCTAAGTGCATCAATCGCATCGCCAATATTGAAAAGCCCCATTAGAGCCAATAGTACAAAAGAAGTCCCTAAAAATGCAAAAACCTGAGGGAATTTATGGATTCGGTTCGCGACAATGTACCCGCCCACTAAAAGAAAGATAATTGTCCATACTGAAAGGTCTCCAAAGGCCCCCCACCAGCTTTGCCCCGTTTTAAAGAACAGGACGGATAAAAGTAAACCAAATGCCGCTGGATTAAAGATTGGTTTTTTTTTATAAACAAGCAGATGCTTTGATAAAATCGCAAGGACAGCAGTTGCTGCAATTATGCCTGTAGAGGTGGCTGAGCTTAGAATAAGGGCAATGATTAACCCTGTAATAACAGCACCGTCCGGTATTGTCCATTTTCTTTTTTTGAGAACATTAAAAACAATGTCAACGATGAAAGCTACAAAAACAGCAACGATTGCATTTTTTATTCCCAATAAATTTTTGTACCCAATTGAAGCAATAAGAAGATATGCCAACATGGCAATCGCCACATATCCTTTAGGTGTTTTAAGCCATTTCTCTATTGTCATTACTATTTCCTCCAACATGAACAATTTATAACTCAGGTGTGATAAAAAGACCCACTTATCTCCACATCTTCAATTAATTTAACTGTATCCATATATAATTTTGTTTTTCTCATCTTTCCTCCTTAGGAATTTTGGCCTGATTGAGAGCGTCCTGAACAGCATCTGCAAACGCTTGTGTACTGTAAGTTGCCCCTGAAACATTATCTACATTTGCATTTTGCCTTTGTAAGACTTCACCTGGCAGCCCAACTACATCACTCTCAGAATAATGCATGCCCCAATTACTAATTTGGACATCTGTTATTTTATCCTTCTTTAATGTTACGGCTACTTTAATTTCCCCGCGCCGATTCATTCCCGTTCCTGTAAAAGTTCCATCTTTATACATTTGTTTTGGCTGGTTACTTATTGCTGATGAGGCAACGTTTGTTTTATTTCCATTTACTTCGTTCGTTTTGGCTGGACTCATGCTTGATGGTTGCACTTTTGTTTGCAAGCTAATTTGAGGTTGTGGCGCCCCGTCCATTTTGATTGCCTGGGCTTCCGTAGAAAAAAAACCGGTGGCATAAACTGCAGCCACAGCTGTTGAACAAAGAATTACCCATTTTTTATCCATTTTCGCCATTTGAAAATCCTTCCAATCTCTTTTGGTTTATCTTAGTGATTAATATCAACACCGTCCATTATATTTAAGCACCTTTAAAATTCCTTTAAAAAATAAAAATAATTCTACATAATGGTTGCTTACCCCTTCTTGAACTAAACTGCCACTTTAGTTAAATAACGATAATAAAAAAGGACTGCCGAAACAGTCCATTTTTTGTGAAACTAAAGCACCCTTTAGTTTAAGTTCATTTATTCACAAACTTATTAAATGCATACTTCTTCAAAGGGGGTAGATTTCGATATAGAAGGCTGAACATGTAAGCTTTTCCCTCTAGCGAATTAAATTTTCATCATTCAATTAACTACATGTTCCCTCCTTGAATAAAATCATAAATCATACAATTTTCTGCTATTTTTTATTGAAGTGTAACTTTAATTGAAATTCTATAAATCTATCCTGCTTAAAAAACCCCCCTTGCCTTTTTTTTCAGAAAAAGGCAAGGGGGGCTAGTTAAAACGTTTATTTTTTTAAAGCAGGGATGGGAGGAATTTGATCCAATTTTTCAAAGTTGGCAGGATTTAACTTGAATCGTTTATCGTATTTTTTAGGGTCTGTGATGTTTTCGCCTTCGGTATTCCTCCAAGAAAAATGACAAGTACCACAGAGATAAACCTCCCAAACATCACCTACAGGAGATTTTGTTAATAAACTTACTTTTTGTGAATCACATCTTGGGCAAATCATCATTAATTTCCTCCTTTTTTAATTAAGTTACGAAGAGTGGCTGACCATTCTTCTGTTTTAGCTGGTACTTCCAATAGTTCAGTATCTCTAGCAAAATCCGGTGCAACTGGAGTGGTAGCATCAATAACTAATTTTGTATGCATACCCGCAGGTTCAGATGATGGATCCAATGGCATTCCAGGTGCATATGGAATTTTAAAAACGTCTTTATCTGGACGAACGCGTGTTGTTAAAGCCCACATAACTTGCTCTAAGTTAAATGGATCGACAAATTCATCAACCACAATAACAATCTTCGAATATGGCATACCATGAGGAGTAGATAATAATCTCATTGCAACTGCCTTGCCATATCCCCCAAAACGAGATTTTGTTGATACAATAACCCCAATCCCATGTGTATACATAGCATTAACAGCTTCTACTTCTGGGAAGTCTCTTTTCAATTGTTCATATAATGGAATACTTGTATTTAAAGCCATTAAGTAGTCAATTTCTGTCCAAGGCATGCCTAAATATAAGTTTTCAAATATAGGATTTTTACGGTGAGTAATTTTCGTGATTTTTACAACTGGCTGTCGGCGAGAACCTGAATAGCTTCCTGGGAATTCACCAAACGGTCCTTCCACCTCTCTTACACGAGGCTCGATGTAACCCTCCAACACAATTTCACTTCGAGCAGGGATATCTAAATTCCCAAATTCACTTTTTGTCAATTCAATTGGAGCGCCTTTTAATGCCCCAGCAAAGTCATATTCAGATTGAACATATGAAATCGGTGTACTAGCCATAAAGCTTAGGACAGGATCGTTTCCTAAGCAAATCGCAATTGGAAGTGGTTCGTTTTTTTCTTCAGCATTTCTTAAATGAACGGCTATATCATGAAATGGAAGTGGTTGAATAGCCACTTTGTCTTTCCCTTTGACTTGGATGCGGTATGTACCGGCATTTTGTTCTTCATAACTATCTGGTTTATTTGGATCTTTACTTACAATTAAAGCTTTTGAAAGGTAGAAGCCAGCATCAAATTCGTTAATACGGAACAAAGGCAGAATCTCAAATAAATTAATATCTTTTTCAATGATGATTTCTTTTACCGGAGCGTCATTTTTATCCCCCCAAACTGGTTTAACAGGATATTGATCCCATAATTCTTTTAATTTAAAAAATTGTTCTTTAACAGGAGTATCCTTTGGCAAATTAAGCATTAAAGCATGGTTTTGCCAAGAACCATGTACATTTAAAACGAGTGGATTTTTGTATCCTTTAATATTTTCAACAATAACTGCTGGTCCGTTTTCCATATTTGGAGCTGAACGACCGATTGCACTTAAATCAGGTTCAGGCATTACTTCATCTTTTATGCGGATCAGTTGATTTTCTGATTCAAGTAAGTCCAAAAATTCTCTTAAATCTCGATAACTCATATCGAATTCCTCCTAAAAATAATAACAATTGCAGTACAGTAAAAATTATAAGCTCGGATTTTAAATATCGGAAATATCTATTATATATTTATATAATACTTATAAGGTATAATATGAGCATGACATACCCATTTTGTATGCAAACAAAAGAAAAAAGGCAGGAATTGCCTGCCTTTTTGTACTTTAAACACTCTTTTGATATGAACTTTGTTAAATTTTTATTCACGAATTTTTTCTTGGAAAAAACGCAAAAATTCTTTCGCAGTTACTGACAAATAGCTATTAGACCGCCAGATCAAGGCAGGTTGAGTTTCCCATGGATTTTTTTCAATTGGAAGGATATTAAAATCTCCTTTTAACTGTGCATTTGCCAACGATAAAGGTAATATTGTTGCCCCGAATCCCATTGATACCAAGTTCAGCAGCATCGCCGAATCATGGCATTCGCATAAAATACTAGGTACTAAATCTAAACGTTTAAACTCATTTATAATTTGATCGTACAATGTATTTCCCTCTGATGGACCTAAAAGGATTAATGGAAATGTTGTAATTGTATTAATGTCGACATTGTCTGTTTCTACCTCAAAATCCTTAGGCACAATAAATACACAAGGATCTTTATCTAATTCAATCATTTCAAAACGATCCTTTGCAAAGGAACTTCCCGAAAGTGCGATGTCAATTTGGTGGTTATCTAATAGCTCCATTAATCGAATGGAGTTACCTTCCCAAATGCTAAAATTGACTTGAGGATATTTTTTTCGGAATTCTTTTAATGTTGATAGTAAAAGTGGGGCATTGTATATTGTAGATCCAATTGAAAGAGTACCGCTTATTTCCTCCCCAAATTCCTGTACTTCTATAATTGCCTCTTCTAAAGTAAAAAGCACCTGTTTTGCTTTCTTTAGAAATAATTTCCCTTCATTCGTTAACGTAACTTTTTTCTTTTTATTGCGCTCAAATAACATTACACCTAATTCATCTTCTATTAATTTTAATTGCCGGCTAAGAGGTGGTTGAGCCATATGTAGTGCTTCCGCCGCCTTTGTTATGGTCCCTTCTTCTGCAATGGCTATAAAATATCGTAATTGTCGAATATCCATAAATCCATACTCCTAATCAATTTTATACCTTGATGGTATTATATATACATTTAATAGATATTATCAATATATCATAATCCTTTGTATAATTTTTATAGAAAAGAAAAAGACAAGGAGAGAGAATATATGAAAAAAATTATCGTTGGAATGTCTGGAGCAACGGGAGCGATTTTCGGAATTCGCCTTTTGGAAATTCTTAAGAAAACAGAAATCGAAACTCACTTGGTCATGTCTCAGTGGGCAGGAGCAACGATTCAAACGGAAACCCATTATACAGTAAAGGATGTAGAAAATTTAGCTGATTATCATTATTCAGTAAAAGATTTAGGAGCGAGAATTTCTAGCGGATCCTTTCAAGTAGATGGAATGATTGTCGCCCCATGCAGCATGAAAACATTGGCTTCTATTCGGGTGGGGCTTGCTGATAACCTTGTCACACGCGCAGCGGACGTTATTTTAAAGGAACGAAAGAAATTATTATTATTAACAAGGGAAACCCCACTTAACGATATCCATTTGGAAAATATGTTAACTTTATCTCGAATGGGAGCCATGATTTTTCCTCCAATGCCTGCTTTTTATAACCACCCTCAAACGATTGATGATGTGATCAATCATATTGTATATCGAGTAATCGACCAGTTTGGAATTCATTTACCAGAAGCAAAAAGATGGGATGGTATAAATAATAATCGAAAAGAGGCTACACTGGTATGATTCATATCGAGAAAAAACATGGACGAATACATTTGGTTTTAGATGCCTATTTTATGGGAAAAGATATTGTCGTTATGATTTCCGGAGGCGACCAACCTCACTTGGGAACCATTACTGCAGGGCACAGACTTGAACCATTGCAAACGGTTCAGCTTCAGACCCATAAGGAATTTTATATTACGGAAGAGATTGCAATTCGTCTTAGAAAACGGTTTTCAGGAAACTTTGCCATTTGCTGCGGAACGCACTTAGACAATATTACCAAAGAAGAAATAAAAGTCATGACAGATTTGAGTATACAGTTGGGAATCGAATTGCTCGAAGAGTTAAACAAGGAATATTCAATTTAGGGGATTTTTACAAATAATTAAAAGTGACATGGACTTATCATCTTTCATTGAAAGTTGTCATTGATTAAACTCAAGTGTAAAAAAATGGACTATAGCCGGATTCCTCTTACAGGATCGGCTTTTTCTATAACATTGTGAAGGATTATACTTAAACTAAACTGCCCCTTTAGTTAAATAACGATTAATGAAAAAGGACTGCCGAAACAGTCCAATTTTTGTGAAACTAAAGCACCCAGATAGTTAAAGAAGGTCTATTAATATTTATCTTTTTTATATGCTAATTTCAATCTATTATAAAACTAAAATAATGACCTAATGGATAGGAAAATAGATATTACCGAACAAGCATAGAAGAGTAAAGCTGTTTTAAAATTCCTCCTAAATTTAATACCGTAAGCACAAAAGAAGATAGCCGCTGCTAATTTGGAACAACTTCGCAAATAAGCATGATTTGAAAAAATTGAACTGCTTAAAATAATTGAAGCAAGGAAAGTTATAGAAATTAGTATTTTGAACCACAAAGGTTCATTCAGAAACACTTTAATCATAAGTTTTATCCGTTGCATGAGGGTACAACTCCCTTCAATCAATATTTATTTAAACATATGTCGATATTTTAAAAGTAACCCCTTTCAGCCCCACGTGTATTTGGCAGTCGTCCCCCACCTTTCTATATGGTTACTTATCTATTACCAGTCATTTAATAATCCTTATTCAATAACCTGAACCGTTAGAAAATAAAAAAGCTGCCACAGCAACCTCATCCTTGTTCAATATATGCTCCCTATTTACCAATTAATTCGGTACCATAAGAGTTATCTATCGCACATAGCCATTCGCCTTGTGAATTTTTCTTAAACACATATGTCGCCCTTCTATCCATTGGATATTCGTTATCTTTTTTATCAGCATCAAGTAGGGTTTGGGAAATAACTAATGCAGTATCACCAGCTTCTAATATAATCATTTCTCCCTGTGTTGGTACAAGAGAATTATTGAAGTATTTTGCAATTGCAATGAATGCTTTTTTTATTTCTTCTCTACCTCGTGCAATCATTCCAGGTTTTACAACTAAAATTGCGTCCTCGGTATAGTAGTTCATCAAAGTATCAAAATCCTCCTGTTTGATTGCAATGTCGCACTTCTTAATAAAATCTTTCAATTCGTGTTCCATCAAAAATCCCCCCCTAGAAAACATTATCAATATAAACTATAACACATCGTTAAACCATTATATTGAAAAATTGGTAATTTTTTAAAAACTATTCAATAATCCTTCTTCAACTCCCACGTTAATAACTGAATGTGAGACATAATTTGCCTGGAATAATCGTTGTTGGAGATAAGCATCTCCAACACTATTTTTTGCGGACTCAATACAACCTTCAATAAAGTCAGGGTTTTTATATGTTTCTTCACGTAAAACTTCTTGGGTGGAGGCATTACACAATTGCATTTTATACATTAAAGCACATCCCAAATATTGTTACATCTTAATCATACATAAATTAGAAGACGTTTTATTGGAATAATTGTGTATATTGTAGGAACAAAAAGGGCGACTATTCAGCCACTCCAACTAAATAGGGATTTTAATTTTGAATACCAGTTAAAATTTCGAATCAATTTGGTAATTGAACCTTAATGCTATTAATTTTCTTGGATACATCATTATCTAGGTTGTTGGCATCGCTTGAATACGATTGCAATGACCCAGTTGGATTATTCACCATATCCACAAAACGGGATAAGCTAGAATATAAATCTACAATTTCTTTATACAAATCTTTGTATTGAAATGGTGGGTTTTTTAGTTCATCTATGGTCGTATTTACACTGATCATACCAGCGGCTAATTTTTATTGTCACCTAATTCATCATAGATGTCATGCTGAGCTTTAATTGCCTTATTAAATTAACTAAGCCGATCTGAATGATAGGTTCCATTGCTGGTGGTATAATCCACCATTAAAAATATCATCATGCCATATCTGCTGATACGTGTTTATCATACCTTCTGCTTTTGCAGCAGTAGTTGTTGCAGTAACGAAGACCAATACCATATTAGTTTTGTATTGTTTCTCTACCTTTGCTATATTATAGTAATTCCAATATCAGGCACTTGCGGCTGCGACTAAAACTAAAATAATTCCAATAATCGAAATAAATAATCCTTTTTTCTTTTTCTGCGGCACCTCTAATGGTAGTTCTTCGGACTTAAAAAACCCCTTTTCTTTTTTATTTAATAGCAAGATTGTACTATATAGTAAATGGAGTTATATTAGAAAATTTATCGACAAATATTTCAAATAAAAAAAGAAACACTAAAACACTCTTACCACCTGCAATGGAATTATTTACAAATTATTTACAATTACTTAAAATTTTAATTGAATTATTATGGACAATTTATTCCATAATGAAAATGAACCAAGGAACCTAAAACCCCAAGGACTTGGCAATCCCCCTCATACCCATCCTTATAGAAAATGGATGGGTATTTTCGTATATTTTCTACTGCATTTGTGCAAAATAGAAATGTAAGGTTTGCACCTTAGTACTCAAGGATTATTATTTCTCCCCTTTTTCAAACTCCATCGATATTGTTGGAGGTCTTTTTTTTATGCCATAACAAAAAGAATGACTATATCAGCCTCACTACAAACTTAAAAATCCCTATATAATACATTGATGATATTAACAACTATTTACGCCCTTCATAAGGGATTTGAAGTCATTGCATGGGTTGCGAGGTGTACTTTTCTACTATCTATTTATTGCCAATATTCAGTTTTCTCCTCATTCTCTTTTCTGGTTTAATACATTTGGAAAACCTTCAACCGATTCTCGAAAAATGGGGTAAATCCACAAGTGGGATCATGATTTTTGGCATTTCTATACCTTTTTCAGCCAGTTTCGTAGCGGCATAGAAAATCGCTTTTGCTTGCGTTTCATAGATTTCTGGATAAATCATTCCAAGGCGGCAGCTTGCGGACGACTAAAAGCATGCTACCGTAAAAAAAGCTCCACCAAGAGTTAGCCAGTCAAAGAAGTGCGATGTGCTCTAAACCATTCTTTTTGGAGTTTACCGAGGAAGGTGTAACAAAAGGAACAAGCCTTAACTTTTTAATTCACAACAGCTTGGGAATATACGCGAAGAAGTTATTGCCATGGGAGATACCTACAATGACCTCGCAATGATTGAGTTCTCAGGTCTTGGTGTGGCAATGGGCAATGCATCTGAAGATATTAAGGAAAATGCTGACAATGTCACAGCCACTAATATGAATGATGATGTTGCAAAAGTCATAAAAAAGTACGTGTTGAATACCCCGCAGCTTGCCTAATGAAGCTTAACGCTTGGTAATTATTTTACCAAAGCGATTTTTTTTGCTATTTGATGTATCCAATAATCAAATTTGTTCTGCAACAAGGTGCTAAATCAATGGTTATTAGCCCATTAATGTCCCCTCTTTTGTTGTTAAGGCATAAAATATCACAACAATAAAAAAGGCGGAGAGAGGTATGGGAATATTCATTTACGATAGTGATCATCCTGATGTTTATAAAAATACAGAAAAAATCCATGAACCAAATCAGGTGTTTTCTCGGCAGGATTACCTTACAGAGTTAATTAACGAACAACAAAAATCTAATGCTATGCTAAGAAAATCCTTTGCTGAACTAAACTTGCGGACTATCCAACAAGAAGAGACAATAATAAATCATTGGAATCAGGTTGACCATCAGCTAAATGATTTAAAAACAAGTAACCTCCAGCAAAAAGAAGTTGAAAACATGATTATTCAATTCATACAGACTATTAGTGAAAAGAATAACAATTTGCATGCTTTTCTAGAAAATGAAGCCTTGTTAAAAAAGGGTATAACTGAAAAAGTCGATTGTCTTAATGACATCAATAAAGAAATTGCGAAGCGGTTAGAGAAAAATGAAGTAGCCCACCATCAGCTCGTTTTGCAAATGAATGAGCAACTTGCATTACAAAAAGAAGTTACTGAAAAAATGACTAAACAAGAGGATTTTCAAGAAGGCATGTTGCTACGGATGGACAATCAAGAGGTGTTAATAGACAAAATATCTCGCCAACTGAATCATATCCGCTCGATTCTATTTGAACGTACCAATTACTTGGCGACAAAAATAGACGATGGCTATAAAATAACTTCTTCTTATATCTATAAACTCATGACAGGTTCTGAGCAGCCACTCACCTTATTATTGATGAACAATAAGAAAGAAGAAAGTCAAAAACACACTGACTAAATTCATAATAAAATGGTATCCCAAATAAGGCGATATTAAATATATCGCCTTATTTGGAAATAAAATTCCATTTATTGAACAAAATATAGATACATCTAAAGGATAAGTGTTTTTCCTATAATATTTAAACCCTAAGGAGGACAAGTTTTTTTGACAAAAGGCTTCTCTCTCAGCTTCATTATAATTCCTCAAAAACCCTTATATATCATGGTTGTCGGGACTGCGTGGGAATCGAACCCACCAGACATGGCACGCAGGTCCAGCAGTTTTGAAGATTGCTGGCACCTGTTTTTCTAGTATCTTGATATACCCTTAAATATTGATATATCAAGGTCTCTTGCTTTCTAGTGTTTTCTTGTGATTTATAATTTTAAAAATTTGGGCACCAATCATGGCACCTTTATCACTGTGTGAAAATTTTGGTAATGGTAGTTCATAAACATAATTAATTGTAGTATCTAATGTTTCAGCAACTCTTATACTCTAGTAACCTTAGTACAAATATTCATCCCACCTTCCATACGGAAAAGTGGGCTTTTTACATTAAACTCTTGATTTTATCATTTTTTGTCTTATTGAGCTACTTTAGCTGCCCTGGTAAATTCGAAAGGCCGGAACAATTGTGTCCGAAACAATTTCTTTACCTTTTTCGCGAATGAAGTCCAATTTATAATAAGCATCAAATCTTTGGCTGATTTCCGTCTTCACAAGTTCGGGCGGAGTGACGACAATGAATTGGAACTTCAGTTTTTCGGCAACTGAGAATATCGGGTCGAGGACATGTGCAGATGCAGCTTGTCCGAACGGATTATCACAGACTAAAGGAACCCAACTTTGATCTGTTTCGTTTTTAACTGATAATAACATCATCATCATAATCATTCGGGCTGATAGCTTTTGTCCTCCACTACCATCAGATTTCGTCTTTGAACCTTGATTAATTGTCTGCCAGGTTGAATAATGCTCTCTTTGCGGTTTCCCGTACATAAAGGCATTATCAGTTCGCATATTATAGACGAGTAGCTCAGGATATCGATTTCGTAGTGATACAAACAAAATTTGTTCATCACTAATAAGTTGTTTTATTTCTTGGTCTACGGCTCGATTAGTATCATCAATCATATCAAATTGCTTAGTAATTTTGTTAATGGCAGCTACAAAATGCTGCTTCAGCAGCGGCTCGATATCTTCAGCCTGTTTAGGTAAGATGTCTTCTTTTAGCTGGACGAGTGGAAAGGATCCTCGTTCATTTTTCAGCTTCATTTTTGCAATCATTGAACGAATGGCCTCTGAAATGCTCATGACCTTCATACTGGCACGGCTGGCCCAGAAATTTTGTGCCTTTTCTGCCCTTTCTTTGTCGCGTTCTAATTGTTCCAATCCACTTTGTGAAAAACGCTTCATATTTTTAACTACACTTTGAATATACGAATAATGCCTCGTATCCATATGGTCTAATGTTGTTAATACCTCATTTTTAAACCGAATCTCCCAATCTTTTCCTTCAATCGTGATCTTTAAATTGCGCAATGATTGTTCGATTTTCGCATGCTTCTCTTGGCCTTCTTCCTGAATAGCTTGATGTTCTTCGCACCAGGATAAGATACATTGCTTTCCTTGACTCTTAATTTTTTCTAAATCTGTATCAGTAAATGCTGCCGCTTCCTCCTTTAGGATAACGGATAAGGTTAACAAATCTCCTTCATAACCAGTAATATTCGCTTCTGTTTCTTTTTGGCGTTTCTCAGCCTGCTTTATTTCCTCTTTCGTTCTTTTCGTTTGGTCTTTAATTTCAACTGCTTTTACTTCTAAGTCAAGGTCTTCCCATTCTTCAGGCTGTTTTTCATGCTTTGATACTTTCTTTCCTAACTTGTCACGCTGTTCGGTTGCATGCTTTTGGGACGTTTCTGCGACTGTTACAGCCGTTCCTTGGTCCCGTTCTTCTTTTTCCGCTGCCTTCGCTTCCTTCTGTGCCGTTTGCAGCATATTTTCTAATATACTCATCGGTTCATCTGGTTCTGGCGCTTTATTCCAATCCGTAGTATGAGTATTGAGTTTTTTCTCTAATTTCTTTTGCTGCTTTTGTTCGGATTCTTTTTTTGCTTGAATAACGAGTAATTCTCTAGCCTGTTCTTCTTTTGATTTTTGGAGCTGTTTTAGCTCTTCGATACTTCCATTTATCTCTTCTAATAAATGTGGTGATAATCGCGGTACCTCTTCACATGAGTCTGCTTTTTCATCAGCAGGAAAAACCGCTTCTTTAATAAAGAAGGCAATCTCCTTTATATTTTGTTCGGTTGTAAGCTTCCATTCCAAATACGTTTGATTCCACTTGTTTTGCATTTCAACAATATTTTCATGCTCTTTTCCTATTTCTTGCTGCCCGATGACCAAGGCTTCCTTTTGTTTCTCTTTTTCTAGTTTCACCTGTTTATTTTCTTGATGAAGCGTTTTTTCTTGATCAAAATCCTCTAATGTTTCCACATCTCTTGTAAGCTTTTCTATCTTTCGCTTTGTCTTTTCCCGCTGCTCTTTTAGCTGAAGCTGTAAATCTTTCTCTTTTTCTTCTTGTGTGGTGATTTCCTGAAATTTCGTTTTCTTAGAAAGAAGAGCGCTCTGTTCCTGATTGAAAGTTTTCTCGAGATCACTAGAAAGCTCGCTTGATAAAAATCGATCAATTTCTTTTAAAATACGACGTAAGGAGGTTTCTGTTTTTTCTATTTCAATGAGAGTATCTTTCTTTTCTTCTATTTGTTTAGCAATCTTTATTTTCCAGTTGGTGAATTGATTTTTATCACTTAATAGCTCTTTCTCCGTTCCGTTAATGATCACAAAGGATGGTTTGTGATTTTCACTGTTCATTTCCTCACGCATGAAAATCGGAACAGGACTTTTAAACATTCTTCCTGAAAGAACCTGCTGATTAATTTTTTGCCATTGATGTTGACTTACGACCAAACCATATGGAAGAAGCGGATTCGTCCTAAGGTGGTTCGCCATTTTCTCTGCACTTAAGGATTGGAGAAATTGGGTTCCATAAAACACATCAATGCCAGTCTTTTCATCGATCCATTCCTTTAATTCTTTCACATCTTTATTCGAAATCCAGAAGGGTTCATCATTTAAAGAATTGTCCAGTTGTATTTCCCAAAGGTCTTTTTTAATTTGTTCACCTTGTTCTCTATTATTGCCTAGTATATCTTCAATCTGTATTGCATATTTTGAAAGAAGCGCATGGGTTAACGGTGCAGTGACATCATCTAATAACCCATGAAGCCTATCTAATAGTTTTGCTTCTTTTTGCTTTTGCTCTTCATTTGCTGCCTTTAACTCTTTACATTTTTCTTCAGAAAACTGAATCGATTGGAAGAGAGTACCATGTGAAGTGGCAAGTTGATTTCGCTTTTCGCTTGATTCTTTATCTTTTGCTTGCAGCTCTTCTAACATAGCCTTTTTGGTTTCAATTTGTTTAGAAAGACTCTCGATAAAGCCCTTTAGGTCATAGGTTAAGCGGTCGCCAAATTCATTGATGAGCGCTTCTTCCTTAGAGTCAAATGTATGCATTTGAGTATATAGAAAATCAATTTCAGTACTAAGCTGAGCAATCTCTTTTGTCTTTTGTTTATCCTGTTGCGACAAATCCGTTCCTTTTTTCTTAATGAACTTTTGATACCCCAAATACTGCTTACAAGCTTCTAGTATTGATAGATAAGAATGCTCCCATTGCTTTGCTGCTTCTATTTTGATTTCATCCATTCTTTGATTCACTTGCTCTAAGCCACTATTTTGTTCTAATTTCGCTATCTGCTGTGAAAGAGAGCGAATCGTTTGTTCGTTTTCACTCCACTCTTTCAATAAAAGTTGAAAGGCTAGCTGTTCTTTTCGTTCCTGTTTATCCTTAACGTTCGCTTGTAACGAAGTATGCTTATTCCTTTCTACAACTAATTTCTTCTCCCAATCTAGTACCTCTCTATGAGCTTTTGCATACTCTAAATTGTCATTTTGATAGCGTAAATCTGCTTGCCTTATCGTTAATTTTCCAATGTCTTTCTCTAAAGTAAGCAGCGTTTCCTCTTCTGATTGCTTCAAATGCTCTAAAGCACCAAGCAGTTGTCTTCCTACCTTTATACCTGCATGAACAATTTCTTTATGATCTACTCCTTTAGCTAAGTTTTCTTCAAAAGGGACAATGTCTTCTAAAAATTCCTTATGTGCTTGCTCTCTTTTTAAGAGAACAGGCAGGTCCTTAGCAATACTTGCCTGGCTCTTGAAAATTTCCACAAGATCGTTCTTTTGATGTTCTGTCCGATGCAAGACTTGACTTACAGTAGGAATGATTCGTTTTTGGAACAGGGAATGATCATCCTCAGCTCCCTCAAAGTATTTCCCGACGCCGCCTTCATCCTTGTTAATCTCCTTCATAATATCCCAGTCTTTTCGGTTAATTCCGTATGTATCAAGAATGCGATAGTGCTTCTTCGTATCTCGGTAAACGTCATATCCATTCCAGTTTAAATAATCCTTCAAGCTTTCGGTTTCAGCAACCTCATCATTTTCATAGAGTGGAATATGCTCAAGCGATACCTCTTCTTTCCGTTCAAATTCTCTTGTATAAAATGTAATATTAGGGAGGATCTTCGCTTCCTGTTCCAAAGTTTTGCTTTCATATCCACTTTCTTCACTCATCGAAATCCGCTGTTCGGCTGAGAACATTCCTCCAGTTACCAAATGCCGGCGGTCAGAACCGTCCAATTCCCATTGAATGAGAACATGAAATGTATATGGAATAAATTGCTCTTTATTATTAAAAAAGAACTGCTGATAATAACGATTGTTTTGTTTTCCCCATGAGGTACCAGGTTTAAGTATTTGGAAGATTGTTTGAAGGAATACACCTTTCCCACCCCCATTCATCATAGCAATGAGACCATTTGTTGATGTCTCTTCATTATGGAAGTTAAAAGTGGTATCTTTATATTGCTTTTGCATGCCATCATACTTCAGCCAACAATTCTAATTCGATGGATTTTCGGCATGCTCATCCTCCTCTGTAGTCATTAATTTTTTAAATAATTCATAACGATCATAATCGTGATACAGGTATTCAATTCGCTCAAAAAGCTCAGTTTTTGGAATCACCTTTGGAATATCATCCCGATCAAGAATGACGATTAACCCCTCAGTCTCTAATAAGCGCATAGCGCTGGCAATTAAACCTATTCTGGTTCGTCTATTGCCTTTTTTAACCCCATAATCCTCCGTGTCAACCTCCATGTATTTCCAAGTTGTCACAACTTCCTTCATATCAATTCGTTCTTCTTTTCCGAAGGCAGGTTTAGCTATTAGAATACTATCCCAATTTATCATGAGGTCGTTGACTTGCCGTTCTAATGCGTAGTAGCTAATCCCTTCCCGCTTTGTTCGGATTTTTGCAGCCTGGTTGCGGTCTATTGCTGCTAAAAAGGACATAATGACAACGCTAATAAGATGAAAGTGTTTTTTCGTTTCGATTTGTCGATGCTTTTCTTTCAAATGGGTAAAATTCGTAGCAAAGACAGATCCGGTCGGCTGGACAACTAATTGGATCCGTTTTGGGGATTCAATGATATATGTACCTGATTCATCAGCTAATAAAAGAACTGTCTGTCTCACTTCCGGATCAAAATACGTCTGGAAGTGTTCGCTATTTTCGTCAATTACTTTATCTTTTAATAACGAAAAATAGACAGCTGATGCTTTTTTGATTGATTCTGCATTCATCATTTCTCCTCCTGGACACATATCTTAAAAGGGGTAATTTTCATTTGATACCATAGGAAAGGCTCCGCTCGATGATCAAACATGGTAAAGATTTTCAAGCCTTCAAACACTTGAAATTGCGGATATTCCTTTATTAGTTTATAAAGAAGGATTTCCCTCTCGTCACTTAATGTTTCTTCCTTCCGATGCAGCACTTGAACCTTCAGCGGCTTTTTATCAAACATCATCCATAAATCAATCGTTTCAGATTCTTCAAACCATAAATCCTGCACTTCTAATGGCATCGTCGATAAATCAGCTAATGAAAACTCTCCATATGTTTGTAAATGTTGAAAAACATAACTCCATGCCTTAATAACAGACTCCCAGTTCGTCACTCGCAGACGAGTAATGCTTTCTTCTGCCTCTTCTTCCTTTAAAGCATCCGTTAGTTGTTTTTCATCAAATTCTTGTTCACCCCAAATCCAATCAAGCGGAAGAATAAATTCATTCTTCGGTGAAAATAAAGGAGAAAGTACTCTTTCTATAACCTCGAAACTATGAACTCCTTCCTTCATTAACCAATTTTCATAAATATGTTCTCTAAAGGAAACCAGGCTGGTTTCCCAAAACAATGAAGGGTTTTCCGCTTTTAATTTCATCTCATATGAGATATTTTGAATGACTAGCTTGGCAAACCGATCATGCAATTGCCTTGTATGGCCAATTTTTTCTTGGAGAAGAATCAATTCTTTCTGAATATAATCATCTTCTTTATTTCTTCGTTTCGTTTTTTCGATCATGCTAGTAATGGTACGGAAGTGGTTTTTTTCTTCTTCAAATTGCTTTTCAATTTCAACACGATTGTCGGCCTTTGCCATTCTTCTTCAATCAATAAGATTTTGGGATTGTTAATCATTTCCTTTTGGAAAGTGAATTCTTTTGACATTAAGCGGTTTACTCGTGAAATGAGGTGATCGAGGTTTCGAGTAGCTTTTCTAAAATTACCGTTTTTAATTAGCTGCATACTATAGAGTTGTTCTATCGTTATTGAGAATTCCTCAGCCATTTCCCTGCTCATAAAAATCATTTCTTGAGAGACATCCGTGAGCTTATAAACAATGGATCCGCCCATCTCTAAATTCGTATATAGTTCATCCATCGTGACATAACGGAATGTTTGCGTTTCCCATGATTGTCTTATTTCATCGTAATATAAGGCTTCAAACGGTTTACTATACTCTTCTTTTCCCTGATATAAAAGCCCGCTTGTAATCCGTTCAATTTGCTTATCGTCTGCTAAAAGCTTCATTTGCTTAATGGAATCTTCTACCATATACCTGATATCTGATTTGCGTCTTTGATCATCATCATTTAATTCTCGATAAAAGATGGTGAGGAGCACCTGCATGAGAATCGTTTGGATATGAGGCTTCAACTCTCCTACTTCCATACCCCTGCCAAGCTCAAACAGTGGATTTAATCGTTGCATTCGCTGGGCGAAACCTTCCCATGATTCGTTCACATCCATCTCCTCCATGTTTCGATTGTTAAGACTTCTTGTGGGATTCGCTTATTTTCCTGCCATAATTTCAGTAATAACGCTTGCTCATCTTCAGTAAACCATTGCAAGAATAGATCACGATATTTGAGGTTTTGTGTTTGACCGATTTTCTGGTCATTCCTTTGTTCTAGACATTCGAGCATTTTTCGATAAATCTTTAAGGCAGGCTGAAAACAGCAATCTGGATATTTTTCTATAAGCCGAATGATGATACCGTAACCTGCGGCATCAATATCTCCTGCATAGTATAAAAGATAGGATTTTTGGGGAAACATTCGAAAGAAAAAGGAAAAGCTCCGTTCAATTTTAGTCCCTTCACCATAAATAATGAGTTCGGGTTCATAATCGAGTTTATTCGCTTCCAATAATTTAATGGAAGTATGAAAGAAAGATAGATTTTCGACGATTAGTACCCTCTGAATATCTTTAATTTCTTTCCCTTGTTTCATCCAAAATACAAAAGGCTCCCCATAGTTCACCACTTTAAGTTGGTCTTCTGATATTCCAATTCTAGCTAAAAATCCTTTTCCATCAGGAAAGCTATCGCTATCAAATAAGAATTTTTCATGGCCAAAGAGCTCCAGGCTTCTTTCTTCTAATGATACAATTTCCCGGTCCAGACTGGATTGGAGAAAAGTATATAAATTCTGGATTCGATTCCATTCGTCTTTCGTTTGCCATTCGGGATGCCGTTCATAATAGGAAAAATCAAATTGATCACTTAATTTCATCATCTCGAGACGATCCCATTTGGCTGCCTTAACTTTTATATTTACCCAGTAGTATAATGGCAGAGCTGGTGTTCTATCATTGTATTGATTATTTTGAACAGGGAAAAGTTGTCCTTCAGCTTGCAATGTTTCTATTGCACGATAAAACAACGAATAACCGTCCATTTCAAAATAATCATCCAATAGCTTCCGCAACTGAAATTCTAAATCGTTAATATTTATTTTCTTTTTCTGTTTAGGGTGTTGAATATCTCCAATAAAACCTCTCACCCGTGTTTCAATAACATCGACTGTACTCACCTACTTAAATCTTCTTAGTGTCATGAATAGACTCCTAATACCCATTTGGACATCCTTATATTATAAACTAGTTGCGTTATTGTTGGTAAATGAATTTTGCTTAAAAAAATAGGAGACTGCAAATGAACCAACACGCTCGTCACAGATACCCCCGAATTTTCTTGTTTCACAGAAATGTTTTACTACGCTCAATAATTAAATCATAAATCTGCTAGGGAAACCCCGGTATCAAAAGTTTGAAATTGCACTTTGACTTCTCCCCATAGATAAATCTAGGGGATTCTTTTTTAAACCTTCATCAAAGTCGCCCTTCAGCCTAGGCTTCCAGGTCTTACTACTTCTCCAGTTTATTACGACATGAGGTAAAGACCACATACCGCAGCCCAATCATAGGCACTACACCACTGTTCTTTTCCTACCATTGTGCGAAACAATGGGCGTTAAAAGGACTCGGCGATACGTTGTATCTTGAATTTTAGGTAATTCACGGTTTGGGGTGAGGTGTTTATTTTTAGACTTGTCCAAAATATTAATGGCACCCACTACATCCCTATGTCCCGTCGCTCCACACTTACTACAGTGGAAGTTTCGATTCCATTGTTTGTGGAACTCACCGCAAGAAGGACAGGTTCCAGAAGTATAAGACTCTTCTACTAGTTGGACCGTCACATCTCGGAGTCTCAGTTTATATTTTATTTTCTCGATTAATTGTCCAAAACTCCAATTGGACAGTTGTTGGCGAATCTCTTTACGCGTTTTCTTTTTCTTTTTTGTATTCTTTTGAACTCCATCCGGTGATCCAATAAAGAGTTTTTTGATTTGTTTTTCAACACACCAATCGGTCACCATTTTCGATATAGAATGCAAGAGGTACTCGATTCTCCGTTCCATTTTTTCTAAAAAACGGCGTTTACGTAAAATGAGTTTTTGTCTATTATTCGAACCTGGTTTTTTCCGGCTAATTTGTTTCTGAAACGCTTTCAATCTTTTGTTTCTATAGCGTTGCAAGGATCGGAGTTCCCTGCCTGTTACAATAAAGTGATTTTTCCCGTTACTTAAAACAGCTGCGTGAATTAATCCTAAATCACACCCCGCTTCATTTTCACCTTGAACAGGTATTTGTTTTGGCACTTCCACTGCCAGATGCATCCAGTATTGATTTTTATGCCAAACAATTTCGGCGCTTTTTATAGTATGGAAATCAATGTGCTTTGGTTGAGGAATCACGAAGGGGGTTTGATTTTTGCCGTTGCTAAAGACAAGCTTTTCTTCTTTTAATTTAATAATAGCTTTTTTATATTTAACGATGAAAAATTTCTTATGTTTCCAAGGGTACCGCCACTGCTTTTCTCCTTTCGCTCGAAGTATCCTCGTTCTTTTACATGTTTCTTCATGTAATTCGATGATGGCTTGGATCGTTTGAGAGTGTAAGGTATGTGTGGTTGCATTGTACCATTTCTTCTTTTCAGAAGCATTCGTCCATATCTTATACACATCGTATAGCCACCAATGAAGATCTAAAACATCATTCCAAAGATTCGCAGCTTCCTTGCGAATAGTATCGACTAAGCTTCTCTCCTCCTCGGTTAAACGCAACGGAAATTTCCGAATGACGATATCCCCTTTTGATTCTTTTTTCTTCTGCTCTTTAAGGTTCTTTTTGTTCTGCTCCATTTTCATTTTCACCTCCACCAGGAACATTTGTTCTACATTTATATTTTACCACTATTTGAATAGAGAGTGGTAGTAAAAAGAAAAAAAGAATGGCTTATATCCCCATTTCTAAAGAAAGGGGTTTTACGCTACTCTTTGATAAATAAACAAAAAACCGCATCAATGAAAAAATTCACCGTGCGGTAAATATGTAGTAATGATTATGGTTGGCGGGACCACCTGGGAATCGAAACCAGCAGAGACGGGACTCACCTCTCAAGCAGTTTTGAAGTTAGAGGGAAGGAATCTTTTTTGATACCAATTAGTTTTATTTAATACCGTAAAGTCTTGATTTAATGCATTTTTTAACTAGTAATAAATCATTTAATTTTACTAATGATATTTAAAAACATATAATTCGTGACCAAGTTGTGACCAAAGATGTGACCAAACTTTTGTATTATTGTTATAGTAAGCCAAGTAATAAAGGAGGTTTATGCAACCTCCTTTCGCCTTATTGAATAAACTAAAATTAGAGCACTACTTGTATAAAAAACACTGTTATAACTGATTTTTACTTATATATTATATTAGCCCCAACATCCTTCTTATTTTTTTCGAAGGGGTAATACAAATGAAAAATCGCATTGGAACTTTAGTAATCACTCATGGAAAGCCGACTTGGACGAGGCTGCAAGTCGGTCGTATCGTAGGCATAGGAAATGAACGCTACTACAAGGTGAGATATTCAAACGGTCGCATCGCCTGGATAAAAAAAGAGGATATTCTGTTTTATAACGATTAAAATCTGATAAAATAGATAATAGCTCATCCTTCTTTCGAGTGGTGTATTCGAGGAGTAAAAGTGACTAGCGGCTGTTGGTCCAGCCGGAAAAAAGTGCTTAAGGCTGCTGACTACAGCCGGATAAAAATCCTACCGGGATCCTGGTAGGATTTTTATTTTGCCTTAAGAATTTATTGGCCTTTGATACTTTACTTCAATATTTCCATCACTTGATATTTCTATTAAATTACTTACTTCATCTAGATTGATTTTGTCCTGGCTTTTTAAATATATTTTGTAGTTACAATCAACTACAGCAGCTTCTTCTCGTTCAGAGCAAACATTAAAATCGATGGATAGTGAAGGGATTGTACTTTACATTAGTTCGCTTTCGAAAATAATTGCTTCGGGGCTTCGAATTGGCTGGATTTCGTCCTCAATTAGTCATTGACCGTTTAACAGATGCGAAACATCAAATTGATTTTGGGCATTCCATTTTCTCGCAACGGATCGCCACAAGTCTTTTGACTTCTCAACACTTCGATGAACATATTACCTTTCTTAAAACTGGTTTAATAGCTAAAAGAGACTTAATAATGGATTCATTAAAAAGAGAGTTAAAGGATGAAATAAGTTTTTCTTCTCCTACTGGCGGTGTACATCTTTGGTGTAAAATTAATGAGGGAAAATTAAATGATCGTATACTCTTTAAGGAAGCACTTAAACAAAAAATGGTCTTTACTCCGGGCACAACACTTGGAAGCCAAGAGCAATATTTTAGATTGACCTTTAGTAGTGTTGATAATCATATGATTAACGAGGGGATACAAAGACTTGCACGAGCCTACCAAGAATCTAAAATAAATACTAAAATATAGACCACAAAAAAAAGAGACAGGAGTGTATTCCTGTCTCAAAGCGTATTAATCATGAAAATTCGTTCCGTCTATTGTAGCTTTGACAACGCCGGCACGGATAACAAAATCTCCAAAGTGCTCGCCCAGTTCCCGTTCTTTTGCATAGCGGGACAAGAGAACACGCAGTTCTTTCAAGATTTCTTCTTCCCCAATATTTTCACGATACATTTTACTTAATCTGCTGCCATCGAATGAGGCGCCTAGATACATATTATATTTACCTGGTGATTTTCCGATAAAACCGATTTCACCAAGCGCATGACGTGCACAACCATTTGGGCAGCCAGTCATACGAATCGTAATCTCATCATCCCTTAGCCCATTCTCGTCAACGATGGTCTCTATCTTATCTAGAAGAACAGGCAAATACCGTTCCGCTTCCGCCATTGCCAATCCACAAGTAGGAAGTGATACACATGCCATTGAACTACGGCGGAGTGCACTATGATGTTTACCGTCGGTCAAACCATATTGGTCTATTAGTTTACTGATCTTGTTCTTTTGTTCACTTGATACGTTAGCAATAACAAGGTTTTGATTGCCGGTTAGACGAAAATCACCTGTATGGATTTTGGCAATTTCACGCAAGCCAGTTTTCAGTTGATAATCACCAACATCCGCAATTCGGCCGCCTTCAACAAACAACGTAAAATGCCAGCTTCCTTCAACACCTTCTACCCAGCCATAACGGTCGCCGTTATGGTCAAAATGAAATGGTTTTGCTTCCTGAAGGCTCCATCCTAAGCGATCTTCTAGTTCATTTTTTACTGTTTGCAAACCAAGACGGTCCACAGTATACTTGAACCGAGCATTACTGCGGTTGGAGCGGTTCCCATAGTCACGCTGGATTGTAATTACTTTTTCCGCCAATTCATAGATTTGATCTGGAGTACAGAAGCCGATGACTTTAGCAAGCTGTGGATATGTTTTTTTATCGCCATGTGTCATCCCCATTCCGCCGCCTAATGCCACATTAAAACCAATCAGCTTATCGTTTTCAACAATAGCAATAAGCCCAATGTCCTGTGAAAAAACATCAATATCATTTGATGGAGGAACGGCAATACCAATCTTAAATTTCCGTGGTAAATAAAGCGGCCCATACATTGGTTCAATTTCTTCGACATCAGGTGTGCCGGCAATTTTTTGTTCATCCAGCCAAATTTCGTGATAGGCTCTAGTACGCGGCAATAACCTGTCGCTCAACAAATTGCCCATTCATACACTTCGCCGTGAATTTTAGATTGATACGGGTTTGGGTTGCACATCACATTGCGGTTTACATCCCCACATGCTGCAATTGTATCCATAAGAGCTCCATTAATTTCCTGAAGCGTTTTTTTCATGTTCCATTTTAAAACCCCGTGCATTTGAAATGCCTGTCGTGTTGATAATTTAAGGGTTCCATTTCCATACTTTTCAGAGAGTTCATCCAAAACAAGCCATTGATCAGGTGTTGCCACGCCACCCGGCCTGCGGACACGTATCATAAATTGATAGGCAGGCTCAAGCTTTTGCTTTTGGCGCTCATTGCGGAGATCACGGTCATCCTGCAGGTAGCTGCCATGAAATTTCATCAACCTATTATCATCATCAGAAATCCCAGAACTGATTGGTTCTTCCATAGATTCAGCAATGGTACCTCTTAAATAATTACTTTCCTGCTTAATGCGCTCTACATCGCTTAGAGGGCCATCCGGCGCTTTTAAGATTGTTTTTACCATGTTATAAACTCCTTTCAATCATATTAAGATACATCACGCTGATATCGTTTTTGTTGTTGCATAGTGGCAAGATATTCCTCTGACTTTTCTCGGCTCAACCCGCCTTCTTGTTGAATAATATCGATAAGTGCATTTTGAACATCGCGTGCCATGTTTTTCTCATCTCCACAAACGTAAACATGTGCTCCTTCTTGAAGCCACTCGAACAATTCTTTACTCTGCTCAAGCATACGGTGCTGGACATACTCCTTTTCCTCCCTATCACGGGAAAAGGCAACATTTAGTTTTGTGAGAATTCCTTTTTCTAACACTTTTTGCCATTCTGTTTGATAGAGGAAATCAGTCACAAAATGCTGGTCGCCAAAGAACAACCAGGTTTTCCCGCTTGCTCCACTTTCCTCTCGTTCCTGCATAAATGCCCGAAACGGAGCAATACCCGTACCTGGTCCAATCATAATGATTGGTGTATCCGGATTTTCAGGCAATTTAAAGTTCTTATTATGCTGTATAAAGATTGGCAGTATATCGCCCTGATGCAGACGCTCGGCACAAAAGATGGAAGTAACGCCTTTTCGTTCACGGCCATGTGTATCGTATCGCACAGCACCGACCGTTAAATGCACCTCATCAGGATTAGCAGATAGACTGCTTGAAATCGAATATAAACGCGGGGGCATCTTTCTTAAAATAGAGATAATATCTTGAGCGGAACCAGTCCACGGTCCAAAATCACGAATTAAATCTAGCAAATCGCGACCTTTCACGTACTCTCTTAATCTGTCCTCATTGCCAGTTGATACTAGGTCTTTTAAATCTTGATTTTCTGTAAGTTGCACTGCCTGTTGAAGAAGTGGCTTCGTTAATACGGTAATTTCGAAATAAGACGTGAGAGCTTCTCTAAGCGCGTGAACATCTCCTTGCTTATTTACGATTACACTTTCTTTCGGATTCCAGTTTGTTTCATTTAGAAGTAATTCCACGAGTGCCGGATCATTTTGGGGATAAATACCAAGACTGTCCCCCGGTTCATATGTAAGATCGGATCCTTCTAGCGATAACTCTAAGTGCCGTGTTTCTTTATTCGAACCTCTGCCATTTAAATTAATATTTTCTAATACTTCAGCCTTGAATGGATTGTTTCTTGAATAGGTTGACTCTGTTGCTTGAGCCGCTGTTGTTGTCTGAACTGTAAATTCTTTTTGTGCTTCAATATACGCTTGGTTTTGGATATTCTGGGATGCATTTAGATAGCCGTTTAACCAAATCTTCTGCGAATCTGTTAATGTTGGTAAAACTTGGTTAAGAAGCTCTGTCTGTTTGTGGTTAAATGGACTGTTTATCACTTGAAAATGCAAAAAAAATCACCTCTCAACAAAAATCACTTATATTGACCATTGCATTTCACTTAACTATTACTCCTCTATAATAAAAAATTTCCAGAATAATAAACCATCCAATATAAATGTTTTTTCCCCATCCAGCTTACTCGGATAGAAAGACCAGTCCTGAATTATCTATCTTCGTTAACCAAATCCAAACAAAAAACATTGAAGTGAAATTCACGCCAATGTTTTTTGTTTGGTTAGAAAGCTAACAGAGTGTTTCTAATTGCGTTATTGTTGGGCTTAAATTTACTAAGAAATAAGACTCTCTTAACCTCCTAAACGTATCATTCCCTTGGATATATGCCTGCCCACCGGAATAAAGCATTTCTGCATGTACTACTTCAGGGGTTAACTTGGCTATATCAAGTCGGGTTAATAATATTTCCTTCCCAATAGTGCTTAAATCCGCATAGCGAGCATATTCATATGTTCTGTTTCGTACAATCTGTAATTTATTAATCAATTCTGTGGGCTTAGGTTTTAAATGCTGATTTACTTCTATATCTTTCAGATGACTTTTTACAATTGATTCAATAGCAGCCTGTGAAACTCCTATTCCTAAAGGTATTTGGTAGAGTGCTAATATTGGACGGACTTTTGGTATAAATCCATCCGCTTCTTCGGAAATAATCCATTTATCAGGGATAAACACATTATCAAAGAAACAGGAGTATGTTGCACTACCATTTAATCCTATATAATTTGTTTTACTTTCTAAAACTAATCCGTCTACATTGACTGGAAGTGAACAAATAATTCTTTGTTTTTCATTTAAAGATGCTAGGATAACAAACCAGTGATCATGATCCAAATTAGACACGTTCGGTAAGCTTCCACTTATCGTATATCCCCCATCTGTTCTTTTAGCTTTAAGTCGGATTCTTTCCAACCCGGCATAATACTTTATTGCATTTGATAATCCCGTTCCAGCTAGGGCGTCCCCTGATTCAAATAATGGTAGTAAGTGGCTGCTGATAAATGGATTGTTGCTCAACCTGAAAGACGCCAAAGCAGCTAAATGACACCATAATGTAAAAGCTGACGTCATGCAATACTTTGCCGTTTCTTCTATAATATATAGCTCTCTACAGTGGACATCTTCCTTCTGTAAAAAGTTTGAACTAAAAAAACCCGCTTTACCCACTGCATTCAAAAATTCTTTCGCATAATAAGCCTTCTCATCAATTTGTCTAATATATGGTTTAAGATGGTCATTAATTATTTGATTAAATTCTACATTTTCTATTTCATTATCCACATTGCCACTCCTACCATTTGATCTATTCTAAAGTGTGTTATCTCTGCCAAAGTGTGCTCTCTTGTTTTTCTTTGTTAACTAACAACTTAAAAACATCCGGTCTTGAATAATGACCAACTGGATCAAAATCAAATTGGCTGTATGCGATTTGTTTCATATCAAGGTCAGCCATGATGATATCTTCTTTTCCCCAAACAGGTTCAGTAATGTATTCACCCAAAGGTCCAACAATTGCACTTCCTCCATTACACATGACTTCATGAGCAGACTTTAAATCATCATAACAAGCTAAATCTTCTGGATACATATCCTTGGTTACGTATTGATTGCAGGACAGAACAAAGCATCTTCCTTCCATTGCAATATGGCGAATGGTTGACTGCCAAGACTCCCTAGCATCGGCTGTTGGTGTAAAATAAAGCTGAACACCCTGAGCATACATGGCGGCCCTTGCTAAAGGCATATAGTTTTCCCAACAAATCAATGCCCCAATCTTCCCATACGGGGTATCAAATACAGGGAGTGTACTTCCATCCCCCTCACCCCAAACAATTCGTTCCGCTGCTGTGGGTTTTAATTTACGATGTTTTCCTAAAAGCGATCCATCTGGCCCATGAAAATAACCGAACAATAAAGAGTTCCTCCACTATTTTCGCTATCTCGTTCAATTACTCCCATAATAAGGTAAACGCCAGCCTCTCGTGCGGCCTCCCCAAGTATTTCTGTCGCTTCACCAGGTACAGGAATCGAGTTCTCCCAATATCGATACCAGTCTTTCCTTCCGTCTTCAGTACGGCTTCCATTAACGGTTCCAAATGATAAGCCTCTAGGATATGCAGGGATAAAGGCCTCAGGGAACACAACAATATTGCCTCTTTCACCAGCTTCTCTTATTAATTAATCTAACTGATTTTTCTAAGGTTGCATTAAGGTCCATTAGAATAGGAGCAGCTTAAATAACAGCAACCCTCACACTTTGATTCGTATTCACCATGTTTATAACCCCTCTAGCAGATTTATATCATTGATCATTAAACATTTTAGATAATTGAGATTCATAACAAGTCGATAACCAACATTTAACCAATATGATAATAGAAAAATAATTAAAACAGACCATCCAAGAATTTTTATATAATTGTTGAATGTTCTTTAATCACACGTATAGTTTTTAGTTCCTCGTCGTCTGCCCCTTGAACAGGAAGACCTGCTTCGATATTTTTTCTCGTATACAGTAGATTATCTTCTTAATGATTTCTCCTGGTATAAAGATGGGAATCCCTGGAGGATAAACCATAACAAACTCTGCAATAATCTTTCCAGCAGATTGTTCAAATGGAATCACTTCGGTTTCAGCATAGAAAGCATCCCGTGGTGTTAATGCTAAAGCTGGAATCTTTGGTAACAAGACTGAACTGTCTACATTTTTGTCGGCTGAACTTTATATTCCAGAGACAATTCGGTTAATGCTTGTACAAGAGTTTGTAAATCTTCCTCGGAATCCCCTGGTGTAACAATACAAAGGATGTTATATAGGTCAGATAATTCGACTTCAATATTAAATCGATTGCGAAGTCATTTTTCAACATCATACCCGGTAAGCCCTAGTTCTTTTACAGATATTAATAGCTTGGGTTGGATCCATCGCCACAGCTGCGCTAGATTCCAAGACTTCTCGACCCATACAATATAGATGGTCTATTTGGTTAATCTTTGAACGTGTTTTCTCTGATTTTCTAATCGTGCTAATACAGATTGGACCCGTTTAGATGATACTAGGTTACCGCGTAGGTTTAAAATAGAACTCTGTGTAAGAGATCCTCCTAATTTATGCACGCTTGTAGCAGCCAAATCAGCCCCGGCATCCATTGCTGATAACGGGAGTTCCTGATGAAAATGAATATGTGCGCCGTGCGCTTCATCTACAAGTACTAGTATGTTCCTAGAATGTGCAATCTTCACTATTTTTCTTAAATCTCCCGATACACCATAATACGTAGGATTGATGACAAGCACAGCTTTTGTATCCGGATGTAAAACTAATGCTCTCTCAATAGAATCGGGTGTAATACCCTGAGAGATACCGAAGTGTGAATCCACTTCTGGATGAATAAAAATCGGAACAGCACCAGAAAAAACAATCGCACTCATGATGGATTTGTGAACATTTCGTGGAACTAGAATTTTATCACCTAGTCCACAAACTGACATGATCATAGCCATAATGGCTCCACTAGTTCCCTGTACAGAGAAGAAGGTATAATCCGCACCAAATGCTTCAGCCGCTAACTCCTGTGACTGTTTGATAATTCCTTTAGGGAGGTGCAGGTCATCAAGAGGCCCTATGTTGATCAAATCGAATGAAAGTGCATTTTCGCCAATAAATTCTCTAAATTCAGGATCCATTCATTCCCTTTTTTATGACCGGGAATGTGAAATTGGATTGGATTTTTTTCTGCATGTTTTTTTAGGGCTGTAAATAATGATGTATCAAATTGGTTTACCAATGTGTTACACACCCTATCTCATCTTATATTTTGTAAAATCATAGTTGTAGTAGATGATTAAAGAGTTTAGACAGGTACTTGCCTACATAAAAAGAACCAAACTTGCTAAATTGTTTTTTCAACTTCCTTTTTTAATAAATCTTTTATACCTTTATAAATCAATTCAAAGAGCTCTTCTAAATCTTCTTCTTCTACACAAGAAAAGGCGATTCTTAAGTCTGTCGAGTTAATTGCTATTGTGCCTACCCCATATTGATTTAGCAAATGAAGTCTTAATTCTTCTGCATCTACATCTTTAAGCTTTAAACACATAAAATAGCCTGAATTAAATGGATAGAAACTCCAAACAGTCTGATACTTTTTATTTCGGACAATCTCTTTTACCTTTATGGCTCTTTGTTTCATTACTTTATGCTTTTTATGCTTTTCAACTTCAAAACGAGTGGATTGCAGTGAATGTAAAATAATTGTCTGAAGACAGATGCGAACTACTAGAAATCGTTCCTCTAATTAGACCTTTTGTTTTTTGCTCCAATACTTCTAAGATTTCTGGGCTTTCGGAAGCAAAAGTAAGGAATCCCACTCTTAACCCCCAAACGTAATTCTCTTTTGTTGCCCCATCTACTTTAATCGGTAATAAATTCGGATGAAGCCCTGCTAACCTCCCAAACAAAGATTCTTTAACTGAATCCTCATAAAACAGCCCGAAATAGGCATCATCGAGGATTACAACTACATGGATACTTACCTCCGCTGCTTCTTTTAATACCGAAATAATTCCTTGGACTTCTTCTTCACCTGGAGTATAGCCAGTCGGATTGTTGGGGAAATTAAGCAAGACAATAGCTTTCCCCGCTTCCTTCTGTTCCATTAATCTTTCTCTAAGCGCCTGAACATTAAATCTATTAAACTGATTAAATAAGCTAAATGTCTTAAGCTCACCCCCTCTTCGAATGTGAAAAATCGTCTGATAGTTCCCCCAATATTTATCTGGAAGAATAATTACGTCATTTTTATCAACAAAAAGATCAGCAGCAATGCTCAACCCATGAGTTAACGCATTCGTTGTAATTGGCAGACCCATATGTGTTTCCTTTAAGGAAGGATTATCTCTTAATAATTTCCGTTTCCATTCCAAACGTAAATCTAATTTCCCAGGTGGTGGGGCATAAGGGTATACATCATCAGGTGAATATCCCTGTAAAGTTTCTTGAATATGCTCAAAATGCATAGGTGCATCGTTTTCAGTTGCAATTCCTATCGTTGCATTAAAACGTGTTGCCTTTTTACTTGCTTCAGCACTTTGGCTTAAGATTCCTTTTGGATAATACAGTTTCTTTCCTAACTCAGATAATAAGTGATAGATCGTAGCATTATATTTTAATAAGTCATTGTTTAACTTCTTAGCTAGTTCGTTCATTTTACTTCCCCTTTAAAGTTAACTAACCTTAATTCTAAGAGAATAGAACTAATTGCTTCTATCAATACTGTATTCTCTTCCTGTGTTCCAATAGATATTCGGATATGTCCTGGCAATCCCCATATATCGCCATAACGAACGATTACTCCTAGAGCTAAAAGCTGTTGATAAACCTCTTTTGCATTTGCCCCGAATTCAATCAAAATAAAATTACTCATGCTTTTTGTATATTTTATCCCAAATTCTGTCAGCGCATTGTAAAGCTGTTCAAGACCTTTTGTATTCACTTTTTTTGAATGATTAACATGTTCCTCGTCTGTTATAGCAGCAGCTGCAGCAGCCTGTGCAAGACTATTAACATTAAATGGTTCTTTCACATGTAATATGCTTTGGATAATAGATTCTGGTGCCGCACCAAAACCTACCCTTACACCAGCAAGACCATAAATTTTAGAAAAGGTTTGTAATACGATAATGGGATAATCAGAACGTACAAATTCCAATCCATTTGTATAATCTTCGTTTGCAGCAAAATGACTATAGGCACTATCAAAAACAACTAAAATATTTTTAGGTAGAGAATGAAGCAGCTCTTCTAGCATCAACTTTGGCATATAAGTACCTGTTGGGTTGTTAGGAGAACAGATATAAATTAATTTTGTATGTTCTGTCACTGCTGCTAAAATCGATTCAATATTAAATTGATATTCATGATCAAGCGGTACAGGAACGACCTTTGCACCCATCAGCTGTTCACCAAAATCATATTCACTAAATGAAGGAAAAGGGACAATAATCTCATCACTTGGCTCAAGATAGGTTTCAGATATTAATGTAATTAATTCATCTGCTCCGTTTGTAATGATTAATTGTTCCGTTTTTACATCCAAGCAGGAAGCAATAGTCTTCTTTAACTCGACGGCATTTGCATCAGGGTAACGATTCAGTTCATTCAGTATTTTAGAGATGGCTTCAATCGCTTTCGGTGAAGCACCCAGAGGATTTTCATTAGAGGCTAATTTAATTACTTGTTTCAATCCTAATTCTTCTTTAACCTCCCATAGAGGCTTACCTGGTGTATAGGGTTTAATACGATCTAATGCCCTGCGCTTTAAAATCTGATTCATTTCAACCACGGCCATTCCCTCCTATCAGTCATTTTTAAGTTGACGCATAATTGTGAATCAATTCACACATACACATAATAATATTCATTATCTAAGTCAATCGTATAGACATATAAGAATTCACTTCTCCATATTATAGGATTTTGGATTTTTATGACCATCCAATTAACCGCTTTTTTCACCGTCCACTTATAGTAGATAAAAAAAGAGGATCACGTTTATAACATGATCCTTTCTAACTATAAGCATTAAATAGACCTAATTGCGTCCGCAAACCTTTTAATTCCCTCATCTATTGATCCTTCATTTTCCCTAGCAAATGTAAAACGAAAAAAACCTTTTTGAGACCCCATCGTATAGCCTGGGACATAAATAACTCCCCTTTTGATGGATTCTTCCAGTAATTTCATTTCATTAACCTCTTTCTTTATCTTGCACCAAATATGAATTCCTCCCTTAGGGATGGAGAAATCAACTTTGTCCCCTAAATAAAAATTAAGACTAGTAACTATTTGATCTCTTCTCTTTTCTAATTGTTTGTTTAAATTTTCAATATGAGAATGAAAATTTTCCGATTCTAAAAAGTCATTTGCGATCCACTGAGTAAAACTTGCATGACCAAAATCAATTTGCTGCTTCGCATCGGATAATCTCTCAATAACAGGTGTAAGGCCTATAATCCAACCAATTCTTAATCCAGAAGCAACGATCTTTGATAAAGAACTAATATATAAGACATTCCCATTCATATCCATTGATTTTAAAGTAGAGACCTTTTCCCCTGAAAAGGATGTTAAACTGTAAGGGTCATCTTCAACTACGGGGATACCATGCTCTGAAGATATTTCAAGAATGGCTTTCCGTTTCTTTTCACTAAGTAAAGCACCCGTTGGATTTTGAAAAGCAGGATTCAAGAATATCATTCGGATTCGATGCTTTTTATGCAAGGATAGTAAATCATCCGGGTTGATACCATTCTTGTTTACAGGAATGTAATAAGGTCTCAGTCCTGCTGATTTAAATATTGGAAGATTATAGTTGTAAGAGGGATCTTCCAATGCCACTGCATCACCTTGTTTCAATAGGCATTGAACCACCAAGTGTAATGCTTGTTGTGCGCCAGATGTAATTAATATCGATGAAGGATTGGTTTCAATTTTTCGATATTGCCTAACATGGTTTGCAATCGTTTCTCGTAATATTGCGTTTCCTTGAGGATGATCATATCCTAAACTGCCAATAAACGATCTAGAGGAAGTAATCTCCCTTAAGTATTTCAGCGGAAAAAGATCCTCTGACAGTTCTCCGCTAGCTAAATTGATTAACTTATGTTCTACTGCTTCTTTCCTTATTCTCTGTGTTATAGGCAAGTTAGGTAAAAACGATCCTGCTTCAATATACCTGTTCCAGCTTGGAATCCGTTTCTTCGTAATTCCCCAAATATCCTTACTTACGGTCGTACCGCTTCCTCTGTTTCTTTGGATTAGTCCATTTGACTCCAATTCATCATAGGCTGCAACTACTGTACTTCTATTTACATTAAGGTCCTTAGCTAAAGTTCTGTCAGAAGGTAATGGTTTATCTGGAGGAAAAGTACCATCTGCAATTCCATTCTCGATATATTCTGCAAGTTGTTTATATATTGCTTTTTTGGCTTGGCGATCTGGTTTCCAATCCATATATTTCAGTCCTTATAAAGTAATTAGTTTAACTATTATGTTTCCCTTATTCCATTTTTAGTCAATTGTCCTATGCTTTCTAAAAAAACCTATCGTCAAAGGACAATAGGTTTTTTGATTACTAGGCAAAGAATACAATGTATACAGCAAGGGCGATTAAGACTATTGGAATAAAAATAACATAAATTAAAGTTAAATTTGTAGTGTTCTTCTTTGTAGAACTACTATAGTTTTCGTCCGCTTTTCCGGCTATTAATAATGTAGCAATAATTGATATTACAATGACAATGATTACTAATGTAGTTAAAATATCCATGTCACACCTCTTAAAACGTTATGTTGTATCAGAAACTCCTGAATAGAGATTATATTTTTTTGGAGAAGACTCATTTATTAATATTAGTATATTTGCCATAATAATTTACCATCCAATTGTTTATAAATTTAACCATCCACTTTTTTTTAAAACTCTTACAGGAATATTTCTAACAACCTATTATTCAAATAACTGAAAAAATTTTAGATAGGAAAATAAATAAAAAAAGACTGAATAGTTTTCTAAAAAATTCTTTGATGAAAAGAAGGCAAAAGCAGGTGCTCTTGTTATCAAAATGATCTTAGAGAACGATTACTTTGTAGTAATGAACCCTAAAAAGATTCGAAGGATTTTGAAAAAATTAAACTTTGTAGCGAAGATCAGGCAGATAAATCCTTAAAGGAAAATTGCAAAGGCTACTCAGGAGCACAAAACTCAATCTAATCTACTTGATAGAAAATTTAATCAAAGTGAACCCGGGAAAGTGTTACTTACTAATAATTACGTACGTCTACTTTGGATCAGCTCAGCCAGCTTATTTATCTTATGTTGAAGACGCATCTACAAAGGAAATAGTTGCCCATCATCTTTCCAGAAACCTGAAGATGGACATCGTTTATGATACTCTTAAGAAACTTTCAGACACCCTTAACGGGTACGGTATACCCAGAAGCAATTCTTACACTCAGACCAAGGCTTCCACTACACGTACCCGGAGTTTCAAAAGCTAGTGAAGTTAAAATGAGACTAACCCTGTCAATGTCCCGTAAGGCAACCTACTGGGACAACGCACCAATGGAATTCTTCTTTAGTCATTTAAAGGATGAAGTTAACTATTCATAATGTGAAAGTATTGAGGAATTATAGGAACTGATAGGAATTTACACTGAGGAATATAACAATGATCATTATCAATGGGGGTTAAATAAATGAATCCGATCCCAATACCGAAAAAAATGGCTCTCAAGTGCTAAATACCATCTTGAAATCTGCGTATGTAAGAACAATCAAAGAACAAAAAAAACGGTTTCCACATGCTAATGAGACTCAATTAGAATATTTTTTCACTTATACAACAGGAGGAACGATTGAAATCGTACGAAAATGGATCAATGATGTTATGAGAATTCCATCTGAAGAAGTTGTCCGCATCTTAGAAACTATGTATATGACCTAATCTCAAAAACATTATTTTTATTAATGAATGATTATACACAATTTATTGAAGTCTCGGTATTATAAAAAATATTTTGAATTTTAGCCGTAAAAAGAAGATTTTTTTGATTAGAATTTAACATTATTAAAATCTATAATTAGTTTAAATTATTGGTTAGTTGTAATTCTTTACAAAAAAATGAAAGCGCATTAATACAAGCTTCCGGAATGTTTTTATTGATATCATAATATATAAGGAGCTCATTTTTTTAAATAAGGAAGTGATGTTATGGATGATGAACAACTTTTAACCTTCATTACTGTTTTTGAGTTAAATAATTATTCGCGTACAGCAGACCACTTGAATTTAACACAGCCCGCGGTAACGGCAAGAATTCAAAAATTAGAAAATGAACTGGACTGTAAATTATTTTACAGGATTTCATTACCCTTGTAATTGGATTTACGGGTAAATGAAATGAGTTCAGATCACTTTGGCTTCGTGAAGGCATAGTAAAGGAGTCAGCTACCACTCCATATTTTACCATATAATGTACATCTCCACGCCGCCCCTGGAGGCTTTCCCTCCCATGTCTCAACGGGTCAATTGCACTCATTCCTTCGTCATGCCTATGCAAGGGGTGGAGGCAGTTATGCTAACCTGATGGGTCACAGTGCCCTTTTGTTGAATAAACCTGGTACTCCGTACATATTTGAAATCCTACGAATATATAAACGTCACTACCGATATGGCTTCCCAAACGATGTTTGACAATGGTGAAGCTGGACATCTTAATATACTAGGGTGTAATTCATCAAAAACCGCTGTGAATTCTTTAACATTAGCCTTTGGTAAAGAATTTGGTACGAACGGTCCTGAAATTTTAGGTCTTACACCTGGTTTTACCACCACTGACCTTAATGGCAATGCTCCAGGAGGCAAAACACCTGCAGAAGGTGCACAAATCATTGCTAAGTACGCTTTAAGCGAAACAAATTATAATGGGAAAATCCTTAATCAAAATGGGATTATTCCTTGGTTAACACCATAAGGGAAATCCTATGAATTATACGATTGGACAAGTTGCAAAAATCAATCATTTATCCATTTCTCAATTACGCTACTATGATAACCAAGGACTGTTCCCCTTTCTCAAAAGAACTGAAAAAGGGGACCGAGTTTTTGACGAAGATGCACTTAAATTTCTGGAAATCATTTTATGTTTAAAAAATACCGGAATGCCAATCAAGGACATTAAACAGTTTGAAGATTGGTCAATGGATGGGGATGATACCATCCCTAAACTGATTACAGCCAATGAAATGTACCATCATTGACATATCTTTTACCACTGAATGACAAAAAGTGTACCAATGAATGACAGACTGTTTACCACTTCGTACCTTCTGGATGATTAAAGATAAAAAACCATAGTTTTTGGAATCAATAATGTTATAGTTGTTATACAAATTTGATTGATTTTCAATAAGATCAGTCTTCCGCAAACGGGCCATTTAATGGAATAAAGCAAATCATTAATTATGAACGTTGCCAGCTTATATAATACAATCGGGGAATAATTATAATATTGAAACTTAAAAAGACTTACTAATCATCCGTTAGTAAGTCTTGAGTTAACTTTTTGTTTTTAATTTAAATGATACTGTTGTTTAATTACTTCAAAAATATCTTGTAATACTTGGATATTTTGTCTGCTTACCATTAATAAAATTCCGCCTTCAATCATGGCAACAATGGATTCTGCGTTTTTTTTCGGATTAATTGATTCATCTAACTGATGATCCTTAATCATTTCCGTTAAAATATCAGCAACTGAGTTCACCCAGCGAATAAAAAATTCTTTAATTTTTACTCGGAATTCCTCATCTTGGGCACTCATTTCGATTGCCAAATTTCCCATTGCGCATCCGTACTTAATTTCCATTTCTGCATGACTTGTCTCCGCCCATTGGAGCATGCGATTTAACTTAGTAACAGGGTCATCTGAAGTATTCAGAATTCCAATTATTAACTGTTCTTCCCAATCTTTGACCAGATCTTCTACAACAGCTAATCCAAGATCATGTTTTGATTGAAAATAATGATAAAATTGTCCCTTTCCTATATTTGTAGCTGTCATAATATCGCTGACTGATGTCACTTGGTAGCCTTTTGAGTGTATGACCTCTCTAGCTATCCGTATGATTTCCTGTTTTTTGGAAGACATAATAATTACGACCTCAATCTTGATAACTTTGAATCATATTAGCCATATGAGCATATGATCCGCCTGCACGTACTGCGGAAGCTACCATGATGGCTTCCGCAAGTTCTTCACTTGTTACTCCTTGCTTGTCTGCATTTTTGGTATGAACATCAATACAGTATGGACATTGAGTAGCGTTTGCAACTGCAACGGAAATAATTTCTTTAAATTTAGTACTTAGTTTTCCTGTTTTAGTGGCAGCGGCACTAAATGCTTGATAGCCTTTAAAACCATCTGGTGCAAATTTTCCAAGTTGGCCTAAGTTTTTTAAATTAGAACGAGCATAAAGTACATCTGATGCTTCTTTATCTTTTGCATTGTGTACATGTGTACTATGGGTAACAGTACCGCCTGCTTCTACTGCAACAGTTACAAATACAGCTTCAGCTAATTCTTCTAATGTTGCACCTGCTTTTTTTGCAGCTTTTGTATGAGCATCAATACAATAAGGACATTGAGTTACATGGGTAATTGCAACAGCAATGATTTCTTTTTCTTTTTTTGATAGTGCGCCGTCTTTAAAGACAGCAGCATTAAAATCACTAAAAGCTTTTAATTGTTCTGGTGCAAGATCCTTCAATTGAGCTAAATTTTGCACATTTTCTTTTGCATATAGATCAGTTGACATTTTCAAAACTCCTTTTCAATTTTAATTAGTTTAACCTTCAATTAGTTAATTATCATATATGATTTAACCAACCGTTCGGTACAGTAAAACTAACATTATTTACTTCCTGTTTTCAAGAATACTGCTTTGGACACAAATCTTATGAATATTTGTCAGGGGTAGGATTAAAAACCAGATCTATACTGAGGACTAATTTCTTGTCAGCATGTGAATGAATAGAGTATACTTCTTTTTGTACCGAATGGTAGGTACAAAAAACAGCGCTACAAATTTAAATAATATAAATTGTATTTAATGGGAACAAAATAATAGGAGGTGTATCAAATGACCGTGACTATCACAAAAAACGCAGCAGCAAAACTGAACAAAATAATTGGGGATCAAAAAGGATATCTTAAAATTCAAAACGTAACTGAAGGGCTTGCCTGTGGGGCAGGAGTACCTACTTTGTTTTTTGTCTCATCAATAGATGAAACTAAAGTCGTTCTATTTGAGACTAATAATCTTCCTGTGGTATTAGAGAAATCAGAGTTAATTTTTTTTGACGATGAATTAAAAATTGATTATTCGGACTCAATGAACAGTTTTCAGTTAAAAAGCCCACAGCAAATTATAAACGGAAGAATGTCCTTTATTATTTAAAGCAAATTTGTTTAGATGAAGAGTCCAAATCTTTTGTAACGATTAATATATCTTTTAAATAAGAAAATCTATAAAATGCGTTTTAAAGATTCAGCAAAAACATTCAACTTTCGATCAATATCAAAGATGTGATTTGTAAAAAGTCCAAATTTTTTAAAAAATATAAACTGTTTACTTGCCAACTTTTTATAGAGTTTGTTAAACCACAATTTGTACCGATCGGTAGGTAAAATTAAACCATGAAAACTGTTTTTCTTGTCTTTTCACGTAGTGTTTGCCATACCCATAGAGTAAAAACATACGTAAATAGTCAAGATATATATGCAAATAATTTATTTGAAGGAGTGTTAATTATGGCTGATATGATAATAAATGTGAATGCTGTTTGGGATGGTGGGGTAACAGGGAATGGAACTCTAAAAGCAGAGTACCTTGATACAAAAATCGCTATTCCAACATCATTAGGTGGTAGTGGTAATGGAGCAAATCCAAAAGAGGTTCTCGTTTCTTCTGTAACGACTTGTTATACAGCAACTCTTACGTTTGTGCTTGCAAGCAGAAACCTGCCTGTTGCTGAACTTACAGTGAACTCAGAGGCAAATATATCTGATAGTGAATTTAAAATTATCCATTATCCTCACATCGTTTTATCTGAAGATGCAACAGAAGAACAAATTCAATCCGCACAAAGAGCGACAGAAGCAGCAGATAAAGGGTGCGATGTCGGAAATATATTGAAAAAAGCAGATGTTAAAATTGAAGTTCAAGGTAAAGTTTCTGTGAAATGATAGGATTCACCAATGATGTAGAAATTCATTTTATTAGGCCTATCAAATAAAACGGGTCTTTAAAATTAAGAGTCTGACTCAAAAGGTCGTTGAATGACGACTCTTTTGAGTTAGTTTTTTATTTGTCTTCATTATTTGGTTTGTCCACCAACACAAATTGATAAACATGGTTCATGCGAAAATAACTATAATCAATTGAAATTCAGAGCCAGAACATTAGTTAGAAAAAAGGGAAAATCCATTGAAGATGCTGCAAAATCAGTTAAAAGACCAATTGAGGAGGTAAGGGGGTGGTTCAATTGATATAAATAGGACTAGCTAAAAAAAATTAACAAAGGAGGCTTTAAAAATGCGTGGATCAATAAAAAAAGATGGTAACTCATGGAATGTGGTTTTTGACCTTGGAAAGGACCCTGTAACAGGTAAAAGGAAGCAAAAAAGAAAAAGAGGCTTTAAAACGAAAAAGGAAGCGGAAAAATACATTAACGAACAATTAAATGCAATTGACAAGGGAACGTATTTTGAGCCAAAGTGAAATTTCTCTATCCGATTATTTGGATTATTGGCTTGAAAATCATGCAAAACCTAATACTGCGCAAAGAACTTATGAAAATTATCAATACATGATTAATGTACATTTAAAGCCAGTATTAGGTCATATTAAAATTTCCAAGTTGCAACCTTCGCACTTACAAGAGTATTACGCTCAAAAACTTAGCAATGGAAAAATAGATGAAGGTGGCCTTTCTGCTCAATCAGTAAAACACCACCATCGTCTAATTTTTAAAGCCTTAAAAGATGCAGGTAAATGGCAACTAATTGTTAGAAATGTGGCTGGGGCAGTAACTCCACCCAAAACAAGAAAAGTTGAGATGCAAACATGGGATAATGAACAGGTAAAAACCTTCTTGGATGTTAGTAAAGATTCTACTTATTTCCCAATTTATTTAACTGCCATTAATACTGGAATGCGTCGTGGTGAGCTCTTAGGGTTACGGTGGCAGGATATTGATTTTGAAAATAATATAATTTATGTTCGACAATCTTTACAGGGAGTAAAAAAGGAAGGATTAACATTTAAGGAACCTAAATCAGGGAGAAGTAGATCAATCACTATAACCTCTTCTCTAACAAAGGAATTTAAAAAAATTTATAAGCAACAATTAGAAACTAAGCTTTTATTAGGACAGGGGTACCAAGATCTGGATTTAGTGTTTGCCCAAAGAAATGGTAAACCAATTCAACCAACCGAAATGGCAAGGAATTATCGTAAGATGGTAGACATAAGTGGATTACCCTATATTAGGTTTCATGATTTAAGACACACTCACGCTACTTTATTATTAAAACAAGGGGTACATCCTAAAGTAGTTTCTGAAAGATTAGGTCATTCAACTATTGGAATTACAATGGACACATATACCTATGTTTTACCGAATATGCAAAAAGAAGCTGCTCAGTTACTAGAGCAACTAATAAAATAAAATTTTCTATTTAATTCATTGTGACCAAAGTGTGACCAAAAGGCATCTTTTTCACTTATTTCTAAAAATGGAATTCCTCTTATAACTTCACATATGTCCTCAAAAAACCTTATATATCAAGGTTGGCGGGACTGCGTGGGAATCGAACCCACCAGACCTGGCACGCAGGTCTCAAGCAGTTTTGAAGACTGGACGTGCCTTTTACAATTTTATTACTGTTGATAGAACAGTTTAATACTTACCAAATACACTCCAAAAATAGTTTCATTTAGAGAGTGATTCAATAGGTCTACTGGTTGAAAACTCAAATTTATTCCCACGTTTCTAACACTCCTGAGGGATTCTTAGGTCAAGCAATTCGTTTTATACTTTTATTGGAATTATTTTTTATGAAAATAAATCAACAGTGTTTAAATTTTAGACACTGAAATACCGCTTTAAATGTTGATCTGACATAACTTTGTGAAGGATTAATGTTTTGATTTTTTACTAATCAATTGTATGGAACCAAAATCACTAAGGATGATTTAGTTATTGAAATTTTCTATATTCATTTTCTAGTTCTGTTAGTGATACCTCAAATAGATGCTTATCTTCTTTCTTATATACATTAAAAGTAATCAGTTTTTCTATTAACTTTTTTCGCTTATTTTCAACAATTTTCCGAAGAATATTCTCCATCCGAATCACTCCTATTTATAGATTTATTATTAATGTTTTTCATAAAATCAAAAATGGGTGACCGTATGACCCCAAGTAATTACTAGAAAACTTACCGCACTTTTTTCACATCTTGCTAATATCTGTGACTCAAAGCCATGCTAGTCATAAATGCAACGTTTTTCGTTTGGATAATAATTTTTAGATTTGTTAACTGAGTGAATTTCATATTTCTGAGCCCTACGGGCTCAAGGCTTTTAGACAATAGAAAAAGGAGTACCTCCCCAAAAGGTTCTTTGGATATTATTTGTATTATGCTCCATTTGCTGTACGATCCTTTTCGTCATGACCAAGAACATTGGTTTTCTTGCTCTTTTTGCATTCCTTTTGGGGTCTTTAGAATGTATTGAAGATTGAATCCACCTTTAGAAGAACGAATGAAAAACAAAGATAACCCATTCTTATAGCCAGTACCAGAAGAATCTCCTGAACAATTATTGTTCAGGAGATTCGCTTCATCGGCTGGGCTAAAAGTGTGCGGTATCCATACCATTGACAATTTTAGAACTAATAAAGTTCAAAAATTGTTGACGATGGTATCATACTTATTTTCCGAAAGTGTTCATAAATTAAAGTATAACTATACTCTTCCTCTTCTTCAAATATCCATTTAGGTAGCCTTTTCTATTTAGCCGTCATTGCACCGTCTACAACCACAGCACTACCAGTCATTGCTGATGATTCATCAGATGCAAGGAATAAAGCTACATTCGCAATTTCTTCGGTGCGAATGACACGACCGATTGGTTGGAAGTCATCAATACTATTGAGTACATTTTCAATACCACCCATTAGATTCGCGTGTGAGTCGTTAATAGTAGTATTCACCCAACCTGGACAAATACAGTTGGCACGAATGTTCTCCTTAGCATAATCCAATGCGATAGCCTTGGTAAGCATTAGTATAGCTCCTTTGGAAGCCACATATGCAGATAACATTGGTTCCGCGACCAAGCTATTTACAGATCCTAAATTAATGATAGATCCTCCACCACTTATTCTCAGTTCAGGGATACCAAATTTGGTTGTAAGATACATGGATTTCACATTTACATCCATGGTTCGGTCCCACACCTCTTCCGTGATATTCTCAATTTTTCCAGGAACATTTATCCCCGCATTGTTACAAATAACGTGTAAAGCTCCAAAACGTTCCACAGTATAATTTATTAAATTTTGAACTTGATTAGACTCTGAAACGTCAGTTCTGAAAAATTCAACATCGCCACCAACTTTTCGTATTTCCTCTACTACCTCTGCTCCTTGTTCGATGATATCGCTCACGACGACTTTCGCCCCTTCTTCAGCGAATCGTTTCGCAATGGCTGCTCCAATTCCTCTTCCTGCTCCTGTTACGATCGCAACTTTTCCTAACAATCTCATACTCCAAATCCTCCCTTAAAATGTATTACTCTTGGAATGTATTACTCTTGGAATGCCGGTGGTTTTATTTTATATCCTTTGGATTTAACTGCTCCTACCGTAATTCCGACAATCGACCAGCAAATACCAAAAATAAAGGTCTTTCGGTCAAAACCTGACCAAACAAAAGCAACAACGGCAAAACCGATCAAAGGCATAACCAAATAATAAATAACAGATTTCAAGCCGCGATTTCTCCTTTTAAAGAAAAAGTACCAACAAACACATAAATTTAAAATCATAAAAGAAGTAACAGCTCCAAAGTTAACAAACATTAAGATCGTTTGGGTTGGTAAAGCGAGAACCGTAACCGCACATATGATGGCAGACAAGTAAGTTGAATTTACTGGCGATTGATATTTTGGGTGAATCTTCTTAAACAAATTCGAAAATGGTAGAAGATTGTCACGACTCATTGAATAGAGAATTCTAGAGGTTGCTGCCATACAGTTTAGATTTACAGCGCCTGCAATTGCAATCACGTTGATGAGGATCAATACTACGTAAAAGACGGTGCCGCCAGCTTCTTTCAAAATATCAAAATACCCCATATCTGGATTCAGGTTGGCGTAGTTTGGATGGATCAAATGCGCGATATACGCTTGGGTCACAAAGAAAAATCCGATATATACAACGGAAAGAACTGTTGCCTTTCCAACCGTTTTTCTTGGCTCTGTTGCTTCTTCCGCCAGTGTACTGATCCCATCAAAACCTAAGAAACCAAGGACTGCGATGGTAGTTGAAGTGGCAATCAACCCTAAAGTGAAATGTTTTGCTTGGAAGAATGGAGCAAGGGTGAAACCACCAGTGCCGTGACCTCCTATAAACACATAGTTAATGCCCACAATCAATACCGCTGCAATGACGACGACTTGTACATAAAACATAATCATGTTCATTCGAGAAGTAACAGTGATTCCACGGATATTAATATACGTATTAATAGCAATAAACAGCAACGCCCATACGGAGGAAGGGACATGAGGAAATATCCCGGTCATCCAGTTGCCCGTCATCGAGTACAATAAGGCGGGTAGTAGGATGTAGTCAGCAAGAATAATCCAACCCGCTACGAATCCAACATGAGGATTCACTGCACGTTGTATGTACGAATATACCGATCCAGATATAGGGAATTCTTTTGCCATATGGCTATAGCTGTAGGCGGTAAATAACATAGCAATGACCCCGACGATATACACTAAACACGACATACCAAAACTTTGTTGCGCTACCATTCCATACACTTGCATTGGAGCCAACGGAGCCATAAAGACCATACCATAAATGGTTAGCTCTTTTAAACCAAGACTTCTCTTTAGTTCTTGTTTGTATCCAAATTGATTTATTTCAGTTTCTCCAACCTGAGACATCGAACCAGTTTCTGTAACCTGAGACATCGAACCAGTTTTTGCAACCTGAGACATTGGATCACCCCTTTATAATTATTCAATAATATTATATTGATAATTCTAAATATTTTTAATTATATTATTCTTAATGCATAAATAAAAAAAAACATAGAGTTAATTTTCAGGGATAAAAGAAAAGTTATTTTCATTAGTAAAAATCAAAGTTGTTGGAAATGCCCAGCAACCACACATACTACTACAAGTACCATTCCGAAACTCTATCACATCAAATACAAAGACTAGTATTAACGGAACAGAATACTTTGCCAACTGCACTGAGCTTAGAAAGAAATTTTAGAATATCATTTAGGGACTGAATGTGTTTTTCTGTTGTTACCAGCTTAAACAAATCCCTCTTTTCTTAAATCCTTTTCTTCATATTTAAAATGGTGAAGTCCGTAGGCTTAATACCCGCTTCTACCTCACCCTGCTGCTGCCCCTACTAAGATTATACAGCCTAATAAAGCTGCACCGAATTTTCTCATCTTTCCGACTCCCTTTCAAAAAATATTTTTATAATTTAGAGTTTTTGCGAAATTAATTGTATCGCCATCCAATATAAAATATAACAATATTAAAATAGTAACTCCATTACATTTCGAACAGACTCAGCAGACTTATCCAATGCCTTCTTTTCTTTTTCATTCAAAGGAATTTCGATAATTTTTTCAATTCCTTCTCCCCCAATCACGGTAGGAACTCCTAAATATAGATTTTTATATCCATATTCTCCCTCTAAGTATGCAATGGCAGGAAGGATTCTTTTTTTGTCTTTTAAGAGAGATTCGCCATTTGAACAATCGAAGCAGCAGGAGCATAGTACGCACTTCCACTGCCAAGCAGATTGACGATCTCGCCTCCGCCTTTTCGTGTCCGTTCCACAATGGCATCCAATCGGTCTTGCGGAATTAATTTTTCTAGTGGAATTCCTCCAGCATAGGAGTAGCGGACTAACTGTACCATTTCGTCCCCATGACCTCCTAAAACGAACCCGCTTACGTCTTCCACTGAAACATTCAATTCTTGAGCAACAAACGTATTAAATCGTGCCGTGTCCAGTACACCTGATTGTCCAAAAATACGATTTTTAGGAAATCCGGTCGTTTTAAAACAGACGTATGTCATGGCATCAACAGGATTGCTTAGAACAATTACAAAACTGTTAGGTGCATACTCCCGTATATTTTCTGAAACATCTTTTATAATGCCGGCATTAATCGATACCAAATCATCTCGGCTCATTCCAGGTTTTCTGGCTACGCCTGCGGTGATAATCACCAAGTCAGCATTGCTGATTTCAGCATAATCCGATGTTCCCGTTATGTTCACATTGAATTTTTGAACAGGGCCTGCTTCAAGAAGATCCAAAGCTTTTCCCATTGTTGGATTTGTTTGATTGGGAATATCAAGTAAGACGACATCCCCTAATTCTTTCTGAGCCAGCATTAAAGCTGTTGTGGCACCGGTAAATCCGGCACCAATCACAGCGATTTTTCTTCTTTTAAATCCCATAACGATCCTCCCCTTATACTACTTCTTCTCTATCTGGTTGAGCTTCTTTTCGATTGAGACGGATGTTGACTTCAGCATAAGTACCCAAATTCGGCCCCTTGTATGCACGTTTTGCGAACGCGTAATACAGCACGACCACAAGAACCATAATCACTAAAAACGCTTTTCCGGTTGCATAGTGCATCGTATAGCTTCCAAATGTAATATCGTTTGGTGCGAGGACAAATAAAATATCGAAAAAGACGATCCATAATAAGGCGATAATGTTGACAGGAACACTCCACTTCCCTAAATGCCATGGTCCATTATCCGCATCTGTCCAAACCCCCCGTGAAATGGCACGCAGCTTATAAAAAATCGGAAGTAGGTAGGATGTGTGCAGACCCATAACAGAAATAGCTGTAACCGCTGCGTAAACACCAGGCTGAAGCCCTAACATAAGTGCGATAATAACTGAAAGATAAATTGCCGGAGCAGGTGTCCGAAATTTGGTTGATACTTTTCCCCATATTTTTGAAAGCGGAAGCCCATTATCACGGGAAAAAGCGTAGATCATTCTTGAAGTGGATGTGGTTGATGCAAGTCCACAAAACCACATAGCAAAAGATACGCCCCAGGAAAGGTATGAACCGAATTTAGCTCCCAGACCTTGCTGTACTGCAGTCAAAAATGCATTAGGAGCTGCAGCTACCTGGGCCTGATTTGTAATCGAAAGGGTAACCATTGCAAGGAGCAAGAATCCAAAAATTCCGGAAACCACTACCGACAAATACACACCCCAAGGAGCCCGAACGCGTGGATCTATCGTTTCCTCACTGGTGTGGGCGGAAGCATCATATCCAGTGATTGTCCATTGCGCCTGAAGAAGTCCGAATAAAAACGCTATACCGTATGGAATATGAAGACTGTTCGCTTGGGTAGAAAAAGTTGTATCAAATAAATACGAAATAGAATGATGACTTGGTGCGAAAAATGCCAATGCACCAACAATAACAGCAACACCAACCATATGATAAATGGCGGAAGCATCATTTAGCTTGGCAACAATATGAATTCCGAAGTGATTTAAAAGAGCATGGCTCAACAGAATCCCTGCACAAAGAAGATTAATTTCCATAGTTGTTGGTTTATCCCAAATTAACGCTCCCACAAATCCGGCCAATCCATAATCGATGCCGGCAAGCGTAGCGACTTGGCCAACTGTATTAAGAATCGCTGAATACCAGCCGGTGGTGCGGTTCCCAAGAATGGACGCCCAGTGGTACACCCCTCCTGAAGTAGGAATCGCCGAAGTTAACTCTGCCAGCGCAGCCGACATGAACAAACAAAATAAGGTTACCAATACCCAGCCAATTCCGATAATCGCTGGTCCGCCGTTTGAAAAGCCTACACCATAAAGCGTGACTCCTCCAGTAAGTATGGAGATAACCGAAAATGAAACGGCAAAGTTTGAAAATCCACCCATATCTCGCAACAATTCCTGCTTATACCCGAACGAATTTAAATCGTCTCCGGTATTCCCCTTTGCACGTGCTTTCTTGATTCCCTGATTGGCTTTCATAAAAATGCCAACCATTACTGCTAAGGTAACAATTAGTAATATAATTCCGATTACCAAGAACCGTCCCCCCTAAATTTAAGCAATTTTTATTGTAAAAATCCCATCGAATTAGTTCGTTTCGTGATAACGCTTTTGAGCAAATTGAACCCCGCTGCATTTCATTTCTAACATTTCTTCCACCAAATCTGAAAGGTATGCTCCTGCTTCTATAGGTGACAGGCCGCCTTTGTGTATATTGGAAATAACAGTCCGATCAGCCTCAACTGTTTTTTCATTTGGCCGATAAACCATATACGCACTAAGACTTTCATCAGTGGTCAAACCGGCCGCTCCCCTATTAGCGAAATGATCAGGTCACAGTTTACAATTGAAGCTACATGATCTTGAACCCATACGCGTGACCTTTTTACAAACAACGGACGGCCCCACTTGAATGTTTTTCAGTTGAAGTCCTTGAATCAATGCAGGAAGAAGATCTGGTATATTCGATTCAACGGCAGAAGAACTTAGACCGTCACAAACAAGGATTTGAACTTGGCTCCCCTTTTCGACGTTCTTTTCAAGCCAATCGATTGAGGATATGCTTAATTTCCTGCCAGCATCAAGACTCATTAAATAAGTGTCCATATCGGCAGCAATAGTTTGCAAGATTGGCAAATTCAATTGAGATAAGGTTTCCTCCGTTACATCTTTTCTAACTGCATCTTGTGCTGCTGCATGGTCAATCCGAAAGCGAAGATAACTTGATGTCCTCATCCGTGTCCCTGCCCTCCCAATACCAATGCGAGCAGGTGTAATGGATTGGCCGCTCGATTGAGCCACGGTGCCGAGGATTAGGTACACCAATTTCAGGTTTCTCTGAAAGGATTATCTTTTTTTCATTGAAAGGCACATCGTTAGGCGATGATTTCTGGTCTTCTAATGCTTTCATGACAAGTGACACCACTTTATCAGTAAGCGTTTTCATTCCTCCGCCTCCTTAATCGAATATACTTAAGTCACCTGCAATTTCGGTTAGTTTGCCGTTTTCCATTATGCCCATTCGTTCAAGCCACTGTTCAAATTCACGTAATGGCCGGAAGCCGATTAATTCTCGAAGACTTGCATCATCATGGTAGCTCGTATCCTGATAGTTTAGCATCACATCGTCACCACCGGGAACACCCATGTAAAAATTGGCTCCCGCTAATGTGGTCAGCATGCCGGCAATTTCCTGGTCATTTTGATCAGCGTACATATGATTTGTGTAGGTCGGAGCGATTCCCATCGGCAATCCATGCATTTTCCCCATGAATAAATCCTCTAAATCTGCACGAATCATCTGTCGTCCATCATACAATGTTTCCGGCCGATAAACCCTGAAACATTATTTACCATGAATGGCTTCCAGTGTCTCGCAAACCCATATGTTCGGGATTCAAGTGTTTGCATGTCCACTCCCAGATGGGCATTTAAGGAGACCTCTGAGCCCTGCCCTGTTTCGAAGTACATCAGATTTGGTCCAGCTCCTGTTCCATACTTTTTCATTAATTCATAGCCTTCATCCAATAAGCTTTTTGATAAACCAAAGGCTTCATTCCCTTTTTGTGTGCCAGCTAAGCTTTGGAACATAAGGGCGAATGGAGCCCCCTGCTTTAATGCTTCGATCTGTGTGGTAATATGCGCCAGGACACAGTTTTGTGTGGGTATTTTCCACTTTTCCATGAATTCTTGTGTTATATGGAGAAGGCGGGAAACCGATTCAACTGTATCAATATTTGGATTGATGCCAATGACCGCATCGCCGGAGCCGTATGATAATCCTTCTTTCAAGGAATACAGGATCCCCTCAGGATCATCATTCGGATGGTTTGGCTGGCAGCGGAAGGCCAATCTTCGCTCTTCCCCGATAACAGTATTGCATCGTGCCTGAAATCTCATCTTTTGCGAAGCCATAACCAAATCGATACTTGACATTAATTTTGCAACTCCCGCGATCATCTCACTGGTCAATCCCTGTGAAATTCGTGAAAGCTGCTGCTGTCCTGTATGATGGGACAAGATATACTCGCGTAATTCGCCAATAGTCCACTCACAGATTTCACGGTAAATGGTTTGATTCAGATCATGGTATATAACACGAGTTACTTCATCCATTTCATAAGGAATGATTGGATTTTCAAAAAAGGTTTTTAACTGGATTTCACTTAGAACTACTTTTGCGGCCATCCGTTCAAGGGAGGAGGCTGCCGAGATTCCGGCCATTTGATCGCCTGTTTTCTCCTCACTTGCTTTTGCAAGCACCTCTTTTAATGAGGAGAATTGAAAATGTCTGTTTTTAAGCTTTATCGACCAATTCATTCACTATTCCCCTCTGTCCGATCTGTTTCACTTTCCCCTCCTTGATTGGATGTATCATCAGGGTTAGTTTCTTCACTTACAGCTGGCAATGCCAAGTCTTCTTTCATACCATCCTCATGACTCGCTTCGGACTTTGAAGCTGCAGCTGTATGATCTACATCACTTTTTTTTTTATTATTATATCTACCTCATCGTCAGGACGAGGGATGACGTGAGCTGAGATCAATTGGCCAACACGCTGTGCGGCTAATTTTCCCGCTTCCACCGCGGCTTGCACGGCTCCGACATCACCTTCAACAAGGACAGTTACTAATCCTCCATCAATTTTTTCTTGATTCACTAATGTTACGTCAGCAGACTTGATCATAGCGTCTGCCGCTTCGATTGATGCGATTAATCCTCTTGTTTCAATCATTCCTAATGCTTTGCCCATTTCATTCACCTGCTTTCCACGTCTACAGAATCAACAATCCCAATTATTACCGCGTCTATAGGTAAATCCTCGTCTTTAAAGATAAAACGTGCTGCACTTCCTCTTGTAACTAAGACACGATCTCCAATCCCTGACCCAATGCGGTCGGCTGCAATTAAAGGAGTTTCGATTGGCAATCCTTGTGGATCCTCTAACTGTACAAATAAAAATTTAAGTCCTGTTAAGCCATCTTCTTTACGAGTTGCCCATATATTCCCCGTAACTTTACCAATTTGCATATGATTGCCCCTCAAAATCGACTCTTATTTTGATTCCTCTATTTTTGGCGATATCCTTAGCCAAAGGAGTAATAATGGTTTTCGAAGAAACACGAACTTCTGTTGACTCTATGTTCTGAAGGTCCTTTTCCGTTAATACTTTACGATCGTATTGATGCTGGGAAGGACGCAAAGACTCGATCTCACCAAACCAAACTCCAAATTCAATCAATTGATTTTTGAACCGTATTAAATGGGCACGGTACCGCTTGACTCGTTCCGGCACATTCCCTAGTTCTTGTTTTACAAGCCATTGCAACTCAGCCGAAGGCTCGAATAAAACCGGGCAGCCATTATGAAGGGCTTTAGCAAGTAACTTGCTTCCGGGAGTATCCATTAATCCCATACCTCCTCGGGCAAGCAAATCCTGACTCCCATCCAAGAAAGCGAGATGCTGGAAGTCTAATTGCTCATCATGACAGATTTCAGCAGAGTTAATAACTTCAACATGCCAGTGGTCCTGCAGTTTTGAGAGAAGATACTCCAGCTTTACCTGATTTTTTGTCCCCTCGTAAACTAGTAAAAGATGTGGCTTCTCCTGTAATCTGACTAGCACTTCATGAATGATTTTCTCTATCACTTTTTGATTGATTTTCATGCTTTTTCACTAGGAATATAAAGCATTCCTTTATCTCCAGTTGCACATAGTGCAGCATTTGCTTCATCCGTATCAATGTGCATTTCTAATTGATAGCGGGGTGAAACCCTGATTAGAACTTGGTCGAATAAAAGCGGTCGCTTTCCTTGCACCTTAACCTGAACATACTGTCCATTTTGAAGCTTAAACCGCACAGCATCACTCGGTGCCATGTGAATGTGGTTTTGGGCGATAATTAATCCCTCCGCCAGATAAATACTCCCCTCCGGACCTACAATCGTTGCGGGCGATGAGCCTTTAATATTGCCGGATTCCCGTAAAGGTGGATTCAATCCCAATTTTACAGAGTCAGTTTTACTAACTTCAATCTGGGTCCCACTACGGACGGCCCAAGAATACGAACTCGTTCAAGACTTCCCTTTGGACCAACCACGGTTACTGTTTCGTTTGCGGCAAATTGGCCGGGCTGGGAGAGGTCTGATTTTTTTTTAAGTTGATAATTTGCTCCAAAAAGAATCTCGAGATGCTGTTGACTTAAATGAACATGGCGGGCAGAAACGCCAATCGGGATTGAAGGCGTTTCTGAAACTTTTTCCATTTCTTTTATGACCTTTTCAACAATTGATTGAATGACGTGGGAGTTCATGCCCCTCATCCCTCACTTTCATTACTCACCCTGATCTTTTGGTAAAATGCTCTCCAATTCGTTATGCGGGCGTGGGATAACATGGGTCGATAATAGTTCACCAATGCGCTCCGCTGCGGCAGCTCCTGCGTCAACTGCTGCTTTAACAGCCCCTACATCTCCGCGTACGAGTACGGTTACTAAACCGCCCCCAACATGGACTTTCCCAACCAAATGGACATTTGCAGCCTTTACCATTGCATCTGCAGCCTCAACGGAAGCAACTAATCCCTTTGTTTCAATCATTCCTAAAGCAGTAAGTTCTCTTGACATATTATTTTCCTCCTAAAATTTGAATTTATTAGTTTATGTTTTGAATCTAGCTAAATTTGAGCCAATACTTTGGTTACCATTTGAGTAATCGTTTGTTGGTCTAATGAGGCGCCTCTTCCAACACCTGCTAGGACCTTTTCGACGACGGATTTGATTTCGTCCTCGGTTACGGAGGAACTATCCGATTTCCCAGCAATTTGCGGCGTTGGAACGTCGATATCCTTTGTGCCATGGGCAACACGTTTAATATTAATTAAGTGTTCGGCGCTGATATTGTCACCAGTAATGTTCCCGCCAAAAGATCCACATCCCAGTGTTAGAGATGGTTTTAATCCTGTTGTTCCGCCAACTGCCCCGATTGAGGATGGGGTGTTGACTAATAATCTCGATACAGGCATTTGCAGTGAAAATCTTTGAATCACCTGTTCATTTGTTGTATGAAGGGCTAAAGTATGACCTCGGCCCCCAGCGCTAAAAGCTGGTCACAAACGGTGATGGCTTGCTTTTCCCCTTCAACCGTATAAAAAGGGAACACAGGTGCAAGCTTTTCAATTGAAAAAGGAATCTCTTTTCCCACCTCTGATTCATCTGCAATCAAAATTCTTGTATCTGCCGGAACTTCAATTCCAGCCATATTAGCAATGACGATTGCGTGACGCCCGACAATTTTGGGATTTAATTTTCCAGGCAGCGGTGAAATCACCTTTTCAAGTTTTTGCTTTTCCTCTTCATTTAAGAAATACGCTCCATGGTTCTTAAATTCGCGAATGACCACCTCCCGGATGTAACGATCAACCACCAATGCTTGTTCTGTTGCACAAATGGTTCCATTATCAAATGTTTTACTGTCGACAATCCGTTTGACAGCCTTTTGGAAATCCGCTGTTTTCTCGATATAGCATGGAACGTTTCCGGGTCCTACTCCATAGGCTGGTTTTCCTGAAGAATACGCGGCTTTTACAAGTGCCCCTCCACCTGTTGCCAGGATCAGGTTGACGTCACGATGCTTCATCAATCCCTGCGTAGCATCCATTGTTGGTTTTGAAATCCAGCCAATAATTCCCTCGGGAGCACCTGCATTGACCGCAGCCTCAAGGCAAATTCTCGCTGCCTCTACCGTGCACCCTTTAGCAGATGGGTGCGGGCTGAAGACGATTGCATTTCTTGTTTTTAATGCAATCAAACTTTTAAAAATCGCACTTGATGTCGGATTAGTAGTTGGTACAATCCCGGCGATCACGCCAAAGGGGCTGGCAACCTCAACAATTTTATCCTTTTTGTTCTCTCGAATCACACCAACGGTTTTTGTTTCCCGAATCGATTCATATACGCCCATTGATGCTACTTCGTTTTTGATAGCCTTATGCTCGGCTACCCCCATACCTGTTTCTTCTACAGCCATCCTCGCAAGGTCATCTTTTCTCGCGAAGGCAGCTTTTGCAGCTGCTTCCACTATCCGGTCGACAGCTTCCTGTGAAAATTCTTCATATTGTCTTTGTGCTTCTTTTGCTTTTTTAACAGCCTCTCTCATCTCCTGGAGTGAGAATAAGTCTTGATCGAGTTGCATTTGTTTCGCTCCTTTCTAGGTTAATACGAGATTGGGTTCCGGGCGATCTCTAGAATGCTCTGCTTAAAGGCTTCGGCTGCCGCACGGCAGGCTGACTGGGTACCCGTTAAAAGTCCGCCACCGAAGTTTGTTTCAGAAGGCGGGCCGTAAAAGGTCGCTAATTGAACATCTGCTGATTTCAAAGCGGCATCAAGGCCATACATGGCTTCTAATGGCGGTGCAATTAGGTAAGCCAGAGGAGTACCTTCGTCAATGTTGGCAAGCTTGGATAAATAACTACCAGTCCTTGCAACCACATGGGCGTACATTGAATGTGTTCCTTCTGGATTGATGGCCTCAAAATATGCTTCATTTTCAATGACATTTCTTGCAGCCTCTATTCCGCTAATGACCTCATCAGGAGAAGGTCCGGCAATGATCCCAATAAATTCTCCTGATAATGGACCTGATGCATGACTTGCCCCCGCATAAAACGATTTGGCATATACGACCTCTACATCTGCCCGTTTCGTCGCTTCATCCATTGCGGTATAGCCGACATCATCAATGGTACAGGTCAGGATCGCAAGACTTCGCTGATGAGGTTTTAGTTGAAAAGGCTGAGCCAGTGCTAAATCTGCATTAGGGATGATCCGAACGGCTAAAATCTTCGCTTTTATCGGTTGCAACTCCATCGATTCCATCCCCCCTAACCTTCTTTTTGAACCAGTGAGACACCGCTCGCTTGGTACTTTAAAATCTTTTGCACGACATTTCCAAGATAGGCGCCAGCTTCAACCGGCGGAATCCCGCCGGAATGAATGTTGGAAATAACCATTCGGTCAGCTTCAATCGTCCCTTTTTCTTGGCTTGTAACAAAGATAGGCACTAAGAGATTCCGAACTTACAAGCCCCGGACGTTCACCGATAAATAGAACGACCACTTCAGGCTCTAACACCTCTCCGACTTCATCCATTGAAGCCACTCTGCCTTTTTCAATATAAAAAGGTATTCCATACTCAATTCCTAACTGGTCAAGCGATTGCAACAACGATAGATAAACATCCTCAAGGTTCTTTTCGATTGCTTGAGAGCTTAGCCCGTCGGAGGCAATAATTTGTACCTTCGGTTTAAATTGGCATTTTTCACGGATCGTCTTTTTCGCATCCTCCGAAAGTTTTCTCCCCAGGTCAGGACGGCGGATGTATTCTTCCTTATGATCTACCAGTGTACTGACCGAAAAGAGATTAAGAGATTCGAGAAGTTCCTGCTGAACACTGCCATACACAGCATCTACAGCTGCTCCATGATCCAAACGAAACCGAAGCCATGTCTCCGTTTTAGGGCGAAAGCCTTGGCCGCCCAATTCCGATCCTTGCCGGTGTTTTTGCCACCCACTCCTGCAATGCTGTTGGATTACAGGGGGAGCTGACACCAACCTTCGTTTGCAGTTCTGAAAGAATCGTATCTTCCCCCGTTTGACAGCAATTCGTTTTATTTTCTCGAGTTTCTACATGATTCCAAAGCTTTACCAAACCATCTGAATCAGAAGCTGCTTCTTGGGTGTCAACCGTTCCGTTACCCGTTATCCTAAACTCATTTTCTGGTGATAAGTGGTCCCACAGCTTTACCATTCCGCCCCCTGAATCGGATGAAACGTTCGAAACCTTTTTTTCTTCTGGCATATTTTCCATTTTTTCTAAAATTAATCTGGTAATCGACTCTATTAATTCCGTGTTCATCCTCTCACCTCCTTATTTATGAAACAGGGTTAAATCCCCCGCACGGGATGTGAGTTTGCCGTCTTTCATGATCCCGATATTCTCAAGCCACGCTTCGAACAATGGCGGCCGGCGATTCAGCGTCTGGCGTAATGTGGCCACATCATGATAGCTGAGAGATTGATAATTTAGCATGCAATCATCTCCCATCGGTGCAGCAATCACAAAATTTACACCAGCGGCAGTAAGCAGCACCCCTAAATCTTCTATGTCATTTTGATCGGCGCGAATATGGTTTGTATAACATATATCCACCCCCATTGGAATCCCGTGCATTTTGGCCATAAAATGGTCCTCAAGTCCGGCACGAACCACCTGCTTGCTGTCGTATAAATACTCTGGTCCAATAAACCCGACAACTGTATTCAAAATATAGGGATCATACCTTTTGGCCAAACCGTAATTCCTGGATTCCAGCGTCATTTGATCCATCCCAAAATGGGCTTCCGCAGACAATTCTGACCCTTGACCTGTTTCAAAATATAAACGCTGCGGACCTGAAGAAGTTCCCAGTTCGCGGATCATTTGATTGCCTCATCTAACAGCGTTGCGGTTATACCGAATGATTTGTTGGCTGCTTCCGTTCCGGCGATACTTTGAAAAATCATATCGGCTGGAGCCCCTTGCTCAATGGCCTTCATTTGTGTGGTTACATGGGCCAGTACACAGTTTTGGGTTGGAATATTCCAATCCTGGATAAAATCATGTGTTGCCTGCAATAAACGTTTAACACTTTCAACAGAATCATCAACAGGATTAATCCCGATGACAGCATCGCCAATTCCGTATGAAAGCCCTTCTTTTAATGAAGCAAGCATCCCTTCTACACTGTCTGTTGGGTGGTTGGGCTGAAGCCGGGAGGCGAGTGTGCCTTTGTGGCCGATGGCGATATTACATTTCGTGACAATTTCTAATTTATTAGCAGCATGAATCAAGTCCAAATTGGACATCAGCTTAGCGACTGCCGCAATCATTTCGCTTGTAAGTCCGCGGCTTATGCGGATAAGATCCTCTCCCGTAGTTGTATCATCAAGGATATATTCTCTGAGCTCGGCAATGGTCCATTTTTGAATTCTGCGATATGAAGGTTCATTTACCTGCTCCTCAATAATTCTTGAAACCTCGTCTTCCTCCGCCGGGATAAGCGGATGATTTCGAATATCACCGACTGTTATATTTGCCAAAACTTGTTTGGCTGCAATTCGCTCCTGAACAGATTCGGCTGCAATTCCTGCCAAACGGTCTCCGGATTTTTCCTCATTAGCTTTCGCAAAAAGCTCTGTCAGGTTAGAAAATTGATAAACTTGACCGAGCAAACGAGTCTTCATAATCATGAAATGATGCCTCCTTCCTATGAATGAAATGCAAGCGTTTTAATGACAACAGGAACCACTTCTGATTGCAACTTATTGCCAATATCTAAATAATCTCCCTGTTCAACAAGGATTTGATCGATACAGATTACATCTCGCCCAGACTTTAATGTTTGTAGTGTTTGCCCGAGGACCTTTGCCAAGTCGTCCTGAAGCACAATGACAATGGGGTTGGACTGGTTTGGCTGCAGCTTATAAGCCTCAAGCAGCCAATTCCCCAATTGCTGAACATCCCTGAAGCGAAGAAAAGGAAGTCCTGTTAAATATAAAGCAAAGTTTTTTCCTTCTAAAGACGGATCGTAAACTTGGATCGCTTGTTGAATAGCGTTCTTTACTTTAATAGATCCATCGTCGAGATTTCGTTTCATATCAAGTTGATGGACGGGAAGATTTTTCAGGGGCAGTCTAGCTGGATCTACCTGTATCGTTGCCCCGCTGATATGAGTAGTTTGGGTTCCTGCGCCAAGGACCGTTGCCCTGACTGTTTCAACCGGCGGAATCCACTCCCAGCTTTGAAGGTCCTGATTATCCTGTAAAGCCTTTGCTAAATAGATCCCTATATCTGTGTATGAACCTGATATAGGCTCTTGTCCGTAGATGCATTCACTTACCCCGCCAGAGAACATGATTTGATCAATCGGAACCTTCCAATCTGGTGGATGTCCAAGCAGTAATACCTCGCCCTCTTCCGTTATTTTTTGCTGTAAAATATGAACCAAAATCCGCCATTGCCCTTGTAACAGGCCAATGAAATCAAGCGACACCTTGTCGCCGGCTTCAACGGATAATCGTAATTCCTTCAATAATTCTCGTACAGGGGCAGAAACATTTTTCACCCTGTCGTGCTCAAATTCAATCAGGCGTCCCCCGATATGAAGGGTGCAGGTTCCTCGCAATTTGCCAGCCTGGTAGACTGCAATATTCGCTGTTCCGCCGCCAATATCAATATTGGCAATGGTTTTTCCCGTCTCCTTTGAGCGCTGACAGGCACCGGAGCCTTTCCCTGCGATGATTCCTTCTAAATCAGGTCCGGCAGTTGCTACCAAGAACTCTCCAGCTTCCTCTGATAAAAAATGAAGCATTTCTTCCGCATTCTGTTTCGTTGCTGTCTCCCCTGTAATGATGATTGCACCCGTTTTTATATCCCGCGGTCGAACTCCAGCCTTTTGGTACTCCTGTTCAACAAGCCGAAGAACAGCCTTCATATCAATTAACGTGTCGTTTAAAAGAGGTGTTCGATAAATTGAGCTTTTGTGAATAATTTCTTTTTCCGTAATTTCTATTCGAGGTACGTGGGTTGTTCCGGCTGTATTCACGAGTGTAAACCGGCTTAATATCAGCTTTGTCGTACTTGTGCCAATATCGATCCCAGCACTAATGATTTGCTCATTTTTTTTCAAGAAATCCACCCACTTTCAACAGAAAACGGCGCCTAAACAGCGATCATTGATCGATATTTAGGCGCCGTTGCCTGATTGTATGCATTTGTATTAAACGGCGGTGACATCTGATTCCAATCTTCGATGAAGAAGAATCGAATCTGCTACTGCCTTCATTGTTTTTCCATGGTTCATACAATAGGATCTTAACATTTTAAAGGCTTGCTCTTCATGTACCTGATAGACTTCCATTAGAATTCCTTTGCCCGTTGAATCACCTTTTGGTCCTGGATTTTTTCTTCCATTTTTTTAATATCATTTGCCAAAGCCTTCAACCGGTTCGCTTGCGCCAAGGCAATTTCAGCCGCAGGTACCAGATCCCTTTCTGAGACAGGCTTTACAAGGTAGCCAAGGATATGGGCATTTTTAGCTTCTTCCACTAAGTCGCGTTCACTATATGCAGTTAAGAGAAGAGATGGTATCTGGAATGTTTGATATATGATCCGGCTTGCTTTAATTCCATTCATTTTCGGCATTTTGATATCCATGATGATCAAGTCCGGCTTATGAAGGGCAGCCAATTCAATCGCTTTATCGCCTGAATTCGCTTCGGATACTACCTCGTAACCGGCTTCTATTAACATTTCTTTAATGTCCATGCGTAAAATGGATTCATCTTCAACTACCATCAATCTATATTTGCCCATGTCCATTCAATCCTCTCTATTAGGGAATGTTACCAATGCCTTTGTCCCTTGCCACCTTCTAGCAGAAACTCAAAAGTCCCATTTAAATCGTAGCTGGTAAGATTTTTTACAATCTCAATTCCTAAATGATTCTTTTCGATGTTAGGGTCTATCCCGTTGCCATCATCAATTACGCCAAGTTCAATGAGTTCTCCATTGCGCTTAAAATGAATCGTAACATTGCCAGTGGAACGCCCAATAAATGCATGTTTCATACAATTTTGAATCAATTCCGTTACGATGAGGGCAAGAGAAACTGCTTTGGACGAATCCAGCTCAATTTCTTCTTCTGTACATAAATGAATGGCGACCGAACAGTTTGGCTGGTATGGATTAAACGCTTGTCCTGATGTAATCTTCTTAATGATTTCATCCATATTTACCTTTTCAATTCCGCTGCTGGACAGGACATCATGTACAGCAGCAATACTTGCAATTCGATTAAGGCTTTCTTGATATAATAGTTTTGTTTCCTCCGGTACACCGCGTCTCATTTGCATGCGGAGCAAGCTCGCTACCGTTTGTAAATTATTTTTGACTCGGTGGTGAATTTCCTTTATTACAACCTGATTCACCATCAGCTGTCGCTCCTTATCACGTAAATCTGAAATATCACGAATATAGAGGAGCATTCGTTTCGAATCCGCCTTTTTATTTAGTAAACAGATTGAACGAAGAATAAAAACCCTATCCATGCTTCTCACTTCGCGTTGTGTAATCCCCCGATGTGAAAAATCCGTCTGATCGATAAACGGTAAAACCGCAAGTATGTTTTGATTCGTTAATTTCTTGGGCTGAATTGGACTATGTTCTTTTATTAGACCGATCGCAAAGCTATTTGCATATTGAATGGTGCCGTCTTCCCCTAACAAGATTAATGCTTCTTCAAGATAATCGGGAATCATTTGTTCCTTTAAAACAATATCCCATGTTCGGCCAAATTCAGCTGTAGTTTCCGATAACAAGGCAAGTTCTTGTTCCTGCTCGACAAGCTGAGTTATATCTGTTTCCAAAATTAACAGCGCGATGGTCAATCCCTGGTCATTTTTAATCGGGGTAACATTTTGACAAACATGAAGCCCTTCGTGTGTTAACGCACGATTCATCAATACCGGTATTCCAGTTCGATAGGCTTTAAAAACTCCTGGTTCATACGTTGATAAAATCTTTTTCCCTACAACCCTATAGCGGTATAGTGAGGGAACCGTCGTTGGTACCGCCTCCGCAACCACAATTGCTGTTTCGAGATCATGGGTGACACAATCGATAAATATATTCCCTTGGGCAAGATCCGCAATCATCTGCAACGATTTACTTTTCTCAACAATAAGCTTAACATCTTTTTCTGACAATGAAGTAAACTCTTTGCAAAGTTTTGAAATTTCTTGGTTTATTTCGGTCATATTGTTGATGCCCCTTCAGATAAAAAGGCACCAATCTACATAGACCTTCTATGTGGATAGGCGCCTTTGCCTATATTCCTATGAATTTGTTATTATTATTTTACTAAATTTTCTGTTATCTGAAAAGGCTTTCTTTATAAAAAAGACACATTTTTTTCACTTTTTCATCGTATTCCTTCATTTCATTATAAGAATTGCACGATACCAGGTCTAGGATCTCTTGCATACCTTGTTGTTTAAAGGAGGATGTGACAACAATTGGTCCCTGCACCATAGACTTCATTAATTTAGAGATTGCTTGGTCGACATCTGCATGCTCTGCATCTGCCTTAGTGACTACTCCAATCGCTAATTTAGGGATTCCTGAAGAAAAACCTGGAGGAAAGGTAATTTTTTGATTGGTTGCGTCCTGGATAAACAATACATGTGTAACTTCTAAGGCTGTAGCCATAATAGACTTATAAAATAGAGGATTTTCTACGTACTCACCTGGTGTATCCACAATCCAGTCATAATATTGGAGGGACTGTGTTTTGACCGCTTCCACCTTTCGTCCTAATAGAGCATTTGTTAAAGTTGATTTTCCTGCACCCACTGATCCAATCAGCATGGCGCGATTAGTCATTTTAAACATTGTCCCAACCTCCTATGACTTTGTAATGGCAGCAGGCGTATACTTTAAGGTCTCTGATAAAAATTGATTAATTCTACTCATCGCCATATCTACTTCAGAAACACTGCCTACTAAGACTAGGCTTCCCGTGAAGCGATCCAGAAAGCCAATAGACACATTGGCAGCCTTGGTGGCTAAATCTCCTGCTATAATGACAGTTTCACTGGGAGTCAAGGTCAAAATTCCAATTGATCCCGCTCTTTGTATTCCTAATTTTTCAAAGAGCTCTTTATCAGGATTCGCAATCAAATGACTTAAGGTAACTTGCTTGCCGGGGACAAATTCTTGAATAAATCGCTTTTTTTCTTCAGACATAAAAAATACCTCCTAAAAAATAAAAGCCCACTTCCAAAAGGAAATGGGCTTCGTTGCCGTAGATTTTTTTATTTATTATATCATAGGTTTAAAGAAGTTTTTTCACTTTTTGAAATTTTATTTTTGATTTTAAAACCTTCCTTATTTATTGGAAACTATATATCGTTACATTTCTAATTTTTGTAAAATGATTCAATTCTTATTCTGAGTGCTGATACTTTTTAAAAAAATTATAACCGGTGAATAAACCTTTTTCCTTTTACTTTCCTTATTCCCTATTTTCAAATCCAGGTTGTTGATTATTCTGTACTATCTCCCAATGTGTTTGTAAAAATAACTTCTTTCTTAGTTAAAAATTGGATAAGTAAGTTTTAAAATCTCATCTGTATGTGCTCTCACATTTTTAACGACAGTATCATTAATTTTATTGTAGAGTACGTGATTTTTGGGGTTTGGTATAAACATTTGTTGAGTTTTAACCATTTTACTTGTAGCCTCATAAAAGTCTTTGTAAATTGATAAATGTTGGCAAACACATATCGCAGCTCCTAGACACGCACTACTGCTGCCTTCACGTCTGAGAACTGGCAATCCAAAAAGATCAGCAATAATTTGCATAATCACATCACTTTTGAAGCCACCACCTATTACAACTAAATCATTTAACCTTACATCTATTTCTTCTAACATATCATCAATATTGTTTTTAATATTAAAAGCAATAATTGTATTGCAGCCTTACCTTCCCAATCTTTAAAGACGGTAAGGAATTCTGGAAAGTAGCGATCTATCCAATTATGGACTTGTACTTGAACTGCTTGAAGGTCAACAGATAAGAGATCACGTATTTTTCGAGCCACTTGAAGTTCTGCATATACTCCTTGTGGAATATTAGGTTCAGCATATCTCCCGTCTTTGACCAACTGTGCAATAACTCTGGCATCCTTTACATCATTTTTAGTAGGAGAATTATCATCTAACTCTTTACTTTTCTTTACATGCATAGGATTTAAGACTACAAACTTAATATTTTGTTCCTTAAGGAAGTGAGCTAAATTAAGCCATGCCAATAATGACCTGTCGGCTCCATTCCTATGATCACTTTTTCCATTTTGTTTTGATCCATTAACTTTTTAAGCCACTCTATGAAACAGTTAAAACTAGAATTTGTATTTTCAAAGTAAAAGGGTGCCGAAAATTCTAAACCTCTAAAGTCTTGGACTCTTGCCACATGCTTGTATTTAGCAATATCAACGCCTATAATTTATGTTTGAGAAGTAATTTGAGCAATCTTTTCATTTTGGTTATAATTCATTTAAATAGCCTCATGGTATTTATGTTTGTGTCCTTTTTGCCGCCAAGCTTTGGGCACTCATATTTTACCAAGGGGCTTTTTTATGTTCAAACCTCATATTTCTTCATTACAGGAATGCTGCCCGTTCGTATTATAAGGTCAGCCAGAAAATATTTCTGGTTGACCATTTTTTATATGGTTTTATTATAACAGTAGCCAGGGTAGAACGTATCTGCCCATGGGGCTTGACCCCGTCAGCTAAACCGTTCGCCCCCTACTTGTAGAAACATGTTTTGAGGCTGGTTGGAACTTAGATCTCGTATAACAAGCGAAGCTGTGACACTGCATGGAGGATTAGGGGTTACTGGCAAATCACTATATTAGGAGGAGATTTAAAATGAATCCAGTCGACCAAAATTAATTTTTTCAGTTGTTCGCGAACAATTTCACACAATTCTAACTTCAATAAAAACCCTCTAAAACCCTAATATATCAAGGTTGGCGGGACTGCGTGGGAATCGAACCCACCAGACCACACACGGTGGTCTCAAGCAGTTTTGAAGACTCTATGCCTTAATAGCAATTTAATTGTAGGTTGATAGATTAATTGAATCTCCGCCAAATCAACCTTTACCGAATATCTATTAGGAAACATCACTAGTATTAGTCTAAAAAAATCACTTGTATCCATATCAAATCCATTAATTTTATACTAAATGGTGTTATCAATAATATATCGAGTGCTCAATTGTTGTCCTTGCTTTGAGGAATGCTTGGATTATTATCTAGTTAAATACAAAAATGCCTGTCACTACCTGGAATACCGAAGTTCGACAATTACCAGGAGTACAGGCATTTAATTTTACGATTTAATTATAATAGTAATTAAAGACTTGTCCAAATACCGACGCTCTTAATTTCCTTATACTCAGGTTGCCACACTGCATCTACCACCGCTTTTGCTACATCAGTAATATCCGCTCTCGCAATACCTTCCTCTATCGCAGCCTTTGCTACTTCGACGGCAACATAGATAGATACATCATGCAATTTCTCAATAGAAGGAAGCAGTGAGGCGCCCCGCTTGCTGCTGTCACACATCTCTGCAACAGCGTTTGCGGCTGCTGCAAACATTCCTTTTGAGATCACTTCAGCTTTTGCAACAATTGCTCCAAGCCCGAGGCCAGGGAACACAAATGCGTTGTTTGACTGCCCAATTTCATAGGTAACACCGTTATATTCAACATCGGCAAACGGGCTTCCTGTTGCAATTAACGCCTTACCGCCTGTCCATTTGATCATGTTTTCTGGTACTGCTTCAGCCAGAGCCGTAGGGTTGGACATCGGCATGATGATTGGACGTTCCACGTGTTTGGCCATTTTTTTAACAATTTCCTCTGTGAAGGCGCCGGATTGTCCGGAAGTACCGATCAGGATGGTTGGCTTCACCCTCTGAACTACTTCCATTAAAGAAATAATCCCATCCTCATTCTTATCCCAGTCCTTTACTTCATCCGCTTTTCTTAAATAAGGTTTCTGAAACTCCAGGACATCTGGTGTTTCATCTGTCAGTAATCCCCGATAGTCAATAGCCCAGAAACGGTCATAAGCTTCTTCTTTAGTTAGCCCTTCAAGAAGCATGGCATCTGCCATTTGATCAGCGTTACCGATACCGGCGGCCCTGGACCGAAGACAACAATACGCTGGTCCTTCAGGGAAGCTCCTGTTACTTTCAGTGCAGACATAACAGCAGCAAGAGTAACGGCACCAGTTCCCTGGATGTCATCATTGAAAGTAAGGATTTTATCACTGTATTTATCTAGGATGTTTCGTGCATTCACATTGCCAAGGTCCTCCCAGTGAAGAAGTACTTCTGGGAAAAACTTTCTGGCAGTCTGAATGAATAAATCAATGAAATCGTCATAACGATCACCACGGACACGAGCAAATTTGTTGCCGATATAGATAGGGTCGTTAATCAATTCCTGATTGTTCGTACCAACATCCAGCACGACTGGCAGAACACGGCTTGGATCAATACCGGCTGCAGCTGTGTATACGGCCAGTTTACCGATTGCAATATTAATACCGCCTACCCCCTGGTCCCCAATACCCAGAATACTTTCAGAGTCGGTAACGACAATTAAATCAATGCCATTTTTGGGCTGTTCTAGATTATAAAATGCTTTTTCAATGCCCTCAGGATCATCAATTGAAAGATATAAGCCACCCGGGCGGCGGAAGGTATGGGAGTATGTCTGGATCGCTTCGCCGACAGTAGGAGTGTAGATGATTGGGAGCATTTCTGCGAGGTGTTCTTTCAATAGTCGGTAAAACAAAACGACATTACGGTTATATAAATCATAAAGCAGCCCGTTTTTGAACAGATTCGTAGTCCGCATCGAATATTGTTCATAGGCCTTATTTACTTGTTCATCAAGGGTGAGCACTTGGGACGGTAACAGACCGTCAAGTCCAAGCTCTTCCCTTTCTTCTTTCGTAAAAGCCGTTCCTTTATTCAAAAAAGGATTGGATAGAACTTCTTTTCCTTTTAATATTGTAATAATAACATTCTCAGGTGCATTCATGGTGTTTCCTTCTTTCTGTCTTAAAATAGCTATTCGGAAATTTCTTACCTTTCCATGTTAATAACGTTTTCCTTATCACGCTAGGTTTTGTAATATAATGACCCTTTTTTGTAACTAAACAAAGCAGACAGTAAAACCGCTGACTGCTTTGTTCTATCTTCCACTTTTTGCGTGTTGATCCATTTACTTACTTTTTATCATGCTGCACTTGCCAATGATTTATTAGCTTTTTTCTTTTGGGACCTTTTAAATACATAGCTAACAATAATCGGACAAACTATTGCGGATATTACACATGCTGCTGCAACTTGTGCAGTAGCTGCGTGTGCTACTGAAGCTAAAGCTGGATCTGCCGCTGCAACAACAACTGGTGTAGCTACGGCATTTCCTGCAGTTGACCCTGTAGCCAAACCGACTATAGGATTTTCTTTAAATAACTTCAAAAGTACGTAAGCTCCAATTCCAGTGAATGCAGCTATTAATCCTAGTAAAATGCCAGGACCTCCCGCTTTTATTATAGTTGAAAGATCCATTCCTGCACCTAATGGGAATGAGAAGAACGGGATTAATAATAATTTACTGCTTCCAAGGAACTTTCTCATATCAGGATCGATATTTCCCAAAATCATTCCTATTACTATTGGAATGATTACTCCTAAAAATGTTTGAAAAGGAATGGAGGCAAGTCCGGATGCACCTAATGCAACTAATGTGAAAAATGGACCATCTTTTAAAGAAAATAAAGCATATGCGCCTACATCCGTTTCGTCACCATACGATGATGCAAGTGATGCATATAATCCGCCATTAGCATTTAATAACCCTGCAAGGATGGCTAATGGTGATAATCCTAGTATTCCGGCAGCCTAAAAATCGCTGCTACACCTAAACCTATACCAGCACCTACGATAAATTTTCCTGTTATTAATATTGCACCTTTTTTTAATGCCTTTGGTGCCAATTTGAAATTAATTTGTGAACCAATTAAAAACATAAAACATGCCAAAATGGTTGATGATGCGTCTTTACTGAATAATGCCGTTGTAAAACTACCAATTTTTAAAAATTGCGGGAAAAATGTATTCGTTAATACGCCTAAAAAAAGCGGAACAACCATCAGACCACCTGGAATTTTATCAAGCGTTTTTTTAATAGGAATTTGCATTTTTAATCCTCCTAGAATATTTTTTTAATCCTGCATAAAAAACATTATTTTTACCAATTTCTCCAATGATTTTAGAAAACGGTTCCAATTTTCTTGCATGTTTTGATAGGTTTTAATCCCCCTTGGTTTTGTTTTGTTTTGTTATGTCAATCATATCCCCATGTAAACCGCTTTCATAGTTTATGAAAGTTTAATAATTCTTTTTGTAAATAAAAAAAGTAAGCAGTTTCAAAAACTGCTTACAGAAAGTTTTTTATTAAGTGTTCTTTAAATTGGTTATATTCATGTTGATACACAGGCCTTCCAATCGTTCCATAGATAACCTTGACTTCAAGGATTCCTAAGTCCTTTAGGAAATTAAGATACTTTCTTGCCGAAACCCTTGAAATGCCTACAACATTTGCTACTTCATCAGTGGAAAAAGGCCTCCGCTTCATCTCTTGAATCGCATCCCATATCTGCTTTAAGGTATCCTTCGTTAATCCCTTTGGCAGTTCCTCTGCGATTACGGCTTCTTCTCTGTACAAAAGTAGGTTATCAAGCTCCTGCTGACTAACCGAATCCTGTTTATTAATGAACCGAGTTTGCTCAAGGTAGGTAGTAAGTGCAGCGTTAAACCGTTCAAACTCGAAAGCTTAATTAAATAACTGACAACCCCAAACCTCAATGCCTTCTTAATTCGTTCAAGGTCCGAGGCGGCAGAAATGATGATGACATCAATTTCTAGTTCATTTTTCCGAAGGTACGCTAACAGTTCAAGTCCTAACTTTCCCGGCATAAAAATATCCAAAAAAATAAGCTGTATTTCCTCCTTTTCCAGCAAACGGACTGCTTCGTCTACTGAATGGGCTGTTGCCTCCAAACGGAATCCAGCAATTTTGGAAAGGTAATGTTTATTGATTTTTGCTACCATCGGGTCATCTTCGACTATCATTACATGGATGATTTCTATTCATCCTCTGCTTTATAAGGTATATACACGGCAAAATTCGTTCCCTTTCCAGGCTTTGACGAAATAATCAGGTCCCCTTCCAGTCTTTCAATTGCCTGTGCCAAAAGATATCACCCGAAACCTCTGGTTTCACCCTTCGTTGAAAAGCTTGAATGGAATTCGTCATTCCCATCCCAGTGTCTTTAACCTCGATTGTTAAAATATCCTCTGCATAATCAAGTTTAAGGTCGAATAATGTTTTCATTTGAATAAATTTTGGTTTTCAATACCGTTCACACACCTTTTGTAGAGTAGTAGTATCAGTATATACAAGATTTAGTGATTACTTTCAATCGTCTTGAAGTATTTGCACCAAAACCGCGATAAACATTTGGCATTAACTTGATATGCTTTATTGCGGGTGATGACAGTTTTGATGGTACTACCCCGCTAGTCGAGTTGATAAAAGAACATCTGTTGTAATTATTTTCTACTTGTTACTTGTAGTAGATTTTTTTGGAAATAATTGAATAATTTTTAAAAAGGAGTGAGACACTTTAACGACGGAATATTGAGTTTTTTCTTAAGTTAGATTTTATAAATCATATATTGGGGGGAATATGATGAAAAAAATTCGGAAGATGAAGCCTTTAAAAAAAGCCATTCAGGAACTGGAGAGTACCGGCGTATTGCCCCCCAATGTTCAGATGAGGTACTCGTACCGGATATATCCTTGAATGAACAGGTTTTGAAACAAGTTTTTGAAAATTGTTCCGATATTGTCTTTCGCCCCATTTCCTTAAATCGGAAGACCAAAATGCTTCTGATTTATATCGATGGATTAGTGGATACGAAAATAATGGAACAGGTTGTTTTGAAACCAATGATGTTCGAAGGTATGCCTGATGGATTAAAGAATGTGACCTCAATAGGGGAAATCATCCAGGATCAGCTTATCGCTTTTTCTCAAGTAAAGGCGGTTTCTAAGGTTCGTGAGGTCATTGAAGGAGTATTGAAATCTAATCTTGCAGTTCTAACAGATGGAGAGAGCCAAGCACTGCTTGCTGATTTAAAAGGGTTTGAGAAACGTAGTATTGAAGAACCTAGTGCCGAGCTTTCTGTTCGTGGTCCGCGAGACGGGTTTACGGAAACACTCAGGGTCAATACGAGCCTTTTGCGCAGAAGAATTCGGAGCCCGAGACTAAAAATGGAACCCTATTCGATTGGGGATTTATCGCAGACAGATATAACGATTGCCTATATTGATGGGATTGCTCCCAATACGGTTTTGGAGGAAGTTCGCCAAAGGATTCGGCGAATTCAAATTGATGGGGTTTTAGAGTCAGCTTTCATTGAAGAATTTATCGAGAACCTGCCTTTTTCTCCCTTCCCTCAAATACAGAATACTGAGCGGCCGGATGTTGTGTGTGCAAGCCTATTAGAAGGAAAAGTTTCTATTTTTGTGGATAACACTCCTTTCGTTCTTATTGTTCCCATGACATTCTGGACAGGACTGCAAGCAGCAGAGGATTATTATGAACGCTCTATCTATACAACCTTTATTTGATTCATTCGTTTTATATTAATAAATGTTTCATTATTTCTCCCTTCTCTTTATGTTGCGGTGACAACATTTCATCCGCAATTGACCCCGACAAGCTTGCTTATCAGTATTGCTGCGGCACGAGAAGGAATTCCTTTCCCGACGGCCGTAGAAGCACTTATGATGGAATTTTTGTTTGAAGGTTTGCGGGAAGCGGGCATTCGCTTGCCAAAATCAGTTGGATCTGCCGTCAGTATCGTGGGAGCGCTCGTAATCGGACAAGCTGCCGTGCAGGCAGGCATTATATCAGCACCCATGGTAATTATTGTGGCTACCACCGGTATCGCGTCGTTTTCTTTTCCACGATACAACCTGGGAACACCCTATCGTATGCTACGCTTCCCAATGCTGCTATTGGCGGGAATGTTGGGGTTGTATGGGGTTGCTTTTGGAGCCCTTGCTATTATCATCCATCTAACTAACATTCGCTCTTTTGGCATTCCTTATTTAAGCCCAGTTGCTCCTCAGATTCCTCGTAATTTGAAGGACGTATTGATCCGAACACACCGGTGGAACATGACAAACCGTCCCGTGCTGATATCTGGTGAGGAAAAAATGCGGATTCCGGAAGGCCAACAACCCCGTACGAAGCGAGGGGACCAGACAGAATGAGCCAACACAAGGCGCATTGTCTGATACTGGCCGTTTCTTTATTTTTCTTGACAGGCTGCTGGGATCGCACGGAGTTAAACGACCTGCCCATGAGTTGGGCTGGGGACTTGATCAAGCGAAGAATAACAGGGTTGAAATCAGCGCTCAATTTATCATCCCTTCAAAAATTGGAATGGGACAGAGTGGAAGAAGCGATGCGGGAAAAACGGTTTTTATAGAATCGGGAACCGGAATGGATACACTTGAAGCTGTACAAAAGATGCAGACGAATTTGTCACGAGAAGTTTTTCGAGGGCACCGGCGTGTTATTGTGATTGGAGAACAATTGGCTAGACGTGACCTCGCTTTAGATACCTATAGCCGCGATCCCGATATTCGCTTACGAGCAGATGCACTCATAGTAAAGGGGAACACAGCGAAGCAGTTTCTGGAAGCATCGTATCCCTTAGAAAATATCCCTGCACTCAGGGCACTAAAAGAACACATGCAAATGGGTGGATTGGGAGATACTTCTTTATTAAATTTTCTTATGGCAATAACAAGTGATGGAATCACCCCAACCTTGCCCGTTATTGCGCTTAGCCATAGTTCTAAAGAACAAGATCAAACGAGTACCAAAGGATTTCAAATTGTAGGTATGGCGCTATTTAACAAAGACCTTAAATTGGCGGGGTTCTTAAATATACAGGAAAGTAAAAGCTATCTTTGGATATTCAATCATTTAAAAAAACAGACGATTACGGTAACTGTGCCTCAAGGAAATAGAAATGCCAGTTTACATATGATAAAAATGAACAGCAAAATCATACCCATTATTCAAGGTCACACCATCAAGTATGATATTGTTCTTTCTGGTGAGGGAATTATCCGAGAAAACAATACGAATTTAGATCTTACGCAATCGAAAAATCTTACTTTTTTAGAACAGGTATTGGAAAAAAGGCCTTGAAAAACAAGCTCTTCAAACCATCGAAAAGGTTCAAAAACAATATGGAACCGATATCTTTGGCTTTGGTGAAGTCAGTCATCAAAAATATCCATCCCAATGGAAAGTATTAAAGAAAAATTGGGGCAATCAGTTCCAAAAGGTAGAGGTCTCAGTCCATGCAAATCTGACTATTCGGCGAGTGGGTCTGACCGGACCATCGTTGCAGTTAAAGAAAAATGAAATGAAAAAATAAGGAGATATGAGGATTGTGGTAAAATCAATGAAAATCTCTGGATCACAAATCTTTTGGATGATGTTCACATTCGAAGTTGGAAATTCGCTTCTTCTGACCCTATCATCTACGATTCGTGATGCAAAACAAGATGCATGGATCTCGATGGCGATTGCAGGGCTTGTTGGCATTGCCATTACTTTTCTGGCAGCCTCACTCAGTTCGTTGTATCCGAAACAAACAATGATTGATTTTAGTCAAACGATTCTCGGTAAATGGCTTGGAAAATTAATTATAATTCCCTTTTTTCTTCAATGGTACTCGGCGATGGGGTTAATTGTCCGTGAATTTGGTGATTTTATTATTACCGCGTTGTTTCATAAGACACCTTTGTGGGTCATTGTATTTGCCACCATGTTACTGCTCATTTTTATCATCTACCAAGGTGGAGTAGAAGGCATTGGACGCTTAAGTGAAATCGTTGGCCCAATGGTTCTTTTGATGATAGCAATCTTAATCATTTTAGATCTTGGCAATATGAATTGGCATTATATGCTTCCCATTTATCAAGATTCCGGATGGCTTCCAATCCTAAAAGGTTCCTTTACCCCCATGGCCTCCTTTTTTGGAGAGTCTGTCATGATGACAATGTTCGTCTTCTTTATGGAAAAACCGGACCAAGCGTCAACACGGGCGATGTGGGGGATAGGAACGGCAGTTTCCATGGTATGCATCGGAACATTGGCGGTAATTTTCACGTTCGGACCGGGTTTGCCTTCAAGGCTTCTGTATCCGTTTTATGATATGAGTCGGTTCATATCCGTCATGGAATTCATTCAAAATGTGGATATTTTGATTGTTATTATTTGGTTTTTCAGTATTTTTGTTAAGCTGGCGTTATATATGTTTATAGCTTGTTATGGAACGGCACAATGGTTTCACCTGAAGGATTGGCGAAAAGTAGTTTGGATTCTTACTCCTATTTCGTTTGTTATGGCTGTATCGATTAAAAATACCCAGATATTCGCCCAGTATTATGACAAGTTTTACTGGCTTCCATTTGTATTTCCCGTCAACATGATTGGGATTCCCTTGCTATTGTTGGTTGTTGGCTGGATTCGAAGAAAATATGCATCAACCCAATAAGGGGTTCTACCATTGGTAGGATCCCTTTCAGCACTGGTAAAATTCCTTCCCCTAAAAAAGGACGCAGGTTATCTGCCTCAAATATTTTAAACTCATAAAAAACACCAATAGGAACATAATCAAGTGTTATCGGTAGTTACAGCAAATATCCCTGATCGGATTCAGCTTGAAAGTAGGGAAGTGTATAAAAAAACAGTATTTGGTAAAAAATACAAACTCGGAAAATTTCCTGTTTTTTGAATATATAAAGGAGAAATAAAATGAAAAGCGAGAACCGGCAACGATTACGTAAAATTTTTAAAGAGATATTTCGTATTTATGGAGCACTATTCTTCATTAGAGGAATAGAATTCTTAGCATATTTACATTGGGATACATTCTAGTATGGCTTAAAACTTATGCTGCTTGGTTTACTTTATTGGAATCTAGATAAACTATGGTCCCTAGTTGAACAAGAGGGGTATCAAGACAATAAATAATGAAGTCGATTGTATGCGGGGTTCATGGATTTATCATCATTTTATTAACATCGTTTTATTCCCTATAGCAATATTTGGTATAATTCCCCTGAGAACTGGTATTATCTTTCATTTACAAACAAAAAAGTTATGAACCTGTTTTATTTGACGAATTCAAAAAAGCCGATTTCCCAGAATCGACTTTAAAATATTATCAAATAAAATACCCGTTAATTTATAAAGAATAATAACCTATGGTTTTTCTGTCATTTACATACGGTGTATCCATCCTGTTTTAATGGCTGCTGAATAGTCATTTGGTCTATAATCCATCTTTTCTGTTTCTCATAAAATACAATCTGGATATCTGGGCCTAATACCAGCGTAGCTGACATGGATCGCAAAGTATCGGAACTTTATTGTCTTTCTAAGCTTTTTCCCTCGTTGGTTAAGACGGGAAAGCTGTAACTATGGCATAAAGTTCCTATGCCAGGACACAGAAACGGAACTTTTTTTGAAATTACGGGTGGATTATTACCAGTTGTAAACATCTACTTTACAGATTATGACACCGCGCTGGTACTGCCTCTATTTGTAGAGATTTCAAGAAGTTCTCTGGATATTGAGACCCTCATGCATATTTAACTTGAATGTCCCATATGGATTCACATGTGCATAGATGAGTGGTGTTAAGGCTCTAAAGTCCTCTAGAATTAGCTTTTGCAGTAAAGATTTGTTTTGTTCCAGTAATACTTCTTGAATCATCAATGTATTGATTAATATCAAACAGTTTGGGAGAAGGTGCAGTGCCAGTACGGCAATCTCTTGGTCCTCCATACGATTCGTTTGGATTTCTCCTCCTTTTCCATAAAAAATGAAGCTATTAGCAGAGTTCCAATTTTCAACTACTTTTAATCCCTCATGAATCTCTCTTCGTATTTCTTCTGATGATAAATATTCACACAGAAAAATGGATTTGAGTGCTTTACTCAGCTCAGCAAGTGCTCGATATGTTGGGTGTCGACTATTACGAGTAAAACGTTTGAGAACTGCCTCCGTTTCAGCCGTACCTAACCGTAAGGCTGTCGCATACTTAATCATTTGATCATATTGCTGTTCTATTAAGCTCCAATTGATTGGTCGAGTTAACACAGGCTGTAAATTTGGATATAACTCTTGCATTCATACATCTGGACAGTATAGTTTTTGCGAATGGATTGCTTTAAATCGGGGCATGAGTTGAAAACCTAGTAAATGACATAAGGCAAAGCCACTTCACTTTGTCCATGTGTATCCACATAGTTCTTTTCAACTTCCATATCTGTACAATGTCGAAGTAATCCTTCAATCATAGATGCTACTTCTGAAGAAGAACAAGATTTGAGGTGCGAATAAATATACTGCTATGATAATCATGGAAGCAAATGCCAGTGACAGCATGGCTTTCTTTGCACCGAGCTTGTCTACAATCACTTTCGCTGGATCCGGGTCAAAGAATACAAAAGAAGCATTTCAAGCAGTTGCAAACCATAAACATCTTCTGGAATCCAATCAGTAACTCTTTCCATTCAAGTTTATATTTTTTAAAATAACAACATAATTCATAATTCTTCCATATAAGGAAAAGATAAATACAAACACACTTATTATGACTTACTTCGCTTTTCTGGCTCCCATTTAGCAAACAATCCATACGGCCACAAGCTTTTAGGGCACTACCCCTACTCGTTATACCCCAAGAAAGAAAAGCAAAAAAAGAGATTGTGACGAATAGGAACCGGAGGAAGCGCTATGGAACAATTTGTATCTGAAAAAGCAAAAATTTCGCCTTTTTTAGTTTTTTTTATAATTCACCAAATGCAGTTTGGCGTAGGGGTCCTTGGTTTCCAGCGTGTAATCGCACAATCTGCTGGATATGATGCATGGATAGCCGTTCTTATTGCCGGTTTAAGTATCCATGTCATTTTATGGCTAATTTACAAAATTGTTGAAACGGCTAATGGGGATATAATGACAGCCCATACTTTCGTATTTGGAAAGAAAATGGGCAAACTAATGTCTATACCATTCGTTGTCTATTTTACCATTATCATTGTCACAACTCTTAGAACTTATATTGAGGTCATTCAAGTATGGATGTTTCCAGATATGAGTACCTTTTGGTATTCCCTGGCTTTTTGTGGTTTAGCCATCTACATTGTTTTCGGAGGGTTTAGAACCGTAACAGGTATGGCATTCTTTGGAACTGTTCTCCCAGCCTATTTAATTTTCACTTTTTTGTTTACCTTACCTTATGCTGATTTCAAAAACTTACTTCCGATCTTTGATCACTCGATAATGGATTTGGTCATGGCAACTTATCAAATGTCAATTACTTATCTTGGCTATGAGGTCCTATTGTTTGTTTATCCGTTTATCAAAGAACCGCAAAAATCAAAAAAATGGGTACATTTTGGTGTTCTTTTTACCTCTTTTCAATATGTATTTCTTTGTATTGTAACGTTTGCTTATTTTTCAGAGGAACAGCTTCAAAGATACATCTGGCCAACTTTGACGATGTGGAAAATAGTAGAAATGCCTTTTGTGGAGAGATTTGAATACGTTGGTATCGCCAATTGGACTCTAGTTGTTCTCCCAAGTGTTTGTATTAGCCTATGGTGTGCCGGCCGGATTGTAAAAAAGGTGACTAATCTAAAGCAAAAATATGGGGTTCTTATGATTTCAATTGTCGTACTGATCACCATTAATTTTTTTAAGACACGGCAGCAAATTAGCACTCTGGTCGATTATACGGGGAAAATAGCCTTTTTCATAGATTACGGGTACATTCCTTTATTATTTTTTCTGATATTGATTGTGAAGAAGGTGAGAAAAAATTAGGAACATCATGCTATCACTTTCACTAATATAAAATGAGTTATACAGCAACTACTCTCACTACCGCTTTCCTTATCAACGCTTCTTTGAGAGTTAGACTTCGTTTCTCATTCCTTCCTTCAGCTAACTGGAAAAAAATATTATTTGAGGATTTTAATTGCGATTTAACGAAGTCACTACTTTATATTCAAAAGATAATTACATCTTCAACTATTATGATTGGTTAGCTTAAAAGGAAAAATCCACCAAAAGCTTGGCAACTAGATCTCCAACAAAAGCACCCGTTCGTATTATTAGGTCAGCCAGATATTTCTGGTTGATTATTTTTTATATGGTTTTATTATAACGGTAGCCGGTGTAGAACGTAAGCACCCGTGGGACTTGAATCCCGTCACTAAACAGCTCCCCCCCTACTTGTAGAAACATGATTGAGGCTGGTTAGGACTATGATCTCGTATAACAAGCGAAGCTATGATACTGCAAGAAGGAATTAGGGGTACCGGTGATTTAAATATTGGAGGAGGAGATTTATAAATGAATCCAGTCGTTGGTCTGGATGTAGCGAAAGGTGAAAGTCAGGTTCAAGCTTTCTTGGATAGATAAGAAGAAACCTTATAAAAGTAGTTTTAAAGTAACACATACCCTTGAAGGACTAGATAAATTACATTGAGAGCTTAACAGGGGTTAGACCTCCAATTGTTCTCGAAGCTACAGGACATTATCATACACCTGTTGCTCAATATTTTGAGGATAGAGATTATTTAATAATTATTGTTAATCCCCTAATTTCATATCGGGCAAAGAGCTTAAGCTTACGCAACGTAAAGACAGATATAATCGACGCTAATCATCTCTGCGAGCTGTACTATAAAGAGGATTTAGAGCCATATAAAAAATGAGGAATTCACCTCTTGAACCTTCGTAATCTTACAAGACAACACGAAAATCTTACAGGTATTTTTGTTCAAACGAAGTTTCAGTTTAAAGCAGTGCTTGATCAGGTTTTTCCTGAATACAGGGGTGCTTTTGGGGATCTATATTCAGTGATTTCTTTACTAACTTTATTAGAATATCCGACATCTAACGATGTCTTGGAAGCTGGCGAAGAAGCCTTAGCAGCTAAAATCGACGAACTATGTAAAAGTCGTTCTAGTAAATGGGTAGTTACACTGGCAAAGAAACTTATATCTGCCTCAGCAAGAAACCTTGTATCAAAGCCATATTTTAACCTTAGAAATGTATATCAAAATGCTTTTAGAATACCAAAAGCACCTATCTATGTAACAATACATTGAAGCGTTTCTTTGAATAAGTTTATATGCTCTATTGTGTATCTTCTTGCAACACTTCTAATTATCAGTTGAACACCAACCTTCTTATTTCAAGAAAATATTATAAAATGATTGTGTAGTAGCTAAAAGGGGGTAAAACTGTATATTTATTCCAAGTAAAGTAGAAACCACCCTGCGTTATTAAGCGGGGTGGTTTCAAGGGTCAGACTCCTTTGATCTACAACTGCATGTCATGGTTGATGCTTTGATCCTTTTGGTTTTTGTCTTTCATCCGGCTGTAAATATTAGCGAGAACGGAACCGGATAGATTATGCCAGACGCTGAAAATGGCACTTGGTACAGCCGCTAAAGGCGAGAAATGGGCGGTCGCAATTGCCACTCCCAAACCAGAATTCTGCATGCCGACTTCCATCGATACAGCCTTCTGTTTGGCCAGGTCCATTCCGCATAAACGAGCAAAGAAAAAGCCGATTAAAAATCCAAGCAGATTATGAAGGATCACGACTCCAAAAATAAGCAGACCTGTTTGCGCAATTTTTGCTGCGCTGCCTGCTACGACACCAGATACTATTAACACAATGGCTATAACGGATACGAGTGGTAAGGCTTTTGCACTAGCCCTTGCATGCTTCCCAAAAAGCTTTTTAATGATAAAGCCAACTACTAATGGAATAATGATTACTTGTGCAATCGAAAGGAATAAGGACCAAACGCTGACATTGACCCACTTGCTAGCAAACAGCAGGATGAGAAGCGGTGTGACAATCGGTGCAAGAATCGTCGAAACAGAAGCAATTGCAACCGCCAGCGCCACATTCCCTCTTGCTAGAAACACCATGACATTGGAAGCTGTTCCGCTCGGGCAGCATCCTACTAAAATTACGCCCACAGCTACATCCTTCGGTAAATGAAGTCCGACAGCCGTAAAAAGGCAATCAGAGGCATGATGATAAAGTGACCGATAACCCCTAGCGCCACCTCTTTTGGTCTTCTGAGCACTTCTTTAAAATCCGATAACTCGAGAGTCACGCCCATTCCAAACATAACAATCCCTAATAGAGGAACAATATAGCCTCCCAACCACTTAAAGTTATCAGGCGAAAGATAAGCAATAACCGCAAAGATCAAAACCCATAACGTAAATGTTTTCCCAGCAAAGTTGCTGATTTTCTCGATGACCCTCATAATAAAACCCCCAAATAATACTAATCTTATAATTTTTCTAACATATTAATCTATTTTAATTATAATAAAGTAAATATTTCGAAAAAACGTAACGTTGGATTTTCTTATATATATCGGTCCGTTAATCTTTTTAACTGATCAGCAATTTCAACTTTACCCTCTTTACTGCTGTTGATTTTAATTCCAAAAGCACCTTGGTTTGAACAACCTGTTGCTAGAAGGAGTGATGCGGTTAATACACCTGCTCTACTAATGAAAACTATTTAATCTTAAATGCCATTTTACCTCTCATGATTGTTTGTTTTCGGTTGTTTAAATGTATCTCTTCTAACCGATTTCATACAATGTTGATGGCACAGTTAGCAAAGAGTGTTCCTTGGTTTATTACTTAATGGATGCTCTTTTAATCCCCTTAATAATTTGTTTTTGCATCGAAAAGAAGAAAATCAATAAAGGAATGATACTAAGACTAGCGCTGAAGTGCCAAATCCCACTGTTTTTGTATACTGCACAAAGGCGATAGGTAACTATAAAAGTTGTGTTTTTAGTGGTTGTGGTGCAAAAAATCTCAAAACAATTGCAGTTAATCTCTAAAGCACGGACATACCTCGTTGCTAATGATTTATCGGATAAGGATTACGCAATCCAACAATTGTTAAAAGTTGTGGAAAATAAGTTGAGTATGACGTGAAGGTTAGCGGTATTCAACTTTAATGAGAATCAAAACATCAAAAATAAAAAGGGAGAAAATTACACTCCGTCAGATACTGCTATTTCATAACCGAGTTGTTTCAATTCAATGACTTGCCCATTGTCGAAATAGTGCATAAGATTGTCCCATTGAGAAACCCGATATTTCATATGTGGCTTATGTCAGATTTTATCGCAAGAAAAGTCGGAATATTTTGATTTTAACTCCACCTAATCTTTGCTACAATTAAAAAAATTAATCTAAATTTGTCAGTACAAATCGGTAACTTAAGAAGATAAGGGGGATTTTATAATTATGTTGAAGTTGGTACGAAATGAAAAGTTGTTGAAACAATACCCACTACTTGATGATGGTTACATAGAAAAAATGGCAAATTTTTATACAAGCGAAATTGCAAAGACAAGCTATCCAAATATAAACAAAATTCCTTTTGAAGAATGGCTTTATCAGCAATATTTTTCAAACATTGAAAAAATAGGATGATTTATTATATAAATTGCAATTCTATTTTGAATAACTTAAAATTTCATCCTGAATTTTCTTGTATAGAATTTCATAATGGGTAAACGTTCCAAGGGTTACAAATAATGTTGATATTCTTAAGAAATTTGCTTTCCGCCCATTAAAAGATAAGATTTTGATAAATGCTATCTCATTATGGAGGGCACTGCAAAACACTTACATTTATTACAAGAAACGCCCTTCTGGGCGTTTTTTTGTTAATTTAAAGATATATTATTAATGTATTGGAGTTTATTGCGATGTTACTTAACCATAATCAGTCATCTCTTTCTTTTCATTCGGATTTATATTCTTAATAATTATCCCACTAGCTCAGAATAAGTAATCGTCTTTGTTGATGCACAAAGTGTCCCTAAACGGCTGAACCATTCGCCATTGAATTTTCTTCGATTAAATCGATAACAGAATTCGTCCAAATAGGCTTGGAGATGCTTTGAATCTAGCCAGTGGAACGTTCCACCAACAAATGCTTTTGCATTCGAAAGAACCGTATGCAGCCAGTGTAAATGGTCTGGACTTTCTTTGGCATTATGGACTTGATACTCGTGTTTAAAGCCAGCTCCTTCAAGTGCTCGGTAGGAACGATAAGCATCGCTACTGATCGTCGAACCTGGTTGGATTCTTTTCACGGCAAAATCAATCAAAGTTTCCCCTTTGATGTTAGGGATGACCTCCATTTTAAGATAAAGAGGATGTCCTTTTTTGTTCAAGGATAACCCCACTAAAACCTTGGTTCTATCTGTGCCACGCCCGCGTTTTCCACCTTCAGAAGGCGCGCCAAAGAAAGCATCATCTAGTTCTACTATGCCAGCTAATAAGTATTCTGCATCACGTTTTCTCATAGCTTGGCGGATTTTATGAAGTATGAGCCAAGCTGTTTTATACGTCACTTCAAGTTCTTCAGAAGGCCTTGTCGCAGATACACCGCGTTCATCATGAGCGATTAAATAAATGGCTAAAAAACACTTAGTTAAGGCCGTTCTTGTTTTTTCCATCACGGTTCCAACGGTAACAGTGGCTTGATAACGGCATTTCTTGCATTCATAAAGCCTGTTCTTATGCGTTTTTGTCTCAAAATAAGCATCATGACCGCATTTCTCACAACAATAGCCGTTCGAACACTTCAATGAAAATAGATGGTCATGACAAGCCTCTTGGGTTGAAAACTGTTTTTGGAAAGAAATCAAACTCATTTGTTGGTATATTTGGTCATTTTAAACACCCTTTCAAGAAACGTTTGTTTTTATCCATTATGGCAACCATTTGTTCTTGATAAACGTCATTCTGAGTTAAGGGTATAATCATTAAAACTTTTTATCAGGACTCATAAATTAAGCACTATAAGCTTGCCAAAACCGCACCCGCAATCGTGACAATTCCGACCAATAACGACATTAAAGAAACTTGTTCATGTAATAAGAAAACTCCAAATATAACCGTCCAAACAGGAAGTAAGTTGATAAATGGGGCGGCTTTTCCTGCTCCAACAATCGCAACAGCAATAGTATCTTTAGATACGTCTAAACCAACAAATTTTTGAACATCCTTCATAATAACGGCTCCTTTTCGTGTGTAGCTCTACACACGGTTTTTTATTTTGGTATTAACATTATGACCAAGTGCAACCTACGTTAAGCGATGGGAGCCGTTTCGATCATTATGATTAAATGGCCAATTTATTAAGAAGGGCGCATTTCCTGCTCCAGAAATGTGCCCGATTGTTGAAGTTTTAAAATTATGAAAGAACAGCATAATGGCTCCTTGGTTATTTTACTAAAGCTACTCGTTTGTGAAGTAACTAGAAATTCAAATCGTATTGAAGCGTGTAGGCTCAATTAACCATGATTTGAGATATTCAATGAACTTTTTCGTAGCCGGAGCAAGGGTTTTAAAAGATGTAGCAGCAATACCAATTGTACGATAATTTTCTCCCTCTAATTTAAGAATTCGAACGTTGGTTGGAACCCGATGTAAAACCATTTCAGGAAGTATACTGATTCCCATACCATTTCCAACCATTGAAATAATTGCTTGGTCATCTATAAGTTCATATTTTATATTAGGGGTAACATTGTTTTCTTTTAAAATTCGTATTAAATCGTTATCGCTCCCTTTTTTCGACTTGATTAGAGGCTCCTCTTTGATCATTTCAAAACTAATCTTATTTTGTTCAGAGAAAGGGTGTTCATCTGAGAGGATACAGAGCAATCTATCTTTTTTTAAGGGAATCACTTCAAAATGTTGCGAAGTCGGTAGAGACACAAATCCAAAATCAACCAAACCATTTGATATCCAATGCTCGACATCATCATAATCCCCTTCCATCAGTTTGATTTCGATTGAAGGGTGATATTCATTAAACTTTTTCATGATTTCAGGTAGCCAGTGAATAGACACACTCGAAATCGTTCCAATCCGTACTGTACCTATTTCCAGACCATTGATATTAGCTATTTCTTGAACCATTTCTTCGTTCCATTTTAGAATTTCACGTATGTATTTTAAGATGCGCTCTCCGTTACTGGTCAAATGGATACCTGAACGTCCTCGATTGAGTATAGAAAAACCCCAGTCTGATTCAAGGCTGGCAATGGCATGACTTACAGCGGATTGAGTTAAACCGAGTGTTTCGCCCGCTTTCGTGAGGCTCCCTAATTCCACAACGGTACTAAATATCTCAAACTTAGCAAGAGACAGTTTGACCACTCCTTTTACATGAATTTAATTCATGTAAATATTTAAAAACATTCATTTTTCTAATTTTTATTTTACAATTATACTAATAAATAATCAATTCGTGAAAGATAGGTGATCAAAAAATGAATCGGAATAAATTGTTCGGGATAGTAAATGGGATAGGATTGGACACTCAATTAAAAGCAGATTTCATGATGCTGATTGTTACTATGTTTTGGGGTTCATCATATTTGTTTATGAAGCTGGGTCTCGATTCTTTTCAAGGGTTTAACTTGATAGCATTACGTTTTGGCATAGCCTCTATTTTAGCCGGGGTTATATTTTACAAGCGTTTAATGCATATTGATTCTAAGACATTTTTTTATGGATTTTTATTAGGGTCAATATTGTTCTTATTAATTTCTGTTGTCACTTTCGGATTAAAATCCACGTCTATTTCAAATGCAGGATTTTTATTTAGTCTCTCAGTTGTGTTTGTCCCGTTGTTATTAGCTATCTTTTTTAGAAAAAAACCCGAAAAAAAAGTTGTTTTTGGCGTGGGCGTCTCTATTATAGGAATTGCTCTTTTAACATTAAATAACGAATTAAAGATTAATTCCGGAGACTTCCTACTCATTTTAGGTGCAGTATTTTATGCCATTTTCATTATTGTTACAGATAAATTAACGAAAAATGTTGATTCCATCACACTCGGGATTTTACAACTCGGCTTTACCGGGACATGGGGGCTGATATTTTCATTATTTTTCGAAAAGCCACATCTTCCTAACACAACGGAATCATGGGTTTCTATAATGGCATTAAGCATACTTTGCAGTGCAATTGGATTTATCGGTCAAACCTCAGCACAAAAATATACGACTCCAACGCACACAGGTCTTATATTTTCATTAGAACCCGTTTTCGCGGCATTATTTGCTTTTATTTTCGTAGATGAAACACTCCCAGCAAAAGGGTATTTAGGGGCAATCCTTATGTTAATAGGTGTCTTAACTGCTAAGATCAATTTTAAAAAGCCCATTATAAGAAAAAGATTCAACAAAACAGTTGACGGTTCTGAAGCCTAGATTAATTTCCAATGTCAAAATAGTAAAGGGTATGCACTGGGGATTAAACACTTCAATGCATGACCCTATTGGCATTTTAAGTTATTGTAAGATATTGCACTTAGTATAAGTGCAATATCTTACAAACAATATACTAGCATAATATAAATATGCAACTTTGCTTGAGATTCTTCCTCCATTAAATGCCTATTTGTTGAATTTCCTTATTCTTAAGTAGCCTTTACTATCTTTGAGCAAAGGCTTTTATCGAGTTCCATCTATTATATATTGGTGCTTTTGAACTTTCTTACGTACTCCTTAACAAACTTATAAAGGGTTTTCTTTTTTACTCTTACATCGCCTTCACAGCTGTCATTTCTCCTAATTTTCCATTGATTGTAGACTTGTTTAAATTTTGATTTCACTCTGCTAAAAGGAACACCACTTATAAAAGCCACATCTATCCCCTTCACGTTAGTGGTTTCGAATTCTATCCAGTCCTGTATAATCCCTTCTTAATTTCCCAAACCGTTTCTAAAAATATTTTTCAACATAATGTCAATTATGCTGCATTTCCCTAGTTAAAAGGGGAGGATATGGATAGATATTTCAACATAGTTTATTGAAGAAATACAAAATAAGAATTCTACATAGTTTTTAGGAGTGGCACTAAATAGTAGTTCAAAATCAGCAACAACATCGAGCGCTAATGCTCTTTCTCCTTCCGGATATATGTGAAATTTTCCGTCAATAAGGTACATTCCCTCCTTTTTTATAAATCCTTTTTCCTAGTCATGGGGAGGCATCTCTCTGTGCAGAATGCTCGTTTCCATATTGAACGTGGACAACTCATCCATGGTCATGGAACATTCTTTAAGCTTTCAATCTACCTTATATAGATACAATCTATTTAAAGTATGCATTTTAGTAATATTTTGTCATGTTTTGACATCTTTTGTAGAATGTATTTTCATTTTGATTTTGATTGTTCATAATTACTTTGGTTGACCCTTGGACGTTCTAGGAAAAAGGGGAAAATTATCTATTAATTGGAGGTAAGCATTTTAATGTGGGTAATCACCGTCTATTCAAAAGAAAACATTACGATGTTTGAATTTCACACAGAAAACAAAGCAAGAGAAGCTTTCGAGAGCATTCAAGGTTGTAAGATTCTTTCAGAAATTGTTTACTTTAATGATCATGATGTTGCTTAAACCGCTGTTAAAGATTTTTCCCAGGAGAACTTAGTATTTTTTGACTAGGCGGTTACAAAAATGAAATTAAACATAAGGAGAACATTGCATGTCAACATTACGTGAAGAAGCATTACAAATGCACAAGGAAAATCGAGGAAAGCTAGGAGTTCATTCAAAAGTTCCAGTACGAAATGCGAAAGATTTAAGTCTCGCATATTCTCCAGGTGTAGCAGATCCATGCATGGACATTTATGAAGATGAAAGTAAAGTGTATGATTACACCATGAAGGGGAATCTTGTTGCTGTTGTTTCAGATGGAACAGCCGTACTCGGTCTTGGAAATATCCCGAAAGCTGCCATGCCGGTTATGGAAGGGAAAGCATTGTTATTCAAAACGTTTGCAAATGTGGATGCCTTCCCGATTTGCTTAGATACAACAGATCCAGACAAGATTGTGGAGGTTGTTAAATTATTGGAACCGACCTTTGGCGGAGTGAACTTAGAAGACATCGCAGCACCGAAATGCTTTGAAATTGAAGATCGTCTGCGAAAGGTTTGTAATATTCCGATTTTCCATGATGACCAGCACGGTACAGCGATTGTCACCGCTGCTGGGTTACTCAATGCTTTGAAACTAGTTGATAAAAAAATAGAAGAAATTCGCGTTGTAGCTAACGGTGCCGGAGCTGCCGGCGTGGCAATTGTTAAGTTGCTGCTCAATATGGGTGTAAAAGACGTCATTTTATGTGATACAAAAGGAATCATATATGAAGGACGTCCGTTGGGAATGAATCGATTCAAAGAGGAAATGGCTCGCATCACCAATAATGAACAAAAACAGGGAACATTGGCTGATGCCCTTGTGGGAGCGGATGTTTTTGTTGGTGTATCAGCTGCAGGTGCCGTCACGAAAGAAATGGTTCGTTCTATGAATCCTCATTCAATCATTTTTGCCATGGCCAATCCGGTGCCGGAAATCATGCCGGAGGAGGCAAAGGAAGCGGGAGCACTCGTAGTCGGGACAGGCCGTTCTGATTTTCCAAATCAGGTCAATAACGTACTAGCATTCCCGGGAATTTTCCGTGGTGCTTTGGACGTTTGCGCGAAAGAAATCAACGAAAAAATGAAACTAGCAGCCGTTTATGCGATTGCCGGATTAATCACAGATAAAGAACTTCACCCTGATTATGTGATACCAGATCCATTTGACCGTAGAGTAGCAGCTCATGTAGCAGCAGCCGTTGCTCATGCTGCAATCGAAACAGGTGTTGCTCAAAAGTTTGTTAATACGGAAAATGTGAAAGAGCACTTATTAACGTTAGCAGAAGAAAAACAACCTGCTATAGTATAAAACTAGTCCTAAGCCGATTTCCTAAGACGATAAGGAATCGGCTTTTTATTATTGCCTCTTCTAAAATAGAGCCTGATTGCTGAATAAGAACAGCACATTTCTTGTCTGCTAATTTTACATAATTACCTTTAGCCGCAGTTAATTTTTTATCAAAAAGGCTAAATTACTACCGGAAAGATACCACAGCTTCTTTGGATCCCTTCCGAGCCCTGTTCAGCAGTCTACGTCCTGTAAGCCAAATTGCCACTCCGGTCCCCCACAATATCAGGGCTGAGCCAAAACCGACAGATATCCACCATACAATAATTTGATGATTCTCCCAGGTAACTCTCACAGGTAAAGTTAGCAGCGTGATTGCTACAAGCAGACAGAGGAGTGTACCCGAAATGTAATGGATCTTGACCTGGAAAAGGTGCGCTAGGGGAAAGAAATGAGCACCGACAATAAGAGCCATCACAGGGACAAACAAATCCAAGTGATCGGTAGACCCACAAATTGCGGCGGCGAGAGCAATCAACACGCCTTCTAAACCGAAAATATACCGAACCACATATTCTTTCGTTTCCAACGATGAACATCCCTATTCATCATCTCGTTTGATAACCTTCTTGAATTCATTATCAATACGATTCCTCCAATAAGAAGTATGACACCAATCAACAGGGATAAGATCAAAAGCCAGAGAAATCCCCACCCCTGCAGTCCTCTAATTCCAATTCCCGCCCACAGAGTACCGAAAAAAGCCATGAAGATAACTCCGGAAGCTGCACCGTGCACGGCAGCTCTAGGAATGATGGTTTGCGACATATCATGAACCTCCTCTTTCAATTTCATTATAAAAGGCTAAAAGATGCTGTCTCCTTATTATAGATTTTTTTTCCATAATTAAGATAATAATTTTCCTTATTTCTGGAGTTAGTATATTGTAATTCCATACGATTGTAGTTTATAAAAGATATCATTGTGAGGTAGTGTTAGGAAAATGCAGATTTACACAATTAAGGAAATCGCAATAATAAAAGCCCAATTTCTCAATTTTAATGCTGAGAAATTGGGCTTTTTCGTTACTCCTTAAACGCGCCCTTTAATGGAAAAACAAATTAAAGAAATAGATACAACTTAGCTTATTTGGCTTCAAGTAACGCACCCGATTATTGCATAAGCTACATCGTATTCTCTTCGTATTGTTCACTTGGATTTTTTCAATAACTTTTCCTTTTCTTCGTCTGAAAGATTATCCCAAACCGCAATAGCTTTATTCGTACACTTATCACAAGTCTATTTAGCAGGATGGTCTAAGTATTCTCCGCATTGTAAGCAACCCATTTCATATCCCCTTTGTTCGTAGTGTTCATAATTTCTAATTCATTTTCTAATTTTATAAATAGGTATCCTAACTAGTCCGCACTAACAAAAGTTCACATAGACTAATGATGTAACAAGACAAATTCATATGGAGGTCATATAACTATGAAAAGAAATATTGGATATGGTGGTTTTCCATCAAATATTCCATCAAATATAATGCCGAATCAGATAGCTCCTTTTCAACCGATGCCAGCCCAATACTGCCCACCACAACCATGTCCGCCTCAAGTGTTTCCAGCTCTGTATGATCCACCTCTAGTTTCACCGGGTCAGCAATATGTTAAAACAAACTTATTTAATAAGGTAGTTACACACCTACATCCTTCTCATACGACAACAGTTAACAAGCTTAATATTAATCATCAACATTATTTTCCACACACAGAATCATGTGTAAATGAATGTTGTGAAACACACACAATGTGCGGTTTTCCAGTTAATCCATGTTGTCCAACACCATTTGGATTCTAGCCTCTTTTCCCCACATTAGGGTTTTTTTATTAACAAATACAAAGCAATTTCATACACTATAAAAGTTCTGAGATACAAGTTCTCTTCTTGTACCTTATGGGTACCTTTTTTATTGAAAATTAATAAATTGTCATATTTTGACGCTTTTTTTCTTTTCACATCTTACGTAATTTGTGTCAAATGCGACATAAAAGAGTCATTTCCTCTCTTCAACCCCCTGCCACGTTAGCTTAAGTGAAACACTTCACAAAGAATCTTTAATCAATATTCTTACTCTTTCTTGTTCCTCCACAATCTGGCTCTTTAGTTGAAGAAAGGAGGGAACGGTTTTCCCGCAGATTTTTTTATATACTTCTGCGTAAGCCACTTTCAATTGTTCTCTTAGTTCTTTGTTTTCACCATCTAGCTTCTTAATGCGGCGCTGTAAGGATGCGATCAGGGCATCTTTGTTATTGTCATCCATCTCTAGTTTGATTTGCTTCGGTGTAGTGCTTGGGTTGTACAAAATCGCAGAGGTACACGTCATTGCCACCATGTGCATTTACATTGATATATCAAAAAAAGTCCTAATTATAGAAATCAGGTTGTTATGTCCAATCTCACTTAATCCTTTCCCATAGAATAATTAAAAAAGGAGATGAGAAAGTGAAGAAATATAAAGGAAATTTACGCACAGATTCCTCAAGAAATTCTAAAAATGAACTTTTAAAGGAAGAAAAAGTATATCAATCATCGGGACACCAAGAATGTATTGAGCGTGCCTATCGTATTCCCATATTTTTAAGTACCACAACTCATTTAAATGACAAACAACAACAGTTTCAAAACCGTCTAATTTTAGAGATCGAGAATGCTTTGCTTTTTCCACGTACATTACCTTTAAGCGAAAGTTATCCCGAAATCATTTTAACTGATATTCGTCGGTTGGTTTCATCAAGCTATGGAATGTTGGCAGTGAACTTTCGTCGTTTTTTCGTTGAAATAGTTAACACCAATGTAGGCCACCCCCATCAACTACTCCGTTCTGGGAAGGGTCGGTTTATTCACAGGTAGAACCTTCAATGGCTTTTCAATTTGGACTACCCTTATTATTAGTAAGGGAAGATAATACTGACGAAAATAATGGTATTTGGGCAGGAGGAATTGCCCCACTCAACACATTTATAATTTGGGATTCTGAAAATCAAACTGTTGATGAATTCTTTAGCACTATTGAATGGAGAGAAGCCTTTGCAAATTGGAGTGCAGAGGTAAGAAATGCTTATTATATTCAGACAGAGCCTAAGTTCAAGTTCAGATAGATGTGAACGGTAATCTTGTACTTTAGCATCAAATCGAAAATTTTTAATAAGTCGAAATTATACAAGTTTTTTTTATTTACCTTTATATATTTTCGGCTTTTTTATATAAAAATAACATTTCCATAAACAGAACTTTTTAGCTGCCAAATCACAATATGATATAAGTTTTCTAATTCAGTTATTTTTCGGAAATTTGTTCTTATATTTGTGTGGAGTGAGTTTCCAAACTCAAATGTACTATTCCAAAAATTATGAAATAAAGAATGTTTTTGGGGTGGAATGTTAATTATTCCAGGCTAAAGTTTTTATTCCTTCTTCAGTTAACCTGACCAGTTAGTTTAAGCGAAACATTTCACACATGATCTTTAATCAGCATTCTTACTCTTTCTCTTTCCTCCACAATCTGGCCCTAAAATGAAAATGAGCGCTGATCCTTGTTACTGAATCGCGCCCGATTGTTGAATATCAAAATAAAGTCTTATTGAAGAAAGCTACCAGTTAATTAACAAACAAGCATAGCAAGACAAGGTATATTCATATTCTAGTCATTAACATTCATTTTATTGGTTCAAGATTCTCAGATAAGCCTTCCATGGTCCAACATCTTCTTGATATCGTTTCGCCAGCACTCTTGTAATTTGAGATATGTGATTGAGATCATGTGCAACCCATGTTGCTATTTGTTCTCTAAGTTTTACAATTCCGAATTCGGGATGAACACCTGTTTGTTCTAAATTAGTATAAGAATTAATTAAATCTCTTAAATTTTCTAGGTTTTTCCGACGGATTTTCGTAAACTCACTAAGTAATTGCTCAATTGTTTTTTCTGCGTTTTGATGAATCTGACTAAACCGGTCAAATGGAGGGAATGTCACAGTTTCTCCTTTTAATATAATCATTTCTATACGTGGAATCCAATTATTCTTTTCACCTTCAATAAGATGTCCTACTACATTAAAGGCATTCCAAGTTGCTTCACCTTCATTACAAACAATCCATGAGTTCGATAATCCAATTAGCAAATTACTAAGTGTTTTTGGCGTACGTTCTAGAATTTCTATTGCTTCCTCGAACTGAAAGTTCACTTTCATAACCTCCTTAAACAATTCAAAATGTCAATCATCTTGTGGTTTTACCGTTTTTTGAAAAAATACGAAGCCACAACCGTAATGAGCACCCATAAAATAATCGGTACGACAACAGCCAACTTCATCATAAAAGTTAAAGGCATGAAAAAAATTTTCCATGCCTTTAAAAGCTATTTCTTTAAATGATAAGGTACAGTTGTAATCACAACATCTTTATGTCTTATTAACCATAGACGAAGTAATAGAGCTGTTTGATTATGTAATAAGTTATGCCACCACTTATTAGTAACAAATTGAGGTATGACAATATGAATTTGTGCTTTAAACTGTTCTTTTTCTTCGATTATTTTTATTAATCTTGAAAGAGGTTCTAAAACCGATCTATATTTACTTTTCAAGGTTAGTAATCTGCATGGATTCCCCCATTCTTCCCATTTTGCCTCCATCTTTTTCATCGAATCATCATCAAAACCTACATATACAGCTAATAAATTAGCCTGACATAAACTTATAGCAAATGATAATGTATTTTGGACAACTCGATGTACACCTGATACAAGGACAATCGTGACCACCCTGTTAGTCTCAGGTCGGAACGATTTAAGATCAATCTTTAATTCGCTGGCAACAGCCTGATAATGATGATGGATTGTCAATGAAAAGAAAATAAACAGGGGTATTACAATTAAAACAATCCACGCACCACTAGTGAATTTGGTGACAGCAAAAATGACAGCAACAACGCTTGTGACAATTCCCCCCACCGTATTAATGGCTAATTTGGTTTTCCAACCTGAACCCTTTTCACGTTTCCACCGTTTGATAAGGCCAATTGAGCAACTGTAAAGGATAGGAAAACCCCGATTGCATATAAAGGAATTAAGGCATTTGTTTGAGCTTGAAATGCGATAATCAATAAACTGGCGATAGCTGCCAGTGCAATAATGCCATTAGAGTAACCTAAGCGATCTCCTCTGTTCGTCAATCCACGAGGCAAGAATCCATCACTTGCTACAATTGCAGCTAATTGTGAAAAACCTGTAAACGTTGAATTGGCTGCAAGAATGAGGACGATAAAAGTAAACCATATGATTAATTGATACATAAGGCCATGTCCGAAATAATATTCTGTTAATTGAGATAGCATTGTATTATTAGGATTCGGACTAATTCCCTTTATATATAAATGATAAGCAAATCCCAAAAGGGTTATTGATGTGATGATTCCTAATGCAATGTAGGTCTTAATTGCATTTTTAGGACGAGGTTCTCTAAAAATAGGAACAGCATTTGAGATGGTTTCGATCCCTGTTAATGCAGAGCAAGCCGAACTGAATGCTTTTAATATAAGTAAAATGGTCATTCCTTTTGGAACGGTTCCAAAAGGGGGTGTGCTAGGTTGAACAAAACCATGCCTGGTCTCGTTAAAAAAACCAGTAAAAACGATAATTAACATACATGCCATAAACCCAAATGTAGGCCATGCAAAAATTTTAGCGGATTCGGCAACGCCCCGAAGATTCATCAATAATAATATAAAAACACAGAGTACAGCAAGAACTGTTTCATAAGAAGTAACGATTGGATATGCAGATGCAATAGCTTGTACCGCAGCGGAAACAGAAACGGCCACCGTTAAAATATAATCTACAAGTAATGAACTTGAAGCAATTAAAGATACCCACCGTTGTTTAAAGTTATCCTTTGCAATGGCATATGCCCCGCCTCCATTTGGGTAAGCCAGGACACCCATGATATAGGAAAGTATCAGGATGGCCAATAATACCACGGTAGAAATCGTAATAGGGATGATATACCACTTTGCTTCATTCCCAAACTTAGCGAGTTCTGTTATTCCCGCCTCTAGGCCGTAAGCAACGGATGAATAAAGGTCTGCAGAAAGGATAGGAAGAGCAATATACCAAATTAACTTATTGTGCTGGGCATTCAATTCTGCCGTTCTCATCGGCCTTCCAATTAATAAACGTTTAACACTGTTGAAATTGGAAAAAGAAAACCAAATTCCAATTAAGGCCAATATAGCAAAAAATAGTTCTATAAAATGAGATGGATGAGTCACTTTATAATTTCCCTTCTATAATTAAAATGAACTATAAATTAGTATTTGAAATAAACTGAATAAATATCATCACCAAAAAAATTTGTAAGCACTTTTAGGTGAAAAATTGTTTACAGATTTGGCTATCTATTATTTCAGGAATTAAATTTATATCATGTTCTAAATTAACTAGGTTTAAAAAATTTTTAATATCTTCTTCTGTTTCACAAACTTTTATATGCTCAATCCATATGGAATACCGTTTTTTTTGTATACAAGTTAAAGCCATAGGGTAATCATAGCCTGGTTTTAAAACATACCATCCTTCAGTTAGTTCCTTCCAAGGCTTTTTCATGATTAAAAGAAAATGCAGTCTCCTCCTTATAGTCCAATTTTCTTTATCTTGTTCTGTCCTTATAATTTGATAAATTTTGGCTATCTCATTATTTTGAGATTTAATTGGGGAAGAGAATCCTGCCTTTTGTATAGCACAACAAATTTCGTTCTCATGATCTGCAAACCAATAGCCCAAAATATATCTTCTGCCGCCTATTAATTTCCAAACTGCACCAAAGATTCTGTATCTCATGGTATGCATATCAAGGTATCCACTATTAAGCCCAAAATAAGTTGGTAAAGTGTTGTCTAAATAAACATATGTATTACTTTTACCTAGGTAAGAGGGTTTACTCATCTTTACTTCTCCTCCAAAAAAACGTTTTGAACGAGTTGATTTAATAAATATTTTTTCCGTAATGTATTTTTATTAAACTGAGTAAACTCAAATGTTATTTTTATGGTTATATAGCTATACAAACACCTCCCAATAACGTCTCGTCTTAAAGTTCCCCTAAATAGGCATAATAAAAAGACCTACTTTTAAAACAAGCTGCGTTTTTGTAAAAAACAAAAAAGCCCCCTGAATAAGGTGGTCTTTAGACCTCCTTCGCTTAAGCCGACGAAGTTAGCTGACGGGTAGGATGGCGAAAGAGACTTCATCCCTTCTACTGCTGTAGAATTAACCCCAAAAAGTGGGTCCTCCGTTCCCTTGTGGGATTAGGCATTATGAAATTGTTTCCTTGTAAGAGATATTACTCCGTAGCAAATAAACTGTAAAGGGCTATTTCAAAAAAGATTGAATATGTTCAGAAAATCATTCCCTGTATATTTATATAGATAACTTCTCTGCTTTTCTTTAATTAACCTTCTTCATCAATACTGCCATTTAACTGATTAAAGACCAAGAAAAATGGACTGCTGAAACAGTCCATCGTTGTTCTATTCTTGCGCCCGATTGTAGAAGATCGTTTAAAGAATACTGGCTGCACGTATATTCCAGATAATTGCTCGTTTATTTTTAATTTCTGTTATCCCATAAGGTGAGAAATAAGAAGGACGCCTTTCTTGGCTTCAGAAAGGCGCCCTTCTCATAAAGAAAGAGCACAATTCTAGCTACGGAATTGCGCCCGATTGCTGAAGATCATTAATATAATCTTATTGGAGGATAGGCGCCCATTAGCTAGAGTGAACCCTTATTTTTAAATACCAAAAAAATTTTATCGCCCTCGGAGCAGGGTATTTGTTAAGGACTACTGATTTTGATAAAAGCAATTCTTTTCTATAAAAAAGTTAAAAATCTTTTATTCCAGAGATTCTCATGATGCTCAATGATTGTTTTAGCTCCTAGAAGTTCACTGTTAAGGGTGGTAGTTAACCCCTTTTTCATAAATAATTTATATCCTAATCCATGAGCCATTCTAATAGTTGTATCTACACAATATTCAGTTTGTGCGCCACAAATTTCAAGTTTATTTATATTTAATTTCCTTAGTTGTTCATTCAAATCAGTCTTGTAGAATGAGTTTGCATGTGTTTTGTTGATATAGATATCTGTATCTTTAGCATCTAGTTCCGGAAATAGTTTCCATTCTGGAGAATTAAGAACCAGATCACTTTCATTATGTTGAACAAAAATTATAGTATTGTTTTTTTCTCTAAATAAACGAATTCTTTGATTAACCCCATTTAATACATTCGCTAAGTTATAAAGTGGAACATTTTCAGGCTGAACACCAATTTGCAAGTCAATAATTATTAATGCTGTATTTTCCATAATTATTATTCTCCTCATACCTTTTTTAATAATTAATCTACTTAACGATATCATAAAATTTTCCTTATGTTCTTTTTTTCTTTTCATGGGAAAAAAGATGCACTTCAAATTCTCAAAGGGTGCAAATGATTTGGATGGTACCATTCGTTTATTAACAGAAGATGATTAAGCAAAAGTCTCGAGTCTGAGCTTTTTTAATCATCTTACCAAATTGAACTATATAGCCTATTACTTCAATAAAAAAAGGCGATTACCTTTGTTAAGCAATCGCGCCCGTTTGTGGAAGATCTCTTTTGGTGATATTCCCTCCCATTGTGACAGCTTAGAAAAGCTCAAACAATTACAAAAACCTTTTTTCTTATGGTACGGTTCACCGTGAGGCATCTAAATGAGGTCTTTCTATTTACGAAATGCTGCTTTTTCATTAAAGACCTCGACTAACTCCGATCAATTTCTGCTCTTTTACTTCAATTGTTTCATGGTCTGTATGGAAAATATAATATTCCTCGGAAGGGTCGGCTAGGTGTAGTTTTTGTATTCTTTACATGCCAGAGTTGACTCGGGGAAATTTGAAATGTCGGATAATTCTTCGAGATAGCGCATTGAATTTTTTGAGTAAGCAGAGATGCCTCTACAAGAGCCCGATGTTCTGGATAATGTTCACGAACTTGCTTCCACTTCATTTTTTAAAAGAATTATGTTAATACATGATTGTAATGTAAAAGCCGATTTTTCCAGTATTAATGGGAAAAACGGCTTTATTTCAGTAAGCATAAAAATCAGTTCCATTTGAAAGGTCCACACTGTAAATGAATTCATTAGTTTTTACACACTGAATCAACTAAAACAAACGAATTAAGTTAAGGCAAAAATTTAGTATTTGTCATAAATCGATAGCCAATTCCCGGTTCTGTAATGATAAAGTTCGGCCTAGCGGGATCAGTTTCAATCTTTTTTCGCAAATGCCCGATATATACTCGCAAATATAACTCTTCATTTTTTCCGAATCGTCAGCATATCGCTAATTGGGACGATATTAAACATTTCACTCTACAAATACATGGTAAGACCATTACTTATGGAAGTTTCATCCTATTTAATTATTTGTGCATATTGTGAGAGGAAACGTCACTACCTTATAGACAATTCCCAAAAGATTAAGTGCATAAGCTATGATTTGCAAACTAAAAGAGACAATTTGCACAAGTGTTGCTTTGAATAAAATTGGTCAAATTGATACTAATAACCTTGATAAACGAACAAAAAGAAAGAGCGTGTTTTGAAAAAAAGATTGATCAAAACACGCTCTTAAAATATTCAATTGAATCATTCTTTTATAAAAAAGATCATTTCTGTGACCTTTCTTCCATTAAAGCGCCCTTTAATTGAATAACTAAAATCTAACCTCACACATAAAATCACTTAATTCTTATCAAACATTCGTTACCGTTAGCTTAAAATTCTTCTTCATTTTACTTGATTAATTCCCAGTTTATCATTCCATTTTCCGTGCCGATTCTTGTCATCCCCAATTTCTCCAGCACTCGAGTTGAAGGCATATTATCTTCTAGACACTCTGCCACTACCTTTTTTACTTTGCTGGAAGAAAACGCCCATTCTATAATTGCGTTGACTGCCTCTGTTGCAATGCCCTTATTATGCATCTCCGGAATAAACTCAGGGCTTTTTCTATTAATAACTTGGAAGTTTTTCACCCTTTTTGCAGTGCCCTCTAGAAAAAGGGCTTTTTAAAAATGAATCCCTTGAATAAAATGGGACCATTTTTCAAATGTAGATTTTAAGGCTGGTGTTTTGGTGAGAGTATCTATAATAGCATTCGCTGATCCCAAAAGACTTTTCAATATTGTCTTTTTAGGTTTTCAGAAATAGCTTCATCAGTTGCAGTGTTAATAATTTCTTCTAATAAAAAAGACCTAGGATTAATTTTAACGAGTTTACTTTAGGGGTCAAACAATCAAATATCAATGCAAAACACACTATATCCCCATAGGAATTCACAGTGCTTTTTATCTAATGTACAATATGTTCGTATTGTTCACTAAGTTCTATTTACGACTTGTCACGCATACAATATACCTAAATATTACAAAAAGAGTGGTATATTTGTTTCAGTGCAAGATTAAGTGTTTATTTCCAATAGATATTGACGTAAGTAAAGACGTTTTTTTAGGTGAAACCTCAGTACAAATTACAGGGTTTCATGGAGACCCAAGTGTCCATCTAGTTAAGTCTTATATGTTAGCTGACGGTCATGATGTAGAAAGAGAAGAAGGTAGTAATTATCATATTTTCGAGTTTAAATGTGGTACAACTGCTATTAAATATAACCAAAGAGTATTCGAGCAAGTAAGGAAATTTATTGATTTAAGTGAACAATGGAATGTATTTTATAGACATGATACTGGTGATGTTTTTGTACCTATACCAAAGGAAAACTTCTTGCCTTCTAAATAAGGGTTTTAAAATTTATATAATATTGTCCATATACCTTAAACATCCACTTCTAGGATGGTTTTGTTTATGAACACATTTTTTTCTTGTTCATAAGAAAAAATCTTTTTCTGCACAATATAGGTCTTATATTAAAAATCTACTCAACACAATAATTATAATCTTTATTTTTTATTTTTGATTAAAAACCACAATCTTTGCGAAAACAGCGTTTTCAAAAAAAGCCGCTCCCTCACTCGGAAGCAGGCTTCGTCCTTATTCTTTTTCATTCGCTGGAACAATCGGCACGATTAGATGGGAAGGATATTGTTCATTATGGTAAATGGTTTGTTTCGCCTTTACAGTCTGATTGCTATCAATTAATGTTTCACCGGTATTCGGATTGGGCAAATAGTGCGGAAAGCTGCTCGAAGAAATTTCGAGTGTGATTCGATGCCCCGGAAGAAACACATTGCTTGTTGCCCAAAGGTCAATTTCATACTCAATGATTTCCCCCGATAATTCACTTTCAGGCTGATTGCAATACCGATATTTCGCATTCACAATACCTTCTAATAAAATTAATGCCTTTCCATCAGGTGTAGTATCAACCAGTTTGGCAGTGAAATCTGTATCTTTAGCATCGGTAGAAGCCCACAATTTCACTTTTAACGGCCCTGTCACTTCCACAGCATCAATTAATGGCTCTGTTGAATAAACAAGAACATCTTCACGTTCCTCAATCACGCGTTGATCAAACGGCCCATTGTCAACGGACCGGCAAACAACGTACCCCCGCCTTTCGTCGGCACCGGATTTTTTGGGTCATATATAAAAGTATCTGGCTGCTCATCTTCAAATTCATTCACCGACAGACGACCATCGCCATTTTTAGTATTGGCTTTACCGTTGCTGTGCAAATACAAATTTGTGTATTTGGTTCGTTCAAGCGGCCACTCCCTTTCATCCCGCCATTCATTGATTCCCATGACGAAAATTTTAACAGGGGCATCTGTTTCCACTCCAGTATCTATACCTTTTAACCAATGATTGAACCAGCGAATATGGAGGTCCGTGATATTCTCCTCTAAATCAATCCAATCACCGGAAGCATGCACGCCGAAGGAGCATTCCCCTTGCACAGAGGCAAAATACCCATGCCCCCATGGTCCGACAATCAGTTTTTGAGGGTGTCCTGCCTTGGTCATTTCTACATAATTGGTTAAGGTTGGACCAATAAGGCAATCATACCAGCCGCCTAAATGGAAGGCTGGAATCTGCAAATCTCCGTACTTGTCGGTAATGCTCGACTCCTTCCAGTACTCTTCCTCTTCAATAGGGTGGCCAATTCTTCGAAAAAATAATCGGCCACATTCAGTTCCTTCAAAGGCGGCCACTGATTGACTGGAGTAAACTGGTATAGTTCCTCAATTTTATTGAGCTGTTCCGCAAGATTTCTTAATGCATTTTTTCTTTCTTTTTGATTTTCATATTTTCGCTTTAGTAAATCAGGAGCAATTGATTCCAGTGTCCATGTTTCTGTAAACCCTGGCTGATAGACACCGTTCCGGTAAGAGGCACCATTTCTTTGGTCATTCAACGTCATCGCAGGGAATATTGCAGCTAGATGGGGCGGCTTTTTCGTTGCAGCTAAGAGCTGCGTATACCCATAATACGACATGCCAAACATGCCGACTTTGCCCGTTGAAAATGGCAGTGCTGCTGCCCATTCTACCGTATCATATCCATCGTACGCTTCTTGTCTAAATGAATGGAACTCACCCTCCGACTGATACCGTCCCCTAACATCCTGAATGATAACGACAAATCCATTTTCAACAAGACGGTTTGTGTCCAGATAGCGATGCGAATAATGGGGTAAATCTTTACTATAAGGAAGTCTGGTTAGCAAAACCGGAAAGGTTCCTTCCTCATTTGGACGGTAAATATCTGAATAAAGAATTACACCATCTCGCATCTCACATTGCACGTTTTTTTCAACAAGAATTTGTTTCATAGTAATCACCCATTTTCTGCTTAATTTGTTTTGGACTCAGCTTTTAATCTCAAAAAATACTATTCCACGAGTCATAGACCTCATGGGATAGCAGCATTTATTATAGATTGGTTGATTGGTTCTTCATGGATCACAGCCACTTTGTTCGTAAACATGCTGACAGCAAGCATAACAACCGTATTAATGGTAATAGCAACGACATCAATATCTAAATCCTGAATGAAGTGTGGAGCACTTGGAAACATCGTAGCCATCGTTGTGCCTTCCAATGCTTGATAAGCAACGATGGACACACCGACAATCATCCCAATGGAAGCCCCAATCTTACTGACCGGATTCTTCTTCATTAAACTGAAAGCAAGAGGCGGGAATAGCTGGAGAACAAAGCTGTAAGCCATTGTCAGCATGGCAATCATCGTGTCTCCGCCATAGAAAGTAAAAAATAAAGAAACTGAAGCAATAATTGGAAGAAAAATACGCGTTAATTTTTCCAGCTTTTGTTCAGATGTATTGGTCTTAAACTGTTAATAAATATTTTTTGAAAGAAGCGTTGCTGCTTTCAGGATCAGTAAGGAACAAGAAATAGGGGCGGCAAGCAATCCTGCAGCCCCAATCACGCATACAAACTAAGTCGGAAGCAAGGCTTTGCCAATTTTAAACAAAGCCAAGTCCGATGCTGTTACCTGCAAATTTGGTATTTGCAATACAGCCGTAAACCCAATAAACAGGATAAAGACAAGAACAATTGGATTGAAATTCAAAATTGCCGTATTTTTTATTAAAGCGGTTTCATACTATGATGACAAATTGGTCCCGAAGCAGTGCGGCCACATATTTTGACCTAATGTAATCGTTATACAAACGGAACCATACCAAGAAATACTCTATTTAATAATTCATTGAAATTTAAAAAATTTGACAATAAAAATACTGAAATATGAATGAGCATTTTAACAGTCGTTTTTCTCTTTTCAGTGCTGAATGTTTTCCAGTACTATTTTTGGGGCAGTGGCAGAGCACCCAGGTTAATGATTGACTATTTTTTTTGCAGCATAGATGCGCTCGATTTCTTGAAGTTCACCCGTCGCTGTCAATTTGGCTTTCATCCCGTAGTAGTAGAGGACGGCTGGTAAGATTAAGGCAATGGACCATGAAATGTCAGCGTGACCGATGGCTTTCGAAATGGGTCCTTCATATATCCCCTCTACATTCATGAAGGGAATTTGTGCTACGATGCTGATAAGGTATGAGCCAATACAAGTCCAGTTGAATTTTCCGTATTTGCCGTTTACATCAAAAATATCTTTGATACTATAATTTCCACGACGAAGCACGTAGTAGTCGACTAGGTTGATCGCGCTCCACGGCACCATGATATACTGAAGCAATAACATGAAATCATTCATGATGGTCACAAGGTTGCCTTGACCAACGATGCCGAGCCATGTCGCAATAATCGTGCAGATCGCCAGGATGCTAAAGCGTTTGGTTGGTGTCACTTTTATTTTCGTGAACGGCTCAATTGACGTAACTGTTGCCATGAATGCACAGTAGAGATTCAGCACGTTAACGCCAAGGATCCCTAGCACAATGACGATATAGATGATCGGTGCCAAACTGTGACCGACCATGTTTGCAAGAAATCCAGTCGGATCGATCCCGAATTTTGGGGAAGATGCGATAAGGATTACGCCCAGCGCCATCGTCCAGCCTGTCCCGAGAACACCACCAGCATATGTCCAGCCAAACGTTGCCCGCGGCGATGTGTTGCGTGGTAAGTACCGAGAGTAATCGGCGACGTATGGTGCATATGTCAGCAGCCAAGTGGTGCAAACACTTAGTGCCATCAAAAATGGCCAACTTTAAAACTGGAAACCGACCAACTATGTGCAGGTAATGGAAGTCGGATGGCTTCGACCGTTATTAAGATGAAAACGATTGCAAAGACAATAGCGAAATATTTCTCAATTTTATGGATGAGGTCATACCCATAGGTGGTGACAATCAAAGTGACACCGTTGAGTACAATCATTGCAAGCCAAACAGGAATTGCAGGGATAGCGCTATGGATGGCCTGTGCACCTAGTAAACCACTGTAGTATACAGATCCGATGTACATGACCATGACGAGAATCAATGGCATGATAGCGCCGATGACACCAAATTGTGCTCTGCTTTGAATCATTTGAGGTATGCCAAGCTTTAGGCATTGGGCAGAGTGTGTCGCCATAAACAATCCACCGATCAAGTTGCCGAGAATCACGGCAATGAGCGCCCAGAATACGTTCAGACCAAGTGATATGGCAACAGCCCCGGTAATAACCGGTGTAAGCTGCATGTTCCCACTAAACCAGATATTAAATAAATCCCGTGCTTTGCCGTGCCGTTCCGAATCCGGGATATAATCAATACTATGTTGTTCTACTTTCACTTGCTTTTCCCCCTTTATTTTTTAAATTTTCAGATTTTTATGTTTCGATTGTGCCTTTAATTGTTCCGCTTCTGCATTATTTGATAATTCATCTTGGATAAGTCCCCCTTCTTTTAATTGAAACCAAAAAGAAGGGGATAAATCTATAAATAGTGCTACCATTTTCCTCCAAAAGAAATGAACATTAAGCCTTTATTGAAGTAAGAGACTGAATAATCTCTACAGCACGATTCCCAACTTCGGAAGTGGTAGCTTGTCCCTTCATATCTGGCGTTAAAACCTTCCCTTCCAAAAGCAGTTCCTCAATTGCCTCTAGTACGAGTTTCCCGTAATGATCATATCCTAAAAAGTTGAGTAGCTGGCTGCAGACCAAATTGTCGCCAAAGGATTGGCAGTCCTTTTCCCGCAATATCAGGTGCAGATCCGTGAATCGGCTCAAACATCGAAGGATAATTTCTTTCCGGATTGATATTCGCTCCCGCTGCAAGCCCAATCCCCCCGCCAAGGCTGCACCTAAATCAGTTAAAATATCACCAAATAAATTTGAAGTAACCACGACTTCAAATCGCTTCGGGTCATTAATCATTAACATCGCCGCAGCATCAACAAGATAGGAAGCGGTTTTTACATCTGGATACTCTTTACTTACTTCTTCAAAAATCTGATCCCAGAAAACCATCGAATAATTCAGGGCATTTCCTTTACTAATGCTTGTAAGAGATTTTCCTTCTTTTCTTGCCGTTTCAAACGCATAGCGGATGACACGTTCCGTTCCTTTTCGGGAAAAGACTCCCGTTTGCAGGACAACTTCGTTCTCTTGACCTTTAAATAACCAATCTCCAGCCCCTGCATATTCACCCTCACTATTTTCGCGGATAAACAGCATGTCCACTTCTTCCCGCTTCACGTCCTTCAATGGGCATGTTGCACCTTTAATTAACTTGATTGGACGGATATTAATATATTGGTCAAAGCCTTTTCTAATCTTTAAAAGTAAATCCCATAATGAAATATGATCAGGAACTCCAGGATAACCGACAGCCCCGAGGAAAATCGCATCAAAGGTTAGCAATTTTTCAATCCCGTCATCATCCATCATTACACCATGCTTTGTGTAATACTCACATCCCCATGGAAAGTATGTGTACTCGAATTGGAGAGAACCATCCAATTCGGCGATTTTATTTAAAACCTTTATTCCTTCCTGGAGAACTTCCGGCCAATCCCATCTCCAGGAATAACGGCAATTTTATAGGTGCTCATTATTTTTCGCCTCTGTTCCATACAACTAATTTTAATTCCGTCATTTCCTCGACTGCATATTTGATTCCTTCACGGCCATTTTCCGCTCTCCTTTACACCACCGTAAGGCATGTGGTCAACACGGAAGGTTGGAATGTCATTGATCATTACTGCCCCTACTTCAAGAGCCTCAGTTGCGAATAGCGCGTGATCAATATTTTTTGTATAGACACCTGCTTGCAGACCGTATCTTGAATTGTTCACGTATTCAATTGCTTCTTCAACTGATTTTACTTTATTTACAATCACAATTGGAGCAAATACTTCTTGGCATGATACTTTTAACAGCGGGTCAACATTAACGATTATGGTTGGCTCTAAAATACCATCTTTTAGTTTTCCCCCGACTAAAACCACTGCCGCATTTTGTTTTGCTTCTTCAATCCAACTTAAAGCTCGTTCCGTTTCCTTTTTGGAAATTAACGAAGAAATATAGGTTTCCGGATCTAATGGATTACCAACCTTTAATTTCTTTGATGCTTCAACGAATTTTTCAACAAATTGATCATATACCTCTTCATGGGCATAAACGCGCTGCAAGGAAATACATACCTGCCCTTGATTCGAAAATGCCCCCATAATACAACGGTCGATAACCTGATCAATATTTGTACCTTTATCTAAAATCACCGCTGCATTCGACCCAAGCTCTAAAGTTGTTTTCTTTAATCCAGCTTTATTGCGGATTCCAATTCCTACAGCAGGACTTCCCGTAAACGTAATCATTTTGACAAGGTCATCTTTTATAATTGCCTCACCGACAACTGAACCGGATCCTGTCACGACATTCAATACCCCATCTGGAAGCCCCGCTTCTTTAAAAAGCTCGGCAATATATAATGCGGATAAAGGCGTCTGCGAAGCAGGCTTTAACACGATTGAATTTCCGGAGGCAATCGCTGGTCCAACCTTATGGGCAACTAGATTCATAGGAAAGTTAAACGGCGTAATTGCTCCAATGACTCCAATCGGTTTACGAACGGTATAACCGATTCTTCCCACTCCGCCTGGTGCAGCATCTAAGGGAATCGTTTCACCATGAATCCTTTTTGCTTCTTCTGCCGCAAATTTATAAGTTTCAATTGTTCTTAATACTTCCCCTATGGCAAAGGAAATCGGCTTCGCTGCTTCGATAGCGATTACTTCGGCCGCTTCGTCTGCTCTTTCTTTCAATAATTCTACCACTTTTTCTAAAATTGCTGACCTCTCAAATGCTGGCATTTTTGAGATCACTTGAAACGCTTCCTGCGCTGCTTTAATCGCCTCTTTTGTTAAATGCTCATCTGCCATGGCAATTTCGGCGATTAACTCATCTGAATATGGAGAGTAAAGCGGTGCATAGGCGTCAGCCTCTACATCACGGCCATTAATAAATAAATGTTTTTTTTCTGCAACCTTTATATTTGTCATCGCCCTAACGCCTCCAATACCATTTCGTGGAATTGAACAATTGCCTTTTCAGATTGAGAATATACTCCTTGGTTAAAGGCACGGGAACGGAATCCAATTTGCTCTAATTCTACTAACTCAACATCTTCCTGTCTCACTTGTTCTGCAAAAGCGACTAAATCCTTTTCTTCCTGTGTTAGATTTTCATCTCTAAAGTAGTAAGTATAAACCCCTAGAGTAGTTTCATGGTCAATCGGAATCATCTGGATGGTTGCCATATTTCCCGGACCAGGGTAAATTGTTACCATCAGGTTAGCCATAACCAATAGAACTCTCCGCCTTGCATCTCCGCTTCATTTAAATCTGTTGTTCCCATCGTTTTATCCGGTTTTACAACTGAGCCTTGAACGGAATAGTTTTGACAGGTAACAATTTGATAGTTTTTCATATCTAAAGTAGCAACGAAGCTTGGGTGGGCAACATGGCAGTGATCGCACTCCAAATAGTTGTCAATGAACGCTTTCCAGTTCGATTTAATGACACGGGTTTTCTGATTAATTCTTTTCAGTTCTCCCATGAATGGGAATTTTCCTAAACGATCAAAGAAATCACCATAAGTCTCAAGGAGGGATTTAGCGTTATCATCAAGGTTTACAAAAATTAATGATTCCAAGATTTCCATTTTTACAGGTCTTAAACAACGGTCGCTGACACAGTGAGCGTCTTCACCGGTAAAGTTAGGAGCTTTATTCAATTCCCCATTTAAATGGAATGTCCAGCCATGGTAGCCGCATTGCAGGATTTTCTTTTGACCGGACTCATTTTTCTCCAGCTTTGTTGCACGGTGCGGACAAACATTATAAAATGCACGAATGACTTCATCCATTCCTCGCGTAACAATAATCGGCTCACCTGCTACATCAGTGGTAAAAAATTGTCCTGGTTTTTCCAACTGGCTCACATGACCAACTAATTGCCACGATTTTGCAAACACATCTTCCATTTCTTGCTGATATACTTTTGGATCAGTATATAAATCATAAGTTAATGTTCTTTCAAATGTTCGATTTGCTTTATTTTGAACTTCATTATAAGTAGCCATTTCGTTTTTCCTCCTAATTGGTAACATAGTATTTTTAAAAATTCTTATCTAAAAACCAATTTTGTGTTATGTGAATGCCATCTCCCCCTTAAAAAGCAAATTATTAATATGAATCATTTTCAATTCACTTTTGTAATTCTTAAATGCAACGTGAAAATAGTAAAAATTAAGCGTTTACAAGATAATGAATATTTTGTTTAATTAACTCAGAAAGATATGTTTAACTAAACTCACTTTTAATTAATGCAAGTATCATGCCAAAACTTTAAATAGCTGGATTAATTGGAATATTGCCGCTTTTCTTTTGGAATTTGTTCAAATTTCGTTCAAAAATCGAGTTGATAATAACTCACTTGAATCAACACTAACTCACCTTGTTAATGGAGGAATCCTAAAATGGTTTCTGGAACACAAAGTCCGTTCGAAATCACTGTTGAGACATTAAAAAAAATTCTTGATAATTCATCAGACGAAATTTTTGTAATCGACTCTGAACAACGAATCGTTTTCGTTAATAGCGTATGTGAAAAACATTACGGGTTAAAACCGGAAGAGGTTGTGGGGAAATATAACGAAGAATTATTTGCAAAAGGGTATTGGAAACCTTCCATAGTCCCTATAGTATTCAAAGAAAAAAAACCTGTCAGTATTAAGCAAACAACTTATCTTGGGGCGGAACTTTTAACAACTGCTGTCCCTATTCTAAATGACCAAAACGAAATCGAACTTGTCGTGACAACCTCACAGGAGTTACAAAACTATAAAAGTATTAAAAAGGAAAAACAAAATAATTCATCTTCAAATAACAATACCAGCTCTACCCCAATCACAAACTGTGAAAAGATGAAAAATATCTTAAAAGTTTGCGAAAAAATTGCGAAAGTAGATTCAACCATTTTAATCCAAGGTGAATCAGGAACAGGTAAAGGGGTTTTATCTCATTACATTCATGATATAAGCATGCGACAAGACAAAACGTTTTTAAAAATTAACTGCGCTGCTTTACCTGAGGATTTATTAGAATCAGAGCTTTTCGGCTATACAGAAGGCGCATTTACTGGTGCAAGCAAGTATGGAAAAAAAGGCTTGCTTGAAATCGCGGATCAAGGCACATTATTCCTCGATGAAATTGGCGAAATGCCATTATCGCTTCAAGCAAAGCTTCTCCAAGTCATTCAAGAAAAACAGTTCCTTCCGATTGGCGGACACGCAATGAAAAAAGAAGATGTCCGGATTATCGCCGCAACCAACCGCGATTTAATTGACATGGTGCGAAATAATCAGTTTCGTGAAGATTTATTTTATCGCCTGAACATTATTGATATCCACCTTCCGCCGTTAAGGGAGCGCCGGGAAGATATCATCCCGTTAACCTATAATTTTTTATATAAATTTAATAAGAAATATGAAATGAATAAGATTATCTCACAGGAATGCTTGGACCTATTTTATTGGTATTCCTGGCCGGGAAACATCCGCCAGCTTGAAAATGTCCTGGAAAGGCTGGTGGTCACCAGCGATTCTATCATCCAACAGGGCGACTTGCCTGAATTAATCTTAAAAAATATAAAACCACAAACGCAAAATATCCTCCCCTCTAATCTGGATGATGCGATTGAACATGTGAAGAAAACGCTGGTGCTGCAATCCTATAAAAAATATAAAAGCTCAAGAAAAGTAGCAAAGGATTTAAATATCAGTCAAACGAGGGCAGTTAAGATGATCAGTCAGTTTTGCGAAGATGTAGTGGAATAAAAAAAGGTCTATTCCATTTTTCAGGAATTGGGCTAACCTAAATTAATGAGACAATATAAAGCACCTTCGTAAAAGTTTTATTTGCATAAATTATATTTGTACTTAAATATCATACTGTACAAAATATCCTGAGTGAGAAGCTATTTTGTACACTGTCAGTCATAGACATACATCTATGCATACGATGTGAGTTAACAATTTCCTGCTGCCAAAGTAATCAGTTTTCTGTCGTTACACAAATGTCGGTTGACAAGAACTTGATGTCATAAATGACAATAACTTTATCCCATTCCTGATGACTACTCATAGTTATAAGCTTCCCTGAGCCCCCAGTCGAACTGGGGGTTTTCTGATATAAAAAAATCGCCCTTTTTCATAGGCGATTACCGGCGATTAACCGTCAATTAAACCCCTTGCAATTTTTGCTACAACTCTGAGAATTTTACTGGGGCATTTAAATTTTGAACATATTTTCGTATGTAGCTCTTGGGTATTGCCATTTTTCCTGAAATCTTTATTCATCAGACCAATGGTACAGTTAAAGCCATTCCCATAGCGGACTTTGGATTGACATGTCAAATCTCAGCCATTACGCGCGAAGAATCTGTAAGCAGACAATTGTTAACTTTATTTAATTCAATTTCCCCCAGTTAGGATTAGTCGCTATTTCTGACCCTGTGCCAGTGATTGGCCTTTAGAAGACTAACGAGCAGTAGAATGATCGGCAATCCTACAATGAAAATTGGAAAAATGTAAATAATCCATACGAATTTCGTAAAATCCAACAGACCTATGACGTTGGCCGGCACTAAAGAAATCGTAAAAATGACTGTGGCCGCAAATCCGATGATGATCCGCCAATTCTTGATGCCAATCAATTGTGCGGTTCCATAACTGTTGATGAACAGGTAAATGGCTAGTTTTACATAGACGCTAAAAATCCAAATGAACATAATCCAGACATCCATGTTTTGAATAAATTCCAGATAATTAATAAATCGCACCATGCTAAAGTACGGAAAAATTAAGGTGGATCCGATATTGGTTCCGAATGTCATAATTACAAAAATTGCTGTAATGACGGCGATTAAGGATGGAATACATATCGCTATTAGAGTGGGCTTAAGCATCTTTTGCGAATTGGAAATGAAAGGAACTAACATCATGATCATCATGGATTCACCTAGAAATGATGCATTCACAAACGAACCCTTCAAAATAGATATAACCCCAGAGCTCCTTATTCAAGTTTAGGGCTAGTGAAATTTTCTCTAAATTTATTTTGGAACCATTTACCTCTCCTCTTTCTATTTTGCTAAGCAGGGATCTACTTACCCCTGATAATACAGTTCTCTAAGTTAGAAATAGGACCACAAAAGGGACAAGATTATTCAAGCCCCCAATGGTTAAGTTCACCGTGAGGCATCTAAATGAGGTCTTTCTATTTACGAAATGCTGCTTTTTCATTAAAGATCTCTACTAATTCCGGTCAATTTCTGCTCTTTTACTTCAATTGTTTCATGGTCTGTATGGAAAATATAATATTCATCGGAAGGGTCGGCTAGGTGTAGTTTTTGTATTCTTTACATGCCAGAGTTGACTCGGGGATATTTGAAATGTCGGATAATTCTTCGAGATAGCGTATTGAATTTTTTGAGTAAGCAGAGATGGCCTCAACAAGAACCCATTGTTCTGGATAATGTTCACGAACTTGCTTCACTTCATTTTTTAAAAGAATTATGTTAATACATGATTGTAATGTAAAAGCCGTTTTTTCCAGTATTAATGGGAAAAACGGCTTTATTTCGGTAAGCATAAAAATCAGTTCCATTTGAAAGGTCCACACTGTAAATGAATTCATTAGTTTTTACACACTGAATCAACTAAAACAAACGAATTAAGTTAAGGCAAAAATTAAGTATTTGTCATAAATCGATAACCAATTCCTGGTTCTGTAATGATAAAGTTCGGCCTAGCGGGATAGGTTTCAATCTTTTTTCGCAAATGCCCGATATATACTCGCAAATAATGACTATCCGTATCATATTGATGGCCACCCCAAACCTGCTGAAGCAATTGTTTATGAGTCATAACACGCCCAGCATTCGTAGCAAGTATTTTCAAAAGTTCATATTCCGTTGGGGTCAGTTTAATTTTCTCGCCATCTAATTCAACAGTTCGCCCAGACAAATCAATGACAAGCCTTCCAAAATCCAAGATAGGTTCATCCTGTGATTTGGCATTATGTCTTAATGCAACCCGAATCCGAGCAACGAGTTCACCCATTCCAAACGGTTTCGTCACATAATCATCCGCTCCGCTATCTAGTGCAGTAATCTTATCTTCTTCCCGGTCCTTTGCCGTCAGAACAACAATCGGTATTTGGGTCCATTCGCGAATGCGGTGAAGAACTTCCATACCTGGGATATCAGGTAATCCTAAATCCAATACAATAAGATCCGGGCGAACCATTGTCGTTTTAAGAATACCTTCTTCCCCCGAGGATGCCGCGACAATTTCAAACCCCTAGGCCTGCAAAGTAACACGTAATAACTTTTGAATCTGGGGTTCATCATCGATAACCAGTATTTTTGCTCCAGAACTCGTCATGAGGTTTCAACACCTTCTTCTTGTAGATTTTCATTTCGCAATAAGGGTGGATCAAACAAGGGAATAGAAACCGTGATGATCGTTCCTTTTGGACTGTTTTCTGTTGCTCGAATGGTACCCCCATGTGCTTCAATAATCCCTTTACAGATGGCTAGGCCAAGCCCTGTGCCAGGTATATTTCTCGTAGATTCCCCACGGTAAAATTTACTAAATACGTACCCTAATTCATGCTGGGGAATTCCTACCCCTTCATCTTTAATGGCAATTTCAATCACATTTTTGTTTTTCTTAGCAGAAAGCACAATTTCGCTTCGATCGGGTGAATACTTAATAGCATTGCTTAATACATTAACTAAAACTTGCTCCAAAAGTACGTCATCCACTTCGATTGGGGGAATGGATTCATCGATCACCAATCGGATAACACGATTTTGAAGTGAGTCTTTTACCTGAGTTAAGGCAACCCCTACAATGTCTTCAAGGTCACACCAATGCTTCCGTAAGCGTAACATCCCACTCTCAATCCGAACCATTCCTAATAAATTCGTAACTAGGCGATTCATTCGCATGGCTCCCTCGCGAATGGTCGATAGGAGTTCGTGGCGATCATTCGAACTAAACACCGCATCCCCATCTATCAAAGCCGTCACGGAACCAATAATTGTAGCGAGAGGAGTACGTAATTCGTGAGAGATTGAATCAAGAAGAGCGGTTCGTAACCTTTCGGATTCAGCAGTTAAATGGGCAACCTTCGCTTCCTCTTGAAGTTTTATTCGGGCAATTGCCATTGCGGAGAGGCTTGTGAGGGCTTCAATTAACTGCATTCGGTCAGGAGTTACGACCAAATCTTGATTTTTTAAATGGACAGCCAACACACCATGTATTTGGTCTTCTGTTTTCAGCGGGAAACATAAGTCAGGTGAGTCATGTAATGTTTGTGTTCCATTGCCTGCTAACTCCCCGTTTCGATATACCCACTTTACTATGGCCATAGTTGGTTCTCGCTTGCCCCAGTTCGAATCTCCACTCGAAAATTCTGTTAATCGTAACTCACCTGTTTCCGAAGGCAAATATATCGCTACTTGGGCACCAATGGTTTCAGATATTTGCCGAACCATACTTTTAAGTGCTGCGCTCAAATCTGTTACTGCCGTTATATTACGACTTAACGCATACAATGTTGAAGTGATCGCTTCCCGTTGTCTAACCTCATGCAATTGGTGCCTTAATCTGGATGCTAGACTTGCCGTAAGGGTTGCAACGACCAAAAACACAGCGAAAGAAATCACATAACGTAAATCGGACACCGTAAAACTATACAATGGAGGAACGAAAAAAAAATCGAAAGCAAGAACCCCAATCCCAGCAGCATAGAATGAAGGTCCAATCCCCCAACGAACTGACCCAAAGAGTACGGGAAACAAGTAAAGAAGGGCAATGTTTACTAAATCAAATGATAGACCAAATATCCTTAAAAGTATGGTAAGCAAAGCTACAGATGCTGTAATGATAAAATATGGACTCCATTTCAAATTCTCTCTTGAAACAGTAATATGCCTTTTGTCGTGACGGCTCTCAACCTGACCTGGTATGATATGCACACTAATTTCATGACGATTTCGAATGACTTGATTTACAACAGAACCGTGCATCCACTCCCAAATTCGAGAATACCTTGGCTTGCCAATCACAATTTGTTTTACATTCTGGTTGCGAGCTAGCTCCAAGATCTCTTCAGCCACACTGTTTCCGGTTATAGTCATTACGGTGGCACCAAGTTCTTCTGCAAATTGAAGATTACTTGAAAGCGCTAAACGTTCTTGCTCACTCTTTGGAAGCCTACGAGGTGTTCCAACATAAACAGCGATCCACTCCGCTTTAAGACTGGTCGCCATTTGCCGAGCCATTCGAATGAGCTGTTTCGAAAAAGGACTGGCACTAACACAGACCATAACTTTTTCCGAAACCGGCCATGGACCAGGGATTTTATTCGAATGCATATATTCATCTAACTGCTGATCAACCTGCCCCGCAGCATAGCGAAGTGCCATTTCTCGAAGTGCAATGATATTTCCAAGACGAAAGAACTTACGGGCATCTATGTTTTTAGGAATGGTACGGATTTTTCCTTCTAGGAATCTCCGAATGATTTCATCTGAGGGACTGTCCACTAAACGAATTTGGCTTGCACGTTCGAGGAATTTATCCGGTACAGTTTCATTCATTTCCATACCGATAATTTTAGAAACAATGTCTTTTAAACTTTCTACTTCGTAAATATTTAACGTAGTATAGACATCGATTCCATCCATCAGAATCGCTTCCACATCCCGATAACGCTTTGCACGCGGTGAACCGGGCGCATTGGAATGTGCCAATTCATCAATGAGTACAAGTTGTGGGTGGTGAGTCAAAATTTCTTCAACATCCATTTCAAAAAAATGGAGTTCCTCATCTTGAATAAGGCGAGGTTTCATAATAGGTAACTCTTTTATTCTCTCCTTCTTCTCGTAACGATCGTATTCCTCCAACCATCCAATCAAAACGTCTTGTCCCTCTCTCTGCTTGATACAAGCAGCATCTAACATTGCATAAGTCTTACCAACCCCACTTGATGCACCTAAAAAAACAGTGAGTTCACCGTACCTTTTTCCTGTGGAACGAATCGTTCCTACACTACTTTCCCATTGTTTCTCATCCATCGTTTACCACCTCCTCTATCTTTTAAATTGAACTCATTTATATTATATGAATTTAAGGTAATCACTTTTAAAAAAAAAATTAACCTAATTCAAAATCTCCCAAAATCCTAAATAAGCGCTTAGATGAGACGTCTTTCTATTTAGATTCTTGGGTGATGACTTTTTTCCATATTCTAATTACTCTTTAAGGATAGGTTTCTAGTATGATTCCAGCTTAAATCGCTATCTTCATATAAAAATTGGAGTTGAATATTATGCTCCTGATTGACCTTTGCAAGGAATTCATTAAGATGCTCTTCTGTTTCACAAACGGACACGTGTTCTAACCAGATAGAGAAGTTCTTATTCTGTATTGCAGAAACATAGAAAGGGTAGGTTTTCGGGAACGAAGAATATACCATCCAGATTTTACGCCTTTCCATGGGCTTTTGAATATCGCGAAAATCGACAAACGTGACCGTTGTTTCCAGTCTTGTTCTTTCTGTAGATCCCGAATGGTAGAGTAAATTTCTTGAAGGTCTTTCAAATCACAAGAATGTGTGTGCCCATAAAATTGTATTTGCTTACGAATCTCACTCTCTCTATCACCAAATCAGTATCCCATTACAATTTTCAAACTACCCTGATACCTCCATATGGCACCAAACCATCGATATTTTAGGGTATGAATATCTAAATATCCCTTCTCGCAACCGAAATATAATGTTTCTTGATCAGTATTCATCTTATCATCAGTCCCTTGAATTTGCTACGACATGTAAATTACAAACTGTGCATTCCAAGACACGGTTCACTCGATTACTTTCCATTTTAAAATCCAAACCTTTTTCTATTCTTTCTATCTATGATGGATCTGATATTTGGTCAGCCACAATTAGTACATCCATATGGCGTACTTCTCTTAACAACCGTTGCGTAACAGACCCCTTTTTGATTTCCTCCCAACGGGTACGGGCTGATTGCCCTATTATAACTTGAGTCGCATTTTTCTCATTCATTTGCTTTACCAATTCTCGAAAGATATTACGTCGTTTGCCTGTTTCGTATTGTTCAAATATCCCTCCGAGCCGTTCTGTCAGTTGTTTAATTTTATTTAATGTTTCCTTCTCTTGAGCAGTTAAGGGGTGATGATCTTTCACATAAGCGACATACCAGAGAGCCTTTAATCGATAAGCAATCCGGAATCCTCTTCGTATAAGCCTTTCACTGTCATGTCGCAGATTTGTACATACAAAAATCACTTCTTCTTTTCGCCATGGTCCTCTTAATGTCCGTTTTCTTTCCCAAGCCTCAAGACGTTCATCCACATCATCCGCCACTTCCCGAAGCGCTAATTCTCTAAGGGCGATAAGATTGCCGGTTTTAAAGAAATGGTTCAATGCTTGCTCCACTTTTTCTGGGGCATAAATTCTTCCTTCCTTCATCCGATCCCTTAGTGCTTTTGGAGAGATATCAATGAGTTCAATTTCATCAGCCATTCGCAAGATATGGTCAGGTACGGTTTCCCTCACTCTCACGCCTGTTATTTGCTCCACACTATCATTAAGGCTTTCTAAATGTTGAATATTCATCGTGGAAATGACCGAGATGCCTGCATTTAAAAGTACCTCCAAATCCTCGTATCTTTTGTGGTACTTGCTTCCAGGCACAGTTGTATGGGCTAACTCATCGACTAAAACAACTTCTGGATTACGTTCAATAATGGCATCAGTATCCATTTCCTCAAGTGCAGTTCCTTTATATAAAATCTTTTTTCGAGGGATGATTTCTAAACAACCAATTTGTTCAAATGTCTCTTTCCGCCCATGGGTTTCGAGGAATCCAATAACGATATCGATTCCTTTTTTCTTAAGTTCGTTGGCTTCTCGAAGCATCGTATACGTTTTCCCCACTCCTGGTGCTGCCCCAATATACACTTTTAATGTTCCCCGATTTATTTGATTAATCTTTTTTTCCAGTTCTCCAAGAGTCAGACGCCGATAAGGATTATCTTTATCTTTTTTCCTTTGTTTGGTTGGAATGACACGTTCTCCATCCTTTTCTGCTCTGTCTGCGACAATAAAAACATCGATATTTTTCGTTTTCCGGAGGATTCTGTTAATAATGGATCCGTAAACGATTTCCTCCCACCGTGTTCGTTTCGATTGTCCCATTACAACTCTAGTTACATTGTGTTTCGTGGCATATCGAACAATTTGATCCGCAACCGAATCAGACTCCATCGGAACTTCCTCAAATTCGCCGTCAACTTTCTCTACCAGCTTTATGATTGCTCGCTTAAAGGTTAGTTCATTTTTAGATAATTTCTTGTTAGACGACTGAAAGCAAACAACAAGCAATTCTCCACCTAATCTTTTGGTAATCTGCTGTCCGCGCCTAACCAAAATGGATCCATTCCAATGGTATTGAACGGTCACTAAAATTTTTTCGGAAGCTCCAGATGGACCGGTCATTCCATGCTTTTCACGGTAGTCATCGAGGTCATCATTTACTTCCCCTGCTAAATAGCGTAGTGCGAGTTCACGAAGGACAGCTAGATTTCCTCTGTGAAATAGGTTATCTCTTGTTCGTTTTTTATCGTTGGAAGACTCAATTGCACCTTCACGGATCCTTTGAAGGATCACTTCCGGAGTCACATCCAATAGCTTTACTTCATCTGCAAGGGCAAGTGTATCCTCGGGAACACTGCAATGGACCTGTACTTTACCACCTGTTAATTTACTCGCAATCCCCTTTACGTCTTCAAGCTCAAATATATTAACCGTTGTTATGATACTAATTTTCATGTTTAAAAGATAATTGATATCGTCTAATCGAGTAGGTCTTGAAGCCTCCGGTCGATTATGATGTGCCAGATTATCCACTAAAACAACTTCTGGATTTCGGGCAATGATTCCGTCTACATCCAAGTCATATTTTTCTTGACCATAATCTATCCAATGAATGGAGGCAATAGTTTCCAATTGGCCAATTTGTTCTTTGATTTTAGGACGATTTAAGGTGCTAATACTTCCAATAACAACATCAATACCTCGTTTTTTTAAACTATTGCCTTCAAGTAGCATGTGATACGTTTTTCCAGAACCAGGAACGGCACCAAGGATAATTTTCAAATGACCTCTTCGTATTTTTTGAATAGACAATAAAATTTCTTCTGGTGTCTTTCTACGGAATCCCTCTTCACTCATGTCTACCCCCTCCTTTCTTTTAGATATACTAAAAAGAGGGAGAAAAGTCTCCCCCTTTATTATTTTAGTTGCTGTAGAGCCATGTTTAGATCTAATACATTAACGCGTGGGTCACCAAATATTCCTAATGAACGACCTTTTGTTTGTTGATTAATCAGAGTTATTAGTCGATCCTCCGAAATACCCGTTGCTTTTGCAATTCTCGGCACTTGAGCTTTGGCGGCTTCTGGAGATACATCCGGGTCAAAACCAGAACCAGAAGTCGTCACTAAATCTGCAGGAATCGTATTCCCCATATTTCCGTTTTCCTTTTTTAATTGATCCACATTATCTTTCACGGTCTTCACATAATCCTTTGATGCAACAGCTGCGTTTGTTGCGGCAGAAGCGGTGGGATCATATTTTGCCGCAGAAGCTCGTGGATGAAACCATTGCGGACCCTTAAACCCTTGTGCCAAAAGCTCTGAACCTTGAACATTTCCGTTTTGCGTGACAAGACTTCCTTCTGCTTGATTATGAAATAGGACTTGGGCAAATCCTGTTGTAGCCAACGGATAGATTAATCCACATAATATCATCAGGAAAACTGATGCCCGAATCGCTGTCATTAATGACTTCATCGATAATCTCCTCCACTTTTCATGATTTAGGCTAGATGTAAAACAGCAACAATCATATCTATTATTTTAATACCGATAAAAGGTACAACTACTCCGCCAAACCCATAAATAAGAAGGTTACGGGTAAGAAGTTTATTTGCATTCATCGCCTTATATTTTGCCCCCTTCATCGCAATCGGAATGAGGAGAGGAATAATGATGGCATTAAAAATTAAAGCCGAAAGAATCGCTGATTTTGGTGATGTGAGTCCCATAACATTGAGGGACTGCAATTGCGGAATCATCGTAATAAACAGCGCCGGAATTATCGCAAAATATTTGGCAATGTCGTTTGAAATCGAGAAGGTGGTTAATGCTCCCCGTGTTATCAGTAATTGCTTTCCAATTGCGATAACAGATAATAGCTTAGTAGGATCAGAGTCTAAATCAATCATATTGGCAGCTTCTTTTGCAGCCATTGTTCCTGAATTCATCGCTAATCCTACATCAGCCTGTGCTAAAGCCGGAGCATCATTGGTTCCGTCACCGGTCATCGCAACCAATTTACCTTCATCTTGTTCTTTTTTAATCGCAGCAATTTTTTCTTCAGGTTTTGCTTCGGCAATAAAGTCATCAACGCCGGCTTCGGCAGCGATGGTCGCAGCGGTTAATGGGTTATCCCCTGTACACATGATCGTTTTGATCCCCATGGAACGCAGTTCTGCAAAACGTTCCTTCAGCCCTGGTTTCACGGTATCTTTCAGATAGATAACCCCGTATATCGTCTTATCAATGGCAACAGCCAACGGGGTTCCCCCTGCCATGGCGATTTCATCGGCTTTCTTGTCAAGATCTACTGGAACTCTTCCACCTTGGGCAGCGATATATTTCTTGATGGCATCCACTGCGCCTTTTCGGATTTGCGTTCCGTTGCTCAGGTTTAAGCCGGACATTCGGGTTTCTGCTGTAAATTCAATAATTTCTGCTCCTTCGTATTCCTTTTCATCCCAATCTACACCCTGCTTACGGGCTAACTCTACAACAGACCGTCCTTCAGGTGTTTCATCTTTTACTGATGCTTTTAAAGAGGCTAAGGTAACTTCCTGTTCAGAAACATTGGCTACTGGTACAAACTCACTTGCCATCCTGTTTCCAAAAGTAATGGTTCCTGTTTTATCAAGAATCATCGTATTGATATCCCCGGCAGCTTCTACTGCTTTACCAGACATCGCCAGCACATTGAATTGAGTTACCCTGTTCATCCCAGCAATCCCAATCGCGGAAAGCAATCCACCAATTGTCGTTGGAATTAAGCAAACTAAAAGAGCAATGAGTGTTGCTACGTCTAAACGAACCTTTAAGTAGTCGGCAATCGGCACCAACGTCATGATGACAAATAAGAAAATGAGTGTTAACACAGCCAAAAGAGTCGTTAAAGCAATTTCATTTGGTGTTTTTTGCCGGGAAGCACCTTCAACTAAAGCAATCATCTTATCAAGAAAAGATTCACCTGGGTCCGTCATGATTTTTACGATAATGTAATCAGAAACAACCCTTGTTCCTCCGGTTACAGATGAGAAATCTCCTCCTGCCTCTTTAATAACAGGGGCGGATTCACCTGTGATAGCAGATTCATCAATCGAAGCCAATCCTTCAATAATTTCCCCATCAGAAGGAATCAATTCACCAGTATCGACTCGAACAATATCGCCTTTTCGTAATGAAGTAGATGGAAGCTCTTTGTATGAGCCATCTTTTTGACGAACCTTCGCCATCGTCTCCGATTTTGTTTTTCGGAGGGTATCTGCCTGGGCTTTCCCCCGACCTTCCGCCAAGGCTTCAGCAAAGTTAGCAAACAGCACCGTAAATAATAGGATAAAAAATACTGCTACATTATACCCACGTCCAACTGTACTAAACCCGAAAATATCTGGTTTAATAGAAAGGATAAGCGTTATTAATGTCCCGACTTCTACCACAAACATAACTGGATTTTTAATCATCACGAGCGGGTTTAACTTTTTAAACGAATCTATAATGGCTTGAAAGACCAAATCTTTTGATATTCCTGCATTTTGAATTGCCATAAGACATCCTCCTTAAAAATTCCGTTCCCTACTAGTGAAACATCCCAAGATGTTCCGCAATTGGACCTAATGCAAGTGCTGGGAAAAACGTTAATGCACCGATTACTGCAATAATCACGACTAAGATACCAGTGAATAATGGTGTATCGGTACGAAATGTTCCCGTGGTTGCAGCTACCATTTTCTTCGTAGCAAAAGATCCGGCTATTGCTAACATGGCAATGATGGAAATATATCGACCAAACAACATGACTAAACCAATTGCGATATTATAGAAGTTGGTATTGGCTGTAAGTCCCCCAAAAGCTGAACCATTGTTTGCAGCTCCTGATGTAAAAGCGTATAAGACCTCTGATACTCCATGATATCCCGGGTTTAAAATAGAGGAAATGGCTCCATGTGTAATCAAGGCAATCGCTGTTGGAACAAGGATAAGAACAGGATGAATTAGTAAGGCAATCGAAGCTAACTTCACTTCTTTTGACTCAATTTTTTTTCCTAAAAATTCTGGTGTACGTCCCACCATCAATCCGCAAATAAAGACCGTTAAAATCACATAAAGCAACCCGTTTAACAACCCGACTCCTTTACCGCCGAACACGTTATTTAGCATCATTTCCCCAAGTGGAACAAGGCCTCCCATTGGAGTCAAAGACTCGTGCATATTGTTAACGGACCCAGTAGTAACTGCTGTAGTCACGGCCGTAAATAAAGATGATTCTGAGATCCCAAAGCGAACCTCTTTTCCTTCCATATTCCCATGAACACCAAGTCCATTTAATGCAGGTGTACCGTTATATTCAGCAATAAAGACCACAGAAAGAAAAACTAAAAACATAATTCCCATAGCGGCAAAAACCGACCAGCCTTGACGTTTGTTCTTAATCATAACTCCGAAAGCATACACCAATGCAGTTGGCAGCAGCATCATACAGAGAATCTCCATAAGGTTTGAGAGTGGAGTCGGATTTTCAAATGGATGTGCTGAATTCGTGCCAAAATACCCACCACCATTTGTGCCAAGATGCTTAATCGATTCTAACGATGCAACTGGACCTCTTGTAATCGTTTGTTTAGCACCTTCTAGTGTGGTTGCATCTGCCGCTCCATGTAGTGTCTGAGGTACTCCTTGAAATACCAGAAACAATGCAACAATAAAAGATAATGGCAAGAATACACGTGTGAGGGAACGAACCAAGTCAACGTAAAAGTTTCCAAGGTTATTCTGGCGTGCTCTCAATCCGCGAATAAAAGCAATCGCCACCGCAAATCCTGTGGCTGCCGAAGTAAACATCGGGAACGTAATAGCAATCATTTGTGATAAGTACGAAAGTGAATTCTCTCCGCTGTATGCCTGCCAGTTTGTATTCGTAATAAATGACGCTGCCGTATTAAATGCTAATGCAGGAGGCATATTATCTATTTTATCTGGATTCAATGGCAGAAATTTTTGGATTCTAAAAATGATGTATAATAAAATCATCATGACAAAGTTAGAGAGCAGCATGGCAAAAACATACTTTTTCCAGCCCATAGACTCTTTTTCTTTTACTCCAATTAAACGGTAGATGAACCGCTCAACTGGTCCAAAAACCCGGTCTAAGCCTGTTGTTTCATAATCGTAAACTTTTACTAGATAGGCACCAACCGGCTTTACTAATAATAAGACGATAAGTAAGGTAATCACTACCTGTATTAACTCCATAGTCATTTCGGTGTTCCTCCCATTTGTTCATCATTGTTAAATTCATCCTAAAACTTTTCAGGTTTAATTAAGACGTAGGTCAAATAAACAATTAAAGCTACTCCAATGATTCCTGGTATAAGCATACCGATTTCCTCCTCATGCTTTTTCACTAAATAAAGTAAATCCCCCAAAAATAGCAAAGGCTAAAACAAAAAGTACAATTGATACAAAATCGTTGTTAAACATACCTAACCTCCATCCTCATGTTTTCAACTGTTGAGTGCTTCCGATTAATCAACCAGTGGAAATTCTCTTCGTTCGGCTTACTCAAACTTCGGATTAAAGATACACCTAAGACTCAAGATATTTTTCATATCCCCCCCTATAGTTAAATCCTTTTCCGTGTATCTCAGTAAATTTACTAAATTCCTCCTCAAACTAATTCAGTGATTATCTTTGTTTAGTATTGAGTGACCTCTTTGGCGTAGATTAATTCTACTTCGGTTTCGCGTAAAAATAGGGTAAAAATTTCGCGCAAAGGTGTAAAAAAAATATAAAAATCCATGGGTGAAATTTCATTTTGTTCCGATTTTTTTATAATCTAGGAACAAAAAATAGACCAATGCTTACTCGTTCCCCAGTAGATCAATGCCAACGATAACCAAATAGAAATATCTCAAAAAAGATATACTATTAAGCTATTTCGTTACATTGATCAATAATTGGAGAAAAAGTACTCATTGGTCTACTTAACGTCCAGCAAGCTTATCTCTTTCTTTGCGCTCTGTCTTACATATTCCTTTTTCTTAAAGTAGGCATAATAAAAAGACCTACTTGTAGAATGAGGGCACTGAAAATCTTCCGATTTTCTGATTTTTCTAGATAACCACATAAGAAAAACCGATCCTCATTCCATCTTTTTGGAAGAAGAGTCGGCTTTTTCTTATATTTGGTCCCTGGATCACTACTTTTTAACCCAGGAGTTTTATAATCCTTTTCAAGTTCACCGTGAATATTGCCATGGCTCCTTGTAATTCCATGCCAATTAGACCCGAGGATGTCGCAACATCGTACCCGTGCCTATGCTTCAATTCGCTATTTTTTGCCTCAATCTTGTAACGCTCCTTCGATTTCTCCTTGAAGTACTCACTTTCCTGGAATTTGCCTGTTCTGAGTGTTCGTCTGACTTAATCGAAACAGAATAGGTTTTGGTTTTCGCTTCTTTTTTGTAGCACCCCTCTTGAAAAGGACATCGTTTGCACTTCTCTACGTCAAAGTAGTATGTGTCAGTTTGATTTTTTCCTACATCCTTTTTTCCTTGCCGTGCTTTCCGAATCGCCATATGACCTGCCTTACAGACATACATGCCGGCATCCTTATTGAATTCAAATTCGTCTTCCTTCTTACGGCCTCCTGAGTAATCAAAGGATTCAGTTTAGCGACAAGATGGATTTCATTTTTCTTACTGTATTGAATATTATCCTTTTCCGAATATGCTGCGTCACCAATGACCGTATCAATTTCCATTCCTGCTTCTAAACTTTTTTCAATAAGTGTCTGTAATTGTTTTCCGTCATTCTTTTCACCCGTGGTAACTGTCGCGGCAGTAATAATTCGTTCCTCACTCATCGCAAGATGAGTCTTATAGCCAAAAAACGATGAATCGGCAGTCTTGTGGCCCACTTTTGCATCCTGATCATTTATGCTCTGTAACTGTTCGATATCATCTGCGACCGTCTCTTTCAGCAGATTCAACTGTTCCTTTATTTTTGGATACTGAACCAGGTTTTCTTCCTTTTCAATGACCTTAATAAGTTCCTGAGAATAGACAATCTCGTCCTCCAGTACATCTGTTTTCGTCTTAGCAGGAAACTTTTCTTTCATCGCTTCATTTACCTGATAGATGGACTTCCTAAGTTTTTTGGAACGCTCCATTAGGATTTCTTTTGGCTTCATCTGGTTATAACGAGCTTTTGTATGGGTCGCATCCACAATGATAGATTTACTTTTGATGACCTCTTTTTCAATTGCAATTTCTACTGTCTTATTAATAAGCAAATCCAGAAGATTACCATCTTTCAGACGTAGCTTCCGAAACTTAGTCAAGGAGCTAGGATCAATGACTGCATCCTCAGGAGCCATGTGAAGGAAAAACTTGAAGGACATGTCATACCTTGTGCGATCTACCACATCTACATCTGACAAATCATAAATCGTTTTTAATAATAAATATTTAAACATGCGAATAGGATCAATTGCGTTCCGCCCATTGTCCATACAATATTTATCCTTCAATTCCTCATAGACAAAAGAAAAATCGATTAAGTTATCCAATTTCCGTAAAAGGTTATCTTCCGGAATGATCAAGTTATAAAGATCCATATAAGGACTGAATATCATTGTTTCTTGATTTTTAATCATTGTTTGCCCACCCGCCGGATATTGATACCTTTATTATAAAACAAAAAAAGACAGAAGCTCTCAACAACTGAGATTTCTACCTTTTTTGCCTTTAGAGGGACTTTTTCAGTGCCCTCTTGTAGAATCAGGCTGCCTTTTTGCTTAACAAACAAAAAAGCCCCCTGAATTAGGGAGGGCACTGAAAATCTTCCGATTTTCTGATTTTTCTAGATAACCACATAAGAAAAGCCGATCCTCATTCCATCTTTTTGGAAGAAGAGTCGGCTTTTTCTTATATTTGGTCCCTGGATCACTACTTTTTAACCCAGGAGTTTTATAATCCTTTTCAAGTTCACCGTGAATATTGCCATGGCTCCTTGTAATTCCATGCCAATTAGACCCGAGGATGTCGCAACATCGTACCCGTGCCTATGCTTCAATTCGCTATTTTTTGCCTCAATCTTGTAACGCTCCTTCGATTTCTCCTTGAAGTACTCACTTTCCTGGAATTTGGCCTGTTCTGAGTGTTCGTCTGACTTAATCGAAACAGAATAGGTTTTGGTTTTCGCTTCTTTTTTGTAGCACCCCTCTTGAAAAGGACATCGTTTGCACTTCTCTACGTCAAAGTAGTATGTGTCAGTTTGATTTTTTCCTACATCCTTTTTTCCTTGCCGTGCTTTCCGAATCGCCATATGACCTGCCTTACAGACATACATGCCGGCATCCTTATTGAATTCAAATTTGTCTTCCTTCTTACGGCCTCCCTGAGTAATCAAAGGATTCAGTTTAGCGACAAGATGGATTTCATTTTTCTTACTGTATTGAATATTATCCTTTTCCGAATATGCTGCGTCACCAATGACCGTATCAATTTCCATTCCTGCTTCTAAACTTTTTTCAATAAGTGTCTGTAATTGTTTTCCGTCATTCTTTTCACCCCTGGTAACTGTCGCGGCAGTAATAATTCGTTCCTCACTCATCGCAAGATGAGTCTTATAGCCAAAAAACGATGAATCGGCAGTCTTGTGGCCACTTTTTGCATCCTGATCATTTATGCTCTGTAACTGTTCGATATCATCTGCGACCGTCTCTTTCAGCAGATTCAACTGTTCCTTTATTTTTGGATACTGAACCAGGTTTTCTTCCTTTTCAATGACCTTAATAAGTTCCTGAGAATAGACAATCTCGTCCGCCAGTACATCTGTTTTCGTCTTAGCCGGAAACTTTTCTTTCATCGCTTCATTTACCTGATAGATGGACTTCCTAAGTTTTTTGGAACGCTCCATTAGGATTTCTTTTGGCTTCATCTAGTTATAACGAGCTTTTGTATGGGTCGCATCCACAATGATAGATTTACTTTTGATGACCTCTTTTTCAATTGCAATTTCTACTGTCTTATTAATAAGCAAATCCAGAAGATTACCATCTTTCAGACGTAGCTTCCGAAACTTAGTCAAGGAGCTAGGATCAATGACTTCATCCTCAGGAGCCATGTGAATGAAAACCTTGAAGGACATGTCATACCTTGTGCGATCTACTACATCTGACAAATCATAAATCATTTTTAATAATAAATATTTAAACATGCGAATAGGATCAATTGCGTTCCGCCCATTGTCCATACAATATTTATCCTTCAATTCGTCATAGACAAAAGAAAAATCGATTAAGTTATCCAATTTCCGTAAAAGGTTATCTTCCGGAATGATCAAGTTATAAAGATCCATATAAGGACTGAATATCATTGTTTGCCCACCCGCCGGATATTGATACCTTTATTATAAAACAAAAAAAGGCAGAAGCTCTCAACAACTTTGTCTTTTATTCTTTTGATCTTTCAATCTTTTTTCTTTTATTCTTTTAATCTTTCAATCTTTGTTCCTGTTTTCGGCTCGTTGGGTATGGCGGCGATAGCCGTAAATGGAACAGGAACCTACGGAATATAGGAGTAAGCCGTACAGTCCGTGGTTATCGTTCCATTTAATGCCGAAGCGACACGTACGGAATGACAGAAAGGGTGCTCTTTCCTTTCTGATCAGTCCGTAGTGCTGCCACCCAAAGTCGTTCAGTATGCTTTTAACCTTAAGCTTATAAAGTCCTAATTTCTGAAGAAAAATCTCAGCCTTAAGGCTGCATGACTGGCAAAAAACTGTAGGGGGATGTAGGATATCCAAAATTTTTTTTAATATACTCCTAATAAGAACAAATGTTCCTATAATATATGGAAGAGGGGGAATTTTTAATGAATAAAGATCCTAAAGATCGTGGTATGAAGAAATGGAACGACTATTATCTGAAAGCATGGCTACCAATATGCTTTTAGAAATTACCACATGGAAAAACGGCTTTTTTATTACACGCGTTGGATTTGTAACAAAAATTGATACTTTAAATAAAAGAATTCAAATTCAGGATGAACTTAAATCTACCATCCATCTTGATTTCTTTTCCTTAACCAATGTAATGGTCAAATAAATACTTAACTTTAAAAAGGTCAAGCCTTTAATAGAAGGGATTTTTTTACATTTATAGAATTACATAGAAGACAAGTCATTATACGAGGGGGATTTGAATGGAGTTTTCAGTTCTCATTGATTGGTTAGATTATTTCTTGTTGATTATGGGAGGATGTTTAATTTTTTTCATCCTATTGTTATTTTTCTCCAATAGATACACAAGGAGTAAATTAAATCAAATGGAACAAAACGAAAAAATGAATGAAATACAACGAATGTAACGGTGAACAGTTTTCAGTGTTTCCGCTAGTTAACATATTTGGCCCTTCCAGCAAAATGTAGAGTACAAACACTTTAGCTGAGAAGGGCTGTTATATGGATAAGTGCAAACATAGCAAATATTATCCACAATAGAAGTAAATCATTTCAACCCGTTTCCCATTTCATTTCTTTAAAATTTTAGAGAATGAACGTGTCGTAAAAGTCATTTCTAAATATCCGAGTATTGATCGTATTACCACTAAAAAACTGGATAGCGATTTAATCGATCCAGCACGTTTATTTATATGAAGTTTTTCTTATAATTCTCCTATTCTCCTTCATCCTTGATTTTCCAGATGATTTAACAAACTATGTTACGTTTTTTACTACAAGAAAAATCTACATCTGTCCCTAGTATCGGCCACCTACGCTAGATACGCTGACGGCCACGCATGCCATCCAACCCATTATTTATTATGATGGAAAACGCTTACATTTTCAAATTTAAATTGAAATTGAATTTTCAGAAAAATTTTCTTATTGTTATTTATTTACTGTTAATTTAAATGGACAAGATCCTCCCTTTATCTTCTCTGGCAAAACGAATTATTGTCCAAGAAAAGAATTAGTTCATTTAAAATTGAGTATATATGACGTTTTCTTTCACATCATGCACGATCAAAATCTTGTAGTTTTTATGTGCTACAACGGTTCTATTTCCTTCAAACTTCAATTCCGTCTTATTTTCGGTTATATTCACAATGACTGAATTTTCATTTACCTTCTCAACAATCCCTTTGATTGCTTTCTTAAAAAGAATATGATCTCCCATTTCTGCTATTTCTTTATCCTTGAATATCATTTTTTCCCTCCATAGAAAAGTACAATAAGCCTATTACTTTTTCTTTCTTACATGATTTCCTTATGAACTCTTTTCTTTCTTGGTTTGATGTATGTCTATTTGTAATTTTTTCTTAAATAAAGTTAAAAGGGTCATCATTCTTTTCTTCCATTTTAGTTGCATTCCATATTTAGGCCCGTTTAAATATTGATTCCAAAAATAATAGCCTGTCTCCTCAAGCACGATCGATAGGACGATAAACAGAACAAAAACAATAATCCAAATCCACATGTAGTACTCCCCTTTTATGGCTAATGCAATATATCAAATATGAAGAATTCGTATGTGATGATTTAATTACCATTCTTTCAAACAAGCTTTTATAAGTATTTTACCAAAATCTTGGTTATTCAGATAGATAAATATACTGTTTATTTTGAATTGCGAAATAATCGAAAAAGTGTGTGGAATATGTCTTTTTCTTACTTTGCCTGTTATGGTCCATCTTAGTTTCGATTCAATCGATGGCCTATTCCATTGGCTATGTTAAACCTTAATGTTGATTTTTCGACCATAGGAAAACCGCCCCACTGAAAGGGCGGTTAATTGAACTATCGTTACCCGTTAGCTTAAGCCTGAGAGTTCAATGGAATATTTTGTACAGTTGATTTACTTCGAGAGCGTCAAACATCTGATGAATTCCCGAGTAAAAGGAGTATTCGAACGTTATCAGGCTCAAGTGGCTTTCTATCCCGATAATTTATCGACGGCGTCTGTTCGCTTCTATATTGACGCAGCTAGTCTGACTCACTCCACGGGGCAAGCCCGCGTGGGGTCTCCACATATAGTTTCTCGTAAGCGTACATGAAGGTAACCTTCCATCGGCATTACGCACTAGCTATAGGGGTGAAAACCAACAAACAAGCAATCTGCTGACCACATTAGCGTTTGCTTTCTTTCCAGTTGGAAACGGAGGCTAAGTCAAACCCCTGAAATGTATTTTGAAAGTAATGGATTAAGAAATTTTAATCCCACTATTTAGAACAACCATCCGGTTGTTTTTTATTTCTTTAATGCATAATTCGTGAAATTGATAAAATTTTTCAAATGTATTATGACACATTTCATTATTTGGTTTTTGCAAATCTTTTTCCGAACAATACAGTAAAAATGCTGAGTATAGATCACGTTGAATTTTCGTTCCGCAAGGCAAAGTATGCCATCGTTTGGATAATTGCTTTTTATTTTCCGTATCTAAAACATGATCATATTGAGAGGCTTTAAATGTCCAAGTATTAACTTCCTTTACTGTTCCACCTGTCAATCTAAAACGATATTTTACTTGTTCGATAAAATATCCAGGACTACGGTTTAAAATGCTTTTACCAAAACGTTTTCTTTTGTTCCATTTGCCTGTTTTGTCACTTTTTGTGGCTACTTTTGCTTTCTTTTGCAAAGCTCTAATATTCATGGATTCAATTATAAGTTCGTCACCTAATGTTCGAAAATAGTTTATGTCTTCATTATGGGCATATTTGCGACTTTCAGCTGCTTTTCTTTGTAAGTTCCGTAATTTTCTTTGTGCGTTTAAATACCGATTCGAAAAACCCCATGTTTTTTTACCTTTTTTAATCGTTCCATCAGCATTGTAATTTTTGGGGTTCATTGTTCTTCTAGAACGGTCTATATATCTTTGGATATTCGTAATTTCCCGTTCTAATTTAAAACTTGAATTAGAACGTTCAGCTAGGTTTTTAAGCAATACTTTGCCTATTGAAAAAATGGCAATTGATTGTGTTCCGATGTCCCCACCAATTCTGCCTGTACCGAAGGTATGGCGATAAGAACCATCTTTCTTTCGTTTTACAACTGGGTTTCCTTCGGAAACAATCTGAAGAAAGTATCTTATTTTTCCTCTGATTTCTTTTCGTACAATCCGGTTGTTACGAATACGATAAGTAGGTAGAATAGATTTTCCTGACAAATGTCTCTCCACATTTTCTTTGTCTATCTCAACACTGTTTTCCATGTAATGAACAAAGCGGGATAAAGATTCTTGAATGAAAAGGTCAGTTTTCTTAATTATCAAGGAAAAATTCATACCGTTATGAGAAACGAATAATTCACTGTTTTTTTTATTTTTTTTCAAAATAATACAGCGTTCAGCCTGTTTACCTTGAAAAGTAACAAAATCATTTCGTTTATAAAAATAAGGGTTTTCTCCATCAGAAAATAGAATCTTTTCGATAGATTTCCAAGCCATTTCACAAACGGATAAAACTGTTACTGCATCCGGCAGGCTAAATTTTCTTTCTCGCATTTCTGCACCAAAATTCCTGGCAAAATCAAAAGTCACATTATATTTTTCACGAAGCTCTTCGAGCTTTTCTTTTAAACTATCAAGTTCATTATCTAATAATTTGATATCTGCATTTTGTTTGGACATCTTCTCAGTTACCAAACGGTATTGTTTCATCAAGGCTCTATATTTTTTCGTTCTAACCATCTGTTTATAGTTTTTAAAGAGCACACCAACTACATTGTTCCGGATAATCCGTAAATGTTCTCCAATTCGCATCATTTTATAATGTTGTGAAGGGAGAATTTTTATTTCAATTTCTATGACATTTAGAGGAGTATGATATTTACGAATGGTGTTTAATGTTTTTTTGAAATTAGATTGTTCATTTTTTTTACGTGTTTTTTTGTTTTTTTCCTTCAAACGACTCACGTATCATACTCCTCTCTGTTTAACTTTTACTCTTTTGTTCTTGTATGTATCTTTTGACAGTTTCTTCACTAACTTTTCCAACGCTGCTTACGAAATATCCTTTACTCCATAAAGAACCACAACGAGAATAGAACCGTTTTAACCTTGGCAACCTTTTAAATACCTCAATCGCTGAAATACTTTTAAATGTCCGAATGACATCTGTAGGTGCTACCGTCGGTTTTGTAGAAACAAACATATGGATATGATCTGGCATGACTTCCAGTTCTTTAATTTCAAATTCGTATTTTTCTCCGATAGTATATAATACTTCTTTTAATACCGATTCTACATTTTCACCTAAAACACTAAATCTAAACTTAGGGCACCAAATGATATGATATTGAATTAAAAATTTACAATGGTTTAAAGTATTATAATTTTCGGAGTTTATTCTATTTGTTTTCATGTGTATATTTTAACATATAGGAATATATGTTCTCAAGTTATAAAATTGAGAATTAGAAAGTCGCTCAAATAGGGTACCCTAAAGGATACCCTTGAGCGAAGCCCTTACATCCACGGGGCAAGCCCACGTGGTTTTACGGGCTAATTCTATAACTACTCGTTACGACCTAAGAGATGAGCACTTGAAGAGCGACCTATTCCTTCATGTGGAGGAACATCCCTACATCACGTTTGAAAGCTCGGGTTTTACCGCGTGAGTGATGACGAATATGATATCACAGGCGATTTGACGATACACGGTACAACGAAGCTCGCGACCTTTCGAAACACATTTGGAGGACTTGGCAGGGATCATTTCGGTGCAGAACGTGCCGGATTCTTATGTAAAACTCTGGTTCATCGCAGTGACTTTGGCTTTGTCCTTCAACATTCCTCTGGAGTCTGGCGTCGTCGTCGTGGGGGATGAAGTGAAGATTGAACTTTTTATCGAAACGATCTTAAAGAAGTAAAATATGGCTCATCCCAATAGTTGGCACGATGAAGGTAATGTGATTAGGGTGGTACCAACTCATCAGGTGTACGGGCCGCTTTAGCGGACCCGAAGCTCTACGCGGATTCATTTGTCGAATATCATTTATCCATATATTGCTCATCTGGCTCATTTAAAGCTGCTGCCAAAATTTTCTCTGCAACAAATTCAGGAGTATCAGATGGATTGGAAGAACCTTGTGGCTTTGGCTTCTGCTGGCGAACGCCCAGAGCGTTTTTGCCAAAATTCGTTGCGGTTGCGCGCGGATAGACGGAAATCACCCGGATATGCTCTGAGCAATTCACCTCTTTAACCCATTGATTTTCTCTAAACATAAAAACATCACTATTTTCAATTGGTTCTACTTCCTGCAAAGAACTTCTTCCTGACATTTTGGATTGTCCAATTAATAGAAATGAATTATCATGGTTTTTGCTACGAGTTAAATTGAAAAGTAAAATTTATTCTTTCGTAAATTCATCTGGATCCGCAAACATGCGTTTTCCTATATTTAAAGAGTTTATTTTTTCCATATCTTCTTGTGAAAGTTCAAAATCAAAAACGTCCGCATTTTCAGCGATGCGATGAGACTTTGTCGATTTAGGAATAGTGACAACCCCTGTTTGTAAATCCCATCGGACAATGATCTGGGCTACTGATTTGTTGTATTTATTGGCAATCTCAACAAGTACAGGTTCTTCAAAAAGTCCTCCTTGCATGAGCGGAGACCATGCTTCAAGTTGAATTTCATTTCGTTTACAAAAATCATGCAATTCTTTTTGATTAAAGCGAGGATGATATTCTACTTGGTTAACCATCGGCTTAATTTCACAATTTGCCAAAATGTCTTCAAGATGATGAATTTTAAAATTGCTGACACCAATGGCACGAACACGTCCATCTTTATAAAGCTTCTCAAGTGCTTTCCAGGTCTCTACATATTTACCTTTTGAAGGCATTGGCCAGTGGATTAAATATAGGTCTAAATAATCTAATCCTAATTTTTTCATACTTTCATCAAAAGCCACTAATGTAGATTCATAGCCGTGGTTGGCATTCCAAAGCTTTGTAGTAATAAACATTTCTTCGCGTGGAACATTCGATTCAGCAATGGCTTTTCCAACGCCCTCTTCATTTCGATAAATCGCAGCTGTGTCAATGCTTCGATAACCGGCTTCAAGGGCAGCCTTAACAGAGCTGATTACTTCTTCTCCGTCTTTTACCAAAAATACCCCTAATCCTATCCAAGGCATTTTAACCCCATTATTTAATGTCGTTGTACTTTGTAAATTTTTTAGCATAACGCCACTCCCCATTATCAATTTTGATTGTTTGTTTGATAAATAAACTATCTACTTTTCATAATATCATAATATTTTTAAGAAAAACAAATCACTAGATTTGTATCATTGATGATTATTTTCCTCTAAAATGGGCAACTTCTTCTACTGGAACACGGCATGAAATATATTGGTTATATGGATGCTCTGGATCCGCATAACCAATCATGATCCCAACGATGATTTTCTGGTTTTCAGGAATATCAAGTAACTTTCTAATATGATGTGGATAGGATACCGAACTTGCTGCCGGTGCTGAGTCAAGGCCGTGTGCTTTTGCTGAAAGCATCAGGCTGTCGGCAAACATCCCCAGATCAAACAATGACCAATCTGTAAGGGAAGTATCAAGACATAAAAAGACAGCAACCGGTGCTCCAAAAAACTGATAATTGTTTTTCCAATTTTTATAGCGGGCTACTTCATCATCGCGGACAATTCCCATGCTGTTAAACGACTCAGCAAAGCTTTTTTTTATTCGCTTATCGATATATTCGGCCATACTTTTGGTGTAGGCAGTTCCGGTGTATGCGGTTCGTGATTTTCAAAGGATTCCAAATAAGCCATTCGTAATTCTTCTAACGCTTTTCCTGCTGCCACATAGATTTCCCAAGGCTGCGAATTTGCCCAAGATGGAGCACGAGTCGCATCCTTCAAAGCCTCGATTAACAATTCCTTGCTGACTGGCTTATCTAAATATTTACGAATTGTATGCCTTTCAAAAAATATTTTTGTTGCTTCCATAAAGAAAATCCCCTTTAGTTCAGTTTTACCTTAGTTCGCTCTCAATTTCTTAAATTATATTAAAAATATGTGTTCAAGATTAATGGTTGGGATAAAATTTCTTTTATTACTTGTACTTCTTGCTCAGTAGTTTTTATTTCCAAATATCTTAAACTTGTATGAATATTTAATGAGTAGGTCATTTTAACAGCTTCTTTTATGGCAAGGATAAAGGGATTAGTAACATCATAAAGCTTCATTAATTGATTAATTCGACCTTGATTTTTCTTTAGTTTTCAAAATCACCACTGATGAACGCCTGATAAGTGTCAACGAACAATTTAGGTTCAAAATTTGACAATCCTCCAATCATGCCATCTCCGCCTGAAATTAAATATGGTACAAGATATTCATCAAATCCCGATAAGATCGAGAAATTTTTTCTTACCTGCTTCAGTTCATGGATATATTTTCGCGTGTTGCCGAAACTTGCAAAAGGATCCTTAATTCCCACCGCATTTCAAAACGAAGTGCTAATTCTTTAACAAAATCAACTGAAAGATTCGTTGAAGTTCTTTCCGGGAAATTGTAAAAAAGAACCAAATTCTTGATTACCTTAATATAGTACGAGTAGTACTCGACCAAACTTACTGACAGTGTAAGATGGAGGGCACCGATAAAAGTATGAATACACTGACTAAATAGAAAAACCGGCCAATTAAAGACCGATTCTCCATGCTTAGTATTGGAACCGGTTGTTTATTCTGTCATTTTTTATGACATCAACTTTTTATTGTGTTACTTCTTTTTGTGTATGTTTTTGCAAAACATTCAGCAATCCTTCATTAATCTTACAGTTTTTAAAGGCAAATGATTGCATAATAAGGTCGATTTCTTCTTCTGAAAGATCTTTGAAAATTTTGGCATACTCAGGCTGAATCACAGCACCTGCATAAACGGTTAGGATCGCTTGTGAAAGTGCAGCAAGATTATAGCCGTGAGACATTTCCGGATTGACAACCTCTTCTAAGTGACTGGCCAGCTCTTCAACTTGTTGTCTTGCTTTAAATCCCGGCAGCCAAATCATCCAATCGTCTGTATTTAAGGCTTGTTTCATTTTAAAAATCGAAGAAAGCTTCTGCATATACTCTGATTCGGGATCCAGTGTGACGAGTCCCATGACACCTACATCTTTATAAGTCCAAGTGGTCCAATGAGCTCCAAACTCTTCAAAAATACTAATTTCATCATCCATGGCTTTTAAGCGGTCTTGTATCTCATTTGCTGGACCATTATATACGGATCCAAATTCCCCGACCCAAAGAGGAACATTATATTTTTCAGCAAATTGGGTCCCTTGGTGTTGGTAAAATTCCTCTTCCTGCACTGCTTTATCCCAATACTTGCCGCTTGCCACGCGGGCTGTTTTTGCATCTGCCACTCCCGGGTATGGGCAGGTCCAAATCCGGCAGCCGTGTAGTTATGACTGCTGTAAACCAAGTTCTTAGCAAAAGGAGTTTCTAAACCATCAAAGAGCTTTGAGTACATGTCACCTTCAAGGAAAATGATGTGATCAGGATCGATGTTGCGAATTGCCTCAACTACCTGTCTGTAGATACGATTCATCCGCTCCCAATCAGGTTTGTAATTGCCGAAAAACGTATGCGGGAAATCTCCATGCGGGGCATTGACACATGGCTCATTCATCACATTATAACCCGCAATAACAGCTCTCCCCTTATAATGCCGGGCAACCTCTTCCCACAGAGCAACAAATCGGTCCTGATAAGTTTTGTCATGCCAGAAAAAGCTATGTCTGACATCATTGTCTGAATGCCAATGGGTGTTCTGGAAGCCCTGTACCGCATGAAGATCCAAAATCACATACAGCCCGTACTTTTCACACAAGTCCAGGATCCTGTTTAAGCGATTAAAACCGGACTCCTTGTAAACAAATGGTGCTTCATCATCCTCAAAATGACGATAATTTAAAGGGATGCGAATCGTGGTTGCTCCCCAGCTTTTAATGAACTGAATATCATCCTCACCGAAGAAATAATGCAGTATCCGGTCAAACAAAAATTCAGCCTTTTCTGTTCCAATTACTTCGGATACTGTATGGCGAAGAGCATGCTCGGAGCCCGTGTAGCCATTAATAAAATCCTCCATATTCATCCAGCCGCCGATACAGGTGCCGTGTAACTGAACAGGATTTCCCTTTGAATCTATTATTTTGTTCTCTTTTACTTGGAGTAAATCCATTGCTGGCATCCCTTCCATTTGTTCTGTAGTTCTTTATACATGAAATAGTCAAAATCAGCCAGCAGACTTGTTCCGCTCGTATCTTGGCAGTGCATGCCAACAAACGCTCCAGTAAATCCGTTCGCTCTTACATATTCATCTGAGAGCTTATAAGATTCAAAGATAACAGGAATTTCAGTCCATGTTTCGTTATCAAAAGAATAAGCAAATTGATACGTGTGCTCCCGAACCTTTACTTTTAGATGAACATACTCAACTGCTTCCGGAACTGGAATCTCTGAACCTTCGATTGGCTGGGAGAAGGTAAAATTATCGCATCTAACAATGTCAATAATCCTTCCCTTTTCTTCATTCCAGGTAATTTGAACGGATGTCCAATTTTCCGTATTGTAGTAACAAACCAAACCCGCAGCCTGTTGGAGGGTGATAGGGCTAAAGGAGACTGCTGTACCGGCATCAAAGTTAAATGCTTGCCAGCGCCTTGCAACAAGTGCCTGGGTAAAGGTCGATGTTAATGACTCTTCCCCATAAAGCCTTAAGTTCCCCGGATGATCGGTTAAAGACATGATATCCTCTGTTAATGGGATTCGTAACGATTGAAAGTGATGATTCAATTTTGGACGATCGAAGTGATCGATTTCCTCGTAATCTTTCTCCCATTTTACTTCTTCCAAATTAGGTGCTTCTACCTCAACTGAGCCTTGCTTGCCGCCCACTACATATGGCCAGCCGTCTCTCCATTCCAGTTTTTGAATGGCAGTCTCCCTTCCGAGCGGGCAAAAACCCCGATAATCAAGAACAGGTTTATGATCATGAGGCAGCGGTCTGCCTGTTAGATGGGCTAAATACCATTCATTCGTATGGGTTTGAACGATGGAAGCATGTCCGCATTTTTGGAGCGGATTCCTGGGATCATGCCATGCTGTTAATAAAGGGTTTTCCGGGTGCAGCTCATACGGTCCTTCGATATTTTTGGATCTTGCGAGAGTAGCTGCATGAGCATATCGTGTGCCGCCTTCAGCTGTTAGCAGGTAGTAATAGCCATCAATATGGTATAAATGAGGGCCTTCCGTCAGCCTTATATCTGTCCCTTTAAAAATAACTTTAGGCTTTCCGACTAAACGTTTTTCCTCATGTGAATATTCTTGTAATACGATTCCTCCAAAGGAGTGTTTATAGGTTCTCTGGTCCCATATCATATTGACTAAATACTTTTTCCCATTAACATCGTGAAATAAAGAGGGATCAAATCCCGAACTATTTAAATAGATGGGGTCACTCCACTCACCATCAATCGTTTCACAGGTTGTTAAATAATTATGGGTGTCTTTCCAGGCACCGGCATGAAGTTTGACATCCGAATAGATAAGCCAAAACTTACCGTCAGCGTATGTCAGGCATGGTGCCCAAACACCGCCGGAATTAGGGTTTCCTTTCATATCGATAAGGGAAACCCGATTTAACGGACGGGATACCAGATGCCAGTTAACGAGATCCTTTGAGTGGTGGATCTGCACGCCCGGAAACCACTCAAACGTTGACACGGCTATATAATAATCATCCCCAACTCTAAGAATGCTAGGGTCGGGATTAAATCCTTTTAAGACAGGATTTTGAATCTTTATCATTTGGATCATCCTCTCGCAGCTAACTCAGCTAATACACGTTTATGTTCTTTTTCATCGAAATTATAGAAATAAATAGCAAATAGCTCAATAGCGACAAACACTGCCGGAATGACTGTCAATGTAATCAAAATTCCGTGCAATGCTGTTGCTGTTTGCGCGTGTTTTGCAACATAACCGAAATTAGCCAAAATAAGACCTGGAACGATTCCGCCAATTGCCATACCAAATTTGAAGAAGAAATTTACAAGGGCATAGACGACACCACTTGCACGTTTTCCAGTCTTATATTCACCATAATCAATTGTTTCTGGAATCAATGCCCAAACAAATCCCCCACAGGTGATCGTGCCAAGTGCTTGAATGATTCTTGCGGTAAATACGCCAGCAACCATTGATGAAGGAATTAAAAATAATCCCACTAAACCAATAAATTTTAAGAATAAGGATAAGAAAAGCAATTTTTTCTTACCCATAAATTTGTACATTACCGGGATTAACGGCATAAGGATCAGGGCAGGAAGCGTTCCCAATAATCCGTACCATTTTACTAAATCGGGTCTGGCGACGTTGTAAGTAACATAATAAATACCAACAGAGTTTATGATTGAGTTTACTCCAAAGTTAAGAATAAAGAAAACACATACCAGCACAAGCGGACGATTTACTCTTAATTGCGAAAAAATATCCTTAAAGCTTACTTTCGACTCTGCTTCAGAAATTTGAACTCTTTCTTTTGTGCTGAGGAAAGATACAATCAACAAAATGGCTCCGAGAATTCCCATGATTGACATAGTGATTTGCCAACCTGTACCGGTTTTCCCGGTTGCTTGTGTGAATAGTGCAGCTAAGAAAGGGACACCAAATGAAACGATCATTCCGCCTCCATTTGAAAAAAGCATCCTGACAGAAGTTAAACTAACAATCTCTTTGTTATCTTTAGTAATAGCAGCCGTAAGCGCTGAATAAGGTACGTTTACCGTTGAATAAGTAATCGATAATAAAATATAGGTGATATAAGCATAAACAAGTTTTCCTGTACCGGAAAATCCAGGTGTTGTAAAGCAAAGAATAGCTACGATTGCAAATGGAAATGCACCATATAAAAGGTATGGACGGAATCTGCCGTATTTTGTATTTGTTTTATCAACAAATATCCCAATAATCGGATCCATCACAGCATCTAGAAACCGGACAATTAAAAACATGAATCCTGCGGCTGCGGCTGAAATTCCAAAAACATCTGTATAAAAGAATAATAAATAACTGCTGACCGTCTGGTAAATGAAGTTACATGCTAAATCCCCAGTGGCATATCCGATTTTTTCTTTCATGCTGATTTTTTGAGCAATATTAAATGTCAATTGCTTAGCTGTACTTACTCCCATATGGAATCCTCCTCTAAAAATATTAAACTTCTACAAAGAGAAAGTGCTTTCATTAAACTTCAAGAAAATCTTTATGATTTTTTTGCCCCCTTTCTTTATCGTTATTGGGTTCGGTTCCCCCTGCTTCATAAGAAGCAGGGGAACTGTCCACCAAAACAGTCTCCGTGGTTAGACAAGAGAACCGTCCCCTTTCTTTATTTTTAAAGCTTCTTCCCCTGCTTTTAATACTTCGATGATGCGGTCGACGTCGTAGATACTGCCACGCCATGTACCACCACTAACAGATTGCAATGCTGCCCATAGTCTTGTGTCATCAGGAAGTTGTGGAGATGGCTTTACATCCGGATTGACCGGTCTTCTGGCAAGGATGGCACTTCCTTCTTTAGGTTTCACCTCGTTATCAGGCGTACCAAGAAAATGAAGATGGCCTACCAATTCCTTCGTATTAATATACACCTCGATTATATCTCCGGTTCTTAATTTTCCAATCGGTCCATTCGCAAGACCTTCCGGACCGATATGTCCAATACATGCACCGGTCGAAACTCCCGAAAAACGAGCATCGGTTAACAGTGTCACGTGTTTTCCAAACGATATATGCTTTAAGGCAGATGTAAGCTGATAGGTTTCCTCCATACCGGTTCCGAGTGGGCCACATCCGGTGACAACCATAATATCCCCTGCAAAAATCTCGCCATATTTAATCGCTTTTATCGCCTCGTGTTCACTCGTAAACACTTTCGCCAAACTTTTATGATAGAACACGCCATTTTCGTCTATCTTTTCAGGATCAATCGAAGCTGATTTAATAATCGAACCTTCTGGTGCAATATTTCCGGTTGGGAAGGTCAAAGTAGAGTGCATACCACGTTCAAGTGCTGCACCAGGGGACATGATAACGTCACCTGCATCGACGCTGTCCTGCTCCTTAAGAATTTGTTTCATTTTTTTCCGACGCTCGGAATTTTCCCACCAGTCGAGATTTTCTCTTAGAGTCCTGCCTGTAACCGTCATAACATTCTCATCCAATAAACCCAATGAACGTAAATGCAGCATTACTTCAGGAACTCCTCCGGCTAAAAAGGCACGGATAGTTGGATGATGAACAGGTCCATTGGGCAGCACGCTCACTAATCTAGGAGTTGTTTTATTTACTTCAATCCAATCTTCGACCGTTGGAATATCACATCTGGCTGCATAGGCAATTGCCGGGATATGTAAAAGTAGGTTCGTCGATCCTCCAAATGCGGCATGTACCACCATAGCGTTTCGAATGGAAGCGTTGGTTACGATATCTTTTGTGGTGATTCCCTGTGACTCCAGGTTAATGACCGCACGAGCGGATTGTCTGGCCATTTCTTTCCAAACTTCTTGGCCAGACGGAGCCAAGGCAGAATGCGGTACCGAAAGTCCCAATGCTTCACTGACGACTTGGGCAGTTGCAGCCGTACCCAAGAATTGACAGCCACCTCCAGGCGTAGCGCAAGCCCGGCAGCCCAATTCAGCAGCTTCTAAAAGGCTTAATTCATTATTAGAATACCGTGCACCAATTGTCTGAACTTTTCCAGCATCTTCCCCATAAGTAGGCGGAAGGGTAACGCCCCCGGGAATGACAACAGTTGGCAGGTCATGCATGGATGCGATGGCAATCATCATGGCAGGAAGCCCTTTATCACAGGTAGCAATCCCGATTGTTGCTTGACGAGTCGGCAACGAGCGAATTAACCGCCGGAATACGATGCCGCATCGTTTCGGTATGGCAGGGAGTCAAACATTCCGGTTGTTCCCTGGGATCTTCCATCACAAGGGTCGCTCACATATCCTGCAAATGGAATGCCTCCATTTTTGCTGACTTCGCGTGCGGCTTCCTTCATTAATAAATCGACTTCCCAGTGACCTGTATGATATCCGAGAGCAATCGGATCACCGTTTATATCTTTCATCCCACCTTGTGTACTTAGAAGGAGGACTTGCTTGCCGTTTAATTTAGTTGGTTTCCATCCCATTCCGACATTTTGCGTCATCCCGAATAAATTGCCACTTGGCTCTTCACGTAGCATTCGGTCTGTCAGTGGAAGCTTTCCTTGCGGACCAAGTGCTTTGGTTTTGATGAAAAAAATGTCCGGACTATTTGCATTCATAAGCTGATCGACTGAGTTAACCAATGATAGATCTCCTTTCTAATGCAAGTATGAGTTTACTAAACTCAAATTCTTGGCCGTTTTGGAATATCTTTTTTCCATAATCCGCAGACCTGAGTTAAATACCTAATTGGATTTAGGCGAAGAACCGCTCCCGTGTCCCCTTTAGCCTTTGATAAAGACTGTTTTGGTGGTTGTAAAGAATTCCTTGGCTGCTTCCCCTTGTTCGCGGGAATGTGAGCTGGATGCTTTCATTCCGCCGAATGGAGCCTGCAGTTCTACTCCGGCTGTTTCGTAGTTGACACGAACAAGACCTGCGTCAATATCGTCGATGAAAGTAAGAATATTGCTGATATCTTTTGTAAAAATAGAAGCACTTAAGCCAAATTCGATATCATTGGCTACCTCGATGGCTTCTTCAATGGTTTCAACCTTCATAAGAGCCAACACGGGTCCAAAAATTTCCTCTTGGGCAATCGTCATGCCGGAAGTAACATGGTCAAATACCGTTGGATTCACATAGAATCCTTGTTTTAATTCCTCAGACTCTGGTGAATCACCACCAATTAAAATTTTCGCCCCTTCTTCAATCCCTTTTTGAATATAGTATTTCACTGTATTGTACTGATCTTCTGATGCACAAGGCCCATCCATGTATCTGGATTCAAACCATTCCCGACTTTAATCTTTTTGACTTCGGCAACTAATTTCTCCTTAAATTGGCTGTAAACACCGCTTTGAACAATTACACGGCTACTGCAAGTACATTTTTGACCGGTAGATTTAAGCCCGCCACTTAAAACGGCAGCAACAGCCTGATCAATATCAGCATCATTTGCAATGATAATTGGATTTTTCCCGCCCATTTCGAGTTGATATTTGGCGCCGCGGCAGCTGTTTGACCAATTTGCTTCCCAACTGAGTTTGAACCAGTAAATGTGACAGCTGCTACATCTGGATGTTCAGCAAGTCCTTGACCAATAACGGAGCCTCTGCCGGTAATCAAGTTAATCACACCTTTTGGGAAACCTGCCTGGTCGAAGCACTCAACCACTTTCGCAGCCGTTACGGCCACTTCCGTTGCCGGCTTCAGAACAACCGTATTTCCATAAATCAGAGCCGGGGCTGCTTTCCATATTGGAATCGCAACAGGAAAATTCCATGGTGTAATCACACCAACAACGCCCAATGAAACTCGTTTGCTAAACTGAAGGGCTTGCGCGTCTGATGCTGGAATCAAATCACCCATTTTCCTCATACCTTCACCAGCGTAATAACGTAAAATAGCGACACCGCGGGCAGTTTCCCCCTTTGCCTCAAGCAAAGTTTTTCCCATTTCCCTTGTCATGGTTTCCGCCACTACATCCAGATTTTTTTCAAGAATTTCAGCGGCTTTAAACAAAAGATTTCCTCTCTCAACCCCAGGTAACTTACTCCAGGCTTTTTGTGCATGTTTCGCAGATTGAACAGCTTCATTTAAATCTTTTCTGGTTGAGCTTTGGACATAGCCTACAACTTCACGGTTGGCTGGATTAATACTTGCCAATGTTTCATCGGAAGAACCAGCTTGCCAATTACCATTGATATAGTTTAAAAAAGTTTTAGTTGGAGATAAAATTGCCATGTTTATAGTCCTCCTAGTTTGCTAGTTTCACGCTATTTTGAACTTGCACAGGGTTTCGTAGAACGCCTATTCCACTAATCTCTATTTCAATAACATCGCCATCTGCCAGAGTAAAATCCTCGTCGGGGACAATGCATGTTCCGGTTAACAATACTGTTCCATCAAAAACCACATTATCACGGCACAAATAAGAGACTAATTCATCATATTTTCTTTTTAACTGTGATGTATTTGCACTATCTTCAAAAACCTTTTCATCGTTGCGATAGATTCGGCAGGTAATTACTAGATTATAAGGATCCTCAACCGTCTCCGCTAAACGAATAGTAGGGCCAATCGAACAAGAGTTTTTCCAAATTTTTGCCTGTGGAAGATATAATGGATTTTCACCCTCGATATCGCGACTGCTCATGTCATTTCCTATCGTATATCCGACAATATCGCCTTTACTGCTCAAAACCAGGCCAAGTTCTGGTTCCGGGATCTGCCAGTTGGAATCTGTCCTAATATATACTGGAGTACCCGGTCCTATTGTTCTATGTAACGTTGATTTCATAAATAATTCGGGTCTTTCAGCATCATATACTTTGTCATAAATCGATTCATTCTTCGTTGATTTTGATTCCAAGTTTCTCGCTTCCCGGCTTTTTAAATAAGTCACTCCAGAAGCCCAAACTTCTTCCGGACGGATTGGCAAAGTCAATTGAAGTTCTTCCAGTTTTTCAATGATAGGAAGTGAATCTTGAATCACCTGTTGAACTAAAGCTAAACAACCCTGATTGTTAGTCTCTGCTTCCTTCATAAGCTGTAAGAAACTATGATAAGGTAAATCATAGATTTGCCCACTTTCCGTCAATGCAGCCAGTTGGTCCGCTTTTTGTTCGGATTTATAACATATTATTCTCATAAAAGAAGTCCCCTTTTGATTTAAAATATACTCCTATAAACAATAAGGTGATGATGATGATAACTGAAAAACAATCAACAAAAACCTACTTGCTATCCGAATCTATTTTACTACTCCCTATTTGTTCAGCATTATCAAACTGCGTTCTCACAAAAATCTAAAAAATTTTAAGAGAACGTGTAATGATTGAATTTACAGCCAATCTGTTCGGAAATAGCGGCAGCAGAATTCTTTAACATTTCGATTACATGCTGCTTCACTCCTGGTGTAAAGCCGGAAACCGGAAACGACATGCTAATCGTTGCAATAACGGTAGATGTATGATCAAATATTGGTACCGCTATACAGGTAACGCCCTCTTCATTTTCTTCAGCGTCGACTGCGTAACCATCTCTCACCACCTGTTGCAAAACTTCCATATACGTCTCTTTGTTCCTTATCGTATGAACGGTTTGAGGAAAAAAATCATACCCGGTTAATAGGGAGTAAAGCTCCTGTTTTGACTTAAAAGCAACTAGGACCTTTCCAACAGCACTGGAATGAATCGGGACACTGCGGCCAATACGAGAAAAAACAATCGTTTTATTTGGACCCTCGACTTTATCGATGTATATCCCCATTTTTCCATCTAAAATAACTAAATGGGTTGTATTTCCGGTGTTGTGAGATAATTCAGTCAGAAACCTTTTTGCTATGTTCCGGATATCCAAATAGTTTAGAAGGAAATTGCCCCTTTCGATGAGTTTCATCCCCAAGCTGTATTTACCCGACTCCATGTCCTGCTTAATATAATTTTGCTCTTTAAGCGTTTTCAAAAGTGAATGAGTCGTACTCTTATTTAAGCCTAGCTTGGAACTAATTTCAGTAATTTTTAGCTCTGGGTTGAATTCATCGAATAAATCAAGAATGTTTAAAGCTCTTTGCACGGATTGAATAATTGACATGATAAAACTCCCAACAGAATACTAAGTGTATTTTGTACATCCTTTTTTAGGTTTTTTTGGCTTTGAACCAATTTAATTAATTTTTTGTAATTGCCATTTTACCATTGGGCTTTACGACGTTCAGCTTCAACTGCTTTTTCAAAACAGTTTCATACTTTTATGAATTTTCATTATTTTAACATTCTTGCAAATTAATAATAGCATCATAAACTTAGTTTGTCTATTAAATAAACTAACAAAATATATTTTATGTCAAAAGTTTAGCCGTACATCGAATAGAATATTAAGACTTCTAAGATGCAAAAAGAGCAAGAGCCCTTTTCCTTAAACATTCTTATTCTTGGAAAAAACTGTAAATTCCGATTCCCCCTAATTCAAGGAAAGTACTAAAAAAGTAAAACAGCATTACGGGTAGCATAAAAAATCCACCTTTAATCATGAATTTGGTAGATTTGAAATATCGGTACACATAGAATCAGTCACACTAGTACTATGTGATTTTTAGAAAATTAATCGTTACTTTTACTTTCAATTCAAGGTTTAAACCCCTGTTAAGTTACAGCAAAAAAAACTGTTCAAACCGATTTAATTACTGTGTTTGGTTGACGAGACTACCTGGGAATCTAACCCAGCTGCGGTGTCACGTACCGCACGAACAGTTTTGAAGTTAGAGGGAAGGTATCTTTTTTGATTTCATCTAGATTAATCTAATGGCATAAAGTCTTGATTTAATGCACCTTTTAACAAGTCATATATCATTTAATATTATCTAATAAAATATAAAAACATCTAATTCGTGACCAAGTTGTGACCAAAGGTGTGACCAGTTTTCCTGTTTTAAAAATAGGATTAAATCAGTAATTGAGGAGGTTTAAACAACCCTCCTCTTTTTCTATTTGTCACCCAAAGGGAGAATAAACTTATTGAACTTGTGACCCCAACCCTGTCAAGGTCGTCAGGTGCATTCGATTATAACAGTTTTAATTTGAAGTTGTTGATTAAATAGGCTTCTTATAGACTCAAATGATATAAACAGATGTTTTTGGTGGCAATATGATTGGTTTTGTTGCCACCAAATGACACCAACCCGAACCCTTGGCATTTTCACGGGCTAGATGGCTGCTAGAGCGTCGATAGTACTATTCGATAGCGTTAATATTTACCTAATCAATTTTTTACGGATATTACCGGTGGTAAAAATTCTGATACTCTCTTTTCCGTCTGGTCATTTGTTTCGATGTAGCGATTTGCTTAGTGCACAAAAAGACTTCGCTATTTATTACGCGAAACCTCTCATTTTTATATTTTAAAAATAACTTGTTTATTTTTTAAAGCTTAGTTGTGGTATGTCTTGCGTTGAAAGATATAACCTTTAATTAATGCTTACTCATAACTGATGCACCAGGCTTAATAGGTTGTTTTTGTGTTTTTACTTCTTGTGCTGCACCCGCTGCTATTCTTTCTTCTTGTGCATAACGAATAAGTGCCAAATAACGATAAACGAAATGAGCAAATTTAGTATATGGAGCTGTAAAGAATAGGGCTGCAACACTTCCTAAATGGATTGCCAATAAAATCCCCATTGCAGCAGTATCACGAGCCAGTAACAAGATCATCCCAGTTACCGCAACAGTCAATAATACAACTGCAAAAGAAGTTCCTGACTGTTGAGCACCTTTATCATGGACTTCAGAATCACTTTTGGCTTTAAGAGCCAATAGTCCGACAACCCCAATAATGATTCCTAGTCCACCTAGGATCCCTAGAATTACTACTGGATGGTACAGAGGATATGGAGCCGGAATGTGTAAAACGTGTGCGTAAAATGAGCCTAATGCTGTTGAAGCTAAATCTAGCATAAATCCATAAGATACAAAATGGTGAAGCTTACGGCGAGTAGTCGAAGGTTCGTCAGTTGGATACGTACAGCCTGATCCTTCTCCGCCAAGATAGCGAAGGCTTAACGCATATTTTGTACCAGTAACAAAATCTTTTCCGATAACTTTCTCTGATTTTGGTGACTTAATATCTTGCCAGAATCTGCTCATTCCTATAATCCAGCCACCAACCATCCAAATTCCTAATGCCAAGAAAACAACAATCATTACAACTTCAGAAAGAGACTCATAGAATGCACCTGTTCCTAGATGCGTCTTCAAAAGTCCTGAAGTTCCGTTGGTTCCTATAATTAATGCGACCATTAAAATGATTCCAAAGAAAAATGTGATCCAAAAGCCGCTGCGCTTTTCTCCGAGTGCTTTGGCAAATACTCTTGGGCTTGCATATTTTCGGTATGTTTCTTCGCGCAATTGAGCAAACAACTTTGGCGGGTTAATGCCAAACTCGTGCGGTGTCGTAAATGGACATGCATAATAGCAGTCCCGGCAATCATGGCACAAATTAGCCAAATAAGTCATGTCATTATCAGTAAAATCCCGGCGCAACTCTATCGATTGCCATACAGCACAGTATCCTTCGCAATAACGGCATGCATTACATAATTTCATTTGACGTTTTCCATCATTTAGTAGCTCTTTTGACTGCATTTGCTGCTTCCTCCCCTGCAATTCTCCCTAAAACTGCGCCCATCGTGAGTCCAAAACCAGCCAGATACCCACGGCGCAGTACATTACCTGCTGCCATTTCTCCTGCTGCAAACATATTGTTACAGATGCGTCTATCCTTCCACTTGATCCTTGCCTGTTCGTTTACTTCTACCGCAAGGTAGGTAAATGTAATGCCAGTCTTCAGTGGATATGCATAAAATGGAGGCTTATCAATCCGTACCGCCCAATGGCTTTTTACCGGTGTTAATCCTTCTGTTTTACAGTTGTCTAGCTCAGCTGGATTAAATGTTCCTGGGCGAACGGCCTTGTTAAAGTCATTAACGGTCTTAGCCACTACTTTAGGATTAAGACCAAGTTTTTCAGCCAATTCCTCGATTGATCCGGCAGAAATTGGTTCGAATACCGAAGGCATGAATTTTCCAAGTGCCTTACTGTCAATAATCGAGTATGCAACTTGATTGGGCTGCCGGGCAATGAGTCCACCCCAAATAGCATATCGTTTTGGCCAAAAATCTTCTCCCTCGTCGTAGAACCGCTGACCATTCTTATTTACCACAATCCCAAATGGTACACTGTCAAGACGGGTAACAATTCCTCCGTCAAACTTTGGTGCCCTGCCATCAACCGCAACGGCGTGAAACGCGTCTGGTTCTCCTACCTGGGCTGCACCTTTATTAAGAAGCATTTCAAGAACATTACCTTGATTATATGGGGTACCACGAATGATAAAATTCTCAGCAGCCTCTCCCCAGTAACGTTTGTGCCATTCTATATTTGCTTCAAAACCACCCGAAGCAAATATAATAGCTTTCGCTTTAATCGTCTCGATCCCGTTATTCCTGCGAACTTTAGCAGCATTGAACTCAGTGCCATTCATTTCTATATCTTCAAGCATTGAATCGTACCAGACTTCTACCCCTTTTACCTTAGCGGTTTGATAGTATGAATTTATCACAGCCTTGCCGCCGCCAAGTTGAAAAATATTCGTTCTTCCTAAATGAAGGGTTCCGGACAGTGCCGGCTGCCATTGAATCCCCTGCTTGTTAAGCCAGTCCGGGAGTTCTTCGGATTTACGCACAACTAATCTTGCAATTGATTCATTTATTTCCCCTCCTGCAACACGCCTTAAATCCTCCATAAATTCTTCCTCAGGATAAGTGCCTGTCATATACTTGTTCTCACTTGTATTCATCACCCTATAATCCCGGGTGAGTCGGCTATTTCCGCCGCGATAAAATTTAGGAGCCCGTTCAATGACCAGCACCTTTACCCCTCGATCACGAGCTGACAGTGCAGCACTTAGGGCAGCGTTCCCGCCGCCGACTACTAAAACATCAGTCTCCATATTTTAAAACTCCTTTCAAATTAACCTTTTAGCTAACTAATTGGTTAAGCGATTACAAGAGAAAAAGAGATTACTAATTTACTTGTCAAAAAAGAAAAGAAGGGATACTCCTTTTCTTAATATGAAAACTGATCAAGCCATCATGGCATCCTTCTTACCAACAAAAATGGAGGTAGGTACATAGGCGTAGCCTTCCATTAACCTTCTTGCAGTCCGGCCATTGCCAGCCTGTGCCACTAACCATTCTTCTCCCATTTTTTCTACGGATGCATCAGCATATAAAGTTCCCGAAGGATGCCCTACACTAATACCGGTATGGGTATTTAGAGCAATTTGATTAGGGATCGTTCCATTAATTTTTGCAGCTGCTGCAAGAGCCATCGCCCCACTCACTGCATGTGCGCTATGAAGAGATCCCATCGTAATATAGCGTGAAAGAACATCAACATCTTCTTGTTTAACAAGCTGTTGATTGACTGTTTTATATTCTTTTGGCTTCGAAATCATGGCAATTTTCGGCAATGCATGGGTTGAAGGAGAGACATGTTCGCCTTCTTTAATCAGCCATCTTAATCCCGGCTTTAACACGAATTTTCTCTAAGGTATTAAGCAATACAGTATTCCCGTTAACTTCATTGGGAAGCTCTGTTCCTGTTTGCCCGACATCTTCTGCCCGAACAAACACCAGCGTATTAACACAATCAACAATACTTACCTCATACTCCTGGCCATTCTCCAACTTGATGATATCTGTTGGGCTATTGGTAGGGAGTGTTTTTCCTGTAAAGGTTCCGCCCGCATCTAAAAAGTTAAGCATGATTCTGGACGATGAACCAGGAACACCGGCAATTGAAAATCCCCCCTCATATTGAATTTGCCCATTTTTTACAGGTATTTCTGCAACAATAATTTTTTTTGTATTTGTGTTGTATATTTTTACGGAAGTAATGGGTTCAGTTAATGGTACATATCCTTCTTCCACGGCATACAAACCTACTGCAGTGACAAAATTTCCGCAGGTTACATTATAGTCAACCACTTGGCGATCTAGGCTCACCTGGCCAAAAGTATAATCAATATGCGCATCAGGAAGAGAGGATGGACCGACAATTGCTAATTTACTAGTTGTTGAGGTTCCTCCTCCCAAACCATCAATTTGGCTGTTGTCAGGACTGCCATAAATCCTTAAGATGACCCCATCCCTTAATGTTTCGTCTGCAGGGAGGTCTGATCTTCTTAGTATGAGCCCCTTACTTGTCCCCCCTCTCATAATAACAGTTGGTATCTTGTGTAATTGACCATAATCAAACATACTTTAACCTCCATTGTCTTTCTTTTTTAAAACTATAATATAGAAAAATTTTTTGTTTAAGTTTCGACTAATTCATCTCAAACGACTAAAAGGATGAAATGATTCTGGCTACCTAATACTGTTTTTTAAGTATTAGAGATTTTGTGCTGCTGAATAAGGATTATCTTACTTGGTTCAATTGATTTCTTCCAAGCTTCTTTTAGAGGTTCGAGGTCCAAGGAATATGGCTAATCCTGATACAATCCAAACAAGTGAAATCAAAATAAATACATTTAAATATCCAAAACCAGTGTAAACAAAACTAATAATGAATGGTCTTAAAACATTAGAAAATCTGCCAATTCCGTATGTTATTCCCTGTCCAAAAGAACGTACTTCCGTTCCATAAAGTTCTGATGTATAACAGTAAAGATTGGAAGAAAAAGTTCTTTCAATAAAATTTATGAGAAAACCAAATTCAACAATTAGTACAGGATTTAGTGTTGCCCCGAATAAAAATACTACAATTGCAATGACGAAGTCGCCATTCCGGTAATAACTCTGGAAATCGCCAGGGACCAGGCGTCCCACGAAAACGCATTCACTACTCAGAAAAAAGATAATAATAGATGAGAAATAATTATAGATTTCTTTCTTCCTACCTTATCACCGAGCCATCCCCTGCAGAGGCTCCCAAAAACATTCCAAAGAAGGCAATGGAGTTGATTGTTGCTATAACACTTAATGGCAAGTGCCATTGTTTTACCAAAGCCGGAGATGCATATGAAAACGTATTTAAATCGGCCAACTCAAATAAATAGGCAATAGACAAAGCAATACGAACCTTTTTGTGAATCGAAGAAAAAGGCAACCGATCCATCCGATTTGCTATATTAAGCCCGCTGGATCAATTGATAATTAAAAGTTATCATAATACAAAGAATAAAAAAAATATTGATTGTTTATTAACTATCATAAAAACCTTTTATGATAGAAAGAAAAAGTTTATATTTGTTTCAAATAAAAGGATTCTTGAATTTTAAATAAAATTAAGTGTAAATCAAATTTGGAAGACTGAAGAATTCACAAGGATATGTACATGTTTTTCGGGGCAGTTATATAGTACTTTTTTATTTATACCACACAATTTCGCTGGATACTTGAACCAGAAAAAGGTAATCCCTCTAACAGAAGGTCCAACATAACGGTTACTGCCAGAAGGTCTGCTGACCCTCCCGGACTGATGTTTCTTCCAAAGAATTCCTTGTCCATTTCAAACACCATCTCCATACCTTGAGGTGTTAACATACCTCCTAAATCCAGTACCTGTTGGGCATAACGTTGAACATATTCCAAAGTTTTTAAATCATGTCTTGCAACGATATTGGTATCCTCGTTTACCGCCATTAAATGAAGGAGTACCTGCACCAGAATATCGTTGATATGAAAGGATTTTAAAGATTTTAATTTCCTTATTACAGGAAGAGAGTAATTCCGCACGGTAGCAAAGCCGCTTTCTACTTCTCCACGTATACCCCTCAGACCATATTTCAGAAAAAGTTTTTCCCCGTAAGTAAGACCTTCGGACTTGTTCAAGAAAGTTAGTTCCCTTAAACATAAACCCTTAGTCATTAGAGAAACCTTCTCACAGATTATCTCGATATCCATATTTTTGGATTCATTTTCCATCATACTGCAAGAAGCTGCCGCACAAATGACACCTAAGGAAAAAATTAGACCTTTATGAGTATTTACACCGTCCGTTGCCTCAAACATCACTTTTTCAGCATTAATCCCAAGGCCTTTAAGGCTTGAAACAGTTCTTCAGGATTTTTCCCTGAGTACTTTACGCCTTCAACAACACAGAAAGAGAAATAGTTACTCAGTGCAGAGCTGCTGTCTATAAACGTAAAGAAATCCATATCGGTATGTGCCCCTTTGTTGAATCTGTCAACAAGCCCAGGTTTGGGGCTAGCGGAAACCTCATAAAGTAAAGCACGCAGCGCTTTTTGCGAAATGGTTTGCATCCAGGATTCCTCCATGTTTGATCTTTTTCTCCTTTCAAGCTTGCTGACATATTAAAAATATGACCAAACCCCATAATCTTCCTGGGGGCTTATCGGAGTTTGGCCTTCATAGCTAACTTAAGATATAATTTTTATATAGAATCAACCATACTATGGATCTTCTCAATGAGGGTTTCTACTGTATGTCCCCTGTTCCGAGCGCAAATATGGGCATCCTGTTCACAGAGCAGGCATTTACGTTTTGAATTACCTAAGGTTTCTCTGGAAATAGGCCTTCCATCAACCCCTATGACATCTAAATCAAACAGCCGGCCAAGTGGATGCTCATTCTCAATCTTAAGCATAAGTGCTTTTAAAGACCGTTCATCAGTTTTCACCACAAAGAACGCCTCAAATCCAGTATCTGGATTTTTGGAATCATAATACTCCAATCCACAATCGGTCTCCTTGAGTTTTTTAACCAGTGCATTGCAGCCCTCACGAAAAATGATGGAACTGTCTGGCGTTTTCTTACTCTCACCTGGCATATTCACTGTGAATGATACCAATGGCATTCTGTATTTCTCGATTAATTCCTTCTGATGTGCTGCCCTAAACTCACGAGCCTCTAATAATTGCTCAAGCGTTATTAGTTGGGTTGCAGTCATCTTCAAGAATCCTTCTTTACCTGGTGAATCACATCAATCACTGATCCATCCCGATACTTAACCACACCGACAATCTTATCTTCTACCTTGATTGGTTCCGGAATTCCGACTATTTGGCTAGCTTTTGCCATGAGTGCTTCAATGGACATAACCGGCAGATTTGCTTTTTTTAGGTTATGATACAAATCCTGCCTACGAGGATTCACAGCAATCCCTTGGTCTGTAACCAATACATCAATTGAGCAGCCTGGGGTGACTACCGTATGCACCCTGTCGAGAATAGTTGGCATCCTGCCCCTAATGAGTGGAGCGACAATAATTGCGCAGGCTGCACCTGCAGCTGAATCACAGTGTCCGCCTGAGGCGCCGCGGATGACTCCGTCAGACCCGGTAATGACGTTCACATTAAAATCAAGATCGATTTCTAATGCGCTTAATACTGTTACATCTAATTGATTTACTGCACTCCCAGGATTATCCGGACTTGCATAATACTCAGCATCAATCTGTTGGTGAAACCGATTATTTTTTAGTGATTCATCTGCTTTAAGATCAAAGCCTTGTACATCTAGTAATCTTTTAATAAGGCCTTCCTCATGAAGAGCAACCATCTGACCTGTAATCCCGCCCAACGCGAAGCTCGCCTTGATATTTCTCTCAATCATCTTTTCTCTTAAAAACCTTGTTGCCGCCAGGGAAGCTCCTCCTGACCCTGTTTGCAGCGAAAACCCGTCTATGAAATAGCCTGAAGCTCCAATAACTTCGGCTACATTCTGAGCGATTAGCAAATCTTTCGGATTCTTGGTAAACCGGGTTGCTCCCGACATAATTCCTTTTGGATCACCGATTGCATCCACAACCACGATATAATCTACCTGAGACTCAGGAATAGCGAAAGGTGTATTAGGATATTCCACTAAATGATCCGTGATTAAAACCACTTTTTTGGCATGTTGGGCATCAACCTTGGCATATCCCAATGAACCGCATTCTGACGCCGCTGAATGATCCCTGGCATATCCATTGGCATTGCCGGCAGGGTCACAGGATGGCACACCTAAAAAGGCAACATCAATTCGCAGTTCTCCTGAGGCGATCCCCCTGGCTCTGCCGCCATGAGAATTGATCACAATTGGTATGTCCATCAAGCCGTTCGAAATAGCATCAGCTAATTCACCTCGCAGTCCGCTTGTCTCAATCCTCCGAATTACTCCGCTTTTGATATGATTAATCAATGGTGCATGGATGCAGGAAAGAGAGCTTGGTGCTAAAACAAGGTCCTTAATTCCCATACGTGAAATGGCATTGAGAACCATATTAATGATATAATCACCATTTCGGAAATGATGATGGAAGGAAATCGTCATTCCATCTTTTAAGCCTGTATTACGAATCGCTGTTTCAATAGAATCAAGGATTTTATTTCGATCAGAATTCTTAAGGCGGTCTTTAGAACGCTGTGTATTTTTCACCAATTCATTTGAATCAAACAGTGGTAATGCTCCGAGTCCAAAAATCTCTTCCGGTATATTTCGTCCAACTCTATTAAACATTATTGCCACACCTCCTCAATACTTTCTGTATATACAGCATCAGCCAGTTCAAGGAGACGGTATGCTCTTTCGATGATCGGCTTGTCAACCATTTTACCGTCCATGCTTATAACACCCGACCCTCTTTTCTCCGCTTCTTTCGCTGCTTCGATAACCCGAATGGATTTCTGAATTTCATCTTCCGTTGGCGTAAAGATATTATGCAAAATATTAATTTGGCGTGGATTAATAAGGGATTTTCCATCAAACCCTAGTTGTTTGATAAGTTTAGCTTCGCGGATAAATCCTTCTTCATCATTCACATCAGAAAAAACAGTATCCAAAGCATCAATCCCGGCTGCCCGTGCCGCAAAGAGGATTTGGCTCCTTGCAGCGAGTAATTCAATCCCATCTGGGGACCTTGTTGTTTTTAGGTCAGTTACAAAATCCTCAGCTCCAAGCGCAATACCAATTAGCCGCGAACTCGCCGTTGCAATTTTATAAGCATTAATGACCCCCGAAGCGCTTTCAACAGCCGCCATGAGTTTGATGGTTCCCAGTTCGATACCATTTTCCTTTTCAATCTGTGTTATTAATTGATCAGCTTCCACTACATCTTCTGGTGTCTCGGTTTTAGGCAACCGGATTGCATCTGGCTTTGCTCTGACCATAGCTTCAAAATCACCTCTGCCATAAGGTGTATTTAAACCATTTACACGGACAACAACTTCCGTTCGTCCATAATCACAAGTTCTTAGCGCTTCATAGACTAAAAGTCTCGCCGCGTCTTTTTCATAAAGGCAAACTGAATCTTCCAAGTCAAACATGATGGCGTCCGATCCATAGATATGAGCGTCCCTAATCATGCCTGGATTGTTTCCTGGTACATACAACATACTCCTTCTCAGTCGCCCCACTTATTTCACCCCCCAGGGAAAACAATTATGATGGGCAGCCCTGCTTACTGCCGTCCTTACTCTAGCCCGGATGGTGCAATCTAAAGCCCCTTTATCATTCGCAAAGACTAATGCATTCTCTACCCCTAACTCTAATAATGTCTCTAAAATCACCTTTTTGATTTGTTTGCCAAACTGATTTGCGACAGTACTTTTGAGTTCAAGTTCAATTCCTTTACCTTCACTCTTTTCAATTTGAATGGTGATATCGCTTGACTCAAGCGTCCCTGCAATTCCTACATTCAAAATTTTTATTCTTTCTGGCAACATCAACATTTTTCATCCACCTCTCAATAATGTCTTTGTATGCTTTGCCTGAATACGCTGGATAATTCCCTTAGCCTCAGATGAGAGGAGAAATTGATAGGTTGTTTCAGGAACCAGCTTCTTCACTTCGTGTAGCTTACCTGCATGAATTAGATCCCTTACTCTGGAAGCACTAATCGGTTGCGTTTCTGACAACACCCTTGGAATTACCTGTACATCTATTTCACGGGCAGAGAGAATTTCCTGCATGACCGAGTTATACGTTGATGTAACCTTGCAGCAGGGTTCCTCACCAACAAATCTTTTTTTAATTCCAAGTGCCGGAGCAATATAGTTCGCAAATATGTCTATGTCCAGCATCGCATGGGTCTCGACCACATCGTGGAACTCTTTGATAAAGTAGGATGGGAAAGTTGCATCCGATATGATATAATCCTTTCCAGAATGAACAACAACATTATCCAAGTGTTTAACTCCTTCTTTTACAAGCCTGTATCTGACTGCAGAAGGAAAACTTGACTTGTCCTCCCGGAGAACAAAAATATGGAGCGCTTCGCATTTCGACGCTGCATACTCGATTAGGTACTGATGCCCTAAAGTAAACGGATTACAATTTACTATGACGGCCCCTGCACGATTCTTACCCCTTTTATCAGGGATAACTTGTTCTTTCTCTTGGATGATTTGTTTCAGGTAGTTTTTAATCCCTGCCGAGCGGTTTTCCATTAGAATGACCTTTGAAGGAACTTCGGCGACTGGATAAAACCCCAAGTCAGAGAATATGCTCTTGTTTTTCGGCTTTGTATAGATAAAAAGATGCGTGTTTCCTCTTGAATAGGCCTCATGGACAAGATGGGTGACAAGTTTTGCTGACAGCCCCATGTTCTGATATTCCTCATCCACAGCAATGCATTTTAGAATTCTACCGCCAAGGGAACCTGTAGCCACGATATTTTGACCATCAAATATAGCAATTGTATATTCAACATCCGCATCCAGAGATAAATTCTGCTTTTTGAGAAATTCCTTCAGCTGACTCATTTCTGCGTTTGATTTAAGGGTTAGAATCTTTTCAGTCAATTTCACATAACACATTGCATGTTCACCTTTTTTTGTTAGATTGCAACTAACTTCGCAATTCCAGTCGACTCGGCTACCATTTTCACAGCATTAGCGACAACCTGGCTCACTCTCTTATCAAAAGCATCCGGTATAATATAGTTTTCGTTAAGTTCTTTTTCGGTAACAAGATCAGCAATTGCTCTTGCCGCCGCTAACTTCATTTCATCGGTAATATCTTGGGCTCTCACTTTCAACGCTCCTTTAAAGATTCCCGGAAAAACCAACAAATTATTGATTTGATTAGGGAAATCCGAACGACCGGTTGCAATGATTCTTGCGCCGCCAGCTTTCGCATCATCCGGCAATATCTCTGGAGTTGGGTTTGCCAGTGCAAAAATAATATTATTTTGATTCATCGTATGTACCATTTCTTTAGTTAAAACATTTTCTACTGAGACACCGATAAACACATCTTTATTTTGGATAATGTCTTGAAGGTTGCCTGTTTCAAATTCCTGATTAGTCAATTTAGCTATTTCCTTTTGGGCATTATTAATCGTTGGATCTCCTGCAACAATAGCTCCGTTGATATCACATAATACGATATGCTCTGCCCCTGCAGCCAAAAGGATTCGGGCAATGGCAATGCCTGAGGCGCCTGCGCCGTTTATCACAATCTTAAGTTCTTCTAAAGTCTTATTAAGAAATTTAACGGCATTATATAATCCTGCTAATACAGCAACTGCTGTACCATGTTGGTCATCATGGTAAACGGGGATATCCAATGTTTCTTTTAATTGTTTTTCAATATAAAAACATTCTGGTGCTTTAATATCCTCGAGATGGATTCCGCCGAACCCTGACGCAATTATTTGGATGGTTTTCACAATTTCATCAGGATCATTACTGTCTATACAAATTGGAAAAGCATTCACATTACCAAATTCCTTGAGTAGCAAGGCTTTCCCTTCCAATACGGGTAAGCCTGCAAGCGGACTGATACTTCCCAGGCCTAAAACAGCCGTACCATTAGTGATCATAGCAACGGTTGTTCCTTTGATGGTATAATCATAGGCACTATTCCTATCTTTATTAATCTCTTTGCAAACTTCTGCTACTCCTGGAGTATAAATGAGAGATAAGTCTTCCTTACTTTTTAACTCTATTTTTGATTTAATCTCTAATTTTCCGTTATATTCCCTATGCAATTGCAATGACTTTTCTTTAAGGTTCAATATACTTACCTCCATCTAAAGTTTTGTAAATTAATTTTGATTATCTTTTGACATCCCTGCATCAAGAACAGCCTTTCCGCTGCCGGCTACAAAATGATCATATTATAATTTTTGTAATAAAAAAAATATTAGAAATTTATATAAGTTCATTAAAAAAATTTATGGTAAATACTTTTTAATCTTTACAATAGACAAAAAAACTTTAGGGATTCCCCCTAAAGCTTTCTACGCAACTATTAGTTTGAAGGCGCCATATATTTTCAAAAAATATTAAACTGCTACTAAAGCAGGAGATTGTTCACTTAAATAAATAATCTCTGAAAGAATTTTAAAACCCTGAACATCCTGTAATGCTTCTCTTGCTTCCTTCTCGCTATCAAACTCATACATTGTAATGCCTTTTTCGCTTGAATAAACAGTGATAATCCACATTAAAATCACCTCCATGAAATAGGGTCCTTTTATGATAAAAATCTTTAATATAAGCATATTATAATTTTTGTAATAAAAAAAATATCAATAATTTATAAAAGTCCATTGAAAATTTTTATGATAATAAGGAATCTATCAAATTCGGACGGCTAGGAAAAAAAGAGAAAAGAAGCTAAAAACTAATTAGCTCCTTTTCGTGGAATTGTGATATTAGTAAAATATTTATATTAGAGATTGGATGATGCTGAGTAGGTATTTAACGACTGGGTTCCATTGATTTCTTCCAGACTTCGCTTAGATGTACGTGGCCAAAGAATATTGCTACTGCTGTGGCAGCCCACACAATTGAAATCAGAAGAAATACATTTAAATATCCGTACCCAGTGTAAATAAAACTAATAATGAATGGTCCGATTATATTAGATGCTCTTCCGATGCCGTAAGTTAAACCTTGTCCGAAGGAACGTACTTCGGTTCCATAAAGTTCTGATGTATACGTATAAAGATTTGATGAGAAGGTTCTTTCGATATAGTTAATAAGGAAGCCAAATACAACAATCATTACAGGATTTAGTGTGGCTCCGAATAAAAATACTGCAATTGCAATGAAGAAACAAGAGACAATAATATTTGTTTTTCTCTCGAAGCGGTCTAAGATCATTGCTCCAGTTAATGATCCTAATGGAGCACCTAAAGTAATTAAAGTACTGTAAAGTAAAGAGTGGGAAATTCCAATCCCTTGTTTTACTAATAATGTTGGGACCCAGGACCCAAAGCCATAAAAGGCTATAGTTTGAAGGGTCCAAACGCAAATAAGTATAATCGTACGTTTAAGGTAAATCCCTTTGAAAATATCTGACATTCTCCCTGTAGTAACTGGAGCAATCATTACTTCAGGCTCCGGTTTAGCAAGGGGCCCTTTTTCACCTGCCACAATTTTTTCTATTTGTTCCAAGGTTTCTTTTGCTTTGCTTACTTGTCCTTTCATTTCATACCAGCGGGGTAATTCAAACAATTTAACTATCCCGAATAACGCAATGATCCCCAGTGCCCCCCATACAAACACGAGCCGCCATCCATAATCCGCCATAGGTATTAACCAAGTGGAAACATAACCAGTAATCGGAATACCCGTGATTCCAATCGCAACAGCCAGCCTTGATATTTACCGCGAACAGCTTTTGGAAAGAATTCGATAATATACGTATTTGCATTAACTAATAAAGACGAAGATGCCATCCCTGTTACAAATCGGAAGATTGCAAGCGACCAAATATCCCACGAAAGCGCATTCAAAGCAGAGAATAAAGATAACAGTACAAGCGAAATAATGAGCGATTTCTTTCTTCCCGCCTTATCTCCAAGCCATCCCCCTGCAGTAGCTCCTATAAACATTCCAAAAAAGGCACTGGAGTTAATAATTGCGATAGTATTTAAAGGTAAATGCCATTGTTTTACTAATGCAGGTGCAGCGTATGAAAACGTATTCAAGTCTGCGAATTCAAAAAAGTAGGCAACAGCTAAAGCAATAATTATTTTCTTGTGAACAGACGAAATAGGTAACCTATCCATTCGATTTGCTATGTTAAGTCCCGATTTATACATGACAATTCCTCCCCTTTTGTCTCATGTTTTTTTCATTCCTCCCCTTTCTGTCTTTGTCATTGACTTGTCTATCAAAGTTGCTAAATAAAAATTATCATAATTCAAAAAATAAAAAAAATATCGATTATTTATTAACATCCATAAAATCTCTTTATGATAAAGAAATTGGAGAAATTTAAAAATTATTTTATCGCTTTTTATTTATTTTAGAGGAATTGTAATTTTATATTTTCACATTTATATTTTTAGTATAGTATTAATTATTGAAATAATTTGTATATTTTTAAAAGAAATATAAATATAATTTATGGTTAAGGAGGTAAGTGCTGCAATGGATGAAAAAGATTGGGTTATTCTCCAAACCATCTTTCAGGAGAGAAATATTTCTAAAGCCGCAGAAAAACTGTATATTTCTCAACCGGCATTAACCTATCGCTTACAGCAATTAGAAAGAGATTTTGGCACAATGATTGTTGCGAGAGGAAAAAGAGGTGTAGAATTCACGGCACAAGGTGAATATATAGCCCAATATGCAAGAAATATGATCTTGCAGCTTCGAAACACGAAAGAATTTGTACAGAACATGGATAAGGAAATCAGAGGGGTATTAAGAATTGGAGTTTCCGGTATTTTTGCAAGATACGAACTTCCAGCCATTTTAAAAGAATTCATTAATCATTATCCAAATGTTGAAGTTAACGTTAAAACTGGTTGGAGTGCTGAAATAAACCATCTGCTTCATAAAGAAGAGGTTCATGTTGGTATTGTCCGCGGAAATTATATCTGGCAGGAAGAAAAATATTTATTTCGTGAAGAACCTATGTTAATAGTATCGCAAAAACAAATAAAAAATATAAAGGAATTACCTAGCCTGCCCAGAGTTAACTATGAAACGGACCAAACCCAAAAAACATTAATTGATAATTGGTGGCAGGAAACCTTTGAACAGCCCCCTACCGTCACTATGGAGGTAGACCGCATCGATACTTGTAAAGAAATGGTTCTTATGGGTTTGGGCTATGCCATTCTTCCATCAATTTGCTTAAAAAAAGACGACGATGTTCACAAAATTATATTAACCAAGAAGAATAGAGAGCCTTTAAAAAGAAGTACATGGCTGCTGTACAGGGAAAGGTCACTTTCACTGTCGGCTGTTCACGCATTTGTCGACTTTTTAAAAGAGTACGATAATAAAAAATAGATGATAAAGATCTTAAAAAGTAAAAATTTTAATAAGTATGAATGACCTTATAGAAGGATTAAGGAAGAGAGTGTAAATCTGTGATCACCGTTCGACAAAGAGCTTGTTTTGGATATTTCATATCTGCATTAACAACATCATAACCATGTTCTAAAAATTCTTTTATTACGTCAGAACCAAGAAGTCCACTTCCACCTGTTATTACTACTTTTTTCATTCCTATCCCTCCGTTTCTATCTAACAAAGGATTTAGTCGTTGACTTTCCTTTGTTTACTGCACAAACTAAGTATATAATAGTATTTTATATTTTCAAGTAATTCCTTTTTGACTATATATCGATATCAATAAACATAGGCTTATTACAATTGTTTAAAAAGTTTCTAATAATAGGGAGATTAGGAGATGGAAAAAATCGCAAAACCCAATACACCTTTAGTAGATCATATTTATACAGCAGATCCTTCAGCTCACGTATTTGAGGGTAAAATTTATATTTATCCTTATCCTTCTCATGATCTTGATCACGATGGACCTTTAACTCATGACGGGGAACACTATGCGATGGAAGATTATCATGTTTTGTCCATGGATGATTTTCATTCTCCATGTGTAGACAACGGGGAAGCGCTTCATCTAAAGAATATTCCTTGGGCAAAGAAACAGTTATGGGCACCTGATTCTGCTTATAAAAACAATACATATTATTTATTTTTTCCAGCCAAAGATAAAGATGATATTTTTAGAATAGGGGTTTCTACCAGCTCAAATCCCGCTGGTCCTTTCACGCCAGAAGAAGATTTACTTACCAGGTAGTTTTAGCATTGACCCTTCTGTTTTAGTGGACGAAGATAATAAGGCCTATATGTATTTTGGCGGACTCTGGGGAGGACAATTGGAAAAATGGCGGACTGGTGTTTTTTAACCTGATGGGGAAGGTCCTGCTAATTCAGAACCTGCGTTAGGACCCATGGTCGCAGAAATAAATGAAGATATACTTACATTTAAAGAAAGACATCAAGAGATTTCCATTGTTGATGAAGAAGGTAACCCTATCCTTGCTGGTGATGAGGAAAGAAGATACTTTGAAGGTCCCTGGGTCCATAAATACAAAGAAAATTACTATCTTTCTTACTCTACTGGAACAGCCCATTGCATTGCCTATGCAATGAGTAAAAATCCACAAGGTCCGTTTGTTTTCAAAGGGACAATCCTGACTCCTGTGATAGGATGGACAACCCATCATTCCATTGTTGAGTTTGGCGATAAATGGTATTTATTTTATCATGATTGTTCTTTATCAGATGGAGTTGACCATAAGCGTTGCGTAAAATACACAGAACTAACATATAATGATGATGGTACCATCCAAACTATAGATCCTTATAAATAAGGAAAAATAACTAGGTTAAACTAACCGTTTAAATTTCTGTCAACTAAAAAGTCAGGACAATTATTTGGATTTGGTAAACTTACAAATTCAACATATGTATCAGTAAGAAAGGACATCTCTTAATAGTTGTCCTTTCTTACTCTCTGCAAATTAGTTGATGCTTTTTCCAAATGTTACAAATTTCTAAATAAATTTCTCAGTTACTTATGATACGGTTCTCCACTATTAATGCTAAACTACACCCTCAACAATCTGGCCCGATTGTGGAATACTAAATAGCCTATGCTCACGATGGTCTAGACCCAAAAAGTGGAAATTTAAAAAAACCTGGGAGTAATTGTCCTGTAAAGGAAATTGCTCCCTTTTTCTTATGGGATGTTTTCTATTATCTATGGTGCTTGACATGGAGCCTCTCCACGCATGGTTCTCGCTCCAGGAAAACCAGCTTATTCTTAAACTGGCTTCACCGGATCAGGTTACCATGCGTTTACTCCATTTCAAGCTGTTCCAGAACGTTTACTCCAGTATTAGCTAAATAGGGACCAATTTCCTTTTCTTAAGCAGCGTTTTGGAGCCGAAAGTTGATTGGTGATTGCTTGCCTAGCTTCTTTTGCCTTCGTTCGTTATTGTAAAACTTAATATATTCTACAATTCTTTGCTCTAATTCTTCTAAAAACTGGACATCATAAGGATAAATGGCTTCCGTTTTGAAATGGGAAAAAAAACTCTCGATGCAGGCATTGTCATATGGGTTACCTGCACGGGACATGCTCAAGCGGAATCCTAAAGATTCAAGAGTGTCCTGCAGGACACGGGACGTGTATTGGCTTCCTCTGTCGCTATGAAGGATTACGCCATCCGCGTCCTTTCTTTTGTCTAATGCTATCTTTATTGTTTTCATTACGAATAGTTTATCTGGAAAATTCCCAATTTGATAACCTATGATTTCTTTGTTGTACAAGTCCATTACAGCTGAGACATACAGTTTTTTATCGAATAAGGTGAACTCAGTTATATCCGTAACCCATTTAGTGTCCGGTTCATTAGCTGAGAAGTCCCGTTCAAGAAGATTTGGCATAATCCTTTCCGGCTCAGTTTGTTTATATTGGTTTAAATTTCGAAACTTTTTCTTTCTGATCTTGCCAGGAGCCCAAGTTCATGATAGATTCTGAAGACCTTCTTGTGATTGACCTTCAAACCATCACCCTCAGTCAACTCCATATGGATCTGTCTGTAGCCGTAAATGCCGTTATACTTATGATAGATTTCCAATATGCGTTGGCTTAACTCTACGTCCTTTTGGATGACTGCCGTTTTTTTGTACTTATAATAACCAGAAACGGAAACATGAAGGTACTTGCATAATTCCTCTATTGTATATTCTCCCTTCAAGTGGTCTACTACCTGGAACCTAATTTTCTTCCCTCCTTGTTCAAAATCTCTAGATACTTTTTTAGGATGGCATTCTCCATCTCCAACTTTTTAACATAACGGTCTGTGTCTTTAGATTCTTTATGTCGCCCCCTCTTATCAATGAAGGCTGCCTCTCCATCCTTCCTGTAGTTCCTCCACCATACTTTTACACGATCCCTGTCAGCGATATTCAATTTTTCTGCAATTTGAGGATTGGTGTAACCAAGTTCTCTCAATCTCATTGCTTCCATTTTCAATTCAAATGTATATGTTTTAGACTTCTTACCTTTTGTACCCATAAAAAATCACCTCTTAAAGTAAGTGTTGCCCATAAGGGGGTTTTTTCAACATCTACTTTAAGGGGTGCAGTTCAACGAGAGCAAAGGCTTCTATCAATGTTAAGAAGTTTGATACATTACAATACTTCCAGATAACAGTCCGGGCAATACCGGTCTCCGCAGTAAGCGCACTTTTCAGTTTCCTTCATGCTTCCTTTCCTTCCTTTATTAAAAGGATTTTTCCCGGACCACTCGGTCAGCCTGTTACTGCTCATTTTGTTAAGAACTTTTATGTACATGGGGGCTATGATTGCTTCTGCCGCAAATGGACTCTTTTTAAAATCAGGAGCGATGACAATGGGGATTCACCAAATAGCGATATTTAGTGATGGAATTAGCTTTATACTTATAATGATCACTCTATTAGACCGTTCCTTAAGTAAAGTCGGCCATAAAAATCAATTTTAAAAAATTCGAGGTGGAATTATATGGGATAGATAGAACCCTTAGTGACACCAGATATTTTTTAAGAAAAAACGAGCGAGTGAAGAGAAAAGCATTCAGTATTATAAGGAGTTACAGACGAACAAACATTTTTCTATGTTTAGACTCCTTCTTAGATTTGAGATTGAAATAAAAGCAGAGGGGTCCGAGAATCTTTTACAGATTTTCGAACCCCTCTGCTTATTCTTTAATCTTCTCCAGCAACGCACAGCACTCCAATTGACTTGAGTGGTGATCTCAGATAAATTAGATGTAGTAGTGGTTACCTTAATTGTTATTCACAAATAAAACGAAACCATTTTAAATACAATCTAATTATCAATAAAAATTATTTTTGCTCAAAACCTATAATATCTAGGTAGGTTAAAGTGGAACTAGATCCAAACGATTGGATTCAATCTAGTACTGGCAAGCGTGTAAGAGGTTGCCTTGCTATTTCAATTAAAGTCAAGGAACCAATAACAATTTTAAAAATAAGCCTTTTAATACTAAGTACTTTGTATATCTTTTAGGCTTTCTGCCATAATGAAAATAAATCGTTAAGTGTTACAAACAGAAAAGGATACTTCATCCAAAAACTGAGAGTAAAGGACTTCGAGGTTAGGGTCTGGGAGAGGAAGAAAAGAGATTTGATTCATTGGAAAAATCTCCTTTTTCCTTTATTTTACCTAAATAATATCCTTTACCTAATAAACGTAAGAACCAATCATTCCGTCGTTGTCACAATTAATTAGCCTTTTTCTTAGGGTTAAGCCATTTTGCCAGCACCATTGTTAATTGTTACAAGTCGTGCAATGTTCTCACAGGTTGTCTCGATATTTTTTTGACCGGTTATTAATGCTTCTTCTAAACTCATTGCTTGTGGAAGCATTCCAAAAATGGCATCTATACCTTTATCATAGAGGATTTCAATATTTTCTCCCACATAACCGGCAATTGCAATGACGGTTTTCCCATGTCTTTTGGCTGTCTGGGCCACTCCATAGGGGGTTTTTCCAAATTGCGTTTGAAAATCAATGCCGCCTTCACCAGTGAGGACAAAATCCGCTTCCTTCACTTTTTGTTCCAATCCTGTGTACTCAATCACTAGGTCAATGCCCCGCTTTAATTGGGCATTGGTAAATACGAGGAGGCCTGCACCCAATCCGCCGGCGGCACCGGCACCCGGGATCTCTTTAATATCCTTACCAAGCTGGTTATGCAAAATTGCAGCATAATGGGCCAGATTTTGATCTAAAAACTGCACCATTTCTGGTGTTGCCCCTTTTTGTGGACCGAAAACATTCGAAGCGCCATTTTCCCCGCATAAAGGATTCGTTACATCAGAAGCCACAAAAATCTGCGTTTCTTTTAATCTGGGATCGAGATTGTCCATTTCAACTTTCGCTAATCTTCCCAGTGATCCCCCGCCAAAGCCAAGCAGTTCGCCATTTTCATCGAGAAATTTTACACCTAACGCTTGAGCCATTCCTGCGCCGCCGTCATTTGTCACACTTCCGCCAATGCCGATAATGATCTTTTTTACACCTTTATCTAAACACGCTTTTATTAATTCCCCCGTACCATATGTAGTGGTAATGAGCGGATTTTTTGTTTCTTTCGTTACCAGATGAATCCCGCTTGCCGAAGCCATTTCAATTGCAGCGGTTTCACCGTCCCCGAGAATTCCGAAATGAGCAGTAACAGGCTGACCGAGTGGTCCGGTTACAGTTTGATAGTAAATATTTCCCTCCGTTGCATCGACAAGCGATTGAACCGTTCCTTCACCGCCATCGGCCATTGGAACTTGAATACAGACTGCTTCAGGCAATGCCTTTTTAATTCCCTTCTCCATTGCAATACAAACTTCTTTTGCTGTCATACTTTCTTTAAATGAATCAGGTGCCAAGACAAATACTGGATTTTTCATAATACCACCTCAGTTTCTTGAAAAATATTTTTCAATTCCGCGGATTTGGGGCGGTATTCTGCGAGATGTATATGTTATTCCGCGGAAATGAAATAATATTCCGCACGTTTAGGCACGACGATTCCGTGAAATCTGAGATGAAATAAGATCGTTGCATTGATTTAAGCATCCCTCTTGTAAAGATAAACGGCTGCCATGCTCTAAAAGGAATATACCACGTTCTTTGAACTTCCTGCCACAAACGCTCTTATATTGTCCACTGCCAAATCCAAAAGACGACTCCGTGCTTCCTTAGTAGCCCAAGCAATGTGAGGCGTGATAATACAATTTTTTGCTTGCAGCAAAGGGTTGGTATCTTCTGGAGGTTCCACCGCCAGAACGTCCAATCCAGCACCGGAAATAACTCCTGCATTAAGAGCATCCGCTAAATCTTTGTTGTTGACAAGTTTCCCACGCGAGGTATTGATAATAAAAGCGGAAGGTTTCATCAGGGATAAATTTTCAGCGTTAATCATTTCTTCTGTATCCGGGGTTAGCGGACAGTGCAAGCTGACAACATCCGATTGCCTCATTAAATCAGTCAGCTCCGCCCATTGAAAATGGGGCAGGTCAATATCGCGATGATGGGCGTCAAATGCCATAATACGCATACCAAAAGCGGAAGCAATCCTTGCGGTCTGAAGACCAATTCGTCCAAAACCGACGATTCCCATCGTTTTACCGGCTAATTCAACAAGCGGGTAGTTCCAGAAGCACCAATCAGGGTTCCTTCCCCATTGTCCTTCCATAACTGCATCACTATGGCGCTGAACATGATGGCAATGTTCGAGCAGAAGTGCAAATACCATTTGGGACACCGATTCCGTCCCGTAAGTCGGAATGTTACTGATAACGATCCCCCGTTCTTTTGCAGCCTTCGTATCCACTACATCGAAGCCTGTAGCCAAGACCCCAATATACTTAAGATTGGGCAGTTGCTCAAGAGTGGCCCTACTTAGTGGTGTTTTATTTGTCAAAATAATCTCTGCATTCGAGGCCTTTTCTATTATGAGATCCTCCGGAGTCCGATCGTAGATCTCTGTCTTACCGATCTGCGACAATTGGTCCCAGGATAGGTCACCGGGGTTCAAGGTATAACCGTCTAAAATACAAATATTCATGAAAATCAATTCCTTTCGTATTGTTTAATGGGTTTAAGCTATTCTTAGACAGTCTAATTTAGGGAGACCAACTCTTCTTTGGATGTTCCAATTTTACCCTAATTCACACCCTTTCTGTTTAAGTGTTTGATCTACCCATGAACGGTTCGCCGTACCGTTTTTGATTGATAGGAGGATATCCTCCTCTCGAATTTGTTGCTCCTTTATTAATTTTAATAGTTCTTCTGCATGTTCAAGAGGAACAACCGCAAGGCCATCTTCATCTCCAACAATGATATCTCCGGGATGTACAACCATCCCGCCAACGGAGACAGGTACATTGATTTCACCAGGCCCATCTTTATATGGACCGCGGTGAGTTACTCCTTTCGCATATACTGGGTAAGTCTCAGATCCAATAGCCCCCGTATCCCGTATTGCACCGTCAATAATAAAACCTGCAATTCCTTTTTTAATTGCTAACTTTTGCATGATCTCTCCTACAATTGCATTTGTGAGATCTCCTCCGGCATCAACAACAATGACATCTCCAGGTTCTGCTAAATCAATGGCCTTATGTACCATTAAATTGTCCCCAGCCGCGTTTTTACCGTAAGTGCAGTACCTACGAGTTTTCCTTCTTTATGATAAGGTCTTAGTCCGGATGCCATGGCGTGCATACGGTTTAAATTATCACTGATGTGCGGAGTGACCACATTTTCAAACTGCTGTATTAATTCTTTGCTCGGGCGGGTTTCAATGGGATGTATACAAAATCCAAGATTCATAGTTTTGCCTCCTAATAATTTTATCTATGGTACAACTATCAAACACACATTACTACTATGATTAATCAATTAAAGAACGCTCAACAATCTCAGCAATATCCAAAGTTTTAATTTGTTCTTCAACTTCTTTTGCCTTTGTACCATCACTAAGCATCGTTAGGCAATATGGGCAGTTGCTTCCAATAGTGGTGGGATTTAACTTCAAGGCTTGTTCTGTCCTCTCGATATTAATTCGTTTTCCTTGTGTTTCCTCCAGCCACATCATTCCGCCTCCAGCCCCACAGCACATAGCATCTTCACGATTTCGCTCCATTTCTACTACTTTGACTCCAGGAATGGATTTTAGAATTTCGCGCGGAATATCATAGATTCCGTTATAACGGCCAATATAACACGAATCGTGGTACACAACAGTTTCATTAACATCTAGGGTTGGCTTTATTCTCCCTTCTTTTATCAATTTGTGGATCACTTCCGTATGATGATAGACATCTGCCTCCAACCCAAATTCAGGATATTCGTGCTTAAAGGTGTTATAAGCATGCGGATCGATGGCGACAATTTTTTTAACATTGTAAGCTTGAAAGTTTGCTATATTTTCTTGACAAAGCTGTTGGAACAAGAATTCATTCCCTAATCGTCTGGCTGTATCACCTGAATTCCGTTCTTCATTGCCGAGAATTGCAAACTTAACGCCCGCAAGGTTGAGAATCTTTGCAAACGATTGGGAAATTTTTTGAGTTCGACTATCAAAAGAACCCATAGAACCAACAAAGAACAAGTATTCGAATTCTTCCGTCTCCTCTACCGTTGGTACACTAAGATCAGCTCTGCCTTCACGCCATTTAATCCGTTCCTTGCGGTTAATTCCCCAAGGGTTACTTTGACGTTCTATATTTTGAAAATAGCGTGTGGCCATGTGGCATTTTCCCTTCAGTCAACACAAGATAACGACGCATATCGATAATTTTTTCAACGTGTTCATTGGATACCGGGCATTGATCTTCACAATTTCTGCATGTGGTACAAGCCCATAATTCTTCTTCTGTAATTACATCTCCAATTAGATTCGCAGTTAGAGCCTCCGATGTTGCCGCTGCCTCGTGTCCAGCAAAGGAAAACGAAGGCATCCATGGTGTTCGGGAGGTAACCGCCGCCCCCTTTTCGGTCAGATGATCGCGCATCTTTTTCATTAAATCCATCGGAGACAGGGTTTTTCCTGTTCCAGATGCCGGGCACATATTGGTACAACGCCCACACTCTACACAGGCATAAAGATCAATTAACTGATTTTGACGGAAATCTTCAATTTTTCCTACCCCGAAAGTCTCCAGGGAATCGTCTTCGAAATTGATCGATGATAGTTTTCCCACCGGTTTCGTATCACGTAGATATACGTTAACTGGAGCAAACAAAACATGAGCATGCTTTGACTGCGGTACATAAACAAGAAAACTAAGCAACGTAATAAGGTGAAGCCACCAAAAAACATAAAATGCTACTCCAGCTGCCTCTGGGCTCATGCCCGAAAACCATCCGGCTATCGTACTGGAAATAGGTGCGTAGGCAAGGAAACCTGTTTTCCCCAACCATATATGTTCAAAACTTAAGCTTAAAAGGATAGATAATACCAAAGTGGTTAAAAAAATGATTACCAATCCAGATTTGAATCCACGCTTTAATCGTTTTAGCTTTTCAATATAGCGACGGTAAAATGCATATATCGCGGCTAATAAAATAAGAAAAGTGGTTATTTCCTGACACAAGCTAAAAAACTTATGGGCTGTGCTAATCGGGAATTCAAACCCTTTAAAAAACCCCTTAATGATGAGTTCAATGGCGCCAAACTGCAGGATAATAAATCCATAAAACATAATCACATGCATTACGCCGCTCTTAGGGTCTTTAAAAAGTTTTCTCTGGCCAAAGACGTTCACCATTACTTCATTGACTCGCTGCTGGGTGTCTTTCCTCAAGTTTGCTGGTTTCCCTAATTTAATGAATGTTACTCGGCTATATACAATGTTGGCGAACAAATAAATCGCGTATCCTGTGATACCCAGAAAAGCTATAAAATTTATGAGACCGAGCACCATATAAGTTTCTCCTTTCAATTAGTCCCGAGACCGCAGTTCTTAAAAAAGATTCCTGTTACTTGTGTACAAAAGAAGCTTTTCGCTTCTCGAGAAAAGCATTTACAGCTTCTTTAACATCCTCAGTTTCATGCAGCATGTAGAAAAGCTCTTTACCTTTGTCCATAAATGCTGAAGAATCATCAGCATACATATTGATCGCTTTTTTAATAGCTTTCAAGGCTGCACCAGGCAAATTCGCAATATATTGCGCAAATTCTTCGACTTTGTTTAACCCATTAGATCTTTCAACGATTTCAGAAGCAATACCGAGTTGAAGAGCTTTCCCAGCCGATATTGGTTTGCCGGTCAAGACCAGGTTCATCGCTTTCGCTGCCCCCACCAGGGAAATTAATCGCTCTAATCCCCCATTCCCAGGAAAGACACCGCGTAATACTTCGGGATACCCGATTTGAGCAGTGGATGAAAAGATACGTATATCAAATGCGCTGGCAAGTTCCGCACCCCCTCCTAAAGCATTGCCTTGAATATAGGCAATAGTAGGCTGAGGTGCATTCATAACCGATGCCAACATCTCATGTCCACGCATCCATACTTCACCTGCTGATTTTTTTGCAATGCGATCGGGGAACTCTTTTAAGTTAGCACCACAGCTAAAATGATCCCCTTTGGCGACGAAAAGGAGTACACGAACCCCAGAATAATCGGTTATGGTACGGAACGTATTAGTCAACTCTTCTTTCACTTTTTCAGACAGTATGTTCAACGGAGGGTGGTCGAGTATTACCTTGGCAATCCCATTTTGAATAGAAAATTCAACAGTCACTGCCTATTGCTCCTATCCTGCTTTGTTCTGCGGCCACTCATATGCCTCCGCAACCATGATTCCGTCCTTTTTCCTGATTCGAATACTTGTTTTCCAATTGGTATCATCTTTTTCCGGGAAGTCTTCACGGTAATGACAACTTCGACTTTCTGTTCGAAGTAAAGCAGCCAACACGATCGATTTAGCTGTAATAATCATATTACGCAACTCAAGTGCGGACTTGATGTTATCCAATCTCAAAGCATATTTACCCTGCTGAAGGTCTTGTTCTGTTTGCAGTAAATAATCCCTCGCATCCATCAATCGGGCTTCATTACGAATGACCAGGCAATTCCGATACATATTCCGGCGAAGTTCACCAATACTGTCAAGAACATCTTTTGTTCCATTTTGGCTATTTTCAACCCATTGTTTGATGGTTTGGAATTCCTTAATGTAGAATTCTTGTGAAGATAATTCATTGCCGTGCATTAGTGAATAGTGTGCAGCTGCTTTTCCTGTTCGGTAGCCAAATACTTGCCCTTCTGCGAGAGAGTTCCCACCGGCAGATCCGCCGCGTAAACCTCCAGCCGTTTCTCCGGCGATGAATAAACCCTTTATGTCAGTTTCACCATCGGGAGTGGTTATTTGTGCCCCGCCGTTCATACATTGAGCCACAAGACCCACTTCAAATTTATCTGAGTGTACATCAATTCCTTTGGATTTTAGCACGCGTTTTGTCTTCGGCATTTTCTGCTCAACAATAGCCTCTGATCCGGAAGCCATCTCACACCATACGCCTCCGTTCGGTGATGGATTGTCCTCTGATTCTATTTGGATAGATGTATCCAAATAGAAGGAATGATTGGATACGGTAAATGGAAAAGGCCTTTTGGTTATTAACGTCCTTCACATATACACCTGGAGGGAGATTTCGCTCCAGGAATCGCTCACCCTTCTGATTGGAAAGTATGGGATGTGTCTTCCAAACTGGTCCCGAAAGTAATGTTACCGGAGGATTGATAACTCCTGGCCCGATTTGAACGAATTCCATATTTACAAGGGGGATTCCTTGCTGATAGGCCATTGCATACCCATCCCCCGTCATATCCGGCGTACCTACACCATAAGTGTAGAGGAAGTGGGCGCCTCCACTCGCTAAAATGACAGATGATGTTTGATAGAATACAAATTCATTTTGGGCAATATCCAAAGCGAGTGCACCAACGATTCTCTTTTCGCTATCTGTTACTAATTGAAAAACCATCATTTGCTCATCAATTGGAACTTCATTCTTTTTTAATTCCTTCGCAATGATGTTAAGAATATGTCTTGCCGTCACACCATTCACCCTGCAAGTGCGGGGATAAGTAGCGAAATCACTCATACCTTGAACAAGCTTGCCATTTTTTTGTTTATCAAAATTTAGCCCTAACTCGATCAGGTCATTTATCCTTTTTGGAGCGTCTTCAGCCAACGTTCGCACTAATTTAGGATGAATAAAACCTCGTCCCGCATCCATTGTGTCCTGATAATGTATTTCCGGCTCGTCTCGCTCGTCTCCATGGCCAATAGCGGCAGCAATTGCAAGAAGTTCCGAAAACGCTGTTGCTGTGGATCCACCTTTCAGCCAAGGGGATTTAACGGCTATCCGAACCTGTGCCCCAGTCTGATATGCGGTTAAAGCAGCTTTTGCAGCTGCACCTCCACCGCCAACTACTAAGACATCGCATGTAATCGTCTTTGTTATTTCCCATTTCCCCAATGATCCTACCTTCTTCCCTTTTGCTTATTTGAAAATATCTGCATCCATCTCTCTCAGGTTTTGTGAAATATTTATTTTAAAATCTATGTGTGAAAGGATGTCACGTTCAATGTCAACCCCAGGGGCATATTCAATTAATGTGATTCCTTGTTCTTCCAATCTAAATACAGCCCGTTCCGTTAAATAGAGGACTTCCTGTTTGTTTTTCAGAGCCATCTGAGCATTAAAGGTTAATTGCTCCACCTCAGGAATGAATTTCTTATGTTTTCCTTCATTCAAAATATTGACTTTTCCTTGTTCTATCGCAACATCCAGCCCTCCGCTGGTTAGCGTTCCACAAAACATAATTTTTTTGGTTTTATGAACGATGTCGATAAAACCACCGGATCCTCGAAAAACACCATTAAACATACTGACGTTTACATTTCCTATACGATCGATTTGTGCAAAACCTAGTAAAGTTGCTGATAATCCCCCACAATGGTAAAAATCAAACACTTGAGGAGAACTTATGATAGCTGTAGGATTAATATGGGCGCCGAAAACCTCTTCACCCATCGGGACACCACCGATAGCCCCGTGCTCCAATGAAAAAGTAACTTCATTAAAAAAACCTTCTTCTAAAGCTAACTGCGGTAATCCTACAGGAATCCCTACTCCAAGGTTAATGACATCCCTTGACTTCAGTTCCTTTGCCGCCCTCCTTAATATCACTTTTTTGGAATTCAGGGAGATCGGCTTATATACTTGGTCTAAAGGAACTTTGATTTGACCGGTCCAGCTCGGGTCGTCCTCATCAAGCAAGCTTTGTTTTTGGTCGGGATCGATAACCACTGCATCCACCAGAATGCCAGGAATTGCTACGTCATGAGGTTTCAGCATATTGTTCTCCACGACCTGTTTCACCTGTGCAATCACATATCCCCCACTGGCTTTGGCTGCCATTGCCATTTCCAATCCGCTTAAGGTAACAGGTTCATTTTCTAGCGTGATATTTCCGCTTTCATCCGCTGTTGAACCACGAATAATCGCTACATGGATAGGAATAGTGGGGTAAAATAGATGCTCCTCGCCGCTGATCTCAATGACTTTTGATATATTCTCTTTGGTATTATCATTCAGGCGTCCGCCGTCGTAGCGTGGATCTACATATGTATGCAGTCCCACTTTCGTAACAAGTCCTGATTCACCCGCAGCCATGGCTCGAATCCAATGAAAGATCGTTCCCATAGAAAAACCATAAGCATCAATTTTGTTTTCGCGGATCATCTGAGTGAGCCTTGGTCCTTCTTTTACATTAAAACTACCACTTATCAATCTTTTGAGCATTCCGCTATTCGCCATATGTTCTAATCCGGTGCTTTGGGTTTTGCTCCAGCCAACACGTACTGGTGTGATGACAGTTAAATCCCTAGGTTCTCCCGTGGACAGGTAACGCTTTTCTAGCTCTACCATTACTTTTTCCGGACATAGGACAGAAATAAGCCCACTGATTGTTATGTTTGCACCGTTTGGTACTTTGCTGACGGCTTCTTCGAAAGAGATCACCTTTGATTTCGAAGTAGTAAGCATTCTGGTTTTCCCCTTTCTAAATTTTATAAATTGCTAGGCTAAGTGATTGATAATGAACCAACCAGAGCATCCCCCGGCTGTGCTATGGACAGAGCCACATTGTTATATGGGGGATGTCCCGTAGAGGCTATAGGTAATACATTCTCTTTAATTACTTCCTTTGGTCAAATTTTCTTCCTAATACTTCAGCAGCCAGCATCGTTCGATGAACTTGAACAGTTCCTCCGGCAATTGATGCAGCTCGCGCACAACGGTAATACCATTCCAACGGATACTGCTTGGAGAATCCGTAACCACCATGAAGCTGTAAACAATCATCTGTAATCTTTTTAGCCGCCTCTGCTACAAAAACTTTAGCAACACTTGCCGCATGCTTATCAGGCTTATTATTGGATGCCGCCATAGCAGCACGGTACAGTAGAGTTCGTGCGGCTTCCAATTGCATATACATATCGGCAACCATCCATTGAATACCTTGGAATTCGCATATTTCTTTACCAAACTGCTTCCGCTCTTGGATATATTGAACGGTTCTATCGAATGCTGCTTGGGTAATCCCTAATGTTTGGGCAGCGAACCCTAGACGTACCCCGTTATAAACTCCCATTAGAGCTTTGAAAGCATTGCGATCCGTCAAAACATTTTCTTTTGGTACTAACGTATCATCGAAATAAAGAGCGCATTGAAATTCACCACTCATATTTTCTTCAGGAACGCCTACGGTAAAGCCTGGCGTTCCGCGTTCTACTAAAATCGCTCCAATATCCGATGACCTTCCAGTGTTTCCGAAACGAGCATAGACAACAAACAGATCAGCCAAATGTGCCTCACTAACCCAAATCTTGGATCCATTTAATCGATAATGATCCCCTTCATCGATTGCCGTTGTTTTCATGTCTGTGGCTGCACTCCCCGCATCAGGCTCGCTCATTCCAAGACCTACTAACAATTTCCCGGCAGTTATTTGGGGAAGGTATAATTTCTTTTGCGCCTCTGTACCCAGATGATTGATAAAGGAAGCGATTCCAATACTGGTGTGATATACCTGCCTGCCGCTGGATGGACAAACCTTGCACAATTCTTCTATGATTAGGATGGCATCAAATAAAGATAGATTCATGCCTCCATATTCTTCTGGTAAGGTTAATCCCAAAAAGCCCTGTTCAGCCAACAAACGGGCATTTGACCAGTATTCCTCACCTTCGAGCCAATGTGTCCCCATTTCTAATTTACGAGAAGCAAAGTCACGGGCTACATTTTTCCATGATTCATTTGTTTCCGTCATGAGCATGTTTACATCCCCCTATAATTATTTTGAAGCGGAATAAACTACTTTAAGATCAGTAAAGAAATCCTTTGCGGTTACACCAATGGAGTATGGACCAACTGCTGAATTTTTCAAGCCGCCAAAGGGAACATGGGATTCACTAATCGTTCCGTTGTTGATATGTAACATCCCAGTTTGTACTTCGTTTACGAATTGTTCAGCGTACCCCATGTTATTGGTAAAGCAAGATGATGCAAGCCCGTATTCAACATCATTAGCTATTTGAATGGCTTCGTCAAAACTATCTACAGGAGTTACTGTTAATACTGGACCAAATATCTCTTCTTTGGCAATTCGCATATCTGGTGAAACATCAGTGAAAACAGTAGGTTCATAGAAGTACCCATTTGTTTGGCTCTCTATCCTTTTACCACCTAGAACGAGCGTTGCTCCTTCGTTCACACCGATTTGGACGTAATTCTCGATTGTTTCCAAGTGGTCCTTTGAAACCACCGGTCCCAATGTCGTTTCTGGGTTCATTCCGTCACCGATGACATAGGATTGACACTTATCTTTTAAGTAGCTGACTACTTCATTCACTGCCGAACGTTGCACCACGATGCGGCTGATCGATGTACATCTTTGCCTGTTGCTGCAAAAGCAGCACCGACAATTTGATTAACGGCTCCCTTTAAATCCTTATAGTCATAGATAATACCGGCATTTTTTCCGCCCATTTCCAATTGGACCGGAATTAATTTTTCTGCAGCCACTTGATAAATCGTCCTACCAACGTCAGTGGATCCTGTAAATGTTACTCCCTTGACCAGCGGATCGCCGATTAGAGGTGTACCAACTTCTCTGCCAGATCCGATTACTAGATTTAAAACACCTTTAGGCAAACCAACTTTTTCAAAAATTTCAACGATTTTAGCCGCAGTTCCGGCAGTTATGCTTGCAGGCTTAAACACTACAGTATTTCCAGTTGCCAATGCTGGGGCTATTTTTCTAAGTGGCGTTACGATTGGGAAGTTCCATGGAGAAATCGCGGCAATGACTCCCTTTGGTACTCTTTTTGTCTTTATCTCGATATCCTGTCTTTCGCTTGGGAGGGTTTGACCGTCCATTCTCGTAGCTTCCCCTGCGGTATAGCGTACTTCACTAATCGTCTTATTGATTTCCCCTAATGCCTCATTTAACGTTTTCCCTTGTTCTTTAGTAATGATTTGAGCAATCGATTTACGTTCGGCGTGTAATTGTTCAGCGAAACGATACAGTAAATCACCACGCTTAGGAGCTGGGGTACGGGACCAATCAGCAAACGCTCTTTGTGCCGCTTCCACGGCATTATTTGTATCTTCTACTGTGGAATTAGGTGATATTATCACAATTTCTTGCGGATTTGCCGGATTTTCCCTTTGAAACGTTTTCATATTTGATGAAGGAACCCATTGACCATCAATATAGTTTTGATTTTTAATTGGAAATACGTTTTCCATCGAAATCTCTCCTTGCCATTATTTTTTAAAGCGCTTGCTGCAGGATATTTTTCAAATCATTTACGGTGGTTACCTTAGGATTGGCTAATGCAACTCCACTATCAAATGCTTCCTGAGCAACAATTTGGATTTCTTCCGGAGATAAGCTGACGTTGTTTGCTCCGAGTGTTGGCGGAATATCCAAATCGGCAATTAGTCCTTTTACCGCATGAACGGACCGTAAAGCAGCTTCTCTCAAGCTTAATCCTTCAACATTCTCCCCTAGCAAAATGGCAATCTCTTTAAATTTTTCTTGATTGGTACTGGCATTGAATTCCATAACAACTGGAAGGAGGATGGAGTTTGCTAACCCATGCGGGACTTTATAGCGACCTCCTAATGGATGGGATAAAGCATGCACAGCCGCTACCCTTCCCCATATAAATGCGGCTCCGGCAATGGTACTGGCCAACATCATCTGTGAAGCCGCTTCCAAATCTGTGCGTCGAGCTACGAAAGGTCTAAGATATTTTGCAATCAATCGAATAGCGTGTAATCCCAGCGCTTCAGTGATTGGCTGTGCTTGATTGGACGTATAGGATTCAATCGCATGACTAAGTGCGTCCATTCCGGTAATAGCTGCAAGGCCCCTAGGTAGCGTTGTCAGCAACTCTGGGTCGAGGATGGCAGCTTTTGGATGCAAGTTCTGGCTAAGGATTCCCATTTTATATTTACGTTTGTTATCTTTCAGCACCATTGCATGGGTAACCTCTGATCCAGTTCCTGCGGTAGTTGGGACGGCAATAATATCGGGCCACCGATTAGGAAGTTTATTCTTTCCTTCATATTGGCTAAGGTCTCCAGGATTAGCGACCGCTGCAGAGACTCCTTTTGCGGTATCAATGGAACTTCCGCCACCAATGCCGATTAAAGCATCACATTGATTGTCTAGGTATATTTGTCTAACCGTGTCCACCACTTCAAGTGTTGGATCCGGCTGTACCTCTTTAAAAACGGTATAGCGAATTTCTGCACTAGTTAAAATTTTTTCTAATCGCTCCAGTAACCCGGAGTTAGCAATGCCTGGGTCTGTACAGATCAGCACATTTTGATAGTTTTAGGCATTTAGAATTTCAGGGAGTTCATTAAGCTTTCCAACTCCGTAGTGAATTTGAGTGAGTACACCGAACTCAAATGAATCGATAAGCAGGTTCATATCTTTCATTCCTCCATTTAGGCTTTTAATAGTTTTAATTATCGGTTATCGATAATATAATTTAAAAATAGCATTAATTTTTTGATTTGTCAAAACAAATTATCATTTATCGATAATTTATAATTAAAAAAAGTTATATCGTCCCAGTGTTCCATGCTTCTTTAAAAATATCAGATTAAAAACTACTAATTTCTACAACGACTTTCACTTTTAATAATGGGTAATTAAAAACTTTTGTTTTTTTTCATATGCGACGTGTTCATGAAACGCTTTTATGCACCCATTCAAATCATGTGCTTTAATAGCGTTTAAGAAAGGCTCATGAATGGCAGCAACTTCGGAAAGATTAATGAAGTACGCTTGGCTTGTAAGATACCAAATTCGATTGAGTTTTGATACCAAAGTCTCCCACACATTAAACATGAATCTATGTTCTGCTATGTCATAAATTTTTGAATGGAAATTGATGTCGGCTGCTCTCAAGGAGTCCAAATCATTGGTTTCACCAGCTCGAACCATCTCATGGTAAAAATTTTCAAGGATCCTCACATCTCCATCTTTCATTCTTTCCAAACTTCTTTTGATGGCTAGTTCCTCCATCATGGTACGGAAACAATATAATTCTTCCGTTTCGACGATCGAGATATTGGATACAAAAGTTCCTTTATATCGTATGCTTACAACCAGCTCTTCTTCAGCCAGCTTCAATAATGCCTCTCGAACGGGGGCTTGGCTTACACCGAAATCTCTTGCTACTTCCAATTCAAGGATCCTGTCTCCCGGCCAAGTTCACCTTTAATGATTAAATCCCGCAATGTTTCGTGAATCTGGTCTGAAAGCGATTTGTTTACAATAGAACTCTTCATATACGCCTCCTTTTTAAAATAAAGTTTAAGACAGCTTTTTAATTATCGATAATATATAATCTATAATAAATATAACATGAATGTTGGAAATCGTCAAAAAATTTTTATATTTTTGATGAATCTATTTCTAAAACATCGGTCTCCTTCATCATTTGAATAGAAATAATGAATGGATATTCATCACAATATGTGGTAAAATAAAAAAAATTGCGATTAACGATTATCGGTTATAAATGAGTAAAAAGGATGGATATAAATGAAAAATTCCATTGTAAATAAAACTCTCTCAGAACAGATTTATGAAGCGCTGAGAGAACGAATTATTAGGGGAGAACTTCAACCCGGGGATAGAATAGTTGAATTAGAAGTGGCAAAGAACTATGGTGTCAGTCAAGCACCTGTTCGTGAAGCGTTTTTAAAATTAGCTGATGAAGATTTGGTCGTAACCCAACGAAACAAAGGCACCTTTGTTTCGAATTTCCCTGTTGATGAAATTGATCAATTATATGATTTTCGCTTAATGCTTGAGGAATTTGCTATTAAAAGAGCTTTTGAAAGATTGACTGACGAAGATATAGAAGAACTCAAAAATTATTATAATGACATGGTCTACGCTGGGGTAAACAACGATTTAGAAAAAATTCGGATTGCTGATGAAGACTTTCACACGAAAATTTATAAGACGGCAGACCATAAATTCCTGAGTAATGTTTGGGAAACCTTGTCCTCCAAACTAAGTCGAATTTGGTACCTTAACAGTCAAGTGTATTTTACTAATCTGTCTGAATTGGCCAGCATTCACGCACCCATCATAAAGGCTTTCCAAGACCGAGATTTAAATGGCTGCATCGAAGCATTTCATGAACACGTCAACTATGAGAGAAAGAAAAGAGCTTTCCTTCCTTTAAGTTCAGCAGAACAATCCAATGATCATTAATTTATTCACGAATGAAAAGAAAAAAGGCTTAGTTCAATAAACTCCGATTGACCTAATATTACGAACAGAGCTTTTTTCTTAAATAAGTTTTTTATCCTCCATTTCTTTATAAATAGAGTAAAAAAAGAACCTCCATTCCAACTTACCGTTGATTTGGAGGTTTTTACTTTTTAATTTTGGGACTGATTCCTTCGTTTGTAAGTACACTTAAGAGACTGCCCCGTATAGAAGTCTATTTGATTAGTTTAGATTATATCACACTACTATTCTGATACTGCTTTACGATTTTGCATCGTCTGGTTTCGAAACAAAACTTTCTCAGGATTCAATGGTTCAATTTTACCAAGACCAAACAGGAATACCAATGCACCACCAAAGGCGATGATAGAGGATAAAACAAGTGCAGGGACAAATGAATGGGTAGTTGCCACTACAAATCCTGTAATAATTGGACCCAAAACTCCACCCATATTGGAGCCAAAGTTTTCAATACCAGTCACGACTGATGCCATATTTTTAGGAGCAATGTCCCCTGGTAAAGCCAATATAGCTGATGCTGCAATAACCAAACCGCAATAGGAGATTGTCAAAAGAACTACACACATTACAGCGGAATGAACCAGGGCTGAAAATCCTATTGTAGTAGCCAGTAACATCCCACCTACCAGATTTACCTTGCGGGCTGCAGTTAATGATAAACCTTTACTGTATAGATAGTCTGATAACCACCCGCCAAAAAGCTCCGCGACAATCGCCGCAAGTGGGGGAATCATAGCCACAAATCCCATGGTCATCAATTTCATACCTCTAGCCTGTACGAGATACGTTGGCATCCATGTGATAAAGAAATAGATCGAATAACTCAGCATAAAAAAACCGATTGTCATCATCCAAATATTGCGATAATAAAGGAGCTGATACCATTTGAGAGGTATTTCATTATCTACACCATCATGTTTCACTTGTCCCTCGCGGATGTAATTGAGTTCTGCCTGGTTGATATATTTGTGTTTTTCTGGATCGCGATAATACCAAAGCCAAATTACAGCCCAAACCACTCCAATTGCACCCGAAACAATAAATGGAAGCTCCCAACTAAATTTTGTCATTAACCATACAACTAATGGCATGGTAACGGCAGTCCCTACCCTTGCTCCACTATCAAAGAGCGCAGTTACTTTTACACGTTCGTTATCACGGAACCATTTCGAAGTTACACCAACGCTGCAAGGATAAACGGATGCCTCTCCCAATCCCATGATAACACGTATCCCGATAAATGATCCAACTCCTCTTCCAAGTGCCATAGCAGCGGTTGCCAAAGACCACCACGTAACCGCAAATGCAAATGTTACGCGCTGGCCTATCTTGTCCGCAAACCACCCTGAAGGTATTTGGAACAATGCATACGACCAAAAAAATGCTGATAAGATAATTCCCATTTCAGTTGGGGTTATATGAAACTGTTTTGATAGGACTGGAGCGGCAACTGACAAATTCGTACGATCAAGATAATTTATGACAGTTGCTGACCATAGCAATAATGCTACTATTCCACGTTTCTTCGTTCTTTTTTGCAATATTGTGTCCACTAACATACGAAACCATCCCCTATTATAGTTTTTATACAAACATGGTTATGTGCGTCTATTGTGTGTCTATTGTGGTGTCTATAGCTGTCTATGCTTAAGTTGAACAGGAACATAGGTTTAAAGCGCTTTCAATATTGAATAAAAAAATATAAAAAATGGTATAAATATATAATCGATAATATATATTTAATGATACAATAATGCGCGAAAATTGACAATATTAATATTATTAAAATTATGTTTTTAATGATATTTAACTCTTCATAAAGTTTATAGGTAAAATATACTTAAGTGTTAATGATAGAGTTCGAAAATCCACCAGATTAGTTGTCCAAATTAACGAATTTATTACCATGGCGGGATCTAAAAGGGAGAAACGAGAACTCTCCCCTATACGGTTTTGACCATGTGATCATCAATAATTCATAAAGTAAAAGTAAACAATGAGAAGAAACCCTCTCAACCCCTTACGCAATGCGGCAGGCATTTGTTACATTATGATTATCAAAAAACTCTTAAACCATATCTTTCCTTTAAAACAAAGATTTGGTCTACAGGAATAATTATTTGGTTTGACTTAATAAAATATTGGAAAATTCATTTGTTAGTTGTGGGACTATCTCGAATAAATCTCCTACGATCCCATAATCAGCCACTTCAAAAATTGGTGCATCCGGGTCTTTATTTATGGCTACAATAAATTTGGAATTGGAAATGCCAGCAACATGTTGGATTGCACCGGAAATTCCACACGCAATGTATAAATCAGGCGTTACCACTTTCCCAGTTTGACCGATTTGTAACGAGTAATCACAGTAATCAGCATCGCAAGCTCCACGCGATGCGCCAACGGCCCCATTTAGTACATCTGCCAATTGTTGTAAAACTTTAAATCCTTCGGCACTTTTTACTCCTCTCCCGCCTGAGACAATCACCTTGGCCTCCGTTAAATCAACTTTTTCAGCTGCCCTTCGAACTATCTCTTTGATTAGCAGGGTAATAGAAGGCTTCTCAACTGTATACGAAATGGTCAACGCCTCAGTAGCCTGCTGGATAGGTGTTATATTATTAGGACGAATGGTGACAAATATAGGACCACTATTAAACTTTTTCTTTTCAAATAGTTTCCCAGAATAAATAGATCTTGAAATCACAATCTCATCGCTAGCATCCAAATTGATGTCAATACAATCACTAGCCAGACCAAATTCTAATCTTGCCGCCACCCGCGGAGCAAGGTCTTTGCCATTTCCAGTATGACCCATAATAATAACATCAGGTTGAGTTTCTTGTATAAGTTTCACCACAGCATGAGTATATAATTCAGGATGGTATTCATCATAATCAGAATCTTCTACTATATATATCTGCTCAGCACCATATTGTGAAAGCAAATCTACCTGTATAGCAGAATGGGTTCCCAAAATGGCGGAAATGACATTCCCTGCCCCTGCAACTTGCTTCGCAGCGGTTAGGGCTTCAATGGAAACATTACGGATTTTTTGCCCTTTCATTTCTGCGATAACCAGAACTTTTCTGTCCATAATTTACCTCCTAAAATATTTTAGCTTCTTCAAAGAGGAGCTTAACCAATTTTTCACTAGCCAAGCGCGGCTCTCCTTCTATTCTGATGCAATCTTTACGTTTCATGGGTTGATATCTTTCTACTACATTTGTTTTTTTAGTAAGATACACACTCTTTTCAACTAGATCGGATACACTTACATGCTCTATGGGTTTGCGTTTTGCTTTCATTATATTCGGCAAAGACGGATATCTTGGTTCATTAAGTCCCTGCTGACAAGTAACCAGAATAGGTAATGGAGTTTCCACTTTATAGGTTTCACCTTCAACATCTCGCTCCGCAAGCACCCTTTGATTCTCGATTTGCAGTTTGACTATGGATGAAATGTGAGGAATCGAAAGCTCTTCAGCAACCCGTACACCAACTTGCCGCCACCATTATCTATTGATTGATTCCCCGTTAAGATAAGATCGAATTTTTTTTCTTTTGCGTATGCTGCTATGACTTTGGAAATGATAAATTCATCACTATCAACCTCTTCAATTAAAACAGCATTATCGGCCCCCATTGCTAGTCCATGGCGTAATGCGCTTTCTGCTCTTTCCTTACCTATTGTTAGAACGGTAACTTCTCCCCCGTGCTCCTCTTTTAATCGAAGCGCCTCTTCAATGGCATATTCATCGTAAGGATTCACAATCCACTGACTTGTATCTTCGATTATTTCTCCTTCTTTAAGTTCAATTTTTTCTTCTGTATCAAAAGTTTGTTTAATACAGACTAAAAAGTTCATGTAATTACACCATCCTTTAATTTAATAAATTATAGATTATCGATTATATTTAGAATACCATATGGTTTTTTACATGTCAAAATATTTATGAAATTCCGACATAGCCTTCTTTTCCGCATTCCACACTTTTCCTTCAAAATCTCACTTTTCCGCTTAAGCATAAAAAGACCGAAGTTCTCCAGCATTTACCTGGAATCACTTCGGTCTTGATCTCTTGTATTTGTCTCGTTTTGTCCCACTTCTTTTACTGATACGAAAAGGTTGTATTACAAAAGAAAATACTTGTTAAGAACGCCGTGGTAAGAAGAGATTTAAGCAGTTTGTTTGCCTAATACATAGTCGAAGCCGGTAAAAAGAGAAGGTCCGATTTTTTTGAATAAATTCTTTGGGCAAATTGATTTTATGTTCAGTAATGTGAAATTTTGGACCGTATTTTTTTAACAAAGGCACTCCAAATTTATAGCCTATATAGTAGCTAAGTGAAATTCCACCTGTTGCCCCAACAAAAGCACTTAGCATTGAAATAATATAGGATAATTTACCCTGAAACACATTATAGCCAACATATGTAAGAAGAACTTCATCAGGAATAGGAAGTCCAATTATACCTCCGATTAACGCTATAATAATGCCGAAATACCCAAAATGTCCTAATAGTCCATGTGTTGCTCCATTTTTGATCCCCACTTAGGAGGTAATGTAATATTTAATGAAAAAGAAACAATTTAAAAAAGCACAGAATGTAAAACCCATTCATGGCATACTCCTTTAGATGAATAACATCAATATAAACCGAAACCTTTTATCAATAAACATTTCTGTACTCCCAAATTTGATACTCGATGCATATACTTTATTGTCCCTTTTTAAAAGGGAGTAAATAAACAGCTGAATTTACTTTATCAATCATTTTAGGTATAACAATAAGTTTTTAAAATCTAATTTGTAAATTTCATTTTTTAAATATAGGGAGAGATCATCATTGCAAACGGCTTAAAAAATCCCGGTAAGTATACCATTCCCATCTCGGTGGGGTATCCAAGCTTTACCTTTTATGGTGAAGCTGCTTGAAGCAGGGGTTAATATTTACCTATATAAAAAAGGAATGATACACGCAAAGTCGTTGATCATCGATGAGGAAGTTGCAGAAGTAGGAGCCGCAAACTATGATATGAGAAGTTTTCGCTTGAATTACGAAGTGTGTGAGTTCATTTACAGTAAAGACGTGGCTAGGGACCTTACAGAACAATTCGAGCAAGACCTTAATGATTCTGTCCCGCTGCGAATGGAAGATTTATTGCAACGCACTCCTTCACAACGGTTAATGCAGCAAGGTGCCCGCCTACGTTCCACTATTTTTTGATCCACTTGACGAGGAACCAGCAATCTTACACGTACCCCACGTTCCACTGCTGTTTTTAGCGCCATAATAATATCTTGATCAGGTACAAAGTAGGGTGTGGTAATATCAATGGTCTGTGTCGCTTGTGTCAGTGCAATAAAGTACGCCTGCCTAATGACTGGGGTAGGAATTCCGGGATTGCCTTCCAGTGTCTGCACATACGCTTTATGAATTTTCTCACTAATCTGATCTGTACTCTCTTCAGTGTGCTCAATAGTTCGACAAAAGATCAGCAATGACCTGGGTGTCATGATACACTTCTCCAAATATCGGGATCGGCTGACTCATTTCGGCCTTTGTGATTTTATCATGCTCTTTATAAACCGTTACGCGAATATCTCCTACTCCTTCTTCTAAAATCCACTCATTAACCCCTTGTACTGTCTCTATCCAATTTTCAAGTCCTAAGAGAAATGCGGTTCCTACTGTTGGATGACCTGCTACTGGCAACTCAATTTGCGGAGTGAAGGATCCTCCCAACAAGGAATACGAACAAGGTGTATTCCTTTCACTTTGCAATAATGGTCTTTTAGTCGATCCCTCTTTTGAATATCCGAAGCAGGTTGGTGAAACCCGTTATAATGGTGAATTCCATCGTATTCAATTAAGAAGAATTCTATTTCATTAATATTTACTTTAAAGTCAAAACGAAGAGGAGGTTCACTCTTTAAGTCATTAAATACAAATTCCACCTCAAAATCAATTCCATTGCCTGTTAAATAGTTATAAATATTGCGTTCCATTGAAGACATATTGGTACAATACCGACATCTTCTCCCTCTTAAAAAATTATCCGGAGTTACCCAATAAATATGTCCGCATTTAGAATGTTTCATCTTTAGTGGCTTTTTCGCTGTTTCATAATTTGATTGAATAATATATTCATCACCGACCAAATCGAATACTTCTTTTTGAAATTGTGTATGAGATTTTGTAATGTTACCAGCACAGGATTATTGTCTTCAGTTGCTGAAGGAAGGAGCAGCTTATCAACAGAGGTGGAAAAGCTTCCTTTTGACCTACAACGGGTGATTAAAACTGGTTTTGATATCACAAAGCCTCAACCGCAGCTTTATGTTTGTGAAAGTTTTGATCAATTGATTGATGCCGTAAATGAATTTGCTAGTACGATGGCGTTTATGGTCGGAGGAACGGAAAGCTTAGACAAAGCTCTTCGCTCTAATCATATTGCAACCTTTGAATTTAGCTCAGGTCTGCAATTGACAGGAACGTTAACCACTGTTATGAAAGATGTACTTGGTGAAGCCATTTATATTAAAACAGAGGGACCGTCTGCATTAGCTTATGAAAGTAGTGAAATAAAAGGACACAGTAAAGAAACACATCATGATGGCTTTGGTTCTCCAATTGGAAAGCTTAAAAATACAGCTGCACCTCTTGAAGATTTGACAGATGAAGAGCTGAGCACGATTGATGTAGAGATTGGCCAAGAGAGTATATTGAATTTTGAGAGTGGAGTTCAAGTCAGTGGAATTCCAACTCAGTTCCTTCGGAAAGACGGCAAGGTAATCGTCATTTCGTTTACTAATTGTACGGTTACTTTAAATGGAGAAACGTTGTTCCATCCTACTTGGGGTTCATATGATATGGCTGTAGGAGAAAAAATAACTTCTGTATTTGTAGGTGCAGCCGATTCTGAACAGTTCTTTTCCGATTTGGAAGAAGCAGAACAACCACCACTTGTTAAAAAAGAATTAACACCACTTGAACAACTGTATGGGAATGTAAGAAGTTTACGTGAGAATGGTCATAATCCAAAAAAACTTGAGGAAGAACTATTAGATGTAATCAATACTTTAACAAGTGAATTTCATGAGGATTGGTTATTAAGAATTGAAATCCTAGAGCTATTAATAAAACATAATCTTTTACTAGAAAAACAAGAGATTCTTTTAAATCAACTCGAAGAAATTAAGAAATTGAATGAGGAATACCCAGTTTTGATTCAAAGAGGACTAATGTTGGCATCAAAATAAGCAATGTGGTTTCAATGTATAAAGATCGTGCAATTTGTACCTTGTTTTAGGGTTAAACTAACATATACTGACTTGGAGGAGTGAGATTATGTTCTTGCAAGGGACCATTATTGCAGGTGAATTTGATTCAAGTATGAATGAATTTTCCTTACAGAAAGTTAAAAATTTCAACACAGAAACGGTCCTTAAAGAAAGCCAAATAAATAATATCTATCATTATTTAAAAGAACATCAGCATGAAGATGATGGGCAAGTTATTACCCTATACGATCAAATGCCTATACGAATATCTCAAAAGGAAATTAACCAGTTAATTTGTGATTTAGAGAGAGTAATGTCCATGTATAATTGAAGGTAAATAAGGTCTTTACAAAAAGCAAGCAGATCCAATGGATCTGCTTATGTTTCTTTATGGATTTGTTGACCATAGTCCCGCAGTTTTTACGAATACTCTTGGATTAAGTTTTAATCCGGCTACGATTAATTCAGCCAGGTCTTCTGGGTGCATTACATTTTCTTCATTGCCACTAACAAGGTTTGTATCAATTGCCAAATCTGTTACGACCGTACTTGGTGTTAAAGCTGTTACACGGATATTATGCTTTCTTACTTCCAGCATGAGTGATTCTGTTAGTCCTATAACAGCAAATTTAGAAGCACTATAAGCACTTGTTACAGGAGCACCTTTTTGGCCAGCAGATGAAGAGATATTGATGATATCACCTGATTTTCTTTCAATCATGCCAGGTAATAAAACTCTTGTTACATTATATACACCCATTAAGTTTACTTGGATGATTTTCTCCCATTCTTCAGGAGTTAAATCAAGAAAACCGCCAAATTTAGCAGTACCTGCATTGTTGATTAAGATATCAATCGGTCCTAGGTCCGATTTGATATGTTCAAGAGCATGAGTAACTGATTCGAGGTCAGTAACATCTGCTGTTGCAGCTGATACTATTACGTCATATTGTTCTAGTTCAGCAGATACCTTTTCAAGATTGGTCATGTTCAATCCAATCATTCCGATATTAACTCCTTCTTTTGCTAAGGCGATAGCAGTAGCTCGTCCAATACCTCTTCCTGCTCCAGTAATTAGAGCAGTTTTTCCATTTAAAGAACTCATTTTATCACTCCTATAAAAAATAAAAAGCATTTAAATAATAACAAATTGAAGTAATTGAATACTAACAGAAAGACCGCAATCTTTCATTGGAATAGTTTGCGGTCTTTCCTATTTAGATTTCTTTATTCTAAATTGGCATGTCTACCATACATCTTATCGGTATCCAAACCCTTTTTCTCCATGAACCTCAGAATGACTGCGTCGTAGAATACTAAAAGAGTTTGCTCAAATAATAAGCCCATTGGCTGAATGGTTGTATAATCACCTTTGGACTGATCTTTTGGTGATCCAGGTAATTTAATGGTGATATCAGCTAATTTTCCAATAGTTGACTCAGGGAAAATAGTTACAGCTGCTATCGTCCCACCTATACTTTTTGCTTTTTCAGCCATGGAAACTAAGCTTTTTGTTTCTCCAGAACCAGATCCGATGATCAATATGTCATCTTTTTCAAAGTTAGAGGTTACCGTTTCGCCTATAACATAGGCATCTATACCCATGTGCATCATTCGCATTGCGAAAGATTTAGCCATAAATCCAGATCTACCTGCGCCGGCAACAAAGACTTTCTTTGATTCAAGTATCCCATTTACTAATTTTTCAGCTTCATCGTCCGAAATTAAGTTTACGGATCTATATAACTCTTTTATAATTTCAGCTAAATATTGAGTCGTATTCATGCTGCTCATTACCCTTAATTGATCATTTGTTGCATTTTAGCAGCAGCAGCTTTTTTATCAGCTTGTCCAGTAATACCGCCACCTACAATGACAAGGTCTGGTTGTACTTTAACGACTTCAGGAAGTGTTTCTAATTTAATACCGCCTGCGATGGCCGTTTTTGCATTTTTTACAACACTTTTGATGGTTTGAAGATCCTCAAAAGAGTTTTTGCCAATTGCTTGAAGATCGTAGCCAGTGTGCACACAAATATAATCTACGCCCATTGCATCCACTTCTTTAGCACGTCCAGCAAGGTCTTTTACTGCAATCATATCGACAAGGATTTTTTTACCTTGTTTTTTCGCTTCTTCTACAGCACCTTTAATAGACATATCTTCAGCAGTTCCAAGAATAGTGATGATATCTGCACCTGCTTCAGAAGCTTTCATCACTTCATAACCAGCAGCATCCATGATCTTAAGGTCTGCTAATACTTTTAAATTAGGGAATGCTTCTTTTATAGCCTTTACTGCATGGAGACCTTCATTGATCACAACCGGCGTACCGATTTCTACGATATCAATGTGCTCCTCCACTTCTTTTACCAACGCAATTGCTTCTGGAATATTTACTAAATCTAAAGCTAATTGTAATTCCATCTATATTCACTCCTAATAATTTTTATAGATTGTCGTACAATAATATCTCGAAAGTGTAAAAGTACCTTTACAGTAATATTTTCTTATTGGATATTATCTGTACCAGCAGTAGGGATTGATGATGCTCCTTGTCGCTGAACAATTGCAAGTATACAATGTATGGTATTATATTAAAAGTACGCACTTTTTTTTTACATAGTGCCAAAAAGTATACTATGGGTTATAATAGCCTTGGAGGTGAACTGGAATGTCACGAATGCAGGATAAGATGTTTAACTGTGAAAAGGAATTAACCCTTTCCGTTATCGGTGGTAAATGGAAAATGCTTATTTTGTGGCATCTAGGCAAAGAAGGAACAAAGCGATTTGGTGAATTGAAGGTTCTAATGCCAGGGATCACTCAAAGAATGCTTGTTAACCAATTGCGTGAACTGGAAGAAGACTTGATTGTTAAACGAGAAGTCTACCCAGTGGTTCCGCCAAAAGTGGAATATTCCCTCACTGAACAAGGAAGAACTTTGATGCCGATTCTTGATGCAATGTATAAATGGGGTAAAGATTATATGGAGACGATCGGGTTGAATCATTCAGAACAACAGTAGTCAATTAAGGAAAACTCTCTATTATATAGACCATAACAAACCATATAAAAAAGAGGCAAGGTGATCATTCACATTGCCTCTTTGTTGATCATTCATTTTGAAGAAAATTACTATTATGTAAAAAAATGAAACCCCAGTACTAGCACAAACTAATTATGTAATGTTAAATAAATATAAAGGTAGGTGTCAATATGTATGAAAAACAAATTGTCGGTGAAAAAGCAGCAGAGTTTGTAAAAGATGGAATGATTGTGGGGCTTGGTACGGGCTCGACCGTTTTCTATACAATTCAAAAGCTTGGACAGCTAGTTAAGGAGGGTCTTTCCATTAAAGGTATTCCAACTTCCATTCAAACGAAAGAAGTGGCAAAAGAATTGGGCATTCCACTTACGAGATTCAGTGAGATCGAAAGGATAGATATTACTATTGATGGGGCAGATGAAGTCAATTCCGAATTGGAACAGGTGGAGGCGGTGCACTTTTAAGAGAGAAAATCATAGCGAAAGCGGCCAAGACATTTATTGTTGTAGCAGATACATCAAAAATGGTAGAGAAATTAGGGGCGTTTCGACTTCCAGGTGAAGTTATACCGTTTGGCTTTGAAATGACGGAAAGACATATTAGAGCAATTGGCTTAGTTCCAGAAATTCGTCTAACCAATTTCACTCCATTTATCACAGAAAATGGTAACTATATTTTTGACTGCCATTTTCCAGATAATGTTCAACCTGAAAAATTAGAACAAAAGCTTAACATTCCGGGAGTTTTAGAAAATGGATTATTTGTCGGAATGACTGATCTTGTCATCACATTAGATCGAGATAAGAATATTGTCATGTTAACAAGGTAATATCGTAAAAGGTATATATATTTATACTCTGGTAACAAAAAAGTTCAAAAAAAAGCTTGTCGATTAAGTCTAAGAAATAGACTCGTCGATATGCTTTTTTAATGCACTTTTAATATTTTGTCTTATAATATTAACATTTTTCTTTTCATTCATGAACACTTGTTAAGGGTTGGATTTTGATCTTATAATCAACATTTACCACTAATGTCTTCCAATGTTTTAACCACTCTTTTTCACTCATTGGTTTGGTAAAAGGGCCAAGTGTAAGAGTACCGATTTTAAAGGGATCCACTTCTAATTGCTGCAGGTTATTAATAAGCTCCAATGTCTTTTTTTCTAAAAATGTTTCGATCTTTTTATTGAATCTTTCTAAAACAATTTGATTTTGTATATTTTTATCACCGCGGTACTCTTCGATGCGGCCATTTACATCAATTTTAATGGATAGTTTAGAATTGTTTTGATCCAATTTTTTATGTACATGTGAACGAACATGACCTAAAACTACAGAGTATTTTGGTATTGAAAGATATTTAAGGTAATGATCGTTGTCGATGAGCTGAAAGATTTCATCATCTATCCCATGGGCAATGACTTTAAAATAGTCATCCTTAAAAATAGCAGTTCCATCATATATGAAATCGGTTGGCTTAGCCTTAAAAACAGGCAAAATGGGATCCGAAAAAGGTGAATATAAATTATTTTTAAATTGATGGAGATTGACGATAGACATTTCTCCCTGTTTTTTTTTCTCATAGTGCCGAAGCATACGATAAAGGAAATAATCTAAATTTGATTGTAACTTGAGTTGATTTTTGATGTATTCTTCAAAATCCCCTTTAACAATCACTAGATAAAGTCGTTGGGAAATATCAGGATCACTCAAAAGGGTATTTATAATCGGCATGATTCCTTTTTTTGCGAGTTCCTCATTTATTAACACCATACGAAGCTGTCCTGATTTCAATTCACGATAATACTTTAAGTTGAGGTCTTTTCCAGCCTGTTTTAGCAAGTCAACTTGCAGGGAAAGCAAGCGCTTATCTTCTTTAACTAAAGGCGGGCCTAATGTACTAATCTTTAATTTTCCACCTTTCCCTTGATCAATGGACCAGAAGGTAACTGGTGCGATTTCTTCTATCTCATTGTTTTCTTCAAATGGGGAAGAACAGCCTGTAATGATAAAAATACTGCTCAACATAACCATGATTAAGACCAGTTTTAAAAAATCCAATCCTAGACACGCCCCTTTAGTTTTATAGCAATCAGCAGCAATGAAGGAACTAACAAATAAGTTAAGGAGCTTGACCATATCTCAAGGTTCAGCAAATAGTTCTTTTTTATACCTGGTTCCCAGAACCACTGGTTTACAACGAGAACACCGGTTAAAATTGTTACAAAGCATCCCATAGAACCCATTCTGGTTGTCTGTTTATCAAATCTTTTAAAAACAATTCGAATTCCACCATAAAAGCTTAAGATTAAAATAGATAGTACAAAGACAAAATGAAACATATGCAAGGAAAGCAAAATCATATCAATGCGCTCTATAACCGGTGATTGTAGGTATTTCACCATGGTTACAACGGGGTAATTCGTTTTACTTAAGTAATTTGCCCCCATAAATAATAAGGATGCAATAAAGTAAATTAAAAATTCAAAGGTAGAAATCAAATTGCCATAGGTCAAATATTTAAGAATCGTTTGTCCACGCTTGAACCAAAGGCTTATACAAATCAAGTACTCTGGTCCTGAAAATGCCGACCAAAGAAATAATAAAGTTTTCCAAGAATTTAAAGACCATTTAGCGGGAATTAAAGGATATAAATCGGAAAGTGATGCTATTGGCGGAAAAAAAAATGGAATAACGAATAAAATAATCCAAAAAGAAAATAAGAATGCGATTACCACAAAATGTATCGTATTCTGCATCCCATGCGATGAAACATACCAGCTTATTAGTAAAATGGCGAGAACAAGCCAAAGCATATTCATCGATGGGAAAATAAATTGGTGAACCGTTTCCACATAATTTAATGTCATGACGATTATTTTTAAAAACATAGGAATTAAACCTAACATAGAAACGAAATCTACGTTCGCCAAAAAGTTCAACAAAAGCAGTATATCCCTGCCCAGAAAAATCTGAAGAAAACCATTTAGAAAATATAATTAGATTGATCTGAGATAAAATTCCTATGAGTAAAATTCCCCAAATCATATAGGGATGTACTAAATACAAAGGCAGTATTAGGATAAAGTAAAGTATTTGCATTCGGTTTACGATAAGCATGGCATAGAAGCCATTTATGTCAGATGTTTTATTAAACAAGGAAAATGGAGCCAAAATATCATCTCCTGCTTCTGTATCTCCATTTTTGCAAAGGGTGTAAATGATCAGGACGTCTTTTCATCCAAATTAAAGGACCTCGAATAAAAAGATCAATCCAGTCCTTTCCGTAAAATGGAGCAACTGGTGCAAAATAAGGTTGTTTCAGTGATGTAAGTCCATTTAAATGAGCTAGAATTCCTATCATCCCAATAACAATTCCAATAATACCCATGAAAGATGAAAGTGTTAGAAAGAGAAATACAATCAAAGTGTTAGCTTTGGTCATCAAATAATTTGGACCTAAAAAAGCAGCAATCGTGGAAATACCGACTAATACAATTAATACTTTACTTGCAAATCCTGCCTCTACCGCTGCTTGCCCAATGACAATACCACCGATTACGCCTAATGTCTGACTTGATTTTGTTGGCATTCTTAGGCTGGCTTCTTTAATGATTTCTAGAATAATTAACATCAAAAAAGCCTCCCAAAAGGGTGAAAATGGCAATTTACTTCTGGATTCCCCTAATACAAAAAGAATTTGTAAAGGAATCATTTGATAATGATGAGTGGTTAAGGCGACATATAAAGGTATCAGAGTTATTGATATAATAAAACTTATATATCGCATACTACGTAAAAAACTAGCCACAGGCCAGCGGTTTATATAGTCTTCAGGAGATTGAAGCAGGTGAAAAAATGTAATAGGTGCAACCAATGCAAAAGGTGTGTTCTCTACAAGGATGGTGATTTTTCCGACTCCTAAAGAATGTGCGCATACATCCGGACGATCTGTTTGGAGAAACTGTGGAAAAATACTGTGGTGATGATCTTCCATAAAGGCTGCTATTTGGGATGAATCAAAAAATAAATCAAAATTAATTTCGGAGAGTTTATTTCGAGCGCTTGTAACAAACTCAGGATTGGTCAAACCATCAATGTACATTAATACAACCGATGTTTTACTATAAGTACCAACGGTAAATTTTTCAACCTTTAATTCAGTAATTGGAAGTCGCCTGCGAATCAAAGTCATATTTGTTTCTATTTGTTCACTGAAGCTGTCTTTTGCTCCGTATAGAATGGTTTCGGTTTCAGATGTTTCAATAGGCGGGCCAACTGTATTTTTCAGTGGCACTGCACACCAAACATTTTGTTTTGAGTCAAAAACCAGAACAGAACCTAAAAGTAATTGAGTTTGGCTCCTTCAGAGTAGAGATGATAGAAACCTTTGAATTTGTAATACACTCATATACCGAGGCATATGAAGTATGAATTAAGGGTTCAACGATTGTTTCATTCAACTGCTCTTGGTCAATTAAGGTTCTTATGTAAACGAAGATAATCTTTTGAGTATTACAGGTCTCACGCTCAATGATTTCCGTATCTTCCATATTGGCTAGTATCACTTTAAGGGAATCTAGATTTACAGCTCTTTGCTCTGTTTTTTGCTGATTTTTATTATATCGATCAATATTATTCTTCCTCCAAAACATGATAATCCCTCATCTGAATTATTTATTTGATATCAGCCTGAAATAGATACATTTGCATTGTCTTCTTGTTATTGTCTTCTGTCTATTTTCTATTTATTCAAAAGGCTTAATCTTCTTTTTTCTTTTATTCTTTTATTCTTTTTTCCGGCTTTCGGCTCGTTCGGTATGGCGGCGATAGCCGTAAATGGAACAGGAACCTACGGAATGTAGGCGTAAGCCGTACAGTCCGTGGTTATCGGTCCATTTAATGCCGAAGCGACACATACGGAATGACAGAAAGGGTGCCTTTTCCTTTCTGATCAGTCCGTAATGCTGCCGCCCAAAGTGTTCTGTATGCTTTTAACCTAGACTTTAAAGTCCTTATTTCTGAAGAAAAACCGCAGCCTTAAGGCTGCATGACTGGCAAAAAACTGAAGGGGGATGTAATCACATCCAAAAGTTTTGTAACATTCCCCTTGAACAACAAGAACAAACGTTCCTATAATATGCAGAAGGGGGAATTTTAATGAATAAAGATCAGAAAGATCGTGGCATGAAGAAATGGAATGGCTTTTTCATGCCCGAAACCATAAAAATGTTGAAGGATTTTTGGCAGGATGATATTAAAACTCCTAGACCACATCTGAATGAAACGCAAATAGAAGAGATGGAACGGCTGTTATCTGAAAGCAAGGACACCAAGATCCTTTTAGAAATTACCACATGGAAAAACGGCTTTTTTACTTTACGCGTTGGACATGTAACGAAAATCGATCCTCTAAATAAAAGAATTCAACTTCAGGATGAACATAAATCCACCATCAATCTTGATTTCTTTTCCATAACCAATGTAATGGTCAAATAAATACTTACCTTAAAATGGTTGAATATTTACATTATTTAACTTTATTAATAGGGATTTTTTTACATATATAGAAATAATTAAGGACAGGTTATTATAAAGGGGGATTTGAATGGAGTTTTCAGTTCTCATTTCTTGGGTCCATCATTTTTTATTGATTATGGGTGGATGGTTAATTTTAGTTCTTCTACTATTAATTAGTTCAAGTAAGTACACAAAGAATAAATTTAAGCAAATGGAAGAAAACGATAAAGATGATTAAATACAACGAATTAAATATTTAATTATAATCATTTTTCAATGTATACGTTAATTAAGATACTAAAACCTTCCAGCAAAGTGAGTAAGAAGTTAATCATTTCAACACGTTTTATTATTTCATATCTTTAAACGGAATTTTAGAGAATAAACGGTGTCGTAAATGTCGTTTCTAACTATTGAAGTAGTATACGAATTCCCAATAAAAAACTGGATAGCGATTTAAACGATCCGTCTGAAGAACTTGCGGTTTTATGGGGTTCTTATATGAATGATTCATTAGCGATTTGTACGATTTCTTATTTTTTAAAGGACGTGGAAGATCCTGATATTCGTTCTGTATTAGAGTATGCTTCGGAGCTAGCTAAAAAACACATTGAAGTTGTAACGGATATTTTTAAAGAAGAAAAAATCCCTATTCCAATGGGGTTTACAGAACAAGATGTAAATTTGGACGCTAAAAGGCTTTATCCAGACACGTTTATGCTTTACTACATTAAAAATATGGGAGCAACAGGGATCAATAGTTATAGTATAGCCCTGCCAAATGCAGCTAGAATGGATATTCGTGAGTTTTATACATCTTGTATGGGTTCATCCTGTGAACTTTATAATCGGTCATCGAATGTTCTTCAGGAAAAAGGTCTCTTTATCCGTTCTCCTTATTTTCCTTATCCAAGCCAAAGTGAATTTATTCATAAACAGCATTTTTTAGCGGGATGGATGGGTGAGCAAAGACCTTTAACAACGATTGAAGTTTCATTTTTGTTTTTTAATCTGTATAGAAATACACTTGGAAGTGCTCTGTTAACAGGATTTTCTCAAGTTGCTCAATCTAAAGAAGTTCGTCGATATATGGTGCGTGGTGCTGAAATTTCAAGTCATCATAGTGCCGTTTTTTCTAAATTTTTAACAAATGATAACCTTCTATCTCCCATGACTTGGGATATCATGCCGACAACATCAACAGAATCGCCGTTTTCTGATAAATTGTTGATGTTTCATTCAGTAGCACTGAATAATGCAGGAATGGCGTACTATGGAACAAGTTTAGGAGGAGCTGCAAGAAAAGATCTGGCAACTGCTTATAGTCGTTTACTAGCAGAAGTAGGAGAATATGCAATAGATGGAGCAGCTATTATGATTGATAACGGATGGTTAGAAAAGCCTTTTTCAGCACCTGATAGAAAAGACTTGGCAAAAGATTAGACCGATGTGGGATCTTTTGAAAGATTATTATGGAGTATTGCCCTTCCAGGATTTGGACAGTTCCTTAACGGAAAATAAATAAAAGGCATTGTATTCTGGCGATAAGAAGTGTTTCATCGAAACCCATCCTCCTTTTAGGAAAATGAAGAATGGGCACCTACCGATATTTATTCTACGTTAAGCCAATTGCTTATATAGGTTTTATGACGGCAATATTTTCGACAGGGCTACCACTTCGGAAGATGTCGGAACCTACTTTATTCACTTTTAATCAGCATTTGTCTATTCAGTTTCATTCTGAGTGCATATGTTATTATTACCAGCACTAAAAACATCTAACATCTCATATACTCAAAAAGCGTTTGCATGTATTGCAGACGCTTTTTTTTATTGCAATTCAACATATTCTTTTAAAATTCGTCGTTCCCCATCATCATCAAGTTCGCAATAAACATTACCTTTGTTGTCTTTGATTTTCGGCAAAATCGGAAGGTTAAAAGTTATTCCGTCTGCATTAGTCATCCTTAGATTTATATTGACAGCTTCAAATGTTTTTTCTAACGCTGATAAATTCTTCATTGTCATCTTAACTTTTATGTTCCCCCTTGTAGGGGTAAGTCCGAGATAAGTCCAAAAAACTCCATACGGATGGAATTAAATGTAAATATCAAATAATACCGATAATTTTATATGTAAAGTGACAATAAAGTTATTTAATTTCCTTAAACACTTATTACCCCGTTTAGAGAGTAGGACGGGGTTAAATTGTTTAAATTTTGATGTATAATACTTCATGGCACTTAAAAATATAACAATAAAGTCGTTTAAGTCTAAAGGATCTTCAACAATCGCGCCCGATTGTTGAAGATTAATGCCTAAATCTTATTCGAGATAAGCATCCTTTAGTTGAAAAACCTTACTTAAACACCAATCTTCTTACTTCTTCTTTCTAACAAAATCGTATCACGCCACATTCCATCCATTTGACCAATTCGTTCCCGCCTTCCAACTTCTTGAAATTCATACTTTTTATGTAAATTTAGACTTGGGACATTTTCAGGGAATATTCCAGATTGCAGCGTCCAGTAACCGTTCTGTTCACTGGATTCAATTAAAACTTTTAACAGTTTACTTCCGATTCCTCTTCCTTTACTGCTTTGACTAACATAAATACTTACTTCGGCAACACCAGCATATACACTTCGACTTGAGACAGGGCTTAACGCAGCCCATCCTAAAATTTTATCTTCTAATCGGGCAACCATACGGCAGTCCATATTATGATTATTATCCCACTCTTCCCAAGAAGGAGCCTCTTTCTGAAAGGTCGCATTTCCAGTAGTAATACCTTCTAAATAAATTTCCCGTACCTGCTCCCAATCTTCAACGAGCATTTTATCAATTAGTATTGAATTTACCAAAAGACCACCAACTTTATCTTTTTGTAATGTCTTATTATAAAAACTTAATTACTTTTCTTCAAGTAATGCTGCCAGTTAGTACAGTAATGTCAGAAAACCCTGAACTACATAATTACTCTTTTACACGGTACCAGTATTGATAACTTTCTTGAAACCCTAATTTTGAATAGAGTTTTAATGCAGGTCCGTTGTTCAGCATCACTTGGAGATAAGCATATTCCGCACCGTTTTCTTTTCCCCATTTGAGTAAGTTCAGCATTAACTGCTCTCCAAACCCACGGTTTCTATAATGTAAATCCGTAACAATGTCGAAAATTCCCAAGTAACCTCTCTCTAAAACCCCTAACCCACATGCAACGACAGTCTCATTATCATAAAGCGAAATGAAGCATGTTTTTGGAAGAATCAATGAAAGCATTTGCTTCATAGTTGCTTTATTTGTTTCTTTTTGATTGTTGAGTTTACAAAACTGATTTAGCCATTCGTCATTTAATCTCTCGTCCAGTTTAACCGTATGTATTAATGGCTCCCTTAACTTCGATAACAACAATAATTGAACGCTTGTATGGTCAATTGCAATGTAGCCATGACCTTCTAGAACTATGTCCAACGTTTCTGGATATACGGACTCTGACATTTTAAAAACAGGTTTCAAGTTTCGAGCGTCAAAAATATTCTCGCAGTAATGAATTTTCTTATCTAGGTCCTCTATTGACTTATAAATCGGATTGACCGAATTGGCACGCTTCGTATAACCATTGGAAAATCTTATCAACCAACCGTCATAAAGCATTGTCTGTAATGCAGTCCAGGCGTTAAGCGATAACTCTTCAATATTATGAATCATTTCTTATCCCCTCTTTTTTCAGATAAATATAAACAAAATTGTATTTTTATTCAATAGGGTTATGAATATATTTTTAGCTAAATTGCTCTCGTTAATTGAATAACTTATAGTTCGATTACTTACGAATAATTCCTTCTCTTATTCAAGAATATGGCCAATTGCAGAATAGGCAAATAAAGGAAAAACGTGTATCATAAACGATAGTTTTTGAGAGGGGGTGAAACGATGATGAAATATCCTCAAAATTTAAGGTTATTTATATCAATACTTATATTAAAATCTACACACCTAAAAGGTATGTTTTTGACAGAATAAAAGAAAGTTATTTTGAAACCAGTAAGAGAAAGGTAATATGTGATTGGCTGTCCTTAGCTTCGCACTAATATATCCATAATGGATATACATAAGGAAGTTGAACTGTCATGGAATACGATTTATGGTATTATGAGTAGTGACGTTTTTAAAGAAAAAGGATCCAGTGCAAAAGATGACCGGCGAAGAATCGAATCAGTCATTGAAGATGTAGCTGCTGGGGAAAAATTTGTGGTCTGCAAATTAGATCATTCAACAAAATGACTAATTGAAATTGCTGATAAACTTCTCAAAAAGAGGATTTTCAGCTGCACATTTTATAAAGAATTAAAAAAAGCAAACTCAGTGAAAAGTTTGCTCCCCGTATTTTAGTATTTTCATCTCGTAGCTTAATAACCAAATCTGTCATACCTAAAACAATTTCCGCTCTTTCATTGATGGTGCGAGCTTACGAACATGCTAAAAAACAAACCGAAACTCCATATTATGAAAGTAAAACAGCCTCTTTGTTTCTTATTGAATCGACTTCTTTGATTGTCCAGCTCTGCTGCAATTTATCTCTTAATTTATCATTCCAATCATTCTTATTCATTGCAAATATAAATAAATGTGTGACTCTACTCATTGCAACATATAGTAGATTGTGATGGGTATACAAGTAATCCCTTTGTTCACATTTTCCGTATCTATACAATAAAATATTAGTTAAATGCTTGTCCTCAAAATCTACGACTAAAACAGAACGTAACGTTTCACCTTTAACAGCGTGTATAGTAAAAATATTATCATCTATGTCTTCTGCGATTTCTTCTATATTAAATGTAAATGATAGAATTTTTTCGATTTCGCTAAACAGCTGGTTCTTTGTATTAATTTTACTTATACCTTTCTTCTCAAAGATTTCATTTATAAAACCAACTAATTTTTGTTTTATCTCATTATTATTCCTATTCTTTAAAAAGGTTAAAAGAATAGTGTTTAGTTCAATATTATTACCTTGTTTATCAATCCACTTTTTCACTTCAGTAGAATTTCCCCTGTTATTTGCAATTCTTTTAACAATAAAATCAGTTATAAGTCTCTTTAACCTAATATTATTTGTTTCTATTTTTTTAGGTTTCTTATCCTTATATACTAACCCATCCTTTAAAATTGGAACCCATTTTTTAGCCAAAACAAGTACCTTATCCTTCTTATCGCTTTTTTTAAATACAGATTCTTGTTCTTCATACTCTTTAATAATAGATTTATATGCTGGATATATTTCAGTTTCCTCATCATAAAGTAAGATAACAGGGGCAAATGATTTTTTATCTTTAGATGTTTGAATGTTCGCATTTGGCATTACTGTATTTAGAGGCTGGGCTACTTCGTTTCCAAAACGATTTGTTAAGTTCATATAGAATGTTTGTTCCTTTTTGGTTACAGGCATAGGTTGTCCATATGTAATTGTTTGGTAAGGGTCACCAATCATTTGAAAAACATTGTATTCTGAATCAAAAACGTCTCTCAATAATTCTGCTCCGATAGGTGGTGTATCCTGAAATTCATCAATAAATATATATTTAAAACGATTTTTAAGTATATTCTTACAGCGAGAATTTAATAAAAATAACTGTGAAAATAGAAATGTATCATCGTGTTGTAAAAAACCTTGCTCTTTCCGGGCAATCTTTGCGGCTAGCATTTTAGCCTTATGCTTTTCAAACTTTTCTAAACTCCATTCACTGCTATTTTCTAAATCTAATGTCCCTTGTGAACTGTTAAAGAATAAACCACTTTTGCATATTCTTTTTGCAATGGCTGTTCTCACACTCTCTGACATCCAAGAGTGTCTTTGCGCTAAGAAACTTTCATAAAACTCTATGTCACCAGAATGTTGATTATCAATAAATAAGTTGCTGTGTTTAAGTTTCGTTTTAAAAAATGGAATTACACAAAACCTATTAAAAAACTCATGTATTGTACCAATAAAATGTGGATGATTTACATTACCTACGCCTGCTTTTTGTAGAGCATTATTTATTTCATTAACTGCAACATTGGTATGTGTAATAATACACACGCCTTCTCTACTACCAATTGTAATAAGGTATCTAAGCAATAAAATAATCTTTGCAGCTAATGCTGTGGTTTTACCCGCCCCTGGGTATGCAACGATTGTTTTTGTTTCAAATAACTTCAATAAATTCTCGTTGTAAATTATTAAAACGGCCATCACCAAGCAAAATTTTCTCTACCAATTCGTATTCCTTTTCTTCAAACTTCACCGTCCTCTCCTCCTGTCACATGTTTAATCGCATCGATAAGATGTTGTAATTGCTTATCCTTTACTAACAACTCTTTTGCTTCCTGGCGATGTTTGAGGAGATATTGTGCAAACTTTTGTGCTACAACAGATTTCGAAACTCCCTTATTCAACAAAAAATTGTATACTTTTGTAGCCCGTAAATTTTGTTCTAGGGTTATTGCCCACTCTTTCTTTTGCTTTTTCCTATTGGATTCTTCAGTATAGTGAGACTCTAATAAGACATCTTCAAATTCATGACTTAAATTACTGCTAGCAATAGAATGTTCTAAAGTCCAGGGTTGTGAAATGAAAACTCTTGTCTGTTCTACATTATGGAAGTATCTTTCCTTAATTTCATTCTCTACTTTTACTTTGTATTCATCAAAATTATGTTCTGCAGATTTTAATAATTCTCCTAACTTAGCCTCAATTTCTTTTAATTTTTGCTTTTGTTCATGCTCTGATAATTTTTCTTTGAATTTTTTACCGTATAAGGTTTTAGACTTATTTAACACATCATTAATTTGAATATATATTGCTTCAAGATCACTATTTACTTCATCAATTTCATATAGATCAGCAATCTGCTTATTCAAGTCCTCATCTATTTTAAAATAACAAGGATTATTGTAATAATCGGTCGGCTTTAAATCTAAATCTGTAATAATGGCAACTGGAAAATTCATCAATTTAATTTTATTAGTTCTTAAAAATATGGATGAATACCGTTTAAAAGCTAAATTGCCTACATTGATTATTGAAACACCGTATCTATGTAAAGGTCGGTCAATAACTTCTGCAATTGCTGGTAGTAATAAATTCTCTGCATCTCCTTCTACAAAAATAACACCTTGCGCAAAAAACATATTAGCTTTAGTTGCATCCAAAAACCGTTCTAAAAACTCATAATCTTCTGCCTCTAATTTTGTTTGTCCCTTTTTCATTGGATAAGCTTGTTTATTATAAATAAAGATAATACTTTCTAAATGAATAGATGCCGCTAAAACTGGACTATGTGATGTAAATATGTATTGCATGCCTGTTTTATTTGCATTCTTTTCAAAGTGCTTAATAACACGCAACTGCGCTTGTGGATGAATATGTGCTTCAACTTCTTCAATTAATGCAATTTTGGGACCAACTTCTGCTTCGCTTAATAATAGTAATTCAACTGCCATAAATAACAGATTAGAGCTTCCTAAGCCTGTCCCAAGTTCGCCTAAGTTTAATTCTAATTTTCTTAAAATCTCTGCAAAACTCATTTCTTTATTACGAATTTCAGGTTCCTTTTTGTTGTTATCTTCAAAGAACTTCATCAACAGTAGTACCAATTTTACTTAAAACTGGCTCATCTAAAACTTTCTTCAATTCATCAAAAGCATGAGAAAAATTACTAATAATACGCTCTTGCTCCGGACTATCATCCGCAAAATCACTCAAACTTTTTACAACTTGCGCTATTCGAGAACGCTTTCCTGGACTTAATTCTGTATTGGCATCCCGCAAGGGTTTCAAATAAGTAACCGCTAACAATTGTCTAACAGTATCCTCTAGACCAATTTCTAAATCTTCTGGACCTGCTTTTAAACTTTTTCTAATCTTCTTCTGCTTATTAATGTCTTCATAAATCTCTGCTTCCATCACTATTCGGAGTTCCGATAGTTCCTGAAGAATCGTTAACCACTCATAAAAGTATGCTTCCTCTTGTGGACTCAAGTCTCGAAATACACATTCTATTTTTAATAACAGACTACCTTCATAAAAGTCTTGTTCTGTCACCCAATTACCATCATAACTATTTGTGCCTAAAATAGTTTTAATTGCATCTATAATCGCTGTTTTACCTGAATCATTTTCTCCAACTAATACATTTAATCCATCATTAAATTCAACTTCAATTCCTGGCTCTCCACCAGGTCCTTGAGCAAACTTTCGCCAATTCCATAATTTCAAACTGTGTAAGTACATTTCTCCTCCCCCTTTATACCTATGATACCATGTGATGATTTACAATTAGTGGGTTTTTAGGTATTCATAGTTAAAAAAATTCCCTTTAATTAAAAGTGCGTAAAGATTATTTATCATTTCTTATTCCTCAATCCCTCCCAAATCCCTCGTAGCCTCTCTTTAGCAGAATCGGTTTCCTCCTGGAGAACAATCACTTTCTCAACTTTATTGCCCTCGCCGATTTCGAAAAAACGCCAAAACCACGCCGTTTTTTAAGGCTACATTAATACCTTCACGCTGCCATTTTCGGATTTTATATTCTCTTCTTTTTACAAACGGATACTTACTAATATATTTTTCAACATAATGTCAACTATGTTGCGTTTGTTAGTTGTAAGCGTATGAAATAGCTATATAATTCAACATAATTTATGAGAACTTGACAGAATGTTTAATAAATAGTAGTATTTTACTAAGATAAATATTTAAAAGACTTCTATATGAATTTAGATTACTTTAGCATATAGTTAATAATCTCATATTGACTATATGAAAAAGGAAACCTATAAAAACAGGGGTCAGGAACAAGGTGAACCGGAAAAATGCTTCCTTATTGGGTAAGGAAATGTTATATAAAAAGGTAGACTAATTAAAAGCCCAAATTGGGCTGGTTGATAGTAAACCGACAATTTTTAATTTTAATGGTATTAAATTGACCATTAAAATTATGAAATTGTCGGTTTTTTTTATTTAAAAAATAAAATAGTTACTAAGTAGAAAGGAAAGTTACAAGATGAAGCAAATTGTTAATATTTATGTTTTCGGAATTTTGGCTACTTCGATCCATTCATTTCAATGGGGGGAAGCTGGATGTTAGTTTCCCTGAATTTTGTTTCACTGCCAACATTATTTTTTATATTGCTTACGGTTTCTGTACTTAGCGCGTTATTCCTGTTATACCCAAGGGTTCCATTGAATTTTGTTCGCATACATGTCGGCATAATATCCTTACCCCCGATAATCGCCCTGTTAGCACTTGTTTCTAACAATGGGAGTGTGATTTTTGGCCCTTGGCGTCTTGATTCCTTATCATGGCTGCTGGCGTTGTTTGTCCTTACAATCGGTTTAATTGTGCAGCGCTATTCTGTGCGTTACATACTCGGTGATCGTTCTTATCGAAAATATTTTGCGCTACTGACATTCACTACGGTTGCTGATTCAGTTGCCTGGCTCAGTGATGATCTCCGCTTACTATTGGTTTGCTGGGGAGCTACACTCCTAGGGCTGACATTGCTCATAAGATTAAAAAAGGAGTGGCAAGTGGCGAGAAACGCTGCTGCAATTTCTGGTCGTCTGTTTGCGCTTAGTTGGCTTATCTTGTTGTTAGCGATAACCTGGGTAACGCAAGCCACAGGGCACTGGCAGTTGTCTCTCGTACTTACCCAAAACAGTCTTGCACAACTTGGTTCATGGGAAAGGACCTGTATAAACCTACTGTTGATAGTGTCTGTAGTGATTCCAGCAGCACAATGGCCTTTCCAACGCTGGTTGTTAGACTCGGTAATTGCTCCAACGCCTGTTTCCGCAGTAATGCATGCGGGAATAGTGAATGCCGGTGGAATTATGTTGACTCGTTTTGCCCCTCTTCTTAACGGTGATGCAGCACAGATTATTCTTCTCGTTCTGTCTAGTATTTCAGTCTTGATGGGGACTGGAATTATGTTGGTCCAAGTTGACTATAAACGACAGCTGGTAGGTTCTACGATTGCACAGATGGGGTTCATGCTGATCCAGTGTGCATTAGGTGCGTATTGGGCAGCTATTATTCATGCCGTTTTACATGGTCTATTCAAATCTACCCTCTTCTTACAGGCTGGCTCTGTGATTCGTCACAGCGAGCCAATATCTCGGACGCCCCAACCATCGTCATTTTTATGGACAATCACTGGAGGTGTTTTAGGTCTCCTAGTGGGGATTTATTTTTGGCAAACTTCTCCTAGAGAGGCTTATCAGTTGGTAAATGCCCTACTCTTGGGGTGGTCTGTGTCAATTGCTTGGACACAGCTCGTGGCTTTTGGGTACGGCCGGATCGGGCGGATTGCAGGATTTTCTCTATTTGCAGGAGCGGCAATCGTGTTCAGCATCATCCATACCGCCTTTTATAGGCTGTTACGTGAAACAGTTCAGATAGGAATACAACCAGCTACACCGGCGGCCATTTTGCTCCTGGTTATCTTGTTGGCCGGTAGTGCTATAGGTTTATTGTTAGCGCGGAATCGTTCATCAACTTCCTTTGCTGTCATTTATCTTTGGCTCGTACGAATGGGTGAGCCACATCATGACTTGGTCGAAAGCCATCCAAAATATCTGGAACAAAACTTGTCTCGAGGAGGTCATTTACGGTGAATACAACTTTAGCCAAAACATTAAATTGGGAAAAGGAACCCGATTATCTTGATCTTGATATTCACGATTTGGTGAAATCAGCCAGCGAAGTCATAGCACCACTTGGTCCTATTAACACATTTGCAGCACGTAACCCCTGGATGGGCTTGGAACGACAACCATTTGAACAGGTGGCTCGCCGGCTCAGGGATATTTGTGAAGTAGATTTATATCCCAATGATTCCGTATTACAGTCTGCGTGGAATCGAGGTGAGATTAATCAGGATTTTCTAGAAATGAGACTTCAGCATTGGCTTGATTTACAGTCTCTAGAACTGCCATGCGAGGTGGTAGAGCGGTTCTGTCGGGCTGCTCTTTTGTTGAATAAACCAATTTCTCCCAAACTATTAGCAGCACCTGAGTTAAATAGCTTGTCAAAGAAACTAAGCCGCTTTAAGTCTCTGTTTGCCAAAAAACATTCAATACAAACATATAGTCAGCGCTTGGAGCAGCTGGGCAGTGAGAGGGTTGCTAAAGATCTCAATCTCCATATCATCAAGTGGTGTAAATTGTTCTTGGATGAATCCCAGGCTGTCTGGTCCATGCCAAATCGCGAAGAAGGTTTCTATCATGCGTGGCTGAGGATTGTCCAGTATGACCTGGCACTTAACGCTACCTTTCGTAAGCAACTAAATGATTTGCCTAAAGAGGCTGACCATGCTTTAAAGGAAACATTGTTGGCACTAGAAATCCCTTATTCAGAGATACAAGGCTATCTTGAAGCTCATCTACTTGCCTTGCCAGGCTGGGCAGGAATGATGCTTTGGCGCTCACAGCAATCAAAACAAGAAAATTCACTGCTAATTGAATATTTAGCTGTCCGAATTTCCATGGAGTGGCCTTGATCAAACCTCATCTTCCCTTGCCTGAGCAAAGAACTGAGGATAAAGTGCTTCTAGCTCCACTGATTGCTGCTTGGGCCCACTGGGGTGACCTGCCAATTAAGGCTTGGTCACAGTTATCTTCCACAGAAATAAAAGCACGTTTGACGCTTGCCTATTGTTTTGATAAGATCCTCCGCGAACGGCTTTGGCTGGAAGCCTGGGAAAAAACATACGAAGATCAATTAATGAAGATGATCACATCGAAACGGCTTACATCAGCAGACAATGTAAAGCCTGCGTTGGCACAATTTGCATTTTGTATTGATGTACGTTCCGAGCCTTTTCGGTGCAAACTTGAAAAAGCAGGTCGTTTTGAAGACTTTTGGAGCTGCTGGGTTTTTCGGATTACCGATTGAAACCAGCGAGCTTGACAGTAAACACAGCCATTACTCCTTGCCGGTTATGCTCAAACCGAAATTTAAAGTAAAAGAATCTTTACCTGAGTTTGAATTAAAGCAATATCAAAAACGTCAACAGGCGGCCAATTCACTTAACTGCACGTTTAAGACTATGAAACATAACATGTTTGCCAGCTTGTTGCTGCCAGAGGTTAGCGGCCCCTGGCTTAGCTTGCAAACGTTAGCTCGCAGCTTTGTTCCACGGAGCACGGGTTATGCCTTCCGTAAAATTCGAGAAACATGGCTGCGTAAACCTTCCGCTGAACTTTCACTCGGCCATGTGCATACCTCGGAATCGGAGTTACCGGTTGGATTTTCCGAGGAAGAGAAAGTGTACTATGTACGGCAATCTCTGAAAATGATGGGGCTCACAGATCACTTCGCACCTTTAGTGGTCATTTGCGGCCATGGAAGTTACAGCACGAACAATCCATATGCCTCTGCGTTGGATTGTGGGGCATGCGGAGGAGTATCAAGTGGATTCAATGCGCGGGTCCTGGCAACCTTGTGTAATCTGCCAAAGGTAAGGCAAACTCTCGCAACAGAGGGAATTTCGATTCCGGAAGATACAGTTTTCGCGGCTGCTGAACATATCACAACACTTGATGAATTACGCTGGCTTTATGTTCCTGATCTTTCAGATGCAGCTCAAGAAGCATTTAATCAAATCCAAGCCATGTTACCAAAGGTTAGTGACGAAGCAAATGCCCAACGAATATCACAATTACCGAATCTTGGATCCAATTGTAAGAATCCGAAGGCTGAGGCGCAACGTTTTGCAGAAGATTGGAGTGAGGTACGCCCGGAATGGGGACTGGCGCGCAATGCCGTATTTATCATCGGGGAACGCTTGCTTACTCAAGAGTGCAATTTGGATGGGAGAGCTTTTCTCCACAATTATAACTGGAAGAAGGATAAAAACGGTGCCCTACTTGCCAACATCATCACTGGGCCCGCAACGGTTTGTCAATGGATTAACCTCCAATATTATGCGTCTACCGTTGCACCTCATTATTACGGTAGCGGGAATAAAGCTACCCAAACAGTGACAGCCGGTATCGGGGTAATGCAGGGGAACGCCAGTGACTTATTATCCGGACTTCCCTGGCAGTCCGTGATGCAATCGGATCAAGAGGTCTATCATGCCCCACTAAGATTGTTGGTGGTAATCCAAGCGCCAAGTGAATATGTGGAACGATTGCTAGATCATGATCCAACATTTCATCATAAAGTTCAAAACGGGTGGATTCGGCTTGCGTCCATCGATCCAAAAGGAAACTGGGAGAGTTGGTCTTAACTACTTTCCCAGTCCGGTGATAAGGACCTAACATTTACCTTGTGAGAAGTATCCTTTGCTTGCTAGTGGTTTAAAGCTAAACAAGACAATGGAGCATTGTCTTTCGGAAGAAAATATTGTGTTATAGAATAATATAGCTAATGTTTGTTCATATATTTATGTAACTATTAATAAGAGAGAAGGAAAAAGAATCATTATGGATAAGTCAAAAGGAATGCTTGAAGCTGAAATAAGTAAAGCTTTAACTCATTGGGAGAAAAGTTATCTTGGCCGTGGCTCAATATCTGTTAAATCAGATATCTTGCGAGATATGATTATTGTTACATTACATAAAATACTAACTCCTGCTGAATATTCATTATGTAAAGATAAAGAGGGCTTGTTATCAGTAAAACAGAATCGAAATAGTTTGGTGGAATCAGGTCTAGAAGACTTAAAGGAAATTATATTTAGTATTACAGATCAAAAAGTAATAAGTTTTTACACCGATCTTAGTACACAAACTGGAGAACGCGTCATGGTCTTTAAGCTTTCAAGTAATTTGGAAAATAATTTATCATAAAAAATGGGATACCTTCAAAACATGATCATTTTACTGGAAAAATGAAGTTTTTACTACGCATCCGTTTCCGTGGAGCAAAATTCAAATAATTAATGGGGTGAATTTGATGTATGTAGATGAAAAGAAAAAAGTGCTATTTGTGATTGGAATGGAGCACAAATTGGAACATTTAATTAAACAGGTGCCCCATATTAATCCAGAAGATATCAAAGTTTTACAATGTTATGGGCCAGTCATTTCACAACCTTTCGGCGATTTAATGAGGGACATCATCGTTTCTGTTTATCAGGAAAATGTTGAAGAAATATTTGTGGCAGGTACAAAAGATGATCAAAAGAATACAAGGGATGTCCTTAATAAAATATATGAAAACAAAGGATTACAGAAGAAAATTCAAACTTTAAATTATCTTTCTAAAAATTGCATGCCAGAATTTCCTGAGGGTAATATAAGTGAATGGTTAGAGGGCCATGCTTTAACTGATGGTGTACAGAATAGTGTCAACATTATTCGTGATCATCCGTTGATGCCGTCTCATGTAAAGGTTCACGAATTATTGATCGAAAAGGAGAACGAAAAACTAATCAGACCTACTATTTATATTTCATGAAAAGAAAAAGAAAGTATTTTTAAATCGAAGCTATACGTAAGTGTAAAATAATCCCCACCCTAAAACTAGATGGGGATTTAGTTATTATTTAGATTACTTGTTAAAGACCCTACAAGTAATAGAGAGTGTTGTTGACCAGGGTAATAATTTCATTTGTCTAATAAAGTCTTGTCTGTCGTATCTCATAAGCCCCAAAATGAACTTGGACAGCCCTAGTTAATTATTTTATAATAGTATTATCTAAAGGAGCTGACACCATGAAAAGAACTCAACATCCAAAAGAATTTAAAATCCAAGTTTGTAAAGAAGCTATTGATACAGGTAACGCAGCCGTAGTAGCTCGAAGATATGAACTAAGTTCAAACATGGTAAACCGTTGGGTGAAAGAATACAAAGAGGGTAAATACAATGACATAAGCTTAGGAGTAGATTCTACTCCTTTGGAGACTAAAATGTTATCGCAAGAAAACGATCAGTTGAAAAAACTATTGGGTGAAAAAGACTTAGAGATTGCTATTCTTCGCGATCTTATAAAAAAGAAAAACCCTCACTTGCTGAAAAGCTTGAGATAGCCGATAAATGGATTAAGAAAGGCTATGTGAAACAAAAGGTGCTAAAAATAATAGGTATTCCTCGCTCAACCTACAAGTATAACATATGATTTTGGTAGTTTAAATGAATATAATGTATATTATGTGCTTAGTTTAATGTGTAAAACCTGAAGTGAATTACATAAAAAAATAACCAAGAGTTTTAATAAGAAAAGATCATCAAGAGTTTGACCGGACAGTCCAAAAGCATTTTTTTGAGTTAGCCCCTTCCGCAAAAACTGCAGAGGGGGACTTTTGCTTTCCGCAAGCAAAAGTCCCCCTCAAGTACATTATTGTCATCTGAATTGATGTCTAGATTAGTTAATTTACTTGAATAACTCTTCATTAATTACTCGGCAATTTAAATACACCAATTCGGTGTATTTTATCTACCCTATGAGTGATTAACTTTCTTATTAAGATGATTTCACTAATGAAAAAACTCCAATCATGATTACAACAATACTGATAACCTTTTGTAAACTGAGGGGATGTGCTGCACCAAATAATCCGAAATGATCTATAAGCGAGGATGAGAAAATTTGCCCTGAAATAACTAATACGAATACGGAAAGTGTTCCAATCGAACTAATGGATGACGATACTCCGAACATCATTATAACACCCAATGCCCCGGTTACAATCATCCATGGCGAGGAAATTGAAGCAACTGTACTTAATCCCCCTCTCAATAGAATCACAGCGGCTACAATAACTTGTACGAGGGATACTCCTATAATCATGCCATATTGCCCGGATACTTTACCGATTTGGGCATTCATAGATGCTTGAAAAGCTCCTAATATTCCGGCTGAAAACGCTAATAAGATACTGGTTAGATTCCCACTCATGATTTACTCCTTAACGATTCCAAAATGATAGTTCTTCATTATACTACTTTAAGGAACGAAAGAAACGATCCGGCCACTCCATTTTGACATGAAAATTATAAAGTAGGGCATGCGTAAATATAACGGCATTTACCCATTTTGACTTAAAACAGAGAGGCTTCTTCTGCAGCCATTCCAATGGATCCACCTGAAAGGAAAAATCGCTGTACTCCTCAAATGTTCCATCATATCCTTTAGGCCAGTATTTTTTTAATGGATGGAAAGGCACACGACCTCCTGTTTTCACATGTTCATAAGTTTCCCTTAGCCATTGAGGCAAAGGTACCCCAGTTAATGGTTCTATCATGTTTTCCCATCCACAAAGCAGCGATCCATGCTTTCCCCATTCAATCCGAATAATCGGCCGCTGCTGATTGCTATGCGCCTCAACTACTGCCGCTTTTGATTCCAATACGCGGGCATGGAACCAACTCATAACGTTTGTCACTTCTTCTTTTTCCGGATTATATTCCACCCAAACCTCTTCATGATCGCATGGTTCATAGTCATCAGGGTAATCATAATCATCTTCCCAAAATAAATGATAGCCAATCAAAGGCTTGTCTGGATGATGCACTGCAACGATATCTTTTAGCGGGAAACATTCTTTCTGGTTAATTAAGAGAACGGGGCAAAACTTTTGAATCATCCGTTCCTCCTCTGTGGTTAACGGAAGAAGAGGATCCAGTTCAAATACTTTGCGATACTGCTCTCCTGCTCTACGCAAATTTCCATCCAAATGATAGAATTCCGCCTGTTGTGAAATATTGGATACATTTGTTGGATCCGCCTTTTTTAAAAACTCTAGCTGCATAATGCCAAGATTATAGAATTCAATCGCTGAAATTTTATTATCCTTTGTAAATTCAATGATTTTTTCGTTTTTCTTTTTAAATTCATATAAAAAAGTATCAATCAAAACCTTTTCCTCCTAAAGATTCCTTTAGATTAAGTGTTCTCTTAATTCCATTAATGTTTTGACTTCATGGGTAGTAATGGAATGTACCCCCATGTTCAAAAACTTCTCCATTGCATCCGGTTCATCAATGGTCCAGACTAAAACAGGCAGGCAGCGTTTTCTGGCAACTTCAAACAATTCTTCCCGGCAAATATGATAATTGATATTAATGCCGCAGCACGAGGCAGCTATCGCATCCTGGCACGTTTCTCGAATAAAAGCTTCATAATTCATTTCCATAGACTGTAAGCCGGCATTTGTATTTGCGTTCAGCAGAACTTGATAGGGACGGTAATGATTCTTTAAATAACCCGCCCTTTCTTTCTCACATCCGCTAATAATAACAGAATCTCTCATCTTATATTTTTCGATTGATTGAATCATCGGATGAATCGCGCTATCCTCTTTTACATCGAGATTGATCATTCTATTATTATCTTGAATATATGGTAAGACATCCTCAAGTCGGATAATCTCTTCGTTTTTTACATAATTTTTTAATTCCTCAAAGGTCAAACTCTGTATACTGCTGCTTCCGAACGGAGTAGAAACATTTTCATCATGTCGAAGGACTACAACCTGGTCTATCGTGGACCTGACATCTACTTCAATAATTTCTGCACCTGCTTTTAGACCTTCAAGAACAGACTGAATGGAATTTTCGGGTGTATTCATGCAGCCACTATGAGCTGTAATCAAAGACCGTCTCATTTTTAACTACCTTCCTCTTAAAGTTTACAATCTAAATCCTATTTAAGAAGTTTCAAAAATGAATCATGAATAAATCCGTTTGAGGCTACAAGTGTACGGTCTTCAAGATGAAACTGCTGACCGCACCGTGTGGTTACTTTTCCGCCGGCTTCTCGTAAAATCAGGAGCCCGGCAGCTGTATCCCAAGGGTTAAGCTCGTCATGCCAAAACCCAGATAATAATCCTTTAGCGACATAACATAAGTCTAAACTGGAAGCACCAAGCAGCCGAATACTTCTGCATTTCCCAGTTAGTGCATCGATTTGCTTGACGACAGTTGAATTTTCCTTCCATTCTTTAGATGGATACCCTGTTGCGAGTACGGCTTCTTCTATTTCTGTTTCGTTACTTACCTGGATCGGCGTTTCATTATAAAAAGCCCCTTTGCCTTTTGCCGCATAATAAAGGTCATTGTTGATTGGATTATACACAACCCCCGCTATCAGTTCTCCATCTTTTACAATTCCAATGGAGACGGCAAAATGAGGGATTCGATGAATAAAATTAGTTGTTCCATCTATCGGATCGATAACCCATCCTATTCCGATTTTTTTCTGCTTTATGATTTCAAAAGGATTTGCTTGTCCATTTGCTTCCTCTGATAAGATCCAATGGTCAGGATACATGGTTTTAATTCGTTCTCTTAATAAAGCTTCGCTCAGCTGATCCACTTCCGTTACAAGATCCGCATGATTCAGTTTTTGTTTAATGTTGTTAGTTTGATGGATATTTTTTCGAATGAGCTGTCCCGCTTCTTTTGCAAATTCAATGGCTGACTTAAGTAACTCGTTTTTCATGTTCATACAAGCCTTTCGCCGGTTTTCGAATCAAATAAATGTACCGCTTCTTTCTTTACGGAAAAGTCCAGAATGGCACCAGCCGTAGGCATTAATTGCGGTGATATCATAAAGCGAATATAGCTTTTTTCAACTTCTGCACTCACTAAGGTTGCATGCCCTAAGGATTCCGCCAGTAACACCTTCCCTTTAAATTGAAGGTCACCCTCACTGCCCACCTGAATTTCATGTGGACGAATGCCAAGGGAAACAGATTGATTGTCCTGAATCGGCACATCGATTGGGAAGATAAGCTTGGTTTCCCCTGTCTTAAAATACAAGGAACTTTCATTGGATACTGTCCCCTCGATAAAATTCATTGGCGGTGTACCAATAAATTGAGCGACAAAGTAATTTTGCGGCTGCTGATATAATTCCATAGGAGTACTATATTGGACAATGTTTCCTTCTTTCATTACAGCTATCCGATCGGCCATCGTCATAGCCTCTTCTTGATCATGCGTAACCATAATGGTTGTGATGCCAAGATCCTTTTGCAGACGACGTATTTCTTCTCTCATTTCAATTTTTAGCCGGGCATCAAGATTTGACAATGGTTCATCCAGTAATAATACACGCGGTTTTTTTACAATCGCCCTTGCAAGAGCAACCCGTTGCTGCTGTCCACCTGATAGCTCTGAAGGCTTACGGTCTAGGAAAGCTTCAAGATATACTTTCTTAGCTGCTTCTTTGGCTCGTTGATACCGCTCTTCCTTTGACACCTTCATTTGCTTTAATGGAAATGCAATATTATCCAATACCGTCATATGCGGGTATAATGCATAGCTTTGAAAAACCATACCAATATTCCGATCTTTTGTTTCTACATCATTAACAGGTTCATCATCAAATAAAATCGTTCCATCATTTGGTTTAATAATCCCTGCAATCATCAGCATGGTTGTTGATTTCCCACAGCCGCTTGGTCCCAACAATGCAACGAGTTCACCTTCAGGTATCATTAAATCCAAATTATTAATGGTATTCGTATTTTTATTAAATGCCTTTGAAACGTTCCTTAGTTCAATTTTCATACCCTTTTTCCTCCACCTGCACTGACTTGAAGCAGTGATTTCTGTGTTGTAATAAACATGACGATAATAGGCAACATGTAAAATAAGGAAACTGCACTTAACAATCCGTAATTAATCATGTTTGGATCACTAATGAGTTTTTGGAGGTAAGCAGACAATGTTACGTTTTCATCACTGACTATAAAACTATACAAAAGAAGAAATTCCGACCAGCCAGATAAAAATGAAAATATTGTAACCGCAGCAATCCCCGGTTTAACTAGAGGAAGAACAATTTGATACCAAACTTTAAGACGGCTGCAGCCATCAATTAAACCAGCCCATTCAACATCCCATGGCACCTCATCAAAGAAACCTTTAACAATCCATGCAGTCATCGGTACTTGGAGCGCCGTTTTGACTAGGATGACTCCCCATAATGTGTCATATAAACCTAAGAAATTTAAAATATAAAAAACGGCAATCAACAAGGCAACACTTGGAAATGCATGCAATAATAGCGTCATTTGCATGAGTCTTTGCCGTCCGGGAAAGTTTAGGCGAGCCAGTGCGTATCCAGCCATTAAACCAATAACCACTTCGAAGAATGTTAACATCCCAGAAAAGAAAATAGAATTCCATGTAGCTGTCCAAATACTTGGAAGTACTGTTCCCCCTTGCTTGATATTCGACCAGAGAAAGCTCCAATTCTCCAATGTGAAATGTTCAGGAATTAAACCGTACTTCATTCTAGTAGAAAACGAGTTAAGGATTAACCAAATATACATTATAAGAATAGGTAAAGTTGTTATACCTAAAACGATATAGGCTATAAAGTATGGTGATTTACGTAACCACTTCATAAAACGTCGATGTCCCCTTCCTTAATCGATACGCGAATTCTTTATCATTTTATTCATCCCAAATACCTTCCACATAAGAAAGGAAAGGATCAGTGCAATGACAACAAGAACTAATGCAACAGCAGAACCATATCCAAATTCAAAGTTTTGGAAAGCACTATGAAAAGAATAAAGTGAAAGCACTTCACTTTCATGTAATGGTCCTCCTTTTGTCAAGAGAAGAATGTATTCATAGGAGGTTAATAAAGAAAGCAACTGCCACATCGTTACAAACATCATAGGCCAGCGTAAAGAAGGAATAATAATCTCATAGATTATGGACCATGTAGATGAACCATCAACCTTTGCCGCATGATACAAATCCTGCGGTATGGATTTAATGGCGGAAGAAAAAATAATCATGCCATAAGACGCCCCGATGATTCCATTGGCTAAAATGACTACGAGCATTGGATGAGTTGTCAGCAATGCTTGATGCCCCAAATGCAAAAGAGAGCGAATGCTGTTGAGCACACCATATTGGCTTGAATCTAAAAACCATAACCATAGTAAAATATAGACAACCGGAGGTGACATGCGAGGAAGCATCCAAATTGTCCTGATAAATAAACTGACAGACTCTTTTTGAACAAAATATGTGGTAATAATCGACAAGATCAATCCAAATATAACGTTAATTACTAGAGTAAACACGACATAAACCAGTGTATGGTTAAGGATTTCCAAAATGTTTGGATCATGGAATAGCCTTTGAAAATTAGCCAGCCCATTAAATGTCCATTGCATCGAAGAATCCATATTTGTAAATGCCAATATGGTAATCAAAATAACCGGCAAGAAAAAGAAGATGGCAATTAACAAAATAAACGGACCCAGCATGACAGTCGGAAAGCCCCATTTTCGGAAAAAAAGCATCGAATTTCCTCCTTAAAATGTTTGTACCTGGCATAAAGCCAGGTACGGAAGCAATGTTTTATTCAACAACTTTTAATTTATCACCTAGAGAAGATTTCAGTTCAGTTTCTGCATCCTTTAAGGCTTCTTCCGGTGTTTTCTTACCTAGTTCAACTGCTTGGATAGCATCAAAAATAGCCTTTGAATACGCAGGGAATCCTTGAGCATTTGGCAAGAAAGTTGTATAGTCCAGCATATAAGCAGTCTTACCTAATGTAATATCATTTTTAAAGGTTGGTTCCTCTGAAGCCTTCTTGGTTACTGGTAAGTGTGTAGTACTAACATCATGTGCAGCTTGAAGCTTTGGATCTGCAACCAATTCAATTAATCTCTTAGCTAATTCCGGATGCTTGGATTGGGAAGAAACAGTATACACAAATGGGTGAGATAATGTTACTGGTTTTCCACCTTTATCTGCTGCAGGAATCAGCATCATACCAAAGTGTTCATTAACCCATTTAGCATCAACTTTTCCAAGCTTGTCATTGAAGTTATCTTGACTCCAATTGAATACATTCCAAATTCCACCGTAGAAGAACAGGGACTTCCCATTTACAACTGTTTTATGAATGCTTGTCCAGTCCATGGATGTAAGGTTGGCAGGAATCAATTTCTTTTGTGCAAGATCATAGAAGTAGTTCAATTGTTTCGCAACAGCTTTTTTATCAAGAACAAGCTTATTTTCTTTCGCGTCATATAGCTTTGCACCAAAATCATAAGCCAATTCCTGGAAGTCCGGACCATCTACTGGACGATGGATGACTCCATATTGAACGAAACCTTTTGCTTGTGCTTCTTCTGCCAATTTTGTCATATCATCCAGAGTAAACTCGCCTTTCTTCACAAGATCAGGAAGGCTGTTAATTTGATCATCCGACCATCCCAGCTTCTTTAAGACATCTTTGTTATAAAATACAGGTCTTGCTTCTGTATCCTGTGGAATTCCATAGGTATGATTCTTGTACGTAACAGATTTCCATAGGGTCGGGAATACATCTGAATAGGCTTTATCTCTCTTTACATCATCTAATGGCTGAATATAATGCCCATCTGCAAGCCAGCCGATATTATCATGACCTGTTGCATAGATATCCGCCTCTTTCTTTGCTCTAAAAGACAGCATGAATTGTTTTGCGTAGTCATCCCAACTTCCTTGGAAATCATTCGTTTCTACTTTTACCGTAGTATTTTTACCTTCTTTTTTCAGTTCGCTGTTTAGTTTTTCTGCAGCTTTAACTAAATTATCTACTCGTGTTTTTTCCGCTCCTGCTGTTTGTGCCTTAATTACTACGACCTCGTTTGTTTTTGCATTTGAAACTTGATTACCGCAACCAGAAAGAAGACCTACACCTAAAACTGTCGATATCAGAACTGCTGGAACCATTTTCTTCATAATGTCACCTCATAGTTTTTGTATGGGAACGTTCCCATAATTCTTATATTTGTTTATATAAATGAAATAAATACTGGTGAGAAATATTAATCTATTTGTTAGTTTTTAATATAATGCTAGCTTAATATACATATGAAGATTTCAGGAGCCGTTACACCGCCTTATTAATTAGTAGGATAATTTAAAGAAAAAGAATCTGAAACTTTTATGGGAACGTTCCCACACTTCCATTAAAAGGTAAGGATTTTATAGTCTTCCTTTTTAATTGATTTCAGTTCTCTTTATATTTATAACTATAAAATAAAAATATTTAGTAACTATTAATCTAATTTTAAGATAATGTAAATCAGCAATTTACCTTTTTTACAATACTCTAAAAACTTTATACTGATTTTGTAGATTTTCGTATGATTATTTGAGGTTCATATTCAATTCGTTCCGGAGTCAGATGTTCTTTTTTTATTAAATGATCCAGCAATAGAACGGCATCCTTACCCATTCTCAAATTATCTACCTTTACCGTTGTTAGGGGTGGATGAAACATATTTGAAAAATCAATATTATCAAACCCGGTTATTGCTACATCATCCGGTATTTTAAAGCCTTTTTCCAAAAGTGCCTTCATCGCTCCTAAGGCTAACATATCGTTTGTAGCAAAAATAGCTGTCGGTTTTTTGGTACCGAATTGTTCCCATTTGATAGATAATCCCTTATACCCATCTTCATATGTGGAGGTAGGAGAATAGAAGATATTTTCTTGTTTAATAGTGCAGCCCAACTCATGCATGCGTGCTAAAAAACCCTGCAGGCGTAAATGATGGCTTCTGTGTTCTTGGGGCAGGCAATCACCGAGATATGCCTATGTCCTAGTTCGTATAAATGATCTGCAACCATGATCCCGCCTTTTCTATCATGGTTAACAATCTGAAACACATCATTCTTTTCCATTGTGCCGTTTACCATAAGGTAAGGGATGTTAAATTGATCAATATAGCCGATGACCTCTTGGCTAAGCCGGCTAATTAAAATTAATCCGTCCACTCTTTTTTCTAGCATACCGTCAGCAGAAATTAACGACATTTCCTTATCTGTTGTCACAAACACAGAGTAGTTCAGATTTGCTGCAGTCATAAGAATTGCATCGAGAATTTTTCCGTAAAAAGGATGTGAAGCAATGGGATGATGCTGGCGGTAAATGATAACGCCAATATTGTTAGTTCGTTGCGAAACCATGGCCCTTGCAACACCATTGGGACTATATTGCATCTCTTTAATTGCTTTTAACACTTTCTCTCGTGATTCCTTGCTTGTATATCCATTTTCAGATATTACACGGGAAACGGTAGATTTTGATACTCCGGCTGTAATGCTATATCTTTAATTGTGTAATTCACTGGATCACCTTCTAAAATTCTATTTTTGAATGAGTACTATAAACTATTATCCTCATAAGCTTGATTATAAATAAACTATAAAAATCTCAATCTAACTTACTAATAGACTTAGTGTCGTTTTAAAAGCCTTAATTTCCTTTATGGTTGGATTCCATTGTTTTAAAGCCGTTATCAAAGAGCGCTTACAATAGCAGGTTGCTCCTAACCCCACGTTTTTTGCAATCATGGTAATTCGCCGCATATGAAAGGAATTAGAAACAATCACGCATGATTTAAATCCCGCTTGCTCCATGATTTTCTTCGTGAATTGTAAATTTTCAACCGTATCTCTTGATTCATTTTCTACCAAAATACGATTTGGTTCAATACCATGCTTGATCAGATATTCCTTCATTATTTCTGCTTCAGATTTGATCCAACCAACAACACCACCTGAAACAATTACTTTTTTCTTCAGGTATTCCTCCATTTGAAGCAGCTGTATAACCATTTCCAAACGCTCTTCAAGCAATGGGTGGATAGTATTTCCGGTCATTTTATATCCAAGCACTAACACAACATCATTATTACCAGCCTCTAGAGGAGCAGACTGAATCCAAATAAACCAAATGACCATGATGATGAGACAAAAAAGTAAAAATGTTATAATGGGTAATCAATCCTCTCTTTTTTTAAAATTTATCCTAACTGGATACTTCTTAAGATTCATTAGTAACTAGGTTATTTAACTAATAAAATATAGCTTAAATAAATTGTGGGACTATTGAGATAATGTTAAGAGTTTGTTACACCATTGTTAATTTTCTCCTTTTAAAATAGGGATTTTTTGGTAAATATAACTGAGTAAAACAGAATTTTAAAAAAGACCTTAACAGGTCTTTTCGCGATTACTCATTTTTTTATGGTCCGGTTCATCTTGGTTGATCTTAAACCATTCTACTTTTTCGCTCATTAAGGCCAATATCTACCCAAATTCCGCACCTGCACTGGAACTAACGTCCGTTCCTCGTATCAAATAGAGCTCCGCCCAATTAATGATTGGCTCCAGTCTAATGTCTGGTAATGTAACAAACGTTTCTCGTCCCTAATACTTCAAAAAAGCGTCAAAAGGGTGATCGTTTCTCACTATTCGTTCCCCACTGATCGTCTTGTATAGAAATGACTACTCCCGCCCAAGACCCCGTTCCTCAGATTCGATCTACGATAGCGCGGTGCATCTTGTTACGGCGCGGCGGGCTAAAAACAGAAATGTGGGGCAGGTTAAAATGAAACACCACGATTCTATCCCCTAAGGGGGCGTCGACCAATGGGATTTCATTCCTTTGGAATCCCCACGTTCACGCGCTTGTTAGTTCCAAGAACGTAAGTTCATATATAGATTTTTAACTAGTGAATCAATGCCTCGTCAAGGGCCGCTCCTAATCCTCCCTCTGGCCCTAAAAAACAAGTGCCATCAGTCCGGTACCGCTTAAACCCTTGACTCTAGAAGCCAAGTAATTCTTAAATTTACTACTGTGATAGAATGTAAATAACTACTTCGATAGGCACGGAATCAATTATTTTAAACGGGGAATGGTGAAGGCAATTGTCTGAGAGAGAGAAAAATTGGGTTAGGAAAAGTTGGACTATGAAAAAGGGGTTTCCGATCGTTATAAGTTGTTTTCTTTTGGCGGCATGTTCACAATCAACTGTCTCCCATACAACTCCATCTAATGTATCCAATTCAAATCAACAGGTTCCAAATAATCCATCTAATAATCAAGTTGAGGGATACATATACCAAGTTTCCAAAGAAGTTCTGTTTCTTCAATTTACGAATACAAATGGGAATTTGGATGGCTCCTTTTATGAAAGATGGGAGGATTCGAATAATCAATTTAAAACAGCTGACATTCCGTTGACGGGTCAAATAGCTGGAAATACGATCAGCATCACGATGAAAGCCAGTGGAAAGACCTATACGGGAAAATTTTCGAATGAAGAAATTGATTTGGCGGTTCCCCGAACCGATGGAACCGTATCGAATATTGAATTTAAGCCTGGAACATTAAATGATTTCAATACGGCTGTCTCACAAATTCAAGCCTCCGTTTCGAATGACCAACAAGCAGCGCAACAAGCCCAACAAAATGCCAATTTAAATAACCAATTATCAAGTTTAGAAGACCAAGTTAATAAGGAAATGCAATCGATTCAAAATGGCGAACAGTATTTACAAAATGATGTCCAAAAAACAGGAAACTTTATTAGTACTGAAGAAAAAGACCTGGCAAGGGTAGCGCAAGCTGAACAGAAAGTGATGAATGAACCTCCCGGACCTCAAGCTGGTTCAGATGCAGGTAGTGTAGGTTCGGATGCAGGCAGTGTAGGTTCCGATGACGACAGTATTCAGTCGGATGATGCACAATTTCAATCGGATGTACAAACGCTTCAGAATAACTTAACTTCTTTTGACAACGATTTTGCAAGCATGAATAGCACTGCCTCCCAGCTAGGAGAGACGTTGCCCGAAAATTTACCAAAACAATCTGATGTATACCAAATCGGTAACAAAGTGCAATCCGTTATTACAAGTACACAAAATGCTATGAATGGCTATATAGCAAAGAGTAAACAGATGGTTAATTCGGCAAACAGTTTTGCGGATAAAGTCCAGAAACATGTAGGAAATTGAGAGTACGGATTTCCGCAAAGTCAAAAGGTGTTGTTAACAATGGAAAATAGATGGAAATATGTACCGTATATAAATAGTATTTTCCCCCGTGAACAATATCATTTCAGAAATGAAAAAGAAAAATTAATAGACCCTAAAAAAATTATTAGCCTATCTAGACCTTTTGAAGAAATTTATACCCCAGAAATTGAAGGATTAAGAAAACAAATTTTAGAGCAAGGTTATAAAAGGCGTAATTTGGTTTGCTTATATGAAGATTTAGAAGGCAACTATTACGTTGGGCGCAATGGTAATCATCGGGCAATTTTGACTTATGAGCTAGGAATCCCAGAAATACCTGCTTTAGTACGTAAAATAAGAAAAAAAGATTCTTCCATTGGTCGATAAAGTCAAGCAGCTAACAAGCTGCTTTTTTGTTGGGCAATAATCGCTGGTGTCATAACTTTTAAGTATTGCACCCATACTTCAAAAGAAATAAACTCAGGTCATCCAGTAGTATCGAAACTTATATTCAAAAATAAAGCAAAAGAGAAAATGATTTTTGGGGATGCAAGGGTAATTCCACTCGGGCAGGATTTAGAGGTTGAGGCCAATTAGTGTGATGAAGTCTTATATAAATATTTGAAGGAGTGAAGGCGTAACAGCAGGAATTTCATAAGCTATTAAGAATATAAAAAGGATTACACATTGCAGTTAAGTTTGGTAAGGGGTATGTCGAAGATTTAACCACCAAAATAAACAAAGTAAAAAAATCAAATTGTTTTAATCGACCTAGCTTTTATAGCATTTTAAATAATGGTTAATAGGAAGGAACGAAGATATCATGCCTCGAAAAGTAATCCTCAGTCGTAAAGGATTTGATTCTAAATCTGGTGGTTGGCCAAGCTTTATTTACGGGAATCGTCTCGTTTCTTTGCCTATTCCGGGTGGTGGTTCCGGAATCTTTTATAACCAACTCCAATTTGACTCCAATACTCCACTGAGCGTTGTAATGCAGCAAGTTGGTATAGCTCCGTATAACGAATGCCATTTGGATCCGGATCTACAGCAGTCATTCCATGCGGAGCGTCCTAAAAATTGGAAAGCTGCATTTGGTCAAGCGGATCAATTTGAGAAAAGACTTAAGAAGTACGGTGTTGGTACCGGTGATATTTTTCTCTTTTACGGTTGGTTTAGAGCTATTCGTTCCGTTAATGGCAGCTATCAATACATAAAGGGTGCACCCAACCTTCATGTGATTTATGGTTATATGGAGATGGAAGAGGTCTTTGATCTAACTGATCCAGGAAAAAAAGCTCCATCTTATTTAGTACAGCATCCCCATGTTGTGTTTCGGGAAAAGTATAAAAATGCGAACCGGATATATGTAGGAACGAACGCAGGCATATTTTATTTTCACGATTCCCTCGTATTGACCCGTAAAGGGGAAACCCGAAGTCGTTGGGAATTGCCATCCTTCTTTGAAAAGGAACCATTTATGGGGGCAAGGACGATAGACCAACTCCCAAATGCCAATATAGGAATAGATTTCAGGGGGAGAAATAATCAGGAGCTCTTGATTACATCAACAAAAGAAGTTGTAGAATGGGCTGAACAATTAATCCAGAAGAACCAAGTGCAAAAGTAAAATTTCCCCTTTTTAAAAGAGTACAACGTTTTTGACAAAGAAAGATTATGTAGTCCTAACTCATTTATCTCATCGTCCTATGTTATCCCTGCCTTTTAAGGCGGGATTTTTGTTTTTATAAGGGCAAAAGTTGATGGTCAAAGTTGTCCATATTTTGCTGGTAACATTGATTTTTAGGTGGCTAAAACAACTTGCACCCATGTTCATCCCTACGTCTAAAAGAATAAGGGGGTCTGTGTAGCAATGGAGAAATATCACGCAACTAATACTTAGTGGACATCATTTTTTAGGGTAACAAAAAAAGAGCCTTGGTCATGAGGCTGTTGAAATAGCTAATCAAAACAAAAATAAAGTATAGTTATTTAGTTTGTCAACAGCCCCCGAAGGATGCTTTAAATAAATTATTAAGCTTTATTATCATCATCATTAGTTTTATCTAATTGAAGATATACCTTCTTTTTTTGATACTTAGTTTTCCATCATTTTCTTCAATTAGGCCATCAGCTTTTGATTTTTCAATTTTTGATTCAATTTCTTTTGAAGCTTTTTCCTGTACGCTATCAAGAATATCTTCAACATCTTTCTTGTATTGTTGTAAATTTTCGATATCTCTTTTTAACTGTTCATTCTCTTTATATAAACGTCCCTTTGCATTTAAATCATCGCTTTCTTGTGCCTTTTTAATATTTTCTTGAACCTTATCTTCTTTTTCCTTAGTCTTTTTGCTCCAATACTCACGAATTTTCCCTTTAAGAATAACAAAAATAAATTTTATAATTTCTTCAACAAATAATTTAATTAATTTTTTAAATGCAGGCCATGCGATGTCTTTACTTATTTTAATTAATGCTTCTTTTATCATAAGTAACAACCTCTTTAGTCTAATAAAAAGATTTCGACAAAAGGAGATATTTTCCTCCGATGGTTTCTATTTACCTGAAAATTTTTTTAAGTAATCAGATTAGTAGTTTAAAATATAGTAGATTAATATTATTCAATAGGGTAAATTTGATATGAACTTATCCAGAAAGGCTGAAGAGGCCTCCAGTCCTGGTTAAGAGAACGTGATAATACCGGAATCGAAACGGATTATAATCCATATAGCGATCAATCATCGCAGGACCATAGAAATAATAAGAAAACTCCAACACCTTTCCTGGAGTTGGAGTTCTTTATTATTTCGCTAATTCAAATGATTGTCGGATTTCTTGTATTAATTTGTCTGCACCTTCGCGAGAAAGAATTAATTTACCATCAGCAAGATTTAGATTATGATCAGAAACTTCACCTGTTACTACGCAAGTCATACTTGGTTTATATTTCTGCAATATAATACGATCATCATCAACAAATATTTCAATAGCATCTCTTTCTGCGATATCAAGTGTACGTCTTAATTCGATAGGGATTACCACACGTCCTAATTCATCGACCTTCCGAACAACACCAGTGGATTTCATAAAACCTTCTCCTTCTCAATAAATCATAAAATATCATTCTATTAATTTCTCTATTATTCGACATCGTTCTTATACATTATGCACCCGTCTTTCAATATCCGTCAATTTGTATTTGATTGTCCCATCAAACGAACACATATTTTAATCTTTTTTCAATCGACCTTTCGCCTGTTCACAGAGCTTTTCAACTGTGGATCTATTCCAATAGGGGGTGCCTGAAAGTTCCACATCCGCTTTCGGTATTTTTCCTCGACTGTAATAAACATTTAATTTCCGTTTATCATAATACAAGCCATGCAGGTGTAGAGCTACAAGCTCCGTTTGGAGGTATGAAACAATCAAGTTCTCATTCTCGAGAACAAGGCCGTGCAGCCATTGAGTTTTTCACATCGATAAAAACTGTGTTTGTAAAAAAGGAAACTAGGCCATTGTTCGACTCACGGAAAGCCCGCACATTATCGTTCACCGTGGATGAACTGACACATGCATGAATGAGTCGTTCAAACAATTTACAAGAAAATATTGGTTAATTTAAGCTTGGGGTCTGTATTCGTCAACAGACCCCAATTAGCAATCTTATTAAATTCGACCAAATTATAGTTATGTGGAATTTACACAAGGCCCAAAGAAAGACAGAATCAATTCGTGATCCTGCCCTTCTTTGGTGCTTATTAATGGACGATATGAGCACTTCCATCTTCCATGATTTGAATTTCTTGATAGCTGCCCATGAATTTGATGACATCCGTCATGATTCCTTTTGATTCCATTTCTTTCTCGCCAGCTTCAAATACTTTGCGGTCTAAGATTAAGTAGTAAAAATAACAAATTTGATCATCAATCATTTCAGAGGAAGTTAATATGAAACTATCACCATATTTTTCTTTAAACCATTCTCTCGCTTCTTTATGGTCGTTGAAAAAAGGAAGTTTTGCTTCTTCTTCACGAGTAATATGTCCTGGAGCGTACATATGGCACCAACTTTCTTTATGTATGATTTACCAATATTATAGCAATCGTACATGAAAAATGAGAGCCGATTATACTTATGCAGCTGCCCTTTTTTCTTGCTATATATTTATTACTTTTCGTCTTCTGGTGCAGGATCGCATTTCCATTCTATATCATTTGCATTATACCCTGGGATATTAATTTAGCAACTGAGCTTTTAAGGTTAGCACTGTTACAAGTTATTTTATGATGTATCTTAACGGTAACTATTCGTTTAATTGATATTATACGAATTATTAAAAACAACTGTCTATCTGAAAAAGTGTCTTACAAAGTGCATCCTTTTCAATTCTTTAACTAACTTATAAATGGAGTCCTTATAATTTGCAAAAGAAATGTTAACGGCAATGAATGAAATCCATTTCTTTGCGATTTAAAGTCCTCAAGATAACCAGAATTTATTTTAGTATAAATTTTAAATTCAACCAAAGTACAGTTATATGGAATTTACATAAGACCCAAAGAAAGAGAAAATCAATTCGTGATCTGCCCTTCTTTGGTGCTTAATATCTTACCAAGGGGCTTTTTTATGTTCAAACCTCATATTTCTTCATTACAGGAATGCTGTTCGCTGTTCGTCAGTACAATAAGAAGAGGGATAATCGTAGCCATCTCCTATTCAACCCTTGCCCCGCATTAGTATGAAAATAACTTAGAAACCTGATATGTGTTTACCTTTTCCTATAATACAAACTTCCGTAATGATAATGGCATATTTGTAATATAAATGAAATATAATCTATCAATCACATAGGAAGGAGGAGGAATCAATGGATAATCGAATTTTCTTATTCCTTGCGACAATTTTATCTGGTTTTGCACTTATAAAAGTTCCTTTAGCTAATTCTTTTCTTGAAAGCATTTCACCAGTTACAAATATCCTTGGAATACTAACAGTTTTAGTCTTCTCACTAGTCTTAATTTATAAAGGTGTAAAAAGCTTGTTCTTAAAGTAAATGGTTAAGGAAAGCACTCTATTTAGGGCTGTTGACAAACTAATAGGATTTTCAAAAACCTGTGTAGAATTTATTCTATACAGGTTTTTAATATTTGAATAGACATGTAAGCACATATTTCATTGAAAGTCGTGAAATGACCTCCACAGTCAAAGATTTCACGACTGTTTTAATCTTACTGCTGCATTTCCGTTTGTGGAAACCACTTTGCGCAGTAAGCACACATTTGTTTTACTTCCGATTCTTCCAATTCTCTTCAATCTCCAATTCCTCTTCAATCATTCTTTTTAACTGTGTTTCATCCACATATTTAGGACCTTTAATTAAAACATTTAAAGCTTCTCGATAGGTATAGGCTGTTTTAAAGGATGGACAATCAGAAAGCTTTTCGTATTCATTACTCTTCCATTCCTTTTGAACCAAATACATAAGCGAAATCATTAAGGACTGTGGTTGTCTTGTTCCCCTTAACAATCCAAAATTTATATGAATTGATAAAGCTGATAACGGCCATTAGAATTTACCACATCTGCCATCTTTTGTACCAGTCTTCGACAAGTAATTTACCACACTTTTCCAACTTCTAACCAACTCGAGGCTTATCTAATTCACTATTTTATAAGGTAAGGGTAGTATCAGGAAATTGGTGATTTATAACGTTATGGAAATCAAATATAAAAAGCCTAATTTCTCGGTATTGTAAGTGAGAAATTAGGCTATAGTTACTTCACAAAAGCGCCCGATTATAGAATAAAAGGCTTAAATTTATTAAACAGTATGTTCGATCTACGACACAACAACTTTTTCTTAAACTATGGCTATGTTAAAGCTTAATGTTGATTTTTTACTAAAGGAAACCCGCCAAATCCTTGTTGAGGAATTATCACTTACACCCATGATAATTCTGTATCTGAAATAGGTACAACCTTTTTCATGCATGTTTCTGGAATTTCAAACAGTTGTGGATGGAAGAGGGCAGCTAGTAACTCAATTCCGTCTACCAATGTGGTACTTGGCGTTGTAAAGTAATCTGCATCTGCAAGATAGACTGCTTTGTTTTTTACTGCAGTCAATTCGCTCCACCCCGGTTTACTTGTTAGCTGATCGATTTCCTTAATAGATCGTTCCACCTGAAAACCACAAGGTGCGATAACCAATACTTCTGGATCATATTGTTGTACTTTTTCCCAAGGAGTCACTACAGAGTAACCTGCAGGATTGGACAACATATCCACTCCACCCGCCAAAGAGATTTGGTCAGGAATCCAATGCCCACAATTATAAATGGGATCTAACCATTCCATAACCATCACTCTTTTTGGTTCTGCTTGATGTTCACGAAGTTTGTCAGTAATTGCACGTACTCTCTTATGTAAGGAAGCTAAGTAATCAAGGCCAATCTTTTCTTCTCCTAGCTCCTTTGCAATGGTTAGTGCATTCTGATATACATCCCGTAGCCTTCGCGGTATTAATGGTACCATTTTTGGTTGCTTTTCAAGGGATCCAATGGCTCTTTGAACAACAGATGTGCTAATTTGACATACGTCACATACATCTTGAGTAAACACAAGATCAGGTGCTATTTCTGATAATAATTCCATATCCACATAATATAAACTTTTTCCCATATTTGATGATTCTGTTACAAAAGTTTCAATTTCTGCACTTGAAAGATTACGTCCCTCGAGACGGGTGCGAACAACTTTTGGTTTATCCGATGGACATTCAAATGTGACTCCATTCAGGTATCTTTCTAGTCCCATTTCATAGATCATATTGGTAGCGGCGGGTAAAAACGAACATACCTTCATTTAGATTGCCTCCTCAAGTTAAAGTCTATAAATATTTCATTTTCAATTTTTATCCAATCAAACATTTCTTCAGCAATTGATTTCTTAGCTAATATTTAAACGAGTAGAGTTATAAATATGAAAATTTTTACTATTTTATGTTCATTCCAAATGCTCTGATTTTTCAACTAACCTGCGAGTTGATTTAAGTTCAACCCTTCAGAATCTCATCTGTATTTTAACATAAATATCCAGTTCTTTTAAGAGAGTTATTCAATAAAATGGCCCTTTTGTTGAAGATCATTAAATAATCAATATCATCTTCATTGTAGGAGGGTGTTCAATGTTGTTCCTTCAATCCTCCCTTTCCACATCTCTGCCAACTGGCTCAGTTCCGCTGTACTCCCCCGAAGTCCTGTGGGATCTTTCCCATCAAAAAGACCCATCATCCCTTCAATGATAGAAAGATCAGATCCATTACTTCCTCGATAAATAATCTCCTTTAAAGTGGATGGACCGAGCATCCAGCTGTCCAAATTTCGCGAGGGTCTCCCTGTTACCAGAGTATGAAAACTGGGATCAATAAAATCTGGCCCGGCTTTATATCCTTGAACAGCCAATCCTTTCTGTTTAAATGCCGCCATAAGACCGAGGGTTAGTGTTGTCTTTCCAACCCCGCTGCCAGTTCCAGCTACAATGAATCGAGGAATTTTCATAATTGGTATACACCTTCTAAAGTTTATTTAATGCAATTAGTCCCCCTCTATCGAGTGAATACTCATACGGAGATGTCCACTATATGGATCGGGATATATTTGGATTGGCATACCAAAAAGGTCCTGTACCGTTTGCTCATTAAATATCTCTTGTGTCGGCCTTGATGAAGGATTCGTCCCTTGTTTAACATAATCAAATGACTGCAAAATCTTGCCGCAAGTTCTATGTTATGAAGAACTACAATTACAAGGTATTTTTGAGATGACAAATTCTTTAGCTGCTGCAAAATATCCATCTGATAGTACAGATCAAGACTCGCAATAGGTTCATCCAACAATAGGATGTGACTCTCTTGAATAAGACAGCGAGCAATGGCTGCCCGCTGTTGTTCGCCTCCCGATAACTGAACCATTGGGGTATCCCTGTAAGGGACCAGATTCAGCCGATGTAACCCCTCTTCAATCCTCTCCCGGCATGCTTTCGTCAATGCCCCGGATTGAGTGCGATATACAAACCGACCCATAGCCACAAATTCAGATACAGTATAGGGAATTTGATCGTTCATATGCTGAGGTAAATAAGCAATCTGCCTGGCACGCCAATTCGTCCGTTTCTTATGTAAAAGATGGTCATTGACACGAATTTCACCTTTCGTAGGCTTTAAGATTCCTGCCAATAAGCGTAATAGAGTTGATTTTCCCGCCCCGTTAGGTCCAACTAAGCCAATGAGTTTTCCTCCTTGCCAGGTCCCATGAATCTCTCGAAGCAGGGATCTGTATCCGAGATTTGAAACCTGGATGATTGGCTGTGACATGTGGCATGCCTCTTCTACTTCAGGCCTGGTTATTACCGAAGAACTTCTCATGTTGTTACCCCTCCTCTCGATAGATACCTCGATCTTGTTTTCGTAACAAATAAAGAAAAAAGGAGCCCCTAAACAAGCAGTAACGATTCCTACATTTAATTCAACTGGTTCAAAAACCATACGGGCGATCACATCACATAAACAAAGAAGGGATGCTCCCCCAAGAGCAGATGCAGGAATAAGAAATTGATGGCGGGGACCAACCACCATGCGAAGCAAGTGAGGAACAATCAGCCCTATAAATCCAATGACACCACTTACACTTACACAAGCTCCAACAACCAATGCCGATATGATGAAAAGAAATCGCTTTGTTCTTTGTAAAGGCACTCCTACTCCTTCAGCCTGTTCTTCCCCAATGGAAATAATGTCGAGTGAAGGGGCTTGTATGGTATAAAGCCCTAATCCAAGAAGAACAACAATGGATACGATGCCAACTGAAGGCCAAGTGATACCATCCAAACCGCCAATGAGCCAAAACAGCATTTCATGCATCGTTTCAAGTTGCGCCAAGGATAAAAGCAAGGTCACGATGGCACTGCAAAACGAGCTAATGGCTACTCCTGCTAAAAGTAACGAATAAATGGCTGTTCTTCCTTTATAAGTTGATAATTGATAAATAACGAATACAACTATTATTCCGCTGGTAAATGCACCAAGGGGCGTGCTCCATTGACTTAATTGAGAAAGACCAGATTGAATCACGATAACCGCTCCAAGGGAAGCACCGCTGGATACCCCAATGATAGCAGGATCAGCCATTGGATTACGGAAAAGAGCCTGCATAACAGCTCCTGTACTCCCTAACCCTGCGCCAATCATTACAGCAGCTAACCACCTCGGCAAACGTACGGCCCCAACTACCACTGCATCGGTTGTACGCATGCCATGGAAATACCCCCATGCTTCACCAATGAGATGCTGAACCGGTATGGACACTGGACCGATGGAAATCTCAAGAGCGGATACCATAATAAAGAATAATCCAATGGCTACAAAAATAGATACGATCCGGTTTCCAATCACTGCAACTTCACATCAGGATATAACACATGTGCAACATCAGAAACCCCATTGATTATATATTGAGATACAGATGATAAATCGGCCCATTTATAGCAAAAACCTGTTTATTCTTAACTGCATTGACATTTTGTAACGCAGAATCACTCAAAACCTTCTTTACAAACCCATTATCACTTTCTGCAACAATAATCACATCAGGATTTAATTTGACAATTTCTTCTTCAGAAATTTTTTGCCATCCATTTAAGCCTTTGGCTGCATTGATTCCTCCGGCCATTTCAATCATTTGGTTAACAGTTGTATTGTCCCCAGCCGCATAACCATAGGAACTGTAGTCTAATACCGTCAATTTCTTTTTGTCCTTAACTGCATTTGAAATAGTATTTATCTTCGATTCCATTGACTGTACCAACTGATTGGATTTTCCCCTCTCCCCTACTAATTCGCCGACTACTTTGATATTTTTTTCAATGGAACTAATAGAAGTAAAATCGGTAAACTCATAGACGGGAATGCCCGCTTGTTTAATTTGATTAACTATTCCTTGGTTTGTAAAAGATGCTAATAATACAAGGTCAGGTTTAGCCGCAATGATTGTCTCTGCATTGGCATCTTGAATTTGCGGAATTCCCTTAACAAAATTTGTGACATGGGAATATTGCGGATCACTTGAAAAGTTTGTCACCATAGCCAACTCGCTTTTTGGTATAATACCTGCAAGGATTTCATCAGTACCTTCTGTTACGGATACGATATGTTGTGGCTGTTTTTGAATCGTGACTTTATTTCCAGCCTCATCTGTGACCGTTAAAGGGAATGATGTTTTTTCCTTTGGCTGCCTTTGAGAAGTTACGTTCGAACTATTTGGAGAAGCAGCAGTCTGTTGATTTCCACAAGCCGCTAAAAAAACTGTCGGGACAATAATAGAAATCAGAGTAAAAAATGTTTGTTTTTTCATTTTAAAATTGCTCCTTTTCATTAAATAAAAATTTATTTTTCAATTCATATCCAACCTAATCTCTCTTTTCAGGGTTTTTGAATACTTCCGTGCTGTTTCTATAATCGATATCCTTTATGTTCTCTCTGGCGTTAACAGCCCGGGCCATTACAAACAACAAGTCAGATAACCTGTTTAAATATTTTAAAGCCGGTAAATGAATTCCCTCCTGGCGCATACAAGCTACAGTACATCGTTCTGCCCGTCGGACAATTGTACAGGCGACATGAAGTTGCGCTGAATGACGGCTTCCGCCACGCAAAATAAATTTAGTGATTTGATCTGCTTCCTCCTTATAGGAATCAATCAAGGGTTCAAGCTCTGCAGCAGCATTTTCCGGTGTACGGTAGGTGTAATCTGCATCAGGAGCAGCAGCTAAATCTGCGCCGACATTCCAAAGCATTTGTTGGACAGATAAGAGATGTTCCCGAATATCCTCATTCCTTTTTCAAGTTCACTTATAATAAGCCCGATATAAGCTCCTGCTTCATCAACGGTTCCATAGGCTTCTATCCGAATATCATCTTTAAAACGGCGGGCTTTACCAATAATGGAGGTTTTACCTTTATCTCCTCCGCGTGTGTAAATTTTCATACATCCTTCTCCTCTTTCCCCCATATATTTTGAAAGATGAGCTCTTTCAAATTTAATCTTTTTCCCCATCCGACCCTTTCCAATACCGGGATATCCGGAAAATGGGAGGTATAACCGATAGTAAGCAATGCGACTGGATCAATCGAATCTGGGATTCCTAAAATCTTGCGAATATCTTCCTTCTGATAGATGCTAATCCACCCCATCGCAATCCCTTCTACCCGAGCTGCTAACCACATATTTTCAATAGCACAGGCTGTTGACATCAAGTCCGTTTCCGGAATGGTATTTCTCCCCAAAACATGCGGCCTCCTCTTCCCGAATGATTCGTTACGCATATTGTCATCGGCGCCTGCAATAGTCCTTCCAGCTTCAACCGCAAATAATGGTCTTGTTTCATATCAGTATAATTTACCGATGCCCGAATCCTTTCTTTCTCAACTGCCCGATATAATTCATTTAAAATGTTTTGATCTGATATAACGATAAAATTCCAAGGCTGCATATAACCGACGGATGGAGCTAAATGAGCAGCTTGAATAATGCGTCCCAGAGCTTCCTTTGAAATGGGGTCAGGCAAGTAAGAACGAATATCCCTGCGGCCACCAATGCTTTATAGACCGCCTTCTGTTCGGCAGAAGAAAAATCAAGTTTAGATGGCCAAGAGTGTCTTTACTATCATAATCCATGAGAGCATCCTCTTTTAATTCCGTTCGATGTGGGTTACTCACTTTCGCATCCTCAAAGGTAGACGTCTCCGCCATAATTCGACACGCTTGCTGCAAAGAGGGCAGAATTAGCAGCGCTCCCGATCCCTCACCTAAGCGAAGCTGCCATTGTACCATTGGTTCTAATTGCAATTCTTTTAATACGTAGATATGTGCCGGTTCCAATGAACAATGGGAGGCAAACAAATAATTTTTAATATCCTTATTGAAACGGGAGGCCATTAACGCTGCGATACCTGTCATGAATCCATCCAGTACAACAGGAATGGACCGGCTGGCAGCGGCAATCATGGCTCCTGCCATTGCCCCGATTTCAAATCCGCCAACGGCAGCTAAGATATCCCATGGATCATCCTTGCAAATACAGTGTTTAGTCAAGGCTGTTTCAATAACCTGTATCTTATGCTGATGCTGCCTGTCACTAATGCCTGTCCCCTTGCCTACGATTTGCTTTACAGGTAAATCCAAAAGAACAGCAGCCATTGCTGCAGCAGAGGTTGTATTTCCAATCCCCATCTCTCCAAAAATCAACAGTTCCTTCCCTTCAGCAATAAGTTGATCAGCTATTTCCATACCGACAGACACACACTCTACTGCTTGCTCTCGAGACATGGCATAGTCTTGAACAAAGTTCCGGGTACCTGGGGAAATTTTTCGAACCACCGCTTTTGGGTGCCTCACTCTGGATTTTATTCCAACGTCAACGACTTGTAAGTCAATCCTGCTATGTCTGGCCAAAACACTGCTCACTGCACCTCCCATGCACATATTTACCGTCATTTCTTCCGTAACATGAGAATCATAAGCTGATACCCCTTCTTCATTGACACCATGGTCAGAAGCAAAAATAACACAGCCGGCATTATCTATGGAAGGAATAATGTTTCCAGTAATTCCTGCGAGCTGAATGATGACTCGTTCTAACATCCCAAGACTTCCTCTTGGCTTTGTTAAATCATCTAAGCGAAACTCTGCTCCCTTCATCACCTTGTTATTCAACGGACGGATTGCAGCTGCACGATTATAAATAATATCTGGCAAAACCATCTTCCTTTCTTTTAATCTAGCAACGACCCTTGCAAAACAGAAAAAACTCTGCCTTATTCGGCAGAGTTTATGTTGAAATATGTATATATGAATCACGTACAGGAATCCTCATATATAATTCTCCAACCTACCTCTCCTCGAAGGTATATTGTGTTATTTTTCACAGGCAGGTCTCCTGACTTACAGCGAGCACCGAAGCCTTCCCACAAATTGTTTTGCAGTGGCTGAACGGTTCGAATAATGCTGATTACAGTGGCGGGACCGTACCGGACTTTAACCGGTTTCCCTATTATCTTCGAATAAAATTGAAGCACCTGAGAAAATTTCTTATTTAATTGGACAGTTTAATATTAAATATGCACGTAAATCTTGTCAATTACTTTCTATCATTCATCTCCATTCGCACTTCCAAAAAAGGTCTAAAAGTTGTAAGTTTTGTACACTGCGAAAATATCGGTTTTTTCTTTCTTTTCTTTCTCGTTTCCCGTCTGAAAGTTGGTCTATAATAAATGTGCAGGAAGTTAAATATCTTTTAGATGGGAATTATCAAAGATGGGTGAAAAGTAAAGGTGACAAAAAGTAATGAATTACGGATATGGAAAATGGCCGATTGTTAAAAGATAAATAGCTTATACTCCCGATGAATATAGGCTATTTTTTACGAGTTTCTTCTATTATATATTGGTACTTTTCAATATAATGTCGTATACCTTAACTAACTTAGACCATCTTCATAATTAAAATTTCGGCATAGCTTCCACAGCATCCGCCAAGTCACTATAGGAATCTTTTAAATACCTTGCCGTGGTTGAAATGTTACTGTGACCGGCGAGTCTCCTTACTTTTTCAATGTCATTATTCGTTGCTTTTAACATCCATTTGCAGAATATATGCCTGAACATATGGGGCGTTAACTTTTTCTTTGGTAAGCTGTAACTTTCAATCATAGACTGAATCCCACGAACCGTAAATTTGGTTGACCTCTGGCTATAAAACACATAGGGTGACTCTTCCACATGAGGTTTCTTGTTTGACATTTCTGCTCTAAAAATTAACCAGTCGTACAGTTCCTGCCACAAGGTATTGGACATGGGCACGGTCCGAAGCTTCTGTCCTTTCCCCAATATCCGAATACGCCTTAACTCTAAGTCAAGATCGGTTAACTTTAAATTTGATAGTTCATCCACCCTCAAACCAGCGTACGTCATTAAATAAATAATGGCTCGATCACGTCGGTACTTTTCTTCGGGCTCCACCCCTCTACTTTTGACCGGTGTCTTTCTCACCCGATGTAAAAGATCTTCAAATTCTTCTTCTGTGAGCCACATGATCTTTTCTTGATCTTCATCGGCAGACTTTAAATCAGGGATTTCCTCCATTGGATTATGCGGCAGTCTATTACTTTTTTGCGCCCATGAATAAAAACTTCGTAAAGAATTTAATCGGCGATTAATCGTCGTGATCGCCAAAGGCTTTCCTTCATGTGGATTTAACAAGCTATTAATCCACTTTCTTACATCCGTTGCCGTCACAAATTGATCTGGATGAATATGTAAATCATCTAAAAATATATGGATATCATATATTCATTTAAACTATCAAAATCATATGTTATACTTGGCATATAATGTTTCTTTTGGTCCGATTTGGTATGATTTTTAAGTAGTTAAACTCAGCATATAAGTGAAGAGGTTAAAATGATGATAGAAGAATATATTGCTAATCTTCAGAAAAAGAACAAGTCCCCAAAAACCATTATTTCCTAACGGAATTATATGCTTAGTTTAATGGATAACCCATATTATTATAAATCTCATAATCGTACATTTACATATATATATTTTAATAAAAGGCTGTGTTAACTGGAAATATTTATAAATTGAATAAAAAATAGGGAAACCCGAACTACAAAAGGTTTCCCAATCCTTTTTAAAATAACAATTCCGTTAGCTACAATAAAAAGAAAACTTATATTTCAATTTGTTTAATTAACTTAGCTGGATTACCGCCAACTACAACGTTATTTGGTACATCTTTAGTAACTACTGCACCTGATGCAAAACGATTGAGGGAATGAATAAAGAGTACGTCCCCTTTTCGTAAAATACGCTTGAGTAAATGATATTGGACTCGTTTGAAATCTTTTCCACTTTGTTTGTCAATGAAGATATCCTGTTCATCTATGCCATTTTCCTTCATGGCTTCTAGTTGTCGTAATTCATTTTGATCTTTGCTACTGACTCGTAAACAGCCACTTTAAATACCACGTTCTTCCATGGTAGGATTCTCCCGCCATATCTTATCCAATGTAAAACCTGCAAACGGCCCATTATCAATTATTGACGGTCCATTTGGATGGGCTGATATGCCCAGTACTCTCCTGTTTGCTTTGTCGGAATCTCATATCCGAATTCTTTATGTAAAGCTGTTCCACCCCAAATCCGTTCTTTAAACACAGGCTTTAAAAATAACGGTTGCAAAATCATAACCTCCAGACTATCTTTGTTAGCTTTCTAAAATTGCATGATGGGCAAGCAAAAGGGAACCAGTAATCCCTGCATCATTTCCTAGACTAGGACTCACAATATACTCCGTAAGCTCTGGCAAGGAAACATAATTGTTCATGAAATCCTGTAAATACTCATAGATAGAAGGAAAAATTTGTTTCTGATTCATCACTCCACCTCCAAGAATAATCCTTTTCGGAGATAGAATTAAAATGTATTGCATGAGTGCTTGGGCAAGATAGTATCCTTCTAAATCCCATACTTCCATCCGTTCTACTAAGTTGATCCCTTTTTCGTTCCATCGTCCCTCGATTGCTGGACCCGCTGTCAAACTTTCCAAGCAATCGGAATGATACGGACATCTTCCTTGATAATCATCTTGTGGATGGCGTTTCACGAGGATATGGCCCATTTCAGGATGTGACCATCCTTGCAGCAGTTTCCCCTGGACAACCGTACCTGCTCCAATTCCTGTCCCAACCGTAATATATAAACAGCTATCCAAACCCTTGGCTGCACCGTAAGTTACCTCAGCCAATGCCGCCGCATTAACATCTGTATTAAAACCAATAGGAACAGGAAAATCTTTCTTCAACGCTTGTACAAACGGAAAATCCCTCCAATTTGTTTTTGGTGTTGACGTAATATACCCGTAGGTTGAACTTTCTCGATTAACATCAATGGGACCAAATGAACCCACACCAATTGCATCAAGATCATATTTTTAAAAAAAAGCAATGACCTTTGCCATTGTTTCGGTTGGTACCGTTGTAGGGATTTGGATTCGTTCAAAGAGATTTCCCTTTTCATCTCCAATGGCACATACAAATTTTGTTCCGCCTGCTTCCATTGCACCTAGCATTCTTGATTCCTCCAAGTATAAGAAAATTTTAGTTAAAGAAATCAAAAAGCAGATTGCTTTCCCTTTAAACTTAATTGCTACAGTGAAAAAGCAAAAAGAATCCACTTAAAAATAAATGTGGATTCTTTTTGCTTTTAGGAATGGTTCCAAGCACTCAAACCAATTCATACCACCATACAGGAATTTGTTCTTTTTTATAGATGGCAGCTTTCCCGATTGAATCAAAAAGCTGCATTTTTTCAAAAACTCTTCCTTGGCAGCAACAATACCTTCGGGAAAGATTGGATTCCACATTTCCGTCGTTACTAAGAAATAAAATTTTCCCTCTATACTGTTACTGATTTAGCAAGACTTTTATTTTTAATTCTTCAGCTAAACTCTTTAGAGATTCTGCTTCGTCAAATCCTATAACATTTTGATAGAGGTTATATCTATTGGTATAAACCGCCAGCTGCAACCAATTCTGCCTGTTTACGTGAGTTTTTTTCATATAGATTTGCTTTCCCTACTGAATTAAAGAGGTTCATTTTTTGGTTAATCACTTTACGTGCTTCCATAATACAATCGGGATAAATAACATTTGGATCCCAATATTCAGTAGTGCTTAGAATTTCACGAGCTTTTGCAAAATACGCATGTTTCATATCACTAGAAATATTGACTTTACTTACCCCTAGTTTCACTGACCGAGCAACTTCATTATCCGGGTTAGAAGAACCTCCATGAAGAACCAATGGGATACTTACAAGATTATTAATTTCTTCTAAAATATCCATTTGTAATTGTGGCTTGATGTTCTTTGGATAAATCCCATGAGCTGTACCAATCGCAACCGCTAATGAATCAACGCCTGTTCGTTCCACAAAATCTTTTGCTTCATCAGGGTTTGTATATATAACCTTGGTAACTCCACCTTCAATTGAATTCCCCGTACTTCCAATCGTCCCTAACTCTCCTTCTATCGATACCCCCACTGCATGGGCAATTTCAGCAGCTTTCTTTGTTAATGCCACATTTTCTTCATAAGGGAGCAGGGAACCGTCAATCATGACTGATGTAAAACCACATCGAATGGCTCTTAGGATCTCTTCAATGGAACCGCCATGATCGAGATGAATGACAAATGGTACATGACTTTCATATACACGGTGCTTCACATAAGAAAAGAATTCGTCAGTTAAAAACTCTAATTCAGATGGATGGATCGCAATGATAGCTGGTGAATTGGAATTTTCCGCCTCTTCAACAACTGCTCTTAAAAATGAACTATCAGCGACGTTAAAGGCCCCAACTGCGAATTTATTTTTCTTTGCTACTTCCAATAATTGTTTCATATTTAATAACATAATCTACACACTTCTTTCTTTGTTTTTTTTTATAGAGATTTACCAGTTGATTTTGAAAGATTAATATAATACTTGACTGCTTCTTTACCTGCTTCTATTGTACTGTGTATCAAATCAACGTAATTAATTGTTGGATCTCTGTCTAGCTGATACCTAATGCAATCAACTTGTACTTTCATAAAATCTGAACCAACATTAATTTTATTAATACCTAATTCAACAGACTTTCTAATATTATCCTCACCGCATCCGGATCCTCCGTGCAGTACCAGTGGAATATTTGTTTCTTGTTTTATTTTTTCCAAAATATCAAAGCGAAATTCATGTAGGAAGCCTTCTGGATAATTTCCGTGGCTTGAACCGTATGAAATAGCTAAAGCATCTACACCTGTTTTTTTAACAAAGTCAATTGCAAGTTCAGGGTCAGTATACATATCGCTTGTCATGATATTACTTGCTGTTCCAATGTTACCAATCTCCGCCTCTACACTTGCGTTGTATGTTTGAGCAAATTCAACCATATTTCGTGTAATTTCAATATTTTGATCAATTGGGTAAGCAGAGGCATCCATCATGACACTCGAGAAACCATCTTGTAAACACCTTTTAACAAAACCAATATCTTGGCCATGGTCAAGATTAATAGCAACTTCAACGCTGGCTTCATTTGCCATTTGAATAATAGGATTTGTTAATATATTGCTTCCTAAATGCTCCTTTAAATGATCTTGATACAAGTCGATGATAATGGGTGCCCTTAACTCTTGAGCTGCTTGAATTACTGCTTTAGCCGTTTCAAGATTAAAACAATTAATGGCCATCACAGCATATTTCCCTTCATTAGCTCGTTCCAGCATTCCTTTCATCGAAACATACATTTTGCATCCCATCCAATCTATTTGATTATGAAATCCTTATACCAGATAAATCCATTTCTACTTCTTCATCATCAATTGAAGAACTATCTTCGACTGGCTCTTTTTTCCATAAAAATAGCATTATTCCTGTAATAGCAGAACCAATAAATAAAGCTAAAGTGAATAACAACGGATGATTCATTGCTGGGACTATAAACATTCCTCCTGACGGAACCGGCGAACCAATCCCCCACATCATCGAAAATCCTCCGCCAACAGCTGCTCCTAATGTACAAGAAGAAACGACACGAATTAAATCAACTGCTGCAATTGGGATGACACCTTCCGTAATCATACAGATACCCATTGGAAATGCAATTTTAATATTATCTTCTTCTTCTTTCGTATATCTCTTCTTCCGAAATGCTTTTGCCAAAATCCATGATAACGTTACACCAAACGGAGGAACCATTGAAGCTAGTATTTTTACTGCTTCAGGTTCTTTAATTCCTTGAAGTAACATACCATCTGCAAATAATGAGGCTGTTTTATTTACAGGTCCACCGAAGTCAAAAGCGGCCATTCCACCTAAAATTGCTCCAAAGATAAATCTCATAGATCCTTGCATGCTTTTTAAGAAAGAAGTCAATCCTTCAGTTGCCCAAACAATCGGACGACCTATGACGAAAAACATTAACAATCCTACTACCAAACTAGAAATTAACGGAATTATCATCATAGGCATTAAACCTTCTGCCCATTTTGGCACCTTCAAATGATTTTTGAGATATGCAACAAAATATCCTACTATGAAACCACCTAACATTCCGCCTAGAAAACCCGCGCCTATCGCATTTGCAATTAAACCCATTAAAAGGCCTGGTGCGATACCTGGACGGTCAGCAATTGAGTAAGCAATCGCTGCAGAAATGACAGGTGCTAATAAACCCATTCCTAAAACACCTAGGGAAACGATAGCTGACGGGATTGAAAAACTAGCTTTATAGTTTTGAATAACGGACCCGCCAGTTAAATTTCCGATTGCAATCAACAGTCCTGATGCAACTACTAAAGGTAACATATAAGAAATAGCAGTTAATGCATGTTTTTTAACTTGCAACTGTTTTAACATATCAGCCTCTCCTATTTGTTAAAATTTAGTTCCGTTTCAATTTTCTTAAATAACTGTTTCGGTGCTTTAATGGCAATATTGGTTGGGATTTCTACTATTCTTTTTCCTTTAAATCGGTCCTTACCGCTTATCTTAATATCTGCAGCAATAATGACTAAATCTGCATCGTCAATTTCTTGATTCGTTAGTTCATTCTCTATTCCAATTGTTCCTTGTGTTTCAATTCGTACACTATGACCTAGTTCTTGTCCTGCCCTGATTAATTTCTCTTTTGCAATATAAGTATGAGCAATACCTGACGTACAAGCTGAAATTCCAACAATTTTCATAATGAACTCCCCCTAACCATTATTCTTTGACAATAGATCAATCACTTCTTGCTTCGTTTTAACCGTTTGAAAGCTCTGAAGAATTTCATCATCCGCTAATAAAGTAGCAACCTTTTGCAGTAATTTAATATGTACTGTAGTTGCATCGGTAGTTTTCACAGCAAATAAGAAAATCACTTCAATCGGGTTGCCATCCATCGATTCCCATTCTTCCACAGGCTGTTTCGTCCGGCAAATCGCCAATGATGTTTTGATAACGCTTTCTGATTTCCCATGTGGAATGGCTATTCCTTTTTCAAGCCCTGTCACCCCCTCATTTTCGCGATACAGGACATCCTTAATGAAGCTTTCTTCATTATCTATATAATGATGCTTAAATAATAAATGCGTTAATTCTTCAATAACTCCCAATTTAGAAGTGGCCTGCAAGTTTAAATCAATTAAATCCTCAGTAATGATTTTGTTAATGTCTAATTCTTTCAGCTTCGTATCCATTCTCAAATCCCACTTTCAATTTGCTTTAAATTTTGCTTCTTATAGTATTCACCAATAAACTTATCAATTTTCTGCTTATCATCATCATTTAAAATGGGACTAACCAAAATAGTTGGTTTATCAATTATGCTGTGGGTCTTTACGGTGGATATAATCAGTTCGATATCATCATAATCACTTTTTTTGATTCGATGTTGAGCTACAATTCTTTTTATTTCAATGTTTGGGAACATTTTTTTAATTTTTTCACTCAACAAATGCGAAGTTCCTATACCGCTCGTACACTCAATTAAAATAGGAATTTTTTTGGAAAGTCGATCTTCAATTGTAATTTGGAAGTACAACGTGACATATCCAATTTCTTCATCTGTTAAATTTTTTACAAATCTGCCATTTTTATTTACCTGATTTATACATTGTTTTACCATTTTAAAAGTGTCACAAAAATTAGTTTGAATAGACTCTAAAATGGGATTCACAATATAGATATCGTGGTTCAAGCGATATACCATAGAGTGAAGATGAAATGTTAACTGATTCCTTAATAATTCTTCATCTTCTAGGTTATAGCCAATTTTTTCAGAAACTTTTTTTACCAGATGTTTTGAAAGTAAATTCACTTTCTCATTCATGATTCCTTCTATATCTTGATCCAGCAGAAATCTAGAATTCAGTTTGTAAGCTTTTAAAATATAGTACAGCTTATTAAATTCATAATCTTCCAATTTAATTGAATGAAATAACTCCACTTTTCTTACCAAAGCAGCCGTAATTTGATAGGCTTTAGATTGCTTATTCACAGATTCAAATGATTCTTTTCTATAGATGTTTTGTGAATAATTAATGTGTTTCTCAATAATAGAAAGAATGCTGCAAAATAAAGTTAAATAGAATGGCTGATCTAAAAGTATTTCATGTTCCTCCTGTATTTCATGAAGAAACTTTTTAATTTCATACTGCCTTTTGTAATTATTTCTTACTTCTTCAATAAATTTTGGGATATGATATTGGCTAAATGGATCGCCTGATTGTTTTAAAAAACTTTCAATGATAACGGACATTAACCTATTTATTGAAAGCTGATGTCCATCAATAAAAGTCCCATCATTAAGTCTTAATAATCTAAGATTATATGGTCTTATTTTTTCCTCAATAAATTTAAAATCGTTAATGATAGAACTTTGGCTTACAAAATATCTTTCTGATAACTTCTGGATAGAAGTCTTCATAGGTGCAATAGATAGAAGATACAGCAATAAATTAAGACGCCTTTCTTTAGGACTGCTGATAATTTCCTCTTCTTCATTTCCAACGTCCACATTTTGTGTAAGTAAGTATCCGAGGTTTTCTTTCTTAGTGAGTGTGTAGTTTTTCAAATAATAAGATATTGTTTGCATATCCCGATAAATCGTTTTCGTGGAAACAGACAATTGGACAGATAAATCGGAAGCCGTAACATAATCACTATTATTTAGCAGTATTTTAAGAATCTTGTTTTGGCGCTCATTCAAGTCATTTGTCATTGCCACTGTCATTGGCATTCTACTATTCACCTCTTTTCTATATCTTAATAATATCGGCATGAAAACGTATTCACAATTACAATTTTCATTTTATTTCCATGTCCTTATTAAAGGGGGTCCCACCATGGTAGGACCCCCTACTATAAAAAAACAAAATAAAAAGGAACTTATTAGCCCCCTGTGAATCAACTCCATCTACCCTATAATTCATTTTGATCTTTTCTGCTGAAAAGCTCGACATCTTCACTTTTATACTGTGATAAATCTTTTTGTAGAACAATATCATCTATGATGCCCATCATTTTTTCCGAATACTTTAAAAACTCCAATCTTTTCCTTTTCTCAGCTAAGGAGGAACCTATTTCTATTAACGCTCCGGTACCAATCATTACAAAAAGGCGATTCAGTCTATTATAATTTAAACTGTTTTTCTCGTTTTCTTCTCTATTATAATTCTTCAAAAAGCTCATCCCTTGTTATTTTGTCATAAGAAAAATAATCGTCATAACGGGGACCATTTAAACACCTAAAACAATAATCTGTATCATTACTTGAATTAACGTCATCCTCTTCATCCTCCACCCCAATACAAAAATTTTGGTGACATTTAATAGCTTATGGTATTTCCCATCTCTCACATTCCTTTGCCAAAATGACGATTAATAAAATAATTTGACAAAATGCAGAATTTACCTGCTTATGGAGAATTATGTTGGAGAAAACACTTACCTCAATTTTTCATAAAAGTTCATCAACTAACCGTTAGATTAAGTGCAATTCTTCACAATCTTCTCCAAAGGTTCAACATAAATATCCAATGCCCTTATAAAGAGTTATTCCACAAAATGGCCGATTATTGAAGATCATTATTCAAATCTTATTGAAGAAAAGCCACCGTTACTTTAAGTACATCTCTTCACAAACTTAGTATTATTTACTACAGGAATGCTAACCTGCCAAATAGCCGGTAATTGGCAACTAGTTCTATTTAAGGAACGCACTATAAAGAGAGAAAAAAGGATGTCCCAAAATCTGGTTCTAGGGACATCCTTGAAAGTATCTTCAGATTTATCGCTACAACTCACATTGTACTGATGTCAATCACGAATCGATACTTGACATCTGAAGCTAAGACACGCTCATAGGCTTCGTCAATTTGGTCAGCCGAAATTACTTCAATCTTAGGAAAAATGTTATGTTTTGCACAGAACTCCAACATTTCTTGAGTCTCACGGATGCCTCCAATCATTGAACCTGCAAATGAACGACGATGACCGATGAGAGACATCACGTTTAGTGACAACGGCTCTCCAGGAGCACCGACATTAACCATCGTTCCATCAAGAGTGAGTAATGAGAAATAAGCATCAATATCAATCTTTGCACTTACTGTGTTAATAATTAAGTCAAAAGTTCTGGCAAGTTTCTCGAATGTTTCTGGTTCGCTAGTAGCATAGTAGTTGTCTGCACCGAATTGCAGTCCATCATCTTTTTTCTTCAATGATTGTGACAGAACGGTCACCTCGGCACCCATAGCATGTGCAATCTTGACAGCCATATGACCAAGACCTCCCATACCAACAACCGCTACTTTTTTACCTGGACCAGCTCCCCAACGCTTTAATGGTGAATATGTCGTAATACCTGCGCAAAGTAATGGTGCTGCAGCGTCAAGTTCAATGTTATCTGGAATTCTGACAACGAAGTCCTCAGTTACGACAATGTGGGTAGAATATCCGCCTTGTGTAGGCTCACCATATTTGTCGACACCAGCGTAGGTAGGAATCATTCCTTTGAGACAGTATTGTTCTTCACCTTTAAGGCAGTTCTCACATTTCCCACATGAGTCAACCATACATCCGACCCCTACCCGGTCACCGACTATGGAGGCACCGCCATGCCTCACCTGTAACGGAGGAAGCCCGTGCAAGGATCTCGCCATCGGTTTCTCGGAATTAGACGTTGAGAAGAATGAGATGCACATTAAAACGACCACTAAAGCAATAGAGGTTACCAGACAGCATGGCCGAGATGACTTGGCAGAAAAGCACAAGCGTAATCTGGAACGGTATCAGGGCATCCTGAACAATATCAGCCAAGGTAACATCATCTTTGGAAGACAAGATCGTATAAAAAAAAGGTTGGGTGTCCGAAATGACTAAATACGACCGGAAAGAACAGCTTAAAGTGATTCACGCATCTAGGAAGGCTTCCACCTACCAAAAGGTCGATGAAGCCATCCAAAGGCTCGTACGAGCCTCTGAAACTATCAATTTCAACAGTGTGGCAAGCGAGGCCGGCGTCGCGAAAGCAACGCTGTATAACAACAAGGATTTGCGTGATCAAATTGAAACACTCCGCCAACAACAAGCACAAGCGCCTTCGCCGAAACAAATCAAGCGTCAGATGGACGACAACAACAAAGATGCCCTCATTGCTTCCTTACAGCGCCGTATTAAGAAACTAGAGGGTAAAAACAAGCAACTAAGAGAACAATTGAAAGTGGCTTATGCAGAGGTTTATAAAAAAATCTAAGGGAACACCTTCCCTCCTATATTCAACTAAATGGCATTTAATGGAGTAATGAAAAAGAACCCAATTTCTCTATTTTTAATACAGAGAAATTGGGCTTTTTAGTATTGAAATTTCCTTAGCGTGCGAAATGCAGTTTTTTGGCGGTACCCCATTATTTAGTTATAAAAATACCGTCACCTATTGGGCGTTCACCGGTTGAATCAGAAGGCTGATTAACGAGCTTACCGTTAATGACCATTGTTGAGGATCCGCCGCCGTCCAGATTAATAGCTGAAACCGCACCAAGCGATTTTAATAATTCGGCACTTTCATGGAAGCTCACACCAATGCTATTTTCAGGGCTTCGTCCATCAACCGTCACAAATATTAGATCGCCATTGGCTTTAATTCCTGCAAGAGTTCTCGGCTGGCGGGTAAGGCCAAAATCATAATAGAATTCAGTGCTATAGTCAAAGCCTTCCTGCTTCGCATCAATGCTGATTTTTCCGTTCTTTACTAATTGGGGGGAGCCATTCACGATAGACATTGATGGGGTTAAAGAGACATTCTTCCCATTAATATAGAGTTGTTTCTCCACATTAAGCTTTTGACCAAGAGTGGCATTAGCTTTTAACCAATTCAAATCATCTCCCGTTGCTACAAGCACCGTACCATTCTCGGGAATAGGGGTACTTGTGTTCGTCGTTTTCATTACTTTTCCATCTTGGTCGAGGACAACCTGAAAGCTTGTAGTATCACCAGGGGTCTCATTTCCAAAATCCTTAGTGAAAGCTATTATTTCATTAGGATTCGTACAAGTGAAATCATGTTTGGGTTGGTCTGTCGGTTGATCACCCGCTTCCCCGCAAGCACGTATGAAGCCAGGCTCCCTGTTTAACCCATTTATCACATGAGTGAAGGCGAGTGCTTGTTGAAACGGACAATTTTGTTTGAGTAGGCGCAATTTCAGCCCCCTCCCCATTGGAAGAAGGTAAAATCAAGCTTGGACGATTTCCGACTGACTCACTGACAAGCTGTCCGTGGTCAACGGCTATACCTGCAAGATCACCAGGTGTTCCATCACTTGGTCCCATAACAAAATAACCGCCGTTAATACCCGCGACGGCATTTAAACGTTGTGCCATTGATGAAACGAGTTCTCGTCCCTCAATTTGATTGTTCGATAGCTCAGAAGCTAAATGCCCATTAAATTGTTTCGGGTTAACTTCTAATATATTAATATCCCAAGGCCCCGTCGACTTTTCGGACCCATCATATTCGGAATATTTCACACTTGCTTGGTACCCGAGCTGTTTCAATTTGTTCATAAGTTGTGTCGCGTCATTTTGATTTTTAAATTGTCCCGTGCGGACAACATACCCCAGCTGCTTTCCGGCAACATCTGTATCATTTGTATTCGTGACGGGATGCAGTGTTGTGTCAAAACCAGATGCTTTTAGTTTGTTCGCAACGGCTTGAGCATCCTTTTTGTCGGTAAATAATTGGGAGTCAACGGTATAAAAACTATTCTTAGATTGATAGCCTCGGTGAACATGGATGTACGTCACACCTGAGGTGAGTTCTGAAACGCTTTCCGATTGAGGAAGTTGGTGTCCTCCGAGCGGAAGTTCATGGACAATTTCATGAGTAGGGGTTGTCGTGACTTGCTTTTGATCAGCAAGCACAGCAGCAGGAGTCAAGACAGAGACCGCGAGTAGTGAAGACAAAACCTTTAATCTTAGATGTTTCAACATAATACCTCCTAATGGTTGATACATCTATTATAATGGATGACTATTAATGGACTACTTTAACTTTTTATAGATATTATTAAGAAACTGTTAATAAAAATAGGACTAACTACCTTATAAAATTAATATTCTTGTATAGTCCAATCATCAGAGAAAACTACCAAGAAATAGTTACTTGGTAATGTTTGTGTGTACTAAGTGTCGAGATGCTGTATAAATTGTTGATAATGTTATAAAGGGTCATGATTTAGGGATTATATTACAAAGAAAATGTAGAAAATATGGCCATTCGGTGGCAAGGGTAATAGAGAAAGAAGATTAATTTGCCTTAATTCCACTTTTAAGATACTATCTGCTAAGTATTACCCATATGTGTAATTTACATATATATGTAATAACTGTCAACAAAGAAAATATTTTCTCCACCATAATAACGGTTAAAATATGTAGTGGTTTATTCAATTAAAGGGCGCATTTATGGAGTAACGAAAAAAGCCCAATTCCTCAATTTGAACTATAACCCGAATAATGGACACTAGTTAAAAAAGTGCCCCTTATTCGGGTTTTTCTATGTCTTCAGAAAGAAAACCCGTTTATAATAAAAGAATTATTGTGGACGGAGGATTTACATGAGTAAGAATTTATTTACCGATTATCAAATTAAAGAATTAGAAAAGAACCCAAACGTCTTACGTGTATCAGAACGAGCTATTTCCTATCATCCCGACTTTAAAGTAAAGGCTGTAATGGAATATCAAAGTGGAAATGTTCCTTCACAGATTTTTATTGAAAGTGGATTTAACATTGAAGTGATTGGTAAAAGTCAGCCGAAACGGTGTCTACAAAGATGGCGTGAAACCTATGAGAAGTTTGGTGAACAGGGTCTTCAATCGGAACGCAGGGGAAAGGCAGCTAGTGGACGACCATCCTCAAAGGAACTATCTGTAGAAGAAAAACTCAAAAAGGCTGAAGCCAGAATCAAATTTTTAGAGGCTGAGAATGACTTCTTAAAAAAGCTAGAGGAACTAGAGAGGCAGGCGTTGAAGAAAAAACGATATTAACTCCATCAGAGAAATTTCAACTCATTGAGCACACCATTCGTCAACACCAATTAAAGAACCAAGTGAGTTATTTATGTGAAATAGCTGGAGTCTGTAGAAGTGGATACTATGCTTGGTTAAAGTCAGCTCCTATTCGCCAGCGTAAAGATTTTGATGATGAAATAGACATCGAACTCATTCAGTTTATCTTTCAACAGAAGAAGGAGAAAGTCGGCGCTCTACAAATCAAAATGATCTTAGAAAATGATTATTTTGTTGAAATGAATCATAAGAAAATTCGGAGGTTAATGCGCAAATATCAACTGATTGCCAAGGTGAGAAAGGCAAAACCTTATAAAAAAATGGCTAAAGCTACTCAAGAACATCATACATGCCCTAACCTTTTAAAACGTGAATTTAATCAAGAAGAGCCTGGGAAAGTGTTATTAACTGATATTACATATCTATATTATTCAAATGGTCAAAAGGCGTATTTATCCTGTGTTAAAGATGGCAGTACGAATGAAATTTTAGCCCATTATTTGTCCTCTTCACTGGAAATGGATATTGTTTATAAAACATTAAGAAGACTTGATGAAGCTATGCAGGAAGGTTTTCATCCTGAGGCAATCCTTCATTCAGATCAAGGGTTTCATTATACACATCCCCTCTTTCAAGAAAAAGTAAAGAAATTGGGTATTACTCAATCAATGTCCCGTAAGGGAAATTGTTGGGATAACGCTCCAATGGAATCCTTCTTTGGTCATTTTAAAGATGAGGTGGATTATAAAGATTGTAATAGTTTAAATGAACTAAAACATCTAGTGGATTCATATATCGAGGAGTACAATAATCATCGTTATCAGTGGGGATTAAATAAAATGACCCCGGCTCAATACCGAGATCATCTGTTAGCTGTATAGGCTCTTTTTTAAACTGTCCATATTAAGGGTTACAGTTCACTCTTTAACATTGTTAGGTTTTTGTATTTTACTTTTAGACAAATTGGTTAATCATTTAGTTTAAAATCCATGTATACACATTTACTTTACTATCCCGAGGTGTTAAGTGGAAAACTAAGTGTAATCCTTGTCCCTTTTCCAGGTTCACTTTCAACCTTAATTGTTCCATTCATGCTTTCGATAATACGAAATGCAACCATCATTCCAAGTCCAGTACCTCTTATTTCTTTTGTTGAAAAATAAGGCTCTCCTAGACGTTTTATTTGCAAATCAGTCATCCCAACCCCATTATCAGTTATAGAAACTTTAGCAAGAGTTTTCTCTACAGTCCCTACAATTGAAAGAGTACCACCAGAAGGCATTGCTTCAATACCATTTTTCAAAAGGTTTACAAGCCCTTGTTGAAACAATCCTGCATTTCCTTTAATGTAGCAAGATTCTAACTCTGACGATAATTCCACAATGTTCATGTTGGCTAAAGGTACAATGATATTTATTGTTCTCTCGATTTCCTTTTTTAAATTTAGGCTTTCAATTTCTTCTGGGGCAGGTTTTGCAAAAGTAAGGTAATCCCGTATGATCCTTTCCGCCTGATCCAGTTCCTGCATGGCAACTGTTAAGTAACTTTTCTCAACTTCAGGAATTGCTTTGGATTCATTTAGTAACTGTAAAAATCCACGTGTAGTAGTCAATGGATTTCGGACTTCATGAGAAATACTTGCTGCCAAATGACTAACCACTTCTACTTTCTCCATTCGGATAATTTTGTCGAGAAGCGATTGTTTTTCTTTATTAGATTCCATAATATAAACAACTAAAAGAATGCCAAATGATTGAAATACACTATAAGAAAAAAATAACTCAATTGTAATCGGGACATGAAATAAAAGTTTATCCCCCACAATTATCCAAATAGACATAAATAACATTAAAACACCTGAAAAGATAATCTTTTTTACCATTGGTAAATTATTATAAAAAGGTTTAAGTTTAGTAGTAATTAGAAAAAAAATAAGAAGGCTTACACAGGGAAACCACGAAACTTCTAATCCATGCATAAGTCGTAAACAGATAATTAAAAAGGTAAGCCACATGCTGGTTATCTTATGTGAATACAAGCAACCTAGTACAAATGGAATAAAGCGTAAGTTAAAAGTTATTCCGTCATTAATTTGAAATGGATACAGCATACAAAGTACAACGGTTGCAGAAAGAGAGAAACCCATAACTATTTCGGTAACAATTTGATTCTGGTGAAGTCTGTTCAACCAAAATTGAACTATAACTAATAAAATAAGAATGCCTACGAGATTTACAAGAAAATGTGAAGTGCTTGTCATTTGGAATCCTCTACAATGTATTATTTTCTAATGGATTAATAAGTTACATAGTAATCAACCAATTTGGAATTTAGGAAAGGTAGTATTAACATATAGAATATTGTTAATCATAACAATATTCCCACGAAAAAAGTATTCTATAATTGACGAAAATTATCAAAAAAGAGCGAGCTAATTAGCCCACTCTACAAAGGAAGGGATTCTAAGGAGTCCCTTTTTCGTTAGATTCCGATATTTTACATTTAGTTTTAATTTAGGATCAAGATAAACAAACTTATCATTCTATACTGTGTATAGAACTCCTTACGATTAGATGTAGGCATAAACTCCATTAATCCAGCGTATTTACCATTTTCAAAGTTAAGGAGTAATCCAAATTCATCTTTCCTTAAGCCTGATATATAGACATTATCATATTGATAATTAATTACTTTATCAAGACCTAAATTATAAAAATCCTTAAAAAATAAGGAGAACACATATTAGTCATATATAATATGTGCTCTCGTTTTATTCAATTCTCGCGCCCGATTGTGGAAGATCAATGATATAGTAAACCGTTAATGATATTGAATCCCCCTCAATTAAGATAAAACCTTTTGCTTCTTACAATGAAAAGGATAGATAGGATGCTTAGAATGAGTAATGTGCCTTCAACTCCCAAAAGGTTGGCCACGTGTGCTTGATAGAGTGCGGGCACAAAATCAGTAACAGTGTGAAGACCAATTGACAAGAATAAGAAAACGATTTTCCGTTTTCGAACGCAGTAAAGAACAATCAGAGAAAGAGCTATTTGAATACAGATTGCCATTAACCGTTCCATCATCCCAATCAGGAAGAAATACCCAGGCTGATGTACCAGTATCAAGATCTGGCTTGATACTGTCGCTGGTATATCCCTTGGAAATTTACCACTGTTTACAAGCACACCAAAAACAATTGCCTCTATTGAAGCAACAGTTCCTATCAACAGCGCTTCAATACCACCATGCCCCAATCCATACGATATCCCATCTTTCCACTGACGGAAGCGTTTTAACATAATTCTGAAGGCAAAGTATCGCCCCACTTCTTCAAATATACCAGCCGCCAAGGCGGCATATAACGCAAATACAAACGGGTGCTTACCAAAATAAGCACTGGTAGTGTGATTACCCACTAATACAATGAGGTGGAGGATGGATTCCAGTGCCTTTGCAAATACCACAAAAACTAAGATTCCCACCCCAAAAGGTTTAAACGAAAAGGATTTTTTTTTAGTCATAAGGATAACTAAAAAAACAACTGCGAGGATCGGAATCAAACCTTCTAAACCACTACAAACCATTGCAAAAAAACTCATTTACATCCCCCTTTCGAATTGCGTTCTAAACGAAGTAAACGAATAGCCCTACGATAAAAACTACACTTCCAAAGAGAGCGCCCACCAGTTCCGTTGTAACAATAGACCTTTTAAGCAATAATCGTGTCGCCATGACATTATACGCGGTATGCACAGGTATCATCGCAAGAATCATCCACGGATTCCTTGCGATTAACAATGTACTACCAATATGGAACCCACTCGCAAAGACGCGTTCCAGCGCTCCCCAAAATGGACTTCCGTCCAGTTTAATGCCGGCGTCACTTAACATTTCTTTGGCTTGCAATGATTTCTCATCCGATTTATTGTTAAGGTTGGTTAGTGCTAATAGGTTTACGATAGCGAATAATACCTCAATGAATGCCCAACCTTGCCCAACAGAGATTGCCTGTTGAAAGGAGGTTCCCGTCATTTTAAGCACGATCAGTCGAACGCTTTCCTCTAATAATCCTGAAAAATATACGATACCTTTTGGTTGTTTCTCATGTGCTATTTTTATCAAAACAAGACTAATGGGTGCACGTAGTAAATACGCAATCCACCAACCAAGCACACCCAAACCAAATGCAGCCCACAGCATGGGATGACCAAATTTCCAAAAGAAAAGCCAGAATAACACACTAACTAGGAGATAAACCGGGCTCGCAAGAATTGCCTTCATCATGACACTCACTTTCCCTCTTCCCCATCGGGCATAATAATGTTTGTAAAAATCCTTCTTCGACGTCTATCACTCGGTTGATTTGACACAGCTGATTCAATTGCCTCCCGGATGGTCTTAATAATTGCTACGAACTCATCATCCGAAAGATACAACGTCGCTTTTCGAAAGCTTACCCCATCTTCAAGTAGATTAATTTCTTCCTTTTGTAGGTACCGGTCGTAATCGTCGACAAGTGATGCGACGAACATCAAAAATGTATGCATGTGTTCATCTCTGGACATGATTTCAAGGTCTTCTTTCGATATTGCCATCGTACTGTGCAGTGCAAGTGTCTTCTCTACAGTTCCCCGTACCTGGCGCTGATCCACTACATTTATCAGCCCACCGTCAATGAGTTTATTGATTTGACGATAAAGAGTGGCTTGAGGGATATCCGATAAATCCGAGCTTATCTCTTGAACTGTTCTCTCTTTCCCCCCAAGTAAGCACTGGACAATTCGAAATCTTACGGGGTGAAGCATCAAATCCGCTTTGGACTCCTTTTTCACATAAATCACCACACTCTTTACTTTAAATATTAAAAATAATATCATTCTTGATAATAATTATATTATCATAATCAATAATAATCAAATAAATTTTTCCTTTTCTCATCTTGATTACAAGAGATTTTAAATTTTCAATTAAATTCATCAAATTATGGACGTTCCTCAACAATCTGCCCTTTAGTAGAATAAAATTACAGGGATTTGCCAACATCAACAAGAGCAAAAAAGAAAAGTCCTGTTTTAATACAGAATTTTAATCAAACTTCATTCCAAATTATCAATCTTTATTATAAAGATTAGACTTTTTATAAATTATCAAACTTAATTTGAAACCCACAACAATACCTAAATACACAGTATTCCCTATACGAACTCTATATAAGTAATTTAAGAGGATTCAATCAGGTGCTCTGCCTCTTTGTCCGAATTATCATTAGGCCTTTTTTGTCATTTTTGATGTTTTCTAGATAATTCGCTAGAAACTTTTCCGTAATACGTGCTGGAACATATCCTATCCGCGACCGAATAATATTTTCCACAATAAATGCCTTTTTTGTTTAGTACATGTAATCCTGGCCTGATTCCTTTTCAGCTTAACGCAATAGGTAAGATTTTGATGTAATCTCCGTCTTTTCCCCTGCGCCGCACCGTACGAGCGCCTTTCAACGCATACGGCGGTCCATCTTATTCTTTTAGACTAAAGCAACTAAATTACAAACTTTACGAAACGCGTTTAGTTTCTTCAATTGTTTTCCATCCAATTGAAGAATGTTCCTATAATAATCAATCGTTTGTTCTTTCTTTGCATGAATTAATCTATGAACATATTTATGAACAATTCTAAGGTTACTAAACTCGTCTGTTCCGCCCAATTCTTTAGGCAATCTGTGGTGGCAATGTACATCATTTGCTGTTAAGAATTCACTTGTAACTGCACATTTGCCCAATTGCATAGAATATCTGGAAATCCTATTATCTGCGTATTCTAAGTTGTTCTTATCGTAAGATGTTTTCAACATTTTATTGATTTCCAGTGCAATAACTGCTTTGATGTTCTTGTGGAGTTTAATTCTACCTTCCTTAGTATAGTTACATATATCCTGACTAAAATTAATAGCATTAGTTGTATTAATATCTGCAATTGGAAATAAGTGAATACCAGCAATCTCGAACGTTTTGTAATTATTCTTGTGAAAGTTTTTATATGTTTCAGATGGTTTAATAGGTATTCCGTATTTTCCAATTGATTTCAAACGATTGTATAGGTTTCGAGAAAGACGATAGGCAATTTCCTTAAAGTCAATACTTACATGTGTTGCAATCTTATAGTAGTTTTTTCTACCGAGAATAGAAGCGTTATATTGGTCAATAATTTTTCGTATCGGATTCTTTTGGATTTTGCGAATTAGTTGCCTTGTTTCATTTATGATGCTTTTCAGTTTCTTTTCCGACACATGCGTGTTAGCTACAAATTTATTTCGCTTCATCACAGCTTTAAGAGAAAAACCAAGAAATTCCGAAGCTTTTCTTCTTAAATTTGTAATTGTCGATTTCTCACATGATATATCAAGGTTCAATTGATTCTTTAAATATCCTCTTACAGCATGATAAATCTTTATTGCTGATTTATGAGAGCTTGTGAAAACTTTAAAATCATCAGCATACCTTACAATGTACATTTCTTTTAGTTTAGTTTGTTTCAGAGTTCTTATTTTATGACCATTTTGTTGGTATTTGAATTTCGTCTCCATATTTTCCCATTGATTGGATATCCACCAGTCTAAATCATTAAGTACAACATTAGATAATAAAGGTGACAAAATACCACCTTGAGGTGTTCCTTTGGTTGGTATTCCTATACCCATTATTGGTGCTTTAAGCATTTTTCTTATTATCGTTAGAACTCGTTTATCAGTTACACCAATATTGTATAGTTGTTTCAATAATTTGTTATGGTTTACATTATCAAAGAATCCGCGAATATCTATATCTACTACATGATGGTTATTTGTAAAATTGATTAAGTACTGACATCTGGCCATTGCATGGTGAGTAGACCTATTAGTTCTAAATCCATACGAATGGTTGTAGAAATTAGCTTCACATATTGGTTCCAAAATTTGTTTGAACATTTGTTGAATCAACCTATCCCTCATAGTAGGAATACCTAAAGGACGTGTCTTTCCATTCTGTTTTCGTATTTCTACTCTTCTTACTGATTGAGGTTTATAATTCATCAGAGTGTTTCTTATATCTTTGATGAAGGAATCAACGTTTTCCATTTTATATTGGTCAATTGTCAAGCCATCAGTTCCAGCTGTTTTTGAGCCTGTGTTTGCCTTAATCATCCTATATGCCAATAGGATGTTGTCTTTCGAAATAATATGCTCATACAGTCCAATTCCTTTAGTTCTATTATTCTTGCTGCAACCGTAAAGATAATCGAATGTATTTTGCATATTATAATACTCAGCATATCGTAATGCCGTACTCAACACGACTTGGCTATAAGGATGTAAATGAGTGGGAGGAGTGGCTAACGCATATTTTAAAACAGGATATTGCGAACCTTTCTATTCATTTACGTACAAGAAAGGAAATGAGCCAAGTAGATGCGCATTGGGAGCTAATTCCGGAAATCAAAAAATTACGTGACCGTATCGCACCAAATACGCTACTAACAATCAATGGAGACATTCCTGACCGTCAAACTGGGCTGCAGCTTGCTGAACAATATGGTATTGATGGCGTTATGATCGGGCGAGGTATTTTTAAAAATCCTTTTGCTTTTGAAAAAGAGCCAAAAGAGCATAGCAGTAAAGAATACCTTGATCTTTTAAGACTGCAGCTTGATCTTCAAGATCAATATGCGGAAGCACTGCCACGTTCAATCACAGGGCTTCATCGCTTTTTTAAAATTTATGTCAAAGGATTCCGTGGAGCTGGTGAATTAAGAAATCAATTGATGAACACGAAATCAACAGATGAAGTGCGTGCATTGCTTGATAACTTTGGAAAAGAATGTTGATGGGACGGGGGACAGTGAAATGATGTAACTCTCAAAAAGTTAGAGAAAAAATGAATCACATCAACTCATGTGTACTTATTTTATTCAGTTTCAAGTTCCTTTGCAGCCGGCAACTTTTGTTTTGATAAAGTCTGTTTTCTGAAAGAAAAAGGTCTCAAGAATGTAATAAACCCACCAGCACCCTTGTGTTGCCACATACACTCTGCACATTGTGAGGCTGTGGCGAAAATTGAATTGGTATGAGAGTAACAGCCTTGTCCATTAGCGATAAGGCTGTTTTTCCGTAATTTGAGTGGTATCAGTAACTGTCTTTCTTTGCGTCTTTACTAATCGGAGTTATTCCCAAATATATAGATTATCCTCCTGGATGGTATCCAATAGGGTATGGACTTGATGGTTGCAGTCTAGTTATTAAACCAGATACTGAGAATAAAGGTTCACTTTATTGGTTAGATAATGGTGGAACATTAGTTGATTCAAACGGCTATTTAAACTTTAATTTGATAAATGATTTGACCATTTTTTCGTTGCACAAGGTTGCAAGTTTTGAGAGTGGAGTCTTTTTCTTTATAGAATGGTTCGATTAGCAGTTTTTAATAAATATAAGCAAGCTAAGCTACCGATTGGGTAAAAACAATTGTAAAAAACTCGATTAAAGAGAACTACTTACGTTCTAATTTTAATGGGAACATGTTGAAAATCAGACATTCAGTTGTCTTACTTCTAATACCGGCATTAACTATTAATAAAACCGAGATAAATACAGTAATAACTAAGGAAATACTACAGCAATTAACAGCCATTACTACTGTTGCAACGGAAAGGTAGGTATTACTGCTGTTCAACTAGTTGGTCTGGTCTGTTATTTAATGTGAGAGGAGGAGCTGTCAATTCAGGCAAAGTGAACCATTATTATAGTAAGATTGTGAAATCCTGTACTTAAACTAAAGGGGCAGGTTAGTGGAACAAGAAAGATGAAAATCCATCTCTCAATTATTTCGCATTTGACAAAAAAAGCGACGCAAAAAAATGGAATAGTAAACGCAAAAAATATCAAAGAAATTGCTTTGATATTTTAAAAACCTTTTCCATTAACAAATAGATATTTTATTAGATATTTTTATTATAAATCGTTTCTTGCCATCTGTGATAACCATAAATAATTATCGATAAAGAGACAAAGAGAACAAATCTGCCCCAAGGAGTAATGTTTATTAGTTGGTAAATTTTTAATTTATCTTGAAACAAATAATGAATGGGGAAAATCGCAAACATAAAGTCTAATATTACATTTGTTATTAAATACACCCAAAATTTCCTATATGTATAATAAAAAATCCAAAGAGTTATTATCAAAAAAGCTCCTAAAATCCCAGGCATAAAAAAATGTTTGAACCATGGTATTATTGTGACTTTTACAATCCAATGCTTTTGATTGTAAGCTATAACATTATAAAGAAGCATTAAAAAAGACGCAAAAATAGATACAGGCATAAATCGCTTTATATCGTCCTTCTTTAGAAAAAATAAAGAGAACCAAGGAGCAATAAGAATAGTCCATAATACAATTTTATTTATCATATTGTTCATTGCAGCTCCTTCTAAAAGTATGAAGTTAATATTTGTTTTTTTAGGAGTGTATATTCAATAAATTTCTTAAGTTATGAAAAGAATGCTTAACGTCACACTTCGAGGAAAATATGAAGTATAAGAGAATGTGCTTGTTTAACTAACGGGTGCGATGCTTCAATATTGAAGGGTCGCCTTTTCCTTCTTAAAGTAACGTTGCAGGTTTGTTGAAAAGAGATATCGAATTATTCAGTATTAAAATGAGGGAGGAAACGGCGTGAAATTGGTAGTTGGTATCATACTTATTGTTATGAGTATAGTTCATGTAATTTACGGGGAAAAAATGCAAGTTAATGTATTGAAGAAACTAGGAGTAAATAATATTTTAATTGGCTCATATAGGGTTATGTCTTTTCAAGGTGGTCTTCTTCTATTTGCAGTGGGTGTGGTTGAAATTATGGTGTATACCGGGTTAATTGTATTAACTGGATTCGCTATATTTATGCCTTTAGGCATTGTCTGTTTAAATGTAATATCGGTTTTTATTGTTGCAATAGTTAAACACCGAGAATTAATTAAAGCTACAATACCACAGTTCCTTATCTTTTCAATTATTATCATTCTTCAAGTATGGAGCGTAATTTAACTAAAGGGTGCATTACTTCAATATGGAGTGAAGCCTTTTTTCTTATTCAACTAAATGGCAGGTTAGTTTAACAAAGCAAAAACAAAAATTAGAAGAAAGTGTCTAATAAAGAGGCTTGTAGAGTGATATTAGTAATTTTAATTTTAAGCTTAACACATATAGCACCGTCCATTTTTTATGACGGTGCTAAAAATAAAGTTATTTGATAATTGTTTAAGAGGTAGGACATTTTGTTTGTTCTAAATACCCTTATTCTTTCTCTCATTCTGAATAATTCGTTTATACGATTTTATCGTAGCAAAATGCATACCTTCATGATATAAACAAAAACTGAGTAATTCTTCAACTGTTGATAAAGTAAGACCTGTTGACGTAGTAAAAGGTGTCTCGATAACTTCTTTTAGCCGAAATTTCAATGATTGTTCAATCCTGTCGATTTGATTTTTCAATAATTGGATTAATTCACTGATCGTTGGTAACGCCTGATCTCCCCAATTGGTGGGCTTTGTGCCAGTAGTAAATAATTCCGCGAAGTTATTCGGCATTATCATTTTTTCCTTAATAAAATAAAATGCGAACTTTTCTTGCACAACATATATATGTCCTAGATTCCATTTTATATTATTATTGAATCCTTCTGGAATAAACAGTGATGCTTCATCATTCTTTTCTGCCACGCAATTAATTGTGTTTTCTCGAACAAATCTTAATTGTTTAAGCAGGTAGTTTTCCATCTCTTTCCCTCCTGGGCAATCATTAAAAATATACAACGATTCTTTAGACATTTTAAATATATGAATTTATTTTTTTAGCTTCTGCAATAATATTTTTTATTAATGATTCAACGGTTTGACTTTTGGCTAATCTTGGACTTTGACCAGACCAAAGTGACATGAAATCTTGATTATTTTGTGCAGAAGAAGTCTTTCTAATATCCTGGGTTAGTGTATTTTGAACAGGGAAATCTGGTAAAAGTGTTTCATGATTTTGCATTTCTAAAATAAATTTATTTTTAATTCCTCTTGCCCATTTACCAGAAAATGAACGAGTTAAAACAGTCTGGTCTTCGTTAGCATCGAGAATTGCTTCTTTATATACCTTATGTGCTCCACTTTCAATACAAGTCAAGAAAGCCGTACCCATTTGTACGCCCTTCGCTCCTAAGCAAATCGAAGCCAATAGCCCTCTCCCATCCATAATTCCTCCCGCAGCAATAACAGGAATGCTTATTGTGTCAACAACCTGTGGGATTAGTGACATTAAACCAACTAAACTCTCCTGATCCCCATCGATAAAGCTTCCCCTATGTCCACCAGCTTCACTACCCTGAGCCACAACAATATCCATTCCTGCTTTTTCATTTTCAACCGCTTCTCTAACAGTTGTAGCGGTTCCCATCAGAATAATGTTAGATTGTTTTAATTCAGTAATCACTTCTTTAGAAGGAATGCCGAATGTAAAGGAACAAATAGGGACATTCTCTTCAATAACAACCTTAATTTGTTCAATAAATGTTTCAAAAACATCATTAAAATTAGGAATTTCAAAGCTATCTTTTTGGTGCAAATTCAATTGCTGACGAATAGGGTTTAAGACCTGGTTAGCCGATATTATTTCATTCTCTGTAACTATAAATTCGTTAGGAACAAATAGATTAATACCAAAAGGGTTTGAAGTTAACTGCTTTATTTCCTTAATTTGTTCTCGCATTTGATTAGGTGTCATATAGCCTGCACCAATCATTCCTAGACCCCCAGAATTTGAAACCTCCGCCACTAATTTCGAAGTGGTTACTCCGCCAGCCATTGGAGCTTGTATAATCGGATACTCAACTTTCAAAAGTTCTGTCATTTTATTATTTAACATAATTTCACACCTCGTAATTATTTTTACTTAATATTCCTTGAGATTTCCTCTCAAATTGAATTCCATTTAAAAGCATACCTGCCCCAATTAAAACGACACTAGATGCTCCTATCAAAGCAGTATTAAAATTATGAGTGAATGATGATAAGACTCCAGCAAGGATTGGTCCGATCAACTGTCCAATAGCATAAATAGCGGTCAGAATGCCAATCGTTCTATTACTATTAGATGGATTCATTTGTCGTCCCATTGTTGTAGCTAGCGTTGTGATACCCATAAACGTGGCTCCAAATAATAATGCACTTATGATAAAACTTGATTTCGAAATCCAAAAGGCTGGCATCGCCATACCCAAAGATTGCAATGCCATTGCAAGAACTAAGGATTTAACGTATCCCCATTTTTTAGCTAGTATGGACCAGATGAGACAGGATGGAATCGCAGCTAATCCAACCATCATCCAAACTAAGGTGGCACTATTATGAAAGAATGGGGTCTTTTCAGCGATAGATACGATAAACGTTCCTGTAACAATGTAACCCAATCCTTCTAAACCATAGGCGATAATCAACCAGATAAGCCATTTAGTAGGTGGGACCTGTGCAAAATTTTCTTGTTTATTTTTCATCTCAATTCCGTTGGGGATCTCATCAAGCCAGTTCCATACGAAGAAAGCAAGTATTCCACTAACAACAGCTAGTCCTGTCCAAGTTCCTTCCCACTGATATAAATGGTTTAAACTCGGAATAAATAGACTGGATAAACAGATTCCCAAACCTACCCCTCCATAAAATAAACCAGACCAACTGGTTTTGTTTATAGCAGCAAGTTTATCTAACACGATACCAGATGCTAGGACCAACACATAAGCACTGGAAACCCCCGATAGAAATCGAAGTACATACCAAAGGAAATGAGAATGTGTTAGACCCATTATGGCAGTGGTTAATATATTGACGATAAGATATATTCTCAAGGAAATCGTTCTAAATTGTTTTAAAGGAATAGCACCTGCTAGAATTGCTCCAAGCAAATATCCTCCGTAATTACTTGAGGCTACGTAACCAGCAACTGTATTTGAAAAAGAAAGATCTTTTTGCATAAGTGGTAGAATGGGAGTATAGGCAAATCTTCCAATCCCCATGGCAATGATTAAAGACAATATTCCTCCTATTAAAAAAAGATAAGTTTGCTTCTTCAAATTAAAACCTCCAATAATAAAGCATATCTTTATAAGCTATAATGAACCTGTTAGAAATTGTGCTTCTCCTAGTCCAAAACTCCAGTCGGCATCGCTGTTTTCTGTTATAGAAACGATCAAATCTTGTGGTGAAATCCCACAATCAAATTCAAGATTATGGGTAAGAAGTGAGTATAAGGTTTCTTTCTGTTTAACGGTTCTTTTTTTACTCACAATACTAATAATTACAAGGTCTTTGCTTCTTTTAAACCCCAGTCCTGTATCCTCAATTATTAGCTCATGCGGCGGGTGTTGATGAACTATTTGATAACGGTCACTTTCAGGCACTTGGAAAGCTTCCACCATCGCACGGTGAGCCGAATCCAATAATTTTTTTAGCGTTTCTTCGTTCCTACCTTCTATTAAATCAAAGCGTAATAATGGCATTTTGTGTGTCTCCCTTCAAGTTGTAATGATGTTTTTAGAATGTGTCTTTTTTACAAGGATTAACCTCCAGTTAAAATGTAGGATATTTAAATCATATCGCTTTTTTGTTATATGGTATAATACTTAAAAATGATATTTGGTATCACTTTAATTGATGGCTAAAGGATATATCAAATTAAGGAGTGATTATTTTGGATTTGCATACATTAAAGATATTCCAGACTGTTGCAAAGTTGGGGAGTATTTCGCAAGCAGCAAGAGAACTTCAATATGCACAGTCTAATATCACGATGAAAATTCAGCAGTTGGAATCGGATCTTCAAACAACCCTTTTTCATAGACATAATCGTGGTACTGCACTAACTGCCAAAGGAAGCATGTTATTAACATACACGGAAAAAATATTTGATCTTATAGAAGAAACAAAAAGTGTGATGAACGATGATCAAACACCATGCGGTCCGTTAATTATTGGTTCAATGGAAACAACCGCAGCAGTTCGCTTACCAGCCCTGCTTTCAAAGTATCATAAAGACTTTCCAGATGTTGATTTAACTTTAAAAACAGGCTCTACTGAACAAAATATTCAAGGAGTTTTACAGTATGAACTTGATGGAGCATTTGTGGCTGGACCTATTGAACACCCCGAACTCATTGAAAAGGAAGTAATTGAAGAGGAATTGGTACTCATTACTGATACAATTCATCCCCCTATTGCTTCTTTTAAAGATATTCAAACAAGGACGCTGCTTGTATTTCATGCTGGATGTTCTTATCGAGAAAAACTTGAACAATGGTTACGTCAAGAGGGTGTGATTCCCAAAAAGATAATGGAATTTGGAACCCTGGATGCAATCGTCGGGTGTGTATCTGCTGGTCTTGGTGTAAGTATGGTTCCACAAAGTGTTGTTGCAAAGCATGTACAAGACGGAATCCTTAGACAGCATTCCATTCCGAATTTATATGGAAAAGTCAAAACAGTGTTCATCTATCGAAAAGATAAGTATGTACCTTCGTCTTTATTAAAATTTATAAATATGTTAAGTGATTAGCTGGGAGGTTAGGGGTTATCTTAATCAAAAAGATTGTGAAGAAATGTACTTAAAGTAACGGGTGCGTTAACAGGTATCATAATATTCTTGATTTTTTCTTCACCTTTTTCACAATCAATATTAGAAAAAAGAGTAAAGGAACATACACGTAATTAAGGAAAAAAGCTATTTTTCCTGTATAGTCGCTCAGGAGCTTAATTTCCTGGGGTGTCTTTAAAAAATTAATGGTGATGGATACGACCATTGATACCAAAAGGACACCATATTTTTGCTTCAAGTTCGTCACCCTTTTTAAAATGCGGCTGCCACACCAAAGGGCAATACAAAAATTGGGGAGAATGACGATACTCCAATTGGTGATGCCGATGTACTCAAATCTCTCGACAAAAGGCATTTGTACTATTTTCCACATTGACAAAGTTGACCAGATGATTTTTTGCAGCTGTCCTTCTGAAAAAAAGGAAAAGGTTAAAATAGTAAGGATTGTATAGAGAAAAGTAGTAAAAAGGACACCCAGCTGGGCCCATTTCTTTGATTTTTGCGGTTCTTTGATAAACGGATAAAGAATCAATAGTATCTCATAGCCAGAATAGGTGTATGACATTTGGTAAGATGCCATTACTAGATCCTTTATCGAGTGGTCAAAGATCGGAAGTAAATTTCTGATATCCGCATAGGGTAGGGTAAACAGAAAAGAGAATAGTAAATAAGCTGGAAGAACGACTCCAAAAAATGCCACACCTGTTACAGTTCTAAACCCTCCAAAAACTATATAGATCCCTAAACCGCAAAAAGCCAGAGAATACCAAAAGGTACTAAGATCCTGGAACATCCACACTTGAATGATCTCAATATAAGCCCTAAGAGTGGTGACGGCGGAAAGAAGATAATAGATAACAACTGGTAGGGATATCAGTTTGCCCATTTTCTTTCCAAACACGAAAGTGTTAGCTGTTACCATATCCCCATTTGCCGTTTCAACTATTTTGTACATCATCCACAGAATGATATGGATGCTTAAACCGGTAAAAATAACCGCTACCCATGCATCATATCCCGCCGTAAAGGCAATAAGGCGCTGAAAGCCAAGGACTCCTATGCTAAATTGCATCGAATGGATCAGAAAAAAAACTAAAAATGGCGATATTTTTACTTTTTCATGCACTAATTGTTCCAAAGCCCTTCCTCCGGTTCCTATTCGTCAATATCTCTTTTTTTGCTTTTTTTACTTGGAGTAAAACGAATAGGGTTTTGTGTTCTTAACGTTTGTGGCCGTGTTGATAGTTTGCTGAATGGAATTCTGATAAGCGAATCTTTATGGTCTTTTATTCTTGGTGGATGATTGGTTTTAAAAAAGGCCGTTAAGGATGTAAGCCGAAGTAGTGAGTCATTAACAAACAAAAACAAATAACGATTACAATCAGCCCCCACAATTCTGCCAAAAACAAATAACGATTACAATCAACCCCCACAATTCTGCCAAAAACAAAAATGGGAATCGCAGTAAACGAATTGCATTGCCCATTTTATAAACGGGTGTCGTAAAGGATGCTAGTGATGCAAGTGCCACGATAGTCAGAAGGACATTACTTGTCAGTCCTGCTTCAACGGAAGCTGTTCCAATGACGATACCACCTACGATCCCAATTCTCTGGCCGACCTTGGTTGGAAGCCTTGCACCTGCCTCCCTAAGCAATCCAATGGTCAGCTTGTTTGCTGATTTACATAAGAAACCTTTTTAAAATCTTTTGATTGCTGTAGATATATTGTTCCAGGGATTCTTTTTCATCATTTTTCCCCCATTTTTTTGTAAACCAGCCCATCCTGTCTTCTCACCGCCATCTACCGTTTTGTATTTACCATTTCCTCTTTTGGAAGTATTATGAATCATTTTGCTGTATAAAAAATATAAACTACCATGAAAACAAGCTTCTGGAATGGAGAAAAACGGCAATACTAAAGAAGACGCAGCTCATTCATTTTTTAAAAAAGGTGTTAGCGCGCCTGTTTCCTTTGATATTTAATGAGATTGAAGGATCAAGAAGCTTCTGTAATTGTCACGGTATACCCTAGACTTTCCAGTCTTCGAACCGAATGTCGTACAATGGATACTTGCTTTTGTTTATCAAAGTATTCTTCGCCTAAGTCTACATACATTTCTTTTCTCGTCAGTAGATAAAAAGCAATTCTCAACATGGCATGAGCTACGACAATGGCTGTATTTTACATTAAAATTTTATTTTAATATTTGTGTTAAATCGTTCCGGTTAACAATTACTTCCTGGATTCATCCATCTTGTCTATGACCTTTTTTCCCTCTGCTGCCGATAAATTGGTATATTTAGTCGTTGTTTCAATGGAACTGTGACCGAGTTGATCACGCAACAAGACTAAATTTCCTCCTGTACGAATCCACTCACTCGCAAAGGTATGTCTAAATTTGTGAGGACTTAGTCCTTTTCCTGAATTCAAAGCATTACCCTGGGAGTTAAATGCCTTTGTATATTTTCCAACAAGGTTCTGAATGGCTCTTACAGAGATGGGCTGTGCAATCCCCTGATATTTAGTAACAAAGACATAATGCATACTAGTTGCAGTCTTATATCGTTCAGTTCGTATTTTTAGATAGTCTTCTAATGCTGCTAAAGCAGAAGGGAGGACTAAAACAGTATCCTCTTTGTTCCCCTTTCTAATGATATCAATTTGTTCCTTTTTAAAATTAATATCATGGATCAAAAGGTTAGCAATTTCACTCACTCGAATACCACTACCTAAAAGCATACTTATGATTGCTATATCCCGTTCTTTATCCCGCAAGAAAACAGACTTTTGACGTGTAGTAAGATATTTTTCATATTCAAATTTCACAAAGTGTAAGAACTCGTCTATTTCGTTATCAGAAAGAACAACAGAGCTTATCTTTTTTGCTCTGCTGTTGGCAGTGACTTTTTCTTTGGTCACTTTAATTTTGCTAAAAACATTGCGATAAAAATAACATTCCCCATCTTTATTTTCAGTTTCTTGAGTAAGGTAATTGAAGAGAGATTTCAAAGCATTAATATTTCGAAGCACTAATTGGGACGATATTAAACATTTCGCTCTACAAATACATGGTAAGACCATTACTTATGGAAGTTTCATCCTATTTAATTATTTGTGCATATTGTGAGAGGAAACGTCACTACCTTATAGACAATTCCCAAAGGATTAAGGTTGCATAAGCTACGATTTGCAAACTAAAAGAGACAATTTGCACAAGTGTTTCTTTGAATAATATTTGATCAAATTGATACTAATAACCTTGATAAACGAACAAAAGCGTGTTTTGAAAAAAAGATTGATCAAAACACGCTCTTAAAATATTCAATTGAATCATTCTTTTATAAAAAAGATCATTTCTGTGACCCTTCTTCCATTAAAGCGCCCTTTAATGGAAGAACTAAAATATTGTCTTAGTCCTAAAATAATTTAATTCTTATTAAACAGTGAATTAAATAAACTATTTTTAGATGCCTTTACTAAAACTTAGAGCAAATATATTCAAACCGAGACTAAACTACAAAAAATAATTAGAGAATTACGCCCTTAGACATAATGAACGAAACGGCTCCCATCGCTTAACGTAGGTTGCACTTGGTCATAATGTTACTACCCAAAATAAAAAACCGAGTGTAGAGCTACACGCGAAAAGGAGTCGTTATTATGAAGGATGTTCAAAAATTTGTTGGTTTAGACGTATCTAAAGATACTATTGCTGTTGCGATTGCTGACCCTGGTCGTGGTGAACCTAGATTTCATGGAACTATTCAAAATAAACCAGAGGATATTCGCAAACTAATGAAAAAGTTAGGAAATCATGAAAATTTACTTGTTTGTTATGAAGCAGGACCTACTGGGTATGGAATTTATCGATTACTTCTATCTTTGGACATTGAATGTATGGTTGTTGCACCCTCTCTTATCCCAAAGCGTTCGGGCGATCGCGTCAAAACAGATAAAAGGGATTCTACTAGATTAGCTCAGCTACTTCGTGCTGGAGAGCTTACTTCTGTATGGGTTCCAGATGAAGATCATGAAGCACTTAGAGATTTAATCCGTGCTCGTCATGATGCTCGAGAAGATTTACAAAGTTCTCGCCAGAGACTTGTTCACCTCTTACTTCGTCATGAAATACGTCCTCCGCAAGGAGTTCGAAATTGGTCCGTAAAACATCGTGAATGGTTAAAACGATTAACATTTGAAAGAGCTTCTCAGCGTATTGTTTTTCAAGAATATCTCCATGCCATTTATGAAGTTGAGGAGCGTATGAAACGACTAGAAGCTCAAATACATGAAGAAGCCATTCAAAGTGAACATGCTCCCGTCATTCAAGCGCTACAAACATTAAGAGGAGTCGCAGAAGTAACTGCTGTTACATTAGTAGCTGAAATTGGACAATTCTCTCGCTTTTCAAATCCAAGACAACTGATGTCCTATGCTGGTCTCGTCCCTAAAGAATACTCGAGTGGATCTAGTCGTTGGCAAGGCTCAATTACTAAAACCGGAAACGCCCAAATTCGTCGTTCAATAGTAGAAGTTTGTTGGTCTTATCGCCATCGACCATCTCTTAAAGGCGAATTGCTTAAACGTCAAGAAGGTCAAGATCCAGAGGCAAAACGTATTGCTTGGAAGGCTCAACACCGTCTTCATATGAAATATCATCGTATCTCTGCTAAAGGAAAGGGTGGAAAAGTAGCTGTTGTTGCTGTCGCCAGAGAATTACTTGGATTTATTTGGGCTATCGGTTGTGCCATTGAGGATAAGCAAGTAATTGATTTGAATGTTGCTTAAGTAGATTAAAAATTAAACTATGTAATAAATTTTCTATCGAATAATATCTTTGTGATTGAAAATTGAAGATTTGGCTCGAAGGCAAACTCCCGGGAAGGAGAACCCTCATGTTCCATTATGCACTAGGTTCGAAGAACCGAACGTGCGCCTTTAGTCAGAGGCAGCTCCGTGACGGATGTAGTGAAATGTGGTACCCAACCCACGCATATCAGTTTGTATACCACCGTCAACGTTTTTGCCTTCGTGCCAAGTTTTTAAGGTTATCCATATTCAACTTTTAGGATTGTATCCATTTCGGATTTAGCTTATCAAGGGAAAGTGCGCCCTTGACAAGCTAAATCCGAAAGGATATTTGATTTGTAAGTTGAACAAGGAATAACTCTATTCATTGCTGAATAAAACACCATTTAAAAACATTTGTGTGTGGTGGGTTGACAGTTTCGTTCATATCAATGGAATAACAAAGAGCTTCTATTACATGCTAGGATTTCATCTTTACATCTAAATATTACATAATTATATAAATATTGGAAAATGGGTGAAATTAAATGAAAAAAGCCAAATATGGGGTTGATGCCCCCTTGGTTCCGTTGAGTTACTCTATTTGCACCATTGCACTCTTTTTATTAGGGATTGTTATGGTATCCATTGGTTATAAGTGGGCGTACAACTTTTTTGGGTATGGATTCTTTTGTTTCGTCTTCTTGTCTATCTATATGCATACTACATTAAAGGGTAAATATCAAATATGGAATAATATTCTTTCTGAATTGAATCTAAATCAAAGCTCTTACTTTTTAGATTTGGGTTGTGGTCGTGGAGCTATTTTTTATTTAATCATTAAGAAATTGGGCAAATCCGTTAGAGGTACAGGTATAGACTTATGGAGAAAAGTAGACCAATCAGGGAATGACTTAAGTATTGCTGAAGAAAACGCAGAAATTGAAGGTGTCAATAATCAGGTTGAATTAATAACTGGGGATATTAGGAAGCTTCCCTTTAAAGACAACAGCTTTGATTTTGTTACAAGTAATTTGGCAATCCATAACATAAAACTTAAATCTGATAGAGAAAAGGCTCTAAAAGAAGCCTATAGGGTCCTCAAGAGTGGTGGAAAATTAATCATTGCCGATATAAGTAAGGTAAAAGAATATAAAAATATTGTGGAAGATTTAGGAATGGTCAATGTCACTCTAAAAAATGCTGGATGGCAAGGGTGGTGGAGTGGACCTTGGGTTTCCACATACATATTAATTGCAACAAAATCGAATATCGAAGTTAAAGCTAAATCTATAAATCGATAAGCTTATTAAGCCATATATAAAATGTGGATTCACAATCAAACCGAATAATTTTCTATTTTTGTATGATTTCCTCCACAATCTGGCCCAAACATGTAATAGGCGCGATCATCTTTCGATAATCGCGCCCGATTATTGAAGATTGAAAATGCGAAAGTGCTGGAAAAATGGCTTCTAAGTATTTTACTAACGCACCCTTCGTTTAACAACAGCCGATTACCCTGCTCTTTTAATACCCTCTTATTTTTCTAACCTTTTCAAAAAATAGATTATTTAATATGTTTATTACGCTCTAGCTGTTTTTGAATACCTGACCTATCAATTTGAATCCAATACTCTGATATTTTTTCATCTTCTATTCTATATATTGCACTTGCGATTTCAATAACAGGGAGACCTGTCGGTTGATATCCATCAACTTCCCTTACGTGTGTACCTTCTTGTTTCCAACGTACATATACTTTATTTCCTTGTACAAGAAATTCTTGAATTTCTAATGAAAAATTACCATATGCTTCTATCATTTCTTTCACATGTTCAGCATAATCTTTAGGAGTTCTTAAAACCGTTAATTCCTCTTCTGAAATAACTTGGTGAGCCAATACTTGTTCTGCCATTAATATAGTTGCGTAATCTGGATTATGCCCTGAACGTACTTCTTCAAAAAATTCCCTAACAATTTGTTCTGGTGTCATCTGAACCCCTCCATTTTAATTTCAATATTTATTCTAACAGTGGTGATTCTAAAATAGCTATTAAACAAAACTCCCGTTAATTGAATAATTAGAGCTTCGATTCACTTTCTAATAATTCCTTCTCTAATTCAAGAATATGGCCCTAAACATAAAGAAAAAGCACAATTCTTGCTGCAGAATTGCGCCCGATTGTTGAAGATCATTGCTTAAATCATATATACTCCAGCTTAATTGGTGATTTTCGTAATAAAGCACCCGTTGAACAAGAAATCATTCTAAGCACTCAAACTATTAGATTTATCTTTTATAGTTAATTTCCTTTGTTGAATTAAAAATAAAAATACACCTAATAAAACAAAGAAACCACCCACAATCTGTAAGCCGATAACAGGTTCACCTAAAAGGATTACAGCTAAAATTGTTGCCCCAACGGGTTCACCTAAAATGCTCATCGAAATAGTTGTTGTGTTTACATAATTTAATAAAAAATTATATATTACGTGAGCAAATGTGGGAAAAATTGCTAATAACAGAAAAATTCCCCATTCTCGTGTATCGTAGCCACCAATAGGTATACCTGCCGAAAGGTTGTATATAGTTAATGTAAGTGCTGCAAAAAAGAATACACAAAAACTATATATCCAATGAGAAATCTTCTTTACCTTATTTTGCCCGATTAACAAATAACCCACAATTGCTAAGACGCTTAAAAAGGATAAAATATCACCAATAATGACTGACTTACTACTTAGACCAAAATCACCCCATCCAACCATAACGACTCCTATAATCGAAATCCCTATAGACATTAAAGTTGAAATACTCGTTCTTTCTTTGTAAATTAAAAATCCTCCTAACAAAGCGACTATTGGCTGTAAAGAAAGTATGATAGTGGAACTAGCTACAGTTGTTAGTTTCAGGGATTCAAACCACAAAGCAAAATGTAGGGCTAAAAAAACACCTGCAATACATAAAAACAACCATTCACTTTTGGATAGATTAATAAACTCTCTTCTTTTCACGATTACAATTGGTAATAATAGTACACAGGCTAAATACATTCGATACATACTTATTATGGTAGCTGGTGCTTCCGACCACTTAACAAAGATTGCTGCAAAAGATATTGCAATTATAGAAACTGTGAGTAGGAATCCAACAGGTTTTTTCATTTTTCCTCCTATTAGTTAAGAATGTATTTTCGGATTTTTATTTAGTCTAGGTTCTTTAGTAATCCATCAATATAGAGAAGCTTTATACCTAATAAAATCCGATCGACGGAATACCCCTGATGTAGTAGCTGTTCATCAATGTTATTTAATGTCCCTAATATTGCTTCAACCGTAAAAGGAACGTCAAGTTTTGTAATTTCTCCCTTTTCAACAGCCTCTAACAATAATTCAGTACATACTTTTCGCATCCATTGATAAAGAGGCGATTGAATAGGGCGATAATTTGTAGAAGCCCTTGTAACTTCACATACCCAATCGAGCCTAGGTTCTAGATAAGCTACAAACATTATAATAACTTGGTATAACTTATCTAATGAAGAATGTTTCTCATTTGTATTACTCAAGTAATTTTGCGTTTCATCAATTAAAACCTGACATTCTTCACGGACTATATCTGTACAAATATCACTGAGTTTTTTATATTGTCTATATAAGCTAGCTTGACCGACGTTAGCTGTTTGAGCTATTTGGTGCATATTTACAGTTTCAACACCTTTTTGAATAAATAGCTCCTTAGCAGCGTTTAAAACTTTTCTTTTTGTAATCTCTTTTCTTGGTGTTTTTTCAGACTTAGAAACTTGTTTCTCACTCAATATGTTTTCCTCCTAACAGCTAACGGACAAACTGTCCCTTTATAACAAATAAAAACGGACAAACTGTCCCTTTATAACAAATAAAAACGGACAAATTGTCCGATTTGAATATGGATTTATTTTAGAATTTTAATCAATTTTAGTCAACTATTTTTTATAGATTCATCAGAATATTCTTAAGTTATTCCACAAAATGGCCATTTAGTAGAATAAAATTACAGGGATTTGCCAACATCAACAAGAGCAAAAAAGAAAAATCCTGTTTTAATACAGAATTTTAATCAAACTCCATTCCAAATTATCAAACTTAATTTGAAACCCACAACAACACCTAAATACACAGTATTCCCTATACGACCTCTATATAAGGATTCAATCAGGTGCTCTGCCTCTTTGTCCGAATTAACATTGGCCTTTTTTGTTATTTTTGATGTTTTCTAGATAATTCACTAGAAACTTTTCCGTAATTCGTGCTGGAACATATCCTATCCGCGACCGAATAATATTTTCCACAATAAATGCCTTTTTTGTGAAGTACATGTAATCCTGGCCTGATTCCTTTTCAGCTTCCTTAAAATCATCGATGCCAGCATCTCCAGCACGGTGAAACACATGCAAATGATGATACATGTCATTTCTCTCTTTCCGGATCATTTTAAGCAAATACAACAGTTCAAATGTGGATAATGTCATAATTTCCGGTGTGGTTTTATTTATATAGGCAGTCAAAACAAAATCACGAAGTCGGACTTCTAGGCGTTCATGATTTTCTTTAATAATCCTGATATCAATCTTCATGCAGCAAAAATCACAATAGTAATACTGATGATCCATTCTTTCGATATGACTGCCGCAATATGGACAAGTTTTCAATCAGATCCTCTCCTTTAATCCTGTTTTTTGAACTTTCCACCCCAATGAGAAATCCATTGCTCCATTCATTTTATGAACAAGTGCACCAGCCGAGAAAAGGCTGTTTTCCTTTATCTTTTATTCTTTTAGTCTCTTAATCTTAAAGATTTTCAGCAAAGCCTCCGTCCCAAATATCTCCTTTTCCTCGAATCTCCTATCAAAGATTTTAGGTTGCTGTAGCAACCCTCAAGCAGGCTCGATGCCTGCTTTCATCAAGAAAAAAACGAATGTTTTTTTCCACCATCCGTGAGCTTCACCGGCTAGATTCTAGCCGGTGGTTTTTGTCTTATATTGATAAAATTACAAGTACTCTTTACAATCCTGGTTCTTAGTAATTTATATCAAATAATTTCTATCACTTCGGTTTGGATAATATTTTCCGCAGTCAGTTCACACTCTTTGATTCTATCTAATTCGAAATGATCATTCATATTAAAGTCTTTAGAAACCACTTTTTCTGCCTGTTCTTCGTTTTTGGCCACTACAATCGATACCCTTTGTAAGCCTTTTGCAAAATAAACAACTTGAAAAACTTTCATATTCTTTCACTCCTTTATTAGCACACACTGGATTAACTTCAACATGTTTGATCTATCCTTCCCCCGGCTGACCTGTCTGCCGGGGGAAAAGGACTAAAGATTGTCTGTTCATTTATGTTTAATTTTCGATTGTATTCTTTGTTTCTCCTAAGATATAATCTGCTGCTTTCTGTGCTTGAGCAGCTGCTTGTAAAACTAAACGGCTTTCTTTTTTCAAAGCTCTTAACCATGAATCGATATAACTTGCGCTATTTTCTAAAGTGCTGTTATCAATTCCAGCTACTCCACACAACATCGCTGCACCCATTTCTGCCACTAATTCCTCCTTGGAATAAACCTCATCTCCGAAAGCAACACCTTCAGTCGTAATACCTGGACGCGCTAGGCGACTTTTGTGACCAGTACTGTGAACCATTTCATGCAACAGGGTGCAATAGTGTTCTTCCGGTACCTTAAAGTCTTTAAGTGGGGGACAATTGATTCTATCCCATGTCGGATAATAAACCGCCTTTCCTGAATGAAACGTGTAATCTGGCGAGTTGATATATCCTTTAACAATTTCCTCCGCTTTTTCGATGGGGTCATGGTCAAAGGATTCAACCCTTCTTTTACTTTCTAAGCCGGTACACTGTTTAGTAATCTCCCAAACTCGATAGTAGAAAGGTTTTGCAAAAGTCCTTTTCTCCTTTGTTTCTTCGTCCTCTGTCTCTTTCCAAAGCCAATAGACAATAATATGAGAATTTTTTAACTCTTCTTTTTTGATTCGTCCCCCAGGCTCCACTAGAAAAATATTGATTCCTCGGTATGGTTTTTGTGTTTTCCAGTTGATCGCATTTGAATTGGTCCATGGCTGGCGCCACGGTACAACACCTTTTTCTAATTTTTCGATGATTTTTTCTGTAATGATTTCATAAACGCCTTTTGTCATTTTGCTTTTCCTCTTTTGATTTTCTAATGGTTTTAGATTTTTGAAGTTTGTTTTAAAGATTTTCTTTTTCCCTTTGACTTGCGAAGCGAGTGAGTTCCCCAAAGGGGGATGATTTTTCCCCTTTTGCAAGTAGAACGAAAAACACGCATAGGCAATGGGTCAAGGGCGCTCTTCGCACAAAAAGTTTTTTGCTGTTGCGATAGCGCCTTTAAGCAAAAAAGTTTTTTGCCCCTTGACCGATTGACTAGTTTTCTTAGCTTCTAGCCGGAAAGGTTCGGGTGTCCTACCGGCTGGAAGGTTAGAAACCTTGCGTTGTTTTACGATTCGGAAGGCAAAAGGGAAAAATCAACAATAAAAGCAGCCGTTTCGGCTGCTCTCCTTTTGTCTCTTATTCTTTTGTTCTTTCAATCTTTTGATTTTCCGGTTTTCGGCTCGTTCGGTATGGCGGCGTAAGCCGTAAAGGGAACAGGAACCTACGGAATGTAGGCGTTAGCCGTACAGACCGTGGTTATCGGTCCATTTAATGCCGAAGCGACACGTACGGAATGACAGAAAGATGCTTTCCTTTCTGATCAGTCCGTAGTGCTGCCGCTAAAGTCGTTCTGTATGCTTTTAACCTTAAGATTATAAAGTCCTTATTTCTGAAGAAAAATCGCAGCCTTAAGGCTGCATGACTGGAAAATAACAGAAAGGGAATGTAGGCATAACCTAAAATTTTTTGTTACATGTCACTTGAATAATAAGAACTAATGTTCCTATAATAAATAGGAGGAGGGAATTTTTAATGATTAGAGATCGTGGAAAAAAGAAATTTATATTAAATGTCAAGAAGTTAATTTGAATTTCAATAGTGACAAGTGATTTTTTATGATGTCTCACAAAATGTAATGGAAAAGTAGGTGTCTTGAGGTGATTCGTGACAGATGCCGTATTAAATGGGTTTCAATGATGTTACTGGAACATGTAAAAATACTTAGGGAATACAATGAAAGTTTAGATAAAGCCGAAAAACCGGTTTTGGATGAACAAAAATATGAAGAATTTTATGAAATTATCTGTGGGGTGAAAATGCCAATATTTAAAAGCCCAATTTCTCAGTATTGAATTCGAGAAATTAGGCTTTTTGTTACTCCACAATCGCGCCCTATAATTGAATAAACAAAACACCATCAACCTGTTTTAATACCAAGCTTAACAGATAAATCCATTTGTTCTTTAAATACTCCAGTCTCATTTATTGCTAGTAAAGTATCTCTTACGGTCTATAAGCTCATCTTTAGAGACTGCGAAAAGAAGGAGCGTTACTGCTTACTACTTAAGTACTTTAACTAACATTGGCTAACATTCAATTTTTTTCTTCATCCTGCATGTCTCTTGCAATTATACAACCTTTAAAGTTACCTCAATGTTTCCTCTTGTCGAATTAGAATATGGACATACTTGATGGGCTGCTTCTACAAGCTCCTTTCCTGTTTCTTTATCTACACCTTCTATTTCTACTTCTAGTTCAACTGCAAGTTTAAATCCGTTGTCTACTTCATTTTTTAAAATGGAAACATTTGCAGTTACTGCTGTTGCCGTTACACCTTTTACCCTTTTTGTACGAATCACAAGGTTTAATGCCGAGTCAAAGCAAGCAGAGTAACCAGCTGCGAATAATTGTTCTGGATTCGTCCCATATCCCCCTGAACCTCCAAGTTCTTTCGGTGTTTTTAGATCTAGATCTAATACGTTGTCAGAAGAAACCACTCGTCCATGTCTGCCGCCTACCGCTGTTGCACTTGCTGTGTATAAAACTGTCATTTTACATTCCTCGTTTTTTTTTGTAAGTTTTCTAATATTTGTTTCATTTGTGCCAATAAATCCAAATACTGCTTCTGTGTCAGACCAAAATGAGGGAAACACAGTTGTGGTATACATACCGCTTCTTTCTTCAGATCATTTGCTTTCTCTGTTAACTCAATCCATACCTTCCGTTCATCATCCATTGCCCTTACACGCTTGATTAAGTCCATTGCTTCCATACGTTTTAACATCGGAGTCAATGTACCACTATCAAGATATAGCAATTCTCCAAGTTCCTTTACTGTAAGCCTATCATGCTCCCAAAGTACAAGTAACGTCAGATACTGGGGATACGTGATATCGTATTTCTCAAGGACAGTTCGGTATAGACGAGTAATTTCACGGGAACAAGCATAGATAGCGAAACAAAGTTGATTTTCAAGCTTTAAGTTATCATTAAGATCCAAATTATTAACCTTCCTTTATATATTTAAATTTTCTAAAATTAAATTGTGTACAATTAAATATTAAACAATTTAATTTAAACTGTCAATTATCATTTTTTAATGAAGAAATAGTTAACTTAAATATATACAAACCCCTTATTGGGGTAGTACCAGCGAAGCTGTCACCACCCGCAATAAGGAATACTTCAAACACACATACCCCCATCCTGTTTTAGAAGGGGGTAAAATAAAGTTGTTATATTTTTTATAAAGGATGCTTTAACCCAATAAAATCGTTTAAAAATCTAAGTTTTATTCAACAATCGCGCCCGATTGTTGAAGATCATAATTTAGAAGAATCAATTTTTTAGGATATAATTTTTCCTTGGCTTGATAGACATAGGGTAATAATCCTATCACAATGTCTCCTTTTTCTCTTTTGAACCAAGTCTCTAGTAGATCCTGCTCTCTTTTTTCATGACATCCCCGCTTTTCGTTCTGTATCCTGTCTCGCTTTCTCCCATTGTATACATCATAAATAGTATCTTTAAGAGGGCGGAAGGAAAGTCCTGCATCAACGGTCTTTTCTATGCTGATGCAAAATGATCCTTTCCACAGTTCTGTTTCTCCTTCTAACGAGAAGTGTTCAAGAATCCATAATGGCATTTCCGTCCATGGCTGTTTTTTATGATCCAATACAAATTATTCACTTGGTTTATTAGAGTAAACCACCTCTATATAGAAAGGAAAATCTCTCGATTTCTCTTGTTTTCTCCAAATTTCGTTAGTAGTCTGTTTTAAAATTCATTTGTAGCCTAGAATAAAGGTGTATTCAAGGATAATTTTGGGGACAAATTTAAACAACGACTTATAGCTACCAAACCACCCTTACCCAAATCTAAATAAGCAAAGCCGAACATTTTGAATAAAGAAAGTTCGGCTTTTTTAAGGATTTCCAAAATAACGATAGGTATTTTTTTACATACGTTTTCGGGTGGTGACAGGCAGGAGCACTCCTATTCAAAAAACCCCAATCCCCGCATTAATTTTGTTGATACTTTTTAATGGTACCATTTTTACACGGATGTCATCTTTATTTAATACTGGGAATCGCCCGCAGCCTGGAAACATCTTCCAATCGTCGTGCATAAATCGATACATATAGTCCTCAAATTGATAGATATCCCCGCCGATTTTCTGGAATCGATGGCTTCTTGTTTGCTACTAAAATAAATGTTTTTTAAAGATTTTGATTCATCATCACTTTTTGTGAAAATACACAAAAAGTGATGATGAATCAAATTTTTTTTATTGCATTAGTATTATTTCCTTTTAGGCAAACTTATTGGATATCAAAAAGAAGTGAGCATTATTCGTTCTCGGTCACTTGATCGAGCCAATCTACAACAGCCCGTTTAAGATTACGGGATTTATTCATGAAATTGTCCATTATGTAATTCATCATTTGCGCCAGCGTAATGGGTTCTTCATCTGAATTCTGTCTACGGATAAAGTCCAGCACCAACCAAAGCTGATCTTTACGATCATCATCCAATACATCTTCAAGGTACTTGCTTAAGTATTCATTGGTGATGTCCGTATTCATGATGGATTCTCTTAGCAGCATACCGGCAGCCGTAAATGGAGTCACATCCAAAGCATGGGCAATGTCAGCTAAATCATCAAAGATTTCCTGCCGAAAGGTCATTTTAATCCGAGTGGTTCTCAAATCCTTTTGCTTCTTTCTTGTCCGTTCCGACATCAAATCTGGATTGCCTCTGAAGAAAGTATTATGAAATATATAATCACGTCGAAATTTTGGTGCTAAAATTTCAATTACTTTTCTAGAATACATTCCATTCTTGCAAAAAGTTTCACCGACATCTTTGATCGGATTGCCAGTGATATCTGCAATCCGAATGATGTGATCATACAGACGAAGCTCGATTGTCGGTTTCACTTCTTTCTTTGCATCACTTCGCTTCTTTCTTTGGGTTCCCTCTTCAGTCTTTTTCACCTCTCTCGACCTCCAAAATCAAAAATTAAGTCTGGGACTCAATCCCAATGTCCTGATTTAATACAACATATGAAGGGTGAGAGAGGGGTATGTCTGTTCTGTATAAAATTTTTCAAAGATGGACATACTGAGTGTCAAAAAGGAGAAATATCCATGGCTTTTAAAATTAAATTATCTACTGATGATGCGAAAAAGATTGCAAAAGAGTGCAATGAAAAATGGGACAAGAATGGAATGCCAAAAAAATAAATAACAATTCAAAACTAATAATTATTGGGATAAATGAAGACACCGCCCTTTGGGATGCTTAGATTTGTCAGATGAGCACATCAAAAACCCCTATCCTGGAGATGGATAGGGGTTTTTGATGTGCTCCCGGAATGGGTACAGTCTATAGGGGGAAAATCCGGAAGTGGTGTTTCCAGATATTCTAATGCTTGTTCAATGAATGATGATTTTTTCTTATGATTCTTTTTATAACATATATCACTAATATACCTGTTTATTTCCAAATTATATAAAATCTAGATAAAGAAATAGCTCCTTACACGATAGAAAAAACTATACCATGCTATTAACGTATTACGGGCAGGAAACGGAGTTCAAAAACCATTTGTATGTAAAATGGGATTACCTAGCCTTAAAAAAGTGCCTTCAAGGCAACAATAGATCAGTTATGAAGTCTATCAATGTTTCTTAGTCTTGACGACAAAATAAGAAGGTAAAGAAATTTCATCTGAATTCCTGTTAATTCCATGTGTAAATGATTAAATAACAAGATAAATAACATTTAAAAAGATTTTTTATAAGTTCTTTTTTTATTAGGAAATTTATCTTCTACTAAATGTGGAGCAAGAAATTCATCCCAAGATAAAGTATTGTTATTATCTGTTTTTACTGTTCTACTAATTTCTTCCATTAATTTAGTTTTATCCCATAATTGCACTCCTAAATCATCTGCTTTTTTAATAGCTGAAGTTGTAAATTTTGAAGTGGTTATGATCATCGATTTACTGTATTTACAAATATGTTGGCCATTAAAAATTTCTTGTATAGCCGAAACACCCACTGTTTTTTTATGTTGTTTACATTGGACTGCGGTTCTTGTTATTTGGCTTTTTATCTTTTTTGCAATCACTAAATCTATTCCAACATTCTCATCTTCAGGAGATTTAGTTACATTAAATCCCTGTTTTTGAAAAAGAGCTTCTATATAATTCTCAAATTCTACCCTATTTAATTTAAGAATTTCATTTAAATCGGTAGGAGGATATTTTTTGTAATATTTTTGGCGAAGTTCCGCTTTGTATTTCTTTGCATTTTTCTTTTCACTATTGGCGCGATCTCTATATAATTCTTCAAATTCGTAAAAATTCGGTTTATCAAGTGAAAATAAATTTCTTATCCACATTAAATTGGATCCTTTTAGTCGTTTTTCAAATTTTTTCATTTCTTTTTTAAATTCTTGGTCTACCCAACAAGAAAAACAATAGTTACTGATATAAGTTTTATTTTCAATTGTTAAAAGAGTCTCTATTTTGGTTTCTTTATGCCTGGAGCATTTCTTTTTTGAACCCATTGTAGCACCCTCTTTATTTATACAATTTAATAACCTATCTATTCTGTATTACTCTCTAAATTCCTTCTGAATCCCTGTAGCTCCAAATATGCCCTTTAATGAAATTTAATAACTAGAATTTTTAAACATCTTTTTTTTGTAAATGTAACGATTTTATTTGTAATTAACATTTTGGTAACCGTCATCAGTTCAAAGTGTTTCGTAAACTTCTGTATGAATGATATAACGATTGCAGCATGATCATTTCCTGTAATTCGTAAAATTCATATTATACGAATAGTATGTTGATCAATAAAAACTCCCCCCCCTTTCTGAGATATTCAAAGAAAAAAGCGTCGGGTTTTTTACTAACGGGTTCGGTTTTAAGGTGCAAAAACAAAATAAAACACTAAAAGGCGTGCGAACTGGCAACTGTTCGACACGCCTCTTTTCTTGGTATTAAAGGACTATTTGTAAAATGACTTCGATTTTGGCAGGGATATGTATAGTGTTTCTGAACTGGAAATAATTTATGAAGAGTATATTACCCTTACCAAAATGAGTACCAATATAGTTGTTATTTCAGTAGGAGAATAGTACATTGAATTTATTCCTACCAAAGCCAAATTAAGTGGAAAAATCAAACTGGAAGGTTACCAGAGCATACAAAAGAATTATTAAACTTATACCATTTGATGTGCCAAAACGATAAAACAATAAAAAGGAAGGCTGAATATAACCTTCCTTTTTTTAGTACCATTTATAAACTGACTTTTACTTTTGCACCCCAAAAGCGAACCCGTTAGGTTTTTTACCGGCACTTTTGATTTAGGGTTGGTCCATAAATGATAATATTTTTAACGTCAAAGAATGAGGAATATTCACTAATAAGTAAATTAGCAACATATCGTTATAAACCCATATTGGAGCAACTTTTTTAAAGAAAGTTAAGCAAGTCATTTTAAGTAAAGATTGATTAAAATGACCCGCTTCTACTCTAAGATGAAATTTATTTTTATAATAAAATTTGATTAAAACAAATATTTATATGTCTTCAATTAACTCTTTAATTTTAACCTCTCTGATCCGATGTTCAATTGAATCCATTTTTTTCTGTAGCCAATGTTTATGTTCTAGAAATTGGATCCCTTCTATTCTATTTTCGAGTTGTTTATAAAATAACTGTCTACCTTTTAAACTTGGTATTTCACTTCCACTCCATGAGAAGATATGCGAAAAAAAAGGAATCTTTGTAAAAAAGTCAAATTCTGATTTTATTTGTATCAATTTTAATATCCATTCAATCTGCTGATCATCGTTAAAATTTGATAAACATTCAAATAAGACTTTTATTAATTCCTCATCTTCTGCCCATAATGTAATTTTTGAATCAATCCATTCAAAAAGCCTATAACTAAATTCATTAGATCTCTTAGTGCCCAAATGGAGTATCTTCTCTAATAAATCCATTGTTGCAAAATATTTATTAGGAGCTTTTATATATTTTACAATTAGTTCACTTATAGATTCTGATAGCTCACGCCAATTTTCTTCTTCCCATATAAATTGTAGATCTATATCTTCCTTGAACTTATGTGTTGTTGTTTCATTTTCAAAAATATCTTCTAAAATTTCTTTTAAAATATTTGGATTCCATCTTGTTAATACTTTTAAGATACCAGAATCATAATCAAAATATTGTTTTATTTTTAAAAATCTTAGATATATATTTTTCAATAAATCTACATCGTTCTTCAAGTAAGAGGCAATATATTTTTCGTTATCGATAAAACTATTTAAAAAATGTTCTAAACCTCTAAGGACTACTATATCCTCTTGTTTTAACAGACTGTTTATAACATTAATAAATACATTATCATCTATACCTATAAATGATTCTAAAAAAGAGATGTCTCTAGAATAACCTACAACTTCTCCTTCAGGTTGATTGAAATAATCATATATCTTTTTTAACAGGTCACCATTAGTAGTAGAAAAACTACATTCTCTATATATATAGTATAACCAATAGCTTTTATTAAAAAATTCTAAAGGTAATATATTATTTTCTAGCTGTTCTAAATCCTCTATACTTTTTATTATATTTCCTGGATGTACATTAATTTTTATATTTGCATTAAAAAACACATCTAAGATGTTCATTCTTTTATTTTGAGGGGTATTTAAAAGTAAAGTTTCTATCCTATTACCTGCCACATATTTTTTAGAACTCAAGTACTCGATAGTAATTACCTCATTGCAAATTTTGAATAGGCAACGGAAATTTTCTTCCGAAAGTTCATTAGACCATGCGATTAGTTCTGCCTCCTCAGCTAATCTATCTGATTCTTTATGTTTCGCTTCGCTAAATAATTTCTGATAAATTTGATATTCATAAGTATTTATTAATTCTTCCAAGTCATCATTTAAACAAACTTCATATCTTTGCAATAAATTCTTCAACCTATTAAAAACTATACTTTGCTCTAAAGTGAATTCTTTTATCTCATTAATTATTATTTCAATAAAGTTCTTATCGAACTTTAATATATCTATATCAATTAATTCTATATTGCCTCGTGCATAATTATATAGACACTCATGAATATCATCTAAATGAATTCGTTGCTTATATAACTCTCTTAACCTCTCCCATACTCTCTCTCGAATCTCAGGTAAGTTATCTTCTAAATAGAGTGGGATATTATAAAACGTTACCATTTTATTACCTTTCAATCTTGTATGCTCATGATTGAATTTCAAGTAATATTCAAGAATTTCAACTAAAAAATTAGTAAAAAGAATATCTTTTTTTAAACTATATCTTTGCTCAATTTTCTTTAATAATTCTAATTCTTGAGTATAACCATAACCCGCTGATTTCTCATCAAAGCCAAAATTATCAGTTAATACGTAATACACAGAAGAGAATTCTGATGGTTTCTTTTCTAGATATAACAAAATTAAATCAATAGCTTCTAAATAATATCTTGAATTTTTATATTGCGCCAGCAGAGTCAAAATATTAGAATATCTTTTATCATTATTTGTTAATTCAAATTTGAAGTTAACAGTAATTTCTTCTATAGGAAAGCCTTCAATTTTATTTTTGGCATATAGCAGCCCCTCAATTTCAAGTGCAATCCAAAAAAGCTTTAGATATTCCTCTAACTCCTCTTCACTACTACTTTTGATATCCTCTTCATATTTCTTTTTTATTGCTTCTTTTACTAATTTTAAATTATCTTCTTTGTAAAAATAGGAAAACACACTGTTTAAATTTTCTACAATCCTATTCTTTAATCGTGGATAATATTTATCAAGTAACAATTTGTATGAAAGTAACTTTTCTTTAAATATTGTTAAATAAAAAAGATAAACACTTAATATTTGATCTGAAATTTTAATAAGTTCATCTTCATAAATGTCAATTATTTCCATATGATGTAGTTTGGAAATGAGGTTTGAAAAAGTTTCTTTCTCAATATTCGCAATCTCACATATTACTTCAATATTTTCATCATCTTTTAAATTAACATGATTTAAAAAACTAAGAATTGCTGCAACTTTTAAAAGCTCTTTATTCTCTAATTCCGTTTCAAAATGTAATTTAATATCTTTATAATAAGATTCTACTAAATCTACAACATTTGCTATACTTTTCAAATTATTTCTCTCGTTTGGCTGAAGTACATGCCATAATAGCTAATCTAGGATTGCCTTTTGAAATTTCATTTATTCGCTCAATATATTTTAGATTTACTACTTCAAAATGTTCACACAATAACTTAATATTTTCTTCATTTAAAGGTTTAATTTTAAATAATTTATACTGGTATTTTGAAATTCTATCAATTATTTTTAGTTCTGCATATTCTCTCACAGTTAGTAACAACTTTATATGTACGCTTCTAGACTCCCAACTAAACAAATCTAATATTAATTGGATATTGGTCATTAAGTTTGCATCATCAATCATTAACAAATAATAACCCGGTTTATTAAAATATAGATTTAAATCATCATATATGTTTTGCCCATTATTTCTTAAACATCTCAATTCATAATCATTATGTTTAATTCTGAACTCTCTAATGCTTTCCAAAGAGAGTCTAGTTTTTCCTATGCCGGGTAACCCTGAAAGCACTGTTATTTGATTTTCATCTATTGATTTAATTATATCTGTTATTTCTTCTTTTCTACCAAAAATATCAATATCTAAAGGTGTGGCAAGTTTACCACTATCATTAAATTTTATAAAATCCTCCAAATCTAAAATTTGTTGAGTATCAATAGATATTCCTAAAAAGTCATTAATAATTAAAGGATAATTTATTAATTTATAAGCTAGGGCATCTAAAGAAACTACTTCTACATTTACACCTTTTATTCTACCTTCCGAAGTTAGTTCTTCTATTTCTCCGCTTCCTAATCTCGTATGACAACAACAAATTATCTTACCTATTTGTTCATTGGGAATACCTGTTTTATCTTTATCTAGACATTTTTGAATATCATCTTTGAATTTAGAAACTATATTGTTTTTCTGTACCGTATATTCAATATATACATATTTTCCTTCATTTGGCTTTATAAGAGTATCCGGAGTACCAGTTTTAGTATTATTATTTTCTAACACAGATCCTATAGGATATAGATTTCCTTTATATTCTTTAGCAAAATATGCATCCATTAATTTTTGAAACTCGCCACCGTTTAATTCGCCTAATTTATTTTGAATTTCATTGATTTTACTCATTTCTACAACCTCTCTTAATTAAACTATTTTTTTATAGAGATAAATTACTTTCTTTTGTATATTTTTAGATCCATGCTTTAACTTTTTAATATCAATAAAATTTCACTTTTAAGTCTTCATTAACAGCAGCTGGAGCAACTCGAACAGCTTGGTCCGCTGCTATCCCCTCCTCCGCCATTGCCAGAACCATCCGACTTTGCTCCGAGAAGTAAAGGCTATTTTATACGAGTTTCTTCTATTAATAATTTAACATTTTTAAAAGATTTCCTTCATTTTCTTTAACTAACTTTAAGTATCCACTCCCCTGCTTTTAACCGGTGTTTTTCTCACACGATTTAAATTCCTCTTCTGTGAGCCACATGATTTTTTTCTTGATCTTCATCGGCCGATTTTCTATCCTGAATTTCTTCCATTGGATTATGCTGCAGCTTTTTATTTTTTCGAGCCCATGAATAAAAACTGCGTAACGCATTTAAACGACGGTTAATCGTTGTGATAGCCAAAGACTTTCCATCGTTTGGATGCAGCATACCGTTAATCCATTTTCTTACATCTGTTGAGGTCACAAATTCATTTGGTTTTATATGTAAATCATCCATGAAGGTAAGGATATCATTCCGATAGGAAATAATGGTCAGTTTCTAATTTAATGCAGAAACGATGTGGACAGGTTTTCAATGAAGGCTTTAAAGGCGCTGTGTCCAATTTGGGTCATAATTCAGAAATCAAAATGTCTTCATCCACCATCTACCCCCAATTTCACCCTCCGTGCTCTGGATGACTGTCCCATAACAGACAATTGGAAAGTATCAAGTGGAGCAATATTGCTGTACTTACCAATGATGCGAGGAGCGAAACCCTTATGTCACTAAACTCCCACATTCAATAAGAAAAGCTGCCGACAATGGCAGCTGATCTTTAGAGCACAACTCTTACTGAAGAATTGCGCCGTTACTTGAATAAGAACTAAACAAAAGAAAAAGACCAATACATAGTTCTGTCCTTCTCATTAATTCAACAAGAAAAAAAGACCGTTGTAGCGATCATTAGGTTACGTACCCGCCGGAACCTAATCTTTACATCAAGCACCTGTTAGTGAAACAATAATAAAAGTCAATTGCCCTTATTCCAAAGTTGGCTAAACTCTAAAGAGTTTTTCCCAATTAGGGATAGTTTTTTCTTTAAATCCATCTTTTAAAGTTCATAAATTTGTCACACCTCATTTATCTAAACTTAACATCCGTTATATATAATGTTTTAGTGGTTAAAACATACTCTTAAAGGTGGAAATATATATGTTTTTAAAAAAATTAACTGAGAAAAAACTAATTACTATTGTTTATTATACGAATGGTGCCTTACAAACAATTAAAGGACGTGCTGAAAAACTTAATATAATTGAAGAAATCCTTTCACTAAAAGATGAAAAACAGAAATCGTTAAAAATTCGTTTATCTTCTATTAAGCATATTTATTAAAATTGATTTTTGTTTCATCACAAGTAGTAACCCTACTGTTAAACTATAGCAACCCGTTACTTAAAGTGAATTCCTTCACAATATCCTATATAATTATGTCTTTGGAATAAATTTTTAATTTGATGCTTTCCTTGTATTTTGATGAAAATTATTTATGAATTGAATACTAGGGCTTTTATTCCCCCCTTTAGTGCCATTCGATTTGACTTATTTACCAATAATGTTAATGCTGGTATACCAAAGATATGGGCAAAGATGTACCAGCTTTATTGTTTAGTAGATTCTGGACATCTTTCACCAGCAGCTTTTGGATATTTTGCGGTAGCTAATACATTTTGTGTTTTCGTCTCTGAATGGCTTCTTTTAAACTTTGTATAATAAATTCCTCTTGTGTTAACCCTTCTATTTCCGCATACTCCTTCACCTGTTCTTTTAATAGAGTGGATCCATAAGCCACAAAGGAAACCAAATCGCTATCTAGAACGACACCATTTGGCCTCAAGATCATTTTTCCTTCTACAAGGCTACTTTTCAACAAGTCTATTTCATCACGATGTTCAGTTTTATAGAACGGAAGGAGTATTGGTTTCATTTCGATCTTAATATCACCATCCAAAACGTCCAACTTCAAGTTAGTAGGGCCAGCAATCCGATAGAATTGATCAATCAAATCAAACGTCAGCGATTTCACCTGTTTCGGTTTGATCAATTTCAACATAACGGATCCTTTTTTGTTATTGGTGATCTCCCCGTCCCATTCGATGACAGGTTCGAACCCCTGCTGCTTTAAATCTTTGATCAATAGCTCCCGCTCCTGGTTGGTCAAAGCCTTTCCATTCCCGGTTCCATCCCACTTCATGATCCGGGCAAATTCACCAGTCTCCTTGTTCTCGAACGGCTGGAATAAAAAATATCCTGTTTTCTTATTATAGAATTTCTCCCTTCCCTTCACCCTGTTGAACAGATGGAGGTTTGCGTCCAGATCTTCTTTTTTCACGAAGAACGTATCGATGTTTCGATACGGCTTCATGACTGCCGGAAGTTCTCTGGATTTCATCTTACTGATGACAGTGGAAGGTGAAACCTTAATATTGAATCCTTCTAAATAAGCAACGATCTCTTTTGTCGTGAATCCAGGCTTTTTCTGCTCACCCTCGATCCTTTCCACTTCTTCCGCATGGAAGAGATAGGTTCCGTCCATTTTCCACGTCTCTTTATTCCAAGGAGTGATCCTCCCTTCTTTGACGTAGTTGTATATGGTTTGTTCCGTAACTCCTAACGTTTCTGCTACTTCTTTGGTTGTCAGTCCCAAATCGATAGTTTCCATCATGTTCATCCCTTCTCCTTACATATATACTATTCTACCATTGGATAATAATAGAAACAATGAACAACGATAATAGGTTGTTTATGAAGATGTTTTGATTAAATATGTTATTTAACACATAACTATACTTTTAATTTAAAGATATCATAAATAATATATTTTATTGTATTTAATTATCATTTAATGATTATTTATGTACATTTCACTTTATTGTGCAAAAGTCATGTTCAATCCTTAAAAATGGACTATTTTTAGGAAGTTCTCTTATTATTCTATAGATTTATTTAAAGATAACTCGATAGTTACATGCTATAATGAATATAAATATTGGTTATTTTTGCAATAAATTTCAAAGAGGTAATGATAATGGATGATAGTAATCGAATACATATTAATAATTTACCTTTAAACAAAAACATCAGTGATTTAATGAAACCTACATTAAATAAGATTGATTTAGTACAACAGTTTTTAAACAATCCTTCTTATACTTCTGATTTAGAATCATTCATTGATGACAATGAAAGACAAAAACAATATCTATATAAAAATTTCACTGATGAAATGATGATGTATACTTTCGTTCACAAACCGTCCCATATCCAAGAGGAATACAATAAAAAGGAAGAAACAAAAAAAGAGTACATCCGGGATCTGCTTCAGTTTTATGGAATGTTGGTGTCTCATGAAGAATTTTTCAAAGAGGATGTAGTGGATTTTACGGAAGGTTCCTTACTTAAGAATCTGGATCGGCGTCATGTGAGGCGTTATCAGGAATGGCTCAAAAACGAGGCTCCACTAAGGAATAGGAAAATCGGGTACAGCATTGCCACCATGGCCAGAAAGATTGTTGTCATCAAGAGTTTTTTGAAGTGGCTGCATGAAGTGGAATATATAAAAATCCCTTTACATATGGCTTTTCTGAACAATGAGGTGCGTATGAAGGATCGGCCGGACCGGGATCTCTCTTATGTAGAAGCGAAAGCATTAATTGATTATTATCAAAATCACCCGTTCAATCACGCGTTATTGACGCTTTTGGCGACCACTGGACTCAGGATACAGGAGATTGCTCAAGGTCGTTGGTGTGACCTCTACTACGATTCCGGAATAGGAGAATATTATTTTAGGGTTCAGGGGAAACGGGATGAAATCCGACATGCCTTGATCAAGAAATTGGTTTTCGAGAGACTCCAAACATTGAGGGTAAGAAGAAGGCTTTCCCCACATCTAGACCCAACTGACAAGACTCCATTGTTTACAACCAATCGGGGAAAGGCTTATGATTTTAGGGATTTGTCTAAATATGTAACCAATATCATCAAGCAAACCAATTTTGATTTTATAAAATATAAACAGGGAAATGTGACACCCCATTGGTTTCGTCACTATTTTGCCCAGGAAGCCCATCGAAGTGGAGCTCCTCTCTTGTTTATCCAAAATACATTGGGTCATAAGAAAGTAACAACCACGGAAATTTATTTGAAGGAAATCATGAAAAAGGAAAATGATGCAGCTCAGTATATTGATGAGAAGAAATATTAATAAAGAAAACACCTATTTTTTGATAAGAAAGGTAGATAAGGGTTTCCTTCCGCACCAGCCTCTAATTATATTCGGAGCCGTAGAAAGGATGTTTTCAATGGAAATTGTCATTGAAAGAGCCTGTGGTATGGATGTCCATAAAGATAACATTACTTCATGTATTATGACTCCAGAAGGAAAGGAGATTCAAACGTTTTCGACTAAAACTGTATTTCTATTACAATTGGTTGATTGGATTATGCAGCATAAATGTACTCATGTGTTGCCATGGAGAGTACGAGTGTGTATTGGAAGCCAATTGTTAATTTACTAGAAGCTGAAGATATTGAGTTTTTAGTTGTTAATGCACAACACATGAAGGCTGTTCCAGGACGTAAAGCTGCATTCGGGATTAAGACAAACCTTAGCTAGTTTCAGAATCCACAATAACCGTGACTTTAGGGTGCTTTTTTTAAATAGAAGCTGGAAATTCTTCGCTTGCATTATCTTCCAGCAGTCTTTGTAAGGCTTGCAGTTTCCCTTTACTTGAAACTAATAATAGGATCTCTTTACTTTTACATATCGTGGAAATCCCCATCGTTATCGCGTAGGTTGGGACTTCCTCAATAGAATGGAAAAACCGGGAATTTGCTTTCCTCGTTGAAGAATCCAGCTCCACAATATGGGTTTTAGATTGAAAAGATGTTCCCGGCTCATTGAATCCAATATGGCCATTACAGCCTAACCCTAATATCTGCAAATCAATTCCCCCGCTTGTTTCAATTAGTGATTCGTACCGAACACATTCCTCATCCAAACCTTCAATGAAACCGTTAGGGAGATGAGTATTTTCTTGTTTTATTTCAATATATTTAAATAAATTCCCTTTCATAAAGCTGTGATAGCTATTAACTTCCTGTGGATCTAAACCAACATATTCATCGAGGTTAAATGTATTCACATGCTGGTAACTCGTACCATATTGCTGATGGTTTTCTATTAAATTCCGATATAACCCTAAAGGTGTACTGCCTGTTGCAAGCCCCAAATTTAGCTTAGCCGAATGATTTACCTTATTTAGAATAATTTCGGCAGCGATGCTGCCTTAATTCATGATAGTTCGTGGCATCTAGTATTTTCATATAGAAACAGCCTCCTTTTTGAAAGCTATTTCCCCTCTGCAAAAAGTCATGTCAATTCCATAATCGCTGTTCAGCACAACCAAGTCAGCATCCTTATCTTCTCGGATACTTCCTTTCCGGTCAAAGATATGTAACTGCTTTGCAGGATTTTCAGATGCCATTTTAACAACATCCTGCAAATGGCAGCCTTGGACAAATTGCATTATATTCCTCAGAGCATCACCCAGTTTTAAAACACTGCCGGCTAATGCACCATTGAGCAATTCTGCCCTTCCATCCTTGACAACAACCTCCTGGCCGCCTAAGTCATAGGTACCGTTTTTGAGGCATTTAGCTCTCATCGAATCTGTTATTAAAATCAGTTTCTCAGCCTTTTTATTAAGATAAGCTAATTTGATACTGCGATTGTCGTGACTTCCAACTATCATCTGCGAAGAACGAAAATGATTTTTAGCAGGGAGTTTAAAGATACAGCTATCAAACTCTTATGCTGGTCCAAGAAGGCAAACCTGTTTTTGCCATTTGCCATGGACCACAAGTATTGATCGATACAGACCTATTAAAAGGCGTCGACATAACTGGTTTCAAATCTATTCGTAATGATTTAAAAAATGCAGGGGCTAACTACAAAGATGAAGAAGTTGTGGTAAGCAATAATATTGTGACTAGCCGTTTTCCAGATGATATCCCGGCATTCAATCGTGAAGCGCTAAAACTATTAGCAAAATAAAATAATGAAGCGTTGGTTTATATTATTTTCACTAAAGTAGTATGTAATATTGTTTTCAGATACAACCTAAAAAGAATTTTTTAAGGAGGGTTCATACAATGTCATTAAAAGGAAAACGTGTGGTCGTAATAGGAGGTACTTCTGGTATCGGATTATCCGCAGCGAAGGCATTTCTTGATGAATCTGCTCAAGTCATTATTGCAAGTCGTTCTGATGCAAAACTATCTGAGGCAAAGAATGTACTTGGTGGTAATGTGGAAGCATACAATATTGATTTTCGCAGTGAAGAAAAACTAGCTGACTTTTTTAAAATGGTAGGGAATTTTGATCACCTTGTCGTTACGGCAGGTGAAGGTGCAATGGGTCATTTTAGTGACTTACCTGTTGCGGATGTTAGAGAAGCGTTTGATAGTAAGTTTTGGGGGCAATACTTAACCGTTCGTGCTGCTATTCCGTACTTAAATGATACCAGTTCTATCACATTGACCTCTGGTGTTTATGGAATCCGTCCACCACAGGGGGCAACTACACTTGCTTCGATCAATTCAGCGATTGATGGATTGGTTAGAGGGCTTTCAGTAGACCTGGCTCCTATACGGGTAAATGTTGTTTCACCTGGTATCGTAGACACCCCACTCTACGGAGGAATGCCTGACGAGCAAAGACAAAATTTATACAGCAACATTGCACAGCAGCTACCTGTTAATCGCGTGGCACAGCCTGAAGACATTGCTGAGGCCTACGTGTACTTAGTGAAAAATGGTTTTACAACTGGTACTGTTCTTCTTATTGATGGCGGGGGCCACTTGGTGTAAGTGAGCATTATAATGTTATTTTTGTGGCTATACTACAACAATGTATAGCCACATTTATTTTTTAAATAATAATCCAATTTTTCAATAAATGGTAATAAATGAAGAATTGCAGTTCAAGAAAAACAAGGTGAGATATGAAAGGAATGATGAAAATGAGTTTACGTGACCATGAAAAAATATTGAGAATTAAGCATTCACTTGAAAAACGTGTAGTAACTTTACCTGACGGAACCTTTCTTCCAAGTATTGGTCAAGGAACATGGTACATGGGTGAAAATCCTCAATCGAAAAACAAAGAAATCAAAGCTTTGCAACTTGGCATAGAACTAGGCATGAAGCTAATCGATACGGCTGAAATGTACGGAAATGGCGATTCCGAATGTTTAGTTGGTGAGGTAATCAAGGGGCGTAGAGATAAAGTTTTTTTAGTATCGAAAGTATATCCTCATCATTCCGGGTTAGATTTGATTGAAAGCGCATGTGAAAATAGTCTAAAACGACTAGGAACAGATCATCTTGATTTGTATCTTTTACACTGGAGAGGTCGTGTTCCTTTGGCAGAAACGATTGAAGGAATGGAGAGACTGCGCAAGGATGGTAAAATTGTAAGATGGGGAGTTTCTAATTTTGATACGGATGATATGATAGAGTTGTGGGATACCGCTAACGGAAAAAAATGTGTGACAAATCAAGTGTTATATCATCTAGGTTCTAGAGGAATTGATTATGGTCTCCTACCATGGCATCATGAACATAACATGCCAATTATGGCCTATAGTCCCCTGGCCAGGGAGGGAGCTTAAGAAGACAATTACTAAGCGATCCAACCATCATTGAGATTGCAGAAAAATACAATGTGCAGCCATTACAAATTGCTCTTGCGTGGACCATTCGTTCGAACAACGTAATTGCTATCCCAAAAGCTGTTAAGGAAGAACATGTTTTAGCCAATGCTCAAGCTGCTACTATTCATTTGACCATAGAAGATCTGAACAGACTTGACGAGGTATTTCCAAAACCAACAAGAAAAATACCTTTGGATATTATATAAAATGAATGGGGACAAAGGATCTGTACTCTTTGCCTAGGAGAACCTGTCAATGTCCCTTTTCAAACTCTGATTTGTCAACAGAGTCCTAAAGTACATTTCTTCACATGCTTTCCCCTTTTGGCTCCTCCAATTATAGCCAATTTCACGAAGTGTTTTAATATAAACTGATTTCTTTGTTTCCTCTTTCATTTATTCTCTTAAATGCGAGATAATTACATCAGCAATATCGGTGATGATAGGCAAAAGTTTTAATTGCTATTTATACCGAAGGATAGTATAAACAGTAATTAAGGTTAGGTTAATAATGGAAGCACCCATACTATAACCAAAAAGAACAACTGGTTTGTTGTACTCTTGATAATACTTGTTAATTAGGTCGTGTAATTGCTCTGAATTTGGAGCAACGTTAGGCTGACTGGTGTTTCCTTCTATTCTAATGCTTGTTGGCAATGGAATGATGACTTTTTCTAACATTATTACCAATCCCCCTATTTATTTTTAAGGAATATAAGATCTGGTTGAAGAAATAGCGTCGTATGTAGTTGAGGATGGAATTAAATTAAACTTCATGTGTTACGACTTCATTGGTCCACCACTACAAGTTTCATTTGCAGAATATTACGAGTTTAATGAAAAAAGCACACAAAAAGCAATCGATTTTTACAGAGATAGGTTTAAGCAGAAGGGGATGTTTGAAAATGAGTTATATTCAAATATTCCATTACTATTAAAATCGTTAAAAGAAGAAGGCTTTACTTTAGTTGTTGCAACTTCAAAGCCTACTGTTTTTGCTGAGCAAATACTTAATTATTTTAATATTGACCAGTATTTTGAACTTATTGTCGGAAGTAATCTTGATGGAACAAGAGCGTCAAAAACTGAAATCATTCAATACATCCTAGATAAATATAATGACCATAAACTTGGGAACTTTATTATGATTGGAGACAGAAAGCACGATATAATTGGAGCACATAATACTGGAATTGACTCTATTGGAGTAACTTATGGATATGGTTCATTAGAAGAACTAAGTCATTCTAACCCTAGTTATATTGTCGAAAGTGTTGAACAATTAAAAAATATTTTGATAGGAAGATGAAACGTATCAAAAAGACCATGTACCTTTTAGAACGTTTCATAAACGGCGCAATAAAAGATTTATTGATACATAGATTTTGATATAAGTTAGGCGACATTATTTTGACCAAAAAGTGGGAAAAGCGTCCCAAAATGGACCGGCCAAAAATTGTCTCATAAACCTTCGTTTTTGGAGCTCATAGAACAGTGCGTTAATCTGCTACACCAAGCTTATCCAAGAGTACAAAAAAGGTTACACTGGCATGGAAATGACCGAACGTAACCCTTTCTTAATCTAATATATATTTAATGGAGATTGCAGATTGATTAAGACTATCTATATTGGTTTCCAAAAAAAGTGTGGTCTTTGTTCACCTTTAACGATAAGAGAATCCCATCAAAGGTTCCCCTGTTTTGGCATCAATCACAACATTGTATTCAGTGTGAATAGGAACTTCTCCTTTAAAATTGTAAGGAACATGAGAAGGAACGGACATACCTGTATAGGTCACGATATACACATCTGCATGATCCATGTATCCCTTTTTCGCTAACTCAGGGTTCTTTTGTAGTGCTTGTGCTGAGAATCCTCTAAACTTCTCATTCGTAACCAATTGATGTTCGACAATCGTACCCTTTGCTTTCCCTGCCCATTCAGGGAATGCTTGCCCTGCCTTTTGAATGGCAGTTTGAGCATCGATTTTTGCATCCTTTGCATGGGCATTAAGGGTCATTCCGTATCCCTTTAATTTATCCTGATCTTGATGTGTTTGAACCTGTGCAGGAAGTGTAGCAGGGGGATTGATACTAGCTGAAGTTGAAGTGTAGACAGAGTTGTACCTGGCTCCTGTCACCGTTTGTGTTTGATTGGATGCATAAGTTGTGATTCCTACTACAGTAAGAGCAATCCCTAAAGCTATCGAACCTGTTATGGCGAATTTTCGCATATTTTACACTCCTTTCCAAATAGGATAATGTGTAAAAAATTCAATAAATTATTTTCAATAAATCAAGCCCTAAATAGCGTAATAGCAGAACAGAATATTAATCCAAACAGGATTGAAGTCCTACAAATTTTTTATGATACAGAAATACCTAAAGATAGCAAAGTGCAATTCCTTAAGTTAAGGGATGGAATTCTTCAAATTGTTATCCCGTTTGATTGGGAAGAATTTCAAAATTTCGATGAAAAAATACAAAAAGGGGTACCGTCAGGAAAATGCGGATTTACAACGCTAAGCCCATTTTCTTGACGATTACCCCGTTTTTAACAACGTTAAGAAAGTTTTAGTGGTCTTAAAGAATCTAATGAGATCACTTTCTCCGAATTAAAATGGTATTCTCCTAGCAAATTAATATGTTCCCAGCCTAAAGGTGACATATGGTGCAAAAGTCTTCATTAAAACTACCTGTCCGTTTTTGATATTCAACTGCTTTTGTTAGATGTAGAGTATTCCAGATACTGATGGCATTGATTATTATATTTAAAGCACTGGCTCTTTGAAGCTGATGCTGTATTCAAAAGCTTCACGGCAGTGCTTCCCAAGCAGGATGATATAGTATACGATAAAGTTTTGTTCGCCTGGCGGTGACCATGCACAATCTTATTCAAAATTTTGCTAAAGAATTACCTTATGAAGAATCACTTAAAAATTATACAGTAGAAATTGAATTATTAAAGAAAGGGCTATGTAAGAGGATAGATGAATAAAAACAACACCTAGGTAGGTGAGAAAATTTCAAAAAGCACTCCATTCAAATGCGGAAAGGAAGGAAAAAATGCAGCGAATTATTCAATTTTCTTTATCAAACAAATTTGCATTATGGCTTTTGACTCTTATTGTGGTGGTAGCTGGGGTGTATTCTTCCATGAATATGAAAATGGAGACTTTACCCAATATTACTTTGCCTGTGATCACCATTTCAACGATTGACCCTGGTGCAACACCGCAAGAAGTGGACGACCAAGTTACCAAGCCTATTGAACAGGTCGTTCAAAATATATCCAGTGTAAATACTTTGTCATCAAGCTCCAATAAAGACGTTTCCTCAATCCAAATAGAATTTAATTATGGAACCGATTTGGATAAAGCAGAAAGTAATTTAAAAGATGCAGTCAGTATAATTCAATTCTCTGACAATGTCCAGAAACCTAATGTATCTCGCTTGTCCTTCAATTCGTTTCCGATTGTGATGTTGAGTGTGACCCAATCGGGTCAATCGCTTGCCAGTCTGACAGACACGATTAATAACAAATTAGTCCCAAGCTTGGAAGGAATTAAAGGTGTCTCAAGCGTTGACGTTTCCGGACAGGAGGTAAATGAAGTTGATCTTTCCTTTAAAAAAGATCAATTACAGAAGTATGGTTTAAATGAACAGACTGTCCAAAATATCATTAAGGGTGATAATCTCAATTATCCACTCGGACTTTATAACTTCAATGATTCACAGCAATCGGTTGTGGTGAATGGGAAATTGACAACCCTTGATGATCTGAAAAATTTACCGATTCCAATTCAAGGCATGGGTGGAGCTCAGCAAGTTAATCCACAAGCGACTGGCCCATCTGCTAAATTGAATCCAACCGGCCAAGGCCAGGGAGCGAGCATGATGACACAGCCAAGTGCGGCCACACTTCCAACCGTAAAGCTTAGCGATATTGCGACGATCAAAATGGTTGGGAAATCGCAATCAATTAGCCGAACAAATGGTGAGCCGTCCATCGCTGTTCAGATTGTTAAATCGTCAGATGCCAACACGGTTGATGTTGGGAATGCGGTTCATAATGAGATTGAAAAGGTTAAGAAAGATATACCAGGTATTCGTTTTGTGACGACATTTGACCAAGCACAGCCAATAAAAGATTCTGTTCATACGATGCTTGAAAAAGGCATTCTTGGTGCCATTTTTGCGATGATCATTATTTTGCTTTTTTTAAGAAACTTTAAATCGACCATCATTTCAGTTGTTTCGATTCCATTATCCCTTTTAATTGGAATTATTTTGCTAAATGCGATGGGGATTACGTTAAATATTATGACGCTAGGTGCGATGACTGTTGCGATAGGGCGGGTTATTGATGATTCTATCGTCGTAATTGAAAATATTTACCGGCGGATGTCACTGTCTGATGAGCCATTAAAAGGTCGTGACCTAATTATTTCTGCAACAAGGGAAATGTTTGTTCCGATTATGAGCTCAACAATCGTAACAATCGCCGTATTCCTGCCAATGGGTTTTGTTACCGGGATGGTCGGTGAACTCTTTTTGCCATTCGCGCTAACCATTGTCTTTTCTCTCCTAGCTTCCTTATTGGTCGCTATTACCGTGGTGCCTATGCTCGCACATAGCTTTTTTAAAAAGGGTGTAAAAGCAAAGTCTAAGCACGGAAAAACAAGGCAATGGAAGCTTGGTTCCTATTATCGAGACATTCTTAATTGGTCATTAAATCATAAATGGGTCGTATCGATTATTGCGATTTTTCTACTGGTTGGTTCTTTATGTCTGGTTCCATTTATTGGCGTCAGCTTTATTGGTTCTGATGAGCAAAAAACAATTGGAATTACGTATAGTCCAGATCCAGGCCAAACCCTTGATGATGTGAAGAAGATCGGAACTGAAGTTGAAAACTTTCTCGAACATCGCGCTCATGTGAAAACCATTCAGTACTCCATTGGCGGCGGAAATCCGATGGGGTTGGGACCTGCTCAAAATAATAATAGTGCATTATTTTATATTCAATACGCTGATAATACACCAAACTTTTCAAAAGAACATGAAAAGCTGATCGCGGATCTGAAGAAAATGACAGGTAAAGGCGAATGGGGCTTACTGAATATGTCAAGCTCCGGAAGCTCGAATAATCTAACGGTTAATGTATTTGGGAATTCCATTGAACAAATAAAACCGACCATTATGAAAATACAAACGATCATGAAGGAAAACAAAAATCTTAAAAATATAGACACAAGTCTTTCAAAAAATTACATTGAGTATTCGCTCGTGGTTGATAAAGATAAGCTAAGTGAGCTTGGTTTAACAACGGCTCAAATTGGTGCGGCACTTGGCCAAAACAATCAGCAGCAGCTTTTGACTTCTATCAAACAAGATGGAAAAGATGTGGATGTCTATCTTGAAGGCGACACAAACAGCATTAACAATATTAATGATTTAACGAATAAAACAGTGTCGTCACCTACAGGGAAGACGGTGAAAATTTCTGATGTCACGAAAGTAGTGAAGGGTCAAACTTCCGATACCATTACACGAAAAAATGGCGACATTTATGCGAGTGTTACAGGTGAAATAAAAACAAAGGATGTCTCCAAGGTGAGTGCAGCTGTTCAACAGCAGATTAATAAGTTGAACTTGTCTACAGGAGTGAAAACATCTATGGGTGGTGTGACTGAGGATATTAACAATTCCTTTTCACAGCTGGGTTTAGCTATGCTAGCAGCAATTGCCGTTGTGTATCTCATCTTAGTGATTACATTTGGCAGTGGTTTGGTTCCATTAGCGATTCTTTTCTCCCTTCCATTTGTGATAATCGGTGCGTTCGTCGGCTTATTTATCGCAGGGGAAACGATCAGCATCTCTGTTATGATTGGCGCACTCATGTTGATCGGGATTGTTATTACAAATGCGATTGTATTAATTGACCGCGTTGTTCGTAAGGAAAAAGAAGGGTTATCAACGAGGGAAGCGATCCTTGAGGCAGCATCCACTCGATTACGTCCGATTTTGATGACGGCGATTGCGACCATTTGTGCCCTTATCCCACTTGCTGTAGGGGCGGAAGGAGGAAGCGGTGGCCTGATCTCCAAAGGATTAGGTATTTCCGTAATCGGCGGTTTAACCAGCTCGACGTTATTAACCTTAATTGTTGTTCCGCTGGTATATGAGTTATTTATGAAACGGAGAAAGAAGAAAGTAAAAATGGCAATGGAAGAATAAAGGAGGCTTGGCCTTTTCAGCTTGTCGAAAAAAGGGTATTTTTTCTTGGCAGGCTTTTATGTTTTTCTTTTATATTTCCTATTTTCAATGGTTTATTCATGTTATAAAAGATTGCCCAACACTTAACCTAACTTGGCTAAGTGAGTGGCAATCTTTTTCATGTTTAGGCAGGCTGCAGTTAGTAAAACCTGCTCACTTGCGTTCTTTAATCCTCGTACCCAGCAGTAGCGAAGCCCATGCAGCTCTTTTGAGTCTGCGAAGCTTCCCTCCACTTTTTCTTTTCTAAACTTATATAGTATTTTCCCCGATTTAGATAAGCGATTCAATCTTACCTTTTCCTTGTGTTCCTCCCAAACATGACGTGTCACTACTTTTACTTTATTTTTAGATCGTGTACATTGAGAAAGCAGTGGGCAATTCTCACATTTCTTTGAATCCGATTTGTATTCTTAATAACCCTCACGGGTTGTTGTTTTGTAGGGTAATTCTTGGTTGTTTGGACAAAGGTATAAATCTCGTTGATTATCGTATGTAAATCTCCATTTAGGAAATAAACCAGTAGTTGGGTGATATCTTCTTTGGGCAATAACTCCAAAGATGTTTCTGTCAGACAGTCCCTTACAAATGGGATTGGTGAGATAACCGGAATCAAGTGCTAAAGCTTCAACCTTAAATCCGAATCGATTAATTTGACGGTCCAAGCGATTAAGATAAGGAACTGAATCGTGACCATTTCTGGGTGTAACATGAACATCAGCAATAATATTGAACTTTATGTCTGTCGTCCGATGATCAAGATAACAGAAGGTGCCCATTTCTTTCCCCTAGTGTACCTTTTCCAGGTCAAGATCCATTATATTTCGGGTTCACTCCTTTGTCTGATTTAGGCAATCACATTGCTAACATTACCTGTAAGAGTTACCTGGGAGAATCATCAAATTATGGTATGGTGGACATCTGTCGGTTTTGGCTCAGCCCTGATATTGTGGGGGACCGGGGTGGCAGTTTGGCTTACAGGCTATAGACTGCTGAACAGGGCTGGGAATGGATCCAAAGATCCTGAGGTATCTTTCAGGTTTTAATGCAGCCTTTTTGATAAAGAAATAATAACTACCCTAAAGGGAATTATGTAAACTAGGCAGACAAAGAAACGTTCTTTTCTTATTCAGCAAACGGGCGCTTTAATGAACTAACTCAAGCCTAATTTCTCACTTAAAACATCGAGAAATTAGGCTTTTTATATTTGGATTTCCTTAACGTTGTAAATCCGCATTTTCCTGACGGTACCCCTATATAGGCAGTTAAAACAAAATCACGAAATCGGACTTCTAGGCGTTCATGATTTTCTTTAATAATCCTGATATCAATATTCATGCAGCAAAAATCACAATAGTAATACTGATGATCCATTCTTTCAATATGACTGCCGCAATATGGACAAGTTTTCAATCAGATCCTCTCCTTTAATCCTGTTTTTTGAACTTTCCACCCCAATGAGAAATCCATTGCTCCATTCGTTTTATGAACAGGTACACCAGGCCGGAAAATGGCTGTTTTCCTTTATCTTTTATTCTTTTAGTCTCTTAATCTTAAAGATTTTCAGCAAAGCCTCCGTCCCAAACATCTCCTTTTCCTCGAATCTCCTATCAAAGGTTTTAGGTTGCATAGCAACCGTCAAGCAGCTCGATGCCTGCTTTCATCAAGAAAAAAACAAATGTTTTTTTCCTCCATCCGTGTGCTTCACCGGCTAGATTCTAGCCGGTGGTTTTTGTCTTATATTGATAAAATTACAAGTACTCTTTACAATCCTGGTTCTTAGTAATTTATATCAAATAATTTCTATCACTTCGGTTTGGATAATATTTTCCGCAGTCAGTTCACACTCTTTGATTCTATCTAATTCGAAATGATCATTCATATTAAAGTCTTTAGAAACCACTTTTTCTTCCTGTTCTTCGTTTTTGGCCACTACAATCGATACCCTTTGTAAGCCTTTTGCAAAATAAACAACTTGAAAAACTTTCATATTCTTTCACTCCTTTATTAGCACACACTGGATTAACTTCAACATGTTTGATCTATCCTTCCCCCAGCTGACCTGTCTGCCGGGGGAAAAGGACTAAAGATTGTCTGTTCATTTATGTTTAATTTTCGATTGTATTCTTTGTTTCTCCTAAGATATAATCTGCTGCTTTCTGTGCTTGAGCAGCTGCTTGTAAAACTAAACGGCTTTCTTTTTTCAAAGCTCTTAACCATGAATCGATATAACTTGCGCTATTTTCGATGGTACTGTTATCAATTCCGGCTACTCCGCACAACATCGCTGCACCCATTTCTGCCACTAATTCCTCTTTGGAATAGACCTCATCTCCGAAAGCAACGCCTTCTGTCGTAATACCTGGGCGGGCTAGGCGACTTTTGTGACCGGTACTGTGAACCATTTCATGCAACAGGGTGCAATAGTATTCTTCTGGTACCTTAAAATCTTTTAGTGGAGGGCAATTGATTCTATCCCATGTCGGGTAATAGACTGCCTTACCTGAATTGAACGTGTAATCTGGTGCGTTGATATATCCTTTAACAATTTCCTCCGCTTTTTCGATAGGGTCATGGTCAAAGGTTTCAATCCTTCTTTTACTTTCTAGACCAATGCACTGTTTATTAATTTCCCAAACTCGATAATAAAATGGTTTGGCAAAAGTCTTCTTCTCCTTTGTTTCTTCGTCTTCCTTCTCTTTCCAAAGCCAATAGACAATAGTATGGGAATTTTTCAACTCTTCTTTTTTGATTCGTCCCCCAGCCTCTAGGATCTGTTTTTTTGAAGCATATTCTCCCGGATCCACTAGAAAAATATTGATTCCGCGGTATGGTTTTTGTGTTTTCCAATTGACCGCATTTGAATTGGTCCACGGCCTGCGCCATGGGACAACTACCTTTTCTAATTTTTCGATGATTTTTTCTGTAATGATTTCATACACGCTTTTTGTCATAATGTGTTGCTCTTTTCCATTTAATCCATCTTAGTTTATAGTTTGCAGGGATCGTATGAGACACATCGAATTGAATATATAAAACATACGTTTGTTGTAGGAGGAAGAATCAAAAAACGGACAAAATCTGTTGTCTAGCTTTCCTTTTATATCAATGAATAATGAGAAAGTTAAAAATTTCGCCGTACAAGTATTAAATGGTGACATGCCCCTAAAGAAAATTAAAAAAAACACATATCAATGCAATGGAAGCAACATCTCAAAAAGGTTGGTCCACAAAAAGTGCTCAATTCGTGAAAAATTTTATGGCAATGGCTTAGAAAGCTCCCATTTTGGAAAATCGCCCGTTCAATCGCCATACAAATTCTGTAGTCGTTTGATTGAAAATTGTAGCTTTAATCCCATTAGGTTCCTCTGCGTCAGGATTTTTATACTTACTTTAGTGACTTCCAATGAGACTTGTATAGTTTCCAATCTAGCAATACCATGGTACTATTGCACTGATTCTTAGGAACCAGCGCTCACACTGCTAAAATTTTTAAACGATATCATTAAATTTTCTTTTAATCGAATAAGCAGCCTAGCCGCTTAAGGGGTAAAGTCAGGAAAATGCGGATTTTAAAAAGATTACAATATTAAAAAGCCCAATTTGTCAAATTTAATGCTGAGAAATTGGGCTTTTTGTTACTACATAAAAGCGACTGGTTACTGAAAAAAATTATTATTGGTTAATTATCGTTTAATCGGGCAAAATCTGTTTAAAAATGAATACTTATTTATCAATTTTGTCCATACCTTATAATTTTCAATAACCTAACTAAGTATTCACTGGAATCCTTCACAAGGTTAAAGATTTTTAATCATTGCCTTTTTAGATGGTTATGGTGGAATATCTTCTCGTGTATCTAAAGGTTTTTTTTAAACAAACTATTAATGAACATTCTTGGTGGATGTTTGTTTTTGACGAAACAAGTGGGGGGGTAAAAAGATTGAACATCAGAGAAGGTCTGATCCCAACTGTGTTAGGTACAGCGGTAACAGCAACTGGTTATGCTCTTAAACAGCAACGCGGAACAAATAAAATGGTGGCTAATACAGTATTCGGTTTTTGGTTTAGCACACATCTTATTGGGAACAATTGACCTGATTGAACATCGCCGTTAATCCCTCAAAAAACTCGTTGTAACCTTTAAGGAGTGAAATGATTGGATATACAGAATCAATCAGACGATTCATTATTTGATTTTAAACAAGGTCTTGGCATCTTTACGCAAAAAATGCCAAATATAGCAAGAGCATATAATGAATTTACAGAAGTATGTTTTCAGGAGGGAACATTAAGTAAGAAAGAAAAGCAATTAATAGCACTTGGCGTCAGTATCTATTCTCAAGATGAATACTGCATCATTTACCACTTAAAAGGATGTCTGGACCAAGGGTGCTCTGAGAAAGAAATTTTAGAGGCAATAGGGGTAACGGCGGCATTCGGTGGCGGTGCAGTCATGAGCCAAGCAGTAACTTTAGTACAAAAGACAATGAATGATTTAAATAATATGCCACAATAAAAAATGATTTTAGGCCAGGGGATTATAAATCCCCGGATACTTATAGTTTCTTAGAGCTAACAAGCGTTTCTATAGTTTTTCATTTTATTAACAAAATACTTCTTTAATCCAATTTGCTAAAATACATTAAGAGTAACAAGCAGGGATTGTATCGCCGGAGGGGAATTTGACGAATCCACTTCCACAAGGCGTTTTTCTTCCAACGCGAAGCTAAACTTGCCCTATCTGCCCTATTTTATGGTGATCGTAAAATTTTTACCTATCTTCCATATCTTTTAAACGCCAGTATATTCAACCAATTCAATTCAAATTAGCAGACCTAAGGATTCTCCAATAAAGTTAGGCTGTTAATTCACTCTGATAGGCTCATCAAGATTTATTTTATCTGCTTCCCCTGAAAGAAAATCAAACCACCGTTTTCGAAAGGCAATTTGTGGTCCATCTGCAAAGACATGTGCCTCCATTCGAAGAGCTTCAGGGATAGGCCTTGGATGTTGACTTTCTACGACAGTTTTATCTTCATCTAACACCTTGAGGCTATATTTCGAAAAAATCCCATCCATAAATGGAATTTTCCTCCCAAACGTCCGTCCAGCATACCCAAATATCATTGTTTCCTCTTCATCAATAGGTGTGAAGGTTACATAATTGATGAATGAATTTTTAGTTCGATCGGCTGGTTTGAGAATCCATTGCTGCGGGAAACAATATTCTAGCAATCCACCGCCATTCCGAATAATTATTAGATCCCCCTCATGTGTAAAATCAAGCTCTGTTATTTCTTCCTTTGAATTCCTTCCTATAGTCTTCTTATGTACGAATCCAAGATGTGCTACGTCTAATACACTTTCCACCACCCGTGTAAAGTGAGCATTCCAATGCACTTGATAAGGAGATAATCGAAATTTAGAATCCTTTAAATCTGGGATTACTTGAAATTCAGGAATTTCCTTTACATAGGGATCTGGATAGACCCAAATGATTCCAGCTTCTTCTCTTATAGGAAAGGATATAGTATGAGCAAACTTTGGAACAGGATTATGCCGTTGAGAGGGAATGTCCAAACATTTTCCATCTCCGTTAAACTTCCAACCATGGTAGTGACACATCAATGTGTCATTTTTTACACAACCTAAAGATAAATCTGCTCCTCTATGAGGACAAAAAGCGTGAATCGCATTTATTTTGCCTTGGCTATTTCGAAACAGTACTAGATCACGTCCAATTACTTTTCTTCGAACTGGTTTCATTTTAACATCCTTAGAAAAAGTTATCGCATACCAAGTTGCTGGGAAAACACGATTAATATTATCTCCCACTCTTTCTCCCCCTCTTACATCCTTAATATAAGGGTACAATCAATTGTTGGACCCCATGTAGTGTAACTTTATTCCCATTTAATTGCTTCATGCTCACAATATCTACAGAAATTTCTAATGATCGTTTTATAGTTCGCCTAACTATTCCAAGATGTTTGTTCGTATACAAAAAGTGATTTCATTAAGAGAGGGTTTCTTTGTTTGTATTTATGCAAAACAAAGCATCACTAAGCTATTTGGATAAACCTTGGAACCTATGGAAATTATTGCATAAATTTTTGTTTTTTATAAAAGAATATTAATTGAACTCGCCATTGTGTTATTCATCAACTCATAGGAGGAAACTACTTGGATCATTTAATTATTGCCCGATCTTTATTTGGTACTACTATGGCATTTCATATCATTTTCGCCACAATTGGTGTCGGTTTACCAATGATGATATTGACGGCCGAATTGCTTTATCAAAGAACGAACAATAAGGACTATGCCATTATGGCCAAAAGATGGACAAAGGCATTTGCGATTATATTAGGGGTTAGTATTCCTACCGGAACCATTGCCGGGGTTCAGATCACCTTATTGTGGCCTGGTTTTATGAAAGTCATTGGAACCGTTATGACATTGCCTTTCCAAATTGAAATCTATGCGTTTTTTTTAGAGGCTTTGTTTATGTCTATATATGTTTACGCTGCAGACAGAATTTCACCTTGGATGAGAAATGTAAGTCTATTTTTCGTGGCATTAGGCGGTTTAGGATCAGCTGTTTTAATCACAAATGTACACGCCTTTGAGGGAACCCCTGCCGGATTTGACATTAAAAATGGCAAAATTGTGAACGTCGATCCATGGGCAGCGTTTTTCAATCCCAGCTTTGGCATTAACGCATTACATGTGGCTGTCTCTGCTTATATTGTTGGAGGGTTTATTGTTGCTATGGTAGCAGCCTTTAAGATGCTGAAAAGCGAATACGGAACAAGAGTATACAAGTTCCACCAAAAAGCGCTTATGGTCGGTCTTATTGTAGGAGGGCTATTCTCCCTATTCACCGCATTAAGCGGACATGAAACAGCTCAATCTCTCTATAAGTATCAGCCGGAAAAACTAGCAGGGGCGGAAGGGTTGTTTAAGACCCAAGCATATGCACCACTATCTATTGGCGGGTATACGGACGTGAAAACAGAATCGGTAAAATGGGATATTGAGGTGCCTTGGGCGCTCAGCTTTCTGGCTGGAAATCGTTTTGATACAGTTGTGAAAGGCCTTAATGATTTTCCACAAAAATATTGGCCGCCCTTATTCATCCATACCCTTTTTAATGCCATGGTGGGTATTGGCATGTTACTACTTTTAATTGCAGTCATCGGATTTTTTTGGAACAAAGTATTAAAAAAGGAACGCTTTCCTAATTGGCTGTTGTGGATCTATGTGGCCTGGCCGCTTTCCATTTTAGGCATCGAATTTGGCTGGATTTTTGCCTGCACAGGAAGACAGCCTTGGACGATTTATCATAAGCTTTCCACAGCTGACTCCGTCACAACGGCTGGAAATCTTGGAATTCTGTTTATTTTGTTTGTGGCGATCTATATGGTGTTAGCCATCTCGGCTGTATTAGTTCTTTTATATTATTTTAAAAGGAATACAGTCCTTGAAGATATCAACCGTACGGAGCAAAAAAATGCTTCACTTTCGGGATCCAATTCTTTAGGAGGAAAATAGATGGATGTTTACCTGGCGATAACGATATTATGGGGTTTTGTGTTTATTTATTCTATAATGGCGACTATGGACTTTGGCGCCGGATTTTGGTCGATGATTTACATCAATAAAACAAAAACAAGAGCGACGAATATAGCCAATCGCTATCTTTCCCCTACATGGGAAGTGACAAATACTTTTATCGTCGCTTTAGTTGTTGCAATTTACAGTTTATTTCCTAAAGCCGCCTATACACTTGGCACTGTTTTGTTGATTCCCGGCAGCATCATTTTGCTTTTATTGACAGTCAGAAGCGCTTTCCTGGTTTTTTCCATATTGCTGAAGAATATAAAAAACCACTCACTTATATCTCCGGGTTATGCGGAATTTTAATTCCGGGCTTGCTTATCAGTGTTCTGCCCATCACCCATGGAAATTTTGTAGATTTCTCAAATGGCGGGAATCAACTTAATCTAGCCAGGTTGTTTTCAAGCAAAAATGAATATGCCTTTATGGCGTTTGCGATTTCCAGTACGCTTTTTCTTTCATCACTGTTATTGGCAGATTACTCCAAGGCTTCCAATGAAAAAGAGGCCTATAATACTTACCGCCGGGATGCCCTTATTATGGGACCTGTGTCTCTAATAACAGCTTTTTTAATAATGTTTACATTAAAAAATGAAAGCAACTGGATTTATGATAAAATGATGCAAAATTTGCCCATTTTGTTTTTATCCTTATTCCTTTTTCTTTTAGGGGGTATTGGTCTAATTCTTCCTTCCTTTAAACCGGGATACAAAGGGATGCCACGTCTCTCAGTTATTGCGGTTACGCTTCAATATATGACAGCAAGCTATGTTTACGGACGCGCCCATTTGCCATACATAGTCTATCCAGATGTTACCATTCATTCAGCTTTTACAGACCCAAATTCTTTTCGGGCGGTTTTCATCACCTACATTGTTGGATTCGCCATTTTGTTTCCAGGCTTTGTCTACTTTTGGAGCCTGTTTATGAATGATAAGCGCTATCTTAGGCTTAAAAAGCCCAAAACGGATATAAAATAAAAAGACTGACCTCTGCTGAGTGATTGTAACTAAATGTCCGTCTTACAGCATGGGAATTATTTGATTTCGCTTCCCCATTTTTTAAAATTATGAGAATCTAAATTTAAATGATTAGAGCAAAGAATTGTAGAATATATTAAGTTTTACAATAATGAACGAAGGCAAAAGAAGCTAGGCAAGCAATCACCAATCAACTTTCGGCTCCAAAACGCTGCTTAAGAAAAGGAAATTGGTCCCTATTTAGCTAATACTGGAGTAAACGTTCTGGAACAGCTTGAAATGGAGTAAACGCATGGTAACCTGATTCGGTGAAGCCAGTTTAAGAATAAGCTGGTTTTCCTGGAGCGAGAACCATGCGTGGAGAGGCTCCATGTCAAGCAACATAGATAATAGAAAACATCCCATAAGAAAAAGGGAGCAATTTCCTTTACAGGACAATTACACCCAGGTTTTTTTTAACTTCCACTTTTTTGGGTCTAGACCATGATGAGTAAGTGTATTTTTGACGAGTTTCTTCTATAATATTGGTACTATTTAGTTTAATGCCGTTTGCTTACTTCTTAGATGATCTTCATAATTAAAATTTCGGCATAGCTTCCACAGCATCTGCCAAATCACTATAGGAATCTTTTAAATATCGAGCCGTGGTTGAAATGTTGCTATGACCGGCAAGTCTCCTCACCTTTTCAATGTCATTATTGTTTGCTTTTAGCATCCATTTACAGAATGTATGCCTGAACATATGAGGCGTCAATTTTTTCTGTGGTAAACTATAGCTTTCAATCATCGTCTGGATTCCACGAACCGTAAATTTTGGGGACCGCTGGCTATAGAACACGAATGGCGACTCTGCTACATGCTCTTTCTTTTTTGCCATTTCTGCTCGAAAGAGTAACCAATCGTACAGTTCCTGCCACAAGGTGTTTGACATCGGCATCGTCCGAAGCTTTCTTCCTTTCCCCAAAATTCGAATTCGTTTTAACTCCATGTCAAGATCGGTTAACTTTAAATTGGAAAGTTCATCTACCCGTAAACCAGCGTACGTCAACAAATAAATGATCCCCCGATCACGCCGGTACTTTTCTTCAGGATCCACTCCCCTGCTTTTAACCGGGGTCTTTCTGACACGATTTAATAAGTCTTCAAATTCTTCCTCTGTGAGCCACATGATTTTTTCTTGATCTTCATCGGCCGACTTGATGTCCTGAATTTCTTCCATTGGATTATGCTGTAGCTTTTGATTTTTTTGAGCCCATGAATAAAAACTGCGTAAAGCATTTAAACGACGATTAATCGTCGTGATGGCCAAAGCCAAAGGCTTTCCATCGTCTGGATGTAACATACCATTGATCCATTTTTTTACATCTGTTGACGTCACAAATTCATTTGGTTTTATATGTAAATCATCCATAAAAATAAGGATATCATTCCGATAGGAAATAATAGTTTTCGGGGACTTATCCTGCTTTTCAAGACTCTTAATATATTCTTCTAGCAATCTTTCCACCTCTTAACTTATATGCTGAGTTTACCACCCTAAAATCATATAAAATCAGGCTGAAAAACAACCTTATACGACGAGTATAACATAGGTTTTGGATAGGTTAAACGTGTATAATGTATATTATACGCTAAGTTAAAACAGGGACAAATTTATAATTGAAGGATAGATTGTCTGTCTGTTACAACAATAAAATTATTTCAGTAGATTTTTGTAGTTTTCCGAATGATTATGTAGTTCCTATTATAAATTAAAACTACGTTTTTGTTAGAGAGAAAAAATATGAAAGCGCTTAACGATATTTGTAAGTTTCTAATTTCGAAACCTGCCTGTGATGGGGTCATCAGTAGAAGTGATTACAGTCTCGTTTCATTAACCATTGCCGGTGTTCATCAAGGCCCTTTCAAGAATTGCTTTCTGATGAAATTTATTCATCTACTGCTTTAACAAATACGTATGCGGCATGAAAGGATTGGTACAAGATCAATATAGCATAATAAAATTACATTTTAATGGTTTCTTAACAGAGCGACAAAGAAAACATTATCTTCCGATGTATTAGCATCCATGTCTATACGGATGATTAGCTAACTCTTCAAATGATGCTGATATATTAAACCCTATTAACAAATGATCTTATATTAAAATTCCAGCAGCAGGCGGCACCAACGCCGGCACTGACTCTACTTCGACTCCAACCATCGTCTATCAAACTGATGTCCTAACTGCTTCAATATAAACTACTAAATTTTAATAAGAGGTGGTAAAATGCAACAATTACTACAAAATATGGTTGGCGTAACAAATGATTTCCTTTGGTCAAAATTATTAATTATTATGCTTGTTTCTTGCGGGATTTATTTCACATTTAAATCGAAATTTGTACAATTCCGCATGTTAAAGGAAATGGTCCGTGTTTTAATGGAAGGGAAAACTGGTTCTAAAGACAACATTTCCCCATTTCAAGCGTTCTGTATCGGTATGCCGCTCGCGTTGGAACAGGTAATATCACAGGAATTGCGATTGCGATTGCATTAGGCGGTCCTGGAGCGGTATTCTGGATGTGGATTATTGCTATTATTAGCTCAGCATCCAGCTTTATCGAAAGTACGTTAGCGCAAGTTTATAAAGTAAAAGATAAAAATGGTTTCCGCGGTGGCCCATCCTATTATATGGAAAAAGGATTAAACAAACGTTGGATGGGAGTATTATTCTCCATTTTAATTACGCTTGCTTTCGGTCTTGTATTCAATTCTGTACAATCAAATACCGTTACAATTGCTTTTGAGAACTCATTCGGTACAGATCGTTTAACTGTAGGGATTATCATGGCACTTGCTTTCGCTGCGATTATCTTTGGCGGTGTGACGCGTATTGCAAAAATGGCTGAATACAAGGTAATGATTCTAGCTGTGTTATACATCGGTGTTGCATTATTTGTTGTAGCTACGAACATAACAAAAATGCCGGAAATTCTTTCTCTTATTGTTCAAAACGCATTTGGCTTTAAACAAATAGCAGGCGGTTCAATCGGCGCAGCGCTCATGAATGGAGTTAAACGTGGTTTATTCTCGAATGAAGCTGGTATGGGGAGTGCGCCAAACGTTGCCGCAACAGCAACAACAAGCCATCCGGTGAAACAAGGACTTATTCAAGCATTTGGCGTATTAACGGATACACTGGTCGTCTGTACAAGCACAGCATTTATTATTTTGCTTTCTAATGCTTACAAACAACCAGGGCTAAGTGGTATTGCCCTTACACAAGCAGCATTAAGTGAACACATCGGTTCCTGGGCATCAGGCTGTCTTGCTATCTTTGTTTTACTATTTGGATTCGGTGCGTTAATTGGTAACTATTATTATGGGGAAACAAATATTCGATTTTTACACACAAGTAAAGTATGGGTGATACTATACCGAATAAGCGTGTTAGCCATGATTATATTCGGTGCGGTTGCAAAGATCCAGCTTGTATGGGATTTAGCTGATTTATTTATGGGCGTTATGGTTATCGTAAACTTGATTGCTATTGCATTACTATCAAAAATAGCCTTTGCTGCGTTACATGATTACATGCAACAGAAAAAAGCTGGCAAAGATCCTGTTTTTTATAAAGACAGCATTAAAGGTCTTGAAAACATTGAAGGTTGGGAGCATTCTCAGGATGCTTCAACTTCAAAAAAGGAAAAAGCTATGTAAATAATACAAAAAGATGTTCAGATACAGTACGCGGTCTGAACATCTTTTTGTTGGTTCTGGTATAAAACATCTATGATTGTTCAATATCAGTAATATTAGATCCCAAAATTAAAATGATTTCAATCAAAAATAAAATCAAAATAACAGGTAAAATGATTTCTGCAAGCCGAGCTATAACCTCAATTCCACTATATTAAGCGTATGAAATGGCAATCATAAATACGCGAAGTATGATCCAAGTAGGGGTACCCGGTAAAATGGTGGTTGGGGATAAGATCTTTTATGTCACCAAGTGTTCGACTGTCCGTCCATGTAGATATCCCGTTCATCTATCCCTTTTTCCTTCATGGCTTCAGGTTGTCGTATTTCATTTTGATCTTTGCTGCTGACTCGTAAGTATCCAAACTTTCTAACTTCCACTTTAAACTCCCCTATTTTTAATTCTCTATTCTCTTATTCTACTAAAAAACGTTCGTAAAAGTTTACGAAAATTAGTGAACGTACATAAATATTTTTTCGAGTTTTACGAACGCAGAAAACAGCTGATTTAAAGCAAAAATAACCCGTTCGTAAAAGTGTACTTAAACGAACGTACTGTGTTCAATGAGAGTACACTCTGCCAGTACAAGTAGAAATGTAGTAAAATCAATGTATAAATTTGTTCAAACAGACTTGTTCAGAATATGGTTGATAGCCTTCCTACTTGGCCAATAATAAAAGACCCTAAGGAATGTTCCCTAGAGCCGTTTATAGATATGCGAACTATTATTTAACAGCTTCCTTTAATTCCTTGCCTGGTTTAAAAGCTGGGATTTTAGAAGCTTGGATCTGAATTTCCTCGCCTGTTTGTGGGTTACGACCGGTGGTTCTTATTCAATTAACGTGCGTTTAGTGAAAGAAGAAATAATTGATTTTAAGAATGAGATCATATTTTAGTTATTCCAGAAAAGGGCGCTGTAGAGGTCCAAGGAAACTAATGGGAAAATTCCCAATTTTCTCGAATCACGGTCATGGAACTGCCATTTATGAGAGATTCACTTATCGCCCTTCCCAGACAATTTTTTGGACCTGGTAAGAGAGGAAACTTAAATCCAAAGAATGCGACACAAGGACCAAAAAGTATAATGAGTAATACGGGTCCAAATAGCATTGAATTGGGGTATATTAGTTTAGGGAAGCCATATTGCATTTCTCAAATGAAAATTGATATAAATGGAACCTGTCATTTTATTTCGGATCAGTCTTTTGGCGATGTGAGTATACAGACGTCAGAATTCGTTAAAAACTTGGGTAAATATAATGGCAGGTATAAATTGTTTGAAGATGAACGGTTAAGCCAGGATGAGTTCATTTTGGGGGTTCATGATGGGAAATGGTATGTAGCCCTTAGCAATAAAGCCCTTGAATTAAAAATAGATAATTATGTAAGAAATTTATTCAACAAAACCCATTTGAAAACGTATCTCCCCGTTATGGTTTAGAACAAACACAATTCCACCAAGCACTTCAGTTTGATGATAGATATCTCAGAGTATGTGCCAAGATTATCTTTAATTATCTTGCCTTTGTAAAAGGTCAACAATTTGTTTTACAAGAATGCTTCGACCCTTTGCGCGATTGGATTGTAATTAATGAACACTTTCAATATCCTGAATACCTTTATTTTTCAGGTCTTCAACCGAATGATGATACGCAATATCACAAGCTGTTACATCTAAACCTGATTTATTACTAACAGCAGTAAATGAACAAGCTCCTGCTGGACAATCGAGTATTTTTTTTCCTTCTAGTTCTTCCTTTGAAAGTGAAAACATATCCAAATACTCTTCAAAGGTTCTTCCAATAAAAATAATTCGTTCTAAATCTAATTTTGTACTCTGCTCAACTCTACTCAACTAAACTCACCTCTTACAATAAAATTAGATACATATTATCACAATCAATTGGTAATGTTAACCTTTTTTATTCAACCTGCATTGTTAAGTTTAGAGCTTCGATTCACTTCCTAATATCTCGGACTTACCCCTATAAAGGATTAAATTTTTCTTCCATCCTTTTTCTTATTAAGCAATAATGGAAGTAACAATTTTTCAAGGAATGAAACTTTGGAAAAAGGATTATAACAGCAGAGAGCTATAAACCTTTTAGGAAAGAGGAATTAAATGGACACATTGAAACGTTTTTTTCAGGAAGAAGGAGTAAAAAAGGTACTTGCCTTAATTTTGTTGGTCATCCTTTTATGGAGCATCCGAGGATTGCTCAATCTGTTCTTAATGACGTTTATCTTTTCGTATTTATTGAACAGTTTACAAAAGTTTCTGTATCGAACCCTTTCAAACATCATGCCGATTAAGGAGAAAGTCATAACAGTTGGGATGTATGCTATCATAGTGTTTTCCGTCGTTTTTGGATTGGCGACCTATATCAATCGTTCAGCAAAAGAATTAGTCGGAATCTCCCACAAACTCACTACGTTTAATATTGAAAAATACACCAATCAATTAAATCCACGGGTCGAATCATTTCTAAAAGGATTAAATATCGAAGCGTATACTAAAGATATGGTGACAACCATTTTTCACGCCATCCCACATGTGAGTGAAGTGAGCATACAAGTGGTCATGGCTTTCCTTTTGAGCTTTTTCTTGTTGCTCGGGAAAAGGGAAATCGAGCATTTTTGTAGCAAACTGGAATCCAGTAATGTCAGTTTTCTCTATTCGTACTACAAATACTTGGGTATCAATTTTGCCAATACCTTTGGAAAAGTGCTTCAAATACAAATCTTAATATCTTTTATCAATGCGGTATTGTCCATTATTTCCCTTGCCATCTTAGGGTTCCATCAGGTGATTGGTCTAGGGTTTATGATGTTTCTATTCGGTCTCATCCCCGTGGTGGGAGCTATCATTTCGTTTATTCCCCTTGCCATTATCGCCTTCACTCTAGGGGGCGTTCCGAAGGTTCTTGCCGTCGTGGTGATGATTTTTGTTCTTCACGCCATAGAGAGTTATGTACTCAATCCGCGATTAATGGCACACGAAACTCAGCTTCCCATCTTTCTTGCTTTTTTAACCCTTATCATTTCTGAGCATTTCTTGGGGATTTGGGGGATGTTGTTGGGAATACCACTACTGATGTTCCTATTAGACCTTTTTCATATCCAAACACATGAAGAGTAGATTAGGAGAGTAGCCACCGATCTACTCTTTTTTTCGTGCCCTACATTTGGGCATTTTGGCTTTGAGTCCTATTTAACTATACTGACCTTGTTAATTGAATAACTTATAGTTCGATTACTTACGAATAATCCCTTCTGTTATTTAAGAATATGGCCCTATTATGGAATAAAAGGTTTAATTTATTGAACAGTATCATCGAAGTGTGACATAAACTCCAATTTTTTTCATTTAGTGCCGAAATTTTCGGAATTTTATTTGTAAAATATTTGAAATGTTTATAGTACCATTTATATAGTGCTTTAGAACTTTAAAAAGATAAAGGCAAACCTCTCGAAAGATTGGGAAGCAAAGCTACAGATCTAAGATTTTCAACTATGATGGCTGAGCTGCCTAAAATAGTTCATATTTTAGGAGGCTATACTATGATTGCTCTTGCTGGTGAAAAAGAACTAGATAAAGATTGGGTGGAACTTATTAAGGAAGCTCTGAAGCTAGGAATATCCATTGATGAAATTAGAGGTTTTCTTAATAAATAATTAAGACCAAATAAGGTCTTTTTTTTATTCATTATGGTACGCAATTTTGGTCAACTATTCAAATACTCTATAAATAAACCCATTCTTTTCTTCCATTAAGTTGGTAAAATTAGATCCCCCAAAAAAATAATTGTTCCAAATTCTTTCAAAACCACCCAGAAAAATCCATTGATTCATTTCCAAACAATTGTTAAATTTGAATTGAACACTGTAAAAAGGAGACAATTCATGTTTTTACTTTCAATAATTGATGAAGTATCCTACCTTGCAAAAACTATTGAATCTCTTCGTAATGAAATGATCAAAATAGGCATCCAAGAAGGACTTACGAGTGAAAAAACAATTGCTATCAGCCAATTACTAGATATCTATATCGCAAAATATCAAGCTTTGATAAAATGTTAGGAAACTAATTTCATGCATTTTGTAACAGATATTTTCAACAACTGAGTTAATTGATAGATATGGGAAAACCCACTCCCTGGGCTCCTTTTCTATAATTCTCTCGGAACTGTCTCACCAGACTATTCTCGGGGGTTTTAAGTTTATGGTAACTGTGAGGAAAGCTCAAAAAACTTAAGGGCAAAGTATGCCCTACTCCTACTTAAAAAGTCATCTATGCCTTGCTCCGATAATTTCATCAAATAGGCTATAACCCAAGAGTTATAGTTTAGTTCTTCATAATAAATAGACAAAATGATTTCCTTCAACCAACCAGTTTGTTTCGTAAAGGCGCATTTCTTTGTGCCTTTATTTTTCCTTTATAAAGTTACTTTTTTGGTTATTAGCGTTCCAATATATTTCCCCAATTTTATCCTCTCTTTACTTCTCATTTTGGGTCAAATATGCAATACCATTGTTCAAGTCCTAAAAAAGACACAATTCCTTGTACTAGAATCGAGCCCGATAGTTGAATAACTTTCATATTTCAATTAACCCATATCCCCAACATATGCTTGAGCCATTTCGTTACGAATACCGTAATTTATTAAATGAGGTCATAGCTTTTCGATAAAAATCATATTTAATAATTCTTCTAATGGTATCCATCCAAGTGCCACTTGTTCAGAATCAGTTTCAATTCCTTTACCAAAACCACTTTCATCTATTATGGTATAAGCGAAAAGATGAACAACAACATGAACATGAGTATCCCAGCATCTCGGGCGGCGGGAGCACGGCATCGAAATCTACCTTAGCGATCTCTTGAATTCGCCTCATCAGTAAAGCAAAGGGACACTCCTCGTAAGATTAGGGTATCTATTCAACCGAATTAATTCCTGTAAATGAATATTTCACTAAATTTTCAACATAAATATCATCCAAATTTTCACCTATCACAAGCAATCTATAGAAAATTGCCCGTAAATGAGGTCAATGCTTAAATCGAGATCGAGATTTCCCCTCAATTCCCCGCGCTGAACCCCCCGTTCCATAAGATGCCTAGCCTCAAGCCGACGAGGATGGAAGTATCTGGTCCGGTATGCCTTCGCCAGCCCTGAATCAAATTGCCCTTCACCAATCAGCTCCTTAATGATTTTACCCTCCCGACTGGTCAAAAACCGAGCTAAACTAGTGGCATGGATGAGTATGTCATTAAATACTGAACCCGTGTCGGGCACCGGCAGTCTTGCCGCAGCAGCAGATAGAAAGCCGTCCATAACAACGGCTGCTTTGTTGGCCACCATTTATAAATGGTGGCTTTACTAACCCGGCCGCTCAGCAATTTTCTCTACAGTGACCGTTCCAAAGCCATTTTCCAACAACAAATCATAAGAAGCAGAAAGGATAGACTTTTGCGTTTCAACATTACGTGGACGTCCTCTTTTGGCATTCACACGAATCCTCCCCTTTACAATAAAAACTATACGTTCATTATACTAAATATTCAACAAAAAGAAAAAATAACTATTTACAAAACCGAACGTTCAGTATATTATTTAAATATCAATTACTAAACTATACGTACATTATTTAATTTGTGATGGCAGTACTGAATATTGTTAGCCCTGCCGCACACACAAAAAATGAAAATGGGGAGGATTACAATGCAAACGAATCAAGTTATCGAGGGTAAACGCATTTCTTGGATTATGTTTCTGTTAGCGTCCGCATGTGGTCTTATTGTCGCCAATCTTTATTATGCGCAAACCCTGGTAGGACCTATCAGTGTCTCTACGGGTCTTTCTTCCGCAGCAGCAGGATTAATTGTCACCTTAACACAAATCGGTTATGTTGCAGGGCTGCTGTTTATCGTACCGCTTAGTGACATTATTGAAAATCGGCGCCTCGTGGCAGTATCACTAATTGTTGTGGTATGTGCATTGTTTGCGGCAACATTCGCCTCCAATGCGCTATTTTTCCTGACTGCGTCCCTGTTTATTGGACTGGGATCTGTGGTAGCCCAAATACTGGTTCCCTATGCCGCCCATTTAGCGTCTGAAGAGCAGCGCGGCCGCGTGGTCGGAAACGTGATGAGTGGACTCTTACTCGGAATTATGTTTGCCAGGCCGGTGGCAAGCTTTATAACCAGCATTTGGGGATGGCAAACAGTATTTGCTTTGTCGGCGATTGTTATCGCTCTATTGACGGTTCTGTTGTCACGTATTCTCCCTGAGCGTAGACCTTCACCTACGCTAAACTACAGTAAATTAATTGTCTCTTTAGGCACGCTCTTAAAACAAACGCCTATATTGCGCCGCCGCGGCATTTATCAAGCTTGTTTATTTGGCGCCTTTAGCCTGTTTTGGACTGTGGTTCCTTTGCGATTGGTGGATGATTTCGGAATGTCCCAGCAAGGCATCGCATTGTTTGCATTGGCAGGTGTGGGAGGCGCGATAGCAGCGCCGATAGCTGGAAGACTGGCGGATAAAGGCTGGACCGAATTTTTGACCGGACTGGCAATGATTATTGCCACCTTGTCTTTTTTGCTGGCATATCTTTTTCAAGGTAATTCAACAACGGCTCTCACATTGCTCATTCTTGCTGCTATTATGCTGGATGCGGCCGTATCGGGAAATCTTGTGCTTGGACAGCGGGCGATTTATTCATTGGGGAGTGAAGCAAGAGGCGACTGAACGGACTTTTCATGTCTATATTCTTTATTGGCGGAGCAATTGGCTCTTCTTTGGGCGGTTGGTCTTATGCTCAAGGCGGCTGGAGTTTCACATCTCTAATTGGAGTTGTTATGCCGCTTTTAGCCTTACTTTACTTTCTTACTGAAAAAAGAACCATCCGTAAAGGACGTTGAAACCCTTTCAGATGGTTCAGGGCATTGAAACTCCCCCAAAAGCGGGAGAGCACATTGCAGGCAGCGATGAGGTTAGGGGGTTCGATTCTCCTTGGCTCTATAAACAAAACACCGACTATAGCAGGTCGGTGTTTTTCGTTTTCTTAAATACACTTTTGTAAAATACAGTAAATATTAAGTCGTATTTCTTGTTCATCTAAACTCCCTTTAGTTTCAGTACATTTCTTCACAACCTCACCTCAATTCTAACATAAATATCCAGTTTTGGTTGAGAGCCTTACTCCATTAAATGGCCGATTGCTGAACAAAGCTCTCTTTAGCTATCTGTTTTTTAGTTCATAAATAAGATTCCATAAACGGACATTTATACTGATAAATATAACCTGCTGATAATTTCACAAACACAATTATGTGTTCCAAAACTCGTCCTTTTCTGAACACGATGATTCTAGTTTGAAATGGTTGAGTTTTTCTTGTCTTTTATATAATAAAACCCTGTTCATTATTCTATGTTCAATAACCTTTTTATTTTTATCTTATGTTACAATGAAATCAAAGGAAAAATGAGAAATGAGTGATTTTGGTGTTAATTGGATATGCACGGGTGTCAACGGGATTACAAAATTTAGATTTACAAATGGACGTGTTAACGAAACATGGCTGTACGAAAATCTTTCACGATAAAATGAGTGGAGAGAAAAAGAATCGTCCAGGTTTAGAGGAAGCACTTCAGTATGCACGTGAAGGAGATACAATTGTCGTTTGGCGATTAGATCGTCTTGGGCGTAACATGCAGGACTTAATACAAATTGTAAATACTTTGAACGAACGAGGAATAGGCTTTCACAGTTTACAAGAAAACTTGACCATGGACAAAAGCAATGCAACGGGGCAATTGATGTTTCACTTATTTGCAGCCTTTGCAGAATTTGAACGGAATCTGATTGAGGAACGCTCGGCTGCAGGACGAGCAGCTGCAAGAGCGCGTGGTCGTCTTGGTGGTCGTCCTGAGAAGTATGGACCAAAAGATATTGAAATGATGAAGGCTTTAATTGAAAGTGGTACACCAATTAAAGATGTTGCAGAAAAGTGGGGTGTGTCTCGCACGACGATTTATCGCTATTTAGAAAGATAGTAAATCGGAAGGGCTGATGCCCATTAACAGCTTATTCTAGCTATCCTTCAGTTGATTTTGCACATATATATATATGTAAAAGGAGTCCCAAAACTTTGTAATTGGGACTCCCATTCCTAAAAAAATGATCAATCATGTTTGTTCGCAAAGTCAAAATCAAATTCACATTCTTCCAGTTTCACTACCTTTGTTTTCTTAATGAACTTAAAGCCAAACCATAAGCAAAGGAATAGAGGAATGCCAAGATAGGCGGCAATTACGCTACCCCAATCAATTTTGTTTGCAAGGAACGCCTGGTAGTCTTGACCTAAAGTGACGAGTAAACCAACAGCAAGCGCAAAGATTGGTCCAAATGGATACCATTTTGCCCGATAAGGCAGCTTATCAAGCGAATAACCTTGAGCCACATATGCTTTGCGGAACCGATAGTGGCTCGCAGAAATTCCAAGCCAGAAAATAAAGCCTGTAATGCCGACTGCATTCATTAACCATACATACACAACGCCATCACCGAAGATAGAAGAGAAGAAGGCAAGCATGCCAATAATCGTCGTTAAAATAATGGCTGCAAAAGGAACACCACGCTTATTAAGTTTTGCAAAAATCCGCGGCGCTTGTCCTTCTTTAGCCATCGCGTATAACATCCGCGTTGAAGCATATAGGCTTGAATTACCTGCCGATAAAATGGCTGTTAAAATAACAGCGTTCATAAGTGCCGCTGCAAAGGCAAGCCCAGCCTTTTTAAATACAAGCGTGAATGGACTAACCATGATATCACTGCTTTGCAAATTTGGGTTTGTATAAGGGATAATGAGCCCGACAACAAAGATCGCCAATACGTAAAAGATGAGGATTCTCCAGAAAATACTTTTAACTGCCTTTGGTATCGTTTTAGCCGGATTTTCACTTTCGCCAGCAGCAACCCCCACAATTTCTGTCCCTTGGAAAGAAAAACCTGCAGCAAGGAAAATCGCAAATGTGCCAAGTATGCCACCGCTAAAAGGCGCCTTTCCCACGGTAAAGTTTTTAAATCCGATGGCTTCCCCTCCCATAATACCAAAAATCATTAGCAGCCCTATGACAATAAAGATAACAATCGCAGCCACTTTAATAAGGGAAAACCAATATTCCCCTTCACCATACCCCTTAACGGATAAATAGTTTAATAGAAAAATTAATGCTAAAAATGAAAAACTCCATATGAATGATGGACTATGCGGGAACCAGAATTTCATCACCATCGTTGAAGCCGTTAACTCTACGGCAATTGTCATAGCCCAACTGAACCAATATGTCCATCCCAGTGCAAAACCAAATGCCGGGTCAATAAATTTGGTCCCGTATGTGCTGAATGCACCGCTTGTCGGCATAAAGGCAGATAGTTCCCCTAAGCTTGTCATGACAAAGTACACCATTGCCCCGATAAATAGATAAGCAAACAGTGCCCCTCCCGGTCCAGCTTGGGAAATAGCCGCACCGCTTCCGAGGAACAATCCTGTTCCGATTGCCCCTCCAATCGAAATCATCGTTAAATGCCGAGATTTCAAAGCTCGTTTTAACTTTTTTTCTTCTTGAACCGATTGCTCTGCAACGTCCAATTCTTGTTGAACTAAATTCATGCTCCCTTCATCCTCCCTTTGTTAGTTTGTTTCCTTTTTGTGAAAGCACTTACAAAATTTTCTTCAACATGTTTAGGAATATCAATATTTTAAGCAGTTAATTTTATTAACCTAAATAACTCCATAAGCGCCCTCAGTTGATGTGCAATTTTTGTACCAAATAATAATTAATAAGAATCTTCAGATAACGGTTTGTATAATCGTAAGTTTTTAGCTCCAATATGCAAAAAATATTTGCGGTGTTTAAAAATTTTGCATATATGATGCAAAAAATTTATTAAACATATACAGGGGGTAGTACCATTGGCGCAATCCCTTAACGAACAAAAATTTCCGATTATATTGACTATGAAAATCGGGAGTATTTAAAGTATTCAAAGAAGACAAATTGAGTAAAAAACTACTTTGAATACTTGATATCTTAACTAAGTAACCAATGTATTCAATGTAGTGATGTCTTGACACTGAGAAGACAGCGAATAACTTTGCCTAGATAAACCGTTCCGTTACTTACATCGTTCCAAGAAGAACAAAGGCATTTTCTACTTCTTAGAACGACTTAAGGTGTTTTAGTTTGCCTTCAAGGCAACAAACGGTTGTTGAATTTGATGCTGCAAGCTCGTTTTCTAGAAGAATACGTTGTTTACATGACTTCAATGAATAAACTATTGATAAACAAAGGTTTTCTATATACGAGTTAAGATAACCGCAAAATGTTGGCGATACCTCTAATTTAAAATTTAAGACAAATGATAGGTTGGTGCTAACATAAACACACATTTTACAGAGATGTACCGTCCTAAGAATTAGCCTCCTGGTATTAATCAATAATGCTTGCTCTAATAATAGAAACCTCTTTTTTAATTTTATTACAAAACTTAATACTCATTTCTTCAGATAAATGCTCCCTCATAATAATCAATGTATCACCTTTTTCGAAAAATAAAGGCTCTTCTTCACCTATTTCAACTCTTACCATTCCATCAACACAATAAAAAACTTCGGCCGTTCCTGTCGCATCCAACACTAAATCTTGAATATCCTTTTTAATCTGAATACAGGTAAGCCCCCCATCGCACCCGTATGATAACATTAAATTAAAATCCTTAACGATCCCTTTGCTTCGTGTTGTCCATCCACCCTCAAAGCGATCTTGTTCAAAAGGCTTCAAAACCACCGAATGTTTTCCTTCATGTTCAAGATACATTTCACCATCAATTATCATTATTACTCTTTGAATGCCTGGTAGATGCGTAAATAGGGATTCTTCTACTTCAACATCAGCAGTACTAATGCGCCATTGGAAATTCCGTTTACTATAATCCGCATCTTCAGGATAAATGGCCAGTTGCGTTGTTTTTCCACCGGACCATAAATTTGTAGCTTGTTTATTTTTTTTTACCAATTTTATTGAATAATTCATATTTCCACTCCACATATCTATCAATTTAATTAAGGTAGTTTCGAAGGTAACTGGCACCTCTTTTGGAGAGTTTTATCTGACAAAAGAGGTGTTGACGATTCCAAATCAAGCTTCTTAGTATCTGTTTTCTTTTCTAAGCATAGTCCTGCCATCATGGATTGACTGCCCCCAATAACCACATTTCTAATTTCAATCGTTGTCTCATGAGGAGGGTACTGCTCGGTAACTTGAAGGCTCTGTGCCGGAACCCAATATGAAATAAAAGGGCCTGGGCTAATTTCAAAGTATAAATAATTTTGAGGCTACACCCTTAATCTTATTTATCATGTAAAGATTTTAAGCGAAGCAAGGATCATTAAAATAAACAACCTCGGTAAGAATCGTACAACCTGGAATTTTCATAAAAGCTTCTCTTGCTTCTTCTTCTGTGTCAAATTCAAACATTGTCGTGTTTTCATTTGCATACACAGTGATTACCCACATCAAAAAATTCCTCCAAATTAAAAGATAACTTTTCTTTTTTACATATATTTACCACAAAGCTTTGAAACTAGTGTAACCGGAAACTATAGTGAGACCCATCATCATAAGCAAGAAAGCAACAATAGGGCTCTTCGAATGCTCGATCAATACGAACAACGTCACCGTCAAGAGCGTTCCGAGGATACCAAAACCAATCATCAGCGAGGAATTTCAGACAAAACTTCTTTCAATTCCATGATTTTTCCATCTAATTCTTTAACGATTTTTTTTACCTCTGGATCATAAATACCTTTACTCTTTGCCAATTCGTACAGATCCCGGCGATATTTTTCTATACTCTTTCTTAAATCGAGTGCATATTTTAAGAACATTATCGCCACTACCTACCATTATCAAATTTTTATTTTCTTCTTAGCTAAATATAAAACTTTAAGTAAATAGATAAGATTAGCTATTTTAAAATATTTAAAAATCAATCCTATTCTAACACTATCAAATTCACAATAAAGAGGAAGATCTTCTCTTCTTCCTTTTGTACCTCCGATCCTCACCCTATTTCCTACTTGCGGTAGGGATTGATCGCTATATTTACATTAAAATTGGAACCTCAATTTATAAATTATTTACACTACAAATAGCCTATAAATTTTCTATTACAATTGGTTAGTAGTTTTTACATCGTCTAATTGCGGAAGTAATTTTATCAAATCCATTGTTTTCAAATATTCAGCAGCGTTTTCAATATCTTTGGAGAAAATACGGTCCTTTTTAATGGAAGGAACAATTAACCTTCCCATATCATAAAAACGCTTTGTTTGGCTTGCCATTTTTTTCACTCCACGGTATTCAACCGCCTGCATTGCACAGATCATCTCAATGGCCAGAACTCTTCTTGTATTTTGAATAATTTGATGTGCATGTCTTGAAGCGATCGTTCCCATACTCACATGATCTTCTTGGTTCGCCGAGGATGGAATTGAGTCTACACTTGCCGGGTGTGCCAAGGTTTTGTTTTCTGATACAAGAGATGCAGCCACATATTGCATGATCATAGCCCCTGATTGCAAGCCTTGTTCAGGGCTTAAAAATGGCGGTAAATCATTTAACTGTGGATTGATTAACCGTTCAATCCTTCTTTCAGATATATTGGCCATTTCCGCAACTGCAATTTTCATAAAATCCATGGCAAAAGCGATTGGCTGGCCATGGAAGTTGCCGCCAGAGATTACTTTTTCCCCATCGTCAAAAATTAATGGATTATCCGTTGCGGCATTCATCTCAATTTCTAATTTTTCTTTTACATAATCAAGTGCTTGCCATGTGGCACCATGAACTTGCGGGATGCACCGGAGGGAATAAGCATCCTGTACTCTCAATTCTCCCTGCATCGTCGTTAATAGACTATCGCTTAAGTAACCGCGGATTCGTGAAGCTGTATCTATTTGCTGTTTGTACCCTCGTGCATTATGAACTTCTTCAGCAAAGGCATCAATAATTCCATTTAGCCCTTCAATGGTCATTGAGGAAATTAACTCACTTTGGTAAGCAAGTTGTTCTGCCTCCAGATAGCCCACCACTCCCATTGCTGTCATTGCTTGAGTTCCATTGATGAGGGCAAGCCCTTCTTTTGCTTGAAGTGTTACTGGGAAGATTCCTACTTTTTGAAATGCTTCAAGAGAGCTCACTCGATTTCCTTTATAGAATACTTCTCCTTCTCCGATTAACACCAATGCCAAATGGGAAAGCGGCGCTAAGTCTCCACTTGCTCCAAGAGATCCTTGCTGCGGAATTACAGGAAAAATATCTTTATTTACTAGGTCCAATAACCTTTCGATAACAAGCGGCCTAATTCCGGAAAAGCCCTTTAAAAGTGCGTTAGCGCGAAGGAGAACCATTGCTTTTGCGACAACTTCAGGAAATGGTTCACCCACTCCACATGCATGTGAACGAATTAAATTAAGCTGCAAATCTTGAACATGATCTTTATTAATAAGGACATCACTAAATTTTCCAAAACCTGTTGTAATTCCATAGACGACTTTTGATTCTGAAACAATTTTTTCTACGGCTTCCCTGCTCCTTCTGGCAGCTTCCAAACTAGTTTCCGAAGCGCTTACCTTCTGATTATCGTATAAAACTTCCTTCATTTGTTTTAATGTTAAACTTTGACCTGTTAATGTTATCAATTTTCTCACTCCTCTAATACTTTAGTAAAATAAAGAAAGAGGCTGGATTCCGATTCTAATTAGAATTGGAGTCCAGCCTCTTTTATAACCATTTTTGAATATTGAACTATTTTTTTCGATGCCTCATTCTTTATCAGCTCCCATCTTACTATATTAAATTTCTATCATCATTATTCTATGTGATGCTATCCCATCTGTCAATTTAATTTTCTGAATTTTAACACAATAGAGCTTTATCAAAGTAGCAAATAAAAGTCTGTTTCGATAGCGTTATACAGAACCAACACCTCCGATTGTCAGTATTAATGTCCAAATTTACTAAAAGGGCTTTTAATACTTTTCAACCATGAGGATAATATCACTAAAATCTCAGGATGTTCTTGCCAACTTTGTCCATTGAAAGTGACTTCAGAAACTTTTTGAGCAGCACTTAAACAATTCAACACTGTACATCTCTAAAAATCCTTTTTAGATAATTTAATTGTGAAAAGGGGATACATCAAATATCCAATAAAAGTATTTAAATCCTTTGATTTTAGCTTTATTTTTGATTATTTACTTTATCCCATAACCTGTGTTTACTATAACCAAGTTACTATGAAATCCAATATATTAGGTATATTTGTTAAAACATTATATTTCAGTATTCCTATGACTGTAACAGAACATTTCTTAGAAAAGAAAACAGCTTTAATTAAATTTAAAAAAGGTTGGAATTCCTTAACTAGCTTCTGTACATTGAGTATAACTTTTCTTATTTCTCGAACTTTCATCTCAATAGTCAGAAAAGCAAATAATAGTCCTGTTCCAAAAAATTGATGCTTTGGGAACAGGATTTTTTTATGAGAAACGCTTTTAAAATTAATACTATTTAGGTCAATTGTGACATAGAGATGAGTTGAATTTTTCATCTCCTTGTTAAACTAACCTGTTAGAGCTGAATAAGATATTAAACTGGTTAGCTACTTTTTAGACTTTATAAAGTTCATGCAGAATTTTAAGGTGATATTCGACATGACCGAGTATTATGCACGCTACCGCAAGAAGCGTAGTTGAATGGTTTCTAAACATGCCCTTATTTTGTAAATCTCTTTGTCCTAATATAGCATTTACAACAACTCATCACCCAGTAATTAAAGCGAGACCAATTAGTTATCCCGAACTATTGGTTGGTCATTTAAAGCTGATTGTGCAGCAGCAGTTGAACTAATTCCACTATTAACTATGATTTGAGTCCCTGCATTTGAAGACCCTGAACCTTCGTTGGACTTGGTAGCAAATTTAGGAGAAATAAAAACTGTATCTCCAAACTCGATGATAGCTGATACACCTACACTTATTATTGTAACAGGACCTGTAAATGCCGGCATAAAAAAACATCCTTTACTTTTTGATGGGTTTATACAGAGTATGCCAACGAATTGCTTTTTGTTCGCTTATGGTTTCCCATCATCATCATTAAGAACTCCCCTAGTACGATACGTATTCCTGCATATTATTTTCCTACTGGCGTAATAAATATTTCTTGTTCAAGTAAACTGCTTCGTTAGCGCAAAAAGGAAAACCGCCTTTGATAATTCCAATTATTTAAAACACTCATACAATAATGACAAAAACGGTGAGTGATACTATGGCGAAATGGATTGGAGTTTCAACAACTAAACATCAGTTAACGCTTTACGAAGATAACAGCTTGATAAAAACATATCCAATAGCTACAGGAAAAATCCTAACCCAAACACCTTTTGGTACTTATACCATTATTAATAAACAGCCTAATCCTGGAGGTCCATTTGGAGTCATGTGGATGGGACTATCAAGACCTCACTACGGAATTCACGGTACAAATAATCCTTCCTCGATTGGAAAAAGCGTATCTCACGTCTGTATTCGAATGTAGAATCATGACGTTCTAGAACTGTCTTTATTGGTTCCGATCGGGACTAGTGTTGTAATTCATAAATGATATTGTAAAGTGCCTAAATTAAATCGAAATAAATTAAACAAACAATATGCTAAATCAGGAGTAGATCAATAAGTATGAAATTGAACAAGAATTTGTGTACAGCTTTGAGCCGATCATCTTTAAGAGCCATAGGCTCTGTCTGTGGCGAAATTACAAAACGCTAAGTAAGGATTCCTGAAAAACATTTTGGTGGAACTTTCCGTTAAAACTAAAAAAGCCGCTAGAATTTCTTAAAGGGTTCCTTTTCCGGGTGCCTTTTTGACAATTGACATTAGAAATGACGTGTGAATTAGCATACGTCTTTTTCTTTATTTACCAGTGTTTTTAAACATTATTGATGGGTTCTGGCATAACAATTGGGACCATTTTTTATTATGGACAACAATCGTTGTACTCATAAAAGAGGCAACCAAATTGATGGTCAATATTAATGGCAATTTTTGTGTCTATATTAATGAAAAAGGTGTTTTTATAAAAAGGAGATAGCAATTATTAGGTCGAACTTATTGTAGAAGTGTTCTCTGTTCTTACATTTTTTGGAATAACTGAAATTTTAATACAAAGTAATGGAGGTATTTTTATATGGTTCAAATAGCCGCGATAATTGTGGCAGTAATTTCGAGCGGCATTGCTATATTTCAAGTCTTACTCTTTTTAGGGTTGCCATTAGCATAATATAGTTGGGGTGGCAAATATCAAGGGGTGTTACCTAAGAAAATGAGAATTATAAGCCTCCCATCAGCATTATTATTAATCTTTTTTGGGTTCATTTTTTTAGTTCATTCTAAAGTTCTTTCAGTAGGATTCTTTTTACCAACTAATATTTTTGTAATATTTATTACTATTTTTATGGGGTTAAATACACTGGGGAATCTAATTTCAAAAAGTAAAAAAGAGAGAGAATGCTAATGGCTCCTTTAGCAGGTATGACATTTTTATCTTGCTTACTTGTACTTTTATATAGTTAATTAAACACATAAAACACTTTTTCGAAGTGGAATAAGATAGGAATCAATAGTTTATTCTTCATCAGAAGGGTACTTTAGTTTAATAAAGTACCATAAAACCATAATAAAGAAAACTCGCCAATACTGGACGAGCTTTACTTTTTTTATGCCAATAACTATGTTAAAACGTATGTCATTTTGGTTTTAAATTTTAGAAAAGCACCTCAAAACGGAACCCTTTAAGAATTTCTAGCGGCTTTTTTATGTAATACATCCCTCCTTCTAAACTCTTGCGTCATATCTGTCAACGAATAATTTCTTTGATTAATAGCAAGTAAACGATTGAATTTGACGTAAGTCTATTCCATAATAAACCCACCTAAATCCAGTCCAACGATACCCTGACACAGAGTTTCGACCAACATAAGTTGGATAAAACCAAAATTGCTCAAAACCTCTCAGCCACACATACGTGTATCTGAATAAACATCTTGCGATACCGCCTGGATCGACCGCATATGGTTGTACTTGTTGTGGGGGAACAAATGATGGCGGTGGTGCAGTTGGAGGTCCAGCCGTTGGTCCATGACCAGGTGATGGAAACGGAGGATGTGCCCCAGGTGTTCCTGGTGGTGGTGGCGTTTGTGGAAAAAATGTGCCAAATTGTCTTTCATCAAGGTTCGGATGGTAATAATTCGCTTCTTGGGATGGAGTTGATGATAAATTAGCTGCCTGACTAGATGGAACATAATAATGTAGATGTATATGACTAGGATTCATAAAACGCACTCCTTTACTTTTTAATCTCACATCATCATATTCTTTAGTCGTTGACCTATAAACTTGTTCTCTAAGAAATGTGTATTTACCCACAAATGGTTATTTCCGGGTAAAATCTCTTGTAGCCTTACAGCTTCGTTTTTATCGACATTTACCTTGTTTCAAATACTCCTTCCCCATCACTAAATAAAACATTTTCATAACCTTTATGGGTATCCACACAGTCATGTAGGATTTCACCTACATATTATACACAAAGAAACTACGCCTGTTTTTGATGGATATAGGTACGCCACCTTCCTTAAAGCGATGGAGGTATGAAGATGATAACTTTTAATTCTTTTCATGGGACTGTCACCATGATTACTGACCTTGTAGGACAAAATGGTGAAAGAGATGGCTGTAATAAATTAATATCTGTAGAAAACGGTTTGGGAGCAATAGTAAATTTCTTGGTGTCACCCACATCTTACTTTGTAGACCATGCAGTGGTGGCTGTAGGAGATAGCGTAACTGGATATTATGATGGCAATGCTCCTACTCTTCTAATTTACCCACCACAACATCCTGCACTTGTCTTGGTAAAAGAAAGTCCTTATCAGAATGTAAAAGTAGATTATTTTGATAGTCAGTTGGAAAGCAGTGATGGACGATTACGATTAAATATATCTCCATATACCCAAATAATATTAACAAATGGGCAACCCTTTTCAAGAAACCCTGCGAACCGAAATCTAATTGTTATCTATGGACCTGCAACAAAAAGTATTCCTGCCCAAACTACACCCTATAGAATAATAGTTTGGTGTTAGAGTTATATGAGTGTCTCATCAAATGTTCACTAAGCAGTGTCCTCCAGTCATAAATCCACAAACCTTCACCATTCCCAAAAATAAACAGGAGTTTCTACGATTGTAGATACCCCTGTTTCATTTTGGATTTGAACTCTTATTTCAGCAATTTTTAATAATGGTGGTGATGATGGTGGTGATATGGGTATGGGTACGGATAGCCATATCCAATACACACAAGCACCCCGTTAGCTTAAGTACATTTCTTCACAATCTTTTTTAGAAAAATAAAGAACTGAAATAGCAACTATTGTCCAATTAAGTTATAACGCCAATTATTGCATCTCATAAAGCGCCCTGGAGGATATTCAAATTCGCATTCAGAGATAAATAGAAAGTCAAGCTTCCGACAAATTGCATTTGAAGCAGGATTGTCAATCGAAGGGAATGCGTGAATGTATTTATATTTCTTCTCACTAGATGCTTCTTCTATTGCTAACTTTACTGCTTTTGTAGCTATTCCTTTCCCTTGATAAGAGGGTAGGACGCTCCATCCAGTTTCATATACACTTTCATTGTTCAAAGTAGTCTGCCAGTAACCAACAGAACCTACTGGTTCTAATTCAGGTAAAAATATAATGCTAAACATACATCCCCTACTACCAAGGTCAAGATACCGTTTGTGTCGTTTCAAAATCTGCTCTTTGCTCTCTGGACGTCCAAGATGTTGCATCATCTCAGGAGCGTTAATACGAAAAAGTAAATCAAGGTCATTTTCTTCCCAAGGCTTAATCTGAATGGTATGGTTACTTCCTTCCAAAATTTTTTCATCCCCTCACATATTTTATTATTTACTCATTCTTTAAGGAAACCTAAAATTCCTTTAGTTGAAGAAGCAATTAAAAAAAGAGATGCCGCAGCAGCTCTTTACAATCTTCGACTTAAGCACCCAGATAATTTAAGTACAAATTTTCACAAACTCTTATTTTGAGTTCATAACTAACTGAAAGTAAACGGAAGTTAATAATAAGGTTAAACCTTAAGATTTTATTTTATCTTGTTGAGGTGGCTGCTCTTTCCATCTATTTTCAACCATTAGAGTTTCAGCTTTTTTTGCTAATTTTGCCGTATCAACTAACAAATCCATGTAATGTCTTTTTAAATCATTCCTCTGACTAGTAGCTAATGACGTAGCATAATCAGAAAGTCCAGCTCCCGATAAAATCGTAATTTGGTACATCATCAACCTATCGGAAAACGGAGGGTGCGATGAGCTAAAAACTTGAGTTTCTGATGGCATAGGGGCGGGAAGGTCACTACCTGTCAAAAATTGCGTATGCTCATTAATAATCTTTTCAGATAAATCTGCTGATTTTTGCATGAATTCACGAACTTCTTTTAAATCTGCTGTTTGTCCGAAACCTTTGGTTAACGCTTTACCTATTACATTCGCTTCAATGTTTCCATATAAATGAGATATTTCAACTGCATTTAAATATCGTTGGTTTCCCAACAAATTTACACCATTTAGATAATCTTTATCTTCAATAAAGTCCGTTTTCTTTGGGGGTTCTATGAATGGGGGTCTTATATATAACCCTTTATCTAACAATGCATCACTAACATCATCAAAAATAGTGATTGCTTCTGATAAGCATTTCTTAAAATGTTCTCTAATATCTTTACGAGTAGACAACGTATACATTAAACCACAAGATACTACCATTACTCTTGATAAATTCTTTATGTACTTTAAAAAAAGGAATCTGAAAATAGTCGCGGGGCATTAACATCAACATCCTGACTTCCAAACCCTATTGGAATTGGAACATTTTCTGATTGTAATAAATGCTTAGTATTTTCCTTAAGATTTTCTACAATTTGAAAGGTCTTTTTCAGGACATCTACTACTTCAATATCTTCTGCTTTTGCAATAAAGTATTGCAACACACAACTATTATGAGTGTGATTGATATATTCACTCCACAAGGAAGCCATTTCCGACGAAGTAAGTTTGACACTTTCAGGAGAACTCATTAAGAAGATCACTCCATTTTTAAAATATTTATTTTTATGTTCTCCGTTGCATAAGGCAATATACTTACTTATCGATTGTTAAAATTAAACTCCACAATCTACATAATAGAATTGACTGCTTATTGTACTAAACTGCTTCGTTAGTCGAAAAAGAAAAAGGCTGTCGCAACAGCCCAACCTTACTTTCTGGGACTCAAACTCACCAAAAGGCATCGTCTTTTATTAAAGCAATGCCTCCATTGGTTACCAGAAGTAAAGGCTAGCAGGTAATTCATCCGTAATAATTCTAGGACGATGTTTACGGATGAATTAGGAGCTGGACGAGAATAATAAAAAGCAAAAAAGAATAAGGCTGATTTGAATGTTCAATATTCTAGTGACAGTAATAGATGTTTTTGTAGCTTGGCGTTGCGGTGATTGGCGTAACTGGACGAAATATCAAGCAACCATTTTATATACGATTGTATTTGATTTACTATATAACTTTCTTACATACAACCACTCTCTATGGAAGTACGAGCCTACAACACTATTCCCAAACCACACTACAATGAGCTTGTTGGTAATGTTTGTTGCTTATCCAAGCGTATTGCTCGTTTATTTAGGGCGTTATCCCTTTGGTTGGATTAAACAGATTCTTTGGATCGGCTTCTGGGTGCTCTTATGGTCTGCACTCGAGTTTGTAAGTCTAAGTCTAAGGCAATTTTCTTACTATAATGGATGGAACTTTATGTGGTCTGTATTATTTGATATTACATTCTTTTCTATGGCACGCCTCCACTACAAAAAGCCATTATTATGTTATGCACTATCTGTAGTAGCACCAGTGATATTGTTGTGGCTGTTCAAAGTGCCAATCAGTAATATGAAATAAACACCAAATCCATTAGTTCTGACATTTCCATTGTCTCTATTCAAACATTACTGCCTCTTATCATATAAGAAAAATGAGGTTCCCTTACTATTCCTTTGTTTAACTCTTCCACCTTTTATTGCAAAAGTACTTTTTCTTATAATGCATAGTATCTTCGAAATGCGTAAGATACTTAATTCATAATTTTCCAAGGGTTGGTTATAAATAAGATAATTACTTTGATAAAGGGGTCTACTTTATTTTTCTAGGATTGAAGAAAAAACTTGGAATAATCTTTTTTATGGCTATTGGAGCTGGTTTACCCACCACCATTTACAGTACTTTTTTATTATGTTTACAAAATTGACAAAAAAGTTAATAAGCTAAATAATCGATAGGTAGATAATTCCTAGCTTTTATTTTTTGTTGCACTGTTGTTGTCAAATGCAACATTATAGACAAGGAATTTTCATTCATCTTCTTTCACTCCCTCAGTTTGATACGAATATCTCTCGAATGCTCACTTATTCGCAGGATTTCATTACCCTTGTAATTGGATTTACGGGAAATGAGTTCAGATCATTTTGGCTTCGTGAAGGCATAGTTAAATAAAGGAGTCAGCTCTCTTATCCCAAAGCGTTCGGGTGATCGCGTCAAAACAGATAAAAGAGATTCTATTAGATTAGCTCAGCCTCCTCGTGCTGGAGAGCTTACTTCTGTATGGGTTCCAGATGAAGATCATGAAGCACTTAGAGATTTAATCCGTGCTCGGCATGATGCTCGAGAGGATTTACAAAGTTCTCGTCAGAGACTTGTGCACTTTTTACTTCGCCATGAAATACGTCCTCCGCAAGGAGTTTGAAATTGGTCCGTAAAACATCGTGAATGGTTAAAACGATTAACATTTGAAAGAGCTTCTCAGAGTATTATTTTTCAAGAATATCTCCATGCCAATTATGAAGTATAGGAGCGTATGAAACGACTAGAAGCTCAAATACATGAAGAAGCCATTCAAAGTGAACATGCTCCCGTCATACAAGCGCTCCAAACATTAAGAGGAGTCGCTGAAGTAACTGCTGTTACCTTAGTAGCTGAAATTGGACAATTCTCTCGCTTTTCAAATCCAAGACAACTGATGTCCTATGCTGGACTTGTTCCAAAAGAATACTCAAGTGGATCTAGTCGTTGGCAAGGTTCAATTACTAAAACCGGAAACTCCCAAATTCGTCGTTCTTTTTTGCCAGCTGTTGGAAAGTTTGTGGGAAAAAAAATCGTTGTAATTCCTGAGAAAAGAGCGTAAGTTCATTTGAAACCTCGCTACACATAAAAAACACCATCCTTTCCATCATATTACAGAAAGAATAGCGTTTTTTCCGTTTTGGGGATAATGATTTGCCTTAGCTTGATAGGCATGTGACGCTACCCCTTACTCTATATTTTTACACGCTGATATAGTGGCGCTGACTCCACACCTCTGGTGTATTGCTCCTTCTTGTCTCGAAAAAAGAGCTGTATTTCTACAGACTCTCTATCTAATTTGATTAAACTTCATCTCTAATGTATATTTACCATTTCCTTACACATAATCTGAAATTTTAGAAAATTTATAATTTTTAGTATTTACAAGATTAGACCTACCGTGTATGATAAGGACAAGTAAAACATACACATCAAACAAAAAGGTGAATCCATTGGAATAGCGAAAGGCGAATGTACAAGACGTACAGGGGATACAACCAAAATATATCAAAAAAAAGGGTGAGTCCAGTGCGATAGTGAAAGGTGAAGTGTACGGAGATGTACATGGGACGAGACTAATCCAGCTAAGGAAAAGGTGATTCCAATGAAGTAGGTAAGGCGAAGGCGGACGATTTATACGCTAGGTATCCAAGAGTCACAATACTGCTTAAGGAGGCGCTTTTGCTACTAATCTCTCTCTGTTCCGAATACGTGATAAAAATAAATGAAAGGGTTCGTTATAATGGATGAAGAAATAGTGTAAGCGACCTTGTCGTTCCAGTACGGATAGACGAGGTCGCTTACTGTTGTTTTATATGCTTTTTTCAATCCAGTTGACACAAAATCCGACAAAGTCTTCTATTGTTACAAGTGGCTTCATGAGTCACCATAATTGATATTTTTCCAACTTGCGATATAGAGTAGACAGGCTAATCTGTAGTTCCGGGGCAATTTGTTCTTTATCATTTCGATATTTTTCAGCTAAGAAGTAGCTCTGGATTACATCTCTTTCATATTCTGAAATCATTTGTTCTAAACTCAATCCTCTCTCAACAGAGAGAAGATCCTGTTGAAGTAAATAGTCAGGTAAATCATGGAAGCCGATAGTATCTGATTCAGCCATATTGACCATATATTCTACGGCGTTTTCCAACTGCCGTATATTCCCCGGCCAATCATAACGTATAAGCCATCGCTCCAGCATAGGGTCAAGTCTCAGTGGAGACCTTAGCATGATCCTGCAATGTTTATGAATGAAATGGTCGAGATACAAGACGATATCATCACGCCGCTCTTGCAAGGATTTAGTATGGAGGGGGATGACATTGAGACGATAATACAAATCCTCACGAAAAGTGCCCTTCTGCACCATTTCTTCCAGGTTTCGGTGAGTGGCCGCAATCACCCGTACATTAATCCCGATTGCTTTTTTTCCACCGATTCTTTCAATCTCTCTTTCTTGTAAAACCCGTAATAATTTCGGTTGCAAGAAAATCGGCATATCCCCAATTTCATCAAGAAAAATGGTTCCATTGTCTGCTAATTCGAATTTTCCTATTTTCCCATTCCGGTTTGAACCGGTAAATGATCCCCCCTCATAACCAAACAACTCACTTTCCAACAAGCTTTCAGGTATGGCGGCGCAATTGACTGCTACAAATGGATGCGTTCGGCGCTTGCTTTCAAAATGAATCGCTTTGGCTAATAATTCCTTCCCCGTACCGCTATCTCCCCTAATCAGGACAGTGGATGGGCTGTTTATAATCCTTCTTGCTTTTTTAATCACATCTTGAAGCCCGGAATCTTTACCAAGAATGTTTTCAAAAGAAATGGTATTTGGGGGGACCGGGATATCCTCTTGAATTTTGCAACCCTTTTCTTTACCAAAGTCTAGCATTGCTAATTTATTGCCTAACAATGTACTACCATTGCTTAAAAAACGTATCAGCTTCTCTGATTCTATAATCATTTTGTCCTTTTGTTTATGAGAAAAACCAATCATGCCAATGACGCCAACTAGTTTTTCGTTCTTTACAATAGGAAACCCAATGGTGGCGAGTTCTTTGCATTGATTAACGAATTGACACTTCATACATTGCGACTCATCTTTTTTTACATCGTAGATTACTCCAGGCTTTCCTGTTTCCAATATCATTCTGAAAAAGGATCCTTCCGGAGCCGCTTTGCCAATGAGCTCTTTATAATAGCCGGTCCCGCTAATGCGAACGCCCTTTTCATCAAGTACAGTTATATCCAAACCAAGGATTTCTGCCGTGTTCTCCGTGTAGTCTTGAATAAACTGCTGTATGCCAATAAAGCCTGCCATATGATCCTCCTCTGCTATAGCGTTATATGGAATAATAAATCAATATTATCACAAAATAACTTAATGAGCTTTACATAGAGAAGCGACAGCGTTTTCTATTCCAACCAGCGCATTTTTTAACATCGAACGCGGACAAGCAATATTTAGCCTCATAAATCCTTCACCTTCCCTACCGAAAATGTGTCCTTCATTCATCGCAACTCTTGCTCTCTGTAACATAAATTCATCCAATTCTTTAACTGAAAAACTCAATTCCCGGCAATCCAGCCATACAAGGTATGTGCCTTCTGGCTGGATGACGTTTATTTGCGGAATGTTGTCGCTGAAGTAACTTAGAGTGTACTCCAAATTCCCCTGCAAATATTCAAGGAGCTGATCCAGCCATTCTTCTCCATAGCGGTAAGCAGCCTCTAACGCAACAACGCCAAATATGTTTGGCGAACCAATGGATAATGTATGAAGTTCTTGATCATACCTATCGCGCAGTTGCTGATTTGGAATAATAATACTCGACGTCTGCACACCCATCAGGTTAAACGTTTTGCTTGGCGCAATGCAGGTAAGGGAGTGATTCGCAAACTCTTCTGAAATAGAGGCAAAAGGAATGTGAGTATGTGTCTTATAAACAAAATCAAAATGAATTTCATCTGCTACAATGAGAATGTTGTGTTTTATACAAAGCTGTCCCAACCTCGTCAATTCTTCTTTGCTCCATACCCTTCCGATTGGGTTATGAGGACTGCACAGAATTAACATTTTTACCTTTGCATCTATCTTTGCCTCCAAGTCTTCGAAATCCATGGAATAACGCCCATTTTCAAGCATAAGCGGATTACTAACAATTTCACGGCCAGCCGCTTGGATCACACGGGCAAAATGATGGTATACAGGCGGTTGGATAATAATTTTGTCTCCTGGATTCGTAAAGGACTTAATCGAAAGCGATAAGGCCGGAATCACGCCTGGGCTGTGGGTAATCCATTCTTTCTTAACGGACCATCGATGTCTTCTTTTTATCCAGTCAACAATGGATTCCATATACGAGTCTGATCTAAGCCCGTAGCCATATACACCGTGCTCCGCCCGCTGTTTTAACGCTTCAATGACAGGTTGCGGAGACTTGAAATCCATATCTGCCACCCACATCGGAATAACATCCTTTACACCAAATTGATTTTTAAGATTATCCCATTTTTCGCAGTCAGTGCCCTGGCGACAGATTTCTTGATCAAAATTATATTTCATCACGTATCTCTCCTTCTCATGTTTGCTTATGCATACTGCCTCTTTACGTAATTTATATAAGCAATTTTCATGCCAACTTATTTTCCTTATAAAATCGCCTTTTTTAATAGAATTTCTTGATTGAATTCCGAAAACCGCGAAGTCATTTTCGAAAACCCTTACATCAATAAGCGCTGGCAAATTTGCAAACATGGTAAATATTTTCGCATAGATGATAAGATTCAAAGATTTCATTTAAAAATCTCTAGTGGTTCGCAACTTCTCCTGTTTTCTCCATTCCTCAAAACCGCCCACAAGACTTTGTACTGCTTTAAATCCATGAACTTGCAGAAGGCTTGCCGCGATAGCAGATCTTCCGCCAGTTTTGCAATAAACTAAAATTGGTTTATCATGCGGAATGGTGTGTGACTGTTCCTGCAGATGACCAAGCATCACATGCTTCGCCTGCGGAATATCGCGGCCTTCCTCCCACTCGCCCATACTTCGGACATCAAGTACATATATGCCTTCTGTTTGAATAGCACCATCTACCTGATCCATTGTCACTTCTTCATACTTCATCACACGCGAATCAGATTCGCTTGCCAGCTCAATAACATATGGCTCCATTGTTGCAACGATGCGATCCAATCCAATGGACTGGAGATCATTCACAATATCTTCCACATCAGTATTGGTTGCTAGAAGATATATAGGCTGGTCATAATCCAGCAGCCATCCCGCCCAAGTTACAAATGATTTATTATAAGGGATATTAATCGTGCCTCGTATATGCTTAGCGGCAAAATCACTGGCTGGACGCGTATCAACGACAATTCCCTGTTCTACCCATTCCTGCACAATATCTATCGAAACCTCCATACGAAGCGGTACTACCATCCTTTGGATTTGCGGCGCTCCCTCTTTATTCAACCGCTTCATTATTGAAAAATAAGGGGGTGCCTCCGGCTGTCCAGCCAACAGCGCTTCCATAAAGCGATCCTCATTATCATATTGCAATGCCCAATTTGTCCGTTTTTCATAGCCGATGGTTGACGATGGGACTGCTCCTAGCGCTTTTCCACAGGCACTGCCCGCTCCATGCCCTGGCCATACTTGGAGATAGTCAGGAAGATTTTTAAACTGCTTTAGTGACCGATACATTATGCGTGCCATTTTTTCTGAGGAACCGCGTACCCCCACGGCTTTTTCTAATAAATCGGGACGCCCCACATCACCGACAAACACAAAATCTCCGGTAAATATGCCGATCGGCCTTCGGTAGATGCACCGCCATCTGTTACAAGCAGTGATATATGTTCAGGTGTGTGTCCTGGTGTATGCATCACCTCAAAATGGATATTTCCAATGGCAAATACATCTCCATTCCTCAGAAAGCAGTGTTCATACCCAGTTACGTACTCATATTTCCAGTTAGGCCTCCTTCATCAGATAAATACAATGTGGCCCCCATCCTTGAAGCTAGCTCCTGCGAACCAGACAAAAAGTCCGCGTGGATGTGTGTTTCCGTTGCACCCACAATCCGCATGCCATGTGCTCTTGCCGTTTTTATGTAAGGTTCTATATTGCGTGACGGATCAACAATGATCGCTTTGCCAGTATCCTGACATCCCACAAGGTATGAAGCTTGAGCCAGTTTCTCATCGTAAAAGTATTTGATTAACATAAGTCATCCTCCTTTTAAGCGCTTTCTTTTGTTTTGTTATGACCATCAAAAACATTATCACATCCTACCTTTGAGCATTCCCTTCCAATACATAACGGGAAGGAAGTTTTTCTTTAATACATACATGCTGTACCTCTCGCGTGACTGATTAATAGGGAAAGTTTCCTGCGGCTGTAAATCATAATTGAATTCAGCCAGTATTAGCCGTCCATATCCGGTAACAAGCGGACATGATGTATAACCGTCATATTTATGAACCATTGGTTTGGCACGCATCCGATGAAGTAAATTTTGCACAAGCACGGGTGCTTGTTTACGAATCGCAGCCCCCGTTTTCGACGTAGGCAGGTTGGTGCAGTCCCCAATGCCAAATACATTGTCAAAGCATTGATGCTGCAGCGTATATTTGTCTACATTCAACCAACCATTACTTGCCGCAAGTGGGCTGTTCTTGATAAAATCAGGGGCGCTCATCGGTGGTACTACATGAATCATGTCATATTGCATATTTACACGCTCTTTTGTGTTCAGATTTTCGAATGTCGCTTGTTTTTTTTCACCATCAATTTCAATGAGATGGTGCATAAACCGTGTCTCGATTTCTTTTCGTTCAATTATTTTGTTAAGTGCCTGTTCATATTTTTTTACATTGAAAATAGATGGGCTGCCTGAAACAAAAATAACCGAAGAGTGTGGGCGCACTCCAGATTTTCTGAAATAATCTTCCGCCAAATACATGATTTTTTGAGGGGCTCCACCACATTTCACCGGAGTGTTCGGATTGGTAAAGATGGAAGTTCCCCCTTTGAAGTTGCGGATTGCTTCCCAAGTGCTATCAACATAATCAAAGGAGTAATTACTACATACCCCATTCTTTCCAATACTATCTTTTAATCCTTTGATTTTATGCCAATCAATTTGAATCCCGGCCGCAACAACAAGATACTCATAGTGAAGTTTCTTTCCAGATGCTGTTATAACAGCATTTTCATCTGGCTGAAATGCGGTAACCGCATCCTGCACCCACACGGCTCCATTCGGAATAACGGATGCTTCCTCCCTTTGCGTCACAGATTTATCAGCTTCGCCAGCTCCGACAAGCGTCCATAATGGCTGATAATAATGTTTCGTAGCGGGGTCAATAATGGCAATATTTTCTCTCAGGGTGTGTGATTCACGCAGGAGACGGGCTGCAACCGTAATTCCAGCACTCCCACCGCCAACAATCAAAATTTTGTAATGTGTCTCATTCTTCACCTTTGTCATTCTAATCACCTTATCTTATTTTTGGTAAAGCTGCTCACAAATCTAAGGCTTCAGCATTAATAATCAGCATGTAAATGGCTACCAACATAACGACACCGGAAAATATATAATGGAGTGTACGCTGTTGTTTACTTAAGCGTGCCGCCAGCCAAGCCCCCACCATTCCACCGCCAACTCCGCCTCCAACAAACGCTAACATAACCCACCAGTTTACGAGACCGGATATACTGTAGCTCACCGCTGTTGTAAGTCCAAATGTGCCGACTGATACCAATGAGGATCCAATTGCTGCAATCATGGGCATTCTTGCCGCAAAAATCAAGCCGGGAACAATCAAAAATCCTCCGCCAATCCCAAAAAAACCGGATAACAGTCCCACCAGGATAGCCATGATGATCAGCTGTGGAAGTTTTACTTGATTTTTAAGATCCTCTGATTGACTCTTCTTTTTCTTTGGCATAGCCATTTTTACACCCATAACAATCATCAGAATGGCAAAAAGAAACAACAACTGTTTCCCAGGTACCAACTTTCCAATAATTGATCCTGTATAAGCACTTAGGGCACCAGGGACTGCAAAAACAATCGCCGCTTTCCACTGCACGTGGCCAGCTCGTGCGTGTGGAATTAGGTTTGCATAGGCATTTATGGCAACGGCTGACGCTGTCGTGCCAATTACCACATGCGGATCTTTCATACCAACAACGTAAAGCAAAAGAGGAACAGCAAGAATTGATCCACCTCCGCCGAGCAAACCCAGTACGAATCCGACAATAGTTCCTGAAACAATGGAGAGGAGCACTTGAAAAGTTGTCATTCTTTTCTGAGACTCTCACAGAGTAGTTGATGATTCATCTCCTCCCTCCTTTCTCTATTTACTTAACATTTATATTGCAAGAACCATGCCAACTGATTTCTTCTGTAAAACTGCTTGATTTGCGCACCACACTCTTTTGAAATTCCCAATTTTGCTATCATTCAAATTAAAAAACCTTTTATCATCAAGCTTAGACTCTTCCTAGGACTAGGAACTAGTTTTGCATCTGTGATAAACTCTTCAAGCTATTTCTATAAAGTGAGTCAACTAACATATCAGTTAACAAAATTTTTTTAGATTTCGTATAACTGTTCTCTACAGTCATTTATGGGAATTCAGTCCATTTTTTTCGTTTGCGAACCAATCAATTTAACTTGATGGCGATGTAGAAGTACCCCCGGATGATTTAGATACAGTATCCCGTTAAAACCGAAAAAGAAAAAACAAGATAAAATAAAAAACTCCCTTCCATACTTTCGAAATAAAAAAAGCTTGAGGAAATTTTTTTGTCCTCAAGCTTTTTTACATTATCAATATTAAAGCTAACTGACCCATAATGCCCCGTGAGAAGAATCCCATAACAACAGTTTCAAGGAAAATTCATGTCTGTTAGAATTACAGGTTTTTTATTAAATTATCTCAATCTACAGAAAAAAACACTTTAAATTAGGTGTTTTATTATTTCATCCTTAGATTCTTTTAACCCGTCCATTAAATTTCTCCTTCCTGTAGCCCTTTTTCATTTCTTCAATAGAGCTTCATTATATAGAAAGCTATAAGAAGGGAACAAATAGTACTTCCTTATTCCATAAAAGGGCCAGATTCTTGAAAAAGAGAATGAATTAGTAGAGGGAATCGAGGCCTTAAGATATTCAATTAACTTTCAGTTTACTATAATAAACTATCATTTTTATACAATAAAGTAAGCTAAAATGGAAAGACAGATAGATGTAATCCCCATTGCGATTAACGGTTTTAATGCTTTCGTACGGAGATCCCGAAGACTTACATTTAATCCGAGTCCGACCATTGCTGCTGTTAAATACCATGTAGTAAGCATGGAAATACCATTCATAAATTCGCTTGATACTGGAATAGTTGTACCAATGACATAACTTCCAATAATGCTCATGATAATGAACCCTATTAAAAACCATGGAAATTCAACCTTCGTTTCAGAACATTCGTCCCTAGATCTTTTCCTTTTCATGATGTACATCAAAAGAAAGCATAGAGGAACAAGTAAAAACACTCGACCTAATTTTGCAAGTAAACCAATAGCTAGTGCATCTTGTCCCCCTGGTGCTGCAGCTAAGGCTACGTTAGCAATTTCATGTAAGCTAATTCCTGACCAAATGCCATAATCTATGTCTGACAACGGTAAGAAGGGCCGTAATATCGTATAAGAAATCGCAAAAATCGTCCCAACTAAAGCAATAATACCAACACAAATGGCGGTATCTTCATCTTTTGATTTAATAATTGGTGCTATCGCAGCTATGGCTGCCGCACCACACACCCCTGTACCTACTCCAAGAAGAAGTGATATATTTTTATCTGCTTTCAACATTCGAGCTAGCCATACTGTTACCAAGATAGCAAAGATAATAACGCCAGTATCTCGAACAAGTAATCCTAAACCATCATGTAAAACCGTACCTATATTGAGCTTGAGTCCATACAAAATAATCGCAAACCGTAATAATCTTTTCGAAGAAAATCCTATACCTGAACGGAGGAGTTCAGGGTAACCAAAAAATTGCCGATACAAGACTGCGATCACAATCGCGGATGCTAATTGACCAACATGATCAAATCCAGGCGTTTTTGCCAATAAGTAGCCCAATAAGGCAATCATAAAGGTAAAGCCAATTCCACAGATCCATTGCCCAAGAGATGAAGATTTTTTTTGGGGTTGAATAGGTTCTTTATTTACTCTAGTGTACTGCGCTTCCATCTCAACACCACCTTTATTTATTCACAATCTCAGACTAAACCTTTTCTAGCCATAAGAAAAATAAATATTTGTGATACTTATCATAAGTAAAACTATATAATAAAAAATAAACTATAAAAGGGTTGATAAAAATGGATCAACAGTTACAAGTCTTTGTAACGGTATCAGAGATGGAAAACTTTTCACGTGCAGCAGAAGAATTACATATGACTCAACCTGCAGTAAGCCAATATATTCAATCTTTTGAGCGTACCATGGGGACAAAATTGTTGGAGCGCAGTAATAAATTTGTACGCTTAAATAAAGCTGGGGAAATTGTCTATCATCATGCAAAGGAGATATTAGGTCTCTATACAAAAATGCATTACTTGATAGATGATCTAACCAACAAGACGAGTGGACCTCTTTCAATTGGTGCCAGTTATACATTTGGGGAATACGTTTTGCCGCATGTTATTGCAAAAATGTATAGGAAATATCCATTAATCACTCCAACCATTACGATTGGGAACACAAAAGAGGTAGCAAAATTAGTTTTGGAGCACCAATTAGATGTGGGAATTTTGGAAGGGGAATTCAAAGATAAAAATTTAGTAATCGAACCTTTTGCAGTAGATTACATGTATCTGGTGGCTTCACCAAAACATAGCTTGGCACAAAAAAATGGTGAAATTAACATATCAGAATTAGAGAAAGAAACGTGGATTGTCAGGGAAAATGGTTCTGGAACTAGAGAAGTAACTGAGAAAATGTTCAGATTATGTGAAATCATTCCGAAAAAAACATTGGAGTTTGGAAGTACACAACTAATTAAGGAATCTGTAGAAGCAGGTCTTGGTGTTAGTCTACTTTCGTACTGGGCGATTCGTAAGGAATGTTCAATGGGCTCTTTAAATGTCATAAACGTAAAACAACTTCCAATTATACGGAAATTTTCAGTTGTCTTACGATCCCCATTCCAGACTAAAGCGTTAAGCGTATTTTTAGAACTATTAAGAGAAAGTAATAAGGCAATACCTGATTTATGAAGTGGTTGCAGTTTTGTTGCATTATACAATGGGGCGCCATTCTTTAATAAGAAGCCATCTCCCTCTATTGGGACATATGATGGAGTAACGAAAAAAGCCCAAGTTCTCAATATTAGGGGTAGTACCAGCGAAGCTGTCACCACCCGCAATAAGGAAATGTCAAGATTACAATAAGTTATTTAAGTTTAATACTTCTAACATGCATACCCCCATCCTGTTTTGGATGGGGGTAAAATAAAGTTGTTAAATTTTTTTATAAAGGATGCTTTAGCAATAAAGTCGTTTAAAAATCTAAGTTTTATTCCACAATCGCGCCCGATTGTTGAAGATCCATGCTGAGCATTGTTGAAGAAAAGAAATTTATTGTTCAGTAAACAACTTTTTGTAAGAGTTTTTTTATATTTTAACGACTCTATTGTCCATCAACACATCTGCGTTTACCAATAGAGTCGCTCCTCATATTTTATGTTAACCCTAGAGTCTCGCAGAGTTTGCACGTACTATTGCATACTGAATTTTGGCTGCAAGACCATACATCAGTGTAACTGGTACAGAGCAAGCTGCTACACGAATCCCCTTCAAAAGGGGAGCAACAAATATTCTTTCGGCAATTAATAGTTCACTCACAGCATCAGGTTTGTCACATGGAATTGTAATGAAGAAACCGGCATGATAAGGTAATATTTTTAATCCAATCTGATTCGCCTCTTTAATAAAAGCATCAGCCCGCTTAGCAATTAAAGCATTGCATTCTTGGCGCTCAGCATTTACCTTTTTTAGCAAAGTTTCATCTTTATAAATATTAGCAAGTATATTCATACAACCTCGATTTACATTTGACCATCTTGCACGGCTGGTTACCAGATTAGCGTTTGCAAACTCTTCAATTACATCCTTATCCGATAATACCCCAATCAACGCGCCCGTCCGCTGTCCATATACAGTAAACCCTTTGGACATGCTAAAGGCAAATGTTCTGACTCACTCCACGGGGCAAGCCCGCGTGGGGACTCCACATATAGTTTCTCGTAAGCGTACATGAAGGTAACCTTCCATCGGCATTACGCACTAGCTATAGGGGTGAAAACCAACAAACAAGCAATCTGCTGACCACATTAGCGTTTGCTTTCTTTCCAGTTGGAAACGGAGGCTAAGTCAAACCCCTGAAATGTATTTTGAAAGTAATGGATTAAAAAATTTTAATCCCACTATTTAGAACAACCATCCGGTTGTTTTTTATTTCTTTAATGCATAATTCGTGAAATTGATAAAATTTTTCAAATGTATTATGACACATTTCATTATTTGGTTTTTGCAAATCTTTTTCCGAACAATACAGTAAAAATGCTGAGTATAGATCACGTTGAATTTTCGTTCCGCAAGGTAAAGTATGCCATCGTTTGGATAATTGCTTTTTATTTTCCGTATCTAAAACATGATCATATTGAGAGGCTTTAAATGTCCAAGTATTAACTTCCTTTACTGTTCCACCTGTCAATCTAAAACGATATTTTACTTGTTCGATAAAATATCCAGGACTACGGTTTAAAATGCTTTTACCAAAACGTTTTCTTTTGTTCCATTTGCCTGTTTTGTCACTTTTTGTGGCTACTTTTGCTTTCTTTTGCAAAGCTCTAATATTCATGGATTCATTATAAGTTCGTCACCTAATGTTCGAAAATAGTTTATGTCTTCATTATGGGCATATTTGCGACTTTCAGCTGCTTTTCTTTGTAAGTTCCATAATTTTCTTTGTGCGTTTAAATACCGATTCGAAAAACCCCATGTTTTTTTACCTTTTTTAATCGTTCCATCAGCATTGTAATTTTTGGGGTTCATTGTTCTTCTAGAACGGTCTATATATCTTTGGATATTCGTAATTTCCCGTTCTAATTTAAAACTTGAATTAGAACGTTCAGCTAGGTTTTTAAGCAATACTTTGCCTATTGAAAAAATGGCAATTGATTGTGTTCCGATGTCCCCACCAATTCTGCCTGTACCGAAGGTATGGCGAAAAGAACCATCTTTCTTTCGTTTTACAACTGGGTTTCCTTCGGAAACAATCTGAAGAAAGTATCTTATTTTTCCTCTGATTTCTTTTCGTACAATCCGGTTGTTACGAATACGATAAGTAGGTAGAATAGATTTTCCTGACAAATGTCTCTCCACATTTTCTTTGTCTATCTCAACACTGTTTTCCATGTAATGAACAAAGCGGGATAAAGATTCTTGAATGAAAAGGTCAGTTTTCTTAATTATCAAGGAAAAATTCATACCGTTATGAGAAACGAATAATTCACTGTTTTTTTTATTTTTTTTCAAAATAATACAGCGTTCAGCCTGTTTACCTTGAAAAGTAACAAAATCATTTCGTTTATAAAAATAAGGGTTTTCTCCATCAGAAAATAGAATCTTTTCGATAGATTTCCAAGCCATTTCACAAACGGATAAAACTGTTACTGCATCCGGCAGGCTAAATTTTCTTTCTCGCATTTCTGCACCAAAATTCCTGGCAAAATCAAAAGTCACATTATATTTTTCACGAAGCTCTTCGAGCTTTTCTTTTAAACTATCAAGTTCATTATCTAATAATTTGATATCTGTATTTTGTTTGGACATCTTCTCAGTTACCAAACGGTATTGTTTCATCAAGTCTCTATATTTTTTCGTTCTAACCATCTGTTTATAGTTTTTAAAGAGCACACCAACTACAGTGTTCCGGATAATCCGTAAATGTTCTCCAATTCGCATCATTTTATAATGTTGTGAAGGGAGAATTTTTATTTCAATTTCTATGACATTTAGAGGAGTATGATATTTACGAATGGTGTTTAATGTTTTTTTGAAATTAGATTGTTCATTTTTTTTACGTGTTTTTTTGTTTTTTTCCTTCAAACCACTCACGTATCATACTCCTCTCTGTTTAACTTTTACTCTTTTGTTCTTGTATGTATCTTTTGACAGTTTCTTCACTAACTTTTCCAACGCTGCTTACGAAATATCCTTTACTCCATAAAGAACCACAACGAGAATAGAACCGTTTTAACCTTGGCAACCTTTTAAATACCTCAATCGCTGAAATACTTTTAAATGTCCGAATGACATCTGTAGGTGCTACCGTCGGTTTTGTAGAAACAAACATATGGATATGATCTGGCATGACTTCCAGTTCTTTAATTTCAAATTCGTATTTTTCTCCGATAGTATATAATACTTCTTTTAATACCGATTCTACATTTTCACCTAAAACACTAAATCTAAACTTAGGGCACCAAATGATATGATATTGAATTAAAAATTTACAATGGTTTAAAGTATTATAATTTTCGGAGTTTATTCTATTTGTTTTCATGTGTATATTTTAACATATAGGAATATATGTTCTCAAGTTATAAAATTGAGAATTAGAAAGTCGCTCAAATAGGGTACCCTAAAGGATACCCTTGAGCGAAGCCCTTACATCCACGGGGCAAGCCCACGTGGTTTTACGGGCTAATTCTATAACTATATTAGAAGGAAGTGTTCCAAATTTTTCCATAAACGACCGAGCGCTGACTGGGTCTTTGGTATAATCAATATATGCAATATCGATTACCAAAGTAATTGTTTTAGTTAAGTCTTTTGCTTCTTCCACTATCAAATCTATTATTTCATCCCATTCACTATCGGAAATACTGTATCCCGTTGGATTGTGATTTGGCGAATTTAATATGATCACTAAATAATCTTGTTTTGCCAAAAGGTTCTTGACCTTGCTCGAAAATGAATTTAGATTAAACTTCATTTCCTCGTATAATAAATCAAACGTCTCCAAATATCGTCCAGTCTCTTTGCATATCGTGCTATATGGGGTCCAGTACCAATCATGTGTTAATATGGTATCGCCAACATTTGAATAATTCCAAACAACATTTGAAATAGCACCGGCCCGCCTGCGCTGGCAACTACACGTACATAAGCATCCTGCCAGAGTCCCCGAAAGTATGTTTAAATGCGACCTCCAAAAAGCCAGGCAATCCACCTACTGGACTGTAGCTGATCATTTCCTGCATTGGCATGATCCGAAACTGTTCTTCCACTGTGGGCAGACAAATTAAAGTTCCGTGATCATCCGTAATAGCACCAATTGAAGCATCAATTACATTTTCTCTTCCATACATCGGTCACGACCACTGTATCCTCTGATCTCAATAATTCTAGCATATGATTTAGCTCGGGACTGTCTACGTATTTTTGTTACGTTAGTTATGCAAAATTGCTAGCTGGAAAAATTGGCGAGGACTTACGTAACAGAAACGTTCGTTTTTGTTACGGTAATTCTATAAAAAAGACTACTTTACGAAAATAGCGATAAACATTTGACATTAACTTGATATGCTTTATTGCGGGTGATGACAGCTTTGTTGGTACTACCCCGCTAGTCGAGTTGATAAAAGAACATCTGTTGTAATTATTTTCTACTTGTTACTTGTAGTAGATTTTTTTTGGAAATAATTGAATAATTTTTAAAAAGGAGTGAGACACTTTAACGATGGAATATTGAGTTTTTTCTTAAGTTAGATTTTATAAATCATATATTGGGGGGAATATGATGAAAAAAATTCGGAAGATGAAGCCTTTAAAAAAAGCCATTCAGGAACTGGAGAGTACCGGCGTATTGCCCCCCAATGTTCAAGATGAGGTACTCGTACCGGATATATCCTTGAATGAACAGGTTTTGAAACAAGTTTTTGAAAATTGTTCCGATATTGTCTTTCGCCCCATTTCCTCAAATCGGAAGACCAAAATGCTTCTGATTTATATCGATGGATTAGTGGATACGAAAATAATGGAACAGGTTGTTTTGAAACCAATGATGTTCGAAGGTATGCCTGATGGATTAAAGAATGTGACCTCAATAGGGGAAATCATCCAGGATCAGCTTATCGCTTTTTCTCAAGTAAAGGCGGTTTCTAAGGTTCGTGAGGTCATTGAAGGAGTATTGAAATCTAATCTTGCAGTTCTAACAGATGGGGAGAGCCAAGCACTGCTTGCTGATTTAAAAGGGTTTGAGAAACGTAGTATTGAAGAACCTAGTGCCGAGCTTTCTGTTCGTGGTCCGCGAGACGGATTTACGGAAACACTCAGGGTCAATACGAGCCTAGTGCGTCGAAGAATTCGGAGCCCGAGACTAAAAATGGAACCCTATTCGATTGGGGATTTATCGCAGACAGATATAGCGATTGCCTATATTGATGGGATTGCTCCCAATACGGTTTTGGAGGAAGTTCGCCAAAGGATTCAGCGAATTCAAATTGATGGGGTTTTAGAGTCAGCTTTCATTGAAGAATTTATCGAGGATCTGCCTTTTTCTCCCTTCCCTCAAATACAGAATACTGAGCGGCCGGATGTTGTGTGTTCAAGCCTATTAGAAGGGAAAGTTGCCATTTTTGTGGATAACACACCTTTCGTTCTTATTGTTCCCATGACATTCTGGACAGGACTGCAAGCAGCAGAGGATTATTATGAACGCTCTATCTATACAACCTTTATTCGATTCATACGTTATATATTAATAAATATTTCATTATTTCTCCCTTCTCTTTATGTTGCGGTGACAACATTTCATCCGCAATTGATCCCGACAAGCTTGCTTATCAGTATTGCTGCGGCACGAGAAGGAATTCCTTTCCCGGCGGCCGTAGAAGCACTTATGATGGAATTTTTGTTTGAAGGTTTGCGGGAAGCGGGCATTCGCTTGCCAAAATCAGTTGGATCTGCCGTCAGTATCGTGGGAGCGCTCGTAATCGGACAAGCTGCCGTGCAGGCAGGCATTATATCAGCACCCATGGTAATTATTGTGGCTACCACCGGTATCGCGTCGTTTTCTTTTCCACGATACAACCTGGGAACACCCTATCGTATGCTGCGCTTCCCAATGCTGCTATTGGCGGGAATGTTGGGGTTGTATGGGGTTGCTTTTGGAGCCCTTGCTATTATCATCCATCTAACTAACATTCGCTCTTTTGGCATTCCTTATTTAAGCCCAGTTGCTCCTCAGATTCCTCGTAATTTGAAGGACGTATTGATCCGAACACACCGGTGGAACATGACAAACCGTCCCGTGCTGATATCTGGTGAGGAAAAAATGCGGATTCCGGAAGGCCAACAACCCGGTCCGAAACGAGGGGACCAGACAGAATGAGCCGGCTAAGGGCACTTTGTCTTATACTGGTCATTTCTTTATTTTTCTTGACGGGGTGCTGGGATCGAAGGGAGTTAAACGACCTGGCAATAGAATTGGGCTGGGGACTTGATCAAGCGAAGAATAACAGGGTTCAAATCAGTGCTCAATTTATCATCCCTTCGAAAATGGGAATGGGGCAGAGTGGAAGAAGCGGAGGAGGAAAAACTGTTTTTATTGAATCGGGAACTGGAAGGGACACACTTGAAGCTGTACAAAACATGCAGACAAAATTGTCAAGAGAAGTCTTTCGAGGGCACCGACGTATGATTGTGATTGGAGAAAAACTGGCTAGGCACGGTCTCTCTCCTGTATTAGACACCTATAGCCGCGATCCCGATATTCGCTTACGAGCAGATGCACTCATAGTGAAGGGGAGTACTGCAAAACAGTTTCTGAAAACATCCTACCCTTTAGAAGATATCCCGGCACTTGGTGCACTGAAAGAACATGCGCAAATAGGTGGATTGGGAGAGACATCTTTATTAAATTTTCTTATGGCTGCAACAAGTGATGGAAATACCCCAATTTTGCCTGTTATTGCAATTACTCGTAGTTCTAAAGAACAAGATCAAACGAATGCCACAGGTTTCCAAATTGTAGGTTTGGGGATTTTTAACAAAGAACTTAAATTGATTGGGTTCTTAAATATACAGGAAGATAAAATGTCTCTTTGGATCACCAATCGTTTAACCAAACAGACACTTACTGCCAATGTGCCGCAAGGAGATGGAAATGCCAGTTTATTTTTGACAAAATTGGGCAGTAAGATCATTCCCTCTATTCAAGGTCACACCATTAAGTTTGACATTGTTCTTTCTGGTGAAGGAATCATTCGGGAGAACAATACGAATTTAGATCTTACGCAGCCGAAAAATCTTACTCTTTTAGAACATGTATTGGAAAAAAGGCGAAAAACAAGCTCTCCAAACCATCCAAAAGGTTCAAAAACAATATGGAACCGATATCTTTGGCTTGGGAGAAGCCATTCATCAAAAATATCCATCCCAATGGAAGGAATTAAAGAAAAATTGGACCAAACAGTTTCGAAAAGTACAGGTCACAGTCCATGCAAACCTGACCATTCGGCGAGTGGGTCTAACCGGACCGTCGTTACATTTAAAGAAAAATGAAATAAAAAAATAAGGAGATATATGGATTGTGAGAAATTCAATGAAAATTTCTGGCTTAGAAATCTTTTGGATAATGTTCACATTTGAAGTGGGAAATTCACTTCTTCTGACCTTATCATCTACGATTCGTACTGCAAAACAAGATGCATGGATCTCGATGGTGATTGCAGGGCTTGTTGGCATTGCCATTACTTTTCTGGCAACCACACTCAGTTCGCTTTATCCGAACCAAACCATGATTGAGTATAGTCAAACGATTCTCGGTAAATGGCTTGGAAAGCTGATGATGATTCCTTTTTTACTTTTATGGTACTCGGCGATTGGGATAATTGTCCATGAATTTGGTGAATTCCTTATTACCGCGTTGTTTCATAAGACACCTATGTGGGTCATTGTCTTTACCGCCATGTTACTACTTATCTTTCTCATGTACCAGGGTGGGGTAGAAGGCATTGGACGCTTAAGTGAAATCGTTGGGCCGATGGTGCTTTTGATGATAGCGGTCTTAATCATTTTGAATCTTGGCAATATGAATTGGCATTATATGCTTCCCATTTATCAAGATTCTGGATGGCTTCCAATCCTTAAAGGTTCCTATACACCCATGGCCTCCTTTTTTGGAGAATCTGTCATGATGACCATGTTTGTCTTCTTTATGGACAAACCGGACCAAGCGTCATCGCGGGCGATGTGGGGAATAGGACTGCCGTTTCCCTGGTAACGATCGGAACATTGATGGTGATTTTCACATTCGGCCCGGTCTTGCCTTCAAGGCTTTTGTATCCGTTTTATGATATGACTCGGTCTATTTCCGTTATGGAATTCATTCAAAATGTGGATATTCTGATTGTGGTTATATGGTTTTTTAGTATCTTTATTAAGATGGCGTTATATATGTTTCTTGCCTGTTATGGAACGGCGCAATGGTTCCACCTGAAGGATTGGCGAAAAGTAGTTTGGTTTCTTGCTCCTATTTCGTTTATCGTGGCTGTGTCGATTAAAAATACCCAGATGATCCAGTATTATGACAAGTTTTTCTTGCTTCCATTTGTATTTCCCGTCAACATGATTGGGATTCCCTTGCTATTGTTGGTTGTTGGCTGGATTCGAAGAAAATATGCATCAACCCAATAAGGGGTTCTACCATTGGTAGGATCCCTTTCAGCACTGGTAAAATTCCTTCCCCTAAAAAAGGACGCAGGTTATCTGCCTCAAATATTTTAAACTCATAAAAAACACCAATAGGAACATAATCAAGTGTTATCGGTAGTTACAGCAAATATCCCGGATCGGATTCAGCTTGAAAGTAGGGAAGTGTATAAAAAAACAGTATTTGGTAAAAAATACAAACTCGGAAAATTTCCTGTTTTTTGAATATATAAAGGAGAAATAAAATGAAAAGCGAGAACCGGCAACGATTACGTAAAATTTTTAAAGAATATTTCGTATTTATGGAGCACTATTCTTCATTAGAGGAATAGAATTCTTAGCATATTTACATTGGGATACATTCTGGTATGGCTTAAAACTTATGCTGCTCGGTTTACTTTATTGGAATCTAGATAAGCTATGGTCCCTAGTTGAACAAGAGGGGTATCAAGACAATAAATAGTGAAGTCGATTGTATACGGAACCTTCGCCTTGTCAAGCCACTCTTGTCCATAAGGAAAAATCACTTCAGGAAACGCTACATACTTTCCATATTTTCCAATGAAGTGATTTGCGACACGCAGTCTCAGCGTGTTCTTCAAATCATAGGCAGCGGACTGATTTCCGAAGGTTTCATCCTTGGAACCAATAACCAAAAATTGTGCACCTCTGCCTCCAGCCAGTCTTTTCTCCACTCTTGGTGATCCTTATATTGATTTTCCTCCAAATGGAATTGTTTGTGAAACAGTTTCTTTGAACCAAAGCAGATGCGAACCTTTTTATTGGTCACATCTACCTGCAGCTTTTCTAATTTTTGTTGGAGATTCCTCAATCGGCGCTTCTTTTGATGAAGGTAAAACTTGAGGTTACGATAGTTCTTTACGTTTTTCGAGAATAACGGATGGGTTTGCGGGATTTCCTGGAGTTTTTGATGAGGTTGCCCTTTTTGCGTGGTTTTCTTGTCAATGATTTTTTGCAGGTAATTCGTTTTGGATTCCAGCTCTTGGATATCCAGTTTTCTTTTTTGGTTAAAAGAAGAGACCTTTCCGTCCAGCTGCATCCTCAAAGAATTGAATTGCCGGACTGTGATTCTAAATTGTATTAGAAAGGTCTTTTTTAGGCTAGAAGTCGTAACACCTTTTATGTGACACTGAACAAATAGCTTTCGTTCTAACCTGCCGAAGTATCACGAAGGTACATGTTTGAAGTGAGATCGTTAGGTAGTGGAATGTTCATTAGCTTCGTTTGGTAGGTTTGCAACATCTTCCAAGACCCCTTTTACTTTTTCTTCTACGATTTTATTTTTTTGACTTCGAATTCCATACAATTTTCCTGAAAAGCTGGTAATAATGGCGATTAAATCTTCCACCAGCTCCTCCTGAACCGATTTTTCATCGGTTTGGCCATCTAAAATATGAAGAGTGACCTGGTGACTTTCAAAGAAAGTTTGCAAATAGTGAAAACCAAATCTCGTAAGGCGGTCACGATATCGAATGGCTAGGTCAGATAATAATCCCTCCTGTGCAAGTTTCATCATTTTGACTAAGCCCTTCCGTTTGTCATTTAAGCCCGAACCTACATCCTCAATAATGGTTACTTGGTCAAAGGGGCTAAGTCCATTTTATCTTTAATAAAATCAATTTGCCGCTGTAAATCTCCTTTCATTTTTTGTTCGAATTTTGGGGAAACAGTCTCTAAGATTAGAACTAGCGCCGTTCCATATTTCTGTTTTGTACATACTTTGTAATTACGAATGGACAGGAGGCTCTGTACATAGCAGAGGGTGCATACGGAGCTGATTTTTGCTCTAATCATTGTATTGTTTTTACTCCTTATCAACGTTGGAGCAGCTCGGTATTAAAAGACTCCAATAATGGCTAAAGGTGTGCCCAAACAACACAACTGTCCAATCCACTATTTTGTAAATACGTAATTCATTTCAAAAGAGACTAAAAAATAGAAAAAATGAGAAAAATTAAAAGGGGTTAAGTACATGATCAACGTTTTATTTGTATGCCTGGGGAATATTTGCCGTTCACCGATGGCTGAAGCTTTGTTTCGTGACTTACTCAAAAAAGAATATTTGACTAACAAAATCACAGTTGATTCCGCTGCAACCAGTTCATGGCAAATCGGCTTCCCTCCGCACGAAGGAACACTTGATATTCTAAAGAAATACAATATTTCTTCTGATGGGCTTGTTGGACGCCAAATAAAGAAAGAAGACTTTTGGAAGTTCGACTATATTATAGGTATGGACGAAAGCAACATAAAAAATATTTACAGGATAATCGGAAAGCCTAATCATCCAAAGATCATTAGGCTGCTCGACCTGACCAAATACAGGAAAGATGTTCCCGATCCATTTTACACAGGTGATTTTGATGAAACCTATCGTCTTGTTTCAGCCGGCTGCCGGGCATTACTCAATAAAATACGCAGAGAACAAAACTTATAACAACAAGGCATCCATTTAAACAGACGATCAAAACAGTTTCTATTTCACTGAACCCATTTTTTGAAATTGTAAAATCCGGTTACTAAACAAAAATTTCAACACAACACCGGATTCGAGCCGAATATTGTTTGCGAATGTTCAAGTGTTGCGATCATTATAGCGTTAGTCGCTGGTATCGGAGCTACGATTCTGCCGAAGTCAGTGATTTTTACCTTTCCGATTTCGGAGATTAAGATGTTAGATATACTCGATGCAACTTTTCAATCTAATGATGGAATAGTATGGCTTAGGAAACGTCTTCTTACCAAGAGTGCACGGGCTTTAAAGATACTTTTAAGGAAGATCAATTATAATTGTAGCTTATAACCATGTTGGCTGAACGGTGACTTAACCAATTTATTCACCACTATTGAAGTAAACTGCCCCGTTAGCCATCCATGAAGTGCAAAAATCGGTACTTCACCACAAAGAATGAAAATGATTAGGAAGTGTCTATACTAATACTGACCTTAATCCAGTCAACCCTTAACCATAGACTTATTAATTTAAGCTCTCCTCTTTTTTTGAGCAGGGTCATCTTAAGTATTGTCATTTTTCTATTCTTGAAGAAACCTAAATTCATAGTAGATTTAGTACAATAATTCACAATCTTACTCTTTGAACCTTTCTTACACAAACTTTTCAATTATGTACCCAACCATCCTCCTGCTAATGACTATTTAGTATAAAAAATTTTTTGTTAATAAAAAATTTGTTCTTCAATCTCATCAATTCTTTTACTCATTTCCCTCCCCCCTATTTTAAATTCTAAGTGAAATTTTAAAAATTTGTAAAAAAAGAAAGGGTCGTTTTTAGATTAAACATCAATCTGTTTTTCGACGTAATAATTCATTTTTGTTTTTAAATAATACTCCATCTCGTTCATTAAATGGAAGACAGATGCCCTTGTTTCGAATTCCACGCGGGATTTTGGCAATTCAAGCTCCTTCATTTTTTGGTGCTGGCTTTCCAGTCTTTGAAGATACCTGTAAGCGGTGTTTTCGCTCTTAACGTCGGCGCTTATTTCGTACAGGAATTGGGCGAATACATGCCGTTGGACCACATCTTCATGCAGCGAGGATACGATGGGCAGCATACGGTTTAAAATGACAAACTGTTTTTCCCTCATCTCGAAATAATGATAATACCCCTTTTTATCGGTGCCCAATTGGTTTTCCTCATATTGGATGGCTAGCATTTTACCCTCATTGAGGTCTTCTTCCAATTCCAATAGTTCTTTCCCGTTCCATCCTTGATCGCTTTTTTCTAAGTAGGCTCCATATTCAAACAATATTTTTTTGAACTTTTCTTCTATGATCGATTGGGTTTCCTTGAGCTTTTTTTCTACGTTTGGCATATAACTGTTCAACAGGATCGCCACCCCCACGCCGATTATGACGATTTGAAGTTCATTTAAGGCAATAGGAAGAGTGAACTTCTCTAGCGTGAAAATGTGAAGGACGATCACCACGCTGTTCACGAACCCTTTTTGCAGACGGAGCCGAACCAGCAAGGGAATGAACAGCAAAATGAATAACGAAAATACAAGGGGATTGAACCCCAGTGTTCGAAATACGAGACCGCTCAATATCAATGAAAGCGTACAGGCGGCAAATCGTTCCAAAGAAGACCGGATGGACTGTTTTTTTGTCTTTTCTATACAAAGGATGCAGATAATGGCGGCGAAACTAGAAAACTGAAGATGAAGCAATTCGGCAAACCAGATGGAAACCCCCGCCCCCAATGCTGTTTTGACTGTCCTTAGACCAATTTTCATATATACACCTCAGTTATTTTTATTTTTGTAAGTTTACCACGATTGTCTTTGATTTTTTGGTTATTTGATTATAAAATTTTTGGCATCGTTTTCTTTACGTCTAACATTTGAAGGAGAGCGGGAATGTGATTACGTTTATCCTCAATGACATCACAATCAGCGGGATATTGAAGCAATTGCTAATGCATCCAACCGCAAGCTTCTATAGAAGCGGTGAAATCGACGGTGCTATTATCTCTTCTTTAACATCCGCACCAGTTACTTTACAATTCTTCACAATCCTACATACTTAATAATAGGCCTTAATAAATGACACTGTTGATTTTTGGCTCAAATAAGCCAATCAACATTATTCTTTAAACAGTGCAGCAGAAAAAAATTATCTTAAAAAGGGAAAATTAATGGAATATATAGTTGTATAAAAATTCTCTTTAATGTATATTTATTACCGAACAGCTATAGTTAAATAGTTTGAATTTTATATAACAAGTAATATATTATCCTGGGGGATTTTCTATGCTTATTCGAAAAGCGGTTATGAGCGATACAGAAAGTATCTATAAATTAATATCAGAGTATGCTAAAGAAGGAAAACTTTTAGCGAGAACTTATTCTTCCATCTATGAAAATCTCCAGAGTTTCCTTGTTGCCGTTTTAAATAACGAAGTTGTTGGGATTACCAGCTTGACGATCCTTGACCGGAATTTAGCAGAGGTAAGGTCATTAGCCGTCAGCCCTGCATATGTCGGAAAAGGAATCGGAAAAGCACTGGTACTACAAATCATTAAAGAAACGGAAAACTTGGAAATTACTAAACTAATATCATTAACTTATCAAATTGAATTTTTTTCGAAGATAGGATTTAATCGAGTGGATAAAAATGAATTACCTCAAAAAATGTGGAAAGATTGCATAAACTGCCCCAAACTGCATTCTTGTGATGAAACAGCGATGTTAATGAACGTTTTACCTTAGAAATAAACTCCCGTCCGGGTATCCCTAAATGGTTTTGTTTTTAGGTGCATTTTCCAAAAAATCGAAATTATTGTTAGTTTGACATATGTACACAAAATGGCAAGTAAAAATAGAAAAGGAACGCCTTTTATAAAGACGTTCTTTTTCTTCTATTAGTCGAGTAGAAGGAAGCCTTTCTACCTTGCGGTAAATTGGACTCCACCCCCTCCCAGAACCGTGCTTGCGCTATTGTCTGGATAGAATTCAGGCGCGCACACTAATCAAAGCCACGTTTCCTGAAGCCCCCCTGCGATCCCGGACAGTCGGATTTCCCGAGTCCGGTTCTGACCTTGGATATATAATAAATGAGCCTTCCCTTATTATCCTAGGATTAAATGGCGACACCCATATTCCCCAATCAATAACAAGGTTTACTTCACAATTAGCCATTTTCGGGACAAATAACTTGTTATTATATTATTATTATTATTATTAAGGCTCTGTGTCCTATTTCATAATCCCATGGCATCCAAGTGCCCAGAGGTCCTTTGCTCAACTTTGGTGTTACCATTGTTGAAATATGTTTCTACATATTTAGAAAGGCATTACCCTTTCCTCTTGGCTACTACGACCTCATCCGTCAATCCTAAATCCTCCTATCAATTTCGGTAATACCTTATATGACTGGTCTTTGCTGGTTGTTGTCGTCCCAGCTGGAAGTAGGACCTTCCCGTCGTTATCTCTGAAAATCTTTCCCTAGATGCTAGAACCCATATCCCGGCTTCCCCTATAGTGCATATAACCGTTTCTTCCTATAGGGCTTAGGCCTTCCCCAATGCGTCAATGGGTCGGCGAATTACAACATTCCCTTCAACAGTTTCTGAAGGGGGAGCCATTTCGAGACTGCAGTATTCGTTAAATCCTTCTGGCCTTCAGGTTTGCTCGCCACACTGACTGTTCCTACCTTATATTCTCTGAGTAATATAGGCAGCTATGGCTTTTACGTCCGAGCAGAACGTGATTTGTTACCTCCTCACGCATCGGATATGCTAGTTGTCTGAATCGGTCAATTGACAACAGGAGACTTTCACTCCATTAGATCTTCAGCCTTGACGGCTGCTCCAACGCACACGGCTCCTCCTAGTTATCATTTACAAAATATAGCTAATCTCTTTTCTTAAATCATATATATTCACTTTAATTCTTGGTGATGGCAGTGGATATTTATTAAGAAATAGACTGAATTTATCCCATTTAAATGATTTCCTTTGGCTTCTTCTATTGAGCCATTTAAACAATAACTTTTCGATTTTGTCTTTGAAGTTGTTAACATTTTGGGTATTATCAGTAATGCAATAATAGTTGTAATAACCTATAAGTGAGCGTCTAAATCTATCCATAATCAAATGAATATCTTTACTTCTATTACTCTTCAGCCATTCTTTCGTCTCTTTTAATTTAGCTTGTACTTTCTTTCTGCTTGATTTCCGTTTTACTCGAAATTTCCCTTGTTTACTTTTCCCACAATAGTGAGTAAACCCAAGGAAATCAAAAGTTGCTGGTTTATTTCTCCCCTGTTGATTTGCATTTTGCTCCGCAAACCGCCCGAAGGGAATAATTTTGGTTTTATCCTCAGCTATTTCTAAATTAAATTTCTTTAATCTCAACTTTAGAGAATGGAAGAATTGCTGGGCTTCACTTTTAGATTGAAAACAACAAACAAAGTCATCTGCATATCTCACTATGTATGCTTGTCCCTTGCACTGTTTCCTGACCCTTTTCTCAAACCACACGTCGAGTACGTAGTGGAGGTATACATTGGCCAATATCGGAGATATTACTCCACCTTGCGGTGTGCCTTTGTCTGTATTATATTTCTTACCTTCCTCCATGTATCCACCTTTAAGAAACCTACCAATTATTCTTAGTAAGTTAGGGTCAGAGATTCGCAGTTTTAAGAACTCCATCATCCATATGTGATCAACGTTATCGAAGAATCCGCGAATATCTACATCCACTACATAATTTACTGACCTCTTTTCAATATAAAAGTTCAGTATTTTCAAAGCATCGTGGCAGTTACGATTTGGGCGGAATCCAAAAGAACAGTCTAGAAAGTCATTTTCATATATGGTATTTAGTATCTTTGTAATGCCTCTTTGAACAATTTTGTCTTCATGTTCCGGTATTCCCAATGGTCTTTTCTTGTTTGAATTGAGCTTAGGAATATACATTCTCCTTACTGGAACAGGACGATAGCTTTTGCTTTTAAGCCTACTTACTAAATCCTCTATGTTTTCTTCTAAACTTTCACCGTATTGCTCTTTAGTTGTACCGTTAATCCCAGTTGCCTTCTTATTGGGTAGTTCAAGATGACATTGAACTAATGCTTCCTTATTTAATAGATGTGCAAGAGATGTAAATTTCATTTTAGGATCAGATTTTGCTAATTCTGCTATCCTTAATAGTTTTGTTTCCATTTATTATACCTACCTCTGTGTGTAGTAAATGTGTCCCTAGGAAGGGTGATAACTGGTAGCTAGCCTTTCCTCCATCGGCATTACCCAACTTCATTGGTACTACGCTGCTATCCGACTCCCTACACGGCATTTGGTTTCCTCGCTTTTTATCACTTGTAGACCATACTCTTCTATTAAAACAGGAAAAGACCGGTAGGGTCTCCCGAGTTGCCGTATCATATCAATGTATAACGTGCCAAGGTCACTGACTCCAGAGAGGTTTTATCCTTCTTGCCTTTAACGAAAGATAAAATGTAGCTTTCTGCTGTGCTTAAGGCATCAGCCCTCTCGGTTTACTAACATTATGGAGCTCAATCCCTTCAACCATTTGGCTTTTGGCCTGCTGTCGGGTAGAAAATAGACGCGCGCATTCGATTGAATCACGTTTCCTATAGCCCCCCTACGATCCCGGACGGTCGGATTTCCCGAGTCCGGTTCTGACCTTGGACTTCATCACATACTCGCCTTCCCAAATAACCGCAGGATTAAATGTTGGTACACATATTCCCCCATCAACTATTGGTTTACTTGTATGCTAGTCTATGAACAAGTAAACAAAGCTCAGTGTCTTTGAAGTTCCGACTGTCCAAATGCCCAGAGGTCCTTCGCTCCATCACAGGCGTTACCTTGATGGAAGTACAATTTCCTTACACTTAAGAAGGCATTACCCTTCCCTCATCGCTACTACGACCTCATGCGCCAGTCCTAAATCATCCTACCATTTTCTATCAGCCTCATATATGGTAGGTCTTCATTGATTAGTACCTTCCCAAATTTGAAGTAGGACCTTCCCGTCGTTATCTCTGAAAATCTTTCCACAGATGCCAGAACCCGTATCCCGGCTGCTCCTACAGTGCTTTTGACCGTTTCTTCCTGTAAGACATCGGTCTTCCCCCGTTAGACAAAGGTCGACGCTAAGCAAAACATCCCTCGAACAGTTTCTTTGAGGGGCGTAGATTTCGGGATTGCAGTATTCGTTAAATCCTTCTGGCCTCTGTGTTTGCTCGCCACACAGACTGTTCCGACCTTATTCTCTCTGTGTAGAATAGGCCGCCGTGACTTTTACTTCCAAGCAGAACGTAGTTTGTTACCTCCCTACGCATTGGATATGCTAGTCATCCGAATCGGTCAATTGATGACAGGAGACTTTCACTCCATAAGATTCTCAGCCTTGACGGCTGCTCCACCTAACTGTCTACGCTTAAAGACTAAAGTTACCTCTAGCCCTCCAAGACTCGCTACGAGCGAATGGCTATTTCTTACTCGACGGGAATCCCACCCGCTATATGATACGACCTAAGCTCGCCGCACAAGCACCCGATAAAAACAGAAAAATTGCGTTAATCTTTAGGTTATCTGGGGTAAAAGAATAATAAATTCTGTCCCCATATCCTTTTCACTATGCACTTGTATTTTACCTTTGAAAGAACGGACAATTTGAAAACTTACCATCATCCCTAGACCTGTCCCCCGTTCCTTTAAAGAATAAAACGGAGATCCAAGCCTAACAATTTGCTTTTTTGTCATACCAATTCCTTGGTCCTTAATGTTAATCTTTATATATCTATCCTCAGTTGACGTACAGGTAATCCAAACAATTCCACCATTCGGCATAGACTCTATGGCATTTTTCAAAATATTAATCAAAGACTGGTTCAATTTTTGAGGATTACCATAAATCCAACAGTTATCAAGAATATCAGTTTTAATCTCAACCTTATGGTTCAGGCTGTAACCTTGAATGATATTGACTACACGTTGTAACTGATAAGCTACGTCGATTCTTTCGTTGTTATTTATTAAGGGTTTTCCAAAAGATAAAAAATCATTAATAATTTCATTCGCACGATCTAATTCTTCAATGGATATTTGGATATATTCCTTCTTGTTTTTAGGCAAATCAGGATCGTTTAGAAGTTGCAGAAAGCCACGAGTAACTTGCATCGGATTTCTAATTTCATGAGCGAAAACACTTGTTAACTCACTTATAACTCGTAATTTCTCCGAGTTTTGCATCTCTAATCGTAACTGGTGAATCTCCCTGATCGTTTCATTTAACATAGTGAAGAACCAAGTAACTACTACTACAAAGATAAGATGAATAATCTGTACTTTAAGATAATCTATGGAAAAACCTCTAAGAATACCAAAAAAAGTAAGTCCGATGAGACAGTAGTAAAAGGAAAGACCAACTGCAATTTTAACCCTTTTATCTTTTTTCGAACTTGCAAACGATTTTTGAAAAAACAATATAACAGGCAGAGAAAATAATAAGACAAGAACAGTATTATAAAATCCTAAACTGATTCCAAAATAAAGTCGATAAAGTATGATAAGGGCTGATAGGAAGATGCCTGACCAAAATCCGCCGTATAAACTCCCAAATAATAGAGGAATAATTCTTAATTCCAAACGACCATTTTGACCAAAACTCACTGGAAAGGACATGCAAAATAAAATTGATATTCCCCACAAAATGGACATTATTACGTTTCTATTTTTATCACTCTTAACCCTCTCCTTAATAAATGTAAAGTAAATAAATATGGGTATTACCATAAGCGTTAGTTGCAGCAAAAAATCCTTTATTATACTCATCTTCGTTACCTTTCTTATTCTGTTCTATATCTGAATAAGGACGATAAATATGTTCATTATGTTTATGACTGTTCCATACGAACATCTATACTTTAAGAAAGAACTGAATTATATTAGTAATTATTCCATATTATACTTTATAGTTATCATAATTTGTCGACTTTTGTTTTTTTCTTTAAAGCACACTTTAAGGTCATTTCAAGAAGTCTTATAGGGCAATACTACCCGTTTGCTCCATAAGAAAACGACTGTCGTAACAGCCTTACTGTATTGATTTAGGCACCCGTTGTTGAAGCACTTATCTTTCAAAGTTTAGGTGACAAAAGCTGAAGTTCATCTAACATTACAAGTAACCTTTTATAATTAGACAATGAATTTTTATCTTCTACTTTATAACCAGATTTAAAATATACAATATCTCCTGTTCCATCGTTAATTTGATTCCGAGCTTTAAGAATTCGACTTAAGTTTTTAGCAGTTCCAATACTTCCAGAAATAATGTCGACTTCTTCAGGAAATAGCTTCTTTATACTATTTTCAAAATATGGGAAATGAGTGCATCCAAGAACGATAGTTCCGTACTGCTCTAAATCCAAAGAGCCTAGTTTTTCTCTTAAATATGGTACAACTATCTCTTCTCTAAATTCAAAATTCTCGGCGAATTCTACAAGACCAGGAAGGGGTAAACTTTCAACAATATCGTGATGGTCTATACTTTTCACAAGATTATGGAACTTTTCCTCTTTAAGAGTCAAATTAGTCGCCAATACTAATACCTTTTTTTGTTTTCCTTCACAGTAATGAACTGCTGGTTTTACGGCTGGTTCAATGCCTAAAACGGGGAAATCATACTTTTTGCGAAGGTCTTTCACTGCGATACTGGTTGCAGTATTACAAGCAATGACTAATGCCTTTACACCCTGATTAGCAATAAAGTCAACTGCATTAAAAATATATTCCCTTACCTCTTCCTTTGATTTTTCTCCATATGGAACGTGGAAGGTGTCTGCATAAAAGATATAATCTTCATTCGGTAGGTACTTCAATGCTTGATGAAGTACAGTTATTCCACCTATACCAGAATCAAAAAAACCAATTCTCATTACTTTCACTCTTCTCTTCAATGAATTCTGTTATATTTTATCATTCTTGTTCTTTCAAGTACCATTTTTCAAACATGATCATCAGTTACTTTCTTTTACTACTTGAAATAACCTGAACCGCTAGCACTTCAAAAAGGGATGCTGCTTTTACCCTTACAATCCCACCTAATCACTTAACATATCAATAAATTTTAATAAAGAAGTTGGTAAATACTTTTCTTTTCGATAAATGAACATTGTTTTGACTTTTCCATAAGGATTCGGTAATGAATGCTGTCTAAGAGTTCCTTCTTGTATATGTTTTGCAATGACACTGTAAGGAAGCATACTTATACCTAGACCCGCAGATACACAACCGATGATCCCATCCATAGTGCCAAATTCCATTATCTTATTGGGTATAATCTTCTCTTGGTGTAACCATTGTTCAAGCTTTTCCCGATAAGCACATCCTGTATGAAATACAAGCACCGTCCTTGTTCGAATATCGATGATAGAAGATATTGGAGGATGAACTGTATCTGTTATGAGAACTAGTTCCTCTTCGAATACTTCTTTCTGAATGAGATCAGGGTGATTTATAGGTCCAGCCACAAATGCTCCATCAAGTTCATACTGAAGAACTGCTTGAATATTTTGTTCAGTAGAGCCTGTTTTTAAAGTTAAATCAACCTCTGGAAAGTCTTTATGATACTTTGAAAATAGGACTGGTAAACGAACTGCTGCGGTTGTTTCCATTGAACCAATAATTAACGGACCTCTTGGTGTTTGATCATCAGTCATCACATTTTTAGTTTCTTCTATAAGATCGAATATTTTTTCAGTATATGTTAGCAACATGCTTCCTTTGGCAGTTAAAGCAGTGCCACGATTATGTCTATAAAATAAGGTGGTTTGAAGATCCGATTCCAACTGCTGTATTTTCATCGTTATATTAGACTGCGCATATTGAAGTTCTCTTGCTGCTTGTGAAATACTCCCCACATTTGCAACAGTCTGGAAAATTTTTAATGTATGCAAATCCATAAAAATCCTCCCCCTCTATTCTTTTGCCATCTAATAAACTGATAGCAAATATCAATATTATGTATTATTCAATATATCAAAATAAAGATATCATTTAAATATAATCATTTTATTGGGGGTTTTAATTTGAAGAAGCAATCTTTTCTTTTTTTAATAGGTGGAATATTATCTTTAATCATTGCAATGGGGATTGGAAGATTTGCGTATACTCCCATTCTTCCGCTTATGCAAAAAGATCTTTCTTTTTCAAATACAGTTGCTGGATATATAGCATCAAGTAATTACGCTGGATATTTGCTTGGAGCAATTTTAGCAGGTGCCATACCTTTGAAGAAGTATAGAGTAATTTCGTTAAGAATAAGTCTAATGATCAGTATCTTAACCACTGCCCTAATGGGTCTAACATATTCTAATTTACTTTGGTATGTACTTCGATTTCTATCGGGGGTTTCCAGTGCTTTTGTGTTGGTCTTAGCCTCTGGTATTGTGTTAGATAAACTTGCTGCCATAAGTAAAACCAGTTGGTCTGGCTTATTATATGGAGGAGTAGGATTGGGAATCTTTTTATCTAGTTTAATTATTCCAAATTTAAATCAATGGATAGGACTAGCTATTGTCAGTGGCGTCCTTGCTTTCTTCGTATGGATCTGGTTCGATGAAACCTCAAACGTTGTTGAGATGAAAAATAAACAAGAAATTTTTGCTCAGGTTCCACCGACTAAATGGCTTATATGGTTGATTATTGCGTATGGTTTAGAAGGATTGGGTTACATCATTACAGGAACGTTTATCGTATCTATAGCTGAAAAGACCTCATCCTTTCATAAAGGTGCAACCTTAGTTTGGATGATGGTGGGATTGGCTGCGATTCCATCCTGTCTCATCTGGTCTTTACTAGCTAAAAAATGGGGATACGTTAAATCCTTAGTGCTTGCAATGGCTCTGCAATCCTTGGGTATTGCTATGCCAGCCTTTTGGATTTCGAAAACTAGTTTTATCATAAGTGCTTTATTATTTGGAGCCACGTTTATGGGTATCACTACACTTGCTACAACATTGGGACGACAAATGAATCCATCTAATAGCAGTCGAACGATTGGCATTCTGACCGCTATTTATGCTATTGGACAGTTGATAGGACCAATCCTTGCTGGAGTCTTATCATTATTCACTCATAATTTTAATACTGCTTTGATAGGAGCATCTAGTATCGTTTTAATTGGGGCAGGAATGCTTTTAAATGGAATTCAGTTTGAGAGGAAATCTAAAGGAATATTAATCAGTAAGTAAAAAATGAATTACGAGGCGTGAAATTATGTTAAATAATGAAATGACAGAACTTTTGAAAATTGAGTATCCGATATACAAGCTCCAATGGCTGGCGGAGTAACCACTTCGAAATTAGTGGTTGAGGTTTCAAATTCTGGAGGTCTATGATCGATTGGTGCAGGCTATATGACACCTATTCAAATGCGAGAACAAATTAAGGAAATAAAGCAGTTAACATCAAACCCCTTTGGTATTAATCTATTTGTTCCTAACGAGTTTAATGTAATGAAGAATGAAGTTAAATCATATTCAATAACATCTTGACGACGTTTGAATAATGCTTGATTGTGTTTATGATATTCAACTTTAACAGTATAAGGAAGCATTATATGCGCTTGAATTTTCCGCAAACAGTCTAAAGCAAAATTTGCGTAATCCGGCGAAAAACGTTACAAACCTAAATATACATTTGTGTCACATACAATTACATAATTATTTGCAATAAGTTTCGCAACATCAACAGAAGCATCACTGATGCCTGATGTAATTCATTATTATTAGCCATTAAATAAACTCCACCTAATTTTTTATAAATTTATTAAGGGCAAAATTTATTAACCCTTCTTCTACAATTACGGTTTCTACGAGTGTGATTCTAGCTCTTGTAATGTTAACTTACCCACGATGAATTCTCTCCCTTAGCATATTAATACCCTTTAGGTCTATTGTAATAAAAATTTCTTTAAAAGAGTAAATTATTTAACAAATACTGTATATATTTATACGACAATCCCATGATCACTTATTTTTGTTTTACTAAATTTAATAGAGATTCGACAACCTAATGACTATGTTTTTTAATATTTGGGTATCGTCAGGAAACTGCATTTATCTTAACTCATATATAGAAAACCTTTGTTTATCAATGGTTTATTCATTGAAGTCATGTAAACAACGTATTCTTCCAGACAACGTGCCTCGCAACATCAAATTCTACAAAGGTTTGTTGCCTTGAAGGCAAACTAAAACGCCTTAAGGCGTTCTAAAAGTAAAGAAGCCTTGTTCTTCTTGGAACAATGTAAGGAATGGTACCGTTTTTATCTAGGCAAAGTTATCGGCTGTCTTCTCAGTGCCAAGACATCACTACATTGAATACGTTAAATACAATGGTTACTGAGTTAAGATTTAAAGTATTCAAAGTAGTTTTTCACTCAATTTTTCTTCTTTGAATACTTTAAATACTCCCGATTTTCATAGTCAAGATAAATGCGGATTTACAATGTTAAGTAATGAGCCCAACTTCTCAGCATTAAAATTGAGAAATTGGGCTTTTTTGTTACACCATAAAAGCGCCCTTTTCTGGCATAATCACAAAACCTAATATTCAAAAAAGAAAATATACATAATCTGTAGGTACGCCTTGTTCACCTTGTTGACGCAGCATCGCTGTCACATTTCCGCGATGGTAGGTTCCATGATTCACTACATGGTGAATGAGATCGGCAAGTATGAACTCACTGCGACCATATTGAGGGTGCTCTGTAATGATGATTCGTTCTGGATCCTGCTGCTCTGTAAAAAAGCTGTAAAATTCCTTTGAAAGCGAATCATATAACACTTCAAGTTCATCTATAGACGCTCCTAATGCTTCAGACTTTCGCCGCTCAACTTCACTAACAGTATCGTGGAAGCTACTTCCTTTCATCGTCTCCAACCAAGTAATGTCTGTTGCATACAGGTGAATCAGCACATCCGAGATCGATGAGAAAACACTATTAATTGTTTCGTTATAAATCCTATCAGGTAGTTGCTTCAAGTGTTGGATCACTTTTTGGTTAGCCCCAACGTGGTAATCGTACATTTTCTTTGCGCGATTATTTTCCATAGCTCACTCCACTCTGTTTTTAAAATTGAAAAAAGTTTTAGAACGATCAGAAATGAAATAATTTAATTTGTTCTTTTGATCCATTTGCTTCCAAATCTCTATTCTACACAATATTCTTTATATCCTTTTTTTCTGGACTTTTTTCATCCACCTATTTTTGTTGAAAGCAATAGAATAATAGGAATCCTCTAGGGGAATTTACTTTAATCCTTGGGTTCTTTTGCCCGCATCCCTTCGAAAACGTGGACTAAGTATATTACCGAAGAACTAATCCTCCCCTTTATTCCGCAATATGGCCCAATTCATTAAGAAGAGCGCATTTCTTGCTCTAGAAATGCGCCCGATTGTGGAGTAAGTTAACAAACTTAAAAAAATGTCTAATATAGCTTTATTATTTTTCTTTGACTTCACTTTTTTATAAAATTAGTAACACAATAGAGTTGTTTTACAAAATTTATTTAACTATGGGAGTTTCACACCTTCAATTGCTAACATATACATCTTTAAATATTGTGCATCCTGAAACATCCATTCACTGTATTCCTTTTCTGCTTTTCTATATTCCTTTTCGGTGATAAACCCATCTCTTTCCATCTGGGGTCCTCTACTTGACGCAGTATCAGCCCATATTCCAATACGAGTTTGAAAATCAAGGTCAGTTCGCTTTATTACTTCATGTTGTGGGGTTACGAAGATTTCTTTAATACCGACTTTTTTAAACATCTCTAAAAGGTGGTCGGCAATTGAATTATCCATACCTGCATCGGAACGCCACTTTAAATAAGCGGAGTAAAAAGAAAGCATACTAGAAGGTGGCTGTGGGTTCCATGCAATTTTTTCATGATTATAATCTGCAACTAGGATACGGCCACCAATTTTAGCCGCAGATTTCATCGCTTTCAATGCCTTTAAAGGATCAGAAAGCCAAATTAACACCCTTGAGGAAGTTACAATGTCAAACTGACCTTCATAGTCAAGGTTATAGATGTCACCAATTTCAAATGTTAATCCCGGTATCCCAGCATGCGATTGTCGGGCTTTTTCAATTAGATTTAAATTATTATCAATTCCTACTACACGACCTGATGGGCCACTGTCTCTGCAATTCCACGTGTAATAGCACCTGTGCCACAACCAACATCAAGAACCGTCATACCTGCAGTCAATATTTCAGCAAGCCTTTTGTAGAGAATTTTGTAATGATCTGGAATTCAATACATTTGTTAACTTTCCTGATAATTCAGCACGGTTTTGTGCAATATTTATTTCCATATTCATTTCCCCCTTTAATTAGTTACTTTTTTCGAATACCTTTCGCCTCAATTTTGTTTAGCAAAGGAGGACTATTAATTATCATTTCTTAATAGCTATAATTCGGATTCGTTTATAATCCGCTTCCCATATGCCATCTTTAAATAAATCTGGTTGAATCTTATCTTTTATTTTTACGTGAATAGCCATTTTTTCTTCTTTAGAGAATTCAGGGAAAAAGTCATTTGCAAAACCATCCAGCCAATGATATAACCCTTTTTCTCCATCTGGTAACAGGGTAGGTCGATTAAAATGATGAGCGTATGATACTTTAAATCCGTACTGCTCCAGTAAAGTACTATATTCCCCTATACTTGGGAAATACCAAGGGTTTCTTTTCATTACATTTACTTCATATTCTTGATAAAGCACCTCTGCTATTCCCTGAATGACGGTTTGGACATTTCCTTTCCCACCAAATTCTGCTACAAGCCGACCACCTAGATGTAATGCTAGCTCAATAGATTCGATCACTTTCTCGGCATTTTTCATCCAATGAAGGGCTGCATTCGAAAAAACAGCATCGTACTTTTCATTTGTTCTAAATGTTTCTCCATTTTCAACAATGAATGGGATTTGAGGAAACTTTTTGCGCGCCTTCTCAATCATTTCACCTTAGAAATCACTTCCCTTCACAATTGCACCTGACTTAGAAATATCGTATGTAAGATCTCCCGTTCCACAACCCAAATCAAGTATTTTCTCTCCCTTTTGTGGATGAAGTAGCTCAACTACTCCTTTGCCAAAACTAGATACATAGCTTAATTTATGATCGTACAAGTCTGCATTCCAAACATTCACAGAACTCATGTAATAACACTCCCTTAATTTTGAGATATTGTTATTTTCATCATAATCTATAAACATTTATTCGACTAAGATATATAATCTATTATATTGATAGCCCTAGGCTATGGAGGGATCTTATGGACATGAGACTATTTGAATATGCATTGGAAATATATAAAACAAGGAGTTTTACAAAAGCTGCTTACAATCTTCATATTGCACAGCCATCCTTAAGTAAACAAATTGCCAAATTGGAACAAGAGCTTGGAGTATCTTTATTTGATCGAAAACCTGGCTATCCAGTAGAACCAACTTCTGATGGTCTTGTGTTTGTGAAACAAGCTGAGAAGATATTACAAATGCGTGATGATCTAAAACGTGAGATTCTTGAACGAAAAGAAGGAATAAGGGGGAATTAAGGATTGGCTCAACAGCTATTTCGGGAGGACATATTCTGCCTCCACTTCTTAAAACTTATAAAGAACAGTATGAGAATGTTGGGATCGAACTAATTGAAGAATCAACAGAAAAGCTAATAGACATAACTGCGAGGGGGGTGGTTGATATTTCTATATTGTCTCTTCCTATAGAAGATTTCCGTTTAAATACGAAAACAATGCTTACTGAGCCACTCTATCTTGTATTACCAAAAGAACAACAACATTGGATGCCAATAAAAGTAAAACAAATCATGTCTTCTTCTATATTAATCAAACAAAATAACTTACCTATTGAGAATTTTACAAATTGTCCATTTATTTTATTGAAACAAGGATATGGTTTTCGTCGCACAGTATTGGAAATATGTGCGAGAGGTGGATTTGAACCACAGATTGCTTATGAAACAAGCAGTATTGAAACAGCCCAATCTCTTGTGGGGCATGGTCTGGGCATAACAATAGTTCCTGAAATGGTGATTCACCGAAGTACTTATCAAAGTTCCCTTACTTATTTTAAATTAGATTCAAATCCTACCCGCACCTTAGTGTTTACCTATAAAAAGGAACGCTATCTAAGTATGAATGCCAGGGCTTTAATAGAAATTTATGAAAAAACAAAGCTAAATTAAGGTATTAAACATTATCTTTACATTACCATTCTAAAATGGCTACATAAAAGAGATGGCATTTTATATAACTTCTTATTCCATTGATATGAACGAAACTGTCAACCCACCACACACAAATGTTTTTAAATGGTGTTTTATTCAGCAATGAATAGAGTTATTCCTTGTTCAACTTACAAATCAAATATCCTTTCGGATTTAGCTTGTCAAGGGCGCACTTTCCCTTGATAAGCTAAATCCGAAATGGATACAATCCTAAAAGTTGAATATGGATAACCTTAAAAACTTGGCACGAAGGCAAAAACGTTGACGGTGGTATACAAACTGATATGCGTGGGTTGGGTACCACATTTCACTACATCCGTCACGGAGCTGCCTCTGACTAAAGGCGCACGTTCGGTTCTTCGAACCTAGTGCATAATGGAACATGAGGGTTCTCCTTCCCGGGAGTTTGCCTTCGAGCCAAATCTTCAATTTTCAATCACAAAGATATTATTCGATAGAAAATTTATTACATAGTTTAATTTTTAATCTACTTAAGCAACATTCAAATCAATTACTTGCTTATCCTCAATGGCACAACCGATAGCCCAAATAAATCCAAGTAATTCTCTGGCGACAGCAACAACAGCTACTTTTCCACCCTTTCCTTTAGCAGAGATACGATGATATTTCATATGAAGACGGTGTTGAGCCTTCCAAGCAATACGTTTTGCCTCTGGATCTTGACCTTCTTGACGTTTAAGCAATTCGCCTTTAAGAGATGGTCGATGGCGATAAGACCAACAAACTTCTACTATTGAACGACGAATTTGGGCGTTTCCGGTTTTAGTAATTGAGCCTTGCCAACGACTAGATCCACTCGAGTATTCTTTAGGGACGAGACCAGCATAGGACATCAGTTGTCTTGGATTTGAAAAGCGAGAGAATTGTCCAATTTCAGCTACTAATGTAACAGCAGTTACTTCTGCGACTCCTCTTAATGTTTGTAGCGCTTGAATGACGGGAGCATGTTCACTTTGAATGGCTTCTTCATGTATTTGAGCTTCTAGTCGTTTCATACGCTCCTCAACTTCATAAATGGCATGGAGATATTCTTGAAAAACAATACGCTGAGAAGCTCTTTCAAATGTTAATCGTTTTAACCATTCACGATGTTTTACGGACCAATTTCGAACTCCTTGCGGAGGACGTATTTCATGACGAAGTAAGAGGTGAACAAGTCTCTGGCGAGAACTTTGTAAATCTTCTCGAGCATCATGACGAGCACGGATTAAATCTCTAAGTGCTTCATGATCTTCATCTGGAACCCATACAGAAGTAAGCTCTCCAGCACGAAGTAGCTGAGCTAATCTAGTAGAATCCCTTTTATCTGTTTTGACGCGATCGCCCGAACGCTTTGGGATAAGAGAGGGTGCAACAACCATACATTCAATGTCCAAAGATAGAAGTAATCGATAAATTCCATACCCAGTAGGTCCTGCTTCATAACAAACAAGTAAATTTTCATGATTTCCTAACTTTTTCATTAGTTTGCGAATATCCTCTGGTTTATTTTGAATAGTTCCATGAAATCTAGGTTCACCACGACCAGGGTCAGCAATCGCAACAGCAATAGTATCTTTAGATACGTCTAAACCAACAAATTTTTGAACATCCTTCATAATAACGACTCCTTTTCGCGTGTAGCTCTACACTCGGTTTTTTATTTTGGGTAGTAACATTATGACCAAGTGCAACCTACGTTAAGCGATGGGAGCCGTTTCGTTCATTATGTCTAAATGGCCCAATTTATTAAGAAGGGCGCATTTCCTGCTCCAGAAATGTGCCCGATTGTTGAAGTTTTAAAATTATGAAAGAACAGCATAATGACTCCTTGGGTATTTTTTCTAAAGCTACTCGTTTGTGAAGTAACTAGAAATTCAAATCGTATTGAAGCGTGTAGGCTCAATTAACCATGATTTGAGATATTCAATGAACTTTTTCGTAGCCGGAGCAAGGGTTTTAAAAGATGTTGCAGCAATACCAATTGTACGATAATTTTCTCTCTCTATTTTAAGAATTCGAACGTTGGTTGGAACCCGATGTAAAACCATTTCAGGAAGTATACTGATTCCCATACCATTTCCAACCATTGAAATAATTGCTTGGTCATCTATAAGTTCATATTTTATATTAGAGGTAACATTGTTTTCTTTTAAAATTCGTATTAAATCGTTATCGCTCCCTTTTTTCGACTTGATTAGAGGCTCCTCTTTGATCATTTCAAAACTAATCTTATTTTGTTCAGCGAGAGGGTGTTCATCTGAGAGGATACAGAGCATTCTATCTTTTTTTAAGGGAATCACTTCAAAATGTTGCGAAGTCGGTAGAGACACAAATCCAAAATCAACCAAACCATTTGATATCCAATGCTCGACATCATCATAATCCCCTTCCATCAGTTTGATTTCGATAGAAGGGTGATATTCATTAAACTTTTTCATGATTTCAGGTAGCCAGTGAATAGACACACTCGAAATCGTTCCAATCCGTACTGTACCTATTTCCAGACCATTGATATTAGCTATTTCTTGAACCATTTCTTCGTTCCATTTTAGAATTTCACGTATGTATTTTAAGATGAGCTCCCCGTTACTGGTCAAATGGATACCTGAACGTCCTCGATTGAGTATAGAAAATCCCCAGTCTGATTCAAGGCCGGCAATGGCATGACTTACAGCGGATTGAGTTAAACCGAGTGTTTCGCCCGCTTTCGTGAGGCTCCCTAATTCCACAACGGTACTAAATATCTCAAACTTAGCAAGAGACAGTTTGACCACTCATTTCACATGAATTTAATTCATGTAAATATTTAAAAACATTTATTTTTCTAATTTTTATTTTACAATTATACTAATAAATAATCAATTCGTGAAAGATAGGTAATCAAAAAATGAATCGGAATAAATTGTTCGGGATAGTAAACGGGATAGAATTGGGCACTCAATTAAAAGCAGATTTCATGATGCTGATCGTTACTATGATTTGGGGTTCATCATATTTGTTTATGAAGCTGGGTCTCGATTCTTTTCAAGGGTTTAACTTGATAGCATTACGTTTTGGCATAGCCTCTTGTCTAAGCTTATTGTCAAGGAACATAACTGAATGACCGTTAGGCCATATCGAATAAGGATCAAATAACCTTTTTACTCTGCGAAAGTTGAGTGAATCAGTAATGATTTTATCGAAAAATACGTGACAAAAAAGTTCGTTACTTGACAATTTAGCCCAATTCAAAAAGGAGCACTTACTTAACAAGTGCTCCCGATTGCAGAATAAATTAAATTTAAATATGTGACATAGCTTTTTGAATATATTTATAAAGCTCCCCATCTACTCCATATAGTAGTGGATTATTTGGGTTTTCTGCATGGAAACGTTCAGCAGCTTTGATGATCTCAGGGTCACCCCCAGTAAACTTGTTAGTCAATTCTTGCCAACGCTTAGCCAACTTTATAATTCCGGGATGATTAGCCGGAGTTTTCTTTTCTAATTCAGTACGAATGTTAGCAATTAGCTCAGACCATTGTTTTTCTATTTCCTTTTTTTCTTCCGAACTGAAATGTTCTGTCTGTTTTTTCATTTTTTTTAATTGTTCTTGCGTAAAGTATTTTTCACTCATATTAATCACCTCAATTAATTTAATAAATTGTTCAGGCTGAACTTCTTGTTGATTTGAAAGGAGCTCATACATGCCTTCTAGCCGACTGTACAACTGTTCTTGTACACCTATTTGCTTTTTGACCGTTTCTAATTGAAATTTAATTACTCCAATTGGGTTAAAATTAGGGTTATCAATCGTTTCTTTAATTTCTTCCAAGGTAAATCCTAATTGCTTGAGCGATAGGATTTGTTGTAATTTAGTAATATCTGCCTCGATATAAATTCTATGTCCGGATTCTGTAACATCGGAAGAAGAAAATAAGCCAATCTGGTCATAGTGGTGAAGTGTACGTACCGTTAATCCGGTTTGCCTTGCTAATTCTCCAACTTTCCATTTTCTTTTTATGATCATCCCCTCATTTCGTACGATTAATTATTGCCGGCAACTTTACTATACAACCTGACGTCGCGTTAGGTTCAAGCACTTTTATCATTTTTTTATTCTTATTTTCAATGTTAATTAAATAACTTTCACCAAATTATATGACCCAATAAAAGAAGACGCCTTCTTGTTAAAGAAGCGCGCCCTATTACGGAAGATGGCTCTACAATAATTATTCTGCAAAGGTATTATAGAAAAATCTCCCTTTATTTAAATACGGTGACTTTCGTTATATTTACACTTTTCGTTCATTTGTATGTTTTTCCAATAAGTGTCTGGTCCATTACTTTTTAAAGTTGCATTTTTCGGTAACTGTTTTATTACAAGAAGGAGATTAAGCATATCAACTGATGATGCCATTGAATTTAGTATTATCAAAAATTTTAATGTCGGTGTTAATAGTCCAAATACTCCTAATATAAGTGGCAAAATTATTGAAATAATCATAAAAGGCGCAATTGTAATGAAGATATATCTTGATTTCAAAATCTCTTCTTCCGTTGCCACAACTCCCCCTGCCACCGTCATCGAAAAAATATGAGCAGCTAAAAGCAGGATGCGATTTTTAAATCGAGTATCTTTGAGAATGGTAATCGCTTCTTCATATCCTGTCACATACCATCCTAGATACTTTAACAGATTCCCCAAAAGATTGGATGCTTGGATCGAAGCTTTTCATAGAATGGATAAGGATTTTGAAAAAACTCAGGAGTAGTAAATGAAAGTGGTAATGTTTGATTTAAATCCGTTTTCATGCCAGTCCCCTAAAATATAATCACGTGTCTTACAGAGATGCATCACCCACATCTCTGTAAAACTTTTAAACTCTTTTATTTTTCTGATGCTAAGCTAGCTTTCATTTCTTCTACTGATTCTACCTCAAATCCTAAGTCACGTAACATCTTATAATCTTCCATTTCTTCTTGCCCAGCTGTTGTTAAATAATCGCCAACGAAAACCGAGTTGGCTGCGTATAGCCCTAAAGGCTGTAAGGAACGAAGGTTGACTTCGCGTCCACCCGAGATTCGAATTTCCTTAGTTGGATTGATAAAACGGAATAGTGCTAGCACTTTTAAACAATAAAGTGGATTCAATTCCTTTACTCCTTGTAGTGGAGTACCGTCAATGGAATGTAAGAAATTAACTGGAATGGAATCCGCATCAAGAGCTTTTAAGCTGTTAGCCATATCCACTACATCCTGCTTCGTTTCCCTCATGCCGACAATAACACCTGAACATGGTGACATACCAGAGCCTTTTACTGTCTCAACCGTATAAACGCGATCATCATACGTATGTGATGTGGTAATGTTTGCATGGTTGCTCGCGGATGTATTGATATTATGGTTGTAACGGTCTACCCCGGCTTCTTTTAGGCGCTTCGCTTGCTCTGGCTTCAACAACCCTAGGCAAGCACAGATTTTTAATCCGTAAGCTTCTTTTATTTCCTTTACTGCTTCCACCACGTGATCAATCTCTTTATTTGATGGCCTTCTGCCGCTGGCCACAATACAGTATGTCCCTACATTTAAATCATGGGCACGCTTTGCTCCTTCAAGGATCGTTTCCTTATCTACCATTCTGTAAGTATTAATGGGGGCTGTTGAAATAGAAGATTGAGCGCAATAGCCGCAATTTTCCGGACAAAGTCCAGATTTTGCATTCATGATCATATTAAGCTTTACCTTTTTCCCGTAATAGCTCTTTCTAATTTGAAATGCAGCATGCATGAGCAATAATACATCATCATCTGGACAATCTAAGACTGAAAGAGCCTCCTCATTTGTTACTTCCTTTCCCTCTAATACCTGATCTGCAAGCTTTAACCATTTATTCATTTTCTTAGCTCCATTCCGTTAAATAGTAATGCTACATCTATGTGTTCTTTTACCATTTTTTTTTATGTTTTCTTTTGTGATTTCTTTCTCCGAGCGATTGATTGTCCTTCTTCTACAGATTCCACTTCATTTGTACCAATCGGTATTGGCTTTAATTTTGTTATTGGTTTATCTATTAATTCAAACTGAATCTGCAAAAATTCAGGGGCCTCTTGAATGCGTTAATGCCTTTTCGAGCAGGACATTAACAGCATTTTTCAAATTGTCGTAGGTAGAGATGAGTTCCCCACCGGAAATATGCTTGCCCCCCTGTTCATGGGCTCCATTCTCAGAAGCTCTCATTCTAACACTATAGAAGTCTTCCTTGCTCAAACACTCTTTCCCTCCCAAATTAATATGTTAACCAAATTTAAAATTGAGTTTACATATTAAATGTTAAAATCATCCACCTAATTTGTCAATAGGGTCCAGGCTCCACACGATTTTTCTTGTTTCACAATAGAGTAGGGAGGTAATTACAATTGAGATTATTTAGGAAGATTTCTGATTATTGGGTGGTACTAGGAAGAGCACAAAAGAAAAGTTAATGGACACAATGGAGATTAGGGACATTCTTAACTTCGATTAATTAATGGACATTAGGAACTATTTTCACTAAATTGAGGTGATCGATTATGAGTGAACCAAGAGCTTTTGGAACATTCTTGAAAGATGACGGGAAAATACTGAGAAGTAACACCCACCTAAAGTGGGGAGAATCTAAACAATCTATCGGCGCTGTTATTATGTTAAATCCTGGTTCAGCTACCTTAAAATCAAATGGGGCATGGGAAACATTTTTGAATTCAAGTACAAAGAAAGTTAGTTGAGAATTAAATCTTGATCCAACAATGAAACAGCTTAGTCAAACGATTAAGGAGTTTTATAATGAGGACAAAAAACTGGAAGGAAGCTTATATATTTATAACTTATTTCCTTTAAGGGATCCAGAAATGGAGAGTGCCAAAAAGGAGTTTACATTAGTTCAAGATAAAGTGATAAACTGGAACGATCCAATTATCGAGGAATGCCCCTCAATAAATCACCCCTGGTTTCTTCTAGCATGGGGATGTGGTCATCCTAAGGCTTTTAGACTTCCTATGAACCAATGGTATATCGCACTCTCGAAATATAATTCTCTTATATTCGGAAGAAAAGGAAAAACAGAATGGGATTATTATCACCCTACACCACCTTTACAAGGTGGAAAGGACAAATACCGGAAGGAAATTAAGAAGATATACCATTCTTTTAGATGTACAAAAGACGAGCCGAAAAACAAGGGAACCGGGATGTTTTATATCCCCAGCAAAGGGCCAGAGGACTGGGGAGATCTATTAGTAAATAAGATTAAACAATTTAAAAAAGGGCATTCAGCAAAAACGTTAGCTTATAGCTGGGAAAAACAACATGGATTTCCTCATGATGAGAATTTCTTTTCTTCGTATGAAAAAATGCAACGATCTGTCAAAGGACTTGAATTGAAGGTGCGGGAGAATGGCATGTATTAAAAGCACTAATGCCAGAGCTGCGAAATAAGAGTGTACTTGATTTGGGTTGCGGTTTCGGTTGGCATTGCCGATATGCTCGTGAGCAACAAGCAATTTCTGTGATTGGTGTAGATATTTCCAAAAAATACTTTTAAGATTAAGGAGTGCTTTGAGGTTTCCATATGTAGTATATAGTGGTAACCCCATCATTTATATTGAAGGTGATAGATGTTCATGTTAAAAATTAATAAATTAGAAAAACCTCTCTTGGTTTATCTATAATTTCTGAAAAAACTACAGCAAACTAGACGTGCTTTGCTTTAAATAGCAATGCATGTCTAGTTTGCTTTTAACAGAAAAAATTATTTTATTTATTGGTTAAATCAGCTAAGCATCATACAAAATACCCTTCGGAGAATCGATAAAGTGAGGAATCAGACAAAAAAACACATATTTATTTTTTTGCTGTTAAATTGCTTCTTTGTTTTCTTATCTTTAAGCGTTGCAAGTGTAATCGTTCCATTAACGACGGTATCCCAGCCAAGTGAAAGGTGCTTTTCCTAACTTCAATGCAACAATTGAAGCAGATCCAACTGATTTAACAACTGCAACTATTGAATTCACAATTGAAACTTCAAGTGTTGACACTCGTAGCAAAGATCGCGATGGTCACTTAGTTTCTGCAGATTTCTTCGATGTAGAAAATTACCCAACAATGACTTTCCGTTCAACTAGGTAAAAATCCATGGGGCAATGAAAAGGTAGGCTCCAGCGCAACGGGTGCTGTAAACCGTTCTGATTACGGCTTAACTTGGAATGCTGCTTTAGAAACCGGCGGCGTTCTTTTGGGGATAAAGTAAAAATCAATCTTCAAATTCAAGCTGCAAAAGCAGAATAATTTATGTTTAAAAAGGCAGGGCGGAATGATTTCCTCCCTGCCTATTTTTAAACATTTTATTACTTTTACTAATATTATAACCGTTCCTTCCCTTTTCAGTTTGAATTATTATAAAAATGCAGCTTCATTTCGTCATATTAGGGTACGGAAACGATTCGAAGAATGAGGGCCATATGTGCAGAAATTTCCAATTGTTATGAATTATCTTTTTCACTGTTATCAAATTGGCAAAGATACAGCCATGTTCTCACGAAGGGGAATCATTAGACTTTACAAATTGCAATGGAATTAGATTTAAGCGTACATGATACTTATACTTTATTGCTTATGAAAGAATTTAGCTTTGCTTGGCCAATTTAATTCTTTGCCCATCTCTACTTTTAATTGCATAATGACTTCTTTTTTTGTGTATTATATTTTATATAACAATTATTGATTTCTGCTTTCTGTTGTAGTACAATGAAACAAATAAACGAAATACAGGAGGTAATACTATGATGGATTTAGAGTTTTACCGTAATATACCTAAAAAGGAATGTAGTCAGTGCGGATGTGAAATTCAGGAACAACATGAGTCTTATTTATATGAATGTGAACGTTGTATGGGAATACACGAGGAGTAATTGAGATTAGCGCCCTACGCACTAAACGTAAGGTTTTTTGTGTCCGCCAAATTGACGGGTATGCGCAATGTATACGCTAAGCACAAACCAATAATAAAAAAGTAATGTTTGTAATTTATCGATCGTTCCTCTCTTCGGGTTATCGCCTGAAAATCCAAGCTCTCAATTATATGAATTTTCAATCACCTTAAGATAGCATTGTGAAATGATTATAATTTATGTAACTTAATTAACATATGTATGTTCTTTTTCTCAGAATACTTCGTGTTATGATTGAACTAACAACTTAGTTACTAGATAAGGTCCCGAGGTTTATTCAATGAAAAAACACGGAAAGAGGGATTGCTAATGGATATTTGCATTTCATGTGGAGAGGAATTATCTATTATGGAGAGGAATCGAGCGGAATGCTGGGAGTGCAGAGACACATCAACAGAAGCTTACGCAGAAGCGGAATGATCATGACATTTAATCTTGTATGATAGCTTTATATAAAAATACAAATGGCCTAATTCCTATTAAACAATCTTGGACTGGGACCTACTGGCCGTTAGTTTAAATGTAAGTCTCTTCACCATTGTTTGTGATTAAAACAAAATTCCGGCAATTAAGATAGCTAGATTGGTATCACTTACAATCTCTCCTTCTTCAGCTTACAGACCGGCCAGTTGGTGGAAAAGGAGCGGTCAAGTGCTTTCCTTGACGGCTTCTTTTCCACCAACTATTATCCACCATAATAGAAAATACGCTCAACTGTTGAGTAAGCAATCTGATATTTTCTGCTAATATCCTGAATGGTTGTACCTAGAACCTGTTCATAAATGAATTGGCGATAGCGATTCGTATAATGTTGATGTGAAGCAACTGATTCAAAAGAAGATGAAAAAATTTCTTCACAGTTCTTGCAGCGATACCTCTTTACGTAAACAAGTAAAAACAATGGTTTGTTGAGTACGGATAAATCTCGTATTTTCCTTGTCCGACTGTCGTGGACAATGCGAGTGTGAAAACCACAGTGAGGGCATCGCTCCTCATCCATCTTTTTCTCAACATGAACCAAATAATGAGTAGATAAAATTTCTTGATTAACAACTTTAAATTCTGGCAATTCTAGTAACACGGAAAACACGTGATAACCTCCTATTAATGTTTGTTGGGTAACTAACATTATTGCCAGGAATTCATAAGTGTTTTCCTATTTTTGTGTTATTTTCACAAAAAGTGATGATGAATCATATTTTATTTAACATTTTCGTCATCCTATCTTAAATTTTTAATCATATAATAAATTGTGAAATCTTTCACTTATAACAGGAGGATATTATGTTTTTGAAAAAATTAACTACGAATAAACTAATTACTATTGATTATTATAAAAATGGAATCTTACATAAAATTAAAGGGCGTGTATATGGCCTTAATCTAAATGAACAAATCCTATCTCTAAAGGATGAAAAACAAAAGTCTTTCTCAATCCGTTTATCTGGAATTAAACATATTTATTAACTATTTGTCTTTGCATATAGTATTCACAATTTGTCGGCACTACCCGGGTAGCACCAGCAAAACGCGGTTATCTATACCATGAAAATCATTAGTATTTAAAGTATTCTAAGAAGAAAAATTGAATGAAACGTTACTTTGAATACTTGATATCTTAACTCAGTAAGTAATGTATTCAACGTATTCAAAGTAGTGGTGCTTGACAATGAGACGGCATCGAATAACCATGCTTGGATAAACCGTACAATTCTATGCGTTGTTCCTCTGAAGAGCAAAGGCATTTTCACTTTTAGAAAGCGCCTTCAAGGCAACAAACGGTAGTAGAATTTGATACTGTGAGCTCGTTGTCAAGACGATTACGTTATTTACATGTCTTCAATGTAAAACCAACCTTTATCAAACCAAGATTTTTTACTCTGAAGTATAGATAAACGCGTTTTGTTGGTGGGACCCCCTGTATAACCTTCCAAACAATTAGTGAACAGCACTCGACATGTGTAGAATGTAGAAACAAATTCTCTAAAAGTACTCGTCAATTATTTCATCCAAAAAAATCATTAACTTATGATACATTTCAACGATATGATTCCGTTCATACAATATCGATTTTATACTAAATACTAATCATTTAAATGATTACTAGTGATTGAAGATGCACAAGATTTTAACGTTGATTTAGTAAAGCATAAATTCCCTTTTTTAAGACTAGTCTCTACATTTTAAGAATACAAAAAAATATAAAGCCATTTTTCTAAAGAGATCGAATGGTTCTCTCATGGTTCATTATATAGTTTGTATTTCCATTAATTGCACAATATGAAAACAATGATGATATATGGAATAAAAATAATAATAATTAATACAATATTATATACAACAAAATTAACATATACATATATGTTAATAAAATCATATTCAACAATATTATATTTGAAATAATTTTATTCTGTCGCCCTATAATTTATAGCTTTTAAATATAGGGGTCCTTTCGGTTATCTAGACTAAAGGTGAAAATTTATTGATTTTAAAAGGCTCTTACATATTAGTTATGTATAATATATGCCCTTGACTTTGAACCTTGCAGTGTCGTGTTTCTCTTGGATTGGGAGCAGGTTACCTCAGCTCCAACACCTATCAAGGTTACACGACACTTCTTCAAAGTAAAGGGACTGCTAACGCTCATATATTATACATAGTGGACATAATTAATTTGTTCTGCTTAATGTGTAAAAGATGTTGAATTTTCACCAAAAAGGCGTACATTTTGAACATAATGTATGCCGATTTTTATGGTCTAGTTAATTCCGCATGCCCATCAAGTTAACATTGACGAAAACTTAGAGTAGAGCCGTTTCTGCAAGACAACCATCTACGATACTGAAGAAAAGCAAGCCAAATAAGCCTGTAAAAAGGCCAATTTTTTAACGCTATGCTACTTTCTGACACATGGTATACTGATAGACGACACCCAATATATCAAAGACTGTCTTTTTCTCATAACGGTGGGATATTCGCCCGTTTTTCTGTAGGAAGCCAACCAGGCGAAGCAGTACTTTTGATAGCTCTTGGGTGCTTTTTTGTATCGATTGAAACAGTAATACAAAATAATCTTTGATGATATAAATGGCTTTATATTCGCTGAATTCTCGTTTTTTCTTGGTAAGTAGTAGCTGCCGCATTTGAAACATGGTAGAAGAACAAAGGAGGATGGCAATTAGTTGACCATAGAGATGACATTCTAATCGCTCTTTTTTGATCTCTTTACAATGATCGATTTCAAAGAAGGATTTCCATGTTTTAAAGAGTAATTCAATTTGCCAACGTAATGAATAAAGATCATGAACGTGTTCCGTTGGAACATCTTTGGGTGGTGCATTGGTTATGTATACATTCATCGCACTCAATCGTTTACTTCGTTCCTTCATGACTATACCTTTCTTTTTCTCCTTTAACGCTTGATTTTTCAACCGTTTCCTAGTTTGTTCTTCCGTAAGTCGGTGGATAATGACTCTAGCCGGCAACTTTTGATACTGGCCAATGTAAACGTCGGAGATCTCATAGGTTTCCCCTAGTTTTAATTGATGCATGATCTCTTCCAAATCCAACAGAATATATTCGGTTTGCTTTTTAACGGTTCCATTTTTAAAGTATTCGGGTTCAGGATTCCTCCGATAAATCCGAGTGTTTAATTTTAAGCGAGAGATATAATATTCTCCTATCTCATCCATTTTATGGAGATCTTTTAAGTCGAAATAACCTAAATCACGTATACATAAATCACCTGTTTGTACGGTTTTTAAGCAAGTGGAACCGTAGGTTCGATCATTTTGTTTACCTGGTCCTGAGTGAACGTGTAGGAATTGCCCACCTAAAAGATCATATTCTAATTGAATCTTTACGCCAGCTGTATGGCTACTCCCTCCAGATCCTTGATAAGTTGAGGTAAACACATCTGGAAGTTGAAAGGTAGTAGAATCCAAGATTCGTATACGCTGAAACTGAGTAGCATAACGATGAGGAAGAATCTGAGAGGTATATAGCTTTTGAGTAAGCAAGGAAGTGAATACAAGTCGTAGAAGCTTGACAGCCGAAGGATTAAATCGTTAATTGAGTCCTTCAGGACTTATCAATACTCCCGTTGAAGATTCTAAAGAACTACATAGCTAAGTCAAAGAAGTACTCGCTTCTTTTTGACTTAACCACACGCACAAAGCTATTAAATCTTTGGCTTGATATTTACTCATCCTTTGAACAAAACCCACTTTTTGGCCAGCTGTTGGAGAGCTTGTGAGGACAAAGATCGTTGTAATTCCTGAGAAAAGAGACTAAGTTCATTTGAAACATCGCTACACATAAAAAACACCATCCTTTCCATCATATTACAGAAAGAATAGCGTTTTTTTCGTTTTGGAGATAATGATTTTCCTTAGCTTGATGGGCATGGGGTCCTTCCGACAAAACGAGGTTATTACCGATAAGACATTTTTTGGAAGATGATATCCTGATTCCCTCCGCTAATCAAATTCATACCTATTAACTAGTTAGAATAACAAGAAGAGGTGTTGCCTTATGGTATGATTGGTTTCTCCTTTCTTTGAATTAAGGACCGAAATCCTCCATTGTATTAAGCTCATGTTTCCTTAGATTGATTCAATTTCTGCTAACCGCTTCCCCATGTAATAGGCTTTCCCTATCTCAGAGTACTATCAATTAGTAAGACTTCCAATACAAATTTAACGATAAGTCGCAAACTGATTTACATAACAGTCCAAAATGGTCTTTCGTAAAACCGGCTATAAACCGCAATAAAGATTCATTAAGTATACTAGTTATCTATTGCCGATTATCAGTGAACTTTCGTTGGCTGGAATTGATCCCATCAGACCCTGGATAGGTCTCAAACAATTTTGAAGGTTGTTTGTGTATTTTACGATTTTGTTAGTGTCGAAAGAAAAGTCGACCTACAGGGAAAATCAACTCATATACAAATATAGGTCTTATCATTTAAATAGAACAATCAAAGGTTAAAGATGATTTTCGCTGACCACAAAACTCTACCTTTAAACTTTCATATTAATATAATGTATATTTAATAGCAATGACATCATAGAAAACAATATTAAAAGATAACATACATTATAAGATATATGATTATAAAATAATATAACATATATGTTAATGTATGTTTTAAAGATATTATTAAAATACTAGTAAGGTAAAAATAGTCCCATCGCACCTTCTTTGCTTAATTTTGATGAATTCTATGCTTAGCAAGAATTCATCACGAATACAAAGGCTTTCCAAGATTCTTTTTCGAGCCTTTAGCACTGTCAGGTATAGTAAAGTTAGTTGATTGGAATAACGAACATAGCATTACTCACCTAATCATTTAATAATATAATAACTTCAAATAGAAAAAAGAAGTGATTAATTACACTTCCTAATAATTACCATATCCATCTAATTAAATTTATAATAATTGCATTTCTTATGTAAGAAAAGAACCCATTAGGGATTATGAAAGCTACCCGTAATATTCCGCACCACCGCACGGACCGGACTCCCATCAGCTTCAGCCAGCGGAAGCGGGAGGGCTGCTAATTCATAGTCACCTGGAGTGATTTTGTCTAACACCAAGCCTTCAAGTATATGGATTCCATGACCGGCTAGTTCATGGTGTGCCGAAAGCTCTTTACTATCGATGGGATCGACTGACGGCAAATCGAGACCAATCAGGCGGACTCCAAATTTTGATAAATACGATGCTAATTCGGGTTCAATCCCAGGGATAGCAGCTGGGAATTGCTTCCGATCCTCCCATGCATCTGTCCTGATTAACAACCGAGTTACCCCTTCTAGTTCGAAATCAGATAATTCCTTGACACCGATCGATGGCTTATTGGGCAAATGAATCACCCGGGCCCCTGCCAATGTATAAATTTACATCGAGATCGATGACTTTCTTACCATCATTATCGAAATGGAAAGGGGCATCAATATGCGTGCCAGTATGGGTACTCATGTTGATTTGCCCTACATTGACCGAACCACTTTCTTCCTTACTCCAATTGACTTTGTAGGTAAAAGGTGTGTCTCCTAGCCAGACAGCGACATGTTCGTCCAGCCGCTGTGAAATATCAATCCAAGAATTCAAGCATCTTCCCTCCCATTATAAAAAACTTTTATAGTTTCATCCGCCGCCAAATTTTTCAGGAAGCTGTCCTCTCCAACTTTGGCATCTTCAGCTCCCCGAAACCAATCTCTCATCCCCTAAAGCTTTGTCCGCAAACTCAAGAGCTCCGGGAAAAATTGCTGATCCAGCACTCTTTTTAAATAGTTAACACCCGACGAGCCGCCCGTTCCCATCTTATTGCCGATAATTCTTTCCACGGTTGTCATGTGATTAAAGCGCCAAAGTTGTTGTTGGTTACCGATATCTACCAACTTTTCTGCCAGCTCATATAGATCCCAATATTGGTCAGTGTTGCGGTAGACGGTCAGCCATGCAGCTTCTACACTGGCATTTGGTTCATAGTTTTCCGACCAGTCGCGGTTCAGCGCTTCTTCATCGACCGATAATCCATGGGCGATAAGCGCGGAGATAGCGGCATCATAAATACTCGGTTCATGAAGAGCTTTTACCATGACCGGATATAACTCCGGCTGATGCTGATAAACTGCCAGTGTATGAGCATTTTTGTTTCCTAGAGCAAATTCAATCAAACGATTCTGATAGGATTGGAATCCGGAGGATTGGCCAGTTTATCGCGAAATTGCATATATTCAGACGGTGTCAACGTCGAAAGGACGCTCCATGACTGAATCAACTGCTGCTGAATGCGTGAAACGCGTGACAGCATTTTAAACGAAGGTTCTAAATCATTGCGGCGAATACACTCAATCGCCGCATTCAGTTCATGTAAAATTAGCTTCATCCATAGCTCACTTGTCTGATGGATGATGATAAAAAGCATTTCATCGTGGTGATTCGAAAGCCGATGCTGGCTGGATAAAATCTTATCAAGGCAGAGATAATCGCCGTAAGACATTTCTTCTTGAAAGTCTAATTGAATCCCTCTTTCGAGATTTTTATTTTCAAATTTTTCCATTCGATAAACCTCCTAAATAATCTATCTATTTAATTTTTTCTTCTATTAGAATTTCCTGTTTTGAAGTTACACTGATCTTCTTTTTTTGAAAAAAGAAATACGCAACCGTTAGAAACAGTAGCCATGGGATTCCGAACTGAAGCAAAATTTTGAAATTCGTAAACCAGGTCGTAATCATGAGACTTACTAACAGAACCGCTCCAAGTATGGTCAAATAAGGAAAACCAATCATTCTGACCGGCAGTTTGCGGCCGCCTGATTTTTCCCACATCTTTCTAAAATACAAATGCGAGATGAAGACCATTAACCAAGTGAAAAGAGCTCCGAACATAGAAATCCCCATCATGAAGGCATAGGTGGTTCCAGGGAATAGAGCACTTACTGCTGCAGCTACGATAATGCCGAGTGCGGAAACAGCAAGAGCTGCTTGCGGAACACCTTTATTGTTTAGCTTCCCAAAAATGGCAGGTGCAAATTGTGCTTGAGATAAAGAAAATACCATTCTAGTAGAGGCGTACAATTGACTGTTCATCGCCGATAAAGCCGCAGTTAAAATAATAAAATTCATAATTCCAGAAGCACCAGGGATATTTAAAATTTCCATAACTTTTACAAATGGGCTTTTATCCACGCCTGCATTTTTCCACGGAACGATCATTAACATAATTCCAAGTGTCAATACGTAAAAAGTAGAAAGACGAAATACTGTTGCTTTTAATGCTTTTGGTACAGCTGAATCGGGATCCTTTGCTTCTCCTGCGGTAACAGCGACCAATTCTGTTCCGAGAAAACTAAATAAGGAAATAAAGATGGCGATCCACACGCCCTTCCAACCAAATGGCAGAAATCCTCCCGCATTGACAAAATTCTCAGGCCGATATGGGAAGCGTTAGAAGGTGATCCGAATAAAACAAAGGCTCCAAGCAAAATAAAACCGACAATGGCGCTGATTTTTATCATCGAGAACCAATATTCAAACATTGCAAAGGTATTAACACTGGTGGCATTAACATAAATGAGTACGGCGCCAAACAGTAAAATCCAAACGAGCCCTGGGACGGTTGGGAACCAGTATTTCATATAGACCGCAATGGCACTGACTTCTACCCCAACTGCCAAAACATTCGCAATCCAATACGAATAGCGGACAAGAAAACCTGCCATCGGATGAATGTATTTCTCAGCAATCAGTCCAAACGACCCTGATGTTGGGTGTGCAACGGTCATTTCTGATAAACAGCCCATTAGCAGCAGCACAATAAATGCGCCTACCGCATAACTAATCAGTACACCAGGCCCTGCCGTACTTATGGCTAGACCGCTGCCGAGGAACAGCCCTGTCCCGATTGCACACCCCATCGCAATCATCGTCAGCTGCTTTGTTTTTAAATCACGCTTTAAACCATTCACATTCTTATTCTCCATATTACCCCACCTGTCCTTTGTCCGAACAATTTTAATTGAACATTTTACAACACGATTTCTCTTAGCTTTTCTAAGGGGTTGGATTATTCTTCTACTTCCTATTTATTGGAAATTACTTTTCAAGCTTCTAAGGGTATTTACGCCACGACTTCTCGTTCATTGGCGAATTTCTCGTATTGCTTTTCGATCATAATCTTTTTCAGAGTTTGAACCACTTTCCAAACTTCTTCATAGGAAGTATAAAGGGCAACAGGTGCAAGTCGGATAATGTTCGGTGCACGGAAGTCAGGAATGATTCCATTTTCTTTTAAAGATTTACAAATGCGTGCAGCTTCATTATGCTCCAAACAGGCATGCCGCCCCGGCGCACATCATCGCAAGGATTTCCAATTACAAACCCGAGGTCTGCCAGCTCAACTTCAATTAAATCCATTAAATACTGATTAATACGAAGAGACTTTTTACGAATATTTTCAATGCCTGCTTCGGCAAAAATTTGTAAAGAACCAAGTAATGGTGCAAGGCTTAACACATGCGGCGTTCCAATTTGAAAGGCTGCAGTATCGGCAGCTGTGAAGGTATGTTCAAGATCAAATTGTTTATCTTTTCGTGAACCAAACCATCCGGCTAATCCCGGGCTGGTTCCAAAATGTTTCCGATTGACGTATAACCCGCCGACGCTTCCCGGACCGCCATTTAGGTGTTTGTAATTACACCAGTAGGCAAAATCAACACCCCATTCACTAAATGAATGTGGAATGGCGCCAACTGAATGACACCCGTCAAAGCCAATTAAGATCCCTCTTTTATGCGCTTCCTCTGTTAATCGTTTCATATCCAAGATTTGACCGCTGCGATACTGCACTGTTGGGAGAATAATTAAGGCAATCTCATCGGTCATGGCTTCAATAATATCCTCTTCTTCGATAATGCGCCCGTCCCGACTTTTCACCCGAATCAGATGAACATCTGGATCATATCCATGGATGCGAAGCTGGCTTTGCAGTGCATAGATATCAGATGGAAACGTTAGCTCATCAGCTAAAATTTTCGTTCGCGTTCCTTTCGGCTGATAAAATGTCGCGACGAGCTGATGGAGATTGACCGTCGTGGAACCGGTTACAATTACTTCTTCAGCAGAAGCTCCTACTAACGGTGCCAGCATTTCTCCTAATCTCTCAGATAGGGAAAACCACGGGTGGTTACCTTTTGTCCATCCATCGATTCCATGTTCCTTCCAATCTTCTACGGTCTCTAGGAGTGTTCGTTCCGCTCGTTTCGAAAGAAGCCCCAATGAGTTCCCATCCATATAGATCCAATCAGGCTTTAGATAAAACTCCTCCCTAAACCCTCGAAGTGAATCCTCCCTGTCCAGCTGTTCTGCATAATCTAGAGTAGGTTGAACCATAATGCTCCTCCTTTTTCTTCAATATCTTTTACTAATGAAAATGATATCAATAAATATGACATGATGTCAATATTAATATTCTGAAGATTTTTAATCTTGATTCTCGCAGGAAAATGCATTTAAATCTTTTAATTTTGGCGAAATCCTTATATGCTTTAAGATAGAGAATACGGGAGGAAAAGGAATTGAAAGTGAAGAATGTTGTCGATAAACGCCATTTACGCTCCTTAAAAACAAAGGAAAAGCTATTAGAAGCAGCTAAGGAAGTTTTCTTCGAGGAAGGCTTTCAAAAAGCAACGATTTCTCAAATGATCAAAAAAGCAAACATTGGATATGGGACGGCATATGTTCATTTTGAAGGAAAAGAGGAAATTTTAATTGTACTTATGGAAAATGTCATGGAGAAGTTCTATGAAATTGCTGAGATCTCCTTTATACCAAAAACAAAAGAGGAAGCCGAGCAGATCATACTTCAACAAGCCACTGCTTTTTTGAAAATGCCGAAACTGAACGAAAAATGATGCAGGTTTTCGAACAAGCCATCGGGATTTCACTGTCTATTTCAATAAAATGGAAGGCAATACGGGAAAAGTTTATTCAACGAATCTCAAAGGACATCTCCTACGCTCAAGCTTATGGTCTGGCAAGAACCGAATTAAACCATGAACTCGTTGCCAGAGGCTGGTTCTTCACTAACGAAATGTACCTATGGGAAATCATCAGAAACGAATGCAAAGGCTCTGTCGAAGAAATCGCTGAGACGATTACATCTGTCTATACAAAAGGACTATACATTTAATAAAAGGCCAGGTAACCAGATGCACTCCGAAATCGATAAAAAGCTGCCCTGTCCTGCTTTGCTTCGGACGCCATTCTGCGATAGTCCCTTACCAAGCGGGTAAGCACCTGCATGAACATCTGCCAGATTCTACTTTTTGGTTATTTTTCAACAATCCAGTCATTGCCCCTTCCTGGAGGAACCAAGAAAGTTCAATCAGGCAGTAGATGCATTTGTTAAAAAGTGCAGTGGGTCATAACTTCCTTGGCAGTATACATTAACAAGTCCCCTGATAGGGGATTTTCTTTGTGCGCGTTATCCCACCAGTTCCCTCGTCGCGACATATTTACAAACAGAACTTCAATAACACAAAAGGAATACATACGGCAAATGTTATAGAATTAGCCCGTAAAACCACGTGGGCTTGCCCCGTGGAGTGAGTCAGTTATCATCCTCTAAACACAAACATATATACTATTCTGAAATTCTGAGTGAAAAACTAAACATTTAATTTCCTCTTTATTTAAGTACAGAAAAGATCTCCTTCTGTACTTAAATAAAGGCACTAAGTGAAAGCACGGTAGAGAAAATAATTTTTAAAAATTGTGTCTATTAAATTGACCTAATACCATTTTTTCAATAGTAGCACTTATGGCTATAACCCCCTTTACTCATATTAATTGATATATTTAAATAATAATCCTAGTAAAGTTGAATTTAATAATTTCTCATTCCTAAATAGAAGAGAATAAAAAACGTGCGTTAGCTAAAAGTAATTAGGGTTTTGTCCACCCATTGGTGGGTGGACAAAACCCTAAAACTGTCTTTTTATGGTTCTAGACACTGAAACTGTGACACAAATACAGCAAACCACCTATTTGCAGGTGAATGATACGCTGCCAAGGTCGGCGAATTGGGCGATGATGGTGTCACCGGGTTGGAAGCTGATGGCTTCCGTGATAGCTCCGCTTAGGACGATGTCGCCTTTTTTGAGACCTTGGCCGTTTCACCTAGTTTGTTGACGATCCAGGCAACGGCTGTTGCTGGATGGCCTAAGACGGCAGCACCTGTGCCTACAGTTGACACCTCTGAATTCTTCGACATGTACATACCGATTTCTCCTAGATTTAAGCCCTGGGGAGATACCCATTTATTTCCGACAATGAATTTTGCTGACGAACAGTTATCGGCTACTACGTCAACCAAAGTAAATTTGAAATCCAAATAACGGCTGTCGATGATCTCTATCGCTGGTGCTACATATTTTGTTACCCGTAAAATATCTTCAGCTGTAACAGAGGTCCCTTGGATATCTTCATCGATTAAAAACGCAATTTCAGGTTCTGCCTTCGGATGGATGAGCTGCTCAAATTGGATTGGTTCCCATTCTGGTGAGAGCATGTCATCCATTAAATAACCGTATATGGCTTCGTGGACACCCATCATTTCCTGCTTTGCTTTACTTGTTAACCCTAGTTTCACACCGATTCGGCGCCCACCCTGTTCTTCTTTTTTCTCAATTAATTGTTTTTGTAATTCATATGCTTCCTTGAATGTAAGATTTGGATACTGAGTGGTAATTTTTTCAACTTCGCGCTTTTCTTTTTCCGCTGCTAACAGATATTCAACAATTTCTTGATCTATTCCTTGCAATAGCCTCATGATTGAACCCCCTCTTTTTTATCCTTCGCCATTTCAGCGGCAACATCGAGAAACATATCCTCCTGGCCGCCGACGACTTTCCTCTTCCCAAGTTCTAGTAATATATTCCGTGAATCAAGGCAAAACCGTTCACTGGCACGTTCAGCATGAAGCAGAAAGCTGGAATAAACACCGGCATACCCCATCACTAAGCTGCCTCTACCAATCTCCTGTGACCGTGGCATTAACGGCTTAACAATATCCTCAGCAACATCTATCATTTTATAAATATCGATTCTTAAATCGATTCCCATTTTACTCAAAAATTACTGAAACTGTGCCCAATGGGCCAAAATTAGCAGAAATAGTATCGCCTTCGGTTACGGCAACGGCAGCCGAGAGAGCTCCGGGAAGAATTAACTCTCCTGCTTTTAGATGAATGCCAAACTCATGCAATTTATTTGCCAGCCATGCTACTGCTTGTGCCGGATGTCCAAGTGCTGCCGCTCCAGAACCTGTTGCCACGAGCTCTTCATTTTTATGTAAAGCCATTCCAAGGCTGCGCAAATCCAAGCAATCCACTGTACTATACTTATTCCCAACTACAACCCTAGCGGATGAACCGTTATCGGCAACCGTATCTACTAATTTAATTTTCCAATCTGCAATCCTGCTGTCAATAATCTCAATGGTTGGCACTACATATTTCGTTGCCATTAAAACATCGATATAGGTACCACCAGGGCCAACAAGATCTTTTTCTAAAATAAAGCCAATTTCCGCCTCGACTTTCGGGCTAATAAACTCACTTATTTTTACTGTTTCACCATCAGCTATTTTCATATCATCTAAAAGGTGGCCATAATCTGGTTCATCGACCCCAAGCATTTGCTGCATTGCAACGCTCGTGAGCCCCACTTTTTTCCCAATGACATCACGCCCTTCAGCTTTCTTTCGATCGATTACTTCAAGCTGAATTTGATAGGCATCCAACACATTCAGTCCAGCAAAACGCTCTGTTAATGGGGCTACCGAATATTGATTTCTCTCCGCATCTAGTAATTCATCAACAATTGTTTCTAGTAATTTCATTTGGCATGCTCCTTTCGGTCCTATATCACTAACAGCAAACTCTGTTTTCACTTCTTATATGTGCCCATCTTAACATACGTAAAAAGTAGCATAAGCCACCTTTTCGTATTGTTTTTATAGTTTCATTGTAATAGTTTTTGCTTCCGTATAAAAATCAAAGCTATGACGTCCGCCTTCTCTGCCAATTCCACTCGCCTTGGATCCTCCAAATGGTGTCCTTAAATCCCGATAGTACCAACAGTTAATCCAGAACAACCCTGAATTTATTTGAGCAGCAACACGGTGTGCACGTCTTAGGTCATTCGACCATACCACACCTGCTAGACCATAAATGGAATCATTCGCAATCTGAATGGCATCCTCTTCCGTTTTAAAAGGGATTACAACCAATACAGGTCCAAAAATTTCTTCCTGTGCTACCCTCATTTTATTATCGACATCATAGAGGACCGTTGGCTCGTAAAAATTACCTTGTGATAATCCTTCCACACGTTTCCCACCAACTGCAATTTTCGCACCTTCGGTAGTACCAATTTGTACATAATTATCTACAGTAGCTAAATGACTTTTGGAAATAAGCGCACCCATATCTGTATTTTCATCCAAGGGATCGCCTACTTTAATTTTCTTAACTGCTGCGACAAATTTTTCAAGAAATTTATCATAGATGGATTCCTGGACTAAAACCCTAGAGCCTGCTAAACAAATCTCCCCTTGATTTCGGTAAATGGCCAATCGAACCTGCTACTGCTTCATCAAGGTCGGCATCTTCAAACACGATATTCGCTGATTTTCCGCCTAATTCTAACGAAACAGGAATCAAGTTTGATGAAGCATTTCTCATCACTGTTTTTCCTGTTGAGCTCTCACCAACAAACGAAATACGACGGACATATGGATGGGTTGTCATCGCTGTACCTACTGTACCGCCTGGTCCAGTTAAAATATTTAGCACACCTGGAGGGAGTCCCGCTTCATTAGCAATTTCCCCTAACATAACAGCACTTAACGGCGTATAGGATGCAGGCTTCACAATAACGGTATTTCCAGCTGCTAAGGCCGCAGAAGCTTTCCACGTCATTTGCATGAATGGTAAATTCCATGGAATGATCAGGCTTGTCACACCTGCTGGAGCATATTTGGTATAGCTCATATGCTTGGATTGTTCGTAATGCTCGTGGTTTACGTACTTAGCCATTTCCGCAAAAAAGCGTAAATTAGATGCTGCCCGAGGAATATCAAAATCTCTGCTTTCTTTTATTGGTTTCCCAACATCCAGTGTTTCAATAAGGGCCAGTTCATCAACACGCTCCATGACCAGATCCGACATCCTGCAAAGAATCTTTGATCGCTCTTCAACCGGCATTTTACTCCAAATGCCCTTTTCAAATGTTCGCTGTGCGACCTGAATCGCTCGTTCTACATCCTCTTCATTCGCACTGGCGACCGTCGTCAACTTTTGATTGGTTGCAGGATTAAATGTGTCAAAGCTCTCTCCAGAAATCGAGTCCACATATTCACCGTTAATAAACAGCTTTGAATCATTAATCTTCATTTGTTTTTCAAGTGTCTGGCTCATCGACCTTCACCATCCTCTATCTCTAAAATCATCTCAACCTCTACAGCATTATTGTGAGGAAGCTGCGCCATTCCGACTGCAGATCTCCCGTGTTTTCCTTTTTCACCAAAAATTTGCACCAACAAATCAGAGGAGCCGTTCATTACTTTCGGCTGGTCCGTAAAATCGGGAGTAGAATTAACAAATCCAAGAATCTTAACCACTCGTTTCACTTTGCTAAGTTCTCCTACCTCATGTTTTACGACGGATAAAAGATTAAGCATGCACTGTCTTGCCGCTTCGTATCCGTATTCAACCGTTGCATCGTCACCAAGCTTGCCGCGGTACTCATCTGTTCCCTGACCTGAGGTAAAAATAAGATTTCCTACCCTTACGCAGCTTACATAATTGCCTGCTGCTTTACGAAGAGGCGGCAGCTTAAGTCCGAGCTCTACTAATTTCTCTTCAGGCGTGATTACCTTTTCTATCATCTTCTTCGCTCCTTCCCTATCTAACGAATTCACTTACCGGAACATTTAGAAAACGAAGCGCATTTTCCCCCAGCATCGCCCGTTTCTGATCGCTAGTTAACGATAAGGTATCATCGATGATCTTGCCGGGAGGTGTTTCCCTTAGTAAAAATGGATAATCAGACCCTAACATAACTTGGCTGCTTCCAAATTTTTCGACTAAAAATTTAATGTTCACTGGATCATTTACAATTGAATCATAGTAAAATTTCTTCGCATAAAAACTTGGAGGATGCTCCGTTAGTTGTAAATGCGGCCATACATTCCAGCCGTGATCAAGGCGGGGCAGAATATATGGCAATGAACCGCCGCCATGGGAGAAGCAAATTTTTAAACTAGGAAATTTCTCGATTACACCGCCAACGATTAAACTTCCGGCTGCTAATGCAGTCTCACTTGGCATTCCAACCGTATACATTAAGTTATGTTTGGACAATCGGTCCCTTCCTAGCGTTTCCCATGGATGGACGAAGAGTGGGACATTCCATTTCTCACACATCTCGAAAAAGTCAATGAACGATTCATCGTCAAGATTTTTCCCATTAATATTTGTGCCAATTTCAATCCCCTTTAATCCCAGCTCATGAATACAGCGATCCATTTCACGAATGGCAGTCTTCACATCTTGAAGCGGAACCGTGCCTCCGCCAATAAACTTATTTGGATATCGGGCAACTGTTTCAGCGATAAAATCATTTTGAAATTGGGCCATAGCTAATGCTTCTTCAATCGGTGCCCAATAGGAAAAAGTGACAGGAATTGGCGATAACACTTGTATGTCGACGTTTTCTTTTTCCATATCACTTATACGCTTCTCCGGGCTCCAAACCTGGTCTGTTACTTCCCGAAAAACCTTACCGGCAATCATAATATTGGCCCCGCAAGAGCATGTTGGCTGGAGGATATTCCACTTATCATTTTGATATTTTTTCGCAAAGTCAGGGAAATTTTCTGGAATGATATGGGTATGAAAATCTACTCGCATTTCCATTCACTCGCTTCTTCTGGCATCACATGGCCGCACATCTTACAAGTACGTAGCTCCAGGCTTCCGTTAAAACCGTTAATCGCCTCTTTTACTTGAACTTCGATATTTGTTAATTGAACACCTACTCGGTGCATCTCATGGTCACATTGTTCACAGAACCACACAAAATCCTCTAATTCACCTTTCGCTCTATCACGTTCGATGACGATACCGATTGTATCTGCCACCCGGTGCGGGGAGTGAGGAACATTTGGCGGCAGGTGGAAAACTTCTCCTTCTTTTACAGTGATGACTTCCCTTTTTCCCTCTGCATTTATGATTTCGACATAGCAGTCGCCTTTTAATTGATAGAAAATCTCTTCAGATGGGTCGACGTGAAAATCACGACGTTTGTTAGGACCACCAAGCACCATGAACAGTAATTCTGAATCCTTCCAAACTACTTTATTATTTACCGGTGGCTTAAGCAGTTCTTTATTCTCCTCAATAAATCCCCAAAGGTTGATAGGTTTAAGCGAGTTTGTCATATTAATAGTCTCCCTTCAAAATTTGTTTCTAGCGATCAATTAATTGTTTCTCCCCCAACAATCCAGTTTTCGGAAGGAATTTCAAGAAGGAGGATCCGTACTCTTTCAACGGGAACATCAAGATTAGCCGCGATGACATCAGTAATCTCTTTCATTTATTTCCTTTATACCTTTGCATCTCTGCCTTCTAATAGTTTGATTTCAACGATTGGCATTCATTTACTCCTTTTTAATACAAAACAAGGATGTGGACAGTTATATCATTAACTACTCCTGTAACGTCCGTAGAAATCCATAACTGCTATCTCACTAAAAATCTACCAAATCTTTTAAAAAACAGATGTTAACTGATTTTCTGTTGATTTTAATGCTTTTTGCATGAAAACCACTTCACTAGCTAACGAGGTAATTCTGTTTAGTACATCTGTATCGATAATTTCATTATCACGATTAAAATGATCGTTATTCACATACACATAGCCAGGTGCCACAAAGGCTCGGAAAAAACCAGCGATTGGCTTCAATTGATTTTCTATGACGAGGTAGTGCTGATAGGTCCCGCCGGTCGCGATGAAGCCCATTATTTTATTACGAAGATCTTTGGGATTGATTAAATCAAATAAATTTTTGAGCGGTCCTGAAAGTGACCCCTGAAATATTGGCGTACCGATAATATAAAAATCGGCGGAATGAATGATTTCCAAAACCTTCTTTGTATCATCATTGTAGTCGGAAGGGTTACGTCCATCACAAAACTGAACCTCATATTCTCTTAAATCCAACAGTTCCACTTCAAGGTCCGGCTGGTACTTCTTTGCTTCTTCTAATACCTTTTGGACTACAATACTTGTCTTTGCACCGATAATCGTGCCTGAAACACCTAGTAGCTTCATATAAAAACCCCCTATTAACCAAGCAGTATCACACTCTGCCTATTATTTAACCCCGATTTGCCAGCCAAGTAATGCGTAAGATTGCTGAAAATCCCCCTCAGATAACAACTGGCGTATTCTAGTGGATGAGATGAGCTTCCCACTTTTGCAATAAACCGGGGAAGTCACATGAATGGGGAAATATTTTTTTAAAAGGGCAACATCGCCTTCTCTATTTTTCCCGAATCGGAAATCAGCACCGATAATGATTTCCATTGGGTTAAGCTTTGTTAATTCGCAGATAAAATCATTAGGCGGCCGGTTGCAAACCATTCATCAAAACTGGCAGCAACGACATAGTCAACACCTAACTTCTCAATCCTTTTCACCTTCTCCTGAATTGGCGTCAGGATCTGTACGCCTTGAAAGAAATTTCGTGGAGGGGGATCAAAGGTATAAACAACACTTGTAATGTTGGAAGCCTTAGCCTTTTCCACAGCCATTCTTATCACTTCTTGATGGCCTTTATGTACCCCGTCAAAGGCACCGATCGCTATGACTGATTCTGGCAATTCCAAGATTCCATTACTCAGCGTTTTCATCTTCCACACCTCCCCGAACTTGACTTTCGTTATTTGTTAATTATTTATAAGTTCATTCTTTGTATCGTATATTTTTAGAGCGTCTTCAACCAGCTCAAATGAGTCCTTACGCTTGAAGTTATTGTAGAAAATCGCCCGTTTGCGGATTGGATCTCCTGTATAATAGCGTTCGTATTGAAGGAGCCGCTGGCCAAATGCCTCTCCACATAAATCCCAAGCTAATTTAAACAAATGAACACGGTCCTCTGAAGGTACACCCTCTTTGCCTACATAATAACGATCCAAATCTCCTCTTAATTCAGGATTCTCAAAGTCCGCATCCGTTGGTGACATAAGCAGTCCGCCTGCACCAATGATTTGCATCACCTCAATCGCGCGAGGATACATTGTTGGAAGCAATCCCCTAATCGTTTCAAGTGGTGCATAGGCTGGCATCACCTCACCGGAAGCCGTTACTTCATGTTCATATTCTGCAACCCTCAACAATGCACGAATAGTTTCAACCGATTGGACTAATTCACCTAAATCATTTTGAACATTCAGATAGACATCAACTCCAATAGAATCAGCTATTTTACAGGCGACTTCAGTTGCAAATTGTAGCTTGATCAGCCCTCTAACTCCAGATTGGTGTGCCGGCTGCTGTGCGATTCCTGCTTTCGGATAAAGCAGATTTGCTGCTTCCACATTGTTATAAAGGAAGACGCGATCCCATGGTACCAGGACGTCATTAAACACGAGGACAGCATCCATTTCTTCGAATCTAGACGCAAGCGGATGGTCATAGACAGAACGCTTTCCATCCTGCATGGCTTCACGGCAGATAATTCGTAATCCTGGAGTGTCAATCGGAAGTGCAAATGCTAATGCATATCGCTCATCTCCTGGTTTAAAGCCTGGGAAAGAATAGACAATTACTTCATCCGTGATTGGTGCAAGAGTAGCAAGCATTTTGGCACCTCTTACGACTAAGCCCTCAGGGGTCTCTTTGACCGCACCTAAATGAGTATACATATCCTGCTGCTCGTGAGAAGCCTTGCTTCGGTCATTTTGTGGGTTGATAATGGCATGGGTTAAAAATAAGTCATTATCCCGAATGTACTTATAATAATTACGAATATTTCTGCCCCACTCAGGATTGTATTTATCTAAAAATTCCGAGTTACTCGCCATGGACGTTACAACTACATTTAAGAAATCCGGTGTCCTGCCCATTAATCCATAGGTAGCTTTTGCAAACTCTTCAAACGTTCCTCTCCGGGCTTCGAGATCTTGATAGCTTTTCGGAACTAAGAAAGCATTTGACACTCTTTCTTCAGATTCTGCACAAACATGGGTAATTTTCTCTTGCACCTTTGGATCATGCTGCAAATCATATAGTTTTGCTATTTGATGAATCGGCGCTTGAAATACCGGTTCCTCATAAACATTTGATACTCTTCTCCCCGCTAACCAAACCTCTGGATTACGGGATTTTACTCCTTCGATATACTGTGCTCCTGTACGAATACCCATATAAATCCTCCTTATGTATTTCATAATTAAATTATAGGACTATCTTTTTTAATCAATTGTCGTCTTATAAACATTTTTTCTTAAAAATATTAATTTTTAAAATAGTTTTCATTATTAGCCGGAATTTAGTTTGTCTGCCAAATTTATGTTTTGAAAACGCCCCCATTTATTAGAGTATTTTGTATCTTGCGACTACCATTTGATTTTATAATTTAATTACTTTACACTACTGTTAAGTGAGCAACATAAATCTCCATTTTCTAATTTTTTTGATAAGATTTAATTTTTTCGATTCTGTATTTATTTATTTCTATTATGTAAGCGATACCAAAGAGTGATAGATAAATATTATCCCAATACCATGTTAGTACCTTTAGAAAAAAAGATTCATAATCTCTAAGACGACTTTGAAAGACAGTTATAACTGTTTGACTAAATCTTTTATTTAGGAGTTGGTATGGTGTCTATCCTGTTTGACAATGATATTAAGTGGGATAATTATTTGCATTTTGGCACTAGGCAATTTTTCAAAGAAAAAGCATTTATTTATAAGCAAGGTACTTTAGGGGATGGATTTTATTATCTTCAAAAGGGGTTAATAAAAGTGACAACTACCACTATCGTTGGAAATGACCGTTTGTTAAACATTGCCCTACCGGGTCAGCTTTTAGGTGTGCAAGCGATGGATCACAAGTCTCATTTTACAACGGCGACAGCTGTCAAGGATTCCATTCTTTATTTTTTCTCTTTTGAAAGATTTGAGAAACTGATGAATCTACAGCCATCATTATTAAACACATTTATCCGAACAGTCATACATAAAATGCATATTCTTGCTGATAAAATTTACTTGGATACCTTATTACCTGAGCAACAACTCGCACGCATCCTTCTAAATATCTGTTACGAATTTAAAAATAGTGAAGTTCCCCTCTCACAACAAGATCTAGTCAAATGCACTGGTTTAAACAGAATTACCATTTATAAGATATTAAAACAATGGAAAGAAGAAAATGTACTTGAAATCCAAGGGAAAAAATATATCATCAGAAATCCTGATGTCTTAAAAAAGCTTCTTGGTTAAAGGAGGACATATGCTATGAAAGAACTTCAGTATTCATGGCAACCGTACTTAAAGTTTGGGGTTAAACAAGAGGTACAGGAAAATACAATCGTATACCACCAGGAAGGGGAAGGAAAAGGGTTTTTTTACTTAGATAAGGGCGGAGTGAAAATAACGCTTCTTTCCCGCGAAGGTGTGGAACGGACCGTTAATTACGTTCCTAAGGGAATGTTATTTGGAGAACATGGGGTTAAAAAGGAATCCTACTTAACATCAGCTATAATTACTTGTCCATCTGTAATCTACTATTTCTCCGATGATAGCCTAACAAGAGTTTGTAAGGAGCACCCTGAGGCAGCGCGTACCTTTACAAATTCTTTAATCTATAAATTTAGGACACTTGCAGATATCATTTCTTTTCTAAACTGCCCTGTTGAACAGCAAATGGCTCATTATTTATTAAAGGTTGTAAGCGAAACTGGAACATTTTCGCTCGATCAAACATCATTCGCGAGGTATATAGGTACCACTAGAACCACAGTAAACCAAATTTTAAACAAATGGAAAAACCAAAAATTAATCCAAATCACACAACGAACCATTCGCATTCTCGATGTTGACGGCTTAACAAACATCCAAAACTCTGGTGGAAACCACCTATCAAACATGAAAACATTGATATACACCATATAAAAGTTAAGGTTTCTGTCGATTGTAAGCCCATTTTTAATGCATTCATCACTATATCTTTTGCCATTGTTTTATCCATGGGACCATCCAACAATTTTACGTGAGTACAGGTCCATAATGCTCGCTTAATACAACCAGCCTTCATTAGTAGGGATATACCTGATATCCTTACAAAAACAAATAATACATCCTTGTTTGACCACTTTCTTGAACGGCTTGAGCTTTTAGAAGACCTGCAGAATCCATTTCTTAAACAGGTTTTCCAAAAATATAGTGGAGAGGAATCTTGGTATGATTATACAAACTTTTGAAGCCGTTTTAAAAAAATACATCTGGGAGATGGCGGAACTTAATTAAAGAGATTTTAAGAGTTTGAAAATCATCCAAAGCTAAGGTATTTTGATGCCCACAACCATCGAATCGATTGAATCGTTAGACAGCAAGAAATGATCCAGTTAGAAAAAGAAGTTTTCTCCTCTTGATTATTTTCAAGCAAATTCAGTAAAAGAGAACGTGCGATGAAACGATTTTTACTCCATCATAATGGCGAGGCTGACGTGGGATGCCCAATTGCTTTCACAGACGGATTAATTGCACTTTTAGAACATTTCCGAGATGAACGCTCTCCTGAATTAGAAAGAATACTTGAACACAGTAAAGAAGGCATAGATGGTGAATTTGCGATTGGCCCACAAATCATGTCCGAAATTCAAGGTGGTTCCAATATTCCGCTAATGTTTTGGCAGCTATTCCAGATGGCAGCCATTCTCGACTCTATGGAAATAAATTTTTCTGCTCTGCCGCACATGCAGATTATTCAGTTGTTACCGCCAGAGTTCAAGGAACAGAACATGTAGCTGTTTTTATAGTTCCCACTTGGCTAGAAGGCGATAAAGAAAAAAGAAATAGCCATATACTGAACAGACTAATGGAAACTGGGCACCTGTGAACTGCCATCTGTAGAGATTGAATACCAAGGTGCTATGGCTTACCCCATCGGTCCGATTGAAAAAGGAGTTCCACTTCCTGTCGGTATTGTCTTAACACTATCCCGAATTGACATCGTATATGTAAGCGCAGTATTTATGGCTCTATCTGCAACCGAAGGTACTCCGATTGCCGTTTTTCGGCTTTCCCGAGTTTAGAGGTATCCAGGCCCTGCTTACAGCTGGGGGTTTATAGCTATGCCTATGGATTGAATTCATCATCTCTCCAACCCAATTTGATTCGGATTATTGATTGATACCTATGACACAATACGATATGGTGAATTTTTCAAAAGCCAATTCTTTTGGATAAGCGTATAGAGACACGTTAAATTAACCAAAAAGCTCTAACTATACTATAGCTCAAAGGTTTGAACATAAAAAAATTTGATAATCCCAGTAGTTTTTATTAATAATCCAATCGACTACTTCATCGGCATTACTGGCATAAAAAAACGGCTTGGAAACCAAGCCGTTTTTTTACTATAACTTAAACTAGATATAATATGAATCTAAAAGCTTCAAATTCCTGAAAGTCAAAAGAGGGTACTGCTTCCCCTGAGCTCACCCAGTTATCTTGTCAAACCATGAGCTTGCTGTCTCCTTTAAGACAACGTTAATCACTTGGATATTTTTTTTGCCGGTATCTTGTAACCAGTCGCGTCCTGCCTGTTCACCATTCTTCCCTGTTGCGCGGCCACAGAGGACACCGTTAAAGTTGGATCCAGATTTCTTGGCAAATGTTAAGGTTTGCTGGAACAAATCTGCACTTACACCAGCACTTAAGAAAATAAATGGCAAATCAGTTGCTTCACTTTGCTCCTTAAAATACGCTTCGGCTTCTTCCTGGCTATAGGCGCTCTCACCTTGTGCATAACCATCCACCAAATTCATATCTACTGAAACTTCTACCTTTAAAACATCTACTTTGTACTGTGGTTTAGAGAATTCCCTCATTGCTTCGATGACCTTATGAGGCTTTACTTTGGCAAATTCCAAACTTTTCACATTATCAATCTTAGGATCGTAAGTAACAATTTCTAAGAAAAATGGAATGTCTTCTGCTGCACACTCTGCACCGATTCTTTTAAAATCATTAATTTTTTTATCTTCGTCTACATTATAATATAGTAAAAATTTAACCGCATCTGCTCCAGCTTCCTTCAGACGCCTTACAGACCAGTCTGTCAATAAATCAGGTAATCGGCCACCCGCTGTGGCATCATAGCCGGTTTTTTCATATGCCACTAACAATCCTGCGTCTGAATGGCGGACGTTCGCAGCTGGCAAACCATATTCCGGATCTAATAGAATTGATGTTGCATAAGGTGTCAGCTCTTCTGAAACCACTTCTTTAAAGCGGATGCTCCCCTCATTACCTAAAGGCCTTGAACTTCCAGCGGCAATCATTTTCTTTAATGAACCACGTTGATCAATCGCTAAAGCTCCAATAATCCCATTCTCATCAAATAAACGCTTAAGAGCCGCTAATTTACTCAGTAAATCGTATTCCAATTGGATTTTCGCGCCTGCCGTATTACTACTCCCACCAGAGCCTTGATAATCGGTGGCGAAGGAATCAGGTAGCTGAAACACAGTTGCATCTAAAATCCGAATACGTTCGAAAGATGAAATCATGTGTGAAGATAGCAATTGTGTCGCACAGAGTTTTTGTGTTAGGAGTGAAGTAAAGGCTTCTCGGAGGAATGCGATAGCTGTTGGATTAAAGCGTTGATTGAGCCCCTCTTGGCTCATTAGTATACCCGTCGAAGCCTCTAACCGACTACATAGTTGCGTAAGCGATGTACTAGCGACTTCTTGGCTGAGCCAAACGCAAAGGGCGATGAGTTCATTTGCTTGATACTTACTAGATCGCTGCACAAAACCAACTTGTTTGGCGGTTTCTTGTAGGACTTATGGAGATAGAAATCGTTGTAATTCTTGTGCAAAAAGTGTCAGTTCAATTAAGATGATAGGATTCAAAAAAACACCATCCTTTCTCGTAAACTTCTTACGATAAGCATAGCGATTTTTCATTTTTGGGGGTATTGTTTTAACTTAGCTTGATGGGCATGGGGTACCACCAGCAAAACGCGAATTTACAACGCTAAGGAAATACCAATATTAAAAAGCCCTATTTCTCAATTTAATTCTGAGAAATAGGGTTTTTTTAGTTACTCCATAAATGCACCCTTTAATTGAATAAAACCTAAATATTTTAGCTATTATTATGGAGGAGAAAATGTTACTAAAGCAGCTCGTAGCTCAATATGAAAGACCAGAGATATAAAGATTCATTTTCTTATTCTCGGATTTCTTTAATCCTTTTCCCACCTAAAAATTTATCGACTGTTTGAAATCCATACTTTTGGTATACTTTTTGTACTGATTCATTTACTTTTTATAACTTGCATTTTCTACAATTTTTATTTTTACGATTATATCCTTTATTAAGCTCTTATCCATTGAATTGAGTGTTTGGATATCCCACTTGCTGTGTTTATATCGATAGGGTTTTTCACTCATATTTAAAAGATCTGCATGGATTTCACCACTTTTATTTATTGTTTTGACAATTTCACGTTTTATTTTTAGTGCCAATTCTTTTTGAATTTTATTAACACTCATATTTTCTTCATTTTGAACGAGTATTGCCTTTGCTTTTACGAATAAGTCATAGGTCGGTTTACTTCCATTCAATACTTTAATTAAGCCTTTTGGTTTCCTGATAATTACACTTACTTTTTCCTTAAAAAGTGAAAGCGGAATGGTGGATGCTTGTTTAGAAAACCATTTTAAACCTGTAAGGTCTTGCTTTTTTACCCATCCTTTGTATTGTTGCTGTCCAATCACGAAACCGCCATCCAGAGAATTGATATTACTGGGCTTTTTATTATTAAAGAATTGATCTTTTTTAATACTAATGGAGGGAATGACATAGGATCCGACTGTTTGATAATACTTTGAGATGAAACGATTGTATTTTTCAATAGGAATAATAAAATTCTCCTTAAACAAAGGTTCAGGATTATGAATGATTGAATATAGAGATGGATAATTAAAAAAACTCTCTCCCAATATAATTTCTTTAACATCTTCTTTTGTTCCAAAAAGCCAGCAGTTGTACCTTAAAAAAGGGTTTTCTCCCATATATTCAATTACTGAATTTAAATGTTTTTTTATTACATTTTTACTTAAAATGATGGTCCTAATATGACCGTAATAAAGTGGCAGGGCTGTATTTTGCTCTAATTTACTAAATGCAGCCTGTATACTTTTGGCTTTTTCCTGACCGATAAACATAGGTGCTGCTTGCTGTAAACCAGAACTGCCTTCTTGTTTGGCAATATTTGAGAAATTCAATCCTTGAATAAACACGATAAATTCACCTTTAGAATAATCAATCCCTAAAGCTGTGATATAAGTTCGATTTTGAATTTCTTTTGATCCCCCACAGCCAGTTACACCAATACCCTCACAGGTAATAAAAAAAGAAGAAAAAATTTTTTCCTCATATATTACTCCTTTTGACTGTCGCCATCAATTGGACGAAAGGCTTGATTACGTTTTTTTAGAAAGCTATACGGCAGTCTAATATAACTTTTTATAAAATCCGATAAATTTGGTTTGGTAAAAGGCGAAACAAATGGCTGACCAAAACTCTCTAATGATACCGTGACTGTTATAATGAAAAAGAAAGAAATAAAGAAACCAAACAAACCAAAGAATGCTGAAAATAATAAGTTAAAAAATCGAAGAATAGTGATATTGCCAGCAATGTTTTGATTAATCAGTGTATAACCTGAGATGACTGTGATTGCAACAATGACTAACATGGATGGAGAAGTCACTCCAGCACGAATAGCGGCATCTCCTATAAATAACCCGCCCAAAACGGCAACAGTCTGACCAACAGCTTTTGGGAGCCTCAGTCCAGCTTCTTTAAATAACTCAAACAGAATAAGCATGATACTGGCCTTCTGCCTGGCAGGATAAAGGTAATCCGATCCGAGAAACAGCTATCGTAGCCAAAAACGTATAAGGTATTTGGTCAAGTTGAAATGTGATTAATGCGATATAAAATCCTGGGAGAAAAAGGGAGATAAATATACCAATCATCCTTAATAGGCGAACAAAGCTAACATAATAAAAACTAACATGAGAGTCTTCTGGTGAGTATAGGACTTGATGAAGACTTACAGGTCCAATTAAGCAAGTTGGATTTCCATCCACTAGAATCACAAATCTCCCTTGAGTTAAAGATTGGACAGCAAAATCAGGTCTCCCTATATAATCCATTAATGGATAAATGGAAAATTGTTTATCATATAAAAGCTCTTCAATTTCATAGCTACTTACAACAATATCGATTTTTATTGAATCTAATCGTTTTTTTACATCTTCAAGAATGGATGGGTTCATGATATCTTCCATATAAAGTAATAATACTTTCGTTCTGCTTCTTTCACCTATCAAATATTCAATACTTTTTAAAGAGGAGGTTTTTAACCTCTGACGGATTAATGCCATATTATCCGATATATTCTCTACAAATCCATCTCTTGGTCCTCTGACGGAAGTCTCAAAACTGGATTCTTCCGGGCTCCTCTTTGGAACGCTGACTGCCGGGATGAAAAAAAGATCATTTAAATCATGACTAAAAATAATTAATTCTCCTGAAAAAAGTTTTTGCTCCACCTCGGTTTTAATGTTCGTCCTATCTTTAAGTTTACTTACCTCCAAAATATTACTTAACAAATCAATCGTTAACTGACCTTTCTGTTCCATTACAGCATTAATGTGTGGAAAAATAACTTCATTCATATGTTTCATATCCACTAAATTGGGACAATACAGAACTTCCAATGAATAGGTGGCAATTTTTTGTTTATAGGTCCTTTTTTTATGACAACATCAGTAGAACCTGCAAACCAACTTTTTAATTGTTCTATGTCGATGTATATTTTTTCAGGTAGGGTTTTTCTCATTGTTTATCACCTTTTACCATAACAACTAATAATAGAAATAACATGGTGCAGATTTCAAATATACGGCTAATGGGATAGTAAACCTTCAACGAATAATTAAGAAGCGAGGTGGCATCCCAATTAATACATGCGGCAATGAATAATAAGACGCAAAGGACAGGAAGAACCCATTTTTTCTTTTTATTATATGAAAAAAGTTTGGCAGAGATAAATAAAGATATACTGACCCGAATAAAAGCACCTGAAAGCCATTGAAAAATAGAAAGAAAATCAAGGCGGGTGATATGTTGTCCAATCGTCAATAATTTCCATTCCTCGTATGCAGGATTCCTCATTTTTTCTGCTTCTACTGAACCAAATTCAGCTATAGCCCCTACTAAAGGACCAAAAGATAATTCAACAAGAATCATTACAACAACTATGAGCCACTTCAGCTTTAGTTTATCCTTGAGTTCTGATGTTAAATACAAGATAAAGAAAACCTCAAATATAGTAGTACTGGCATATGTTAGCCCTAGAAAAAAGGACTTATAACCATTTTCAAATATAGGAAATAGCAGTTCATAATTCTTATTTGGCATATTTCCCAATCCCACTAGAAATCCGAAAAAAACAACAAGGGGTAATAATACTAAAGCAACCACGCTAATTGTTCGCAGCCCTTTTGCCGCTGAATAATAGCAAATGAATGAAAATAATAATATAACGACAAAATCAGGGATGTCTTGTGTATAATTCGCTTTTGCCCAATAAAGGGTAAACTTAAGGGTAATAAAGGCATTTGATAAAAAAAATATACACGATAAGATGGCAAAAATAGAGAAAGCCCATTTGCTAAGAGTTTTTTGGAGAAATGAGATAATATCATCATTATTTAGTTTTTTATAAAGATAAAAAACTAAAAGCATCCAAATAACGACAGGAATGCTACTGCAAATGGTACTTATCCATGCGTCCCTTTTAGCAACAGTTAATAATGCTGGGACACCTAAAACATGTACAGTGAAACCTGTAGATATGATCATTAAAATATAAATATGAATAGCGTAAATTTGCTTTTGATTCATCTAAACCTCCTGCAGGAGCATTTATTCCGTAGTTTTGCCTAAGCAATAACAGATTATGTATAGAGACAATCTGCCAACAGGGTTTATAACTTTATTTTACCAGGTGTTGCATCAGCCATTTTGGTTAACCCGATATTAGTACCCATTGCAATATGAGCTGCTAGTCCGTTAAAGTCTGAGCAATTGTATCTGATTCGGTTAATGCCTACATTTCCAACCAGCAGCATCCCCTATTCTTCAGCCATCTGCTTCCGCCTTTTCAACCTTGCCAAGAGATCAATATCTTCACTGCTTGCTTTTACAACAGGTATCTATTAACCCCCTTATCAATTTAGTTATTTGGTCTGATAATTTACTATATTCTTTATAATGAATTTCGATTATGGAAGTAAAAATAATAATGCCCTTACACCAATACAGTGATCTCTTATCACCAAATGGCCAATGCATCTCAGTGGCGCATGCATGAGGATGCAATGAATAGAGCACAAGCTACTCTTGTAAACTTTCATCATCGTCGTTCATTAGTATCCTATTGGGGGAATGGAAGCACATCCTCATCTGATGGTATGCGCGTGCAAGTAGGGGTTTCTTCCCTTAGTGCCGATCCTAATCCACATTATGGATCAGGCAAAGGAGCGACTATTTATCGCTTCGTTAGCGCTCAATATTCAGGTTTTATCAATTGAGGAGCATTCTACAGATACAGCTGGCTATACAGATTAAATTTTTGGATTGACCCATCTATTAGGATTTAAGTTTGCTCCACGCCTACGGGATTTGTCAGACTCAAAGCTTTATGTAATTGGAAAACCCAGCAATTTTCCAAAATTCGAAAATTTCCTACGTGGTCAAATTGATTAAAGGTCATACGTGAAAATTACGAAGATGTTTTACGATTAGCACATTCTATTCAAGAAGGGAAAGTGTCAGGTGCACTTATTATGGGTAAGCTAGGCTCTTATGCTCGACAGAACAAGGTTGCTAAGGCACTTAGAGAGATGGGAAGAATTGAAAAGACGATCTTTATCTTAGATTACATCTCAAGTAAAACAATCCGTCGGCGAATTCAACGGAGTTTAAATAAAGGAGAAGCAATGAAGCACATCAATCTTCAATGTAAACGTCTTGTCTGTAATCGGCAATCTTGTTCTGAAAGCGAATGGGAAATTGCTTATTACCCTAAGGGATCCGTTACACCGTATTCTTTTCCATCTGCATCCGTCACACTAATTTTGGTCCCAGCCTTATTATAGTCAATTTGGTTCATTTCAGGCTCTGGGCCACTAAATGTCATTAATCCCTCTGCTTGTACTTGTGCTCTCATGAGAGAATACGTCGGTGTAATGTAGAAATAAGGTTGAATTCCTTGGGTTGTTACTGTGCTATTATCTACATTTGTATAAGTAGCTTTAAAGAACCGAGAAGCACCAGTTGGATCTTCAAACTGCATTGGGCCTTTGTAATAAGAGTCTTTTGCTTTAAATGTCATGTCCACTAATGACGCATCGCCAACGATACCCGTGTTCGCCAAGTCACCTGTTGCTGTTGCCGTGATCGTCATAACAGAGTACGTACTATTAAAAGGAGTACTAGAATATTGAACATCTAGTTTGCCATTATATGTCCCGTGCGGTTTAGCATTTACGACATCAAGGTACTGGGTTGGATATAAGAAAGAGTAAACAGCTTGCTTCACATTTGTTGTCACATTTTTCATCGAGAAAGTGACAGTCGTTGTATCTCCCATATTTATTCTTTGCTTGTCAGAGATTGCGGAAGAATAAGCAGTGCCCTTTTTCACAAAGTAGACATCTCTAGTGCTTCCGTAATTTCTAACCGTTGATTTGTCCCAATCATAAAAATCATATTCTGTAATTGGCAATACAAATGGACCTGCTGTAGCCAATGGGATTGTTGCATTAAAGTTTCCTTGTCCATCCACCGGTATATTTTTTTCAGCAGAATTACTTGGATTATAATAGGTCATCATGTTATCACCTTGTGAAGCATCAATTCCTGCCGCTTGCATATCAGCGATGTCTGCATCAAAAGCAGTTCCATTCACGGTAACATTTTTATCAGTTGGATTAGCCGTTTCAACGATTTGTCCAGCATCATAGTTCATAGTTACCTTTGGCTCTTTCACTCCATAGTAAACCGGTGCATCTGATGTGAAGGTTTTTCCTTCATCATTTGTCCCAACCATTCTAATTTTGTACAATCCTGGGTCTGTCTCTTTAAAATCAAATGAAATTGGATTATCCGGATCTCCCGTTAGTGGATAATATTGACCATTGTTCAGGACACCTCGGAAATAATAATTAATATTTTCATCGGCTCCCATTCCATCTCCTGTACCTAGGTAGCCGATTTCTTGATTTGTTTTTGGATCAACAAGGAAGAAATCAAATGTACGCATATGAGATTTGAGTTTGAAGTCTACGCCAAGGGACCATCTTGTTGCATTGCTCCCTGCTTCATATGGGAGTGTATAGGCAGCTGGATCTCCTTTGACATAATCAATTCCTTCTTGAACGGTATGAATCGCAAATGGAATCTTATACGTTTCGTCTGGGTTGTCCTTATTTGTATAAACAACATACCCTTCATATGTTCCTAGTTTCGCTGTTGCTGGAACTGTGATCGTAGCATCCATATTTGCTTTACTGCTTTTCTTTACGGTTACAACTGGTTTTACATCTAGTGTCACACCATTGGCAGAAGCATCGTTATCCGCTCTAGAGTCATTCGTGAATCGGCTGCTTAACGTTTGAAATTTCACTTGCACATTGAACGTTTTGTCTTGATAGCTATGGTTGTAAATCGTAAGGGAACGTGAATCTTTAAGATCCTTTCCATTAACTGCTTGTTCACCGAAGCTAATTGCACCCGTATCGTCTTTAATTGTTTTAATTCCTTTGCTTGCAAGAGTAGTAGGGCCGTTCGAACTACTATCAGTATTAGTAACTGTTTCAGTTTTAGCATGAACTTCAATTTCTGTTTGCGCATGAACTGCCTTGTATGGATCTACAACTCCACCACCCACTTCATACACACTATAATCTCCATTTAATGGATCTGCTGTGTTCATTAGTGTCGCTTTAATATCAGCAGGCGTCATATCCGGATGTGCTTGCTTTAATAATGCTGCTACACCGGAAACTTGTGGGGTTGCCATCGATGTACCAGATAAACGATCATAGGCATATTGATAATTGCCGATTTGGTCTGCGCCATGCATATATGGCGGTACAGTTGAATAGACAGATACCCCAGGCGCGGTGACTTCAGGTTTAATATCATACAATACACGTGATGGCCGCGAGAGCTAAAGGGAGCTAGCTGATTACCTTGTGTTACGATTTGGCTCATATCACCAAAAGTAAAGCCGATAGAAGTTCCTTGTAATGGTCCAAATATAGGTAAGCTATTAGCGATGGCGTGTCCTTGTGCATTGCTTAGTAAAAACGTTGGAATATAATTAAATCCGTCTGCTAAATAAACATCGCCTAATGGTTGATCTGCATCGTATAAAACCGCAGCTTTTGCACCATGCGATTTTGCTGTAGCAATGATTTGGGCAATACTAAAGCTCCCCCGCTGTGCAAGGACAACCTTCCCTTTTACATCAATTGGTGTATATTACCAGTTGAAGGATCACGTTTCGAATAACTAGCTTCACCACCTAATCCTACATTTACCATTTGCAATGTTTGACCTTGAAAATCAGCAATGTTATCAGACATGCCTTTGGCAGCGAGCTTCAGATCAGCTGGCAAATCTCCTGTAGACGCTAGCGCTGTTCCTTTGTATGTTGGAATTGTGACAGATGTATCACTAGCTCCAACGGTGATCGCTAATGGAGAAGTACCTGGAGAACCTAGTGTATACATAGAGCTTCCAGAATTTCCGGCTGCAACAACGGCTGTTACACCTGCAAGTACTGCATTGTTAACAGCAATCGCATCCGGATACAATGGATCATTATAATTGGCACCAAGCGACATACTAATGATGTCCATCCCGTCTGATACCGCTTTATCAATACCTGCTATTATGTTTGATGAAGATCCAGATCCGTATGGTCCAAGAACACGATAGGAGTAAATATCCGCATCCGGTGCCACACCTTCAACAGGCATGTCTGTGCTCGTATTTTTACCTTGTCCTGCAAGAATCCCTGCAACATGTGTCCCGTGCTCCGTATAGTAAGCTTCACCACCTGCTGTTTCAGGTTGTCCCGATTTCTTCCAATCATCATAGGTTGTTTCCATAGGATCATTGTCGTTATCGACGAAATCATAACCACCTTTAAAGGCACCTTTTAAATCTGGGTGATTATAGTCGATTCCGGTATCGATAATCCCGACTTTAACGCCTTTCCCTGTATAACCTTCTGCATGAAGTTTTTCAATTCCAGGGAAGGTGACCATTGTATGTGTTGCAGCTTGTTGAGTAGAACCTTGTCCTAAAGTAGGCGGCTCTATTTGTTCTTTCATATCACTGTATACAGCCTGTACCATATTGGACTTAAGTAAGTCTTTTACCCTGTTGGCCGGAACCGTCATGGCTACGCCATTGAATGAATTTTTGTATGACCGCTTAATTTTGTAGGGATTCTTGTTTGCATCTAAATCTTTTTTGAAAATTGTTTTTAAATCATTTCCAAATTTTTCGTGTGAAGCATCTACTTTGTCTTGTGCATCTGTTGCTGAAAGGGTTTTACCTTCTTCCTCTGCCAGTAACATGGCGGTCTTTTGAGGCTTGTCCTTAAATTCAACAATGATAGAAGTAGGAGCAGCACTTGTTTGATCAACTTGAGGTGATAATTGTAGTCCGTCTGCTTGGTCACTCAATTTCAATTGTTTAATAGCTTCGCGTCGGCTTCTGCTCTCATCATTCTTGCCAATAATTCTACGTCATCAGTCGTGTATTTAACTCTTGGCATACCGATCACCTCTTAGTACATTTTATGCTTTAAGAGTTTGTTTTATTTTTTCGCGTCTTCAAATTCCACGTTAGTCAGTGTGAAATTAAATAACGGCGCCAGGAAATCTGTTACCGTTCTGTTCCTGACGCCGGATTACCTTAATTATTTAAAACCAGTCCCCATAACCCAAGGTTGCCATACCGACGCTAGCATGCAGCTTATGGACTTTATTCGATGTCTATAAAATGGGGTCTTGACCAATGTAGAGCAAATTCATTCTTTTTAAGACCCTATATTGAGGAGAAGTTTTTCATGGACATATATCCAAACTCATGAAGATGATTGTGGTCCCCTATTTTTATAAACCGTGAAGGACCCTTTCTTCTTCAACAAACGGGCGCATTACTTTAATAATAGATACCTTTCTTATTTTTAGGCTCTGTTAAATAATGTTGTTGCTATTTTTAAACAAACTAAAAAATCAATCATTTCTTTTAATGTATAAAAATCTTTCTCCAGTTTAAAAGAGTCTCCCCGTTTTTTTATAGGTACTCCATAGTTTCTTGATCATCATGGCGCCTCGATTATTTTTTTCATTATACTAAGGGTTTTGAAAAAGAAGGGGGAAACTTAAATTCCTTTTCATGTAAATAAGGAGAATAGAAAGCAAATGCGATGGGATAGGCTGTGGACAAGAATCTAAAACCTTAAGCACTATTATTCATGTCAGTATGAGATTTTTTTAATAAATAGACTAATTTTTACTTGTTTGGTAGTTTTATAGTAAAATACAGGGAGTAAGGTACAAAGGTGGGCTTTACTATAGTGAAAAAAAGTAGGCACTTTTTGAACAATACATAAAAACAAAAGGGGAATAAAATCGTGAAAAAATTAATCAGTGCAGCAACAGTCGGTGTAATATCTCTTGCGATGTCAGTAAATGTGTTCGCATATACAGTGAAACCAGGAGACACACTCTATCACATTTCAGTTGTAAATAAAGTCTCAGTGTCTACAATCATGGAAATGAATCCAATGATTAAAAATGCAGGTTCAATTCAGGTGGGGCAGTTTATTTCGTTGCCTGGGGATCTGTTTATCCCTTCATCACAGCTTACAGATGAAAATGAATTGTTGGCTAGGATTGTGGCATCCGAAGCTGCTGGGGAAACGTTTGAAGGAAAAGTAGCAGTCGCAGATGTAATCCTGAATCGTGTAACATCGCCGTTATATCCGAACACAATAAAAGATGTCATCTATCAACCAGGCCAATTCGGACCTGTGACGGACGGTTCTTTGGAATATAAAAATGCCACTGATCAAGACCGTCAAGCTGTGGCTCAGGCATTACAGGATGAAAGAACAAACGTATTGTTCTACTATAACCCATCGAAATCCAACTCTACATTTTTTTCATCCAGAACAGTGGCCTATATGATTGGGAACCACACATTTTTATATTAAGACAAAAGGTTGTTGTAAAAGAGCTATTCTAAGAATAGTTCTTTTTATGTGTGTCGGTTTCTAGAGTTTAGGAAACTTTAGATAATAAGGTGTGTAAATGCATTTCAATAGAATCTAATCGGTCTATCACCACTTTACGAAATCTCCTCAACTCAAACTAGGTAGTGATAAAATTTGCTTTTGGTATTTTATGCTACCATAAAATTCGACTTTCTGAGGGGCTTTACTCCAATAAGGAGTAGAGCCTTTTTTCTGTGGTTCCACTAACGTGGCAGGTTAGTTTAAAAGAATTAATCTAAATTGATGGTGATTTATGGTAAAAGTTAAAATTAGAAGTGGGTGGAATAAGTTAATAAATTGAAGAAATTATGTTTAGTGAAGGAATAAGAAATCTAGATGAACTCTAGGTTTCTTAAATTTTAATCAGAAACTTTTGTTACTGAAGGCAACTTTGTTTTCCCTTCTATTGTCTCTTTTGAAGGAATGTACATTCTTAACATTAAGTTAAAATCCCCTTTAGGAGCTGGTAACCAGTTAGACTCATGTCCCAAAGGTGCTTCATTTTGGATGTAAATATCTAATGAACCATCTGCGTTATATTGAAGTCCTTCTGTACGGTCTCCCATTGTAAAACGGTTGATTGGATTTTTTACTAAGAATTGGTCTGCACCGTACATACTAATTGACCAGAATCCTTTTACTTGTGGTATTTCTTCTTTAGTCATATGAATCACATATTTGTTTGCACCATTTAATGGGTTTCCGTTACTATCTGTTGTAGCTCTAGGATACATAGCTTCATCTGGAATATTGGCATATAGTGCAAATTGTGCAATAACTGCTCGAAGTAAATAATTATCTCCGAAGTTACCAATTTCGCTATTATATACAATCCAACCATTATTGTTTACACTAACAGAAGAAGATGATTTTTCAATTATTTCTCTTGCATCTTTTACTGCTCTTGTTAATCCATCTAAAACTGCGGGGTCTTGAATTCCACCGAACCCATTTTGTGGATCAATTCCGATTAATTTGAATTGGTCTAATAATGCTTTTTCACCTTTTGGTGGTGTTTCCATTTTCATTAATTTCGTCATAATATCAAAGAATTTTACTGGATCACCGAAATCAGTTGGTTGTATTACTGGTGCATCAAAGGAAGGTGCAGCTTGCTTTTTACTGTAAGGCGTTAATGTATATTTATCTTGAATGGCATGAACTTTATCTAAATCGGAAGTCCCGTTAACTAATGTACGTCCTCCCATTAAAATTAAGTTGGTTGGTGCTTTCACCAGCTTTGTTCCTTTGGCTATATGACCTTTCCAATTTGGTCCAACAATAACGTATTTTCCACCTCTAGTATCACCCGTCCGGGTTCCGATGTAATGAAAGGAATTTGTATACGCATCAATAAATTGAAAAGTAAAATATCTACCGTTATCAATTTTTGGGATGCTTAGAACAACGGGTCCTTTAGACAAATCAATAAAAGTATAAGAATAAAGGGTGTCATTGTTTGGTGAAACTACTGTTTTTACCGTATCATCAGCTAAATTTCTATAATGATAAAATTGATTTAAAGGTTTAGTACTCATAAATATTTCAGCATGTTGTGCATTCAAAATAAGAGGGTATCCATATAAATATGCTTCTACACCAATAGAGTAAGCTAGATTAGACTTATATTGGAATTGTGGATCAACTGTTGCATTTTGTTGAACTGAAATTGGTTGGTGAGTTGGTGTATCAGCAAACGTAGTATTCGATAAAATTGCCGCTGACGCTACTGCAACTGCTGGTATGAATATTTTTTTTCATTTTTAGTCCTCCTTTTTTATTATTCGAATAAATTATAACAATGACTATTTCGCGATTGATATAAAATTCTGAATGTTATGATTAGTTATTTCTAAAGGTACATTTGGTTTTAGTTAATTGATATTTTTTATAAGTTCATACATGAATGATTTTTCCTAACTTTATTATTATTTAGAATGCTCCGCTTCATAATGAAAGATTACCTTAAACGGTTAAAACGGCGCAACACTATTGGTTTATGATAAAATATAGGTAATAAATTTATAATTGATGGTGAAATAGATGCGTACAAAAAACCGTTTAGTTGCTGATGAAATAAAATACTTTAGACCCGAATTTTCAAACTGCCCAACTTGCCAATCTAAATTGGACTATTGTCATACAGTCTCGAAGAAGACTATCTCTACTCTTAATGGAGTAAAAACAATTGTTAATATGGGCTATCGCTGCACCAACCCTGAGTGTAAAAACATTTCTACGGTTTTTCGCTCTGCACAAGCTGAGCACTTAAGTGTTAAACATATCACTTATGGAATTGATGTCCTGGCTTTTGTTGGAGAACTACGTTTTAAAGAGCACAAGACTCGTAAAGAAATTATGAATGTCCTAAATGGACTTGGTGTTGTTGTTTCAGAGCGTCATGTTCAGAAACTATATGAAAGATATACAGTTTTACTTCGTGCGAGTGCTGAGTATAATAGTAAAGAAATTCTTAAAGAAACGGTCGAAACACACGGAGGAATTATTCTTTCTATGGATGGTGTGCAGCCAGAAAAAGGGAATGAAACCCTCTATGTTATTAGAGAAGTTCTTAGTGGGACAATCTTAGCTGCCAAGAATGTCAAGAGCAGTTCAACTGAAGAGCTAATGGAATTTATAAAGCCGATAATTGGTTATGGGTTTCCTATTCTTGGTTTTGTTAGTGATGGTCAAAAATCAATTCGACTTGCATTTGAAACACTATCCCCTGAAACACCCTATCAATATTGCCAGTTTCACTACTTAAAAGACATCTCAAAACCTGTTGTAGATAAAGATCGGAAATTAAAGACAAACATTAAAAAGAAATTGCGTGGGATTCGTGAGATAGAGAAAAAGGCATTAAAAGAAGATACATTAGAATCGGAAACAACACTAGCTTATACGGCAGCGATACGTTCTGTCCTATTAGAGGACGGCTGCCCACCACTTGAATTACCAGGAATAAAGGTTTACGAACAAACAAAGTTGATTCAAGACTCCCTTGAAAAATGTCTGGATAAAAAAGGGGCTCCTTGCACTCGAAAGGCTGTTCAGAATAGTCAGTAATGTTGATAACTTTACAAACGATTACAGGCAGGTCGTTAGACTCCACAGTAGAATTAGACGGATTGCTAATATCCTAAAGCCTTCAAAACGTAAAACCAGTAAGTCCGTTCAAACTAGATTGAGTAGCTTTCTAAAAGAGTGTGAAAAAAAGTTAACAAAAGAGAAAGACGCCGAATTTGTAGACAATTTAATGAGATATAGTAATGGTTTTTGGAAAGGATTATTTGCATGTTACGATCATCCCATCTTACCTAGGACTAACAATGATCATGAATTGTTTTTCCGCAGAATTAAGCGAAGACATCGGAGAATTACAGGACTAAGATCATGGAATCGCTACATTATGAGACATGGTGAATATATTGTATTTGTCGAAGATGCAATCGACGATCCGAATATTATAAATAGATTAAACCTTGTAAGTCATGAGAAGTATTGTATAGAAATGAATAGTTGGAAGGAAAGAACAGATGAACATGTGAGAAGATACCAATACAAGAAAGATCCCGCAGGGTATCTAAGAAAAGTAGAAGAAAAATGGCTAAACCGATAATTGTGTTAGTTTAGCCGTTTAAGGCTAAAAATAATAGGTATTCCTCGCTCAACCTATTACTACCAAGAAAATGGTCGTGTAGAGGAAAAGAAAGTAAGTGAGGGGCGTCCAGCACCAGGTTATTCCATCAAAAAGGACGGAAAGAAAATTTCAGATGAACAAATAAAGGAATGGCTTCTTGAAGAAATTGCAGGCGATGGATTTGGTTACGGTTATCGAAAATTAACAAAGCAATTGCGTCGTAAATACCACTTGATCATTAATAAGAAGAAAGTATACAGACTTTGTAAAGAGCTGGATATTCTACGTCCACAGCGTCAAAAAAGAATCTCCTATCCTAGAAAACTGGCAAGAAATCGAGTCATCACTGCTTCCAATCAACTTTGGGAAACGGATATCAAATATGGATTTATTGAAGGCGAACAAAGATTTTTCTTCGTATGTTCCTTTATTGATGTATTTGATCGTTCCATCATTGATTATCATATTGGGCTAAGCTGTAGTGGTCAGGATGTAAAACAAACTTTACAAAGAGCTTTATTAAAAAGGAAACAAGTTGATAAAAAGGAAAGGCCTGTGATTCGATCTGATAATGGACCGCAGTTTATTTCTCACGCCTTTGAACGGGGCTGCCAGGAATTTCAAACCGAACACGAAAGAATTCCGCCAAAAACACCTAATATGAACGCTCATATTGAGTTGTTTCATCGAATTCTAGAAGATGATTGTTTTAGTAGATTTCAATTCGAAACATACGAAGAAGCTTACAAAGAAGTGGCATGGTTTATGAAGTTTTATAATGAACGCCGCATGCATTCTAGCATTCTAGATTTATCCCCAAAAGAATTCTATGAAAAGCAAGGAACCTTGGTAATCAAAGAAGTTCGAGTATAAGGGGCGCATAAACTTCAAAGCAAAGGCTTGATTTGGAGTGGCGGGCATGATAGCCTCATTTGGCGATGCCAACTGTTTGAACAGCTGGCTTCTTGGCAGGAGAATTATGCCCGCAGAGGCTCCATGTCAAGCCACATGGCCTTTCTGAAATATAACGATAGAAAACCAACAAATAAAAAACTGTGAAAACAAAAGAATAAGTGAGTTATTGTCCAAAATTCGGGGGTTAATCCGCTTTTATACCATTATCCCCTGTATTTGATAGTTAGTCCTTTTAAGAAGTTCCTGGCGAATTTATCTCCACACTCTTTATAATTCTTATGACCTTCTTTTCTTAATAAAGCACTGAATTCTCCTTTTGTTACCTTGATTCCCGCCTTTTCGAATATATCCAGCATATCTTCAGTAGTTAATGCTAGTGCTATTTTTACTTTCTTTAACAAGAGATTATTAACTTTTGCGCTTTTCTGTAAAACCGGCTCAGGTGTATCAGACTGTCCTGTTTTGGGCTCTTGTTTTCCTCTTTTAAAAATAATAAAGCCATTTAAAAATGAATCGATCATACTGTTATTACATATAATTTGAAAGTCATTTTCATTATCATCATCTGATTTTGTTAGAATCTTTATCACTTCTGGTACTGTTACTTCCACTCCGCCAAGGTGAAATATCTCTGCCATTTCTTTATTTTTTATTTCTAAAGCATATCTCAATCGGATTAATATATCGTTATTATCCATCATTAAACCTCCTTTTTTAAACTAGAGCCTATCCCATTAAGCACCAGGCACTACTTTAGCTCAATCTTTGCAACTGCCTCAACGTGTGCAGAGTGTATGTGGCAACACAAGGGTGCTGGTGGGTTTATTACATTCTTAAGACCTTTTTCTTTCAGAAAACAGACTTTATCAAAACAAAAGTTGCCGGCTGCAAAGGAACTTGAAACTGAATAAAATAAGTACACATTGGTTGATGTGATTCATTTTTCCTCTAACTTTTTGAGAGTTACATCATTTCACTGTCCCCGTCCCATCAACATTCTTTTCCAAAGTTATCAAGCAATGCACGCACTTCATCTGTTGATTTCGTGTTCATCAATTGATTTCTTAATTCACCAGCTCCACGGAATCCTTTGACATAAATTTTGAAAAAGCGATGAAGCCCTATGATTGAACGTGGCAGTGCTTCCGCATATTGATCTTGAAGATCAAGCTGCAGTCTTAAAAGATCAAGGTATTCTTTACTGCTATGCTCTTTTGGCTCTTTTTCAAATGCAAAAGGATTTTTAAAAATACCTCGCCCGATCATAACGCCATCAATACCATATTGTTCAGCAAGCTGCAGCCCAGTTTGACGGTCAGGAATGTCTCCATTGATTGTTAGTAGCGTATTTGGTGCGATACGGTCACGTAATTTTTTGATTTCCGGAATTAGCTCCCAATGCGCATCTACTTGGCTCATTTCCTTTCTTGTACGTAAATGAATAGAAAGGTTCGCAATATCCTGTTTTAAAATATGCGTTAGCCACTCCTCCCACTCATTTACATCCTTATAGCCAAGTCGTGTTTTCACGCTGACAGGCAGTCCGCCCGCTTTTGCTGCTTGAATAAGTTCTGCCGCAACGTCTGGACGCAGAATAAGGCCACTACCTTTCCCTCTCGATGCCACATTCGGTACAGGGCAGCCCATATTAATATCGATGCCTTTAAATCCTAGCTCTGCCATGCCAATACTCATTTGACGGAAATATTCGGGATTATCCCCCCAAATATGTGCCACCATTGGTTGTTCATCTTCTGTAAAAATCAAACGGCCACGCACACTTTTCATGCCCTCTGGATGACAATAGCTATCCGAGTTTGTAAACTCTGTGAAAAATACATCCGGTCGACCGGCTTCACTTACTACGTGACGAAAAACAACATCTGTCACATCTTCCATTGGTGCAAGTACAAAAAATGGTCGTGGTAAATCACGCCAAAAATTATCTATCATTTCAAACTCAAATCCTCTCACTATGGATACAACTTCAAACTCTCGGTCAAAAAATATAATGCCAAATGTTCCACTTTTTTTACACTTATATCACGCTTAATAACTTATTATCAAACACAAGTACATTTGGACATTTATAATTTGTGAAAAACTATTGTGAAAATCGGCAATGTTTATTTTAACGAAAATCGGTCCTGAATGGTATTTTTATAAACAAAAAAGCAGATGGTATAGATTTTTTCTATATCAACTGCTTTTATATTATACCAACTCCAACCACGCGACCGCTTCACAATGTGTAGAATGTGGAAACAAATTCTCTTATAGAATTCATCAATTATTCCATCAAAAAGCTCATTAACTTATGATACGTATTTACTGATATCGATTCTTAAGAAACCTCCTGTTAGAAAAAGGCTTATCATTGCAAAGCAAAGGAATCCTAAAAATTGCATTTCCTTTATCCTTTTAAAAGAAATTCTCTAGCTACAAGTTTTTATTTCCATAAATAGTCCTCTTCATTCTGGACTTTGCTCGGCCTATCAACTATTTTTTAAAATAAAAAAAGTTGTATGACAATTGAACTTACCTAGCGATATGAGACACATATAAAACACCATTTTAGGCTGCTTTATTTCCAAATTCTTTTGGAGTGAGGTAGCCTAATTTTTCTTGAATTCTTTTCTCGTTATAGTGATAAATATATTTATCAATTTTAGTTACCACTGCTAAATTGGATAAAGAATTAAACTTACAATACTGAAATTCTTCCGTTTTAATATTTGAATGAAATGATTCAATAACCGCATTATCCCAACAATTCCCTCGTCTAGACATACTACTAATCAAATGAAATTGCTTTAAGTTATTTTGATAAGCGTATGAAGTATACACACTACCTTGATCAGAGTGTAGAATAACCCCTTCGGGCTGATTTCGGTTATTCAGAGTTTCTACAAGCGTATCGACCACTAAAGACGTTTGTTGGTGATTATAAAGCTTGTAAGCGACGATTTCATTATTATACAAATCCATGATTGTCGAAAGATATAACGTTTCACTTCCATATTGAATATACGTAATATCTGTCACCCATTTTTCATTTGGTTTAGTTGCACTAAAATCACGTTTAAGGATATTAGGTGCGATTACTTCACTTTCTCCTTGTGATTTCCGTTTGCGTTTCGGTTTTACCTTACACTGTAAATGATGCTTTTGCATAATTTTTTGGACCGTATTTCGATTTAAATGGATGTGATGCTGGCGCATTAAAATTGCTCTAATTTTACGATGACCATTCCTATAATTAGTTGCCTTACAAATTTCGATTATTAAATCCTCATGTTCATTTCTGTATTCTGCAAATCCCTTTAACCAGCGGTAATACGTAGAACGAGGAATCTCTAAGACTTTCAAAATAGCCGTAAGGCTATACCATTTACGCAGCTCCTCTGCTATTTGTATGACTACTCTTTTATCCACTCCTTTTTCATCGCCAAATACTTTTTTAAGATTTCATTCTCCATCTTTAAATGGGTAACTTGGATGGAAATTCTTTCATCCTCACTCGCAAATTCAGGTCCATGCCCAAACGAATATTGTTTGCCAATCGGTTGATCAAATCGATAAACCTCACCCTTCTTATACCATCTGACCCAGGTCTCGACTTGAGATTTATTCCTTACCGGGGCTTTGATAAGAAAAAACAGCAACCCACAAATTAAAGGATATTAAGGAACATAATATTTTCATTGGGTAAATACTTAAAGCAACTATGAATAAAAGGATTTTCGCAAGAATAGTAACAATCTTACTTAAGCCATGAAGCAAAGTAATTATAGAAACATGACGTCTGCATGAAAAATGGCAATTGAAAACAAAAAGGTTGTAAATGCTACTACAAATACGGCTAGAAGGATAAGATTTGAAGCACCTTGAAAATAAAGTGTGTCAAAGTTATTTGGGTCTAAAATATCTGGAGCGCAAACGGTTATTAGAGGAAATAAAAAGCTTTCTTAGCAGATTTGTTCAACATTATTAAAAACAACTTATATGTTGCTATATAAGTTATTATGACATTTATCTTGATATATATATTTTATTAATATTATAAAACATAGATGGGATTAATAATTAATTTAAATATGGTTAATTTACGACTTACCAAATAGCATTGGTAGCAAGCAATACGGCAAGTTTGCAATACATTAGTTTTCCATCCACAACACTACGAATCGAGCTAACTGCTAACTCCTCACTCGGGCTGTCATTCAATAAAAAATCTCTTATATCATCTTTTAATACATGTTGAAAATAAACAGTGCTTGTAAAGGTTGTTATAATGATTACTTTGCATCCCCGCTCTTTTAAGACATATCTATATCCATGATACAAACTTCCATCTGTAATTGGTAAAAAGGAGTAAGTGCCTCTTCTCCATCCCTCGCCTGTCCCACCACTTCCATATCATCTTCCAAATTCAGTAGGGAAATAAATCCTCTATCAGCTATTCCTAATTCTCTGCAATTACAATTCGAATCATTTAGGTTTTCTCGTTTATCGAGCGACCACTATTAAGCAAAGATTCCCCTTATATTTAGTAAGGATTATTAAGGGGTGTCAACTATAGTTCAGGCGTAACTTGAACGAAAATACTATTTCCAGCTGAAGATTTGACGTCTTTAAAACCCACAAAATTATAGTTTACCTCATCTCATAGTCTGAAACGGAGTGACCGCTAGCTTGAAGCAAGGGATATCGTTAGACGTTTTGTAAAAGAAGCTTATTATTGTGTTAAATTAGGTCTACCTAATGATATGTTGTACGGAAATAATGATTTAACCAAACACTTTAGAAAATGCTTAAAAGATTCTCCTGAATTCGTAAATATACAAATTCCGATTCCCTGCTGCTGACAAAAAAAACTATCGTTGAATACATTTTTTTCCGTTAAACTAGCATTCCTCATAGTACTTGGAGTATATTAACTAAATATAATAGGTTGTTTTTGGTGTTAATGAGTAAAAGGAGTGTATAATTCGGATGTTAAAAATTGAAGTGCCAAGAATTGAAAAGGTTATGATTAGCGAGGATGCCAAGTACGGAAAGTTTGTCGTTGAACCACTCATGAAAGGATTTGGAACGACACTTGGCAACTCATTACGTCGCATCCTTTTATCTTCACTCCCCGGTGCAGCTGTCACTTCCATACAAATAGATGGGGTGCAGAATGAATTTTCAACGATTGATGGGATAGAAGAAGATGTAACAACTATCATTTTGAACATAAAAAATTTATCTATGAATATTTACTCTGACGATGAGAAAGAATTGATGATTGATGTACATAGAAACGGTACAATAACAGCTGCTGATATTTCTCATGATAGTGATGTAGAGATCTTAATTCCCGATTTGCATCTTGCTACCCTTAGAGAAAATGTACATTTTAGAATGCGCCTAACTGCAAAACGTGGACGTGGTTATGTTCCTGCAGAGCAAAACAAACGTGATGGCCTTCAAGTAGGAGTCCTACCAATAGATTCAATCTATACACCGGTTTCACGTGCCAGTTATTTTGTTGAGAACACTCGTGTAGGTCAATTGGTTAGTTTTGAAAGGTTATATTTTGAACTTTGGACAGATGGGAGTTTAGGCCCCAGCGAAGCCATTGCTGAAAGTGCAAAAATGTTTAATGAACAGCTTTCTATTTTAGTAGGACTTAATCCTGAATCACAAGATAGCCAAATTATGTTGGAAAGAGAAGAGGTTTCAAAAGAAAAAGAAATTCTTAACCTTACTATTGAGGATTTAGACCTTTCTGTTCGTTCTTTTAACAGTCTAAAACGCAATGGGATTAATACTATTCATGACTTAGCTAATAAGTCCGAAGAAGATATAAGAAAATTACGCAACTTAGGACAAAAATCTTTAAAAGAGATCATAGATAAATTAGAAAGTTTAGGTATAATCGTACGCAAAGATGATGAAAATTAGCCATAATTTTCCTTTTAAATTGCCACTAAAGCAAAAGTTCTCAGGTACTTTGAAGAAGGTACCAATGGGCGGTAGTTATAAATGATTATTTTCCTATATTTAAATGCAGTATGTAAGTGATAATTATGTATGAATACCCATGTACTGCAAGGACAGCGCAATTATGGTTTTCAAAAAACTCCTTGTTTGAAAAAAATGAATGAAGGACACTAAAATAATTTGGTCTTTCATTCATTTTTTCATACGACTAATTATTATTATTTAATACCAGTAGTGAACAGCACGCAACATGTGTTGAATGTGAAGACAAATGGTCTATTTTAAAAATTCTTGAGTTTTTACTTTACTACACAACAAAGACGACATTTAAGTCGCCTTTGTTTTATCTTTTTAATAGAAATCTTCTAGCAGCAAGCTTTGTTGCACCACCCATAGCTCCCGCCATTCCTCTTCCTGAACCCGATGAATACCACATGTTTCTAAGTACCGACGGGCTCTTGATAAGGAGAATACAGCAGCCCATGAGTAAAAGGAAATTAAAAAAATTAAGATCTTCATTTATTAAAATACTAATAGCAATAACGAATAAGAAGATTTTTGCAAGAATGGTAACGATTTGATTTAATAATTCACGCCACCACACTCCTAAGTATTCATTATCATCTGAAATAACCGACACACAAGCCAGCGGACTTAACAAATAAAGGAACATGACATCGGCATGGAATATTGCTACTGAAAATAAGAAAGCTATGAATGCCACTGCAAATAAAGCCAATAAGATAAGTAGTGCTGCACCTTGAAAATGAAGAAATTCGAAATTTCTGGGTTCTAACATTGCTTCTATTTTTTCTTTACTAACTTTACTTCCTTCTCCGATCATCCAGTTTCCCATATTATAAGCCACTTTTTCTAACAAGATTTTCTGAATCAAAGGCATTGCAGGGATCAATAACGCGCTTTTTAATGTATTCACTATAACAGGTCCGTATGAAATCGCATCCCCAGCAGCGTTCCTGGACAAGACCTCTATTATTTTATATAAAACGATCGTTACCGCAATAGTTGAGGTTAGTGCGAGTAAGAAATTATTGACTGATGAAAAAAATTGAATTTCAGGATTTTGTTTTAATAACAAATCATTACACATGAGAAGCGCCCATTCAATAAAATCCTTCAACATTCCTTGAATGGCTTCAACAATTTTTTCCTTAAAATTAAACAAGATAATTCACCCCTTATTCAGGATCAACAATTTTCGCGATTTTCCATGTGTCTTTTTGTTTTTCTAGGGTGATTAACTTGTGGGTAAACCCACTACGTTCTACATCGAAAGTAAATGTTTGTTTTGCTTTATTAAAAGAAGTATTTTTAATTTTTGTATTATGTGTAAATAAAATATTAGATTGATTTCTACCATTTAAATTCTCTGATCTGTTAAAAGTTAAAAGATACAGGAGCTTTCTTTGTTCGTTTTTAGCTAAATCTCTCGATATAGCAGACTTATTTTTTTCTTCAATCTTATTCCATGAGATTATATTGGCTTTATCACTAGTGTTTGCTTCAGCTAATTTTTCTTCATCTTTGAATGAAGTTAAAACTCCATTCATTACTTTTGTTGCTTTTTCTTGCTCGACCTTAGCATCAAATTTATTACCATTACCACTACATGCAGCAAGGAATGTACCTACCACTAGTACTAATATAAGTAATGTTGTTTTTTTCATCTTTAAGAGCTCCCTTCTTTTGTAACACTGGAAGTTGAATTCATTTGAGAAAAAAAGCTCATCGCAAGTTCTTCTTGTTTTTGAGCCTCTTTCTTAGCTTCCTTTATTTGTTTTTCCTGCAATTCAACCTCGGCCTTTTGTAACGCTATTTTCCAATCATCGGATTCAATGTATTCTTCGAATTCGTCTTTCTTCTTCTCAAACGAATCTAGTACCTCTTGGGAAGTGGAATTTTGATAGTCTAGTTGGCTAACATAATAAGAGTTTGTAACATTGGGAAACAAGTTATATTGATACGCCTTTTTTGCCTTAATGGGATGTTTTCCGGTAATGATGATGATGCAATCATCTTTATGCATGGTTAGAATCTCATCTTCATTCATTAGATTCCGTGCTGCATACGAGTAACTAGATGAAGAAGAGGTACTAGATGATTTTCCTTTTGATTCTGAGGATGAACCCGTTTCAACTCTTGCGGTTGTTTTCCCCATTAATTGCGAAAAGTACTTTGCGGTAGTTTCGTTTACATTTCCTAAACAGATTTTCGTTCCACAGTTACCTAAAATGGATTCAGCTTGTTCCCGCCCATACTTTTCTTGCAATTGAGTGATGTTTTGAACAATTGTAAGAACACCAATTCCATATCCTCGACAAGTTGCTAAAAACCTTTCATAGTCCGGAAACTTCCCTAAGTTCGGAAATTCATCTAAGATAAAGACCACAGGCTGAGGGAGTCTTGCCCTATTTTGAGCACCGACTTTATACAACTCTTGAAACATTTGATTAAAAAACAAATTGATTAAACCTTCCCAGGTAGAATCCATTACAGGAATAATGACATATAATGCAATTTTCCTTTTTCCTACATCCCCTAGGAAGAAATCTGAGAAACTAGTAAACCTCGAAATGGAACTAGAAGTAAAATCTCCGATTGTTGTGAGCAAAGAGATGATAATGTTTGCTCTAGTTTTTTCTTGAGACTTTTTAAATCCTAACTCATAAGCTCTTCTTGCTGGATGCGATTTATCTAGTCTTAAAAATTGTCCATCTAACTCACTCGCTCCATCTTCACTTGCTTCTGGATCAAACTCCTGTAGGAAATCTAAAACACCTGTCATGTTCCGTTGATCGGGCGGCAACTCGTGAACCGCATACAAGATTAACGCTTTTAAAAGGCTAAATTGGGCATTGTACCAAAAGTCTTTTCGTTTAGGATCATTCTTAGAAGCTACAATTGCATTTGCTACCGTGGAGGCCTGAATTTCCTCCCTTACATAATCAAAAGGATTATAGCGATCTGAATACTCCATTTCTGAAAAATTAACCACATGAACTTCATAGCCTTGCATTCGTTTAACGTCAGAAGTCATTTCATAGACCTCGCCCTTCGGATCCGTTACTACTAATGAACATTCCTTTTCGTGTAATACATTGGTTATGACATACCCTTGTGTTTTGGATGAACCAGGACCTCCGGCTACAAAGTGGTTCCTATTTGGAAGATTTGAATCCGTTTGCTGCACGATAACGGATTCATTCAAAATACCGGCAATGATTCCATTGTTTTTCATGTAATCGACAGCCACATCACATCTCCCCTTTCGAATTCAGTATACTGGCTTCAAGATCTTTCATAAGTTGATTTACCGGAACCCCAACTGTCTCACCCGGTTTAAATATTTCATGCTTGTGAGCAAATCTGCTTGAACCATGAACACCATATTTGTCCGCTAACTGATATTTGCCTTTGGCACCTTTCATAAAAAAAGTAGCATAGAAGGTTAATAGGACAACTGCCCCACTACCTAAGAAGAAAAGAGGATTCTTCTCTTTAATCATGAGCTTTGCTTTCTCAATCGGATGCAGAAGGTTTTTCGTTATAAATTCCATATATGGAGCACCAGATATGTTTGCCTTGTGTGCGGCAATAAACGGAAGAATTCCGGCTATATTGATTACGATCATTTCAAGAAGGACCAGTAAAAAGGTTAACATTAGGCGTATACCAAACAATTTCATTGGTTTCTCTCCTTTTGGATTGCCTATAAATTACTACTTAATTTAGTTCCCTTGAAAGGGTTCAAAAGATCCCATTAACTCTAATTTATCAACTAACCATTTATCTCCACTTCGAATGATAGTTACTTCATACATTTGATTTTTTCTTGGAAATTGACTTCCTCCAACCGAGTATTGTGTTTCCATGTTTACAAGAGCATTTGCTTGGTCCTTTTCAACAGCACTCAAATAAACACTTAAAGCCTTTACTTGATTTCTAAATTCAATTTGTGTACTACCCATTTCTCCTGAAGCTTTTAGTTTTGAAATGACAGACTCAGCTAATTTGTCACGGACTTGATCAAAACGTGCCGCATAATTTTTGTTATCGTAATTAAATAGTTCTTTAAAGGTTTCATCTACAAAACTTTTAACCTCTTCACTATGTTCTATTTCATAATAGGCTTCGTTCTGTTGAAAGGCAGTAAGGGCTTTTTCTTTTTTATTTGATTCGTTTTTTAACTGATCTATCTGCTTTTTAGTTTCTTCTTTATTATCTTCTGCTTGGGTGACCATTGTTCTTTGACCAACGTACATTAAACCCAAGATTACATTTGCTAAAATAGATATCCCCAAAAAGGCAGCCAATACTTTGTTCAAGGTTTTCCCTCCTAATGTGCTACTCTACCAAAACCTGCAAGATGAGACTTCCAATAAGGAGTATGTATATCATGAATTCCAATACCAGAATCATCTGAATCAAACATTTTCCCGTTCCCTATGTAAATGCCTATGTGTGTGATATATTGGTCTGTCTCATATGTACCAGTATAAAAAACAAAGTCACCTTGCTTTGCTTCTTCGGGTGGGATTTTAGAAGAAACATCGTACTGTTCTTGAGCAGTTCGTGGTAGCTTTATGCCAGCCTTCGCAAACGTCCATTGTGTAAAGCCAGAACAGTCAAATCCTGTAGTAGGACTTGCTCCCGCCCACATATAAGGCCAGCCTATGTATTTTTGTGCTTCTGAGATAACCGCTTTAAATGTTTGTTCTCCTAATGGAGAAACATTCCCGCTACCTACGGAAATACCTAATGGAATGAGATTTTTCATTACTTTTTGTGCATATGTATAGTCGCCATAACAGTAAGGAGCCCTCCAATCGGAACAACTGGATCCTAGTACGGTTGTCTTACTCAAAGAAAATTTTTGAGCTAATTCAACGGAGTGTTTCCCACCATTTGACGCAATAAAGTTTATGTAACCAGAACCGAAGTTGTAAGATTGAATAATGGTAGCAAAATCAACCCCTGCTTTTTGACCTTGTTCTAACACGGATTTAAAATGTTGTACACCTAAATTAACGGACATCACGGGGTCCTGAATAGAATTGGGCGGCAGCCCAGCAGATTCGGAACTTTGCATAATATCTAACGTTTCGGAATTCCCTAATTCTTGATACATAAGAGCTAGAAGGAAATCTGTGTATTCAGGAATTCCATACCTCGTTGTGTATTCACTTACTAATCCTTTCCATTGCGCAATATGTGGTGGAACATCTGCTGCGCCAAATGGTGAATTAATGTTCTCATTAGGTTGTTGTTTAGATGTAGTCATTCCAATTAACAAGCCGACCATTACGATTAAAGCAAATACGACTCCTACCGTAATTCCCTTCCAGTTCCTAACAATAAAAACGGTTCCCTTAACAGCGACTGTTACCGCCACTTTTTTCCAACCCTTTTCTTTAATAATTTTTCAATCTAATCTTTTACTTGTTCATTCTCCTTGTCTTTTAAATCATGCTCTTCCTGTTTACCTTCAGGGTATGGCGTTAGCATTATCTAAATTTCATTTATTTGTTGCTACCGACTTGATTTTCCAATTCTTTTTTTCTTATCGCCAATTCTAATTCATGGCTTTTCAGCTTTTGATTTAAACTTTTAGCATCCTCAAGATCACCATGTTCAACAAAGGCTTTACCCATTCGTAGTTGTTGGTCTTTATCTTTTGTAAATGCCTCCATGGATAACAAAACACTGTAATCATAACTTACTATTTTCTTTTCAATATCCAAATAAGTGCTTTCCGCTACCAACCCTAAAATTTCATTTTTTTTATTTGCATGGTATAAAGTTTCTATAGTGGGTTTTATTAAACTTTTATCGGTATCTATCGCTTTTTGATACTCTCCTTTTTTAAAGTACACTTTAGCAATCTCTTTTTTACTACCACCATTTTTTTTCAAGAACGAAAAAGCTTCATTGTACTTTTTTTCACTTAGTAATTGATAATACTTTGATTCATTTTTTACTTTTTGAAGTTCCATCGCATAGACCGTATGAACATTATTTACTGCTGATTGCTGAAGAAAAATCCCAAAAGGTAAGGCAAGAGTACAAATCCCAATGGATATACCCGCTAATAGTCTCTTTTGCTTTTTCACTTTATTCTTTTCCACTTCAATTCCAAAGAAATGCTGAGTTTCCTCATTCTGGAGTTTCTTAGAAATCAATTCTTTCAAGTCCATAACGGATTCAGCATTTTCAATTCTAAATAAAAATTCATCTTTTTCCTTTTTCAAGAGATTATCTTTTTCCCGTTTATATTTTTCATAGGTGAAACGGGAAAACATAGAGATTATTAAAATTTTATACTGTTCAAGCTTTTCTATATGTTCATCATAGGGTAACCATTGATTGCTTCTATATAGAAACTTTAGTGTTTTCATATCTTTAAAGAAAATGTTTCTGGGATGGATTAATACTTTTTCTTCAACAGTATTTAATGGATCCATTTCCAACAACTCATTTAATAAGGAAAGGCGTAAAACACTTGAATAATCTTTTGCTGAAATGAGAGTTTGGTAATCTTCTTCTATAATATAATCAAGAATAAATCGACCGTTCTCTTTTTTTATATCCCTTAAAGTAAAGAAGTAAGATGAATCTTCCTGTAGCTCTTTTAACTCTTCTGGTCGTTCAGCCAACACCTGAATTGCAGGTATTTCCAAACGATAGCGTTTACTTTGATCAATAAATAACGTTCCATATTCAAATAATTGGATTTTCAACATTGTCCCCTCCTCTACAGAACAAAATTTCGCACTTCCTCTTTCTCAATCGGAGTCATTTCATTCCTAGCTTCATAGTTTGGGATTTCCTCAGGATCCAACCCGTACTTTTCAATATATCTTTTTTTATTCCAAAGACGAAGTTCTTCTTGTGTTAGCTCCACCCTGATAAAAGCTCGTTGAGATCCATATGTAATTAACGCTTCTCCTTGTCGTTTTGCTCTTAATAAGGAGATTTCTTCATCAGAAAAGGATAGATTAATCTTTTTCACTACATCGTCTACCCCTTTATTATCTAGACCAAAAAACACTTTTACATGGCTGTTTTCAATCATGGCTGCACCTAGGTTATCATCAGTATCGAGAACATCGATAATTTGTTGTGTACTTGCAATCGCTCCAGCATTGTATTTCCTGAATCGTTTGTACGCTTGATAGAAAAACCTCATAGAATCTGGATTTTTTGATAAGAAGTGAAATTCATCAATAAATAGATAAATTAGCTCATCTTTCCTTTTTGTTACTTCGTCCCATAAGAAACCAAAAATGTTAAAGTAACAGGCAGCCTGAACATCTACTTCATTTTGAAGTGATTTTAAATTAAAAGAGAATAAAGAGTTATTGATATTCACGTTCGTGTGGCCATTAAATAAGGAATTTGAGCCATGAACATAACTCTCTAATATAAAATAAAAATCTTGAATTTTTTCATACCTTTCGATATTCTCTTCCTTTAGTTTCCCTAAGTCATTGTAAAAATCTTGAATAATCGGATAGTCAATTGATTTGAGATTTTTAAAATCACTTTCTTCATTGATAGAAAAACGATCATATAGATTGGTTAGAGCCTTGTCTAAAATACTAGATTCAACCTGTGTTAAATCCGCTTTTAACACTTTAAAAAACGCTTTTAGACGTTGAACCTTTTGTTTCACAAGGTCTCTGACGAATTCTGCATTAGTATTAAAATCTTCGGTGTCTGTAATTTCTGTTGAGAATATCTCCAAAGGATTGATCTTAGTTGCACTATTACTGCTAAGGTGTACCACTTCTCCACCTAGTAGTTTCACGATATGAGAGTACTCATTTTCCGGATCAATGATATAGACTTTAATCCCCATTGCGAAGCAACGAAGAATCTTCTGAACCATAAATGTCGATTTACCAACACCCGATGTTCCGATAACGACCATGTTTTGGTTTAATGTACGCTGCGTATCTAGATAATCAATCGCTACTAATGAATTGGTTGTCTTATTTATCCCTTCCACCTGAGCCATCGGAGATAGGTAACAAATTTCTGAATCATCAAATGGAAAAAAAGAAGAGGCTGTTTCTGTGTTACACATTTGATAGGTATAATCTTTTAATTGATTATCGCCTAAAGGCAAGGCTGACCAGAAAGCCATTGGCGTAGCATAATGAGGGTTTAAAGCTTTCATCCTTAGTTTTGTGAGAATCCTCTGGACATTGTCCTCTAATGTCTTCAGATCTTCTAGTGATATTGCTTGAATGAAAATGTACGTGTAAAGATACATAAAGTTGGAACGGTTTGTTAAAACCTGATTGAGTTGGTATCTAGCACTATCAAGTTCCGATTGTATCCTGATACGCGTAGCTGGATCTCTTGTTTTTAATAGTTCAGCATCCTTATTTTTAATAGAGTCATTGTAATAACTAATCATTCCCTCAGAGTTTGCAGGCTCTAAATATTGGACAAAAGATATGTTTCCCTTTAACCGCTTCAAGTCAGATAACCAGTTTCCCTTTTGTTCTTTGGGATAAGAAACAACAGCCAGTACTTTAATGAAGTTCCCTCCACTTTCTATGAAACTCTTATTTTCCTTCCAAACAAAAGGATAGATAGAATTAAGTTCTTCGGTCTCTAAAACCCCATATAGGAAGTCTTGATCGCTTTCCATCGGTTCTTCTTGTTTATTTTCACGATTTATTGATGGAAAAAGTGTTGCTAAAGAAAAGGGCATAACCTTTCATCCTTTCCGAGTGGTTAAACGTATCGTTTCGACATTTCAAAATCAAAGTATCGGTAGAGCAGAGTTAAAGTATCTTTCTCAGATAATGTTCTAATGGTTATATCGTAGGTCTCAAAAGTGGATCGTAAAGAGTTTGATATTTCTTCTACCTTTTTTGTTAAAATACTCTCCGCACGTTCTAAATCCTGAAAAGTACGTTTATTCATTTTCTCCCTTATGACAATAAAGTGTTGTTTCGTAGACATTTCGTCTTTAAGCCTGATACCTTGGAAGTGATCTATATAGGAAGCAATTAATTGTCGCTTGTATTCGTTTCCGACATTTTCTTTATTTTCAAGTTCTTGAAGATATCGTTTTTTCCAACCTAAGTTGTATGATCTTAAATCCACGGGTACACTCATTGAGATGGTTTGTAATTGATCGTGGACTTGGCTCATTAAAAATGATCCGTAGTCTTCAAATAAACGATTCTGTTCATACTCAGCTAATAAATCCATATTGATACCACTTACTTGCAGAATGGAAGATAAGTACCCATTTTTCATTAGTACATGATCCTTATAAATACCTTCGATCACGCTTAGATCCTGAATCGTTCTTTGACCCTTTTTTACAAGGGTTTCCACTTCATAGTCAAACTCAGTTTTATCCATTTTCTTTTTATTGTTAGCCATGAAAATCATCCCTTTTATTCGATTTTATAAAATACAACTTCTGTCTATTGTTGTAATTAATAATTAATTTCAAATAGTTACTATAAGTTATATTCGGACGGGATGTAATTGGGCGTAAAACAGCAAAAGTAAAAGAGCCTAAAAGGACCAATGAGACAAAAAACATTTTGACCATCATAAACCCCAATGAGTATGGCGGAATAAGAAGGATGACTGCCGCAATGATAAGGGCCGGAAAAATAAATTTAAAAAAGTTTCTAATCGATAAACCTTTCACAATGTTATAAGATCTATCCACATTATCAGGGAAAACAAATGTTTTCCCCTTTCGATTATCTTCTTGTCCTAATAATTCTTTAAGGACTGCTTTCACATCTTCTTTTGTAGTCATAAAAAGTCCCCTCTATTTAAGCGAATAACCCATATACCCAAGGGACTATCCATACAAGAGCTGATGCCAATCCGACCCCTGCAAGTGCCATACCTACACCACGGAACATTTCATTTTTCGTATGCGGGTCGTCTACGCCAGGTAATTTTTTAATGATGATCCAGACACCTACACAGATACCTACTATTACCACAATTCCAGTTAAGAATGCTTGAATTTGTTTTAGTCCTTCCTTCACTTTTGCTTCAACCTCACCAGCAGCAAATGCATGCTCTGGTATAATATATAGACATAAAATAATTACTACAAACAAATGTATTGGTTGTAACTTTGTTACTATTTTCACAATTCCTCGTCTCCCTTCATTATATTTTCCTACTTTCCATAAATTCGATGTACAGATCGACTTCATTATTCACGAATCTTTCTTTTTGTTTTTCTATATGAATAAAATTATTCATATTTACTAATTGTTGAATTGCCTCTTTTTCAGAAAAGTAAGGTGATAGTTTTTTTACTGTACCCGCACCACTTAATTTTCCAATGTACGAACCTTCTTTATTTGAGATCACATCAAAATCATGCTGCATTATTTGGAACTCTTTATTTATCTCAATACCATAGTAGGCAAGAAAACCTTCTCCAATTGAGCGACTGTCCATGATAAGTTCATCAAGAGCTACTTTCATTTTTGGATTGTCTCTTAGTCTTTCTAACCATTTTTCTTCAAGATCGGGTAACCTGATGTCCTGTTTTTTTTGGTTCTCTTCAAAAGTGATATAAACCCCTTCATTATCTTTAAATATACTGTTTATTGTGACTGTTTTCCCTATAAGATCTGACGGAATACGAAATTCTTCCAAAGTTCTTAGTAGTGCTTGTAAACTAATATTTGTATCTTTTTTTAACTCGTCTTTTACAATAAATGATCGTGCTTGTTCCATATTTTCATACAAAGATAGGGCTCTAAAAGGTTTTACTAAATTAAGTCGAAATTGCTTATTATCTTTGAGACAGAATGCCATCCCCTCTTTTGTAAGAAATAATGATTCCCCTCTAAACCGTTCGAAGTCAGAAGTTCCAAAAGTGTTTAGAAGCACTTCCTCTTTAGATTGAAATCCTCGAGTCACTTTGTGAGCCTCTTTAGACTCCTTTTTATAAACACCAAAAAATTGACCATTAATATCTATAATTTGAAAAATACCATTATAATTATTGAGCGGAAAGGATTCTACATAGTCCCCTTTATTATCAAATTGATCAGGTCGCTGCATTTTTATAAAAGTGTAATACAGTTCGTACTCTGCTTCTTCCCTCGCTTCGTTTGACATAAAATTCATTTGCAAATTCTTCAATTTTTCATCAATGATTTTTTTCATATCTAGTTCATTTTGCTTTTTAGACTCTTCTATCATTTGCAAAATGTATTCGGCCATGTAGAGCATAGAATCATTAACAGATCTTTCGATAGAATCGTTTCTCACAGTATAATCCCCTTTCTACAACTCCAAAATGATCAAAACTACACTAAGGTGTGTCGCCCTTATAATCCTGAATCAAGGTATCTAGTTGCTGTTCGTTAGTTGAGATATAATATTTTTGATCCCATAGACTACCACCTTTTTTTATTTTAGTTTTCGGAAATTCCTTATACAAAAACCTAGCTGATCCACCTTTTAGAGCTTTCATGATATTGGGTATGTAATGAGTCGTTTTGCAATTGATAACTAGTTTAGCGGTGTACCCCTGGATTTCCATTCCTACTATTTTAAATTCATGACGAGTTGAGACGTTTCTAAAATAGGACTTTATAAAGTCTATTTCCTCTTCTTCTAGCAATATGTAATTATTTGTAAAAAATATAATATGGTATTGTAAACAACTCACATGGTATTTGTTTGAATAAATCTCATACATATGTATTTTTACTCTCAACTCCCTTATATGATATTGTTATTTAACGAATATTTGTTCTAATTACACCTTAACAAAAATGTACAATTTCCGATATATTCAGATAGTACTTAATTGGAAATGAGTCTTTAGCATTGTAAATGGTAAAAAGGTCCAAATATGGTAGTTGGGAGTTAGCAACTTTAGTAACATGGAGTAGGGATTATTTTTCTTCAATCTTTTTTCTTTCGTCCTGCCTTTTTTATTCGCTTTTCCCTAGATAGTCATCACTTTTATTATCTTTCGTCACCTGAGGTGACTTTTTTCCAATCCTCGAGGTTGGAAGTTCTTATAGTATTTTGAGTTATAAAAAGCCTGCACAAGAATAAATTGAAAAACTCTAACCAATTTGGTTAGAGTTTTTCAATTTACCTCCCCTTCTTTATTATGATTCATAATAATCTTGTTAAAGAGGAAAAGTTCAATTATTTTTTTTATTCGTTACAACACTATGAGATCTACATTTATTAAGAGTCTCCAAGAAAAGGGAACTATAAATGTTTTTAACCAATTATCTATTTAAGTTAACAATAAAGCTAAAGATGATTTCAATGATTACAGCCCTATGAATGTACCACTTCTGCAATGTTTTATACCAGCGATTGTCACAAAATTTACCACTTGATGCCATCACGTTTACCAATGGAGTAATATCAAGAAAATGCAGATATACAACTTTAAGGATTTTGAGAAGATAAAAAAAATCTAATTTCTCCGTATTGTTACCAAGGAATAAGACTAATGATCTTCAACAATCGCACCCTTTAGCACGAAAAGGTAGAAAAAGAGCAGCCATTGTCGTAGCTCATGCCATGTTGAGAATTGCTTTTTATCTACTGACGAGAAAAGAAATGTATGTAGACTTAGGCGAAGAATACTTTGATAAACAAAAGCAAGTATCCATTGTACGACATTCGGTTCGAAGACTGGAAAGTTTTCTAGGGTATACCGTGACAATTACAGAAGCTTCTTGATCCATCAAACTCATTAAATATCAAAGGAAACAGGCGCGCTAACACCTTTTTTCAAAAATGAATGAGCTGCGTCTTCTTTAGTATTGCCGTTTTTCTTCATTCCAGAAGCTTGTTTTCATGGTAGTTTATATTTTTTATACAGCAAAATGATTCATAATTCTTCCAAAAGAGGAAATGGTAAATACAAAACGGTAGATGGCGGTGAGAAGACAGGATGGGCTGGTTTACAAAAAAATGGGGGAAAAATGATGAAAAAGAATCCCTGGAACAATATATCTACAGCAATCAAAAGATTTTAAAAAGGCTTCTTATGTAAATCAGCAAACAAGCTGACCATCGGATTGCTTAGGGAGGCAGGTGCAAGGCTTCCAACAAAGGTCGGCCAGAGAATTGGGATCGTTGGTGGTATCGTCATTGGAACAGCTTCCGTTGAAGCAGGACTGACAAGTAATGTCCTTCTGACTATCGTGGCACTTGCATCACTAGCATCCTTTACGACACCCGTTTATAAAATGGGCAATGCAATTCGTTTACTGCGATTCCCATTTTTGTTTTTGGCAGAATTGTGGGGGCTGATTGTAATCGTTATTTGTTTTTGTTTGTTAATGACTCACTACTTCGGCTTACATCCTTAACAGGCCTTTTTTAAAACAAATCATCCACCAAGAATAAAAGACCATAAAGATTCGCTTATCAGAATTCCATTCAGCAAACTATCAACACGGCCACAAACGTTAAGAACACAAAACCCTATTCGTTTTACTTCAAGTAAAAAAAGCAAAAAAAGAGATATTGACGAATAGGAACCGGAGGAAGGGCTTTGGAACAATTAGTGCATGAAAAAGTAAAAATATCGCCATTTTTAGTTTTTTTTCTGATCCATTCGATGCAATTTAGCATAGGAGTCCTTGGCTTTCAGCGCCTTATTGCCTTTACGGCGGGATATGATGCATGGGTAGCGGTTATTTTTACCGGTTTAAGCATCCATATCATTCTGTGGATGATGTACAAAATAGTTGAAACGGCAAATGGGGATATGGTAACAGCTAACACTTTCGTGTTTGGAAAGAAAATGGGCAAACTGATATCCCTACCAGTTGTTATCTATTATCTTCTTTCCGCCGTCACCACTCTTAGGGCTTATATTGAGGTCATTCAAGTGTGGATGTTCCAGGATCTTAGTACCTTTTGGTATTCTCTAGCTTTTTGCGGTTTAGGGATCTATATAGTTTTTGGAGGGTTTAGAACTGTAACAGGTGTAGCATTTTTTGGAGTCGTTCTTCCAGCTTATTTACTATTCTCTTTTCTGTTTACCCTACCCTATGCGGATATCAGAAATTTACTTCCGATCTTTGACCACTCGATAAAGGATCTAGTAATGGCATCTTACCAAATGTCATACACCTATTCTGGCTATGAGATACTATTGATTCTTTATCCGTTTATCAAAGAACCACAAAAATCAAAGAAATGGGCCCAGCTGGGTGTCCTTTTTACTACTTTTCTCTATACAATCCTTACTATTGTAACCTTTTCCTTTTTTTCAGAAGGACAGCTGCAAAAAATCATCTGGTCAACTTTGTCAATGTGGAAAATAGTACAAATGCCTTTTGTCGAGAGATTTGAGTACATCGGCATCACCAATTGGAGTATCGTCATTCTCCCCAATTTTTGTATTGCCCTTTGGTGTGGCAGCCGCATTTTAAAAAGGGTGACGAACTTGAAGCAAAAATATGGTGTCCTTTTGGTATCAATGGTCGTATCCATCACCATTAATTTTTTAAAGACACCCCAGGAAATTAAGCTCCTGAGCGACTATGCAGGAAAAATAGCTTTTTTCCTTAATTACGTGTATGTTCCTTTACTCTTTTTTCTAATATTGATTGTGAAAAAGGTGAAGAAAAAATCAAGAATATTATGATACCTGTTATCATTGTATCCATTATGCTTGTTGGTTGTGTACAAAAGAGGATCGTAGATGATGTCAATCTCATAAATGGAATCGGCTATGATTATGTTGGAGGTAAGATACGCGGATTTATGGGAGTATGTTCTTGATTAGCTTTATAACTTACTAAATAATCACTGAATTCCTTAAATAAGGACTCAATCTCATTTAGGAATAAAATTAAAAACTTTAACAATTTTATGTCGATTCTTGCAATGGGAGCAAGTTCTGGTGCCTTGGGATTGGTAACCCGTGAAGATGCAACAGTTTCTGTCAGGCTTTTTGGGAAGAAAAAGAGCTTTAACTTCAATAGAAATTACTCATTTATTTTTAAATGTTCAAACCAATTCAATTGGTAAAGCCCTAGTAACAGGATTTACCCAAATTTCACAAATGAAGAAGTAAAACAATACCTTGCTAGAGGAAAACAAATCGCCCAAATTGAAGATCCCATTTAAAATCTGAACCAGAACATTAGGACGGTATCATTGGTGTCCAAAACCTTTAATGCAGGTTTCTGATAACTGGTTTCATCTCGTTCATACACCAAATCATTTTTAAAAGCTATTATTTCACCAAGACCATTTAAACTAAATCTGAGTTCTTTATCCATCGCTCTTGTAAATTCCCATTCACCCCACTTTTCAAATTGTCTTATTAACTCGGGTGAAAAATTTATTTCACAATAAACTTTGTAAATCGTTTTATCCACAAGTTCATTTTTAAAAGCTAAAATCTCACCAAAGTCTTGCATATATTTTCTAACTTTTTCTTCCATATCTCTAATAAATTCTGATTGAGACCCATAAATTTTGAATTGTTTTACCTTCTCAAATGAGATACCAATTTCACAAGAAATAGCAAATGTCATTTTCCCCATAAGTTCTCCAGCTTTCCATCTTTACAAATTTAATTTTTATATTCTCTACTATAAATGTAAATTATTTAAAATTGTATTACTTTCTTATAAACATTCGAACTCTTTCTTGTCTAAATAATTCACACTTTAAATAGCTAAATGAACTATACTTCTTTAAATCGCAAAAAATCTTTTTTTAGATAACCCGCCCCTTTACTTGAAGAAGAAAAAAGCATTACCGTTATTCCAGTTATGCACCCGTTTGTTGAACAAGCAATTATTCTTCATAATCACTTAATACTACTGGATAAAAACATTGAGGCATCTTGATTCATAAAGATACGATTTCCATGATAGAATGTCTTAATTTCAATTGATTTAAATCCAACTTCGGATAATATTTGTTTCAGTTCTTCATGCGAAAAACCGTTATGAACTTGCGGATGATTTATTTTATCGTTTTTATCAAAATCAATAACAATTAGCTTGCCACCATTATTTAAAATGTTGAACAACTCTTGTAAAATCTTTTTAGTATCTGGAATATGAAGAAGGACTAGTGACATTAAAACTATGTCTGCCTTAAGTTCTGGAGTTTCTTGAGTAAAATCTGAATAAAGTACTTTTGAGTTGGTAATTCCTTTGTGAGAAATTTTAGCTTTCGCAACCTCCAACATTTGTTTTGATGAATCTACCAACAAAATAGAATCCACTAAATCTGATAATTCTAAACTAATTAGACCAGTACCACTCCCATAGTCTATTAAGGATTTTAATTTACTATTTCGTAATTCTGGTTTTACTTCCTCAATTATAACTTTAGCTAATTCAATTCTTTCTTCTGTATCATACCTTTTTGCCATCTGTTCAAAAACGTTATTTTCCATATTCTACTCCCCTATTTGTTAAAAATTAAAACTACATAGTAGTCATTATAGTCAAAATCGAGTTCTTAAGTCACGATTCTCTCCCTCAAACCCTTTCGTATAGACCATATTCTTCTCTTCTTATGTATTTGTTGTTCCACTAAACTGCCACGTTACTTTAAGTACATAATTTCACAATTCCCTTTAAATTTAGCTTAAAAATCCTAATTTTCTTAAAGGAGTTGCTCCACTATCTGGGCTGTTTACAGAGGACTGATCTTATTGAAAATCAATCAATTTTGTATAACAAATATCATTTTTGATTCTTAAAAATCTTTTATCACTATAGGGTTTGAAGTGGTAAACAGTTTGTAATTCTTTGGTACACCTTTTGTCAATCAGTGGTAAAAACTATGTCGGGGATGGTACATTTCAGTGGCAGTAATCATTTCAACAATAAAATATAATATAACATATATGTTGCTTTATATTAGATGTTGAATATGATTTCTATTTCTAATATATGAACTCAAATTCTTTTCATTTTGCAGCTTGCAATGGAACTTTAATTCATTGAACAACTAAAGAAGAGAAATTTTCACTTGTTATATTTAAACGTATTGATAGAGAATTGTTGAAATTGGAATTGAATTTATTGATATCAACAAGGTTGAAATATTACTTAACATATATAATGACACATATTTTAATATATGCTATATGATGTTATTTGCATTTGCCTATTAACATTATATTTACTCTAACCATTTAATAACTTCATATCTAAATGTGTATTAAAAAACATGAGATTGCTAGATTGGGGACCATTAAGAAGAATTGACCAATAAAAGAAATCATTTTCGCTTTATTTAAATGGGCTTTGCAATTAAAGAATATCATCTCATACCTACCAACAAACAATCCCAGATATTCATGCCCATTAGAAAATGCCTAAATTCCAGGACAAGCGATTGACTATAGGGCAGGTATTAAAGGATTAAGCAAAAAACCAATCAAAATTTTCCATCCAAAAATCTTCCTGTTTAGTGAAATAGAAAGGCTGTCTCAATGGGTCATGATTAAACAAACCTTTAAGATAACCTCACTTCATTACAACCTTTCACTAGCTCAACCTCTTCCAGCCTGAAAACCGGGGTTTTTAGTCATTCCACCATTGTCAAAAACTTTTGTTCCAGTTAGTAACTCACTTCCTTAGAGGACAACCAGGCTGCTACCGATGCAATTTGATCTGGTCAGTCATTGTACTCCAACAGTAAAAGTTCCTCAACTCCAGCTTTAAGTTTTGGATCAGCAAATTTTACAGCGTTAATGGGATTATCAATAGTTCCAGGTCCAATATTATTTACTCTTATCCCTTTTAGATAAATTCAATCGTTAGTGTTTCTGTCATCAATTTAATTGCAAGGTTACTAGACATATTAATAACAGAACCATTTATATTATGTACCAGCATATATTTAATCGCCTCTCTACTTCCAAGAAAAACGCCATTAAGATTCTTACTTATAACCCTGTTACAATCATCTATATAAGCAAACACTAATACTAAAGATATTTTCAACAATAAAATATATTTTGATAAATATTTTAAACTTATTTTCAAATTATGTTTTTATACTATATAACTCAATTTCTTTGATTTAGCAATTCTACTTTTCCACTTTATTTCTTCGATTCTCTCGAAGCTAAATTTTAACTTGGTACCTCCAAATGAATTATAGATTATGTTGAAATAAAAATTGGAATTATTGTTAGCTATAATGTTGAAATATTAATTAACATATATAATGACACATATTTTTTTGTATATGTTATATCATTATTATTTGCATTTGTTTATTAACATTTTTCTTTATTCTAATCATTTCTTTTAAAAAATAAGATTTTCATACTTACATTTTTATTAATTTCAGTGATGATATAATCATTGATATTAAAGATAACTAATATGATAAAATATAATCTAACATATATATTGACATATGATTTAAAATTATTATCAAAGCATTCGAATTCACTCAAATATAGCTGGTGTACCATATAATATTTTCATAAAGGAATTTTTGATAATTTATTGTCCGAATCATCTTTCTAAAAGAAATAAAAATTGATAACTTTAAATGTATGCCTTAATAGAAATGATGATAGTTACAACTAGTTAAAGAGATGATATATATTTTAAATTATTCAATAACATATATATGGAAATATATTTTAAATTAATCAAAATACTGTAACAGTACCTCATGACATTTCACACAAAAAAAAAGATTCATTGTGAAGTTATTTACGGAAATTATCTCTCAAAAGAATTAGAAATTGGAAACTATATATGTATGCTTTAATTAAAATGATGATATGAAAAATAAAATTAATGTCGATAAATATGAATATATATTCTACATCATATTTATCGACATATGTATTATATATACTATATATATTATATATATAAAAAGAATCATTGGCTTTTTATATTCTAAGTTCATTTCATTAATAAGAAATAATCACTTTATTTATAAATTAAAGAGACAACAAAAACAAAGATATTGTTTATAATAAATTATAAGTTGATATATGTTTTGATATATATTTTATAATCATTAGTAAAGCATATGTATTTTGTGACAAATTATTTTCCATCATGTTCATTTCGTTTGTTCACCTTATTCCAATTGTCTTATTGGTTATATCCATCGATTAAACAATTAATACTCATCGACTAAAAATGTGTTAATTAATTATGTTGAAGTCGTCAAAAAAGTTAAACATAATTTATACAATATAACACAAAACAACATATATATTAACATATATAGTTATCTCCTATATATGTTAATCCCTTTATTAAAACCAGATAACAGACGTTTTATTTACTAGGATGATTCCTCTACTAGCGGAATCATAGATCGACACTATTTTGGGGTGACTGATAAAGAGGCGTCTAAAAATTACGATTTTAAAATAAAGCATCTTTTAACATATATATTGACATATGTTTTGAAACTATTTTCAAATTATGTAACAACATGAAATATAATGTTGTTAATAGCATCTTTATATATTGGTAGGATAATGCTAAAATAGTATATAAAGATTTTATGTATAAATATTTACATTGATAGAGGTGAAAGTGTTGACAGCAAAAATAATAACGTTTGGAATCAGTAAAGGTGGCTGCTCCAAGTCTACTAGCAGTGGGATTACTTCTTTTCTCTTAAGTAACGATGAAAAGGTTTTGGCCATTGACATGGACGGACAAGGGAATTTAACTAGTTTCCTAACTGGTGAGTATGACATATGTAATGTGTTTGAGGAGAAGACCGTTTTGGAGGCCATTTTAGAAGAAGATGCAAGGTCTTATATCATCAAAATCAAAGAAAATTTGGATTTAATTCCATCAAATGACTTCCTTGCTACTTTACCAAGAAAAATGTTTGAAAAACAGCTTAAATTGGATGCTTTACAGAAAGCATTAGAACCAGTAATGGAAGATTACGATTGGATCATCATTGATACACCACCTGCACTATCAGAACAAACGGTAATGCCTCTTAGTACATATTCAGAAGCTGGAAGTTTTGCGGTAGTCATGTTTGACGGTTCTATGTTTGCTTATTATGCTATTCCAAAATTTTTGGAAATTATCGAGGGAGCAAAAGAGCGCTATAACCCTTCATTAAAAACTGCAGGAATCCTATTCTCTTTAATTGATGCTAGAGCCAAGGAAAATGAAGTAATGCTAGAAGCTGTTGAGGAAGATTACCCTTACTTGAAATTCAATACAATCATAAAAAGAAAAGCTTCTACTAGACGTTTAGCGATCGAAGGTTTTGAAGGAAATGCAGAACTAAAAAACGCACTTGAATATTACATTCCCTTTGTAGAGGAGTTGAAAGAACGTGTCAACCAAAAACAGCCTCAAGGATCGAATTAAAAAGCCTAATCCCACCCAAGCGTTCTTTAATTCATATGATACAAATGAAGATGACACTAGTAAGATAGTTAACAATGAAAACGATAATAAGGCTATTAATGTTGATGAAAACAAAAATGCCAATAAAAATAATATTAATAAAGAAGTCGATATCAATAATATTGATAATAACAATATTATTGATATTCCTAATGTTAAAAATAATGATAAAACATATGTTATTAATAACAATAATATCGATAACGTTGTTGTTGATAATGATGAAGACGATGGTTATCTACGAGAATTAGCTTCAGGAAAGAAACCAACTAAGAAGAAAAATAAGAAAGTTTTTACCTCATTCTATATGGATTCTGACTTAGCTACGGAAGTAGACAAAATTGCAGCCAGGGGAGAAAAAGGGGATAAATCCAAACTCATTAACATGGGCATCAGAAAATTGTTAGAGGACTACGGGGTTATTGAAAAAAATAACTTTATGTCTTTTAAATTGTCTTAAGAACCTATGAATATATAACTTGTGTTTATAATAGAGTGTTGGTTCTCGCTAACAAGTGCTCTTTATGGAGAGTTTTCACTGAAATAGCAAAAAATCAGATCTATTCCCATAATTGAGAGTGTCCTTTTATTTTTATCTAAAAGAGTGGCTGAAGAGCCGCTCTTTTTTATATGGTTAAGTTTATTTTTATTGTTGAACTTTATAGAATAAAAAAATCTGATTACGAGGACAAAAAATCATTTTATAGTTTCTGACTTACGTTTTGAAAAAAAGCGGTGATTAGCAAAATAACAGGAATGATAATTTAAATAGGCCAATGTAAATAAAACGGACGAACTGTTTCTCCTTCTTTAATTTGTTCGGAATATTATAAGCAACCGTAACGGAAGCAAATCAGATGATAAAGCCAATTTGAAAAGCGATTTTACGATGGTTTTTAAATTTGAAGATATCATCAATCCCCGTTACTGCAGCATAAAAATAAAGAAATATTTTAAAGAATCCCCCAATTACTAAATAATGCATAAATAATACTTCCAGTCTTTCTATAAACTCTCCCAACCTTATTTTGCAATTTGTACTTAGCAAAGGGAAATTGGAGCGAGCGAAAGTATCTACTCCTAATACAGCAATGTTTATCACTGCAGTAATAATGATATTTATCCAGCTTAAAATCATTCCACCTAAAATGCGATTTTCACTTTTTTTCATTTATAAGTAGAACCATAGTAAATACAATCATTGCCCCAAACGGGAAATTATTGTTTACCCTTTGGCCACAAAGACAAAATTAATGCATCCAACTGCGCATCCTTTATCTTCAATGATCGCGTTAACGTTATTAGCAAGTTAGATCTATAGAAGACAACAAATCAATTAGTGATGGCGATGGCAACAATATTATATTATAAACCAATGTTAATAATAACAACGATAATAATTATAAAATTGTTACTATTATTATTAATAAAGATAATGAAAACCTCTATGTATTTATCATCGGAAAAGAGCTCACTGGGAAGGGATTGAGAAAGATGCACCAAGTTTACTTCCTAATTCGCCCATTGCTTGTAGCATCCAATTATCCTTTGGTCCCCTAAGATAATTAATGCATCTATCAGCGCATCCTTTATCTTAAATGATCCCGTTAACGATTCTAGCAAATTAGATCTATAGAAGACAACAAATCATTTTATAATGTTGCCGTCATCAGCATTATAAAATAAACCAATGTTAAAAATAACATTGAAACATATGTTAATAACAACAATAATAAATATAATATTGTTACTATTGTTATCAGTAAAGACAGTGAAAACCTTTAAGTTTTTATCATTGGGGAAGAACTCACTCGGAAGGGATTGTGAGAGATTGGACCAAGTTTACTTCATCCCCATTGCTTGAAGCATCAAGTTATCCTGGTCCCTAAAAAAATTTATACATCTGTTGGAGCATCCTTTATTTCCAACTATCCCGTTAACGATACTAGCAAGTTAGATTTAAAGAAGACGACAAATCAATTAATATTATTGATGATTCATCATCACTTTTTGTGAAAATAACAAAAAAGTAGGAAAACACTTTTGAATTCCTGGCAATAATGTTAGTTACCCAACAAACATTAATAGGAGGTTATCACGTGTTTTCCGTGTTACTAGAATTGCCAGAATTTGAAGTTGTTAATCAAGAAATTTTATCTACTCATTATTTGGTTTATGTTGAGAAAAAGATGGATGAGGAGCGATGCCCTCACTGTGGTTTTCACACTCGCATTGTCTACGATAGCAGGACAAGGAAAATACGAGATTTATCCGTACTCAACAAACCGTTGTTTTTACTTGTTTACGTAAAGAGGGACCGCTGCCAGAACTGTGAAGAAGTTTTTTCATCTTCTTTTGAATCAGTTGCTTACATTATACGAATCGCTTTCGCCAATTCATTTATGAACAGGTTCTAGATACAACCATTCAGGATATTTGCAGAAAATATCAGATTGCTTACTCAACAGTTGAGCGTATTTTCTATTCAGTTGCTTACGAAAAGGCAAAGGATCATCAAACAGTTATCCAAGAAATTCAAGACGGTCAAGACATTCCATTGAGTCTTGATGAAATCGCCGTTCGCAAGAGGCCATAAATATGAAACTGTTCTTTATGACGCTAACTTAGGAGCTGTCATGGGTATGCATAAGAATCGTGATTTTGACTCAACGTTTAAACTTTTGTCATTAAAAGTCATTCATCCTGATAAGGTTAAAAACGTTGTGGTAGACATGTGGGATCCCTTTCATAAGGCCATACGAAAAGCCTTTTCCCAACGCACAGATTATTGTCGATAAGTACCATGTCGTTCAAAAAGTTACTCAAGCCTTAGACCAAGTCCGAAAGAAAATACCTGGATTAAAGAAATCCCGATTTGTTCTCCTAAAAAGTTATGAAAATGTAAAAGAAAAGGATCGGGAAAAACTAAATGAATTGTTAGAGACGCACGAGAGTCTAGCGTATGGGTATTATAAAAGAACTATTCAGAGACTTTTATAAATCACATGATTATGAGACAGCTAACCAATTACTAAAGGAGTGGCTTCAACTTGCCTGGAGTAGCCCTTTTTCATCATTTCATGAAGTGGCAAAAACGATAGAAAACTGGCGAATTCAATTCTGCAATACTTTAAAACACCGTTTACAAACAGACGTACCGAAGGTACCAATCATAAGATCAAAAACATAAAACGGCGAGCTTACGGATATAGAAATCTTCACCGATTTAGAACACGTGTATTTTTGGAGTGTATAGGAAAGACTTATGAAAAGTGGGTGTCCTAGCCCCTCCTTCTTCAGCATTATGGTGGATAATAGTTGGTCTGTAAGCTGAAGAAGGAGAGATTGTGAGTGACACCAATCTAGCTATCTTAATTGCCGGAATTTTGTTTTAATCACAAACAATGATGAAGAGACTTATTGATAATAACGACATTAAAAATAAAACGTAGTTATTATTAACATTAATATATATGTTAATAATAACTACAAGAATAAATATAAAATTGTTACTATTATTATCAATAAAGACAATATAAACGTTTTGGGAAAGAACTTACTACGAGGGGATTGTGAGAGATTAGATCAAGTTTACTTCCTTATTCAGCACCATTGCTTAAAGTATCAAATTATCCTCTGGTCCCTAAGATAAAATTTATGCATCTGTCAGCGCATCCTTTATCTCCAAAGATTCCGTTAACGATACTAGCAAGTAGTTCTACAGAAGACAACAAATCAATTAATGTTGTTTATAATAACGGCAATACAAAATAAATCGTTGTTATTATTAACACTAATATATATGTCAATAATAACAACGAAAATAAATATGATATTATTTCTATTATTATCAATAAAGACAATGAAAACATTTAAGTGTTTATCTTCGGGAAAGAATTCACTAGGAATCCGATTGATAGAGATTGGACCAATTTTACCTCCTTATTCTGCCTCATTGCTTGAAGCATCAAGTTATCCAGGTCCCTAAGATAAAATTTATGCATCTGCCAGCGCATCCTTTATTCCCAATGATCCCGTTTAACGATACTAACAAGTTAGATCTACAGAAGACAACAAACCAATTAATGTTGTTGATAATAACGGCAATACAAAATAAATCGTTGTTATTATTAACACCAATATATATGTTAATAATAACAACGAAAATAAATATGATATTATTTTTATTATTATCAATAAAGACAACGAAAACCCTTAAGTGTTTATCTTCGGGAAAGAATTCACTAGGAATCGATTGATAGAGATTGGACCAAGTTTACTTCCTTATTCAGCCCCATTGCTTGAAGTATCAAGTTATCCAGGTCCCTAAGATAAAATTTATGCATCTGCCAGCGCACCCTTTATTCCCAATGATCCCGTTTAACGATACTAACAAGTTAGATCTACAGAAGACAACAAATCAATTAATGTTGTTGATAATAACGGCAATACAAAATAAATCGTTGTTATTATTAACACCAATATATATTAATAATAACAACGAAAATAAATATGATATTATTTTTATTATTATCAATAAAGACAACGAAAACCCTTAAGTGTTTATCTTCTTCGGGAAAGAATTCACTAGGAATCGATTGATAGAGATTGGACCAAGTTTACTTCCTTATTCAGCCCCATTGCTTGAAGTATCAAGTTATCCAGGTCCCTAAGATAAAATTTATGCATCTGCCAGCGCATCCTTCATTCCCAATGATCCCGTTTAACGATACTAGCAAGTTAGATCCACAGAAGACAACAAATCAATTAATGTTGTTGATAATAACGGCAATACAAAATAAACCGTTGTTATAATTAACACTGATATATATGTTAATTATAACAACGATATTAAATATGATAATTTTTTTATTATTATCAATAAAGACAACGAAAACCCTTAAGTGTTTATCTTCGGGAAAGAATTCACTAGGAATCGATTGATAGAGATTGGATCAATTTTACTTCCTTATTCAGCCCCATTGCTTGAAGTATCAAGTTATCCAGGTCCCTAAGATAAAATTTATGCATCTGCCAGCGCACCCATTATTCCCAATGATCCCGTTTAACGATACTAGCAAGTTAGATCTAAAGAAGATAAATCAATTAATGTTATTGATAATAACGACATTAAAAAATAAATTGTTGTTATTATTGACATTAATATATATGTTAATAATAACAACAATATTAAATATGATATCTTTGTTATTATTAACAACAAAGACAATGAAAACATTTAAATATTTATTTTTGGTAAAGAACTCACAATGAAAATAAAAAAATAACGTTTCTAGAATAGAAAAATCTCTAATAGATATGCTATATCTTATGCACTTCTTCTAAGAGGAGCTGCTTCGAAGGTCTAACCTTTGAATGTTTACAAAACGTTTACATCGAACAGTATTTTTCTTGGAAAGACAGAGATTTTGGTATGGTATATATTCATATGTTCTAAGGAAAAAACCTTGCCTCTAAAAAAACTTGGGCCTAGGCAGATTAATACATTTTTCTCGAGAAAAGTATTTTATTAATTTGGATGTATAAAAGTTTTATAGATTGGTAAACATTAAGATAAGGAGATTAAAATAGGGGGTTATAAAATGAAATTAGAAAATAAACAAGTATTATCTGGATTTATTCATGATGATCGTTTTGAACTAAACCACTACCTTACTTATTTATTTAACCAATTTAAGAATTCTCAAAAGTATAAAACATTAGATGCTAATCAATGGATGAAAACAATAAGTGAAAGTAAACTGGAAAAGGGTAAATATGAAGAAATATAAGCAGCTAATTTATTCCATGAGAATAATTCAGTTGTTTTTTTCTTTATTAAAAGAAAATCATTTCCATTTTTTCTAACTTAATTGTAGCTGTAGGATTAAACGAGAACTGAGTCCGGAAAGTAAATATGTAAGTCGCATCCGCCCTTGTATACCTCTAGTTCAACTAAATTGTTATAAAAGGAATTAAACATTCTAAGACGTCATTTAAAACATTGCCCGACATCGGATACAATTGAACCATTTTCTTGAAGACTTGATTCAAAGCCTAGTTCCTCCCAATATATTTTATACGGCACGAAAAAATGGAAAATTTCGTAAGGTAGTCCGGTAAATAGGGGAGAGGTAGGAACAGCAAAATAATACTAAACTAATTTGGATTAACAAATTTATTATTAAAAAATCTCAAGTCTAATTTAATAAAATCTAATCCTATATTCATCCTTATAATCTCCCATGCCATTATGTATGTAGCAGTCTTAGAAACATTCCCTTCAATCTATTTTGCTACTGACGTGTTTCTTATCGTACTTCTACTTTTATAAGTCTTACGCCCGCTTTTTTTGCGTCTTTTACAGCCTTTTTCAACTGATTTGATACGTTCTTATCCTTCTTTTTATTCGACATTTGTTTTCTTCCTTTCTACGAAATATTTGTAAAATCCAGTATTCCCTTATTCTAAAAAAATATACAAAAGAGTTCTATAATCCCTCTTCCCTCACTATATATCTAATAAAACATGGAAAAGTGGAAAAGTGACCATGAGCTAGATTAAAAAAAAGTAAGAGAGAGTGAAGGAAAGTGGAGAGCTTAAACCCTATGTTTCAAAACACTGATTCAAAAAAAACAATTTCAAAAAATAAAGAACTAGAAAATCCTCCAAAGAAAATACGACAATCACGGTCAGATAAATGTCACAATATCAAGTTTCCTGTGACACCCATCATGCAGATGAAATTGCGCACATACTGTAAGCAAATGGGGAGATTACTTCAAACAAAAGAGGGACAACCATTAACCCAAACCGCATTTAATACAACCCTTTTACAGTTCGGATTAAGTCATATTGACATCGTGGACTGGTTTCAGGACTATGAAGATACCAAAACCTATATGCACACCATGTTGAAAAAAAATAATTACAATTTGATTGGAGGTCCTTATGGACTTGCCATTCAAAAACAACTATCAGAGCGTAAGGTCGTATTTTTTGTTATGGCTAGCGTCTTGCGTTGGATTGAAAAGGGTGGTTCTCTTGAAAAAATCCTACAGTAGGTTGAATCTCCTTCAAAAAAAATTACAAGGCTTCTCTTCTCCAAAACGCTTTTTTGACTATATATTAGGAAACCGAAAGTACCTAACCATTGTCACCGGTTACTACGATTATATAAGAGGTGAAGTGTTTATCGATGATATGTTCGATTTATATGAAGAAGTGCCTCGAGGTTTTGATTTAGCCGTCCTGATTCATCTGCTTTATAAGGATTTCTTAACTCAAATCAAGAAAGGAAATATAAATAAGCAGGTTGCTGAATTCCTACTGTCAGGAAAAGCGCAATATTTAGGAGAGAAGAAAGTAGAAAAACGAGTTATGAAGGCATTGACTGAGCATGTTTTTACGTTTGAGTCGATTGAAGAGGAGGTCATCGAAGAGGGCGCAGAAAAAGAGAAAAAAGCCTATATCACGATCCAAATGAAGGAAGCTGAAATACTTAGGGGAGAGATCTTCTTACATGACTTAACCCCTTATCTGAAGGACCAACATGTAACAATTGAGGATTTGTTGACGATCCTTTATTTAGACTTCATCAACCAGATCAAAGAAAAAGGTAATTCAGATAAAGTACAGAAAAACATTCTTTCTCACCTGAAATCGGCCTATAGAAAAAAATCAGGTGGGAAACCCTCAAACGAGAAACTTAATTTGTGGAATAACTCCAAACCATCACAAAAATAAAATACTTACTATACATATTCTTTACTAAAAAATAAAGTTGGATTACTTATAATATGAAAATGATACATCATCCTCACATTAATCGAAATTCCATTTAAAAAGGATTGTAAATTATCAAGGTCCCCTATATGCAAGATTACCCTTAACCCCTTCATCCAGCCACCGATTCTCTAAAATAAGAAACTTATTTCTACTTTTAAACACTAATCAAGTATAAAAATCAATCCTCCTGTAATCTTAAGTGGTTCGGAAGGATTGTTAGCCTGTTCGAAACGGATATTCCGTTTTTTTTCACTTTCGGGAACTAGTCTCATAGTATTTTCATTATCCTTTATTATTTCTCCTGCTTTTAACGGCTCACCATTGACGTCCTTCCCTTCGGTTTTCACTTTTGGGGACTGTTGCAGCCATAAACTATTCTGTTCTAGAGACCAAAGAGGAGAAGGGCGAGGGACGTCACCCTTTTGATAGGACTCTACTAACATATGAAACTCTTTTGAATGGGCTGCCGTAAAAAGCGCTCCCCTAATAATCTGATTCCGATCTAAATGGGTAGCATGAAAGAGTGCATCCACATAGGTTCTGAATACTTCATCATAACGAATGGTAGGTCTATATACCATAAAAAACCGTCTCCTTTTCATTTCTAAGGTAAGGATACTTGTAATTAATTGAACATCCATAACATCCATTCCTATTAATCATCCATTCAATTTCCATATCCCTAAATACTTTCAATTCATTAGTGATCATCTAAATACCCCCTTTTATGACGTCTCTTGACGTCCTTAGTACAAGGTATGTGCCATGGCTTGTCCATTATTCCCAACTTTTTTGGAATCAATCGAATATTTTTGGGATTAAGAGTCAAGACTGTGAAAATAGATGATTTAGAAGGGGGTAATAAAGAATGTGGGGTATAGGCAAACCACGGAGTAAGCTGGGGAAGTGGATAGATCAAAAAGGATTAGAACAACAAGATCTCGCAATGGATGCTAACGTTAGTAAAAATACAGTTACTAAAGCATGTAGCGATAAAGACTACATTCCACGGCATGACGTCATGAAAAAGCTATTGAAAGCGATACGTAAAGTGGATCCTAATCTGAAGATGAGTGACTTTTGGGATATGTGAATGTAACCCCCCCCTTTAAACCGTAGTGATTCACTAGGGTTTTTCGTTTTTTGAATTACATAGAGGCATAGAAAAATGCTACGATTTTAGAACAATCATAAAGATTAAAGGCTTCCTCGCAAAATAGTATTTGTTTAAAGATTCATAGAGCTGCCCATACTGAATAATAATATTCCAAATTATTAATCGAGGTGGCTCCAAATGGTAGAATTCAATCAGGAATTCAGTGTGTTTCAAAACGCCCAAAAAATTGAAGATCCATGGTATGTAATTGACTATGAATTGAATCAAACGGATCAGATTCTGGACGTATATTTGGACTTCAAACGTGGTGCGACATTTGCCTGCCCTCATTGCGGCGCTGCCCATGCGAAGGTACATGATATTGTAGATGATGACCGAACATGGAGGCATTTAAATTTCTGGCAATATACTACCTATCTGCATGCAAGGCATCCCCGAGTGAAATGCGATCTGTGTGGGAAAATCCGAACCGTTATCGTAGATTGGTCACGTCAATCATCGGGTTTCACCTGGTTTTTTGAGGCGAAGTGATGGAGCTTATGAAAGAAATGCCGGTAGCTGCAGTTGCTAGAAAAGTTGGTGAACATGACACTCGGCTATGGCGGGTGTTCCATTATTATGTTGATCGGGCAATGAATCACCTGGATTTTTCTAATACATCAAGAATGGCCATTGATGAAACATCAAGCAGACGTGGCATTAATACGTATCCTTATTTGTCGATATCGATACCAAAACGGTGATGTTTGCAACAGAAGGTAAAGGTTCTCAAGTTTTAAAAGACTTTTCAGTCTTCCTTCAGGAGAAGGAAATTAATCCAGAAAACATAACTGAAGTCTGTAGTGACATGTCACCAGCCTTCATAAAAGGCGTTGAATCTGAGTTTCCCATGGCTAATATCACTTTTGACAAATTTCATGTAATGAAATTGGTGAATGAAGCTTTAGATCAAGTACGTCGACAAGAACAAATTGAACAGCCAGCGCTTAAAAAAACACGTTTCATATGGTTGAAGAATCAGAAAAACTTAAATTCTGAACAACATGAAACCATGTTAAAACTAAAGGATACTAATTTAAAAACGGCGAGAGCCTATCGAATCAAGCTATCCCTTCAGGATATGTGGACCAAATCAAATCTATTTGCCTGCTTTTATTTTAATGAATGGTATAACTGGGCAATTCGGTCAAGGTTGGAACCTATAGTGAAAGTCGCAAAAACTTTAAGAAAACATGAAAAGGGAATTCTCCGTTGGTTTGAATCTAAGATGACCAACGGTCTACTGGAAGGTATAAATAGCCTTGTTCAAGCTGCAAAGCGCAAAGCTAGAGGATACCGTACTACGAAAAACTTTATAGCAATGATCTATGCAACCGCTAATAAGTTAAGTATCCAAGTCGAGTCACATCGGCTAGAGTAGGTCCTTCTTAGCTTACCGCGCACTATTCATTTCAGGGATAGGCGGTCAAGTGCTTTCCTTGACGGGCTATCCCTGAAATGAAAGCCTATTAAAAGCTAAGAAGGACTGCATCTTCACTTGGGGTGGACTAGGAATCTCACTTTTACACACTAAATGGCGAAGAGCCGATTAAAGTTATAATATAAATAGCTCAGCCCAAACTTTCCAGATGGAATTAACTTGAAATCAAAGAATACTAAATTTAGAAATTGATAAAAAAAGGTTCAAAATTACTTCCTTATTCATAGATTCATTAGCATTAATTTATCATCCGATGGTTACAAAATCATATAATAACACCCTTCTGCCCGTTTTCCTTATTTTCTAATAACAATAAAAGATAACAACAAATCCAATAATGATATTGCACAAAACATTATTAAATTACACAATGATATTAATAATAACAACAATATATATATTAATCTTAACACTTATGATGCTATATATTTTTTAACACCCAACATTACAAGGGATTAAGAAATTAGGTCAATCATGTTACTTCTTAATCAACATATTGGTTAGCATTTATTTATCAATTTGCTACAAAATAATATTTAAGCATCCTCCTTATATCCGTTTTCTGTATTTTAAAATGACAATTATTACCAACAACAAATTAGATCTTTTATAAAACAACTAATCAATTAACGATGTTATACAAAACATTATTAAAATATACAACCATATCAATAATAACAACATAACATATGTTTATTTTAACACTAATAATGAATTATGTTTTTTACCATTTATCATTTCAAGGTACTTCCTTATCCACATATTGTTTAGAATTTATTTAACATCATTGATTAAAAAATAATATTTAACCATCGTCACTATACCCGTTTTCTGTATTTTCAAAATGATAATTAATAATTGCAACAAATTAGATCTTTATAAAACAACTAATTAATTAATGATGTTATACAAAACATTAATAAAGTTCACAACAATATCAATAATAACAACATAATATATGTTAATGTTAAAGATAATAATGAAATTTTTTTCCATTTAACATTTCAGGGGTAAAGGAATTAGTTCAATCAAATTACTTCCTTATCCACATGTTGTTTAGCATTAATTTATCATCCATTTGGTTTTGATAAATATTACAGATGATACCTGATTTTGATATTTCCAAAGAATAGAAAAAAATAATTTAGATCAACAGAAAACAATAATAATAAATATCATCAATGTTGTTAACGAAATATATGTCATCCATAACAATAATAATAAATATAAAGTCAATAATATTAATAACAATATAATTATTAATTCAAGCAATTAAAGACAAAGAAGAAAAACAAGAGGGATGTGTAAGGGAAATTACCTTTTAATCCGTAGCACCACAAAGAAAATTTATACCTAGGAATAAAAAGAATACAACAGTGTAAAATAGCATTATAGATAATAATACTTTAAGCATACATTCCTACTATTTAATAATTGCTATTGTTTCAATAATTAGGTATTTTAATCGAAAAGGTAGTTTTTCCATGAATTTATCCAAGCTACCAAGCTACAACTTTATGAAAATAAAAAAAATGGAAATTATAGATTAATTGAACGGTACACAACTACAAGATAATCGCAAAGAAGCAATGTTGAGAAGAATATGCATTCTGGGAATGATCCATCAACTACAGGATTTGTAGCCTTGGATAGGCAAGGCATAGTCGTCCGAGCTTACTGAAGTTTGATCCGAGACACCACAGAGGATGATTCTATTTATATTTATTGATGAAATTACATGCACTAAGTTAAGCCCAGTGACCTAATTTGCATAGAAGGTTATCCTTATTAATACTCAGCCTCTATTTTTTGCTGGGGGTTTGGCCATGGCATTAGAAATGAAATTTTCTAAAATGATACTTATCTATTATGAAGATACCCAAGAATGCAGTAAAAAATTTATCAACTTCAGTTGATGGGAAGGGGGATAGGAAGCAAAAAAGTCTTAGAGACCCGAGAAGAAAAAAGTTGTCATGACAGCATTATTTTAACGTAATTGTTCCGCCTTAAGGCGGTTCTTATAACTTAAGGTTAGGGCAAAACTCCGTCTTATATTCAACGTACCAATTGCTACCTTATGGATAGCGTTGATGGGGCTTTAAACCATCTACCAACAAAGTATTTTAACTAAATCCATATAGCTTCTTTCCATAAATTTCACCATTCTTAATTCAATGAGAAGGGGATTGTTATAAGTGTTAAAGCGAATGGAAAAATTCGAATAAATCACTTTAATGATAACCACTTGGAACAATTTTAAATAAAAAAATAAGCACCGAATTTCGATGCTTATTTTGCATTTAGCCATTCCTTCATTTTTTCTAAATTCTCGGTATACGGGCGTTTAATTAAGTTCCTTTCATACCGGGATAAGGTACTGTGGGAAATACCTATTTGATTTGCTGCCACTAATATGCTTAATCCTCGGTCATTTCTTTCCCTACTGATGTTTTCAGGAGTCACCAACTTTTCTTCAACTGTTGCAATGGAAGCTGCTACCTCTAATTTAGTCAAACCCTTCAACATGGTCGAAAAATTCACCGTTTCATAATCATAGTCTTCAATCAACAATAAGTCCCTGTCATCACCAATTCCTGTGATTTCAGTAGGAGGAATAATTTGAACACGGGCCTTCAACCATGTGTTTGCAAACCAGTTTCGCTCCTGCTCAATTTGATGTTCTAAGTCTTTTTCTTTATAGCTCCACTCTTTAATGATTCCGTCCTGTTGCAGAGTATCTAATATTTCTTCAAATTGCTCCTTAATCCTTGAACCATATCGAGGGTTCACATCCAAATCCATGACTTTGAGCAGCCCTTTATCTCCACCAATATGATAGGCTCTTAGATAGTCAGCACTCTTTTGGCGAATCCTCCACTGCCAGGATAGATACCGCGATAACCGTTTATGGTACTTTTGCTTTGTTGGATGGTATTCGAGCGTCTTTAATGCTAAAAAACCACTGCTTTTTTGGGAACCGTACAAGAAGTTCGCAAGTATTTCCCCTGGACGAATGCTGCATTCATAAATACCAATCGGATTTTCTCCCCGATAGGCAACCGTTACGCTATCAATCAAAAACAGGGGATTGAATTGAACTTGCCCTATTTCATCAAAATTCCCTTGATCCTCATTGATGAACCTTAAATTTTCTCGTTCAATCCTGATCCATATGGTCGTCAGTGCTGCCAACCTTTTCATAATATCATCCCGTTCTTTTTTCCGATACGAGGTTTGATAGCCGTCGGACTCTTCGCTTCGTCCTTGCAATCTCCTTAGATTCAAGGCGTCATCCGTGTGGAAATGAATCATTTGATCTTTATGAGTAGCCTGCTGCATCCACAGAATCGAAACGATATCGAAAATGTCTGCCGTTAAGTCATCCATCGAGGTTATGGCTTGAGAGGTGAGATTTTTCCATTGTTCAATGGCTGCATTGGATTTCATTTTTAGATAAGCATTTTCGGATCTTACTTGGGCAGTCGCTTCTAATGCCTTCTCCGCTATCTTTGCAGTGGGTATTTCTGTTGCAATGTCAAATTCATTTTTACTGATGGTCTCCCTTAATTTATGAAATAATAAAGCTGAACCGGACTCTGCAAAATTCTGATTTAACAAAGAATTTATTACTTGCCTATTGCTAGACTTTAAGGAATAGGGGGCACTATCTTCCTCAACGATCCGAATGTAAGGAAGGACAAAATTTCTTATTTCATCTTTATAATCTTGGACCCAATTCTCCATGCTCTCAAATTTCAATTGATGATCTTTTGCTAAACGATCTATGATCACGAAAAACGCCTTTAAAGATTGGCAAGGCTGATAATCCACTTGATTTGCCATAAGATGACCGATATCATCGGTCCACTCGTCAAAGAGTTGAGGATGATCTGGAAAAATAGTTTTCGTAATTTTCAAAAAGTTATTTTGTAAGGTATTTAACATGATTCTTAATCCCGTCCTTCCCTAGTCGGCCCTATGTTTTCATATGAGTACTTATGGATGAAATCACGGAAAACATCCGACTCCAAAATACCCAAATCATGTAGATAGCTGATGGATTCAAAAGAAAGGAACTGAGCAATTGGTTTTTTTTCCAAAATGGCATTTATCACTTGTTGGATGTCCTTTTCCTGATAAACAATATAATTTCCCGTACATTCCTTAATTTCTTCAGGTGAATAGTTTGTTTCTTTCATAGGATAGTTATATTTGCATTCATATACTTTTTCTTCATCAATATAATATGTAGTTACACCCAACTCTTTACTAGTCTTATAATATTCAATCTGTTTCCGAAGCCAAATGGGACCACTTGATAGGTTAATTACTGGTTTAGGCAGCACACCACGCAAATGATAGGTGGAGACCTTTCTCCGATCCCAACCAAGAATTTCTCCCGCCTCTTTAACACCTACTAAAAAACCCATCTCATATTCTCCTTGTTTACTAGTTTAACGTTATTATGATTGAGGAGTGTTGCATTTGTCAACACTTCTTTATCCCTATCTTTCCATTCAAAAAACTTTTCTTAATCATGTATACCCATCTGAAGGTGCAACTCCTTATTGCTTTGACATTTGCTCTCACAATGTGCACATCCTTTTAAAGAACTTTCATTTTAGAATAAAGGGGATATCTACTCGCCTTTTACTTGTTGTGCACTTAAATTTTCTACTTTGACGTTTCCTCTCACAATGTGCACATCCTTTTAAAGAACTTTCATTTTAGAATAAAGGAGATATCTACTCACCTTTTACTTGTTGTGCACTTAAATTTTCTACTTTGACGTTTCCTCTCACAATGTGCACATCCTTTTAAAGATCCTCCTTTCAAAATAAAAGAGATATGCTCATCTCTTACTGATAGCACACTTATATTGTCTACTTTGACGTTTCCTCTCACAATGTGCACAATCTTTTAAAGATCCTCCTTTCAAAATAAAAGAGATATGCTCATCTCTTACTGGTAGCACACTTATATTGTCTACTTTGACGTTTCCTCTCACAATGTGCACATTCTTTTAAAGATCCTCCTTTCAAAATAAAAGAGATATGCTCATCTCTTACTGGTAGCACACTTATATTGTCTACTTTGACGTTTCCTCTCACAATGTGCACAATCTTTTAAAGATCTTTCATTCTGCATAAAAGAGATATATTCATCCCTTACAAGTTGTGCACTTATTTCCTCCTTTGACGTTTCCTCTCACAATGTGCACATTCTTTTAAAACTCCATCATTCTGCATAAAAGATATATACTCATCCTTTACTAGTTGTGCACTTATTTCCTCCTTTGGCTTTTCCTCTCACAATGTGCACATCCTTTTAAAGAACTTTCATTTTAGAATAAAGGAGATATCTACTCACCCTTTACTTGTAGTGCACTTAAATTTTCTACTTTGACGTTTCCTCTCACAATGTGCACATCCTTTTAAAGGATCCTCCTTTCAGAATAAAAGAGATACGCTCACCTTTTACTTGTAGTGCACTTAAATTTTCTACTTTGACGTTTCCTCTCACAATGTGCACATCCTTTTAAAGATCCTTCATTCTCATAATAGAGATATACCCACCCAGTACTAGTTGTGCACTTATTTCCTCCTTTGACGTTTCCTCTCACAATGTGCACCATCCTTTTTTAATATCCTTCATCCTGAATAAAAAGAGAAATACTCATCTTTTACTAGTAGTGCACTTATTTTTTTCTTTGACGTTTCCTCTCACAATGTGCACCATCCTTTTTTAATATCCTTCATTCTGAATAAAAAGAGAAATACTCATCTTTTACTAGTAGTGCACTTATTTTTTTCTTTGACGTTTCCTCTCACAATGTGCACATCCTTTTAAAGATCCTTCATTCAGCATAGAAGATATATGCTCACCCTTTAATAGAGCACTTATTCTTTGACTGTTTCTCTCACAATGTGCACAGTGTAAGCCTATATCATCATATGAAACCCTTCCTTACTCCAACCGAACCCTGGTCATTATAAAATGTTTGACGCTCCCTTTCACAGCAGTTCATGAATAATCCTGTGCAACTTTTTTTGCCTGACGTTTGCTCTCACAATGTGCACAAAACCTTCAGATGACTACTTTTTTGTCTGAATGAACATCTTTGATTTAATAGAAAAAAATCATTAATTTCTTATAAAAACACAAAATATTGCAAAGTTTGCTCTTTCTTGTGTTTGAAAATGAAGGATAATGACGTTTCCTCTCACACAAACTAGCAAAGATTCCTGTGCAAGTTTTTTAGTTCTGATTTATTTTAAATTGACTCATTTAAAAAAACGTTGATATATCAACGTTTCTCTTAATCCATTAATTAATCAGGATTGACGTTTCCTGTCACAATACGCACAAATTATAAAAAATAATGACGTTTCCTTTCACATAAAAAATTTTAAAGTTTTTTTCAAACCCTTGGGGGACAAGGGTTTGACGTCTATTGTGCAACTTTGAAAATCCCTTAATAAAGGGCATCATTTCCTCTATTTCCATTCTGCTATAATTCAAGCTAGGAAAATAGACGAGAGGAGAGGCCTAAAATGAAGAGTAAAATGAAAATCGACGGTTTTCGAATGCATCATGCCATATTGGAAGAATTCCGTTTTCTACGCGATGAGTCATTTGAACGCCCTCCAGCCTCTGCTTATGTCGTATATATGACCATGTTAAAGCAATTGGAAGTAGAACAGAATCAACGCGGCATGCTAAAAGAATATAATCTTTCATCTTGGGCTAAGAAACTTGGAATCTCTTATTCTACTCTTTGGGGAGGAAAGCGATTTCTTGAAGATCATCATTTTGTGAAAGAGAAAATTCACGAAGGATTGCCTGTTCTAGTGCTAAAAGACGTCGAAAAGTATAATACACCTGAACATAATGGTGGGGTACTCAACTACCTGATCATACCACATGGCCTATTTGATACAAATATATTAGCTGAATTCGTACGCACTTCAAATCCAGAAGGGATTGAATTACTCTTATCCTTGCTTAACCAATTTCGTACTGGTATGTCTTTAAGCAAAACGGGTGAAGTGGAGAAAGTAAAGCAAGAACGGACGATGAAAACACTTAAGTTTCAACTGAACAAAAATGCAAAAGGAGTCCGAAAAACATTAAGCGTTTTAGAGGCTCTATTTTCCATAGAATTTACTGGAATTGAAATTCGTGGTAAACAATTATGGATTAAGAAAGTGGGCTTTTCCCTGAAGCCGGAATGCGTGGAAGAGAATACGGATGAATTCAACGTAAACCCGCTTATGGCAAAATTATCGAAAGAGCTAACATACTTCTTGGATGGGCATCAAATAAAATATAAACCAAGAGACCAAATCGATGTCATGCTTTCTTTTAAACAGGAAGTCGTGAAAAAACTGAACTATCTAATGGATGAAGATAAAGAGAACTTCACTGTGCGTGATCGTTTCATGAAGAATTTCTTTTTAGAAACAATGGATCAAATTGGAGCTCTTATCCATACAGAAAAACAACGAAAAGGAACTTTTCATTTTTACTCAATCGGTGCCTTTTTCAGAATGCCTTTCAGAAAGTATCTTCTTGGATCTTTAAAAAATCTGCCTAGGGACCTACTTCATGAAGCTAAGGTTAGGGAATATACCCTAACGGCCAAGTTCCAGCTCTTCACAGTTTAATTTAATAAAGTAAAATCAGCCTTGTGAAAAAAATGGACCCTCACAGGGCTCTTCGTATTTAGCAAAAATTAAAATCAAACTTCATTCTTTTAAATAATTCCTTTCTTTTATCTTCTGTCATCAACTTTGACAGATTTTCCAAGAATGAATTATTTTTTTTTGAATGTGAGGTTCCGAATATTTACTTGTGTATTTGTTAATATCAAAAATAGACCCTTGTTAATATGTAAATAGTTAAAAAAAATACTTGTGAATATGTAAATAGTTAAAAAAAATACTTGTGGAGATGTGTATTTTTTTATATGATCTTTGTGCAATAGTGGAAACTATGTTATTACGATTCTCCCAAAAGGCTGAAACCCTTCTCCCACAACGGATATACCCCGAAATTTAAAAATGCCTATTAATACTGTTTCTCTTATTAACTATGTATTTTTTACTAACTATATATATTCTTACTAAATATGTTTTTTACGATGGAAATCCATGAATATAAAAAACTACTATTTAATACCATCTATTTAAAATTTTATTCCTGCATTAATAAAAATATGAGAGCTTTTAAAAAGAACACATACAACTGGCTTTGCTTTTGGTTAATAAATCATATTTTTTGTTAACTCTTACCCACTCCTTTAACAACCTTATAAAATAAAAGTCGACTTCAATATCAACTCCAATTGGTTTCAAAACCGCCTAACACTAACCAGCCTGCCAGCCAAGGGGGAGTTTTTTCCTTTAAGAAGGTGATGGTGTGAAAATAGTTAAGCAAACATCCTAAGAACTGACACAGCAGCTATAAAAATCTCCAAAGAAAAAGAAAAAGGAAAAAGATCATTTTAGAAAAGAGAATATGGAGGAATTAATGGTTTTCACCGTGATACTTTTACAAGAGTAATGGGTACAGTAAGAAGGATTTTCTTTCCCTTTATCGAAAAAGTAATGATGAAAGGAAGGATGCAAATGAATTTTGAACCAAAAAATTTGATTAGATGGGGAATACCTGGATGGATGTTCTTGGCTGTATTAATTTCATATTTTACAATAAGTGATTACGGGGCAGTAAAAACGTTAATGTTTAGTAAGGATGTTCCGATCATTGTCTCTTCAATTTCACTTTTTATAGTGGCTGGAATTATTATAGGTAATTTAATACATCAAATTAGTCTTAGTTTTGGTTTTATTATTTGGATAAACAAGAATAAGTACTTTAAAAACGAATATGAGATGGACTTAAAAATTATTAAAAATCAATTCGGAAATGAAATCCAAAGGATTTATAGTGACAGACTTGGGACAATTCATGATTTAAGAGCTTTATCTACTTGTTTATTCCTTTCATTATTAATCTTGGTTATATTTTCTCTAACGATTACGTTTTCGATAAAGATAGGAATCTTACTTCTAATAGTTCTTGGGCTTAATTGTATTGTGTTTTATAATTGGGCTTATTTTCAAAACAACTTGAATTATTTTATAAGGAAAATAAAATCTGATTTTGAACACTAGGTAATGGCATCCTTCGGGATGTTTTTTATTTATGTCTCTTCACCATTGTTTGTGATTAAAACAAAATTCCGGCAATTAAGATAGCTAGATTGGGGTCACTCACAATCTCTACTTCTTCAGCTTACAGACCGGCCAGTTGGTAGAAAAGGAGCGGTCAAGTGCTTTCCTTGACGGCTTCTTTTCTACCAACTATTATCCACCATAATGCTAAAGAAGGAGGGGCTAGGACACCCATTTTTCATAAGTCTTTCCTGTACACTCCAAAAATACACGTGTTCTAAAACGGTGAAGATTTCTATATCCGTAAGCGCGTCGTTTTATGTTTTTGATCTTATGATTGGTACCTTCGGTACGTCCATTTGTAAACGGTGTTTTAAAGTATTGCAGAATTTGAATTCGCCAGTTTTCTATCGTTTTTGCCACTTCATGAAATGATGAAAACGGGCTACTCCAGGCTAGTTGAAGCCACTCCTTTAGTAATTGGTTAGCTGTCTCATAATCATGTGATTTATAAAAGTCTCTGAATAGTTCTTTTATAATACCCATACGCTAGACTCTCGTGCGTCTCTAACAATTCATTTAGTTTTTCCCGATCCTTTTCTTTTACATTTTCATAACTTTTTAGGAGAACAAATCGGGATTTCTTTAATCCAGGTATTTTCTTTCGGACTTGGTCTAAGGCTTGAGTAACTTTTTGAACGACATGGTACTTATCGACAATAATCTGTGCGTTGGGAAAGGCCTTTTTCGTATGGCCTTATGAAAGGGATCCCACATGTCTACCACAACGTTTTTAACCTTATCAGGATGAATGACTTTTAATGACAAAAGTTTAAACGTTGAGTCAAAATCACGATTCTTATGCATACCCATGACAGCTCCTAAGTTAGCGTCATAAAGAACAGTTTCATATTTATGCCTTTGCGAACGGCGATTTCATCAAGACTCAATGGAATGTCTTGATCGTCTTGAATCTCTTGGATAACTGCTTGATGATCCTTTGCCTTTTCGTAAGCAACTGAATAGAAAATACGCTCAACTGTTGAGTAAGCAATCTGATATTTTCTGCTAATATCCTGAATGGTAGTACCTAGAACTTGTTCCTAAATGAATTGGCGAAAGCGATTCGTATAATGTTGATGTGAAGCAACTGATTCAAAAGAAGATGAAAAAACTTCTTCACAGTTCTGGCAGCGATACCTCTTTACGTAAACAAGTAAAAACAACGGTTTGTTGAGTACGGATAAATCTCGTATTTTCCTTGTCCTGCTGTCGTGGACAATGCGAGTGTGAAAACCACAGTGAGGGCATCGCTCCTCATCCATCTTTTTCTCAACATAAACCAAATAATGAGTAGATAAAATTTCTTGATTAACAACTTCAAATTCTGGCAATTCTAGTAACACGGAAAACACGTGATAACCTCCTATTAATGTTTGTTGGGTAACTAACATTATTGCCAGGAATTCATAAGTGTTTTCCTATTTTTGTGTTATTTTCACAAAAAGTGATGATGAATCTTATTTATAAAGAATGTGCTATGTTATGAAGCTTGCTGATTCTTAATGGTAAAAATGAGTTAGAATAGTAGAAGGTAACTTTGGAAATAAATAGAAGTCTAAAAGTAAAGCTATTGAGGAAATGACGAGTATTAATAAGCCAACCTATACCAGAAAAAGTGGATTCTTTAGGAGAAAATAGTTTCCTTTAAATTAACCATAAATTAGCAGGATAAAAGCTCCTTTTGCTGAAATGTAAAATGAAAGAAGAGTGATAACAATGAAAGATTCCATAACTTTATATGTTTAATCAATTGGGGTAAAAAGAGATTCAGGAGGATTGGATAAAGTGAAAAGAGACCATTCGGAGGATAACTATATTTTTATCCTGGTGCCTAAAATAAGGAAAGATGATAAAGAAGGATATATTTTAATTTTTATAGAAAACATAAATTGATTTGAAACATCATTCTGGGTGCTTTTCCTTTTTTTCCAAAACAATACCTATTTTTAAATACTTCATCTCATTTTGGATTCTTCGGCCTTGTCACATCACATAACAGACTCATTCTTTGAAAGAAAGGGGTGCAAACAAAAATGCAGAAAAGAGAGAAATCGATGGAGTTAGTATAAGTGCTAAAAGTTATAGAAGCTCCATGTTTGAAAATCAAGCATGGACAAACATATTTTTAGGTATTACACGATGCTGTACCAGCTAACAAATGTTCATATTGTTGTATGAGATGGTGATTCAGATACCAACAAAGAATTACCGAATTCACCATAATTGCTTCATGTGTTGAAGGTATGATTATAGAAGTAAAAGCCTATTTATTTTTATATAAAACAAAGGATATAGATGGAAAGAGAAATTCATATATTTTTGTCAAGTGTATATGAGAATTTATGAAAATTGAAAACACCCATAAAAAGATAATAATTTCCTCTATCAAAACTTAATAAACTTTTTATTCCATCTGATTAAAAGCATTGAAAAGATGAAAATTTAGCAGCTTTTTAAACTTAATTTATTTGATGGATCTGGAATCTTAACATAATATTTATTTGATTTGAGAATGGATTTCTCAGTAGTAAAAAAAGGGGCAATAGTAAAAAGTGAAAGAAAAACAAGCGCACTAACGATTTGAGAAATTTAATTAATGCGCTTCTCGATCTTCCTTCAATATTTGAATTTGTCTAAGAATATAATCTTTATTCTTATTTTTAAACTCAGCTAAAACTTTTAACAAATCTTCCGTGTCCTGTAGGGGTACATTTTCATTTTCTAAGTATTTTTCAAAAAGAGCTCCTTTTTGAATCAGTTTTCTTGTTCTTGCTCGCCGATCCTCATTAGAAATTTTGTATTCTAAGGCTTTCTTTTTTTGCTCCAAGACCTTTATTTTATCCTCAAGTTTATGTATTTCTTTATTTGCCATTTTTATCACCTAATAGCTTTAATTGTTCGTCTCTTCTTTTTTTTGATCTTCGTTAGAGGAAGCTACCTCGCTATAAACTTTAACTTGATCTTTAAATAAATCTATTAGTGTTTTTGCTTCATTTACATCTTCTATTCCCCATGTATCCATTAAGTACTTACCAATGTCCTTTTGTGAATTGGTTAATATTCGTTTCTGTTTTTCTTTTAGTTTCTTTATTTGTTCTTCAATCCCACTTATTTTTTCTTTTGTATTTTGTTTTGACATTTCAGCACCTCTTCCAAATAGTTTACTATATTATAACATTTGAACCAAAACATGGGAAGTGATATAATAGTCCTGAAAACGAGGTGAAGGGCGCACTTATATACCACTATCGTGATATTGTGCGTTGCCTTCTTCTTCGAAGGAACCAATTTCGTGAGGCGTCTGAAAAATTCGCTTCGCTCATGTCATTTAAATAAGATGAGGTGACTATAACTATGGCGATCTATCATTTCTCTAATCAGATCATTTCAAGAAAAAAGCAACAAAGCACCATAGCTGCTGCAGCATACCGTTCTGGTGAAAGATTGATAGATGAAAGAACAAATGAAGAAAAGTTTTACAAAAGACAAGTGAAACCGATTACGCATATTCTTGCGCCTAGCCATGCACCTCAATGGGTTTATGATCGTCAGAAATTATGGAATGAAGTGGAGAAAAAAGAAAAACAATGGAATGCTCAACTTGCTCGTGAAATTAATGTAGCATTACCAAAAGAATTATCACATGCGAAACAAGAGAAATTAGCCCTTGAGTTTTGTACGGAGATTTTTGTAAACGATGGGATGGTTGCCGATTTATCCATCCATCGGGATGATGAAGAAAACCCTCATTTTCATGTGATGTTAACCATCCGTCCATTTAATGAGGATGGATCATGGGGAAATAAACAAATGAAAGTAAAAGAATTGATTAATGGAAAACAACAAGTTAAAGCCTTACATATAACAGATTGGAACACAAAAGAAAAACTGGTTTATTGGAGAGAACAGTGGGCCCATTATGCTAATCGTTTTCTAAAGAAAAATGGTTTTTCTGAAAGAATCACTCATTTATCAAATAAGAACCGAGGAATTGAAACACTGCCAACAATTCATGAGGGTTTTGTTGCAAGGCAGATGCAAAGCGAAGGTAAAGAATCTGATAGGATTAAAATGAATACAAACAGAAAAGAGTACAACAAAACTGTTATTGAACTTGCAGAAGCGAAGAAAGAAAAAAAGTATAAAGAAAGAACTGAAAAATTTGTTCGTCGCTTTACTCCTTTAGAGAAAAAGCAATTACGTGATTCTGCAAAATCGTTAAGAATGTTTGTCAACTTTGAAAATATTAACATCCGAAGATTACAATTAGAAAAATGGAAATACCAACTTGAATTTCATCAGGATTCCATTGATAAATATAAAAAATTGAACCGGATTGAAAATGAAACAGAACTATTAAATCAGGCAGAAAAAATCTTTGAAATTGAAGCGAGTAGATTCTTAGATAAATATTATCCGGATTTAAATAAAGAAGAACTATCTACAAATCAAAAAATTGAAGTTGTTGAAACCACTGTTTCTCAAAATAAATTGTTGAACATCAATGACATTGAAAAAGTTCTTAATGAATTAGAGATAAAACAAATTGAAAGGGATCTTCATGTTTTATTAAATAATCGACAGCAATTTGTATTATCCTTGCAACAAGAATTAAAAAAGACAGAGAAACAATTTGAGCACTTACGAGTGAAAAATAGAATTAACTTTTCCGACCAGTCTACAATTAAAAATGCAACTGACAAAGATTTAAAACAAATGCAGTTTTTATTAAAAGAAAAAGAAGAAATGAATAAATCGTTAATTTTAATAGATCAGCTTTATGATCATCAGTTACAAGAAATGTATCCGAATTGGGATGGACGTAATTATTTAACCGTTGAACAGAAAGAATTCTTTGTGATGGCAGAAGAGTTTTTTGGAAAACCCATAACACCAGAAGATTTATCAAACCCGCCAAGAAAGTATTCAAAAGACGAACAAAAGGAAATTATTTTCTCTTTGTATTGCATTAATCGATATAACATGGATTCAATTAATAAGGATCAATATTATGATGTTTTACGTCATAAATTTCCTGAATTTCAAATTGAAAATCAATCCTATAAACAAATGTTTTATCACGAGTGCATGCGCTATGCAGACGAAATTGGTCAAGATAAAATGAATCAACTTCACAATGCGTATAATATCCAATCAGTTGGTGACGTGGAAGAATTCCATTTAGAAGAAAATAATTCATTTACACCACTTTCTTATCATGATTCAGGGTTTGTTTTTTCTACTGGTTCAGATTTCTTCTCGATTCTTGAAAGTGCTATACGTGAAGCCGATCGTAAGTGGAGGGAAGATGAATTCGAACAGCAGCATAAAAACAAAAAGAAGAAAAGACAAAATGGAATGGAACGCTAAGTCAGAGATTTAGTGAATGAAAAGAACATACTAATTTTAATCAAGAATTAACTTAGAATCTAACAAAAATATGTTTAAAAAAATATATGATCTCAATGATTTAAGTACTGAAATATACATATAGATTTCATATAAAACTCAAAAGAATGAAATGGAATAGTATGATGGACTTAGAAAAATAGAGTGGTTTTTGGCAAATCGAACTAACTGACACAAAATAATTTAAACTATTCCACAATCAATAAGGAATTTGGAGAGATCACAGCTGTGAATGCAATGAATAGGGTAGATTCGGAAAGACTTCTTTTTTAAAACTGGTCAGGGATTATGCAAAAAAACTGTCTGAACTGAAAATACTTATAGGAAAAAATACTAAGTAGGGTCGATATATTATATAAATGAATTTCGCAATGAATGTTAGTTATAACAAAACCCATATTTTATTACTTTAGAAAACCAATCTAACGTAATCAGTCCTTGAAAAAAACAGGAGTTTCTCTGTTTGTTATTTGATTTTATAAAGTGACAAATATATATTGGATATGATATGCTGTCATCTCTACATAATATCAAATAAAAAAAGAGGAGGTGCTTGAATAATGAATAAGACAGAATTAGTAAATGCTGTCGCAACACAATCAGAACTAACAAAAAAAGATGCCACAAAAGTTGTGGATGTGTTGTTTGAAACCATCTCTAATACTCTTGCTAAGGAAGAGAAAATCCAGTTAATCGGTTTTGGAACATTTGAAGTTCGCGAACGTGCAGCTCGAACAAGGCCGTAACCCACAAACAGGGGAAGAAATTCAAATTTCTGCTTCTAAAATTCCAGCTTTTAAACCAGGCAAGGAATTAAAGGAAGCTGTTAAATAAGTTCGAACATCTTTTATTGAATACAGAAAAGGTTCTAGGGTTTATTCCTTAGAGCCTTTTTCTGTTTTAAATAGCACAATTTTACGAATTTTTATTTTTATTTTGCAAGGATATATGCAGAAATATCGTGAAGCTAAAAATATGGTCGGTAGAGCTAGAAATGCGATGGATAAGGGTATCGGTCAATCGTATTCGCAATCGGCCTTTAGCGAACCGTCAGATAGGACAAGGTAAAATTGGTGTCCTTGATAAAGATCAGTTAGCAGGAAGACAACGACAGTTAAAACCTACGAAAGATGAGTCAAAAAGGCTGTTGCAAAAGCTGGTACAAACGGAACCAATGAATATGACCAAACAGAAATGTTTTCTACTAAAGAACTTGAAGAAACAAAAAAAGGTCGCTGTTCAGTTTGTTTTAGCTTTTCATACTTACAATGCAGACAAAACCCAAGAATACTTAGAAAATGCAAAACCCATTATACAGATGCTTTATATCAAAAAATAAATCGTAATGGTAGACGTGAAGTGCTCGAACGGTCTTATCTAACTGTTAAGGAAACAGATGTAACTCCGGTAGTTAATAAAAGCCATACCATAGTACGCTGGAATTTCATTGTAAGAAGGGAAGCAAAGTCTGTTGATGGAAAAACATCATCAACAGAAGAATGGTATTTAGTCGGATTGCGCAAAGTCGATGGTGAAATGAATCTAACGGCTATGAAACAGAAGGAAGTTCAGCCTTAAAAAGTACAGCTAATACAGACGAAAGGCTACTGCTTCAAAATCAGCTGGTTCTTTTGGACTTCCAGTAATCATTAGGGATTGCCGCAACAGTCTTAGTTGTGGTTGCTGGTATCGTTATTATGGCTTTCGTTGTTCCTATCTTCAGCCGGAGGAGAAGGCGAAACTCAATCAGGTGAAGGGGATATGGGGGATACATTTCAGAATTTGGAGCGAATGAAATTCCAGCTCTATATATAACAATCTATAAAGCTATTCACAGAAAAATATGGTGTCCCGTGGAATTTACTTGCGGCTGAACATCATGTAGAAACTAGATTCTCAACCTTGCAAACTATGGTTTCACCTGTTGTGGGCAATCGGCCATATCAGTTCATTCCTTTAAAATGGCTTGGTTGGGGTTATCCTGGTGGTGAACGGTAGGAAACGCGGACATCCCAAATAAAATTTTGACCGATCCTGCCATGATCAAAAAGTATGGCTGTTCCGGGATAGATGCAAACGGTGATGGAAGCGGACTTATGGGATATTGAAGACGCGATCTATTCTACAGCCACCTATTTAGCTAAAAATGGTGCAGCTGAAGGCCGTATAAGGGATGCAGTATATGCTTATAATCATTCGGATTGTTACGTTGAAGATGTGATAGGTTTTGCAGATCGGTATGTAAAAGGATATGTTGTTAATTCCACTGTATCTGGAAGTGAAGAGAATACTGGAATAGCAGTTGTAAATGTTGGGAACATGTGGATCGGAAATTCTGTTTATGTTTTTTGGTGGGGGAAGAAATCAGAGTGATATATCGCCAGAAGTCGCTTTGTTTGTTCTTCTTTTGTGCATTGGGCCTTTGCTCAAGTAGGGATTAATTTAGGACCATTAGATTCTACCAGCACTGATACCTTAAAACTTTAGGAAAACTGGTATCTTCTAATGAAATGAAGCCAGGTGATCTAGTTTTCTTTGATACTTATAAACCTGATGGGCATGTCGGGATCTATATTAGAAATGGCAAATTTATAGGGTCATAATCCCTCTACAGGTGTTGCTATTGAAGATATGACAAAAGGCTATTGGAAAGAAAGCTTTAATGGCCGTGTTTTGAGAATTTAATGTTGAATCGTTATTCCTTAATTTGAACCGTTCTGAATCACGTAAAGCTGAAAAATTCACGAAGTATTTCGTCATGTTTATTACAGCTTCTTATAAAGGCAGGCAGTATCTAAAAAATGGTTATAAAAAGTGCGGCTTAGTTAACAGCCGCACTTTTTCATGTAATTAAAGTTATTAACAAAGGGGGGATTAAGTACGTGCCGAAATCCTCCCCTTACAAGGGGAAACTGTAACAATGTAACACGGTTGACTTTGTCAATTGTCATTACTATTTGAAAGGGGTTTTTAAATTGATAGAAGGGAAGGGGCTAGGAAATAAAAAAGTAAATCGTGTGGGCTTATCGTTGTCCAATCGGTACGATAACAAATTAAGAAAGCTTACCACAGCTTGCAACCTGAAACATACAACGCTTGCTGGCATCCTCCTTGAAAAATCATTGGATAATATACAGCTTGTACACGAGATGCAAAAAGATAATGCACCCAATCAGCGTACAGGGTATTACCAATTAATAAAAATGGTGAAATCGACTATGTGATAAGTGGGAGGTACGATCTGTGAGCTGGGTTAGCTTTATTTGTGGAGGTATGACAGTTTTAATGACATATGCTTTATTTAACTGTGATCAGGAAGAAGGTGGAACAATTCCTGCGAGGGGTGAGACTGATTTAGTAGTGAATGATTTTTCAGCCGATACGTCACATTGTCTTGCCAAACTTGCAGGAAGTTGAAAAGGCACAAAGAAATACAGTCTAACCTATTTCAATGTACCAAATGTAAACGACAAGTAGATATAAGAGCTTCTTAATTCACTACAAAATATTTTATTATATAAGTTGGTAGGAATTAATCACCCATTCAATATCGATAGCAGGGATTGGCCGTGAGTAAATCCTTTAGGATAATCCATCTATGAGTACCCACGGATGCCCACTCAATTAGTTTTATGCGGTGTACTTTCTTACTGTCCATGTAGCTTATTAAAAGTAAATTAAAAGGCCGGATTTCCTCATATCTTAGGAAATCCGCCTTTATTAGGGAAATGCTATACTTGGAATTGGTCGTATTTACTATATCATAGCTTGTTTACATTTCTGTTAATAAAAAAGAACAGTTTAATAACAGAAACTTGAACTAAAAAATAATGTAATAAGGGCATGAAAAGATACTTTGTGAAATACATGGGTATTACTGCCTTCTATAATATCCATTCATCTTGTGTTTTTAAGCAAATTCGGAAATTCAGCACTAAACACGGGGGATGGGAAAAATCACCAGTGTGAAAAACAGATCGCTTTTTTGTTGGATAATATATTACGGTTTCATAACTTAAGAGTTGTGGAACGATTACTTATTTAATAAACGGCAGATTATGGAATAAGACTTTCTAAAAAAATACTGGATATTTATGTTAATTTTAGTGTGAAAATAGTAAGGAAATATGCAAAAGGGAGTTTAGTAAAACGAAGTGTACTAATTTGAGATTATGTGCTGATTTTGCAACAATTGTTTTTTTTTATTTAAATCCATTATGATATTAAGAGGACACAATCTATCATAGGAGGATTTATTTTTGATTAACGATTTACTTAAGGAAGCAAAGGAATTTATTCGTTCTTGTTATAGAGAATTAAATAAAACTGAGCAGGAACTAAAAAATAGGTTGAATGAAATTAATAAACAGATACTAAGCAAAGGTTTTTATGAACACACAGCCTTTGAACTAGAATATGGGGCAAAAGTGGCTTGGCGTAATAGTAATCGTTGTATAGGAAGATTATTTTGGGAGCATTTAAACGTTATCGATAAGAGGAACTTAAACACAGAAGAGGAAATTATTAAAGCTTTATTTGAACACATTAACTATGCAACTAATAAGGGGCGTATACGCCCTACAATAACAATTTTTTCACAGAAAGATCCTAATAAAGCGGTGCGTATATGGAATCACCAACTAGTTCGCTATGCAGGTTATAAAACTGAACAAGGTGTTTTAGGGGATCCACTATCCTTATCCTTTACAGAGACCTGTATAAATTTAGGATGGGAACCGAAGTTTGGAAAATTTGATGTCTTACCCTTAGTCATTCAAATGAATGAAAATCATCCAAAGTTAGTCGAGATTCCAGAAAATCTTCTTCTTGAAGTTTCAATTCGTCATCCTCATTACCAATGGTTTAAAGATTTAAACCTGAAATGGTATGCAGTGCCGATTATTTCGGATATGAGTCTTGAAATTGGCGGTATTACTTATACGGCAGCTCCCTTTAATGGCTGGTATATGGGCACGGAAATAGGAGCACGAAACTTAGCTGATGAATTACGGTATAATATGCTTACTCAAATAGGAAATTTAATGGGATTGGATGTTAAAAGTAATATATCTTTATGGAAGGATAGGGCACTCTTAGAATTGAACACAGCAGTTTTATATTCTTATAAGGAAGATGGGGTTAGTATAGTAGACCACCATACGGCGGCTCAACAATTTAAAAAATTTGAAGAAAAAGAAATGGAAATGGAAAGGTCAGTTACAGGCGATTGGACTTGGCTCATTCCACCTTTAGCACCAGCAACAACACATATTTTTCATAAACCATATAAAAATGAAATTATAAAGCCCAACTATTTCTATCAACCTAAACCATATTAATTTTTTTGTAAAACAAACAAAATCTGGTTTTTATAATTTAATATTTGAAGGAAACGTACTAAATCAAAATTCTACTTTTTACTAAACGGGTACTTATCTTTAATAAGAAAATATAAATGATCTTCCATAATCGGGCGCATTATTTGAACAGCCGGGCTGCCATAGCCGGCTGTTTTGTTTTCTTCAACAAAATGGCAGTTTAGTGAAAAAAGCTTAAAAAACCATAAATAAGGAAAAAATAAAAAATAAAAAGGAAAATGGCATTAAGATGTTTTTAAAAAAATCAATGCTATCTCTAGAGAGATTAATAAACAAGTGGTTAACTATTAGCCTTTTAGAAAAGAGGGTTTGGTGGCAATCGGTTGAGAACAAGAGACTGGTCGTTTTTCATAAGCTATTGTATCAAGTAAAAAGGGTGTTCAATATGAGAAACGCAACCGGAATGGAAATAAAGCCAATCATCGGGCAGGCGTGGACCGGTAGACATGTTATTTTGCTTCACTGTACAATCGATAATCAATTTATAAACCTTTATAAAAGTTTTCACGCTCCGATTGAGCCTCCACGTTACAATTGTGCAGAAACATTATCCCAATTACTGAGTATTGGCTATTCGATTGTGGCAATTACCCCAATCTCAGCAAATCAGATTCAATATTTTTTGGTACTATGATTTGCGTATCACTCTGTCAAAAATAGGGGCACTTGTTTTGTTCTCATCTAAGGAAATGAATCTAACTCAAAAGTCCAATGATTATCGAATCTTTTGAGTCATTTTTTATTCAAAAAATTGAATGTTTTAACTGATCGTGGTCATGGTTTTATTCAGGGCGATAGCGGAGCCCGAACAATAAATAATGCTAATGAGATTGCTCACTATGAGTATGGAGCAAACTTGTCTTCAACTAGTATGCTTAAAGCCATGAATACTGCTGATATCGGTGTCAAGGAAAGCTATTTGGGTAATTTGCTTAATGCTGACGGTCAGTCAAACAATGTGGTTACAATTGCTGAAAGGTAATGCCAACTGAACATATCATTTTCCATTAAATGGACAGATTACGAGGTCTTTTAATATGATCGGCATTCGGTCATCGTTCCTTTACTCATAGTCTTTTGTTTTTAGTTTTACCTTTCTTCTTATTTCAACAGACTTCATAGCCTAAAGATATTGAATTCGGTATCTTGCTGGGAATGTTCAGTCAAATGGTTCTGGACATGCTCACAAAACAAGGAATTAATCTTTTATGGCCTTTAAAATATGATATAGGAATACAACTTAATGCAGACTCAATTTCCTTGACCTCAAAGATTTTCTCCCGCCCGCTTCCGGCTTTTGGTCTTAATTATTTATTAAGAAAACCTCTAATTTCATCAATGGATATTCCTAGCTTCAGAGCTTCCTTAATAAGTTCCACCCAATCTTTATCTAGTTCTTTTTCACCAGCAAGAGCAATCATAGTATAGCCTCCTAAAATATGAACTATTTTAGGCAGCTCAGCCATCATAGTTGAAAATCTTAGATCTGTAGCTTTGCGTCCCAATCTTTCGAGAGGTTTGCCTTTATCTTTTTAAAGTTCTAAAGCACTATATAAATGGTACTATAAACATTTCGAATATTTTACAAATAAAATTCCGAAAATTTCGGCACTAAATGAAAAAAATTGGAGTTTATGTCACACTTCGATGATACTGTTCAATAAATTAAACCTTTTATTCCATAATAGGGCCATATTCTTAAATAACAGAAGGGATTATTCGTAAGTAATCGAACTATAAGTTATTCAATTAACAAGGTCAGTATAGTTAAATAGGACTCAAAGCCAAAATGCCCAAATGTAGGGCACGAAAAAAAGAGTAGATCGGTGGCTACTCTCCTAATCTACTCTTCATGTGTTTGGATATGAAAAAGGTCTAATAGGAACATCAGTAGTGGTATTCCCAACAACATCCCCCAAATCCCCAAGAAATGCTCAGAAATGATAAGGGTTAAAAAAGCAAGAAAGATGGGAAGCTAAGTTTCGTGTGCCATTAATCGCGGATTGAGTACATAACTCTCTATGGCGTGAAGAACAAAAATCATCACCACGACGGCAAGAACCTTCGGAACGCCCCCTAGAGTGAAGGCGATAATGGCAAGGGGAATAAACGAAATGATAGCTCCCACCACGGGGATGAGACCGAATAGAAACATCATAAACCCTAGACCAATCACCTGATGGAACCCTAAGATGGCAAGGGGAATAATGGACAATACCGCATTGATAAAAGATATTAAGATTTGTATTTGAAGCACTTTTCCAAAGGTATTGGCAAAATTGATACCCAAGTATTTGTAGTACGAATAGAGAAAACTGACATTACTGGATTCCAGTTTGCTACAAAAATGCTCGATTTCCCTTTTCCCGAGCAACAAGAAAAAGCTCAAAAGGAAAGCCATGACCACTTGTATGCTCACTTCACTCACATGTGGGATGGCGTGAAAAATGGTTGTCACCATATCTTTAGTATACGCTTCGATATTTAATCCTTTTAGAAATGATTCGACCCGTGGATTTAATTGATTGGTGTATTTTTCAATATTAAACGTAGTGAGTTTGTGGGAGATTCCGACTAATTCTTTTGCTGAACGATTGATATAGGTCGCCAATCCAAAAACGACGGAAAACACTATGATAGCATACATCCCAACTGTTATGACTTTCTCCTTAATCGGCATGATGTTTGAAAGGGTTCGATACAGAAACTTTTGTAAACTGTTCAATAAATACGAAAAGATAAACGTCATTAAGAACAGATTGAGCAATCCTCGGATGCTCCATAAAAGGATGACCAACAAAATTAAGGCAAGTACCTTTTTTACTCCTTCTTCCTGAAAAAAACGTTTCAATGTGTCCATTTAATTCCTCTTTCCTAAAAGGTTTATAGCTCTCTGCTGTTATAATCCTTTTTCCAAAGTTTCATTCCTTGAAAAATTGTTACTTCCATTATTGCTTAATAAGAAAAAGGATGGAAGAAAAATTTAATCCTTTATAGGGGTAAGTCCGAGATATTAGGAAGTGAATCGAAGCTCTAAATTTAACAGTGCAGGTTGAATAAAAAAGGTTAACATTACCAATTGATTGTGATAATATGTATCTAATTTTATTGTAAGAGGTGAGTTTAGTTGAGCAGAGTACAAAATTAGATTTAGAACGAATTATTTTTATTGGAAGAACCTTTGAAGAGTATTTGGATATGTTTTCACTTTTAAAGGAAGAACTAGAAGGAAAAAAAATACTCGATTGTCCAGCAGGAGCTTGTTCATTTACTGCTGTTAGTAATAAATCAGGTTTAGATGTAACAGCTTGTGATATTGCGTATCATCATTCGGTTGAAGACCTGAAAAATAAAGGTATTCAGGATATTGAACACGCAATAGAACATATGCAAAAAGCACAAGGAAATTATATATGGGATTATTTTAAAGATATAGAAGCCTTAAAAAACATCGTTTATGTGCCTTAAAAGATTGTACCAAAGATATGAGGGAATCGAGTGAAAGGTATGTTCCCGTCACTTTACCTTCTTTGCCGTTTGAGGATGCAGAATTTGATATTCTTCTTTCTGCACATTTTCTATTTATGTATGCTGACCGATTAGATTACCAATTTCATATAAAAACGCTAAATGAGTTATTGAGGATTACTAAAGAGGAAATTCGTATTTTCCCTTTAGTTGATTTGGAAGGAAAACGATATGAACATTTAGATAAATGATTCATCATCACTTTTTGTGAAAATAACACAAAAATAGGAAAACACTTATGAATTCCTGGCAATAATGTTAGTTACCCAACAAACATTAATAGGAGGTTATCACGTGTTTTCCGTGTTACTAGAATTGCCAGAATTTAAAGTTGTTAATCAATAAATTTTATCTACTCATTATTTGGTTCATGTTGAGAAAAAGATGGATGAGGAGCAATGCCCTCACTGTGGTTTTCACACTCGCATTGTCCACGACAGCAGGACAAGGAAAATACGAGATTTATCCGTACTCAACAAACCGTTGATTTTACTTACCTTTCGTTCGCTTCACAATTTTCTCTATTATGCATGATTTTATACATCGTTAATAAATCAACGTTGTTTTTTCTTTCTTCAGCAATCGGGCGCCATTCTTAAAGAAGGCGTTCTTTTTGAATCAGGCGCATTTCCGAAAAATGGGAAGCGCCCTGTTTTATGAAATAAAGGATTGAGCTAAAGAACGGATTTTGAAATAATTGGTATAAAGCAATAGGGCAGCATAGCGACATAAGAAGCCCTTAATCTTATGTTCAAGAGAGAGGTTAAAGGTATGGTAGACGTAATTATTCTGAATGGTGGATCGAGTTCCGGGAAAACCACTATCGCAAAGTGTCTCCAGAATTCATTGCCAACGTCATGGCTAAGGTTCAGTATTGACGATTTAATCGACGCCATTCCTGATGCAATGTTGAAAGCAGACAGCGGAATTAAATTCGGTGACGATGGGTCTGTCAGTCCAGGTACAGAATTTCGTACATTAGAGTCTGCATGGATGCACGGTATCGGCGAGATGGTCCGTAGAGGAGCCAGAGTGATTATCGACGATGTCTTCATTAGTGGAGTAGAAGCTTGTAATCGATGGAAAGCTTCCTTGGAAGTGTTGCAGGTGCTGTGGGTTGGTGTTTTCTGTGATCCCACCGTGGCGTCCGCTCGTGAGAGCGAACGAGGGGACCGCCTTGGGGGAATGGCAGTATCACAAGCGACTGTGGTTCACATTGGCATACATTATGACATTAAAGTCGACACAACAAAGACATCGCCAGAAGAATGTGCCCAAATTATCGGGAAAATAATCAACCCGTGAGAGCCTACGAGGTGTTTTTAAGCAAATGGAGGATTATTTTTACTAAGGTTTAAACAATTATCTTCCTCACTCGAGTGCTTTCCTGTAATTTAATTTTTTTGTCCAGTTAAGTGTAACCTATCCATTGTGTTACTTTTTCAGAATAAAAGGATATTAGGTATAAATTGTGGAATGGAATTTAGTAATAATGAAAACAAAAAGGAGTAACTTATGTACCGAAACATTCGAATATTATTTAATTTCGACCCACCAGCTACCGATGAAGAGATCCATGCAGCATCTCTTCAGTACGTCAGAAAGATAACGGGATATAACAAGCCCTCAAAGACGAACGAGGAGGCGTTTAATCGTGCAGTTAATGAGGTTGCTATGGTTTCTAGAAATCTATTGAACACGCTGGAAACCAGTTCCGAGCCACGCACGTGAGGTCAGGGAAAAAAATGTTGATGATTAACATGAAGCTTATTGACCGTTGTCGTATGAGAAGGATGGACATGAGAGACTACCTTATTAAATAAGTTTGTTTTTACATATTGTTGTGGTGGATCATACTGTGCAGGAAACGCTTGAGGCGGACAGTATATAGGCGGACAAGGTGGTGGCGGGCAGTATTGGGCTGGCATTGGCTGTACAGGTGCAATCGGATTTGGCATTATATTTGGCATCATATTTGATGGTGGAAAATTTCTTTTCATAGTTAATTGACCTCCATATGAATTTGTCTTGTTACATCATTAATCTATGTGAACTTTTATTTGTGCGGACTAGTATAGATGACTATTTTTAGTTCGAAATTATGTACATTACGTAGATAATGCGCAATAGAAGAAACGGTGCTTGTTCAACGGGTGCTTTAGTTGAACAAATAAAATAATAAATACACAAAAAGCACCGTAATGACAGTGCCTTTTTGTGTGCGATTTAACTTGTTATTTCCCCAACTATTTTAAGTTTTGAACTTCAAAACAGAACCCGTTACTTATAGATGCGCTTTTTTTATTTAGACGGTCGATAGTGAATCGATTTCAATTGGTAGATGTCGTTTTTAAATTGATAGGTAACGGTAAAATCACCAATGTTATACTGGTTTTTCCGTGCGCCGACATGAGCGGTCAATTTATGGTCCACCACTTGAAAATAAATCTGGTCATCCCCCACATAAACCGGACCTTGTTTAATTAAGCGCTGGTACGTTTTGGACTTATGAACAGCAATGATCGGGCTTTCAACGAGCTTCTCGCGGAGAAAGTCCTCGCCGTCAAAGAATACCTCATGGAACACACGGACTTCTTTGGCACTGATTCCGGTCCCGTGCCCGAGGGTATTGATGACCACCAGATCCTTTTTGCCGTCGCCGCTGATGTCATCATAAACCACTTCGGGATAAAAGGACGGATTCGTCACATTTTTGTAGTCAAAGAAACACTGACGACCTTTATATTCGATATAAAATCCCTCGTACATATCCCCTTCACTGTTTAATTTCGAATAGAGTTTGAAATCCGCCTCCTTGTTTTCCGCTAGGAGTGTTTTATCAGATAGATCAAATGAGAATCCGAAAAGAAATAACACAATAAACGGCGGCACAAGATATTTCAGCAAACGCACACCTCCTTTTTGCTTAGTCTTCCCTTTTTTCGCGGACTAAACAGTGCTCCTTGCCGTTTTTGGTTAATGATTTAATTCATTATTTTTTAACTGTTGTGATTTAGAAAAATATACGTGGTACAAAAAAGCCAATTGATGATCAACTAAAAAAAGCGCCCTTCTAGTAATTAACGGGTTCGGTTTTGGAGTGCAAAAGTAAAAAACATATATAAATTGACATGGAAAAAGGAAGGTTGATCCTAAAGCCTTCCTTTTTGATTTATTATTAAATTGACACAAAAAGTGGTGGAAATAAAAATCAATTTTGATGCTAATTTAACTCCGAATATTAAATGGGTTATATTTAAAATAACTAGTTTTATTTGAAGTAGATAATATCCTTCATGCTATATTTTTTATCGGTTAAACCAAGGATCTGAGCAGGGGTAACCCTATCTGTTCCCAATTTATAAGTCATACAGAAGTTATAAAACGTCCGAAGGATGGTTACAGAAAACTGAGCATATTTAGGATTGAAATTTGCATAAATATAGCTTCTTCCATCCCCACGGGCTGTAACTAATGGGCGTTCGAGGATGGAAATCCTTCTACGCATCTGTTGAATAAAGTTATTTACAGCATAATCGCTGACCTTCATTAACATGTTTGCGATATATTGTGTGTCTAAAGTTGATATATCTGTAGTACAATCCACCCACCGGTACCCTTGATCTTTCGTTGCAAGGGGGTGTTTCAAATGATTTCTCGCCCAACGATAATGTTTTTTAGCTCCTAAACTAACCGTTTCATAAAAAGGATGAAATCCTAGGGTTTCCACCAATTGATGATACGCAAGGAGAAGTGCTATTTTTTGTTGAAGTAAAGGGTCAGGATAGGTTGGAGTCGTATCATATCATTTTGGGATTAATCCAAATGAACTTTCTTGGATTTTGTGGACCATGCTTGTATTATTGACGATTTTATTATTTTTTAGCAGATTATTTAGCGAATCTTCACTTTGTGGATAAAGCAGGAGGATCAAAATGGGGGATGAGAGCGGCAACAATTGGGTTAATTGTTGGAAGCTTTGTAATTCCGCCTTTTGGCGTCATTATTGTGCCTTTTGCATTAGTTTTAATTGCTAAAATGATACAAAAGAAAACATTCCAAGAATCCATTAAAGTGGCGTTTGCTACCTTAATTGCCTTTTTAAGCGGTACGTTTGCAAAAGCGATCATTCAGCTTATTATGATAGGTGTCTTTGTATTTGATGTGATTTTTTTTTATTTTTTGCTCAATAAAATAAACTTTGTTTCACTGACGGGGTTCAAGGGTTGAAGATTACAGTTGTCATTTAGGAGCTTTTCGAAATGTGCTAACTGCTACAAAAACTTAACAAGGAAAAAACAGTTCCCATGAAAATTAAAATAATCTTAAAACCAGAGTTTGGTTGATAGTTAAACAAAAATCTCCAATCATAGCAAACTAAGTAGAGGCTAGCGCGAAGACTATAAAAGGATTAATCTCCCTTGAGTGCTACCCATATAGGGCGCGACAGTCGGTGGTACACCGTGGTTGCTGGAGTCAGACTAACGGATGGGCTCTAAGGCACCATAGTTCAAAGACCTTCTTCGCCAGCATAAAAACAGTATTGACCGCCTGGACTATTTTCATTCTCTATGGTAAAGCGCCGGTTTTGCTCTTCATGGGTGGCTAACGGGCAGATTAGTTAAATATGATAGAGTAATAATTGGGTTTATTGAGAGAAATATTAAAACAAAAGGGTCGTTTTTAAATGAGGGAGATTATGCATATCATCAGTAATTTTTTATGAATTCTCCTTGGGCGTTGGGGGGAACGTTTTAATCAATTATAACTATTTAATTTTTAGATTTAAGAATTTGTGTATTTCTCCAACATGTTTATCTTGTATATAGTTTCTGTATAAATTACTAGATAATCGAATGGGATCACCAAAAAAGTATCTTTCATATTGGGTTTGTCTTGTACCAAATGAACTCATTGTAAGATCCCATGCCAAACGGAATATTTTAACTCGGTCCTCGGCAGTCCAACTATCTGCTTGAAGATATTGGTCTAGTTCTGCCCTAATTTCAGAATCAAAGGCTCTTTCGGTTGGTAATGAAACCATTCCGCAAGCCCCGATTAATTGTATAATTTCGCTGAAACGGGGATAAATTCTAGGGAAAATGCTACTGGCGACCTGTAGCGGGATCATACTAGGACGCATATAGCCCCACTGATCTATTTCTGCATCATTTTCTGACTTCTCTAATAGTGCTTTCATTGTTTCAAGACCAATGATAATTTCTGAAAGTTTTTCTTGTATATGTTGATACTCACTAACATTTATGGTCTTGACAAGAAGTTGAGCAACACCGAGAATAAATTCTGTTTTTACGATTTGTCTGGTCACTACTTGATGGTATGCAAAGGTGTGAAAGGAACTTAGATTCATGAAGTCAATAGCTGCTTCAACATTATCGTAATAAAATACTTGATCCCATGGAACTAATACATTGTCAAAAACAACTATCGAATCCATTTCCTCATATCTTGAGCTAAGGGGATGATTAAAAGAAGATTCTCCTCCTACAAAAGATTCTCTGCAAATAAATTTTAATCCTATAGTGTTAGAAGGGATGGAAAAGGCGAAGGCTTCATCGGGATCAAAGAATGATCTTGGAGCAGTAATAACCAAAACTTCATCAGTTAAACCGCCTTGAGTAGCTAGCAGGCGAGCACCTTTTATGATTATTCCTTTTTCATTTCTATCAATAACCTTAGCGGAGATAGGCTGCTCAGAAAATCCCAAATAGTCCTGGGAACGATTCACCTGGGGAGTAATAAATGTATGTGTAAAAGAGAGGTCTTGTTCTATCGCCCTTTCATATAGGGATTGAATATTTTCAGGAAAACAATTTTTTCTACCTTCTAATAGAGAAGCAGAGGAGGCAAAGCTCATAATAGCTGTGTTCATATAGTCAGGACTTCTTCCCATCATTCCATGAGTGAATCTCGCCCAGTATTCCATCATCTTTCTTCTTCTCTTTAAATCCTCTTTTGTTTTTGGCTGCAAATAGGATAGTCCAATAGGTTCTTCTTTATCTGGTAAAAGGAAGGTCATCTCCTCTTTTAGATCGGGATCATTTTGTAAATCATAAAGGGAAGCTTTTGCCTTAAGAATCCCTTTAAAGGCAGGATGCTCAGAAATTTCCCCCTTAATTTTTCCCCCATCATACCAAATTTCATTTTCCAACTCATTTAAACGTTTAATAAAATCTTTTCCGTTAATGGTTCCCATTTTCTACCCACTCCTTTTGTTGAATACTCCCAAAAAATCGTACTAGTTCAGCTAGTTTTATTTTATTTGAAAGCATGGATGCTTGTTCCTATTGGAAAAGCCTTGTTTTAAATTGGGGAAAATGTACAATCTTAACAGAAATTATGCATTAGATTTAAATTTGTGAAGAAATGTACTTAAAGTAAACCAGCTAATAGTTTGTCAACATTTTTCACTAAAAAACTTAAATTAACCATGTTATACTAAAAATGTGCATGCCAAATAACCTTCCGTTAAACGGTTTCTGGAAGGTTTTTCTGTATTTAGTTAGATATAGTTTCTAAGCGATATCTTGGAAAGTGGTTTTGTTCTTTAATAGGGCATAAATCCAATGTAAAAGCTTATTAACACAAGCAATAACTGCTACTTTATACAATTTACCTTCACTACGTTTCTTATCGTAAAATTCCCTTAATCTCTTATTTCTAGGGATGATCTCATCACTTGTTTTCTTTTTACGAGCGTCACGTATCCCGGCACGAACAGCCAAATACAAGGCATGCCGTAGTCTGCTTGAACCACGCTTAGTAATTCGTACTAGTGTGGCTTTAAATTTTCCAGATTCAAACACTTCTGGATCAACTCCAGCGAATGCGACTAGTTTTTTAGGATGATTAAACCGGTCTATCTCACCGATCTCGGAAATAATCGTTGCCGCGATTTTTTCACCTATGCCAGGGATAGATTGGATAATCTTATATTCTTCAATTCCCTTAGCGAGAGTATCTATCTCTGTCTCTAACTTTGATAGATGCTCTTTATATTGAAGAAGCAAATCTATATACATACTCATGCTTAATAAATGACTTTTGTACAAAGTTTCTTGAAATGGATTGCGAGCTGCTGCATTCTTGAGTTTTTCTGCTTTTTCTTTTACCCATTTTTTTGATCCATGTTTATATAACTCTTTTATCCCATTAGCCAACTCATCTTCACTAACAGCTATGATATCTTCCGATGTAGGATATTTTTGCAGGGTAAGTAATGATACTACAGAGTATAACTCACCAAAAACTCCCTTATATTCAGGAAATACTTGATCTAATACTGCTTGAAATTGTAATTTCGTTTGTACATATATCTCGGTTATGTTCGCATGTTGCCTTGTAAGATTACGAAGATTTAAGAGTCGTATTCCACGCTTTTTATAGGGCTCTAACTCCTCTTTATAGTAAAGCTCACAGAGGCGATAAGTATCAACCGCATCTGTTTTCACTTTTCGTAAACTTGAACTTTTGGCTCTATGAGAAATTAATGGATTGACGATTATTAATAAATAATTACGCTCCTCCAAATACTGAACAACTGGAGCATGATAATGTCCTGTAGCTTCTAATACAACCGGAGGTTGTTGACCAGTTAAATCTTTTATTTCTTTAAGAAACTTAAGTAATGATCCTAATCCTTCGAGATCATGCCGGATACTAAAGCTTTTACGATAAGGTTTTCCTTTATCTAAAAATCCTTGAACTTCACTTTCCCCTTTTGAAACATCCAGACCCACGACTGGATTCATTCTAAATCTCCTCCTCAAATTCTACTTGCCAGTAACCCCTAATTCCTCCTAGTAGTATCATAGCTTCGCTTGTTATACGAGATCAGAGTCCCAACCAGCCTCAAACATGTTTCTACCAGTAGGGGGTGAACGGTTTAATTGACGGGATCAAGTCCCACGGGTGCGGACGTTCTACCCTGGCTACAGCTATCATATATCGATATAAAAAATGGTCAACCAGAAAAATTTTCTGGCTGACCTTATAATACGAACGGGTGCGTTAGTTCAACAAGCTAAAGTAGCAATCATAATAATTATCTTGATCTTCCGCAATCGGGCGCTATTGTGGAACATGAAGTAAAAGGGCTTGTATTTGATCATTCAAATAGAGCCACTTCGATCGTGAAATCGTAAGCCACTCAATTTCCAGTTAGTACACGTCTTGATTTGGAGTGAGAGGTATGATAGGCTCGTCGACTACTCGAAACACCTTGGTGTCTCGGCTTTCGAGCAAAATCATACCTCTGGAGGCTCCATGTCAAGACATTCCATATTTTCTAGAGTCAAAGTGACAAGTGGCTCACATTTTGGTGATCGGAGTGGCTCAAAATGCAGTTAGCAAAAACAGGGCTATACATATTAGACATGAATAATATGTATAGCCCTTTATTTTTTATGACTTTTTACATTTTAGGTCTTGATAAACAATGAAGTTACGACGAAGTTTCCGGACTTATTAACAATAGTTATTCTGAATCATACAGTATTAGATGGGGAAATTATTGTATCTGATCCATCCGGAAAACCGGACTTTGAAGCTATTATCTATATCTGATGACGATACAATCTTATGAGATTAAGGCTGTATCGTCATTTACATATAAACAAAGCAAAAGGGGAGGCTTAAACATCATCGTATAGCTCTTACCCAAACAGACCCTTAGCTGATTTTTTACTCGCCTCGTTCTTTTTCCAGTTTCTTCACTTTGAGCCGTAAACTTTCAATTATCTTAAAGATTACAAAAACAATAAATATTTTACGCACAGTGTAGAGTATAACGCAGGTAAAGATGGTACAGGATTTACTTATAAAGTCTATCAGAGAGGAGATATTGATTGGGGGTTTGTCCGAACAAAAGGGGCTAAAAAGGTAGCATGAAGCCGACTTGTTACATAAGTCATTTCAAAGAGAACTAACCCAAAAGCCGACGTAGAATGCAATCTACATCGGCTTTTTCAAAGATTACCACACAAAAAGTCCATGTAGAACCTTGTCTACTTGGACTCCTATTAACATTAAAGATAACGCCAACCGCCAGTATACGAAATATCTTCCACATCTTTTGTAGCGATTGCCTCACAGACAAACCCCAGTACTTCGGTCCCGTCTTCAAGTTCAACTCTTCCTAGTCCTAGAGGGGAAGGGATAAGTGTAGCAAAAGATCCAAGTTCTGAAAGCGGCATTTCCCATAACTCCAATTCAATCGCAACGCCCGAATCATTTTCCCGGATTAAACCTGGTTTGGCAGGAAGCGAAGGTAATTTAATCATTTTATATTTAGCCGCTGTTTTGGACTCTCGAACAAACACTGCTCCATGATCTTTCATTTGTTTTTCCAGTGGATAGCCTCTCATGTGAAGACCGCAAACTGCTACTAGGGTAGTAGTTTTATTTAGCGACGAACTTACACCATTTAAAAATAAATCTGAAAGGCCAGAAATCAAGTGTTCATTTACATTTCCTGAGAACATCGTAATTCCAAACGGAAGATCTCCAGCAGTATCATCATAAGGTACCGCAATCGCACACAGATCTAAAAGATTGCAATGATTCGTATAAAGCCCCATTTTACTGTTTGTTTCAATGGGGTTTTCTCGTACTTGTTTACGCGTCCAGGTACCGCCGGACGTTGGCATAATCAAAACGGCATTCTTTAGCTGTTGATGTGCTTTTTGTTTAAAGGCTTGCAGTTTGTGAATAGCATGATAAACAGAAGCAGCATCGTAATCCGGATTCGCTCCATTGCTCAGGACGGTTTCCGTTACCGGAAAAACAGCCTGTTTGTTTGAAGTAATGAAGGAGCCTAAATCCGCCCAACGCTCCGCCACCCATGGTCCGTCATATAGTATAAAAGCCGCTTCAGATAAGTAGCTGCCATCAATGTATTCAATCGGAATGGACAGACGCTTGATTCGACCAACAGCAGACTCCCACGCTCTTTGGTATTCAGCTGCAAAGGGTCCGAAAAATTCAGGTTCTTCTTTTAATAGAAGAATTTTTTCCGGAAGGGCATTTGTGCGGCGTTTGACCTGACGAGACCAAGGATCATTTTCCTCATATCCACGGACAACTTCATCTACAAGCATTGCATCCGAGAGGCTGTTAGCAAAAACGGTGACGCAGTCTATACTTGCGCATGCAGGAACCACACCCTTCACAGGCCATGCTCCAAGACTTGGTTTAAAGCCTACAAGTCTATTTAATCCTGCTGGTACACGGCCGGATCCTGCCGTATCGGTGCCCAGGGAAAAAGCAGCGAGACCGCGGGCAACGGAAACCGCAGAGCCTGAACTGGAGCCTCCACTGATTAAATCGGGGGAGAGTGCGTTTTTCGTCTCTCCATAAGGGCTGCGTGTGCCAACAAGCCCTGTTGCAAATTGATCGAGATTTGTTTTACCGATTGGAATCGCTCCCGCTTCAATCAATCGTTTTACTGATGTAGCATGTTCAGAGGGGATGTATGCAAATTCAGCGCAGCCTGCGGTGGTTGGAATATCCGCTAAATCAATATTATCTTTGATCGCAAAGGGGATTCCCCAGAGCGGTGTTTGCTCCGGGTCCATTTGCTTCAATCCATCCAGATAGGGCTGGATAATCTCTATAGAAGGAGGGGTAATCCAAATATTAAAATCTTTATCTGCTTCTGCACGTTTGATAATTTCCTTGAAAAGAGCTTCCGGCTTGAGTGTCTTAGATTGATAGTTTTTCTTCAGCTCATGAATGGACAGCGTTTGTGGTAGGTTGATGGTTTGCATGGGCTACACCTCGCTTTTCTTTTGTAATTGATACAATCAACTGACCTGCATGGACTTCATCTCCAGGCGATACATGCACAGAATCAATAAATCCGTCATACGGTGCAAGTTGTGGAAATTCCATCTTCATACTCTCTTCTATTATTAAGGTTTCACCTTTTTTCACTTCATCTCCTGGAGAGATAAGTACTTTCCATATGCTACCTGGAAGGGCGGTACGAATAGCTTCGGCACCCTCCGGTAAAACTTCCTCAATAGTTTCAGCTACTTCATGCTCTGAAACAAATTCGGCAAAGGCCGTTCTTACGCCAATCTTCACGCTCGGCACGAAAGGCGGCTTGCTGGGTTTCGCGGAAACGGTCCGTGCTTTCTTTGATTGAATCTAAGAAGGTCAAGTAATCGCAAAGCTTAAACGTTGTTTCGGTAATATCGACTTCGAAGCGTCCCCGTAAAAAGTCCTCCCGCATTTCCAGCAATTCTTCGGCACTGACCGGATAAAATTGAATTTGGTCAAAGAAGCGAAGCAGCCATGGTCTGTCAACTTGGAAGCTATTTGTTTCACGGAGGCGATTCCATACTTGGACAGTTCTTCCTACAAATTGATATCCACCAGGGCCTTCCATTCCATATACGCACATATAGCCCCCGCCAATTCCAACAGCATTTTCCGGTGTCCATGTACGGGCAGGATTGTATTTAGTCGTAACTAAACGGTGACGGGGATCCACTGGCGTAGCGACTGGCGCCCCGAGATAGACATCACCTAGACCAAGAACAAGGTAGTTTGCATCAAAAACAATTCTCTTTACATCTTCAATATCATTAAGACCATTTACGCGGCGGATAAATTCTAGATTGCTAGGGCACCATGGTGCATTAGGCCGTACATTTTGTTGATATCGGTCGATTGCGAGTCTTGTTGCCGGGTCATCCCAGGAAAGCGGCAGACGAACAATACGTGATGGAACATCCAAGTCCTCTAATCGAGGAAGTCTTTCATTAATGGATTCAATCATTTGGCAGACTGATAATATGGACATTTTGTTTGAATCAAAATGAACTTGCAGGGAACGAATGCCTGGTGTCAAATCCAGAACTGGAAGTTCCTTTTCTTTTTTGATTGCTACCATTAAGGCGTGAACCTGGAACCGAAGGAGAAGATCAAGTTCTAAATCTCCATATTCAATTAGCACGTTCGCATCACCTGCTGCACGAATGGTCATTGGGAAGTTACCTTTTGCTACTCTTTTTAAAACAGGGTAGTCAGGTGAAAACTGTCTAATATCCTCAGGAAAGGAGGGAACTACAGGCACTATATTTTCATTTGTTCCAACCAATCCAAGGAACTCTTCCTGTTGTTTTTGCAGTTCATCCGCTTCTTCAAGAGTAAGTAGTCGGAACTGAATACGGTCTCCGGCATGAAGCTGGCCAATCTTCCAGAATTCGGCTGACGCCGTCGTAACTGGACAAACAAAACCACCTAGACTTGGGCCATCTGGTCCAAGTAAAATCGGCATATCACCTGTTAAATCCAGAGTTCCAATCGCATAGGCATTATCGTGAATATTCGATGGATGGAGACCGGCTTCCCCGCCATCTTCCCGAGCCCATAGGGGAGTGGGGCCAATTAAACGGACGCCTGTCCGTGAACTGTTAAAATGTACTTCCCAACTTGTGTTCGTTAATTGATCTAAATAGTCTGGTAATAAAAATTCCTCGGTACAATGCGGGCCAGGAATGACACCAATTGTCCATTTCCGTTCAATCGCAGGCAGCTTTTCGGCAGAGAGCTCGCTTGGTATACGAGTTGTACTTTTATTTACACGTAATACATCTCCGGTTCGAAGGGCCCGCCGCCATGGCCGCCAAATTCACCGAGCGTAAAGGTAGAAGCACTTCCCAGATGAAGCGGCATATCCAATCCGCCTGCAACTAATAAATAGGTTCGCATGCCTGATTCTGCTTCACCAAAGGACAGTACCTGTCCGCGTTTAGCAGCTAAAACCTGATACATTGGAGCATCATTGTCATCGAGCTTAGCATTCATATCGGCACCGGTAAGAACAATCGTCATATCACTACGGAAACGATAGGAGCCCCCGCGAAGTGTTAACTCAAGGCCAGCTGCATGATCTTCGTTTCCAAGTAATTTATTTCCGATTCTAAAAGAGAACGGGTCCATCGGTCCGCAAGGCGGAACGCCTACATCCCAATGCCCGACACGGCCAGGCCAATCCTGAACAGTTGTCTGAATGCCGCCATCAAGGACTTCTAACGCAGATTCATCTGGGAAGAATCCCTTTAACATTTGTGTATGAACATTGCCTGTTAGGCAATCATTCTCTTCTAATAGTGCCTGTAAATATTGTAGATTTGTAGTAACACCATAAAGTCGGGTTTGTTGTAGGGCTACACTTAATTTTCCAAGTGCCTCTTCCCGGTTTTCTGCATGAACAATGATTTTTGCAAGCATTGGATCGTAAAGGGGGGTCACTACCAGACCATCACGAACCCATGTTTCAATACGGGCCTTCATCGGTAAAACGAACCTTGTCAAGCTGCCCGCCGCTTGGGATGAAATCGTTTAAGCAATCTTCAGCATAGATACGAGCCTGGATGCTGTGACCTTTTGGTGCTGAATATAGCGAATCCAAGGAGCGTAATTCACCGGCTGCTTCCCGAACCATCCATTCGACTAAATCAATGTTCAACACCTCCTCCGTGACACCATGCTCTACTTGAAGGCGTGTATTCACCTCGAGAAAGTAGAAACGCTCTGCATCTGGGTCGTATAAAAATTCGACCGTACCTGCACTACGATAACCGACTTCCTGGGCTAATCGTTTCGCTGAAGCCAGCATTTCTTCTCTTACGGAAGAAGGGAGGCAGGGAGCCGGGCTTTCTTCGACGACTTTTTGATTACGCCGTTGGATTGAACAATCGCGTTCACCGAGAGCGGCTACTTCACCATACTCGTTTCCAAATACCTGAACCTCGACATGACGGGCTTTTTGAATGTACTTTTCTAAAAATACCCCGCCGTTATTAAAATTGCCTCGGCTAACCTGCAGACAGAATCAAATGCTTCACGAAGGGATAGGGAATCCCGGCAAACTCGCATTCCAATCCCACCGCCGCCGGCAGTACTTTTTAACATAACCGGATAACCAATCCGCTCTGCCTCTAATAAGGCCGTGTTTAAATCGGTAATTAGCGGGGTACCGGGAAGGAGGGGAATATCCGCTTTAACAGCAATTTCTCGTGCCGAGTGTTTTAATCCGAATAACTCCATCTGTTCGGGTGTTGGCCCAATAAAGGTAATTCCCTTTTCACGACAGGCACGGGCGAATTCGGCATTTTCACTTAAAAATCCATAGCCGGGATGAATGGCGTCTACTTTAATGTCTAAAGCTGCCTTCAAAATAAGGTCCGCATTTAAGTAACTGTCTTTCGCAGCGCCTTCCCCAATCAAAATAGCTCGGTCGGCAAGGTCAACATGCAGGCTGTCTTGGTCGGCTTTCGTATAGACAGCGACAGATTGTATGCCCATCTTTCGCAATGTTCTTTCAATTCGAACGGCAATCGCACCGCGGTTGGCAATTAATATTCTTTTAAACATGGATGAGCACTCCTTTGATTCTTATTTATCCCAAATCAATACTTGAATAGGTGTAGGGTTATACGCGTTACAAGGGTTATTAAGCTGCGGGCAGTTGCTGATTAAGACGAGCGTCCTGTTGATTGCCTCCATTTCAATATAATAACCTGGTGCGGACACACCATCTGCAAATGTTAATCCTCCCTCTGAAGTAACAGGAACGTTCATGAAGAAATTGACATTTGGAGCCAAATCCCGCTTGGTAAAACGGCTGTCGTATTTGGCTAACTGAAGCATAAAGGTATCGCGGCAATTATGCATTGGCAGGGTATCGTGGGAATACCGAACCGTGTTGCTTTGTGCAGAACAAGCACCACCGAGTGTATCGTGACGGCCGCAAGTATCAGCGACTATTTTGACAAGCTCTTTTCCTGATTCGGACACCAGGACGGATCCCGTCGATAAGTAAACATTGCCTTGACGTTGAATGGTATTAACAGCACTGTAATGATCAGATGGTTGGTCAGCATCATAAAATAGTGTATCTGCAGCCTGATTTCCTTCTAAATCTACAATTCGAAGGACCTGGCCTGGTTCGAGCGTGTATATCCATCCTTCTCCGGCTGGTAGGGTTTTGTTGTACAAGCTATTTTCAATTTTTCTTTCACTGATCGCATGATTTAATACAGCCATTAGCAAATTCCTCCTTTGGATAGTAGAACGTATTCCCATGTATTTTCGAATGCACGTCGGTTTTCAGGTCGATAGTTGAAACAGAGATCATTTTCTTGCATTGGTTCGGCTTCAGCAATCGTCAATTGAATAGGAACGGAAGGGTAGGTTCTATCGGGATTCAGAGGATTAGGCGTATTTGATAAGACCAAAATGACATCCATTTCTGTACGGAGCGTGACAGTGTCACCTTTTTTGCTGTGTTCTGAGACATAAAGTAAATTTCCTTCATCATCACAATAAACTTTGGAAAATAAATTAACGACAGGTGTAAGATCTCTAGAAGTTAAGCCATTTCGAAAGAGCTCAACGGCAAAGTTTTCTTCGCCGCTTCGGTAATAATCATTTTGTTGTTGCTGGTAAGTGGTGATGCCATATTTTTGATTAGTGAGTGGACGTGAAGTATATCCCGAAATGGTATCGTGCCAGCCAAGCGAATCTTCAATGATACTTGCAAGTAACCTGCCGTTGTCGCTCATAAGGACATTTCCTTTTGTTAAATGGGCAGTATGCTGGGCTTTTAGTGTATCCGGCATATTGTACCGTTCAGCTGGATCATGTGCGTTGTATAAAAGCAGGGAGACATTCGCACCGTCCTCTAGTGCAGTAAAGGTTATTTGCTTTCCACGGCTGATATTCACTGACCATTTTCCGCCTGCAGGGATCATTTTTGAAATAAATGGTGATAGGGTGTTCATGTAATTTTCCTCCTTTTAATAAATAAAAAAGGATAAAAACCATCGGGAGAGTAATCTCCCAGGCTTTTATCCTTCCGTGTATACAGTACAAGCTGTACGCTTTCTCTCGGACCAGGCTTTAAAGATATGCTTTAAACGGAACCCTAGAAAGCTTTTTTGTTTCCAACGATTGCGGAAACCTTTATTTGAGATGGTTTTAGTATATCTTGTGAACATGGATATGAACTACATCTATGTTAGGTTATCTAACATAGATTTTTCCTGTTTAACTTCAGGTAATGTTAATCTTTTGTTCCGTGCTCTTTCCCACTTGGATTTAATGATTAAGTAAGCAAAACCAACCGCGACCCAAATGATTCCGATCACTAGCGTTTCTTTATTTAGCAAGGTAAGCAGCCAACCAATAAAACCTGCACCGATAAGAGGGAAGATGAGGTACATGAACGTCTCTTTTAGTGATCGTCTTTTTAACTTGATATAGTAATGGAAGATGACAGAAAGATTGACAAAGGTAAAAGCCGTTAGAGCTCCGAAACTTACAAACAGCACAGCTGAATCAAGGTTGATAAACACAGCTGATAGGGAAATTACCGAAACAAACACGATGTTGGAAACAGGTGTTTTATATTTTGGGTGAATAGTAGTAAATAATTTTTTTGGGAGAATCGATTCACGGCCTAGAGCGAAAAGGAAGCGGCTGACACTGGTTACGGAAGAGACACCCTGTGTAAAGGTGGCAACGATTAGTACCATGATAAAGAGCGAGCTTAACAAGTTTCCGCCAACAAGCCGAACAAGGCTGTAGGCTGCATTATCCGGATTTTTAAAAGTGAAATCAGGATAAGCAATTTGCGATAAATAGGAAATAGCAACATACATAACCACTGCAATGGTGACAATGAGGAAAATCGCTTTAGGTATGGTTTTCTTTGCGTTAATCGTCTCCTCCGCCATGGTTGTAACAGCGTCAAAACCAAGGAAACAAAAACAGATAAGCGCAGCACCTGATAAAACTCCTCCAACAGAGAGATTATCGTTAAAAAATGGTGTCATAGAGAAAATGGAGGTAGGGTCTTGGCGTGTAAGGATATCCTTTGCTACTAAGATACAAAAGAGAATGATGAAGGCAATCTGGAATAGGACAGACAAACCGCTTACACGTGCTGCCGACTTAATGCCAACGATGTTGACGATGGCAAGGACAATATTCATCACGATAATCCAAACAAAAATTGGAATAGAAGGGAACTCTGTATTCATAAATATCCCAAACGTAAGGATCGCAATAATTGGAGAGAAAATATAATCTAATAGGAGGGCCCAGCCAACAAGATAACCTGCAATCGGATGGACTGCTTTTTTCGTATAAATATAAGCAGAACCTGAAATCGGGTAAACCTTTACCATTTGGCTATAACTGTAGGCAGTAAAGACGATTGCAATAAATGCCGTTACATAAGCAGCTGCCAGCATCCCTCCCGCAGCTTTAAAGGCGACTCCGTAAACAGTGAAATAGATCATTGGTGTCATCCAAGCCAGCCCCATAAAAACAACTTGGTGCAGTGTCAGTGATTTTGCAAGTGTTGGTTTTTCATTCATTTTCATCCATCCTTTTCCATTGTGTTTGGAAAAGAAAAAGCCCGGGAGAATTTTATAAATAAAATTCTCCCGGGCTTTTATCCCTCCGTGTATACAGCGAACTGTACGCTCTCTCTCGGACCAGTCTTTAAAGACCTCTTTAAACGGAACCCTAGAAAGCAATTTTTGTTCCTCTTTTAAAAGTTGAGAAACCTTTATTTGGTTGATACGTTGAAGTATAAAGGAGAAAAATAAGGATTTCATTGAATGTGTTAGGTTTCCTAACATAAAAAGTAAAAAACATAGGAATGCTAAGTTATTCCTACAGTTCTCGGAATGGAGAGATCATAAATAAATCTTTAAAAAAAGTATAAGGGATGAGCTAAAATAGCCCATCCCTTGCTTCGGCGGCTCTTGTTCTTTATTGATCTAACAGGGGAGTTGAAGAACTGGGATTGAAATATAGAAGAAACTCGTCAAAAATAGCCTTTACTCATCGTGAACTGCACCCCTTAAAGTAGATGTTGAAAAAACCCCCTTATGGGCAACACTTACTTTAAGAGGTGATTTTTTATGGGTACAAAAGGTAAGAAGTCTAAAACATATACATTTGAATTGAAAATGGAAGCAATGAGATTGAGAGAACTTGGTTACACCAATCCTCAAATTGCAGAAAAATTGAATATCGCTGACAGGGATCGTGTAAAAGTATGGTGGAGGAACTACAGGAAGGATGGAGAGGCAGCCTTCATTGATAAGAGGGGGCGACATAAAGAATCTAAAGACACAGACCGTTATGTTAAAAAGTTGGAGATGGAGAATGCCATCCTAAAAAAGTATCTAGAGATTTTGAACAAGGAGGGAAGAAAATTAGGTTCCAGGTAGTAGACCACTTGAAGGGAGAATATACAATAGAGGAATTATGCAAGTACCTTCATGTTTCCGTTTCTGGTTATTATAAGTACAAAAAAACGGCAGTCATCCAAAAGGACGTAGAGTTAAGCCAACGCATATTGGAAATCTATCATAAGTATAACGGCATTTACGGCTACAGACAGATCCATATGGAGTTGACTGAGGGTGATGGTTTGAAGGTCAATCACAAGAAGGTCTTCAGAATCTATCATGAACTTGGGCTCCTGGCAAAGATCAGAAAGAAAAAGTTTCGAAATTTAAACCAATATAAACAAACTGAGCCGGAAAGGATTATGCCAAATCTTCTTGAACGGGACTTCTCAGCTAATGAACCGGACACTAAATGGGTTACGGATATAACTGAGTTCACCTTATTCGATAAAAAACTGTATGTCTCAGCTGTAATGGACTTGTACAACAAAGAAATCATAGGTTATCAAATTGGGAATTTTCCAGATAAACTATTCGTAATGAAAACAATAAAGATAGCATTAGACAAAAGAAAGGACGCGGATGGCGTAATCCTTCATAGCGACAGAGGAAGCCAATACACGTCCCGTGTCCTTCAGGACACTCTTGAATCTTTAGGATTCCGCTTGAGCATGTCCCGTGCAGGTAACCCATATGACAATGCCTGCATCGAGAGTTTTTTTTCTTAAACGGCTAAACTAACACAATTATCGGTTTAGCCATTTTTCTTCTACTTTTCTTAGATACCCTGCGGGATCTTTCTTGTATTGGTATCTTCTCACATGTTCATCTGTTCTTTCCTTCCAACTATTCATTTCTATACAATACTTCTCATGACTTACAAGGTTTAATCTATTTATAATATTCGGATCGTCGATTGCATCTTCGACAAATACAATATATTCACCATGTCTCATAATGTAGCGATTCCATGATCTTAGTCCTGTAATTCTCCGATGTCTTCGCTTAATTCTGCGGAAAAACAATTCATGATCATTGTTAGTCCTAGGTAAGATGGGATGATCGTAACATGCAAATAATCCTTTCCAAAAACCATTACTATATCTCATTAAATTGTCTACAAATTCGGCGTCTTTCTCTTTTGTTAACTTTTTTTCACACTCTTTTAGAAAGCTACTCAATCTAGTTTGAACGGACTTACTGGTTTTACGTTTTGAAGGCTTTAGGATATTAGCAATCCGTCTAATTCTACTGTGGAGTCTAACGACCTGCCTGTAATCGTTTGTAAAGTTATCAACATTACTGACTATTCTGAACAGCCTTTCGAGTGCAAGGAGCCCCTTTTTTATCCAGACATTTTTCAAGGGAGTCTTGAATCAACTTTGTTTGTTCGTAAACCTTTATTCCTGGTAATTCAAGTGGTGGGCAGCCGTCCTCTAATAGGACAGAACGTATCGCTGCCGTATAAGCTAGTGTTGTTTCCGATTCTAATGTATCTTCTTTTAATGCCTTTTTCTCTATCTCACGAATCCCACGCAATTTCTTTTTAATGTTTGTCTTTAATTTCCGATCTTTATCTACAACAGGTTTTGAGATGTCTTTTAAGTAGTGAAACTGGCAATATTGATAGGGTGTTTCAGGGGATAGTGTTTCAAATGCAAGTCGAATTGATTTTTGACCATCACTAACAAAACCAAGAATAGGAAACCCATAACCAATTATCGGCTTTATAAATTCCATTAGCTCTTCAGTTGAACTGCTCTTGACATTCTTGGCAGCTAAGATTGTCCCACTAAGAACTTCTCTAATAACATAGAGGGTTTCATTCCCTTTTTCTGGCTGCACACCATCCATAGAAAGAATAATTCCTCCGTGTGTTTCGACCGTTTCTTTAAGAATTTCTTTACTATTATACTCAGCACTCGCACGAAGTAAAACTGTATATCTTTCATATAGTTTCTGAACATGACGCTCTGAAACAACAACACCAAGTCCATTTAGGACATTCATAATTTCTTTACGAGTCTTGTGCTCTTTAAAACGTAGTTCTCCAACAAAAGCCAGGACATCAATTCCATAAGTGATATGTTTAACACTTAAGTGCTCAGCTTGTGCAGAGCGAAAAACCGTAGAAATGTTTTTACACTCAGGGTTGGTGCAGCGATAGCCCATATTAACAATTGTTTTTACTCCATTAAGAGTAGAGATAGTCTTCTTCGAGACTGTATGACAATAGTCCAATTTAGATTGGCAAGTTGGGCAGTTTGAAAATTCGGGTCTAAAGTATTTTATTTCATCAGCAACTAAACGGTTTTTTGTACGCATCTATTTCACCATCAATTATAAATTTATTACCTATATTTTATCATAAACCAATAGTGTTGCGCCGTTTTAACCGTTTAAGTTTTTTTTCCATTTCAAAACGGAAGCCATTTATCCTTATGATGTCCAGTCTTTAGAAGAATTAGAGCAAAGAATTGTAGAATATATTAAGTTTTACAATAACGAACGAAGGCAAAAGAAGCTAGGCAAGCAATCACCAATCAACTTTCGGCTCCAAAACGCTGCTTAAGAAAAGGAAATTGGTCCCTATTTAGCTAATACTGGAGTAAACGTTCTGGAACAGCTTGAAATGGAGTAAACGCATGGTAACCTGATCCGGTGAAGCCAGTTTAAGAATAAGCTGGTTTTCCTGGAGCGAGAACCATGCGTGGAGAGGCTCCATGTCAAGCACCATAGATAATAGAAAACATCCCATAAGAAAAAGGGAGCAATTTCCTTTACAGGACAATTACTCCCAGGTTTTTTTAAATTTCCACTTTTTTGGGTCTAGACCATCGTGAGCAAAGGCTATTTATCAATGGAAAAGTGCATTTTTCCGAATTGAAGCTAAAAGGGGCATGACTGACTAAGAGGCGGTCATTTTTTGTTGTTGAACTAACAGGGAGTAATATAAAGTATGATTTCCTTCGTATTCGACGTATCTTGTGAAATAAAATTAGCTAATTTCTAACTTTGTGGAAGGAATATATTCAGAAAGTATTTATCGTATCGGATTTCGATTGAAGTGAATTTGGAGACTTCAAGAATTGAATTGGTAAAATTATCTATTTCCAAGATGGAGTTTTAAACTCAACCTTTTTCCTTTTTGCGCCTGAAAACAGTTTAGGCTCCAGTCCAAGGTCGGTTAAAAGGATTAGGGACATTTGTATTTTTATATAAAGCTATCATACAAAGATTAAATGTCATGATCATTCCGCTTCTGCGTAAGCTTCTGTTGTTGTGTCTCTGCACTCCCAGCATTCCGCTCGATTCCTCTCCATAATAGATAATTCCTCTCCGCATGAAATGCAAATATCCATTAGCAATCCCCCTTTCCGTGTTTTTTCATTGAATAAACCTCCAACTTCATTTAGTAAATAAGTTGTCAATTCAATCATAACACGAAATTTTCTGAAAAAAAAGAACATACACATGTTAATTAAGTTACATAAATTGCAATCAGATCACAAGCCCATCTCGATAAGCTTGCAAGAATACTAGTGGTAATGGCACGACGTAATGAGTCCTATTGTCCTGTAAAAATACAACCTTTAACACCAATAGCAGCATAATTAAGCCATTACTAAGTTCTCTTTAAAGCAAATATATCAGAGTATATAACTAGTAGTTTTAGATTTGGTATTTTATCGAATGTTGGCTTATTCGTAGGATCTCAAAGAAAGCACGGAGTACTGGATGTGTTGAACCAAAGGGCATCGACCCGTTCCGTTAGCAAAACCAGCATCCACCCCTTGGAAAGGCATGACGAAGGAATGAGAGGGATTAGACCCGTTGAGACATGGGAGGTATAGCCTCCAGGGGCGGCGTGGAGAATACCTGCATGATATGGTAAAAGTTGGAGTATAATACCTACTCCTTTATTTCCGCACGTCCTCATGAAGTCAAAACTATTAAAACTCACTTCATTCATCCATTATTGTTCTATCAAGTAGTTTGAAATCCTGCGAATAAGTGAGCATTCGAGAGATAAATGTATCTAACTGAGGGAGTTCAACAAGCAGTATAAAAGGATCTACAACTACTGGAAGATCCTTTTATACTGCTTATAAGAACGATTACATAAAACAATTTTAAGAAACTTTCTTTAATTCCTCTGTTAATCTTAGGAATTCTGCTTTATTTTTGTCTCGTAAGGACAGGTCAATTTTCTTTTGAATTTTCTCTTTTCGGAAATCACGAAGGGCTTTGTCTAATACCATTTCAGCAAATAGAGAATCCAAGACATTAACTTCAGGTTGAGGTGAATTAAGTAAATTCTTTTCCATAAGTAATCAACTCCTTGACCTTTTTTTTATTATACTAATCATTTTCTGACTATTCAAATATTTGAAATTGGTAATTTGAGAGAACAACAAAATGAAACATACTTTATTGGGATACGAATCATGAACCCTCAAGTAAATTCTGCTTTTTTTCTTCTCAAAATAGAAAAATAGGAGTAAAATCAAAGTAAATCACATAAAACCGATAAGGTAGGTTGGATTAAATGGAAAGTCAAGTACGTTCAGTTCTTCGTCCACTTGTTCGAACAAATCAGTGGTTTATTGTGGTGTCTGTATTGTTCACTTGGATAACTAAGCAAGAATGGATCCTTGCTATCCCTTTATTAGCAGGTTTAATGGGCTTATTTTTCGGATTTAATCCTGTAATGCGCATAGCTAAGCTGTTTTTAAGAAAGCACCCATCACAATATATTCCTGAGGAATGGGATCAGCAGCAATTCAATCAAACGATTTCGGTCATTTTTCTCGCAGGGGGATTAATAAGTTTTCTGATGAATTGGACCATAGTAGGTTATGTCTTTACCATTATGGTTGCTGCAGCTGCATTTATCGCAATTTTAGGATTTTGTGTTGGCTGCTTTATAAGATATCAATGGAAACAAAACCAATATAGAAGATCTTTAAGTAAACAATAAAATAGATGGAAATGGTTGAGGGCAGGAAATAAAGTTCATTTCCTGTCCTTTTTATAGTAAATGGTTTGGAACTTCTTCCGTTTTCGGTTCATGTAATTTACTCTCCCAAATTATTTAAAAAATTTAGAAATGTAAATGTAATGAAAGTACTCTTGTAGAATGGCTAGTTTCGTATAAAATTAAATTGTGACAACCTGTGGGGGGATAGATATGAAAACACAATTAGCCATTTGGGCAGGGAAAACAGCAGGAACAGTGAGTCAAATGATTGGGAATGGCGGGAGCACCATCCCTGGGGTTGTGGCAAGAAAACTAGATAGTGAGTTTTTACGCCATTTAAGAAAGAATTCCAAATCAATCATCTATATAACAGGTACTAATGGAAAAACGACTACCGCGAATTTGATTACGCATCTGCTAGAAACTTCAGGTAAAACCGTGATTGCTAATCGCGAGGGTTCTAACATGGTTACCGGTATCTCAGCGACCATGGTTCGCAATGCTCCATTTATGGGATGGTTGATGAATGATGTAGCAGTAATGGAAGTAGATGAAGCTAGCCTTCCGAAAGCGGTGTTGGAGTGTCCGCCGGATTATCTGATCGTGACAAACTTTTTTCGTGATCAGTTGGACAGGTATGGCGAAATTGACATTTTAATTCAAAAAATGAAAGATTGCCTGAAATCGATCGATGTTAAACTTATCTTGAACGCGGACGACCCGTTTGTCCATCGATTTTCTGACCTGCAAAAAGAGAAGATTTATATCGGCCTAAGCGCCAATGCTTGCCGGTTCCAGTCATATACAATGGGAGAATCAAAATATTGCCCAAATTGCCAGAAAGAGCTCTCGTACAGTTTTTTACATTTTGGGCAGCTTGGACATTATCATTGCAGCTGCGGTTTCACTCGCCCTGAGCCCAATATTTTAGCAAAAAGGGTATATGAGACTAAAAAAGGAATTCGTCTTATCATGGATAGGGATGGTTATCAGACTACCTTAAAGGGAATGTATAATGCCTATAATGCACTATTTGCCATCAGCGCCTGCAAGGCTTTGGGGATGGAATCAAAAGCAATTCTAAACGGGTTAAGTTCCTACCAAAAATCAGATGGAAGGATGCAAGAATTTTTCATCAATAAAGATACCTGGAGACTTAATCTTGTAAAGAATCCTGCTGGGGGAAACCTAACTCTTTCTGAGTTTGTTCAAACAAACGAAAAGAAACAACTAATTTTCTGCTTAAACGACCTTTTGGCAGATGGGGAAGACATTTCCTGGATATGGGATATCGACATGGAAATGGCCAACCGAGATGAGGTAGAAGTGTTTATTGCAAGCGGAAAAAGAGCATATGACGCTGCTCTTAGGATGAAATATGCGGGTATTCCAGAGGAAAAAATCTTAATTCTTCCTGACATGAAAAAAGCAGTTCTTGAGGCAAAACGTAATGGCTTACCAGCAAATATCATGGCAACATACACGTGTCTTTCTCCAATGGTATCCATTCTATCAAAGGAAGCAGAAGAGCAATATAAAGGAGATGGGTACATTGGAGCTGTTGTTATACCATTTTTGTCCGGATACCTTAAACCTGTATGGGGACAGGGGAAATATCATTTGCCTAAAAAAGAGGTGCGAATGGAGGGGAATCTCCCTTCTAATCGAGGAAATCAAGAAACCTGAGGATGCGAGAAAGACGGGCTGTGACCTATTCATGATTGGCGGCGGCAGCGACCGGGAACAATCCATCGCCACAACAAGACTTGATCCTCTTGTTAAGGAAATCAAGTCTTGGATCGAGGATGGGGTCTCCGCTCTTACCATTTGCGGGGGATACCAGTTTTTAGGGGACTATTATGAAATGAAAAATGGAGAAAAATTAAAAGGAATGGGGATCCTGCCATTTTATACAAAAGCGGGGGTAAACAGGCTCATGACAAACCTTTTAGTAGAATCCGAACAATTTGGGAATGTGGTTGGATTTGAGAACCACGGAGGTAAGACTTACCATAATTATGCTACGCTAGGAAAAGTTATTAATGGATATGGAAATAACGAAGAGAGCGGAGAAGAGGGTCTTCATTACCATCACCTAATCGGGACATACCTACACGGTCCGATTCTCCCAAAAAACCCAAGAATAGCTGACTACTTGATAGAAAAGGCATATGAACGAAAGACTGGGAGGATGCTGGAACCTCTCAACGATGAGATAGAGAATAAAACGAACCAAACCGTTTGGGAGAGATTTAGACACAGTAAACGAACAAAATATACAAATGAAGCGTGATACGTTCTGTAAACGGAATAATTTCACTTAACATAGGAAAGGAGCAGGCTAACCAGGGTACTGCTTTTTTTATAAGACGGTATAATTAAACTGCATAAAGAAAATTAATGATCTTCAACAATCGGCCAGATTGTGGAAGATCACTTAGCATACCTATCACTATAAGATCTGCAAGAATACTAATGGGGTGTTTAATTGTCAAATTCAGTATAATGTCCGATTTTTCTCCCTTGCATAGTTTGCTAAAATAAAACAAAGCTTGAAATTGGAGGGATTTGATGTTTCCTGGTACTTTATATGAGACTCATGTTAAAACTAAAAATCTGGACACGGCGATTTCTTTTTACAAAAAATTAGGAATGGATCTGGCACATATTATTGAAGATCGGAGGGTTGCCTTTTTTTGGTTTGATAAAAATCATAAAAAAGAGCAAATGCTCGGTGTTTGGGAGGTGCCGGATGAGGAGTTCCATAAGAGCCACTTTGCGTTCAGAATTTGCTATGAAGATATGTTAAATGCACGAGAATGGCTGCTTGATAATGGGATTAGTCCTAGGCCGCTTTTGGACTTGAGCCGGTGGAACCAATGGTCCAAACGTGGACACCTACCGCCAATCTTTACTTTTATGATCCAGATGGTAATTCCTTGGAATTTTTGTGCTTACTTCCTGAAAAGAAAAACGTAAGTAAAGACGTGATGTATTTAAGTGAATGGGAACAGATTAGCTCGGAATGAATCTAAGTCAATTCATTCTCAGTATTGCAGCTTTTTTGTTATTCAATTAAAGGGCGCAATACTGCAGTAAGAATTGTGCTCTTTCTTTATGTTAGGGCCATTTTATCTTTCTTATCAATTTATCTATAATCTGAACGGTGATTAAAAATAATAGAGGAACTTAAAAGGTGATCATATGGGAATAAATCTAGCAATTCGTTTTATTTTAGAAATTTGTGCCTTAGTTTCTTTAGGTTATTGGGGATTTCATTCTGATCATGGATATATGGTTAAGGTTTTATTAGGTATAGGTTCTCCCCTTTTAATGGCAATTATTTGGGGAACATTTGTATCTCCAAAAGCTTCAATTCCTGTACGGGGAATTAAAAGGTTGTTGCTTGAATTAATAATATTTGGATTTGCAGCTTTAGCATTGTATAATGCTGAACATCCTGTTATTGCTCTATTTTTTCTAATATTGGTAATTTTTAACATATTATTTCTACGCATCTGGGAACAGTAATAACCTACTTATAAATAAGTAAAAATCTTTTTCATTTGAAGAGAATAAGTTGGCTTAAAAAGTCATTGATTTGTGAATGTAACGGTTGCTTATCTGGAATAAGATTTAGGCATTGATCTTCAACAATCAGGCGCGATTGCTGAACAATGAGCAGTCGCTTTTTAACTATGCGGATTCGTATAAATGATTGGAAGTAAATAATTAAGAAACCCAGCTAATCTTCTCATGTGAAAGTAGCTGGGTTTTTAAAGTTGGATGTGCAAAATAACACTAAAAATATACGCAAATTATCGGTTAAAGTGACTGGTTGTTTTCTGATAATGTGATGGTTAGTACCGTAAACGTCCGTTTTTGGTGCTTATTTTTTTAGAAAATCAATTGGATATTTATGTTAAGATAGATAAGAGATTGTGAAGAAATGCACTTAAAGTAACGGAGCAGTTTACTTGAAGAAGGATTATTGGATTGTTAGGTGAATTTTAAAAGAGAGTAAATAGGAAGTGAATAAGTAAAGGAGAGATATTTTTTGAAAAACTTTATTTGTGAAACTTGTGGAGTTCAGTATGAGAGTTCAATCGAAGCACCAAAACAATGTTTGATTTGCGAGGAAGAAAGACAATTTGTTAGTTTCAAAGGTCAGGTGTGGACCACATTAGAAAAGCTGATAGAGATGGGTACATATAGTAATATCATTAAGCCCCAGGAAGAAGGATTACATAGCATAAAGACTAATCCAAGTTTTGGAATCGGACAGACAGCTTATCTTGTACAAGATAAAAATTACATCTTATTGTGGGATTGTATTACATTTATTGATCAATCAACCATTTCACATATTAATAAATTAGGCGGAATTGATGCTATTGCTTTATCACATCCCCATTATTACTCTAGTCAAGTAGAATGGGCTGAAACATTCGATGCTCCAATTTACATACATGAAGATGATAAAGAATGGGTGACTAGAACCAGCGAGAAAATTATTTTTTGGTCTGGAGAATCTCTAGAATTGAAGGAAGGTCTTATCCTTCAAAGAATTGGAGGACATTATAAAGGCGGTACTGTTTTAGAGTGGAAAAATGGAAGCAGTCAAAATGGAATTTTATTGAGTGGAGATATAGTACGCGTGGCGGCTGATCGTAAGTGGGTGAGTTTTATGTATAGTTATCCTAACTTCATTCCTCTGCCCAGTGTAACAGTTGAAAGAATTGCAGATAGGGTAAATGATTTTACATTTAATCGATTATATGACGCATTTAATCTGATTATTAGAGAAGATGCAGATTTGGTGGTTCAAAGGTCAGCAAAAAGGTATATTGAAGCACTAAATGGAACATTATTTAATACTTAATTTACTAATTTATTAGGAAAGCTTGAAGAACTTATGAATGAACTTTTTCCTCAAATTCAGTTACCTATACCAACCTGAACATTTAACAGTAAAGTTAGTAAATAGAGATGACAAGGGGAACAAATCATATTCTTCAATTAACAAGTGCTTGAGTTTAAGGTCTGAGCTGTCATAGTGGCAGCTCTTTCTTGTTGAAATAAAGAAGCAGTTTAGTATAAGTACAATCCTTCACAAAGTTAGAATGAATAATGAATTCATTAAAACACAAATTAACAAACTAAGACCAAATGATTCGCACATGAGGTGGGTATGATGAATCGGGTCGGAAAATATGCCATACAAAAAGATATGGACGAAACGGAATTGTTAAAAATGGTACTTGAACTTCCAGAAAAAGATAAAATGTTAATGTGGTCAGAGGGGTATATCGACCTTGTTATTGATAAATTACCGAAGTATGGTAAGGATATTTTGGTGAATCGCAAAGATAAATGGGAAGATACGAAAGCCTATTACCAAGACCAACTTGACGACATCCATTCAAAAGAAGAGGTAAAAATGAAAATGAAGAGAGAACGAAAAGAATTCGCTCTTTTTGTCATGGAGAATTTTAAGGAGTTTCAATCTTTACTCTTTTTGTGTTATGACGGTAATTTAAAAGACGTTGATTTAAGAAAATTCGTTTACCGGAAGAGATATGGAACAAGAAAAAGTTATTTAAAATAAGAAAAAAATATACCGAAATGATAAATGGGTAATTTTTTCAATTTCCTTAACGTAGCTTACCTAGAATGGCTAGAAACCCAATTGCAGAAACGAAAAGACAAATGACAGGAGCATTAGAAAATTCATTCCGTACATAATTAAAAATACAGAGCCACGGTTGATATTAATAAGAGTATTTATTGATTTAACTCGTAGGTAAATTATATGTATGTGAATTATTTCACTTAAAGTAAGGAGTGCTTGAGTTTACGATCAGAGCTGTCATTAAGGCAGCTCTTTCTGTTAAACTAAAGGGCAGATTTGTTGAAGAAGGATATTTTCCCGTTTTAAGCGAATTAGAATTTCAAACAAACCTTACACGAATACAGGTATTAAAAATAACAGGAACATAGGAGGTATGAGATATGAAGATCAATAGAATAGATCATGTGAGTATAAACGTAAATGATCTTTCAGAGGCTAAAGCGTTTTTTCTTGATTTAGGACTTGAAGTGCAAGCGGAATGGGAATTGGATGGAGAACAGTTGGACAGAATAGTTGGGCTTAATGATGTTAAAACGGCATGTGTAGGATTGGGGATGCCAGATGGTCAAGCCTGGATAGAGCTAGTCAAATTTTATTCGCCGTCAGATGAAAAAGATATTCAGCAACCTTTTGCAAATACGCTGGGTATCCGACATATTTGCTTTGCTGTTGAAGATATTGAAGCTATTGTTGCAAAATTTAAAAAGAAGGGAACGGAAATCTTTAGTGAGATACAGCAATATGAAGAAAGTTATAAGTTATGCTACGTTCGTGGTCCAGAGGGAATTATTTTAGAGTTGGCGGAGAAAATCAGATAAATATTGAATGGGACTTTAAATGATTTAGATCTCCAACGTTAAAGATTCTTCTTAAACTATCGGGTGCAAGAGTTGCAGATAAAGCTGTCATTTTGGCAGCTTTTCTTATTGCACTAACTGGGCAGTTTAATTTAAGTGTAATTATTCACAATCTGTATTATTAAATGTCCTTTTCCTCCACACAAAAAGACTCCCACCAGATGAAAAAGGAGAATGAATTCATTATGAAATCATCCCCTCAAATAGTTTGAAAATGCTTATAGTGATATTACTCCTCAATGACTAGCTAAACGTTTTTCAAAATCCGCCTTAAACAACAGAATAGCATCAATATTTACAGCAAAATCGTGGTCACTGATATTAAAATTAGTTATAAACTCGTCAGACTTCTCACGAACCATAATTGTCGGACGGATATTGTCTCCAATAGCGTCCTGAGTTACACCACTTCCATAAATATACCAGTTAGTTTCAGTAGGCTTATTTGCTGCATTTTTAGATAAGTCATTTTTTATTATTTCGCATAAATTATCCATAAAATCTTCATTAAGATTAATTTTTTTTCCATATTCACCATCAACAGATATATCAGCATCTCCATACCAAATATTCCTGCTTGTTCGCTTTCCGTCATTTGAAGTGTAAGTTTCATCAAACAAAATCTTCATTTTCATTACCACCCCGTTAAAATACAATTTCTTCACACTATTATACACCAATTAGGCCTAATCACAGGGTTCGTGCTATAGACCGCAAAGTAAAGTAGCCAAAGTTGTGGTAAAGGTATTTGGAAATACTTTTGGACGTATCTTTTGGTAATTATAGAATCCAATAACAATCATTCAATTGATATATGGACAAAGTAGTTACTAAAACAGTAGTTTTTGGTAACCGAATTTATGTACTATCCAATTAATACCATTCCTATGGCCGTTTTTGGACTTATCTCGGACTTACCCCTGAACGAGCTGTTAAATAAATTAGTATATCTATAATGGACTAAAATTGGATTATTGAGTAGGAAAGAATCATTCTACAAAAGCCAAGCTTAAAAACTAAGCCCTCTGAGTATAAGAGGGCTGTATTTTCAATATTCTCATGGCAGCTCTCTTTGTATTTTATAAATAGTATTACGAGCAACATCAACTTCACGATGAATATCTATAACACTCATACCTGATTCCAACAAATGTACAATTCGATCATAATAACTTTATCTTTTCCGTTAGCTCCGGCATGATAGCATTTAGTTCCCCCTCGAAATTTCCCTTGGCTTTTAGCAATCTCGATTCCCTCACGTTGAGTTGTTCTGATTCGATACCTTTCTTCTTCCACCATCCAAGAAAGCAATGTTAAAACTAAATCAGAAACCAACTGACATAATGGTGTTTATGAAATTATCAGCAGGTTATTTTTAGCAGTATAAATGTCCGTTTATGGAATCTTATTTATGAACTAAAAAACAGATAGCTAAAGAGTGCTTTGTTCAACAATCGGCCAGATTGTGGAATAACACTTAATAAAAAATTGGATATTTATGTTAAAGTAAATTGAGAAGAAGTATTACTATAACCAACTTAACAGGTTCAATAAGAATAACCCTAAATATATAGTGTTTGTGGGAGGGGATGGGATGAACAAAGAAATTGAAGAAATTGTTGTCAAAACGTTTTTCGTTAAAATAATTCAACAAAGAGTTCTATTCGAACTATCGTCAAAAAGAAACGTCGTGATGCCTTGGGAAGGCTGAATAGCACTATAGAATGCCTCCGTAAAGAGTTAATGTTTGAAATACCTAAACCTAATTCAGACCCTGATGAAATAGAGAAGTTATTAAAAGAACAAGGTGCAGGTAATATGTGTTATGTAATGCCTTCTTTTATTAGTGATTTGGATGGAAAAGAGCTCCCACTAACAAATGCTCTTGAACAATTAATTTGGTCTGGAATGCCGTTTATAATTTCTTGTATTCCTGATAAATTAGCATATTATCAAGGGGAACAATCATATGGTCTTCCTGAAAGATTTATCTTAAAAAGGTAATAGGGAAATATTAATTGAAGTCACGGTGCAAAGATTAGCTGCCAAAAATAAATCAAGTCTAAAGAAAAAAAATACAGTAAACACAGTAGCTCCTACGTCGTGTCCATATACACAACGTAGGAGCTATTTTTTATTAATATTCGTGATTGATCTGTCTTACGCTAACGCGCTTCGCTTGTTGGACCCTTCATCGATAATTCAAAGTAAAAGGCACTTTAAATTATCGATGAAGGGTGAAGTAGGTCATGTAGGTCTAATAGTGCCCATGTGTGTGGTCTTCTTGTCCTACTACCTCTAAAAAGAGGGTAAGACTCCATTTGTATATTTTATTAATTAGCTACTATGTCCTCCTCAATAATCAATAGAAAATTGTGTTCGTATTATACTTTGTTTACTTTATTTTTTCAGTAGCGTTTTATGTCCATTAAGTAAAATAAAGATGGATAAATCTTTCGTAGAATACGTTAAGGTCTATCCAAAATTATAGTAGTGTTTTATTTTCGGCAGCTTTTTCTTCTTGCACTAAATGGCAGGAAAATTTAACAATAGGAAGGGGTTAGGAGGATTACCCAAATGGTACAATCCTCATAGATTTCTCATGATTTTGAACACAGCACAGACACATAACAATTATTTAGCCGGGATACCCAATAATTCTGGTATGGTAACTAACTTAAAGCCTTCGTTTTTTAGCTCGTCAATAATTTTAGGAAGTGCATTTACTGTTCCCGATAAGTCTCCGCCAGTTCCAGTACCGGAATGTTGTAAAATAATTGAACCAGCGTGTACATGTGTTAGAACATTGGTTGCTACTTGTTCAGCCTTTAAACCTTTCCAATCTAGGGAATCCACATTCCAATTCACAATGGTTTTTTTTTGAGTCACTAACCATTGGACTTGTCTTTCGGTGACATCTCCATAGGGTGGTCTGACAATATTTGGAGTATATCCAGTGAAATTCTCAATAATCCTATCCGTCTTAATAATCTGTTCATGGAATGCATCGTCCTTTAGTTTCGGAAGATTCGCGTGGTTATACGTATGATTACCGAGTATATGTCCTTCAGCTACTATCCGTTTTACTATATCGGGATAGGCTTCAACCCTCCATCCAACTACAAAAAAAGTCGCTTTGACCCCATTTTTTTTAAAATATCTAGTATTTTCGGAGTAAAGTTTGCATCCGGTGCATCATCAAAAGTCAAAGCGATCTCACGTTTTGTTCCAGGTCCATTCGTTAAAATGTCCCTGTGGTATTTATTTTGTATATTCGCTAAAGAAAGAGGATGAGGTTCAAAAACGTTTTGTTCCTGATCTGTTAAATTAAGTGTTAATGAAACGGTCTCTGCTTTTGATCGTTCAGAAAAGTTATGTGAATTTGATTTCGGTGTTTTTTGGATATTTATTTGCGAACAACCAGAACCTATACATAAGACTAAAAGAAATGGAAAAAGCCAAAGAGGTTTCATTGCTATATACACCCTTTATTTAATATTTATTCAACTGTGTAGATAGGTTTTGATATTCCGGACCGATTATACTACTTTCACGTAAAATACACGAAATTAGAGCATCTATGCATTAAACTTAGATTCCATTAAAGGACACATTAAGTTATTGTTGTAACGGGTGCTTATCTTGAATAAGATTTAAGCAATGATCTTCCACAATCGGGCGCAATTCTGCAGCAAGGATTGTGCTCTTTCTTTATGTAAAGGGGCAGAGAATTGAATAAGAGGCTGCATAAAAAATCGCACTTTTTTATACAGCTATTATGGGTACATGAGCGTGTTGTAAACGTTGATTTATCAACGATGTATAAAACGCTGTATAAACATTATAAAAATTTATAAAGGGATGATGATTTAGTATGAATACTCAAGTAACAACGAAATTAAAAATTAACAAACCTGCTAATGAGGTTTTTGAAGCTATCGTAGACCCTTCGAAAATCGGGAATTTTTGGTTCTCATCGAGTTCTGAAAGATGGGAGCAAGGAAAGACTGTTACATTAAGGTATGATGAATATAATGCAGAAGGGGCTATAAATGTACTGGAAGTCGAGAACAATAAGAAAATAGTATTCTCATGGGGAGGATATGGTCAAAAAACAGTTGTTACAATTACTCTAAAAGAGGCTGATACAAGTACAATTATTGAAGTAAATGAATCAGGTTTGAAAGAAGATGACCCTGAGATTGTGGCCAAAATGATTGGCCAAAAAGAAGGTTGGGTATATACGTTAACTTGTTTAAAGGGGTATATGGAAAATGGCATTAACACTTTGAGAGCATCATTAATTCATTGATAAATGAAGGGTAGGGAGTGAACAAGGTCCCAATTTAGTTCACAGTTATCAGCTAAATTAAGTTGTGTTTATTCAGAAAAGGAGCGCTTTCCTGTAGCAAGGATTAGCGCCTATTTTCATTTTAGAGCCTATATTGTGGAATGCGCTGTTAAATTAAATGAAAATGTACCTGTAGAAGGAATAATATTTCCATTAGCATTCCTGTTATAAGTTATTCCACAATCGGCCAGATTGTTGAGGATCGTTTTTAATAATATTGGAGATTTATGTTAAAAACATCATAGGAATTGTGAAGATTTTCACTTAACTGGTCAGTATAGTTGAAGAAGCAGTGCTAAAATAAGATTAAATTTAACTTTAAATTGTCGGAGGTCCTAAATATAGGGAAACCAGTTGGAGTTCGAATAGAGGGTTGTATATATGCGAACGATGGTGAAGATTTAGGAAATAATCAGTTTTTAGACGCATTTATTGAGTTCATTGAAAGTAAAGGGTGGAGTTTTGGTGGAGGAAGTTGCCAGATAGACCGAGACGGCAAAGAAATAGATGATATTAATTAGGTACTTATTCAAGTAACTGGAGTTAGTTCGGAGTCTGACTAACGGTTGGGCTCTAAGATGGATGTTGAATCGACCTTCTTCGCAAGCCTATCAACAGTATGAACGAACTGTTCTATTTTCCTTTTAACAACATTTGTAAGGCCTATGAGAATATCATATTCGTGAAAGAGGCGCTGGAAGGATTCCTGTGCAGTTAAATTTGGGGAGGGGCAACAAACGGTTAATTCTAAGCCTTATGGTTTTTATATTTGAAAGTAGCTAAACAGCTCAATGAAATTTATTGCCTAATGTAACCATCTTCATGAAAATCCGGTTCGTAAAAAGTAAATTTTTAAGATAATATTATCAAGAAAGTCAAACTAGTGTTTCGATCTATCCCTAAAAAAATCAGAAAAAGTCAGCAATAAGATATATTAAGATTTTCTGTTATGACTAGAAAAAGAGAGGTTCTTTTTTACCATTAGAGATTCTTTTATAGTGGTAATATACTATTGTCTTAGAACAACCCCCCCTATTATACTTGAAATGTGAGAGAAAGATAGGCGTCACTCCCAAATTACAGGGAAAGGAGTACGGGTATGAAACGAAAAAATTTAGTGAAAGTCGTCGTTTCTGTTTTAGGTTTGTTCGTTTTGCTTAACACAGGTAACTATTTTCCTATAAAAGCTAAAGCGGAAGGAAACGACTTACAGCAAGTCCTTGTCATGTATAAGAACACCAAGGGCAAAGAAGCGGTATTGAACATAAGTAAAAAAGTAGAAAAGCACTTTGATAGCGTTTCTACGGTATCGGTCATACTCAATCAAAAGTCGATTAATAATCTTGTGGACAACCCCAATATTGCTGATGTGGAGCCAAATACGAGATTTAAAGTTTCGGATAATCAAATCTTGAAACCTCTAAAAATCAGTTCAGTTTCCCTTGGTTCCACCTCTACAATCCCAGTTGAAGAATCCCAATGGGATTTGCACGCCAGTAAAGCTCCTCTTGCATGGCATGAAGGCATTACAGGAAAAGGAGTTAAAGTAGCGATTATTGATACAGGGATTGCTCCGCATCCTGACTTGAATATAGCAGGAGGGGTTTCTACCGTCAGCTACACCAAGTCCTATACAGATGACAACGGACATGGAACCCATGTGGCAGGAATTGTGGGAGCAAAACTGAACGGCAGAGGAATGGTCGGAATAGCTCCTGATGTTCAACTGTTTGCCGTCAAATCTTTGGATAATAAGGGAGAGGGCAACCTTTCCGACGTCATAACAGGGATTGATTGGGCAATTGCCAATCACATGAACATTATCAATCTAAGCCTTAGTACGACTGTGGATTCTCCATTGTTGCACAATGTAGTGGATAAAGCCTACAACAATGGAGTTTTAGTGGTAAGTGCCAGTGGAAATTCAGGAAATGTACAAGGAACAGGTGATAATGTTACGTACCCTGCAAAATATCCTCATGTTTTATCGGTATCTGCCGTGAATAGCCAAATGGTTCGTGCTTCCTTCTCTTCCACGGGCAAAATTGACTTTTCTGCCGATGGAGTGAACGTGCTCAGCACCTATTTAAACGGAATGTATGCGATAGGAAGTGGAACGTCCCAAGCGGCTCCGCACGTTACAGGATTACTTGCTTTGTTAAAGCAAAAATATCCATCCAAAACGAATGAACAATTGGTTGCTATCTTGAAGTCTTATTCCCGAGCTTTAGGCGTAGCAGCTTTGTATGGAGATGGATTTGCCCAATACCAAACCATTACCCCTAAAAGCACGATTATAACGGCTCCGACGGGTACTGCCAAAACAAAGATGATCCAGGCCCAATTTAATGTAGTCTTAGCAAAGGTCAAGTTATATGTAGAGATTGCCGAAAGATATAAAACTCGAGTGTCTATTAATAACGCACAAAAATATATTGACGCTCTGCCTGTTTCCGAAGAAAAAGCCGTTTTTCAAAATCGTTTAAATGTCTTGAAAGGAATAGTAAAATCAGCTTCTACTCATCATGGCAATAAACCGTATAATAACCAATAAGACCATAAAGAAAGCCCCAAGAATGAAGTGAACCCAAAAAGTTAGACAAATATTTTATGCAGCTATTAAGGATTGAACTCTGTATTGTACAGTGGTCAATCCTTTTAGTTTTGCTTGGTTATTTGGTATTTTAAGGGTATAAATTAGCACGATAAGCGTACATCTAAGAGGTTTCTTTCCAATTTCTCCTCTTAATTAATAACAGTCTACTCCTCATTGGTGGCATAAAGTAAACTTTGAATGTGAGGTACCTTCTATTCAAGGTGCTGCTTCCCCTGAAAAAGGTAAAAGCTAGAGGCTTACTAAAATATATTAGTAAAAATTATACAGCTGATTTTAATGAAAGTGTAAAAATGTTAAAAGGGGTTTGACTTGGAGCGATACTCAACCTTTATTCATTCTTTAAGCATTCTAAGTAAAGTACAAAAGAAATGGTTAATGACTATAATACCTTTTCGAAGGCAAAAAATATTAGATTGGTAAGGGGGAAGAAAAACATGGGTAATGTTCAAACACTTTTAGTTGTTTGGCAAGATACGAAAAGTCGTTTGTATTACCATATAGGAACTCTATCACATTATAATGACCATTATGAGTTTTCTTATACAAATTACGGGACAGGTCAACGGAAACTTAAAGATGCACTAGATAATAGGTATATGTTGCACCCTACATTTCCTGAAGCAAATAAAATATACCAGTCAAAAACTCTTTTTCCAGTATTTGAACGCCGATTACCTTCACCTGATCGTTCAGATTTTAAAGCAATTATGTCTGATTTAGGTTTAAACGAAAACTCTACCAAAGTGGATTTTTTGCAACAAACACGTGGATGATTAGCAAATGATACCTATTCTTTCGAGAAGCCTCTTCGTCGTAAAAATGACGGGAAACTTTACTCTAGCTTTTTTGTTCTTGGAATGCGATATCGAAACCTTCCAGACGAGTAGCCAACATGGCTAGCTCACAATGATAAAGTGAAGTTAGTGCAAGAGCCTACCAATCCTCATGACCCTCATGCGGTTGGTATTTTTACTCAAGGTGGAAAACACTTAGGATATGTCAAAGCCATTCCATTTCTTCATTCCACGATCTTTATTCATTAAAAATTACCCCCTTCTATTTATTACAGGAATGTTTGTTCTTATTTACCAGAAGTGTGTAACAAGGTATTTTTAGATATGCCTAAATCAAACTTCGATTTTTTACTAGCCAGACAGCCTTAAAGCTGCGAGTTTTCTACAGAAATAAGGATTTTGAAGCCTTTAAGATCAAGAGCATACAGACCCTACTTCTGGCGGCAGCACTACGGACTGATCAGAAAGGAAAGAGCATCTTTCTGTCATTCCGTAAGTTCCTGTTCCATTTACGGCTTATGCCGGCATACCTAACGAGCCGAAAACCGGAACGGAAAATCAAAAGATTGAAGATCAAAAGAATAAAAGACCAAAGGAGAGCAGCCGAAACGGCTGCATTTATTGTATATTTTTCCCTTTTGCCTTCCGAATCGTAAATCAGCGCAAGCCTTCTTAGCTTCTAGCCGGTAGGGACCCGAACCTTTCCGGCTAGAAGCTAAGAAGGCGAGTCAATAGGTCAAGGGTGCTCCTAGCAAAAAACTTTTTTGCTAGGAGCACCCTTGACCAATTGCCTATGCGTGTTTTTCGTTCTACTTGTAAAAGGGGAAAAATCATCCCCCTTTGGGGAACTCACTAGCTCCGCAAGTCAAAAGGAAAAAGAAAATCTGAAAACCAAACTTCAAAAATCTAAAATCATTAAAAAAAAAGGGAGGAAAATCAAAATGACAAAGAGTGTGTATGAAATCATTACAGAAAAAATCATCGAAAAATTAGAAAAGGGTGTTGTCCCGTGGCGCCGACCATGGACCAATTCAAATGCGGTCAATTGGAAAACATAAAAACCATACCGCGGAATCAATATTTTTCTAGTGGAGGCGGGGGAATATGCTTCAAAAAAACAGATCCTAGAGGCTGGGGGATGAATCAAAAAAGAAGAGTTAAAAAATTCTCATATTATTGTCTATTGGCTTTGGAAAGAGAAGTAAGACGAAGAAACAAAGGAGAAAAAGACTTTTGCAAGACTCTTTTATTATCGAGTTTGGGAGATTAATAAACAGAGTACTGATTTAGAAAGTAAAAGATGAATTGAAACCTTTGACCATGACCCCATCGAAATAGCGGAGGAAATTGTTAAAGAATATATCAATGCACCAGATTACACGTTTCATTCAGGAATGGCGGTTTATTATCCGACATGGGATAGAATCAATTGTCCCCCACTGAAAGATTTTAAGGTACCAGAAGAATACTATTGCACCCTGTTGCATGAAATGATTCACAGTACTGGTGACAAAAGTCGGCTAGCGCGCCCAGGTATTACGACAGAAGGTGTTGCTGTCGGAGATGAGGTCTATTCCAAAGAGGAATTAGTGGTGGCAGAAATGGTTGCAGCGATGTTGTGTGGAGTGGCAGGAATTGATAACAGCATTTTAGAAAATAGCGCAAGTTATATCGATTCATGGTGAAGAGCTTTGAAAAAAGAAAGCCGTTTAGTTTTACAAGCAGCTGCTCACCTCAAAAGGCAGCAGATTATATTTTAGGAGAAACAAAGAATCAGCTGACAATCGAAAATTAACAATACATGAACATACAAAATCACAAACACAAATTCCACCGGCTGATAGGTCAGCCGGTGGAAGGATAAATCGAACATTTTGAACATAATTCATATTGAGTTGTAAAAGGAGTGAAAGAATATGAACGTTTTTCAAGTAATTTATTTTGCCAAAGGCTTCAAAGGGTATCGATTGTAGTTGCAAAAAACGAAGAACAGGCAGAAAACATAATTTCTAAAGACTTTGATATGAAAGATCATTACGAATTAGAAAGGATCAATGAATGTGAACTGACAGCAGAAAAAATTATCCATACGGAAGTGTGATAGAAATTGTTTGATAAACATATCTAAGTAACCGTTGACCATTGATCGATAATACTTGTGATTTTAACTATATAAGACAAACTTCGCCGGTGAAGCTTACGGATGGAGGGAAAAAACATTCGTTTTTTTCTTGATAAAAGTAGGCACCGAACCTGCCTGAAGTTGCTACAGCAACCTAAAACCTTTGAAAGATGATTCGAGGAAGAAAAAAGATTCGAAAGTATGGCTTGCCGAAAATCTTTTAAGATCAAGAGACTAATAGAATAAAGTACAAAAGGAAAACAGCATTTTTTCGCCCTGGTAAACATGTTCATAAAAACGAGTGGAGCAATGTTTCCCATTGGAAATAGAGATGTTATAAAAAAAACAGGCTCAAAGGAGAGGATCTGAAATGAAAACATGTCCTTATTGCGGTGGTAATATTGAAAGAATGGATCATTAGCATTACTTTTGTGATTTTATTGTATGAAGCTTGATGCAAGGATTGTTAAAGAGAATCACGAAGCCTAGACGTCCGATGTAGCTTAATTCCTTTATCTCTGGGTCAAAATTTTGATCACCAGAACTTATCCGGGCTTAGCCAAAATTCATCTTGTTCAGAGGCCTTTGGAATAATCCTATACTGGTAAGTAAATGGAAGACTGTTCCTGATTCTCTTGATAAATGCTTCTGCTGCTTTTTCATTTTCAAAAGTTACTTCTGTTTCTTCACCAATGAATGTATTTTTAAACTCAATTTCCTGACCATTTCGATCAAATGCTTTAACTATAAATTTCATTTTTCTCCTCCATTTCGAATTAACAACCCTGAATGAACGTGTTCACCAATAGGTAGACAAAGCCACCCTTTGAAGGATGGCTCCGGAAATTGGACTTTTTACTAAAGGAATACCTTCGAGTATCAACCATATCATAGCTTGTTTACAGTTTAGTTAATGAAAAATAACAGTTTGATAACAGAGACTTAAACTAAAAAAAATTACCTAAATTAAGGTTTAAAAATGTTCCTAGACTTGAATGGTATGAGCACGAAATAGAAGAAACTTGTAAAAAATAGCCTTTGCTCAACGATAGCAAGGGATTCTATCAAAAGGGAATACTTTATCATTATCGCAAGTTTAATAAATTTATATACATCTATTATTAAAAAATAGGTTACTTCATGACTGACATCGACCTCAGGGAAAGGTTGGACGAAGGAATTTTGGAGCGAAGACTCTGTGAAATAGGGGAGAGTTGACCTCCATAAGAAATGTGGAGATCAACCAGTGCAACCATACTTTAATTGGTTATCCACCTTTTGGATAATGATGGTTGAGGAACTATAAGATGTTTTTTCACTTTGTCCCCAAAATTATCCTTGAATAAACCATTATTCCAATACTAAAATGTAATTTAAATCAGATTACTACGTAATTTGGAGGAAATAAGAAAAATCGAGAGATTTTTCTTTCTATATAGAGGAAGTTAGCTTATGAAGGAAAGTAAAAAAAGTTAAGTTTTCCGATAAGTTGTGATAGTTTAAAATTAGCTATTTATACTTTTTGAATACGATTGTGTTGTCTGGCACGTTCTTCAATAATACTCCTACGATAGCGAACAAGTTCCCGTTACTCACGTTGATTTCGATCTGGAATAAAACTAGCTTTGAGTAATCCATGACGTAGAAGTTGGACAATCCACTCTGCATCTTTGACGTCTGTTTTTCGACCTGGGAGTGCTTTCATATGTTGAGCATTTACGACTAAAAACTCAATTCCTTCGGACTCAAGTAAATTAACAATAGTTTCCAGTAAGCACTTGTACTCTCCAATGCAACGTGGGTACACCCATACTCCTTAATCCAATCAATTAGTTTTAATAGAAAAACTGTTTTAGTTGAAAACGTTTGGATCTCCTTTCCTTCTGGTGTCAGAATACAGGCAGTAATATTGTCCTTATGGACATCCATACCACATGCTCGTTCAATGATTACAGCCACTGAAATTTTCCTTTCCACGGCTACTATTTTTAGAGGCTGGTGCAACAACCAGAAAAGGATTAATCTACTATGAGTGGTTCCCGTAAGGGAGCGACAGTCTGTGATGCACCGAGGTCGTTGGAGTCAGACTAACGGATGGGGCTCTACGCACCATAGTGTATCGACCTTCCTCTCCTGCCGTAGAATCCGTATTGACGCTTTTCCACTATTTTCATTCTCTGTGGTGAAGCGCTGATTTTTGCGCTTCATGGATGGCTAACGGGTGCTTGTGCGGCCGAGCTTAGGTCGTATCATATAGCGGGTGGGATTCCCGTCGAGTAAGAAATAGCCATTCGCTCGTAGCGAGTCTTGGAGGGTTAGAGGTAACTTTAGTCTTTAAGCGTAGACAGTTAGGTGGAGCAGCCGTCAAGGCTGAGAATCTTATGGAGTGAAAGTCTCCTGTCATCAATTGACCGATTCGGATGACTAGCATATCCAATGCGTAGGGAGGTAACAAACTACGTTCTGCTTGGAAGTAAAAGTCACGGCGGCCTATTCTACACAGAGAGAATAAGGTCGGAACAGTCTGTGTGGCGAGCAAACACAGAGGCCAGAAGGATTTAACGAATACTGCAATCCCGAAATCTACGCCCCTCAAAGAAACTGTTCGAGGGATGTTTTGCTTAGCGTCGACCTTTGTCTAACGGGGGAAGACCGATGTCTTACAGGAAGAAACGGTCAAAAGCACTGTAGGAGCAGCCGGGATACGGGTTCTGGCATCTGTGGAAAGATTTTCAGAGATAACGACGGGAAGGTCCTACTTCAAATTTGGGAAGGTACTAATCAATGAAGACCTACCATATATGAGGCTGATAGAAAATGGTAGGATGATTTAGGACTGGCGCATGAGGTCGTAGTAGCGATGAGGGAAGGGTAATGCCTTCTTAAGTGTAAGGAAATTGTACTTCCATCAAGGTAACGCCTGTGATGGAGCGAAGGACCTCTGGGCATTTGGACAGTCGGAACTTCAAAGACACTGAGCTTTGTTTACTTGTTCATAGACTAGCATACAAGTAAACCAATAGTTGATGGGGGAATATGTGTACCAACATTTAATCCTGCGGTTATTAGGGAAGGCGAGTATGTGATGAAGTCCAAGGTCAGAACCGGACTCGGGAAATCCGACCGTCCGGGATCGTAGGGGGGCTATAGGAAACGTGATTCAATCGAATGCGCGCGTCTATTTTCTACCCGACGGCGGCCAAAAGCCATATGGTTGAAGGGATTGAGCTCCATAATGTTAGTAAACCGAGAGGGCTGATGCCTTAAGCACAGCAGAAAGCTACATTTTATCTTTCGTTAAAGGCAAGAAGGATAAAACCTCTCTGGAGTCAGTGACCTTGGCACGTTATACATTGATATGATACGGCAACTCGGGAGACCCTACCGGTCTTTTCCTGTTTTAATAGAAGAGTATGGTCTACAAGTGATAAAAAGCGAGGAAACCAAATGCCGTGTAGGGAGTCGGATAGCAGCGTAGTACCAATGAAGTTGGGTAATGCCGATGGAGGAAAGGCTAGCTACCAGTTATCACCCTTCCTAGGGACACATTTACTACACACAGAGGTAGGTATAATAAATGGAAACAAAACTATTAAGGATAGCAGAATTAGCAAAATCTGATCCTAAAATGAAATTTACATCTCTTGCACATCTATTAAATAAGGAAGCATTAGTTCAATGTCATCTTGAACTACCCAATAAGAAGGCAACTGGGATTAACGGTACAACTAAAGAGCAATACGGTGAAAGTTTAGAAGAAAACATAGAGGATTTAGTAAGTAGGCTTAAAAGCAAAAGCTATCGTCCTGTTCCAGTAAGGAGAATGTATATTCCTAAGCTCAATTCAAACAAGAAAAGACCATTGGGAATACCGGAACATGAAGACAAAATTGTTCAAAGAGGCATTACAAAGATACTAAATACCATATATGAAAATGACTTTCTAGACTGTTCTTTTGGATTCCGCCCAAATCGTAACTGCCACGATGCTTTGAAAATACTGAACTTTTATATTGAAAAGAGGTCAGTAAATTATGTAACTCCATCATCCATATGTGATCAACGTTATCGAAGAATCCGCGAATATCTACATCCACGAGTTCTTAAAACTGCGAATCTCTGACCCTAACTTACTAAGAATAATTGGTAGGTTTCTTAAAGGTGGATACATGGAGGAAGGTAAGAAATATAATACAGACAAAGGCACACCGCAAGGTGGAGTAATATCTCCGATATTGGCGAATGTATACCTCCACTACGTACTCGACGTGTGGTTTGAGAAAAGGGTCAGGAAACAGTGCAAGGGACAAGCATACATAGTGAGATATGCAGATGACTTTGTTTGTTGTTTTCAATCTAAAAGTGAAGCCCAGCAATTCTTCCATTCTCTAAAGTTGAGATTAAAGAAATTTAATTTAGAAATAGCTGAGGATAAAACCAAAATTATTCCCTTCGGGCGGTTTGCGGAGCAAAATGCAAATCAACAGGGGAGAAATAAACCAGCAACTTTTGATTTCCTTGGGTTTACTCACTATTGTGGGAAAAGTAAACAAGGGAAATTTCGAGTAAAACGGAAATCAAGCAGAAAGAAAGTACAAGCTAAATTAAAAGAGACGAAAGAATGGCTGAAGAGTAATAGAAGTAAAGATATTCATTTGATTATGGATAGATTTAGACGCTCACTTATAGGTTATTACAACAATTATTGCATTACTGATAATACCCAAAATGTTAACAACTTCAAAGACAAAATCGAAAAGTTATTGTTTAAATGGCTCAATAGAAGAAGCCAAAGGAAATCATTTAAATGGGATAAATTCAGTCTATTTCTTAATAAATATCCACTGCCATCACCAAGAATTAAAGTGAATATATATGATTTAAGAAAAGAGACTAGCTATATTTTGTAAATGATAACTAGGAGGAGCCGTGTGCGTTGGAGCAGCCGTCAAGGCTGAAGATCTAATGGAGTGAAAGTCTCCTGTTGTCAATTGACCGATTCAGACAACTAGCATATCCGATGCGTGAGGAGGTAACAAATCACGTTCTGCTCGGACGTAAAAGCCATAGCTGCCTATATTACTCAGAGAATATAAGGTAGGAACAGTCAGTGTGGCGAGCAAACCTAGAGCCAGAAGGATTTAACGAATACTGCAGTCTCGAAATGGCTCCCCCTTCAGAAACTGTTGAAGGGAATGTTGTAATTCGCCGACCCATTGACGCATTGGGGAAGGCCAAAGCCCTATAGGAAGAAACGGTTATATGCACTATAGGGGAAGCCGGGATATGGGTTCTAGCATCTAGGGAAAGATTTTCAGAGATAACGACGGGAAGGTCCTACTTCCAGCTGGGACGACAACAACCAGCAAAGACCAGTCATATAAGGTATTACAGAAATTGATAGGAGGATTTAGGATTGACGGATGAGGTCGTAGTAGCCAAGAGGAAAGGGTAATGCCTTTCTAAATATGTAGAAACATATTTCAACAATGGTAACACCAAAGTTGAGCAAAGGACCTCTGGGCACTTGGATGCCATGGGATTATGAAATAGGACACAGAGCCTTAATAATAATAATAATATAATAACAAGTTATTTGTCCCGAAAATGGCTAATTGTGAAGTAAACCTTGTTATTGATTGGGGAATATGGGTGTCGCCATTTAATCCTAGGATAATAAGGGAAGGCTCATTTATTATATATCCAAGGTCAGAACCGGACTCGGGAAATCCGACTGTCCGGGATCGCAGGGGGGCTTCAGGAAACGTGGCTTTGATTAGTGTGCGCGCCTGAATTCTATCCAGACAATAGCGCAAGCACGGTTCTGGGAGGGGGTGGAGTCCAATTTACCGCAAGGTAGAAAGGCTTCCTTCTACTCGACTACTTCATTAAAAAGTAAATCATTTTTTTATTGAAGTAACGTAAAAAGGAGTTGAAGAAGAACCATCTGTTGTTTATATGGGTTAGAGGTTATTATATGAAGAAAGACTATCCACGACAAGGATTAAGAGTAAGATACGATCAAGCTGTTCATCCTGCAGTTAGATAGTTTGTATTAAATTTTGTAAATGGCTACGGTCCGAAATCGCTTTACAATCTGTCTCAAAAAGGATTATCAAATAAGGAACATTACAACAAAGGAAATGGTTACAGCTAGTTTTTGGCATCATATGAAAAAGACGTTGAACCTTATATACGGATTGCTACTAAAGATTATGAAGAACTTATAAAAGAGAGAGGGAAAAACGATGCTATCTACGCAATGTTAGATTCCATTGCACACGACATCATTCATTACCAACAATGGTTAAGGATAAAGAATTAGTTTAGGAAGAACATGAATTTGGAGACTTCAACGATTGTATTGGTAAAATAAAAGAATTATCTTTTTCCTAGGTGGAGCTTTAAACCCAGCTTTTGTTGCTTTTTGAACCTGAAAACAGGTTAGGCCTTAGTCCAAGGTTGGTTAATAGGAATTAGGGCCTTTTGTATTTTTATATAAAGATATCATACAAGATTAAATGTCTGGATGGGCTACACTTATCTAGACAGAAATTTTAAGGTCAAGTAGACTACAGATAATGAAATTGAGGAGAATCTACTATGACTAAAAAAGAGCGAAGAACATTTACGGACGAATTTAAAAATCAAATGGTGCAACTGTACCTGAATGGCAAACCTAGAAAGGATATCATTCGTGAGTACGATCTGACTCCATCCTCTCTGGATAAATGGATCGGCGAAGTAAAACTACGGGTTCATTTAAGGAGAAAGACAACCAAACACCAGAAGAACTTGAGTTGAACAGACTACGGAAAGAAAATAAGCAACTGCTAATGGAGAACGATATTTTAAAGCAAGCTGCGCTGATACTAGGACGAAAGTAAATGTAATCCGGAATAACCGGGACAAATACTCGATATCGGCAATGTGCAAAGTCCTTCAATTACCTAGAGCCACCTATTATTACGAAGCAAAAGAGCGAGTTTCAGAGGATGATATTACTTCTGATATCATTGAGATTTTCCAAGCAAGCCGTCAAAACTATGGGACTCGTAAAATAAAATTTGAATTAAAAAAGCGAGGAAAAATCGTCTCTAGACGACGGATTGGGAGGATTATGAACGAGCAAAGCCTTGTCTCTTCCTACACTGTGGCTCAGTTCAAACCACATGCAAAAACGTGTAACGAATCAGCCCAGGTCAATGAACTGGATCGTGAATTTAAACAAGCCGACCAGTTTAGCGTTATTGTAAGCGATTTGACATATGTAAGGGTCAATCAAAAATGGCATTATATATGTGTATTTGTCGACCTCTTTAATCGAGAAATCATTGGATGCAGCATGGGTCCGAATAAGGATGCCTTACTGGTTTACCGAGCACTCGCGTCTATTCAAGCCGACCTCCATAAGATTCAGCTTTTCCATACAGACCGTGGTAATGAATTTAAAAACAAACTGATTGACGAAGCGCTTGAGACGTTTAACATTAAGCGTTCTCTAAGTATGAAAGGATGCCCGTATGATAATGCGGTTGCAGAAGCCACGTTTAAAATTATTAAAACAGAGTTTGTCAAAAGACGCTCCTTTGATTCCTTAGAGGATCTGACAAGAGAGTTTCACGATTATGTTCATTGGTTTAATCACCTTCGTATCCATGGTACGTTAGACTATTTAAGCCCAATAGAATACAAACTTACACACCTTAAAAAAACTGTTTAGTTTGGTGTTGACAATCCAGTCATAATCATTCCGCTTCTGCGTAAGCTTCTGTTGATGTGTCTCGGCACTCCCAGCATTCCGCTCGATTCCTCTCCATAATAGATAATTCCTCTCCGCATGAAATGCAAATATCCATTAGCAATCCCCCTTTACGCTTTTTTCATTGAATAAATCTCCGACCTTATCTAGTAACTAAGTTGTTAGATCAATCATAACACGAAATATTCTGAGAAAAAGAACATACATATGTTAATTAAGTTACATAAATTGCAACCATATCGCAATGCTATCTTGAGTGATTGAAAATTCGTATAATTGATACCTCGGATTTTCAGGCGATAATCCGAAGAGAGGACGGTCCCTAAATTACAAACATTACTTTTTATTAAAAACGAAAAAATAATAGCATGAAACAATTATTTTTATTAGAATTTGATTCAAATAAAAATTCTTTTATGATAGAAACATTCGTTTTATTTTAATAATTAATCACATGCGTAGCAAGAGGATATTTAAAAATTAGTTTAAACGGGAATATACGAACTTTGTTAAATTAATGTAGTGGTCTTGATGGAGAAATACAGAAGGTAGTATTGGTTTATATTTAAGAGATAAGTCAGTTCATGTAATTTATGATCGGAGGGAATAATTTGATATTCAAAGCTAAATAGATAATAAAATCAGAATACTAAATTAAAAGAAGGGAATTGGTATGTATGTATTTTAAAAATTTTAATTTAATAAGATATGTTAGTTTTTGGGTGAAAAGCCAGAAAGACTAATTTTGACATAATAAGAAGGTTTTTTCTAGATACTGTCGAGGAATCATCCTTTATAATTAATAAAGAAAAGAAACTAGGAGAGAAATAAAAATGATTACACGAAGACTGAATAAGATTCAATCTAACTTCGTCTTGCTTTTGTCTTTCTCTGCATTAGTTGTATTATTCACTTACTTATATTGGGACAATGATATACCTTATTTTCAACGGGATCCATTTGTAAAAGTTAAAAAATATACTCCGTTTATTCATAACGAATTAGTAAAATACCATCTTGAAAAATACACCCCAGTTCTCATTGCATTAATGCAGCAAGAAAGTCATGGTAAAGGTGGAGACCCCATGCAATCATCTGAATCGATAGGATTACCGCCGAATTCAATTAAAGATCCAAATGAAAGTATCCAAATGGGAGTAAAACATTTTCGAAAAATCCTTACTTACGGACAGGAAAAACAGGTAGATTTCGCTACCATTATTCAAGCTTATAATATGGGAATTGGGTACATTAACTATGTAGCAGAACATGGAGGAAAACATAGAGAGGAATTAGCCAAAGATTTTTCCTTATTACAAGTTCAAAAACACCCTAAGATTTATGCCTGCAAAAAAAGTCTTTTTAAATCACGTTATCCATATTGTTATGGTGATTACTCTTATAGTGAAAAGGTGACTAAAAATATAAACTCATTGACTGCAAGTAATAAATAAAATGTAAAAAGAGCCGGAAATTATATTATTCGGCTCTAATTATGTACTTTTTTATTAATTCAAGATACTGTCTATTCAATTTTTGTTACATTTTCCCCCTTAAACCACATCTTACCAACAAAACTATCAAAATTAAAAGAAATAAACAATCTTTCTACATTACCTAGTACTTTGCCACCCTCGTAAACTTATTTAGAATTGATATTTAGTGTTTTCTTTATAAACTATGTTGAGTTATCTATCGATATCATCCCCTTACAACCAGAACCTGAAGCCCCATGGTTATCTTTTTTATTTTATTCGATAGCTATTTTGGTATGAAGAGATATGTCTTTATTGAACACTTTAATAATATTGGCGAAATATATGTTAATATATATGTTGTTTTATTTAATATAATATTTATCGTTATATGTATTGTCGATAATCATGTTGACTATATTATCATTGAAAATAAATTATATATTAAAAATATTAACTATAGAAAAAATTAACTTTAGAATTTTTTAAACAACATTCTTTTTTGTATTTAATGTAAACAATAAGCAACTCACCATTTGAATCGCCTCCAACTAATTTTTATGAGCTGCCCACCGTTTACATTCTCTGGACTTCTTGCCAATAGCGGTCAAGAGAGTGCCCTATAGGTTGAATGAGTTTTCAAATTAGGCAAGCTAACTAGTCGGAGAAAAAGCTTTCAATAAGAACGCATTTTCCTTCTTCCTTCTGGCAATAAATATTATAGTTAACTCTATTCTCAGAAGCACTTATTCCATGTCAAATGATGGAGACACACTAAAATAGCTGGAAAAAAGAATTAATTATCCAAAATTTGCCATTTGGACAAACCCATTATATAATTAAACAAGTTCTTAAGTGCCAAGTGACTAAAAAATAAAATAATCTACGGCCTAATAGGGAATCTTGTGAAGATCCGAAACTGTTTACGCAACTGTAAGTGCTGACGAAACTATGCCACTACAAAATGTTTGTTTAAGGAGGCTTAGGGTAGGAAGACGCACAAGTCAGGAGACCTGCTTAAAACTTTGATTTTTAAAGTGAAGCGAGGTGAACGTAATAGTTATGGGTTTTTTTATTAATTTTATAGATGTTTCGTTCGTAAAAAGCGTGGGGACCATTATAGTTGCAAATATTATTTGGTATGTTATAACTCACTTCAAAGTAAAAAAACAAAAACGAAAACGAAAATGAAAAAAGCCCTTAGTGAAATATGAACTGTAACCCATAAAATGGACAGTCTAAAAAAACCAATAGTTTAAGCAGCTATTAGATGACTCCGGTATTATGCCGGAGTCATGTGAAAATCTGTGGAATATAGACGGAAACACCTCTGAAAGCAAACTAAAGGAATCTATGGCTGATTATCGGAGAATGATGGGCATGTTGATTATTACAGATGATGAAGTAGATTGGCGAAACGGTGTTACGCTTGATCCTTCTATCCAAGACGAGCACGGACCAGTACCTGTTGTTCGTTATTTTCCGACCAATCGCACCATAGAAAGACGAAATCAATTAGCTAAAATCGCGGCAGATATATTGTTAAAAGCAGGTGCGAAAAAAATCATTCGCTCCTATGTATCACCTGGAATTTTAATTCATATTGAAAGTACAATGCGGATGTGGTTCGTAACGGATACTACGTGTGAAGCATACCAAGTCAAACGTCTTTTTATTGCCGACAACAGTGTTCATTTTAATTCTATCGGCGGTCCTAATCCCACACTTACCACTCAGCCGTTAGCAACACGAACAGCAGAAAAATTCGGTTCAAAAATATTTTAGTTAAGGAATTGTTAGTGGAAATACAAAAAGAAACCCTCGTAGATAGAAGCTTATCTAGAGGGTAAGAAATTTACTACTGTTTGGAACCTGGTGGAAGGTAAAACGGTGGTACTTTAATCCAACCGCGTTTGCGCATTAAATGTTTCAATCTGGTTGCAAAAGCGAATTTTTCCGTTTGGAACTGAATAAACATTAAACCGACATCCGTACGAATCGATTCAGAAGATGCACCTGCGGCTCGCACAATCAAACTAACGATTTTTAAAGATAATTCGTTGGCAATTACATCATCAGTTAATTTAACACCAGCTGGAATATCATTAGAATCTGATATTGGCATATCTTCAGGGGCAGGAGGTAATGTAATTCCTTCCTTAATCAAGAAAGCATGGAGTCGTTTCCGTTGGCTGGTCCCTAGTTTCATATCTTCTTCAAGCATTTTTTTTAGTTCATCATCCGTCGTAGTATGTATAGCTGATTGAACGGATACTTTTGCCAATTCAAGACCTGCCAAGTAAATCCAACATGACATCACCTCTCCGACATGAAGAGGTTGGTTCTCGTCTTGAACTGTTATGGATTTAAAACTATCAATAAATGTTTCCAATATATTTACAAAGTGATCCCCACATTTCTTATATTATTTTATGTATATTGTTTGTAACGTAAGATTTATTATTCAACAGGTGGTATTTTTTGAAAGGTTTCATCAGTATGAATTCGGGGGCAGTCGCTTAAACAACCATATCGATACTAGTCGCCGCAATGCTCGAAGCATCCGAAAGTTGGAACCCGTACAATGCGCTCAATCTTCTTGTGCTTGGTATTCGTTTATCTCCTATCGCCATCCAGTAATGCAACAATACTTTTTCTCTAACTTCAAAACTGCTTGTGACTTGTATACCAGGTCATGTAGGCCCCTCACAGTTCTGCCAACAATGTTCATAACATCTAGGTTTTATGCGGCCACATACTATCAAAATATACTTTCATCTTTTCGAACCAGTATTAACGAGTTGTTCTTTTAATTTAGCTTTTATTGGATTTTCGACTAATTCTTATAGATGTAAAATTGGATTCAAAAAAAGTACCTTCCATTTCAATGTGAGTACACATCGTTAACCCAATCAACAAACTATAAATACATGGCAGTGATAAAGTCTCGAAAGTATACTTCGAGGCTTTCGGTAATTGTGACGAATTTTTGCTAGGCATAATTCTACTCAAATTTACGCACAGCTATGGTACGCTGGGACTGTCTTTACCATCCCAATATTATAATAATAGATTTAAAGCATATATCAACATATATGTCATTTAATACTTATATGCCATTAAATCATTCTATGCAAATCAATGCTAAACATAAACTGAAATTAATCACTTTTATAAAATATAACTAAACATTTAACCAAACCGTATAACAGGGAGATTAAATGCCTCTAACGGAAATCGAACCCGCACTCCTTTCGTAAGCAATTCCACCAAACATCCAAAAGGTAGGAAAGATAATACAAATTCTTGGACCATTTCCCTAAAACACAAGAGAATTATATGGTAAATATGTATCAAAATTCAAAAAAGTGAAACTCTTCATCCCTCAAAGCGTATCTCTAAATGGAAAGAGACAATAGAAAATTTAAAGAGCGTCACATAACTCCCTTTCTATGATTATACTGAGTAACAAAAAATTCTTTGAAGGAGGTTTTTTACAACTATGATTTCTAGTTTCAAAAGTTGATAAAAGAAATAGTAAAGGTTATGAAACATCTTCGCGCTGGAAATTAGCTTTTGCCTTTTTAATTGTGAAGAACTATACAATATAGAAATGGAAGGATGTAATAAATGGTTTCATCTAAAAGGTTTTCTGGATACAGCTTACGTTCTCTTCAAAAAGATTTGATTGCCGGGTTAGTTGTTGGGATTGTTGCGATTCCTTTAGCAATGGCTTTCGCCATTGCTTCAGGGGTAAAGGCCAGAGTATGGACTCTATACGTCGGCAATTGCCGGAATCATTGTTTCTCTTTTTGGAGGTTCTAAATTTCAAATCGCTGGCCCGACTGGAGCCTTTGTCCCGGTCTTAGTGGGAGTGGTGATCCAGTTTGGATATGAAAAGCTGTTAATCGCCGGCTTCTTGGCAGGGATATTAATTCTTCTTATGGGTGTGTTTAAATTAGGAAGGTATATAAAATTCATTCCTCGTCCTGTGGTAATCGGCTTTACAGCTGGTATTGCAGTGATTATCTTTTCTGGCAGATATTGCCAATTTCCTGGGGCTTGAAAACTTAAAAAAAGAAGAATCCTTTCATTTGAATATGAAAGAAATTTTAATTAATTTAAATACAATCAATATTTACAGTATTTTAACAGCAAGTATATGTTTAGCTATTGTCATATTAGCACCAAAATATTTGCCTAAAATTCCAGGTGCCTTGTTAGGATTAATGGTTTCAACTGTTGTTGTTGCACTGTTCTTTCCAAATCAGGTAGCAACCATCGGTTCAACTTATGGAGCCATTCCGAATGAATTACCGAAATTTGGATTTCCTGAGTTAACGATCAATGTAGTAATTGAACTCCTTCCTGCTGCTTTCGTCATTGCCATGCTTGGGGGGATTGAATCATTATTATCTGCATTAGTAGCAGACAACATATCCGGCAGTAAGCATGATAGTAACAAAGAGTTGATTGGGCAGGGATTCGCAATATCGTCACCCCTTTATTTGGAGGAATTCCTGCCACTGGTGCGATTGCGCGAACGGCAACGAATATAAAAAACGGTGCGTTCTCATCTATATCAGGTGTCATACATGGTGTTGTCGTATTACTAGTGTTAATATTGTTAGCTCCGTATGCCTCCGCCATTCCCTTGGCCAGTATGGCTCCCATTCTTATGTATGTCGCATGGAATATGAGTGAGCGCAAAGAATTTGCCCATATTTTAAAATCAAAAACGATGGACTCGCTTGTATTAATCTCTACCTTTCTGTTAACCGTTTTTATAGATTTAACTACAGGTGTTGGAGCAGGTCTGATTTTAGCTCTCCTTGTTTTTGTCATCCGAATAAGTAGTACGTTAAAAGTATCAAAGGTTTTACCGGATCCAAACGATAAACTAGTAAAACCCGAAATGGTGAAGCAGGGTTCAAACTGCCCGCAAATTAATATTTACACTGTAGAAGGTCCATTATTCTTTGGCACCACCGAGCAGTTTGAGGAGGAAATGGAAGAAATTCTGCATTTAAAACCAAGAGTGCTCCTGTTAAGAATGAGTAAAGTTTCCATCGTGGATTCGTCTGGGGAGGCGCTCCTCATGAATCTTGTAAAAAAATTCAAGGATAATAACCAACAAGTTATATTTTCTGGTATCCAGCCACAGTTGGAAGATTTATTTAAGAAAACTGGTTTTTATCATTTGGCAGGTGAGGAAAATTTCTTTGCCCATACAGGTAATGCTATCAATTATGCTCTCTCAAAACTGGATGTTAAGCGATGTAAAGGGTGTAAACATTTTTCTTTTGCTGAATGTTCAACCCTCTTCAAAAGAAGAAGCAAACCCTAAAGAAAAAAGAAAAACAAAACGTGAGCTTGGGTTAATTTAATTAGACATCCCCCTTTTTAGGGAGCTTATGTTAATAAAAACATACTAAATCATTAAATGGAGGAAAAAATTATGACCACGATTTCTAAAATTCTCGAATACAACAAGGATTTTATTGATCAAAACCGGTATGAGGAGTTTAAAACGACAAAATTTCCAGATAAAAAACTAGTCATCCTAACTTGTATGGATACTCGTTTGCTGGAATTGCTCCCCAAGGCAATGGGTCTAGGAAATGGGGATGCGAAAATGATCAAAAACGCCGGGGCTGTTATCTCTCATCCTTTCGGCAGTATCATGCGTAGCATTCTAGTCGCTATTTATGAACTGAAGGCTGAAGAAGTGTGTGTAATCGGTCATCATGGATGTGGCATGGTAGGTCTAGAAGCATCCTCTATTCTAAAAAAAGCAAAACAGAATGGAATGGACGAGGAGCGGATCGATATTCTCACAAACGCTGGAATTGATTTGACCAAGTGGCTGACGGGTTTTCAATGTGTAGAAGAAAGTGTCGCCAACAGTGTCCGTTTAATTAAAAGTCACCCATTATTCCCTAAAAATAAATCTGTTCATGGGATGGTGATTGATCCTGAAACAGGAAAATTGGATCTGGTGATCGACGGATATAAAGATATAAAGTCAAACAGCATAAACATACCCAGTCTTATAAGTGAGGTGTCTAAATGATTCCCCACTAGCAGGTTTCGAGGATATAACTTAGGACATTTTCAGAAAGATGCAATTGTTGGATTGATCGTCGGGAGAGATAACCTCAAGCTCTCCTATTCGTATCAATATGACATAAGCAAGGACCAAAAAAGTGGTCCTTTTTCTTTTGGGAAAATATCAACAGTAACTTTTACCAAGTAAACGTGAGGATCGATCAAAAGTTATTTAGTCCTCTAACTATAAATCAGTGAGTTTTAGATAGACTTCCAATTCTGTAGTCCTGGAGTAGACTGGATAATCTTATATTCTCCTAAACTTAGGAATTGATACAAGGACACCTACTGGCAAGTTCTTTTTAACTGTAATGGCAGCATTTAGTGAACTAGATCGAGAAATGATTAAAGAAAAGCAACGTTCTGGAATTATATTGCCGAGCAAAAAGGAAAATATCGAGGAAGGGTAAAAAAATATACAGATAAACATCCAGGAATGAATCATGCCATTGAATTACGAAAAGCAACAGATAAAACCGTAAAGGAGATTTGTGCAATTACAGGGGTCAGTCAGGCAGCGTTTTATCGGAAGCTAAAAGAATTGGAAAACGATGAGTCAGAACAATTGGGAATTTTTGCACATGTCGCCCTCATTCCTCGAATCGTTTCCCTACCCCAAAATGATCTGATCTCATTTCAATTACCCGTAAATCCAATTACAAGGGTTATGAAATCCTGCGAGTAAGTGAGCATTCGAGAGATATTCGTATCAAACTGAGGGAGTTGAATAAAGGCGAATTTATTTTTTCATGAAAATGAGTGCTGTTACACAAGCAAAACCCCTTCAGATAAAATTGAAGGGGTTTATAAATTCTATTTTTTCTCAATGATAACGAATAAAACACCAGTAAGAATTAGGATGGAGCCTATCCAAAAAGTTACACCTATGTTCTCTCCTAGAATAAGCCATCCGAGTAATGTACCAACCACGGGTTGAAAGAAGAAAAATAGCCCTCCACTTGAGGCGTTAAGCATTTGTAATCCACGATTCCAAAGTAGAAATCCACATGCGGTTGATATAATACCCAAATACAAGACTCCTCCCCAAATGGTCGGGTGAGTCAGTTGTGAGATATTAATTGCGTATAACCGTGGCAAAACAAAAGGGGTCAACACGATTAGGGCTACCAAGATGGAATACGTCGTTACCACAATTTGTGAATAATTACTTGGCACACGTTTTACAAGTACAGACATGAGTGCCCATGTCAAAGCAGCAATAAGCAATGAGATACCACCAAGTTTGCTGGACAAATTTACATGACCGACTCCAACAATGAGAAAAACCCCAATTGTCGCTAAACAAACGGAGAGTCCCTTTTTTAACGTCAACCGTTCTTTAAGGAGTAAGCGAGCAAAAATAACCATAAATGCTGGTGTTGAAGAAGTTATAATGGCTCCCATTTGTGCTGAGGATAGCATTGTACCAGTTTCCTGTGTAACAATTGAAATTGCATTACCAATTATTCCAATGGCTATGATTATTAAGAAATGACGTTTATCGATTCGCCATTTTTGTCGTGTTATTAAGCCGATAACGAGAAGCGCGACAATAGCCACCAAAAATCGAATCCACACAAGTTCCAGTGGAGGGATGACCGATACTACAATTTTAACAACAACGTACATGCCACCCCAAATACTGGAAGCTAAAGCTAAATATATAGAACCTAATATGGTGTTTTTCATTTTTTAAACCCTCCGTCTTTTATTTAGGTAGAAAATGCCCCTAACGGAGAGATGTAGTCACCTTCACTCCATTAAGAGCAGAAGAGTGCTACTGGTACATCATTTTCAAATAATGGAGTCCAATACATTTTGATTCACCTCTAGTCTAATCTAACTACAATTATCTGTGTTCTATTATAGCAGAATATTAAGTGTTTTAACGTATTTGTGGGGAAGCCGGTTAGCTTGTTAATTTTCCGGAATTCCATACAGATTCCGATTCTGTGACCAAAATCAAAAATATAAGAATAGCCTTTAATTCCTTCAAAAAATGGGTCTTTGCCATGACGATTATATTTTAATTTATATTTTTAAAAAAATCAGTTGAAACGTTTCCAAAGTCATGATAAGATAAGTTCATGAAATCGCTTTATTATTGGAGGTAGTTGTAGTGCCAAGCATAAAAGATGTTGCAAACTTAGCTGGAGTGGGAGTTGGCACTGTTTCAAGAGTCATTAACAATCATTTAAATGTTACGCCTGAAACAATGGAGAAAGTGAATGCTGCTATCAAACAATTAAATTATATTCCTAATGAAGTAGCAAGAAACTTTAAAATGCAAAAGTCAACAATGGTTGCACTTTTGCTTCCAAGTATATGGCATCCATTCTTCTCGGAGCTTGCCTATTATATCGAAGATGAACTTGATCGAGAAGGTTTTAAATTGATGCTTTGCAATAGTGGTGGTAGACCTGATAAAGAGCTTTATTATATTGATATGCTCAATCAGAATAAAGTAGCAGGCATTATTGGGATCACTTATAATGACATCGAAGATGGTGTGAGCACAGATATTCCCATTATCAGTATCGACCGCCATTTCGGGAAAAAAATCACATGCGTTACCTCGGATAACTATAATGGAGGACGTGTTGCCTTGCAAGAGCTTATAAAGTCGGGAGTTAAAAAAGCTGCGTATCTTGGAATCACTAGTTCTATTTACAGTGAGGTTATCCTTCGGAAAAATGGATTTATCGATGAAGCAGAGGGTCAAGGAATTGAATATATCATCTATGAGGAGAAGGGTGATGTTTATAATGATAATGTATATTTTGAGAATTTCTTTAAAATAAAAGAAAACCGAGATGTGGACGGCATATTTGCCAATACTGATCTGCTTGCCGCCAAATATATTGATAGAGCTAAAAAATATGGAATACGAACTCCAGAGGATGTAAAAGTAATCGGTTATGATGGAATTCAAGACAATAAACTGTTTCATCCCATTTTGTCAACAATCAGGCAACCGGTAGAAGAAATGGGTAGAATGTCTGTAAAACTTCTCCTTAGAAAGATTGAAGGTGAAACACTAGAGCAAGAGATTTACCGAATTCCCGTCAAGTATAGATTGGGTGAAACGACTTAACAATTCATATTTTTTTAGCTTTGATTGGAAACGTTTCAATTAGAATGTTAAGGAGAATTATGGAATCCTTGGTCATGTATAGAATAGGTGAACGACTTAGCAATCCATATTTTTTTAGCTTTAATTGGAAACGTTTCAATTTAAGTACTACTTATAAAAAGGATGACAATATTCAAAGTGAGGGAAATACTAATGAAATTTGCTTTAAAAGGGAGGAACCATTGTGGAGCAAGTGTACCAAAAATTGGAGAGTAATCAAGATGAGGTAAGAAAAGGAGCATTGGGAACAAAGACATCAAAAAAGTTAAAGTACATAAAAGATAATTATCAATTATATCTTTTTGTTTTGCCGGCATTAGTGCTTATTATCATTTTTAAATACGTACCAATGTATGGTGCAATCATCGCCTTCAAGGATTTTAATCCATTACAAGGGATCATGAACAGTTCATGGATTGGAATTGAAAATTTTAAAAAGTTTATGAGTACCCCAGATTTTATGAATCTATTAGGCAACACATTGAAGTTAAGTGTATACGGGTTGTTATTTGGCTTTCCTGTACCCATCATTTTAGCACTTATGCTCCATAGAATTAAAAGCGTTGCACTAAAGAAAAACATTCAACTAATATTATATGCTCCCAATTTTATATCCGTGGTCGTTGTTGTAGGGATCGTTTTTATTGTCTTATCTCCAATTGGACCAATTAATCATATCATCAGTTTTTTCGGTGGAAACACGGTAGATTTTATGACAGAACCAGGTTATTTTAGGTCGATTTATATTATCAGTGATATTTGGCAATTTGCCGGTTGGTCCTCTGTTGTCTATTTGGCAGCACTTTCAAACGTCAGCCAAGACCTCATTGATGCCGCAAGAATAGATGGAGCTAACATCATAAAGCAAATTATTCATATCGATTTGCCAACGATTAAACCGATTATGGTGATTCAATTTATTTTGGCTGCTGGTAATATTATGAGCTTAGGTTTTGAAAAAGCTTATTTATTGCAAACCTCTATGAATATACCTACTTCGGAAATTTTACCAACCTATGTCTTTAAAATAGGTTTACAAATGGGTGATTATGGATATTCAACGGCAATTGGATTATTTAACGCTTTTATTAATGTAGTTTTACTTTTAAGTGTAAACAAGATCGTAAAACGATTAAATGAAGGAGAAGGTCTATAAATCAAAGAAACGGGGTGAGTTTCATGTTTAAGCACCAAACGAAAACAGATAAAGCGATTTTAACTACAAATGCCATTATCATGACCTTGATCGTTCTAGCTATTTTGGGACCACTAATCTACGTCGTTATGGCATCCGTTACAGACCCAAATACATTATTGAACAGTGGATTAACTTTTAATCCCTCTAAATGGACAATACAGGGTTACTTGCGAGTTTTTAAAGATGGGTCCATCCTAACAGGATTCAGAAATTCATTATTTTATTCAACTGCTTTTTCGATCATTTCAGTTACGATAACTTTACTTGCTGCTTATCCATTATCACGGAAGGATTTTGTCGGCAGAAAAGTGATTATGACAATATTCATCATTACCATGTTCTTTGGGGGTGGGTTAATTCCAACCTATTTATTAGTGAAAAACTTACACATGTTGGATACCGTTTGGCCATTTTAATACCTGGTGCTGTTAATGTATGGAACATTATCTTAGCAAGAGCTTATTTTCAGGGAATACCCAATGAATTAAGGGAAGCTGCAGTAGTCGATGGAACATCTGAGATGCAATATTTCTTTCGAATCTTACTGCCGTTAAGCAAACCAATCATTGCCGTTTTAGTATTATACCAATTTGTTGGACAATGGAACTCCTATTTTGATGCGATGATCTATCTAAAAAGTGACAACTTGCAGCCATTACAGATTGTGTTAAGGTCCATTCTAGTGCAAATGCAGCCTAGACCCGGAATGGTCCAAGATGCACAGAATACTGCGCAACTGCAACAAATCGCTGAAATGGTCAAATATGCTTGTATTGTTATTTCAAGTTTGCCATTAATTATAATCTATCCTTTCTTCCAAAAGTACTTTGAAAAAGGAGTCATGGTAGGTTCTATTAAAGGATAAAAAATAGAGTTAAAAAAAACTATTTTTAGGGGTGATTTAATAATGAAAAAGAAGAAAAAAATCAGTTATTTAGCAACTACAGCTTTTGCTGCAAGTTTACTGGTTGCAGGATGTTCTAATTCAACTTCGAGTTCAGCAAGTAATGCAAAAGGGCAGAATTCATCACCAAGTTATGGTCTTAAAAATGTACAATTGCCATTAAAGAAGAAGGAAACCTTAAAATTCCTTACGCAAAGCTCGCCATTAGCGCCAAAAGACCCAAATGGTAAATTAATCTGGCAAAGGTTTGAAAAGGATACCAATATTCATATTGACTGGACCAATTATACATGGGATCAATTTCCAGATAAACGGAATTTAGAGCTTGCCAGCGGGGATCTCCCAGATGCAATTTTTAATGCTGGTTTAAGTGATAATGATATTTTGAGGTACGCGAAACAAGGAGTTATTGTTCCTGTAGAGAATTTAATCGATAAAGATATGCCAAATCTGAAAAAAATCCTTGATTCTCATCCACAATATAAAAAGTTAATCACAGCTTCGGATGGACATATTTATTCCTTCCCGTGGATTGAGGAACTTGGAACAGGAAAAGAAGCAATTCAAGCGCTAGATGACATTCCTTGGATCAATAAGAAGTGGCTCGATGAGTTAGGCTTGAAAATGCCAACTACAACAGATGAGTTGGAAAAAGTGCTTCTTGCTTTTAAAGAAAAAGCGCCAGCAGGTAACAATACTATTCCAATGTCCTTCATGATTAACCATGGCGGTGAAGATCCAGCCATGCTTTTAGGAGCTTTTGGAATGGGAGATAACGATGACCACTATATGGTGACTGAAAATCAAAAAGTGGTCTACACAGCTAACCAACCAGGATATGAAAAGGGTATCGAATGGCTTCACAAACTTCAGACAGAAGGCTTAATTGATAAAGAAGCCTTTACGCAAGATTGGAATACCTATGTTGCAAAAGGAAAGAATTACCGCTATGGATTATACTTTACTTGGGACAGAGCCAATATTAGCGGAAATAATGAAGACTACGTTCCACTGCCTCCATTAAAAGGCCCAGATGGAACAGTTAATGTGCCTAGAACAAATGGTTATGGCTTTGACCGAGGCAGAATGGTCATTACAAGTTCCAACCAGAATCTTGATTTAACAGCTAAGTGGATTGATAAAGTCTATGAACCGATTCAATCTGTACAAAATAACTGGGGTACGTATGGAGACAAAACGCAACAAAATATTTTCGAACTTACAAGCGCTGGGACATTAAAGCATTTGCCGCTAAACGGTACAGCACCTGTGGAATTAAGACAGAAAACAAATGTAGATGGTCCTTTGGCTGTATTGAATGAATACTATGGAACAGTAACAACAAAACCGGATGATGCAGCATGGAGACTTGATATTTTGCATAAAACATATGTCCCTGCTATGAAAGCGACTAATAATTATCCACCTATTTTCCTAGATAAGGATAGTCAAGACCAATTAACACAACTTGAGACTGTAGTTAAACCATATGTAGAAAGAATGAAAGCAGAATGGATCTTAAAAGGCGGCATTGAATCACAATGGGATGATTACGTAAAAACATTGGACAAAGATGGTCTTTCAAAAATCCTTACGATCAAACAACAAGCTTATGATAAGTATAACTCAGGTAAATAAGCTGTTGAAATAATTGTGTAAAAAACTACTTAACAAGACCGAACAGAATATGGCTTCTGCTCGGCTTGTTTTTCGAAATTGAAAAAACAGGTTTTAGACCTGCGAAATGGTTAGGTGAGGAAGATTATGCATGATGTTGTAGCTCTGGGTGAAGTATTGATCGATTTCACACCAGCAGGAAAATCTGAAAATGGGGAAGTTCGATTTGAAAGGAATCCAGGAGGAGCTCCTGCAAACGTTCTTTCAGCGTTAGCCAAGCTAGGTAAGAAAACAGCTTTTATCGGTAAAGTCGGTAACGATCAGTTCGGTCATTATTTGAATTCGGTATTACAGAAAAATAGCATCGACACGAAGGGTGTAGTTTTCTCTAATGACACAAATACGACTTTAGCTTTTGTTCATTTGGATGATAAAGGAGACCGCTCCTTCAGTTTTTATCGTAATCCGGGGGCAGATATGATGTTACAGGAACAAGAAGTAGATTTAGAGATTATAAACAATTCTCGCATTTTCCATTTTGGATCGATTTCGCTGACGCATGAACCGTCTGCATCTGCAACGTTAAAAGCCGTAGCATACGCCAAAGAAAATGGTCTACTAATCTCATATGACCCTAATTTACGAGTAAATCTTTGGGATGATTTGAATCACGCAAGAAGCATGATTGAAGTTGGTCTGAAATTTGCTGATGTTTTAAAAATATCTGAGGAAGAACTAGAGTTTATTACGGGAACGAAAGATCTTAAGAAGGGTTCCAAATATATATATGTACAATTTCATATAAAACTAATCTTAGTTACGTTAGGCTCGGATGGTTGTTTTTATCGGTTAGGTCATGTTGTTGGGAAATGCAGTGGCTATGATGTCGATGCAATCGATACCACCGGTGCGGGAGATGCCTTTTTAGCGGGTATTATATATCAAATTATCGAAAAAGATTATCTGCTTTCTGATTTGTCATTGAACGAAGTCGACAAAATGGTGTCTTTTGCTAATGCGGTTGGAGCCCTTGCAACAACTAAAAAAGGCGCTATTCCTGCGATGCCATCGATTGATGAAATTCTTGCATTGTTTAATAAGACAAATTGTATTAAAAAGGGGATTTTGTCTCAATGAATAAAATAAATGTTATCGAAAAGTTTCGTCCGCAGTTTCATTTTTCACCCAAAGAGAATTGGATGAATGATCCAAATGGAATGGTTTATTATGCAGGTGAATACCATCTATTTTATCAGTATCATCCTTTTGGTACGACATGGGGACCAATGCACTGGGGCATGCTGTAAGTAAAGATTTAATTCATTGGGACCACCACCCTATCGCTCTGGCACCGGATGAGCATGGAGCTATTTTTTCTGGAAGTGCTGTTGTAGATTGGAATGATTCTACAGGATTTTTTAATGGCGGCTCTGGTCTTGTTGCGATTTTTACTCATGCTGACAATTATCCAGATTCAGATCGGCCTCGACAGCGGCAAAGCCTAGCTTATAGTACGGATAATGGACGAACTTGGACTAAGTACGAAGGAAATCCAGTATTAGTGGAAGAAACTATTATAGATTTCCGCGATCCAAAGGTGTTTTGGCATAAGGAAACGAATAAGTGGGTTATGATTCTTGCAGCTGGTAATCATGTCAGAATTTATACTTCCCCAGAACTAAAAACTTGGTCGTTTGCAAGTGAATTTGGTATTGATGCTGGTTCTCATGCTGGTGTCTGGGAATGTCCCGATTTGTTTAAATTGCCAGTTGACGGAAATAATGGCAATAATAAATGGGTCATGATTGTTAGTATTGGGAATGAATCAGCCTATGAAGAGGGCTCAAGGACGCAGTATTTCATTGGTGATTTTGATGGTTTAACGTTTACGAATGATTTTTCGGACGATACAGTCTTTTGGTTGGACCATGGAAGAGATAACTATGCGGGTGTGACCTGGTCAGATATTCCGTATGAGGATGGACGGCGTCTTTTTCTTGGTTGGATGAGTAATTGGAAATATGCAAATGACACACCAACCGATATTTGGAGAAGTGCTATGACACTTCCTCGTGAATTAACATTAGTCGAAGGTTCTGATGGGGTAAAGCTCATTCAAACTCCAGTGACTGAGCTTGAAAAAATGAGACTGGAAAAACGCGCATGGAATGAACTTGTGCTTGAACAGGATGAAAATATATTGCTGGATGTTTCAGGTGATAAGCTAGAAATTATTGCGGAATTTGAACTTGATTCAGCAACAGAATTTGGCTTTAAAATTCGAAAATCAAATACTGAGGAAACCATTATCGGCTATGATGCTGCTGAGGAATCATTATATGTTAATCGTAATAAATCTGGCTTGACTGATTTTAATAAGTATTTTCCTTGTATACATGGTTCACCGTTGTCTCCTAAGAATAATCGAGTGAAATTGAGAATTTTTGTGGACTGGTCTTCAGTTGAAATTTTTGGGAATGATGGAGAATTGGTGATTACCGATCAAATCTTCCCAGATCCTGCAAGCCAAGGGGTAGAGTTGTATACAAAAAATGGGAATGTGAAATTAGTATCTTTAACTATTTATCAATTAGATTCCATTCATAGATAATTATTATTCGTTACTTTTATTTGGGGGCATCTACTAACTTTGCGCACTTTTGTGAAATTAGGAGGATGCCCCTTTTTAATTGGGGCATTAAGAAAAATAGTGTAGGTAAGAATACCTTTTGGTTCGGCTTAAAGGCACATTTAGCGGTTGGAACAGCAGCTATTCCACTCCTTAAAGGGATTCAGGAAAGGCTTTCTTCGTTACCAATCAGTTACGGTCTTATAGACACTGGCTATGATTATGTGCCGATTTATCAACAGATCTTAATATGAAAGCATATATGGAATCATTGCTTATGGTAAGCGCAACGAAGGAGAAATAATTGGGTTTGATGAGCACTTTGCCCCAACCTGCGTAAGAGTACATTTTTATTGATACGAAAGCTACGACGAGAAATATAGCTCTCTGAAATACGTAAGACCAAAAGAATGTGATACCTGTCCGTTATCCAAGGATTCCCTTTGCCAGAAGGTTTACAAGGTAAAGATTGAGACAGATTAGAAATCATATATCTATTTACAATATCAACGGCTGTTCCATTTACATACTCTCCCCACAAAGTTCCTATTTCGGAATATGTGAGTTATAATTTATCCTTTTCCTTCCTGTCACCTCTTGGATATATTATTTACCAATTCACCAAGAGATATGAGTTTCTGATTTATAAAAAGATGACCAGTTTTAAGATTGAATGTAAAGTTTAATTTAGAATAATTAGCCGATTTTTCACTTGCGATTTTTCCATGAATAATTTTACTTTACGTTAAAATTAATTTAAAGAAAGAATTACACTTAAACAAATGGGTGCAAGAGTTATATGGATATTGGGCTGCGGCGTCCCCGCTTTTATTGTACTAAAGAAGTAGGTTGAATAAGGTATATAATAAACTCAAATAAAAAAACATCACTTTTCATAAGTTAGTGATGAGTATCTTATTAAGAATGCTTTAATTTACTCCGAATTAAAAGTCCAATCAAAACACCTGGAAACATAAATAACATTGGTAAAAATACTGGTCCAAATAAAATTCCTAAAATTATTAATCTTGAGGAATAAATTACTCCTATCGTATCAAAAAATGCCGCAAAAACAAATGGCAGAAAGGAATGAAGCGGTGTTTCCCCTATTGCTTCTTTATAGGCATCCCACATCGCAAAAAAATATAAACTTGGCTTCTTCAATTGAAGAGAGAGTATCCCCTTAAAAACTTAAAATGATTATTTTGTTAAAGTTAGATTGGACATTTACCAAAAATTCTAATGTGACTAACAATATACCCTTTATATATTTATGGTTTAATATTTGTCCAAAACCTGGAAATGCTATTGACCAAAGTAATTTTTCTATTTGATCGCTACTCACATTGATGACACCAACTCTCTATCTATGTTTATAGTGTGCCATAGCTCGTTAAACCTCTATTCCTTTGCCAAATTTTTATGGTTAGGGATTTGCGGGGGTTGCTCTATCCATTCGTTTTTAATCATTAAGTCTATACAGCTTTTTGAAAATTGAGCAATTTCTGCTGTTAATCGAACATAAGATGAGGAAATATCTGTTCTTAAACTCGCTGCTGCAGCGGTTGCATAGTTTGAAATACTAGATGCAATTATCAAAGATAAATGAAACATGATTAATTTATCTGAAAAAGGTGTCACAGTTGAATCGCTTACCTCAAGATCCCATGGCATTGGTGAAGGAAGGTCGTCATCAGTTAATATAGTAGTAAACACTTGAACATGTTTTTTTGCTATTTCTTTACCTTCAGTGCAATATTCACGAACTTTTTTAGACTTTGCTACTTGGGCAAAACCAGCTAAAAGAGCCATACCAAGTGAATTAGCTTCGGAATTTGCTTCAATATGAGTAATTTCTATCACATTTAAAGGTCTTTTGTTTAAATTTAAAAATCCACCTAAATAGCTCTTTTTATCGATAAAATCAACACTATCAGGGGTTGTAACATATGGTGGTCTGACAAATAATCCCTTTGATAATAAAACGCTGGCTGTTTTATTATATAGCTCTGTTGAGGTTTGTATTGCTTGACTCAGGAAATTACGGACATCGGAGTGAGCGGAAGTTGCCAAAGCCACACCATAAACAGATAATCCAACTTTCGACATATTTTTGATATAATATAAATAAAAGGCATCCGAATATAAACGAGGAGCATCTGGGCATACATCTTGATTTGTAAAACCAACGGGTATTGTTTGATTATCTTTTTTAAGTATTTCTTTACTCATATTAAAGTTTTTTTGTGCTATGTTAAGTGCGAATTCTAAAATTAATTTCACTTCAGAGTCATTAACATTAGCTAAAAAATACTGCATCACACATATAGAAAAACTATTGTTCAGATAGCTACTCCAAACTACTGCAATTTCTGAAGATGTTAATCTTACATTTTGCTCCTCGTGCATTAGAAACACTCCCTGTAAATTAATATATATAATATCCGCCAAAACTGGGTTTATATTCAATTCTAAAAGTGGATTTTATACCATTATTTTAAGAAAGGTTTATAAATAGGTTGATGATTGAATGAAGAAAACAATTTCTTATTAAAGTAACGGGTGCTTGTGCGGCCGAGCTTAGGTCGTATCATATAGCGGGTGGGATTCCCGTCGAGTAAGAAATAGCCATTCGCTCGTAGCGAGTCTTGGAGGGCTAGAGGTAACTTTAGTCTTTAAGCGTAGACAGTTAGGTGGAGCAGCCGTCAAGGCTGAGAATCTTATGGAGTGAAAGTCTCCTGTCATCAATTGACCGATTCGGATGACTAGCATATCCAATGCGTAGGGAGGTAACAAACTACGTTCTGCTTGGAAGTAAAAGTCACGGCGGCCTATTCTACACAGAGAGAATAAGGTCGGAACAGTCTGTGTGGCGAGCAAACACAGAGGCCAGAAGGATTTAACGAATACTGCAATCCCGAAATCTACGCCCCTCAAAGAAACTGTTCGAGGGATGTTTTGCTTAGCGTCGACCTTTGTCTAACGGGGGAAGACCGATGTCTTACAGGAAGAAACGGTCAAAAGCACTGTAGGAGCAGCCGGGATACGGGTTCTGGCATCTGTGGAAAGATTTTCAGAGATAACGACGGGAAGGTCCTACTTCAAATTTGGGAAGGTACTAATCAATGAAGACCTACCATATATGAGGCTGATAGAAAATGGTAGGATGATTTAGGACTGGCGCATGAGGTCGTAGTAGCGATGAGGGAAGGGTAATGCCTTCTTAAGTGTAAGGAAATTGTACTTCCATCAAGGTAACGCCTGTGATGGAGCGAAGGACCTCTGGGCATTTGGACAGTCGGAACTTCAAAGACACTGAGCTTTGTTTACTTGTTCATAGACTAGCATACAAGTAAACCAATAGTTGATGGGGGAATATGTGTACCAACATTTAATCCTGCGGTTATTTGGGAAGGCGAGTATGTGATGAAGTCCAAGGTCAGAACCGGACTCGGGAAATCCGACCGTCCGGGATCGTAGGGGGGCTATAGGAAACGTGATTCAATCGAATGCGCGCGTCTATTTTCTACCCGACGGCGGCCGAAAGCCAAATGGTTGAAGGGATTGAGCTCCATAATGTTAGTAAACCGAGAGGGCTGATGCCTTAAGCACAGCAGAAAGCTACATTTTATCTTTCGTTAAAGGCAAGAAGGATAAAACCTCTCTGGAGTCAGTGACCTTGGCACGTTATACATTGATATGATACGGCAACTCGGGAGACCCTACCGGTCTTTTCCTGTTTTAATAGAAGAGTATGGTCTAATGGGGATTCAAAATTACTACTCTGCCGCCACTCAAATCACAAATAATTTAATTGAGTTGAACTCGTACCTTCAGAAGACACTATATAATCGATTAAAGAACATCAGAAAAGAAGCCAAAGTTAATGATATGACTAGCACGTTGCAAAAACGTTACAAAGGATACGAACCACAATATTATAAGATACAGGACATGGTATTCTTCTCAATTTATGCCCAACGGCATAAAACAAATCTATGTTTCTCGCAAGATACGTGTAACTATACTGTTGAGGGCAGAGAAAAAATACACCAAAGCCTAAAAGCGATTAACAAAAACGTATTAAGCTATGTCATGAAAAACTTTATTCCAATTAAAACGATCGAATACAACGACAACCGCATAAGTAAGTTCATTTCCCAATATGGAAAATGTGCAGTCACTGGAACAGAGCTTGGCATATCTGATTGGCACTGTCACCATAAAAACCCATACCATCTCTCAAAAGATGATAGATTTTCAAACTTGATAGTGCTTCATGAAGACGTTCACCGACTTGTACATCTAAAAGACAGTGGGAAAATTAGAGATTTGCTTAATTCCCTACAGCTAAACAAAAAGCAAAAAGAAAAGGTAAATGAACTTCGAATACAATGCAAAAATACCGTAATCTGATTTTGGAATTATAAATTTGCTTCATTAAATACATAGAATTGAATGAATTGGATTAGTTGGGGCGCCGTATGCGATGAAAGTCGCACCTACGGTGCTAGCAGAGGGAAAAGGGGGCGATAACGTCAAACCCTTACCTATCTGTCATGAAAAAGGCTTATTTAGCTACCATGTAAGAACGATATATGAATCGGCATGTTATCTTAAAAAACATGCTGTCTCCTTTAAAAATGTCATAAATGATGAAGGCTAGGGGCGCTGACAGGAGCGCCCTATAATGTTTTTCTGCAAATCGAGATTTATCTGGGAAAATCATTCGACACAACTTATTTTTCTAGTAAATCATTTATTACCGGAACCATATTTACTATATCATATCTATATGTGTTATTTTCCAATGCTCATTCTTAATTAGTCGCTCTAAGTTTTCTTTCTCTTTATTGTTAAAGTAATTGATAATTTGTTTATGCTCTTTATTCATTTGTTCCAATACGGTAAAAAGTTTTTCTTCGTCTTTACTTAAATAAATCTGTCTAACAAAACTATTTTGTAAAGAATCAAGAAGCTTAATTAATGTAGTGTTGCTACACTTATCAATATATACTTTATGGAATTGGTTTTGGTATTTTTGATAATCTGAATAATTTTTCTGCGAAATTGAAAGGTCGATTTTCTTAACCAACTCTTCCATTAGTTCCATATCATCTTCTGTGATATTCTCCATAGCTAATGTGGCTGCAAAGGCATCTAGAACACCAACAACTTTAAAAACATCAAGCTTTTTCTTGGTATCAATTTCTTTAACGATAAATCCTTTTCGAGGAAAGAATTCTAGTAAATTTTCTGATGCTAGTTGTATCAAAGCTTCCCTCACAGGGGTTCTGCTTACTTCTAATTTATCACTTAGTGCTATTTCATTTATCTTTTGATTGGGAAGTAATGTTCCATTCTGAATTTCTTTGGCTATATAATCATAGACATGGTCTTTTAGTGATCGGTACCTCTTTTTGATAGTTACTCCCCCTATATTTAAAAGAGTGGAAATTCTTGCTTTTTATATTAGCATGAGCACGTAAATTCTTCAATAACTCTCTAATATCATAACAAAGTATCTCACTATCCTTTCATATTTATTGTCTCCAAGTCTAATATGTTATGAATCGATGCATAGTATATTCCTATATTTTGGGAGATTTGAGAAATAAAGGAAGAAGCGGAGCGGTGTTTTTTAGACCGCCAAAATAAATATGTCTTATTGATTATTATTAAAACTAGACAGTTTAATTTTGAAAATATTTTTAAGAGTAGCATAATAAAACATTGAAAAAGGAATAAGTCCATTATATAATTCTTCTTACAGATATTTTTCAGATAATTCAGCGTATTATACAATATACAATATATTTTATATTGTATAAATTCCTTAGTTTTAAGTTGTCTTAACAAAGCATCTTCACATTAAAAAAATAGTAAAGGGTAAATTCGCTAAGAAAAAAGAGAAGTTCAAACAAATATAAGGCAAAGGGAGAACTTTTTAAACGAAATTTAGTTGGAATACAAAAAGATATTTACAAAGTTATAAAAAATAGAGGTGGGAGAAACATGGGTGAACTAAACTTTAAGGATATACAAGACGGTACAAAAGCTGTATGGGCAGGAGAAAAAGAATTTCTTGCTTACAATGCAACCCAAGTTCCTGTGGTGCTAAGTGTAGCCTACAATTACGATGACGTAGATGAGTGGCAAGAAGTTGCTATTGGAAATAAACCTGGACATATTTACAATCGAATGACAAATCCAACTGTTCAAGCTTTTGAAGAAAAAGTACGAATTCTTGAGGGAGCGGAGCAAGCTATTGGTTTCTCATCAGGTATGGCTGCCATTAGCAGCACATTATATACTTTTTTAAAACCAGGAGACCGGGTAATATCAGTTAAAGACACATATGGAGGAACCAATAAAATCTTTACTGAATTCTTACCGAATATCGATGTAGAAGTAACTTTATGCAACACTGGAAATCATGAAGAAATTGAAGCTGAAGTGGCCAAAGGATGTAAGGTTTTATATTTGGAGTCTCCAACCAATCCAACCATGAAAATTACTGATATTGAGAGAATGGTGAGAGCCGGAAAATCGGCGGGGGCATTGGTTATCATAGACAATACTTTTGCTACTCCCATTAATCAAAATCCAATTCAATTAGGAGTTGATATTGTAATCCATAGTGCCACTAAATTTTTAAGCGGACATGCCGATGCCTTAGGGGGTGTAGTGTGCGGTTCCAAAGAACTGATGAAAAGAGTCTATCACTATCGCGAAATTAATGGAGCAACCTTGGATCCGTGGTCAGCTTATCTTATTTTAAGAGGGATGAAAACGTTAAAACTTCGAGTTCGACAGCAAGAAAAGAGTGCAATGGAAATTGCAAAGTATCTGCAAAAGCAAAAGCTTGTGGAAGCAGTTTATTACCCTGGATTAGAAACACATCGACATCACCAAATTGCAAAGAAACAGATGAAGGGTTTCGGCGGAATATTAAGTTTTGTATTGAAAGATGAAATGGATGCTATCAAAATTTTATTGCCAAAATTACAATATGCAAACAAAGCTGGAAATCTTGGAGCTGTTGAAACTATATACGGACCCGCAAGAACGACTAGCCATGTCGAATGTACTCTTGAAGAACGTAAAGCTCTTGGTATCCCGGAAGGTTTGGTTCGTATCTCCGTAGGTATTGAAGATACAGAAGATCTTATTTCTGATTTAGAACAAGCTTTTTCCTATTTAGAATCGCAATTGCCTGTTAATAGCAGCAAATGAAAATATAACAATGGAAGAGGTATTGAGATATGACACATAAAATTGCTTTACTTGGATTTGGTGTAGTTGGTCAAGGATTTGCAGAAATTTTAGAAGAAAAAGGTGAATTGTTACGCAGCGGATTGGGTTTTGATGCAAAAATTGTTGCTATTTCCGATTTTCTTAAGGGGGCTCTTTATCATCCAGAAGGCTTGGATATTACTAAAGTATTACAAGCTGTAAAGGAAACAGGGAAACTTGATAGTTACCCCGAAAGCCCTGGTTTGGTAAGAGGTTGGGATAGTTTTCAGACAATACTTGAGAGTAATGCGGACACTATTGTAGAAATTACTTTCACAGATGTAAAAACCGGCCAACCTGCCATCGATCATTGTAAGGCAGCATTTGAAAGCAAAAAGAATGTAGTAATGAGCAATAAAGGTCCAGTTTCTTTAGCTTACCAAGAGCTTGCTGAATTAGCCCGAAAGAATCATGTTCTATGGGGCTTTGAAGGAACCGTTATGAGTGGAACACCTGCATTGAGAATGCCCCTCGTTTCATTGGCAGGAAATAATATTTCTGAAATACGTGGGATTTTAAATGGAACGACCAATTATATTTTAACCAAAATGGAAGAAGGCTTGAGCTATAAGGCAGCATTGGATGAGGCACAAACTCTTGGCTATGCAGAGGCAGATCCTACAAGTGATGTCGAGGGGTATGATGCCCAATATAAAGCTACTATTCTTGCTAATATTGTAATGAACGTTCCGATGAAAAGAGAAGAAGTAGAATGTGAAGGAATTAGTCATCTTACACAACAGGATATCCGATGGGCAAAATCTGAGGGTAAAAAGTGGAAACTTATTGCAAAATGCATAAAAGATGGTGATAAAGTCATCGCAAAGGTAGGTCCCGAAGCTATTCCGATTACAGATCCTTTAGCTGGAGTTTCAGGTGTACAAAATGCTATTACATATTATTGTGATTTAGCCGGTCCGATAACGCTTATTGGTGCCGGAGCTGGCCAAAGGAAACTGGATTCTCTATTCTTATTGATTTAATTAATATTAGCCGCGGTCAATTGTAATCTTGTGCACTATTAAATTTACAAAATAGAAAATTGAGTAAAATGAGGTGGTTAACAATGACATTTATAGAGACACAAACAAATGAAAATAAGATGTTTCTAGCTGGAAAGTGGGTATCCCGCGCCAAAAACATTAAAGTCTTCGACCCCCAAGATAATAGTTTAATCGCAACTGTCCCTGCCGCTAATGAGGAGGATGTACTTCATACCATAGAGGAGGCAAAAAAAGGAGCAAAAATTTCCGCTGACATGTCAACACACGAAAGAATGGCTATTCTAAATCGTGCTGCCGACTGGATTTATGAGCATAAGAAAAAATTTGCAACCACTATTGCATGTGAGGGAAGTAAAACAATTAAAGAGGCAAGAAAAGAAGTGTTACGTTGTATTGAGACTCTTCGTATTAGTGCTGAAGAGGCAAGGAGAATTAATGGAGAAACGATTTTATTTGACCAAATGCCGGGAAGTGAAGATCGCATGGGATATTATTATCGTTTTCCTATTGGAATAATTGTGGCTATAACGCCTTTTAACGATCCATTAAACCTTGTTGCACATAAAGTGGGGCCAGCTATTGCTGCTGGAAATGCCATCATCGTAAAACCAGCACCATCTACACCGCTAAGCGCTCTTTTATTGGCAGAAGCACTTGAAAAAGCAGGTTTGCCTCCTAAAGTTTTATCCGTCATTACCGGTTATCCAAGTGATATGGGAGAGAGCCTGATTACCCATCCAGCCATTCGAATGATTTCTTTTACAGGGGGACTTTCCACTGGCCAATCGATTATGCAAAAGGCGGGCATGAAAAAGATAAGTATGGAGTTAGGATCGAACTCACCGGTTATCGTTCTGGAAGACGCTGATTTAGAAGAAGCCGTTGAATCAACTGTTTCCGGTGCCTTTTGGGCCGCAGGTCAAAATTGCCTCGGAGTGCAAAGAGTGTATGTTCAAGAAGGGATTTATCGGGACTTTGTCGGAAGGTTCCTTACCCATACTCTAAAGTATCGAGTGGGTAATAAATTATCAGAGGAAACCGACATGGGGCCTATGATTTCAGAAGAGGAAGCAAAGCGGGTGGAGAGTTGGGTTAATGAAGCGGTTGAAAAAGGTGCAAAATTGCTTTGTGGCGGCAAACGTAAGGGTTCTTTTTATTACCCAACTGTTTTAGAGAATGTACCAGCAGATTGCAAGCTGGCAACTGAAGAAGTCTTCTTTGCCAGTTGTTACCATTTATAGTGTTCCCGATCTCGATACGGCTATTTTCCAATCTAACAATGTGGATTTCGGCTTACAAGCAGGTATTTTCACTCATAATTTAGATTATGCTTTGGGGGCTATTCGTAAGCTGGATGTAGGCGGGGTTATAGTAAATGATAGCTCCGATTATCGTATAGATGCTATGCCTTTTGGGGGTGTAAAAGGTTCTGGTTTAGCCGGGAAGGAATTAAGTTTGCACTTCAAGAAATGACCGAACCAAAGGTTGTTTGTTTTAAGGTTGCGGTTAAAAGATAATAAAACAAGCTAATGGTGATAATGCTAGTTTTATAGGAATTGACCTAATAGGTTGATCACTTAGTATTGAAGTTTGACTATTCTGTAAAAAGGTGAACGAACTATATTAGTTATTCTCTAACAAGTATATAGAGATAAGCCCGTCATTTAATAAAATAATTGTTGGGCCAGCGAAGCCGTCTTAAAAGGCAAATCAGTATGTGAATCCTTGCTTGCAATAAGATGTACTAACATAAGATGAACTTAAGCTCAATTTAAATCCTCTAAGAGATGACTATGCCTGGTATCTAAAGTGATAATAGCTTACAAAAAGTAAATAGAAAAGATTTTACCAGGAAGATACCACGTTACCTATACCAAAGGAGGAGACTGGATGGTACATGCAAATAATACCGATCAAAATCAGTTAAAGCGTACAATGAAAAGCAGACATTTGTTCATGATTTCGCTAGGAGGGGTAATAGGACAAGGCCTTTTTCTAAGCACAGGATATACAATTAATCAAGCTGGACCGGGAGGTACGATTCTCGCTTATTTGGTTGGGGCATTGATTATGTATCTTGTCATGCTGTGCCTTGGTGAATTAACTGTAGCTATGCCGGTAACCGGTTCATTTCAAACATATGCTACAAAGTATGTCGGTCCTGCTACTGGATTTACCATTGGTGTAATGTACTGGCTTACCTGGGTGGTAACGGTGGGGTCGGAATTTACCGCATCCGGTCTATTGATGAAGAGATGGTTCCCTGATACTTCCGTTTGGATTTGGAGCGCCATCTTTGCTATTACCCTTTTTCTGCTAAACGCCTTTTCAGTGAAATTTTTTGCTGAAGCAGAATTTTGGTTTGCCGGAATTAAAGTAATCACCATTATTTTATTTATCGTATTGGGGGGAGCTGCGATGTTTGGCTTTATACCAATGAAAGGCCATGCATCTGCCCCGATGCTCTCTCATTTTACCGGTGAAGGAGGTCTTTTTCCTAATGGGTTGCTTCCAGTTTTAATGGCTATGATTTCCGTAAACTTTGCCTTTTCAGGAACAGAACTCATTGGAATTACCGCGGGAGAGAGTGAAGATCCGGAAAAAGACATTCCCCGATCTATTAGAAACGTAATTTGGAGAACCGTTTTCTTCTTTATCGGTGCTATATTTGTATTATCTGGATTAATCTCTTGGAAAGAAGCGGGAGTCATTGAAAGTCCGTTCGTTATGGTCTTTGATAATATAGGAATTCCTTATGCAGCTGATATTATGAACTTTGTTATTCTTACAGCTTTACTGTCAGTAGCAAATTCCGGTCTCTATGCATCTACTCGTATGTTATGGTCTCTTTCAAACGAAAAAACAATAAGCCCTTTCTTAGGAAAGGTAACTTCAAAAGGGGTACCTCTTAATGCTTTAATTGTAAGTATGGCAGTAGCCTGTTTGTCATTATTCTCTAGTGTAGTTGCACCAGATACAGTTTATTTAGTGCTTGTGGCTATATCAGGATTTGCCGTGGTTATAGTATGGATGGGAATTGTGTTATCACAGTATATGTTTCGTAAGCGTTTTATTGAAGAGGGTGGGAATATTAGAAATTTGAAATTTCGTACACCTCTTTATCCTTTCGTGCCTATCACTGCTTTTGTTTTATGTTTCGGTTCTTGTGTGGGTCTTGCTTTCGATGCTAGCCAGCGAATTGCCCTATATTGTGGAATACCATTTATTGCTTTATGCTATATCTTCTACTATTTAAAAAATCGAGGAAATAAGAATCAAAAAGGTTCTCATGGTGAATTAGATCAATATTTAGAGAATATAAAATAGAGAAGGTCTTGCATAAGAAACCTATTAAACTTGAATATGTTACTGATACTACCAGGTCTAGTGCGGAAAATGAGAAAGAATAGAAAGTATGTACTATATCTCCGGGTTGAAGTCCGTTAAGCAATTATCCAAACAATTACTGAACGATTTCACTTACTCTGGACAGACTTTCCTTCGCAGGAGGGTTTGTCCTTTTATGTCCATATTCAATGTTAGACTCTACTTAAATCTGTTTAACTTAAGTAACAGCCAAGACATTTGTCTAACTTTGGTATATATTGATGAACTCAATGAATACTGATGATATAAGCGATAGAAAGTCCTTGTCCCTTCATCTTTTATACGAGATTACAGAAAAATTGAACTGTAGCGGAGGTACTATTATGAATCCTATTGAAAACATATTACAGAAATTCCCGTTAGTGATACTAGACGGTGCAATGGCTACCGAGCTTGAGCGTCTCGGCTGTAATTTAAACGACAGCCTTTGGTCGGCAACCATTCTTATGGAAAATCCGGATCTTATAAAACAGGTACATATGGATTATTTTACAGCGGGAGCTGACTGTACTATTACCGCCAGTTACCAAGCCACTGTCGAAGGCTTTGCTCGACGCGGTTTGAGCGAGGCTGAAGCGTTAAATCTTATCCAGTCATCCGTCCAGGTAGCTCTAAAAGCACGAGATGAATTCTGGGGAAAATCCGAGAACCGGACAAACCGTCCGAAGCCTATAGTAGCCGGTTCAGTTGGGCCATATGGTGCATTCCTTGCTGACGGTTCTGAATATCGAGGAGATTATACGTTGACCGAAGATAAACTAATGAATTTCCATAGGCCTCGTATGAAAGCTCTGATTGATGCCGGCGCCGAAATTCTGGCCTGCGAAACGATTCCATGTCTAATGGAAGCTAGAGCAATCGTTAGATTATTAGAAGAGTTCCCCAGAACCTATGCATGGATCAGCTTTAGTGCAAAAGACGGGCTGCATATTAGTGATGGAACCCTAGTTTCCGAGTGTGCAGAATGGATGGATAACCATGACCAAGTGGCTGCCGTCGGAATTAACTGCACGCCGCCCCAGTACATTTCTTCGCTGATCAAAGAATTGAACAGTCACACAGTCAAGCCCATCATCGTTTATCCGAATTTAGGCGAGCAGTACGATGCAGTCACCAAGACTTGGCAGGGTGCAACATCCGGAGAAACCTATGGAGACAGTACCCATCACTGGTATAAATGCGGTGCCAAATTGATCGGCGGCTGCTGCAGGACAAAACCGGGGAACATAACGACCATCGCTGCATGGGCGAGGTAAGAATAAAAAAAGCAAGGATTATTTTGTAAGAACATTCACTACAACCCTTGTATTTTTGGCAGACGATCCAATTTAAAATAGATGAGAAAAAGTGGCTTCTTAACTCCAATTAATAGCATAAACATTTTATACACGGGCAGACACTTCACAGGGATCTGCCTATTGTTCATTCAACACCCTGAATGAACAAATTTAATCCTTTGGGAATTGTCTAAGGTTATGACGTTTCCTCTCACAATATGCACAAATAATTAAATAGGATGAAACTTCCATAAGTAATTGTCTTACCATTTATTTGTAGAGCGAAATGTTTAATATCGTCTCAATTAGCGATATGCTGACGATTCGGAAAAAATCAAGAGTTAAAAAGTTTATAAATTCATAACATGCATCGATCGAGATAATTTATTTTTTGTTTTTTCATGGAAAAAGGATTCAAAATGGTTTAAAGAAAATAGGAGCTTATAACTGATGGACGTATAATTACGAACGGATTCAAAATAGATAAGATTAAGGAGACTAAAAGAATAATAGAAAAAAAGAAGCAGCATCTTTTGTCCTTCCTGGTGCACTTGTTCAAAAAGGGAAAAGAAAAATGAATTTTCAATTGGGGAGGAAAGTTCTAAAAAAGGATTAAGGAGAGGATCTGAATCGAAAACTTGTGAATCAGGATATATTATGGGTTCGGATGGGAAAAAAGATTTTCAAGATGCTGAGAAGGTGTGCATCAGTGTGGAGCTTGACTCTGAGGAGCGTGCTAAAAACGCATGGAACGTACTTCAAGAGGGTGGAACCATGTTATGTAGATACAGCTAATCCTATTTCAAAAATCCCTTTGCAAGGCTCTACCTTTTACATGTTTTAAAGATGACTTTCTTTATAAATTTCTTGGGGCTTTGTACGTGTCATCATCGGTGCTAAAACACCCAATATCAGCGGTATACCTAAGCACAAAGGTGTGTTTAAGTATAATATCTATATCCGTGTAAATTTAAAGCCACTTCTTAAACGGAGTAGCTTTAAATCAAACTTCTCTTTTATATAATGTCTGTTTATAAATGGAGGATATCACAATTATTACGTATGAGTTCCAAAAATTGTTCGTATTAAATCTGACAACATCTGATCAAATACTACTCTCGCCGATTCATCATTCTTAAGATGGCCGCCTAAATAAAGGTGAATCACTCCATGTAGAGAAGTCCAAATCTTGAAGATGACAAGAGTCAGGTCCTTTACATCAATAAGTTCTTGCTGAACTGCTTCCTCTAGGACATTCATCACTTGCTGTAAAGCGGTTACGGTACCCTGTAAGCTTTCTTCATCCTGCTTGAAACTAATAGCTCCTCCGAACATCATCTTATAATAACTTGAGTAGTTCAATCCGAAACTCCAATAAGCATTGCCGAGTTCCCGTAAGTATTGTTGGGGATTCTCTTGCTTCGGAACCGCCTCAAAGGTTTGTGCTAGCAGCTTACAACCATCTAAATAAAGTTGTTTTGCCAATTCGTCCTTGCTTCCGAACAAGCTGTAGATAATTTTGGTGGAGCAGCCATTTTGTCCGCGACCCGACGAACGGTCACTGCTTCCGGCCACCCTTCTTGTAAAAGAATGGCTGCGGCGTCGACAACGTTTTGTCTTAAATTTTCGGTATTTTGAAGTCTTGCTTCTTGATAAGTTTTTACAGTTCGAATTTTTTTAGAATGCAGTTCGGAATTATTACTCATTTTCACTTTCCTGTCATGTTTTCTCACAGAAACAACGTTTCCATTCCTGCCTGATTATTGTACTACTTGCATTGGTAAGAGTCAATTTGAGTAATATAAATCAAAATTATTGACATAAAATAAAGTTAATAATACTATAAGTCATCATAGGTAACGGTGTTACCTGATGAAAACATTAATTCTAGAGGGTTGAAAAAATGATGCAATTGCGAAATAAATGGATACTTATTACAGGTGCTTCTTCAGGTATTGGTGAGGTATTTGCGTGGGAGCTTGCTAAACGGGGGAACCATTTGATTCTAGTCGCCCGATCGGAAAATAAGCTCGCAGATCTGGCTAAGAAGCTAAAGAAGGAGCACGGTGGTCAAGTCGAGGTTATCGTCAACGACTTATCCAAGGAAGGCGCCCCCGTTAAACTATATCAAGAATGTCAAGAACGCCAATTGGATGTTGATATGATCATCAATAATGCAGGTTTCGCTACTCACGGTTTTTTTGAGCAAGTTTCCGGTGAGCGGCAGCATGAAGAAGTGATGTTAAATGTAATGTCAGTTGTTGATATCACACATCTGTTTTTGCCCGGTTTGTTGAAAAAAGGGAGTGGGGCGGTCATCAACGTTTCTTCCACAGCGGGTTTCCAACCGGATCCTTACATGGCCGTATATGGGGCTACGAAGGCTTTCGTATTGTCGTTTACACAGGCGCTTTGGGAAGAAAACAGAACACGCGGTGTACAATTCCTCGCGCTATGTCCCGGTGCAACGCAAACCAACTTTTTCAACGTCGTCGGCACAGATGACGCTTCTGTCGGAAAGCGGGATACTCCGGAACGTGTCGTGAAAGTGTCACTGCGGGCATTGAAGAGGGGACAATCATATGTCGTTCCCGGCTTTCAAAACTATATGAACGCACAAATATCTCGTCTGCTGTCACGCAAACAAGTACTTCGTCTTGTGGGTGGATTGCTCCGCCCACGTAATAAATAGAAAGTTTCAGTGTAGGATCCTGAAATTCCTGTACATAAACAAATGTAGCTTTGAAATAAAGTTTAATTAAAAATATCACGCAAATCCCCGATTAACGGCAAATAAAAAGAATCCATTTTGAAAAAAATTGATCAAAATGGATTCCACATTTGAGATTAATTATTACGCCTTTCTTTGATTTTCATACTCCTTTACACGTCGATAAAAAGTATTTGGTTTTAAATCAAGACGTTTCATTCCTTCCGTCGCAGTGATTAATCCAGATTTCCACTCATCATATACTTGAATGAAGTCCTCATTAATTTCATACTTACGTCGTCCGAATCTAACGCCGTTATTCTTTGCCACTTCAATTCTTTCAGCCTGGCGTTGCTTATTTTTTTTACGTTCTTGCTCAGCCACATAAGAAAGTAGACTTAAAAATTGGTCCTCCATTAATTTTCCAAGATCACCCATACCTCGGAATTTCCTACTATCAAAAAGTGTCTCATTTTCCAGGACCACAATATCTGCGTTCAGATCCCGAGTAATATACTTCCATTCTCGAATGATACCGTCGTAATCCCTACCTAATCGATCCAGCGCATCAAGGTTAACTAAGTCCCCTTCGCGAATAATTAAAAGCATCCCCTGATACTGCGGTCGGTTAAAATCTTTCCCACTTTGCTTATCAATGAAGATATAACGTTCTTCAATTCCTAGATCGCGAAATTTTTTTAGCAACACTTGTTGTACTTATTTGGGGAACAACGTATGTAGCCTCGAAAGATATTGTTTCGAATGTTCCCGTAATGCAATTTATATTCCTCATTTTCTGTACAATCCCTTAGCGTATGTTTTGAGCTTTTAGTTGGTAGGACCCCAAAAATTAACAATTTGTACACAGATATTAAACACTACCAGGTGTATAATAAAAGTTAAAATAGGATTTATTGGGAGAGGATGAAATAAATGTTAACAGTATGCACTAAAGTAGTGGTCCCATATGATAATTCTGAATTAAGCAAAAAAGCATTGGAAACGGCTATTATGCTAGCAAAACAGGATGAAAGAATCGAATTGAATGTTATCACGGTTATTGATGTAACTGGTTCCATCTATTACTACGGTAACGGGGATCCAGTACGTGAAGCTCAACTTAAAGGGGCAAAAGAAGCACTCAATGAAGTAGAACAGAAACTGAAAGCCCTACCAAACAAGACAAAAACATACCTATTAGAAGGAAACCCTGCTAGTTCGATTGTGGATTTTGTCAAGCAAGAGAATGTTGATCTTATTGTTATGGGAAGCCGTGGCTTAAGCGGATTGAAGGAAATATTCTTAGGTAGTGTCAGCCATTATGTCGTACAAAAGTCCTGTTGCCCAGTATTCATCGTTAAATAGTCGACACCTTTACATTAATTAAACAGGATATTCTGTTTTAATATTCTAGTGAATATATTTTTACACCAGAACTTTATTTTTTGTTACTTTACGTAGTTTGTCAAAGTTTGATAGATAGCTTGAAAAGCAGCACCCTAATTTTTTAAAATATGTTCTTGAATAAAAATAAAACTAAAGGTAAGAGGGTACAAGATGAAAAAGCTAATGGAAGGAAAGAAAGGGCTAGTTCTTGGAGTAGCAAATGAACATAGTATTGCATGGGCAATTTCGAAACGGTTAGCTGAGGAGGGGGCTGAACTTGCTTTTACCTATCAAAATGAAAAGACGGCTTCTTATGTAATTCCATTATTTCAATCGATTGATAGTCCATTTTATGAAAGGATGGATTTAACAGATCCACACCATGTAACAGAGGTTCTCGAACAGCTGGAACACCAATTTAAAGGTGAACTTGACTTTATTGTACATGCTGTAGCAGGTGGTCCCCACAAGGGAGAACTATCAGGAAAGTATATGGAAATCTCGTTAGAGGGCTTCGTTCAATCAATGATGATTAGCGTATATTCACTTACGGATATTGTGAGAAGAACTTTTAAAATGATGGAAGGGCGCAATGCCTCTATATTGACACTCTCGTATTACGGTTCAGAAAAAGTAGTGAAAAACTACAATGTAATGGGAGTGGCAAAAGCTGCGCTTGAAAGCAGTGTTCGTTATTTAGCATCAGATGTAGGAGAATTTAATATCCGGGTGAATGCGTTATCTCCAGGAACAGTAAAAACCCGTGCAGCAAGTGGAATCGGTGATTTCGATGACTTATATGAATACACAAGTAAACATTCTCCCTTAAAGCATAATGCTACGATAGAAGAAATCGCAAATTCGTCACTCTTTCTTTTAAGTAATTTGAGTTCCGGGATAACCGGTCAAACCATTTATGTCGATGCTGGCTATAGTATTATAGGGGATAATCATTAATAACGAAGAGAAAGGGATGTACATAAATGCAAAAAGAGTTGACCTATGAGGATATTCAAATAGGAGATAGCGCTGTTTTTTCCAAAACCATTTCTGAATTTGATATTTACCAATTTGCAGGTCTTACAGGTGATTTTAACCCCATGCACATAGATGGGGAGTTTGCTAAAAATACATTCTTTAAGGAAAGAATTGCCCATGGTCTTTTAACTGGAAGTTTTATTTCCACTGTTCTTGGAATGAAGCTTCCTGGCCAACTCGATCTATCTGTCTCAAAACTTTACATTTACAGCTCCTGTCAAAATGGGTGATACGATTAAAGCAACCGTAGAAGTAGTGGAAAAACGGGATGACAAGAAATTAATAAAATTAAAAACACAGATATGGAATCAGCACGAGGAAATGGTTGTAGATGGTGAAGCTTTGGTAATGAAGAAATATTAAGAAAGCAGAAAGGGGATTGGGATGGATAATTCATTTAAGCAATGGTTGAAGATAAAAAAGAAAGAACCAGAAGATGTGTTATACTTCATCCAGGATGGAGATGATCTCCTTCTTCCTATTACCAACGGAGAACCGAGAGTATTAATGGATATAATAGAGGAAAATGCTGTTCACTTTCAAAATGTTAGAATCCATCAAATGCATGCATTAAGGGAAAGATCGTATATCTATGGGAGAATGAAACCGTCACTTTCCTATGTTTCTTATTTTTTAAGCGAGGCTTTTACCACATGGTCTAAATTTTATACAACTTTTGAAGGAATTGCACTAAGAGAGTTATTGATATTTGTTGAAATTAATGAAGATGTAAAATACATTAAAATTTACGGTTGCTATAATGGGGACAGATTTGGCTATTCTGCAAACCTGCCATTCGACTAGGGGCGCAGCCTAATACTGGGGTAGCGATTGCAGATATGTCAAAAGGTTACTGGAAGGAAAGATTTAATGGCCGGGTTAAACGAATCTAATTTGTGACGGAGAAAGTAAAATCTATTGGTAAAGAAAAATGGCTGTAGATGTAAATCTTAAATATATGTATATTGAAAAACTAATCTCTATTTAGGTGATTATCTGAGACGACACCATCTTCAAGCTGGATAGCCATACAGACTATCCAGTTTTTTTAATCTTCAAGAAGGGCCAAAATGTTTTTTACTGCATCGGCATTGTTACCCTTCCTGAATTTATCTATAAAATCGATATAGAGTAGCTCGAAAACTCTTTCCAGCGTATATCCATGTTGTGGCTGAATTTCCTCCATATCTGCCAGCAATACTTCACCGCGGAGAGCGAATTTTCTCCTCATCCGAAGTTGTAAGGTTTTCATTTCCTGGTGTACATCTTTATGGATTAATTTAAAAATAGATTCTCCTTTCTTTTCGAGAACTGTATCTTTACCAGCTTGATGGTCCAGTGACGTCAGCATTCGAAACAACTTGCGCGGATCGGGATTCTTTTTGGCATATGTCAGAAAGTCGTTATACAATAGGTTTATTAAATCGTTTTGCGTAAAGGGCATTTCTGATAGGTCCTTTATATCCTCGCAGAATACCTCGGCTCTTAAGAACAGATTTTTGGGTACATCTATCGTCAATAATACAGTAGAGGTCTTATTCATTTTCTGAAGGAATCGCCCAAAAAGGTCAGAGGAACCAATCAGAGAGAGTTCCTCTTTTAGTAGGTCAGCCTGGCTATATTTCCCCATCGGTTATCCCCCAGAGTTGCTTTTTTTTATATGATTCAATAAATATCCGATGAGCTGCTTTGCGAACGCTGCATTTCCACTTATCGGCATATTCGCCAATCTTCTGGTATGTTTCATGATCTACTTTGCAATGGACTGTATACGGAAGGTCTTTATACATGACGTCTGGGTAAACAAATATCTGATTAAGTCCGAACATTAGTATTTCCGCCCATTGCAGTTTTGGATCCGTTCCAGAATCGTCTTGATTCGCGTCTTAAAAGCGTATCCAAAGATTCTGTAACCGGGATTTTTATGTCGTGTAGTTTATCTGAACGGATCTTTCGTTTTGTTGGTTCTTCATATCTTTTTTGTGGAGTGGAGAGAACCGGGTTTAAATGTGTTTCCTTCCCCATTCGCTATTCCCCTTTCGTTTTGGTTTTATCTCTGGGTTGGTAGGATAGTTGGTCAATTGGTTAGCTTTTTTCTGGAAGTAGAGGGAGGTATATTTACCATTAAAATTGGCCACCCTTCAGCTAGTGAGGTGATTTCGAATGAGCAAAGATAAAGGCATTTCAAAAGAAATAGCTCAGAAGCTGGCTAGTAAAGCTTCAACCCTTAGTTATGTTAAAAGTACAAGCCCTAAAAAAGGCTAACCTATAACGATTTTTATCCCACCCTGTTCAATAATTTTGATCGGTTCAGAATCTGCTTTTTTAATATAGTTCTGGTCCTTCCAGCAGCGTTCTTCATCCTTCCCCCAATCTGGTCGGGGGAGAGGGACGTCAGCTGTTTGATACTTTTTAAGTATAGCTTTGTATTCAACTGAATGTGCTGCTACAAATAGGGCCAGCCTGATGATCTGGTTTCGGTCTAGGGTAGTGACCTTAAAAATCTTTTCTACATAATCCTTGTAAACATCCGGATATCGTACCGTTGGTCTATAACTCATTTTCTATCCCCCTTTGTACAAATTATATTGACGTCAGCTGGTAAAAATGCCAGGTGGATAAAAATTATAGCCGTTCAGCGGCTCTTTTTTTGATTAAAGAGAATCAGTACAAAGAAAACAATCAGGAAAATTGAGCTCATTACCTGATAAGAGATTTAGGGAAGTACAAATAAAAAGGTAGCATCAAAAAAACCCACTTTACAAGTGGGATTAATATCGGTCTTTGACTCAATTTCATTTTTAAAATGTTTTTAAGGAAAAGCGTAGGGTCTCTTCTTTATGTCAAATTTGATCCCAACTGTGCAGTAATAAGGAGAAATCTTCTTTTAGGCACCAAGTTTAATTGCTTGGTGCCCCCGGCCGGATTCATTTGTATTGCTCATCTGGCTCATTTAAAGCTGCTGCCAAAATTTTCTCTGCAACAAATTCAGGAGTATCAGATGGATTGGAAGAACCTTGTGGCTTTGGCTTCTGCTGGCGAACGCCCAGAGCGTTTTTGCCAAAATTCGTTGCGGTTGCGCGCGGATAGACGGAAATCACCCGGATATGCTCTGAGGCAATTCACCTCGTGCTGTATCGGAAAGCATGTTCAAAGCGGATTTGGTAGCTGCGTAGGCTCCGATTCTAGGAATATTCATCTTGGTAACCATCGAATTTATATTGATGATCAGTCCTCCTCCTTGCCTTCGCATGATAGGGATCAATTTGCGGGCCTCCCATAATATATACAATAGGATTCTTTTACTAAATCATTTATAAAAGAGAAGTCCACCAATTCATGAATTTGTTTCAAAATATGATTTTCAGGAATTAAAGAATATAAATCCGAGTGAAAAGAAAGAGATGACTGATTATGGTTAAGTAACATCGCAATAAACTCCAATATACTAATAATTTATCTTTATTTTAACAAAAAAACGCCCCGAAGGGCGTTACTTGTAATAAATGTAAGTGTTTTGCAGTGCCCTCTGATGAAGGAGCTTTTTTCGATATGCTTAATTCATTAAAAAGAGGAACCTAGTACGTTTTAATTGTGAAATTAAATGAAAGTTTAGAAAAATAGATAGGCAAAATTACCTCAAACTAGTCCAAATTCACTTTCTCTTTTCTTTTAAATTTTGTTTTCCCAGCGCTGATGATTTCCACATCAATATTTATCTTTTTCAGCAGGTTTGAATCAAGCTTTAATCCTCCATTTCTGCTTAAGTTATGCCACGATTTAGGATCTTTCCTATATAATGCGTCAGACAAACGATACACGTCGGCATTCCGTTTAAGTCCTTGCTTATAGGTATTGGTAATTTGTTTTCGAATAGCGATGACTGCATTCTCTTTAAGTTCTTCTTCTGTTGAAGCTTGATCCATTTGAATGAGGGATCCCTTCCCCTTTACATTTAAGGTATAAAAAAGTTTATTATCTGCAATATTTGGTATAACCTTTGTTTTAGGATTTTGGAAAACAATTGTGCCTAATAGTTTCTCTCCATTATAAAGATATAAGGGTGCTCGTACGGTATTTTTTTGTACCCACCTTAGACCAAGGATTTCAGAACTTGATAAATGGCCTTTATAATGATTGTTCTGGATGATCCCTATACCATCATTCATTGTGACTTTGAAAGGCGCTTTATCTTTACTCCATTTATTTTTAGTCGTTCTTAAAAATGGAAGAAGGCCGTTTTACTTCCATCATTTAATTGAGCAATAAACTCAAATAATTGAATAGGTTTTGATGTCGAGTATTGGCGGTAATTACTCATTGGACTAGTTAATTTCGAATAGGCTGGTGAGTAACTCATAATTGGCTTTGCAGTAAACAAATCCATTAAGGGACTTGATGTTCCATAGACCCATATAGTATTTCTTATGTCATTAAATCGATCTGTTGTATCGAGGACAGATTGAACAACTTCAGGGTGCTTCAATGACCTTTCACTAAAGACTATAGCAGCTAGGTGCGACCAGGAAACACGCTGTTAAGCTGTTTGATAAATCACGTCAGTGGCGAGATCAAATGACTTTCCTTCACCTTTGCCAATCCATATAGGTTGGGGAGTAGTCTGTCCACCAACACCTTCTTGTTTTGCTACGTTAGAAAAACTAATAACTTGTAAATATACCTTAACTTTATGATCTTGATAATCTATTCCAATTGCGTGAATATAACGGGTATGCTCAATTTCCTGCGAATCCCAGCACGCTGTTAAGCATAAAGGTAATGCGATAAAAACAATTAACCACTTCCATTTCATGATTGGTCACCACCCTGACTAGTCTGATCTTTTGAGGTTAGGGATGGGGAACGCTCTTTTCTCTACTTCTTGGAACTCGAAATAATCCAGAAATCATCTCCTTAGGATCTAGTGAACTAACCATGGATAAATAAGAAACACCAAATGATTCTAAATTAGCTAAGTAAATTAAAATACAAAATGCAGAAATAAAAAAACCCACAATACCTAAAATGGACGAAGCAAGAACAACAAAAATCCGCAAAAGTGACACAGTTCCAATTAATGCTTGACTCACTAATGTAAAAGTGGAAACAATCGAAATAGCTGTGGCGACAAGGATACCAGGGGATGTCAACCCAGCACTAATGGCAGCCTGTCCGATAATCAATCCACCAACAACCGAAAGCGTTTGGCCAATTGCAGCGGGCAAACGAAGGCCGGCTTCACGAAAAAGTTCAAAGAGAAACAACATAATAAAGCATTCTAATTGAGCTGGAAACGGAACACCCTGTCTTGAGACCGCTAAGGTAGCCAATAATGTAAATGGCAATTGGTCTGAATGATAAGAAATTAAAGATATCCAAAATCCAGGAAGAAGCAGGGAAATAAACAATCCACAAATTCTTAATAATCGTTCAGCCGAAACGAAAAAATAGGGGAAATGAGCGTCTTCTGGTGTTTTAATTAGCAATGACAATGTTGCAGGCGCAATCAAAGCCGTTGGAATACCATCAATAATTAAAACAAACCTTCCACGGAGCAAAGAGTCTGCAATAAAATCCGGTCTTCCACTATAGGCACAAACTGGAAAAATGGTAAAGGGTGAATGTTGTAACAGTAATTCTTCCAGTTGATTTGAGCCGATAATACCATCCACCTTCAAATCCATTAACCGTTCTCTGATATTTTGGATAATGGTTGGTTTGGCAATATCATGAATATATAATAAGGCAATTCTCGTTTGGGTTCTTTCACCCACAGTAAATTGTTCATAATGTAAACTTGCGGTCCGCAACCTTTTGCGAATAATCGCAACATTGGTAGAGAGGTCTTCAATCAACCCATCTTTTGGACCTTGAATAGAAAGTTCAAGATTGGGTTCATCGGGTGTCCGTTGCGGAGGTTTAGCAATATCTATCGCTAAGAGATGCTCAAATTTAGGGAGAAATATAAAAAGTAGCCCCCTAAAAACTTGGGCTATCACCTCCTGCTGAATTTGCTCACCTTTGCTGCTATCCAAATTATATATTTTTTCATTTACTAGCGTTTCATCATGGAACCATTCATCATTCATTCCGATTCTAGCAAACAAAGGTAAAATCACTTCATTTATCTTTTCTGAATTACATAAACCTTCACAGTAAAAGATAATGGACTCATGGTTACCAATAAGGACCGATTGAAAAGAAACATCGGCACATTTAGAAAACCACTCTTTTAAAATTTCTTCTGTGATTCCAGTCTTTTTTTCTAGCTTGTTCTTTTTGTTATGAAAAAGATCTTTAAAGCTCATAATCTTACCTTCTTTATTCTTGAAGTGATAAAAATGTTTATTGCGATCAAGATGGTAATTCCTGTAAGCGCTACTAAACTCCACGGAAAATAAACCGTTAAGAAAGCAAAATATTTCATGTCGCTAATTGGAAAAACAGCTAAGAAAATATAAAAAAGGTACAAACAGACTAATGACCATATACGTGGTCGTTTCTTTTTGAAATTTAACAGATCAACTATTAAAAATGTGGATAAAGATATCCTAATAAAAGCACCAGATAACCATTGGTAAACAGATAAAAAATCCAGGTGCTCAATGTAGCGCCCAATTGACACTAATCGCCATTCTTCAAAAGCAGGATAACGAAAATTTTCCGCTTCATCTGGCCAAATTCTGTAATCGCTCCGATTAACGGTCCTAATATTAAAATCATTAAAATGAAAAAAAGAAGGAACAGAGTGCGCCATTTAACGGGGGAATTAAGAAACTGGACCATAAACGTGATGATTATCATTTCAATGAAACCTGATCCTGCATAAAATGAGCCCTTAAAAACTGGATGAAGTCCATTCTCTAACAAGGGTTTTAACATAGTAAAATTTTTGTGTGGTATATTCGCTGTCATAACAAAAAAACCAAAGACGACGACGATTGGAAGCAGCACACCTGATGTTATGGCAATTGAACGTATCCCTGAGTAGCTATTGTAAAAACATATTAGACTTAAAGACAAAGCAATGACAATACCTGGTGTGTTTGGCAAATAAAACGAATTAAAAGTAATCGTTTCCCTTAACGTCATCGCACTCATAAATAGTAAGTACAAAATGAATATAAACAAAAATAGGTAGGATATTACGGTACCAAAGTATTCTTTAAGCCAGATAGTGATGTGCTTTGATTTTGTTTTTTTTAAAATATAATAAAGTAATGGGATCCAAAGTGAAAATACACCCGATGTCATTATCACAGATAACCAAGCGTCCCGTTTTGATGATTGGAGCACCAAAGGAATCAGCATTACATGGTTCAGTAAGCCTGTTGATAAAATAATCATGCTGGCCATTTGTATAATATTTATTTTTTGTTTCATATTTTGCTCTTTTCCCAATGATATATTTATGGTTTTATTCTGATCAACCAATAATCGAGTATTAAATAGTAAATTTTCACAGTGTAATTACCATTAAACAACCACTAGCATTTTACATACGTTTAGTATTAACCACGGTGGATTTTTTATCCAATGGTGGAATAAAATGCCGAAATCGGAAGCCTATATTCTTATCAGTTGGCTATTCCTGATCCTGCGGTGTCATGAAATAGTAAAATACGCAAGTATTAATTGAGGTGACATTGGTCAACATGTCATTGGTGCGCTCTTTCTTTATGTTAAGGGCCAGTTTGTGAAATAGAGAGGGGATTATTTGAAAGTGAAGCGAGGCTCTAAGTTATTTAGAATTATTTTGCTTTATAGATAATAATGAGAAGAAAAGGAGGAAGTTTAATGGAAATGGAACACACACTGAGGATTATAGCTATATTCCTTAGCAAATATTAGTTATTAATGAATAACAAATAATATCAAACAGATGTTGCTTCTCCACTGCAAGTAACTATTACCATTAATACAATACAGGAAATAATTATACTGTTTATTCATGTGAGTGTAGGGTAAGGCTTCAAAAAAGAACTGAAATACATGTCACAATATTATTTTTCTAGGTTTTCCTTAAAAATGGACGGTTATTTCTCATTAGCCCCCTAAATTTCTCCCTATCTTCTGATGTAAATGGTTTTGCCCCTTTGTACGCTTTCCGTTTTTTCGAGCCATTGCACTAAAATAACGTGTTTGTAATAATTGGTCAATGTTTTCATTTGTATTATTTTTAGAAATTGTTTAAGCAAATCGCTGATTTTGTTCTACCACTATGATGTTTGTCCAATCAACCCTTGTCTTAAGAAATATATATATAGTGAGCGTTTATACTTCGGACAGGGCAGATTGGGTTAATCTTCCTTTTTTCATATAGAATTCTGAAATGAAAGAAGGATGACTTAAATGCTATTTTTGGGATTTGAACGAAGAGACCTGTTTTTTCGTGATGACTATAGAAGAAGACGGTTTTTCCCTTTTGAATTTGAATTCGAAAGAGGAAGAAGACGCAGATTCTATTAAGTAAATGATTTTAAACAGTGATTCCAGGACCCAACCGGTAAGAACGATCTGCCATCATAGGCAGCTGTTCTTATTGAACTAAAGGTGCAGTTATCTACAGTATGTTTTTCTACCGTATTTAACGTATGTAATGATACAAAAATGACCAGATTTCTAACTTTGTGGAAACATTATATACAGTTATTTTTTATAGTATTCAACGTATTCAAAGGTATGGGAAAATGGACTTGGGAAACTGGAGAAAGAAACAACCTTGAAGTTTAGTGTGGAAGTGTACTTCTTCCAGACTAAACTTCAAGGGCAGTAAGCGAAAGCGCGGTAGGTGTGATAGATAGGCTCGTTGCCTGATGGAAAAACTGCTACAGTCTTCAGGATCAATTGTACCCACAGGGGGATCAAGTCAAGCCCTTTAAACGTGTATCTATGACTACATGTAATCAACGATAAAAGGTGCATTCTTTCAACTTTTTTGTACTGATACTGTAGATAAGAAGCAGGATAGTTTAAGAAAGGTTATGACGTAGTAGGACGAAACTGCGACATAACGTTATCACACTAAAGGTGTTCTTATGTTTGAGATGATGACGGAACCCTGTTTGAACAAAAAGCGAATAGTTTTAAATTGTATGAACCCATCAAATAGTAAAGGATGTTTTAATATGCCTGCTTTTTTAGGCTCAGTTTCAATTATTAATATTGGAGGATCAGCTATCGTTGAATTCGGAGATACAGCTTTTATTTCTCCTATAAGTGCATCAAAAAGTAACGCTGGGTCAGGATCTGGAAATACAGGTGCTCTAATCATCAATATTAATGCAATAAGTTGGACTGGTACAGTAGAAACAGATTTAATTGACCAACCTATCGTTAAGAATATCTAACTAGTCTAGTTTTAAATTGACTGGGTTAATTTAATGAGTGATAAAAAGCTGAAGAATAAAAGATACCCGAGTAGATTAGGAAGAAGCGCTCATGATTGAGTGTTTTTTTCATGCAAAAAACCGCCACAAGAGCGGTACATAAAGGTTCAGATATGACTAATATCCACTTTACTATTATTCTCCATCAGTTTGGGATGATGTGGCAAATATAGCATTGTTTTTAAAAATATATCTGTAGATAAATGTTCGGACTACGGATATATTTCAACAAGGAAAGAGGGAGTCCCTGAATATTAACTGATGCAAGTTAGCTGAAAAATATTTTACAGACCCTTATACTCCGGGGATATCGTTCAAATTAGGATAAAACAAAAAAGTCCTTTAAAGGATGAATTTTATGCTCAATATTAATTACTTATATACATATATACTTACAAATGTTGATATAGGGGTCTCGATGTCAAAACGCATATATTATACGCTAAGACATTTTCTGGAAGTGAAAACTCCGATTTTCTTACGCTAAGGGTATTTTTGACCAATAACGAACGTTTTTGGTGATTATCGTAGAGCAGTTTCCTATTGGTTCTTTGGCTAATTTTCTTATATCCAAAAGCCGAACCAAAAACAATTCCCCAAAACATCGCCCTTTCAACGTTTTTGGGCGTACCAATTTACATTATTTGTCTTAGCATATAAAATCCGCGAAATGCCGTCAGGACCCCATACTGATCATACCCCTTTTTTAGAGTAATAGTATCAGTATGTCCAAGCTTTAGAGATTAATTGCGATTGTTTTGAGTTTTTTTCACCAGATCCCATTTTTTTCTCCTGTTTTTATATTCGGTTTTCTTTTATACTAGAATGAGCTTAACATTGAGGTAAACTGTATGGAACATACTAAAAACTTGCTCTTACAAGTAATGATTATTTTGATCCCTGTCTTTTTTTATTCTATGTATTTAACCAATCGTCATCAATTCATCGAAACGAAACGTCAAAAATTAATTTTCAGTTTCTTGGCAACGATTACGTTAGTATTGTGCATGTCCTTCCCGATCTATTCGGATATAAACGAGCGAAATGACCTACGGTTTGTAGCTCTTATGATAGGTATATTTTATGGAGGTGGATACGCAACAGGTATTGTTCTCACGATCATCTTATTGTTGTATCGTTGGTATTTCGGGGGGGCAGGTTTTTATTCAACGGCATACGAAGTCCTTTTCTTCTTACCCATGTTTTTTTTAGCATATCCACGTTTCATCCAACAGGATCGAGCGGGTCGAATGAAACTGACTTGGATGATAACATCGGGGATGTCCTTGATCTACATCCTCGTGGATTTTAAGATGGATTTTTTTAACCAAACACTTCAGGAAATTTTAACGATATGTGTTGCCACCATCGTAACCGTCTCTTTGATTGAAACCTTAAGGGAAAATGCCCAGTTACACATGGAAGCTCAACAAGCGGAAAAATATAAGATACTCGGAGAATCGCCAGTTCCTTTGCTCATGAAGTTCGAAATCCCATGCAGACCAATCGAGGATTTCTCCAGTTACTTCTACAATCGCCAATTTCAGAGACGTATAAAAGGTATGTTCAAATTTGTATAGAAGAAGTGGATCGAACGAATGACGTCATTACCGAATATCTTTCGCTTGCCAAGCCAGAAGCGGATACGAAAGAGTCCGTCGATGTTTGCCAAAAAATACAAACAGTCGTCAAGATTCTCTACGTCTATGCTTTAGAACGAAAAGTAAGCATAGACGTCCGACTTCCGGAGCAAGAGTGTGCGATATTGGGTCATCCCCAAAAAGTGAAACAAGCCTTTCTCAATATCATCAAAAATGGCATCGAAGCGATGCCTCAAGGTGGTGCGGTTTCCATTTGCGTGAAACAGGAGTCACAGCATGTGATAATCCAAATCCTAGATGAGGGAGTGGGGATGAATGAAGACGAAGTGAAACGTCTTGGACAACCATTTTATTCCCTGAAGGAAAAAGGAACCGGCATAGGACTCATGGTGAGCTATCGCATTATCGACTCGCTTCATGGAAAAATCACCGTCCAAAGCCAAAAAGGAAAAGGAACCACGTTTACCATTCGGTTCCCTCTCCATAATTGTAAAAATATCATCGCCATTAACTGACAAACATGAGCGTTAGCTAAAAATAAAAGTATATGAACCGACAGGAGTTAAAGGGTATTGGATCGTAGATAACCGAATTGTGGGGAGTGTTCTGGAGTCTAAGAGTTGTAAGTTTTGTACACTGCGAAAATATCGGTTTTTTTCTTTCTTTTCTTTCTTGTTTTCTATCTAAAAGTTAGTCTGTAATTAATGTGCAGGAAATTATATATCTTTTAGACGGGAGTGGTCAATGAAGCTTTGAAGGCAACTGTCACTTTGTCCGATAATTAATTTGCACTTATTTTAAATGCTATTTTGCACATCCAACTTTAAAACCCAGCTACCATTCACATGTGAAGATTAGCTGGGTTTCTTTATTAGAATAAGCTTTTAATGGAGGATGTTCATTTTGCATAGACATCAACCCTTCCGATTTACTATCTTTCTAAATAGCGATAAATCGTCGTGCGAGACACACCCCACTTTTCTGCAACATCTTTAATTGGTGCTCCACTTTCAATTAAAGCCTTCATCATTTCAATATCTTTTGGTCCATACTTCTCAGGACGACCACGCGCTCTTGCAGCTGCTCGTCCTGCAGCCGAGCGTTCCTCAAGCAGATTCCGTTCAAATTCTGCAAAGGCTGCAAATAAGTGAAACATCAATTGCCCCGTTGCATTGCTTTTGTCCATGGGTCAAGTTTTCTTGTAAACTGTGAAAGCCTATTCCTCGTTCGTTCAAAGTATTTACAATTTGTATTAAGTCCTGCATGTTGCGACCAAAACGATCTAATCGCCAAACGACAATTGTAACTCCTTCACGTGCATACTGAAGTGCTTCCTCTAAACCTGGACGCTTCTTTTTCGCCCCACTCATTTAATCGTGAAAGATTTTCGCACAGCCATGTTGCGTTAACGCGTCCATTTGTAAATCTAAATTTTGTAATCCCGTTGACACACGTGCATATCCAATTAACAACAAAATCACTCATTTCTCATTTTTCCTTTGATTTCATTGTAACATAAGATAAATAATAATAGGTTAATAGACATAGAATAATGAACAGAGTTTTGTTGTGTTTTAAATGATAAAAAGCGCCCCTTTCGAAGTAAAAAGGATCGTGTTTAGAAAAGGACGAGTTTTGGAACACATAATGGTGTTTGTGAAATTATCAGCAGGTTATTTTTAGCAGTATAAATGTCCGTTTATGGAATCTTATTTATGAACTAAAAAACAGATAGCTAAAGAGTGCTTTGTTCAGCAATCGGCCAGATTGTTGAATAGGGGTTTACAAGAATAGCAAAATATCCTTCGAATAATAAGACTTTGAGAGAGGCGATGGTTAGCTGAACATGATACAATGAATTTGAAAGTCTTGTTAAAAAATGAATGAATTGCCAATTTAAGGAGGGAATGGAATGTTTACATCAGTAAATGATTTCTTAAACGAATGGAAACAAGAAGCAGCTGTTACCCAAAAAGTGCTGGATGTGCTGACGGATGAATCGTTGAATCTGGAGGTTTCTCCAGGATTATACAGCATTGGAAGCTTGGCTTGGCACATTACTGGAGCAGCTTACTACTTTCCTTCACAGGTTGGATTAAAATTTGAGATTCCTGATCTTCAAAAAGAGGCACCGACATCAGCTGCTGAAATCAGCGAGACCTACAAAACAGTAAGTCAGCGGTTAACACAAGCATTTTCTGAACAGGTTTCAGATGAAAAAATGAACAAAATGGTGAATGTATTTGGAATGGACATGCCAGTTCAAGCTGTTTTCCGTCTGCTAATTCAACATCAGGCTCATCATCGCGGACAATTGTCTGTCCTTATGAGACAAGCCGACTTGAAAGTTCCTGGCGTATATGGTCCTAACAAAGAAGAATGGGAAGCAATGAATGCTCAAAAGAGCTGATATCGTTGATATAAAAAAAGCCGGCGCCTGCCGGTTTTTTGTACAATAATTTCCACAGGAGGTAATAAAAAATGGCATTCACATCCAAAAATATCTTTATCAATTTATCAGTAAAAGACGTGAACAAGTCCACCAATTTTTTCAAGGAGCTAGGTTTTGAGTTCAACCCACAATTCTCCGATGAGACCACATCTTGTATGATCATCAGTCACAACATCTTTGCTATGATAATGATTGAAGAACGTTTCAAAGGATTTAGTAAGAAGGAAATTGTGGATACTACTACTTCTGCCGAAACAATTCTCAGCTTTTCAGCTGAAAGTCGGGATCAAGTGGATGAGATAGTAAATAAGGCATTGTCATCTGGTGGTAAATCTTTTAGTGAGCCTCAAGATCATGGATTTATGTATATATGGGGGTTTCAGGATTTAGACGGTCATTTATGGGAAGTTGCTTATATGGATGAAAGTGCAATTAATCAAGAATAAACTTTAAGGTTTAAAAGTCGAATCAAGTTTAATATTCTAAGGGATGATGCCTTAAAAGGTATCATCTTTTTATTTATTTTTTATCAGATTAGAATATGTGAAGTAATGGACTTAAGTAATGGGGCTTGACTTGAATAGGATTTAAGCAATAATCTTCCACAATCGGGCGCATTAATTGAATAAAAAAGATTTAACGCCATCTTAAAGTTAGTGGATAAAAAGGGCTTTTTTGCACATATGGATAATAATTACAAGAAAGCCAATTAAAGGGGAGGCTTGAATATGAATAAGACGGAATTAGTAAATGCTGTTGCAACACAAGCAGAACTAACAAAGAAAGATGCCACAGCAGCTGTGGATGCATTATTTGAAACCATCTCAAATACACTTGCAAAGGAAGAAAAAATCCAGTTAATTGGATTTGGCACATTTGAAGTACGTGAACGTGCAGCTCGAACCGGTCGTAACCCACAAACTGGAGAGGAAATTCAGATCCAAGCTTCTAAAATTCCAGCTTTTAAACCAGGCAAGGAATTAAAGGAAGCTGTTAAATAATAGTTCGAATATCTATAAACGGCTCTAGGGAACATTCCTTAGGGTCTTTTATTATTGGCCAAGTAGAAAGGCTATCAACCATATTCTGAACAAGTCTGTTTGAACAAATTTATACATTGATTTTACTACATTTCTACTTGTTCTGGCAGAGTGTACTCTCATTGAGTAAAGTTCGTTCGTTTAAGTACACAAATACAAACACTCCGTGGTAGGCCGACAAACTCGCATTCTACCGTTTTTTATTATGTTCATAAAAGTAATAAAGGTAATTTACGAATGTTCATTTATTGTATATACATTTACGGACACTTTCGATATACTGTTAACAAATACATATAGTAACCGAAAGGGGAGACATATGAATAATCGTAAATTTGGGTACATTCGTGTTAGTAGTCGGGATCAGAACGAGGCACGTCAGTTGCAATCCATGAAAGAAGTGGGCATCACCGACAGAGACATTTTCATCGATAAGCAAAGTGGTAAAGATTTTAATCGTGAACAATATCAGTCACTAAAGCACCATTTACGAGCAGGAGACATTCTGTATATTCATACGTTAGACCGATTTGGAAGAAACAAGGAAGAAATCCTGTACGAATGGACGGACATTACAAAGAACATTAAAGCCGACATTGTGGTTCTCGACATGCCCTTATTGGATACTACAAAATACCAGGACAGTCTTGGACCGTTCATCTCCGATTTGGTGTTACAGATACTATCGTGGTTAGCGGAAGAAGAGAGAGAACGGATCAAAAAGCGTCCGCGAGAAGGTATAGGCGTTGCTCTACAAAATGGAATAAAATTCGGCAGACCTAAAGCTGAAATAACAGATGCATTTATAACAGTATATAAAGATTGGAAAGCAGAGCGGATTACAGCAACAGAAGCAATGAGCAGAGCGGAACTGAAGCGGACAACGTTCTATAAGTTAGTTAAGGAATACGAGGAACACCTGGCGAACCGATAGACGGTTCGCCGTTGTTGTTTATACCAATTAGCGCAAGGAGAGGGCTACCCCATCACAAAACTGACCCCCACATGAAATTGCCACATGCCTGGTGTAACGCAAACATGTAGACGAAAACTCCGAATCCCGAATGCTTAGAAACGCAAGAGTAACCCCAAAAATTGTGCAGATTCACTCCATAATTTGTCCCTACCGAATAGATTAACCTTGCATTTACTATAGTGATTGAAAAACTTTTTTTCAAAAGGACCTGTTTTTTATAGCGACTCTACGTACGGGACTTTTTTCAATCCCGAATTTTACCCATCTACCACCTAATCCTTGTAACGCCGTAATCGTGACGCTCAGTAACCAGACGAACAGGACACTAACGGCTACAGTCCTAATCGACCAAGTTATTTATCCTCTGAGTCCGTTTTTACCTCCGTCTCCTATAATTGTGCTGCATCCACCGGCACCTATTAAATTGTCTCCGAACACAGCAGTGGGGTTTACTCAACTCCTGTTCATTGACACAGGCGGTACCAGTGCCACAGCATCAAGCGACCCACGTGCTTTAATCGTCACGGTAAGCGGAGACGTTGAAAAGTCAGGCGATAAAATCTTAGTCAGTTTAACAGGCGGATTCTCATCTGATGGTAATTCATTGGATATTTCGGAGCCGACTATGTTCTACCGACATGAAGACTTTGTAGAAGTTAATGTAGATCATCACCATCACTACCATGATGAAAGCAGCGATTAACGTTTGAATTATAATGATTGACCGTTTCTATCTTATAGAGCGGTCTTTTTTTGGACAAGAGAGCCACCTTATCACAAACGAAGGGGGCATGCCAAATCGTTACTTGCCTAGTATAACGTACATATGGACGTCGAATCTCGAAACCTTGACGAGCTGATAGGGGGACGACCCTCCGTCTCAACAAAATCGGTCGGTTTACATAGCCAAATCCGTTATAAAAAATTTTGCGGATTCGGAAATCACGGTGGCCATTTCAAGTGATCGAGCAACCTCGTCCAAATGGCGATCTTTTTTGTAAGCTAGGTTTTACTCCACCAATGACTAATTTATTTTTGCTTACTTTTTCAGTAAGTAGTTAAACATTATTCATAACGTTTCCACCTAACAATGTTTTCTTCATAATAGCAATCTTTAATGTAATAGCAAAAGAGTTTCATAAACAGCTAAGGTACTTGGTTTACTTTAAGGATTAATAAAAGAATTAACTTGCTTCGGAGAGGAAACACTATAAAGGTATTACACTTCCAATGGATAGGTGATTTTATGAATCGACGTAAAATAACATTGTTATCCAGTTTGCTCATCAGCATGGCTACTGCTCTCTTCGCCTGTACACCGGCACAGAATAAGGAGAGTGTAAACGATGGACAAGTAGCACAGAAAAAGGGGATTGCAAACGTTGGACAAACAGCACTCAAAAACTGGAACGAACCTATTACAGATTAACAAATGTACAGCATCGCCAGCAGGTGCATAGCCTTTCTCAGCAGTTCCCAGGTGTCGTTTTCTATAAGGGAAGTTCCCACTTGAAACGGGTGGCGCTCTCATTCGACGATGGCCGGATAACTACTATACACCAAGGATTCTAGACATTTTGCGTGTAAAAAGAGTCCCAGGAACTTTTTTTATGGTTGGAAAAGAAGCCAAAAGTTTTCCGGACATGGTGAGGCGGATTGTGAGGGAAGGAAATGCTATTGGGAACCACTCCTGGGATCACCCGAAACTGTGGACACTTACCAACGAACAGGTTAGGCAAGAGATTGTCTCTACAGAAAACGAGATTAAACAGATTACTGGTCGCCGCACCAACTTGTTTCGACCGCCTTATGGAAGGGTGACTCCATCAGACGTGGTTCTAATACACAATCTTGGGTATCGCATCATTGATTGGTCCGTTGACACATTAGATTGGAAAGGGACTTCAGCTCCCACCATACTCCAGTTTGTAAACAAGGAGGTTTCACCAGGGGGTATCATTCTCGAACACTGCTTTGCCGGACGTCCTGGAGAACTGAACGGGACACTACAAGCCCTGCCAAAAATCATTGATCATTTGCGGGCACAAGGCTACGAGTTTGTTACTGTACCAACACTACTTGGTCGATGATTGAGGCCATGAAATAGCCGTGTGACAGCTGAGCAAAGACTACGAAGGGTGCTTGGGTTTAAGAAAGAACGGTCGTCAAAATGACGATCTTTTTTTATTTCGTCACTATTGGAATAACTACATATCAGACGTCACCTTGACATATAAAAAAGATTAGCAGTATTTCACCACCGATAACCTTTATTAATTAGTGAGATTTGATAAATTTGGGGCTACCCTATCACCAAATCGACCCCTTATGCCATATCGCCACTTGCCTAGTGTAACGCACGCATGAATGTCAAATCTCAATCCTTGACGAGCTGCAAGTGGACACAAATGACTTGTTGGAGGTCCCCCTTGTCAACAATATCGGTCGGTCCACATAGTCAAAACCGTTTTTAAAAATTTTTTCCGGATTCGGAAATCTCCGGGGTGTCATAAGAGGAATGTAATCCCTTTCTCTTAGCTGCATTTGACTCATTGTGTATCAAGGAAACGAAAAACCATCACTTTACGAGATAGCCTTATGTTCTTCACTTTTTTTTCCACATCTTATGCAGGTACTAGTGTAATAGTTATATTTATAGTATCCAGGTAAAAGACAAATAAGTGTTTTAAGTTTTTTCATTAGTTTTATCACCTTATTAGCATTAATTTGCAAATAAATAATACAAAATAATCAGTGGAAATATGTAAATAATTCTGAAAATAACAATTCGGTCAAAAGTACTGATTTCTTAATAGATGCTTTGAAAATCGGTGTAAAAGTGTTTCAAAAAGATATTATGGGGAACATCAAGAACTTGAATAACCTCATTTAAATGGACTTTTTGATTTTTTTTACTTTTGTAGTATAATAGTAGTAACTCTCTCTTATAGAAAGGAGTTTTGATTATGAAAAAATTGATTTTGGTTTTATTGATTATATTTGCATTCGTTTTGCCAAGCTTTGCTGAAGCAAAAGGATTTAGCGGAGGTCATAGTTCGTCGTTTAGTTCTCATTCTAGCAGCACTCTTTCTAGCGGAACGTATCATTCTGGATATAAATCACCATCTAGCAGTGTCACAAAAACACCATCAAATTCTCAATCTCATTCAACATATAACCAATCGCAGCCTTCACGAACAAAAAGCTTTTTGACCCATGCTGCGGCTTTTGGAGCAGGAGCATTTTTGGGTCATATGTTCCATCCATTTGGAGGAAATTATTATGGAGCAAATGGATATAATGGTTCATATGGTTTTTCCTTTTTGGGGTTTCTCGTTGATATACTTGTTATTGTAATCATCATTTGGGTAATTAAAATGATCTTCACCAGAAGAAGATATTAAGGAGAACGCGATTAATACTAACGGATTCTCTGTACGATGTGTTTTCACCAAAATAACAATTTAAAAAAAGACCTAATTCAAATTACTGAATAGGTCTTTTTTTCTTGCTACAGAGCCTTTTGCTTGATGTATTAGTTATACTTTCCTTAATTCTTGCGGTTACAACACTATTTCCTAATGTTGATATAAAGTTATTAACCGAAGTATTATCAGGAATCCTAATGGTTGGGCTTCTTATTGCGGGGTTCCTATATTACAGCCAAAAGGGAAAGACAAATGTAAAAGTGGTAAAGACTCAACCTACTATGGATCGCCGTTACTGGCGGATGCCGCCAGTAAACGAGCTTCAAAAACCAGTATGGTCCAAAACAAGGAAATTGGCAATGATCTTACTACGTGGTTATTTGCTTATAGCAGTGTGATTTTAATCATTGTTAAAATTGTACAACTAGCGATTGGATCCTAAAAAAATAACGTAAGCTAATTATTTAATACGTATATTTATTTATGTTAAGATAAGACAAAAGGGAGTCCTACTTATGAATAAAGATGGTATTCCATTTCAAGGACAACATCAGGAACATACTGAAAACCAAGAACATAAAGAAAAAGTACCTTGGAAATTAGGTAGACATGTAAAACCTGAACATGTAGAAATATTAAATAAGATAGCGAAGGATTACAAACAACATATGCAATTGTTGCTTAATTTACAAAATGATAAGGGATCACGTTCACATCCCAACAAGAATATACACTAGACAAATTCAATATAAATTGAGCCGACTTTTGTAACCATAGACAAAGTCGGCTTTTACTATTTTATTGTGGCCAAAATTAAAAATTGTAGGATTGGGGCTAGTGGTTGTGGGGAATTTTAAGCTACAGATAAATATCTTTGTCTTAGATCGAAATCTCCACTTATATCCAAATAGAGGATATAAAAAAAGAGGTGACTCGAAAAAGTCGATGCTCTACGACCTTTGAATTCAGCCTCTTGGGTATTTAAAACACTGATAATACAACGAGAATTAATGATAATGCAACCAGAATAACTATGGTAATCCATCCAATGATATTGGTCAAAAGCTTATTTGTATAGTTCCCCATCACTTCTTTATTGTTAACCAATAGCATCATACAGATGAGTACAATGGGCAAAAGGATGCCATTAATTCTTTGTGACCATAAGGTAATTTCAATGAGTGGCGCATTAGGAATTAAAATAATACCGGCAGATATGATTAAGATCCCAGTATAGAGCCAGTAAAACTGTGGAGCCTCTCGCCACTTTTTCTCAATACCAGCTTCAAATCCAAAGGCTTCACAAACATAAAACGCAGTGGCAACCGGCAATATCGTTGCTGAAAAAATTGAGGCGATGAAGAGTCCAAAGGCAAATACCTGCGACGCCATTGCGCCGGCAAATGGCTTTAATGCTAGAGCAGCATCTTTTGCATCCGTGATTTGGGTACCATGCCCATTTACAAAAAGGGTGGATCCGCATGCTACGATAATAAAAAAGGCGACCACGATCGTTGCCACGCAGCCAACGACAACATCGATTATTGTGTACTTATAATCTTCGACCTTAAGCCCTTTTTCAATCACTGCTGACTGCATATAAAACTGCATCCAAGGGGCAATAGTGGTACCAATTAATCCAATTACTGTAGAGACATAATTAAAACTTAGCTTCATTTCAGGATGGACCATAGCGGTACCAATTTCCGACCAGTTTGGTTTTCCCATCAAAGCTGAAACAATATAAGAAAGTAAAGCAACACTAAAAATTAAAAAGATTTTCTCAGCAAAGCGATAAGTACCCTTTACGACAAGCAGCCAAACAGCTGCAGTAGCAAGAGGAACAGCAATATATTTACTAACATTAAAAACCTCCATACTGCCTGCTACCCCTGCAAATTCAGTCATCGTGTTGCTAATATCGGCTACTAATAAGCCAAGGAAGATGAAGAAGGTCACCTTTACACCAGCATTTTCTCTAATGAGGTCTGCAAGTCCTTTTCCTGTAACAATACCCATACGAGCATTCATTTCTTGTATAATGAGAAGGACAATAAAAGCAGGTATCAACGTCCATAAAAGATTATAGCCAAAAGTGGCTCCCGCAACAGAATAGGTAGTAATTCCACCGGCATCGTTATCCACGCTACCAGTTATAATTCCGGGACCGAAAAGCCCCAAAAATATCAAAGTCCTTCTCCAGAGATTCGGATTTTTCTTAACATTCGAGAGCATATTCCCTCACCTTTCTAGCGTTTTCTTCTTTTGGATTTCAGTAGGTTATGAACCACGTCATTTATTAGGACAATTCCAATGAGGGTCATTCTATTATCAACAACCGGAATGCCAAATAAATTATACTTTGAAATGATTTCATTCAGGTTTTCGATCTCTTCATCATCAGAAACATAGATGATGTCTCGATTCATAATGTCATGCAACATTGTCGCGGGTTGTGCAATGATCAAGTCACGTAAGGAGAGGTTGGCAATAAGCTTATTATCTTTGTTCACAATATAGAGATAATGAACGGATTCAGAATCGGGCTTTAACCTCCTAAGCTGGTCAATGGCCTTCATTTACTGTCATATTTTCATGAAATGAAATGAATTCCGTGGTCATCAGACTACCTACTGATTTTTCGGGGTAATCCATTAATTCACGGACCTCTTCAGATACAACTCTTTCCATTTGATTTAAAATTTCAATGGCCTGTTCTTCATCCAATTCATCCAGAATATCGGCTACTTCGTCTGCTGGCATTTTTTCCAACATGATAGCAGCTTTATCAACAGTAAGACTCTCAATGACATTAACCTGAGCGTCAGGCTCCAATTCCTCAAGTACATCTGCTGCTTTCTCAATGTCTAAAGAAGAAAAGACGGCCAACTGAGTGGACCTGTCTAAATCCTCAAGGATATCCGCTAAGTCAGAGGGATGAAGGGTAGACAACTTGTTATATGATGTGGAAAGCTTAATCCCTTGACGAATAAAATCAATTGTCTCGACATCATCCCAAAGTAGAAAACGGCTTGGGATATTGATTCCCATTGGTTTCATTATATTTTTTAGGGGTTTTGCAACACCAAGCCTTCTTAAAAGCCCTTCAAAACCAACATCTACCGCGAGCATATAGACTCCATTCGATAGAATGGCAAGTCTAAGATCGTTGACCCGTACGACTTTCCTTCCATACATGTCGACAATTTGCTTATCGAGAATATGTTTTACGAGGAATAAGGTGTTTTCCGTTGAAATTTCCTTATCTTTTAGGTTTTTGCATTCTATGTAATATTGCTTATTTTTCTTTGTAATCTCAAAGGTTGAAAAATCGATAATCCGAACCTTGTTTCCGATCTTCATTTTTACGGCGATAACTTGTGGACGAACAGCTGTAACATCCACAACCAAATCAAGCAACTTGCCCACTATGTGCTTCGAATTGGACCACACTTTGTTACCAAGAATCCGACTCAAATAAAAAGTTTGTGCGGCAGGCATAGAAATAACCTCCTCTTGATACTTATAAATTTAGAAGGATGCTTATTTCCCTCCATATTCCATACATTATTTCGAACTGCACTCACTGCATCGGGATCATCCATGAAAATATGCTCACCTCCGAAGTAGGATAGAGTATGCCAAGCATTAGGGTACAAATATTGTTTCCTGGTAAGGCATTTTTCAAGCAAAATAAAAACCCCCTATATTTGAGGTGCAATTTCTAAAAGTACAGAAGTACACAGAAGAACATCATTTATCCCCCTAGCTCAGTTTTAGGACTATACAATGTAGAGAACGACATCGCCCACTTTAGATTTGGTAAAGCCTTTATCCGACCTATTCCGAGTAACCCATTGGCCGTCTTTTGATGTTTCCAGTCAATGGCCTTTGTTTGTATAGGAATCTCACCTAACGAGGATTTATTCTTGCATTGAACCATCGTAAACTTACGATTGATTGTCTTACTTGTCAATATTTTTATTGCAGGTTGGCGAGTAAAGAGCAGAAAATAACCATCTTTTTTTTAGAGTATATAATAATAATCTTAAGTGGTAAGTTGTGTTTATAGACGTTTTAAATATATATTACAGTGCTCTTATTTGGAGGAATTCAATTGGATGTCAGATTAAAGGCTAAGGGTGCTTTCCATGAAATAATTTCGGAAGGAAACTATAGTCAGATATTCATCTGGTTAGATGGAGAGTGGGCTGTTGTTCATTCACCGTTATATCGAGCTAAAGCAAGAGAAGAAAAACCAATATACATCCTCAATGAAAAATACGACTTGAACTCTGAAGATTTTGAGGATTCTTTGGAGATTCTATTTAAACAAATTGATGATTTATTAGAGTCAAATTTAGAAAGTAATTAATAATTAAAAGTATTAAAGTTTGTAATAGACGATTGATTTGTGGATAACATAATGGGTTACACCTTTCATTGGTTTAATTGGTTTTGTCGCCATTATTTTACCAAAAGAATAGGTGTTTTTTTTTTATATCCATCACAAAAACATTGGAAAATCATATTGGTTTTAACTTTATAGAAAGTATGGCAGTGTCATGGATTCAAACAACCAGGTATAATCTATTGACAAATTGTCAACGTATAGATATATTTTATAAATAATATTTATTTTATTACACTAATTTATTGAATTGTAATACATTTTTTATATAAAAACTAAGATTAATATTATATTAATATCTTAATTTTTCATTAATCATAAAATATATGCCTTCATTGTTGGTGTGTAAATAAATGAAATAATTCAACAATTTTATTTATTCCTTTATTAATAAGGTATATTAATAATTTAAAAGTTTAATAATGGATTAAACTCCCATTTGGCAATACCGGTGTAATATGTTGACAAAAAGTCAACATATAGATTTTTTTTATAAACAGCATTTACTTTATTACACTAATTTAGTGCATTGGATTTTTTATATAAAAACTAAGATTAATATCTTAATTTCTCATTAATTAAAAGAAAAGGATAGTATATTATGTCTGATGTAAAAAAAAATAGCATTGGTGTGCTGTTAAAAGAATTACTTAAGCAACGGTCATTATCAATGAGGAAACTTAGTAAGCTTACAGAGATCGATATAGGTACAATCTCACGGATCATAAACGGTAAACGAAAAGCTACTCCAGAACACTTACAAAAATTTGCCAACTGTCTTAAAGCCCCTATTGCTGATTTATTTGTGGCTGCGGGTTATCCTATTGAACAAAAACAGGAAAATCTCCACTCTGATGATTTTCATTCGTCTATTGACAGCATTTTAAATATACTTGAATCCTCAAAAATATATAATCAAAAGTTTACCATTGAATGTGTTGAACAACAATTAGCTAAATATACACAATTTGCACAAACTGAAGTAGGGAAAGAGACTATTTTAAAGGGCTTTGAGGAGAAGCTTCAAAAAGTAGGCGGCATAGGTCCATTTATTGACCATTTGAAGGATATGTTTGTGAAATTTAGTACGATGAACGGTACACCACGTGAACTAGCTTTAATGGGAGGTGCATTAATCTACTTCATATTACCAATAGATATTATTCCGGATTACATTTTTCCGATAGGGTATTTAGACGACGCCATTGTTGTAAAACTTGTTTTAGATTTACTATCAAAGGAAGTAAGAGGCTCAATAGAAAAGAAATAGCTGTTTAGGTTGAAAGAAAAAATGAAAAAACAACAACGTTAAGCTTCGCTTAACTCTACAAATAGCAACTTAGGGTAAAATGTGTAGTTTTGTAGATAGATAATTAACTTTAAAATTAATTTGTTTATGATTGTCTTTAACTAAGATACTACTGGTAAAGAAGGGAACAGTTTTTATGAATGATTCTAGATCAAATCATAAAAAGATAATAAAGAGGAAGCCACGTTGGGGTCGCATCAGTCTATTAGCCCTACTAATTTTATTGTTTGGCGGAGGTATCTTTTTTTATAATGTCTATAATAATGTAGCAACAGCTGTTAATAAAATGAATAAGCCACTTTTACGAGACGTTTCTGCGAAGCGAACATCAAAAGTCAACTTTAACAATTTAGATCCAATCTCAATCTTGTTGCTTGGTGATGATCATCGCGCCGACGAACCCGGCGGAAACACGGATACTATGTTAGTCATCACGATTAACCCTAAAAATAAAACGACTAAATTATTAAGTATCCCACGTGATACCCGCACAAAGTTAATTGATAATAAAGATCCAAGCAAGAATCAGGTTAATAAAATTAACGCTTCATATGAATATGGCGGACCTGAAATGTGTATCGATACCGTTGAAAACTTTTTAAATATACCAATCGATTACTATGTTAATGTGAATTTTCAAGGCTTTAAAGATATCATTGACGCAGTGGGTGGTATAGACGTAAATAATAAATATGCGTTTGAATTGGATGGAGTTACGCTGAAAACGGGTCCACAACACTTAAATGGGCTACAAGCACTTGAATATGCCCGTATGAGGCACCAAGATCCAAGAGGTGACTTTGGACGTCAGGAAAGACAACGTGAAGTCATTTCTAAAATTATCGACAAAGGTAAGTCAATGTCAACTTTAGTCAATTACAATAAAATACTTAAAGCACTTGCAAATAACATTACAACAAACTTAACGTTAGATGATATGATTAATATTGCGTCTTCATACAAACCTGCAGCTAAAAAGATTGATACTATGCAAATACAAGGGCAAGGAGCAACAATTCATAATACTTGGTATTTACTCGTTGATAATCAAGAACGACAAACGTTATCTGACGAAATTCGCGCATCATTAAATTTAGCTCCAAGCCCTGTTACAAAATTCTATAAAGGTACAGGAACTAGAAATAGTTTTAGCACTACGAAAATGACCGTCAGCGAGTTACACGAGCAATAACACATATCGCCATAGCAAAACTACTATTTGTAGCAATACTTCAAGTAACAATAACATCAACTAAAAAAACCCCATTTACAAGTTAATAACTTATGTAAATAGGGGTTTTTACTTCATTTTTTTGTGAATTTTATAAAGGACCTTAAAACTAGACAAGGTTTTCTGTTTTCTTTTCCTTTTTCTTTTTTCCCTTTTCGAATGGGTAAGTTATTAACTTATAATGCCCTTAAACTCAAATATTGACCAAAAAACTCTCATTATGACCATCATTAATCTATCAATATACAACCGTTTAATCAGAATTATCATCAAACTACCTGCACAGATAAATGTCAGTAAGTGGTGTCTTTTAGAAAATATGTTCTGGTGGAGGTAATAAATTAACAATCCGACCATTGAACATAAATTATTAGAACAAAACAGGAAAAAATGCATTTCTTTTTTGTCTTCTTTCACCTACTTACATGGTATAGCTCTATATAAGAATATTCATTTCGCAAGACGTTTTAACACAAGTTGCACAGCAATTGTATCGTCTAAATAACCAATTGGATATACATAATCAGGGATAATGTCAGCAGATAAAATAAAATATAACAACGCACTTCCAATTACTGCACGTTCAGCACTTAAAGTTGTAGGATCACAATATTGAATATTCATTTGCTTTAATTGTTCGATAAATGGACCCACACTACCTACTTGCTCTATTTTCTTCTTAAAATCCTCGCAAATAATCCGATGTCCCTCTTCTGTTTGTGCATATTGTTCGAACTTAGCTAATTCCTTTTCGACATGAGCCAAAGTAAATTGTGTATCAACCAATTTAAAGGATTGAAGGATTTTTTGAATGGTATCCACTGAGTATAGAATTTCTGATTTTGCTTCTTCTTTTCCTCCACCCATCTCATAACCTGCAGCTTCAATTAATTTCTCTAGCGAAGTGTTTAGGTGATAAGCAAATTGTTGTAAGTGATTCAATTTCGCTTGTTGTTTCCCATTTACAATTCGTGAAATGGTTGCTGTATCAATTCCTGTGAGTCCGCTAAGTTTTCGCATGGACAGCGAATGTTTCTTTAACAATGTCTTTATTAGTAACCCAAGGTTTTGTTCTTTATTTTTCTCTAGCATCGCTGTTTCCCCCTTTCTAATTACTACATGTTCAATTTGTTGAAGTTTTATCAACAGTATATGTAAGAGATAAACACATTTCCTCAGCTTTTTAAATTACTATTCTAAATTTTTTTGTTAAGGAGGAATTGGAATGATTCTTGGAAGGTTACTATCTTGCAAAATGTATTGAATGTAATCTGAATAACGCAAGAGGCCGTTACAACGGGGGAAAGAAAAGTAGAACTCCATTTTAATGGGAGAAAACAAGATGAATGGGTTAGAATAAGGAAAACCAAGGGGCATAATGCTTCTTTTTAAGCGAAAACAAACTGTCATGTCATGCAGCGATTTTAGGGGAACGAAAAGGAATTCGTGCAATTTTACCTTTTCTCCGGCGACATTTATTGCGTTTATTGCTAATATTGATAAGATGCTGTGGGTTGTTATCTGCTTCAAAATATGTCAGCTAAACTTGGAATTGCAACATGTAAAAACCTTCCGGGGCTATGTCGAGATCATTTTCCAAAATGGTTATTGTTTTGTGTTGCGGGTATTTTCTAAAATAGCAGCAATGGCAACTGACATGTTGAATTTCTAATGCATTATGTTATTATCTTCCCATTTCAAAACAATGTTTTGAGAAAAGCTCAACGAACCTGGGTTTTACCAAATTGTTCCTTAACTTGACCGTTAAAGTCTTATTATTAGATATTTCCACCTATTTTCTCCTTTTATGAAAGTGGTTCATAATCCGTATTCCAAGGATGTATGATACTATCCCAGATATTATAGTTATAAATATAAATGATGCTCCCATTTCTAAACTCCTCCCTAATAGTTATATATTTATTTCGAATGTTAAGAAATGTTTCTTTATTTTCAACATGTGATAATAGCCTATGCACATTCTTCAACACCAGAATACATTAATGTTGTATAGAAACTTACGTGGGATGTGAAAACGGACATGAGTGAAATACAATCAACATCATCTTCTACAGAAATAAATCAATCCAAGTTTCATTCAATTGTTACAAAACATAAAACAGGCTGGAAACGTCGATTATTAATCATTTGGGCACTTATGGGACCTGGTTTTATCGCAGCAATGGCTGATAATGATGCGGGTGGAGTTATTTCTTACGCCGTTACAGGGGCACAATTTGGCATCGGGCTATTTATTCCTTTAGTAATTTGCCTTGCCCCTCTGACATTTACGATTCAGGAAATGAGCATGCGCCTTTGTGCCGTAACCCAAGAAGGCTTTTCCAGGTTGGCTTTACGACGTTATGGGAAATTTTGGGGTTACTATCACATCAGTACCCTTGCTTTCGAAAATCTGTTAACACTGATTACCGAATTCATTGGGATGACGGCGGGGCTGATATTGTTAGGAATTCCACTATTGCCTAGTACCATAATTTGTTTAGTGCTTATCGTTGCTTTCGTTGTATTTACTGGATACTGGACAAAAGAACGAATTGCGTTGTTTGTAGGACTACTCAATGTTGTCTTTTTAGTGGTAGCTGGTATGACGCATCCAAGTATGGCAGCGATCGGGCATGCCTTTTCGGCATGGAATGTTCCGTATTTACTAAAAGGCAGTGTAATTTGGTACGTAATCGCAACCATCGGGAATGCTATTGCCCCTTGGATGATCTTCTTTCAAGGAAGTGGTACGATTGATAAGGGTGTGACCGCAAAAGAGCTTCGTTTTAGCCGAATTGACACCGCAATTGGCTGTATCATTCAGGTTATTGTCGCAGCTGGGATTATTCTCTGTGGTGCTGCACTCTTTGCCACGTACAAAATATTAGCAACGCATGCCCATCTGACATCATCCGTTCACTTGATCACAGTGTAGGGCGGTGGCCAGCAATCCTCTTTGGGCTCGGGTTGTTCAATGCTGGCTTCTTGGCATCCATAACAATATCTTTATCTTCTTCCTGGAGCATTGCTGAATTGTTTGGTTGGTCCAAAAGTCTCAATGATAAGATCTGGGAGGCACCGAAATTTTATGTCATCTATATTGGCAGTCTAGTCCTTGCTGCTCTCGCCATTTTAATACCCAATTTGCCCTTAAACTACATCTCAATCATCACTCAGGTGATCGGTGGAGTCCTTGTGTCACCACTTCTAATATTCTTGATATTAATGACAAGTGATAAAAAGTTGATGGGACAATACACAAGCCAATTTATTCGGTAGAATATGGGGCTGGACTATGGTCGCATTGCTCATTGGATTGACTATAGCTACATTATTGCAGATATTCATTAATTTTTAAGGGAATACTTACGGAGTTACTGCTGTTGGATGAAAATCAATTACCAAACAGCATACCGATTGACACAAGCTTGATATAAAAATAGTCCCAAGTGATTTACACACTTGGGACTATTTTTAGTAACTTTAGAAATTGGGGACTATTGATAGGTATTGTTTTTAGTATGATGATTGTTGCTATTATTAGTAGTTCTAATTCCACTAGGGGTACCACCAACATTACGCGTTTATCTGTACTATGAAAATCAGGAGTATTTAAAGTATTCTATCGAGAAATTATGCTCTATAATTAATAAAGGAATGAAAATAGGAGAGAAATAAAAATGAATCCACGAAGACTGAATAAGATTCAATCCAGCTTCGTCTTGCTTGTGCCTTTCTTTGTATTAGTTGTATTATTCACTTACTGTTATTGGGATAATGATCTTCCTTATTTTCAACGGGATCCATTTGTAAAAGTTAAAAAATACGCTCCGCTTATTCATATGGAATTAGCAAAATACCATCTTGAAAAATACACCCCAATTCTCATTGCATTAATGCAGCAAGAAAGTCATGGTAAAGGTGGAGACCCCATGCAATCATCTGAATCGATAGGATTACCTCCGAATTCGATTAAAGATCCAAATGAAAGTATCCAAATAGGAGTAAAACATTTTCGAAAAATCCTTACTTACGGTCAGGAAAAACAGGTAGATTTCGAGACTATTATTCAAGCTTATAATATGGGAATTGGTTACATTAATTATGTAGCAGAACATGGAGGAAAACATAGAGAGGAATTAGCCAAAGATTTTTCCCTATTACAAGTTCAAAAGCACCCTAAGATTTATGCTTGCAAAAAAAGACTTTTTAAATCGCGGTATCCATATTGTTATGGTGATTACTCCTATAGTGAAAAGGTGACTAAAAATATAAATTCATTGACTGCAAGTAATAAATAAAATGTAAAAAGAGCCTAAAATTATATTATTCGGCTCTTTTTATGTAGTAGGCGATCTGTCAGGGTTATTAGGTACATCGCCTATTGTATTCCTTCCAAGTCCCAATTTTCTACCAATCCATTCTTGAACCACTCCATTTTCATTAAGTCATTTCCCTAATTTATTACGGTTTTTCCCATATACATTGTTTTCATTGTTTACCAACGGATATCCGTAAGCCCGTCGTTTTATATTCTTGATTTTATGATTGGTACCTTCGGTACGTCCGTTTGTATACGGCGTTTTAAAGTATTGAAGAATTTGATTTCGCCTGTTTTCTATCGTTTTTGCCACTTTATGAAATGATGGAAACGGGCTACTCCAGGCTAATTGAAGCCATTCCTTTAGTAATTGGTCTGCTGTTTCAAAATCTTTTGATTTATAAAAGTCTCTAAATAGTTCTTTTAGAAAATATCCATACGCTAGACTCTCGTATGTTTCTAATAGTTCATTTAGTCGTGGTCGGTGTTTTTCCTTTACATTTTCATAGCTTTTCAGAAGGTAAAATCGAGCTTTCTTTAATCCGGGTATTGTCTTGCGAACTTGATATAACGCTTGAGTTACTTTTTGAACGACATGATACTTATCGACAATAATATGTGCGTTAGGAAAAGCTGTCCGGATGGCTTTATGAAAGGGATCCCATATGTCTACCACAACGTTTTTAACCTGTTCAGGGTGAATAAACCTTTAACGATAAAAGGTCTAGCGTTGAAGCAAAATCACGGTGTTGATGCATACCCATGACGGCTCCTAAGTTGGCATCATAAAGAACAGTTTCATATTTATGTCCTTTGCGAACAGCTACTTCATCAAGACTCAATGTGATCTCTTGACCTTCTTGAATCTCTTGGATTAGTAATTGATGATCTTTGGCCTTTTTCATGAGCTACAGAATAGAAAATACGCTCAACCGTTGAGTAAGCAATTTGGTATTTTCGACTAATATCTTGGATGGTCGTACCAAGTACTTGTTCATAAATAAATAGACGAAAACGATTGGTGTAGTGCTGGTGTAATGAGATCGATTCAAAAGAAGACGAAAATACTTCATCACATTTCTGGCATCGAAATCTCTTTACACAGGCCATTAAAAATAAAGGCTTATTAAGTATAGATAGATCCCGAACTTTTCTTGTCCTTTTGTCGTGGACAACCGATGAGTGGAAGCCGCAATAAGTGCAGCGTTCCTCTACTGTTTTTTTCTCAACATAAACTAAATAATGTGTATCAAAAGTCTCTTGTTTAACAACTTCAAACTCTGGCAATTCTAGTAACACGGAAAACATTTGAGAACCTCCTATTAATGTTTGTGTGGTGCTAACATTATTGCCAGGAAGTCTAAATTGTTTTCCTTTTTTATGTTAATTCACAAAAAGTGATGATGAATCATCTTTTTTAAAATATTGTTTTCTTTAAAAAAATATAAAATTTTTACTTCATTTAATGTTGCGCTGGCTGCCTATATTCTCATCGGATTCCTTGGAGGTACAATTTGTTGTTGGGGGTTTTCTGGGAAAAAGAAAAATTCGGTTATGATGCTCTTGATATGTTTGGATTGCTAAAATCGGCGGAACGTGGGGCGGAATTGCTACAGGTTTGTTTGCCACAAAATCCGTGAATTCAGCCGGAGAAAATGGATTATTTTATCCAAGCTTAGTCTTAAAGCCGTTAATTGCAATTGTTGCAACCTATCTATTTTTTGGGATTGTATCCTATATACTTATTAAACTTGTAAAAGTCTTCGTTCGTCCCTGCCGGGAAAATGAGCAAGAAGAATCTCTCGGATTAGATATTAAACTGCATGGAAAAAAAGCCTATCACGATGCTTAATTTTTCTAAAAGTGTGATCGTATGAGTGAGGTACTAACAAAAATTGAAATTATTACACGTCCAACAAAATTTGAATAGTTGAAACAAGCCCTGGCTCAAATCGAAGTGAGTGGAATTACAGTAACCCATGCTCTTGGAGCAGGTTTTGATAGTACATTTCTTTCCAATTTAAATGTAAAAATGATTTACCCGTTTTAATTTTAATGAATTCGGAAAATTGTAAAAATATTTTCGTTGTTAACTAAAATAGCTGATTTATAATGCGAAACACTTAGTCTAATCTAAGTGTTTTCTTTTTTAATTCTCTTGGATAATTAATTCGCTGAAAATTAGGTTAATGCCATATTACCTTTTAACCCAACCAGCATATTTTAAATAAGTAAGTTAAAGGAAAATAGCGAGGAGGATAAAAATGAATTCGTATAATCAAAATTATGGATTCCCTTATTATCAGCAATACCCAAACCCTTACCAGGTGGCCCAAAATGAACAACAAGATAACAGACAATTACCAACTGGTACCCAACATCAACAAACTCAACACCATACACATCATCAGACACACCACCACACCCACCACCACACCCACCATCACACCCACCATCATCATAACCATCATCATAACCATCATCACACAGGTACTACAGAACATACTGGGCATACAACTCATACAGGACACATGGGTTAATAAAATAAAAAGATTCCACTAACTCAGAATAAGTAAGTGTCTTTGTTGATACACATTGTGTTCCAGGGCTAAACCATTCACCTTTAAATTTTCTTCGATTAAGCAGTTTGGCTGAATAAGGAAAATGGAGAGAGAAAGGGTGGTATGTAGTATTATAAATATATAAACGATTTATTAATAAATAAAAAAATAGACTGAAATACCTTTTGAGAGCTATTTTGACCCTTTACAATTTATTTTCTTCGGAGTTTTATCATGTACATAGGAAACAATTTCATATTGCCTAATCCCGTAAGGGAACGGAGAATCCGATTTTTTGGGGTTAATTCTACAGATTTGTAGAAGGGATGTTAACTCTTTCGCCATCCTAACCTGTCAGCTAACTTCGTCGGCTAAAGCGAAGGAGGTCAAAAGACCATCTTATGAAAGGGGCTTTTTTTGTTTTTTTACAAGAAAAGCCTGCTTTTCAATTGTGGTCTTTTTTTTTGGAAAAAAACGAGTAATGGGGGACTTAATGCAGGCTCTATAAAAAAATAAATGTATAAGTTTATAGTGGTTATGAGTTTTAGGAGGGATTAAAAAGTGAAAATAACTCATAAGTCTCTTATGATAAAAAACAACCTTTACAAAAATTGCTCCATACCAACATATTTTGGAATTGGAATTAAGTATCTTGATATAAACGCTCTGACTTATAGGATGTTTGGTGCGGTCTGGCAGTTACACAATGGTTATCGTTATATAATTGGATACTGGTTTGGTGATAATAAGAAAGATTTAATAAGTCATATTAATTGTGAAGAATGGACAAACCTTATAAACCAAGATGGACAAATCCAAGATGTGTATCAAGCCATTCGAGAAGAACAGGAAAGGGAATTTTGGGAAAAACGCTTTAAACTATCCAATAAAATAAATTACCAAGAAAATTGGAAGGCATCATACTGGTAGAGAAAAAATATAATCGATGGGATGAAATAAAAATTTGGGCTCTTTCATTTTAGAAATTGGACAGTACATTTTTGAAATTTATTATTGGTTAATTTTCATTTTCATTTTGGGTTCCTGGTTTCCACAATTCCATTCAACAAAGGTTGGTATATGGATTGAAAAACTAGTTAGCCCTTACTTTGCTATCTTTAGGCGGTTTATCCCACCTTTTGGTATAATTAATATTTCAGCTTTTATCGCAATAATTGCTTACAAGTACATAGAGGGATTTGCTTTAGTAGGTCTTCGTCAAGTATTGAAAATGATAGGTAGAAAAGAAAGAAACCCTCTAATATGATAGGGACAGGAGTTGGCGGAGCAACTCCTGTAGACGAACGCAATCAAATTCGAAAAAGGCAGCTTGAAGGCATTGATGTAGCTCTGAAAAGAAGCGGAGCTTTCGGCAGATCGAAATTTATTATTACGTAAGAGTTTAAACAAGCTAATTATCGGTGGAAATCTGGAGAGAGGGCTGCTGTGAAAGCGATGCAAGAAATAAAGCAACTTTTTATAAGTTAGTTAAGGACTACGAAATATACCCTATATAATAGAAAGAACTCGTAAAAAATAGACTTTGCTCAACTAGTGATAAACCTTCTATCAATAGGGAATACTTTAAATTATTTTACATAAAGAGTGTAGTCCATTTTCTTTTTCAATAAACAGGGCCAGTTTGTGGAATAAAAGGTCGGTGAGCGGTATCATTAGTAAATGAGGTTTTTTCGAATCTTTTGGGGGAATGTAATGGCCGGAATTTGTAATTGTTTTTTAGGAACCCTGCTTCTTTATAGGGGAATAATAAAAAGTGAAAATTACACTTCAAAATTATTTAAATGATTTACACTAATAAAATCAACGATAACAAATCTAAAAGCCTTTCTTAATGAAAAAAATCATTTTATACTTAGGATAAAATAGATATAACCTGTGGAACATGAGTTAATACTTGGAGATAGTACAGGGAAAATAATTAAAACAATTTTTAATGGTTTTATTTGTAAAAAATGCAAAAAGTTAAATTCATACCAAATGAATTGAAATATAGATATGTGCTGCATGAAAATGGGGATGAAATAATGATAAAAACAATTTCCGACATTGCTAAACTAGCAGGTGTTGCAAAGAGTACAGTTTCACGGTATCTCAATGGCGGATCTGTTAGCGAGTTAACTAAAAAAGAGATTGAACGCGTTATAAAAGAGACCGGTTATATTCCAAATACTTTTGCCCAAAGTTTAAAAGCAAAGAAACCCAATATTATTGGGACAATTGTACCTCGACTTGATTCGTATGCTACTTCGCAAACGTTAATTGGCATTGACGAGCAATTAAGAGAATTAAACTACCAAATGTTAATATCTAATACTAGCCAAGATTTAGAACGGGAAATCGAAAATATTTACAGCATGGCCAGGCAAAAGGTGGCGGGGATTATCCTGCTGGCTACCCAAATAACGGCTACTCATTTGGAGGCATTTAATCAGCTGCAAATACCCGTATTGCTCGTTGGCCAACAGCATGAGAATATTTACAGCGTCATTCATAATGACTTTGAAGCAGCCTACGAATTAGGGCGGTATGTCCTTGCCAATGGTCACCGAAAAATTGCCTTCTTGGGAGTAACTGAAAAGGATATTGCTGTTGGGGTGAATCGAAAAGAAGGATTTAAACGAGCGATTCAAGAGGTAGAAGGCTGTGAAGTGAAATATTATGAAACAAGTTTTAAAATAGCAGAAGCAATCACAAAGGTGCCGTTCATAATTGATGAATTTAGTCCCTCTATATTAGTATGTGCGACAGACAACATTGCGCTTGGCGCTATAAAAGCAGCTTATTTAAAAGGGATTAGGGTGCCGGCTGATGTATCGATCACTGGCTTCGGCGGGTATGAGGTAACAGAAGTCATTCATCCTGGTTTAACAACAGCCAAGTTCTATTACAAAGAAGCAGGGCAAGTTGCAGCGCAAAATATGGTGAAGTTAGTAAATGGGAAAGAAACCGAACCATTAACCTTGTCAAAATATAAAATAATTGAAAGAGAAAGCGTTGGCAATATTTTTATTCATGAGTTATAATTCTATCGAAACCGGTTCCGAAAATAATCATCATTTTCAATAGAACCGGTTCCTCTGTTTATTGTTAGTTTTTATTTTTTTAAAACGAATTGGAACCGGTACCGGAATAAAACTTATAATAAAGGAGAATGATTATGAGTCACAAGGAAATTGCACAAGCCATATTAAATGCAATTGGCGGAAAAGAAAATGTTTCAGCTGCAGCACATTGTGCAACAAGGCTGCGTTTAGTATTACACAATGAAGAAAAAATTGATCAGGCTGCACTAGATAGCTTGGATGTAGTAAAAGGAACCTTTTTAACGGCTGGACAATTTCAGATTATTTTAGGAGCAGGAATTGTAAACGAGGTCTATAAGCCACTAGTAAATCTAGTAGGAATTACTGAAATGTCTACAAGTCAGGTGAAAAGTGCAGGAGCGAAAAAACAGAATCCGCTCCTCCAGCTTGTCAAATTACTTTCCGATATTTTTGTACCAATCATTCCAGCCATCGTTGCAGGCGGTCTATTAATGGGACTTAATAACCTATTAACCGCAAAAGATTTATTTATACATGGGAAATCATTGATTGATGCAAATCCAGGTATTGCTGATTTAGCTGCAATGATTAATACATTTGCAAATGCTGCCTTTGTCTTCTTGCCAGTGCTGATTGGTTTTTCTGCCACAAAACGATTTGGCGGAAATGCTTTCTTAGGGGCCGCACTTGGGATGATCATGGTTCATCCGGATTTGTTAAATGCATATGGATATGGAGCAGCATTAGTAGACCATAAGGTACCTGCATGGCATATTCTCGGTCTTACTATTGAAAAGGTTGGATACCAAGGAGCCGTCTTACCTGTTCTTGCATCTTCTTTCATTTTAGCGAAAATTGAAACAAACTTACGAAGAGTCATTCCATCCGCATTGGATAATCTTTTAACACCATTATTATCTATCCTAATAACTGGAGTACTAACATTCACTTTTGTTGGTCCGTTAACGCGCTCTGCTGGTAATCTTTTCACAGATGGAATCGTTTGGTTATATAACACAACAGGCTTTGTTGGCGGGGGGATTTTTGGATTATTTTATGCGCCAATCGTTATTACCGGTATGCACCAAAGCTTTATTGCAGTTGAAACTCAGTTAATCGCTAATGTAGCCAAAACGGGCGGATCATTCCTATTTCCAATTGCAAGTATGTCTAACGTAGCCCAGGGTGCAGCAACCCTTGCCGTTTTTCTTATTACCAAAGACAAAAAAATGAAAAGTATTGCATCTGCATCTGGGATTTCTGCACTTTTAGGCATTATAGAACCTGCTATGTTTGGTGTCAACCTAAAACTTAAATACCCGTTTATCGGAGCCATTATTGGTTCGGCGGTTGCTTCTGCATTTGTAACTTTCTTTAAGGTAAGGGCAGTAGCACTTGGTGCAGCAGGACTTCCTGGAATTATTTCTATTAATCCAGCTTCTATTATTTATTATGTAATTGGAATGGGAATTTCTATTGTCATTGCCTTCTTCCTAACGCTTGTGTTAGCTAAACGAGATGCTAAAAAAAATATTCATGGTCTTGAAAGCGGCATAACCAATAGAAATGGAAGGGGAATCAAATGATTCTCCTTTATTGCTTAAAAGGAGTTTGACTAACATGATATGGACAAAAGAACAGCGTTATCGCCGTATAGAAGAAGCAAGTCAGGAAGAACTTCTAAAATTGCAATTAGAAGTGAGCGATTGCAAATGGCGTCAAACATTTCACATACAACCTGAAACAGGTCTTTTGAATGATCCGAATGGTTTTTCTTATTATAACGGTGAGTATCACCTATTTTATCAGTGGTTTCCACTTGGTCCCGTGCACGGGTTAAAATATTGGTATCATACTAAATCAAAGGATCTTGTTCATTGGGAAAACGTTGGGATAGGGATTGAACCAACGGATGATTATGACAGCCATGGTGCCTATTCTGGAAGTGCAATTGAACATGATGGAAAATTGTTTTTATTGTATACCGGAAACACGCGCGATGAAAATTGGGAAAGACATTCTTATCAACGTCTTGCCATTATGGATAAAGCAGGGGAAATAGTAAAACTGGAACAGCCAGTTATTCGTGATGTTCCAAATGGATATACAGATCATCTTCGTGATCCTAAGATTTGGAAAGATGGTAATAAATTCTATACAGTTATTGGGGCGCAACGGGAAAATAAAACAGGCTGTGTGGTATTATATAGTTCGACGGATTTGCTAAATTGGAAATTCGAAGGGGAGCTGAAAACCAATTTAAAAATTTTTGGCTATATGTGGGAATGTCCAGATTATTTTAAACTGCAAGACCAAGGTGTTCTGATCTTTTCTCCACAGGGGCTTGAGCCGAAAGAAGATCACTTTAAAAATATTTATCAATCTGGTTATATTCTTGGAGATAAATTGGATTTAGAAAAACTAACACTCACGCACGCTCCTTTCCAAGAGCTTGATAGAGGATTTGATTTTTATGCACCTCAAACGATGATGGATGCGGATGGTCGGCGAATTTTAGTAGGTTGGATGGGATTGCCGGAAATTGATTACCCTACCGATAAAAACGGGTGGGCTCATTGTTTGACATTGCCAAGAGAATTATCGATTCGGAATAGCAAGCTAATTCAACAACCAGTAAAAGAGCTTCAAGCACTTCGGAAACAGCAACATGAGATTAAAGACGTTATTCATCAGGAAAAGAAAATGTATGATGCCTTTACGGGAACATCTTTCGAAATGATTTGTGAGTTTGAAAATTTCGATGCAAAAGAATTTGGAGTCCAGTTTAGGGCTGGGGATAACGAGAAAACCATTATTAAGTATGTTGCCGTTCAGAAAAAGGTCATTTTAGACCGAACATTTTCAGGTGAATCCGTAGGGGACCAGTATGGAACCGTTAGGAAATGCTTTATCGATGAATCTAAAATTAAATTTCACCTGTTTGTGGACACATCCTCTGTCGAGATTTTTATAAATGATGGAGAAGAAGTATTTACAAGCCGGATCTTCCCTAAGGAAGACAGTAAAGAAATTCGCTTTTTTACAACGGGCGGAAAAGCATTGCTACATGCAACCAAATGGGATTTATGAGTAAGATTAAGAAATGAGTGAAAAGGATGAAAAGCTTATATTCTATCGGGGAAGTATTAATTGATTTCATTCCCCTCCAAAAGGGAAGAGCACTGAAAGATGTATTGACGTTTGAACGTACACCAGGAGGCGCTCCCGCAAACGTTGCAGCAGCCGTTGCAAAGTATGGCTGTAAAGCGTTTATGATTACAAAGCTGGGTACCGATGCATTTGGAGACTTCCTTTTAGATCAATTACAACAAGCAGGTGTAAATACAGGAAAAAATTATAAGAACCAATGAGTCGAAAACAGGTCTTGCTTTTGTATCGTTGCATAATGACGGTGAACGTGATTTTTCCTTTTATCGAAATCCTTCCGCAGACCTTCTTCTCAGTGAAACTGAGATAGAGGAAAGTTGGTTTGAGTCGGGGGATATTCTCCATTTTTGTTCTGTAGATTTATTTGAAAGCCCGATGAAACAGGCACATGTGAAGGCAATCGGTGCAGCTAAAGAAAAAGGAAGTATTATCAGCTTCGACCCTAATGTGCGACTTCCTCTTTGGAACAATCCGGAAGATTGCAGAAAAACAATCTTGGAATTTGCTCCAATGGCACATATTCTAAAAATCTCAGATGAAGAGCTGGAGTTCATTACAGGCATTTCTACTATAAATGAAGCGATTCAATCTTTATTTACGGGAGATGTAAAAGCGGTTATTTATACAAAGGGTGCGCAAGGTGCAGAGCTATATTTAAAAAATGAAAACTATCAGTCTACTGGATATCACGTGGAAGTTCAGGATACCACCGGTGCAGGAGATGCGTTTATAGGCGGATTCTTATATAAATTGTTAGAAAAAGATGTGAGACAACAAAACCTAGAAGAAGTTCTTCAACATCATTATCAGGAGCTCCTTTCATTTGCAAATGCAAGTGATGCACTTACTGCAACAGGAAAGGGAGCCATTTCTTCTCTCCCGACAAAAGAGGAAATTAGTCATTTACTGCAAAGTTTTGAAAAATGAGATAAAAATAAAAAACCTCATTTACATACGTTACGGTGAACCGTATCATGAATAATCTTAACCTAAATTTACCAAAGTATAGTTGGCTTTTGTAGCAAGCAACCAACAACAATTCATAATTTCGTTTTTCAACAATCAGGCCTATTGTTGAAGAGGGATTAATAGAAAAGTCGATTCCTTAATGTCTAAAGAAATCGGCTTTTTGTGCTATAGAAGTCCTTTACTGTTCTTAATACCTCCGAAATCCACCAATATTGACACTTCCTATAAACTATTTAGAATTCGCTTTTTATATTTAATTTATAAACTATGTTGATTTATATAGCTAAATCATACGATAGACATCAAGGGAATACAACATAGTTGACATCATGTTGAAAAACTTTGTAAAAAAGAGATTATTCGAAAATGGCAGTTTAAGACATTATATTGGCTATTTTCAAAATGGAGTAGCTTTTGGAAGACCGTAATCTATTATTACCGAAGAGTTTAAGCAAGCTTATCATCGATGGAAATCGGGAGAGATGACAGCTGTGAAGGCGATGCAAGAAATAGGGGTTAAAAAGACAACATTTTATAAGTTAGTTAAGGGTACGAAATAAAATTGAAAAGTACCAATATATAATAGAAAGAACTCGCAAAAAATAGCCTTTGCTCTCTTTGAGCAAAGGCTCCTATCAATAGGGAATACTTTATCATTATCACTAGTTTTATAAATCTATATATATCTATTATTAAAAATTTAGGTTTTACATAAAGAGTATAGCCTATTTTCTTTTTCAACAAACGGGGTTAGATTGTGGAGGAAAAGTTGCAACTAACCATAAAGCAGAAGGAAAATTAGTTTAAGATTAATGGTGGTGAACCGTACCATAAGTAAATGAGGGATAATTTACAAAGAGCTTTAATAAAAAGGAAGCAAGTTGATAAAAAGGAAATACTTGTGATTCGATCTGATAATGGACCACAGTTTATTTCTCATGCCTTTGAACAGGGTTGCCTGGAATTTCAAACCGAACACGAAAGAATTCCGCCAAAAACGCCTAATATGAACGCTCATATTGAGTCGTTTCATCGAATTCTAGAAGATGATTGTTTTAGTAGATTTCAATTCGAAACATACGAAGAAGTGGCATGGTTTATGAAGTTTTATAATGAACAGCGCATCCATTCTAGCATTCTAGATTTATCCCAAAAGAATTCTATGAAAAGCAAGGATCCTTGGTAATCAAAGAAGTTCGAGTGTAAAGGGCGCATAAAATTCAAAGCACCGGCTTGATTTGGAGTTGCGGGCATGATAGTCTCAGTTGGCGATGCCAACTGTTTGAACAGCTGGCTTCTTGACAGGAGAATTATGCTCGTAGAGGCTCCATGTCTGCTTAATGCCTAAAACAAAAGGAAATGGCGATAAACTATACCATTTCCCCTAATCTTAAGCTTTCTATTTTTTAGTTATAATCCTGAACTGATTATTGTATTTTAGGTGGAAGGACCAACAAATAATCAGAATTAGCAAACATTGTTATTCGCTTGTATCGTCAATCGTTAAATGTCCTAGCTCAAGGATGTATCTTTTACAACAGACGTTTTTGATCCTTGAATGTTAAGCAAAAAGCTTGGCACAAACGTAGAATAATGGTCCGTTTAGACACCTCTATTTGTCATGTAACATATAATTATCATATTATAGACCTCTTTGTTTTGCTTCTAACCTTTTAATCTTGTACCATTTAACAATTTTACGTTCTTTTGCCGTAAGGTAGGACACTTAAGTTCTTGGTTTTACGCTTATTCTTTTTATTCAAACTAGATCCCTGCTTTTCGTATTGTTTAGTTTTCACTAAACTGGTACGAGAGGCACATAGCTTATTTGTGGGTAACTTTATTTCATTTATATTTATGTTTTATAAAGAAATTGTAAATTTAATATTTTTCCAAAATAATTATTTCCCTTTTTTTTCAACTAGTTCTTTTGACTTATTTTCTTTTACGTTAATTTTACAAAAAAGAAATATACATCTGGAGATTAATGCTAATAACGCTTTTTAACACCCATTTGGTGCAAAGGTTTCCAGATAGAAATAAATATTAATTAGGAAAGGGTATACATATGTTTCTCATTGCCGGGTTAGATACTTTTAAACTTTGATAATAAACTAGAGACTTAAAAGTATATTTTCTCCTAATTTTAAAAATCTAAAAGTGTAAATGAAAAAGAACAAAGAGCGACTATCATCCTGGTTGAATTTTTCTATTACTGTAAATGTGATTATAATTAGTACATTTTACCTGTTTGACGGGAACAGATTATTGAAGTAAAGTTCTTATTGGAACCGGTTCTATTAATTAAACGCTAGATCAACAGAGAAATATTTCAAATTCAAGCCTTAGCAGATTGTGGAAAAAGAGGAGGAACGAATGTATGAATAACAAAAAAATAAATTTCAAAAAGGTTTTAAAACAAACAACAGCGTTAACTTTAACCACAGCATTTCTAATAGGTGGGGGAATTACAACTTTTGCTGCAGAAAACAACAGTCAGAATTACAATGACAACTATGGAATTTCTCATATCACACGATATAACATGCTAAAAATTCCAGGACAACAAAACAGTCCACAATTTAAAGTGCCTCAATTTGATGCATCAAAAATACAAAACATTGCTTCGGCAAAAGGGTATGATAAGTCAGGAAACTTAATAGATTTAGATGTATGGGATAGCTGGCCACTGCAAAACGCTGATGGTACTGCTGCAAATTATAAAGGATATCATATCGTTTTCGCTTTAGCAGGTGACCCAAAAAACAGTAATGATACTTCAATTTATTTATTCTATCAAAAGGTCGGTGATACATCGATTGATAGCTGGAAAAATGCTGGAAGAGTATTTAAAGATAGTGATAAATTTGTTCCAAATGACCCGTATCTTAAATATCAAACACAGGAGTGGTCAGGTTCTGCTACTTTAACTAAAGATGGCAAAGTCCGTTTATTTTATACAGATTACTCAGGTACTCCTGAAGATGGTGGAACCGGTGCCGGTAACCAAATTATATCAACTGCTCAAGTCAACTTATCCCAGCCGGATGCAGCTACACTTAAAGTTGATGGAGTATCTGATCACAAATCTGTTTTTGATGGCGGAGACGGTACACTTTATCAAAATATTCAGCAATTTATCGATGAAGGCAAGTGGAATTCAGGTGATAACCATACTTTAAGAGACCCTCACTATGTTGAAGATCATGGTCATAAATATCTTGTCTTTGAAGCCAATACAGGAACTTCAGATGGTTATCAAGGCGATCAATCTTTCAATAATAAAGCATATTATGGCGGAAGTGACGTCTTCTTCCAAAATGAAAAAAATAATCTGTTACAAAGTCCTAAAAAACAAATTGCTTCTTTAGCGAATGGTGCATTGGGCATTGTTGAATTAAACGATGACTATACAGTGAAAAGTGTTATGAAACCATTAATTGCATCAAACACAGTAACAGATGAAATCGAACGTGCCAATATATTTAAAATGAATAATAAATGGTATCTATTCACGGATTCAAGAGGATCCAAAATGACGATTGATGGCATTGGTGACAAAGATGTTTACATGTTAGGTTTCGTAGCCGATTCCTTAAATGGTCCATTCAAACCGTTAAATGGAACCGGCCTAGTATTAAACATGAATCTAGACCCTGCAGACCATACATTTACTTACTCTCACTTTGCTGTACCGCAAGCTGAAGGTAATAATGTGGTAATAACAAGTTACATGACCAATAGAGGTTTCTATACAGACCATCAATCTACTTTTGCACCAAGCTTTTTGCTTAACATTCAAGGATCAAAAACGTCTGTTGTACCAAACAGCATCCTTGAGCAAGGACAATTAACAGTTGGCGATAACAACAAATAATTTTTCACAGTTAAGATTGTCCCGGATTCCGTAAAAAGCAAAATTCAGGGTGAAAGAAAATGTCGATAGAATATCGACATTTTCTTTATATATTTACCGCGCTAATTTATTGTTTTAAAGATAACCTGCTGTTCAATTGTATGTAAGCAAGTTATGAGTGAAGGAAAGATCATTCACATTCTTAAAGCAATTATAATTGCTTTTTTTATTTTGTCACGAATCAATATGATTTTTTAAAAAAAAAATGAATTCGTTATCCAATCGCAACAAGATAAACCAAAAATAAAAAATGAGGAATAAAATTTGTATATAGTTTCGTTCATTTTATTTGTGTTATGTATACTATTTCCGTTGTTTCATACTTTCAATGCTTTAAAAGCTTCAAAGAAAACACCTAGTTATTTGAAAGTAACACCTGACAAAGAAGTTGGAATGAGTATTTTGATTCCTTGTTACAATGAAGTCTCCATTTTGTCTACCACCATTCAAGGAATGAAGCAACTTCATTATCATAACTATGAACTGATTTTCATCAACGATGGTTCTACTGATAAGACCATGAAAGCATTAATCAGTGAGCTACAATTAATTCCACAAGAATTAAAAAAGCCTGCTCACGCTTTAGGCTTCATGCCAATTCGACAAATTTATCTTTCTAATCAATATAAGAATGTGCTAGTGATTGATAAAGAAAATGGTGGAAAAGCCGATAGTTTAAATGCAGGAATAACATATGCCACAAAAGATATTGTAATTACATTAGACGCAGATAGCGTTTTGGATGCAAAAGCCTTATCTCTTTTAAATCAAGTTTTTGATGATTCCTCTGTGATTGCTGCTGGGGGGAATGTCCATATTTTACAAGGATTTGAACAAACTCGAAATGGTTTTGTGCCATCACTTCGCAAGATGAAACAAATTGTGCGCTTTCAGATTTTAGAATACTTGCGAGGATTTTACATTTTAAAAGCGTCATTAGCCAAATCCAATGCCTTGTCGATTATTTCAGGAGCCTTCGGAGCCTTCAAACGAAAGGTATTATTAGAGGTTGGCGGATATCGACAAACAATTGGAGAAGATATTGATGTTACATTAAAGGTGCAGCAATATGCCATGAAACATAAAGGAACGCGCGTTTTATTTGTACCTGAAGCAATTTGTTTTACCGAAGTTCCTGAATCATGGAAAGATTTATACAATCAAAGAGTACGCTGGCAAAAAGCGTTCATGGATTGCTTTGTCTTGTATTTCATGACATTCATCAAGAGTATGTTTACCAATCGCATTTCCTTTTTCTTCTTAGTGGATTCTTTTTTAGTCGGTGTCGTCGCTTCGTATTTCACAGGATTTTTTCTGATTAGCTTGATGGTTTTTATCTCTGAAATCTCCTGGCAAGTGATTCAGTTTTATGTAATCGGATCACTTGTAGTGAATATGTTATATACTTTCATTAGCTTAATTATTTCGAATCAGTATGGATTCGGATATTCAAAACGAAATTTATTCGCCATTATTGGTACGACTTTCTTAGATTTAATCATCTTCCGTTTTATCAATTTGTTTTATATCATGGTTGGAAGTGCAGCTTATTTCGTCAATAAAGAAGGATGGAATAAAGTTGCTCGGACGGGGCGTAACTATTCCGTTGAGGAAGTGTACAAGCAAAGTGTTTGAGTAGTAAAGAAGGGGAGCACACCAATATTCAGAAGTTATCTAAATATCTTCAACCGCATGCATTAAAAAATGGAAATGTGACACATCTCATTGAAGTAGTATTACAACTTGGAATGTTATACTTCCTTCGATGGCAACGATGTAAAAGAAATTATAGAAGGCACTGGTATTTCACTAGGCTCTTTATACAGAGCTATTCAGAAACGGACCCTAGAAACAACATAAGGAGCATGCACTTTGCTCCTGTTTCCTCATATCATCTCTCCAATTATCTGCTACTTTGCGGTACATAACAGCAACCCTGTGACTAGGTCAACTAAACAGTATGACTCGCCTTACGATGGAAAGTTAAAACCTGTTCAGAAGATTGAGCCTTCTGATCTAATTCTTAAAAAATTACAAGTTATTAAAGATAAGTTGGAGCTACAAGAAAAGTTTAATAAAGTTTTAGTAGTGGTACCCCATGCCCATCAAGCTAACATTAATGAATGCAAAGAATAGAGCCATTTCTGCAAAGCAATGTCTATGCTACTGAAAAAAGGCATGCCAAATAAGCATAAAGAAGTAGTTTAATTTATCTATTTCTAAATCGCAGAAAAACCACTCGACTCCCATCAAAATTAAAAAGGGATGAATCTATTTGAAAAATAGAGTATTTAATAAAAAAGTCTATAAATGGATAGGTGTTTTTTTCATTATCTGCCTAGGAAGTATATTTTTTATACGATTATTGTTCCTTCCAACAGATAAGAAGATAAACCAAGCTGCTAATAAATCCACTTTAACCTATCGCCCCGTCTATCATTTTAGTGCACCTGACAAATGGATAAACGATCCTCAAAGACCTGTCTTTTTCGATGGTAAGTACCATTACTATTACTTATATAATAAGGATTATCCAAACGGAAATGGTACAGAATGGCGGCAAGCGACATCTCGGGATTTGGTGCACTGGAAAGATGAAGGGGTGGCAATTCCTAAATACACTACAAAAAATGGTGATCCATGGACTGGATCATTTGTCGTAGATGATCAAAATACTGCAGGATTTGGAAAGGGAGCCGTTGTAGCGATTGTAACACAACCATCTGCTGATGGTGGAAAACAAGAACAGTATTTATGGTACAGTACAGATCGTGGTAAAACATTCAAGTCATATAGTGATCATTCCATTCTTCCAAATCCAGAAGAAAAGGATTTTCGAGATCCAAAAATTATCTGGGATAGTCAAGCTAATAAGTGGGTGATGGTTTTGGCAGAGGGAACGAAGATTGGTTTTTATGAATCCCTTAATCTAAAGGAGTGGCATTATACAGGGGGATTCTTCACACAAGATATAGGTACTATAGAATGTCCGGATCTTTTCAAGATACAGGCAAATGACGGATCATATAAATGGGTGCTCGGTGCTAGTGCGAATGGAAAATCTATAGGTAAACCCAATACCTATGCCTATTGGATTGGTAACTATAATGGGAAGGAATTTTTCGCAGATAACAGTGAACCAAAATGGTTAGATTATGGCTTCGATTGGTATGCCGGCGTTACTTTTCAAGATGGTAAAAGTAATAAGAAACGTTATGCTTTAGCTTGGATGAATAATTGGGATTATCCGAACAGTACCCCCACATTAAGAGACGGTTTCAACGGGGTTGATTCTATTGTTCGTCAAATTCAACTAAAAAAGCAAGATATCAATGAATATATTCTTACTTCACAACCTATTGAGGCATTAAACCAATTAACTCTTTCAACCAATTATTTTAAAGAAATAAAGGTAAATGGGTCTAAAACCCTTAAGGTAAAGGGGGACGCTTTTCAATTGGATACTGAAGTATCTTGGTCACATGTCAAGAATGTAGGATTAAGAATTCGTGAGTCAACGGACAAACAACGCCATATTGATGTCGGTCTTTTTGTACAGAATAACTTTTCTTATGTAAATAGAGGTTTTACAGACCAACCCGATAAGACTAATAAATATGTTGAGAGTAAGGCGCCATTTGATGCAAGCAAAAAGAAGGTTCATATAAAAGTGCTAGTTGATAAAACAAGTATCGAAGTATTTATTGATGATGGATATGTAACCTATTCAAGTGAAGTATTTCCTCATTCAAATGATAATGGAATAACGCTTTTTTCTGATGGCGGTACATCTATCTTTAAAAATGTTACAATCAAACATTTTCGTTCCAGTTATAAGTAGAAACAGACGGTAAGGGATATTAAACCAGGTATATTAGCAAAATCGGCAGATAATGTTGGTGGATTATTTCAAGTGAAATTATACAAATCTATAGCTTAAGCGAATAGTAAGCTATCTCTGACCGCGTTTACACTATCTATGTTTTATATTATCTCGCTATCGGATATATAGATAACCGAATTGTCGGTTGTGGCCGAGTGTTAACTGATAGGGAATTTTATGATGCTATCTATGATGTAGCAATTCATCCGGATTTCCAAGGATAGGTAAAGGTAAGACTATTGTTACTCACTTATTAGATCAGTTAAAAGACACTTCACTTGTACATTTAACAGCAACTACAGGAAATAAAGAATTCTATCGAAAATTAGGGTTAAGGACTCATAAAACCGCTATGGCACGATATTTGAGTTCATCACTTGCAGCGGAATATTTGATAGATTAATTGGATTTTATGTTAACTGAAGATATAAGGAGTACGAAATTTATGGATTACAGTTATAAAGAGTTTCTTGAAGATTTAAATATGGGAAGAGAAGTTGAGTTTACTTATAAAGGTGATAAGTATTACATTAGCAGCTGGGGATTTTGGAGATTTTATGATGATTCAAGTGAAATTACGATCAGTGATGAGGAAAATATACTTGAAAAAGTTAAACTAGATGGAAAATCTATTTTAGAGATATGGAACCTAATTGAAATCAATATAGTTTATTAGTGATAACTACCGATAATGTGATGTTATGGGAACCTGACGTGAATACAGTATAGACTGTTAAATCATATTAAACTATAAATTCTAAAAAGTTTGTAAGGAGTATATATGTAATGGACTATTCTTATAAAGAATTTCTGGAAGATTTAAAAGATGGGGAAAACTATTCATTTTATGTACACGGATGAGCGTTGATTTCGCGAAAAACATATTTTAAGCAAAATTCGACAAAATTTTTAATCATTTTTATACTCTAAGGGGTTCCAAGCTTAAATCACAAAAAACGTACGTTAAGACTGAAACCCTATATATATGAGGAGGATTCAAAAAATGAAAAGTATAAGGATTATTCGTAAAGTTGATGAATTAGGAAGGATTGTTATTCCAATCGACTTAAGAAGAATATTGGATATCAAAGTGAAGGACCCAATAAAAATTTTTGTCGATGAGGATAAGATCATTCTTCGAAAATATACTTCTGAAAAAGGCTGCGCCTTAACTGGTGAAGTGACAAAAGAAAATAAAACTCTTGCTGGTGGTAAACTGGTGCTGAGTTCGGAAGGTGCAGAATTGCTAGTAAAAGAAATTGAGAGCCACTTCGCAATCAGAGTTTAACTAGCATTCCTCCTTTTTTATGCAATTTGTGAAAGGAAACGTCAAATATCATAGGGAGTGGAATTACCGTGGTCAACGTAAATACTAGCAAAGAATCAAAAACTAAATCAGAAATTTTATCATGGATAAAGACTATTGCATTAGCATTAATACTAACGTGGTTGATTTCTAACTTTTTATTTGAAGTTGTTGTAGTTAATGGAGAATCAATGATGCCAAATTTACAAAATGGAAACCGACTGATAATAAGTAAAGTTAGTCCCATTCATCGTTTTGATGAAATTGTTTTTAAAGCTCCAGACTCAAATGAAAATTATGTGAAAAGAGTAATAGGTTTACCTGGAGATACAATTGAAATGAAAAATGACACCTTATATATTGATGGAAAAAAGTATCTTGAACCTTATTTAAATCAATATAAAAAAACACTTACTGTGTCAGATAAAATGACTAATGATTTTACATTAGAGGAAATTACTCATAAAAGTCATGTCCCAAATGGATATGTATTTGTATTAGGGGATAATAGATTGGTTAGTAAAGATAGTCGTCATTTCGGATTTGTTCCAGAAAAATCTATTAAAGGAAAAATAGAATTACGTATATGGCAGTTTAATGAATTTGGAAAACCCCAATAAATAATTTTTGGGCTAAAAGTAAGGAGTAGTTTTATGCAGCAATGTAGTCTGATAATTCTTCTAACTTTTCCTCAGCGTTCATTGTCCTTTTCTCATACTGTTTTACAAACAACATACTCATTTTCGTTTCAGTTAAATTGGTCCAGTAGAAAACAAGGTTAAAAAAGTGAAGATTTATGAACGTTTTTTCGGGAATTTTCCTATTAACCCCTATATAGGAAATGAAAATCGGGTTAATGGGCCCATTAGCGGGTGTAGGCGATCTAATATTCTGGGTACTGAAATATCTTGGTCACATGACAAGAATGTAGGGTTAAGAATTCGTGAGTCAACGGACAAACAACGTCATATTGATGTCGGTCTTTTTGTAAAGAATAACTTTTCTTATGTAAATAGAGGTTTTACAGACCAACCCGATAAGACTAATAAATATGTTGAGAGTAAGGATCCATTTGATGCAAGCAAAAAGAAGGTTCATTTAAAAGTGCTAGTTGTTAAAACAAGTATCGAAGTATTTATTGATGATGGTTATGTATGTAACCTATTCAAGTGAAATATTTCCTCATTCAAATGATAATGAAATAACGCTTTTTTCTGACATCTATCTTTAAAAATGTTAAAATCAAACATTTTCATTCCATTTATAGGTAAAAACAGATGATAAGGGATATCTAAACTAGTATATTAGTTCTAGTGCAAAAAATTCAACACACTTGTAAGTGGATGTATTTATATCGTGTTATTGATTCAGAAGGGAATACCATTGATTTTTATCTAAGTGAATCAAGAGATAAACATGCAGCCAAGCGCTTTTTCAAGAAAGCCTTTGCTGCTTCCCATGTTTGTAAACCTCATGTCATAACAGCGGGCAAAAACCCATCCTATCCTGTAGAGATCAAAAATTAAAAGAAGGGAAGCGTATGCCTGAAGGTATACAAATAAGAAGTGAAATATCTCAATAATATGGTAGAACAGGATTGATTTAGAAAAGGAAAATAAAGAAATTAAAGAACAATTGAAAATACAATTTGGGAAGCTTTATGAGGGAATTTAAGTTCCGACAATTTTCCCTCCCAAACTTTTTAACATACAGATACTGCTATTTTTATGTTATGTACAAAAGTTGGGGGTATCCCATCATTGAAGTCACAATTATATCTTGCTGCTTCTCAAGTGAAAAAACAAACCTGTATTAAAAGGATGCCTATTTTAAAACAGGTTTGTTTTTTGGGGTAAATGTGTTTTAAAAAATAAAAATAAGCAGTTGGAAAATCAATGAAAGCGTTTAATACTCCTTTTTGGCACGGAACTTGCATTATTAAAAAGTGTAAGACATTAAATGAGAGGAGCAAACACATATGATTTCAGTAATTATTAGTGGCCATGGAGATTTTGCCACAGCATTAAAAGGGTCTTCAGGAATGATATTCGGGGATCAAGATAACCTGATTGCGGTGCCTTTTTTAAAAGGCGAAGGAACTCAAACACTTCAAGAAAAATACAAACAGGTGCTAGAAGGCATTCCCGAAGAAAATGAAGTTCTTTTTTTGGTTGATATTTTTGGGGGAACCCCTTATAACGCAGCTGCTCCATATATCGTCCACAATCAAAGGATAGATATGGCTTCAGGAGTGAATCTGCCAATTCTATTAGAAGTATTAAGCATGAGGGAATATGTACCACTAAAAGAAATGTTAAACAAATTAAAAAAGGTAAATGAAGAAGGCTTCCAAGTATGCAGTGAACATTTGGAAAAAATCAAAGAAAGTAACCAAGTACTGGAGGGAGATTTACTATGAAAATTGTATTATCAAGAATTGATGATCGCTTTATACATGGTCAAGTATTAACAAGGTGGATTAAGGTTAACGAAGCAGATAGAATTATCATCGTTTCTGATGAAGTAGCCGCAGATGAAATGAGAAAAACACTGATTCTTTCTGTTGCTCCTTCAAATGTTAAGGCTAGCGCTGTCTCTATTTCCAAGATGGAAAAAGCGTTTCACAGTCTACGGTATAATGACACAACAGCAATGCTGCTTTTTGAAAATCCATCTGATATCGTTTCACTTATTGAAGCAGGTGTACCCATTAAAACCGTAAATGTAGGTGGTATGCGTTTTGCAAATGATCGGAAGCAAATAACAAAATCTGTAAGTGTTACGGAAAAAGACATTAGTGCTTTTGAAAAATTAAATCAATTAGGCGTGAAACTTGAATTGCGGCAATTGCCTTCAGATTCAAGTGAAGATTTTATTCAACTATTAAGAAATGAAATGAAATTAAATTAAATTAAATAATACAGGGAGGTGAAATTCATGTCTTCAATACAAATTATTCTATTATTAATTATTGCTGCTATTACAGGGATAGGAAGTGTATTGGATGAGGGGCAAACCCACCGTCCGCTTATTGCCTGTACATTGGTAGGGATGGTCCTTGGAGATTTAAAAACAGGAATTATTTTAGGTGGTACCCTTGAAATGATGGCATTGGGCTGGATGAACGTAGGACTTGCAATGGCACCGGATACAGCCATCGCTTCTGTTATTTCAACGATCTTGGTCATCACTGCTCATCAAGGAATTGGTGAAGGAATAGCTGTGGCTATTGCGTTAGCTGCAGCAGGTCAGGCATTAACTATTTTAGTTCGTACTCTAACTGTATTTTTAATTCACCGTGCTGACAAATATGCTCAGGAAGGCAATTTTAAAGGAATTGAAATTATGCATATTACTGCCATGGCTTTTCAGGCTCTGCGGGTTATGATACCAACATTAATTGTTGCATTAATTAGCGTTAGTGCAGTTCAAACCTTCTTGGCCATATTCCGGAAGTCATTACAAAAGGGTTGCAATTAGGTGGTGGAATCATCGTTGTTGTAGGTTATGCAATGGTTATTAATATGATGAACATTCCTCACTTGAAACCTTTCTTCTATATTGGATTTTTATTAGCGGCGTTTACAAACTTCAACTTAGTGGGCTTTGGTGCTCTTGGACTCTGCCTTGCTTTATTATATCAACAGGTCATGCAAAAGAATAATCTGCAACCTGCAGCAGCTCAAGTAGCTGCAGGGTATACAACTGTCTACGATGATGATGATCTCGATGCCTAAAGTAAAACATTAAGGAGGGAACTTATAAATGGAAACAGAAAAAAAATTAACGAAAAAAGATATATTTAGCATGTTTATTCGATCTAACTTTTTACTTGGCTCTTTTAATTTCGAACGTGTACAAGCGATGGGATATTGTTTTGTTATGATACCGGCAATTAAAAAATTGTATGGTCCAGGAGTGGAAAGAAACGAAGCATTGAAACGCCACTTGGAATGGTTCAATACACATCCGTGGCTTACAGCACCAATTTTTGGTGTAACAGCTGCAATGGAAGAACAAATGGCGAATAACAAGGGAATTAATGCAAAAGCAATAAGTGGAATGAAAATCGGGTTAATGGGCCCATTAGCGGGTGTAGGCGATCCAATATTCTGGGGTACATTGCGTCCAGTTTTAGCAGCTTTGGGGGCATCATTGGCATTAGGAGGGAACCTTGCTGGACCGCTGTTATTCTTTTTATTGATCAATGCAATAAGATTAAGCACCAAATATTATGGATTAAAGTATGGCTATGTCAAAGGAATGGAAATTTTAAAAGATCTAGTTGGTAATCGCATTTTAAAGCTTACAGAAGGAGCTACCATTCTCGGGTTGTTTGTTATGGGAGCACTTGTGTCCAAGTGGACACATATTAATATCCCAATCGTTGTTTCGAGAATTAAAGATGATGCTGGAAAAGTGAATGTTCAAACTGTACAAAATGTATTGGATAGCATTTTACCTGGTTTATTACCCTTAGGGTTGACATTATTGGTTGCATGGATGCTACGTAAAGGTGCAAATCCTCTTCTTATCATATTAGGAATTTTTGTAATAGGTATCCTAGGCTATTGGACTGGTTTTTTAGGATAGTAAACAATTATTCTATCATGGATGCTCGCTTTAATTAGCTAATGGTGATCCTGTACAACAAATTCTGAACATATATCTTTAACTTTATGATCAGTGGTTCCTGCGTTTGCGAATGAATCGGGATATTATTTAGGGGAGTTTCGAAACCAATTCTATCACGGAAGCAACTGGATGAACGATCTAAATGGAATATATTGAATGTATTAAAGCAAGAATCGATCAACGCATTTTTTAACAAACGATGGGAGGCATTATCGTGATATCATTTAAAACATTGATATCATTCAAAATATCGCCCCGTAAGCGTCGCTTGCTTGGGGTTGCAGTCGGGTTGATTGCCCTGGTGGCTGGTTTTTCGTCCTTGGCGTACGCTGGCGGAATACCCGCGGGAGACCAGAACACCTACCAGGAACCCTATCGACCCCAGTTTCACTATTCGCCTGCCCAAAACTGGATGAATGATCCCAACGGACTGATCTATTACAATGGAGAGTATCACCTGTTCTACCAATATAACAAAGACGGAATGACGGGAGGGAACGCTTCGTGGGGACATGCTATCAGCAAGGATCTCATGCATTGGACGGAGCTTCCAGTGGCTATCCCGGTAGATGCCTATGAAGAAGTTTGGTCGGGCAGTGTCGTATTCGATAAGACTAATTCGAGCGGATTGGGAACTCCCAGTAATCCTCCGTTGGTCGCCGTTTACACTGGCGCCCAAAAGGCGAGCGGAATTCAGCAGCAAGCTTTGGCCTACAGCAACGACGGCGGTACAACGTGGACGAAGTACACCGGAAATCCGGTGCTTAACATCGGATCCCACAATTTTCGGGATCCCAAGATCTTCTGGTACGAACCTACAAAAAGCTGGCGTATGGTAGTGGCCTTGTCGGAGCAGCATAAGGTGGCTATTTACTCCTCGCCGAACCTGAAAAGCTGGTCATTGCTCAGCGAGTTCGGTCCCGCAGGAGTCACTAGCGCCGTCTGGGAGTGCCCGGACCTATTTCCCATGTATTTGGACGACAACAACCAGGACATTAAATGGGTGCTGACGGTCAATGTCGCCGGGAAAGCCCAGTATTTCGTCGGGAACTTTAACGGAACCAAATTCACTGATGGTGAACCGGTGTATACTCCGCCGACCGGTACCGTTCTTAACGATTTTGAGGGTCCGGACTACGGTTTGTGGTCAACAACAGGAACGGCTTTCGGCAATGGTCCCGTCAAGGACGAACCCGGTCCGACAGGATACCTCGGACACGGTTTCGTGGATAGCTTCCACGGCAGCGACAGCGAGGTAGGCAGCCTAACATCGCCGGTATTTACAATCAACCAAAATTACCTGAATTTTCTTATTGCTGGCGGTAACCATCCCCATATGGATGGTGCCTCGACGGATCCACCTTCTGGACAGGTCTTTGAAGACTTTGAAGGAACCAGCCTGCCCGGCTGGACAGGGACCGGTGATTTCGCCGGAATCGTACCGACCAGGGGAAATTTGAGTGGTCAGTTGGGAAGTCAGGTTTTGGACACCTGCCAAACCGCCAGCTGTGATGGTGCCGAAGGTACCGTGACGTCTCCGACGTTCACCATTAACTCCGATTACATCGATTTCCTTATTGCCGGTGGAAACCATCCTATCTCGTCTGGCTACCCAACGGTTCTCAATCTAGTTATCGATGGAAGTGTTGTTGCTAGCGCCACTGGTAACAACAGTGCGAATCTCGACTGGGAAGCATTCGACGTTACGAAGTATTATGGCAAGCAGGCCACATTACAGATCGTTGATCAAAACGATGGAAGCAGCGGCTGGGGTCATCTCATGATAGATAACATCGTATTCTCCGATGTGAAGGCGGCCTGGGATACGGAAACCGCCGTCAACCTTTTGGTGAACGGGCAGGTTGTCCGCACCGCAACCGGAAACGACAGCGCCACGTTGGACTGGGCATCCTGGGATTTGAGTGATCTACAGGGGAAGCAGGCTCAAATTCAGATCGTTGATCGGAACACGGGGGGCTGGGGGCACATACTTGCTGACCAGTTCACCCTGGCCGCTGCTCCCGCTACCAACGCTCTCCAGCGGGCTCATTGGATTGACCACGGTCAAGACTTTTATGCGGCGGTCACCTATAACGACGCCCCCGAAGACCATCGGATTATGATCGGATGGATGAACAATTGGAACTATGCTAATGACATCACGACTTCGCCCTGGCGGGGCGCGCAGTCTCTTCCCCGAGAATTGAAGCTGCAGACCATTGACGGTACGCCCCAGATCATCCAGTCTCCCGTTCAACAGGCTGCGGATCTGGCACAAGATCAATACCAGCTCAAACTCGTAACTCTTGCAGAAGGCGAAACTGCCCTCGACCCCAAGGCCTTGGGCAAAGCTTACCGCTTGGACGTCACGTTCAAGCCTAACACAGCCAAAAGTTTCGGGGTGAATGTTCGTACCGGAAAAATTGATCGAACTGTGATCGGCTACGACGTAGCTAACGGGCAACTCTATCTGGACCGTACACAATCAGGAGACGTGAGCTTTAACGCATCCTTCCCTAGCGTCGAACGGGTAGCGGTACCCGTTCGCGATGGAAAAGTATCACTGCAGATCTATGTGGATTGGTCTTCAGTGGAAATTTTCGCCGATGGGGCGAGTAGCCATAACCGACCAGATTTTCCCATGTACTACGAGTGACGGTATTCAGCTGTTCTCCACGGGGGGACAAGCAGTGGTTGACAACCTCGAGGTTTCGGCAATTCCCTCCGTCTGGGTTCCGTGAACACTGCTAACCAAGTCACATTGATAAGCTTTCCTTCAATAGAGGTCACGCCTAGAGATCGATCCCTTAGGAGCTCCCCGTTCTCCGCTTGTATTAGAGCGCGGGGGGCTGATGCTATGGCATTTTTTAGAACGTAATTACATACTAGTAGATTGTTTTCGTAGAAAAAATTTTTAACTATATAAACTATGAAAGATTGTTTTTAAGGTAAAAAGATTTCCTGCTGGCTTTTAGATAAGACGGGTAGATTTCCATACGTGATTTTAGTACATTCCACATTGTGGATCGTAATATTTATGTCTATTTTCCAGTCTTTTTCACGCTGAGAATGGATAAGGAGACGTATTTGCCACAATTTCACTTTTCCCCAGCGATGAATTGGATGAATGATCCAAAGGGGCTCGTTTACTATCTCATTGGGAGTACGATCTCTTCTTCGTTTATATTCTAACAGACGATACTTGCGGTATATGTCAAGGGGCATGTGGTAAGCTACGACTTGGCAGCTACACCCTCCAAAATGTAATAATTTCCCACAGCCAAAACACTTTATATGATAAAATAAAAATGAATAGAAACCCTCTTCTTCTGTTTAAATTTAATGGAATGGCCCCTCTAGATTATTCATCCTAATCAGCATTTTTGGTAAAATTGCTATTTTCGCTCTGATTAAAGTTCAAAATAATCGTAGAAATGGAGAAATAGTATATGGTAAATATTAAAGTCATTTTTAGCGATATTGACGGTACATTATTAAACTCCAACCATCAAATTACAAATTGTACAAAAGAAGCCGTTAATAAAGTAGTACAAAAAGAAATAGAATTTATATTAATCTCTGCAAGAATGCCAAGTGGAATAAAAGCAATATACAATGATCTTAAAATACAATCTCCTTTAATATGTTATAATGGTGCATTAATTTTGAATAATCCAGAAGTTATCGGAAACAACAAGATTCTTTATAGTGCAACTATTTCCAAAATAGATGCAAATAAAATATATGAGATCACAAAGGAAAAATTCCCTAATGTGAGCTTTAACTTGTTTAGTTATGATCAATGGTTAGTTGAAAATAAAGAAGACAAATGGACAAAACAAGAAAGTGACATTATTCAAGTACAGCCCATGGTAGTCAATGTTAAAAAGCATATCGCTCAAGATGAAGCGGTCCATAAAATTCTATGTATGGGGGAGCCTCGACTTATTTCAGAGTTAAAATCTGAATTAAATGATTCTTTGTTAAATGTCTGTTGTTATCGATCGAAGGACACATATTTAGAAATTACATCCAATGATGCATCGAAAGTGTTGGGCATAAAAGCACTTGAGGCGTATTTTGCTGTAAAGCCTGGAGAGGTGATGGCAATTGGCGACAATTTTAATGACATGGCCATGATCGAATATGCCAGCATAGGAGTAGCAATGGGAAATGCACCTCAACAAGTGAAAGATGCCTCAGATTTTGTAACAAAAAGTAATGATCAAGATGGAATGAAATTGGCGCTAGAAACATTTATTCTATCTTGATTTATTAATTTGTATAATAAAAACTCTAATCAATAACAAGGGTGATCGTATGAGAAGAATTGATAAAATATACAACCAGTTACTGAATAATTTTTATGAAATTACATTAGAGGAACTTTTGAGTCAACAAGGGAACTCCGCACAAGAAATTGCCGATCAATTGGAGATGGAGAGATCAAATGTTAGCTTTGAATTGAACAATCTCGTTCGGATTCAAAAGGTAATTAAAATCAAGACCTTTCCCGTACGTTATGTGCCAGTGAAAGTTGTGGAGAGTATCTTTCATAAAAAATGGGATATTAGGGAGATGGAAGTAGAACATCTCAAACATCCATTAAATCATCAAATAAATCAAACAATACCTACTAATCCCTTTGAACGAATGATTGGTGCAAAGGGAAGCTTGAAAAAGGCAATTTCTCAGGCAAAGGCAGCTGTCTTATATCCACCAAATGGTTTGCATATGCTGCTGTTAGGGCCTACAGGATCAGGTAAATCTCTTTTTGCAAAACGTATCTATCAGTTTGCATTATTTTCAGAAAAGTTGAAACCAGGCGCCCCCTTTATTACATTTAACTGTGCTGATTACTATAACAATCCCCAGCTATTGCTTTCTCAATTATTTGGTCATAAACAAGGGTCCTTTACTGGGGCGAACGGAGATAAAGTTGGTTTAGTTGAACAGGCGAACGAAGGTATTCTTTTTATGGATGAAATACATCGGCTTCCTCCTGAAGGACAAGAAATGCTTTTTTATTTTATTGATTACGGTACTTATAATCGCTTGGGAGAAACTGACCACAAACGAGCGTCAAGGGTATTAATTATTTGTGCAACAACCGAAAACCCCGGTTCTTCCTTATTAAAAACATTTTTGCGAAGAATTCCGATGACCATTCATATTCCTTCACTAGAAGAACGATCTCTTAAAGAGAAGATACGATTAACAACTTTTTTATTAGGTAAAGAGGCGAAACGGATTAATAAAAATCTTAGTGTACATATTGATGTATTAAATGCACTAATACACACTTCAAAATTTGGAAATGTCGGCCAGTTGAGATCAAATGTGCAATTAGTCTGTGCTCACGGATTTTTAAATAATTTAGAGAGTGAAAATGTGGTGGAACTGACTGTTAGGGATCTACCAGATGAATTAAAACATGATTGGATTTCAAACAGCAAAAATTTGAAAAGAAGTAAAGAGATTTCTGAATATGTAAATATCAAAACAATCATTTCCCCTATAGTAGAAGATGAAATGACAAAAATAGATGATGAACTTTCTTTTAATTTATATAAATTAATAGAAGAAAAAATCGAGGTGTTAAAAAATGAGGGTTTTTCGGAAACAGAGATAAACCAGTATATTTTAACAGATATTCACCTCAATATTAAAAGTTTTTTTAATGGGAAGACGTTTCCAAATTCTAATTTACTAAAATTTGTTGGAGATGATGTTATTCAAATTACAAAAGAATTAAAACTGGTTGCCGAAAAAGAATTAAACTGCAAATTTGATCGAAAGTTCATCCATTTTTAAGTATGCATATTGATGCATTTTTGAAACGAGGGAAACAGATTGATGTATTAAATGCGCAGGAAACAAACGAAATCCGTGATACATATTCGAAAGAGTACCATGTTGCTTTGATATTTAAAGAGAAGATTCAAGAGTTTTTTAATGTAATGGTTCCAGAAATCGAAGTGATTTATTTAACGATGCTCATTCAATCAATCAAGTCATTAGAAGAGAATAAAAGGGTGGGAATTGTGGTAGCTGCCCACGGAAACAGTACGGCAAGTTCAATGGTTGAAGTGGCAACGGAACTTTTGGGGAGTACTCCAATTGTGGCCATTGATATGCCGCTTACTGTGTCCCCATCGGAAATTGTAGATACCCTAATAGAAGGAATTAAGCAGGTTGATGAAGGAGAAGGTGTATTAATGCTGGTGGACATGGGGTCACTTGCTATGTTGGAAAACCAGTTAGAAGAAAAAACAAGTATAAAAATAAAAACCATCAGCAATGTCACCACTTCTATGGTTTTAGATACTGTTAGAAAGGTGAACTATTTAGATTTGAATTTATTTGTTATTTATGATTCAGTCAAAAAGGACTTTATGGAATTGTTCGATAAGCAAACAAACTCTTCAAGCATACAAAAGGTATTGGTTTCTATTTGTACGACAGGTAGTGGAACCGCCAAAAAGCTGGAGGAAATCTTAAGAGCAATCGTAAGCAAAGTTTCTGAGGAGCCTATAAAAATACTTACTGTTTCTTCTATTAAGTTAGCAAGTAGCATTAAAGAAATTCAAAAAGAATATGAGATTATAGCAACGGTAGGAACGAAAAATCCTAAGATTAATGCCCCACATGTTTCTTTAGAAATTCTCATTGAAGGAGATGGAGAGAAAATCATTCATCAAGCGATTTCAAATGGAAAAATACAATATGGTGGTGGAGAAATTAGAGCTAATATTATTGTGCAAGAACTTTGTGAGGATAGCTTAAGAAAGCATCTTGTGTTTTTGAATCCTTATCAAATTACTGTATTATTACTGGAATGGGTACAAAATATGCAAGATGAATTAGGCATTACATTTAGTAACACATTTATCATTAGGATCATTATGCATACCGCTTTTACCTTTGAAAGAATAATTAAAAATAATCCAATCGCTTTTCCAGAGGATGAAGAGATCGACGATAAACTAGAAAAGATCTATGAAAAAACGGAGAAGACGTTAAAACCTATTGAAAAAAAACTTGGGTTTGAAGTAATTAGAGATGAAAAGCTATTTATCGCAACTATTTTTGCTGAAGAAGGAGTATTACCAGCGTAGGAGAGGAAAAACATGTGGTTTCGAAAACAGAGGACTTCATTCCCATTCTATTCTTCGAGACACACCAGCTGATTATTTTAATCAAAAGCAGTTTGCTGATTTCTTATCGGAACATGGATTGAATTATGATAAACGTAAATTAAATGTGTATTACAGTCGAGGAAAAATACCGAAAGCAGATTTTGAGCTTGCTGGTATCCCCTATTGGTGTAAGTCTAAAGTCGAAGAGTTTTGCGAACAAGAGAAAGAACGATTGAAACAAGATTAAGGTTAATGCTGTAAAAAAGGCATGGTTAGCTTGGAGATGATTCCAGGCTATTTTTTTTTCTTGTGAATAAACCATTGATTCCATTTTCGGTTTACTGTTTTTGAAACGAAAACTGAATATACAGGCTAAATTAGGAAAATACGAAATTTCAAGCTCCTAAAATTTCGTCATCCAAAATAAATACTACCTTGATATCCATAATTTTGGTAATATATTTATAAAAACTAGATTGAAAGAATGGTAATAAAAAATCACTAATGGGTTCTTCGTTTTTGGTTTTTTGATAAGGTCTTCCATAAAAGGGGTTTATTAAATGTGGATTTGGATTATGGTTCTGGCTCTGTTTATCGTCCTATTGCTCGTGGTTGAGGGGGTAGGCTATTATCTTTTTAATCAATATTTGTACGGCCCTAATTATGCAAAACAACTGAAATGGAGGAAAAGAGTGATGACCATAATAATTTTTTTTAAGAAAAATCAACAAACAGAAATGTATGAAGCAAAGAAAGAAAAAAGTTCATAGGTAATCAGTATTTATCGATAAGGATCTAGCACGCCAGTACGAATGATTAAAATAGGCTATTGAGTTAATTCCCGAACAAAACCTGATGTGATAAAGTTCATTTACATACAATTGAAAAACCTTTCAATTGTGAAGGGCTTTAAAAAAATCAAACAATTTATGGTTTTGAATGTAAGAAAGATAAAGTAAAAGACTTAATGTATTTTTTAGATGGAGGGAATAAAATGATATTCATGGCAAAAAAGATCGCAGAATTAGGGGATCATATCCTTTTTAAGAATGGAATCAAAGGGATCGTTGAGAAGGTCAATGAAAATTCAGTTATTGTGAATATAACCGAAAATAAGACCGGATTAGAGTTTGAAGGAAATAGAACAGTTGTAGCACATAAAAATTACAAGGTTATTCATTTTGCATGAAGTGAATAAAAGTCATATATACACGTTATGAAACTTTATTGGACAAGCAATCTAGTAAAATTTGAAAATGTAAGCGTTTTCTATTATAATAAATAATGGGTTGGATGGCATGTGTGGCCGTCATCGTATTTGGGGCAGATACTTGGGACAGATGTAGATATGTCTTTGTGGGTATATACTTAACATCATTCGGTAAATAATGTGGAAATCGGGCTATAAGAGAATTATAAAAAACCTCATATAAATAAAAACCTGGATAGTTTAAACGCTATCCAGTTTTTATTGGGAATTCGTATACTATTTCAATAGTTAGAAGATACCGTTCATTCTCTAAAATTCCGTTTAAAGAGATGAAATAACAAAACGTGTTGAAATGATTAACTTCTTATAGTGGCTGAAGTTCTGCCATGTTTCTACTATCCATATTACAACCCTTCTCAGCTTGAACGGATGGTTTCCTCACTTTGCTGGAAGGTTTTAGTATCTTAATTAACGTATACATTGAAAAAGGGGTCCCGGTAGCAAAACGCGGAAAATATACGCTAATAAAAATTGAAGGGGAATATTGGTTTTCCTTTGTTAAAGTGACTGCCATTGTGATTTTTATAGTCATAGGGCTACTAATGATTGTTGGGATTATGGGCGGGCAAGCAATCGGATTTAAAAACTTTACTGTGGGAAAGGCGCCTTTTAGCGGCGGTATGCTCGGTACTTTTGCTATTTTCCTCGCTGTAGGATTTTCTTTTCAAGGTACAGAAATTGTGGGGGTTGCTGCCGGGGAAAGTGAAAACCCTGCTAAAACGATACCGAAGGCAGTTAAAAGTATTTTCTGGAGAATCCTTATCTTTTATGTTTTAGCGATCTTTGTTGTAGGGCTCATTATCCCTTACAACAACCCAAATTTGCTAAGTAATGATATTATGGTTAGCCCATTCACGCTTGTATTTAAAAAAGCGGGACTTGCTTTTGCAGCAGCACTTATGAACGCTGTCATTTTAACAGCCGTTTTGTCGGCAGGTAATTCCAGCCTTTATGCTTCAACCCGGATGTTATACGCCATGGCAAAAGAAGGACAGGCACCAAGGATATTTGGAAAACTTAATAAGCGTGGTGTGCCTGTTGCCGCGATTATTTTAACCACGGTTATCGGCATGTTCGCCTTTTTATCCTCCTTCTTTGGTGATGGGGGTGTGTATGTATGGTTAATGAACGCAGTCGGCATTACAGGTTTTATTTTCTGGCTTGGAATCTCCGTATGTCACTATCGGTTCCGTAAAGCATATGCGGCTCAAGGTTATTCGCTTGATCAGCTGCCGTATCGGGCAAAATGGTACCTATTTGGACCAATCTTTGCGATTGCTGTTGGTTTACTCGTCACATTGGGTCAAGACTACCAGGCGTTTCTTGCATCCAAGGTTGATTGGGGCAGCGTAATTGCCGCCTACCTTGGCATTTCGCTATTCCTTTGCTTATGGGATTTAAGTTCATTAATAAGACAAAGGTAGTAAAACTGGAAGAATGCGAATTTGATTTTGACTATGCAAAAAAACATGATTGATCATTTTTAGGAATGGGAGTCCCGAGCACATAGTTTTGGGACTCCTTTTATATTTTTGGCAAAATCAAATGCCACTGCCCATTTTTCTGTCTTCGTTTAGTTAAGTATCATTCCTTATTTATGGCGCATAAACTAAAGCATGAATCTGATTGGAGGTTTAGGAAAATGGTAATATATCCATTTAATTATCCCTATAGGTCCCAGCCTTATCCTCAGTCTTATTATCAATATTCTTATCCTTATCCCGCCTCTTATTATGGAACTTATCCTCCAGGATATTGGCATATAGGAGGTCAAATAGCAGGTATGTATGCCGATGGCCATTTGGGAAGCGGACAGGGGACTGGCTACAATGTTGGCGGTCATTTAGGAGGAGAACATGGTCTTGGGGTTTATTCGGGAAGCCAGCTAGGCGGCGGTCAAGGGATAGGTGTCCATGCAGGCGGTTATTTAGGGGGCCAGCATGGTCTTGGCGTCCAAGCAGGCGGCCAGCTAGGCGGCGGTCAAGTGCTCGGCATTCAGGCAGGCGGTCATTTAGGAGGCCAGCACGGTCTTGGTGTTCAGGCAGGCGGCAACTTAGGCGGCGGTCAAGTGCTCGGCATTCAGGCAGGCGGTCATTTCGGAAGGCCAGCACGGTCTTGGTGTTCAGGCAGGCGGCAACTTAGGCGGCGGCCAAGGTCTTGGCATTCAGGCAGGCGGTCATTTCAGGAGGCCAGCACGGTCTTGGTGTTCAGGCAGGCGGCAACTTAGGCGGCGGCCAAGGTCTTGGCATTCATGCGGGCGGCCAGTTCAGGAGGCCAACAAGGGCTTGGTGTTCAAGCAGGCGGCCAGCTAGGCGGCGGACAAGGAATAGGCGCTCATTTTGGCGGTAATCTTGGTAAATACACCGGTCATCTCGGCTTCCAATTTGGCGGTAAAGAGAATGCGTAAACCTAAATAAAAATGATAACCAATAAAGGCTGACCTATTGAATTCTTCTGGGTCAGCCTTATTTTAGTCTGGTGTAATAGTAATTGATTTAACTGTAAAGCCCAGTACCAGCGTTGGTGTAACCAGGGGCAAAGTAAATGTTAGGGCTAGTACTAGCAGAGCTGTCATCGCCCGTAATAATTATTAAGTTAATGTCCAATGTTTATCGCTACTTTGGTAAAGTAGTCTTTTTTTAATCACTGTAACAATAACGAACGTTTCTGTTACGTAAGTCCTCGTCAATTTTTCCAGCTAGCAATCTTGCATAACTAACGTAACAAAAATACGTAACAATATTATTTGTAACAATACTTGTAAATAGGCGTTTTTGATACAATATTTGTTAAAGAGGAGAGGATACATATGAAATTTGGATACATGCGTGTTTCTACCATAGATCAAAATTTAGATCGACAAAAGAAACAACTAGAGGATTTTTTCGAAAAAGTGACAGGAACAAAGCGTGACCGTCCCGAGCTAAATCATATGCTAGAATTTTTGAGATCAGAGGATACAGTGGTCGTGACCGATTTGACTCGCTTGTCCCGTTCTACAAAAGACATTATTGAAATCACAGAACTTATTTCCAAAAAGGGAGCACATTTAAAGAGTTTAAAGGAATCCTGGCTCGATACAACAACAGCCCATGGAAAAATGCTGTTTACCATTTTTGCTGGGATTGCACAATTTGAAAGGGATTTAACCTCTGAAAGGGGTCCCGGTAGCAAAACGCGGAAAACATACGCTAACACATTATTTGGAAGATGAAACCCTGATTTCCTTATGCTAAGCAAATTAAACCTAAAAAAACCGATTCCTGTACGGTTCTAAGAATCGACTTTTTTTATTTATCTAGTTTCACTAACGCACCCGTTAGCCATTCATGCAGCGCAAAAACAGCGCTGCACCACAGAGGATGAAAATATGTTAAGCTGCCTATACTGATTTAATGCTGGTGAAGAAGGTCTTTAAACTATGGTGCCTTAGAGCCCATCCGTTAGTCTGACTCCAATGACCACGGTGTACCACCGACTGTCGCGCCCCTATAAGGGTAGCACTCATGGGAGATTAATCCTTTTTTCGTCATTGCGCCAGCTGTATTTTATTTTGTTTTATTACTATATAGAAAGGTGTCTTTCACAAATTGATTTTCTAGCCAACCTAATATTCAACCTTTCAAGAGGCTTAGCCTTTTTTTAAAAAAATGGTTTTTTGGGTCTATTTTTGTATGACCTTTTTCAGTTTTTATTTTCATGGGAGTTTAAGTGAAACATTTCACATCTTTCTTCCTTAGGTATGTTGATTTTGACATAAAATTAAGGGAACACCACTAGGTTGGTTATTCCCTTTCGATTCCTTTACGGTATACATAGAGTCAAAACACAAAATTGAAAATAACGATGATTTATTGTTTCTTTAATAACTTTTTTAGCAGTAGTCCTAGAATAACTCCAGGAATTACGCATATCATGGGAAACCAAACTGTTCCCAACATTTCCAAATAATTTTACTTTCGCCGAATACATTATTTCCAAAGTAACAAAATATGCTGAAAGAACAAATGGTATGAAAGAATATGGTTCCTTACCTCCACCTGCATCTTTATAAGCGTCCCATATGGAAAAAAAGTATACACAAGGATAAAACATAATCCATTGATAGTCGGTATAGTCAATCGCTTTTTCAATTTCACCGTTAAAACTATGTAAGATTACTTCATTAAAATGAGATTTAACATTAATAACAAATTCTAATAATATAAAAATAATCCCTTTGAGGTATTTTCCATTTAGTAATTGACCAAACCCTGGAAAAGCGATGCACCAAAATAATCGTTCTTTTGCATCCACATTGTTCTAATCCTTCGCCAAGTTTTCGTGGTCAGTGGCAGTAGGGGGTTGTTCCATCCAACCATTTTCTATTAAAAGATTCATACCATCTTCAGCTATTAAAGCAATTTCCATATTCATTCGAGCGTAATCAGCCGACAAGTCTCTTCTTTGACACATTGATAAAGCCTCCCCATAATAACCAAGTGCCGCAGATAGTAGTGTTGCTATATGGAAAAGCATAAGCTTATCAGAAAAGGGAGGTACGGTTGAATCGGTTACTTCTGATTCAAATATCCTTGGTTCATGGAGATTCTCCTCTTCTAACATTAAACCCAGTATATGAAAGTGTCTTTTACAAAGTTTTCGAGCACGTTCGAAATACTCTCGTACTTCTTTAGATTGGCATACTTGACTGAATCCTAACTCTAAAACCATTTTCACCATAGTTTTTTGCATATTAAGATGTGCACCACTGATTTCGATTGCATTTATCGGTCTTCGCTTTCCGAACCAACCAGTTAAATAGTTTTGTTTCCTAATAAAATCAATCTTTTGTTTGTTATTTAATGTAGGCGGCTTACTAAGAATTCCCTTAGATAAAGCGACGGTAGTGACCCTATCATATAATTCCAACGTTTGAGAAGTACATTCAATAAGATATTTTCTGACATCTTCTCGAATACAAACGCTTGTTGCACCAGCATATCTCGTCAAGCCGTGTATCGCCATAATTTGCAAATAAATAACCTTAAATGTATCCGTAAATAAACTAGGGGCGTTTACAGTTACATCTTCATCTGTGAACCCTATTGGAATGGGATAGTTTTCTTGTATTAACAATTGTTTCGTTCTTTCTATATGGGTTTCTGATAATTCTAAGGCAAATTGAAGTAAAGCACGAGTATTTTCATCCTTAGCATCATTTAAGAAATAGCGAAGAACACAACGTGCCATACTATCATTTACATATTGCGACCAGATGATGCCATATTCTGAGGCATTAATTTTATCTTGGTGATTAACCTGTTCCATTTTTTCAACCCTCCTAACTTTTACAGAAATAGGTTAACCATTAACAATAATTATATTTGTTAAAAACTTCTGAGAAGATAAAATTTTTTACTTCCACATACGAATCAACAACCATAAAAGGAAAAAGTATTGATATGTTTTAAAGGGTATAATAACTCTAGTGTTATTGTTTAATAACACTAAATTTCAATGTGGAGGGATGTATTTTGAATACTTCATTTAAAGTCATAATGACAGCCCTAATTAGATTGTTGGTTAGAATATATTTCTTAATTGAAAAGATAAGCGTTAAGTTATCTTCATCACTGAGGATGCCAACTTTAGCATAGGGGATGGTATTCCTGGAATATTGTCTTACCACATTGTTAAAAAAGTGAGCACTTTGTGCTTGCTTTTTTAGTTTCTTTTATAACTAAATGCTCCGCTAGTTCAATAAAAAAGAAGGCTGCCGCATCAACCCCTTGTTCTACAAAAGCACCCTTTAGTTGAAGAAGAAATTCAGATGTTATTCTTACTAACTATTTGGATGACGGTCATGAGCAATTCGTGGCTTTTCCATCCATTCGTATTTTGCGGGACCACAAATTATGGAAGAAATTCTGTCTTTTCATATGAGACCCATAGTGCAGCACCATCAAATGAATGGTTTTATCAAACTAAACTTACTCATTAGCGTAAAAGTTAATGGAAAAGCACTTGTGAAAAATTTCGAACACAAGTGCTTAGGACTTTTTATTCTTTAATTATTGCCTTTCGTTCTTCCATCTGAGGCGGTTCTTCCATCCATCCATTCTTAATCATTATCTTTGCACCTTTATGGGCATATTCGAAAATATCTTTCGTGAAAACAGTCATTTTTGCTGCCAAGTCATTCCGTAAACTAAAAGCAGTTCCTACGGCATTGCCCCCCATAGAAAAACTGCAAAGCATACTGGTACAATACATCATGAGCTTATCAGAAAACGGAGCAACTGTTGAACGCGTCGCATTTCCGCCCGAAGAAGCAGGTACTTGAATACCATCTTCGATAAATGTTTCACTCATCTCTTTAATAATACTTTTGGAGAGTTCTACTCCTTCTGCAAAAAATTTCTTTACTTCAGAATTATTGGCACATTGGGCAAAACCAGTAATCATTTGTAACCCAATAAAATTTACTTCGATTCCATGGTAAACATAAGCAACTTCTATTGTATTTAATGTTCTTTTGTTACCTATTTTAGTAAATGGATTCATTCCAGCTAAATAGTCTGTGTTTTTTACAAATTCAGTCGATTTGGGCATAGAAACATAAGGAGAGCGAGCAATCATCCCTTTTTCTATCAAATACTGTGTGCAAGCATTGTAATATGCTTGGGTAATGGCGGTAAGTTCTTTGAAAAGCATGACAATATCTTCACGATATGTCATATTTATATTTAGCGTATGTAATCCCATACTAATTTCTTTTAGCAAGCGAACAAACATGATGTCAAAACCATTATCATATAGCTTTGGAACATCTTTATTTACATCTTCAGAAGTAAACCCGATTGGGATTACAGCCCCTTCACTTTTGAAAATGTTTGTAATTTTGCCAACATAAATGTCTATTTCAGTGTATAAATCAGTCATGATTTTTTTTGCTTTTTCGTCGTCAGCTTTTTCAATAAAGTATTCTAACATTCGCAAAATCATCGTTTTCTCTTGGTATGTAAGCCATAGAACACCAAGCTCGGATGAAGTTATAGCAGGTCTCTCAGGCATAATGCATTCCTCCTACTGTTTTTCTTCTTTATTTTGCTCTAAAAATAATACAATATCCTAAAAAAATTTCCGTATTTTACCTCGTTAATGAATGATAGAAAATAATATTTTTTCCTTTAGCTAGAATATTTCAATTCTGTATTAAGGAAACTAAACTTATCTGAAAAATTAGATGAAGAAAATTGATAGAAGTGAATACTAATGATGACAAAAGATGACTTGAGAAAATCCTTTGGAGTATTGCTTTGCCTGGGTTTGCCCAAATTCTGAACGGGAAATTTCTCAAGGGATTACTTCTAATTGGATTAGAAATATTGATTAATGTTCAATCCAATTTTAATAATGTAATTATTCTGAGCTTTCATTGGGAAATTGAAAAAGCCATTGAACAAACGAATTATCAATGGTTGATGTTTTATCCTTGTCTTTATTTTTTTGCGATTTGGGATGCTTACAGTGATGCAAACGGTAAAAAGGCAGCATTAGCGTTTCTTCCGTTTGTGTTTTCAGCTTATTTAGTTACAGTAGGGCTTATTTACTCAGCAACATTTGAAGTAAACGGAATGTTACTCGGACCTATGTGGTTACCAATGTTGTCATTACCCATCGGAATACTGATTGGGATTTTTTTGAGATATATGCTTTTGCAATTTATATATGGTGCCGAGGAAACTTAGGTACACTAGCTCAAAGAAATTAGTGAGTCTTCAATAAAAATAAACGCCACTGGAACCCTTTGGCGTTTATTTTTATTGAATTAACCTGCCCCGTTACTTTAAGTATATTTCTTCACAATCTCTCCTTTTTATTTACATAAATATCCATTTCTTTTATTTGAATAAGTATCGAAAACGGTCGTTTTTGGTGACTCTTAATAACTATCTTATCTGCTGTTCTTCAGTTAGATTTTTCGTATCCAAAAGTTAAACCGAAAACAAATAACCAAAACATAGTCTTAATAACGTTTTTAGTTACATTTTTTTACATAATTTGTCTTAACGTATAATATCTGCGTTTTGTCAGCAGGACCCCTAATAGTGGATGATTGCTGCCGTGTTTTTACTATCCATATTACAACCCTTCTCAGTTTGAACGGATGTTTTCCTCACTTTGCTGGAAGGGTTTAGTATCTTAATTAACGTATACATTGAAAAACGATAAAGATGATTAAATATTTAATTCGTTGTATTTAATCATCTTTATCGTTTTCTTCCATTTGCTTAAATTTATTCTTTGTGTACTTACTTGAACTAATTAATAGTAGAAGAACTAAAATTAACCATCCACCCATAATTAACAAAAAATGATGGACCCAAGAAATGAGAACTGAAAACTCCATTCAAATCCCCCTTTAATAATAACCGGTCCTTAATTATTTCTATATATGTAAAAAAACTCCTTCTACTATAGTTAAATAATGTAATGATTTATCATTTTTAAGGTAAGAATTTATTTGACCATTACATTGGTTATGGAAAAGAAATCAAGATTGATGGTGGATTGAAGTTCATCCTGAAGTTGAATTCTTTTATTTAGAGGATCGATTTTCGTTACATATCCAACGCGTGTAGTAAAAAAGCCGTTTTTCCAAGTGGTAACTTCTAAAAGTATTTTGGTAGCCATGCTTTCAGATAACAGCCGTTCCATCTCTTCTATTTTCGTTTCATCCAGATGCGGTCTAGGAGTTTTAATATCATCCTGCCAAAGATCCTTCAACATTTTTATGGTTTCGGGCATGAAAAAGCCATTCCATTTCTTCATGCCACGATCTTTCTGATCTTTATTCATTAATAATTCCCCCTTCAGTTTTTGCCAGTCATGCAGCCTTAAGGCTGCGGTTTTTCTTCAGAAATCAGGGCTTTAAAATCTAGGTAAAAACATACAGATTGAAAGATCAAAAGAATAAAAGATAAAAGGAGAGCAGCCGAAACGGCTGCTTTTATTGTTGATTTTTCCCTTTTGCCTTCCGAATCGTAAAACAGCGCAAGCCTTCTAACCTTCCAGCCGGTAGGAACCCGAACCTTTCCGGCTAGAAGCTAAGAAGGCTAGTCAATCGGTCAAGGGGCAAAAAACTTTTTTGCTTAAAGGCGCTATCGCAACAGCAAAAAACTTTTTGTGCTAAGAGCGCCCTTGACCTATTGCCTATGCGTGTTTTTCGTTCTACTTGCAAAAGGGGAAAAATCATCCCCCTTGGGGAACTCACTCGCTTCGCAAGTCAAAAGGAAAAAAGAAAATCTTGAAACCAAAACTTTAAAAATCTAAAACCATTAGAAAATCAAAGGAGGAAAAGCAAAATGACAAAAAGCGTGTATGAAATCATTACAGAAAAAATCATCAAAAAATTAGAAAAAGGTGTTGTTCCGTGGCGCAGGCCGTGGACAAATTCAAATGCGGTCAACTGGAAAACACAAAAACCATACTGAGGAATCAATATTTTTCTAGTGGAGCCTGGGGAATATGCTTCAAAAAAACAGATCCTAGAGGCTGGGGGACGAATCAAAAAAGAAGAGTTGAAAAATTCTCATATTATTGTCTATTGGCTTTGGAAAGAGAAGGAAGACGAAGAAACAAAGGAGAAAAGGACTTTTGCAAAACCTTTCTACTATCGAGTTTGGGAGATTACTAAACAGTGTACCGGCTTAGAAAGTAAAAGAAGGGTTGAAACCTTTGACCATGACCCCATCGAAAAAGCGGAGGAAATTGTTAAAGGATATATCAACTCGCCAGATTACACGTTTCATTCAGGAAAGGCGGTTTATTATCCGTCATGGGATAGAATCAATTGTCCCCCACTGAAAGATTTTAAGGTACCAGAAGAATACTATTGCACCCTGTTGCATGAAATGGTTCACAGTACCGGTCACAAAAGTCGCCTAGCGCGCCCAGGTATTACGACAGAAGGTGTTGCTTTCGGAGATGAGGTCTATTCCAAAGAGGAATTAGTGGCAGAAATGGGTGCAGCGATGTTGTGTGGAGTGGCAGGAATAGATAACAGCACTTTAGAAAATAGCGCAAGTTATATCGATTCATGGTTAAGAGCTTTGAAAAAAGAAAGCCGTTTAGTTTTACAAGCAGCTGCTCAAGCCCAGAAAGCAGCAGATTATATCTTAGGAGAATCAAAGAATACAATCGAAAATTAAACAAAAATGAACAGACAATCTTTAGTGTTTTTCCCCCGGCTGATAGCCGGGGGAAGGATAGATCAAACATGTTGAACTTAATCCATATTGCGTTATAAAAGGAGTGAAAGAATATGAAAGTCTTTCAAGTTATATATTTTGCCAAATGTTTACAAAGGGTATCGATTGTAGTGGCAAAAAACGAAGAACAGGCAGAAAAAATGGTTTCTAAAGGCTTTAATATGAATGATCATTTCGAATTAGATAGAATCAAAGAGTGCGAACTGACTGCGGAAAATATTATCCATTCCGAAGTGATAGAAATTATTTGATATAAATTACTAAGAACCAGGATTGTAAAGAGTACTTGTAATTTTATCAATGTAAGACAAAACCACCGGCTAGAATTTAGCCGGTGAAGCTCACGGATGGTGGAAAAAAACATACGTTTTTTTCTTGATGAAAGCAGGCATCGAGCCTGCTTGAGGGTTGCTACGCAACCTAAAACCTTTGATAGGAAATTCGAGGAAAAGGAGATGTTTGGGACGGAGGCTTTGCTGAAAATCTTTAAGATTAAGAGACTAAAAGAATAAAAGATAAAGGAAAACAGCCTTTTTTCGGCCTGGTGCACCTGTTCATATAACGAATGGAGCAATGGATTTCTCATTGGGGTGAAAAGTTCAAAAAACAATATTAAAGGAGAGGATCTGATTGAAAACTTGTCCATATTGCGGCAGTCATATCGAAAGAATGGATCATCAGTATTACTATTGTGATTTTTGCTGCATGAAGATTGATATCAGGATTATTAAAGAAAATCATGAACGCCTAGAAGTCCGATTTCGTGATCTTGTTTTGACTGCCTATATAGATAAAACCACACCGGAAATTATGACATTATCCACCTTTGAACTGTTGTATTTGCTTAAAATGATCCGGAAAGAGAGAAATGACATGTATCATCATTTGCATGTGTTTCACCGTGCTGGAGATGCTGGCATCGATGATTTTAAGGAAGCTGAAAAGAAATCAGGCCAGGATTACATGTACTTCACAAAAAAGGCATTTATTGTGGAAAATATTATTCGGTCGCGGATAGGATATGTTCCAGCACGAATTACGGAAAAGTTTCTAGCGAATTATCTAGAAAACATCAAAAATGACAAAAAAGGCCCAATGATAATTCGGACAAAGAGGCAGAGCACCTGATTGAATCCTCTTAAATTACTTATATAGAGGTCGTATAGGGAATACTGTGTATCTAGGTATTGTTGTGGGTTTCAAATTAAGTTTGATAATTTATAAAAAGTCTAATCTTTATAATAAAGATTGATAATTTGGAATGGAGTTTGATTAAAATTCTGTATTAAAACAGGATTTTTCTTTTTTGCTCTTGTTGATGTTGGCAAATCCCTGTAATTTTATTCTATTAAAGGGCCAGATTGTTGAATAACACTCGGTGGTAAATTTGGATATTTATGAAAAAAGAGATTGTGAAGGAATGTACTTAAAGTAACGTGGCAGGCTAGCGTTTCTGTAGTGCAAATTGTTGGAGAGCCATTTGGAAGTGGATGTCCTTTACATTGCGTGTCTTCATACTTAAGGATGAACTAAAATTATCCTTAGACATTGTTTCAGCTATATGGCCTCCCTCAAATGAAATGGTTTTATCACTCACGACATGTTCTTTGCATGGAATTTCTTCCGGTTGGATTTGATTTAATGCCGAAACCGTAACAGAAGCATTTTGGGCTGGGTCGATTAAATTAATCATAACCCCTACGTGGTTACTCATAATTAAAATTTGTTCATAGATAATCTGCTTTAACGTTGGATTTTTTGCTAAGCAAAAATAAGATTGTAATTTTTTAAAAACCCCTTTATGTATGTTAGGTGTTCAGCCATAAGCCCCAAATCAATCGCTTTTAGTTGCATGTAAATCCCCCTTATTTTTTAATTGCTGTTTTCATCTATATATTCAAGTCATGTTTCTGGTATGACAGAGCGTAATGTCCCTTAAAAATATGTGCAGGTTCAAAAAGCGAATTTGTGTAGATCTTCGAATGGCTGATGGCTGTTTTCAACGTTCTTTAGCACTCTTCATCTTATAGATTTTGACAAATTAATGAACATTGAAGGCTTAATTGGAATTTGAAATAATTTCATTTCTAAATTTCATACTTTCTGCACATTTTTTTACTATTTTAAACTTATAAAGCAAGTTAAATCTTTTTAGGAGGAAAAAATCATGAAAAGAAGGTTATTTATAATCCCACTATTTTTGATTATATTTTCTGTCTTTTTAGCTGCATGTTCCAATAATCAAAATACGGCTAAGGCAAACAATAAAACGAGCAACAAGGGTAATTCCGTGACACTCAACTTAGAAGCAAAAGAAAAGAAAATTAAGTATAACAATAAATTAGTGGAAACAGCTATGACATACAACGGATCAGTACCTGGTCAAGAAATCCGAGTTAAGGAAGGACAAAAGGTCACTATTCATTTCAAAAACTCATTAAAAGAAGATACCACACTACATCTTCATGGATTATCGGATGCTAATAAAATGGATGGTGTGCCTGATGTAACACAAACACCAATCAAACCAGGGCAAACCTTTGATTATACCTTTACAGCACCTAAACCAGGAACCTATTGGTATCACTCTCATACGAACGAATCCACTCAAATTGGGGACGGACTATATGGTGTGTTAATTGTAGAACCAAAAAATGGCGAAAAAATAGACGTAGATAAAGCAATTACGATCAACGAACGTTCATCTAGGGGCTCAATGGATATGAGCAACATGGGTGACATGAGTAATATGGACAACATGGGGGATATGAGCAATATGAACATGGGTGGGACATCTCAGTCTCATACAAGTGATTCTAGTCATTCCGATATGATGATGAGTATGTATGACACTTCAATTATTAACGGAAAGGCCTCACCAAGTATTCAACCGATTGTTGTAAAAAAAGGAGATACTGTTAAATTGAGATTTGTTAATACAGGCTTATTTACACAAAATATTCAAATTCCGGCCCATGAATTTAAAGTTACAGGTTATGATGGAGAAAAAGTTAATAAACCAACTTTAATCAGGAATCAACTGATACAAATTGCACCTGGAGAACGTTACGATGTGGAATTCAAAGCCAATAATCCTGGCAACTGGGAAATTAAGATTTACGCCGATAGTAATGACAAATTAAAAGCCGTTATCCCTTTAACCTATAAAGGCTATGAAAATCAAAAAGTGAAAACCGAAGGAACAATAAACAAATACTTTGATTTTGCCACTTACGGAGAAAGTAGTAAAAAGGCTGTTTCAACTCCAACAAAAGAATACCAAATGACTTTAAGTACAAATGATGGAGGAAATACATTTACTATAAATGGCAAAAAAATGCCTAATCCTGAAATCTATAATGTTAAAAAAGGAGACGTAGTTAGATTTACGATAACAAATGAAACAAATGTAGACCATCCAATGCATCTTCACGGGCATCATTTCCAAGTGTTATCAAGAAATGGAGTACCATTTACTGGATCCGAGGTATTGAAAGATACATTAAATGTTAAACCAAACGAAACATATGTAATTCAATTCGTAGCTGATAACCCTGGTAATTGGCTATTCCATTGCCATGAACTTCATCATGCTGAAAGTGGAATGGTAAGTTTGGTAAAATACAATTAATTATATTGTTGAACGTACAATATTTCGAAAGAAAAGACCGACTTTTAAAGTCGGTCTTTTCTTTCGAAATATAATGTTAAACACAATGTTAAAGGGGTATTATCTAGACATTCATTGACATTTCAGCCTCTTGTTTCTTTTGTTTTTCTTTAAAATTCTGAATTATTTGAATTGTATTTCCAAGGAGGAATTTAACTTTGTTACTATTGATATATAAAAATCCATAATTTCTGCACATTTTTGTTGTAGAATACTTCCGAAATAAGTTTTTAGGAGGAAAGGAAATGAAAAATAAAAAATTTTTAGTAGGGATTGTTACCCTAATATTAATGTTGGCGTTATCTGCTTGTAGTAGCAGTAGTAATCAAAATAGTTCGGATAAAAAAAGGATTACGGACCATAAAAATATGAAAATGGATAAAAACATGGATATGGGCGACATGAAATCTGGTTCTGCTGAAGTCCCTAAAGGTTTAAAAGTAGCACAGAACCCGACATTTAAAGTTGGAAGCAAGGCAGTTATTAAAGCAGACCACATGGAGGGTATGAACGGTGCTGAAGTAACAATTGTGGGAGCTTATGATACGACTGCATATGCTGTGACCTACACTCCGACAAATGGGGGACCAGAAGTGAAAAACCATAAATGGGTTATTCAAGAAGAAATTAAAGATGCAGGCACTGAACCATTAAAACCAGGAACCAAAGTTACCTTAGATGCAGACCACATGGAAGGTATGATGGGTGCAAAAGGAACAATTGATTCAGCTGAGCACACAACTGTTTATATGGTTGATTACACTCCTACAACTGGGGGATCACCAGTAAAAAATCATAAATGGGTTACTGAAAGTGAACTTTCAGCCAAATAAAATTGAAACAAAAAAGAGCTTGGATTCCAAGCTCTTTTTCTAATCCTCTGTATTCCATTTATATCCGACACCCCAAACCGTTTTCAAATGATCGTCAATAGGAAAACCAACTTGGCGAAATTTTTCTCTTATATTTTTAATGTGGGAATCAATCGTTCTGTAATCTGTTTCTGTGTCAAAACTCCACAAAGTTGAAATGATATGGTCTCTTGAAAATACTTTATTAGGATTATTCAAAAATAAGCTTAACAAGGAAAATTCTTTCACCGTTAACGGGATTTTCTGATTTTGATATGTAGCTACAAAGGCTTCTTCATCTAAATTTAAACCATTAGATTTTAATGATTCATCCTGAACATTGTTAGACCTTCTCATGACTGCTTCCATTCTCGCTAATAATTCTTCTTCATTAAATGGTTTAGATACATAATCATCTGCACCTTTTTTCAAACCCTTGACTATTTCCTCCTTGGCACTTCGAGCAGTCAGCATAATAATAGGAACATCGGAAAATTCACGGATTTTTTCGCATGTTGCCCACCCATCCATTTCAGGCATCATTATATCAAGGAGAACAATGTCTACCTTTTCATTCTCCAAAAAAGTTAATGCATCCATTCCTGATGTTTTCTTGAAGCATCTATAATCATGCGGAGTAAAGTATAAAGCCAAAAGGTCAAGCATTCTCTGTTCATCATCAACTAACAAAACGGTCTTCATTTGTGTTCTCCTTTAAAATAATCGTAAAGCATGTACCTTGCCAATTTCGCTTTCAATAAAAATTTGGCCTCCATGAGCTTCCACCAACTCCTTTACAATAGCAAGTCCAATTCCAAATCCCCCAGTTGCCCGTGAACGGGATTTGTCGACTCGGAATAATCGATTAAATATAAAAGGTAGGTCTTCCTTTGGTATTCCTATTCCCTCATCACGAATGGACAAATGAACATTCCCATCTTTATTAAAAGCGTTTATATAAGTGGTTGAATGCTCTTTAGAATATTTTAGAGCATTATCTAGAAGGTTCATTAAAACTTGTTCAAAACGTATAGGGTCCAATATGAGATATATGTTGTCCATACATTCCAAAATCAACTTAATGCCTTTGTTGTTAAAGGCAGGTAAGATTCTTTGATAAATAGAACTCAAGAAATCTGAAAGATTTATCCTTTCTTTATTAATGGTAAATTCATTTTGGTCAAGTTTCGCAAGGTTAAATAATTCTTCTAGCAGTGTACTGAGGCGTTCTCCTTCTTCTTTAATGATTTTTAAGTAATGGGTCCTCTCTGTTTCTTCAATGCCAGGTCGGCCAGCAATGTCAGCATACCCCTTAACATAAGTTAACGGAGTGCGAAGTTCGTGAGAAATGCTAGCCAAGAATTCATTTCTTTCGCTTTTTAAGTAATTCAAATCGTTTGCCAATGTTTGAATGGAAGTTGAAAGCTCGCCCAATTCATCTTTTGACCTTACAGGAAGTTTTACGGAAAAATCCCCTTTGCTTAGTTTTTTTGTTGCTTCTATCATGAATATTAAGGGTTTTGTTAATGCCTTTGATAAAAAGTAAATCGTAAATAACATAAAAAATAATATTAATGCAGAAGCCAAGATAAAATGCTGGTTTAATTCGGATATTAATTTTTGAACATCGTTAGTATTCTTAAACATATACACGTAACCTTTGTTTTCAATACCTCTATTAATCTCAGTTACGGTTGAGATATACTTTTCATTTTGCCAATCGGGCTGAAGAATCAATCCTTTCCGAGGAATATGTTTAATTGGTATTTTTAAAATATGTTTGATGTTTTTATCTACTGGCCAGATGCAAGGACAATCTTTCCTTTTAAATCCGTAATGACCACTTCCGTATCTGTATTTGTTTCCATTAAACCAATATGATGAAGGGTAGAAGGGTCTGAAGAGATTTCTAATACATCACGGTGGTTATTTCCTCTAGCTTGAAGAGATTGTAGTTCTTGGCTAACACGAGAGTTTATAATGTTGCTATGTAGGTATAACATAGAGATCATTTCGATTATGACAGTACATACAAAGAACCATAAACCTAATTTAAAAGATATTTTCATGATAATCATCCTTAAAGCTTAATAAGTTTATTTTAATCATATATTGTGCAAAAAGTATGCAGATTGGAGGGCTTATTAGATGGATAATAAAGAAATGATGAAAAACTTGGATATGCCTGAAAGGAAAGAAGCATTGCCTCCTGAGAAAATATTACAGTTACTTCAAGTTCAAGAAAATGATGACCTTTTAGACTTAGGCGCTGGGACAGGATTTTTTTCTATCCCTGCTTCAAAAATAACTAAAGGAATGGTGTACGCACTTGATATTGAACAAGAAATGTTAAATGAACTTCAATTACGTATAGAACAGGAAGCGATTTATAATATTCGATTAATTGAAGGTTCTATTGAAGATATTCCATTGTCCGACGGTTCAATCGATGGCGTAATTGCTTCACTTGTTTTACATTATGTTCATCCTGTTTCCAAGGCATTGGCTGAAGTTCAACGTGTATTAAAACCAGGAGGAAGCCTTTTATGCTTTGAATGGGAAACCAAGGAGAGCCCATTAGGTCCACCACTTCATCAACGAATATTTCATCAGATATGGAAAAAGCAATATTAGATTCTGGTTTAACCATAATAAAACGTGTTTTTCCAAAAGATTTCTTATATATATTTGTTGCTCAAAAAATGGTTTTTGGCAATTAGCAGCATTATTCAATTTTAATGATGAGATCCTTATAAAAAACCAACGGTTACAAAAAAATCGAACAAATAAAAAAGGGAATGTAAGAAACCATGTAGAAATAGTTGAAAATACGATATGGGACCTTCAAAATTTAATTATCTGGGGGGCTATACAATGAAAATACAAAAAATTACAGTTCTATCTTTTGGGTTGATAGGAGTGTTATTGTCTAATAGCCATTCCGCAGCTGGAGCAACTTCTTTACCCGTGAAAAACGTTGTTACGGTTCAGAAGCCAATCAGTGGTACCTTTATCGGCTGGGCGGATAAACATTCCTTTGAAGCAAAAACTCCGAAAGGCTATAAGGTATTCCAAACATTTAATCATTGGTATTTTACCCATTTAAAAGAAGGTCAGAACTACACCTACTTCAATGTAACCAATCGATACGGTCAGAACATCATAATTAAAATTAATAAATAATGTTAAAAGCAAATCGCAGATGTTAGGGTTCAAACACGTTAAATAAATTGACGTGTTTTTTTGTGTATAAAAACAATCCAATTAAATTTGAATCAGGGAATTTAAATAATCTTTCAATGGTTATCTTATTTCTTGAAAACTAAAAAAATTTTTAAAAAACCTTCACATACAATAGGGGGGTATAGTATAATATAATTGTGGAGGCGATATAATGGATGAAAACATAAATCATGATTGCCACCTTCCTGAAGGAAGGAAAAGCCATCATTCTGATAAGGTCAAGAAAAATTTGGTTACTCGTTTAAATCGTATTGAAGGTCAAATTCGTGGAATAAAAGGATTAATTGAAAAAGACACTTATTGTGATGATGTAATTACCCAAATTGCAGCTACACAGTCTGCTTTAAACAGCGTAGCAAAAATTCTTCTAGAAGGACATTTGAAAACTTGTGTACTGGATCGTATTAATGAAGGAGATACAGAAGTTTTAGACGAGGTTCTTTTAACAATTGAAAGGTTATTGAAAAAATAAAAGGAGTGTTTATAAATGGAAAACGTAACATTAAAGGTTAATGGCATGTCTTGTGGTCATTGTGTAAATGCTGTTGAAGGCAGTGTGGGCAAATTAGAAGGTGTTAAATCCGTAAAAGTTCATTTAAAAGAAGGAAATGTAGATGTTGAATTTAATCCATCTGAAGTATCATTAAGTAAAATCAAAGAAACAATCGATGACCAAGGCTATGATGTTGAATAGAATAAATAGATAACGTGCTCTTCAAGCACGTTATCTTTAACAAAAAAATATACCCCCTACCAGTATAAGAGAGGTAATTAATATGAGTAAGGAACTAAGTAAGGAATTAAAAGAAACAAATTTTCAAATTACAGGAATGACTTGTGCGGCCTGTGCAACAAGAATAGAAAAAGTGCTCAAAAAAATGGAGGGCGTAAAAGAAGCGACCGTCAATTTAGCACTTGAGAAGTCCACCATAAAATATGATCCTGAGCTATTATCTGACCTGGATTTTCAAAAGAAAATTCAAGATTTAGGATATGATGTTGTAAAGGAAAAAAAGGAATTCGATATTACAGGAATGACATGTGCGGCTTGTGCCAATAGGATTGAAAAGGGATTATACAAACTTGAAGGGGTTAGCGAAGCGACCGTCAATTTGGCACTAGAAAGTGCAACGGTAGAATATAATCCGTCGTTAATCGGTCCCCAAGAAATCATTAAGCGTGTCCAATCATTAGGATATGGAGCTATTTCAAAAGAGGAAAAGAATGAAAGAGTAGATCACCGCCAGGAACAAATAAAGAAACAACAAGGCAAATTTATTTTTTCAGCTATCCTGTCTTTTCCGTTATTATGGGCAATGGTTAGCCATTTCTCATTTACGTCTTTTATTTATCTTCCAGGTATATTCATGAACCCGTGGGTGCAATTGGCTCTTGCTACTCCAGTCCAATTTATTATTGGTAAGCAATTTTATGTTGGTGCATATAAAGCATTGAGAAATAAGAGTGCGAACATGGATGTTCTTGTCGCATTAGGGACATCAGCAGCTTTTTTTTATAGTCTGTATGAGACTTTAAAAACAATTGCTGTTTATACGCAAATGGTTGATTTGTACTTTGAAACAAGTTCGATTTTAATTACCTTAATCCTTTTAGGCAAGCTATTTGAAGCAAAAGCAAAAGGGCGATCGTCGGAAGCCATTAAAAAGCTAATGGGTTTACAAGCTAAAACAGCGATTGTTGTTCGAGACGGAATAGAGAAAGAAATACCTCTTGAAGAAGTTGTTGAAGGTGACATTGTTTACATTAAGCCAGGTGAAAAAGTACCAGTTGATGGTGAAATCTTGGAAGGTCAATCTTCATTAGATGAATCCATGTTAACTGGTGAAAGTGTACCCGTGGATAAGACATTAGGGGATTCCGTCATCGGAGCGACTATTAATAAAAACGGATTTTTAAAAGTAAAGGCAACAAAAGTAGGACGGGAGTCAGTGTTAGCCCAAATCATTAAAGTAGTGGAAGAAGCTCAAGGATCAAAGGCACCGATCCAACGACTAGCAGACCAAATCTCTGGAATCTTTGTTCCAATTGTTGTAGGGATTGCTGTTGTCACCTTCTTAATCTGGTTTATATGGATTAGTCCAGGTGAATTTGCGACAGCTCTTGAAAAATTAATTGCTGTTCTTGTTATAGCCTGTCCATGTGCTTTGGGTCTAGCTACTCCTACATCCATTATGGCTGGTTCAGGGAGAGCTGCTGAATTTGGAATTCTCTTTAAAGGAGGAGAACACCTTGAAAGAACACATCGAATAGACACTGTTATCCTTGATAAAACAGGTACAGTGACCAAAGGGGTTCCCCAGTTAACAGATGTTATTGTCCACGAATCAATCAAAAATGAGTTTTTGTCCTTAGTTGCTTCTGCTGAAAACAAGTCCGAACATCCTTTAGCACAAGCAATTGTAGAAGGTGTAAAGGAAATGAATATTCCTCTTACAGAGGTTCAGGAATTCGAAGCCATTCCAGGTTATGGAGTAAAGGCGATGGTTGATAATAAAAAGATTCTGATTGGTACACGGAAACTAATGTTGATCGAAGAAATTGATATTTCAGAAGCAATCTCGACGATGGAGTCCCTTGAATCTAATGGTAAAACAGCAATGCTAGTAAGTTTTGATGGAATCTACATTGGGATTATAGCTGTAGCCGATGCTATTAAAGACACCTCAAAAGAAGCAGTTCGTCGTCTAAAAGATTTAAATATCAATGTCATTATGATTACGGGTGATAATTCAAGGACGGCAGAGTCTATTGCTAAACAGGTTGGAATCGATCATGTGATTGCAGAGGTTCTTCCAGAGGGGAAAGCAGAGGAAGTTAAAAAACTACAAGTAGAAGGCAAAAAAGTGGCCATGGTTGGTGATGGAATTAATGATGCCCCAGCTCTTGCTGTTGCCGATATAGGAATGGCTTTAGGCACAGGGACGGATGTAGCGATGGAGGCAGCTGATATTACGTTAATCAAAGGCGATTTAAATACAATAGCTGATGCCATTTTTATGAGTAAGAAAACGATTCGGAATATAAGGCAAAATCTATTTTTGGCGTTAGCTTACAATTGTATTGGTATTCCGATTGCGGCTAGTGGTCTTTTGGCACCTTGGTTAGCAGGTGCAGCGATGGCTTTCAGTTCAGTCTCTGTCATATTGAATGCACTGAGACTCCAAAGAGTAAAACTGTAAAGATCTATTGTTTAGTAAATATCAAGATAACTTGCAATAAGTTTATTTCTACACTAGTTTCTGCATACTTTCTTCAAATTTGTCTTCTATATTTATTGAATACCTAAAGGGAGAGGAAGTCAGTGATAAAGAAAATTACATTGAAGTCCCTTATGGGTAAAAAATAGTGAAGGCTTTTAGGGGTTTTATGGAATCAGGAGAGGTGAAATAACATGCAATGGTTATTGTTTTTACTGTGTCCTTTAATGATGCTGTTCTGTATGAGAGGAATGTTCACTGGAGGTAAATAAGATTGCCATTCAAAGTATTCTAATAGTTCATCTGATGAAATCAAATCTTTGCAAATACAACTAAAAACTTTACAAGACCAAAATATGAAGCTGGCAGATGAAGTAAAATCCCTGAAGAATCAAGATCGCCCAAATGTTAAGTTATGGTGGAACACAATGGAAGAGAAGGATTAGAAGCAGCTTTACAGACAGAGATTGACTTAATTTTATTGGATGTGATGCTGCCTGGATTAAATGGACTCGAAGTATTAAGGAGATTAAGAAAGGAAAACAGGAATGTTCCTGTTATTCTTTTAACAGCACGAAATACAACATTAGATATTGTATCAGGATTAGATCAAGGGGCTAATGACTATGTGCCCAAGCCTTTTAGGATCGAGGAATTATTAGCCAGAATTCGTGCCTGTTTACGCAATCATCCAAAAGCAATACAAGAAAATTCTTTATTGAAGGTAAAGGATTTAATCATAGACACGGATGCAAGGGAAGTCTCAAGGAATGGAAAAAACATTTCTTTAACTCCGAAAGAATATGATTTTTTGCTTTATTTAGTCATGAATAAAAATAAAGTAGTAACACGGGATAACATTTTACGGAATGTTTGGGGATGGGGATATGAAGGTGAAACCAACATACTCGATGTTACTGTAGCCCATCTCAGAAAAAAAATAGATGAAGGATTTTCCTCCCCATTATTTACTACCGTGTGGGGTGTGGGGTATACCATAAAGGAGAAAACAGATGAGGATCACCACAAAAATTAATCTTTTAACGACTGCTTGGATGTTGTGTATTATGGTACTTGTAAATACTGTGGTCTACTTCTCGTTTATGAAATTCACGATCAATATGGAAGAAGCTGCACAGTATCAAAAAGCTGAGGACATATTGAAAGTCATTGATTCACTCGATTCTTCTAAAGAAAGTGACGAAAAATTAGATGATTTTTTAACGCCCCATTCCTATATCCGAATTATACACCCGAATAACAAAGTGATTCATGAATTAACGAATGACTCATTACTTTCAAAAAAAATAAAAGGGAAATACACAGAGACGAAGCAGGCACAAGCACATTTGATTTCGGCGGAAAACGGAGAAGAACAGGTATTAATTGTTCGTGTTCCAATTAAAAATGGTAATCAAATTACAGGAAGCTTAGAAATTGGAGAGCGATTATTAGGTTTAGAAACGAGTAAAGAGATACTTCGTGCTATTTTGGGCTTTTGCACCTTATTAGCTGCGGTTTTTTCCTTACTTGGAGGAAGATGGCTGGCTAATATGATTATGAAGGCCTATTTCAAACATGATTAAAACCATGGAGGAAATTGAAATGAGTGGGGTTCCTAAGACTATCACCATTCAAAATAAGACAAAAGATGAACTCCATACAATGGCAAGAACGTTTAATCGTATGATTCATAGACTTCAAGAAAATATGGAAAAACAAAAACAGTTTGTTTCTGATGCATCCCATGAATTAAAAACGCCTTTGACCATCATTATGAACTATGCAGATTTTTTAAGAAGGCATGGATTAGAAAATCAAGAAATGGCGAACGAAGCAATCAATGCCATTAACTCGGAAGCAACCAGAATTCAAAAAATGGCTCAGACCCTTCTAGACTTAGCCACCTTAGAGAATGAAAGTTTTCTAGAAATGAATGAGCTGAATTTGGTTTCTTTATGCCAAAGTGTTTTAAATCAGATTAAACCCGTATATAAGCGTGAAATATCGTTACATTATGAAGAAGATCCATTTATTACTCGTGCGGATGAATTGAAAATCAAACAGGTCATTATAATTTTGCTGGATAATGCAATGAAATATAGTAAGGATAGAATTGATGTATTTATAGAAAAGGATAAACAACATGCCATTATACGTGTAAAAGATTATGGAATTGGAATACCACAGGATGAGATAAATAATATTTTTGAACGGTTTTACAGAGTCGACAAAGCAAGAAGCAGAGAAACAGAAGGCTCTGGTTTAGGGCTTAACATTGCGAAAAGTATTATGAAATTGCATAAAGGCGAAATTAAAATAACAAGCAAAGAAGGCGTAGGAACTGAGTTAGTATTATTCTTCCCCTTAATATCGCTGTAAAAACAATTTTATCCAAGATTAGTAGGTCGATGAAATTCAGCACTCCTTATTGATTAGATTGTTAATACAATAAAAAGAAGGTGTTCACCTAAGTTGAAAGTACGAGTTAAAAAACTCCACTGAATCGACCACTAGTGCATGTTTTATATCAATTTCAATAAAATTAATAGAGGTGAATTATGGAATCTGAGAAAGAATCGAAAAAACAATTTTTCGGATTAAATTCAGTGATTTTTGTTCTAGGAATGGTGAGTCTTTTTACGGATCTTTCTAGTCAGATGATTGTTCCAATCCTTCCACTATATTTAACATCCGTATTACATGTACAAATCGGGACTGTGGGTATTATCGAAGGGATTGCTGAGAGCACGGCAAGCGTTTTAAAGTTTTTCTCTGGGTGGATTTCTGACCGATTTGGCAAAAGAAAACTTTTAATGGTTGGAGGTTATGGACTATCCAATCTGATAAAACCTTTTTTCGCATTATCATCAACTTGGGGACAAGTTCTCTTTATTCGGTTTGCAGACCGTCTAGGTAAAGGGATTCGTACATCCCCACGTGATGCCATCCTTGCCGATACCACTACAAAAGAAGATCGTGGAAAAGCATTTGGATTTAGAAGGTCAATGGACACACTGGGGGCTGCTCTTGGACCTTTTGCCACTTACTTAATTCTTACTTTATGGAATGGGAGCTATCAGGCTGTATTTTGGTTATCTGCAATCCCTGGATTAATTGCAACTTTGATCCTCATCTTCTCCTTAAAAGATAAAAGAAATCCAACAAAAACGCAAATCAGTGTGAGAACATTACCCAAGATAAGCTTTAAGGGGCTAAATTCACGTTTTGTCTGGTTCACGCTTATAACTACACTCTTTACCATTGGGAACTTCTCTGATGCATTCCTAATCTTACGAGCAAAAGACGTTGGTATGGCTGCCCAATATATACCGCTGACTTATTTTGCATACAACATAGTTACAAGTATATTCTCAACTCCATTTGGCATCATTTCTGACCGTATCGGCCGTCGACCAGTTTTAATTGCAGGTTACGTAATGTTTGCATCAATTTATCTTGGCTTTGGGCTGGTACATACTGTCTTTGGGATTTGGATATTATTCTTTACTTATGGGTTGTACTATGCGACTACTGAAGGAATTCAAAAATCTTATGTGGCAGATATGGTACCACAAGGACAACGAGGTATGGCAATGGGAACATTTAATGCATTAACTGGTATAGCTACATTGCCAGCAAGCGTAATGGCAGGTTTTTTGTGGCAATCATTTGGTGCTTTTACAGCTTTTGGTGTTAGTAGTTTAATCGCAATTTTATCTGCATTGCTATTAATCATCCTTCGTATATAAATAAGTATATAAACACATGAACTAAATAACTGTTTAAGTTTTTTAGTTTTTCTTATTCCCATTGCCAATAAGAATTCCTTACATTGGACACCCCTAATAATAGCTTTTACTGCAGGTAGTTTCTTCTTCATTCTTAACAGAACAAAAAACATGCTGAATCCCTAGCAGTTTTGATTTACATACATAACCATTACTTCAAGGGTGGGATAAAAAATGGAACAGCATATAGATTATCTTATAGGACATTTTGGTTACTTCGGAATCATAATTGTACTAATCGGAGGAATTATTGGCCTTCCAGTACCTGACGAGGTTCTTTTAACCTATGTTGGTTATAAAGTGTTTCAAGGTACATTATCATATATTCCTTCTGTCATAAGTGCTTTTGTGGGGGCAATGGGAGGAATTTCTCTTAGCTACTTTATTGGGTATAAATTCGGATTGCCTTTAATAAAAAAGTTTGGTCCAAAAATCCATATAACTGAAAAAAAAATCAATCGAACCCAAAAATTATTCCTCAAAGTTGGACCTGTTCTTATATTGGTCGGCTATTTTATTCCTGGAGTTCGCCATCTTACTGCCTATGTTGCTGCATTAAATAGTTTTCCGTTTAGAAAATTCGCTGCTTTTGCTTATACTGGTGCCTTCCTATGGAGTTTTACTTTTGTCACTTTAGGAAGAAAACTGGGGGAAAATTGGGGTATAGTTGATTTCTATGTGTCAAAATACAGTATGCATTTAATTGTATTTATAATTATCCTTTTAAGCATCCTTTATCTATTTTGGAGGAAAAGAAATCAATTAAGAAAAGCATAGCTTAGCAACTCATTAGCCAACCTATAAATTTTACTTAAATCTACATATTTATTTTTATTTAACAGAGCTAAATATTAAACAAATTGATACCTGTATAATAGTTCCGAAAATGTAAACACATAACGGAGGGTTACATGCCAATACCAAAAACAATAGAAGAATTAGATGAAATAAAAGAGGAATGCATGAAGATGGTAAATAAAAGGGCTGCTGTTTCAGGTTTGATCTCAGTAGTACCTATGCCTGGTGTGGATGTTGTGGCGGACGTTAAATTGTTACGGAACTCATGGAAAAAATCAGTGAGAAGTTCGGATTAACAGCAGAACAGGTGGAAAGATTAGATGAGACCACAAAACAAATCGTCTTTACGGTTGTGAAACAATCAGGAAAAGGCATCATCAAACAACAAATTCAAAAGGCAGGAGGCAGATTCGGAAAAGCTTCACTAAGAAAGCTGGTGTCATCTGCTATGAAAAAACAAGCAAGAAAAGAAACAGCTAAAACGTTTGGAAAATTTATTCCTGTCGTTGGACAACTTGCTGCAGCAGGAATTGGATTTGCTGCAATGAGAGCTGCAGGACGGAACCATGTCAACGATTGTTATAAAATTATGAAAAAAGTGATGGAGAAAAGGGAAACAAACCTTACACTTGTATGAAGTTCAATGGAATATCACGTTAAAAAGGCCCATTTTCAAATGAAAGCGGGCTTTGTTTTGACTTTGTTTTAAAAATGGGAGTTCGATTTTTTAAAATATCCTTCACACTACCCCATCAATTATAATGGATAAATGAAGGGTGCCTTGTGATGGATAAGCAATCATTGACTACGTTATATCATCTTCTATAAGAATTTTCTTTTAGTAAAGTTTAATCACATAACATTTAAATAATCTTTTTTTCTTATTCAAGTAAAGGGAGTTTAGTGAATGCGGTTATTGATGCAAAATACTGTGTTAAAATTTATTATGTGTTAGGTTATAAAACCTTGAATCATTTAACGAAAGGAAGTATGAGTGATGGTGTCTTTTATTTTAGTTGTCAAGGGTGTAATTAATTAGAATGACACGTTCAAATAAGGTATTTCGTAAATATCTCATACGGCTATCTTTGTCCGTGGTAATTATCTTAGTTTTCTGTGTTGGAGTTACTCTTTTTATACAATTTTATCCGTTTGAGAAGAGTCCATTATTATCAAAAATGGACTATCCTTTAAAGACTACAACCAAATCTGGAATCCCTGGCGATCCAATTAATATCCTTATTTTGGGGTCTGAACAGACAATCAACAGATATTTTACAGAAGCAGGGTGGAAAATCCCCGATCCAATAACTGATAAAACGAGTGTAAAAATAGCGGTAGATTCTTTGAGTAATTTACCGTATCCCACAGCTCCTATAAGTAACCTTTATCTATATCATCGAAAGCAAGATTTAGCTTTTGAAAAACCAACCAATACCGTACAAATTAGGGACCACATTCGACTTTGGAAAACTAATACAACAATCCATGGTGAGGAAGTATGGTTGGGTTCAGCTACCTATGATCATGGGATTGAACTTAGTGGAAGGTCACATCTGCCCACTCATCATATTTCTCCTTCTGTGGACGAAGAGAGAGATAAGGTTATCCAGGATTTAAAACCATTTATGAAAGCTACACTTGTTTTATCGTTTGATCAACCTAACCTTTTTGGATTCAATGGTGGCGGAGATTGGTATTACACGGACGGGAATATTGCAGTTTTATCTGTCCAGCCTTTGAATAAAAATGATTTTTCTACTCATTCAATGGCACTATCTTTAAAACAAATAGTGTTACAAATCCTTTTCCCAATACTAAACGGGAGCATTAGTAAAAAGAAGAATTAAGTGATTATAAGATTGAGCCATATTTTTAGTTATTCCATTGATATGAACGAAACTGTCAACCCACCACACACAAATGTTTTTAAATGGTGTTTTATTCAGCAATGAATAGAGTTATTCCTCATAAGCCCCAAAATGAACTTGGACAGCCCTAGTTAATTATTTTATAATAGTATTATCTAAAGGAGCTGACACCATGAAAAGAACTCAACATCCAAAAGAATTTAAAATCCAAGTTTGTAAAGAAGCTATTGATACAGGTAACGCAGCCGTAGTAGCTCGAAGATATGAACTAAGTTCAAACATGGTAAACCGTTGGGTGAAAGAATACAAAGAGGGTAAATACAATGACATAAGCTTAGGAGTAGATTCTACTCCTTTGGAGACTAAAATGTTATCGCAAGAAAACGATCAGTTGAAAAAACTATTGGGTGAAAAAGACTTAGAGATTGCTATTCTTCGCGATCTTATAAAAAAGAAAAACCCTCACTTGCTGAAAAGCTTGAGATAGCCGATAAATGGATTAAGAAAGGCTATGTGAAACAAAAGGTGCTAAAAATAATAGGTATTCCTCGCTCAACCTATTACTACCAAGAAAATGGTCGTGTAGAGGAAAAGAAAGTAAGTGAGGGGCGTCCAGCACCAGGTTATTCCATCAAAAAGGACGGAAAGAAAATTTCAGATGAACAAATAAAGGAATGGCTTCTTGAAGAAATTGCAGGCGATGGATTTGGTTACGGTTATCGAAAATTAACAAAGCAATTGCGTCGTAAATACCACTTGATCATTAATAAGAAGAAAGTATACAGACTTTGTAAAGAGCTGGATATTCTACGTCCACAGCGTCAAAAAAGAATCTCCTATCCTAGAAAACTGGCAAGAAATCGAGTCATCACTGCTTCCAATCAACTTTGGGAAACGGATATCAAATATGGATTTATTGAAGGCGAACAAAGATTTTTCTTCGTATGTTCCTTTATTGATGTATTTGATCGTTCCATCATTGATTATCATATTGGGCTAAGCTGCAGTGGTCAGGATGTAAAACAAACTTTACAAAGAGCTTTATTAAAAAGGAAACAAGTTGATAAAAAGGAAAAACCTGTGATTCGATCTGATAATGGACCGCAGTTTATTTCTCACGCCTTTGAACGGGGCTGCCAGGAATTTCAAACCGAACACGAAAGAATTCCGCCAAAAACACCTAATATGAACGCTCATATTGAGTCGTTTCATCGAATTCTAGAAGATGATTGTTTTAGTAGATTTCAATTCGAAACATACGAAGAAGCTTACAAAGAAGTGGCATGGTTTATGAAGTTTTATAATGAACGCCGCATGCATTCTAGCATTCTAGATTTATCCCCAAAAGAATTCTATGAAAAGCAAGGAACCTTGGTAATCAAAGAAGTTCGAGTATAAGGGGCGCATAAACTTCAAAGCACCGGCTTGATTTGGAGTGGCGGGCATGATAGCCTCATTTGGCGATGCCAACTGTTTGAACAGCTGGCTTCTTGGCAGGAGAATTATGCCCGCAGAGGCTCCATGTCAAGCCACATGGCCTTTCTGAAATATAACGATAGAAAACCAACAAATAAAAAACTGTGAAAACAAAAGAATAAGTGAGTTATTGTCCAAAATTCGGGGGTTAATCCGATTCCTTGTTCAACTTACAAATCAAATATCCTTTCGGATTTAGCTTGTCAAGGGCGCACTTTCCCTTGATAAGCTAAATCCGAAATGGATACAATCCTAAAAGTTGAATATGGATAACCTTAAAAACTTGGCACGAAGGCAAAAACGTTGACGGTGGTATACAAACTGATATGCGTGGGTTGGGTACCACATTTCACTACATCCGTCACGGAGCTGCCTCTGACTAAAGGCGCACGTTCGGTTCTTCGAACCTAGTGCATAATGGAACATGAGGGTTCTCCTTCCCGGGAGTTTGCCTTCGAGCCAAATCTTCAATTTTCAATCACAAAGATATTATTCGATAGAAAATTTATTACATAGTTTAATTTTTAATCTACTTAAGCAACATTCAAATCAATTACTTGCTTATCCTCAATGGCACAACCGATAGCCCAAATAAATCCAAGTAATTCTCTGGCGACAGCAACAACAGCTACTTTTCCACCCTTTCCTTTAGCAGAGATACGATGATATTTCATATGAAGACGGTGTTGAGCCTTCCAAGCAATACGTTTTGCCTCTGGATCTTGACCTTCTTGACGTTTAAGCAATTCGCCTTTAAGAGATGGTCGATGGCGATAAGACCAACAAACTTCTACTATTGAACGACGAATTTGGGCGTTTCCGGTTTTAGTAATTGAGCCTTGCCAACGACTAGATCCACTCGAGTATTCTTTAGGGACGAGACCAGCATAGGACATCAGTTGTCTTGGATTTGAAAAGCGAGAGAATTGTCCAATTTCAGCTACTAATGTAACAGCAGTTACTTCTGCGACTCCTCTTAATGTTTGTAGCGCTTGAATGACGGGAGCATGTTCACTTTGAATGGCTTCTTCATGTATTTGAGCTTCTAGTCGTTTCATACGCTCCTCAACTTCATAAATGGCATGGAGATATTCTTGAAAAACAATACGCTGAGAAGCTCTTTCAAATGTTAATCGTTTTAACCATTCACGATGTTTTACGGACCAATTTCGAACTCCTTGCGGAGGACGTATTTCATGGCGAAGTAAGAGGTGAACAAGTCTCTGGCGAGAACTTTGTAAATCTTCTCGAGCATCATGACGAGCACGGATTAAATCTCTAAGTGCTTCATGATCTTCATCTGGAACCCATACAGAAGTAAGCTCTCCAGCACGAAGTAGCTGAGCTAATCTAGTAGAATCCCTTTTATCTGTTTTGACGCGATCGCCCGAACGCTTTGGGATAAGAGAGGGTGCAACAACCATACATTCAATGTCCAAAGATAGAAGTAATCGATAAATTCCATACCCAGTAGGTCCTGCTTCATAACAAACAAGTAAATTTTCATGATTTCCTAACTTTTTCATTAGTTTGCGAATATCCTCTGGTTTATTTTGAATAGTTCCATGAAATCTAGGTTCACCACGACCAGGGTCAGCAATCGCAACAGCAATAGTATCTTTAGATACGTCTAAACCAACAAATTTTTGAACATCCTTCATAATAACGACTCCTTTTCGCGTGTAGCTCTACACTCGGTTTTTTATTTTGGGTAGTAACATTATGACCAAGTGCAACCTACGTTAAGCGATGGGAGCCGTTTCGTTCATTATGTCTAAAGGGCGCATTTCTGGAGCAAGAAATGCGCCCTTTTTAATGAAATGGGCCATATTGTAGAGAAGTTAAAAAATGTAAATATTTAGAAGGTACTACCACTATTTTCGCAGAATTAGTACAAAGATTCTTTTTAAAATGAAGAAATTTGAAATTATGTTACCAATCATTATGAGGAGGCTGAGCAAAATATGAAGTATGTCCGATTGGGGAAATCTGGATTGATTGTATCGAAACTTGCGTTTGGGGCGATGACTTTTGGATCAGGGAATATTCCAAGTGTATACAAAGTCGGTGAAGGTCAAGCAAAGGAGCTAGTAGACAAAGCGCTGGATGCTGGCATCAATTTCTTCGATACAGCGGACGCTTACGCAGATGGGCAAAGTGAAGAAATATTGGGTCGGTTGCTGGGGACTCGCAGAAAAGAAATTATCATTGCCACTAAAGTTGGTAATAGGGTGGGTTCAAGCCTTGTCCAAACTGGACTATCCCGTAAACATTTATTCACTGCGTGCGAAGCGAGCCTAGCTCGATTAAATACCGATTATATAGATCTTTATATTGTCCATAAGACCGATCCGTTCACCCCGCTCGAAGAGACGCTTGAGGCGCTTAAAGATCTGGTTCGGCAAGGCAAAGTTCGATATCTCGGCTATTCTAACTGGCCAGCTTGGATGGCTGCTCAAGCCCTTCAGATGCAACGTGAACGCGGGTGGCCACCTTTATTAATGGGCAAATGTACTATTCATTAGTTGGTCGGGATATTGAGCACGATACAATTCCTTTCATGAAAAACAACAATGTTGGATTAACGGTGTGGAGTCCTCTAGCTGGCGGTTTCTTAAGCGGTAAGTATACCCGCAATAATCTGAATGATCCGAATAATCGGCTGAGCGGATTTGATTTCCTTCCGCATGACAAGGAATGGGGCTTTACAATCTTGGATAAGATTCGAGAATTCGCACAAGATCATGGCGCAACTCCGGCACAAGTGTCACTCGCTTGGCTACTGGCACAGACTCATGTAAATAGCGTGCTTGTAGGTTCGAGCAAAGCTTCCCAATTAGAAGACAATTTAACCGCTGTCGAGCTGAACCTGACATCGGAAGAAATCGAGGTGCTGGAGAAATTGACACGTCCTGTACCGTTGTATCCAAACTGGTTTACGACAATGACTCTTGATTCTCAAGTTGTCGAGGCACTAGAATAATAAAAGCGATCCCGGCTTTCAGTGAAACCCGGGAAAATTTACTCAATAAATGAAGAACAGTGGTCTTAATACATCACTGTTCTTTTTTTATTTTATATCTTTGAAATAAAGTGGTTTTGGATATGAGCTCTTATTCTGCAATCGGGCGCGATTCAGTAACAAGGATCAGCGCTCATTTTCATTTTAGGGCCATATAATTGAACAACACCCATAATACGGTTTTTGTACTACCTTCTGCTCTTGAGGATTTAAAGGATTACTTACATATCAGAAATGAACGCTACAAGCCTTGCAGTAGTGTCCCTTATGTTTTTGTTACCAAATATAAAGGAACAGCCCAACCTATCTCTGTTAGAGCCATACAGAACCTTGTAGAGAAATACACCAGGGCTTTTAATTCACAAGAAGAATTTACGTCAGGCAAACCTCTCTCCCCTCATAAATTCAGGCATACTTTCGCAAGTGAGTGGATCCGTAATGGTGGTGAAATGATTCTTCTAAGGGATCAGCTGGGGCATAGTTCTTTTGAGACTACTTCTAAATATACAAATCTTACTGCGAAGGAAAGTAAAAAAATCATCGACAAGATGGATAATTCCAGGACCTAAAGATGGCCTACATTTCCCAGAAAGCCTATATAGGGATTTAAAGGATTATTGTGATGATTTATGGTTATCTATTAGCGAAGCTGTTTATTTACTTGTAAAACGTGAAATGACAGGGTTTGAGAAGGAAACCCAAGATGATGAATCGATATTATATACAAATGAATACAAATCGAATGATGACGAATACAATAAGAATCATTCTGTAGTCGAAATGACTATAAATGTAGTTAAACCTACTACAAAAAGAATCGTCGCGACTACAGAACGATTAACAACAAAACAATGGCAAATAAATGGTGAACTCCCCTGCCCTAAGTGTGGTGAATGGGTGAGTTCTTCTAACTTTTCCAGACATGCAAAACAACACGGCAGCAACACCCATTCGATTTTCACGAATGAAACTGACCTGATTAAAGTAAATGAAATGATTAAAGAACGGACCAACTCATTTAGTTTGAATAGTTCCAAATTAAATAAATAAAGGGTGTAACACTTTAAAGTGTACCCCTTTTCTTTTTCAATTCGTTGTATGCTTTTTTAAGCAGAAAAAAGCTTTTTTGTATAAAACTACTTCTATTAGTCAATAACAATACTAATAGTCCTCTAGGGAGGTAGTTTAGTTGAAATGTAGATATTGTAGTAAAGCCGTACGGAATTCAAAGGGAATGCAAAAAAGGCTTGGGCTTTGTTCAAAGTGTTACGAATGGGACAAAAAATGGGTAAAAGAAGGGATTAAATATTCCGGAACAAAATAAAATCTCCCAGCTAGTTGCGAGGGCACTGAAAATCTTCCGATTTTCTAATTTTTCTAGATAACCACATAAGAAAATGCCGATCTTCATTCCATCTTTTTGGAAGAAGAGTCGGCTTTTTCTTGTATTCGGTCTCTGGGTTACTCCATTTTAACCTAGGAGTTTTATAATCCTTTTCAAGTTTACCGTGAATATTGCCATGGCTCCTTGTAATTCCATACCAATTAGACCCGAGGATGTCGCAACATTGTACCCGTGCCTATGCTTCAGTTCGCTATTTTTTGCCTCAATCTTGTAACGCTCCTTCGATTTCTCCTTGAAGTACTCACTTTCCTGGAATTTGGCCTGTTCTGAGTGTTCGTCTGACTTAATCGAAACAGAGTAGGTCTTGGTTTTCGCTCCTTCTTTGTAACACCCCTCTTGAAAAGGACACCGTTTGCACTTCTCTACATCAAAGTAGTATGTATCAGTTTGATTTTTCCCTACATCCTTTTTTCCTTGCCATGCTTTCCGAATCGCCATATGGCCTGCTTTAAGACATACATGCCGGCATCCTTATTGAATTCAAATTCGTCTTCCTTCTTACGGCCATCCTGAGTAATCAAAGGATTCAGCTTAGCGACAAGATGGATTTCATTTATCTTACTGTATTGAATGTTATCCTTTTCCGAATATGCTGCGTCACCAATGACCGTATCAATTTCCATTCCTGCTTCCAAACTTTTTTCAATAAGTGTCTGTAATTGCTTCCCGTCATTCTTTTCACCCGTGGTAACCGTTGCGGCAGTAATAATTCGTTCCTCACTCATCGCAAGATGAGTCTTATAGCCAAAAAACGAGGAATCGGCAGTCTTGTGGCCCACTTTTGCATCATGATCTTTTAGGCTCTGTAACTTTTCGATATCATCTGCGACCGTCTCTTTCAGGAGGATTCAGCTGTTCCTTTATTTTTGGATACTGAACCAGGTTTTCTTCTTTTTCAATGACCTCAATAAGTTCCTGGGAATAGGCAATTTCATCCTCCAATACATCTGTTGTCCTCTTAGCCGGGAACTTTTCCTTCATTGCTTCATTAACCTGATAGACAGCCTTCCTCAGGTTTTTGGAACGTGCCATCAGGATTTCTTTTGGCTTCATCTGGTTATAACGAGCTTTTGTATGGGTCGCATCCACAATGATAGATTTACTTTTGATGACCTTTTTTTCAATTGCGATTTCTACTGTCTTATTGATAAGCAAATCTAGAAGATTGATATCTTTCAGACGAAGCTTCCGAAACTTGGTCAAGGAGCTTGGATCAATGACCGCATCCTCAGGTGCCATGTGAAGGAAAAACTTGAAGGACATGTCATACCTTGTGCGATCCACCACGTCTACATCCGACAAATCATAAATCGTCTTTAATAATAAATATTTAAACATGCGAATAGGATCAATCGCGTTCCGGCATTGTCCATACAATATTTATCCTTCAATTCGTGATAGACAAAAGAAAAATCGATTAAGTTATCCAATTTCCGCAAGAGGTTATCTTCTGGAATGATCAAGTTATAAAGATCCATATAAGGACTAAATATCATTGTTTCTTGATTTTTAATCATCGTTTGCCCACCCGCTAGATATTGATACCTTTATTTAAAACAAAAAAAGGCAGAAGCTCTCAAATAACTGAGATTTCTACCTTTTTTGTATTTGGAGGGACTTTTTCAGTGCCCTCCTAGTTGCTAGGGAGATTTTTTAATAATAAACTTTATCGTTAATTATTGTTGGACGAACTCGGTATTCTTCCACTTTATTAAATTTGTTTTGCAGCCATTCGAGCACGTGGGGTGAATCGAGGGAGATCCTCAACAGCTGGTCGGCCATTTCCGATTTAGTCATTCCACAAGAAGTTGCTAACCTGGAGAGCTTCCTATCGTATTCGTTGTTAATGGAAATACTAAATCGTACACATCGTTTTCCACCTAAATTTCGTTCATTTGACACTTCAGAACGATTTTTTAATAAGCTCATTAAAACATTCCCCCTTGCCTGCTATATCAGTATGTAAAGGTGGTGTACTACATCACTGAATCAACTTGATACATATCTATGCTTGTCTATTCGTGTTAAGAACAATTATTAAACACAGCCTTTCCTCTTCCTCCTCTCAAAATGTTTTCTCTCGTATTCTCTTAGACTTTTCAAAACTTGAAACTACATCAGCGATGCAGTGGTTCAGTGATTCACCAGCAGAAGGGAAGACTGGAGATATCTAAAAAGAGTGATATATACAAAATAAAAAACCATCCAGATTGGATGGTCTTTTTGTTAACAGAGTTTATGCTATTCTAATGTCTTGATGTAAATTAGCTATTCTAACTTACTTTACTTTCTTCTAGGGCATGTTGCCAACTTGGGTAGTAATACAAAGCACTCCGCATTAAATCAGGATAAAGTTGTTTTACCTCTTTTTCCGTAGAGATTTACCTTCGTTCTGTAACTTCTGGATCTGAGTAATGACTTCCTTTGATGTTAATGAAACATCCATTCTTCATTTCCTCCTTTTCCAAGTTTTCATCGGGAGCATAGGCTATTTAGTATTCCACAATCGGCCAGATTGTTGAGGATGTAGTTTAGCATTAATAGTGGGGAACCTTACCATAAGTAAATGAGGTTTTTTTATAAATAAATCGTATATAAAAGTCTGAGGGACTGATTTGATAAAGTTCCAAAATCATATCCTCTTAAATCTCTTGGTGTCAGTACGGCAGCTGCACTTCCCCAATGTAGGACAGTTGGTACATTTCCTTGCCCAGCTACTCTATGTGGTGCATTAAGGCAAAACAGTCTAAATAAAGACCTAAATTTAAAATCTTTAACATGTCTCTTTAAATGTAATTTTCCGTTCATCTTCTGTTCACATACCGATCTTAAACTAAGGATGTAATAAAGATTGGAGGAAAGAAGATGAACATGGCTTGGAAAGAAATGAAGAAAAATAAAGGTAGGTTTTTGATTTTAGGTTCGATTGTATTTCTCGTTAGTTTATTAACGTTTATCATATCAGGCTTGGCATATGGTTTATCACAGGATAACGCGGCTTTAATTAAAGATTTGCCCGAAGGACGATTCTATATGGCGAAAGACGCTAAGCAAACCTATAGCTTGTCTAGAATAAACAAGACAATCCAAGATCAAATTTTAAGCAAACAAAGGAATGCTGCAGCATTTTCCATTCAAATGGGATTTTTGAATGATCGTCATGGAAAGCAGCAAAGCGTCGCCTTTGTTACGTCCACTGATTCAAAGTTATTTAAAAATGTAAAAAAAGGGGAAATCATACTGGACAATTCCGTAAAAGATGAAGGTATAAAAGTGGGCGATACTTTAAGCAATAATCAATACAATGGGAAGTTTATCGTCAAAGGTTTTGTCCCCCATAGTAAATACAGCCATGCACCGGTCGCTTATATCAATATGGAGGACTATAATGAAATTTACCGGGTTAACGAAATGCAATTGATTTTTATCCCCGGAGAAGACGGGACACAAGAATTCGCCGGCTTACAATCTTTTTCAAAGAATCAGTTTCTGAATACCATTTCAAGCTATAAAGCAGAACAAATGTCCTTAAATATGATTATTTGGTTTTTAGTTGTCATCAGCGGAATGTTGTTTGCCATCTTTTTCTACATGATGAATGTTCAAAAAATTGGTTTATTCGGTATCTTAAAAGCCATCGGTGTAAAAACAAGTTCTCTGTTTAACATGATGTGGACCCAAATGGTGTTTATTACCGTCATTGCGCTTAGTCTGTCGATTGCACTCAGTCAAATTTTTAACAAGATGGCACCTAATGGTATGCCATTTAATCTAACCCCTGAAACAACAATACAATTGTCGCTGGTTTTCCTGATTATCGGCTTTATTGGCGCCACTCTTTCCGGCATGCAAATTAAAAGGGTTCAACCATTACAAGCAATTCAACAAGGAGAGGTTTAATATGACCATATTTATAATAGATGAAGTTAGAAAAACCTTTATAAATGGTGAAGTGAAGGAAGAAATCCTAAAAGGGGTCAATCTAACCCTCCTGGAAGGTGAGGTAACCGCATTAGTCGGTGCGTCGGGCTCCGGTAAAAGCACACTCCTTACGATTGCAGCAGGACTCCAATCTGCATCAGAAGGACAAGTCATCTTCGAAGGGAAAAATCTGACGGCGATGCGTCCGGAGCAAATTCGAAAAATCCGGGCTAATCAATTTGGCTTTGTCTTTCAATTTGCCCATCTGGTTCCTTTTCTAACAGTAGAAGAGCAACTGATGCTTATGCTTAATGTAGCTGAATCGAAATTAAAGAAACGTGAACAAAAGAAGGAAATTGACAAAATTTTAAAATTGGTCGAAATGGACCATCGGAAAAATGCATATCCGGCTTCCTTATCCGGCGGGGAAAAGCAGCGGGTTGCCATTGCCCGCGCCATCATCCATAAACCGAAAGTTCTGTTCGCAGATGAACCAACGGCAAGTTTGGATTCCAAAAGATCAAAAGATGTGATGGGGTTAATCCGAAGCTTAACAAAATCGCTAAATATTGCTTCATTAATGGTAACGCATGATGAAGAAATGCTTTCATTTGCTGACCGGATTATAAAAATGAGTGATGGACAAATTTTGCAAAATGTGTAGGGGAATACGGTTATGACAAATATTTTACTAGTGGATGATGATATCAATATAGTAAAGCTTTTAACTATTCACTTAGCTGAACAAGGCTATAAAGTATTCCAAGCAAAAGACGGTATGGAAGCTTTGGAAATACTCAAAAAGGAAGCGTGTGATCTGGCCGTAGTAGATGTGATGATGCCATTTATGGATGGCTATTCCCTGACGAAGGAGATTCGCAAGCAGTATGATATTCCCGTCATTCTTTTAACAGCTAAAAGCCAAATTGAGGATAAGGAACAAGGGTTTCAAGCGGGAACAGATGATTATTTGGTCAAGCCATTTGAACCAAAAGAATTAATTTACCGTATCAAAGCCCTGCTGCGGCGATATGACCATCAGGAGGATGAATCCGTTCTACGTATCGGCAATACAAAAATTAATAAAAAAAGCTATGAAGTTCAGATTGGGAATCGGACCTTGCTTTTACCGTTGAAGGAATTTGAACTTTTATCCTACCTGATTTCGAATCCTAAACATGTTTTCTCTAGAGAACACCTGATTGAACAAATTTGGGGATTGGATTATCAGGGTGACGAAAGGACAGTGGACGTTCATATAAAAAGATTAAGGGAAAGGTTTTCAAAATTGACGGATGATTTCCAAATCAAAACAGTAAGGGGTGTTGGATATCTGTTGGAGGTCCGACGCAGATGAAAACACTTTATGTAAAATTTATTGTTATAACAATAGGGATGATGTTTATAAGCTTTATCTTGGCGTTTATCATCTCGAATACTTATTATCAACAAAAATTAAAGCCGTTTAATGATCAAAAAAATACAAAGGTTGCGCTCGACATAGCTGCTTTTGCTGAACAGCATCCTGAAATTAATCTGCATGAGTATTTAAAAAGCATTTCTGCAGTTGGATACCAAATGTGTCTGGTAAAATTAGGCGGAGACAGAACTTTTTTTGGGAAACCATTCAGGGATAAAAGTATGCCTATTTCAACACAAGAGTATGTCTTGAAGGGAAATGTATTTCACGGAATGCTGCATTTCCCTCAGGAAACATTTGTTACAGGCTTTTTTTCAAACGAACTCAAGAATACAATTGGTGTTCCATTGAAATATCAGGGAAGAACCTATGCTCTTTTTATCAGGCCGGATATTAAATTTCTTTTCAATGAGATGCATATTTTATTTGGATGGATCCTTGGATTGGCGATTACGTTGACCATCGTGATGGTTCTTATTAATACAAAATATTTAGTAAAACCTATTTCCAACCTGACGAAAGCGACAAAATCACTGGCAAATGGGGATTTTACTGTCAAACTGGATAGTAAGCGTCATGACGAGTTAGGGGAACTTTCCCATAGTTTTCTATGGATGGCAAGTAAACTAGAACAAATAGATGAGATGAGAAAGGAATTTATCTCAAATATTTCTCATGATATCCAGTCACCTCTGTCAAATATCAAAGGATATACAAACTTATTAGAAAATGAATCAATAAGTAATGAAGAAAGATCCCATTACGTTTCCATCATTAACGGTGAAATTAGAAGGCTTTCTACCTTAACAAAACAATTATTACTTCTTGCCTCATTAGACAGAAATGAGGATATTATCAAGAAAAAACTGTTTAATGTGGGCGGGCAGCTAAAAGAATTGATCCGGAATTACCAATGGGCTGTAAATGAAAAAGGGATTATGCTTAGCTACTCCTTGCCTAATATCGAGATGGTTGGTGATCCCTCTTTGCTGAATACGGTTTGGGATAATCTTTTGTCAAATGCCATTAAATATAACAAACCGAATGGCAGTATAGAAATATCACTAGATAAAAAAGGAGATTCGGTCTTTATTACATTTGCGGATACAGGAATAGGGATGAAAAATACGGAAGTAGAAAGGATATTTGAACGCTTTTACCGGGCAGACATGGCACGTACAAGAACGGTCGAAGGGCCGGTGGGGTTATCAATCGTTAAAACAATTGTTGATCTGCATGGAGGCACCATCAATGTAAGAAGTAAAGAAAATGAAGGGACTGCTTTTATGGTGGAATTGCCAATTAGATAGAATTACTCAATATGGATCCTACCAACAAAACGCTAAGTAACTGTATCATAAGTAAAACCTTAAGTGTGAGAAAGAGTACCTTAAATCAGAATTAGAAAAATGCTGTTGAAAATAAACTTAAGAACAGAAAACGATCTTCCACAATCGGGCGCATTTATTGAACAATAAGAAAAAAGTAAGAGATTTATACATGCTAGTCATGACTAATATGGATAAACCTCTATTTTTTATGACTTTTTACAATTTAGGTCTTGATAACTTAAGTGCTGGTTTTTTTCTTTAGAAGTAAGGAATTTAAGATTCAGTTAAACCTTACATGACTTACTTCGGGCGGCAGCACTACGGACTGTACAGAAAGGGAAAGCAACCTTTCTGACATTCCGTACATGTCGCTTTGGCACTAAATGGCCCATAACCACGGTCTGTACGGCTAACGCCTACATTCCGTAGATTCCTGTTCCATTTACAGCAAGCCGCCGTACCAAACGAGCCGAAAACCTTTAAGACCTTGGGCTCCTCGCCCAAACCCAGCCAACGGTAGCCCGTTGGATCGACAGTAAGCGAAAGCGCGGTAGGTGTGATAGATAGGCTCGTTGCCTGATGGAAAAACTGCTACAGCCTTCAGGATCAATTGTACCCACAGGGGAGTCAAGTCAAGCCCTTAAAAAGTGTATCTATGACTACATGTAATCAACGATAAAAGGTGCATTCTTTCAACTATTTTGAGCTGGATACTATAGATAAGGGCCATTTTATGGAATAACTCTTTATAAGGAAATTGGATATTTATGTTAAAGTTTATTAGAAGATTGTGAAGAAATGTACTTTAACTAACGTAAGCAGATTAGTTTAATAAATTGTTGCTGTTCTTTTCAAAGGAACGGGGTTCAAAGGACTAATAATTAAACTATATACTTTTTTATTACATACTAAGGGGGAAATTTAGTGCTTATATCAGACGATATGTAAGGGGAATTTGATTTAGATAAAGTAATTGAGGAATTAATATTGTGGAAGCCAGTACCAAGATTAAAGGGTATTCACCATGGGGGGCAAGTTACTTAGTTAATGAAAAATGGAATGTAACTCGTTTAGAACACTCAATAGGTGTGATGGCTATTAATTAAAAAGCTCAGTCGTTTAGTAGAGGAACAAATTGCGGGATTATTGCACGATGTATCCCAGACAGCATTCTCTCATATGGTTCATTTCCTCCTTGATAATAAAGAAGAGGAAATTCATGAAAAGATATATAGATCTGTAATTAAAAACTCTGAAATCCCAACTATCCTGGCGAAATATGGTTACAATTTTGAAGATATATTGCTTGATGATTCAAAGGGGACATAATTAGAGCGACTAGCTCCAGAATTATGTGCAGAAAGAGTAGATTTTTTCTTTTCTGAAATAACCTTTAACATGAACATTTGCATAAGCATGTGAAAGAATGCTTAACATGATAAGTATTATAAGTAAAAATACTCATTTGTTTTTTTACCACATACTTCCTACTTTCTGATTATATAAAATATAGTTTTGCTGTGTATCTCTATAAATTAAATGCTTTTTTTAAATTGTCTAAAAAGCCATCCATAAATTCCCTAGCTACTTTCGTTAAATTTTTCGTTTCTAAATAAATAAGCCAGAAATCAACTGGAAAATACTTTTCTTCCTTTAATGGGATAATTTTTATATCTCCATTTATAACCATTGAACTTTTTTTAATTGAAAAATCATGCAAAAACAAGAGGGCTTGGCTTTCTTTTACCAGCTTATAAAGAAGGCTGCTGCTATTCGAACTAACTAACACTTGATTTAACTTCGGTTTTGTTAATTTGATTACCTTTTTATAGTCAGATGAATTATACATCACTAATTTTGAATCTTTTAATCCACTAGGTGTTACATAATCATGATGATAAAAAGGTGAATTTTTACCAACCGCTATACAAATGTGCCCTGTATGAATATGTTCAAAATGAATATTTTTTTCTTTTTTTAAATCGTCTAAAGAAGCGGGAATTAAAGCAAAGTCATAATTTTCCTTATTGAAATTCTGAATAATTTCGGTAGGGTTTTGCTCTATTAATTCGAAGGTAATATTTTGATTTTCTGAATTAAACTTTACCATTGTTTCTTGAAGTATAAAAGTAAAGGTAGGAGCAGTTAAGATTTTTAAATGAGTTTGATTACTATTTTTACACTCATAAATTTCTTTATTTAGTTCTTTAATGGTGTTTAGCAAAGTCATTGCTTTAGAAATAACGATTTTACCTTCAAAAGTAGGAGTAACTCCTTGTTTTGATCGATTAAAGATTTTAATGCCAAGCTCATTTTCCAACTGGGTAATAGATTGACTCATCCCTGAAGGTGAAATAAATAATTTTTCAGCTGCTTTTGAAATTGACATCTCGTTTGCAACATTTATAATATACTCCATTTGTTCAAAATTCATCATTTCACCTCAACTTAAACAGATCACATCATTATATCTTCATAAATACTACAATTGATTTTAATTTAAAAAAAGAAGATTACAATCAGCTTTTAGTTTAGTCGTTTTTAAATTCAAACCCTACAATTTGCTTTTTGCTAAATTGTAAGTGACAAATTTTAATAGAGAGTAAATCGAATGTAAAAGTTTCGTAAATGGGTTCTAGGGCAATAAGATTAAATGCGATTGCAATAATATCTAAAGGTTATTTTAAGATTTACTTAATACGGTATACAGTTTTATGGAATTTATTAAGCGTGTCGGACCATGATAAGCTTCTTTCTGGCAAGGGACACGATCGTATTACCTGAAATCAACGTTCATTGCCTTGTATTTTTATTCAAAAATTTTTACAAGGCAAAAGGGGAGAGAAAAAAATGAAAAGAGTGAGATGGAAAAGGCAACAAATGATCATTCACATGCCCAAAAAAGGGATAGCAAAACGATAGTACGATTGATAGAAGTAGTATCGAAACGTTCTGTGCTGGTTTTGATGTCGATCCTTCTGATTATGCTGTGGGGCGGGTTCTCAGCTTATCAAATGCAGCGTGATTACATGCCAGCGATTAACGATTCAACATTAATGATTACGGTAAGGGCGTAGAACTTAGATGCCAATCAGGTGAATAGCGATATTGCAAGTATGGTGGAAAAAGCTGTAAGAAGAATAGATGGGCTTTAATATCTAGAAACCAACTCCTATGACGAAGAGTTGTTTGCCAGTCTTTATTTTGCTTTATTTACATTACGCTTTTACCCTTATAAAGGATTTACGAATTCCTAGTATCCTAGTTAAAGTATTTTAAAAATTATTAGATTCTTCTAGAAAAGGGAGTGAAAGATTTGGGGAAATTTAAAAAGAAGAAAAAACTGATTGCTGGACTTGCATTAAGCACTGTATTTATTGGTTCTTTTAGTGCTTATGCAGCAAAGGATGGTGCATTTGGAAGTAACTTAGTGGGACTACAACCCAACGGCTCAGTTCAAACTGCTGATAATCATTTGCTCACACCTGCCGGGAAGCAAATCGAATTTCCTGGAAACCCAATTTCCATTGCTGTTAATCCAAATGGAAAGACTGCTGTAGCCTTAGATGGAGGAGGTTATGGTGGGGAGGGGCTTAACATTGTAGATCTGACAAGCGGAAAGCTTATAGGTACGAATGTCTCACTGAGTCTTGACAATACGTGGGGACTAGCTTATTCTCCTGATGGTAATACACTCTATGCAACAGGTTCAAAAGGTGGAATAGGGAAAATTGTCACTTTAGTGGGAACACAAGAGGCAGGGCATATCAGCTCTGTCTTTTTTGCTGGGTAGTTATTTAAAAAAATCCTTTCAATGTAAATATATATATATATATAACTTCCTTAAAATTGGTAACAGTAAACATAAATAAGAGCATGAAAGGCAGATAATATGAAAAAAAAATTAAAATTATTAATTACATTCAGTGTCTTTTTCTTACTTATGCAGCCTTATAAGATAGAAGCAAGACCAATTAATTTAGATAATAAGCTATAAATTGATACTTTACTCACTACACTTATGAGAAAGAAGATCTTATTGATTTTCTTCAAAAACTCAATAAAAAAAGTGAAAACCCTAATTATCAAAGTATATCAGTGTTCTATCGCCATTTTAATAGTTTTACAGATGCTCCTTTGGAAGCAGGACTTACTTTCCATAAAGGATATCTAAAGAATTCCTAATTGAAAAAATACGAGAATTCGTTAATATAAATGGCAGGCCCCCGTACAATTATGAATTTGATAGTAAAAACTTACCAACCATCCTCAGTTATGATAGTTTGATTAGCCATACCACTATGGTATTTACTCGTTCCCTATAAACCATTAAGACAGAGTAAGGACAAGGAGACGTTTCCCTCGTCCCTAAATTTGAACTGGAACTTGAATTTCGAATGTAATCTCATTTGGTTTATCTGTGATTGTAATATCGACGTGCATAATTTGCAGAGCATCGCCGGTTATGCGATATTCAGTTTCATCAATATATTTCAATATCTTACTCAAACTTTCGCTTCGATTCCATAATAATTCCCCGTTATAACGAATACACGCAAATAACCCGGCAGGAACCGTCATTTGGCACCGTTTTGGTATTTTTTCTTTATCTTTTGCCACTACAAAAACAGTGGATGGTTCTTCAAACCGTTTCGTTCTAAGATCCGCTTCCTGGATGATAATGCCTAGTCTATTACTAGCCAGAATTGGTGTCTTCTCGGTGAGCATATTCTCTAACCTTATAACACCATAACTGAGTTCCAAATTATTATTTATTTTTTCATTTAAGGTAATTAACTTCCTTCTTCCTATTTCGCGGAAAAACACCGATTGAAGTTCTTTTTCTTTCGCTACATGCTCCAAGTATCCAATTTTTCCCCGAATATTTTCCTCCAAGTCATGTAATTCACTCAGTTTTGATATAAGTTCCGTATGCTTGGCTTTCAGAATATCCAAGGACTTATTAAAATTACGTTCTTTAAAATAGTCCTTTATTTCGTCCGTACTCATTCCAAGTTGCCGCAACTCTTTAATGGTCCCTAAAACTTCATATTGATAAATAGAATAGTAGCGATACCCCGAATCTGGATCGACATATTGCGGTTTGAATAGGTCAATCCGATCATAGTGGCGTAAGGTCTCCGTCGTTAACCCTCGTAACATCGCCATTTCACCAATGGTTAATTTTTCCTTTACTATCAGTGTAATCCCCCCTCAAATAATATAATACACCTATTGACCTTTGTGTAACAACAAGGTTTACAATAAAAATACGAAATCTTCTAAATCATCTAAGAATTAAATTTATTAACACGGAGGGAGTTGAGTTATGAAACAGAAAGCGCTTGCAAGAACACTTACTTTGTCACAGGTTGTTTTTTTAGGGATTGCATGGAATAACCCCATGGTGTTTTTTAATACCTATGGAATTGCTGTCGTTACCTCAAGAGGTGTTATTACGACTGCATACATTATTGCTTTTCTAGCAATAATTTTTACAGCTCTCAGCTATGGCAAGATGGCGAAAGCCTACCCGATCTCAGGTTCAGCCTATTCCTTTACGCAAAAATCTATTAATTCTGAGGTTGGGTTCATTGTCGGTTGGACTATTATGCTTGATTATATATTAACGCCTATGGTTACCTGCTTGATGTCCACTGTCTTTTTAAGTGCTGTATTTCCTGGAATCCCGCATTATGTGTGGGTAATTGTGTTGACTGCAAGCATAGTATCTCCGAGCATACTAGGTGTGGAGATATCAGCAATAACTAGTAAAATTTTTGTTATTGCTCAAGTCATTTTTGTTTGCCTTTTCTGGATATTATCCTTCAAAAGTTTATCAGAAGGAGTAGGGACGGGTAGTCTTTTCTCAATTAAGCCATTGTTTGATGCAAATGTTTCCATGTCCGATATTTTGGCAGGTGCTACCATTCTTTGTTTTAGTTTTCTTGGCTTTGACTCACTCACCACTTTATCAGAGGAAACAATCAATCCCGAAAAAACGATTCCAAGAGCCATTATTATCATGCTATTGTTTATCGGAGTTTTGTATATTGGCTCATCTTACTTAGCACAATTGGTGAATCCGGGCATTTCATTCAAAAATGCTGATTCTGCAGCCCTTGAAATTGCAGTGCTTGTCGGAGGAAATTTATTTAAGTCCATTTTTATTACAGCAGTGATTATTGGTAATTTCTCTTCAGGAATCGCTTCAATCACAAGCGCATCGCGAGTGTTATATGCGATGGGACGAGATTCCGTATTACCCAAAAATATATTTGGATACATTCATCCTAAATTTAAAACACCGTCACTTGGCATTATTGTGATTGGCGCAGTTTCTTTACTCGCAATTCTATTAACCCTAGAACAAGTTATTAAGTTTATCAATTTTGGAGCGTTAATTGCCTTTACATCTGTAAATCTATCTGTTATCGCCCATTATTTTATCAGAAATCATAAGCGTTCTTTTATGGATTGCATTCGGTACCTATTATTACCACTCATTGGCGCAGCGTTTACGATATGGTTATGGTCGCATTTAGAAATGGATGCGTTGATTCTCGGGGGCATCTGGATGGCATGCGGCTTGATTTATCTTGTCTATATGACGAAATGGTTCCGCCAACCACTTCCTGAGTTTCATTTTGATAAAGAAATGATTCCACAAAATGTCCAAGACATTGATCGAGAGGTTATCCCTCAACATGTAAGGTAAAAATAACATACTGGAGGTTTGTAAAAATGCTGAAGTTGAAAATGTTTATTAATGGTGAATGGATGGATTCATTAAGAGGAGATAAGAGTCATGTTGTGAATCCTGCAAACGGTAAAATCATGGCTGAGGCTCCGCAGGGAAGTAGAGAAGAAGCCCAAATGGCGATTAATGCAGCACGAACAGCTTTTGACTCCGGAATTTGGTCAGACTTACCGGCATCTGAACGTGCAACCTACTTATTTAAAATAGCGGATAAGATTGAAGAAAAGGCAGGCGAGCTTAGCAAACTTGAAACAGAGAATACGGGAAAACCCCTTAAAGAATCAGAGTTTGATATTGCTGATACCGTGAATTGCTTTCGATACTATGCTGGGTTAGTGACAAAGCCAAATGGGCAAACGTATTCTGTTGCCGATCCTGTACAAGCCATGGTTATTCGGGAACCTGTCGGTGTATGCGGACTTATTGCTCCATGGAATTTTCCATTGTTGACGGGAGCATGGAAAATAGCCCCTGCGCTTGCTGCGGGAAATACACTTGTATTTAAACCAGCTGAAATCACTCCGGTCACCACTTACAAATTATTTGAGATCATGGAAGAAGTGGGGATACCTGCTGGTGTTGCAAATCTAGTTTTAGGAGGTGGTTCAACAGTAGGAAATGAAATAGCGGAAAGCCAAAAGGTGGATCTGATTTCTTTTACAGGTAGTACAGCAACGGGTAGAAGCATCATGAATTCAGCAACAGGAAATATTAAAAACATTTCACTCGAACTAGGCGGCAAGTCGCCAAATATTGTTTTCGCTGACGCAGATTTTGAGACAGCCATCGATTATACTTTGAATGGAATTTTTACCAATGCCGGCCAAGTATGTAATGCGGGATCCCGTTTACTGTTAGAAGAGAGTATTCATGATAAATTCATTGCTAGATTGGTAGAAAGAGCGAAAAAGATTCAGGTTGGCCCTGGGGATGATTCGTCTACCGAGATGGGTCCGCTTGTAAGTGAAGACCATATGAAGAAGATCCTTGAATATATTCAAATTGGCTTAGACGAAGGGGCTACATTAGCTTGCGGTGGCAACCGTATCACAAGCAACGGGCTTGAAAATGGTTATTTCTTTGAGCCAACAATATTTGTTGACACCAGACCTGACATGAGAATTGTTCAGGAAGAGATTTTTGGACCAGTTCTTGTCGTTCAAAAGTTTAAAGATGTGGCGGAAGCAATCCAGCTGGCAAATGATACTTCATACGGGCTTGCAGCAGGTGTTTTTTCACAAGATGGTGCCAAAGCGTTGAGGGTTATTAAAAAAGTAAGAGCCGGAATTACCTATGTTAATGCTTATAACCTCGCCTATAATGAAGCACCGTGGGGAGGTTACAAGCAGAGCGGGATTGGCCGCGGGTTAGGAACCTTTGGTTTGGATACGTTTACTGAGGTAAAACAAATCAATATTAATTTAGATGTTAAGCCAACTGAATGGTTTAGCAATTAATTAAAAATATAAATATTAAATTCAAAATATTTAATAAATAAAGGAGGAAATTAATTATGTTATGGGATTTTCATTTTAATCTGCCTACTTCTATAGAGTTTGGGAATGGGAAAGTAAAGAATATTGGGAAAAGGGCTAAAGAATTAGGTGGGAAAAAAGCCCTTATTATTACCGATAAAGGACTTGCACAAACAGGAATTTTGGAAAAAATCACACAGTCATTAGATCAAGAAGGTGTCAATTATATTGTTTATGATGAAATATCACCTAATCCAAAAGATGTAGATTGCGAGAGTGCTTATCAACAGTTTAAAAACGAGAACATCAATCTTTTAATTGGTCTTGGCGGCGGAAGTTCAATGGATACAGCTAAAGCAATTGGGACACTTTTTACACATGGAGGAGAGCTAAGAGAACGTTACGGCGTAAATTTACTAGAACGGGAAATCCCTCCACTAATTTGTATTCCGACAACTTCAGGTACCGGTAGTGAAGTTACAAGAGGTTCTGTCATTACCGATACCGTGACGAAACAGAAGGAGGCGATACTAGATTTGAAAATCGCTCCTAAACTGGCACTTGTCGATCCTGAATTGACGTTAACATTACCTAAATCGATTACAGCAGCTACAGGAATGGATGCACTCACACATGCAATTGAAGCTTATACCTGCAAAGTTGCTCAACCACTTTCAGATGCTTTGGGACTATATGCCATTGAATTAATAGCCAAATACCTTCCATTAGCAGTAGAAAATGGGCATGATTTAGAGGCTAGGAAAAATATGCTTTTGGGCAGTTTAGTTGCAGGTATCGCCTTTGATAACACGGATCTTGGGGCTGTACATGCGATGGCAAACCACTTGGAGGACTCTATGATACTCCACATGGAGTGGCGAATTCTATCTTTCTTCCACATGTATTTGAATTTAATATTCCTTCAAATCCAGAAAAGCACGCCATAGTAGCAATCAAGCTTGGGGCAAATCCTGAAGGAAAAACAATTGAAGAAACGGCGTACGAAGGTGTTGTGTTGTTAAAAGAGCTGGCAAATAAAATCGGCATTCCTAGCTTCCGGGATTTAGGCAATGTAAATAACGAAGACTTCCCTTTCCTAGCGGAAGGAGCCTTTAAACATTTGTGTACTCAGGCGAATTCAAGGGATTTGACAAAAGAAGACTATCTGAACTTATTTCAAAAGACTTATGAGGTGAAAACCACAACTTTAATTGAAAATTAATTGTGTAAAAAGTATAAAAGTAGAATTTAAAATCTTCGGTTAAGAAATGGCCTGCCAGCAAAAAGCCTTGTATAAGGAAAAAGTGTGGATGAAAATTTAGAAGGAGGCAGCATGAATGTCTAATCGTGATGAAAAGTAGTTTTTAAATTTACCATTTACAGGAATTTGTACTTTTGGGAAATACCCAATGTGTGCGAACCTGAACCAGCTTGACGCAGATGTAGCGGTCATTGGGGTGCCTAATGACATGGGTACACAATGGAAATCAGGAGCAAGAATGGCCCTAGAGGAATCCGCGAAGGCTCTACATTATATAGTTTCGGTCTGGATGGTGCTTATGATATTGAAAACGATATTATGTACCTTGGGCGTGAATGGAAAGTCGTCGACTGCGGTGATGTAGACATGGTACACGGAGATATTATGCAGTGCCATGAGAATACAGAAGAAGCAATCCGAAAAATTATTTCCAAAGGTGCTATGCCGGTTGTATTAGGCGGCGATCATTCCATCACAGCAGCAGTCGGAAAAGGACTTGAAGATCTAGGACCGTTTCATGTAATTCAAATTGATGCCCATTTAGACTGGGCGGATCACCGCTCGGGAATGCGGTATGGCCACGGAAATTGCATCCGCCGTTTATCTGAGCTGGATCATGTTCAGAAAATATTTCAATTTGGCATTCGAGGGATTAGCAGCAGCAAAAAAGAAGACGTCGACGCAGCAAGAGAATATGGCAGCGTGATTCTATCACCGCGTCAGATGAGAAAGGTGGGACTTAAAGAAGTACTGGAGTTAATTCCCGCGGGCGAGAAATATTATGTAACGATTGACATTGACGGGATCGATCCGTCAAACGCGCCTGGAACAGGTACGCCATCTCCAGGGGGCTGCTTACGATGAGGTCAATGAATTGCTTAAAGGGATTGCCAAAAGAGGAGAAGTCATCGGTTTTGATTTAGTAGAAGTTGCTCCTCCATATGATCCTACTGGCATGACTGGACAAGTAGCAGCCCGTATATTACTGGACTTGCTCAGCTATGTCTTAAAAGAAAAAGAGAAAAAAGGGAATAATTAATACGGAAAGGGCTGCCGACAAAAAGCTCTTATACGCTAAGACATATTTTGGAAGTGAAAACCCTGATTTTTCTACGTTATGCAGGAAAGTCAGGGTTTTCTCAACTAATATTGAGGATAAAGTGTTCATTTTGCAAAATACAAAGGTTCTTTAACATAATACTAAATCTTTTTTTCTTTAAGTACACATTTTAATACCAAGAACAGCGTTCTTAAACTAATTTATTGTACCATTTTTACTTTTTAATTCCAAATTACTCTTATTAGGTTATTATTAGTACCGAATGCAATCTTTGGAACCAAATCAAAAGAAAATTTACATTTTACTTATGCTCGTTTTTGGTGCAGTTGTTTTAGTTATCAAAATAATATTTTCGGTTTGCGATCACATCTGAAGGAAGTAAATGAGAATCAAAGAAATTACGAAGATCAGATAAAAACCTAATCTTCTGTTCAAAATACAGATGCGTTAGAAGTGAATCGGAAGTTCCTTTAAAAGTTTTTTACCTATCAAACTACTACTGAACGATATGAGAAATTAAAACCACTCTTGACCAATCAAGGATTTAAAGCAACCCATCCTTCCGGAACTGAGCTGCCTAATTCTAAACAATCGGTCAAGTTGTCTCCATAATAGGTAAATACTTCTGGTGAAAAATATTTATATTAAATCACTGAAAATAAAAATAATTCAGGTTGATATTGCTATAAAAAAGAGTCACTACAGCAGAATCATACTTATGCAAGTAGCTGATAGGAATAAGTCAATGGGATGCACAGTGTAAGGGTATATTAAGACCTAATAATACTATGAAGGGATAGTTAAAGAACACCTAACCTCGTGTTAAATTACTTCTTGTTCATTTAAAGTTAAATTTAATCCTTTTTGATAATATTCTGCCATTATTTTTTTAGGAACCATGTTTCCACCTGTTCCCCAAATAATATGTGTAGCCTTGTTCATTTTTGGGGCTAAATTATGTTTCAGTAAATAATCTGTTCCCTCTTTACATAATTTAACTGGTCCTATCATGCCTGCTAATGCAGAAGGTTCTAAATGAATCGCATCTGCATCAACTAGTTCCTTTAGCAACTTATACAATTGCTCATCGCTAACCGTATAATTACCACTTAAAAACGGTTCTATATTTTTACCTACAAATCCAGATGGTCTTCCTACAGCAAGCCCATCAGCGTCTGTTATATTATCAATACCAATATCTTGTACAGAAATTTTATCATGGAGTCCAGTCATTAATCCAAGTAACATACATGGAGAATGGGTAGGTTCTGCAAAGAAACAGTGAACGTAATCTTTATACAATAACTTTAACCCAAATGCTATGCCTCCAGGACCACCGCCTACCCCACATGGAAGGTAAACAAACAAGGGATGATTTTCATCTACTGTTATCTTTAACTCTTCTAATTGTTTTTTTAATCGAACTGCTGCCACTGCGTAACCTAAAAATAGATCATGAGAATTTTCATCATCCACAAAATAACATGCAGGGTCCCTATCTGCTTGAATACGACCTTCCTCTACTGCTTTACTATAATCTGCTTCATATTCAATGACATTAACATTTTTGCTTCGAAGCAATTCTTTTTTCCATTGTTTTGCATCAGCCGACATATGAACAGTCACATTAAAACCTAATTTTGCACTCATGATGCCTATACTAAGTCCTAAATTTCCAGTCGACCCAACTGCGATTGAATATTGTGAGAAGAAGGTTCGAAACCTATCACTATCTAAAATTGAATAGTCATCATGAATGGTTAATAATTGATGTTGAAGAGCTAATTCTTCTGCATGTTTGAGAACTTCATAAATCCCGCCGCGGGCTTTTATAGACCCAGATATAGGAAGATGACTATCACACTTTAGAAATAATTCACCTAAAATAGGTTGTTGATAATTCCGTTCTAAGGATTGTTTCATGGAAGGTATTTTCACTAAAGGTGATTCTATTATACCATTCATCTTTTTTGTTTCTGGAAAAACCTTAGAGATATATGGAGCGAAACGTTTCAACCTTTCTTCTGCATCCCTTACATCCTCTTGAATTAGGGGGGATTTTTTAATTCCTGTTTGGAATTTTTCGATATTAGGATTGAACCAGAATACTTCCTCCATTGAAATGAGTTTGCTTAGTAAAGGATATTGGTCTTTCCATTTTTGTATATCTTTGCTTTCAATCTCCTTCATTCGACTAATCCTCCTAATTGACTTGTAACCAGCTATCAAACTGAAATAAAATATAAGTTAATAAATGTTAAGTAAAATTTAACACAAATCGATTTAAATGTTAAGTATTGTTTAATTATATTAAATGGTATTTAACATTTGATATTAAGGAGTGTATAGGGATGGAAAATATAGATATTGGTAAAAAGGTTGAAAAATATAGAAAAGCTAAAGAGTTAAGTAATAGAGAATTAGCTAAGTTAGCTGAAATAACACCTTCAATGTTGAGTCAAATTGAACGCGGGCTAGCGAATCCTTCCATTCAAACCCTTAAAATTTTAGCAAAAGCCCTTGATGTTCCCACCTTTAGTTTTTTCCTTGAAGAAAAAAACACGGCAGATTTAGTTGTTAGGACAAATCAACGAAAAAAAATGGTGATTGATGATTTATCTTATGAATTGTTGTCACCCGATTTTACTGGAAATCTCGCGTCAGCTATTATGAATGTTCCACCAAATACTTCGTCTTCTGAGAAACTCCTGGAACATAAAGGAGAGGAAGTTGCTTTTATTTTAGAGGGGAAAATCAGACTATATTTAAATGAGGAGGAACATATATTAGAAGCTGGCGATAGTGTGAAAATACCAGCATATATGAAACATAAATGGGAAAATGATTTCAATCAAAATGCAGTTGTATTATTTTCAGTTACCCCGCCTGCTTTTTAACGTTATTGATAAATAAATCCTTATTTACAAAAAAGAAGCTTACTGAACCAAACAACAAAATGTTGTCAGGTGCAGTAGGCTTTTTTTGTGAAAAGATATTCGCTCCTAGAGGAAATTTTTGGTGGGGGAGAACATTACAAAACCTTAACATTGGTTTAATGTAGTATTTACATTGATAAATTATCCTAAAACAGTAATAAATCAACAAGAATATTAAAGAAACCAAACTGGGGGATTTTTGATGAAACGTAAATGGAGTAAGACAATGAAGTCAATTCAAGCTGGTTTATTAGGTGTAAGTTTACTAAGCTTGGCAGCTTGCGCAACAAATGAAAAATCCGCTTCTCCCGTTGTGAGTAATCCAAATTCACTAACCATTGGAGAAATTGAATCAAAAGCAAAGAAAGAAGGAGAAATCAATAGTGTCGGTATGCCAGATACATGGGCAAACTGGGGTGAAACCTGGGGGGACGTAACAAAAAAATATAAATTAACCCATAATGATACAGATTTATCCAGTGCTGAAGAGATTGCGAAATTTGAATCAGAAAAGCAAAATGCCTCAGCTGATATTGGCGACGTGGGAATTTCTTTTGCCCCCATTGCTGAACAAAAAAATCTAACCATACCGTATAAAACCTCCTATTGGAATGAAATACCGAAATGGGCGAAAGATGACAATGGAGACTGGGTTGCCGGATATCAAGGAACGATTTCATTTTTAACAAATAAAGAATTGGTAAAGAACCCGCCAAAATCATGGGCTGATATTTTAAAAGGAAACTACAAAGTAACAGTTGGGGATGTTCAGCGCGGCGCACAGAATCAAATGGCTGTTCTTGCTGCAGCGATCGCTAATGGCGGCAGTGAATCAAATATCGAACCAGGTCTAAAATATTTTGCCAAGCTTGCAAAGCAGGGACGTCTTAGTCTTACGGACGCAAAGCCGGCTAACATTGAAAAAGGAGAAGTAGAGGTAGCCATTCTTTGGGATTTCAATGCAATTGGTTATGCTGAACAAATTAACCGCAAGCAATTTGATGTAAGTATTCCAAAAGAAGGTTCAGTAGTCAGTGCCTATTCCACCATCATTAACAAATATGCCAAGCATCCATATGCGGCGATGGCGACTAGAGAATATATCTTAAGTGATGAAGGACAAATTAATTTAGCTAAAGGATTTGCACGCCCTATCCGTGATGTACAACTTCCAAAAGAGGTAGCAGCTAAACTGGTTCCAAAAGAAGAATACAAAAATGCAAAACCAATTAAAGATTACAAAGCATGGGAAAAAACAGCAAAATCTTTACCGCAGCTTTGGCAAGAAGAGGTGTTAGTAAATGTTAAATAAAGTGATTGTCGTTGTTGTTGATGGGATGAGATATGATATGGCGTGCGAAGCGCTAGGATATGTTCAGCATTTAGTTGAAACGAATCAGGCGGCACTATACAAAGTGAAATCGGAGCTTCCAAGTCTTTCCCGTCCGCTGTATGAAGTATTACTAACCGGTACGCCGGCATCCATGAATGGAATTACCTCCAATCAAACGGTTCGTTTATCTAACGAGAAAAGTATCTTTCATCTTACGAAAGAAAACGGATTAAGAAATGCTTCTGCAGCTTATTACTGGGTAAGCGAACTATATAACCGGGCGCCATTCAACTTTATTGAGGACCGTATTCAAGAAGATATATCTAAGCCTATCCAATCCGGATTGTTCTATTGGGAAGATGATTATCCGGATAGCCATTTGTTGATGGATGCGGAGGCTTTGCGCAGAAAGCATGATCCGCACTTTTTATACATTCATCCAATGGGAGTAGATGTAAAAGGGGAGAATTATGGTTCTGAATCGAAAGAATATCGTGAACAAATTTTAAAAATGGGCAGCTTGTTAGCGCAACTCCTCCCGATTTGGATGAAATCCGGTTACCATATTTTGATTACCTCCGACCATGGGATGAGTGAATACGGGAACCATGGAGGCATAACTGATGGTGAACGTGATGTACCGCTTTTTGTCATTAGCCCAAGAATAGAAACAGGTATACATGGGGAAACCATTCCTCAATTGGCGTTTGCTCCACTGGTTTGCGAACTGTTAGATATTGAACCGTCTGACAAAATGATTTCTTATAAATTTCCTGGACTGAAAGAAGCGGTCACTCTTTAATTTGGACAGCTTTATAGTCTATAAATAAAGCATTCTTTGAAAATTTGAATCGATTTGGATTATGCCAAATCGATTCAAAGGATTGTTTAGCAATTTTTAGAGGAGCGAAAAATCTTGCAAAAACTAAAAAAACAAAAACTGTATTTATTAGCACTTTTACTGCCATTTCTTATTCTTATTGTTGGCTTTGAAATTGGACCATTAGTTACGATGTTGAAAAATAGCTTTTATGCTGACGATGGAATCAAGGTGACAATCGAGCAATATGTAACCATATTCAAAAGTAAATTTTACTTACAAGCAATTCAAAACAGCGTTCTTATTTCATTTTTTTCCGCAATCACTTCGATTATAGTGGCGGTTGGCATCGCCTATTCTTTTACAAAATTTTCGAAGAAAGCACAAAATCGTTTACTCATGATTGCCAATATGACTTCGCATTTTGAAGGAATTCCTCTTTCTTTTTCCTATATTATTTTGCTTGGAAACAATGGTCTGTTTACGTTGCTTTTTGCCAAGTTTGGCTGGAATGTGTTTGGGAATTTTAATTTATACTCTTGGACGGGGTTAATTCTTGTTTACGTTTATTTTCAAATTCCCATGGCTATTATGCTCCTATATCCGTCTTATCAAGGGATTAAACAGCAATGGAAAGAAGCTGCAGCATTATTAGGGGCTTCAAAGCGGCAATTTTGGCTTCATATTGGCCTGCCTGTTCTTTTACCTAGTATTGCCGGTATATTCAGTATTTTGTTTGCAAATGCCATGGGTGCATATGCTACGGCATATGCATTAGTTGGCAGCAATTATAATTTACTATCCTTGCAAATTGCCTCTCTCGTTGCTAGTGATGTTGCATTAAAGCCGCAGCTTGGCAGTGCATTAGGTGTTCTTTTAGCTTCGACGATGATTATGGCGATGTGGTTTAATCAGCGCATGATGCGTCGTTTCAGGAGGGATTTATAATGAAATCTTCATTGCGTTTCCATAAAGTGGCTGTTGGGTTACTCATTATTTATTTGTTAATTCCCTTAATCGGGACATTTTTATTTTCTATTGCCGGCAAGTGGGATCGTACCATTTTACCTGAGTCTTTTACCATGAAGTGGTATATTGAATTATTTCAAGATGCAAGGTTTTTTACTGCCTTTCAACACACATTGTTTCTGATTGTTATGTCTGTGGGGCTTAGTATCGTTATTATGCTTCCGACTATTTTTATTATCACGATCTATTTCCGCAAGTTAGAAGGATTCCTTCAAGCGGTGGCGATGCTTCCTTATGGAATCCCTCCCATTGTCGGAGCTGTTGGATTAATCAAGTTGTATTCGAATGGACCGATTCAAATTTCCGGAACACCCTGGATTTTGATTGGTGCTTATTTTGTTTCTATTTTGCCATTCATGTATCAAGGGATTCGGAACAGTCTTCGTACCATTAATGCGGTGGAACTTGTAGATGCCGCTGAGTTATTGGGGGCATCAAAGTTTCAAGCTTTTAGAACCGTCGTGTTTCCTAATATTCTATCCGGTATCCTAGTATCTACACTGTTATCCGTTGCTCTTTTATTTAGTGAGTTTTCTTTTGCCAATCTGTTGGTTGGAGGCGATTTGAAACCCTTCAAATTTATCTTTCCAACAAATTAAATACAAGCGGTCACTTAACAAGTGCAATTGTTATTACGTATTATTCAGTGATTTTGCTATTAACATGGGCTGTTTTAAAAGCCACGTTTAGAAACCAAAAAAGTCCATATATGTTAAAAAAGAAGCGGATTTTTTCAAGTTTTAAGAAACAGTCTCCTAAAAACATTACTTTTTTGGAAGGTGAAAATTAATGAGCTATGTAACCATTGATCAAGTGACGAAGCGGTATGAAAATCAGATGGTTTTAAATCATATATCTTTAACATTGCAAAAAGGAGAATTTGCTACACTTCTTGGACAAAGCGGATGCGGAAAAAGTACATTGCTCAGGTCCATTGCTGGACTTGAAGAAGTGGATAAGGGAAGGATCTTGGTAGATCAAAAAGATATTACTCATTTATCACCCCGGCAGCGTGAGGTCGGCATGGTATTCCAATCTTATGCCCTTTTCCCGAATATGACCGTTTTCGATAACATTGCATATGGGCTTAAAATGAAAAAAGAAACAAATATCAAATCAAGAGTGCAAAACATGATTGACATGGTTGATTTAACCGGAAAAGAAGGATCTTATCCACATCAGCTATCCGGCGGCCAGCAGCAGCGGGTTGCACTTGCACGGGCGCTTGTAATGGAGCCGAAAGTGCTGCTTTTGGACGAGCCTTTAAGTGCATTGGATGCAAAAATCAGGAAAAATTTACAAAGGGAATTAAAAAGAATACAAAGAGATTTGGAGATCACCACGATCTTTGTTACCCATGATCAAGAAGAAGCAATGACCTTGTCAGACAAGATCTTTATCATGAATGAAGGCAATATTGTTCAATCAGGTTCTCCATCAGAAATTTATACTTCCCCAGTCAATACCTTTGTTGCAAAATTTATCGGGAATTATAATGTTCTAAATGTCGAGGTATTTAATAAACTGGTTCGAAGTCCGGAGTTAAATGGCTATGAAGTAGCGATCCGTCCTGAGGTATTACAATTAATTCCAGTTAATCAAGAAACCATGATTTTAGAAGATAATTGGTCGGTTAAAGGTATGATTCGGGATATTTCGATGACCGGGAATGTTTTAAGATACGAAGTTGAAACAGATGGTTCCATCTTTCATGTGGATTCTCTTCACCATCAAGGAGAAAAACTTGATCAGGGCTCACCTATTCGTATCCTTATACCAAAGAAAGAATGCATTGTTTTATAAAATAGTAACGGGGTAATCAAATGTTAATCTTACCAGAGGAAAGAAAAAATGAAATTTTAAATGAATTAAAAAGAATCGGGAAGGTAAAAGTCATTGATTTGGCCAAACAATTCAATGTTTCAGAGGAAACCATCCGTCGGGATTTAACACAATTAGAAGAAAATGGGTTATTAAAAAAGGTTTATGGCGGGGCAATTAAAACAACCTTTCAATCCGGGGAACCTCCGTTTACCCAGCGTACGACAGTGAATCAAGAAGAAAAAATACAAATTGGTAAAAAAGCAGCGGAACTGATTTCCGATGGAGATGTCATTGTTATTGATGTCGGGACAACTACACTGGAGTTTGCCCATTCTATCCAAAACAAAGAAAATATAACGATCTTAACAAATTCCATTCCTGTATCAGCTGTATTAACGGAATCTCTTAATCAACAAAAGTTCACAGGGCAGATTTTACTGTTAGGCGGGCAAATTGATCCGAAACAGCAATCGGTCAGTGGTGGTATTACGGAGCAAGTATTAAATCAATTCAATATTAATAAAGCCTTTATTTCAGCAGGCGGTGTCTCTATTGAAAACGGTGTTAGCAATTTTCATTTAAACGAAACTTTGGTTTCTCGAACCATGGTTAGGGTATCAAAACAAATTATTTTGTTAGCCGATTATTCAAAATTCGGTGTTGATACATTTTGTAAAATATGCCCCTTAGAGAAATTAGATATCATTGTGTGTGACCAACCACTCCCGGAATCTTGGGAAAATGATTTGAGACTAAACGAAATCGATTGGATCAAAGCATAGATATCGAAAAGGAGTCAAAGAACATGAGTTTAATTGCAATAGACTTGGATGGAACGTTATTAAACCATCAAATTGAAATAAGTGAAGAAAATATAAAAGCGATTCAATTTGCCCAAGAGAATGGCATTGAAGTAGTCATTTCAACAGGCCGAGCATATTTTGATGTGCGAAGAATTTGTGAAAAGGCAGGGCTTTCTACCGTTGTAATTGGTACAAACGGTGCCACCATTCATTCCAAAGATAAGATGCTTATGTCTGCCGCTGCAATAGAGAAAAATGAAGTCCAATCTATTCTTCAATGGTTAGACGAACGGAATTTTTACTATGAGGTGTTTACAAACACAGCCATTTATACGATTAGAAAAGACAGGGAAAATTTCAATCATGAGATTCAAATGCTGAAAAGAGCCGGGTTAGATTGTGCTAGGAAAGAATTGGTGGGGGAAGCAGAAAGACAACTTGATCAGTATGGGTATGTTTTTGTTGAAAACTATCATGATATCCTAAAACAAAAGGAAGATTTTTATAATATTGTAGTGTGTTCTTTTGATGAAAAAAAGTTAGAAGAAAGCCGGCAACACTTTAAAGAATTTGCTTCTTTAACGGTTGTTTCATCTGCTAATCATAATATTGAAATTACGAGCAAACATGCATCAAAAGGAATTGCCCTTGAAAAACTTTGTTCTTTAACAAATTGCATTTTAGACCATGCAATGGCAATCGGAGACAGCGACAATGATCGATCTATGTTCCAGAAAGTGAAATATAGCGTGGCGATGGGAAATGCAAAACGTGAGATAAAAGATATCTGTACAATGACCACGCTAAAAAATGAAGAAGATGGTGTGGCTCATGCCATTTACCAATACTTTGAAAATTTGGTGATACAACCATAATATAATCTATTAAACTAGCAGGTTAATGATTACACGTATTTGGAGGAATCTACTGAGGGAGAATCTTTAAATGGATTGGATTTATATTTTAATTGCAGGTCTTTTAGAGATCGTTTGGATTATAGGCCTTAAATATTCACACGGGTTTACTGAATTCATACCTAGTGTCCTAACAGTTGGGGTTATCATTTTCAGCTTCTTTTTATTGTCAAAAGCTTTACGTATAATACCCGTGGGAACAGGGTATGCTATTTTTACGGGTTTGGGTACGGTTGGAACAATAGCTGTTGGGGCGATTTTTTGGGGAGAGTCTATCAATCTGCTAAAAATATTTTTTGTCATTTTAATGATTTTTGGCATAATCGGACTAAAAATCGAGTCAAATGTTGGTCAACAAGAAGTAAGATGATTTGTTCAAGGGTAGGTGATGAGTAGATGGCATGGCTGTTACTCCTTCTTGCCGGATTTGCTGAGATTGGAAGTGTCATATGCCTAAAACGTGCAGAAGGATTCAAAAAATTTCTTCCTACCGTAGCCTGTCTTGTATTTGGAAGTTTCAGCTTTTATTTTCTTTCCCTCTCATTAAAGATTCTTCCAATCGGCCGGCTTACGCAATATGGACTGGTATCGGTTCAGTTGGAAGTGTCTTAGTGGGCATGGCTTACTTTAATGAACCGAGAAATAGTAAAAGAATCTTTTTTATTCTTTGTATTGTAATAGGAGTTGTTGGTGTTAAAATAACTTCTGGATCGTAAGAAAAGTGCAAGCGCCTGGTTGAACAAGAAATAGAAAAATATAGGTTGCCATATTTAATATCACATAATAGTATGTGGTTGAGTTTTCATCACAAGAACAAAAGGAACTAGCAGATACGTCTGACAGTATATTAACTATATAAAATAAGAAAACAGACCGTCTCATGGCCAGACGGTCTGTTCTTTTATTCATCCTTTTTAATGCATCTCGTTCTGCCATTAATTTTACAATAATTTCTTCTAGGGGCCCCACCACATGCCTATCTAGCTAAATATTAATGAATGTGTAGAATAGAGCCGTTTCTGCAAAGTAATGTCTATGCTACCAAAGAAAGGCATGCCAAATAAGCCTGGAACAAGGCTATTTTTTAACAATTACGCTGCTTTCTTTTGGCGCGTGGTATACTGATAGACTGTTGATTATAGTCTAGCAGTTACACAGCTAAATATTTAGTGGTTTATTCAATAAAAGGGCGCTTTAATGAAATAAGCATATATTCTATATAAGCCTTTATATACAAGTTTTTAAACATAACTTGTATATAAAGGCTTTTTTTCACACACATAATATATTGCCATAGATGCCATTTTTTAATTGCCAAAACACAATGAATTAGGTGTACAAAAAGAGATTCAACATATTCTTGGGAAACTTGCGAAAAAATTCTGTAATGCCAAAGAAATAACGTTGGTAAGCCGTATGAGGGAAAACTTACGTACGTTTTGATAAGGAGGAAATGGGGTGTAAAAGAGATAGTCGAAGACTACCCTATGAATTTCTTACTCTGGTGAACTAAGCGTTAAGGAGGTAGTGGAGCATGTAAATAAATTTGCATATTTACATGCTCTTTTGTATATAAATGGTTGGAATATTTTTTATAAATTCAATATATTTTTTAAAAATTCGTTAGGAGGAGTGATCAATACGTGCCGTTTCAGTACAACATTACGGAAGGTGTGCCTGAAGGTAACGTGTTAAACTCTATTGCCGCTTTAGTCGCAGTGTTATTTAATGATGGACCTATACTTCGGGTTGAAGAGGTTGAACAGTTTTATCGCAACAGTCTGGTCTCTATCCCATGGGTAGAAGAAGCTAAGCAACAGCATAGGAGTATGTTTGTTATCTGTTTTGATGGAGATCGCCTTGTCGGTTTCAAGATGGGTTATCAAATAAAGTCGAAGGAATTCTATAGTTGGTTGGGGGGAGTTCGGCGGATTGCAGGAATAGAGGAATTGCATCGGAACTCATGAAAATGCAACACAACTGGTGCAAAGACAACGGATATGAGTCAATACGAACTGAAACCATGAATCGCTTTCGCAACATGTTAGTTCTGAACCTACATCACGGGTATAATGTCACAGGCACTTACACAACCAGAGAGGGTGATACCAAAATCATTCTAGAGAAATTCCTCTTAGATTGTTGAGATGTTTTGAAAAGTTCTAAGCTGAATTGATTTTGAGTCAATACTATAAAAAGGAGGAAACACTTTGCCCCAAAATAGTTCACCACCTGTTTCTTCAACTTCCTTAAGACTTCTGCATATCCTCATCCCACTTGGCCGTGACATTCTTATTCCCTATCTAATCTATTATATTGCGTATAAATCAGGGATAAATATTCAACTAGCCTTTATACTTGGAGCAATCTGGTCAGCTATTATGGTTTTGCTCAGTCTGATCCGGAAACGGCAGCTCGATGGACTCGCACTCTTTATGCTGGTGATTATGATTGCAAGTTTAGTTACGTCCCTCATCGCTGGAAATCCGCGAATTATGGTCGCCAAAGAATCTGTTATCAGCGGTGTGCTCGGAATCCTGTCACTTGCTTCACTAGCTAGCAAACGCCCTGCCTTTTTCTACCTTATTCAGAAATTTTTTTCGATGAATCCGGAGGAATGGGAAAAGCGATGGGACCAAAAAGCGGAATTCCGACGTGTGCTCCGATTAATGAGCCTCGTATGGGGAGTAGGTTTCACTGTAGAGGCTATCGTTCGGATCGTTATAGCGTTTACGTTACCGATTCAGACATCCATCATTCTGTCACCGATCTTGATGTACATCGCTATTATCGTACTCGTATTATGGACCCGCATCTACGCTAAAAAACGCCGCTCAGTTGATTAAAGACGGAGGGTTTTGAAACTCTTTCACATCTTTCAATATTCAGCAATCGGGCGCGTTTATTTAACAACGCGTCTTTTTCGTGTATTGGTCCAGATTTTGGAATAACTCTTTATAAGTAAATTGGATTTTTAAGTTAAAGTTAGAGAGAAGATTTTGAAGGCTTGTAATTAAACTGATATGAACGAAACTGTCAAGGCTCGTATCTCAAACCCTAGAATGGTCGTCAAGGAAAGCACTTGACAACCATTCTAGGATTTGAGGAGTTAGTTTAATAGGATGTAATAAAATTTAAGGTATTATCAGGGTTAATGGTTAAAATTCCCTTTGTATTATTTTTGACAATTCGTTTCAATTTGAGTAAGGTAACTTAGTAAAATGCGAACAATAGTGGTAGAATTATCTTTTAGCACATTTCTCATGAGAGGGTTAAAAAACCTTTGGTATATAAGAATTTCCATTAAAATGTTCGTAGTATGGATGAAATAAACTATCATTACTAGGAGGAATTATTATGTCAAACTCACAAACTATTCATATGCTCGAACAGCAAATGTTCTCCGATGTAATTCGGGAACGTCGTTCTGTTCGTACATATGATCCAACAGTGCGGATCTCATGCGAAGAAATGACCGAAATACTGGAGCTAGCAACGTTGGCTCCTTCGTCTTCGAACCTGCAACCATGGCGTTTTCTAGTCATCGATAAGCCGGAATTGAAGAAAAAGCTTCTGCCAATCGCGTTTAACCAACAACAGGTAGTCGACGCTTCTGCCGTTATTGCTGTGCTTGGCGACGTGGAAAGCTACAAGAAAGCCGAAAAAATTTATGGGCAGGCAGTTGAAGCAGGTTTTATGCCTGCGGATACGGCTAAGTCATTCATCGAGCGTACGGTCGGAATGTACTCAAGCTTGCCGCCCGAAGTGGCTCGCCAAATCGTATATACGGATGGAGGCCTTTCTCGATGCAGCTCATGCTTGTCGCCCGTTCCAAAGGTTACGACACTGTTCCGATGGGAGGGTACGATAAAGTGAAGTTCGTTGAAGCTTTCGGAATTTCCGAACAGTATGTGCCGGTTATGCTCATTGCTATCGGAAAAGCAACGAAACCAGGGCATCCGACTACACGTCTTCCTATTGAGGATGTAGCGTACTTTAACGAAATGCCATCGGTATAAGCAAGACATAATGCAAAAGAAAAGACTTTTATACCCGCATTACGCCGAGGATTGAAGGTCTTTCACAGGAATTTCAACCATTTATGTCACCACTAGGGAGCGATAATCTCAAACCCTTACTTTATGTATCAATAATTGCGAACCATTTTAACAGCCTTTGATATTCAATTAAAGGGCGCTTTAATGGAAGAAGAAGGGTCACAGAAATGATCTTTTTTATAAAAGAATGATTCAATTGAATATTTTAAGAGCGTGTTTTGATCAATCTTTTTTTCAAAACACGCTCTTTCTTTTTGTTCGGTTATCAAGGTTATTAGGATCAATTTGATCAAATATTATTCAAAGCAACACTTGTGCAAATTGTCTCTTTTAGTTTGCAAATCGTGCTTATGCAACCTTAATCCTTTGGGAATTGTCTATAAGGTAGTGACGTTTCCTCTCACAATATGCACAAATAATTAAATAGGAAAATAGGATGAATCTTCCATAAGTAATGGTCTTACCATGTATTTGTAGAGCGAAATGTTTAATATCGTCCCAATTAGCGATATGCTGACGATTCGGAAAAAATGAAGAGTTAAAAAGTTTATAATTCATAACATGCATCGATCGAGATGATTTTATTTTTTGTTTTTCATGGCAAAAGGATTCAAAATGGTTTAAAGAAAACAAATGACCTAAATCAAGAGAAACAAACTGAGCTTGTTAAGACTTTTGTTCAATCTCAATTTGTAGAAAAGGGTATGGTTGCAGATGTGAATATTCATCGAGATAAATCACATAATCCACACGCACATATCATGTTAACTATGCGACCTTTTAATGAGGATGGAACATGGGGAGAAAAACGGCCATTTACCGGGCAATTAGATGAAAAGGGAAAGAAAATTTATAAAGATAATCCTTGGGATCATAAAGAAAATGTTCAAAATTGGAGAAACAATTATCAAGAATTAGTAAATAAAACATATGAGCGATTAAACTTTGAAAGAAGGTTTGATTTACGTTCATACGAACGTCAAGGTAAAGGTGAATTAGGTACTGTACATTTAGGCCATATAGCTGCTGGAATGGAAAAAGAAGCTAAAAAGAAAGCGTTAAAAGAAGGTATTGAGTATCAACCTGTTACCAGAGAAGGAAAATTGAATTTAGATATTCAAAATGCTAATCGTGAGTTACGGAAATACCAACATGAATTGGCACAAATAAATTCAACTATTATCGATCTAGAACAAAAGAAAAATGAAATGGATATTCGTAGGTCACTTGAAAAGAGTGGTTTATGGAATTATTTAAGTCCTCAAGAAAAAACAGCTATAACCTTTGTTCGTAATCGAATGAAGGAAGAAGTATCGTTTTCAGTAGCTTTTAAATGCCAATCACAATTTGAAAATTGGGAGAGGGCATTAGATAAAAAATTAAATGCAATAAAAGCTGAAGCTTCCATCATTGATCAATCAAAGGAATTGTATAACGAGTATAAGAACAGTCCAGATAACACAATTGCAAAAGATAGGGCAGAAATATTAAAACGTGATGGTTTTTCAATTGAAAACTATATGGAACAGCTTAAGGAGAGAACACTTTCTTTCCGAAAAAATCTTGCGAGCTTTAAGTTAGAAAAAGAAAAATTTATTGAGAATAAAGCAAAAGTAGAAGAGGCTGTAAAAGTGCTTGAGGGCGTCACCTTGACTCAAGCAAAAATTCTATATAAGGATGATAAAAAACGGATGATATCCCTATTCACGAAGTAGATCAGCTGCTTCAAGAGTACAGAAAGTCCGGTACCCTTATTCCTCTAGATAAGGCATCTGAATATCTAATGAATAAAGAAAATCCTAAGCCTCTTAAAGAAATGAATTTATTGGATCAATATGATAAGTTCAGGAAAGATAATCAATTCGTTGTGAACTGGATCAGGAGCTTAGATAAGAAAGAAAAAGCAGCTGAAGAAATTCGTCTTACTAACCCTGCTGAATACGCAAAACTTAAAGAGGAAATTGAGAAACAACGTGTTGCTGTAGCAGAAAGATTAAAGCATGTTAAAACGATGGAAAAACAGCTGTAAAAATCTTACGAGCAAACGAAAAAGAAAATCGTGTTATTCCAATAGACGAGTTTATGAAATATCTGAATAAGACTCGTAAAGATCTTTCCGATTCTCATGGTCAGAATCAAGATGTTCCTGACTCTCAGGGTAGAAACATTGAGCCAAATAATCAATACCATAATAACCGAGTTCAAGCTGAAATGATGAGTAATATTGCAACTAGTATCAACAACCTTATGGATGATTCGGAAAAGGGAAGAAAAACCAACATAGAAAGAGCATTAGAGGAAAATAAAAATAGGCGAAAAAATAATGATGGTAGAAGCAGATAAGGAGAGAGGTTCTATTGAAAAATAGATTTGATAAGGGAACAGTCTTTATGTCCGTTCTGATTTCAGTAGTAGTAGTGAGTTTAGCCGATTTATTTCTTTTAAGCTTCTTCATAAACTTTCCAAAGCATAAAGACATCAATACTATTACGAATGCAATGAAGAATCCAATTGAATTGATTCATGTGGCAAAGCATGTCAGTTTGTTTAAACCATTACAACTAGCAGCTGTATTAGGGGTCATATTCCTTTCTGTTAAAATTTATAAATTAATTTCAGGAAATGGATATAAAGAAGCATCTGAATATGGTGCTCATGGTACGGCTCGTTTTTCAAATCATAGCGAAATTTTTAACGATAAAAACTTTGTTAAGAATACTTTTAATAAGTCAGCAAAGGAAAATTTGAAAAATACTCCTGGTTTAATTCTAGGATTAATAAAAAATAAACCGTTGATTTTACCGGAGAAAACAAAAATCCCTAATCGAAATGTGTTTATCGTGGGTTCACCTGGATCTGGTAAAACTCAATCTTATATTTTACCAAATATCATTTTTGAGCGAAATCGTTCAATGGTGATTTCGGATCCTAAGGGGGAAATTTTTGAGGCGACGGCGAAGTAAAAAAGCAGCAAGGTTATGAAGTTAGACTGATCAATTTCAAAGAAATGTTAATTTCTGACCGTTATAATCCAATTGACTATATCACAAAAGAAATAGAAGCTGAACAAGTAGCGAATACCATTGTCATTAACTCCATGCAAGGACAAAAGCCTGATTTTTGGACCAAAGCTGAAATTGCCCTTTTAAAAACGTTACTTCTGTATGTTAAATATGAAACTCCGACTGATGCGAACTTAGCCAATGTCAAAAGAATCCTGACTACACATGGAAGTACACCTCAAAGAATGGATCAATTCTTTTCACACCTAGACCCCGATCACCCTGCTTTTTCTGCCTATCAAATTGTTCGAATGGCTTCAGACAAAGTTCGAGACAGCATCTTTGTTTCATTGGCTATCACTTTATCAAAATTTGACGCAAAGGATGTAAGGCGATTCACTGAAACAAGTGACTTTTTACTCGATGATATCGGAAGGAAAAAGATGATTGTCTATATCATACTGCTGGTAGCAGATAGCACGTGGGAACCTTTAACTGCAAACTTCTTTACACAAATGTTCCAACGTTTATATGATGTAGCAGATAAAAATTTCAATCGATTGCCTGTTCAAGTAAATCTTCTTCTAGATGAGTTCCCTAATTTGGGCAAAATTCCAGGTTATGAGGAAATTTTAGCGACTTGTCGTTCATATGGCATTTCTTCAAGTACAATCGTACAATCAATGGGTCAGTTAATCGATAAGTATAATAAGGAAAAAGCCGAAGCTATTTTTAATAATTGTAGCTTGCGTTACATGTTAGGGGTAGGGGATAAGCTTACTGCTGAGTATTTTTCTGATTTAATAGGTAAAACCACCATACAAACTCAATCTTCATCGGTTTCTAAAAATTCTAAAGGTGGTTCAGATTCAAAATCGAAGAATTACACAGGACGGAACTTGCGAACTATTGATGAATTAACTAGAATGCCGAGGGATGAAGCAATCTTACTCGTTTCTGGTGGTTATCCTATCCAAGTGAAGAAAGCGTATCAGCATCTGTTTTTTAAAGGTATCTTAAATGATGATAATAAAATGAGTCGTTTTGATTACTTTAATTTAACAAAAGAAGTCCCTACCATCCAGGCGAATAAAATCAATTTAGCAAAGGAACATAAATATGTTGAAAAAGTTATTGAAAAAGGACAGGACATTGCATTAGAACAACCTAACAAAAGTATTGAGGAAACATCTAATATCAATAGTAACTTGAAAAATCAAAATAAAGAAGTAACACCAGATGTAATTCGTGAGATCTTACACAGTGAAACATTTGATGAAGTTAAAAATATGGATAATATAAAAGAATTGGTTACAGTCAGTATCAAAGAAACAGACTCGCTAATACAAAGCTTTGACAATAAATTAGTAAGCTTAGAGGAAAAAGAAAGCGTAATGCAGCAGCATGAACAACAAGAGGAAGGATTTATCATTCCTTTGGAGTTAGATGAGGATGAATTAATCCTTAATATGATCCCTGAAGAAGAATTACTTTCATCAAGCTTACAAGCTGAGTTTAAAAAAGAGCTAAGTCATCATAAAGATGAATTAGAGCACCTAGAGAAAAATGAGGAAAAGATTCCCTTCACATTAGATTTATAGCTTAGAAGCAAAAAGATTGCTTCTTTTTGCTTTATCCAATCATCAATATACAAAGGGGTTATTAATATGAATCAATCTATTCCAACGGAAAAACTAATTTATTCGAATTCTTGTCGATTAAGTATTTTCTTTTTTTGGTTAACTACCCAGTATGTGATAACGAATAAAAGTCTACTGATTAAATCTAAACATACCATTTTTGGTATTTTACCAATCGGTCAGCGTTCAGAAAATATTCATTATCGTAGTATTTCATCGGTGCAATCATCTTCTAAAATTCATATATTTAGGCTTTTAATTGGTGTGTACCTTTTTTTCGGATCATATAGATTGATACAATCTCCACCTTTTTTTAAATATGGAATGATAGAACTAATAGTTGGATTCTTATTCTTATTACACTCATATAAGTCTACATTAAAAATCGTCAATAATTCCGGACGGAGCACCAATATTGAAGTTTCTTTTTTAGAAAGTAAAAAAATCAATGCTATTTCTAGAGAGCTTAATAATCAAGTAGTTAACTATTAGACTTTTAGAAAAGAGGGTGATTTTAAACGGGTACTTGAGTAAGAAAATTTTTTTTAAGCCGATTCCCAACATGGACATCGGCTTTTTTGAATTCGTTAAATAAAATAAATTATAACTTATAAGTTTTTTATATATGCAGTTTGTGAAAGGAAACGTCAAGAAAGCAGTGAACTGCACATAAAACTCTTTTTTAAATTTGTTCAACAAACGGGCCATTTAATTGAATAAAACATCGAAGCCTAATTTCTATTTTAAAAAGAAAATTAGGCTTCTTTGCGGGTGGTGACAGCTTCGCTGGTACTACCCATGGTAACTACCCCCATTAGAAAAGAAAAAGCTGCTGTTTGGAAACATCGCTTTGGTAAAAGAAACAGTTAAGTGACAGAAACAAGGGAGAAAAAATGGTCATAAATTAGGAAATATTAAATGTAAAAAAGGGACAAAACCATTGTATAACCATGATGTCCTTTTTTAGTTCGTAATCGAAAAGGAACTATAAAATTTTTAAATATATTCGAGGTTATTACATGCGTGTAACGCTTGTGGGTCAGGCGCCTTGATATACTTCTCCGCCATATTCCAATTATGTATAAACGAACACGATAAAATATAATGAATTAGAAGATTTAAATAAAAATATGAAACCTTTAAGTATGGTGGGAAGGAATTATTATTATAGTACCGGGGAGTTTTAAAATGGATATTCAACATCTTAAATATTTTGTAGAAGTAGCCAAACAAAAGAATTTTACGAAGGCATCTGAGAGCCTGCATGTATCTTAGCCTTCCATCAGTAAGATGATAAAAAGCCTGGAAGTGGAGCTTCAAGTGAAGTTGCTAGATCGTTCGGAGAGAAAAGTGGAGATGACAGATGCGGGGAAGATTGTTTATGATCAAGCATTGAAAATTTTGCAGATCATAGAAGATATCCATTCTTCTGTAAACGAAGTCGTTCATGTAAAAAAGGGAACTATCAAAATGGGATTAATGCCGACTTTGGGAGTGATGTTATTTCCGAACGTTCTTGCTGATTTTAAAAAGGGTTATCCGCAAATTGATATGCAAATGGTCGAATTTAGCGGGAAACAACTAGAACGAAAGGTAGTACAAGGGGAAGTGGATGTGGGTATTACCGTATTACCAGTTGACTCTGAAGTGTTTGGATCCATCCCTTATTAAAAGAAGAACTAGTTGTCATTGTTGACAGGGATCATTGGCTGTCGGAAAGAAAATCAGCATTTTTATCCGATTTAAAGGAAGAAGCCTTTATTCTTTTTACCGAGGAATATATTCTGCATGATGTGGTAATGAAGGCCTGTTTGCAATCGGGATTTGAACCTAATTTAGTCTACAAAAGTTCCTTATGGGATATCGTTGGAGAGATGGTAGCGGCACAATTTGGGATATCTATCGTTCCTAAGTCGGTAGCAAACCGATTTAAGGATCAGGTTTCTATTGTTGCTATTACTTCACCTCAGGTTGATTGGGAATTGGCATTGATTTTTAAAAAGAATAAGTATCTTTCCTATGCAGTTCGGGAGTTCATTACTTATATTCAGGAAGGAAAACCCTAACTATAACTTCGTAGAATAGTTTTGATGACTTTTATATATTTTATGAATCGTGATTCTCCAAGTAGAATGATCTATGTTACATATTGTTCTATTTCGGAGGTGTTGCTCTTGAAAAAGGGCTTAATGATTTTATTGCAAATTGGGGTTATTATTGTGTTTACCTGGATTGGTAAATATATTGTCTCTCTTCTTCATGTACCTATTCCAGGAAGTATTATTGGGATGATTTTATTATTCTTCGGTCTTCATTCAGGCTTGATTAAATTAAATTGGGTGCAAGCGGGGGCTACGCTTATTATTTCCGAGATGATGTTATTTTTCATACCGGCAGTCGTTGGATTTATGCAATATTCATGGATATTTGGCATCAAAGGCTTAAGTATTTTATTCATTGTTGTTAGTGGTACAGCACTTATGATGATAGCAACAGGTGTCATCTCCGAAAGGATCCTAGAAAGAAAAGGCGGTGAAGCAAGGAGATGGTTACCAAGATTTTTTATGTAATTATTACTGTCCTTTTTTATTTTTTTGCGAAAAAGGTCAATCGGAAAAAGCCAGGATTGTTATTTTCACCAATCATTCTCACTCCTGTTATGCTCATTGTTCTCCTTTTGATAATGGATATACCATACAAAGAATATGCAAATGGCACTTTTCCACTAAATGAATTGTTAGATGTTGTAACCGTTGCATTAGCTATTCCATTGTATCGAAACTGGTCGTTTCTGGTGAAAAATTGGCGCGTGATTGTATGTAGTCTTGCCGCCGGCTCCTTGATTGCTGTTGTTTCGGGCATTTTATGTACTTACCTGCTTGCAATGGGGAAGGATTATATGCTCAGTATTATTCCTCGCATTGTCACCATTCCAATTGCTGTCAGTTTGTCTGAATCCATTGGAGGGACTCCTGCCATAACTGTTCTTTTTAGTATGTTGACATGCTTTGTAGGTGTCTTCATAGGACCAGCTATAATGAAGCACTTTTCCATTAAGCATCCATTGTCCATCGGCATGATGTATGGTTTGGGTGCACAGGCACTTGGGACGGCAAAAGCGTTTCAAATCGGGGAAAAAGAGGGAACAACATCCAGTGTATCCTACATTCTGACTGCCATCCTTACAGTCATCTGGGCATTAATCCTAACACCTTTTATCCATACTTTGAACGTGTAGGAAAATGGGTGCCACCCCCTGCATTAATATAATGTGTTATTGCATTAAAGGGTGCTTTTGCGTAAGATCTGGCTGCCATTTTCGGCGGCTTTCTTCTTGTACTAACGGATGCAGTTTTGTGGTAGAAGAAATTGGTTGTAAAATTTTAAATATATTAGAATATGCTTATCCTAATAAGGGGAGGAAAAGCAGAAAGTGAAGATTTTAAAGTTTAAGGAAACTGATACTGAAGAGATTGTTTCTTTGTTTTATGAAACGGTTCATTCAGTAAATTCAAAAGATTATTCCCAATCAGAATTGGATGCTTGGGCACCAAGAGATGAAAAAGAATCTAAAATGAAATCTTGGGAGGAATCATTGGGTCAAAATATAACATTTGTTGCTAAAGTTAATGATAGAATTGTTGGTTTTAGCGATTTAACGCATAATGGACACTTAGATAGGCTGTATGTTCATAAAGATTATCAAGGGCAAGGTATTGCCACAGCTTTAGTTGATATGCTTGAATCTGAGGCAAAGATATTAAATCTTTTAGAAATTGATACGGAAGCAAGTATTACAGCTAAGCCATTTTTTGAACATCGAGGCTACAAAATTGTTTGTTCACAAACTGTAGAACGTAAAGGTGTTAAATTGACTAATTTTAAAATGATAAAAAAAATAAAATTATAATTTTGGTTATTAAGCTAACTGGGTGCGTTAGTGAAACTAAATAAATTAAAAAAGTCGATTCTTAGATCCGTACAGGAATCGGCTTTTTTAGGTTTGAATTTGCTTAGCATAAGGAAATCAGGGTTTCATCTTCCAAATAATGCCTTAGCGTATAATATCCGCGTTTTGTCGGCAGGACCCCCTTTAGACAAGTTGGTATTGATATGACTGGTACAGCTCAAGCTCAATACAACAAAACGAGACCTATTCCAGAAGATCAGATAAAACCAGGCGATTTAGTTTTTTTCTCCACATACAAGCCAGGTCCATCCCATGTTGGAATGTACGTTGGGAACGGGCAATTTATTAATGCAAATGATAGCGGTATTTCTTATTCTTCTGTAAAGGAATGGAAAAAGTTATATCCCTTCTTAAGATTCAGAAGAATTCAGTGATGGGGGGTGAAATCTTGGAACCAAATCAAAAGAAAAATTACTAAATCTCTCTATAACAGCATTTCGATTACGAAACGTAACAAACTGTTCAAGTACATCTTTAGTACCTTTCTCAACTTGAAGAATATAGAATCAATGAAAAGGAGTTAAAACAATAAGTCTTTCTCGTTTTTCTTTTTTCTGTTAATGGATCAATGAGGTGAGGGGAGACACCCTTAAATTCAAATTGGAAAACGATGTGAACGATGTACAGATGATTGTTGTAGAATTGAAAAAAATTTCTGTTGCAAGTGAACACCGACGGTGTTAAACTGATAAAGCTCTTTAAAAGAGTGGACAAGCAAACAATTGGAAAAAACTTTCTCTTGTTTTAACGTGCACAACGTGATAATATATAAGAGTTGCCATTAAAAAGAGAGTGGAAGTCAATCGTGATTGGAAAAAATTGATGATTGATAGAATCTAAGGAATGTGATAAAGTAATATTCCTGTCACTTTTTATGAGTGATATTGTTCTTTGAAAACTAAACAAACAAAAACGTCAACAAACAATAATTAATCGTGTTTCTTCTATTATATAGAGAACACGAGCCAACGTTAAAATTTGAGCTATATCAACTTTCTTGGAGAGTTTGATCCTGGCTCAGGACGAACGCTGGCGGCGTGCCTAATACATGCAAGTCGAGCGAATCAATGGGAGCTTGCTCCTGTTGGTTAGCGGCGGACGGGTGAGTAACACGTGGGCAACCTGCCTGTAAGACTGGGATAACTTCGGGAAACCGGAGCTAATACCGGATAATCCTTTCCTGCACATGCAGGAAAGCTGAAAGACGGTTTCGGCTGTCACTTACAGATGGGCCACGGTGCATTAGCTAGTTGGTGAGGTAACGGCTCACCAAGGCGACGATGCGTAGCCGACCTGAGAGGGTGATCGGCGGCACTGGGACTGAGACACGGCCAGACTCCTACGGGAGGCAGCAGTAGGGAATCTTCCGCAATGGACGAAAGTCTGACGGAGCAACGCCGCGTGAGCGATGAAGGCCTTCGGGTCGTAAAGCTCTGTTGTTAGGGAAGAACAAGTATCGGAGTAACTGCCGGTACCTTGACGGTACCTAACCAGAAAGCCACGGCTAACTACGTGCCAGCAGCCGCGGTAATACGTAGGTGGCAAGCGTTGTCCGGAATTATTGGGCGTAAAGCGCGCGCAGGCGGTCCTTTAAGTCTGATGTGAAAGCCCACGGCTCAACCGTGGAGGGTCATTGGAAACTGGGGGACTTGAGTGCAGAAGAGGAAAGTGGAATTCCACGTGTAGCGGTGAAATGCGTAGAGATGTGGAGGAACACCAGTGGCGAAGGCGACTTTCTGGTCTGTAACTGACGCTGAGGCGCGAAAGCGTGGGGAGCAAACAGGATTAGATACCCTGGTAGTCCACGCCGTAAACGATGAGTGCTAAGTGTTAGAGGGTTTCCGCCCTTTAGTGCTGCAGCTAACGCATTAAGCACTCCGCCTGGGGAGTACGGCCGCAAGGCTGAAACTCAAAGGAATTGACGGGGGCCGCACAAGCGGTGGAGCATGTGGTTTAATTCGAAGCAACGCGAAGAACCTTACCAGGTCTTGACATCCTCTGACAATCTTAGAGATAGGACGTTCCCCTTCGGGGGACAGAGTGACAGGTGGTGCATGGTTGTCGTCAGCTCGTGTCGTGAGATGTTGGGTTAAGTCCCGCAACGAGCGCAACCCTTGATCTTAGTTGCCAGCATTCAGTTGGGCACTCTAAGGTGACTGCCGGTGACAAACCGGAGGAAGGTGGGGATGACGTCAAATCATCATGCCCCTTATGACCTGGGCTACACACGTGCTACAATGGATGGTACAAAGGGCTGCAAAACCGCAAGGTTAAGCCAATCCCATAAAACCATTCTCAGTTCGGATTGTAGGCTGCAACTCGCCTACATGAAGCCGGAATCGCTAGTAATCGCGGATCAGCATGCCGCGGTGAATACGTTCCCGGGCCGTACACACCGCCCGTCACACCACGAGAGTTTGTAACACCCGAAGTCGGTGGGGTAACCGTAAGGAGCCAGCCGCCTAAGGTGGGACAGATGATTGGGGTGAAGTCGTAACAAGGTAGCCGTATCGGAAGGTGCGGCTGGATCACCTCCTTTCTAAGGATATAAGCTGGACATATGAGCCAGACAAAACAGTTTGTTTGATTGTTTTCTGTTTGTTTAGTTTTGAGGGAGCAATTCTCTCGAAGCTTTTTTATTCGTTCTTTGAAAACTAGATAATCGTAAAGAAGAAGTCAAAGTAAAACATCGAGTCATCGCCATTTTAGTTTTTCGTTTCTTTTTAATAAGAGAAACAAACCTTTTAGGTTAAGTTAGAAAGGGCGCACGGTGAATGCCTTGGCACTAGGAGCCGATGAAGGACGGGACTAACACCGATATGCTTCGGGGAGCTGTAAGTAAGCTTTGATCCGGAGATTTCCGAATGGGGAAACCCACTGTTCGTAATGGAACAGTATCTTTACCTGAATACATAGGGTAGTGAAGGCATACCCGGGGAACTGAAACATCTAAGTACCCGGAGGAAGAGAAAGCAAACGCGATTCCCTGAGTAGCGGCGAGCGAAACGGGACATAGCCCAAACCAAGAGGCTTGCCTCTTGGGGTTGTAGGACACTCAACATGGAGTTACAAAGGAACGGGGTAGATGAAGCGATCTGGAAAGGTCCGTCATAGAAGGTAAAAACCCTGTAGTTGAAACTTCGTTCCCTCCTGAGTGGATCCTGAGTACGGCCGGACACGTGAAATCCGGTCGGAAGCAGGGAGGACCATCTCCCAAGGCTAAATACTCCCTAGTGACCGATAGTGAACCAGTACCGTGAGGGAAAGGTGAAAAGCACCCCGGAAGGGGAGTGAAATAGTTCCTGAAACCGTGTGCCTACAAGTAGTCAGAGCCCGTTCATGGGTGATGGCGTGCCTTTTGTAGAATGAACCGGCGAGTTACGATTACATGCAAGGTTAAGTTGAAAAGACGGAGCCGCAGCGAAAGCGAGTCTGAATAGGGCGAATTAGTATGTGGTCGTAGACCCGAAACCAGGTGATCTACCCATGTCCAGGGTGAAGTCCAGGTAACACTGGATGGAGGCCGAACCCACGCACGTTGAAAAGTGCGGGGATGAGGTGTGGGTAGCGGAGAAATTCCAATCGAACTTGGAGATAGCTGGTTCTCTCCGAAATAGCTTTAGGGCTAGCCTCACGTAGTAAGAGTCTTGGAGGTAGAGCACTGTTTGGACTAGGGGCTCTCATCGGGTTACCGAATTCAGACAAACTCCGAATGCCAAAGACTTATCCGTGGGAGTCAGACTGCGAGTGATAAGATCCGTAGTCAAAAGGGAAACAGCCCAGACCACCAGCTAAGGTCCCAAAGTATACGTTAAGTGGAAAAGGATGTGGAGTTGCTTAGACAACCAGGATGTTGGCTTAGAAGCAGCCACCATTTAAAGAGTGCGTAATAGCTCACTGGTCGAGTGACTCTGCGCCGAAAATGTACCGGGGCTAAACGTATCACCGAAGCTGTGGATTGACATCGTTGATGTCAGTGGTAGGAGAGCGTTCTAAGGGCGTTGAAGCTAGACCGTAAGGACTGGTGGAGCGCTTAGAAGTGAGAATGCCGGTATGAGTAGCGAAAGATGAGTGAGAATCTCATCCACCGAATGCCTAAGGTTTCCTGAGGAAGGCTCGTCCGCTCAGGGTTAGTCGGGACCTAAGCCGAGGCCGAAAGGCGTAGGCGATGGACAACAGGTTGATATTCCTGTACCACCTCTTTATCGTTTGAGCAATGGGGGGACGCAGGAGGATAGGGTAAGCGCGCTGTTGGATATGCGCGTCTAAGCAGTTAGGCTGCAAGTGAGGCAAATCCCACTTGCGTTAGGCTGAGCTGTGATAGCGAGGGAAATTTAGTACCGAAGTTCCTGATTCCACACTGCCAAGAAAAGCCTCTAGCGAGATAAAAGGTGCCCGTACCGCAAACCGACACAGGTAGGCGAGGAGAGAATCCTAAGGTGAGCGAGAGAACTCTCGTTAAGGAACTCGGCAAAATGACCCCGTAACTTCGGGAGAAGGGGTGCTTATTGGAGTGAATAGCTTTGATAAGCCGCAGTGAATCCCAGGCGACTGTTTAGCAAAAACACAGGTCTCTGCGAAGCCGCAAGGCGAAGTATAGGGGCTGACGCCTGCCCGGTGCTGGAAGGTTAAGAGGAGGGGTTAGCGTAAGCGAAGCTCTGAATCGAAGCCCCAGTAAACGGCGGCCGTAACTATAACGGTCCTAAGGTAGCGAAATTCCTTGTCGGGTAAGTTCCGACCCGCACGAAAGGCGTAACGATCTGGGCACTGTCTCAACGAGAGACTCGGTGAAATTATAGTACCTGTGAAGATGCAGGTTACCCGCGACAGGACGGAAAGACCCCGTGGAGCTTTACTGTAGCCTGATATTGAATTTTGGTACAGCTTGTACAGGATAGGTAGGAGCCTGAGAAGCCGGAGCGCTAGCTTCGGTGGAGGCGTCGGTGGGATACTACCCTGGCTGTATTGAAATTCTAACCCGCACCCCTGATCGGGGTGGGAGACAGTGTCAGGTGGGCAGTTTGACTGGGGCGGTCGCCTCCTAAAGAGTAACGGAGGCGCCCAAAGGTTCCCTCAGAATGGTTGGAAATCATTCGTAGAGTGTAAAGGCATAAGGGAGCTTGACTGCGAGACCTACAAGTCGAGCAGGGACGAAAGTCGGGCTTAGTGATCCGGTGGTTCCGCATGGAAGGGCCATCGCTCAACGGATAAAAGCTACCCCGGGGATAACAGGCTTATCTCCCCCAAGAGTCCACATCGACGGGGAGGTTTGGCACCTCGATGTCGGCTCATCGCATCCTGGGGCTGTAGTCGGTCCCAAGGGTTGGGCTGTTCGCCCATTAAAGCGGTACGCGAGCTGGGTTCAGAACGTCGTGAGACAGTTCGGTCCCTATCCGTCGTGGGCGCAGGAAATTTGAGAGGAGCTGTCCTTAGTACGAGAGGACCGGGATGGACGCACCGCTGGTGTACCAGTTGTCTTGCCAAAGGCATCGCTGGGTAGCTATGTGCGGACGGGATAAGTGCTGAAAGCATCTAAGCATGAAGCCCCCCTCAAGATGAGATTTCCCATAGCGTCAAGCTAGTAAGAACCCTGAAAGATGATCAGGTTGATAGGTCAGAGGTGGAAGCGCGGTGACGTGTGGAGCTGACTGATACTAATCGTTCGAGGACTTAACCAAAACGAAATGCGGAGGCGACTGTTCAACTTCGACAGACGTTGGAGAGCCGGCACTACAAATCCCGGTTTTGGATTTGTGGGGACGGATCGAAACGGCCGAGAAGTTAGGAGCCGCAGCTAGACATTTTTAAAGCGAACTCGTTTTTACAAAACTTCTTCTGCATTATCTAGTTTTGAGGGAATGAAACCTCAAAGTAAATAGTCTGGCAATTAAGGCGAGAAGGTCACACCCGTTCCCATACCGAACACGGAAGTTAAGCTTCTCAGCGCCGATGGTAGTTGGGACTTTGTCCCTGTGAGAGTAGGACGTTGCCAGGCTAAGCCCCTATAGGGGCTATTATTTTGCCTTATTTTATAGTTGGCCCCTTGGTCAAGCGGTTAAGACACCGCCCTTTCACGGCGGTAACACGGGTTCGAATCCCGTAGGGGTCACCATTTGGAGGATTAGCTCAGCTGGGAGAGCATCTGCCTTACAAGCAGAGGGTCGGCGGTTCGATCCCGTCATCCTCCACCATAATATGTGCCGGGGTAGCTCAATTGGTAGAGCAACTGACTTGTAATCAGTAGGTTGGGGGTTCAAGTCCTCTCGCCGGCACCATTTTTTTAAAATTAAATCACTTTTAAAGTGAGCCATTAGCTCAGTTGGTAGAGCATCTGACTTTTAATCAGAGGGTCGAAGGTTCGAGTCCTTCATGGCTCACCATGGTAATATTGCGGGTGTGGCGGAATTGGCAGACGCACCAGACTTAGGATCTGGCGCCGTAAGGCGTGGGGGTTCGACTCCCTTCACCCGCACCAGTTAAGTAAATATGCGGAAGTAGTTCAGTGGTAGAACACCACCTTGCCAAGGTGGGGGTCGCGGGTTCGATTCCGGTCCTCGGCACCATTTAAATAGTATGCGCCCGTAGCTCAATTGGATAGAGCGTCTGACTACGGATCAGAAGGTTATGGGTTCGACTCCTTTCGGGCGCGCCATTATTATTACGGGAAGTAGCTCAGCTTGGTAGAGCACTTGGTTTGGGACCAAGGGGTCGCAGGTTCGAATCCTGTCTTCCCGACCAGTGAATTGATATTAACAACATGGGGCCTTAGCTCAGCTGGGAGAGCGCCTGCTTTGCACGCAGGAGGTCAGCGGTTCGATCCCGCTAGGCTCCATTATTTAATTTTTATTAAAATGGCGGTGTAGCTCAGCTGGCTAGAGCGTACGGTTCATACCCGTAAGGTCGGGGGTTCGATCCCCTCCGCCGCTATATAAGTTAATGCTAATGTTGTTAATTAGTGTTAATGTTAATGGACCCTTAGCTCAGCTGGTTAGAGCAGACGGCTCATAACCGTCCGGTCGTAGGTTCGAGTCCTACAGGGTCCATTTATCTGGAGGAATACCCAAGTCCGGCTGAAGGGATCGGTCTTGAAAACCGACAGGCGGGTTAAACCGCGCGGGGGTTCGAATCCCTCTTCCTCCTCCATTAATTAAATTTAATATTATTATCGTCGCGGGGTGGAGCAGTCCGGTAGCTCGTCGGGCTCATAACCCGAAGGTCGCAGGTTCAAATCCTGCCCCCGCAATGGTCCGGTAGTTCAGTTGGTTAGAATGCCTGCCTGTCACGCAGGAGGTCGCGGGTTCGAGTCCCGTCCGGACCGTCATTTTTATCCCGGTAGGTTAACTACTGTTGATATAGATTGTGTGGCTCAGTCGGTAGAGCAAAGGACTGAAAATCCTTGTGTCGGCGGTTCGATTCCGTCCTGAGCCACCATTAAATTTAATGCTCTACTAGACTCATATACGGAGGGGTAGCGAAGTGGCTAAACGCGGCGGACTGTAAATCCGCTCCCTCAGGGTTCGGCGGTTCGAATCCGTCCCCCTCCACCATAATGGCGGTTGTGGCGAAGTGGTTAACGCATCGGATTGTGGTTCCGACATTCGTGGGTTCAATTCCCATCAGCCGCCCCATAATTTTTATATTAATGGGCTATAGCCAAGCGGTAAGGCAACGGACTTTGACTCCGTCATTCGTTGGTTCAAATCCAGCTAGCCCAGCCATAGTTAGGCAGCATAGCCAAGTGGTAAGGCAGGGGTCTGCAAAACCTTTATCCCCGGTTCAAATCCGGGTGTTTCCTCCAATTTTAGAAATGCGGGTGTAGTTTAGTGGTAAAACCTCAGCCTTCCAAGCTGATGTTGTGAGTTCGATTCTCATCACCCGCTCCAATATGGACCTATAGCTCAGCTGGTTAGAGCGCACGCCTGATAAGCGTGAGGTCGATGGTTCGAGTCCATTTAGGCCACCATAATAATATTTTTTGTTCCGCAGTAGCTCAGTGGTAGAGCAATCGGCTGTTAACCGATCGGTCGTAGGTTCGAATCCTACCTGCGGAGCCATTTTTTTATGGAGAAGTACTCAAGAGGCTGAAGAGGCGCCCCTGCTAAGGGTGTAGGTCCGGTAACCGGCGCGAGGGTTCAAATCCCTCCTTCTCCGCCATTCATATAATGCGCCTTTAGCTCAGCTGGATAGAGCATACGCCTTCTAAGCGTACGGTCAGAGGTTCGAATCCTCTAAGGCGCGTAAATGTAAAAAACGATTGGATATGTACATTACTTTCATTGTCAATACCTAGGTGATGGAAAATGGCATTCAAATTTTAATAACTATAATCTTCCTTTTTAAAATTATTTGATTATTCATTATTTTTAGTAATTAGGTTAGATAACGAAAAAAATAAGCCCACTCGTTAATTTAAGACATTTTTTGGAAGGGAAAACCCGTTTTTCCTTACGCTAATCAAATTCAGGCCTAAAAAAAGCCGATTCCTGTAAGAATCAACTTTTTTATTTATCTATTTCACTAAAGCACCCGAGTTTAAGTGCAATCCTTCATAGTTGCCATGGTTTAAGCCATAAACAAAAGGAAATGTAAACCTTAAGATTGTAAGATTAACAACCTTGATATATATGGTTAAAATAAAGGTGGATAGAGATGGGCGAAGATAGCAGTTGTAATCTAGATGGAATTGATAAGAACATTTTGAAACAAATGGAACTAAAAAGAAGGGAAATTATTTCAAACATTTCGGATTTGCCTCTATCGAAAAAAGAAATCGTGATTAAAAACCTGTAAACTCTATAAGAAATGATGACCCTACATCTGATAGAATCAATTAATTTAAAGAAATCTAGATTAAGGAGATGACCCAATGAATAAAGTTCGATTATTAAAAAATCTAAAAAATGCAAGTCGAGGTAATTTTTTTTCAATAGAGATTCCAAAGACTACAAAAGAAGATGAAAAAAAGATTAAAGAATTGGTTGGAGAATTACAAAGTGAAGGAAAAATCAAGTTAAGAGAATGTGTACAGCGAGAGTACTCAGTTTATTTACATGGTATAATTAAGTATGCCTCCATATAATCGGGTGCTTTTTTTTGGAGTTTAATACAAGAGGACTTCCGAGTTCTTTGACTAATAAACTCGGCAACAGAGAAACAAGCAGTCTTTAATTTATAAAGCAACACAGAAAGAGAGTTAACAGAAATTATTTCTGCATCTCTCTTTTTTTGCATTTAAGTCAAAGATTTTACTGACCTAATAGGGGTCCTGACGGCAAAACGCATATATTATACGTTAATTAGGGGTAAGTCCGAGATACCCTTGCTATAAGCACGCATACTAAGTATGGGGTTTATCCAGATACAAAATATACTGCAATGATTATATTAAAGAAATAGTAAGATCAAAACAGTTTTTACAACATGGTGGAATTGTTTTCCTCTTGCGATTCATTAACAAAAATGATATAAAGAATGAACTATTTTTGTTCGGTGTAAAGGATTTGTATAAGTTTAACTTTCGTCTTGATGATCACAGAGAGCAAGGATAGTATTACATTGTGTGTTTTTACACACTAGGAGGCAACACAAATGGAAAAAGGTAAAGTAAAATGGTTTAATGGCGAAAAAGGCTTCGGATTCATCGAACGCGAAGGTGGAGACGATGTATTCGTTCATTTCTCAGCGATCCAAGGCGAAGGCTACAAATCTTTAGAAGAAGGTCAATCAGTTACTTTTGATGTTGAACAAGGAAATCGCGGACCACAAGCGGCTAACGTACGTAAGGCTTAATTTACAAACAAAGAAAGGCAGGCTCTTTTATGGAGTCTGCTTTTCTTTTTTTTGTAAAACAAAGATCCCCCACTCGTAAAGGAGTAAGGGGACATGAAAACAAGTAAGGCAATGCCTTGCTTGTTTTATACTTTTCAATCATCAAACCATCCTTTTCTTCGAAACCAGATGTACATGCCGATCGCAATGACTACCATGAAGATCAGGCTCAAATAAAAGTTGTTTTGCCCTTTCAAAACGGGCATGTGGACAAAATTCATGCCAAAGAGACCGGTTAAAAAAGAAAGGGGGTTGAAAATGATCGCCACCATGGTCAATTTTTTCATGAGAGAGTTCGTTTGGTCATCTTTCGAGGAAATACAGCTATCTCTGATATCGGCGGTCAGTTCCCGGTTTGTCACCAATAAATCAACCAATTTGGTCAAATGGTCGTACACATCATTGAACTGAATGTGATGGTGTTCCATTTGCAACAGCCTGGTGGAATTCATAATGTGATAAACGAGATCGCGCATGGGGGAGAGTGTTTTGTGCATGCGGGTCAATTGTTTTCGAATGACGAAAACCCGATTCTTCGTTTCAGAAATGGAAAAATCGGATGTATTTTCATCCAAATCGGTAATGTCGTCCTCCAGTTGATGCATAATCGGAAAATAGCCGTCCACCAATTCGTCCAGAATCATATGGAACACATCAATGGGTGACAGTTGCTCTGCTTTTTTGCATCCTTTTGCTTTCAATTTCACCTTTTCGATCCACTTCCACTTCTCTTTGTGAAAGGATACGATCAATTTTTCTCCTAAGAAACAGTCCATTTCTTCAGCTTTGAATGTTTCCAGATTCAAATGGTGCAAAATCGAAAACAAATAGTCCCCGTAAAATTGCGCATTCGGACGCTCGACGTTGCCTAAACATCTTTCCACCGCAAGATGGTGAAAGTCGAAATGCGTTTCAAGCAAGCTTTCTTCCGTTTTCGTCGGGTCATCGAAATCCACCCAGTACCACTCGACCGCATCCTCCCTCAGCTCATCAAGCGGCAGGTTTTCCTTCCATTCCTTGTTTTTCATCCATGCCAGTGTATACATGTTTTCACCTCTTTGATTTTCGTGGCTAGAATTATCATACCATCCTTTTCAATAAAAAAGCTCCGAATCTTCCATAATCGATCGCAAACGATAATTCCTTCCTGCAATCTCTTCATCGAACGCCCCGTTAAAGTCAACTCTTTTTTAAAAATAAGGTATCAGCATGGAAAGAAGGGTAAGGAATTCCTTTGTTTTGAAGCGCTAAGAACACAAGAATTTTAGGTAATAAAAAACAATATTTAAGAGAATATTAGGATAAGCCACTTAAATAAAGGAGGGTATTTTATATCAAACAGGCTCTAATATTTTATGTCCTATTTGCGATTTTAATGGGCTGCTCGGCTAAACAAATTCCTTCTGAAAAACAAGAATCCAGCGCTGTCCACGATCATTAAGAAGTTAAAAAATGGAAAAACAGCAAATAAGTTTGAGTTCCAAAAAATTTGATTTGGAGGATTTGCCGATTCTTTATAACTTGAATTTTGGTCATACCGAACCGAAATTTATCTTGCCATATGGCGCAATGGCACAAATTAATTGTGAAAGAGGACTTTCACGATTCTAGAAAGTGGAGTGAAATAAATTTTAAAAAGAAAAGTGATATATCGATATTATTTGTTTATTCCACAATAGGGCCACTTTCTTGAATAAAAAGACGTCTTCTTTTAAAAGGGCAGGTTGTTAAATAACATATTTTAGGAAAATTTGTTAGGGGTGAAGAGATAGTGGGGACTTTCACTTTTAAAGAACTATGTTGATTTCTTCCATATTTTTGATTGGAGTGGAAGGGGCGAGATTCCTGCGGGAAAAGCTGTTAAAGGGAGATCCCACAGGCCAAGCGCAAAGAGGCTCCCGAACGTCTCACGGAAAGCGAACCTCTAAAGCAGAAATCAACGGACAAATTTAACAAAACCAAATAAAAACAAAACCCTTTTTCTAAAAAGTAGCCTTGTTTCCTAACTTTTTCACATTATAATGGCAAATCTCTCTTTCTAAATGCCAAAATACTTACGATAAATGCAACGAGGCCAATGGCAAATAGAATAACACAGTCTTGTGTTAGATCTCCTTTACCATTTACAAATTCAGAAGGTTTATATAATGTAAAAATAGTGAAATTTTTCAACCAATCAACTTTGTCACTGATTTTTCTAATTATATCCAAGCTAAAGAAACCAAAAATTATAATCCCTGAAATTCCTAGACCCTTCTTTTCATCATTAGCCAAGGACGAAACCAAAAATGAAATTCCCCCTAATGCAAAAAACAGGGCAAGATTCAAGGTACGGCTGGGAATATAGCAAGCTACGAGCAAAAAATCAGCAAGGATGAATCTCAATTTATAAATGATTTTATATGACGATGAACTATAATAATTTTTCAAATACCGTGCATGTTTTTGCAAAGACAAAGCTTTTATATATCAAAGGCGAAGGATGGAAAGTTGACAGCATCGACTTTATTGGTGATATAACTCAGAAAACAAATCATTAACCGTAACTGCAGCCTTAAGGCTGCTTTTTCTCCCTTTAAGGCACCATTAATCAATAAAAACTCTCTCTGCTCCTGTATTCTAGATGTATCAGTAAAAAAAGTTCATAAAAAGACACCCCTACCGAGCGATAAGAGGTGTTTTATAAAGTCACAAATTAAGAGTTTTGGTTATTATTTTGCTGGGATTGTTGGTTTTGACGTCTTACCTCTTGTGCATTAGTTTCGCTAGCAAATTCTGTTCCGAATTGACCTGCTCCAGCTTGTCCACCTTGAGCAGATTTAGCATTTTGTTGTCTAACCTGTTGGGCGTTAGTCCCAGCTTGAGTTTTGTTTGGTTGTTGATTGTTAGCCATAATAAATCACCTCCACGACAATAATATGTCCTGAACAATTTTATTATCCAAAAAAGTTTTAAATTGCTTTACAGCATTTTTCACTTTACTATGAGTTGCTTTAGCAAAATAACTGAGGAACTATTTTTGAAGCTTACTCTTGTTTTTCAATATTCCGCAATCTGGCGCTTTTTTTTAATAAGAAGGCGCTTTGTATGGAGCAACACATTTAAGTGATTGGAGTTTATTAATGTGTAAAAAAGATTGTGAATGATTCTACTTAATGCTAATGGGTGCGATTGCTGAACAAGGCAGTCGATTTTTGTGTTATTTGCGCAGGAAGGTTTTATAAAGAATAATAATATTAAGGTTAGTAGAGGTTTCAGAATATACGCGGGAAAATCAACCTTCCCTTTATTGGTAATCCGACACGATTCCTATTGTTTTTGCTTTTTCTGATCTTTAAAGAAAAAGTAGTTGACACTGAAAATGAATTTATGATATTATTTAAAATTTGATAAAAAATAATATATATGTTAAGGTTAAGAAGGTTACCATATATGGAGGTGGATTATTTGTTTCAAATTGGCGATAACATTGTTTATCCAATGCACGGAGTAGGTATAATTAAAACCATAGAAGAAAAGGAAATCTCAGGGGAAAAACAACAGTATTATGTCATAAAAATGTTAATCGGTAATATGCAAGTCATGATTCCTACGTGTAAAATATTGAGTTCAAGTATACGCCCAGTTACTGACATAATTGCATTAAAACACATCATACACATTTTTCAGCATGGAGAATCAGATAGATTACTGCCGTGGAAACAAAGGTATAAAGTGAACACGGACAAAATAAAAACTGGTAAAATACAAGAAGGTGCTGAAGTTGTACGTGATTTAATGCGTATGAAGAAAGAAAAAGCACTTAATACAAGCGAAAAAAATGTTGGATAACGCACATGAATTTTTGATTAGTGAACTGGGATTAATTAAAGGGATCACTGAAAATCAAATAAATAGTTTCTGTTAAGGTTAATTATAGATAATGTATTACATCTCCCGAAAATATCTTGAATTTTTTGATAATATGATTATTATTAAAAGTAAATCTTTTCAAAGACAGTCAACTTCTTCAGCTCACTATTAGAGCATTAACCTCTTTTGTTATTTCTACAATCTAATCCATTTTTATTATTTAAATTTCTTTTACGAACGTTTGAAGTTTCATCAAATAACTCGATAAAATAGTCACTTGATTTTTGCAATCCTGATTCATACTGGCACGGACAAGGAGCCGTAAGGATGAAAGAGAGGTAGGGCTTTCATTGTTTTAGGTATACAATATATTATCTAAGTCATTATTTCTAGAAGAAAAAACAATCAATCTCACCTCTATCTTTAAGAATTTTGTACATCTACTGAGACAGTGAATAGTAATTGTTTCTTCTTTACGTAAAAGAGATAAACGAATTGGTAACACCATATGGTCAAATACAAAAATGGTTTCCAGACCAGGAAACCATTTTTTATTTTATTTACATAACAATAGTAAAGATTACTGGTGATGGTTTTAAATCCTTTGATGAAGGGCAACGCGTACAATTTGATATTCTAAAAGGACAACGTGGCTCTCAAGCAGAAAACGTTTCTAAAATTTAATTGATCTCCTACCCCTTTGTAAATATGAACTCTGATCATAGGGGGGACCAAGCATAATCACCGCTTTGTACTTGAGTATACTTTTGTCATTTCCTTTTACTTCAATGTTTTCCCCGAATAATGGGACGAGGGGACAGGTCCCTTGTCCCATGAGACTACTTGTCCAATACTCTATCCCTAGCAACTAGAGGAAGGAAAGCTGATAGATGTTAAATACAATGCTGTTCCTCTTGCTGTAAGCATGCACACAGAATATGGAGTGAATCCTGATACAAAATATACGGCAATGATTATCATAAAGAAATAGTGAGCTCAATGGATTTTTCTGTATCTTGACATTTCTTACAAAAAATGTTATGATTAAAAAGAATTATTTTTGTTCGGTGTAAAGGATTTGTAACTTTTCATCTTGATGATCACTGAGAGCAGGGATAGTATTACATTGTGTGTGTTTACACACTAGGAGGCAATACAAATGGAAAAAGGTAATGTAAAATGGTTTAATGGCGAAAAAGGCTTCGGATTCATCGAACGTGAAGGTGGAGTCGATGTATTCGTTCATTTCTCAGCGATTCAAGGCGAAGGTTACAAAACTTTAGAAGAAGGTCAAGCGGTGACTTTTGATGTGGAGCAAGGTCAACGTGGACTTCAAGCTTCAAACGTACGTAAAGCTGCTTAATTTTACAAAACAGGGAAGGCAGGCTCTTTTATGGGAGTCTGCTTTTCTTTTTTCTGTGAAACAAAGAACCCCCACTCGTAAAGGAGTAGGGGGAATAAAGATTGTGATGAATTGCACTTAAAGTAACTCGAGATTGGAAAACTGCTCAAAAGTGGTATCATGCCGTAAGGCTATATTTAAAAGAACGAGTTTGCGAAATTATTGAATATGTTAGACATTGCATACTCTAGGATTATTCAAGGGTAATAAACTCTGATAGGAGAAATGCATCAAATTTAGGTGTCAATAACACTTTGTTTACAAGATGAAAAAACTTTGACTTTTCACTAGCCTAAATGAAACTATTATTGTCTTTTATATAAAATTGAGTAAATGACTTTTTTATAATGTTACTTACTTGTAATGTTACAAGTATTACAATTAGTAAATAACTTTCTTTTTTATAATTTAAAATTTCCCTTGATTTTATAAGGTTTAAAATTCATTTTCAGTAAATGACTTTTTTTCTATATAATAGAGTGATATCCTGTTCATTAACATTAAAGTAGGTAACCCAATATATGGTGCCAATTATTCGGGACTTTTATAGCCTTGATAATTAGGTTATAATTAATAAAAGGGAAGTGAGACTTTTGGAAGAATTATTGAAAAAGATTCTTGCAGGACAAGAAAAAATGGAGAAGCAATTAAATAATCTAGTAAGTGATGTACCTTTAATAAAAGAAGTGGTTAATCGTATCGAACGCCACCAAGAAGATACGATAATGGGAATGTTATCCCATATTAAAAAGCAAGTGGAAATGAAGGAGAGTCAAATTCAAGTATTGAATAAACGCCTTTTTGAAGTAGAATCTAAAACAGAGCATATTCAACAATAGAAATTTTAAGATAACAAAAAACCTTGTAATTTTTTTACAAGGTTTTTTCAGGTTGTCTACGATCTGAAACCACCGAAAAGGGGGTTTTTGGTAGATTACTAACCGGTAGTCCGATTTTAACTTATCACCTGTAGTTCTTAACATAATTACACAAAAAGAGCGATCATTTAAAGGTTTTCTCTAGGCATAATCCTTAATTTAACTAGTCATATAATAATAATATACATTATATTCATTTAAACTAGCAAAATCATATGTTATACTCATCATATAATGTTTCTTTTTAGCTCGATTTGGTATGATTTTTAAGTAGTTAAACTCAGCATATAAGTTAAAAGGTGAAAATGATGATAGAAGAATATATTGCTAATCTTCAGAAAAATAACAAGTCCCCAAAAACTATTATTTCCTATCGGAATGATATCCATATATTTTTAGATGATTTACATATTCATCCAGATCAATTTGTGACGGCAACGGATGTAAGAAAGTGGATTATTAGTTTGTTAAATCCACTTGAAGGAAAGCCATTGGCGATCACGACGATTAATCGCCGATTAAATTCTTTACGCAGTTTTTATTCATGGGCGCAAAAAAGTAATAGACTGCCACATAATCCAATGGAGGAAATCCCTGATTTAAAATCTGCCGATGAAGATCAAGAAAAGATCATGTGGCTCACAGAAGAAGAATTTGAAGATCTTTTACATCGGGTGAGAAAGACACCGGTCAAAAGCAGAGGAGTGGATCCCGAAGAAAAGTACCGACGTGATCGCGCCATTATTTATTTATTGACGTACGCTGGTTTGAGGGTGGATGAACTATCAAATTTAAAGTTAACCGATCTTGACTTAGAGTTAAGGCGTATTCGGATATTAGGGAAAGGTTGGAAGCTTCGGACGGTGCCCATGTCCAATACCTTGTGGCAGGAACTGTACGACTGGTTAATTTTTAGAGCAGAAATGGCAAACAAAAAACTTCATGTGGAAGAGTCACCCTATGTGTTTTATAGCCAGAGGTCAGCCAAATTTACGGTTCGTGGGATCCAGTCGATGATTGAAAGTTACAGTTTGCCAAAGAAAAAGTTAACACCCCATATGTTCCGACATACGTTTTGCAAATGGATGTTGAAAGCCACGAATAATGACATTGAAAAAGTGAGGAGACTCGCTGGTCATAGTAACATATCAACCACAGCACGATATTTAAAAGATTCCTATAGTGATTTGGCGGATGCTGTGGAAGCTATGCCGAAATTTTAATTATGAAGGTGATCAAAGTTAGTTAAGGAATACGACATTAAATTGAAAAGTACCAAATATATAATAGAAGAAACTCGTAAAAAAAGCCTAGACCATGGTGAGCATAGGCTATTTAGTATTCAACAATAGGGCCAGATTGTGGAGGATGTAGTTCAGCATTAATAGTGGTGAACCGTACCATAAATAACGGTAAACTCCAAGCATGTTTACTAATTATCCCTAGGACTATTCAAAGAAAAATCACATGCAGTTTTGGTGTTACAGAATATAAAAAGGGTGACACGAAGCATTCTTTACTATCTCGGGCTGATAAAGCTTTATACATATCTAAAGAAAACGGGAGGAATCAGGTAAGTGTAATCTAAACAAAAAAGCGGCTATCGATAAAAGATAGCCTTTTTTGTTTAAGTTTTTTTCTTAAGAATTAGCTTAATTTATATACTCGCAACCGAACCGCCATCTACCCGAAGGTTTACACCATTAATAAAGGAAGCCTGTTCAGAAGCAAGATAAACAACAGCAGACGCTGCTTCATCAACTGTTCCATGCCGTTTTACTTCGACATGTGGACGGTTTTCCTTTAAAAATTGTTGAGTAGCTTCTTCATAGGTTATATTCAGCTGCTTCGCATTATCTTTTAATAGATTTTCCAGCATTGGTGTCATGATAAATGCTGGTGACACAGTATTCACCAGAATTCCCTGTGCGGCATACGCCTTTGATAAGCTTTTTGAAAAATTGATAATTGCTGCCTTTGAAGCATTATAATGAGGCATAAACGAATCAGGCTGAAGCCCTGATTCCGATGAAATATTAATGATGCGTCCAAATCCGGCTTTTTTCATAAAAGGGATAACTGCTTTGGTTACGCGGACAGTCCCAAATACATTCACATCAAATATATGCTGCCAGCCTTGATATCCAATGTTTCAAAATCATCAAATCCACTGGCTATTCCTGCATTATTTACGAGTATATCGATTGATTTGAAGCGGTCGATTGCAGAGGAGACCAGATGTTCCACATCAGATTGTTTCGTTAAATCCGCCTGAAGGGCAAGCACATTGCCTCCCAGCTTTTCAATTTCCGCTGCTGCTTCTTTTAATGCTTCTTCACCACGGCCACAAATTACAACATTGGTGCCTTCCTTGGCAAACGCGACGGCAATTGCTTTTCCAATACCTTTACTGCCGCCTGTTACGAGTGCCGTTTTATCTTTTAATCCCAGGTTCACTTTAGATCCAATCCTTTCTATGGGCGTCTATTGTTGATTTTATATTAACAATAACTTCTAGTCATAAACAAATGAACTATGGCTGATTTTCTGCTCTAATACTCAATAAAGGAGGGAAACCACTAAGATGGTTTCCCTTTAAAATGTTCCGTCTTGTTTAGTATAAGGTATATTCTTATACTTGCTGAGCAAGGACAATTATCATCACGATTCCCATTTTTTGTTGAACAATTCAAGGAAGCAGAGATGGAATGAGATAAGTGAACTCCTTATACAATAGGAAGCCAGCCAGGGATGCCAGTATAGTACTCCCACATTTTATCAGAAATAGCCAGTTCTTTTTGATCTTTTTTAGATAATGTTGTACGGATTTTGTCTTCTTCACCGGCTTGTACTTTTTGTACCCACTGAGGTTCCATTATCAATTCCCTCCCTAAAGCGATTAAAGGTACACCTGTTTCAAATGCTTTTATCACTTCATCGGGTGTCCGCAGCATCCCAACACCCATCACAGGAACACGATCGCCGACACGCTCATGGATCATAACAACTCGGGATGTCTGATCGTTATCATCACGGATTGATCCGTTCCAAAAGCCGCCGACAGAAATATGAAGATAATCCAGGTCCTGTTCCGCTAACTTGTCCACTAATTGCAACGTTTCTTCCATGGTGATGCCAGGATTCTCTCTTTCTTCAGGCGATAACCGATAGCCGATGATAAAAGGTTTTGTTGCATGGTCTGAAACTGCTTTTTTAACAGCGTCAACTACAGCAAGCGGGAAGGACATACGTTTTTCCAGCGTTCCACCCCACTTGTCAGTTCTGCGATTTGAGTGTGGAGAAAAGAATTGCTGAATCAAATACGTATTGGCACCATGGATTTCAACTCCATCATACCCAGCTTCGATTGCTCTTCTGGTTGCTTCACCAAATGCTTTAATAATTTCATCGATTTCGTCTGCTGTCATTTCCCGAGGTACCACGGCATCGTCCCGTTCCGCTGCTACCGCACTCGGAGCAATTGGTTGACGATCGAGCAATTCTTCAGGCGGGCACATTCTGCCACCGTGAAAAATTTGTAAAATTGCCTTTGAACCTTTTTCCTGTATAGCTGTCGCCACACGTCTTAAACTAGGGATTAGGGAATCGGAATCTGCACCAAATTCACCCGGGAATCCTTTTCCATTCCTGGTGACGTATGTGCATGCGGTGATTACCGCTCCTACACCACCGGCACGTTCTTGATAATACGCAACTTCTTCGTCTGATACTTCACCATTTTCATGTGCCGCCGTATTGGTCATGGGTGCCATTGTAATACGGTTCTTTATTTTAACTCCAGAACGGAAGGTAAATGGTTTAAAAGCAGCTTCATATTTTGGATTCATCTTTTTTTCTCCTTTTGTTTACATCAAGTTTGTTAAAGGGTTTTGCTATTTAGCAAATGGATAACATAGACTACAAAAATTTATTTGACAGGCACTTTTTTATATTCTATAAAAAAAAATTTAAAGAGATAGATTAAAAGCTTGCCATAAGGATCGGCGAGTTTTGACCTATTTTAGCTGAGTAATTTCTGCCAATATTTCATAGGAATGGAGGCGGGCCTTATGATCGTAAACTTGGGCGATTGCCATGATTTCATCGGCTTGACTTTCATCCAGAAACTTTTCCAGCTTTTCTTTTACGATTTGAGGACTGCCGACAATCGAAGTTCCTAATTGATTCTCAAGGACAGCTATTTCATAGTCGCTCGCTATATCATTAATATTATCCACTGGCGGCTGCAATGGGACTTCCTTCCCGCGCATCAAATTCAAGAACTGCTGCTGCAATGTTGTAGCGAGCCGCTCAGCTTCTTGATCTGTGTCGGCCGCAATGATGTTTAGCCCTACCATTGCATGCGGCTTGTCCAGTACTTTAGAAGGCTTAAACGAACGGCGGTACAGCTGGATAGCCGGCAGTGTGTTATGCGGCGAGAAATGGCTCGCAAATGCAAACGGCAGTCCAAGCTCTCCTGCCAGCTGGGCACTGTATCCGCTTGAACCTAACAGCCAAATAGGTATGTTTAATCCCTCACCCGGAATTGCTTTAACATGACTATATCCTTGTGCCAGGGAAGGGTCAAAGTAATTCCGGAGCTCAGCCAGCTGCTCAGGGAAATCTTCTCCTGAACTTCTCAAGTCACGTCTTAATGCACGTGCGGTATGCTGATCAGTGCCTGGTGCACGGCCGCAAGCCAAGATCAATACGTCCTGGATATAATGATTCCAGAGTACCAAATTGCTCAGCAATAACAAGAGGTGCATGATTCGGCAGCATAATGCCGCCTGAACCTACCCGGATTTTTGATGTACCTGCTGCAACATGGGAAATGACTACCGATGTTGCAGAGCTGGCGATAAATGGCATATTATGATGCTCAGCGAGCCAATATCGGTTATACCCCAGCTTTTCAGCGAGCCGGGCCAGCTCCAAAGTATTGCGAAAAGAATCAGCCGGCGTACTTCCATCTGCAATTGGAGAGAGATCCAGGACCGAGAATGGAATATCCGTAATTTGTTTTGTATCATTTTCAGGCATATGCTCATCTTCTTTCTTTAAAAATTTCGTTTCAAACCTATAAAAGAATTTACAGGTTGTTTTCTTTGTCTTCTTTTACTGCTTCAATCTAAATCACATTAATTTAACTGATTTAATATCTGCAGAAAATACATCCTTTATTAGACTAGACACTGTTTAATTTACTGCAGCCTGAGCCAAAATTTCATAAGAGCGCAGCCGTGCCTTATGATCAAAAATCTCTGTATGAGCCATAATTTCATCAGCGTCAGTCTTTTCTATTAACTCATGGAGCTGCTGCTTCACACCTGCAGGGTCCCCGATGATGGAAGTGAAAAGCTGTTCTTCAACCGCCCTGCGTTCATTATCGTTCCAAAGCTCGTCCATATTATCAACAGGAGGCAAAAAGGGCGAAGGCTGTCCGCGGGTTAACAAAAGAAATTTTTGATACATCGAAGTGGCAAGCCTTTGTGCCTCCTGTTTCTCATCAGCAGCCACCACTTGAACGGCTAACAGTACATAAGGCTCCTCCAAAAATTGAGACGGACGAAAATAATCCCGGTACAGTTTTATGGCTTCCATCATGTTACCTGGAGCAAAATGTCCCGCGAAAGAGAATTGTAACCCAAGTATTCCAGCCAATTGTGCACTATAAAACCCTGAACCTAACAGCCAAATTGGCACATTTGTTTTTTCGCCGGGAATGGCGTGAAAGCTAAATGAACCATTCTTAGTGGCTGTTCCTGTACCATAAAGATATGCGATAAGCTCCTCAAGCCGGGCATCAAATTCAGGTTCACCAGCAACCCGCTGCCGCAATACATTTGCTGTATATTGGTCGGTGCCAGGTGCCCGCCCCAATCCAAGGTCGATCCGGCCAGGGAAGAAGGTTTCTAATGTTCCAAATTGCTCAGCCACGGAAAGAGGAGAATAATGGGAAAGCAGCATTGCGCCTGATCCAATACGCATTTTTTCCGTGACAGAGGCTACTCGTCCAATTACGATCGGGGATGCTGAACTCGCCATTCCTGCCCAATTATGATGTTCAGCAAGCCAAAACCGTTTATATCCCCACTGCTCTGTTTTCTTTGCTAGATCAAGCGTGTTTTGAAGGGAAAGTTCGGCTGATCCTCCCTCGACAATTGGGGAGGGATCTAGTACTGAAAGTTCTATTTTCTTTGTCATAATTCTTCCTCCTTTTATACAATTTAATTTTTTAAAGCCTGCCTGTACCTTTATGGGTTGGAAAGTAGGGTAAAACAAATTCTCCAAGTTCCTGGATTACTTCCTCTGGAGGGCGCTTGGAAAAATACAGAACAAACGCCAAATGGTTGACACCAATCGCTTGAAATTGATGAAGTAGATCAACTAAACGGTTTCTTCCCACGGAATAGCCTAAGGGTATGGGGACAGGCATTTCATCGGGATTTTCCAATAAATTGATGAACAAGCTTTGAGAGAAGGGTTTAAAATCTCCTGGAGCATGAACTTCAGTTAAAGCACGATAATCCTGGATAAGCTGCGCCTGTTGAATAATGCTTCTTGGGTATTGAAGCCACCCATCCCCATTCCTGGCTATCCAATTGATAGACTGATTGCTAAATCCAGTCACCATGGTCGGAATCGAAGATACAGGCTTTGGGATTAACCTCATATCTGTACCATCGATCAGCCCGGCGTGGCTGTGGATTGTCGGCTGATCCTCTTTTAACAGCCGGTCGAGAATTTCAAAATTTTCTTTAAATAACGGACCGCTTTCTTGCTTAGATATCCCTAAAGCTGTAAAGTCTTTTTCCCTGTCCCCTGATGCCACTCCCATAATCAATCGACCTGGAAACAATTGATCGATTGATGCAGCTTCCTTGGCTACCCTGACGGGGTGGCGCAAAGGGAGAACTACACTTCCTGTCACTAACGCAATGTGCTTCGTATAGGCAGCAAGATACGTCAAATAAATCCATAAATCGTACTTTTGGCCGTTATCATCAATATTCAAATTCTGCATCGTAATATCACGGAGCCATAATGAAGCAAAGCCATATTCCTCAATTTTACGGGCAAGCTCCAGCTGATTCTCCATAATCGGATTTTTAGACATCCTGGCAGTCGGGAGGATAAATCCGAGTGTCATTTTGTCTTTCTGGTACATGCTGTTATAGGCACGATGATTTTGAAAACTCACTCTTGGTCCTCCTTAAAAGGTTATATTTTTAAGCCTATATACTTTTCAAACTGTTTAATGGTTTCCTCATTGCGTCGATAATAAGTCCATTGTCCGATTCGTTTCATTTCCACCAGCCCGCTTTGCAATAGGATAGACAAATACTGGGAGGTAGTGGACTGTGATAGTCCTACTTTGCTGCGAATATCACTAACACAAACCCCGCCATCAAAGCCTTTTTCTTTGATGACATGGGCCTGCGGGGAAAAATTATTATCAGGTTCTTTCAACATTTGCAGAATATTTACTCTTATTTGATTTGACAGAGCCTTGAAAATTTCAACTGCCTGTTCGTCATTTATCATATTTGATTCCCGATTCAACGGTGCCCGCCCCTTTCTGATCTTATTAAAATCTATTTTGCTTGGAATGCGTATAACTAATCGAACAAAAGGATATTGATAATTTGCGATATCTCTATATTATTTTCCTTTATACCCAAAATCAAATTTTATGCTTTAGACAGGGCTAGGAAACGGCTTTAAAGGAACTACACAAATTAGCTTAGAGAACAGGTGGCGGAGAGATGAGTATTATTTTGCCCATCTTTTAAATGGTTTGGGTTGGTATATAGCTTTGAAAAATCAAGACTTTAAAAGGATAGGTGAAGAAACTTCTGATGAAGATGATGTTATAGATGACGATACAATGTCTATGGATTCTGTTGCTTCGTTTTGGGATCCTTGTAAACAACGTTTTGAAGCAGTCTTTATTGAGTCAAAGAGACGAGCTAATAAACCCTCTCAGGATGATATTGTAAAATGGATTAACAAGTTTAGAAGTGCACAGGAATTTATAGAGGAAAGTGATGAGATTCAACATAAATTATGTGCTGGAACAGGGCAGGAAGACATGCAATGTTCAAAAAGTATTCTTTTTTTGGATTGTGATGCCTGGAAAGATATTAGAACAGAAAGGCTAATTGACATATTACCACTGCAAAATAAAACTGTGGGTCCTCCTCGTCGTATTCAAATAGTTGACCATACTTGGGCACTTTGGATGCAACATATCTTGGATCAACTGGGGCTAATAAGAAGTCAGCTTGCTTTCAGATAATAGTCGTTCCATCTCTTCTATTTTTGTTTCATCGAGATATGGTCTAGGTGTTTTATTTTCATCCTGCCAAAGATCCTTCAACATTTTTATGGTTTCCGGCATGAAAAAGCCATTCCATTTCTTCATACCACGATCTTTAGGATCTTTATTCATTAAAAATTCCCCCTCTCCCATATATTATAGGAACATTTGTTCCTATAATTCAAGGAGTATGTTAAAAAATTTTGGATATCCTACATCCCCCTACAGTTTTTTGCCAGTCATGCAGCCTTAAGGCTGCGATTTTTCTTCAGAAATTAGGACTTTATAAGCTTAAGGTTAAAAGCATACTGAACGACTTTGGGTGGCAGCACTACGGACTGATCAGAAAGGAAAGAGCACCTTTCTGTCATTCCGTATGTGTCGCTTCGCCATTAAATGGACCGATAACCACGGATTGTACGGCTAGCGCCTACATTCCGTAGGTGGTTCCTGTTCCATTTACGGCTAACACCGCCATTCCGAACGAGCCGAAAACCAGAAAATCAAAAGATTGAAAGATCAAAAGAATAAGAGACAAAAGGAGAGCAGCCGAAACGGCTGCTTTTATTGTTGATTTTTCCCTTTTGCCTTCCGAATCGTAAAACAGCGCAAGCCTTCTAACCTTCCAGCCGGTAGGAACCCGAACCTTTCCGGCTAGAAGCTAAGAAGGCTAGTCAATCGGTCAAGGGGCAAAAAACTTTTTTGCTTAAAGGCGCTATCGCAACAGCAAAAAACTTTTTGTGCTAAGAGCGCCCTTGACCTATTGCCTATGCGTGTTTTTCGTTCTACTTGCAAAAGGGGAAAAATCATCCCCCTTTTGGGGAACTCACTCGCTTCGCAAGTCAAAAGGAAAAAGAAAATCTTAAAAATCAAACTTCAAAAATCTAAAACCATTAAAAAAATCAAGGGAGGAAAATCAAATGACAAAAAGCGTGTATGAAATCATTACAGAAAAAATCATCGAAAAATTAGAACAGGGGGTTGTCCCGTGGCGCATGGCCGTGGACCAATTCAAATGCGGTCAACTGGAAAACACAAAAACCATACCGAGGAATCAATATTTTTCTAGTGGAGCCTGGGGAATATGCTTCAAGAAAAACAGATCCTAGAGGCTGGGGGACGAATCAAAAAAGAAGAGTTAAAAAATTCTCATCTTATTGTCTATTGGCTTTGGAAAGAGAAGGAAGACGAAGAAACAAAGGAGAAAAGGACTTTTGCAAAACCTTTCTATTATCGAGTCTGGGAGATTAATAAACAGTGTACCGGCTTAGAGAGTAATAGAGAGATTGAAACCTTTGACCATGAACCTATCGAAAAAGCGGAGGAAATTGTTAAAGGATATATCAACGCACCAGATTACACGTTCAATTCAGGAAAGGCGGTTTATTATCCGACATGGGATAGAATCAATTGTCCCCCACTGAAAGATTTAAAGGTACCAGAAGAATACTATTGCACCCTGTTGCATGAAATGGTTCACAGTACCGGTCACAAAAGTCGCCTAGCGCGCCCAGGTATTACGACAGAAGGCGTTGCTTTCGGAGATGAGGTCTATTCCAAAGAGGAATTAGTAGCAGAAATGGGTGCAGCGATGTTGTGCGGAGTGGCCGGAATTGATAACAGTACCATCGAAAATAGCGCAAGTTATATTGATTCATGGTTAAGAGCTTTGAAAAAAGTCTCTTCACCATTGTTTGTGATTAAAACAAAATTCCGGCAATTAAGAGATAGCTAGATTGGGGTCACTCACAATCTCCCCTTCTTCAGCTTACAGACCGGCCAGTTGGTAGAGAAGGAGCGGTCAAGTGCTCTCCTTGACGGCTTCTTTTCTACCAACTATTATCCACCATAATGCTGAAGAAGGAGGGGCTAGGACACCCATTTTTCATAAGTCTTTCCTGTACACTCCAAAAATACACATGTTCTAAAACGGTGAAGATTTCTATATCCGTAAGCACGCCGTTTTATGTTTTTGATCTTATGATTGGTACCTTCGGTACGTCCATTTGTAAACGGTGTTTTAAAGTATTGCAGAATTTGAATTCGCCAGTTTTCTATCGTTTTTGCCACTTCATGAAATGATGAAAACGGGCTACTCCAGGCTAGTTGAAGCCACTCCTTTAGTAATTGGTTAGCTGTCTCATAATCATGTGATTTATAAAAGTCTCTGAATAGTTCTTTTAGAAAATACCCATACGCTAGACTCTCGTGCGTCTCTAACAATTCATCTAGTTTTTCCCGATCCTTTTCTTTTACATTTTCATAACTTTTCAGGAGAACAAATCGGGATTTCTTTAATCCAGGTATTTTCTTTCGGACTTGGTCTAAGGCTTGAGTAACTTTTTGAACGACATGGTACTTATCGACAATAATCTGTGCGTTGGGAAAGGCTTTTGACCTATGGCCTTATGAAAGGGATCCCACATGTCTACCACAACGTTTTTAACCTTATCAGGATGAATGACTTTTAATGACAAAAGTTTTAACGTTGAGTCAAAATCACGATTCTTATGCATACCCATGACAGCTCCTAAGTTAGCGTCATAAAGAACAGTTTCATATTTATGGCCCTTGCGAACGGCGATTTCATCAAGGCTCAATGTAATGTCTTGATCGTCTTGAATCTCTTGGATAACTGCATGATGATCCTTTGCCTTTTCGTAAGCAACTGAATAGAAAATACGCTCAACTGTTGAGTAAGCAATCTGATATTTTCTGCTAATATCCTAAATGGTTGTACCTAGAACTTGTTCATAAATGAATTGGCGAAAGCGATTCGTATAATGTTGATGTGAAGCAACTGATTCAAAAGAAGATGAAAAAACTTCTCACAGTTCTGGCAGCGATACCTCTTAACGTAAACAAGTAAAATCAACGGTTTGTTGAGTACGGATAAATCTCGTATTTTCCTTGTCCTGCTGTCGTGGACAATGCGAGTGTGAAAACCACAGTGAGTGCATCGCTCCTCAACCATCTTTTTCTCAACATGAACCAAATAATGAGTAGATAAAATTTCTTGATTAACAACTTCAAATTCTGGCAATTCTAGTAACACGGAAAACACGTGATAACCTCCTATTAATGTTTGTTGGGTAACTAACATTATTGCCAGGAATTCATAAGTGTTTTTCTATTTTTGTGTTATTTTCACAAAAAGTGATGATGAATCATAAATTCATAACATGCATCGATCGAGATGATTTTATTTTTTGTTTTTTCATGGCAAAGGGATCAAAATGGTTTAAAGAAAATCGTACCTTATAACTAATGGACGTATAATTACGAACGGATTCAAAATAGATAAGATTAAGGAGACTAAAAGAATAATAGAAAAAAAGAAGCAGCATCTTTTGTCCTTCCTGGTGCACTTGTTCAAAAAGGGAAAAGAAAAATGAATCATCAGTAGTACGATTGTGATTATTTTTCATAAGTCTTAATAATGGGTATAAATTTGTCATTCAACACTATTTGTTGGGAGGGAAGCGAATTTAGCCGTTTCTTTTAACTTCGCGTTAAATTCTAATTTAACGAATAATAAGGATAGTAAATAGAATGTCTGTTTGGTATAATGAGAAGATTACAAATAATTTCATGATTTCTAGTTCCCATGCAAAATCAATTGGTCTTTCCGTGGGTTATAATTTAAAAAGGAAACATCTAAAAATGTTTCCTTTAAATGAACAAAATAAAAATTTTGTCACCATGTATACACATTTTAAATAAACATAGTAGTATGAATCAAATAAAACTCCATCTGTTTGCATGCAAATAAATGTTTGAGGCTCGTTCCTTTTTGATTTTTAATGATGCATCATACCTGGCATATGAAGCGACATTGTTTGGATCTGGATATTATGTGGATGCCCGTGGTAGTGGCCGTGGTGGTGATGGTGATGGCCGTAGTGATGGAAAGGGTATCCATGGTGTCCCATTCCGTAGGAAGGATAACCCATCATTCCATATCCCGTTCCGTAAGAAGGATATCCGTATCCCATCGTATAGGGGTGATATCCCATTCCATAATGGTCTCTTAAATCTAGATTCATTTTTTCACCTCTTTTTTAAAGAAGAATGTGTAGTCGATTACATGCTATGCCCCCAATCTAGGAAAAGAGCTTATCAATTCATAGAAATTGGGCTTTTTAGTATTGAAATTTCCTTAACGTTGTAATTCCGCATTTTCCTGATGCTACCCTTTATGAGTAGAGAGTACTAAATTAATAAACTTCCTAAGTCCTTCCGAGATTTGTTCTTCATTGGCATAGGAATAGCTTAACCGAAGCCATGAGGATGGCTCCTTTAATGGGTCACATATTTGGCCGGGAACAAAGGATATTGATTGCTCCAGACTCTTGACTAATAAGTCTTCTGTTGACAGGCGGCCTGGGAGCTGTACCCATAAATTCAAGCCACCATTTGGGCTGGTCCATTGCCAATCTGTTACGGACAGTTCTTCCTCCATGATTTCCTTTCGTATTTGCAGCGCAATTCGCAGTTTCTCAACATGTTGCAGCAGCCTTGGAGATGAAAAGTAATGCAGGAAAATCTTTTGATTTAAAAGCGGTGATCCATTATCGGCCAATGATTTTACTGCTAGCAGTGATTTCACCACGGAAGACTGACCGTTCATCATGACAGCTATTCGCAACCCTGGTGATACATATTTGCAAAAGCTTTTGATATAAATCACCATGCCGGAAGTATCATAGGTATACATGGGCGGCGGAGGCTCCTGTTCAAAAAAGATGTCGTAGTAAGCATCGTCTTCTATTAGCAGACAGCGGTAGTGCTCGGCTAACTGGACTAACTGCTTTCTTTGAGCCGATGGGACCGTGTATCCGGTTGGATTATGGAAGGTTGGATTCAGATAAAACAGACGAGGTTTGTGTTTTTTCATGATGATTTCAATCTGCTCTAAATCATATCCGTACGGATGGATATCGACGGTTACAATATTGGCTCCTTGTGCTCGAAAAATATCAATGGCAGAACTATAGCTCGGGCGCTCCAAAAGGATAGTGTCTCTTGATTTTACAAATGCCTGGGCAATAAGATGAATAGCTTGCTGGGAACCGGCCGTAATTAATAGCTGATCTGGATGTGTAATCGTTTTATAATGCTGATTAAAATAGTCAGAAAGTGATTGACGTAGTTCATGATCGCCTTGAACGGTGGAGTAGGTGGAGAGAACCTTTGGATAGAGATCAAAAACTTTTTTTACATAGTCCGATATGAAGCGATTTGGCAAAAGATTAGGGTCAATTAATGCCTGCGAAAATTGATAGGAAACAGGTACCTGATGGATTTCCGATAAATGATTTTTTTGCACATATGCAGAAACGATCGGATTTTCTAGGCTTTCTAATTTATTAATTTCACGGGATTGGACATAATAGCCGGATTTATCTTTGACATAGACTCTATTTTCCTGTTTAAGAAGCCGGTAACCTTTAATACGGTTAAGCGATGAACCTTCATCTCAGCGGCTAAATTTCTAATTGAAGGGAGCTTTTCATTCTCTTTCCATTCATTGAGTTCGATTCGGTGTAATGCATAATCGTATACTTGTTTAAATAAGTAATCTCCATTCATTTCTTTCCCTCCCAATCCCTTTGATTTTAGCATGTTTCTCCTTGAACTGGTCTAATGATTTTCATCTGTTCTATTATCCTTCACCTATAATGGAGCAAAAAGGAGGAATTGAAATGGTATTGATTGGTTATTCGTTTATGTGTCTGATTTTTAGTACGACCTTTCTTGCGATAAAAATAGGGATTGATGCAGGCGTGCCGCCTTTTTTCTCAGCAGGCCTTCGCTTTTTTTTAGCAGGTTTGATTGTATTTGCCATTATGATGTTAAAAAGAAAGACTACACTAAGGTTGTTTTTTCGGATGGAGATGCTATTGACGGGGATTGGGCTGACTTTTGGTACTTTTGCCACATTATATTGGGCAGAGCAGTTTGTCCCGTCAGGAACGGCAGCCGTCCTATCAGCTACCGGGCCGATGATGATACTGCTGATTCAAACTTTTATTTTAAAAACAAAAGCAAATTCGAGTTCCTTTATTGGATGTTTCGTAGGAATAGCGGGGGTCTTTCTCCTTATTTTACCGAGCTTTACTTTTCTTGTTAATTCCTTGGTGCTGGGTGGCTGTCTCTTAATTATGGCAGGCGAGGTGTTTTATGCATCAGGAACGATTTATTCGAAAAGGGTAATCAATCAGTTTGATAAAATTTCCCCGATTGCTTTAAATGCCGTTCAAATGATGCATGGCGGGATTCTGTTAATGATTTTGTCTCTTGTGACGGAGAATTTCCAAGTAGCTGCTTTAGTGAGTCCGGCAGCAATCGGATCGTCCCTTTATTTGATAGTAGTTGGATCAATGGGCGGACATAGTCTCTATTACTGGCTTGTCTCCAAGACAAACCCTATTTTCCCTTCAACCTGGCTTTTTGTTTCACCGATTCTTGCTATGGTGCTGGGAGTCGTTTTTTATCATGAAACTCTTTCATGGTTGTCTGGTATAGGTGCATTGACGATTATCCTTGGAACCATAATCATTTCTCTGCCAAAGTTGAGGTCTTATTTGCACTCCTCAGTTAAAGTTTTAAGTGGCAGATGAAGAAGCACGGTGCCGGACACTTCCCCGCTGGAGGTGGCTTTTATAGAGATTAGGATGATATACTTTAAAACCAAACTTCATATTCGACTTGGATTTAAAGATTAATCTTCAACAATCGGGCGCTTTAGTGGAGTAAGGTAATTATTTATGGACTGATCGGTTTTTACCGATCAGTCCATTTTTTCTCAATAAGGTTTACCCTATTGAGAAGGTAGCGATTTATTGATTTTCTAGGCTTTAAAGCTTCTCAAATACACATATCAAAATTGATTAAATGGTATTTACTCCCATAGTGGCCCCTGAAATCCAGAATCGTTTCCGTACCCCAAAATGGATACAAACATTTATGAAGCTCATAATAATGGGCTTTTTTGATGAAAAGTTTTATTGACAAACGGCGCTATTCTGTAATACTATATACTAGTAGTCAGTATTACTGAATATCAGTAACACAAAATACCTGTGTTACTGAGTTCTAAAAAAATATAAGTGAAATAAAAATGGAGGGAAAAAGTTGGAAAATATCACAGAAATGCTGAAAGGGGTGCTTGAGGGTTGTGTGCTTGAGATCATCAGCCGTGGCGAAACCTACGGCTATGAAATCACGCAACAGCTGCGAGAACTTGGCTTCACTGATGTGGTTGAAGGCACAGTTTACACGATTACCATGCGGCTTGAGAAAAACAATCTGGTGAGCATCGAGAAAAAGCCATCCACTATGGGACCGCCTAGAAAATTTTACACACTCAACGCAGCAGGCCAAGAGCAACTTGGGGTTTTTTGGAGAAAATGGGATTTCGTCTCAAGTAAAATTAACGAACTCAAAACTAATAAAATCAAAAGGAGAGAAGTAAAATGAATATTTTTGAAAAAATTATCGGAAGTCTGGATGACAAGCGGGAATGGAAAGCGCTAGAGGCGCGTGCGAAGGCACTTCCAAGTGAGTACCACAATGCTTACAAAGCGATGCAAAAATATCTCTGGAACACTGGCGGCGTGATGGATTGGCAAGAAACGAAATTCGTCTTTAATCACATCATCGACCTTCTTGAAGAAGCCGCAGCCGATGGCAAGCGCGTTAAAGAAGTTACTGGCAACGACGTAGCAGCCTTCTGTGATGATCTCGTCATTGATGCAAAATCGTGGGTTGATAAGCAACGTCAAAAACTCAACGATACGATTAAATAATAGAACTTTGCTGAACAGCTTAGTATCTTAAAGGAGACTACAATGAACTTTTTAGAAAAAATAACCGGCAGCGATATGACTAAAGAAATGAAAGGTTTTGAAGCACGAGCAAAAGTCTTGCCAGCTGAATATCAAACTGCTTGGAAAGAAATTAAAAGTAATCTCTGGATTCACGGAGATTTCACCGGTCGTAATCTGATGCCGATTCTTGACAGTGCTCTTGAACTGCTTGAAGTTACATCAGCAGACGGCCAGAGCGTCGAAGAAATACTAGGAGATGATATTAAAGGCTTCTGCGCAGCGCTTGTTGGTGACGAAGGAGCAAAAACTTATCGAGATAAATGGCGTGACCAACTCAACAAGAAAGTAGCAAGAAAATTAGGAGGACTGAAATGAGTATCAAAGAAATCATCGAAGGCAAAAAAGAATGGAGAGCCCATGTTGCGCGTGTCAAAGTGCTTCCACAAGATTACCAAATTGTCTATAAAGAGATCCAAAAATATCTCTTCAAAGTCGGTCCTGTTGAGCTAAACGAAGGTATCGGACTGTTCTCGGAAATTCTCAGTTTCTTTGAAGAAGGCGCAGCTGCTGGGAAAGGCGTGCTTGAAGTCACAGGAACAGACGTTGCTGCTTTCTGCGATGCGCTGATTGAAGATTCAAAGACTTACGCTGATCTTTTTCAAGAATCGGTCAATCAAAAAGTCGATAAGGCTATGAAAAAATAGAAGGAACGTAGTACTTGACGGCAAAATTCTATCGAACTTTTGCCTAAGTACTGCGCTAACTTCCCAAACTCGAAAATATCGTTCGAGTTTGCCCCATGTCGGAGGATAGAAAGGAATATGATAAATGACTGAAAATATTATGGAAATCAAAGGTTTGATCAAATCTTTCAAGGACAAAGAAGTCCTGAAAGGCGTGGACTTTGAAATTAAACAAGGAGAAATCTTTGCTCTACTTGGTGAAAATGGTGCAGGAAAAACAACCACTATCAAAATTCTTGCCACTTTGTCAAAAATGACAGCAGGGACAGCGATTGTCAATGGCTTTGATGTGATAAAAAATCCGAATGATGTGAGAAAATCAATCTCGCTCACAGGTCAATTTACTGCTATTGATGAAATATTGACCGGCCGTGAAAATCTCATCATGATGGCGAAGCTCCGTCATCTGACTCAGCCTAAAGTTATTGCTCAAGAGATGCTAGAGAAATTTGACTTGACAGAAGCAGCAGACCGTAAAGCTTCAACTTATTCTGGTGGGATGAAGCGTCGCTTGGATTTGGCCATGAGCTTTATCGGGGAACCTGCTGTGATTTTCCTTGACGAGCCAAGCACAGGCCTTGACCCGAAAGTCCGTCTTGAGGTCTGGGAATTGGTGCGTAATCTTAATAAAAATGGTGCGACTATTTTCCTAACAACACAATATTTGGAAGAAGCGGAAGCACTAGCAGATCGTATCGCTATTCTTCACAAAGGTAATCTTATCGCTAATGCTCCTCTTGCTGAGCTGAAAGCTATACTGCCTGAGGCAGAAGTCGAATACGTCAAAAAAGAACCAACACTCGAAGAAATCTACTTGCACTTGACCGGTGAGAAAGGAGAAACAAACAATGACTAATTATGTATTTCAAGATATTGCAACCATGGCGAGTCGCTCGATGAAGCATATTTTTCGTAGTGTAGATACTATTATCACTGTGACTGTGATGCCGATTGCCTTTATGCTCATGTTTGTCTATGTTTTTGGTGGAGCTATGCATGCAGGAACAAGTGCTTCCTACGTAAAATACCTGCTACCAGGAATTTTGCTCCAGTCGATTGCAAGTGGGGTGGCCTACACCGCCTACCGTCTCTTCATTGATGTGTCCAAGGGAATTTTTGAACGCTTCCACTCTATGCCGATTTCACAAAGTGCTGTACTCTGGGGTCATATTTTGACGTCGCTAGTGTCTAATGCGATCTCAAGTGTTGTGATTGTGCTGGTTGCTTTGGTGATGGGCTTTCGTTCGTCTGCTGGTATCCTTAATTGGCTAGCAGTTATTGGAATTCTCTTATTCGTTGTTCTTGCATTGACTTGGTTGGCTGTCCTTGCAGGCCTTTCTGCAAAGACGGTGGACGGAGCGTCAGCCTTTTCTTATCCTCTGATTTTCTTGCCCTTTGTCAGCTCGGCTTTTGTCCCAACTGCCTCTATGCCTACACCAGTACGTATTTTTGCTGAAAATCAACCCGTGACAGCGATTGTCAACACGATCCGTGCCCTACTCAATAATCAATCTGTCGGAAGCAATATCTGGATTGCCCTCGCCTGGTGTTTGGGAATTACAATTGTTGCTTATCTCCTTGCCATGCGTGCTTATAGAAACCGTATCTTGGGGAATTAAGATAATTTACAGCCGCTATAAGCGGCTTTTTTATTGGTCAAAACGAATGTAACTTAAAGGATATTATGTTACTTTCGGTTATTGGAGATATAAGGTAAATAGTATTTTAACTGAATGATGAATGTATCAAATAATATGTTACATTCAAAATGTTGATTTTACTTAATTCCAAGAGGGGGCTTTTAAAATAATAGACGTTCAATATCGCTCGATTTCGTTAATACAACATTTGTTGTAATTGGAGTTGTAGAACAAATTCTTTTAAAGTCCTACTTGAAAGAAGACAGCCAATGTAGGACCCCTTACACCCATAAATCACCGTTCGCAATCGAATGGTGATTTAAAAAAGTTGTGAAAAATATGACTTTATTAAAATAAAATTAGGGACAAAAAGGTTATTTAAATACTACTACCTACGGATAGATGAAATAAGAGAATTAAGCGCTGATTTTAACTGTTCTTTCGTCGTACAATCTAAGATTTCTGCATTACTATTGATCTTGGTTCCTACAGAACCAATTTGCAAGGTACTTTCTTTTGGGATTTTTGCTTCAATCATCTGTAATGTAAGCATAATTGACTCATGTGCTTTATCTCCACCTGTAATACGGGAAGAAGCACTAATGACAGCTACTGGTTTATTCATAAATTCCCCCGAAGATACAACCCAATCAAGAGCATTTTTTAGAACTCCTGGAACTCCTCTCGCATACTCTGGGGTACAAATTATTACACCTTCAGCTAGTTTAAGTTGTTCACGTAAGTCCTTAACTGAAGCAGGAGGATCATCTGCATCTGCTTCAGGACTAAAGTACGGGCAAAGACCCTGTCGGGCAGCATGACTGACATCCACCTCATGGAAAGGTTGGACGAAGGAATTTTGGAGCAAAGACTCTGTGAGATATGGGAGGGTTGACCTCCATGAGAAATGTGGAGATCCACCAGTGCAACCATACTTTAACTAGTTATCCACTTTTTGGGTAAGAGTGGTTTGGTAGCTATCAGTCGTCTTTTCACTTTGTCCCCAAAATTATCCTTGAATACACCATTATTCCAATCCTCAAATGAATTTTAAAACAAACTACTACGTAATTTGGAGAAAATAAGAGAAATCGAGAGATTTTCCTTTCTTTATAGAGGGAGTTTAGTGGAAGAAGACATAATAATGACAATGAAATAATAATATCTGTATAGTATGTCTAACTACTCTAAGGGAGGCTTTAATATGGAGGAAAGTTTAATTATTGATTATGAAGAACGACTTCGAGAAGCGATGCTAATTGGGGATGTTAATAGTCTTGACAATCTGATTAATGATAACCTTATTTTTGTGAATCACTTTGGACAAATATTAACGAAAGAAGACGATATTGAAGCACATCGTTCTGGAGTATTGAATTTTACTGATATCAAAATTTTAGACCAAAAAGTGATTCTATTAGAAAATTCTGCTGTAACTGTAACACGTGCTGCTTTAAAAGGGATATTTGGTATAGAGCCAATTGAAGATGAAATGTGTTATTCACGGGTTTGGCAAATGAATGGAGATAAATTAACAATCGTGTCAGGTCATTGTAGTTCAGTTCAGAAATAATTTTTTATTAAAGTAACGGGTGTGATTCTTCAAGATGAAGGTTGCCTTTTTTCTTATTCCACAAGAAAGATTGTGAAATATTGTACTTACACTAACGGGGGCGTTAGTGAAAGAAGAATTAATTGATTTTAAGATTTAGATCATATTTTAGTTATTCCATTATAGGGCGCAATTCCAGAACAAGAATTGTGCTCTTTATTGTTGTTGAGGGTTTAAAATAGAGGTAGCATTTAGTGAACTGGATCGGGAAATGATTAAGGAAAAGCAATGATCAGGAATTAAACTAGCCAAACAAAAAGGCAAATATCGAGGAAGAGTAAAAAAATAAACAGATAAGCATCCAGGAATGAACCATGCCATTGAATTACGGAATACAACGGATAAAACCATAAAAGAGATTTGTGCAATTACAAGGGTCAGTCAGGCATCATTATTGCAAGCTAAAGGAAATGGAACAAGAAAAGTTATAGAAACTAGAAAATATTTCACATGTTGCCCCTCATTCCTCGAATCGTTTCCGTACCCCTATCCTTGTTTGTTTTAAAACAACGTTTGTGGAGGAATTTTGCCAACCAAGTTATTACTTTTGTTTTAATGGGTTGATTCAGGAATCGTGTAACGGTACCGGAAAAATTTAAAAAATCACTGCAACAATTAACTACATCATCATATTACGATTCCTTCGCGAAAGAAATGCCGAAATGACAGTGAGTACGATACCCACTGCAGCTAATAAAGGTAATTTAACATTTAAATACGAACAGTGATAGGCACTGTTCGTGATCATGACTAATTGAAGTTCTTCAAGATTCAAATATTATATAGTACAAAATATTTGCTAAAAGGGCAAGCTTCTTTTATTATATAGAGGATTAAAAAAACTATTAATAGTTTTACAGTTAGACATTCCTATATTAGGTCGTAATTTTATACTTATGTCTAAAATTCTTATGGATCAGGAAGAGGGAAAGTCTATGACTAGCACGTTAGTAGCAAAAGAGCGTAAGGAAATCCAGAATTCAGTTTTAGCTCAATTAAGAAAACAGGGAAATATCCCATCAGTTGTCTACGGGAAAAATGAAGAGAGCAAATCGATTGTTGTAAAAAATGTAGATTTAATCAGAATCATTAAGGAAGTAGGAAGAAATGGAATTATTTCTTTAGATGTTAATGGAAATTCACAGGATGTAATACTTGCAGATTATCAATATGACCCGATAAAGCGGGATGTTCTTCATGCGGATTTTTTATATATTAATAGTTCTACTGAGATACATGCCCAGGTGCATGTTGCCTTGACGGGAACTTCAAAAGGTGTTGAAGACGGAGGAATTCTCCAACAGTCTCTTCACGAGTTAAACATAACAGCAAAACCTAGAGAAATCCCTGAAACAATTGAAGTTGATATTTCCAATATTCAGGTAAACCAAACGATTAAAATAGGTGAGATTAGAAATTACTATAGCAATATTACGATTAACCAAGAAGATGAAGAGGTAATTGTTTCAGTACTTGCTCCAAGACAGGAAGAGGAAATCAGTACAGGTGAACAACAGGATGGAAAAACCCCTGAAAACGAAGAGGGAAGAGAAACAAAAGCTTCTAATTAATCCGATGTCCAATAAAGTAAGTATATTTTAAATAAGATATAAAAGATGTAACCTTTAAGGTTGCGTCTTTTTTTGATTGTAAAAGATTTCTATTAATAATTAGTTAGAGTTGTGAGAGTAGGCAAATACAAGGCCGGTTTTTTATCCCAGATGAAAAACCACCTTGGTGTAAAATTGTAATAAAGACTCGCTGACCTTGTTAGCCGGCTGAAATGTTTCTGCAGACGACACATGTGGAGTCTGCGATTAAATAATAAAAAACACACCCTACCCTCATCTCAATTCATATTCATTGATGAAGATTGCACAGAAATTGCACAGAAATTGCACAGAATTTCTAGAAACAATGGAATTAAGAGACTCCTTGTGCATAGATAGTCATTACGTTCTTGAATTACTGGACTTAATGGAATCAATTTATACAAAAATACTGTATAACAGACAGTTTAGAAAATTGACAGGATGGAGGTCGCTGGTTCGATCCCAGTCCGGAGTCATCAACCGCCGGCAATTTGTGTTATATCAACGATTGTCGGCTTTTTTATTGCTTAACTTGTTAGGAATTTATTCGTCAAGAACTTCTACATGGTAGCGGTGATGCGGTCCACATCCAGAAGAGTTTTGTCTATCGTCTGAATAAAACGATTAGGGGGCTTGTATTATTTATGACGGATAAGCTTAAGGGAAAGAAAACGAAGGTTGGCTGTTAACAGCGACAAAATTGCATAATCTAGACGATTTATTCAGATTAAAACTCTCGTTTGCTTTTCTATATAAATAACTTCAAATCTTACTCGTTAAACTAAGCGTATAATAATATACATTATATTCATTTAAACTAGCAAAATCATATGTTATACTCATCATATAATGTTGTTTTTAGCCCAATTTGATATGATTTTTAGGGTGTTAAACTCGACATATAAGATAAGAGGTGAGAAGAGTGCTAGAAGAATATATTACCAGTCTTGAAAAACAGGACAAATCACCTAAAATCATTATTTCCTATCGAAATGATATCCTTATTTTTATGGATGATTTACATATAAAACCAAATGAATTTGGAAGAAATTCAGGATGTAAAATCTGCGATGAAGATCAAGAAAAAATCATGTGGCTCAAAGAAGAAGAATTTGAAGATTTATTAAATCGTGTAAGAAAGACACCTGTTAAAAGCAGGGGAGTCGATCCTGAAGAAAAGTACCGGCGTGATCGAGCGATCATTTATTTATTGACGTACGCTGGTTTAAGGGTAGATGAACTATCTAATTTAAAGTTAACCGATCTTGACATGGAGATAAAACGGATTCGAATTTTGGGGAAGGGAAGGAAGCTTCGGACAGTGCCTATGTCGAATACCTTGTGGCAGGAACTGTATGACTGGTTACTTTTTAGAGCAGAAATGTCAAACAAGAAAGAGCATGTAGAAGAGTCGCCTTATGTGTTCTATAGCCAGCGATCCCCACAATTTACAGTCCGATGCATCCAGAATATGATTGAAAGTTACAGTTTGCCACAGAAAAAACTTACGCCCCATATGTTCAGGCATACATTTTGCAAATGGATGTTGAAAGCCACGAATAATGACATTGAAAAAGTGAGAAGACTTGCCGGTCACAGCAATATTTCAACCACGGCGCGATATTTAAAAGATTCCTATAGTGACTTGGCAGATGCTGTGGAAGCTTTACCGAAATTTTAATTCTTTAGGTGTAGGGTGTAGAGGAGATATTGAATTATGTTGTTGAGTTTCTTCTATAATAAAGTAATTTTTTTGAATGGGGTTTATTTTAATGATTGAGATATATCTTAGCTGAAATTATTTAAGAGAAAGTTTGGCACATATATAAAGTTAAAGGTGTCCCAAAATGGGACACTCTTTATCGTAACAAAAGTGTTTAATGACCAAAATTAACTAAGCCATTAACATAAATTTTTCCACGAATTGAGCTACTTTGTGTGTATCAACCTTTTTGAGTTGTGCTTCCGTTGCTGTGATATGTGTTTTTAATTCTTTTCTTTTTTTATGTCCTAAAGGGAAATGTCACCATTTAATAATTGAACGGCAATATTTTTAACTTTTTCATCATCTGATTGGTGTAAAAGATAAGCTAGACAACAAATTTTGTCCACTAATAAAAATTTCCGTTATAAAGAGGAAATTTTTTGTATTAAGTTAAAAGTGCTTAAATTATATACTTAATTTAGTGAGCTAATTGATAAAGGTTCAATTTCTTATGGAACTTAATGTCAAGATATATGCAGAAGAATTTTTCTGCTCATCTATTTAAGGAGGATGCTTAATATGATCAAGTTAGTCGTAAATGCTGATGATTTTGGTTATTCAAGAGGTGTAAATTTCAGAATTATGGATTCTCATAAAAGAGGAATCGTTAATTCTGCTACCATGATGATGAATATGCCTGGAACAGAACATGCCATAGCTTTGGCAAAGGAGAACCCAACACTTCAAGTAGGCATTCATTTAGTATTAACTTGTGGTAAACCACTGTTAAAAGATGTTCCAAGCCTATTAGATGAAAACGGTGATTTTAAACGGCTCAATCGGATAAAAGAACATAGTGATATTCATTTAATTGATTTGGAACGTGAGTGGACTGCACAAATTGAAAAATTTTTAGCATCGGGATTAGTACCAACCCATTTGGACAGTCACCATCATGTACATGGTATAAAGGAATTTTCTCCTGTTATTAAAAATCTTGCGATTAAATATGATTTGGCAGTTAGATTGACGGAAAACAAGCTGGAGGGTGTTCAACCATTTACGGACTTGTTTTTCGCAGATTTTTACGGGGAAACGATACAGGAGGACTACTTCAAAAAATTGATTGAAAAAGCCGCGGATGGACAATCAGTAGAAATTATGTGCCATCCGGGCTACGTAGATGATGAAGTCATGAATAATTCATCTTATAACATTATGAGAGTACGTGAAACGTCAATCTTAACCTCTGTTATTCTTCCAGATAATGTTATTTTAGTATAACAGATGGGAAAATGTAGTGTTTTTTCCAAAGATTAAAAATCAATATAAAACTTTGTCTGATTGACTAGGTATTTATTTAGGAGCTCGCCACTTGGTGAGTTTTCAAAATTTGCGACAGAATTCTCCAAGTATTATCTAAAATAGAATAATATGTTAATATATTGTTGAAAATTGAAACTTTTAGTGTAAAGGAGGATGAACATTGCTAAATCCTCGAATGACTGCCATACTGCGCGAACTAATGAAAGCGGAAACACCCGTGACAAGTGAATATTTGGCAAAAGTACTGGCAGTAACCTCTAGAACCGCCAGGAATGATATAAAAGAACTGGAAGCAATCGTGGAGGATTTTGGTGCTTCGATTAAATCGATTAGGGGAACAGGATACCAGCTTGAGTTTCATCAGGACCAAATTTTCCGCCAATTTTTGCAAGGGATTATGAATCATGAAAAAGAAAAATATGACGAAGTTCCAACCTTGCCGGAGGATCGCGTCCACTATATTTTCAAGCGGCTGTTACTCGCAGAAGGATATTGCAAGCTCGATGATATTGCCGATGAATTATTTATCAGCCGATCCACATTACAAAATGATTTAAAGGATGTTAAGCATATTTTTCGACGCTATGGGATTATCCTTGATAAACGTCCGAATTTTGGTTTGAAAGTAAATGGGGATGAATTTAAGCTGCGTTTGTGCATGGCTGACCATCTTTTCCAAAAAATTGAAAGCGCCATCTATCTAACGTCTGCAGACATTATTATTTTCGATTTGGGATATCATGCCGCTAAAAGCATAATACAAAAGTTACAAACTGGAGATACTTCTCCTAGGTCCATCATTGCACATCATTTCGTGGAAAGGCTTTCATGCAAATCAATTAAACAAGACTAATAAAGAGAAGAATTTCTGGCGAATAGCCTCCCACGCACACACCAAAGTACATACATTACGGCGTTACAGTTTTAGTCCTACGTAGTTGTAAATATCGATGAATAGATATTCTTACCCTTGATGATTCCAATAAGAATCTTCGAGGATTTTGTGTGGATTTGGGTCATGCGCAAAATTACAACAGATATAAAAGTAGTGGATGATCAAGAAACTGATATTAAGATTATACTGAAATAGTAGATAATGATGGCATAAATCAATGAAGTTTAAAAAAAGGTTTAAAAGAAAATGATGATACACTAATAAGCAAACTGTTTGAACAAAATGAGGGTTGGGTTAATGTATGGACCGGTTTAAATGAGTATCCTGAATTAGGTATAAAATTGAGGGGAGCATTAGAGTTTAAACTCCATTCGATGATTTAAGAGAGCCTTTTGGCTCTTTTTATTTTGAAAAAGTTTTAACTTTGTAAATTTGTGTTTTGCTGTCCTACCCTACCCCTACAGGGATTATTTCTATTAGGATCATGGTCCTTTGCTTACTCTAAGCTATATTTATATTATGTAAACTGGAGAGGATAAAGTTTTCACTTATTATAAAACGGATTTACATAAATATGGGGATGCCTTTACATAATATAGAAGGATATGAATTCCTTTGTAATAGGGAGGTGATTAGATGTTATTCAAAAAACGAAAGATTAGAAATAATAAAGACAAACAGGCCGTGACTGAGAATTCACAAGATATTGGCCAGCTGTTTGCTAAGGCCAAAAAATCTAGTGATTTTAAACAATTTTCCCTTACGGATGAATTGGGACATTTAATCATTTCTTACTACAATACACTGATCGATCAACAACAACTCCAACTGAAAATTTTACTGATTTTCCGAGAGACACCTTTTGAACAGGACAAACTAGGGAAAATTGATGACATAAAGAAAATTATCTCAATTGAAGACATTGTGATTACGGATAATGTAAAAGAGGCAGAATCAAAGCTACTTAAAGGTTATGCGATTCTTCAAATGAAGGAAAATGATCAAAGGTTTGCTTTAATTCTCTTATCTAATGATACAGCTGGCTTGCGTGAACAAAATAATGTTGAAAATGAGTATAGTGTTGGGCCACAAATTGGGTTTGTTGAAAATATTGATGTAAATATACATTTACTAAGGCAGCAAATTAACACATTTGATTTGATCACGAAGGAAATTAGCGTTGGCTCTACATCACATACTAGAATTATCATTGCTTATATTGAAGGAATTACGGATGAGCAGCATGTTAATACCATAACCCAACGCCTTCAAGATATTGATTTTGATATCGTTTATGATACGTCTCAGCTTCATCAATTAATAACTGGTAATTCCCTGACACCGTTTCCCTTGCTTCTTTCAACTGAAAGAGTGGATAGGGCGGCTCATGCTCTAAATATGGGACAGGTAGCTGTTTTTAGTAATGGGTCGCCTTATGTCATTACAGGACCTGCTACGTTAATAGATTTTTTTATTACACCTGAAGATTACTTTCTACCATGGATTATTGCATCTTTTTTCCGTTTAATACGGATTTTTAGTGTCCTTTTCTCCATTTTTGCCACGTCTATTTATATAGCCGTTTTAACTTACCATTACGAAGTAATTCCAAACGATTTATTCGGTTCACTTAGTTTTTCTCGTCATAATGTTCCGTTTCCGCCGGTATTTGAGGTGGTTTTTTTGGAATTCACGATTGAACTTTTACGTGAAGCTGGAGTACGGTTACCTACTAAGGTAGGACAAACATTGGGAATAGTGGGCGGTATTGTTATTGGCCAAGCTTCAGTTGAGGCGTCACTTACAAGCAATGTCTTACTCATTATAGTAGCCTTATCAGCCTTAGCTTCCTTTACTACCCCTATTTATAAAATGTCGAACACGATACGTTTTTTACGTTTTCCTTTAATTATCGCCGCGTCTATGTGGGGCGGACTAGGTATCGTTATGGGGATTGCCTTTTTAATCGTCCATCTTACACGGTTAGAATCATTAGGAACACCCTATACCGTTCCATTTTATCCTTTTAGCCTCAAGATTTGAAGGACAGCATTATCCGTTCCTCTTATAGTGAAACTTCCAAAAGGCCAAGTTATTTACGTCCTAAATCAATTTGGAGATACCATCCATATAATCACAAAAAAAAGAAAAGTGATTTTGATGAATGATCAGAAAAGGGTATTAGAGGTGAAGTATGAAATCATTTTTTCTGTTAACTTTTATCCTAATTTTCTTCTTATCAGGGTGTGAAAATCTAAGGATCATTGATGAAGTTCAGATTATAGAAACCATGGGATATGATATGGAAAAAGACAAAGTGAAAGGAATGGTTATCTATCCTACATTTGCGGAAAAAGGAATGCCCAAATTAAAAAGCTTTAGAACCGTGTCTGATTCGTATGAAGATATTCTTCCGAGAATGAATTCAAAATCTGCATTGCCCGTTGAAATAGGAAAATTAGATTTTATATTGTTCGGCAAGGAATTTGCAAAACAAGGGATTGATGATGTTTTAATTAATTTTAGCAGAGACCCGAATGTTGGGAGTCGAATGCAGTTGAGCATAGCCGAAAACACAGCTGAAAAAATACTTAAATCAAGTCAAGATGAGAATCTTTCATTCCATTTAAGTAATAAAATTAATCAGAACATTGAAAAGGGCAATTTGCCAAAAACAAATTTGCACGTATTTTTGACAAATCTTTATGATGAGGGGAAGGATCCATTTTTACCTTACTTAATCCTGGAGGAAGGTCAAGTCAGAATTGACGGGTTAGCCTTATTAAAGAAAGGTAAGTTTGTAAATAATATTAATTTAAGGGAGTCATTTATTGTGAAAATATTACATGATGGCTCAAAAAATGGACAATATAAAACAAAAATTAAGGTTCACAACAAGGCTGGTTATATTTTATTGACAAGTCTGGATGCCAAAGCTAAATATACGGTTGACAAAAGCGAAAGTATTCCACGTATATTGATCGATTTAACCATCGATGCAGAGGTTAAAAATTCCTCATCTTGGTTTGATTTAAGCACCAATAAAAATCGCCTAAAAATGGAACAGATTTTAAATGAACACTTTAATGAAGAAGTCCAACGTTTAATTTCTTTGTTACAAGGATACAACGTAGATCCACTTGGATTGGGAGACAAGGTTAGAGCCACATCAAGAAATTGGGACTATCAACGTTTTAAGGACATATACCCTGATTTAAAAACCACTGTACACACAAATGTTAACATCCTAAATACGGGTATTGAAGAATAAGTCTGCATTTTCCGAGGTGAACTATGTGAAAACTATACTCAACGAACAATATTTAATATCTCCTTTTTACGTTTTCTTTCTGATCTACTCGAATATTATTGGCATAGGAATCATGAGTTTTCAAAGAGATATAACGAAGGATGCTGGTTATGATGCATGGATTTCCATTATTTTATCTGGTGTAAGCATTCATATACTAGTTTGGATGATCTATCGTATTGTTGGAATTACTAATAATGATATCATACATGTTCACCAATTTTGCTTTGGAAAATGGATTGGCGGACTGTTCAACATTTTTGTAATCTTCTACTTTCTTGTATTGGCGTTAATTGTTTTCCTTGTTTATATTGAGGTTGTTCAAGTTTGGCTGTTTCCCTTAATGAAGACCTGGCAAATAAGCTTCATTCTTCTAGTCCTCGTTTATTACATTGTATCCGGTGGATTCCGCGTGATTACTGGAGTGTGTTTCTGGGGAACTATCATACCTTTTGTTATACTGTTTCCCCTTAATTTTTTTGCATTAGAATTTGCCAATCTCAATCATTTATTACCCTTTTTTAATCACTCTGTTAAGGAAATAGTATTATCATCTAAAGCTATGGTGTTTCAGTATCTAGGCTTTGAGACTTTATTCATGTTCTACCCATTCATAAAAAATCCAGAAAGATCACAAAAATGGGCCCATTTTGGACTTCTGCTTTGCGTCTTTCTATATCTTATAGTAGCACTCATCTCATTTGTCTACTTTAGTGAAGGGCAGCTACCCAATACGATATGGCCGACGTTAGTTCACATGAAAGTTGCAAAATTTCCTCTAATAGAAAGAGTCGAATTTATTGTTGTTTCGATTTGGTTACTTCTCATATTACCCAATATCAGTGTGAAAATATGGTCAGGTTGTCGTGCTATTAAGAAAGTAATAAATGTGAAACAACATATAAGTCTGTTCATTGTACTGGTCCTATTCTTTATTATAGCTAATGTGCTCAAAGAGAGGAGTCAAATAGAGCGATTGAATGAAATGTATTCAAACATTGCTTTTTACTTTGTGTATCTATATATCCCTTTTCTCTTTTTGTACATTCATATTAAGCATAAAATAACTAAGTAGGATAGAAAGCTTCTAGAAACTTATAATACAATCTGGGCAGATCGTTTTGTAAACTCATAAGCCCCAAAATGAACTTGGACAGCTCTAGTTAATTATTTTATAATAGTATTATCTAAAGGAGCTGACACCATGAAAAGAACTCAACATCCAAAAGAATTTAAAGTCCAAGTTTGTAAAGAAGCTATTGATACAGGTAACGCAGCCGTAGTAGCTCGCCGATATGAACTAAGTTCAAACATGGTAAACCGTTGGGTGAAAGAATACAAAGAGGGTAAATACAATGACATGAGCTTAGGAGTAGACTCTACTCCTTTGGAGACTAAAAAATTATCGCAAGAAAACGATCAGTTAAAAAAACTATTGGGTGAAAAAGACTTAGAGATTGCTATTCTTCGCGATCTTATAAAAAAGAAAAACCCTCACTTGCTGAAAAGCTTGAAATAGCCGATAAATGGATTAAGAAAGGCTATGCGAAACAAAAGGTGCTAAAAATAATAGGTATTCCTCGCTCAACCTATTACTACCAAGAAAATGGTCATGTAGAGGAAAAGAAAGTAAGTGAGGGGCGTCCAGCACCAGGTTATTCCATCAAAAAGGACGGAAAGAAAATTTCAGATGAACAATTAAAGGAATGGCTTCTTGAAGAAATTGCAGGCGATGGATTTGGTTACGGTTATCGAAAATTAACAAAGCAATTGCGTCGTAAATACCACTTGATCATTAATAAGAAGAAAGTATACAGACTTTGTAAAGAGCTGGATATTCTACGTCCACAGAGTCAAAAAAGAATCTCCTATCCTAGAAAACTGGCAAGAAATCGAGTCATCACTGCTTCCAATCAACTTTGGGAAACGGATATCAAATATGGATTTATTGAAGGCGAACAAAGATTTTTCTTCGTATGTTCCTTTATTGATGTATTTGATCGTTCCATCATTGATTATCATATTGGGCTAAGCTGCAGTGGTCAGGATGTAAAACAAACTTTACAAAGAGCTTTATTAAAAAGGAAACAAGTTGATAAAAAGGAAAAGGCTGTGATTCGATCTGATAATGGACCGCGGTTTATTTCTCACGCCTTTGAACGGGGCTGCCAGGAATTTCAAACCGCACACGAAAGAATTCCGCCAAAAACACCTAATATGAACGCTCATATTGAGTCGTTTCATCGAATTCTAGAAGATGATTGTTTTAGTAGATTTCAATTCGAAACATACGAAGAAGCTTACAAAGAAGTGGCATGGTTTATGAAGTTTTATAATGAACGCCGCATGCATTCTAGCATTCTAGATTTATCCCCAAAAGAATTCTATGAAAAGCAAGGAACCTTGGTAATCAAAGAAGTTCGAGTGTAAGGGGCGCATAAACTTCAAAGCACCGGCTTGATTTGGAGTGGCGGGCATGATAGCCTCATTTGGCGATGCCAACTGTTTGAACAGCTGGCTTCTTGGCAGGAGAATTATGCCCGGAGAGGCTCCATGTCAAGCCACATGGCCTTTCTGAAATATAACGATAGAAAACCACAAATAAAAAACTGTGAAAACAAAAGAATAAGTGAGTTATTGTCCAAAATTCGGGGGTTAATCCGTTTGCACTACTTGGTAAACCAGGATATGAAACTGAAAAAGAAGAGTTACTAAAACGCATATCTAAGTAATTGAAACATAAACACCTTTACCTACTATTTATAGTCAAGGTAAGGGCGTTTCATCTAGCAAATTTAATATTTTTTATTTATCTTTTCATCCAGCAATTTGGTATATAGAGTTAATTTCACTAAAAACATCTTCTAACCACTTAAATAATCATAAAAAGGCCTTATATCCGCTTTCTAATTAATTCGAAATTTTTACCAACCTTAGGTTTAATAAAAATTTTTGAAGAATAAAAAAGGTTAAGTTGCAAAAAGAAAAGGGGAAAAGCACATTATAATTTTAGGCTTTTCCCCAAAACTTAAGCTTTCTTTTGTATTTGAAATTTAACATTTTCAATATGGACATTTAATAATTGTTCTAATTTTACCTGTTTTGCATCAACTTCTTTGTATTCCTTTTCGCAAACTACATTTTGATGTTGGAAATTATTAACCATGGTCGTTACCAATTGTTTGAAATTGGGGGATTTAGTTAATACATAAATAATTAATTCTGTAACGGCTTGCTTCTCCTGTTCATTCTTTGCGGCAAAAATACTATGTTGATCCGGCTCAAATACGATTAAATTTTGCATATCCTCTGTAAAACGTATACCAAAATACCTTTTTTCAGTTCCGTAATACTCATTTTCCCTTATACGAAGAAACTCTAAACCAACCATAAATTCATAATAGGGTAAGTCCTTTTCAAGAAATTGAAATATTTTTAATTCAATGTTTGAGCCTTGATCAATAAATATCTCCTTTTCTAACTTTGTTTGGATAACTTTGGATTCTAACAAGTTCAATTTAATTACCTCACTTTTTTGTATTTTTAATTAGTTTTTTCTAACTCAAAATGACAAGTATATTAAAAGTAACCTAGTTACATTTTTCCGTTAAAAATAAGTGGTTAAATAAATCTTTTTAGAATAATAATTAATTCAATGTAACTAAACAATTTTCAGTTATATATGTAGTAAACCCAGATTTTTTAGTGCTTATTCAATCTACTATAAAGAAATAGAAGATTCCCTTAACACCTTTTTTAAGTATGTTTCAGAATTTAAAAAGTTAAGGTTAATCCTCGTCAGGAAAAAATAATAAGTGGTAAGTAAAAAGCCTTTAATTATTGTCTTTCGAAATAAACAGGAGAGTTCTTTGGTTTAATTTACCTTTTTAAATTATCTAACAACTAACGAATACTATCTGTAACAAATTTATAAAGGGAATATTGATGACCAAAATATAAATCTTTTTTATATGTACTTTTGTTTATGATAAATCCAATTATATATTTGATCCAGTTATATACGTAACAAGAATTGAGGACTCCTTTAATAAAATCGTCATTAAATACAAGATTAAAACTGAATGTATAGCGAAATTAAACTGGCTAAAAAAGATACTCATCTTATACTAGGCCAAGCTGTTTTGATTCTTGGTTTTTCTTATGTTGTTCAACCAGGTGACAGTTTAGCTTAAAATATCTAATCGCCATGCAATTCACCTAGAACAATTAATAAGTACTAGAATCTAACTTGTTAAGGAATATAAAATGGGTATAGGGTTGTTGGCATTTAGGTACTTCAATGGCACAAACTGAGGAAATATTCTAAGTGAATTTAATGTTCAATAGGATTTGCCGGATAAAAGTGTAGATGGAGGAATAAAGAAGGGTCATTCCATTTATTTGAAGTGGGGGAAGGCGGGAATGGTGCCTCGGTCATTGTAGAATATAATGCCAATCTTCCTGAAGCCCGGCAAGGTTTTGGCACGGTTCACCATGCGGCATTACGTGTAGAGAATCGCTCTGTTTTATAAGAATGGATTGAACGAATGAATAGTTTTGGATTCCATACATCCGATTATGTCAATCGTACCATACAGATATATCGGCGTCTAAACAAAATTTAGGAAACCCTCTTCCAGCGGTATTAGGTCATGAAGGTGCTGGAATTATCAAACAAGTAGGTGAAGGCGTAAAAAATGTTCAGGTAGGCGATCATGTGGTAATGTCTTATTCTTCATGTGGTCGCTGTGAAAAATGTCTAACAGGACATTTATATGCATGTGAAAGAATGGTTGAATTGAATTTCGAGGGTGCAATGGAGGATGGAACACATCGTCTTCATCAAAACGGACAGGAGCTTGCCCATTTCTTTGGTCAATCATCCTTTGGTACTTATGCAATTGTGAACGAACGAAATCTGGTAAAGGTAGACAAAGACGTAGATTTACGTTTGCTTGCTCCTCTTGGATGTGGCATTCAGACCGGTGCAGGAGCGGTACTTAATACATTTCAGGTACCTGCAGGTTCAAGTATCGTTATTTTTGGAAGTGGAACAGTCGGAATGAGCGCGTTGATGGCAGCTAAGGTTGCAGGTTGCACCACACGAATCATTGTTGATATACACAACAATCGCCTAGAATTGGGAAAAGAATTAGGTGCCACTCATGTAATCAATTCCAAGGAAGTAAACGCCGTTGAAGAAATAAGAAACATTACGAAAACAGGTGTTGATTTTGCCATCGAGACTACTGGTGTACCAGCGGTTCTCCGTCAGGCTGTTGAATCTGTTACCTTTATGGGAAAAGTGGGAATTATCGGAGCACCTAAGGCTAATACCGATGTGCACCTTGATGTTAACGACATGATAATGTCCGCTAAATCGGTTTCTGGCATCTTGCAAGGTAGCAGTATACCACAAGTGTTCATTCCCAAATTAATAGAACTATATAAACAGGGGCAATTCCCTTTTGATAAACTTGTCAATTTTTACTCATTTAATGAGATTAATCAAGCGGTCTCCGATTCGGGAAGTGGAAAAACCCTTAAGCCGATTTTGACCTTTTAAGAACCATCCCACATTAAACTTTGAAATCTAGATGTTTTAATTCAATATACGGGGAGAATTAACAAATGACAATTACACAACAAACAATGACAGACGAACAAAGAAAGTCAGTTGCACTTGAATACTTTAAACTAATGGATCAGGGCAACCCTGCCTTTCTTGAATTATTTGCCGAGGATGCCCAGTTTTATTTCCCAAAGATGGGAATTGCACATGGAATTGAAGAAATTAAAAAACTTCTTTTCGAGAGTGGTAGTGGTCCAAAGATTAAATCCATCATCCACGACTATGCTTATTTTAACTATATCTTCCAAGGCGACACGGTTGTCGTTGAGGGTACAAGTTCTGGTGTTACTACCAATGGAAAAGAGTGGCGTGCCGGAGTCACCCATGCAGGACGCTTTTGTAATGTATTTGAAATTCGGGATTTCAAGATACATCGACTTTTCATTTATCTAGATCCTGACTATGAAAATTAATGCTTAAATCCATGTAATATTTAAATAAAAAATTAAAAATAAGGTAATCATAAAGAAGGTGTGAATATGGGTTTTTTATCCAAGTTATTTGGAACTTCAACAGAAAAGGAGATTGAAACAATGTCATATGTAAAATTAGCAGTGATTTATTACAGCATGGGTGGAACTAACTATCAATTATCGAAATGGGCAGAAGAAGGTGCAAAAGAAGCAGGTGCTGAAGTAAGAGTTTTAAAAGTACCTGAACTTGCTCCACAATCAGTAATTGAAGGAAATCCAGTTTGGAAAGCCCATGTTGAAGCAACAAAAGATGTTCCAGAGGTTAAATTAGATGACTTAGAATGGGCAGATGCGATTATATTTAGTGTTCCAACTCGATTTGGCAATATGCCAGCGCAAATGAAGCAATTCTTAGATACTACAGGTGGTCTTTGGTTTAATGGAAAACTCGTTAATAAGGTAGTAAGTGCGATGACTTCTGCTCAAAACCCTCATGGTGGTCAAGAACAAACAATTTTATCACTATATACATCAATGTATCACTGGGGTGCAATTGTTGCTGCTCCTGGTTATACTGATCCGGTTACATTTGGAGCAGGTGGAAACCCATACGGAACAAGTGTTACTGTAGGACAGGATGGTAAAATGATTGAAGACGTTCAAGCAGCTGTAAAACATCAAGCAAAACGGACTGTTACAGTTGCGGAATGGGTAAAAAAAGCGAATCAATAATAAATAAATGAGTCAATAGGACATTTTTCTATTGACTCATTTATACCATTTTTTAATTGAGATTTTCCGAAAGAAGATGGAGAAGAATTGAATTTAGCTACAAGAAATTTGAGTTATTTTTCAGGGTTGTTGCAGAACACATTTTTTATTGTGCTATAGGAACGAAAAAAGTTAAATAAAAATTATTCACTTGAAAATACATAGACATCTATGTATAATGAAAAACATGATAAAATATGACACAGCATCAAAAGTTGGAAAGATTAGAGACGCAGTAAACAATTTGATTTTGTCGGAGCTTAACAAACATGGAGTGGATGGTATCGCCCCATCTCATGGGGATATTTTAGTGTGCCTTTACGGAAAAAATGGCTTATCCGTGAAGGAGTTGGCTGAAAAAATTCATCGCACTCAACCGACAGTAACAGTTTTAATTGATAAGTTACAGAAACTAGGGTTTGTAGAGAGAAAAAAGAGTAAGGAGGACAGCAGAATAACTTTAATCAATCTTACGGAAAAGGGAACCCAGCTCGAACCAATATTTCGTGAGATCTCAGAAAAAATAAACACTGTCATTTATGGCGGTTTAACGAACACCGAAAAAGAACAGGTAGAACATTTATTAGAAATAATCCTAAAAAGGTTTTAATTTTTTTTGACACATTACATAGATGTCTATGTAATGGTAATTTTTAATCGTTAAAACTAGGGTAATCTATTATAAAAAAAGGAGAGGTAAAATGATTCGATTTGAACAAGTATCGAAACAATTCCCTAATGGGACCTTTGCCGTTAAATCTTTAGATTTCGAAATAAGGAAAGGAGAATTTTTTGTTTTGATTGGTCCCAGTGGTTCTGGTAAGACAACCACATTAAAAATGATTAATCGCCTCATCGAATTATCAAAAGGTTGGGTTTGGATTAATGGGAAGAAAATAAGCGACTATGATATCAATGAACTTCGTTGGAATATAGGCTATGTTCTGCAACAAATTGCTCTTTTTCCACATATGTCAATTGCTGAAAATATTGCGATTGTTCCGGAACTAGTAAATTGGGACAAAGAAAAAATCGCTGCTCGTGCTGATGAATTGCTAAAAATGGTAGGTCTTGATCCAAAAGAATATCGAAATCGTAAACCTAGTGAACTTTCGGGCGGACAACAGCAGCGAGTAGGTGTAATAAGAGCTTTAGCTGCGGACCCTGAAATCATCTTGATGGACGAACCGTTTAGTGCGCTTGATCCATTTAGCCGGGAAAAATTGCAGGATGATCTGCTTGAAATTCAGCGGAAACTGAAAAAAACCATTGTGTTTGTCACACATGATATGCAAGAAGCTTTAAAGCTAGGGGATCGTATTTGTCTGATGAAAGATGGTGAAATCGTACAAATTGGAACTCCAAACGAATTCTTAACCAGTCCTGCGAATGATTTTGTATGTGAATTTGTTGGCAGTCGTAAATTTTCGATTAATTTGAATGAGCTTATTACACCTGTTCCAGCAGGACAAGGCTTTTTATCTGATACTAAAACCTTTTCCTTATCAACTCCAGTAGATGAGCTATTAGAACATCTTGCATCGTTGGAACAAATTTCTGTAGAGGATAATGGAAAAGTAATCGGAATTATCCACCGACAAAATACACTTAAGGTAATGTCTAAATATTTGAGAGAAGGAGGGCAAATTCATGAGTAATTTGATAAGTGTCTTGTCAGATCGCAAATCTCAGCTTTTCAACGCGCTTTTCCAACATATAGAGATATCATTAATCGCTCTCTTTTTCTCTTTAATTATTGCGATACCACTAGGTATTTATTTAACAAGAAAACAAAGAATAGCGGAATATATCATCGGGATTACAGGAGTGCTGCAAACCATTCCATCTTTGGCTTTGTTAGGTCTTTTGATTCCTCTTTTTGGAATAGGAACCGTCCCTGCTGTGATTGCGCTAATCGCTTATGCTCTCCTTCCTCTATTACGGAACACCTATACGGGAATTAAAGAGGTAGAACCCTCATTATTAGAAGCCGCTAGTGCCATGGGAATGAACCGAAGAAAAAGACTATTAAAAGTCGAGCTTCCTTTAGCAATGCCTGTCATCATGGCGGGTATCCGAACAGCTACCATTTTTATTATAGGAACTGCCACGATTGCTTCCTTAATCGGAGCAGGCGGATTAGGGGATATTATACTACTTGGAATATCCCGAAATGATTATTCACTTATTATCCTCGGAGCTGTACCTTCTGCACTTTTAGCCATTATTTTTGATCTTCTGCTCCGAAGACTCGAAAGAATTTCCTTTAAAAAGATCATGGTCGCCTCTGGTGCTCTTGCGCTGGTTACCGTTCTAATCATTGGTTCGATGGTTGGTCCGACCCTTCTTCAAAATGAGCAAAAGCCGATTGTGATTTCTGGCAAATTTGGTCCAGAGCCGGAAATTCTAGACAATATGTATAAATTATTGATCGAAGAAAATACAGATTTGAAAGTGAAGCTAAGAACCGGATTAGGCGATACGACCTTTGTTTTTAATGCATTAAAATCGAAGGATGTTGATATTTATCCTGAATTTACGGGGACAGCAATTGCTAACTTATTAAAAGAGAACCCTGTAAGTACAAACAGTAAAGAAGTCTACACACAAGCAAAAGAAGGTATGGCAAAAAAATATAATATGGCATTGTTATCTCCAATGCAATTTAATGATACCTATGCAATAGCAGTCCCAGAAGATTTTGCAAACAAGTATGAGTTGAAAAAGATTTCCGACCTCGTAAAAATACAGCAGTATGTTACAGCCGGTTTTGATCCGGAGTTTGCCGACATAAAAGATGGATATCCAGGTTTGGCACAGAAATATGGTTTGAATTTTAAAATTGTTACAATGGATCCGTCTGTAAGGTATCATGCCATTCAAACAGGCAAAGTAAATTTGATGAATGCTTATTCAACGGATGGTGAACTGCAAAAATATCACTTGGTTGTTCTTGAAGATGATAAACATTTCTTCCCGCCATATCAAGGATCACCTTTATTGCGGCAAGAAACCATAGATAAATACCCAGAGATTGTAACAGCATTAAACAAACTTGCCGGAAAGATTACTGACAGCCAAATGCAAAAAATGAACTATGAAGTTGGTGTAAAAGGAAAGAACGCCGAAGATGTGGCAAGAGACTTCTTAACCAAGGAAGGTCTCCTGAAAAAGTAATGGATAAGGAGGACATAAAATGAAAGCAGTTGTCTTGGAAAAGCCCTGTACAGCAAGTGAATTGGCTGTACAGGAAGTTCCAATGCCTAAAGTGAAGCCGGGGTGGGTGCTTGTAAAAATTAAGGCGTTTGGTATCAATCGATCGGAGATTTTTACGAGACAAGGGATTCTCCGTCTGTAAAACTCCCTCGAATTATTGGAATCGAATGCGCAGGAGAAATTGAAGATTCTTCGGATAGTCCTTTTCAAAAAGGTCAACACGTTGTATCCCTGATGGGTGGGCTTGGGCGTGAGTTTGATGGGAGTTATGCGGAATACGCCCTTATTCCTTCCTCTCAGGTTTATCCGATTAACAATGATATGGACTGGATAAATTTGGCAGCTATTCCTGAAATGTATTACACGGCATATGCCTCCCTTTTTGATACATTGCGACTTACGAAAGGGGAAACCCTGTTGATACGTGGTGGCACAAGCTCTGTCGGTCTAGCTGCGCTACAACTTGCTAAAAGTGTAGGTGCCACTGTCATTACGACTACCCGAAACACGAACAAGTTGGAATTTTTAAAAAAATATGGTGCGGATTTTGTTTTGCTTGATGATGTAAGTTTATCAGAACAACTTTTCTCACTTTTTCCAAACGGCGTGAACAAAGTCTTAGAACTGGTGGGCACAACTACATTAAAAAATTCGCTGAAATTACTATCAGAACATGGAATCTTATGTATGACCGGCATTTTAGGCGGAGAGTGGGTGTTGGAAAACTTTGAGCCTATGATGGATATACCTTCTGGTACGTATTTTACTCAGTTTGATAGCGGAGTAAATTTTAAAGAGAAATTGCTCGTCGAACTGTTCGACCATATTGAACAACATAAAATTAACGTTCCAATTGCAAAAGTTTTCCCACTCAATGAAATCGATAAGGCGCATCTCCTGATGGAAAGCAATAAAGCTAATGGAAAAATTGTTGTAGTTAATTCCTTATAGAGTGTAAAAGGAACCGGAACCGACCTTTCCATAAAGCAAGAAAGGTCGGTTTTTAGATCACTTGTGAAGTAAAGGAAAGGAGGTTTATGCCATGCAAATGACTTATTATACGCGCATAGAAAGAGCAAAAAAGATACTGGAAGATGCCGAATATGTTCTATTAGGCGGTGGTGCAGGATTATCCTCTGCTGCGGGTATAACCTACAGCGGAAAAAGGTTCACAGACCATTTCGGTCCATTTATTGAAAAGTATGGGTTTACCGATCTTTATACCTCTAGCTTTTATCCATTTGAAACAGAAGAGGAGAAATGGGCGTATTGGGCAAAGCACATCAGCTTGAACCGATATGAAATGGGTGCTACCAAGCTATACCTGGAAGGGACTGTATTTGGCAATTAAAAAATGCTATCAATGGCAGTATCTTTTATGAATATGAAAAGAGCCAAAATACAGCTAAATATAGTGTAAATCAAATCCTAAGGCTGTAGCTGAATGGAGTGTAGGAGCTATTGCAGCTCCCTTCCCCATTAAAACATAATTGGATATTGTGAAGGATTGTACTTACGCTAACGGGGGCAAGAGTTGTGGAACGACCTGTCATTGCGTCAGCTTTTTTATTTAACAATCGGTGAAGGTTAGATGAAAAGCGAGAATAAGACTAACTTCATAAAACCCGCCGGTTGCCGGGTTTTTATTTGTACAACAAACTTAAAATTAGCCTTTTGAAGTGACCTCACCATCATCGTTAAAAGTCCATTCATCTAAATCTTGGTCAAAAATGACTTTATCTAAAGTTCCATCAATAACTTCGAATAACAATAATGCAATTTTCTTTCCTGCATCAACAACAGTTTCAAATACGCTTTCATTACTGGTAAATTCATATTCAAACCCTTTGATTCCTACAAGCACTCCTGCCATTTTAACATATCTAGTGGACTCGAATTCATATTGGCCGGTAGTTGGCGAATTTGTATTTCGTGGAAATGAATTAAATAATGGCTGCAGTACAGTCTGAAGATTCTCTTGCCGTTTTCCATGTTTGTCATAAAAAAATGTATCTACTGTATTAGTACCTTGAACTGAGTTAATTTCGTCTCGTACCTACGGCATGTTATCAATGGATTCCTTTGGGAACAAGGGAGATCCAATAAACTTCTATAGCATATAGATAAGAATTCAACAAGCCCACAAAGCAAGGAGAATTCGATGGTTTATTGGAAGTCTTACTAATTGATAGTACTCTGAGATAGGGAAAGCCTATTACATGGGGAAGCGGTTAGCAGAAATTGAATCAATCTAAGGAAACATGAGCTTCATTCAATGGAAGATTTCGGTCCTTAATTCAAAGTAAGGAGAAACCAATCATGACAACTGGATTAAAAAGAATAGCAGTAAAAGCTCAACAAGATACAAAACTACAATTTACATCATTAGCGCATCACATTACAAAAGAGTTGATTTGGACTAGTCTAAACCATATGCCAAAGAACACTTCACCTGGCATCGATGGCACCACAAGGGATATGGCTATAATTGAGTTTGAAAATTGGGTTGGAGATATGATGAATTCAATTCACAGACATAGCTATAAACCTCCAGCAGTAAGAAGGGTTTGGATACCTAAACCTGGAAAAGTTGAAAAACGACCAATCGGAGTACCTTCGGTAGCAGATAGAGCTTTACAAAGAAGTACGGCAACGGTACTTTCATCAATTTATGAGCAGGACTTTCTAAATTGTTCATTCGGTGGTACGCCAAATAAGGGAGCACACAATGCCTTAGCTACACTTAATGAGACTATTTCAGGGAAGAAAATAAGTTGGGTGCTCGAAGCCGACCTGAAGAACTTCTTTGGAACCTTAGACCATAATTGGATAATTAAATTTGTGCAACATAGGATTGGTGATCCTAGAATTATTAGTCTGATTAAAAGATGGTTAAAAGCAGGTGTAATGGAAGGTAAAGATGTTTATGTGAGTGAAACTGGAACACCGCAAGGTGGTCCAATTAGTGTACTGTTAAGCAACATTTACCTTCACTATGTATTGGATTTGTGGTTTGAGAAAGCAATAAAACCAAGACTCAAAGGTGAGTCATATCTAATTAGATATATCGATGATTTTGTAGTGTGTTTTCAATATCGTTCAGATGCAATAAGGTTTGGGAAAGTACTTATGAAAAGATTAAGGAAATTCTCATTAGAACTTGAGCCTAATAAGACTAGGTTAGTAGAGTTTGGTAGGTTCGCCAGTAAACATGCCCTTGAGAAAGGGAGGAAATTAGAAACGATATACTTCCTAGGTTTTACACATTATTGTACAAAAAACCGTAAGGGTAATTTTATGGTAGGTAGGAAAACCGAAAAGACCAGATTTAAGCGAAGTGTAAATAAAATCCAAGAAGTACTTCGTACTATCAGACATTGGCCTATAAAAGACCAAGTTGAGAAGATAAATCAAATTCTTAGAGGCTATTACAACTACTATGGCATGGCTGGTAACCTTTGGTCAATAACTAAAATCTATAAAATTACGGAACGTTATTGGAGAAGAATGTTAAGTAGTAGAAGTCAAAAGAGCTATATAACTTGGGAAAAGTTCAATAAGATTAAGTCTATTTTTCCTCTAGAGCGTCCTAAACTTTCAATTCCATTTTCGGAATTAAAGATGTACGCAAAACTGTGAAGCAATTTCTGAAGAGCCCGGTGCGGGAAATCCGCACGCCGGGTTCTGTGGGGGTTTGAGTCGCCAATTGGGCGACCTTTCTACCCGGAGGGTGGAGTCCAATTTACCGCAAGGTAGAAAGGCTTCCTTCTACTCGACTACTTTAACAAGGAGTAAAGCATTTTTCATCTTCAAGTAAAGGGCAGGATAGTCTAAGAATTTAATAGAATATGTAATGTACCGTTAAATTAAATATATATAAGAGGTGTATGTATGATGTTTATAAAACAGCCATTTGACGAATTTTTAGGTTTGAAATACAAAAAGCTTGATGATAATAATTTGCAAATTATATTGCCAGTCCAGGACCTATTCATTAACAGTGCAGGGGTTATACATGGTGGTATCATTTCTTCATTGGCTGATGTAGCCGTATCAAACTTGTTACCAGCAAATGAAGAGGGTATACAACAAGCTGTAACCGTTGATTTAAATGTTTCTTTTTTGAAACCCGCTACAGGTACATACTTGATGGCAAATGCCAAAATTGAAAAGCAGGGCAGAACTCTAATTCACACGGAGTGTTCGATTTATAACGATAAACAAGAAATTGTAGCTAAATCTAAAGCAATCCTATTTCGCACACACCTAAAAATAAGCCCACAAGCATAGCCTAAGAGGGCTTTTATCTTTTCAAGGAAAAATACATCGCTAAACATTAAAAAGAGCAGGACAGGGGCTTTATTCTGCTAACGGGTGCAAGAGTTGAAGACCAGCTGCCATTTCGGCGGCTTTTCTTATTGGATTAACGTGGCAGGTTACTTGAAGAAGGATTGTTGATTCTATCTGCCGAATTGTGTAATTTAAATGATAAAATAGAGGTGCTTAATGGATATTTTGTATGATGATAAATATCATCTGCATTTAGGTTATTAACAGGATAATTGTGATTATGAGTCGATAGCATTTAAAAGACAATCTGAGGATATATGGGATATATTCTTTGATTTTAAAGGGTATGGGATTAAAAATATTACCCCAGAAAACGAATTAACATTAGAACCATTTGGAACAAGAATATTTTCCATTTACAATAAAGAAATTGATTATGATATTGGAGTACACCAGTTTAAGCAATGGTTATCCCTTAATAAGATAATTTACATTGTTGGTTAATGAAGAAGATGACTGCTGCGGCGTTTTGTTGTTGTGCTAACGGGCAGTTTAGCTTAAGTACAATCATTCACAAAGTGATTGAAAAAAGACGATCTCCAGATTTGGAAAATCGGCTTTTTTCTATATAGTTAGTTTCTCTTTTTATTGTACTGATATGATTTCATTCTTGTATAATTAATTTAATGAGATTTTTCCATAATCGAAAGGAGTAATAACTATGATGCAACCATTTAATGCACTAGTTGTAAATAAACAAGAAGATCAATTTTCTGTGAAACTTCAAAAGCTAACACTTCAAGATTTTCCAGAAGGAGAAGTATTGATTCGTGTCCATTATTCTGGTGTGAACTATAAAGATAGTCTCGCTACTATTCCTGATGGTGGAGTTGTAAACACATATCCACTTGTTCCAGGAATTGACTTAGCAGGAGTCGTTGTTACATCTGAAGATTCTCGATTTAAAGAAGGCGATGAAGTTATTGCCACTAGCTATGAGATTGGTGTTTCCCATTTCGGAGGTTATAGTGAGTATGCTCGTATTCCAGCTAAGTGGATTGTTCCACTTCCAAAGGGTCTTACGTTAAAGGAAGCCATGATAATCGGAACAGCTGGTTTTACTGCTGCATTATCCGTCCAACGGCTAGAAGAAAATCATGTTTCTCCTGAAAAAGGAAGGGTGCTTGTCACAGGTGCAACTGGTGGCGTTGGCAGCTTTGCTGTCTCTTTTCTCTCCACTCTCGGTTATCAAGTTGAAGCAAGTACAGGTAAAGAATCGGAACAAGAGTATTTGAAAAAACTCGGAGCGACTTCCATTGTTTCACGTGATGAAGGTATTTGATGGGAAAGTCAGAGCATTAGGCAAACAAAAATGGGCAGCTGCCGTCGATCCAGTTGGTGGTGAACCATTGGCATCTCTATTAAGTCAAATACAATACGGTGGTTCAGTCGCTGTAAGTGGGTTAACAGCAGGAACAAAGCTTCCGACAACCGTCTTCCCCTTTATTTTACGGGGTGTAAACTTACTAGGAATCGATTCTGTCTATTGCGAGATGGAAACAAGATTGAAAGTATGGAATCGTTTATCAACAGATTTCAAACCAGCAAACCTAGAGGATTTCATTCAACAAGAAGTAACACTTCAGCAACTTCCAGATGTTCTACCTACTCTACTTAAAGGTCAAGCAAGAGGAAGAACACTTGTAAATGTGGTAAAAAGTAACGATAAATAAATTCTTGTCACTTTTTTAATGTTAGCTAATTATAACTCTGTTTTTAATCCTTAAACGCCGCGGATACTTTGCAAACAAAAAGCTTTTTATTCAATTAAAGACCCTTTAATTGAATAACGAAAAAGCCTAATTTCTCAATTTAATGCTGAGAAATTGGGCTTTTTAATTTGGAATTTCCTTAACGTTGTAAATCCGCATTTTCCTGACGCTACCCCAAAATGACTTGGCAAGGGGTTCGAATAATTGTGATCAAACAAATAATTGTATTTGAAACAATTCTGAAATGTTATAATAGAATAAAAATTAGTAGGGTTACCATCTAGTCAAATTCAGTAGTGAAATTTAATTTGAAAATAATGGAAGTATTGGTGAAAATGCTAAAAAAAAGATTTATAAACTTAAAGTTAAGATCTAAGCTAATTATTTCCTTCTCCGTAATTATACTTCTTTCTTTTCTTATAATTGGGGGAAGTTTGTCTTGGTTATTTATCCACTCGAACCGGGATATGTTATTGAACGCTACTATTGAAAATAATCAACAAATTACGAAAAATATTGATACCGCTCTCAACCCTTTAATTTCTTTATCAATGTATCCTGTTTTGGATCCACAAGTCTATCAAATTATGGAAAAGGATTACTCAACTTTTAAGTATCCCCTTTATGAAAGGGAGAAGGATTTTGACATTATAAATGGCAAAATTCAGAACAATTTTTTCTTATATAGTTCAATAATTGAATCTGTTCTTATTTATCAAAGTAAGAATAATATGATAGTTGCCGCAGCAACATAGAATATATGGACCATCCATATTTTGAAAATGACTTTTCAAAAGAACCATATATTAAGAAAATTATAGAAAAAGGTGGATCGTATGTTACGGTTGGTGTTCATCCAGAGAAACTCTTTTCCTACAGAGATGATCCGGTTGTTTCCATTGGCCGATCCATTGTGAATCCGTACACAAAAGATCAATTAGGATTGATTTTAATTAACATTGGTAATGATAAATTGAAGACCTTGTGGGATGATATTCACTTCACGAAACATACCAAATTTTATCTTTTAGATGATCAAAAAAATATTATTTATAGCCAGAATGAAAAGGAGATAGGAAAAAAGGCATCAGCCATTTTAGGAAAGAATTTTAATTATATTAATGGTCATAGGGAGGAAACTAAGGAAAATAAGGATTCTTATTTAATATCAGCTACCTCGAATCTATCAAAATGGAAGGCTGTTACGATTATTCCAAAAAATGAGTTGTTTCATGATCTTTCCTTTATTATAAAAATGGTTATTATTACAATGATTGTGCTTCTATTATTATCAATCTTTTTATCTTTCAATATTGCAACCACTATAACGAAACCTCTGTCAATCCTAGAAGGAAAAATGGGACAAGTCTCTAAGGTGATTTGAATGTGAAGATGGACATGCAGGAAGGTGAGATAGGAAAGATAAGTAAAACGATTGATTCGATGTTAGCAGGTCTTCGAATGTTAATTCAAAGAATTTATAAAGAAGAGGAAGAAAAAGGAAATTGGAGATACTGGCACTCCAATCACAAATTCGTCCCCACTTTATGTATAATACCATTAATGTTATTAAGTGGATGGCGAAAATTCAAGGAGCAAGCGGGATTGAAGAGGCTTTAAGCGCTTTCTCAGCTGTTATTCGATTTACAGCCAAAACAGAAAGTGAGTTGGTAACAATCAGGGATGAAGTCGAGTTTATAAAAAATTATACAAAAATTTTGGATTTCCGATATTTCAATAAATTTGAAGTTTCCTATAAGATTGACCCAAATGTAATGGAATATATGACCTTAAAATTTCTTCTCCAACCATTAGTTGAGAATGCGGTGTTTCATGCTTTTGATGATATCGATTATAAAGGGAAGATTTATATTCGTATTTATAAAGAGTCAGAGGGACTCATTATGGAAGTTTCAGACAATGGGAGGGGACTATCTAAAAATGAGCACTTAGAAGCAGAAGCTGGAGACAAACTAAATTCAATTGGTATCAATAATATAAAAAAGAGAATTCAGTTAAACTTTGGAGAAAAATTTGGGTTATGGATGACAAGCCAAGATACGGGGGGAACAATTGCTAAAATCGTTATCCCAATCATAAGGTAATACTGGACAGGAAACAGGTGGTTTAATGAAAATTCTAATTGTAGACGATGAACCATTAGTTCGAATTGGAATTAAGTCCTCGATTAATTGGCAGGAGTATGGAATGATTATTGTTGGAGAGGCTGCGGATGGTGAAGAAGCTATTCGGCTTATGATAGAGAGGAAACCTGATATTGTCTTTTTGGATATTAAAATGCCAAAAAAAGACGGAATTCAAGTTTTACAAGAAATTAAGGAACGCGGAATAAACTCAAAGGTGATTATTTTAAGTAGTTTTGATGATTTACAAACAGTAAAACACGCGATGAAATTAGGTGCAGCCGATTATTTTCACAAACCAAGTATGAATGAACTTGAAATTTCCAATGTGCTATCGAGAATAAAAGATGAAATAGCATATGAGCAAAAAATCCAGGAAAATACCTATGAATCAAATTCAAAGGAAGGTATTCTTCGTAACTTGTTACTGGGGAACTCTGTGAATGTGAAGCAAACGAAATTAAAGGAAAATAATCTTTATATTCTATTGTTTAAAGTGAAAAAGTATGAAAGTGTACTCCAAAGATATCCAGCAGATAATCCTGGTTTTTTACAAAAGACGGTTATGAATTTATTAGGGGAACTGTTTTCCAAAGAGAAAGAAGTGGAATTTTTACAAATAGAAGATAATGTATTTTCTATTTTCTGCAGCAATAGTGAAATAAGGAGCAATCAACTTTCTTTTACTTCCGTTTTTGAGCGTGCCCAGTTAGTTAACCATACACTCGCTCGGTTTTTAAACATTGAGACAGCTTTTGGGATCAGCGGGAAGATAGATAAATTCATCCATATTGGCAAAGCCTTTGCCCAAGCAAAGCAGGCTTTTGGACAGGCTTTTTATCAACCTGAGGATTCAATCTTCTATTATCAAAAAATAGAGGATGGCAACGTTTTAGAACAGGTCGATGAATATATTATCCAATTAAAAAAAGAATTGCGCGAGGAAAATTATAATATGTTTCTTCAGACATTAACAACATTAGAACAGTTCCTTCACTCTAAGAAAGGGTTAGGGGAACGTGATGTTAGAAAGATATACGAAGGTTTATTGTTTATGATAGAAGAAACAGAAGATTATTTAGGATACAGCGATCACTTGAAAGGTATTGAAACATTTGGAGAACTTTCAAGCTTTTATCATGAACTTTTCCAACAGAAATTTGCTATTCGGGCAACATTAAGAAGTCAGCGTTATAGTCCCATCATAAAAAACATCCTGTATTATCTTGAAAGCAATTATCATCGACCCATTTCATTAAATAGTTTAAGTGAAGAATTCAATGTAAGCTCTAATTATATAAGCAGATTATTTAAGAAAGAGGTTGAAAAAGGTCTATTCACCTATATTAATGAACTGCGGATCGAAAAAGCCAAATCCCTTTTAAAAGATTATCGGTATAAAATTTATGAAATTGCAGAGCTTGTTGGATTCAAAAGCCAGGTTCACTTTGCCATTGTTTTTAATAAATATGTAGGAACCTCGCCAAAAGATTTTCGAAAAGAGCGGATGTGAGATTAAATTAAAGAAAGGTTAATATTATTAAAAAAAAATATTGCTGTATATAAATGGCCCATTTAAAGTGTTGTATTCTTAAATTAATCATAATATGATTAATTTTTTTTTGTCTAAGAAACCGTTATCATAACTTTGGAAGTTAAAACAAGTCTACTAATTAAGGAGGATTTTAAAATGAAAAGGGTTACAGGACTTTTGGCTGTTATCTTTACGTTAATCATCGCTTTAGTTGGCTGTGGAACGAGCAATAGTGCAAACGGAAGCAGCCAATCTGATAAAAAAGTTACGGTTACAATGGGCTTTTGGGGGGCAGCTGAAGATTTAAAGATTTATACAAAAGCTGCAAATGAAATCTCAAAGGAATACCCAAATATTACACTGAAGGTTAAACAGTATCCTAGTAGTGACCAATTTTGGAATAACCTTCCCGGTGAAATCGCTGCAGGCGTGGCACCAGACTTCATTAAAATTTCCAATGAAGGTGCATACGAGTATATCAATAAAGGATTATTTACACCATTGGATGACAAATTATTAGCATCTGTCAAAGTGGATATGAAAAGCTTTAATCCAAATGGAGTAAAAATTTGGAATGTGGATGGAAAACAATATGGCCTTCCATTTAATCAAATGCCAGCTATGTTCTTTATAAATACAGATATGTGGAAGAAGGCTGGATTAGGGGATTACCCAAAAACCTGGGATGAAGTAACAGCAGCTGCGAAGAAACTTAAAACAAATGATGTTTATGGAATTTGCCTCAATATTCAACCGTTACATATTACAAACGTCATTAAAAGCTATGGCGGGAATTGGGGGTACGGCAAAACAATCAACTCTCCCGAGAATATTCATGGTTTACAAAAGTTTTTAGATATGTATAAAGACGGTTTAGCAGTCACACCAAAAAGCCTTGGCTACGGCTGGGACGGAGAAGTATTTGCAAACGGCAAAGCTGCAATGACTACTGGAGGAAACTGGTATAAAGGGTATTTGAAAGATGCAAATCCTAATTTAAAGTATGCAGTCGTTCCGATTCCAAAAGGGACTGTAAATGCCAGCACGATGATTTCTGATGGATATGTGGTCTTAAAAGATACAAAACATAAAAAAGAAGCGCTACAGGCAGCCTATTATCTATCCAATGAAAACGTTCAAAAAGCTTTTATGAAACTTGGTGTTAATCCATCCATTCCAAGTTTATCTGCTCAATATTATAAGGAAAATCCAGAGTTTAAAGAAATTGAAAAAGTACAAAAATATGGTACAGATTTTGAGTATCCAAAAGAAACTAAGAAATTTTCAGACGAGTTGGTTAAACAGCTTGAGGATACCATCTTGGGAGGAACTAAAAGCTCTGCTAAGAAAATCCTTGATAGTATTCAAAAAGAATTTTAATCATTATCTGCTCCCGAGTCCTGCAAGATTCGGGAACACCTTTTATCACCTATAGAAAAGTATTTTTTGTCAGTTGTAAGAGGAGGATGGATGTGGAAAATAGAGGAAGCACAGCTGGTACGAATCTAAATATGCAGATTAAAAGAAAAGAAAGGATAAAAACATCGTGGCTGCGTACCGCAGCAGACTCTGATCTATTTATTGGGTGGGTATTTACATTACCATTTTTAATTCTCTGGGGATGGTGGTTTTTTTATCCATTTAGCGAATCGTTTATTAGAAGTTTCCAGGATGTTAATTTCGCAGCCTTAAATAATGCAAAATTCATAGGCTTTGGTAATTATATTAAGATTTTAAAAGATCCCGAATTCTACCGCGCTGTTTTAAATTCATTAAAGATTGTGATCATAGCAGTACCAGTTCAAACCATTCTTGGACTAATTATGGCCTTGCTTGTGAACCAGAAAATAAAAGGAAAAGGTATTTTCAGAACAGTCTTTTTTATTCCATATATTACTTCACAAATTGCAATCACTACTGTGTTTATGATGCTTTTTAAACAAGGAACATTTGTCACAAAGTTTTTTAGTCTTTTTGGTTTTGGAAATACCACCTGGTTTGCGGACACTCACTACGCGCTTCTATTTGTTTGTATTCTATTCATTTTCCAGCAGTCGGGATTTAGTATGATTGTATATTTATCGGGACTGCAGGAAATTTCTAAAGAGTTATATGAGGCAAGTGAAATGGATGGGGCTTCAAAATGGAATCAATTCCGCTATATTACGGTTCCGGCATTAAAACCTATTACATTTTTTGTTGTATCCGTTTCTACTATCCTGGGATTTCAGATTTATGATCAAATCGCAGCCATCTCACGTTATGGGGCATTGGGTTCCCCGGCAGGGGCAACAAGTACGGTTGTCACCTATTTTTACCAGAATGGTATTCGTTATATGAATATTGGCTATGGATCTGCAGCTGTTATTTTATTCTTCTTCATCATCATGTTTGTTACATTCCTTCAAAAAAAATTCCTGGACGAAAAGGAGTGAGATAAAGTGGAGACAAGAAATAGACTCTTTAAGTTGAGTAATTACACCATCATTATCGTACTTGGAATCTTTTTTATTTTTCCATTTTTATATACTGTTTACACCTCTTTCCTCAAGATGGAGAATGTTAATAAAATAGTTGGAATCGCCACTGGACATTTGATAACTACAAAACTTTCTTTACAAATGATGCCTATAATGTACCACAGTGGCTGCTTAATACCATTATTATGACTGGAATTGTTATTATAGGGAATTTGTTTATCAATCCAATGGCAGCTTTTGCTTTAGCCAAATTAAATTTTAAAGGTAAAAAGCTTATCGATTGGATTGTCATCGCTACGATGATGATTCCATATCACATGATTTTAATTCCGGTATATGTGAATATGGCGAAAATTGGCTGGCTGAATACCTTCCTGGCTTTAACCGTTCCATTTTTATATCAGAGTTTGTATATTTTTATGCTGAAACAATTTTTCAAGAGCGTTCCAAATGAATTAATTGAAGCAGCAAGAATAGACGGATTAACGAAAATGGGAGCTTTTTGGCGCATTGTGTACCCACTAGCTAAACCGTCTCTTATTACCATGTCGATTCTCGCTTTTGCGGGTACATGGAATAGTTATCTTATTCCAAGTACTTTAGCAAACGTTCCGGAAAAATATGTCTTAGTAGTTGGTTTAAATAGCGTCAAGGATGCTGTCTTCGAGAACACACCTTTAATTATGGCGGGTGTCGTCTTGACTACTTTGCCAATTCTAATCTTTTTCTTTATTTTCCAAAGACAATATATTGAGGGAATATCTAATTCAGGTATTAAGGGATAATTTACCCAAGTGGATTTATGAAAAGGAGGAAGGTAAATATGGATTATCAAGTGATTAAAGAGGGCGATTTATTTATCCTTACTGATCAAAATGGTGATATTTCAAGAAATAATCAAAATGGCTATGGTTTATATACAAAGGATACCCGTTTTTTAAGCCAAATGGAAATCTATATCGACGGTGAAAAGCCATCAAGGCTGTCTTCAACTGCCACTAAAAGTTATGTAGCTTCCTTTCGGTTAATGAAGGAGAAAAAAGATGTGGGAGCCATCGAAATAACAAGAAATCGATTGATTTCCGATGGCGTACTCTATGAGAATATTTCATTTGTTAACTATTACCCTTATACAACAACATTTGATTTTACTGCGGCGTTTGATGCTGATTTCCAGGATATGTTTATTGTCCGCAAGTTTCGGACAGGGGATGTGGGAGAAATCATCGGCAAAGAAATAAAGGAAAACGCCTTATCTGTTCAGTATCGAGGAGCTGACAATATCATAAGAGAGACGAGAATTAGCTGGAATGTGAAAGAGGCACGAATAGATGAAGAGAGGAATGTCCATTTTTCTATCACCTTGGAGCCGAAGGAAACACAAAGTATTTGTTTTTTCATCGTTCCGGTTATTGATGGACAGGCAGGTGCCGTTTTATCTTACGAAGAGGCCTATCAGCAACTGGAGAAATCCTATGAAAAATGGTACGAGGAAACAACGAAAGCAACTACCAATTCCCCTGTATTCAATGAATTGTTCCAGCGTGGAAGACAGGATTTACGGATGTTAATGACGGATGTGGGGTACGGTGAAACACCAGTGGCCGGGCTCCCATGGTTTGCGGTTCCATTTGGAAGAGACAGCCTCATTACTTCATTATTTATGCTTCCCTTAAATCCCGAAAAAGTGAAGGGGACATTAAGAACACTTGCAGCATACCAAGGTTCTAAAACAGACCTTTGGCTGGATGAGCAGCCAGGAAAGATTATGCATGAAATAAGATTTGGTGAGCTTGTGAATACAAATCAGTCTCCATTCTCTCCTTATTATGGAACTGTTGATTCCACACCCTTGTTTTTAATCCTGATCGGTGAATACTTCCGCTGGACAGGCGATTTGTTGCTGATAGAAGAATTAAAGCCCAATATTTTGAATGCACTGGCATGGATTGATGGTGTTATTGAACAAAGAGGTACAGGATTTTTAACCTACCATCAGGAGGCAGAAAAGGGATTTCCAAATCAGGGATGGAAGGATTCCAGTAACTCTGTTGTTCATCAATATGGTGATTATGCGATGTCGCCGATTGCACTGGCAGAGGTACAAGGCTATGTTTATCAGGCTAAAAAAGAATTGGCACCTATTTTTCGATTGTTGGGGGAACAACAAAAGGCAGATCAATTAGAGAAGGAAGCTGAAAAGTTACAAAGAGCCTTTGAAAATACCTTTTGGATGGAAGAGGAGCAGTATTATACGATTGCCTTAGATAAACAAATGCAGCAGGTAAAATCAGTGACATCCAATCCAGGCCATCTTTTATTTTCCGGGCTCCCAAATCCAAATAGAAGCGATTTGGTTGTAAAAAAATTAATGGCTGAGGATATGTTTAGCGGGTATGGGATTCGTACAATGAGTACGGAAGCTGCAGGTTATTATCCAATGAGCTATCATAATGGAAGCGTATGGCCGCATGATAACGCCATGATTCTCCTTGGATTAAGCCGGCTAGGCTATAAGAAAGAAACAAGTGCGGTCATCTCGAGTTTATTAGAGGCATCTAAATCATTTGCATACCAGCGATTACCAGAGTTGTTTTGCGGATATGAATCTGCTATTGGTTACGCAGTACCATACCCATCAACATGTTCCCCACAGGCATGGGCAGCCGGTACAGTTTTTGTTTTTTTACAAGCAATGCTGGGGCTTACTCCAAATGCTTTTGATAAGGAAATTCAGCTTGATCCAGTGCTGCCTGAGAATTTAAATGAACTGTCAGTCGAAAATATTCATATTGGATCAGGTTATTTATCATTAAAAATAGTTCGTACAAATGAGAAGCGTTTTGCAATAGATATTCTCCAAAATACGACCGGGTTTGAGGTAACTTGCTTATCAAACCATCGTGCTCCACAGGTTTCGTAACATTTTGCTTGAATTACTAAAAGGAAGGAAATGAAAAGAATGAATAAAACCTGGTGGAAAGAATCAGTGGTTTATCAAGTTTATTGGAGAAGTTTTTTTGACATGGATGGCGACGGTTATGGAGACCTTGAAGGGGTCATTCAGAAATTAGATTATATTCAGAGTCTTGGAGTGGATGTCATTTGGTTAAATCCTTGTTATAATTCCCCAGATGTTGACAATGGATATGATATATCAGATTATCAATCGGTTATGCAAAAGGCTGGAACAATGGAAACCTTTGATAGGCTTCTTCAAGAAGTCCATAAACGTAGAATGAAGTTAATAATGGATTTAGTTGTGAATCATACATCAGATCAACATCCATGGTTTATCGAATCAAGGTCGTCTATTGATAATCCGAAAAGAGATTACTATATTTGGCGTAAGGAACCGAATAATTGGCGATCCTATTTTACTCCATCGACATGGGAATTGGACAACCGAACTGGGGAATATTATTTTCATTCCTTTGCTATCCAGCAGCCAGACTTAAATTGGAAAAACCCGAAAGTCCGACAAGAGGTTTATTCCTTGATGAAATTCTGGCTTGACAAAGGAATTGATGGTTTTCGAATGGATGTCATTAATCTTTTGGCAAAGCAAGAGGGATTTCCTGATGCTAAAAATCCGGACGATATTTCCTATTTAGGCAATAATCCGGGTATTCATGAATACCTACATGAAATGCATGAAGAAGTATTAAAGTATTATGATATTTTTACAGTGGGTGAAATTCCTTTTGTTAGCCCAGAGGACGGTCTTTTATATGTCGGTGAAGACCGAGGTGAACTCCACGCTTTATTTCATTTTGAGGTCTGTGACTATATGACTCATTGGGATATGCCCGTTTTAAACAAATCCAAAGACGCTGGTATAAGGGATTGTGGGGAAAAGGTTGGAACTCTCAATTTTTAAACAATCATGATCATACCCGTCTAGTAACCAGATTTGGAAATGATACTACATACCGGGTTGAATCGGCTAAATGCTTTGCTGTACTTTTGCATATGCTTCCAGGTATACCGTACATTTACCAGGGTGAGGAAATCGGAATGACAGGGGTCCGTTATAACTCGATAGATGATTATCATGATATTGCCATGAAAAACAAGTACAAAGAAGAAGTGGAAAAAGGGCGGGATCCGAAGGAAGTGTTTGAAAGTCTTCTTCACCTTGCAAGAGATAATTCCCGAACCCCTATCCAGTGGGATGATTCACAAAATGCAGGCTTTACAAATGGCACCCCTTGGATGAAGGTCAATCCAAATTATAAAGAAATTAATGTAGCCCAAGCACTAGAAGATCCTAATTCGATTTACTATTTTTATAAACAGTTAATTCAATTAAGAAAAGAAAATCAAGTTATGGTTTATGGAAATTTTCAAGAGATATTAGAGGATCATTCCCAGATATATTCATTTATCCGTGAATGTGAAAATGAAAAATGGCTGGTAATACTTAATATATCAGAACATCAGGTGCAAGTTAAAATACCGGAGTCTTTTTCAATTGAAGGCCGGGAAATCATTATTTCAAATTACAACACTCAAGTAGAAAAAAATGAAGAAACAATGATGAGACCATATGAATCACGAATCGTTCGTCTTTAATTTGAGTATCATTAATTTTGAGGTAATCATGATTGCAGTTTGAAGTCCAAAAAAATTTCTTCGAGCCTGCTATAAAATAAAGAAAAAGAGCCCATTTCCTTTGGATGAACTGTAACCCTTAATATGGACAGTTTAAAAAAGAGCCTATACAGCTAACAGATGATCTCGGTATTGAGCCGGGGTCATTTTATTTAATCCCCACTGATAACGATGATTATTGTACTCCTCGATATATGAATCCACTAGATGTTTTAGTTCATTTAAACTATTACAATCTTTATAATCCACCTCATCTTTAAAATGACCAAAGAAGGATTCCATTGGAGCGTTATCCCAACAATTTCCCTTACGGGACATTGATTGAGTAATACCCAATTTCTTTACTTTTTCTTGAAAGAGGGGATGTGTATAATGAAACCCTTGATCTGAATGAAGGATTGCCTCAGGATGAAAACCTTCCTGCATAGCTTCATCAAGTCTTCTTAATGTTTTATAAACAATATCCATTTCCAGTGAAGAGGACAAATAATGGGCTAAAATTTCATTCGTACTGCCATCTTTAACACAGGATAAATACGCCTTTTGACCATTTGAATAATATAGATATGTAATATCAGTTAATAACACTTTCCCAGGCTCTTCTTGATTAAATTCACGTTTTAAAAGGTTAGGGCATGTATGATGTTCTTGAGTAGCTTTAGCCATTTTTTTATAAGGTTTTGCCTTTCTCACCTTGGCAATCAGTTGATATTTGCGCATTAACCTCCGAATTTTCTTATGATTCATTTCAACAAAATAATCATTTTCTAAGATCATTTTGATTTGTAGAGCGCCGACTTTCTCCTTCTTCTGTTGAAAGATAAACTGAATGAGTTCGATGTCTATTTCATCATCAAAATCTTTACGCTGGCGAATAGGAGCTGACTTTAACCAAGCATAGTATCCACTTCTACAGACTCCAGCTATTTCACATAAATAACTCACTTGGTTCTTTAATTGGTGTTGACGAATGGTGTGCTCAATGAGTTGAAATTTCTCTGATGGAGTTAATATCGTTTTTTCTTCAACGCCTGCCTCTCTAGTTCCTCTAGCTTTTTTAAGAAGTCATTCTCAGCCTCTAAAAATTTGATTCTGGCTTCAGCCTTTTTGAGTTTTTCTTCTACAGATAGTTCCTTTGAGGATGGTCGTCCACTAGCTGCCTTTCCCCTGCGTTCCGATTGAAGACCCTGTTCACCAAACTTCTTATAGGTTTCACGCCATCTTTGTAGACACCGTTTCGGCTGACTTTTACCAATCACTTCAATGTTAAATCCACTTTCAATAAAAATCTGTGAAGGAACATTTCCACTTTGATATTCCATTACAGCCTTTACTTTAAAGTCGGGATGATAGGAAATAGCTCGTTCTGATACACGTAAGACGTTTGGGTTCTTTTCTAATTCTTTAATTTGATAATCGGTAAATAAATTCTTACTCATGTAAATCCTCCGTCCACAATAATTCTTTTATTATAAACGGGTTTTCTTTCTGAAGACATAGAAAAACCCGAATAAGGGGCACTTTTTTAACTAGTGTCCATTATTCGGGTTATAGTTCAGGATATACCGATTGGGCTCTTTTTTTGAATCTCCTGTCGCATTTCGTATTACAATCGTAAGATAATGCTAGCCAAATTAAAGCTTCATATCGTCTTTCTTATTTTGGGAGGAGTTTAAAATGATTAAGTCTAGGTTATTGGAAACTGGTTTGAAACAGATTTTCCTAATTGGCTGAAAGATCCTGCAGTAGAATATAAAAAGGAAAACCGTAGTGAAGAGCACGGATCCTATATTATTGAAGCTCTAGAAACAGGAAGAGTTTACCGTGGGCATTTCAATGTGATTAATCAAGGGGTCATTTCCAATCTCCCGGAGGATGCGGTTATCGAGGCACCTGGTTATGTAGATGGAAACGGTATCAGCATTCCTAGAGTTGGCGACCTTCCAATTGGTTGTGCTGCAGTCTGTAATGCAAGCATCTCCGTACAGCGCCTTGCCGTTGAGGCAGCGGTCAATGGCGATGATAAGCTGTTACGTCAAGCCATGATGATGGATCCCCTTGTCGGTGCTGTTTGTAATCCAAAGGAAATTTGGCAGCTCACAGATGAAATGCTGGCAGCTCAGGAAAAGTGGCTTCCTCAGTACACAACCTGTTACCAAAGAAGGAAAATTGAATTTAGATATTCAAAATGCTAATCGTGAGTTACGGAAATACCAACATGAATTGGCACAAATGAATTCAACTATTATCGATTTAGAACAAAAGAAAAATGAAATGGAAATGGATATTCGTAGGTCACTTGAAAAGAGTGGTTTATGGAATTATTTGTCTTCAAGAAAAAACAGCTATAACCTTTGTTCGTAATCGAATGAAGGAAGAAGTATCGTTATCAGTTGCTTTTAAATGCCAATCACAATTTGAAAATTGGGAGAAGGCATTAGATAAAAAATTAAATGCAATAAAAGCTGAAGCTTCCATCATTGATCAATCAAAGGAATTGTATAACGAGTATAAGAACAGTCCAGATAACACAATTGCAAAAGATAGGGCAGAACTTCATTTAAAACGTGACGGTTTTTCAATTGAAAACTATATGGAACATCTTAAGGAGAGAACACTTTCTTTCCGAAAAAATCTTGCAAGCTTCAAATTAGAAAAAGAAAAATTTATTGAGAATAAAGCAAAGGTAGATGAAGCTGTAAAAGTGCTTGAGGGTGTCACCGTGACTCAAGCAAAGATTCTATATAAGGATGATAAAAAACTGAAGGATATCCCTATTCACGAAGTAGATAAGCTGCTTCAAGAGTACAGGAAATCCGGTAACCTTATTCCTCTAGATAAGGCACCTGAATATCTAATGAATAAAGAAAACCCTAAGCCTCTCAAAGAAATGAGTTTATTGGATCAATATGATAAGTTCAGGAAAGATAATCAATTCGTTGTGAATTGGATCAGGAGCTTAGATAAGAAAGAAAAAGCAGCTGAAGAAATTCGTCTTACTAACCCTGCTGAATACGCAAAACGAAAAGAGGAAATGGAGAAACAACGTGTTGCTGTAGCAGAAAGATTAAAACATGTTAAAACGTCTTTAAGCATCTTAGAAAAAGCAATGATATCACAAGTTAAATCGCAGTATTCGAATGATTCCAGATTAAATAATATTGATGGAAAAACAGCTGTAAAAATCTTACGAGCAAACGAAAAAGAAAATCGTGTTATTCCAATAGACGAGTTTATGAAATATCTGAATAAGACTCGTCAAGATCTTTCCGATTCCCATGGTCAAAATCAAGAGCATCCTGACTCTCAGGGTAGAAACATTGAGCCAAATAATCAAACCCATCATAACCGTGTTCAATCTGAAATGATGAGTAATATTGCCTATAGTATCAACAACCTTATGGATGATTCGGAAAAGGGAAGAAAAACCAACATAGAAAGAGCATTAGAGGAAAATAAATATAGGCGGAAAAATAATGATGGTAGAAGCAGATAAGGAGAGGTTCTATTGAAAAATAGATTTGATAAGGGAACAGTCTTTATGTCCGTTCTGATTTCGGTTTTAGTAGTGAGTTTAGCCGATTTATTTCTTTTAAGCTTTTTCATTAACTTTCCAAAGCATAAAGACATTAATACTATTACGAATGCGATGAAGAATCCAATTGAATTGTTTAATGTGGCACAGCATGTCAGCTTGTTTAAACCTTTACAACTAGCAGCTGTTTTAGGGGTGATATTCCTTTCTGTTAAAATTTATAAATTGATTTCAGGAAATGGATATAAAGAAGCATCTGAATATGGTGCTCATGGTACGGCTCGTTTTTCAAATCATAGTGAAATTTTTAACGATAAAAACTTTGTTAAGAATACTTTTAATAAGTCAGCAAAGGAAAATTTGAAAAATACACCTGGTTTAATTCTAGGATTAATCAAAAATAAACCGTTAATTTTACCGGAGAAAACAAAAGTCCCGAATCGAAATGTGTTTATCGTTGGTTCACCTGGATCTGGTAAAACTCTATCTTATATTTTACCCAATATCATTTTTGAGCGAAATCGTTCAATGGTGATCTCGGACCCCAAAGGTGAAATTTTTGAGGCGACGGCCAAAGTTAAAAAGCAGCAAGGTTATGAAGTTAGACTGATCAATTTCAAAGAAATGTTAATTTCTGACCGTTATAATCCCATCGACTATATCACAAAAGAAATAGAAGCTGAACAAGTAGCGAATACCATTGTCATTAACTCCATGCAAGGTCAAAAGCCAGATTTTTGGACCAAAGCTGAAATTGCCCTTTTAAAAACGTTACTTCTGTATGTTAAATATGAAACTCCGACTGACGCGAACTTAGCCAATGTCAAAAGAATTTTGACTACACATGGAAGTACACCTCAAAGAATGGATCAATTCTTTTCACACCTAGACCCCGATCACCCAGCTTTTTCTGCCTATCAAATTGTTCGAATGGCTTCAGACAAAGTTCGAGACAGCATCTTTGTTTCATTGGCTATAACATTATCAAAATTTGACGCAAAGGATGTAAGGCGATTCACTGAAACAAGTGACTTTTTACTCGATGATATCGGAAGGAAAAAGATGATTGTCTATATCATATTGCCGGTAGCAGATAGCACTTGGGAACCTTTAACTGCAAACTTCTTTACACAAATGTTCCAACGCTTATATGATGTGGCAGATAAAAATTTCAATCGATTGCCTGTTCAAGTAAATCTTCTTCTAGATGAGTTCCCTAATTTGGGCAAAATTCCAGGTTATGAGGAAATTTTAGCGACGTGTCGTTCATATGGCATTTCTTCAAGTACCATCGTACAATCAATGGGTCAGTTAATAGATAAGTATAATAAAGAAAAAGCCGAAGCTATTTTTAATAATTGTAGCTTGCGTTACATGTTAGGTGTAGGGGATAAGCTTACTGCTGAGTATTTTTCCGATTTAATAGGTAAAACCACCATACAGACTCAATCTTCATCGATCTCTAAAAATTCTAAAGGTGGTTCAGATTCAAAATCGAATAATTACACAGGACGGAACTTGCGAACAATCGATGAATTAACTAGAATGCCGAGGGATGAAGCCATCTTACTCGTTTCTGGTGGTTATCCTATCCAAGTGAAGAAAGCGTATCAGCATCTATTTTTTAAAGGTATCTTAAATGATGATAATAAAATGAGTCGTTTTGATTACTTTAACTTAACCAATAAAGTCCCTATCAGCCAGGGGAATAAAACAAATTTAGCTAAGGACCATAAATATGATGAAAAAGTTAATGAAAAAGGGAAGGACTTTGCATTAGGGCAACCTAACAAAAATATTGAGGAAACGTCTAGTATCGTTAATAATTTGAATAACCAAAATAAAGAAGTGACACCAGATGTAATGCGTGAAATCTTACACAGTGAAACATTTAATGATGACTTAGTTAAAAATATGGATAATGTAAAAGAATTGGTTACAGCCAGTATCAAAGACACAGACTCTCTAATACAAAGCTTTGACAATAAATTAGTAAGCTTAGAGGAAAAAGAAAGTGCAATACAGCAGAATGAACAACAAGAGGAAGGATTTATCATTCCTTTGGAGTTAGATGAGGATGAATTAATCCTTAATATGATCCCTGAAGAAGAATTACTTTCATCAAGCTTACAAGCTGAGTTTGAAAAAGAGCTAAGCCATAATAAAGATGAGTTAGAGCACCTAGAGAAAAAAGAGGAAAAGATTCCTTTCACATTAGATTTATAGCTTAGAAGCAAAAAATTGCTTCTTTTTTTCTTTATCAAATCATCAATAAACAAAGGGGTTATCAAAAATGAATCAATCTATTCCATCGGAAAAACTTATTTATTCGAATTCTTGTCGATTAAGTATTTTCTTTTTTTGGTTAACTACCCATTTTGTGATCACTAATAAAAGTCTACTGATTAAATCCAAACATACCATTTTTGGTTTTTTACCAATCGGTCATCGTTCAGAAAATATTCATTATCGTAGTATTTCATCTGTTCAATCATCTTCTAAAATTCATATATTTAGACTTTTAATTGGTATGTACTTTTTTTTCGGATCATTTAGATTGATACAATCTCCACCTTTTTTAAAATTTGGAATGATAGAACTAATAGTTGGATTCTTATTCTTATTACACTCGTATAAGTCTACATTAAGAATCGTAAATAATTCCGGAAGAAGCACTAATATTGAAGTTTCTTTCTTAGAAAGTAAAAAAATCAATGCTATCTCTAGAGAGCTTAATAATCAAGTAGTTAACTATTAGACTATTTACCTGTATGATGCCACATCCTTATCTGATATAAAGGATTACCCAGTAAGCTTCTTTATGGCAGCTTTTCTTTTTGGAAACATAACGGATAATCGACTACCTTGTTGTAACCTTGCAACAACATAATCCACCTTTTTGGAGGTTTACATGCGAAGAAGTGATTAATATTAGCCAGGAACTTAATGATTTACTAAATCTTGGAAGGGGATTACTCGCAAAAACATCTGCATAAAGAGGAGCATCATTTTATTGATGGTCTTTTTTATTTTTCTATAAATGTAAATAACTTTCCAATGAACCAACCGAAATTGTATCGTACAATTATTTTGAGGTGGTCTAAGTGTTTTTTGCACCAATGCTTTTAAACAAAATAAACGAACCGTTTGATGATGATTCATTTATTACGGAATTAAAGTTTGATGGAATAAGGTTACTTTTGAGTAAATTTAACGATAAAGTCCGTTTGTATACGAGGCATGGTAACGAGGTAACTGCTCTTTTCCGTGAAATCTATGAAAATCTGGACCTTTCAAATGGAACTGTATTGGACGGAGAACTAATTGTTCCTGGAATAGGGGGAGCACCGAACTTTGAGATGGTGATGGACCGATTTAAATCAAAAAAGAGTCGGCATTTTCTTCAATATTGTGTGTTTGATATTCTTTATTACAAAGGCAAAAAAGTGACACAGATGCCCTTATTGGATAGAAAAAAACTGTTAGGGGAATTAGATTTTGACGAAAAAAGGTTAGTCCATGTTCAGTGGATCGAGGAAATGGAATACCTTATTTCAACCTTGCAAAAGAAAGAGGCTTAGAAGGGATTGTCCTTAAGAAGAAGGATTCAAAATATGAAATAAATAAGCGCTCGAATAGTTGGTTGAAGGTCATTAATTATAGCTACCTGGATGTTTTAATAACAGGAATGGTTAAAAAAGATAACTCGTTTTTACTCAGCTCTATAAATGACGGAACAAATATTGGTGTTATGGAGTTTGTCCCAAATCAAGACAGAAAATATATCCATGAAAAGGTTAGGAATATTGGCGTAAAAGAAACGGACAAACTCATTATATTTAACGAGGGAATCAAATGTAACATTAAGTTTAGAAACTGGACCAGTAATCAAAAGCTGCGTATTCCTTCATTTCATAAATGGATTCCTAAACACAAACCGGGGAAACCCGGTTTTTTATTTTATTTCAAACGGGTGCTTTTTGCTAAACAAAAACATGCACTTTGTGAAAGGAAACGTCAAGAAAGCAGGTGCCTGTGTCTCCAATTTGTTTAATTTCTAGTATTCTTGTCCATCCTTGTAATAATACAAGGAGGAATTCAAATGAAATGTACTAATTGTGAGAAGACTGTTCGTATCAGTAAAGAAAAGTATTATGACCAATTAAAAATGTGTTCAAGTTGCTATAAAGCTTATATGAAGATCGGTAAAAATTTGAAAAAAGTTGTTTATTAATATATTACCTTTCCATTTACTTTAACTGGAATAACCCTATAATCTGGCTCAGTATTGTATTTGTCTTGGAAAAATTTAATGAATTCTGTGTGATTTACACATAGTTTGATAATTTCAGCTGCCAGCATTGTTTTTGTCATATTGCAGCTCACGCTTAATTTTTTTAATTTACGGTGAGTATCTTCGTCCAGAGAAACGTTGACTCGAGTTTTTTTATCGGAACGAACCTTGCGTTCGTCTTCTTTTTGTTTAACTTTTTTTATCATAACCAATACCCTCTCTCTTACTTTTTTGTTTTTTTATCACTAATAAAATTAGCAATTATCTCACTAACACTGTTACACATTTAATCTGTTAATCTGTTACTAATTTACTCAGTTAAGACTCGAAATATGCCCATAGATTGCGAGTTTATCCTCCCTCAAGCGAAAAAAATGTGTCGTTAACCTACATCGGCAGCAATAAACGAGAGGGTGGACATTTTTTTGATTATTTCACCAAAAAATTATTTTTCCGTTATAGTAACATATAGTTAATTTGCAAATACTCTCCGTCTCGATGTAATTATGATCCGTCTTAAATGCAATGACATACAATCCCTGAAGCAATAAAAAATTATCTAGAATCAAAAAAATATTTAAATTATAGATCAGTTTTTGAGACTGGTCTTTTCTATATTTACCATAATTTACATTGGTAAATTTTTTCTCAATTTTGGTAAATTTATAAATGTGATATTCGTAGACTTGTAGGAGGAAAATTATTTATGAAAAATACTGGAATTGTACGTAAAGTTGATGAATTAGGAAGAATTGTTGTTCCAATTGAGCTTCGAAGATCCTTAGATATAGATCTGAAAGATCCTGTTGAAATTTTTGTTGACGGCGAACAAATTATTTTAAAGAAATATAGTCCCAATATGGCTTGCGTGCTGACTGGTGAAGTTACTAATGAAAATAAAGCTTTTGCTAATGGGAAGTTGATTTTAAGTCCAAAGGGAGCAGAAATATTAATAAAGAAAATTAAATCCAACTTTGTTGTTCGAACGTAATTCATTTTACGGCAGGTGAAAACCAGCTTATTTAATGGGAAATCGAGTGTATGACCCATGTTAATATTGACATATTCTAATGGCAAAAAGAGAGCTTGATAATGATAAAGCTCTCTTTTTTATTTATTCAATGGGCTTTCAATTAGTTGCATCTGGAAAATATCCGACTCTGTAATATTCAGTAATTTCATTTCTTCTTTAAGTGATCGATTTGGATAATAAGGAATCTTCTTCTCGCTTCCATCACGAAGCGTATATACTCTAATTAGTTTTGGACTCTTTGAGTTTATCTTTTTTGTATACCTCACAAAATCACCTCCACATAAATCAATTATTCAAAATAGGAATATCAAATACATAGCAGCAACGTTTGAAAAAATATATTGTATTGAACGAATGAAATAAACAGGTGTAAAACAGGCAACATAAATCAATTTATGTTGCCTGTAAAACATTGAAAAATAGGAGGCTTGCTCCCCATTCATTGAATAATAAAATTATGTAGCTTAAAAGATACAAAAATAAAGGAGGGAATCAGCATGGTACGGCACGTCTGTGAACCAATTCGGGACATGGAAACGGTCAAAGAGATGATAGAAGTACTCCGTATGAGACGGAACGGATTCCGAGATGCTATGTTATTTGAACTCGGGCTCTCGACAGCGTTGCGGTTCAGTGATCTCTTCAATCGCGAAAGTGGGACATTCAGAATGGAATAGTACGGGTAAAAACCAAAAAGGGGACCACCAACATTTTGACGTAAAACCCACGTTAATACACTTTTTGGTAAAAAATAGTGTTTTTCCTTATTCTAAGCTAATTCCCTTTAATATGAATAGGTTTGGGAAAAGGGAATTACTTTTAGGGAAAGGTTAAGGGAGCGATAATCATCTATTTTACAACCAATAGTTGGTTAGTATTTAACTTCCCTAAAATGGTCGTTAAAGGGAAACTGCTTATTCATCATCATCAGGTATAGGAAGACCTATAATACCACCTACTAACACAAGAATAATCCCATAGTACCCAAAATGGCTTAATATATAATCCAAATGCTGCTCCACTTAATCATCCCACCTAAGAAGTAATATGCTCTTTTTAAATTAAAGCTGATACTATACTCAGGAGGTCACAACTAATTTTTAATTGTGCTGATACAGCAACTTCAACTTCGTTCATACGAATTTTATATTAAAATATTCCCTTGTAACAAATACTATCTTTACACCGTGACAAATAAGGGAGAAAAAACATGAAAGTATTTGGAGTATTTGTATTCATTCTTTTATTAGCCGTTTCACTCAGTACATTAATGGACATTCTTTTAGGTTTTAAGCTCTCTCACGCATTATTGCATTTACTCAACCCATTTTGGGTGATAGAACCTGGAGAATATGTAATGGTTGCATTTCTTTTATTCATTACAATTGGTCAGCAAATCGCGATTATCATAAAAAATAACAAACAAAAGGGTTCTAGTTAGCTTTCTTCTTGAAACGGTTGCGAATGATGGCAATAACCAGCATTAACAACGGAATAATCAGAAGAAAAATAATGTGAAGGTAATAAGGTGCAATGTTTATACCTTCCTCAATGTGTTCAGCAAAATTTGAAGCGATAATCATGGATAAAAATACGATAATAATCCCGGCTGGTAAAACCATTTGTTGATGGTTTTTTAACTTGAACAAATCGGTCATTCCTATGACTGCACCATAAAAAAAAATGGACACTTTGAAAAACGTAGTAAACAAAAAAGTCAAGACAGCAATAGCATCAAGTCGTTGTATAAACTCGAAAAGGTTGACTTTTCCGATGGTTGATAACAAAGGGAAAGTTGATCTCTCGACTTCTTCGGCACCAAGAACTGCGATATTTAAACTGGTTGTATAAGTTAAGATAAGACCACTTGAAATGATGGCGGAAAGCCAAGCTTTTTTAGTTAATTCAGGTCGATTTAGATAAGGTAACAACATGCTAAAGACAAATATTTCTCCGAAAGGGAAAAAAGTAGTCATTGGAAAGGCTGTCGTTAAGATTGGCTTCCATCCATTTTCCAGAAATGGTTGTAAATTATGGAGCTTGATACTGCCTGAAATCCATATTAAAAAACTTCCTACCAATCCAAAAAGGATAATAGTGACAATAAATACTTCGGCTGTTCTTCCTACTACTTCAATCCCTAGATAAAGTACATAACAAATGGCTAGAATCATTAATATATTGACAGCCAATAATGGTGTTTGTTGCATGGTTGATGCAACCAGTATATCCCCGAAATCACGTAGATTTCGGGAAGCACTGTACAATATGTATACAGTGTATAATAAGCCAATTACCCATCCTAGATATTTACCAAATAATTCCTTAGCATATCCTGTAAACGGCAGATCAGGATATTGACGAAATACAGGGTAGTAAATGAAAAACAAAGCAATTCCTCCACATATCCCTAACAGAATCGCAAGCCAGGCATCTTTTTTAGCACCTATTCCAAAACTTACGACTACTGCACTCCCAAGTTCAAATAAAAACATCATGGCAAATAGTTGGATGACACTAACTTTAGCTTTCTCCATCGTTTTAGAAGACCTCTCTTGTTACTTTTTATGTCTGGATTTCATTTATCTTTTAATTATGGTATCTGCAGCCCTGTTTTATCGGATAAACGCTCGTACCCTATAACACTCTTGTACATATCCGGAGCACCATAAAAATAGCGAACAAATTGGGTCTAGTTAGCTTTCTTCTTGAAACGGTTACGTATCATGGCAACAACCACCATGAATAACGGAATGATGATATGCAAAGGGATGTGAATGTAATAGGATGTAATCGTTTGACCTTCCTCAATATGTTCTGCAAAATTGGAGGCAATCATCATGGATAAAAAGGTAAGAATAACCCCCGCTGGTAAAATAATTTGTTGATGATTTTTTAACTTGAATAAATCGACCATTCCGATTACCGCAGCATAAAAAAAGATGGTGATTTTAAAAAACATCGTAATCAGAAAGGTAAAAACAACAATAGCATCAAGCCGTTGTAAAAACTCCATAAGATTGACCTTTCCGATGGTTGATAACAAAGGAAAAGTGGATCTCCCTACTTCATCAAAACCAAGAACAGCAATATTTAAAGCAGCTGTATAACTTAAAATAAGACCGCTTGAAATGAAGGCTGACAGCCAAACTTTTTTTGCTAATTTAGGTCGGTTTAAATAAGGAAGGATCATGGTAAAGACAAACATTTCCGCAAAAGGGAAATAGGTAACTAAAGGAAATGATGTCATTAAGATTGGTTTCCATCCGTTTTCCAGAATCGGCTGCAAATTGTGGAATTTAACACCACCTGAAACAAGTACTAAAAAGTTTCCTATTAAACCAAATAAAATCAAGATGACAATAAATATCTCTGCTGTTCTCCCTACTACTTCAATCCCAAGATAAAGTACATAACAAATGGCAAGAATCATTAAGATAGTGATCGCCAATAACGGTGTTGCTGGTAGGGTTGAGGTAAGCAACAAATCACTGAAGTCCCGTAAATTCCGAGAAGCAGCATACAAAAAGTAGACCGTGTATACTAAGCCGATCATCCACCCGATGTACTTGCCAAATATTTTACGGGCATATCCGGTCAACGGAAGAGTGGGATATTGACGAAATAAAAAGTAGTACATGAAAAATAAAGCAATTCCACCACATAGCCCTAACAGAATCGAAAGCCAAGCATCTTTTCCCGCATTACTGCCCAGACTTACGACAAGCGCGCTTCCAAGTTCAAACAAAAACATCATGGAAAATAGTTGGATAACACTAACTTTGGCTTTCTCCATCGTCTTAGAAGACCTTCCTTCTTGTTATACTCGGATTTTTCCTTTATTTTATATATGGTTTTGTCCGCAAACCTGCTCTGCGAATAAACGTATGTACGTTGACGTTGATTTCTGTTTGGGGAAAGATTTCATCATTCCATTTTTCCTTGATCTTTTTCCATAATTTTGGATTTTCACGGTTGATATATTCCCCAAAACGAAAAATATCGGTTTTTTGTTTTTTGGCATCTTTTAAGCCTCCATCACTTCCGCTTTTATTTCCTTCTCCGCCTGGTTTTCAAGTTTTTCAATGGTTGTATGTTTACTGAGATCGATTGGACAATGGACCTCTGAGATGTGTCCTTCTGACCGAAATGTGATCAGAAAAACGGGTTTATTGTTTTTTATGTCCAATTTAATTTTTGATTTGGCGCGGTCAATGTCCACCGCAATCCCCTTTTTTTTCTTCTCACAATTAAGGTCTACAACGGTTTTTTTTAACTCATTATTAATCCATGTAGCACCACGGGCAGCATCTTGATCCAACCATTTTTTGAGTTTCCCCTTTTTGAAAATAGCAAGTCCTCTTATTTCGATCGATGTATCTGGAGAAATTTGTTGAACGTTTGATACCTTGTTCCCTTTTTTCGGGTCTCCGGTAATCTGAACCCCTGTTAAATTTGCCCCTTCTCCACTTCCTAATTGTTGAATAACTTGATCGGCACGGGTACTTGCATACTCTCCCCAGATTTTTGTGGTGGACTCCAAGGCCCCCAAAAATTTTGGCAGCAGGAACCTCCTCTAAAGGAGTCGTAATTTGGAGAAGAGTCTTTGCGGTATTATTTCTGACAATTAGAACCGGAAACAATGTACGAAATTGGGAGTCACGTTCAATCAAATCAAACAAATCTTGAATCCCTCTTTTTCGCGCTAGCTCCTCACCAATCACCAATAATTGGACATGAGGATAAAAAAGTTCCTGAGGTGACTTTGAATTAATTTTTCGGAGTGCCTCTGCAACGGTGCTTCCTTTAGCGGAATAGCTCGTAACAGGAGCCGCTGATGATTTCGCTCCACCTTGTCCTCCCGCAGAAGCTATTTGTCCTTCATTTATCACTTGTACTGTAACGAGATATCTGTTTTCCGAATTATTGCCACCTTTATCAATGCCGATAGCGCTTACGATGTCAAGATCTTGTAATTCTTGCCGATCCCAACATCCTGACAGGAATACAGTAGATACCATCATAAAGAGAATGATGAATGGTTTATGTTTCATTAGAATCCCTCTTTGATTCGTGATCCTTTATTTGCCCTTTTCTCGGTGACGGGAAGATTCTGAGTAGTACCTGTCCGATTTATGTTTGTTTGGTTTAACAAACGAGGACGTTTTGATAAAAACGGCTTCGGGAAACGAATGATGGTATCTTTCCAATCAGCAAAGATGAGGGGAGCAAAAGGAGCCAAATACGGAATACCAAACGAGCGAACGCTGCAAGTGTGTGCGACTAACACAATGACTCCGAGTCCAATCCCGTACAGACCGAAAGAAGCTGCCAGCATCATCATGATAAACCGAAGTACACGTGTTGAATCCGTCATCGAAGCATGGGGCATAGTAAAACTAGCGATTGCCGTCCCTGACACTACAATCACCATAGCACTTGAAACAATCCCTGCCGCAACAGCTGCTTGTCCCAATACAAGTGCGCCAACGATTGAAACAGCCTGCCCAATAGGACGCGGCATCCGAACGCCGGCTTCTCGCAACACTTCAAATGTAAATTCCATTAACAGGGCCTTATAAATACCGGAAATGGAATTCCTTTCCGCTGTGCGGACAGACTAATTAATAAGGGGGTTGGAATCAATTCCGGGTGAAACGAAATAAACGCAATAAAAAGGGACGGTCCCAGAAGGGTGATTAAGAATCCACTAACTCTTAGAAGTCTCAAAAAACTGGCATATGCCAATTGGTATAATAATCTTCTGCTGTTTGAAAAAACTGAATCCATGTCGCTGGTAAAATTAAAGGATTTGGTGACCCATCAACAAAAATAGCGACACGTCCCTCCAGTAGATTTCCGACCACCACATCCGGACGCTCTGTAAAAAATATGGTCGGCCACGGCGTCCATATGTCATCGTTAATCCATTCTTCGATTGTATTGGAACCAGCAATTTCATCTACTTCTATTTTACCTAGCCGTTCTTTTACTTCGGTAAGAAGTTTGTCATTGACAATCCCTTTTACATACACAATGGAAACATCTGTTTGTGTAATTTTCCCTAGTTGTATGGTTTCAACCCATAGATTAGGGCTTTTAATCCGGTGGCGAACCATTGCTGTATTGGTAATAACCGACTCAACAAAGCTCTCTTTAGGACCCCGGACAGCAGGTTCTGTCGTAGGTTCCGTAATGGCTCGTAACTCTCCACCTTGTGCACTACAGGAAATGGCTCGATCCCAACCATCAATCAGAAGAATAGATTGCCCGGATAAGAGGGAATGCAATAAATTGTTCCAATCTGTGACATCCTTAACTCCCGCAATGGTCAATATATTTTCTTTAATATATGTAAATAATTGACCTGGCTGCTGATGATCACCGCTTTCCATCTGGTTACCGTCACCCATCAGTCTTTCTATAATAAAATTGCCTATGCTCGCCTTATCCGATAAGCCATTCATAGCAAGTACAGCAGCTTTATGCATGGAAGGTTTTCCTATTATAAATTCACGAATCATTAAGTCACTGCTGTTACCTAATACTTCTTTCACTGTTTTGAGATTTTCGTTTAAATCTTGACTGAGTTCCCGGTTATTTAATGGTAGTTCTGTTTCCTCATATTGCAGCGCAAGTTCTCTTTTTATTTTCTTTTTTATTAGTCGTCTCCATGCACTGTTCATTTTCTTATAACACTCCAAGTTTAATTGTCTCCGAAAGAAATGATTCGATGTGTTCCCTGTTATGTAGGATACCTATTTTCCAATTATTAATACAATTAAAACAAAAATACATATTTGAATAAGTTATCCATACAACTTCTCATTCACCGGATCGTTTCCGTCCCTGTTATTCAGTCGTTTATTGACTTTAGATGATCATGAATGTTTTTTTGTTCTCTTATCCATTGTTGCACCTTAAATAATCGGAGGTCGAAGGCTCTCTGAAAAAATCCAGTCAATCGATATTGGAAGAAATCATTTCTCTTGAGTTTTATAAGAGCTTCTTCATAAGAAGAAAAGCCAAGCTTTTGAAAAAGAAACCAATCTAACATCTGTTTGATGTTCTCGGAATTCTTCCAATAATTCATTGGAACGTTAGCAAATTCCCACGGTTGAAAATGACCAGGATACACAGCATTAATCACTTGATAAGGAGAATCACCAAAAGATTTCAAAATGCCACCAAGTCCATAATCTTTAAAAAAACGATGGTTGATTCGTAAAGGTATTTCATGATGAGCCAGCTTACATTTTTCTTCAATTATATATCGAACGACTTCAATTGCCCTTTTTCTTCCATTTTCTCCTCGCCAATAATGGTTGGAAACTTGATTGAATTCCCAAGATTTAAACTTTCCAGGATAAGCATTTTCAATTACCCTTATAAAATCCTTCCATCCACAAACATGAGCAGCAGGTCGTAAACGGTGATTCCAAAGGGTTTCAGCTTTGACTTTTCTAGGAATTTCCTCTACAGGAATCCCTAAGTACTCTTCAATAAGGTAACATGTTAGGAAAGCTAAATATTTCTTTCCCTGATCTCCTACAAAGAAGTGATTAGGAAATCTAGTTCTTCTTCCATTTAATACATCCCGAAAAATTTTGATTACTTTTTCTCTTTCTACCATAGGGTATTCCTCCTCATTTCGGCGCACAGGAAATCCCCGTGAAAGGATTCCATAATGGCCAAATTTAACCCCGATAACAAATTTGCTCCACTTTCCCATAACATAAAGATTATGCCTAATAAAACTTGTCCATTATACACTTGCCCAAACCCCGGCAAAGCAAATGACCATAAATGCGTAGAAACAGAAGACTTATATTCATTTTCATTCATAGCAACTTCTCCATCCTCTCAGGTTGAATGGCATTTCCAATAAAAGGGTAAATTATATTAGCGTAATAACTAATTGATTGCTAAGAAGTGAATGGAGTAGATCAGATTAATCTGCAGAATAATTAAGGATAGTTCAATTAGGGGTAAGTGGTATTATCAAGACTAAAGGTGAAAATTCATTGATTTTAATGGGCTCTTTCATATTAGATATGTATAATATATGCCCTTGACTTTGAACCTTGCATGATCGTGTTTCTCTTGGATAGGGGGAGCAGGTTACTTCAGCTCCAACACCTATCAAGGTTACACGACCCTTCTTCAAAGTAAAGGGACCGCTAACGCTCATATATTATACATAGTGGACATAATTGATTTGGTACATTTTAAAGTGTAAAAGATATTGAATTTCCACCAAAAAGGCGTACATATTGAACATAATGTACGCCGATTTTTTTTGTATGGTTAAGTCCGCATACCCATCAAGTTAACAGTAACAGATCAAAATATTTAAATGGAATATAATGAAATCCACATAAAAATGGAAAATAATCCATCATTAGGAGTGTCTATTCCATTCAGAATGGATTGCTCTAACAAACCCTATATATAATGTGTCTAAAATTCCTTAAAATAACCTCTTTTCTTTTAATTGGGGGTGTTAAATTTTAAAATACTTCTTTAAAAACTTTTTTTTAAGCTTATGAATCAATTTCATAATTCCTTTTTTTAAAGAAAAACAGACCTTCAGAATTTATTATCCTATAAATTTTTAAAGTCTAAGCAGCTTGACGTTGATTTAAAAAAGCATTAATGCGATCTGCGGCTAATTTTGAAGCATTATAAACTAAGGTCACTAAATCAAAATGAACTTTGGCACGTTTTCCAGTCCGATAACGAACATTGTTCAGTTGAAAGAATTGCTTAAGATAAGCATTTACACGTTCCACAGCGGTACGGCACTTAAATATGGTTTTCCAAGCTTTTGATCCTCTAGCCGGTACTGTATATTTTCTAAGATCTGTGGTGATTTTTACTTTGTACACTTTTTGACAAAGACCATCATTCGCTAAAGGGCAATCTATACATTCCTTTGGTCGAGTGTATTTTAGCGTTTTGTATTTCGTGTCATAACTATCGTAGCGGTATGAATGTTCTCGGACACAAGTAGGTGCGAAATGTTTATCAAAGCCAATCTGTTCTGGCTCGTTGCGTTTATTATAAGCAATAACAGCTTGATTGCCCATTCGATGAATATGAGTGTAAATGGGTTCATAATCATACCCTGCATCCATTGTTTCATAACGAAGTGATGATAGTGGAAGACGTTCATGAATGCTTTTTAATAAAGGGATTGCTGCTTTACTGTCATTCAAGTTCCCAGAAGAAAAGAGGGATTGCAAAATGTATTGGCTTCTTGCCCCAACTGCCAAATGAGCCTTATAGCCGTACCAAAAAACGTTTTTCCCTTCGCTGTTCTTCTTTACTCCCCATTGGGGATCTTGGGGAATCTCAGCACGAAGTTTATCTAAAGGAGCGTCTAGCTGCTCTTCTATTTTCTTTTCAAAAAGGGGAAGACTCGCTTCAAGTTCTGCCTTTTCAATTAACCATTGTTCTCGTTCTTCCTTTGATTTGCGGCCACGCTTCTTAGGTTCCGTTTTAGGTTGATCTGCACCCCAATTGTTAGACACGACTAATAATTGGAGGTGCAGTTTTTTGTGACAAAATTTACATCTGAAGAAAAAATTAAAGCAGTAATCCGATATCAAGGAGGATTTGAAGGGATAAAAACCATTGCGAAATCCATTGGAGTACATAATACAGTCCTATTAAATTGGATTAAACAATATGAACATCATGGTGAAAATACTTTTAAAAAACCATATACATCATATACAACAGAGTTTAAACTAGACGTATTGAATTTTATAAAAGAGACAGGGACGTCTATAAGAGAAACTGCCGCAATATTTAACATTGCGACACATAGTACCGTTCGAAAATGGCAAAAAAGTTTCGAATTACAAGGAATAGACGCCTTACAATTAAAGCAAAAGGGGCGTCTATCCATGAAAAAGAAAACAGAGAAAAACATACTCTGTAATGGATCAATCGAAGATATTCTTGCCGAAAATGAGCGTTTAAGGATGGAAAATGCTTATTTTAAAAAGTTGAATGCCTTAGTTCAAGAGAAGGAAAAATTGAAGAATACCAAAAGGCGCAAGTAATTTTTGAACTAAGGCATGAATTTAAGGTAATGGATTTAATTAAGGTAGCTGATATTGCTAGAAGTACTTATTATTACTGGGTAAAACAACTGAATCGCCCAGACAAATATAATAAAGTAAAGGAAGTCATTAAACAAATTTTTGATGAGCATCAAGGAAGGTACGGTTATCGTCGTATCACACTAGAATTGCGTAATCGAGGCTATACAATCAATCATAAAACAGTACGCCGTCTAATGAATCAGTTAGGTTTAAAATGCCTTGTACGCATGAAAAAATATCGTTCTTATCGGGGGAAAGTTGGGAAAACCGCACCTAATATTCTAGAGCGTGATTTCAATGCCACTAAGCCGAATGAAAAATGGGTAACGGATGTTACAGAATTTCATTTATTCGGTAAAAAACTTTACTTATCACCTATTCTTGATCTCTTTAACGGAGAAATTATTGCTTATCATATCGAGAAAAGACCTGTATTTCCTCTTGTGACAAAGATGCTAGATAAAGCTTTCCATCGATTAAATGAAGGTGACACACCTATTCTCCATTCTGATCAAGGTTGGCACTATCAAATGTCAAAGTATCAACACTTACTAAAAGAACATCACATTAAGCAAAGTATGTCGCGTAAAGGGAATTGTTTGGATAATGCAGTCATAGAGAACTTCTTTGGCTTATTAAAGTCTGAATTATTATATCTCCAAGAGTTTGAGAGTATGGAACATTTTAAGAGAGAACTAGAAATATATATCCACTATTACAATAACAAACGAATAAAAGCAAAACTAAAAGGATTAGCCCTGTGCAATACAGAGTTCAATCCTCTATAGCTGCTTAATAAATTTGTCTAACTTTTTGGGTTCAGATCAATCTTCACATGTGAAGGTAGCTGGGTTTTATAGTTGGATGTGCAAAATAGCACTTAAAATAAGCGAAAATTACCTCCTAAAGTAATCTAATTTTAGGAAAACCTTTTTTGTAGGAAGTAAAATTATTTAGCTTATTTTACAAGTAAAGGGTTGTTGTTCAGTTTAAGAGTTGTAAGTGCGTTATTTTTTTAGTTTGTTTTAGTTGATCAACATATTCGCCGATTGCATCAAGAACTTCAGCACGATTTTTTTGTCTTTGCCCGATTGCTTCTTTTAAAGCTGATTCTAATTGTGCTTGTGATTCAAAAAATGCTTCGAATGTTTTTTTGCTTGGACTGAAGGCTACAGCTTCAACTTTCTGTTCAACTTCTTCGAATTTATCTGTCCATTCTGTAAGATTTTGGACACCATAACCAGTTAGAGCATTGTTCAATACTTCTTGTAAATTCGCTTTCCATTCAGCTATTAGCTTTTTAGATTCCTCTTCAAATTTAATAAGTTGTTCAAGAGTAGTTTTTTCGACCAACTCTAATTGGCTTTCAAAAGCTTCTAAAGATTTTTCTTCTACTCCGTTTTGAAAAGATTGGAAAGTTTTGAAGCTAGTTAAAAAACCGTCCCAAAATACATCAATTACATTCGTTACTTTTTCCTCATTTTTTACTGCAGCCATTTTACATACCTCCAAAATTTTATTGTATAACAGTTCAAATCTAACCCTTCCTACTAAGGAAAATATAATCCTATTAAAATGGTTTGTGCTTTTCTATGTTGTGCCCAATTTGTTTTGTGAAATTGGGTTTATATTAACTATCTGCTAAGTATTACCTATATGTGCAATTTACACCTATATGCAATAACTGTCAACAAAGAAAATACCCATTCTTAATATATTGAATGATCCGAAAACCTAAAAGACAAAAGGAATGCACCTTAAAGCTGCAGCAGTTTAACGAAAAAAACTCAATGTTCATCGGAATACATTTCAATATCGTCTTGAAAATTTACAAAAAACAGGTATTCATAAAAGACTTTCATAGTGCTTTTACTGTGTTCTTGGTCTTGTTTACGAATCCGAAGAAAGAAATAACAATGTACCTAAATAAGCGGGATCCAACAAGTTCACCCATCTTTGATAACTCCCATCTAGATATATTCATGGACAAGCAGAGCGGAAAAGATTTCAAGAGAGCCCAATACCAATTACTCAAGCGTATTTTACGAATAGGGGACATACTCTATATTCATTCACTCGATCGCTTTGGCCAAAACAAAGAAGAGATTTTACAAGAGTGGAATGACATTACGAAAAACATCCAGGCCGAAATTGTGGTATTGGATATGCCCTTATTGGATACCACTCAATTTAAAGATAATCTTGGTACCTTTATTGCCGATCTGGTTTTACAAATTCTTTCTTGGATGGCAGAGGACGAACGCAACCGCATTCGCAAAAGGCAGCGTGAAGGCATTGAAGTGGCTTTGAAAAATGGTGTAGCTTTTGGCAGACCAAAAGCTATCGTTACGGAAGAGTTTAAACAAGCTTATTCTCTATGGAAATCAGGAGAGATGACAGCGGTGAAGGTGATGCAAGAAATAGGGGTTAAAAAGACAACTTTTTATAAGTTAGTTAAGGAGTACGAAATAAAATTGAAAAGTACCAATATATAATAGAAGGAACTCGTAAAAAATAGCATTTCCTTAACGAGGGCAAAGGCTTCTATCAAGAAATAGGAAATATATGTTGAAGTTTAGAAGAGATTGTGAAGAAATGTACTTAAACTAATGAAGCAGGTTACTTGAAGAAAATGTGGTATTTTATAAATAACTGAAGAAAGGAGACTAGATATGGAGGATAAAGAGAAAATCTACTACGGACGAGGTACGGATGAACTAAGGTTGAAAAATATAATTGCCCATAAACTTGGTCAAGAGTTTAACAATTGTCCAATCGAAGATTCAGAAAGAAAAGAGGAAATTATTAGAGAATTATTCGGGAGTGTCGGAGTAAATCCAAGTATTGAGCATAATTTCCATTGTGACTTAGGATACAACATCCACATTGGAGACAACTTCTATGCCGGATATAACTGTACGATATTAGATATGGCAGAAGTAAGGATTGGTGACAACTGTATGATTGGTCCTAATGTTGGACTTTACACGGCTGGTCATTCAATTGAACCTAAAGATAGAAACAAGAGTGGTTATGCGATTTCAATAACAATAGGAAATGATGTGTGGATTGGTGGCAGTTGTGTTATCTTACCCGGAATCACTATTGGTAATAATTCAATTATTGCTGCTGGCTCTGTTGTTACGAAAGATGTACCTGCTAATTCAATAGTGGCGGGAAATCCAGCGAAGATACTGAAAAGTATATAAAGTTCTGATGTTCCAAGGACGATTGTGAAATATTGTACTTAAAGTAACGGGGGCTTTAGTTGAAGAAGCCAAAAGGACCTAAATGGTCCTTTTTATATTTGGTAATAAAATACGAATTTCATTTATTGTATTGGAAATACTATCTGTCGAGGTGAAATAAATGAGCAGATTTAAAGTTGTGTTTGAGAATACAATCCAAAGTGGTGGGTTTTCATTGGAGCAGTATTTGATAACATTACATCAAGAAAAAGATATGTTGGATTCATTTGATGGTCATGATGATTACGAGTTGGACATGAGGTTATTTGAAGGGGAGATTCAAAAAGTTAACCGATTGTTGGAGAGCTAAGGCTCTCTTTTTTATTTATAAAATAAAGATTTTATTTTCTTCTTCAACTAACGAAGCAGGTTAGTGGGAGTCCCGGAGGTTTTGGGGGCTTCGGTGGTCCGGGACAGCCAATTAATTGGGCGCCATCTGTAAATCAAACAGGTTTAGGTACTCAAGGGCAACTGACGGGCTGGGGTGGTCTTGGAAGTCCGGTCGGCTGGTGAGGCGGCCGAATGAATCCATCGGGCTGGGGGAATAACTCGGGTCAAGGGCGACCGGGAATTTTCGGAAGTATATTTAAGGTTGGAAAAGGAGCCTTAGGCGGGCTGGGAATTCTCAATAATCTAATTAGTGTGGGAAAGTTCTTATATTAAAGTAAGGAAGACGGTGCTTCAACCCCATTGAGATAAAGCTTTAATGCATTGGGGGTCGCTCTGTAAACAATGTTCTTGGTTTTCCTGGCATCTTCCGAGGAGCATTGAATGCAAAATCCAGCCAAATTACTCACCAAATGCTTTTGGCTGCGGCAAAGCAATCGCATCTTGTACGAAGCCAGGTGACATAGTGCCACACCCATTGGATCCAAAAGTTCATCACATGGTCGCCGAGGCAGTTGCTAAAGCTAAGTCTGGAAGTCTTACTGAAACAGAAAGGTCTGAAAACGTTCGTTTACGGGAGTATTCATTATAGACGTACCAAAGTACTTAAAACTTATCAAATTTTAATTTCAAAACACATTATCAAAAACAAGGTCCTGCTATTTCAGACCATATAAGTTTTTGGTAATCCCTTGTTCAAATTTTCCGTTTGATTGGCGTACGCCATTATCAAATGTCAACATGAAAATGGCATAGGAGTTCAAGAAAATAAGAGGAAACCGGAGAATGTGATCGTACATACTAGCTATTTTTCGAGTATTTCCCAACAAACAAAAACGCTGAATTTGACCCAATATGGTCGAATTAGCGTTTTTGTTTGGAGCTAACTTGAGGGATGTTTTTTTAAGAAAAATAGACCCAACGGCAGTCAAAAAATTTGATGAATTTTATACTGGAATCGTTTTTTATACAGCGTTCTTTTTATCCCATTGAGATGCCATTTTGTCATCTATTGATCTCAAGTCGTCGTTTACTTTCTGTCCTTGTTCCAAATATTCTGTTTGGAATCCACTCTTTATTGCCCAACTATAAAATACAAGAGATAAACATGTAATTAAGACCATATCCCAACCAAATGGAATTACGTTTATTCCACCAAACTTTTCACTTCCTAAGTATGAAATAGTCATCATACATAATAAGTAAACAACCATCCAAAGCCCTGCTGAAAAGTTTTGACGGAATCCCTTCCATTTTATTTTTGCTTGATAATAGAAATAAACAGGAAGACCAATCATTATGATAAATAAAACTTGTCCTGTCAGTGGCATCTTGCCCAATATAGAACTAAAGAAGCAAAAACAAAGCCAAGTGGTGCAATAATACTTAATCCTTTTAAACGTAACGGTCTGTACAAGTTCTGACCTGTGCGTCTTAATGTCATAACAGTAACTGGACCTGTTATATAAGAGATTAAAGTTGCAACTGAAATAACCTCTGCTAAAACTCCCCAGCCTCTAAACATGAATAGAAATAAGAACGATACACCTAGATTTAAAAACATGGCTTGACGCGGGATACCATATAGGGGGTGTAGTTTTCCGAACACACTTGGTAAATATTTGTTTTTTTCCATCCCATAAATCATTCGTGAAGTGGTTGCCGTGTAGGTAATACCTGTCCCAGAAGGAGAAATAAAAGCATCAGAGTAAAGAATGATAACTAACCAGTTTATGCCTAAAGCGATGGCTAAGTCGGCAAATGGTGAACTGAAATTTAAATGATGCCATCCGTTTACAATCATGGACGGATTAACGGCTCCAATAAAAGCAATTTGTAACAATACATAAATAACCGTAGCAATTAAAATGGAACCAATTACTGCAATGGGAATCGAACGTCCAGGATTTTTTGCTTCACCCGCCATATTAATCGGGCTTTGAAAACCGTTAAAAGCAAAGATAATACCAGAGGTCGCTACAGCCGTAAGAACACTGGCCCAACCATTAGGGACTATGCTTCCAGTGGACGTAAAATTAGATACATGAAAACCAACAAATAATAGTGAGCCAATCGTAAGCCCGGGAATAATAATTTTAAAGACAGTAATAAAAGAGTTAGCTTTTGAAAACAAACTAACTGTCCAGTAATTTAATAAAAAGTAGACGATCAGTAATCCAGAGGCAATGGCTAAACCTTCCCCAGTAAGACTTCCGTTTACTACTAAACTGTGTGTCCACTGCGCCCATTTCCATGGCCATGAACTCATATATTGAACGGATGCAACTGCCTCAACTGGAATGACTGAAACGATTGCAATCCAATTTGACCAGGCTGCAAGAAAACCTGCAAATGAACCGTGTGAGTATTGCGTATATTTTACCATTCCCCCAGCTTCGGGAAACATGGCGCCTAACTCACTGTAGGAAAGTGCAATAAATGAGATGACAATCATGCCAATAATCCAAGAGAAAATAGCTGCCGGTCCGGCTATTTGTGCTGCTCTCCAAGCCCCGAATAACCAGCCGGATCCAATAATAGATCCGAGCCCAACCATAGTCAACGAAAAAGTCCCCATCCTTCGATGCAAATTATTCATTTGTTTAACCCCTCTCATGAGTTGTAGTAACTATAGGAAGACCATCTTGCCCTCCAAAGTTCAAACGCTTATAACAATCTTTTTATTTAATAAGATTAATGAATTTACACCTAATTTTGATAAAGTAATGTCAATTAAAGCAAATACCAAAAGGTGCAAATTTCATTTATGTTTGTGACAGAGAACATTGCTCCAGCTGTACCTTGGAAGAAACTTTAATATGGGCTTTCCTTTCTCCTGGTAGCTTCAATACCTAATTCAAATAGGACTGAGAAAAGAAAATGGTCGCTAACACATCACCTCCTATCATCAATTGGAAGACATTACTTGAAAAGATACGAACGAACGTTTTGGGTGAATCCTTCTGTTGAGGTTCCTATGCCATACTTACGAAACTGCGAATATCAGACCTTTCAAGCGCGTCCCTATCTTTACAAACGCTTGGGTGAAATAAATGCATGTATAATAATGCAATAAAAAAGGAATATATCTAGTATTTCTAAAGAAAATGTGTTTGAAAGGAAGCATTATCAAACAGAACAATATTTTCTGCTACTATGTCTTTCAAAAAATACTTAGATCCCATTCTTGTGCTAAATGTTTCAATAACATAACGCCTGTTAGGCTATTGCCAAATTCATCAATAGCTGGCCCATATATACCGATACCACACCCGCCCTGAAAAGCTAATTCACGTCCGAAGCTTGAAGGAACTAGTGCCATAATGCCTCCAGATACTCCACTTTTGGCTGGTACTCCGACAAAAGCCGCAAAGTTACCCGAAGAATTGTACATCCCACAAGTAAGCATTAAGGCTTTGGCTAGTCTAGCCACTTTTTTAGGCACAATTTGTTCCTTGCGGATAGGATGATATCCATCCAGAGAAAGAATCAAACCAATCAAGGCGATGTCTTCTGTGTTCACTTCTATAGAACATTGTTTTAGGTAAACCTCTAAAGCTTCCTCCACCTCCGATTCTAAAAAACCCGTCTCTTTTAAATAGTAAGCTAAAGCTCTATTTCGATAAGATGTTTGCCATTCAGATCGAAACACTTCCTCATTGATGGTCGGACGTCTCCCTATCATTTTTTCGATTAATGTGTAAAGAAACTCTAATTTTTTTTGTGGCGATTCCCCAGGGAGGAGTGAAGCGATGGTAATCGCTCCAGCATTGATCATAGGATTAAACGGTTTCCCCGGCTTATGCATTTCTAAACGAATAATTGAGTTGAAGGCATCCCCAGTTGGTTCCACATCAACCCGCTCCAACACATAAGAAATACCACAACTTAAGCATGCAGCTATAAAGCTGATTACTTTTGATATACTTTGTAAAGTAAAAGAGACTTCCCAATCCCCTGATTTTATCATTGTTCCATTGGGTTCTATTATACAGATACCTAACTGCGATAAATCTGCTTTTCCTAAAGCAGGAATATAGTTGGCAGTTTGTCCTTTAGTAGCATAGGATCGATAATGTGTTACCCATTCATCTAGGTAGGCTTTCCTTTGCCTCTCAATCTGAGTTTTATCCTCGTTTATCATCCCTTGAACTATATCCCGTTCATTAATTGATTCAATCTTCATACTCAATTCAACTCTTTTCTAATTTTATGTAATATCAGGGTAATCACCTTTAAAGAATTTCCACCTTTTCAAATTCCTAAAAGAAAAAGACAATATGACCTTTTACCTATTTTTCCCTAGTTGACTATAAATCAAAAATCCCAATATATTAAGGGAAAGAGTCCACCCCAAAATCCAAAAAAACCCAAAATTTAAAGCGCTTTCAAATTTATTTTAACCAAAATAGTATCTTTAATTTATATTAAGAACTACATAAACAAACAAAAAACTACAAAAAAATTATAAATTTTCAAAATTTTAAAAAGGATACTCTGATTTAAGGTTCTGGTGCAAAAATTCTAACAAACTTAAACATACTAATACTATGAATCTAAAATTCCAATGTTCGTTCAAAACCAGAATCTTTCGAAAAACTTCGAGTTCTTATGTCCAACCGTGACGTAATCGTTAAACGTCTCGTTAGTTCTATTAATCAATTAAATCGTTGGGTAGATGTTGTCTTTCCTGGGTTACGACAAGTGTTTAAAGATTTGAAAGGTAAAGGGGCAATCGCAACTCTACGTTTGTTTCCTTCACCATTCGAGTTACGTTCAAAGCAACCTCAAGATATTGTAACCAAATGAAAATCGGAGATGAAGCGTCAGCCAGGGTAAAAAAGCTTATCTACTTATCGATTTAGCTAAAGAGTTATCGGATCCCACCAAGCTCACGATGCTTACAAGCTACATTTAGAACAACTATTAGAGGAATATGACCTCGCTACAACGCAACTCGAAAGAGTGGAACATGAAGTCACAAACGTGCTTCACAGATTTCTTTCGCAATGAAACTGCTTGCAATTAAAGGGATTAGCGAAATCTCTTAGCTGGCATTCTAGGGGAAGCAGGAGATTTAAGTGGATTCGCCCACGGTAATTCTCTACTTCGTCATGCAGGGTTACATCTTTCGGAGGCGAGCTCTGGTAAATGGAAAGGGCAAATCGTCATTTCTAAACGTGGAAAATCCAGACTACGGCGTTTCATATACCGTGCGACGATGAGCCTTGTCGTGAATAACCCTGAGTTTAAAGCGTTGCATGCCAATAATGCTAAGGTGAAGCTCTAGCCAACCCATTTATTGATTCTCCTTTATTTAGTCCACGATGTATTCTTCTTAAAGTTTCATTCGTAATATAGTCAAGAATAAAGATTGTTTTTTCAATTCTACCAATCTATCGAAGTCTTGCATATGAACCTAATTTCCTCATGATTAATGATCCAGAAACTCTTCCTTCTCGTATTGAATGTGCCAGCCTTTATACATCATCAAAATTCTCTTTAATAACGTTTGTATTAATCGTGCCTCATCCATAAACAGTTTGGATTAGCTTCTTAATCTTCAAAATCGAAAGGAATGAATGACTCTTTGTTTCTAATAAACGTTTTTGCAATAGAGCCTGTAAAATAATTATTTTTGAATATTTAAACTTTTTTTGTATTTTTTTGTATTATTATGTAGTTTCTATAATAAAGTTAAAGCTAAGTTTTTTTAAAACAAATGTGAAAGCGCTTAATATCATTTTAAAACATAAGAGGTGTAAATAATGAAAGCGACAGTCCCTGTTAATAGTAATCAAGTTCAAAAGCAAGACAATAAGCAAAGTGAAACATTAAATTTATTAAGTTCAACTCAGTCCATCATAAAAGAGGCGATTAGAAATTTAGGATATAACGATGAAATGTATGAATTATTAAAAGAGCCGCTTAGAATCATCAAGGTACGTATCCCAGTGCGAATGGATGACAATTCAATAAAAATTTTCACTGGTTATCGTTCTCAACATAACGACGCAGTTGGCCCTACGAAAGGGGGAGTACGTTTCCATCCAGAAGTAAATGAGGAGGAAGTAAAAGCATTATCAATGTGGATGAGTTTAAAATGTGGTATTTTCGATCTTCCGTACGGTGGTGGGAAAGGCGGAATTATATGTGACCCTCGCAACATGTCCTTCCATGAATTAGAACGTTTGAGTCGAGGTTATGTGCGTGCCATTAGTCAAATCGTTGGACCAACAAAAGATATTCCCGCACCAGATGTATTTACAAATCCACAAATTATGGCATGGATGATGGATGAGTATAGCCATATTCAAGAATTTGATTCGCCGGGATTTATTACTGGAAAGCCAATTGTACTAGGTGGTTCACAAGGACGAGAAACAGCAACAGCCAGAGGAGTCACCATTTGTATTGAAGAGGCAGCAAAGCGAAAAGGGATTCAATTAAAAGAGGCACGTGTTATTATCCAAGGATTTGGGAATGCAGGAAGTTATCTTGCAAAATTTATGCAGGATGCAGGAGCAAAGGTGGTTGGCATTTCTGATGCATATGGTGCGCTTTATGATCCAGAAGGGCTTGATATTGATTATTTGCTTGATCGGCGTGATAGTTTTGGCACAGTAACAAGTTTATTCACAAATGTCATTACGAATCAAGAGTTACTCGAAAAAGAATGTGAAATTCTTGTTCCAGCTGCGATTTCCAATCAAATTACACGTGAAAATGCGGATCGTATTCAAGCTGAAATTGTTGTAGAAGCTGCGAATGGACCTACAACGCTTGAAGCGACAACCATATTAACCGAACGTAATGTGTTACTTGTCCCAGATGTCCTTGCTAGCTCTGGTGGTGTAACTGTTTCATATTTTGAATGGGTGCAAAACAACCAAGGTTATTATTGGACAGAAGAAGAAGTATCTCAAAAATTACGCTATAAAATAGTCGAATCTTTTGAGAGGGTATTCTTAACAGCACAAAAATACCAAATAGATATGCGCTTGGCTGCATATATGGTTGGAATAAGAAGGATGGCAGAAGCCTCCCGTTTTCGTGGTTGGGTGTAAGTATGTTAGCTCAGACACCTAAATTAATATTTTTAGCAAGAAGGGTTTAAAAATTGTAGGAAGTTATAAAAATTGCCTATAGTGCTGGAATATACTGATATCTCAGTCAAGATGGAGCAGAACAAATGAATCGTCATGTTCAAGATAGTCCACTGTCGGAAACAGACGTTGAGGGATTTGAATATGGTTATAATGTGTTTGCTCCTGAAACGCTCGTCATGTGGGAAGCGCAATATGGAGACTTTGCCAACACGGCACAAGAGCTTTTTGATCAATCCGTTTCAACAGGAAGAGCGAAATGGGGACAAAAATCTGGACTTGTATTACTGTTGACTCACGGTTATGAAGGACAAGCCCCGAGCATTCAAGTGCCCGTCTGGAACGCTTTTTACAACTAAAAACTGAATACAATTGGACGGTTGCCAACTTGACCAATGCAGCCCAATAGTTTCATATTTTACGTCGTCAGGCGGCGACTTTAGGAACAGAATGTCTTCGAAACGGTGTCTCGGTATGAAGGTGCCTTAGCTTCTCACTGGTAAGCTAAAAGTAAGTCTTTAAAGAAGTTAAATATTGGATTCCTATTGACGAGTACGTAGGAGCGGAGATAACCCCAAAATGGTGTAAATATAACGCCAAGAGATTTATGTATTTTAGGAGGTTGTGTATGGAAGCGAGATATTGCAGAGAATCACGAGTTATCCGAACAAGCCGTGTATTTCCAAACGATGTAAACAATCACAATACGTTATTTGGCGGAAAATTAATGAGCGATTTGGACCAAGTCGCGTCAATTTCTGCAGCGCGCCATAGCCGAAGAGAGTGTGTAACTGCTTCAACTGATTCGGTTGACTTTTTACATCCAGTTCGAACGACAGATGCCGTCTGTTTTGAATCGTATGTGACATGGACAGGTACATCCTCAATGGAGATTTTTGTAAAAATTATTGCCGAAGACTTAAAAAGCGGTGAGCGTAAAATTGGAGCAACTGCACTATTAACATTTGTTGCTCTTGATCAACATAAACGTCCAACGCCTGTTCCACATGTCATTCCGGAAACAGAAGAAGAGAGAAAGTTACATGAAACCGCACCAGAGCGAGCGAGAATGCGTAAAGAAAGTAAGCAAAAAAGTAAAGAATTAGCCACATTTTTAACCACGAATCATCCCTGAAATCGACATAGCTAACAAAGAATTCTATGACTCTTGGCCATAGTAATATTACCAATAAAAAAAGATTAGATTCAGTATGGTGAGTAAAGAAGATATAGCTTTCGGAATTTATCTATCAATCTATGAGGGAAGAGAAAAAGTTATCTTTTAATTGGAGGAATTTTTTATGCAGGTAATCACTGTCTATTCAAAGGAAAATACTACAATGTTTGAATTTTAAATAGAAGAAGAAGAAGCAAAGGAATATTTCGAGAATATCCAGGGCTGCAAGATTATTTCTAAGATTGTTTACTTTAATGATCATTGTTTCACTTTAGTTAATGCTTAAGATTTTTAAATTGTAGAAAAGGAGGTGTGGTTAATGATTTTGAAGAATGCGCTGGATTTAAGCAATAGTATAGATGAATGTCGCCGGAACATTTACGAATTGACAAAGAATAAAGGGATCTCAGATCCGGATGTGGTAAAAGTCAGTCAAAAATTAAATGGGAAAATTACAATGTTGCAAAAATATATATATGAAATTCGCTCCATGCCTAAAGGAACATCTCCTTTTCAGGATTACAAACATGGTTGACCCTTGGACGTTCTAGGAAAAAGGGAAAAGTTATCTATTAATTGGAGGTAAGCATTTTAATGTGGGTAATCACCGTATATTCAAAAGAAAACAATACAATGTTTGAATTTCACACAGAAAACGAAGCACGAGAAGCTTTCGAGAACATTCAAGGTTGTAAGATTCTTTCGGAAATTGTTTACTTTAATGATCATGATGTTGCTTAAGCCGCTGTTAAAGATTTTTCTCAGGAGAACTGAGTATTTTTTGACTAGGCGGTAACAAAAATGAAATTAAACATAAGGAGAACATTGCATGTCAACATTACGTGAAGAAGCATTACAAATGCACAAGGAAAATCGAGGAAAGCTAGGAGTTCATTCAAAAGTTCCAGTACGAAATGCGAAAGATTTAAGTCTCGCATATTCTCCAGGTGTAGCGGATCCATGCATGGACATTTATGAAGATGAAAGTAAAGTGTATGATTACACCATGAAGGGGAATCTTGTTGCTGTTGTTTCAAATGGAACAGCCGTACTCGGTCTAGGAAATATAGGTCCTAAAGCTGCCATGCCGGTTATGGAAGGGAAAGCATTGTTATTCAAATCGTTTGCAGATGTGGATGCCTTCCCGATTTGCTTAGATACAACAGATCCGGACAAGATTGTAGAGGTTGTTAAATTATTGGAACCGACCTTTGGCGGAGTGAACTTAGAAGACATCGCAGCACCGGAATGCTTTGAAATTGAAGATCGTCTGCGAAATGTTTGTAATATTCCGATTTTCCATGATGACCAGCACGGTACAGCGATTGTCACCGCAGCTGGGTTACTCAATGCTTTGAAACTAGTTGATAAAAAAATAGAAGAAATTCGCGTTGTAGCTAACGGTGCCGGAGCTGCTGGCGTGGCGATTGTCAAGTTGCTGCTTAATATGGGTGTAAAAGACGTCATTTTATGTGATACAAAAGGAATCATCTATGAAGGACGTACGTTGGGAATGAATCGATTCAAAGAGGAAATGGCTCACATCACCAATAATGAACAAAAACAGGGAACATTGGTAGATGCCCTCGTGGGAGCGGATGTGTTTGTTGGAGTATCAGCTGCAGGTGCCGTCACGAAAGAAATGGTTCTTTCTATGAATCCTCATTCAATCATTTTTGCCATGGCCAATCCGGTGCCGGAAATCATGCCGGAGGAGGCAAAGGAAGCGGGAGCACTCGTTGTCGGGACTGGCCGTTTGATTTTCCAAATCAGGTCAATAACGTACTGGCATTCCCGGGAATTTTCCGTGGTGCTTTGGACGTTTGCGCGAAAGAAATCAACGAAAAAATGAAACTGGCAGCTGTTTATGCAATTGCCGGATTAATCGCAGATGAAGAACTTCACCCTGATTATGTGATACCAGATCCATTTGACCGTAGAGTAGCGGCTCATGTAGCAGCAGCCGTTGCTCATGCTGCAATCGAAACAGGTGTTGCTCAAAAGTTTGTTCATACGGAAAATGTGAAAGAGCATTTATTAGAGTTAGCAGAAGAAAAACAACCTGCTATAGTATAAAACTAGTCATAAGTCGATTTTCTAAGACGATAAGGAATCGGCTTTTTATTAATACCTCTTCTACAATAGAGCCTGAAGACCCCCAATTTACACAAAAAAACGACTCAAAATTCATATTTTGAATTTTAGAGTCGTATTTTTGTTATCACTTTTTAAACCCTCCAAAAATCCGATGGATTTTCAGTGCCCTCTTTAAACATTAGTCTCTTTTTTTATTATTTACTTAACTCCCTTAGTATGATAGCTATATCTCTCGAATGCTCACTTATTCGCAGGATTTCATAACCCTTGAAAATATATTAACGGTTAAAAGCAATGAGCTTAGATCATTTTGGCTTCGTGAAGGCATAGTTAAATTAAAATAATAAAAGTCAATTTTGTAATAGCAAACCCCTCCCAATATAAATTGTTCAAATTAAGTCCTGGAATAAGTTAAATGTAATTGCACCATTCATCCTGGACAAAAATTACGAATGAAAAAGAAAGTTAATTTTAATCAAATTGAAAAATGTTCTCAGAAATTTAAGTACCATGGTGAGAAATTAATTAAACTTTTACCCTAAAATAATTGTTTCAAATGAAAAAACTACCCAATGGTGTGGATAGCTTTTTCAGATACTTAAATATTGTAAGGTTTAGTGTTTTTCGACACCATTAATATGATGTAAGCAAGAGTGATTTTTTATTCAAAATTAATTAATGTGCAATATTATTTATACAATTCAATCTTGGTTTAGAATAATACTCAATGAGTGCCTAAGACAGGCGCTCTTTTTTAATGGGGAATAAAATCGAAAAATAAAATCTATAACACTTTACTTAAGAAAGCTTTGGTCCGTTCGTGCTGCGGGTTGCCGAACAATGCATTCGGTTCATTTTCTTCGACAATATAACCGCCGTCCATAAAGATCACCCGGTCCCCCACTTCCCTGGCAAAGCCCATTTCATGTGTAACAACTACCATGGTCATACCTTCTTTAGCCAGCTGTTTCATTACCTCTAAAACATCTCCTACCATTTCAGGGTCAAGTGCGGAAGTTGGCTCGTCAAATAACATAATTTTTGGATTCATTGCAAGTGCCCTTGCAATCGCAACCCGCTGTTTTTGTCCTCCGGATAATTCGCCTGGATAGCTACTAGCTTTTTCTTTTAGTCCCACTTTATTAAGCAGTTTTAGCGCTATTTTTTCGGCTTCTGATTTCTCAGTACCGCGAATTTTTATAGGACCTAGAGTAATGTTCTCTAACACTGTTTTATGAGGAAATAGATTAAACTGTTGAAAAACCATACCTACTTCTTGTCTAACTTTGTTTAAATTAATTTTTGGATCGGTAATATCATGACCGTTAATGGTTACCTCGCCGCCTGAGATTTCCTCCAAGCGATTTAAACAGCGAAGGAATGTACTCTTCCCTGATCCAGATGGACCAATTACACAAATGACTTCTTTTTCTTGCACTACTGCATTGATATCTCTTAAAACCTCTACTTTTCCAAAAGATTTACTCAAGTTTTTTACAGTTATAATACTCATCGAAGCTGAATTCTCCTTTCGACGATATTAGCAAGAATGGTTAACAAGTAAATGATGATAAAGTAAATAACACCAACAGCCAGCCAAATCTTAAATGCTTCAAACGTAGCCGAAGCTTGAATCTGACCTTGCTGTGTTAAATCCGCTATACCAATGACGGATAAAAGTGAAGTATCTTTCAAGCTAATGATTGATTGGTTCGTAATGGTAGGGAGCATTCTTCTAAATGCTTGTGGAAGCACCACATACCTCATGGTTTGTGCACCGGTAAATCCGATTGATCTTGCAGCCTCAGTTTGTCCTTTATCAATGGATTGGATGCCGGCTCTGATAATCTCAGCAAAATAGCCCCTGCATTGATGGCAACGGTAATAATCCCGGCAACCGTACTATTTAGGGAAATCAAGTGTAATGAGTTAACACCAAAATAGATAAAAAACAATTGGACAATAAACGGCGTTCCACGAATGGCATCAACATATACCTTGGCAATCCAGTTTAAGATCTTGAAAGGTGCAAGTCGCAATAGGGCAACTACTAAACCGATTAAAAAACCAAGTATAATCGCTATTACAAATATATAAAGGGTCACTTGAAGTCCTTGAAGTAAAATTGGCAATGCCGCAGCTATTATTTTCACTTAATTCATCTCCTTCCAAGTAAGAAGGCACGTAAATGCGCGCGCCTAGTGATGATTAAAAATCTTATTTACCAATATATTTTTTTAAAATCTTATCGTATGTTCCATCTTTTTGCAGTTCTGCAAGACCTTTATCGATTTTTGCTAATAAATCTTTGTTTTGTCCTTTTAACACGGCAATACCGTATTTGTCTCCATTCAAACGATCACCCACGATTTTTAAACCAAGGTCTTTTTGGGCAATTGCATAGGAGATTACAGGATAATCCTCGATTAGTGCATCAGCATTTCCGTTCGCCACTTCCTGGAACATTGCAGGGCTATCATTAAATTGAACGACTTTAATTCCTAGTTTATCAGCATTATCCAATGCATATTTTGAACCAGTCGTTCCTTTTTTCACTGCAACCGTTTTTCCTTTTAGGTCATCAACGGATTTAATCGTTGTATTATCCTTTTTGACAACAACTGTTAATCCTGCATTAAAATATGGTGTTGAGAAATCAACGACTTTCTTTCTTTCATCCGTAATGCTCATGCCTGCAATCGCTACGTCAAGCTGATTAGCTTGCATGGCTGGTATAATTCCGCCAAAGTCCATAGGAGAAAGATCGATTTTAAAGCCTTGATTTTTGGCAATTGCATTAATTAATTCAATATCAATTCCTTTATATTCATTCCTATTCTTAAATTCAAACGGAGGGTAAGTTGTATCCACACCGATTTTGTATACTTTTGAGTCATTCCCCGCTCCGCTAGTCGATTTATCTTTCGTTCCACAAGCCGCTAAAAGAAGCGTAAGAATTAAAAATAAGCTAATGAATTTAATTTTCTTCATTTCAATCCCACCTTTTAATCTTTTAATATAAAAACTTAGAAAATGCTTAAAATCTCATAATCAGTTTGAGTTTCAAAAGGGACTTTCAATGCATATAAAGTCTATCGGTTCAGCCTCTCTTTCTTAGGATTTAGTTGTAGGAAGTGTTAGGCAGTACCCCTCCTTTGGAAACGCTTCCAATTCTACCATTTAAGAAGATATAATTGATTTTATAACCCAACCTACAAAAAAATACAAATAACTACAGATTATTCGAAATAATTTTAATAATTTGAATACAAAATCGACTTCTATTTTTTAAGTACACAAGATCAAAATCTAGATAGCCAAATTGAACAACTTACAAAATATGGGGTAGACAAAATTTTGAAGGAGAAAATTAGTGGTGTTTCTAAGAAAAAGGCACAATTGGATGAACTCCTTTCCGAAATAGCTTCTGATGATACCTTGGTTGTAACGCGAATGGATTGTCTTGGACGAAATACTGTTCAACTATTGCAGTTAGTTGAGCAGCTTCGTGAAAGGAACATACATTTTGTTATCCTGAACTTAGGAATTGATACAAGGACACCAACTGGTAAGTTCTTTTTAACTGTAATGGCAGCATTTAGTGAACTAGATCGAGACATGATTAAAGAAAAGCGATGATGGATGCGGATGGTCGGCGAATATTAGTAGGTTGGATGGGACTGCCGGAAATTGATTACCCTCGATAAAAACGGGTGGGCTCATTGTTTGACATTGCCAAGAGAATTATCGATTCGGAATTGCAAACTAATTCAACAACCAGTAAAAGAGCTTCAAGCACTTCGCAAACAGCAACATGAGATTAAAGACGTTTTTCATCAGGAAAAGAAAATGTATGATGCCTTTACGGGACATCATTCGAAATGATTTGTGAGTTTGAAAATTTCGATGCAAAAGAATTTGGAGTCCAGTTTAGGGCTGGGGATAACGAGAAAACCATTATTAAGTATGATGCCGTTCAGAAAAAGGTCATTTTAGACCGAACATTTTCAGGTGAATCCGTAGGGGACTAGTATGGAACCGTTAGAAAATGTTTTATAGATGCATCTAAAATTAAATTTCACCTGTTTGTGGACACATCCTCTGTCGAGATTTTTATAAATGATGGAGAGGAAGTATTTACAAGCCGGATCTTCCCTAAGGAAGACAGTAAAGAAATTCGCTTTTTTACAACGGACGGAAAAGCATTGCTACATGCAACCAAATGGGATTTATGATTAAGATTAAGAAATCAGGTGAAAAGGATGAAAAGCTTATATTCTATCGGGGAAGTATTAATCGATTTCATTCCCCTCCAAAAGGGAAAAGCACTGAAAGATGTATTGTCGTTTGCGGGAGCACGTCTGGGGGGGGAATCCTCCATGATTTCCAAATTAGGTTTGGATGCCTTTGGAGATTTCCTTATCGAAACGTTAAATCGAGCTGGTGTACAAACTGACAAAATTTTAAGAACGGATGAAGCTAATACAGCAATTGCTTTTGTTTCATTACGTAATGACGGGGAAAGGGATTTTTCCTTTTACCGTAATCCATCAGCGGATCTCTTAATGAAGAAAGAAGAAATTGACGGAGATTGGTTTTCGAGCGGAGATATTCTTCATTTTTGCTCCGTTGATTTGGTTGAAAGTCCCATGAAGCAGGCACATATCAAAGCGATCAATGAGGCGAAGCGAAACGGGGCGCTGATTAGCTTTGATCCAAATGTTCGGCTTCCGCTATGGGAGAACCCGGAGTATTGTCGAGAAACGATATTGAGTTTTATCCCGAAAGCACATCTTTTAAAAATCTCTGATGAGGAACTATCATTTATTACGAATATTGATCATGAGGAAAATGCCATTCGTTCCTTATTTGTCGGGGATGTCCGTGCTGTTATCTATACAAAGGGAGCAACGGGTGCAGAACTTTATCTTAAAAATGATAAATTCACATCGAAAGGATATCGAGTCGATGTTCAGGATACAACAGGTGCTGGTGATGCATTTATTGGCGGCTTCTTGTACCAACTGCTATCGAAACAGGTGACCCCTTATAATTTGGAAGATATTTGTAATACGAACCATCATGAACTTCTTCAATTTGCCAATGCGGTTGGAGCACTTACCACAACAGGAAAAGGGGCAATTAGTTCTCTCCCTGAAAAAGAACAGGTGTTAAAGCTCATTAACAGTTATTAATTTATCGATGAATTTAGGAAGGCAATTAAATATTCGGTATAACACATATTGATTTTAAAATAAAAAAACATTTATCACAGTCTATTAGGGGTACCGCCACATGCCCATCAAGCTAAGGCAAATCATTACTCCCAAAACGAAAAAAACGCTATTCTTTCTGTAATATCATGGAAAGGGTAGTGTTTTTTATGTGTAGAGAGGTTTTAAATGAGTTTAAGCATAGTTATAATTATTGGTGAGTATAATCAGCAAAGTGGTCAGCAATGGCTCACAATAATAATTCGGTCATTCTCGCCGGGGATCTGCTTCTTTTTATGGATAAGCCCAAAGCTCAACTCTTGTCATAGTGGGTGATTCATATGAATAATGATCTTCAATTAAGAGTTAAAATCAATTTTTTGAAAATCGGCGAGTTGACCAATTCTGGAGTTTTACAAATTGGTGGTGCTCGTACTATTAAACGTTCCACTAATCTATATGGATTTACTACCATAGCTCCATTCTACGTATAAGTATGAAAAAAGATCAAAAAGCTGTGGAGAATACTGGTACCCACTTATTATTTTTATCTATTAAAGACATTTTAAACTTGGCATATAATAATATGTGTTATATTCATTTAAACTATCAAAATCCTATGTTATACTTGTCATATAATGTTCATTTTTTGGGTCAATTTGATATGATTTTTAGAGTTTTAAACTCAGCATATAAGTTAAGAGGTGAAAAAGATGCTGGAAGAGTATATTGCCGATCTTCAGAAAAAAGACAAGTCCTCAAAAACCGTAATTTCCTATCGGAATGATATCCTTATCTTTTTAGAAGATTTACATATTCAACCTGATGGTTTTGTGACAGCAACGGATGTAAGAAAATGGATTCATGGGTTGGTAAATCCACAAGAAGGGAAACCATTAGCCATTACCACCATTAATCGTCGGTTAAATGCTTTGCGCAGTTTTTATTCATGGGCCGTTAAAAATAAGAAGCTACAGCATAACCCGATGGTAGAAATTAAAAATGTCAAATCAGCTGATGAAGATTCCGAAAAAATCATGTGGCTGACAGAAGAAGAGTTTGAAGATCTTTTGAATCGTGTAAGAAAGACACCGGTCAAAAGCAGAGGAGTAGATCCCGAAGAGAAGTATCGCCGGGATCGAGCCATTATTTATTTATTGACATACGCTGGTTTGAGGGTAGATGAATTGTCAAACTTAAAACTAACCGACCTTGATATGGAATTGCGACGTATTCGGATTGTTGGAAAGGGACGTAAGCTTCGGACTGTGCCCATGTCCCATACCTTATGGCAAGAACTGTACGACTGGTTAATTTTTAGAGCAGAAATGGCAAACAAAAAACCTCATGTAGAAGAATCATCCTATGTGTTTTATAGCCAGCGATCACCCCAATTTACGGTTCGTGGAATCCAGGCGATGATTGAAAGTTACAGCTTACCGAAGAAAAAATTAACACCCCATATGTTCAGGCATACCTTTTGCAAATGGATGTTAAAAGCAACGAATAATGACATTGAAAAAGTTCGAAGATTAGCAGGACATAGTAATATTTCGACCACAGCAAAATATTTAAGAGATTCCTATAGTGATTTGGCGGATGCTGTGGAAGCTATGCCGAAATTTTAATTATAGGTATGATCTAAGTTAAGGAATATGACTTTAAATTGATCAACATATAATAGAAGAAACTCGTACTAAATAGCCTAAACTATCGAGAGCATAGGCTATTTAATATTCCACAATCGGCCATTATATGTAGTATGATTTTTGACCGTATTCATCGTAAATAACGAAACAAAAACAGCCTCTTTTCTAACTTTGTTTACTTATTATCTTTAGTAAGTAATTATAGTTTTCAACGTAAACAACGATAGGACTTTACTTGGAGAGGTGGGTATGATAGGCTCGTTTGCCTGATGAAACCTTAGCTTCAGCCTTTCAAGACAAATCGTACCCACAGAGGCTCCAAGTCAAGTCCTTAAACGCCTATTCTATGGATACATATAAACAATGATAAAGGGTGCACCATATCATTGTTTTGTTGTTGATACTATATATAACTGCCAGATTGTGGAATAGGAATTGCAGTTAAATTATTTATTTTTTCCATAAAACTAAATAGAAAGAATTTTAGTTCAAAATAAATTGGTTAACTTATCAAAATTAGATGAGGTAAAGTAAAAAATTAATCAAACGTTTATTTAAATCGGTCAAATCCTTATTATATATATGGTTAAAAGAACCAATCAAAACAACCTCACCCTGTTGGGGCTTGTAGGTTGTTTATATAGTTATTTTTATGTTTTTATTTTTACGTTTCTCGTAAGATAGGAAGTGTACAACAACGGAAGGAACCACCAGATTTAATGATTTCTGTGATATCCACTTCAATAACTTCAAATCCCCGGTTACGAAGCTGTTTGTTTACCTTCCCATTGACCGGCAGACTTAATACCCGTTTGTTGCCAATACTCAATACATTTGTTCCCAATTGAAATTGTTCTTCTTCCGAAACTTCAATTAATTCATATCGTGAAGCAAAAAGCTCGATGTCTTCTTTCGTTAAGGCATTTGGGTAAATAAGGCCACTTCAGGTGATACGATATTAAATATACAATCCAAATGCAGGTATTTTTCTTTAAATGAGATGGTAATGACATTGAATTGATTTAAAAGACGCTGTAATTGTTCAGCAGCTTTTTGGTCCGTCCGATTGCTAAGCCCCACGTAAATTGTTTCCCGATCAATTAAAACATCTCCGCCTTCAATTCGTTCCTCGATTAAATTATAATAAGAGATTTCTTCATCCTCCAGCCATTGTTTTAAAACATTTTCCTCTCCTGCACGAACATCTGTTGCCAGCTTAGCAACAAAGATTGTTTGCCCTAATGTAAAACCAATATCCCGAGTAAAGACCTGCTCAGGATATTTTTTATGATAAGGCAATAAAATAACGTCGATGTCATTTTTCTTTAGTATTTTGACAAATTCCCCGTGCTGCTCGAGCGCACGTTCAATATGGATACCTTCATTCTTAAAATGCTCCTGCGTCTCATTAATTACTTCGCGGATCGTCATATATTGTGGCTGACAAAGGATTACTCGTTTTAAAACATCGTATTCACTCATGCATAAAGTCTTGTTGTTTGTCTTTGGGCTTTCTGCCATTTTTTTCGCCCTCCTGTCTTCTCTTTTTAAACTAGGTTTTCCTAAACTATCGTTATTATTTACAAACGGACATTAGGGAATTTCTTTGCACCATAGGATCTTTGATGAAGGAATTTCCTTTTTTTGCATATGAGGAGGGGGCTTATGTACTGACTTTTATAGTTAACTGCAAAATTATCTAAAAACAACTTTAATTAACATTTTACTGTTTTTAAGTGGTTTCTATTAGGTGAACTTTATCAGAAGTAAATGGGGTATTTTTTATAATAAGTCAGAAAATACAAAGACTAACCTTTGAAATGTGCATTTGTAACAGTGAAGGGTTAGTTTTTTCGTTATAATAAGTGACAGTGATAAAATTAGAATTAACAATATCGGATGGAGGAATATAATTTTGTCTAATTTGCCAAGCTGCCCAAAATGTAATTCAGTGTATACTTATGAAGATGGTAGTCTTTTTATTTGCCCGGAATGTGCTCATGAGTGGGCTTTAGTATTAGAAACCGACAATATTGAAGATCAAAAGATTATTAAAGACGCAAATGGAAATGTCTTAAACGATGGTGATACTGTAACAGTAATCAAGGACCTTAAAGTAAAAGGAAGTTCATCAATCTTAAAAATAGGTACAAAAGTTAAAAATATACGTTTAGTTGAGGGTGATCACGATATTGATTGCAAAATTGACGGTTTTGGAGCTATGAAATTAAAATCTGAATTTGTTAAAAAGGTATAAATGCAGTTTTATGTAACAGAATTAAATAGATCCTTTATAGTGGAATCAAGGCCAGTTTCTGGATTTTAAAAACCAATTTGTCGTGATGAAAAGAAACCGCCAATTTGAAAGGTGCGGTGAACCGTTTCACAAGTTAGGTATAATAATCAAATTATGCAATACCTTGTTTTTCAGCAATCGGGCGCTTTAATGGAGTAAGATAAATATTTATGGACTGAACAGTTTTCCATTCAGTCCATAAATATTTATCAAAATTGCTTAAATGGTATTTACTCCTCTGATGGCCCTCAATCCACGAATCTTTACCGTACCCCAGAAGGGATTTCATAATAAACCTTTTCGGGGGGATGCAAAAATACCCTACTTCTATACCACTTTTTTTGTTTTAGTTTTGGCTTTGGTTTTCTTTAACTTACTGCGTCGTTGCTCTACATGTTGAAGCAGCCCAGATGAGGTTCTCTTTTTTAACAAAGGATGCCCAAACAAAATTGCTGAAATTTCGATTTCTGTGCGATGTGGAAGATTGATAATGGTATTGTCGATCAATTCATCTTCTTGCGGAGACCAAAGTTTATTACCAGCCATTTTATCACCCTTCTTTTATTTTTTCACTACATACATATGCAAACGAAAAAAACTTGAATCTATCATTTATGTGTATTTACTTAATAGAAAAAGTTACGGTATGATTTCCATCTTGGAGGTTCTCCTCAAGATGGATTTTCTTGTTCTGTTTGAAAAATAAATTTCATTATTTAACTTGTTTATATTCCATTGAGTTAATCATTTTGTTCTATTTGATCAAATTTCTTTTTTATATACTTATTGGATATAAATAACAATAGGAAGGAGAGAATTAAACATCCACTCATAGTCAACAAGAGATAATGCAACCAAGCTTCGAAAACTGAAAAATCCATTCAAAATCCCCCTTTTAATTGACCTATCCTTAAATATTCTACATATGTTAAATAATTCCTTCTATTGGTCACAGCTATGCAAGTACCAACCCTAATATTTTAAAACATATTATATTTTAATGTGCTAATGGAATTGTTTTCTCTTTTTTTAACCAACTCTTTTGACCTATTTTATTTTATGGTATTTTTATAAAAAAGAAATATACATCTGAAGATTAATATTACCTTTGCGCCAAAAGAGTATCTAAAGCGTTATTATTTTAACAAAACGAATGTAAATAGTTGAAAGTAAAAAGAGGACTTTCATCATGGTTATCTTTTATTATAGAATGAATAATAGGTGTCAATATTACATTTTACCTGTTTGACGGGAACAAATTATCAAAGTATAGTAATCTCTTGTTGGAACCGGTCCCTATTTCGCAATCACTAATGTTTGAAGTTTGAAATATTTCTCTGTTGATTTACGTTTAATGAAACAAAATAAGGCTTCGCGAAGAGGAACGAATGTATGAATAACAAGAAAATAAATTTCAAAAAGGTTTAAAACGAACAACTGCCTTCGTAATAGGTGGTGGATTCCCAACTTTTGCTGCAGAAAACAACAGTCAGAATTACAATGACAACTATGGAATTTCTCATATCACACGATAGACAAAAAGATGGTAAAGGCCTTAAAAGAACTTTATCCAGATACAGCTTTTATTCCCTATGGGGATATAGTTGAGTATTGTGATAATGAGACATAAATAAATCGTTCGATAAATCTATTCTCAAAACAATTTTTTTTGTAAATCATACTTCGATGGAGAATGTACCTGATAGGTTTACAGGTTACCAAATACCTTACAAAAAATAACCTTCTGTACCATAAAATCATACCATGATGTTATGGTAACCTGACGTGAATACGGTATACACTGCTTAATTCATGTTAAACTATAAATTCTAAAAAGTTTGTAAGGAGTATATATGTAATGGACTATTCTTATAAAGAATTTCTGGAAGATTTAAAGATGGGGAAAACGATGCATTTTATGTACGAGGATGAGCGTTATTGCATTAGCAACTGGGGATTTTGGAAGGTTCAAGATGCTTCAAGTAAAATTTCGAATGACGGTGAAGAGGATATACTTAATAAAGTTAAATTAGACGGAAAATCCATTGTAGAAATATGGAGCTTGATTCAGATTAACCACATATTTTAATGACCACTACCGATAAACGGACTAATATTGTTTTATACACTTCCTCACTTTCAAGCTGAATCAATCAGGAATATTTGCTATAACTACCAATAACGGATTTTATGTAAACTTGGAAAAGCACACAAAACAACAGTAAGCGACCTCGATCATCCTATTAGGAATCCCAAGGTTGCTGTATAATGTCATTTAATCCTATCATTTTATATGTTTTGTAACCATAGATACTCATCATATAACTTAACATCGGATTCTTTTAATATATAAAAACCGGTTATTCCTTCTTAATCGTTGGAAAAACCGGCTTCTTCTTTTTTCGTAAAAAAGGTTGGTACTACCCTTATAAAATTGCAGGAGCTTCCATACCCATTTGGCTCCATTCTTCTTTAGCAGGACCATATACCCCTGGAACGATTAAGTTTGCTTGGCGCAAAAGGATGGTCATTTGTCCACGATGATGGATTTGATGATTTATAAGTATAGAAAGGCTAAATCCTTTTGCCCATTCGAATTGTCCAAACATGTTACAAGATTCCGTTAGGGTTTCATCTGTCCATTGTGTTTTAATAGCTTTGATTAAGGATTGGCTAGCTTGGCGGTAAGTATCTGCGATTTCGTTTGCTGTAGTAGGAACGGTAGCATGATGAGATGGTGCTTCAAAGGTTAAACCTGTTTGTCCCATAAAACTCTGAAGGGCAGTGACAATATGCCAAGCAATACCACCTAGGGTACGATCATTAGGTTTAACGGATTGCTTCAAAGATTCATCGGTTAAAACGTCAAGCATTTTTTGCGTTGAAGTACTTTCGAACTCCCAAGCCTTGACAAACCCATCAATAGTTAAAAACATGAATAGTTCCTCCTATTTAAATATTTACACTATTATAGTGTATAATACAATTCTATAATTTTCCATTCTGAATTTTTATCAGTTTTATAAATAGTTTGTAAAGATATACCTTTAAGGATTTATAAACTAACCCTTATTTTACGTCTGTAAAGGCTACGAAAATCTTTTACAGACGTTTATTAATTTACATTGACCTTTACAAATTTTCGGGTGTTTCAAAAGGTACACCTTTCGGGATGGTTACATGCTCCCTATAAAATCAACGTTCTTGTAGTCTTAAAAGGTTATAAAAAACATTTTTGGGATATCCCAAAATTATGATTGACCTTCTGAGATAGGTTGATATATAGTTAATGCAATAAATAACAGATATTCCATAGAAAGGTAGATTTGATACATATGAAAATATTCGGTTATGTCCGTGTATCATCAAAAGAACAAAACGAAGCGAGGCAAATGGAGACTATGAGGAAGGAAGGAATTGAAGAACGGGATATATTTATTGATAAAGGCAGGTGGTAAAAACTTTGAACGTCCTCAGTATCAATTATTAAAACAAATGGTGCGTGAAGGGGATACGGTTGTATTTGATTCCATTACTCGGATGGGACGGCATATGGATGACACAATGAAGGAATATAAATGGTTTGTAGAAAATGGAGTGCAGCTGCTTTTCATAAAGGAGCCTATGATTAACACCAGCAATGAACATGACGATGTTATGAAGCGAGCAATACAAACAATCATTTTGACTCTTCTTACTGCATTCGCCGAAAAAGAACGTGAGGAAATCAAGACAAGGCAGGCTGAGGGGATTGCGGTAGCAAAAGCTCAAGGGAAACACCTGGGCAGACCAAAAACTGAAATTACTCAAGAGTTTGAACAAGCATACAAACAATGGAAAGATAATGAGATAACAGCAGTTGAGGCTATGAAGAAGGTTAACGTTCCTAGGAGTACATTTTACCGGATAGTAAAGGAATATGAAGAAACATTGAGCCCTCAACATGTGTGAGGGCTTTTTTATTTGAACATGCATCAATCTGCATATCTAGGATCTGTTCCTCTGTACTAGCCCTTGCATAACCAAAAATCACTATTTGTTTATACCTCCATTTCAGCACCATAGACGGTGTTGAATATCAAAAATGTTACTTTGTTTTTGGAAATGAGTTTTGGGCTATGAATAGGCAGAAAAAGGCTGTTTTTTGATAAAGAGATTAATAGTTCCATAAACGGACGTTTAAGGGGCCTTTTTTATAAACCTAAAATTAACAGATAGCTAAAGAGTGCTTTTTAAATTTATTTAGCAAACGGGCGAGGAAACCGAAAGAGTAAGAATACTGATTAAAAATCTTTTTTGAAGTGTTTCACTTACACTAACGTGGCAGTTTAATTGAACCAGAAATGTTAAAATAAAGAAAAAACATTCTATATAAAAGGGGGGGTAATGTAAATGAAAAAGATAATAGTTGTTTGGGTAGTTCTTCTTGGGGTAGTGCTTTCTGGATGTGGAAAAACGCCTAATGAATCAACTAAAATTTCCACACCAAGTTCGGAACAAAAAACAAAAACGACAGAGACTTCCGCACAAAGTTCAGAACAAAAAACAAAACCGGCAGTAAAGACATCACAACCTAAAAGTTCAACATCTTCAGAAGTATCACAGGCGAGTGATAATATCAGTGGTGTTTGGATGGCAAAGGGAAAACAGGATGGTGTAAGTAGTACTTGGTACTTTAACAATGGGCAATTAACAGTCAATTACGTGTATCATTTTTCTTATGTAATCGCTAAAAATAAAGATCCTCATGGGTATACTGTTGTAACGATAAAAAATAATGAAGGCAAGCAGCAACACGCTTTGTTATTGAAAAGAGATGGCAGTGATTTTGAAGGTATAACTGCTGAAGGTGAGGCTTACAACAAATACTTAGCTGATGGTACAGTTCCAAAAGGACAGATTATCGAATTTACATTCCAAAAGAATGCATCGGGAAGTATGGATGAAGACAAAGCCTATGCAGCTCAAACTCTGGTTGTAAAATCTTCCCCCGGAACATCGTATAAAACATTAGGGGTCATTAAACCAGGGCAATTAGTGAAAGTATATGGCGGGGTAGCGGTCGGTTGGGATCAGGAAAACTGGATTGGTGCCATGCAATTTGGCTGGTCAAAAATCCTATTCAATAACCAATATGCCTATGTCATAACATCTCAACTAAAGTTTACAGATCCATATAATTGGGCACCAGGAATAAAGTCAAACGTGATTAATAGTGTATATGCCAATGGATATGTTTCAAAAAGTGATAAAATCAAATTAGTCGAATTATCTGGCTCTAGCAAAAATGGTTCTCCGGGATTTTACACCATGTATGTCCAACAAAATGGAAAAGGCAACTGGATTGAGCTTGTCACGATTAACTGTAAAACAGGTTGGTATCACGGTTAGATTTGCCTCTCACATTGAGGGGTTTTTATTTTGTCGAACGAAATTTATTAACATCATTTTCCGTAATGATGTCTGTATACTTATTCAATCGGTATTCAATGGCATCATATAGTAAGCATGTTGCTGTCTTTTTCGATTTCATCCGTTAATCCCAAGTTATTTCAGCCCAATCGGATCAACGCGAACGCGAGAAACAAAACCGAAACGCTTGCTTAAGAAACACTGGCAGGCTATGCCCGTCTAAAAGATATATAACTTCCTGTACATTTATTTTAGACTATCTTTTAGATAGGAAACGAGAAAGAAAAGAAAGGAAAAATATGATATTTTTGGAGTGTACTAAACTTACAACTTTTAGACTGACTCCACGACTTTTTGGTTGGTAAAGGAATCCATCTACCGGGGTAGTTTAGTTGTGCGAAATGTTCCTGGTTTAAATTGAGATTGGTTACAATCTTCAGGTAAAGCCCAGGCAGTTCCTCTCGGAACTGAAGGGTTATATCGAAGAATCAAATGATGGGGTAACGCTCTGAAAGGTTCTCTCTTAGCCAAATAGCATTGGATTTAGTAAGAATGATAGTGTTATAAGCTCGGTGAAAAGGCGTGAGAAACTACCGTAGCAGTTTGGCTGCCGAAACCCTACTCGAGGGAGTGGTGTAGTTCATGATGCTTGAGTTGAATGAATATGGTGAGGATGCAAATACACCTATTAGCCGTGGGTGAGTAAGAATAACTAATATAAAAATCCATGATACGTTAAAGGCGTATGAGAGCTAACAAGCTTAGAGGAAGCACCTAAGTTCATTCTAAAATAGATATAACTCAACATTGTAAGCTGATAACGAGGAGGGCTGATAATGCATTAATACCTAATAATTGGTAATAAAGAGATTAACTTATAGTTGAGAGAAAACAGAGCATTTTAACATTATTATTCGACGTAAGTAAAAACTTGTAAGATGGCAAACAACTCGAAAACAGGTATTGAATATCAAGAATAATAGTGATGTAATGGTTTTAAGTTAATAAAAATTGTAATCTATAATAATAAAATTTGGAGGCTACTAATGAGTACAAAAATGAATTGGGATTACTTACTAAATAAAAAAAGACAGATCGGTAACGATGGCCCATCGTAACGAATTTGATAAGGATTATGATCGCATAATTTATTCTTCGTCTTTAAGAAGACTTCAAGATAAGGCACAGGTATTTCCACTACAAGAAAACGACTTTACTAGAACAAGATTAACACACTCAATGGAGGTTGCTTCCCTAGGTCGATCAATGGCCTGGAACATTGGGACATGGTTAGTAGAAGAAAAAAAGTTTAAACACTTTTGGGAAGCTAAGGAATTAGCATCACTAGTTGAGGTTTCTTGTTTGGTACACGATCTGGGAAATCCGCCTTTTGGACATTATGGAGAAGATATTATTAGGAATTGGTTCGATAAATGGTTTGAAAGTGATGTTTTTCAAAAAATAGAGAATTCATATGAATCAAAAGGGTTTAGTCCATTAAATCACCAGCAAAAAAATGATTTTAGATATTTTGAAGGCAATGCACAAGCTATTAGAATTTTGACCAAATTGCAGTTTCTTAATGATCAATATGGTGCTAATTTTACTTATGGTACTCTTGCTACCTTAATGAAATACCCATGGGCATCTGATCATCCAAAAGCAATAGACAAAAAGAAATTTGGCTATTTTTATTCAGAGAAAGATTTATATGAAGATTTACATAAAGAGGTTGGAATTGGAGAAAGAAGACATCCTGCTACATACATATTGGAAGCAGCAGATGATATTGCATATTTAACGGCTGATGTTGAAGATGGAGTTAAAAAGGGTATTGTTGACTGGGAAAATGCTTATGAAGAGATTTCTGGTTTTCTTGAGACAAATTATAGTTATGCATACAATACCTTAAAAAAGTATAGGGAACAAGCAATAAAAAATAAAGTCCCTAACAAAGACCTTGTAAATGTTCAAAATTTTAAGGTTGTTGCACAGGGGATAATGATTAATGCAGTTATTGAAGTTTTTAAAAATAGGTACGAGGATATAATGACAGGTTCTTTTGAGGGAACGCTTTTAGAGTTTTCCACTGCGAAAGATTTGGAAAAGTTATTACAACAAATATCTCGCAAATATTGTTATAGTGATCATGAAGTTATTACACTAGAACTAGTAGGGGATAGAGTAATAACGGATCTTCTGGATTTATTTGTAGATGCTGTAGTCAATATTGATAAAAAACCAAAAACAAAATTAAAGAAAGATAAGCTTTTTCACCTTATTTCAGAGAATTTCAGGCATATACAATCTCTTGACAGCAATGGACTTCCTAATATAAAATTTGAAGACTTATCTTTATATAATCGACTATTGTTAATTACAGATTTTATTTCAGGAATGACTGATTCATATGCGGTAAGTTTACATCAGAAACTATTGGGTGTAAAATTGCCCTAATTATTATTAATGATATTTGGAATGGGTGAATAATATGGGCTCAGAGACAACAATAAAGGCAGAGATATTTAATTTGTTGCGTGATTATCCCAATTCTTTAACGTTCATTAAAAGTCTTTCAGAAATAGGAGAATTGTTATTTTTTGGAGGGGCAATAAGAGATTACTATCTGCATAATGAATACAGAAATATGCCTAGGGATTTCGATATTGCAGTTAAACTTAATTTTAGAAATGAAGAGTTATTTGAAAATTTTGTGGAAAAACATACTTATAGAAGAAATCGCTTTGGTGGATATAAAGTTAAAATCGAAAATATAGAATTTGATTTATGGAATTTGGAAAATACATGGGCTTTTAAAGAAAATAAATTATCAGCAGCCGAGGAAAATCTAGCTAAATCAGTCTTCCTGAGTGTTGATGGAATAGTATATAACTTTAACCAAGATACTTTATACGATGACGCTTTAAAGTGGTCACTAGAGAATAAACAAATTAAAGTAGTTTTAAAGGATAATCCTCAAAAAGAATTAAATTTATTGAGAGCATTGGTATTTAAAAAGAAATATAACTTTGAGCTTTCCTCGGAATTAAAAGAGGAATACAGAAGATCTATAGACATGTATAAAGATTTTTATAAAAAGCTTCATAAGCTTCAATTTTCTCACTATAAAAGCGAATTTTTAACACGTATTGATGTTCGTGAAGAATTAGAAAGTATATATTAATTGAGATAAAAAGGTAGGGGGATTATTTTTTTCTTCTACCTTTTTATATGCTCAAAAATTAGCTTTCACCAAAAAGTAAAGAAAGGAAAGAGCTTGACAAAAAATATCAGGCTCTTTCTAAATAATATTGAAAAATTCATAAATGACAAATATAATATTTATGCTCTTTTAGAATTATTATAAAACGTTCTCTCTAAGCATATAGCCAGCAACTGATCCTTTCTCCACTAAAAAGTCCAATATGATAAGAACTTCCTGTTTTAATTTTGTTTCTCTTCTTACCTTTTCACGATTCTTATAAATATAACTTTTCACTAGGTTTTCTAATTGGTAAATAGTGTTCCCCTCTAATTGCTCTGTCCTTATATTATGATGTTCAATTAAGATTCTAGAAATCCAAGAGATCCCATTATTAAGATACTTTTGTCCAACTCCATTCAATAATTTTGCTATTGCATATAAAACAGATGGAGCTCCCCCCATATTTCTTGTAACTTTATTTAAAAACCTTTTATTATTATCTTTAAGCGTATGCCATTCAGTAGCATTTTCATTCCATAGTGTCTGAGCAAAGAGATAGCTTTTGATGATTTTTTGATTGTAATAACCGTAACTTTCACCCTTACACAACTCGGCGACTTTATCATAAAACAATTCCCATACCAACCAAAAGTTATCATAAGTTTTTAGCATATCTTCGGCAATGATAAATTCTTTAAATAAATCTGCCATAGATTCAGTGTTATTAAATCCATCAATAAATGGGTGTAAATACACATGAACATCATCCCTTGAGGAAGCTAGAACAACCCTAGAAAGTTTCATCAAGAAATCATGTCTAACCTGGTAATCAACTTTTTCCTCTCTATCATCAGATAATAACTTTTCTGCAAAAGCAGATATGATGTTTTGAGTAATTATTTTATGGGACTCATCAAGTATCTTCAGGGGAATTAATTGAAATGCTGTTCTTAAGATGCGTAAATTTATATTTTTTATATTTTTTATTTCATCTAGTGTAATCGAATTCGCTATAACCTTTTCTATATCTTCTTGATACTCCCCTACAAATTTCTCGATTAACACATTCTCATACAGTTTGTATTTATTTTGTTTAAAATTTTCTTGTCTCAAAGTCTCTCGCATTGCTTCATATTTCGGTTTCAAATATAAAAATCCAATAAGTAGAGATTGTGCGTCAGAAAAACTAATACCCCATAAATTATTAAGTATTGCATTCGTTGGGTAATCTGAAAATTTCGCATACGCTCCTATTGAATGAGGATCGAATAAAGTTAATAACAGAATGACTTTTATATTTTCTCTTTCTTCAGGAAACTTTTCTAATATAAGGGGCAATACTGAAATTGTTGCTTCAACACCGTCCCATATCTGATACAAATAATTCGGTCTGAAAGAGGAAGATGCACATGTTAAAATAACATCTTTACAAAGTTCTTTATCTGATTTTGAAAGTTCCTCAAAATAATCCCGTACTAAAACAGTACAAACATGAGCAGGAATCTTCTCTTCGAAAAGGTGAAAAGTCTCATGGTTATTTTTTAAGTTTTCAAGAATCTCCTTAACTTCCCGCAATGCCTGTTTTGGGTTCTCTTCATATTGAGTATACTCTTTGTACTTCTCATCATTTTTGACTTTATAGTCAGCCCACAGTTTTAATGAAAGGTATTTCATTGCTTCAGAACTTTCTTGGAGAGCTGCATCACTATACTCCTTTAAGCTAGGATCGATTTCTGGATTGAAATTTATCTGCAATCCTTCATCGATTTCTTCAAAAGTAGGCTTCATTTTTCTCCTGTCCATTCGAGCAAGAAAAAGTCTCCATATTTTAACGTCTTCCCTGGTATCGTCTGTAATTTCCTTATAATACTGATCAAAAATAGCCCATATAACCTTTTGTCTTTCTTCTACTTCCTCATCAGTTACACCTTCGCCCTTAAAAAATTGATACATTAGAGCGAGATCCTCAAGTGATTTTTTTCTATGGCTGTCATTACAAGAATTAATTCTCTCTTTTTCATGAATTTTATTTTTAGGCATCAATCCATCCCCGATTAAAAATTGACTTTTTGCAGAGTTATCTTCTGACCTTCTGCTGGAGTCATAAAGAAAAAATTCTTTTGTTTGAAATAAAACCTTGGAAACATTATATGTTTTCTCAGGGTAAGCCAAAACTACACTTACCACTATTGCTGTTACCGAAGCAGAATTTGAGTTCTTTATTAAGTATAAAAGATTACTTTCCAGTATTTTAGAGTCAGTATTTTTTGCTGTTTCAAGAAGGAACTTTTCTAATGCCATATGAATCGATTGAAAAACATCAGGTGCAACCGAGGTGCCGCTATAAGTGTTCCAAAGTCTTTGGCTTATATATTGTTTTACTACTGTGTTGTCTGTAACAACTTCCACTTCTTTAACTTCTGATCTATCTAAATCTGATTTTACATAGCACTCAACTGTTTTATTTATAAATCTAAGTAAGAAATCAACGGTTTCTTTAAGTGAATATTGAAGCAACCAATAAATAGGTGTTTGAAATGCACTTGGCGGGTAATAATCCCTCTGATTCTCATCAATACAGAAATCACCTTCGACGCCAACACTATAATGAAATGGATGACGTTTTTCCTGAGGATTGAACCAGTATAAAGCTGCTAGACTTAATACATAATTAGGAAGCGACTTAAGAACCTCCTGATTTTCTCCCACTTTCGATAAAATAGCATTAACTAAGTTATAATAAGGATCTCTATAATTCCTCCACTCATTTTTAATTACTTCATCAAAAATGGCAGTAAGTTCCTCCTTTATTTCAGCAGCACCATATGAAATTGTTTGAATAAGTTTCTCCTCAATATCTTCTCCTCTTGATAGATAAATGTCTTCCTTAACGATTACTTGGTAATATTTTAGGGCAATTAAAGCTGATAACTTTGTTGTTTCACCCCTTTTAAATTTATTATTCCATTCATTTATTATTGGTAATATAAAGTTAAGTTTTTCTAGCTCAAATTCGTCTTTATATTTGTAAATTAGCTTAATTATACTTTCCCATCCTTTTCCTTTTGGCTTCGTAAATATATACTGCATATAAGATATGGAATATTTATCTAATCCTACTCCTTTTAAAAAATCTTCATCAACTTCTTTACACGCTATCCTTAATAAAAAGGTTACTCTTTTTAATAATTTTTGGTTATTCTCAAGTAAATTTTCCTCAAATAAATTAATAAAGTGATCCGAGTATGCTGACAGTAACACTGATACCAAAACTTCATCTTTCCAAAAATAAGGAATGTTTTCATCTTCAATGACTTCCTCAATAAAATTCTCAATGGAATCATCTTCGGTTAAGAGCTTATCAGACACCCATTTTCTGAAACTTCGCCGAATGGGCAGAGATTCCCCAATTTTATTGAAGAAATCATGGTAATTTTCTTTCCTGATAAATTCAGATTCGATTATTTTTTCCAAAGCCCACTCTTCGTAAATATCATGAGTAATAAAGTATCCTGCTGTTTCATATCCCAGGATACCATCCTGCACCAAGGAATTAATGGTCGATTCATTAGAATTAGGAGAAATAAAAAATTGACCTTCACTTACTCTTTGAAAAGCAATCTTCATAAAACATTGCTCTCTGATTGGCTTGGATTTTTTTATTAACTTATTCCATAGTTTCTCTTTAAAATTTTGATAATCCATAACTTCGTCAGTATTATAAAACCTTAAATATTCATTTAAATAAAAAGGGTTTCTGAGTAACTCTAACAGCTTCGTGTCGATTGGCAAGTTAAAATTATAAGTTTGAGAGCAGGCTATCAGTTCTTCTACGCTCAGAGTTTCAATATAGAATTTGATGGGTTTAACTCGATATTGGTCAATAAACTGCATGTCCAAATCGGACAAGAAATTAATTCTCGCTGTAAATATAATTTTCCATTCATTTTTTATTAAATTTGAGACAAATTCTTTGAATGGGTCTGTGTTTTCTAAATCTAACAACTTTTCAGCCGAATCAATTACGACTAACTTTTTCTCTTCTTCTTTATGAGCTTCAATAAAATCCTGCAAATTATATTCGCCGAACAAATTATTTACATTTTTTATTTCAAACTCGCTTGCCTTAAAAATATAAATAGGGGTAATTGTTTTTTGATCCTCATATAGCCTTTTGATAACCGCTGTTTTTCCAACTCCACCTGCACCAGTTACCATCAATACTTGTTCTTTTTCGATTTCACTTATTATCCTTTCAAGAAGAGCGTTTCTATTTATTTCTATCTTCTCCCCATGAAAGTTTATGGATGTCTGAACGTCCTCTAGAATAGAGTCGGCATGGGTTTGTTTTTCCGATAAGAGTTGAACAATACTCTTTTCAAAACTAAAGAAATGTTGAACAATTAACTCATTTTTTATGGTAACAAAAGGTGACTCAAAGAAACTTGCTGTCCTCCATTCAATTTGGAGACCAAGCTCCTTAGCCTTATTTTCAATATCAACTTTTGCTTGGGGATCGTTTTGTTCAGGATTATCGGGATTATGACTTTGCCCCCATTCTTGATTTGTATAAAAAATAATTTTTGTTAAATCTGAATAATCTCTTTTGCTTTTTATTAAAGTTTTAATCAATTCGCTTTTATGATCCGACAAAGTTGTTTCATAAAACTTCGCTTGCCATCCAATAACTTTTTTATCCACATAAACTGGATTGGTCTCAATCCCAGATTGATTTTTATACCTAAAAATACCAAAATCTTTTCCGAACTCTTCGCAAAATAAAAGGTAACATAGCCATTCAAAGTTATTCTGTGGGTTCTCGCTAAACTTTGCTTTAAAAATGTTCCAATCTGGTTTAATCATAAGAATAATACCTCTTTCCCAGAACGATCTATAAAATAGTAAATTTAGAATATCTAAATAAAAAATTATCTACCCATATTATACCAAAAGCTCGATGTATTGACAGAAACAGCTCACCACGTGGCGCAACGAGGGACCATTGCATCGTCCTAGAGTGGTAATTTCTCCTTAGGGAATAGGCCTTTTTAGGTTAAAAATCTTGATCTTTATTACTTTAATAAATTAAAAAACATATTGAAAATGTAAGCGTCTTCATTTTTAATAATAGTTGGGTTGGATGGCAAGCGTGGCCATCAGTGGTATCAAGCGTAGGATGGGGCTGATACTAGGGTAAGAGCTAAAAGGCTCCTATTATTTTGTCTTTTTTAGTCAGTTATCAACAAAAAAGCACTCTTAAGAGTGCGGTGACAAAGCTTAAGCTTTATTTATCCAACCTTTAAAGGAGGAAGGTATCCTCAAATTTCCATTACTAGTCCAATTTCTAAACTTCAGATTAACAGGAATCGCTTTTAAAGGCTCTTCCCCCTTCACTTTTAAATAAAAGTTATGACACCTGTTAACCTCTTATTTTATAAATTTTAGTTTTGGTATCAGTACCTATAAGTTATCAACCTGTTAGTTAAATTAATAAAAAATGTAGTAGTTGCAGCTCTTTTCCGATAGAATTCCCTAAACAAGAAGAATTTTAAGCAGTAATGGCAAGCTGTTCAAGGAATTGTTTAAACATTAAAGAATACTCATGTTCAGGTTTAGTCCATGCAATTAAATCATCTAATAATAGTTGTCTTAAGGCATCATCGTTTGTTAATTCATATTGTCTAATTAAGGGTTCAATTTTGTTAAGTAATTCGGTTCTTCTTTCAAATAGCGATGGTCTATTTAATTCTATTTGTTTTATAGTTATTGATGCACTTTGACTACCTACCACCGCAACTGCCAATGGACCAGCAAATAAAAGTTTTTCTTCTGGTTTATCGGCATAAGGATTCAATAAGGGTAAATTTGGATTGTAATAATTAGTTTTATTTTGATTACAGATTGTGCAACCAATAGTCAGGTTTTCCCACAAAAATGTTTTATTAGGCACTTTACTTTTGGGCAAAATGTGTTCAATATCACCATGGTCAATATGCGGAATTTTACTCTCACAATAAGCGCATTTCTTGGGTTTCTAATTAAGATTGATAATTTATAAAAAGTCTAATCTTTATAATAAAGATTGATAATTTGGAATGGAGTTTGATTAAAATTCTGTATTAAAACAGGATTTTTCTTTTTTGCTCTTGTTGATGTTGGCAAATCCCTGTAATTTTATTCTATTAAAGGGCCAGATTGTGGAACAACACCTTAAAGAAAATTGGATATCTATAGTTAAAGTTTAGAAGAGATTGTGAAGGTTTGTACTTAAACTTAGCAGGTTAATGTGTACTATGTATATCGGAAAAAGTGAGTAAAAATTAATATTTCTACACCCCTTATTTTATATAAAAAAATATACAAAATTGAATTTTTGTATAAAAAAATATATAATTTGATTGTGAATCCACGTTCTTTGATGAAGTTTGTATTTAGTGACGTATAGAAGGAATTAGGTGAGTAGATTTTGACTGAAGCAAGACAAATACTAAATGTTTATATTCCAATTGCAAAAACAATTGCAAAAATGTTTGGCTCACAATGTGAGGTAGTGATTCATGATTTGACACAACCGCAGTCATCAGTCATTTTCACAATCAACAACCACGTAACAGGTAGAGAGATTGGTCAATCCTTTGACCATCTAGTGAAACAGGTACTATTATCCGATGAATTTACAGAGGACCATTTAGCAGGTTATGACATTGAAACAGCTGATCATCGAATCATCAAAGCATCGACCACTCTTATTAGAGATTACCAACAACAGGTAATAGGTGCTCTTTGTATTAATTATGATATGAATCTAATGATTCAAATGAAAGAAATGTTAGATACATTAATACCAGGCGATACTACGAAACAAATACTGTCTGAGAAAGTACCAAGGCAAGGCGCTTCGATTCAAAATGTAGAAGACATTGCAGATCAATTAATTCAGCAGATTATTGCTAATAGTCAACATCCTTTCATGAAGCGTCATGAAAAAATCGAATTAATTCGATTTATGGATGAAAAAGGGATTTTTTTAATGAAAGGTTCAGTTGAAAAAGTAGCAGAACAGTTAGGAATCTCAAAAGTAACAGTATATAGCTACTTAGATGAAGTGAAGAAAAAATCAACGAATCAAGGAGAGGACTAAATGGGGAGTGTTTTTGAAGTAGGGAATTTGAAGTCAAATGGCCACTACGCATTAGCGACGATTCATAATGATTCAGTCTATGTATCCGGTCAATTTGCCGTTGATCCCGTAACACGAGAAAAGAAATTTGGCACAATTGAAGAAGAAACTCTACAAGCACTGCAAAATATTGAGTATATTTTAAAAGAGGTAGGTAGCCAAAAAAATCAAATTTTGCGAATGACACTTTATATTCCAGATATCCAGCTTTGGGACCGTGTAGACCGTGTCTACAAAGAATTCTTCGGTGACCATAAACCAGCACGATCAGTCGTACCGACGAATGAATTACACTTTGGTTTTAAAATAGAAATTGAAGCCATTGCTTATATTTAAGTTATATTGAGAATCTACAAATTCTCAATAATTTTTTAGTTGTGTCATATAAAAAAATATATAAAGTAAAAAAAATTATATATTAAATAAGAGGAGTAGCGAAAAATGAAAGAACAATATGTGTGTCATTCATGCGAAACTAAATACGATGTAACAGAAAATGTGTGGAAATGTAAATGTGGTGGTATGTTAGATTTAGTGAAAGAAATGGTAGAGATAGATACATCTAGGTTGCAAGAAAATCAAAATCCCACAACAATGTGGCGATACATTGATGCAATGCCATTTGAAAATAACTCAACATTTTGGCAAGCAGTTACAATGGGGGAAGGATATACTCCGTTAATTGTATTAGATGATTCGGAGTCGAATACCTTTGTCAAAGTAGATTATATGATGCCAACTTTGTCTTTTAAAGATCGTGGTGCAGTAGTATTAATTGCCAAAGCCAAAGAATTAGGCATAACGAAAGTCATTGCTGATAGTAGTGGGAACGCAGGAACATCGATTGCGGCTTATGCGAAACGAGCTGGTATCGCTTGTGATATTTTCCTCGGAGAAGGAACATCACCGAAAAAAATTGCACAAGTGAAAGCTCACGGTGCGAATGTTCGGGCAATTAACGGTACACGAGAAGATGTAGCTGTAGCTGCGCAAAAAGCTGTGAATGAAGAGAAAGTATTCTATGCAAGTCATGTATATAATCCATTTTTCTATGAAGGAACAAAAACATATGCCTATGAAATTTGGGAACAAATGAAGTGTGCACCCGATGCCCTTATTATTCCTGTCGGAAACGGTACTTTATTGTTAGGAGCCTATTATGGATTTAAGGAATTATTAGAAAATGGACTTATCAAGAAAATGCCAAAGTTAATTGCTATTCAAGCAGAAAATTGTGCTCCATTGGCAAAAGCATTTGTGAATAATGAAACGTTCGCTGAACCGGTCGAAAATAACGGCACATTAGCGGAAGGAATTGCAATTGCAGCACCAGCTCGCTCAGTTCAAATTTTAGAAGCAATTCGTGCTACGAATGGAGAAATTCTGACAACAACGGAAGAAGAAATTATACAAGCACGTACCACACTAGCTGGGAAAGGCTTTTATGTAGAACCGACAACTGCTGCGAACTATGCTGGATACTTAAAATATAATCACTCGCCTTCTGAAAAGATTATCATTCCTTTATGTGGAGCAGGAATTAAGGCAAATTAATCAATCCGTTTTAGATGTTAGAAATGGTTTTTGTTATTAACATTGAAGGAAATAGAATAAGAAAAGCTGACAAACAACAAAAAAATTTATGAACAAAATTCAAAGTGTTTATTGAACGGGTGCTTTTCTTCAATAAAATATCAGCAAGGATCTTCCGCAATCGGGCGCTTTAATGGAAGAAGGGTCACAGAAATATCTTTTTTATAAAAGAATGATTCAATTGAATATTTTAAGAGCGTGTTTTGATCAATCTTTTTTTCAAAACACGCTCTTTCTTTTTGTTCGTTTATCAAAGTTTATTAGTATCAATTTGATCAAATATTATTCAAAGCAACACTTGTGCAAATTGTCTCTTTTAGTTTGCAAATCGTAGCTTATGCACTTAATCCTTTGGGAATTGTCTAAAAGGTAGTGACGTTTCCTCTCACAATATGCACAAATAATTAAATAGGATGAAATTTCCATAAGTAATGGTCTTACCATGTATTTGTAGAGCGAAATGTTTAATATCGTCCCAATTAGCGATATGCTGACGTTTCGAAAAAATGAAGAGTTAAAAAGTTTATAAATTCATAACATACATCGATCGAGCTGATTTTATTTTTTGTTTTTTTTCATGACAAAAGGATTCAAAATGGTTTAAAGAAAATAGTACCTTATAACTGATGGACGTATAATTACGAACGGATTCAAAAAAGATAAGATGTAGGAGACTAAAAGAATAATAGAAAAAAAGAAGCAGCTTCCTTTTGTCCTTCCTGGTGCACTTGTGCAAAAAGGGAAAAGAAAAATGAATTTTCAATTGGGTATGGAAAGTTCTGGGAGCTGAATTGAAAACTTGTCCATATTGCGGTAGCAAAATCGAAAAAATGAATCATCAGTAGTACGATTGTGATTATTTTTCATAAGTCTTAAAACGGGGTATAAATTTGTCATTTAACACTATTTGATGGGAGGGAAGCAAATTTAACCGTTTCTTTAACTTCGCGTTAAATCCTCATTTAACGAATAATAAGGATAGTAAATAGAATGTCTGTTTGGTATAATGAGAAGATTACAAATAATTTCATGATTTCTATTCTTCTCAGGTATGGATGCTAAGGACTCTGAAAAACCTATCTAGGACAGGAGTATTTGATTGTGATGATATCTATATCTATTAATGAATTTGCTAAAAGTTATGTTAAAAATAATAAAAGTGAAGATTTACAGGAAATAAAGAAAAAACTTAAATCAGCTGCGGAAAATAAAAGAGCTGGAGCAGTTTGTATTACTTGTGACTCCCCTATTTGGGCAATTGGTTCTGCTATTGTTGAATGGAATGGATGTTTTACTTGTATCACTGGTGAATCTGATAGCAGTGAGGATTATGAAATCGTTGAGGTTAATTTTTAAAACACGAGGATACAAATTTATTTACAATAATGAAATTATGGTAGACTGTTCGTTAAAATTGTATTTCACGCAATTTTCGACAATTTCGTCATTCGATATATTTATGAAAGGATGAGTTACTACCAGGGATTGATTGGATAATCTTATATTCTATAAGTTCTTTTGCTAAAGCATCTATCTCAGCCTGAAACGTTGATAGGTGCTTTTGGTATTCTAAAAGCATATTGATATACATTTTTAGCGTTAAAATATGGCTTTGATATAAAGTTTTCTGAAAGGGATTTCGTGCTGCTGCAGTTATCAGTTCCTTTGCCTTTGTAGCCGCCCACTTACGAGAACGACTATTACAGTTTTCCTTTATTCTATCTGCTATCGTTTCCTCTTCAGCTTTTAAGACATCGTTAGATGTAGGATATTCTAGTAGAGTTAGTAAAGAAACAACAGAATATAAGTCCCCAAAAACACCTTTATACTCAGGAAAAACCTGATCAAGAACTGCTTGAAACTGGAGCTTAGATTGTACAAATATTTCTGTTAAGTTTTCGTGTTGCCGTGTAAGATTACGAAGGTTTAAGAGGTGAATTCCTCGTTTTTTGTACGGCTCTAAATCCTCTTTATAGAACAATTCACAGAGATGATAAGCATCGATTTTATCTGTTTTTACTTTCCGTAAACTCGAGCTCTTTGCACGATAGGAGATAAGTGGATTTATTATAATTAATAAATAATCCCTGTCCTCAAAATACTGAACAACGGGAGTATGATAATGCCCTGTAGCTTCAAGAACAATTGGAGGTTTAACTCCTGATAAGTTCTCAATTTCTCTAAGAAATTGATGTAAAGTATCTAATCCCTCCAGAGTATGTGATACTTTAAAACTACTTTTGTAAGGTTTTTTCTTTTCCAAGAAAGCTTGAACCTGACTTTCGCCTTTTGCTATATCCAGACCAACGACTGGATTCATTTTTAAATCTCCTCCTCTAATAAATAAAATCACCGGTACCCCTAATTCCTTCTTGTAGTATCATAGCTTCGCTTGTTATACGAGATCCATTGTCCCAACCAGCCTCAATCATGTTTCTACAAGTAGGGGGCGAACTGTTTAGCTGACGGGATCTAAGTCCCACGGTGCTTACGTTCTACCCCGGCTACCGTTATAATAAAACCAAATAAAAATTGGTCAACCAGAAATATCTGGCTGACCTTATAATACGAACGGTTTTTTGTACGCATCTATTTCACCATCAATTATAAATTTATTACCTATATTTTATCATAAACCAATAGTGTTGCGCCGTTTTAACCGTTTAAGTTTTTTTTTGATTGCCATACGTGAGTATACGCGGAAAATGTTTTACCCCGACTTGAATACTTTGTTTCGGATCCTTAGCCATTTATTTAATCGCTCATGATAAACGCGGTGTATCTGCGACAAGGCTTTCTGAAGAACTTGAAGTGACGTATAAAACAGCTTGGCTCATGCTTCATAAAATCCGCCAAGCTATGAGAAAACGTGATGCAGAATACACATTAGCTGGCATAGTAGAACTAGATGATGCTTTCTTTGGCGCGCCTTCTGAAGGTGGAAAACGCGGGCGAGGCACAGATAAAACCAAGGTTTTAGTGGGGTTATCCTTGAACAAAAAAGGACATCCTCTTTATCTTAAAATGGAGGTCATCCCAAACATCAAAGGGGAAACTTTGATTGATTTTGCCGAGAAAAGAATCCAACCAGGTTCGACGATCAGTAGCGATGCTTACCGTTCCTACCGGGCACTTGAAGGAGCTGGCTTTAAGCACGAGTATCAAGTCTAAAATGCCAAAGAAAGTCCAGACCATTTACACTGGCTACATACGGTTCTTTCGAATGCAAAAGCATTTGTTGGTGGAACGTTCCACGGGTTAGATTCAAAGTATCTCCAAGCCTATTTGGACGAATTTTGTTATCGATTTAATCGAAGAAAATTCAAAGGCGAATGGTTCAGCCGATTAGGGACACTTTGTGCATCAACAAAGACGATTACTTATTCTGAGCTAGTGGGATAATCATTTTAAAAATAATCACTATGTAATTATATTAGGAAAATATTGTTGATCCGATTATTAACTAACTCTATTTTGATAATTCCCGTTAAACACAATGTTTGAAACAAAGGAACTCATTTAGAAAAAATGATAATTGACAATTATAAAATATTAAAATACTATTATGGTATAGAAAAAGGAGGTTTAACTATGTCTGCGATAAAAAATGAGAAAATTACTGTAAGCGCTTCACAATACGGTTTGAATAGACGGAAAATTGTGGAAAGTGTTCCGCAAAAGGGCTTTTTTGGCGACCCTAAAGGTTTATTTACGTTATTTTTCACGGAATTCTGGGAGAGATTTTCATACTACGGTATGAAGGCAATCCTTGTATTCTATATGTATTATTCAGTTTCAAAAGGCGGATTAGGAATTGATCAGCAAACGGCTCTTGCGATTGCGTCGGTATATGGATCATTAGTCTATATGTCCGGAATCATTGGCGGCTGGCTGTCTGATAGAATATTTGGAGCAACGAAAGGCGTGTTTTACGGTGGTATCTTGATTATGTTCGGGCATATAGCCTTAGCGATACCTGGAAGCATGACGATGTTCTTTGTATCGATGGTTCTGATTGTCATCGGTACTGGATTCCTGAAACCAAATATTTCTACAGTTTTAGGTGAAATGTATGATATTAACGACGCACGCCGCGATGCTGCTTTCAGCATTTTTTACATGGGCGTTAACCTTGGCGCATTCGTCGCACCGTTAGTTGTCGGTACAATCGGAATGCAATATAACTTCCACTTAGGCTTTGGTCTAGCTGCAATTGGTATGTTCTTGGCGTTAGTAGTTTATATTGCGACTAAGAAAAAGAATCTTGGACTTGCCGGTACTTTTGTAGCCAATCCGCTGCCAGCAGCAGAAAAGAAAAAATCTTTCACCAAAATTGGTGTAGTTGCACTTATTTTAGTTGTATTAATTGCTGTTTCCGTTTCTACTGGCACTTTAACTATTTCATCATTTATTAACCTTGTTGGTATCTTGGGATGTGTTATTCCAATCCTTTATTTCCTATTTATGTATCGCAGCCCGAAAACAACTAAAGAAGAACGTTCTCGTTTGATTGCCTATATACCGCTATTCATTGCATCTGTTATGTTCTGGTCAATCGAGGAACAAGGATCAACCATCTTAGCAAACTTTGCCGATCAGCGGACTCAATTACACTTTGCCGGAATGCAAATTTCACCGGCGTGGTTCCAGTCCTTAAATCCATTGTTTATTATCGTTTTTGCACCGATTCTTGGCTGGATTTGGGTGAAATTAGGAGACAAACAACCGACATATACACAGAAATTTTCATTTGGTCTATTGTTCGCAGGTTTGTCATTCGTCGTGATTCTTTTACCGGCAATGATTGGCGGCTCGCATGCACTTGTTAACCCATTATGGCTTGTACTAAGCTACTTCATTTGTGTTATTGGTGAATTGTGCTTGTCACCGGTTGGATTATCAGCCACAACCAAATTGGCACCTTCGGCCTTTCTCAGCTCAAATGATGAGTTTATGGTTCTTATCAAATGCTGCAGCTCAGGCACTCAATGCACAACTTGTTAAATTTTACACACCTCAAAACGAAATGGCTTACTTTGGAACTATTGGGGTAGTATCAATCGTTTTATCCATCATTTTATTTGCCCTTTCACCAAAAATGCAAACCTTTATGAAAGGGATCAAATAAACCATTTCACAATAAAAATGATTTAAAAACTACGGAGCAAGTCCCCCGTAGTTTTTTCTTTTTACTCAAACATTTATTTATATAGAGCCACAGGACAAAATTAAAATTGGAATGAAATAATTTAAAAATTATGTAATAGATGCTGTGGCTTAGTAAATTATTTGGTTAAACCTTCGGTTTGTTTTTTACTTTTTATGTAATTAACACTAAAAAAGGACATACCTATCCCATCATTAGTTTCGTGTTTACAATAACTAGTAATTTTATGCGGATAGTTTTGTCCAACCACGGTATAGGTGCCCTGTTTCATGAACGGACATATAAGCCAAGGCGTGTGCGGTTAAGATACACCGATCTACTTGAGCCTCTACTGCCACTCGGCCCCGTTTATGAACTCTTCGCATACTAAGCCCTTCTTTGGCTTGTGCGTTTACCCGTTCAATGGCGGTTCTCTCCGCATATTTGGTTTTGAAAGATTGAAGGTGATGCGGAAATTCTGAATCAATTTGTGGAGCTAATAATTTTTGTATGCGAACCGTTCTTCCAGTTTTAGCTCCATTACAACATTGAACACGACATGCCTCTGTGCAAGAAAATCCTTCCTGCTTATACTTGGGATCAAATACCGGATATGTCCAAATGTATTGTTCTTTTGTTGCATCGAATCCTTTTAGTTTTAATCGGTGGCCGCTTATGCAGTGCGGAACACCATACTTATCAAGCTTCGCCATTCCAGGAGAACTGAGTTCTTGGTCCTTAATTTTCCTCGGATTTATAGGAGAAAGCAGTTTAACCTGAAGAATCCCTTTTGTTAGTTTTTGATTCTCATTATTTTGATAGATTCCATCTGCGCTCACGTATTGAACATTTTCCAACCATTCTTCTGGAAGATCTTGCGTTATCTTTTCTAAAGTGGCCAAGAGTTGTACCATCATGCTCGCCACCTTTAAAAACGCTTCTAGATAATGGCAGTTCCGATTTTACACCACATACGAGTGCGACTTTGTGGGCGATATATGTAACAGTGTTACTTTTTCTCATGAGTCCAACATTGTCATCTGTAGGGATTTTGGGACAGTCACATGACTCGGTGTGGCCGCACTTGCGATGGGCGTGAAGAGTACTTCAGCCTCGACATGTGGCGTATCGACCGCCAATTGTTCTTCTTTTTCAATAATTCCTTGTTCGATATTAAACTGAATCATCAGTTGTCGGCCTTTTCCCATAATCCATTTTCAATCATAATTTGATCAAATCGCTCAAAGGTTTTGAGGGATGGGACCTGTTTAAAACCACAAACGGTGCGAAAATCTGAGTTTCCTTCAACTTGAAGATGAACACTTGATACCATAACTTCAACATAGAGAAGGGGGACTAAAAGGAACGATTTGAATAGAGCATAAAAGTTAATGCCTTTCCGTCCTTTAGAGGATCTCTCTAGTCCAATACTCACATTTCGAGGTAGGTAGGAAAATAATTCTTCCTGGTTGTTGGCAAAACACTTTTGATCTTTCTTGTTTCGATAGCGCTCAAAACGAGCCTTAACATATTCTTGCTCAATGGAAGCAAAAACTTTCTCCCAAGGGAAGTCTAGCGCCAATTTTACAAAAGGGAGGTGGCGCAAAGAGGAAAAGTCATCTTGCATAATTGAAAATGATGGTTGAAGGTAGATTACATTAGAATAAGATTTTGGTATAATAGAGGTAGCCATAATGAACTCCTTTTGTAATAGTTGATTAGTCACTTCTATTTTACCAAAGGAGATTTATTATGGCTTTTCTTTTTGCCCGAAAGAGCAATGTTTCTGTTTTCCACAAAAACCCTGTAAATATTTAGGGTGCATATATTGAAAAATGCTTGAATTTGGTCGTAAATCGTCCAAAATGGCATTTGACAAATAACATTGGATTCGTTCACAGGAGTAGCTGCGGGAACACATTCGTAATAAACATTAAATGAAGTTAATATTATCAAGGGTCAGAGGTTTTTGTGCGGTGGCTCTAACAATTACCGTTATCAATGGAATTTAAAAAAGATGACCCCTATTCAATATAGGAATCATCTTCTAGCTGCTTAACTCTTTTTTTCATATGTCCTTGACAAGGGTGCCAGTTTAATGTTTCGCCCCCTTTTTTCTAAGTTTTACATTCTATTTTTGATTAATGAATCCGTAGATTATAGTTTTAGTTTCTCATTTGCCGAAACCGGTTCATATTCGTTGGAATCTAGTTCAGGTGGTCGGACCTTAAACAATTTTGTAAATTACATATATTTAGAAGCTATAAATTATAGTAGCGACAGAACGCTATCTAGTAAAGTTATTTCAACAATAACATTATTGTACATGGTATTATCAACATATATGTATATGTTATTTATATCATTTTTAACATTTTATTAATTATTTTTATTGTCTATATCTTCATTGTTTTTAAATTATACATATATTGAAACCTAAACATATTAATGAACCAAAGAAAACCCATTCGATCCCTTTAGAGAAATGACTTTAATTTTTTATTTTTGTTTTATTTAAAAGGTAGAGACTAGCCTTTAAAAAGGGGTATATCAAGGGGTTGCAATGCTTATTTTGCTGGCTGTTTTTATAGCTTTTTGTTTTCATTTGTCATATCTCATGCCGACGTTATGTTTCTAAATTTACTTTGTCCTTTGGCTTGCGTTTCAGTTATCCCGGATGATAACGAAAATTCGTCATCTTCAGATTATACTTGGACATGCAGATTTACGTATGGTAATGAGATATCGCAATTATCAAAAGAGTCGCTTATTAATCAGCACGAAAAGTATTCCGAAATGAATCAGATAAAGGGAAAATTGAATAAGGCACGAAAAATTAAGCGATAATGATTGCAAAAAGGGTTTCGCTGTTACATTTAAAGGATTACCGAATCGGCCGCATCGATTTAACGGAAGAAGACTTCAAGGACCGTACTAGATTCAATCGAAAGTTTCAAAATATTGTTCAATTTGCTGAACTTGGACAAGGCTCCCTGGATATTAAAACGATTGTTGAAGCAGGACTTAAGAGCGGCGCCCGGTATTTCTTAATTGAGCGAACGACACATATGCCTGGGACCCATTTGATTGTCTAAAGGAATCAGGTGACTATTTAAGAAAACTGGGTTATGGGGACTGGTTTTAAATAATTAAGGTAATCCGGCGTCAGGAATAGAACGGTAACAGATTTCCTGGCGCCGTTATTTAATTTCACACTGACTAACGTGGCATTTGAAGACACGAAAAAATAAAACAAACTCTTAAAGCATAAAATGTATTAAGAGGTGATAGGTATGCCAAGAGTAAAATACACATCTGATGATGTAGATTTATTGGCAAGAATGATGAGAGCCGAAGCAGAGGGTGAAGGCGAACAAGGAATGTTAATGGTTGGAAATGTTGGTGTAAATCGAATTGTGTGCAATTGTATGGATTTTAAAGACATTAGATCTGTCCACGACATGGTTTATCAAATTCAAGGTGGAAATTATTCCTTTGAATGTGTTCAGAAAGGCTATTTTTATCAGCGAGCTAGATCACAAGAAAAAAGATTAGCCAAAAAAAATTTAGATAATTATCGATTACATCCAGCAACATATTCATTATGGTATTTTAACCCACCAGGGGAGGCAGGTTTCTGCCCACCGCAATGGTTTGGTCAAGGTTTAGTTGATGGATATAAAAACCATTGTTTTTATCAACCAAGTGAACAAGATTGTCCATATGTATTTAATGGGTAAAATTTAAAATTTGTTTTTTCTTATAGTCATAAAAAATTCTTGTTCAGCTAACAGAAAAGGTTAACCAGTTTATTTTACTGGTTGATCTTTTATTAATAGAATCTATCAAGCAGTAGCCAGGGTAGGAAAATACGGATGCGTATGTCAAAATTTCAATAAAAATGACAAGTTATGAATATAGAGCAATCCCTATTAATCCAGATAGTCCTATGATAAAGGCAGGATGCCACTGGAATTTCCAAAGGGCTGCAAGTGAAAAAATAAAGATAAGCAAGAGGCTTATGCTATGCCTTGTAAAATTAAGACTAACCATATTATTTGAAAGGGCAAATCTTATGGCTGCAAATACTATTAAACTAGTGACAATCGGTCTTAATCCATAAAACATTGATTTTACAATTGGATAATGATTTAGCTTAAGAAAACAGGTTGCTATAATAAGAACTAGAATGATAGAAGGAAGCAAGATCCCCAAGGCAGAAATGATTGAGCCGGAAACTCCTGCAACAGAATATCCAACAAGAATGGCACTATTTGCAGTAATTGGACCAGGAGACATCCCGGCAACCGCTATAATGTTGGAAAATTCTTGTGTTGTCATCCAACCATCCCTTATTACCTCTAGTTCTATGACCGGCATGATGGCATAACCTCCACCGAACGACACTAATCCAATGATAAAAAACATTTTAAATAGTTCCCACAATATCATAGTTGTAATCCTCTCATCTCTTATATTCCTGAACCCATGAAATATTCAATGTCATTATGATTCTGTTCCTTCTTGTTATTGATTTTGGCTCTGTAGCCGAATTTTTCTTTCATATTTGTTAAAATAATGCCAGCTAAAGCGCCAGCAAAGATTGCAATAACTGGATGAATAAAGAAAAGGACCGGTACACCAACCACAAATAGCCCTAATGTGGATTTGTCCATTATGGCTGTTTTTCCAGTTTTAATAGCAGCAAAAACGATTAAGGCGACGATTGAAGCTCGAATCGATAGGAAGGCGGCTGCCACTTTGGGATTGCTATGGAATAAACTGTAAGAAATCCCTAACACAAGGACGATTAAAAAGGTAGGTAAGAAAACACCTAACATGGCAGCGATTGCTCCCTTTATACCTCCGATTCTTTTTCCGATAAATGTTGCAGAGTTAACGGCAACGGCACCGGGTACTGATTGAGCTAAGGCAAATATATCCGTGATATCTTCACTTTTTAACCAATTTTTTTTATCTACCACTTCTTTTTCAATTAAGGGGATCATGGCAAATCCTCCCCCGAACGTAACGGGACCAATTTTAAAAAAAGTCCAAAAAATTTGAAAAACCTTTTTCCAATCTTTTCGCATTCCATTCCCACCATTCTTGGTTAGTTTCTTTAGGTAATTATCGGGTATCTGTTCTTAAACATTACGTTATCAGTTAAAATAATGAAGGTAAATTGCAAGAAATGCATAGGGTATAACAGATTATTATATTTCAATAAAACTATTACATTTATATGTATGTTACTATCATCTTAACGAAGCATTTCAATTAATGGAGTGATGTAATTGAACATAGAAAACTTGAAAATGTTTTGTTTGGTTGTCGATCAAGGAAGTATAAGCCAAGCAGCTCGTTTAAGTTATGTGTCCCAACCTGCAGTAACAAGGCAGATTCACCAGTTAGAAAATTATTACGGAACGTTGTTGTTCGATCGGTCAGAAGGGAAGTTGACAGTAACTGAAACGGGAAAGCTGCTATATCCATTTGCAAAAGCAATTGTTAATGATTTTGACCGATCTAAAGAAGTGATTAATCAAGTAACGGGGGAGTCAAATGCAACCCTCAGAGTAGGTGCCTCATTGACGATCGGTGAGTACTTATTACCAAGCTTATTAGGCAGTTTTAAAAAACAAGCACCTGAAATAAAAGTAACACTAACAATTAAAAACACGCCAAGTGTTTTAGAGGATTTAGCAAATGATGTCATTGATTTAGCATGGGTAGAAGGAATTGTTGAAAATAAAAATTTTATTGTCGAGAAATTTGCTGAGGATGAATTGGTTCTCGTGATTCCGCCTGATCACCCTTGGAGAGGCAGAACGGAAATTCATATTGAAGAATTGGCTAATGAACGAATGATTTGGCGTGAATCCATTTCAGGAACACGACTAATTGTAGAAAATGAGTTAAGAGATTATGGAGTGTTAGATAGAATTGAAAGCTATATGGAAATTGGCAGTACACAAGCGATTAAAAGTGCTGTAGAAGCGGGACTTGGTATCAGCATCCTGCCAAGGCTAACCGTAGCCAGAGAATTGGAGCAAGGAATTTTATCTGAAATAAAAATGAAAGGTGTAGATTTAAAAAGAAATTTATGGCTGGTCAAAAAACCTCAGAGATTTCGAAGTAACGGTGTAACTAGTTTTGTTGAATTTATCCAAAAATAATTTTATAGAAGATAATTTAATTTTTCATGAAACCCCTTACATTTATACATGAACAAATTCGATTTTAGAGTATTCGTTCTAATATTTTTCAAAATAATCATCAAGAAATAAAAGGGGTGGGAAAATGAATGAAAATCTGTTTCATGAGATTTTGCATTATATGGACGATAAGAAATGGAATTGAACTGATTTAGCCAATCATTCCGGTATTCACTTAAGTGAAATCAGCCGGAAAGGTAGGGATAGGCTGACCTCCTTTCCCTCTAACTTAGTTGGTAACTAATCGGTGTATATTTAAAAAGAGGCTCAATGTTTCATTGAATTCATTTGATACTTCATACTTTGCAATATGACCACAGTTTTTAAAAATAACCAGCTCAGAGTTAGGGATTTGTTTGTTCATATGAATTTGAATCCAAATAGGAAGGATGGAATCATATTGACCGCCGATTATAAGAGTTGGTACTTTTGTCTTTGGTAATAATCTGCGGTTATCAACATCAAAACAAGCACGTAAAGCCTTTTTGTATCCTATATTGTTTGGTTTATAATTATTATAAAATTCTTCTACGTTCTTCTCTTTCCAGGAATAAAGACATGTCCTTGCAGTCATTAATTTTTCTTGATTTGTATTTAAAAACAGTGATCGAACCTTCCGAAAATGAAGGAGTAATTTCCCTAAGTGTAACGGAGCAAAATGATAAGTACTGACTAAAATTAACGATTGACATTTTTCAGGGGCGACGGTAAATTTCTTGAGTAACTGTTCCACCCATTGATAATCCGCAAATGTGTGCTTTCTGGATATTAAGTTCATTAAGTAAGGATAAAATATCTTTTGCGAAGTTATTAATTGTAATTCCATCTAAAGTAAGATTTTCGCCATGCCCCCTTAGATCTGGAATTATTAGTTCGTAATGTTCTGATAATACAAATTGTTTATTCCAATTTTCTTTTATTCCACCAAGGCCATGAATAAGTACTAAAGGATCACCGCAGCCCATACGTAAATAGGGCATAATTTTATTCTTAATAATAGTTTCTTCCATATCATTTCCTCCTCCTGCTTTATAATAAAGGTAGACATTGAAAATTAATAATTAATATTAAAATATATGCAAGATAGACATAATATAACTTATATATGTAAAATACATATATAAGTTATATTATAATTGAGGTGAAAAAAATGGCAAATGACAGCAATGACAAAAGTTTAACCCCTTCCAAAAATTTCATTCTGCCATTTATATTAATTCTACTTAGCAGAATGCCCTTACACGGATATGAACTGATACAAAAACTGCAAAAATTTGGGTTCCTTACAATTGATATAGGGAATTTATATCGACTTTTAAGAAAACTAGAACAAGAAAATTTGGTGTGTTCGGAGTGGGATGTTACAGGCAATGGCCCAGCAAAAAGGAAATATTCCATTACAGAGGATGGGGTTAAATATCTAAAAATCCATGCAAATCATTTAGAGAGTTACCAAAAAATGTTAGACCAATTTTTTCGGATGTATTCAAGTTTTCTTGAGCTCTACATACCTTCATTCAATAAGAAGGATTCGATAGAGAAATCTAATAACATTAAGGGGAGAAGGAAAAATGACTCAGAAGAAAAATGAATTAAATGGTAAAGAGTATGTTTCTACTTCGATAATTAACACATTATGGAATCAATATGAGGATGCAGTAGCGCGTTCGAGTAAAATTAGTGAAAATCAGTATAAAGCTTGCATAAAGACAATTGAAGAATCGACAAAATTTACTGCTGAATGGCGAAATACCTTAAAATCTTTTTACGGTATCACAGAAAAAGCAAATATTATGCAAATGAATTTTCACAAACAAAAAATTACAGAGGAAAATGAGAAAGAGCATAATCATTCTCTACAAAACCAAATACATGATATCGCAAATAGATGGATAAATATCATTTTAACCCCAATTAAATCTTCATTTGACAACATGGAACTGTTTGAAAAAAGATTTGTCGAAAATAGCAAAATCTATCTTGAAAATCTAAATCAACGAAGAAAAGAACGTTCAGCCGCTTTAGACGAATTCCACTTGCAACTGAGAGAAAAACATGAAAAATTTGTATTTCGCATAGAAGACAGTATAAAAGTTTTGGCGGGTTCAAGGGATATGTAATGTAAATTCATTCAGAAATGACGTGTATTTGTGAGTGAGCAAGAAAAAACTTTACTGTATAAAACTTCCATGATCCTTAGAAAAGACACAAGTAAAATGAGGTTAAATGATATTATTGAGGAATTAGTCCATATTATTGAGTCGAAAACGAAGGACCCAAAAAATAATCACAGTAATTTTAAAAATTAATCTGATCTTTCTGTATGTAGCAATATTGGCAATTAATATACCAGTTTTTAATTTGTCCTATATATGTAAAATACATATATAGGACAAAATGCAAGTATAATCCAGAGTGTATGTCTATTAAATATTTTTTCTAATTATTTCCATGCTATGCTACATTCCTACTTGTAAAAATTCAAAATCAATAAAGAAATCAATGAGCTGTGAATTGAAAATACAAGAAAAGTTTGCTATTCGTGTAGAAAATATTATGAAGCTTAAGAAAGTTCGGTAAATCGGTAATTAGATTTAGTTTAGAACAGTGGATTATAAATATGTATTCAATGTGGTAGAGACTTGCTGGTGTTCAATGGAATTGGGATATAACCTTCTCGTATTATTGACTAGCGTTTTAAAAAGCATCATAAAAAATGAGAAGGAAAATCTGCTTTACATGTAGCATAAGAATTTTTATAACTAAAATTAATATTAAGTTAATACTAAGAATTAGGCTGTCTAGAGTCAATCTAGACAGCCTTTAGTCTTCAAGCGATTGTTTGATATATGTATTTTACATATATAATTTCTATAAATATGGGTTAATTAAATACTACAGGAGTATTTCTTGGCATGAAACATGTGGTCCCTATAATGCGTGAGCAAAAGAGTGGATCGATTATTAATGCCTCATCGATAGCCGGAATAAAAGGAAGTTCAAATCACACTTTATACGGGGCAAGCAAAGGTGCAGTCCGAATCATGACTAAAGATTTAGCGATGGAGGTAGCAGAAGATCAAATACGTGTTAACTCTATTCATCCTGGTGTCATTCAAACGTCTATGGGTGATGAACTTGCTTCGGGTCTTAATGTTTCTACTGATAAAATTGCAAATTCGATTCCTTTAAAACGGGTGGGTACACCTGAAGATATCGCTAATTTGGTTGTATTCCTTGGGTCTGATGAATCAAGTTTTATTACTGGGGCAGAAATGTTCATCGATGGTGGTGCTTCAGCACGATAGATTTGTAGAATCAGGAAATTATTCCGAATAGGTCAAAAAATATAGGAGAAAAGAATATGAAGCTTCAGAAAAGGTTGCAATCATTACTGGCGGCGCAACTGGTATCGGGAAAGCAACAGCACAGCTATTTGTCCAAAACGGCGCGAAAGTTGTTATTGCTGATGTTTCCAATCAAGCTGAGAATACTATTAAAGAATTACTGAATATTGGTGGAGAAGCAATTTTTGTCAAAACGGATGTTTCTAAAGAAACTGATATTAAGAATCTAATAGAAGAAACGGTCGACCATTTTGGTAAACTTGATAATATGGTTCCCATTGCCGGGATCGGACATCCTGGTACACTTATTCATGAAGTCACTTTGGATCACTGGCAGCAAATGCTTGATATTAACCTCACTGGTGTTTTTCTAAGTAACAAATACGCCATTACCCAAATGCAAAATCAGGGGACAGGCGGTACTATCGTAAATGTATCTTCAATAATGGGCGATGTAGGCAAGACTAATCAGTTTTCTTACAATGCAGCAAAAGCAGGGGTTGCAAACTTAACAAGATCACTTGGCGTTACGTATGCAAACCAGGGGATACGTGTTAATGCAATCTGTCCGGGCTTTGTCGACACGCCCATTTTGAGTATTGCAGATGAAGAAAAAAGGTCTTTGTTGATTTCAGCCCATCCAATCGGACGGTTAGGCCGTGCTGAAGAAATTGCCCGCACTATCTTGTTTTTAGCTAGTGAAGATTTGTCCTTTATGGTCGAAGCTAACCTTATTGTAGATGGCGGTTACACAGCGCAATAATACCAATGAGACAATTTATAAGGCTGTCGTCATTTCGAAAAGAAATGTGGCAGCCTATTATTTTTAATGTCTCTTCACCATTGTTTGTGATTAAAACAAAATTCCGGCAATTAAGATAGCTAGATTGGGGTCACTCACAATCTCTCCTTCTTCAGCTTACAGACCGGCCAGTTGGTAGAAAAGGAGCGGTCAAGTGCTTTCCTTGACGGCTTCTTTTCTACCAACTATTATCCACCATAATGCTGAAGAAGGAGGGGCTAGGACACCCATTTTTCATAAGTCTTTCCTGTACACTCCAAAAATACACGTGTTCTAAAACGGTGAAGATTTCTATATCCGTAAGCACGTCGTTTTATGTTTTTGATCTTATGATTGGTACCTTCGGTACGTCCATTTGTAAACGGTGTTTTAAAGTATTGCAGAATTTGAATTCGCCAGTTTTCTATCGTTTTTGCCACTTCATGAAATGATGAAAACGGGCTACTCCAGGCTAGGTGAAGCCACTCCTTTAGTAATTGGTTAGCTGTCTCATAATCATGTGATTTATAAAAGTCTCTGAATAGTTCTTTTAGAAAATACCCATACGCTAGACTCTCGTGCGTCTCTAACAATTCATTTAGTTTTTCCCGATCCTTTTCTTTTACATTTTCATAACTTTTCAGGAGAACAAATCGGGATTTCTTTAATCCAGGTATTTTCTTTCGGACTTGGTCTAAGGCTTGAGTAACTTTTTGAACGACATGGTACTTATCGACAATAATCTGTGCGTTGGGAAAGGCTTTTCGTATGGCCTTATGAAAGGGATCCCACATGTCTACCACAACGTTTTTAACCTTATCAGGATGAATGACTTTTAATGACAAAAGTTTAAACGTTGAGTCAAAATCACGATTCTTATGCATACCCATGACAGCTCCTAAGTTAGCGTTATAAAGAACAGTTTCATATTTATGGCCCTTGCGAACGGCGATTTCATCAAGACTCAATGTAATGTCTTGATCGTCTTGAATCTCTTGGATAACTGCTTGATGATCCTTTGCCTTTTCGTAAGCAACTGAATAGAAAATACGCTCAACTGTTGAGTAAGCAATCTGATATTTTCTGCTAATATCCTGAATGGTTGTACCTAGAACTTGTTCATAAATGAATTGGCGAAAGCGATTCGTATAACGTTGATGTGAAGCAACTGATTCAAAAGAAGATGAAAAAACTTCTTCACAGTTCTGGCATCGATACCTCTTTACGTAAACAAGTAAAAACAAAGGTTTGTTGAGTACGGATAAATCTCGTATTTTCCTTGTCCTGCTGTCGTGGACAATGCGAGTGTGAAAACCACAGTGAGGGCATCGCTCCTCATCCATCTTTTTCTCAACATGAACCAAATAATGAGTAGAAAAAATTTCTTGATTAACAACTTCAAATTCTGGCAATTCTAGTAACACGGAAAACACGTGATAACCTCCTATTAATGTTTGTTGGGTAACTAACATTATTGCCAGGAATTCATAAGTGTTTACCTATTTTTGTGTTATTTTCACAAAAAGTGATGATGAATCTTTTTAATTATTTAAAATTCCGTTTCTAAGGTCTGATAAATATCAGGATTACATTGGTTACTGGAATCCTCTTTATTACTTCAAATCCCATCAAATAAACAAATTTCGAATGTTGTATCTATTACTATATGGTAAAGCTAAAGAATACTCACTTTTTTCTTTTAATTTACTTAACTTATCCTTTTAAATTCTAAACTTTAAAATATTATATTAAGAAATTATTATTAATGAAAAGATTCTTATAATTGTGAATCTAAAATCACCTAACTAAAGAATTCAAAGATCAAGGGGCTGCACTAATGGAAAATTAACAGTAGATGGTTCTGGTGTAATGGGAAGAGGCATCGCTTATACATCGGCGTTAGGGGGCTTTCGTGTTTCCATTAATGATGTGAGCCAAGAAAATTTGGATAAAGCCAAATTATACATAGAAACTGAAATGCAAAAGAGTGCAGAAAAGGGCTATCTAAAAATGGAGCAGGTAGCTCATGCATTACAAAGTATTGAATATCCCACGAATTTGGAAGCCGCGGCAAGGGAAGCGGATATTGTAATCGAAGCTGTCTTTGAATTAATGGAACTGAAAGTGGAGATTTTTAAAAAATTAGACAAAATTTGTCCTGAAAATACCATTCTAGCAACCAATACATCAACAATGAGTCCTACCGAAATTGCAGCACAAACCTTAAGACCTGAAAAGTGCATTGCCATGCATTTTTTTAATCCTGTCCATAAGATGAAGCTGATTGAAATCATTAGAGGGCTTGAGACATCTGATGAAACAATGGCAATAGCAAAAGAAATCGGAAAGAAATTAGGCAAAGAAACAGTCGAAGTGAATGAATTTCCAGGATTTGTTACGAGTCGCATGAATTGTTTAATAGGTAACGAGGCTATGAATCTATTAATGGAAGGCGTAGCATCTGTCGAGGACATTGATCGTGCGATGAAACTGGGGCTTAACCATCCAATGGGGCCGTTAGAACTGGCTGACTTAGTGGGACTAGATACTCGACTGCGAAATATGGAATACCTCTATAAAACATTAGGAGAAAAATACCGTCCATTTCCGCTGTTAATCAAATATGTGAAAGCTGGCCGACTTGGACGGAAAACGGGGCAAGGATTTTACAAATATGAGAGATAAAATTTAGGAGGAGCTACAATGGATTTTGCATTGCCAGAGGAAATTCAGCTGCTTAAAAAAGCAGTCCATAATTTTGTTCAAGGTGAAGTAGAAAAGGTTGCTATGGAAATAGAGGAAAAAGATGAAGTCCCTAGCCATATTTTAGAGTCTTCAAAGGAAATGGGATTATTCGGGTTAAGCATTCCGGAGGAATATGGCGGTCTTGGACTAAATATGGTTGGGAAATGCGCGATATATGAAGAGCTGGGCAAAACCCATAATGGTTATACAACCCTAATCGGCGCACATACTGGAATTGGATCGGTTGGAATTGTCGAGCTCGGAACAAAAGAACAAAAAGAAAAGTATCTTCCAAAGATGGCAAGCGGTGAATGGATCGGCGCCTTTGCCTTAACCGAGCCAAGCGCTGGGTCCAATGCAGCCAATATAAAAACAAGGGCTGAAAAAAAGGGAGACAAATATATATTAAATGGGTCAAAGCACTATATTACCAATGCGGTGGAGGGACATGTTTTCACGGTAATGGCGGTAACTGACCCAAGTAAAGGGGCAAAAGGAATTACTTCATTTATAGTGGAAAAAGATTTTCCTGGGTTTATTGTCGGTTCCGTCGAGAAAAAAATGGGACTTCGCGGTTCTCATTCCGCTGAACTTTTCTTCGAAAATTGCGAGGTTCCTGCAGAAATTGTCCTTGGGGAGGAAGGTCAAGGGTATATTAATGCATTGAAAATATTAGCGAATGGCCGTGCAGGGCTTGCGGCTCGAAACTTGGGGTCATGTGAGAAACTGCTCGAGTTAAGCATGGACTATGCATTGCAAAGGGTCCAGTTTAATCAGCCCATTTTTGAACAACAAGCTGTTAATCATATGTTAGCAGATATGGCGATGGAAATAGAGCTTCTAAGATCGATGACTTATCGAGTCGCTTGGATGACTGATAAAGGAATGCGTGTTGTAAAAGAAGCGGCAATGGCTAAGCTTTACGGATCGGAAGTATACAATCGGGTTGCAGATTTGGCAGTCCAAATCCATGCGGGAATCGGCTATATGAAAGATTATCCTATTGAAAGATTCTATCGCGATGCACGAATTACGAAAATATATGAAGGAACAAGTCAAATACAGAGAAACATCATTGCCAGCGAATTAAAACGCGAGTATTTATAAAAGCGGGGTTTTAAGATGAAGAATGCAGTTATTATAGACGGTGTCCGCACAGCAATCGGAAAAATGGGCGGCGCACTTAAGAATATTGAAGTTGATTTCTTATCAGAAAAAGTAATTGCGGAGGCAATTAAGAGAAGTCAAATTCAAGGGGCAGATGTGGATGAGGTGTATGGGGGCATTCTAAACAAACCGCTGATGTACCCAATCTAGCACGTCTAGCCGCGCTCAGAGCGGAACTTCCAATTCAAGTACCAGGATATACGGTTCACCGTCAATGCGGATCAGGTCTCCAAGCTATCAATAACGCAGCACAACAAATAATCTGCGGACTGTCTGACATCGTTTTGGCAGGCGGAGCAGAGAGTATGAGCAACGCTCCTTACTATTTAAGAAAAGCCCGCTATGGATACGAGGCAGGTAATGCGGAACTTGTGGATTCCAACACCGAAAGCCAGCCCAGGTCACAGCCAATTGAAGTTTATGGTCATTTAACAATGGGATTAACCGCTGAAAACCTTGCGGAAAAATACAACATCAGCCGGGAGGAGCAAGATTATTTCTCAATGGAAAGTCAGCAAAAGGCTGCTGATGCCATAAATGCTGGAAAATTTAAAGACGAAATAGTTTCCTATGAAATCAAGATGAAGAAAGAGAAAATACTGTTTGATCGTGATGAACATCCTCGATTAACAAGTTTAGAAAAACTGGCAGCTTTATCACCTATATTCAAAAAATGCGGTACGGTTACGGCTGGTAACTCTAGCGGCGGTTGGTGTGTCTCCTGAGATCATGGGGATTGGTCCCGTTCCAGCAACGATCAAAGCACTTAAACTTGCTGGACTAACCCTAGCTGATATAGATCTCATTGAAATAAATGAGGCTTTCGCCGCACAAGCTTTAGCGGTTGCAAAAGAGTTGAATATCGATAGAAAAAAATTAAATGTTAATGGCGGAGCAATTGCTTTGGGTCATCCAATCGGAGGTACTGGAGCAATATTAACCGTAAAAATTATGAATGAACTGGAGCGACGAGGCAGCCGCTACGGGTTAATCACAGCTTGTATTGGCGGTGGTCAGGGAATCGCTACAATTGTTGAAAATTTAAGGGTGTAAAAATTTTAAATAAAAAGTTGATTCAAGAATCTACTTTTTATTTACGTAACAACCTAAGGAGAAAAGTGTAAAGTATTATTACCACAAAACATTTAGGTGTTAAGAAAAATTAACACTTACGGCTGTCTGTTAATTTTATCTAACACATTTACTCGATGTAAATTAGAAAATCAGGTTTAACTTATGAGTAAAAACAATAACCTCTGCAATATTCCAATAACTTGGCATGGTCCTTGCATACTAAATTAACGAAAGAATGAATGCTTTAATTATCCAGGAGGTGGCCAGATAAATTAAAAAAGAATTTTGTTGCCTTTCAATGTTTGTCTAAAAGTCAAATCATGACAATTTTTTCTTAACAAACGAAGGGAGTTATAAGGACCGATGAAAAATAAAGTAAAAGTTATTGGTGTAGGGATGACAAAGTTTGTAAAACCTGGTAAACAAGAATCCTATGATGTTATGGCTTCCAAAGCCATACAAACTGCCATTAAAGATGCTGGTATCGACTATAAAGATATCCAACAGGCTTTTGGAGGCTACGTTTATGGAGACAGTACAAGCGGCCAGGCAGCACTTTACAAAGTAGGTATGACCGGCATCCCATTTATTAATGTAAATAACAACTGCTCTTCTGGATCAACGGCCATTTTTCTGGCTCGACAAGCAGTAGAATCAGGCTTGGTGGACTGTGCCCTTGCTTTCGGATTTGAAGAGATGCAGCCTGGCGTGTTGAAATCACACTGGGATGACCGGAAAGATCCTGTCGAAGCATTTTTTAACAGCATTGATGATTTAACGTATACAAAAGGTCAAAATGGGGCCATTAGATTTTTTGGAGAAGCAGGGATTGCTTATACCAATAAGTATGGCGCAAATCCGGACATTTTTGCAAAAGTTGCCGTTAAAACTCGTAGTCATGCCATTAATAATCCATATTCCATGTTTGATAAACCGTTAACAGTGGAGGAAGTTTTAAACGCTCCCGTCATCTATCCGCCCTATTTAACAAGATTAATGGCCTGTCCTCCATCTTGTGGAGCTGCAGCAGCGATTTTATGCAGTGAAGAATTTGCCCGTAAACATGGTCTTCAGGATGCGGTAGAAATTATTGCACAAGCATTGGTAACAGATACACGCGATTCATTCAAAGATGTAATTAATACAGTAGGAGCAGATATGACACGGAGAGCTGCAAGACAAGTCTATGAACAAGCGGGAATTGGACCTGATGATGTCGATGTAATAGAACTGCATGACTGTTTTACGACAAATGAGGTCATTACTTATGAGGGGCTTGGCCTATGTGGAGATGGAGAAGCTGAAACGTTTATTAATAACGGTGATAACACATATGGTGGTAAATACGTAGTTGGTCCTTCCGGCGGTCTTATGTCAAAGGGTCATCCCCTAGGAGCAACAGGATTAGCACAATGTTCGGAATTGGTATGGCAATTACGCGGGCAGGCTGACAAACGTCAAGTGGAAAACGCTCGTATTGCTTTGCAGCATAACCTTGGCATTGGCGGAGCTGCAGTTGTCACGATGTACAAAAAAGGTTAGAGAATACGATTGTGTTTATCTTATACAATGAATTATCTGAAATATCAATCTTGTAAATAAGTGCTTAAAAGTTTAATAGAACCTTTAAATACTTACTTAAGGAAATGTCTAACCAAAACATTTTAAAGGGAGGGTATGGGGAATGTCTGCAGCAGCAAAGACAACAACTAAATCAATATTTGACTTATTTAAAACAGATCTGCCTTATTGCAGTCAAGAACACGAAATGTTTCGAACATCTGTCAAAAAATTCATCGAAAAAGAGATGGCTCCCTATTATGATGAATGGGAAGAAAACGGTTACATTCCGCGGGAACTGTACAAGAAATTGGGAGAGCAAGGCTTTCTCTGCCCGCAGGTTGATCCTGCATACGGAGGTCTTGGGCTCGATTTTGGGTTTAACCTTGTTTTAGCGGAAGAATTAGAGCGTTTGGGGGCAGGTACGGCTGGTATAAATATTCACTGCTCCATTACGGTCCCTTATATAGAAACTTATGGTACGGAAGAACAGAAGAAAAAATATTTGCCAAAATGTGTGAGCGGTGAAATCCTTACTGCGGTTGCGATGACGGAGCCTGGAACAGGATCTGACCTGGCAAGCGTGGCCACAACAGCGGTAAAAGATGGCGATCATTATGTGATCAATGGGCAAAAAACGTTTATAACGAATGGCTTTAATGCTGAATTATTTTTTGTCGTCGTTAAAACAGATCCAAATGCAGTCCCAGCACACAAAGGCGTCAGCGTAATCATGGTTGAGGGAGATACTCCAGGGTTCTCTCAAGGCGAAAATTAAAGAAATTGGGGATGCGTTCTTCCGATACAGCGGAACTCATTTTTGAGGACGTCCGAGTTCCTATTTCCAATTTACTCGGCGAAGAAGGCAAAGGCTTCTATATTCTTATGGATAAATTACAGCAAGAACGGATTATGATGGCTACATCAGCCTACACTGCAGCACAAGAAATGTTAAAGTCTACGATTGACTATGTAAAAGAAAGACAAGCATTTGGTAAGCCAATAAGCTCTTTTCAAAACACCAAGTTCGAAATTGCGGAAATGGCCACTGAATTATCATTGGCTCGTTCGTTCCTTGATGATCTCGTTATTCGCCATATGAAGGGTGAAGATATTGTCACTCCAGTGTCCATGGCGAAGTGGTGGATTACCGATATGGCTAGACGGACTGCCGCCCGGTGCTTGCAGTTGCATGGGGGATACGGCTTCATGGAAGAGTATAAGATTGCTCGTCGTTATCGCGATGTCGCCGTGATGCCGATCGCTGCAGGATCTAATGAGATAATGAAGAATATTATCGCAAAAAATCTTGGGTTATAACAATAATCTATTATCAAAGATGATCAATAAGGAGAATCGGAAAATGGATATTAAAAACAGTGTAGTGGTTGTAACCGGCGGTGCTTCAGGTCTAGGAGAAGCTACAGTAAGAAATGTTGTTGAGCATTGTGGAAAAGCGCTCGTTCTTGATTTAAATGATGAAAGAGGAAAGAACTTAGTAGAAGAACTTGGACACGATCGTGTACTTTACGTAAAAACAAATGTTACAGATGAAGGTGCGGTGTCATCGGCCTTAGAGCAAGCAATGGTGAAATTCGGAAAAATTACCGCTGCTGTAAACTGTGCAGGTGTCGGTCCAGCTAAAAAAACATTAAATAAAGAAGGTATTGCTCATGATTTAGCTACCTTCACAAATACGATTTCAGTGAATTTAATAGGTGCATTTAATGTCATTCGCCTCGCTGCCGAAAAAATGGCTTTAAACGAACCAAATCAAGAGGGTGAAAGAGGTGTAGTTATCAATACAGCCTCTGTCGCAGCTTTTGATGGGCAAATCGGCCAAGCTGCTTATAGCGCTTCAAAAGGCGGACTTGTTGGAATGACGCTTCCAATAGCTAGGGATTTGGCGGAGTATGGAATCCGTGTCATAACGATTGCTCCGGGTATCTTTAGGACTCCACCAGTTGCATATGTTCCTGAAAAATTAATTTCAAGTCTTGAAGCAATGGTTCCATTCCCTAAACGTTTAGGCAGACCAAGCGAATATGCTCACCTTGTTCAAACGATTATTGAGAATCCGATGTTAAATGGTGAGACCATCCGGTTAGATGGTGCGATTCGTATGCAGCCGAAGTAATAAAAAATATGAAGAGGTGAAAAAAATGACATTTGTAAAGGTTGAAAAACAAGAAAAGATTGCAATCCTTACCATTGACAATCCACCTGTTAACTCGTTCGGTGCAGCAGTTCAAGAAGAATTAGGAGAGGTTTATGCGGATCTAATTGCAGACCACGAAGTGACAGCTATTATTTTAACAGGAGCCGGCCAAAAAATATTTGTCGCTGGAGCCAACATAAAAGAAATACCTAATATGCTTGGAAATCCAGATTTTGTTCCAAAGGGTAAGGTGAATGATGTACAAGAGTTATTTAACTTCATAGATTATGCTTCCAAACCAACAATCGCCGTCTTAAACGGTCACGCACTTGGCGGGGGCTGTGAACTTGCATTATGCTGTGACATTCGGATTGCTGAAGAGCATGTCTTGATTGGTGTACCCGAAGTAAAACTTGGCTTGCTTCCTGGTGCAGGCGGCACACAACGATTGCCTCGCCTTATCGGACAGGGAAAAGCAAAAGAGTTGTTGTTTACTGGCGAACATATTTCAGCAGAGGAAGCTTTACGCATCGGTTTAGTGAATCGGGTCGTTCCAGCAGGGGAAGGATTGCAAACGGCTCTAAAACTTGCTAAGAAGATTACTAGTAATCCGCCAAGTGCTGTTAGAAATATAAAAAAAGCAGTAGACGAAAGCCTTGAACTTTCATTCATTGAAGCCCTTGTAAGGGAAAGCGAATTATTTCAAGAACTTTTGCTTACAGAAGATGCCGTTGAGGGAGTTCAAGCATTTATTCAGAAACGCGTTCCTCAATTCAAAGGCAGATAAAAAGTAGTCTTCTATTTTTATAAATTTATCCGACAAAAAATAAGGAGAGATGAAAAATGGAAATGAAAAACACGGTCGCAGTAGTTACCGGCGGAGCTTCAGGTCTTGGGGAATATACGGTTAGAAACATAGTTATGAATGGAGGGAAAGCCCTCATTCTTGATTTAAATGAAGAAAGAGGAAAAAACTTGGTTGAAGAGCTTGGACATGAACATGTTTTATTTGTAAAAACGAATGTAGCTGATGAATCTGATGTGGTTACAGCATTAGATCAAGCTATGGGGAAATTCGGGAAAATTGCTGCTGCCGTAAACTGCGCAGGAATCGGAAGTGCTCAAAAAACGTTAAGTAAAAGAGGTCCATTTAATTTAGATCAGTTTAAACATGTGTTGAATGTCAATTTAATCGGTACCTTCAATGTCCTTCGTCTGGCTGCTGAAAAAATAGCACTAAACGAACCAAATGAGGATGGTGAAAGAGGAGTAATCGTCAATACAGCCTCTGCAGCAGCCTTTGAAGGACAAATCGGTCAAGCTGCCTATAGTGCATCTAAAGGTGGAATTGTTGGGATGACGCTTCCGATTGCAAGGGACCTTGCAGAATATGGAATCCGGGTAGTGACGATTGCTCCTGGTTTATTTGAAACACCTTTGATGGGAACAGCTACTGAAGAGCTAAAAGCAGCATTAGCAGCTATGGTTCCATTCCCTAATAAACGTTTAGGTAAATCAAGTGAATTTGCCCATCTTGTCCAAACGATTATTGAAAATCCAATGTTGAACGGAGAAACAATCCGCTTGGACGGTGCAATTCGCATGCAGCCAAAATAAAAAAATGGAAAGGGTATCATAGTTTTTTTACTTGTTTACCTTTTGAAAACCAGCTTGATGGCGAGAGGAGTCTTAAAGTAACACAATTTTTTCAACATTATATCTATTTAATACACAGTTCTACCTATAAGTGCAAAGTTACAAAGGAGCCATAGTAAAAATATAATACAGCTTCATCTGTGTTGCCTCCTTAACTTTCTAGAATTACACCAAGTTATATAATCGACATAAAATCATTCAGAGTAAAATTATATAAAAAATTGATATTGAGGTGCACATATGAGTAGAGAAATTCAGAACACAGGATCAGTTTATTCAAATAAACCATGGCTTTCCTTCTATCCAGAAGGAGTCGCGCATCAGATTGAAATCCCGAATATCACTGTATTTGATATATTGGAAAAGTCCGCTTATAAGCTCCCTGACAAAGTCGCTATCATCGATGGAGAAAGAGAACTAACTTTTTCTGAGCTAAAAAATAAGTCCGAGAATGTAGCTACAGCACTATACAAACGTGGATTTCGGAAAGGTGATCGGATTTCGATCATGGTGCCGAATTGTCTTGAATATGTTATTGCTTTTTTCGCCGTTCAACGCTTAGGAGGTATTGTGGTTCTGGTCAATCCTTTATACACTCCGGCCGAATTGGATCATATTCTTCGAAATTCGGAGTCAAAAGGATTAATTGCTTTTAAGGATCAGAAAGAAAAGCTTGAGAAGATTGCCTGGCTAATGAGGTTATATTTATTACGGCAGATCAGGAAATAAATGAGGAAGATAATTTACATTATTGGATTTCCCAAGATAGTCCTGAGCTTCTTTTTCGAGACGTTCAACTGGAGGATATATCATTTTTGTTGTTTACAAGTGGAACAACAGGCCGTCCAAAGGGAGTATGTATTACTCACGCAAATCTGGTAGCCAATCAATATCAAGGATTTGAAGCGTCTAAAATGGTGTTGGGGAAAGGGGACCACTGTAATCTTGGTTTTGCGCCGCTTTACCATGTAATGGGATTATACAATTTAGTTGAAGCGATCATGATTGGAGCCCGTAATTACCTCATCGATAATTTTGATTTGGATTACATTTTAAAGATGATTCGTCTGCATAGACCAACCATTTTTTATGGGTCACCAACAATGTACGTAGCCTTATTGAATCATCCTGACTTACAGAAGGATGACTTGAAATGTTTACAGTATTGTCTCTGTGGATCAGCTCCTTTACCAATTGAAGTAATTAAACAGTTTGAAAAAACAGCAGAAGCCCCGATTTTGGAAGTGTATGGGTTATCGGAAGCAACGTCTGGGGTAACTAAAAACCCTACAGTAGGAATAAGAAAGGTAGGGAGTATAGGTATTCCATTGCCAAGTGCAGAAGTGAAAATTGTAGATATCGCTACAGGAACAATTGAAATGCCTATTGGTGAGCCAGGAGAAATCATCATCAAGAGCCCACAGGTGATGAAAGGGTACTGGAAGAATCCGGAGGAAACGGAAAAAACGATTCGTGATGGCTGGCTGCATACAGGTGATATCGGAAAAATGGACAGTGATGGCTATTTCTATATCGTCGGTAGAAAAAAAGAGTTGATCATCACAGGAGGCTTTAATGTATATCCAGCTGAAGTGGAAGATGTCATTTATCAGCATCCGGCAGTACTTGAAGCGTGTGTTTATGGTGTCCCAGATCCATATCGCGGCGAGACGATTAAAGTCGCCATCGTCGTTAAAAAAGGAGCCGTTTTAACAGGAGAAGAAATTCAGGACTGGTGCAGAGAACGATTAACAAGATATAAAGTTCCACGCATTGTTGAATTTAGAGAGTCGCTTCCGAAAACTGCTGTAGGAAAAATACTGCGCCGTCATTTACAGGAAGAAGAGGTACAAAAGAATTAAGTATGGTTGTTGAATTACTTCACCTAAAATAATTGTAGCAGTTGACATTTATGGCATTCTACAAAATTCAAACGATTAAAGGTGGCGAGACTAAATGTCTATTGCTGATATAAAAAGATTGCTTCAAGAGAAAAGCAGTTTTGATCAAAATATTGGAATTCAGATTAAACAATTAGAAGTAGAGGATGTAATCCTAGAACTTCCAATTACTCCGTTTTTATTGAACTATAATAAAATCCTCCATGGTGGAGTCTATGCTGTCCTTCTGGATGCCGTTATTGGATTGACGATTCGCTCTCAAACTGAGAATTCTTTAGTCACGGTTAATTTAAATATTAGTTATTTAGCACCGGTACAAGAAGGAGAGAAAATCGTTGCAACAGGTAAAATCCTTAATCGCGGGAATAGTCTTGTGACAGGAGAAGGAGAGGTAAGGGACAGTTCCGGAAACATATTGGCAAAAGCTATTGGGACTTTTAAGATGATTCGTCACCGGTAATGCATGATGAAAAGATGTCGCCTGACATAGGAGGAGTCAAATGTCAATTTTGACAAATGTAAATAATTTTTCCGAAAGAGGCTACCTCAAAGAAGAGCATCATATTTTCAGGAAATCCGTCCGTAAATTTTTAGAAAAGGAAGGACTCCCATATTTCGAACAATGGGAAGAGGAAAAAATAATTCCTCGTTCATTTTGGAGGAAGATGGGTGAACAAGGCTTCTTATGTCCTTGGATTGATCAAAAGTATGGCGGATTTAATGCGGATTACGGTTATTCCATTGTACTTCAGGAAGAAGTTAGTAAAATTGGCGCCGGATTAGGTGGAATCACTGTTCATAACGATGTAATCGTTCCCTACATTGATAGATACGGAACCGAAGAACAGAAAAAACGCTGGTTTCCTGGTGCTGTTAGTGGAAATCTCATTTCTGCAATCGCAATGACAGAACCAGGAACGGGTTCTGATCTTGCATCTGTAAAAACAACAGCAGTCAGAAAAGGCGACGAATATATTATAAAGGGCGCAAAAACGTTCATTACAAATGGCATAAATGGTGATCTTTTCATCGTTGTTTGTAAAACGGACCCAAATGCTATTCCTGCACACAAGGGAATTAGTTTAATTGTGGTTGAGGATGGTACTCTGGGTTTTTCAAAAGGTAAGCAGTTAAAAAAATTAGGTCTGCACAGCTCTGATACGGCTGAACTAATTTTTGAAGATGTAGCAGTGCCAGTTGGAAATCTGCTTGGTCAAGAGAATAAAGGCTTTTATTATTTAATGGAAAAGCTTCAAGGGGAACGACTAGTGATGGCGATTGGCGCCATTGCTTCTGCTGAAAGAATGCTTGAAATAACCATGAAGTATGTAAAAGAACGTTCAGTTTTTGGCCAATCACTAAGTAAATTTCAAAACACTTAATTTAAATTAGCGGAGCTGGCGATAGAGATTCAAATCGGTCGGACTTTTGTCGACAGTCTGATTCAAAAACATTTAGCTGAAATGGATATATCAACAGAAGTATCGATGGCGAAATGGTGGATAACCGATTTAGGGAAGAAAACAGCCGCAGAATGTCTGCAATTACACGGTGGATACGGCTATATGGAAGAATATGAGATTGCAAGAAAGTACCGAGATGCAGCGGTTGGCAGCATTTATGGCGGCTCTAATGAAATTATGAAAGTCATAATTGCAAAAAATCTTGGATTATAAAAATATATTAGAAATTTATAAAAAAGTTGATCCAATAAAGTAAATGGATCAACTTTTTTAACAATACATTGGTAATTAAAATTTATGGAACAAAAAAGGAGGAAAAATAAATGGTTATGTTTTTAAAACAAGGAAAAAGTAAAGAAGAAATTGTAAAGTCGGAAGTAGAGACCTATGAAACAGTTAGGAATATCCTGAGTCTAGTTGAAAAAAATGGGGATAAAGCCGTTCGAAAATTATCTGCTAATTTGGATAATTGGTCGCCAAATAGTTTTAGGCTTTCGCTGGAGCAGATTGACGAAATAATAAAGAGTATTCCGGAACAAACGATTCAAGACATTCAATTTGCACAGGCTCAGGTAAGACGATTTGCAGAAGTACAAAAAGCATCCGTGAAAGACGTTGAAGTAGAAACGCTGCCAGGCGTCATACTAGGTCACAAAAATATTCCTGTAAATAGTGTCGGGTGTTATATACCCGGTGGGAGATATCCAATGGTAGCTTCAGCACATATGAGCATTTTGACAGCTAAGGTAGCTGGAGTAAAGCGCGTAATCGCCTGCACACCTCCAATTAAGGGTGAAATTCCTGCCGCAACGGTTTGTGCCATGGCTTTAGCCGGTGCGGATGAAATTTATATCCTTGGCGGGGTTCAAGCGATGGCTGCCATGGCTTTTGGAACAGAAACAATTAAACCGGTGGATATGCTGGTTGGACCGGGTAATGCTTATGTTGCCGAAGCGAAGAGACAGCTTTTTGGACGTGTAGGAATTGACTTACTTGCCGGCCTAACTGAGGTGCTTGTTATAGCTGATAAAACAGCCGACCCAGAAATGGTAGCTTGTGACATTCTTGCGCAGGCCAAACATGGCCCAACTTCACCTGGTGTTCTGATTACAACTTCTGAAGAGCTCGCAATGGCAACCTTAAAAGAGATTGATAGACAATTAGAAAGCCTGCCTACAGCGGATGTTGCAGGTATGGCTTGGGAAGATAACGGGGTAATCATTCTAGTAGACAGCATTGAAGAAGCGGTAGTTCAAGCTGATAAATTAGCATTTGAACATGTAGAAGTCCTTACTAGAGATCCAGATTACTTTCTCGAAAATCTGTCCAACTATGGTGCGCTTTTTTTAGGTCCAGAAACGAATGTAGCCTATGGAGACAAAGTTATCGGTACAAACCATACCCTTCCAACAAAGGGAGCAGCCCGTTATACCGGTGGTCTTTGGGTCGGCAAGTTTTTAAAAACATGTACTTACCAAAGATGTACACCAGAGGCCAGTGCTTATATTGGTGAATATGCAGCCCGCTTATGTGCTATCGAAAATTTTATGGGACACAGAGAACAGGCTCTTTTAAGAGTAAGACGATACGGAAAAGCAACTGTGTGAGGTGTTACAATGCCAAAAGCATCTAGTAAATGAAAGAATTTCAGAGGAATGTCTACTTAAATTAGTAGTTTAATCAAGATTGTTCAATAATATTTTATCGTTTAGGAAGAGGTTTATTTTTGTGAAAATGAAAAAATTAGGAATTTTAATAGGAGGGGTTCTAACCACTATGGCGATCTTTACGGGAGAAGTACTGGCTGATTCACCAGCTCAAAATTCAAACAATCAAGAGGTAACAACCGCGCAAACTACCCCATATGTAGTTGACGCAAAAGATCAATATAAATCTAATTTAGCTTATAGTATTGGAATAGAAGCATATCTGTATGGGTTTCCTCTTGTGGATATGGTAAAAACTATGCAAGGGTCACTCAAAAAAGTGCCATTGAATAGTTTTGATCATGTAAGAAATTTAGCAGATGAAAATTTTAGAGACTGGGTTAAACCAAATAATGATACATTATATTCCCTAGCGTGGCTAGATTTATCAAAAGGTCCTGTAGAATTAAGTATTCCAAAAGCTGAGGACGGCAGGTATTTTACGTTTCAATTTATAGACGCCTATACGAATTCATTTCATTATATTGGAACAAGGACAAACGATACAAACGGTGGTAAATATGTCATTGTCGGACCAGGTTGGAAAGAGAAACCAGCAGCAGGAAAGAAGGTCGTTAATGCACCCACTAATATGGTATGGATTCTAGGACGAACTTTAGTGAATGGAAAAAATGATGTGGCGAATGTAAATGCAATCCAAGACCAATATAAATTGACACCATATAAGAAAAATCAAGAAAAACCAAACATTGATCTACCTGAAGTTTCAGAAGATGTTTTAAATGACCCTGTTAAATTCTTCGATATCATGACGAGAGCGATGAAGTTATTTCCAGGAACAAAAGAAGATGCCGGGGTTGTCTCTCAATTTAAGTTAGTTGGCATTGATCCAGAAACAGGATTTCAAGGAATGAAAGATCCAGTAATTATGGATGGATTAACGAGAGCATTTAAAGATGCGAAAGAGATTATGTTAAAGTCCAAGCCTGATGTATCCGTTTTAAACAATAATTGGAGTGTTTTTAACCACGTAGGAAGTTACGGCACTGACTATTTATCCAGAGCCGTTATAGCCTATTATGGAATAGGTGCAATTAATCCGGAAGAAGGTATTTATACAGGTGCAACGATTAATAGTACAGGAAAACCACTAAGAGGAGATAACCAATATATTATTCATTTCGATAAGGATAACATGCCGCCAGTTAATGCGTTTTGGTCAATATGTTTATATGGTCCTGATCAATTCTTTGTAGCAAATCCTATCAATCGCTTTTCGATTGGTGATCGTACAGAAGGGCTAAGATACAATCCAGATGGTTCATTGGATCTTTATGTTCAAAATAGTGCGCCGATAGGTCATGAATCTAACTGGCTACCAGCACCTAAAAGTAACTTTATTCTTGTTTTAAGAATGTATTTACCAAAGCAAATCATGATTGATGGAAAGTATCAGCTGCCATTAGTTCAAAAAGTAAATTAAATCAAATTTGAGGAACTCCAATTTTGGAGTTCCTTTTTTCGATTGATCTAATCTCATATGTAAAGTTAAATTATCAGAAATATTTTCTGGTTAATTAAAATTAACACCTTTAGATTGTGTGTTAATTATCCTTAACATTTTTTATTTCTTTTAAATCAACAATGAATAAGTAATACAAAAAAGAAGTCTCAATGAACGGATTAATTAGTTTGGCATAGTACTTGCATATTAAATTTGTATACTTTGATTTGGGCGGGGAGGGACCTGAAAGATAAGCAATTATAGCTTTTGAAATTAAAGTGAATGTAGAAATCGTTACTGAAACTAAGAGGTGACAAAGAGATGACATCAGTAAAAGTTGAAAAGGAAAATGGTGTAGCCATTGTTACAATTGATAATCCGCCAATGAATACACTTAGTGCAGCGGTAAAAGAAGAATTATCCGATGCTTTCACAAAAACTCAACTCTGATTGTGATGTGAAAGCGATTATATTAACCGGGGCTGGGCAAAAAGCCTTTATAGCAGGCGCAGATATTAAAGAATTGCCTCAAAAAATTGGCAATCCAAATTTATTTCCAGAGTTTATGGAAACGCATGAGTTCTTTGATAGTATCGACTTTTCCCAAAAACCAACCATAGCTGTAATTAACGGTTTCGCGCTTGGAGGCGGTTGTGAGCTTGCCTTAACTTGCGACCTTCGGATAGCTGAAGATCATGCATTGATCGGCGTGCCGGAGGTGAAGCTCGGATTGCTTCCAGGTGCAGGTGGAACACAACGTCTTCCAAGATTAATAGGAGAAGCAAAAGCTAAGGAGTTATTGTTCACTGGTGACCATATTTCAGCTGAAGAAGCGTTAAGGATCGGACTGGTTAATAAGGTAGTTCCACCTGGAAAAGGAATGGAAGCTGCTCGAGATTTAGCTTTAAAAATAAGCAAAAATGCTCCAGTTGCTATCAGAAATGTTAAAAAAGCAGTAGACGAAGGTCTGGAATTACCGTTTATGATGGCACTTGAAAGAGAGGCGGAATTGTTCCAAGAACTTTTCTTAACAGATGATGTTAGAGAAGGTGTCCAAGCTTTTTTAGATAAAAGACGTCCTCAATTTCAAGGGAAATAAATGAGATATTAATGATTGTATCTTTTATTAAGGAATGATAAATGAACTTCAAATTGTAGGTCAAATAAAATACGAATTAAGGAGAAAGATAAAATGGAAAAGTACGAACATTTAAATGCTGCTGCTGAAATTAGTGAAATGATATATTATGCAAATCATCCAGACGAGGTTTATGAGTAATAAAGATTAATTAACTATACGATAGGACACCATGTAGTGATTAGGAAACCCCTTTTTAACATCAAAGACTTATATATTTAGTTTAGAAGCAAATAACGGTGCAAATTTGTACCGTTATTTTTTATTGGCATGCTACTTGCATTAAAATATTGAAAGTGAGGTTATAAAATCTCAATAATTTATTTTTTAATAAAGGAAGGTGCATGGTATGAATCAGTTTAATCTTAATGGAAAAGTGGCCATTGTTACAGGAGCTGGAAGGGGGCTAGGTGAACAAATTGCACTTGGATTAGCGGAAAGTAAGGCGAATATTGTTATTTGTTCACGTAAGCTGGAAGCTTGTAAAGAAGTGGCTCAAAGACTGGAAAAATACGGAGTTCAAACGCTGGCCCTTCCATGTGACATAGCAAATCAAGAAGATGTCGTACGAGTAGTGGAGGAAACGAAAAATAAATTTGGAAGGATAGACATCTTGATTAACAATTCTGGCATTACTTGGGGGGCGCCAGTTGAAGAATATCCGATTGACAAATTTAATCATGTTATGCATGTGAATGTAACAGGAATGTTCATGATGACACAAGCTGTTGGTCAGGTAATGTTGGAGAGGAATTATGGGAGAATTATCAATATTGCTTCTATTGCAGGGATAGTTGGACAGGATCCTGAAATTTTAAATGCTATTGGCTATTCGGCAAGCAAAGGAGCTGTCATTTCCTTAACTAGGGACTTGGCAGTAAAATGGGCTCGCTACGGTATAACAGTAAATTCAATAGCACCTGGATTTTTTTCATCGAAAATGACAAAAGCAATTCTTGAAAAAGCACAGGATAACATTTTAAGTCGTGTGCCAATGGGGCGTTTTGGTGGAGAAGACGATTTAAAAGGAGCAGCAATCTTCTTAGCTTCTGATGCATCAAAATATATAACAGGTCAAGTACTAGCAGTCGATGGCGGCTTGACTGTTGTTTAATCTTGAGGAAATACCCACTTGCTCCATCTACTGCTTAATTCGGTATTCTACGCTTAGTTTCTACATTATATTTAAATAAATATTTCAAAAAATAACACAATCTTTTGTGGTATTTTTTATTTTTTTATGAAAGTGTAAACTCCAATATTCATTAGTCGGTTTCTATATTAATAAAAACTAACACTTTTTGTAAATGTGTAAATAAATATTAACACTATATTTTTAATTTTTTTATATGTAAATAATTATAGAAGTGTTAAGTAATTGATCTTCCTTTTTTATTTGCTGATAAGACCAAGAAATCATGTTTAATAGTTTGTAAATTTATAAAATATGAAGTCTTTTGCTACTGGATTAATATGCTGGCATAGTTCTTGCATATTAAACTGGTGTAAGAATAAATGCTTTGAATTGTACAGGGAGGAAGCTGATAAATAAATAATAAAAGAAATAAGTAACCATTTTAATAAAAGGATATTCATTAGGAGGGAAAAAGCCTATGTCTACAGCCAAAACAGTAACGTTTGATTTATTTAAAAAACAGAGACCGTATTGTACTGATGAACATGAAATGTTTCGAATTTCCCTTCGTAAATTTGTTGAAAAAGAGGTTATCCCATACTTTCATGAATGGGAAGAAAATAGTTACACTCCTCGTGAATTTTTTAAAAAGTTGGGGGATCAGGGCTTTCTCTGTCCGCAGGTTGATCCTGCATACGGGGGATTAGGACTCGATTTTGGTTTCAATTTGGTCCTGTCGGAAGAGCTGGAGCGTATTGGGGCTGGTCCTGGCGGTGCATGTATCCACAGTTCGATTACAGTTCCATATCTTGAAAAATACGGAACGGAAGAACAAAAGAAAAAATATTTGCCTAAATGCGTAGACGGCGATATTTATACAGGCGTTGCAATGACGGAGCCAAGTACAGGTTCCGACTTGGCTGGAATTCGCACAACAGCTGTACGTGAAGGTGATTACTATATTGTTAATGGCGAAAAAACCTTTATTTCAAATGGCTTAAATGCAGATATGTTCTTCGTCGTTGTCAAAACAGATCCTAAAGCAACTCCCGCGCATAAAGGCATTAGCATTCTTATGGTCGACGGAGATACGCCAGGTTTTTCACAAGGCCGTAAATTGAAAAAATTAGGTGCACATTCTTCTGATACTACAGAGCTTATTTTTGAGGATGCTCGAGTCCCTGTTTCAAATCTGCTTGGCGAAGAAGGAAAAGGCTTCTACATTCTAATGGATAAATTGCAGCAAGAGCGGATTATCTGCGCTTCTGCAGCCTTAGCTGTATCCGAAGAGATGTTGAAATCAACGATTGATTATGTAAAAGAAAGACATGCATTTGGCAAGCCAATCAGTTCATTTCAAAATACCCAATTTGAAATAGCTGAAATGGCTACTGAATTATCGTTAGCACGGTCTTTTTTAAATGATCTGGCAGTTCGCCATATGCAAGGTGCGGATATCGTCACTAAGGCTTCAATGGCCAAATGGTGGATTACCGATATGGCAAGACGAATGTCTTCACGTTGTTTGCAGCTTCATGGCGGTTACGGTTTTATGGAGGAATATGATATTGCTCGCCGGTATCGCGATGTCGCGATTATGCCTATATATGCTGGGACAAATGAAATTATGAAAAACATCATTGCCAAAAATCTTGGATTATAACTTTGTTATATACAATATATGTTTGGAATAGGAGATAGAAAATGAACATCAAAGATTTATATAACATAAAAGGGAAGACAGCTATCGTAACTGGTGGGGGGCGTGGACTAGGTGAGCAAATGGCTCTAGCATTTGCTGAAGCAGGTGCGAATGTGGTTGTTTGTTCAAGAAAATTAGAAGCCTGCCAAGAAGTGAGTGAGAAATTAGTAAAACAGGGTGTACGCTCACTGGCACTTCAATGTGATGTCCAAAATCCTAATGATATCCAATTCGTTGTCCAAAAAACGATCGAAGAGTTCGGAAGTATTGATATTTTGGTCAATAATAGCGGAGCTTCATGGATGGCACCAGCACTAGATATGGAAATTGATAAATGGGATCTAGTTATGGATATTAATGTAAAAGGTGTATTCTTATTTTCCCAAGCTGTTGGAAAGGTAATGATTGGACAAGGTTCAGGCAAAATCATCAATATTGCTTCCATTACAGGCTTTGGAGGACAAGATCCAAGGGTTGCAGATGCGATTGGTTATGCAACGAGTAAAGGAGCTGTAATCAATTTTACTAAGGATTTAGCTGTAAAATTAGCACCATATAATGTACAAGTAAATGCGATTGCTCCAGGCTTCTTTCCAACAAAAATGACAAAAAAATTCTTGGATTTTGTAGGAGAATCTATCCTGAATAGAACTCCTGCTGGACGTTTCGGTTCAGATCAAGATATAAAAGGACCGGCATTATTTTTAGCTTCCAAGGCATCTGATTTTGTTGTTGGTCATGTTTTGACAGTTGATGGCGGTACCATTGCACAAGTTCTTTAATAAAAGTGACAGGCAAAAACGACGAGTTCGTAATCGCATACAAATTATTTGAAAAAAAGCTTAATAAAAAAATTAAGCGTATGGTTAACTGTTATAGATTCGTTTTACTTGTAAAAGAAATACTTTGTGACCATTTAAAAAAAGTCCGATTTCAAAGGATTTTTGTGAAGAAATTCTTAGATGCAAACGGCTTTGCCAATAAAAATGAGTTTGTTACCGTGACGAAGCAACATATTTTAAATGAAGCAAAGCTAGATGATTTAGATGATCAGATATATAAAATGACACAAGAATGGAATTTAAAAAAACAAAAACTGGCATCCATTAGAGAAAAATTGGATGAGTTAAAAATGGAGGATTTGTAATGGCAACGACAAAAGAATTAGAAAAAAATGTTTCAAGTTTAGAACTTCTCTGGAATCAAGCATTCCAAAATATAGATGCGTGGGTTGAAAGAGAACAGGTTCGTGAGGACAATCTTCTTAAATTTGCAAATCTATTTGCAGCAAATGTGAAACAAAATCAAGAAAATTTGAAGGAACTTGCAAAACAATTTTCTATCGAACTTTCTAATTGGGAAAAAACATCAAGAGAGGAACTATTAACAGCAACAATTAGCTTGCAAAGTTTCTTTCCTATTAAATCATATGAAGAAATTAACGATAAACTAGATGGTTTTAAAAATGTTGCAAAGACGAATATTTCAAGTCCATTAAACAATCTAGTAAATGGTCAATTTGCAGATAAATATGTATCTACACTTGAAAAATTTATTGAGCTTAGACGCAATAATAGGAATTTGTTCGTGAAAAATTTAAAAGGATCAGCTTCGATAATCCGAACAAATCAAAGCGCATTCCTTAATACGATTACAAACCAAGTAAAAAATGTGATTTTTCCATTTCATAAATACTTGGAACGCTCAAACGAACTAACTAACTAACTAATTAAATAACAACCAAAGACATGGAGGACTCATAATGACCAATCAGAAACCGTTTGAACCATTTGATCTGTTTAATAAATTTAGTGGTCAATGGGAGAAGCAAGTGAATGAAGTCATTCATTTGTGGACCAATAATCGTGAGTTTGTTCGCTTATCAAGACATACTACAGATTCACATGTTCGTTACAAAGAGATGTTTAATAAAAGTCAAGAGTTGTTAACGAATCAGTTGAATTTACCCACAAAAGAAGATGTTGCAAATATAGCGCAGTTATCAATTCAATCAGAAGAAAAAATTGATTCACTAGAAGAACAAATTTGGAAATTACAGGATTCAGTTACTTCTACAAATAAAGAAATTGAAGGTATTGGCGAAGTTTCGAATGACATTATTAAGCTAACAAAACAGTTAAAAACAGAGTTAACAAAAACAAAAGGTGAATTATCTGAAACAAAAAAGCTGCATTCTGAACTGCTAAATTTGAAAAATGAGCTCGCAGACCTTCGAAGTATAAAAGAAGAGGTTGCGATACTTTTAGATTTTATCGGTAAAAAAAATCTAGAAACATCAGATGTACAAGAACGTGAATTATCCTTAGAAGACTCTAAATAATCAGACATTAAAGGAGGGCCGTCATGGTAACGGAGACATTTAACAAAAAAATATTACCAACTTTAGATTTTGATAAAGAGATTAAACGTTGGAGCGAAGTCGTCAACGTAATGAACAAACCAAAACCTGGTACTTTTTCTACTTCAAAACAGGCGGTGTGGAAAAAAAACAAAGCAACATTATGGCATTTTCCAGCAGTTGAAAAGAAATATGAAATTCCGATTTTTGTGGTCTTTTCGATACAGAATCGACCTTATATATTAGATATGGCACCAGGTTCAAGTGTCATAGAAAGTCTTGTCAACTCTGGTTATGATGTGTATTTATTGGACTGGGGAAAGCAAGGATACGAAGATAAGGACATCAATATCGAAGATTATATCGACGATTACATTAAAAAGGGTGTCCAACGCGCATTAAGACATTCAGGGGCACAAGAAATTTCACTACTTGGTTATTGTTTTGGCGGAGTACTAGCAGCAATGTATACGGCTATTGCAGAAGAACCGATTAAAAATCTTGTAGTAGCTGCTATCCCAATTGATTGGAGCATTAATATCTTTCCAGATAAGTGGATGGAAGGCTAAAAAATGGTTCATTTAATCTAGATCGCTTTATTGATGTTTACGGATTAATTCCTACCTGGTTCAATGAAGGTGTTTTTAGAGCAATAAATGCACCAATCAGTTATAGTCCATATGTTAACTTAATTAAAAATGCAGATAATAAACGTTTTGTAGAAAAATGGCATCTTATGGACAGCTGGTTGCAAGATCAGGTACCTTTCACAGGCGGAGTTTTCCGTCAATTAGTGAATGATTTCATTAAAGAAAATAAGCTTATGAAAGGTAGTTTTACTGTTCATGGAAAAAAAGTAGATTTAGAAAATATAACCGCAAACCTATTAGTAATCTCCTCGAAAAATGATAATCTCGTTCTTGAAGAACAAAGCAGGCCAATGATGGATTTAGTTTCGAGCGAAGATAAAACCTTTCTAGTTGTTGAAGCAGGCCATACGAGTTTGGCGTTTTCTGGAAAAATGGGCACTTTAGCAGATCAATGGTTATGTAGTAGATCTTAGCTCCCGATTAACTAGACGATTTTCACAAAAAAAAATAAAAAGAAGGAGGAAGGGCAAGGCTCTTCCTCCTTTTATATCTTAAGAGGAACCTCCTTATAAACTCCCCTTCATTCCTCAACACCTTCCGAAGATGTTAACGATGATAAACGTATATGTTTGTTTACACATTGAAAAAAGTGTAAACATTCATTATCAAATTTGCTATAATTATTTTATAATATATTTTTCCTCGGTAAATTATCCTTTTCAAAATATTAAAAATACTTTTTTATAACGTATAACCAATATAGAATCTAAACATCTGCTTTGATAGTAATTTAGAAAAGGGACGGTGAGGCTATGCTGATTGCAGATTTAATGGATAATAATTTTTCGACTTGCACAATTCAAAATTCTATCCTAGACGGATTAAAAGTCTTCTCTATTATGAAATCGGAAATCATGCCAATTGTTAATAACGAAGGCGTCCTTATTGGAATATTATCACGAAACAGGTTAATTAAGGCTCTTGCGGATGGTTATCAGCTAACCGATCCAATTAAACCGCTTGTAAACTATCAACCCGTTTATATGTACCCAGAATATTCTAGTGATAAAGCGTACCGGTTATCTTTTCAACACAAAATCGGGCATGCACCAGTCGTTAACAATCAGATGCAGCCTGTAGGAATGTTATCGACATCACAAACCATTTATAGCTATGAAAAAACGAACAGACTTCTGCAATCTCAATTACGACTTCTTTTTGACAATTTACATTTCGGTCTATTTGCAATTAATACTGAAATGCAAATAATAGAGATTAATCCTTTGGCAAAAAAAATCTTAAATATTCCTGACAAATTCAATTATCATTTAAGTGAATTAAGTCAATACAATGAATTAATCGAAATTATTCAATCGATTATTATTGATAAAAAGGTATCCATGAAAAAAAAGTTGAACATAAACGGTTATAGCATATTTATTAACAGCTATCCTATTATTGATCAGCAAAAATTAATTGGTGCCATGGTAATCATGGACGATTTGACAAATCTTGAAGAAATAATTAGAGAACTTCGTTTTTCCCGTGAATGGGAGGAAAAATTAAGATCTGTTGTTGAATTGGCCTATGATGGATTAATCCTAGTCAATAATAAGGGCGATATAACCATGGTTAATAAAGGATTCTGCGAACTATTCAGTGTCGATGAAAAACAGTTAATTGGCAAATCGATTCTTAAAGAATTTCCTGAGTTAAGAATAGAAGATACATTAAAAATGGAAGTGAGAGTAAACAGTGTTGCCAAGATCATCAACGAAAGACAATGTTTAATTACAATCCTTCCAATAAAAATTAAGGATCAATTGGTTGGTGCCATTTGTAAAATTACATTTCGCGGATTAAAACAATTGCAGGACGCATTAAATAAAGTAAATAAATTGGAAGAGAAGGTTAATTATTATCAAAAAGAACTAAATCAAATTAAAAGCTCAAAGTATTCATTTGCAGATATTATAGGTGAATCCGAAAGAATCCTCAAAGTGAAGAAAGAGGCGTTTGCGGCAGCTCAAAGTCGCTCAACCGTTCTTTTATTAGGAGAAAGCGGGACCGGTAAGGAACTTTTTGCTCACGGGATTCACACAGCATCTGCTCAAACGGGATTATTGATTCAAGTGAACTGTGCTGCGATACCGGGGGAATTATTGGAATCGGAATTTTTCGGATACGCAGAAGGAGCATTTACCGGAGCAAAAAAAGGAGGAAAAAAGGGGAAATTTGAATTAGCGAAAAATGGAACCATTTTTTTGGACGAAATTGGAGATATGCCAATGCAGCTGCAGACAAAGCTTTTGCGCGTGCTGCAAGAAAAAGAATTTGAACCGATTGGAAGCCATACAACGATCCGATTAGATACGAAAGTGATTGCAGCAACAAATAAAAATCTCAAAGAATTAATCAGGGAGGGAAAATTCAGAGAAGACTTGTATTATCGTCTTGATATCCTCCAACTAGAGATTCCTCCATTACGCGAACGAATAGAGGATATTCCTGATATTGTTGAATCCATTATTGAACGATTGAATCATTCAGGTTTTTATCTTAAAGGAATTGACCATTCTGCTCTTTCTGCTATGTTAAATTATACGTGGCCCGGGAATATCCGTGAATTGCAAAATGTACTAGAGCGGGCAGCAAATCTAACAACAGATGGATATATTAATATGAAGAATCTGCCTGACTATCTAGTTAAGTACCAAGATGGTAAGGTTGAATATCTTGATAGTTTCAAAGAAGGAAAATATGTGATTACCGAATCTTCTTTACCTGAAAATGTTCATGAAGAATCTTCTCACAGCCTCCAATACAGGGAGAAACTTAATGATAAAGAGCGTGAGCTCATAATTTCTGCTTTAGAACAAGCGAATGGCAATAAAGCAAAGGCCAGTAGGATACTAGGCATTAGCCGGCCATGGCTTTATGCAAAAATAAAAAAATATAATCTTGAATAAAAAATAACGGTGCAAAAATGCACCGTTATTTTTTTATTTTTTAATTCCAATATATTTGATGCAAATTTCAACAATTTGTATATCTTTACCTAAGGATTATTAATTTTTGAAAATTACGAATAATAAAATTGGCATATTACTTGCATGTAAAGATATTGAAAGGAGGCTTACATTATGTATGTCAAATCTAATTTGGTAGATGAACATATAGCAATCGTAACAATGGATCGTTCTAAAGCAAAAAATGCATTAAATGCTCAAATGATCCAGGAATTATTGGAACAATTTGAGTGTTTATCTGTTAATCCCCAAGTTCGGTCCATCGTTTTGCATGGGGAAAATCATACATTTGCTGCTGGAGCAGATATTCATGAAATGATAGGTATTTCTGCATCAGAGGCTTACACGGTTAGTCAGAATGTAAACAGGCTTCAAAATCTGATTGCTCGGATCCCACAGCCAGTAATTGCGGCAATTGAAGGATATTGTCTTGGCGGAGGGCTTGAACTAGCCCTTGCTTGTGATATCCGAATTGCCGATACCAATGCCCAACTCGGGCTTCCTGAAGTTAAATTAGGAATTCTTCCAGGTGGCGGGGGGACACAGCGATTATTGGAACTTACGGGTTCTGCCGTTGCTAGTCACCTCATATTAACTGGGAGTATCATACCTGCTTCTCGCGCTTATGAATTACACATCGTAAGCGAAGTTACTGATTCGTGTTTGGAACATGCTACTCAGATAGCAAGGTTGATAAGCTCCAACAGTAAAAATGCAGTTGCTTCGATTAAACGCTTATTAAATGGTCAATTAAACCAGTCATTGCAATCTCGCCTTCATCTAGAATCACATGAATTTTCGCTCTTGTTCGATCACACTGATTCAGTAGAAGGATTAAGTGCATTTATTGAAAAACGAAAACCAAAATTTCCAAGCAATTTAAATATAGAAAGAGGGGATTAATAAATGCAGCCTGTTTACCTAGTAGAAGTTCTTCGAACACCAATTGGGAGTTTCGGTGGTTCACTTAAGGATGTAAGTGCTGTAGAGCTTGGAACAGCTGTAGTGAGAGAAGTATGGGAACGATCTGGTCTATCGGCTGAAAGTATTGATGAGGTTGTACTAGGAAATGTTCTTAAATCTGGACTTAAAGGAAACCCAGCGCGACAAGCTGCGATCCATGCTGGATTACCTGTGTCCATACCTGCGATTACAATTGACAAACAATGTGCCTCTGGACTCCGAGCGATAGCATTAGCTTACCACCAGATTCTATCTGGAGATTCAAATGTAGTGATTGCCGGCGGAACAGAAAGTATGAGTAATGTTCCACACATAGTGCTGAATGCAAGGTGGGGACAGAAAATGGGAGATTTACGTACAGTCGATGCGTTATTTCACGATGGACTTCATTGTGCAATCGAAGGATATCATATGGGAATCACAGCTGAGAATTTAGTAGAACGTTATCAAATCTCTCGGGAAGAACAAGATGCATTTGCATTGGAAAGTCAGAAAAAAGCATTGAATGCTAAAAAGCAGGGAAAATTTCAAGAAGAGATTATTCCAATTGCCTTGAATAGCAGACAAGGAACAAGTTTATTTTCAGAAGATGAGTATATAAAAAATACCAACCTAGAAAAATTACAAAATCTGAAACCAGCCTTTAAACAAAACGGGACGGTTACCGCAGGAAATGCTTCTGGATTAAATGATGGTGCCGCGGCCGTAATCGTTGCTTCTGAACAGGCAGTAAAGGAGTACAACTTAAAGCCGCTTGCCAAAATACTTTCCGTTGCAAGTGCTGGAGTATCACCTTCCATTATGGGAATTGGTCCGGTTCCGGCTACACAGAAAGCTTTGGAGCGAGCTGGTCTGACAATTAAAGATATTGAACTGGCAGAATTAAATGAAGCTTTTGCTGCACAAGTGCTGGCAGTAAATAAAGAATTACAATTGCCAGAGGAAATTATTAATGTCAATGGAGGAGCCATTGCATTAGGTCATCCTGTTGGATGTTCAGGTGCGCGAATTGTAGTTACCTTAGTGCATGAATTAAGACGTCAAAAGAAACAAATTGGATTAGCAACTTTATGTGTGGGTGGCGGACAGGGTGCCTCCATCATTGTAGAAGCCTTATAGTCTTGACATAAAAAGCGATTAGACTTTTTATATTGCGAATTAAGGAGAGGTTAATATGTATCTTTTGGAAGAACAGCAAATGATGCAAGAAGTTGCCCGGAAAATTGCGAAAGAGCACATTGAGCCAAAAGCAGCGGAAGTAGATCGGCTAGGTGAAATGCCTTGGAGTAACATCCGCTTAATGGCTGAAAACGGATTGTTTGGAGTCCATGTTCCAGATGAATATGGAGGAGCAGGAGGAAATATGATGAGCCAGGTTGCTGTCATAGAAGAAATCGCAGCAGCATGTGCATCTACATCGGTAGCTTTGTCCACACAAGCGTTAGCGATTGCTCCCTTTTTACTAGCAGGAACTGAGGAGCAAAAGAAACTTTATGTAACGCCTCTTGCCAAAGGTGAGGTGTTAGGGTCCTTTGGAATCACGGAACCAAGTGCAGGTTCAGATGTCGCCAGTGCTGTCACTACAGCTAAAAGAGTTGGTGATGATTATATTCTAAATGGTCAAAAAGTTTTTATTACAAATGCGGGAGATTCCGAGATTTATGTGTTTTTGACACGAACATCAGAAGAAAGAACGAAAGGAATGTCCTTATTTGTGGTTGAAAAAGGGACATCTGGTCTTACCTTCGGAAAGAAAGAAGATAAAATGGGGATTCGAGGCTCTACTACAATGGAAGTTTTTTTGGAGGATGTAAAGGTTTCCAAACATAATTTGCTGGGTGCTGAAGGTGAAGGATTTAAGATTTTAATGAATGTGTTTAATGAAACAAGACCAGTAACGGGAGCACAAGCTGTTGGGATTGCAAGAGGTGCATTTGAATATGCTGTAAGCTATGTAAAGAATCGTAAACAGTTTGGAAAATCAATCGCAAACTTTCAAATGATTCAATCCATGGTAGCGGATATGAGCATGCAAATTGAAGCTGCCAGATTACTTGTTTATAAAGCTGCCAGTATGATTGATCGAAAGGAAAAGATAGTAGCTCCATATTCCTCAATGGCCAAATGCTTTGCATCAGATACAGCTATGAGGGTCGCTACAGATGCTGTTCAATTGCTTGGAGGATATGGATATATAAAAGATTATCCAGTAGAAAGAATGATGCGCGATGCGAAGATTTTTCAAATATTTGAAGGAACGAATCAAATACAGCGTATTATTATCGGGAATCATATCTTGCATGATTAAAGAAAGGTGATATGTTTTTGCTGTAGATGGCGTTATGACAGTTGCCTAAAGTTAAACCCTGCTAAGAAAGGATTCTAAGTACTATAACATACGAATGAAATAAAACTTAAATAAACCTTACCGCAATTGAATCAATATGATTCATAAAGGAGGCAATATTTGTGGAGGAAGTAAACGTAAGGAATATTACAATACCATATTTACGGATGGGAAATGGGGAACCATTAGTCCTTATACATGGTTTATCTGAAGGCAAAGAGGGATGGTTCAAACAATTTGAGTTGGCAAATCAATATGACTTGATTATTCCCGATCTAAGAGGACATGGCAATAATCGTACTTTAGAAGGAATTTCAATTGAAAATTTTGCAAGCGATGTGTTAGCTTTACTTGATTTGCTTAATATAGAAAGCGCACACTTTTGCGGATTTTCAATGGGAGGAATTGTTGCACAAGAAATATACCGTCAAGCTCCAGAAAGATGCAGATCCTTAGTATTTGCCTGTTCTGCTCCCTACTTTTTTGATCTATTAGGTAAATTTACAAGTAAACTTTTCAAAACCCGATCACTCCTACTCTCTCCTGTACATCGAAAACTCATCGTAGCCAGAAGTTCCTTTTATTCATGGGATGAGGAAAATTTTGTTAACTTACAAAAGTGTTTAAAACCAAATGATGAAGGGATGTTTAAATCGATAGATGCCCTTGTAAAAGTTGATAACCGTTCTCTATTACCAAAAATTATGGTTCCGACACTTGTAATCGCCGCACGCTATGATTTACTGATCCCGATTATGATTCCAATATATATGCATAAAAAAATCCCAAATTCTGAATTGGTTATATTACAAAAATCAGGTCACATCGCAAAGATTGAATCCGCTAAAGAATTCAATCAAATATTGCTTCATTTTTTAAGTAAGCATCCAATAAGATTAAATGTTAGTTAAATATTTAACCCAAAATCATCTTAATAAAGTCCACTAGATATAAATTTGGCATAAATATTGCATCATTTTTATAATATGGGCATTCCACTAAATAAAAAAGGGGAATGCCTTCAAAACAAGGGTGAACGGATAATCGGAAGTGGGGAAGATTATGATGTTGAAAAAAATAGTCGAAGAATTTGAAACAATAAAAAGAAATCTGAATGAAGCCCGAAGGCAATTTGGAAAATATCATCATATAGTAACAGAATATCAGAAACAATTAGATGAACTTTCTAGTCGATATTCGGGTGTCATTAACCCTAGCAGTAGTGTAAAAAAAGAGAAATAATCATTTCATTTTACAATAGACTATCATTTTTACGAAATAATTTTTTCATTGAACTTTGCGATTTTTAATAGATATTTAAATTACTTGCAGCAATGTAAATAAGGTGGGGTTTAGGTTGTTTTTAATAGAATACCTTGTTTGTCTCTTAGTTTTGACATTATTGATTATTTTTCCACTAGTCTATCATTCATTCATCAAGAAATTAGAGAAAAGTGAATCAAATTACCGGCTAATAGCCGAGAATACGTTAGATCTAATTGTAGTTATGGGCAATGAGAATTCAATTAGCTATTTCTCTCCTTCACATAAGTTTGTTTTAGGTTATGATGAATCTGAACTAAATGGTATCGATTTATATACATTAATTCATTCTGATGATGAATGTAAGGTGAAAAATGCTTTGAGTGAAATGTTCAAAAATCTTAGATTTCAAACGATTGAATTCCGTTTACAGCACAATAAAGGGAATTGGATTGAATTAGAGTCCCGGTGTATGCCTGTCATGGGGGAAGACAATTCTATTGATCATATTGTCATTATTAGCCGAGACATAACGGAACGGAAAAAGTCAGAAGAACTACTTTTACAAACTGAAAAGCTAGCGATTGTGGGAGAATTAGCAGCTGGGGTGGCCCATGAAATAAGGAATCCTCTCACAACAATAAAAGGTTTTGTACAGCTTTATAAAAGGAATAACAAATTTATCGAGTATAGTGACTTGATCCTAAGTGAACTGGAACGAATCGAAACAATTACGTGTGAACTGCTTTCTTTAGGGAAGCCTTTAGCAATGGTACAAAACCGAATGGATATAAAAGAATTACTAGAAAACACGCTGGATTTATTATCTCCTCAACTCATTAAAAAAGATATTCAATTTAAATTTAATGTTGAAGATTCACCTATTATTTTATCTTGTGAGAAGAACCAATTAAAGCAGGTTTTCCTAAATGTGTTAAGGAATGCGATAGAGGCAATGGATGAGGGAGGAGAGATTCAAATTAATCTTCGTAAGAGCTCAGATAGTACATGTATGATTTCTTTTCAAGATCAGGGATGCGGCATCCCAGAGGAATTGCTTCCCCGTTTAGGCGAACCTTTCTACACGTTAAAAGCAAAGGGAACCGGACTCGGATTAATGGTTTGCCATAAAATAATTAATCAGCACAATGGCAGTATTTCCTATCAAAGTAAAGTAAACGAAGGAACTTTAATCGAGATTACCCTACCAATAGCAAGTTAAAATTTTAGGGGAATAAAATAATTAAGGAGACTGTAGCGCATGGATATCTTCAATTTTCAAACACCGACAAAATTAATCCTAGGAAAAGGGGCTATTTCAGAAATCGGGGTTGAAGTAAAACGATTAATGGCAGCGAATATATTAATTGTAACGGATAAAGTAATTACACAAACAGGTCTTTTACAAAAAGTATTGAAGCCGTTAAAAGAAGAGAAAATTCAATTTGATATTCATGATGAAGTAGTTCCGGAACCTCCTTTTGAAAACCTTGAAGAACTGGCAAATAAAATAGAAGGGAAAGGATATGATCTTCTAATTGGAGTAGGAGGAGGCAGCGTTCTTGATGCTGCCAAGGCACTCTCAATCATGATGACTAATGGTGAAGATATTAGAGATTTGGTCGGAACCAACAAAGTGAAAACTCCAGGTATTCCAACCATCCTTGTACCAACCACTTCAGGGACAGGGTCTGAAGTCACAAGTAATGCCATTTTTACAGATAATCGGGATAAAGTGAAAAAAGGAATTGTAAGTCCATATTTACTTCCGGCAGTTGCAATTGTGGATGCTGAGTTAACCTATACTGTTCCTCCTGCTGTTACGGCAGCAACTGGAATGGATGCACTTGTCCATGCGATAGAGGCCTATACCTCAGTAAAAGCAAACGACTTAACAGATGGTATTGCATTACAAGCTATTAAACTAATTTCTCGATCTCTTAGACAAGCTGTTTATGATAAGCATAATGAAAAAGCTAGAATCGATATGTCGATGGGCAGTCTATTGGCAGGTATATCATTTGGCAATGCTGGTGTTGGAGCGGTCCATGCATTAGCCTATCCTTTGGGTGGAAAGTTCAAGGTTCCCCATGGTGTTGCTAATTCCCTCCTGCTAGTTTACGTTATTCGCTATAATCTTGTTGCAAATTTGCAGAAGTTTGCAGAAATTGCCGAGGCAATGGGGGAGAGGCTTGAAGGCTTGTCGTTACGAGAAGCTGCAGATCGAGCATTATTCGCTATGGCAACTTTATCAAAAGATCTCGGCATTCCTTCAAGTTTAAGAGAATTTGGAGTCTCAGAAGATGATATCCTGGCAATGGCACAGGAAGCGAGCCAGATTGATAGACTATTAAATAATAATCCACGATGGCTGACTGTAAAAGAAATCGAACAAATTTACCGCGAAGCGCTTGAAGGTCTGGCTGCATTGACAAAATAGTCTTTTAAGGGAGGGTTATTATGTTTAACACAACAATAAAACCACGAGTCTCGGAAACCGATGGGATGGGGCATATTAACAATACAGTCGTAACCGTTTGGTTTGAAGCAGGCAGAGAAGAAATATTTAAAATTTTTACTCCTAATCTGTCATTCGATGATTGGAAATGCGTTGTCGTAAACCTAAATATTGATTATCTGAACGAGATCTTTTTTGGATCTGAGGTAGAAGTAAAGACTTGGATAAAGGAAGTCAGGAATTCAAGTTTCATTGTAGAAGAGGAACTCTACCAAAAAGGGGCATTGTGCGCTAAAGGAACAGCTACCTACGTCAATTTTAATGGAACAACTCGAAAGGCAGAGCCCATCCCTGAAGGTATTCGCTATGAATTAGAACAACATTATCGTTTAAATAAAAGAGTGTAAGTTAGATCCTTAAAAAAATATAGGAGGGAAAAAATATGGTTAAACACATAATGGTGGTTGGAGCTGGGCTTATGGGTGCTGGTATTGCTCAGGTTTTAGGTAAAGCCGGCTATAACGTAACGTTAACGGATAGAACGGAAGCTGATTTGGCAAAAGGAAAGGCACAAATTGAGAAAAGTGTTGCTTCATTGGTGAAAAGAGGTTCGTATACTGGAGAGGCAAGCGATTTTTTGTTAGGACAGATTCATTTGACAACTAACCTTCAAGATGGTCAAAATGCTGATCTCGTCATTGAAGCCATCCCAGAAAGGCTGAACCTGAAACAGGATTTATTTCGTCAATTGGATGAAATCGTTCAGCCTCATGCCATTTTAGCAAGCAATACTTCTTCTTTATCTATTGCGGCCATTGGGTCTGTAACCCGCCGACCTGAAAAAGTAGTGGGTATGCATTTTTTTAGTCCAGTACCAATTATGAAACTATTAGAGATCGTTCGTTCTATTAAAACATCTGAAGAAACAATTCAGATTGCAAAAGAGGTAGGGAAGAAGATTGGGAAAGAGTCAATCATTGCTAATGATTATCCAGGGTTTATGGTTAATCGGCTGCTTGTTCCAATGATGAATGAGGCTGCTTACCTTGTAATGGAAGGAAATGATCCAGAAGAAATCGACCGGGGAATGATGCTCGGGGCGAATCACCCAATTGGTCCGCTTCGCCTGGCAGATTACTGCGGACTGGATGTCACTCTATTTACTCTTGAAAGTTTATATGAAGGGTTCAATGATTCAAAATATCGTCCATGTCCGCTTCTCAAAAGGATGGTTGAAGCAGGGATGTTAGGCAAAAAATCAGGAAAAGGATTTTATCAATATAACTAATTAACTTATTCCATATATCCAAAAAGGAAAATTATTATGAACATTGAACAGCTAGAATATATTATCGAAGTGACCAAAACAGGCTCGATTACTGAATCTGCTAATCATTTACATGTTTCCCAATCAGCGGTTAGCAAGTCAATCTATAATTTGGAGCAGGAATTGGGTGTTCAAATTTTTTATCGTTCTCGGTCAGGAACTGCACCAACTGAAGAGGGGAGAAAAATAATAAAAAAAGCATTTGAAATTATCGAAAAAGTGAATGAGTTAAAAGAAGAATCAAAGCTTTCCTTAACTAATTATAATGATCATATAAAAATATCAGCATCGTCAATTTCTTATTTAGGGATACCCCCTTCAGCCTTATCAACTTTTAAAATGAAATTTCCAAATGTAGTACTCGAAATTAAAGAAAGAAGTTTTAAAGAAATTTTCGCGGATATAAAAAATGGAGAAAGCGAAATAGGGTTAATTATTTACATTGATATCGAAATGGATAAGATATTTAAAGCAAATAAAGACTTGGCATTTGAAAAAATAGTGGATGGAAAATTTGTCGTATGCGCCAGCAAGAATAGTAAATTAGCTTATAATGCCTATTTAACAACTGAAGATATATTGAATGAACCTTTTGTAGTATATGCAGATTATAACTGGCAGAAGTTTTTAAACAACTATTTTGACAAAGATGGCAGGATGAAAATTGCTTTTTCTTCTACTGATAATTTCGCACTTAAAAAAGCAATTTCCGAAGGAGTAGGTATCAATCTTGGATTTGATTTTATCCAAAAATATGATCCTTATATGATAGCAGGTTTAAACGTGGCTATTCCACTAATTGATTTTGACAATGTAAACGTTTCATTGAGTGGGGTTTACTCTAAGGAGAAACCTTTATCAAAGCCAATTAAGGAATTATTAAAGATTATTAACTTAAATATCTAATAAAACCCTGGGAGTATACAAAGAGCAGTAGAATATTAATTTATTCTACTGCTTTTTTTATCGTATAAAATGAGCAAATCTAAGGTGGAATTTAAGTGAGAATCTATCCATGAAAAAAAGTCATGGATGGTCAATTCATATGACTTATGTGTCTTTTACAATAATTCAAAACATTATTAATATAATAGTAACTCGACATTATATATTGTTTTTTCGAGACAATTTTCAACTTCAATTTAAAGAAGTAGAGAAGAATTTGAACCTCATCGTAGAGAAAGGGAGGGCAGAATTTATTATTGGGAAATAGAAAATTAATGATAGAACAATATTTAAAAGGGGGATTACTTAATGAAATGGATCATACTTTTGTTTATGTTTTTTGGAATAATTATTAATTATGCAGATAAGTCCATTATTGGATATGCTGCAGAACCAATTATGAAAGAATTTCATTTAACTTATACACAATGGGGATTAGTAGGGAGCAGCTTTTTTTGGTTGTTTATTTTTGCCGGTGTGATTGGCGGTGCATGGTCTGATCGGATTGGGACAAAGAAAACCTTAACCATTCTATTATTTTTATGGACCATACTTCAATTTGGAGTTCTTGCAATTTCTGGATTACCATTGCTAATTTTATACAGAGTTCTGTTAGGTGCTGGGGAAGGACCACATGGACCTGTATCAATGAGTCAAATTAGCAGATGGTTTCCGCCTCAATCCCGAGGATTTGCAATCGCCATTTTTAATGGCGGTGCAGTAGTCGGAGCATTATTATTCGCACCACTTTTTGTTAAGATGATTACCAATTTAGGCTGGAGGGGAGCAATTGCCTCACTTGGTATATTGAGTATAATATGGGTTGTTTTATGGATGCTGCTAGGAAAAGAGAATCCAGCAACGGTAAATTGGAACGAACCGATAATCACTCAAAGTAAGGTTAAATGGTCTGAAGCATCACCAATCATATTCTCTCGGACTTGTTTATTATCTTTATTTGTTGGGTTTTCAGCATTCGGATTGTTGGTATGGGTTTCTCTTTTTCAACCTCTCTACTTTGGTCAAGTGCTCGGATTTACGAAACAGCAAATAGGTCTTGCATCAGCTGGTATTGGAATAGGCGGCTTGATTATTAGTATTTTATTATCACGTTTCTCTGATCGCCTTTTTATAAAAAATCAGAAATACTACGGATCGCGTGTTTTATTCAGTGGAGTTTGTTTACTTATTGCAGGTGTATGCTACTTAACTTCTATATTAAGCCAATCTAATTTATTGACACTATTAGCATTTACCATTTCAGGAGGATGTGCCACCACAGTTGCAGCAATGGTTCCTCAAATAATGATGAAGCTTTTCCCAACTAGGAGAGGATTCGGGGTCAGTTTGGGAACGTCATTTCAAAATATCGCGGGTATTGTTGGACCAATCGTTTGTGGGGCTCTTATTAGCCTAGCGGGCACTAATAAGGTTCTCGGCTTTCATTATGCACTTTTTTATACAGCAGGATTAATGCTTATTGCAGGGCTGCTTTTTATTCTCTTCTGCAGACCTGATAAGGCAACTGTTGAAGCTGGCCAACCAAACGATAATTCTGTTTCAATTTAATATTCTAAAACATAAATAAAAAAGAGGTGCTCTTGTGGAAATAACAAAAAATCAATTAAATGATATTAATACAACAGTAACAAAAATTGGACCAAAAGGTGAAGTTGCCAATTCTAAGCTAATAGACCATTCTGAAAATTTTGAAAAGCGAATAATTAAGATTACTGATGGAGTCTATCAAGTGATGGGTGTAGGACTAGCCAATACGACACTGATCGAAGGCAAAAACGGTATGATAATTATTGATACCGGTGATGGAATTGAAGAAGCACAAGAGCATTTAGAAGAGTTTAGAAAAATTACAGATAAACCAGTGTCAGCAATTATTTACACACATTGGCATTATACATTAGGGACAAGGGCTTATGTGCCTGAGGGTCAGGAAGATTCAATTGAAATTTGGAGCCATGAGCTAGTTGATAGCAATATTTCTACTAATAATGTTGATCTCAAGCTAACTCATCTGAAAAAAGCATACACCCAATTTGGATTGTTCCTTCCATCAAAAGGACCTGATGCATTTCCAAATTTGGCGTTAGGGTCTTATTATATCGATTTTGAAAAAGGAAGAACAAGGGGTTACGTAAAACCGAATCGAACCGTTTCAAAGGCTAGTAAAACGGTCATTGACGGAATTAATGTTGAGTTCATTCCTACCATTACTGATACAAATGATGGATTGATTATCTGGTTACCTGATAAAGGTGTAGCAATTAATAATGTTCTTTGGGGTGTGTTTCCAAATATCGGGGCTTTAAGAGGGGATACTCGAGATCCTAAAAACTGGATTAATAGTATCAAGGAACTGCGCAAAATAAAACCAACACATATTCTGGGAGTTCATGGAGTTCCAATTTCTGGATCAAAAGAATCTGAAAAGGCGATAGAAGAATATCACGATGGAATGCAATTTGTCTATGATCAAACGGTTCGTGGAATCAATCTAGGACTATCTCCAGAAGAGCTGGTGGAGTTTGTTAAATTGCCAGAACACCTAGAGAACAGCCCGATTTTACAACCTTATTATGGTGAAGTGGCCAACTTTGTGAGAGGGACATATGCCTTTTTAATCGGATGGTACGGGACTGATACCGCAACGATTCATCCAGTATCGAAAAAAACAGAAGCTGAAAAAATTATAAAAGGCTTCGGTGGACTCGATAAAGTTGTAGAAGACGCTCAAAAAGCATATGGCGATCATGAATTTGCCTGGGCTGCACAATTAATTACCTATGTATTAAAGTTAGATCCAAATCATCAATTATCTAGGCAAATAAAAGCCCGTGCATTAAGAAAGCTTGCTGAAACTACACCTTCCGCTATTACAAGAAACTTTTATTTAACTCATGTTCTTGAACTTGAAGGGAAAATCAGTCCAAATGTAAGATTCGTTAAATCTGATACATTAAGTACTTTAACTCCGGAAGCATTTATGAATTTTCTTCGAGTGAAATTGGACCCTGTAAAGAGTGAAAAAGTAAATCAAGTGATGCAAGTTCTTTTTACAGATTCAAGCGATGAAATTGGATTACAAGTTAGGAAAGGCTTAGCTGAAGTTGTTAGTTTCAATACGAACTCTATTACTCCAGATTTTACGATAAAGACAACATCTAAAGATCTGGCTCAATTACTAACTAGCGAAATTACATTGGAGAATGCATTAACGATAGGCAATATTACGATTATAAAAGGCGCTAAAGAAGAAGTGACGAACTTTTTAGGTATGTTTGATGAAATAGTAGTCAATTAAAATAATGAAAGAAGGATATAAAGTTGAGTTATGTACTAGAAGGAAAAAAGATACATGTAAATGGTCTTCAATTTCACGTAGTAGCTGAGGGAGCTGCCAGCTGTCCTCTTACTTCATGGATTTCCCGATTCTTCTTACTTATGGAGAAATCAAATTCAACCTTTGGTTAAGGCGGATATAGGGTAATTGCTCCAGATTTACGAGGTTTTGGTGAATCGGATAAGCCTCAAGAGGTGGAAGCCTATAAAATGCAATTAATTGTTGGGGATGTCATTGGAATATTAAAAGAATTACAAGTTGATCGTGTACGAATAGTTGCTCATGATTGGGGGGCATCATTAGGCTGGACCATTTCTTCTCTATTTCCGAAATTAGTTGAAAAATTTGTTCCCATTTCTGTTGGGCATCCAAATATAAACTTCAATACTCAAATTGACCAGTGGGAAAAATCATGGTACGTGTTTATGTTTCAGTCACAATTTGCAGAGGATTTTCTAGCTAAAAATAATTGGGAAGTTTTCCGAGAATGGACCAGAATGCATAATGAGCAGGATAAATGGATATATGAATTATCCCGACCTGGTGCATTAACTGCAGCACTTAATTGGTACAGAGCAAATGCTTCATTGAAATTATATATAAAGAAGCCGGTCCTCCCCAATATTAATGCATCAACACTTGGCATTTGGAGCAGCTTCGATGCATATTTAACAGAAGCAAAGATGATTCAATCAGGAGAATGTGTAGACGGAACATGGCGATATGAAAGATTGACAGGCAGTCACTGGGTGCCTCTAGATCAGCCAGAAAAATTGAATGAGCTCCTTATTGAATTTTTTGGAAATTAAATTATGATCAAAAGAGGATGTCACAAAATGGGTCTGACCCTTTTGTGACATCCTCTTCTTTTAAAACAAATAACAATAAAATAGATTTATGCTTGAATCTTTACTAATATTTTAGATTGGCTTTTATCTGTCCCAAGAAGTTTAAATCCATCCTTTACGATTTGTTCCAATTCAATTTTCTTGGTGATAACTTCTTTTACATTAAGCTTACCAGAAGCAATTAAATGAATTACTTCAGGGAAAATGTTTCGATAAGCCAGGACAGATGTGAGGGTAGCTTCTTTAAGAGTAAGTTGAAGGATATCCACTTTTACAGGTGTCGGAATAATTGAAATAATCATGACAACTCCACTTTTTTTAATGACCGAAATGGAATTTGCGAGAGTCATTTCGGCCCCCGCAGCCTCATATGCCACATCGACCCCTCCATTAGATAAGGAAAGGATGGCTTCAACTGGATTTCCATCTGTAGCATTAATAAAATGAGTAGCACCACATTCTTTTGCTTTTAAAAGTCGCTCAGGGGCTACATCTACCGCATAAATTTGTGTTGCTCCGGCTGCTTGTGCTGCCATAATCGTTAATAAACCAATAGGTCCAACTCCAAAAACTGCTACTTTTTCTCCAACCTTAAGTTTGCTTTCTCGTACCGCATGCAAGGCAACAGCACTTGGTTCTACAAGTGCTCCTTCTTCAAGTGACATACCCTCAGGAAGTATGTGTACCATGGATGGTTCTACCATAACGTATTCTGCAAATCCTCCATTTGCATGTAAGCCAATAAAACCGAATTTTTCGCATTGGTTATAAAGATTATTCTTACAATATTTGCATTCTTTACAATATATCAGGGGTTCAATTGTTACACGATCACCAACTAAGATACGTGAAACGCCCTCTCCGATTTCAGCTACCACCCCAGCAAATTCATGGCCCAATGTCAGTGGAGCAAGTTCCCCAGAAACTGGATGCGGACCATTTACTTGAACACCAACACCATGATACGCATGTAAGTCACTCCCGCAAATACCTGCCCATGCAACCTTTACTTTGACTTTTCCAGGTTGTATAGCTGGTTCTTTTGTATTTTCAACCCGAACATCATGTTTTCCATACCAAACAGCTGCTTTCATTATGTTCATCCCCTAGTGTATTATAAGTTTTTCTCCATTAAAAATATTGTAATCTTTTCATCGTTTGAAGACCCTTAATATTTTCAAAAGTGTATCTTTTATTTTCTAAACTTTAAAATATTAATCTTTGATATTAATATAAAATTAAATTTTATATTATTTTGAATCTTAACAAATTTTCTTCTTAATTTTTAAGAAGAAATAGCTGTTAAATAAGTCTTTGGAGAAGGGGATCAGGCAAAATGAATTTTATCGTATTAATTAAACAAACATTTGATACAGAAGAAAAGATAATTCTTCAAAATGGCACCATTAGCGAAGAGGGAGTCAACTTTATCATTAATCCATATGACGAATATGCAATTGAAGAAGCAATCAAATTACGAGATGTGCATGGTGGCGAGGTAACGGTTATCACTGTAGGCCAGAACGTGCCGAAAATGCTCTCCGGACAGCTCTTGCTATGGGGGCAGACAAAGCAATTATGGTAGATAGTGAAGACCAAGAACTGGATGAGTACAGCACAGCAAAGGTTTTAGCTGCAGTTATTAAAGAACGAGAATTTGATCTTATTTTAGGTGGTAATATGGCAGTTGATTATGGTTCTGGACAGCTAGGGCCTCGGCTTGCTGAAGAGCTTGATATTCCACAATTAACGACCATCACTTTTTTAGAGGTCAATGGTAATAAAGCAGTAATCGAGCGGGATGTGGAAGGCGATAAAGAGTTAGTAGAGGCATCTCTTCCATTACTCGTAACTGCACAACAAGGCTTAAATGAACCACGATATCCATCTCTGCCTGGAATCATGAAAGCGAAGAAAAAACCAATCGAAAGAATAGAGATTGACGAATTAAACATTGAAGGCATTGTAGAAGCAAAAACAATGGTGACGGAAACGTATTTTCCTCCAAAGAAAAAGGCAGGCCGTATCCTTAATGGAGAAATCAAAGAACAAGTATCTGAGTTGACTTCACTTCTGCGCAGTGAAGCAAAGGTAATTTAACTACAAAGGGGAAATGCAAATATGAGAAAAGTACTTGTATTAACAGAAGCTAAAGCTGGAAACTTAAGAGGTGTTTCACTAGAGGTGCTGAATGCTGCACACCGCATAGCTGAAGGAGGAGAAATTATTGCTGTAGCATTCGGCAGTGAGGCGACTCATTATGCGCATATATTAGGGAAACATGGTGCGAATAAAGTATACATTGTAGAAAACAATGAACTTAACGTGTATACAACGGATGCTTATTTACAAGCATTTCGCCAGGTAGTCGATTGCTTAGAGCCGGAAGCCATTCTAATGCCGCACACGGCAATCGGGAAGGATCTTGCACCGCGAATTGCAGCAAGGTTTGGGCTTGGACTTGTATCCGACATTACTGATGTTCAAGTAGAAAACGGTGAAGTGCTCTTTACACAGCATATTTACTCTGGAAAAGCCTTTGAGAAAAAGAAGGTAGTATCTGGGATTCCTTTTGCAACTATCCGTCCAAATAATATCCCAGTGACAGAAATCAAAACAACAATTGAGGTTAACCGTTTTCATGCAAATATTAAAGATTTACGGACCATTGTAAAAGAGGTAGTAAGAAAAGCAACAGGCGGCGTTGATTTATCGGAAGCGAAAATTGTCATTTCCGGTGGCCGTGGTGTAAAATCATCAGATGGATTTAAACCGCTTCAGGAACTTGCTGAGGTATTGGGAGGTGCAGTAGGTGCATCCCGTGGTGCATGCGATGCGGAATACTGCGACTATTCCTTACAAATCGGACAAACAGGAAAAGTAGTCACCCCTGATTTGTACATTGCTTGCGGGATTTCAGGTGCAATACAGCATCTTGCAGGGATGTCTAACTCCAAAGTTATCGTTGCGATTAATAAGGATCCAGAAGCACCTATTTTTCAGGTGGCAGACTATGGAATTGTTGGAGATTTGTTCGAAGTAGTTCCACTGCTTACGGAAGAATTCAAAAAAGTACTTGTTAATGCTTAAAACCATACTTATAAAAGTATTATAGAGTACAAGGTGGGGAATTCTATGAATTTAGAGGATTATCTAAAATTAAACCATCCAAACATAATAGAAGAATATAATCGATTTTTACGTCAGTTTCTTCCATCTGTTGGTTCTGAAGTAGTTACTTTAGGAGAAGATCTTAGTGGTATTTCTGGACAAAAGCTGGAAGTAACGGGTTACAGTGCTTTAGGATGCGGGATGGATGTATTTATTAATTTAAAAACTCAAACCAATGGAGAACATTGTTTATGCCCATTTCGAAACTGGCATAAAAAAATCAAACTTATCAAGGGAAAATTTATTGCTATTGACAGTGTAAAATTTTATGATTCAATGGAAAATTAGTCAAGAAAAGGGAGTCATATTTATGTGACTCCCTTCCCTTGGTTTAGATTAAATTTTAGTTTTGTATTACTATTTAAAATTATTAGCATTAATGATTAGTTCTTTCAAAAATTCCTGAGCTGCAACAGAAAAATTTTGGTTCTTTAGTTGAATACAAGAATAAGTCACTTTTGATTCTATTCCTAATACTGGCTTAACGATAATATCTTCACGTTGATAAAATGGATCAGATTTGGTAGTTAACTCCGGTTCAAAGCAGATTGCCAATCCCTCTGAAATAAAATACTTTCTTGTTTCAGAATTTTGTGACTGAACAAGAGTATTAAGTTTGCTGAATTTTCCTAGTAACTGAGAATAAAACATTTTTTGGTCATTATTATTAAAGGCAATCGCAATTGGATATTGATAAATGTCTTCTATTGTAAGGCTTTCTTTATTTGCCAAAGGAGAATCTTTTCTAAAACAAATCATCACTGAGGAATCTAATATATGTGTTGTGTTAAATTGCTGACTTCCTTTGTGTGATGAGGAAGGTAAAGAAATTAAGCCAATATCCACAACGCCATTCAATACGTCTTTTCGAACTTAAGAAGGGTGGGCTTCTTTAATTTGAAGAGTTATTTTCGGGAATTTGGCTTTAAGTACAGCCGATGTTTTAGGGATAATACTCCTACAAAGGCTCTGCACTGCTGAGATGGATAGTGTTTCTTCTATCTCCGAAGAATCACTTTTAGCCTCCTGTTTAAATTTCTCTATTTGATTTAAAATCTCTTGCGCAGCTATAATTAGTTTTTTTCCGATTTCAGTAGGCTCTAATCCATTTCTTGAGCGTTCAAATATCTTTACACCAAGTTCTTCTTCTAAACTGCTGATTGCTAGACTAATAGCAGGAGAAGATACAAAAAGTCGATCGGAAGTATTCACAATTGAGCCGGTTTTTGCTATTTCCGTTATAAACACGAATTGCTCGATCCGCATAATTCACCTCAAGTAGACTTATATTAATTGAATTGGTTCTTCAATCGAAGGTCTACCGATTAATATTTACTTAATTTACGTTTTTAATTTCTAAACTTTTAAAAATTATAAACTAAAATTATCATAAATGTAAAGAATCATTCAATTTCCAATCTTGGAGGGCTTTTATTATTTAATATGGAGGGTACTAGCTATGTCAACAACTATAAAGACATTTGATTTATTTAAGACTGACCGGGCATTCTGTAGTCCAGAACATGATATGTTTAGGACATCATTAAGAAAATTTTTTGAAAAGGAAGTCATTCCCTATTATGAAGAGTGGGAAGAAAACGGTTTAATACCGCGTGAACTTTACAAAAAAATGGGCGAGCAAGGGTTTCTCTGCCCTCAGGTTGATCCAGCATACGGCGGTCTGGGGCTCGATTTTGGCTTTAATTTAGTTCTTTCCGAGGAATTGTCCAGGGTTGGAGGTGGAACATCCGGTGCGAACATTCATAGTTCAATTGTTGTTCCCTATTTAGAGACATACGGTACTGAAGAACAAAAGAAAAAATACTTACCAAAGTGTGTGAGCGGCGAAATTCTTACAGCTATTGCTATGACGGAGCCTGGTACAGGCTCGGATTTGGCTAGCGTAAGTAGCACAGCAGTTAGAGATGGCGACTATTACGTGCTTAATGGACAAAAAACGTTTATTACAAATGGATTTAACGCTGAACTTTTTTTTGTTGTTGTTAAAACGGATCCAAAAGCAATTCCAGCACATAGGGGAGTTAGCGTCATCATGGTTGATGGGAATACGCCAGGTTTTTCGCGTGGACGAAAATTGAAGAAATTGGGCATGCGTGCTTCAGATACCGCTGAGTTAATTTTTGAGGATGCCCGTGTACCAGTTTCTAATCTACTTGGTGAGGAAGGCAAAGGCTTTTATATTTTGATGGATAAATTACAGCAGGAACGGATTTTGGCAGCAAACGGTGCCTATGCTCAAGCACAAGAAATGCTAAAATCAACTATCGCTTATGTACAGGAAAGACAGGCTTTTGGAAAACCGATAAGTTCTTTCCAAAATACCAAGTTTGAAATTGCAGAAATCGCAACTGAATTATCGTTAGCTAAATCTTTCTTAGATGATCTAGCCATTCGGCATATGAAAGATGAAAATATCGTAACACAGGTGTCCATGGCGAAATGGTGGATTACAGACATGGCAAGACGTACTGCTGCCCGATGTTTGCAGCTATTCGGCGGCTATGGCTTTATGGAAGAGTATCCAATAGCAAGAAGGTATCGCGATATCGCAGTATTGCCGATTGCTGCCGGGTCCAATGAAATTATGAAAACCATCATTGCAAAAAATCTTGGTTTATAACATTCGTATTGTTAATAAGAAAAGATTGTAAATAAGCTTTTGTGAAAAGAAGACAGCATCCCAATACAAGTACGGGATGCTGTCTTCTTTTTTATTAAAATCCTGTATATTATTTCAAAATGTTTATTATTTCTTTTTTTCATTGAGTTTTGTTCTTTTAATTTATAAAAATCAGGCTTTTAAATTGTAAACTGTTAAAAAGTAATATCAGAAATTATCATTAATATAAAGATTCTTACTATTACGAATCTTAGAAACTACTCATTAGTAAAAAAGGGAGGGAATTAAGTTGGGTAAAAAAGCAAAAGTGATCGGCGTAAATATGATACCGTTTACAAAGCCTGGAATGAATGAACCGTACGAGGTAATGGCAGCAAAAGCGGTAAAAGGTGCTTTGGAAGATGCAGGAATAGATTTCTCTGAAATACAACAGGCATATGGAAGTTATATTTACGGTGACAGTACATGTGCCCAAAGGGCATTATATAACGTCGGAATGACAGGTATACCAGTAATTAATATCAATAACAACTGTTCTTCCGGTTCTACTGCCCTGTACCTGGCAAGACAAGCGGTTGAGTCTGGGGCAGTCGAGTGTGCACTGGCATTTGGATTTGAAGAAATGCAGCCTGGGGCATTGAAATCTCATTGGGATGACCGAACTCCAGCTACAGGCTGGCTGCAAGATCGTCTAAAAGAGCTGTGGCCTGAAGTGCCGGAAGCTCCAAATGCCATCAGATTATTTGGGTCAGCAGGCAAGGAATATCTGGAGAAATATGGGGTAAATCCCGACATATTTGCAAGAGTGGCTGTGAAAACAAGGAACCATGCGATCCAAAATCCTTACTCACTTTTCAGCAAACCCTTGTCAGTTGATGAAGTAATGAGTTCCCCAACGCTTTTGCCGTCCTTGACACGTCTGATGGCTTGTCCTCCTACTTGCGGTGCTGCAGCGGCGATTGTTTGCAGTGAGGAATTTGCCAATAAACATGGTATTTCTAATCCAGTTAGATTATTGCACAAGCGCTTACAACAGATACAAACGTCAGTCATGATAACATCCTCAATTTAGTTGGAGCAGATATGACTCGCCGAGCTGCCAAGCAAGTATATGAAACAGCAGGAATCGGACCAGAAGAGGTCGATTTGTTAGAACTACATGACTGCTTCACACCAAATGAAGTCATTACATATGAAGCCTTGGGTCTTTGTGATGAAGGTGGAGCAGAGAAGTTTATTCGTGACGGCGAAAACACTTACGGCGGAAAAGTGGTGGTCAACCCTTCGGGAGGTTTGATGTCAAAAGGACATCCAATTGGAGCGACTGGACTGGCTCAATGTACCGAACTTGTCTGGCATCTTCGCGGACAAGCCCAGAAACGACAAGTAGAAAATGCTAGAATTGCACTTCAACATAATCTGGGTCTTGGCGGAGCATGTGTTGTGACAATGTACCTTTTGGGATCATAGTATTTTTGGTTCAATTTAAAAGTTAGAAAACAAGAATGGAAAAGGGAAAGGAAGGATTCAAATGACAAAATTATTGGAAAATCAAGTAGCGATTGTTACTGGAGGAGGATCCGGAATCGGTAAAGCAACTGCACTGTTGTTCGCTGAACATGGGGCGCGGGTCGGAGTAGCAGATTTAGATGAAAAACTTGCAGCGGAAACAGTGGAGGAAATCAAAGGAATCGGAAGCGATGCCATTGCAATCTGTGGAAATCTTCGCATTCCTGAATTTCCAAAACAAATAGTAGAGGCGACTATTTCTGCTTTTGGAAGACTGGATATTCTTGTAAATAACGCGGGCTATTGTCTTGACGGTTTGCTTCATAAGATGTCAGATGAACAATTTGAGGAAATACTGGGTATCCATTTGATTTCCCCTTTCCGGATGATTCGAGCAGCATCTCCGTATATGCGTGACGCTGCAAAGAAAGAGATCGAGCAAGGAATTGTCCATCATCGAAAAATTATCAACGTATCCTCTGTTTCAGGACAAAGAGGAAATATGGGACAGGCAAACTATTCTTCTGCCAAAGCCGGTGTTATCGGATTAAGCAAGGTGGTTTCACAAGAATGGGGACAATTTAACATAAACAGCAATGCCGTAGCATTTGGATTTATTGATACTCGCCTCACTCGTCCAAAAGAAGAAGGAACGGTCATCAACGGAGAAGTCGTAGGCATCCCTGAAAAAGTACGTAACCTATTAATTAACAAAATTCCTCAAAAACGGGTAGGAAGCGTAAATGAAGCAGCGTCAGCCATTTTATTCCTTGCATCACCGCTTTCCAATTATGTTAATGGACAAGTGCTAAGTGTAAACGGTGGTTCTTATACCTGATCTTAATTATCTAGTTAAGTGAAAAAAGTAATGAGTGGCTCGTATTCACCCGAAATCCAGGCTTTAAAGTTAGTTTTATCGTTTGAGAACAAATGTGTAGTACGAGTCACATTTAAATTTCCAAAAGAGGTGAACGGACTTGTCGAATGTGAAAGATTTAATCGGGCTCGAGTTTGAACCCTATAGCATGGCAGTGGAAAAAGGAAAAATTAAAGAATTAGCACTCGCTCTCGGTGATGATAACCCGATTTACTTTGATTTAGAAGCAGCAAAAAAAGAAGGCTATGACAATATTCCTGTCCCACCTACCTTTTTACAAGTGATTGACTTGTGGGCAGGCTTAGGATCAGCTGAAAAAGTGGCAAAATTGGGATTTAAGCTCACAAGAGTTTTACATGCTCAGCAAGCCTATGAATATCTTGGGGATATTGTGGCTGGAGATGTTCTTTCCGTTACCAGCAAAGTGGTAAAGGCTGAAACGAAGTCAGGTGGCAGCGGTGTAATGGAATTTGCAACAATGGAAAATCATTATCAAAATCAACGAGGCGAATTGGTAGCTATTACGAGAAGCACATTAGTGCATCGTCTTTAATAGAAAGGAGAATTGCAGAATGTTATTTTATGAGGATGTAAAGGAAGGGTATGAGTTCCCAGTACTGGAAAAAGAACCTATCACCCGCGTACAACTAGTAAGATTTGCAGGTGCTTCTGGTGATTTTCATCCCCTACATCTTGTTGAAGAGGTTGCAGAGAAAGCAGGTATGAAGATTCTGGCGCACGGAATGTTAATTATGGGCATGTTATCCCAAGGCGTCACATCCTGGGTTTCAAGAAAAAACATTAAGAAAATCGAAGTGCGTTTCAGTAAAATGACATTTCCTGGTGAATCAATACAGATCGTTGGGAAGGTTTTAGAGAAAAAGGAAGACAACACAATAGTAGGTGAAGTTTTGGCGAAGAACGTTGAAGGCGAAGTAAAAGTGGCAGGTATTTTTGAAGCAGCAATACCTTCCAGGGCTTAGTGAAAATTTCGAAACTATTATTTGGAGGAATTCGCATTGTCAAACACAACATCTTCAACTAAACAAGTAACCTTTGATTTGTTTAAGAGAAAGAGAGCTTTTCTAACGCAAGAACATGAGATGTTTCGCCAATCTCTACAAAAATTCCTTGAAAAAGGCCGTCCCTTATATTGAGAAATGGGAAAATGATAATTACACGCCACGAGAGTTTTATGAAAAATTGGGTGCTCAGGGATTTCTTTCCCGCAAGTCCAACCGGAATATGGCGGGCTTGGACTTGATTTTGGATTTAACGTGGTTTTAACGGAAGAATTATTTCGCGTAGGTGCAGGTACGTTAGCGAGCACGAGCAGTTCTATTATCGTCCCATATTTAGAAGCATATGGAACTGAAGAACAAAAGAAAAAGTATTTGCCAAAATGTGTAAGCGGTGAAATCACAACGGCCATAGCCATGACTGAACCCGGTATCGGTTCCGACCTTGCCAGTATGAGCACGACAGCCGTTCGAGATGGTGACCACTATATCCTTAATGGACAGAAAACTTTTATATCCAATGGGATCAACGCTGGATTGTTCTTTGTGGCAGTTAAAACAGATCCAAAAGCGAACCCAGCCAGGAAAGGGGTCAGTATCATCTTAGTTGATGAAGATACACCTGGATTTTCACGGGGGCGTCAGTTAAAAAAATTAGGTCAGCATTCGACAGATACTGTTGAACTAATATTTGAAGACGCGCGCGTACCTGCATCCAACCTGCTCGGGGAAGAAGGCAAGGGCTTCTACTACCTGATGAATAGGTTGCAGCAAGAACGACTTGTGATTGCTTACAATGCATTAGTTATAGCAGAAGAGATGCTAAAATCTACTATTAGCTATGTTAAAGAGAGAAAAGCATTTGGCAATCCAATCAGTTCATTTCAAAACGCTAAGTTTGAAGATTTCTGAAATGGCAACTGAATTGTTAATGGCCCAAACCTTCCTTGATGATTTGACCTGCAAACATTTAAAAGGGGAAAATATCGTTACCCAAATCTCAATGGCGAAATGGTTTATCACCGAAATGGCAAGACGAATGTCTGCTCGTTGTTTACAGCTTCATGGGGGATACGGTTTTATGGAAGAATATCCGATTGCACGTCGTTATCGAGATGTAGCGGTTATGCCAATTTATGGCGGCACGACAGAAATTATGAAGAATATTATCGCTAAAAACCTGGGCTTGTAATGTGTTACTTCCATTATCCATATTTGCAGCAATACTGACGCAGTTTCGTACAAGGACATTAAATTATTTTTAAAATGAAAAAATGTGAAATCCCCTTACTTAGCAAGTGAGGGATTTATGTTCACAATTTTGGTGATCTTAAATCATTTATCTATTTATTGAGGGGAGTTATTTGCATGAAGAGACCATGGCATGCATTTTATCCGGAGTCAATTCCACGAGAATTAGCAATACCCTCTTGCTCTATTTACCATTTTCTTGAACGTTCAGCTCAAGATTTCCCAGATCAAACTGCAATTATCGATGGTGAGGTAGAACTCACCTATTCCGAATTGAAGCATAAAGTTGATTACTTTGCAGCTGCATTGTATCGACGTGGATTTAAGAAGGGCGATCGATTTGGAATTATGCTGTTTAATTGCAAAGAATACGTTATTGCTTACTTTAGTGTTCTTCGATTGGGTGGAATTGTTGTTCAATTGAATCCAATGTATCAGCAGCATGAATTAAATTTTATGCTGAGTGATTCCGAACCAACGTGGGTGATTTGCGAGAACAGTCAAATTGAGAAAATAGAACGTACTAACTATGGCAGCAAGCTAACAATCATTACTTCGGATAACATTTCAAATGGATTTGCGAATTTAAACAACTGGATTGAGGAAGAGAACGATATTCTTCCAATGGTGCAGGTTAATAGCAAAGAAGATATTGCTGCTCTCATCTATACAGGTGGAACAACAGGAATTCCAAAAGGTGTTATGATTACCCATTACAATATTTCTGCTACGCTTTATCATACCTATGTTACAGACCAAGGTGCTCTTGAACGTCCAGGGGAACGTTACCTAGGTGTGTTCCCGATGTTTCATGGTGCTGGAATGCAGGTAATGGTAGGAGCCATCTACTATGCTGGAGCCTATATTCCGGTCAGACATTTTCGAATTGATGATGCCCTTACCATTATTAGAAAATATCGTCCAACATATCTTTCTGCACCACCAACTGCTTTTGTATCATTTATCAATCATCCTGAATTTCAAGATGATGACTTAAGTACGTTAAAGATTTGCAGATCAGGCGGTGCACCTATTCCTATTGAGGTGATGCAGTCATTTGAAGAAAAATCGGGAGTGCGAATTTCTGAAGCATTTGGATTGACAGAATCAAACTCTGTTTCTGTTCGAACATTTATGAAAGGTGTTAGAAAAACAGGAAGTGTCGGTATCCCAGTTCCAAACACTGATCTAAAAATCGTTGATCTCGAAACAGGATTGCAAGAAATGCCAGCAGGTGCACCAGGTGAGATTCTCTTAAAGGGTCCACAGATTATGAAGGGCTACTGGAATAATCCAGAGGAGACGTCCCATGCTTTACGTAATGGCTGGTTATATACAGGTGACATCGGCACGATGGATGAAGATGGATTCTTGTACGTTGTAGGAAGAAAAAAAGAAATGATTATCGCCGGAGGATACAATATTTACCCGAATGAAATTGACGAGGTGTTGTACCAACATCCAGGGGTTTCCGAAGCATGTGTATTTGGGATACCGGATGCTTATCGTGGAGAAACAGTCAAAGTAGCCATCGTCGTAAAGGAAAATCACATAGTTACAGAGGAAGAAATCATTGAATGGTGCAAAGAGCGTTTAGCGAAATACAAAGTACCTAAACAAATAGAATTCAGGGAAAAATTACCGAAATCAGCTGTAGGCAAAATTTTACGCCGAGCCTTAGTTGAAGAATATATTGAAAAGTTAAAAGAAAATGACGTCACATCGAAGTCATAAGCATCACATTTTACTATCTGTAGCTATTTTACTAAACACACAAAACACAATTTGGAGGGATACATATTGCCAAATACAACTACCTTATCTCTATCTCAGTACCATTTGATTTATTTAAAAGAAATCGACCTTTTTTCACTCAAGAACATGAGATGTTTCGCAATTCATTACAAAAATTCCTCCAAAAAGAGGCAGTTCCTTTCGCTAAGAAATGGGAAGAAGACCATTACACTCCTAGAGAATTCTATGAAAAATTGGGGGCACAAGGTTTTCTTTGTCCGCAAGTCAAACCAGAATATGGTGGACTTGGCCTTGATTTTGGATTTAATTTGATCTTAGGTGAAGAGTTAGGCCGTATTGGTGTAGGTATAATCGCGAGCATGAGCAGTTCAATTGTTGTTCCTTATCTAGAGAGATATGGTAACGAGGAACAAAAGAAAAAGTATTTGCCGAAATGTGTAAGCGGTGAAATCACAACGGCCGTCGCTATGACAGAACCAGGAATAGGTTCAGACCTTGCCAGTTTGAGTACAACAGCCGTTCGTGATGGTGACCACTATATCCTAAATGGACAGAAAACGTTTATCTCCAACGGAATTAATGCAGGATTGTTTTTCGTTGCGGTTAAAACAGATCCAAAAGCAAGTCCGGCTCGAAAAGGAATAAGCATCATTATGGTTGATGAAGACACACCTGGATTTTCCCGTGGTAGAAAGCTGAAGAAATTAGGACAGCATTCCACAGATACTGCTGAACTCATTTTTGAGGAGGCGCGTGTCCCTGCAGAAAATCTGCTTGGGGAGGAAGGTCAAGGCTTCTACTACTTGATGGAAAAGCTGCAACAGGAACGGCTTATCATTTCAAATAATTCCTTAGTGGTTGCGGAAGAGATGTTAAAGTCAACAATGGCATATGTAAAAGAGAGAAAAGCATTCGGTAAACCTATCAGTTCTTTTCAAGAAACGCTCAGTTCGAAATTGCTGAAATGGCAACCGAATTGAAAATGGCTCAAACATTCCTTGATGACTTAATCGGCAGACATATGACAGGGGAAAATATCATTACCGAGATTTCGATGGCGAAATGGTTCATAACTGAAATAGCAAGACGTATGTCTGCTCGCTGTTTACAGCTTCATGGCGGATACGGTTTTATGGAAGAATATCCAATTGCTCGCCAGTACCGTGATGTTGCCGTCATGCCTATTTATGGCGGTACTACGGAAATTATGAAAAACATTATTGCAAAAAACCTTGGGTTATAAATATCTAATTTAGTTAATCCAGTGCAAAAAAAAGAAGGAGTTGATGGTATTCCATTATACCTTCTTTTTTTCAAATCATTGACAAGTAGAGTGGATATGTCTAAAAACAAACATGACCGAATCCCGGCAGTTGTATTACACATCAACAATCTGGTTCCAAAGGTTATAAATAAAATTTGAACGGGGTGCATGAGGTTGAAATTCGAAACGAAGATAGGAATGTCTAAATCAGATGCGATTTATATTCATGGATACGATTTAACCGAAGATTTAATCGGAAAGATTACATTAGCTGATATGGCGTTTATTGGAGCGACACATCGTAAGCCAACTCAAACAGAGTCGTTAATGCTCAATGCCTGTATGGTGGCAGTTTGTGAACATGGATTTACACCAAGCTCCATTTCAGCCCGACTTACTTACTTGGGAGCACCTGAAGCTGTACAAGCAGCAGTTGCTGCTGGCCTTTTAGGTGCAGGTACAGTATACCTTGGAGCGATGGAACATACAGCACAAATGCTACAAGAAGGTTGGAAGACATTTGGTATTAATGAAAACGTAGAAGTGGTTGCTTCCCAAATTATTAATGATAGAAAAGAAAAAAATTTGCAATTTCCTGGATTTGGTCACCCGATTCACAGGCCAGTTGATCCTCGAACGATTAAGCTATTTTCCATGGCAGATGAACTAGGTATTAGTGGGAAAAATATTGCATTAATAAAAGAAATTCATCGGCAATTAATAGAGCAAAAAGGTAAGGAAATTACATTAAATGCAGCTGGAGCAATTGGTGCGATTACATCGGATATGAACTTGCATTATAGCATTGTTAAATCTTTTGCTGTTGCAGCAAGAGCTGTTGGTTTAATTGCCCATATTGTTGAAGAAATTGAAGTTGGAAGAAAAGAATCTACAGCACAAAAACTCTATGATTTTATTGAAGAGAATACTGTTTATAGAAATAATGGCAATTAAATAATCAAATTGCTAGTATACTACAAAAAACAATTAGAGGTGGTAGAAAGATGACTCTTGTAAAAGTAGAAAAACAAGATCAAATTGCCATTGTTACCATAGATAACCCGCCAATGAATGCGTTGAGTGCAGCTGTAAAAGAGGAATTAAGAGAAACGTTCTTTCAGATAAATGCCGATGATGAAGTGTTAGTCGTCATATTGACTGGAGCAGGGCAGAAAGCATTTATGGCAGGTGCCGACATAAAAGAGTTGCCACAAAGAATAGGTAATGCCAATCTAGTTCCTCAAACAATGAGAAACCATGAAATGTTTAACAGTATTGACTTCTCATTAAAGTCAACAATTGCCGTTCTAAATGGCTATACATTAGGCGGCGGCTGTGAGCTTGCGTTAACATGTGATCTCCGCATTGCCGAAGAACATGCATTCCTCGGTGTGCCAGAAGTAAAGCTCGGGTTACTCCCAGGTGCAGGAGGAACACAGCGATTACCTAGACTGATAGGAGAAGCACGAGCGAAAGAGTTATTGTTTACAGGTAATCATATTTCGGCAGAAGAAGCAATGAGAATTGGATTAGTCAATCGAGTAGTACCAACAGGTGAGGGATTAGAAGCAGCTATTAAACTAGCAAGAAAAATTTGCAATAACTCACCTTCGGCTCTAAAAAATATTAAACAGGCGGTTGATGAAGGATTAGAATTACCTTTTATGAAAGCGCTTGAAAATGAGGCGGAGTTATTTCAAGATCTTTTCCTGAAAGAAGATGTAAAAGAAGGAGTTCAAGCTTTTTTGGAAAAAAGAAAGCCGCAATTTAAAAGAAATTAATGGGGGAGTTTTAATATGGATTTTAGAAATAGAGTTGTAGTCGTGACTGGCGGTGCTTCGGGACTCGGTGAAGCTACTGTTAGGAACATTGTTGAAAAAGGTGGAAAAGCTGTCATTCTTGATTTAAATGATGAAAGAGGAATGAAGGTAGTAGAGGAACTAGGAACTGATCAAGTTCTATACGTAAAAACGAATGTAGCAGAAGAAGCTGAGGTAATATCAGCATTAGATCAAGCTGTAGAAAAGTTTGGGAAAATCACAGCAGCCGTTAACTGCGCAGGAATCAGCAGCCCGCAAAAAACATTTGGCAGAAAAGGCCCATTCAATTTAGCAAATTTCACGAATGTTGTAAAAGTCAATTTAATTGGAACATTCAATGTCATCCGTTTAGCCGCGGAAAGAATGAGCCAAAACGAACCAAATAAAGATGGCGAAAGAGGTGTAATTGTCAATACAGCCTCTGCAGCTGCATTTGAAGGGCAAATCGGACAGGCTGCGTACAGTGCTTCAAAAGGTGGAGTCGTTGGGATGACACTTCCAATCGCAAGAGACCTTGCAGAGTATGGAATCCGTGTCGTGACAATTGCTCCAGGGCTATTTGAAACGCCTATGCTTGGAAAAAAGTCTGATGAGGCAAAACAGATTTTATGCAACATGGTACCATTTCCTAAACGACTAGGACTTCCAAGTGAGTATGCACAGTTAGTTCAAACAATTATCGAGAACCCAATGCTAAACGGTGAAGTCATTCGTTTAGACGGTGCTCTACGCATGCAGCCAAAATAAATATTAATGCAGCTAAGATACTAATTTTATAAAATCATAAAATATTTCTAGACAAGAAATAAAATCAGGAGCTAGAATGATGAATCTATTTCTATTAATTAATTTTATAGCTTTTCTTATAATTACAGGCTATGCTTTCTATCTTTTTGCACATCTAGTATATAGCCGCATAATGTTTATCAAGCTAGGACGTCCCGCCAACTTGAAAGAAGATGCAAGTAAAACCATAAACGTATTTATGGTCAACGTTTTTGGTCAAAAAAGGCTGTTAAAGGACCGCAAAAGCGGCGTTATGCATATTGTCCTTTTTTATGGATTTCTACTTGTTCAGTTTGGGGCTATCGACTTAATTTGGAAAGGGATAAAACCAGGCTCACACTTGCCGTTGAGTTGGGCTTATCCATATTTTCTTTTTTTTCAGGAAATAGTTGTTGTAGCCATTTTACTAGCTATTTTTTATGCTTGGTATCGTCGGAATATTGAAAAATTACCAAGATTAAAGCGAGGTTGGAAAGGAAATCTAGTCGTTTGGTTAATTACCACATTAATGATCAGCACCTTGTTGTCCGAATCGATGGAAATCATTTGGCATCATGTGGAAACAATAGACTTTCATTCTACACAACCAATTGCATCCAGTCTAGCTGTTGTATTTGCTGGTATTGGTTCGAAATCTGCAAGTATTGTATTCTATGTGTTCTGGTGGATTCATCTTTTGACATTGCTATTTTTCCTCGTATATATCCCGCAAGGAAAGCACGCGCACTTGATTTTTGCATCGTATAACTGGCTTGCCAAAGACAAAACCCGCCCACCTGGAAAGCTTAGTACCATCGACTTCGAGAAATTGGAAGAAGAAGGAGCGGATGAGTTTGGGGTTGGCAGAATTGAGAATTTTACTCAAACGCAGCTGATTGATTTATTTGCCTGTGTGGAGTGCGGCCATGTACAAGCATGTGTCCAGCAGCAGGTACAGGCAAGACACTTTCCCCGATGGATTTAATTGTAAAAATGCGCGATCACTTAACAGAGAAAGGTGCGGCTATTACCTCCCGAACCCCTTGGATGCCGGCAATTTTTTTTAATGAGACGAAAGGAAATATGCTGGCTATGCAAGCACGCAGTGCCGGTAAGGTTGCTGAGGAAGTCGCAGCTGCAGCAACTGACTCGTCTTTTCATTATGACATTTCATTAATTGGTGATGTGATCACGGAAGAAGAGTTATGGGCATGTACAACATGCCGCAACTGTGAAGACCAATGCCCCGTGGCGAATGAACATGTCGGTCATATTATTGATTTGCGCCGCTATCTTGTCATGACGGAAGGCCGGATGTCATCTGATGCCCAGCGCGCACTGAACAATATCGAGCGCCAAAGCAATCCGTGGGGCATTAATCGGAAAGACCGGATCAAGTGGCGTGAAGGCATGGAAGACCTTGTGCCGACAGTGAAGGAAACCGATGAATTTGATTACTTATTTTTCGTAGGTTCAATGGGCTCTTTTGATAGCCGAAGCATAAAGCTTACTCAATCTTTTGTTCGTGTGATGAACAAAGCGGGTGTCAAGTTTGCTATCCTCGGCAATGAGGAGAAAAACTCTGGAGATACAGCTCGCCGTCTCGGAAACGAGCTATTATTTCAGGAGCTAGCAATGGAGAACATCAGTACTTTCCAAAAGTACATGGTGAAAAAAATTGTTACAATGGATCCCCATGCGTTCAACACGTTCAAACATGAATACCCTGAATTCGGATTAGTGGACGTGGAGGTGTATCATCATACTGAATTGTTGGTCAAGTGGCTGGAAGAAAAGCGGATTAAGCCGGTAAATGAAGTGATAGAACGTATAACATTCCATGATTCTTGTTATTTGGGACGGTACAATGATATCTACAATGCACCACGCCAAATCCTATCCACTATTCCAGGTGTAGAAATTATCGAAATGGAGCGTTCCGGAAGTAACAGCATGTGCTGCGGTGCTGGCGGCGGTATGATGTGGCAGGAAGAGCATCAGGGTACCCGCATAAACATCGCGCGTACTGAACAAGCGCTGGCAGTAAACCCGACCACGATCGGAAGCGCTTGCCCATACTGTTTAACGATGCTGTCGGATGGCACGAAAGCAAAAGAAGTGGAAAAGCAAGTTCAAACTTTAGATATGGTAGAGATTTTAGAAATGTCCCTTTAATAGGAAAAAGCGCAAAACCTCATTAAATATTTTTGCAAGTAACGGATCTATAAAATCATTAAGTAATGATAGAACTTATTAAATGGAAGAAGAAGTGGAGTGATTAATAGATGATTCAAAAAGGGTTAAAAAATGTTGTAGCAGCGGAGACCGCTATCAGCTTGGTGGATGGAGAAAAGAATATTAATATACAGAGGCTATGATGCAAAAGAATTGGCATTAAACTTTACCTTTGAAGAAATAGCCTATTTAATATGGTTTGGATACTTACCAGGAGATCAGGAGAAACAAATCATTTCGGATTTATTAAAAAATAATCGCGAGTTACCTTCGTATGTGTATAAGTTAATTCAATTATTTCCAAATGATATGGAGATCATGAGCCAAATACGAACAGCTGTATCCGCTTTAGGCACGGCGGAATTTGGCTGGAAGCCTACTATAGAACAAGCGGTACGCTTAACAGCAATGATTCCAGTCATTACCTCAATGATCTATCGAAAAGTGAACGGTAAAGAGATTGTTCAACCAGATAGAGAGTTAAGCCATGTAGAAAACTATCTTTATATGTTAACAGGTAAGCGCCCTTCTTCCGCCCATACTAAGGCACTGGAAGCTTATATGATTTTAACGATGGAACATGGGATGAACGCTTCTACTTTTGCATCCAGAGTCGTGATTTCTACCGAATCAGATATGGTGTCTGCCGTAACAGGTGCGATCGGCGCCATGAAAGGCCTATTGCATGGCGGTGCACCTACTGGCGTAATCGATATGTTGAATGAGATTACAAATAAGGAAACGGCGGAAACCTGGATTCGTAAAAAGCTGGAAAAGAATGAATATCTAATGGGCTTTGGACACCGTGTTTATAGAACTCGTGACCCAAGAGCAGAAGCACTCAGTGAAATTACGAAACAAATTGGAGCAGATGATGCATGGCTTGAACTTGCCTGTTATGTTGAAAAGCTTGCGGTACAATTGCTTGATGAATATAAACCTGGAAGAAGGCTGAATACCAACGTTGAATTTTATGCGGCTGCTGTCATGAAGGCAATTGATATGCCCCCTTGTTTGTTTACCCCTACTTTTACGGTAAGCAGGATGGTTGGGTGGACAGGACATGTCATTGAACAGTCACTAGATAATACAATTTTTCGTCCAGAAGCAAAGTATGTTGGGAAACAACCTCAAGAGCTTAAAGTCTTAAACTAATACAAAAGAAATAGGAATTTAAAAAATACTTTATTTCAGTATTAAAAAGACCATCTTTACCGTGATTTTATCCGAATAATTTAATAGATTTATAAAATTCATATAAATGTACCAATTAAAAGTATATTGGATTATATTTACTAGTTTCAAAGGAAATTTTTACTAAGTATTCATTAAAATTCAATTAGTAACTGGGAAAATACTTGAAAACATCCTAATAATGTTGGAGGGGAACTCCTATTTATTTACAGAGATTTTCAAGTGTTTTCCTTTTTTATAAGTCTAAATTTTTATTTTATTCAAACTTGGAGTGCTGAAAATGACAAATTTCTTATCAACTCAATCTATGCCAGCTACATCATTTACAATGAAAGCTCAGGAAGAAGTTTATAAAATCTAAATTTTGATGATATAAGGGATTTTGAGGATGCACATAGAGGTTTAATCGCACCATTTGATCCAATTGTTAAAGATGAAAACGGAAGCATTATTTGGGACTGTGAACCTGTAGCATTTTTAAATGACAGTGCCTCTGATACAGTCAATCCAAGCTTATGGAGAAATGCACAGTTACAGGCAATAACTGGGTTATTTAAAGTAGTTGAGGGCGTCTATCAAGTTCGTGGACAATCAGCCGCTACCACAATCATTATCGAAGGAAAAACTGGGATAATTGTCTGTGATACGGCCGTAAGTGTCGAAGCTGCAAAAGCGGCGATGGAGTTATATTATAAGCATCGACCAAGAAAACCAGTTACCGCCATTATTATTAGTCAATCGCATATAGATCATTGGGGCGGGATCCAGGCTGTCCATCAATATGCTGAAAATGTTGATATTCCAATTATTGTACAGAACATTTTACAAATGAAGCTTTAAGGGAAAATGTCCTTCTTGGCCCATTATGTGGCGTCGTGGACAATATAAAACTGGAAAGAATTTACCCGTTGGCCAAGGGATATGTATCCTTTGGAATTGGGCATAATTCACAGTATAGTCAATCTAATAGTTTTGTCCTGCCAAACATTGAAATTAAAAACGATGTTGAAAAGATGGTTGTAGATGGGATTACTTTTCAATTCTTTTTAACACCAAATACGGAAGCGCCAGCTGAAATGCACTTCTACATTAAAGAATACAAGGTATTGTTTGTATCAGAAAATGTAAACAGAACGATGCATCAGATCTATACGGTTAGAGGTGCTAAAACTCGAGATGCTTTAGCGTGGGCAAATGCCATTGATAAGACCATTAATTTATTCGGAAATGAAGCAATAGATTCCTTAATGATGATACATGCTTGTCCAATATGGGGAAAAGAACGGGCTATAGAACATTTGAAAATGCAACGTGATTTATACAAATATATGCACGATCAAACAATTCGTCTAGCCAATCACGGATATACAATGGAGGAAATTGCCGAATCAATTAAGCTTCCCATATCATTAGATAAATATTGGGGAAATCGTGGATACTATGGGACGTTAAAGCATAATTCCAAAGGAATTTATAATTTTTATCTAGGCTATTATAGTGCCCATCCTTCCGATTTAGATCCTCTTCCACAGGTGGCTTCTGGACATAAATATATTCAATACATGGGTGGGGCAGCTCATGTGTTAGAACAAGCCAAATCTGATTTTGCTAATGGTGATTACCGATGGGTCGCACAAGTATTAAAACATGTCATCATGTTAGATCCCGACAATTTGGAAGCGAAAAATTTATTGGTAGATACCTATGAACAACTAGGCTACCAAGCTGAATCAGCCAATTGGCGTAACATCTATCTAAAGGGAGCATCTGAATTAAGAAATTATGTTACTTCAAACGAGCTAATTTCCGCTGGACTTCTGATAAATATGCCAGTCGAAGAATTCTTAAAGCTGTTATCAGTTAAATTAAATGGCCAAAAGCGGATGGGAAAAAATTGATTATTAATGTAACTTTATCAGATAATAATCAAAATTTTACAATGTATTTGGAAAATTCCGTTTTGATAAATAAAATGAATAAGCTAGACTTTAATCCAAATGTTTCATTAGTATCAGATAAACGCACTTTTTACATGATTACATCCGGAAAATTTACAACGGAACAAGCAATGGCAAGTGGTAATCTAAATTTAACTGGTGATCAAAATAAGTTATTAGAACTTTTATCTTTATTTGATCATTTCACTTCCAATTTAAATATAGTCACTCCTTAATTGAAAATTAGAAGAGATTATTGCGATTGGCTTAAAATGATGATATTTATAAAATTTTGTTTGAAGTTGATCCATTGCTTACGGAAGAATTCAAAAAGAGGGCTAGTAAATTCCTAATAATTATAATTAACTAAAAATTAAAAAGTATTTGACAAATATTGCAGTAAAAGGTTATAATTTATTTTTCAATATTTATTAGGATGTTGCCTTTTGAAAAATTCCATTTCTAAATCGGTAACAGAAGATAAATAATGGAAACGGGAAATTAAAATCAATAAAACTGTAATATTCGCTGTGACTCTATTCCCATAGAGCAGTGAAGTGAATATAAGCCAGTTGTAAAAAGTTATTCCTAATCAATTAGGGATCCTTTTACAACTGGCTTTTTATGTTTCCTGTAACATAATCATATTCAGGAGGAACGAAAACATGAGTATTGTAGAGAAAATAGCGAAATTTGAAAAAGAAACACCACACTATACAGTAAAAGCTCATCCGCAAACAAACCGTTTGTACCACATTCAATTATCAAAAGAAAGTATCAAGAAATTTTTTGATGCAGTAAGACGGGAAAATTGTTCTGTTCAACATTTGGAATACACACCATATGCTCGTCATCTTGTTTCATCCTATTTACTGATCAGGTTGGGGAAGGGTTTGGGGAGCTGCTCCGCAGTATCGTTCATGATCGAGAATCAGGAGGTTTTACTCTTGGTTTGCAGGATGTGACTGAGAATACAGATGAATATGTTATTTTTTCAACTGCTGTTTCATATTTGGTGGGGACTCCGAACTTTGATGCCATGTCTGGAAAATATTATGCAAGATTCAGTGTGAAAGACACAGACACCAGTGATTCCTATTTACGTCAGGCCAACCGTGTATTTACTCTTCATACAGACGGAACGTTTGTCGATGAACCGACAGATTGGCTGTTAATGATGAAAATGGTGGAACAAAATGCTCGTGGAGGCGAATCAAGGCTATTGCACCTCGATGATTGGAAAGAACTTTACAAATATGCCAAACACCCTTTAGAAACTCATAAATTTACGTATAAGGCACCGAGCAGTAAAAATGTGAGTCAAGAGATTGAACGATTGACGTTCTTTCGTTATAACAACAAGCCGGGCATTTGTTTCATTGATCAATTTGCATATCCAGAAACCATTGATCAAGCAAAATATTTACATGATCTCTCTAACTCGATGGAAAATGATGAAAATGTTATAGAATTGGAACTTCCCGTTGGGGATCTTGTTGTCATTAATAATATTTTTTGGCTACACGGACGTGCTGCCTTTGAAAAAGATTCAAATTTATATCGCGAATTGCAGCGTCAACGTGGCCGATTTAATGAAAATATCTTTAACTGAATCTGTTAATCTTTAAAATTAGCTCATAAATTGGGTAGTTTAATTGATTGAGAATTCATTTTCAAGTATTTCTATTGGAAAATGAATTCTTTTATTCATCCATTTTTTAATTGTGATGAATATCATCCATTAGCAACCAAGTATAAATTAATTACTTATATGATACTGCACAACTTTAGAAACCAAGTATTAAAAAGGGGTGTTTACAAGTGTTTGATTTTGCTATTGTAGGAGGAGGAATCGTCGGCTTATCAACAGGAATGGCCATTTATAAACGTTTTCCTCATGCAAAAGTAGTCGTAATAGAAAAGGAAGCGGTTGTTGCCGAACATCAAACTGGGCACAATAGTGGGGTTATACATTCGGGTATCTATTATAAGCCAGGCAGTTTCAAAGCTCGATTTGCCCGTCAAGGAAGCAAGTCCATGACAGAATTTTGCCAAGTTTATGAGATTGAGCATGATATTTGCGGGAAAGTGATTGTTGCCACCAAACAGGAGGAAGTACCCTTACTAGAGAATTTATATAAACGTGGCCTTGAAAATAAACTTGCCATTCAAAAAATTGGACCATGTGAATTGAAGGAAATCGAACCGCATGTACAAGGGCTTAGTGCCATTAGGGTACCTCAAGCCGGGATCGTCAATTATCGGCAGGTAAGTGAGAAGTTTGCTAATATAATAGAAGAAAATGGTGGAGAAATTAGGTTAAATACAAAAGTAGAGAAAATTCACGAACAATCGGACCTCGTAACCATTGAAACAACCCGGGGCACTATACATGCACGAATGGTGATTAATTGTGCAGGTCTTCAAAGTGATCGTGTGGCAGCAGCCGCAGGATATAAAACTGATATGAAAATTTTGCCGTTTAGAGGGGAATATTATAAATTAAAACCTGAAAAACGTTACCTTGTTAAAAATTTAATTTATCCCGTTCCGAATCCAAAATTTCCATTTTTGGGTGTTCACTTTACTCGTATGATTAGCGGGGAAGTGGATGCTGGCCAAATGCAGTGCTTAGCTTTAAAAGGGAAGGGTATAAAAAAACGGACTTCAATGTAAAAGATCTAGCAGAAGCTTTAAGCTATAGCGGATTATGGAAAATGGCGGGTAAATTTATGAAGGAAGGATTCGATGAATATGTCCGCTCTTTTAGCAAAAAACAATTTACGAAGAGCCTTCAAGAATTGATTCCTGAAATTCAAACGGATGATTTAATTCCCGCACCAGCTGGAGTTCGTGCCCAAGCAATAAGAAACGATGGAAATATGGTGGATGATTTCCACATTATAATGGGAAAACGCACTATATTAATACACTTCAGATTAGAGATTAAAGATTAAGATTATGCAAAAACTTCAAACAAACAGTAAGAAATCTCTTAAACTTGGACATACTGATACTAACAATCTAAAAATGTGTATTGGTGGTATGAAATATCCAGTAGAATTCAAATGAAAACATTACCAGCCTGACATTATTTTATTAACAGTTAGATGGTACCTACGGTACAGCCTCAGTTTTCCTGATTTAGTCGAAATGATGGAAGAACGTGGTTTATCCATAGCACACACTACGATTATGCGTTGAGTACATCAATATGGGCGAATTTTGATAAAAGGGTACGACTTCATTTAAAGACAACCAATGATTTATGGAGAGTGGATGAATCCTCCATAAAAATAAAAAGTCAATGGGTATACCTATATCGTGCTGTAGATTCCGAAGGACGCACCATTGATTTTTATCTAAGTGAATCAAGGGATAAACAAGCAGCCAAGCACTTTTTTATGAAGCCTTGGCTTTTTTGCATGTTTCCAGTCCTCGTGTCATGACTGCAGATAAGAATCCACCTTATCCAGCAGCCACTACGGAGATGAAAAGTGAAAAGAAGGTATCAAAAGATATGCAATTAAGACAAATAAAATATCTGAATAACATCGTGGAACAGGATCATCATCATTTTATCAAAAGGCGAGTTAGTTCCATGTTAGGATTGAAGTTGTTTCGAACGGCTAATCAGATTCTTTCTGGTGTTGAAGCTATGCAAATGATCAAAAAAGAACAGGTTAATTTACGGGATCAGTCTGTCCAAAATCAGTCAAACTTTATCTATCCATTATTTGGGCTGGCATCTTAAGAGACAATTAGGTTGGAATTTTCGCACCAGAACCGTTTGTCGGTGCATGAAGTAGCAAATCAGTAGGCCATAGCGACATTCATACTACCTTGGTTTATACAAACCCAACCAAAGATGATTTACCCCATCATCAAAGTCTCTTCTCAATTTTATCTATCAAAAGATAGATAGTGAAAAAGCTAGCTTTCTATAAGACAAGGGGTATTACTTAAGGCTTCAAAAAAAGTATCGTGCACAAAAGACAGCTTATTCCCCATGTTGGGTGGGTCCTTTTTCAAAAAATGAATTAGCTCTCTATAATTATCGATTAGAAAATGATTAAACGGCCATAGCCTTTGTAAATATAGGATTTAATCCACCGTGTTCGTTTCATTTATTCCGTTTTCTACCTGATTGAAGGCTTTTCGGCCGTCTGCTGCCTCTCTTTTTTCTTTAATGCCTTGATCCGGTCATCAAAACAACCGTTAACATATGCCATAATGATGTCTCTGTTATTAAGTGGAATTCAGATTTCATGATTTTCATATTTATAACAGAGACCCGGGTTCATACCTGTGATTTTTTGAAAATCAGTTAAGGATAAATCATCAATAGTATGGTTCCACCGAAGCATTGCCCCAATTGCGATGTCTTCCACAGTTTCTTGCAAAAATTCTTTGAAGTAGCGGGTATATGTGATTCTTTTATGCATATTATAAGCCTCCTCTTTTTGATTTCATAGGAAACGTAACCATTGGGTTCTTTGGTGTCAATAATTTAAAAATTTTTTCTTAAAAACATGGAAGAGGTTATAAATTCTCCATCAAATTATTGTAAATAATTTATATTTAATCTAGAGAATTTACTAGGATGTTAGGAACCCACTGGAATATAGAAGACATTAATGGATACTTTTAAGTTCCATAAGTGTAATCAATACATTCATCCAAGGTAGCATTCATTAAATACCGAACCGCAACCAACAGGGACGGCAAACATAGGGTCCTGACCAGTATACTTTGGGGCTCATAGGGAACCAGACATATGATCCACTTGGTTAATAGTAGCCATCGGCTATCACTCTTTAGATCAAAAGTGAACGAAGCAATCTAATAGAATATTACTCCTTGTTATAGTTGAGGTTGATTGCTTCTCTGTTTTATTGAGGACTCCCTCTGCATACATCTACTACCAGTGAGTACTGAAATGTTTGATAGAACGGTAAGGTATGTCATAATAGGGATAGCATGTTATGTTAACAACTATTTATGTAGTATAATTCTTTTCTTATATTAGGTTTTAATAGTTTATATTTGTTAAAAACCTATTAATCAAAATAGAATAGGGGAATATATTATGTTGAACCACGAAACAGGAGAAGATGTAACTGTTTTACATGCTGAAATGGTGAATCAAGAGCGAATTGAAGTGCAAGTTAAAATTAATGATAATATTGGGACAGTTTGGCTTAGTTATTGGGAACCAATTATTGTACCAGCAACATATAGTCCATACCGATTTGAAATTTTAGTTGAACTCAGTAATTACATCGAAATGGAAGAAAAACCTTTCCGTAACCAGTTTGAATATATGAGGATGAAAGTTTTAACCTTTGGATAAACTATCTGGAAACAATCAGAGACGAGACAATTTGATTATGTAAAAAAAGAATGCACATGATTGAATTCATTGCATATAATGAATGGTTGAATTAATATGTGATGAAATTAGGTAATACTGTGTTAATTGGGGAAATAGGTGAAAATAACATCATACCTGCACCAATCTTTATGAATCATAAGCCGACGTTATAGTTGTGAAGACAAACATTACGAAATAATATTTAAAAGGCCAAGCTAAAATTCCTTGACCTTTTTAGTATGTCTTCTTTCTCTTAACACTTTAAAAATTTTTGTCATCAAGGTCCACTTGTCTAGGTAATAATTGAACAAAATAGTAGATCACAAATCGTACTAAATTTAGAAAGGATTTTTAAAAAAGTTCATTTCCTTTTTTCCTAATATACTTATAACCCATTCACACCAGCGAATGTCACTGTAAGTCAGATGTAATACCTGTTGAAGTAGAATATATCTTCCGAATTCTAATGTTCGGAAATCTGTTAGAATACCATCGTAAGACTCCTTCAATAAAGCAAGTCTTTCTTTACACGAACTTCTTTATTTTTAAATAAAGGATCCGCTCTTCAAAAAACTGTTTTGCCTCATTTTGATCTTTTATTCCAATTAAATAAGCTTTTAATATAAATTCGTCTCGGAGATGAGATGGAGAGTTAGTTTGAGCAAACCATCTATTAATTTCCTCTATTCCTTTGGGACTGATAGATTAGAATTTTTTATTAGGTTTGTCGGATTGTTCAATTATGTGAGAAGTGACATATCTAATTAAAATACAATAGTGTATTTTTTTAAAACACTAAACTTTCTAAAAAAAGAGTCTAATTTAGGGATATGAACTATAACCCGAATAATGGACACTAGTTAAAAAAGTGCCCCTTATTCGGGTTTTTCTATGTCTTCAGAAAGAAAACCCGTTTATAATAAAAGAATTATTGTGGACGGAGGATTTACATGAGTAAGAATTTATTTACCGATTATCAAATTAAAGAATTAGAAAAGAACCCAAACGTTTTACGTGTATCAGAACGAGCTATTTCCTATCATCCCGACTTTAAAGTAAAGGCTGTAATGGAATATCAAAGTGGAAATGTTCCTTCACAGATTTTTATTGAAAGTGGATTTAACATTGAAGTGATTGGTAAAAGTCAGCCGAAACGGTGTCTACAAAGATGGCGTGAAACCTATAAGAAGTTTGGTGAACAGGGTCTTCAATCGGAACGCAGGGGAAAGGCAGCTAGTGGACGACCATCCTCAAAGGAACTATCTGTAGAAGAAAAACTCAAAAAGGCTGAAGCCAGAATCAAATTTTTAGAGGCTGAGAATGACTTCTTAAAAAAGCTAGAGGAACTAGAGAGGCAGGCGTTGAAGAAAAAACGATATTAACTCCATCAGAGAAATTTCAACTCATTGAGCACACCATTCGTCAACACCAATTAAAGAACCAAGTGAGTTATTTATGTGAAATAGCTGGAGTCTGTAGAAGTGGATACTATGCTTGGTTAAAGTCAGCTCCTATTCGCCAGCGTAAAGATTTTGATGATGAAATAGACATCGAACTTATTCAGTTTATCTTTCAACAGAAGAAGGAGAAAGTCGGCGCTCTACAAATCAAAATGATCTTAGAAAATGATTATTTTGTTGAAATGAATCATAAGAAAATTCGGAGGTTAATGCGCAAATATCAACTGATTGCCAAGGTGAGAAAGGCAAAACCTTATAAAAAAATGGCTAAAGCTACTCAAGAACATCATACATGCCCTAACCTTTTAAAACGTGAATTTAATCAAGAAGAGCCTGGGAAAGTGTTATTAACTGATATTACATATCTATATTATTCAAATGGTCAAAAGGCGTATTTATCCTGTGTTAAAGATGGCAGTACGAATGAAATTTTAGCCCATTATTTGTCCTCTTCACTGGAAATGGATATTGTTTATAAAACATTAAGAAGACTTGATGAAGCTATGCAGGAAGGTTTTCATCCTGAGGCAATCCTTCATTCAGATCAAGGGTTTCATTATACACATCCCCTCTTTCAAGAAAAAGTAAAGAAATTGGGTATTACTCAATCAATGTCCCGTAAGGGAAATTGTTGGGATAACGCTCCAATGGAATCCTTCTTTGGTTATTTTAAAGATGAGGTGGATTATAAAGATTGTAATAGTTTAAATGAACTAAAACATCTAGTGGATTCATATATCGAGGAGTACAATAATCATCGTTATCAGTGGGGATTAAATAAAATGACCCCGGCTCAATACCGAGGTCATCTGTTAGCTGTATAGGCTCTTTTTTAAACTGTCCATATTAAGGGTTACAGTTCAATATGTCAAAGCGATGACCTTTTTCGATGTATGAACTTCCCAAACTACTTGTCCAGTTGGCTCCACTTCCTTTCTCCTTATCATGTCAGTAGAGGCATTTGTATGGGTAATAAAACAAGAACAGGTAAGTATAATTAGTAAACAAATCCGTGTCATAACCTTTATATGCCTCCATTACTTTGATAAAGAGTTTTAGATTTTTAATAATTTGCTCAATTATTCGCTGTACTATGTTGTAATTTGGTAAACAACAGTTAGTATGCATTAAAAAGCCCTTTAAATTACACGCACAAGGTCTAAAGGGTTTTATTACTGACTCAAACTTCGCAGAGTGAATTCGACAAATAAGCCTTAATATAGTTGGGAAGGCCATCGATCCATTGCTGAAGTTGACTTTTGATTAATTTTTGAATTTTCTTGTTTGTCTTTTTTAGAGTATCTTCAAGAAGCTCGATTAATTGCTGTAGAGCTACAGCCCAATCAAGTTCATTTATTTCATCACAAAGTTCATAGAAGAGTCCACCTAATGTGCGCTGATCCTTGTTACAGCGATTTTGCCACGATAAGACAATATATCTTGAAAACACAATGGTTGTGTGGCTAATCAATAAATCAAACGACATGCCTTGAAACTCTTTTTGTAGTCGTAATAAAGATTTAGTTGTTTTAAAGAAGACTTCAATATCCCATCGCATTCCATAAATGCGTACAATCTCTTGTTCTGAAAGTGTGCAATCAGTACTGAGAATGGCTAGCCATTCGCTCTTCTTATTTCGGTTTTGAATAAACACAACTTTTACTTCAATTCCGTTCGCCATGGTTGTGTGTATGGATCGTAAAATTCCTTTTCTGCTTTGAATTGGTATGGCAAAAGAATAGAGTTCTTTTAAAGACAGTCTACAATTATTAACCAAGTAACGTTGATTCGTTGCTTTCACCATGCCAATTACATCAAGACCAATTTCAACGATAGATTTTATTAAAGGTTGTTGAGTAAACCATGTATCCATCAACACATAATCAGCTGGCACACCTGACTATAATGATTGCTCTATCATACTTGGAATGAGCGATGGGGATGTTTCCAACGCCTCTAACCGACGTTTATAGCCAGAACTGCGTTTATCGATATCGGAAGATATCCCGTTTATTTGTGAGTTCTTCGAACTCAATAACGTAAAATCTAGAGGTATGAAGGTAAAGCCATCTGACCAGCCCATAGTAAGCATACGAAATCCTTTGTAAAAACGTTTGGTCAAGGAAGAATGATCCATACAGCGAGCTAATAGCTCCACTTTTTTACTCCGATTTCGCTCAAACATAAAATCATCAATAATTAGCACTTTTGGACGGTTCGAATCGGTTAGAACATTCACCTTTTGGATAGTACTCGCACTAAGGATGGTTAAAAAACGACGCCAAGCAAACTTTGAATGATTCATGAATCTGTAGACAGAATCTTTAGCTGAGTAAAGATCTCCCTTCTTTGAACGAAGAAGGCTAAACCAACTTTTAAGTTGAAAAACAAGGCAAAAAACTAGTTGAAACAAACAGAAAGCTGAAACACCCGAACTTCTTCTTAATTCCAGCATTTCGAAGATGTTTGGAAATCTCTAACTCATTAAAAACAGATTTTAATTCTTTTGATAGTTGATTGTTTTGGCAATTATGCTCTATCATATAGGAGGCACCTCTTCTGTTTGGTAGTGTATTCTAGACAAATCCACTATACCAAAGAATGAGGTGCTTTTTGTATTTATAAAGCATGTTGTCAAGGAACATAATCAAACTCAAAAGAACCAATTAAACTCAACTAGTTTACTTAATTATTTAGGTGCGAAGTACTTATATTATTTTTGCAAAAAAATGTATTTAAAACATTAAATTAATGTGAGACGTTTTTTTTCTCTTTAAAGGATAAATTTCCAAAGAGTCTGGAATTATCTGTGTCGAGCGGTAGAGCAATTCAGATACAGTTACACATTTATACCCATGCTTGTTTAAATAATTTAAAATGTTATCTAATGCATTTACTGTTTGACAAGTCTGAGTATATTCAATACCATGCCAATCATGAAATAAAATGATATTACCTGGCTTTGCACCTTTTGTTATATAGTTACAAATTTGACTTGCTGGAGGATTTGCCCAACCACGAGAATCTTGATCCCATGACCATAATACAACTACTTTTCCTTTTTTTAGCTGTATTAATAATTAAATCATTATAAAGATCTCCAACGGGGCGGTAGAGAGTCGGTTTAAAACCAATGAACTTCTGTATCGTTTTATCTGTTTCCTCTAATTCTGATGATAGTTTTGCTGATGTAATATTTCCACCATAAATATGCTTGGCAATTTCGTCACCTTCATTTACTTCCCGTTTTAAAATATCAGGAAATCTTATTACTTTAATACCAGATACAAAAAAAATGGCTTTAGCGTAATATACAAACTAATGAAGTCGATCAAAATTGTGCATGCTATACGAAAAAGGAGAAGGAGAGACCAAATGAACAATATTGAACCATCTTCTTTATCTGTTAGTTTGCAGAAAAATCTCCGGCATATGCAAGAAGAAGTTCATGCGACTTCCGATTTAAAAATACGATCATTTACAATGAAAGATGACGTTGTTCGAGAAGCGGCTATTCTCTACCTTGACGAGATCACCGATACGAAAAATGTACAGGAGCATCTTCTTGCTCCCTTGTTACGGATTGAGAGGATCGAGAGTATCGAGACGATTGTTTTGGGTCACCTTTCTGTGATTGATGTTAGTATTGAAACCACGTTTGATGCGATTCGAAATGGGTTATCAAAAGGAAAAACACTCGTTTTAATCGATGGGTTTAATCAAGGAATTTTAGCCGATTCGTCTGATTGGCAAAAAAGAGCACTAGCTGAACCAGATAGCCAACGAACTTCGAGAGGTTCAATGATTGGTTTCACAGAACAGTTGAAAATCAATCTTAACCTTCTGCGAAACATGGTACAAATATCAAGCTTTAATGTGGAAACGATTCGTGTAGGAAGTGAATCGCAAACCGATGTTGCGATCGTTTATCTAGAAAAATTTGTTGATCAAAAAGTGTTAGATGAAACAAGAAAAAAAATTAAAGACATTGATGTAACCTATTTATTAGAAGCACGAGTAATCGAAGACGCAATCGAAGAGAAAAAGACGTTATTCCCACTAGTGTTTACATGCGAGCGTCCAGATGTGACTGTTTCTGCATTATTTGAAGGTAGAGTCGTTATCTTCGTCAATGGAACCCCTTATGCGCTAATTGTTCCAACTCTTTTTCTCCATTATTTTCATCAACCAGATGAGTACAATCTAAAATCAGGTCGTTTTATTGTCAGAGCACTACGATTTTTCTGTTGGTTTTTGTCAATTGGGTTGCTTGGACTTTATGTGACTATGGTTCGATTTCATCCTCATTGGTTACGGCATCCGTTTGATGAGAAATTGTTAACACAATCGGATACACTCATGCCGATTCTTATAGAGGTTCTGTTTCTATCTTTTTTGTTTGATTTACTCGCCGAAGTTTCGCTTCGGGTCCCGAAACTATCTATCATACTCGTATCACTCATTGGCGCGATTGTGGTCGGGCAAACAGCAGTAGAAGCCAAACTCATTCATTCATTAACATTAATTGTAGTAGGGCTCAATTATTTAACCAGTTTGAACATTACAGCAGGTGGATTATGGGGTGCCATGCGTACACTTCGATATCTATTATTATTTCTTGGTTATTTTTTTGGACTAACAGGTATGCTCGTCGGAATGTTTGTTGTTACAATGTATATGGCGTCACTTAGATCCCTCGGTGTACCGTATTTAGCGCCTTTTATTCCGTTTCGTTGGGACGAAATGAAAGATGCTCTCATCAGAGGAGATTTACGGAAATTGATTAATAGCAAACACACCTATCCGCATAAAGATAATAAATAGTGGTTTGAGGTGGATTGAAAAAACATATGCCATGCACTGTATAATAAGTTCTTTTATATTTCATAAAATATCTTATTATACAGGTGCAATTATTGAATAATTAAATCCCAATTTCTCATTTATATTACTGTGAGATTGGGATTTTTAAATACTGTAATTTCTTTAACGTTGTAAATCTGCGTTTATCTTAACTCGTAAATTGAAAACCTTTGTTTATCAATGGTTTATTGATTGAAGAAAAGTAAACAACTTATTATTCTAGAACCCGCTCCTCGGAGCATCAAGAATTGACAGCTTTTTTTCATTGCACAAAAAGTATTGTCACCCAATTAACATCTTAAACATTTGATTGCCAAATCTACACAGAATTGACATGAAACCTTGGTATAACAACAAAAATGGCATACGTCAATTCGTATGCCATTTGACATGTCATTTTAATGTCGTGCACCCTGAAACGGAACCCTTTAAAAATTATATCATCAATGCTTTTACCACCTGTGAATATTATGTTTTTGATATGGTATCCATTTAACTCTCCATTATTAAAAAGAATTCTTTATATATTTATTGGTTAGTATTTATGGTGATTTATGAAGTAATAGCATTACTTCCAGAACATTGGGGGTACTTCATATAGGTAGTGGAAATTGGAGTATTCTATTCTTGCTAACCCTATTTTGTTGGTTATTAACTGAATTATTAAAAGTGGATTTGTAAGATTGAAAAAAATTAACTAACTGGTGCAAGAGTTGAAGATCGTAATGAGTTGCTGCGGCAGCTCTTTTTTTCAACCGCTTTTTCATCTAAAGGTGCAGTTGAATAAGGAATAGATAAATATGGTTACAAAATAGTGATTTAGGAATAGCTATTATTGTCGGATAGTCATTTTGTTTTTCAAACTAATAAAGTGGAACAAAGACGTGCATACTAAACGAAAAAATGTAAGGAGTTAGTGAATTGGATGGAGCCATCTTCAAGTATCCGTTAGCCATTCATGCAGCGCAAAAACAGCGCTGCATGAATGGCTAACGGGGCAGGATAGTTTAAGTGCAAAATTTCACAATCTCATTTTTGATTGTTAGTTACGACAACTTGTATTCTTGACTAAGAAGTGTTAAAATCGTATTTACTATTAAACGAAAGGAATGATGGGTGGACAATGGATAACTAACCTAATTTTTAACATTTGAAATAGAATATTTCAGATAATAAAACTTAGGATTAGTCTGCCCGTTTTTCTATATACTAAAATAACTATGATGCTAAGTGGCTGAAAGGCTAAATAGCTTATTTGAGTACGGCAAAAAGGTGATTTGACTAATCCTTCCAAAATTATTTGGGAGGATTTTTTATTCTCCCTGAAAAAGAAGGGATGATTCTTTATGTTTGAGCTAATGCAGTTACAAAATATAAAGGTTGAAATTCAAAATCATATTATTTTTGAAAAAATAAATACGAATGTACAGCAAGGGGATATTATCGGAATCATAGGTGAAAATGGTGCTGGAAAATCAACGTTGTTGCATTTACTGAACGGTGACTTTCCACCAACAGGAGGACACATTAAACACCTGCAGGATGAAATTTTAATAACTATGGTTGAACAAGAAACCGAGTCATATTCTTTTGATGAGGTAACACCTCAAGAAGAAGCGTTATTAAGAAAGTGGAATGTCCCAATCCGTGATTTCTCGAATTTAAGTGGAGGAGAAAGATTGAAAGCCCGCCTTGCAAAAGGTTTAGCCAAAAATACGGACATTTTATTGGTGGACGAACCAACAAATCATTTGGATGAACGGAGTACGGACTTCCTAATAAGCCAAATTAATAGTTATAAAGGCACCATTATTCTCGTATCACATGATCGTTATTTCTTAGATAAAGTTGTCACGAAAATATGGTCAATTGAAAACCAAAAGCTCATTAGTCATAGTGGTAACTACACTAGTTATATAAAATTCCGTGAAAAGGAAAGACTTACACAGCAACGTGAATATGAGAAACAACAAAAGATGAAAGAACGTATTGAAGGACAAATCAATCAACTAACATCATGGTCAAAATCAGCTCACGCACAATCAACAAAACAGGAATTCCCTAAAGAATACTATCGTGTAAAAGCTAAACGAATGGATGCACAAGTAAAATCAAAACAAAAGCGTCTTGAAAAAGAACTTGAAAAAATTAAAGTTGATGTGCCTAAGGATGAATACCAAGTGAATTTCACATTAAAATCGAATAATAGAGTAGGCAAGCGATTCTTAGAAGTTAAAAATTTAGAAAAGTCTTTTGAAGGACATACACTTTTTAAAGGTGCTAATTTTACCATTCAGCATGGAGAAAAGGTTTCAGTTACAGGTCCAAATGGAAGTGGTAAGACGACCTTTTTGAATATGATAGCCGGTAAAGAAACAGTTACCAAAGGCGATATCTGGGTTTCTCCATCAGCAAATATTGGCTATTTAACTCAAGAAGTATTTGACTTGCCTCTTGATCAAACTCCCGAACAGTTATTTTATAAAGAGTCATATGTAGAGAGAGGGCACGTACGAAATTTAATGAAACATTTAGGATTTCTGGATTCTCAGTGGACAGAGCCTATTGGGAATATGAGCATGGGTGAGCGTGTGAAGTGTAAGTTAATGAAATACATTCTAGAAGAAAAAGATGTACTCATCCTAGATGAACCTACGAACCATCTAGACTTGCCTTCTCGTGAACAACTTGAAGAAACATTAGAACAATATAATGGAACATTATTGGTCGTGTCTCACGATCGCTATTTTCTTGAAAGAACAACAAACATTAAGCTCATTTTTTCAAATAAAACCATATATAAACAATTTAATGAGAAGGAATCATCACCAAAAAGAGATGATAATGATGAATTGCGTTTAACGCTTGAAACAGAACGACAAGAAGTTTTAGGGAAGCTTAGCTTTATCACTCCAAATAATAAAGAATATGAGGAACTGGATCTTAGGTTTAAAGACCTCACGAAATTATTAAAGGGGCTTCAATGATTTGTGGTAAAGTCTTCTTAATATTTAAGAAATGAATTCACGAATTCTACTTTTGTTATTCTCATTTTGTTAATAATGAAAATCAAAAGGTGCATCTCAATAAAAGTGAGATGTACCTATTATCATTTAGGAATTTTTTTAAGTTGATTATACTGCAAAAGAAAAATAAATAAGGATTGTGAAGCACTGTACTTAAACTATGGGTGCAATAAGAAAGGGATCGCTGCTGCGATCCCTTTCTTATTGCACTAACGAAGCAGTATAGTGGAAGAAAAGGTAATATTATATTCCATTTAATTGTTATAGGAAGTGAAAAAATGTCTTTTTATTATATAATGCTCATACTTGGAACCTTGTTTGTAATAGCCGCAGTATTTGGCTTTATTACTAATATTGGTATAGTTAAATGCCTTGGATACTTATTTATGGGTGTATTACTTTTAGCGGTTACTCTTCCAAGCCTAAAATATGTTGTGCTGAAGGAATATGATGTCGTTAGTGGGAAGTGTGTAATCGAAATAGATTCATCAGGTCGTTCTTCTGAAGCGGACTTTAATATGCTTAATACTGGTGAGGTGTTTACTTTCAAAGATATTCCTGACCTTGATGCTTATGGAAAGTCAATCCCTTATTATTGTAGAGTGACAGTAACAAAAGACCATAATTTTGAAATTGGTTATAAAATATATGATGCCAAAACACGAAAGTTAATATTAACAAGTAAATAGTTTATGTCAGTTATCAATTATAAAAAATGTTCTTACCTCTTTTTATTCTTAATAGATACTTCAGTTTGTAAATAAATGATATTCAACTAACGTGGTGCAAGAGTTCAAGAATGGGTTGCTGCGGTAGCCCTTTTCTTGTTCCACTAACGAAGCAGGTTAGCTGAAGAAGGATATATTGGCAACGATGGAGCAACTCTTAAGTCTTCAAATGTATCCCTTAGTTGGAAAAATGATTATGAAGCCACGGTAACTCTGTACGGAGATGAACAAGATTCGGAAAATGTGGAAATCAATTTCAAATAATCTAAAACTTAAAAGCCTAAATTTGAAAAATGAATAAACGAAAATGAACCAACACAAAAGAGCATCTAATTTCGATGCTCTTTTGTGTTTTTTATCATATTTTTTTGAATTTTTCTTGCAAATTTTGTTGAGAATTAATGTGCAATTATAGTGTTAAATTAAACAATCTTTTTTTTGTTAAATTGAATTTTCACCCTAAGAACGGAACCCGTTAGATAAAGTTAATGGGTTTTCATAATTAATCTTCAACTAACGCGTGCTTATGTGGAAGATCAAGTCTGTTATCGAGGAAACTTTTCTTATTGTGTTAACGAAGAAAAACAAGGAGAAAACATTCCCCTTGTTTTGTTAAAACTATTGTTGTTTAAACACAAACGTTTCTCTCAAAGCTCTATCAATGCCTTTTTCTTTCCAAGTGACGACAATTTCCAATTCTGTTGCTTTTGCGGCCAACGGAAAAACAGAAAATTTGAATTCTTGACCCGTTTGTTTAAGCAATACTTCATTCGCATTTCCGCTAACGAGTGCAAATCTTGTTTTTGAATTCGGCTCATTTCGAAATGCCTGGACAGTTACCGAGTCCACGTTCATCCCGATATTTTTGACGTTAAAACTATAAGTGTCATACACTCCCTTTTTTGGCTTAACGGAATGTTGAGTATGCTCCGCTTTGCCAACTTGAACCGACCATTGTTTCGATGTTTGATTTTTGGGTAGATGATCAAACGTTAATGCCTGAGCTTGAAACGATGTTCCGATAGCCAAAACAAAAAGAAAAGCCAATATCCCAAACCATTTATTCATTTGTCCACCTCCTTTTCACCAATAGTTTTCCCTCCAACGGTTTTTTAATTTTTTTAAAGATTACAGAAAAAATAGTATTGCTATTATAGTGATCTTTCATCTTCAACTAAAGAAGCAGTTTAGTTTAAGTACATTTCTTCACAAACTTATTGAAAAGCCTATCTCTAAAATTACAAACGCATCAAATTAATTGACTCAATGCGTTTATAACTAAATAGTCGCCTGCTTTTTTTTGCGAAGTCGAGACCGTTTGTATTACTAATCATCATCTTGGTCACTTTAACATGTAAATCAAGTCCACCAAAATGAGCGAGTTCTTGGTCATCAACCCCTTCGCCAGTTATTTTTAAATTATTTAGATCTTCTTGAGAATAATCACGTGTCTGAATAAAGTCTAAGCTGACAAATTTGAGAAAAACACCTATGAAGCGGTAATAACGGGCTTTTTTGACGAAAAGTTTTATTGACAATTGATGCTATTTAGTAATACTATATACTAGTAATCAGTAATACTGAATATCAGTAATACAAAATAACTGTGATACAGAGTACTGATAAAAATAAGTGAAATACAAATGGAGGAAAGAATTTGGAAAATATCACAGAAATGCTGAAAGGGGTGCTTGAGGGCTGTGTACTTGAGATCATCAGCCGAGGTGAAACTTACGGCTATGAAATCACGCAACAACTACGAGAACTTGGCTTCACTGATGTGGTTGAAGGCACAGTTTATACGATAACCATGCGGCTTGAGAAAAACAATCTGGTGGACATCGAGAAAAAAACATCCACTAAGGGACCGCCGAGAAAATTTTACACACTCAACGCAGCAGGGCAAGAGCAACATGAAATTTTTTGGAGAAAATGGGATTTCGTCTCAAGTAAAATTAACGAACTCAAAACTAATAAAATCAAAAGGAGAGAAGTAAAATGAATATTTTTGAAAAAATTATCGGAAGTCTGGATGACAAGCGGGAATGGAGGGCGATGGAGGCACGTGCAAAGGCACTTCCAATTGAGTACCGCAACGCTTACAAAGCTATCCAAAAATATATGTGGACTGCTGGTGGTGGTCCCACCGACTGGAAGGACAGCAGCCGTATCTTTGTCGGTATTCTCGACCTCTTCGAGGAAGGAGCAGCGGAAGGCAAGAAAGTCACTGACCTTACGGGCGAGGACGTGGCTGCTTTCTGCGACGACCTAGTGAAGGATGAGCAAACTTGGAAGGAGAAGTATCGCAAGAAGTTGAACGATACAATTGGTCGTGGCTAACGGAGAAATCCTAGTGGATTTTCGCCTAGCATCGACACTAACGACGCAAACCGTCACTGGGGACGACTTGGCTTCCTTTGCCGATGAACTAGTGGCAAACGCTAAAATCTATGTCGACAGTATCGTGAAGATTTGAATCAGAGTATCATGAAGCGATTGGGAAAAAAGTAAATTCAATAGATAATTCCTACTGAATAGCTGGTTACAAATGTAATGTGTCACCTTCACTATTCAGTTATTTTTTTAACCCAGTAGTAAGTAATACAGAATATCAGTCAGACTGAGTAGAAAAATATAGGCAATCTAGCGCCTTGCTGCGCTTTTTATAAGGAGGAAAAAAGTATGAGCAATGCAGCGATTTCTGTATAAGGGTTAAAAAAATCCTTTAAAGACAAGGAAGTCTTAAAGGGGGTGGATTTTGAAGTGCGGCGTGGCGAAATTTTCGCACTGCTGGGCTCAAATGGGGCGGGCAAGACGACGATGGTCAACATCCTCTCGACGCTGATGAAGCCCGATGGCGGCGAAGTAGGTATTTGCGGCTTTGACGTCCAGCGTCAACCGGATCATGTTCGCCAGAGCATCAGCCTGACAGGACAGTTCGCAGCTTTAGACGGCATGCTCACCGGGCGGGAAAACCTGATGATGATCGCCAAGTTACTGGGAGACCTCGCTTGTTTCCAATGCGCTTACTGTCGTGGTGGTTATCATCGTCGCGCTCTTGATGGGCTTCCGTTCCAGCGCTGATATCCTGGTTTGGCTCGCGGTAGCTGGGATACTCGGGCTGTTTACGGTGGCGCTGACATGGCTGGCGGTCATTCCCGGATTGACAGCGGGGTCTATGGAAGGGGCAACAGCCTACTCGTACCCGCTGATTTTCCTGCCGCTTATCAGTTCGGCCTTTGTCCCCACCGAAACCATGCCTAAAATTGTCCGTGCGTTCGCTGAGAACCAGCCCGTGACTTCAATCGTGAATGCGATTCGTGCCCTCTTGTATGAAGGGTCTGTTGGCAACGATATCTGGATCGCGCTTGCCTGGTGCGTCAGCATCATGGTCATCGCTTACTTCTTCGCCAGTAAAGCATTTAAACGCCAGTTAGGGTAAGTACACCATTATGGGATTAGCCATATCAATAGTTAGCCGATCTTAACACGTTTACCAATGAATCATTAAGCATAACAAATATATACGAACAAATAAAGCATAAATATTTTGCATTTATTGCTAACTCTGGTCTTGCTTCAATACTTAATTCCCGTTGGAAGTTGGTTGGTAATTACTCTGAACAAATAATGAATACTACCGTGTTAGGCAATATAGAATATGCAATAAAATTTATGGGTAAGTTCTTTAAAAGTGTCGGGAATAGTAATTTAGAAATTGGGGATTACGAAGAAATCCGTGAAGAAGACTTCAAGAAAATCCCTAACCCACTTGGAATAATTGGAGACTTATCAATTGAAAACCGATTAATTAATCTTGCAAAGAACCAATTATTAGGTTTACTTCTTCAGCTAACGGTATGTTTATATTGAAGAATGGGATTCGCCTGCGGCGGTCCCGTTTTTTATTGTGCTAACGGAAGCAGTTTTGTTGAAGAAGGTATTTGTAATCGAATATTGAATAATTAGTTACATATAAAAAATGTAAGAGTATTAGATTTGAGTTAATTAATACAAAGGAGGAATTAAATTGAGCGAACTTAAACTGATTAATACTTACAAAAACGAGCTTCAAAATTACTCTTTGGAACAGCTAAGATATAAATCTGAAGAAGCGGTTTGGTCTATTGGGCAAATGTATGACCATTTAATCCTTGTTGCCCATGAGTATCTAGATAATATGGAAACATGTGCCACCTTAAATGATGAACAACCCCTTGGGAAAACGGAGTTTGGTGAGCATTTATATAAGATCGGAGGGTTTCCACCAATTAAAATTAAATTACCGGATGAACTAAATACTCCACCTAATAATTCAGATAGCAAGGACGATCTTATCAGCAGAATGGATCAAGTAATTCTAAGGTTTAGCCAATGGGAATCGAAAGTGGATAATATAGCCCCAAATTATAAAGTCGAGCATGGAGGGTTCGGCTGGCTGAATGCAAGGGAATGGTATGATTTGGTTGGTATGCATTTTCGTCATCACTTGCGCCAAAAGGATGAGTTAGAACAAAGGCTTGTTAAGTGACGGGTGTGTAAGTTGAGGATAGGATTGTTATGGTGAGCCTGTTTTCTTATTCAAGTAACGGGTGCAAGAGTTGAAGATCAAGCCGCCAATAATTGTTGCAGGACGGGTAGCTGCAAGAGCGCGTGGGCGTCTTGGTGGGCGACCGGAGAAGTATGGATCAAAAGATATTGAAATGATGAAATCTTTAATTGAAAGTGGTACACCGATTAAAGATGTTGCGGAAAAGTGTGGCGTGTCTCGCACTACAATTTATCGCTATTTAGAAAAACAGTAAATCGGAAGTAATGAAGAAACCCAGCTAATCTACTCATGAAAGGTAGATGGGTTTTAAAGTTGTATGTGAAACTCTTGATGTGGTTAGAAATTTTGATTTAATGGATAATGGAGACCCGACTGTACCGCCTACATTTTCATGTGAGCAATGTGGAGGGCAAATGTATCCTGTGCATTATGAAAGTGTTCACGGATATGAGCACAAACTACCGGATTTTCTCTAAACAAAAAAGGACCGGCCAGTTTGCCCGGTTTTTCTTATGCTTTTTAATGTGACCATGAGATTTATTCAGTATATTTAATGTAATATCAAACGAGCGAGGAAGGTAAAATGAATCAATCCTATTTTTATTTAAAACTAGAAACACATCAATTACATATGTCTTATAAAAATGAAAAACGTTGCGTGCGTGTTTTATTGCCGAAAAATTATGATAAAGATGAGGCTAAAAATTATCCAGTTGTCTATATGCATGATGGACAAAATGTTTTCTACAGTAGTGAAGCTTATAGCGGGTATTCATGGAAAGTTATTCCGGCAATTAAACTAAACCCCGATTTACCGAAGATGATTGTTGTTGGGATAGATAACGCTGAACAAGATCGAATTAATGAATATACGCCTTGGAAAATTACTGAAAGCCCACTTCCTGAAGATATTGAACTAGGCGGAAGAGGCGTGGAGTTTGCTGAGTTTGTCATGACAGTCGTGAAGCCGTTTATCGATAAGCATTACCGAACTAAATCGGATAAATATCATACAGCGATGATTGGCAGTTCACTTGGAGGAAATATTTCGGCTTTTATGGGTATTGAATATAAAGATCATATTGGTGGTTTAGGCATTTTTTCTTTAGCCAATTGGATTACAAGTAAAGCCTTTGACAGTTATATTGCTAGAGAAGAGTTGGATCCTGAACAACGCGTGTACATTCAAGTTGGGACTCAGGAGGGCGATGATGCCGATCGACAATTGATGTATGGTAATATGAAGCAGGCATATATCGATTGCTCGCTTAAGTATTATAAACAACTGATAAAAGGCTCTGTTCCAATTGATAGCATTCGTTTAAATATTTTTGCGGATGAAGAACATGATGAAAAAGCTTGGGCAAAACACCTGCCAGAATGTTTACGTTTCTTAAGTGAGAAGTGGTCTTGAATGAACTGAATAATTATATTTGACTGAATTAGATCATGGAGGAATCTATCACTTTTTTGAATATTTTTGGAAGTTTAGATTGATTTTAAATTGAAATAATTGTACCTTAGTTGTGAATATAATGAATTTTTTGATTCCGGGAAAGGAGCTTTTTTATGAATTATATTTTGATATCACCATATTATCCAGGTAATTTTCAGTCATTTGCTCATCGTTTAAAAGACGCAGGTGTCAATGTTTTAGGAATTGGCGAAGAGCCATATGACCAATTAGGTTCCGAATTACAAAACGCTTTAACAGAATATTATCGTGTGAATAATTTAGAAGATGTAGATGAAGTGAAACGTGCTGTTGCATTTTTATTTTATAAACATGGTCCAATTGACCGCATTGAATCCAATAACGAATACTGGTTAGAACTTGATGCTCAGTTGCGTGAGCAATTTAACGTGTACGGCAATAAAACGAATGACTTGAAAAAAGTTAAGTATAAATCTGAAATGAAGAAGCTGTTTAAAAAAGCAGATGTGCCTGTTGTAGAAGGAAGAATCGTTAAAACTAAAAAGGAGTTATCTAAAGCCATTGATGAATTAGGACTGCCAGTTATCGCTAAACCGGATAATGGAGTTGGATCAGCTGCAACCTTTAAATTAAGTTCAGAAGAGGCTGTACGTCATTTTGAAGAAGAATGGGGAGAAGCACAAGTGTACTTCTTAGAACCATATGTCGAAGGAGGCGTGCTTTGTACATTTGATGGTTTAGTGGATCAGAAAGGGAACATTGTTTTCCAAACAAGCTTTACATATAATGTGCCAACTCTGGAACTCGTTAAGAGTCAGTTGGATTTAGCTTATGTGATTCAAAAAGAAATTGATCCAAAGCTCGAAACTTATGGAAAGGCGATTGTGAAAGCTTTTGGCATGAAAGAACGCTTTTTCCATATTGAGTTTTTTAAATTAGAAGATGGGGATTATGTTGCACTTGAATATAATAACCGCTTGGCTGGCGGCTACACGATTGATATGTACAATTTCGCGTACTCCTTTGATTTATTTGCTCAGTATGCTTCTCTTGTGACAGGAGGAGAATTTAAGGAGTCCGATGCCGAAAACCAGTTTTGTGTCGGTGTAACACAGCGTGATGCGTATGAGTATAAACATGATACGAATGCTATTTATGAACGATTTGGCGACCGTGTGAAGTTTGAACAGCGCATGCCAGATGCGTTTGCGGAACTCCAAGGAAATCAATTTTATGCGATTAATGCAGATTCGCATGAAGAAGTCGATGACATTATCCGTTTTGTACATGAACGAAAAAAGGGATCGGAGATTTTTCTATGCATATAGAACAGTTAAACCATTGGAGTGGCGAATTAGGACGTGAAATGCTGTTGAACAGATATGGACACAGTGGCATGCCAATCGTAGTTTTTCCTTCATCTGGAGGGACGCATTTTGAATACTATGATTTTGGAATGATTGATGTGTGTCATGACTTTATTGAATCCGGAAAAGTTCAGTTTTTTACATTGGCTAGTATAGATAGCGAAAGTTGGCTGCACGACTCAAAACCGGCGCATGACCGTGCATTAGCTCATGAAGCATATGACCGTTATGTGATTTCAGAAGCTATTCCATTTATTAAACATAAAACAGGTTGGTTTGATCCAATGATGACAACGGGGTGTAGTATGGGGGCATATCATGCGTTGAACTTTTTCTTGAGACATCCGGATGTCTTCCAAACAACCGTTGCACTTAGCGGTGTTTACGATGCGCGTTTCTTTTTTGGGGATTTCGGAAATGATCCGCTTGTATACGAAAATTCACCGAGTGATTACATATGGAATCAAAATGACGGCTGGTTTATTGATCGATATCGTTCAGCAGATATCATTATTTGTACCGGGCTGGGTGATTGGGAACAGGATGGGCTGCCTTCATACTTTACATTAAAAGAAGCCTTTGAAGAAAAACAAATTCCAGCATGGTTTGATGAGTGGGGCGAAGATGTTTCGCATGATTGGGTTTGGTGGCGATGCCAAATGCCGTATTATTTAGGAAAATTACTTTAATAAAATGTCAAAAAAACATCAGTAGGGTTGAGTCGCTGGTGTTTTTTGACAGGGGATTTTTTAATTTTTAGGTAATAAATAATTGATGTCGTATTAAAAGTAGCAATAAAGTGGTAATAAACACTTAAATGTGGTGATAAAAAGGCAATAAACTGACTCACTCCACGGGGCAAGCCCGCGTGGGGTCTCCACATATAGTTTCTCGTAAGCGTACATGAAGGTAACCTTCCATCGGCATTACGCACTAGCTATAGGGGTGAAAACCAACAAACAAGCAATCTGATGACCACATTAGCGTTTGCTTTCTTTCCAGTTGGAAACGGAGGCTAAGTCAAACCCCTGAAATGTATTTTGAAAGTAATGGATTAAGAAATTTTAATCCCACTATTTAGAACAACCATCCGGTTGTTTTTTATTTCTTTAATGCATAATTCGTGAAATTGATAAAATTTTTCAAATGTATTATGACACATTTCATTATTTGGTTTTTGCAAATCTTTTTCCGAACAATACAGTAAAAATGCTGAGTATAGATCACGTTGAATTTTCGTTCCGCAAGGCAAAGTATGCCATCGTTTGGATAATTGCTTTTTATTTTCCGTATCTAAAACATGATCATATTGAGAGGCTTTAAATGTCCAAGTATTAACTTCCTTTACTGTTCCACCTGTCAATCTAAAACGATATTTTACTTGTTCGATAAAATATCCAGGACTACGGTTTAAAATGCTTTTACCAAAACGTTTTCTTTTGTTCCATTTGCCTGTTTTGTAACTTTTTGTGGCTACTTTTGCTTTCTTTTGCAAAGCTCTAATATTCATGGATTCAATTATAAGTTCGTCACCTAATGTTCGAAAATAGTTTATGTCTTCATTATGGGCATATTTGCGACTTTCAGCTGCTTTTCTTTGTAAGTTCCGTAATTTTCTTTGTGCGTTTAAATACCGATTCGAAAAACCCCATGTTTTTTTACCTTTTTTAATCGTTCCATCAGCATTGTAATTTTTGGGGTTCATTGTTCTTCTAGAACGGTCTATATATCTTTGGATATTCGTAATTTCCCGTTCTAATTTAAAACTTGAATTAGAACGTTCAGCTAGGTTTTTAAGCAATACTTTGCCTATTGAAAAAATGGCAATTGATTGTGTTCCGATGTCCCCACCAATTCTGCCTGTACCGAAGGTATGGCGAAAAGAACCATCTTTCTTTCGTTTTACAACTGGGTTTCCTTCGGAAACAATCTGAAGAAAGTATCTTATTTTTCCTCTGATTTCTTTTCGTACAATCCGGTTGTTACGAATACGATAAGTAGGTAGAATAGATTTTCCTGACAAATGTCTCTCCACATTTTCTTTGTCTATCTCAACACTGTCTTCCATGTAATGAACAAAGCGGGATAAAGATTCTTGAATGAAAAGGTCAGTTTTCTTAATTATCAAGGAAAAATTCATACCGTTATGAGAAACGAATAATTCACTGTTTTTTTTATTTTTTTTCAAAATAATACAGCGTTCAGCCTGTTTACCTTGAAAAGTAACAAAATCATTTCGTTTATAAAAATAAGGGTTTTCTCCATCAGAAAATAGAATCTTTTCGATAGATTTCCAAGCCATTTCACAAACGGATAAAACTGTTACTGCATCCGGCAGGCTAAATTTTCTTTCTCGCATTTCTGCACCTAAATTCCTGGCAAAATCAAAAGTCACATTATATTTTTCACGAAGCTCTTCGAGCTTTTCTTTTAAACTATCAAGTTCATTATCTAATAATTTGATATCTGCATTTTGTTTGGACATCTTCTCAGTTACCAAACGGTATTGTTTCATCAAGGCTCTATATTTTTTCGTTCTAACCATCTGTTTATAGTTTTTAAAGAGCACACCAACTACAGTGTTCCGGATAATCCGTAAATGTTCTCCAATTCGCATCATTTTATAATGTTGTGAAGGGAGAATTTTTATTTCAATTTCTATGACATTTAGAGGAGTATGATATTTACGAATGGTGTTTAATGTTTTTTTGAAATTAGATTGTTCTTTTTTTTTACGTGTTTTTTTGTTTTTTTCCTTCAAACCACTCACGTATCATACTCCTCTCTGTTTAACTTTTACTCTTTTGTTCTTGTATGTATCTTTTGACAGTTTCTTTACTAACTTTTCCAACGCTGCTTACGAAATATCCTTTACTCCATAAAGAACCACAACGAGAATAGAACCGTTTTAACCTTGGCAACCTTTTAAATACCTCAATCGCTGAAATACTTTTAAATGTCCGAATGACATCTGTAGGTGCTACCGTCGGTTTTGTAGAAACAAACATATGGATATGATCTGGCATGACTTCCAGTTCTTTAATTTCAAATTCGTATTTTTCTCCGATAGTATATAATACTTCTTTTAATACCGATTCTACATTTTCACCTAAAACACTAAATCTAAACTTAGGGCACCAAATGATATGATATTGAATTAAAAATTTACAATGGTTTAAAGTATTATAATTTTCGGAGTTTATTCTATTTGTTTTCATGTGTATATTTTAACATATAGGAATATATGTTCTCAAGTTATAAAATTGAGAATTAGAAAGTCGCTCAAATAGGGTACCCTAAAGGATACCCTTGAGCGAAGCCCTTACATCCACGGGGCAAGCCCACGTGGTTTTACGGGCTAATTCTATAACAATATACTGTCGTCGTTAAAAGAAACTCATGATAATATATTATAGATAATATTCTCACTAAACATATAAAACCATTTAATATAAAAATAGACACCTTCGGTGTCTATTCAGGAGACAAAAACCCCACTATTCATAAGAATTTTGGCTACTGAAAAAGAAGAGGTAGTTCGCTAAATACAAAAGAAGTGGAGAATTAAACTGGCACCCTTGTCAAGGACATATGAAAAAAAGAGTTAAGAAGCTAAAAAAGATGGTTCCTATATTGAATAGGGGTCATCTTTTTTAAATTCCATTGATAACGGTAATTGTTATAGTAAACCATATAATGGTTAATTTTCGCCTTCAGTTCCTTTAATGTTTTACATGATTTATAGTCTACTTCATCTTTTAAATGGCCAAAAAACGACTCCTGAGGGGCATTATCCCAACAGTTTCCTCGCCTAGACATAGATTGACCTAGTTCATATTTTTTTAATAATTTTTGATACCTCGGGCTTGTATAATGGCTTCATTGATCTGAATGGATAAATGCATCAGAATGTAAACTGATTTTCTTATTATTCTTTAATTTATGAATGGTTTTGATGGCGATATCCAAAGTGCTACGATCTGAAACATGATAAGCTAAAATCTCATTGGTGGAGGCATCTTTTACGGTTGACAAATAGGCCATATTGTTTCCGTTATATGGCAAATATGTAATATCCGTTAATAATACTTTTCCTGGAACTCCTTGCTTAAATTCTCTGTTTAGTTTGTTTGGAACGACCTGATGTTCTTTAGTTGCCTTTGCAATTTTTTTATAAGGGTTTGACTTCCTATGGGGGCAAACAATCTCATATTTATTCATAATTCTTTGGATTTTTTTTCTGCTAAAATTAAGGTTATATTCATGTTCTAATATTATTTTGATGGAACGTGACCCCTTCTTATATCCCCGTCGATTAAACGCCTTTAGTATAATCTCTTTCACTTCTAAGTCCTTTTGTTCCCTTTCTAATCGGCTTTCAGCTGCTTTTAAAAGTTACCGGCGTTTAGCAGCCTCCTTTCTGTCGTTTCTAGCTTTTTTAACAGTTCTACCTGTCCTTCTAGCAGCTTAATTTTCGCTTCCTGCCTCTCTATAATTTCTGCTTGAGAAAGTTCTCGTTTTAATGGCCTGCCGGAAGCTGTTCTCCTTGTGTCTGAAAGTCCAATTAGCCCATCATTTTCAAAAGCTTTTTTCCACCTATATGCAGATTGTTCAATCCGCTTTAATGCCCAAAATGTCCACATCAAAGCCATTCTCCTCGAAGATTTGCCTTGGGATTTTACCTGATAAATATTCATCCATAAATTTATTTTTAAAATCATCTGAATATGTAATAGCTAAATTACTGACACGTTGTACATGTGAATTTTTTTGAAGTATTTTTACTTCTCTATCTGAAAATGTTATTTTGCTCATAGCTGTCCCCTAATCCCCATAACTTTAAGATTTAAGTATATAAAAAAATACCTATAGATAAAACACTCTTTTTCAAGTGTCCTATCTATAGGTACCATATTAAATTTCCACTTCTTTTTATTTTTTGTTCTTTCTTGTTACGTTTTTGAATTTGTCTACTCCAATAATAGAAATTGAGATTGTGAAGGAAGGTACTTACACTACTATGAAAATAAATTACTCCAAGAATTAAAAAATGACAATATTAAAGAAGACCCTGCTCAATCGTTAAAAAAAAGAGGAGAGCGTTAAATCATAAGCCTATTGATTAGGGTTGACTGGATTAAGGTCAGTATCAGTATTGACACGTCCTACCCATTTTCATTCTCTGTGGTGCAGCACTGATTTTGTGCTGCATAAATGGCTAACGGGGGCGTTAGTTTAATAAATAAGTAAGGAATCCATCTTATCAAAGGTGGCTTTTTTACTTTGGGGAAATTTAGTTTGAAGCATGAAAACAAAAAGGTAATTTAAGATCGGTATAAGGAACCTGCCTTTTTTAGTTTTTATATTTCGACATTTTTCTGCATTCTAAGAAGTGTAACAAAATACATAAGAGATTAGAATCATAAAAAGTTTGTTGATTTTATTGACTTTTCCAGTCATTACCGTTGCCTAGTGAATATATTAATTTTTGTTAAGTTGAGAATTTGTCAAATCTTGACCTTTTTTTTAGCTTTAATCACTTTCATTTTATTTGTAAAATAAAAAAAGTTAAAAAACATTTATAGGGATAACTAAATGAAATTGGATTTATTAGAGAAGTGGAATGAACAAAAAGTTAGAATTATTAGAATTATATAAAGGAGATAGAACAAAATGTACAAGTATACAATCTATGTAACACATAAAGATAAAGTTTATCAAACCAACGTAATAGCTACCAAAAACCAAACAGAAGAAGAAGTTTATCGTATAGCAAAAGAACAAGTTCTGAAACAATGGGCAAATTAAATACGGGATCCTGGGATTAAAAGGATTTCGAATGGAACTTCCACTTGAAGAATAGATTTTGATAGCTTCCTTTACTTGAATATCCAGCTGCCAATGGCGGATTTGGAGGATTTTATGAAGAATATTAATTATATATAAATTATAATAAGAGGAGTTGGTGGGTTTATGAAGAATACTGATAACCTTACTATAGAGGAGTTGGAAAGACGTATTGCTCATTTTGAGGATCGTCTTACGGATTTTATTATTACCGAGGAACAAAGAGAGTTAATCAAAGAAAGGTTAAGGGAACTAAAGAACGCTAAAGAGTGCAAGGCTTCCTAAACTTTTAAAATAAAATAATACATATAAATTAAAGAGCATTATCTGTTTTAAGATAGATGCTCTTTTTTTGTAACCGCTTTTTATTAACCTAGTCTATACCTTTCTGACTCGCACTATGCGTCTGGGTTTTGATAGTGCTGAACATTAGCGTTCAAACCAAAGAAAGAGCATGTTGAGGTGGGTTTATGTTTGATTGAATTTATTCTCATTTCGTAAATACTTGGTTCTTTCTTTTTCTAGTGATGGGAGGATTCGTAATAAAATGGGCTACTTATCTGTATTATTTATTTAAGAAATCAAAGAAACAAGATGGTTCGTTAAATTGCCTTAAAGTACCTTAACGTAATGCACCTTGCTCATAAGCCCCAAAATGAACTTGGACAGCCCTAGTTAATTTTTTTATAATAGTATTATCTAAAGGAGCTGACACCATGAAAAGAACTCAATATCCAAAAGAACTTAAAATCCAAGTTTGTAAAGAAGCTATTGATACAGGTAACGCAGCCGTAGTAGCTCGCAGATATGAACTAAGTTCAAACATGGTAAACCGTTGGGTGAAAGAATACAAAGAGGGTAAATACAATGACATAAGCTTAGGAGTAGATTCTACACCTTTGGAGACTAAAATATTATCGCAAGAAAACGATCAGTTGAAAAAACTATTGGGTGAAAAAGACTTAGAGATTGCTATTCTTCGCGATCTTATAAAAAAGAAAAACCCTCACTTGCTGAAAAGCTTGAGATAGCCGATAAATGGATTAAGAAAGGCTATGCGAAACAAAAGGTGCTAAAAATAATAGATATTCCTCGCTCAACCTATTACTACCAAGAAAATGGTCGTGTAGAGGAAAAGAAAGTAAGTGAGGGGCGTCCAGCACCAGGTTATTCCATCAAAAAGGATAGAAGAAACTCGTCAAAAATTGCCTTTACTAATCGGAAAAAAAGGCATTTATCATAGATGCTTATTTTCTTTTTCAACAAACGGGCCATTTAATGGAAGAAGAATCAACAATTCTCCAACAGTACATGGTTATTGTATCGTTGGAGAATGTTCTTTTAATTATTTATTTTCAGCAATTTTATCGAATTAAAATGTCATTCTACTGCTTGTTCTTTTTTAGAATCAGATAGCTTTATTTTCTTAATAAAGAAATAATAGGGTTCAGATGCTTCTTTGTTGTCCAAAAAGATTTTCCTACATTTTTTAATAGGGGGAATTATATAATGGATTTTTATGAAAAGTTACCTTCTGATTTTTTAATTACTTTTTATGATGAAATAATGAAGAACATTGAAAGAGGATTATTAACGAAAAATATGTATTATGAATTAGGTTTACTGATTTCTGTTGCCCGTCAAAGGGGTATTACATTAGAGCAACCATGCGACTTTGAACAGATAGTCGATCAAAAGGATCTGGCTGATTTCATTCAATTTGCGCAAAATTAACGTAATGGTTCGCAACCATTTGGGACTTTACCTTAACCATTAAAAGAAATTAGAAAAAATCCCCATATTCATAATGCGATAATAATAGGACTTTTAATCAAGTTTTTTAAATTGTTTATTTTTACTTTTTTGATACCTCGTGATGAGATCGTCTAATTTTTGACTTGTCGAAGGGTTTCATTGCTATTTAAGCCGGTTGCTTTTGCAATTTGGATCAATTCTTCTCTTAAATGATTGATCCGGTCTTCTAATTTCTCGATCTCGCTTACCATAACCATTCCCCTAATTCTCTTTAACTGTTTAATTCGATAAAATCGATTTTCCTTGCAAGTCTTATTATGAGAAAAATTTTGCACAATTGGAATACATATGACAAAACACCCTAAAAAATTACAAAAAAATCTGTAGATAGAAGAACGATGGACTAAAAGAGAAAGAAACGGCCCTTTCTTTCAGCTCGTATGTCGATTTTTATCTGGTTTCCTCCTACATTCCGTACGTTTAATATGGGATTTATGGTAGCCACGGGCGTGCTTAGAATAACAAACAATAAACCGTGGTATTCAAAAAAGAAGAGAGGTGAAAAAACCAGCTTTAGTTTATTAGCCTGATTGTGAATTTCATACGGAATATCACAGCATGAAAGCCGAAGGTAAAATGTAAGATCCGAGGAAGAGGGTTCGCCCTCTTCTTCACTATTTTCGTCTTTTTGTGGCATAAAACAGTAATAAAATAGGTTTTTTGTTGACTAAGTCAATAGGAGGGAAAAAGATGAAACGCTCAACGAAACGAATCATTGAAACGTTCCCGAAATTTAAAGGTAAATTAAAGGCTTATGAGAACATCTTATTGGTGGAAGAAGCAATGAAGGGATTAACAGACGTTGAAACTGTATTCTTAAAATTAGCTTGGTTTTTTGAAGCACCTGAGCAGGAAAGTTTTAATATCGGATTATTGTATCACCATCTAGATAATGATTGGCTTGAAATCGCGTTAGAATTAGTGAATCAGTTCTTTCAAGAGGATACGCATTTAATTCAAAAACCTACCCATTCCATTCTTCGAGAAACGACAGATCACTATTTTAATCAAAAGCAGTTTGCTGATTTCTTATCGGACCATGGCTAAATTATGATAAACGTAAATTAAATGTGTATAACAGTCGAGGAAAAATACCGAAAGCAGATGTTGAGCTTGCTGGTACTCCCTATTGGAGTAAGTCTACAGTTCAAGAGTTTTGCGAGCAAGAGAAAGAACGATTGAAACAAGATTAAGGTTAATGCTGAAAAAAAGGCATGGTTAGCTTGGAGATGATTCCAGGCTATTTTTTTATCTTGTGAATAAACCATTGATTTCATTTGCGGTTTACTGTTTTTGCAACGAAAACTGAATATACAGGCTAAATTAGGAAAACACGAAATTTTACACTCCTAAAATTTCGTTATCCAAAATAAATACTACATTGATATCCATAATTTTGGTAATATATTTATAAAAACTAGATTGAAAGAATGGTAATAAAAAAATCACTTATGGGTTCTTTGTTTTTGGTTTTTTGATAAGGTCTTCCATAAAAGGGGTTTATTAAATGTGGATTTGTATTATGGTTCTGGCTCTGTTTATCGTCATATTACTAGTGATTGAGGAGGTAGGTTATTTCCTTTTTAATCAATATTTATACGACCCTAATTATGCAAAACAACTGATATGGAAGAAAAGGGTGATGACCATAATAACTTTTTTTAAGAAAAATCAACAAACAGAAATGTATGAAGCGAAGAAAAAAAAAAGTTCATAAGGTAATCAGTATTTATCGATAAGGATCTAGCACGGCGGTACGAATTATTAAAAAAAGAAGTCCCGAACAAAACCTGATTTGAAAAGGTTCACTTACATACAATTGGAAGGTTTTTCAATTGTGAAGGGCTTTAAAAAAATCAAACAATTTATGGTTTTGAATGTAAGAAAGATAAAGTAAAAGGCTTAATGTATTTTTTAGATGGAGGGAATAAATTGATATTCATGGCAAAAAGGATCGCAGAATTAGGGGATCATATCCTTTTTAAGAATGGAATCAAAGGGATCGTTGAGAAGGTCAATGAAAATTCAGTCATCGTGAAAATAACAGAAAATAAGACCGAATTAGAGTTTGAAGGAAATAGAACAGTTGTAGCACATAAAAATTACAAGGTTATTCATTGTGCATGAGTGAAAGAAAAGTCATATATACGCGTTTTATATGTAACTTTATCGGACAAGCAGTCTGGTAAAATTTGTAAATTTAAACGTTTCCTGTTATAATAAATGGTGGGTTGGATGGCATGTGTGGCCGTCATCGTATTTGGCGTAGGTGGCCAATACTAGGGACAGATGTAGATATGTCTTTGTGGTTATATACTTAACATCATTCGGTAGATAATGTGGAAATCAAAGCTTAAAGAGAATTATAAGAAAAACCTCATATAAATAAGACGTGCTGGATAGTTAAATCGCTATCCAGTTTTTTATTGGGAATTCGTATACTACTTCAATAGTTAGAAACGACATTTACGATACCGTTCATTCTCTAAAATTCCGTTTAAAGAGATGAAATAACAAAACGTGTTGAAATGAGTAACCTCAAATAGTGGATGATTGCTGCCGTGTTTTTACTTTCCAAATTACAACCCTTCTCAGCTTGAACGGATAGTTACCTCACTTTGCAGGAAGGGTTTAGTATCTTAATTAACGTTTACATTGAAAAATGATTATGTTTAAATAGTTAATTCGTTGTATTTAATCATCTTTATCGTTTTCTTCCATTTGCTTAAATTTATTCTTTGTGTACTTACTTGAACGAATTAATATTAGAAGAACTAAAATTAACCATCCACCCATAATCAACAAAAAATGATGGACCCAAGAAATGAGAACTGAAAACTCCATTCAAATCCCCCTTTAATAATAACCTGTCCTTAATTATTTCTATATATGTAAAAAAATTCCTCCCGATAAAGTTAAATAATGTAAAGGTTCAACCATTTTAAGGTAAGTATTTATTTGACCATTACATTGGTTATGGAAAAGAAATCAAGATTGATGGTGGATTGAAGTTCATCCTGAAGTAGAATCCTTTTATTTAGAGAATCGATTTTCGTTACAAATCCAACGCGTGTAGTAAAAAAGCCGTTTTTCCATGTGGTAATTTCTAAAAGGTTTTTGGTGTTCATGCTTTCAGATAATAGCCGTTCCATCTCTACTATTTTAATTTCATCCAGATGTGGTCTAGGAGTTTTATTATCATCCTGCCAAAGATCCTTTAACAATTTTATGGATTCCGGCATGAAAAAGCCATTCCAATTCCTCATTCCACGATCTTTATGATTTTTATCCATTAAAATTTCCCCTCTACGCTCTTATTGGAATGTTTGTGCTGCTAGTGATTATGGACCTATGCTATTACAAGAAACATTTTAAAAGACTGCAAGCGGCACTTGAAAAATCAATAGATGAAATTAAACGACTAGAAGAAAAGTTTGGGCATGGGAAAGAATAGTACCTGTTTTAAATGGAGACGCCGTTATTTGGCGTCTTTTTACATTGTGAGTATTCAAAAAATCACAAATGTTTAAAAAATTTTTTAAGTTTTATAATTGAGCCCGTCTAATAATTACAATAAACTATTATGAAATTGACTCAATTATGTAAAGTTACGGAAAAATTATTTCTATTCATTTTCATGTATAATATCTATGAAAAAACAAAACTAAGCTATAAATGCTTGTTTATGGAATTAATAAAAGTAACGTCCACCGGTTAGTATTTGTAGACGTTCATTTCAACTTTAGACCTTCAGATAGAGTACGAGAATAGTGGAGAGTTGGTTTGAAGGAATTTGTTGTTTGCATATACCTTTATAGAAGGATTTAAATGAGAATAATATAATGATAGAGCTGTATGTTAAAAAGAACAGGTTGTACAAGAAATATTAGAAAAGATCGAACAGCGTAAGTACTTTATTTTGAAAGGCGATCAAGGGGATTATGGATCATTACTTCTTTAATCCGTTATATACGTGTTTTGAATGAAAAGTAATGGTCTAAATATCAACTCATCAATCAGTGATAAGTAAGTGATAAAAGCTTCTTATTTTAAATCAACTTTAAGTAACTTACACATGGGAGAGAAGATGAATGTCAGAAGAAACGTATCGTTTTCGTCAGGAACGAAAACAAGCTGAAAACATAAGACAAAATCAACAAAGAAGTAATAAATCGAAAAAAAAGGATCCTTATTGAAAAAAGTGTTAATTGCCTGTTTGCTGCTTGGAGTTGTTTCAACAGGAGCAGGAGCCATTACGTTCGCTGCTATGATTAAGGATGCCCCTAAATTAGATTCTTCAAAACTAGTAGATCCGCTTTCGACGAAATTTTATGATAAAAATGGAAACTTCCTCTATGAATACGGGAAGGAAAAGCGAACAAAAATTACGTATAATCAAGTTCCAAAAGTGTTAGAACAAGCATTTATTGCCACGGAAGACGCACATTTTTATGAACACCATGGCATTGATATAAAAGGAACTGCTAGAGCAATATTCGAGAATCTTACAGGGCATTTCGGAGCCCAAGGCGGGAGTACGATTACACAGCAGGTGATTAAAAATTCATTTTTGTCACCTCAGAAAACATTAAAGCGAAAAATACAAGAATGGAGTCTCGCATATCAGCTGGAACAAAAGTATTCCAAGCATGAAATTTTAATGATGTATTTAAATAAGATCTACCTTGGAGACGGGTCCTACGGAGTGGCTGCTGCCGCGAAAAGCTACTACGGAATCGATGCAAATAATCTAAATAAATTGACGCTTCCTGAGGCTGCTATGTTGGCAGGGCTCCCACAAAGTCCAAGTAATTACGATCCTACCAAACCAGAAGACAAAAAAGCTGCTACCGATCGCCGAAATCTTGTCTTAAGCTCTATGCAAAAACAAGGTTATATTACGGAGAAACAAATGCAGGACGCAATGAAAGTTCCAGTAACGGAAGGGCTTGTTCCGAAAATTAGTCAGCAAGTTATGCCCTATGAAGCGTTTTTGGATGCTGCTGTAAAAGAAGTGGAAGGAAAACTTAAGAAAGTAGACATTAGCACTGACGGCTTATCTATTTATACGACTTTGGATCCGAAAGCACAGGATTATGCGGACAAAATGCTGAACACAAATAATATTATTGCTTATCCCAATCCTAAGTTTCAGGGAGCCTTCGTATTCCTAGATACAAAAACTGGTGAAGTACGGGCAATTGGAAGCGGTCGAAATGATTATAAAGCAGCATTTCGAGGTAACAACTTTGCGATCGATATCAATCGCCAGCCGGGTTCATCTTTTAAACCGATTTTTGATTATGGTCCTGCGATTGAAAATTTAAAATGGTCGACTGCTCACCAAATTAATGACCAGGAGACTACGTATACAAATGGTCAACCTCTTTCAAACTGGGATCATCAATATCACGGAATGTTGTCCATCCGAACGGCACTCCAATATTCTTATAATATTCCTGCTCTTCTAACGTTACGAGAAGTAGGAATGGAGAAGGCAAAGAATTTTGCAGAACATCTCGGAATAACTTTTAAAAACAACCGAGTGTATGAATCAAACGCGATTGGAAGCAATACGGTTAATCCTTTAGAGATGGCAGGAGCCTACAGTGCCTTTGGAAATAACGGAGTATACAATACACCTCATTTTGTCCAAAAAGTTGTCTTTCCAAATGGCAAAGTTGTGAGCTTTACACCGCAGCCAAAACGTGTTATGCATGATTACACAGCCTATATGGTGTCGTCTATGTTATGGACAGTCGTAAACTCTGGTACAGGTACGACAGCAAATGTCCCTGGATTAAATGTTGTCGGAAAAACGGGTACAACCAATTTTGACGACAAGACCAGTGCCCAATTTGGATACCCATCCAACGCGACTAACGATAGCTGGTTTGCGGGTTATACTCCGCAATACACGATGGCTGTTTGGACCGGCTATGTGCAAAATGGTCAAGGCAACTATATGATTGGAGATACTACGAAAATCTCGCAACTAATGTTTAAAGCAATGATGCAAGCATTTGGAACAGACTCAACCAGCTTTCAGCAGCCAAGCGACGTTTATAGTGTGAATAATGAACTGTACATTAAAGGCGGAATTCCTGACGATGTTCCAAACCAGAATAACGACAATCAGTCTAATTATATTCAAAATAACAACAATCAGAATAATGATATCCAGAATAATGGAAATGTGATTAATCCTCCTGATAAACGTGGAAATAAAGCGAAAGAGAAACACAATCATGGTTAAAAATGGATATTTTCCTTACCGCCGCTCCTCTTTCATGACAGGGTTATTTAACATATTAAGACATTAGACAGTTAATCTGAAATTCTCGTTAGTTCAAAAGGAGACTTTTACAGACTGCATACTAATGTGGGCGTACGATGATTATTTGAAATACAGGAGAAGGTGCTTGTTGAACTAGAGGGTCCGCGCGATAAGTTCTGTTATAAACGCTTTACTGCGTGAAAAACAGGAAGTTTACTAGATTAACTTCAACTTTACAACGGATGTAAGGAATGATGGGGACATGTTTCCTGGAACTATCCCATTAATACTCCTGCATGCGGCATGATATTGATTGGTCATGGGGTGTCCATTTGAGGGGTATATAACAAAAATTTTGGATATATCTACTTACCCCTTTGGTTTTTTTCTAGTCATGTAGCCTTAAGGCTGCGATTTTTCTTCAGAAATAAGGACTTAAAATCTAGGTTAAAAGCATACAGAACTACTTTTGGGCGGCAGCACTACGGACTGAACAGAAGGAAAGACACCTTTCTGTCATTCCGTATGTGTCGCTTCGGCACTAAATGGACCGATAACCACAGTTTATACGGCTCATGTCTTCGCATACAATCTGTAGGTTCCTGTTCCATTTACGGCAAGCCGTCGTACCGAACGAGCCGAAAACCCGTAAATCAAAAGATTGAAAGATAAAAAGAATAAAAGAAAAAAGGAGAGCAGCCGAAACGGCTGCTTTTATTGTTTATTTTCCCTTTTGCCTTCCGAATCGTAAAACAGCGCAAGCCTACTAACCTTCCAGCCGGTAGGACACCCGAACCTTTCCGGCTAGAAGCTAAGAAGGCTAGTCAATCGGTCAAGGGACAAAAAAGTTTTTTGCTTAAAGGCGCTATCGCAACAGCAAAAAACTTTTTGTGCGAAGAGCTCCCTTGACCCATTGCCTATGCGTGTTTTTCGTTCTACTTGCAAAAGGGGAAAAATCATCCCCCTTTGGGGAACAGATTCGCTTCTGAATCCAAAAGAAAAAAAAGGAAAGAAAAAACCAAAAATGAAAGGAAGTTTTGAAAAATGGAATTAATGTCAATCTTCGAAGTCGTCCGAATCAAACAAGAAATTAAGGAACCCCTGAACCGTTTGCACAGTATGTAATTCGTTCACCGGAAGATGCCCAAAAATTAGCAGCCTCTTACATTGCTGATGAAGACCGAGAAATTTTTCTTGTTATGATGCTCAATACTAAAAATCAGGTAGTTGGGTTACATAAAGCTCATGTAGGAAGCTTGAACGCTAGTATAGTCCATCCTAGAGAGGTGATGAAATGCGCAATTTTCAATAATGCGGCATCCATTATTGTTAGCCACCACACCCTAGCGGAGACCCAACACCAAGCAAAGAGGATATTGAGGTCACTAAAAGACTTGCAGAAGCAGGGAAAATTTTAGGCATCGAAGTCCTTGACCATGTGATTGTCAGCCACACAGGTAAGCATGTCAGCCTAAAGGAGAAAGGCTATCTATAAAAATACCAAAATAGCAAAGGGGATTTTTCCCTTTTGCTTGAAAGGGGAAATTTATCATGATTATTATCGTATCTGATTTTTATAAAGATGAGGCAAAAGCAATTGAAAAGGCAGGTCTAAAAGATGAAATCGAATATCATTTATTTGAATATGGTTGTAAACCTAAGAAAATCTATATCCTACCATTTTTTGAGACAATGAATGAAAAATATAAACCCACAAAAAATACTATGATTTTATCAATGTAAAAATGAAACAGAAAAAACATCGGCTGGATCAGCGCCGATGTTGGTTCACGAATGGATAAAAAACATCCGTTTTTTCTTGATTATATAACGCAGGCATCGAGCCTGCTTGAAGGGTTGCTGAGGCAACCTTATGAAAGATTATTCGAGGAAGAAAGGAAACCACTTGCCAGGGCGAATGGTTCTTTCCATTAATTACGTGATTTAGTACATAAGGAATGCCTGAAGATGCACCAACTGTAGTCAATAATTTAATTAACCATACCTTTACTTCCAATTTTACTTCAATATTGCCTTCTTGTTTTGTAATTTCAAATTTCACATTGTTTTTCCCTTTTTTGGATTTTAAAAATGATTTCTTTAAAACCTAATACTTGATACACAATTACGAGCGATAAATTAAATGATATTTGAAGAATTTTTTTAAACTTTTTATAGCTTTAAAAATTGAAATTTAATACTTTGGGCGGCAGCACTACGGACTGATCAAAAAGGAAAAAGCACCCTTTCTGTCATTCCGTACGTGTCGCTTCGGCATTAAATGGACCGATAACCACGGACTGTACGGCTTACGCCTACATTCCGTAGGTTCCTGTTCCACTTACGGCTATCGCCGCCATACCGAACGAGCCGAAAACCGGAAAAAAGATTGAAAGATCAAAAGAATAAAAGACAAAAGGAGAGCAGCCGAAACGGCTGCTTTTATTGTTGATTTTTCCCTTTTGCCTTCCGAATCGTAAAACAGCGCAAGCCTTCTAACCTTCCAGCCGGTAGGAACCCGAACCTTTCCGGCTAGAAGCTAAGAAGGCTAGTCAATCGGTCAAGGGGCAAAAAACTTTTTTGCTTAAAGGCGCTATCGCAACAGCAAAAAACTTTTTGAGCAAAGAGCGCCCTTGACCCATTGCCTATGCGTGTTTTTCGTTCTACTTGCAAAATTAAGTATTTTTCCCACGGCTGATAGCCGGGGGAAGGATAGATCAAACATGTTGAACTTAATCCAGTGTGTGCTAATAAAGGAGTGAAAGAATATGAAAGTTTTTCAAGTTATTTATTTTGCAAAAGGGTTTCAAAGGGTATCGATAGTGGTGGCTAAAAACGAAGAACAGGCAGAAAAAATGGTTTCTAAAAACTTTGATATTGAAGATCATTACAAATTAGATAGTATCAAAGAATGTAAACTGGGTGTTGAAAACATTATTCATACAGAAGTGATAGAAATGGTTTGATAAACTAAATAAAACGCTGATTTTACCCATATAAGACAGACAACACCGGCTGGTTTCTAAAGCCGGTGAAGCTTACGGATAGAGGAAAAAAACATTCGTTTTTTCCTTGATGAAAGCAGGCATCGAGCCTGCCTGACGGTTGCTACGCAACCTAAAACCTTTGATAGGAGATTCGAGGAAAAGGAGATGTTTGGGACGGAGGCTTTGCTGAAAATCTTTAAGATTAAGAGACAAAAAGAATAAAGATAAAGGAAAACAGCCTTTTTTCGACATGGTGTACCTGTTCATAAAACGAATGGAGCAATGGATTTCTCATTGGGGTGGAATGTTCAAAAAACAGGATTAAAGGAGAGGATCTGATTGAAAACTTGTCCATATTGCGGCAGTCATATCGAAAGAATGGATCATCAGTATTACTATTGTGATTTTTGCTGCATGAAGATTGATATCAGGATTATTAAAGAAAATCATGAACGCCTAGAAGTCCGATTTCGTGATTTTGTTTTGACTGCCTATATAGATAAAACCACACGGGAAATTATGACATTATCCACCTTTGAACTGTAGTATTTGCTTAAAATGATCCGGAAAGAGAGAAATGACATGTATCATCATTTGCATGTGTTTCACCGTGCTAGAGATGCTGGCATCGATGACTTTAAGGAAGCTGAAAAGGAATCAGCCAAGATTACATGTACTTCACAAAAAAGGCATTTATTGTGGAAAATATTATTTGGTCGCGGATAGGATATGTTCCAGCACGAATTACGGAAAAGTTTCTAGCGAATTATCTAGAAAACATCAAAAATGACAAAAAGGCCCAATGATAATTCGGACAAAGAGGCAGAGCACCTGATTGAATCCTCTTAAATTACTTATATAGAGGTCGTATAGGGAATATTATGTATTTAGGTATTGTTGTGGGTTTCAAATTAAGATTGATAATTTTTAAAAAAGATTGATAGTTTGGAAGGGAGTTTGATTAAATTAAAACAGGATTTTTCTTTTTTGCTCTTGTTGATGTTGGCAAATCCATGTAATGTTATTCTATTAAAGGGCGCTTTAATAGAATAACAAAAAAAGCCCAAGTTCTCTATTTTAATAGTAAGAGGGGAAGCAAAGTCTGTTGATGGAAAAACATCATCAACAGAAGATTGGTATTTAGTCGGATTGCGTAAAGTCGATGGTGAATGGAAAGTTGAGGATGTGAGAAAGTCGATGTCCCAAATTAATGAACCTAACGGCTATGAAACAGAAGGAAGTTCAGCTTTACTAAGTACAACTAATAGAGCCGGAAAGCAATGATGGAATGGTTTATAGAATTAACCATAATTCAACAAATATTAATTTTTGTGGAAATTATGGTTTTGGTAATTTTAAAGGTGTATTATTTGAGAGGGTATTTTGAATGAGGAATATGAACTTTTTTAAAGTTTTGTAGGAGGAAATTAACTAATGAAAAGTACTGGAATTGTCCGTAAAGTTGATGAATTAGGAAGAATTGTTATACCGATTGAGCTACGAAGAGCCCTAGAAATCGATCTGAAAGATCCTGTAGAAATTTTTGTTGAGGGAGAACAAATTATTTTGAAGAAATATAGTCCTAATAATGCCTGCGTCTTGACTGTTGAAGTTTCTGATAATAATCTAACTCTTGCTGAGAGTAAATTAATCCTTTCTCGCGAAGGTGCAGAAAAATTAATACAAGAGATTCAACAATCATTTGAATTAGCGAAATAATGAAGAACTCCAATCCTGGAAAGGGTATTGGAGTTTTTTACTTTAATTGGAATTTTAAGTACCCCTATTATACAATAAATTTACATATTTTTGTTGTTTTTACGAAAAGAGGTTGATATAACAATATTTCTATATTATCAAAAATCACTACTATGAAATGCTTATTGTAACATTATATGGTAAAAGGTGATGTAATTCACCATGAGAATAGCATATGTTAAAGCAAGCATAAATCAACAAGAACTTTTCATACAGCTTGAAATGCTAAAGAAGGCAGGATATGAAATGCTAATACAAGAGAAGTATACTGGCGCTAAGAAGAGCAGGAAAGCAAAAAAACGAGGCAAACTTCCTGGAAGACCAAAAGCTGATGAGGAAAAGATTAAGTATGCTCTATATCGGTAAAAATTCCTCCATATAAAACGATATTTTGTTACATATTTTGTTACGTAATTTATGAGAGATTGGTAGACAGAATATTTGTTTTTACACCGGGTAACAGAAACGAACGTTTTTGTTACGGTAATTGCATAGAAAAGTCTACTTTATAAAAAGCAGCGATTAATTTTTGATATTAACTGTTTTATGATAATAAAGTTAAAAACTCCAGTCATCGTATTCAACAATCGGCCATATTCTGGAATAAGTGAATGTAAAGATTTGTGATATTTGAAATAATGGTTATTAAGTTAAAGGGCATTTAGTTAAGAATATTGCACATTCTAATATGCTTTTACCTTTACCGGCTCCTATTATTCTCAACCGCTCTTTTACGGTTTCTACCCGGTTTTTCTTATATTTCAACTTGCAATATTTTTCCGTTTGAAATGTTAAGTTTTTTCATTCTATACTGGAGGCTTTGTCGGCTTAAAACTAGTAAACTAGCAGTACGTGAAATATTTAAATCGTTTTTTTGGAGAACATGTTCAATATAGGATTATTAAATCGCTCCATTTGGTTCTTTAATGGAACTGGAGCCTCACCATTTTCTCTAATAAATGTGTCCACCGTTTCGGAAAGATTCTTTTTGCAGTAAAAGTGCAAAAAAATAAGGATAGTGCAAAGAATTTCGGCATATTGTTCTCACAAAAAGTTCACAAATAGGCGTTTTTAATATTGGCACAGAAATTGCAAGTTTATAAAATGAAAATAGTGATAATTTTGAAAATATGGTTGATGTAAATTACCTTTAACGTGTTATCATCCAAATTTGAAAGGAATGTGAAGCCTCTCTTTTTGCAATTTTTATCACTATTTTCGGAACAAAATGGAAACGTATACATTTTTTAAGGGGATGAAAGGAGAAATTCTATGCATTTACAAGAAAACAACACAAATGAATTGAAAAGAACAATGAAAACAGGTACGGATCGTGTAAAAAGAGGCATGGCTGAAATGCAAAAGGGCGGCGTCATTATGGACGTTGTGAATGCTGAGCAAGCAAAAATAGCAGAGGAAGCAGGAGCGGTAGCTGTAATGGCATTAGAGCGCGTTCCTTCTGATATCCGTGCAACTGGCGGAGTAGCAAGAATGGCAGATCCACGAATTACTGAAGAAGTTATGAATGCGGTTTCCATTCCAGTTATGGCAAAAGCACGTATCGGACACATCGTAGAAGCCCGAGTTCTTGAAGCAATGGGCGTTGATTATATTGATGAGAGTGAAGTTTTAACACCAGCAGATGAAGAGTACCATCTAAATAAAAAAGATTACACTGTTCCATTTGTTTGTGGTTGCCGTGATCTTGGCGAGGCAGCACGCCGTATTGGTGAAGGTGCATCCATGCTTCGTACAAAAGGAGAGCCGGGAACTGGTAATATTGTTGAAGCTGTTCGTCATATCCGTAAGGTAAATGCACAAGTACGTAAAGTCGTTAAAATGAATGAAGATGAATTGATGACAGAGGCTAAGCTACTTGGAGCTCCATATGAACTTCTTCTTGAGATTAAGCATCATGGACGCCTACCTGTAGTAAACTTTGCAGCTGGTGGAGTAGCAACGCCTGCTGATGCTGCACTTATGATGCAGTTAGGTGCTGATGGAGTATTTGTTGGTTCAGGAATCTTCAAATCTGATAACCCAGCAAGATTCGCTAGAGCAATCGTTGAAGCAACAACCCACTACCAGGACTATAAACTAATTGCAGAGATTTCAAAAAATCTTGGAATTGCAATGAAAGGTATTGAAATTTCAACTCTGTCTCCTGAAGCACGTATGCAGGATCGTGGTTGGTAAGGAGTTTTTCTAATGCTTAAGGTTGGAGTACTAGCATTACAAGGGGCTGTACGTGAACATGTTTGTTCGATCGAAGAAGCTGGAGCAGAGGCTGTTGTTATTAAAACGAAAGAACAGCTTCGAGAAGTCGATGGGCTAATTCTTCCTGGTGGAGAAAGTACAACGATGCGCCGATTAATAGATAAATACGATTTCATGGAAGAGCTAAAACAGTTTGCTACAGAAGGAAAGCCGATGTTTGGGACTTGTGCTGGCTTAATTATAATGGCAAAGAATATTGTCGGCTATGATGATCCACATATATCGGAGCAATGGACGTAACTGTAGAGCGCAATTCATTTGGGCGTCAGCGTGAAAGCTTTGAAGCGGATCTTGATATTAAGGATGTAGCAGAAGATTTTAATGCTGTGTTCATTCGTGCACCCCACATTGTTGAAGTAGGCGAGAATGTTGAAGTGTTGGCCAAGCATAACGGCCGCATTGTGGCAGCAAGAGAAGGTCAGTACCTCGGTTGCTCATTTCATCCAGAATTAACAGATGACCATCGATTGACAGCTTATTTTATCGAAATGGTGAAAAAAGCGAAGATCGAACAACCTGTATAGCATGGTTGCATTGTGATGTATTGAGACTAGAAAACGTATAAAGGCACCTCCGTTTTTCCTATAAAAAAAATTCTTATCTTTCTAGAAAGATTTTGACATGTAAGGGAGAATAATTTATATATAAAATGTTATAGTTCTATAAAATAATCATAAGCGCTTACTTATTAATGAAAACGCTTTAATATTTTGAAAAATTTAGAGTATTTATATTGACATTGTTTTTTCTGACCCATATACTCGTGTTAGAAAAAGAAAATGATCACTTGGTTTTTGAAAGGTGGTTTAGGGGCATGCAAACACTGGAAACAGTGATTGTTACAGGATATGCAAAAGCTCCACAGGGAACTTCCATGTATGAAATGTATAAGCATGCGGGAATTGTACTCGAAGTGGATCTGATAGAACATAAAATTATCGGCGCCGAATTCACATTCGTAACAGAACTAACGAAAAATTATTTTCAAAAACTGCTGATAGGCTACTGTCTTCAAGACGGGATTGAGCCGTTGATTGAACGAATTCAAAGCTTTTATTTTGCTCCATCCCAGCAAGCGATCATTGTGGCTCTTCAAGCTGCAGTTCAACGTTACTGGGAAAACGTGAAGCAAATGAATACATAACGTTTGGTTATAATAAAGTGGGGAGATGACCTCTTCCCATGGTCTTATTAAAACCGAGCAGACATGGATTCTTTGTAAGGAATGTTCGTTATAACGACATTCTTTATAGAGGATTTGTGTTTTGCTCGGTTTTTATTTTTTCCGAACTGTTAATACCCAAAAAAGTCGATAGAGAGGAAGGAAAAAAAGATGAGCAAGCTGATTACATGCGAGGAAGCTGTAAAAAAGGTTAAAAGCGGCTCACGAATTATGGTAGGGGGATTTGGGCTTGTAGGAAGTCCGCTTAGTTTAATAGCCACTTTGGCTCAGTCGGAAGTGAAAGACTTAGAGATTATTAGTAATAACCTTGGAGAACCAGGCAGAGGTCTTGGAGTTTTAGTACGGCAAAAACAAGTAAAAAAAGCGATAGGTTCGTATTTTACATCCAACCCAGAGGTGGTTAAAGCCTATCAGGATAAAGAATTGGAAGTGGAGCTTCTCCCTCAAGGAACGATGTCTGAAGCTATTCGAGCGGGCGGTGCGGGAATGGGAGGGTTTTATACGCCGGTCAGCGTAGGAACGAAAATTGCCGAAAACAAAGAAGAGCGTACCCTTAACGGTAAAAAATATGTGTTCCAAGAGCCCCTTAAAGCCAATTTTGCTTTAATTAAAGCGAAAAAAGCGGATCAATTAGGAAATCTTATATACAACAAATCGGCAAGAAACTTCAATCCGATGATGGCAACAGCAGCGGATGTGGTTATTGCAGAGGTGGACGAGATTGTGGAGGTAGGACAAATTTCTCCTGAAGAAATTGTAACCCCTCATTTATTCGTTGATTATATCGTTGTGAAGGAAGGGAACTAGCTTGAACGTGAAAAAATACATTGCTGCAAGAGCGGCAAAGGAATTAAAGCATGGCGATATTGTCAATTTGGGGATAGGGATTCCAACGCTGGTGGCTGATAATATTCCATCAGATATTAAAGTTTTTTTACACTCAGAAAACGGCATCCTTGGAGTAGGTCCTACCCCTGAACCAGAACATATTGATCAAAATCTTGTCAATGCAGGGAAACTGCCTGTCACAGTTTTGGAAGGGTCATCCTTTTTTGATAGCGCTTCCTCTTTTGCGATGATTCGCGGAGGACATGTAAGCGTTTCAATTCTTGGTGTGCTGCAAATCGATGCAATTGGGCGGATCGCCAACTGGGCCGTACCAGGAAAAAGTGTTCTTGGTGTAGGCGGGGCGATGGATTTATTGGAAGGCTCCAAAAAGGTAATCGTAACAACAATGCATACAAACAACCAGGGGGAGTCAAAAATCGTCAAGGAATTAACCTATCCGATCACATCGGAACGGATAGTGGATTTAATTATTACTGATTTGGCGGTGTTCGCTGTAAAGGAAGATGGACTTCATCTTATTGAGCTATCCCCTGGAGTCTCCCTTGAGGAAGTTCAACAGAAAACGGACGCACCTTTCCAAATTGCTGAATCTTTCAATAAAGGCAAAGAGGTGACTGCGTAGTGGTTGTAATCGTAAATGCATTTCGGACTGCTATTGGAAGCTTCGGCGGATCACTGAAGAATACGCTTCCAGAAGAACTCGTATCCCTCATCATGAAAAATAATCTTTCTGCTTCCGGTTACGGTCCCAATATTGTCGATGAAGTCATCGTTGGCCAAACAAAGCAGAGTGCGCATTCTCCGAATATTGCAAGAGTCGCGGCATTACGGTCCCATTTTCCAGAATCGATTCCTGCTTATACAGTTCATCGTCAGTGCGGTTCAGGCATGCAGGCCGTCATTAACGGGGCAATGTCCATTTTGACAGGTCAGGCGGACGTCGTTTTAGCAGGCGGTGTCGAAAGCATGTCACAAGCTCCTCATTATACGGTTGGTACTCGATTTGGCCTTAAAATAGGAGATATGACGCTATATGATTCAAATACGGAGAGTCAGCCAAAATCGCAGCCAGAGGAGATATACGGTCATTTCACGATGGGGCAAACAGCGGAGTGGCTGGCTGAAAAATATAACATTAGCCGTCGTGAACAAGACGAATTTGCCTTCACAAGCCAGCAGAAAACGAAACGTGCAATTGAAATGGCCGTTTTGAAGAAGAAATCATTCCTGTTCCGGTAAAGGAAGGAAAAAAGGGGATCAGGCACTTTGCGATAGATGAGTACCCAAGATTGTCGGACATTGAAACGTTAGGAACACTAAGTCCTGTATTTCAAAAGGATGGTACGGTAACAGCAGGAAACTTATCCGGCAGAAACGATGGAGCCTCGATGCTGCTGTTAATGTCGGAAGAAAAAGCGAAACAACTTGGAGTGGTCCCGATGGCAAGGATTCGTTCCTTTGCTGCAACGGGCGTATCACCAAAAGAAATGGGAATCGGTCCGGTTCCTGCATCCCAAATCGCGTTGAAAAAGGCAGGTCTTCGCTTAGAAGATATCGATTTGATTGAATTAAATGAAGCATTCGCTGCTCAAAGTCTTGCTTGTTTAAATGAATGGGGCATAAAAGGAGACAACGTGAATGTTAACGGAGGAGCGATTGCCTTAGGCCATCCACTTGGGTGCTCCGGTGCAAGAATCGTCACTTCATTATGTCATGAGCTTGAAAAACAAAAACGGCAATATGGCCTTGCGACGATTTGTGTGGCGGGAGGATTAGGAATGGCAATGGTGGTGGAAAGATGGACAGAATAAAAAAAGACTATGTATTTCATCGCGATTTAAAAAAGGAGTACCCAATCATAACTCACGGTGAAGGAGTCTATCTAATAGATGAGAATGGGAAAAAATATTTGGATGCTTGTTCAGGTGCGGTTGCGGCAAACTTGGGTCACGGGGTTGCTTCAATAGGAGACGCTATGGCAGAACAAGCAAAAAAGGCAGCTTTCGTCCATACGATGCGCTTTGAAACGAAAGCTTTGCATGAATTGGCTGAAACGATAGGAAAAATGGCTCCGGACCATTTAAATAGAGTGTATTTTACAACCGGAGGCTCAGAAGCGAATGAGAGTGCTTTGAAGTTGGCAAGGCAGTATCACAGGGATGCCGGCAGACCGCAAAAGCACATTGTGATTGGACGCTGGCAATCGTATCATGGCAACACAATTGGTTCTTTATCGGCAGGGGGAGATGTTAAAAGAAGGCATGCATACACCCCTAATCTATTAAACTATGCTCATGTTTATTCTCCGTATTGCCATCGATGTCCATACGGTCGTCAAAAAGATGATTGTCTTGCTAAAGAAAACTTAACGTGTTTGACGGATATTGAAAGAACCATTTTAGAGCTTGGTCCCGAGAATGTGTCGGCATTTATTGCCGAACCGATTGTCGGTAGCCAGCAAGGTGCCGTTCCGCCGCCGCCTGGGTATTTTGAAAAAGTTCGAGAACTGTGTGACCGATACGAAATCGTTTTGATCATCGACGAAGTGATGACAGGATTCGGCCGTACTGGTACCAACTTCGCGACAGAACAGATTGGAATTGAACCGGATATCATCACCTTTGGAAAAGGGGTTTCAGCCGGATATGCTCCGCTTGCCGGAATGATCGTTCATGATCGATTAATTAGTGGCCTCATTCAAAACAGTGACGGGAAATTCATTCACGGCTACACATATAGCGGGCATCCAGTGGCAGTGGCAGCCGGTCTTGCTGCATTGAATGTTTATGAGCGTGATAGGGTGCTGGAAAACGTTAATGAGCAAGGTCCTTATCTTGTTGACCGACTATTGGAGTTGAAGCAAAAACATTCCTATATATCCGATGTTCGAGGCAGAGGTCTATTAATTGGCATGGAGCTTGTAAAGGATCGTGAGCATGATCAGCTGTTCGATCCATCTGAAAAGGCTGCTGAAACATTAAATGGAATTGCGATGGAACTCGGTGCAGTTTTTTATCCGGGTACCGGTTCAATAGACGGTGTAAAGGGGGAACATCTCATCATCAGTCCTCCTTTAAATGTCACAAAAAAAGAAATTGATGAGATGGTGAGCATTTTAGATAGAGCATTCACGATATTCAAGGGTCAATTAAGAAAGGATGAGACATATGAAATTACAAAATAAAACAGATGAAATTCAGGAAAAAGCAAGAAAGCATCTATCGCCGGTCATGACAAGAGTGACAGAACTTGTCATCGAAAAAGCGCATGGCGCCAAATTTTGGACAACAGACGGCGAAGAATACATTGATTTCGTTTCAGGAGTGGCCGTAAATGCAGTCGGGCATACGAACGGAAAAATGGTTGAAGCCATTAAAAAACAAGCAGAGAACCTGATCCATCTTGGATTGAACTACGGTTATTATGAAACGGCAGCGAATTTGGCGGAAAAGCTTGCTCATATCACACCAGGAAATCTGGACACTGTCTTTTTCTCCAATTCGGGAGCTGAAGCCATTGACGGTGCGCTTAAATTAGCAAAGGCTGCTACAGGCAGACCGGCCATCATTGCATTTGAAGGGTCGTTTCACGGACGTACTTTAGGCGCAACAGCCATTACGGCTTCAAGCTCAAAATATCGTCGTTATTATGAACCGATTTTAGGCGAAGTGTACCACGTCCCATACCCGTATCCTAGCCAATTGAAAAACATTAAAGAAGAAGAAGTTGAAGAGTATTGCTTGAATCAGCTTCATAAACTATTTGATTTACGAGTGGACCCTTCACGTGTAGCAGCCATCATCATTGAACCGGTAATGGGTGAAGGCGGCTATTATCCGGCACCGCCAAGCTTTTTGCAGGCGTTAAGAAAGATTACAGAGGAACACGGCATTTTGCTTATCTTTGACGAAGTACAAACAGGATTTGGCCGTACAGGCAAAATGTTCGCGGCAGAACATGCCAATGTGACTCCTGATATTTTAGTACTGGCAAAAGCCCTTTCCGGCGGCATGCCTCTTGGTGCCATTGTAGCAAGTCGTAAGCTTCATGAAAAATGGCCAATGGCCGGTCATGGCTCGACATTTGGTGGGAATCCGGTTTCTTGTGCTGCAGCATTGGCAAACATAGAGGTCATTGAGGAAGAGAAGTTAGTAGAACGTAGTGCTAAACTCGGTGCCGAGATTGTCAGCCGACTTCAAAACTCGGTAGCCATTTACCGGGTATTGTTGAAGTCCGAGGCGTGGGTATGATGATCGGTATTGAATTTGACCAGCAATCTTCAGCTTCGCTCGTACCGAAGATTAAATCGAAGGCACTAGAAAACGGCTTGCTCATTATGAACTGCGGTGTAAGCGGGCAAACAATCCGATTAATGCTTCCACTTAACATTCAAGAAGATGTGCTAGACAAGGGATTAACGATTTTGGAAGATGCTATATCAGAAACGATCGCGGGGAGCTAATCTTCATTTTTCCTAGTGGTACCACAGAAGAGGAGGTCAAATTATGTCTAATCAAATCAAAACAGAGATTCTTCAGGGAGAGCTTTATATAAATGGAATATGGGTGAGTGACCCTGATCAATCCTACTTTGAAAGTTTGAATCCAGCTACTGGAGAGCTTGTCGGGATATGTGCAGCAGCTACAACAGAGCAAGTGAACGATTCGGTCGCAAAAGCGAATATAGCCTATTCACAATGGAAGAACATCCCTATTCCAGAACGAGCAGCATATTTAACGAAAGCGGCTCAATTGTTTGAAACACGCAAAGAAGAATTGGCTCGTGTCATGACAATGGAAATGGGCAAGGTGCTTACGGAGTCTTTAGGCGAAGTTGGAGTGGTCAGCGCTACTGCTCAATATATGGCAGGAGAGGGCAGACGCCTCTTTGGAGAAACGGTTCCTGCCGGCTTCCCTGACCGGAATGTAAGAATGGTTCGTGAACCGCTTGGAGTTGTTGCGTGCATTACACCTTGGAACTTCCCGGTGGCTCTTGCTTCTTACAAAATCTTTTCTGCTCTGATTGCGGGGAATACTGTCGTATGGAAGCCAGCTTCAGAGGTAGCGTTATCTGCAAAGATTTTCGTAGAAATACTAGATGAAGCCGGATTGCCAGCAGGGGTGTTGAACTTAATTACAGGTTCAGGAAGGACAGTCGGGCGAACACTCGCTGAACATCCGGTTGTTAAAGTCATTTCTTTCACTGGCTCAACGGAAGTCGGACAACAGCTTGCTGAAATGAGCAGTAAAACGTTAAAACGTATTTCTTTAGAATTGGGTGGAAAAAATGCGGTAATTGTTTTGAAGGATGCAGACTTGGAAAAAGCGGCGGATGGAATCGTTAAATCAGCGTTTACAACAACTGGTCAGCGCTGTACAGCAGCAAGCCGGGTAATCGTCGAGCGTCCAGTAAAGGAGCTGCTCGTACAAAAAGTAGTAGAATTAACAAAGTCTATGAAAATAGGAAATGGACTTGAAGAAGGAAAACAAGTGGGCCCTCTCGTAAATGAAGACCAGCTTCATACAGTCGAAAAATATATAAAAACAGCGATTGAAGAAGGTGGGAAAATTGTGTCAGGCGGGCAGCGTGTCAAAGAATTGGGCGGCTATTATTATGAGCCGACAATCATTGAGAATGTGAAACCGAATGATACCATTGCACAGGAAGAAATATTTGGTCCTGTTCTTGCCATCATTGAAGTAGATTCATATGAGGAAGCCATTGAGGTAAATAATGGGACGATTTATGGGTTATCGACTTCCATTTATACAGAGAGCCTTCATTATGCGAACCGTGCTGCAAAGGAGGCAGTAAGCGGGCTTGTCTATATTAATAACGGAACGTCAAATGCCGAGATGGGTGTGGCATTTGGGGGGATGAAAATGTCTGGAAACGGCCACCGTGAAGTTTCTCATCATGCATTCGATGTCATGACAGAGTGGAAGTCAATCTATACGAACTATTGATGAACGCCTATGACTAATACGAAGGGGGAGAATATGAGAAAACATCGTATTGGTATTGCATTCTTTTACCATGAATCCCACAGTTACAGCCCGATGAAAACCGAAATCGAACAGTTTCGAAATGAAGGCTACTTTATCGGCGATGAAATTTATGATGCTTATATTGGAACGAAAACGGAAGTGGGCGGGTTTTTGGATGTATTGAAACAAGAAAAGGATGTAGAAATTGTACCGCTACTTTGTGCGGCTGCGATTCCCTCGGGGGTGGTATCAACTGAAGCATACTCCATCATCGAAAAACAAATGCTGGAGTCTATTCAGCAGGCGGGAGGGCTGGACGGTTTATTGCTGGCGCTGCATGGAGCAATGGTCGTGGAGGACCTCTTTGATCCGGAAGAGCATTTACTAGGGAAAATCCGTGAGCTTATCGGACCGAGTGTCCCGATTGCGACAACACTGGATATGCACGCCAATTTAAGTGAAAAAATGATTCATTACACACCACTTCATTTTGGATTTAAAACATATCCACATGTTGATATGTATGAACAAGGCGTTCACGCGTCAATTGCTTTATTGAAGCAATTAAAAGAAGGTGTGAATTATTATGCTTCTTTTGAAAAATTGCCGATGATGCCTCCCTCTATCAATATGAGAACGGCAGAAGGGCCGATGCACAAAATGATAGAGTGGGCGAAACAAGCCGAAGAGGAAGAAGGAATTTATAACGTGTCCGTATTTGGCGGCTTTCCTTACTCAGATATTCCCATGGTCGGTGCAAGTGTACTTGTTGTTTCGCTCAATCCGCAAAAAGGAAAAGAGACTGCCCAAAAGATGGCTTCCTTGTTCTGGAGTGTAAGAGAAGAATTTATCATGGAATTGCCTGATGTGAAAGAAGGACTGAATTTGTCATTGGCGATAGAAGATGACAAGCCAATCGTGCTGGCGGATATCTCAGATAATCCGTTAAGCTGCGGGAGTGGGGATACAACAGAGCTGCTTCGAGAAATGGTGCACATGAATATTCCTGACACATTGTTTGGAGGACTCTACGATCCCGAATCCATTGAGGCTTGCCGGAAGGCTGGAGCCGGAAACAAGGTATCGTTGTCCCTTGGAGGGAAAGTATCACCAGAATTTGGGGAACCCGTTCAGGTCGAAGCAACGGTCGTGGCTCTATCGGACGGTATATTTCATAATTCTGGCCCTTCAATCAGCATTTACGAGTCGATTTAAAGGGGGCTGCTCACATTCGCGTTGGCAAGATGGATATACTCCTCATTGGAATGCCGATGTCAGCGAATGATCCGGAAATGTTTCGTCATATTGGCCTTGAGCCTTCGACAAAGAGAATTCTTGGGTTAAAAGCTAAAAATCATTTCCGGGCAGCGTTTGAGCCGATTGTTGGACGGATCATTTATGTGGATGCACCTGGTGTTGCATCCAATCGTTTAACATCCTTTACGTATCGGTACATTCCTAAGCAAATTTGGCCGCTGGATGATATCCAATATGAAGTAGAACTGAGGGGGACAGAAAAATGGAAACATTGAACAAAACCTATTATGTCGAAGTACCAGCTTCATTGAATCCAGAACAGCTAAAAATGATGATGGAGCTTGAGAAAGATGCGTTTCCAGGATTAGGAGCAGTAGATGAACAAGCCCTTGTCCCGCTTACACGCTACGGGAAACTCATTCAATACCGGCAGCAAAATGATCCAAGCGCCGATTGCGGTTTGCGAAGTGATGAGAGCTTACAATGATATTCACAAAGCCTACATTTTTGGATTTTATGTCCGCTCCGACCAGCAAGGGAAAGGAATAGGGAAATTATTCTTTCAGGAAATTTATCCGATTTTAAAACAAGATGGATTTCATAAGGTTTGCTTAACGGTCAGCACTGAAAACAAGGCAGCCGTTAAGTTATATGAAAAATTAGGATTTACTGTAAAAGAGACGAGATTCGATGAATTTGGAGAAGGGGAAAATCGCTATTATATGGAATACCTCATTTCTTAATAAAGTAACTATCAGAGGAGAATTTATCAAAAATGGTCAATAAAAAACAGGCTAATTTTAGGAGGAGTTTATGATGAGAAACAATTTATTCAAACCGAAAAGACATTGGAAAGAAATCGAGCTTTGGAAAGATGTAACGGAGGAGCAATGGAACGATTGGGTTTGGCAGCTGACGAATACAATCAAAAATTTAGAAGACTTAAAGAAAGTAGTCAACTTAACACCAGAGGAAGAAGAAGGAGTTAAAAATCTCAACGAAAACAATTCCGTTAAACATCACGCCATATTATGCATCGCTTATGGATCAAGATGATTCAAGATGTCCGGTTCGAATGCAGTCTGTTCCGATTTCTCAGGAATTGCATAAAACAAGGTATGATTTAGAAGATCCTCTTCACGAAGATGAAGATTCACCAGTACCTGGGTTAACACATCGTTATCCGGATCGTGTGTTGTTCTTAGTAACAAACCAATGCTCCATGTACTGCCGTTATTGCACAAGAAGGCGCTTCTCCGGGCAAATCGGAATGGGTGTACCAAAGAAACAGTTAGACACAGCGATTAATTATATCGCATCTAATCCACAAATTCGAGATGTGTTAATTTCCGGTGGAGACGGGCTCCTTATTAATGACAATATTTTAGAATATATTTTAAAGAATTTACGTGAGATTCCGCATGTAGAAATTATTCGTATCGGTACAAGAGCACCTGTCGTGTTCCCACAGCGTATTACCGAAAATCTTTGTAATATCTTGAAAAAATATCATCCAGTTTGGTTCAATACACATTTCAATACATCTATTGAAATTACGGAAGAATCGAAGAGAGCATGTGAAATGCTTGCAAATGTTGGTGTACCTGTTGGTAACCAGGCAGTTATTTTAGCAGGCATTAACGACAGTGTACCGATCATGAAACAGCTTATGCATGATCTTGTTAAAATTCGCGTTCGTCCATATTACATTTACCAATGCGATTTATCAGAAGGGATCGCGATTTCCGTGCACCAATCAGCAAAGGATTGGAAATCATGGAAGGATTCGTGGCCATACATCGGGTTATGCCGTTCCGACATTTATTGTTGATGCCCCGGGTGGAGGAGGTAAAATTCCATTGCAACCGAACTATATCATTTCTCAAAGTTCCAATAAAGTCGTATTGCGTAACTTTGAAGGTGTCATTACATCTTATCCAGAACCGCAAAATTATGAAGAGGGCAGTGCGGAGGATTTTTATAAAAAAGTTTATCCTGAAGTGTTTGAAAAGTTTGAAAGTAATGGTGTTCTATCCATTATTAATGATACGAAATTTAACCTTACACCTGAAGGATTAAAACGTTTAGATCGCCGTAAAGCGTATAAGGAAAATACTGAGCATAGCTCTTTAAAGGATAAACGTGAAAAACGTGACGAGTTAAAAGAGAAAAAATTCCAATCGCAACTGAGCAAGTATGAGACAGTGGGAGCGAGGGAGGAATAGTTATGAATTGTCAATGGTGCGAATCTGACACAGCACGTGAAACGAGCAACACAGTGTATTGGGAACTTCCAGATGGAACAAAAGCAATCGAAATTCAGGACACACCATCCATTCATTGCTTGGAATGCGGAATGACCTATCAAACAGATAATACGGTGAAAGAAATAGAGGATCAGCTATTTTTAATTGATGCCTCAAAGTTCGAAAAAGTATGACGTATGAAACACTTATGCCGCTCCACGCTTATTGAAGCGAAACTACTTTGATTTTTCGAAATAATTAGCAAGCCGTCTCCCGTTTTCCGATAGTAAGCGAGAGATGAATTTTATTCTTATGGACAATTTATCCCCATCATCCACATGAAGGGATAAATTGCCCTTAAGAACCAGAAAGGTTAGCTAACAATCAGTAGGGATATACATAATCCAACTGACTTGAGGTTTATTTATTATGTATTATTTGTATGCGCTTTCTTGTCAGCTATGTAAATACATCGAAAAAGCAGATGGTCAATTGGTTTTCTAAAAAGTTAGATAGATACTTATAGTTTAAAAGTTAAAGGAGGACAAGAATGGAAGCACTCAAAAGCTATAAATATAACCAAAATAATCAGAAAAATCAGTCTAGTAAAGAAAGTAAAGAGCATATGAAACGCAATCTAAAGGCACGTCACATGACGATGATTGCGATTGGAGGGTCAATCGGGACAGGGTTATTTTTAGCGTCAGGGGCGTCCATTCAAACAGCTGGACCTGGTGGAGCGCTAATAGCTTATGGAGCTATCGGCATCATGGTCTACTTTTTGATGACAAGTCTCGGAGAAATGGCTACCTTTATGCCGGTTTCTGGCTCCTTTTCAACATATGCCAACCGTTTTGTTGATCCGGCATTTGGTTTTGCGCTCGGTTGGAATTATTGGTTCAACTGGGCTATAACACTGGCGGTTGAAATCGCTTCATCAGCTATTATTATGAAGTTTTGGTTTCCGGATGTACCGAGCATCGTGTGGAGTGCACTGTTTTTAGGACTAATTTTTTTATTGAATGCATTGTCGGTTAAAAGTTACGGCGAATCCGAGTATTGGTTCTCCTTAATAAAAGTAGTGACAATTATCGTGTTCATTGGAGTCGGTTTGCTCACCATTTTCGGTATTCTGGGCGGACACTTTATCGGGTTTAAAAACTTTACTATAGGAGATGCTCCGGTTCATGGTGGCCTTTTGTCCATTTTAAGTATTTTTTTCATCGCAGGTTTTTCATTTCAAGGAACGGAACTCGTGGGGATTGCTGCAGGAGAAAGTGAAGAGCCCGAGAAAAACGTACCAAAGGCGATTCGACAAGTATTTTGGCGTATTCTTTTATTCTATATTGTTGCCATTGCAGTCATTGGCCTTATTATTCCTTATACAAGTCCTGACCTTTTAGGCGGGGATGTCGACAAAATCGCTGTCAGCCCTTTTACCCTTGTATTTAAGAAAGTGGGCATTGCATTTGCGGCATCTGTGATGAATGCGGTCATTTTGACATCGGTCTTATCGGCAGGGAATTCTGGTTTATATGCATCGACACGCATGCTTTGGTCCATGGCAAAGGACGGTCAGGCACCTAAATTTCTACAAAAAGTAAATGATCGCGGGATTCCGATGAATGCCCTTGTCATGACGACGATTATCGGAGGATTAGCCTTTTTAACGTCTATTTTTGGAGATCAAGTGTATACATGGTTATTAAATGCGTCAGGCTTAACTGGATTTATTGCATGGCTTGGAATTGCAGTCAGCCACTACCGTTTTAGAAAAGCATATATTGCCCAGGGCAGGGACATGAATGGTTTGAAATTTAAGGCGAAATGGTTCCCGTTCGGTCCGATTCTCGCTTTTGCGATGTGTGTCATTGTCATTTTTGGCGAGAATTATCAAGCTTTTTTAACTAGTAAGATTGATTGGTATGGAATAGCCGCTGCCTATATTGGTTTACCGATCTTTTTGGTATTTTGGCTCGGGTATAAATTCGTTCATAAAACGAAGGTCGTTCCACTAAAGGAATGTTCTTTTGAAGAGATGTCATCTAGAGAGATTTTTTCTAAGAAAAAGGGTGTGGTTAAAGACAAGGTATTACAAGATAAAATTCGTTCTGAATTTGAAAGGAATATGAAATAATTTTGTAGCTATACTTAGAAATAATTTAGAAGTTTTTTAATTTTTATACCACTATAACTT
>JAMQCR010000001.1 GCA_023702235.1 Neobacillus pocheonensis | reverse complement strand
CAGACGTTGGAGAGCGGACCTACAAATCTGGTTTTGGATTTGGTGGGCACGATCAGACGTTGGAGAGCGGACCTACGAAGTTAGGAGCCGCAGCTAGACATTTTTAAAGCGAACTCGATTTTACAAAACTTCTTCTACATTATCTAGTTTTGAGGGAATGAAACCTCAAAATAAATAGTCTGGCAATTAAGGCGAGAAGGTCACACCCGTTCCCATACCGAACACGGAAGTTAAGCTTCTCAGCGCCGATGGTAGTTGGGACTTTGTCCCTGTGAGAGTAGGACGTTGCCAGGCTGCCCCATTTGGGGCTATTATTTTGCCTGATTTTAAAGTTGGCCCCTTGGTCAAGCGGTTAAGACACCTCCCTTTCACGGAGGTAACACGGGTTCGAGTCCCGTAGGGGTCACCATTATATGTGGAGGATTAGCTCAGCTGGGAGAGCATCTGCCTTACAAGCAGAGGGTCGGCGGTTCGAGCCCGTCATCCTCCACCATATTATGTGCCGGGGTAGCTCAATTGGTAGAGCAACTGACTTGTAATCAGTAGGTTGGGGGTTCAAGTCCTCTCGCGGGCACCATTTTTTAAAAATTAAATCACATTTAAAGTGAGCCATTAGCTCAGTTGGTAGAGCATCTGACTTTTAATCAGAGGGTCGAAGGTTCGAGTCCTTCATGGCTCACCATTAATACATTCAAATTGCCCACAAAGGGCATTTACAAAGTAAATATTACCGTCGCGGGGTGGAGCAGTCCGGTAGCTCGTCGGGCTCATAACCCGAAGGTCGCAGGTTCAAATCCTGTCCCCGCAATCAAGTAAATGAATTGCATGATGTAGCGATGAGCAACAACTTTAGGAAACGCTTTAAATACGGCTCAGTAGCTCAGTCGGTAGAGCAAAGGACTGAAAATCCTTGTGTCGGCGGTTCGATTCCGTCCTGAGCCATCATTATGATGAGTAAAAAATAAAGGTAGAAAAAGGTCTCAAAAACCTTCGATAAAGGTACGATTCCTACTACCACTACTGATTATGGCGGTTGTGGCGAAGTGGTTAACGCATCGGATTGTGGTTCCGACATTCGTGGGTTCGATTCCCATCATCCGCCCCATTCAATTTTAATTATTGGGCTATAGCCAAGCGGTAAGGCAACGGACTTTGACTCCGTCATGCGTTGGTTCAAATCCAGCTAGCCCAGCCAAAATACTTAATTTTAGATATGCGGGTGTAGTTTACTGGTAAAACCTCAGCCTTCCAAGCTGATGTAGTGGGTTCGATTCCCATCACCCGCTCCAATTATGGCCTATAGCTCAGCTGGTTAGAGCGCACGCCTGATAAGCGTGAGGTCGATGGTTCGAGTCCATTTAGGCCCATCATAGATTTAAGTTTCTTTGTTCTATTTTTCTATTATTGTAGAGCGATTGCTATAAAAGCAATCGCTCTTTTTGTTATCCTGGTAAGTAGGAGCTACAAAATAAGAGAGATTCATTCAGATGAATTTATTGTATACATTTAGTAAAAGCCATGTTTTGTATTAAAAATCAGAATATTAATATATCTATCTTTACCATTTAATAGGTACTTGATAAAGTAGATAAGAAGATGTATGAAATCGTTGTTAATGGGTTTGAGTTTCTTTTTCAAAAGAAAAAAGAAAAAGGAGTTGTGATATATGAATCTTTTTGTTATTCGGCACGGGGAATCTGAGCATAACATCGATCGAACCGTGATGGCACATACCCATGATTCAAAGCATAGTTTGACAGAGCTCGGTCAAAAACAAGTACAAGAAACGGCCGAATTTCTCAAGGCTAAAGTAAATGAAAAGGCTGTTTTATACTGTTCACCATATTTACGAACGCTTCAAACTGCGCGGACGGTTCATTCATTATTGTCAGATCAAGTACCTTTTTACGAGAATCCACTTTTAAGAGAGTGGGAACTAGGCAATCTTTACGACTTTAGCAATCGCACTCCTGAGGCGAAGAAGGAATTTAAAGCTGCGGGTCAATTTTATTTTCGTTATCAAAATGGGGAATCGCTGGCCGATGTGTATCTACGCGCGACCATGTTTATGAATCCTGTAGTTGATCGGGTTAAGCAACAAAAACGGTATGAACATGTTGTGATCGTAACGCACGCAGCGTTCATTCAAATGCTTCTTACATTTTTAATGAACTGGCCTGTTGAGGATTTGATCAATTTTAAACCAGTAGAAAATGCATCCGTCATCAAAATCTACGAGGTAGATGGTGATTATCAATACGAAAAGATTTTTGTACCGGACTTAAACTAATCTAATGAATTGGTAAAATCGTATCATAAAGAATGGAGCTATTTTCAAGGCGGACTAAAAAATAATAATTAAGAGATTCCCTTCATTAACCCAAATTCCAACTTTTAAAAGAAAAAGGAGATTTAAATTTGGATAGAAACAGATTTTCAGCTATAGCCCATCGCAATCACAAATTTAGTAACCCAATCAATGAAGAAAAGATTATGAAAATGTTGCGAATCGTATCGCCAAACCCGCAAGATAAGGTGATTGATATTGGAGCAGGAAAATGTGAGCTATTGATTCGTCTAATTGAGGACTATAAAGTATCAGCAACTGCGATAGAATTATATAATGGGGCTATCGAGGAAGCGAAGAGACGTGCAAGAAACAGAATTCCTGAGGGCAGTATTGAGTATATCGTGGAAGATGCAAACGTAGCAGTCGAAAGCTGTGAACTAGGGGGATATGATCTAGGAATTTGTATCGGATCGACCCACGCTTTGGGCGGGCTAGAATCTACATTACAGACGTTGAAGCGTCTCGTAAAGAAAAATGGGTACATTATTATAGGGGAAGGCTACTGGAAGCAGCAGCCTAGTGCTGAATATTTGGAGGCTCTTGGAGGAGCAAGCGAGAATGAAAGTAAAAGTCATGCGGAAAATGTTAAGGCTGGTGAGGAAATAGGATTAATCCCTCTGTGGGCCTATGTTGCAAATGAAGATGATTGGGATGAGTATGAATGGCTCTATTCCTCAACTATCGAGAATTATTGTCTTGAAAATCCCGACGATCGAGATTATGACGCGATGCTGCAGCGAATCCGAACATGGCGGCGAACCTATTTAAAATGGGGCAGGGACACCTTGGGATTTGGATTGTATTTATACCGAAATTAAGTTTGCATCCTGCTGATCGATTTATTGCTAGCTATAAACTATCATAGATGGGTAAGAGACACCGTGTTTCAAATAAAAATAAAGACTTGGGGGGGATGTTGATGCCCGCAAGTCTTTGTAGATTTTCTTAAATTATCTTATCGACTATAATTCAGGTGTGTCTCCTTTAGTACTTTTGTTGATCTTAGCACCATCTACTTTTTTAACACCTTTGCTTACATAGGGTTTGGCGCTTTTTGCCTTGTTGGCACTAGCTTGCCAGCGATTCCATCCCTTCTTGTCTGTTCCTCTACCTGTGCCGCTTTTACTCTTTGCTTTACTCATATAACCACTCCATTATTTATTTACCTTTAGCTACCTAGTGGTGGTCATTATAACACACTTATTATAATATGGTTAAAAAGCTCTGAAATGGTTCGTTTCTTTTCATTACGAACGTTACGGGCACTGTCCGCCCTGTAGACTTTTGAGAAAACTGATCACAGGCACTCTTTTTTCAAACATATGGTATAATAAAATGACAAAGTTACCTGCTAAGTAAATGATAGTCAATATGATAGGGGGGCAAAGTTGATATGTATAAAGGACTTATCATTCCAACTGAAATATCCATAAAAGGCAAAAAGAATATGGTAAAAGGAACTATTAGTCGGGCAGCCATTTTTGCCAGAACCAATGTAATTGAAGTTTTAACAGTAGATAACGAAAGATTTTATTTAATTTACTATAGAAATTCCCTTATATACGGTGATAAACTGTCCAAGGTAGAAGAAGGATCATTTATAACTAAAGCATTTCATGAAGGTATTGTGATTGAATCTCCCCATCCCCTATTAAAATCATTCATCCCCAATCAATCAGTGTCTATCCCAAATAAAAGTAAACTCTTCTCTCAATTGCAACTCCACTATTCTCTAGAGGAAATAGCCTATATTGCTACAACACTTGACTCGTTTTTTGAAAAGGATGAGCTTGTAAAAATAATTGATAAGGTCTATTTTCACTATAGAAGAAGCGGAAGTTTCATTAAGTCATTTCAGGTCGTTCGAATGTTAAGTGATTTTGATCCTACACTAAAATCAGCAAGTGAGCGACTGAATTCACAAGAATTCAATTCTTACCATAATTTTTACAAATCCTCGAGTTTAGCATCCATTCAAAAAAAGGATCCACTTTTTGTTGAATTACATTGCTTCCTAAATAGAACGTATCCCGATGAGCAGTTATTTTTAGGAGATCTCTTTAGAAAACAAGATTGTCTAGCTCCCTTATTATTGCTTTGGCTAGAAAAAGTTAGGGAAACCAATAAAGCTGAATCGATTGAACAGTATACAGCTATTGCTTTAAAGGTAATCACAATGAAAGAATGGATATTCATTTTAGGAGAGGTGAATATCAATCCATATCGAGAGTTACCTGAGACCCTATCAATAGTTGAAAAAATGATTCAAGAGGGCGATTTTGAAACTGCGGCCTTATATTTATTGAATTTTATCCATGACCTGCCAACGTCCTATGATTCCATCCTGAATATACTATGGGCGAATTTGAATGCTGGGTTTGTAGGATCCCATCTAGACCAGTTCATCTTTATGTTTCAACAGTTATCCACTGAAGATTATTCTCAACAATCTGAACAAAAAGTCTTTCAACTTGCAGTAATCCTGCTTGAGGAGCATAGTCTCAAAGCTGTTCTCAAGAAACTGTTGCCTATACAAAAATTACTCCCACATTCAGTGGTGATTCCTAAAATGAAAAAAATGGTGAAATTGTTAGAGGATCCTGATCGGATGATGGAATTGGGTGATTTTTATGCCGAATTTAAACAATTCGATAAAGCCATTGATTGCTTCTTTTGGGAAATGGAACTTAAACCACAGGATCCTTCTCCAGTTCAGAAAATCAGTAAAATGTATCAACATAAAGGAATGGTAAACGAAGCAACTACCTATCAAAAGGTTTACGCTCAATTAAAAAGTAATCAAGGAGTTGGATAAAAAATTGGACTAAAAGCAGTTTTAGCTATAGTAAGAAGGCAAGCCAGTTTAGTCTGGCTTGCCTTTATCTATATGATGAAGTTTTAAAAACGCAGCAGATTATCCGCGTCTTCCGCCTCTACCACCCTGTTTTGCTCCAGTGTTACGTTTGAGGGTAGATAAATTCTCTTCACTTGTCTTTAGAAACTTTGCCATTTTATCTTCAAAATTTTCCTTTGGTTTAAAATTGCCTTTAGAACGGAAGTCTTTGGAACGGCTATCAACTCTTCCCTGGCGTTGTGGGCGTTGTGAATAGGAAGAGGTTTGTCCTTCGGGTCTATCAATAGCTTTTTTGATGGACAAGGCAATTTTTCCGTCTTTTTCACTAATCACTTTTACTTCAATCTGGTCGCCTATTTTGAGATGGTCATTCACGTCTTTTACATAGCTATCCGCTACCTCACTGATATGCACGAGACCTGTTAGCCTTCTGGTAATTCTACGAAAGCTCCAAAATTAGTGATACCTGTTACTTTACCTTGTACCTTGCTGCCTACTTCGAATGACATAAAAATAATGTTCCCCCTCAATGATTTTAAAAACACTTAATTATAACAAATTATTGAGGGAAATAAAATCAGTTGGAGTTATTTCCCTCTTTTTTTTTTATTTGTCTTTCTTGGTATCCTATTTTTTAACAAATTATTCGTTTTCCGCAGATCAAGATCATGTTAGGATTCATCATTTGACATGATAGAAGCGGTTTCATCGTCCTTCCTCCGGAATTACTTACTTAATTGCCTTACTGACTTTCAGTTTTTTTCCTTTGATTGTTGCATTCTCCATGGCTTGTAAGACTAGTGAGCCCTTTCCATTAAGAATATCAACATAGGACAAATTATCCTGGATGGTTATAATTCCAATATCAGCTGCTGTTACTCCAGGAATTTTTGCTATCGTACCAACAAAATCGACCGCACGAATCTTTTTCTTTTTTCCGCCGCTGAAATGGAGCTTGGTAATATCTTTGTTTATTCTAGCAGTTTTATTATTTCTAACCACTCGGCGTCCGCTGATTTTTTCTTCGAAGGCGGCTTTACCAGCAGTAACTTCCTGTTGATTAGGAGCTTCTTTTGTAGGGATTTCAAAGCCAATGTATTTTTCAATCGCTTTAATAAATTTTCCCTCATAGGGTGTAGCAAACGTAATCGCTTTTCCTTTATTGCCAGCTCTTCCAGTTCTTCCAGTTCGATGGACATAACTCTCTTTTTCCATTGGAACGTCATAATTGATGACAAGAGTAACATTATCAATATCAATGCCTCGTGCTGCAACATCGGTGGCCACAAGATAACGGAAATTCCCCATTTTGAAGCCATCCATAACGGCAAAGCGATCAACTTGTTCTAATCCACCATGGAGTCTTTCACAAGAATAATTGGATGCTTCCATTTCAGTAAATACAGTATCGACGTGTTCCTTCGTTCTGCAAAAAATGAGACAGCTGTCCGGGTTTTCAACGACCATAACATCTTTAAGAAGTGAAATTTTTTCTTCTTCTTTCACTTCGATTAAGCTATGTTCAATTGTATCCGTGGTGACCCCAGTAGAAGCAATCACAATATTAATCGGATTTTTCATATATTTATGACAGAGATTTTCAACATCTTTAGGCAAGGTAGCAGAAAATACCATTGTTACTCTGTTTAAAGGGAGTTCATCTATAATTGCTTCTACTTCATCGATAAAACCCATATTAAGCATCTCATCAGCTTCATCAATAATAAGATACTTTACTCGGTCTAACTCTAGCGTTCCTCTTTCGATATGATCCATTACACGTCCTGGTGTACCGGCGACCACATGGGTTTTTTGTTTCAATTCTTCTTTTTGTTTCGCAAAAGGCTCTTTTCCATAAACGGCCATTGCTTTAATCCGTTTAAACCTTCCAATATTCGTAATATCTTCACGAACTTGAACAGCAAGCTCCCTTGTTGGTGTAAGAATTAATGCTTGTGGTTTTTTTTCCTCCCATTCAATCATTTCGCAAATAGGTATACCAAAGGATGCTGTCTTGCCGCTGCCTGTTTGCGATTTTACGACAAGATCTTTATTTTCCATAGCTAGTGGTAGGACTTGACACTGAACCTCTGTGGGAGTTTCGTATTTTAACACAGAAAGTGCCCTTTTTATTTCATCGCTTAAATGATAATTGTCAAAACTTTTCTCACTCATGTATTAACCTCGTTTTTTTGTATTATTCGACTTATCTATAGGATTTCTCTCAAAGAAAAATCGTATACAAAATCTGAATATCGTTCATTATACTTGATATTCAGAACAATGGGGCTCTTATAGTGGATATAAAAAATTTACATAACTAGTTGCAAAGAAATATCAAGTTATTTTGACTTATTGTGGGAATACTTTACAAAAGTGTAAATGGTGATCAACTTGTACATGACATTTATCATGTTTTGGACATGACACCTGCTACTTACAAGAACATTTTCATTCATTCATAATAAGAATTAACAACACAAGGGAAGTGAATTTAAAAAAATGACCTTACAAAATACGAAAAACTTAAAAAAACAAATTGCCCCTTTTGAAAAATCAACAACAAGAGAAAGTGTATGGCAGCTTATCAACACGATCGTGCCATTTTTAATCTTATGGTACCTTGCCTATAAAAGCCTGTCCGTTTCATATTGGTTAACATTAGTTCCTTCTGTGATAGCTGCAGGGTTTTTGACACGGATTTTCATTATTTTTCATGATTGTACCCATCATTCCTTTTTTAAAAGCCGTCGTAGCAATCGAATAGTTGGGACTGCAATGGGTGTTATAACGATATTCCCGTTTGATCAATGGGGACATGAGCATTCTGTTCATCACGCTACTAGTGGTAACTTGGATAAGCGGGGGACAGGTGATATTTGGACACTTACAGTAGATGAATATTTAGCAGCACCACTTAGACTTCGTTTAGCTTATCGTTTTTATCGCAATCCATTGGTTATGTTCGGATTAGGTCCGATATATGTTTTCCTTCTCAAAAATAGATTTAACCGAAAAGGTGCCAAGAAGAAGGAACGCATGAACACTTATTTGACGAATGTTTTAATCCTTGCTTTAGCAGGATTGCTTTGCTGGGCAATCGGATGGCAGGCATTTCTTTTAGTACAAGGTACTATTTTCATGATTTCAGGTTCAGTCGGCATCTGGCTGTTTTACGTACAGCATACGTTTGAAGATTCATATTTTGAAGAAGATAAAGAGTGGGAGTATGTGAAAGCGGCAGTGGAAGGTAGTTCTTTTTATAAGCTTCCAAAACTAATGCAATTTCTAACTGGAAATATTGGTTATCACCATGTGCACCATTTAAGTCCAAGGGTGCCCAACTATAAACTTGAAGAGGCTCATTCTAATACGGTTCCTTTACAAAACGTACCGACAATTACTCTTGCTACAAGCTTGAAGTCACTCCGTTTCCGTTTATGGGATGAGGAAAAAAAGAATTTTGTTAGCTTTAAAGAAGTTAAATCTTTAGCTAAAAATAGTATTGCTGTTCAAGTAAAACCTGAACTATAACTACACCATTTATCGCTGACTCCCCTTAATAATCGTTAATTTAAGGGGAGTCTCTGTATATAGCGGCAGTTGGATAGGGAGAGAACGAAAATGATACGAATTGTCATTGCAGAGGATCAGGAAATGCTGTTAGGGGCAATGGGTTCCCTACTCAATTTGGAAGAGGATATGGAAGTGGTAGGGCAGGCAAGGAATGGAGAAGAGGCCATTACACTTGTAAAACGATTACAGCCAGATGTTTGTATCATGGATATCGAGATGCCTGAAAAGAGCGGCCTTGAGGCAGCAGAAGCTTTAAAACCATTTGGATGCAAAGTCATAATTTTAACAACCTTTGCAAGGGCTGGTTATTTTGGGCGGGCATTAAAAACAGGTGTAAGAGGATATTTATTGAAGGATAGCCCGAGCGAGGAATTAGCCAGCTCGATTCGCAGCATTATCGAAGGAAAGCGAATTTATTCTCCGGAGCTAATGGATGATGATTCCTGCGATTACGGAAAGAAAATGGAAGTGTTAGAATTATTGACTAATGATCCAATTATGAATAAAACCCCTAATCAGCAAAGAAACACAATGGGTACTGTCAGAAAATATTTTTCTACAATCTTGGATAAAATCAAGCTGCCAGCTGGTTAAGTAAAGACATTTAACGTTGTAATGGAATAATAATTTCCTTTTGAACTCTTTTTCGATTGTGGGAAGGAGTTTTTGTTTTGTTTATTCCAATCACAGCGAACAGTGACTGGCACGGTTCGCTGTGATTGGAAAACTAATAAAACTTTTGATTGAAATCTTGATCCCCCCTGGAAATTTGAAATTATAAATCAGGTTTCAAAAACTTCTAAAGTCTGCTTTTCCTTTTCAACTTCCAATGCCGATACAATATAGGCAAACCCATTCATTAACAAGTAAAGAACATTGGATTGTACCCGTTCGGTTTCTCCTAGATAAGTATTTATGATAATGATGAAAGAATATAAAACGACAAAAAATAAAGCGATTTTATTAAAAATTTTCATTGGCTTACAACCCCTTTACTAGGATTCTTATTTTTATCATATTTGCTTTAAGCCGGACTTATGCAAGCCATGAAGGAATTCGATGTTGGTCAATTGGAATGATGAACATTGAATGGCACCTTGCGCCTGGAAGATTTGTGCCAAGAAAGTTCACTAAAGTTGTTGACACCACGAAGTTATAATAGTAATATAGTAATTCCTGATGAGGAACAATTTTTTTGATTGTTACTTTTTCAGAAAAAATTTTTAAAAAGGTTGACGAAATTGATTTAATAAGATAATATTAATTTCTGTTACTGATTCAAATTGAAATTATTTTGAAAAAGCGATTGACACCTTAGCAATGAGATGGTATATTATTAATCTGTCTCGAAAACATTGTTCTTTGAAAACTAAACAAACAAAAACGTGCAAACAAACAATAACTATTAGTAGACCTTTCGTTTGAAAGGGAAGCTAAGCCAACGTAACAAATGAGCTAATCAACTTTCTTGGAGAGTTTGATCCTGGCTCAGGACGAACGCTGGCGGCGTGCCTAATACATGCAAGTCGAGCGAATCATTAGGAGCTTGCTCCTATTGGTTAGCGGCGGACGGGTGAGTAACACGTGGGCAACCTGCCTGTAAGACTGGGATAACTTCGGGAAACCGGAGCTAATACCGGATAATCCTTTTCCTCTCATGAGGGAAAGTTGAAAGATGGCGTCACGCTATCACTTACAGATGGGCCCGCGGCGCATTAGCTAGTTGGTGAGGTAACGGCTCACCAAGGCGACGATGCGTAGCCGACCTGAGAGGGTGATCGGCCACACTGGGACTGAGACACGGCCCAGACTCCTACGGGAGGCAGCAGTAGGGAATCTTCCGCAATGGACGAAAGTCTGACGGAGCAACGCCGCGTGAGCGATGAAGGCCTTCGGGTCGTAAAGCTCTGTTGTTAGGGAAGAACAAGTATCGGAGTAACTGCCGGTACCTTGACGGTACCTAACCAGAAAGCCACGGCTAACTACGTGCCAGCAGCCGCGGTAATACGTAGGTGGCAAGCGTTGTCCGGAATTATTGGGCGTAAAGCGCGCGCAGGCGGTCCTTTAAGTCTGATGTGAAAGCCCACGGCTCAACCGTGGAGGGTCATTGGAAACTGGGGGACTTGAGTGCAGAAGAGGAAAGTGGAATTCCACGTGTAGCGGTGAAATGCGTAGAGATGTGGAGGAACACCAGTGGCGAAGGCGACTTTCTGGTCTGTAACTGACGCTGAGGCGCGAAAGCGTGGGGAGCAAACAGGATTAGATACCCTGGTAGTCCACGCCGTAAACGATGAGTGCTAAGTGTTAGAGGGTTTCCGCCCTTTAGTGCTGCAGCTAACGCATTAAGCACTCCGCCTGGGGAGTACGGCCGCAAGGCTGAAACTCAAAGGAATTGACGGGGGCCCGCACAAGCGGTGGAGCATGTGGTTTAATTCGAAGCAACGCGAAGAACCTTACCAGGTCTTGACATCCTCTGACAATCCTAGAGATAGGACGTTCCCCTTCGGGGGACAGAGTGACAGGTGGTGCATGGTTGTCGTCAGCTCGTGTCGTGAGATGTTGGGTTAAGTCCCGCAACGAGCGCAACCCTTGATCTCAGTTGCCAGCATTCAGTTGGGCACTCTAAGGTGACTGCCGGTGACAAACCGGAGGAAGGTGGGGATGACGTCAAATCATCATGCCCCTTATGACCTGGGCTACACACGTGCTACAATGGATGGTACAAAGGGCTGCAAAACCGCAAGGTTAAGCCAATCCCATAAAACCATTCTCAGTTCGGATTGTAGGCTGCAACTCGCCTACATGAAGCCGGAATCGCTAGTAATCGCGGATCAGCATGCCGCGGTGAATACGTTCCCGGGCCTTGTACACACCGCCCGTCACACCACGAGAGTTTGTAACACCCGAAGTCGGTGGGGTAACCGTAAGGAGCCAGCCGCCTAAGGTGGGACAGATGATTGGGGTGAAGTCGTAACAAGGTAGCCGTATCGGAAGGTGCGGCTGGATCACCTCCTTTCTAAGGATAAAAGCTGGACGTATGAGCCAGACAAAACAGTTTGTTTATTACACGTTCTTTGTTTGTTTAGTTTTGAGGGAGCAATTCTTAAAGCTTTTTTATTCGAAGCTTTTTTTATTCGTTCTTTGAAAACTAGATAATCGTAAAGAAGAAGTCAAAGTAAAACATCGAGTTATCGCCATTTTAGTTTTTCGTTTCTTTTTAATAAGAGAAACAAACCTTTTAGGTTAAGTTAGAAAGGGCGCACGGTGAATGCCTTGGCACTAGGAGCCGATGAAGGACGGGACTAACACCGATATGCTTCGGGGAGCTGTAAGTAAGCTTTGATCCGGAGATTTCCGAATGGGGAAACCCACTGTTCGTAATGGAACAGTATCTTTACCTGAATACATAGGGTAGTGAAGGCATACCCGGGGAACTGAAACATCTAAGTACCCGGAGGAAGAGAAAGCAAACGCGATTCCCTGAGTAGCGGCGAGCGAAACGGGACATAGCCCAAACCAAGAGGCTTGCCTCTTGGGGTTGTAGGACACTCAACATGGAGTTACAAAGGAACGGGGTAGATGAAGCGATCTGGAAAGGTCCGTCATAGAAGGTAAAAACCCTGTAGTTGAAACTTCGTTCCCTCCTGAGTGGATCCTGAGTACGGCCGGACACGTGAAATCCGGTCGGAAGCAGGGAGGACCATCTCCCAAGGCTAAATACTCCCTAGTGACCGATAGTGAACCAGTACCGTGAGGGAAAGGTGAAAAGCACCCCGGAAGGGGAGTGAAATAGTTCCTGAAACCGTGTGCCTACAAGTAGTCAGAGCCCGTTTATGGGTGATGGCGTGCCTTTTGTAGAATGAACCGGCGAGTTACGATTACATGCAAGGTTAAGTTGAAAAGACGGAGCCGCAGCGAAAGCGAGTCTGAATAGGGCGAATTAGTATGTGGTCGTAGACCCGAAACCAGGTGATCTACCCATGTCCAGGGTGAAGTCCAGGTAACACTGGATGGAGGCTTGCGAACCCACGCACGTTGAAAAGTGCGGGGATGAGGTGTGGGTAGCGGAGAAATTCCAATCGAACTTGGAGATAGCTGGTTCTCTCCGAAATAGCTTTAGGGCTAGCCTCACGTAGTAAGAGTCTTGGAGGTAGAGCACTGTTTGGACTAGGGGCCTCATCGGGTTACCGAATTCAGACAAACTCCGAATGCCAAAGACTTATCCGTGGGAGTCAGACTGCGAGTGATAAGATCCGTAGTCAAAAGGGAAACAGCCCAGACCACCAGCTAAGGTCCCAAAGTATACGTTAAGTGGAAAAGGATGTGGAGTTGCTTAGACAACCAGGATGTTGGCTTAGAAGCAGCCACCATTTAAAGAGTGCGTAATAGCTCACTGGTCGAGTGACTCTGCGCCGAAAATGTACCGGGGCTAAACGTATCACCGAAGCTGTGGATTGACATCGTTGATGTCAGTGGTAGGAGAGCGTTCTAAGGGCGTTGAAGCTAGACCGTAAGGACTGGTGGAGCGCTTAGAAGTGAGAATGCCGGTATGAGTAGCGAAAGATGAGTGAGAATCTCATCCACCGAATGCCTAAGGTTTCCTGAGGAAGGCTCGTCCGCTCAGGGTTAGTCGGGACCTAAGCCGAGGCCGAAAGGCGTAGGCGATGGACAACAGGTTGATATTCCTGTACCACCTCTTTATCGTTTGAGCAATGGGGGGACGCAGGAGGATAGGGTAAGCGCGCTGTTGGATATGCGCGTCTAAGCAGTTAGGCTGCAAGTGAGGCAAATCCCACTTGCGTTAGGCTGAGCTGTGATAGCGAGGGAAATTTAGTACCGAAGTTCCTGATTCCACACTGCCAAGAAAAGCCTCTAGCGAGATAAAAGGTGCCCGTACCGCAAACCGACACAGGTAGGCGAGGAGAGAATCCTAAGGTGAGCGAGAGAACTCTCGTTAAGGAACTCGGCAAAATGACCCCGTAACTTCGGGAGAAGGGGTGCTCTTTGGGGTGAATAGCCTCGAAGAGCCGCAGTGAATAGGCCCAGGCGACTGTTTAGCAAAAACACAGGTCTCTGCGAAGCCGCAAGGCGAAGTATAGGGGCTGACGCCTGCCCGGTGCTGGAAGGTTAAGAGGAGGGGTTAGCGTAAGCGAAGCTCTGAATCGAAGCCCCAGTAAACGGCGGCCGTAACTATAACGGTCCTAAGGTAGCGAAATTCCTTGTCGGGTAAGTTCCGACCCGCACGAAAGGCGTAACGATCTGGGCACTGTCTCAACGAGAGACTCGGTGAAATTATAGTACCTGTGAAGATGCAGGTTACCCGCGACAGGACGGAAAGACCCCGTGGAGCTTTACTGTAGCCTGATATTGAATTTTGGTACAGCTTGTACAGGATAGGTAGGAGCCTGAGAAGCCGGAGCGCTAGCTTCGGTGGAGGCGTCGGTGGGATACTACCCTGGCTGTATTGAAATTCTAACCCGCACCCCTGATCGGGGTGGGAGACAGTGTCAGGTGGGCAGTTTGACTGGGGCGGTCGCCTCCTAAAGAGTAACGGAGGCGCCCAAAGGTTCCCTCAGAATGGTTGGAAATCATTCGTAGAGTGTAAAGGCATAAGGGAGCTTGACTGCGAGACCTACAAGTCGAGCAGGGACGAAAGTCGGGCTTAGTGATCCGGTGGTTCCGCATGGAAGGGCCATCGCTCAACGGATAAAAGCTACCCCGGGGATAACAGGCTTATCTCCCCCAAGAGTCCACATCGACGGGGAGGTTTGGCACCTCGATGTCGGCTCATCGCATCCTGGGGCTGTAGTCGGTCCCAAGGGTTGGGCTGTTCGCCCATTAAAGCGGTACGCGAGCTGGGTTCAGAACGTCGTGAGACAGTTCGGTCCCTATCCGTCGTGGGCGCAGGAAATTTGAGAGGAGCTGTCCTTAGTACGAGAGGACCGGGATGGACGCACCGCTGGTGTACCAGTTGTCTTGCCAAAGGCATCGCTGGGTAGCTATGTGCGGACGGGATAAGTGCTGAAAGCATCTAAGCATGAAGCCCCCCTCAAGATGAGATTTCCCATAGCGTCAAGCTAGTAAGAACCCTGAAAGATGATCAGGTTGATAGGTCAGAGGTGGAAGCGCGGTGACGTGTGGAGCTGACTGATACTAATCGTTCGAGGACTTAACCAAAACGAAATGCGGAGGCGACTGTTCAACTTCGACAGACGTTGGAGAGCCGGCACTACAAATCCCGGTTTTGGATTTGTGGGGACGGATCGAAACGGCCGAGAAGTTAGGAGCCGCAGCTAGACATTTTTAAAGCGAACTCGATTTTACAAAACTTCTTCTACATTATCTAGTTTTGAGGGAATGAAACCTCAAAGTAAATAGTCTGGCAATTAAGGCGAGAAGGTCACACCCGTTCCCATACCGAACACGGAAGTTAAGCTTCTCAGCGCCGATGGTAGTTGGGACTTTGTCCCTGTGAGAGTAGGACGTTGCCAGGCTGCCCTAATAAGGGTCTAATATAATGGAGGAATACCCAAGTCTGGCTGAAGGGATCGGTCTTGAAAACCGACAGGGGTGTAAAAGCCCGCGGGGGTTCGAATCCCTCTTCCTCCTCCATAAATTTTATAATATAATTATCGTCGCGGGGTGGAGCAGTCTGGTAGCTCGTCGGGCTCATAACCCGAAGGTCACAGGTTCAAATCCTGTCCCCGCAATAAAAAAGTCTCGCTTATAGCGGGTGCAAGAAAAAGAGTGATTGCTCGTAATAGAGCAATCACTCTTTTTGATGTATCCAGCTAATTGTCGAGAGATGTGTAAGAAAGAAAAAAATAGGTATCAGATCAACCAATGCATTTGACGGACTAAAATCTCCATTACAGATACCAGCGTCTGGTAATTAAAGTTTTTCCATCCTTTAAATTCTTTAAGTTTTTTCGCCACTGGTGTGATCCTCTCCCATTTGAACTGCACTAGCTGATTTACCTCCCTGAATAACGCGGTCAATATCAAGGTATGGCTTGCCGACTATGGCATCATTTGACACAATATGGGCAATTTCTTTCTTATTGTCTTTCATCATATAAATCCCTCCAAATGATCCTATTGAATAGCATAACTATCTAGGTGAAAATTCCCCCTATGATAATTTGAGCAAATATAAAGTGATTATACATATCATTTAAATAGATTCCAATGCTTTTCAGCAATACTACCTCTTTTCAAAAACCAATCAAGGACAAAACTCCTACAGGCAACAAGCAAAATGTCTTTCATAAGGGCTCTTAAGGACAAAACTCCTACAGGCAACAAGCAAAATGTCTTTCAAAAGGGCTCTTAAAGACAAAACTCCTACAGGCAACAAGCAAAATGTCTTTCATAAGGGTACTTAAGGACAAAACTCACACAGGCAGCGAGCAAAATGTCTTTCATAGGGGCTCTTAAAGACAAAACTCACACAGGCAGCGAGTAAAATGTCTTTCATAGGGGGCTCTTAAAGACAAAACTCACACAGGCAGTAAGCAAAATGTCTTTCAAAAGGGCTCTTAAGGACAAAACTCCCCTGTGTTTTAATGTTTTGCACCCCACTAGTAAATCCCCGTTAGAAAGGTACAAAGTTTCTCATTTTATGGCTCTTTTCACCGTATAGATCCTATTTATTTTGATGGTTCAAACAAAACTAATCAAACGTTTAATTAAATTAGGTTGATGCCTTGATACTTTTTTTATAGTGAAACGAAATCCAAATTGGAGGAGGATTCATTTGATATGTTAAAATTATAGCGAATTGCATTGAAAACATTTATAGATTTCGGAATTATCTTAACCTATATCGGATGAGCATATGGTCGATAGATACGAGGTCTTGAAGCAAAGGATTCCTTTGAAATTTTAGCGTGAACTGTAGTATTAAAACAAATAGAAAAATTGTGAAGGAGTATTTAATGTGAATTCGACTAAAAGTATTGTTGAAAAATTAAATATTACTAAATATCCAACAAAGCTAATTCTTCATACCCCTGAAGATATTGCAGACTTTGATGATTTTGAATACGACTCTTCTGTAAAAAAGGATAAATATGATCTTATCTTTATCTTTATATTTAGTTTAGAGGCATACTCAAACTATTTACAGTTAGTGATTGAAAAACAATTGATCGAGGATAACGGATATTTATTCTTTGCTTATCCTAAAAAGAATAATCCGAAATATAAAGAATACATCGACCGTGACAGCTTCTTCAAGGAAGTACCTCTTGATGAAGAAGGATATGTTCTTGGAAGCAGCATTAAATTTTCAAGAATGGTTAGCCTCAATGATGTTTTTACTGTGGTTGGCCTGAAGTCAGCACAAAAAAAGGCAAAAAAAATGACTTCCACAAAAAATAGTCAATGTGTGGATGACTACATTGATCAAGTGGAGGATATAAAGCACTACTTGAATAAGAATGAGGACTTACAAAGAACCTATAATCAATTAACCCCCGGTTACCAAAAGGACTGGGCACGTTATGTTTTTAGTGCTAAAAGAAAAGAAACACAAGAAAAACGATTGTTAGAAATGGAGGCTATATTAGGAGAAGGCTATAAATCAATTGAATTATTTAGAGGAAAAAAGAAATAAGAAATAAGAAAAATGAGGTGATGTCAGGCATAGAATAAGTGCTTGGCATCACCTCATTTTCATTGACTGAGGAATCTTTTAACTTCATCTTGTGTTAATCCTTGCATTCATGGTCCGTATCAGCAATCAATTTCAAATATGGGCTTGTCCGAACAGCTACCGCGTCTATGACGCTGCAGGTTCGTTCTTTATATCTTTGCGGGTTACAGATAAGTAGCCGACAAGGACAACAATAATAATCGTCATGAAAAGGCTGACTGGACCCTCACCCAGCCCAAGACCATTGCGACTATGAGACACCGAGATCCAGTCCGAAAATGAGGCACCTACCGGACGTGTCATGATGTAGGCGAACCAGAAGGCGAAAATCTCATTTACGCCAAAAAACCAATAGCCCAGAGCCGGGATAGCAAGCAAGACGGCAAACAGCACCCCAGAAGAGAAGTAACCTAAGTGCATGGTTGACGCGGTCATATCTCCCGCAGCGGTTCCAAGGGCGAACGTTCCTAGCACGGTGGCCCAGTAAAAGACCTCGCGGTGAAGGGTGTAGATACTGTGTATAGAAAGAGTCTTCTCCATCGCGTACCAGATTACGAAGATAATGGCGAGCACCACCGCAAAGAAAGTGGTAGATACAAGGTATGGAATTCCTAACGCAACATGCACAACATCAGCAGCCATGGTGCCGAATATGCTGACCATGACAACAACCAACCAGTAGATCCATGCCACATAACGGCGTGCGGAGAATTGAAGTACCAACGAGGCTACGAGAGCAATTCCCGTGAGAGCTACTGCAATTAGCGGATTTATATGCTTGACTAGATAATCAGAGAACACCTCGCCCATTCCTGTGGTCAGCACCTTGGTGATCCAGAAGTAGACCGTAATTTCCGGAACCTTCGTAAAGATCCGTTGTGCATTAGTAATCTTGACCGATAAGGACGGATTTTTTGCCAATATACTCATCTCCTTTTTATTTAAATTAGTTCTAAAAAGTTCATCAAAGTTTAACTATAAAATAGTGTGTTTAATTTTATATAAAAATCTTATTAAAATTAAATAAAGTGTTTATTAATACTCAATTGTTAAGAATATTTTGGTTTTTTGTTAAATTATTGTATTACAAGTATGATTACCCTCTTTTTATGTTATATATGGAATGTAATTAAGGATGAATAGTTAATAGAAAGGTGCTGTTACCATTGCTTAATTCCACCGTTCTGCTAAATGATTTTTGTTATAATCCTTTAAATCCTATCGATAATAATCATTACTTAGGAAAAAAGAAAGTAAAAAATGTTATTTTACTTATCGGAGATGGGATGGGTTTTTCTTATACCACTGGCCTTCGTTATTTTAATCATGATTCCAAAAAAGGGCTTATGAATCCCACCATATTTGATCGATACTTTGTGGGTACTCAATCTACCTATTCATTAGATACAGAAAGTAATATTACAGATTCAGCAGCTGCAGGGACTGCTTTATCGACAGGCTATAAAACATTTAACGGTGCCCTAGGTATTAATATTGATAAACAAGCAGTTCCAACTGTTTTGGAATATGCAAAATTCCGTGGTAAATCGACTGGACTAGTAGGAACAAGTCAGATCAATCATGCAACACTAGCGGCGTTCGCTGCACACAATGAATCTAGGAATCAATATGATAAGATTGCAGATGATTATTTAGATGAGCGTATAGATGGCAAGCATAAAATTGATGTGATGCTTGGGGGAGGAACTTCTTATTTCTATCGCGATGACCGAAATTTAATTGAAGAGTTTGCTAAAAACCGTTTTGGTTATGTCACAAATTTACAAGAACTTGTCACCAATAAAAACGAGCAGCTGTTAGGCTTATTCGCGCCGATTGAACTACCGAAAAAGATTGATCGCGAGCCAACTGTTCCCTCCCTTTCACAAATGACAAAAGCTGCACTTCAACGCTTGCAGCAAAATCTAAATGGTTTTTTTCTATTAGTCGAAGGAAGTCAAATTGATTGGGCGGGGCATGACAATGATATAGTGGGGGCAATGAGTGAGGTTATAGATTTTGAAGCAGCTTTTAAAGAGGCGGTTCATTTCGCATTAAATAGGGAGGATACGATGGTTATCGCAACAGCTGACCACTCAACTGGCGGGATGAGTATAGCTGGTAATGATAACTATAAATGGAATCCAAGTGTGATTAAATCCACTACCTCAACACCCTATGTCATTGCAAAAAAATTGCATGAAACAAAAGATATGGCAATTTTGAAGGATTACATACACTTTACTATTTATGAAGAAGACTTGAAAAAGATACAATCTACGATAGAAATGGAAGTAGAAGATACTCTTCAAACTCTCATCAACATCATAAATTACTATTCTAACACAGGCTGGACAACAAAAGGTCATACGGGTGAGGATGTTCCAATCTATGCGTATGGAGTAAATAGACATTTGTTTAGTGGAAGAATGGAAAATAGTGATATTGCTCAGATTCTTTTTCAGATTATTGATTAAAAAAATAGTTTAGAATTGGTGGATAAATTCCAGTAAAAAGGGTGACTAAAAAGTGTTTAATCCTAATTTGTCGCCCTTTTGTTTATTTAATTTTTAAACTAGCTTACTACAATTTGCTTTTGAATTTCGCTTAAAATACTTTCTAATGAATGTACAATCCCCTTATCATCTTTGTACATGATATTTTTGGGTGAGAAATGAACAGGCGAGTCTAATCCGGCTGCTGCCGAAATTCGGAATAATCCCTTTCGTAAGGTTATCAGATAATTGGCGACACGATATTTTTTTTCATCAATCACCAGAGCCTTTTGTAAATCTGGATCCGTAGTAGCAACACCAACAGGACAAGCATTGGAATGGCATTTTAATGTTTGAATACATCCAACGGATATCATAAATCCACGAGCGATATTGATGAGATCGGCTCCCATTGCTAAAGCAATCGCGATTCGGTCAGGGGTAAATAGTTTCCCTGAAGCAATGATTTTTACACGATCACGAACCCCATATTTTTTGAGAGTAGATACTAGTATCGGAAGTGCTGATTTAATCGGCAATCCAACACTATCAATTAATTCTTGATAGGATGCACCCGTTCCTCCTTCACCGCCATCAACCGTAATAAAGTCTGGTCCTTTACCTGTCTCTTTCATATACTTTGCTAATTCCTCAGCGCTATCATTACCACCAATAACAACCTTCATTCCAACTGGTTTTCCTGTATGATGCCGGATTTTTTCAATAAAGTCACACATGGATGGCACATCGCTGAATTGATGGAATCGGTTCGGGCTATCCACTGATTTGTATGGTTCTACTTTACGAATTTCGGCAATTTCAGGATTCACTTTTTCTGCGTCAATATGGCCTCCACGGGTTTTTGCTCCTTGGGCTAATTTGATTTCAAATGCTTTTATCTGTGGAATTTCACTTTTTCTCTTTAGCTCGTCCCAGTCTATCTCGCCATTTTTATCGCGGATTCCAAACAAAGCGGGTCCAATCTGCATAATTATATCAACCCCGCCTTCTAAATGATAAGGAGATAATCCGCCTTCACCAGTATTCATCCATGTTCCTTTGGCGATTGCTAATCCCTTTGATAATGCCGTTATAGCATTTTTCCCCAACGCCCCATAACTCATCGCGGACATGCCAATAAGACCTTTTAAGACGAAGGGATACTTGGTATTTGGACCAATGATTATGGCATCTTTATCATGCAATAATTGGGCTGAGGACTCTTCGTCTTCCCATTTTTCTTCTCTTTGGGTAAAGAGCGGATCTTTTATTAATAAATATCTTTTGGTTAAAGCTATGGTTTCTTGATCCATCTTGATTTCTTCTGTTAGTTTTGGAAACATATCATTTCGGACATAAAACCCTTCTTCTTCGAAATTACGTTTGGATCCAAAACCGACAACATCGCGCTTATATTTTGCACTTCGGACAATATGTTCATAATCATCTCTTGAAAAAGGCTTACCTTCTGTATCACTGTTGAACCAATATTGACGAAGCTCAGGTCCCATTTTTTCCAAAAAATAACGAACCCTACCGAGTCCGGGATAATTTCTTAGAATAGAGTGCATTTTTTGGTTTCTGTCAAACACTAAAAGGTAGAAGACGAAGATCATAAGCGCTATAGCAATGATTACGAAAATTAAGAATACGATTATAATTAAAATGTTTGACACGAAGTTCATGTTTTCCCCCCTATAATGGTTGAAATTACCTACAAATTAATATAATCGGACATAGACAAATTTATACAGGTATTAATCAAACGTTTAATTAAAAGGAGTTGAAGCCTTGGTAAATAAGGTTTTTCTTCTTAATGATGGTTTCGACAGAAAAACTAATCAAACGTTTAATTGAAAGAAGTTAAGGCACAGGTACCTTAACCCTTTTTTGATTTGGTAGATGTTGGGGTATTCTTTAAATTTCTTAAAACCTTTTTGTATTGCTTTAAAGAGGTTACCTTGCCTATATAGCAATTCTTGCTTTTAAAATCACTGGAAATGAACAGGATGGCAAGGTAAGGGAAAAATTTTTTTGTGCGAAAACGGAGGTCCTTCCAATAAACAAAGTAGCCGCTTTTTCTTTTACTAACAAATGGATAAGCATAATTTGTACAAGAAAGAAAGTCTGAAACGGATTGGTCATTCTTGCTATCTGATACCAATGCCGGAAAGTCGATTTTTTTTGAAAGAGTGTGTTCAATGGATAGACTATCTTCTGAATAAACTCCAAATAAAAAATCCTCTCGCGTCTCAATGATGATGTCCCATTTAAATAAGGCCATATGTGGGATTAGTTTTATGCGTTCTGCACTCCAAAAGTGATTTTGTAAGTGTCTTTTCGTTAATACCGTTGAAAGAGTTCGAATAGTAAGGTAAAAGAATATGAATATATAAATGATAAGAAAGGTTAGCCCTGTCTTAAAGAATGGGAGTAAACTAAAACCTAAAATATGGAGCATCAAAATATAAGGATCCATTAAAGGGATCGAATCAAAGGCAATCCATTTTCGGGAAAAAGGCAGCAAGATTTGTGTCCCATGTACATTGAATAAATCAAAAAAGACATGCCCCATCACCGCTAAAAATGTCCATAAAAATAAATGAAGGTAAGATGTACCCGGAAAGAATGGATAGACCAAGCTAGAAACAACGATACCCCATATAGGAAGAGCAGGCAGTGAATGAGATATGCCCCTATGATACCGGAGATAGCTGCCCTTCCCTTTAAATCGATAGATAAAGTCAAAATCAGGTGCGTTCGAACCAATGACCGTACCTAAAACAACCGCCTGTGTTAGCGGAATATTTTCTGAGACAGCTGGGTCAATTTGAGCGAGAGCACCTAATCCTAGGCCTATAAAGATGTGAGAAAAAGTATCCATTCAGATCACTCCTTATTCTAGGTTTATAGATTGTATAAAATCTACTAGCACTCACGCATATTTTTGTATCTTTGGATCCTCGATAACTGTAGAATAATGCCAAAGTAAATTGGCAAAAGTGTTATCCCAACTTTGTGCTAAAGCATAGTTTCTCCCTTCAAGCCCTAATTGCTTTCGTAAGCTATCATTTTCTAATAGAAGAAGAATAGCATATGCAACTCCTGTACATTACCCGGTTCACACAAATTTTAATTTTTTAGCTAAATAAACCCCGCAAAGCCCATTATTAAATGGAGTAGTGACATGGATGATGTCGGGAGAGAACTGTTGTAATTCTGATTTAATACGAAAAAGGTTGGGAAAAGCCAAACGACATTCTGGATATAAGAAAAAAGAGAAGCTTTTAAAGCGACGAATTTGGTTAGAAACATATTCCTTTGAATGAGAATCAGGTGCAAAGACTTTATAGACAATGTTTTGGTCATTTAAATAACTAGTAAATTGTTTAAGTGTTCGAGCAACCCCATTTATGTCTGGATAGAAGGTATCTGTGAAAATAGCGATTCTCATAAAAATCTCCTCCTAAACAATATGCGAATCCCAAAATAGACATATCCTGCTCCAGCAGCCGTCATCTTCAACCAATCCCTCCAAATGATAAATTCCCCTTTATTGTATTATCACTTGGGGATTTCTTTCTTGACCTAGCGTTAAAATAATGTAAAGATTCTGTATATTTGAAACAGAATCAGGCATACAGTTCATCATACATTGGCGTTCATAAGATAATCTTTTCATTGTCAGTAACCCTTAAATCGTGTAATCCAAAGACATGCGCTCGTAGGCCTTCTGATTCTACCTTCTATAAAAGATAAAAATCGTTACAAAATAACCATTGTTATAATTAATCCGTTCAACTATAGTTTATTTAATAATGAATTGGTTTACTTCTTGAATCAGAAGTATCATCGGAAAGCCACCATCTATGGAGAAAAGATGTGGCTTATTTGTGTTTTATAAATTTTCGTAATTTTATGTATCCTTAACATGGAATTTACATTGAATTCAAACAACTATAATAATCTCCACCTATACTTGGTTTGTATCTAACAAAAGTATGCAGGAGGAGAAAACTTTGAAAAACATGAAACGCTTCATCCAACTTGGAGCTTTAACCACTTCCATGATGGTACTTGCTGCAGGGTGCGGCACGGCTTCGAATGCAACATCAGCAACTGCGGGATCAACAGACAATTCAACTAAAGGAAATAAAGAATTAGTCTTTTATTCTGCAGAGGGCTTCGATAAGGATATTGCACAAGCTTTTGAAAAGAAAACTGGAATCAAAGTGAAACTAGTGGACGATTCGACTGGACCACTTTTAGCCAAAATGCAAGCTGAAAAGTCAAATCCACAGTGGGATGTGGCTTGGTTCGATGGCCCATCCAGCATGCAAGGGCTAGACAACCAAGATATGCTTTACAAAGACTACCTGCCTGCTGGTACAGATAAATATACCGACTTAGGTAAAAAGATGTTCCCAAAAGACCATGCTTATTTTCCGGTAACGGCAACAGCTGCTGGTGCGATTGCTTACAATACGAAACTAGTAAAAGAATCGGAACTTCCAAAAGATTGGTCTGATTTATTAAAAACTAAGTACAAAAACCAGATTGCTATGAATAATCCTAGCATATCCGGTCCTACATATTCGACGGTCCTTGGATTGATGGATTTACAAGGTGGAATTCCGCAAGGGCAAGACTTCTTCACCAAGTTTAAGGCAAATGGCTTACATGTGTATGACTCGAATGGGCCAACCTTAACCAATTTGAGTAAGGGAATTGTGAAATATGCCATCGCTCAAGACTCTGCAATCATTGATTTAATCAATAAAAAGCAACCGATTAAAGTTATTTATCCTTCTTCAGGGGTAACTACTTTAACAAGTAATATCGCCATTGATGCAAAGGCTCCTCATCTTGAAGAAGCCAAGCAATTTGTTGATTTTGTACTAAGTGATGAAGGTTTAAAAGTGGCTTCTTCCATTGATGACGGGGATGCAAATTTTGAATCGCTCATTCAAGGAGCACCAGGAAAGCAGGGTATCCGTCCAGATACGGTTAAATGGAACGAGGAAGATCCGATAGCAGGGGCTCAGCACGAGAATGACATTAAGACTTGGTTCACCCAAAACATTGTTCAAAAGTAAACGGAAAAGCGCCCGATTCCAATTTCCAATGCTGACCTGGCCTAGCATACTCGTGCTGCTAAGCTTGGTCGCTTACCCATTGGGATCGATACTGCTGCAAAGTGTGTTCCCGCAATTGTTTGATAAGGGATTTCAACCATTTTCATTCCAGTCTTTTGGGACCATCTTTAAAGACAGTTATACGTATCAGGCGATTGTGAATGCTTTCATTTTCGGGGGCGGCACAGCCATTTTAGCGTCAATCATGGGAACTTTTTTTGCGATATTAGTCCATCGAAAATGGGTATACGGGGGAAAAGTAGTCGGTTTGTTCATTTGGATTATTTTTTTTACTCCATCCTATTTAGTAGCAGAAGGCTGGGTCTTAATGCTGCAGGATAAAGGCGTTTTATGTGAATTGTTCCACTTGCCCGATGGAACTTTCAAATGGTTTTTTACACCAGTGGGTCTTATCGCTGCGATGGCTTTTCGCTTGTTTCCAGTCGTTTACTTGTCCGTTCGCTCGGGGCTAGAGCGCTTGGGATCTGATTTTGAAGAAGCAGCAAGGACACAAGGGGCCTCACATTTTCGAGTATGGATGAAAATAATCATCCCTCTTCTGTTTCCTGCAATATTAGCAGGAGCGACACTAGCATTTGCTGAATCTGTTAGTGACTTTGGATTTGCATCAGCAATTGTTCCACAGGCACATATTCCAATGCTAACCTATTCTATCTACACTTCCCTTAGTCAAATGCCGGTAAATTACTCACAGGTTGGGGCGTTGTCTTTCGTATTAATCGCAGTCATTGCTCTTTCGTTATTGAGTCAGAGGTGGATTCTTGGGAGAGGCTCATACAGCATTATTCAAAACCAAATTCGGCCCAATCGGATTGAGCGTTCCCCATCTGCTATATGGACGACAGTGGCTTATTTTCTCCTGCTTCTTGTTTATGCCCTGCCGATCAGCGGGGAAGTCATTACTTCATTTTTTAAGAACTCTAGTGATGGGTTCATTGCATCGAATTGGACATTGGCTCATTATCAAAGCGCCATTCAAAGCGGAAGTGATTCCTATTTGGCAATTCTGCGCTCATTAGGTTTGTCCACTTTAACAGCACTGACTGTCACCATTTTAGGGATTGGTTTGGCATTCGTCATTCATCAAAAATCGGGAATCGAGACGAAAATTCTGTATGTTTTAACAATGTCAACGCTTGCCATTCCAGGAATAGTCTTGGCTGCTGGTTTTGTTTTTGCTTATAATGCGCCTTATCTAATTCCTTTACACTTGAATTTTTATGGGACCTTATTTTGTTTGTATCTAGCCTATGTGGCTGGCTCTTTGCCAAACTCGATTCGATTGCAAATCGCAGCCATTACCCAAGTAAGTCCGACGTTATTGCAGGCAGGACAGATACATGGAGCAAGTCTTTTCCGTGTTTTCCGAAAGATTCTGTTCCCATTAGTATCAAGTACGACGATTTCAACGCTGTTTCTCATTTTCAGCCACATTATGTTTGAATTGCCATCTTCGGAGCTCTTATATCCACCTGATCAGATGGTGCTGCCGGTTGTAATTACTAAGTCATACACAGAACTTAAAGTTGAAGATGGAGCAGCCCTTACGGTTTTATCCATTGGAGTTGTACTTGTGTGCTACTGTCTTGGACAGCCATTTATCTATGCTTTGAAAAAAGCCAGTAAGAAACTTTCTATGCGTGCTATTCAGTTGCAACCAGTTCCAATGGAAGCATCCTATCCAATGCAAAAGGAAAGAGAGATTGCCGAATGAGTTTAGAACTACATTCCGTACACAAACAGTATTCTGACAAACAAGTTTTACGGGGAATCAATTTATCGATTAAAAAAGGAACCTTTTTAGCGTTACTCGGTCCTTCAGGTTGCGGGAAAACAACCCTACTGCAATCGATTGCTGGCCTTACCTCCATTAATGGTGGGAAAATCATCATCGATGGAAAGGTTGTATCGGAGCCTGGCCGGGAAGTTCCAATTGAAAAACGTGAAATTGGCATGGTGTTTCAAGATTTTGCTCTTTGGCCATATGAATGTTTTTGAGATTGTCTCCTTCGGTCTCAAACTTCGGGGGATAAAAGGTCAGGAGTTAAAGAAACGGGTCGTCGAAACCCTTTCGATTTTTCACATGGAAGATTATCTGACCCGCTATCCTCATGAATTATCAGGCGGTCAAAAACAGCGGATTGCAATGGCAAGAGCCATTGCCCCAAACCCCCGCCTAATTTTAATGGATGAGCCGTTATCCGCTCTCGATACGGCTCTACGGGAAGAAATGCGCGTGGAATTGGTGCGGATTTTCAAGCAATTAAATATGACCGTCATCTACGTAACTCATGACCAAGGAGAAGCAATGAGTATGCCGATCAAATTGCTATTTTAAAAAACGGACAATGTGAACAAGTTGGGGCGCCGGAAACACTTTATAAAGAACCGGTTTCTGAATATGTCGCTAAATTTATGGGTCGTGCCAACATCCTTCAAAGAGAGGGAAATTCTTTGCCCCAATTTATACGGCCTGATGATGTTCAATTTCTGCCTCATGACTCTGAAGGTGTAGTAGGGGAAATTATCGTTCGTACCTATCTTGGTAACCATTATCGTTACTATGTAAATGTTCAAGGATACCGGCAACCAATTGAAATAACACATCCAGACAAGCTAGAAATTGGAACATCCGTTAAAATTATTATTCCAGCGGATAAATGTCGAGAATTGCAGCCCAGCTAAACTTGTATGGAAAGTGAAGCGCGGGAATTTATCCTTGTTACTAGGCCATCGGGATGCGGTAAATCTACACTATTCATTGCAATGGCTGGCCTTATTTCCCTCAGATTCCGAGACGGATAGAAAGTTCTGTTTATTTCGGAAGTAAATGTATTAATAAAATGGATATTCATGAAATTCACAGCATATGGTGTTCTGAATAATAGCGTATCTGTATCTATCAAAAAGGGTGGTGCCAGGATGATTTTTGAATACTATGCAATGTTAGCTAGTTTTCTTGGAACAAGTGTAGAATTTATTGAAGCTTTAACGATTATTTTAGCAGTAGGTACTATTAGGGGCTGGAAGAGTTCTTTATCTGGAGCTGCAGTTGCTATTATTATTTTAACAATCTTAGTTGTAGGAATTGGAACTCCGCTTGTTCAAATTGTCCATATATTTTGGGTTCAGCTTCTTGTCGGTCTATTTATGCTGTTGTTTGGAATACGCTGGCTGCGTAAGGCTATTTTACGGTATTCCGGGCTTAAAGCAATTCATGACGAAGCGGAGAGCTACCAAAAAGAATTAGATCGCCAAAGAAAAGCAGGGCAAGTAGGAAATGGAATTGATTCCTTCGGTTTTATGACATCGCTAAGTATTACCTTCTTAGAGGGGATGGAAGCTATTTTTATTGTCATTACATTAGGAACAAGTTCAACGCGTACAGGATTAATGCAAGATACTATTATCGGTGCAGTAGCGGCTGTTGTTATAGTTTTATTGGCAGGCATCTTTTTGCGGAAGCCATTGACGAAAATACCTGAAAATACAATGAAGTTTATTGTTGGAGTTATGCTCACCAGTTTCGGAGCTTTTTGGGTAGGGGAAGCTTTTGGGGTAGACTGGCCACAAGCCGACATGTCGATTGTGTATATGTCAGCTAGTCTGTTGCTTTTCTCTTGGGTAACTGTTCGCTATATCAAAAGTAAACTTCAAGTGGAAGGAGGGAAACAAAATGAAGGTACTATCAACGCTATGGGGGCTAATCGTTGATGATGGACGTTTAGCGTCTATACTGTTATTTTTTCTCATCATTTCTTGGAGTTTATCAATGGCTGGACAGCCTTTTATAGGTGCAATCATGATTTGGGCAGGTCTTCTTATCTCTTTATGGGTTTCGATTAATCATCAGCTTCAATTGAAAATTTCTAAGAAAAAGTAGCATTTTTATGGATATCAGGAAACCCCACGGATTTCTAATCTAACGAGTTTACTTAATAGGTGCAAACAATTAAATAACGATGCAATGCACACGTCATTTCACATATGAAATCTCGTGTGCATTTTTATTGCCTAACCAAGGTTTAATGGTATTTGTACCGTTTTTCACGTATGAAATCACAAGGTAATTCACAAGGCTGAAATAATTATTGGAAGGTATGTGAAATTGCTGTGATTTCCTAAAACTAGTGAAGCCTGTCGGGAAATACCATAAAAAAAACAAGGCTAAAACGATTCAATCAAATAGTAAATTTCGCTATAATTATAAATTAAAGGCGATACTTTGCATGGGGCGAAACATTTAGTTATATCGCTGAACAAGCTTTTCTAATTTTTTGGCTTTGCACCTTATTTTTTCGAAATCAAAATAAGGGGCGGGCAAAATTGAAATATATTAATGCAAACAAAGTTTTACCTGAAAAGCTAATCGTGGAAATCCAAAAGTATGTTCAGGGGGAGACCCTTTACATTCCTAAGCCGGAAACGGAATATCACAAATGGGGAACTTCAAGTGGCGGGAGACGACTGCTTGATCACCGTAATGCCGCCATTAGAAATTCTTTTATTAGTGGTAACAGTATCCAGCAACTAGCTAAGGAATATTACCTTTCAACCGAAACCATTAAGAAAATTGTTTACTCACATAAAAAGTAGGCGAACTGCACTGGTGAAAATCCTTCATCAGTGCTTTTTATGTAAAAAACGTTTCTAAGTCATTTTCTCCATTTTAGAAGCTAGCTGCATTTTTTAAAATAAGTGTAAAGAGACGTCAGCAAAATGATAGGAGAAATACGTGATGACCGAAAAATTTATTAAAAATGAACAGTTGAATTTTATAAAAAAACAGATTGCTTTGATAAAGGACAGCACCAAAAAGAATGTACCCCCAACCGTTTTGGCTGCTGTGATCGACTTAGCCAATGCCAAAATTTTGGACCTCATTCCAAATGCATCATTAGATCAACAAGAAATGCTGGATCTTTCCAGACTGAAAACAGATGCCGAGTATGAGCAATATATCCAGCGTATTTCGGCCTTTTTGCTGCCCTTTCCAAAAATCTCCGAGCAGCAACTGAAAAAAATGTTTCCGAAGAATAAAAAATTAAAGCTGCCTGATTTATCAAGAATAGACCATAGCCAGCTGACCTATTTAAGCTGGAACGATCTAAGATACAATAAAAAATTTATTGTATATGAGCAGGATGGAAAAATGGCCGGCATTGAATGTAAATTTACACCGACTAGTAAATATAATATTTGTTCCTTCTGTAATTGTTTTGGCGAGGTTGCCTATTTTTCCACTGTAACAAAAGTGAAAAAATCTAAAAACCCGGATTATTACAAAGCCATCGGCAATCTTATTTGCGCCGATAGCAGCGAATGCAATAAAAAAATAACCAATGTCGAATATTTAGCAACTTTTCTACAAGACTCACTAGGAATGTGAAAACTTCACATGGTAATAAATAAGTAGATTTTAAAAGTTTGTGAAGTAAAACTATGGTGTTTTAATACCATTAGACTAGCATAAAATGATCAAGATTTTTTATAAAGATTGATTCAATAAAATATTTTTAGAGCTTAATTTGACAATCTTTTTACAAAACAAGCTCTTTTCTTTTGTTGATAAATCAACGGTTATTATCATCAATTTCATTAAACTTTATTTTAAACAACTTCCACGGGCAGAACCGTTCTAATAAACAAGTGTCGGGGATTATATCAATATTAGCTTTATCCCATTAAAAGGGGATATCTTTTAATTGCCATATCAAATGACTTAAATCAAGAGCAACAAACTGAGCTTGTTAAGACTTTTGTTCAGTCTCAATTTGTAGAAAAGGGTATGGTTGCAGATGTGAATATTCATCGAGATAAGTCACATAATCCACACGCACATATCATGCTAACTATGAGACCGTTCAATGATGATGGTACATGGGGAGAAAAACGACCATTTACAGGACGATTAGATGAAAAAGGTAAGAAAATTTATCAAGATAATCCTTGGGATCATAAAGAAAATGTTCTGAATTGGAGAAACAACTATCAGGATTTAGTAAACAAAACTTATGAGCGATTTAACTTAGAAAGAAGGTTTGATTTACGCTCATATGAGCGCCAAGGAAGAGATGAAATCGGTACTGTACATTTAGGTCATGTGGCTGCTGGAATGGAGAAGAGGGCTCAACAAAAAGCGTTACAACAAGGTATTGAATATCAATCTGTTTCCAAAGAAGGAAAATTGAATTTAGATATTCAAAATGCTAATCGTGAGTTACGGAAATACCAACATGAATTGGCACAGATTCATTCAAATATTATAGATCTAGAACAAAAGAAACATGAAATGGAAATGGATATTCGTCGATCCCTTAAAAAGAGTGGATTATGGAATAATTTAAGTCCTCAAGAAAAAACAGCGATCACCTTTGTTCGTAATCGAATGAAGGAAGAAGTATCGTTCTCAGTCGCTTTGAAATGTCACTTCCAATTTGAAAATTGGGAGAAGGCATTAGAGAAGAAGATGAGTGCAATAAAAGCTGAAGCTTCGATCATTGATCAATCCAAAGAATTGTATAACCAGTACAAAAATAGTCCAGACAACACCATTGCAAAAGATAGGGCAGAAATACATTTAAAACGTGACGGTTTTTCAATTGAAAACTATATGGAACAACTTAAGGAGAGGACACTTTCTTTCCGAAAAAATCTTGCAAGCTTTAAGGTAGAAAAAGAAAAATTTATTGAGAATAAAGCAAAAGTAGATGAGGCTGTAAAAGTGCTTGAGGGCGTCACCTTGACTCAAGCAAAAATTCTCTATAAAGATGATAAAAAACTGAAGGAAATCCCTATTCACGAAGTAGATAAGCTGCTTCAAGAGTACAGAAAGTCCGGTACCCTTATTCCTCTAGATAAGGCACATGAATATCTAATGAATAAAGAAAACCCTAAGCCTCTTAAAGAAATGAGTTTATTGGATCAATATGATAAGTTCCGGAAAGATAATCAATTCGTTGTGAACTGGATCAGGAGCTTAGATAAGAAAGAAACGGCAGCTGAAGAAATTCGTCTTACTAACCCGGCTGAATATGCAAAACGAAAAGAGGAAATGGAGAAACAACGTGTTGCTGTAGCAGAAAGATTAAAGCATGTTAAAACGTCTTTAAGTATCTTAGAAAAAGCAATGATATCACAAGTTAAATCGCAGTATCCGAATGATTCTAGGTTAGATCATCTTGACGGAAAAACGGCTGTAAAAATCCTACGAGCAAACGAAAAAGAACAACGTGTTATTCCAATCGACGAGTTTATGAAGTATCTGGATAAAACTAGTCAGGATCTTTCCGATTCTCATGGTCAAAATCAAGATCATCCTGACTCTCAGGGTAGAAACATTGAGCCAAGTAATCAAACCCATCATAACCGTGTTCAAGCTGAAATGATGAGTAGTATTGCAACTAGTATCAACAACCTTATGGATGATTCGGAAAAGGGAAGAAAAACCAACATAGAAAGAGCATTAGAGGAAAATAAATATAGGCGAAAAAATAATGATGGTAGAAGCAGATAAGGAGGTTCTATTGAAAAATAGATTTGATAAGGGAACAGTCTTTATGTCCGTTCTGATTTCGGTATAAGTAGTGAGTTTAGCCGATTTATTTCTTTTAAGCTTTTTCATTAACTTTCCAAAGCATAAAGACATTAATACTATTACGAATGCGATGAAGAATCCAATTGAATTGATTAATGTGGCAAAGCATGTCAGTTTGTTTAAACCTTTACAACTAGCAGCTGTTTTAGGGGTGATATTCCTTTCTGTTAAAATTTATAAATTGATTTCAGGAAATGGATATAAAGAAGCATCTGAATATGGTGCTCATGGTACGGCTCGTTTTTCAAATCATAGTGAAATTTTTAACGATATAAATTTTGTTAAGAATACTTTTAATAAGTCAGCAAAGGAAAATTTGAAAAATACTCCTGGTTTAATTCTAGGATTAATAAAAAATAAACCGTTGATTTTACCGGAGAAAACAAAAATCCCTAATCGAAATGTGTTTATCGTGGGTTCACCTGGATCTGGTAAAACTCAATCTTATATTTTACCAAATATCATTTTTGAGCGAAATCGTTCAATGGTGATTTCGGATCCTAAGGGGGAAATTTTTGAGGCGAAGGCCAAAGTAAAACAGCAGCAAGGGTATGAAGTTAGACTTATCAATTTCAAAGAAATGTTAATTTCTGATCGTTATAATCCAATCGACTATATAACAAAAGAAATAGAAGCTGAACAAGTAGCGAATACCATTGTTATTAACTCTATGCAAGGGCAAAAGCCTGATTTTTGGACCAAAGCTGAAATTGCCCTTTTAAAAACGTTACTACTGTATGTTAAATATGAAACTCCGACTGACGCGAACTTAGCCAATGTCAAAAGAATTCTGACTACACATGGAAGTACACCTCTAAGAATGGATCAATTCTTTTCACACCTAGACCCCGATCACCCTGCTTTTTCTGCCTATCAAATTGTTCGAATGGCTTCAGACAAAGTCCGAGACAGCATCTTTGTTTCATTGGCTATCACTTTATCAAAATTTGACGCAAAGGATGTAAGGAGATTCACTGAAACAAGTGACTTTTTACTCGATGATATCGGAAGGAAAAAGATGATTGTCTATATCATACTGCCGGTAGCAGATAGCACTTGGGAACCTTTAACTGCAAACTTCTTTACACAAATGTTCCAACGTTTATATGATGTAGCAGATAAAAATTTCAATCGATTGCCTGTTCAAGTCAATCTTCTTCTAGATGAGTTCCCTAATTTGGGCAAAATTCCAGGTTATGAGGAAATTTTAGCGACTTGTCGTTCATATGGCATTTCTTCAAGTACAATCGTACAATCAATGGGTCAGCTAATAGATAAGTATAATAAAGAAAAAGCTGAAGCTATTTTTAATAATTGTAGCTTGCGTTACATGTTGGGAGTAGGGGATAAGCTAACTGCTGAGTATTTTTCTGATTTAATCGGTAAAACCACCATACAGACTCAATCTTCATCGATCTCTAAAAATTCTAAAGGTGGTTCAGATTCAAAATCGAATCAATACACAGACCGGAACTTGCGAACCATCGATGAATTAACTAGAATGCCGAGGGATGAAGCCATCTTACTCGTTTCTGGTGGTTATCCTATCCAAGTGAAGAAAGCGTATCAGCATATTCTTTTTAAAGGCATCTTACATGATGATAATAAAATGAGTCGTTTTGATTACTTTAATTTAACAAAAGAAGTCCCTACCATCCAGGCGAATAAAATCAATTTAGCAAAGGAACATAAATATGTTGAAAAAGTTATTGAAAAAGGACAGGACATTGCATTAGAACAACCTAACAAAAGTATTGAGGAAACATCTAATATCAATAGTAACTTGAAAAATCAAAATAAAGAAGTAACACCAGATGTAATTCGTGAGATCTTACACAGTGAAACATTTGATGAAGTTAAAAATATGGATAATATAAAAGAATTGGTTACAGTCAGTATCAAAGAAACAGACTCGCTAATACAAAGCTTTGACAATAAATTATTAAGCTTAGAGGAAAAAGAATGCGTGATACAGCAGCATGAACAACAAGAGGAAGGATTTATCATTCCTTTGGAGTTAGATGAGGATGAATTAATCCTTAATATGATCCCTGAAGAAGAATTACTTTCATCAAGCTTACAAGCTGAGTTTAAAAAAGAGCTAAGTCATCATAAAGATGAATTAGAGCACCTAGAGAAAAAAGAGGAAAAGATTCCTTTCACATTAGATTTATAGCTTAGAAGCAAAAAATGCTTCTTTTTTCTTTACCCAATCATCAATAAACAAAGGGGGTATAAAAATGAATCAATCTATTCCATCGGAAAAACTTATTTATTCGAATTCTTGTCGATTAAGTATTTTCTTTTTTTGGTTAACTGCCCATTTTTTGATAAGTAATAAAAGTCTACTGATTAAATCCAAACATACCATTTTTGGTTTTTTTCCAATCGGCTATCGTTCAGAAAATATTCATTATCGTAGTATTTCATCTGTTCAATCATCTTCTAAAATTCATATATTTAGACTTTTAATTGGTATGTACCTTTTTTTCGGATCATTTAGATTGATACAATCTCCACCTTTTTTAAAATTTGGAATGATAGAACTAATAGTTGGATTCTTATTCTTATTACACTCGTATAAGTCTTCATTAAAAATCGTAAATAATTCGGGACGGAGCACTAATATTGAAGTTTCTTTCTTAGAAAGTAAAAAAATCAATGCTATCTCTAGAGAGCTTAATAATCAAATAGTTAACTATTAGACTATTTACCTGTATAATGCCACATCCTTATCTGATAAAGTATTACCCAGTAAGCTGTCTTTATGGCAGCTTTTCTTTTTGGAAACATAACGGATAATCGACTAACTTTTTTAGTGCGTACATTTTTTGATTTTTTATTATTTATTCCATAAATGTAAATATATTTCCAATGAACCTGTCGTAAGTGTGTTATACAATTATGTTGAGGTGGTTTAAGTGTTTTTCGCACCAATGCTATTACAAAAAACAAACGAACCGTTTGATGATGATTCATATATTACGGAATTAAAGCTTGATGGAATAAGGCTGATACTTTCAAAGTTTGATAATAAGGTAAAGCTTTATACTCGCCATAATAACGAGGTTACGGCCTTATTTAAAGAAATATATGAAAATCTTAATATACCCGATGGAACTGTTCTGGACGGAGAATTGATTGTTCCAGGAACGGATGGGGCACCTAACTTCGAAGCCGTAATGGAGCGTTTTAAAAGTAAAAAGAGTCAACATTTTCTTCAATATTGTGTGTTTGATATCATTTATTTCAACGGAAAGAATATAGCTGCCAAACCACTTATTGAACGAAAAGAAATACTAAGCAGTTTAGACTTTGACCAGGAACGGATTGTAACTGTTCAGTGGACAGAAGGGCACGGAGTTCCTTATTTTAATATTGTAAAAAAGAGGGATTTAGAGGGGATTGTATTAAAGAGAAAAGATTCCCAATATGAAATCAACAAACGGACCGATAAATGGCTAAAAGTCATTAATTATAAATATAAAGATGTATTGATTACCGGAATCTTGAAAAAGGATCAATCCTTTTTGTTAAGCCCTTTAGATAGCAACCAGAACATTGGGGTAATGGAATTTGTCCCCACAAAGGAAAGAAAACAGATTTATAGGGAAATTGAACAAACTGGGATAACAGAAAATGAAAAAGCAATTTATTTCAAACAGGGCATTCCTTGTAATGTTAAGTTTAGAAACTGGACAAGTAAGGGTAAGTTGAGGATACCTTCCTTTAATGCTTGAAATACATTGATCGAAATGGAACAAGACCTGCAATCCTCTACGTCATCGTAAAAAATTCAATCTTTAATGGCGACAGGATTTACTAAACATTTACAGCTGGATGAGCAGGTACCTTTGTACTTGCTCATCTTTTAATTTTGGTTCATTGAAATCCTTTTTAAAAAGGACCTAAGATGTTCCTGACCCCAATATGTTATTTTAACGCATTTGTCGACTCTTTTAAAAAGTCGACAAATGCGTTAACTGCTGAAAGTGCAAGTGACCTTTCCCGGTAAAGCAGCCATGTATTTCTTGTTAAAGGATTATTATTCTTCTTGGTTAATACTATTTTGTGGACATCGTCATCTTTTTTTAAGCAAATTGATGGAAGAATGGCATACCCCAAACCCATAAGAACCATTTCTTTACAAGTATCGATTCGGTCTACCTCCATTGTGATGGTAGGAGGTTGGTCAAACATTTCCTGCCACCAATTATCGATTAATGTTTTTTGGGTTTGGTCTGTTTCATAATTCACTCTTGGCAGGCTAGGCAACTCCTTTATATTCTTTATTGGTTTCTTGGAAACTATTATCATAGGTTCTTCACGAAACAAATATTTTTCTTCTTGCCAGATATAATTTCCCCGGACAATACCAAGGTGAACCTCTTCTTTATGAAGCAAGTGGTTAATTTCAACGCTCCAACCAGTTTTAACATTAACTTCAACATTGGGATACCGACTAATGAATTCTTTTAAGATCACAGGAAGTTCGTATCTTGCAAAAATGCCGGAAACTCCGATTCTTAATACCCCTCTGATTTCCTTATCCATGTTCTGTACGAATTCTTTTGTATTTCGAAGCTGCAAGATCATATTTCTTGCATATTGGGCTATATATTCACCTTGTGATGTAAATTCTACTCCTCTTTTTCCTCTGGCTACAATCATTGTTCCAAATTCTCTTTCCAATTGCTGTAGCCGATAGGTCAATGCCGGTTGAGTAATATAAAGTTTTTCTGCAGCCTTGGTAATATTTCTCTCCTCAAAGATGGTTTGAAGAATTACCCAATCCTTCTCATCCATTAACTACTTCCCCCCTTATTCATAAGATATATTTATCTTGTTTTTGTAAACAAACAAATTATTTCTATAATTCTTACTATACTACGATTATATATATATATAAAATTAAATTCACAATTTATTTTGTTTTCACTACATAAACAATAACTGGTTTTTAAGGTTTATTTTTCCGATAATAAGAAAAGCAAAAGAAAAGCAATTAACGAGGTTATATTGCGAATATAAGTGTGATTTTTTTAATTGAATTAAACAGGAATTTGAAAAAGTATGTTCTCTATTAACGCCAAAACAACAAAAGCTTTAATAATCGTTATACTAATATTATTTATCGATGAAATACGATTGGAACTTGTTTGTTTTATCATAAAAACCATTTATGGAAGTTAATAAATAATCAATATTTTTTCTATTCTTTATATTGTGATAACTTTTATTTAACACCTTTGATAAGACAAATTAATTGACAAGAATGAAAGGGGAGAAATGAGAAAAGTATGAGAAAAAAGGGGAGGAATTGTTATGAATAAATCGGGGCTTAATATAGCAAATCGGCTGGATCGTTTACCTATTTCTTCTCTTCACAAGAAAATTATTTTTGCTTTAGCTGTTGCATACTTTTTTGAATTTTCAGATTTGAATACGTTTTCATATGCTTCACCTGCTTTAGTGAAACAATGGCATCTACCATTAAATATTATAGCAACCATTAACTCCAGTGCCTTTTTCGGAATGTTTTTAGGAGCCACTGCAGGGGGATGGCTCGGCGATAAGGAAGGCAGAAAGAAATCGATAATTATTTCGCTTGTGTTGTTATCTTTATTCTCTGCTTTGAATGCGCTTTCTTGGGATATTTGGTCGCTTACAATTTCCCGATTTGTAACAGGGATGGCCTTTTCGGCTTTATTAGTTAATGCGAATACCTATATTATCGAGTTCTTTCCGAAAGCTGTTCGCGGTAAGTATCAAGGTTTGGCTGTTGCGATTGGGATCACGGGTATTCCGATTACTGGTTATGTTTCCAGTTGGCTAATACCGATGGGGGATTATGGGTGGCGCCTCGTGTTTGTATGGGGAGCACTTGGGATCTTTGCGTTATATGGAATTGTTAAAATGTTTGAATTACCGCGTTGGTATGAAATGAAAGGGCAAGTAAATAAAGCAAAAGAAACCTTGGAACAAATTGAAAAAATCGTGGCAAGTGAAAAAGGTCCTCTTGCTAAACCGGAGCCTGAAGTAATGATTGCTCCAGTAACAACAGGGAAAATGTCAGATATTTTCAAAGGAATTTACCTTAAACGTACGATTATTCTTATTTGTGTCTGGATCCTCCAAACAATTGCTTTCTACGGCTTTGGATCCTGGGTTCCAACATTATTAGTAAAACAAGGGATTGGACTTTCCCACTCCTTACTATACAGTACATTAATTACTTTAGGTGCTCCATTAGGATCATTAACTGGTGCAATGATTTCAGACCGCTTCGAGAGAAAAAAAATTATTATTTCCTCCAGTTTCTTTATTGCAATTGCAGTATTTTTATTTGGATCAACACTAAATCCAGTGATGATTGTTGTATTCGGCTTCCTTATTAACTATATCGAAAGAACCTTCTCATCCAATCTTTATACGTATACATCGGAACTTTATGGAACAGAAGTACGTTCCTTTGGACAAGGTTTAACTTACGGTATCGGTAGAGCTTCCAATGTAATCGGACCATTTATTATTAGTTTTGTTTACACAGGCTACGGATACTTAAATGTATTTATTCTGATTTCACTTGTTTGGGCTGCAACAGCAATAGCGATATTCTTTGGACCACATACTTCTAAGCGAAGCCTAGAAGAAATAAATGGAACCAAGACAACGAATAGCTACGCAGCATCATCCAATCTCTAATCCTTAATACGGCACCCTAAGGGTGTATTTTAAATTAGCAAAAAGAAAAATAATGGAGGTAAACGTATGTTTGATTATGGTCAATTACATAAGATTCCAACTGTCATTATGAGAGGTGGAACTAGTAAAGGACTCATCTTAAGAAGATCAGACCTCCCTGCAGATCCAGTATTAAGGGATGGAGTCATCTTAAGGATTTTTGGAAGTCCTGACAACAGCCAAATTGATGGTTTGGGTGGAGGAACATCAACAACAAGTAAATTAGCAATTGTTGGTCCATCCTCAAATCCTAATACACATATTAATTATACGTTTGGCCAAGTCAGCCTGGATAGAAAAGTGGTTGACTATAATGTGACTTGTGGAAATTTTGTTACTGCGGTAGGACTGTATGCTGTAGAAGAAGGATATGTTCCATTAACTGAACCCGTTACATCTGTTAACATTTACAACACAAATACGAATATGATGATTGTTGCCGATATCCCTGTAAAAAATGGTCAAATTTTGTATGAGGGTGACTTTTCGATTGCTGGGGTTCCTGGCACAGCATCGAGGATTATGCTTAATTTTTTAAATGCTGGTGGAACTTTTACAGGCAAAACACTCCCTAGCAATAACGCAATAGATGTCATCAAGTTGGATAATGGAAAGGAATACGAGGTAAGCATAGTCGATTGTGTTAATACACTTGTATTCGTTCGGGCAGACGATGTTGGTCAAACCGGAACTGAGCTTCCGAATGAAGTGAATGGGAACACTGAATTACTTGACACTTTGGAGAAAATTCGAGTGAAAGCAGGGATCAAGATTGGCCTTATCAAAGAGGATGAACAGGTTTCTCCTTCCACTCACGCATTGCCAAAAATTGTTATGGTCTCGGATCCAAAAGCATATCAAACAGTTGATCAACAGCTTGTCAAACGTGAAGATATTGATATTCTTTCCCGTTATATTTCGATGGGCTCTCTTCATCGGGCACATGCCGTGAGCGGCGCAATGGGTCTTGCAGCGGCTGCAAAAATTACTGGTACGATACCGAATCAAATCGTTACACATACCCAAGAGGGTATACGAGTAGGGCATCCTTCGGGAACGTTATATGTTGCTGCATCCGTTGAAAAAAGCAGTGAAGAATGGAGCGTGTCACGAGCTGGAAATGGCGGACAGCAAGAAGATTAATGGAAGGCTATTCATATGTGCCTGCCTCCATTTTTGCAGGAAAAGAGAACGCCATTTTGGTCTGATAGTCTTTCTAGTGATAGAAATTATTCTTAAATTAAGGGGATTCCAATGTGGATTATCACTGTCTATTCAAAGGAAAAAAGTATTACAATGTATGAGTTTGACACGGAAAAGGACGCAAGAGAAGCATTTAAATATGTTCAGGGGTGTAAAATTCTTTCAGAGATTATTTACTTAAATGAACAATATTCTGCTTTAGTAACAATTTAATAATTTTTCCAAGGTAACTAAGATTCAAAAAATACTGATACAAGTTATATTAGGAATAAATTGGTAAATATTTATTATCGTAATCAGAGCAACAAAAAAAGATGCCATAGGGGGATGCGTTGTTTAGACTCATCTCAAGTGCCTTCAACTAATAGTCTACTGAGAATGCTTTAGGGGTATCCCCCTAAAGCTTTTTTTCGTTTATTTTACAAGCTCAAAAAAAATAGTTTATCATAAATTTTTTTAATGCACTTATATAAATTTCCAATATTTTTTTTATTACAAAAATTATAATATGCTTATTTTAAAGATTTATCCTCATGAAAGGAGCATATATGGAGACTGATGTTTAAGTAGTCGGGCAGAAGGAATGCTGCTCTCAGTGCTTCACTACCTATTTAAAAAACTTTATAAGGAGGTATGTATTGAACATCTCGTTCAATATAAAAACCATAATGAGTATTAAAGATAAAACCTTGTAATTGCATAGAGAATATAACGGAAAATTAGAGATTAGCGCAAAAGTAGATTTGAAAACGAAAGAAGACTTATCCCTCATTTATACTCCAGGAGTAGCGGAACCTTGTAAAGAAATCTATAAAGATAAAAATAATGCTTATCTTTATACCATTAAAGGAACTACCGTTGCCATAATAACCAATGGTACAGCTGTTTTAGGACTTGGTAATATAAGTCCAATTGCAGGCTTACCAGTACTGGAAGGCAAAGCATTGCTCCTCAAGGAATTTGGTGATGTGAATGCCTTTCCTATCTGTTTAGACAGTAATGACCCTGATGAAATCGTTAAAACAATCCAAATGATATCTCCCGGGTTCGGCGGAATCCATCTCGAGGATATTAAAGCACCGGAATGTTTTTATATTGAAAATCAATTAAAAGAAAAATTGGATATCCCCGTTTACTATGATGATCAGCATGGTACTGGGGTCCCACCAACAAAACGCGCAAAACATACGCTAAGCAAAATTCGACATGAATAAAGCCGATTTTTCCTACGTTAAGGAATTATCGGCTTTATTTTATTGGATAAGGGGACGGGGGGGCAACGAAAAATGCAAGTACCAAGGGGGAAGGGAAAAAGAAATTTTAGTATTAAGGTTAAGGGTTATTTAATATCAATCTTAATATTAAGGTTAAGGAGCGGATAATATGAAAAGAGGGCAAGTTATTACATTCCGTTTACCTTCGGACACCCCTGAACATATCCTGAAATATTTACAGAAGCTAAAGGAATCGGATAAAAGAGATTTTTCAAGGAAAGTAGCGGAGTTAGTAATACTGGGGATTAGCAATAAAAAGGAGCAGGAAACAATCAGCATTCCTATGATCCAGAAATTGACGAAGGAACAAAGAGATTGGTTAAAGCATGAACAAACGGAAGCATTGCTTGGAAACATGATTTATCAGTTATTTTCTGAGCCAGCTCGCTTAACTTCAATAGAAGTAACAGAGCCAAAGATGGAGGTTCAAATTCCCTTACAGGATAAAGAAGAAATGGACGATGACTTAAACGATTTTGAATGGGATTTTTCTAAAGAAAATCAATCAGCGGAAAAAGAAGAAGAAGCGGATAAAGAAGATCTGCTTGGTGGATTCCTTTCGAGTATGAACAAATAGAACAGCAAAAAACATTGGGACCCTTTAACCCAGTGTTTTTTTGCCTTGCTTCAAGAGAAGAATTTACCAGCCCACGACTTGTATTAGGGGTACAGCCAACATTTCGGAAATTTTGTACGCTAAGCAAATTCCAGCCCAATAAAGCCGATTTCCTATACGTTAAAAAATCGACTTTCCTTAGTTATTCTTGTTCCACTAAAGCACCCGTTAGTTGAACAAAGTACAATTAACACACAATATGTTCGTATTATTCATTAACTTTTGTCTATAACTTTAATAAATAAAAGTGCAACCAGTTATGGTTGCACTTTATGATAAGAATTGATTAATTTAAATTCTTTTTCAGACTTACCTGATTCAGGGCAAAGTGAAAGTAAGTCTGCATTAACCATATAAGTAAATGTGTCTTCTGTTTTCATTTTTTTCTTATCATTAATAATTAATTCATCATGTTGTAAAGAGATTTTTATAAGATGGGTGTATGTTCTGTCGTTTTCACTTGGTCCGACCTGCCTTATCCAAACACGAATTCCTTCTGGTTTAAGCCCTCCCCAACTTATTGAGTCTGCATGATATTTGTTGTGATAATAATCATCTAAGCTATGACGCATCCATATCTGCATTAAATCATATATAAACATCTTTGTTGCTTGGTCCTTCACTTCTACTTCTTTTCCTACTGCTATAATTTGAAGTTTTTCTGTTTTTATGATATTAGAAGCAGATGCATTTCCAACAATAAAGAAAAATACCACAACTAACATTACCGTTACTTTCTTCATAGCATTCACCCCATGTTTTTTTAAGATTAGGGTTACCTAAATGTTATTTTTTTTGCATTCGCAATAGAAATAACATGTGCACAAGGGAGTTCTTTCTTCTTCAACAAACCTGCCACGTTAGTGGAACAACAAAAAAAGCCGCCGAAGCAGCTGGCAATCTTCAACTCTTACACTCGTTAGCTGAACAAACATTAAGATTATTGTTTCATATTAACAAGCTTTTTTAATAAAACAACAATATAGACTAAGGAAACGGTATTTATAATTGTTATAACAGGTGTTAATCGATGGACTACACTATCAAAAAGAGTGTACAATGTGAAATTCCCCCCAACATTCTAAAACATCATTCAATCATGCAAATTTTACCATAATGGGGTAAGTCCGAGATAAGTCCAAAAACGGCATGATAGATAGAAAAAATTGTAAAGAGGGGTTTGGAAACGATTCGAGGGTTAAGGGGTCACCTGGGAAAATACCAATTAAGTAAAGATCTCCAATTTAAAAGCGCCTAAAAAGGCGCTACTTTTTTAGATTACGATGAATAATTTGACGAATTAACAATTGTTGGATCTAATTTATCCTTATAAAATTCAATGGTATCCACGTTTTGAATCCATAGTTTTGCTCCTGTCCCATTGGTATTTGCTTTCCAAAGGTTTCTGTTGTTATCTGTAATCGAGGTTCCCCTAAACCAAACAATCTTATCAATCGACTTAACGTATAAAGGATTGTAATCACCATATCCTTTAGGGGGTTCTGTTATTTTGTGTTGTTTGTTTGCTTCAACATCAATGAAATAAAGGGACGGTAATGGATGTTTGCTAAAATCATTAGACCATTCAGCTTCTTTGCTTCTTGATGAAACAATCGTGTTGTCAGTAATCCAATCAAAATCAAGATCGACGTAGTTTTCTGGTGTATATTTTGTTGATGCAGGCATTACCTCTATTTTTAAATCCTTATTTTTAAACCCAAAAACAATTCTTCCCCCACCGGCAATATAGGCAATGGTATCATTAGAGGGCGCCCATTTTGGTTCTCCAACCTGACGAATAAGTTCATCTAATACCTTAAAATCCTTGCCCTCGCTTGATATGACACATAGCATGTTACTATCCATTGACCAGGAAGCTGTGGGTGAGACGATAAATGAAATCCATTTTTTACTTGGTGAATAATTAAAATCTCCTGCATGAACTGCAATGATTTTGTTATCCTTATTTGTTCCAATCTCTCTTGGAAGGGTAAAAAAATGATCAACACCACCAAATAAGACTACATCTTTATAATTTTCTCCTACTTTTTTGGTAAAAAGGATAGCGCTTGTCCAACCGTCCGGTTGAAGAGTTCCAGCTGACGATAGTAGGAACCCACTCCCATCTGGCAGCCAAGTATAACCGTGAACACCCACCGCAATGTTAAAGAACCGTGATAAATCCGATATATTGATTGTACCTACTTGATTGAATGCGATGACATTTTTCTTCGGCGACCATGATGGGGCATAGGCATCATAAAATATTTTCTTTTTTTCGCTTGTTTGAATTTGATAAGCCCAGATTTCTTGTTGCATGTCCTTACCCTTATGCTCTGCCGGAGCTTCATTTTGATAAAGCAGCCATTGTCCGTCCTTTGACCATTTGGGTTGACCGAACACTTTCCCGGTTTTTGTAATTTGCTTTTCCTCGTTGTTGATAAACGTCCAAAGATTCCCGTCCCTAATAAAAGCAGCTTTTACATCATTTTCATTCTCTGCAAAAGAAGGTATTGGATACAACAGCGACAAAAATATTGTAAACAGCAGAATTCTTTTCATTGTATAGAATCACTCCAAAGGATAACGCTTAACTCTGCAAACAGACTTGCTTTCATTCTTCCCAATTTCTAGAGTCAGAAATTTTATCTCCGGATTCAGCGTCAAATACAACCATCTTTCTCTTTCCATCTTGAGAAACTGATACAAAGACATAAACTTGCCGCTTGGGATGGGCACCATCTCGACTAATCCTCACTTCTCCATACTGTTCTGTGCGGGATAGAACCTGATTGACATTTTCAAAACTGGTTTTTTCACGAATGTTAAGCTTCGCATTTTTAAATTCGACGTATTCCTTTTTATCAAGTGACCGGTAAAAAGAATCTGCATCTTGATATTTCCTATCTGAATTTTCTTCCGAATACATTCCCCGAGGTTCTTTAACAAATAACAACGAATTCGCTACTTTTATCAATTCGTCACTGTTTGGTTTGTAATTCTTATTATCACCAGTCAGCTTCACGTTGTACTTCATCTTATCGGATAGAAATATCAATTCATACCCTGCTGGGATTTTTCCTATAACTCCCTTGTAATTCTTTATCAGCGCAACTGGTTTATACCTGTTTCTTTTGGGTAAAATCAATTCGTCGGCGGTTGCTGTCGGCTCTGCTTCAATTTGTAATACACTTTTCAATTTAACGTTTTTATAATATAAATTTATTTTCTCACCTGATATTTTTCCGGTTACATGTGTCATCTTAAATGGAAAATAAAAAGGAACGAGGATTTCTTTATTAAATTTTTCTTTGTATTCTTTCGTAATGATGAGTTCGTTCATATGTGGGTTTGCTACATCTGAGACAACCTTGATCTTTGAGATCTTGTTATTCTTGATGGATACTTCCCATATAAAGGCGATTCTTCTTGCGCAACCACCCGGGCGGTTATCGAAGCAATCGTCTTGAAAACTCCCGATCATAACAAGGGTGTTTTTATGTGGTGAAGGCAAAGTTTCAAGACCACCGATTGGTGTATCTTCTCTAATTTCAGGAATTTTTACTGAAGGTTCTGTCATTGAATTTAGTTTTGAAACATCTCTATCATGCAACGCTCTAGCAAATTCGCGGAAAAATCTATGATTTATTGATGTTTCAGCTTTTGTTGGTAAGGGTGTTCCCAAAACACTTACAACAAAAAACATTATGATTAGTATCTTTTTTTTCATGTTTATCAGCTCCTTTATTTATTGTTTCCAGATTATCTATAAACCATGTTTCTTATTGGAACCGGGAACCCTAAATAAAAGTAGTGTGTAGTACCGGGATTTAGCTACCTGGCGCGTTTCTTGAAATATTCGGCTCTCGAAATAAAAAGTCACATTAAAATTAAGTTTAAGGGTGACATTTTTTCTGTGTCATGAATCTCAAAAACGATTGTTTTTGAGATTTTTAATTTAAGCAAATTTTGAACGATTTAATAACTTTTATTATGTATCAAAACATTACTTAAAATCTATATTTCTATAACTCCCCTTTATGATACAATTTTACATAGAGGTGAAAATTTTAAATGAGTTCATATGTTTATGGATATGCTCGAGTAAGTACTCGACAACAAGAATTAGCTCGACAACTTGATTTATTGAAAAATTATAATTGCAATGAAATACTAACTGAAAAAATGACAGGAACAAAGGCTAATCGCCCTGAATTAAATCGACTGAAGGATAAATTAAGACCGGGTGATACTGTAGTAGTTGAGAGTTTTTCGCGTTTAGGTAGAAGTACGAAAGATCTAATTGATTTAGTCAATTATTTTGAAGAACACGATGTTAAATTAATCAGTTTAAAAGAAAATTTTGACACGTCAACACCACAAGGAAGATTAATGATGACAGTCTTTCAAGCGTTTAGCCAATTTGAACGTGACTTAATTGTAGAACGGACCAAAGAGGGATTAAAAAGCGCCAGAGCACGTGGAAGGCAAGGAGGACGACCAAAAGTTAATTCAAGAGAGATTACAAAAGCAATCAATCTTTATCATACCGAGCAATATAGTGTGAAAGAAATTGTTAATATGACTGGAATTAGCAGAGCCACTCTTTATCGCTATTTACAAAAGTAAACGTTCCAAATATCTTAGAAAAATAAAGGGAGTTTGTGTTATGGCATCGATTGAGAGAACAGCGTATCCTCGATTTAAACGTAACCTGACGAAAAAAGAACTACATCAAATCTATACTCCAACAATAGAAGAAACCCAATTTGTTCATTCCTTTGCAAGGGGATCAGAATTTTTGCTGAAAGCATTGGTGCTGCTGAAAACATTTCAGAAATTAGGATACTTCCCAAAGAGTGACTCCATCCCGAAAGGGATCATTGAACATATTCGAGATTGCTTAAGCTTACCTCTAGATACTCCATTGGATATCCAACCGTCTCGAGTTACCCGTAAATATCAACAAAAGATCCGAGAGTATTTTCAGGTCATACCGAACGGAAAAGAGACACGTCCTATCATGATAAACATCTTAACCGAAGCAGCTAAGGTGAAAGATCATCCCCCTGATCTAATTAATATCGCTATTGAAGAACTCGTTAAAAGTCGATGCGAGTTACCGAGTTTTCGTGTCCTAGATGAGTTAACCGGGCAAATTCGTAGGGCTGTAAATGAAGAGCTGTTCTAACTGGTATTCAGTAGGCTGTCCAACGAACAAATACATTCTTTCAATGAATTGCTCATAAGAAGCACAAATCAGCATTACAGCGACTACAATCGGCTTAAAACTCTTCCAAAAAAGCCAACTTTGAAAAATCTAAGGGATCATATCGACTATTTTATTTGGCTTCAGTCTTACGGTGATATGACACCGTTTTTGGAGGGAATTGCACCATCTAAGATTAAATATTATGCAGCTGAAGCAAAATCACTGGATGCAGCCGAATTAAAAGATTATTCCGAACCGAAAAGGATCACTCTTCTTATTTGTTTGATTTACCAGGCCCAAGTAAAAACCAAAGATCACTTGGCTGAAATGTATCAAAAAAGGATTGGAACCATACACAACTCGAGTAAAGAAGATCACAAGGACATGAAGGAACAGAAGCAAAACGAACTAGAGAATTTGATTTCAATCTTTAACGACGTTTTGCTTATCATGGCTAGCGAGAATAATGATGTAGTCATTCATAAAAAAGTGAAAGAAACCATCGCCTCTTATGGAAGTGTCCAGACATTGTTGGATAAATGTGAAGCAGTGGCTTCAACAAAAGGAAATAACTATTACCCTTTCATTCAGAAACATTATAAAAATAGTCGGTCTACTCTTTTCAGGCTTGCTGATCTGTTACAGTTTACATCTACCTCTCAAGATCAATCCTTAATGCATGCGCTTGAATTTGTGATGGAAAACAGGAACAAGCGCACGGATTGGCTACCTGATGAAGTGGATCTCTCGTTTGCCTCTGATCAATGGCGCAGAATGGTTCGAGTAAAACAAAGGGTTGGAGGTTGGCTCATTCATCGCCGGCACTTAGAAGCTTGTGTCTTCTCTTGTATTGCAACAGAACTAAAATCTGGCGATATTTGTGTCCCAGGATCCGAGTCGTATGCTGACTATCGAAAACAACTGCTACCTTGGGAAGAGTGTGAACATTTAATACCGGAATACTGTCGTGAATTAGGTTTCCCTGATAATGAGGTAGACTTTGTAAAAGGATTGAAATCATGGATGATTGAAGCCTCGAAACAAATTGACCAGAACTTCCCTGATAATGAGCATGTGAGCATCAACGAAGCCGGAGAGCCAATTTTGAAAAAAGTGAAGAAACGTGAATACAAAAAGTCATTGAAAGAATTAGAGGAGTTGATTAAAGAGCGTCTCCCCGAAAGAAATTTGATTGATATCTTGTGCAATGTGGAACACTGGATCAATTGGACACGTCATTTCGGGCCATCTTCCGGGTCCGATCCAAAGCTAAAAAATCCACGTGAGCGATACATTTTGACTACTTTTGCTTATGGCTGCAATTTAGGACCTGTTCAGGCAGCTCGGCATATGCGAGCAGATGTGACCGGGAGTGTCCTATCCTATACAAATCAAAGGCATATTACGGCAAGAAAGATTGACCAAGCTTTGAAGGATATCATAAACCATTATCATTATGAGTTTGACTTACCTAAGCTTTGGGGAAAAGGTGGATCTGCCGCAGCAGATGGAACCAAATACGATATTTATGAGGAAAATCTATTGGCCGAATACCATATTCGATATGGAGGTTATGGTGGGATTGCGTACCATCATCTATCTGATAACTACATTGCTCTTTTCAGCCATTTCATCCCCTGCGGGGTATGGGAAGCCGTTTATATCCTTGATGGTTTGCTGAAAAACGAGTCGGATGTGCAACCAGACACTATTCATGCCGACACACAAGGACAATCTACGCCTGTATTTGGCTTATCTCATCTGCTGGGTATCAAACTGATGCCTAGAATTCGGAATTTGAAACAGCTCACTTTCTTCCGACCTAGCCCTGACATGAAATATAAGCACATCGATTCTCTTTTTAGTGATACGATCGACTGGGATTTAATCGAATTACATTGGAAGGATCTTTTACGAGTGGTTTTGTCTATTAAATATGGGAAAATCTCTTCTGCTATGTTGCTGAGAAAGCTGGGGAATTACAGTCAAAAAAACAAGCTCTATCAAGCATTCAGAGAGCTGGGACGTGTCGTGCGCACGGTTTTCTTACTCCAGTACATTTCTGATATTAATATGCGCAGAACAATCACTGCTACCACTAACAAAGTAGAGGCTTACAACGGATTTTCCAAATGGTTGTTCTTTGGTGGACATGGAATTATTGCTGACAATGATCCTGAGCAACAGGAAAAGTCCATTAAGTATGGAGACCTGGTTGCAAACGCGGTTATTTTTCAAAACGTTGTGGATATGACCACGGCGATCCGTCAGTTAAGGAAAGAAGGACATTACGTAGACCCAGACGATTTAAGTGTACTAAGTCCCTATCTTACGGAACATATCAAACGATTTGGCGATTACGTCATTGATTTAGAAGAACCACCTCAACCTTTAGATGGAAAGCTGGGGTTAGAACTTAAAACAGCTTAAATGAAAAAGGCCTTTGAGCCCTTTTTACATTTTTTTCTATCTATCATGCCGTTTTTGGACTTATCTCGGACTTACCCCATAATTATCAATTTATTGTTAAACTAAACTGCTTCTTTAGTTGAACAAGAAAAAAGACTGCCAAAATGACAGCCGAAATCTTAAACAAAAGCACCCGTTCGTATTATAAGGTCAGCCAGAAAATTTTTCTGGTTGACCATTTTTTATATCGATATATGATAGCTGTAGCCAGGGTAGAACGTCCGCACCCGTGGGACTTGATCCCGTCAATTAAACCGTTCACCCCCTACTGGTAGAAACATGTTTGAGGCTGGTTGGGACTCTGATCTCGTATAACAAGCGAAGCTATGATACTACTAGGAGGAATTAGGGGTTACTGGCAAGTAGAATTTGAGGAGGAGATTTAGAATGAATCCAGTCGTGGGTCTGGATGTTTCAAAAGGGGAAAGTGAAGTTCAAGGATTTTTAGATAAAGGAAAACCTTATCGTAAAAGCTTTAGTATCCGGCATGATCTCGAAGGATTAGGATCATTACTTAAGTTTCTTAAAGAAATAAAAGATTTAACTGGTCAACAACCTCCGGTTGTATTAGAAGCTACAGGACATTATCATGCTCCAGTTGTTCAGTATTTGGAGGAGCGTAATTATTTATTAATAATCGTCAATCCATTAATTTCTCATAGAGCCAAAAGTTCAAGTTTACGAAAAGTGAAAACAGATGCGGTTGATGCTTATCGCCTCTGTGAGCTTTACTATAAAGAGGAGTTAGAGCCCTATAAAAAGCGTGGAATACGACTCTTAAATCTTCGTAATCTTACAAGGCAACATGCGAACATAACCGAGATATATGTACAAACGAAATTACAATTTCAAGCAGTATTAGATCAAGTATTTCCTGAATATAAGGGAGTTTTTGGTGAGTTATACTCTGTAGTATCATTACTTACCCTGCAAAAATATCCTACATCGGAAGATATCATAGCTGTTAGTGAAGATGAGTTGGCTAATGGGATAAAAGAGTTATATAAACATGGATCAAAAAAATGGGTAAAAGAAAAAGCAGAAAAACTCAAGAATGCAGCAGCTCGCAATCCATTTCAAGAAACTTTGTACAAAAGTCATTTATTAAGCATGAGTATGTATATAGATATGCTTCTTCAATATAAAGAGCATCTATCAAAGTTAGAGACAGAGATAGATACTCTCGCTAAGGGAATTGAAGAATATAAGATTATCCAATCTATCCCTGGCATAGGTGAAAAAATCGCGGCAACGATTATTTCCGAGATCGGTGAGATAGACCGGTTTAATCATCCTAAAAAACTAGTCGCATTCGCTGGAGTTGATCCAGAAGTGTTTGAATCTGGAAAATTTAAAGCCACACTAGTACGAATTACAAAGCGTGGTTCAAGCAGACTACGGCATGCCTTGTATTTGGCTGTTCGTGCCGGGATACGTGACGCTCGTAAAAAGAAAACAAGTGATGAGATCATCCCTAGAAATAAGAGATTAAGGGAATTTTACGATAAGAAACGTAGTGAAGGTAAATTGTATAAAGTAGCAGTTATTGCTTGTGTTAATAAGCTTTTACATTGGATTTATGCCCTATTAAAGAACAAAACCACTTTCCAAGATATTGCTTAGAAACTATATCTAACTAAATACTGAAAAACCTTCCAGAAACCGTTTAACGGAAGGTTATTTGGCATGCACATTTTTAGTATAACATGGTTAATTTAAGTTTTTTAGTGAAAAATGTTGACAAACTATTAGCTGGTTTAGTTGAATATCGCTAGGCATTATTTCGATTTTATTTCTGATTCACTAAAGAAGCATCCTTTTGATGGGATGCTTTTAGCAGTATCTGTCCTCATTTAACTAATTTATCACCTGTTAGAATTTCAAATAAAGTGGCTGACTGTTCTTTTGACAATTGAAAAGCATATTGATTCTCACCTCGACCAATCACCAATCTGTCTTTATCAGGCGTAATCCAAATTCTGTGCAATATTGCTTGTACCTTTATTTTAGGGTCTTTAGGTTGGAAAATAAATTGATAGTCAGGCGGTTGAAGTGTATCCCTTTTTGCATATTCCCATTTAAGTTCATTTAAAATTTCTTTCACTTTATGGACTTGCTTAGCATCCATAATTTTTTTAAATTCTTCAAAATTATTTTCATATTCTTTACCAATATGCTTTTGAACTAAGATGAATTGGTCTTCATTAACAGTTGAAACTTTGTTGTCCATTCCATTTGCCACCCAAGTTGTGGAGGAAGTTCCTTCAGGTTTATTTTGCGAACAGCCTGTTGAAAAAGAAACAAAAATGGTTAATAAAATTGGTATCAACAATAAGTTTCTCAATTCGAATGCTTCCCTCCTCTTATTATACTAATGTTTATTTTACCATAAAAACCCATATCCTTCTTTAACTAAACTGCTTCGTTAGCACAATAAAAAATGCTTTACCCTTCTTGAAGTAAAGCAACCCGTTACTTTAAGTACAATATTTCACAAACTTTCACATTAATGTATTAATGAAATACCCCCATAATCACAAGACCAATAAGGATAGCTGCAAGTGATAATATTAAAGCAAGTCCTGCTAATTCACCACCTGTACCGAAAAAGGTATCAAGTATTCCTAAAACTAAAAAGAGCACTTTTTTTGATTTTTTAGACTCATCTGCCTTAAATTCTTTATAACCATAAACCAATAGCGATATAAAAGAAACAATACCTATTAAAAAGAGAATGAACCCACCGAACAATACCATAAAAATTTTTCCCTTCGATGTCATTTGTTGTGAAGCTAAAGCACCCGTTAGCTTAAGTACATTTCTTCACAATATTTTCGTTTGATTCACCATGTCTTATCGCTTTCGCTTATATTAAGTTCTTTTTTTACTGCACTTCCCATTTGAATTTTCCATTATACTGTTTAAGTTGTTTTATCACTTGTTCCAATTCATAAAAACTTGAATGTGCTTTTTTGACAATTTCTTCATCCGTTTTACCTTCTTTTAGAAGAGTCCTGATAAGTTCATATCTTGATGCTTCAAACTCAAAATAACCATGATATACATTAAGCTGATTTCTTATGTCCTTTAATTCAACATAGCTGGTTGTTGCTATATAAACAATCTCTTGGTCTGTTTTGCCCATTTGTATAAGAGTTCTAACAATGCTATATCTTTGGTTTACTTGACCTGTCGCATATCCTTCTCCCCATCCGTCATCCCAAGCTATATCGTAGCATTCTTTGCAAGGAAGACACTCTTCTTCTTTCTCTTTAACTAATCCCAATAGTAATGGTAATGAAATTAATGTGATAAGAAATAATGTTTGTTTCACAAAGGTCACACCTTTTTTACCTTAGTATGACCTTTTAGTTCACTAAATGAGTCAAATACACATTATTCGTTTTTCTTCTTCATGACAGATAGGTAAGGGTTTGAAGTTATCGTCCCCTTTTCCCCCTGCTCGCAACGTACGTGCGACTTTAATCGCATACGGCGCTCCAACTAATCCAATTCATTCAATTCTATGTATTTTCTTAGATTGATTTTATTTCTTCCGAAATCAAATTGCTTTATTTAGACATTGTATTCGAAGTTTGTTAAGTTTTTCTTTTTGTTTATTGGAAAGATTTAAGCCCTTTAAAAGTGCTTTAATCTTTTCATTATCTTTTAAATGCACCAGTCTATGCACTGCTTCATGAAGGATTACTAGATTTGAATAGGTATCATCTTTTGAAAGATGATATGGATTCATATGATGACAGTGCCAATCATTAATACCTAGTTCCACGCCTGATATTGCGCATTTACCATACTGAGCGATGAACTTACTTATTCGATTGTCGTTATATTCAATTGTCCAATTTGGAATAAAACTTCTCATGATAGAGGATAAGACAGTTTTGTTAATCGCTTTTAGACTTTTATGTATCTTTTCTCTACCTTCGGTAGTGTAGTTACACGTAACCTGCGAAAAACATAGGCTTGTTTTATGCCGCTGGGCATAGATAGGGACAAACACCATGGTTTGTATCTTATATAATTGAGATTTATATCCCTTGTACCTCTTTTGTAAGGTCTTTGTCATATCTTGAAAATTTGCGTCTTTTCTAAGTTTCTTTAGCCGATTGTATAACGTTTTCCTTAGATAAGAGTTTAACTCATTAAGATTAATTGTAATTCGAGTGGCTGCTGAGTAATAATTCTGTATCCCCATTACGATTGTGTTAAAATTCCATACTGTTTTGGCACTAGGTTTTTTCTGCACTGCTTTAATAGCCTCTTTAATTTTGTTAGAGGCGTTTCCTTTTGCTTTTCTAGACATATTGGACTTGGTTACATATCCAAATCTCGTTTTACCTTTTTTTACTACTTTAATTGAGAAACCAAGAAACTCGGAAGAGTTTTTCTTTAGATTAATTACCTTAGATTTTTCTTCACTTGTTTCCAAATGTAGTCTGGTCTTCAAAAAGTCTCTGATGGCATAGTTCATTTTAATCGCTTGAGAACGTGTACGACATAGGACCTTGAAGTCGTCCGCATAGCGGACGATGAAGCATTCCTTTAAGGGGTCCCACCAACAAAACGCGCAAAACATACGCTAAGCAAAATTCGACATGAATAAAGCCGATTTTTCCTACGTTAAGGAATTATCGGCTTTATTTTATTGGATAAGGGGACGGAGTGAATCTAAACTTGTTACTTTCTTCATATCAAAGGTGTATTCTCCAAGAAAATTAATATGCTCCCATCCCAATGGAGAAATATGTTTTAGTAAGTCTTCTCGTAAAATTCCTTTTTCTTTAAGTAATTTTGTAGCTTCAGTAAGATATACAGTGTTCCATACACTAATGGAGTTGATTATAATGTTCAAAGCACTAGCACGTTGAAGTTGATCTTGTAATCCTCTTTCCCGTAATTCGCCTCGTTTCCCGAAGAACAAGGCTCTGGCAAGACCGTTCATCGCTTCACCTTTATTTAATCCTCGCTGAATACGACGACGGAGGGTTTCATTAGATATGTAATCCAATATAAAAGTGGTTTTTTCTATTCTTCCTATTTCTCGTAAAGCAGTAGCGAGTTTATTTTGTCTTGCATAGGATCCTAATTTCCCCATAATAAGCGAACCGGACACTTTTCCTTCTCGAATCGAATGGGCTAAACGCAGCACGTCATCAAAGTTTTCGTGAATAATTTTTGTATTAATTCGTCCACGAAGTAAATTTTCTAGTATGGGGAATTCACTCGGCTTTTGAATCGTGTATAATTTGGCATCAGCTAAATCACGAAGCCGGGGTGCGAAACGAAATCCCAACAAATGACTTAAACCAAAAACTTGGTCCGTATAGCCGGCTGTATCAGTATAATGCTCTTCAATATTTAATTCTGTCTCATGATGGAGTAATCCATCAATGACATGTACAGCATCTCTTGCATTAGTATTAATCACTTTTGTATAAAAGGATGAAAACTGGTCACTTGTAAACCGATAAATCGTTGCTCCTTTGCCAGTACCGTAGTGCGGGTTAGATTCAGCATGTAAGGATGAGACACCCACTTGTACGCGCATTCCGTCCGATGATGATGTAGTTCCATCTCCCCAATAAGAAGATAGTGCAAGCTTATGTTGGAAATTTACCAAAATTGCCTGTGCTCGGTTTATAGCATCATCATACAAGCGCCATTGTGCTGCATTTGCCAACTGGTGATAGGTAATCCCAGGTGTAGCATCTGCCATTTTAGTCAATCCTATATTGGTCCCCATTGCCATAAGTGCAGCCATAAGTATAGCTTTTTCCTCTCCCTTTGGAGGACGATTTGTTGAAGCGTGTATTAACATTTCGTCAAAACCGGTCCAGTTGGCTACCTCCATTAATAGATCTGTAAGTTTAATTCTGGGCATCATATTATATAGAGATAAACTGAAGTTCCGTGCCTCTTCCGGGGTATCCTTTTCCAGACGGTCCACTCTAAGCTTAGATTTATCAATATTTAATCCTTCAAGACTATCAAGATTATTTGAAACCCATGTGAGGCGTTTAGCAAGGGATTCTCTTCTTTCTTCAAGATATTCATCTGCTGATGACTGAACTGCCAGTCTGGTTTCAGAAAGACGAGTTGTTGCCCATTCATCTTTAGAAACAAGATACTCTTCAAAGTCCTTATGTAGCCTACTTCCGATTACAGATACATCACCTGAACGAATATGGTTTCTCAATTCGTTAAGGGCAGCAATCTCATAATAATGGCGATTAATTACGCCTTCCTCATCATATACATGCTTTTCCCATCGTTTTGGGACAAAATCTAATGGAGCTCCTTCCGGAACCTTTCTTTTTCCGATTTCATTCATGTCATTCAATGTTTTTAAAGCGTGTAATAATGGTTCAGCAGCTTGTGTAGAACGAAATTTAAGCGACTTCAGTAAAGTAGGGGTATACTTTCTCAGATAAGAAAAGCGACTTTCTAATAAGTCAAGATAATCATAATCTATCGGGCGTGCTAATTTTTTCGCTTCTTCAACGGAAGCTACGATTTTATCCCATGGCATTACTTTTTCTATAGCGCTAAACGGATCAAGCCCTTCATCTCGTGCTTGAATAAGTGCAGCCCCAATATCAGCAAAATGAACGACTTTTTCATTAACTGCTTTTCCATTTTGTTTTTGTATCTCCTCTTGTGTTTTGCGACCTTTGGACTGTAAAATCATCATTTGTCGGTCATGAATTTCAATCGCTTGGTCAATTAAATCTTGACTAAGAGTTATAAGATATGCAACAAGAATGGCATATTTCTTGTTTTCTTTAAATCTTCGAAATGAATGAGGTTCATAACGTGATCCAATACGGGATAATTGAAGTAATCGATTCGGATGAACTTCATGTGTGTTCGTAGGAAACTTCAAGTTTCTAATATATTCCAAACGCTCTATTACTTTTAAAAAGGCTTCTGGCGATGATTGTCCGGGAAGTTCCCTTAACCATGCTAACGGAGTTTTTGTGTTTTCCACAAAGGGATCTATAAGTTTATCCAGTTTTTGTTTTTGCCACTGTGAAAGAGTGGAAGTTAAAGATTTAAAAATCTTTTCTTCTGCCCTGCGACGAGTTTCCCACACAAGTCGCTCTAATGTAGTCATGCCAGGAAGAATTATTTTTCGATTTCTTAGTTCTTCTTGAACTATTCGAAGTAAATACATAGAATTGCCATTTTGAAGAGCATGTTTCAAAAGATACTGAGCTAACTCCCGATATTTACTTGCTGAAAAATTCTGATACCCATATACCTGTCGAATTTCTTCCATATGTTCATGCTTTGTTGGATCTCTTTTGGCATATAAAGAAAAAGATTCTGGATTGACATCTATTTGTTTCGCTATGTACTGAATCACGTAATTCGGTATAGGTTCAACATCTGAAAGGGACCACCCCGGATAGCGTAAAACACATAATTGGACGGCAAATCCTAAACGATTATGATCTCTTCTATGGCGTTTAATGATTTCCAAGTCAAATTGTGAAAAAGTATAATAGGTTTCTAGTTCCCGTTCAGTCATATCAGCTGGTATTTGTACAAATTCTGCTCTTTGATCTGCTGTAAGTAGCTCTTTTCCTCTTGATGCCATTTCCTCCCTGTCCCTTCGTTAACAAAGACTTATTACTTTTCAAGATATCGATAAACAGTTGTTCGGGAAACACCCCACCTTTGAGCAATATCCGTAATAGGAGTCCCATTTGCCACCAATGTCTTTAACATTTCTAATTCTTTCTTATCTAACTTCTCCGGTCTTCCTCCTAGTCGTCCTCTGGCTCTTGCTGCAGCACGACCAGCTGCTGAGCGCTCCTGAATAAGATTACGCTCAAATTCGGCAAAGGCTGCAAAAAGATGAAACATAAGTTGTCCGGTTGCACTGGCTTTGTCCATAGTGATGTTTTCCTGTAAGCTATGAAAGCTAATGCCTCGATCATTCAGGTCATTCACAATCTTAATTAAATGCTGCATATTCCTTCCTAATCGATCTAAGCGCCAAACTACAATCGTGTCACCAGAACGTACAAATCGAAGAGCTTCTTCCAATCCTTGTCTTTTATCTTTGGCTCCACTAATTTTATCTGTAAATATTTCTTCGCAACCATCTTCCTTGAGAGCATCCAATTGTAAATCTAGATTTTGAACACCTGTTGAAACACGCGCATATCCTACCTTCATTTATTTCTCCCCTTGATTTTTAATTTTTCCGTTTTATCGTAACATAACTTAATGTTATGGGTAATATCTGAACATAGATTTATTTACAGAGTTTATGAACACTTATAGCATATAGAAAGCTAGAAAACTATTTAAATTTTTATGTGTTCAGAAATTGATGAGTAACTGAACATGCTTTCATTTTTGAGATTAAAGTTATTATGTTAAAAGGGCAGTAAAATAAATTAATTTGCTTTGATATACTTAACCCATGAACATTTAATTCGTAGGGGGTGACGAGCTGAGTTGAAAACTTCCAATCTCGGTTAAAGGAATCATCTTCAACAATGACCATGTAATCTTACTGAAAAATGAACGAAATGAAAGGGAATTGCCTGGTGGGAGATTAGAACAAGGGGAAACACCAGAGGAATGTTTAACGATGTTTTTCCCGTTTTGATACGGTGACCCCCTTTTTGATGTACCAATCCGTAAAATGAAATAGATAAAATTAACGCACACATTACTTAAACGGCTGTGCTGCCATAGCCGGCTGTTTGTTTCTTCAACTAAATGGAGTTTAGTCGAAGAACACTGAGAAAAATAAATGTTTTTATGTGAAGTAATTTTCTACTTTATTCGTTTAAGACAAGGTTTATCGATTCTCAAATTTCTTTTTTTGATTTCATTAAATATTATTTCTTTCCACTCCTGATCAGTTTGTTCTAGAGCGTTTTTATACAAAGCAACTAATACATTATTGGGCATTAAGAAAAAGGGGGGTAACATGATTATTTTGCCTCCAATTTTATGGTTTATTAATAACAGTTTGATTGAAAAGGTTCCTAAATTTAGCATGTTCAATTTTGCACTATAAAAAAGGCAAGCAACATCACTGCGCTTACCCTTTTTTATAGCAATGTGGAATTAGAAAATACCTATGGAACACTCATGCTTATGCGACAGTTGGCATTCTTAATATTGAAGACATTCTTACTAATAAAGAGTCGATTAAAGAATTTAACCTATGGTTGAGGTTATCCATTAAGAATGCTGCCTTAATTAATAAAGAAATTAAAGCTGAAAATAAGCGAATAAGTTTTTTCAAAGTATATCCCCCCACATTGAAGATTAGTGTTATAAACAACACCAGTATTATTATTCGCTTGAAAATAAAATTTATTGATTATTTTTAATGATCCCAGCTCGATCCTCCATTTGTGGAGGTTCTTCAAACCAACCATGTTTAATCTTAATTTCCATTCCCTCTTGTCCGTAGAAAAATATATCTTTGGCGATTAATGCATTTTTCATACTTATATCATTTCTAAAGGTAAAAAACGTCCCAAAACTATTTCCCACAATGCTGAATCCATTGAGAAGATAAATACAATGCATCATGAGTTTTTCAGAAAAAGGGGGAACCGTTGAAGTCGTTACCGTACTTCCAGAAGTAGCAGAAAAATGAACATTGCTGTCTAATAGAATTTCCTCGAACGTTTTAATTTGTTTCTTACAAAGCTCCATCCCTTTTACAAAATATGCTTTAACCTCTGGGGTCTTAGCACATTGGGCAAAGCCAGTAATTAGCAGCAAGCCAACATTATTTGACTCTATTGCGTGATGAAGAATACCCAATTCAAGATCATTCAAAGCCCTTTTATCAGCAAACGGATTAAGCCCACTCTGGTATTTTTTGCCTTTAATAAATTCGACAGTTTTTGGCATGGTCACTTTTGGTGGAAGAGAAAGAATCCCTTTTTCAAGCAGATAAAGGGTCGATAATTTATAAATCTTTTGGGAAACCGACGTAAGCCCCTCATAAATCGTCATCACTTGATCGTTATAAGCCATATTCATATTCATGGTGTACATACCCATGCTCACTTCTTTTAAAATTCGAAGAAACATAATGTCAAAACCATTGTCGTATAACGGAGGTGCTTCTAAATTCACATCAGCACTTGTCATTCCGACAGGTTTTACAATCCCTTGTTCTTTAAATAGCTGTTCCAATTGCATTACATAATAATGTAGTTCCTGCCATAAGCCACCCAAAAGATTCTTAGCTTCCTGTTCATTGGATTTTTCAATAAAGTATTCCACCATTCTCATAATAAGGGTTTTTTCTTGATAGGTAAGCCAAAGTGTTCCCACCTCTGATGCACTTAAAGGATTTGTTAGAGCCAAGGAAATTTACCTCCATATTTTTGTGATAAATTTACTATGTACTAATCGTCCTAAAAAATGTAAACAAAATGGACTCAAAACCCTTACAAAACTAAAAAAGGCATTGACGACCCTTAAACGTCAATGCCCCAAACCCTATAAGTTGCACCAGAGGTAAGAACCTCGGCTATTGATATTATTAGCATTCGAAAGATTAAAAATTCATTTATCCTCCTGTTTCTCATTTTTTTGAGGTATGCAAGGATATCTTCAATAAGATCTTCCATAATCGGGCTCGATTGTAGAGCAAGACAAATCAAAAAGCCGATTCCTTAGCGTAGGGAAAATCGGCTTTTTCATGTCGAAATTTGCTTAGCGTATGTTTTCCGCATTTTGTTGGTGGGACCCCTAAATGAGCAATCACTAGTTCAATGTCATTTCGAACTTCCAAATAAGAAGGCAACAGGGGTTAATGGAACAACCAAAGAACAATACAGTGAAAATCTTGATGATAAAATAATGGACTTAGTAAGTAGGCTTAAAAGCAAAAGCTATCGTCCTGTTCCAGTAAGGAGAATGTATATCCCAAAGCTTAACTCCAACAAGAAAAGACCACTAGGGATACCGGAACATGAAGATAAGATTGTACAGAAAGGCATTACGAAAATACTAAATACCATTTATGAAAATGATTTTCTAGATTGCTCTTTTGGATTTCGTCCAAACCGTAACTGCCATGATGCTTTGAAGATATTGAATTATTATATCGAAAAGAAATCAGTAAATTATGTAGTAGATGTAGATATTCGCGGATTCTTCGACAACGTTGACCACAAATGGATGATTGAGTTCTTAAAACTTCGAATTGCTGACCCTAACTTATTAAGAATAATGGGTAGGTTTCTTAAAGGTGGATACATGGAGGAAGGTAAGAAATACAGGACAGATAATGGAACACCGCAAGGTGGAGTTATATCTCCTGTACTAGCCAATGTTTACCTCCACTATGTCCTTGACCTATGGTTTGAGAAAAGGGTTAGGAAACAGTGCAAGGGACAAGCATACATAGTAAGATATGCAGATGATTTTGTTTGTTGTTTTCAATATAAGAGCGAAGCTCTGGTATTCTTTCAATCATTAAAGTTGAGATTAAAGAAGTTTAACTTAGAAATAGCTGAGGATAAAACCAAAATTATTCCCTTCGGGAGGTTTGCGGAGAAAAACGCAAATCAAAAGGGAGATGGTAAACCAGCAACCTTCGATTTCTTAGGCTTTACACACTATTGCGGGAAGAGTAAGCAAGGAAACTTCCGAGTAAAGAGGAAATCGAGTAGGAAGAAAGTCCAAGGCAAACTTAAGGAAACTAAAGAATGGTTAAAGAATAATAGAAATAAAGATATTCATACGATTATGGATAGATTTAAACGCTCACTAATAGGTTATTACAACTATTACTGCATCACAGATAATACCCAAAGTGTTAACAACTTTAAAGACAAAATTCAATACTTACTGTTTAAATGGCTCAATAGAAGAAGTCAAAGAAAATCATTTACATGGGATAAATTCAGGCTCTTTCTTGATAAATATCCACTACCTTCACCAAGAATCAAGGTTAATATATATGACTTAAGAAAAGAGATTTGCTACATTTTGTGAATGATAACTAGGAGGAGCCGTGTGCGTAAATAGCGCAAGCACGGTTCTGGAGGGGGGAAAAACACAATCTACCGCAAGGTAGAGAGGTTCTCTTCTACTCGACTAATTGAACAAGGAGTATGAAATTAAGGATTAAATTTCCGTATTCAAAAAATGATGGATATAGTAGAATACACTTGTTCATAACAAAGAAAAAGTTAGCTTGAGAAGAGGCATGGAAAAATGAAATTTCTTGTGTTTATTATAATCTTTGCTATTTTTTATGGCATCTTTGATTGGGTCATAAAAAAAACCAATTTTCATAACAAATTATTTGGTAAGCCTCGAAAATTTAAATTTACCAGAACTGTTTTAATTTTAATAATCGTTCTCTTTACATTCACCTTAGAGTTAGAGAAAGATACCTTGAATGAAAAATATGGTAAATTGAACTATATAAGTATCATTATAGGTGCCTTTATGAGTTCTATCTATGTAAACTTTGCTCCATTGATATTTAGCAGAAATCCCTCATTAAGAAAAGATAATTTAAAAGGTATAGCAAAATTAATGTATCAGGATGTCTCAGATGATCCTTGGGATAAAGAGAACCTTTCGAAAAAAAATTTAGATTTCACTATTGAAAGCATACGATTTATTGATATGTACTCAAAAAGGTTAATAAATACTAATCTTTTTAAGGAGCACAAGGATAATTTCGTGCGTCGAATTGGTGCATATATTGGGGAAGTAATTAAACGTAAAATAAACCAGGACTTTAACTGGTACGAGATGGATTCAGTAAAACAATATTCTGACAATGTTGAAGGGTTAGAGAGTAGAAAAAAACAAAGTGTTCTTTATTCTGAAAAGAGGGAAATTGTAATTTCACCCTTGTCTGTAGTATTTCAATTCTTAGAAGGAAGCTCCCCATATACTAATTTACAAACTTATGTAGAAGAAATGATTAAGAACAATTCTTAAAAAAATAATAACCCACTTTATAACATCAAAATAGAAAAAACTTATTTAACAATCGGGTGCTTTAGTTTCACAACAAATGGGCTGTTTCGGCAGTCCTTTTTCATTGTCGTTACTCAACTAACGTGGCAGTTTACTTTAAGAAGGATTTCTTCCATCAACCCTAGAATAGTAATAACCATTTGAATCAAAAGGATAAGAAAAAAAGGGTGTGTAAGTATTGCCTCATCAATTAATGAATAATAGCAATAGTAAAAAATATTTGAGTGCTGACTGCGAAAATTGTTTTGGTTTATGTTGTGTAGCCTTATCATTTGCTGCCTCTTCAGATTTTGCTTTTGATAAAGGAGAAGGGACTCCTTGTAGAAACTTACAGACAGATTATCGTTGTGGAATTCATAAAAACCTAAGAATGAATGGCTTTCGAGGATGTACCGTATATGAGCGCTTTGGGGCAGGTCAAAAGGTTTCTCAAGTGACATACAATGGAAATGATTGGCGAAAAAGTTCAGTAACAGCCAAGGAAATGTTTGCTGTATTCCCTATTATGCAACAACTTCACGAAATGCTTTATTACTTAAATGAGGCTCTTAGTTTAGAAGATGCTCGACCTATCTATATGGATTTAGAGCAGGCAGTGCAAGAAACCGAACATCTCACTTATTTAAGCCCAAAATCTATCTTAGCCCTTTATGTACCAAGCCATCGGGACAAGGTTAGTGATTTACTAAAAAAAACCAGTGAACTAGTCCGAACAAAAGTAAAGAATAACAAATATCATAAAAGTATGAGAAAAATGATTAGGGGTCGTGACCTAATCGGTGCGAATTTAAGAGGTGCAAACCTTAGAGGAGTCAATTTGAGAGGAGCTCTACTTATTGCTTCTGACCTTCGAGAAGCAGACTTAAGAGAAACAGACCTTATTGGTGCTGACTTGAGAGACGCTGATTTAAGAGGTGCTAATCTAAAAGGAAGTATTTTTCTCACTCAAGTACAAGTAAATTCGGCTAATGGCGATATTCATACTAAATTGCCACCTTCACTAAGCATTCCTGAACATTGGCTGGTTTAAGTTTTTATAAATCAATTCAGCGGGCTTACATAAAAACGGGGTTGTAGAATAAACCCTTTTAATTTCTGAAAGCAAGATTGTGAAGGATTGTACTTAAAGTAACGGGTGCAAGAATTAAAGAAGCAACGCTTGTTTTGAGCGTTGCATTTTTTTCTCTTCTTTTAAAAATACTTTCTATAAAGTTCTTGCCTTAAACTACCACTCAACTGTGCATATATCCTTGTAGTCTCGCTTTTCTCATGACCCAGTAAACTTTGGATCACTTCAAGTGGAGCACCGTTGTTCAACAAGTGAGTAGCATAACTGTGCCTTAGCTGGTGTGGATGAATCGTTTTATTGATCTGTGCTCGATTTGAAATCCGCTTGTTGATGTATCTCATTTGGGCAATGCTCATGGTATGAGGAGACCTTTCGGTAACAAAAATGGCAGGATCAGAATCGATACGTTGTTCTAGATATCGCTTAAGCCAGATTTCACAGCGGATATTAAAATAAACCTCTCTTTCTTTATCTCCTTTTCCCCTTACAATGGCGGAACGATTTGACCAATTGATTCGACTTTTTTCTAACAAAACGATTTCACCGATACGGCATCCAGTGGAAAACATGAATTCAAACAAAGCCTTTTCCATTGAAGTGGTGCACGCTTCCCGTAGATGTTCGATCTCTAACTCAGTGAGATATTTTGGGATTCGTTTTCCTGTTTTGGGCTCTTTTATTTTGGCTGCGGGATTTTTAGTAATATGCCCTTCCTCATGTGACCAACGAAATAATGATTTCATGAACCGTATTCGGTGAGCTAAACTTGAGAGTTTTAAGGTTTCGCTCGACTTTGATAAGTATTCTTTTAGTTGGACAGTGGTTATGGTATCAAGTTTAATGTCCTTGAAATATCGGATAAGTAATTTAGCTTGAAGTTTATATGCTTTTAATGTTTGTTGTGAGAATCCTTCAATTCGTTTATCAGATTCATACGTTTCCCATGCCATTGATAATAACAAAATACATCTCTCCCTAAAAATTCTTTTTTAGAGGAATTATTGACTTGATTCTCGAAATTGAAACGGGAGAGATTATTCAACTATCGTAAGCAGGTTAGTTGAAGAGTGTTTTTTTAACTTTTGTGCAACCCTCGAGGTAGATAGTTAAGAATTAATTTAGCATCAATAGCCGTGAACCGTACCATAAGTAAATGAGGTTTTTATACGGGTTAATAGTCCTAAGAAGGAACCTTAGTCAGTTACAAGCAAGGTTCATTTTCGGATGTATGCGCAAAATGGAAGTAATATACTCATTGGAATATATTATTTTGTGTTTTAGTGAAGGTAAAGAAATAGCATAGAGTAGCAAAGATAAATAAATAAGCCTAGAAGTGGCTTGAAATCAAAGGTTTTCATACTTTCGGTAACAATCACCGATTGCTGGAAACCTTATTTTTTTATCTTTCAAAAGGAGCTCCGCCTTAAAAGCCATGTTGGGTTAAGGCTAGAGAACTGTTTTATGCACCGCTAGTTAAGCGAACTACTGTTTTGGCATAGGGTCGAAACGAGAGAACTGTTGCCGCATGAGGTAGTGATACCTTCTAAAGAGATACCATATGCACCGATAGAAAAAAACAGTAAATTCTGCACATCCTGCGGAACAAGACTTGTACAAAAGGAGGTTAACGGAACGAATGCTTCTCCGCCACGGGGTATCCTTGCGGAAGGGGAACTCAATCAGGATATGATTGTGACTGCTGATCTCGATTTGGAATTGTTATATCAAGTTCGTGAAAAAGGAGAAGTGACAACCTGGAGGGATCGAAGAACAGATCTCTATCCGGATTGGAAATGAGGGTGAAGTATGTATCGAAAGGAATTTTACGTTTTTGATCAGGATCGGCGACTATGCCGAACAAGCCGAAAGTCTGGAATGACATGATTGAGCGCTTGGAAAACCTTGAAACAGTTAAACTGCTCCCCCTATAAGTGATGATGAAATGAAGGAGATGGAATTTATGGGTTCTATCATTGTTACAGCAGTTTTAAAACCAAAAGAAAGTCTTGAAGCACAATTGTTATCGGAGTTAAAAAAGGCAAGAAGCTTCGAGACAAGAAAATGGCTGCATACAGTATAATCTTCATAAATCTATAGAAGATAATACATTTGTTCTATATGAAGAGTGGGAAAATAACGAAGCGATAGTAAATCATAGTCAGACTGAACATTATCAACAATACCGAGCAAATACTTAGGATCTTGTTTCCAGTCGAGAAGTGTATAAATTAAAAGCAATTGATTGACGTAAAAGACTGATGTAAAAAGAAGGTAAAACGACTTTTCTCAGTCTTTTTTATAACCAAAAATATTTATTTTTATTATGGATTTGTTGACCATAGTCCTGCGGTTTTGACAAATACTCTTCGATTAAGTTTTAACCCGGCTACGAGAAGCTCTGCAAGATCTTCAGGGTGCATTACATTTTCAGGATTTCCAGAGATCAGGTTCGTCTCAATGGCCAAATCTGTTGCTACTGTACTTGGCGTTAAAGCAGTTACACGAATATTATGCTTTCTTACTTCCATCAATAATGATTCTGTCAGACCTAAAACTGCAAATTTAGATGCACTGTAGGCACTTGTTACAGGGGCGCCTTTTTGGCCAGCGGTTGATGAAATATTGACGATATCTCCTGACTTTCTTTCGATCATACCGGGTAAAACTTCTCTCGTTACATTATATACACCCATCAGATTTACTCTGATAATGTTTTCCCATTCTTCTGGAGTTAACTCAAGAAAGCCTCCAAACTTTGCGATTCCTGCATTATTAATCAGTATATCGATAGGACCAAGGTCAGATTTGATATGTTCAACTGCATGGTGGACTGCTTCTAGATCAGCTACATTTGCTGTTGCTGCTGAAACATTGATATCAAATTGCTCTAATTCAGCGGTTAACTTTTCAAGATTGGCCATTGTTAAACCAATTAAACCGAGATTAACTCCTTCCTTGCTAAAGCTAATGCTGTAGAGCGTCCAATTCCTCTTCCTGCTCCGGTAATTAAAGCTGTTTTTCCTTTTAGAGAATTCATAGTATCATTCCTCAATAGAGATTTATGGTAATCAGACAGACTGCAAAGTTTTTTACCCGTTGCAGTCTGTCTGATGATTTATTATTCAAGATTGGCGTGCCTGCCATACATCTTATTTGTATCTAATCCCTTTTTCTCCATAAACCTTAATATGACGGCGTCATAAAAAAGCAAAAGGGTTTGCTCAAATAGTAAGCCCATTGGCTGGATGGTTTGATAATCTCCCGCTGATTGATCTTTGGGAGATCCAGGTAATTTAATGGTAATATCTGCTAAATGTCCAATTGCGGATTCAGGGAATATGGTTACAGCGGCAATTTTTCCTCCAATGCTTTTTGCTTTTTCAGCAATGGAGACAAGGCTTTTCGACTCACCAGATCCTGATCCAAGAATTAAGATATCATCTTTTTCAAAATTGGGGGTTACCGTTTCACCTATTACATAGGAATCAATTCCCATATGCATCATTCTCATGGCAAAGGATTTTGCCATAAATCCAGATCTGCCGGCACCAGCTACAAAAACTTTGTTTGATTCGAGAATACCGTTGACCAGATTTTCGGCTTCTATATCAGAAATTAAAGGAACAGAGCGGCTCAGTTCTTTGATAATTTCTTCTAAAAATTGTGAAGTTTGCATTTTTAGTGTACGATTGCAGCCGTTTCTTCTTTCATCATTTGCTGCATTTTTGCAGCAGCGCCCCTTTTATCAGCTTGTCCAGTAATACCGCCGCCCACAATGATGAGATCTGGTTGTGCTTTAATTGCTTCTGAAAGTGTTTCTAATTTAATGCCGCCAGCGATCGCGGTTTTCGCGCTTTTTACAACACCTTTAATGGTTTGTAGATCTTCAAATGAATTTTTTCCAATTGCTTGTAAATCATAACCAGTGTGAACACAAATATAATCGACACCCATTGCATCCAACTCTTTAGCGCGTGCTGCAAGGTCTTTTACGGCGATCATGTCCACAAGGATTTTTTTGCCTTGTTTTTTCGCTTCTTCCACTGCACCTTTAATGGATTCATCCTCAGCTGTAGCGAGGATCGTAATGATATCAGCCCCTGCTTCAGAAGCTTTCATTACTTCATATCCCGCTGCATCCATGATCTTCAGGTCTGCTAATACCTTTAAATTAGGGAATGCTTCTTTCATAGCCTTGACCGCATGGAGGCCTTCATTGATGACAACCGGTGTCCCGATTTCAACAATATCAATATGATCTTCCACTTCTTTTACCAATTGAATTGCTTCTGGAATATTGACTAAATCTAAAGCTAATTGTAATTCCATCTATATTTCACTCCTAATGATTTTTCTATTTGTTACACAATATTATTAATGCCCATGGAACACTTTCATTTCACCCGGCAACTGTAACCAATGTTTCTAACACTGGTATAGTGGTAAGTATAATTGCTATGTTTAATTTTAGAAAGTACGCACTTTATTTATACATAGTGTCAAAAAGTATACTAAGTGTTATATTAGGTGTGGAGGTGAAATGAATGTCACTAGCTCAAGAAAGAACCTTTAACTGCGAAAAAGAATTGACACTTTCTGTTATTGGAGGAAAATGGAAAATGCTTATTTTGTGGCATTTAGGCAAGAAAGGAACAAAACGCTTTGGTGAACTAAAGGCACTCATTCCAGGCATTACGCAAAGAATGCTTGTTAATCAATTACGTGAATTGGAAGAAGACCTCATTGTTGAAAGGAAAGTTTATCCTGTTGTTCCGCCGAAAGTAGAATATTCACTGACTGAACAAGGAGAAAGCTTAATGCCGATCCTTGATTCCATGTATCAGTGGGGTAAAAACTATATGGAAAATGTAATTGGGAATCTGCCAAATAGCAGTGAATCAATAAAATAGTTATATATCAAAAGCCTTAAATACTTGTGGCTTTTTCTTGTAGACAAATGCAAAATCATGTTGTAGAAACCTTTTATTTGACATGGTATGGGAAGAAGATTTAGAATACCCAAACAGTATAAAAGCAAACAAAAGGCTTAGAATACTTGTGTAAAAGACAAAATATATCGAGGTGTTTAAATGGAAAATCATTTATTTTCCCCCTATACAATAAAAAGTTTGCAATTAAAAAACCGTGTCGTCATGGCTCCTATGTGCCAGTATTCTGTTACTGCCATGGATGGCCATCCCCAATGATTGGCATTATATACATTATGTAAGCCGGCAGTCGGCGGGGCAGGTCTAATCATTATGGAAATGACCGATGTAGACCCCGACGGGCGTATTACTAATTATGATCTCGGCTTATGGTCGGATGAACAGATTTCACATTTTTCTCGTGTTATCAAAAGTGTTCACGAGCACGGTGCCAAAATTGGCATCCAGCTTGCGCATGCAGGACGAAAAGCAGAAGATACTGAGACTCCCGTTGCGCCATCTGCCATCCGCTACCCGAGTGACCGCTATAAGGAACCAAGGGAATTAACGACAGATGAAGTTCATGAAATGGCGCAGAAGTTTGGAGCAGCGGCTCGCCGTGCGGTTGAGGCTGGGGTAGATGTGATTGAACTGCATGGCGCACACGGGTACCTTATTCAGCAATTTCAATCCCCGTTAACCAATCACCGTACTGATGCGTACGGAACAAATTTAGAAAAGTTTGGCGTAGAGGTAATCCAGGCTGTGAAGAAGGAAATGCCGGAAGATATGCCTCTCCTATTTCGGATTTCTGCGGTGGAATATGCAGATGGGGGCTACGACCTGGATCATGCGATCAAGCTTTGCCACGCTTATAAACAAGCAGGTGTAGATGTTTTTCACGTGAGCTCAGGCGGTGAAGGACATCCGGGGGCGAGAAAGCCGGGAAATTTTCCAGGCTATCAAGTGCCATTTGCCCGTGCAATTCGCAATGAAATGGATGTTCCTGTCATTGCAGTCGGAATGTTGGAAGATCCTGCATTGGCACAGTCGGTTGTGGCAAATGAGGATGCCGATCTTGTGGCTATTGCCCGTGGCTTATTACGTGACCCATACTGGCCTATCCATGCTGCACGCCAGTTGGGAATGGAAGATTTGGATGTACCAAAACAGTATATCCGTGCTTATTAGTCGATAACTTCATGGAGGAACATTCTCATGAGTACAAAAGAACTGCAAAATATACATGTCCTCGTAACAGGAGCTTCCAGCGGTCTTGGATTTTCTATGGCTGAAGCGCTGCTTCAGTCCGGGGCAACGGTGGCGTTGGCTGCCAGACCAGGGGGCAAACTGGATGAAGCAGTAGACCGTTTTAAGCAAGAAGGTTATCCTGCTTTTGGGATACCTTTGGATGTTCGGTCGGAACAATCGGTTGAAGAGGCTGTCCAATGGATTAAAAGAGAGTGGGGCAAGCTGGATGTTCTCGTCAATAATGCAGGAATTGGAATGAGAACAGTAAACCCGCGTTTTTTGGTTGAGACTCAGCCTTTTTTCAAAGTTACACCAGAGGGGTTTCGGGATTTAATTGATACAAATCTTACCGGCTATTTCCTTGTATCCAGGGGTTTTGCCCCTCTTATGATCGAACAAGGAAAAGGGCGGATCATTAATATTTCCATGAACCATGAAACGATGAAGAGAAAGGGATTTATTCCATATGGTCCATCAAGGGCTGCCACGGAATCTCTATCATACATCATGGCAGAGGATTTAAAAGAGTACGGCATTATGGTGAATATGCTTTTACCGGGTGGTGCCACGGTCACAGGAATGATCCCGGATGAAATTAGAGAAGAATCCCAATTTCAATTATTGTATCCGAAAGTTATGTCCGAGCCAATTGTGTATTTAGCATCACCTCGTGCTGAGGGAATCACAGGGGAACGGATTGTTGCCGTCGAATTTAATGACTGGCTTAAAAAGAGGACTTAAATATGCCCAGGCAGGTGGATTTCCATTTTACGAATAAAACTATATCTCGTTACCATGAAGCACAAAAAAATGAGATAAAGGTAACAAGAAGGTGAAAAACAACAAGGAAGTGCTTCAGTATTCCGCATTTCCTCATGTTTGATTTGTTACCGGGTTACTTTCCAATTATGATTACAGCTTGCTTCTACAGTTTTTCTTTTGAGAAAATAATCGGAAAGCAGTTCTGTCATATCTGTCTGAATTTCTTTGATAACCGGTTTATCTTTAAACATTTCGTAGTCACCGCCGCCGCCCGCTCGATAGTTATTCATGACGACATCATATTGTCCATTGAGACTGAGCGGCTTTCCATGGCGGGTCAGTTTTTCTACTCGGGACCCAACCGGTTTCGAAATATTTAATTCGTATTCAATACCTTCCCACATATCATAGTTGTAATGTTGGGGCTTAGGCTCAACAAACGTGGGGTTTACCCTGATTTCCTTCTTTTTATCCAAAATGAAATAGGTTGCCGATTTTTCCAATGCATCTTTTATATCTTGTCCGGAGATGCGGATAACCTTTAATGTATTTGGATAAATATAATTAGACACAATATCCCTCATGGTTACATGTTCAGAGAACCCGGGTGATTCATTGTGAAAGAGGGCAGTGTTGGAGATGTCAACCGCTCCAGCCGCCATTTGAACTTTATTGATAAATTCAATTAATGGATGGTCCGCGATTCTTACATCAAAGGCATTTTCGATCGACATGTTTCCGATAATTTTCCCGATTGGCTGATCCAGCCACTCCTGCGTTTGCTTTTCGAACTCTTTAGCTAACTCCAAGACATCTCTTTGAGCTGCCGTTGTATCTTCCACTTCTAATAGATCAGACGATTTACTTACTAATTTCCACTTTTCATTTTGAAGTTGAAATTGAAGTTTAACTTTTCCCAAAACCTGTCCATTAAATCCAGGCTGAACGACGGTTATTCCATTAACATTAGAGCCAATTCTTCGGTGTTGATGGCCTGTTAGGAGTACATCTATTCCTTCAATATCATGGCATATTTGGTAGCCCTGATTTTCACCGGTTAATGATTCAGTTGGTTCTCCTGATGATAGATCTCTTTCAAATCCCCCATGGTAGGAAACGACTAATAAATCATAGTTTTCATTTTCTCGTATATATTTGCCCCATTTTTTTGCAGTTTCAAAAGCATCTTCAAATTTTAAGCCTTAATATGACTTGGATTCTCCCAATTTGGGATGTAATGGGTAGTTACACCTAACACAGCAATTCGCAGCCCATTCGGAAAATTCTTTATAAAATACGGCGGCCCGAATGCTGGCTGGTTCTTTTCTTCATCGATAATATTAGCGGAAATCCAGGGGAAATTGGATTCGTTTACAGATTTATTTAGCAAACTCATTCCATAATTGAACTCATGATTTCCAATTACCGCCGCATCATAATGCAAGTGATTTAAAATGCTGATCATCGGATTTTTTTTCGCGGGAAGGAATTTTGCAAAGTAATAGGTTAATGGAGTTCCTTGAATGACATCCCCATTATCGATTAGCATTGTATAATCAGCTATTTTTTTCTCTTCGTTTATAAGATTTGCAATTTTTGCTATACCTGCATTTATTTCCTTATTATTTCCATAGTTTATTGGGTAAACATTCCCATGAATATCACTTGTTTCAAGAATGACCAACTCACATTGATCTTTTGGATTTTTCACTTCTTTGACCTGCCTTTTCCACTATTTAATTTAGTATTAATTATAGGGGGTTATGAAATAAAAATCACAAAAAAATACTAAATTGGATAATAGTTTACAAATAATTTACAGAAATTTGACATTTTTATGTTAAGCTTTCTCTTGCAACAGAAATTTATTCATTATGGGGGTAACAAATGTTCAAGTTTAAAAAATTTGCGGCAATAGGATTGTCAATGGCACTAGCTGCCGGTATTTTAAGTGCATGCTCATCTAAGGAAAGTTCAAACAATGCATCAGATGCCAACGGATATGTTCCCAAAACATTAACTGTACAATTTGTTCCATCACAAAATGCGGGTACATTAGAAGCAAAAGCAAAACCATTAGAAAAGCTTCTGGGCGATAAACTCGGTATACCTGTTAAAGTTAGTGTTTCAACCGACTATAACACGATTATTGAAGCAATGGCATCAAAGAAAGTAGACATTGGTTTCCTACCGCCAACTGCGCATACGTAATGTCACATGATAAAGGTGCTGCAAATGTATTGCTGCAAGCACAACGCTACGGGGTTGATGACCAAACCGGCAGCCTACGAAAGATCTGGTAGATTGGTATAAATCAGAGTTCATTGTGAAAAAAGATTCCAAAATAAATGACATTAAAGACCTAAAAGGGAAAAAGATTGCATTCCAAGATGTTACTTCTTCTGCCGGATATGTATGGCCAGCAGCTGCTTTAATGGATGCAGGGATTGACCCTGTCAAGGATGTTCAAGGAGTTACCGTTAAAGGTCATGACCAAGCCGTCATCGTTCTTTTGAATGGTGATGTAGATGCTGCGGTAGTTTTCCAAGATGCGAGAAATATTGGAAAAAAGGATTATCCAACAGTATTTAATGATACAAAAATTATTAAATTCACACAAAAAATTCCAAACGATACAATTTCCGTCCGTTCTGATATGGACAAGAATTGGGTAAAGAAAATCCAAGACGCTTTTGTTGAAATCGGCAAGGATCCGGAAGGCCACCAAAATCGTTGGGTTGACGTGTGTTCCCTGAACTGCGACAAGTATTTAAGAACGAACCTGATGTGCAGAGGCTCATTGGCGACACTACGCCTTTTCCCAACGCCTGAAGAACTGAGAAAGTTAACGCCTCAGGACGTGGTAAGGGGCAAAGGAATATTTGAAGTTCTTCTAAAATAATACACCGGGATTTAATTTCGGGTGTCACATTCTGGGGAGTTACAGACAAGACAAGTTGGTTGAAATATTCCCCCGTAAAAGGAAGAAAAAACTGGCCGTTATTGTTTAACGAAGTGGGAGAACCGAAAAAGGCGTTTTGGACAGTCATATTCTCCATCGAAAAGCCCCGTTGAAGCCGATATTGTCGGACAGGGTTCAAACCCCTCAACTCCCAAATCCCTTGCCCAATATATGGAACCCTTTCAAGGGTACTTAAAAATTTCGCTTCAAACATGATATGAAGAACCTTATCATAAGTAAATGAAGCTTTTGGATTGAATTAGCTTTTCCAATTAGCAGAAAAAATAAGAGACATTTTAAAAAATAAACCAGCTATTACAATGCGCTCTTGCTTGGAAGATCCGATCGAATAACGTCATCGCCATTCCAAACGCAGTGCAAGAAGAATACGTTTTAGCAATTGCTGAAGCAGCAAAGATTGACTGAAAATAATCTCAATAGACTTGATTAAGCATTTACTAAACTCATTGAGAAAATTTGATTGGACCCTTGATGAGGGAGTTAACAACCTAAGAGGAAATTCAAAAACCGCGATTGGCTAATGCATTTTTTAAATCTCCATTATTTTCTTTTCTATATTGGTGTCTTGTAGAAGAAGAATTTTCATGTCACGTCGTATAAAGTACAAACCAATAAAATCATTCTTTGTTGCTGAGGTGGTTATTTCTGCTTTTATTAGTAACAAAAAAACAAAAAGGCAGGGATGACTCAAAGTATCTGACACTTTGAGTCATCCCTATCAGTTCTATTCTAAATCAATTAATCAGTCGAATTTGATATCGCGGGATTAGATTAAATGAGCTCCACCATCGATAAGTACCGATGTACCAGTTGTAAAACCATTTTTCGCTAAATAAACATAGGTTTCCGCTATATCTTCAGGCTGGGCAACACGCCCAACAGGTAATTGCTGGGCAATGCCATTATACATATCTTGTCGTTGATCTTTTGGTATTCCGCCGTAAAGAGGAGTATCAACGATACCAGGTGATACCACATTTACTCTGATAGGTGCCAGATCTACTGAAAGGCTTCGTACTAATCCATCGATTGCTGAATTGATGGAAGCGAGTGTCGTTGCACCTTGAGGAGGGCGTATCCCGTATACACCAGAAGTTAATGTAATGGAGCTTTCATTATTCAAGTATGGAAGAGCGGCATGGACCGAAATATACTGGCCCCAGAACTTGCTATCAAAAGCTTCTCTTACGGTCGCAACAGGCAGTTCGCTAAAGTGACCCATTGCGCCTTCACCTGCAGTAACAATTAGATGGTCGAAATTTCCAACCTGCTTAAAAAAGTCAGAAACCTTTTCCTCATTACGAAAGTCGATTTCATAAACTTCTACGTTACCACCAAGCATTGCTTTTGCGTCAGATAATTTTGAAGCAGAACGGCTGGCAATAATGATTTGAGCGGATTCATCGAGAAACGCCTTGGCAGCAGCTAAACCAATACCAGATGTGCCTCCTAAAATAACCACTCTTTTTCCTTTGAGTGACAAATTTATATCCTCCTTTATTCTTACACTTAAGTGTTTACATCATTATGTTTATTTAACCAAAAGTTTTAGTGATTCACGATTAAATGCGGGAATATCTTTTGGTTCTCGACTTGTTACAATATTTTTGCTGATGACAACTTCTTCATCTTTATAGTTTGCACCAGCATTTTTCAAATCGTTGCGAATGGATTTATAACCAGTGATGTCGACACCTTTTAAAAGATCTGTATCGATTAACACTTGTGGTCCGTGACAAATGGCAAAAATAGGCTTCTCATCTTGAATAAATGCTTTTGCAAATTCACCAAAACGATCATCTTCACGTAATAAGTCAGGAGAGAATCCACCAGGAATGAGCAAAGCATCAAAGTCTGCAGGATTGACTTCATTAATGGCTTTATCAATTTTTACAGATGTGCCTTTTTTACCGGTGACTTCGTTGCCTGACTGTTTGTCAATCGTGATCACTTCATGACCAGCTTCTTTAAAGGCTTGTGCTGGTTCGGTGTACTCAACATCTTCAAATAAGTTTGTTAGAAGTGTAGCGATTTTTTTGCCCATGCGTACTAACCTCCTTAAAATGATAAAACAGAAGTACAAATATGTATTTTTGTTCCATGATCTCCTGTGTATTAAATATACTACTGCAGCATGTTCTATTTCTCACGTAATATGCTCAACAAATATAATATACGAGGGGGAAATCATGTGAAGATGATACTGCCATTGATACGTGTGCTAAGTGAAAAAGGATATTACAGGTATTAAAGCGGACTTTTCTTTGAAATAGTTCATCTTTCGTAGATAAGTGTTTTAAATGTCTCCGATGCTTCTTTTTATAGACTATATTGTAAAATATATGAAAATCGTTGAACATTTAATGATCTTACATAATGGAGTAAAAATGCCTTGGTTTAGTCGTGTTGGACCCTTCGAACATTTTAATTTTTAATGATGGGTAGAAAAAAAGCACCCTCCTTACAGTTAAGTGAAGGTGCTTCTTTTCTAATAGGTTTTGTAAAGCAACATTGTAAATGTAAGCTTACGCTTAATTGTTTAATTCCGAAATATCCATTTCTTTTATGATTTCTGCTATCCGATTTTTTCCCCATTCATACATCATTTCAACGATAGGAAGTAAAGTCATCCCCAATTCAGTCATGGAATATTCCACTTTCGGTGGAACTTCTGGATAAACCTCGCGATGAACTATTCCATCTTCCATCAGTTCTCTTAATTGATTCGTTAATATTTTATGAGATATTTTTGGAAAAAGCCTTTGGAGATCACTGAATCGATGTGGTCCTTCTACCCCTAAATGCCATAAAATAACAATTTTCCATTTACCACTTATAATTGATAAGGTAAGTTCTTTTTCACAATTATAATCACCATTTATGATCTTTTCTTTAACTTCATCTCTAAATGTATCTGGCATAAATTCTTACCTCCTTATTTGTATCAATTGTAACCTGTCGGTAACCTCCTTACAAAAAAGTGCATTCTTCACAGTGAAGAAAACAAGCAGTAGAATGAAATGGTCGTCTTACCGGCAAATCTTTTTCATTAATGAGGAGGAACTACAAATGAGTAAAAAAGCACTTTTAATTATACCACCAGAACGTTTCAATGAAGACGAATTATTTCAACCAAAAGCGGAATTGGAAAGCAACGGAATTGATGTGACAATTGCAAGTACAAAAACAGGTGAAATCATAGGGGATTATGAAGGTAAAGCAACTGCTGAGGTAATTTTCTCAGACGTTTTTGCTTCTGACTATGATGTTGTATCTGTTATTGGTGGATCTGGTACGAACGATCATCTATGGGAAAATCAAGAATTACAAGACTACTTGAAACAAGCGTATACTAATAAAGTTCTTGTAACAGGAATTTGTGCAGGTGCGGTTACTGTAGCTAAAACGGGTTTACTTACTGGAAGAGAAGCAACTTGCTATCCAGTAGATGTACAAAAAGACCAATTAAAAGCGAATAAAGTAACATATGTTGAAAAACATGTTGTTGCTCATGATGATATTATCACTGGTGATGGTCCAGATGGCGCTAAAGAATTTGGAGAAGCTTTAGTAAAAGCATTAAGCTAATTCTACAGTCTCTTCGCTGAATTTTCATATAATCGAAAGCCTACGGAATTAATTCCGAAGGCTTTTGGCTATCCAAATGTAAGAAAAATACACCAAAAATTAACCCATTTAACAGATAGAGTTGGTGCTGTCCTATGGAATTTGCTGGTGTTACAGTTGGAGCTTGTGGCCAACAAGAAGTCAGAGCTTGTACCTTGTTCAGACAGAGTAAGGCAAGAAAATGAGAACCGTGTGGATTCAAGCACCAATGAATCATCCTAGTTAATTTTTACCTGGAGCGGGACAAAATGCTGTGATAACCTTACTGCTATTTTAAAATTTGGTTAACCAGCAGATATAGTTGGTAAAATTAATGAAAGCAATCGTACGATTTCAGAACCGCTCCATAGGGAATATCGAATCTTGAAAAACTCATTGGAAGCTATTCAATCTAAGAAAGATAAGGCAATAGGTCTGTACGAAGATGGAATATTAAACAAGACCGATTTAAAGGACCAATTGGAAAAGTTAGATGAAGAAACAAGGCTATTGGATGACCGAATTGTGCCGATTGAGCAAAAATTGGTGCAAGGCAGCAAGCAAGAAATATCATTTAAAATGGTCAAACGGGTAATGAATCATTTTGAGGATTGTTATAAGAATTCCATTACAGACGAACAGAGAAAACAGCTTTTGCATTTGCTAATCAATAAAATTACGATAGCTAATGACCGTAAAATTGAATCGATACAAATTCAAATGAATAATGAAGTGGTTAGGCACTTTACAAAGCAGGGAGAAGATAAATCATCCAGTGACGATGATTTATCTTCTCCTTTTTCCATTTTTATCAACCTATAAGGGGAGCGAGCAATAACATGAGCGTGATTAAAGTATTTAGACATTATATGGAGGAACAGCATCCACATTTGGCATATAAAGACTGGAAAGTAGATGTTAAAGCCATATCAGCGGACGACATAAGGAACGGGGAGCTAGGCAAGTATTCCGGTTGAATTTAAGAAAGAACTAACGTGTTGGGTATTCTTCTATGATGGCGATGCATCGAATGTTGTTTACTTATTACAGGATAAACAGGGGCCCTTCGCCTATTGAAAGATGGTGAACTTATTAAGCCTATAAGCTTTGTATGAAGTCACTGGCGGGTGAATATATAGGACAACTTATTATGATAAAGGGTCGGAGAGGTTTGCTCTTAAAGAGTTATCGTCTCTTTTTCGTGCGTGATTTAACAGTAAAGGAGGTGAGCGTATGTCACCGATTGATTTGTTTAAAGCGGGAGTGGTATTTGGATTATCTATTTATGCACTTGCTAAAAAAGGCTTTAAGGATACTAAATTACGAGAAGGTATGATAAGGAAGGTTATGAATCCTTTTGTATTTATCATATGTTCCCTAACCATGAACATCTTAAAACAAAAGAAAGCATAATTCAAATTGCAAAGGGGAAAATTGCAAAGTTGTATTCCCTGTATAAATTAATGACTTGGAGGATAACTGACAGATAAATCGATGAGAAGAGGGAAAAAACCACTTCTCTTTTTAATACAATAAAAAAACTTCATTTAGATTCGTTACGGGGAACCGTATCATAAGTAAGTGAGGTTTTTAAGTGAAAAATTACTCTTATAGAATTAAAAAGATGGAAATGTATTTAAATTTTATCTAGTCTGTAAAGTCTTGATGCCAACCCATTTTGTGCAGTATGTTTGTGAATAATTTCACTTAAACTAAAGGGTGCATTACTTCAATATGGAGTGAAGCCTTTTTTCTTATTCAACTAAATGGCAGGTTAGTTGAATAAAAACAAAAGCAAAATTATTACCAGCTATTATTAGCAGATGTTAAAATTAGTTTAAGTAGTATTGTTAACTAATAATAAGAGGTGTTTATATGAAGTTAGATGAATTTACAATTGGAGATGTGTTCGAAACTAAGCCATACAAATTAACAAAAGAGGATATTATGAGGTTTGCTGGTGAATTTGACCCCCAATATATGCATTTAGATGAGGAAAAAGCAAATCAGGGAAGATTTAATGGAATCATTGCTTCGGGCATACATACACTAGCAATTTCATTTAAGCTTTGGATTGAAGAAGGTAGATATGGTGAGGATGTTATTGCTGGAACAAAACTGAATAATATCAGATTTATAAAGCCAGTGTATCCAAATAATGAATTACATGTCATTGTTGAGGTTATTGATAAGAAAGCAACAAAGAATGAAACGGGTATCCTCACGGTATTGTTATCTACTTTCAACGATAAAGAAAAAGTTTTTGAGGGTGAATTATCTGCATTGGTAAAGCAATGATGGGTTATTTGTAAATATTCTTCTTAAACTACCATGAAAACTAACTTCTGAAACGTTGGAAAATGGCAATACTAAAGAAGACGTAGCTCATTCATTTTTTTTAAAAAGGTGAAAGCGCCTGATTCCATTGATATTTAATGAGATTGGTGGATCAAGAAGCTTCTGTAATTGTCACGGTATATCCTAGACTTTCCAGTCTTCGAACCGAATGTCGTACAATGGATACTTGCTTTTGTTTATCAAAGTAGTCTTCGCCTAAGTCTACATACATTTCTTTTCTTGTCAGAAGATAAAAAGCAATTCTCAATATGGCATGAGCGACGACAATGGCTGCTCTTTTTCTACCTTTTCGTGCTAGTGTTCGTCTATATAATGCACCAAGGTAGTTTTTTGAGGCACCTACTGAATGGGCTGCTTCTGTTAAAGCAGATTTTAAATACTTGTTGCCTTTCTTGGATTTAGTTGATTTCCGTTTACCTGCACTTTCATTGTGTCCAGGTACGAGTGCAGCCCAAGAACATAATTGTGGTGCAGTTTGGAATTGTTTTTTAACATCTGTTCCAACTTCAGCTAGTATTTGTTCAGCCATTCTTTTAGCGATGCCAGGTATGGAATCAAGTCGTTCTATATCTTCTTGATAGGAACTTACTCTTTGAGCAACCTCTTGATCAAGCTTTTCAATTTGTTCGGTCAAGAAGTCAATGTGAGTGAGAATCGTATTAAGCATCATGCGTTGATGAGGATTTACATAACCTTTAAGAGCGAGCTCAAGTTCGTCCTTCTTCTTTTTCATTGTACCTCGAGCGAAGGTTGATAGTTTCTCAGGGTCGTCTTCGCCATCTGCGATAGCGCGAAGCATATCCTTGGATGAAACACCCATAATATCGGAAACCACAGAACCAAGTTTAATGTTTGCGCCTTCTAGTACCTTTTGAATACGATTATGTTGTCTTGCTCGTTCTTCTATAATACTTCGACGGTAACGAACCAGTTCTCGAAGTTCTCGTTGATTTCGATCAGGAATGAAGCTTGCTTTTAGTAACCCATGGCGAAGAAGTTGGGCTATCCATTCGGCATCTTTCACATCCGTTTTACGTCCAGGAACAGCTTTCATATGCTGCGCATTGACGACGAGAAACTCAATTTCCTCAGCTTCGATAAGATTTACAATAGGTTTCCAGAACACACCTGTACTTTCCATTGCAACATGAGTACATCCATGTGACTTGATCCAATCTACTAATTTTACAAGAAATACTGTTTTCGTAGAAAACGTTTGAATCTCCTTTCCTTCTGGAGTCATAACACAGGCAGTAATGTTGTCCTTATGGACATCCATACCACAAACTCGTTCAATGATAACTTCCATTGAAACCATCCTTTCTATGGCTATAAAAATAGGAGGCTAGTGCAAAAACCAGAAAAAGGATTAATCTACCATAAGTGCTTCCCGTAAGGGAGCGACAGTCTGTGATGCACCGTGGTCGTTGGAGTCAGACTAACGGATGGGCTCTAATGGCACCATAGTTTATCGACCTTCCTCACCCAGCCATAGAAACAGTATTGACGGTTTTAATCTGTTTTCATCCTCTGTGGTGCAGCGCAATTTTGCGCTGCATGGTGACTAACGGGGGCTTTACTTGAAGAAGAAGTCAAATAAAAAAGTCGGTTCCTTAACGTACAGGGAATTCGACTTTTTTATGTTTGAATTTGCTTAGCGTACAAAATTTCCGAAATGTTGGCGATACCCCTAAGAGTACATATTTATACATTGCTGTTATGTGAAATTCACATAACAAACATAACTAAAGAATCTTAGTTAAATATTAACTCTCTTTACTTGATTTAAGTTACCTAATTAAAAACTCGAGTTTTTGGACTTTTAAATTATTCGTTTAATTTTATAGGCAAAAAAGGATTGGGTACTTCTTAGCCACCCAATACTTTTTGTTTTTTGATCACTTTTCATACTTTTCTAGAAGGTCGGCTAATACTAAATGAATCACATCAGACTTATTGATCCTCTCAGCTTCACAAAACTCATCTAAACGTTTACCAATGACATCATTTACTTTCTCTTCAGCGTGTGCTCTGGCATCTTTCACCGTCTCTGCGTTTTTCTGGATTGTATCCTTGATTGTTTCTACAGTGTTTACAGCTTTCTTTTTTAAATCTTTTCGTGTCTCCTTTCCTGACTTTTGTGCAATAAGAACTCCTGTTGTTACACCTGCAGTCGCTATGGCTACAATGCCCATTCCCACAACTAATAATACCTGCGCTACTTTTACCTTCTCTATCTCTCCAGTTTCTTTACTTAAATCGTCTTGTTCATTTTTCAAAGTCATTAAAAAAGCCTCCTTATATAAATACATTTAAACCCCGTAATCTAACCAAACATGGGCTTTATTTACTTTTCACTCAAATCTAGGATGAGTTGCTAGTTTATATAATAAAAGAGTGGTAACTCTAAAATGAGTGTTCACCCTTTGATTTTACTGATTAATTCTAATGTGCTGTGATTTATTTTATTTCACTTCTTAAATGGTTAATGTAATAATTTCCACCATTTCCTCCGATTGGTAATAACCCAATAATCTTTCCAATATCTTTCTCTTCAAGACTTTCCAGATATTCAATAAACACTCAAAGCCTTTTATATTCAGTAATAGAAAACAATACTACATCCAGCTGGTTATTTTTCAAAACAAATATCTTACCTAAATAAACCTTCTGCTTTTTCCCTGCAAGCTTTATAATTCTTTATCATTTAAGAGTTAGAGTTAGTTGAAATATTCATTTTAATATCCCTGCCTTTTTCTTTAATATAGTTATAAATTGTATAAATAATAACTATTTGTTCAATAAATAATTGGAATAATAGTTAGAACAGTATTCTTTAACTATTCAACGAAAGGACCTTTTAGTCTATTTTTGTATAAAGCTATGCCTTAATATTGGGGGCATTTTATTTTTAACAATAAACTCTTCTTATGAGGAAGTGATAAATTATGATAAACCATTGGTGCTATGTATCTAATGCGGCAAAGGTTTTCTCCCCTTGCCGTTTTTCTTGTGTATGCACGTTTTAATACAGCCCCGTCATAGCATCGTTTAATGGAACTGACATTCCAGCAGCCTGCATAAAATTTTGTATATCCTTAGCGTATAATATCCGCGTTTTGTCATCGGGATCCCTACATGACATTTATCATGTTTTGCACATGACACCTGCTACTTACAAGATCATTTTCATTCCTTCATAATAAGAATTAAGAACACAAGGAAAGGGAATTTAATTAAAATGACCTTACAAAATACGAAAAATTTAAATAAACAAATTGCACCTTTTGAAAAATCAACGACAAAGGAAAGTGTATGGCAGCTCATCAACACGATCGTGCCATTTATTATCTTATGGTACCTTGCCTATAAAAGCCTGTCCGTTTCTTATTGGTTAACATTAGTTCCTTCTCTGATAGCAGCTGGATTTTTGACAAGGATTTTTATTATTTTTCATGATTGCACCCATCACTCCTTTTTTAAAAGCCGTCGTGCCAATAGAATAGTTGGGACTGCTATGGGTGTTTTAACTATCTTCCCGTTTGACCAATGGGGGCATGAGCATTCTGTTCATCACGCTACAAGTGGTAACTTGGATAAGCGAGGTACAGGGGATATTTGGACCCTTACAGTGGATGAATATTTGGCAGCACCAATAAGACTTCGTTTAGCTTATCGTTTTTATCGCAATCCGTTCGTAATGTTTGGATTAGGCCGATTTATGTTTTCCTTCTTAAAAATAGATTTAACAAAAAAGGTGCCAAAAAGAAGGAACGAATGAATACTTATTTGACGAATGTTCTAATCGTTGCTTTGATTGGATTGCTTTGCTGGGCAGTCGGATGGCAGTCGTTTCTTTTAGTGCAAGCTTCCATTTTCATGATTTCAAGTTCAGTAGGCATTTGGCTGTTTTACGTACAGCACACTTTTGAAGATTCTTATTTTGAAGAAGATAAAGAGTGGGAATATGTGAGAGCAGCAGTGGAAGGAAGTTCCTTTTATAAACTTCCAAAAATTCTTCAATTTCTTACTGGAAATATTGGTTATCACCATGTTCACCATTTAAATCCAAGGGTGCCTAACTATAAACTTGAAGAGGCACACAATAATACGGTTCCTTTACAAAACGTACCAACGATTACCCTTGCTTCAAGCTTGAGGTCACTCCGTTTCCGCCTATGGGATGAGGAAAAAAAGAATTTTGTAAGCTTTAAAGACGTTAAATTTTTAGCTAAGAATAGTATTTCCGTTCAAGTAAAACCTGAACTATAACTTCACCATCTATTGCTGACTCCCCTTAAAAATTGTTAATTTTAAGGGGAGTCTCTGCTTATAGGGGAAGTACCGACAAAATGTATTTCCTGACACTACCCCAAAAAGGATGCAAAAATTAATCGCACCCTCTTGTTTTTACACCCTATTACACTTTGTATGGGTTTTTTCTTGCCCAATTGCATAGGTTTCAGTCACAATGACTTTAAGAACAAGCTTGGAGGAACAGTAAATGAAGATCGTTACATGTGTTTTTGTGAGGTTTTTCGCTGAGCGGTTTTTTGATGAAGCTGCACTAACAGCTTATTATCTTCTTTTATCGGTATTTCCATTCCTGCTATTTATCCTGTCACTTATTAGCTTTTTTCCAGTAGATGCACAGCAAATCTTAGATTTCTTGAGATCTTTTGCTCCTGGTGATTCTTTTGCAATCATTGAAGACAATGTAACGAATATATTAGCAGCGGACAAAGGGCAAGTCTTGTCACTCAGTTTAATTGCAGCATTTTGGATATCATCCATGGCCGTGCAAGCACTTGCTCGCACATTAAATGAAGCAAATGGAATGAAAAGCTCACTCCCTTATTGGAAAAGTTTACTTCGAGATCTTGGAGTAACGCTTTTTTTTATGACACTTGTACCGCTATTGTTATTTTTACCGTTTATAGAAAGTGGATTGCACTGGGTGGTTTCGCGAGCAGGTACTGTTGATGAATGGCAAGGGTGGATATATATTTGGCCAGTCGTCAGATGGGGTCTAGGTTCAGTGTTTTTATTCCTATTTTTCCTTTTCTTCTTTAAAATTTTACCAAATGAAAGACTTACATTACGGGAAGTATGGCCAGGTGCACTATTATCAGCAGTCGGTTGGCAAGTCGTTTCGTTCCTTTTTGCTGACTACGTATCGAATGTGAATTACACGAGATTGTATGGTCAGCTCGCAGGAATCATTGTACTTGTCTTATGGTTTTACTTAACTGCTGTGGTCATTTTAATGTCTGGGTTACTCATTGCAGAAGTTAGGAATGTTCAAATGCTGCAAGCTAAAAGAAAGAGGTGAACAAATACACACGATTTTATTAGTACCCCAATGAGTAGAAATTCCACTAACGTCTGAAAGTTCCATACACATCCCCCACTATAAAGTATAATTAAATATTCTCTTTTAAAGAGTATAAACCTTCAGTATGTTGAAGAATAAAAGCGATCCCCATTTTTTCAAGCATTAATTCCTATTTCCGAATCAATTAGCTTAAATTAATTGTAATTTCCATGTATATGGTTTTTCAAGAAGCTACTCGCTATATCCAATATAGTTACAAACCTAGTCGTAGGTAATGAACCATCTATGATAATGTCTGAATTGGGTTCTACTTTCCGATTTGCAGCCCAATGACGGAGATGATCCACTTGGCGTTGACCGGCATGTAGCTATGACAAAAACGGAAATCTGTTCGTCAAAAGAGCAAATAACAAGAAAGCAATCTCTTACCCTCCCGCTTCCCAAAAGGAAGTCGGGAGGGCATTATTTGTATTCCGGGACATTTCCACGGTTTGCGGGGAAACTGTCCATCATACGGAATGCCATTCAGGCGCACCTCGTGTGCTAACGAACTTCTTTTTCTTGTTGCTCCGAAGGTCTATAAAGACCAGATCGTCTTTTAAACCATTGGAATAAATGAGTAACAATCACTTTTAGGACCGCATAGCCTGGAACTGCCAGGATAATTCCTACCAATCCAAACAGATTACCCGCCGTCAAAATAATGAAAATGATCGTGATTGGGTGAATATGAAGCGATTTCCCCATAATTTGCGGAGAAATAAACTTTCCTTCGATCAATTGGACGATCGTCCATACGATAATCATCTTAAACAGCATAGCTGGGGAGGTAACGGTTGCCACAATCAATGCCGGAGTAATGGCTATCGCCGCCCTAAATATGGAACAATACTTGTGAAAGCTGCTGCGATCGCAAGAACCAAAGAATATTTCAGGCCAATGATCAAATATCCTATATATAACAAAACTCCGATGCAAAAACTAACGATGACTTGTCCCCGGATATAAGAACTGATTTGATGATTCATTTCCTCCATTACCTCGAAGGATTGAGGACGAAGTTTGGTCGGAATGAGATTCAGAATGTAATGTGGCAGCTTTCTGCCATCTAACAACAAGTAAAACAAAATGAATGGGACGACGACAATGGCTAGAACCGTTTCCGTTATAGCTCCTACTACGCTCCCCCAGCTACTCCCCAACCGATTGATAAACGAAGTCAGTTGGCTTATAACCGTATTTGTCCAATCCGTGGAGCTATATCCGGTCGTATGCTGAAACCGGTTAAAAAATGCGCCTCCGATTAGTTCTTTAAACCGAAGCTTGGCCTCTTCGCTGTAGGTTGGAAAATTATTGATGAGATCCATGACTTGAATACGTATAACCGGAATGACAGCAAAAATTAGAAGCGTAATGATTGCGATGATCAACAAATAAATGATGATAATGGAATAGACACGCTTTATTCTCCACTTTTCAAGCAGATTGACAATCGGATTCGTTAAATAATACACAACCCCCGTTAAAATCAACGGTAGCAATATCGTCTGAACCAGAACGATAAAAGGCTCGAATACAAAAGAAATCAAGTTAAAGACCCAAATGTTCAATCCAATCAGCAGTAAGATCAACAGAAACAACACAAATTTGTTATTCAAAAAGAACTTCTTAAATCGTCCTGCTCCGGTCTCGAGAGTTGACATGTGATCTTCTCCAATCCTTATCCTATATTGTCGGTGGACAAACTTTACACCGCATTTTACAGTGGCCTTGCCAAGATTATTATTGTTCCCTAAGCACGTTCTCCTTGCGTCGAAAGCAGGGATTTCTGGAAATTAAGCATAAAATAAAAAAACCAATTGGCGATTCCGACTATTATTGAAAACTTCCGTCAAAGCTTGGTTGGTTTTGCTGATACATTTTTTATTTCGAAAAGTGATTATTCCACTAGCTCAGAATTTCTGCTAATCTTTTCGCACTTCTTTTAACTCACTTTCCATACCGGACATGTTGGAACGCATCTCTTTTAATTCGTTAAGAATTTGTTTTAAAATTTCATCCATTATTTGTTCCTCCTGATTTCTTTCCTAAATTATAACACGATTTATTTGGCCTAGTCACAGGGTTCGTTGTTATAGACCGCAAAGTAATTCCTAACAAAGAAAAAACAGAGGATTTTCAGACTAAACATTATTGTAAAAATTAAAACGTGATAAATAATGAACGAATCAGAAACGAACATTGATAACTTAGGCCTGCTTTGTAGCCGTCAATGCTCTTTGTTTATTTCTCAATCCAATGACCTATATACGAGGGCCACCAACAAGAAACAAGTTAAGGTTAAGTTAAAGTAAGGGGAGGCCTTCGTTCATTTTTTCATCTGAAACCTGTTCAGAAAATGCTTGTGTTAACCGCTGACTTACTGTTTTGTATGTCTCGCTGATTTCGGTACCTCTTTTTGAAGCCTAAATTGGCTCATATACATTTTTTATAATGGTGAATTTATTTGGAATGGACATGCCGTTTCAGGCTGTTTTCCGTCTGCTCATTCAGCATCAGGCTCATCATCGCGGACAATTGACTGTCCTTATGAGACAAGCTGACTTGAAAGTTCCTGGCGTATATGGTCCTAGCAAAGAAGAATGGGAAGCAATGAATGCTCAAAAGAGCTGATATCGTTATGATGCAAAAAAAACCGGCGCCTGCCGGTTTTTTGTACTATCAGAATTTATTTCATTTCTTAACTCAGTTTGCGCACTGAATCCGTTTTGATATTCATTATAACAAAAATGATATTCAAGAATCGGGCGCAATTCCAGAACGTGGCAGGTTAGCTCAATAAGATATAGTAAAATGTGGGTTGACTGGAATAAACAAACAAAACCGATGATTGGGAGTATTAAAGAATCCTTTATTGTAAAGAGAGCTGTTATTTTGGTGAGAAACAGCCAATGAAGTTCCCCAACTCGCCTAATTCAAGTTTACTTCCAAACTTTCGGCAATGGCTGAGCTCCTCCAATGTCCGATCGTAGACGTCAGTTTTACCAAGCTGCGATATTAAAAATCCTTATTACCATCTTTATTGTTACTTTATCCTTTCGAGTCATTTAGTACAAGTGTCAGATGATACAATTTCCCGATAGATGTAGCAATAATAAGAAGGAGTTATTGCAGCTTTTTCACCATGGAATTTCCCAGTGGTCACACCTCTAAGAAAAATTGCACCAGCATTAGTTGCAGGTAATACAGTTGTTTTTAAACCTATACCATATGCTCATGTGCACACATTTGGGCAAGCGCCTTTAGACTCCAGACGCAATGGTTGTGACTATTCCTTTTTTAAATCTTAAATGCTAATTGATGAAACTCCGGAACGGTTATAAAATGATAATCATTTTTCTGTAAATATTGAATGATTTGATTCAAAGATGCCACAGTTTGATCCCCAAGGCCACCACCGTATTGATCCCCATCATGCATCACAATAAGACTATTTTTTTGTAATCCAGTAATGACATGCTGCTGTACGGCAAGAGGTGAGTCCTCACACCAATCCTGACTATCTACATTCCATAATACAGAAGTCATCCCCAATTTTTTAATAATAGCCTTAGTATCATTATCAATTGCACCATAGGGAGCACGAAACAGATCTGGAGAATTTCCTATTAACTTTTGTATCTGAACATTTGTGGAATGAATTTCACTCAGCAATTGATTTTCGGAAAGGGTCGATATATCAGGATGACTCCAAGTATGATTTCCGATTACATGCCCTTCCGAGTGAATGCGATGTACTAAGTTTGGGAATTTTTTCGCTTCAGAACCGACGACAAAGAATGTCGCAGGGACATGGTTTCGTTTTAGAATATCCAAAATATAAAATGTATAAGGTGAAGGTCCATCATCAAAGGTCAAGGAAACATACTTAGGTAAATTTTTGTCCATTTTATAAAACCCTTTCTTTTATTAACTAAATACAATGAAATGACTATTCGAAAGAGCATTTTTCCTTTTATCAACAGAATCGTATCAAATAGCGATGTCTTCTTTTCTTTCGATATGGCTAGTATAGTATATGGGGTTTGTATAAAAACGTAACAAATATGGCATTAGGCTTTAGGTGATAAGATTCTCACTTGTATTTTCGATACTTACTTACTTACTCCATAACAAAACCTCTTGGCATCCAAGGGATTTCAGCTAAATGGCGAACAATCATAAATAAGTTCACTTATTTTCTATAAACATAGTATGTAAAAGACTATGAAGTATTTATAAAAAGAAGGTGAAAACATGACATTAGACTCTCAACGTAGTATGAGATAGTAAGTGATTTTTCGATAGAATATTCAATATGTAGGGTCTGCAGTTTTGTTCATAAAGACCTACTTGTTTTGTTTGAATAGTTAGTAGCTATAAACTGGATCAGATCCAAAAAATGGCACTCACTTTATTCTAGGCATCTGGTAAAATCAACGGTCATTCCTGACATGCGTTTTGATTCTATAAGTCTTGAAATTCTTAAGTTGAATTTGCTTTGAACACAAAAAGAGCAACCCTTTAAAGGTTTGCTCCATGCTTAATGCCTGAATTTAACTAAGCATATAATATACATTATATTCATTTAAACTATCAAAACCATATGTTATACTTGGCATATAATGTTTCTTTTTGGTCCGATTTGGTATGTTTTTTAAGTAGTTAAACTCAGCATATAAGTGAAGAGGTTAAAATGATGATAGAAGAATATATTGCTAATCTTCAGAAAAAGAACAAGTCCCCAAAAACCATTATTTCCTATCGGAATGATATCCATATATTTTTAGGTGATTTACATATTCATCCAGCTCAATTTGTGACGGCAACGGATGTAAGAAAGTGGATTAATAGTTTGTTAAATCCACATGAAGGAAAGCCTGGATTGTCAACACTAAACTAGACAGTTTTTTTAAGGTGTTCAAGTTTGTATTCAATGGGGCTTAAATACCCCAATGTTCCGTGAATACGAATGTGATTAAACCAATGTACATAGTCTTGTAATTCTCTCGATAATTCCTCTAAACTAGTAAAATGCTGTCCTCTGACAAACTCTGTTTTCACAATCTTGAACGTTGCCTCTGCTACTGCATTATCATAGGGGCATCCTTTCATGCTGAGCGATCGCTTGATATCAAACGTCTTCAGTGCTTGGTCAATCAGCTGGTTCTTAAACTCACTTCCACGATCGGTGTGGAAATATTCGATCTTACGTAAATCGTTTTGAATAGATGCAAAGGCACGATAAACCAAAGGCGCATCTTTGTTTGGTCCAGTGCTAAAACCAATGATTTCTCGATTAAAGAGATCGACAAATATGCATATATAATGCCATTTTTGATTGACTCTTACATATGTTAAATCGCTTACCACAGCAGTCAGTTCTACTTCCTGAGTAAATTCCCGATTTAATTCGTTTTTTTGATCGGATTCATTGCACTTGGTTGAATGAGGTTTAAACTGGGCGACTGTATAGTTTGAAACCAAGCCCTGCTCGTTCATGATTCGGCCAATCCGTCGTCTAGATACCTGATGGCCAGCTTTTTCAATTCTACCTTAATCTTGCGCGTCCCATAGTTTTGACGACTTTTTTGGAAGATTTCAATGATGGTAGTGGTCAGGTCATCCTCTGATTCTCTTTCTTTTTCTTCATAATAGTAGGTGCTTCTGGGAAGTTGAAGGACTTTACACATTGCTGATATCGAGTATTTGTGTTCATTGTTCTTAATCACATTTACTTTCGTCCTAGTATCAGCGCAGCTTGCTTTAAAATGTCATTTTCCATTTGAAGCTGTTTGTTTTCTTTTCGCAGTTTGTTTAGTTCTTGTTGTTCGGGGGACAGATTATCTTTTTCCTTGAAGGATCCGGAATTCTGGCTTTGACTCACCCACTTATCTAATGATGAGGGGGTGAGATCATACTCACGGATAATATCCTTTCTTGGTTTTCCATTAAGGTACAGTTGTACCATCTGATTTTTAAATTCGGAAGTAAAAGTACGACGTTCCTTTTTTGTCATAGTAGATTCTCCTCGATAGTGTTATAAGTAGTCTACTTGACCTTAATTTTTCTGTCCAACTAAGTGTAGCCTATCCAGCCTTTGGCGATCACGACGATTAATCGCCGATTAAATTCTTTACGAAGTTTTTATTCATGGGCGCAAAAAAGTAATAGACTGCCGCATAATCCAATGGAGGAAATCCCTGATTTAAAATCTGCCGATGAAGATCAAGAAAAGATCATGTGGCTTACAGAAGAAGAATTTGAAGATCTTTTACATCGGGTAAGAAAGACACCGGTCAAAAGTAGAGGGGTGGATCCCGAAGAAAAGTACCGACGTGATCGAGCCATTATTTATTTATTGACGTACGCTGGTTTGAGGGTTGATGAACTATCCAATTTAAAGTTAACCGATCTTGACTTAGAGTTAAGGTGTATTCGGATATTGGGGAAAGGTCGGAAGCTTCGGACCGTGCCCATGTCTAATACCTTGTGGCAGGAACTGTACGACTGGTTAATTTTTAGAGCAGAAATGTCAAACAAGAAACCTCATGTGGAAGAGTCACCCTATGTGTTTTATAGCCAGAGGTCAGCCAAATTTACGGTTCGTGGGATTCAGTCTATGATTGAAAGTTACAGCTTACCAAAGAAAAAGTTAACGCCCCATATGTTCAGGCATACATTCTGCAAATGGATGTTAAAAGCAACGAATAATGACATTGAAAAAGTAAGGAGACTCGCCGGTCACAGTAACATTTCAACCACGGCAAGGTATTTAAAAGATTCCTATAGTGACTTGGCGGATGCTGTTGAAGCTATGCCGAAATTTTAATCTACGAATGATGCTGTTTGTTTAATAAAATTGAAAAGTATCTATATATAATAGAAAGAACTCGCAAAAAAATCCTTTGCTCTACGATAGCAGGGACTATCTAATACTGTTTGTTTTTATTCAGGCGCTATCCGATAAAAAGGATTTGCGCTTTTTGAATTAAAGGGAAGAACGTGGAAAAAGGTCTTGTGTTTGAATAGTTAAAAGCAGTTTGGAACAAATTCAAGGGGGCTGGTCGTTAGTTTGTCCAGCTCCTTGGTGGCCAGCCCGTGGTGCATATAAAAAAATCAAGGCGGGAACGTTCGCGCTCAAACGCCTTAAACCAAACCTGTTCGGAACCCACTACTCCTCTTCGTTGAGTAGTTAAGCCGCCTGTTCATTCGGGCGGCTGCCTCTATTTAAACACCAGTTTTGAATTATTAATATTGTTCTAAAAATTTTACATACCATTAGAAATTTTTCTGAAAATCATCACAATGTCCTTCCCGTAGTATAATAATAGTTATTTGAATAGTCTTTACAGCACTAAATTCAATAGGACGTGACTCATAATGGAACAGCAGCAACAAGAAGGCATATATAGAGGAATTAAACTAGCTGATAGTGTGAAGCTATATAAGAAGGATGGAAGCTTTTACAAAAAAACCAAAAAGGGCTTAGATTCTTTTTTGGACCTCTTAGAGGAGAAAAGTCATGAAGTATTGAGTAAATACGTTAAAATTATGGATAAAATGCTTATAGATTTTAAATGTGGACATAAGCCTCATTAGATAACACCCAATGATTACAAAACCGGTTATGGTTGCCCGGAATGTGGAATCAGAAGGAGATCAAATTTACAACGAGAGATAGGGCTAAAAAGATTTAAAGAACATCTAAAAAAAACTTAAACGGCTAAACTAACACAATTATCGGTTTAGCCATTTTTCTTCTACTTTTCTTAGATACCCTGCGGGATCTTTCTTGTATTGGTATCTTCTCACATGTTCATCTGTTCTTTCCTTCCAACTATTCATTTCTATACAATACTTCTTATGACTTACAAGGTTTAATCTATTTATAATATTCGGATCGTCGATTGCATCTTCGACAAATACAATATATTCACCATGTCTCATAATGTAGCGATTCCATGATCTTAGTCCTGTAATTCTCCGATGTCTTCGCTTAATTCTGCGGAAAAACAATTCATGATCATTGTTAGTCCTAGGTAAGATGGGATGATCGTAACATGCAAATAATCCTTTCCAAAAACCATTACTATATCTCATTAAATTGTCTACAAATTCGGCGTCTTTCTCTTTTGTTAACTTTTTTTCACACTCTTTTAGAAAGCTACTCAATCTAGTTTGAACGGACTTACTGGTTTTACGTTTTGAAGGCTTTAGGATATTAGCAATCCGTCTAATTCTACTGTGGAGTCTAACGACCTGCCTGTAATCGTTTGTAAAGTTATCAACATTACTGACTATTCTGAACAGCTTTTCGAGTGCAAGGAGCCCCTTTTTTATCCAGACATTTTTCAAGGGAGTCTTGAATCAACTTTGTTTGTTCGTAAACCTTTATTCCTGGTAATTCAAGTGGTGGGCAGCCGTCCTCTAATAGGACAGAACGTATCGCTGCCGTATAAGCTAGTGTTGTTTCCGATTCTAATGTATCTTCTTTTAATGCCTTTTTCTCTATCTCACGAATCCCACGCAATTTCTTTTTAATGTTTGTCTTTAATTTCCGATCTTTATCTACAACAGGTTTTGAGATGTCTTTTAAGTAGTGAAACTGGCAATATTGTGTTTCAGGGGATAGTGTTTCAAATGCAAGTCGAATTGATTTTTGACCATCACTAACAAAACCAAGAATAGGAAACCCATAACCAATTATCAGCTTTATAAATTCCATTAGCTCTTCAGTTGAACTGCTCTTGACATTCTTGGCAGCTAAGGTACAAAGGTTACAAATCGAAACTATACAAAATACAAAGCATGGTATTTGTACCCATTTATGCTCAAAAGCATAAAACAAATTTATGCTTTTCACAGGAAACATGTAATTATACTGCCGAAGGTAGAGATAAAATCCACAAAAGTCTTAAAGCTGTAAACAAAAGGGTTTTATTTTCAATCATGAAAAACTATATTCCAAATCGGTCAATCGAATATAATGACAATCGAATAAGTAAGTTTATTGCTCAAAATGGTAAATGTGCTGTAACAGGAGTTGAACTTGGTGTCAGTGATTGGCACTGCCATCACAAGAATCCGTATCACCTATCAAAAGATGATACATTTTCAAATTTAGTAATACTCCATGAAGCAGTTCATCGACTAGTCCACCTTAAGGATAGTGAAAAGATAAAGAAATTAATTAAAGTATTAAAACTTACCAAAAAGTAAAAAGAAAAGCTAAACGAATTTCGATTACAATGTAAAAATGAAGCCATATGATTTCGGAAGAAAGCAACATCAATCTAAACAAATACATAGAATTGAATGAATTGGATTAGTTGGAACGCCGAATACGGTGAAAGCCGCACGTACAGGTGTGAACAGGGGGAAAAGGTGGCGATAACTTCAAAGCCTTACCTATCTGTATCAAGAAAAACAAGCTGATTTGCATTGTGTTTCTATTTTCGATATTCCATTAAAGGGCACATTTCTAGAGCAAGAAATGCGATCTTATTAATGAATTGGCCAGATTGTTGAGGATGTAGTTTAGCAGTAATAGTGGGGAACCGTATCATAAGTAAATGAGGTTTTTCATGATAGCTAATACAAAAAGTCTCAAGGTAGATAAATATACTTCCTTTAAGGAAAAAGATTGGTTCTAGTCTTTCATTTCCAGTATTCTTTGTCTAAGCTATAAAGTCCACCATCTATTGCTTTTTTCTTTTAGATGGAGGGTTATTTTTTTTATGGTTTCACAGACAGCGGTGAGATGCCTGTTCCTGGACAGACTTCACTCCTCTCATCCGTGCATATCTTAAACCATGTGATCCCTCTCTCAGTTTCCATTTTCATACAAAAAAGAAAAGTACAAAAATAACCGTTAAGAGATTGAGGTTCTCAACGGTCTAACAAAAACTCATACGAATGACAGCCTTTTTCTAGTAATTATATGGCTGCTAGCTTTTTCAGGATGCAATCCACCATTGCATTGACATCCTCATTTTTCGTGTTTTCCAAGTATTCGGGCTTAAGGACCTGGGTCTTCTTCGCCACATAATAATCGAATAGAGCCTGTTTCAATGACAATTCTTCTTCTATTAAAAAGGAGGTATTAACTAATTTACCTAGTACAGTTTCATCCTGAATAATTAGGATTGAAGTATTCAAGTCATTAAAAACTCCTGCTTTCATGCCATTTCGATAAAAGGTATGAATTGTGGACAATTGTTCTTTTCTTGATTGCATCTTTTTTTCATAAAGATGTGGGCAGCTTCGTTTTAAATCAGTCAAATAAATATCGGAAGCATATGCTGCTGAAAAAACAGTTTGTTCAAACACCTTTTGAAAACGAAGTTGATAAGATAACTCTTCGTTGGAAATGGTTTGATCAGCTTCATTTATATAATCAATACAGAGATTAGTCAGCTCCATAATGATGTCTTCCTTTGAAGAAAAATAGTTATACAAGGAAGCTCGGCTCAAACTCATCATGTGTGCGATGTCTTGAATGGTAAGGGAAAGGAATCCTTGAATCCGAATGACATGGATCACTTTTTTTGCATAGGCTTCTCGCATCATCCGTCTTTCATCAGGTGCAATTTTTCTCAAAGTACCACTTCCTTTATCCAAAAATTATATCATAATCTAATGATGTTAATTCAAATTTTGATATGCCAATTCTTTTCAGTTTACAACTGATAGAAAGTGGAGTAAGCTTGTATACAACTAACATGTTATACACTTTATAATGTTTTTGTCTAAAATGAATATTGAATTTGCTTATTTAAAGAGCTCAAAAAAAGAGGAGAATATAACAATGACAACCATGACTACAACACAAGTAACGAATGATTTTAATAAAATTGTAACTGGACGGCGTTCAATTAAAACTTACGATAAATCAGTGAAAATTAGCCGCGACGAGATGACGGAGATTCTGACATTGGCAACACTCGCTCCCTCTTCCGTTAATATGCAGCCATGGCGCTTTCTTGTGATTGAAAGCCCTGAGGCAAAAGCGACACTTGCCCCATTGGCTCGTTTCAACCAGACCCAGGTTGACACATCATCAGCAGTAATTGCAGTTTTTGGCGATTTGAATAATTTTGAGAAGTTCGAGGAAATCTACGGCACTGCTGTAGAAAAGGGATATATGCCTTTAGAAGTAAAAGAACGAATTCATTCATCTTTTTCCGAATATTTCGAAACCATTTCACGCAAAAATATGGAAGATGTTGTTTTAGTGGATGGCGGACTTGTATCCATGCAGTTAATGCTTGCTGCCCGCGCTTATGGATATGATACTAATCCAATCGGCGGATATGAAAAAGAAAAAATTGCCGAAGCTTATGGATTAGATAAAGACCGTTATTTTCCTGTTATGTTAATCTCTATTGGTAAAGCAGCCGATAACGGACATCCATCTGTACGTCTCCCAATTGAACAAGTCGCACAATGGAAGTAAAAGATGTAAATAAGAAAGGATTGACGAACGATGATCATTATTCATGCTACCTTCTATTTAAATCCAGAAAAGCTAGACATGTTTTTAGAGGAAATTCAGCCGCTGATTGCTGCTTCAAGAGAAGAGAACGGAAATATTTCATACACACTTCATAAAGATGTAGAAAATGAAAATGTATATACGATGGTGGAAGTTTGGAAGGATATGCAATCCGTTGTTAGCCATAATTCAAGCGAACATTTCACCAAGTTCGTTGCTAAAGCAAAAGACTTCTTGACTGCGCCGTTAGATGTTAATGCATTTGAGGGGCAGCCATTAAAATAATAGATTTGTCATCTTAAATATAAAGAAAAAAAGAGAGGAAAAACCCAAGAAAGCAATAAGGATGCCAAGGTGGCATCCTTATTGCTTTTGAGCTGGGGGCTAGAGTTAAATAAGTCCGAGCTGCTTCAACAGCCTTTGATCTTCAACAATCGGGCGCGATTGTTGAAGATCAAAGGCAGAAAATGATCAATCTTTTTTATAAAAATCACTCTTAATAATACAATATAAGAATCCATTTTGATCAATCTTTTTTTTAAAATGGATTCTTATTATTTTTCGTAAAATGCTGGTTTGTTGGGTATTTTTGATCAATCTTTATTTCAAAGCTACATTGCTATCTCAATATATAAAATACATGTTCCCAAACCGAGAGCTTTTCCGGTATCTTTCCGGCAGCCTTCGGTTTTTTTATGCACAAACCGGATAACAAAAAGAACAATAAAACCACCCAGGATGTAAATGTTGGTTCTAATTTATTATTGAATAGCAGCCTTTTTGGACCCCGTTGGCCAGAAATTGCCGATAATCGCACCAACTACTGCTGGTAATATCCATCCAAGACCAATACTGGAAAGCGGTAAATATTCAATGTATGCAGCTTTGATGGATTCGAATAAAGAAATGGTCGCCCCCGGTAAGCTTCCAACTAATGTGCTGTATCCATCGAAGAAACTTACGCAAAAAGTAAGGAGCATAGACGCTGCATATACACTTTGCTTATGTTTAAAAAATGATGAGCTGAGAGTCAACAAAATCAGAACAATCGCCAAAGGATATAATAACATTAATACTGGAACAGCGTATTGAATAATATTGTTTAAGCCAAAATTGGCGATGATAAATGACACAAGGCTTAGGATAAGTACGAACATTTTATAACTTACTTTTGGAAAAATACTATTGAAAAATTCACTACAAGAGGTAATGAGTCCAATGCTCGTTTTTAAACATGCCAGTACAATAATAATTGCAAGAAGGATCGCACCGAATTGTCCAAAGTAATGCTGGGCGACCTTAGCAAAGATTAATCCGCCATTATCGAATGTACCGATGGTAGATACGCTAGATGCCCCCATATAAGTAATGATGCCGTATATCAGCATCATAATTGCCATAGCGAAAATGCCTGATTTCCATGTTGCTTTTGCAATTGTCTTCTTATCGGTGATCCCTTGTCCTTTAATAGCATTGATGACAACAATACCAAATGCTAATGAAGCGAGGGCATCCATCGTGTTATAACCCTCTTTAAAACCAGTTATAAATGCCAATTTGCTGTAATCACCCGTTGGCGTTCCGAAGTGTCCCATAGGTTTGATGATCGCGATAATAATTAAAAAGAATAAAAGTACTAAAAATGCAGGAGTTAGATATTTTCCAATATAGTCAATAATTTTCGCAGGATTTAATGAGAAATAGTAAACGATGGCAAAAAATACGAAGCTAAAGAGCCCGAGATAAAAACTGACGTGCTCTGGATTAATATATGGTTCGAAACCGACCACGAAAGGTACTGTTGCTGTACGTGGAATCGCGAAAAACGGTCCAATGGTTAAGTAAAGGGCCATGGCGAAGACAACTCCAAATTTCGGGTGGACCCGTCCTGCTAATTCACGAAGTCCATTACTTCCGGATAGCCCGAATGCTAAGATCCCCATAAATGGCAAACCAATTGCTGTTACTAGAAAACCAATTAAAGCTGGCCAAAAGTTAGTACCGGCGACCTGTCCCATCTGAATAGGGAAAATCAAATTTCCTGCCCCAAAGAACATACCAAACAGCATTGTACCGATGACTGCGTATGTTGAGAATGATATTTTTTGATGCATACCTGTTGCTCCTTTTAGATGAATTTCATTTATTTTAACACCCTTTAAGATAGTTGGCTATCATGTAATGTCTGCTTAGTAAGTTGGCAGATGTTGCTCTTGTATCATACAGGAGGAACTAGCTTGTTGTTTTTTAATAAAAAGTGAGGGAAATTACTTATCATCTATATTTTACCGATGATGTAGGAGCATCAGGTACAGATATGACATTCTTTGATTTTCCTGGTATTCCAAAAGGCGTACATGGGACAAATGAAATTGCCAAAACATCTTTCCGCGTGCCAAATGATGCAGCTTTAGATTATTTGGTGTTGTGTACAAGAGTTTAATGGCCATTATTAAAGAATGTTCAAAAGACCAGTTTTCTTTACCTCTTGTTGCATTAACTTCAAATCATTTAATCGATTCCATGAAAGCGACGGAGGAAATGGATAAAGAAGCTTGATCTTTGCAAAAAATATGTCGCCTGACAATGTACCAAGGGAAAGTAAGGCAATAAGATGAATTTGATATTCCACAATCGGGCGCTTGTGCGGCTGAGCCTAGGTCGTATCATATAACGGGTGGGATTCCCGTCGAGTAAGAACTAGCCATTCGCTCGTAGCGAGTCTTGGAGGGCTAAAGGTAACTTTAGTTTTTAAGCGTATACAGCTAGGTGGAGCAGCCGTCAAGGCTGAGAATCTTATGGAGTGAAAGTCTCCTGTCATCAATTGACCGATTCGGATGACTAGCATATCCAATGCGTGGGGAGGTAACGAACTACGTTCTGCTTGGAAGTAAAAGTCACGGCGGCCTATTCTACACAGAGAGAATAAGGTCGGAACAGTCTGTGTGGCGAGCAAACACAGAGGCCAGAAGGATTTAACGAATACTGCAATCCCGAAATCTACGCCCCTCAAAGAAACTGTTCGAGGGATGTTTTGCATAGCGTCGACCTTTGCCTAACGGGGGAAGACCGATGTCTTACGGGAAGAAACGGTTAAATGCACCGTAAGAGCAGCCGGGGTATGGGTTCTGGCATCTGTGGAAAGATTCTCAGAGATAACGACGGGAAGGTCCTACTTCAAATTGGGAAGGTACTAACCAATAAAGACCTATCATATAAGAGGCTAATAGAAAATGGTAGGATGATTTAGGACTGGCGCATGAGGTCGTAGTAGCGATGAGGGAAGGGTAATTCCTTCTTAAGTGTAAGGAAATTACACTTCTATCAAGGTAACTCCTATGATGGAGCGAAGGACCTCTGGGCACTTGGATAGTCAGAACATCAAAGACACTGAGCTTATAGATATGTTCATTGACTAACATACAAGTAAACCAATAGTTGATGGGGGAATATGTGTACCAACATTTAATCCTACGGTTATTAGGGAAGGCGAATATGTGATAATCCAAGGTCAGAACCGGATTCGGGAAATCCGACCGTCCGGGATCGTAGGGGAGCTACAAGAAACGTGAATCACTAAATATTGATTTTGCGCGCTTGTTTTCTACCCGACAACGGGCCGAAAGCCAAATGGTTGAAGGGATTGAGATCCATAATGATTGTAAATCGAGAGTGCTGATGCTTTAAGCGCTGCAGAAAGCTACATTTTATCTTTCGTAAAGGCAAGAAAGGTAAAACCTCTCTGGAGTCATAGACCTTGGCACGTTATACATTGATATGATAGGGCAACTCAGGAGACCCTACCGGTCTTTTCTTTTTTTTTAGAAGAGTATGCCTACAAGCGATAACAAGCAAGGAAACCAAATGCCGATGTTAGGGAGTCGGATAGCAGCGTAGTACCAATGAAGTTGGGTAATGCCGATGGAGGAAAGGCTGCTACCAGTTATCACCCTTACTAGGGACACATTTACTACACACAGAGGTAGGTATAATAAATGGAAACAAAACTACTAAGGATAGCAGAATTAGCAAAGTCTGATCCTAAAATGAAATTTACATCTCTTGCACATCTATTGAATAAGCAAGCACTGGTTCAATGTCATCATGAACTACCTAATAAGAAGGCAGCTGGGATTAACGGTACAACTAAAGAGCAATACAGTGAAAATTTAGAAGAAAAGATAGAGGATTTAGTAAGTAGACTTAAAAGCAAAAGCTATCGTCCTGTTCCAGTAAGGAGAATGTATATTCCAAAGCTTAATTCAAACAAGAAAAGGCCATTAGGTATACCGGAACATGAAGACAAGATTGTTCAAAAAGGCACTACAAAGATACTAAATACCATCTATGAAAATGTTTTTCTAGACTGTTCCTTTGGATTCCTCCCAAATCGTAGTTGCCACGATGCTTTGAAAATACTGAACTTCTATATTGAAAAGAGGTCAGTAAATTATGTAGTAGATGTCGATATACGCGGATTCTTTGACAACGTTGACCACATATGGATGATGGAGTTCTTAAAACTGCGAATCGCTGACCATAACATACTAAGAATAATTGGTAAGTTTCTCAAAGGTGGGTACATGGAGGAAGGGAAGAAATACAAAACACACAATGGCACACCGCAAGGTGGAGTAATATCTCCGGTATTAGCCAATGTGTATCTCCATTATGCCCTCGACTTATGGTTTGAGAAAAAGGTCAAGAAACAGTGTAAGGGACAAGCATACGTAGTAAGATATGCAGATGATTTTGTGTGCTGTTTTCAATATCAGAGCGAAGCTCAGGAATTCTTCCGATCATTAAAATTTAGATTAAAGAAATTTAACTTGGAAATAGCCGAGGATAAAACCAAAATTATTCCCTTCGGACGGTTTGCGGAGAAATATGAAAAGCAAAAGGGAAATAGCAAACCACCAACCTTTGATTTCCTAGGCTTTACACACTATTGTGGGAAAAGTAAACAAGGGAAATTTCGGGTGAAACGAAAATCGAGTAGGAAGAAAGTCCAAGGTAAATTAAAAGAGTCTAAAGAATGGCTGAAGAAGAATAGAAATAAAGATATCCATATGATTATGGACAGATTTAGACGTTCGCTTATAGGTTATTATAACTATTATTGCATCACTGACAATACCCAAAATGTTAGCAACTTCAAAGACAAAATCGAGAACTTACTGTTTAAATGGCTCAATAGAAGAAGTCAAAGGAAATCCTTTACATGGGATAAATTCAGACTATTTCTTGATAAATATCCACTACCTTCACCAAGAATTAAAGTGAATATATATGATTTAAGAAAAGAGATTAACTACATTCTGTGAATGATGGCTAGGAGGAGCCGTGTGCATTAATAGTGCAAGCACGGTTCTGTAAGGGTTGCGCCTTGAAAGCTCAAGGAATACATACGACTTGAGATAGTCGTCTAGATAATGCTTAGCCAGCGGTCTTGTACCGAGTCTTGCGTGGTACACGGTAACGTGTACTGCGAAGCGTAGACAGGAAGATGGCAGGCCGGAATAAAGTGAAAAGGATAATTAGTCCCGAAATTGAACGTGATGTGGAGTAGCCGACCTTTTCTCTCAATGGGGAAGGCAACAATGAAATAACCGCTAAAGGCAAGGTATTATCATTACTCCCGGGATTCGTACCTACGGCATGTTATCAATGGATTCCTTTGGGAACAAGGGAGATCCAATAAACTTCTATAGCATATAGATAAGAATTCAACAAGCCCACAAAGCAAGGAGAATTCGATGGTTTATTGGAAGTCTTACTAATTGATAGTACTCTGAGATAGGGAAAGCCTATTACACGGGGAAGCGGTTAGCAGAAATTGAATCAATCTAAGGAAACATGAGCTTCATTCAGTGGAAGATTTCGGTCCTTAATTCAAAGTAAGGAGAAACCAATCATGACAACAGGATTAGAGAGAATAGCAGCAAAAGCTCGACAAGATGCAAAACTACAATTTACATCATTAGCACATCACATTACAAAAGAGCTGATTTGGACCAGTTTAAACCATATGCCTAAGAACACTTCACCTGGCATCGATGGTACCACAAGAGATATGGCTATAATTGAGTTTGAAAATTGGATTGGAGATATGATGAATTCAATTCACAGACATAGGTATAAACCTCCAGCAGTAAGAAGGGTTTGGATACCTAAACCTGGAAAAGTTGAAAAACGACCAATCGGAGTACCTTCGGTAGCAGATAGAGCTTTACAAAGAAGTACGGCAACGGTACTTTCATCAATTTATGAGCAGGACTTTCTAAATTGTTCATTCGGTGGTGGCCAAATAAGGGAGCACACAATGCCTTAGCTACACTTAATGAGACTATTTCAGGGAAGAAAATAAGTTGGGTGCTCTCGAAGCCGACCTGAAGAACTTCTTTGGAACCTTAGACCATAATTGGATAATTAAATTTGTGCAACATAGGATTGGTGATCCTAGAATTATTAGTCTGATTAAAAGATGGTTAAAAGCAGGTGTAATGGAAGGTAAAGATGTTTATGTGAGTGAAACTGGAACACCGCAAGGTGGTTCAATTAGTGTACTGTTAAGCAACATTTACCTTCACTATGTATTGGATTTGTGGTTTGAGAAAGCAATAAAACCAAGACTCAAAGGTGAGTCATATCTAATTAGATATATCGATGATTTTGTAGTGTGTTTTCAATATCGTTCAGATGCAATAAGGTTTGGGAAAGTCCTTATGAAAAGATTAAGGAAATTCTCATTAGAACTTGAGCCTAATAAGACGAGGTTAGAAGAGTTTGGTAGGTTCGCCAGTAAACATGCCCTTGAGAAAGGGAGGAAATTAGAAACGATATACTTCCTAGGTTTTACACATTATTGTACAAAAAACCGTAAGGGTAATTTTATGGTAGGTAGGAAAACCGAAAAGACCAGATTTAAGCGAAGTGTAAATAAAATCCAAGAAGTACTTCGTACTATCAGACATTGGCCTATAAAAGACCAAGTTGAGAAGATAAATCAAATTCTTAGAGGCCATTACAACTACTATGGCATGGCTGGTAACCTTTGGTTAATAACTAAAATCTATAAAATTACGGAACGTTATTGGAGAAGAATGTTAAGTAGTAGAAGTCAAAAGAGCTATATAACTTGGGAAAAGTTCAATAAGATTAAGTCTATTTTTCCTCTAGAGCGTCCTAAACTTTCAATTCCATTTTCGGAATTAAAGATGTACGCAAAACTGTGAAGCAATTTCTGAAGAGCCCGGTGCGGGAAATCCGCACGCCGGGTTCTGTGGGGGTTTGAGTCGCCAATTGGGCGACCTTTCTACCCGGAGATGGAGTGCAATTTACCTTAAGGTAGAAAGGCTCCCTTCTACTCGACTAATGGAATAAAAAAGGGCGAAACATATTAGACATGTCTAATATACTCTAGTTCACATAACATGTTATTATAAGAGGCAAAGAAGCCTGATCCTAATTGGATACAGGCTTTCTACTTGTTCGTCAAGATATACTTTTATGAATAATATAAGACCTCAGTTTATCGTAAGTTAGGACTAGATTTATACTAAAACAGGTTGTTTTTCTTCAGTCAATGCTAATAAGCGCTCTTTCACTTTTTTCACATTAACAAGCTTTTGCGAAACACCTGTTTCCATTGCAGCGTTAGCAACGGCTGCCGCTACATGAGCAGCCACTCTACGGTCAAATGGATCTGGAATCACATAATCAGCGTGAAGGTCTTCATCTGCAATTAATCCGGCAATCGCATAAACGGCTGCTAGTTTCATTTCTTCGTTGATTTCCTTCGCGTGAACGTCCAAGGCACCGCGGAAAATACCAGGGAATGCTAGTACGTTATTTACCTGATTTGGAAAATCAGAACGACCCGTTCCGACTACGAGTGCTCCCGCTTCAATTGCTATTTCAGGCAGGATTTCAGGCACCGGATTTGCCATAGCGAAAATGATCGAACTATGATTCATTGAACGAACCATTTCTTTCGTGACAATACCTGGGGCTGATACTCCTACAAACACATCTGCTCCCACAAGAGCATCTGCCAATGTACCTTGTTCTTGTTTTTTATTGGTGATACGAGCCATTTCCTCTTTAAAAGGATTCATTCCGAACGGGCGTCCTTCATAAATGATTCCTTTTGTATCACATAAAATGATGTCTTTTACACCCATATGCAGCAGCAACTTGACAATCGCCACGCCAGCAGCACCGGCACCGTTTGCAACAACGCGAATCTCTCCTATTTTTTTGTCAACTAGTTTCAAAGCATTAAGTAACCCAGCAGCGGTTACAATGGCTGTACCGTGCTGATCATCATGGAAAATCGGAATATTACAAGCCTTTCGTAGCCGATCTTCAATTTCAAAGCATTGCGGTGCTGCGATGTCTTCTAAGTTCACTCCGCCAAAAGTCGGCTCCAATAATTTAACTACCTCCACAATCTTGTCCGGATCCGTTGTATCTAAGCAAAGAGGGAATGCATCCACATCCGCAAACGATTTGAATAACAATGCTTTCCCTTCCATAACTGGCATGGCAGCTTTCGGGCCGATATTTCCAAGACCCAGTACGGCTGTTCCATCTGAAACAACGGCAACAAGATTCCCCTTTATGGTGTAATCATACGCTTTGCTTTCATCTTCATAAATGTCCAAGCATGGCTCAGCTACACCTGGAGAATAAGCAAGACTTAAATCTTTCGCATTGCGTACTGGAACTTTTGAATGAACACCAAGCTTTCCTCGATTTTCCTTGTGCATCTTTAATGCTTCTTCACGTAAAGTTGACATACAATGTCTCTCCTTTTGTTGAATTTAATATATATTTATTTTAGTAACAAAGTGTTAAGAAATTCTCAGATCTCCTGGGAAAGAGCTTAAACAGTAGCTAAGCAACATAATGATCATTAAAGTAAACAACTTCGGAAAGAATGTTGTAGCCTTGAATGTACTCGCAAGCTTCTCTTGCTTCGTTTTTTGTGTTAAACTGAAATATAGTAGTTTTTTCCTTTGAATAGACGGTGATTACCCACATAAAAGTTTCCCCCACTAAAAAATAATTTTTCTCCGTAGCTTTTGCAGACCGAAATCTATTATAACGGAAGAATTTAAACAAGCTTATCATCAATGGAAATTAGGAGAGATATCAGCGGTGAGGGCGATCCAAGAAATAGGGGTAAAAAGACAACTTTTTATAAGTTAGTTAAGGAGTAAGAAATAAAATTATAAAGTACCAATATATAATAGAAAGAACTAGTAAAAGAAGGATTTTGAACAACGAGAGCAGACACATAAATTAATAAAAATTTAGGTTTTACATAAAGAGTGTAGCCAATTTTCTTTTTCAACAAAGGGCTCCTAAGGAACAATCAGTAGTGCCTGTCTGTCACATGTTTTAAGTGTGATTCGTTTAAGTCTGTATATTCTAAATTGTGGATGCCAGTAAAGGCACTTGGACAGCAGCCCTCATTCAATCGAAGGAAAGTAGCCATGGTAAAGTAATTGGCTACCTGGGATTGCAACCTTCAATCCCTTCATTGAGAATACAAATATCTTAAGCTGCTTCCTGCTGAAAAAAAGGATCATTGAAGTATACAACTTCAGAAAGAATTTTACAGCCCTTCATGTTTTTGAGAGCCTCTCTTGCTTCTTCTTCAGTTTCGAATTCAAACATGGAAATATTTGAATCTAAAAAACGAGTTATAATCCACATAAAAATTCCTCCTAATTTTTAAAGTTATTTCTGTCCTGCAGACAGGACGTCTATAAATTTGCCTAAAGAGAACATATGGTGTGTTTAACCTTAAGGATGATTTAGCTTTAATGAAGTCCCAATCCAGGGTTTGAAGAAGTAATTATTAATTGCTACGGACCAATGATAATGCAAAAATGGAAATAAATAAAATGCTAAAAAATTATAATGATATATAAAAAACTTTTATATGGAAAAATTAGGGAGAAAATAGTGGATTACCGTGATTGGGAAGTACTGAAGGTCCTCTATAATCAGAAGAACCTAACGAAAGCAGCACGGTTTTTGTTTATTACCCAACCTGCATTTCCCAACCGTTTAAAGCACATGCAGGAAGAATTAGGTGCCAAAATTGTAACCCGTGAAAGCAGAGGGGTTCATTTTACCCCACATCTGACATCCAAAAAAAATCCACCGAATAAAACTTGTAGAGTGGATATCCGTGCCAATTCCTCGCAACAATCTAGCCCCAAGAGAATATTCCGGTTCAACCGCCTGCTATCAAATGATGACGGAACAATGATGAGTTTTTAACCAATTTAAAGGGACAATGGGGAATATAAATAAAAGCATGGTAATCCTTAATTGAATCCATGCTTTTTATATGAAAAATATCATAAGTTGTTTATAGCTTCTTTAATTTGTTCAACAAGCTAAAGTAGCAGTCAAAATAATTATCTTGATCTTCAGCTATGAAAGGTCACTCCAACTTTAGGAAAGATGTCGTTCCATCTATCTTTTTCTTTATTCCATTCTTTCGGATATTTTCGCTCAAAGGCCTCTGCAAATCCAAAAATATCTACTTTCATTTTTTTTTTGCCAAAGGATTACAAAGGGTATCTATTGTAGTTGCCAAAAACGAAGAACAGGCAGAAACAATGGTTTCTAAAGACTATAATATGGATGATCATTTCGAATTAGATAGAATCAAAGAATGTGAACTGACTACGGAAAATATTATCCATACCGAAGTTATAGAAATTATTTGATACCATCTTTTGGTTATGACGTTGGAACCTTTGGTGGACACCATTCAATTTAAAGACGGTCTTAGTACCTTCATTGAATATCAGGTTTTCGAATAAAATAGGAAATGCCCACATTCCAGAATCGATTAAAATACCGTTAGTATGTTCCATATGTAATCATCCCCCTGATTTATAAATAAATTTGATAACCAACATAACAAAGATATACGACTAAAACGGTGAAAAATCCTTGTTCAATTGCACCTCCGGTACGAATTCCGCCAGGTATACCTATATTGATTTTTAAAGGCCATAAGAACTTAATTCCTTGTTTTGTGAGCATATCCAGGACCATATGACTGAACATTCCCAACAAGATACCGAATTCAAAATCTTTACGCCAGGAAGTCTGCTGAAATAAGAAGAATGCTAAAACTAAAAACAAAAGACTATGAGTAAAGGAACGATGACCGAATACCGTGCTGATTATATTATCAATCAACGGTACTTTTCGGCCAATCGATGAACCGGTGTGGTCGATATCCGGTATTAAAGCACCAAGAGCTAAACTACCAAAAAAAGAGCTTCATGGCCGACGGCTCCTCCCAAGTTTAAATATAGAGCGCCAACTGCTAAGCCCCCAACAATATGTGTTTTACCTTCCATGTTTCTCCCCTATTCTTTTAAACCATTTCTATAATTTCGGTATGAATTAGCTTTTGACTTAAATCAACCAGGCTGACGTCTTCCTTCATCAACGACATATGTCTCCCGGATGACATTTTCGGCTTCGAACTCATTCTGTTCATTCACAAATGAAATAGCTTGATCACCTTTTGTCCAATACACAATGCGGAATAAATTCATTTTAAATCCTCCTTTATTCATCAACTTCTCCAGTTCCCATGCAAACAGAGACAATCAAATATTAAACAGAAAACAAAAAGAAAGGAAAGAGGAGTTCGACCCAACTTTCCTAAATAAGCTTAGACTTATTTCACCTTAAACGAATCTATTTTTTTTAAGTATTCATCAACTTGGCGGCTAAACAAATCTTTAAGAGTCGATTTTCCTACATAGAAATCTTTTTAACTTGTTAAACTTATCGTTTTTGTCAACGGCTGAACGTAATAACCTATACCGGAATCAACGAGACGTTTCGGAGGATGATAAAATTATTTTTATCAAACCAGAACACGGATCCCTCCTTATATGACCTCTTGTCCGATTCCGTAACCGGGTATATCTTGCATTGTATACGTTAATATCAATGATTTATTGCTTTTATTCTTTTAATGAGGGTGTAATTGATATAAAATACCAATAAGACATCCTGTTTTTCTTTAAATATCTTAAATAAGTTGGGTATTTTTATATTTTATGAATAGAATAATCAAAAATTCATTAGGATTAATGTATACAATAAACTTACACAGTTCTAGTGTCGCAGAGCATGCAGTGTTGTCGGTACAGGGCGTAAGCGAAGTATCTACTACTATTGAAATTAATCTGGGTACGTGGAAATGTTGGCAGTTGATAGGAAGTTCCTGAGGTCGCTATAGCTCTTTAATCGAGTATATTATTGTATTTCTGTTATGATTTCTTAGTGAAGCGTTTGTTTGTAAATGTAACTTAAGAACAGTTTTGCTTAGTACAAGGTTTATTAAATCGAATTTTTGGGAAGTGTGCTTATAGTATGAATACGCCAGATGAACTTACAAGGGCTGATGTTAATGGGAAAGAACTCGATCAATCTGCACTTTTTCAAAACATTCATTCATTTTTATCTAGTTTAGATAAAAATGGGGAATCACGCTTGCCACAACGTGCTTATCTAGCGACACGTCATGCCATACGACATCTTCAACTACCTCCAGGACAAACAGTATTAGAGAGGGAGATGGCTGAAATCTTGGGTATGAGTAGAACGCCTGTTCGTGAAGCTCTCGTGCGTTTAGAGATGGAGGGGTGGGTACGGCTCATACCGCGTCGCGGGTTTGTTGTAGCACCTATTGTAGCGGATGATCTCCAACAAATTTATGAAGTGGTAGAAGCCTTTGATGGTATTGCCGGTAGCCTGGCTACCAAGCGTGCCACCTCTGAGGAATTAGACCAACTTGATCATTTGATTGAGGAACAAGAAAAAGCACTAGAATTAGAAGATCTACTGGCATGGACTGACCTTGATGAGCAATTTCATCAACTCATTGTCGATTTGACCCAAAATCCGCGTCTAAGAGGGATTATGGATAGTCAATCTGACCAACTTTTTCGTGCCCGATTATATACGATTAAGCTTCGACCTAAACCAACAAGATCTATAATGGAACACAAGGCCATTGTTACTGTTATGCGAGCGGCTGAACCGGAGGCTGCACGAACGATGTTACAATCCCACCGTTATAGAGCCCGAAGTGAAATTTTAGAGGTTATACGATCAATGCCTGTGGCTTCGTTTTAGACTCTTAGGTAATATAATCATCTTTTATAAAAGAAAAGGGCTGTAGAGATTTTCAAGAAATCTGCTACACCACCCTTTTTCAGTTAGGCTTTTGATTAATTTTGGATAAATTCTCAAAATGGTTTCCGTTACTTCGCTTGTCTTACCAGTGCCTCCCACATCAGCTAAGGCTCTCCTGCACTGGTAGATTCCTCTTTGTAGAGATTTACAACAGCTTCCTCATAAAGACCAAGTTGTTCTAATATTAAAGCTCCCCTTGCAATGGTAGCAATGTGATTGGCAGCCCTAGTCCTGCAATATTTGGAGTGGATCCGACACTAACGAAATCACAACAAAGGGCTTCTCCTAACAGATACGTTGGTGAAAAGGCCCTTTGTTGTTTGTTACCGATATTTACAGCAAAAAAGAAAAGGTCAATCAGAAACTGGCTAACCTCAAAAATGAAAGGTGATCAACAGCAATAAAAACAAAGAAAATGACCAATGTTAACAGAGGTTAGAAAAAATTACATCTGCTATTTTACATAATTACAAAGCTTACCGATATTCTCTACTTCAACAGAAACGACGTCGCCTGACTTCATTGGACAACTGCCAGAAGGTGAACCAGTAGCCAAAACATCACCCGGCTCCAGTGTCATAACCTGTGAAATCCAACTAATAAGGAAAGGAATTGAAAGTGACATCTGATTGGTATTACCCTCTTGTACGACTTTGCCGTTTAAAGTTGTAGCGATTCGTAAATTAGTTGGATCTATACCTGTCACAATCGACGGACCCAACGGCCAAAAGTGTCAAAACCTTTTCCGCGTGTAAACTGGATCCGTTTTTGTAAGATCTCTTGCAGTTACATCGTTAAATATAGTACAACCAAAAACATAATCCAATGCCTCTTCTTCTTTTATATTTCTGCCGCGTTTCCCAATAACGAGTGCCACTTCCCCCTCCATTTCCACCTGCTTGGTTAAATCACTTGACGGAAGAATGATTTCCCCTTGATCTGGAATCAAGGAAGATGTCGGTTTTAAAAATAAAAACGGTTCTTTGAGATTGGCTTTCCCCCCAGTCTCTTTTGCGTGTTTAGCATATGTCCAGCCGAAATTAACCACTTTTGAGGGTGTTATAGGCTCCAAAATTTTCACATCGCTATATTTAACTCTTACACCATCATATTTTAGTTCATTGTTTACCAATTCATTAAAATTACTGGACAATTGTAAAATTTCGTTATCCTCAACAATTCCGTAATATACTTTACCTTTATGTTTCTGGTAGCGAACTATCGTTTGTGTTTTTTGTAGTACCTGCAATACCATACCACACCAGCTTCCATCTTTATATTAAATAATCGCGGCTCCTCCAAAAAACTACAGATCCGGATTAGCCATATTAAAGATATGTCAAATACGGACCTGCAGTTGAACAATTTTCTTAAAACTAAGTATATTTTAATCTATTAAAAAATCCTTTTTTAAGTGCTAGATTTTCTTCTATGAATTGTTTGAATCATATCTAGAATATGCCGTAATTTGGAAATGCTTACTTGATGAATCTTACTTGCTGGCTGATCAACTCATATTGTTCTTCCTTCTTTTTATTGAACTCCACTTTATTTTCTTCAAAGATGTTATTTCCTTCTGCGTCAATGGAAACAATTAGAGGACCGAACTCATTCACTTCACATACCCAAAGAGATTCAGGCATTCCAAGGTCTTTCCAGTGTGATTCTTTGATTTGCTCAACCTTTGTTGCTGCATAAACGGCATTTCCGGCAGGAAAGACGAGATGCAGCGCTCTATGAGTCTTGCATCCTTCTTCGGTATTCTTCCCCATTCCGCCTTTTCCGACAATGAGTTTAACACCAGTTTCTTCGATAAATTCCTTTTCAAACTTTTCCATTCTCATGCTGGTTGTGGGACCAATTGAAACAATCTCGTACTTTTCATTTCCAAGGTCCCTAACAATGGGACCAGCGTGGAAAATGGCTTTACCCTTAAGATCTACAGGTAATGGAATTTTTTCTTCAATAAGTCTTCTATGAGCAACATCCCTGCAAGTAACCAGTGTGCCAGTTAGATAGATGATGTCGCCAATTCGTATATCCTTAAGATCTTCATCTTTTATAGGTGTTGTTAATACCTTCTTACTCATAGTGTTACCCCCTCGTGAGTATTAATTTCATAGTTCAAATTACTGTCAAAGGTAATCTTTCCTCTTCTATGGGACCAGCATCCTGTATTAACTGCAACTCCAATAGTAGAAGGATGTCTTGCTGTATTCACAACATTTACACCCATGACGGATTTAGATCCCTTAAGTCCCTGAACTTTAAGCCAATAGCATTGATTCCATCCTCAAGAAGCTTTTCCATTTTTGCAGCGTTTTCATTTTCATTTTCATTATGACTTCCAACAGGTCTCATAAGGGCTAATTTTGAGTTTAAAGATGCTGTTTCAACAGAAGTACCGATGCCAACACCTACTAGAAGGGGAGGACAAGCGTTAAGTCCATAACTTGTCATACGATTAAGTACTAACTTTACAACACCTTCATAGCCTTCACCGGGCATAAGAACCGTTGCCACTCCAGGAAGGGTACATCCGCCTCCTGCCATATAAGTATAAATTTCCACTTTGTCAAGGTTGGCTTTATGGCTTCGCTCCCATATGCAGGGGCCTTTTGGGTGGAATCGTCGGTGGATATTTATCTGACTGGTTGTTAAAACGTGGTAAGTCCCTTGGCATAGCACGTAAAACACCCATTATTATTGGATTCTTTTTTTCAAGTATTATTATCTTAGCCAACTATACTTCATCAGCGGCACTTATCATGCTCATCATGTCGGTTTCGTTTTTTGCCAAAGGGATGGCTGGTTCAACCTGGGCGCTTGTTGGGGATATGTCACCAAAAGAAATCATTGGACTTAGCGCTGGAATCTTTAATACATCGGGTAACTTAGCAGGAATTGTGATCCCTATCGTAGTTGGATATATTTTAAGTGCAACACATTCCTTTAGTGGAGCACTATTATTTATTACCGTAGTCCTGCTAATCGGAGCTTTATCTTACATCTTTATTGTAAACAAAGTGGAACGGATTGAATTACCCGCCGAATTGAAAGAGGAAAAGCAATCTCTAACAAATGTACAAGCTTAAGGAAAATTCCGGCAAAAAAGAAGGGCTGGCCTATTGTAGTGGTCAGCCTTTTATCATTTCAGGGCAAGTGTCGGGGATTATATCATTATTAGCTTTATCCCATTAAAAGGGGATATCTTTTTAAAGACGTAAAAACCTTGTTGGAAAAGGACTTTCAAATAGGCACTGTACCATTGGTGAAAAAATATAATAACAATAGTTAAATTATATAACTAATACGAGGAGAAAATTTTATGCTTACCGATGCTAATGCAACTAGAACAGACGGTTTGTTAACTGTAAGACTCATTGGTAAATCTCCCACGTCATATGATGAAGCTACAATAGTCGGTTTTTATCCAGGAACTATAATGCACTTCAGGGATCCTAATTCTGCTCAAATTTTTATTAGAGAGGGGAGAAAACCTGAACTGGAAAATATGTACTGTACACAGGCTTTGGGGAACATTTGGATTTTAAATCACGTTATTCGTGACAATTATCATAAAACTGTTGAGATTTTTATTAACGACCGTCTTGTCAGGAAAATTCGGGCTATAGAACTCTCAGGAAGCGGGATGAATAACATAATTGATTTATAGCGTTACACTTTTATCCATATAACAAAGTGAATGAAGGTGAAAATCAAAATGTTAAAATGGCTTGGAATTATTTGTAGGAAGTTCTTATTGGTTCAAGCTTGTGAAAAATTGTACCTAAACTAGCGGGTGCTTGAATTCAAATATTTACGGCTGCTGCGGCAGCCGTTTTTTCTTAATCAATTAAAGTAGCAGTTTAATTCAATAGGGGGATTTTTATCATAATTCAATATTTAAATTGTTAATTAAAATTTAGCTTAAAAGAATAACCATTCCTATTCTAATTGTAGGAATGGTCCAAAACAAATTTTTTAAATTTTTGAGTTGCAGGTGATAAATATCTTCCCTCCATCCAAGCAATTCCAATTGTCCGTTGGCACTGCTTACTATTGATAGGTATTTGTGATATTTTACTTTGGTCCGTCCCCTTTAAATTCGGTAGAATTGATATTCCCAATCCAGCAGCGACAAGACCTGCAACGGTGTCTGCTTCCTCTCCTTCAAATGTAATGTTAGGTGTAATTCCCTCTTCTTTAAACAATTGCTCGAAGGTGATACGAAGGGAAAAACCTTCTTTTAAATGTATAAAGGATTCATCTGCAATTTCTTCTAACGTAATATTTTTACGATTAGCGTATTTGTGGTCTTTAGGGACAATAACAAAAAGCTCTTCATTCCAAAGCTGTCTCCATACAATTGGTGATTTAATCTCCATAGGAGCAATTAGACACAGGTCAAATTCTCCTAATTGCAACTGATCAATAAGATTATGGGAGGGACCTTGTCCGAGCCGAAAATTAATTTTAGGATAGCAGGCACGAAAAGAAGCGAGTAAATCAGGTATATGACTTGTACTTAAAGTGTGCAGAAACCCAAGCGATACTTCTCCCTGCTCTGGATCAAGCAAATCTTGAATTTCCTGTTTACCTTTATAGAATTCCTTCATCATACTATCCACACTTTTTAAAAAGATATGACCATATTTATTTAATCTAATGGAACGTCCCTGACGTTCAAATAAAGGCACACCTATTTCATCCTCAAATCGGGCGATCGAACGGCTAAGGGCTGACTGGGAAATTGATAGGGCTTCTGCAGCATGCGTTACGTGTTGCATTCGTGCCAGTGTTTGAAAATATTCAAACTGTTGCCATTCCATTCTATAACACCACTTTCCATCTGATTTATTCATTACATAGATGCATTAAAAAGATTAATATAATGAATTATACATCATATAAAATCGGTGGTACTATAAAAAATAGGAACACACAAGGATGTTACTCATAAAAACATAATTTATAAAAGGGATGATTTATTATGCAACAAATTGGAAGTCACACCAATTGGGTGATAGGTTTATGAGTTACATTCAAAAAGGTACACCGCTCTTTCGCAAAACCAGCTTTGCTTTCTTTGCCGCTGGATTTAATACATTTGCTATTCTTTACTGTGTACAGCCTTTAATGCCAGAATTCACAAAAGAATTTAGCATTAATCCAACTACAGCAAGCCTGTCTCTCTCAATTACAACAATGGTTCTTGCCATCAGCATGCTGATTTTTGGTTCTTTGTCAGAAGTATGGGGACGAAAGCCTATCATGGTCATTTCCATGTTCGCTGCTTCTGTATTCTGTATTCTCACAGCATTCAGTCCTAATTTTCATTTTCTGCTGGTGTTACGAACGATTGAAGGAATTTCATTGGCTGGTCTGCCCTCAATTGCAATGGCTTATCTTGGAGAAGAAATAGAACCCAAGAGTCTGGGAGCGGCTATGGATATATATATGTGGCAATTCAATTGGTGCAGTTTTTGGCAGAGTTTTCTCAGGTATGTTGAGCGACTACTTTGGCTGGCACATTGCAATAGGAGGGATAGGGATCATAAGTTTAGCTGCGACCATTATTTTTTGGAATAGCTTACCACCTTCACAAAATTTCAAAGCTCGTCGATTAGAAATTGGAAAGTTAGGTAAATCATTAATTGACAATCTGAAAGATCCAGGTCTAGTTTGCTTATTTGTCATGGGATTCTTACTTTTAGGGAGTAATGTAGCGTTGTTCAATTATATAGCTTACGTATTACTCGGAAAGCCTTATTCACTAAGTCAAACATTTGTAAGTTGGATATTTTTAATAATGATAATTGGAATGTTTAGCTCTGTCTGGACTGGGAAATTGGTAGATCTTCATGGTAAGCAAAAAATATTATTCATTAACTTATTAATTGCATTAATCGGTGTTTGTTTGACTTTGGATTCTAATTTATTTATTAAAATACTTGGACTTGGATTTTTTACTTTTGGATTCTTTGGAAGTCATTCGATTTCGAGCAGCTGGGTCGGACAACGTGCTTTACAAAACAAAGCACAAGCCTCTTCATTATATTTATTTCTTTACTATACAGGCTCCAGTGTAGGAGGAACACTCGGAGGGTTATTCTGGTCAGCATTTGGATGGGGAGGAGTAATCAGCATGAATGTTGGCTTCCTCATGATTGGATTTATACTTTGGGCATTCGTTTCAAAAATTGCACAGAATTCGAAGAAAGTTATTAAAGTAGCCTAAATAGAAAGAACTCGTAAAAAAATAGCCTTTTCTCAACGGGATTAAGGCTATTTATCAATTGAATATATCATCATAAAGAGATGAGTGTCTAGACGAATAAGCCTAGTTCCCATTTCCTTTAGTGGAGAATCTGCTAAGTTTTAGAATTGAAAATACTTTTTGATTGATTGATTTCCTTAATTCCAGAAAAACGAATGGAGAAAATCTCATGTTGGTCATCTTCTAGAGAAACGGTTTGGTCATAAAGGTTAAGGTTATATACACGGCCTTACACGTTTGTAACAATCCATTTTTATAGTAATTAATGGTAATTAAGTCGTTTTTTCTTAATGCTTTTAAAATCATCTAATTTATCTCCTTTCTTGGTTCTGGTGCTAAAAATCAGATAGCCAAAACTTAAATCATCAGTATATTCTTTATGATTAAAACCATCTAGAATATTGGTATCTTACTATAATCATTTATCTTAGACTGATGAAAGAGCCCTTAAAAATTATAGTACCTTTGTCGTCCTCCATTTATTTTTTACACCATAGCCTGATGAGGAAGTTTTTTTATTATACTCATCGCTTACAATGACGCCGGCTGATCCAAAAGTATAAATAGCTTTTGGATCAGCCCCTTTTCTCATAGAATGATAGGTATTATTCCAAAGCTATAGCATGGCCAAAATTCATATAATTATGAGCTATATTGCTGGCAGGGATAATTTGCTGTTAAAAATGAGGCTAACTCTTCGCTTTTGTTTCCCTGCTTTACGCATATTTGCTCGCTCTGGTGCGGTTTCATGTAGTGTTTTCTCTTCTTCTGTTTCTGGAATGACTCGTGGAACACGTGTTTGGTGTTTATGTTGGTCAAGTGCGACAAATGTTAAGAAGGCAGTGCTGCAATTTTACACTCACCGCTTTTTAAATCTTCAGCAATAATTTTTACAAAAACCTCCATTGATGATGTGCCTGTCCATGTCACATATGATTCAAAACAGACGCAATCCGTTGTTCGAACTGGATGTATAAAGTCAACTGAATCTGTTGATGCAGTTACACATTCTTTGCGTTCCCAATTTATTATTTAATAGGAACAATCTACCCAAGTAACTGTAGATTGTTCCAAATTATCATGATTCAATTAAACAATAATCATTAAAGTAAATCACTTCGGTAAGAATTTTATAACCCTGAATTCTCTCGAAAGCTTCTTTTGCTTCTTTTTTAGTGTCAAACTCAAACATTTTGATGTTGTTCTTTGAATGGGCAGTGATTATCCACATGAAAAATTTCCTCCAATTAAAGATTATTTTTAAACCCTATTTAACATAGATGAATAGAGAATTTCTCCTTTTATACCCAGCCCGATAACCCGAAGTTTCTGCCGGTTTTCTTATGCCAACCATATATGCCGCCAAACGTATATCAACATGATGAGTCTATGAGATTTGATTAATATCTACAAAGGTACCGCCTTTTCCACCTCCGTAAGGGAGATTTGTAAACCCACACTTTAGACTCATCCAAATAGACTCTTTTAATAATTCAAATACATCGTTTGGATTACTTAATTTTTCCAGTGCTTCTTTTTCTTTTTTCGCAAAATTAGTAAATGCTTCAGTGAATTATGGTAAAGACATTAGTGTAAACCTCCCAGTTTTTTTAAATCTTAACCAATCTTTAATGCAAGTTCTGTGCCAATTATAATTTTCTGAAAAATTCGCATTTTTTATAGAGTTTATGTATCAAAAATCGCCAATTTTTTTTGCATTTATATAAAATCTACGTATTAATTTGCGCAAAAGTATTTTGCGCAGCTTGAGAGGTATTAGGATGATTTTTTAAGATTAGCCAAATATAATTGATTATCGCCAACTTTATTTGCTATTTTATTGAATAGTAGTATCGATTTATGCCAAAATATTTTGCTCCTTATTATTGGAGAGTACCAGACAAATTATTATGACTTTACAAAATAAGCAGCAGGAAAAGCAGTGATTAAAAATTAAATAGTCTTCTTCAACTCCTGAAAATTAGTATTTTCGTTCATTTGAAGGTGCCGGAGTACGGCTTGCATGTCTGAGATTTACTGTTTTTCACCTCACAAGTGAACCCGTTACTTTCTAATCGTGGGGTTTTTCTTTTTAACAATGTGAATTAGAAGGACCTGCTCCTGAAATTTGAGGTATTATAGGATAAATGATTAGAAAAAGTTGAGGTATAATATTGAATTATCTGAAAAACACTCCAAATTATACTGGGGTTACCGTTTACGGTGACAAAATGGATTTTGACGAACTCAATGAAGCACTTCATACGGTTGTCGGAGATGAGGGTGAAACTGAAATTGATAGATTAAAGGATGAAAACAAATTGGATTTTAATAACCAAAAATTAACAAACTATATCTATACTTATGCCTATTCTGAGGATGAGAGCTCTTTATGTGCTTTGGAGATGCGCTCCTTATTTGGGAAGGAGACTCAATCTAGCTTTTTGGAAAGCTCCGTAAAAATTGATCCATCTCGAAGTCCGTTCATTAAGGGAAGGATTAGTATGATGTATAAGGGGGAAGCCTCCAGGACCTTCTCTTACAGGTAAAAGCATTACAATTAAACGGGGCAACGTTTAAAGTCATCTATGTGAAAAATGGTGATCTTGCGAAAAGTGAAAAAGAAGGATACGAGAAACGACGTACAATCGAGCGAGAAATCGGGTTACATGTCAATGGTCAAGCTGATTTTCATCATCCCGATCGATTGTTTGGTGTAATGAATGTAAACGGTGAATGGATCTTCGGTGAGTATGTTAAAAGTGAGTCCGTTTGGTTCCAGCATCAAAAGAAGCCTAATGGTTACTCAACTGCGCTCAACACTCGTGTTGCAAGGGCGGTAGTGAATATCGCTGTTCCAAATCCATGCGGGATAAAGGCAATTGACCCGTGCTGTGGAATTGGGACAGTACTAGTCGAAGCCCTATCAATGGGAATAGATATAGTGGGAAGCGACCGAAATCAGCTAATCCTCCCAGGTGCACGAGAAAACATCGAACATTTTGGTCTCTATGGAGAAGTAAATTTAGCAGATATCCGGGATATCACAAATCATTATGATGTCGCGATTATCGATTTGCCTTACAATTTGTGTTCTGTCATAACGCCTGAAGAACAACTGGAATTGCTCCAAAGTGCGCGAAGGTTTGCAAGAAAAATAGTCGTGGTAACAGTTGAACCAATCGATGAAATCATCATAAACGCAGGGTTTTCCATTATGGATCGAGCTATCGCTAAAAAAGGGTTATTTGCTCGTGAAGTAATTGTATGTGAGTGAATTCCATTAGGCTCATTCTTGTTGAAAAGGTATATTGGGTAGCATGGCGATTCAATTTTTTATTGAGAGAGGCTCTTGAACTTGAGTATCAATAAATTAAAGGCAAAACTCACACAGGCAGCGAGTAAAATGTCTTTCATAGGGGCTCTTAAAGACAAAACACACACAGACAGCGAGCAAAATGTCTTTCATAGGGGCTCTTAAAGACAAAACTCACACAGGCAGTAAGCAAAATGTCTTTCATAAGGGTTCTTAAAGACAAAACTCACACAGGCAGCAAGCAATATGTTCTTTGCAAAGGTAAAGCTTGAGGAAGGAAAGATCCTCAAGCTTTACAATTTTTATTCCATCCGTTTTCTCCATAGAAACGGAACGTTTCTACCAAATCTTTTTGAGAAGATCTGTATTTTGGCGATTGGCCTATATATTAAGCTTTAACCTGGCCACTTTAACTGTCCAGTTAAATGGGTCTTCTTTTTTCCCGAGTTGTATTCCGGTCATTTCATCATAAAGGTCCTGTGATAGTTTGCCGATTTTATGATCATTTATTACGATTGTATGGTCGTTCCAATTTAATTCGCCAACGGGTGAAATAACGGCAGCGGTTCCTGCCCCAAACGCTTCTTCTAATTCTCCGCGCTCATGTGCCGCATAAACATCTTCAATTGAAATTTTTGCTTCTCGTACAGGTATATCCCAATATTTTAACAATTGAATAACAGAGTCACGTGTTACACCAGGTAAAATGCTGCCATTTAATTTTGGTGTCACCACTTCGCCATTGATCTTGAAGAAAATATTCATACTACCGACTTCTTCGACATACTTATTTTCCTTCGCATCCAGCCAAAGAATTTGGGCATAACCATTTGCATCAGCCTTTTCTTGTGCCTTCATGCTGGCAGCATAATTGCCAGCCGTCTTCACATGCCCAACTCCACCTATAACGGCCGGACGTATTGCTCTTCCACATATATTTTAACAGGACTTAATTGGTCGCCATAGTAGGCTCCTGACGGAGAGAGAATGACAAGCAATTTATATTGTTTGGAAGGCCTTACGCCGAGATAGGGTTCCGTTGCGAATATAAACGGGCGAATGTAAAGCGATGTTCCTTCACCATCAGGAATCCAATCTTTTTCCGTTAAAACTAATTCTTTAATCGCTCTTAATAAAAAGTTCTCATCAATTTGAGGGATGCAAAGCCTGTCGCATGATTCATTCAATCGCATCATGTTTTTTTCTGGACGGAAGAGCTGGATGGTTCCATCCTCTGTCTTATAGCCTTCATCCCTTCAAAGATGGCTTGTCCATAGTGAAATACCATTGCGGCCGGGTCAAGTGTCAGCGGCTCGTAAGGAATGATTCTCGGATCATGCCAACCATTTTCAGAATGATAATCCATAACAAACATGTAATCACTGAAATACTTCCCAAAACCTAATGAATCGGTTTTAGGCTTAGCCTTTAATCCTTCTCTTTTAAAAAATGCAATTTCTTGGTTCATACTACACATCTTATCCTTTCATTAATTTCCATTTTTTAGACTACACTATTTTCAGTCAAAATCCAAAAGTTTGAAACTAAAATACTATACCACTCATTTCGTTCGAATTTACATGGTCAAGGCAACTATCTGGATGGTTTTTACAGGCAATGCCGGTAAATTCATAGCAATATCGAGTTGTCGGCAATTCCTATAGGATGAGAAGCAAGCTTTGTGGTTTAAGAGTAAAAAGCTCAAACAGACTTTTTTTTCCAACATGTGGCTGGCCAATAAGAAGATACTCCATTACCCATTATATACCTTTTAGTATCTTTAATAGGAATAATACAAACTAATCTAAAAAATGGGGGACCTTTGGGAGAAACTATCAATCTTAGAAAAAATTCAGTTGGTGCCAGACACGGGAATTAAATGAATAGATTGACCCTTATTGGTAAAACTTACAAATATAATAAACGGTTTAAAGTGAATAATATCTTTTTGCTAAAAAATCTTAAACTGAGGCAGGGAAAAGAATGTTTTCGTTTCGAGGGGATGCTCATAAAATTTTTCTTAAACTTGAAAAAGTATTAGATAAAGACCAGCCTATCAAACATGTGAAGGAATTCAAAGAAATTGAAAAAGTGAAGAGTCTTTATCAATCAATTGATAGCGAAACATTAAAAATAATTTATTATCGTATGGTCAAGGAAAAAAATGGTTCGGGAATCATACCCATTTTTGTATCTTCCATACCGTGGCTTATATTTATGTTTTCAAATCAAATATCAAAGTTTCTTTTTAAAGAAGGAAGCTGGCTTTGGGTTGTTTTCAGTTTTATTTATATCATTACACTTACCATAAGCGTGGTTCTTCACTTTCGTGAAAAAGCATGGGCTGCTTTTCATATCGAAATTATTCAAGACATATTAAATGAGAGAAAAGCGCAAACCCAATGAGCCAGTTCCAGAATAGTTTGAGGTCTGTTGCAAGTTGAAAAAGGGTTGATATAAACCCTAAGCCTCTTAAACTCTTAAATAGATTTTCTTATACCAATCCAAGCTAATTGCGACTACTTTTTCCAATTGCACTGCTTTGAAATTATTCATGATACTCCAGGGTGGAGAGTTCGAAGAAGGTAGTGAGGTGTTATTTATATTATATTGCTAAATAGAATAAATACGAACAGTGCTTGGCACTCAAATAGCATACGTTAACTATTAACTATCTTAAAAATTATCAGGAATGGTTGTTATAATTATAGTGCTGAAGAAGGGCGGGATATATTTGAAAAATAACTCGAAGGAAAATATCATTAATATGGAAAAATCCTTTAAGAGAAAAGATGTGACACAGCTATCTTTTGAAGATTTATTCAGAATTATCCGACGTTGAAAAGTACTTCTTTTTGCTAGAAACCCTTTGGGTCGATGTGAATTGGGCGAGACTCCTAAACGAGAGAAACAACCTTCTTTCAATGTCGCTTCAGGATCTATTTTACTTATTAAGCCAGGAAAAACCGGGTTATACTTTATCATTAAAGGAAAACAAGGAGGCAGCGTTGGGTCTATCCTATCGCTTAGATAAATGGAAATATTTCTTTCTTTACTTTGAATGGTTTGGATTATGGGAGTGTGAAGCGGATCAGGAGCTAATGAATGCATATGGGACAAAAGGTGTTTATTTTGCCAAATCAATTAGGTTAACCACTTTTGGGACAAAAATTATCTCTATTCTTCTAGTTTTACGGAACCTGGATATTTGGAATATTGCGTTAAGGCGGGAAAGTGGCGAGCTGAATCCCATTCCAGGCTCTAAGTTGGAAGACATGATATTTGGAGATATACCGCAGGAATTCGTGGATGCTATTTTTGAAATAATGGAAGAGGATCAAAGTTCTCAACCATTTTTCCTGCCATTTGTTCAACTTTTTCCAAAAGAAACATTACGGAGTTCATTACCTAGAAGTAAAAAGAAATTTAATGATGGTATATTCACCTTTAAAATATCGCTATCAAACAAAATATGGAGGCAAGTCGAAGGCAAGTGCAGGAGTAACTCCTATACAGTACGGATATGAAGAATTTTAAGACTCACTTAGATCAAAAAGTCCATTACCCCAATTTTTGCAGTATATTGGCTGAATTTCCATGTAACTCCTTATTCCCCTTGAATTGCAAATCGAGCACATGTAACTTTAAAGAGTGAGATCATTACTATGAGGAGGATAAATATTTTCTTTAAAACATTATTCCTTTTAAATAAAAGCAAGGAATTTCTGGATGGAGGATTTATAAATGGGCTATATTGAGGATTTGCGAAAAATAGTCGGAACCCGCCGATTATTTTAGTAGGCGCAATGGTATGTGTAGTGGATGCGTATGGAAAAATTCTTTTACAAAAGAGACCGGAGGGGGTCTGGGGGCTTCCAGGAGGTCTTTTAGAATTGGGGGAGTCTGCTGAGGAGGCAGGAAGAAGAGAAGTATATGAAGAAACAGGAGTTGAAATTGGCCAGCTTCAGCTAGTAGATGTTTTTTCAGGTAAGCAGTATTTTAGAAAATTGCCAAACGGGGATGAATTCTATCCAGTTACAATCGCATATATTTCAAAAGATATTAAAAGCAGCATCATCAAAATTGATGGAAAAGAATCAATTGATGCTGGATTCTTTGATAGAGGGGCATTACCGGATAATACCAGTCCATTAATTCAGAAGATGATTGAAAAATATCCTAACATATTTAGATAGGCCTTAAAGCATTATCATATAAAATGTCTACTGACCAAATTGAAGGCTAGAGTAAGATTAACAAGGTGCCTGGTCTCCCGCGAGTGGATTAGCTGCTGGAGTAAGCACCTCTTTTCTTTCATTAATAACGAATCGCTCCTAATTTGACCAAATGAGGTAAATGAAATTAGTCTATCTTCTAAATAAGCACATCAAATTCTTTAACATTTACAGCTTTTCCGGAAATTTCTATATTATAATTATCTTTGCTTTTCGAAACATGCACGATAACCCGGCCATCTTTCCCTATTTCCTGACCCTGTTCTACGATAAGATTTAGAGATTTTTCAAAATGGTTGTTTATGTATTTTGCAAAATAGGAGCCCATCACCCCTGAAGCAGTTCCGGTTACGTGGTCCTCAATTGTCCCAGAATAAGGTGAAGAAAAGTGCCGAGCGTGCATATGAGCATTAGAATCATAGGTTTCTAGGCAAAAGGGATGAATAGATGCTTTTGGCATTTCTTTCAAAATAGAAGGGAATACCTGATTATTAGGTTTCATTTTTTTAAAAGCATCAAGTTTTTTTATTGGAATCAAAAGTGTCCAGATACCTGTGCTTCCATATAGAATTGGCAATGCATCATCAAGCTCCTCTTTTACCAACCCAATGGAAGCAGCTAAAGCTTCCATTGAACCTTTAAATTCCACAAACTGTGGTGAAGCTGTTTCATTGTAATTTGAATATCATCATTTGAGAAAGCATTAATCTTTATTGGCAAGTTTCCGACAAGTGTTTCGATTGTTAATGTATCTTTTTGCTTTATTAATGCCTGCGTTTTTAAGGCATAAATGGAAGCCATTGTTCCGTGGCCACATAAGTTCATTTCGTGCCCCGGTGTAAAAAAACGTATTTTAAGATCGGCTGCATCTGATTTAACAAGAAAAGCTGTCACATTAAATCCTGCTTTGAAAGCTATTTCTTGCATTTCCTTCTCTGTCAGGTCATCTACGTTAAAACTAGCCCCGCAGGATTCCCTTTATTGGCTCTTTATTAAATGCGTCATATTGATAGACCTTAACTGATTTCATTCATTATTTCCCCCATAAACCTATTAAAATTTCCAAAATGCTAGACTACATTATTTTACCATTAGAAATGGAAGAAGAGTCAAAAATGGTTCCCGCATTCATTTAAGGCATATGTCCACCATTACTTATGATACGGTGAACCGTACTATAAGTAATAAGGCTTTATATTTAAAATTATTGATGTATTTAGTTCCTGTTTTTTTACCCACAGTCTACACATGTGGAGTGTGTAAACTTGATATTGAGCTTAAAACTGTAAGTGATATATATCTACAGTTTATATTTTGGAATTATTTATTACGAATGAAGGGTTTCTAATAGATAAAGAAGAAAATGTAAAACAATAATATTAATAATGGAAAATGCAAGGAGTAGTTAAATGCTCAAACAAGGAATCTACGAAGAAATCATCAACCAAAAACTAAAAGATGAACTTATAGGGTTAGACATCAATAAATATGATATCGGCAAAGAGCAAATTGACGTTGAAGAGGCAAGAAAACTATTATCATCCTACATATCCGTAGTCACCAGAAAAGCCCTAAAGTTTGTCCGTGATAATGAAAGTGACGATCAACTGGCTCTAATTAATCAAATTCGCACGTGTAACGAAATCATCTCAATATTAAGTGAGCGACTAGATGAGGAGGAGTTTCGCCAATTACGAATTGAGGAGGAAGGTGAGGTTCTCACGTCTATCTATTCTCGCATTAATTCGATCCGTAGTATTCAGAAGGGCGAAGTAATTCAGCCTGTGACGCCTCTCTCTCAGAGTTCACTCTTTACCGGTTCCAATTATGAACCTAATATGCTAGGGGAACTGAAAAAGGAAATACTAACATCAGATTCGATTGATATGCTTGTTTCATTTATTAAATGGAGTGGGCTGCGTTGCATTATCGAGGAGTTAAGAACTTTCACTGCAAACCCGAATAACAAGCTTAGGGTGATTACCACTTCCTATATGGAAGCAACAGATTATAAGGCGATTCAAGAATTAAGCCAGTTACCTAATACTGAAATTAAAATTTCCTATGATGTCGATCGAACAAGACTTCACGCCAAAGCCTACCTTTTCAAAAGGGAAACGGGCTTCAGTACTGCTTATATTGGTTCTTCCAATCTATCGAACCCTGCGTTAACTTCCGGTTTGGAATGGAATATCAAGGTCACGGAAAAGGATTCGTTTGATATTGTTAAAAAATTTGAAGCGACATTTGAAAGTTATTGGAATGACAATGAGTTCAAAATGTTTCACCCTGATAACGAACAGGATAATATGCTTTTAAAGCTATCTTTATCCAAAAGTAAAACTCAAGAGGAGAACGAGCGGCAATTCTTATTTGATATCCAGCCTTATTTTTATCAAAAAGAGATTCTGGAAAAGCTTCAGGTGGAGCGGGAAGTTTTCGGACGGATGAAGAATCTCCTTGTGGCCGCGACTGGAGTAGGTAAGACCGTCATTTCAGCATTTGACTATAAACGTTATAAAAATATAAATAAACCTGCCAAGCTATTATTTGTGGCACATCGTGAAGAAATCCTAAAGCAAAGCCTTGAAACTTTCCGGGCAATTCTGAAAGATCCTAACTTTGGAGACATGTTGGTTGGAAGTCATCAGCCAGGGGCAATTGACCATTTATTCGTAAGTATTCAAAGCTTTAACAGCAAAAAGCTTTATGAAGTCACGACGAGTGATTTTTATGATTTTATCATTGTGGACGAATTCCATCATGCAGCAGCCGATTCTTATCAAAAGCTATTGAGTCATTATCAGCCGAAAATTCTTCTCGGTCTTACTGCGACACCTGAACGGATGGACGGTAAAGAGATTCTTTCTTATTTTGATGATAAGATTTCGGCTGAAATGCGTTTAACGGAAGCAATCAACCGAAAGCTACTGAGTCCGTTTCAGTATTTTTGTGTAAGTGATACTGTCGATTTGTCCAAATTGAAGTGGAGTCGTAGAGGGTATGAAATCAGAGAATTAGAAAATGTTTATACCTCGAATGATCATCGAAGCAGCCAAATTGTCAAAAGCGTCTATAAGTACGTGACTGATATCGATCAGGTTAAAGGGCTAGGGTTCTGCGTATCCATTGAACATGCGAAGTATATGGCGGATTTCTTTAATAAGGTCGGAATACCTTCTGTTGCCCTCTATGGAAATGTTGACGGTAAGACGAGGAGAAGAGCACAATACCAACTCGTTCAAGGTGAAATAAAGTTCATTTTTGTTGTGGATCTCTATAATGAAGGAATCGACATACCTGAGGCAAACACGATTTTATTCTTACGGCCTACAGAAAGTTTGACGGTCTTTTTACAGCAGTTAGGCCGGGGATTACGGTTGGCAGAAGGAAAAGAGTGTCTGACAGTACTAGACTACGTTGGACAAGCACATAAAAACTATAATTTTGAAGAAAAGTTCCGTGCTTTAATTGGGAAAACCAAGCATTCCGTCCAGCACTACATTGAGAATGGATTCTTTCATCTTCCTAAAGGATGCTTTGTTCAATTAGAAAAGCAGGCGAAGGACTATATTTTACGAAATATTAAATCCAGTGCCAATACTCGTGGTAACCTTGTTACCAAGATGAAATACTTTGAAGAGGATACTGGTTTACAGTTAACTTTGGCAAACTTTTTAAAACACTATCACCTATCTATATATGACTTTTATGGAAAAAATGGAGACCGTAGCTTTAGCCGGATGATGGTGGAGGCTGGAGTTGCATTAAGCTTTGAGTATGAAAATGAAAAAGTATTGACGAAACGATTACCAAATTTGTTTTATCTTAACTCAGGAAAGTTGCTGCAATTTATTATGAATTATATAGAGAAGCGTAGGGTTCGTAATGAGGAAGAACAGTTAATGCTTGCGATTTTCTATTATTCTTTTTATAATGCTCATCCAACAAGTGAGGGATTTTCATCACTTGAAGAGGGAATTACAAAGGTATTGGAGCAGCCTGAGTTTAAGGAGGAAATCAAAGAGATTCTTCAGTTTCTTTATCAATCTTTAGAAACGCTGGAGATAGATAATGACTTTGACTTCGATTGCCCTTTAGGAGTTCATTGTAATTATAATACATCTCAAGTTCTAGCCGCTTTTGGTTATTACAATGAGACAATCAGCCCTGCTTTCCGTGAAGGGGTTAAACACTTTGAAGATAAGAATCTTGATATCTTTTTCATCACATTAAATAAATCGGAAAAAGACTTTTCTCCATCGACTTTATATGATGATTATGCGATTAATGAACGTCTCTTTCATTGGCAAACACAAAGTCGTGTCGCGGAAGGAAGCAAAATAGCCGAACGCTATATTCATCATAAAAAGCGAAATCATCAAATTGCCCTATTTGTCCGGGAGTATAAGAAGGAAAATGGGTATACTTCGCCATTTGTGTTCCTTGGAACAGTTGATCATGTTAGTCATTCAGGAAGCAAGCCAATGAGTTTTATTTGGAAGCTTAAAGAGGAAATGCCTTCTTATTTGGTACCAAGGGCAAATAAGAATATTTTATAAAACAATGAACCTTGTAGAATTCAGCAAGGTTCTTTTTGTACTTAAAAGACACCTTATTTTTCGTTTATTAATTGATCAACTGCTGTAATGTCTGCGGGAGCCCATTTTAATGATTCTAAATTTTCCCTTTTAAGCCAAATTAGCTTAGAGTGCTCACTTGGTATAGGGGTTCCTTCAACGACTTTACATCTAATCGAGATTAAATGTATGGTGAATGTTTCGTATTCATGGATGTTGTCGTTAAATACCTCTTTAAATGTCTCGATTTTACAGTTCAACTCTTCATCAATTTCTCTCTCTAAGGCTGAGAAGATGTCCTCATTTGCTTCCACTTTCCCGCCTGGAAACTCCCATATATTAGGAAGCGCCATTTCTGGTGACCTAAGAGCACATAGAATTTCTTGTTTTTCGTTTTCAATAATCGCTGCGACGACTTTTACGAGTTTTTTCATGTAATCCTCCTAGAAGAAGATAATGTCTATTAGTCATAATATATCACTTTTGGAAAATGATTCTCAAAACAAGTTTTTATAAGAACTGTTTGAAAATGAATTTCGTTTCAATGCTAAGTATTAGTAAAATACCAACTGTTTCTAGTTTTTGTTGGTAAAATAAGTATACTGTTCTAACATAAAAATAATGAAGAAGGGCAAGAGGTCGTTGTTTGGTCGATTGAGGATAAAGGAGTCTTGGTCAACTCGGCCAAAGCCCTGAAAATTGGGCAGTTGAAATAAAGAGGCTTTATTCAAAAATAAACACAGCAATCTCATTAAGAGTGCTGCGTGGTTCTAGTATTTTTAACTTAAATGATCCCGAAATAAATCTATATACAATTTTCCTTTTGATCCTACAACAGCGTAGGAGATCTCAGTAACTTGAAGATTTCTCTTTTTTAATTCTGCCAGCAACCATTTTTTGTTGTAATGGTGGTTAGATAAATTTTTGTATAAAATTTCCCCATCAATTACCAATTCCACGGGAACCTTGTCTGATGGGGGAACTAAATTTAAATCCTTCCTCATTACATTTTGGTATTCCGCTTTTTTTAATACCGATAGGGACCCATTTACCTCTAAAATCGCAAATTCAACTTCATCTATGTTAAAGATATCTTTTCCGCGTAATGCCTGTGTTAGCATATCTAATGAATAACCAATCTTTTTTAGTGATTCTTCCAAGATTTCTCCTTCTTGAATTAAGGTAGTAGGTTCTCCTGTAATCCATTCCTTATAGCGATGGTTTTTAACAGAAAGGGTATTCAATATGAAAACAACTGCACCCATAATAATGAATGAAAGGACAAAATACAGGAACCTAATTTTTATATTGAATGCTAGATTACCTGCAATGGTACCCATTGTAATCGAAGCTATAAAAAGGTGATACGTTTTTTGGAATATTGTCTGTTTCCCGAGCATATGTACAAAAACCCATAATATAATAAAAGCTGTAAAGGTTCTAAAGATGATTTCTAACGATTCGGGCATACTTTTCTCCCTTGCAATAATCAAAACGTTAATGATTGGAAATTTTTAGATAGAGATATTATGTAATTTCTGCAAGTAATTTATTCAGTCCATTTTAAATTATCCTTTTAAATATCATTGAAGGAATTAGCTAAGCAAATAGGGAACTATTTTTGATATCAGAGAAAAAATTTTAAGGGAGATGGATTGATTTGAAGGTTAGAGAAGTTACAGAAGCTGAATACTTAGAATCAATAAAACTGTCAATGTATGCTTTTCAATATAAAATTCCGGAATCTGACGTACAAACAAGAAAAGAAGGATTGAAAAGCCATAAAATTTTAGGAATATGGGATGAGAACATTCTGGCTGCCAAACTACATATTCTCCCCTTAAAAATTTTCATGCAAGATGCTGAATGGAAAATGGGTGGAATCGCTGGAGTCGCTACATACCCGGAATATCGACGAAACGGTTATGTAAAATCACTCATTATTGATTCCTTAAAACACATGCGCAATAATGATCAGATTGTATCTCTTTTACATCCTTTTGTTATCTCTTTTTATCGAAAATATGGGTGGGAAATATTAAGTGAAAAGAAAAAAGTGACGATTGAAAAAGCGGGCCTTAAGTTCCTCGAACCGCAGCAAGGTTTTATAAGAAGATTTTCAAAAGAGACCCATAATGAGGAGATAGAAAAGATTTACCAACAATTTTGCACTCAATATACAGGAATGTTAAAACGCGAGACACATTGGTGGAAACAACATGTATATGATGAAGATTCGCAGCTTGCTGTGTATTACCATTCCGAGAACGGGGCTAAGGGCTATATTCTATACCATGTGAAGGAAAGAAAAATGGAGGTACAGGAGCTGGTTGCTATTGACCATGAAGCGAGAATAGGGCTATGGAATTTTATTTGCCAGCATGACTCCATGGTGGAGACAGTGACGATTAATCTTGTAAGTCAGGATCCTTTTCCTTATTTTCTGCCGCAGCCCAAGGTGAAAATAGAGGTAACCCCTTATTTTATGGCAAGGGTCGTCGAAGCAGAGGAATGTTTGCGGAGATTTCCGTTTATACCTGAAAACGATCCTCTATTCCTGCATCTTGAAGATTCATATGCACCTTGGAATAATGGGAGCTACCTACTCGGTAAAGGGGATTTAAAGATGTTTAAAGAAAAAACGGGAGGTCAATGTGTTCATCCTCCTAAAAAAGGAATTCGATTAAATATCAATTCCCTTTCAGCGATTCTATTTGGTTACAAAAGACCGGTGGAGCTTTATGAAATGGGATACTTGAAAGGAACCAAGACTGAGATTGAACTTTTCGAAAAAAAGGTCCCATCCATGAAATCATCATTATTTGACTTCTTTTAAAAAAATTTAAGATAATTTGTCTGTCAATTCAAAAGGAAAGAGATGGCTTTTGGTGAGAGTAATCGGTATTGATTTATCCGGACCAAGTAATCATAAAGATACAGTTCTTACTGTGTTTGAAAAGCATGAGAACAACTTAAAATTTATTAAATTGAAATCCTATATTGGTGATTATGGAATTTTAAAAGAGATTTCAGAACATGGTCAACAAGATGAGGTAGTTGTCGGAATCGATGCCCCATTATCTTATGAAGATGGGGGAGGAAACCGGCAAGGTGACCGTGAGCTTAGAAAGTTTATTGTTGCATTAGGGATGAAACCTGGATCCATTATGCCGCCTACATTAAATAGAATGGTCTATTTAACTTTAAGAGGTATTAAGCTTAGCAAAGGATCCTTCGTTAGCACCAAAATGGATCTTTCCTGCAAATCCTCCACTACATCCCTATAACTATTGTTGTTGAAATTGTAGTTATGTTTATTTGTCATCAGACGTATTTGCTGATAAGAGAATTGAAGCTTTTTGGCTTGAAAGCACTGAGATCTAATCTCCAAAAAAAATAAATCAAACGTTTGATTAAAATCGCCAAAGCCTTACCATATATGGCTTAAACGAACTAATCAAACGTTTAATTAAATTCACATAAAGAGAATCCAGATAACAAAAGTGTCAATAATGGGTTCTTTTTTCATGTGAAAGAGTTCTAATGTAGTATTTCGAAGAATTCGCATTATTAAATAACAAATTGAGAAAAATTAGGTAAAATAGAAATTGCGGATTTATGGTATTAAACCAAATGGCGATTATCATTGATGATCTGGTCCCTTTATTCAGGATGTATAAATTTTGACTTTGAGAATTGTCCAGCTCCAGTGCCCAGCGACTAGTGTACTTCGCTCTTCTCCCTATGATAAGTCAACATCGAATCGCAAAAAACGCGATTCGTGTTTCCTTTATCTCAGTCGAAGCGCTCCAGTCCATACGTCGCTAAACGGACGCTTCCGCTTTTCTTAACAGGAGGTTTTCAACACCATGCTTTACCTTTTAGCTGAGCAAGTTGAGCGTGTCGGGTTTCTAATTGCTATGGCATTTTTATTTTCTAGGCAGCAAAAGCTTCGTCATTTTATGCATTATCAAGGTGAAAATCAAAATATATGGTACTTTATTTTTTTGTTTAGTTTTTTTGCTATATTAGGCACTTATTCCGGGCTGCCAGTAACGGATATTGGTTTAAGAGAAACTCCATGGATTCATAAAATTGCAGGCTGGGAAGCAATTGCCACAGCAAGGACAATCGGTGTCGTGATCGCTGGATTGTTTGGCGGGGTAAGAGCCGGTTTATGTGTTGGATTGATTGCTGGAATCCATCGTTACTTTTTAGGCGGATTTGTCGCTTTACCCTGCCTGATTGCTCCAATTCTTCAGGGGGTTTTTTCAGGACTCATGAAAAATTCGCTTAAAAAGCGATACCGGCATATTTCTTCCATACAGATGTCTTTTTTAGTAGGCTTGCTAGCTGAAACTTTACAAATGCTTTTGATTTTACTCCTTGCCCATCCTTTTGATAAAGCACTTTCTTTGGTTCTATTAATTGGAATTCCCCAAATTCTATCAAACAGCCTAGGGGTTGCTGTATTTTTTGTTATTCTGATTCAAGCAGCCTTAGAGGAAGAAAGAATTGGAGCACATTATGCGCATAAAGCGCTACAAATTGCCGAAATGACCCTATCCTATTGGCGAAAACCACTTAATGAAGCTGTACGAGAAATTGGTCAAGCATTAATACGCGAAACTGAGGCGGTCGGCGTAACCTTTCAGCAGAAAAAGAACATTCTTTTTCAACATGGGGAAATTACTCCGTTTGGCGTTGATTTGCCTATAGGATATAGGAAACACACTATTGGATACTTCTGTATGTTTTATGAAAGGGTGCAAGATCGTCAAACTGCTGAAGTTACTGCCATTCTGAATGGGTTAGGCCAATTGTTTAGCCAGCAGTATGCCTTGGCAGAAGCAGAGAGACAAGCACATTTGGTCACCAATGCTGAAATTAAAGCGCTGCAGGCGCAAATGGATCCACATTTTTTATTTAATGTGTTGAACACCATTAAATCCCTTATTAGGACTTCGCCTGATGAATCAAGAAAAATGATAACACAATTGGCAAAATATTTACGAAAAAATATGCAAAATGTGAATCAAGATCTCATTACAATAAAAGAGGAATTAGAGCATGTGGAAATTTACCTGAACTTGGTAAAGGCGAGAATAGGAGAAAGATTAAAGGTTGAGTGGGTGTTAGATGAGAATTGCCTGAACTACACGATTCCTTCTTTAACCATCCAGCCATTAGTAGAAAATGCTATCAATCATGGGATTAGAAAAATGAGCAGTAATGGATGGGTAAAAATTAGTGTAACAAACAGGATAAATGGGGTTCAAATTAGTGTTATCGATAATGGAAAAGGAATGGTAACTAATTTTGTCAATGAAGATAGGGAAGAACATATGGGATTTGCTTTAACCAATATCGAGCAACGTCTTTTCTATCATTTTGGGGAAAAATCCAATTTTACAATTGAGTCACGAATAGGGGAAGGAACGATGGTATCATTTGTGCGGCCCATTTGATGAAGGCCTTCCGATAGTTATTTTCTAGCAAAGGCAAAAATAGTAGTGGTTGAATTACTTTAAGAGGTGGATAAGGATGACGGTTCGCGTATTTATAGTTGATGATGAACAGCCCGCTCGGGAAGAGTTGGCCTTTATGCTTGGGGAGATTTCTGAGGTCCTCCTCATTGGCGAGGCATCTACTGGGATGGAGGCAGTAAAGAAAGCAAAAGAGCTTAAACCGGATCTTATGTTTCTTGATATTCAGCTTCCAGATTTAACTGGATTGCAAGTAGCTGAGTTACTGAATGAATTTGATTTTTCTATTCAAATTGTTTTTCTAACAGCTTATGACCATTTTGCTATTGAGGCATTTAAGCTGCGTGCGTTTCATTACCTTTTAAAACCGTATGATTTAGAGGACCTTATCGAGGTATTCGATACCTATTTAGATATGTTAAAGGAAAACCAGCTAAAAACAGGTCAGACAAAAAATAAATTAGCCATTGAAACAGAAAATGGGATTACTTATTTATCGCCAAAGGAAATTTATTTTATTGAGAAACAAGGGCGTGAAGTGATTATCCATACAAAAACAGCAAAAATGAAGGCCTCTTTACACTTAGCGAGCTTTTTGAAAAGCTTGAACGGTTTTCCTTTTTCCGAACTCACAAAAGCTATTTAGTCAATTTGGAACATATTAAAGAATTAAGAGCATGGTTTAGTGGCTCTTATAATCTCATTATGAATGATCAAGATCAATCTGAAGTGCCTGTAAGCAGAAATTATGTGAAAGAATTACGTGAAAAAGTGGAATTATGACATCTTACATACGTTTTTTAACATGATAAATCAAAAATAATTGCCTCCTACAATAGATTGATATAATCAAATCAAGAAATGAAAACGGATTCATAGGAGGCGGTATCTTGAAAGTATTAATATTTGTTTTAGTACTTATCCCTTTTCTCGCTCAATTGGTAGCGTTGCCATTGGTTAATAAGATTCATCCCTTTATTTTCGGCTTCCCATTGTTTCACTTTTGGCTGCTCATATGGATGCTTCTTACTCCAGTCTTTACATGGGCTGTATACAAAATTCAGAAGTCTAGGGGGGAATTTGAAGAATGAAAGGAAATTTAACCGCTCTCATTATTACCTCTATCATCGTGTTGGTCGTTATTTTCATTGGATTTATGGCTGGTCGAAGTAAAGAATCACGAAGCTCTGTTGAAGAATGGTCAGTGGGTGGACGTCGTTTAGGAAGTTTATTTGTTTGGTTTTTAATAGGTGCAGACGTTTATACAGCATATACTTTCTTAGGTTTAACAAGTTCTGCATTTAAAGGTGGTAGCATTGCCTTTTTTGCCACACCATATGTTGTTTTAGCTTACCCGCTTGCCTACTTTTTCTTACCAAAAATTTGGAAGGTTGCTAGTGTGCATAAGTTTACTACTCTAGCCGATTATATTAAAGGCCGATTTGACAGCAAATTGTTCTCTGTTTTAATTGCCATTAATGGTGTACTTATGCTGATTCCGTATATTGATTTACAATTAAGCGGTATCCAAGATACATTAAGGGTTGCAGGATCTGGTTATATCAACATTACATTTGTTGTTGTTGTGTCATTCTTACTTGTTGCCTTCTATACCTTCTTTAGCGGAATCAAGGCACCAACTTATACGGCTATTCTTAAGGACATTTTAGTTTGGGTTATCATGTTATACATGGTTATCTCGATTCCGATTATTCATTTTGGCAGCTGGGGCATATGATGCAAACAACAATGGATAAAGCACCAGGTATGCTGACTTTGCCGACATCAGGTCCAAAAGGGATATTATGGTTCTCTACAGCGGCGCTTATCTCCGCTTTAGCCTTATTTATGTGGCCGCATACTGTTACAGGCACATTTAGTTCTAGAAGTGGGGAATCTCTTAGAAAAAATGCTATTATTCTGCCATTCTATAACATTGTACTAATGCTTGTTACTTTTTTAGGTATTACCGCATTCTTAGTTGTACCAAAAGGAACGGATCCACGTTTTGCTTTCTTAGAATTAATTCATATGTCCTATGGTGGTACCATGCAAGGCTTGGCTTATTCTACGATTGCTTTAGCATCATTAGTACCATGTTCGATTATGGCAATCGGAGCATCAAGTCTTTTTGCCAATAATATCTATCGTGATGTGATTAATCCAAAAGCATCACCATCCAGAATGACAATGGTTACTCGTTACATGGTATTTGTGGTTATTGGTCTTGCATTATTGTTTGGTTTATTATTCCCAAATGCACTTATTTCCTTGCAATTAATGGGTGTTTCAGGTATTGTTCAAGTGTTCCCGGCTGTTGTCTTCAGCCTATACTGGAGAAAACTTTCAAAACAAGCTGCTTTTTCAGGCTTTATTGCAGGTATGGTAGTTGTAGCCCTTCTATATATTACTCATCAATCATTTGGTGCATATGAAGGATTCTGGGGTCTTGTCGTGAATATTCTTATCGTTCTAGTCCTTAACCCTATCTTTGCAAAACAAGCACAGGGAAAAAACAATGCCGTAATCGAGACATTGTTTGGCAAAAACGATTCAGTTATTGAACGGAAAATAGGATAATAAAGGACTTAAGGAATTAACTAATCAAACGTTTGATTAAATTTCTTTTAAAAAGAACTGTGGTAACAAAAATATTTGTTATCCACGGTTCTTTTTATTTTTCAAAAATAGTTTCATAATAGTTTACCTGCGAATAATCGTTTTAATAATGGCTTGGAAATCAGACATTTTGTAAGTATTTAAGGCAAAATTACCTGCACTTCCTCTCAAACCGCTTTACTATAAGAGTAGTTCTATTTAAGATGATAGTTATCATATATGAGGTATTACTAAGAAAATGAGGAGTGGTGAAATGCGTGAACCTAAGCCTTACTGGCGAGATGTCCCTATAGAGTTACGCAATCAAATTGAAGTAAAAGTAGGAAGTTCTATACGTAGGGCTACTCGTGTATTTGGAGGATACGGTCCTAGTGCAACCTTTCGATTTTTCTTAGAGGACGGAAGAACCGTTTTTGCCAAGGGAGCTGGACTAGGATCTATTGCAGAGAATTGGAGAGTGCTGCCGCTAGAAGAAGCTGTATATCGTGATATCGCTGCGATTTACCCAATGTCTCCTCGTTATTTCGGGTCGGTGAGTGTTGATGGCTGGCATCTTTTATTGCTTGAGGATTTAAGAAATACGAAAAAGGTACCGCCATGGTCAGAGAAGTTTGCACTAAAAGCTGTTCGAGATATAGCAGAATTCCATTTGCGGGGGCTTTCTGAGGCTGGTAAGGTTGAAACAATGACTAGCAAAGGTGTAACTGAAAATTGGTTCAATATTAAAAATAACAATGATGAACGAAATTACTTTCTGGAGATGTTTCAGGAAAAAAGAAGAGAAGCTGAGCTTTGGCTGGAAGAGGTAATTGACATATTGATTTCAAAGGAAGCTGAGTTGATGAATAAGGCCCAACCTTGGGGGTTAATCCATAAAGATATACGTTCCGATAATCTTCGTTTTAGAGACGGTTCTTTGATATTGTTCGATTGGGCATTGGCATGCAGAGGACCATTGCTTTTTGATGTAGGGTTTTTTCTTCCAAGTATAGAGGGTGAAGGGGGACCAGCCGCAGAACATTTGTTACCTGAATATAAAAGAGTGATGGCGGATAATAATATATATTTTTCTTTAGTTGCAGAACAATCCGTTGCTGTTGCTGTAGCAGGATTTTTTGCATCACGAGCAGGGAAGCCGCCAATACCGCTGCTGCCCAGGCTTAGATACATTCAGCGATTACAATTAGGACCTGCACTTCGATGGTCCTGCAATATTCTTGGATTGCCTCAGCCACCTACATTGAACTTCAATGAGTAACTAGCAAGGGTACAGAGATAAAACAAATACCACAGTATCATTTTTAAGGGGGATCTCTGAAGAGGAGGTCCCCTCTTAGATTCCCCTTTTGTGTCATTTGTTTGTCAGATATGGGTGTTGTTTTGAAATTTTCACCCCGCGCTTGTAATCGAGTATTCCACGAAAGAAACGCTTATGATTTTAACCACAGTCTTTCCCTTTTAATTCATTATTTACGTATGTTGATAAAATCTAAAAAGTAAAAAGGTGAAAACAAATTACAACATAAAGAAATGAAGGAATGTAAGATTTTAAAATTTGATGTGCGTATTGTATCTAAAAAAGTACGCAGAGTAAAAAATATCTGAAAATTCAATCCTTACAGTCAAGCATCTAAAAAATCAGCTTGCTATACTATTGGCAATGGGATAAAGAGAAAGGGGGAACTGCAAATGACAAAGAAAAGTTATAATTTTGCGATCATAGGTGCAGGGGTGATTGGAAAAACGCATGCGGAAATGCTGCAACAGGTTGAAAGGGGAAACCTTATTGCAATATGTGACATCATTCCAGAAAAGGCGCAAGCATTAGCAGAAAAATACGGGTGCAGCTGGTACAACAGCATTGATGAAATGTTAGAACATGAAATTATCGATATCGTAACTATTTGTACTCCAAGTGGAATGCATGCAGATCACACGATCCAAGCAGTTAGAGCAGGGAAACATGTCATTTCAGAAAAACCAATGGATGTAACCTTGGAAAGAGCTAGAGAGATGATAGAAGAATGTAAAAGAGCAAACAAAAAGCTTGCCGTCATTTCACAACACCGTTTTGATGCCGCTACTATTGAAATAAAAAGGGATATTAATAACGGGAAGTTCGGAAAGGTAATCATCGGAAATGGGGCAATCAATTGGTATCGCTCTCAATCCTACTATGACAGTGGAGAGTGGCGAGGAACATGGGAATTAGACGGTGGCGGCGTACTGATGAATCAAGGAATTCATACGATTGATGTGCTTCAATATCTAGCAGGTGAAATTGAAAGCGTTTACGCACATTGTGGAACGATGGGGCATGAACGAATCGAGGTAGAAGATGCAGCAGTCGCGACCTTACAATTCAAAAATGGTGCTATCGGGACACTTGTCGGGACCACCTGTGCTTTCCCTGGATTATCTACGAGAATTGAAGTATTTGGAAAAGATGGTTCAGCGGTCATTGAAAACGATCTTTTAGTTCATAAAGTATTTCGTGACGACATTGGGGAAGTAGGTAACTACGGTGGCGGAAATCAAGTAGAAACTAAAGAAGAAAATGAAACAGGTTCTTCAGATCCTGCAGCAATTTCACAAAAAAGTCATGTCCTTCAATTCAACGATATGATTGAAGCCATTGATGAAGATCGAGAACCAAAAGTAAATGGTCTCGAGGCAATTAAACCACTAAAAGTCATTTTAGCAATCTATCAATCTTCAAAAATAGGCGAGCAAGTTCAAATTGACGAAATTTAGGAGGTTAAAATATGAAAAAAAATATGAAAAAGCTAGCAGCAGTCACGTTAATAGCAGGACTAACTTTTGGGATTGTAGGATGTTCCAATTCAACTTCCGGACAAGCAAACAGTTCAGATGCAAATAAGCCGATTACATTAAAAGTAGCATGGTGGGGCTCACAGGATCGTAACGACCGGACACAAAAAATGATCCAACTTTTTGAAAAACAAAATCCGAACATTAAAATTGAAACAGAATATACAAATTTCAACGACTATTGGCCAAAAATGGCAACGGAAGCCGCAGGTCAAAGCCTACCAGATGTGATGCAAATGGATTATAACAAGCTTGGAGAATACACATCTCGTCATTTGATTGACCCGCTGGATTCTTATATTGGCTCAGGAAAAATAGATTTATCTAGTGTTGATAATAAGGCTTATCTTGCAGGTGGAATCATAGGCAATAAAAACTATGCCATTTCACTTGGAATGAATGCTCCAGCAGTAGATTATGACCCAACCATTTTTCAAAATGCAGGTGTACCTGAACTGCAACCTGGATATACGACAGAAGATTTGGATAAGACATTAACTGCATTAAAGGCAAAATTAGGAACAAATGGATTTAGTCCAGAAGATACCATTCCATATGACTTCCCGTTTTACTTACGCCAAAGAGGAACCCATGAGTACAGTGCGGATGGAAAAGCTCTAGGGTATAAAGATGATCAACTATTCATCGATTATACAAATTACCGACTAACACACTACAAAAACGGATTGTTTGGAGATCCAAAGGTTGTAGACTCATTAAAAACGAATGAAGCAGGTTTAATGATTTCCACAGGAAAAGCAGCTGTACACGGTTTTACAAGTAATTTAGTTGTTGGGGAATCAAAATACGCTGGACATACCTTAAAACTTATCGCGCCTCCAGAATTACCAGGCGGAAAAGAAGGGAACTATTTAAAACCAGCCATGTTAGTCTCCATGTCTGCTGCTTCAAAACATAAAGATGCCGCAGTTAAATTCATAAACTTTTTCCTAAATGATTTAAATGCAAATGATATTTTGAAAGCCGAGCGCGGTGTTCCAATTTCTAAAAAAGTCCGTGATCATTTACTTCCATCATTATCTGAATCTGAAAAAGAACAATTCTCTTATATTGAATATGTTTCTTCTCACTCTAAACCAATTGACCCGCCATCACCACAGGGTGGTTCGAAAGTATCCGACTTATTCGATCGTTTACAGATGCAAATTGCTTATGGCCAGCTTACACCTGAAGCAGCGGCAAAACAATTCCGTGAACAAGCAAATCAAATTTTAAGCGCGAATTAATTTAATTGATATTTTTATAAACGAAGATGGCTCAAAAACAAAGGGTTTTATGAGTCATCCTCGTTTAAAAGGGAGATAAAAAATGAAAAAAACATGGAAAAAAAATTTAGTTGGATACTCATTTATCTTACCATGGTTTTTAGGATTCATTTTTTTTGTCCTAGCCCCCATGATTGCATCGCTTTATTTTTCATTTACAAATTATGACCTGCTATCAAGTCCAAAATGGGTAGGTTTTAAGAATTATATTTATATGTTTACGCAAGATCCTAGGTATTGGAATTCGCTAAAAGTAACCTTTGAATTTGTGTTGATATCTGTGCCATTAAAACTTGCCTTCGCCTTGATGGTTGCAATGCTGTTTGTAAAACCAAGAAAAGGGGTCGGAATCTACCGGACAATCTATTACATTCCATCTTTGGTTGGAGGAAGTGTAGCAGTAGCTGTTATGTGGCGACAGTTATTTGGAAATGACGGAGCCATCAATCATGCTTTAACCCTTTTCGGAATTCATGGACCCAATTGGTTGTTAGATCCAAATACATCCATTTGGACACTTATTTTACTTGTCACATGGCAATTTGGTTCTCCGATGTTAATCTTTTTAGCAGGATTAAAACAAATCCCTCATGAATTATATGAAGCTTCTAATGTAGATGGAGCCAATTCATTTACAAAATTCTTTAAAATAACGCTTCCGATGCTATCACCCATTATCTTTTTTAATCTCGTTATGCAGATGATTAGCGGTTTTATGACCTTTACGCAAAGTTTTATGGTTACTCAAGGAGGACCATTGGATTCAACATTATTCTATGCCGTTTACCTTTACGACACAGCATTCAGTAATTTCCAAATGGGATATGCTTCAGCGATGGCCTGGGTATTGTTAATCATCATTGCTGTTTTCACAGCTATTGTCTTCAAAACATCGAAATCATGGGTATATTATGAGTCGTAAGGAGAGATAGGTAAATGACGAAAAGATTGATTCCAAATACCATTTTTCATTTGTTCGCGATCGCATTTGGTCTATTTATGATGTATCCAATTATTTGGACTCTCATTAGTTCCTTGAAACCAGAGTCAGAAATTTTTAAACAAGCAGCTTCTCTTATACCTTCAAGTTTCCAATGGCATAATTATCCTGATGGATGGAAGGGATTTGGCGGCACTTCCTTTGGAAAATTCTTCTTAAATTCATTTATTATTTCAACTTTGTCTATGATTGGGTCGATGTTTACATCCAGTTTGGTTTCCTTTGGATTTGCCCGCTTAAAATTTTCATTTCAAAAACCATTATTTGCCTGCCTTATGGTTACCATGATGCTACCTGTCCAAGTAACGATGATTCCTCAATACATTTTGTTTCATAAACTAGGGTGGATCAATACATTTCTCCCACTTATTGTCCCACAATTTATTGGGGGAAATGCATTTTTCGTCTTTTTAATGATGCAATTCATTCGAGGAATTCCAAAAGAATTAGATGAAGCGGCACTCATTGATGGCTGTTCAACATATAGAACGTTTTGGAACATCATTTTACCTATTTGTAAACCTGCATTGATTACAGTATCTATTTTTTCATTCATTTGGACATGGGATGATTTCTTAGGGCCATTGATTTATTTAAACCAACCAAGTACATTTACAATCTCTTTAGGGTTACGTATGTTTTCAGACCCATCTTCTTTCACAAATTGGGGAAATTTATTTGCCATGTCTACTTTATCATTATTGCCGCTATTCATTATGTTTATCATTTTTCAACGATATATTGTAGATGGAATTGCTACACAAGGATTAAAGTAAGATATAGCCTTAAAACATGTTTGGCCAATAACAAGAGGGGTAACTTCTATGGATAATTGGATTAAAAATGCCTTTTATAAAAAAAGAAATGATTTTTCTCAATCGGATTTTCATTCTCATACTGAATTCGAAATTTATCGTTTTCACGAAGGAATTTGCAGATACATTATAGGCAATAAGATTTATCATCTTCAACCAGGTGATATTATTGTGATGAATGGATTAACCTTACATCGTGCATATCCCTCTTTTGATGCTGCTTATGTAAGAAGCGTGGTTTCGTTTTCGAGTGAATGGATAAAACCCAGTTTGTGTAAAGACCTCAATTTGCCAGAGCTTTTAGAGCCTTTTATAAAAATGGGTCATATGCTACTGCGAATGGGGGATCATGAGTGTTTAAAAACCATTGATTTACTTATGGAAGATATTGAAAAAACAAAACAAAATTGTGATCGGATTGGACATGCGAATCGTGCATCTCTCACTTATAGGATGCATGAAGGGAAATTTAAAACATCTTTAATTCAATTGTTAATGATGGTTTACGAATTAAGCCAAAGCTATTTTTATTCTGATGGCGATGTTTGTTCAGAAAAAGAACAACGAGTATTTCAAATTAAAAAATGGATCGACCAAAGCTTTACAAAGCCTTTATCTCTGGACAGCATTGCTAGTTCGCTAGCAATCAGTCGGTCCTATATGGCTGCATTATTTAAAGAAGTGACGGGTCTTTCTGTGATGGAGTACGTTATGCATTGCCGACTAAATGCAGCGCGGTATATGCTTGAAATGGAAAATAAAACTATTCTAGAAATATCCGTTGATACGGGATTTGAAAGTGTGTCTCATTTTAGTCGTTATTTCAAGCAAAAATTAGGAAAAACACCTTCTGAGTATCGTAAATTAATTCCAAAAAAAATCAGTAAAGCTTAAAAAACCGAGGATTCAATCGGTTTTTTTGTTGTTTGATAGACCTTTTTTTGGTCTAAATATCTATCTATCATTTTCACCACAGTCTTTCCTTTTAGATCATTTTCTTTCCTCCCTATTAAAAAGAACTAAACTGAAAATGGGGAAATTCATGCTATTTTTCAGAAAAGCTGCAATGTATAAGGAAATGCAAGAGATAGTTGGGAAATTAACTTATCCCTACAAAAAAGTACGCAGAGTAAAATATAGATAAAATTTCAGTCCTTATAGTCAAGCTTCGTAAAAACTACCCTGGTATACTAAAAGCATATTAAAAACCTTAAATTTAGTGAGGAGGAAACAAAATGATCCAATTGACTGGGTTTGCAGATGAAATTTCACCTGAATTAGAACTACAAATTGAGGTGCTTCAATCTGAAAGTATCAATCATATAGAGTTTAGGGGAGTTTGGGGAAAGAATGTTCTCAAACTAACGGATGAAGAATTGGTAAGAGTTAAAAAGGAATTTAATCAGCATGGTATTTCTGTTTCTTCCATAGGGTCTCCGATTGGAAAAATTAAAATTACGGATGACTTTGAACAACATTTAAATGAGTTTGAAAGGGCAATTGAGGTTGCGAAATTTTTCCACTCTCCATACATCCGAATTTTTTCTTTCTTTATCCCTGAAGGTGAAAATCCAGAAAAATATCGGGATGAAGTTTTGTATCGGATGAAAACGCTTACGGATAAAGTGGAAGGAACAGGAATTGTCCTACTTCATGAAAATGAAAAAGATATTTATGGCGACACAACTGAAAGATGCTTGGAAATTCTAGAACATGTTGGTTCTCCAAATTTACGCTGTGCATTTGATCCAGCAAACTTTGTTCAATGCGGAGTAAAGCCGTTTACGGAAGCATTTTCAAAACTTTTACCCTATATTGAATATTTGCATATTAAAGATGCGAAATTTGAGAATGGAAAAGTAGTACCTGTCGGCGAAGGGGACGGAGAATTCCGAGAAGTTTTACAAGCATTAAAAATCAATGGATTTGACGGCTTTATGTCATTAGAGCCACACCTAAAAGCTGCAGAGACTTTCCAAGGTTTCAGTGGTCCTGATCTATTTAAAGTGGCAACAAGAGCATTGAAAAATATTTTAGCCGAAAATCATTGGCAGTGGAATTGATCATAAGCTCAGCAGTGAAATTTTACCCATCATGAAATGAGAAATTGGAAATTAATTAAGTGATAAACCCTTGGTTGATTTGTGGTTTCCAATAAGTGTTACTAAAAAAAGAGGGCGTTTTCATATTATACTACTAATATGAAAACGCCTTCGAAATTCTTTTAATTTTAGTTTTATTGAAAGCGCTTATATTCCCTTGATATGAAAGCAATCTATTGTCAATGGAAAGTTGATTCTCTGCCAGAATAATATGTTTATTAAACTAATTAAAATGTTAATTCTATTAAATTTGAATGTGGAGGGCTGTATTTTATGAAACTAAGTTTAAAAGAAAAGATCGGTTACGGTTTTGGGGATTTAGGAAATAACTTTATGTTCGACCTTGGGAATTTATATCTTCTTAAATTTTATACTGACGTCTTAGGTATCAGCCCAGCTGTAGGTGGACTCGTGTTCTTAGTTTCAAAAATAGCAGATGCTTTTATTGATTCCTCTGTAGGGACCTTTTTAGATAGTAGATCCAAAATAGGGAAAAGAGGAAAGTTTCGACCTTTTATTCTATTTGGAACAGTACCGCTCTTTCTTTTAACACTATTAACCTTCTTATCTCCAAATCTTGCGGGGAATGGCAAAGTAATTTGGGCATTTGCCACCTATATTCTATTTAATGCTGCCTATTCTGTAGTAAATATACCTTATGGATCACTAGCGGCTTCGATGACACAGGATCCAGTACAAAGAACTTCTTTATCTTCCTTCAGGATGTTGGGTTCCTATCTTGCTGGATTAATAACTGGAATGGCAGTTATACCAATTATTTTGATGTTTTCAAAGCCTAGTATAGGGTATCCAATTGCAATTGGTATTATGGGCATATTCGGAATTATTAGCCACTTCTTCTGTTATAAAAATGTAAACGAGTATATTGTAGTTAAAAAGAAAGAGGGAGAAAAAGTACCTGTTGGAGAAATATTCAAATCCCTCTTAACCAATCGGCCATTAATCGGCGTATTATTAGTCTTTATTTTCACAATCTCAGCTCAATTTATAAAACAGGGCGTTCAAATCTATTTCTTACAATATAATCTTGGGAATATTAAATTGATTTCCCAATTAACACTCATTGTTTTTACTTGCCAGCTGGTCGCCATTATAATTGCGCCTAGGCTGACAAAAAGAATGGGAAAGAAAAATGTTTATATATTGGGCTTGGGAATTTCTGCAGTAGCAGATACATTAAATTATTTACTTCCAACCACTGTGACTTCTTTTGAAATCCTATGGTGTATCGGGACTTTTGGGCTAGCCTTAGGAGGAGCCATTTCTTGGGCGATGATTTCAGATATAGTTGAATATAACGAATGGAAGACCGGAGAAAGAACCGAGGGGATTATTTACTCAACCTGTAGCTTCGCCAGAAAATTAGCACAAGCGTTGGCTGGTTTTATACCAGGGCTTGTTTTAACGGTGATTGGATATGTTCCTAATGCCACTCAAAGTGCCGTGACCTTAAAAGGTATTAGACAGCTAATGTTCTTATATCCAGCTATTTTCACCGTTGTCACAATCCTTGTACTATTATTTGTGCATAACCTGTCAGATAAACGATATAAAGAAATACTTGATGATTTAGTAAATAAAAAAGCAGAAAAATCAAGAGTTGCTTGACTTTTGTTTGAAGGAGAAAGTGAGGAGGAGCAATAATGATAAAGGTTAAGATGGGGATTATTGGGATGGGCGCGCAAGGAGAAACTTACGCTGGATTTTTGGCAGAAGGAAAGGTTAAAAATATGGTACTTGGCCGTCTGTGATAGTGACCCAGCTAAAAAAGATATATTGGCTGAAAAATATCCAGACGTACCATTCTATGATAACTACATTGACATGCTTGCGAGTGGAGATGTTGATGCAATTATTACCTGTGTACCCCATTATCTGCACCCAAAAATGGGGATCGAAGCGTTAAAAAGAGACATCCACGCATTGGTAGAAAAGCCAGCTGGTGTTTACACGAAACAAGTTAGAGAATTAAACGAATTTGCTGCAACAAAACCCGATTTGACCTTCGGTATTATGTTTAACCAAAGGACAAATCCACTCTATCAAAAAGTCAAAGAGATTGTTGATAATGGCGAGATTGGTAAAATCCGTCGGACAAACTGGATTATTACTACCTGGTGGAGACCGCAGGGCTACTATGACCAAAGCGCATGGAGAGCAACTTGGGAGAGCGAAGGCGGAGGTGTCCTTGTAAACCAAGCGCCACACCAAATCGATTTGCTTCAGTGGATTTGCGGGATGCCCAAAAAGGTCTATTCTAATGTAAAGTACGGCTATCAAAGAAATATTGCTGTTGAAGATGAAGTAACTACTTTGCTTGATTACGGCAATGGTGCAACAGGGGTATTTATAACTTGTACACATGATGTAATGGGTACAGACCGTTTTGAAATTTTAGGTGATAAGGGAAAAATTGTTGTTGACGAAAGTAAGAAAGTGACAATCAAACGCCTTCATAAATCCGAGTCAGAAATGAGTGACAATATTAGCTGGGCAGATGCTGCCAAAATTTTCAGAGGCGCCAGTATGGATGATGTATATAGTGAAGAAGTGATTGAATTTGAAAGTGTATGGGGTGCGCAGCATCTTGCCGTTCTGGAAAATTTCGCTGCAAATATCGTAGATGGCTCGCCTCTTCTTGCACCTGGCAGCGATGGAATCAATGGAGTAGCATTGGCAAACGCTATTCATCTATCAAGCTGGTTGGGGAGAGAAGTAGAACTTCCAATTGATGAAGAGCTATACTTAGCTGAATTAAACAAAAAGGTTGAAGAAGAAAAAGTAATCATATAAAAAATAATTCAATGAAAATATGTCAACACATGGTCTTAATGGGTCATGTGTTATATTTAAATAGGAATTGGTTGATGATAACAATCCTGTAGCAATCAACCTTTTAACATTATCCTAGCCATTTATAAATCTTACCAAAGTGGAAAAGAAGTTAGTCTGCCATTTAGATGAGGGGTGACCGAAATGGATAATTGGATTAAAAATGCCTTTTATAAAAAAAGAAATGAATTTTCGCAATCGGATTTTCATTCTCATACAGAATTTGAAATTTACCGTTTCCACGAAGGAGAATGCAGATATCTTATTGGAAATAAGATTTATCATCTTCAACCAGGTGATATTATTGTAATGAATGGATTAACATTGCATCGTGCCTTTCCTTCTCTTGAAGTTCCTTATGTAAGAAGTGTTGTCTCATTTTCGAGTGAATGGATAAAACCTAGTTTGTGTAAAGACCTCAATTTGCCAGAGCTTTTAGAACCTTTTATAAAAATGGATCATGTGCTGCTGCGAATGGGTGATCATGAGTGTTTAAAAACAATTGATTTACTTATGGAAGATATTGAAAAAACAAAACTAAATTGTGATCGGATTGGACATGCGAATCGTGCATCTCTCACTTATAGGATGCATGAAGGGAAATTTAAAATATCTTTAATTCAATTGTTAATGATGATTTACGAATTAAGTCATAGTTATTTTCATACTGATGGCGATGATTGTTCAGAAAAAGAACAACGAGTATTTCAAATTAAAAAATGGATTGATCAAAACTATTCCAAACCTTTATCTCTGGAAAGCATTGCGAGCTCTTTAGCCATCAGTCGGTCCTATATGGCTGCATTATTTAAAGAAGTGACGGGTCTTTCTGTGATGGAATACGTTATGCATTGCCGCCTAAACTCTGCAAGGTATATGCTTGAAATGGAAGACAAGACCATCCTAAATATATCTGTTGATATCGGATTTGAAAGTGTATCCCACTTTAGTCGTTATTTCAAGCGAAAACTGGGGAAAACACCTTCTGAATATCGAAAATTAATTCCAAAAAAAATGAGTAAAGCTTAAAAAACCGAGGATTTTCACAACGGGTTTACTTCAAAGGTGCAAACATAAAATCACAAGGAGAAACACACGGTTAATTCGGACAGGCCAATGGTTCCCGGTCACATCATTTTCGATTATAGATGCTTCAAAATGATGAAAAAAATGTAAGAAATAAAACTAACCAAACGTTTGATTAAATTCACATAAAGAGAACGCTGATAATAAAAATTTGTTATCCGGGGTTCTCTTTTTCTTTTCCAATAGAAACCCGCTCATTGCAAAAGTGCTTTAACCATCCTTAATACCTCATAGAAACTAGAAAAATCAAAGTATTTTTTATAGTTTCCTCATACTAGCCCATTCTAATATAAACAGTGAATATTTTTTGAACAACAGCTCTTACGAATCCATACAAAGTTAATTTAGAAATGCTTTCTGGCGAACAGTGAAAGGTATTGTTCGCCATCTGATGATTAATATGGTAAAATTTAGGTTAAGTGGTGTTCGCGAGTTGTCCCAACAGTATTTAGTGACAATGGTATTCAAAATCTTTCTGTAGAAACACTATTACTCGTTGGTGAACACGAAGTAATTTATAATCCGATAAATCTGAATCGATAAAGCGAAGAAATTTTTTCCTAATCTAACGTCTCAAATAGTTCCAAAGGCTGGCCATGGATAAACAATTGAACACATGAAATAATTAATGAAGCTGTTAAGTCTTTTTTTATGAAAGGAAATTAACTTTGTGAAGGAGGGTGTTTTGATGAAATCAACCGAAAAATTTACTGACAAGGCAGATGTATATGCGAAATATCGTCCAAGTTATCCGAATCAATATATAGAATATTTACTCACTGCAACTAGGTTGAAAGAAGGAGATATCGTCGCAGATATTGGTTCCGGTACAGGGATATTAAGCCGGCAGTTACTTGAAAGAAATTTAACTGTCATTGGCGTAGAACCAAACGATGATATGAGAGCGAAAGCAGAACAAGCCTTGAACCAGCATGCTCGATTTATCTCAGTGAAAGCTGCAGCTGAAGACACAACTTTAAATGATAAAAGTGTTGATTTAGTTACTGTCGCACAGGCATTTCACTGGTTTGACAACGAAAAGTTCAATTTGGAATGTAAACGGATATTGAAAGAGAATGCGAAAGTTGCCCTTGTATGGAATAGTCGAGATGGATCTAGTGATGTAAACATTGAAAGTTTGGTGATTTGCCAAAAGTACTGTCCCAATTTTAAAGGTTTTAGCGGCGGGATGGAGGAAACGGAGGAAGCATTTAAACAGTTTTTTAAGGATGCAATGTATGACTTTCATTCGTTTCAAAATAATTTGGACTTAGATTTGAATGGATTTTTGGGCAGATACCTATCGGCTTCCTATTCTCCTAAAAAGACCGACAGAGAATATGACCCTTTTATTTCTTCATTAATGAATTTATTCGAAAAATACAGCAATAACGGAAAAATTGTTATTCCAAATGTCACCCGAAGCTATTTAGGAAAAGTGTAATTCATTAACCGCTGAGCAGGTTTTCTGAGAAGTATTGATCCTTGTATAAAAAGTCGGAACAGCTCTTCCGAATCTATGAAAAATTAATTTAGAAATACTATCACATGAATGGAGTGAGGCGAACCATGCTAGATGACAGGCATCTAGAAATGGTTTGCCTCTTTATTTAGAAGATGATTAGAGGATAGTCCTTACAGTGGCCATACAAACTATTCCAACGATAACTGTAACTGACAAACTCTTTGTCCATAAGGCTATAATAAGAGTTGGTATAATAGCAGTAAGTACACGCCAATCAATTGATAGGTATGAATGATCTTTGGTGATAAAACTGTTAACGACAAGTGCAGTAAAAATACATATAGGGATAAACGAAAGCCATTTGAGTACAATTTCTGGAAGATTCATATTTCTTACAACCAAAAATGGAATTACTCTTGGAATAAAGGTTACAAGGGCACACCCTAAAATGATAAGTAAAATAGATAATTCAATTCTCATTTGTCTTTCACCACCCCGATTGTAGCAACAATAGTCGTCGATAAAATAATCGCTATATAGGAAGGAACAAACATACAGAAAACGAACATTGCGATAATTACATAACAGATTAATGATAAATAAAATTTTAGTTTACTCTTTTTAATATTTTCTAATTGTAAAATAAGTAATGCCAAAAACATAGCTGTTAAAGCAAAATCTAAGCCCAATACTTTGGGATTAGAAATCCATCCCCAAAGATGCCCCTGCCATGCAGGATAAAATCCAGATTATATAAGCTGTTACATTTAATCCATTCATCCATTGGGCATTCATTCTTTCACCTTTTACAATTTTGTTAATGGCAACACCGAATGATTCATCTGTAACAAGAGCTCCAATTCCAATATTTTTCATAAGAGAATAGTTTGTAAAGTGAGGAGCTATTGTCATGCTTAATAGAAAATTCCGTAAATTCACAATAAAAGTTGTGAATAAAATGACTGAAATAGGACTTCCTGACACCAACAATGCACAAATAATAAACTGAGCAGCACCAGCATAAACTAATGCCGATAATAGAGTAATTTCTATTACACTCAGATTGGAAGACACCCCAACAATTCCCATCGCAATTCCAATGCTTATGTATCCAATTAAGGTTGGTATACAATCTTTCACGCCTTGAGAAAATGTAGGGAGATTTTCTTCGCTGTTCATTACTTTTGATAATTCATTCATAGTTCCCCCACCTTTTTTGTCCGTTATATTGTTCATATGTATGTTATAATGAATGCAAAAGAGAGTCAAGGAGATTATTTATGGAGTTAATTCAAGAGGTTATAGCCAATAACCTTGTCAAAATGAGAAAAAAACGAGGGTTAAGCTTAGATAAAGTAGCTGAACTAACTGGAGTAAGTAAAGCCATGTTAGCTCAAATTGAAAATGGAAAGTCAAATCCGACTGTGACAACTCTCTGGAAAATTGCAAATGGGTTACAAGTATCTTTTTCTGTATTTTTGAAGGAGACTGAAATGCCGCAAATTGAAAAAATAAACATTAATCATCTAACTCCAGTAATTGATAATGATGGAAATTATCTTGTATATTCGATCTTCCCATTCCATCCAGAAAAAAAGTTTGAAATTTTTACAGTCGACCTAAGGCCAGGATTTAGTCATATATCCGAAAAGCATTTAGGTGAAGAATATGTACTCATACAACATGGTAAACTTACACTCGATATACAAGGTGAGAAGTTTGTATTAACTACTAATGAAACGATTAAATTTAATTCTAATACTGAACATATTTATATAAACTCTTCCGAGGAACTGGTTAGATTTTATATACTTATTTATTATCCCGACTAACATTCTTTAAGATGCAGAACAATACGGCAATTAACTTAGACTTTCCCCATTTACTTTGAAGGAGACAGTGAGGAAAGTGTATTATAGAAAATAGGATTCTAAAACGGCGGGGGGCATGTTTACTTTACTTGCGAATAGCCGTCTTCTAGTGCAAAAAGTCCCTATCATTTTAGAACGGATTATTGGATCCTCAAGGAAGGAGCAAAAACCACTTGAACATATCTGTAAATCAAAAACTCATTAAAGAAATGTGTGGCACTGTCTCCTTCAAACGAGGAGATTATTTTTATCGTACGAATAAAGTAACCTTTCAGCAATATCGTCCTGATTATTGTCAAGCAACGGTAACAGGAGAAGAAGATTTCCAAGTTACGGTTGAAACAGATGCTAATGGCGGTATTCAGACGCAATGCAGCTGCCCTAAGCTCGCTTCTTTCGATAAGGATTGTCAGCATATTGCGGCCGTTTAATGGCGATTTACCAGCATCAGTGTCAAGGAACAATCCCTATGGTTTCAAATTCAACCCATCAGGAACTGACAGAAGGTTTATTGACTCTTTTCAATGATCAGCCTGTTCGATTAAGCGGTCATCAGCTTCATTTTGAAAAAAGAAAAGTGCTTGATGTAGAGTTTACTTGTAAACCAGTCGATATTGGCAATGGACGGTACATATTTGGGATAGAGATGAAGCTTGGATCGACCAAAGTGCAAAATATCCGGACATTTCTGGAGCAAGTGAGAGTCGGGAATCCATGCCTCCTTTCCAGCTCATTCACATACGACCCAAATCTGTCTTGCTTTCAGAAAGAAACCGATGCGGTGGTGCAGCAGCTTATTCAAGTGATTCGTGATGAAAAGGTGTATGTGGACGCTGTACCAGAAAAGGATCACGATCAGAAACTGCTCATTCCATCATCCTCTTGGGAACGGCTCGTCCCTTTACTACTAAAAGCACCACAGGTGAAATTGGAGTACGATGGACAAACTTTTGCGGGGCTACATGTAACGGATGAAGCACTGCCATTGCAGTTTCTCTTTAATGAAGGAGCTGGGAAAAGACATCATCTGAAGGTGAAAGGCTTTAACCGGGTGGTTGTCCTAGATTCCTATCGTTCTGTTTTGTATGAAGGAAAAATAAAACAGTTGGAAGATCAGGATTGTAAACGGCTCTCGGATCTGAAGAAGATGCTAGATGCTTCTGGAACCAATCAAATCCCTATTCCGCAAGAGCAAATCCATTTTTTTTTGGAAAAAGTAGCGCAAGGGTTAAAAAAACTAGGACAGGTAACGATAGCTGAAACGATAACGAAGCAATTGATGAGCACACCGCTAGTGGCCAAGCTCTACTTGGATCGTGTGAAAAATCGATTGCTTGCAGGACTTGAGTTTCACTATGAACATATGATTATCCACCCATTGGAAAATAGTGAACTTCTGCCAGGCTCTGTGTTGATCAGGGATGTGGAGAAGGAAGATGAAATTCTAAAGCAAATGGAGGATAGCTCATTTGTGAAGACTGATGGAGGATATTTTTTGCATAATGAAGAGTTGGAGTACGAGTTTTTGGTTCATGTAGTTCCGAAACTCCAAAAGCTTGTTCAAATTTATGCAACGACGGCTGTAAGAAATCGGATTTTCAGAGAGAATGCCCGCCCCCAGGTAAGAGTGAAGGTCAAAAAGGAACGGACCAATTGGCTTGAATTTAAATTTGAAATGGACGGCATTCCTGAAAAACACATACGTGATATCTTAGCTGCTTTAGAGGAGAAACGGAAATATTATCGTTTACCGAATGGCTCACTGCTTTCACTGCAGACGAGAGAATTCGATGAAATTCAGCGTTTTCTTCATTCACCACATGTCCAGAATAAAAATCTTGCATGTGGATTGGATTTACCAATTGAAAAGAGTCTTCAGCTTCTTGATTCTATTGAGGTAAGCGATATCTTCAAGCTAGAGGAATCCTTCCGTCAGTTCCTTGATCATCTCCATCATCCTGGCCGTTTGGATTTTGAGGTGCCAACGAGTTTAGACCCAATACTCAAAGATTATCAAAAGCTCGGGTTTAAATGGATGAAAACACTTGCCTACTATGGCTTCGGAGGGATTTTAGCCGATGATATGGGACTCGGTAAAACGATCCAAAGCATCTCGTTTATCGTGTCAGTGCTTTCTGATATTCGTAAAAATAAACAGCAGGTTCTTATTGTTTGCCCAGCATCCTTGATGTATAACTGGCTTAGTGAAATCAGGAAATTTGCTCCCGAACTGCAAGCGATGGTCATCGATGGAAATAAACAAGAGCGTTCCAAGTTATTGAAGGAATTAACGGATATCGATGTCATCATAACCTCTTACCCGTTATTACGCCGGGATCTAGACTGGTTTGAGAAACGATTTTTTCATACTGTGTTTTTTGATGATGGCCAAGCATTTAAAAATCCTCTGACTCAAACAGCACGAGCGGCAAAAAAGCTGCAGTCAGGTCATCGTTTCGCACTTACGGGTACACCGGTGGAGAATTCACAAGAAGAGCTGTGGTCGATTTTTCACGTAGTCTTTCCTGAACTTTTCCGCGGGCTAAAGGAATATAGTATGCTTTCAAGGGAAAACATTACGCGGAGAATCCGGCCATTTTTACTTCGAAGGTTGAAGGAGGATGTCCTTTCAGAGCTGCCTGAAAAAATCGAGTCGCTGGAATCCGTGGAGCTGTTTCCTGAACAAAAGAAGCTGTATGCTGCCTATTTGGCGAAGCTGAGGCATGACACGTTAAAGCGGCTGGACAAAGATACCATTCGGAAAAATCGCATCAAAATATTGGCTGGATTGACTCGACTCCGGCAGATTTGCTGCCATCCAATCTTGTTTGTGGATGGGTATAAAGGAAGCTCAGCGAAATTTGAACAGCTCCTGCAGATTGTAGAAGAGTCAAAACTTTCTGGAAGAAGAGTGTTAATTTTTTCCCAGTTTACGAAAATGCTTGAGTTGATTGGTCGAGCGTTAACGATGAAAGGATTGCCTTTCTTTTACCTTGATGGACAAACGCCAGCAGAAGAACGATTGGAAATCTGCCAGCGATTTAATCTTGGTGAGCGTGATTTATTCCTCATTTCCTTGAAGGCAGGAGGAACTGGCCTTAACCTGATGAGTGCGGATACAGTTATTTTATATGACACTTGGTGGAATCCTGCCGTCGAGGAACAAGCAGCGGACCGTGCCCATCGGATGGGTCAAAAAAATGTGGTAGAGGTCATCAAGCTGGTTGCCCGAGGAACCATCGAAGAAAAAATGAATGAACTGCAAGACAAAAAGAGACAGCTTATCGAGGAAATCATCGATTCTGATGAGAAAGAAGTGTCTACTCTAACCGAAGAGGATATTAAGGAAATATTGATGATATAGAAACTGCTGCTGTACTCCTATTATTAAAAAATGATAATCAAAGGTTGCGATAAGTACAATCAAACAAAGAGCGGACCTGTAATAGGTTTGCTCTTTTTGGCTAATAGGAAAGTATAAGTGCAACTACGCCTCTGCCTTCGCCCTAAGCTATCAATATAATAGATTCTATATCTTAGTCGAATCGGTGCTTGTAGAGTATACTGAAAATATTAATATTTCAAAATTAAAGGGTGTGATTAGATGAGTTCTATAAATGTATGGAATGCAGATTTGTACGATGATAAATTAAGCTTTGTATCTATTTTTGGTAAAGGGGTTGTTGAGCTGCTTCAACCAAAAAGGGGAGAGAAAATCCTTGATTTGGGCTGCGGAACGGGAGATCTTTCATATGAAATTTCTCATTTTGATAGACCTACTCTATTATCAGATGGAGAAAAGGGGTTGAATCATTGGTTAGTTAGTTAGTTTTGCGGATGGATTTTTCCCTGAGTTCTCTAAAGAAGAAAAAATGGTCATTTACGGTAAAATGAAAAATAAAATCCAAGCAGATTTATATAAAGATGGACTATGGGAAGCTGATTATAAACGAATTAGAATTGTAGCAATAAAGAAAAGATAGTGATCCTGTTACAGTATGCTATGTTGAACAGTTTTGAGTTATAATAGGCGACTAATTAGGAGGTTGCTAGGGAAATAGGTATTGCTCATCTATGAAGGACAATTTGATATTGTAGTTTGTTGACAAAGGAAGTTTTACATTAATCATAGAAACCTAATAAGAAATTAGAAATAATTTTAGGATGAAAACGTACTTAACAATTGGGTTAAAGTGGGGAATGAGGGGAACTTATGGACTTAATGAAAGTATCTTTAGGCTTCGGGAAACTCAATTGTTTTGAGGGATGTAAGTTAACAATTAAGGCTGAAACTTTAAAAAATATTAGTGTAACACCCCATGCCGAGGAAGGAACATATGTAGATTGCGGTGACTTACATGGAGATACCATTTGTCCAATCATCACAAACAGGCTTCGGTCAGCTGGTTGTGTTTTCGCAGAAGATGAGACCAGGTTGCTCATCTCAGCGGCACAAACATCGGTGGAACTCGCCGCCATGGTGGACCAGCGAGCAGCCGGTTTGCCCCTCGAACACGTCATCGGCTGGGCGGAGTTCTGCGGTCTCCGGATAGCGGTGGACCCGGGAGTCTTTGTCCCCCGCCGCCGCACCGAGTTTCTCGTCCGCGAGGCCGCCCGCATCACCTGGCGAGGAGCCGTCGTGGTTGACCTGTGCTGCGGATCGGGCGCTGTAGGCGCCGTGCTGGCCTCTGAGTTGGAAGGGATCGAATTATACGCCGCCGATATCGACCCCGCTGCCGTGCGGTGTGCCCATCGCAATGTCAATGCCGCAGGTGGTCAAGTGTACGAAGGTGACCTCTATGAGCCGCTGCCCGCCATACTGCGCGGCCGCGTCGACATTCTGGTCGCCAACGCACCCTACGTGCCCACCGGAGCGATAGGGCTGCTGCCCTCGGAGGCCCGCATCCATGAGGCGCGAGTGGCACTCGACGGGGGCGCGGACGGACTTGACGTCCAGCGGCGGGTGGCGGCGGCACCACTCTGGCTGGCACCGGGCGGTCACCTGCTAGTGGAGACTAGCGAGCGGCAGGCGCCGCAGACCGTCGAAATCTTTGCTTGCAATGGGCTGATACCGCAAGTCGTCAGTTCCGACGAACTGGACGCCACTGTTGTTATTGGAACTAGGCCCTTCCTCTAAAGGTTAAGTCATCAATTATGGAGAAAATAGGAAAAAATCTTGATAGTATTTGCAATATTAAGCACCTCCTAAACTAAAATTTTTATTTCTAATCGTTTACAATGGGCATCCTACCTTTGTAGCCACAAACAGGACACGTAACAATACGTTCGTTAAAGAAGCCTGTCTTAAATGCTAGTGCAAAACTTAATTTCGATAATTTAAAGCAACAGCCACAGCCAATATGAGAATTGTTTGAATTAGTCCAAATATCGGATTCACTTGATTCATTTTATGATTTCTCACTTTCTTTTTAGTAGATATCCAATATACTTTTAAGAAAAAAGCCATAAAAAAACAACATATTTGGGTTTGTGGTAAAAACAAATAATCATTTTTTCTGCACAAGATAGCGAATAAATTAAAAGGTGAATACCTTCATATAAGAGGTATTCACCTTTTTCCACTGAGCAAGAGAACTTTACAGGAATGAATTGAAATTAATCGACTTCCTTAAGTATCTTTTCGATATTTGTTGAGCGATTGTTTATTTCTTGTATTTGTTGTTGTTGCAAAGCTGCATTTTATTTATCTAATTTTAGTCGTTCGTCTGCATGACGTTCCATTCGACGAACGACACTAAAAAGGAACACTAGAATAAAAATAAAGAGTAGAATAGGAATCATTGGTATAACAACTGATATTATAGGGTTTCCCAACGTTTTATTTACTCCCTTCACTAATTCATGTTAAACGATCGTGTTCAAGAGTTTAAGTTCCAGCTGCCATACTTGGTGGATTTTCTATTTTACTAAAGGAGTTTAGTGGAAGAAGAATCTAAAAAGTATGTTAAAATTTCTAAATTAATCTGATTGGAGGAACGTCTATGAACGGGATTGCAAAAACGCCTGAACCGCCTTACTACGCGGTAATTTTTGCTTCACAGAGAACGGATAGTGACAGAGGTTACGGAATAATGTCAGATAAAATGGTCGAGTTAGCTTCTCAGCAGAAGGGATTCTTAGGGGTGGAAAGTGCTCGGGATGAAGGGCTGGGGATTACCGTTTCCTATTGGGATTCTTTAGAATCTATAAGAGCTTGGAAAGAAAATTCCGCCCATAGAGTTGCACAAGATAAAGGGAAAAAAGAATGGTACAAAAATTTTTCACTCAGAGTTTGCAGAGTAGAGAAGCATAACTTTTTTGAAATGTGAAAAACGACAGTTACTAACTGTCGTTAAGATTCATTTCCTATTCAATTGAAACACCCACTTGTTCAACAGGCCGATATTTTAAGCTATCCTATACGACAATTTTTTTAATTATTTTTGCAGGGTTTCCACCTGCGACAACATTATCTGGTAGATCTTTTGTTACGACAGCTCCAGAAGCGATAACGACATTGTTACCTATTTTAACTCCAGGGTTTATTACCGCTCTCCCGCCAATCCATACATTTTGCCCGATTGTTACTGGAATTCCGTATTCTGCACCCGATATTCTTTCATTTGGGTTTAATGGATGAGTGGCTGTATAAATGTGTACTCCTGGTGCAATAAAGCAGTTATCTCCTATTCTAATTTCACAAACATCCAAAAATACACAATCAAAATTTGCATAGAAATTTTCACCAACGTGAATATTGTAGCCATAATCACAACGAAACGATGGTTCTATGTATAGATTTCTTCCAGTTGAACCGAACAGTTTTTTTAAAAGTTCGGTTCTATTATTTTCATCAGTTTCGAGTGTTTGATTGTAAAGCCTGGTTAGTCTTCGAGCGTTTAATCTTTCTTTAAGTAATTCTGGGGAGGCGGGATCATAAAAATCGCCGTTCAACATTTTTGCTTTTTCAGATTTCATTTGGTCGAATCTCCTCATCAAATATAAAACGATTGTTTTTATCTCATTTCGTTGTTCTTACCGCATAGTTAAAAATAGGGTCTCTAAGCTTGAATTCATAGGTATATCCATCAACAATCCCTACTACTTTATCGCTATCATAAAGGTCAAGCATAAATCCTGCCATTTGTTTTGAGGTGTGAAACTTCGGTACAACACCTTCATATTGGAATTCGTCTAGATCAAATGAACGTTTTGCGAACTCTGTTTCAGTTGCAGCAGGAGCCAAAACTTTTACTTGCATGTTCGCCCCCGTTGACTTAAGTTCGTGAGCGAGTCCTTCCGTAAATGCACTTACGTAAAATTTAGTTGCACAGTAGGTAATAGCATTTGCAACAATTGTATATCCGCCACCTGATGATACATTAATGAGTTGAGTCCCTTCGGCATTTGAATAGTCACGGACATAAAGAGAAGTAAGGATTGTTAATGACTCTATATTCAAGTGTAACATAGCCTCAATTTTGCTTAAATTTTGTTCAGTAACTGAGTCAAAGTTCCCGAATCCTGCATTGTTAATCCACGTTTCAATTTGGAAATCATGAAGATTTTCGTAAAGTTTATAAGCATTCTCAGTGATTGATAAATCGGTTGTTCGAATAACAACATCTAGGTTTGGATTGATAAATGCAATCTCTGATTTTAATTTTTCCAGATTTTCTTTCCTGCGAGCTACAAGGATTAAGTTTTTCCCACGAGAAGCAAAAGCGAGTGCGGCTTCCAAACCTATACCTGAGCTTGCTCCAGTTATCACAGTGTAATTCATATAAATTCCTCCTGAATATTTAATTAAGATAGTTGTAATCTTTATTTGTTTTGTTAATTATATGCGTTAGAATTTACACTAAGGCAAGCATTTTTATATTCATAACATTAGAATTAAATTTTGAAGGAGACGGTCGCCTAGAACCATTATAAGCTACCGTAGCGTAGCATAACTGTCGGATAGCCAAGCTCCACCCTAAAAATAGGGACTTTTATTAATTGTGGGAAACGCTATTGGAAAAAGACATATTTTCAATCTTTGGCCCTTTTAGGACATATGTCCTTCCCGAAATACCTGGATTTATCATTTAATTAATTTATAAATCTAGACGATAGGGGAGAGAAAGAATGAGAGGGAGCTTATTTGCATTTTTGGGCGGGGCTTTTATTACCCTGCAAGGAGTGGCTAATTCTCGGATTAGTCAAGATATTGGCACCTGGCAGACGGCAACAATTACCCAGTTCACCGGATTTATTATGGCCTTGATTCTTTTGATGTTTGTTCGGGACAGAAACTGGAAAGGGTTAAAGCAAGTCAAAAAGTTATATTTGGCTGGGGGTGCCTTCGGGGCGATAGTTATTTTCAGCAATGTCACCGCTATTCATTACGTTGGTGTTACCTTTTCTACGTCTGCTCTATTGATAGCCCAGCTGGGTCTGACCTTTTTAATTGATAGGAATGGATGGTTCGGTATGGTGAAGCAGAAGATGAGACTGCCACAATTTATCGGAATCGGAATGATGATAGCAGGTGTGGTAATCCTACGGTATTGATTTGTGTAACAGTGGAGGTAAAATCGGGAAATGAAAGAAATCAAAGATCGTGAGTTACTGCATCATTATTTGCAGGCTCATCAAATAGAGTCCATTTTTAATGAAGAAATAATGCCGTATTTGTCGCTGTACAGCTTCGAACAAGGGGAATACATCTGTTCCCAAGGTGAAACTTCCCAGTATTTGTATGTCCTTGTTATGGGAAAAATTAAAGTCTACACCACTTCGGCAGAAGGCAAAACACTCATTCTCTCCTTTAAGACCCCGCTTGAGGTAATTGGGGACATTGAATACGTACAGGGAATTGACATTATCAATACGGTGGAGGCAGTTTCTTCCGTCTGTATGATTGGTGTTCATCATAGTATGTTAAAAAAATTCGCAAAAGATTATTCTCCACTATTGCAATTTTTACTAAACATCATTACACATAAGTTTTACCTTAAAAACAATTCTATGAGCTTTAATTTGATGTATCCGGTGGAAGTGCGATTAGCAAGTTATTTATTATCTGTCACGTTTGATGAACACGATTCACCGCTAAAAGGGCGGCTAAGCACATCCAGATTAACGGATACAGCGAACTTAATAGGAACCAGCTATCGGCATCTGAACCGGGTCATTCATCAGTTTTGTACGGATGGGCTGGTTGAGCGCAGCAAAGGGTTCATCTTAATTAAGGACAGGGAAGGACTACGGTCTCTGGCTAGTGGCAACATCTACGAATAACTCAACATAGAGGAGTGTATAAGGTATGATTCTTGGATTATTTCTAGCGATTATTGCAGGGTCGCTTGTCGGCTTGCAGAATATTTTTAACAGTAAGGTCAATGCAAACGCGGGGTCATGGACGACGACAGCATTAGTTTTAGGATTGGGATTCCTGGCTTCATTTACGATTGGCCTATTCGTTGAAGGTAAACATCTATTTGATTTACAAAATATGAAGACCTGGTATTGGTTCAGTGGTTTAATCGGAATCGGAGTGGTAACCTGTCTAGTGAAGGGCATCAAGCTGCTCGGTCCAACCTATGCTATTTCTATCTCTCTGACATCGCAGCTTGCGTTTGGTTTACTATGGGACTCAATGGGCTGGATGGGTCTAGATAAGGTTCCTTTTTCCATCAACAAGTTGGCAGGTGTACTGGTCATCGTAGGTGGCATCCTTGTATTTAAATTGAGTGATAGACGTGAGAACGATGTTCAGTTAAAGATGCCACAGAATGGCTAGGCTGTAGATCTGGAATCATTTAAGTGTAAATTATTCATAGGCAGCATCCGCTTAAAGGGTGCTGTTTCTTTCTGTATTGGCTCCTCCTACGCCATATACCATGATAGCCACACATGCTATCCCCGCTATAAATACTATAGCGTTATTTTGTTAATAAAATATGACCTAGGTGTTATTGAATTGTAAATCATTCTTTAATTAAACATGAATTCAGACAAACAAGAGAAATACTTCTAGGCTTTTGCATTAAACTAGAGATTAGATACAAAATTAGTAAAAAAACTAAACAAACGTTTGATTAGATTTCTAGCGAAAAAAAGATGACCGTCTTATAGACGGTCATCTTCCCATGCTCGGTCATAATCTTTAATATGGTCTGTTTCTTTTAAAGTTTGTTCCGCCTGACTTTGTTTAGCATTTTTTAATTGAACATTCGTCGTATTCTTTTTATCTTTTTGCATCTTATCTGCCCCCTGGTATTTGTTATAAAATCCGATTCAATTGTAATTTAACCAGAATAAGGTCAAGTATGTGAGAGAATCGCATAATTTGGATTCGCTGATAAAATAGTGATTTCCGCTGATAAAACCCAGATATTCGCCGATATTCTAAACCAATTCGCTGATAAAGCAATTTTCAGCCCTTCAGAATGGATTAAGTTCTTTGAAAAGTTGCATATAATCAAAATAATAATGCCCAATTGCCATCGGAATTTTACCGGACTGTTGAGATTTTAGCCCATCATATAGGTATAGAAAAGGAAACAGTCCTAAGATACATAGTAATTAACATAAATATTTAACTTAGGTATCTTTTATATCTGCTGAATCGCAATTGAAAGAAGGTGTGATTCCTCTTTTTGAAGAATTTTATAGAAATGCAGAAGACAGTAAGGGGTTCAATGAAATTTATGATATAAAAGAAAGTTCAAGGAGGGATTCCCAACATGACAACAGAAGCGACTTTTTATGGAGTTAATGAGGTCGAACTTTTTTATCGTGTCTTTAAACCAGAAGCGGCTCCAAAAGCAGCCGTTATTTTAGTTCACGGACATGGTGACCATAGCGGCGGACTGCAAAACCTAAGTGCATGTTTGGCAAATCATGATTATGTCGTTTACGCCTTTGATTTGCGGGGACATGGAAAAAGTCCCGGTAAAAGGGGATATATTCGAACATGGGCGGAATATCGAGGAGATTTACACGAGTTTCGAAAGCTGGTATCTTCGGAGCTTTCTGGGCTTCCGCTATATATTGCGGGACATAGTCTTGGGGGAGTGATTGTCCTTGATTATTCCTTAGACCACGGTGATGGCCTTGATGGAATTATTGCTATTGCTCCTGCTACCTCTTATGAAGTGACTCGTACGGAAAAATTACTGGTCAGCTTAATGGGAAAGCTTAAATCAGATTACAGTATTGAAAAACATGGTAATCTAGAAGTGTTAACCAAAGACCCTGAAGTGATTTCCAGGCTTAGTTCCGACGATTTGCGTCATAATACGGTAACTCCTGGCTTGGGACGTGGTTTAATGCAGACCGTAGTACGTCTTACAAATGAAGCACAGTCTATTCAGCATCCGTTTTTGTTGCAGTTCGGACTTGATGATGAAATTACGCCGCCAACGAAGCTGCGCCAGTTTTATAACTCAGTCGGTTCTCAGGACAAACAGAAGTGGGAATACCCTTCAATGCGACACCGTCCGTTTGATGATTTGGGCCGGGAACAATTTTTGGCGGACATGGTCGGTTGGTTAGACAAGAAACGAGCATAGTTAAAAATGAAATTATGAAGTGCTTATTCATTAAAATAAGGATGTCCTTTATCATGAAAAAGCGATTCGCTATAAAATAGCTGGATCCACTGATAAACATTTTACATTCGCTGATAAACTTAAAAAATAAGGGCTGAAGGTTTGGTTAAATTGTCATATACAACTGGAAATTCTTCTAGATGTAGCTCTTATTATAAAAGGAGGAATTCAATGAAACCACGTATTACGGTAATTACATTGGGTGTAGATGATTTGGAAAGGTCGTTAGAATTCTATCGCGACGGACTAGGACTGCCGACACAAGGATTTTATTTTCTCCACGGGATACCCAAAAAAAGAATGTCCCTTCACATGAACCGTGACGGGGCATTCTTATAAATGATTCCTACTTTATTCACAGAATGGATTAAAATTACGGTGCCTGGTAAACCGGAGTAGTGACATCGTAATAAAAATTAGTGCGGCTAATTTCCGTATCGGTTCCTAAACCAATTACTTTACTATGCAGCCTCATGGAAGAATAAAAAGTATATGTTAGTAGAAAATTAAATTTAAATAACTAATATGTTGGGGGTCCTATGATTGATAAAAGAAAGGCATTATCATTTTGTACATTAGTTATCCCTTGGTTAAGCACTCCCTTAATGGGAAAAAAATCTTTTGTTCGTTTTCTTCCTATCGCAACTTTTGTTGGTTATGTCTTCAGTTTTTTAAGTGAAATTGCTGATAGAAATAAATGGTGGAAGGTTAAAAATGCTTTATTTCCAAAATATCGTTTAGATTTTTCTTACCTTCTAGGACTATTTTTTATAGTTACAATTTGGATTTTTAAGCTAACATACAGAAACTTTTTTAAATACCTTATAACAAATATTGTTGTTGACTACTTTTTCATCTTTTATATAGTGAAATTCTTTACTAAAGTTGGGGTTTTCGAGTTTAAGAAAATGCGACCTAAACATTTCTACATATTGTCAGTTGTAACAGCAATTGTTATATATTTTTATCAATCAATTGTGGAACGAACTATTGTAAATGAAAATTAGAAGAAGTGTGGATTCAAATTGAGACATTCTTGAAAAGAATGTCCTAATTACTTAATTCGCTGCTTTCTATATTTTAAATGGTATCAGCGAAATGGACTAGGTTACGCCATCCAGTCTAAAAAAGCTATTTAATAATAAAAATAAAATAAACCTAAGTGGTTCAGTTTTAAATAAGAAAATTATAATAAGACAACAAATTCTTCTACTAATTTGGAAGTGAATTTGGAGCCAAATTAGCAAATATTTTATCATATAAATACGCTAAAGAATGAGGAGGCCATTCGGACAGGACAAGCAAAAAATAGCCGATGATAGTCTGAATGAGGAGGTTATTCGGACAGGGCAACAAAGAAATAGCGGATGGTACCGAATGAGAGGGCTATTCGGACAGGACAAGCAAGAAATAGCCGATGGTAGTCCGAATGAGGAGGCTATTCGGACAGGACAAGCAAGAAATTGCCTGTGATAGTCCGAATGATAGGGCTTCTAAAATTATTACATTATGAATAGCTGCCGACAAATGGATGCTCCGATGACTGTTTCTTCTCTGGACCTAGATTGAAATTCACTTGATTTTCTTCTTTACATTCTTTAATAGAAATTTCGAAGTTCGCACTTTTATTTAAACGATTTATATCCACTTTTTCTTCTTAAAGTAAACCACCATAATCAAGATTAAGAAGATCATAATTCCCCATACGTAGACATAGCCAAAATTCCAACTGTATTCAGGAATTCCTTTCAAATTCATCCCATAAAGACCGACTACAAAAGACAAGGGTAGAAATATCGTGCTCCATATCGTTAAAGTCTTCATGATCTCATTCATTCGATCGCCTTTCATGGAAATTTGCATATCAAGAAGACTAGTTAGTGAATCACGGAACATATCAATCGAATCCACTACCCTCGAGATATGGTCAAAGACATCAATGAAGTATACATCTGCCTCTGGAAGAGTATAGGGAAAACGTTGATGGCTAATATTGCTTAATACCGTTCGCTCCTCCATAAAAATCTTCCTTAGCGCATGGGTAGTTCTCTTAAGTCGAAAAACCTCTTGGGCAATTGATGAATAAGGATTTTTATGAATGGCTTCTTCCCATTCTTCAATCTTATCTTCTAGATGATCAACTACCATCACATATTCATCCACACATTGATCCATGATATGGTATAAGATTTGAGCGGGAAACTCCATTTTCCCCTCAATATTTTTGAATTGCTCGTACAACTCATCCAATACCGGAATATCATGTTTATATATTGAGACTAGATAATTGGCGCCCACCACTAAAGCAATTTCAATAGGCTCGTGCTGTTGGTCGATTGCAAAAAAGGATATGAAAATATGATCTTGATACCGGTCCATCTTTGGACGTTGATTCAGCTTGATACAATCTTCAACGACTAGTGGATGACATTTTAGTAAATCGGAAAGAACGTGCTTCACCTCACTCGCGTCCGGATCTCGAAGACGAATCCACACAACCTCTGGGTCAGTTGGTTTTCGAACTTTTTCTGTAGTGATTTGTTTTGTAGTATGGTCAAACACTAGCATGATAGTTCTCCTCTCAAAATTAAATGCTATTCTCATTATAATCAATAAATAGAACCTGTTAAAACATATGGCTGAGTTCCTCTATACATAGGATTAGATTAAGCCTTTTGAATTAGTACAGTTAATTTTGTTAAGCCTTATAATCATTATTAGTTTTTAAGCTGTTTCAGACAACCGCGTAAATTTTTTCTAGAAAAATATTAAAAACCAACCAAATCAACCAGTTCGAAGAGAACTCAGATAACAAAATCATTTGTTACCCAGGGTTCTTTTTTATATTCCAAATGAGTTGACTGCACTTATTAATGCAATAACGTGGCAGTGTAATGATCCTAAAAAAGTTAACAAGTAAGATAATATTGAAACCATATTAAAAATAAATCGTATATGTGTATAGAAGAAGTGAAATGAAAGCAAATGGACTACGTTGTTAAAAAAATTTTTAATAGATGGGAAGAAGTAAAAATTGGGCTCTACTATTTTACAAGTTGGACAGTATATTTTTGATATTTACTATTGGTTAATTTTAATATCGATTTTCGGTTCGTGGTTTCCTCGATTCTATTCATCAAAGCTTGGTATTTGGATTGGGAAACTGGTGGATCCTTATTTGGGGATTTTTAGGAAATTTATCCCGCCTCTAGGCGTAATTGATTTTTCTCCAATCATTGCTTTATTCGCCTATAGATATTTAGGGGGATTTGCTCTACAAGGTCTTCGCCAATTATTGATCATAGCGGGGGTATATTAATAAATTCATCACTAGATCGCCCGAGAAGGAAAACGGGGCATGCATTTTTAGGTGGGAAAGTATTAAAGAGATCCAAGGATAAGAAGAAGGAGCTTAATTTCCATAGACAGGTATAGGTATATCCAAATAATGCTTGAATTAAAAAGGAATTTTTGTATATAATAGTTATTATTCAAATAGGCGATGGAGTTCGCCATAAACCGTCTGAGTGACTAATGACTCCTACCAGTAATTTATTCCATGTTACTGGTAGGAGTCTATTTTTTTAGGTAAGAAAAATAAATAAGGAGCGTTATATGAATGAATGTATTAGCTGTTGGGACAGGTGGATTTATAGGTGCAATTTTACGTTATTCCGTTGGAAGAGTAATTTCTACACCTTCTGGGTTTCCATTCGGAACATTGGTAATTAATCTTTTGGGTTGTTTATTTTTAGCATGGTTTTTCACCATAACGGCAAAACGGTTGAATATAAATGCAAATTTAAAATTAGCCATTGGAACAGGATTCACTGGAGCATTTACCACCTTTTCCACATTTTCTGTTGAAACACTGAATTTACTACGAAGTAATCAAATTTTAATCGCTTTAGTCTATGTGCTGGTGAGCATACTTGGCGGGATCACACTTGCCTTACTAGGTGCTAAATTGGCTTCAATTAATGTTCAAGGAGAAAGGCAGCCGAAAGGAGAAACGAAATAATGTTATTTGTAGGTATTGGAGGAATATTTGGCGCAATCACTCGTTTTCTGCTTGGGAAATGGATTACAAGGAAGACACCAGGATTTCTCCCTTTTGGCACTTGGTTCATTAATCTAAGTGGGTCATTTATACTTGGTCTTCTGGCTGTTTTGCATCTTGGAAAGGTTATTCCTGATTGGACTTGGTTATTGTGTGGTACCGGTTTTCTTGGTGCTTATACCACTTTTTCAACATTTGGATATGAAACAATCCAAATGATGCAGAATAAGGAAATTAAAAAAGCCCTATTTTATGTTTCCAGCTCCGTAGTCTTAGGTGTTTTTTTCGCTTGGATTGGAGGGTATATTGGGGATTCCTTGTAATAGGATCCATCACTTTTTGTAAGGTCTTAAAAAAACATTAACCTCAACTAAGGACTAAATCGCAAACGTTGGTATAAAAAAAGTCTTTATATTTTTCCTAAAGGTAGTAAAATGAAACTTGGTGTGTTTAACAATCTTTTAAATTACTTAATCGAAAATATAAACCACTTATACAATATAGAAACGAGGAACTTTAATGAATTATGAATTATTTAAAGCGTTTAATCAGCTTGCAGGTCATCATCCTTTTTTAGATGGTCTAATGGTTTTTGTCACACAAAAAGCATTAATTATTTATGCGGTGGTTTTACTGCTAATGTGGCTTTTTGGAAAAGAAAACTATAAATATACTGTTGTCTATGCAGCCATTACAGGTGTTTTAGGGTTGTTTATTAACTTTGTCATTGGTCATATTTACTTCGAACCTCGTCCATTTGTAACTCATAAAGTTCATTTATTGATTACACATGCTGCGGATGCTTCTTTTCCAAGTGACCATACAACAGGCGCCTTTTCATTAGCATTGCCGTTTTGTTTCGCCATCGAAAAATTGGTTTTGGTATGCTCTTATTTGCATTTTTAACAGGTTTCTCACGTATTTATGTCGGACACCATTATCCATTTGATGTATTGGGGAGCATGGTTGTAGGATTATTAATTAGTACACTTATTTATATGGTAAGTTCGATATTAGAGCCAATCTCTCGTACAATTGTAAGTATTTATTATAGAATTCCATTTGTCCCAAAAAATGGACGAAGCGAAAACAAGGTTAATTTTTAAAGGGTAGATATTGTTATACCTGAAAAGAGTTTGGAGAAAATCTCCAAGCTCTTTTCTTTCTGTTGTGGTGAGAAAACTTTCATTATGGTAGTAAACTTAAAAAAATTTATTGACAAATAAATAGGATGAGCGTTACCATCATTTTATAAAGTTAAATATTTACGAATGACATTCGATATTACCGAATGAAAGGAGAGCGAAAATGGCTGAACGTCTAATTCAATCCATAGAAAGAGCAGCAGATGTCCTTGAATTGTTTCTGGCCTTGATCAAGAACTAAGTGTAAAAGCGATTAGTGAAAAAGTTGGTTTATCAAAAAGTACGGTTCATGGCATCATCAAGACACTTGAGTATCGAGGGTATCTTCAGCAGAACCCAGATGATTTGAAGTATAAGCTGGGTATGAAGCTATTTGAACTAGGAAACATGGTTATTAATCATCTCGATCTAGGGAAGGTTGCCCGTCCAATCATTAAAGACCTTGTTGAGGAACTGATGGAAACTGTTCACCTCGTTATATTTGAACGCGGTGAAGTGATTTACATTGAAAAGCTAGATGGCCCTCGTGCCTTAAGGATTTACTCGCAGGTTGGGAAGAGAGCACCAATTCATTGTACTGGGGTTGGAAAAGCGATTCTTGCCTTTCAAGAGGAAGAAGAGACTGAAAGACTTTTATCGAACACAGTCTTGGAATCGTTTACAGAGTACACCGTGACAGATAAAGAGGACCTGAAAGAACAGTTACAAATCGTAAGGGAGCTGGGCTATTCAATCGATGATGAAGAAATCGAATTGGGACTCAAATGTATTGCCGCGCCAATCTTTGATCATCAGGGCAAAGTGATCGCTGCGATCAGTTGTGCGTCACCCAAAATAAGGTTGAACGAAGAAAAGCTTGCTGAGGTTATAAAAGGGATTAAACAGGCTGCGGCTTCGATTTCGCAAAATATGGGGTATAAAGCCAAACTTGCCCATGTGTAGGTTTGGCTACATATATATAAGATTTGGAATTACTAAGGAGGAGAAGGATTTTGTCAAAAGTTAAAGTTGCGATTCTTGGTTCAGGCAATATTGGAACCGATCTCATGATTAAATTGGGACGTTCTACTATTTTGGAGCTTACGGCGGTCATTGGAATTGACCCAGAGTCTGACGGATTACGACGTGCTAGAGATTTAGGCTACTTGGCGGTTGATACTGGTTTAGAAGGATTCCTTGAACACTACGCTGAATTAGCGGACATTGTGTTCGATGCTACGTCTGCAAAGGCACATGTCCGGCATGCCAAAATGCTAAAAGAAGCAGGAATAAAAGCGATTGATATGACTCCTGCAGCACGGGGCGTATTAGTTGTTCCATCCGTAAATATAGGTTCGAATTTAGAAGCGGAAAATATAAACCTCATTACTTGCGGTGGGCAGGCAACTATTCCAATGGTCCATGCTGTTAATCGTGTAAGCCCGGTAGAATATGCTGAAATCGTTGCAACGATTTCCAGTCGCAGTGCCGGACCTGGAACTCGTGCCAATATTGATGAGTTTACGCAAACGACATCACGGGCAATTGAAGAGGTTGGGGGAGCAAAGAAAGGAAAAGCGATTATTATCCTTAACCCAGCTGAACCACCAATTTTAATGCGGGATACGGTATATGCACTTGTAGAAGATGGAACGATGGACGAAGCGAAAATCACTCAATCCATCGAAGACATGGCGAAAACGGTTCAATCTTATGTCCCTGGCTATCGACTAAGGAAGGAACCAATCTTCGATGGCAATCAAGTAACCGTATTCATTGAGGTAGAAGGTGCTGGTGATTATTTACCGAAATACTCAGGCAACCTCGATATTATGACAGCGGCAGGGGTAAAAGTAGCAGAAGAGTTTGCAAAAAATCTAGTAGAAAAACAGCTGGTTTAAGCTGCGGAAGGGAGAGAAAAAAAGATGACTAATGTTCGAGATATTTTTATCACCGAGGTGGCATTACGTGATGGCAGTCATGCTATTGCTCACCAATACACTGTCGATCAGGTTCTAAAAGTAGCAAAAGCTTTAAATGATGCAGGTGTGCCTTATATTGAAGTAACACATGGAGATGGTTTAGCAGGATCATCCTTGCAATATGGACTTTCCAGAACAAATGAAATGGAATTAATTGAAGCAGCTGTTTCTGTAGCGGATCAGGCAAAAATCGCGGTACTGACGATTCCAGGGATTGGAACCATTAAGGAACTAAAAGAAGCAGCAAGATTGGGAGCTAAAATGGCCGTGTTGCCACCCATGTCACAGAAGCAGATGTAGCCCCGCAGCATATCAATGCTGCCAAAGAACTTGGGATGGAAACAGTTGGTTTCTTGATGATGTCCCATATGGCAGAAGCAGGTAAATTAGTCGAGCAGGCTAAATTAATGGAGAGTTATGGAGCAGATACGGTCTATGTGGTAGATTCTGCCGGTGCCTTGCTTCCAGAACAGGTTCGTGAGCGGATCCGTGCTCTTAAACAGCATGTAGGAATCAACATTGGATTCCATGGTCATAACAATCTATCCCTTGCGATGGCAAACTCATTGGTGGCAATCGAGGAAGGTGCTACACGCATTGATGGAAGCGTTCGCTGCTTAGGTGCCGGTGCTGGTAATACCCAAACTGAAGTGCTAGTAGCCGTGCTTGATCGCATGGGAATTCAAACAGGAGTAGACCTTTACAAAATGATGGATTTGGCTGAAGAGATTGTCGCTCCGATTTTGAAAACTCCTCAGGAGATTACGAGAGATAGCCTTGTCCTTGGTTATGCGGGTGTCTATTCTAGTTTTGCCCTTCATGCCAAACGTGCCGCAGCCAAGTTTGGCATCGATTCACGTGATATTTTAATTGAATTAGGTAAACGTAAGGTAGTCGGCGGTCAAGAGGATATGATTGTAGATGTAGCAGCAGAGCTTGCAAAGTCCAAGAGTGAAGTAACAGTAAGATAAATAGATTAGATCTTGATGAAAAATAGATTCCGTGGGTAGTCGAAAATGGCTATCCATTTTTTTGAACTGTATATCTGTTTGCGCTTACATTGTATATGTAATATAGTTTTTAAAAAGGATGCTATCATACTTTTAGTTTATTCAAATTACCTTTTACGTGTATTTTTAGTGGGTTAAAGCACCTTGGGACTAACCATCGCTGCTTTATAGTCTCTGAAACTAATAATTTGCATTAGTTTTTTATGCTATAAAATCATTGTAAGCTTCGACACTTTTCTGAAATATATGTTAAAAAAGGCTATTTCTTAGAAAGGTGTCAACCTCTATTTTTGCTATAATTATTGGTTTTATTGCCATATTATATTAACTTTAGATGATGAATGGTATTTTGAAATAAAATGTTTAAAATACTAACATAATAGCAGCCAACAAAGCTTAAAAACTTAGACAAACCAAGTATGGCCTTTTTCTGTAAAATCCTCCCTTAAATATGACAAAAATCATATGTTACGATGAATTTGCTAATGAGCGGCAAAGATTCAAGACAGGAGGATGTTAATATGTTTTTGAGCAAAGCAATTCTTACCTTAGCAGCGTCGTCAGCATTATTCGGGGCAAATCCTGCACAAAACAACGCACATGCTACCAATCCTAACCCAACAATGCAGGAACGGGTTTATGCTGATCAAGGCTCCAATGTAAATGAGATTAATAGAATGATAGAAAATTACCTTAGCAAAATGGGAATGGACAAGAACATTACCCAAATCCCAGTTTCACAAAACACGGTAAAGCAGCAGGTCCAAAAGATAACAAATCAACCAGTAAAAACACAGCAGCCATCACACGCTGTGACGCCAAAAACGGTGCAACAACAGCCTGTCAAGGTGAGTCAACCACAAACAACCCAAGCCGCAAGTACCTTAAGTGCCAACGAGCAAAAGGTATTGGATCTTACCAATCAAGAAAGGGCAAAAAATGGGTTGCAGGCTCTTAAAGTGGATGTAACACTTAGCAAAATGGCTCATGAAAAATCCAGAGATATGTCTGTGAATGGTTACTTTAGCCATACAAGTCCAACATACGGCTTACCATTTGATATGATGAAAAAATTTGGGATTACCTACAGCTATGCTGGTGAGAATATTGCCATGGGACAAAAAACCCCTGAGGAAGTTGTCAATGCTTGGATGAATAGTGAAGGTCATCGCAAAAACATACTTGATCCGAATTACAAATTTATTGGCGTTGGTTATGTCTCACAAGGTAATTACTGGACTCAGGATTTTATAGGTAAATAATACGAACAAAAAGGCAGCCTTTGTGTAAGGCTGTCTTTGCATTTTTTGGAGGATAAAAACGTAATCGTGGTCAATGAAGTAATATAAACTAATTGGGATAATGTGGTAAAATATAGATGAAGGTTCATTAGATATTATTCAACTGGGAGGTCGTAAAATGTTTTCTCGAAAAACCAAAAAGATCAGCAGTGAATTTGAATCAATTGCATCGTTGGAGGAGGTAGTGATTGGCGGGATCAAGCAAATGATTTTGGTACGAGGGGAAAATGTTGAGAATCCCGTTATGCTCTTTTTGCATGGTAGACCTGGAACAGCTCAAATAGGATTTGCCCCAAAATTTCAGAGGGACTTAGAAAAGGATTGATAGGTTGGAATGTCCGTATTAAGAGCTCGTTTGGTTTGAAAATTCTGCACATTTATTGAACTATGAGGAACCAATGAAATTTCACGAGGAATGTCTCAAAGTAAAAGAAAAAATGGGATAAGAGGATACAACATCATTATTTTAGAATGATTTTATATGGGAGCAAGTAACGATATATTTTTCTGTCGAAACAACGATTCTTATTTGGCAATTATATTACCGATTCAGATGTCCGGTTGTATGCGACATTAGTCCGTTTCGATGCTGCCTATTACTCAGCCTTCAAGGCCAATCGGAATCGGATTGTTGATTTTCCCAATCTATGGGGCTATTTACGAGATTTATATCAAACGCCTGGCTTTGGCGATACGACTGATTTCGATGCGATTAAAAGGCATTATCATTTATCGAATCATATCGCAGGTGATGATCAAAAGGGACATAACAGCATTTTGCCGAAGGGTCCGGACCTATCAGGTCTTCATTCTGAACACAATCGACAAGTGTTAAGTAAGAAAGAGGAAAAATTTCTAATATGCTAAAGGATAAGGAGGGGATGCGTGTTGATCATACGTGATGCAAGAGATGAAGAATTACCTTACATTCGAGAACAAAGAGTCAATTCATACGAAGAACATGCCCAAAAAATTCCTGAAAATCATTGGCTAGCTCTTAAGCAGGCCATCTCGTCGGAGGCGGATATACAGCAGGATGTCGAGCGGATTATTGCTGAGTTAGATGGGAAAATAGTAGGCAGTGTGGCTTTGTTTCCTGCGAAAACAGATGCCTATGAAGGTCTTGTTGATGAGCTGGATTATCCTGAAATTCGATTGCTCGCAGTAATGCCACAAGCACGAGGCAAAGGGGTGGCAGGTGCGTTAATTTCTGAATGTATCCGGCGAACGAAAGTGAAAGGCTACCAAGCCATTGGGCTGCATACAGCAGATTTTATGGAAAGCGCTATGAGATTATATGAACGACTTGGGTTTGAACGTCTACCTCGATTTGACTTTGAACCCGCAAACGATGGCATTATCGTGAAAGCGTATCGGCTTTCTATTAAATAGAACGAAAGGTGAGGAAAGGAAGTTTAAATGTAAGAGTTTTTACACTAAAATGGAAGAAGTTATAAAACGTAAGAAAAAGGATATCGTTTCAGCCGAAAATAATCAGCTGTAAGGAGTGGAGCAAATGAAATATAAAATTGTTGAAAGAGATGATTTCCAGACAGTTGGGATTAACCGCGAATTTCTATGTGGTTCAGGGGAAGCAGGAATTCCAGGCGTTCCAGAATTTTGGGGTGAAGCTCATGGAAGCGGAACGGCCAATCGATTATTTCAATTAAACAATGGACAAATAAAAGGTCTATTAGGCATTACTACCAATTATAACGCAGCGAAAAACGTAGTCGATTATTGGATTGCCACTGAATTTAGTGGACAGGTACCTGATGGATTTTCGAGTTTTGAAATACCCGCTTCTAAATGGGTGGTTCTTGAAGTTCACGGTCCCATTCCTGGTGCGATCATCGATAAATGGAAACAAATTTATTCAGGGTGGTTCCCAGCTAACGGATATGAACCAGCTAGAATACCCCCATTGGAGGCCTATATTGATTCAGATCTTTACAGTGAGAATTCATATAATGAAATTTGGATTGCGATAAAATAAGCAAAAACCTTCTGACGCTACGAAACACAACATCGAAAGAATATGCTATTGAACATGCACCCAGGACCTCATTTACCCGTAGGATAGGATTAGAAAAAAATAAACGGGGAGGTCTGGCTATGTATCCTTATACAAATTATCATGATGCTTTAAATAGACCATCAAATAATTTGAAAAGTGATGTTGAAAAAGCCATTAATGGCGAGTACAGCGCCATACATTGTTATGGCAAGTTGGCTAATTTGGCTCCTAGTGGGGATGAACGAAAACGGATCCTTGAGATTCGCAAGGATGAAATAAGGCATTTTCAACTATTTGAACAGATTTATACAAGTCTTACCGGTAGTCAACCACAACCAAAGATCATCGAAGAATGTCCAGATGTTTATTTTGATGGGGTAGAATTTGCCCTACAAGATGAGCAAAAAACTGTTGATTTTTATATGGAAATTGCAGATGATGCGACGAATCAACACATTAAGGAAGTGTTTCGCCGTGCAGCGGCGGATGAGCAAAATCATGCTGTGTGGTTCCTATACTTCTTTACCAAAGCGAGAACATAGGTTGATTAAACTGTTTATTAGGATAAAAACTGAAATTCGGAGGGGCTTAAGGTATGCATTTATATCAAGTAAAAGGAATCCCAGATGATAAAGTGGAATTACTGGAAATGACTTCGGATGGGAATGTAAAAATAAGAAGTTTAAAAAACAATCAAGTGTTCGAAACGACACAGCTTGCCTTTGAAATGGCATTCGAAGGATTGGGTTACGTGGATGTTAACTTCGAAAAAGCAAAGGAACAGGCAAAGGTTAACAAAATAACCCAAACTGAAATTGATGAAATTTTAGAAAAATCACAAATGGAAATTATGGAGCCATTTGGAAAGTGCACAATAGTTGCTGTTAAACTTCAAAATGGTTTTATTATTACAGAATCAAATGTGTGTTTGGACCCAGAAAGCTATAATAAAGAGCTGGGTATTCAAATTTGTGTAGAACGAATTAAGAATAGGATTTGGGAATTAGAAAGTTACAAGCAACAAAGCTTATTAGCTGAATAATAACAAAGGTCAGTGAAGAGCGTTCACTAGGCATTTTTCAATAACTTCTAAAAGACCAAGAGGAAACATGGAACATCGTTCCCGGATACCCAGATGATACTAGGGTGTAATGGAGCATGTTTCTTTTTTTACAAATTAAACAAGAATATTTTCTATCTATTCCGAAAATCGACACAATTTGTATTCATTGCCATTTATATTATTACTAGAAAGTATTTTTCAGTAAAAATACATAGTAAAGAGGGGATTATTAAATGAAAAATGTGTTAAAGAGAGTCTCAAATACGTTCTTCCCTGCTTTAATCTGTTTTGGGTTTATTACTAGTATGGCAGCTGTATTATTTCTACCTTCATCCCATTCAGAAGCATACGCAAAATCCTCTATTTCTACGCATTCTACAACTGAAAAAGCGACTACCTATATCACCTCTTTCAAAGTCGTTAGCGGAAAATGGGTAGGAAAATTCGATTATATTCAATGGTATTTTGGAAAGGATGCAGACCGAGAGTTTCAAAAAGATTGCAAGTGCAGTAAGGATATGGATCACGCGCCTGACGGATACTGGATTCGAAACGTAAATCCAAAGATCCGCACGTTCCCTATTTCAAGCTCTGCCCAATATATTTTGCAAACTCGGAATCCCTATTCAATCAAATGGAATGAGAAAGTAACAAAAGGTCAGTTTCTCACCTTTTTAAAAGAGCGAAATAAGGATCATACTATTCCTTTTCACATAGAAGTGAAAAATGGTGTCATTACAAAGATCACAGAGCAATATATCCCTTAATCCTAAATAGATTGATAGGCTCTCAAGTGACAAATGCAGCTGCCATCAAGGCGGCTTTTTCTGTGAAAATAAAAAGACGAAGGGATAAAATTCAGTCCTGGGGATCGATAAAACTCAAAAATAAGACAATAGAAATTATTACAATTTTTTCCTGTGTGATATAATAGATTTTAGCATAGCCCTTACTTTTAAAAGGAGTTGATTTTTAGTGAATCAAAAAATAACGACCTTTTTAATGTTCTCTGGAAAGGCTGAAGAGGCCATGAATTTTTACACCTCTGTCTTTGAACAATCAGAAATAAATAGTGTTTTTCATCATGAGGATGGAACCGTATTGCATGCTGTCTTCACATTAAAAGGACAGACCTTTATGTGTATCGATAATAAAAATGGGCATGAACATCCTTTTACTCCGGCCATGTCATTGCTTGTAGCCTGTGATACGGTAGAAGAAATCGATGGAGTTTTTGCGAAGTTATCTCAAGATGGCCAAGTGTTAATGCCTTTGCAAGCCTCCTCATTTAGCGAAAAGTTTGGGTGGGTCGCTGATAAATATGGAGTTTCATGGCAATTAAACCTTGCTAAAAATTAATACATAAAGAATGTTCAGTTTTGATCCCTTTCATATGGACCTATATTTTGGCAATTCAATAATGACAATGGAGAAATGAGAATTAAATAAATAAAGAATTTTTTAAAAAGAGCTTGGAGTTTTCCCAGCTCTTTAATTTTTACCTAAAAGAACCAAAGGTATAAAAGGAAAGTAATGACAGGAATGGTGCGATCTATGAATGTGCTTTTTCTGAAATTTAATAAAAAAAAGTAAAACCAATGCATTTAGTAAAACATAAAACGTAAAAATCATAAAAGTAATCGCCCTTTATAAGATATTTCTTCTCATTTCTAAGAGTTTGGTTAATCTCATAATTAGTATACCGACCTTTTTAAAAGGCCATTCTGCCAATAAGTTAAAGTAGTTGGGGACAGTCCACCGCTACTTGATGAGTTTTTTAAATATTAAAATAATTAATTTTGAAAGTGATTACATATCAAAAAAAGATGAGTATCATCTAAATAATATATTGTTAAGATAAGTTATTAACGTTAAAATGATATTAAAATAATAAATAAGAGGTTCAATTTTGGGAGAAATTGAATATAAGTTTGCCGTCTTTTCAAAATTTTTAATAAAAAGGGGAGAAGTACAGATGAAGAAAATTAGTTTAGCATGGCAAATTTTCATTGGATTGGCTCTTGGTATTGTTGTCGGGGCGATCTTTTACGGAAATCCTCATGTGGCAAGTTACCTACAGCCAATTGGAGATATATTTATCCGCTTAATAAAAATGATTGTTGTTCCGATCGTAATTTCCAGTCTTATTGTTGGGGTTGCAGGCGTTGGTGATATTAAGTCGCTCGGAAAGCTTGGAGGAAAGACACTTCTTTACTTTGAGATTATCACGACAATTGCCATCGTTGTTGGGCTTTTGGCAGCAAACATGTTTCATCCGGGAACAGGTATTGATCGATCCCATCTTACGAAAACGGACATTAGTACCTATGCAACAACAGCTAAAACTACTGAATCACATTCGATGATTGATACAGTGGTGAATATTGTTCCTACCAATATAATTCAGTCATTAGCAAATGGAGATATGCTCGCCATTATTTTCTTCTCTGTCATGTTTGGGCTTGGAGTAGCGGCGATTGGAGAAAAGGGGTTGCCTATCCTCAATTTCTTTAAAGGAACAGCTGAAGCGATGTTCAATGTAACGAATCAGATTATGAAGGTTGCTCCCCTTGGTGTTTTTGCTCTAATTGGTGTAACAGTATCAAAATTCGGTATCACCTCTTTAATTCCACTAGGAAAACTTGTTATTGTTGTTTACGGTGCAATGATATTCTTCATTCTGGTAGTCATGGGACTTGCAGCGAAAATCGCGGGCTACAACATTTTTAAGCTAATCAAATATTTGAAAGACGAATTAATTTTAGGTTATTCAACAGCAAGTTCAGAAACGGTACTACCAAAAATCATGGAAAAAATGGAGAAGCTCGGCTGTCCAAAGGCGATTACATCGTTTGTTATTCCAACCGGATACTCCTTTAACCTTGATGGCTCGACATTATATCAAGCGATTGCGGCGTTGTTCATTGCCCAAATGTACGGAATCTATATGAGTATTGGACATCAAATTACTTTGGTTTTTGTATTAATGCTTACATCTAAAGGGATTGCCGGGGTTCCTGGTGTATCGTTTGTCGTACTTCTTGCGACATTAGGAAGTGTGGGTATACCGGTAGAAGGACTTGCCTTTATTGCAGGTATTGACCGAATTTTAGACATGGCAAGAACATGTGTAAACATTGTTGGAAACTCCTTGGCTGCCCTTGTTATTACAAAATGGGAAGGTCATAAATTAGATGATCAAGCAGGAGAAGACGTAGCCTAGGATTAAATATAATAGATTTAAAAAGGTGTCTGGCCCCAAGCTAATTGGGTGACAGTCACCTTTTTTTATGGTGATAGGCACTCTGATTACAAATCTATGTAAGGTTTTATTACACAGTAATTGAAATATTAGGAAATCAAAATTACCATATTATTTATATTAACATGATTAAACCATTGGAAGCGGTGTGAGCGTGTAAAGATGCCTGTTGAATTCAAATAAGGGGGATTGAGAATGGAAATGATCCGTATTCGAGTGAAAGTGGCAACTATTAAGGAACTACCAAAAAAATTAGGTAAAACGATAAAAATTGGATCACATGAAATTGCGCTCTTCCGTCTTGAAAATGGAAAAGTTCGAGCGATTGAAAATCGCTGTCCGCATAAGGGAGGCTTCTTAGCTGAAGGGATGGTTAGTGGGGAGCACGTCTTCTGCCCGATGCATGATTGGAAAATCAGTTTGCTAGATGGAAAAGTACAAGCACCTGATGTAGGCTGTGTCAAAACCTATGAAACGGAAATTCGGGGTGATGATGTCATTGTGATTCTATAAGATCCATTTTTAAAAGAGACTGGCGTAGGAGGTCCGCGTTATCAATTTAAAGCATAAAAGCAGCAGGGGACTTTCCCTTAACGGGTTCTGTTTTAAGGTGCAAACATTAAAATGGCAGTAGAAATGACGTGTGCATTGGTACACGTCATTTTGTTATTAACATTATCGAATATCGAACATTTTGCAGTTTTTGACACCAAAATTTTAGAGTGTTTTGATCAAGGTACCTCAGGAGGGTCGCCAAAAAGAGCTCTATGAAGCCCTTGAACCACAAAAAAAGGCAAGGGCGGTAACCAAAGGAGTCACGTATACCCATAATCTAGAAATCATCATCAAAATTGTTGTTTTATTATTAAAAAACGAGAGTGGTAATTGAAGAAATGTATTACCTCAAAAACATCCTAAAAAACTCGTTAAAATAGACGAGTTTTTTGTATATTTGCATTGTCAAACAAGATGTTATTTCCACAGTGTAATGAACAAAAGCACTCCTAACACCGAACCCGTTAACTTTCCTTTTGCTGCTTTACACATTAAAAAGTCAAATGAACATTTTGTGACCAAAATCACCAAAAAGAACGATATAACCAAAATATTGTCAGACAATTCATTAAATTTTATACTACTTTTAGGTAATAAACAAGTTGTATCATTTTCAGACGGATTGATATGTAAGTGCTTTCAGATTAACTATTAATAGGGGAGGAATGTTATATGAAGATCAACTTTAAAAGTATGACTACACAGGTTTTGATTGCGATTGTCTTAGGAATTATCTTTGGTGCCTTGTTTCCAAAAGTAGGTGCGGAATTGAAGGTTCTATCTGATATCTTTGTTAAAATGATTAAGATGGTCATTGCGCCGATTATCTTCTTAACAATTGTCGTAGGGATTGCGGGTATGGGGGATTTGAAGAAGGTCGGACGAATTGGCGGAAGAGCAGTCCTCTATTTTGAAATCGTTTCCACTATCTCCCTGGCCATTGGCGTACTATTTGCAACCGTATTCAAGCCAGGAGCTGGAGTGAATGCACATAGCGCAAAAGGTGACATTACCCAGTTTACAAAAGCAGCAGCACAGGGAAACCATGGTGTCATGGACTTTATTATGGGAATCATACCAGATAACTTTATGGGTGCTTTAGCGGGTGGCCAGTTGCTTCCGATTCTTTTCTTGGCCGTGCTTTTTGGAATTGCATTATCTGGACTTGGTGAAAGAGGAAAATCCGTTGTTGGACTCTTCGAAAAACTATCGGATACTTTCTTTCGAATTGTTAACATTATTATGTACTATTCTCCAATAGCAGCATTTGGTGCTATATCTTATACCATCGGTCAATTTGGAATTGGTTCACTCGTTTCCCTTGGAAAATTGTTCGGTTTAACCGTTTTTGCAATGGCTGTATTCATTGTTGTCGTTCTTGGTGCGATTGCGAAATTCTATCGATTTAACATCTTCAAATTTATCAGCTATATTAAAGATGAAATCTTTTTAGTTCTTGGTACATCATCCTCTGAATCGGCTCTGCCTAAAATGGTTGAGAAGCTTAGAAACTATGGCTGCTCGAAATCTGTTGTAGGTCTAGTTATTCCTACCGGGTACTCCTTTAATCTGGATGGGACATCCATTTATCTTTCCATGGCGGCATTGTTCATTGCGCAGGCATTTGGAGTGCATTTAAGCATTGGGCAGGAAGTAACACTGATTGGTGTTTTGATGCTTACCTCTAAAGGCGCTGCTGGTGTAACAGGTTCCGGTTTTGTCACCTTGGCAGCGACGCTTGCAGCATTCCCGAGCGTACCGGTGGAAGGGATTGCCCTGCTTCTAGGTGTTGACCGTTTCATGTCTACTGCGCGTGCTCTTACAAACCTAATTGGTAATGGTGTAGCAACTGTGGTTGTGTCCAAAATGGAAAATGAGTTCGATGAGAATGTGGATATCGACCAATCGATTGGTAAAACGGCTTAACCATCGTTGACAGGAGAAAGGTATAGAGAACAGCCACGGAATCCGTGGCTGTTTCTTTGAATTATTAGGAAAGGGAAATTTTTACATCTTATACTTGTTTATCACGCATAAAGTCTATTTAACCTTAAAATGGCTCCTAAAGGCTATCGTCAGTCACGAATTTTCTTTATGAATCGAAATTTAAGTAAGCTATAATGAAAGAAAAACGATTAAAGGAGATCGTTCATGCAGCCAATCCGCGTAATGATTGTCGAGGATGATCCGATGGTCATGGAGATTAACGCAGAGTTTGTTTCCAAGCTGCCGGGCTTTGAATTAGCAGGAAAAGCATACAATGGCAAGGAAGCTATGTTGTTAATAAAAGAATTACATCCTGACCTCGTTCTGCTCGATTATTTTTTGCCAGACACGAATGGACTCTCTCTATTGCAGGACATTCGGACAAAAAATTATCCAATGGATGTAATTCTACTCACCGCCAATCGGGATCCAGAACATATCCAAGATATCTTTCGGGCTGGGGTGGTTGATTATATCGTCAAGCCTTTCCGATTTGATCGATTTCAAACAGCACTCGAACAGTACCGCCACACGTTCAAAAAGTTTAATGAAAATCGGCCATTGGAGCAGGCTGATTTAGATGCGATATCTGGAATCCAGCGACACCCATCCGAGGCATTATTTGAGGAGCTTTTGCCAAAAGGGTTAAACGACCGGACCATGCAGCAAATCCTGCAATTTTTAGAAGGACAAGCTGTTCCGCTTTCTTCTGAAGAAGTAGCTGTGGGCACAGGACTAGCTCGGGTAACGGTCCGCCGCTATTTAGAGTATTTGGAGAAAAAGGGAGATATAGCCATAGAAGTTCAATATGGTTCCGTTGGCCGGCCAATGAATAAGTACAGGTTTTAACCCACCCGTAAAAACCATCATGAAAGAGGGGAAGCCTGTGTGGAAGAAGAAGCCGCAATTTAGTCTTCAAACAACGATTACCTTACTGGTCTGCAGTGTTGTGGCGTTGGCTTTATTTGTCACGGATCTACTAATCAGTGAAGAGGTCGGGAACAACACTCAAAAAAACCAGGAAGAAAAAGCATTAAATATTGCAAGGATGACTGCCATTCTCCCATTGTAGTGGAAGCCCTGAGCGGCCAGCGGAGTGAGTTGGACATTCAGAACTATACTAGTGAAATGACCAAAATAACGAATGTCGAATTCATCGTGGTTATGAATATGAAAGGGATTCGGAAATCACATCCTAATCCTAGCCAGATTGGCCAACGGTTTGTTGGAGGCGATGAAGGTCCTGTTCTTCATGGACATGAACATATCTCAACGGCGAAAGGTACGCTAGGATACTCTTTAAGGCCTTCACTCCAATACTTTCAAATGATGGCAAGCAAATCGGCGCTGTCGCAGTAGGAATTTCCCTGGATAAGGTCAATCAAGACGTAAGAAACAGCAGAAAAGTCATCTATTTAGCTGTCATTTTTGGCGTACTGGTTGGCGTAATTGGGGCTATTATTTTAGCAAGAAAAATTAAAAGAAGCATGTTTGGACTTGAACCCTTCGAGATTGGAAAATTACTTGAAGAGCGTAGTGCGATGCTACAGTCCACGAAGGAAGGGATTCTGGCGGTCGACCAGGATGCGCGCATTACTCTTATTAATAGTGAAGCCCTGCGGCTGTTTGAAGAAGCGGGGATTAGGGACAATCCTGTCGGGCACTTAGTGGAAGAATACATACCACATCTCCGTTTAAAAAACGTGCTGGAGACAGGGAGCCCGGGAATTAACGAAGAAATTGTTTTATCTGGGGTTACCTTGTTATCGAATCAGCTGCCAATCAGTGTAGGAAATGAAATTGTTGGCGCTATTACCACGTTTCGTGATAAAACTGAAATGAATAAGTTGGCGGAAGAACTTACTGGAGTGAAGCTCTATGCGGAAGCCTTAAGAGCTCAGTCCCATGAATTCATGAATAAGTTGCACGTTATCTTAGGACTGGTTCACTTAGAGCGGTATGAAAAGCTGGCCGAGTATATTGACCGAATTTCAGACCATCTTCAAAATGAGGTCGGTTATATCGTTAGTAAAATAAAAGACCCCGTTTTAGCGGGTTTCATTCTCGGGAAAATGAGCTATGCCAGAGAATTCGGTGTAGAACCGTCCTTCACAGTAGAAGGTGTTCTCCCTGAACACGTAAGTCCAGAAATGACCCATGAATTAATTACGGTATTAGGGAATTTGGTTGATAATGCTTTGGAGGCTCTAACAGGGCAAGAGAACAAAAAGCTGTCGATCCACTTCGAATACGATGATGACGAACTTTTAATCGAGGTGGCTGATAATGGTCCCGGAATGAAGGATGATATCGTAAACGAAGTTTTTACAAAAGGATTTTCTACGAAAGGGAACGATCGTGGAATCGGATTATTTCTAGTCAAACGCAGCTTGGAAAAACTGCATGGCGACATGGAACTTTTTACACTGCCTGGAAAAGGAACAAGGTTCATCCTTACAATCCCCTATCCGCTTAATGGTGGAAGTTAAGATCTAGTTTAAAAATGAACACAGAAACAACAGGAGGAGATTAATTTGTCAATCGGAACAGGTACAAGCACACATATTATTATGCGCCTTCAATTGGATGTAGAGGTTTTTTCGTTTGGTGAAATTGCCAGCTGTATCAGCGCTGGAGGAGGAGATATAATCGGAGTTGACGTTATTTCATCAAGTAGAACCCAATCGGTTCGCGATATCACGGTCAATGTTCATGGAGTAAAGCAAAGGGAGCTTATTAGCGAGCTACTTCCAAAGCTGAAAGGTGTTAAGGTATTGCAAATTTCCGACCGGACATTCCTTATGCATATCGGCGGCAAAATCGAAACAGCGCTAAAAACCAAGATTAAGAACCGGGAGGATTTGGCAAGGGTGTATACTCCGGGTGTAGCGAATGTTTGTACCGCCATTGCAGATGAACCGGAAAAAGCGTACTCATTGACAATCAAGCGGAATACTGTTGCTGTTATATCGGATGGAACGGCAGTCCTTGGACTCGGTAATATTGGACCTTCTGCAGCGATGCCGGTGATGGAAGGAAAAGCCATGCTCTTTAAACAGCTGGCAAATGTCGACTCCTTCCCAATCTGCTTGGACACGCAGGATACAGAAGAAATTATTCGGACCGTTAAAGCCATTGCTCCGGCGTTTGGGGGAATCAACCTTGAGGATATTTCAGCACCGAGATGCTTTGAAATTGAAGAAAGGCTAAGGCAAGAGCTTGATATCCCAGTCTTCCATGATGATCAGCATGGAACGGCAGTTGTTCTTCTTGCTGGGCTCTTAAATGCTTTAAGAATCACTAACAAAAAAATTGAAGATATCAAGGTTGTGTTTACTGGAATAGGTGCAGCGGGAATTGCTTGTACAAAAATTCTTCTTTCAGCAGGTGTTAGGAATATTATTGGGATCGACAGGCAGGGTGCCATCCACCGCGATGTTCATTATGAAAATCCTCATTGGAACGCCTATGCCCAAATGACCAATCCTGATAATCTAAAAGGATCACTTTCAGAAGTGATTGTCGAGGCAGACGTATTTATTGGTGTTTCCGCTCCCGGAATTTTAAAAGTCGAAGATGTTATAAGTATGGCAAAGGATCCAATCGTGTTTGCGATGGCCAATCCTCAGCCGGAAATTGACCCTGAAATCGCCGAGCCATACGTAAGAGTGTTAGCGACCGGCCGATCAGATTTTCCGAATCAAATCAATAATGTTCTCTGTTTTCCTGGAATTTTCCGTGGTGCACTTGATTGCCGCGCAAGAGAAATTAATGAGGAAATGAAGGTAGCTGCGGCCCAAGCGATTGCTTCCGTTGTGACGGACGAAGAGTTAAGTGAATCGTACATCATCCCGAGTGTGTTCAATGATAAGGTAGTAGAACGTGTCCGCGAAGCAGTTGTTAAAGCAGCAAATCAAACAGGAGTTGCACGTAAAGAACCGCGTGTGTAGAAATATTGGTTTTAAAAACCGTCTGGAATTCAGACGGTTTTTTGAATCTTTCTGGCTTTAGGATATGGCTGTTACGCTACCTTTATTGCTTTTCCGAATGGTACTTTAGGCAGGTACTCATCGGGAACTAACCAGTAAAGTTCATAATCGACATTTTTTATTTCTTCATAAATATAGCCTGTTACATCAGTAATATAGAATAAAGTATCAATCTGTTCATTTTTGGCCCATTCTAGTACATCAGTGTAGGAAGACTTTCCGTGTGTATAATATTTGATGGTATCAGCTTTTACTGGGGTAATGCTTCGTAATTTGAAGTCTGCTTGCACGAGTATGGTATCTGGTTTAACCGTTTCGAATAATTTCACAATGTTGTTAATAAGATCGGATTTCACTTCGACAGTAGAGGTATCAACTGCTAGGGCTAATTTTTTATCTTCTCTTTTTTGAATCATGGATAAAAGCTTCATATGCCATTTCAAATAGACCAACTCCCTTTGTAGTGAATGAGCAGCAGTTTTTAGTTTGGATTTTCCACGGAAAAAATATGTTGGTTAATCCTTCAAAAGGTCATTATTGAAACAGCTATTTTGTGCAATTCTGGGCAATATATTATGAACAACAGTTGCAATGGAGGGTTTATAGGTGAAAAGGTGGGCGTTCGTATCCGATTTTGATGGAACAATTTCAAAACAGGATTTTTATATTGTTATGATCGATAAATACTTCCCAGAAGGACGAGAGCTTTTTAAAAAGTGGAAAGCAGGCGAGATAATGGATATAGACTTCCTAGGCACTGTTTTCAAATCCATCAATCAAGAAGAAAACAGGATTATTGAAGATACGCTATCTATCCAAATTGATGAGTATGTACCTGATTTTATTAAGAAGGTACAAAAAAATGGTGCCGATTTTTATATCCTTAGTGCTGGAACGGACTATTATATTTATCATCTTTTAAAAAAATACGGTGTTGAAAATGTCAAAGTTTTTTCAAATGAAGGCTACTATCACGAGAAAAATGTTCATATGAACATAGACAAAAAACAGTGGCATTATTCCGAGCGTTACGGAATCGACAAATCCAAGGTAATTCAAAAATTGAAGGAAGAGTATGAAACTGTTTATTTTATCGGGGATAGCGAACCGGACTCGCATCCTGCAAAAGTGGCAGATCTTACTTTTGCTAAAAACGGTTTACAGAAGCTGCTGCGTGAACAAAAGGTCCCGTTTATTGCCGTGGATGATTTTAAAGAGGTTGAAAATTATTTAGTTGAAAAAGGGGTCATGTCTTTGTGATGACGCCTGTTCCGAGTGTTCTGATTCCTGCGATATTAGAGAGTAGCTTTTTGGTTGTTTCTTGGGAGTGTTTTGTCCTTAAGAACCCATAATTGAAGGCAGAAAGGGGTTGTAAGAGGAATGTTGGGTCGCTGTTTGAACCCATTCAGCTATCCTCTAATCATTATTTTATAAGCAGGAGAATCGGGTCAAGAATAGCAGCATACCATAGTTTCCACCAGCCGTAATGGAAGTAGCCCCATGGTTCTGGAAGTAAGGTTACTACCTCGTATATTAAAATAACGATAGTAAAAAGAGTAAGGTAGGAAACTTTTTTATTAAAAGCATTCTTATGGGGATACCAATTTAGAAATATCATATTAACAGCTGGAACCAAAAAAATATGCGGTAGAACTCCTGATCAATCCACTTCTTCGGCAAAATACCAATACCCATGGTATTTAAATTCTACATACACATCAAAAACGGTTTGGAAAGCTATTGTAAATGCCCAAATATGAACAATTTGGTTCGTTGTAAGTATTTTGTTTGTCTTAAAAGCAATAAAGTTAAATACGATAATTGCAGCTATAAGTCCTATCATTGAATTTTCCTTTTTTAATTTAAATTACCCAATATAGATGACATTAAACTATTAATTGCCAAAATATTGGTAACTAATTTTATTCTTTCTATTTTCAGTCGCAGGATATCTTGATTAAAGTGTACAAGCATGGGGGTTTTTGGCCAATGCATTTTCCTAAATTACTCATAGTTATATAGAAAGAATACTTTTAGGAGATGTGTTGGCAGTGCGAAGAAGAAAATCGATCCCTCTCTGTATTTTCCCTGGATATCGTTGGTGTGGACCGGGATGTAGCGGACCGGGTGCTCCCATTAATGATGTTGATGCCTGTTGCCAAAGACATGACCTCTGCCTTAGCAGAGGGATTGCGCCATGTCGCTGTGATTATGAATTTATGGATTGCCTCAGCCGAAAGATGAACCCGCGTACACAAAAGGGTAGAAACGCTGCATTAATGTATCAATTCATGAAAGTGAAAACATCGTTAACCTGCGGCCGCGTTATTAATACTCTTTTATTAAGGAAAAGTATTTAAAACCTTTACCGAATAATGGTAAAGGTTTTTTTGTTGCCAATTTTACTAATTCGCGAGGAGTGCATTTTGTAAAATTTGAAAAGTACAGGGATGAAAAAAATGTTAAGCCATATAAATGTTAAATCAGCAGAAAAGTTAAATTAGGAGGTTACCCATTGATACTTAGAAAATATTTGTCTCTTTTAGGAATTGGGTCAGCACAAATTGATCTTATCCTTGAAAAGGTAACATATATGCCGGGAGATTCTGTTCAAGGTTATTTTTTAATCAAAGGAGGTACAATCCAACAGCAAATCAAACAAATTGATTGTCAATTGGTCTTAATTGACAAAGTGAAGAGAATCGAAGAAATAATTGATACGACTACTATTTTGTTAACAACACATATTGACCCTGAGGAATCGAGTAAAGTTGAATTTACTTTTCAGCTGCCTCGTTCAGTGCCTGTTTCTTCCGAAAAAATATCGTACCGCTTTAAAACGAAGCTAACTTTTACAAAAGGGGCTGAAAGTTTTGACCAGGATATTATTAAAATCGTAGTGTAATTTTCAAAGCAGCTACCTTATAAACGAAAAATCCTCCACGTTTCCAGAACAGCATTGTACAATCAATCCAAAGGTAAAATGGTTTATGAAGGCTAATCAATAATAATTGTTTTTGATTAATGCTAAAATAAAGGAATCATTTAACCTAGGAGATTTGAAATGGATAAAAAACTTGATCATATAGGAATTGCCGTTCGCGATATAGAAAGCAGCATTCATTTTTACATGAATGTGTTATCTGGAAAATTGATAGATTGCTACACAAGTGAGGTAATCGGTGTGGAAAGTGAAGTAGCGATTATCGAGGTCAATGGAGAACGGATTGAATTGCTAGCCCCAACCAACAATACCACATCGCCCATTGCACGTTTTATCAAACAAAAGGGAAAAGGTGTACATCATATCGCATATCGGGTAGAAAATTTGGATCAAGCATTAGATGAACTGAAGGAACAAGGCATCCGAATATTAGAGGGGACATTACGAACGAATAAACACGGACGACGTTTAATCTATCTAAACCCAGCTGATACAGAAGGTACGATTATTGAATATTGTGATTATCCAGGGCAGAGTTGAACTACTATACAAAAGCAATGCGAATTGCAGTGCTTTTGTATATTTTTATAGCGTAGGACAAGGTTAAATATTCTTTTCCTGCGCAACGTCTTTGCTTTCAGAAAATAAAAATGAAACTATTTCAGGAATTCTTTTTCTGAAAAATAAATAGTCGTGTTCGGCCTCGTTTAAAATTTCAAACTTTGTATTTGTTACTTTTTTACTTAAAATCATGAAAAACATTTTGCCCATCGTGCATTTACAATACTGGATATCTCTTGTTTTCATAGGCGTAGTTTTTAGGAAGATAAACGCAAATCATTCTTTCTTGCTGAAACGAAGACATATAAATCGGGAATTTTTCTAACATCATTGAGTCCCTCCCAGTCACTTCCCTAGTAATAGTTTAAATTATCCCAAAATTAAATTCTACCATCGGGTTAGAATTTAAATCCAAAATGGGAATAATATTAAATATTTTGGAATTTTTGCAATTAAGAAAGGTTTAATTGTATAGTGGGTATAAATGCTATATTTTAAAATCGATTATCGGGAATTCTGGGAATGGAGTTTAATAGTTAAATTTGAAGGTGGAGAAAAAAGATGAAAATACGTCAATTGGGTAAAAATGGGTTAGAGGTTTCTGCGATAGGATTAGGCTGTATGGGCATGTCTGACTTTTATAGTGGCCGGAATGATGAGGAGTCGATCAAGACGATTCATCATGCCCTTGAACTAGGGGTTAACTTTTTAGACACGGCCGATATGTATGGTGTCGGAAAGAATGAAGAGCTAGTGGGAAAAGGCATTAAAGACCGAAGAAGTCAGGTCACAGTTGCAACTAAGTTTGGCAATATGAGAGGAGAAGATGGTTCCTTTTTAGGAGTGAACGGTCGCCCTGAATATGTCAGATCAGCATGTGAGGCGAGCTTAAGACGTTTAGGTGTAGATTACATCGATTTGTATTACCAGCACCGAGTAGATCCTAATACACCAATTGAGGAAACAGTTGGAGCAATGGCGGAGCTGGTCAAAGAAGGAAAAGTTAGATTCTTGGGGATGTGCGAAGCGGCACCGAACACGATTCGGAAAGCTCATGGGGTTCATGCTATTTCGGTCCTTCAAACCGAATATTCCCTTTGGAGCCGGGATGTCGAAGATGAAATCTTACCAACGGTTCGAGAGTTAGGAATAGGATTTGTTCCGTATAGTCCTTTAGGAAGAGGATTTCTAACCGGGCAAATTAAAAAATATGAAGACTTGGCAGAGGATGATTATCGTCGCTATGCCCCTAGATTTCAGGGTGAAAATTTCGGGAAAAATCTTGAGCTGGTTAAAAGGATTGAAGAAATCGCAAGCGAAAAGGAATGTAAGTCGTCCCAACTCGCTCTTGCCTGGTTGCTCGCTCAGGGAGATGATCTTGTTCCGATCCCTGGAACAAAAAGAAGAAAATACCTAGAGGAAAATGTGTTGGCACCTAATATTAGCCTTTCAAGTGAGGAACTCTTACTGATCGAAGAAGTGGCCCCTAAAGGAGTAGCGGCAGGACTTCGTTATCCAGAAGCAGGAATGAAGGGTGTAAATATTTAAATGGAATCACATTTGAAAAAGAAATAGGGAATTCGGATTGCGAATGAATGGTGAAATTGACTATTTTTATCCTTTATTACCGTTAAATTACAAATTTCCCTTGCATCTTATAATCGAATAAAGTAAGATGAAAAGACGATGATTTGAAAGGGTGACCATTAAGCCAATGATTTACTAATCCTATTTTTAGAAAAAAATTCGTAAAAAAACGAACATATTTCTGGATAGGATTAGTGCGGGCTTTTTTAATAAACAGGCTATTACCTGAAAATTTGGTATATTATGCCTCTTTGTGATTGTTTTGCCTGCCTCCTGTCCAGAATGATGGATAAGGAGGTTTTTTTTATGACGAACACAAATTCAGATATTACTATTGGGGCACTGTTCCGTAATCAAGTAATCCGTACCATTTTGCTGTCAGCGTTTTTTCTTCAAATCGGCATTTGGGTGCGCAACTATTCCATCCTGTTATACGTAATCGAACAAACGCATGAAAATCCAGTAGCCGTCTCGCTCATTTCTGTTGCAGAATTTGCACCGATATTCCTATTTTCTTTTATCGGAGGGGCCTTTGCTGACAGGTGGCGTCCGAAACGGACGATGATTTGGTGTGATTTTCTTAGTGCAGTGTCAATTTTTGTTGTTTTACTTACACTCTTGTTGGGAAGCTGGAAAGTTATTTTCTTCGCTACACTTGTTTCATCGATACTCTCGCAGTTTTCACAGCCTTCCGGAATGAAACTTTTTAAGCTCCATGTAAAGGAAGAGCTGATCCAGCTTGGTATGTCCATGTATCAAACAATATTTGCTGTGTTTATGATCCTAGGTCCGATTATTGGAACATTTGTTTATCAGCATTATGGCATTAGTGCAGCCATTGCTATCATGGGTATCGCCTTCTTACTTTCTGCGGCAATTCTATTCATGCTTCCTCCTGACCGAGAAATCGAAGAGGATAAAGAGAAAACAACACTTATGCATGAAATGAAGGCCGGGTTTAGCTATGTATGGAACAGCAAATCGTTGACTTTACTTGGTGGCTGTTTTGCGGCAGCTGGTTTGGCATTGGGTCTGACGCAGCCACTTTCGATATTCATTATTACGGAGCGGCTGGGCTTGCCAAAGGAACAGCTGCAGTGGCTGATGGCGGCATTTGGTGCCGGTATGATTTTGGGTGGAGGACTTACGATGGGTTTGGCGAAAAAAACCCCTCCTCAGATTCTGCTTGCTATCGGTATGGCAGTCAACGCCATCGGATTATCCGTGATCGGTCTTTCTGATCAATTATGGCTGACACTGACGGTGCAATTTATTAGTGGATTGTTTATGCCATGCATTCACATTGGCATCAATACAATGATTTTACAAAACACGGAAGCCGCCTTTATCGGCAGGGTAAACGGGATTTTAAACCCGATGTTTATGGGGACAATGGTCATCAGTATGAGTACGAGCGGCTGGCTGAAAAATAGCTTCTCACTTCTAACGATGTATGAAACATCAGCATTGCTATTCATTTTCGGCGTACTTGCCCTAGTGCCACTATTTAAGCGCTCACCTGCAATATTGAAAAATGGAGAAGAAGTGTGAGTTTGATATAATGCCTTAAAGGTCGGTGGCCAGTCCCCCGATAAGTTTATTCAAGAAAATTTAAATACCCACTTGACACGTAGGAAAAGTCAGAATAAAATGTAAATAATCTAAAAATTAACATTTTAACCTTTTAATATTGAAGCTGATTGGATAACCAAAGGCTTATACTCACTGTGGGGTATAAGTCTTTTTATTAGAATGATGCATCCTCTTAGTAAATGTAGCCCATATTGTTGTTTCAATTTGAGTCGCTGGCCAGTAAAGCAAGATTTTTTTATCATAAAAACCTAGTATTCTTATAAGATATTAAGAAATTAAAAGTGGGGAGATGATTCAATGGCATTAGTTGATCAAGCGAAGGTGAATTTTATTTTACAGACTTTAAAGAATATGGAGTATGGTTCTGTCATCATAACTGTTCATGACGGCACCATAACCCAAATTGATAAGACAGAGAAAACTCGATTTGGAACTAAAAAGACTCCTTCTAAAAATTAAAGAGAAATATAGATTTATATAAATAATAGGTGTTAGCACCCACTAATCTATCAATTTTTTTTAGAACACTTCCGTCATTTACAATTGAAAACTGGTGAGGAAGTGTTTGTGAAACCAAAACAGTGCGGGTGTTCATTCCGGAGGATTATTCTATATAAAAAATGGATGGTGTCTGGCACCATCCATTTTTAGGTATCTCAAATCACCTCAAACAACACGGCAACGCCAATTCCTCCGCCGCTTCCGATTGCGGCTAACACAAAGTTGGCCCTTTTCTCCGTTGTACTTCATAAAACAATCTTGTCACCAAAATGGCACCAGATGCCCCGTATGGGTGGCCGATGGTTAAGGCACCACCAGACACATTTAATTTTTCATAGGGAATTCGAAGTTCCTGTGCACATGCGGCGACTTTTGCGGCAAAGGCTTCATTGATTTCGAATAAGTCAATGTCCTCAATTGTCAGCTGGTTTCTCTTTAAAAGAGTTTGAATCGCAGGGACAGGGGCGATTCCCGGATAATGAGGGTGTACGCCGGCCACTTCACTGTCGACAAATCGAAGAACAGACTGGAATCCGAGGTGATTGGCGGTTTCTTCCTCCATCACCAAGACTGCCGCGGCCCCGTCATGAATGCCGCAGCTGTTAGCAGCGGTGACAGTACCATTTTCTTTTATGAAAATATGCTTTGCCCGTTTTAGAAGGGCAGCCATGTTTCGTTCCTTGAAAAGTTCTTCATCGCGGTTCCATTGACCAATCGGGATTATTTCTTCCTGATAAATTCCTTTTTTAAAAGCTACCAGGCTGCGTTCGTAACTTAATAGTGCATATTGATCCTGCAGGTCCTTTGTGATTCCGTATTTCCGCGCCACATACTCGGCTGCTACCCCCATATCCGGATCTCCGATACCATCCGGAGAGAATCGCGCTCTTTTTTGAAAAGGGGAGGTGCTCGTACTTTCAACTCCGCCAGCAAGATAGCAATAACCAGCCCCACCTTGAATGAAATAGCATGACATCCGAATCGCTTCGAGCCCGGCACTGCATTGGCGGTCAAGCGTTAAACCAGGTGCTGAAAGTGGAAGCCCAGCTTGAAGGGCCGAAACCCTTGCGACGTTCCCTCCAGGTCCGGTCACATTTCCAAGGATGACGTCGCTGATCCTATCTTCGATGCCGCTTGCGATGACGCGAAGAACAGGGGCCGCCAGTTCATGTGGCTGAAGGACTTCTAGCATTCCATTCCTTTTACCGATTGGAGATCGTTTCGCGTTTACGATAACTGCTCTTTTAATGGCCTTTCACCTTGCTTTCGATTAATTCTCTTAGTAAAGGACGAGCTATTTTCCCGCTCGTTGTATGCGGCATTTCCTCAACGAAAACCCATTTACGGGGAACTTTATAGGAAGATAAATTTTTCCTGCATACTCTTTTTAATTCCAAAATGGAAGTAGAACCTTTCACAACGGCCGTTACGATTTGCCCCCAATGTGGATCCTGAACGCCAACCACTGCCACTTCTTCGACACCGGGATGTGTCGCTATCACTTTTTCAATTTCTTCAGGGAAAATATTAATTGCTCCATATAAAATCATATTCTTTTCCCGGCCTTGGATAAAAAGAAAGCCATCTTCGTCCATATAACCCATATCATGAACCGTTATCCAGCCATTTTCATCGTGGATGGATTGTATCGCGCCTGTGTCCTCATTTAGATATCCGATAAAAGTCAGCTTGCTTCTAACAAAAATTTTCCCTGTTTCATTGGGTGAAGCAAGTTCTGAGTTTGCTTTGCGGATTTGGATTTCTACGTTGTGACACGGCTTACCAACGGATCCAGGCTTTTGCTGGTCGGACAAAAAAGTAACAAAACTGAGTTCGCTAGCACCGTAAAATTCAATTATTTTCATATTAAGAAATCTTTTTTGCATAAGAAGCTTGGAATGTTCTTCCCATTTAGCGCCGGAAGAAAGGATCTTGATCGATTTTTCAATGGTCTGGTTATGTTTTAATAGGGCTGAAATCATCGTTGGAACAACGTAGATAGTAGTAATAGGCTGTTTTTCAATGATTGTTAGTGTTTGAGTAGCCGAAAACTTTTCGAGCAGGAAGACGGTTCCTCCCGAATACAAGGTGCTAATCGCTCCATAGAGAAAATGAGAATGAATCAGTGCTCCGGGAATGAGTATAAGATCGTTTTCATCGATATGAAAATCGATACGATTGCAGTCAAAGCTCGCCACCCATGAGTCATGTGAGCGAATAAACGCTTTCGGCTCACCGGTAGTACCAGAGGTAAAACCCATATAGAATGGTAGATCTCCGTTGACCTGCTGTATTCTTAGGGATGAGCACTGGTTTATTACTTCCAAACAATCCTCCCAGATTACGACAGCAGGATGGAGGTGTTTTATCAAGGGATACAGCTCTTTTGTTGTGATAAATATAGAAGCATGAGAAAGAGTCAGCCGCTTTTGCAGTTCTGTTTCGGTCCACTTAGGGTCGAAGGGAACGGAAATCCACCCTGCAGATGGAAGCCCCAGTGAATAGTAGTAGGAAAGGTGTGCCATTTGGTAGTAAGAACCCTACTGTATGATTTGAGAGATTGAGTGAATCGAGCCAATTGGCTGTTTGACAAACTCGTTCATTCCATGTTCGATAGGTAATTTTTTCATGAAGGGTCTGAAGGGCAATTTTTTCAGGGGGATGTTTTGCATATGTCTCAGTAATGGTTGCCACGTGAATTCTCCTTTTTTGAAAAAAAGAGACACATCAAAGTGTCTCAACGTTTTTTTGTAGTGTACGATAAATGACAGGTGACTTCAAGAGTCTGAAAACGAGATAGGAAGCGAGTGTTGCTTTTATTAGATCTCCAGGGATATAGACTAGACTTAATTTGACTGCGTTTACTAATGAAATATGCATAACAAAGGCCTGCACAGGAATACCAATTAGGTAGATTAGGAAGATTCCAACGGTTAGGTTAACGATTAGAATGTTCCGTAAGCGTAAGTTGCGAAAACGCGTGATAAGAAATCCAATGCAAAAGGCGGTAATAGGGTAGGAGAATAGATATCCAGCACTCGGTCCGACGAATACTCCGATTCCACCGCCTCCAGACAATAAAGGAATCCCAGCAGCGACAACTAGAAGGAAAACTGTCATACACCATGCTCCACGTTTTGCTCCTAAAACGCCTCCAGCGAGAAGAACTCCTAATGTTTGCAGGGTGATCGGGACCGGCGTGAACGAAAGCATCAGAGGTGGAACCAACCCTAACGCCCCCATAATAGCGACAAATAAAGCAATTAATGTAATGTCTAAAATCTTCATAACCCATCTCCAATTATAAGTAGTAGATTCTTAAGTTTCCAATTTTTATTGTAAATGGGGGTTGGGAGTTGTGTCAACTACTTTATTCATACGGTTAACATAGGAAGATGTATGTGTGTTGTAAACTAAGAAAAAGCGCAAAAAAAAGATTGGTGTCAGCACCAATCAAAAATGGGAAGTTTTTAAGAAATGAGTTCCTCGAACCTATTTCCTAATTAAGTTATCTTTATAATAAAATAGAATTGTGGAGAATTTAGGGGGAAATTATGTGGAAGTTGTGAAGATGATTTATGCATCATAAAAAAGGCATCCTAAAATATGACCAAAACTTCAGGCGTTATTACTTTTGGCTGCTGGTAGTCAGGTGCCTTTTTTTGTTTTTAGGGGCTGTATACTATAATGAAAATGGAATAAAACACAGATAGGATGAAACGATGACTAGTGAAGTTAGTTTAAAAGTGAACACGAAGTTTGTAAATAAATTCAAAAGCGGATATCCCCTTATTTCTAAGGAGGCGATTTCCAATCTGAATGTCTTGGATGAGGAAGGTGTCATCTTTAGGCTTGTCGACGAAAGAAGTAAGTTTATTGCCAAAGGCTACTATGGCAAGCAAAATAAAGGCTTAGGATGGGTGCTTAGTAGGAATGAAAATGAACAGATTGATCAAAGCTTTTTTGTGAAAAGGCTCAAGGATGCGTTCAAACATAGGGAATCCTTTTATAAAAGTAAAGAAACAACTGCATTTCGAGTGTTTAATGGTGAAGGGGATGGAATTGGTGGTTTAACCATTGATTACTTTGATGGGCATTATTTAATAAGTTGGTATAGTAAGGGAATTTATCAGTTTCGGGAGTCCATCATTGATTCACTGAAGGAATTGGTTGAGTTCAAAGCCATTTACCAAAAAAAACGGTTTGATGAAAAAGGAAAATATATTGAAGAGGATGACTTTGTCGCAGGGGAAAGAGGTCAGTCCCCGGTGATAGTTAAAGAAAATGGCGTCAACTTTGCTGTATATTTGAACGAAAGCGCCATGGTTGGTGTATTTTTAGATCAAAGGGATGTTAGAAAAACCATTCGCGATGCCTATGCCAAAGGGAAAACGGTATTAAATACCTTCTCATACACTGGTGCTTTTTCCGTGTTTGCAGCTCTAGGTGGAGCAACAAAAACAACTAGTGTCGACCTGGCAAATCGAAGCCGGAGCAAGACGGTTGAGCAGTTTAGTGTTAACAGCGTTGATTATGCTGCTCAAGACATTATAGTCGAAGATGTCTTCAACTATTTCAAATACGCAGTAAAAAAACAGCTTAAGTTTGATATGGTCATCCTTGACCCTCCAAGCTTTGCTAGGTCAAAGAAATTTGTCTTTAGTGCAGAAAAAGATTATAAAAATCTTTTAAAAGAAGCCATCGCGATTACGGAGGATAATGGAACAATTGTGGCATCAACGAATTGCAGTTCCTTTGGTATGGACAAGTTTAAAGGTTTTATTGATGCAGCCTTTAAAGAAATGATGGGAAAGTATAAAATTTTGGAGGAATTTTCACTTCCTGAAGATTTTAGAACCATACGAGAATTTCCAGAAGGTAATTATTTAAAGGTTGTTTTTATTAAAAAAATGAAATGAGAAGGGGTGCCTGGTTCCTGCTTAAGTGCAAAGAGTTAGGCACTTTTTTTATTAATTAAAGATGTTGTTTAACAAATATTTCCGTATAATAGGATTAAGGATGTTCACAAAATTGTTGAAATTACACTCTTTTTACCGGAAATAAGGTAAGAACTAAATATTTCATTTTTGGGATTTAGGAGGTGAACGGATTTGATTCGAATGGCTGTGGCAGGTGTAGTCGGCTTTATTCTTATTTTTTTAGAGTCCATGATTGTTATGTATTTAAAAGGATACCAAACAATTGAATTTGGAGGATTAGCGCCTTTTATAAATGTATGGGCAATGAATTTCTTCTTCGTTTTTTCCATACTAACACAACTTACAAATTGGTATGAAAACAGGGAAGGTTTTGAAAAAGGCGAAGAAGATAATAGTTATTAGCCTAAATTTCTCTTCGATTGGAAAATAACCCATCACTAAAATAGATAAGCGCCTCAACAGCCGGATGAAAAACTGGAAATGAGACGTTTTTTTGTATGCAACCGGTTTAACGTATGAATGCGCCAAGGGGTGACCCCGGCGCCTTATTGTGTTAACTTAAGTATTTTTCTAATGGGTTCCAGTAATTCTCTCCCCAGCCAGACTCAAGATGTTTCCCTTCTTCTTCAGGAAAACCAATTTGGTCGAAAACGAGAAGTGTTTTGGAGTCTTGTTCTTTAAGCTCAAACTTAGCGATAGAATAAATTCCCTCAGCCAATTGGCAACTCGCCACGCTTGGACGATTCGCTTATTAGCTACTAATTCAATATTTCTTCCTAAAATCATGCCGCCAAAACAAGAGAAGGTGCCGCCGGCTTCAGGGCTAATCTCCGTTGGTGCTCCTGTTAACTCACCGAACTGCTTCCCGTCTGTGAGTGCTTCATAGAGGCGATTCGCACTTGCAGAGAATTCAACTTCTTGATGAATGGTTAATGTAATTTTTTTCCTACAATTCAAGAATTTGTACTTCTCCCTGAAAAATTATTTTTATCAAATATTAATGCATGGACACAACGGACCATGGATCAACTCCAGGATCTTGACCTTCAGCAAATTGCTTAATGCGTGGCATGTAATGAGACCATCCCTGTTGGTGAGACGGGATTTCTCCCACTGGCAAATCATAATGTGTTAAGACTAAATTTGTCCCATTTTCCTTCGGAGTCAGTTGAAATTCCACCGTGCTCGATCCGGGAGGAACAACCTTTGATTTCTCCCAACCCCAAGTCATCACAATTTTTTCATAAGGGACAATTTCGAGATATTCTCCAATTGCGATATCGGAACCATTGGCATCAATCCGATATTTACCGCCAATTTTTGGTTCTAGCAGGACATGTTTGCCCATCCATCGCACCAATTTATCAGGATCGGTAAAGAACGAAAATAATGTTTGTGGGCGGCATTCAATAAATATTTCTTTCGTTATTTTTTCACTATCAGTCTGTTTCATGATTTCTCCTTTCTTCTTCTTCTGCAGCTTCTTTCAATAGAAGTAAACTATCATCCTAAAAACGGTCAATGTACTGCTTTATTTCTGCAAAACCTTCCCTTCTAATACTGTAATACCGTTTTGTTCCCGACCTCCGAACTACAACTAACCCGGATTCTTCGAGAACTTTGAGATGTTGAGAAATTGCAGGAGCGGAAATGTCAAAATGTGAGGCAATCGCGCTGGAGGTAAGCTCTCCACCACGAACGAGATAAAGGATTTCTCTTCTTCTTGGCTCTGCAATGGCTTGAATTACTTTTTCAATCATGATGTTATTTTAGTCTAAGCTTAATTAAGTATCAACTTAAATAATGGGAATTAATATTCATATAAGTATCATTTGGAAAAATAAGATAATTTATAACCATACTTTTAGCAGTATGGTCCATTATTTTTTTATAAGGAATAGAAATTTTTTCCAAAAATAAACTTGAAAAATTAATATCGTTAGTTAAAATAAAACTAATTATATTAGTTAAAGGGGATGATCTGGTGAGAATGATTAAAAATGGTTTCTTGTATCAAGTGACGTTTATGCCCAATGTTTTTCCGGTGAATTGCTACTTGGTTGAAGAAGAAGAAGGATTAACCTTGGTTGATGCTGCACTTCCTTTTAGTGCAAAGGGAATTTTGGAGGCAGCTGTTAAGATCGGAAAGCCGATTACAAAAATTGTTCTGACCCATGCCCATGAAGACCATGTGGGAGCACTGGATTCTTTAAAAGAAAGTTATCCTGATGTACCGGTTTATATTTCTACTCGTGATTATCGATTAATGAATAGTGACCGAACTCTTGATATTCATGAGGACCAAACACCAATTAAAGGCGGTGTTCCTAAGAAACTAAAAACGAGAGCCAATGTATTGTTGAAGGATGGTGATCAGGTCGGATCTTTAACGGCTATTGATACTCCGGGACATACACCGGGCTCGATGTCGTTTTTAGACACACGGACTCATGCATTAATTGCTGGTGATGCCTTGCAAACAAGAGGAGGGATTGCTGTTTCGGGAGACGTGAAACCATGGTTTCCATTCCCGGCATTTGGTACTTGGAGTAAAAGAACTGCCTTAGCGAGTGCCAAAAAATTAGTGGGGTATGATCCGAAATTGCTTGCTGTTGGCGATGGGGAAATGATGGAGAACCCTGTAAAGGTTATGGAACAGGCGATTAACAATTTAGATAGGAAGTTAAAATAAGGAGCTTACAACATGTCACCCAGACCAAAAATCGGACTCGAATTAACGACTATATTAGAAGAAGCTGGAGAAATTGCTGATAATTATGGAATACAGGGGGTTACATTGGCAAACCTAGCAAAAAATCTTAATATTCGCCCACCTTCATTATATAACCATTTTAATGGATTGCCTGGGTTAAAGAAAAGATTGGCGATCTATGGGATTGAACTGCTTTATAATGAATTAGCCCAATCAGCAATCGGGGTGGCAGGTGATGAAGCCGTAATTGCCCTAAGTAAAGCCTACATTGATTTTGCCCGAAAGCATCCAGGGATTTATGAGGCGACACTAATGGCACCTGATCCGGAAGATACGGATGTTCAGCAAGCAGGAAAGAAGGTAGTAAATCTAACAGTCCGTATCCTGCAGGCATTTGATTTAAAAGGTGATCGTGCCATCCATGCCGTAAGGGGACTGCGAAGTATCCTACACGGATTTTCCTCTATAGAACAAAAACACGGATTTAACATGGCACTAGATTTAGATGAGAGTTTAGTGATTGCGATTAGGGCATTTTTAATAGGGATTACAGGCTGTTCAAAGTGACCTTTTCTTGCCTTTTTGCTAAAATAGTTCATGAATGAACTGTTCATTTATGAACTATTTTTTAGGAGGAGCAGATAATAATGGATTATCATGATGAAAAAGTTAAAAGGGCGATAGAGGTGCTACAATCTTATTGGGGAATAAACAAAACGACTGCCAAATTTACACAGCAAAATGCGGAGCGTTTGGGCCTAACATTGCAGCAATTATCAATCGTAAATCTTCTTAAATTCACTCCAGGAATAACACTTAAAGAAATTACCCAAAGACTTTTATCCGCGAAAAGTACAGTCAGTGTCAGTGTAGAGGGCCTTGTCCAGCTTGGTTTTGTGGAACGCCAAACATCAACAGAGGACCGCAGAGAAATTAATTTGCGATTAACATCTGAGGGAGAAAAAGTATCAAAAAGTTCCACGCAAAATCCTTATTCCTATCAAGCGATGGTTAGTGCATTAGAACAAATGGAAGAAACGGAAATTAAGCAGCTAGTAGATTTAAATAAAAAATTACTAGAAAATCTGCAAAAGGTTGAGTTTTAAGTCTATTTTTATAAACAAGCTGATATTTTACTTTTTAACACGCTCAATCCTTGCTAAGAGTGTCTATTATCAGCGAATGCAAACAGGACAGAATTTAGGAACATTGATAAAAATGATTTCCCCTTAAGGATTACGTGACATCCTTAGGCGCTTTTTGGTAATAGGATAGGAAGTTAACCTCTGCTATAATAGGAGTAACTATATGGATAAAAAGGTGATTACTTTGCGAAAACTGGAACAATTAGGATTGTTAGTGGATGTTGAAACTACCGGACTAGGACCGACTAAGGACGAAGTTATCGAACTGGCTTTAAAATTATTTTCGTATCGAACCGATACTGGCGAAATTATAGAAGTGCTTGAGGAGGATTCCTTTTTAAGAGAGCCGCTTTCGGATTCTGCACGGAACAATTATGATCGAGCATTCAGGGTCCACGGAATTCCCTATGAATCTGTAAGGGGAAAAAGCTTCTATGATGTTAAAATCAAAACGTATTTCCATCGAACGGATACTGTCTTTGCACATAATGCTTCATTTGATCGCAGTTTCCTGTATCACATGTATCCGGAGGTCAATGAGTTGAAGTGGTATTGCACGATGAAAAGTGTCCCTTGGAAGAACTACGGCTTTACAAATGCGAAGCTCCTTACACTTTTGCAATCTCATAACATCACTAATTACCAAACACATAGAGCACTTGACGATATTACATACCTGATGGAACTGCTCAAAAAATCAAGCCCGAACGGTAATCTCTATCTTCAAGAAGTCCTTGAATATAGGCCTATGAGAAAATACCAGCCAACAGCTTCCCAAAAGAAAATGGGGTAAAAAAATAAGGCAAAGTTCCAATGAGTGGGTATCCGCAAACATTGGAAATTTGTCTTTTCAGTGTGGACAAATCCTTGAATCTGTCCACGAACGGTGACAGGCACCGAAAAGTGACACCGTATTTATTTAAAATCCCCAATATACTTTGCTTCTGGTCTATAAATGGTGTTGTTTTCGGCCTGTTCGATAACGTGTGCCGTCCAGCCAACCATTCTGCTGGCGGTAAATGTGGGTGTAAACAGCACTAAGTCCATATTGATCGCTTTCATGATCGCTGCAGCGTAAAATTCAACATTTGTGTAGAGGGAGCGTCCAGGCTTAAGTTCAGCCAATAAGTTTATCGCAGTATCTTCAACCTCCATGGCAAGATCAAGCCATTCATCTTCTCCAACCATATCCAGCAATTTTGCTTTTAGAGAAATGGCTCTAGGATCGTGAGTTTTATAGACTCTGTGCCCAAACCCCATTAATTTTTCGCCTCTAGTTAACTTTGCACGGATTACCTTCTCAGCATCACCAACCAAAGCAATCTCATCTAGCAGCTCGATGACTCCTGATGGGGCACCGCCATGAAGCGGACCTTTCATGGTGCCGATAGCTGCTGTGATGGCTGAAATTAAATCTGACTCCGTGGATGCTGTAACTCTTGCTGAAAAGGTAGACGCGTTCATGCCGTGTTCAAGGGTTAAAATCATATAGGTTTCAAGTGCTTCAACATGGGCGGCTAAAGGTGCTTTTCCATTCAGCGTATATAAGTAATTTGCAACAAAGTCTAAATCGCTCCGATGTGGAACGAACTCTTTTCCCTCTAACTGTCTTTTTCGATAAGCGATAATCATAGGTACCAGTGCTGTTAACCTAATAGCCTGTGAGATTGTTGGTTTCCAGCCATAATCGGAGTTCCCGCCTTCCGCGGAAATGGCTGTCCTAATGACACTCATTAAATCCATGCTAGGAGGGAGCAGGTCTAAAATAATCCTTATATTTTCTGGCAGATCACGATTCTGTTTTAACTGATATTTAAGAAGATTTAATTGTTCCTCATTTGGAAAATGGCCAAACCAGAGAAGATAGGCAGCCTCTTCAAAAGAAAATTTCTTCGTTATATCTCTGATTTCATACCCCCGATAAAATAATTGACCATTTTCCCCATCTATATCACTGATTAAGGTTTCTGCCGCGACAATGCCTTTTAAGCCCTTTTGGATCATAAAATTCGCTCCTTTCCTTATTTAATGTTATTTTATAAAATAAACATAATTAAGAATATTGAATAATTTTAAAGTAATTGATTATTATTTTTAATAAGGAGAAGAATATGGAATTTCAGTGGTTAAACACATTTATAACAGCTGCAGATTGTGGTAATTTTCGAAGAACAGCAGAACTATTATATATTTCCCAACCCTCCGTAACGGTGCATATAAAGCAGCTAGAAAAAGAGCTTGGTATCCAGTTGTTTCATCGGGAAGGGAAAAAAATTAAACTGACCGAAGAGGGGAAAAGATATTTAGCTCACGCTAAAAGATTGATAGAAGTTTATCAAAGCGGCCTTGAGGATTTAAATTCCTTCAGGCAGGGTTATATCACCCAATTATCCATTGGAATTTCACCATTATTAGCTGAAACCATTCTCCCATACGTCCTAAAAAGCTATACAAATAAACATCCGGAAGTAGAGGTTTCAGTAAAGATTATCGAATCTATTCATATTGAACAGTCGGTCTTAAACGAAAAAGTCGATATCGGGCTTTCCTGCTTAAACAGCAGCAATCCCAATTTGATTTGTCAACTGTTATCAAACGATAAAGTCATATTAGTTGCACCACATGATGGAAGAGATTCTGAATCAGCATCTCCATTAGATGAAGAAGAGGTGTTAACATCCAACTATCTATTAACCCACAATCATCCGGGATATTGGGACCATCTATGTAGGATTGTAAAAAGTAAATATCCAAGTGTACGAATGATGAAAGTATCACAAACTCACATTACGAAAAGGTTTATTATTGAAGGTCTGGGAGTTTCCTTTTTGCCGACCTCGACCGTCAGAAGAGAATTATTAGAAGGAAGCTTACTTGAGGTAAATTGTCATACGATTACCCTACCAGAAGCCAATGCATACGCCGTTATGAAATTTGATCATTCAACGCAAAAGGAATTTCTAAAGTTTATTTCGAACTATAGATTGTAGAATGTATGTGTACGTTTCACCAACAACCAGCATCATTTTTATGGTTTTCGTGAAAACCAAAGAAAAAATGAAAACGGCCCCCATCGCAGGAGATGCGCTCGGAATCGTTTTCATTTATTGTTCACGTATGTAAAAACGAATGCGGTAGTGGAATAGGGTAACTATCGAGATTAATAATGCTGATTGAGACAAGTTATTACGCCAAAAATCGGTATAGCATTGCTAATCCGCCAAACCGAGCAGGGCGTCCTGGCATTTAATTATTGATGCTGACCTTCAGTGAAAATTTGGAAGCTTACACCGAACTTATCTGTTACACTACCGTATGCTGGGCTAAAAAAAGTTTCCTGCAGCGGCATGGTCACTTGTCCGCCATCTGTTAATGCATCAAAAATTTTTCTAGCTTTTTCTGCGTCGTCAGTCGAAATACAAATCGTAACTTGGTTTCCACTTTGGTGATGCTGGCCTGGGAATGTGTCAGAAAACATAAGTTCAGATTCACCAATTTTTACCGTTGCGTGTGAAACAAGTTCCTTGGCATCTGCTGGTAGAGGAAAATCAGGGTTTTCCGGCATTTCTCCAAAAGATTGAACAAAAAGGACTTGGGCATCCATCGCTTTTTCGTAAAAGTGGATAGCATCTCGAGCATTTCCGTTCATCACTAAATAAGGAATCAATTTCAATGTCATAAATAAACAGCTCCTTGGTCATAAGTATTTTTTATTTTTCTACTAGGTGCGGATCTCTGAATGCAAGGACTCCATTGGCACTTGCCAAAGAACAGCATATCTTCTAGTATTACCCATAATCTGATTATAAGACAAAGAACAAATGTTCGCAACATAAATATTTCACCTGTGTCTACCCCGTGTGGACAAATCTCTGGATTTGTCCACGAACGGTGTCAGGCACCACTATTTAAGTACCGCTCCGTCACGATCTTCTTGTGGTGGATGGCATGCCCGGCGATGATGTAGGCGATGGCACGGGTGGTGATTTCCGTATTATTGGCAAAGCCTATATTGTCCCATGCCTGTTCAGGCATATTTTTTGCGAAGGTGATGGTAGCATTTCGTGTAGCAATAAAGTCTTCGAGGATGCTTCTTATCGGAAGTCGATTGATCTGAGCCCCCTCCACATATAGATTCTCGTCAAAACCGGCCAAAGCTGTTTTGTCACCTCGGCCAACTCGAAGCATACGGTAGCTCATGATTCTTTCGGTATCGGTCATATGACTAAGCGCTTCTTTGATACTCCATTTATTTGGAGCATAACGAAAATCGCCATCCTCTTCCGAAATCCCCTCAAAAAGGGTAATCGTCTTCGAAAGATCATCTTTTAAGATTTGTAGAAGCTCACCTTCAGGAACTAGCTTAATATACTCTGCATAATACTGAGGAAACTCGCTTTCATTTGGACGCTGTAGCATGCGATTTCTCTCCCTTCTAATCTAACGGATCGGGTCACTATTCACGTTAAAGTGGCTAGAAACATCGGCCGTTTCCATTTTTTTTTTAACAACACCAGGTGAAACAGCATATGGAAAGGAATTGCAGTGGCAGATCCTTCATTCCAATCCAATCACCTACAGGATAATCTTACCACGATATTCATGTTGCCCCAAAAAATAAAAATTATCTTTGTTTCACTTATCTTCATTTGATAGATTGCTGGTGGGATACTCTGATTAAGAGTTATTGACCCAGGCATCTGTTGAATAACCGCGTTCTTCCCAGTATCCAATGTGGTCATCTTTAATAAGTTCAATCCTGTTTAACCATTTAACTGATTTATAAGCGTACATTTTAGGGACGATTAATCGAACAGGCCTTCCATTATTTTGATTGATTAGTTTTCCGTCCAGTAAAACGGCTACCATTATATCATCCTGCATTGCTTGGGTTAATGATAAGGTGTCGGTGTAAACTCCATCAGCTGAATAAAATTTTACGTATTTTGCTTCTTTTTTAATAACGGAATCCTGGAGAAGCTTCTTCAAGGGAATCCCTTCCCAAGTGATATCATAAACACTCCATCCTGTTACACAATGGAAATCACTTACTTGAACATCCCTTTGAAGCTTAACAAACTCACTCCAATTATAATGTTTTGGCTGTTTGACTAGTCCATTGAGTGTGAAACTCCAATTCTCATTAGTTAGTCTTGGAATTTCAGTTACCGTATAGTACCGAAATTCCCCCTTTTTACCACCGCCAATTGGTGGGGAAGAATTTGCAGAAGGAAGTGGTAATGGCGAAAGGCGATTTCCATCTGTTAAAGTTTCTGTCGGTCCGGCAGCAGGAAGATAAGCCCTTAGCCATTTTGTCATTGATGGTAAAAAAGCAATAGCAATGATGCTTCCACTTAAAACCTTTAAAAATGTTCTTCTTCTGTAAATAGGATTCTGGTCATCGATGATGATTGGCTCTTGTAATCTCTTTTCTGGTTGTTTTGTTTTCACAACCATCTTAAACCATTGGCTGCGAGTAATGCTATGATAAATTGCATACGGCACCCCAAACCATGTGGCCAAATCATGGATAAATAGTGAAAATGAGCTTACAATCGGTGGGAACAGTCTGTGATAAGTTAATAATAAACCAGAGAAAATCAATAAAATTAAGATCATAAAGATAAAGTAAAGATTTATCCGATTATTATTCTTCTTTTGAAGTGTCTTTACATGCTGTTTCATTTTAGGAAGATAAAATAGCAATGGGAGACAAAGGAGTACCCCAACCCAAATATGAATATCTCTTATCCAAACCCTGACTGACGGAAATAAGGAGCGAAATGTAGAAGAAAATAAGATAAAGCCGGTAATACTTAACACTAGAAATAATAGTACATTTGAATGATGCAATCGAATAAGCCTTTTTCCAAAATTTATTTTCCTTTGAAAAAAGAGTCTATAATTCATCCGTCTCTCCTACCTTATGTTTATGAATGGGGATAACAACAGTAAAAGTACTTCCTTCTCCGAGTTCGCTTGTGACAACGATTGTTCCGTCATGACTTTCTGCTATCGTTTTTGCAATTGCAAGTCCTAGACCTGCCCCTCCAAACTGAAGATTACGTGATTTCTCAACGCGATACGTCCTTTCAAAAATATGAGGGAGATCCTCTTTCGAAATTCCCTCTCCAAAATCAAGAATGGAAATGCCAAGCATTTGTTTTTCTAGGAGGTTAACCTCTATCTTAATCGTCCCATTTACTCTTGAAAATCGTATGGCATTATCTATTAGATTAAATAATAATTTTTGAAAATAGAGTGTATCGACATATATAGCTGGAATCTGGCTAGGTAAGTCAACTTTCATTTCAATATTTTTCTTTTCTAAATGGATCTGTTCATGCTGTAATACGGAAATCAATAGTTCGTCTACATTTGTTCTTTCTCTTTTTAGCTTAATAGCTCCTGAGTCTAGCAGAGATAGCTGAAAGAGCTGTTGAATAAGTTGATCCATTCTTTCTGTTTCCAATGAAATGGTTTTTAGATAGCGTTTGAAGGTTGTATCATCCTCGACAACTCCATCCTCAATAGCGGAGACGAACGCCTTGATGGATGACATCGGCGTTCGTAAATCATGAGAAATATTCGCCACTAATTCTTTGCGAGAAACTTCAGCTTTATTAATCTGAGTAAATGCCTCGTTAAGCTGAGTATTCATATCATTAAATTGCTTTGTAAGTTCCTTAATTTCCGTTGGCCCTACTTCTGGAAGAGAGCCTTCAAATTTCCTTTTTGCAATTTGCTGCGATTGTTTTGCGAGCAGCTGAATCGAACTTTCAATTGGCTTCGTAAATAAATAATGGATAAAACTTGAGATAATCGAAGAAAAAATCGTAATCAATGACAGCCAAACAATCACTTTATTTGGTAACACCATATACACATAGCTTACAAATAAAAATGTAAACATAATAAGAACACTCACACTATTAGCTATGAAAAAGATCCATTTTATCTTCATAGGCTCTCACTTGGCATAAATTTATAGCCAATACCCCAGACCGTTTGAATATATTTTGGCTTGGAAGGATTTTCTTCAACTTTTTCACGTAATCGTCTGATATGGACGGTAACAGTTGTTGTATCATCATCAAATTCGGTTTGCCAGACTTGGTAAAGAAGTTGGGAACGGGAGAATACTTGCTTTGGATGAGTTGCAAGCAAAAGGAGCAAATCAAATTCTTTCACCGTAAGGTCAATATGTTTTTGATTTAGAAAAACTTCACGATTCATCGCATTAATCGTGAAGGGCTTGGTGGTGATCATTAGGTTATAATCAGTAACTTTGGCTTTTTTGGGATAATCCAATAAACGGCAAATACTATTAACCCTTAAGACTAATTCTCTAGGATTAAAAGGTTTTGTTATATAATCATTAGCCCCAATCGTAAGACCGACCAAGCGATCGTACTCCTCACCTTTGGCAGTTAAAAAAATAATCGGTATATCATCGCTTTCCCGAATGGTTTCACACACTTTCCAACCATCCAGTACAGGCATCATTAAATCTAAAATGATGAGTGTAAAATCATTTTCCTGCCAAAGCTTAATAGCTTCCTCGCCGTTTTTTCCCGTCAAAACAAGGTAGCCCTCGCGCTCCAAATAACGTGTGCAAACATCCAAAATGGAAGGTTCATCATCTACTAGTAAAATCCGCTTTTTCACAGATATACATCCTTTAATGAAATTTACTATTATTTTAACACTTCCAGTAGAAAAGAAATAAGTTTAACATGATTTCACTTTTTTAACCGGTGTACTTCATTTACTGTTATTCATGTTATCTTTATTGCTCATATCGTTCTTACCTTTCATATCTTGATTTTTCATCTTATCATCTTTACCCATACTATCTTTGTTTTTCTGCATTTCACTTTGTTTCATACTACTACTGGATTTTGAACCATCCATAATACCATTCCCGCATGCTGCTAATAACAACAATCCAACTAATGCCATCATCATACCCACTACTTTTAAACTTTTCATTTGCTTCTCTCCTTTGTCTTTTGGATTGGTTTAATCATAAAAGACAAATCTTACCTGAATAGAAACAAAATATTACAAAAGTCTAACATTTTAATAAAAACATTGAACAGCTGGGTTTTTACACAAGCATAAAAAAGGGAAGCCGTAAAAACGGTCTCCCTTCGCATTTAAACATTACAAATTGATTGTTTATAAAAATATATATACATATATAATAGTGATTAGAAAATTAGGGTAGATACTTCGCGTTTTATAAACAATCAGACCATTTGCGATGCCAACTATCATCGCACCTGCTGAAATAATGAAAGAATGGTCTGACAGGTAAAAGTGCAAACCAAAGCAAATACTTTGCACAAATACAGAAGCCCAAACCGACAAGCCCTGATGCCGAAGCTTTACCTGGAAAACATTCCGATAAAAGAGCTCAATCATACAGGCATTTACAATTAAACCAATAGCCCCACCGATGGAAACAGAAGGAATTCCGGCAGGCACTTTAAACACAAACAGGAGAATCATCAAAATACCAATATACAATGGCGGAAATTTCCTAAAATTTATCCAAGCATTGCGCTGGATTAGAGTATTCAAAGTTAGAATGGGAGCTTTTTGACCATCCTGTAGAAATAAGTGAGCTGCTGGCAAGGACAATTATTGAATCATTATCCAATGCCATAAGACACGGAAAAGCAACAAAGGTTTCTGTACATATACGTGAACAGGAAAAAGAAGTTCAATTGATGATTCGGGATAATGGTATTGGCATATCTACTGGAAAAAATTCAGGTACGGGAATGGGATTTCGCTCACTTAAAGAAATGACAAGTGATGTTGGAGGCAGATTTAACATTAAAAGTGTCCCTTACCGCGGAACCTCTATTAAGCTCATTATTCCTTATCATACGGTAACAAGGAGCCAGGGGATGCTAACATGATTGAAATTGGGATTGCTGAAGATCAAGCGTTGGTACGGGAAAGTCTCGCCATTGTGTTAGGATTGCAAAAAGATATGAAGGTTTCTTAGGAAGCAGCTACGGGCTTACAAGCGGTTCACTCAATGTGTTAAAAATTATGTTTCAGCCCTGTACAGTAAAATCGGCGTCAAAAATAGAACCGAAGCCATTAGTCTAGCCAGGAAAAAGGCATCACTTCTTGAAATACAGTAACGCATTAACGCGCTGGGGGTCAGTTTCCCGGCGCGTTAATGCGTTACTAAGTTATACAATTTTTTCCTTAGCGAAAAATTAATCTTTTTGACTGTGATAAATGTTACAATTATATGAACGAAGTAATAAATATTTATAGGGTGGTCAAAGTGTTATATTTTTCTCTATTTATCGTTTTTAGTGTTTGTATGGTCGGTTTTCTTTTCTTAAATAAAATATATATTCATACATCTACAATGGCGGTTGTGATGGCATTAGGAATTATAACGCAGGGTGTCTTGTTAAACTTTTTTGGTCCTCACTTTTTTCATGGAGTTTTCGGGAAGATCCTGACGATTCTTGATTTAGCACTGTGGTGTTCATTTTCTTTTTCTTTTTTAATGGCATTTTTCAATAAGAGGTTTAGAGAAATCCATTACTACCGCCCCATCAAACGATTTGGGATGGGAACGTGGGTGGCGGGAACATCGATTTGTGGGATATTAATTTATAAACAGTTTTATGAATTTGTTTTAATCGCCAAGTTAATTTCCTATTTTAATTTAGGTTTATGGCTAATTTACATTGCCTTATGTGTGAAAGCTTTCTACGATATTTATAGGGGAAAGCTAACAAAAAATGTTCATGGCATTCTGCTGTTAACAACTGTTAGTACACAATCGATTGTCCTATTAATTAGTACTGTTTTTAAACATATACCTATCAAAATGGATATTTTATTTATCTCTTTAGGCGTTAGTTTCTACATTTTAAGCACCTTTTTGATCATAAGACGCTACTGTACCAATGCTGATTCAAGATTAATAGAAACAGAGTGGAATAATACCAATTGCATTCTGCATGGGGCTTTGTCGATTACAGGACTCGCCAGCCTGGTTTCACATGCAGCAAGCAAACATGGCGTAATGGTTATTTGGATTTGTGCTGCCATTGTTTTCTTAACCGTTGAATTAATTGAAATTTATCGACTCGTTAAGCGGCTTAAAAGCTATGGATTGAAAAAGGGGATTTTGATTTATGATGTCAGTCAGTGGAGCAGAGTTTTTACCTTTGGAATGTTTTATACGTTCACCTATTTGAGTAATCCGAATTTTCTCTATTTTGCACGCATTCGTAAAATGATCATCATGTCAGGTATATGGACCATTCTCCTTCTTGTGCTGATTGAATTTTTTCTTTGCTCAAGTCATATCATCCAAATTTATCGAAATCAAGCAAATAAGCACCAAGTAAATCCAACAAGTGTAAACTCCTCAGTATAATGGGGGAGTTTTTTTAGCGTTCAGGAAATTATTCCGAAATTTATTGATAAAATTTTTCCAATTCGGGCATTCTAAAAGATAAAAAGGAATGTCTATGTTGAAAAATAATAAAATGTTTCTGCTCGGATTGATGATATTACCTTGGATGTCAGTGCCTTTCATAAAAAAACAAACGATTCGCCGCTTTTTACCGGGAGCGCTGTTCATTTGTGTCTGGGTTGCAGTAGAGAGTATGATTGCGAAAAAAAGGGTTTGGTGGAGGTTTTACGAAAAACTCATCCCAAATGCAAATGGCCAAAATCCCGTTTATTGTAGGTCCTTTTTTTGTGGGCTCTCTATGGATATTAAAATTTACATGGGGGAAATTTTTACGTTATCTTTTCGTGAATTTTATAGTGGACATTATGTTTGTATATCCTGGGATGTTTTTGTTAAAAAAGATGGGAATCGTTTCTCTTGTCAGATTAAAGCATTACCAAATGTTACTGATCTTTTTGACAAAATCTGTACTAATGTACGGTTTCCAAGGCTTTGCAGGGAAATTCCAAAGGAAGCCAACTAGAAAGTACTATTTTAAAAAATATTTAAAATTATAGGCAGCGAGGGTCGGCCCCCGCTGTTTTTATTTGTTCTCGCATTTTTCTTTGTGAGGGAAATTGGTATAATTAAGTAAGGGTAGACTTTCCAAGGTGGGGATTACTTGTTAAAATCTTAGACATGCATAATTAGTATTCTGAATATTATAAAAGAGGTGGGAGGGAGATAAATGGATCCGATAATTCGCTTAGAAAATATATCCTTTTCCTATAAAATTAATGAAAAAACTTCTGTTTCGGTTCTGAAAGATGTTTCCTTTTCTATCTTCCCAGGTGAATATGTTGCGATTATCGGCCACAATGGTTCGGGAAAATCCACACTTTCCAAGCATTTTAACGGGATTTTAACCCCGGGGTCAGGCGATGTGTGGGTGCATGGCTTGAATACGAAAGAAACAAGCAATAAGCGAGAGATTCGTAAAGCCGTTGGGATGGTTTTTCAGCATCCAGATAACCAAATTGTCGCCACTATTGTAGAAGAGGATGTGGCATTTGGGCTAGAAAATATCGGAGTGCCAAGGGAGGAAATGAAGAAACGGGTCGATGAAGCGTTGGATGTTGTGAAGATGTCTGAGTTTCGAAACAGACCACCGCATCACTTGTCAGGTGGACAAAAGCAAAGGATTGCGATTGCCGGGGTCATAGCAATGCAGCCAGATGCCATCGTATTTGATGAGGCAACAAGTATGCTCGATAGCTTCGGTCGCAAAGAAGTGCTTCAAGTGATGAGAAAAATGAACGATATGGGCATGACAATCGTAACGGTCACTCACCGCATGTCGGAAGCAGCAGAAGCGAACCGCATCATCGTTATCGAGGATGGGCAAATCGTGATGGATGACTCTCCCCGTGAAATCTTCAAGCATAAGCAAAAGTTAGAGGAGCTGCAATTAGATGTTCCAGCTGTAAGCCAAATGGCCGAAATCATCCACAACCAATTGTCCGAAAGTTTTTCAAAAAATCTTATCCAGGAAGACGAGCTCATTAAGGAAATAAAAAGATTTAAAAAGGCGAAGCTAAAGGAGGTGAGATAATGCCGAACAAAAACCTTATCATCGAAGTAGATAACTTATCTCACACTTATATGAAAGGAACTCCAATGGAGCATGCCGCTTTAAAAGGGACGAATATGTATGTCGAAGAAGGGGAATGTATCGCGATTATCGGGCACACCGGTTCGGGAAAATCGACTTTGATTCAGCATTTCAATGGCCTGATGAGACCGGAATCAGGAAAGGTGATTATCGATGGAGAAGACTTATTGAAAAAAAGGCTCGATTTGAAATCACTGCGGCGGAAAGTCGGACTTGTTTTTCAAAACCCTGAGGACCAAATTTTTGAAAAATTAATTGGCGACGATATTGCTTATGGACCGTTTAAATTAGGCTTGCCATTAAAGGAGGTGAGGGAGCGCGTCAAATGGGCGATGGATGTTGTCGGTTTGGATTTTGAAGAAATGAAGGATAGACAAACGTTCGCCTTAAGCGGCGGGCAAAAGCGTAAAGTGGCTTTAGCAGGCATACTTGCTTTGAAGCCGAAGATTTTAGTGCTCGATGAACCAACAGCGGGACTCGACCCAAGGTCCCGAAATGAATTGCTCGATAAAATTAAATTTTTAAATAGGCAAGAGGGACTAACGGTAGTTTTCGTTTCACACAATATGGAAGAGGTTGCTTATTTAGCCGATCGAATTTATGTCCTGGCAGACGGAACAGATGTGGTAACAGGTACATCAGAAGAAATCTTTTCCGACGTAGAAAAACTGCAACGTTACCAAATCGGAACCCCTGAAACGGTACAGATCCTATATCGACTTACTGACCTTGGATACAGTGTAAATACTGCAGCCTTTACGATTTCTGAAGCAGCGAACGAAATCATCAAGGTTTTGGCCGGTAGTGAGGAGGGGAACGATGTCTAGTGAATTTGAACTAACCCGTAGTATAACAATAGGTCAGTATGTCCCGACGGGTTCATTTATCCATCGTTTGGATCCGAGAATTAAACTATTAAGTTTTGTCATTTTGGTGTTAGCGATTGCTTTTAATACGACTTATCTTGGAAATATCATTGGTCTTTTCCTATCTATTTATTTGTTCTGGGCTTCTAAAATACCGATTAGCTACGGGTTATCAGGCGTAAAGCCGGCAATTCCGTTTATTATCATTTTGGCTGTGTTGCAGCTTTTATTTCAGGGCCACTTTTTTCAAACGGCACTGTTTTCTTCCATTATGGATTTATCCTGATTACAAGCGAGAGCATTCGCCTAGTGGTGGTTTCGGCCGTGCGTTTTGTTGAAATTATCTTTTTAAGCAGCGTTCTGACCTTATCAACTTCGACAACAGAATTAACACATGCCATTCAAAGTCTGTTAAGCCCTTTAAAAAAAATCAATTTTCCCGTTCACGAAATTTCGCTGATTATCACGATTGCGATTCGCTTTGTTCCAACCTTTGCGATGGAGATGGAAAAAATGATGAAGGCACAAGCCTCCAGAGGAGCGGACTTTGGCTCGGGAAGTTGGTGGAGAATCATCCAAAGAACAAAGGACATGTTTCCAATCATCATTCCTTTGTTTAATATCGCTTTATCAAGGGCAGAGGACCTGATTTTGGCAATGGAGTCCCGCTGCTACACACCAGGAAGTGACCGGAGCACATTTTCAATTTACAAAGCACTACCAAAAGATTATTTCGCTTTATTGATTGGACTTTTACTTTCTATTCTATTATTTTTTTATCCGTTTCCTTATTAATCTAAGCTTTTTAAATAAAATCAAAAGGGGAGAAAAGGAATGAAAAAGTCATTAACGGTTCGTGATATTGTCATCGCGGGTGTATTGGGTGCCGTAGCGATTCTTCTAGGTGTGACTCGTTTAGGATATATTCCGGTTCCAACCGCTGCCGGGAATGCGACGATCATGCATATTCCTGCGATCATTGGCGGGATTATGCAAGGCCCGGTTGTCGGTTTAATCGTCGGAGCGATTTTTGGAATCTCGTCTTTCTTGAATGCGACGGTTCCTTTATTTAAAGATCCATTAGTGGCCATCTTCCCTCGTCTTTTTATCGGAATTGTTGCATGGCTTGTGTATGTTGGACTTCGACGGACAAATGAATATCTGGCAATTGGCGTTTCGGCCTTTTTGGGTACATTGACCAATACGATTCTTGTTTTAACGATGGCAGTCTTAAGACACTATTTAACTGCGGGTGTTGCCTTGACGGTTGGGTTAACCAATGGCATTCCGGAAGCGATTGTTGGTACCATCATTACTTTGGCCGTTGTGTTAGGTTGGAAACAGATCGGCAAGAATAAGAAGTCGAAGATCTCAGAGGATTTATAATGTATGGGCAAATAACGGATGTTCCTAGAGTAAAGGTAGGAAATAAAGAGGATATTAACGCGTTGACAGGCTGTACGGCAATCCTTTTTGAAAATGGTGGTGTTGCGGGAGTAGACGTTCGCGGGTCTGCTCCCGGAACCCGAGAAACAGATCTTTTGAATCCGATTAATCTTGTCGATAAAGTCCATGGAATTTGTTTAAGCGGCGGCAGTGCCTTTGGCTTGGACGCCGCTTCAGGTGTAATGCAATTTTTAGAGGAGCAGGAAATTGGCTTAGATGTTGGAGTAGCCAAGGTGCCGATTGTTCCCGCTGCCGTGTTGTTTGATCTAGTTCACGGAGACCCGAAAGTTCGGCCTGATAAAAAAATGGGGTACGAAGCTGCTGCTGAAGCGACGAGCGGAAATTTCTTTACTGGCAATGCCGGTGCAGGCTGCGGGGCAACCGTGGGCAAGCTAGCCGGCTTGGCTTATTGTATGAAAGGCGGCCTTGGAAGTGCTTCACTAAGACTGGAAAATGGAGTGGTGATTGGTGCGATTGTGGCCGTGAACCCGGCGGGGGATGTTCGCGATCCTTTCACTGGAAAAATAATCGCTGGTCCATATGTGAAAGAAACTGGCACGGTCCTTGATAGCATGCAGTTGTTAGAACAAAATTACCGGCAGGCCATCCCAACTGGGACAAATACCACGATTGGGGTGATTACGGTAAATGCTGATTTATCAAAAGCTGAAGCAACCAAGGTGGCGCAAATGGCTAGGACGGGTATGCGAGGACCATTTATCCGTCCCATACGATGTATGACGGCGATACGATTTTTGCTGTTTCCACAGGAGGAGAAAGGATTCCGGTTGACGTCATTGGCGGACTGGCCGCTAAGGTGATGGCTATGGCGATTCTTAATGCCGTCGAATCCGCGGAAAGTATTGCGGGAATTACTGCTTACCGTGATTTGGAAAAAATGTAGAAAAATGAACCTGATTGGTACAACGAAGCAGTTCGGAAAAACCAAATCAGGTTCATTTTTTAGAATTAGATAGCTGTTTTTGTAATTTTAAACGGACATCATTCTTTTTGTGAGTCATTTAACAGTGGAGTATTGCAAGTTATCAGCGAATAATCCCATTTTTTCGGCGAATCCCAAAGTTTTATCAGCGAATTAAAAACATAGTTTTTTGTATATTTTCAAATAAGGGAGCTTTTCAAAAACGGAGGGGTTTAAGTGGCTGGTAATGTCAGTGATTTTGTCGATGATAAGGAAGTAATCAACTTAACACAATCGTTAGTTCGGATTCCAAGTGTTTACCGTCCAAATGATCCCGAGGGAAATGAAAGCAGGGCCGCACAGTTTGTCTATGAATATCTGAAAAATTTGGATTTTGAGGTGTACATTGAAGAAGTGGTCCCGGGACGGCCAATGTAATTGGAATCCTTGATTCGGGCAGCCGGGGAAGACGATTCTTTTTGAGGGTCATACCGATGTGGTGACAGAAGGGGACAGGGATGCCTGGAGTTATGACCCATTCGGTGCAACAATCGAAGGCGGAAGGATGTTCGGTCGCGGCACCAATGATACAAAAGGCAATCTTTCAGCTGCGGTTGCTGCTGTCCATGCGATCAAAAAAAGCAAGTTGAAATGGAATGGAAAAATTATTTTATGCATCCCATGCGATGAAGAAGGCATGATGATTGGGATTAAGCATTTCATTCAGCGCGGGTGGGCACAGGGGGTAGATGGGGCGATTATTTGCGAGCCGGAGGAAAACCAAATTTGCATCACGCAAAAAGGAGCGATGAGAGTGGTCCTTCGGGCGCATGGGAAAATGGCTCATGGCGCGATGCCACTTGCAGGGATAAATCCGAATACAAGAATGGCGCAAATCATTTGTGAGCTAATGAGGCTCGAGGACTCTGAAAAAAGGCGAGTGGGTGAGCACCAATATTTAGGTTGGCCAAGCATAACCCCGACGATTATTCTAGGTCCGGAAAAAGGCGAACCGCAAATCAATGTGATTCCTGATCATTGCATGACTACCCTTGATATTCGGACAGTCCCAGGGCAGAACCATAGTCAGCTGAGAATTGAGATGGAAAATATTTTAGCAAAATTAGCTGCAAAGGACCGTGATTTTAAGGCGTCGATGGAAGTGATCGAAAGCCGGCCATGTGGACGGTGACTGATTTGGACGATCCGATCGTGAAGGCAAGTGTTCAGTCCTATCGAGCGGTTGTGGGGAAGAAGCCTATTTATAACGGTGTTCCTGGGGCAACGGACGGGACCTTTTTGCATCTTGCGGGGATTCCGATTGTAACGACAGGGGCAGGGGATCGGCATATTCCGCACCAAATCAATGAGTATATTAATCTAGAGGAATTGGTAGAAGCGTCGCGAATTTATGCGCAGACCGCTATGTTATTTTTAAATGATTAGTAGACTGGGAGGTGCCAGGCACCATCCAGAAATTGGAGGGGTTGATCATGACGAAGGAAATTCCTGTTTATCATCTCTTTATTGACGGGGAATGGGTAAAGACGGATGAATATACCGATGTTCATGATAAGTACACCGGCGATATAATCGCTAAAATTGCCAAAGCAACGAAATCGCATGTTGACCAAGCGGTAACGGCAGCGCAGAAATCGTTTAAGGAAAACAAGCTAACTGCATACGAACGGTATGAAATTTTATTAAAAACGGCTGAGTTAATGGAAAAAAGGCGGGAGCTGTTGGAGTATTCGCTCGTGCAGGAAGTGGGGAAAACGGTTAAAGATGCCAAAGGTGAATTGGACCGTGCCATTAGTACGTTTCGAATTTCAGCAGAAGAGGGAAAAAGAATTGCCGGCGAAATGGTGCCATTGCAAGGAACTCCTGGCTCGGAAAATCGCCTCGGATTCACGATTCGCATTCCCAAAGGAGTCATTGGTGCAATTACACCGTTTAACTATCCACTTTTATTAGGTGCCCACAAAATCGCTCCAGCATTAGCGGCAGGAAATACCGTCGTGTTAAAGCCAGCAACCGTGACACCAATTGCATCCTTCCATTTAGTAAATCTACTGCATGAAGCAGGACTTCCGAAAGGCAGTATTCAAGTTATTACCGGCTCGGGCAAGGATGTTGGTGACTGGCTGCTGGCAGATCAAAGAATTGCGATGTATACCTTTACTGGCTCGAGTGAAGTTGGCGCATCGATTAAAGCGAAAAGCGGGATGAAGCCTGTAGCGCTAGAGCTTGGGAATAATTCTCCGAACATTGTTCATGTGGATGCCGATTTAGCATTGGCAGCGGAACAGACAGCACGACGAAGTTTTCATAATGCAGGTCAGGCATGTATTGCTGTTCAGCGGATTTATGTACATCAGAGTGTTCTGGATGAATTTACAAATCGATATCTTCAGATTGTAAAAGAATTAAAAGTAGGAGATCCAAAAGATCCGGATACCGATGTCGCCCAATGATTGAGGAACGGGAAGCCCGCCGGTCGGCAGAGTGGGTCCAAGAGGCAATTGCTGAGGGTGCCAAACTTTTATGCGGCGGTCGGAGAGAGGGAGCTCTTTTTTATCCTACTGTATTAACGAAGGTCAGTCCCGAGATGAAGGTTGTTTGCAGGGAGGTTTTTGCACCGATTGTTACGATTATTCCTTATCACACGCTCGATGAAGCGATTGCTTTAGCGAATCAATCTGAATATGGTTTACAGGCAAGTATTTTTACAAGGGATCTTAATTTAGCCCTAAAGGCGTCAAGAGAATTGGAGTATGGCGGCGTGATTGTCAACGATGTGTCTACATATCGCAATGATGTAATGCCCTATGGCGGGGTGAAAAATAGCGGTTTAGGCAAGGAAGGCCCGCGTTATGCGATTGAAGAAATGACGGAAGAGCGGATGGTAGTGCTGAACTTATTTTAATTTGGTAAATAGAATAATTCGCAAATAAAACATCTGAATTTGCAAAAAAACCACTTAGATTCGCTAATAACAGCCTCAAAATGTTAAAATTTCTGAAAATTTACTTAATTATTAAAGAAATGGAGGGTTACAAAATGCTTTTACAAGATAAAGTAGCGATTATTACGGGAGCAGGTTCGGGAATGGGCAAGCAATGGCATTATCGTTTGCAAGAGAGGGGGCAACAGTGGCGGCTGCCGATATCAACGTAAATGCTGCGATTGAAACAGTCCTGCTTATACAAGAGCAAAATACCGGAAAGGCTTTCGTCCATGGCGTTGACGTCAGCTATGCGAAATCAGTGCAGGAACTAATTAATGATGTCGGTGTACGAGAAGGGAAAATTGATATCGTCGTCAATTGCGCCGGCTTACCTCAAGCCTTCACTCCCATCGAAGAGTTAGATGAGGACGATTGGGATCGACTGATGAATGTAAACACAAAGTCTGTTTATCTGACAGCAAAATACGCTGTACCTTATATGAAAAAGCAGAAACAAGGTGTGATTTTAAATATCTCATCGATTGCCTCAGAAAGGGCCGACCTGGTCTCAATGCATACTGTGCCTCTAAAGGAGCCGTTGTGGTGTTAACCAAAGCGCTTGCTTTAGAACTTGCACCATTTGGGATTCGCGTCAATGCCATCAACCCAGGACCAGCCAATACGGAAATGCTCGGAAAATTCATTTCAGCTGACGAAGGGGAAAGGGAGCAGCAAAAACAAGAGGTCTTTCTGAACAGTATTCCGTTAGGCAAACTAATCGAACCTGAAGACATCGCCGAAGCAGCCCTTTACCTTTGCTCCCCGCACTCGCAAAAAATTACTGGAACCATCCTTAATGTGGATGGTGGGAGAGGGATATAAAAATTACTACTCAAAAAAGGAGACGGATATTCAACATGTCATGTTGAAATCGGTCTCCTTTTTTTGAGTAGAGTCTGGAAATGAGTTATGATAGCTTTTGGGAAGGAGCTGTTAATATGATTCCAACGGAACGAAACAAACGAATCGACATACTTGATTATTTAAGAGGATTTGCACTGCTTGGGATTATTCTCGTTAATATTCTTCCGTTGCTGTCGGTTAAGCCTCCGAGTCCACATTCGCCCGATGCCGGTTACCAACGCTTTTTATATTTATTTATCGAAGGCCGGTTCTATCCTATTTTCTCCTTTTTGTTTGGTGTTGGCTTTTATCTTTTTATTTCAAGAGCTAATGCGAAAGGAGAAAATGGTTATTTATTGTTTTTGCGGAGAATTCTAGCCTTATTTGTCTTTGGATTTGTTCACCTCCTTTTTCATCCGGGCGAGGCATTAACGGTTTACGCCAGCTGTGGCCTGATGATTTTACCGTTTTTCAAAGTCAAAAAAGAGGTGAATCTCGTTTTAGGGGGGATAGTTTTAATTGTTTTGGCTATTTTCGCTGCAAAGGTTTTTATGGCCTTGCCATTGATATTATTAGGGCTTGCTGCAGGGCAATATCAGGTATTTGAAGACATTTCACAAAAAATAAGAAAAGTGACTATTTTTACAGTGATTATGTTTGCATTAAGTATCGCTGGCCTATGCTTCCAGTACCGATATGTCCCAAACCTTCCCTTTATTGTGGGGAAAACTAACTCAATTCAGACAATGAGATTTTTACAGATTGGAATCCTTACAGGACCATTCATTTCAGCATTTTATGCAGGAATACTAATCTTATTGCTGCAATTTTCCGTCATACAAAAAGTATTATCTCCATTAAAGAGCTATGGAAGAATGGCATTGACCAATTATGGTTCACAGACAGCTCTAATTTTGCTGGCTGGAAAACTATTTAATTGGTTCGGACACATTCCTTATCAACAGACATTGTATGTATGCTTAGCTATCTATGCTATCCAGCTGATCTTCAGTGTAGCTTGGCTATGGTTTTTCCATTTTGGACCCTTAGAATGGATTTGGAGGATGGTTACCTATCGAGAAGTGCCGAATTTAAGAAAGGCCTTTAATCCCATTACACCAATTAAAATCAGAATGACGCTGAAAACACGGCCTGCATTTTTTGATTCTCCAAAAAGGTACATATTGATTAACACAGCTCCTGCTGTCCCGATGCCAATCCAAACTGCATAGGCTATACTTACTTGTAAATAGTGAAAGGATGTATATAAAAAGATAAAGGAAGCGCCAAATCCTCCGATATATAAAGTCCCATTTCTTACTGTTTTCCTTTGACTATATAATTTAAGCCCGGCAGCCCCGATAATCTCACATGTGCCTGCTAGTATCACAAACAACCAGCCCATGCTAAGCGGCCCCCATCACAGCTTCTTTTTCATCCTTGTTATCCGCCAGGTTTAACCCAATAACACCAACTACAATAATTGCAACAAATATAATCTTTCCGATAGTAAAACTCGCTCCAAAAAGAAAGACATCCATTAACACCGTTCCGATTGTCCCCACTCCAGAAAAAACGGCATATACTGTACCCGTTGGCAGGTTTTTGCACTTTCGGGAGAATGTAAAAGTCGAGAAAAATAATAGAAATAACAATTCCCCACTGCCACCAGTTCTGTGCCTCATTAAACCCATACACCCAAATTAATTCAAACAAACACGTTAACAGAACATATACCCAGCTATTTTTCATTACTTTCACCTCGTTTAAGCTTGCTACTTTTGGTCAATAAAGGTAACTTTTATAGAATACCCAATATTGTTGAAACTAATAAAACTATCGAAACATCATAGCTAAGCGATTTTATTTCCATAATACTACGATTGTGTAGTCATATAATTTTTGATATTTTAAAGATAAACATTATTAATCAATTGCCCAATCATATCGACCAATGTGAAATAAAGGAGAACCACTTAAATGAGGACCGGTAACATGAAAAATACGTTTAATTGGATACTCATTTTTGGGCTAATCCTCTTTACGGTCTTACTGGATAAGGCTGGTCCCGTCTTGTTTCCATCTGTTACGATGGTCAAGTATGCTTCCTTAGTCGTACTTGTCGGAACATTGCCTATTCTTATTTTCACTTTAAATAAAATTAAACGGACGAATGAAGAACTTCGAAAAAGTAAGCTTAAATTAAAAAATATCTTTGATACGCTTGATGTGGCCATCTGGTCACATGATTTAAAAACAAATACGCTCCTCATTACCCCTGGTATTGAAAAATTGTACGGCTACACGTTAAACGACTTTTATGAAGATCTTACTCTTTGGAAAAAAGTGATTTATCCAGAAGATTTTCAAATTATTGATGATCGGGAGTGGCGAATAGCATTAGGAGAAGCCGTCACTAGTGAATATCGGATTATCCGGCAGACGGAGAAGTCCGCTGGATTCGGGACCGAGGTTTTCCAACTCTTGATCATAAAGGGAATTTAGTTGATTTTAATAGTGTTTTGTTTGATATAACGGACCGTAAAGAGAGTGAATATCGCTATCGTAGTTTAGTAGAGATGTCTCCAGATTTTATAGCTGTGTTTAGCAGGGGAAAAATTGAATACATTAACGAAGCAGGCAGAATTCTAGTGGGGGCTGCAAGCATTGAAGAATTAATTGGCCAATCTTTCTTAAATTTTGCTCCATCTCATATTATTGAAAGAATCAAAAGTAGATTAAGTGAAATTGATTATCGCAATAAAGAAAAAATCAGCCTTGAGTTTCAGGTTAAACGACTTGACGGAGAAAGTATTGATGTGGAAATGGCTGCTACCCCGATTCTATATGAGGGCAGATTTGCCACACAAATAGTTGGTCGGGACATTTCCGAGCGTAAGAAAGCTGAAAAAATGATCCAAAATATGGCTTATTATGATACCTTAACAGGCTTGCCGAACCGAAATCGCTTTAGACAATATTTAAATGAAGTCTTGAATAAACAAGAAACGCAAAAGCTGGCCGTATTATTTTTGGATTTAGATCGTTTTAAAATCATAAATGATACCAAGGGTCATACGCTTGGGGATTTAATGCTGCAAAAGGTAGCAACCCGCCTAGAGGATACGGTCCGAAATGAAGGATTTGTATCTCGCCAAGGTGGGGATGAGTTTATTATTTTACTAGAAGATACCACTAAGGAAAAAGTCACTAATACAGCACAGCGAATTTTGGATGAATTTGCAAAATCCATTGAACTAAATGGACAGGATTTTTTTGTCACGCCTAGTATCGGCATTAGTCTTTATCCTTGTGATGGAGCAGATGAGGAAACGTTGATTAAGCATGCTGATACTGCTATGTATCAGGCAAAAGAACGTGGGAAAAATAATTTCCGCTTCTACTCATCTAATTTGAACGGAATTCCTATTCGGAAGATGGAACTGGAGAACGGATTAAGAAAAGCACTGGAGCAAAATCAATTCATGCTCTTTTACCAACCTCAAGTGAAATTAACAACAGGTGAGATTGTCGGAATAGAAGCTTTAATTCGATGGCAGCATCCCGGGCATGGATTTATCGCACCTGCGGAATTTATCCCCCTTGCTGAAGAAACGGGTCTCATTGTACCAATTGGAAAATGGATTTTGAGAAAGGCTTGCGAACAAATGAAAGCATGGCAGAATGCTGGGTTCCCACATATTCCCGTCGCAGTAAATGTTTCTGTTCGACAATTTCAGGATGAGCACCTCATCGATTATATTTCTGGAATCTTGGACCAAGTGGGTCTTGAAGCAAAGTATTTGGAATTAGAAATTACTGAAAGCATAATGCAAAATATTGAGAAGTCGACTATTATTCTTAATCAATTGAAGGAAATAGGTGTGCTCTTATCAGTAGACGACTTTGGAACAGGCTATTCTTCTTTAAGCTATTTAAAACATCTCCCAATTGACAAAATTAAGATTGATAAATCATTTGTGGATGATATAGTATATCATTCTAATCAAGGAATGATGGTAAAAACGATTATTGATATGGGACTGAATTTGCAGTTTGTGGTTATTGCAGAAGGAATCGAAACCGAAGAACAGGTGAATTTTTTAAAGCAGAATAAGTGTGAGATTGGCCAAGGTTATTTTTATAGCCAACCGTTACCTGACATGCAAATGAAAGAATTTCTCCGGGTTCACCAAAGTGCTAGCCCATTTGAAGTCAAAAAATTAGGCTGACTCGATGCTTCTTGAGTCAGCCCTTTGATTGTTCAGCTATTATTTTGTTGTAATCGTACCCATCATGTAATTATCTTGCATCATAGCCCATTGTCCATTTTGACCATCACATTTGTCAGCACACATCCATTTAAATGTACCCTTTTTGCTTGGTGTGAATGTACTTGTTGTCACACTTGGGTTTCCTTTTTGTTTGCTTCCACTAATTTGAATGTTCGCACCAAGATCGTTAGATGTTAGGGTGTGTGTTCCATCATCAAAGTTGTAGATTGTTACTTCGACAGGTTGGCCAGCTTTCACCGCAATATCACCAGGTGTAAAAGCATCATGTAATTTTCCATCAGAACCAAGTTTATATCCTGCGTTAATTACCATTGACACATATTGAACTTTGTTCGTTGAAGGTAAAACGGTAATTTTACCTTGCATATAGCCTTGTTGTGCCATTGCCCATTGGTTATTGTCGCCATCACATTTATCGGCACACATCCATGTAAAGTCACCGTTTTTCTTAGGAGTGAAGGTATAAGTGGTTTCTTCAGGCTGTCCTTTTTTAGTTGATCCTTTGATTTTAACATTTAATCCTAAGTCAGCAGAAGTATACGTATGGGTTCCGCCGTCATAGTTTAGGAAGTGTAAAGTCACTTGCTGCCCTTCAGTTATTTTGATATCACCATTAATAAAGGCATCATGTTGTTTACCATCGGAACCTAATTTGCCACCGGGTTCAATTACAATATATTGGTTATATCCACTTTCCTTTTGGACATTAGCGGATGCTGTCACCGTTTTGGCTTTAGCTGTCTTTGCGCTATCAGTTGCGCCGCAGCCAGCTAGTGAAAAGGATAGAGCCGAAATTAAGGCAATAGCGATGGTGCCTTTTTTGATGAGTTTGTTCATGATCTTTCGCCTCCGAGCGAATAATTTTTTGTTTACGAGATAAATATACTCCTATTCAAATAGAGGTAATGTGAGAAACATCACAGAATATCATGAACGATTTTTGAACAGCTATTCTTAAAAAAGTTACATCGTAAAATCTAAAAAAGGATAAACCAGTGAAATACTGGTTTATCCTTTCATATACCATCCTTAACTATCATTAATGCTAATGTGTCTAAATTTAGAAACTAGAAATAACCCGATATCGGTAATTTTCAATTCTGGAATGACTGGAAGAGCTAAAAAGGATAAGGTTAAAAATGGATTGAAATGATCAGGAGCACCGATCTGCTTAAGGGCATGTTTGATGTCAGCAAGTACTTTATAAACATCTTTATAGGACCGGTCTGCCATTAATCCAGCGATTGGCAACTCCAGTTTTGCAAGTATTTTGCCATCGTTTACCACGATTAGCCCGCCCTGCATTTCTTTAATGGTTTTCGCTGCAATAACCATATCCTGATCACATGTTCCAGCAATAATAAGATTGTGAGAATCATGGGCAATCGTAGTTGCAATCGCTCCCTTTCTTAATCCTAACCCCTTCACAATACCTAGGCCGATATTTTTCGTCATGTGATGGCGTTCGATAACCGCTAGTTTTAAAAGGTCCTTTCTAATGGAGGCTTGAAAAAAACCTTTCTCACACGTATCAACTTCCTCAATTATATGTCGTGTGACAAGGCTGTTTGGAATGATTTCAATAATATTTGCTTTTTTAGATTTTAAGTGAATAGCTAGGTCGTGTTTCGTTGGGTCATGAAAGCTGACCGTATTCTTTAAGCGACGGTTTTCCTTTAAATCGCTTTTTTGTGAAAAATGAACCAGGCTTCCATTCTCGACAACTATTTTTCCATCCTTAAAAACATGGGATACTTCAAGGGTTTCAAGGTTATTAATAATTAGGAAATCGGCTTGGTATCCTGGTGCAATTGCCCCTTTTTCGTCCAGTCCAAAACATTCAGCAGCATTGAGGGTGGCCATTTGAATGGCGGTTAGAGGGGACACTCCTTCCGCAATTGCTAACCTAATGTTATGGTCAATGCTTCCCTCCTGAACAAGGTCATCTAAATGTTTATCATCGGTGACAAATAAACAACGGCGAGCATTTCGGCCATTCACGACACTGATTAATTGCCGCAAATCTTTCGCAACAGTACCCTCGCGAATCATCAAATACATACCTTTTCTCAGCCGTTCTTTCGCTTCTTCCGCCGTTGTACTCTCATGATCGGTCCGGATGCCAGCAGCCATATACACATTTAGGTCTTTGGAGGCTAATCCGGCGGCATGGCCATCAATCCTTTTTCCTCTATTTTTGGTTTCGAGTATTTTTTCCATCATCGAAGAATCAGCATTATTTACAGCCGGGAAATTCATCACTTCTGCTAATCCAAGCACTCGTGGGTGGGCATAGAAAGGCTTTAAATCTTCTATTTTTAGATTTGCACCTGAATTTTCAAATTCGGTTGCAGGAACACAGGAAGGAAGCATCATGTAAAAATCAAACGGAAGGTTTTCTGAAGAGTCGAGCATATACTGTATTCCTTCAACACCTAAAACATTGGCGATTTCATGGGGATCTGCTATCGCAGTGGTTACTCCATGCAAAAGGAGTACTTTTGCAAACTCATCAGGTATGACCATGGAAGACTCAATATGAACATGGCCATCGATAAAAGCAGGAGAAATATAACGGCCTTTGGCATCAATCAGCGTGTTTCCTGTATATTCGCCGATTCCTGCAAAATAGCCGTCAACAATCGCGATGTCCCCATTGATAATTTCACTATTAAAAACATCAATAATTTTGCCGTTCTTAATGACAACATCTGCAGGTTCTCTGCCTGAGGCTACGGCAATTCTTCTCGTTAAATTCTCCATGATGGGCAACATCCCTTTTGGTTAATAATCTACCTTGTTTTGAGAATTTTCCCATGTTCTAAATGGCAAGTCAGCCTGTTTTGGAAAAAGCTGTTTCATGGTAATGGTGCGTGATTCCATTGGAAGGGTGAGCTGGTCATAAATAAACTGGTCATCAAATCCTATTCTTGCTGCCTCTTCTTTTGTACAGGCATAATAAACAGCCTTTGGTCTTGCCCAGTAAATAGCACCTATACACATCGGACAGGGCTCGCAGCTTGAATAGATTTCACAGTCATTTAGTTGAAAGTCATTTAGATATGCACAGGCAGCTCTGATCGCCTGCACCTCGGCATGCGCAGTTGGATCATTTGCTGCCGTTACTTGATTTTGGCCTATTCCAATCACTTTGCCATCTTTAACAACAATGGCCCCAAATGGTCCCCCTTGATTGGTTAAAACATTTTCTAAAGCAATTTTAACGGCTTTTTCCATAAAAAGGAAATCTGTCATCCTCTATCACTCCAGTAGCGTGGTCGCTGTCTATCTTGAAATACATTATTCTTTATCGAGCGATTAAATTCTATCTTTTTGTAAGAAAAACTTACATCTTTTCTTGGTCAATAGAGTGGTCAAGAATAAACTAAAAAAGCCAACAGACAAGTCGAATTTCAGCCTTGTCTGCCGGCATTTAAAATTTTTAAGTTCCCCATTTCATCGCAACGGTTAAGGTACAGCAACTAACAGGTGTGTTTTGATTAGGATTTGTGCTAAGCTCGAAAATCACTCCTGAGGGAGTAAACCTTGTTATTACATTAACTTTCAAGCCGATGGATTTGATTAAATGATCGACTTCGGCCTTTTTTCCAAGCTGAGCGGCACTCATAATTTTTTTCGCAAACATTTCATCTCCCAAGTGTTCTAACAAAATACTACCTTGTTCCATTAGAAATCGAAAGGATTTAACGGAATGGGTAAATATTTTCACATCGACTGGTGGATACGTCCTTGGTGATGGATGATTTATATAATACCCCGGATAAGGGGCCGTAGGAGGGTATGGTGAATAAGGGAAAGGATTGTAATACATCAAAACACTCCTTCCATGATAAAAACACAAGGCACTATACGATATGTCACCTAAGGTATTTAAGTGAATTTGTGATATTCTTGTATTGGAGGTGTTGTAAGTTGACGATAAAAAAAATTACACCGAAGGAATTGGATGAAAAATTAACAGGAAATGAGAAGGCAGCTATTCTTGATGTCCGAGCAGAAGAGAAATTTCAGGAATACCATATTGAAGGATCAAAGAATATCCCCAAAACCGTGATTTTTGGTCTTGAAGATACCGGTGAACAATTACCCTTATCAATGGAAAGGGAAGTTATCGTGACTTGTACCACCGGGAATTCAGCGGCGAAATGTGCGAATATTCTGGATAAACTTGGGTTTAATGTGACGGTTTTAGAAGGTGGCCTTACCGCTTGGAAGGAATATCAAAAAACAGAGGAAGATTAAGTTGGAGTGAACGTAAATGCTGCAAAAGCTAAATAAACAATTAGAAAAAATTATGCCCCTGATTACTCCTACTAGTGTTGTACTTGGAGTATTGCTCACTACCTACCTAAAGGATTTCTCTTTTTTAATTCCATGGATTTTTGCCTTTATGACGTTTGCCGGGAGTCTTAGTTCGAATTTTAAATCGCTGACAGAGGTCGTCTCCCATCCCTTTCCAGTCCTGATGGCGATGAGCTTGTTGCATGTTTTCATGCCAATCTGTGCAATGTTTATTGGCCATATTGCCTTCCCAGGTGATGTTTACACGATTACGGGGCTAGTTTTAGCCATGGTTATCCCAACGGGGGTGACAAGTTTCATTTGGGTCTCCATTTACAAAGGGAATATTCCGATGACCTTATCAATTATTTTAATCGATACACTGCTATCCCCAATTATCGTTCCATTTTCACTTTCGCTATTTATGGGCCAAAAAGTTGAGATGGATTTCTATAGTATTATGAAGGGATTATTAGGGATGGTCGTCATTCCGTCATTGATTGGAATGCTGTTAAATCAGCTGACAAAAGGGAGAATTAAAGATTCGCTTGGTTCAGGTCTCGCCCCGTTTTCCAAAATTAGTATTGGCATCGTCGTCATGCTTAACGGGGCCGTTGTGGCACCGTACTTAAAACATATTAATCTAAAATTAGTAAGTATCACATTAGTCGTCTTTTTTATTGCTCTGACTGGCTATTTGTTTTCCTTCCTTATTGGACGATTGATTCACAGTGATCGTGATACCGTCATTTCGCTGACCTTTACCGCTGGGATGAGAAATATTAGTGCTGGAGCCGTCATTGCTGTTTCCTATTTTCCAGCAGCTGTTGCCGTCCCAGTCGTCGTCGGGATGCTGTTTCAACAAGTGTTAGCCTCGTTAAATGGACATGTCTTGGAACGATATTTTAATAGAAGGATTAAAAAGCAAGAATCGGTTGTTTTATAATACTTTAATAAGTTTAAAACAAAACTCAGTAGGTACCTTTGTACTTACTGAGTTTTTTTGGAAAAAACATCTATATAATATGTTAGATTATCTGACGCTCATGTAGAAAGGAAATTTCTGCTTGTTTATTATTGTTGAAAGGACAGTGCAAAGGAGGAGGCAGAATGGAAGGGATTCATAAGATTCTAGCTGAAGATCCTGAAAAATTGCGAATAGTGTCGTTGCAGAATTGATTCAAGCATGATTATCCAAACTGGGCCATATCATAGTTGTGACAAGGGAGGATGATTCCCTAAACTGGGTCGAAAGGAGTTGGGCTCTAGTCATGAGTAGAGAGAGTTCTACAGTACTTTCCACTCCGGCTGTGTGGATCCTAAGGGATTAATTGAATATAAAAAGCTGGTCGCTTCAAATATGATTCTTCCTGAGCTTGCTAGTTTTGCAAGTTAGAATAGGGGGGATTTTGTGTCAAAGGTCGATATTGAGGTCGATCTATTAACGGGGAGAGTTAAGGTCACGGATCTACATCAGGCGGTGGCAGCAGGACCTTATTGTAAGTCCAATGGGGTATCTATGGCGGAATTAGACGGGCAATCCAAAGTGTTACTACAATTCTGAATGAATCGCAATCGTAAATAAGATAAAGAAAAAATTAGGAGTGTCTATGGTGATGAAGAAGCTTCGGTTGAAATACAGGGAGCTAAGGAGCGGAATATGAGTAAAAATCTATGTATTAAAAATGGAATGGTGTATACAGAAGAAGGATTTCGCCGGATTCATATTAGGATTAACGATGAGCGGATTGCTTCGCTGATAGAAAATGAAGGTGAGTCACTGGATGCAAAAGACACCGATATTATTGACGCCAGCGGATGTCTTGTGATCCCAGGATTTATCGATGCCCATGTCCATTTTAATGATCCCGGCCGAACAGATTGGGAGGGAATCCAGACTGGCAGCCGAGCGGCAGCAATGGGAGGGACGACAACTATTTTTGATATGCCTCTGAATAGTGCACCTTCTGTGACAAACATACAGAATTTGCTCGATAAAAAAGAGCATCTAACATCGCTCTCACACATTGATTATGCCCTTTGGGGAGGAATGACTGGAGACACTCTGAAGGGCAATCCAGAATTCGCAGAAATGAGTGAGGGGATTATCGCCTGGAAGTCTTTTATGTGCGAAAGTGGTATAGATGACTTTAAAATGGTTTCTCCAGGTCAATTGACGAAAGCAATGAAAATGGCCGCAAGCTCATAACAAAATCCTTGCCCTCCATGCTGAGTGGGAAGACGAAATAAATAAAAAAACCGTTTTTGAGAAACAAAATGAAGTAGATCAGCGATGGGAATATTTAGCCAGTATGCCGATTACAGCCGAAAAAACAGCGGTTAGCTATGCTTTAGAATTAGCTGCAAAATACGGAACGGCACTTCATTTCGTTCATATCAGTTCGGCTGGGGTGGTAGAGCTGATTCAACAGGCGAAGAAAAGCGGCGTTAACGTTACGGTCGAAACCTGTCCTCATTACCTTATTTTTGATGAAGAGGATTTTATTCAAAAGGGCGCTATTTTAAAATGTGCCCCTCCATTACGCCCACGAGAGGAGGTTGAGGGATTGTGGGAATGTATCCGAAGAGGGTGGATCGATACCATTGGTTCGGATCATTCGCCATGCTTATATTCAATGAAGTCGACACCCTCTATTTGGGATGCCTGGGGTGGCATTCAAGGTGTTCAATATACATGGCTTGCTTTGATTGATCAGGCTCTTAAAAGGAGAATCAGTCTTCAACGTATTTTACCCTTAGGCACCTCTAATGTAGCGGACCGATTTGGTATTTTCAAAAGAAAAGGCAGAATCTCTACTGGTTTAGATGCAGACCTTGTCTTAATTCGATTAGATGAAAGTACGGTAGCAGATAAAGAATCCATGGCTTTTCGTAATCCTTTTTCACCGTATGAAAATTTTACATTTCAGCTCAAAGTAAAAAAGACGATACTTCGAGGCAAGGTTATCTATGATGACCAAACAGGACTAACAAAAGAGCAAAATGGAGTTTGTATTTTGTGATGGAGGAGCCTATTAAAAGATGAAACAACCGCAGCTACTAATATGCAGCTGCGGTTGTATTTGTTTTTAGTTTTTATAAAAAATCTTAATGGCCAAAATTGACCATTAAGAATAAGTCAGCTTCCTTGAGATGAATTTTCAACAATAGTTCCTGTTGGTTTATCTTTGTCCACATCTTCCCTAAGTATGGAAAATACTTGGAATCCATAGGGCGGACGGGGCTCTGTGTATACTTTGCTTTTCGTACCTGGGATTTCATCGACAACGGTTTCCCATGTATGATTTTGCGATTCAAAATTCACTTCTGTTAGCTGTGGAAATCTTTCTAAGATCCGGCAGCCAATTAAATAAATAAGATTCTGTATCGATGGTGTTTCCATTTCGTGGAAAACAGAAGTCGCGATATCGCGGATTTGCTCCGCAGCTACATAATGGTAAGGGTCTTCTCCATATGAATCTGTGACATTCTCATACTTCCAGTTAATATTCAAATAAACGAATAAAGGGCGGTTACTGTCTTCTGGCAGAGTCGTATATTCATCACGGATAAAACCGACAAAGGAATTTCCGTGAACTTTGATTAACTGCAGTTTTTTAATGCTGCTAGAATGGTTGTTAATCATTGCTCCGTTCTCTGTCCGGACCATTTCAATCATTGCCTCTGAAGATTCGTTTAGAGATCTGCTAAAGACAAGGTCACTTTCAACTGATGAAGAGGCTTTTGCTCCATTAAAGGGCAATTCTTCTCCGATAATTTTTACTGTTTCCATTTGCGGATATTTTTCTAAAAAAGATTTCGCCACATAAGCTATAAATCCTTCAATGGTGCTTCCTTCATAGCTTGCTAAATGGCGTTGAATAAAGTTTTTCATAGAGTCGGTGGCAACGACCATTGAATTATCTCCTTCCGTAAAAGAAGGTAAAAAGGCACTTCCGCCAACACTTACCTTTGCGTTCAATCCAAACACAATATTACTTCGTCCGCTAAAGCTGGATTCGGGAATCCTGCGAACTCCGAGAAGTGGTTTTACATACGTCCTATAAGCGAAAACGGCACCTTTTCCATAGTACAAAGCTCTTTCATTCATCAAGTTCATCCTTTCATCCTCAATCATATCGTTTAAACGAAAGCTGTTTTAAATTCTGTATAGAGTGGGGTATTTAGGCGTTTTACCATTGTATGATAAATATCGCCTTTTGTTTTTCTATCTGTTCCCTGTCTGAGTTTCTTTTAATTGTCATTTTTTGCAATGATTTATTGCCATTTTAAAAGTTAAATTATTTAAAAAATAGATTTATGTTATAAAATCTGACATGGTTTTTTATTCGGGATATTTAAAGTTCAGTAGCTAGGGTTGTGTTTTAGTGTTAATTAACCAAGTGATAGCAACTTTAAAAGGCATTTATTAATTATAGAAAGAGTTTTTAAAATTTACAGAAAAATAACTTTATTTTTGAGGTAGACGGTGTTAGAATAGCTAACATGAACATGGGTAAAGTGAAGGATAAGGAGGAATATGATGAAATTAACACAGCGAGAGCAAGAAAAGTTATTAATTGTTGTCGCAGCCGACCTGGCAAGACGACGAAAAGAGCGCGGACTGAAATTAAATTACCCCGAAGCGATTGCCCTAATTACCTACGAGATTATGGAGGGGGCGAGAGATGGTAAATCGGTATCAGAACTAATGAATGAAGGGACAAAAATCCTGACAACATTGGATGTGATGGAAGGAATACCAGAAATGATCCGAGAGATTCAAGTGGAAGCCACATTCCCGGATGGGACAAAGCTTGTAACTGTTCATGAGCCCATTCGTTAGATTGAAACAATTTAGAAGAGGGAGCTGGAAATGATGATTCCTGGAGAATTTCGCTTGAAACAAGAGGAGATTGTCTGTAATCAGGGCAGAACTGTAACCAAGTTAAGCGTCTTGAATAAAGGAGATAGACCCATTCAAATCGGTTCTCATTTTCATTTTTACGAGATTAATTCCGCACTTGAATTCGAACGTGACCAAGCGTTTGGTCTACATTTGAATATCCCTGCTGGTACGGCGGTCCGCTTCGAGCCAGGCGATGTAAAAGAGATAGACCTTGTTCCGTTCGCTGGAAAGAGAGAGGTCTATGGGCTAAATAATAAAACGGATGGCCGCTTGGATCAGAGAAAGGGGAGCTAATCGTGAGTTTTCGGATGTCGAGAAAGCAATACGCGGACATGTTTGGTCCCACAACCGGGGATGCTATTCGTCTTGCAGATACAGATTTGTTTATTGAAATTGAAAAGGACTTTACCGTTTATGGTGATGAAGTAAAATTTGGCGGCGGTAAAGTGATTCGTGACGGCATGGGACAGCATCCATTAGCCACACGAAGTGAAGGGGCATTGGATACAGTTATAACTAACGCCATTATTGTGGATTATACAGGGATTTACAAAGCCGACATTGGAATTCGTGATGGCAGGATCTGCGGAATTGGAAAAAGCGGTAATCCGCTGTTAATGGAAGGTGTCGATATGGTGATTGGGGCTTCAACAGAAGTCATTGCTGCCGAAGGAATGATTGTTACAGCTGGTGGTATCGATGCACATATCCATTTTATCGCCCCACAGCAAATAGAAACGGCATTATCTTCAGGGATCACTACGATGATCGGAGGCGGAACCGGGCCAGCAACAGGAACAAATGCCACTACTTGTACCCCAGGTGAATGGAATATTCATCGAATGTTGGAAGCTGCCGAAGAGTTTCCGATGAATCTTGGATTTTTGGGAAAAGGAAATGCTTCAGCTGAAGCCCCGTTAATTGAACAGATAAATGCTGGGGTAATCGGCCATCAAGCTTCATGAAGACTGGGGAACGACTGCCTCCGCTATTGATCATTGTCTTCGAGTAGCCAACAAATATGATGTACAAGTCGCGATACATACAGATACTTTGAACGAAGGCGGATTTGTAGAGGATACCTTGGCTGCGATTAATGGAAGAGTGATTCATACCTACCATACAGAAGGAGCCGGTGGAGGGCATGCTCCGGATATCATTAAGGTCGCCAGCTATCCTTATATCTTACCTTCCTCAACCAACCCGACACGTCCTTATACAAAAAACACCTTAGATGAACACCTCGACATGTTAATGGTTTGTCACCACTTGGATCCAGATGTACCAGAGGATATTGCCTTTGCTGATTCCCGCATCCGTAAGGAAACGATTGCTGCTGAAGATATCCTACACGATTTAGGCGTATTCAGTATGATTAGCTCGGATTCACAGGCGATGGGCAGAGTGGGTGAAGTGATTACCCGTACCTGGCAGACGGCAGATAAGATGAAAAAGCAAAGAGGGAAAATGCCTGAAGATACAGGAGTCGGCGACAATTTCAGGGTGAAGCGCTACATCGCAAAATATACGATTAATCCGGCGATTACACATGGAATTTCAGACGAGGTTGGTTCAGTTGAAGTGGGGAAATTGGCGGACCTCGTGATTTGGGATCCTGCGTTTTTCGGCGTTAAGCCTGAATTGATTATCAAAGGCGGTATGATCGCTCACAGTTTGATGGGGGATCCGAACGCTTCTATTCCTACTCCACAGCCGGTATTATACCGCCAAATGTTTGCATCTTTTGGGAAAGCAAAGTACTCCACATCGATTACATTTTTATCGAATGCGGCGATTGAACTTGGTGTCCATGAAAAATTGGGCTTGAAAAAGCAGATCAAACCAGCATATGGTGTTCGCCAATTATCAAAAAACGATATGAAACTGAATAGCGAAATGCCAAAGATTGATGTCGATCCACAAACATATGAAGTAAGGGTAGATGGAGAACTTATCACCTGTGAACCGGTGGATGTGCTGCCGATGGCGCAGCGCTATTTCTTATTTTAGGAGGAGAACGATGATTATCGAACAAATCGTTGGAAATGTTGCTGATGTCGCTGCATCTGGACGTCATATTGAAAAAGTTTATTTATCAAGCGATGACTTAGTTAAACGAATTCAGCGAGTCACAACCGACCATGGGCACGAAATTGGAATTCGGCTAAGAGATCCGAAGGACTTGAGTGATGGCGATATTTTATACATGAATGAACGAAATATGATTGTGGTGAGTGTAACCAATGATGACTTGCTGGTACTTCGGCCTTCAACTATGAAGCAAATGGGAGAAATCGCTCATCAGTTGGGCAATCGTCACTTGCCCGCTCAATTTGAGGGGGAGGAAATGCTCGTACAATATGATTATCTAGTTGAGGAACTCTTGCAGCAATTAGAAATTCCATATTCACGGGAAGAAAGAAAAGTGAAAAAAGCATTCCGTCATATCGGTCATCATCATGGATAATCGGCTTCTGTCTCTACTGCAATTAGCCGATTCCAACTTTCCTTCTGGTGCGTTTTCTCATTCATTTGGATTGGAAACCTATATCCAAGAGGAAGCGGTTAATAGGAAGGAAACGTTCTTTGAATGGGTCCGTGTTTATTTAGAAAAACAGCTCACTTTTACCGATGGCTTTGCCTGTCGATTAACCTTTGAAGCTTTATCGAAAAATGAGATCGCTGCTATTTGGAAGCTGGATCGTCTATTGTTTGTTCAGAATATGCCTGAGGAATCGCGAGAAGCGAACAGACGCATCGGGGAAAGGCTGATCCGAATCGGGATTGATCTCTATTCTGTTCCCTTATTAAATGACTATTTAAAACGAATTAGAGCGAAGGAAGCTTATGGACATCCGGCGATTGCCTTCGCGATCATCAGTCATTTTTTACAAATCGATAAGATTCAGACAATCTTGACTTTCCTATATACAACCATGGCCACACTTGTTCAAAATGGGGTTCGTGGAATCCCGCTTGGTCAGACAGCAGGACAGCGCATTCTGCTGGAATTACACCCCTATTTGTTAAAAACTACTGAAGAAAATTGAAATGCTAGAGATTGACGACTTTGGGCCGTTGCACCTGGATTAGAAATCGCACAAATGCGCCACGAACAACTTCATGTTCGTTTGTTTATGTCCTAAAATTGGAGGAGGAATAAAAAATGGAGCCGATACGAATTGGAATTGGCGGACCGGTTGGCGCTGGTAAGACCATGCTCGTTGAGAGATTAACAAGATACATGAATAATGAATTTAACATAGCTGTTGTGACAAACGATATCTATACAAAAGAAGATGCCCAATATTTAATCAAAAACAGTGTACTTCCTGCTGATAGAATTATAGGTGTCGAAACTGGCGGCTGCCCGCATACAGCGATTCGTGAAGACGCCTCGATGAATTTTGCCGCAATTGAGGAATTGAAGGAAAAACATCCGTATTTGTCTCTAATTTTCGTCGAAAGCGGTGGAGATAATCTGGCCGCCACCTTTAGTCCAGAACTCGTTGATTTTTCAATTTATATTATTGATGTGGCGCAAGGGGAAAAAATTCCTCGTAAGGGCGGCCAAGGAATGATTAAATCTGACTTGTTTATCATCAATAAGATTGATCTAGCGCCCTATGTCGGGGCAAGCCTAGAAGTGATGGAGGCCGATACTAAGGTTGCTAGAGGGAAAAAGCCTTATATTTTCACGAATTTAAAAGAGGATGTTGGCGTCAGCGAGGTTATTAACTGGATTAAAAAAAATGCTTTATTGGCAGGATTGGCATAAGTGGAAAAACGAACGGGATATTTAACGTTAGTATGTGAGCGGAAAAAAGAGAAAACAATTTTGAAAGAATCTTTATCTGAAGGAGCTCTTAAGGTTACTAGACCTGTTTATCTCACACAGAGCGGTGAGGCATTTCTTTATGTGATGAATCCTGGCGGGGGATACCTTGACGGCGATTCCTATAAGATAGACATCTATTTGGAAGAGGGTGCTGAGGCTGTCGTTACGACCCAATCTTCGACTAAAATTTATAAAACGCGTAACCGGCCGCTTTTCAAGGGATGGACATTTTCCTGAAAAAAGGAAGTACATTAGAATATTTACCGGATTCGATTATTGCTTATCAAAATGCTCAGTTCAAGCAGCACACTGTCATCCGAATGGAGCCAGGGGCATCCTTTATTTGTACGGAAATTTTGACACCAGGGTGGGCTCCAGATGGAAGGCTTTTTCAATACCAACTTCTTCAAGCCAAATTAGAGATTTATCTAGAAGATCAATTAATTTTGTTTGACCACGTCAAGCTGGAGCCAGATCAAGATATGCAGGGGATTGGCATTATGGAGGGATACACTCATTTTGGGACCATGTTCGTAATTGATGATCGTGTAAATCGTGAATTAGTAGAAGAACTCCACGAGCTTTTTCAAACTCTGCCCGGATCCAGAATTGGCGTTTCCATGCTGTCAGTTTCGGGGTTTGCCCTCAGGGTGCTAGGCAATACAACACAGGAAGTCGAAAAAATTCTAAGCCTCGGCCACGAGAGCATCCGGAAAAAAGTGTTGGGAAAAGAGCCAGTGTTTCTTAGAAAATATTAAAAAAATACTTTGATTGATCGGCAGGCCACATTTGGCTTGCTGATTTTTTTTAGCTTGATACTCGGACGCTTATATAAGGACTTGACTATTAAGGTGTTATTTGTCTTCCTAACTTTTCTCTGGGAGACTTAGCCAATACCTTATAGTTATGATAAAATTTTTAAAAAAGGAGTCCTATAGATATGAACATCATCGACCTCCATTGTGATGCATTGCTAAAACTATCAGAAGCAAAAGGCGCACTCCGTTTTGCGGATGCACCAGAATTAGAAACAAATAAAACACGATTGCAGCAAGGAAAAATCAAAGTACAATGCTTCGCGATTTTTATCGAACCGGACATCCATTCTGACCAAAAATTTCAGGCAGCGCTTGAGCAAGTGGATTACTTTTACAAGGAAGTGCTGGGGAAAAACCCTGACATGGTTCATATTAAAAAGTGGTCTGATTTTGATCAGTTAAAAATTGGACAAATTGGCGCGATGCTTACACTTGAAGGTGTGGATGCCATCGGCAACGATTTAACAAAATTATATATTCTTTATCAGCTTGGCGTTCGTTCTGTGGGGCTAACCTGGAATAACGCTAATTTAGCTGCAGATGGGGCTGGAGAACCTCGCGGGGCGGGTCTTACGCTTTTTGGAAAAGAAATCGTTCACTTTCATAATGAGCATCAAATTCTAACGGACGTATCCCATTTATGTGAAAAGGCATTCTGGGATGTAATGGAGATTGCTAAATATCCCATTGCCAGCCATTCAAATTCCAAAAAGCTTTGTAATCATCCACGTAATTTAACTGACGAGCAAGCTGCTGCCATGTTTACTAAAGGCGGTCTGATTCATGTTGTGTACAATCCGCCATTTATAACCGAGAGTGGTAAAGCTTCGATACCGGACCTTGTGAAACATATTGATCATTTCTGCTCCTTAGGCGGCGTGAAGCAAATCGGTTTAGGTTCGGATTTTGACGGAATAGCTACTTTTATTACTGACTTAGAGAATGCTTCCAAGAGCCAGAATCTTATAAACGAACTTTTAAAATACTATTCTGAAGAAGAGGTAAGAGGCTTTGCTTATCAAAACTTCCTCGACCGTCGTCCAGGTGTTGGACGATGAAAATTAGGGAATCTGGAAGAATAATAGGCAAGCTGCCACCAGGTTCGAGAAACTGTATTACGGATGTTGAAGGTGTCATGGTTGGCCATGTGACACTGGATTTCCCGCTTGATGAAGCTGGAGAGAATTACGCCTGTACAGGAGTAACAGCGATTTTACCTCATAAGGGCAATTTGTTTAAAGAAAAAGTAACGGCGGCAAGCTATGTGATCAACGGTTTTGGAAAAACAACAGGGCTTGTGCAAGTGACTGAATTAGGCGTGCTCGAATCGCCAATCATGTTAACAAATACCTTCGCTGTACCTGTGGTCATGCAAGGAACACTGGAATACATGCTGGAGAGAAATCCTGAAATTGGCGACACCACTGGGACCATTAATGTGGTCGTAGGGGAATGCAATGACAGCTATTTAAACTCCATTCGTCTATTTTCAGTCAGCCGGAGCATGCGATTCAAGCAATCAACAGCGCTTCTGACCACCAAGCAGAAGAAGGGGCCGTTGGTGCTGGTAAAGGGATGATTTGTTTTGGCTATAAAGGTGGCATTGGCTCTTCGTCCCGACAGGTTGAAGGGTATATGGTTGGCTGCCTTATTCTGAGCAATTTTGGGAAAAAGGAAGAGCTTTTAGCCTTTCGTGATTCAAATGGGGATGGGCTGTCTGAAACATCCGATGGATCAATCATCATTGTCTTGGCAACCGATGCCCCGTTAAGTGATCGCCAATTGCAGCGAATTGCCAAACGCTGTGGAATTGGCCTTGGGCGGACGGGAAGTCATTTTAGCCACGGAAGCGGTGATATTGTCATTGCTTTTTCGACAGCTCATAAAATCGCTCATTTTTCAGAAGGAAGTATTGAGAACCGAGTCCAGCTCCGTGAAGATCATCCAACTTTGAATCAGCTTTTTACCGGTGTGGCAGAAGCAACGGAGGAAGCAATTCTCAACTCTCTATCACAAGCAGTGACAACAAAAGGAAGATCAGCCCGAGTGGTTCAGCAAATTTCATTTTAAGAAAAAGGATTGATGGTAGTGTATCTTACTATAAAAGAAACGGCAGAATATTTATCCATTCCAGAGTCTACGGTCGAAAGCTTAATCCAACGAAGGAAAATTCGTGCCATTCATGATGGGGCCGAGTATTTGATCTATAAAGAACAGTTCAACACACATCTAAAACAAATGGAGAAGTATAAACACTTAGTAGAAGAAATACTGAACGAACCGATTCTGGAAGATCTGGATGTGAAGGATGAGGATTAAGCATGTTTAGAATAAAAGCAGGCCACCAATAGAAGGTGATCCTGCTTTCCTTCGTTACACGTTAGAGATTGCTAATTTTGAAAGTACTTGTTTGACTTCATTGAGCATGTTTTTACGGTCTTCATCTGACACGAATGGGACTGAATGGAAGAACGAATGTGAAACTGTTTCGATACCTATAAAGGCAAGCGTACCCATTTCCATGCTTATTTGTAGAGGTGAAATCAAGTTGTAGGCTTCTAAGCTTTCTTTCGGCTGGCCTGTAGTTTGAAAAATAATCGCTTTCTTACCATTTAATAATCCTTCAGCGCCATTTTCTGTATATTTGAAGGCAAATCCATTTGTAAATACTCGGTCAATATATCCTTTTAACATCGCCGGCATATTCGTCCACCATGTTGGATAAATAAATACTAGCTGATCGGCCCAAGAGATTGCATCTTGTTCTGATTTAATATCTGCTGAAGTTTGATTTTGAGAAAGTTGGACAAAATCTTCTCCTGACAAAACCGGATTGAAGTTCATTTCGTATAAATCACGAACTTTTACCTCATGTCCATTTGAAGTCAACTCATTTACGACGGTTTCTTTAATGGCAGCATTGAAGCTGGAAGGGTTTGGATGTGTATAAATAACTAAGGTTTTCATTTTCAAATCTTCCTTTCATTTCTTACAGTTTATTAAGCTAATTGATATTTCAAGATTAATCCGTTCAAAGACCGATTAACGGCCTGCACGTAAATTTGGATTGGTTACATAAGCAGCAAGTGCTTCCGAGCTTTCTTGAAGTCTTTCTTCGGTTAGTGTCATCATTCCTTGTAAAAGAAATGAAGGCAAGAAATGCATACCAGAGAGGTTTGCTGTCGCTTGGAGCGGGCGAGTTAACTCACTCATGGAATAGCTATTGTAACCACCAGCCTGGTAAGCTACAGCAGGACCGCCGGAAGAAATAGCAAGCATAAACTCTTTTCCTTGCAATTTGTTTCCTTCTGACCCATAGGCAAAGCCGTAAGTTAAAACGACATCCTGCCATTGCTTTAATAAAGCTGGTGTGCTGTACCAATAGAATGGGAATTGCAGAACAATGCGATCATGCTCCAATAATAGCTGCTGCTCTTTTTCTACATTGATCTCAAAATTTGGATAATGTGCATATAAATTGTGAACCGTTACATTCTCTTCTTGTTGAAGACGATTCATCCACGTTCTATTTACTTTCGATTGCTCCAGGTTTGGATGTGCAACAAGGACTAATGTTTTCATTTTTATCACCCTTCTGATTTTAGTTCTATAGTTGTTTGTACACGCAACATACTTCAAATGTTTGATGCAATGAAGGTATTCCAAAGAAACAGAAGGATATCTTCATTGAGTTTTTAAATTAAGCTTCTACCTTTAATGGTTGAAGAACGTGATCTACATATGCATTTGCATTTTCTGCAAGTTCTTCATCTGAGACATGCATAACACCATTCAACACGAATAATGGCATAAAACGGGCACCAATGAGATTGCTTGTTTGCTGTAAAGGAGTTGTTAACGTCTCCATGGTAAAATTATTGTAGCCAGTAGGCTGGTAAGAATCTTTTGGACCAAAGGTTGAGATTGCAAGACCTAATTCTTTACCATGAAGCTTGTCGCCGCCTTCTCCGTATGCCCAGCCGTAAGAAAGCACTTCATCTTGCCATTGTTTTAACAAAGAAGGCGTGCTATACCAGTAGAATGGGAATTGAAGAATAATACGGTCATGTGATTCTAATAGGCTTTGTTCGTGTGCTACGTTTATTTTCCCGTCCGGATACGCTTGATAAAGAGTATGAATCGTAATTTCTTCGTGTTTTTTCAATTCCTCCATCCAAGTGCGGTTAATTCGCGATTGTTCAAGATTAGGGTGAGTGATAATTACGAGAGTTTTCATTAGTAAGTCTCCTTTTGTCCTTATTTTTCTTTTCTAGTTTTGGTTTCATTTTTTGTTTGAGTCATAGAAGTTTTTACATTTTTGCATGCAAATGTACCTTTAAAAAAAGCTTTACTTTTCTTCAAACATAATTTCTGTTTCAGTTTGATTTTCGTACATGCTAAAAAATGTATTCGCAATATTTTTAGGTGAGAAATATGTTCCTTCTTGTACAAACCCTTTGATCGTTAATGTTCCGACATAAATATCTTTAGGGCTCAATTCTTGATGCAAGCTATATGCAAGACTGCGTATACCTGCTTTTCCGATAGACAATGAAGCAAGGTCAGCATTTGGATAAAGCGCCAGACCGCCGCCTGTCAAAAGGATCGTTCCTTTTTCCATATGTGGTAAGACTTCTTTAACACTTGTAAGTGCACCGGACACGTTAATTTTAAATTCATTAATTAAATCATCAGCAGTTAATTTAGTTGGTTTACCCGGTTTTAATACAGCGGCATTGTATAAAAGAACATCGACCTTACCGTACGTTTTAATAACGGAATCGATAGCCGCTTTTAAACTCTCATCAGAAGAAACATCGCCAGGAAATCCTTTCGCCTCAATCCCTTCTCGGCTCAGCTCTGCCTCATACTGCTGTAGAGCTTGTAAACGGCGGGCGATAAGGGCCACTTTAAAACCTTTGTTTCCGAACTTTCTCGCAGTGCTCAAACCAATCCCTGGACCTGCTCCGACAAGGAGTAATACTTTTTCTGACATTGGTAGACCTCCTTTTTTATTTGTATATACAAATGAAAGGCTAAAAAAATTTATATTTCTTCTTCTAGCTTATTGCTCGCTTCATTAAGCATTTTGCTTAGATCCATGCTAAATTCCCTTCCTAATATCTGAGAATAGCCTGCAAACAATTCCTTTAAAGAAACGCGAAACTGTTTGTAAATTTTTTCTCCTTCACCCGTTAAAGAAATATACGTTTGTTTGCCATTCACTTTTCTTGTCACCAGCTTTAGTCTTTCGAGTTTATCAATAAACCTCGTACTAGTAGAAGGTGCGATGGACAACTTGTGGCATAACTCTTTTTGCGTGATTTCCGGATGGAATTTAACAATCATGATCATATACAAATAAGAAGGAGCAAGGTCACCAAAATCAAATGTTTTTTCAGCCAATTTTGTCATGTTGCGCGCAAAACGACTTGCTGTAAAATATAAGCAATGAATTAATACTTGTTCTTCTTCATTCATTTTCTTCAGTCCTTTTTTCATTTGCATATACAAATTAACACGAAAAATAATTACAGTCAACTTTTTTTATTACTTTTCTAATTTGTTACCTGCTTCGTTGATTAATATATTTAATGTTTTTCCTTCTTCTTCACCCAAAACACCAGAGTAAGCTTGAAATAGTATTTTCCAGCCCTTTCATAGTATTCCAGATTTAATAGCTATTTTAGAAGATATTGAGAATGACATGGGCGTTAGCATTTTGCCTACGTATTTAATTGAAGAATCAATAAGGTTACAAAAAACGAAAGTGATTTTCCCTAATCTTTCAGTAAAAAATATGATATATATTGTCTATAAAATTGATAATAAAGGTAATCCAATTCTTAAACAAATCCTTAAAAAACTGAAGCAAAAGCGTTCTGATGAAAATATACTTTGTTAAAAATAAGGGCTTAGAATTTTTAAGTTTAATCAAATAGGGTAATTGTTCAAACTAGGAATGTGGTCCAAGGATCGTCAAGGAGCGCCTGATTTCCGTTCTTTCTCTCCACGCTTTATGGGCGAGAACCTGGATAAGAACTTAGCTCTTGTGAAGGCTTTACGAGAAATAGCTGAGGAAAAACAAACAAACGTGGCACAACTTGCCATTGCTTGGGTTCTTTCTCGAGGCGAGGATGTCATCCCATTAATTGGAGCTCGCAAACGTTCACAACTACAGGATTCATTGAGCGCAGTTGGACTTCAACTTAGCCCGTCCGATCTTGAACGAATTGAAGCGGCTGTGCCTGTTGAAGCTGTTGCTGGGACACGTTATGCTGCTGAGCAAATGGGTATGCTCGGAGTAGAGTAGGAGAATGGCAGATCGTTCCTTAGCGAAAGAAACCATTTTAGATACGGCGGAGCAGGTGCTACGCCGATTTGGACCAGAGAAAACAAGTGTTGTCGATGTTGCAAGGGCTCTAAATGTATGTCATGGGACAATCTACCGTCATTTTTCAAGTAAAGCCGCTCTACGAGAAGCTGTTGCAAAGAGGTGGCTGCATAGTATCACGGTACCATTAGAGGCCGTTTTTATCCAGGACTGTTCAGCTTCTGAGCGCTTGCGTTTATGGTTTACGATATTGATTCAAATTAAACATACCTTGCTCCAGAAAGACCCTGAGTTGTTTACGATGTATACAACCCTGGTTGAAGAATCTGTAGATGTGGTAAATGCTCATATTGATGAATTAATCAGTCAAATTATACCTATTATTGAAGAGGGAATCGCTAATCAAGAATTTAAATCGACAGATGCAGCAGCGACTGCTAGTGGTATCTTTATGCCACTGCTCGATTTCATCATCCTGCCCATGCAAAAGAATGGGTCTCCCCTACCATTGATCAGGAATTTGATGTTGTGTGGAACTTGATTCTTTCAGGAATTGTAAAATAAATAATAATAAAGCCGATCTTCCTGACAAGAAGATCGGCTTTTGATACTCAGAACTAAAGCTACCTCACAGGAAATGATATAGATGAAAGCTTTGCTATTGCATGATAAAGGTAAATGGAAAGAAATGATTGTTGGAGAAATTCAATCACCTAAACCTAGAAAAGGTTTAAACCTTTAATATACTTTATCACCGTTAAAGATTGAATTTTTAACGACGACATAATCTACATTACGGATGGCTTCTAGCTTATTTCCTCCTGCATAGGAAATAGAGGATTGAAGATCCTGCTCCATTTCTATCAATGTATCTTTTAAAGGACCTTTGTACTCCACATACATTTTTTTGCCCTCTACATTTTTCTTTTCACCTTTTTGAAATTCCGAAGCTGAACCAAAGTATTCTTTGTAAAGCTTGCCATCTTTCTCAATGGTTTCTCCTGGTGATTCCTCATGTCCAGCAAATAATGAGCCAATCATGACCATAGCTGCACCAAATCTAACTGATTTAGCTATATCACCATGTGTACGGATACCTCCGTCTGCAATAATTGGCTTACTTGCAGCCTTTGCACACCAACGTAATGCAGCTAATTGCCAACCACCAGTTCCAAATCCAGTTTTAATTTTCGTGATACATACCTTTCCAGGTCCAATGCCTACTTTTGTCGCATCTGCACCGGCATGTTCTAATTCTCTAACTGCTTCAGGAGTTCCGACATTACCGGCAATGACAAAGCTTTGAGGTAAGTGTTTCTTAATATGCTGAATCATCTCAATCACGGCATTGGAATGACCGTGCGCGATATCAATCGTAATATATTCAGGTGAAAGTTGTTCTTTTGCTAATTGTTGTATGAATCTATATTCTTCATCCTTAACGCCAACACTAATAGATGCAATTAATCCACGTGATTTCATATCTTTAACAAATGCTAGTCGCTTCTCTGGTTCAAAGCGATGCATAATATAGAAGTAACCGTTTTCTGCTAAGTAAATGGAAATCTTTTCGTCTATAATCGTCTGCATATTTGCAGGTACCACAGGCAATTTAAATGTATGACCGCCAAAAGTTACAGTTGTATCACACTCGGATCGACTTTTTACTATAGATTTTGCTGGAATCAATTGAATATCTTCGTAGTCAAACACGTTTTCCATAATTACACCCCTAAACACGAATATTAAAGTTTAATTTTAAAATAATGTTCGTACATTTGGTAATATACTTCATTTATATTAGTATGTCAAAGTATTTTATATTTAAATGATGTTATTCTCCTTTTGTTGAATTTCCATTATTTGAGCAGAACAATTCATATATGTAGAATTTAGAGTATAATATGAAGGGAATAAAGCTAACAGGAGAAGAGACTATTGGAAAAACAAAATAGCAGCTATAGATGGGTTGTTTTTACCGCAGTATTGTTTACTTATTTTTTAATCGTAAGTCAAAGAACAGCGCCGGGATTAATTTCTGATCAATTAATGAAAGATTTTAATGTTTCTGCATCAACGATTGGATTACTGACAAGTATTCAATTTTTGGCATATGCGGGTTTGCAAATTCCGATTGGGATCTTGTCTGATCGTTTTGGCCTCAATCTTTTTCTTATTCTTGGGACACTGCTTAACGGGCTAGGTACGTTACTTTATAGTCTAGCTCCGAATGAGGTCGTTTTACTCCTAGCCAGATTAATGGTGGGAATGGGTGATGCGACCATTTGGGTCAATTTAATTTTGATTTTAAGCCAATGGTTTAAAGCGAAAGAATTTATTGGTTTGCTTGGTGTGGCTGGAATGAGTGGTAGTCTTGGTTTCGTAATGGCGACTGTTCCTTTTTCGGCATGGATTGCCTTAGCGGGGTGGAGGGCGCCATTTTTCACAGTGGGAATTATTTTATGTCTTTGTGCATTTCTTCTTTATTTTGTCCTTGTTAAAAAGTCAAAGCAATTTATAAAAAATGATACCTTGACAAAAAAATCTTCTATTAAACTGGTGCATAACCGAGAAAATCCTTTACTTACATTGCGACGGGTTTTTTCTAACCGTCAAGCATGGGCAACATTCTTATGTCACTTTGGTCTTGTCGGTACGTACGTAGGTTTTATCGGATCCTGGGCAGTGCCATACGGGATGCATGTTTATGGAATGACTCGTTCTGGTGCAAGTCAGCTCATAATGATTGGTCTTATTGGAGCAATTGTTGGCGCTCCGCTCACTAGTTGGATTTCAGCCGATTAGAATCAATCAAACGACCTTATGTGGTTGTTCATCTGTTTATTCTTTTAAGCTGGATTGCTTTTCTTTTATTTAGCGGAAAACCCCCATATTTCATGCTGATTATTCTATTCTTAGTCATAGGCTATGGAAATGGCGCAAGTTCGTTAACATTTGCCGCCGTTCGCCAATCATTCCCTATAAAAGAGGTAGGAGTTGTTTCAGGATTTGCGAATACTGGAGGATTTTTAAGTGCTGTTCTATTACCAAGCATTTTTGGGAAAGTATTAGACCATTTCCATACGGCTGCAAGTAGTGTTGGATACCACTACGGTTTTATTATTCCAGTCATTTTCTCAATGCTCGGCTTGATTGGAGGAATTCTTATTAAGGAGCAACGTCAGGAAGTAAAGCAACCAAGTGAATCAATGGTTTAATTTAAATTATCGAAGGAACCTTGATTGAGATTAAGTTACCGTTGATTAGTTGAGAGAAAAAAGCTAAGATTTCCTCCTCCATTCTTGATAAAAAAGTCGCTCCTGTAGCGACTTTTTCTATGGAACCGTGTTATCATGATGATAGTTAAGAATTATTTGAACATAATGATTTTAATGGATGGAAAGGGAGAAATGCGCTTGGATTATAATAAATACTTTGCCATAATAGATGACTTATCTACCGTTAAGGAAGCCTTAGATTTTATGATTCAACTTAACTCACAATTACTAGTTATAAAAACAGGAGAGAAGCTTATTGGTATTTGCGATAGTCATCACCTTCTCATGCAAATAGGCAAGCTTGACCAAAGGTTAGTTTATAGCACAGATTTTATAACTTTAGCGTACAATGAGGACTTTTCCATTTCAGTTCATGATTTCTTATATGCCCTTATCGTCGATGAAAAAGGTCAAATGATTGGTTGGGTAGACAGTAAATCATTAGAAATCGATTATTTAAAGCAGACATATTCGAAAAATTTAAGGGCTATGACTACAGATTTAGAAGCGATTGTTGACTCCATATACGATGAAGTCCTAGTCGTAGACCCGTTAGGGAAAATAATCAGAGTTTCTAACCGAAGCACCCACAATTTATGGGGTGTTAACCCGCAGACTGTTATTGGCGAAAATATTCTAGACCTTGAAGAAAAAGGCTGGTTTAAGCCATCTGTAACCAGAAAAGTAATAGAAGAAAAAGAAAATCTCCATTGTTCAACATAATCGAATGGGACGGAAAATTCTAGCTGTTGGCAATCCGATTTTTAATCAAAGGAAAGAATTAGAACGAATTGTCATTGCCTCTCGTGATATTACAGAAGTAACGAAATTAGAGAAAGAGCTTGAGGAGGCGAAGACACTAAAAGAGCAATACCGTAGAGAAGTTGATATCTTAAGGAAGATTAATCAAGGAAATGATAAGAGGATTATCTATCAATCCGAACAAATGAAAAATTTGATGTTTGAAGTCGAGCGAGTTGCTCAAGTAGAATCGACGGTTACCATTTACGGGGAGTCGGGTGTCGGGAAAGAATTAATTGCCCATTCCATCCATCAATTGAGCCCTAGAGCGGAAAAGCCCTTTATCCGGATAAATTGTGGTTCGATTCCAGAAAATCTGTTAGAAAGTGAACTGTTTGGTTATGAAAAAGGTGCCTTTACCGGTGCTCTCAACCAAGGAAAAAAAGGATTATTCGAATTAGCCAATGAAGGAACCCTTTTTCTTGATGAGATAGGTGAATTACCGCTAAATTTACAAGTAAAGCTTCTAAGGGCCATTCAAGAGCGCGAGATTATGAAAATTGGTGGAACGAAACCTATTCCAATTCATATTCGAATTATTACTGCAACAAATAAAAACTTAGAGGAAATGGTAAACGAAGGAACGTTCCGTGAGGACTTATTTTACCGGATTCATGTTATACCTTTAATGGTGCCACCTTTGCGTGAGAGAATGGAAGATATCGAACATCTGATTTATCACTTTCTAGAATATTATAATGATCGATTTACTACTAAAAAGCATTTTTCAGAAGATGCAATGGAAATGTTAAAAGCATACAAGTGGCCAGGGAATATAAGGCAATTACAAAATGTAACGGAAAGAGCAATGGTCATTACAGCAAATCAAATGATTACGGCCAATGATCTTGTGAAAATTTTGGACAACCGAAAGAAGAGCCAAAATCCAGTTGAAGTCCGTTCTATTATCCCTTTAACTCATGCTGTCCAAGAAACAGAAAAACAGCTTCTTGATTTAGCCCTTTCGAAATACACGACCCTAACCAAAGTGGCAGAAGTGTTAGAAGTGAGCCAGCCAACGATTAGCAGGCTTTATAACAAACTAAAGAACAATCAAATGGGAGCTAAAGTATAAATAGTTTTTTCAAAATTGCTCATTCACTTTTGAATAATTGATATTCAAAAATGAATGAGCAATTTACTTTTTGCCTTCAACGAAGTGGAGAAATCATAATTCGTCGCCTTTTAATAGAATGGCACAATAATTGCATAATAGAATGTAACCGCTATTCTATTAAGATTTTCAAGGGAATGTAGGGAAGATATTTTACAAATGATTAGAAATAAGGGGGGCAGGAAGGGGTAGGCAAATCATTTTGTAATTTAATAGGGAAAATTTAACTAAAAAATTCAGATTATTCGAACTAGGAAAATTAGTCAATCAAATATGAGCTTTAAAAAGGCTCAAAACTTAATAACCAATTTACTTATATTCATCATACGGAATCTTCCCTACCATTAATTGTAAGTGTGCCCTATGATACGATTTTCCTATTCTATGACGTTAATTAAAGATATTTAAGGGGGATTTTAATGAAAAGTCGAGAGGTATCACTGGAACGTTCACTAACCCTTTCCCACTTGGTCCTTTTTGGACTAGCCTATTTGGCGCCGATGATTGTATTTGGAATATATGGTACAGTTGCTCAAGCGACACATGGACTCGAGGCGAGCGCTTATCTTGTCGCTCTAGTAGCAATGTTTTTTACCGCTTTCAGTTATACCCAAATGGTTAAAGCTTATCCTGTTGCTGGGTCGGCCTATACCTACACGAGGAAATCACTCAATCCGCACCTAGGATTTATGGTAGGATGGGCAACCCTTCTAGACTATGTGTTCATTCCGATGGCGATATGGCTAATTGGAAGCGCTTATTTAAATGCCGCCTTTCCTGCAGTGCCAACCTGGCTATGGGTATTATCATTTATTTTAGTGACTACCGTAATCAATATATTCGGAATTAAATTGAGTACCAAAGTTAACTCGTTGATGATGGTATTTCAATTTTTAGTCATTGCCTTCTTTATTATTTTAAGTATTAAAAGTATAGCAGGCGGCATGGGTGAGGCTACACTGGTTTCAATCAACCCCTTCATCAATGGAAACGTATCGTTATCGTTTGTCCTTGCTGGGGCTTCGATCGCATGTTATTCATTCCTAGGCTTTGATGCGATTTCAACATTTACCGAAGATGCCATTCACCCCGAAAAAAACATTCCAAGAGCGATTATTCTTACAACAGTAATTGGTGGGGTTATTTTCGTCGTTTCATCGTACTTCACTCAATTAGTACACCCTAATTTTAATAATTTTAAAAGTATAGATTCAGCAGGCTTCGAAATTGCCAAACAAATTGGCGGGAATTTGTTTAGCTCCATTTTTCTAGCTGGTATCATTATTGCTCAATTTGCATCTGGAATTTCGGCACAGGCTAGTGCATCGAGATTGTTGTTTGCGATGGGACGTGATTCGGTATTGCCTAAGAAAATCTTTGGGTATCTACATCCTAAGTTTAAAACGCCTGTACTCAACATTATCATTGTGGCAATCATAGGTTTGTTAGCATTAAAGCTTAATGTATCGACTTCCACTTCTTTTATTAACTTTGGTGCTTTCATCGCATTTACTTTAGTAAATGTTTCAGTCATTGCTCATTATTATGTTAAAGGAAAAAGAAGGTCAGGAAAAGACAACGTATTTTTCCTATTATTTCCGGCACTTGGAGTGGGTTTTGACTTTTGGTTATTAATAAATTTAGACAAAAATGCATTGATTTTAGGTGGGATTTGGGCTGCAATAGGATTTACATACTTGCTCCTACTTACAAAAATGTTTAAAAACCAGCCACCGGAAATGGATTTTGAAAAAATTGATGAAGCAGTGTAAGACTTTATTGGTAGAGTAGGAATTTCAGGATTGCGGCTCCAAACGAATAAGATTTGGAGCCTCTTCTTTATTTGAGTAGGAGGACCCTCATGGAAAAAACATGGAGAATCGCTATAGCACAGCTTTCTGTTATTGATGGAAATAAAGAGAAAAATTTAACGAAAATGGAGGAGGCCTCTCAAAAAAGCCTCTGAAGAATCTGCAGATATCCTGGTTTTACCTGAATTGAACTTAACTGGGTTGGTCTCTAATGAGCAAATGAGAACACTCGCTGAACCTCGTGATGGAGAAAGTTTTAGACGAATTCAGCCAATGTTGAAGACCTATCCGGTTTCTTTGGTCTATTCCTTCCCAGAGTATGTTTCCGAAGAGGAAATGTATATTACAACCTGTTTCATGAATAAAAATGGACAGGCCCTAGCTTATTATCGAAAGACTCACCTTTTTACAGAAGAAAAACAACTTTTTAGCCCTGGAGAGGAATGGACAAAAATAGAGTTAGAAAGTTTATCAATCGGGCTCTTAACCTGCTATGATATTGAATTTCCTGAACCTGCGAGAGAATTGGCCATGAAAGGTGTTAATCTTCTAATCGTGAATTCTGCTAATATGGCGCCATATGAATATATTCACCGATTGTTTATTCAGGCAAGAGCACTAGAAAACCAATTTTTTGTGGTTTACTGCAACCGGATAGGTTCAAATGAAAAATATCAGTACCGTGGTCAAAGCGCGGTGATTGGGCCGGATGGAAAGCTGATTGCGGAAATAGAAGAGGATGTAGAATCTGTTAAAATCATTGAGATTTCTTTAGCGGAGATAGAAAAATCAACATCTGTTTTTAGTTATTTAGCAGATCGTAGGCCAGCTCTTATTCAAAAATGAATGATGTTATTCATTTTTGAATGATTGTTATTATGTGTATGGAACAAGGATAGCTTTTATGGGATTTGAGAACTTGGCATGAATTTTGCATTAGATAATAGTAAGTAAATACTTTTTAAAATGGGAAGGGGAAATAACATGAAAACAACTTCTATTAAATCAATTGAACTAAAGACATCCATTCCAGGGCCAAAATCTTCATCTCTATTAGAAAGAAGAGCCAATAATGTCCCTCAAGGGGTTTCTAATACTGTACCATCGTTTGCTGCCAAAGGAAAAGGCGCGCTCCTAGAAGATGTGGATGGGAATGTATTCATTGATTTAGGTGGTGCGATTGGTACACTAAATGCAGGGCATTGCCCGCCAAAGGTAGTAGAAGCATTAACAGAACAAATTCAAAAGTATATCCATCCTGGCTTTAACGTGATGATGTATGAGCCTTATATTGAACTTGCAGAAAAGTTAAATGAAATTACACCTGGTACACATGCAAAAAAGACATTCTTCCTCAATAGCGGAGCAGAAGCCGTAGAAAATGCCGTTAAGATAGCTCGTAAATATACTGGCAGGAAGGCAATTATCTCTTTTGATAGAGGCTTCCATGGCAGAACCTTGTTAGCTATGTCCCTAACCAGTAAAGTGAAACCTTATAAGTTTGGTTTCGGTCCATTTGCACCTGACACATATAAGGCTCGCTATCCATATTATTATCGTGCACCATTTGGCGTAACTGCAGAAGAGCTAGATCAAAATCTATTAAACCAGTTGGAAGACTTTTTCTTATCTGAAGTACCTGCTGAAGAAATTGCCGCGATCATTATGGAGCCTGTTCAAGGCGAGGGTGGATTTATTATTCCATCTAAGACATTTGTTCAAGGTGTGAAGCGGATTTGTGAAAAGCATGGTATTCTTTTTATAGCGGATGAAATCCAAACGGGCTTTGGGCGCACAGGGAAAATGTTTGCCATCGAGCACTTTGATGTTGTTCCAGACATTATGACGATGTCGAAGTCAATTGCAGCGGGCCTTCCGATTAGTGCTGTAACAGGACGTGCGGAAATTATGGATGCAGCAGCACCGGGTGAAATAGGCGGTACGTATGGCGGCAGTCCATTGGGATGTGTTGCTGGGGTAAAGGTCATTGAAATGATTGATGAAGAAAAGCTGGTTGACCGTGCCAATGTTATTGGGGAAAAAATAGTATCCCGCTTTAATAGCTTGAAGGATACGTTCGATGTGATTGGTGATGTTCGCGGCTTGGGCGCCATGTGTGCAGTGGAACTTGTAAAAGATCTGCTAACGAAAGAGCCTGATAAAGACCTAACAGCAAGAGTGGTCCAGGAATGTAACAAACGGGGTGTCATTGTCCTTAGCGCCGGACTTTATGGGAATGTATTACGCTTCCTTTCGCCGCTTGTCATCACGGATGATCAACTTGATGAAGCACTCGATGTTATTGAAGGAGTCTTAAAACAGTTAGTATAACGAATAGGAGTGGTAACGATGAGAAAACATTTATTCATAAATGGAGAATGGGTGGAAGCGAAAGAGTACCGCCCGTTGCACAGTCCTTATAATAATGAACTGCTGGCAGAAATTGCTTATGCCGATGCAAAAGAAGTCGATACAGCGATTGCAGCAGCCGAAAAGGCCAGACCAATTATGGCGAAAATGCCAGCACATCAAAGGGCATCCATTTTAGAAAGACTAGTAGAGTTAATGACAAAAAATGAAGAAGAGTGTGTGCGATTGCTTGCATTGGAAGCCGCAAAGCCTTGGACTACTGCGAAGGCTGAGGTTGCAAGAACCATTATGACGTATAAATTTGCTGCAGAAGAAGCGAGACGGATTCACGGAGAAACCATTCCAATGGATGCTGCTCCAGGCGGAGAGGACCGGATTTCCTTTACGATTCGTCAGCCGATCGGTGTTGTTGCCGCTATCACTCCGTTTAACTTTCCAATGAATCTGGTGGCCGACAAGGTCGGCCGGCGATTGCTGCAGGAAATACGATAGTCTTAAAACCGGCATCGCAAACGCCATTGACTTCTTTATATTTAGCGGAATTACTTCAAGAAGCCGGCTTACCTAAAGGGGCACTGAATGTGGTAACAGGCAGCGGGGGGGTTGTTGGGGATCGTTTGATTCACGATGATCGGGTAAAAGCTATTACGTTTACCGGCAGTCCTGCAGTCGGAATTGGACTGCGCAGCAAAGCCGGATTAAAAAAGGTGACACTCGAGCTTGGTTCGAACTCAGCGTTAATCGTCGATAAGGGGGTTGATATCGATTCGATTATTCCAAGAGCCGTAACCGGGGCTTTCTCCTTTGCTGGCCAGGTTTGTATTTCCTTGCAACGAGCCTATGTTCATGAAGAACTGTATGATGAATTCGTTGAAAAATTTGTTGCCAAAGCACAAAGCTTAAAATTAGGCAGCCCGCTAGATCCGGAAACAGAAGTATCTGCCTTGATCAGTCCTAAAGATGTGGATCGAACGCTTCAATGGATTGAGGAAGCAAGACAGTCCGGTGCAATTGTTGCTGCAGGAGGCGGGCGTGAAGGTAATATCGTCGAGCCTACGGTTTTATTAAATGTGGATCCAAAAGAAAAGGTTTCCTGCCAAGAGGTCTTTGCTCCAATTGTTTTAATAAACAAAATATCATCGGTAGATGAAGCAATTCATTATGTAAATGATTCGAGATACGGGCTTCAAGCAGGAATTTATACCAACAATGTCTTTACAGCCCTAAAAGCAGCTGAAGAGCTAGAAGTGGGCGGCGTAATGGTTAATGACATCCCAACCTTCCGTGTTGACCACATGCCATATGGCGGTGTGAAGGAAAGCGGAATTGGCCGTGAAGGATTGAAATATGCAATCGAAGAAATGACAGAGATGAAGTTAATTAGTTTTAAAAAATAGATTTAATCAAACAATAAAGGCTATAATGAATTCGTAAAAAAACGAATCAAACGTTTGATAAAAATCGAGGCAATCTGATGAGAGATTTATTTTTAAAAAGAATATACGACCCATCAAGTGAAGTAGATGGCTATCGTATTTTAATTGACCGATTGTGGCCGCGTGGAATTACTAAAGAGGACGCGAAATTGACGCGATGGGTAAAGGACATCGCTCCAAGCCATGAACTGCGAAAATGGTTTGGCCATAAGCCGGAGAGGTTTGCAGAATTCCGGGATAAATACCTTATGGAGCTCCAATCAAATGAACAGCAATCCCGTGCTGTTGAACAAATTATTACCCTTGCCACAAATAACAGAGTAACCCTTTTATACGCAGCGAAGGACCCGATTCATAACCATGCCCGGGTTCTTCTAGAAGAGCTGCTAAGAAGAATAAATGAAAAAATCGACCTTTGATATTCAAGGTCGATTTTTTCATTTAAATAACAAATAAGAAAACACATAAGAAATGCGCCAAACTGCCGAGTAATATAAAAATATGGAAAATCTCGTGAAAGCCCATATATTTTAATTCTAAAAACTTTGGCTTTGCCCCGTAAATTACCCCGCCAATCGTGTAGAAAATTCCTCCCAGAAACAAAAGGAACAAACCGTACGGATTTAAACTACCAGTAAGTGGTGAGGAAACAAACACAATCATCCAGCCCATCGCTAAATATAATGCTGTAGAAATCCAGCGAGGACATTTAAACCATACCATTTTAAAAACAACCCCACAGATCGCAACGGAGGCAATAATCGAAAAGAGAATCCAACCCGTTTGTCCGTTTAAGCTAATAAAGCAAAAAGGCGTGTACGTTCCAGCAATTAGGATGAAAATCATCGAATGGTCGAGTCGTCGTAAAAAGGCGATAACTTTATCTCGTGCAATCACCATGTGATAAGTTGCTGATGCCGAATAAAGAAGGATCATGCTCACGCCGAAGATGATTACAGCAGAGATTGCCAGTGAGGATGAAGTTGTCATTGCAGCTTTAATCACCATTGCAAGGAGTCCGACAAACGATAAAATCGCTCCAGCTAGGTGGGTAAGTCCATTGATAGGTTCCCGAATGTGTTGATTCATTTTAAATACCCCCAATACAGCATGTAGTTTTTGTAACTACATATAATCATACTAATAAAACGTTAGCTAGTCAATGCTTACTTCAAAATGTATAATAAAAGTAGATATTAATTAGAACGGGGTTTTTAGCATGGACAATATCAAAACGATTATCGAACAACTAGGACTAGAAACAAGCCTTTCTTTAGAAGAAATTCCCGAAATAGATTTATACATGGATCAGGTAATCCAATTATTTGAAAATAAATTTGGGGAATCGAAACGGAATGAAGAAGAAAAAGTTCTAACCAAAACAATGATCAATAACTATGCCAAAGGAAAGCTGATTTTTCCGATTCAGAACAAAAAATATTCGAAAGAGCATCTTATCTTGATGAGCCTGATCTATCAGTTAAAAGGGGCATTATCGATCAATGATATTAAAACAACACTTGATGGGATCAATAAAAAAATCATCAAAGAGGATGGTAAGGTAGATTCGTTTTATAAAAGCTATCTCAATTTGACAAGCAAAAATGTTGTCGATTTTAGAGAGGATATGGATGCCAGGGTTAAGGAAGTAAAGGATGCCGTGAACAAGACGGAAGATGTAAATTCTCCGAATCTTGAGCAGGTGTTAATGATTTCGACACTCGTTCATATGAGTAACTTATATCGAAAAGTAGCAGAAAAGCTTGTCGATGAAATCGTAGTAGAAAAGGACGGGAAGCGCCAAAGATAAGTGGTATCTTTGGTGCTTGCCTTTTTTTAGCTAAAAGGAAAGTAAAATGCTGAATTTTTTAAAACCAGGTAATCAGCAAGGTAATAGGAAATAGGCGAACAAGAAGAATTCGCAGAAAAATAACATCTCCGTATAAAATTACCGTCCCCGATTTAGATCCCATGTGGATTTTCCATTCTTTTTTAAATCTACATAGGAAAATAGGAAGCAAATCAAATTAATGAAGGGAATGCCAAACCCGTTAGAAAACGATAATTTTGAAAATGCTTTAACAATTTGCTCTCTCCACAGGTACATAATTTTACCTATAAGGAAAATACTAACCAATGTTTGGAGGTGGCAGGAATGGAACAACAGGATTTCGAAAAAATTTATGACCAGTATAAGCAGCAAAGTGAACAGCAAGCACATGTGGAAGCAAATCAGAGTAACTCTGACGGAAAGGAAGAATTCGTAGCTGTTAGGAAAAACGAAGATGGAGACATTATTGCCTTTAAGACGAGCTCTGGACGTGAGCTGGATTATATTACTGCTCTAGATGAAGCAAAAGCAGGGAAGGTTGCTCATATAGATGTTTTCCATAAATATGGAAGAGATATTATCCGCAGCGAACCAGATGGGATAAAAGAAAATAATCTTGATCACTTACCCGAATTTTAATTAAAAGTCAAACCCCCTGTGATCGTAACGACAGGGGGTGCTTTTTTAGAATCTTAATTTTTCACAAGTTCATATTGATTAATTTTATCTTCGTACGTTAATGTTACACCAATTTCATCCCATCCGTTAAGGAGCATTTCCTTCGAATAGGGAGCAATATCAAATTTAACCTCAAAACCCTTATTATCAACGACTACTTGATCTTCAAGGTTCACGGTTAATTCGTACTTGTCGGATTCCGCTTTTTTAATGATGGTTTGAACTTGTTCATCATCAAGCTGGATGGCAAGGATGCCATTTTTAACGCAATTATTTTTAAAAATATCCGCATAACTTGGGGCAATAATGACTCGGAAGCCATAATCCTGGACAGCCCAAGGAGCATGTTCACGAGAGGAGCCACAGCCAAAGTTTTCACCTGCAACTAATACGGAAGCACCTTGAAATTTAGGATTGTTTAAAGAAAAATCTTCACGTGGCTTTCCTTGTTCGTCAAAACGCCAGTTATAAAAAAGGAATTGTCCAAATCCACTGCGCTCAATTCGCTTTAGAAATTGCTTCGGAATGATCTGGTCTGTATCTACATTTGACCGGTTTAATGGATAAACAAGGCCTTTATGAATGCGTATCGGTTCCATTATCTATGATACCTCCTAGGAATTAAACAGTTTGGGCAGTGAATTGACGGACATCGACAAAATGACCTGCAACAGCAGCAGCAGCAGCCATTTCTGGACTTACAAGATGTGTACGAGCTCCGTTTCCTTGACGCCCTTCAAAGTTACGGTTAGAAGTAGAAGCACAGCGTTCTCCTGATGGAATGATGTCATCATTCATCGCTAGGCAGCTGCTGCAGCCAGCCTCACGCCATTCAAATCCTGCTTCCTTAAAGACAACATCCAGTCCTTCTTTTTCAGCGGCAAGCTTTATGCTAAACGAACCTGGAACGACAACTGCTTTTACGGATGGACTAACCTTCCGACCACGGATGACCCCAGCCGCTTTACGTAAATCGCTCAATCTTGAATTGGTACAAGAACCGATGAAAACATGATCAATTGTTACACTAGAGATTGGCTGACCAGCTTCAAGACCCATATATTCAAGAGCACGCGTGATTTCTTCCTTTTCACTTGCTTTGACGGCATCTTCTGGAGTTGGTACTGATGCATTTATTGGAAGACACATGCCTGGGTTCGTTCCCCAAGTAACCTGTGGCTCCACTTCAGAAGCATCGATTTCAACAACCGTGTCGTAAGAAGCACCTTCGTCGGTGGCAAGTGCCCGCCACCCGGCAACTGCTTCTTCAAAAGCTTCCCCTTGTGGAACATGTCTTCTTCCTTTTAAGTATTCAAAAGTAGTTTCATCTGGAGTAATAAGGCCTGCTCGTGCACCAGCTTCGATGGACATATTACAAACAGTCATACGTTCTTCCATTGTAAGGGAGCGAATTGCTTCACCTGTGTATTCCATCACATAGCCGGTTCCAAATTGAACACCAAATTTACCGATGATGGCTAAAATTAAGTCTTTTGCTGTTACACCAGTTCCAAGCTTACCATTTACTTTCACATTCATCGTTTTTGGAGGTGCTTGCCAAAGCGTTTGTGTCGCCAAGACATGCTCTACTTCACTTGTACCGATACCAAAGGCTAAGGCACCGAACGCCCCGTGTGTAGAAGTATGGCTATCGCCGCAGACGATTGTCTTACCAGGTTGAGTTAGACCAAGTTCTGGACCAATGACGTGGACAATACCGTTATCTGGGTGATGAATATCAGCAAGGGAAATACCGAATTCCTCACAGTTTTGCTGCAATGTATCCATCTGTGTCTTTGAGATTGGATCTTTAATAAAATAGCGGTTCAACGTTGGAACATTATGATCCATCGTCGCAAATGTCTTTTCAGGACGACGGACTTTACGTCCGTTCATTCTTAATCCCTCAAATGCCTGAGGAGAGGTGACTTCATGAACGAGATGCAAATCAATATAAAGTAGATCTGGTTTTCCTTCTTCCTGATGTACCACATGCTGTTCCCAAATTTTTTCAATAATATTTTTTGGTTTTTGCATAGTTTCCTTCCTCACATAAATAGATTTATATTCTTTTCATACATTAATGTGTAAGATATTTTAGAATTCAGCAGTAAACTTTTAACATTTACTGAAATGTACTAAAATTTGCGGGTAAACATTCAATTCCACCAGTTTACCCGCAAGTGTGTATTATACGTAACAGTTCATAATACACTTAGAAGCGTTTTGGGTCTTAATATAATCAACAATATGCTTCGTCATTTCAGCTGTTCCAACAAGACGGCCGTTTGAAATCTGAAGATCGGATGTATGGAATCCGGAATCGAGAACGGATTGTACGGCGTCTTCAATCAATTTTGCTTCTGCTTCTAATTCGAAGGAATATCTAAGCATTAGGGCTGTTGACAAAATCATCGCAACAGGGTTTGCAATTCCTTTGCCTGCAATATCTGGAGCAGAGCCATGAACAGGTTCATAAAGACCAACCCCATCTTCACGCAAGCTAGCAGAAGGGAGCATACCGAGTGATCCAGTTAGGACAGAAGCCTCATCACTTAAGATATCGCCAAACATATTCTCTGTAACAATGACATCGAACTGGGTAGGGTTGGTAATTAGCTTCATAGCAGTAGAATCAACTAAAGCATGTTCAACCGTTACATCTGGATACTGCGCTTTTTTCTCCTCCACAATTTCGCGCCATAGTTTGCTAGACTCAAGGACATTTGCTTTATCAACAGAAGTAAGGTGTCCACGTCTTTGCTGTGCGGCTTGAAAGGCTTTGTCTACAATTCTTTCAATCTCTTTACGAGTGTAGGAAAGAGTATCGACAACAGATTGCCCGTTATCACGCCGTTCGCTTGGTGTACCAAAGTAAAGTCCACCTGTTAGCTCACGGACAATCAGAAGATCGCTTCCACTCACCACTTCTTCTTTAAGAGGTGAGGCATGGAGTAGATTCTTGAAGCCTTTGATTGGTCTTAAATTAGCATATAAATCAAGCGCTTTTCGAATGCCGAGCAATCCTCTTTCAGGGCGTAAATGGGAGGGGTTGTTATCCCATTTTGGTCCACCAACGGCACCAAGTAATACTGCATCTGCCTGCCCGCACGCTTCCACCGTCGACTCTGGCAGGGGAGTGCCGTACTGGTCGATGGCTGCCCCTCCGATTTCATGTGTTTCAAAGCTGAATTCATGATTAAATTCTTCTGCAATAGCATGTAACACATCTTTTGCCGAATTAATAACTTCCTTGCCGATTCCATCACCAGGGAGTAATACAACATGTTTTTTCATCAAAGCAACCTCCTCATCATTTTTTAAGCACCTTAAAAGAAATCTTCGTAAGCGCTAGGCCACAAAAGTAGCCTACTATTTCTTATGAGCACTAGGGTATTTGAAGTACCCATGTTTAACGGTTTACAATAAAGTAGCCGTTTCTTTTTGTACTGCTTTTTTGTTAAAAAATACGCGATTGACTGTATTTAAAAACGCCCTGGCTGAAGCCTCCAGAACATCCTGAGCAGAGCCGCGGCCACTGACAGGGGAGCCGTTAACCGTCATTTTTACATGTACCTCAGCAAGAGCATCCCGCCCTTGACCGATTGAACTCAATTTGAAATCTTTGAGATGAATTTCCTCTGTAACTAGAGCTTCTAATGTATTGAATAATGCTTCCACACTTCCTTGTCCGGTACGGGCTGTTTCTACCCGAATTCCTTCCGGAGTGGTAAGCGCTACGGTAGCAGTAGGGAGGTTGACAGAAGCGTACTGAACTTGAAAAGCCACAAGTTCGTACTTCTTCACATCCTCAACATTCGTTTGAATATCGGTTAAAATGGTAAATAAGTCTTCATCGGTTACTTCTTTCTTCCGGTCAGTTAGCCGCTTAAAGGAAGTGAATGCTTCAAGGAGCTGTTCGTTTGATAATTGAAAGCCCATGTTCTCAATTTTGTCTTTAAAAGCATGGCGGCCGAATGTTTACCAAGAACTAAGTCATTGGATTTAACACCTACCAACTCAGGGGTAATAATTTCATAGGTTGAGGCGTGTTTAAGTACACCGTCCTGATGAATACCTGACTCATGTGCAAATGCATTTTTTCCGACAACTGCTTTATTAGCTTGGACTGCCATGCCGGTAAAGCGGCTGACTAGGTCACTCGTGCGTTTAATTTCCTTTAAAACTAAATTTGTCGTGAATGGATATTTATCCTTCCGAATGTCCATCGCAACAGCAATTTCCTCTAGCGCTGCGTTTCCAGCCCGTTCGCCAATTCCATTAATCGTGCCTTCGACTTGAGTTGCTCCATTTTCTAAAGCAGCCAACGAGTTTGCAACTGCCATCCCTAAGTCATTATGACAATGGGCAGAAAGGGTCACTTTATGGATGTTCGGGACGTTTTCTCTCACATAGCGGAAAATACGGCCATATTCTTCTGGTGTAGCATATCCCACGGTATCAGGTATATTGATAACGGTCGCTCCAGCGTCGATCACTTTTTCAATGATTTTAGCGAGAAACTCTAAATCTGTTCGTGAACCATCTTCGGCTGACCATTCCACATGCGGAAACTTTGTTCTTGCATATGAAATCATGTCTACCGCTAATTGTGTAACTTCTTCCGGCGTTTTCATTAGCTTATATTTCATATGAATAGGGGAAGTAGCAAGAAATATGTGCAGCCTGGGTTCTACACCTTCTTTTAAGGCTTCCCACGCAGTGTCAATGTCCGACTTTGTCGCTCTTGCAAGGCCTGCAATGGAAACATTTTTGATTGAACGGGCGATGCTGCGAACTCCTTCAAAATCCCCTTGTGAGGAAGCCGGGAATCCGCCTTCATCATGTCAACACCAAACTTTTCAAGCTGTCTTGCGATTTCCAGTTTTTCAAGTTGGTTTAAATTAACACCCGGGGACTGCTCTCCGTCGCGTAAAGTCGTATCAAAGACCTTAACGTGAACCATTTACCACCACTTCTTTCTTTGCAGTTACTGGTTTTTTAATAAATGGCATTAACGCACGAAGCTCACGGCCTACTTTTTCAATTTGATGATTGTTTTCACTGCGGTTAATAGCATTAAATTGCGGACGGTTTGCTTGGTTTTCCAAGATCCAGCCTTTTGCAAACACACCAGTTTGGATATCTTTTAAAACTTCCTTCATACGTGCTTTTGTATCTTCGTTTACAACGCGTGGTCCCGAAACGAAATCTCCCCATTGTGCAGTGTCGGAGATTGAATAACGCATGTTTTCAAAGCCACCTTCATATAAAAGGTCAACAATCAATTTCAATTCATGTAAACACTCAAAGTAAGCAACTTCAGGCTGGTAACCAGCTTCAACAAGTGTTTCGAAGCCTGCTTTAATAAGGGCTGTAGTTCCACCGCAAAGGACTGCTTGCTCTCCGAATAAATCAGTTTCTGTTTCTTCCTGGAAGGATGTTTCTAATACACCCGCACGGGCTGCACCAATCCCTTTAGCATAGGCAAGCGCAATATCACGAGCTTGACCAGTGTAATCTTGATATACGCCGTAAAGTGCAGGAACACCGGCACCTTCAGTGTAAGTACGTCTTACTAAATGTCCTGGTCCCTTAGGAGCTACAAGGAATACATCCACATCTGCTGGAGGGACGATTTGGTTAAAATGAACGTTGAAGCCATGAGCAAAAACAAGAGCATTACCAGCAACAAGATTTGGTTTGATACTTTCTTCGTATACTTTTGGCTGTAATTCATCAGGAAGTAAAACCATGATGACATCCGCTGCTGCAGTTGCTTCGGCAACAGAGGTAACTTCAACACCATCTTCAACTGCTTTATCCCATGATTTACCGCCGCGTAATCCAACGACTACATCAAAGCCGCTTTCCTTTAAATTAAGTGCATGTGCATGACCTTGTGACCCATATCCAATTACTGCAATCTTCTTTGATTGTAAAACCTCTTCATTAATATCTCCGTTATAAAGTACTTTTGCCATTATCGATCATCCTTTCAAGGTATATTATTATTTTAATAGGGAGTAATTAGTTAGTTCGTTTGCTTGTGGCTGGTGCCCGCGTAAGAAGGCAGTCAGTCCTGTTCTGGCAATCTCTTTTATTCCATAAGGGCGAAGCAATTCAATCAATGCGTCAATTTTCTCAGGCCGCCCTGTGATTTGAACGGCTAAACTATCTTTACTTACGTCAATAACCAAGGCCGGAATGGGTCAATAATACCGTTAATTTCACTGCGTAGTTGACTAGTGCTGGCCACTTTTATCAGTGCGAGCTCTCTAGCAACAATTGCTTTATCGGTAATATCGGAAACTTTTAAAACATCAATCTGTTTGTGTAGTTGTTTTGTCACCTGTTCGAGTCTCTGTTCATCCTCCACTTCAATCACAAAGGTCATTTTTGAAATTCCCTCTAGCTCTGTGGGTCCAACTGAAATACTTTCAATATTAAATTGGCGCCTTTGCAACAGCAGGTGACCCGATTGAGGACACCACTTCTATTTTGAACCGTGGCAGTTATAATGCGTTTCATGGTTTCACCCCAATCATTTCATGTAACCCTTTGCCAGGTGCAATCATTGGGTAAACATTTTCCAGTTGAATGACCCGACAATCAACTAGGACAGGGCCTTCATAAGCAAAAATTTCTGGAAGAGTTGTAATCAATTCCTCAGGAGTGTCAATCCTAAACCCTTTGATTCCATAGCTATCAGCCAGCTTTACAAAATCTGGATGTGACATTAGAAGGGATTCAGAATAACGTTCTTCATAAAAAGCCTCCTGCCATTGGCGAACCATCCCAAGTGCACCATTATTGACGATAATCACTTTGACCGGCAGGTTTCTTTCTTGGATGATTGAAAGCTCCTGTAAGGTCATTTGGAATCCTGCGTCACCTACGATGGCAATCACTGAACTTTCAGGTGAGGCTATTTGTGCACCAATTGCGGCAGGGAAGCCAAAACCCATGGTTCCAAGCCCGCCTGAGGTAATCCAGCGATCCGGTGTATTAAAAGTGTAGTACTGTGCTGCCCACATTTGGTGTTGCCCTACGTCAGTTGCCACAATTGCTTCACCATTTGTCACTTTATGAATGGATTCAATTAGCCATTGCGGACATATTTCGTTTTGATTATGTTTATACCAAAGTGGAAATTCTTCTTTATATTCATTTAGCTTTTTTAACCAGGCTTCTTGGTCAGGAGAATCTGCCTGTTGGTCAAGAAGCTCGATTAATGCCTCCTTGGAATCGGAAACAATTGGGATCTGCGTGGCAACATTTTTACCAATCTCAGCTGGGTCGATATCAATATGAGCTACTTTTGCACTTGGTGCAAAATGTTGCAGATTGCCAGTTAACCGGTCATCGAAACGGGCACCGATATTGATTAGTAAATCACATTCGTATAAAGCCATATTGGCAACATATGTCCCATGCATACCACCCATCCCAAGTGAAAGGGGATGGTCTGCAGGAAAGGTTCCTAATCCCAGAAGGGTTGTGACCACCTGAAGATTGTGTTTTTCTACTAAAGCCTTTAATTCTGATGATGCTTTTCCATGAAGGATACCAGCACCGGCAAGTACGACAGGTCTTTTGGCCTTTGCTATTGCGTCAGCCAACTTTTTAATTTGCAATGGATTCGGCTTAGTTGTCGGCTGGTAGCCTGGTAACTGAATAGAAGCTTCTTCTAGTTCATCGGGTACAATACCAGATGATATATCTTTTGGAATATCGACTACGACTGGACCTGGCCGCCGGTAGAAGCAATATGAAAAGCTTCTTTTATGATTCTAGGCAAATCCTTTATCGATTGCACTTGATAATTGTGCTTTGTAATCGGAGTCGTAATACCGATGATATCAGCTTCCTGAAAAGCATCTGTTCCGATGACACTCCTTGCAACCTGTCCGGTGAAAACGACAAGAGGTAACGAATCCATCATTGCATCTGTAATTCCGGTAACCAGATTGGTAGCTCCCGGACCTGAAGTTCCAATCACTACTCCAGGTTTTCCTGTAATTCGGGCATATCCTTCCGCAGCGTGGATCGAGCCTTGCTCGTGGCGGAAGAGGACGTGCTTTATAGATCCTTGCGCTCGATGAATCGAATCATAAATCGGTAGGACTGCACCACCTGGATACCCAAATAATGTGTCAACACCTTCCTTTATCAATAATTCAAGAAGAAGGTCACCACCTGTTTTCGGTGCGGTACTGGTTTGGACTTCCAGTTTAGCTTCAACTTTCACGTTGTAATCCCTCCTTTAGGGTATTTGAATGTTGATATCCGTTTTACATAGTAAAAAAGGCCCTATCCTCTCCGAATAAACTGCTGCAAATAAACGACTACGCAGAATAATCGGGGAGAAAAGACCTTTCTTTTCTCGGTACCACCCGGATTTACAGTACCCTCACGAATACTGCCTTATGAAGCGACCTAAATAAAGTGAACGCTTCTTTTGATAACAGGTGCTCTAGCTAGAACACCTGATTGAGCCTACTTACGATAAGTATGTTCAGCTCAACACTCAGGGATGATGTCGGAATAAGTTGTATTACTGGGCTTCCAGCAACCCCAGCTCTCTGAAAATACTAAATCTTATTCCTTTATTCCCGTCGTCGATTTTTTTCTATTCCATTTTCAATGAATAAAAACGTTAAATGATTAGTACCTTTACTTCTCAGGAAGGGGAGGGGTACTAGTAGATCCCTAGAATTTCATGATTCCGCCAGTATTGGCAGAAGTAACAAGTTTCGCATATTTTGCTAAGTAGCCTGTTTTGATTTTTGGTTCTGGCTTTTGCCATGCTTGACGTCGTTCGGCTAAAACCTCATCATCAACGAGAAGCTCAATCGAACGTTCTTGTAAATCAATTAAGATTTTGTCACCATTTTGGACCAATGCGATAGGGCCGCCTTCAGCAGCTTCAGGTGAAATGTGACCGATTGAGATACCACGGCTGGCACCTGAGAAGCGTCCGTCAGTGATAAGGGCAACTTCTTTACCTAATCCACGACCCATAATTGCAGATGTAGGTGCAAGCATTTCCGGCATTCCTGGACCGCCTTTTGGACCTTCATAGCGGATAACAACAACGTGTCCTGCTTCAACAGTACCATTATTAATGTTTTCCTGTGCTTCTTCCTGGGAATCAAAAACAATTGCTTCACCAAGGAAGGTTTTAATGGATGGATCAACGGCACCAACCTTGATAACACTACCATCTGGAGCAAGGTTTCCATACAGGATGGATAGTCCACCAACAGGGCTATATGGATTTTCTCTTGACCGGATGACACTTTCATCGGTAATGGCAGCGTCTTTCACATTTTCTGCAAGGGTTTTTCCTGTAATCGTTTTGCAATCCTTATGGAGCACACCATCCATCTGGCAAAGTTCATTGAGGATGGCACTTACTCCACCTGCTCGGTGGACATCTGACATCGAATAGTCGGATGCTGGCATAATTTTTGCTAGATAAGGAACTTTTTCAGCGATTTTGTTTATTTCACGTAAATCGTATTCAATACCTGCCTCATGAGCGATAGCTAAGGTATGTAATACCGTATTTGTTGAGCCACCCATTGCCATATCAAGAGCGAATGCATTATCAATTGCTTCTCTTGTAATAATGTCACGTGGGCGTACATCTTTTTTCACTAATTCGATTAAGTGTTTTGCTGCTTGGCGAATTAGCTCATGCCTTTCATCAGAAGTGGCGACAATTGTTCCATTTCCGGGAACAGTCATTCCTAGAACTTCCATTAAACAGTTCATTGAGTTTGCCGTAAACATACCGGAACAAGATCCACATGTAGGGCATGCTTGAGTTTCAATCTCAAGAAGTTCTTGCTGACTCATTGAGCCACTATGATAGGCGCCGACACCCTCAAAAACAGAAGTGAGGGAGAGGTTTTTTCCTGAAGAGGAAACACCTGCTTCCATTGGACCACCAGAAACAAATACAGATGGAACGTTGGTCCTGGCAGCTGCCATTAACATTCCTGGCGTAATTTTGTCACAGTTCGGGATGTAGAAAACGCCATCGAACCAGTGCGCATTAATAACTGTTTCAGCACTATCGGCGATAATTTCACGGCTTGGAAGGGAATAGCGCATTCCAATATGGCCCATGGCAATTCCATCATCAACACCGATTGTATTAAATTCAAAAGGTATGCCTCCGGCTTCCCGGATAGCTTCTTTAACAATTTGACCGAAATGATTAAGGTGTTTGTGTCCTGGGATAATGTCAATATATGAGTTACATACACCAATAAATGGTTTTTCTAAGTCACTCACTTTTACCCCTGTTGCGTATAAAAGACTTCGATGGGGAGCACGATCGATCCCTTTTTTAATCATATCGCTGCGCACTTTAGCGCCTCCTAACTGACGATTGCGTGATTTGTTTTTGAAGGGTAACAAGCTACCCCGTCTGTTGTAACGATTCGTCTAAATTCTTCTAATAATTGATTTGTTACTTCTCCTGGTTTTCCATCTTTAATTTTCCTGCCATCCACTTCGATGACAGCAATGACTTCAACAGCGGTTCCAGTTAAGAACACTTCATCTGCAACGTATACATCGTGTCGAGTAAAAGGAGATTCTTTGACTTCGAGCCCTTGTGCTCTTGCCACATCAATAATGGCATTTCGAGTAATTCCTTCTAATGCTCCTAAATAAACAGGTGGGGTGTAAACAACACCATTTTTTACAATAAAGATATTGTCAGCTGAACCTTCGGTAACATAGCCCTGATCATTCAGCATTAATGCTTCTTCCACTCCAGCCTGATTGGCTTCTAGTTTAACAAGAATATTATTTAGATAATTAAGCGATTTGACCTGTGGGCTTAGAACATCCGGGCGATTCCTTCTGCTCGCAACAGAGGCAATTTTGATACCCTGTTCGTAATACTCCTTCGGGAACATGGATAATTCCTCTGCGATAATAATGACGTTTGGGTTCGAGCAAGATGAAGGGTCCAGTCCGAGGTTCCCCTTACCGCGGGAAACAACGACACGAATATAAGCGCTGTCTAGTTGATTTTTTCTAATGGTTTCAACGATTAATTGTGTCATTTCTTCCTGTGTATAAGGAATCCTCAGCATAATGGATTGTGCTGATTCAAACAGTCTTTTTAAATGAGCGTCGAGTCGAAAGACGTTTCCGCTATAAACGCGAATGCCTTCAAATACGCCATCCCCATATAAAAAGCCATGATCAAAAACTGATACAACAGCATCCTCTTTCTTGACGAATTCGCCGCCAAGGAATATCCATTGACTTCCCAACATAACCACTCCTCTTTAGTGATAAACCGCTTTAAATGATTAAAAATTCATTGTAAAAGAATTGCCTCGCCCCATCCCTTTAGTAAGCAGATGAATAAAGGCAGTGTGTATAAAAGCATTTTTTATTTATGTTTTATTTTCAGTAATCATACAACCAATCGAAAACATGGTCAACACAAAAATCAGATAATTCAAAACAATCAAATATTGTGGTAGCGTTTTCATTATTGGTTTAGAAAGGTTAAAGCGGAGAAAATATTTTTTTATTTTTCTAAAAAAATATTTTTGTGGACATGTTTAAGGGATGAAAAGGGGGAAATGGGTGAAATAGTTTGCTAGGGAAAAGATGTAATAAACTACTTTGCTATTAACAAATCTGCTGTGTTTTTATAACGTAGTCTGTATATTTACTACTATTTTAATTTAGCAATATATTCATACACCTCACGAAGAGTTTTAAAACCCATTGTTCGTGCTTTTTGTAAATAGTAGCCCCAGATGTAAGCAGTCATGATCGCATCCCCAAGTGCATGGTGGCGGTCTCTAATTTCTATCCCACATTCTTCGCAAACCTGTTCAAGTGTAAGTAATTTCTTAAATGGGCTTGAGAGCCGAATTAAAAAGGATGTATCGATGATTCGATGTTCAAATCTAGTGCGCAAGATATCCCAAGTTATTTTTTGCATAAAGGACTGTTCATGTTTGGCATGATGGGCAACAAGGATATCACTATGAACATACTTGAAAAATTGCATTAAAACATCCCTAGCAGGTGGAGCAACGCGCAATTGTTCTTCCTGAATATTCGTTAATGATGAAATCTCATAGGAAAGAGGGAATTCTGATTGGATAAGAGAATAAAAAGTGGTACTATCATGGACTTGATGCCCAGTCATCTTGATTGCTCCAATAGAGAGTACTCTATCGCCTTTTTCTGGATAGAAGCCAGTTGTTTCTATGTCAAATACAACAACTTTTAATTCGTTAAGCGGGGAATCTAGTATATTCTTTTCTTTCAATTCCTTTTGCAGTTGTCTCATAAAAGAGATATGTTGAGGATTGGATTGCCCTCCTACCCCTGCATAAATATTGGAACCGAGTTTTCCATACATTTGTCTAAAGAATTGAATCATTCCATTCATTCCCATCTTACTACTCCCTTACGATTAGCTTCCTAGTATATTGGTAAAGAGCAGCCCCATTTTTGACAATCTCTTTTACTACTTTCTTTTGCTCTTTTTCCAAGTGCTCAACTGGTAAATAATGACCTGTTTCATAATCTGTATGAATTCCATAGGTACAGCGATATTCTAAAAGCTTGATAAACATCGTTTTATATAATTCTTTGTTTGGAATAGGTAGTTTATCAAGCCTAGATAGGGTGGAGGTCTCCATTAAATTCTTTTGAATGGCTAAAAGTCGAACGGCATTTACGTATGGGCGCATAGCGATATCCTTTATATTCAGTGTTCCAGAATGTACTCCGTGAGTTTCCACTAAAATTTGACCTAACACGCCTATTCCTTTCTTGAGATGAAGGGTATTGTTGAGAGCTCTTAAAAGGAGATGTTCCATTTCGCCAGTTTGGTAGACACCCCTTTTTAATTGCTCAACCAAACGATGGTCCCCTATGAGAGAACGTGCATCAATGAAAATTAAAAGGTGGCGAATCGATTCCCAGGAAGATTCCTTAATCCAGTCCATGATTTGCTGCTTCCATTCGCTTAATGATTTACACCATAAAGGATTACAAGACATAACCCCGCCATCGCAATATTCATACCCAGCTTGGTGTAGACCAACTGATATCTCTTTACCCAATGCTAAGAAATAGGACTTTGCCAGATCACTTCGTTCTTGAAAAATGATTCCGTGATCTTGGTCACTCCAGAACGATTGTTCAAATCGTCCTGCACTCCCCATGACAAAAAATGAAAAGGGAGAGGGTGGGGGCCGAATTGGGCATTTATTTGTTTAATAGCCAAATCCAAAACTAGATTGATGATTTCATCATGAAATTGGTTTAGCTTAAAATGGTCACGAGATATCTGGGTTATCTGGTCTTCCCGATACTCGTTTATCTTAGAGTAGGTAAGTTTATTCATTATTTCCCCTCCCTTGCTAAAAATTCTAAAAGGCAGTCAATCCTTCATGTAGGAATGACCGCCATAAATGTTATGCTTGTTTTACATTCGAGTTAAGTTGTTCTTCAACTCTTAACAATTCAGGATAACCATAACTGCCGTGTTCACTTATATCAAGGCCATAATCTCTTCTTCTTCGGTGACGCGTAGGCCATTCATGAACGATTTAATGATTGAAAGTAGAATAAAAGATACGATAAAGGCGAAAGAAGCACAGGTGAACACTCCCAGCGCTTGAACACCAAGCTGGTGCAATCCGCCTCCATAGAACAATCCTGGTTTTCCAACTGTTGCTAATTCCTTCGTAGCGAAGAATCCAGTGGACAAGGTTCCCCAAACTCCTGCAGTTCCATGTACAGAAAGAGCTGCAATCGGATCATCAATTTTTCTGTTTTCAAAGAAACGAATACTATAAAACACAAGGATGCCAGCTATAAAACCAATAAGGACGGCTGCCCACGGTGCAACAAATGCACAAGAAGCAGTAATTGCAACTAAGCCTGACAATGCTCCGTTCAACATCATTGGTACATCTGCTTTGCCCATAACCATCCACGAAATAATCATCGCAGAAACCGTTCCTGCTGCTGCCGCCAAATTTGTATTAAGGGCAACGAATCCGAAGAAAGCTTTGTCAACGGATAAGGTACTGCCTGCGTTAAAACCAAACCAACCTACCCATAATATTAAAACACTTAATGCGGTAAACACTTGGTTATGACCCGCGATATTATTGGCGGAGCCATCTTTATTGTATTTTCCAATTCGAGGCTTTAGAAGAATGGTAGCTGCAAGTGCCGCCATTGCACCGGTTAGATGGACCACCGTTGAGCCTGCAAAATCCTGTTGACCAAGCGTTGCTAACCAGCCGCCGCCCCAGATCCAATGGGCAATAGGAGGATAAACTAAACCTGAGAATAATACAGCAAACACAAGATAAGCACCTAATTTAGCACGTTCAGCAAAACCTCCAAATGCAATTGTTAATGAAATACCGGCAAAGGCTAATTGGAATAAAAAGAAAACAGAACCTGATACTGTTAAACCTTTAATGTCATATCCGGAGTAAAGGAAATCGGAGAAACCTATCAACGGATTTCCTTTTCCGAAGATTAAACCGTATCCGACCGCCCAAAATACAATTGAGCCTATTCCGAATGTAAGAATCGTTTTCCCTGCAATATGACCGGCATTTTTCATCCGGGTTGAACCCGTTTCCAGAAGGATGAAACCCCCGATCATTAGGATAACAAGCACTGCGCTAACCATTAACCAAATACTGTTCATTAAGAATAAAGTATTCATCAATTCGCCCCCTTTAAAGTATGTTAATTTTTTTAACATTCGTTGTAGTTGTATTTTTACATAGAAAAGGAGATTGTATCTATAATCTTGTTAGATAATCTCACATGGTTTCTGGAATTCACGTTATGAAGTTTGTATGAACCTAAAGTATTAATCTGTGAATTTTAAAAACAAAGCCACACTCCAAATTCAGAAGTGCGGCTTTAATAAAAATAGGTTGACTGATTAAAGAGGGGATTCATTTGGTGTGGAGTTGTCATCATTTATTTGAGGGAAATGCCTTTTTTAGAATAAGCTCTAGTTCACTTAAAGTGAGAGAATCTAGGTCATCGTCTGATGTGTATATACCTGATTTTAATAATTTATTAATGTAAAACTGTTTAAGCTGTCTTATTCCCCTTCGCAATTGATTTGGCATTTTGCTCTCCTCCTTAATGGTTTTGGAGCCTTCGTAATAGCTCATGTGCTCGCGGACCTAGTATGACCATTAATTCTTCATACAATTCATCTCGTAATAGATCTAATTGAATAATCTTTTCAGCTAATTTAACCGCATTTGTTCGATGCATTTTATCTCTTCCTCTCTATTGTTTTATAGGTATAAGATATCTAAGTATTTAGGGTTTGTCAGAGAATATGTTAGAAACGGTTACAAGGTTTTTAAAGAATAACGAAATAAAAAGAGGAGTCCCAATGGTTATTTTTGAGACACCCTCTTTTTATAATCATATCCTTATTGTCGCTTCCGAATCCCGAATTGGGCGTTTAACTGTCCTTGGATCATTTTTCTGCGGACATCTTCTTGGTTTTGTTTCTTCTCCTCTCGAAGCATTTCTTTTCTTATTTCATGTGTCTGAAGGCCATCTTCGATTTTATTGGCAATGTCCATCAATAATTCTACATCTGCAAAGGAATATTTTCGGGAACCCCCAGGGGATCTTTCGGGGAAAATGAGTTTCCTTTCTTCATAATAACGTATTTGTCTTTCGGATAGTCCGGTTAGATCCCTAACAACTCCAATTGTAATAACCTTCTTATCTTTATAAGACAAATCTTTTCCCATTTATTCTCTCACCACACTAACATTGTTTATTGTAGTTTATTAAATTTTGAAAAAATTACAACATAATGTGTTAGATTATCTCACATAGAAAATGAATTTGGAAAAAGAATGCTTTGTTTGAAGGGAAAAAATCATTTGGGTTATTTCTATATGAATATGAGCATTTAGAATGGAGTGTGAATTATGCTATCCTAAGAATCAAGAAGAAAACGAAAAAGTTGGATAACTTGCGATTGGGAAAATAAAAAAATATCTAACTATTTATTTGAGCATTATTAAAAAATATTGCAAAAAAACAGAATATTCAGTAGGATGAAAAAGTATTATATTGAAAGTAATTTTTTACTATTTTTGGATTATAAATTCTCCCTATTAAAGTAGTAAATAATTAAAGATAAATATTGAATATATAAACATTGGAATGTATAATTATAAATGTTCCGAAATATTAATTGTTTACGAATATTACTTTTATAAAAAAATAAATGGAGGTCAAAAAAATGAAGAAGCTCAAAGTTTTTTCAACAGTCTTAGTCTTTTCTTTTCTTTTTATTCTATCAGCATGTGGAACAAGTCAAAATGGAAGTCAAAGCAGTGGTAGTCAAAAAACTGATGCAAAGAAAACTCTTAGAGTTGTAACAGATGCTTCATATGCACCATTTGAATATATGGATAAAGGCCAAATCGTAGGTTTTGATGTCGACTTCGTGAATGCCGTTGCAAAAGAGGCAGGATATAAGGTGAATATTGAAAATGTTGGTTGGGATCCTTTATTCGTTGAAATTAAAGGGAAAACAGCAGACATCGGGATGTCAGCTATCACGATTAACGACGAACGAAAACAAACCTATGATTTTTCAAGTCCTTACTTTTTATCAACGAATATGATTCTAGTACCAAAGGGAAGCTCAATTAAGAGTGCAGATGATCTTAAAGGCAAAGTCGTTGCCGTCCAAAATGGTACTACTGGACAGGCAGTAGTTGAAAATATTCTTGGAAAGAACAGCCCTAATGTTAAAAAATTTGAAAATAACAACTTAGCGATTATGGAACTAAAAGACGGCGGTGCAAGTGCAGTAGTTGCCGACAATACAGTAGTGGAAGCATATGCGAAGAATAATCCAAGTGACAAATTGAAGACCATCTCAGACACTAAGAACTTTGCAAAAGAATATTATGGACTTATGTTTCCAAAAGGCAGCAAATTAGAAGCAGATTTTAATAAAGCAATCGGTAAAGTACTTAATGATGGAACATATGCAAAAATTTACAAGCAATGGTTTAAAACAAATCCTGATTTAAAAACGCTAAAAGCACAACAATAATAAAAATTGCGTAACTCTCAAACAATTGGCAGTTACGCAATTTTTGGTTTAAGAGAGGGGTCCAAAGATGGATTTTCGTTGGGATATTATTGTAGAATATGCTCCTTTTTTCCTAAAGGGGACGTTGTTAACAATTGGGCTTTCGATAGCTAGTATTTTGATCGGAACTGTCCTGGGTTTATTGATTGGATTAGGTAAAATAATGAGAAATAAGTTCCTTGCTATACCGTTTAGCGTTTATATTGCCTTTTTCCGTGGTACACCGATGTTGGTACAAATTTTATTGGTTCATTTTGCTGTTGTTCCGCTGTTTCTTGGTGAAACCAATGGAATTCTAGCCGCCATTATAACTCTTTCCTTAAATTCTGCTGCGTACATTGCAGAAATCTTCCGAGCAGGAATTCAATCAATTGATAAAGGTCAAATGGAGGCCGCCCGCTCATTAGGGATGAATCATGTCCAGGCGATGAGATATGTCATCCTGCCACAAGCCTTTAAAAGAATGATTCCGCCGCTCGGTAATGAGTTTGTTGTTTTAATAAAAGAGTCATCTCTGGCATCACTTATTGCTGCTCCAGAGCTTATGTATTGGGGTCGTGCAATGCAGGGGCAATATTTCCGCGTATGGGAGCCGTATCTAACGGCTGCAGTTATTTATCTTGTATTAACTCTTACCTGCAGCTTCTTGTTATCACGTCTTGAAAGAAGGTTGGCAACAGAATGATTGAAGTGAAAAATTTGAAAAAGACATTCGGGAATAACGAGGTTCTAAAGGACATTAATGTTTCAGTCAAACCTCAGGAGGTCGTGGTTGTGATTGGCCTTCTGGTTCAGGGAAATCGACGTTCCTTCGCTGCATCAATTTGCTTGAAACGATAACAGATGGCCATGTGTTTATTGAAGGAATTGATATGGCTGACAAAAAAACGGATATAAATAAAGTACGGACAGAAGTGGGGATGGTCTTTCAGCAATTTAACTTATTCCCACATAAAACGGTCATTGAGAATATTATGCTTTCACCAATGAAGGTAAGAAATATTCCTGCAGAAAAAGCAAAAGCAAAAGGTTTAGAGCTTTTGAAAAAGGTAGGTTTGGCGGATAAAGAAAATGCCTATCCTGATTCGCTCTCTGGGGGACAAAAGCAGAGGGTTGCAATTGCAAGAGCGCTTGCGATGGAACCAAAGATTATGCTGTTCGATGAACCAACCTCAGCACTTGATCCGGAAATGGTTGGCGAAGTTCTTGAGGTAATGAAAGATCTTGCTAAAGAAGGCATGACAATGGTAGTCGTAACACATGAAATGGGCTTTGCCAAGGAAGTGGGGGACCGCGTTATTTTTATGGACGGCGGTTTGATTGTCGAGGAAAATATTCCAAGTGAATTATTCGATCATCCACAGGAAGAAAGAACAAAATCATTTTTAAGTAAGGTCTTATAATGAATCTTTAGGCTGACTCTCAAGCAATGAGTCAGCCTTTTTATTTAAAAGAGATGTGGAAACTGCTTGATGATTCCATTAGAAAAATCATCTGCCATCCCTAGTGCTTGTTTTTCAATTTCATCGTAGATGGCAACATCAGCAGCGTAATCTTTCGTAATCATATAAACGGCTTCAGATTTTGTTAATCTTAAGTGTTGATTCATCATTTCATTAACCGCATTCTTTGCCAGTTAGTAGGATTGATACGATTTAAGAAAACCGCAATTTCCGCTGCATTTGCATACCAGCGTTTTTCTTCCATTTCCGCCGCTTTGTGGTCACCAGCATTTGCTGCCTTAACAAGCTGTGCAGCAATAACGAGATGATCTTTAATCAAGGCAGCGAATTTAGTACCAATTTGTTCCCCATAATATTTCTTGAAAGCAGCTCCCATGTCAGTGGCATTCTGGAGGAGGCGTTTAATGACAAAAGTCAATGTCAGGTAATTTAAACGTAATACTTATAATCGCCATACGGGTCCAGGCGATATGCTCTTCCCAAAGAACACGCATGAAGCTTTTTAATTTCAACTCTGCTTGAGTGACACATCCTGGTCCACATTTAGTGCTAGGTGCAGAGTGTAAGGGGGGCTGTGTTGTTATGGGCATATGCTGACGGGCAATTGGAATGGAAATAATTTGGCCAACAAAAAGGTTATACGGGGCAAGAGTGGGATTAGCTGCTATGATTTCCTCAACTGAAGTATGGTACCTTTGAGCGAGAGTCCATAAATTATCACCAGGTTGGAGTACATAGGATAACATACTCAAAAATCGACTCCTTTACCATCATTTCTATCAAATTATGATTTGGCAGAATAATGGTTACGTGTCCTTGATAAAACTACTTTGATACAAAAAGAGAGATGAACCTGGTCATCTCTGTAACGGCTATTTAACGTTATTCCAACGTTCTAGCCTATGTATATTTTTCGTAAAAAAACCTGCCACAAACTTGGGCATTCCGAATTTAACAATCTTTTGTTTTACTCTTTCCTTCATTTCATCTGCTGTCAAATCTGGTAGGGTAAACTCCCCATTCAAGTAGCAGTGACTGCAATACATTGTGCTTTTCAACTCGTTTTTTTCTGTCCCTCCACCCAGTTCATCTTTTGCTAAAGGCATTCCGCAGCTTTGACAGTTTTTGTATGAATTCAGTTTAAACAACGCCTTTCATATTAATGATCAAAATCAAATACTTCTACTATTCGATCTGCTCTAATTCTTTTTTGACAGAGCTGAAACAACTGGTTGAAAAATGCTTCGACTTCTAAGCTGATGGAAGGAAGCTTAATTTGTACAGTTGTCGTTCCATACGTCTGTTTAAAATAGGCTTTCCTTTGATCATTTTTCCCATCACGTTTTAATGGATTGTACTTCCATACTAGATGTGGGACACCTTCAATTTCCTCAACCTGCCGCATCTCTGCAATCGTAGTGGATTTATCTTGGGCATAAATGACTAAATAATAGTTGTCATTCCGGTGCCAATCTATGAATAAAAGGAAATAGCCAACTCCATGATCAGGTCGAATAACCTTGAAGCCCGCAAGTGTTTGTTTTCCATTTGTCCATTGATGAAACTTGGGTAAAGTCCCTCCAACCGTTTTTAACTTGTTCACTTCATAGGTGGAACCACTCGACTCTTCTATACAATTGCTTAAAAAAATAGCTTGATCCTTTTCCACAATTGATTCTCCTTTGGTGTTTGAAACTAATTATACTTTGAATGTGAGCTAAAAAGGAACCATGTATCAATTGAACTAATTTTTATTTTTTACCAACCTTTAATCATGTTATAATCAGTTTATTGATTATTCTGAAAGAGCTTTAAAGGTGGTCATGAGAGGATGGTTTAGGAGCAGTCATGTTTGCCATCGATAGGCAAATTTTATTAATATATGGTTCTTTAGAGTCCTTTTGCGGAATTTCCGTAAGAATTCCGTGGAAAGACTGACTAGCCGGTAGAAATATTGTTAAGCCGCAGCTTTTGTCTTTAAAATGACATACAACTGTCATCTGTTTTAAAAAATCGTTTGTTAAAATTTTATAATTGGGACTTATAAAGTGACCTAAGTACGAATAGTATGAGGAATAATTATGCCTCTTTTCCATATGAATGTCATAGAAGTGCTTGTTACTGGAGGGAAAGATATGACGTTAGAGCAGCAACTAATAGAAAAAAAATATTATGAAATGTTCATAAATGAGCATGTAGAGATACATCCCATTCATGTACTTGGTGATGCCTATCAAGAGGAACTACAAAAGGATATGCCTGATTTATCATTTATTCGTTTTGCCCAGGGTGAGGTGTATTTTCAAAATAAAGATTATGAAGCAGCTATTTTTAAATGGGAAAACATCACGAATGAGCTCGAGCCATGGGCAAAGAAAAATATTGCAGATGCGTACTATGAATCGGGGCTGTTATCAAACGCTGAGGATTTTTATCTGTCAATTGAAACAGATCAACTTATATTAAACACGGAAGTGAATTTACAGTTATTTTCACTTTATATCGAGCGCGGTAAGTTGGATGCGGCAATAGCAGTCATCAAAAGCACGATCATTTCAAATCCGGATTATCCAAATGTAACGAAAATTGCTCGTTCCTTTTTTGAGAATCAGCAGGATTGGGCAATGCCATTGAACTGGCGGTGAATGAAGCAAAGCGAACCGGGTCACTGGAATGGTTTAAGATTATCAATACCTATGTTGAAAAAGGCGTGACAAAAAAGCTAAATCCGAACTATTTTTCCCAAGCCTTATCGGAATTGTTTAACCTAGACAAGAAACAGTTTGAGCGGCTATCCAGTTCTCTTTGGAATAGTTATAAACAGGAAGAGTACTATTTTGCCTGGTTAAGAGAAATCAATCTTTTACTATCAAGTCTTGATATTAGCAGGAATGATCAATGGCACGAGCTTTCAAGCCTTTATAAAGAAACGTATTTTGGCTTAATTGATGGAAGGCTTCTTATTAAGAAACTTCAGGATCTCATTCCCGACCTCTTGACGAATTGGCTGCGATTAACGGATTCAGCGCAGACCGTTGTAGCAGCTGCTGCCGTTTTATCATGGAATGAGCTGTTTCCAGCAAGCATTAGTTTGACAATTGTGAACGATGCTGAGAATCTTATCAGTCACATTGAAACGGAAATAGATGAGCTAGAAGAATGCCTAAGTCTCTTTGACACCATCATAAAATGGGCACAGATTCACGAAATGGGTGAGAATAATCGCTTAAAATGGATTGTCCAACAATTGATCGATTTTGAAACCCATCATCTTTTAATTGCAGGATTAAGTGGAAGCGGAAAGTCAACTTTTGTGAATACTATCTTGGGAGAAGATGTACAGGATAGCCCTACATCATCTGTTATCATGTTCAAGGACTTTGAAGAATCAACCATTAGTGAAATCACTGATCATGAAACCGTTACGCTCGCTGACTTTTCTCAATTTCAAGAGAGACTGGATCGACGACGCAATGCGTTGGAGTCTATATTCGAATTCAAACGGCAAATTCCTTTTTATATGAAAATAGACTCGCACTAATCGATACTCCTGGACTAAAAGGGAGTCATCAGGACCGATATGAAGTACTGCAGCATCTGCATACTGCAGATACGGTATTATTTGTTCTTGACGCCAATGCTTCGTTTACTGATAAGGAACGGGCTGTGCTCTCACAAATACAAGAGTTGGCACCTGCCATTCCGGTCCACTTCCTCTTAAATAAAATGGATACGCTTGTTAATGAGCAGGAAGCGATTCGCATTTTTGATGAAACAAAATCGCTAATTACTACTTATATGCCAGATGCCAAGGTATTTGCATTTTCTTCTCAGTATGAAAGCAGTCAACAGCTAAGTGATTTTAAAGGGTTTGTTCAGTCAATCAAAAACACAAGAAATATTGAGGATAAACGATTAGCAAAACTATTGTTTTTTATTCGAACAACGATTACGAATCTCTTACAAAGAAGGATTAATGTTGAAAATCAATTGATTGAATCGGTACGTTGGAATGAAGAGCTGGTTTTGAAATTAACAGGTGCGCTAAACCAAGTAAATGATGCCCAGTCACAAAAAGGAAAGTCTATCACGAAGTCTTATCGTTCCATCAAGGAAACGATTCAAAACGAAATTTCCCAAGCGGTTCCGAAGATGCTTCAGTCGTGTTCAGAGCGTCTAACCGAAGACAGCAATTTTAGCAAAATTCATATTGAATTAAATGAAGAAATGAACAAAAGAATACAAGATTACTTGGAGCTTGAAATACTGCCGAAATATTTCACTTCGCTACAGGGATGGATTGTGAACTCCAAAGGGGAGTTCGAGCAAAGCCAGCTATTTTTGGATGAAATGGCTGAAGGCTTTAACAGCTTGTATGGGGAAGAACGAATCAAACTGGAATGTGACTTTAAAGTACTTGAAGACTGGCGCCGGGATACTGACCGGATGACGAGCGGTTTTCAGCTAGAAAAGGTAAATATCTTGCTTCGTAACACTCCATCACAATTTTTATTAAAAAGTGCTGGAAGGCTATTCGGGGCTATTTCTCAAAACAAAGCGGTGCTTTACAATAAATACAAATCATTTATAAAAAATGAAGATTATTCCGAAGCAACCGCACTTGTTACTGAACGCTTCTTCAGGCAATTTGAATTATTTGAAAAATCACTGGAACGAGATATAACTCTGTTTTATAGACACCCGTTAGCTTTATTAAATCAAACGGTGGAGGAAGCTCGCTCAGAAATTCACACCAATAAAGAAATGCTCGATAAAATGAATACCAATCCAGAAATATTCCGTGATCCACTAACACTATTTGAAGTAAGACTTCGACAGTTTGAATGGATGACCGTGGCAGGAAAAGGTATGCAGACAATTTATTAAGTAAAAATAAAAAAGGGCTTCCCAAGAAAATTGGCGTAGCCCTTTTAAACAATGGTCAAGCCCTCAGTTTGTTTTGGAGAGCTTGGCCTTTTCAGCTTTTTAAATAGTTACTTTTCTTCTTTTTTGCTGAATTTTCATTGCAATCAATCCTGCATAAATGAATGCTAGACCGATAGCTAAATAGTTATACATTGGTGTTGGTTCGTTTTTTAGTATATTACTAATGGTAATTGTTTTTAAACAACTAAATTTCAGTCTCTTCTTTTCTTATTCACATATATTTTAATATTCAAAAAAGTAAGTATTTTCTGGTAAAATATTCACATAAGGGGGAGATAGCATGGAAATGACGATTGGAAAAATCTTTGATTTGACGGTAAAAAAATTTCCGAATAAGGAAGCCATATATGATGTGAGAAAAAATGTCCGCTTCACTTATAAAGAATGGAGCGAACAGGTTAATCGTCTTGCCCAAGCCCTATTAAAAGAAGGTGTAAAAAAGGGTGACCGTATTTCAACCTTCCTTTTTAATACCGAAGAGTTAGCAACTGTCTTTTTTGCCTGCGCCAAAATTGGTGCCGTTTTTAATCCGATTAATTTTCGCTTAATGGCAGAAGAAGTTGCCTATATTTTGGCGGATGCCGCTCCAAAGATTGTCCTATTTGAAAAAGCATTGGAACCAGTCATTTCCACCATTGAAAATCGTTTTGAGGCTATTTCCTTTTGGTTTATTGATGAAGAAACTCCTTTATTTGCAGAAAGTTATCATCAAAAAGTTGCTACCGAATCTCCGGAAGATATTCAGGTGGAGGTCAACGAAAATGATTTGTATGCCATTATGTACACAAGTGGAACAACCGGAAGACCGAAAGGTGTGCTTCATCGGCACCGGAATATGGTCGAGCATAGCTTAATTGTTATCGGGGCGACAAAGCTTGAAGCTTCTGACGTTGGCTTAGTAACAGCTCCCATGTTTCATTGCGCGGAGCTCCATTGTGCCATTCTTCCCCGTGTACACGTTGGCGGAAGAAATGTAGTCCTCCATCAATTTAATCCGAAGAAAGTGCTGGAATTAATTGAGCAGGAAAGGATTACGAAATTTTTTGCGGCACCAACGATGTGGAACATGCTCCTTCAGGAAGATTTAAACAAGTATAACCTATCAAGCTTAAAGCTTGGTTTATATGGTGCTGCCCCAATGCCCCATCCCTTGTTCATGCCTGTCATGAACGCTTAGGTATTTCTTTAGTGCAGGCGTACGGTATGACAGAAATGGGCCGGCGATTACATTTTTATCGGAGATGGATCAACTTACAAAAGCCGGGTCTGCGGGGCAAGCCTGTTTAAATCATGAGATTCGCATTGTTCGAACAAGAGAGGATGGCCATCCAATCCTGATGATTTCGTACCCGCGGGAGAAACAGGTGAAATTATTGTTCAAGGCCGTGTATGATGTCCGGTTACTTCGGGCTTGATGTAGCGACGGAAAAGGCGATGTATAAAGGCTGGTACCATTCAGGGGACATTGGCTATTTGGATGAAGACGGCTACCTCTGGGTAAATGACCGCGTGGATGATATGATTATTAGTGGTGGAGAAAATATCTACCCACGTGAGGTCGAAGATGTTTTACATGCCCATGTGGGAGTCCTTGATGTGGCGATTGTTGGTCAGCCAGATGACCGTTGGGGTGAGACCGTTACTGCTATTGTTGTTAAAAAAGATCCGTTTGTAACCGAACAAGAGCTTGATGAGTTCTGTAAAAACAGTGATAAGCTGGCAAATTATAAACGGCCGCGCAAATATGTATTCTGTGAGGCATTGCCTCGTAATGCAAGCGGGAAAATCCAGAAATTTATCCTTAGAAAACAGCTGGAGGAGCTTTTTGCACCAGGAACTACCTCGAGTACGAATAATCCGTAATAAACAAATAGGTAAGTTAGAACAAATGTGAATGTACCTCTTACAGAGGTAACTCGGCTGCCGGAATGACTTCGACAGCCTTTTTTGCAATTTAGTTTTTCACTTTAGCCAATTAGACCGTTTGTATGCAAAAATTCCCTAATGGCAAAATGGGTCTTCTTAGATAAGGGTATCAAGTTAGCCGTTTTCTTCAAAAACAAGCTTGTTTTTATTTGACTTATGAGATTTCAAACACTACTATATGTAGTGTGAGGTGTAACTACGATGAAAATACAAAATTTTAAATTTAATGAAAGGGGGCTAAATCGCTTTTTTGGACCACTTGAGTCAAAAATTATGAACATCCTATGGGACGGCTCTGAATTAACAATTAAAAACGTTCAGCAAAAATTAGAGCAAGAAAAAGCTGTTAATTTTAATACTGTGATGACGGTGATGAACCGACTGGTAGATAAGGGAGTTCTACAAAAAAGAACGGAAGGAAGGAGCTTTTTATACCGGCCAATCCTTTCAAAGGATCAATTTTTTGAAACACAATCAAAAGAGCTGACACATGAACTGATTGAGGAATTTGGATCTTTGGCGGTTAGTCAAATGCTAGACGTACTCGAAGAGGTTGACCAAGATCTTCTGGAAAAATTGGAGCAAAAATTAAAAGAGTTAAAAAAGGAAAATTAGCCTATGTTAGAGAAGCGAACAAAATGGATTTTTATGTCGTGTGCCTTTACAGCCGGATTCATTTTTCTTCAAATGGGGTTGTATTTACTGCATGTCCTTCTGGGCTGGAAAATAGGATTTAACCTAATTGAATTATGTAAGTATGGGGTGCGGTCTCTTGGATTCTCCTCCATTGATTATTTTCTTGATGTACTAGTATTTTATACTATCTTCTTATTCATCTGGAAGTTTTTTAGACAGATGGTAATTTCTATTAAAATGTATAAGAAGTTATTGGTATATCAACATGAAACATTAACAAATGAAATGAATCAAAAATATAACAGTGAGAAACAAGATTTTTCCGTTATTTGCTCCACTCATCCAGTTGCTATGACGATAGGATTTTTCAATCCCAAAATCATCCTTTCGACAGGGCTGTTGGGTTTATTAGAAGAAAAAGAGGTAGAAGCTGTCATTCATCACGAGCAGCACCATAAAGATCATTATGACCCATTGAAGAACTTTTTGTTGCATCTCTTTGCAGCAGTTATGTGGTATATTCCGATATTAAAGTGGTTGCAGCAAAGACATAAAATTTTAACGGAAGTACTTGCTGATAACTATGCAATAAAAAGGCTTGGAACTTCAGTAACCTTAGGAAATGCCCTAATGAAGTTGTTGAAAAATGGGTATTCAACACAAATGTCATTTTCATATGTATCTTTTGCAGACACATCCATTAATTACAGGATTAAAAAGTTAATTGATCCTAAAACCGAGTTTTCTATGAAGCTACCGATAACCTCAACAATCATCTCTTTATTTATGATTATATTATTATGTGCAATGTTTGTTGTAGTACTATTCTAAAAATTTTTACCCTATTACACTACGATATGTAGTGTAATAATTAACTTAGTTGATTTGGTTCTCAAAGAACATAAATTGATCAGGTTTAATTTTTAAAATAAGAAAAAGAAATAGGAGTTGCGTAAATATGGGAGAAAATGCTGTAAATCTAATTGCGAAAAAATCAATTACACCAGCAGGCTTTACGTTGATGCGCTGGAGCGGAGTAATAATATTATTCATTGTGGCGTATGTTCATATCGCATTGTTTCTAAATATGATGTCCTTTCGCTTGTTACCGATGTTGTTTCTAATTAATGGAGTAGGGGCTTTAATTGCCATGATTGGTGTTCTAGTAAACGCTCGTTGGCTTGGCTGGATTTTTGGAATTGTTATGTCAGGTGGAGCTGCCGTTGCAAAAATCGCAATGTACACTATACCAGGAGTAGGGGCTTTGTTGATGGGAAGACCATCTGGCATGAATAGACCAAATCCTTCTATGGGAAATGCTCCAATGCGAAATGTTCCAATGAGAAATGGGGGGTCAGGAGGTATGCATAGTGTACTTCCACTTTTCACTGATATTAATACATTGGCAATGATATCCATTATTATAGAACTTGCATTTGTTTTATTGGCCATTTATTTCCTTGTATTTAGTAAAATGAACCATGCTAATAGTGGAAAGTAACTGGAGAACTTAAAAAAAGGCTCGATAATCCCTACCATGTAGTTTTTGCTAAATACAAATAATTTGAACAGTAAACATTTCAGTCCTTTCCGTTAAAAGATTGTCAGAGATGATAAGAGTAGTAGGATAAATCTTACTACTCTTTATTTACTGAATAAAGCCACATCACGAATAGTTCTTTTCCTCAAAAACACTAATCCCCTCCATGTAACAATGCGTTATAATAGTAGTGAACATTTAAACTTTTTTACTTCCTAGTGTAAATCCATAGTAATAAAATCGAAAGGAGAAACTATTTTGTTTGAAAAAGCACTGCCGTTATTAGAATCTTATTTCGGGTATAGGTCCTTCCGTACTGGTCAAGAGCAGGCAATCCGTTCTGTTTTAGACGGAGAAAATACCATTTGCGTTATGCCAACGGGTGGAGGAAAATCTATCTGCTATCAAATCCCCGCTTTGGTCCTGCCGGGCACAACAATCGTCATTTCTCCACTTATCTCCTTGATGAAGGATCAAGTCGATTCACTCCTTCAGGTAGGAATTCCAGCGACATTTATCAACAGTTCGCTAAGTTTTAGTGAAACCAATGAGCGAATGCATGAAGCTATGCAAGGAAAGTACAAACTGTTATATATTGCACCAGAAAGATTAGAATCACTTGATTTTATTGAAGACCTTAAAAATATGGATATTCCCTTAGTTGCCGTTGATGAAGCCCATTGTATTTCACAATGGGGTCATGATTTTCGCCCAAGCTACCGCCATATTCAGCAAATGGCCCATAGCCTGCCGCAAAAACCAATCGTGCTTGCACTTACCGCAACAGCGACACCGAAGGTCAGAGAAGACATTTGCAGCCTGCTAAAAATTGATGAAGAAAATACAATCATTACAGGATTTGAACGGGTAAATCTATCATTTTCAGTGATTAAAGGACAGGATAGAATCAAATATTTATTAGACTATATTAAGAAGAATGAAAAAGAAGCGGGTATTATCTATGCAGCCACAAGGAAAAATGTAGATCAGCTCTATGAAAGGCTTCGAAAGGAAAACATCAATGTTGCTCGTTACCATGCAGGAATGGGAGATGTGGAGCGAGTTAGAGAGCAGGAGCGGTTTTTACAGGATAAGGCATCGGTGATGGTAGCCACTTCAGCATTCGGAATGGGGATTGATAAGTCAAATATTCGGTATGTGCTTCATTTTCAGCTACCGAAAAACATGGAAAGTTACTATCAGGAAGCAGGTCGTGCAGGAAGGGACGGACTAGAGAGTGAATGTGTTCTTCTCCATTCCTCCCAAGATGTGCAAATTCAGCGCTTTTTAATCGACCAGTCGAGTGAGAGAAACAGGATGCAGGCGGAGTTAGAGAAGCTACAGCAGATGGTCGATTATTGCCACACTGAAAACTGCCTTCAGGAATTTATTTTAAAATATTTCGGCGAAACGGAAACGGAGCCGTGTGGAAGATGTTCCAATTGCACGGACAATCGCACAAGTATCGATGTCACAAAAGAAGCTCAAATGGTGATGTCTTGTGTGATTCGGATGGGGCAACGGTTTGGAAAGACACTTACGCCTAGGTGCTAACAGGCTCAAAAAATAAAAAAGTTACGGAGATGGGATTTGATAAACTTACTACTTATGGAATTTTGAAGGACCAGGGGGCAAAAGAGGTTAGTGATTTTATTGAATTCTTGATTTCGCAAGAGCTAATTGCGATAGAGCAGGGAGCGTATCCAACACTTTATGTGTCTCTAAAAGGTAAAGACATCCTGCTAGGAAAGCAGCAGGTTCATCGGAGAGAGTCGGCTAAGGTCATAAAAGTCTCTAATGCAGACCCATTGTTTGAAGAATTAAGAGAAGTAAGAAAAATGATTGCTGAAGCAGAAAAAGTGCCACCATTTATGATTTTTTCTGATGCCAGTTTAAAGGATATGTGTGCCAAGCTGCCACAAACGAGCGAACATTTATTACAGGTTAGTGGTGTTGGGGAGCATAAGCTGCAGAAATACGGGTTGGAATTTATTCAAGCCATTCGCTTATTTTGTGAAGCCAATCCTGAATATCATTCAGAAATCGTCTCCGAAAAAACTGAGCCAAAAAAATCTGTTAAAAAAGCAGTTGGTGACTCCCATTTAGAGACATATAAACTATATCAGGACCACTTATCGATTAATGAAATGGCCGAAAAGCGTAACCTGGCTATTAGCACCGTTGAAAATCATTTGATCCAATGTGCACAGCAAGGAATGGACATTGATTTTCTAAGGCTCATTCCAGCAGAATACGTTCCATTAATCGAAAACGCTGTCGAAGAAGCAGGTCGAGAACGCTTAAAACCAATTAAAGAATTGCTTCCTGAAGAAGTCAGCTATTTTATGATTAAAGCCTATCTTTATTTTATAACTAAGAAAAAATAGAGTTCTTGTCGATTAGCCATCGGAATTTGTTGATATTTCCCGGGAATTTTGTCGATATCTATTCATTTTATGGTGTCACTCATAATCGTATTTGGGGGCACATAGATTTTTTAAAAGCAATAGTTAGTTAAATTAGCTAAATTATCCATTAATCAGTTATAATGAAATGGTTTTTTTAAACTGATTTTAAGGAGTATATCATGTCTACAATGAGAAAAATTATTCCTAAATATGATCCTTGGGAAGCATATTTAGATATTGAACAATACGGGAAGAATCAGCTCACTAATATTGAATTTACCACAACTACCCTTTGTAATATGCGCTGCGAGCATTGTGCTGTTGGCTATACGCTGCAAACCAAGGACCCGCAAGCATTGCCGCTTGAACTATTAGTAAGTAGGCTAGAAGAGATATCGGCTCTTCGTTCACTTAGTATTACTGGGGGAGAGCCAATGCTTTACTTTCCTCAGTGAAAAATTATGTGCTGCCGATTTTAAAGTATGCACATGAACGTGGAGTCCGAACTCAAATTAATTCCAATTTAACGCTAGATTTAGCTCGTTATGAATTAATTATTCCCTATTTAGACGTCATACATATCTCTCATAATTGGGGAACAGTCGATGATTTCGTCGAGGGCGGCTTTGCTAGGATGGAAAAGCAGCCGGAATATAGTCAGCGGGAAAAATATTTTGCCAGAATGATAGAAAACAGCCGCGAACTTGTGAAGGCTGGCGTGATGGTATCGGCGGAAACGATGCTAAACAAGCGTACACTGCCTCATTTGGAAAAAATCCATCGCCAAATCGTCGATGAAATGCATTGTCAGCGTCATGAAGTTCATCCGATGTATCCGAGTGACTTTGCTAGTAATCTAGAATCCTTATCCCTCGGTGAAATAAGGGAAGCTATTCATCATTTAATCGATATTCGGGATGAAAATGTATGGATGTTATTCGGTACGCTGCCTTTCTATTCGTGCAGCAGTAACTTAGAAGATTTAAAATTATTGGAGCGCTTATACAAAAGCAAAAATGTAACAGTTCGAAATGATCCTGACGGGCGTTCCCGGTTGAATGTAAACATTTTTACCGGCGATATTATTGTTACCGATTTTGGGGATACACCACCGCTTGGGAATATTCAAACGACTACTTTACTTGATGCCTATCAAACATGGCAATCCTCAAGTATAGCAAAGGAATTGAGCTGCCATTGTCCGCAGGTTGCCTGCTTAGGACCTAACATATTAGTGAAGAACAGCTACTATCAAAATAAGGATTTTACTCTTCAGAAGGCAAAAATTTCGAAGTGATGATTCTGTAAGGTTGAAGGGTAATCAACATCGTGTAGCTTATTTAGCTAACTGTGTTCTTAACTAAAACAAATGAGGCTGTTCCGCAGCCTTTTCTTATTCCACTGATATGAACGAAACTGTCAACCCACCATACCCAACTGCTTTTTAAATGGTGTTTTTATTCAGTATGAATAGAGTTATTCCTTGTTCAACTTATAAGCTAAATCCGAAATGGATACAATACAGAAAGTTGAACAGGATAACCTTAAAAACTTGGCACGAAGGCAAAAACGCTGACGGTGGTATACAAACTGATATGCGTGGGTTGGGTACCACATTTTACTCCATCCGTCACGGAGCTGCCTCGGACTAAAGGCGCACGTTCAGTCCTTAGACTTAGTGCATAGTTGAACATGAGGGTTCTCCTTCCCGGGGGTTTGCCTTCGAGCCAAGTCTTCAATTTTTAATCACAATGTTATAATTCGATAAAAAAATCCATCATTTAGTCTTACTTACAATCTACTTATGCAACATTCAATTCACTTACTTGTTTATCCTCAATAGCACAAGCGATAGCCCAAATAAAGCCAAGTAATTCTCTGGCGACAGCAACAATGGCTACTTTGCCACCTTTTCCTTTAGCAGAGATGCGATGATATTTCATATGAAGGCGGTGTTGAGCCTTCCACGCTATACGTTTTGCCTCTGGATCTTGACCTTCTTGACGTTTAAGCAATTCACCTTTAAAGAGACTGCCGGTGACGATAAGACCAGCAAACTCTACTATTGAACGACGAATTTGGGAGTTTCCGGTTTTGGTAATCGAACCTTGCCAACGGCTAGACCCACCTGAATATTCCTTCGGAACAAGACCAGCATAGGACATTAATTGTCTTGGGTTAGAAAAGCGAGAAAACTGTCCGATTTCAGCTACTAAAGTTACGGCAGTAACTTCTGCGACACCTCTCAAAGTTTGAAGTGCTTGAATGACGGGAGCATGTTCACTTTGAAGGGCTTCTTCATGGATTTGAGCTTCGATCCGTTTCATACGATCTTCAAATTGCATGGTGATATTCTTGAAATACAATACGTTGGGAAGCTCTTTCAAATGTTAATCGTTTTAACCATTCACGATGTTTGACTGACCAATTTCGAACCCCTTGAGGGGCACGAATGTCATGGCGAAGTAAGAAGTGAACAAGTCTCTGACGAGAACTTTGTAAATTCTCTCGAGCATCATGCCGAGCACGGATTAAGTCTCTAAGTCCTTCATGATCTTCATCTGGAACCCAAACAGAAGTAAGCTCTCAAGCACGAAGTAGCTGAGCTAATCTAATAGAATCTCTTTTATCTGTTTTGACACGATCTCCCGATCGTTTGGGAATAAGGGAGGGTGCCACAACCATACATTCAATGTCCAAAGATAGAAGTAATCGGTAAATTCCATATCCAGTAGATCCTGCTTCATAGCATACTAGTAGGTTGTCAGGATTTCCTAACTTTTTCATTAGTTTGCGAATGTCTTCTGGTTTATTTTGAATAGTTCCATGAAATCTAGGTTCACCACGACCAGGATCAGCAATTGCAACAGCAATTGTATCTTTAGATACGTCTAAACCAACAAATTTTTGTATATCCTTCATAATATTCGGCTCCTTTTCGTGTGTAGCTCTACACTTGGTTTTTGTTTTTTTGTAGTAACATTATGACCAAGTGCAACGTACGGAGCCCGTGTACAAATGCAAAAATGTAACGGTTCGAAATGATCCTGACGGACGTTCACGATTGAATGTTAATATCTTTACAGGCGATATTATTGTGACTGATTTTGGGGATATCCCGACGCTAGGTAATATTCAAACCACTAGTCTGCCTGTGGCATATGATAAATGGAAAAACTCAAAGGCTGCGAAAGAAATAAGCTGCCATGTCCGGGGGTTCCCCTTCTTGGGATCAAACATACTAGTAAAGAATGGTTATTATCAAAATGAAGATTTTACTATTAAAAAGGAAAAAATTACAAAGTTATAGTAGATTCCTAAATGGCGGACTTAAATAGACCGCCGTTTTTTATTTTAAGTTACAATATTTTTTGAAATAATTACCATATAAATATTTTTTATATGAAAATATAATTTTTTACCATTTTATTTATTTCAATTATTGCCTTATCCTTATTTATAGGCAATGATAATTACTTCCTTAAATCAATGTTTTATATATATATGGCTGAACCGTATCTGTAATTTGTTGGAGGAAATGAGATTATTAAATCTATAGATGGAGTTGGTGTGTATGGTAATGCAAGTACTACAAAAAACACAGACAATAGTTCGTTATCAGAAACATAACGATAAAATATATTATGGAATTGTTGAGGATGATGAAATTTTACAATTGTCCAGTAATTTCACTGAAATTGTAAACAATGAATTAAAATATGATGGTGTAAGAGCAAAATTTAGTGATGTGAAAATTTTGGAGCCTGTTGCACCCTCAAAAGTGATTAATTTCGGCTGGACATATGCTGAACACGCAAAGGAGACGGGAGGAAAGGCGAATCTCAAAGAGCCATTTTTGTTTTTAAAACCGGCATCTTCCTTGATTCCAAATGAAGGGAATATCATTCTTCCGTCAAGTGATTTAACTAAGCAGGTGGAATTGGAGGGAGAAGTGGCACTCGTTATCGGGAAACGCGGCAAAAATATAAAAGAAGAAGAGGCATTGGATTATATTTTTGGCTGTACAATATTTAATGATGTAACTGCAAGAGATCTTACAAAAAAAGACCCCCAGTTTACACGCGGCAAAGGTTTTGACACTTTTGCCCATTAGGACCGTGGATTGTGACAGGTATAGATCCAACCAATTTACGAATCGCTACAACGTTAAACGGCAAACTCGTACAAGAGGGTAATACCAATCAGATGTCACTTTCAATTCCTTTCCTTATCAGTTGGGTTTCACAAGTTATGACTTTGGAGCCGGGTGATGTATTGGCTACTGGTTCGCCTTCAGGCAGTTGTCCAATGAAGTCGGGCGACGTTGTATCTGTGGAAGTAGAGAATATCGGTAAGCTTTGTAATTATGTTATATAAAACACACAAAAAAGTAGGAATATCCCATTCCTGCTTTTTTCGAGTTATTAATCTTTTATTCTGAAAAATTTTTCCTTATACTTAAATAGGGATAATTTATATAAGGGAGGTTTTAGAGTGAAGATATTAATAGTGGGTGCAGGAGCTGTTGGTGGTTATTTTGGCGGTCGTTTACTAGAAAAAGGGGAAGATGTCACCTTTTTAGTAAGAGAGGGAAGAAAAAAGCAACTTGAAGAAACGGGACTTGTAATTGAAAGCGTTCATGGGAATGTTACTCTTACCCCTAAAATAATTTTAGCTGGAGAAAAGACGGAAGGCTTTGATGTGATTTTATTATCAACAAAAGCTTATCATTTTGAGGGAGCAATTGGGAGTATCCGGCAATATGTTGGCGAGGAAACAGTCATACTTCCGCTGCTAAACGGGATTGCCCATTTAGAAAAATTGATAAAAGAATTTGGCGGAGAAAAAGTAATAGGGGGGCTCTGTTTTATAGAATCCACTCTTAATGCTGAGGGAAAAGTTATTCAATCAAGCCCGATACATGATTTAGTGTTTGGAGAACGTACTGGAGAGCTTTCCGAAAGGATTTTAAAGATCGCGGATGCCTTTAGCGGGACAAAAGCAAGCTTCCGTGTAAGCAAAAATATTAATCGCGATTTATGGCATAAATATTTATTTATCTCAACAATGTCTGGAATTACCACATTAATGAGAGCGCCTATAGGTCCGATTCGTGAAGAGACAAATGGACGGGCAGTGCTATTGCAGCTTACCAAAGAGATTGTTGAAGTAATGAAACATATCGATGCGCCGATTGCAGAAGATATCGTAACAAAACAAATGAACCAAATCGATGGATTAGGCTACTTGATGAAAACCTCCATGCAAAGAGATATGGAGAAACATCTTCAAGTCGAGGCGGATCATTTGCACGGTTACTTACTGGAAATTGCCCGTAGGAATGAAATTTCAGTACCTATTTTAGCTGCTATTTATGGGAATTTAAAAGTCTATGAAAAACAGTTAGTCTAAAAAAGACCCCTTGAGGGTCTTTTTTAGACTGTATGTTTAACTAACTCGTGATTGCGGTGAGCTGCTGTAAATAAAATCAACCCGCTGATGATAAGTAATGCACTTGTGCTTACGAATACCGCGGAAAACCCGAAATAACCAGAAATAAATCCGCCCAGCATTGGACCGACCATATTGCCAAAAAATCTCAAGCTGGTATTATACCCTAGAACCTCACCTTGCATAGCGATCGGAGCTTCCTGTCGGATATAAGCAATTCGGGACGGAATTACGCCTCCAATCAAGACTCCGAGGGCAAAGCGGATGACAACGAGCTGCCAATAATTATTAACAGTTGCGCCAGGAAGGTAGACCATGCCGGCTGCAATCAGAAGTATGACAAGGATTTTTATATAGCCAACCTTGTCGCCGATTTTCCCCAGTTCTTGGACATCATCAAGTTACCAAGACCTGCTGCCGAGAAGGCAATTCCCGAATAAAAAGCGACATTCGTTTTTCCATGTAAATCACTAACAAACAAAGACAAAATTGGTTGAACGCTAAAATGCGCGATTTGTTCAAGAGAAGAGATGAGTAAGGCTGTTAACAAAACAGGATTCTGGATGATATGTTTTAAAACTTCCTTGCTTGAATATTGAGATTTAGCCCCTTCTTTCACTTTGATACGATTTTCCTTTGTGAAAATGACAAGAAGAGCGGAAATAAAAATGGAAATCGATGTCCATTTAAAGGTAGTCGCATAACCAAGGGAATCAGCTAATACTCCGCCGATCAACGGTCCTAACAGAGAACCTGTGATGCTACCCGTTTGAAGTGTACCAAGTACACGACCTGCAATCTTTTTCGGTGTCTGTGTCGAAATAAAAGCCTGTGACATGGAAATGAAACCAGAGAAAAAGCCCATGAAAAACCGCAGAATAAATAAGTGAAGGACGGAGTGGACAAACCCCATTAGAAAAATGGAAAATCCCATTCCCAATCCTGAATAAATGAGGATTTTTTTTCTTCCGAAGCGGTCGCCAACCCTTCCCCAAATCGGTGAGAAGGCAAATGCGGATACAAAGGTGATCCCAAAGGTTAATCCTGCCCAATGCTGAACATACTTTTCCGAAAAGTGCCCAAACGATTCAATGTACAAGGAAATAAACGGCAAAACCATGGTCATGCTTCCACTAACGAAGAAGTTGGCAAACCACATAATAAATAGGTTTCTTTTCATACTCTCCTGCTGATTCAAAGTAAATAACACTTCTTTCTGATATATATATATATTTCGGATACCTAAATATTATAATAACGAAATATCATATAAATACAAATAATAATCACTTATTTCAAACCGGAGATTTTCGCCTATTTGATTTGGCGCCAAAGCATTGCTCTATTTAAAATTCCTAAAAAAAATCGAGTTATTCACTTATATGGATTATATTAGTTTCTATAAAGAGCAGTTCAATTTCTTGTACAAATTATTGTCGATTGATTCATTCCTTTGTTTTGATTTAAACTAAGAGACAACAAAGAAATAATGTGGAGAGATATAGATGGAAAATCAAGTATTACAAACGTACGAAATTATGGAAGTGTGTTTACTTGCGGGGAAAATCATGCTGCAAAGTGGCGGGGAGACGTATCGAGTCGAAGATACGATGATGCGGATCGCTGCTTCCTTTGGTATCGAAAAGACCCATAGCTATGTAACCCCAACAGGAATCATATTCTCCGCAGAAGGATCAATGGAAACCAAAACCAAACTTATACGAATATCTGATCGTTCAACAGATTTGAAAAAAGTCGCAATGGTCAATAGTATATCAAGAAGAATTAGCAGTGGTGAAGTCAACCTAATAGAAGCGCTGGATCTTTTAAAGGGGATCGATTCCTTAGATATCACCTTTCCCTTCATGGTTCAGGTTGCAGCTGCTTCAAGTGCAAGCGGTTGTTTCATGATTATGTTCAGTGGTGGATGGAATGACTTTATCCCTGCGATGATTTGTGGTGGATTAGGCTACCTAAGCTTTGTTTACTTTCATCGTTTTGTCCCAATCAAATTCTTTTCCGAGTTCTTGGCCTCGTTTCTTATTGGCTTGCTATCCCTAATTTTTGTAACAATAGGGATAGGTCATCAGTTAGATAAAATTATTATTGGTTCGGTGATGACTTTAGTACCGGGTCTGTTAATTACCAATGCTGTGAGGGATTTAATGGCGGGGCATTTGGTATCGGGATTATCAAAAGGTGCTGAAGCATTCCTGACAGCCTTTGCCATTGGTTCTGGAATTGCAGTCGTCTTAGCATTTTTGAAGGTATAAGGAGGCAGCGAAGTGACTATTTTAGGACAATTAATAACTAGTTTTATTGCTACCGGTGCCTTTGGCATTATCTTTAATGCACCGAAAAATACGTTAGTGAAATGCGGCCTTATAGGGATGGGAGGATGGCTAATTTATTATGTTACAGAAGATTATTTTGGAGATGCCGTCCTTGCAACATTAGGTGCCAGCCTATTTGTGGCCATTATTAGTCATGGATTAGCAAAATTTTATAAAACACCCGTGATTATTTTTAGCGTTGCTGGGGTAATTCCATTAGTACCTGGGGGATTAGCCTATGATGCGATGAGGAACTTTGTCGAAAATGATTATAATTCAGCGTTAGGCTCTGCAGCAAAAGTTCTGATGCTTTCGGGATCGATTGCCTTTGGCCTAGTCTTTTCAGAAGTAATAAATCAAGTGATTCGAAAAATCCGATCAGAAAAAGTAAGAAATTGAACCTTTTAGTGAGAAATTGCTAGAAGGTTTTTTTCTTAAGAAAAAGTTAAGGAATTTTAAATATTATAATATTATAGGATTGGAAATTAATTGATTTTGTGGTTTTTACTGTTTTTGCAATAGTAGAAGAATAATAGGATTGGAAAAATCATCCAAGGAATGGGTTTTATCCTCTATGAAAAAAATTATTGTGATCATGATTATTCTGGTAATAGCATTTATTAGTGCCAAAAGCGTGTTTGTGGAAGATATTTTTGCATCCGTCACGAATCAGTTGCAGCCTGAAAAAAAGTCGGCAGTGGTTTCACCAATAGAAAAGAAAGAAGTATCACCGATTACCAAAGAAAAGCCGAAGGTCGCAACAACGACAAATGAAAATCCTAAAGAAGAGTCAGTGCCGAAGGTAAATCCAAAAAAAGTAACAGTGACAAAAACAGAGCCTGTTTTGCCAACTAGTATCGTACTGGATGTACCCTTAATAAGGCAACTGGATAAGCCCCAATTATATAATGGTTGTGAGGTAACCAGTTTAGCGATGATTCTGAATTTCCATGGAGTAAACGTGACGAAAAATACATTAGCTGAAAAAATAAATAGGGTTCCATTAACCTATAGCAATGGTAAGAAAGGTAACCCGAATGTTGGATTTGTAGGGGATATGGAAGATGGTCCGGGATTAGGGGTATACAATGGACCAATTTTTGACCTTGCGAAAATCTATGTTGGGGAAAAAGCAGTTAATTTAACGAACAAACCTTTTGACGAAGTATTAAAAAAGGTAGGTCAGGGGCTGCCAGTTTGGGTAATCACAACTACCAAATTTGCACCAGTCTCTGTTTTTCAAAAGTGGGATACTCCACAAGGGATGATGGAGATTACCTTTAGTGAACATAGTGTCGTCATAACAGGCTATGATCAAAATTATATTTATATTAATGACCCGTACGGCTTCAAAAATAGGAAGCTGAATCGACTTGATTTTATAAAAGCTTGGGAACAAATGGGCAAACAAGCAATTGTTATTGAAAAATAAAAAAATGAGGCTGACTCTTTTAATTTGAGTCAGCCTCATTTTTTTATATGATATGCGTAAAGGCTCGTAAAATGGGCAAAGGCAGAGGACCACGGCCCTTGCCTTCTTTGCTATTAATCCTCAAAAGAGAATCATTATCGTAACTTGTGAATGGTGTCTGAAATTTCGCCATCGCAAGGTAAAAACTTATATATTATAATTGTTTTGTTTATAAAACAAATTTGCCGCGGTTATTTTTCCACTCGATGGTTTTATACCTAAACGATGTAAGCCCTACCTCTCTTACATCCTAACGGCTCCGAAGCCGATCCAGTGTGAATAAGTTTTTCTATTAAAACTAAGCAGAATGCCAGAAAGATTCTTACTTTGCGTTATTTTGTCTATTACAAGTTACATAAATCTAAAGCACATTTAATAATGTTACACTTTCTTTGTTCATTTGTCAATATTTATTTCTAGTTATTTTTAATGAGAAAGATTCCTTTTTTTCACGACTAAAAAGTAGTTTGAAAAAATAACACCATTTAACTCAAGGCTAATTAACAAACCCATTCTTTGCGTTCCATGAAACAAACCGCCAGTGACCCCCAACAAAATTAAGGCAATTCAAAATAGCAGGACCGGCTGTTTTTATAGATAAACTTGTACCAAGAAAAAAGCCCGCTCCAATAATAGAACCAATACCAATCAACAAAAGCTGCCACCATGCAAGCCCAGAGATTTCCCCTTTTTCACCATTATCAGCCTTTTTATGAAGCACTGCTTGCTCAATCGTATGGTCATTATTCATCTAATACTCTCCTTACGACTTTCAAAGACCGTTTCTTTTTATATTCCCCCTTTTTGTTTTTAAAAAACAAATAAACATAAGTTGTGAAGGGCTTTCTGCAGCTAATGCAGCAAGAGGAGAGTGGAAAAAATTACAACTATCTGGTTGGGACCGAGGTATCAATCGGTCTTCCCGCAGGTAAAAAGGAGTTGGTTCAAATTTGATACTTTTTTGCAGCCCGATAATACAGCAAATGTTCAAATGGAAAAAAAAAACAAAGTAAGCGGATACATAAGGAGGCTCTTACTGACACTATAATGTTTCTACTTTTTTATTTTGAATATTGAATTTATTTTATCGAAATAGTGAAAGCACATTCATTGAATTTTGTAAAAAATCCTTGATGGGAAGGAATCAATGGATTTTATGGGATTTTCTGTTTTGGGATTATTTTGAAATAATTTTATTTTTCAAAATATATTGCTTTTTATGAAAATAAATTATATTATACCAATATACAATTTCACGAAATATTTTTTCAGAACATTTTGACATTGTATCAAGGAGGTAAATACGATGAATTTATTTAGAAAAAAGTCCATACAGGATCTTATAAAAGAAGTAGGACAAAAAGATGTAACATTGAAGAAAGAATTAGGTGCCTTTGATTTATCCATGCTTGGAATAGGCGCCATTATTGGAACAGGGATTTTCGTTCTTACAGGAGTAGCTGCAGCTGAACATGCATGCCTAGCACTTATTATTTCATTTGTTTTATCAGGATTAGCTTGTGTGTTTGCAGCCCTTTGTTATGCAGAATTTGCATCAACTGTTCCGGTTTCAGGAAGTGCTTATACGTATAGTTATGCTACATTTGGTGAGATCATCGCCTGGATATTAGGTTGGGATTTAATTCTCGAATATGGACTTGCCTCATCAGCGGTTGCCAGCGGTTGGTCAGGTTATTTCCAAGGACTTCTTTCAGGGTTTGGCATTCATTTTCCTAAGGCAATAACAAGTGCCTATGATCCCGCACATGGGACATTTATCGATGTGCCAGCAATTATGATTGTGTTAATAATTACCTTTTTATTAACACAAGGTGTAAAAAAATCAGCACGTTTTAATTCGATTATGGTTATTATTAAATTAGCTGTAGTTCTTTTGTTTATCGGTGTTGGTGTTTGGTACGTTAAACCAGGAAACTGGACTCCGTTTATGCCATTTGGATTCTCAGGTGTCGCAACAGGGGCTGCTACTGTATTTTTTGCTTATATTGGTTTTGATGCAGTATCTACTGCGGCAGAGGAAGTAAAAAATCCGCAAAAGAATATGCCAATCGGAATCATTGCATCACTACTTGTTTGTACGGTTTTATACATCGTTGTCTCGGCAATTTTAACAGGTATTGTTCCTTATAAACTGCTTGATGTGAAAAATCCTGTTGCATTTGCTCTAAATTATATCCATCAGGATTGGGTTGCTGGTTTCATTTCATTAGGTGCCATTGCTGGAATCACAACGGTATTACTTGTAATGATTTATGGACAAACTCGCCTGTTTTATGCCATCAGTCGTGATGGGTTATTGCCAAAAGTATTTTCAAAAGTAGATAAGAAGAAACAAACTCCAGTAGTTAATTCTTGGATCACTTGTTTACTGGTATCCATCTTTGCTGGATTAGTACCATTAGACAAACTAGCAGAGCTAGTAAACATTGGAACATTATTCGCATTCATGACCGTATCGGTTGGAATTTTGTACCTTCGTAAAAACAAACAAGCTCCAAAAACTGGATTCCGTGTTCCATTTGTACCTTATATTCCAATTCTCGCATTCATTTTCTGCGGATATTTGGCACTTCAATTGCCATCCGCATCTTGGAAGACTTTCGCTGTTTGGCTTGTGATTGGATTGTTTGTTTACTTTGGTTATGGTCGCAAACATTCAACCTTGAATAAGGCGCCAAATCAAATAAAAAAAGTGGTTTAATATTCACATAAACAAAAGGGGCTTGCTTCGGCAAGTCCCTTTTGTTTTGTTGTGTATTAGCGATATGTGTCGAAAAACAGGGTTTTTTTTCAGAAGAGAAGTCAATTTATTTAAAAAAAGATGATAAAATTGTAGAAGGATTTATATGTACAATTTTCCAATACAAATCTGATTGAGGGAGCAACAATTATGGTAGAAAGCACCAAGAATTCCAAGCTCATCTATGAGGAAAAGAAGGCGATTGTTCTTTTTTTATGGTTGTTTAATTTTATGTTTTATTCTTTTGATATTTTCTATAACTATATTAGACCCAGAATATATCATCTCAATAGTAATTTTGAGACTAAGGACGGTTTAGGTGTATGGTTATATATCCTAGTCCTTGGAATGCTGCCGATTGCAATTTGTTTTATTAAAAAAGAAAACCCCTACATTGTAAAGTTTATCTACATCATCGGCTACATAGGTATTGATATTACTGATACTCTTATAACATATTTGGGAACAACGAAAACTTATGCTGCGGGGAATATTGTTGAAGTTTTATTTATTCTATTTTCACCTATGTTTGTGAATAAAAAATATTTTTTGACAGTATCAGTGGGAATGATAGGGAAGGAAATCTTAATAGGATTAATTTTACAAGATTTTAACGTAATAATTCCAGTAATTATCTATTTAATTTTATCTGTAATTGCATATGTTCTATTAATACGATTTCAATCTTATATTAAATCCTTGCAGACTGTCTTCGAAGAACTGAGAAAAAAGAGAAGCTAGCTGTTATTGGCCAAATGGCAGCTGCCATTGGTCATGAAATACGGAATCCACTTTCATCTTTAAAAGGGTTCACGCAGCTGCAGCAAGAACGATATCCAAATACCAACGATTTTTATCCAATTATGATTCAAGAAATAGATCGAATCAATTCAATTGTGAACGATTTGATGTACCTTGGGAAACCAAAAGTAATAGAATTTGAAAAAGCAAGTATTGAAGAAATAATTGCTTATACTTTATCGATTACCCAACAACAAGCTGAAAGGCAGAGTGTTACCGTTGAAACCATTATAGAAGGGCCGCTATCTCCAATTGATTGTGATGACAAGCAGCTAAAGCAAGTTTTTATAAACTTATTAAAAAATGCCATTGAAGCAATGCCTAAAGGCGGAAAAATAAAAATCCAGGTCAAGGTTTCAAAGGAACGCAAAATGCTAATCTCTATTGAGGATGAAGGTTGCGGAATTGCAGAAGAAAACATCCTTAACATAGGTGAACCATTCTATACAACGAAAAAGGATGGAACAGGTCTCGGTTTAATGGTCACGAATCAAATTATTAAAGACCATAAAGGGGAGTTAAGTATTCACAGCAGACTTGAGAAAGGAACTAAAGTAGAAGTAGAATTACCAATTAATCAAAAATAGTCAAAATGGTAGATTTAGCAAATTATATTAAAGTTTTCGAAAAATACAAAAAAATATTTCTTGATACTAAAAATAGTTCTATAATTATACATAAATCTATCTAGTTTTATGTTTTTCTACTTATATAAAATGAATTATAATGTAGGAAAGTGTCGTTATTACTGTTTTTTAGACAATAATTAGAGCATTGTCTTTTTTAACAATCAAATCGTTTTTTTTTTTTGAGATTTGATAATAAATGATTGTATTTTTTAATGTGAGGTAGGTACATGAAAAAACAAGTACTAGATTCTAATGTAAGAAATGAAGAAACCAGGACTCTAAAATGGTTTTTAATTTTATTTTATATCATATCTATTTCGTTTGATATAATTTATAAATTCATCTCAAGCTATATTCCGCAATTAAATGACAATACTCCGGACAAATTGATTTATTGGATATATTTATTCATGTTTGCCTTATTACCGGTGGCCCACTATTTTACTAAAAAACATAAATCATACGTAATAAAATATATCTATTTTATAAGTTATACCACCTTAACATTTTTAAATGACGCAGTTACATTTATTGGAAAACCAGATTTGTATAGAGGTGGAAATGCAGTAGAAATCTTTTGGATTTTGTTGTCGCCAATATTTGTTAGCAAACCTTTTGTTATCGTTGTTTCTCTTGGAATAATTTTAAAATATATTATTGTTGGACTAATCATTAAATCCCCTGTCGTTTTGTTAGGTATTGTATTGGTGTCTACTTTATCAGTGTTTTCATTTATTTTGTTATCCCGATTCCAATCATATGTCAATGCAATAAAAACCTCCTACGATCAACAGCTAACAGGTATTGTAAAGGGAGTTATTGCTACTCTTGAGCTTAAAGATCCATATACAAGAGGCCATAGTGAACGTGTTGCAAGTTATGCTTTAGAGTTAGCGAAAGTCTGTGGGAAGTTTACAGAAGAAGAACTGAAATCTTTTAATTTTGCTTGTTTACTCCATGATATTGGAAAGATTCACATTCCGGATCAAATTTTAATGAAGCCGTCCCGCCTCACAAATGAAGAATTTGAAATCATTAAGTCACATACAACTGTGGGTGAAGAGGCAGTCTCGAAAGTAGCAGGTTTTAGTAATAGCATAGAGGTTATTCGATCTCACCATGAACGTTGGGATGGGAAAGGATACCCGGACCAATTGAAAGGGGAGGAAATCCCGTATCTTGCTCGGGTTGCAGCGATTGCAGATGCCTTTGACGCTATGACCTCCAATAGATCTTATAGAGTAGCGCTATCTGTTGAAGAAGCATATAAACGGATACTGGAGGGAAAAGGAACCCAGTTTGATCCTGAATTAGTTAGTTTTTTTCAAAAGGCATTTCCAGTATGGGAAAAAATCCATGATATGTAAATTAAAAAGATGGAAATGCAAAAATAAACAATAGTTTAGCATTTAACTGATTTTAAGGAGGTGAAAGCCTTGAAAATCCGTAAATTAAAAAAAGTTAAAGCAACTGGTCTATGCTGGGTATGTTGGTTTATGTAATATTAAAGAAGGATGCTAGCAATAACTTAGCATCCTTCTTCTAATTTAATTAACTAGTTAGGAACGGTATTTAAATGAATATAACACTAAGTTCACAGCTTTTGCTCGTTCCAATCGAGATTCGAAAAGATACAAGGCATTATATTGTTGAAGATGTAACCTCTGGTGAATTTTACGAGATGCCGAGGGTTTGTATAGATGCTATCCACTTGGTTCAAAATGGTGAGATCCTTGGTGAGGTTGAAAGGCAGCTTAAGGAAAAATACCCTAAGGAAGAGGTTGACCTCCTTGATTTTGCACAACAGCTTTTAGAGTTAAAACTAATTACGGAAATTGACTGCATAAAGGTGGAAAATAAGCAAAATAAAATAGAAAACTTAGGACTTTTATGGATTTCGCCAAAGCTTGGGAAGTTCTTTTTTAATAAAGCAGCTTTTATTGTTTATTTATTATTATTTCTAATTAATGTCGGGCTGGTCATCTACCATCCATCTTTATTCCCACACTATAAGGATTTATTTATCTTTCATTTAATGGTGTTCAATATACCAGCTTGGCTGGTGTTAAAGAGTATTTTAGTGTTAATCCATGAATTAGGACATGTCCTTGCAATCAGAGCACGAAATCTCCCGACAAAATTAGATGTTGGCCACCGTTTGTTCCTTGTGGTTCTTGAAACCGACATGTCATCTGCATGGAAACTTCCTTCAAAGGATCGGAACGTTTTATATTTAGCAGGTCTATGCTTTGATACGGTGATACTTTTCCTGGCATTTGTCAGTCAATTAATCTTCTCCAATGGTTCAGGAATCTTCCTGAGCATCATGCATGTGGTGGTAATGGATACATTTATTCGGATGGTATACCAATGTTGTATTTATATGAAAACAGATCTATATTTTATTTTTGAAAATATTTCTGGTTGCTATAATTTGATGGAAAATGCCCAGCAAATTATTAGAAAATGGTTACCGTTTCAACAACCTCCTTCAAAAAACGAAGTGGTATTTGCTGGTGAAAAAAGGACCGTTTTCTTCTATTCCATTTTCTATTTTGCTGGTGTATTTCTGACGATTTCATTATATGTGCTTTTTTATATACCACAGATGTTCTATTCAATAAAAAGAGTCCTTCCAGGTTTTGAAAAGGCACCAAACAGCCTTGCATTTTGGGATTCTGCCCTGTTTATTTTGCAGATCGAATTTGGCTTATTATTGCTCTTCTATTCTTGGCGGAAAAAATACCTCCTTGACAGATAAGGAAATGAATGTGACGGAATTTTGTCAAAATCGCTATTTCTAAGGGTTTTTTCCCTCGATGATGGGGGAGTTCCCTGATATTTATAACACTACCGTTTTTCTTACAATTAGGTTAAGAAAACGTTAGTGTTATTTTTTTTGAGGAGGAGCTTAAATGCAGGCTAGAATTTCAATACCTAAAAAACCGGAACGCTCGGTCAATGATGCCTTTGCATCCCATTTTGCTAAATCAGTATTCTTAACAATTGCCGGACTTGCCATTTTAGTTTTTATTGGAACAAGAATGTTAACCCATATCGACTTGAATCTTTACGGATACATGGTAGGAACCATCGTGTTCATCGGCGGATTTTTCTACCGGTTTATTGCATGGGGTGAAAGGCCAACCAAAATAATTATTAAAAAAGGCTTAAAGCTTCTTTTTAGAAAAAGTACTGCTAAAACGGCTGTTAACCATTTAGCGATTTACGATTTCATTCGGAATCGGGGAGTTTACCGCTGGGTTCAGCATATCCTAATCGGCTGGGGCTGTGTCCTTGCCTGCCTAGTAACGTTTCCACTTGTGTTTAGCTGGATGTATTTTACGATGGAAGACAATGGCTATTACACTATCGTCCTTTTTGGAATGAACGTCATGAAGGTACCTGCAGAAGGAGTCATTGCCTTCTTCTCCTATAACGCATTAAATATTGCAGCAGTAATGGTCATTTCAGGTGTTTGTATGGCATTGTACCGCCGGTTAAGAAATATGCAGGCAAGAGCGGAACAAAAGTTTATGTATGATTTCCTCCCTCTTTACTTATTGTTATTTATTTCGATTACTGGACTTTTATTAACATTCCAAAACATTGTACTGCACGGCTGGATGCAGCCGCAAATGTCGCTGATCCACCAATTTGCCGTAATTGTTACATTAATCTATTTACCGTTTGGAAAGCTTGCCCATATTCCATTCCGTCCAATGAGTGTCCTTGCAAGAAACTACCGTGAACATTATGGAGAACAACATATGAAAGAATGTAAGGTGTGCGGAGATAAATTTGTTTCAGTTGAACAGTCGAACGATGTGATTCAAGTATTAGGAGTTAATGATATTTCATTTAATATGCAGGATGGCTTTAATTTAGCAGAATTGTGTCTTCCATGCCGTAGAAAATATCGAATTTCAAGATTCTCAGGATTCCCAACGCACCAAGTAAAGGTCAAGGAGGCAAACCAGAATGCAAAGGGATAAGTTTTTTAAAGAAATAGAAAATGTACGGCATCCAAATGAAACACTTGTGAAAACACATTGTGCCTATTGCGGCATGCAATGTGGGATGAATCTCCGAGTAAATACAAAAACAAATAAAATTATCGGGGTTGAACCTCGTTATGACTGGCCAGTAACCGTCGGGAAAATGTGTCCTAAAGGTGTTACTGCTTATCAGCAAACGAATCATGATGACCGGATTTTAAAACCATTGATTCGGGATGATGCTTCTTTAAAAGGAACAAAAGAAGGCTTTCGGGAAGCAACATGGGATGAAGCATATAAGTTAATTGCAAAAAAGTTTATTGAACTTCAAAGCAAATACGGTAAAGATACATTATCTGTTTTCAGTGGTGTATCAATGACAAATGAAAAATGTTATTTAACTGGAAAGTTTGCTAGGGTTGCTATGCAAACACGTTATATCGACTATAACGGTCGATTCTGTATGTCGAGTGCAGCGGGTGGCTTCCTTCGCTCTTTTGGTGTTGACCGTGGATCAACTCTTCCTTGGACAGATATCCATGAAACAGATTGTATGTTTATTGCGGGAAGTAACACAGCAGAATGCCACCCAACTTCGATGTTCCGCGTTTGGGCGGTGCAGGAAAGAGGGGGTTACTTGATTGTAGCTGACCCTCGTGAAACGCCAATCGCAAGAAGAGCAGATGTGCACTTGGATTTAAGACCAGGAACAGACCTGGCGCTTGCTAATGGAATTTTAAATCTTTTAATACAAAACGGCTATGCTGATGAAGAATTTGTTAACAGCCATACAAACGGTTTTGAAGAAACAAAAGAATTGGTAAAAGAATTTACACCAGAATTTACGAGTGAGCTTACTGGCGTTGCTCCTGAAAAGATTATCCGTGCTGCAGAAATTTACGGGAAAGCACCGAATGCCATTGTGATGTTTGCTCGCGGTGTCGAACAGCAGCATAAAGGGGTCGATAATGTTTCTGCATACACAAATATGGCTCTTGTAACAGGTAAAATTGGCCGACCGAAAGCCGGAGTTGCTACTTTCACAGGTCAAGGAAACGGCCAAGGCGGCCGTGAGCATGGACAGAAGTCCGATTTACTGCCAGGCTACCGAAAGCTTACAAATCCGAAACATGTGGAAGAAGTATGTAAGGTTTGGGGCATTACACCAGAAGAAATGCCACAGCCAGGTGTTTCAGCAGTTGAAATGTTCCAATTAATGGAACAAAAGACGATTCGCGGACTATACTTACTCTGTTCAAACCCAGCTGTATCCGCTCCAAATCAAAATTTTGTCCGCAAAGCATTTAAAAGTTTAGACTTTATGGTTTGCTCTGACTTTTATCTTTCTGAATCAGCAGAGTTTGCCGATGTCATTCTTCCATCTGTAACATGGTCTGAGGATGAAGGCACGGTAACAAACCTTGAAGGACGGATTATTAAAATCAATAAAGCACAAGACCCACTTGGTGAATCAAAGCCTGATTGGCAGATTCAAGCAGAACTTGCGGAATACCTTGGAAGAGGGAAATATTTCTCTCATTTAAAAACAGCGAAGGATGTAGCGGATGAGTTCCGTTTAGCTTCGAAAGGCGGATATGCTGATTATTATGGTGCAACTTGGGATAAAATTGACAAACAAGACGGAGTCTTCTGGCCTTGTAAAGATGAAAAGGATCCCGGTACACCACATATGTTTTTAGATAAAAAGTTTTATCATCCAGATGGAAAGGCAAAAATATGTGCACTTCCATACCGCCCGCCTGCTGAAGAGCCGAATGAAGAATATCCTTTACGCTTAACAACAGGACGCGTTGTTTTCCACTACCTATCAGGAAACCAAACGAGAAGAATTCAATTCTTACGTGATATGTGCCCAGAACCATATGTAGAAGTACATCCAGAAACAGCTGCAAACTATAACATTGAGCATGAAGAGTATGTCCGCCTTTTTACTCGAAGAGGCGAAGCAGAATATAAAGTGAAGATTACTGAAGCTATCCGAAAAGATACGGTTTTTGTTCCGTACCATTTTGGTCACGAAAAATCTATTAATCTATTAACAATTGACGCACTTGATCCAATATCAAAGATGCCGGAGTTCAAGGCGTGTGCCGCGCAAATTGAAAAACTAGAAATGAAGAAGGTGCAGTAGATGAAAAAGAGGCTATATTTAGAACTAGAAAACTGTATAGGGTGCCGCTCTTGTTTGGCGGCTTGTACACAGTGCGGCGGACATGAGCAGAGGAACCGTAATTACGTTTATGATGTGAATCCGCTTGTTAACCGTCAAACGATGCCTCTTATGTGCCTTCATTGTGTAAATCCGGCATGTGCAAGAAGCTGTCCGGCTCAGGCTATTCAAATCCATGAGACAGGCGCCGTTCTTTCCGCCCTTGTTGAAAAATGCATTGGCTGCCAAAACTGTACGATTGCCTGCCCGTATGGTATTCCGAAATTTGATACCGAGCAAAATCTAATGTATAAGTGTGATCTTTGCATTGACCGCACGAAGGACGGAATACCGCCAATGTGTGCGAGTGTATGCCCTTCCAACACATTGCAATGGTTGACTGATGAGGAAATTGAAGCAAAACAAAAGCAATTTAATCTCGATAATGGTAAATGGGTGACAAGCATGCCTTATTTAGAAGGCGACACAAATGTAAAAGTGAATCTTCCTGGTATCCTGCAGGGCGTCACAAAATTGTTTTAGGAGGGATTAAGAATGACAGATAAAAATAATAAAATCCCATTCGATGAAGATAACTATACACATAATATAAACCGAAACAACGAAAGAAAATTAGACCGCCGCGGTTTCATGAAAACACTGGTCGGTGCAGCAGGCGTGTTTGCAATCTCTTCGCTTCCATGGGGAGTGTTGGCGGCTACAGAACTTACTAGCCTCGGGAATAAGGAATACCCGAAGAAGAAAATTACTGATGTTTTGTCAGTCGCTGTTGGCGATGCAGTAGATTTCGCTTTTCCAGGAGAACATGACAGTGCCATTTTGATTCGACTTTCAGAAAATAAGTATGTAGCCTATCAAAATGCCTGTACGCATCTTCGTTGTCCTGTTTTTTGGAAAAAGGAAGAGGGGGAAATGATCTGTCCTTGTCATCATGGGAAATTCGATGTGAATTCTGGGGAGCCAATTGCTGGACCGCCAAGACGCCCGTTGCCTGAAATCCAAGTGAAAGTCGAAAACGGTGTTGTTTATGCCGTGAGGGTGAAACGTTATGAAGCTTAAATACTTGAGTGTTGTGCTCCTTTGTACTGTATTAATGCTGAACATCATCTTTACCCAATACATGGTACACCAGTACTTTTTTGCGCATTTTCAAAACACATTAATGGCTGCGATTATCAATGTCCTACTATTTCCTGTCGCTTTCTTCATTTATAAATATGATAAAAACCAGTCAAAAGGTGTGAAAAGCGAATGACTAGTGAAACCTATATTGATTTTTGTTTTATGCGAGCAGTATCAGGCGGATTTACTTTGGAAATTGATGAGTTATTGAAAAACACATTTGCGAAAAAGCGTTTGAATTGGTTTCTTGAAGAAAAAACTTTGGATGGTGCCGAAATGGTTGTTGCAGAAGTAAAGGGCATGAGCGATTGGACCTCAGAAGATGAAACCATTCAGTTCCTCGAGGAACATGCAGGAGAGAAGTTTTGGGAGTATCTTCAGGGGTATAAGATGTTTATCTATCCTGTCCTGAGAGGGTGTAATAGTTGTGGAACCCATTAAAATAGATGATGTAAAGCGATTTGTGGGTGTGGCCGTTGAAATTGCGATTCAAGATGAAGAGGGCGGTGATCAGCCCCTTCTGTTAGGAAAACAGTAAAAAAGGTTCAGCTTTGCCCTGATGGTACGCATGTCCGTTTCTATTTTGATGATTTTTATTTTCTCGCCGTACCGCTGGCAAGCAGAGTCCAACAAACAGAAACTAAATGGACGGCAATTGACTTAGAAAGCGGACTACAATATACGATTAAAAAGGTTCAGGACTTTTAATTAAGTACCTGGCTTTTTTATAAAAAAGGAGGGGTGTAAATGGAGCTTTTACCGTCAAAGGCGCAAATCAGTTCCTATATTATCCATTCACAGGATGAGGAGATTAAACGTATTGCCATTGAGCTTCACGAAGGTGTCGGACAAAACCTTTATAGTATTTTAACAGGCTTGCAGTATATTGAATCGAGCGTAGACCAACCAAATATGAAAAATTATATCCGTGAAATGTCCCAGTTAATTGAAAAGTCGATTCAAGAAATTAGACTGCTTTCTGTTGAATTGCATCCTCCTACCTTAACAACCTTAGGATTACTTCCGGCAATGAAAAGCTATATTAAGTTATACGAATCCACATTTGGTATTCTGGTTGATTTGGAATCGACCGGTGAAGAACTACCTATTCCCGAGCGAAATAGTATCGCTTTATTTCGAGTATGTCAGGAGGCCTCACCAATATTGCAAAATATGCGGATACATCCAATGTGAAAATGAAATTTATCTGGAAGCAAGTAGGAGTAACCATTTCCATTCATGATTTTGGTAAAGGGTTCCATCCAGAGGATAATGAAAAAAAATATCAGTCGTCAGGTATTGCGGCGATGAAAGAAAGAATGCTTCTAGCTGGCGGACAGTGTGTAATATCCTCTAAAATAGGAGAAGGTACATCAATTGAAGTATCTCTTCCGTTAACGGGGGATCAAAGGGGAGAAAAAAGTGATCAAAATTCTGCTGGTTGATGATCATGCTGTAGTGAGAATGGGCTTGACCATGCTGTTGAATAAAAATCCTGAAATAGAAGTAATCGGAGAAGCCTCCGAAGGGAACGAAGGAATTAAAAAAGCCTTGAAGTTGAAACCCGATGTAGTTGTGATGGATTTAAGCATGCCTCATGGAAAAGACGGACTATCGGCAACAACGGAATTAAAAAAGCTCATGCCGAATGTTAATATCCTGATTTTGACGATGCATAATGATGAAGAATACCTCTTTCGCGCCATTCAGGCAGGTGCCTCAGGCTGTATTTTAAAAAGTGCTCCGCACGATGAATTAATGTCGGCAATTGAAGCCGTGTCGATTGGTGATGCTTATCTACATCCATCGGCAACTAAACGATTAATGGAAGAATATCTTGGCAGTATGAAGCAAGATAGCTCTAATACGTACAATCTATTATCCGACCGTGAAAAAGAGGTCTTAACACTGATTGCTAAAGGGTACTCAAACAAAGAAATTGCCGAGCAGCTAGTGATCAGCGTAAAAACAGTAGAAACACATAAAGGAAACCTCATGGAGAAATTGCAGATGAAAACCCGCCCGGAGCTGGTAGAATATGCCGTGAAAAAGGGGTTATTAGGTTATGATATTTAAGGAGAATCCATAAGGATGACAGAATTGAGGGAGCTACAAGAGATAAGTGAGATGTGCAATCATTTATTAGAGGAGATCGGCTTTGAGTTTGTTGGAGTTGCCATTCAAAACGAGGTGGGGCCAGATGTTAGGTGGCATTATGCATCAGGTAATTTAAATGATAAGTATAAAAGAATAACCGTCCGTTTTGGAAAAGGAATTGCTGGAAAAGTTATTTCAAGCGGCAGCGCGATGGTAATTACCGATTTTCCCAATGATATTATTGGAAAGGTGACAGATTATCCGATCATGCTCGCTGAAAGACTTGTTACTTCCTATGCGGTTCCTTTATTTTTTCATTCTGTCCCTAAAGGGGTCATGCTGGTGGGAAAAAGAGAAAAATATTCTTTTACTGAAAATGAACAGGAAAAGATAATGGTGTCAGCCCAATCTTTAGAACAAATACTTAAAAAGTATTTATTCCTTTAAAGAAGGAAAAAGAATGGATAGGGAGATGAATAAACCTTTGAATAAGCTCTCCAACCTTGAAAATGAATTAAATAAATCACTCCAGGAATTGATGGATATTAAGTTTGCTCTGGATGAATCATCCATTGTTGCCATCACCGATTCCCGCGGGATTATTACCTATGTAAATGATCAATTTTGCCACATCTCCAAATTTCCAAAAGAAGAACTTTTTGGCCAAGACCACAGGGTTGTAAACTCTGGATACCACTCTAAGGAGTTTTTTAGTGAAATGTGGAGAACAATTGGCTTCGGCAAGGTTTGGAAGGGAGAAATCTGCAACAGAGCGAAAGATGGGTCACACTATTGGGTAGACACAACGATCGTTCCATTTTTAAATGAAAAGGGGAAACCCTATCAATATATGGCGATTCGCTATGAAATTACGGATAGAAAACGTGTAGAACGGGAATTGCAAAAAATGATGTCTTCGATCATTGATGTTCAGGAGGATGAACGCAAGCGTCTATCGAGAAATTTACATGATGGTATTGGTCAAAATCTCTATAGTCATTTGATTACCATTAATCGATTGATTTCAGAAATCGACCATCCATTGCTTCAGCAAATGCAAACGGAAGCAACTGAATTAATTGAAGAAATACGCGAAATTTCTTGGGAGCTTCGTCCATCCGTATTAGATGATCTGGGCTTGGTGCCTGCCATCCGTTCATTCCTTAGTCGGTATTCTGATCATTATACTATCGATGCTATTTTTGAATGTGTGTTAAACAGGCGGCTAACAATTAATATTGAACTGACAATTTATAGAATTATTCAGGAGGCTTTAACGAATATTCGTAAATATGCGAAAGTTTCGGAGGCGACTGTAACACTTAGAGAAATGGATGATATCATTAGGGTGATGATTGAGGATAAGGGGATTGGCTTTGATAAAATGGAACAAACTCGTGGTGTTGGGCTTTTCAGCATGGATGAACGGGCTCGGGCAGTTGGCGGAGAGTTATCCATTATTTCTTCACCAGGTAAGGGGACGAAAATTATTTTAGAAGTGCCTATGTCATTATCAATAATCTAAAAAGGCTAGCCCGATTGTTTAGGGCCAGCCTTTTCCTGTTATATTTTAAAAGAACTTTTTAAGGAAACAATCCGGTTAAAAACAAGTTTATCGACTGTAGTATGTTTTGGATCAACGTTGAAGTAACCGTGTCTAAAGAACTGGAATTTGTCCTGTGGTCTGCTTTCTTTCATGTTTGGTTCAACAAATCCTTGTAATATTTCTAGTGATTGCGGGTTTACATGGTCTAGGAATGTTTTACCCTCATCATTATTCTCTTCGTTTTTATCTAAAATCAACGGTTCATATAAGCGGAATTCTGCCGGAACCGCATGTGCTGCTTCCACCCAGTGGATGGTTCCTTTCACTTTGCGGCCTGTAAAGCCGGTACCGCTTTTCGTTTCTGGATCATAGGTACAATGAAGCTCAACGACTTCACCCTTTGCATCCTTAACTATTTCTTCACATTTAATGAAATAAGCATTCTTAAGGCGAACCTCATTACCAGGGAACAAACGGAAGTATTTTTTTGGCGGATTTTCCATGAAATCATCTTGCTCGATGTAGATTTCACGTGAAAAAGGAATTTTCCGCATCCCCATGTCTAGATTTTCTGGATTAATTTCTGCATCCAGCAATTCAATTTGACCTTCCGGATAATTCGTAATAACAACCTTTAAGGGTTTAATTACACCCATTGTCCTTGGTACCTTTAATTTTAAATCTTCACGTACAAAGTGTTCGAGCATTTGGGTATCAACAGCACCTGAGCCTTTGGAAACACCTGTTTCACGAACAAAATCGCGAATCGACTCCGGGGTAAAGCCTTTTCTTCTCATCCCCGAAATTGTCGGCATTCTAGGGTCATCCCACCCATCGACATATCCTTCTTCCACTAACTGCTTTAGCTTTCTTTTGCTCATTACGGTATTGGTCACATTTAACCGCCCGAATTCGATTTGCTGCGGGGTACTGTCCATTTCGCATTGCTCAACGACCCAATTATATAATGGGCGTTGATCCTCAAATTCCACTGTACAGATAGAGTGTGTCACTCCTTCAATCGCATCTTCAAGTGGATGGGCAAAAGCGTACATCGGATAAATGCACCATTTATCACCAGTATTATGGTGAGTGGCATGAGCGATACGATAAATGACTGGGTCACGTAAATTAATATTAGGAGATTTCATATCGATTTTGGCTCGAAGCACTTTTTGTCCATTGCCGTAAGCACCATCACGCATACGTGCAAATAACTTAAGATTTTCCTCAATTGAGCGGTCACGATATGGACTATTTTTCCCCGGCTCTGTCAGCGTTCCACGGTATTCGCGTATTTCGTCTGCTGATAAGTCATCGACGTATGCAAGTCCTTTCTTAATTAAAAGAACAGCTCTTTTAAACATTTCTTCGAAATAATTTGAAGCAAAAAATAAGTCATCCCATTCAAATCCAAGCCATTTTACATCTTCTTTAATCGAGTTAACGTATTCGACATCTTCCTTTAGTGGATTGGTATCATCGAAGCGTAAATTGGTCTTTCCATTAAAATCATCAGCCAAGCCAAAATTGATAATGATGGATTTTGCATGTCCAATATGTAAATATCCGTTTGGCTCTGGTGGGAAACGGGTAACGATGGTCTCATGCTTTCCAGATTCTAAGTCTTTTATCATAATATCTTTAATAAAATTAGACGTTTGATTTTCCACCCTTTTCAACCTCTTTCATTGTATCTACTACTTATTCATAACATAAATATTGATATTTTTCCATTCTTCCCAACAATTCATGAACAAAACAGGTTAATAAAGAGTTTTTTTTACAATATTAGGTTAATTACAGCAGATTTTTCGCGTATTTAAATTGGAAAGTAACCCATAAAAAGGCTACAATATTGAAAGTAACAAATAGAAAGGGGAAGTTAGATGATTAAGTTTGGTACAGTTGGAACAGGATGGATTACCGAATCCTTTATTGAAGCAGCAAGACTTAGTAAACAATTACAGCTAGTGGGAGTCTATTCCCGAGCTGCGGATAAAGCGAAAGAACTAGCCAATACATATAACGCTCCATATTATTTTTCCGATCTTGAAGAAATGGCAAAAAGCGAAGAGATACAGGCTGTTTATATTGCTTCACCAAATTCCTTACATTTTCAACAAGCCATTACTTTTTTAAAAAATAATAAGCATGTTATCTGTGAAAAACCGATTTTTTCAAATCCGGGTGAATTAGAAGAGGCTTACCGGACTGCGGAGGAGAATGGTGTTTATTTATTCGAAGCGATCCGCAATATTCATACCCCTAATTTCCAGATATTAAAAGAAAACCTCTATAAGGCAGGGAAGCTAAGAAGCACCATTTTGCCCTATGTTCAATATTCCTCACGTTATGATTTATTCTTGCAGGGGGAAGAGCCTAATATTTTCTCAGCCGCCTACTCCGGAGGAGCTCTGGTTGACTTAGGTGTCTATCCGCTTTATTTAGCAGTAGGATTGTTCGGTGAACCGAAAAAAGTTACCTATTTTCCTGTTATATTGCGCAGCGGCGTTGATGGCGGCGGTACGCTTGTGTTAGAGTATGATGGATTTGTCTGCACGATTCTATGTTCAAAAGTATCCCATTCGGTGATTCCGTGTGAAATTCATGGGGAAAAAGGAACCTTTGTCCTTGAAGATGCGGCACCAATATCGGAAATTAAATTTTTTGACAGCCATACGAAAGAGAGCGAAATCTTGAGTGTCGAGCAAGAAGTGCAAAACATGATCTATGAATGTAAAAATATCGCTAGAATCATTGAAACGAATAATGAGATTGAATATGAAGAATTAAAAAACTGGAGTCATATTGTTCTTCGAATTACAGAAGAAGCGAGGAAACAAAATAAGATTGTCTTTGACGTGGAAAAATAAAGAAAGCCAGGGAAACCTGGCTTTTCGCTTTAAGATACCTTTTTTAACTTAGATTCATCTAAAGAAGAACTTTGTTTGCCTAATTTTCCAAGAGCCAGTCCAGCTAGGCCACCAACAACGGACGGAACGACCCAATCGAGACCTACGGATGCTAATGGAAGTTGATCCATTAAGGATTGCATGAAGCTCCACTTAAGCCCGACCATTTTTAAACCATCATACAAGCTGACAATTCCCGTTAGCAGCATCGCCCCTGCATACACTTTTTGGGAACCACCAAAATAACGATCGAAAAAGGAAAGGGTGACAAGAACAATCGTTAACGGATAAGCCATTACTAAGAATGGAACAGAAACGAAAATGATTTGGTTTAAACCTAGATTGGCGATTAAGAAGCTAGCAACGGTAACCACAGTGACAACCAAACGATAGCTTAGCTTAGGAGCAATTTTTGAAAAATACTGACCGCAAGAAATGGTTAGCCCAACACAGGTGGTGAAGCAGGCCAGAGTAAAGATGACTCCTAAAAGAACCTTACCGCCATTTCCTAAAAGAATCGTTGAAGCCTTTGATAATAATGCTGTACCATTGTCGAATGTCCCGTAAGAAGCCATTTTAGCTCCTAAGAAACCAATACCTAGATAGACTAGCGCAAGTGCTGATCCCGCTACCAAACTGGCTTTAATGGTATAAGTCGTTAGCTGCTTTTTGTCACTAACCCCTTTTTGTTTGATGGTAGTTAAAATTACAATTCCGAAGGCTAGAGCCGCAAGTGCATCCATCGTAGAATACCCGTCTATAAAGCCTTTAAATAAGGAAGCAGATTGATAGTTTGCTGTTGGTGCTTTTAATGGCTGGTCAAGTTTCAGGAAGCCTTTTTTAAAAAACTACAAAAAGCCCGTCCCATGGATAGGGACGAGCTAGCTCGCGTTACCACCCTACTTCCGCAACGAATAAAAACAATTGCGGCTCTCGATCAACGTACCATCATACGTGTCCCATTTTAACGGCGGGCAGGTCCGGCAGAGGCTACTAAACGTTCACCCTTGCATCTCGGAGATGATTTTCACTTGTATCCTGACACCAGCTTTCACCAGCCGCCGGCTCTCTACAGTACAAGAATTACAAGCTACTCTTCTCGTCATTGATTTTTAAACTTTTCAAAAAAATCTGAACCAATGTTGATATAGAAATTATATTATTTCTGAAAAGTTTTGCAACCCCTTTTTTTGGAGAAAAACACCAGAAATCGTGTACAACATTGATAGGACAACAATAAAAAATTATTTGACAATTTTAAGATGCTATTGTGACATCTTTATGAAATCAATCTACTAAATGATTTATATCACACACCCTATTTTATCCATTTCTTATAGTTAAAGTAACGAGAATGGAGGAAACGTGATGAAATCTAAGAACTGGTACGTCAAACAGTTGAAACGAAAGCCCGTTCAAATAACCAGACATGTGGTTCAGGGAGTGTTTCTATTGTTTTTACTATATGTAGGCCTGCGCTTTTATCAATTTTACATGCATTTTGAAACATTGGGTCGTCAGCCTTTTGTGGAGAAACCGTCTGCCGTCGAAGTGTTCCTGCCAATTAGTGCTTTAGTAGCTTTGAAGGTATGGTTGACTTGCGGGGAATTTGATAAAATTCACCCGGCAGGGCTTGTTTTATTCACCTTTTTTGTTGGTTCGGGAATTGTGTTTTGCAGTTGGTTTTGCCCTTTCGAAACGGTAAGTGAGTGGACGGGGATGCTCGGGAAAAAGCTTTTCAAAATGAATTTTGACATTCCCCAGTGGCTTGTTTGTGTCTTAACCCCCTTAAAATATTTATTGCTATTATTCTTTTTAAAAATGATAGTTTTTGATATGCCGACTTTTGTCGCTAAAGGCTTCCTAACTGACCCTTATAATGAAATTTCCAACGTGAAAATGCTTCTCTTTTTCTTAAACATCGGTGGTTTTGCCTTAAAATTTATTCTTGTCATGTTTATCCTAACCCTGTTTTTTAAAAACTTCTGGTGCCGTTTTCTCTGCCCATATGGTGCTATGATCGGTCTTGGTTCAATCTTTAGAATTACAAAAGTGCGCAGAAATGAAAAGACAGGTACAAATTGTGAAATGTGTACAAAGAATAAAAGTTCATACAAAAGAAGCTGTTGCAACGGCAGATTGTACAGCCTGCATGCAGTGTGTTGAAGCTTGTCCAGTTAAAGATACGTTGAACATGACAGTTGCAAACAAAAAGGTCAACAAATGGTTTGTTCTGGTTGCTTTCCTTGTTCCGTTTATTTTGGTAGTCGGTTTTGCTAAAATTACTGGCCATTGGAACACAATCCTTTCCTATGAAGATTGGAAGCAATTGATTCCAGACGCTAATAATATTGGGCATTAAGAATACGAGACCTGTGGCTGGCTTATTAAGACGTTTAATGGTCAGTAATCAAAAAGAGACAAAATGAGACTCCTGTCTCATTTTGTCTCTTTTTTTGTGTCATGAAATCACGTAAATCTTGACTCCATGCTAGGGTTATTAGTTGGCACGGTACTTGCAATATAGAAGGTGTAAGGAAATTTAGGCAGGGAGGCTAAAATGATGAGAACGGTGGTAAGCAAAAAGAGGTAGCATTAACCAAAGAAAAAGCCCGATGGATGTACAAAAAAATGCTAGAAATCCGAAACTTTGAGGATAAAGTTCATGAGTTATTTGCACAGGGAATCTTGCCAGGATTTGTTCATTTGTATGCTGGAGAGGAAGCGGTTGCTGTTGGGGTTTGTGCCCATTTAAACGATAAAGATAGTATTACTAGTACCCACCGCGGACATGGACATTGTATTGCGAAGGGCTGCGATTTGAATGGAATGATGGCTGAAATATATGGAAAAGTGACAGGATTATGTAAAGGAAAAGGCGGTTCAATGCATATAGCAGACCTTGACAAAGGAATGCTCGGTGCAAATGGAATTGTTGGCGGGGGCTTTCCATTGGCCTGCGGTGCTGCATTAACTGCTAAGTATAAAAAGACTGATAATGTAAGTGTTTGCTTCTTTGGAGATGGTGCTCAAAATCATGGTACCTTTCATGAAGGTATTAATCTTGCAGCTATTTGGAAGCTACCAGTTGTTTTCATTGCTGAAAATAACGGCTATGCAGAAGCTACACCATTTAACTATGCGTCTAGTTGTAAATCCATCGTAGATCGTGCGATTGGCTATAATATTCCAGGCATAAAGGTTGATGGCAAGGATGTTCTGGCTGTCTACCAGGCTGCCCAAGAAGCAGTTCAAAGAGCACGCAGGGGAGAAGGTCCAACATTGATTGAATGTGTTACCTATCGGAATTATGGTCACTTTGAAGGAGATGCCCAAAAGTATAAAACGGAACAGGAAAAGGCGGAACACAAGCAAGAGAAAGATGCGATTAATCTATTTAGGCAGCATTTGTTAAACGAGCAGCTATTGGATGAAAAAGAATTAGTTAACCTTGAAGAATCAGTGGAAGAAGCTGTTAATCAAGCTGTTAAGTTTAGTGAGGAGAGCCCGTATCCAAATGCTTCCGAACTGTTAACCGATGTATATGTTACCTATTAAATAAAGTAAACTCGACGGCTAGAGAGCCGTTAGGTGAAGACAGATCTATAGTTGTCCTTATGTGTTCAGAATTGATGGATATAAATTCCGATTATCCGATTAAAAAGGAGGAACCAATTATGACAAGAAAGTTGAGTATGTCAGCTGCTATAAATGAGGCTATGAAGCTTGCAATGAGGAAGGATGAAAATGTCATTCTAATGGGAGAGGACGTCGCAGGCGGGGCTGAGGTTGATCACTTACAGGATGAAGATGCATGGGGAGGTGTACTGGGGGTCACAAAAGGATTAGTGCAAGAATTTGGCCGGGATCGGATTTTAGATACTCCAATTACAGAAGCAGGATATATGGGAGCCGCGATGGCGGCGGCATCAACGGGTTTAAGACCGATTGCAGAGTTGATGTTTAACGACTTCATTGGCAGCTGTTTAGATGAAGTTTTAAATCAAGGGGCAAAGTTCCGTTATATGTTTGGAGGAAAAGCGCAAGTTCCAGTTACAATCAGGACGATGCACGGTGCAGGATTTAGAGCGGCTGCACAGCATTCACAAAGCTTATATGCGTTGTTTACTGCGATTCCAGGTGTGAAAGTGGTCGTTCCATCTACACCATATGAAGCCAAGGGACTACTGCTTGCTGCGATTGAAGATAACGACCCGGTAATCTTTTTCGAGGATAAGACACTTTATAATATGATCGGTGATGTTCCGGAAGGATATTATACAATTCCATTAGGCAAAGCAGATATTAAACGGGAAGGATCCGATGTGACGATTGTTGCGATTGGTAAACAAGTTCATACCGCTTTAGAGGCTGCTGAGCAACTCGCTGCAAAAGGAATTGAAGTGGAGATAGTTGATCCTCGCAGCTTGTCACCGTTGGATGAAGGATCCATCCTTTCTTCTTTAGCTAAGACCAACCGTCTGGTGATCATTGATGAAGCGAATCCAAGATGCAGTATTGCTACTGATATTGCAGCACTTGTCGCTGATAAAGGGTTTGATTACCTTGATGCACCAATTAAACGCATTACTGCACCACATACACCGGTACCCTTTTCTCCGCCACTAGAGGATATTTACCTTCCTAAACCGGAAAGAGTTGTCAAAGTGGTTTCAGAGTTATTAGGTGCACCCCTTGAAGTGTAGGGCAGAAAGCTGGAAGGAGAGATATACATGGCAGTAGAAGTAGTCATGCCGAAACTAGGAATGGCCATGAAAGAGGGCAGTGTGTCGATATGGAATAAGGAAGTCGGTGATTCAGTCGTAAAGGGAGAACCGATTGCAAGTGTTAATTCAGAAAAAATTGAAATAGATGTTGAATCTCCGGCAGAGGGAACGGTATTGAAAATTACCGTGCCTGAGGACGAAGGAGTCCCACCGGGAACCGTTATTTGTTATATCGGAAATCCAGGTGAAGAAATAACTGCGGGGCAGGCTGCTGTACAAATGCAAAAGTCTGAAGTGGAAAATAAAGCTCTTACAAATGAAAATAATGATCCCAATTTACCAATGAAAACGACTGGGGAACGAGTGAAAATTTCCCCAGTAGCTAGGAAAATGGCTGAGGCAGGCAACCTTGATATCGAGAAAATCCATGGTACAGGGCTGGAGGAAGAATTACTAAGGAAGATGTGCAGGATACTTTAATAAATTCACCCACGCAGCAAGATGAACAGAAGACGGAAAGTGACATAACTCCGTTGAAAACGCTGGAAGAGACCCAACAGGTCCCAGTCAGCGGAATCCGAAAAGTGATTGCCGGACGAATGTATGATAGTTTGCAAAAAACGGCTCAGCTAACGATTAACATGAAGGTAGATGTGACAGACCTTATTGCTTTACAAAAGCAAACAGCGGAAACGGTTCAAAATCGTTATGAAATCAAATTAACGGTGACCGATTTTATTGCACGGGCCGTTGTGCTTTCGCTTCGGCAGCATCAGCAAATGAATAGTGCTTATATTGAGGATAAAATTCATTTATTTAAGCGCATACATCTTGGAATGGCTGTTGCGCTTGAAAGAGGTCTAGTAGTGCCTGTAATCGAGAATGCCGATAAATGCACGCTAATCAATCTATCACGCAGTATAAAAACACAAGCCCAACGGGCAAGACAAGGACAGCTTTCAAATGAAGAAATGCAAGGTTCCACATTTACAATCAGTAATCTTGGTGCTTACGGCGTTGAACACTTTACACCAGTCTTAAATCCACCGGAAACAGGTATTCTTGGTGTAGGTGCTGTCTATGATATACCAGTCTATATAGGTGACAAAATAAAAAGAAGAAGCATTCTGCCACTCAGTCTGACTTTTGACCACCGTGTACTTGATGGTGCTCCAGCTGCAGCATTTTTACAAACGGTGAAACAGTATTTAGAAGAGCCAATGACCATGCTTTTATAGAAAGAAGGGAATCCTTTGGCATCAATCGCAATTATTGGTGGTGGTCCTGCTGGATATGTGGCTGCAATTACTGCAGCCCAGCAGGGACAGGAAGTAACAATTATTGAACAAGGACCGCTTGGAGGCACATGTTTAAATGAAGGGTGTATGCCGACTAAGTCACTTTTAGAAAGTGCTGAAGTATACAGCCAGCTTAACCAAGCAGCTGAGTTTGGGATTCGTCTGCCATCCGGTCAAATCGAAATTGATTGGAATACCGTTCAGAATCGGAAAAAAAGTATCGTCTCGACTTTGGTTCAGGGGATCCAATATTTAATGAGGAAAAATAAGATTAAGGTAAAAAAAGGTGCGGCCTTTTTCATAACAAGTCAGGTATTACAAATTGAAGATAATGGGAAACAGGAAGAACTAAAGGCAGACAAAGTCATTATAGCTTCAGGATCAGAACCAACCCAATTGCCATTTGCACCATTTGACGGCGAATGGATTATTCATAGCACTAATGCAATGTCACTTCAATCAATTCCTTCCTCATTGCTTATTATAGGCGGGGGAGTAATAGGCTGCGAGTTTGCTAGTATTTATAGCCGGATGGGGACAAGAGTTACCATCGTCGAGATGGCTAATCAGCTGCTGCCAGGAGAGGATGAAGATGTATCAGGGATTTTACATAAGCACCTTGAAAGCGATGGTGTAACCATTTACCCTTCCACTGTGCTAAAAGATTTGAATTCAAATCAAAAGAAGGCAATTTTTGAAAACGATAAGGGAATTCAAGAGGTTCAAGCCGATTTAGTCCTCGTTTCAATTGGCAGAAGCCCAAGAGTGAATAACTTGGGTCTCGAGAATATTGGAATTGATTTTTCAAGACAAGGCATTCATGTAAATGAGCAAATGCAAACAAATATCCCTACTATCTATGCCTGCGGTGATGTAGTTGGTGGTATTCAGCTTGCCCATGTGGCTTTTCATGAAGGAACAGTTGCCGCTTTAAGCGCTTGCGGTTTAGATGCGCAAGTAAATTACCGTGCCATTCCTCGCTGTATTTATACATCACCTGAAATCGCAAGTGTTGGTTTAACGGCAAAACAGGCAAGAGAGCAGTATGGCGATATAAGGGTGGGAGAATTTCCGTTTTCTGTGAACGGAAAGGCACTTATCGCTAACGAACGGGTCGGAAAAGTAAAGGTGTTAATTGAACCAGAATATGGGGAAATCATTGGGATTTCCATTGTTGCCGCATGCGACAGAATTAATTGGCCAGGGAACTCTCATGCTCCATGCGGAGATGACAACAGATATTATGGAAAACTTCATCGCCGCCCATCCAACCCTTTCTGAAGCCATCCATGAAGCATTGCTTAGTGCAGTCGGTCATGCGTTGCATGTTTAAAAAAAGGAGGAGTGGAAATGAAGGCAGCTCTATGGTATAACGCAAAAGATATTCGAGTAGAAAATATTCCTGAACCTTCAGTGGAAAAGGATCAAGTGAAAATTAAAGTATCCTATTGTGGAATTTGTGGCTCGGATTTGCACGAATATTTGGCAGGACCCATTTTTATACCAGTGGATGAGCCACATCCAATTTCTAAGGACAAAGCCCCGATTGTAATGGGACATGAGTTTGCTGGAGAGGTAGTAGCAGTTGGGGAAGCTGTAACAGGTATTGAAGTTGGTGACCGAGTATGTGTAGAACCCATTTACAGCTGTGGGAAATGCGCTTCTTGCCAGAAAGGACATTATAATGTTTGTGAACAATTAGGTTTCATTGGTCTTTCTGGCGGCTTGGGAGGTTTTTCAGAATACAGTGTGGTGCCATCCAAGATGGTTCATAAAATCCCGGACTATATGACATGGGAGCAAGCAGCGCTTGTTGAACCAACCGCCGTTTCGGTTCATGCTGTTCGTCAGAGTGAATTAAGAATTGGGGACTCCATTGCCGTTTTCGGAGCAGGGCCAATTGGGTTATTAGTCATTCAAGCGGCTAAAGCTGCTGGAGCAAGCCAAATTATTGCGGTGGAGGTTTCGCCTGAACGCCGTGAAATTGCTAAACAAGCTGGAGCACATGTAGTAATTGATCCCTTAGAAGTAAATCCTGTTCAAGCTGTAAAAGAATACACAGATGGGGTTGGGGTGGATGTCGCATTTGAGGTAGCCGGAATTGAACCTACAATAAATGCCGCGATCGAATCTACACGTTCAGAAGGTAATGTTGTGAACATTAGTATATGGGAAAAACCTGCTAGCATCCCGGTGAACAATTTTATTTTAACTGAAAGAAAAATGACAAGTATCATAGCTTATCGCAACATTTTTCCTCAAGTCATTCAACTTATTGCCAATGGTCAAATTCAAGCCGCTGAATTAGTAACTAAACAAATTTCACTCGATCAAATTGTTTCTGAAGGGTTTGAAGCATTAACTAAAAACAAACAGCAAATTAAAATATTAGTGGATCCTTCTTTATAAAATACTATAATTCTCTATTATTCTATTAATTTTTTCAGACTTCGCGTTTATTGCGCGAAGTTTATTTTTTGAATTATCTTCACAAACCCAAATTGTTCATTGAAAGCGGATTCACAATTTAATATAATTATAATGGGCAATTGTACTTTAAACCTCGTTTTGAAAAACTACTTTCTGACTCCTATTCTCTTCGCAGGATAAACAAAAAAGTAATCATCTCAAATCAATGCGGAAAATTTTTATCATGATTAGAGGAGGTTCCATGAATACGACTTTTTATTTAGATACGTGGAAGCGTTTTGTCAAAGAGGGTGTTCTTGATTCAGCACGTTTGAACAAACGAATTTTGGAATCCTGGTACCGGTGTAAAAAGGAAAAGGTAAATCCTTATCTAAATAAAGGACTGCATTTATTAACAGAAGAGCAATTATACACAAAAAAAGATAAGAATTCACTGCTTATAGAAATAGCATCCCCTCATTTAAACAAGATGGATCAAGCGATTAAGGACTCGGGAATGATGGCACTTTTAGTCGATCCAGATGGTTATGTTCTATCTTTAACTGGAAACGAAAAAACATTAATGGATGCACGCAGAATTAATTTTGTTGAAGGAGTGCGCTGGACCGAGGGTGAAGTTGGTACGAATGCAATTGGGACGGCTATACAAACAAAAGAAGCGGTTATCATTAATGGCGCCGAGCATTACTCTGTTGCTTCACATAAATGGAGCTGTTCCGCCACTCCTATTTTCCATGATAATGGAAGCTTAATGGGAGTCATTGATGTTTCATGTCCGGTTGAGTATTCGCATCCCTTTATGCTTGGAATGGTCACATCGATTGCCTTTGCTATCGAAAAAGAAGTAAGCAGGCGGTCCTATCGAAAAGAAATAGCCCATATCCAGCAAGCGTCTGAATTAGCACAGACACATCGAACCCATCTCTTCATCGTATGTAATCAAAACCAAATTATCATATCTGCAAGTAAGCCCGTCCGCGAAAAGTTTCCACAATTGGTTGGAATGAACCTTCATGAAATTATACATAATGGGTATCATATTGATATTGAAACACCTTTCCTATCAAAGGACGACAATAGCATAATCGGAAGCTGCTTTTTCTTATCAGAAGGGTTTATCCATCATCAAAACTCATTGTATGCCTCTTCCATTCCATCACAACCACTTGTGTTCAAAGGAGAATGTGGAACAAGTAAGGCTTTTCAGCACACGTTAAAAAAAGTAAGGCTGGTTGCCCCAACTGATGCCACCGTTTTTATATCAGGTGAAACAGGTTCAGGGAAAGAACTGATTGCAAAGGCGATTCATGAAAACAGCACTCGTAAGGACGGTCCATTTATTTCTTTAAATTGTGGGGCTATTCCGAAAGACTTAATGGAAAGTGAGCTTTTCGGCTATGTCGAGGGGGCATTTACTGGAGCGAAACGACAGGGGGTTAAAGGGAAATTTGAACAAGCAAATAGGGGAACAATTTTTCTAGATGAAATTGGCGAAATCCCGCAGACCATGCAGGTAGCATTATTACGGGTGCTGCAGGAAAGGATAGTCACTCCAATTGGTAGCATTAAGGAAATTCCTTTGGACATTCGCATTATTACGGCAACCCACCGTGAAATTACAGAGCTTGTATATGAAGGAGCTTTTCGAGAGGACTTGTATTATCGGTTGAATGTGTATCCTATCGATGTGCCTCCACTTAGGGAAAGAAAAGAAGATATTCCACACCTTGTTCAATATTTATGTCGAAAGAATAACTGGACGCTTCCTTTCACGGACGATGTTTATAATAGATTGAGAGACTATGAATGGCCTGGAAATATTAGAGAATTACAGAATGTTTTAGAACGATTGCACATTTTATTTTCGGATGGATTGTTGGAGCAGGATGAAATGTTAAATTCTTTACAATCAATTTGGGTAAACAAGCCTTTAAAGTCATCTCCAATGGAACTTGAAGGAATAGAAGATTGTGATAAGAAGCTAAAAGCAAGGGAAAAAATACAAAGGGAGTGCATGCTTGAAGCATTACAAAAGACAAAGGGAAATGTTACTGCAGCGGCAAAGCTACTAGACATTCCAAGAAGCACATTTTATAAAAGGCTTCAGAGATTTGGACTTTAATCTTGGGATAATTATTCCAGGTTTTCTCTTAGCCCCGATGGATGTACTCTAAAAACAAGTGACACATGATTACTCATACGTCTCTTGTTTTTGTGTTTAAAAATAGTAACAAACTTTCTCTAGGCACGTTAGACCTTCTTCTCCATATATTGTATAAAAAACAAAATGGGGGAGTTTTGATGTTTGGAAGAGAAAGGAATTGGATGCTGCCATTCTTCGCTTATGGAGAAGAATTGTTATATTTAGACTCCCAGCCAAAACAACCTCTACTTCAATATATAGATATAGATGGTGATGGTAAGAAAGAATTAATTGGAATCTACCGTTCTAATCAACAGCTATATTTATTTACCTTAAAGGAACAATTTGGGCATTATAGGTTAATCTCCGTTTTAAAAGGTACGGGTTATCAGGTTAGTTATTTGGGAACCGCCCATATTACAAGCCATAAAAAAACCAATATTGTGGTAGGGTGGCAGATTGGCGGTATTTGGTCAAAATTATCAATTTATGAGTGGACAAAATTGGGATTGAAGGAGAAGCAACTAAACGGTGATTATACATTTAGCAAAATTGAAATAGCTGACATGCCAGGCCAAAATGGCAAAGATGGAAAGGCTGAAATAGCTTTATGGATACACGATACGGCAGAAGCCTATAAGGTTGAACTATATCGCTGGGAAAATGATAAGCTTGTACCGGCACATGATGTAGACCCGTACTATTTCAAAAAGGTAGTTGAGTACTATAAACAAAAAATAAAAGAGCACCCAGATTATTTATTCTACTATCAATATTTAAAGGATGCCGAAAACAAAGCCTCCCGGGTAGTTGAGGAAAGAGCAGTATATCTGTTTCCGGCTTCTATTAAAGAAATTGGCGGAAACAAATGGGGTTTTATTGACGCAAAGGGCAACTTTATTTTACCTGCCACCTACGAACATGCTGGGGATTTTCAGGATAATGGGTTAGCGATTGTCCGGCTCATGGACCGTGTTGGAATTATTGATTCAAAGGGTTATTTTATCGTGAAACCAAAATATGATTCCATCAATCCGTTTTCGGAAAAGGCCGCGCCACTGTTATAGATCACCAAGGCTTTAAAGTAATTGATGAAAGCGGCAAAGAAATTACCACCAAGGCCTATTCCTATATCGGAGATTATAAAGAGGGAAGAGCCTTAATCGCAGATACAGACACTAATAATCAGTATTCATATGGCTATCTCAATAGAAGAGGAAAAGAAGTGATCCCGCTTTCCTATGAAGCTGCAAGTGATTTTACTGAAGGAAAAGCAATTGTAAAAATGAAAAATGGCAACTGGGCACTTATTGATCTCACTGGAAAAGTAGTGAAGTCATACTCTTACCCTACAGTAGAGAATTATGGTGAAGGCCTCCTAGCCTTTCAAAAGTCTAGGGATGGGAAGTTTGGATATATGGATGAACAGGGCAACAAGGTAATTGAGCCACAGTTCTCCGGAGCACAACCGTTCATCGGGGGTAAAGCTATTGTTAACGTGTCCGATGATTATAAGAACCATTTTGGTTTAATTGATCGGAATGGGCATTTTATTATCAAGCCCAACTATAATAATCTCTTAAATCTAGGTGAAGGGCGGTTTGCTATCGGGAAAGCTCTTAATCCAGAAAAACCGTATTTTGGATCAAAATACGCTATTGCGGATTCTGATGGCCATTTTCTCACAGGATTTATTTATAATGAACTTGCGAAGTACAAGGACGGTCTTGCTTCTGCCTATAATGATCAATCGACTTTCTTTATTGATAAAAGTGGAAAGCGAATGGAACATCTCCCTAATGTTAGCGGCAGTGGTACACTAGATTTTGATCAAACGTTAATTAAAGGTGATGTCGACTTTAGACTTCTCTATTTCGATAAAAATGGAAAGCTAATTTGGAAACAAAATACGATTACTCCCCTCAATCATAAATATTCGGTGGTTGAGCACAAATATAAGCCGAATAAGGATTATTTAGTCTATTATCCACAAGTTAAAGGAATAGAACATCCAGTTAGTGTTAATCAAACATTAATGAGTCTATCTGCTGTCAAAGAAATTCCCGCACATGCCCAACTTGAGGCGAACTATATGGGCGATTTTGATGTAACTTATTATAAAAAAAATCTCCTTGTGATTGAAATAACCGGATACAATTATCCATTTGGAGCAGCTCATGGCATGCCTGTTAGAAAATATACTCATATTGACCTTCAAACAGGTGTTTTGTATCAATTGAAAGATTTATTTAAACCTAGCAGCCCCTATGTAAAAGTCATAGGTGATATCATTGGTGACCAAATCAAAAGCACTGAGAAGTACTCGTACGTTTTCCCTGATTCCTACAAAGGGATACAGAGTGACCAGCCATTTTTTATTAGTGAGGGTGCTGTAAATGTCTATTTTGCTCCTTATGAAATAGCACCATATGTAGCTGGATTTCCAACCTTTACGATTCCGTTCGCGGAATTAATAGGGATTATTAATCAGAATGGAGATTTTTGGAGAGCGTTCCATTAGGCAAAAGGTAGGTTCTCCGCACATCACAGCTTAGTTAAAAAAGCAGCGAAAACATAACCATGTTTACGCTGCTTTTCGCTACATTTAGACATGCTTTCTACGATAAATTAACCAGTAATATCCAAGGCCAATGATTAGGATTAAGCCAACAAAACCAGGTACAACAAAGTCTTTTATTGAAGGTTCATCTTTTTTTTTGATTTGTTCTTGATTCTTTGACGCAGTTTTTTCAGCTATTATCTTTAAAGATGTATATGATTTAGAAGCAAAAGGAAATTTAAGCGAGTGCGTTATAACTTCTCCACTTTTTGGAGGGTACGATTCTAATTGGGAATTTGCAAGTACGTTCGTTCCTAATAGAAAAAACAACAGCGAAGCGATAAGGGAGATTTTCTTTAACATCATATTCAACCCCGTTATATTGTTATCTTGCTGTTTATCATTCTATCATCAATAGAAGGAAGTTATATCAATTGGCCCACAATGTTCACAAACCTTTCGAAAATAGCTAAACTAACTTGATATAAATCAATTTTATTAGAATGAAATCATGATAATCTTATGCATAAATCCCTATATAAGAGGAGTGCGAGAATGATGCACAGCTTTCAACTTGAAGGAAAAAGAGCAGTATTGGATATTCGAGAAAGAATTGCAAAAGGTGAACATCCACGCCGAGAAATATTAAATTTTATCCATTCAGCTCCTATAGGAACACTTTTTGAAATTCATTTGCCACATCGTGGGGAGCCGCTAATTGCCAACCTACAATCATTAGGAATGAACGTTATTGCCAATGAAATCGAACCCATGCATTTTCGACTCATGGCGGTAAAACTAAATGAATTTTAATTAATTTCCGCAATCTCTTTAAGCTGGTCCAACTCTAGAATCTGTATTTGGCGACGTCCATCCATACGAATCAGTTCCTGTGACATAAATGTCAAAAGCTTTCTACTTACTGATTCTGGAGTTGTTCCAATAAAGCTAGCCAGGTCTTTCTTCGATATTGGTAAGGAGAACGTACCGTTTTGCGCATTCATTTTTTCGTGGAAGAGGATAAGAGCTCTTGCTAACCGTTGTTCCACCTCCATTAAGCCCAAAAACCCTACTGACTCATCTGCCTCATAAAGCCGATCACTTAGCGATAGTAAAAATCGGAAAGACAAATCTGAATTCGCCTCCATCGTTTTAAGAAAGTCCTTTTTGTCGATGTTGCAAATAATTGTCTGACACACGGCTTCGGCATTAACATAGTGCTTTGCGTCTCTTAATAATGAAAATAGCCCGAAAAATTCTCCTGGAAACAACAATCGTACAATTTGCTCTTTTCCTTCAGCAGAAAGTTTTGTTAGCTTGATAAGCCCCTTGTTAACAACAAATAGGCTCTTAGAACTCTCTCCATCATGAAATATAAAGTCGCCTTTATTGAAGCTGCGACTCCTCGTAACCTTCTGTAATACCTGAAGATCGGCTTCACTCATCCCGTTAAAAACAGGAACAGATGCAATGCATGAAGATTCCTGTGTGCAACAATGTTCACAGCACATTCCTATTTCGCTCCTTTTTTAGTTGTCCGATGCTTTCATTTTATCTTCTTATTAACATTTGTGATGTGATTTACATCAATTCATTGCTTTTCTTGATATAGGTCAATGTAATTGAGCGTGAATCTCACTAAAATTAAAGAAAAAACAAGAGGTGCTTATTTCATGAATGCTACTTGTTTAATTGTTTATGCAAGTATGAGTGGAAATACAGAAGAGTTAGCACAACTAATTGGAGAAGGAATTAACCAGGCGGGTGTTACTGTTGAGATAAAAGATATTTTAATGTCGGATGTAGTAGAACTTAAAGAATACGATGGGATTTTGTTAGGTGCTTATACGTGGGGGGACGGAGACCTGCCTGATGAGTTCCTTGACTTTTATGAAGAAATGAACAGCCTAGATTTCAAGGGTAAGATGGCTGCTGCTTTTGGATCATGTGATTCTTCCTATGATCATTGGGGAAGAGCAGTCGATATTTTATCCAATAAATTAGTAGAATTGGGTGCGGAGGTTGTCCTCGATGGATTAAAAATTGATCTTGCACCAACAGATTCTGAGAAAGAACAGTGTATCCAGTTTGGTCAATCCTTTGGAAAGAAAATGAGAGGTGTTTCATTAAAATGAGTAGCATTCAATTGGCATTAAACGATGTCGCCTGTACCGGGTGTATTGGGAAAATAAAAAGAGGGATGGAAAAATATCGTGGAGTAGAAAAAGTGAAGATTTTACCTGGAAGCGGGAAAATAGAAGTGAATTTTAATGAAAATATTATACAATCAGAGGAAATTAGCAGCAAAATTCAAAAATTAGCATTTCGAATGTTTGACTAAAAAACTGCTCTCGAGTCGAGGGTAGTTTTTTTGAGAAAAAAACACAAAATAAAGAACTAAATGTTCTTTATTTTGTGCTATTATATATCTATTAGTACAACTACATTAAATTTTATCGGAATATTCGTAAAATACAAGTCGATAAGAGGAGGAAATAATGAGACTTTGTTTATTTCTGCTGATTGCTGGGTTGTTGGATGCCATTTTGACCAATCTTGGAATCGCTTTTGGCATCGTTGATGAAGGGAACCCGATGATGAAGTTTGTGATTAATAAAAGTTGGCCTTTTTTTACATGGTAAAAATTATTCTTCCACTTGTGCTAATTGGAGTGTTTTATTACCGCCCTTTAAAAGGATGGCTTCGAACTCTGCTAGTATCCACTTGCGTTCTGTATTTTTCTGTTCTTGTTTATCACATGGATTAGATTCTACTCTATTTAAAACCTTCAGTTTAATTACCGCTGGACAGGTAATGTTGAATCAGTTAGTATCAGTAGGAATGTGATGGATTAAACAATCTAAAATACGAATAATAAGTAGAAATGAGATAGATAAAGGAGCCAAATATGTTAACAAATTTAAAGCCATTTTTACAGGAAGCATGGGAAAAGTCAGGATTTCAAGCCCCTACGTCCATCCAAAATACTGCAATACCTATAATCATAGATGGCAGGGATGTCATTGGAGAGTCACCAACAGGAACTGGAAAGACACTTGCTTATCTAGTACCGCTTTTAAATAATATAGACCCAAATTTACAATCCTTACAAGCAGTTGTGCTTGCCTCTTCACAAGAATTAGTGATGCAGGTGTACCAGGAATTTCAAAAATGGTCTGAAGGAAGCGGCATTCGGGGCACTTCCATCATTGGTGGAGCAAACCTAAAAAGACAGCTTGAAAAACTAAAAAAACGTCCGCATGTCATTTTTGCAACTCCTGGTCGCTTACTTGAATTGATTAAACAGAAAAAAGTGAAAATGCATGAAGTGAAAATGGTGGTTCTTGATGAAGGAGATCAGCTATTAATTCCAGAGCATCTTAACACCGTTCAACATATTGTGAAATCGACGATGTCAGACCGGCAAGTGGTCTTATTCTCGGCGACGATGAAAGCAGGAACAGAGCAATTGGCGAAGGGAATGACAAAGGATCCGGAAATTCTTAGAATAGAAAAAGATGAAATAGCATCTTCCGGAGATGTGGAACATATTTACTTTCTTTGTGAACCTAGGGATAAAATCAAGCTTCTTGAAAAAATAGCCCGGTTAGAGAATAGAAAATCGTTGGCGTTTATTAATGACATTGGCGAGATTCAAGTTTTTAAGGAAAAATTCCATTTTAAAGAGCTTTCAACAGGGGTTTTACATAGTGATATGAAGAAACTAGAACGCCAGGCTGCCCTGAAGAACTTCCGGGATGGCAAAATGAACATGCTCATCGCTACTGATGTCGCCGCAAGGGGGCTTGATATTCAAGGGATTACCCATGTCGTCCAAATCGATTTTCCAAAGGATATTACTCAATATGTTCACAGGGCAGGAAGAACAGGAAGAATGGGTGCAAACGGTATTGTGATTTCTCTTGTTACTGAAAGGGAAGAAAGAGAATTGAAACGCTTCTGCAACGAGTTAAAGCTCCCCCTTCATAAAAGAGTTTTTTATAAGGGGCAAATTGCTGAAGAGGAACAAAGAGGGCAGAAAATGCGACGTTAAAAAAGTGAAAATGGGCATCTTGGGGAAGGAATAAGTTCACTCTATAACAACCATACTATCTATGAATTTCTTGAAAAGGAGATGGTTGTGTGGGAAGAACGAAACTTGGTAATGCGAATGCTCAGCGTAATAATAATCGTAAAAAAGCCATGAAAACAAGTTCGGAATTAGTGGAATTCTCTACAGGCGAAGAGTTAAAACGAAATCGTCCAAATGGTAAATAAACACGCAACGCCTCCCTGGGAACGGGAGGCGTTTTTTTGAAGAGAAATTGCCATCTGCTATTTGTTATTGTCAGTGAATTTGTAAATAATATCTTAAATTTGCAAATAACTTCCGAATTCTCCTCAAGAAACTTACTCTTCCAGCACCTTAGTCAGTGGTTTTAATGCCGGTCCTTCAACAACCTCCCCTGAATAAGAAAAACGAGAACCATGGCATGGGCAATCCCAGGTTTTTTCGGCATGATTCCATTCGCATTCACAGCCAATATGGGTACAGGTGGTATCAACAATGTAAAGTTTGCCGTTTTCGTCCTTATAGGCACCTGCGCGTTTACCATTATGCATGACAACGGAGCCTTCACCATCTTGCAAATCCCCCGGATCCTTTGGAACAAACTCCAATTTCCCCTTTAAAAGGTTTTTAGCTACATCGGCGTTTGTCGTAACCACTGTTCGTAAATCAGGGTCAGCGTCAAATCGGGAGGGGGAGTAAAGTTCTTTATAAGGGTTGTCCCGATTTAATACATAATCGGCATTAGATGGGCTGCAGCTATACCGGTTGTCATCCCCCATTTTTTATAACCAGTTGCCACTAGAACATTTTCCTTATTTTTTGTAACGGGTCCCATATATGGAACTTTATCTAGTGTAACTAAATCCTGAGCGGACCAGCGATAAGTGTAATCAGATAGGCCAAACACTTCTTGTGCAAATTCCTCAAGAGCAACATAATGTTTGAGAGTATCTACCCCTTGCCGGTTTTGTGGTTTTCTCCACCGAGTATGAGTAATTTTCCGTCATTAAAAGGAGTATAACGAATCGAACGGGTCGGACTATCGGCACTAATATACATACCGCCAGGATAGTCTTTCTCCATTTTTATTCCGATTGCATAAGACCGATCCGCATGCATCCTTGCAAAATAGAGCCCCGGTTTATCATAAAAAGGAAAATGAGAGGCTATAATCACCTGATTGCAGGTAACTCTATGACCTTCCTTCGTTAAGACTTTTGGATGATTGGTTTCCTCTTCCTCTAAGTCGACAGCAGTTGTATTTTCAAAAACTAAACAGCCTGAATGGACGGCTTCATCTAAAGCCTTTTAAAAATTTAAGCGGATGGAATTGTGCCTGATTTCCCATCATTAACGCCGCTTTAATTTGGATATTAAATGGTATCGTATCTTTTAAGCCGCCGGCAATACCTAATTTTTGATAGGCAGACCATTCTGTCTCGATATTCCTTGCATATTCATCGGTGGTAGCGTAAGTATAAGCATCCTCATTACTAAAGTCGCAATCAATTTCTTTTTCTTTTACCGTATTGTGAACAAAAGAGAGTGCATTAGCATGGGATTCATAATATAGCCTTGCCTTTTCCGCACCAAAGTGATTCATTAATTCATCGTAAAGTAAGCCATGCTGTGCCGTTACCTTAGCGGTGGTATGTCCAGTGGTTCCATTTAAGACACCACCAGCTTCAATAATAGCGACCTTTACTCCTTCTTTTGCAAGCAAATAAGCTGCGGTGACACCTGTAATTCCCGCGCCAACGATGGCAACATCAACAGAAAGATCTTCGGTTAATTTTTTAAAAGATGGCAATTCTATTTCACGCCAATAAGTTTTTGGAAACTTGTGGGCATTCTCAGATGAACTCATATGTACTCCTCCAATTTTTGAAATGGAATTCATGTTTAATTTTTCCTAAAGCGAAAAAAATAACCTTTTCTTCGCGGGATTTATCAAATTCCATTTTCTGTGAGGATATTTGGAAACTTTTGTTGTTTGACTTTAACCTCTTAAGGAAAGAAGGGAAGCTTTAAGGTTCATAAGGTCACGGGCTTGATCCAAAAAAACTTGAATATTGCAGTTTCATCAAGTAATCATTAAAAAAGACGATAATAAATGTGAAAAAAAGAAAGAACTCTGTGTAAAGAAGAGTTCTTCTTTTCTTTACGGGATGATAGAGGTCCAATCGATGAGAATTTATGGAGGATGCAAAACAAAAGCTTAAGTTTGGCTTTATCTGACGAATGAAATGGATATTTTTAATCCTTGCTATCGTCTTTCAATGGATCAATTCGAGTGGAATCCTCTGTATTAAGACCTCTTCTTAGGAAATGAAGCCATGTTCCACATAGAATGCCAAGGCAAATGACAAATCCAATCGTTGTGGCCACCATAAAGCCGCCATTTCAATCCCCCCTTTTCTAATGAATATATGCCAAGGGGGGCTTAATTTTTCCATCGAATTGTGCTAAACCACGTTTTAGTCTTTTTTCTTTAAATCTGCATAATAATCTACTTTTTTTATGTTGACCCCGACGAAGGTTTCGATGATCGACTGTCCACCAGCAATGGAGAAAATCAAAATAAATACAAACGTTACTCTTGGAAAAAGTAAGTATGCAGTACCAAGCAAAATCGCACTCCAAATCCCTGCACACCAATAACATTTCAATAAATAGCCAAACATAGAGGTCGGTACTTCCTTTGATTCTATCCCGTGGTCCGTTTCTATTTTTACCTTTTTCACGAAAGGTTTACGAATAAATTCGGTAATTTTATCAAAAACGATTAAATGAGTTAGGCGATAGCTTGCTAAAATGAGCATTAAATAAGTCATCCATGAAATGTCTTTCACCTTTTTTCCTCCAATTTAGTATTGCGCCTCTTTATTTAGTCTGCCGGAAGTCTTAAACGTTAAGCAATGATTTAATTTTTAGTTTCTTGTATATTTTGAGCCTGAAATCAAAATTCTATATTCGGAGGAGGCGAAAAAATGAAAAAATCATTTTTGTTTTGTTTCATGTTTTTATTATCACTTATCTGTATTCCAAGTGTTTCATTTGCCCAGCAAATCTACACAGTACAGCAGGGAGATTCGCTATGGAAAATAGCGGTAAGGTATCAAGTTGGAATTTCGGAGATTATTGCTGCAAACCCGCAATTTAAGAATCCTAATTTGATTTACCCAGGACAAAAGGTAAATATTCCTAATTTGAATGCAACCAAAAGCATCGAAAATCAAGTGGTTCAATTAACGAATCAACAACGGGCGAAATATGGATTAAAACCGTTAACACAGGATTGGGAGCTTTCAAGGGTTGCAAGGTATAAGGCAACGGACATGCGGGACAAAAATTACTTTTCGCATACAAGCCCAACCTATGGTGATCCGTTTACGATGATGAGAAATTTTGGTATCGCTTATCGTTCAGCCGCTGAAAACATAGCAGCCGGGCAAACAACACCTCAAGAAGTTGTCCAAGCTTGGATGAATAGTCAAGGACATCGAGCCAATATTTTGAGTACCCAGTCTACCTATATCGGGGTTGGATATGCAAAAGGCGGTTCGCAAAGATATTATTGGGTACAACAGTTCATATCGAAATAAGGTTTAGGTCAGCTCCTTCATTAGGGCTGACCCTTTCTACGTCTTGGGACCTATGTGAAAATCAAGCTCTAGCGCAATTATGAGAAAGATGGAAAAAAGGTAAGATGTAATCAAGATAACGAAAGGAGGAAAACGAAATGAAGAAATTTGGTTTACTTTTAGTTGGAGGAATTGCAGCCGTGGTTTTACTTTCTACAATCGGTCCGATGGTGGGGTTAGTTGTCAGTCTGGTGCTGCTGTACTTCATTTTCAAACAGTTTTTAAAAGCTGAATCAATAAAAGGAAAAATCGGCCTAGGAATTATTGGCTTCATTGTCCTAATGGCTTCATCCATAATGCTCCAGCAATTATTGGAGTAGCTGCAGCATATGTACTCTATCTTGTTTATAAAAAATGGAATCAAAACAAACACAAAACTGTAAGAAAAGAGTCAGATCCATTTGTAAATTTTGAAAAGCAATGGAATGATTTAAAAAATTATTAACCTAAAAGGAGAGAAAGAAATGACAAACTTATTTACGAGGATTAAAAATACGATAACGGCTGATTTACATGAAGCCCTTGATCAAAAAGAAAGACAAAATCCGATAGCCTTGCTAAATCAGTACCTCCGCCAGTGTGAACAAGAAACAGAAAAAGTAAGGAAATTATTGGAACGTCAATACACTTTAAAGGATGAGTTCACAAGAGAACATCACCATGCTGTGGAGCTGGCGAATAAAAGGAAACGTCAGGCAGAAATTGCCTCCGAAGCAGGTGAAATAGAACTTTACCAGTTTGCATCAACAGAACATCAGCAATATGCTGAACGTGCAGAGCGCATCAGTGGGTCAAGAGAGCAAATAAAAGGGCAACTTGAAGAGTTAGAAAGAAAATATGCAGAAATGAAGCACAAACTAAAAGATATGCACATACGTCGAATGGAATTGATGGGGCGCGAAAATGTAACACGTGCCAACCATCGAATGAACCAGGTGTTAGATTCTAATCATTTCTCTGATAAAGCATTCTCACGCTTTAAAGAAATCGAAAACTATCTTGATCGCTTAGAACAACAAGTGAACAGTTCCTTTTACCGCAGTACCATCGATGCAAGAATTGCACAATTAGAAAAGTCCGCTAATTTCTCAGAAAGCAAGTCCATTTCGTAACCAAAACATGGTATTCTAAAAGGCGTAGGATGTTCTGCGCCTTTTAGTTGATGTGAAAGTAAAGCACAAACTTTTAATACATACTTTTAAAAAGGGAGGGGTGAGTCCATGTTTAAAAATGCAAAAAACGATTATTTGAATTGGTTGGTAATTTTGGGTGCTTTCATTCTCGTGCTTGAGATTTTATTTTTCAACAGAGGGCTTATTTTCTCTCTTTTTATCTCTGTAGGCATGATTTATTTAGGACGAAAAAAGGCCGGAAGAAAGAGAGGAAAATTGCTCTTCTTTGGTGGAATTATTTTCTTTTTACTCAGTATCTTAAATATGATGACGTTCAAGTTTTTATTAATAGCGATTCTTTTGCACTTTTTTATACAGTTTATTCATTCGAAACGAAATCCGAAGAAATTTGCGCCAGATATAGTAAAAAATGAACAACCCAACCATGAAGAAACCATGATTAAGAATAAGCCACTTTTTGAAAATATATTCTTTGGCCAACAAAAAACTCCATTTGGTGTTTATGAATGGGAGGATGTTAACATTCAGGCCGGAATTGGAGATACCATTATCGATCTGAGTTACACCATGCTTCCACAAGGGGAAACCGTTATTTTTATTCGAAACATTATCGGTAATATTCAAATTCTTGTACCATATGAAATTGAAGTAAGTGTTCATCATTCATGTGTTGCAGGTTCAGCTTCGGTCTTTAATCATCATCAATCCAAAATTTTTAATCAAGTTTATTATCTAAAAACACCTGGGTACGATCAGGCCGAGCAAAAAGTAAAAATTTTTACTTCGCTTATGGTCGGAAATTTAGAGGTGAGCAGGATATGAGCACAACAGGGCGCCAAATGGTGTGGAGTGTCGGCCTATCCTGTCTAATTGCGATCATTGTTTCTGCTATTTTTATTAAGGTGTTCCCTATTACAGATTGGTCGGAACTATGGGACAAGCATTTTATGGATATCCCGTTCGTCATTTTTATTCCAGCATTCAGTATTGTTATTGGAGGATTGATTGGAGCGTTTTCGGGTTTTCTTTGGAGAAAACAATTTCTTGCTGTCGACCATGCCCTTCACCAATTGGAGGAAGGGAGACAGGCTGAATTTAAAGGGGCCGCAAGTCACTGAAATCCAAGCAATTGCCGAAAGGATTGAGAAGATTGGTAAACAAATGTCGGAACAAGCAAAGCTGTCTCAACGATTAGCTACGGAAAAGGTAGAAGACCAAGAAAAAAGAATCCAAGAGATTATTTCTCAGGAACGGAACCGGCTCGCCCGAGAACTGCATGATTCCGTCAGTCAACAGTTATTTGCGGCCTTTAATGATGATGTCGGCTATCAATGAAACAAAACAACATACTGAAACAACTCCTGAAGCCAAACAGCTGAAATTAGTGGAAGAGATGATTCATCAATCACAGTTAGAAATGAGAGCATTATTGCTTCACTTGCGTCCAGTTGCCCTGAAGAATAAATCACTACAAGAAGGAATTGAAGAGCTATTAATTGAATTAACTCAAAAGGTAACGATGGATATTAAATGGAAGCTTGAAACATTTTCGCTTGATAAAGGGGTGGAGGACCATCTTTTTCGGATTCTCCAGGAATCCGTTTCAAATACCCTTAGGCATGCAAAAGCAAGCAAGCTTGAAGTGTTGTTGATCAACAGAGAGGATCTTGTGATCCTAAGGATTGTCGACGATGGAATCGGATTTGAGATAGATGAAACAAAAGCAGGCTCCTACGGGATGCAAAATATGCATGAACGGGCCTAGAAGTGGGCGGTACGTTAAAGATAATTAGTATAAAAAATAAAGGAACAAGGCTGGAAGTAAAGGTTCCGGTGAGGTTGAATGGGGACGGTGCAAATGATTAGAGTATTATTTGTTGATGACCATGAAATGGTGAGAATAGGTGTTTCCTCTTATTTATCGGCACAACCTGACATTGAAGTGGTCGGTGAAGCGGATGATGGAAAAAAAGGGGTTGAGCTTGCACTTGAACTCCGACCGGATATAATTCTAATGGATTTAGTCATGAAAGAAATGGACGGAATCGAAGCAACTAAGCAAATTATAGAACAATGCCTGAAGCAAAGGTGATTATTGTGACGAGCTTTTTGGATGATGAAAAAGTATACCCTGCATTAGAAGCAGGTGCAACCAGCTATATGCTAAAAACCTCGAAGGCGGGGGAAATCGCCAATGCTGTTCGTGCAACATACCATGGGCAATCCGTCCTAGAGCCTGAGGTAACAGGAAAAATGATGGTGAAAATGCGCCAGAAGAATCAACATCTTCCACACGAAGAACTCACAAACCGTGAACTAGAAATATTGTTACTCATGGCTGAAGGTAAAACTAATCAGGATATTGCGGATGAATTATTTATTGCTCTAAAAACCGTCAAAACCCATGTGAGCAATATTTTAAGTAAGCTGCGTGTTCAGGACCGCACTCAAGCAGTAATTTATGCCTTCAAGAATTCATTAATTGAATAAGATTGAAATGAAGGGCGATTAGCCCTTTTTTTGTGCACCCCAAAAATTTCCCTACTATTCATGGAACTTGTCTCATAGGTTTATAAAAGTGAGATTGTATAAAGGGGAATCAAAATATGGCTATTTACTACAAGGGAATCTTCTTTTTAGCGGCTTCGGCTTTTTTAGGGGAAGGTATCGAGTTTCTGGTTAATATGATTTTGGCGCGCGAATTAGGAAAACATGGGTTGGGATTGTATATGTCTATTCTTCCATCCATTTTTTTGGTTGTCCTGCTCTCAAGTTTTGAGTTACAGGTTTCCATTTCAAAGTTCATTGCAGAAAAAGAGGAGCGGTTCCATCGGAATATCCTTTACCATGCGATTACAATCACCATTATCTTTACCTGTGTTCTATTTTTACTTGCCACCGTGATGATGCCATTTATCCCAGTATTTAATTCCTATCATCCATATGTAAGATGGCTCGTTCTCATACTCATTCCGGTAATTTCCTTTACATCAGTTGCTCGGGGATATTTTATGGGCAAGAATCAGATGGGGAAAATTGCTGTCTCTAATTTTCTTCGAAAAACTTTTCAGGTTGCCATTTTGTTTCTATTTTTTCGTTTCTTTGCTTTTAATACGGAAGCCGCGCTGTTAATTGCCATCGCTACTTTGATTGGAAGCGAGATTGTTGTTTTTCTTTATTTAATCCTTACTTTCATTGTTCAATTTCAGCAATTGAAACGCATCCCCTTTTCCAACTTGAATCGGAAGGTTGTTCGGAAGAATTTAATGGCGGTGTCCGTTCCAATGACAAGTATGCGGGTTTTCACTGCATTGTGTGGTGCCGTTCAGCCATTCCTAATTAAAGCGGCACTCGTTCACTCAGGATTAACACACACATTAGCAACCGAGCAATTTGGTATGCTCATGGGTGTTGCGATAACAATCGGCTTTTTTCCAGCCTTTATCGCCCATTCCTTGATGATTGTTCTGATTCCCGCAGTTTCTAAAGCCCATTCTGAAAAAGATTACTCGTCTTTGCAAAAAATGCTGAATCAAGTGATGAAACTAACCTTCTTTTATGGAGTTCCGGCAGTATTTATTTTTTACCTTTTTGCAGGTCCACTTACATCCTTATTTTTTCATTCATCATCAGCAGCTGTTTTTCTGCAAATGCTTTGGCCATTCTTTCTCTTTCACTTTTTTATCATGCCTCTGCAGGCTTTCTTAATTGGTCTTGGCCTTATCAAAGATACGTTTATCCATGCTATTTGGGCGACACTAATCTCGTTTTCCATCATTTATTTGGTAGGCTCATTACCTGAATGGGGAATGAATGGGGTTTTGATCGCCATGAATACGAGTTCGGTCTTGTTGGCTCTTATGCATTATTTAACAGTCTGTAAGAAAATTGGAGTATCCGTTTTTATGAGGGGTGTTATCCACAAGACAAGTGAACGATAATGGAAAAATGACTTCATCTTGTAGGGGCCATCCGTATAGTTAGGGAGATTGTTGAAATGATTAAAAACACTGACTGGGAAAAGTCTATCAAACAGATGATTCAACGTGGTTTGACTCTTATAAATGAAGGCTAAAAAGAAGGAGGCTGACTCTCAAGAGTCAGCCTCCACTTTTTTTAATCTTTACTATTAAAGATTCCTAAAATCCGAAGTATGCTAAGGAATAGATTGATAAAATCAAGGTATAAACTTAATGCCATCAAGGGAACATCTTCTTGTCTTACACCATTATGTTTCATTTGGCTGAAGTCAAAGAGAACATAACCGCTAAAGACCATCACGCCGATGAAGGAGTAAGCAAGCATTCCCATTGTACCCAATGGCCAGAAAATATTAAAAATGGAAATGGCCACTAATGCTAGCAAAGCCGCAAGTAAAAAGCCACTTAAAAAGGAAAAATTCCGTTTCGATTTCGCTGCATAGATGGCAATTCCTGTGAAAACGACAGTCGTGCTAGCAAATGACAGTAAAACGATATTAGGTCCGGAAGTAGCGATATAATGAGCAACGATTGGGTAAAGCGTAATTCCTGAAATAAAGGTAAAAATATAGAGAAACGAATAAGAAATGGCTTTTCTGCGTCTAAAGAAAAAGGCAGCGATCAGCATCACAGTTTCTAAAATCGCCAATGGTAAAAATAATGCAGGTGGTACATATACGCCTGCCAAGGTGCCTAGTAAGGCGAATGCAAGTGAAAGGGCAAACGTTCTTAAAACAGATGGGATATATTCATTCGCTGTTTGTGTATACAATTTTTTCACCTCAAAATAATAAGTCTTATTAAGATATACGAGCAACGGGTCAAGATGTTTCACTTTCTCGAAGAAAATATTTAGCTAATCAGAATTTATATCCATAAATTCTGAACTCATCAGTACAACTACGCCTCTGTCTTTCCCCTTAGGGGCTCACCAATCGGTGAGTTTTCTTTATCTTCTTTCAATAAATCGCGGATTTCAGCTAAAAGTTCTTCTGTCCGGTCTACTTTTTCAACCACTTTCGCTGGTTCTTCCTTCTTTCTAAAGCGATTAATCAATCTAATAAAAAGGAAAATCGAAAAAGAAATGATGAAGAAGTCAACGACCGATTGTAGAAATTGGCGCATACTTTAATTGAGCTTTTCCAACTTCTATGGCAAGACTGCTAAAATTAACTCCACCTAAGAGTAAGCCAATTAATGGCATGAGGACGTCTTGTACAAGGGAGGTAACAATTTTCCCAAACGCCCCGCCAATAATGACACCGACTGCTAAGTCGATTACACTACCCTTCATGGCAAACTGTTTAAATTCATTCCACATGATGAAACCCCCAAGCATTTCTTATTAAATATATATTGTACACTTAAGTTTCTTATGCAATCAACCGTTTTCCCAACAAATGATTGTTGACAGTATACGGTATTTTTTCTATAGTTACTATGTCAATTGGCAATAAGGAGGACTCACAGATGGCAGGAAGAACTAATGCTGAACTAGAAGGCGTCACATTACTTGGAAATCAAGGTACAAAATACATGTTTGAATATACACCAGATGTTTTAGAGGCCTTTGATAATAAGCATCCAAACCGCGATTATTTTGTTAAATTCAATTTTCCTGAATTTACAAGCCTGTGCCCGAAAACAGGACAGCCTGACTTTGCAACCATTTATATTAGCTACATTCCAGATAAAAAGATGGTCGAAAGTAAATCACTTAAGCTGTATCTTTTTAGCTTCCGCAACCATGGTGATTTTCACGAAGACTGTATGAATATTATTATGAATGATTTAATTAAATTAATGGACCCAAGATATATTGAAGTTTGGGGTAAATTCACGCCAAGAGGCGGAATCTCGATTGACCCATACTGCAATTATGGCAGAACAGGTACAAAATTTGAACAAATGGCGGACCATCGGTTAATGAACCATGATTTATACCCTGAAAAAATTGATAATCGTTAAGTAGAAAGTGCAGCATTCCATTAAGGGAGCTGCTCTTTTTATGAAATCAACTTCATCCTTAGGGCTTTAACCGCGGCATCGGTTCGGTTTTTTGCAGCTAATTTTTGAATGATGACGGATACATAATCACGAACGGTGTAGCTGCTAAGATGTAGCTGCTGTGCTGATTCATTGATAGTAGCACCCTCTGCAATCAACTTCAATACTTCTTTCTCACGCTGAGTTAATACGCAATTGGGGCTGCCAAATTGTTGCAGTGCTTCATCCCAAATCGAATATAATAATTCTCCAGCATAATGACCAAATTTAATCAACGTGGTTAATGTTTGCGTTGTCACTTCAAATTGAGAATCTTCCCCTTGATCCAACAAAACGATTCCAAGTAATTTGCTTTCTGTAGGAACAGATATTGGCAGTACAACAATCGATTTAAGGCGATATTCTTGAACATATTTTTTCGGTAACACATCCGAGGCATTTGAAAAATAAATAGGCTGGGAATGGTTTAATGAACTCAAATAATTATTAATTAATGGAAGTTGAAAGATGGCTTCTCTAATTTTTTGGATAGATCGGTTGCTAACATTATACCCGGACACGCCGACCCCTTTATTTTCAACGTGGTTATATAGAAATAAGGCACAGCGCTTAAAGGGCATATAATCGACGATTCCTTGAGTAATTGCTTGTACCGCACAATCAGCACTTCTAGCTTGTATTAATCTCTGTAAGAACAACAGGGATGCATCTTTCCATTCCATTTTACTTTCAAGATGATGCAGTTTTAGCTGACGAAGGTACATTCCCTTAATAAATTCTGTTTGTTGTTCCGTTACTGAAAATTCTCCGTCCTGTATGCAAATAAGTAAAATATCATTTAAGCATGGAATTTGGACAACTTTGTTATGTACCTTGCCATCTCCCAACAGCCTGGTAATTGCCAAAGAAAGATGATCGATTTGATTGGCTTTTAAACTTAAACACATTTCAATCAAATGCTTTTCGACATCATTTGGGGACGAACAGACAACCTTTTCAACTTTAAAATCAATCTGTTCTGTTTTCACGATTGCCAACCATACCATTGGGAGGATATTCGTAGACATCACTATTCTCATCCATTTCTCGATGCGGTCCTCCAAATCCTGAGTTAATAAGGAGTGGTCTAGAATCCTTGAAAAAAACACTTGAATAGCTTGATGGTCGAGAAAAGTGGTGGATGGAATTGAAGCTAGAAGCTTATGAAACATATTTTCAATTGCCGTTACGAGAAAAATAGACTCGTATTCATCATGTAATGTGGAAAAACGATTTTGCCACTCAGCCAGCAAGGAAAGAATAAAAGAGTCTACGCTGGGTGATTCTTCTGCTTTAATTTGCTCAAAGGCAAACTGGATCATGGAATCAAATTGGTCAACTAATGAAATATTTTGGTATTTGGATGATGATATTACTTGTTTCCACTCTTTTACAAATGGTTCTCTTAGGTCTACAAGAAGGCCAAACCCCTTTAGCAAGAGCTGCTCAACTTTCCGTTCCATTTAATCGTCACCCCCTACAGTATACCTATTATTATAGATATCGTTTCCTTGCTTTCCTATATGTCCGTAGTAGTATCTTTACCCGACATTTGACGGGGGAGCGAATTTTTCACGATATTTTCCGTAGTTGTAGTAGTGAGATTAGTAGAGTATGGTTAGAAAAAAGGATATTTTCCTAAAATTCAAAAAATAGGAGGGCGTTTATGGAAAATTCAATACAACTCTTAGAGGGTACCACCAGTAAAAAAGTTTTCTGGTCAGCATTAGGTTCGGGAATATTGGCATTGGCTGTTCTATTAGTCTCATTTGGGATCTCGGGAGTGGCTTACGCTGTGCCAATCGCTGGAATAGGGGACTTCTATGTAGAGTTTGATAAGCTTGTGGGGAATGGGTATACCTTTTATCCGAAAATGGGTGAAACAAGCAGTTCAGACTCTGCTCCCCAAGGGGTAAATTTGATGGATAATTTGACCATCGATAACTTGCAATTATACAAAGACTTTAAAGTTGGCGGACAATGGATTCGTGTGAAGATAACAGCATCGAAACCAGTTCAAATAACGGGACTTGAACATGATGCCAGCCTTATTCAAGCGGATGCTAAATTTCAAAACCTACTTCTTCAAGAGAAGCATAGTGATGATTGGCAAAAGCAATTTAAACAAACCTCTACACAAATTATCTTAGAACATGCCAAGCTAAAAACGCACTATCTTTTCCAAAAAAGGATCAATATGAGCGGAATGAGATTAACTGTTGAAAAAATTAATTCTCCGAGTGAATGAAAGGATTGAGCTAAATGGGATTTAGAAAATGGCGAAAAAATAGGCCATTGGCGGGTGCAATTATTACTATCCTAAGCGGCGACAATTAGCTGGGTACCATTAAATCTTTATCTAAGTACATTCCTACCAGGATCGATTGCCATTATCGGGTTATTATTTGGAGGATTGATTACCTTGATTGGAATCGTATCGGTATTTTTCCCGAACTCTTCTAAAATTCTTGGTATTTTTACTATCTTTCTATCCATTCTATCCGTTATTGGAGCATTGGGCGGCTTTCTTTTTGGTACACTCTTTGGAATCATCGGAGGAGCTTTATTAATGGCATGGCGCCTCGCTCCTGCCAAAGTGAAGGTAGCATCACCAACTGATGTCGAAATAACGGCGTAGCAATGACCAAAGGAGAATAAATTATGTGGTGGAAAAGCAAACTTTTCTTGTTTAGCTTATGTCTCCAGCTGATGTTTCTTACGATCTTTTCTCTTGGTGCAGTAGTAAAGGCTGCGAATAATAATGCTACTGACGGTTTTATTATTCAAGCCAATCGGGTCGTTGGTTCAGGGATGGTTGCAAGTATTGTTGAACAAGAAACATCTGCAGGTAGTGGAAAACAGCCAATGCTCCGCATTCAATATAAATCGGCAACAATTGAAGGAATGAGATTAACAAAACAAGTGGAAACACCAAAGGGAATGGTTAGTATCACTTTAAAGGCGCAGGGGCCGGTTATTGTAAAGGGAATGACCGTTGATACGACAGCGATTTCTTTCAAAGGTGCGTGCATAGTGGCCTCTGAGACTGTCCCTGAGCTTGCGATGGAAAATGTAGTGATTGTCGCTCATTATATGGACAATGAGGATAGTAGTATTAATAAATTGGTTCTTAATACAGCTGCAGGTCAAGCAGTGGCACAAATGCCAGGAAAGATTCAACTACTTCAAAATTTAAGCATGCTGCCACTTAACCAATTGAAAGAGGAAATTGATAAAATTTCGAGTGGACATTTGCCACTTACTTGTGAGGATGGCTCAAAAGCGGGAGGGCAGATCAGTGAAATTGGGAAAGTCACGGACCCGTTAAAGGCCGTAATCGGAGCAGTGACAAGCCCACTCGATCCAGTATTAACACCTCTTGATCCTGTTTTGGAGCCTGTGTTAAAACCAGTTGAACCCATGTTAAAGTCATTAGAACCAGTAGTAAAGACTGTCGATCCTGTGTTAAAGCCGCTAGAACCAGTAGTAAAGACTGTCGATCCTGTGCTAAAGCCGCTAGAACCGGTGCTTAACCCGCTTGATCCTGTTACCAAACCGCTGCAACCCATAAGAAAGCCTCTCGATCCAATTGTAAACGGCCGCAAGATAAAGTGGAACAGTCTCTGCAATCTGCTTGCGTCCAAATACAGGATGCAAACGGAGTTATTACTAAGGAGCTCGCTTTGAGCCTAATTGATAAGGCAATTTCAAAGAATTTAACTTTAAACACTGTTTGTCCAAGTAACAATTCACTTACAAATGAACTCCAAATTTGGCAGGAAGGCTTATTAAAAACACTAGGTCTTGTAAATATTTTAGGACAGCTAAAACACCCGATGCAGCAGCTTTACAAAATGCGTGATAGTATTGCCCAAGAAAAAGACGGGATCATTATCTATAAACCATAGAAAAAAGAGCAGGTGCAGCCTGCTCTTAAACTTTGAGAATTGTCTAGCTCCATCGCCTAGGGGCTCGAGTCGCTTCCTCTTTTTTATTAAAAAGCCCAATTTCCTTTTCTAAATACGGGCTCTGTTTTACCGTCTTCTGTAATGCCGTTGATGTCCATTTCCGCTGAACCAATCATGAAATCAACATGAGTAATACTTTCGTTAAGTCCATTCTCTTTTAATTCCTCGGATGACATTTTCTTTCCACCCTCCACACAGAAGGCATAGGCACTACCTATAGCTAAATGATTTGAAGCATTTTCATCAAACAAAGTGTTAAAGAAAAGGATGTTCGATTGCGAAATTGGTGAATTAAAAGGAACAAGTGCCACTTCACCAAGATAATGAGAGCCCTCGTCAGTATCCACTAACCGCTTTAGAATTTCTTCGCCTTCTTCAGCTTTCACTGCAACTATTTTTCCACTTTCAAAGGTAACCGAAAAACGGTCAATGATATTGCCACCGTAGCTTAATGGCTTCGTGCTTGCTACTGTTCCATTTACACCTGTTTTCAATGGAACAGTGAACACTTCTTCTGTCGGCATATTGGCCATAAATTCTATACCGTTCTCATTAATACTACCAGCACCTACCCAAATATGGTTTTTTGGAAGTTCGATTGTTAGGTCAGTTCCTGGCGCCTTATAATGAAGTTTGGCATAACGTTTTTCATTTAAATAGTGGACCTTTTCATGAAGAGTTTCGTCATGCTTTTTCCATGCCTCTACTGGGTTCTCCACATCAGTCCGAGTTGCTTTAAAGATGGCATCCCATAGTTTGTTGACCCGGGTTTCAATTGGCTTATCCGGAAAAACCATTGCAGCCCAAGCAGGAGATGGCGCCGCAATAACAGTCCAACTCACTTTATCTGATTGAACCGCTTTACGGTATTTCGATAATGCTTTTCCTGCAGCTTTTTGGAAGTTGGAAATGCGATCAGGATTCACACCTTTTAGCAAATCAGGGCTTGCGGAAATCACTGACATAAAAGCAGCGCCTTGTTCAGCTAATTCTTCAGTTTCTCTGGCCGCCAGACTGGATATTCTAAAAAGGCATCATCGGGAGCTAGATCATACTTTGTTTTTGTGACAGTATCATCATTCCAATTGACAATAACATTTTGGGCACCAGTTTCGTAGGCCTTTTTAACAACAAGGCGGACAAACTCTGCAGCATCCAAAGCTGCATTAACTACTAATGTTTGTCCTTTTTGAATATTTACCCCTACCTTTACAGCAAGTTCAGCATATTTTTCAAGGTTCTTTTGAAAATTACTCATTTTTCAATCTCCTTTGCCAAAATCTTCATCTTTATTGTAGCTTTTTTATTAGGAAAAGGAAACCGGATGCAACAATGTAGAATTTAAGGCGCAATTGAAAAAAGCCAAAAAAAAACAGCAAAGAAATTAATCTCTACTGTAGCTTACTTCCATATACTTTTATATTAAAATAAACACCTGTTGAAAATATAACTAGAAATGTAATAATGCCTGACAAGGAAGTTGGAGACATAAATTGAGACCAATCCATCCATTCCACCTTCTTTTCAATAGAAATCGTTTACAAGTTAATTATAATATTAAAAGAGAGAAATGTGAACAAATTAGTACAATTTATCGAAAAAATTTTGAACATTATTTAACAACAAAAGGACTTTTTCAATGTCCCTTTGCAGATTGCCTTTCAAACGAATAAAACATAGCCCAATACATTCCAGCACTAAATAAAGCGAGTATTGAAAGAACGAAGAATGTCCATCCATAACCAATCCAGACGGTCATCGGGATGGAAAACGGTGCAATGGTACGGCTGATGGTAAACCTTAAAGACGCCGCTGCAAAATACTGCCCTCTCATATGCTCTGGTGCAAGCTTGGAAACAAAGCCTTGTTGAAGGCCTGCCATTAATTCAGCAAATGTGAAAAGAGCCATGGCAAGAATGAATCCCCAAATCCAATGTGTTTGACTGAATAAGATAATCGAAATGGCGTAAACAACAGATGAAAGGACAAATACATTTCGTTCCTGAAATTGGTCCATCCATTTTGTTATAGATAATGTAAACAAGGCAACAAGTAAGCCATTTTCTGCAAGCACAATTCCAAAAGCCTGAGTTCCTTTGACAAAAAACGACCAATCTCCGATGGTAAACAGGCTTTGATTTTTGACAACTTCCTTTATATAGACTGGAATTAATAAGTCCAATTGCATAAACGTTTGCCCTGCAAGCACACCTGCAACAATAAATAATAAAAACGTTTTATCTTTAATAATCAGTGAATAATCATTAAGCTGGTTTCGTAAAAAGTAATACCATTTCCCATCGATATCAATAGAGGAGTTTTTTTGAAATGGAGCTGTCTCCCGAGTCCATTTTGCCAAAATCAATCCTAATAAAATACATACTACAGCTGCCACAAGTAACAATTGAAATCGATAATGGACATAAAAAATGGCGCCTAATATTGGCCAATGACAACGGCTATATTAATAGAGGTGTAAAAAATAGCAAACACATGGCTTCGGTCTTTTTCCTCTACCACATCGGCAACCATTGCCTGGCTTGCTGGCCAGTAGAAGGAACCGAATACACCAGCAATCGCAAAGGAAATAAACCCGATCCATGGGGAATTTAGCCATGGTGAACTGGAAAAAGCAAACAATAAAAAAGAAAGTCCTTGGCCGATAGAGGAAAGTACCATCATCCGCTTCCGTCCAAAACGGTCGGCACAGTATCCTCCCATTAGGTTAGCCAAAACGGAAAACATCTGTGAAAAAACTAATAATAATCCTGCTTTATTCTTACCGAACTCATCTGCAAAATAGATGGTCAAGAACGGAAAGAACATCCAAAAGGTAATGTTCATCATCGCTTCACTAAACAAGCGAATCCTTAAGTTTGGATCCCAATCCCTAATCCTCATGTTGTAACTCCGTTTCCTTTTACATAGACATCACATTATACTATTTAAATGAAAGAGTTTTTAGGAAAAAAATAAGCACCTTTTAAGGTGCTTACCCTTACCGGTTAATCCTGATCCTTCAATGCTTGCTTCAGCAAATCGCCTAGGCTTGTTCCGAAATCATCCTTTTGAGTGTATTTTTGAACAAGTTTTCGTTCTTCCTTCTTATTTACTGCTTTTTTCTTTTCTTCCGCTTTTTCTACGACATTACAAGGACGGCATTGGAAGTAGACGCCAGCTTTCCCTTCATGAAGTTCCATTTTTTTATGGCACTGTGGGCAGCGACGATTGGAAAGCTTCGGATCCTTTCGTTTTCGATACGAGCATTCTAAATTGGAACAAACGAGAATTTTTCCTTCTTTCGTATTTCTTTCTTTCAAAAACGAGTCGCATTCTGGACATTTTGAGCCAGTTAAATTGTGGGCTCGATAGGATTTATCACTCGCTTTAATCTCAGAAACAAGCTGCTCAGTTTGACGGCGAATTTTTTGTGAAAAGACTTTTGGATCCGCTTTTCCCTTGGAAATTTGTTCTAATTCCTGCTCCCACTTTGCAGTTAATTCTGGTGACTTTAATTCGTCATTGACAAGATCAATCAGCTGTTTCCCTTTCTTCGTCGGGTGGAAGCGTCCACTTTGCCGTTCCACAACCTCTGTTTCGACAAGTCTCTCAATAATTTCGGCCCTCGTTGCAGGTGTACCAAGGCCGAACTTTTCCATCTGGCCAAGACATCTGCTTCGGAGTATCTTTGTGGTGGTTCTGTCCATTTTTGGTTAAGGCTGACGTTTTTAATCGTAAAAGCTTGACCCTCTGTTAATTTTTGCAGACCAGTCATTGTCTGCTCGACTTCTTCTTTTCCGAGAATCTTTTTGAAGCCTAAATCGATTACATTTGTCTCTTTTGCCGTAAAGGATTCACCTTCTGCTTTGAATGTGGCATGAACCGTTTCGTATTCATAAGGGGGTAAAAATAAGGTAAGGAAACGTCTAGCAATCAGGTCATATATTTTTCTTTCGTCGGAATCAAGGTCACTTAGGTTCAGGCGTTGTTCTGTCGGGATAATGGCATGATGATCCGTTACTTTTTCATTGTTGAAGACGCGTTTTGCAAGTACTTTACCCTTGTTAGCAAGTAGCGGGCGCACCTCTTCCTTATAACCGGCCGCCATCCCTTGCAAGCGATCGGCCATTGTGCTGATCATATCGGTTGTTAAATAGCGGGAATCCGTCCTTGGATAGGTCACCACTTTGTATTGTTCATATAGCCGCTGCAAAACAGTTAATGTTTTTTTTGCAGAAAAACCAAAGCGTTTATTGGCATCACGTTGAAGTTCAGTTAAATCGTAAGGAAGGGGCTGCTGTTCAGATTTTTTCTTACGTTCCATCTTTTCAAGGATCGCTTTTGAATCGTTTACCTTCTTTAGGATGCTTTCTGCTGTTTCTTTATTAAAAATACGCTTCTCATTGTCTCGTTCCCAGTCTGTTGCAAATGGTCCAATATTTGCAAGAATCGTCCAGTATTCTTTCGGGACAAATTTTTGTATTTGCTGCTCCCGGTCGAGCACCATCGCAAGTGTAGGTGTTTGCACCCTGCCTGCTGAAAGCGGATCCTTATATTTAGTTGTTAGCGCCCTTGTAACATTCAGCCCAATAAGCCAATCAGCTTCGGCACGGCAAACAGCAGAATGGTATAGGTCATCAAAGTGTTTCCCTGGTTTTAATTGCTTGAAGCCTTCCTTTATTGCACGATCGGTTTGCGATGAAATCCACAATCTTTTTAATGGTTTGTTCCAATGAAGTTTTTCAAGAATCCAGCGAGCAACAAGTTCGCCTTCTCGGCCGGCATCCGTCGCAATAATGCATTCATTAATATCTTTACGCTTCGCCAAGGCTTCAATCGCCCGGTATTGGTGGTTCGTTTGCTTCATCACCTTCAAGCCCATTTTTTGGGGAATGATTGGTAAATCCTCTAAATTCCAGGTTTTATATTTCGTGTCATAATGCTCGGGCATTTTTAATTCAATTAAGTGACCAAGCGCCCATGTGACAATATATTGATTGCCCTCCATATAACTTTTATTTTTTTGATTGCAACCAAGGACACGGGCAAGTTCCCGGGCTACACTTGGCTTTTCTGCAAGTACGAGAGATTTCATAAATGCTCCTTTCCATATAACAAAAACTCTTTTCAAACCTTCATTCAGTATAACGGAAATGAGAGAATTTTTGTAATCCTGGTATTCTAAGTTGTTTTATTAATATAACGAGTTAATGCATCGGAGGTCAGTCGCTCGGTACGTTAATTCGTTATTCTGATAAAGTATTATTGTACTAAAATTTGGAATATTCCGTTGACAACAATATTCCTCAACACATATAATAACAGTAATTATAGAATATTAGGAATGAGATGATTACTTATGAGACATTCAAGGACAATTCAATATTCAATAATGATATTAAAGAGGCTGGACTCCAAATCTATTTAGATTAAGGAATCCAGCCTCTTTCTTTATTATACTAAAGTGGTAGAGGAGAGAGGAATATGATAACGCTAACAGGTGGAAGTTTGACTTTAGAGCAAATGAAGGACGTATTATTTCGCAAGGCAAAGGTTCAGGCATCGGAAAAAAGTATCGAGGCAGCACAAAAGAGTAGAGAAGCAGTGGAAAGAATCGTATCAGAATCAAGGGTAGTTTATGGGATTACGACTGGATTTGGAAAATTCAGTGACGTTCTAATCGATAAGGAACATGTTCAAGATCTTCAGCTTAATTTAATTCGTTCCCATGCATGTGGGGTAGGCGAACCGTTTCCTGAAGTTGTCGCTAAAGCAATGGTCCTCCTGCGAGCGAATGCACTATTAAAAGGGTTTTCGGGGGTAAGACCGATTGTCATCGAGAAGTTATTGGAACTTGTCAATAGAGATATAATTCCTGTGATTCCACAGCAAGGTTCATTGGGAGCAAGTGGTGATTTAGCTCCACTTTCGCATCTAGCTTTAGTGTTAATTGGAGAGGGCGAGGTTTTTTATAAAGGAAATCTTATTGATTCGCTTGAAGCTTTTCAGAAAGAGGGAATTCTACCTGTTACATTAGAAGCAAAGGAAGGCCTTGGAATCATTAACGGAACTCAAGCGATGACCGCCATGGGTGTAGTTGGCTACTTGGAGGCAGAGCAACTGGCATTCGAAAGTGAGCTAATTGCCTCGATGACGATCGAAGGGTTAAATGGTATCATTGATGCCTTTGCTGAAGAGGTACATGTGGCAAGGGGGTATAAACAGCAGATTGATACTGCAGCAAGAATCCGCTCTTACTTAAGTGATAGCTTATTAACGACCATGCAAGGAGAAATAAGAGTTCAGGATGCTTACTCGCTAAGATGTATTCCACAAGTTCATGGTGCAACCTGGCAAGTCCTTGATTATGTAAAAGAAAAATTAGAGATTGAAATGAATGCAGCAACCGATAATCCATTAATCTTTGATGACGGAGAAAAAGTTATCTCTGGTGGTAACTTCCATGGACAGCCAATTGCATTTGCAATGGATTTTATGAAAATTGCGGTTGCGGAAATGGCGAATATATCAGAAAGAAGGATTGAAAGATTAATCAATCCGCAATTAAATGATTTACCGCCATTCTTAAGCCCTGAACCAGGTTTGCAATCTGGGGCAATGATCCTGCAATATGTTGCCGCAGCACTTGTATCTGAAAATAAAACATTAGCACATCCTGCTAGTGTTGATTCGATCCCATCCTCGGCAAATCAGGAGGATCATGTAAGTATGGGAACCATTGGTTCTAGGCACGCCCATCAAATTATTCAGAATACAAGAAGAGTTCTTGCAATTGAGTTGATTTGTGCCATGCAAGCAGTGGAGTACCGTGGAGTCGAAAAAATGGCAACGCAAACGAAGAGATTATACGAAAAAGGAAGAGAACAAGTTCCTTCTATTAAACAAGATCGTGTTTTCTCAAAAGATATTGAAAAAGCGGCTGCGTGGCTTCAAGTAATCGATTTAAATCAGTTTACAAAGAAATTTACCATGGAAAATGGACCATATTAATATTTAAAGTTTCTTTGAAAAAAGGCGTGAATAACTCACGCCTTTTAGTCTTCTTCTACTCGATTCTTAAATGCCTCTTGGGTAACGATTAGTTCTTCATCTTCAATTCGTTCGTGTGTTTTTTTCTCCGCTATACTGTTTTTAGGGAACTCACCTGGATGGTTCTTCTTTTGATGATTAAAATGTTCTCCACGTGCCAAACTCAACACTCCTTTCAGTCATCAATTGTAGGATTCCCAAACTAGTCTTACATTATTACGATTGTCCAGATTCTAACTCGCTACCTTTTATATTTTGTTTAAAAAAGGAGCTTGGTATAATTATCTTATTGAATATAGTGAAAAGGAGGTCAGAAAAATGGATATGTTTCACATCATCTCCGAAGACCGCATAAAAAAGGCCTACCAGGATGGGGATTTTGATAATCTCCCTGGATTTGGAAAGCCAATGCAGTTAGAGGATCTGTCAGGCATTCCAGAAGAATTACGAATGGCATACAAATTGTTAAAAAATGGTGGGTATACCCAAGATGAAAGTCTGCTAAGACAAGAAATGATGACAATCGAGGATTTAATTAAAAATTGCCATGATAGCAATGAAAAAGAAAATCTTCAAAAGAAATTAAATGAGAAGATTCTTCGATTTAATCAAATGATGTCAAAGCGAGGTGTGAAAACTAATTCCTCTTTTTTTAAAAATTATGAACAAAAGGTTTACAACAAGTTGAAATAACATTAGTCTCAAAACACCATATAGGTGTTTTTTTTCACAAATAAGATGTGACTTTACCCTACTTATTTTTATTAGTATTATATATGTAATTAATGGATATTATTAAAAATTTTAATGAAAATAGGAGTAATGGCATGTATTATGATGCACTTCGGACATTTATCTCGGTAGTGGAAGAAGGGAACTTTACAAGGGCTGCTGAAAAACGGTTAATTTCTCAGCCAAGTGTAAGTGTCCATATACAAAACCTCGAGAAGGAATTTGATACCTCGTTGTTTGTCCGCTCGCCAAAGCAGTTGAAATTGACTACAACTGGCGAACTTTTGTATGAACGGGCCAAACAAATCATTCAAATTTATGAAACGACTAAGGAAGAAATTATTGAGCATCATCATTCATTAGCATTAGAGTTGAAAATTGGGGCAAGTTTTACAATTGGAGAATACGTTCTGCCCTCCTTATTGGAGGAACTTGGAAAAATCTACCCTGAAATTAAGTTGGAGGTTATTATCGGAAACACGGAGGAAATTGTTGAACATGTGAAGCTATTTCACGTGGATATTGGTTTAATTGAAGGTCAAAGCAACGATAGAAGTCTTGAAGTTTTTCCGTTTATGATAGATGAATTAAAAATTGTTGCCACACCCAACCATCTACTTTCATTAAAAGATGGGGTTTCCATTGAAGAACTACAAAACCAAACATGGATATCGAGGGAAAAAGGTTCTGGGACCCGTTCCTATTTGGAACATGTTTTGAGATCTCACGGGTTAAAAGTGAAAAATGTGATTTCAATTAGCAGTACACAGGGGGTAAAAGAGGCTGTCATTCGTGGACTTGGTTTATCACTACTTTCGAAATTTGCGATTGCTAGAGAGGTCGAAAGCCAGTATCTCTCCCAAATTTCATTAAAAGACGAATCTTTTTTACGGAGGTTCTCCTATGTGACCTCACGTTTTGTAAGTAAACAAAAAGAACTGGATGTGTTTATCGGGCTTCTAAAAAAAAGATGGGTTAATGATTGACAAAATAAAAAAAGTTTACAAAAAGGGAAATTTTAGTATTATCCAACAAAATGAAAGGGGAAAATTGGGGTTTACTATTAAAAAATTTTATAAAAATTCCAAAAAATGCAAAAGAAAGGGAATATTCGACTATAATTTCCTCTTTTTTCCATTAATTTTACTAGAATTGGGGCTCAAAACAGTGATCTCGGATGATTTATCCGAGTATTTTGTAGAAATATAGAGTATTTTGTGAGAAAAAAAGATTCGAATTTTTTGAAAAATTGACAAAATCCAACACCCTACTGAAAAAGGACTATATATAATGTAAATATAATTCAGGATTAAGCACTTAGCCCTATTTGGATAGAGAAATAGTAAGGTATGAGATGAACATTTAAATTAATGGAAACAGAAAAAGGCAAACCGATTGAAAAAGAGGGACGCAAAGCCGAGGATCTAAGGTAATCTAGATTGCTATGATGGCCGGGCTGCCTGGGATACGAAATGTATTTTAGGGGGTAAGATTGTGGTGGTAGAAACGGAAAGAGAAGTAGAAAGAATGGATGAGGATTGGGTCGTATTAATTTTAGAGGCAAAAGAACTAGGAATTACGAAAGAATCAGTACAGGATTTTCTTAAACAGAAGGATGTAAAAGAACGGTTAATTGAAAGCCGATGATTTACATACGAAAAAAGAAAAAAGCATTCTACAAATGATGTAATTTTGTAGAGTGCTTTCTTCTTTTACCAACATGTACATATCTTATTGATCGTTTCTTTGATTGATTCGCCACTTATTAAATTCAAGGAAATCACGAAATTGCTCCTTGGATACACCGGAATTCATGGCTTCTTTGACAAGATTCATCCAATCGCTATCTAAATCCTCTTTATTAATTTGTTCAAGTATTAAATGCTCCACTGGAACGCTTAAAACAGAGGCAATCTTTTCAAGAACTTGAATAGAAGGATTACTTTGCAGGTTTCTTTCAATCGCACTTAAATAAGATTTAGCGACTCCTGCTTGATCTGCAAGTTCTGATAGTGACATTCTCTTTTCTACTCGCAATTTTTTTATACGTTCACCTATCATTGTGCCTCACACACCCATTGTAATTATATATACGCTAATTATACCAATAAGAATGAAAAAGTTCCATATTACGAACGGAGTAATTTGACAAAAAAACGAACATTTAACTTCGTGATTTCTGGTAAAATGGAAAATTATATCATTAGACAGCCGATAAATGCAGTTGCTTGGAAAAATGATCAGATAACGATAATATAAAGAGAGTGTATCCAATTTTTTTAAATGGTATTAATGTTCGTATACTAAAAATCTTCCACGAACAATAACGCTTAGCATTCATAAAAATATATATAAAAAGGCTGGGAAGAAAATGATTGTACTAAAATCACAACGTGAAATTGAAGCCATGAAAAAGGCTGGAGAAATACTGGCTTCATGTCATAAAGAAATTGCTAAATTAATTAAACCTGGCATTACAACCTGGGAAATTGAAGAGTTTGTTGATCAGTTCCTGAAAAAAAATCAGGCAACGCCACAACAAAAGGGTTATAAAGGCTATGAATTTGCAACCTGTGCAAGCATAAATGATGAGATATGCCATGGATTTCCACGGAAGGAACCATTAATAGAGGGCGATATTGTTACAGTTGATATGGTGGTCAATTACAATGGTGCTTTGGCTGATTCGGCATGGTCTTATGCAGTTGGAAAGGTCTCTGAGGAAACAGACCATTTATTAAAAGTGACAAAAGAGGCACTCTATAAGGGAATAGAACAAGCAGTAGTGGGTAATCGAATTGGTGATATCGGTCATGCAATTCAAGTCTACGTTGAAAGTGAAGGGCTATCAGTTGTTCGTGATTTTATAGGCCACGGAATTGGGGCTGTAATTCATGAGAAGCCGGATGTTCCACATTACGGTCTGCCGGGTAAAGGACCAAGAATCAAGGAGGGGATGGTTTTTACCATTGAACCGATGGTGAATATTGGAATGTATCAAACAAAGATGGATGCCAATGGTTGGACAGCAAGAACCGTTGACGGTAAATATTCAGCGCAATACGAGCATACCATTGCGATTACAAAAGATGGTCCTGTAATTTTAACTGAACAATAATAGTAGACAATAAAAAAACAGATCCATGGGATCTGTTTTATTTATCAGTATTTATATTATTTTAACTTTGAGAATTGTCCAGCGCAAGCAGCCCAGCGGCTAGTGTACTTCGCTCACCTCCTTACGATAAGTCAACACGAAAAAGCTAACGCTCTCCGTGTTTCCTTTATCTCATACGGTGCTCTTCCGCTTTTCTTATTTCTTCCGAAGGTTTCCAAGCTCTTCAACTAATGCTTGCATTTCATTGGGACTAAAAGAGTTCTTTCTTAATACCATTTCATAAATTTCTTTTAGTTCTTCATACATTTCCTCATCAAAGTGGGAAGGTTTAATGGCTCCAAAATTTAAAACCTTTAATTTTTCTTTTATTTGTTCGATCATATATTCGACATTTTCAACGGATTTTTGTGATAAATTCACACCGGTCACCCTTTCCGAATTAATAATCCTATCTTTTCATGTTAAAAAGTATATGTCAATACAAAGTGGTAGATGTACGGTGGGATGAAATAGAAGGTTATGTTGCTTTCTTGACGATTGCAAATATACCTTTTGAAATGCAATTCCCCAGCGAGGATATGAAGGAAAAGTACTACTAGAATTGGCTCCACACAGGACCTTATTCCTCCTCTAATGATAACGTTGTTTAAACCAATTTTTACAGACGCAATAGGTTGAGATCTCATTTTTTTGTCTGCGTAAGTCTCCTATCCAAACATTTCGTATACGAAATAAAACTTTACAGTAATGAAATATAAACAGTGAAATTTAGGATGTCAATATACACATGACACGTTGTCATGTGTATATTGACATCTCCCTAAGTAGCATTTATCATTAATTTAGGAACAATTATGACAGTTTGTCATAAGTTTAATCAGGAGTGAAAATGGTGCCTAAACAAACCTTTTTAAATTTATCAAAAGATAAACAAGAATTGTTAATTCATGCGGCTAAAAAAGAATTTTCAAGAGTTCCTTTATATGAGGCATCGATTTCAAATATTATTAAGGATGCTGGAATATCTAGGGGAAGTTTTTATCAATATTTTGATGATAAGGAAGATGTATTCTTTTTTTATTAGATGAGTATTCTAAACGGATCTATGAAATATTTATTTCAATCATAAAAAAGAATAATGGAGATTTATTTGCCACATTTATTGAATGGTTTGAATCTATTCTAATAAATTTTGAAGAACCAGAAAATCGCAATTATTTTAAAAATGCTTTTTTAAATATGAATTATAAAGTCGAAAAAACATTTACTCAGAATATGTACGAAGAAAGACTTAAAAGTAGATTCTTTGAAATTATAAACTTAATCAATGCTCAAAAATTGAACATAACGGATGAAAAAGAAATATTCCATATCATGAAAATTATGATGGCAGTGACGTTTCAAAATCTTGTTCATGTTTTCGCAAGAGATTTATCGATTGAGTATGCCTTAAACACCTTTTCATTAGAAATTAATTTACTTAAAAAAGGGCTTAATAAGGAGGAGGCTAAATAACTGTGAAAAAACATTTGAAAATTAAAAGTATGAGCCCTTTCGATCATCCTTTTCGTCCACTCATATGTAGTAAGTTTAGTCACTTCCTACCATAAGAGAGGTTAATAGAATTGGAAATCATATGGCTCATTTTTAATTTATCAAAAACAAAGTTAATCGGGCTTGCATAGGTTTTCTACTTAAAGCAAAATGAATGGTGAGTATTGTTTGGTATTATTTTCATTAAGATAAAATTATGATTAATATTGTTGAGGATGGAGAGGTTAAGATGACGAGGAAGAATCAATTTTGGAAAGGGATGTTACTTGGAGCAATCGCGGGTGGCACGATAAGCTTATTGGACAAACATACCCGTAGTGTAATGAGGGAAAATCTTCAAAATGCATCTAGTCAGGTATCTCATATTTTGCGAAATCCAGGCGAAATATCCAAGAAGGTGAAGAGAACAGCAGTAAAAATTAAAACAACAGTTGAGCAGGTTAGTGAAGATATCAACTACATAGTAGGAAAAGTGGATGAATTGACGGAATTAACTCCACAGGTGACGGATAGGTTGAAGGAAACAAAGAATGCTTTTTCCGAGAGCAAAGAAACAGCTCTCTTGGAGGAAATTATTGAAGAAGATGACAATGATTTAATTAAACAATAAAGGAGAAGTGGAAATGGAAAGAGTAGGGAATGTTCGTTCCTCTTTGGTAAAATTGCTATGGCACCGAATTGAAGAGGATGATCTCCCAGGATTATCCGCACAGCTAGCCTATTTTTTCTCCTTTCACTGTTTCCACTGCTCATCGTACTATTTACTGTTCTTCCTTACATTCCCATTGAAAACCAGGATATACTTGGAATGATAAGAGGCTTTGCGCCAGCTGAGGCAATGAATTTAATTGAAAAGAATATAAATGAAATGATGAGCCATCGAAATGGGGGCTTACTTTCCTTTGGGATTATTGGAACTATCTGGTCAGCATCCGCAGGAATAAATGCAATTGTAATTGCTTTAAATAAAGCATACGATGTGAAGGAAAGCCGCTCATATATTGTTTCTCAAGGTATGGCAATCCTCCTGACCTTTGGAATGATTTTTGTGTTTATCTTAGCACTTATTCTACCGGTATTCGGAAGGGAAATTGGTATCTTTTTGTTTTCTCAATTTGGCTTTAAGAAGGAATTTATTCAGGTTTGGGATACATTAAGCTGGCTTGTTAGTGCGATTATATTGTTTCTTATTTTCACAGGTCTTTATTGGGTTGCCCCAAATATAAAATTACGTTGCCGGAGTGCTTTCCCCGGAGCAGCATTTGCAACCATTGGCTGGATAATCTCGTCATTAGGATTATCTTTTTACGTTGCGAATTTTAACAGTTTTTCTTTTATGTATGGAAGTATCGGAGCGATCATAGTCTTAATGACCTGGCTATATATATCCGCTTTCATTATTATACTTGGTGGGGAAATTAATGCTTTTTATAGTTTGGAAAATCGGACGAAGTGCTAAAAATGTTGGGGGTTTCACTTTATTCCTTCATTTCCCTTTATGAAAACTACCTATTTGTTCAAACTATGATTGGGGAGTAAACAATAAAAAGGGAGGTTTTCACGATGACAAAACAAACAAAAAAAGATGGCGGCACAAAACAAAAAGGGAAAGCTCGTCCGAAGCATAAAACATCAGGATCCGCAAATGGATCGAATGGTTATCATTAATAAAAAGACCGGGTGAAATTTTTCACCCGCCTTTTAGGTCTTTATGAGAATTAAGATTTTAACAGCCTCAGGCTATTTAGAATCACAAGGATGGTGCTTCCTTCATGACCAATTACTCCATAGGGCAAATCAAGAATCTGAAAGAAATTTGATGCAATTAACAGCATGATCACAGAAATGGAGAAGACCACATTTTGTTTAATAATTTTGTTCATCCGCTCAGAAAGTCGAATCGCTTCAGCAATCCGTGGCAGGTCATTTTTCATCAGCACAACATCAGCTGTTTCAAGGGCTACATCTGTTCCTTCACCCATTGCAATTCCAATATTCGCAAGCGCTAGTGCCGGTGCATCATTAATCCCATCACCAACCATTGCTACCGTTTTGAATTTTTCCTTTAATTTTTTTAGCTGTTCCACTTTCTCTTCAGGTAAGCATTCAGCGAAATATTGATCGACATGGCTTTCAGCCGCAATCGCTCTGGCCGTCTTTTCACTGTCCCCCGTTAACATGACCGTATAGATTCCTTTCCTTTTAAATCATCGATGGCCATTTTTGTTTCTTCGCGAACAACATCCCTTAAGGAAATCATGGCGACGAGTGTTTCGTTTATTTGGACATATACAAGGGTATTTCCTTGGCTCGCTATATCTTTGTCTAAGACATTTGTGAATGCCTCGGCCTCTCCCTTTCCAACAAAATCTGCTTTGCCTATTTTCCACTGTTCTCCGCGGATTACTGCTCTTATACCCCAACCAGGTACATCTTCAAGGCTATCAGGATGAATGAGCTCTTGTTCGATATTCAGTTTTGCGTATTTTACAATTGCTTGTGCAAGTGGGTGATTGGAATGATTTTCGATGGACGCTGTAATCCATAAGAGATGTTCTTTTTCAAACCCGTCCTTCACGATTACTTCGGTTACTTCCGGTTTTCCTTTTGTTAATGTTCCCGTTTTATCGAAAGCAATGGCTTCTAAATGGCTTAGATTTTCAAGATGTACCCCGCCTTTTACTAATATGCCATGCTTTGCACCATTGGAAATCGCTGATAATGTCGCAGGCATGATGGAAGCAACAAGGGCACATGGTGAAGCAACAACCAGTAAAATCATCGCACGATAGAATGATTCATGCCAGCTCCAGCCTAGTAAAAAATGTGGAACGAAGAACATTAATAAGACCACGGCAAGAACGACTTTAACATATGTTCCTTCAAAACGTTCAATAAATAGCTGTGAAGGTGATTTTTCACTTTGGGCTGATTGAACGAGCTGAATAATTTTTTGAAAAAGAGTATCTTCATTGGCTTTCGAAACTTGAACTGTAATCGAACCGGTCATGTTTACAGTTCCGGCAAACACTTCGTCCTGATCACCTTTTGATACGGGCATTGACTCACCTGTTATGGCTGCCTCATCAATATTCGTTTGTCCTTTAATGATTATTCCATCTGAAGGTACCCGTTCACCCGGTTTAACAAGAATTTCGTCCCCAACTTGAAGCATTGCTACAGAAACTCTTTTTTCAATGCCATCAGATATGAGAAGGGCTTCCTCGGGCTGCAGCTCCATTAGAGATGAAATTTCCTTATGGCTTTTATTCATGGCATAGGTCTCTAATGCTCCACTAACGGCAAAGATAAAAATGAGCACTGCACCTTCTGTCCAGTAACCAATGATCGCAGAGCCAACTGCAGCAAAAATCATCAGCATCTCCACGTTTAATTCTTTATTTTCATACGTTTCTTCAATGCCCTCTTTTGCTTTAGCAAATCCCCCGATCACAAATGCGAATAGGTAAGCGATAATGGAATCTGCTCCAAAATCATATTTATTTAATAACCAACCAGCCGCAATCAATAGACCACTTAAAGCTGCGGCAATTAGTTCTAAATAAGGTTTTGTTTTTTCAATGAATCCTACATCCTGTATTCCTTTAGCTAAAGACTTTGCTTCAGAACTCATCATATCCCCTCCAAGATTTCTTATTGAGAAAAATAATCATCTTCAATACCCTTAAAAAACACGAAAGCTGTCATCAATCGATGACAGCGAGTTTCTCTAAAGTAAATTTTTATTCAATATATTTATTCAATTTTACCATATATTTTATGCGTAAGATACGGAAATGCTCCATAAATTAATAGACGGATTGGTTTCTTCTTTTCTTAACTCTGTTGCTCAACCCTTGAAAAGGTCCTTTTTCCAAAAGCAGAGATTGTGATTGATAAAACTAGGAGCATTGTACTTATGATGAAAAAGAAGCTGATATGGTGGAAAAATTGAATAAATAAGCCTCCAATTATCGGTCCGCTCAAGCTGCCCATACTAAAAAAGATCCCACAAAGTAAATTTCCCGTTGGCAATAAATTTTTCGGTACTAAATCAGTCATATAACTAATGCCAAGAGAGAAGGTAGAACCAACGAACATTCCTGCGATTAAAAGAGATAAGAAAAGACCGATGAAAAAATGCTCGAGTAAACTTGCTGCTGTAAAACAGAAAAATCCCAGGAAAAGAACAGTTATTAATATATTCCTCCGACCTAACCTGTCACTTAATAACCCTAGAGGCAGCTGGGTCACAATACTGCCAATGGCAAAAGCAGATAAAACGAGTGAGACGCTAGCTACATCAATATTCATTCTTAATGCATAAACAGGAAAGATGCCGTTTAAGGAGGATTCTAAAAATCCATATGAAAATGGGGGTAAGAACGCAACCCAGCCATATTTAAAAGCGTGCTTGAATCGCTTAATGGTTTCAAGGAATGAATTGATTGAAACCTCTTGCTCCGGATATTCATTTTTCAATGCAAATAAAAAGAACCAACCTACTAAACAAAGAAGCGAGGATACGATAAAGGGCAGTGATTCATTTACCTTAACTAATGGGGTCATCAATGGACCTGTTGCAAAGCCAATTCCAAAAAATAAACCATATAAAGAAATATTGCGGCCACGCTTGTGGTTTGGGGAGAATGAGGTAATCCAGGTCTGAGTGGCAAAATGAAGAGAGTGGTCTCCAATTCCGATTAATAATCTCAAACCAAACCAAAACCAAAAGGCATTCCATAATGGAAATAAAGCCAGTGAAACAATGACGAGCCCGCCACCAACAATAATAATTGGTTTATAGCCGTATTTGCGTAAAGGCAACTCCATAAAAGGGGAAACGAGAAGAATTCCTATGTAGAGTGCTGTTGCATTTAAACCATTTAAAGAAGCAGGAACACCACTCTTTTCAAATATTACTGCTATGAGTGGGAGTAGCATTCCTTGTGAAAATCCTGAAATGGCGACAATACTGACTAATATCCAGAAACGAAGATTGTTCTTATTCATAAAAAACACTAATTATTCCTTTCTCAATTACATAATTCAAGTATTTCAAATAGTTACGAAATAATGGTAACCTACAAAACTTTGCATTTGCAAGAAAAATTATAATAAAGCTTTTCAGTATAGGGAAAATAGTTGAATCACAATGCAGAAATATTTAGGGTAATTATGGAATATTTAGAAAAGAAAAATGTATTAGAACTAGAGCCTGGATAAAAACTAGTAGAGGGAGGGAATGCGGTGACAAACAAGATTTTTATGCTCATGACAATAATTGGAGTTCCACTATCCATTATCGGGACGTTTTTACATTGGTCGAGTATTGTCTTATTTATAATTTATTGTTTAACTATTATTGCGTTAGCTAGCTTTATGGGCAGAGCAACAGAAAGCTTGGCCATTGTTGCAGGACCGAGGGTTGGCGGTCTGTTAAATGCCACTTTTGGAAATGCCGTTGAATTAATTATTTCCGTTTTTGCCCTAAAGGCAGGTTTAGTCGGAGTTGTACTTGCTTCATTAACTGGTTCTGTACTTGGAAACTTGTTACTAGTTGCCGGACTATCGTTTTTTATTGGCGGCTTTAAATACAAACGCCAGGAATTCAATGTGTATGATGCCCGGCATAATTCAGGGCTACTTATGTTTGCTGTAATCATTGCCTTTGTGATTCCAGAAGTTTTCTCGATGAACATGAATGAGCCAAAAAAAATCACATTGAGTGTGGGAATATCAATTATTCTCATAATCCTTTATCTTGCCGCTTTATTCTTTAAACTCGTTACCCATCGTGGAGTTTATCAGCATGATACAGAAACTGAGGACCATGAAGAACCGGAGTGGGGGAAAGTGAAAGCAATCTCCATTCTCGCGATTGCAACGGTTGTGGTTGCTTATATTTCAGAGCATCTCGTTCATACCTTTGAATTTGTTGCTGCATCGTTTGGCTGGTCAGAGTTGTTTATTGGGGTCATTATTGTAGCCATTGTTGGGAATGCCGCTGAACACGCATCAGCCATTTTAATGGCCCATAAAAATAAAATGGATGTCGCTGTAGAAATTGCTATCGGCTCTACTCTTCAAGTGGCCATGTTCGTAGCACCAGTGCTTGTGATTATTTCCCTTTTTTTCACACCGCCATGCCGCTGCTATTCAGCTGGCAGGAGTTAATTGCGATGGCTTCATCGGTATTGTTGATCGTTGTGATTTCCAATGATGGCGAATCGAATTGGTTCGAAGGCTAACGTTAATAGCGGCATATGTAATCATGGGAATTGGATTCTTTTTGTTATAACAAAAGCCAATAAAAAAGAGACTCTGTGCCAGATGGCCCAGAGTCTCTTTTTTTAGGAACATTCATTCATTGTGTTTTTTCGATGTAAGATGTAACAGTTGTGCTGTGTAATAATGTATTATATATTTTCAAGCTTAGGGTTAAAATCAATCGCTTTACTTGGGACCATCAATCACCAACCTTCATGTTTAGTTATAAATTTGAATAACACGAGTGTTGAATTTCATAATAAGACGAGAATCCCAACCTCCTTAAAATAATAAATGGTTAGCAGATTGATTACTGCCCTCCTTTTTGAAAGGTTAAGCTTATTATAAATGAATAATCGAATTTTGTAAATGTTCTGATTATTACTTTTTTATTACTTTTTTCACTAGTTTAAAGGAGCTACGCCTTCCTGTTAATTTAATGGTAGCCAAAACCATAGGGGAAATTGTGGCCTTTATTCCGCCTTTCTCTTAAAAGGGGATAGGAGTTGGGACGATTATCATTATCTTTGCAGTAGGACCATTTATTCAACTGTTTTTTCCTTTTTTTGAAAAATTAATGCAAAAGCTCGATGCGTAAATGGATAATATTGATGAACTCCGAAAAAACTATGGTTAGACTTTAAATGCCATTTGTGAAAGGAGTTCATTTCAGTGAAAAAGTTTGTCTCTGTCATAATGACACTATTATTAATGCTTTTATTTTTACCGTCTGCTTTCGCTGCAAAAGCACCGGTGAAAAAGGAGCCGGTAAAATATCAAGTCCCGCCATCAGTTCGAAATATCACGAAAGAGAATACGTATCCGAATTCGACACAGGATTTGCCATTACTACAGCCAAGTGATTTAACAAAAAAACTAATTAACTCATCAAGGGTTAAAATTCAAAATCCTGATTTAATCCGAATGCTAAATGAGTCGAGCATCACCAGTTCTCCCTTTGCAATTGGATATCGCGCAATCGTTTACTTGGGACAGTGGCGATTGAATTACGAGTCATCCGAAACCTCACCGAACTGGGAGTATCAAAAAATTAATACAAATTATTTTGATAATCGCGGCGGCAATGTGCCTTACCAAATTCACTATGTTCAAGAAATACAAAAAATTGTTAGAGGCGGTCTTACATCTAAAATTGCCAACGCCGAAGAAGTAAAGAAGATGATGCTTTTAAAGGCTATGGAAAAAACGCATCTTCCTTTGGCATTTGAGACGGTAATTGGCGGAGGTACGAAAAATGATCATGTCTATAATATTCCTTCCAATCGATTAGGCTATTTATATGCCTATGCGCCAGCAGTGAATGAAAAAGGAAAAGTAACTTATGGTGAAGTCTATTTAATGTTAAAAGGAAACAGAAAGTCCATCGTTATTAAAAATGTTACTTCACAGGGCATTGGGGCTTGGATACCGGTCCAGGACTATGTATCATTTGGCTTCGCAGCGTCTGAGCGCCCAAGGTGATTTGGCGATATGACTCCTACGTTATTGATTTTGTAGGGGTTTTTTTATTTAAAAAAATAGGGCAAAATAGTCGTTATCGATTGCCAAAGTCCCGATAATTCGATAGGATGATAACGATAATGAAAGGGGAGAATGATTTTGGGCAGCCCAACAAAAGATAAGAATTCACAGGTGGATTTTTTAAAGCACCGATTAAATATGTTCCTTGATGTGCTCGATGCCATCAATCCTGAGGATACAGATATAGATGATATTGATCGTTTACTTTCTATGCTTGATGATATGGAATCGAAATGCAGGGAATTTAATAACCGTGGAGAAGTTAGTGAGTCTGTATAATTCAGGCTCTTTTTTTGCGAAAATATTTGCCTCATTCTACCATGGAACCGATTGCAAGCTTATTCTTTAAATCCGGTGTTTATAGGAGTATAATAATAACCGTCAAATCGTTATAAAATCTAAAAAGATTACACAAAGGGACAAAGGGAAGGGGTACTCGAATTGAATATCGTTAAATTTCAAGAAAGTATGTACAAGCTTGTCGTTGAAACATCTACGAAACTCCCAAAGGATGTTCGCCGTGCCGTTAAGTCTGCAAAAGAAAGAGAAAATGCTGGAACAAGTGCGGCAATGAGCCTTGCCACCATCACGAACAACATCAAAATGGCAGACGATCAAGTTTCACCTATTTGCCAGGATACTGGCTTGCCAACCTTTAAAATTAAAACTCCAGTTGGTGTGAACCAGTTAGAATTAAAAGAAGCGATTAAAAATGCGATTGTCCTTGCGACAAAAGAAGGTAAATTACGTCCAAATTCTGTTGATTCCTTAACAGGTGAAAACAGTGGCGATAATCTGGGTGCTGGGCTTCCCGTTATCAAATTCGATCAATGGGAGAAAGATTACATTGATGTCCGCCTGATTTTAAAGGGTGGCGGCTGTGAAAATAAAAATATTCAGTATAGCTTACCTTGTGAGTTAGATGGACTTGGCCGTGCAGGCCGTGACCTTGATGGTATTCGCAAGTGTATTATGCATTCGGTTTACCAAGCTCAAGGACAAGGCTGCAGTGCTGGTTTTATCGGTGTTGGGATTGGCGGGGACCGTTCCTCTGGCTACGATTTAGCAAAAGAACAGTTATTCCGTTCCGTTGAAGACGTAAATCCACATGAAGATCTTCGCCGATTGGAAGAGTATGTTTTAGAAAATGCCAATAAATTAGGGATCGGAACAATGGGCTTTGGAGGAGAAGCAACTCTTTTAGGCTGCAAAATTGGTGTCATGAATCGCATCCCTGCAAGCTTTTATGTTTCCGTTGCTTACAATTGCTGGGCTTTCCGTCGCTTAGGCGTTAGCGTTGATCCAGAGAGCGGGGAAATTAATGAGTGGATGTACCAAGACGGAGAATTCATTGATTTTACTGAGACGGAAGCTGAAAAAGAAACAGCGGCAGCTACTTCCGAAGAAGCCATCACTCTTCAAGCACCAATTAGCGAAGAACAAATCCGCGAACTAAAAGTTGGTGATGTCGTTCATATTAATGGAATGATATATACTGGACGTGACGCAATTCATAAATATTTGAGTGACCATGATGCTCCTGTTGATCTTGACGGTCAGGTGATTTACCACTGTGGTCCGGTTATGTTAAAAGACGAAGCTGGGGAGTGGCATGTAAAAGCAGCAGGACCAACAACAAGTATTCGTGAGGAACCTTACCAAGGGGATATCATGAAGAAATTCGGTATCCGTGCTGTTATTGGTAAAGGTGGCATGGGTCCTAAGACATTGGCTGCTCTTAAGGAGCATGGCGGAGTTTATTTGAATGCAATTGGCGGTGCTGCTCAGTATTATGCGGATTGTATTAAATCAGTTGAAGGCGTTGATCTTATGCAATTTGGTATTCCAGAAGCTATGTGGCATCTTCAAGTTGAAGGCTTCACAGCTGTTGTTACTATGGATTCTCATGGAAACAGCCTGCATGCAGATGTAGACAAATCTTCTTTAGAAAAATTGGCGCAATTTAAGGAGCCGGTTTTTAAATAATATTCGGGGGTAGGCGCTGCGGGCGTCTATCCTTTTTCTTTTACGCTCTTTTCCTAAAGATTGGGACTTTTTTGAAATAGAAAACTGCTTTTCGCAAATGGAATCGGAGTTTACGCAAATGAAAGCGGCTATCTGCTAGTAAAGGCAGCTATACGTAAATTATTCCTACTCATCAATTCATAAATCCATCCCAAGAATTTCAGCCTATTTTCAATCACAATCATTTCCTATTAATACCAATCATGTTTTCCCACCTAAAAACAAACACTAAAATAAACAAAAATAGGGGGAACATAGATTGAAAAGATTCCTATGCATCCTTAGTATGCTACTTTTAATGACGCCTCATATTACATATGGTGCGGCTTCAAATCAACCCCATAACTGGGGATTTAAAAGGGCTTCGAATGAGCAGCCGGCGGAAGCAGGCGCACAGTTGGATCAATTGATTGCAAAATATGGCGCCTTTTATAAAAGTGACACAAAAACAAAGACATTATATCTTACCTTCGATAATGGTTATGAAAATGGGTACACCTCAAAGATTCTTGATGTCTTAAAAAAGGAAAAAGTCCCTGCCGCTTTTTTTGTGACGGCAGTTACTTACTTTCGGCACCGGAACTAGCCAAACGAATGGTGGAAGAAGGGCATATTATCGGGAACCACTCCTGGCATCATCCTGATATGACCGCCATAACTGATACAAGATTACGGGAAGAGCTTGAAAAAGTCCGTGTCAAAACAAAGGAATTAACTGGCCAAAAAGAAATGAAGTATCTTCGCCCGCCAAGAGGTGTTTTTAGCGAAAGAACATTAAAAATTGCCAAAGAAGCAGGTTATACCCATGTATTTTGGTCACTCGCGTATGTCGACTGGAATGTCAATCAGCAACGGGGTGCGCAATTTGCTTACGAAAGCATTATGAAGCAAATTCACCCTGGCTGCGTTTTACTTCTACACACTATCTCAAAAGATAACGCCGATGCCCTAGAAAGAGTGATTCAGGATTTGAAAAAGAAGGGTTACAAATTTAAAGGCTTTGATGAATTCCCGCAGAAATAATAATAACAACAAGACCGAATTTCCACTGAAATTCGGTCTTCTAGTGTAGAATTTAATACCAGATTGTCTAAACTTATAAAAAGATGAAATTCAGGAGGAAACTATGAGCAAATTTGGAATGTACGTAAAATTCACCGCACAGTCTGGCAAACGCGATGAGTTAACGGCCGTGCTTTTGGATGCAGCCGCATCGATGGAAAATGTGCATGATTATGAGATTTATCTCGTGAATATATCTGACACTGAGCCCAGATATAGTTTGGGTAACAGAAGTCTGGTCCAATGCGGATGCCCACCAAAAATCGCTCACTTTAGAGGAAACGAAGGAAACCATTCAGAAAGCAAGACCGCTAATTGCAGAGATTGAATCTATAAAGATTTTTCCGCAAGGCGGCAAAGGAATCAAGGCAGGTATTCAAGGCTGAAACATGCTATAATACGGGGATTATGTTTTGCGCGAACAGCAGCATAATGGAAAAGCGTTGAATAATTTGGAGTGAACGAGATGAAAACCGAACAAAATATCAAAATACAATTAAACCAGACCTTTCCTTTAACGATCAAAAGACTAGGCATTAATGGTGAAGGTGTCGGTTATTTTAAAAAGCAGGTCGTTTTCGTACCCGGTGCTCTTCCGGGTGAAGAAGTGGTTGTTGAAGCAACCAAAATCAACCCTAAATTTGCGGAGGCAAAAATCAAAAAAATCCGCATTAACTCTCCACATCGTGTGCAGCCACTTTGCCCCGTTTATGATGTTTGTGGAGGCTGTCAACTCCAGCATTTGCTTTACGAGCAACAATTAAAAGAAAAACGGGATATCGTCGTTCAATCACTTGAACGACATACGAAGCTAGCAATCGACAAGCTCGATGTCCGCGAAACGATCGGCATGCAAGACCCTTGGGGATACCGCAATAAAAGCAGTTTTCAGGTCGGTCAAAAAGATGGAAAGGTTCTTGCCGGATTATACGGATTAAACTCCCATCAATTGATTGACATTGACCAATGTGCCGTTCAGCATTCACAAACAAATGAAGCAACAACAAAGGTTAAAAAGATTTTAGAGGAACTAAAAATCCCAATTTATAATGAAAAAACGAGAAAAGGGATCATTCGAACAATTGTAACAAGGGTTGGAGTACAGACAGGTGAATTGCAGGTCGTGCTAATTACTTCACAAAAAGAGCTACCCAAAAAGGATCTAATAATAGCAGAAATTCAAAAAAGATTACCAAACATTAAATCAATTGTGCAAAATGTTAACGGACAGAAAACATCGCTCATATTTGGAGATGAAACAACAGCTTTAGCTGGAAGTGAATTTATTCAAGAAACACTGGGTGACCTTCAGTTTGAACTATCAGCTAGAACCTTCTTTCAGCTTAATTCTATACAAACCGTAAATCTATATAATGAAGTAAAGAAAGCGGCGGCTTTGACAGGGAAGGAAAAAGTGGTCGATGCGTATTGCGGTGTTGGTACGATTGGGTTATGGCTAGCTGATCAGGCAGCGGAAATTCGTGGAATGGACATTATCCCTGAATCGATTGAGGATGCCAAGAAAAACGCGAAACGCCATGGATTCACGAATACAAAATACGTGCCTGGAAAAGCGGAAGAGGTACTTCCAAAATGGGTCAAAAAAGGGTGGCAGCCGGATGTCGTCGTCGTGGATCCACCAAGAACAGGACTCGACAGCCAGCTGATTCAAACGATCTTACAGGTAAAACCGCAAAAACTTATTTATGTCTCATGTAATCCATCAACACTAGCAAAGGACCTTCAAACCTTGAGTGCTAAATATGAAGTCAAGTATATCCAGCCAGTGGATATGTTCCCGCAGACGGCACACGTTGAGGCTGTTGCAAAAATTGTACTGAGATAGAAATGATTAGTGCCTGTTGCCCCTGAATATTCTTAGATATTATTCATTTGCTTAGGCACTAGTTTAAAAAAAGGACCATAAAAATGCTAAAGCTTCTGTCTGAATAGGTAATCTATTGGAGGTTTATTGATGGATAATAATGATATATTAATTAGATTAAGGTATGCTCTAGATATAAAAAATACAGATATTGGAGAGATATTTAAGCTCGGTGGCACTGAAGTAACTAAAGAAGAAGTGCTAAAGTTGCTCACAAAATCAAATGATAGTTACGATATTGAAGCTGATAATGATGAGAATATAAAATGCAATAATAGTATGTTAGAGTCATTTCTAAATGGCTTAATTATTTTTAAAAGAGGAAAACAGGATCCAAAACCTGGAGAACCTGATACGCCAGAATCATCATTAAAGAAAAACGCAAATGTTAATAATCTCCTGTTAAAAAAAGTGAAAATAGCACTAGCGTTAACAAGTGAGGATATGCTTGATATATTAGAAAAAGCAGGAATCATTGTAACAAAAGGAGAATTAAGTGCTTTATTAAGAAAAAGAAGGCCATAAAAATTATAAAGAGTGCGGAGATAAATACGCCAGGAATTTCTTAAAAGGGTTAGCTATAAAATATAGGAGATAAGGGCATTAAATGATACATACCTACTTAGGAGTGACCATTCGTTTTGATATAAATTACAAACAGCGGACATCCATAGGCATTTATATAGATCTTTATGGAAATGTTGAAGTCCAGGCTCCGAAAGGTACACCTGATGAATGTGTACTTCAATTATTAGAGAAAAAGTGGGATTGGATTCAGCAGAAATCAAAAGAAATGAAGGATAGAATGCTTGGCAAAGGAGAAGGTCTATGATCATGGTGAAAGCTTTCTTTATTTAGGAAACACCTACCCCATACAAATTTCTCTAGACATAAATATCAAGCAAGACTCTGTAAAGTTTGAAGGAGATAGGCTACATATATATGTGAGACAACTTGAGGATGAAAAAATAAAACAGGCGTTAAAACGGTTTTATTATCAGCAATGTAAAGCGTTAGTAGAGAGAAGTATTCAGTCTCATCAAAGTAACTTTAAAATAAAACCACGTTCTATCCGTATTTCTGATAATAATAGTACCTGGGGAACCTGTGATTCAAAGCAACAGTTAACATTTAATTGGAAGTTGGCAATGGCACCACTAAAGGTGATTGACTACGTAGTCGTTCATGAAATGTGTCATATGGTCCATCTAAATCATGATAGATCCTTTTGGCGCCTTGTTGGAAAAATAATACCTGATTATGAGAAATTGGAAAATTGGCTGGCATTATCAAGTTGGAAAATGACTGTTTAGCAAGCATCCTTGGAACCTGGGTGCTGCCTTTTTACGTATCATACCCAAAAAATTTGAAGGGCGTCATCTTTGTGTGGAATGGGTATAATAAATTGGCAGAAGTAGACATTAAAAAGGGCTTCTGGGGAATAAAGCAACGATCATTTAAAAGAGCTTATGTAAAAGGGAAAATTTAGGAAACTAAAAAGAAAAAGAAGGGAAGGAGATACATGACAAAAGAAATAAAAGAACCAGGATGGAATTTAGAAAACAGCTATGCCCGTTTGCCGAAATCATTTTTTAAAAGCCTCAACCCATCCCCTGTTCGCTCACTGAAGTTAGTCATTCTCAATGATCCGTTGGTAACATCCCTAGGGTTGAACGTCGAGAACCTGAGAAGCGAAGATGGCGTAGCGGTTCTTGCTGGCAACCAGATTCCCGAAGGAGCTTCACCTCTTGCTCAAGCTTATGCTGGACATCAATTTGGGCATTTTACGATGTTAGGGGACGGACGCGCTGTACTGCTTGGCGAACAGATCACGCCTCTAGGTGAACGGTTTGATATTCAGCTCAAGGGTTCAGGCAGAACGCCATACTCTCGGGGGGGCGATGGTCGAGCGGCGCTTGGACCGATGCTGCGCGAATACATCATTAGTGAAGCAATGCATGCGCTTGGTATTCCTACCACCCGCAGTTTAGCTGTGGTGGCAACTGGTGAGTCAGTCATCCGCGAAACTGACCTGCCAGGTGCAATTCTGACCAGAGTGGCTGCCAGTCATCTCCGCGTCGGCACCTTTCAATACGTTGCAAAATGGGGCACAGTGGAAGAACTTCGGATCTTGGCTGACTATACACTAAAGCGTCATTATCCAGACGTTGAAGCTGATGAGAGCCGCTATCTTTCATTACTAAAAGAAGCGATCAAACGTCAGGCCATCCTGATATCAAAATGGCAATTGGTTGGCTTTATTCACGGGGTGATGAACACCGACAACATGACCATTAGCGGAGAAACTATTGATTATGGTCCTTGCGCCTTTATGGATGCCTATGACCCGGATACAGTATTCAGTTCCATTGACACTCAAGGCCGCTATGCATATGGCAATCAGCCGTATATTGCTGGGTGGAATTTAGCGCGATTTGCTGAAACCCTATTGCCGCTGCTGCATGACGATCAGGAACAGGCTGTCAAACTAGCCCAGGATGCGATTTCAGATTTTATGGGGTTGTACCATAGTAATTGGCTCGCAGGAATGAGAGCCAAACTGGGAATATTTAACGAAGAGAAACAGGATGAATCCCTTATGGAAGACCTCCTCAAGATGATGCAGGAGTACCGTGCGGACTATACCAATACCTTCCGCGCATTAACATTTGAAAGACAAGAGGATACAGTTCTGTTTGGTGCCCCAGAATTTACTCAGTGGCTTGAACTGTGGAAGGCAAGACTAGAAAGGCAGGAGGAATCGAAAGCCTCATCACATCAGTTGATGCGGAGCAGCAATCCTGCGCTAATCCCTCGGAACCACCGGGTAGAAGCCGCACTAGAAGCAGCAGTGAAACAAGGAGACTACAGCGTGATGGAGCAGCTTCTTCATGTTCTTTCAAGCCCCTACGCGCACACTCCCGAGCAGGCTGAATACTCCATACTGCCTGGGCATCAACCAGTCCTTACCGAACATTTTGCGGTACATGATATAGAAACATTAGGGAAGATTCTTTTTGTTTTTCTCAATAATGTGACTGTATCTCCCAACTCATATTTAAGAAAGGCAACTAACCCAACACTGGGCGTTGCCTTTTTACGTTTCCAAACTACTAAATATGAGGGAGCACAAGGCCGCCGTAAATAAAAGCGGCGCAAATCATAAATGCCGGATGTATTTTAAACTTAATAAGTGCTAGTACCGCAACAAGCCCAATCACTAAAGACTGGACAACTCCGATTGAGCTAAAAGAATTGGCTGACATTTTCCATGTAAGGGCCAGCATCATGACCGCGATGACAGGTTGAACTAAAAGAGTCATTCCTTTTACAACAAGTGATTGCCGGTGCCGGTGGAGTAGTTTCAAAAGTAAAATTAGCGCAAAGGCAGATGGAAAGATGGTAGCGAACAATGCAACAATGATACCCCACCAACCAAATACATCATAACCTACATATGTTGCAATATTGGTAGCAATAGGCCGTGGAAGTGCATTCCCAATAGCAAGCATTTGAGAAAACTCGGAATCATTTAACCATTTATAGTGAGTCACAACTTCCTCATACATAAATGGAATCGTTGCAGGTCCGCCACCATATCCAAAAAGATTTGCCAGAAAGAACCCTAAAAAAATATGTAATAACGTCATGAATTTGATAGCTCCTTATTTTGCAGTTTGACTTACCTTTCTTTTAATTTTGAAATGAAACGCCCCATATCCTAGAAAAATTAAAATGACAATCGCTGGGTGGATAGGTAGAACATAAAGCAGGATAAATGAAAGGACTAAAAAAATAATGCCTAGTAATTTTCCTAACCCTTTCATTGCTTTGAAAGCAAATTCATATGCCATTTGGCCAAGCATAACCGCAATAACCGGCATAACTGCGCTAATCATATCTGTGAATGATTTAGAAAAACTAAAAACATGGACCAGGGAAAGAAGCACTACAGTCGCGATACAGGTAGGAGCGATATGTGACAATACACCAACGATGGCCCCTATTGCTCCTTTATGTCTGTATCCTAGATAGGCTGCCATCTTTGGAGCAATGGGTCCTGGTAAAGCATTTGCTATTGCCCATGTCTCTCCAAATTCTTCATCCTCTATCCAGCGATAACGTGTAACTGCTTCGTAGCGGATTAATGGAATGACGGATGGCCACCGCCAAATCCTAATACTCCTGTACGAAGCATTGCAATAATTAATTCTTTATAAAAAGACATCCATTTCCCCCCTATTTTTTATTAAACTCTTACTTTCTCCCAAATTAGTCTATCTTTAATATAGAATTGTTTCACAAATAGTAAAACATGTTTTCAATAAATTGCCCAAAAAGACTTTTAAAGTGAGAAAACAAATACATTAATACTTAAATTATCGCAAAATATTGATAATTTTGGTACTAATAGAAACATTAAGCAACATTACTGTATTTTGCATATTACGTAATAAACTGGGCAAAAAATAAAGAATAGAGAAAATAGTGGTTATTAAAGGAAGGGAAATAGTAAGACACCTTCTTTTTTATTTTTTTCTTACCTTATTAAAGGAGGAAAATGAGTAGGTGGAAGAGGCAAAGATAAATGCAACCCAGATGTTTGTCCTAGTGGTTTTGTTTGAAATGGGTAGTGCTATTCTTTTTGGGTTAGGAGCAGGAGCGAAACAGGACGCTTGGATTGCAATATTGCTCGGGTTAGTGGGTGGTCTATTGCTCTTCCTCATATACTACCGTCTTTTTAAGTTTTACCCGGACATTCCCCTTACAAGTTATGTTCAAGAAATAACCGGAAAATGGATCGGACGCTTTATAGGTTTGTTATATATCGTTTATTTTCTTTATCAGGCATCAAGAGTATTACGAGATTTCGGAGAACTATTAGTTTCGAAGATCTATACAAGTACACCGTTATTTGTTATCAATACTTTGATGATTCTTACAATATTTTATGGGATTCATAAGGGAATTGAGGTAATCGCTAGAGTTGGCGAGCTTTATTTTGCGGTTGTTTATTTGATGGCCTTTTTGGGTGTTCTTTTAATTATCTTCTCAGGTTTAATCCATTTAGAAAATCTTCAACCAATGCTTGAAAATGGATGGAATCCCATAATAAGAATGGCATTAGGCCAAACAATTAATTTCCCGTTTGGGGAAATGGTGGTCTTTACCATGTTCCTACCGTATTTAAACGATCAAAAAAAAGTGAAAAAAATCTGCATCGGTGGAATGATATTAAGCGGAATAAATATTATCATTACAACAGTGGTAAATATTTCTGCTTTAGGAGTGGATTTGTACATTCGTTCCCCTTTCCCGCTGTTAAGCACGATTAGCAAAATTCAAATGGCTGAATTTATTGAGCGCTTGGATGTATTATATATGCTTTATATCGTAATCGGTGGATTTTTTAAAATTTCTCTTTATTATTATGCCGCAGTGATAGGAATCACTGATATATTCAAATTTAAAAACCATCGTAAGCTCGGGTTTCCAATAGGTCTTATCATCTTATTTGCTTCCATAACAATAGCTTCCAATTATGCTGAACATATAAAAGAAGGTGAAATAGTTGTTCCACCTTATTTACATTGGCCTATGCAAGTTTTCATTCCTATTATTTTGCTAATTACCGCTTTTCTTCGAAATGCTAACAAGAAGCATTAATATCAATTCAGCATTAAAAGTAAAAAAGAGGTTATCGGAATATAAAGGGTTCCGTTTATAGGTGCTAAACAATTAAATGAAATTAGAAAAGACGTGTGAATTGGCACACGTCTTTTGTTGTTATATTAAGGATTATCGAACATTTGGAAGCCTTTGACACCAAAATTCAGAGTAATTTGATCAAGACAATACCTATTGTCTTATAAAATTACGATGCCAAAGATAATGTCATTTCAAATGTTATTTAGGAGTTAATTTAATTATTAAATAAGCAAGGTAGCATTGATGGGTTACCAAAAAGAGACCTTTGATGCCCGCGAACTGTGAAAAAAGGTAAAGACGGTAATCAAAGAATCTTTAAAAAACCTATACCCGTTAAGATGACATTAAGATTCATCAATTGATGTATATCACCATGTAAGATACTTTCATATGATTAGAAAAATCTATATCATTAAATTCAACATCGTCTGAATAGGAGAAAATCAATGAATGAACAGTTTTATGATGCATTGTTGAACATAAGAACAGTTGGAGACCAAAAAGGATTCAACCAGTCATTGCATTATCATCGGTATGAACCAACGCCATATCTAGCACTAGAACAGTTATTTAACCAATATGAATTGAAAAGTAGTGATCGGATTGTTGATTTTGGCTGTGGAAAGGGGCGATTAAACTTTTATATCCATTACTTATTTAATGCTACTGTTGTAGGAGTAGAAATGAACGAGTCTTTCTATCAGGAAGCAGTTGAAAATCGAAAGAAATATTTGAAAAGGTCTAAAAATAGTAAGGATAGAATTCATTTACATTGTTGCTTAGCGGAAGAGTACCTGATTGATCCATTTGATAATCGATTTTATTTTTTTAATCCATTTTCCATCCAAATATTTATGAAAATCATAAAAAATATCTTACTTTCAGTGGAAAAATCAGAACGTGTAATCGAGCTGATTTTATATTATCCTGCAAAAGATTATATCTATTTCTTGGAAAACGATACTTCTTTCGAATTGAAAGAGGAAGTCATCGTTCCGAATTTTTATGAACAGAATCCCAATGAGAGATTTTTAATTTATCGGCTGGGATAATAAAAAAATGTTACCGTGTTCATATTGATTATTAAAGGTTTTATGTTATGATAAAGATACCAGTTTAATAATGGATCACATGTTACTGATACGATCAGGCATGGTGGTAAATAGAAGGCTCTTTAGTCCTTTTATTGTACCCCCATGCCTTTTTTTATTGGCTTTCACCTTGAGTAAGGATAACAACGTGTAAAGCTGTTTAATTTATAAACTACTCAAATAGGAAGCTCAAATTCCTTTCATTAATAAACCATAAAGGAGTAATTAAAAATGCGATGGAATCCTTTTAAAAAAGCAACATTACAAATTTACACACCAGTCAATGGAAAAATTATTCCACTTGAGGAGGTACCTGACCCTGTTTTCAGCGAAAAGCTGATGGGTGAAGGAATTGCCATAATTCCAACGAAGGGAAATATTTATGCTCCTGTAGAAGGGGCCATTATTCAAATAGCACCCACTAAACATGCGATTGGCATCCTAGCAAAGGGTGGAACGGAAATTCTTATTCATGTCGGTCTAGAAACGGTTTCCCTTAAAGGAAAGGGCTTTAATGTATTAGTCAACGTGGGAGACAAGATTTCCAGTGGACAGCTACTGATTGAAACTGATTGGGAATATATTAGTACAAATGCAAAAAGCACGGTAATACCAATTGTGATTACAAATAGTCATAAAGGTGATAAACAGTATACCATCACAGAGGAAAAGGAAGCCATTTTTGGAAAGACGGTTATTATAACAGCTTCCGCTAAGTAATAAACGTCAGAGTACAGTGAAAACATGGAGTTGGCTAGCATAAAGGAGGTGATGAACATTCAACAAATAGACAGAGAATAATTGAAAAAGATGTGGTTTAGAAGATTTTGAGATTGGTAAACCTGATCCATTATTTTTTCCGATTTGCTTTAATAAAAATGAATTTTAGCACTTATATTTAGTTTTTTCGCCACCAATCCAAGAGGGAATGGATAATAGTGAAACTTGGATGTCGGGATTAGGGCAATCGGAGCTGAAATCTCTGGAATAAAATTTTGATAGGGGGACTAATAATGAAGAAATATTTACAGAGAATTGGTCGTTCATTGATGTTACCTGTAGCAGTATTGCCTGCTGCAGCTATATTGATGGGGATCGGTTATTGGATTGATCCTACAGGTTGGGGAACTGGAAGCCCAGTTGCTGCATTCTTAATCAAAGCAGGATCTTCCATAATTAATAATATCCCATTCCTTTTTGCTGTAGGAGTAGCATTAGGTATGGCAAAAGAAAAAGACGGTTCCGCAGCGTTAAGTGGGCTGGTTGCCTACTTGGTAGTAACAACTTTGCTTTCAACAGACTTAGTGGCGATGTTACAAGGAATTGATGTAAAAAATGTAGACCCGGCTTTTGGAAAAATAGGAAATGCATTTGTCGGGATTCTTTCAGGGATTGTTGCTTCAATGATGTACAATCGCTTTAGTCATGTCAAATTACCAGATGCACTAGCATTCTTTAGTGGGAAACGACTTGTTCCAATTATGACATCCGTTTCGATGTTAGTTGTTTCAGTAGTTTTGTTCTTTGTTTGGCCTGTAATCTTTACAGGATTAGTTTCATTTGGTGAAGGTATAAGTAAATTAGGTCCTTTAGGTGCAGGGTTATATGGCTTCTTCAACCGACTATTAATCCCAATAGGATTACATCACGCATTAAACATGGTGTTCTGGTTTGATATAGCTGGAATTAATGATATTGGTAATTTCTGGGCAGGAAAAGGAACTAAGGGCATTACTGGAATGTATCAAGCGGGATTCTTCCCAGTCATGATGTTTGGCTTACCTGCTGCAGCATTAGCCATGTATCATACTGCAAAAACGAAAAAGAAAAAACAAATTGCATCATTGATGTTGGCTGCAGGTTTCGCATCCTTCTTCACTGGAGTTACAGAACCTATTGAATTTGCTTTCATGTTTGTTGCTCCGATGCTATATCTTGTTCATGCTGTATTAACAGGGCTATCATTAGCAATCGCTGCAATGTTCCATTGGACAGCTGGATTTGGCTTTAGTGCAGGACTAGTTGACTTTATCTTAAGTTCAAGGCTACCACTTGCCAATCATCCATATATGTTAATCCTTCAGGGACTTGTTTTTGCGGTAATTTACTATTTCTTATTCCGCTTCTTAATTACGAAATTCAACTTAATGACACCTGGTAGAGAAGAAGATGACGATGATATGGAAGAAGCTGCAGCAACAGTCACAGCCGATAATAAATTTGCTGTGATGGCAGCGAAGATTTATGAGGGATTAGGTGGAGACGCAAATGTGACTGCAGTTGATAACTGTGTCACACGCCTAAGAATTGAAGTTAAAGACATGAAAGCAGTCGATCAAAACAAAATTAAATCTACAGGTGTACCAGGAATAAATATTGTTGGACCACAAAGCATTCAAGTTATTGTTGGCACACAAGTACAATTTGTAGCGGATGAGATAATTAAAATCCGCAAATAGAAAATATAGAGAAACGAAAAAAAACGCTTGGCAACAAGCGTTTTTTTTCGTTTCTCTTCAATCTCAACGTTTTCTCAATCTTTCGATATGAAGTGTTATGTATCCGAGTTCCTGTTCAGGAAGGTGGATGCTATAATTATGAGAAAGTTCCTGGGAGACTTTCGTTGCACAGCTGTAAGCAATGGGGAATTTCTTTTTTAACATTTTCAGCATCTCTTCATCCATTGTATGAAGCTCAAAATTACTAATTCTTGATACTGTAAATCGTAAATGCATGATTAATCGTTGGTACGAAATATCATCTTCTTCAATCTCTATATCTAGGCATTCCTTAATTATCTGTACCATTTCACCGATGATAGCTGTTTGCCGAACGGTTTGCTTCATATCACCACCTTGAAGCTTAGCCGTGTGAATATGAAGAGCAATATAGGCTGCTTCGTCAACTGGCATTTTTATATTCGACTTCTTTTCAATATGTCTGATTGCCCACATACCAATATCAAATTCTTTTTTATATAGGATTTTAATTTCGTGTAAAAGTTTATTTTTAAGCTGAATACCATCACGAATTCTTTCAATGGCAAAAGATAAGTGGTCTGTTAGTGCTATATGAATATGGTCATTTAATTTTGATCCTAGGTATTCCTCAGCGTGAGTGATAATTTCCTCTGAGAGGGTAAAGTGTTCTTCAGGAATTTGGAGGAGCAGCTGTTGGAACTTCTCATTTTCTTTCATAACAAATAGTTTTTCAATTTTACTTGGGTTAATAATATCATTTTTCTTTTTTTGAAAAGCAATACCAGCACCAATTGCGATCTTTTCTTCATGGTTATCTGTGATCACAACGGCATTGTTATTCAAAATTTTTTTGATTTTCACTAAGAAGCAACCTCCTTCATTTCCATCTTACATGCAAAAGCGAATGGGGTCTACCTTTTGAAAACGTTAAGTTCAACGAGTGACAAGAATGTTCGGAATTTGTTCAGATTCATCATTCGAAAACATTTACCTTGTGGGATTGTCATTTGAATGACTAACCCCACTTAATGGTATGAACTTTTTGAACATGCACGTTTCTCAAGGAATAGTGACGTTTGCCGGGGCATGCACCAAAAAGAATGCAGTATTTTTGAAAAACGTTTAAAATACTACAAAAGAGTAGATGTTGATAGATAAAGAAAATAGTTGAAAGGAAACAAGAATTGAGATGAATATCTTATCATCTTTTATCAATACCCTCTTATTGAGTATTGTAGAATTGTTTTATCTCTTAGGTGTCTTGATGGCAATTGGTTTTATTTTAGGGACTATTGAAAAGCATTCAAACAAATTTTTGGTTCGGGCATTTGGACCACTTGGGGTGCTGCTAACGGCTTGGATAGGCACTCCCATTCACGAAATAGGGCATCTTATTCAGTGCTTTATATGGGGACATAGGGTTTCAAGGGTTAAGTTATTGCAATTAAACAGTCCTGACGGAGTGCTTGGATTTGTGGAACATCATTACAATCCAAATAGTGTTTTTCAACAGGTGGGAAACTTTTTCATCGGATTAGGACCAATTTTTAGCGGAATTGGCTCTTTAATATTGGGTATGTATCTGTTTGTGCCGCAATCCTTTGCGACCTTTAAAGCCGAAATTTATCAGCATGTGTCCTTTGAAAAGCTAGATATAAATGTTTTAAGGACGATAGGCGGAGCGGTGTTAGCGATATGTAAGAGTCTCTTTACCCTTCATAATTTAATAAATCCATTCTTTTGGATTTTTTTAGTGTTAGCAATAAGCATTTCTTCTCATATCGCGTTAAGTAAAGCAGATATCCAAAATTCCGCTAGAGGGCTATTGATGATTTTCTTTTTGCTTGTTTTTTTTAACATTGTTGCAGGATTTCTTCATTTGGATAGTTATAGGTTGATTGTCACACTCGGAGAATATAATGCCTATGTATTGGCATTCTCAAGTATTGCGTTACTTTTTTCGCTTGTTACGCTTGTGTTTAGCTTTTTTCTTTATAAACTTAAAACTGTTTAAAATTTTATTAAATTGCATTGGCTCAAACCAATGAAGGCTATTACTTTTTACATTTAAGAAGAAAGCTGTAAGCACCCATTTCGGGTGTTTACAGCTTTTAATTTGAATGGGTATGAGAGAATATTGAAAAAATTTCATGTTATATTATCTGTCGTCACATGAGTTTGGTAATTAAATAGGCAGAAAAATCAGTTGACTAAAATTGAAATTATCCATATAATCAGGAAAAGTAACATTTGATGTGAGGAGACATGACATGGATGTTGTGGATGAATTTTATCATGCTATAATATTTAGTTTTACATCAGAAGAAATCGTGAAAATACTGCAGGAACTAAAGATTCAAAAGGAAAATCAAATTGTTCTCCTTAAGGAAAAGATTATTAAGTATGAGGAAAAAGAAGGACACATGAAGCTTGGTATCAATCCTTACCCACCTTCAAAAAAATTTTTTCCGCCCGTCCTCCAAGTCATCATCAGGCTGTAGAATATCTAGTAAATGTAAAACAAAGATTAAGCAATATTGAGGAAATTAAAAATAGAGTTGTTGAATTAGATAGAATTATAGAGTTGGTAGAAATCGAACCAGGAAAAGAACAGATTATTTTACCTCATAAGATTGTGGACGATATAAAACAATGGATGAAATAGGAGGGGCATAAAGGATGACCATTCAAGCCTTACATTCTGGTCTTGATACGATTTGGGTGGTTCTAACAGCAGCGATGATTCTTTTAATGGAAGGCGGTTTTGCATTACTCGAGGCAGGCTTTGTCCGCTCAAAAAATAGCGTCAACATTATCATGAAGGTTTTTGCTGATATCACGATTGGTACACTTTGTTATTACTTAATTGGTTTTGCGTTAATGTACGGCGGGGACATATTGGGGATAATTGGTAAGAACGGTTTCATGTTAAAGGGAGATTTTACTTACTTACATTTATCCGTTTCGGCTGATACGTTTTGGTTATTCCATGCCGCTTTCGTCATTGCTGTAATTTCAATTGTTTCCGGTGCGGTAGCTGAAAGGATTAATTTCCGCGCCTATCTACTCTATGTCATATTAATGACTGCTCTAATCTACCCGATAGCAGGTCATTGGGTATGGGGCGGCGGTTGGTTAGGTAAGTTGGGGATGGAGGATTTTGCAGGTTCTGCAGTGATTCACGCCTTGGGAGGTTTTTCAGCATTAGCTGCAGCCATTCTAATTGCCTAGAAAAAGGGAAATTTACTTCTAAGGAAAGCTCATCCATTGCCTTGCCAAGCAATTTACCACTTGCATCGGTAGGAGCCTTTTTATTATGGTTTGGCTGGTTTGGATTCAACGCTGGAAGTACCCTGACAGCAACGGATGTACGCATCGGTCATATTGCTATCGTAACAATGCTTTCAGCTGCGGCTGGTGGAGCAGCTACCTTGATTTACACTTTATTCCGATATGGACGCTCAGATGCTCCATCAGTTATTAATGGTTCTCTTGCAGGTCTAGTAGGGATTACTGCAGGATGTGCTTTTGTAAGTGATCAGTACGCAATTGTAATCGGTATCGTTTCTGGATTATTCATGATGGCTGCAACCAATTGGCTAGAAGCTAAACAAATCGATGATCCAGTTGGAGCCTTTCCTGTCCATGCTGTTTCCGGGATATGGGGGACAATAGCAGTTGGTCTTTTTGCCACTAAAGGCGGCCTTTTCACAGGAGGAGGTTTTCACTTATTGGGAATACAACTTCTGGGCTTAGTGGTATTGTGTGCATGGGGATTTTTATTGACATGGATAGGACTAAAAATCATCAATAAATGGGTTCCTATTCGTTCTACTGATGAGGAAGAAGAAGTCGGGTTGGATATTAGCTACCACGGTATAATGGCTACGCATGCATCACCAGAGTTTATAAATGTGGAGGATTATTTTAATAATCAAGAAGAAAATAATAGTTGACATAACAACTTTAAGCACTCATCCGAGTGCTTTTTTTAGTTTTAGCTTAACAATGGCTATCTTTAAAGTTATTTTTGGTGAAAAATTTTGTTTTAATTTTTTTAAGAATGTTATTTCTACATTACAAAAATAATTATCAATCTAAATAATAATATTATATCAAATATGGGGAAATATGCGGATGATCTACACTGTATTAACGTATTAATGCAGTGTAGACTGATTTTTTTTGAAAAAAAATTATTGATAAGACAAATTTCGACAAAACTCTGTAACAATATGTGCCATAATAATCTTAAAATTCATTATATTATAATATTATATAATATTTAAATAATAGAATATTAGGCAGGTGTAAACGTGAACAAACAACCTATTCTTCAAATAAAAGATTTAAAGGTTTCCTTTCATTCGGGAAAAAGATTCGTACCTGCAGTAGACGGTATCAGCTTTGAATTAAAAGAGGGAGAAATATTAGGGATTGTTGGTGAGTCAGGAAGTGGTAAAAGTGTGACTTCCTTAACTACCATGGGTCTAATTCCTTCCCCGCCAGGAAAAATTGAAAATGGGGAAATCATTTTTGAAGGAAAAGATTTAAAGAATTTGTCTGATAAGGAATGGAGAAAAATACGCGGTAATCAGATTTCAATGATTTTCCAAGAACCTATGACGTCATTGAATCCTCTTTTTACAATAGGCAACCAGCTTAAGGAAGGTATTAATCTACATACGAAACTAGCTAAGTCGGAGGTAAAAGCCCGAAGTATTGAATTGCTAAGATTAGTTGGGATCCCAAGGGCGGAAGGAATATTGCAGGAGTATCCTCATCAGTTATCAGGCGGCATGCGGCAAAGGGTTATGATTGCAATGGCAATGGCATGCAATCCCAAAGTCCTCATTGCGGACGAGCCGACAACTGCCCTTGATGTAACCATCCAGGCGCAAATCCTTGCTTTAATGAAGGATTTGAATAAAAAAACGGGTACATCCATCATCCTGATTACCCACGACTTAGGGGTAGTAGCTGAAATTTGCGAACGTGTTATTGTTATGTATTCTGGCCAAATCGTCGAACAAGGGGACGTTTTGACTATCCTGAAGGATCCTCAGCATCCTTATACTAAAGGACTTTTAAAGTCTGTTCCTGATTTAAGAGGAAAAAAGGACCGCCTTTACAGCATTCCTGGAAGCGTCCCAGCACCGGGAACCATCCAAAAGGGATGCAGGTTTGCAGCTAGATGTGCAGAAGCCTTTGGTCAATGTCATGATGAAGCCCCAGATTTATATAAAACAGAAAAAGAAGGCCATGTTGTGCGATGTTTCTTACATACAGTTAAAGAGGGGAGTGACAAACATGTCGGAGTTACTTCTTGAGGTAAATGGTCTAAAAAAATACTTCCCGATTACTGGGGGGCTTTTTGGGAGTAAAAAAGGAGAAGTTAAAGCAGTTGATGATGTTTCTTTTTCCGTCAAAAAAGGTGAGACATTAGGAATTGTTGGTGAAAGCGGTTGCGGAAAGTCTACCACTGGCAGGCTCCTTATTCGGCTGATTGAAGCCAGTGACGGAAAGATTGTTTTTGAAGATAAAGAGATTACGAGTATGTCAAAATCGGAATTACGAAAAACGCGCAGAGATATTCAAATGGTGTTCCAAGATCCATATGCATCATTAAATCCACGACATTCTGTTGAACAGATTCTTGAAGAACCTCTAATTGTTCATGGAATTGGAACAAAAGAGGAACGAAGGAAACAGGTGAGAGAGATGCTCGAGGTGGTAGGCTTAAGCAGTTACCATGCGAGGAGATATCCACACCAATTCAGTGGGGGCCAACGACAAAGGATTGGGATTGCTAAAGCCTTAATGACCAGCCAAAACTCATTATTGCAGATGAGCCTGTCTCAGCGCTCGATGTTTCCATCCAGGCGCAGGTCCTTAACCTCATGAAAGACATACAAACTGAATTTGGACTTACATATATATTTATTGCCCACGACTTAGGGGTAGTGCGTCATATCAGTGACCGAGTTGGTGTGATGTATTTAGGTAGATTAATAGAATTAGCTGCAAGTGAAGATCTTTACGAAAATCCTAAGCACCCGTATACCAAAGCACTCCTTTCAGCAGTGCCAATACCGGATCCTGATATCAAAAGGGAAACGATTTTAATTCAAGGAGAGCTGCCAAGCCCGGCAAATCCTCCATCAGGATGTGCATTCCATACTAGATGCTCACAATGTATGGATATTTGCAAAACAACTAGGCCTGAGGAGCGTAATCTTAGTGGTCATTATGTGGCATGTCACTTGTTTAACGAGTAAGTTGCTGCGTTTTTGATAAAAAATTATAAGAGAAAATGGGGGAAAAAGAACTCATGAAGAAAACGATGAAATTGCTTTTGATTTCAATTCTGGCAATCAGCATGTTCCTTGTTGGCTGCAGTAGTCAATCTAGTAAGACTACAAGCAATAGCGCTTCAAAGTCTAGCAGTACGCCAAAAAAAGATACACTTGTTTATGGCCGTGGAGGAGATTCCACATCTCTAGACCCAATCACTTCAACTGAAGGAGAAACCTTTAAGGTTACAAAAAACATTTTTGAAACGCTTGTAAATTATGGAGACCAGGATACAACTCTACATCCGGGACTTGCTGAAAAGTGGGATGTTTCTGCAGATAGTCTAACTTACACATTTCATCTTCGTCAGGGAGTAAAATTCCAAGATGGCACAGACTTCAATGCAGATGCTGTCGTATTTAACTTCGATCGCTGGATGAACGGCGATGATAAGCAATTCCCGTATTACACGATGTTTGGTGGTTACAAAAAAGATGAGGGGCATGTTATCAAAGAAGTAAAAGCATTAGATCAAAATACAGTACAGTTTGTATTGAAAAGACCACAGGCACCATTCCTTAAAAACTTGGCGATGTCTGCATTTGGGATTTCTAGCCCAACAGCTGTAAAAAAATACGGCGATAAATATAGAGAAAATCCTGTTGGAACAGGTCCATTTAAATTCGTTGAATGGAAACAAAATGATCGAATTACACTTGTGAAAAATCCTGATTACTGGCAAAAAGGCTTGCCTAAATTAAACAAAGTCATTTTCCGTGTAATTCCTGAAAATACTGCACGACTTAATGCCCTTGCAAATGGCGAAATCGACGTAATGGACGGTCTAAACAATTCAGACGAGGCTACTGTCAAAGCTAATGATAAACTTCAGGTTATCAAACGTCCATCCATGAATGTAGGCTATTTAGGGTTTACCGTAACACGCAAACCATTTGATAACAAGCTAGTCCGTGAAGCTCTAAACTATGCTGTTGATAAAAAATCAATCATCGACGCATTCTACGGCGGTCAAGCGATTGCTGCTAAAAACCCAATGCCTCCATCCATAGAAGGCTATGACGACGCAATTGAAGCATATCCATATGATTTAGATAAAGCGAAACAATTATTGGCACAAGCAGGTTATCCAAATGGATTTAGCATGGATTTATGGGCTATGCCTGTAGCGCGCCCATATATGCCTGAAGGAATGAAAGTGGCAGAGGTTATCCAGGCAAGCTTTGCAAAAATCGGTGTTAAAGCTAAAATCCAAACAGTTGACTGGGCCACCTACTTACAAAAAGCAGCAAAAGGTGATTTTGATGCCTATATGCTTGGTTGGACCGGTGATAATGGGGATGCTGATAACTTCATATATACCTTGCTCGACAAAGACAGCATTGGTGCTAATAACTATTCCCAATATAGCAACATCCAGTTACATGACATTTTAATTAAAGCACAGACGGAAACTGATCAAGCTAAGCGTAATGATCTTTACAAGCAAGCTCAAGTCATCATCCATGATGATGCTCCGTGGGTTCCGCTTGTTCACTCAACACCTCTTTTAGCAGCATCAAAAGACGTGTTGAATTACTTGCCACACCCAACTGGTTCTGATCTATTAAGCAATGTGGAATTTAAATAATAACGACTAGTTAAAGGGGAGGGAGCTTTGCCCTCCCTTTTGTTAGGCTATTTCTAATACGTTTTTGAAAAAGAGGTGAGCTCACTTGTTTACTTATTCAGTCCGTCGTGTGTTTTCGTTAATCCCAGTATTAATTGGAATGACTCTCGTTGTTTTTGCGATTATCCATGCTATTCCAGGTAACCCTGCACAGGTGATACTCGGTCAAAGGGCCACGAAAGAAGCTGTGGCAGCGTTAACTCAGCAATTAGGATTAGATAGGCCTTGGTACATACAATATTTTGATTATATTAAAGCTCTTCTACATGGTGATTTGGGAACTTCAATGCGGACAAGGGGTCCAATCAATGCAGAAATTTGCCTTATTTAGCAGCAACAATTGAACTTACCGTGGTCGCAATGGTGATTGCTGTCGTCATTGGCGTGAATGCTGGGATTATTAGCGCGTGGTTTTCAAAATCTTGGTTTGATTATGTAGCGATGATACTTGCTCTTGTGGGAGTGTCGTTGCCGATTTTCTGGCTTGGATTAATGGAGCAATGGGCATTTTCCATTCACTTAGGTTGGTTTCCGACTACTGGAAGAGAGGATGTTAGGGATCCCGTTTCTGCAATCACGAATCTCTACTTAATTGATACCCTCCTACAGGGAAGATTTGATCAATTTGGCACAGTCGTTCAGCATCTAGTTTTACCAAGCTTTGCTCTTGCGACAATTCCAATGGCAATTATCGCTAGGATGACTCGTTCTACAATGTTAGAAGTTATGAAATCAGATTATATCCGAACAGCAAGAGCAAAAGGTTTAAGGATGTTCTGGGTTGTCTACAAGCATTCTTTAAAAAATGCTGTCATTCCAGTACTTACTATTATTGGTTTGCAAGTGGGTCTTCTTCTGGGAGGGGCAATCTTAACTGAAACAATCTTTGGTTGGCCGGGAATTGGGAGATATTTATATGATGCAATTGGGTACCGTGATTATCCGGTTATTCAGTCAGGAATATTGATCATTGCTGCGATCTTTGTATTGATTAACTTGATTGTCGATCTCTTATATGTTGTTGTCGACCCAAGGATTAAATATTCTAAATAGCTAAAGGAGGGATTTAATGTGGCTGAACTTGCAAAAAATACGGCTACTATCAGGACTGTAAATGTTGAAGAAGAGCTCACACCTCCCTGGAAGGAAGCATGGCAGTCATTTTGTAAAAACCGATTAGCAGTGATTGGTTTAGGAATTGTTATCTTTTTTATCATAATTGCAATCATTGCACCAGTGATTGCTCCTTATGGTTATCAGGATCAAGAGCTAGCGAAAAGACTTCTAGGTCCGTCGAGCGAGCATTGGTTTGGAACAGATGATTTTGGTCGTGATATTTTTTCTCGGATTGTTTATGGTGCAAGAATTTCCTTATGGGTCGGTTTTTTTTCAGTTCTGGGGTCAGTGATTCTGGGGACATTACTAGGAATTGTAGCTGGCTATTATGGACGCTGGGTGGATGCGATTATATCGCGCTGCTTTGATATTATGCTCGCATTTCCAAGCATTCTATTAGCAATTGCTGTTGTGGCCATATTGGGACCGTCACTGCAAAATGCATTAATTGCAATTGCTGTTATCAATATCCCAAACTTTGGGAGACTTGTACGCTCTAAAGTGCTTAGTGTAAAACAGGAAGAATACATCATGGCAGCACGTGCAGTTGGCATGAAAGATTCCCGAATCCTCTTCCGACACATTTTGCCAAACAGCATCTCACCGGTAATTGTGCAGGCAACATTGGCAATTGCTACAGCTATAATCGAGGCTGCTGCATTAGGGTTTCTCGGGTTAGGTGCTCAAGCTCCAACACCTGAGTGGGGGAAAATGCTTGCAGATTCTAAGGAATATCTCGTTCAGGCGCCATGGACATTATTTTTTCCAGGGATCGCGATTATGCTGACGGTATTGGGATTTAATTTAATGGGGGATGGATTAAGGGATGTACTTGATCCGAAAATGAAGCAATAACATTGGAGACTCGAGTAGAGTCTCCTATTTTTTTTGTTTTTGCATTATGCAAAAACAATGCATAATAATTGCGTGTTAAATTATACAGTTATGAAAGCGTTTTCAATTAAAATGGTAATTTTTTTTGTATAAAAGCAGAAAATTAGGTAACTTTTTTATTGAATAATTATTAATTTAAAAGTATAATAATGCATTATATAGGCAACGTAGGAGATGAAAAAATGAAAGCTGCGATTATTGGCGGTACAGGATACGGATCTATTGAACTGACAAGATTAATTCAAAAACATCCTTTTCTAGAAATAGGGTCAGTTGTTTCTAACTCACAGGCAGGTTCAAATTTTAGCGACATTTATCCGCATCTTTCAAACATTATTGATAAACCTCTAGAAAAATTTGATGCAAACAGCTTATGCGAACAAAACGACATTGTATTTCTTGCCACTCCATCAGGAGTTAGCAGCAATCTCGTTCCGCAGCTTTTAGATAACGGGATTAAATGTATAGATCTTTCAGGAGATTTTCGGCTAAGGTCGGCTGAAGAGTATGAATTATGGTATAAGCATTCACCTGCTGAACAGAAATTCATTAAGAAAGCAACATACGGATTATCTGAAATTTATGGAGAAAAAATTAAAACTTCAAACCTCATAGCGAACCCGGGGTGTTACCCTACTGCAGCAACACTCGGTCTTCTGCCCATAGCAAAAACTGATTATATTGATCAAAAATCAATTATCATCGATGCAAAATCAGGAGTAACCGGTGCTGGGAGGAGCCTTTCGATAACTTCCCACTATGCGGAAATAAATGAAAACTTGAAAGCTTATAAACTAGGAGCTCACCAGCATATTCCAGAAATTGAACAGGTACTCCAAGATGAAATAGATAGCCCAATTACCATTACATTTACCACACATTTGGTTCCGATGTTAAGGGGAATTATGTGTACTATATATGTGAATTTAAAAGAGAATATCGCAACAAATGAAATTCATCAACTATACAATGAGTTTTATAAAAATCACCCATTTGTAAGAGTAAGGCTTTTGGGAACCGTACCAGAAACAAAAGAGGTTCTAGGTAGCAACTATTGTGATATCGGCTTGCACGTTGACCCAAGGACCAACAGATTAACGATCATTTCCGTCATCGACAATTTAGTAAAAGGGGCTGCGGGCCAGGCAATTCAAAACGTGAACTTGATGAATGGCTGGGATGAGCAAACGGGTCTTGCTGATTTACCATTATATCCATAATAAATAAGTTGCTAGTTAGCTAGTCTAAAAATATGAACATAGGGAATTTAAAGGAGGAACTCATGTTGACGCCAGTAACATCTAGTAAAGAAATCATTGTCCTAGAAGAAGAAAGTGTAACCTTAGCAAAAGGATTCAAAGCAGGTGGCATGTACTGTGGTATAAAAAGAAAAAAGCTTGATCTAGGTTATATTGTTTCTGAAGTTCCTGCAACTACGGCTGGCGTGTATACAACAAATATTTTTCAAGCAGCACCATTGCTTGTAACACAAGAAAGCATTGCTAAAGAAAACAAAATCCAAGCAATACTCGTGAATTCTGGTAACGCCAATGCCTGCACAGGCGAGCAAGGATTACTTGATGCATTTGAAATGCAAAAGGAATTTGCCTGCGAGTTGGGTATTAAAGAACACCTTGTTGCTGTTACCTCAACAGGTGTAATTGGTGAATTACTACCTATGGATAAGCTGAAATCAGGGATTAACCAAATCCTTGATGCAGAATATGAAGCTGAAGACAATTTCAAGCAAGCTATTTTAACAACCGATACTTGCATAAAGCAAATGGCGGTTCAAGTTAAGATTGACGGGAAAACGGTAAGCATTGGCGGGACGGCTAAGGGATCAGGAATGATTCATCCGAACATGGCTACGATGCTTGGATTTGTTACAACAGATGCCAATATTGCACATGATGATCTACTTTACGCACTGAAAGATATTACAAACCAAACCTTCAATATGATTACCGTTGATGGTGACACAAGCACAAATGACATGGTCTTGGTGCTGGCAAATGGGATGGCAGAGAATGAGCAGCTAACAAAAAACCATCCGGATTGGGATGTGTTTAAGGAAGGCTTAAAACTTGTCTGTGAGTCATTAGCGAAAAAAATCGCTAAAGACGGTGAAGGAGCTACTAAATTAATTGAAGTTCAAGTTAATGGGGCGTTTAGCACCGATGCAGCTAGAGCAGTAGGGAAAGCAATTATTTCTTCGAATCTTGTAAAAACTGCGATCTATGGAACAGACCCAAACTGGGGAAGAATTGTTTCAGCTATTGGTTATAGCGGCATACCAGTCGAGCCGAATGCAATAAAAGTAGCAATTGGACCATTCCTTGTATTTGAAGACGGCTTGCCTTGCCCGATTGTTGAAGCGGACGTAAAAGAATATTTAGAGCTTGAGACAATACAAATTTTTGTTGAGTTAAACCAAGGAGATTACAGTGCAACAGCCTGGGGATGCGATTTAACTTATGATTATGTGAAAATTAACGCATCCTACCGCACTTAAGGGAGGATTACGATGAAATATTTAGTCATTAAGTGTGGAGGAAGTGTGTTAGAAAATCTGCCAAGGACATTTTATGAAGATTTAGTTAAAATTCATGATTCGGGAAAATGGACTCCAGTCCTCGTTCATGGTGGAGGTCCCCTTATTACAGGATTATTAAAAAATTTAAATGTGGAAACTACTTTCGTGAATGGTCTTCGAGTTACCAATCAAGAAGTGTTAGATGTTGTAGAAATGGTTCTTAGCGGCTCAGTTAATAAACAAGTTGTAAGGAATATTATTGAAGTAGGAGGAAATGCATTCGGCGTAAGTGGTGTGGATGGCACATTGTTAAAAGCTAAGCCAAGTGATGATTCAGAAACCTTGGGTTTTGTGGGAGAAGTCGTAGAAGTAAATAGAGAAGTAATAGAAGGAATTATCACACAAGGCCATATACCTGTCATTTCCCCAATCGGCATAGATACCAGCGGGCAAAGATACAACATTAACGGTGACATTGCTGCTTCTGCCATTGCCAAGGCCTTAGAAGCCAATCTCTGTTTTATCAGTGATATTCCTGGGATTCTCGTTGAAAAAAATGGCAAGAAGAAAAAGCTAGATTCAGTAACAAAAGCGCAGGTCGAAGAATTGATTAACAATCAAACAATCTATGGTGGAATGATTCCAAAAGTAACTGCAGCAATTGATGGACTTGTCCACAAAATACCGGAAGTCGGGATCATCAACGGGTTTGAGAAAAATAGTCTGATAGATTATTCGAATGGCTTGGCAACAGGAACGAAAATTGTTTTAGAAGAGGAGATTGCGTAATGGCAAACAATACATCCATCTCTCTGACATCACCACTCATGGCAACGTACGGAAGATTCCCTATCACCTTAGTAAAGGGAAAAGGAAGTTATGTGTGGGATGATCAAGGTAACCAATTATTGGATTTCACTTCGGGCATTGCCACATGTAATTTAGGTCATGTTCCTGATGTTGTCAAAGAAACGCTCGAAGAACAATTGCAAAATCTATGGCACTGTTCAAACCTCTATCACATTCCCAATCAAGAGAAACTTGCAACACTGCTTACAGCTAATAGCTGTGGGGATCAGGTTTTCTTTTGCAACAGCGGAGCAGAAGCTAACGAGGCAGCCATTAAGCTGGCAAGGAGATATGCACAAAAGGTGAAGGGAACAGATTCCTTTGAGATCGTCACCTTTAAACAATCATTTCATGGAAGAACATTAGCTACATTATCTGCAACAGGACAGGAAAAAATTCAGCAAGGCTTTTTGCCTTTAGTGCAAGGGTTCAGCTACTTAACGTTTAATGATACCGAGGCACTTGATCAGCTTTATACGTTAAAACCAGCTGCTGTATTGCTTGAACTTGTTCAAGGAGAAGGTGGTGTCATTCCGGCAGAACCGGATTGGGTGAAGAAACTGGCACAAATTTGTGAACAGAACGATATTCTGTTGATGGTTGACGAAATCCAAACAGGGATGGGCAGAACAGGTACATTATTCGCCTACGAGCAATACTCGATTGAACCTGATGTCATCAGCATTGCCAAGGGCCTTGGCTCAGGATTTCCGATTGGAGCAATTATTGCAAAAGAAAAAGCAGCAAAAGCATTTGACCCAGGCAGTCATGGCAGTACCTTTGGTGGAAATCCACTAGCGACAGCTGCAGGAGTTGCAACTGTTTCACATATACTCGAAAGCAATTTACTAAAACAAGTGAATGAAATTTCATCCTATTTAGATATACAGCTTCAAGAATTAAAGGAAAAGTTTTCAATAATAAAGGAAATCCGCGGAAAAGGATTACTAAAAGGATTGGTTGTAGACGGGAATGCTCCACAAATTGTTCAAAAAGCATTAGCCAGCCAATTACTAATATTAACGGCAGGACCTGATGTGGTCCGAATCTTACCGCCGTTAACCGCTTCAAAGGAAGAAATTAACGAATTTAAAGCTACGATGGAAAAAGTTTTCCAAAGTATGTAACGAAAGGCGTGTAGTGTTTTGGATCAAGGATACCTTACTTTGGAAACTGGTGAAGTGTTTGAAGGCGTACTGATTGGTGCGAACCAGGATTCCTTGGGAGAAGTCGTTTTTAATACGAGTATGACAGGCTATCAAGAGATTATTACAGACCCTTCGTATGCGGGGCAAATCATTACTTTTTGCTATCCAATCATCGGAAACTATGGCGTTAATGCAATGGATGATGAAAGCATCAACCCTGCATTATCTGGGGTAATTATCGGTGATCTATGTGAAACACCTAGCCATTTTCAGTCTATTAATAAATTCTCTGAAAAGCTAAAATCAGCAGGTGTTCCCGGAATTGCTGGTGTGGATACACGTCTTTTAGTAAAAACCATCCGTAGTCGCGGTACGGTAAAAGGCTTTTTAAGCAAAAGCAAGGTTGAAAAAGAGTACTTATCAACAAAGGAAACAGCACAAGCTTGGGTGGAAAAAGTATCGACGAAAAAAATCCAGTTTTTTAAAAACAACGGTCCCCATGTTGTACTAATGGATTTTGGATATAAAAAATCGATTCTCAACGCTCTTTTAGAAGAAAATTGTTCAGTAACGATTGTGCCTTATAACACTCCTTATGAAAAAATAAAAGCGCTGGACCCGGATGGTGTCTTGCTAAGCAATGGACCAGGAGACCCGATGGAATTAAAACAATGGTTTCCAGGAATCAAAAAAATTACCGAGCACTACCCAACGCTTGGAATTTGTTTGGCCATCAATTAATCGCCCTTGCCTTTGGAGCGAAAACAGAAAAACTCGCCTATGGACATCGAGGCGGAAATCATCCTGTAAAGGAATTAATGACAGGAAAGGTCAAAATAACTGCCCAAAATCATGGCTATGTCGTAGTGGATGAAAGTATTGACTGCAATATTTTTAATGTCACATACCGCAATGTCAATGATCGATCGATTGAAGGATTAAAGCATCATCACTATCCAATTCAAACGGTACAATTTCATCCTGAAGCACATCCAGGTCCGAGCGATACAGCTCATGTCCTAACAGAATTCGTGAGTGCTATTACTTCATTGGGAGAGACACGTTATGCCTTTAAATAAAAAGCTAAAAAAAGTACTAGTGATTGGTTCAGGACCGATTGTCATTGGTCAGGCGGCGGAATTTGATTATGCCGGAACGCAAGCATGTATTGCCATAAAAGAAGAGGGTATAGAAGTTGTGCTAATCAATAATAACCCAGCTACCATCATGACCGATGAAACAGTCGCTGATAAAGTATATATTGAACCGCTCACGGTAGAAACAATTGAAGAAATCATCAAAAAGGAAAATCCAAACGGCATTATTGGAACATTGGGCGGTCAAACTGGATTGAATTTAACAGTTCAGCTTTATGAACAACAGATTTTACAAAAGTACAATGTGGAGCTGCTAGGTACGTCCGTGGAATCGATCAAAAATGGCGAGGACCGGGAAAGATTCCGCAATTTAATGATCCAAATCGGTGAGCCAATCCCAGAGTCAATGATTATACATAGCTTTGAGGATGGCGTCCGTTTTGTGAAAGAAATTGGCTATCCTGTTATTATCCGACCGGCATACACGCTGGGTGGAGATGGCGGCGGTTTTGCCTACAATGATGAGGAACTAGAAATAATACTGAAAAAAGGGTTAGCAGCAAGCCCAATTCATCAGGTATTAGTAGAAAGAAGCATTAAAGGTTGGAAGGAAATCGAATATGAAGTCATGAGAGATGCAAATGATACGTGCATTATTGTTTGTAATATGGAAAATATGGATCCAGTTGGTGTTCATACTGGTGATTCGATCGTTGTTGCCCCATCACAAACCCTGACGGATGTTCAATACCAGATGCTCCGTGATTCTTCTATTAAAGTAATTAGAGAATTAGGGATTATTGGCGGCTGTAATATTCAGTTTGCTCTTAACCCGGTTTCAAACCAGTATTGCATAATTGAGGTGAACCCACGGGTAAGCCGCTCTTCGGCCCTTGCATCAAAAGCAACAGGGTATCCGATTGCAAGGATGGCTGCGAAGTGTTCCATTGGGTACCATTTGGATGAGATTGTGAATCCAATAACAGGTAATACCTTTGCTTCCTTTGAGCCAGCGATTGATTATATTGTGGTAAAACTGCCGCGTTTTCCTTTTGATAAATTTCCTGAAGCGGATCGAACGTTAGGGACACAAATGAAAGCAACTGGCGAAGTGATGGCCATTGACAGAACATTTGAGGGTGCTTTAAACAAGGCGATTCGTTCAATGGAAATGAATATTTATGGCCTTTGTACAGAAGCAAATAAATCACTAAGTACAGAAACCCTTTTTGAACTACTTGAAAAGGCCAATGACCAGCGGCTATTTGTCATTGCGGAAGCCTTCAGAAGAGGAGTTTCTTTTGATAAAATTCAGCAGTTGACGCAAATTGATCCATGGTTTTTACACAAAATTAGCTCAATCGTTGATTTAGAAAAGGAATTATCAGCCTACAGTTGGAATGATGTTCCTGTTTCACTGCTAAAAGAAGCGAAGAGGAAAAATATCTCCGATAAGCTTTTAACTCAACTTTTTGCTATTCCTGAAAAACAAATCCGGAACAAGTGGAAAGAGCTTGATTGGAAGCCAGGCTACAAAATGGTCGATACCTGCTCGGCAGAATTTGATGCGGTTACCCCATACTACTATTCTACTTGGCATGGATATGACGAAGTTGAGATTACGAATAAGAAAAAGGTTTTAGTTATCGGCTCTGGCCCGATTCGAATTGGTCAAGGGATTGAATTTGATTACTGCTCCGTGCATGCTGCAAGAGCACTTAAGAAACTAGGATATGAAGCAGTTGTCATCAACAATAATCCAGAGACTGTTAGTACCGACTATTCTGTTGCAGATCGCCTTTATTTTGAACCACTTGCGGCTGAAGATGTTCTTCATGTAATTGAAAAAGAGAATATCGAGGGTGTTTTAATTCAATTTGGCGGGCAAACAGCTATTAATCTCGCACATGCTTTAGAAGAAGAAGGCGTGAAGATTTTAGGTACGACAGTTGAAAATGTTGATCATCTTGAAGATAGAAAAGAATTTTATCAGCTCCTTGAAAAATTAAATATTCCTCATATTGACGGCGAAACAGTTTCCCATTCCGAGGAATTAGTGGAAGCAGCATCAAAATTAGGCTATCCAGTTTTGGTCCGCCCGTCCTATGTTATCGGCGGTCAGTCGATGTTTACGATATTTAACGAAGAAGAATTAAAGGGCTATACCAAGAAATTAGAAGATAACTCACAAGATACGATGTGGCCTTTATTAGTGGATCGATTTTTACCTGGACTAGAATGCGAGATTGATGTCATTTGTGATGGTCATAAAATTGTCGTTCCGGGGATCTTTGAACATATTGAAAAGGCAGGAGTCCACTCGGGTGACAGTATTTCTATCTTTCCACCTATTTCCTTATCGACAGCCTTAAAAGAAACATTAATTGATTATGCAAGTCGGATTGCTTTGTCTGCACCGATTATCGGGATGATGAATATCCAATTCGTCATTTATGAGGAACAGGTTTATGTTCTTGAGGTCAACCCTCGTTCATCGAGAACGGTACCAATCATGAGTAAGGTGACAGGTATTCCGATGATTGAGTGGGCGACAAGGGTGCAATTAGGAGAAAAAATAGAGGATCTGTGTTCAGAACAAGGATTATTGACAGAGCCAAATTATTTTTCAGTAAAAGCACCTGTGTTTTCATCAAGCAAACTTAAGGGTGTCGACCATGTACTCGGGCCTGAAATGAAATCAACGGGTGAAGTGTTAGGATTAGGAGTTACTTTTCAAGAAGCATTAAATAAGGCAATACCTTTAAAATCGTTAGATGGCGAGAATTATATTTTTTGTTCTATTTCCGATCGTGAAAAACCAGGAAGTCTTCCAATCATTGAACACCTTGTCGAAAAGCAAGTGAAAATAGCGGCAACAGAAGGAACGGCTTTATTTTTGCAAGAGAATGGAATCTCTATTGAAAAAGTGGTGAAGGATGACCAAGAGGTTAATGACCTTTTCCGCAATCAAAAAATGAGTGCGGTTATCAATATACCGAATCAAGGACGAAATAAGCTTAAATTTGGCTTTCATATTCGAGAACAAGCGACCCGCTACAATGTACCAGTGTTTACCCACTTAGATACAGTAGAAGCTATCATGAGCTTGCAAACGCAATCCGTCTCTAATTCAGTAGTTCGGACAGTAAGTGAATATTACAAGATGGAGGAGAGTGTTTTAGTCCATGCTAAAAACAATTAACTCGAACAAAATAGAAAATTTGATTCATCATAACCTAAAGGGAAAGAATTTTTTACAATTCTCTGATTTCTCAACAGACGAAATCCTTTACCTGCTTGAGGTAGCTCAGGAGCTGAAAACCTTACAAAAACAAGGAGAACCACATCCAACCTTAAGTGGGAAAGTATTAGGGATGATTTTTGAAAAATCATCCACCCGCACAAGGGTGTCATTTGAAGTTGGGATGTTGCAGCTTGGGGGCCATGCTATATTCTTGAGTTCAAAGGACATTCAATTGGGCAGAGGGGAGTGCATTTCGGATACCGCAAAGGTTTTATCACGTTATGTGGATGGGTTAATGATTCGAACTTTTTCACATGAATCGGTTGAGGAATTTGCCAAATATGCAACTGTACCCGTCATAAACGGCTTAACAGATTTGCAGCATCCTACACAAGTTTTAGCCGATCTTTTAACCATTCTTGAATATAAGGGGAAATTGGCTGGCCTAAAGCTTTGTTACGTAGGTGATGGAAATAACAATATGGCTCATTCCTTAATCGAGGGTGCCGTTAAAGTTGGAATGGATATCAGCATTGCCAGTCCAAAAGGATATATGCCGAATGAGCAAATCGTTACGAATGCGAAGGAAGCTTTAAACGGAACTAGCCTAACCATAACCAACGATCCGATTGAAGCGATTAATAATGCAGACGTTGTTGTTACGGATGTTTGGACGAGTATGGGGCAGGAAGAAGAAACGGCAAAGCGATTAAAGGCATTTCAAGGCTTCCAAGTAAATGAGGAGCTATGCAAACATGCAAAAGCTGATTTTATCTTTTTACACTGCTTGCCAGCCCATCGTGGCGAAGAAGTGACTGGAGAGATCATAGATGGGTCGCATTCCGTTGTTTTTGATGAGGCAGAGAATCGTTTACATGCACAAAAAGCAATATTGAAAATTTTACTAGCAAAATAGTGTTTCTTTTTTTGAGTTTTATTGTATAATAATTCTATTGAATGAATATTAATTCACATATATGCGAGGAGAGTTATACATGGCAAAGGAAAAAATAGTCTTAGCCTATTCAGGCGGTTTAGATACATCTGTTTCTGTTAAATGGATTCAAGAGAAATACGGCTATGATGTTATTGCATTAGGTCTTGATGTTGGGGAAGGTAAAGACTTAGAAGCTATTAAAACGAAGGCATTGAATGTAGGGGCTATTAAAGCCATCATGATCGATGCGAAAGAATTATTAGCAAAAGAGTATATCATTCCGGCTCTAAAAGCTAATTGTTTATATGAAGGAAAATATCCGTTATCTTCAGCACTTTCAAGGTTTCTAATTTCTAAGCTGTTAGTAGAGGTTGCTGAACAAGAAGGGGCAGCTGCAGTTGCCCATGGCTGTACAGGAAAAGGAAATGACCAAGTACGTTTTGAAGTTTCTATTCAAGCTTTAAATCCTAGTTTAAAAGTTGTTGCTCCGGTTCGTGAATGGGGAATGACACGCGACGAAGAAATCAAATATGCTGAAGAAAACGGGATTCCAATCCCAGTTGATTTAGATAATCCATTTTCGATTGATGCGAACATTTGGGGACGTGCCTGCGAGGCTGGCGTTCTTGAGAATCCTTGGAATGAAGCTCCAGAAGCAGCGTTTGACTGGACAAATCCAATTGAGTTAACACCAGATGTAGCGGAGTATATAGAGATTGAGTTTGAAGAAGGTGTACCAACTGCTCTTAACGGGGAAAAGCTTCCGTTAGTCCAATTAATTGAAACATTAAATACGCTTGGCGGTAAGCATGGTGTCGGCCGTATTGATCATATCGAAAATAGATTAGTAGGAATAAAATCAAGAGAAGTGTACGAGAATCCTGGGGCTTTAATTTTAATTAATGCTCATAAGGAATTAGAATTTTTAACATTACCTCGTGAGGTTACTCAATTCAAAACACTGGTTGACCAGCAAATGGCGAAAATTATTTACGAGGGACTTTGGTATTCGCCAATTAAAAATGCCCTAGACGCCTTTATCGATGAGACTCAAAAGAGCGTTTCTGGAACCATTCGCGTAAAACTTCATAAAGGCAATCACACGGTAGTAGGCCGAAAATCTGAACATAGTCTTTATAACGAAGAACTAGCAACTTATTCAAAAGGTGATGCGTTTGACCACAATGCAGCAGTTGGATTTATCAAACTTTGGGGACTGCCAACAAAGGTTTATTCCGAAGTTAATAAGAAAGAAACGATTTTAAAATAATAATAAATGCGCCCTCGAAACCGTTTCGGGGGCAATCTTATTCAAGCTTTTAAGGAGGAACAAAAGATGTCGAAGTTATGGGGCGGACGATTTACAAAGGAAACAAACAAGTTGGTGGAAGAGTTTACAGCTTCGATTTCTTTTGATCAAAAGCTAGCCAAGGAAGATATTGCCGGGAGCTTAGCCCATGTTCAGATGTTAGGTGTGTGCGGGATTATTCCGAGTGAGGATGCCGAGCAAATAAAAAATGGCCTACTTTCAATCAAAAAAATGGTTGAAAATAACGAGGTCGAGTTTTTAGTCGAAGATGAAGATATTCACATGAACATTGAGAAACTATTAATTGAAAAAGTCGGCCGTGGGCGGAAAACTCCATACAGGGAGAAGCCGTAATGATCAGGTAGCGACCGATATGCATCTTTATTTACGAACAAAAACGACTGAGCTTATTAAACTTATTGAAGATGTTCAACAAGCATTGATTGAACAGGCAAAAGAGAATGTACAAACGCTAATACCTGGGTATACCCATCTACAACGCGCCCAGCCTGTATCTTTTGCCCATCATTTAATGGCCTATTTCTGGATGTTTGAACGTGATAAGGAGAGACTCATCGATAGCTTGAAACGGGTGAATTGGCTTCCGTTAGGTTCAGGTGCCTTAGCCGGGACAACTTTCCCTATTAATCGTAAACTAGTAGCAAAGCAGCTAGGTTTTGAAACCATTTATCCGAATAGCATGGATGCTGTAAGTGATCGGGATTTTATCCTTGAATTTTTATCGATTGGTTCGATTATCATGACTCATATTTCCAGATTTTCTGAAGAACTGGTGATTTGGTCGAGCCAGGAATTTCAGTTTGTAGAGTTGGATGATTCCTTTTGCACAGGATCTAGTATCATGCCGCAAAAGAAAAACCCGGATGTACCAGAATTGTTAAGAGGGAAAACAGGGCGCACATACGGTAATTTAATTGGATTACTAACGGTTTTAAAAGGATTGCCACTTGCATATAACAAGGATTTGCAAGAAGATAAGGAGGGAATGTTTGATACCGTCGAAACACTTGAAGGATCACTAAACCTATTAGCTCCGATGATCGAAACGATGACAGTGAAAAAGGATGTAATGCGAAAGGCGATCAACAATGATTTTTCCAATGCTACAGATATTGCTGATTATTTGGTTCGAAAAGGACTGCCTTTCCGTGAAGCACATGAAATCATCGGGAAAATCGTTTTATATGCGATCCAACACCAAAAATATTTACTGGATTTGAGCTTCGACGAATACCAAGCATTTAGTGTATTATTTGAAGAAGATATTTACGAGATCTTATCTCCAGAGCATGTAGTTGCTGTTCGCAATAGTTTTGGAGGTACCTCACCAGTACAGGTTGAAGAGCAAATCAAACTGGCTGAAGGAAAACTTCAACGATAGGTTCTTAATAACTTATTTGAAAGAAATATCAAAATATATTGACACATTATGTTTAATCATCTAAAATTCATTTTATATCTTGGAGAATTAATGAAACAATTAAATAATACTCTTATCCAGAGTGGCGGAGGGACTAGGCCATGATGCCCGGCAACCTTCAAGGTGATCCTTGAAAAGGTGCTAATTCCTGCAGGTTATTTTTTAACCTGAAAGATAAGAGGGAGAATTTTGCCCTCTTCTATGAAGAGGGTTTTTTCTTTATATAATTAATGAAGGGGTGGCTAAACATGTCTGTCTTAAAAGTGGCAATCTTGGGTTTTGGTACTGTGGGAGAGGGAGTTTACACAACGATTCAATCCCACGCTGAGGAGTTAACAGCAGTTCTAGGTAAAAAAGTGGAAGTGGCTGCTGTGCTGATAAAAAATAAGCAAAAAGAGAGAAATATTCGTTCTGAAGTTCTGATTACCTCAGACTATGAAGAAATATTACAGCTACCACAGTTAGATCTTGTTGTAGAAGCTATTGTTGGCAAAGAACCAACCTTTACCTTCTTACAAAAAGCGATCAAAAGAGGCTGCCACATTATTACTGCGAATAAAGAGATGTTTGCCAACCACGGAAAAGAGTTGTTAAAGCTTGCTGACGAGTATAAAGTTGCTGTTGGCTTTGAAGCCACAGTAGGTGGGGGAATACCGATTATCCAAACATTAAGGCAGCTTTTAAAAATTAATCGCGTTCAACAAGTTCAAGGAATCGTAAATGGAACATCAAATTTCATCCTAACAGAAATGCGCGAGAAGCAGCAGTCATTTGCGGCTGCCTTAAAGTTAGCTCAAGAAAATGGCTATGCTGAGGCTGATCCAACAAATGATGTAGAAGGATTTGATGCCTTTTATAAATTAATGATTTTAAGCAGAATTGCATTTGGTGAAGAGCCAAATTGGAATGATGTTGAGATAGAAGGGATAACTTCCATTACGAGTGAGCTCATTGAAATAGCAGAAAAACTTGGCTTAAGGTTTAAGCATATCGCAAGTGCCAGCAAGATTGGCAGCCAAGTAAAAGGGAGCGTAAGTCCGGTACTTGTCAGTAAATCTCATCCATTTTATCATGTGGAAGGGGTCGAAAATGCCATCAATGTTCATTCGGATATTGTGGGAAGGATTACTTTACAAGGGCCAGGTGCAGGAATGTTTCCTACCGCGAGTGCGGTCATTGAAGACTTGGTATATGTTTGTCAAAGTCGCTCAAGTGAGGCAAATAATTCACAAACTTCCCAAGCCGCTAGTGGACAGAAGAAAAAGCGGCCAAATGAATTTTGGTTAGTCCACAACCTTCAAAAGAATTATTTAAACCCTCTGATTTCATGGATTGATCAAGTGGGGGAAGAAACATTTATCATTAATGCTGACAAAAAGGACATACTCCAGTTGGCTAATCAGAATAATCCATTATTGGTTTACTCGATAATAGATGGTTATCAGTCAACTAATTTGAACAAACCGGAATCTCTATCCGTTTCTTTATGATTTTTCTAAGAAATCCCTCTTTCGGAGGCTGACAATCATAGTCAGCTTCTATTTTTATGCCTTTTATAAAAAATTAATAAAAAAACCTAAGAATTTCATAGGTAAGAGTCTAGTCAAAAGTGAATGGAGTTCATATTGTGTAAAAGCTCAACTAATTGGACGAGTTTTTTCTAAAAATCTAGTAAAGGAGTGCTGCATGTTGGGGAATAAGAAAGATGAAAGAATGTTAAAGCAAATAAAAAATTCATTTACAGTTGAATTTTGGTCAAATCCAGAAAGTATCCATCAAAACGTTGAACAGCCCCAAAATCAACTTGCTATTAACAACCGTTACGGCGACAGAACTTGGCAAATAGGTTTTAGTGAAGCAGGGATATGTTTCTCTGTTGGTCTAAATGGCATAACTGTTTATGAACAGTATGGAGAAAATCTAGACACTATTCTAGAATATGAAACAAGCATTCATGATTTGACTCATATTGCCGTAGTATACGCCGATAAAAGGCCTACCTTTTTATAAATGGTGATTTTATTTTAAAAGGTAAAAGAAGCAGCAAATATTATGTTTACCCATCCGGAATCATTTCCGGAGCACCTGAACTTTTCCCTAATGGGGGGATCGAAGAGTTAAGAATTTGGGATTACAATCGGACAGAGGCACAAATTAGGGCCAATATGAATAAAAAGCATGATGAAGGAGAAGAAGGATTATATGGTGTTTGGTCAACTCAATCCTTCAATGAAACAAAAACTTCAAGGGAAAATTCAAATACGCCAAGAAGAGAAAAGAGCAGGTATCAAGACCAAAAGAGTAACAATAACCAAAACATTGAAGTTAGTATCATAATCCCATCCTACAATAAATACCCTCTTAATTTATTTACTCTTTATTCGCTTGAAAACCAAACGTTCGATCCTTCAAAAATGGAAGTTATCTTTATTGATGACGCCTCTACAGACCAAACTGAAAAGGAACTGAAAAACTATAATCCTCCCTATCATTTTACTTATATTCGTAGCGAACAAAATATTGGCAGATCAAAGGTTCGAAATTTAGGAATCAATTCATCTAAAGGGGAAATATTGATCTTTTTGGATGCTGAGATGATTACTCTGCCTGACTTTGTGAATATACAGTACCAATACCATCAATCAAATAAAAATGTGATTTTATCGGGTGCGATGTATTCGAAAAATGTTATTTCTTGTATTTTCCCCGAGTTTGATAGTAAAAAACTTAAAAGGATTTCCGAACTAACTGAAAATAATGCAATTATGAATAAGCGATTTAAAAACTATAACGAATCTATCACCACACCATATCCACTAATTGATAAAACGGATATCATGAACAATAATTTTGATGACTTAATCGTAAAACCCTCTTCCTGGTTTAGTACAATAACTCGAAATTTTAGCGAAGATCTAGCAGGGTTTCAGTTTCCTTGGATGGCTTTTCTAACTGGAAATGTTTCATTACGTAAAGAGTTAATTGTGCAGGCGGGGTTGTTTGATGAAGATTTTGTAAATTATGGCTATGAAGATTGGGAGTTAGGTTACCGCTTATATTTGATAGGGGCTAAATATATTATCAATGACGAATTAATAACCTATCATCAGGAACACCCTGTCGGCGAAAGCAAATGGAAAGAGGCAATTGAAAACTTCAATCGATTCACATCAAAACATCATGATGTTGATGTTCTAATCCTTGGGCTAGAGCTTGCATACTTCGCAGACCTATTAACAATGAACAAAATATTAGTTGAATATAAACATTTAGTTGAAAACTATCCAGATCAGTTTCAAAATTTCCAAAAAAAATTCATTACGATACTCGAGACCATCAAACTATTACTACAAATTGACATCCGTCACTTTAATGTGTTAGGTGCATCTGGCTTTGGCTCGAGGAAGATAAAAAGACTTCAAAAGGACATTGAAAAAATTAAAGACTTAAGTCGCTATGAACATTTAACAAAGTTTATAGATAAGATTCTTAACACATAATGGGGGTGAAGAAATGGTATCAGTCATTACTTGTACGATAAGAGAGGACTTTATCGACAATGTGTTTAATAACTATCAACAGCAAGCTTGGAAAAATAAAGAGTTAATTATTATCTTAAATAAAGATTCAATGAATATAAGCAAATGGAAGAAGAAAGCAAAGAATTATCGAAATGTTCGTGTCTACCAACTCCATGAAAAAGCGACCTTAGGTGATTGTCTTAATTTTGGTGTTTTGAAATCAAACTATGATTATATCGCAAAATTTGATGACGATGACTATTATGGACCCAACTACCTGACCGGTGCGATGGTGGCATTTAAAAATAAAAACGTTTCTATCGTTGGCAAAAGCTCTTATTATATCTACTTTAAAAATAAGAACGCACTGGTTTTTGTATCTGGTATAGAGAATGATATTACTGATACGGTAGCGGGCGCCTCGTTGGTGTTTAGAAAAGAGGTATGTAAAACGGTTCCATTTGAAAAAGTGAATCGGGCTGAGGATTACTTTTTTATTGATCAAAGTAAGAAGGCAGGGTTTACCGTTTATTCGTTAGACCACTATGATTTCGCAGTCATGCGGCATAACACTGAAGATCATACATGGAAGGTCTCTGACGACGATCTAATGGGATGGGGAGAATTAATCGCTTATACTGAGGATTTCCAATCAATCGTATCAAATACAAAAAAGCGATAAGTTTTATTTACAGAAGTAAAGGGTGGCATCAAAACGGAGATGCCACCTATTTTTCGATTCTAAGAGGAACAACCAAACTTTTTGACAAGTTCAACGAGCATTTTTTGATATAAATGAACGGATTCAACTTCAACATATTCATCATCACCATGCCAATTAGCACCGCTTGGACCAAATTCAATGGCAGGAATACCATACTTTGCAAAGAAGACCGTATCGGCGGTTCCATGCTGGCCAAAGAATACTGTATTTGTTTTCGTATTGGATTGCACAATCTGGTCAAGTAAAGCAATAACATCATGATTTTTATCTGTATTGATTGGTTCTGCAAACATGTTTATAGCCACCCTGCCATCAGTAACACTTTCAATCTGGCTGATGATTTCTTCTTTATATTGAGTTGGCAAAAAGCGAATATCAAAACACATTAAGCAATCATCCGGGACTTTATTGTAAATATCACCGGCTTGAATTTTGGCTAAATTGATGGAGGGACTCTTATAGTAGCTTGTACTTTCTTTTGCAAAGGGAAGTTCTACTATTTGTTGATAAACCTGGTATGCTTTTTCGATCGCATTAATGCCTTCCCATGGACGACTGCCATGTGCTGACTTACCTTTCACTCTGATATCTAGTCTCAGAACTCCCTTTGCTTGATGGGCAATCCCAAGCTGGGTGGGCTCTGAGCAAATAACAAAGTCACCTCTATATCCATTTTCAGCAAGAAACCTTGAGCAATTTAACCCGCCAATTTCCTCATCTGAAACGATTTGTAGCTGAATTTTGACTCCCAAATCCAGGTCCTTTAAATCCACCATTGCACACAACATTGCGGCTACACCGGCTTTCATATCTGCACTGCCTCTGCCAAACAATTTTCCATCCTTTTCAAAAGGGGTAAATTGCTGGGAATTTCCACTCACGACATCCACATGGGCATTAAAAATGAATGTAAAATCACCTTTTCCTATTTCACACAAAGCCATTTTGTATCCGTTATTCTCTAGCTCTGTAACGGAAAGATTGTGTTCAAGGAGCCACGCTTTACAAAAATCAACTGCTAGGTTAGCTCCTTCTCGTGTCGAACTTTCAATTGAAATTAGTTTTTTCAATAAATCAATGACCATTTATTGGCCTTTGAAATATTCTGTAGAATATTAATTGCGTATATATACTAAGATACTGAATGAATTTAGATTTATCCAGTGTTTTATCCACAATATAAAGCTTGATTTACAAATAATCCACAAACTTATCCACAATATCCACAAAGTTGGACTTAGTTATCCACGGAAAATTATTAACAATATTGGAGGTGGAAAGAAGTCAATGATTAAAGCATTTCGAAAGTCCTATCCACATTATGCACATTATCCACAGAATATGGGGAAAAGAAAAAGAAGCAGGAAATCCTGCTTCTTCCTCTGCATAATAGACACTATGTCTTTATGCATATAAGGCAACTATTCTTTGCCGTCGCCATGTTTTCTTTAAAAGGGATATATTACTTTTTAGCTTTTACGCGCTGGTTAGCGGCATTTGCTCGTGCTTGTGCTTCAAGGTCCCCTTGATCAGCGAGTTCTTGGGAATATTCTACATCAATTCCGTCTGATTTCAGGTTCTTAGGCACTTGTGGAAGTGATCCTTTGTTTTTATCACGAGTTTTATGACCATGCGAACGACCCATTGCCAAAACCCCTTTCATTGTCAACTGGCGGGAAACAATATGTTGTTCCCTTTACTATCATTTGCAAATAAAAGAGGTCCATGCTTGGAAATAATTTCTTTAAAGTTTTGTTTTTCTGTCAGCAAAGCCGCCAGCCCGGTCAGCCATCTTAAATTCACGTTGATAGTTCACTTCTTGCATACTGGTTAAGGAATACTTTCCTCTATCCTTATCTTTTTTCTTCTTTTCCGCCATAATGCTCATTCCTTTCAACATTATTTGCTAATCTTCATCAAGCTAAATGGTAAAAACAAAAGCACTATATATGTACTTATTTCCATTTTTACCTTTTTGGAATGGAATGATACTATTTTTGCGGAAATATATTTTTAAGTGCTGAAGAAAGCTCGGTATAATTAAAGTGGAAGCCGTTGTCTAACAATTTTTTTGGCATCACCTTCTGCCTTCAAGAACAAGCATGCTCATTTCACCTAATAATAATCGAAGTGCAAAACTTGGTGCCGGGAGCCAATGAGGGCGACGTAATACGTTTGCTAATGTTGTGCCAAATTCGTTCATGGTAACAGGATGTGGTGCAGTAAAATTAACTGGGCCTTTAATTTTCTCGTTTTCTAAGATAAATGATATGCCCTTTACAACATCCTCAATGTGTATCCAGGACATCCACTGACGTCCATTTCCAAGATTCCCGCCGATAAATGCTTTATAAGGTAATGTGATTTTAGGGAGGCCCTTCATTTTTATCAAGGATTATTCCAAATCGGCACAAAACAGTCCGAATTCCTAATTCTGCTGCTTTAATGGCCTCGGACTCCCATTGCATTACAGTCCACGATAAAAAGTCATCCCCTTGTCCGTCATCCTCTTCAGTAAAAACCTTCGTTTCGGACGTTCCATAGAACCCAATAGCACTTGCATTTATAAGTGCTTTTGGTTTGTTGTTTAATTTATTTGCAATGTCTAAAATTTCTCCAACAGCATTTCTTCTACTGCTTACTATCAGGTCTTGTCTTTGCTTATTCCATCTTCCACTGCTAATCGATTCACCAGCAAGGTTAATAAAGATATCTGTATCTTGAAGTTGATCAATTGGATTAGAATCTTCGCTCAGCCATTTAACATATCGAATCCGATGATCTTGACCTGGGTTAATGGTTTTTCTTGTTAAAATAACGATTTCATGATCCTGTTTTATTAACTCGCCCACAAGTGCCTTACCTACAAAGCCAGTACCGCCAGTTATCGTAATTTTCATGGTAGCGCCTCCTATTTCTTCTTATTTTACAATATTTAATGAAGGATATGGTAAAGTAGAATTGAGGTGAGAGAAAATGGCATTATTACAAAAATCACCACGCAGCAAAAGAATCAGGACCGATTTAATATCTTTATGGATTATGGAAAAGGTGAGGAATTTGCTTTTAGTGTCGATAGTGATGTTCTTATTAAATTTCAATTAAAAAAGGGAATGGAGTTAGATGACTTTTCCTTTTTTGAAATTCAGTATCAAGACGACATCCGAAAGGCCTATAATTTGTCCATCCATTATTTAGCGAGAAGAATGCGATCTGAAAAAGAAATAAAGGTCTATCTCGAAAAAAAGGAAATGGAAGAACCAGTCATCAAAGAAGTTCTCCATAAATTAAAAGCACAAAAATACATCAATGATCAGGAATATGCGATTGTCTATGTGAGAACACAAATGAATGCGGCTGATAAAGGTCCGGACTTAATTAAATTGGAACTTAAGGAAAAGGGGATTAAAGAGGAAATTTTCGAAATTGCACTAGCTGAATTCCCATTTGATGTTCAGGTTGAAAAGGCGACAAAAATATCCGAGAAATTTATACAGAAAAATTCAAAAGAATCACAAAGAATTCTCAAGCAAAAGCTTGAGAATTTGCTCCTAAGAAAAGGGTATCCTTTCGATATCATCAATATTGCCGTGAATGAAAAGGATATGAAGAAAGATGTCGACGAGGAAATGGAAGCTATTCGATTCCAAGGTGAAAAAGCGTATCGGAAATATAGTCAATTTAGTGGTTTTGAGTTTGAACAGAAAATGAAACAAGCTTTATACAGGAAAGGATTTTCGTTTGATTTAATTGAGAAATTTTTGAATGAAAAAGAAAAATCATGACATAGGTCATGATTTTTTGCTTTCAATAATAATTGAGTCCTGGTTCATTTGATCAATGATGATTTCGGCAACTTCCCTGGGAGATCTAAAACGGGAGGAATCCTTCACATGGTCGCTATTTTCCCAAAATGGTGTATCCATGCCACCCATATAAACAGCATTAATTTTTATCTTACTATCCTCGTATTCTTTTTGAAGACTTTCCGTAAATCCTCTTATCGCAAATTTACTGGCTGCATATACCACTTCATTAATCTTTCCACGGAGACCTGCAGTCGAAATAATATTCATAATTTGTCCGTCACGTAAATGAGGTAAGACCGATCTGGTCATCAGAATGGTACCTAAAACATTGGTATCTAACATATCAGTAATTTGTTGGTCCTCGATATCAACGAATGGTCCAAAATGACCTACGCCTGCGTTATTAACCAAACCATATAGTTCAATTGTTTGGCTGATTTCTTCTATTGTTCTTATAACTTCTTCAGGATTTCGGATATCTATCACAACAATATCGGCTTTTCCTCCTTCTGCTTCAATTTCTTTTTTGGTCGTTGTTAATTTTTCAGACGTTCTCCCAGCCAATAAGAGGTGATATCCTTTTTGAGCCAATAATATGGCTAAGTCCTTTCCTAATCCAGAACCTGCCCCAGTAACGATAAATGTTTTCATTTATGGAGCCCCCTTACTATAAAAGTTCTACCTTTATTAATTTTACAAAACTCACTATACTAAATAAAGTGATAAACAATGGGTAGGAGTGAATTATATGCAGGAGAAGAGATATAGTGGAATGACCGAACATGAGCTTAGACAAGAAATCTCCAAACTCCAAGAACAGGCGAGAAAAGCTGAACAAATGGGAATGGTCAATGAGTTTGCAGTCCTTGAAAGAAAGGTCTTGATGGCAAAATCCTATTTAATAAATCCGAATTCTTTTTCTCCAGGCGAAATTTATGAGATCGAAGGGGATCCAGGACAATATTTTAGAATTGATTATATGAACGGAGTGTTTGCCTGGGGCTACCGACTAAAAGGTGACGGAAAAGAAGAGGCATTACCGATATCTTTGTTAAAAGTTTTAAAATAGGATAAAGACAAACCAGAGAATCGCTTGGTCTCTGGTTTGTGACTTTCATATTAGTGTGACCGCTTCTTGGTTTCATGCTTTAAAATAATCAGGTCTTGGGTAAGCTTGCTTTCGCCATTTATCTGGGAATGTGCATGTTTTGCGTTAGCCCATGGTGTAGAAAATGGTTTGTTTTGGAAAAATTTTTGATTTCCCATTAGTAAGCCTCCCTATCTTTAAAATAACTCAGGCGTATCATTTTCGCGCTGACCAGAAGCACGCATCCGCTCTTGTGGATGTGTATTGATGGTACCATTTGCTCTTTTTGAAGCATATTCAGCTTTTGCTCTTGGTTCTCCCTCAAACTTGTTGTTATTTTGATTTGGGAAATTCGTCGCTTTGTTTCTCATGCTGTACCTCCATTTAAGGGAATGAGAAAACGTGAAAAGCAAGGCAATTATCAATGCTTACCACGTGTCTTTAGTATTCGCTCTAATGAACCAGGTTATGTTAAAAGAAAATGGTAATAAAAAAGACGGCGACAATTGTCACCGCTTTTTTTAGCTTGGAATGATACTTAATTTTTTTCGTAATTTTTTTTCACTAAATACCCATCCAGTATAAGAACTAATTCGCTTTAAATTACAATCTAATTGTACGACAGCGACAAATGGATAGTGACCGTTGCTTCGGTAACGTAGGTCAATAAATCGGACCTCATAGAAATCATTATATTCATCAACCTCCCAACGATACACCGGTGAAAAGGAGAGGAAGGCTGAAAGGTTTTTGTCCTTTTTAGCCGCTTCAATTACTGGTGTTTCAGGTACAGGTATCCGATGAAATTGATCTAAAATTTCTACCTGATGTCGAATCGCCTTGCCAACAAAAAATTGACTTTCGTTCATTGCCGCAATTCTCCATTGCTGAAACCTCATGGTCGGGGCAATAATGACCTCTGTTAAATCAGGTATAAGTTTTTTCACTTCAGTTAAAACCCTCCGTTGGGCATGGAATCGGAGGAAATAATAAGCGACGATCACCGCGTAAATGACTAAAAATGTATAACCTGGATTTGCTCCAAACACCCAAATAAATATTCCAAGAACATGAATTCCAAATATAAACGGGTCAAATGTGTTAATTACCCCCAGGGCCACCCACTTATTTGAAAAAGGCTTAAAGCCTGTGTTCCATAGGCATTAAAAATATCTACAAAAACATGCAGAAATACCGCAGCAAACGTCCAAGCCCATAAATGAAGAAGATTGGCATTTGGAAAAAAGGGATAGACCACTGCTAAAATGACAAGCGGCCATAAAATAACGGCTGGGATTGAGTGGGTAACACCCCGATGATTTCGAATATAAATTGCATTATTTCTTAGTTTTAATACCGTGTCAATATCTGGTATTTGCGATCCTGCAATGGTGGCAATTAAAACACTAGTGACAGTGGCATGATTACTTACCACTACTGGATCAAGTGTAGCAAGACCACCAAGAGCAATTCCCATGACAACATGTGTACCTGTATCCAAAAGGAAAATCTCCCTTCAATAATATCTTGTCAAAATAAACAAATTGGATTATCGTAAAACAAAAATACTTATTATTATATTCCCTTATTTCTTAATGTTTAACAAGCTGGAGGCACTAATTGAATGGTAAATGTAGTAAAAAATATTGAAAAGCTAAATATTGATAAATTTCAGATGGATTTAATTTCTTGGTTTAAAGCAGAGCAGCGATGCTTGCCATGGAGAAAAGACCAGGACCCATACAAAGTTTGGGTTTCAGAAATTATGCTGCAGCAAACGAGAGTCGATACGGTCATCCCATTTTTTAATCGTTTTATTGAATGGTTTCCCACGATTGAAGACCTAGCTGAAGCCAATGAAGATAAAGTATTAAAGGCATGGGAAGGACTCGGTTATTACTCCAGAGTCCGCAATTTACAATCAGCCGTTAGGGAAGTAAAAGAAAAATATAATGGCGTTGTACCGAATACCCCAAAAGAGATCGCTGAACTTAAAGGGGTAGGTCCTTATACAGCTGGTGCGATCTTAAGTATTGCATATGGAATCCCCGAACCTGCAGTAGATGGAAATGTAATGAGAGTTTTATCGAGAATCCTCTCCATTTGGGATGATATAGCTAGACAATCTTCTCGAAAGGTATTTGAACAGGCTGTAAGAGAATTAATTTCCCATGACGAACCTTCTGAATTCAATCAGGCTTTAATGGAATTAGGTGCATTAATCTGTACACCCACATCTCCCTCCTGTTTATTGTGCCCAGTAAGAGACCACTGCCAGGCTTTTTATGAAGGGGTACAAACAGAGCTTCCCATTAAGTCGAAGAAAAATAAAGTGCGTAATGTTCAATTAGCAGCTGTTATTTTGACAGATAAAGATGGTAAAATGCTGATTCATAAACGTCCTGCAAATGGGCTATTGGCTAATTTATGGGAATTTCCAAATATAGAAATTCATCATCCAATAGAAAATGACCGTGAGCAAGTTTGTAACCAATTTAAGCAAACCTATGGGTTAATAATTGATCTTGAAAAAATTATTGGTCAGATTGAACATGTTTTTTCACATTTAGTGTGGAATATAAATATTCACTCAGGAATAATATGTTCAGGGTTTAAGGAAAGTGATGAGTGGAAACTCGTTTCCGTTGAAGAAATGAACGAGTATGCTTTTCCTGTTTCTTCGCAAAAAATGCTTAAGCTTTTTAATGAATATCAAAAGGAATGAACGCCGTTAACTTAGGCGTTCATTTTTAAATTAATCATAAACTGTCTTAGTTCCATGTGTATAGTCTGCAACTTGTTGTTTAATTCCGCCGCGATTTTCAATTTCTTCAATTATTTCCCGATGGATGGTCTGCCCTTCGATATTTAAATATGGAGCGATTTGTTGCAATGAATGATGATAAAAAGCAAGCTCACTATCATCCCACTCTGTCTTCGACATCATCGAAAGCTCAGTCATATCCCTTCCAATATACATTCTCTTCTTCCTTTCCAAAACGTATTCCGCCTTAGTGTATTGTTATGAATTGTCTTCTATTCATGAAAAAGCTAAAATGATAACAAAAGTTGAAATAAGAAGGGAATAGTAATATGACACAAAAAGTAGCACTTATTACAGGAAGCAGCAGGGGAATTGGCAAGGCGACGGCATTACGGTTAGCCCAATCGGGTTATGATATCGTGATTAATTATGCTAGAAGTAAAAAGGGCGCTCTTGAAACAGCCGAACAAATTGAAGCCCTTGGCAGAAAAGTTTTAATCGTAAAAGCCAATGTTGGTGATGTAGCGAAAATTAAAGATATGTTTAGCCAAATCAATCAGGAATTCGGTCGCTTAGATATCTTTGTGAATAATGCGGCTTCCGGTGTTCAGCGACCAGTTATGGAGCTGGAGGAATCACACTGGGATTGGACCTTAAACATTAATAGTAAAGCTTTATTGTTTTGTGCACAGGAAGCAGCCAAGCTAATGGAGAGAAATGGCGGTGGGAAAATTGTCAGCATCAGTTCACTTGGTTCAATTCGCTACCTAAAGAATTATACTGCTGTTGGCGTTTCTAAAGCTGCTCTAGAAGCATTAACAAGATACTTAGCAGTAGAGCTGGCACCAATGAATATTGTCGTGAATGCGGTATCCGGTGGAGCTGTGGATACCGAAGCATTAAAGCATTTTCCAAACCGGGAAGAATTACTTCAAGAAGCAAGGGATAATACACCTGCAGGAAAAATGGTTGAAATTGACGATATGGTTAACTGCATCATGTTCCTTTTATCAGAAGACTCTAACATGATACGCGGGCAAACGATTATTGTTGATGGTGGAATATCATTGCTCGTTTAAATTATAAAGTAGAATAGTCAAACCGAGACGTTTCCACTTTTCGAAATTATTTTGCCATAATTTTCATGCATAGTCACTTCTACTCATGGTTATTATAAACTCGTGGAGGTGATTACAGTGGCAAAATTCAATCAACAAGCAAACAAAACTACAGCTGGAACTAACATCCAAGAAGTTAGACAACAAAATGCTCAATCAGCTAGTGCCGGTGCAGGTGCTGCAGGTGCTGCGGGCCAATTTGGAACTGAATTTGCGAGCGAAACAAATGCTCAGGAAGTAAGACAACAAAACCAACAATCTCAAGCTAAGAAAAACCAAGGCTCTGGCCAAATGGGTCAAAGCTAAGATAACGAAAGCGGAAGGCACTCTTTTATTCGAAAAAGAGTGCCTTCTATTATGTATTTTTAAGGAAATACACTCCTTCCACAATTTATTCGACAAAACCTCCATAAAGACTACAAAAGTAGTTAAAGGATATATCCTTCTTTTCAAGAATACATAGTAGGTAAAAAAAATAAGGCGGTGAGGGAAAAATGGATCACTTTAACCGATTAGTTTCCGAGCAAATGGTGACAATGGAAAAATTACTGTATTTTCAAGCTGAGCTTGAGCGGTGTCAAGAAATTGAAGAAGAACTGCGAGGCTTACAAAATGAAACTAAGTTAGAAAGTATCCAAATTGATATTAATCAAATGAAAAAAGAGTTGAAGGAAATCCAGTTAATTTTTGAAAAGCAGACAGAAGAAGTCATCAATTCCTACCGGGAAATGAACTTAACACCGATACTTTAGGTGGAAAAAGCAAATTTTAGTAAAAAATATGCAAATTTTTATGTAGAGTCATTGATTTCAATGGCTCTTTTGTTTTAAAATCTTTCCTCAACCGTTATAATAGTAGAAAATAGGAATTGTACTTTGTTGCCTTTTGTCGTTTATTTATGTTTAGGATAGGTTACAAAGCGTTCAGGAATGAAAGTAGGGGAGAATCATGGGCGTACCCATCGAAGGTGAACCAATACAAATACATAGTTATAAACACAATGGGCACATCCATCGCGTATGGGAAGAAACCACTGTTTTAAAAGGGACGCAGAATTTGGTGATAGGTGGAAATGATCGGACGATTGTTACGGAATCAGATGGAAGAACGTGGATTACGAGGGAACCAGCAATTTGTTATTTTCATTCTCAATACTGGTTTAATGTAATCGGAATGATTCGTGAGGATGGGATCTATTATTACTGTAATATTAGCTCACCGTTTATTTTTGATGGAGAAGCACTTAAATATATTGACTATGATCTTGATATAAAGGTATTCCCTGACATGACATTTAATTTATTAGACGAAGATGAATATGAGCGCCATCGCCGCGAAATGAAATATCCGGATGCCATCGACCAAATTCTTAAAAGAAATGTTGATAAGCTCATCCGTTGGATTCGTCAGCGTAAAGGCCTTTTGCACCTGACTTTATTGATATTTGGTATGAACGTTATTTAACATACAGACGATAAGAGTCGTGTTTGTTTAATTCCCTGTTGATGTGATCAACAGGTTTTCGTTTGTGTCCGCAAAAACATATAGAAGAAAGGGGGTCCACATTGAATAGCATTCTCAGATACCTTAAATTTGTAAAACCATATCGATGGCAAATTATTGTGACGATCCTTATCGGGATTATTAAATTCGCGATACCTCTCATTATTCCAATGCTGATTAAATACGTGGTGGATGATATTATAGGCAATCGTGGATTAACAGACCATGAAAAAATTCAAAAGCTGTTTCTCATCATGGGAGCAATGGTTGTTGTTTTTATCGTTCTTCGCCCACCGATTGAGTACTATCGTCAATATTTTGCCCAGTGGACATCTAGTAAGATTCTTTATGATATACGTAATACTTTGTATTCACATATCCAAAAGCTAAGTTTTAAATATTATGCTAACGCAAGAGCAGGAGAAATTATTTCCCGTGTCATTAATGACGTAGAACAAACGAAAACTTTTGTTGTCTCTGGATTAATGAACTTCTGGCTAGATATCGCAACCATTTTCATTGCGATTTTTATTATGTTTTCTATGAATGTCTCGCTCACAATTGTTTCTATTTTGCTGTTTCCTCTCTATGCGATTTCTGTAAGGTACTTTTTTGGTAATTTGCGCAAATTTACAAGGATTCGTTCTCAAGCGCTGGCTGAGGTCCAAAGCTATTTGCATGAACGGGTGCAAGGAATGTCGGTAATTAAGAGTTTTGCGATTGAAGAGTATGAACAAACGCAATTTGATCGAGTAAATAAAAACTTTTTAGAAAAGGCATTGCAGCATACAAGTTGGAATGCAAAGTCGTTTTCAGTTGTCAATACCATTACAGATATAGCTCCATTACTTGTAATTGGATACTCCTCTTACCTTGTTATTCAACACAGCCTTACATTAGGGACCATGGTTGCATTCTTTGCTTATATCGATAAACTCTACGATCCTTTAAGAAGATTGGTCAATTCTTCGACAACGGTTACTCAATCGTTTGCATCAATGGATCGGGTATTTGAATTCATGGATGAAAAGTATGACATTGTCGACTCCCCTGATGCTAAAGAGTGTGTCTATGTCGCTGGCGACGTTTCTTTCGAAAATGTGTTTTTTTCATATGGTGAAAAAGAAAATATGGTTTTAGAGGATCTTACCTTACATGTAAAAAGGGGAGAAACCATTGCCTTTGTTGGGATGAGCGGCGGTGGGAAATCTACAATTGTAAGCCTCATTCCCCGTTTTTATGACGTAACTAAAGGTAGAATTATTTTAGATGGCGTTGATATCCGGCAATTTAAGGTACAAACTCTACGGGACAAAATTGGTGTCGTTTTTCAAGATAATATTTTATTTAGCGAATCTGTCAAGGAAAACATATTGTTAGGAAAGCCGGGAGCTTCGGATGAAGAAGTATTTCAAGCAGCAAAAGCAGCCAACGCTCATGATTTTATTTCTAACCTTTCAGAAGGATATGATACGAAGGTTGGTGAAAGAGGGATTAAGCTTTCAGGCGGACAAAAACAACGAATTGCAATCGCTCGTGTATTTTTGAAAAATCCACCTATTTTAATTCTTGATGAGGCAACATCGGCACTTGATTTAGAAAGTGAACATCTCATACAAGAAGCACTGGAGGAACTGGCAAAGGATCGGACCACCTTTATTGTCGCCCACCGATTATCAACGATTACACACGCCAATCGAATTGTGCTAATTGAGCATGGCCAAATTGTTGAAGTGGGTACACATGAAGAACTAATGGCGAAGCAAGGGAATTATTATAATTTATTTCAAATTCAACAGCTGGAGAGGAAAAAGAAACCGAAGCAGAATCATAATTGCTTCGGTTTTTATAATTCCTGATTTTCATCGTCGATGGATATCTCATTTTGATGAAAGGAATGAAAACTGTTAATTAATGTATCAAGGTGTTCAATCTGTTCACCATAGTCAATAATGGATGCGATGATTTGCATTGTATGGTAAAGGTGTGGATTTTGATCTATATTTTCTTGTTGATGATGTAAGAAGAGGTTGAATATTTCTTTTTTATTTAAACAAACATTGGCTTCTGTATTAGCAGGCGGGTTCGGAACCTTTCCAATGAATCTGAGCATTAGCTGCTCATGATGATAGATAAGACGATCTAATTGCTCACGAATCGAATGTTGAAAATCTACAGGTAGGATAAGTAATTCATTTTCAAAACGATGTAGTCGTTTTAATGTGTCGAGTCCTTTCCTTGCTGCTAAAGTCATTTGTCGATAAACCACTAGTTTTCGTGATTTTTCTAACTTATTTTTTTTAAAATAACTCCGTTCCTCTTTGTACAATACATATAACTGACCCATTTTAATGCTACTGTCCTTTAGTTTTTCTATATCCGTTTTGAGCTGATGATGATCAAAATCATGACGGGTGCTTAAGCGAATCCACCTGATAATTTCTTCTGTTGTAATGGTAATTCGCAGATAAAGCTTTGTTTCATACTTAGGAGGCATAAACACGAGATTGACGATGAATGCTGAAAATACCCCAATCATAATCGTTGAAAACCGGATACCTGCGAACGGAATAAAACTCCCTGCTGGCGTTTCCATAATGGAAATAAGCGTCACAAGTGATAGACCAATGTTATTTTCAAGTTTAAGCTTAAGATTAATTGTAATAACAATAACAGCAGCTAATCCAATAACAACGAAATGATTTCCTATGGTGAGAACAAAAATGACAGCAAATAGTGCACCAATAATATTTCCCTGAATTTGCTCAATAATCGTTAAATATGAACGATAAATGGTTGGCTGAATCGCGAAAATAGCTGATATTCCTGCGAAGACTGGGGAAGGTGAATGCAGTAACTGTCCAAGATAAAGTGATAAAACGATTGCTATTCCCGTTTTTAAAATGCGGGCGCCTAACTTCATTCCAATTAAATTCCTTTCAAAACTATGATTTGGTATTAGTCTGTTCAATAAACAATACTGTACTATACATGGAATAGAACATATTATCAAGAGAAAAATTGTGAATTTTACTTTAAATTTTTGTAAGAAAATCTAACATAAAAAAAACGTTCGCCTGGAAAGCGAACGTTTTTAAAAATACTATATCATTCTGTTGATACAGATGGATCAGCTTGTTCTTTAACTGGAAGTACCTGGATAAAGTGATTTTCTGGAGCAGCTAAGAGCTCTTGAAGTTGTTTAACTTCCTCGATTTGACCATCACTTTCAAGTAAGTTAATATATTGACCTAAAAGATCATTTATATCACTTTTCCCTTTTTCATTTAACTCAGCTACCGATACCTTTGCGCCTTTTGCAATTCTTCTATTAATAGCCTCTTTTGTTAAACCCACTTCAGGTTGATGGCGAATATAGACTACGCCGCCTGTCATCCCTGCACAAATCCATGGTCCTGGATCACCTAGTACAAGTCCGCGGCCGTTTGTCATATATTCAAATGCAAAGCCTTTAATATTAGCATTAGAGCCAATGTTTCCGGCTTCTTGTTCAGGAAGAGGCTTTTTGACAAGACCGCCTATGATTAAATCTGCTCCGGAAAGTCTTATTCCCGCACGCGCATCGGCATTTCCTTGTGCGACAAGGAGACCTTTTTGAGCGCCGTAGCCGAAACCTTTTCCAACAGAACCGTTATAATAGTTTCCATTTTTACCTTTAGACTTCAAGACGTGAATGTTTCCTCCGAACGAGGTTTTTCCGACTCCGTCCTGACCGCCACCGTTAACAGTAATGTTGATCCCTTCACTATTATAGGCACCTAAGCCATTTCCAGGAATAGAGCCGTTTTTATACTTTAGGACAACTGGAGGAAGCTGTTTATATGAACCATCCAGTCTACCGCGTACTCGGTGGCAGGAAACTCGGCTTCCCAAGACCCTTTGTTCAGACGTGACACTGTCGAATTCGCGGGAGGAATGTAATTGTTCAACACTTCCATCAAGATACTCTGCCCCCACTGCAACTTGCATTTGGACTTCTGCAATGGCTTTAGAAACCTCAGTTTTGGTAAATTGGCTAATTTCTAGGGATTTAAGCAAGTAAGAAAGATCAAGCTGGTTCTGACCGCTAACCTGTTCTAATAAATCCGAACGGCCTACGGCATCCTGTAGATTGCGAATCCCAAGGGATGCAGCCAACGCTTTTAATTCCGTGCCAAATGCCGTGAAAAGATTCATAATTCCTTGAACGGCTAAATCTAATTGTCTTGGGACGAAACGGCGTAACCCGTGTTCTTTTGCCTGTACCTCTGATTCAATTTGTGTAGCAATTCCTACATGGCAAGTATCTAAATGACAGCCGCGGCACGTGGTACACCCGATGGAAAGCATTGCTAATGTTCCGAAACCGACTCGGTTTGCTCCAAGAAGCATGATCTTCATGACATCCATGGCGCTCTTCATACCACCATCTGCCCATATTTCAACTTTATGGCGAAGACCACTTTCTAGGAGTGCATTATGTGCTGCTTTTACACCAATTTCAACTGGCAATCCAACATGTTGGAGAGCGTGAATTCTGGCAGCACCTGTACCGCCATCAAAGCCGCTCAAAGTGATGATATCAGCGCCTGCTTTCGCGATACCAACAGCAATCGTTCCAATATTCGGTACAACAGGGACCTTAACAGCAATTTTTGCTTGGTCATTCGCTGTTTTTAATTCTTGAATCATTTGGGCTAAGTCTTCAATAGAATAAATATCATGGTTGTTTGATGGTGAAATCAAATCAGACCCAAGTGTAGCATTACGTGCTGCTGCAACCTTCGCTGTAACCTTTGAGCCAGGTAAGTGTCCGCCTTCACCAGGCTTTGCCCCCTGGCCAATTTTAATTTCTAATAGATTGGAGGAGTTTAAGAGTTCTGCATTGACACCAAATCGGCCGGATGCAATCTGCTGTCCTCTTGTTTTCGGATATTTACCAAGCATATCCTTAATTTCTCCGCCTTCACCATTTAAACTGACCATATTTAATCTGTCGGCACCTTCAGCATAAGCACGGAAAGCGATCTCGTTTTGCGAGCCAAATGACATGGAAGAAATAATAAACGGTAAATCATGATCACCCACACAAATATCGACATCATTTGGGGATAAGGTTTGATTGTTCTTTTTTAATTGTACTAAATGGCGAATGGTCGTTGGATTTTCTAATTCTTGTTCTGAGATTTTATCTCGATAAACATTGTAGTCACCAGTAGAAGCCACTTCGCCAATTGCCTTCCAAATGCGAGGGAATAGATGGAATGTTTTTCCGATTCTTCCCTTTTCATTCTGGTAATCCTCTGCTCTTGAAAAAGCATCAAGCTTCCAGGCATCAAAGTCATCTGCAATTTCTTTTGATCCGAAAAAGTTAACGATGTTCAAAACATTGGCGATATCTTCATGTAAGCCAATGCTTGAGTATAGTCTTCCATAACCACGCAATTCGTGAATCCCAATGGTTGAGATTACCTTTTCAAGACCTTTTGTAAGAGCACCATATAAGTTGATAAGAGGCTGGGTTGATTCATCAAGAACAGTCATGAACATATAATATGGGCTGATTAAATCTGCACCTAAGCCCAAAACCGTAACAATATCATGAAGAGAACGAATGGCTGCTGAGCGTAAAACGATAGAACAATCTCTTCTCGATTCTGCTTTGACCAATGCTTGATCAATTGCCGACGTCACTAAATGTGGGTCAATCCAATAGGAATCATCTTGGTGTGCTTTTGCATCATCCAGAACAAGTAAGGATTTCCCTGCTAGAACAGCTTGAACTGCCTCGTTAGCAAGCCTATCTAATGCTTTATCAACCGTTTCGTCTTTATTGAAAGTAGTAGAAATAAACGCTGCTAATTTCTTCTCTTGAAAATACTGAATGACTTGATCAAAGCTTGGTTGACCCAAGTTGCTCGAGCAATTAAAGCCTGCTTTACCTTCTAATAGAAGGGGAGAGGTTAATTCAAGAACGGTTTCAACTTGTTCATTAAAGAATAAAGTAGGACGTTTCCCGATAATGACACGCGTAGAAAAATGTTCTGTTTCACGATCACGGTCGATTGCTGGATTTGTTACTACCGCGACACTTTCCTTAATGTAATCTGCGATGTTTTTACGTTCAGGATTAAGAGCAGCTAGCGGTGCATCATGCCCCAATGACCGAATTGGTTCAACGCCCTTTTCAGCCATTTGCTCGATCAATTGAATATGATCACGTTCCCAACCAAAGGCCTTGTATTGACCGTTATGGATTTTGTCAGGATAATTCATTGTGATAGTTTTACTTAATACAGGTACATTTAATCGCAATCTGGAATCCCGAATACTTAATCGATCTGAAAAACGACTATAAACTTCATTTTGGAAGCGGTCTTGTTCGTAAACATCTAGTTTTCCACCACTCCATTTGAAGCCAACCTTTTCACCAGGGGCCAATGGCTTAGGATCATTCACATACTCACTTGAAGGAAGAATTCCTGATTCAGAGGAAAACAGATAAGAACTTTCTGTTTCAAGCATCCAAAGTGGGCGAAGACCTAGTGCGTCAACACTAAATACAGCTTCATCTCCATATCGTGAAATAATTCCTGCCGGACCCTGAGCAAAGTGTCCCCACGCTTCGCGAAGATACGTATATAAATCTTGAAGTTCTTCAGAATAAGCCTTGATTTCATTGACGATTGGCGGGAACAAAAGGTCCAATGCTTCAAATAACGAATAACCGTCGCGACAGATTAGTGTTTCCATGATCCTGCTTAAATCCTGAGAATCACTTCCGTTATAAACAAGTGGAACTCCAATCATCTTTGCTTCATCACGTAATTTGGAAATGGTATTAATTTCTCCATTATGTCCAAGTACACTAAATGGCTGAACACGGAAAAAGCTTGAAAGTGTATTGGTTGAGTAGCGATTATGTCCAAGCGTCATGGTTGAGGCAACAAGTGGGTTTGCTAGGTCCTTATAATAGCGAGGAAGAATATCCCCAGCTCCCATTACTTTATATACTGCGTGATTTTGACTTAGTGATGCTACATGGACATGTTCATTGGTTTCAAAATCAATCAATGCTTCAAAAAGAACTTTTGTTAATTCTTGCCTGGTTTTGGCTGAGAAACAAGCGAATTGCCAAAAAACAGGATTTTCCTGAATCGCGATTGGACCAAGGGCAGAGGGGTCCGTAACTTGATTTGTTTCAAAAACTACTTCTAATTCATAGTTACCTAGCTTTTGAAGTAATTCGTTTTTAGTAGAATGCCAGTTTGCTTTTTGGCTAATGAAAACATGACCAACAGCAAATCCTTCTTTTTCGACTAGTTTAGTGTCAACACCTGCATCTAGTAATTTTTCTTTCCAGAGCTCGGTTGGGATATCAGTATGAATTCCAACCCCATCTCCTTCACCATTAATAAAACCGGCCGGTGATTCATGGTAACAAGTGCATCAATACAGTCAAAAATATTCTTTCTAGTAGGACGCTTTTCTTTTTCAAGGCAAGCGACTATTCCGCATGCATCATGTTCATGTTGGTGAAATTCTTTGAAAAGCGAAGGGTTCCATCTTTTTGTCATTTTAATTGGGCTTCATCGGGTAATCCTTTAAAGCCACTTCACCTCCTATTTACCTATTGGATTGAATTATTATGTTTGTGGTTAAGAAATAATTTGGCACTTTATTGGGGCATTAAGTTAAGGGAATAAAAAACAAAATAATAATATAATAGTATCATATGAATTTTCAGAAATCAAATAAATATACATTGTTTTGGATATGGAAATAACTTAAAAATTATTAAGAATGAATGAAATAAGTTTTATTGTAAACGTTTTCAATAGTAATATAAAAATAAAAGGGAGTGATTAACACTCCCTTTTATTGTATGGAATTTGTATATTTATTCATCCTCAAGTAAGGAAAATGCATTATTTACAGCTTGAATTGTTGCTTCAACGTCTTCCATAGTATGAGCAATTGTAAGGAACCATGCTTCGTATTTTGATGGAGCGAGATTAATACCTTGATGAAGCATAAGTTTGAAAAATTTAGCAAAAGTCTCGCCATCGGTATTTTCGGCTTGGGCGTAGTTTTCAATTTTTTCTGTTGTAAAATAAACAGTGAATGCACCTTTCAATCGATTAATGGTAATTTGGATATTGTATTCCTTTGCCGCCTCTAAAATTCCCTCTTCAAGCATTGCACCCAAACGATCTAAGTAATCGTAAATACCTTCTTGGCTTAATACTTCAAGACAGGCGATACCCGAAAGAATAGATGCTGGATTTCCGGCCATTGTTCCTGCTTGATAGGCAGGGGCAAGAGGGGCAACCTGCTCCATGATTTCCTTACGGCCGCCATAAGCTCCGATTGGCAGACCGCCACCAATGATTTTTCCAAGTGCTGTCAAATCGGGCTGGATGCCTAGTAAATCCTGTGCACCACCATACATAAAACGAAATGCTGTAATTACCTCATCATAAATCACTAATGCGCCGGCCGCATGTGTAAGGTCATTGATTTGTTTTAGGAAACCCTCTTTCGGCTCTACGATTCCGAAGTTACCTACAATCGGTTCCACTAATACGGCTGCAATTTGATCGCCCCATTTTTCCAATGCCTCTTTAAAAGGTTCAATATTATTAAAAGGGACAGTGATAACTTCTTGGGCGATACTTTTGGGTACACCAGCCGAATCAGGTGTTCCGAGTGTTGATGGTCCTGAACCTGCCGCAACAAGGACGAGGTCAGAATGACCATGATAGCAACCGGCAAATTTGATGATTTTATCTCGACCGGTATAGGCACGGGCGACACGAATTGTTGTCATTACTGCTTCTGTACCAGAGTTCACAAATCGGACTTTATCTAACGAAGGAATGGCTTCCTTCAACATTTTTGCGAATTTCACCTCATGTGGGGTTGGTGTGCCATAAAGAACACCGCTTTCAGCGGCTTTTTTGATTGCTTCAGTGATATGTGGGTGGGCATGACCTGTAATAATCGGCCCGTAGGCAGCAAGATAATCGATATACTGATTGCCATCAACATCCCAAAAATAAGCACCCTGTGCACGTTCCATTACCACAGGTGCTCCACCGCCAACAGCTTTATAGGAACGAGATGGACTGTTTACACCGCCGACAATATGTTCAAGCGCTTCATTATGTAATCGATCTGAATTAGAGAATTGCACGATTTTTCCTCCTTGAATTAAATTCTTCCTTATTTTAGCACGTTTTTATCTGGTTTTTTTCTGTTTAAACTTTTCAAATATTCTAAGTTAAACATGTAAAGGCAATGACAGTTGTGTTACTTCCGTAATTTGGCTAAACTAACAACTTAGGTAATGTCAGGAGGAATATGTATGACGAACGTAATTGAGGTAAAAAATCTGCGGAAAGAATTTAAAGCCTATTCAAGCAGAACAGGTTTAAAAGGGGCTTTTAGGGATCTTTTTACCCGGAATTATAAGGTCGTGCCCGCTGTAAATGATATTAACATTACAATAAAACAGGGGGAAATGGTCGGATATATTGGCGAAAATGGCGCTGGAAAATCAACCACTATTAAAATGATGACAGGAATTTTAACACCCACATCAGGGCAGATCACCGTTAATGGAATGAACCCTCACAAAGAGAGGGAAAAATTTGTCCAGACGATTGGGGTTGTATTTGGCCAGCGTTCGCAGTTGTGGTGGGATATTGCAGTTCAAGAATCGTTTCGCCTTTTGAAAAAAGTCTATAAAGTATCAGATGCCCATTACAATGACCACATGAATCATGTCATTGAAACCTTAGATATAGAGCCGTTATTAGATAAGCCGGTTCGTAAATTGTCGCTTGGGCAAAGAATGAGATGTGAGCTTGCGGCAGCATTAATTCACAATCCGCCATTGCTATTTTTAGATGAACCGACGATTGGATTAGATGTACTAGTAAAGTTGAAAATCCGCGAATTTTTAAAAGAGATAAATGAAAAGTTTAATACAACCATTCTCCTTACAACACATGATCTTTCTGACATTGAAGCATTGTGCGAGCGGGTGATCATGCTTGATGAAGGAAAAATTATTTATGATGGTGCCTTAAGAAATTTAAAAGAGCAATGGGGCGAAGGAAAAGCACTTCAGTTTCAATTTTTAGAGAGGGTTGATATTACAAAGATTAGGGAGTTAACAATAGGAATGCCTGTTAAGTGGGAAATGGATGAAAAGAATATTGAATTTACGGCATTTCTAGAGGATAGCGATGAACTCATTTCTCAAGTTATTGCCAAGGTGGTAGCGGCCATAAAATTAAAGATATGAAAATTAACGAGATTTCAACAGAAGAAATCATTCGTAATATTTATGAAAAAGGCACCGTTTTAAAAGTATAGGAGGCATAAAAGTTTGGAGAAATATTTAGAAATGATTAGAATCCGTTTTTTAATGATGCTCGCCTATCGAACCGACTATTATACAGGGATTCTTATCTATAGCATAAACATTGGAGTCTATTATTTTTTATGGTCTGCAATTTATGGGGGAAAGCAACAAATTGTAGGACTTTCCATCATTCAAATGACCACTTATGTTGCGGTTTCCTGGATGGCCCGTGCCTTTTACTTTAATAACCTAGACAGGGAAATGGCATTAGAAATCATGGAAGGGAAAGTAGCAATTGAATTGATTAGGCCTTACAGCTATCTTGGAATGAAAACGATGCAGGGTCTTGGAGAAGGGATATTCCGGCTCTTTTTTTCTCTGTTCCAGGATTGGTAATTGTCTCTTTAATCTTCCCTGTAAAATTCACTTGGGATCCAAGTGTTTGGGGAATGTTTGCTATCTCCATCGTATTTAGCTTTATCATCAATACAGAGCTCAATTTATTAACAGGAATTACCACTTTCTTTTTATATAATAATGCCGGTTTAATCAGGGCGAAACGAGTTGTCATTGATTTATTTTCTGGACTGCTCCTTCCGATAAGTTTCTTTCCTGGATGGGCCCAAGATGTGATGAAATATCTTCCCTTTCAAGGAATCAGCTATATTCCAAGTATGATTTTTACAAACGGATTCACCCACCAACAAGCGTTGAACGCCTTAATTCAACAATTTGTTTGGGTAGTCATTTTGATTTTGCCTGTGCTATTACTTTGGAACTTGGCGAAAAAACAAATGATTATTCAAGGGGGTTAAAAAATGTTTTATACATCAATGCTTTTTCAATATATTTCTCAATATTTGAAAACAAGGTTTCAATATCGTGCTGATTTGTTTGTTGAGTTTTTCTCTGATTTACTATCGCAGGCTATTAACCTTATTTTTATTTTGGTTGTATTTGGTCATACAAGTTTGTTGAATGGTTGGAATAGGGATGAAATCATTTTTATGTATGGATTTTTCCTCGTGCCGTTTGCCTTATTTTCTACCTTTTTCAACATATGGGATTTTAATGAGCGTTATATTGTAAAAGGGGAACTTGACCGAATTCTAACTAGACCTATTCATAGTCTGTTTCAAATTATTCTTGAACGTATTGAACTAGAATCATTATTAGGTGTCATTACAGGACTAGCTGTTATGTTTTATTCTGGAAGCAGGCTAGGTGTTGCTGTGAAATGGTACGACCCGTTCTTGTTTTTGGTTTTTGTGATAGGTGGTGCCCTTGTATATGGAGGAGTTTTTATCATGATTGCCTGCATAAGCTTTTGGGCTGATGCGAGAACCTCGATTATGCCAATGATGTACAATATCAGTAACTATGGACGTTACCCTGTGGATATTTATAATCAAGTGATTCGTTTTGTTTTAACATGGGTATTGCCATTTGCCTTTGTCGGGGCTTATCCTTCGCCTATTTCCTTGGTAAAAGGGAATGGTATGGATATGCGTTTTTAACCCCCGTCATAGGTATTGTATTCTTTGTACTCTCTGTACTTCTTTGGAATCAAGGAGTTAAGAAGTATAGGGGGGCGGGAAATTAATCAGGAACCAGGCATCGTTGCCTGGTTTTTGATATTTTATGGTTCAAGCATGCATAGAAATAGAATAGCACTTGTAAATTTGAGGTGGTCTTACTGATGATCTATTTCTTGCTTCCTGTCGTTGTTTTCTGCATTTTTATGAGTTTGAGGACACTTTTTGTTCCGAGAACGATTAAAGGGAAATTTGTGTCGGTTGAAAATTTTCTTTATTTGGGATCAGTTTACTTAACCGTAATCATCGGATTTGGTCTTATTTATCTATTATTTGATTTAGTCGGAATGTCACTACTGAGAGAAATATATAAGCATAATAAGCATAATATGTTTGAAACAAGTTTTTATTTCAGTGCTATGACTCTTTTTTCAGTAGGCAACGGTGATGTCATACCATATGGAATAGGTAGAATTATTGCTGTTACTGAGGCGTTAATTGGATACACGCTACCAGCAGCATTTGTAGCCAGAGCAGTGTTTGAACGGGAAAAATAAGCCGACGAATGCGTGATAGTTGTTTTGTTTGCTAAGATTCGTTAGGCTATGGTTAAGAAATATTTTACAAATGGAGTGATCATTATGACAATAGAAGTAGGGATGCAGGCTCCTGATTTCACGTTAGAGGCAAATAATAATAAAACAGTAACTTTATCAAGTTTTAAAGGGAAAAATGTAGTCCTTTATTTTTATCCAAAAGACATGACCCCTGGGTGCACGACAGAGGCATGTGATTTTCGAGATCAGGTTCAAAAATTTAATGAAGTGAATGCAGTTATAGTAGGAATTAGTCCAGACCCTGTGGACCGCCATCAGAAATTTATCGAAAAATACGGCTTGCCGTTTTTATTGCTGGCAGATACAGAAAATCAGGCAGCGGAAGCCTATGGGGTTTGGAAGCTAAAGAAAAACTTTGGTAAAGAATATATGGGAATAGAAAGATCTACCTTTATTATCGATAAAGATGGCATAGTGGTAAAAGAATGGCGAAAAGTTCAAGTAAACGGGCATGTGGAAGAAGCTTTGAATTACATAAGGGAAAATCTGAAATAATTAGACCTTAATTTGAAGCCTATTTTCCTCAGTAAAGGCATTTGTCCAATGCAATAAAGTGCTGATTGAATATCATTTTATTAGGGCATACCTCCTCAGATAAAAGTTTTGGGTCCACAGTGGCCCTTTTTTTTGTTTAAAAACCATTTCTAAACTTTCAAGTTTTAAAAATGTTTGTATAGGTGTTATGATGGAGAAAAAACTTGCTTTATTCTAACTGAGAATCAGTATTGTTTAATGAAAAAGAAGGCTGACTTTATAAACGTTGGTAAAGGAGACTTGATCCGTGACCAAGTATTAAGAAATTATTTACCACGTTCTTTTGAAATTTTTAAATATAATCTACATACATATATTACAAAGTAAAATGAACTTAAGAATATATGATTGAGTTGACTAGGGGGTATTATAAATGAAGATCTATACAAAAACTGGTGATAAGGGTACAACCTCACTTATTTATGGACAAAGGGTTGCAAAAACCGACTTGCGAGTAGAAGCCTATGGAACTTGTGATGAAACGAACTCCATGATTGGACTTGCTCTCAGTTATTTAACCAGGGAAGTCATTCAAGAAAAAGTAATAATTGAAACAGTTTATCATAAAATACAAACAAATCTTTTTCATGTTGGAGCAGAGCTTGCGACACCAAAAGGTAAGGAAGTAAAGTGGTCTCTCAGTTCTTCTGATATTGAGGAAATGGAAAAACAAATCGATGAATGGAATTCCTCACTGCCAGAGTTGACCAATTTTATTTTGCCAGGTGGGCACTCAGCAGGAGCTGCTTTTCATGTTGCGCGTACGACAGCAAGAAGGGCAGAAAGGTGTGCAGTAGCGCTCGGTGAAGAGGTAAATCCGCTTGTTTTAGCCTATTTAAATAGACTTTCCGATCTGTTGTTTGTGACGGCGAGGTATGTGAACCATCTTTTAGGACAAAAAGAACAAACATTACATCAGTAAATACGAAAAATTTACTATATATGTGATTACAATATTGACAAGAGTGTAAAAGAATTAGTAAACTAATTATAACAATTATAATGTAAGAATATCTTTTAGAAAAGAGGTGCATGGCGATGAATCAGCTAAAAGAAGCGTTGGATACCTTAAAGGAAACTGGGGTGCGGATTACTCCGCAACGTCATGCGATACTTGAATATTTAATAAGCTCGATGTCACATCCTACAGCAGATGATATCTATAAAGCTCTTGAGGGGAAATTCCCTAATATGAGTGTGGCTACAGTTTACAACAATTTACGAGTATTTCGTGAAGTAGGTTTAGTAAAGGAATTAACTTTTGGTGATGCTTCAAGTCGATTCGACTTTGTTACCTCACACCATTATCATGTTATTTGTGAAAAGTGCGGAAAAATAGTCGATTTTCATTATCCGGGATTAGATGAAGTGGAACATCTAGCTTCACATGTAACTGGCTTTAATGTTGAAAATCACCGAATGGAGATTTACGGATCTTGTCCGGAATGCGCAAGTAAAGAAGTTCATTAAGTTGAATGAAACTTAAGGCCGATTTAAAAGTCGGTTTTTTTTTTGTAATAGAAAGCTATCTCAGACAAAAGAGATAGCTATTTATTTTCGGATTTTTTATTGTATGATTCATCAAATTCTTTACCTTCAAGTTTTTGATCAAGGGTCAAAGGTTCTCGGCAATACATACACATATCCACCCGACCAAGCATTTTTGTTGGTTTACCACAGCCTGGACATCTTACCTGTATCGTTTTTGTTGATAACATTCCTATCCAAAAATATACGACGGTGCTTGCAATAATAAAAAGTAGACCGAAAAGCATAAAAATGGTCATAATAAGTGGTGAATTCCGAAAAAAGATTCCACCGTACATAACAATAAAACCGATAAAAATCAATGATAGTGCGAAAGAACGTATTTTATTTATCTTACTAGAATATTTAGCCATATGACTCCCTCCTAGAGAAACTATACCATATTTATGAAAAGAGAAAAAAGGCTAGGAAGATAAATGTCGAATTTTGTCTCTACTTAAAGAAGGAGTTTTGTTATTACTGTCGAACCTAATATGCTATCGAGAATAATGGAGGTATGAGAATGGAAGACATTCTTCGGCCCATTTATCAAGAAAGGGCGAGCCAATCAAATACTCTTGGGGTTTTGATGGTAGAAAAAAGACAAAAGTCAGGTCACACAACAGATTCATTCGATGTCATTCTATTAGTTATCGTTAAAGAGGCGGAACAACCTTTATTTATAAAGCATTATTCCTATGATGATAAAAAGGCGGCTATGCATGTTATTGCTGAATCTTTATTGAAAGAATGGCTTTTATTAGGTACCAATCGAAAAATATTTGAATGGCTTCACGATGCTAAAATAATATTCGACCGGAATGAATATGTTGCTAATTTAAAAACAGAACTACGAGAATTCCCCTTTTACGGTCGTAAGCTCAAAATGGGCTTAGAATTTGCAAAATTAATTCGCCGTTACGTCGATGGCAAAGCATTGTTTGAGAGCCATTTGTTTCTTGATGCCTATAACCATGTGGTTCATTCTTTGCATCATCTTGCTAGGCTTGCCGTAATTGAAAATGGCTTACATCCCGAACTTACGGTTTGGCATCAAGTAAAGCAAATAGAGCCTGAAATATTTAAATTATATGAAGAACTTGTTAATAGTGAAGAAACACTTGAAAAAAGATTGGAACTTTTGTTTCTGGCAAGTGAATTTATGATTCATTCCAGAACAAACATCGGTGCAGGACATTTATTGGAAGTATTAAAGGGTAAAGAGTATTGGTCGTTTAGTGAAATTATGAACGAAAAGGAATTGACCCCATACTCGGTCGATATGGCCGTACTACTTGAGTATCTGATTGATAAACACTTAGTAGAAGTCGTTAATGTTGAAACTAAGGGACAAGGTGTTTTTCATAGATGTTATCGTGTATACAAGAAATTATCGTAAAAAATTTAGAAATGTATTGACCTAAGAGAGAATACTTGGTATATTTATAACCGTCGCTGCGAGACAAACTTTTAAAGTTTTCGTGAGTGGCGGTTATAAAAAAAGTTGTTGACATTTCAAAACACCTTATGTTATATTAATAAAGTCGCTTGTGAGCGATGATGAAAAAATGCTCTTTGAAAACTAAACAAACAAAAACGTGCAAACAAACAATAACTATTAGTGAATCTTTCGTTAGAAAGTAAAGCTAAGCCAACGTAACAAATGAGCTAATCAACTTTCTTGGAGAGTTTGATCCTGGCTCAGGACGAACGCTGGCGGCGTGCCTAATACATGCAAGTCGAGCGAATCATTTGGAGCTTGCTCCTAATGATTAGCGGCGGACGGGTGAGTAACACGTGGGCAACCTGCCTGTAAGACTGGGATAACTTCGGGAAACCGGAGCTAATACCGGATAATCCTTTTCCTCTCATGAGGAAAAGCTGAAAGACGGCGTCACGCTGTCACTTGCAGATGGGCCCGCGGCGCATTAGCTAGTTGGTGAGGTAACGGCTCACCAAGGCGACGATGCGTAGCCGACCTGAGAGGGTGATCGGCCACACTGGGACTGAGACACGGCCCAGACTCCTACGGGAGGCAGCAGTAGGGAATCTTCCGCAATGGACGAAAGTCTGACGGAGCAACGCCGCGTGAGCGATGAAGGCTTCGGGTCGTAAAGCTCTGTTGTTAGGGAAGAACAAGTATCGGAGTAACTGCCGGTACCTTGACGGTACCTAACCAGAAAGCCACGGCTAACTACGTGCCAGCAGCCGCGGTAATACGTAGGTGGCAAGCGTTGTCCGGAATTATTGGGCGTAAAGCGCGCGCAGGCGGTCCTTTAAGTCTGATGTGAAAGCCCACGGCTCAACCGTGGAGGGTCATTGGAAACTGGGGGACTTGAGTGCAGAAGAGGAAAGTGGAATTCCACGTGTAGCGGTGAAATGCGTAGAGATGTGGAGGAACACCAGTGGCGAAGGCGACTTTCTGGTCTGTAACTGACGCTGAGGCGCGAAAGCGTGGGGAGCAAACAGGATTAGATACCCTGGTAGTCCACGCCGTAAACGATGAGTGCTAAGTGTTAGAGGGTTTCCGCCCTTTAGTGCTGCAGCTAACGCATTAAGCACTCCGCCTGGGGAGTACGGCCGCAAGGCTGAAACTCAAAGGAATTGACGGGGGCCCGCACAAGCGGTGGAGCATGTGGTTTAATTCGAAGCAACGCGAAGAACCTTACCAGGTCTTGACATCCTCTGACAATCCTAGAGATAGGACGTTCCCCTTCGGGGGACAGAGTGACAGGTGGTGCATGGTTGTCGTCAGCTCGTGTCGTGAGATGTTGGGTTAAGTCCCGCAACGAGCGCAACCCTTGATCTTAGTTGCCAGCATTCAGTTGGGCACTCTAAGGTGACTGCCGGTGACAAACCGGAGGAAGGTGGGGATGACGTCAAATCATCATGCCCCTTATGACCTGGGCTACACACGTGCTACAATGGATGGTACAAAGGGCTGCAAAACCGCAAGGTTAAGCCAATCCCATAAAACCATTCTCAGTTCGGATTGTAGGCTGCAACTCGCCTACATGAAGCCGGAATCGCTAGTAATCGCGGATCAGCATGCCGCGGTGAATACGTTCCCGGGCCTTGTACACACCGCCCGTCACACCACGAGAGTTTGTAACACCCGAAGTCGGTGGGGTAACCGTAAGGAGCCAGCCGCCTAAGGTGGGACAGATGATTGGGGTGAAGTCGTAACAAGGTAGCCGTATCGGAAGGTGCGGCTGGATCACCTCCTTTCTAAGGATATAAGCTGGACGTATGAGCCAGACAAAACAGTTTGTTTATTACACGTTCTTTGTTTGTTTAGTTTTGAGGGAGCAATTATTCTCTCGAAGCTTTATTTTTTTGCTCCTGCGCCGCAGTAGTTCGAGGAAGTTATCCCTCAGCTCGTCGCAAGGCAGCATGAAGTAAAGCTCTGATGATTAATCACGATGTGATTGAAATCAGTAGCCTCGTTCTTTGAAAACTAGATAATCGTAAAGAAGAAGTCAAAGTAAAACATCGAGTTATCGCCATTTTAGTTTTTCGTTTCTTTTTAATAAGAGAAACAAACCTTTTAGGTTAAGTTAGAAAGGGCGCACGGTGAATGCCTTGGCACTAGGAGCCGATGAAGGACGGGACTAACACCGATATGCTTCGGGGAGCTGTAAGTAAGCTTTGATCCGGAGATTTCCGAATGGGGAAACCCACTGTTCGTAATGGAACAGTATCTTTACCTGAATACATAGGGTAGTGAAGGCATACCCGGGGAACTGAAACATCTAAGTACCCGGAGGAAGAGAAAGCAAACGCGATTCCCTGAGTAGCGGCGAGCGAAACGGGACATAGCCCAAACCAAGAGGCTTGCCTCTTGGGGTTGTAGGACACTCAACATGGAGTTACAAAGGAACGGGGTAGATGAAGCGATCTGGAAAGGTCCGTCATAGAAGGTAAAAACCCTGTAGTTGAAACTTCGTTCCCTCCTGAGTGGATCCTGAGTACGGCCGGACACGTGAAATCCGGTCGGAAGCAGGGAGGACCATCTCCCAAGGCTAAATACTCCCTAGTGACCGATAGTGAACCAGTACCGTGAGGGAAAGGTGAAAAGCACCCCGGAAGGGGAGTGAAATAGTTCCTGAAACCGTGTGCCTACAAGTAGTCAGAGCCCGTTTATGGGTGATGGCGTGCCTTTTGTAGAATGAACCGGCGAGTTACGATTACATGCAAGGTTAAGTTGAAAAGACGGAGCCGCAGCGAAAGCGAGTCTGAATAGGGCGAATTAGTATGTGGTCGTAGACCCGAAACCAGGTGATCTACCCATGTCCAGGGTGAAGTCCAGGTAACACTGGATGGAGGCCCGAACCCACGCACGTTGAAAAGTGCGGGGATGAGGTGTGGGTAGCGGAGAAATTCCAATCGAACTTGGAGATAGCTGGTTCTCTCCGAAATAGCTTTAGGGCTAGCCTCACGTAGTAAGAGTCTTGGAGGTAGAGCACTGTTTGGACTAGGGCCCTCATCGGGTTACCGAATTCAGACAAACTCCGAATGCCAAAGACTTATCCGTGGGAGTCAGACTGCGAGTGATAAGATCCGTAGTCAAAAGGGAAACAGCCCAGACCACCAGCTAAGGTCCCAAAGTATACGTTAAGTGGAAAAGGATGTGGAGTTGCTTAGACAACCAGGATGTTGGCTTAGAAGCAGCCACCATTTAAAGAGTGCGTAATAGCTCACTGGTCGAGTGACTCTGCGCCGAAAATGTACCGGGGCTAAACGTATCACCGAAGCTGTGGATTGACATCTACGATGTCAGTGGTAGGAGAGCGTTCTAAGGGCGTTGAAGCTAGACCGTAAGGACTGGTGGAGCGCTTAGAAGTGAGAATGCCGGTATGAGTAGCGAAAGATGAGTGAGAATCTCATCCACCGAATGCCTAAGGTTTCCTGAGGAAGGCTCGTCCGCTCAGGGTTAGTCGGGACCTAAGCCGAGGCCGAAAGGCGTAGGCGATGGACAACAGGTTGATATTCCTGTACCACCTCTTTATCGTTTGAGCAATGGGGGGACGCAGGAGGATAGGGTAAGCGCGCTGTTGGATATGCGCGTCTAAGCAGTTAGGCTGCAAGTGAGGCAAATCCCACTTGCGTTAGGCTGAGCTGTGATAGCGAGGGAAATTTAGTACCGAAGTTCCTGATTCCACACTGCCAAGAAAAGCCTCTAGCGAGATAAAAGGTGCCCGTACCGCAAACCGACACAGGTAGGCGAGGAGAGAATCCTAAGGTGAGCGAGAGAACTCTCGTTAAGGAACTCGGCAAAATGACCCCGTAACTTCGGGAGAAGGGGTGCTCTTTGGGGTGAATAGCCTCGAAGAGCCGCAGTGAATATGCCCAGGCGACTGTTTAGCAAAAACACAGGTCTCTGCGAAGCCGCAAGGCGAAGTATAGGGGCTGACGCCTGCCCGGTGCTGGAAGGTTAAGAGGAGGGGTTAGCGTAAGCGAAGCTCTGAATCGAAGCCCCAGTAAACGGCGGCCGTAACTATAACGGTCCTAAGGTAGCGAAATTCCTTGTCGGGTAAGTTCCGACCCGCACGAAAGGCGTAACGATCTGGGCACTGTCTCAACGAGAGACTCGGTGAAATTATAGTACCTGTGAAGATGCAGGTTACCCGCGACAGGACGGAAAGACCCCGTGGAGCTTTACTGTAGCCTGATATTGAATTTTGGTACAGCTTGTACAGGATAGGTAGGAGCCTGAGAAGCCGGAGCGCTAGCTTCGGTGGAGGCGTCGGTGGGATACTACCCTGGCTGTATTGAAATTCTAACCCGCACCCCTGATCGGGGTGGGAGACAGTGTCAGGTGGGCAGTTTGACTGGGGCGGTCGCCTCCTAAAGAGTAACGGAGGCGCCCAAAGGTTCCCTCAGAATGGTTGGAAATCATTCGTAGAGTGTAAAGGCATAAGGGAGCTTGACTGCGAGACCTACAAGTCGAGCAGGGACGAAAGTCGGGCTTAGTGATCCGGTGGTTCCGCATGGAAAGGGCCATCGCTCAACGGATAAAAGCTACCCCGGGGATAACAGGCTTATCTCCCCCAAGAGTCCACATCGACGGGGAGGTTTGGCACCTCGATGTCGGCTCATCGCATCCTGGGGCTGTAGTCGGTCCCAAGGGTTGGGCTGTTCGCCCATTAAAGCGGTACGCGAGCTGGGTTCAGAACGTCGTGAGACAGTTCGGTCCCTATCCGTCGTGGGCGCAGGAAATTTGAGAGGAGCTGTCCTTAGTACGAGAGGACCGGGATGGACGCACCGCTGGTGTACCAGTTGTCTTGCCAAAGGCATCGCTGGGTAGCTATGTGCGGACGGGATAAGTGCTGAAAGCATCTAAGCATGAAGCCCCCCTCAAGATGAGATTTCCCATAGCGTCAAGCTAGTAAGAACCCTGAAAGATGATCAGGTTGATAGGTCAGAGGTGGAAGCGCGGTGACGTGTGGAGCTGACTGATACTAATCGTTCGAGGACTTAACCATTTTAAAGGTGAACTCAGTTTTACAACTTCTTTTACATTATCTAGTTTTGAGAGAATGAAAAAAAAAAAATTCCTCTTGAAAATTATTAAAAAGACATTATAATAAAATAGTGTCTGAAAAATAGTCTGGCAATAATGGCGAGAAGGTCACACCCGTTCCCATACCGAACACGGAAGTTAAGCTTCTCAGCGCCGATGGTAGTTGGGACTTTGTCCCTGTGAGAGTAGGACGTTGCCAGGCTGTTATAATAAAATTATTCCGCAGTAGCTCAGTGGTAGAGCTATCGGCTGTTAACCGATCGGTCGTAGGTTCGAGTCCTACCTGCGGAGCCATAATGGAGAGCTGTCCGAGTGGCCAAGGAGCACGATTGGAAATCGTGTAGGCGGGTAACCCTGTCTCAAGGGTTCAAATCCCTTGCTCTCCGCCATAAAATTCTAAATTATGGCCCCTTGGTCAAGCGGTTAAGACACCTCCCTTTCACGGAGGTAACACGGGTTCGAGTCCCGTAGGGGTCACCAATATGTGGAGGATTAGCTCAGCTGGGAGAGCATCTGCCTTACAAGCAGAGGGTCGGCGGTTCGAGCCCGTCATCCTCCACCATATAGATTATGGAAATGAATTAAATAATGTAATTATTACCGTCGCGGGGTGGAGCAGTCCGGTAGCTCGTCGGGCTCATAACCCGAAGGTCGCAGGTTCAAATCCTGTCCCCGCAATTTGGTCTGGTAGTTCAGTTGGTTAGAATGCCTGCCTGTCACGCAGGAGGTCGCGGGTTCGAGTCCCGTCCAGACCGCCATTTATGGCTCGGTAGCTCAGTCGGTAGAGCAAAGGACTGAAAATCCTTGTGTCGGCGGTTCGATTCCGTCCCGAGCCACCATTTAATTTTTTGCGCCGATGTAGCTCAATTGGTAGAGCAACTGAATCGTAATCAGTAGGTTGGGGGTTCAAGTCCTCTCGTCGGCACCAGAAGCTGGCAAGTTTAACTTTTATAAGTGGAGGGGTAGCGAAGTGGCTAAACGCGGCGGACTGTAAATCCGCTCCCTCCGGGTTCGGCGGTTCGAATCCGTCCCCCTCCACCATTTATAGGGGTATAGTTTAAAGGTAGAACGAAGGTCTCCAAAACCTTTGGTGTGGGTTCAATTCCTACTACCCCTGCCAATTAATTTTATAATGGCGATTGTGGCGAAGTGGTTAACGCACCTGATTGTGGTTCAGGCATTCGTGGGTTCGATTCCCATCAGTCGCCCCATACAATTATATTTAAAAAATATCTGATAATATTATTATCATTGGGCTATAGCCAAGCGGTAAGGCATCGCACTTTGACTGCGACATGCGTTGGTTCAAATCCAGCTAGCCCAGCCAATTGCGGAAGTAGTTCAGTGGTAGAACACCACCTTGCCAAGGTGGGGGTCGCGGGTTCGAATCCCGTCTTCCGCTCCATATTATGGCGGCATAGCCAAGTGGTAAGGCAGAGGTCTGCAAAACCTTTACCACCGGTTCGAATCCGGTTGCCGCCTCCATAATGAATTATAATGAAGAACGATTGAAACAGATCATTTGATTTTGCCGGGGTGGCGGAACTGGCAGACGCACAGGACTTAAAATCCTGCGGTAGGTGACTACCGTACCGGTTCGATTCCGGTTCTCGGCATTACTTTTACAAACAATTTAATACGCCGGTGTGGCGGAATTGGCAGACGCGCACGACTCAAAATCGTGTTCCTTCTGGAGTGTCGGTTCGACCCCGACCACCGGTATCTAAGAGAATGACCTTCACTACATGTGTGGGTCATTTTTTATTGTTAATTAAAATGCTGGCCATGGTTAATGAGCTATATAAAATCCCTGACAGAAAGTCTTTTTTCTTAGCGATATATATTCAAGTTAAGTTAATAAACTATAGAGAATAGTAGACGCACACAATTACCTAATATAAAGGAAAAATTGGGTGCGTTTTTATTTTTATAAACAAAAAACTTAATAAGGAGTGATCGGTTTGGCCAACAATCGTCATTTTCCTTCCATGCAAGTGATGGAACTGAAATTTTTGCAATTAAATGGGCTGCAGAAATAGAAGAGAATCCACGGGCTATTGTTCAAATTGCCCACGGAATGGCGGAACATATTCAAAGGTATGAATCTTTTGCTCATGAACTGGTTTCCCATCATTGTATTGTTTACGGAAATGACCACCGCGGGCATGGAAAAACAGGGATAATGAATAACAGCCTAGGATATTTTGCCGATCAGGATGGATTTGAAAAAGTAGTAAGTGATATGGTTTACCTGACAAAAATAATTGAAAAAGAAAATCCTTCTGTCCCAATCTTTTTATTAGGACATAGTATGGGGTCTTTTTTATCAAGAAGATATATCCAATTATACGGGGAAAAGCTTACTGGCGTAATTTTGTCAGGAACAGGTGGCGACCCTGGATTTTTGGGGAAAATCGGCAGGATAATTGCTGGTCGGGAAATGAAAAATAAAGGACAAAAGACACCAAGTCCATTGCTAAATAAATTGACCTTTGGAAGCTATAATAAAGGGTTTCGACCTAATAGAACGGAATTTGATTGGTTATGCAGTGACGAAACAGAAGTGGATAAATATATTGCAGACCCATTTTGTGGTGGGGTATTCACTTCTGGGTTTTTCAATGACCTTCTTAAAGGCCTTGAAATCATAAATAAACCAAGTAATATAATGTCCATTCCTTTAGAACTACCAATCTATTTAATTTCAGGAAGTAAGGATCCTGTTGGAAGTAATACAAAAGGGGTAATGAAAACTTACCAAGCTTTTAAAAATGCAGGAATTAAGGATGTAAACTATAAATTTTATGATAATGCACGTCATGAAATTCTGAAGGAAATCAATAAAGAAGAGGTAATCACCGATATTATTAATTGGATAAATAACCATTTGAATTAAAAAAAGTCCTTGGTTGGACTTTTTATATTTGCAATTTATTATTGGTCAGCTGCAAAAATCGACAAATTTCGTAATAACCACTTGACGTTGATTGGTAATGCGTGTAATATAATAAAGGTCAGTTGATGATTAATCAATTCTTATTGACAAAGTCTTTTGCGGGTGTAGTTTACTGGTAAAACCTCAGCCTTCCAAGCTGATGTAGTGGGTTCGATTCCCATCACCCGCTCCATACATATTAACTAACGCAGTGTATCGTTACTAGAGAACGATGCGTTGCGTTTTTTTGTATTTACCTCATTGGCACCCAAGAATGCGGAAGAAGGCATCTCCGCCATGAATTTGTGTAAACATGTTCATTAACGATTCAGTGAGCTTTACAGCGTCTTCCATTTCAGTTGAAGGCTTTAAGTAGATAATCTGGAGAGCGTTTTTTGTTTTCTCTGTCACTGGTGTTCTTTCTGAATCAACAAAAGGGCTTCCGAAGGGACCTTTTTGGTCAGACGAAATAATGAGATGTTCTAGTGAGTTTAACCGACCATTGAGACCGAGATATTCTTCCCCTTCCTGACCAATTCTTATTGTAACTGGTTCGAACAATAAATCCTCGTCATATATTCCAATTGGCACTTGGTATTGTAAAGAGAAAAAATTATTGATATCAATGGCACTTTGAACGGAAGAAAGATAATTTTGTTTTTGAACTCTCCTCATTAATGCCTCGGCAGAATGACGATAACGATTGGTATCCTTTCCGGTCATTTTAAAAATTTTCCGCCATTCTTGAATTCCTGGTAAATCGGTTACATTTTTGTTTTCCAATTCAAAATAGAGGGATTCCTGGAAAAGCTGGAGTCTTCCTTTTACCATTTGAGGAGAATCACCGACAGTGATATTTTTATACTCAATGATACCTAATTTAAAATTAGGAATTTGCGCTATTAATGCTGACGAGAGTTGAATTTCCAACGATACTACCTCCAAAGTTTAATGAAAATAGTTTATCATAAATAAATGTAGAACCAATAATGATCAATCCTAACTTTAATATAGAATTGCAAAAAAAGAGGTTGCCTTTATGGATATAATAAAACTTAAAAAAGAACTTATTGCTTACAGCAAAGAAATAGGAATCGACAAAATCGGTTTTACCACTGCCGATACCTTCAGTGAATTAAAGAACAGGTTAATCAGACAACAAGAATTGAATTATCAATCCGGTTTCGAAGAGCCAAATATTGAAAAGCGGGTGACGCCTTCATTGCTCTTAGATAATCCGCAATCCATTATTTCGATTGCGCTCGCCTACCCTGCAAAAATGAGCATTCGTGTGGAGAGTAAAAAAGGTGAGAGACGCGGGATATTTAGCCGGGCATCATGGGGAATGGACTATCATCATATCCTTCGAGATCGATTGAAAAAGCTGGAGGAATTTCTTTTAACAAAGGTCCCTGGGGCTAGATTAAAATCGATGGTTGATACGGGAGAGCTTTCCGACCGAGCTGTGGCAGAGAGAGCTGGCATTGGGTGGAGCGGAAAGAATTGTGCGATTATTACCCCAGAGTTCGGATCATATGTTTACTTGGGTGAAATGATTACTAGTATTCCCTTTGAGCCTGACACGCCATTAGAAGATCAATGTGGAACCTGTACAAGGTGTATCGAGGCTTGCCCTACGGGTGCTTTGGTCCAGGGAGGACAAATAAATGCAAGTAGTTGTATTTCCTTTTTGACACAAACAAAAGAACTCATTCCAAATGAGTTTAGGGATAAGATTGGCAATCGGGTGTATGGCTGCGATTCATGCCAAACGGCTTGTCCGGTTAATAAAGGGAAAAACTTTCATTTTCATATTGAAATGGAACCAAACCCTGAAATTTCAAAACCTTTATTAACACCAATGCTAAAAATGAGTAATCGCGAATTTAAAAACCAATTTGGGCATGTATCGGGAGCGTGGAGAGGGAAAAAGCCAATTCAACGGAATGCCATCATTGCTCTTGCTCATTTTAAGGATGAAACAGCGATCCCAGAATTAACCGATGTTCTGCAAAATGAAGCAAGTCCGGTACTAAAAGGAACAGCTGCTTGGGCTCTCGGGAAAATTGGCGGCAAAAATGCATTTGCCGCTCTCGAAAAGGCGAAAAAACATGAAACGGACATCGAGGTTCAAAAGGAAATTGAAAAAGGACTAAGGTTTTTTAAATGATCAAAGAGCGGACCATAATGTTCTGTTCTTTTTTTGATTGAACTTCCTCTTTCTTTCATATGTATGAAATGAAAGGGGAGAACTATATGCGTGAATCGCTTCAAGAACTATTTGAAAAAAGAGTTCATCAATTTGTATCGGAATCCAAAATGCGAACTGGTAACCATTCAAAAGCAGAAATGAAAATTGAAGCGTTGGCGAAAAGGTCTGCGGAAATTGTAAAAGTGAAAGCATTGGGAAATATAATAGAGGAAGTCGATGATGGTGAATATCAAACGGTTAAATACCATGCTCATTATCAATATTTAATTAAGCAAAAAGGAATTCTGTATTTGGAAGAAGAAGTGGAAGTAAGAAGCGCAAAGTTTTATAAGGATGTCTTATTAATGGATGAAGAAGTAAATCCTTATCGGGTCCCGGAATATCAGAAAGAGCCCCCCATTTCGGAAGACAACAGAGAGAGGCTAAGCTATCAGTATGATCGTTTAAAAGCAGTTCAATATGCGGAACGCTGGTGGAATAGTTACAATCCAGCCTACAAGAAATTTGAAGTGGATTGTACCAACTTTATTTCACAATGTCTTCATGTTGGGGGAGCACCAATGAGAGGCTATCCGAATCGAGGAACAGGCTGGTGGCTAAGAAATAATAATTGGAGCTATAGCTGGGCTGTGGCGAACTCACTGCGAATGTATTTGGCCAAATCTATAACCGGATTGAGGGCAAAGGAGGTTAGAAGTCCGGATCAATTACTATTGGGTGATGTGATATGCTACGATTTTGAAGGGGATGGGCGGTTCAATCATAATACGATTGTAACTGGAAAGGATGCCTATGGTATGCCACTTGTCAATGCCCATACGTACAACAGCCGAATGAGGTATTGGGCGTATGAGGATTCTTCAGCTTATACCCCTAAAATTAAATATAAGTTTTATACGATAGCCGAATGATGAGCGTTCATCCTTGTAAGGACGAATTAGAGTGGTATAATTGCTTTTAGAGTTATTTATACGGGGTGAGATACGTGTCAATACATGTAGTATTATATCAACCACAAATACCTTCAAATACAGGAAATATTGCAAGGACTTGTGCTGGAACAAATACCAATTTACATTTAATTCGACCTTTGGGTTTTTCAACTGATGACAAAATGTTAAAGCGTGCCGGTTTGGATTATTGGGAATTTGTAAATATTACTTATTATGATTCCTTAGAGGAATTTTATGAAAAGAATGCTGGCGGCGAGTTTTTTTATTTAACTAAATTTGGACAGAAATCACATAGTTCGTTTGATTACAGCGACACTAGCCAAGATTATTATTTTATATTTGGACGCGAAACAACAGGTCTCCCAAAAGATGTTATTGAGAAAAATAAGGACGTTAGCCTACGGATACCAATGAATGATAATATTCGTTCCTTAAATCTATCCAATACTGCGGCCATTTTAATTTATGAAGCATTACGGCAGCAAGACTATGCAAATCTAAATGCAAAGGGGCCTTTTTTTAGGCCTCTTTTTGCAAAGAAGGGAACAATACAATGAATAATGTTATAGACACTGTCCTTGATCACCGTTCTATCCGGCATTTTGAGGACAAGCTTTTAACAGACGAGCAAATTAAAACAATTATTTCATGTGCTCAATCTGCAGCCACTTCGAGTTTTATTCAAGCCTACTCGATTATTGGCATTAAGAATAAAGAGAAAAAGAAAAAGTTGGCCGAATTGGTTGGAAACCAAGAATATGTTGAAAAAAATGGCCATTTTTTTGTTTTTTGCGCGGATCTTTATCGCCATACAGTTATTGGAGAAAATGAGCAAAAAGATGTTATTGCTTCAATCGAAAGTACGGAAAAATTCATGGTTGCTCTCATTGATGCGTCTCTCGCAGCGCAAAATGCAGCTATTGCAGCAGAATCTATGGGGTTAGGTATCTGTTACATAGGAGGAATTCGAAATAATCTTGAAGAGGTAAAAAAGCTGTTAAAAACGCCGGAAAGGGTTATTCCCTTGTTTGGAATGGCTGTAGGCTACCCTAAGCTACGAACGGACAAGAAACCGAGACTGCCATTTGAGCATGTTTATCATGAAGATGAATATCAGCAAAACAAGGAAGTTTACGTTCAGCAGCTCCAGGAATATGATAAGCTGATATCGAGTTATTATGAACAAAGAACAAGCGGGAGAAGGAAGGACCGCTGGACAGAGCAAATGGCGAATATGCTTGAAAAACAAAATAGAATGTATATGAAGGAATTTATTGAAAAAAATAAAATGAATCTTAATTAAAAATAAAAAGGCTGCCGAAAAATTGGCAGTCTTTTGTGCAATCAAGATTATTTACTTGCTCCCGGCTTATCATTATAACCAGCAGTGAAGATTGCAGTTAAAAAAGTGATCATTACTATTATGACTCCCAATGTACCCATTTGATGAAAAGCCTCCTTCGAATTACGTTCTTTCATTATTGTTAACACATATAATTTTATTATAGCCTATCTTAAAAAAATGAAAAGAGCAAGAATCCTTTTAGTTTAACAAAAAAGATAGACAATTATCCACCATGGTTACGCATGTTCAAATACCTTAGTGCATAAAGTATATTAATCGTCTCTGATTACGCTACAGGGGAAGGCCTTATGGATATTTTAAAAAAAATCGAGATGTATCGCGAAGAAGAAGAAAAGCTGCGTTGGGAAGGATCGTTCGCCGATTATTTAGAGATGTTAAGAGAAAAGCCATGGGTAGCACAATCAGCACATTCACGAGTTTATAATATGCTTAAGGATGCAGGAATTACTGAAGAAAAAGGGACGAAGAAGTACGAATTTTTTAGCAATCAATTGTTTGGTTTAGAGGAATCACTAGAGCGCCTTGTAGAAGAATATTTCCATCCAGCCGCTAAAAGGCTGGACGTAAGAAAGCGGATTTTACTGTTAATGGGTCCAGTCAGCGGTGGGAAGTCTACATTAGTTACCATGTTAAAAAGGGGATTAGAGAACTATTCACGCACGGATAGAGGCTCTGTTTTTGCTATTAAAGGCTGCCCAATGCATGAAGATCCACTGCATTTAATCCCACATCATTTGCGTAAGGACTTTCAAGAAGAATATGGTATTCGAATTGAAGGAAATCTCTCGCCATTGAATATGATGCGCCTTGAGCAGGAATATGGCGGCAGAATTGAAGATGTTTTAATTGAGAGAATCTTTTTCTCAGAAGATAAACGAACAGGAATCGGAACGTTTAGTCCATCCGATCCAAAATCACAGGATATTGCCGATTTAACTGGAAGCATCGATTTTTCAACGATTGCAGAATTTGGTTCAGAATCAGACCCAAGGGCATACCGCTTCGATGGAGAGTTGAATAAAGCGAACCGTGGAATGATGGAATTCCAAGAAATGTTGAAATGTGATGAGAAGTTCTTGTGGCATTTGCTGTCATTAACCCAGGAAGGAAATTTTAAAGCGGGACGGTTTGCATTGATCTCTGCTGATGAACTTATTGTGGCGCACACGAATGAGACGGAGTACCGTTCGTTTATTTCCAATAAAAAGAATGAAGCACTTCATTCAAGGATTATTGTCATGCCGATTCCATATAATTTAAAGGCGAAACAAGAAGAAAAAATTTATGAAAAAATGATCAATGAAAGTGATGTTTCAGATGTTCATATTGCCCCGCATACATTAAGGGTGGCTGCGATGTTTACAATCCTTACACGTTTAAAAGAACCGAAAAAAGGTGATATCGATTTAGTGAAAAAGATGCGACTATATGATGGTGAAAATGTGGAAGGTTTCAATAATGCAGATGTTGAGGAGCTTAAAAAGGAGTACCCAGATGAAGGTATGAGCGGCATTGATCCGCGTTATGTTATTAACCGAATTTCTTCTACCATCATCAGAAAAGAAGTACCATCAATTAATGCTTTGGATGTCCTAAGATCATTAAAAGACGGGCTTGATCAGCATCCATCTATTACTTCTGAACTGCGTGAACGGTATATGAATTATATTTCTATTGCACGTAAAGAGTATGACAATATTGCCAAGAATGAGGTCCAAAAAGCATTCGTTTATTCGTATGAAGAGTCTGCTAAAACGTTAATGGACAATTATCTTGATAATGTGGAAGCATATTGTAATAAAGCAAAGCTTCGTGATGTGCTAACAGGTGAAGAGATTAATCCAGATGAAAAACTAATGCGTTCGATTGAAGAACAAATTGGCATTTCCGAAAATGCGAAAAAGGCCTTTAGAGAGGAAATCTTGATCCGAATCTCAGCCTTTGCAAGAAAAGGCAAGCGGTTTGATTATAACTCCCATGACAGGCTTCGTGAAGCCATTCAAAAGAAACTGTTTGCTGATCTTAAAGATGTTGTTAAGATTACAACCTCATCGAAGACACCAGATGAGCAACAGCTGAAGAAGATTAATGATGTTGTCGCACGGTTAGTTGATGAACATGGCTATAATTCGACATCAGCGAATGAATTGCTACGATATGTAGGAAGTTTGTTAAACAGGTAAAATGCAGGATAATAGAGCGAGAGACTGGTAGAAGCAATCTGCCAGTCTGTTTTTTTCCAATTTCACAATCACACCTGTCCATTTTTAGTAGGCGATAAACCAATTGTCGAAATTATTTGTAAATTATTTATCGTTTCTGCATAGGATAAAGTAATCAACATTTCATTTGCCTTTTTTCACTCGGGTTATTTTATGTCATTGGAAAAAAAGTGTGCATTGAGTATTTAAAAAATTTTCATAGGGAGGGGTATTAAATGTCAGACAACAACCATCAATATGTGATTTCAAGAGAAGATTGGTCCCTCCACCGCAAAGGCCACGATGACCAGCAACGGCATCAGGAAAAAGTCCAGGAGGCGATTCGAAACAATCTTCCAGACTTAATAACAGAAGAAAGCATTATTATGTCAAATGGTCGAGATGTGGTAAAAATTCCGATTCGTTCTTTGGACGAATATAAAATTCGTTATAATTATGACAAAAACAAACATGTTGGCCAAGGTGACGGTGACAGTCAAGTAGGTGATGTTGTAGCGCGAGATGGTTCTAGCGCACAAAAAGGTCCAGGTAAAGGTCAAGGGGCTGGGGACCACCGGTGAAGATTATTTTGAAGCCGAAGTTTCGTTAATGGAGCTTGAGGAAGCTTTATTCAAGCAGTTAGAGCTTCCAAATTTAAAACGAAAAGAACAAGAAGAGCATTTGGTTGAGAATATCGAATTTAATGATATTCGGAAAACAGGATTAATGGGTAATATCGATAAAAAGCGAACGATGATGTCTGCTTTTAAACGTAATGCAATAAGCGGTAAACCATCATTCCACCCAATTTACAAGGACGATTTAAAATTTAAGACTTGGAATGAAGTGGTCAAACCGGATTCTAAGGCTGTTGTGATCGCAATGATGGATACGAGTGGAAGTATGGGGATATGGGAAAAATACATGGCTCGAAGCTTTTTCTTCTGGATGACACGCTTTTTACGAACGAAATATGAAACGGTGGAAATTGAAGTTTATTGCCCACCATACGGAAGCAAAGATTGTCACAGAGGAAGACTTCTTCTCGAAGGGAGAAAGCGGTGGTACAATCTGTTCATCCGCCTACCGTAAAGCCCTGGAGATTATTGATGAAAAATACAATCCACGTAAGTTCAACATCTATCCATTCCACTTTTCGGACGGTGATAATCTCACATCGGATAACGCTCGCTGCGTAAAGCTGGTTGAAGAATTAATGAAGGTATCAAATATGTTTGGTTACGGAGAGGTCAATCAATATAACCGACACAGTACGCTAATGTCTGCATATAAAAATATAAAAAACGACAATTTCCGTTACTATATTTTAAAGCAAAAAGCAGACGTTTTCCATGCAATGAAGAGCTTCTTTCAAAATGAAGAAAGTAAGCAATATGTCTAAAACAAATCGACAGGTGAAAAGCCTGTCGATTTATTGTGGATATTTATAAAGATGTTCAATTTGGGGAAAATGCCATTCTTGTTGGCTTCGTTTATACTAACAGGATGCAATTGAACAAGAGAGGCAATTTTTAAAAAACAGAATAGAAAAAGGACTCCTACCAGGAAATCGCTTTTGTAGGCAGGACCCCAGGATTCACCTGAATTAGATTGGAGTAGGCAAAAAACAAATATGTATATTCATTATATCTTATAAATTAATACATAATTGCCAGGTCCAATTAGCGCCACCCCAAGGACTATAGCGATCAAAATAAGGTTATATTCATAGCCTCCATTGGTTAGCCAGAAGCCATTTTTGCCATGGACAGTGAAAATAGCGTCAATCATCACGATGATTATAAGGATTGCTCCAAGCCAAGTGAGTTCACCAGCTGAAAAAAGGAGACCGCCAATAAATTCAAATAATCCTGCTAAAATCGCCCACGTTTTACCGCCAGTCTTGATTCCAATCGTCCCTAACCATTCACCAAACTTGACTGGACCAGGTCCACCGAACCAGCCAAATAATTTTTGTGCCCCATGCCCTACGAACGTAAAGCCGACAACCAACCGAATAATCAAAAGCCCTAAATCTGCCATTCTTAACCCTTCTTTCAACGTGTAATTAAATAAGATAACTTCAAATACGTTAAATATAAATGAGTATATTTATTTTATCATTACTGAAAAGTAGGTTTCATAACTAAAATTTCAATTGTCTTTACCGTTTATTAATTAGCCGAATCAGATAAATAGGAAATTGCCACAAAAATGATGGAAAGTAGTCTTAAGTATAGTTGATTGTGCTCTTAATTTGTGTTGATATTACTTTCCTAAGGTATGATTTCTCTATAAACGTCAATAAAAAAATAAGTTAGGATAACTTATTTTTTTATTATTTATTCGTAAAAAACAAAAAGTGAAGAAAAGGAAATCTCACTCGAAAAGGTCCTCATATAAAGAACCTTCCCGAATTATCCTTTCCTTAAATTTACTGTTATTTTACACGCGTCCGTTTATAAAGAACGATAAAATTAAAGCTACATATGCGATTCCAGTTGCAACAATAAAGGAATCATTAATCCCATCAATTTCACATGATTGTGTAAGAGTTTAAGTATGTTCAACTAATATTTGCGGCTAATCCGTTACTGTTTCCTGTGTCTTTTTAAGCGTATCTTCTTGACTATGTTTTTTTCTGCCATAAAAGAAGACAAGAATTACCCCGACCGCAGTAAAAAGGGTTGCTACCATAAAGGCATCATTCATCCCAGTCACATATGCTTTTTGTTGAATCAATCCATTCATCATGGATTGGGCAGCCTGATTTGATCCAGAAACTCCCATGCCGTGAGCCTGCATTAATTGTTGAATCTTCATCAAAAATTGACCGGACTCTGAAGTTGTCGTCACTTGCCATGACATATGGGCTGCGGCAATTTTTGACTGTGTGACCATGTAGGTTGTAAGGATTGCCGTTCCCAATGAGGACGCAACCTGACGTATTGTGTTGTTCATAGCCGTACCCTGACTCGTCAATTCAAACGGAATAGAATTCATACCGGCTGTCATGAGAGGCATCATAGCCATAGAAACTCCTGCGCTGCGCAGAATGTATAACCACTGAATTGTGTTTGAACTTGTATCTACCCCTAGATTCGTGAATCCCAGTGTGGCTAGTGTTACGATAACCAGTCCGGCAATACCTAGCGGCCGTGCTCCAATACGGTCGAATAATCGTCCGCTGATCGGCATAATGACAGCTGAAGCAAATGCAGCAGGTGTCATGAAAAGTCCCGTACGTACAGCCGAAAATCCCCGGATATTTTGAAGATAGAGTGGAAGAAAGAAAACACCCACAAACATTGAAATCATCACAATTGAAACGATGATAAGACTCATGTTAAATTGGTAGTTTTTGAATACCTGCAATTGGATCATTGGATGCTTCACCTTTAGTTCAACAATCACCAAAATGATTAAACAAAGTACACCTACAGAAAGAAAAGACACAACCTCTGTTGAACCCCATCCTTTAGAGGAAACCTCGTTGAATCCATATAATAGACTTCCAAAGCCGATAACCGTGAAGATAAAACCCAAAATATCAAACTTACCTTTCGCCTCGTGTGGAAATTCGTGCATCATAAGGGAACCAAGAATCACTGCTACAATCCCGATTGGGACATTGATGTAGAAAATATACCGCCACGACCAATATTCTACTAAATATCCACTCAGTGCAGGGAAAAGCCGGTGCCGCCATCATGGCAATTCCGAAGATGCCCATAACTGTACCCCGTCGTTCAGGAGGGTATATACGGAAGATCATCGACATAGCAACTGGCTGCATCAAAGCCCCGCCAAGAGCTTGAACGATGCGAAATATGATTATGGATTCAAGATTCCATGCAACCCCGCATAGTGCTGATCCAATGGTGAATGTGGCTAAGGAAAACAGGAAGAGCTTTTTGGCTCCAAATTTATCCGTCAACCATCCGGAAATTGGAATTAACATACCAAGTACGAGCATGTATCCCGTAACAACCCATTGAATTTGATCTGTACTAGCGTTCAGAGCAGTCTCCATTTTGGGAATCGCTACATTGACTACACTTGTGTCCAAAATAGCCATAAACACTCCAAGAATAAGGATGGTCATCTGTAAAGCAGGGGACTTAATCCGTTCTATTTCATACATTGAGCCCGCCGATTGTTCTACTAGTATTTTTCCTGTACCTGAATCTTTTTCAGCGTCTGTAACAGATTGTTTTTTTCGATGGTTCAAGCTTTCTTTCGGCTGAACTTGAGCTTCGACATTTTTCAATACTGGTTCAGGAATAGCTGAATCTTCAAGCATTTCTTCCACTTGACTCGATAAATCTTGAGGAATATTCTTCTGATCCTTTATATCCTTCATTACCGATCGAGTTATATTTTCCTTAAGCTCTTTAACTTTTAGTTCGGGTTGAGTAATATTCTCACTAACCTCTTCATTCATCATTTTCGCTTGATCATTTTTCGGTATTTTTTGTTTCATCATCCTAAAATTTATGAAAAGCAACAGCAAAATGCCTAAAATAACATAAACCATGAGATATATTGACATTTTATCACCTACCTATGAATTCTCACGGTTACGTTCATACCAGGAACTATTGCAACACCTTTATTATCATCAATGGATACTTTTACAGGAACGACTTGAGTAACTTTTGTATAGTTACCTGTAGTATTGGTACTTGGTAATAGAGAAAATGTTCCAGCTGTTGCTAAGCCGATTTGTTGTACTTTTCCTTTTAACGTGCTATTTGGGAAAGCATCAACATAGATATCGACATCCTGTCCTACTGCCACTTCATCAATCTTGGTTTCGTCAATATTTGCTGTTACCGATAATTTGGTTAAATCATACACTTGCGCAAGTGGAGTACCTGCGGCGACAAATGAATCTTGGACTGTATTATTTTGGACAATCGTTCCATCGGTTGGAATCGTAACGTTCATATTTACAGGTGTTCCATTTGTCCCTGTTGTTGTAATTGTTCCCACTGTAGAATCTTTCGAAAAGTTGGAACCAACATTGCCTTTCCAATCCGTTAATTTCCCATTTACAGGAGCAGCTATAGTTACTTGCTGTCCAGCAATTTGGGCATTATCTGTCGTTAAATAGTTTACATTTTGATTATAATAGATATAACCCCCAATACCTCCACCCACTAAAACAAGTAAAATGATAATGTTCAATAATAGTAAACGTTTCGTGCTCATTAACCTTATTCCTCCTCTAATGATAGCTTTGTTAAAATAAATTTTTGCAAACATAAAAGGTGTGAGATTTCCTCTTCGGGTTATTCAAGGACGACCATTAGGATACTAATATCCCATAGTCGGTTTTCTTATAGTTTGTTCAGATAACATATGCTCCTCCTCCTTTTATACGTATAGTATATTTTTATACTCATTGTATATATATTATACTAACAGTATAATCATTATTGTTGATTAATCAAGAGGAAAATATAAATTTTTATTTTGTGGAAGTTTCATGAGGCATATTAAATAAAGTAGATAGCGTGAACGGAAGGAGTAATAAAAATGAACAAAAAACAACGTGACATTATAGAGCATGCACATAAGCTCTTTATAGAAAAAGGTTACAGTGATACTTCGGTACAGGATATATTTGAACGAAGTGATATTTCAAAGGGGACATTTTATAAATATTTCTCGTCTAAAAGCGAATTGTCAATATCGTTGCTTTCGATTTTACATGAATCGATGAGGTTGCAGAGGGAAAAGTTATTACTTGGGCATAAGGAGAGTGACCGTCTAGTTTTTGAAGAACAATTGATATTTATGATGCGTTTTAATGAGGAGAACAAGTTGCATGAAATTATCGATGATATGCTTGTCTCGAATGAAACGAAACTCTTTCATTATGTGAGAGACATGAAAGCAAAATCTTTGAATTGGATATATAAACGTTTTCAGCAGATTTTCCCACAAGAACTAGCCCCATACTTATTTGACGGTGCAGTTGTATTTAATGGTATGCTCATTAATATTTTTATAACAAGTAAAACTTTAAATCATATATTAACAATTGAAGAAATTATCCGTTATTGTATAAAATATACCGAAGTAAATATTAGGGCTGCGAGTGAACAAAAAGAGCAATTATTTAATCCGGAAGAATTATTTTCGTTATTGGATGATCAATCTAATGATCTCTTAACTACTGAGTTAACACGAGCAACTACAATCATGAAACGTTTTGTAGCGAAAAATGTAATGAATGAAACACAACAAAAAACGTGTCTGGAATTTATAACATTCATTTCTGATGAATTAATGCAAAATAACACTCCCCCCGTAAATTTTTAATCAGCAGTGCTGTATCTTCTTTGGAACAGATTGAATCTGTTAAACGGTGTAGTGACTTAGAAGAATACAAGGAGGTTATTGATCGATTGCTAACAAAAATTTAATTATTCATATTAAAAGACGTGGAATGGGACAAAGAAAAGCTTTCCATTAGAGATTTAGAAGATTTAATGGGAATGAAGATGGAAAGGTTTGAAAGAAAAGAGGGGCAGTGAGGAGAAAAAAAAATGCTCCTTTTTTAGAGGCTACTGCAAAAGACAGGATTTAATTACTGAAGCAAAATATGTAGAGAAATAATAAAAGTCCGGATTTCATATTTGCCGCTCCATGATAAGGCGGTTGAAACCGCAAAGGCAGTAAACCTGCCAAGTCGAAGTCAGGCGGGGCAGTAAAAAAAGCAGTATCCTGCTCGCTTCCGAAAATATTCAAAAGGATATAGATAGGGGGAAGATTGGTTTCAAACGCAAATATGTAAGGTGTTAGTATAGCTTGTAGTGGATTCGGATTACGCCATTATGTATCGGCGTCTATTCAGCAATCGGGCGCTTTAATGCAATAAGTATTTTCCATTAAAAAGCGGATTATTTATAAGATTCTTTTCATAACATGGATATAATCTGTTTATTTTTTTTAGACACTTCCATTCTTAGGTTGATTAAATGCCCAATTCAATTTAATTCGTGCGTTTGACATGGACTTCCATGAAAAGTACTTTTATCATTGTTATTTTGAATACTTGAAAATTCCACAACTTTCACTATGACAATTCCACTCAGTAAAACTTTTGAGAACGAAGGTTTATGGGAAAGGAGTAAATTAGAGTTCAAAGTTGCTATAGCTGAGTTTGTTAATTGTGTATATGGTGTATATGTCAATCAATATAACCGCCATTCAACCTTAATGTCAGCTTACAAGAATATCAAAGATGAGCATTTCCGCTATTATATTCTTAAGCAAAAAGCGGATGTATTCCATGCGATGAAGAGCTTTTTTCAACAGGAAGAATCGAAATTATATGCTTAAACAAAAAGTCCGGCCAATGCAAATGCATCGGTCGGACTTTTTGTTTAAATGGACAACAATTATTTTTTCAATTTAGCCCAGGTTGCATCTAGCGCTTTTTCTGCATCAGCTTTTGTTTTCTGTCCACCAACATATGCTTGTAGTGTTGCCCCAAATTCTTGGCCTGCACCATCAGGATATTTCATGAACTGCCAAGAATAGGTTTTGCCTTCTTTAGAATACTTTTGAATTTCAGCACCTAGAGGCCAATATCAGATGCTTTTGCATCAATCGTTTTAAAGGCTGGGATATATTTAAAGTCTTTCGTTAAGGCTGTCTTCCCTTCCTCCGAAGAAACCATCCAATTTAAGAAATCTTTTGCCGCTTTTTTGTCTGCTTCCGGAGCTTTGTTATAAACAACCCAGTTACTAGGCACGTCAACCATTAACTTATCTGCTTGTGCAGGATCATCAGTAAGTGCTAAAGGAATGAAACCAACATCCATGTTTGGAGTAAGCTTATCAATCATTGGCTGGATCCAGTTCCCTTGCTGGATCATTGCAGTCTGTCCGCTAGCAAATTGCGTTACCTCTGTATTGTAGTCTGTAGTTAACGGGTTTTTGTTACCATATTTGATTGTTAAATCTAATAGCTTGAAGAAGTCTTCAAAGTATTTGTTGCCGGCAATTTTAGAAGTGCCAGAATTTAGACCGCTGATGAAGTTTTGATTATCAGATTGTTCATAGGCAAACGGGACATTTAGGCCATGGTTTGCTAATACCCACCACTCTGCATAGCCAACAGAGAATGGAGTGATACCTGCGTCTTTAAGCTTTTTCGCCGCAGCCTCTAATTCACTAAATGTTTTTGGAAGCTCAGTAATTCCGGCTTTTGCAAATAATTTTTTATTGTATGCAAAACCATACCCTTCCATATTAACAGGCTGTCCATAAATTTTTCCATCTAATGTCATAGGTTTTAGCGCATCTGGATAAGCATCTTTAACCCATGGCTGATCAGATAAATCTTCTAATTTATCTTTCCATGTAATAACATCTTGGTAGCCTTGGCTAGTAAAAATATCAGGGGCCTTGTTGGAAGCAAATTTTGCTTTTAGAGCTGCAGCTCCATCTGCACCGCCGCCTACTGTTTCGATATTAAACGTAACATTCGGATGTTCTTTTGTATATTTATCGGTCAATGCTTTTAATTGATCAGCGATTTCAACCTTCCCTTGGAAGATATCTACCACGACTTTCCCGCTTTTACTGCCGCTGGCTTGATTTCCAGAAGTACTGTTGCTGGAACAAGCAGTTGCCAACAGAAGTGAAGCCGATAGTACGCCCGCTACTAATGAATACTTTTTAAAACTCATTGATTACCCCTCCGATATATTTTTTCTATTTTTTTATTTTGATCTCATTTGTCTGTTTTTCAAACAGTAGAGATTGTTCCAGTAGTCAATTATTTAATTGAACCGCTGGTAATTCCCTTAATAATATGTTTTTGCATTGCAAAGAAGAAAATTAATAATGGAATAATGCCCATAACTAATGCTGCTAATGCTAAATCCCATTGCTTCGTATATTGACCAAAGAAGAAAAAGGTTGCTAACGGAATCGTTCTTAATTCCGGATCTTGAAGCACAAGTGATGGTAATAAGAAATCATTCCAAATCCATAAGCTGTTTAAAATAACGATGGTGACCGTAATTGGTTTTAATAAGGGAAATACGATTCTCCAGAAGACGCCAAATCTTGAACATCCGTCAATAATGGCAGCCTCTTCAAGCTCGACGGGAATCCCTTTAATAAAACCGTGATATAAGAAGATGGTCATCCCGGATCCAAAACCTAAGTACATGATAACAAGCCCCAAATGCTGTTTAAGAGTCCAAAAGTTCCAGCTGTTTTCATCAGCGGGATCATGATGGATTGAAAGGGAATTATCATCGCTGCAACAAAGGTCATGAAAATCACATTGCTGATCTTCTTTTTTGTTCTAACCAGCATATATGCCGCCATTGAACAAAAGACAACCAGAACGACATTGCTTGCAATCGTAATCATTAATGAATTTGAAAAAACTTTTAAAAAATCCAGCTTTTCAAATGCATTCACATAGTTTTGAAATTCCAACACTTTCGGCAAAGAAGAAGTGTTGGTTAATATCTCAGCAAACGGCTTCAAGGAGTTTGAAAAAACATAATAGAAAGGGACTAAAAAGACAAGACCAAGCAGGATTGCAAGAATTTCACCTATAAATGCTCTTCCAGTATATCTGTTTCCCATTATGACTCAACCTCCCTTCTCTTCGAAATTGTCACTTGAAGGACTGTAATTGCTGCTACTACGATGAAGAATATTAAAGCTTTAGCTTCACCGATTCCGTAGCGGTTATTTACGAACGCTTCGGTATAGATGTTAAGCGCTAACATTTCTGTTGATTTAAATGGACCTCCACCTGTCAGCGACAGGTTTGCATCAAAGACTTTAAATGATGATGCGGTTGTCAAAAATAAGCAAATGGTAACGGCGGGTGCAACCAAAGGCATTGTGATGTGACGAAGAATCTGCCACCTATTGGCTCCATCAATTTTAGCTGCTTCGATTAATTCTTGTGGAACGTTCTGTAAGGCTGCGATATAGATGATCATAATGTAACCTGCACCTTGCCATACACTGACAATCACAATTCCCCAAAAAGCAGTACTGGCATCCCCTAACCAAGCTAAATTGAAAAGCGGAATACCTGTTAACTGGCCAATCGAGGCAAACCCTTTGACAAAAATAAACTGCCAGATAAATCCCAATAATAATCCGCCGATTAAGTTTGGCATGAAGAAAACGGTACGTAAGATGTTGCTGGTTTTCAACCTTTGGGTAACAAGCATTGCTAATCCAAACCCAATTATGTTGGTTAAGATAATCGCAACTACGGTATATTTGGTTGTAAGGATAAAGGAACTCTGAAATTGCTTGTCTTGGGTAAATAAATATTTAAAATTATCCAAGCCAACCCATTTGATGGATCCTGTTACCCCGTTCCAGTCGGTAAAGGCATAATAGATACCTGTAAAGAAGGGGATTAAAACAATAATAATAAACGCTAACAATACCGGACCGACAAATAGGGTAAATAACCCTATATCTTTCAGCTTCTTCTTATTTAAGGAAACTGACTTCGACACTTTTCTGCTTTGCAAATTATTTAAGATTACACCTTCTGCATTTTCAAATTTACTTTGGTTATTCACTAACTGCACCTCCCATAACCTCATTTTAGTGAATTGTGAAAATAATGAAACGGCTTACATTGACCAATAGGGTGGAAAATATTGAACAGGATTAACAGATCCAATTTTACTTTCAAATAAAAAATCAAATATAGCTGATTTTAGTTTTATGCTACAATGAGAAAAATACTTTCCATGTGGACGTGATTTATAAAACCGAAATGAAAGGGGGGCAGGTTAGTTTAGTGGTTTACTATGTTTTCCTTTAAGCTAACCAAGTTGGAATGGGATGGGGTATTCGAAAAAAGCTCATAGTCTTTTTAATGCTTGTAACCGTTCTCCCTTTTGGGTCATCAATAGCCATTACCTATTATCAAACAACAAAAGCTCTCAATGAACGATTTGTTTCCACCAATCATGACTTGATCGTAAAAGGGATGGAAGATATTACGAGTTATTTGCAGGATATTGCAGAAATGTCAACAGTTCTTTATCGCTATACTCCATTTATGAATGTATTTAGAGATGGAATATCAGACGATATACAAAATAACCAAGAGGAAGTCTATAGAGCCCTAATCTATTTATTTAATACACGGCCGGAAATAGAACAAATGCATCTTTACATTAATAACGGTAAGGATTCTTATACCATTTACCATTCATCATTAAGCGGTCGGGGGAAATATGAAAATGTCTTTAGTCATCCCTACTATTCAAAATTAATTCACTATAATGGCTATTCATTGATTGAACCGCCCCATTTAATTTATAGTTATAACCATTTATCCTTAATTCCGAATTCTGAGAAGGTCAAGGTCTTAAGCTTTCATAATATTATTAGAGACGTGCCATCAGACAATTTTTTAGGCTTCTTATCGATTGATATCAATCTTTCAAAAATAAGCTCTATTGCCGATAGACTTTACACGAAGGGTGCTGAAGATCTTTATATTATGAATGAAAATGGAAGAGTTATTTACTCTTCAAATAATAAGGTAATCGGAACTAAAAATAATGAGAAATGGTTTCAACAAGTAAAACAGATGTCTTCATCCAGCAAAAGTATCGAATGGAAGGATCAACATTTTTCAGGGGTAATCGTATCTGAAAGGTTTTCTGAACAATTTAAGAACTGGTATATCGTAAAACGAATTCCATATAATGTTCTTTATCAAAGTGCAAGACAAACAGCCCTTATGAATATTTTCATTGGTTTAGTCACACTCGTTATTGTGTTATTTGCCACAATGGTTGTTTCATTTAAGCTTACAGCCCCTATTAAAGTGTTGAGTGCCAATATGAAAAAAGTAGAGAATGGGGAATTTGCAGCAGATTTTGATTCGTTAGGGAACGATGAAATTGGAATGCTGGCCGGAACTTTAAATCAATGATTTCCAAAATCAATGAATTAATAGAGAGAGAGTATAAATTGGATATTCAAAATAAAGCCTCACAGCTGCGAGTACTGAGGTCACAAATTAATCCGCATTTTCTATATAACGCCCTCCAGTCAATTGGTACCTTGGCGCTTAAACATAACGCGGCCCCAGTTTACTCGTTATTGACCTCTTTATCGAATATCATGAGATATAGCATGAATATGAAGGAAGATATTGTGCCGTTTACAGCAGAGATCAAGCATGTAAAATCCTACTTACTTTTACAAAAAAACCGGTTTGAAGAACAATTTGAATTTGAGCTGGATATCCAAAAAGAAGTAGAAGAAATTCTTGTACCAAAAATGATTTTACAGCCGGTTGTGGAAAATTGTTTTAAACATGGATTTGATCAGCAGGAAGAGAACGTATCGATTTTAATAGAGGCTGGCTGCAAGGTGAGGAGCTAGTTTGCATAAGGGTTGTAGATAATGGGATAGGAGTAAATGAAGAAGAGCTGAGAAAAATTCGCCAGGAACTCTATCAAGGCATTACCAAAGAAGAGAGGCAAAGGGAAGCTATTGGTTTAAAAAATATTTATGATCGATTGCAAATTTATTATGCAAATCAGGCAAAATTGTTTATTACTAGCAGTCCAGAGAGTGGATTTACTGTTACCATCCAAATTCCGAAAGATATGCCGAAAGAGGTGGAGCATTCATGAAGGTCTTAATTGTCGATGATGAAATGCATGTTCGTGAAGGGATTAAGCTGCTTGGGGCTTGGAACCAGAATGGGATTAAAGAGATATATGAGGCTGGAAATGGTGAAGAGGCCATTTCCTTTATTCAAAAATATAGTCCTGAAATTATTTTCTCAGATATGAAGATGCCAAAAATGGATGGCACTCAGCTTTTAGAGTGGATTAAAGGAAATCAGCCAACCAGCAAGACTATTGTTGTGACTGGATACGATGATTACCATTATATGCGAAAAGCTATTCATTTCGGCAGTTCGGACTATTTATTAAAGCCTATCGATCCAGAAATTTTAAATCAAACATTAAAAAAAGCGGTAGAGGAATGGAAGATAGAAGAAGCAGACAGGAAGAAAAAAGAAAGCAGCCATCAATTAATTAATGAAATGAAGCCCGTTTATCGCGATCGAAAGCTTACCCAACTATTGAACAGTGAGAGCATCAATGAAGATTTGTATGAAGAATTCGGATTTCAACTGTCCGGAAATTACACCGTTGCTCTTGTCAGGATTACTGGAAAGACTATCGAGGCATTTCAAGGTGATCGGGATTTAACATACTATACAATCCTAAACGTTATTAATGAAATATTGATGGATAATAACTGTGGAATTGGCTTTCGTTACCTATCTAATAAGGGCGAAATTGTCATTATCTTCTGGGACAAGTATGAGACAATAGAAGAGCTTTTGGAACGAATCTATAAGACATTAAAGAATGTGATGGATATCTCTTGTCCGATTGCTATTGGAAACCTGGTTAATAAAAGTTGCAAATTGATAGATTCTTATCAACATGCTAAACAGGTTTTATTAAATAGCAATACATTGGACGAAACTGAAAGTAAAGTCTATAAGCAGGAAGTGCTGCAGACCAATGCCTTAAGGAACCTGTTTGTCTACTCTTCTAATATAGAGCTGGCATTGCAAGCTGGTGAAATCGAGGCATTTGAAGAGCTAATCCAGCAAATCTCAACCGACTATACAGAGAACAATTATCTATCATTAAAACAGCTGCTCCATTTTGAAAATGAATATCAGGTAATCAGTAATCGGTGGTTTAAGCATTATAATTTCCCTGTTAAAGGATCAAATGATATCGAAAAACGAGTCAATTTATTTTTCGACCAAATCGGTAGATTTAAGCTAGAAGAATACAAAGAGAGAATAAAGCGAGAGATTTCAATCTTCTTGAAAAAACTAAAGAGAAGGTCGCTTCAGAAAAATAGTAACATCATTTTTGACATTGGAAAGTATTTGCAGGCAAACTTCGACCGGGATGTGAAACTGCAAGAGATATCCGATCATTTTTATATAAGCAGAGAATATATCTCGAGGAAATTCAAGCAAGAATTTAACGTAAATATCTCTGATTATTTAGTAAATATCAGAATGGAAAAAGCAAAATCTTTATTAAAAAACAGCCAGCTAAAAATTTATGAAATTGCTAATATCATAGGCTATCAGGATGACAAATATTTTCGGAAGGTATTCAAAAAGGTGGTGGGTGTTACACCGAATGAATACCGAGCTGAATTTATAAATTAATTAAAAAGAGAATAGGTTAATTCATGAGCAGAGAAGGAACAAATCTCTGCTCATTCTAGCCTGGGGTTAACATAATATACTTTTTTAGAAGTAGGTTGTTTTCCTTAAATTGAAATAATTGAAAGGTTTCTATTTAGAAAATAGCAAAATAGTATATGTTTTAATAATATCATCTATGTTTATTTAAAGATGAAAGATATAGGATGTAATTAAATTAGTCATGTTTCGAGAAATAGAAGTGAGAGAAAATAATCAATTGAAGAAATCTTGTTCATCTTTTTCAATACGAGAAAAGCCAATAAAAAGGAGTTATAAATATGACGAATAGAAACTATCAGTTAGTTATTGTTGGTTATGGTGGGATGGGAAGCTATCATGCGAAGCTGCTAAAAGAAAACCAAAACATAAACGTCGTGGGGACCTATGATATTCTGGAGGAAAAAAGGGCTGCTGCTTTGGCTGATGGATACAAGGCATATGAAAGTTTATCAGCTGTTTTAGCCGATGCTGCTGCTGATTTTGTTCTCATCGCCACTCCTAACGATGTGCATAAAGAAATCGCAATCGCAGCCTTAAATGCAAAAAAGCACGTAATCTGCGAAAAGCCGGTGACCATTTATAGTGAAGAGTTAATCGAAATTTTGCGTGCTGCAAATATGAATGACAGGAAGTTTATTGTGCACCAAAACCGGAGATGGGATGAGGACTTTCTGACTATAAAAAAAGTATACGATGAACAGATGATTGGAAATGTCTTTCATATTGAATCACGCGTACAAGGTGCAAATGGGATTCCTGGAGACTGGCGCCATCTGAAAGCATATGGCGGAGGGATGCTGTTGGACTGGGGTGTCCATTTACTGGATCAGCTGCTATTTATGGTCGACAGTAAGATTATGAGTGTCTATGCCAATTTAAGTTATATTTTAGGAGACGAAGTAGACGATGGATTTCAGGTGTTTATCACGTTTGAAAACGGCTGTACTTCATTAGTGGAAGTTGGAACAACAAACTTCATTCAACTGCCGCGGTGGTATGTAAAAGGGACAACTGGAACAGCAGTCATTCATGATTGGGACCTTAATGGTAATATCGTGACGCAAAATCAGGGTGCGAAGGTAGAAGCACCCAAGCCGATAAAAGCAGGGCAAGGATTAACGAAAACAATGGCACCACCATCTGAAAAAGCTGTCAGTTCGTCGGCTTTTCCGAAAGTAGAAACGACAATGGAAAGCTTTTATGACAACGTAATTTCAGTGGTTGAACGAAAGGCAGAACCAATTGTCAAAAACGAGGAAGTTTTACGTGTGCTTCAATTGATGGAAGCAATTTTTAAATCTGCTGAAACGAATGAAGTCATTAAAGACTTTGATAATATTACCACGAAAATTAATTTATAAAATAAATAAATGGCTAGAAATACTGATTTGATGTGGGAAAATCAGTATTTCTAGCTTTTCTATTTTTATTTAACTTTTTGGGGGAATAATAAAATATTATTATTAATGGTTACAATAATGGATGAAAAAACTATAGAAATAAAATCTCATCGGATAAGTAGTAAAAGGAGACGCACTGTATTTTGCATAAATGGAATAATCAGGAGGCTTGCAAATGAGAAGGATAAATCCAGGCTCAGTCAATTCTTACATTAAATATGGAAATTTAAAAATACCAAAGAGTATTCAATGTGAGTGCCCCGGATGCCGAAAAACAACTGATTTTATGCTGAATGCAAATTACCAAAGCAGTAAGAACGGCTTGGTAACTGAGTGTAGTTGTCCGCTATGTAAAAAATCAGCAGTTTTTATCATTATGACCAAGGAAGGTCAAGATGAACAAAGCGAACACGCTGATACATATATTTATGATCTTCAAGCTTCAAAACATCCGATTAATCAAATAGAAAAATTACCTAATATACCCAAGGATCTTATCAGGGCCTATCGTTCAGCAATAAATGTGCATCAATCCAAGGAAAATTCTGCTACAGCCGTTATGTCTAAAAGAGTGATTGAAAGCATCCTTAAACATTTCCTTGGTGAAAAAAGTATAGGTCAGCCTTTGTCTGAACAGCTTGAAATTCTTCCAAATCATGTTAATTTGGCAAAGCCTATTCAATCCCTAGGTCAATTATTGGCCACAAATGGATCGTTACATCGAATGCTTGAGTTAGAAACTGAAATGGATTATGAGATGACCTCGTTATTAATGGATTTATTAGAAAGCTTAATTGAGTATCTTTTTGTCCTGCCAGGGAAAATGGAAGTCACACATAACAAAATTGCGAAGAATTTCGACTAAAACGGGCACCATGAATGCTGTTGCTATATAGAAACGTATATTCTAGTATTCAAGACGCCTGTATGCCCCTGGAGCTATGCCATGCTTCTTTTTAAATACCTTATGAAAATAAGTATAGGTTCCAAAGCCGCAGTCTTCAGCAATCTGTTCGAGGGACATTGTCGTGTATTTCATCCGTTCAACTGCAGCGGACAAGCGGATTTCCTGCGCGTATTCCATCATCGTTTTCCCGACGCTGCTTTTAAACAAATGAACGGACCTGGAGACACTGAGGCCTGCATGTTGAGCCACATCCTCCACTTTAAATAGTGTTGTGGCATGCTCTTCAATGTATCGCATCATCCGTGTCACCGTATACGGGTGACTGAAGGATCTGTCCGTTTCGTTAACAGCCCGTTCCAGTGATAAACAGAGTGCTCGCAGCAAGTAGCCGGCGAGTTCTTCGTTTTGGATGGACACCGGACGGCGTTTTTCGATCATGATTTGGCGCCATAAAGACAACAGCTTTTCATCCAGATTGATTCGGGAAACATCCGGCTTTTCACAACGGCTCCACCATTCGTCAATCCAAGCGCCATCGCAGCCCAAGTGATAGTCTCCGCTGCTTTGACCTTCTTTGACAAGCAGTTCATAGTGATCCCCAGGTTTAATAAGTAAAAGGTCCCCTTTTCGGAGCTCCATTTTTCTTCCCTTTACCACTACCTCGCAAAGACCTTCCGTTTGCAAGCGGAAAAGATAAATCGGGTATCCGGATTTATACTCTGAATGATATCCGTTTATGTGATATGAATAGCCGCAAAAAAATATGTTTGTCGTCATAAGCTCCCTCTAGTCTAACAAAATAGCAAAATAGTATATGTTTCAATTATATCATCTATGTTTATTTGAGGATATACAAGATAAGATGTAATCAAATAAGTAATGTAAGAAGGAGCGATGGTTAAGCATGACAAAAATACCGGTAGCTGTACAAATGTTCACATTGCGTGATGAATGTGAAAAAGATTTTGCAGGGACAGTGAAAAAAGTGGCAGAGCTTGGTTTTGATGGCGTTGAATTTGCCGGCTATTATGGATTGACGGCGAAAGAAGTAAAGGCGTTATTGGATGAGCATGGTCTTAAGGCAGCAGCGAGCCATGTGTCTCTCGAAGAATTGGAAAATAATTTGGCAAGGGTTATTGAAAATCAAAAAATCTTAGGAAGCAGCTATTTGGTCTGCCCTTACTTAACGCCAAATCGCCGAAGTGAAGAAGATTATCAAGCTCTAATTACATTTTTAGATCAAGCTGGTGAAGCATGTCGTCGTGAAGGCATCACTCTTTGCTATCATAATCATGATTTTGAACTAGAACGTCTTTCGGATGGCCGAATGGCGCTCGAAGCTATTTTTGATGATACAAATACAGACAATGTGAAGGCAGAGCTCGATGTGTATTGGCTGACAAAAGCAGGTGAAAAGCCTGTGGAGTGGATGAAGCGTTATCAAAATCGAATTCCACTCATTCATTTGAAAGATATGACTACAGATGAGGAGAAATTTTTTGCTGAGCTTGGAACAGGCGGCGTTGACCTAGAACTTATACTTCCTATAGGAGAAGAAGCTGGTGTTCAGTGGTGGGTAATCGAGCAGGATGTGAGCCGCCGTACACCATTTGAAAGCATTGAAATCAGCATGAATTATTTGAATGAAAAGTACCGGAATCTGTGAAAAAATAAAAGGTGGATATGAAAATTTTAGGTGGTATTCTTGTTTTTCTCGCCATTTTGAATGGTTTTAATATAACGTCACAGGATAAATAGGTTCAATATTTTCCACCCTATTCGTCAATGTAAGCAGTTTCATAAATTTTTTCATTCTCTAAAATAAGAGGTAAAGTGAATGATAAAAAAGGAGTGATCAATCATGGTGAAAGTAACAGTATGGAATGAAAACCGTCATGAACAAAAGAATCCGGTGGTAAGGGATATCTATCCGAAAGGAATCCATGGAGCAATTGCGGATTTTCTTCAGACGGCTGGGCTCGAAGCAAGAACCGCTACTTTGGATGAGCCGGAGCATGGCTTAACAGATGATGTACTAAATAATACCGATGTATTGGTTTGGTGGGGCACCTCGCGCATAGCGAAGTAAAAGATGAAATCGTCCAAAAGGTAAAGCAGCGTGTCCTTGACGGTATGGGATTGATCGTTCTCCATTCCGGCCATTTCTCGAAAATTTTTAAAACATTAATGGGAACAAGCTGTGATCTAAAGTGGCGTGAAGCGGATGAAAAAGAACGTCTTTGGGTTGTGAGTCCAAGCCATCCGATTACAGAAGGAATCTCTGAATATATTGAATTGGAACAAGAAGAAATGTACGGGGAGTATTTTGATATCCCACAGCCTGATGCGCTTATTTTTACTAGCTGGTTTGAAGGCGGGGAAGTATTCCGCAGCGGATGTACATACAAACGCGGAAACGGAAAAGTGTTTTACTTCCGTCCTGGTCATGAAACCTATCCCACCTATCATAACGCACAAATTCAGCGAGTTATTCTTAATGCAGTGAAATGGGCAGAGCCTGTTCAACGTGAACGGCAGTCTATGGAAATGCGAAGCCATTAGAAAAAATTAAAGGAGGAAAATAATCATGGAAAAGGTAAGAGTTGGAGTTATCGGATGCGGAAGTATTGCACAGCATCGTCATTTACCTGAATATCAATTCAATCCAAATGTGGAGCTTGTGGCCGTTTGTGATATCAATCAGGAGCGAGCATTAGAAGTAGCTGAAAAATATGGGGTTCTCTCCTTCACAAGCTATGAAGAGTTATTGGAAAGCAGTGAGGTGGACGCTGTCAGCGTTTGTACACCGAACTATCTTCATGCGCCAATCTCGATTGCGGCTTTAGAAGCAGGGATTCATGTTCTTTGTGAAAAACCAATGGCAACCTCAAAACAAGAGGCGGAAGCAATGATTGCAGCTGCAAAGGCAAGTGGCAAAAAACTAATGATTGCTCATAATCAGCGCTTCGTACCGTCCCATCAAAAAGCACGTCAGCTCATTCAAAGCGGAGAAATCGGCAAGATTTATAGCTTCCGTACGGCATTTGGCCATGGTGGCGGCCGGAAGGCTGGAGCGTAGAAGGAAAAGAAGGATGGTTTTTCCAAAAGGAAAAAGCGTTCGTTGGAGCGATGGGGGATTTAGGTGTTCATAAGACCGATTTACTGCGCTATGTGTTAGGTGAAGAAATTGTTGAAGTAGGTTCATTTGTAGAAACCAGCGCAAAGGATTTCGCAGATGTGGATGATAATGCAGTATGTGTATTAAAAACAGAAAGCGGCATTATCGGTACACTTGCGGCCAGCTGGGCGTATGTCAGCAAGGAAGATAATTCTACTATTATATATGGAGAAAAAGCCATCCTTCGTTTAGAGGACGACCCAACTTCCTCACTTGTTGTACAATATGCGAACGGAGAAGTAGTCAAATATGAGCTTGGAAAAATCCAGTCCAATGACGAGGGTGGTCAAAGAAACTCCCATGTGATTAAGAAATTTGTCGATTCGATTTTAAAAGGGCAAGAGCCTCCAGTTCCAGGTGAGGAAGGCATGAAATCATTAGCGGTTATTTTGGCAGCACTTGAATCGAGTGAAACGAAGCAAATTGTCAGAATAAAAGAATGATGGAAAATCTTCGCAACGGATTGAAAGGGGTTGGTGGTATTGCTAGTGCCGCCACACCCCTGCGTAATTTTGATAGCAATCATAGAGAGGGGATTTTATTATGAAACTAGGCGTTTTTACTGTCTTATTTGCGGAAAAATCATTAGAGGAAATGCTGGATACTGTTAAAGAGGCAGGTCTCCACGCAGTTGAAATTGGAACTGGCTGCTATCCTGGTAACAGCCATTGTAATTTAGATGAGTTATTGGAAAGTGAAGCAGCACGTAAGGTGTATAGGCAAAAGATAGAGGAAAGGGATTTGATGATCAGCGCTTTCAGCTGCCATGGCAACCCGATTTCTCCTGAAAAAGAATTTGCAAAAAACTGTCATGAAACACTTTTAAAAACCATTAAACTTGCTTCATTAATGGATGTACCGGTTGTGAATTGTTTTTCAGGTACCGCAGGCGATCATGATGGTGCTAAATACCCCAATTGGCCAGTCACACCGTGGCGTAATGAATATGGCGATGTTTTAAAATGGCAATGGGAAGAAAAACTGATTCCTTACTGGAAAGAAGTAGGTCAATATGCAAAGGAGCACAATGTTAAGATCGGCCTTGAGCTACACGGCGGCTTTTTAGTTCATACACCTTATACACTCTTGAAGCTTCGGAAGGAAACCTGTGATGCCATTGGTGCTAATTTAGATCCAAGCCATTTATGGTGGCAGGGAATAGATCCTGTTGCAGCGATTAAAATTTTAGCAAAAGAAAATGCGATCCACCATTTCCATGCTAAAGACACATACATTGATCAGGAAAATGTGAATATGTATGGATTAACTGATATGCAGCCATATGGGGAAGTTCGTACCCGTTCATGGTCCTTCCGTTCAGTTGGCTGTGGACATGGTTTAAAGGAATGGTCTGACATGATGAGTGCACTACGGACCTATGGTTACGATTATATTGTCAGCATTGAACATGAGGACCCAATTATGTCTATTGAGGAAGGATTCAAACGTGCCGTAAACAATTTAAAAGCCGTCCTAATTGAAGAACCTGTCTCCCAAATGTGGTGGGTATAGAATTTTTACGGATAATGAGGTGCAGAAGTGAACAAAAAATGGTGGAAAGAAGCTGTCGCCTATCAGGTCTATCCCCGCAGCTTCAAGGATAGCAACGGCGACGGCATTGGCGATTTAAAAGGAGTTACGGTAAAATTAGATTACCTAAAAGAGTTGGGGATTGATGTTATTTGGCTATCGCCGATGTATAAATCCCCAAATGATGATAATGGCTACGATATTTCAGATTACCAGGATATTATGGATGAATTCGGCACAATGGCTGATTTTGATGAGCTGCTTGGAGAGATTCATAAGCGCGGAATGAAATTAATCCTTGATTTGGTGATCAATCATACAAGTGATGAACACTCATGGTTTATTGAGTCCCGTTCCTCGAAAGACAATCCAAAACGTGATTGGTATATTTGGAGAGACGGCAAGAATGGCAGGGAACCTAACAATTGGGAATCTATCTTTAGTGGCCGGCTTGGAAATATGATGAAGCAACAGACCAATATTTTATGCATATCTTCTCTACACGCCAGCCTGATTTGAATTGGGAAAATCCTGAAGTTAGAAATGCCTTGGAAACAATGGTGAACTGGTGGCTGGAAAAAGGAATTGACGGTTTCCGCGTGGATGCCATTTCCCATATCAAAAAGGAACCCGGCTTCCCGGATATGCCTAATCCGGAGGGTCTGGATTATGTTTCCTGCTTTCCTTACATGATGAATGTAGAAGGAATTGATGAATTCCTCTCTGAACTGTCTGAAAAAACCATTAAAAACTATGACGTTATGACCGTCGGCGAAGCAAATGGTGTCAGGCTTAATGAAGCGGACAAATGGGTCGGCGAAGAAAACGGCTATTTCAATATGATATTTCAATTTGAATTTTTAGACCTTTGGGATAAGGATTCAGGGGATTCTATAGACGTTCGTAAGTTAAAAAAGGTATTAACTAAATGGCAAACTGGTTTGGATGGTAGAGGCTGGAATGCTTTATTCATCGAAAACCATGACCAGCCACGCAGGGTTTCAAGCTGGGGAAATGACAAGGAGTATTGGAAAGAAAGTGCTAAAATGCTGGGCGCTTTATACTTCTTAATGAAAGGTACTCCTTTTATTTATCAGGGCCAGGAAATTGGCATGACCAATGTTCAATTCCCTTCAATAAACGATTACAATGATGTTGGGATGATTAACTATTACAAAATTGAAACAGCTAAAGGGCGGTCCCATGAAGAGATTATGAAGGTGATTTGGGAAAAAGGCGGGACAATTCTCGTACGCCTATGCAATGGAACGCAGCCAACATGGCGGGATTTACAACTTCGGATAAAACATGGCTAGGGATTAATCCAAATTATACGGAGATTAATGTAGAAGAACAATTAAACGACCCTGATTCAATTTTACATTTCTATAAAAAATTAATTCGCTTGAGAAAAGAGAATCCATTGTTCGTATACGGCACTTACGAATTGTTAGTAGCAAATCACCGGAAACTATTTGTTTACACTCGCAAATTAGGCAGTAAAAAAGGCCATTGTCATTAGCAACTTCAGTAAAAAATCTACTAGGTTTAAAGTTCCATCAATTGTATCCTATTCAACCTCTTCACTTGTCCTAAGCAATTATGATAGCGCGGATAAGAAATTACGGAAAGAACTCACACTAAAGCCTTATGAAACAAGAGTATATATATTGAAATAAAATTTAGGGGCTCTTGCCCCTTTTTTGAGTGGGGGAATTTCTCTATGGGAATTCAATTTGATGCGAAGCTGAAGGTTTTCCATCTGATGGGCAAAGATACGAGCTATTGTTTTCAAATACAAAATGGTTATATCACCCACCTTTATTGGGGAAGGAAAATAAAAAAATATCATCCTAGTAATCCAGTTTTCTTCGTTGACAGGGGGTTCTCTCCTAATCCTGATCCTGCAGATCGAACCTTTTCATTAGATACCTTGCCTCAGGAGTATCCCGGATATGGGAATACTGATTTTCGAACACCTGCCTATCAAATTCAATTAGAAAACGGGACTACGATAACGGATCTTCGTTATAAGAAACATTTCATAGTTAAAGGTAAACCAAAATTAAAAGGGCTTCCGGCTACTTATATTGAGAATGAATTTGAAGCTATAACCTTAGAAGTTATTTTAGAAGACCAATTAATTGGTTTATCCGTTATCCTTACTTATACGGTTTTTGATAGTTCCAATGTCATAACTCGTTCCGTTCGTTTCGAAAATCAAGGGATTCAACCAATAAAGATTCTACAGGCATTAAGTGCGAATGTAGATTTCCGCGACGATCAATTTGATTTCTTGACACTATATGGATCACATATTAATGAACGGAATATTGCTAGACGCCCAATTGTTCCGGGTAATCAAATGATTGAAAGTATGCGCGGGGCAAGCAGTCACCAGCAGAACCCTTTTTTTGCGCTATTACGAAAAGATGCCAATGAGTATTATGGTGAGGTCTATGGATTTAACTTGGTTTATAGCGGAAATTTTTTAGCACAGGTAGAAGTAGACCAATTTCATACGGCACGGGCTTCGATTGGGATTAACCCATTTGACTTTAGTTGGTTACTGGAACCAAGCGAAACGTTCCAAACCCCTGAAGTGGTAATGGTGTATTCAAATAAAGGTCTTGGAGACATGTCCCGCACCTTTCATGAGTTATATCGCACCCGTTTGTGCAGAGGAACGTACCGTGACCTCATTCGCCCAATTTTAATTAATAATTGGGAAGCCACTTACATGAAATTTACCGATGATAAAATTATCGAAATTGCCAAAGCAGGAAAAGAAGCAGGGATTGAATTATTTGTTTTAGACGATGGCTGGTTTGGAAAACGGAACAATGATAAAAGCTCTTTAGGTGATTGGGTTGTTGATACCCATAAGCTTCCACATGGGCTAGCTGACCTGGTAACTAAAATTCGCAACTTGGGAATGGAATTCGGCCTATGGTTTGAACCGGAAATGGTTTCAGTAGACAGTAACCTTTATCGCAGTCATCCTGATTGGTGTATCCATGTTCCCAACCGCAGCCGTTCCGAAGGCAGAAACCAATTGATTCTGGATTTATCCAGAAAAGAAGTATGCGATTATATTATTGAGGCAGTTTCGAAAGTCTTAGCAAGCGCGCCAATCAGTTATGTAAAGTGGGATATGAATCGACACATGACGGAAGTTGGATCGGCAGCATTACCTCCTGCACGGCAGCGTGAGACAGCCCATCGCTATATGCTAGGCCTTTATCGGGTACTTGAAGAAATCACTACCAGTTTTCCTGAAATTTTATTTGAAAGCTGTTCCGGAGGTGGTGGTCGTTATGATCCGGGAATGCTTTATTATATGCCGCAAACATGGACCAGCGATAATACCGATGCGGTATCTCGTTTAAAAATACAATATGGAACAAGTCTCGTCTATCCTCCCATCACCATGGGCTCGCATGTTTCAGCCGTACCGAATCATCAGGTCCACCGTGTGACATCACTTGAAATCCGAGGAAATGTGGCGATGTCGGGTAATTTTGGTTACGAGCTTGATTTGACGAAGCTATCAATTGAGGAAAGAACAGAAGTCAAAAAACAAGTACGTTTTTATAAAGAAATTCGTCATATCATTCAATTCGGAAATTTTTATCGCCTGCTAAGTCCATTTGCAGGGAATGAAACAGCTTGGTTATTTGTATCAGACGACCGGACAGAGGCTGTTGTTGGATACTATAAAGTATTAGCACAGCCCAATGCTCCCTTTGTTTCACTTAGGTTTAAGGGATTAAATTCAGAATTTCTTTATCAACATATTGAAACAGGAAGGGCTTACGGCGGCGATGAATTAATGTATGCCGGCATGGCGATACCAAAGCTAAAAGGAGATTATACAAGCCTTCTGTGGCGGTTTAAAAAAGTAGAAGAAGAATAAAACGTATCCTTCCAAGTCAGCTCGCGGGCTGCTTTTTTTTTGCTAAAAATAAAAGGAAATATTTTAGTAAACGTAACTTAAAGTTTGTGTTTTTTCGAAAAAATATAAATTTTTATCGTGGATATTGAAAAAATCAACACATTTTGTTATCTTTTAAATATAATATTTAGTAAAGTTTACTAAAGGTGATTAAACGAGGAAGAGGATTGAAATGGCAACGATTAAAGATATTGCTGAACAGGCTAACGTTTCTACAGCGACTGTATCAAGGATTTTAAACAATGACCCATCCTTATCTGTTGGAGAAGATACCCGAAAAAGGGTGCTTGAGGCAGCTAGTAAATTAAATTATATAACACGTAAAAAATCTGAAAAACAATCAGAGTCCTATCAAATCGGAATTGTGTTAACAAAAGATGAAACCATCGATCCCTATTTTTTGTCGATCCGAAATGGAATTGAGAGTATTTGTGAACAATATTCCCTCAATATAGCTTCTATTCTAACTGTAGGAAAGAATCAACTTTCATCTGCTGCTGTGAATGGTCTGGATGGGCTGATCGTTCTCGGTAATGTGGATGTAAGTGATTTAAAAGATATTTACTACGAAAATAGCAATATTGTCATTGTGGATTACATGCCTGATCACCATAACTATGATGTTGTTGTTTCTGATTTCGAGACAGCTACACGAGAAGTTCTAGAATATTTAATTATTAAAGGTCATTCAGATATAGCCTATATTGGTGGCAGAAAAGTGATTAAACATATGAGTTCGAATCAAACCATTGAAGAGACAGATATTCGTGAGAGCGTCTACGAAGCGATTATGAGGGGAAAGGGACTCTATAACCAAGAGAATGTTTTGTTAGGTGAATTTGGACCGAACAGCGGATATCAATTAATGAAGGCGTTAATAGAAAAGGGGAATTTACCTACTGCGGTCGTTGTGGGTAGTGATCCAATGGCATTGGGTGCCTTTCGGGCATTGCATGAAGCAGATATAAATGTGCCGGAGGATATATCCGTAATCAGCTTTGATGACATTGAAGCGGCAGCCTATTTAAATCCTGCTTTATCTACAGTAAAAGTTCATACGGAAGAAATGGGGAGGACAGCTGTCAAACTATTGTCTGACCGGATTAAAGGGAGAACGATTCCATTAAAGGTTGTTTTGCCAACAGAGCTAGTTTTACGAGAAAGTGTGAAAGAATAACCAAGAAATACCCAACGAGTTATTTCTTTAAAGAAAGGTTGTGGAATTATGATAAATCAATTAAAAAACGAGTTTATAAATCTATTTGGTAATGATGGGGAGATACGTGTATTCTTTGCACCGGGGCGCGTAAACTTAATCGGTGAACACACAGATTATAACGGCGGACATGTCTTTCCTTGTGCCTTAAGTGTGGGGACATACGCGATTGCACGAAAAAGAAACGACAATCTTGTAAAAGCGTATTCTAAAAACTTTGAATCTCTTACTATCATTGAATTTCATTTAAATGAACTAGTCTATGAAGAAAAACAGGATTGGGCGAACTACCCAAAAGGAGTAATCAAGGTATTTAAGGATCATCAATTTGATATTAATGTAGGCTTTGATGTGTTGTTTTACGGGAATATTCCGAACGGTGCCGGGCTTTCCTCCTCTGCTTCAATTGAATTGGTCACTTCCGTTATCCTTAACGGTTTATTTGATTTAAATATTGGTATGGTTGACATGGTCAGGATGAGCCAACAGGCAGAAAATCAATTTATTGGAGTAAACTGTGGAATAATGGATCAATTTGCTATCGGAATGGGTAAAAGAGAAAAGGCTATTCTCCTTGATTGTAACACACTAACTTATACATACAGCCCGGTTGAATTAGGGGATGCAGCCCTTATTATTGCAAATACAAATAAACGGAGAGGTCTTGCTGAATCAAAATATAACGAGCGCCGGGATGAATGTGAACGAGCATTAAAACAGTTGCAGCAAGAATTGGATATTACCTCATTAGGGGACCTGTTACCTGAAAAGTTCGAGCAGTATAAACATTTAATATTAGAACCGTTAGATGTAAAACGTGCCAAGCATGCTGTATATGAAAATGCTAGAACCATAGATGCAGTGAATAGATTGCAGAAAGGGGATATTGTTGGTTTTGGTCAATTGATAAATGATTCACATGTTTCTTTAAGAGATGATTACGAGGTTACCGGCTTTGAGCTTGATGCCCTTGTAGAAGCGGCTTGGGCAGAAGCAGGAGTCATTGGTTCGCGTATGACCGGGGCGGGCTTTGGGGGTTGTACGGTTAGTATTGTTAAACAAGAGAGTATTGACACCTTCATTAGAAATGTTGGACATAAATACACAGAGAAAACAGGGTTAAAGGCAGATTTTTATGTAGTGGAAATTGGTGATGGTGCGGGGGAATTAACTGGTCTGCTACAAAATAACCGTTAGGAAGGTTTGAATGAACATGCCAACGAACATCTATGCGCAAATTGAACGACTTTTACAATTTGGGTTAAGGAAAGAATTATTCTCAAAATATGATGTTGATTTTGTTAAAAACGCACTCCTTGATGTTCTCGGATTGGAAGATTGGGAGAGGTGTGACGTCCCGGATGAAGATCTCGATTTCCCGGTCAGCATCCTGCATGAGATCCTCGATTGGCCGCAGAAAATGGCAGGATAGAAGAGAATTCAACCACCTATCGTGATCTTTTCGATACCAAATTAATGGGCTGTTTACTTGCCCGCCCCTCTGAAGTAATTAGGGATTTCTATCAGGTAAATGATTCTCAGGGCCCCGAAGCAGCAACAAAGGAATTTTATCAGCTCTCCCGGGAAATCCATTATATTAGAACGGACAGAATAGCTAAAAATGAGAATTGGTCGGTTCCTACAGAATATGGGGATATTGAAATTACAATTAACTTATCAAAACCCGAAAAGGATCCGAAGGAGATTGCAGCGGCAAGAATGCTTAAACGAAGCTCTTATCCTGAGTGCCTGTTGTGTAAGGAAAATGTCGGCTATTCAGGGCGAATGAATCACCCAGCAAGACAAAACTTGCGTGTCATTCCGATGGAACTATCAAAGGAACAATGGTTTTTGCAGTTTTCACCTTATGTTTACTATAACGAACACGCTATAGTATTCAAAGAGAAGCATGAACCAATGAGGATTAGTAAACAAACATTTGAAAGAATCTTGGAGTTCACTGAGAAATTTCCGCATTATTTTCTGGGTTCTAATGCAGATCTGCCGATAGTTGGAGGTTCAATATTAGCCCATGACCATTTTCAAGGAGGAAATCACAATTTCCCGATGGCAAAAGCAGAAATGGAAAATACGTTTCAGTTTGCTTCTTTTCCGAATGTGAAAGTGGGGATTCTAAAGTGGCCTTTGTCAGTAATTCGTTTGCAGGGCCTTAACCGTCATGAGCTTGTAGAACTAGGCGATAACATTTTACAACAGTGGAAAATGTATAGTGATGAAAGCGTTGGTATTCATGCATTTACTGGGGAGGTTCCCCATAATACAATAACGCCTATTGCGAGAAGAAATAGCAGCCTTTATGAATTGGATCTTGTTCTTAGAAATAATCGAACTAGTGAGGTACATTCGTTAGGCATTTTCCATCCGCACCAAGAAGTACATCATATTAAAAAGGAAAATATAGGATTAATTGAAGTAATGGGTCTTGCAATTCTCCCTGGAAGGCTGAAAGAAGAATTGAAAATGCTCGCTGATTGTCTTTTGAAAAATGATAGTTATGAGAAAATCGCGCAAAACCAAGCGATTATTAAACATCTTGAATGGGCAACATCCATAAAGGAAAAGCATCCAGAACTAAATCATGAAAATGTATCTGAAATTATTAAGCGAGAGGTTGGTCTAACTTTTACGACAGTACTTGAGCATGCTGGTGTGTTTAAAAGGGATGTGTTGGGGAACAAGGCATTTAAAAAGTTTATGACCTTTATTTCATCTTAATTATGTGGACGATTCAACATTTTCCGGGAAATTGAGGTACTAAATGACATTTTTCTTCACATATCATTGTGATTGGTAGTAGAATGGACGAAGGAAAAGGAGAGTGTTAGTATGGCTATTTTAGTAACAGGGGGCGCTGGCTATATCGGCAGTCACACAGTTCTGTACTTGCAACAGCTTGGTCAAGAGGTAATTGTGCTTGATAACTTGCAAAAAGGACACCGCGATGCGGTTAGGAATGCCAAGGTTTATCAGGGTGAACTTAAGAACGAAGCACTTCTTGACGAAATTTTTACAACAAACAACATTGATGCAGTGATTCATTTTGCGGCCAATTCATTAGTTGGAGAAAGTGTTGAGAAACCACTTGAATACTATGAAAATAATGTGATCGGTTCTTATCATCTGATTAAAAAAATGGTTGACCATAATGTGAAAAAAATCGTATTCTCTTCTACAGCAGCAACTTACGGAGACCCAGTTAAGGTTCCGATTCAGGAAGAGGACCCAACGATTCCAACAAATCCTTATGGTGATACGAAACTTGCAATTGAAAAAATGTTAAAATGGGCGGACGGAGCATATGGACTAAAATCAGTATGCCTTCGTTATTTTAATGCTGCGGGAGCTGACCCAGAAGGGCGAATTGGGGAGGATCACACACCCGAGTCGCATTTGATTCCAATTGTGCTTCAAGTAGCACTCGGTCAGCGTGAGAAGGTTTCTATTTTTGGCGATGACTATCCAACTGACGATGGAACATGCATTAGGGACTATATCCATGTCAACGATTTGGCTGCTGCTCATTATCTCGCCTTAGAAAAATTAAAAGATACCGAGAAGAGCGGTGTATATAACCTTGGTAACGGCACTGGATTCTCCGTAAAACAAGTCATTGATACATGTCTTCATGTTACGGGCAAGGAAATTGCTGTTGAAGTCGCACCCAGAAGAGCGGGAGATCCGGCTATATTGATTGCATCCTCCAATAAGGCACGTGAGGAACTTGGCTGGATTCCAAAATATCCAGCATTAGAAGAGATTGTGACACATGCTTGGAATTGGCATCAAAACTATCCAAATGGGTATGAAAAATAAAGAAGGTAAACGAATGATTTTATTTGAATATTCAGGAACAAGAAACCGACAGTGAAATGACCCTGTCGGTTTCTTGTTATTTATTTTATCCATCATTTTTCATAAATGGTTTAATGGTAGGAAACTCAAAATAAAATGTAGTTCCTATTCCTTCTTCACTTTCTACCCAGATCGTTCCATAAAGGGCTCGAACTATGCTATGGACCACCATCATGCCAAGCCCTGTACCCTTAGGGCCTTTTGTAGAATAAAAAGGTTCTCCCAGTCGATCAATTTGTTCTTTGGTCATTCCCACACCGGTATCTTTCACCCTGATAGTTATATAATCTTGACTAAATTCTGAAGTTATCGAAAGCTGTCCACCATTAGCCATGGATTCAATTGCATTTTTGAGAACATTATAAAGCATTGACGGAACTTTTGTCTGTCGCCCTTAATGAAACCAATAACTGAAAAATCAGTTAAAATTTCTACTGAATATTGATTGGCTATCGGCTGGATGATTTTGATAATTTGCTTAAGCTCACTTTTTACATTTATTTCTTCATTTGTCACAAAAGATGGTTTCGCGAAGGTCAAATAATCTTGAATGACCCTTTCGGCAGAATTAAGTTCTTCCTTAACTATGGATAGGTATTCTCTTTGTTTGTGCCTTGGAAGTTGATTATCTTGAAGCAATTGAACAAACCCGCTGGCTGCTGTGAGTGGATTTCGAATCTCATGGGAAATAGCTGCTCCCATTTGTTCAACAGCTTTTAATTTCTCTGATTTAATTAATTGCTGCTTCATTTCCGTATTCTTTTTAACAAATTCAATTGAGTAAGACATGATCCCGATTCCAAGTGGGGGAACTAACAAATAAGCGACCCATGCATCAAGCCAAGAAGGGTGGGAATAGGAAAATCCCATTCCTCCGACCGTCAATACACCGAGTATAATACCAAAACAAACGGCGATTAAAATACGACGATTTGGATTTTGCTTCCAAAACCAGCCGTGAAGTCTCCAGACTACTATACCTAGAGGAATATAAAGCAATAAACTTAAAATAAAACCTATATCCAATCCATAAAAGCCCCTGAAAATAATGGAAATTAATACAAGTATGGGTCCAATTCCAAAATACAGACCGCCTATTACCAATGGTATTATCCTTAAATCATAACGGGCAAAAGAAATGGGATTGTAAGAGAATTGTAAACAGTACCATAACATCAAAGCGAACAAAATAATGAATGTAGGCTTAGAAATGGTGAACTTCCTACTTTTCTCTAGCCAAACCAAATAAAAGAAGAGAAATATTATGAGAATGGAAAGATTTAAGAAAAGATGTTTTGTAATTTCCATTATTTCACCGTCCTATATGGCTGTTATGAAAATTCTACAGGTATTTTCAACCATATTCAACCAAATTTCTACAATATTTTGAAAAAGGCGAAATAAATCCTAGAATCCACTTGAAAAGTAACAAATTTCTTCTTCACCTTTATGCTTTTTTCGTCAATAAATAACAGAGGCTGACCCTCGTGGGTCGCCTCTGTTATTTATTGAACAATGGAAATACGGGAAATGTTCAGTGACTCAATCATTTGTTGAATTTGCTGGGCAAGTTGAAACCATCTTTTTCCATATTTACATTCATTTTCACATCCCTCCAATTATAATGTAAATTAGACAATAACAATAAAACAAGAAAATATACCCATAATGATAGGCGGAAAAAAGGCTAGGATTATTTAACTTGATCCTAGCTTTTTGGCTTTCTTAACAAGGCTTGTCTCCCCTTGTTTATTATTCACTATCTTGTGTTGTGTTGAAAAAATCTTCCTGTTTCTTTTTATTATTGTTTTTTTCTTTATTCCGTTTTCCCATTTTGCCGTCTGATTCATAGCTTAGTTTGTTTATGGAATTAGTTTGTTCTTTCATTAGTTTATCCCCCTTTAAGATTATCGTTTATCTTTGCACTTTATTTCATTCATCATAGTACTAAAAAGTTGTTCCTACTATATTGATCTTTTTATAAATGTTAATATTATAGAGATAAAGTAAATGATGAGGCGGGGTTCTATGCTGAAAAAATTCGAGATATTAAATGAGTTACAAAAGGGAAAAATTGTTGCGGTAGTACGCGGTGAAAGTGAAGAAGATGCATATCAAATCTCCATGGCATGCATAGGAGGCGGGATTAAAAATATTGAAGTAACATTTACAACACCAAACGCACTAGACGTTATTAAACGGTTATCGCAAAGCAACAATCTGAATGCTGTTATTGGTGCAGGAACTGTTATAGATCCAGAAACGTCTCGGCTGGCGATCTTGAATGGGGCTAGATATATTGTTAGCCCTCACTTTTCAAAGGAAATCAGTGAATTGTGCAATCTTTACTCGATTCCGTATTTGCCTGGTTGTCTTACCGCAACAGAAATGGTGGAAGCATTAAAAACAGGAGTCGATGTCGTCAAGGTTTTTCCTGGAGGAGTTGTAGGCCTTCCTACATTGAGAATATTAAAGGTCCTCTCCCGAACATTAACATCATGCCGTCCGGTGGCGTTAATCTGGATAATGTTTTAGACTGGATAGAAAAGGGAAGCTTTGCGGTGGGTATAGGAAGTGTACTAACAAAAGGAATAAAATCTGGGGATTACGAAGAAGTGGAAAGAAGAGCGAAGCAATTTACAGACAAAATCAATAATGCTTACCATTCGTAAAAATTTCGATAGGAACTGTTTTTAGACCCCGAGCCCTTTGGCAAATGGTGATCGGGGTTTTTGGTTTTGGTAATTTTTTTCATCCGATTTCTCTTGTAACAACCCTCTTATGTAAAAGCTTGAATTTCCCATTCGAAATCAAAATAATCCTGTTAAATTTGATAAAGGTTCTATGGTAACGCTTACAAAATGAGATTGACGAAATATGTCGAAGGTGATAGTATTTAGATATAGTTAATTAGTAAGTTTAATAAACAAATTAATAGAACTTTTTACCATTGCTTGAGATCCATAAAAAAATTTTTTTAAATGGTTGTGAAAGGGGTTTCAAATGGCGCTTGTCAAAGAAATGGAGGGTTTAAAATGAGTCAAATTACGAATCTAAAAGCAACGGGCACATTAGAAAACAATGTGGAAGTTAGAAAATTTGGTATGAAAGATAAATTTGGTTATTTGTTTGGTGATTTCGGCAATGATTTCTTCTTTATACTAGTTAGTTCATTCTTAATGGTCTATTATACAGATGTTTTTGGTATTAGTGCAGCAACTGTCGGAGGACTCTTTTTAATTGCTCGCTTATGGGATGCAGTAGCGGATGTTTCGTGGGGACGCTTTATTGATACGAGAAAGTCAGGGAAACATGGTAAATTCAGACCATGGATTTTCAGAATGTCCTTTCCACTAGTTGTTACAGGTGTGTTAATGTTTGTGCATATTCCGGGAATGTCGACTGGGTTTTATGAGGCATATGCTTTCGTAACGTATATCCTATGGGGAACATTATATAGTACGGTTAATATTCCTTACGGTTCTATGACGTCTGTTATTACGAATGATCCTGTTGAACGTACCTTATTATCCACTTTTAGAACTCTAGGTTCATCGTTGGCAGGATTAATCATCAATGTAGTTGGACCTTTAATTGTGTTTGTAAACAATAAAGCCGATGCCAACCATTTTCTACTCGCAGCTATTCTTTTTGGTATTCTTTCTATCTCCTGTTATATGGCATGCTATAAATTATCGACTGAACGTATTGTTGCTCTTGAAACTGAAAGACCAAAAGCTAATTTAGGTAGTACATTAAAAGGTCTTTTGAAAAACAAACCATTAATTTGGATTCTAATCGCTTCTCTTATTTTTATGATGTGTTTTATGCTAATCGGTGCAGTTAATGTGTATTTGTTTAAAGATTATTTTAGAAACGCCACAGCATTATGTATGGTAGGATTTCTCCAAACGGTCACTGTATTTATCGCCATGCCAATGGTAAAACCATTAGTAGCTAAGTATGGTAAAAAAGAAATAGCAGCAGTCGGTCTGTTACTTGCAGGCGTTGTCTATACTTTTTTATACTTCTTCCCAAACTTAACGGCAACGCAATTTATTGCACTTCTAACTGTCGCTATGTTTGGATATGCATTCTTCAATTTAGTGATTTGGGCATTCGTGACAGACGTGATTGATTATCATGAATATTTAACAGGTTTACGAGAAGATGGTACCGTGTATTCGATCTATTCTTTTGCACGTAAGGTTGGTCAAGCACTTGCTGGTGGTCTGGGTGGTTTTGCGATTGGAGCAGTTGGATATAAAGCAGGTCTTAAAGAGCAAACACAAAGTGCACTTGATGGTATTCATACACTTGGTACTTTAGTACGTTATTCTAGTTGTGATATTCATAATCTTAGTATTTCTATATCCATTGAATAAGGAACGTACTACCCAACTTACTGTTGACTTAGCAGAAAAAAGAAAAGAACGTAATTGAATCAGAATATACATGCCTAACAAGCAGCATAAAAATCCCCTAAAGCGAGGTTTCGCTATAGGGGATTTTGCTTTTATTCAGAAAACGATTACATTTATTTCCGATAATCTATTACCGTTCATATGGTAAACTTAGCATTGGAACATCTAGGAAATTTTGAATGGCGAGTGCGCATGCACCCAAAACACATGATTTTTTTCCAATCGAGGATATCAACAATTCACGGTAATGGCTGATAGAAGAGTTTAGGTTTTCTCTAATTTTGTTAAGCGCTTCTGGATACATACGAAGCAACTCGCTATCGAGCACTAGCACGTCTGGGTTGTACATGTTGATCATATTATTCAAACCAATTGACAGATAGTAAATAAATTGTTCCATCAGTTCCTGTACTTCCTCATCGCCTTCATTAAACCAATTTTGAATATGTTCATATGTTAAGTTCTCGATTTTCCTTTTATTAGACAAATATTCAAAAATGCTTGATTCGGAGGAGTATTTTTCCCAGCACCCTTTATTTCCGCAATTGCATGGTTTTCCTCCTGGCACAACAATCATATGTCCCGCTTCCCCCGCATATCCGTCATGCCCTCGAAAAAACTCATTATTCATCATCATTCCTAACCCGATACCAGAATATAAAGTCGTACATAACAGGTTATCTGTTTCATGGTGCTTATAGACCCGCTCGGCAAAAGCACATAGATTTGCATTGTTCTCAATGTAAATCTCCAAATTAATTTCTTTTTCTAGATCTTCTTTTAGATTAATGTCCTCCCATTGTTGACGAGGAACATAGTGGATGACTTCATTTTTTGAGACAAGTCCATGGATAGCAATGACAATTCCAACGATTCCATAGCGGCTATCAGTGAATTCTGCTTTGTATTTTTTGATCTGTTCAATTAAAAGATGAAGAGTCTCAGAATAGTCAACCGTATTTACTTTTATAATAGTTGACGAAACAGGTTTACCAAGAAGGTCTGATAGGGTAAAAGAAATTTGACCATAATCAAGGTCAATCCCAAGTGCATAGCCTGCCTGATTGTTTAAAGAGAGCATAATTGGCTTTCTTCCGACAGAGTAATGCTCAAGCTGTGTTTCAATAATCAGCTCTTCCTCCAAGAGATCGGCAACCTGTGCCGAGATGGTAGCTCTCGTCAAGTCGACGGCCTTGGATAAATCAGCTCGAGAAATCATTCCTTCCTTGATAATTTTTCTAATGATTAATGAGCGATTGATTTTCTTTATATAAGCCGCATCTCCGGTAACCATTTATATCCTCCATTTCAGGCAATTGCTTTAAGTATAATCCTATTATAACAGGTTCTTTCATTATACAGCCTCTTTCTCTTATTTAAAAAGTGTTCATTGACGAAATAGAATAAAAGTGGTAAATTAGGTTTGTAATTAATTTGTTCAATAAACAAATTAAAAAAACCGATTTTGATCACCACAATTTACTCTTTTGTAAGGGTTTACAGCGGAACATAATAATAGTATACCTTTATTTTAAGATGGAGGGGAATTTTTATGAAAACCTTTTTAGACAACCACTTTTTGTTAAACTCAGAAACTGCGATTAAACTATACGAAAATGCGGCAGAGGGAATGCCGATTTTTGATTTTCACTGTCACTTAAGCCCACAGGAGGTTTGGGAAAACAAGTCATATGAAAATATTACACAAATATGGCTTGGAGGAGACCATTACAAATGGCGGACAATGCGCATGCATGGAATTGGAGAGCGATTCATTACAGGCGACGCTGATGATTGGGAAAAATTCTCAGCATGGGCTCAAACAGTTCCCTATTTAATTGGAAACCCACTTTATCACTGGACACACCTAGAATTGAAAACTTTTTTTGGTATTGATAAATTACTTAGTCCAGAAACAGCCCGTGAGATTTGGGATGAATGTAATGAAAAATTGCAGAAAAATGAATTCAGACCACGAGCATTTATTGAAAAATCAAACGTTCAGTTTATCGGTACAACAGATGACCCAATATCTACATTAGAATACCACCAATTATTGAAAAAGGATCCATCCTTTAAAACGATGATTGCACCGACATTCCGTCCTGATGGAGCCCTTTTCATTGAACGTCCAACCTTCAACAATTGGATTGGAAAATTGGCTCAAGTATCCGGAGTGAATGTTGATTCTCTTGATGGATTTATTAATGCACTTAAACAGCGTGTGGAATTTTTCCATGAAAATGGTGGATGCGCATCTGACCATGATATTCAAAAAATGGAATATGTAGAAACTACTAAGCAAGAAGTTGAAGTGATTTTCAATAAACGGCTAAGTGGAGAACAGCTCTCCAATGATGAGTTGGTTGCATACCGTTGCTACCTATTAAAAGAGCTTGGAAAAATGTATGCCGAAAAACAGTGGGTTATGCAGCTGCATATGGGAGCAATGAGAAACAACAACACAAAAATGAAAGAGCTCCTTGGCACAGATATAGGATTTGACTCTGTTGGAGAAGCTAATGTGGCAGAAGGATTATCCAGTTTCCTTGATTCACTTGACCAAGAAAATGCATTGCCAAGAACTGTGTTATTTAACTTAAATCCAAAAGATAATGTGGTATTAGCAGGGATGATGGGGAACTTCTTCGAGGAAGGTATTCCAGGAAAAGTTCAATTTGGGTCTGGTTGGTGGTTTAGCGACCATATTGATGGAATGGAAAAGCAAATGAAGGATTTAGCAAATGTGGGCTTGCTAAGCCACTTTATTGGCATGTTAACCGATTCTCGCAGTTTCCTCTCTTATGCAAGGCATGAATACTTCCGTCGTATTCTTTGCAACATCCTTGGGGATTGGGTTGAAAAAGGTTTAGTTCCGAATGACATGAAATTAATGGAGCAAATGGTACGGAATATTTGCTATCAAAATGCAGAAAGTTATTTTTTAAACCGATAAAAATGAAATAATAGTTAAATTTGCCTCTCCCAGAACAATGAAAATTTAAGAGTCCAGAGAATGATATTTTTAATAAGTTACGATTAAAATTATATAAAGAGGTGCAAAGGATGTTGTATCCAATCCTTACAGAAAACCAGAAATCTAATTGACCTGAATGGTATTTGGAATTTTAAGCTCGATACTGGAAACGGTTTTCAGGAAAATTGGCAAAATGCAAAATTGAGCGTACCAATGAGAATGGCAGTGCCATCTTCCTTCAATGATATTGGTGTGACAGCTAGCATCCGTGACCATGTTGGATGGGTTTGGTATGAGCGGGAATTTTCTGTTCCAGAAATTCTTACTACGGAGCGTGTTGTTTTACGTTTTGGTTCGGCCACACATATTGCAAAAGTGTTTCTAAATGGAGCGCTGATTGTCGAGCATAAAGGTGGCTTTTTGCCATTTGAGGCTGAAATCAATCGCTTTTTACAAGCAGGAAAAAATCGCTTAACGGTTGCTGTTAACAATATTGTTGACGATTCAACTCTTCCGGTTGGATTTTTTAAAGAAAAAGATGTTCCAGGTGACGGCAAAGTAGTCCACAACGAACCGAATTTTGACTTTTTCAACTATGCTGGCCTGCAACGTCCAGTCAAAATATATACGACGCCTCGTACTTATATTCAAGATGTTGCAATTGTATCCGATAGTAAAGGTACGGTTTACTATTCAATTGAGTCAGTAGGAGAGTCTCAAGTAAAAGTTAGTGTAGCCGATGAGTCAGGGTCGGTCGTAGGAAAAGCGGAAGGAGGCTCTGGCACGATCAACATCTCTAATGTAAAGCTTTGGGAACCGCTAAATGCCTATTTATACACGTTAAATGTGGAATTGATCAAGGATGGGAAAACTATCGATGTTTATGAACAGCCCTTTGGTGTAAGAACGGTAGAAGTGAAAGACGGAAAGTTTCTTATTAATAATAAGCCATTTTATTTTAAAGGCTTCGGAAAGCATGAAGATTCACCCATCCATGGTAGAGGCTTTGATGAAGCAGCCAACGTGATGGATTTCAACCTCATGAAGTGGATCGGAGCTAATTCATTCCGCACATCCCATTATCCCTACTCGGAAGAATTAATGCGTCTTGCTGACCGTGAAGGATTTGTTGTCATTGATGAAGTACCTGCAGTAGGCTTGCATTTGAATTTTATGGTCATGTTATCAGGCGGTGTCGCACAAAGAAATACTTGGCAGGGTCTTAAAACCTTCGACCATCACCAAGATGTTATAAAGGAACTCATTGCCCGTGATAAAAATCATCCATCAGTTGTTATGTGGAATATTTCTAATAAACCGGCGTCAGAAGAAGAAGGAGCATATGAATACTTTAAGCTGCTAGTAGAATTGGCAAAAGAACTCGACCCACAAAAACGTCCTGTGACTCTTGTAACACATTTAGGATCTACACCGGATAAGGATAAAATTGCCGAATTAATTGATGTTCTTGCATTAAACCGTTATTATGGATGGTATGTTGATGGTGGTGATCTTGTCTCTGCAAAAGCGAAGTTACGCGCAGAATTCAATGGCTAGCTTGAACGCTGCCCGGATAAACCATTTATGATGACCGAGTACGGTGCAGATACAGTTGCCGGATTTCATGATGTAGAACCTGTTATGTTTACAGAAGAATATCAAGTAGAATTCTATAAAGCAAACCATGAAGTGTTTGATGAGTTTAATCACTTTGTCGGGGAGCAAGTATGGAACTTCGCTGATTTTGCGACAAGCCAGGGAATTATTCGTGTTCAAGGAAACAAAAAGGGGATTTTTACCCGCGAGCGCAAGCCAAAATATGTAGCGCATGAATTACGCAAACGCTGGACAGAAATTCCTGAATTTAACTATAAGGGATAAGCTGCCTTATAGTAATCAACAAATCTTATAGGATAAAGAAAGGAAGAAGGATAGTTATGTCTAAACAACAAATTGGTGTGGTTGGTTTAGCGGTTATGGGGAAAAATCTTGCTTTAAATATTGAAAGCCGCGGATATTCCGTCGCTGTTTTTAATCGTTCATATGAAAAAACAGAAGAGTTTTTAAAAAATGAAGCTGAAGGTAAAAATTTTGTAGGTGCAACTACGATTGAGGAATTTGTCAATTCTCTAGAAAAACCAAGAAAAATCTTGTTGATGGTGAAAGCAGGTACCGCAACGGATGCTACGATTGATTCTTTAAAGCCATTTCTTGAAGAAGGCGATATCCTTATTGATGGAGGAAATACGTTCTTCCAAGATACAATCAGACGGAATAAAGAATTAGGAACAGCAGGTTTCCATTTTATTGGTACAGGTGTTTCCGGCGGAGAAGAAGGTGCTTTAAAAGGACCTTCTATTATGCCAGGAGGAAAAAAAGAAGCCTATGATCTTGTTAAGCCGATTTTAGAGGCCATCTCTGCCAAGGTTGAGGGTGATCCATGCTGCACCTATATCGGTCCAAACGGTGCTGGGCATTATGTGAAAATGGTTCATAATGGAATTGAATACGGTGATATGCAGTTAATCTCAGAAGCTTATTTTATTCTGAAGAATGTTCTTGGTTTAAATGCCAAGGAACTCCACGAAGTATTCGCTGATTGGAACAAAGGCGAATTAGATAGCTACTTAATTGAAATTACAGCAGACATATTTACAAAGGTTGACGAAGAAACAGGTAAACCAATGGTTGATTTGATTCTAGATACTGCTGGACAAAAAGGCACAGGAAAGTGGACAAGCCAAAATGCTTTAGATTTAGGTGTTCCACTGCCAATCATTACAGAATCAGTATTTGCCCGCTTTATATCAGCAATGAAAGATGAGCGTGTGAAGGCGAGTAAGGTGCTTTCTGGACCAACAACTGCAGCTTTTGAAGGGAATAAAGAGGAACTAATTGAAGCAGTACGTAAAGCATTATACATGAGTAAAATTTGTTCATATGCACAGGGATTTGCGCAAATGCGCGCTGCATCTGAAGAATACGATTGGAATCTCCGCTATGGTGATATCGCGATGATTTTCCGCGGCGGCTGTATCATTCGAGCACAATTCTTACAAAAAATCAAAGATTCATACGACAGAGATCCTGAATTGGCGAACCTGTTATTGGATCCGTACTTTAAAGAAATTGTCGAAAGCTATCAGGAGGCGTTGCGACAAGTTCTGGCAGTGGCGATTGAGCGTGGAATTCCGGTTCCATCATTCGCAAGCGCGATTGCATACTATGACAGCTATCGTACAGAAACTCTTCCAGCTAATCTATTACAAGCACAACGTGACTACTTTGGAGCTCATACTTATCAACGTGTCGATAAAGAAGGAATTTTCCATACAAACTGGATGGAATAATATAAAAGGTGCCAGGCACCATCCGTAAATTGGATGGTGCCTGGCACCTTTAGTTTATATAAAAATATCTTTTAAGTGCTTACAAAAGGGTGTTGACGGAATTTATAGATAGTGATATTCTACTATTATGTAATTAATTAGTTCATTAAACTAATTAATTACCATCTAGAGGTGCTAGAAAAAGATCTTTTTTGTATCTTATATTATCTAAAAATTCGGACTTATTTTATGAGAGATTTACAAATTTGTATTTTAAAATGGAGGGGTAGTGAATGGGGCAAAATGCCGGTCTAAATACGACAGGAACTGTAGCTGCAAACGCTGAAGTAAGAAAATTTGGTATGAGAGACAAAATTGGTTATATGTTTGGTGATTGGGGCAATGATTTCTTCTTTATTCTAGTATCTTCGTTTTTAATGGTTTTCTATACAGATGTTTATCACATAAGTCCAGCACTTGTAGGAACTCTCTTTCTTGTTGCAAGACTTTGGGATGCTGTTGCGGATGTTACGTGGGGGCGTTTTATCGATTCCAGAAAGGCAGGAATTAAGGGTAAATTTAGACCATGGATTTTCAAAATGTCGTTCCCTCTTGTTATTTCAGGTGTGTTAATGTTCGTTCACATTCCAGGGATGTCAACTGGGTTTTATGCAGCATATGCTTTTGTCACGTATATTTTATGGGGAACATTATACAGTACCGTTAATATTCCTTATGGTTCCATGGCTTCTGTTATTACGAGTGATCCTGTTGAACGTACAACCTTATCCACTTTCCGATCTTTGGGTGGTGCCTTGGCAGGGTTAATCATTAATGTGGGTGGGCCATTGATCTTGTTTGTAAACAATAAGGCAGATGCAAACCATTTTATAATGGGAGCCATTATTTTTGGTATTCTTTCTCTCGCTTGTTACATGGCATGTTATAAATTATCCACTGAACGTATTGTTGTACCTGAAACTGAAAAGGCGAAAGGTAATTTAGGTCAGACAATAAAAGGATTTGGAAAGAATAAACCATTAATTTGGATCCTTGTTGCCTCTTTAATCTTCTTAGTATGTTTTATGCTTGTCGGTACAGTTAACGTGTATTTATTTAAAGATTATTTTGGGAACGCAAAAGCATTAAGTATGGTTGGTCTTATCCAAACGGTCACGTTGATTATTGCCATGCCAATGGTAAAACCGTTAGTGGGTAAATTTGGTAAAAAAGAACTAACATCAGTAGGTTTGTTACTTGCAATCGTTGTATATGCTCTTTTATACTTCTTACCAAACCTAAGTGCAACTCAATTTATCGGTGTTTTAGCTGTCGGTATGTTTGGATTTTCATTCTTCAATTTAGTGATTTGGGCATTCGTAACAGACGTAATCGATTATCATGAACATGTAACCGGTTTAAGAGAAGATGGAACCGTGTATTCACTTTACTCATTCGCACGTAAAGTGGGTCAAGCTATTGCCGGTGGTATCGGTGGTTATGCAATCGCTTCATCTGGATATGATGTGACTCGTAAAATACAAACAAAAGGTACTCTAGATGGTATTCATACACTTGGTACATTAGTACCTGCAGTTATCCTTCTATTAGTTTTCTTAATATTAGTATTCCTATATCCATTGAACAAGAAACGTACAATCCAACTTACTTCTGATTTAGCAGAAAACAGAAAAAGAAGTAATTAAATCATCTGAATGATAAAATATTGAAGATAGCCAAGTCATCTTGGATATCTTCTTTTTTATATGTTCTGATGTAATTTTATTTATATATTTACTGTTTCCTAGAAAAAGAAAAGCAGCTTATTGGTGACAGGCACCATTCGTAGACAAATCAATGTTTTTGTCCGTGTGGAATGGACAAATATCGTTGAAATGCAAAAGGAGGTTGTCTCAATGAGACAGCCTTTTATTTTTGTATTTTGCCCTTTCTGTATTCTGAAGGAGTGAATCCATTAAATTTTTTGAAGACCTTTGTGAAATAATTAACGTCGTTAAAGCCAACCATTTGGGCAATATCAGTAATTGACATATTTTCATTTTCCATGATTTTCAATGCTTCCTTTATTCTAAGTTTATTAATGTATTCAGTTATCGTTTGCCCGGTCTCTTTCTTAAATTGCCTGGAGAGCTCGTAGGTGCTTGAATGGATAGCCTTCGATATGTTTCCAAGGTTTAAATTCTGATCAAGGTTTAAACGGATGAATTCTATTGCTTTTCTGATTATACGGTTGAAACCTTTTAGTGAAAGCATCTTTACTGTATCACAGTATTCAAGATACATTTTATTTTGAAGATCTGAGAGTTGCTGAATGGAAGAAGTTTTTTCAATCTGAATAGCAAATTTTTCAGAAATACTGTCAATATATATCGGATGAACGCCCCCTTTTTCTGCGGATTTTCGTAAAAGAGTATTGGTAACAAAGGCTAGATTCTTCCTTGAACGTAAGGGATCATTGGGAATGCGATCAGGTATATTATGGAGGTACATTAACTCCTCATTCAGTAATTGTTCTAATTTTTCTCTATTTCCATCTTCTACTGCATTTAGAAATTTCTTCTCCCTACGATACCTTTCTTCAATTATTGCAATCGAAGATTCAGTCTTTTTTGATAGGATTTCGGGAATAATCGGATATTCTGTATGAAAGTGATAGGTTACTTCTCCGATACATGGATTTCTCGGGTCCGTAGCGTGCAAATTCAATGAAAGGTATGCAAGGAATTCAGCTATGATTTTAGCTTTATAAGTACAAATTAAAGGAAGAGATAAATAATATTGTTCCAATATAGGTCTAACTGAAATGGATAATTTAATTTCAAATAGGACATCATGAATCATTAGTGGAGTCGGTTCCTCAAGAAGATAGGGTCCTACAACAATACTTCCAAGGTATTCACTTCCATCGAATAAACTAGCAGAAATAAAGTTTATCCTATAGGAACTAGAGTGAAATAATACATCGTGTTCAGAATTTGTTTCATGAAGATTTAGTAAACTCTTTATATTCCCAAAATATGCTTTTAAAGGTTCTGGCACTTGATTGTGAACAAATTCCGATTTTAACTGCGAAAGTGCATTAATAAAAACGGTATCGATATTAGAAAAGGTAAAAGCAAATTTGCAAAGTTTTTCAATTTCTTGATTCAATTGGGCCATAAAAACACTCCCTAGCAGATGGCACTCCTTTGATTAGTGTGCCTAATTTTAAATTATTGTATATATTTTACGACTTATTGCAAGAAATTACGAGTGCAAAAAAACGTTTTCATTTATTATAAAAATGTAGCATCACAATATCGTCAATTTGCAAACAAATTCATCTAGTCTATTGTTATTTGCTTAGTAAATAAGGGAGGAACAGACATAAAATGAATAAAGATTTAATGATTTCAGGCTTTTCAGATGAAATATCGTCTGATTTTGATACCCAGCTTGAGGTAGTATCAAATCTAGGTATGCATTATCTTTCATTGCGTGGTATCGATGGAAAAAATATTGGTGATTTTACCGTCGAAGAGATTAGAGAAAATGTATTACCACGGCTTCAAAAAGCAGGTATCGGTGTTTCTTCAATAGGCTCTCCTATCGGCAAGGTGTTCATCAACGATGAAGAAGGCTTTGAAAAACAAAAGCAAATGCTGAACAGGCTTTGCCAAATTAGTAACTTACTAGATTGTAAATATATTCGCATTTTTAGCTTCTATATTCCAAAAGGTGAAGATGCTGATAACTATAGAAATGAAGTAATCAGCAAGATAAAGGAATTTGCCAAAATCGCGGAGAAATACGAAGTAATTTTATTGCATGAAAATGAAAAGGATATCTATGGTGATATTGCTAGACGATGCAAAGAGATTTTGATAGAGGTTGGATCTGCCTATTTTAAAGCAATCTTTGATTTCGCTAATTTTGTTCAGTGTGGTGAGGACACTCAGGAATGCTATGATCTTCTAAAAGATGAGGTTATTTATATCCACATTAAGGATGCCGTCACAACAGATAACGAAAATGTTGTGTGTGGAACCGGGGAAGGAAAAATCCCTGAGATACTGATACAAGCGATACACGATGGATACAAAGGCTTTTTAACGCTTGAACCCCATCTAGTTTTATTTGATTCCTTAAAGGATTTAGAGCTAGAGGAAGCATCAGAGATTATTAAGGATAACAAAGGGCTTGATGGTGCAGGAGGCTATAAGCTTCAATATGAGTCTCTATTAAATATTCTTGAAAAAATCGAAAGTGAGGAGAAATAATCATGGCAAATGTAAGATTAGGGATTATTGGATTAGGTGCACAGGGTGGAGCATACGCTGGATTTTTAGCAGAAGGAAAAGTTAAAAACATGGTACTAGGAGCAATTTGTGATATTGACTCGGCTAAAAAAGAATTAGCTTTTGAAAAGTATCCTGATGTTCCATTTTATGATAACTACATTGAGATGATGGAGAGCGGAGATGTTGACGCAGTTGTTACTTGTGTTCCACATTTTCTGCACCCTGAAATGGGTATTGAAGCGTTGAAAAGAAACATCCATCCGCTGGTAGAAAAGCCAGCTGGTGTATATACGAAACAAGTCAAAGAATTAAATGAGTTTGCCGCTACAAAACCAGAGTTGACCTTTGGGATTATGTTCAATCAACGTACAAATCCACTCTATCAAAAAGTGAAAGAAATTATTGATAATGGTGAGATAGGTCAAATCCGCCGGACTAACTGGATTATTACTACTTGGTGGAGACCACAAGGTTACTATAATCAAAGTGCATGGAGAGCTACTTGGGGCGGTGAAGGCGGCGGTGTCCTGGTAAACCAAGCACCACACCAAATTGATTTGCTTCAATGGATTTGTGGTATGCCTAAAAAGGTGTATTCCAATGTGAAATACGGATACCAAAGAAATATCGCAGTTGAAGATGAAGTCACGACATTGCTTGATTACGGTAATGGAGCAACAGGGGTATTTATTACCTGTACACATGATGTTCTTGGTACGGATCGCTTTGAAATTTTGGGTGACAAAGGAAAAATCGTTGTGGATGATAGTAAAAAAATTACCGTCAAGCGTCTTCATAAGCCAGAGTCTGAAATGAGCGCAACGATGAGTTGGGCAGATGTTACGAAAATTTTCATGGGACAAGGGCTATCAGAAATATATAGTGAAGAAGTCATCGAGTTTGAAAGCGTATGGGGCGGACAGCATATTGCGGTAATGGAAAACTTCGCGGCCAATATCGTTGAAGGAACTCCTTTATTAGCTCCTGGCAGCGATGGAATCAATGGTGTGGCATTGGCCAATGCTATCCATCTATCAAGCTGGTTAGGAAAAGAAGTCGAGCTTCCAATAGATGAAGAGTTGTACTTTGCTGAATTAAACAAAAAGATTGAAGAAGAAAAGAAGAATCCTATTAAAAAATAATCTATGTATATTAAAAACAAACTAACTCATAGCCATTCATGCTATGAGTTAGTTTTCAAAGGGGATGGGCGGATGCTAAAAGCAGCGGTGATTGGACTGGGGGATATTTCAAAAATTCATATTCCAGCTATACAAGCAAACCCTGAGGTTGAACTGATTGCTGTATGTGATATTGATGAGACAAAAGATTCCGTACCCGGTGTCAACTTTTATACCGATTATCAAGTGATGTTAGAAAATGAAGCATTGGATTGTGTTCATATTTGCCTGCCGCATTATCTTCACTATCCTGCAACAAAGGCTTGTGTTGAAAAGGGCATCCATGTATTTCAAGAAAAGCCTTTGGGATTGAATACCGTAGAGGGCTTGGCTCTAGTGAAACTGGAGGAAGAGCATAAGGATGTTAAAATTTGTGTCTGCTTTCAAAACCGTTTTAATGAGACTTTTATTAAACTTCACGAGATAGTGAATAGTGGAGAATACGGTAGGCTGATCGGTTTAAAGGGTGTAGTAACTTGGTTTAGACCGAAAGCTTATTATGAAGTGAAGCCATGGCGGGGAAAAATGAAGTATGCCGGTGGTGGAGTGATGATTAACCAATCCATCCATACTCTCGATTTAATGCAGATTCTCGGCGGTGAAATTGAATCGATAAGAGGCTCAATCGACCAATTACTAGACTATGGTATTGAAGTAGAAGACACGGCTACAGCTAACATAAAGTTTAAAGACGGTGCGACTGGATTATTCTTTGCTACGAATACCAATGCTGGGAACTCTAGCGTGGAGCTTCAAGTACTCTTTGAGAAAGAAAAGTTTACAATCAAAGATAGCATTCTTACTAGGGTAAATGAAAATGGGAAGAAAGAAGAACTGATTGAAGACACAAAGCTGCCAGGTACGAAATTCTATTACGGGGCAAGCCATGTCAAATTAATTAATCATTTTTATACCTGTATTTCAAAGAATACCCAGGAATATGTTCATGTCAAGGATGCCCTAATATCGCTTCAAATGATTGACGCGATTCGCCAATCATCAGAAGAAAAACGACAATTAAAAATGGAGGAACTACGATATGCAAACAGCTAAAATTGGCGTTCAAATGTTTAATTTAAAGAATAAAGTCTTAGAGCTAGGCGTTTATGAGACGATGCGAAAGTTACACGAGCTCGGATACCATTATGTCGAAGTAACACAAATTCAAATGACTGAAGAAAATGTAGCTGAATTAAGAAGAGCGAGTGTAGATTTTACTATTAAAATTGCCTCTATTTCTGCTCCTTTGGACACGATGCCTGGAATGCCCGGCGAATCATTGACCAAGGATTTTGATAAAATTGTCAACGATTGCAAAATTTTAGACTGTAACTTCATCCGGATTGGTATGATGCCGATCACTTTAATGGGCCAAAAAGATAAAGCGATGGAGTATATCAAGGACGCTGAAGCAATGGCTGAGCGATTAGCAGAGCATGGAATTGAATTGTATTATCATAACCACCATATTGAATTCGAGAAATATGATGGAGAATGTCTATTGGATATTATGAAGAACAATACAACTAAGCTCGGTTATGAGATAGATGTTCATTGGGTTCAACGAGGCGGTGAGAATCCTATCAATGTAATTAAAAGATTTGCAGGACGTGTCTCGTTAATCCATTTAAAAGATTACCGTATAGGTCATATGGATGTAACTAACGATGACTTTAAAGATATGGGGAAATTTATGCAGAAATTCACTAATATTATTGAATTTGCAGAACTTGGCAAAGGTAATCTTGATATCAAGGGGATTATTGATAAGGGTGTCGAGAGCGGCGTTCAGTATTTCTTAATAGAACAAGATGATACGTATGGACGGGACCCATTTGACTGTCTCAAAGAATCAGGTGACTATTTAAGAAAACTAGGGTATGCAGATTGGTTTAAATGATTGAAAGACCGGACTTTTTTAAGGTACCTCCGACAAGGTATAGTGTCGGAGGTCAGCCTTTTAGTTAATAATCTCCAAAGTTGCCATTTGAGATTTGGGTGTTTATATCTTTTACTGTGAGGAAGTGGAGTATAAATCTATGAAGACTGAATGTAATTTTGCGCTTATTGGTACTGGTGCTATTAGCAATGTCCATGCTGGAGCAATTTCGCATATCCTAGGTGCTAGTTTAGTTGCGGTGGCAAGCAGGAGAGAAGAAAAGGCTAAAGAATTTGCTAATCAATTTAAAGTTATTGCCTATACAGACCATTTAAAAATGTTGCAACGAGATGATATTGATATAGTGAATATTTGTACACCAAGTGGAACGCATGGTGACTTAGCTATAGATGTCTTAAGGTCAGGAAAGCATGTCATCATCGAAAAACCCATGGATGTTTCTTTAGAAAAGGCTGAAAAAATCATACAACTTGCCACAGAGTTAGGGTTAAAAGTTGCGGTCGTTTCACAACATCGATTTGATCTATCCGTCATTCGGGTTAAGAAAGAAATAGAATCAGGTAGATTAGGCCGTCTAATTTTGGCTGAGATTGCTGTGAATTGGTATCGTAATCAAGATTATTACGATAGTGGACAATGGCGAGGCACTTGGAATATGGATGGAGGTGGAGCCTTGATGATACAATCCATCCATACAATTGATTTAATGCAGTACCTTATGGGACCTGTTGAAAATGTTTATGCCTACACAGATAAGCTGGCACATGAACGAATTGAAGTTGAAGACGTGGCAGTAGCTGTAGTGAGATTTAAAAATGGTGCTCTTGGGACGATTAATTGTACGACCGCAGCCTATCCTGGCTATTCTAATCGCATTGAACTATTTGGAAGTAAGGGGTCCGCGGTAATAGATGCCAATCACCTGACCCACTTATATTTAAATGAATTAGAAGAAAACGGGGTACCAATAAACTCTGCCCCTAGTCATAATGCAGTTTCCGTTACGGGGCCTCCGATCCTAAGGCTATTAACAGTGATGCCCATCGTATTCAATTCGAAGATATGATAGAAAGCATTAAGACAGACAGAGAGCCTCTTGTCAATGGTTATGAGGGTAGAAAACCGTTAGAAATCATTATGGCAATCTATAAATCTGCACGCGAAGGTAGAAGAATTAATCTTTAAGGATGTTAAAAAAAAGGAACTAAAAGCAGTCAAAAGTGGTATTAAAGCTAGAATGTACAAAGGCTTAAATGGAAAAAAAGATTACTTAAAAAAAACCAATTCACCTTTTATTTTTGTGAATTGGTTTGGATAGTTTCAGAAATATGAAATGGTATGTATTCAACATACTTTTCAATTTTTTCGATAGCCACTTGCAAGAGTTTTTTCATTTTCATTTTCTCCTTTATATTTGATATCTTTATTATCAAACATTGGATACTTTTTCACAATCTCGTTGAAAATGGAAACATTCATCAAGAAAACGAAAACATACACAATGAAAGCGGGATTCATCTGCCGTTTTCTCATTCATTCGCTGTTTTTCTCGCTTTTTCATAAGCCACTTCGGCTCTTCCATCGGTATTAGGGGAATGCATTTCGCTGCAAAAACGATGGCTCTGACTGTTTATGATTTGCTATTAAACACAGATAATGTTTTGGAAGAAGCAAAAAGGGAATTTAAAGCAAGCACTAAAGGAAAACCATATGTGCCAGGAATTCTAGATGAAACTGTGCCTCCAGGTATAAGATAGTAGGCTGACTACTGTCCCTCACAATGCTATTTCGTTAACGCTTAGGGCGGAGGCAGATATGTTAAAAACTAAAAGCCCCAGTTGCCCGAGGGCTTTTAGTTGTGTTTCTGTTATTAAGAAAAGATATCCTTCTTTATTTCCATTAAGACAACATATCCTCATCAGAAGTTAAACATAACTCAGAAACTCCTAAAAATTTTTTTATAGCTAAGGCACAGGCTCCCATGACACATGCTTTGTTTCCTAGTTCAGATAGGAGCAATTCACAATATTGACTAATGGTTGAAGTTAGGTGTGCTGTTATTTCTGTTAGAGCATTTGGATACATTCGAAGTAATTCACTATTTATAACTAAAATCTCCGGATTATATAGGTTAATAATATTATTAAGACCAATGGATAGAAACTTAATATATTGCTCCATTTGGTTACAAGTTTTAGGCTTTTTCTCGAAGAGCATATTTTGTATATTTTCATATCTTAAATCAAGTTTATTTTGGTTATCAGATAATTGATTAAAAAAGCTTGATTCTGATGCGTATTGTTCCCAACAGCCCAAATTCCCGCAACTGCACGGTAATCCATTAGGAACGACAATCATATGCCCGATCTCTCCTGCATAACCATGGTATCCTTTAAGTAATTCACCATTGACCATGAATCCAAGTCCAATTCCCGAATACAAACTGACAGATAGTAGGTTCTTACTTTGATGATGTTTGTACACTTGTTCAGCAAATGAACATAAATTTGCATTATTTTCTATATATATTTTGATACCGATTTCATTTTCTAAATCTTTTTTTAAATTCTTGTTTTGCCACTGATGTTGAGGTACAAAATAGATCATTTCATCCTTATTAACAATTCCGTGAACCCCAATTACCACACCCACAAGACCATAACGAGCATGAGCACATTGCTGAATGTAATCCTTTATATGCATGATTAATAGCTCAAGAATGATTTTATAATTTGAGCTTGGAAGCTCAATTGTATCCGTCCGAATAGGAGTACCGCTAATAGTTGAAAGTGTAAAGGTAATTGTATTCTTGTCAAGATCGATGCCTAAAGCAAAACCAGCTTGATCATTAATTGAGAGCATAATTGGTCTTCTACCAAGGTTTTTATGTTCTTGCTTTGTTTCAATAATTAATTCTTCTGATACTAAATCAGATACTTGTACAGAGATTGTTGCTTTGTTTAATCCTGTAATTTTTGCTAGGTCTGCTCTAGATATCATCCCATGCTCAATAATTTTGCTTAGGAGTAAACATCGATTCATTTGTTTAATATACGCAACATCTCCAGTTAGCATATATTCCCCTCCTTGTTTATTTCATTTGAAAAAAGTTTTCTAAAATGGGAACGCAATGCGACATAATTATTGACGTAAAGCAGCCATAATGATATTATACAGGTAATTAGTTTGTTTGGTAAACAAATTAAAAACAAACTATTCATTTCAGCAATCTAAAATCTATTAATAAACAATTATTTTGAAAGGGATTACAGGGGTTCACATGCTGGGAGAGTTTCAAATCATTACATGGAATATAATTCCGTGAGGAACACTTATGATAAAGAAAAGGAGTGAAGCAGCCCCGTGGGTATTCTGCAAGAATTATTGAAAGATATTCCAGTACCAAAAATGGCAAAAGTTAAAGTGAATTTTGATAACAAGAAGATTTCGGAAATTGAGCCAGTACTAAATAAGAAATTAAATCAAGAAAATATTCGAAAAACAATAAAGCCTGGGATGGAAATTGCGATTGCTGTAGGGAGCAGGGGACTTGATCGTCTGGTTGAAATCACAGCATTAACAGTACAATTCCTTAAAGAATTAGGAGCAAAGCCTTTCATTGTACCAAGCATGGGAAGCCATGGTGGTGCGACTGCGGAAGGACAGCGAGAGGTTTTAAGGCATCTTGGAGTTACAGAGGAAAGTGTTGGTTGTGAGATTCGCTCCTCGATGGAGGTAGTAAAAGTCAGTGAGCTGCCGAATGGATTACCAGTGTATGTAGATAAATTTGCTTTTGAAGCAGATGGAATCGTGATTATTAACCGAGTAAAACCACATACTGCTTTCCGTGGTCCAGTTGAAAGTGGAATTATGAAGATGATTAGTATTGGTCTTGGGAAGCAGAAAAGGGCCGAAGCCTGTCACCAAATGGGTTTTAAATATATGGCAGAAAATGTACCAGCAATGGCGAAGATTATCATGGAGAAAACACCAGTGCTTTTCGGGATTGCAACGGTTGAAAATGCATTTGATAAAGTGACAATTATTGAAGTCCTTACTCCAGAAGAGATTATTGAAACTGAGCCAGAATTACAAAAACAAGCAAAATCTCTTTTACCAAAGCTTTATTTTGATCAATTGGATGTTCTTGTGATTGATGAAATTGGGAAAAATATTAGTGGTGATGGAATGGATCCCAATATCACGGGTCGTTATCCAACCCCATATGCATCCGGTGGACCAGATGTTAACAAAATGGTGGTGCTCGATGTAACTTCTCAATCAGAGGGGAATGCCAATGGAGTAGGAACGGCAGATTTTACAACCCAAAGGCTGGTAGACAAGATGGATAAAGAAGGAACCTATGCCAATGGTTTAACTTCAACCGTTGTTTCGCCAACAAAAATAGCGACAACACTTCCCATCGATAAAGAAGCTATTCAAGCAGCTATTAAGACGAGCAACATATTAGATTTTAATAATGTAAAAATGGTTCGAATTAAAAATACATTAGTATTAAGTGAAATTGAAGTATCAGAGGCATTGCTTGAGGATGTGAAAAACCATCCGAATATGGAACAATGTTCTGATCTTTATGCTATTCCATTCGATGAAAAAGGAAATTTATTTTAACAATTGGGGAGAGAAGAAACATGAGACATTTATTCGATTTGAGCGGAAAAACAGCGGTTGCTATCGGGGGTAATGGTGTATTAGGTTCAGCGATGGCCAAAGGATTGGCAGAACACGGAGCAAAAGTTGCAATTGTTGGACGTAATTTGGAAAAAGCAGAAGAGGTTGTGAAGGAAATCCAAAGTAACGGCGGGGAAGCAAAAGCGTTTTCCGCAGATGTAAGTTCACAGGAATCTTTAGTTCAGGCAGCAAATGAAATTGAGCAATGGTCCGGCGGCTGGGATATTGTTTTGAATGCACCAGGTACAAATAGTCCGACACCATTTTTTGAACTGGGCATGGATGAATGGGACAAAATTATGGATATTAACCTAAAAGGGATTGTATTAACCTGTCAGATTTTTGCTAAGAAGATGATTGAGCAGGAAAGAAAGGGTAGTATTATTAATATTTCGTCTGTTTCTTCCACTACACCACTTTCAAGAGTATTTACGTATTCCGTTTCAAAAGCAGGAATCAATAGCGTGACGCAATTTTTAGCACGTGAATTCGCTCCAAATGGAATTCGCGTGAATGCCATTATCCCTGGGTTCTTCCCAGCTGAACAAAACAGAAAAATTTTGGACAAAGAAAGAATCGAAGACATTATGAGACATACACCAATGAAACGATTTGGCGAAGCAGAAGAACTTCAAGGTGCAACAGTTTGGCTTGCTTCAGATAAAGCTTCTAGTTTTGTAACAGGAGCTTTGATTCGTGTCGACGGCGGTTTTGGCAGTATGACTATTTAATAATTTAGTGCGCATATTGCTGCTGCAAAATCAATATGTTAAAACAGTGGTTCGCGTTCAAAAATAAAAAATATTTACTTTGAGGGGAGATCAGACAATGATAAAAGAGAAATATAACAAATTAACGTCTATTCTCCGAGAAATGGAATCAGTAGTTGTAGCATTCTCAGGGGGAGTCGATAGTACATTTTTATTAAAGGCTGCAGTGGACACATTAGGTGCTGAGCATGTGCTTGCTGTAACAGCAGATTCTGAATCCTATCCCTCCAGTGAACTTCAAGAGGCAAAAATACTGGCAGAAAAGATCGGAGTCAAACATCAAGTGATTGAAACGTCTGAATTGGCGATTCCCGGCTATGCAGAGAACAATAAAAACAGATGCTACTTTTGTAAAAGCAGTTTATTCGATTATCTAATCCCTGTCATGGTAGAAAAGGGTTTTCATAATGTGATTTATGGTGTCATCGCCGACGATATGAATGAATTTAGGCCTGGCATGCAAGCCGCTAAAGAAAAGGGAATAAGAGGCCACTTCTAGAAGCACAGTTGTTTAAAGAAGAAATTAGGGTGCTTTCACGTGAGTTCCATTTACCGACATGGAATAAACCTTCATTAGCTTGTTTGTCTTCAAGGATAGCTTATGGTGAATATATTACAAAAGAAAAATTAACAAAAGTTGATAAAGCAGAAGCCTATTTAAAAACCCTTGATATTCGTCAGGTGCGTGTCCGTACACACAATGATATTGCTAGAATCGAGGTTGAACCGAATGATATGAAGACCATTCTGGAAAACCATGATTCTATTGTAAAAGAGCTACAAGATTACGGTTATAAATATATTACCTTAGATTTAATAGGGTATCTAAGCGGTAGTATGAACAAGGTTCTTGCTTAAAAAAATAGGGAACGTCCTGCGCCGATATTTTGATTAAATAAAGTAGAAAGGGGCTTTGGAATAATCCAAGCCTTTTTCTATTAAGACTAGCTAATAGTGATTAAATATACTCCATACCAATAGTATATATATAAAGGAAGATGAACATGTCAAGAGAGTTTGTTTTGGGGCTTGATATTGGAACAACCAGTGTAAAAGCATGTGTTTTTAATTTGCATGGAAATTTAATTTCAGAGGCGGAAGAAATGATTACCTCTTATTACCCACGGCCGAGTTGGGTAGAGCAAAATCCGGATGAAATTGAGCGCTCTGCTGTTCAAGCAGTAAGGGACGCAGTTGAAAAGTCGGGGATTGGGAATAATGAAATTTTAACGCTTGGATTTTCTTCTGCCATGCATTCACTCATTTGTATAAATCAAGATGGTAAGCCACTATCACCTGCTCTGATTTGGGCAGATGGAAGAAGTTATCCTCAAGCCGAAGAAATAAAAGAAACACTAGGGAACAGGATTTATTCAAAAACAGGTACACCGATTCACCCGATGTCACCATTCTTAAAATTAGTATGGATGAAAGAAATGCAATATGAGCCATATCAAGAAGCAAAATATTTTATGTCAATTAAGGAGTATTTACTAGAGCGATGGTTTGGACAAAGAGTTGTAGACTATTCGATGGCATCCGCAACAGGGTTATTTAATCCTCAAACACATCAATGGGATAACGAATTATTGAAGCTCGTGGATATAGATGCTGAGCAGCTTTCAAAAATTGTCCCTCCAACCGAAATTTTAACAGGCATCAAGAGAAATGTAGCTGAAGAAATGGGAATTAAACCAGAAATGCCGTTTGTGATCGGAGCTGCCGACGGGCAATTGGCCAACTTGGGGATTGGAGCTATTCTCCCCGGTGAAGTAGCTATTTCAGTAGGTACAAGTGGAGCAATTAGGCAATTAACAAAAGGAACTAAAATTAGTGATAACCATGAAACATTTTGTTATTCCTTTACAGAGGATACCACTATCATCGGCGGTCCTACTAATAATGGTGGAATTGCCTTACAATGGTTAAAAGAGCTGCTGAACTACCAGGGAAGCTATGATGAATTCCTTTCAGAAGCTGAGCGAGTTGCTCCAGGGGCAGAAGGAATGATCTTTCTCCCGTATATAAATGGAGAAAGAGCTCCATTATGGAACCAACATGCAAAAGGAAGCTTTTATGGAATAACCATGACACATAAAAAGGAATATTTTATTCGTGCAGTGCTTGAAGGAATAACTTTTAATCTTTTCCAAATAGGGAAAGCTTTAGAGAGGCTGGCAGGAGAACCGCAAAAGATTTTTGTTAATGGCGGTTTATCTAGATCGATACTTTGGCTTCAGATGATGGCTGATATTTTTGAAACTGAAATTTATGTTTCAGAGACCCACAATAGTGCCGCATGGGGAGCAGCTTGGACAGCTCTTGTAGCTATTGGTAGAGTTCATTCCTTTGAAGAGATTAAAATGAATATCCCAATGGGTAAAGCAATTATACCTAATAAGGAAACTAGTGCAATATATAAAAATATTTATGAGAAATATGAAATGTTAGCAAAAGATATGGCCAAGTATTTTTAATTCATTCTTTCTTTCTACACGGACTCGTTTTTTAGAATAAAGGGGGGTTGGAAACAATGCTTGAGGAAATTTTGGTGCAAGTGCAAAAAGGAACCCTTAGCGTTGGAGAAGCCAAGGAACAATTAGCCACATTTGAGAATTTAGGGTTTGCAAAAGTGGACCACCATCGTAAGAAACGACAGGGTTTCCCCGAGGTTGTCTTTGGTGAAGGCAAGACGGCTGAACAGATTATTTCTATTATCAAGGCACTAAGAGCAAAAAACAATCAAGTCCTGGTAACGAGAATTTCAAAAGAAAAAGCAGAATTTGTCCAGAAAGCATGTCCTGAATTTACCTTTAATGATACCGCCCAAATTCTATTTTGGAAAACAGAGGCTGAGGGAAATTCACATGGATACATTGCGATTATTTGTGCAGGAACCTCTGATTTAAAGGTAGCTGAAGAAGCAGCGGTCACCGCAGAAGTCTTGGGAAGCAAAGTTCGGCGAATATATGATGTAGGTGTAGCAGGGCTTCATCGGCTATTGAATCATCTGGAGGAAATACAAAATGCAACCGTCTCCGTTGTCGTCGCTGGAATGGAGGGAGCACTCCCAAGTGTGGTCGGCGGACTTGTTTCCCATCCCGTCATTGCTGTCCCAACAAGTGTGGGATACGGAGCCAATTTTAATGGTCTTTCTGCCTTACTCACGATGTTAAATTCTTGTGCTTCAGGAATTAGTGTTGTCAATATCGATAATGGCTTTGGTGGGGGATATAACGCAGTACTAATTCATCAACTCGCACAAAAAGGGATGGGAAAAAATGAAGACACTTTATTTTGATTGTTTTTCGGGAATTAGTGGAGATATGGTTATTGGAGCCCTCATAGACGCAGGGGCCGATCCAAATCTGCTAGTTGAAGAATTAAAAAAACTTCATATTGAAGAAGAATATGAATTGAAATGGGAAAAAATAGTCAAGAACGGAATAACTAGCACGAAGTTCAATGTTGTGTTGAAAAATGAAAGCCATGAACATGCACATGGGCATCATCATCATGACAACGATCATGAACATGACCACCCTCATGAACATTCTCATGAACATTCTCATCACCAAGAACAAGGCCATCATCATCATGATCACAGAGCTTACAGCGATATAGTAAAGTTAATTGAAGGAGCGGGTTTTTCCAATCAAGTAATGGAAACAGCATTGAAAATTTTTAAAAGAATTGGAGAATCAGAAGGACGAATCCATGGAATCCCTTTAGAGCAAGTTCATTTTCATGAAGTTGGAGCTGTTGATTCAATCATTGATATAGTCGGAGCAGCCATTTTACTTCATCAACTCCAAATATCAATCATTAAGTCATCACCAATTCCTGTCGGAACAGGGAAAATTCATATTGATCATGGCATCTATCCTGTGCCTGCACCAGCTACGCTAGATATCTTAAAAGGAATACCAATTGAACAGTCGGATATTCGATCAGAGCTTACGACACCTACAGGGGCAGCTATTATAGCCGTCCTAGCAGCAGAATTTTGTACCATTCCATCATTAAAAATTGAATCAATCGGTTATGGCGCTGGAACAAAGAGCTTCCACAGTCATCCCAATGTACTCCGCGTCATTATTGGCAACTAATCTTGCAAAATAAAATTGAAAACCTACTTTACAGTAAAAGGGGTATGCCAAATGGTTTCTCATCTTCCTCCTAATCATGAACATCTTGATGATCAAATGTTTAAAATGGAAGTAAATCTTGATGACATTCCGGGAGAATGGCTTGGTTATGTAATGGATTTACTTTTCGAAGCTGGAGCAAATGATGTTTTTTATACCCCCATTTATATGAAAAAAAATAGACCTGGAATATTACTCCAATTACTCTGCTCTTATAAAAATGTAAATAAAATGAAGGAAATTCTATTTAAAGAAACGACAACACTTGGACTACGGTACTATCCATTAACTGTTCATCGCCTAGAAAGAATGTATAGAAGTGTAACTATTAAATGGGGTACCGTGACCGTCAAAGAAGGGATTCTTAATGGACAAGTTGTGCAAAGAGCACCAGAATTTGAAGAATGCAAAAGTCTTGCGCGCCTTCATAACGTTCCATTAAAAAAAGTTTATGAACAGGTGTGGAAGGCAATGGACCTAGAAGGGTAAGCTTTTTGGGCGAATGCTACATTTTTAGTTACCTTTAAAAAGGCAATAGGTCAAAAGGTTAATAGAAATGATTTGGGACTTCTATTAATATCAAATTATTAAAAAAACACAGTAATTAAAAAGCCGGTCTCTGTCTGAGTATCCTAAAGCATTTAACCCAAAAGAGACCGGTTTATTTTCTGTAAAATATAGCTTTTTTCCTCAAGTTAGAAAGGAATGCCGCTATGACAAATAGTTGCTTAGGAAAAATCCGTTCCTATTATGAAAGATTTAGTGAAAAGGATAAGATAATTGCTAACTATATATTAGAAAACCCTGATAGTATTATTCATCGTACCATCAATGAAGTTGCCGAGGACTTGAATGTCGCAGATGCCACCGTGTTTCGTTTTTGCAAGCGAATCGGGTTCAAAGGCTATCAGGCAATAAAAATTGCACTTGCTTTGGAGAGTAACACTCAAATCAAACAAATTCACGAGGAGATTTCGGAACAAGATAATGAAAAGACCATTGGCATCACTAGTTTCCCTAGGTCCCCGATCAGTCTGAATGTGGATGTGGCACTATATACAAGTTCGGATAAAGCGGAATACCGTTCGGAAGCTAATGTTTCACGTATCGCACAATTAAGCCTCATTGATGCACTTTACGAGAATCTTAAGAGCTTAAATAAAGAAAAAGTACACTAATGAATAGTTACTGCTTGGATTAATCTAAACAGTGCTCTTTTTTTATTTCCGCTTTTTATCAAGGTGAGAAAGAAATTATAATAAATAAAAATTTTTTCGAAAAAATTATTGATTTATGAAATATTTTTTCATATAATTTTCTCAACAGATGAAAGAGCTTTCAGGGGACGCAGGCAAAACCTTTAAGGTTTAAAAATTTTTTAGTGATCTCATCCGCAGCCCTTTCGTTTATTCTTTTCCTAAATGTTATTGTATAATAGAAATATAGTAAAAAGGTGAGCCACTAGGCTCACCTTTTACTGGCGCATATTTTTTTAGTTGCTTATCTTTACATTCTGGTATCTGAAATCGCACTTCGTATTTTATCAAGTGCAGTTTTTGCTTTTTCTTTATTTAAAATCATAAGGTTCACATAAAGTGCATCAATGATACTTAATTGAGCAATACGTGATGCCAAAGCTTCGGAGCGATATTCCGTTTCTTCGGAGCTTGTATACAGCGTCACATCAACATTCTGACTAATCGGAGACTTTGGAAAGCTCGTTATTCCAATAGTTTTAGCACCGCTTTCATTTGCCGTATTTAAAATATCGATGGTATCTTTATTTGTTCCAGAATGGGAAATGAATACGGCAACGTCATGTTTTGATAACTGGGAAGCAGACATCAATTGGAAATGTGAATCTAGAAAAGCAAAAGCTTTTATTCCGGTACGTATAAACTTGTGATAAGCATCCATGGCTATAACAGCTGAGCCGCCCGTACCATAGAACTCAACCCTTTGTGCATGATGAAGTAATTCTACCGCTTTTTGGATGGAATCACTTTCGATAATTTGTAGGGTATTTTCTAATGTACGGATATTTGATTTAAATACTTTTTCCGAAATGGTCTTTTCGTTATCCTGTTCGGTAATTTCCTCGTGGATTTGCTCCATAGGAGTAATAATTTCCGAAGCAAGTGCAATTTTCATTGCCTGGTAGCCTTTAAATCCGATTCGCTTACAAAAACGAAACACAGTGGCATCGGCTACGTTCAAGTCTTCAGCGACTTCATTGATGGTACGATGAATAATTTTATCGGGGGTATCCAATATATAATTAGCGATTTTCTTTTCTTTTTCACTAAATCTTGCATAATAGGATCGAATTTTTCCTAAGCAACTATTTGTCATAGGGATTTCCTTTCAACAATTGGGTAGATACTATTAGTATAACATAATTGAAAAAATATTCCCTGTAAACGATTTCAAAAAGAAAAAATTAATTATTGTTTTTTATAAAAGAAGGGGGATTAGTTTTCATGAACTCCAAATATGTAATTGGCGTTGATATTGGAACAACAAGTACAAAATCGGTTTTATTTTCTACTAATGGGGCTGTTATTGCGTCCCATGGAATTGAGTATCCACTATATTCACCTACACCTGCAACGGCAGAACAGGATCCTGAAGAAATTTTTAGCGCTGTAATAAATACGATAAAAACTGTTGTGCAAAAAAGTAAGGTTGAACCAAATAACATCCTTTGTGTTTCCTTTAGTTCAGCCATGCACAGCGTTATTGCCGTAGATGAATCAGGTAAGCCATTAACAAAATGTATCACATGGGCCGATAATAGAAGCAGCAAATGGGCTGAAAAGATATTAAATGAGTGGAATGGACACGAAATTTATCTACGGACTGGTACTCCGATTCATCCAATGTCACCACTTTCAAAGCTGGTGTGGCTAAAAGAAGAACAATCAGAATTATTCAATCGAACATTTAAGTTTATCTCTATTAAAGAGTATGTTTTTTATAAACTGTTTAAAAAATTTGTCATTGATTATTCTATCGCATCAGCAACGGGAATGTTTAATCTGACTACCCTTAAATGGGATGAAGAAGCACTTCAAGTAGCTGGAGTGTCTACCGCTAAACTATCAGATCCTGTTTCAACCACTTATAGCCTTACTGGTATCGATGAAAGCTATGCAGCTGAAATGATGCTTCCAATTTCGATTCCATTTGTAGTGGGAGCAAGTGATGGGGTATTATCGAATTTAGGAGTAAATGCTATCGAACCGGGGGTTGTAGCTGTAACAATAGGGACGAGCGGTGCAATCCGAACGGTAACTGACAAACCTGTTACCGACCCAAAAGGAAGAATATTTTGCTATTGCCTAACAGAAAATCATTGGGTTATTGGTGGTCCGGTAAATAATGGCGGTATGATTTTTAGATGGGTACGTGATCAGCTAGGATCAGCAGAAATGGAAACAGCAAAGCGTCTCGGAAAAGATTCATATGAAGTGCTGACTGAAATTGCGGGTCTTGTAAGGCCAGGATCTGAAGGTCTTATTTTCCACCCTTATCTAGCAGGGGAGAGGGCACCAATTTGGGATGCGAATGCCCGTGGCTCGTTTTTTGGGCTAGGATTGCATCATAAAAAAGAACATTTAATCCGTGCGGTATTAGAAGGTGTTATTTTAAATTTATATACCGTCCTTCTGGCATTAGAAGAACTGATTGGTGAACCAAAGAGTATCCAAGCAACGGGAGGGTTTGCCAGATCTGAACTTTGGCGGCAAATGATGGCGGATATTTTTAATCAAGAAGTTAATATACCGGAAAGCTTTGAGAGCTCCTGTTTGGGTGCTGTTATTCTGGGCTTATACAGCTTAGGTGAAATAAGCTCTTTAAATGTGGTTTCCGAAATGGTTGGGGCCACCAATCATCATGATCCAAACCCGGAAAATGTACAGGTATATCAGGAATTAATTCCAATTTATATTCGTCTCACCCGTCTATTGAAAGAAGAGTATGCAAGTATTCTTAGCTTTCCAGAAAAAATGGATTTGATAAATTATTATGAATTGAAATAAAAACGGCTGCCACTGGCAGCCGTTTTCTTAAACCCATTTAATCTCAAGAATTAATTGTTGTTTAAATAATTGCAACACAAAGTCAGTGTAAAATTCCTTTCTGACAATTATCTGGTACTTCTTTATGTGTATGGGTGTAAACGAGAATATCTGTTAATATGTCATTCTGGTTAAAATATTCTTGAATATTATACATTTGTTTTTTGATATCTGTTCCCAAGCTAGATATGTTGAACTCAATGTCCTCACCGTTTATGGTCTCTTTTAACTCCAATAGTCCTTCATTATAGTTGTAGATAAGCTTCAATACTTCTCCCCCTAAACCAGGTATCGTAAATAAATGTAAATCGTACAAATCACAATAGATAGAATCATTAAGGGAAAGGCAACTAACAGGAATTTTCCAAACGACATGGAATGGCCTTCTTTAGCAGCAAGCCCAGCTACAATGACGTTAGCACTCGCACCGATTAACGTACCATTACCACCAAGGCATGCGCCAAGTGAGAGACTCCACCATAAGGGTTCGAGATTATTAATCCCCAATGAACCCATATCCTTAATCATTGGAATCATCGTTGCAACAAATGGGATATTATCAATAAACGCCGATGCTATCGCACTAACCCATAGAATTAGAATGGATGTAGAAGTGACATTTGCGCCTGTAAGGTGGATGGAATAGTTGGCTAATAAGGAAATAACCCCTGTTTCAATTAATCCAGAAACTAATACAAAAAGCCCGATAAAGAAGAAAATTGTTGACCACTCTACCTTCAAAAAGGATTTATCCAAATATTTTTCTCCTGTTAATAAAAGTAGAAGAAATGCCCCTGCTAACGCCACGGTTGCTGACTCCAGGTGAAGGAGTTGATGAAGGAAGAACCCTATGATGGTCAAAATCAAGGCAATTAGAGCTTTAATTAATAACTTCTTATCAGTAATTTCTTCTTTTTCGTCTAAGTCCATTAGGTTTGCTTTTAATTCCGGAGTGGTTTTTAGCTGTTTACGATAGATGAAAGCCAAAATTCCGATATTGACAAGTAGGATGAAAAAGGATATGGCAGATAGATTTTCAATAAATTTCATAAAGGTAAGATTTTTTACTGCGCTTCCAATCATAATATTCGGAGGGTCACCAATCAGAGTCGAAGTTCCTCCAATGTTGGAGGCGATAATTTCAGTTATTAAATAAGGGATTGGATTGACGCGTAATTGCCTTGTGATGCTAAATGTAACAGGAACCATCAATAGGACTGTGGTAACATTATCCAAGAGGGCAGAACCTAATGCGGTAATGATTCCAAGGGAAAGCAGTATTTTCAGTGGGTCTCCATTTACTTTCTTCGCTGCCCAAATTGCGATGTATTTGAAAAGACCGGTCTCGAAGGTTATTGCGACAATGATCATCATCCCTGTTAAGAGCCCAAGGGTATTAAAATCAATATGATGTAAAGCCTTCTCTTGGCCAACAATCCCTAGTAATACCATCAAAATACCACCGGCCATGGCAATTATAGTTCGATGAATCTTTTCTGTGACGATAAAGGCGTAGGTGATAAGAAAAACGCCGATTGCGATAATTGCTTGTGTTGTCATTTCGTTTCCTCTCTCCCCATTTTTATCTATAATGCCCAAAAAAATGCAAAAAGGAGCCTGTTTTGACAGGCTCCTCCAAAAGATCAATATATTTACATTTAATTTTTATTTTATAATAATATTAAACAATTGTAAAGAATACATAAATCATAATTTCGATGTTGTCCGATTTAAATCGTAGCCATCAATATCGCCTATCGAAAGTAACAACCAGAGTATAAATCGGACAACAACTCTATTTTAGTTATTTAACAAGTAAAACAATGGATATTTTGTGAATAAAATAAAAAATTATAAGCCTAATTTTTTAATAAAATCAACTGTTTCCTGATGCTCGTTTTGAATTAATCTATATAAGGCTTTGTCTGTTTTTACGAGGGGATTTCCATTCTCATCGGCAACAGGTCTTGTTTGGGACGTCCCCTTGATAACCTTCCACTTACCTGCATTTTCTTCGAGCACTAAATCGATAACGCCAAGACTGTTTCCAAAAGAGCCTGCCATAACAACGGGCTTCCCGTTGATTTGTCCATTCATTAAATCTGTATGTGGAAGACGAGCAAAAATCGGTCCGGGAAAGATTCCATGTGAATGACCGGTCAAAATAGCATCGATTCCAGGAATCTGTGTCAGGTAATAACCTGCGTTTTCCATTTCGGGATTATACGGTTCGCTACTTATGCCAGTATGGGCAAGCGCGATAATGATATCTGCTCCTTTTGCCTTCATAATCGGAACATATTTTTTTGCTGTAGCAACAATCGGCTTAGCCACCACTTTCCCTTCTAAGTTTGCCTTATCCCATTTCATGATTTGCGGTGGCATAAACCCAATAACCCCAATATTAAGTACATGCTGTTTACCCTGTAGGTCAACTACAGTCCGTTTTAGAATTACATACGGTTTAAAGTAGGGTTTGTCTTCCTTTACTTGGTAAACGTTAGCGTTCACGACAGGCATTCTTGCACCCTTTAAGGCAGTATTTATGAAGTGTAATCCATAGTTTAATTCGTGATTTCCAATTGCAATTACATCATATTTTAAATAGTTAAAAGCTCTATAAACTGGATGGATTTTGCCCTTTTGAATCCCCTTTATTCTCGCTAAAAACTCTCCAAGGGGATTTCCTTTCAAATGGTCGCCATTATCAAACAATAACGAATTTTTCACTTCATTTTTTGCCTGCTGAATAAGTGTAGCGGTTTTGACAAGACCAACTCTGTTGTCCACTTTGGATTGATAATAATCATAATTAACTAAGTGAGCATGCAGGTCGGTTGTTTCAAGGATTCGTAAATCTACAATTGCCTCCCTTTTTGAAGGGTTCTCAACTGCATAGGAAATAGTAGGGGAAGCATGCCAAAATAGAGTGAGAGTTAGTAGCAATAGTAAGGCCTTTTTTATTGTGCACTAAGAAAACCTCCTCCAAAATCATATACCAATAGTATTTGTTTTATTTTAAGAATTATTATTCCTAAAATAAAAAGCAATAAATTGCAAAAACTATTTTTATTTATGCTAACCACCTAGCATTATTCTTGGTTATGTTATTATTTACTTTTTATGGAGGTGATTCATACGAGGTTCTAACATTATTGACAAATTAATGCTGCCTAAAAATATTGATATAAATCAATTTAGAAAAATTGATATTCATGTAAGATAAATATATAAATACCGCTTGGAGGAATGGCAAATGGAAAAGAATTCTGTTAAAGCGTACATGGAATATAGCGAAGAAAGATTTACAAAAAGAGTTATTTTCAATACCGGAGAAACAACAGCGTTTGTTTTAAATTTCTTACCAGGGCAACAGCTCCCAACACACAAGCATCCAGGAGCAGAAGTTTATCTATTTGTCGTAATCGGGAAAGGAACATTCATCATTGACGGCAAGGAAACAGAGGCAGCGGAGGAAGATATAATTCATGTTAGTGATCAGGAAGAAATGGCCTTTAGAAATAGCGGAAGTGAACCAGTTAGTTTATACGTAGTTTTAAGTAAAACCCCAAATGAAAAATACGCAAAAAATATATAATCAATCCACAAAGTAAAAAGCCAGCTCAAGCTGGCTTTTTACTTTGTTTAATCTGTGGCTTACTTTTGTGGCCAAAAAACCACCAATTCCAGTCACCGAGCAATTTCATCAGGGCAGGAACAAGGATCATTCTTACAATCGTGGCATCAATAAAAATAGCAATAGCAATGCCTACTCCAAGCTGTTTTATTGGCATAACACCAGTAAAAGCAAATGCACCTGTAACAACAATCATGATGGCTGCAGCCGAGGTGATAATTTTACTTGTATAGGTTAAGCCAGAGAGTATTGCTTTACTGTTATCACCAGTCTGTAAATAAAATTCTTGTATTCTAGAGATTAGAAACACTTCATAATCCATCGAAAGGCCAAATACAAGAGTAAATACAAAAACAGGTAAAATTAAGGCAATATCAACAGGCTTCATTCCAAAATGGCCTTGTTGGAAGATCGAAACGACAATTCCAAATGTACAGCCAAGACTTAATATATTCATTAAGATCGCTTTTATTGGAATTAACAAGGAACGGAATGCAGCCATAAGTATAATAAAGGTTGAAATGACGATTAAAAGCAATCCGTATGGTGCTTTTTTTAAAATCTCATCAAATATTTCCTGCTCAAATTTTATGTTGCCGCCAAAATGGGTTCTAAGGCCTAAATCAGCAATAGACCAATCATGGATCCACTCTCTCGCTTTTGTAGAATGTTCATTTGCTTTTAAATAAACTTCAACTAACATTTTATTGTCTCCGATAAAGTAATCAACAATGGGGGAAACCTTTTTTATGTCCCCGAATTTCAATAACTGAAATAGTTGGTCTCCACTATTTACTCCTGTTGCTGAAAAAGGTGAGTTGACGGTTTCAACAAGAGGATCTTTATGTAGTTTTTTTATCACATTACTTACTCTATCAAGAGTGGCTTTTTCAAGAATATTTTCCTTTGTTTCAAAAATAATGGTTACTTTTTTCTCATCACTTTTATTTTTAGGAATAAAATGCTCATTAAATATTTCAAAGGCAACTCTGGATGGGTAATTTGGAGGTAGTGAATCAATTCCGGGAATCGCTAAAGTCATTTGCTTGACGGGGATCAAGCCAGCTAAAAGAATGGCAAGAGCTGCTACTGTCACAATTACTGGGCGCTTCATGACAAATTTGGCAAAACTGTACCATCCACTTGTTTGATTCTCCGTTAACCTCAGTACGCTTAATTTGTTAATTTTGCTTCCGATTAAAGAAAGGAGAGCAGGAAGGAAAGTTAAGGCACTAAGAGCAGAAATAAACACGACAGTCATCCCGCCAAGTGCTACATTCTGGAAGATATCAATCTTAATAAACCAAAGACCCGAAAGCCCGATAAAAACACAAAGTCCGGAAAAGATAATGGATCGTCCGGCGGTTGCAACGGTTATTGCTATTGCCTCTTGTATGGATTTCCTTAGTAGTTCCTCTTTATAACGATTAATAAATAACAAAGCAAAATCAATGCTTAAAGCAAGACCAATCATTGGAATAATGTTTAAAATAAAGATGGTCAAATCGGTTCGATAACTAAAGAAGTAAACCGAACCCATTGTTATTAATATCGACACTACACCAATCACGAGCGGAATGGCTGCTGCTACAAGACCCCCAAAGGCAAGAATCAATACAATTAAAGCAATAGGCAGACCAATCATTTCTGCCTTCGCTAGATCCTCTTGACTTGCTACGTTTAGATCTTGGACAATAATTGGCTCGCCTGTCATGGTTACCTTTAAGCCTTTTTTATTTTTTAATTTAGTCCGTAATTGCTTGATTTCTTTTCCGAGGCTTTCCGCTTTTTTATTGAAGGTAAGAAGTCCATAGGCAATATCATCCTTTACCATTCCATTCCCTTCAAAAGGAGTGATTATTTTTTGTGCACCATGGAACTCCTCAAGTTTTATAAAGGTGTCTTGAATAAAATTTTCCCATTCGTCATTGCTAATGAAAGGATCTCGTTGAAACAAGAGAATGATCGACGATTTTGCTTGACTGAAGTCTTTTTCAAGAATATTTTTTGTTTCATTATATTCACCTTTATATTCAAACCCATTCCCGTTTAAAACAGAAGGCAATTTCAGTGCAAAAAAGCCAAATAATACAATGATCAAGAACCAAAGTGTCAAAATCCTTTTTCGGTTTCGGTAGATGAATTCTCCTAATGTGTGCATCGTGACGCCCCCTTTAGCAACTTATTTTTCCCGAAAATTCGATCAGTTAGTAAAATAAAGACAAAGTATTGAATGAAAAAATGTTCGTTTTATTTTTACAATTGTAAAAATTAATTGTGTCTTTTGCTTTTTTGTTACAATAAAGAAAATATCAAAAACAATTAGGTGATTACAGTGGATCGAGAAAAATTAGGAAAAGTAATAGAAGCGGCCAAATTATATTATCTATTGGATTATAATCAAAACGAAATTGCTAAAATTTTGGGAGTTTCACGCCCTACTGTGTCTCGTTTATTACAACAGGCGAAAAACGACGGAATCGTCCAGATTAATATTATGGACCCTACAGAGGATATTGAAAATCTTGCGCTGCAGTTAGAAAATAAGTTCAATTTAAAGAAAGCACTCGTCACTTCTATTCCTCAATTTGAAAATCATATTATCAAAAATTATCTTGGTGAAAAAGCAGCAGCCTATCTTAATGAAATTGTTGAAGATGGAGATATGATTGGAGTCACTTGGGGAACCACTCTTTATCACATAGCAATCGAATTGAAGCAAAAGTTTGTAAAGGATGTGAAAGTGGTTCAGCTTAAGGGAGGGGTAAGCCACGCAGAGACCAATACATACGCTTCTGAAATCTTATACCTTTTCGGCAAAGCCTTTAATACTACTCCCCACAACCTGCCTTTGCCGGCAATTGTTGACCATCTTGTGGTGAAACAGGCGATGGAAGCCGACCGACATATACGAAAAATTCTTGATCTAGGGAAACAGGTGAATATTGCATTGTTTACCATTGGCTCCATTAAGACGGATTCTTTATTATTTCAACTAGGCTATTTTACTGAAAGTGATTTGGAATCCCTTTATGGAAAGGCTGTTGGTGATATTTGTTCCCGTTTCTTTGATAAAGAAGGTCAAATTTGTAATGAAAGTCTGAACGAAAGAACTATAGGTGTTAATCTCGATGATTTAAGGAATAAGGAATATTCAATATTAGTCGCAGGTGGGCCAAATAAGATAGAGGGAATATACGGTGCCTTAAAAGGTCATTACGCTAACGTTATTGTTACCGATCAATTTACGGCACAATTTTTACTTGATAAAAAAGATTGAAATCAAAAAAACGTAAAAAAATTTACATTTGTTCATTTGGATAGTTACAAATGTTCAATTGTTTGATATAATTACATTGTAGTTATCAACTACTGAATATAAAATATCTATTTTTTTGATATAGGGAGGAAATTCGATTGACTCAAAATATTGTCAGAATGATTGATCATACATTATTAAAAGCAGACGCAACAAAGCAAGAAATCGTTAAACTAGTAGAAGAGGCAAAAGCGTACTCCTTTGCATCTGTATGTGTAAATCCAACATGGGTAAAAACAGCAGCTGGCATGCTTGCAGATACTCCTGAAGTAAAAGTATGTACAGTAATTGGCTTCCCACTTGGAGCAACGACACCTGAGACGAAAGCATTTGAAACGAAAAATGCGATTGAAAACGGTGCAACAGAAATCGATATGGTAATCAACATTGGGGCGCTTAAAGATAAACAAGATGAATTGGTTGAAAGCGATATTAGAGCGGTTGTTAAGGCTGCACAAGGTAAAGCAATAACAAAGGTTATTATTGAAACCTGCCTTTTAACAAACGAAGAAAAAGTAAGAGCTTGTGAGCTTTCTGTGAAAGCGGGCGCCGATTTCGTTAAAACATCTACGGGCTTTTCAACAGGTGGTGCAACAGTTGAGGATATTGCCCTAATGCGTAAAACGGTTGGCCCTGAGATTGGCGTCAAAGCCTCCGGTGGTGTTCGCAGTCGTGAGGATGCAATTGCAATGGTCGCAGAAGGAGCAACACGGATTGGAGCAAGTTCCGGTGTTTCAATCAGCAAAGGTGAACTTTCTTCTAACGACTATTAATTTAAAATGAGGGCCTTTAAATGAAGGAAATCTAAATGGGTTTACCAGCTGGCATAGTTCTTGGTATTTTGTTAAGAATAGAAGCTTTTCGCTTATGCGCAAGCTTCTATTTTAATTGGATAAATAGGATCAATCGAATTAGTACTGGAATATATGTCCATAATATACATAGATGAAATGATAAAGGATGATACCTATGATTTATATCTATAATGATTATGGTGGAACACATACCACTTCCATGGCTGCCGCTTACCATTTAAAACAATTACCTCAGTCAGAAAGAAAGCTGACGACGGAAGAAATTTTAAATGTTAAATTCTTTAATAAATTAACGCATGCGGATTTTGGAAAACTGATACTTCACGGGACCGATGAAGATGGGAATCTAGTGTATACAATTGGGAGAAAAAAGAATAAACTCCTTGTCCCTGCATTAAAAGAAATGAGTTTATTATTACAAGAAAAGTTTAAATTCGATGAAAAAATCATCTTTTCTAATACATCACCAACTGTCCCTCCGGCGATGACATTAGGTGGGTTTTTCTCAAGAGGAATAAAAATTGACTTTATAGGGGTACCTTTATTAGTGAAAGGTGCTAAACAATGCTGTGACAATGTTTTTCGGTTGGTTGAAAATACGAAAGAAATAGGAAAAACCTCTTTTAATGAAAACGTGATCATCTTAGAAAATGAGATGTATAAATAATTAGTTTTAAATGCGATTTCCTTAGGTGCGTTGGAAATCGTATTTTTGTTCACTAGTTTTTATTTTTATTCTCCTTTTAATTGAGTATGATGATATATGAAACATAGATGATAGGGTGTGAATTTATATGAATAAAACGATAGGATTTATTGGCGCTGGTAAAATGGCACAGGCAATGATAGAGGGAATCATTCATTCAAATATGATTTCTCATAAAAACATCATGGCAAGTGCTATTTCTGAAAAAACACTTGAAAAAATAAGAAATACATACGGGATTAATTCAACATCTAATAATAAAGAAGTTGCTAGAATGGCGGATATTTTAATTCTAGCTGTGAAACCGGATCTGCATGCACATGTAATTGAAGAAATTAAATCTGTGATTAAACAAAATGTAATCATTGTGACAATTGCTGCGGGAATTACACTAGCAAATATTGAAAAATCCTTTGGCTTTCAAGTAAAAGCTGTCCGTACAATGCCAAATACCCCATCATTAGTAGGAGAGGGAATGAGTGCGATATGTTCAAATGACTATCTTAGGGAAGATGAATTAGCAGAGGTCGAGCATCTTTTCCATACGTTCGGAAAAACAGAACGTCTTGAGGAAAAACTGATGGACGCGGTTCCAGCAATTAGTGGATCATCACCTGCTTATGTTTATATGTTTATCGAAGCATTGGCGGATGGAGGTGTCAGGCAGGGGATACCAAGGGATAAAGCATATCGTCTAGCAGCACAGTCAGTTCTAGGTGCAGCAAAGATGGTTCTAAAAACCGGCATGCATCCAGGGGCACTTAAAGATAATGTATGCACACCAGGTGGTGCTACGATTGAAGCAGTAACAGTCCTTGAGGAAAAACAATTTCGAGGTTCTGTATTAGCTGCAATGGAAGGCTGTACAACAAAGGTAAAATCGTTAAGCAACTAACAATTAAATTGTGTTGTTAGAGAGAAAAGAACCAACAGATATTTCCATTGTTGGTTCTTTCTTTTTTATAAGGATACATCATGTATTTTTAATGTATTTCTGCTCTATGATTAACCGTTACAGTGGTCATTAGACCAACACATAAGATAGTTAAAAATGAATAAAAGAACTTTTCTAATCCGACTACTTGAATTCCACTTGTAATCACGAGACCATCAATCAAAAAAATAATAATTCCAATATTAATGGAGGTAAATTTGGTTAATAGTTGCGCAAGTAAGTCTGTTCCGCCTGTACTGGTTTCATAACGAAGCATAAGCCCAATGCCAATTCCAACGAGTAAACCGCCAACCATGGTACTTGGTAAAATTCCAAGATGAATTGTCCCATTAATAAATGAAAATAGGTCTATGCAAAACGAGGAAATAATCAGTCCATGCAGGCTATAAAAGAAATAGCGTCTCTCAAAGAACCAGCCAAAACATAAAGTGGAAGACTTAAAATAATGATACATAAACCAGTAGGCCAGCCGTAAAAGTAATGGAATATTAACCCTAAGCCAATTACTCCACCGTCAAGCAGGTGGTATGGGACTAAAAACCCATTAACACCAAGGCTTAACAATAAACTTCCAATTAGAAGAGCTGCCATTTTTTGTTTCAAATGTTATCACCCCAAACCTCGTCCCTTTACATAAAAAATATGAAAAAGGATTCCATTTAGAAGTGTTTTCGATAAAAAAGAGGATGAAACATACGTTTCATCCTCAGAATCCATAAATTTAAAAAACAAGATTCAGAATAAAATAACAAAGACCTGCAATAATTGCTGTAATAGGAAGGGTTATAACCCAAGTAATAATCATGCGTTGAGCCGTGTCCCACTTAACCCCTTTAATCCGATGGGCAGAACCAACACCTAGAATCCCAGAAGAAATAACATGTGTTGTACTTACTGGTAAATGGATATAAGTAGCACCAAAAATAATGGCTGCACCAGTTAAGTCAGCAGCAACTCCGTTAATTGGGCGTATTTTCATGATTTTCCCGCCCACGGTTTTAATAATTTTCCACCCACCAATCGAAGTACCAAGTCCCATCGCAATTGCACAGGAAGCTTGTACCCAAAAAGGAATATCTGCATTTGCAGGAAGAATTTTGTTGGCAATAAGAGCCATCGTAATAATCCCCATCGATTTTTGGGCATCGTTTGTACCATGTGAATATGATTGCAATGCTGCTGTTGCTATTTGAATGTAACGAAAGCTTCGATTCGTTTTTGTTAAATTAAAATTCCGAAATACCACTTTAAAAATGCTGTAAAGAATATATCCAACCACAAATGCTAATATTGGAGAAAGTATAAGTGCTTCAAGAATATTTAAAAAACCGCTGTAGTTGAGTATGTGAAAACCTTCTGCAGCAATTGCAGCCCCTGCAATTGAACCAATAATGGCATGGGACGAACTGCTTGGAATTCCAAAATACCAGGTAATCAAGTTCCAAGCAATTGCAGAAATTAATGCTGCAAGAATGACAACCGACCCATTATGTAGTGTAAAAGGATCCACAATACCCTTTGATATCGTTTTAGCAACACCAGTAAACGATATCGCTCCAATTAAGTTCATTACGGCTGCTAAAAGAATAGCTTGTCTCGGTTTTAAAGCCTTCGTCGATACGGAGGTAGCAATCGCATTTGCTGTATCGTGGAAACCATTAATAAAGTCAAATGCAAGGGAACCAATGACAATTAAAATCGTTAAGATTAGAATAAAGCTCATATTTTTGCTCCTTATGCATTTTTCATAATAATTGTTTCAAGAGTATTTGCAACAGTCTGGCAGAAATCAGCGATATCTTCTAGAGTTTCGTAAATTTCCTTATATTGAATAATACGAATTGGGTCTTTTTCAACTGTAAACAAATGTTTAATGGATTGCCTTAAGATATTATCACATTTTGATTCATAATCTTTTATTTTTATGGCATGTTCTCTGATTTGAAGTAACTTTTTATTGGAAAGCAGATCAACCGCTATGTCTATTTCATGAACACTACCTTGAATAGCTTCAACAAACTTTTGCATAAACTCATCTGCTTGCGTTATAGAGTACATTTCGAATAATGCAGCACATCCTTCAAGACCATCAAGAACATCATCCATGCTCATAGCAAGGTGGAGAATGTCTTCCCGTTCAATAGGCGTGATGAAGGCATCATTTAGTTCTTTGATTACTTCGTGAACAAAGGAATCTCCTTTTGATTCATATTCCTTCATTTTTTCAGAAAAAATCTTTAAATCACTTATGTTTTTTAATTTGTATTCTGTAAAAAAATTAACACTTTCTTTAGAGTTTTTTGATATTTTACTTAGTAAAACTGAGAACTTGTCAGTCTTTTTCATTGCCATTTATTTGACCCCCATTTTTTTCAAAAGATGTACACCAAACGAACTAATTTTATATGAAAAATGTCGAAAAAAGAAGAAATTTCAGATCGAATTTACAAAAACTTAACATTAGAGTTTTCTGAATACTAACTGCTCTTTATCGAACAAAACAATTTATTAATATTTAACTTTTGCCAAAATTTCAGTATATATGTATTCCTTGTCTCAAAAGGTCAGCGTATTTTAGATGATTAATTAAAATAAAGTTGGGTACTTTAAAGGTACAAGTAGTATTGAAATAACGTGCTGATTTAATAGGGTATGTTTTATTTTAAACTGCTTGAGGACTTAACAGTAAGCATGTGATTAAGTCAATAATGTAATCTAAAAAGGAGTGTTTTTAATGAGCTTTATTTGGTCATTAATCGTAGGAGGAATTATCGGCTGGTTAGCAGGTCTAGTTGTTGGACGAGATATTCCGGGTGGTATTATTGGTAATATTATTGCTGGATTTGTTGGAGCATGGCTTGGTTCTTTAATTTTAGGGAATTGGGGGCCACATGTTTCCAACTTTGCGATTATTCCAGCGATTATAGGGGCCGTTGTTCTTGTCTTCCTCCTAAGTTTAATTATGAGAGGATTCAGAAAAACGGATAGATAGAGAAAGAATCGCCTCCTTCTGGAGGCGATTTCTTTTGAATAAAATTAAATGGAAAAAATGTCAATATCCTGAAAAATTGGTGGATGATCGATAAACGGTGCGTGACAAGTAATTTTTTCGTTTGTAAAAGGATGTATAAATTCAAGCTTTACTGCGTGGAGCGCTTGGCGCTTCACAACTGGTTTCCCACCATATAATTTATCTCCTATCAGTGGGTGGCCTAAATAACTTAAGTGGACACGAATTTGATGGGTTCTCCCCGTGTCAAGCCAACATTTTACATATGATATTTGTTCTTTCTTTTCCTCTTTAATCACCTGATAATGGGTAATAGCCTCCTGTCCAGATGGTGATACTCTTCTTTTCGTAGCATGGTGTCGATCACGTCCGATAGGCTCGCGAATGGTACCCCTTTTTGTCCTCAATTGGCCTGTACAATTGCCAGGTAGGTTCTTTTAATTTCTCGTTTTTCCAGCATCCTATCAAGAATTGCACCGGCTAATGAATGCTTGGCAAAAAGAATGGCTCCTGTCGTATCTCGATCTAATCGATGGATGTGGCGGATGTTTCTGATTTCACCCTTTGCTTGCAAATAAAAAGCCGCAGCGTTCATAAGAGTATCATGATCAAGATTTGAGTCATTTGGATGAGTATTCATGAATGGTGGTTTATTGAAGACAATAATATGATCATCTTCATAAAGGATTTGAATATCAAAAAAACTAGGAGTAACGGTTATTTCTCCATCTTCAACTAATTTAATATGGACTTTCACCCCAGCTGAAAGCGGCTGATTCCAATTTGGACGTTCTCCATTCACTAATACCCTATCTGTCATCCGGAAGAAATGAGTTAATTTTTTAGGCGAATCCCACACTTTACGGAAAATCTTATCTATTGTAATTCCTTCCCAATTTTCAGGGATAATTAATTCAAACCAGTTACCCTTTCGTTTCATATTCAGCATATATTACTCCTTCATTCTCTTAATGAATCCTCTTTCAGGGTGTTAACCGTGGTTATAATTACCACCCATTTCTTATACCTATCTATGTTATCCTTATCATATATAATACGACAGATAAAAGCATTGGCAAAGGTGGGTTAATAGTGAAAATTGTTTTTGCCTCGACACCAAGTCAAGAAGAAGAAATCAATGGGCTTGTGAGGTATATTTATTCGATTGTTTTTCCACTCTATTTCACAGATGATGAAATTAGTGAATTTGAGGATCTGAAAGTGCTGGATACTTCTGTTCAGCATTTTGAGGACTTCAGTACATTAAAAGACGCTTTTCAAGTAATGGCTAGTATGCAGACCATCATTTCTATCCTAGAATCCGCTGTACTCCATGATCATTATTCTTCGCTTTTTGAAAAAAATGTATCGAACCTTCAAGAATTTGGTTTATTCTTTCCGTTTGATTTTGATCAGTTCGTAGAAGCGAAAAATATGAAAAACAGCATGTTTAGTGTATATACAAAGGCGGCCAATGAACTGCTAATATAGACTTTTTCAATAAGTTTAAAGCCTGCATCTGCTGGCTTTTTTTATTTGTCCCTTGTACACTTGTAGAAGGAAAATATAAAATAAAGAATGAGTAATTATACTTGTTACTAATTTCTAAATTCAATTGTTGGAAAGGGTCCTGCGAAATTTGTCGGATAAAATTAGACGATTTTTAAAGGAGTAACAAACATGAACTTAGAAACAATGTAAAGTGAAAACATCTTAGGAGGGAAACAAATGGATTGGAAAATAAAAGCAAAAAGTTGGATGGAATTTTCAGGGTTAAATAACGAATTAAAAAAACAATTAGATGAAATAGAGAAAGATGAAAAACAGCTTGAGGAAGCATTTTATAAAAATTTAGAATTTGGAACTGGCGGTATGAGGGGAGAAATTGGTGTCGGTACGAACCGCATGAATCTCTATACCGTTCGTAAAGCATCTGCGGGTTTAGCAGCATACATAGAGGAACAAGGTGTTGAAGCAAAACAACGCGGGGTTGTAATTGCATTTGATTCACGCCACAAATCTCCAGAATTCGCTATGGAAGCTGCGAAAACGCTAGCTACTAAAGGAATTCAAACATATGTATTTGATGAATTAAGACCAACACCCGAATTATCCTTCGCACTACGGTACTTAAATGCTTTTTCCGGGATTGTTGTTACGGCAAGTCATAATCCCCCAGAATATAACGGATATAAAGTTTATGGGTCTGATGGCGGGCAGCTCCCACCAGACAGTGCGGATATTGTAATTTCCAAGGTTAATGAAATCGAGAATGAATTATTAATTGAAGTCGATAGTGAAGATAGTCTAAAAGCAGCTGGTTTAATTAAAATTATTGGTTCCGAAATTGACTATGCGTATATTGAGAAGTTAAAAACTATTTCCGAGAATCCCTTACTCTTTGAGGAAACCGACATTAAAGTAGTATTTACTCCGCTTCATGGAACGGCTAATAAACCAGTTCGTAATGCGTTTGCAGCACTAGGGTTTAAGAACATTAATGTTGTTAAGGAACAAGAGCTTCCTGATCCAGAATTTTCTACTGTGAAGAGTCCTAATCCAGAAGAACATGCAGCATTTGAATTAGCGATTCGTGATGGGAAGAATATTGGAGCAGACTTATTAATCGCTACTGACCCAGATGCGGACCGTTTGGGGATTGCAGTGCTTAATGATGAAGGCGAGTATGTTGTTCTTACTGGAAACCAAACAGGTGCATTATTACTTGATTATCTTCTAACGCAGAAAAAGAAAAAAGGAACTCTTCCTCAAAATGGAGTTGTATTAAAAACAATCGTAACATCGGAAATTGGAAGGACGATTGCAGCTTCCTATCAATTAGAAACAGTTGATGTTTTAACAGGGTTTAAGTTCATTGCAGAAAAAATAAACGAGTATGAAAACACCGGAGAACATACCTATTTATTTGGATATGAAGAAAGCTATGGTTATTTAATCGGTGACTTTGTACGAGATAAAGATGCTGTCCAAGCAGCAATTTTGGCGACAGAAGTTTGTGCTTTTTATAAAAAACAAGGCATCTCTCTTTATGAAGGGATGTTGCAGGTTTTTGAAAAGTATGGCTATTATCAAGAAGGACTCCGTTCCCTAACTTTAAAAGGTAAGGAAGGTGCGGAAATGATTCAACGCATTTTAGCTTCATTCCGTTCGGAGCCATTAACAAGCCTGGGTGCTTTAACAACAGCTATATCTGAAGATTACCTAACAAGTATCCGGGTAACGAAAAATGGAGAAGAAAAAATCGATTTACCTAAGTCCAATGTTTTAAAATATACGTTTGAAGATGGCTCGTGGGTTTGTCTAAGACCATCAGGGACTGAGCCAAAAGTGAAATTCTACTTTGGAGTAAATAGCGATAGTCTGAATGCAAGCAGAAAAAAATTGGAAGCCATTAAAAAGGATTTTATGGAACTTGTTGATCAAAAAATAGAGATGGTAAAACAAGTATAATTATTTAGATGGCCTTTTTGCTTATAAAAAATGATTAAACACGGCTTCCTACTAAGGAAGCCGTGTTTTTTGGTGGAATTCATTGGCCCGGTTGGAAAAAATTTTCTCATTCAATAATTGTATTTGCTAACTTTTCAGGAAAGACTATACATCGGTATCTCATTAGTATCTGATTCTGCGATTTCGTTTGCATGGTCGATATAACGTAGTAAAGAATATAGTTTATTTTCAATAACAGTGTAGTCATGTTCAAAATGGTAGGCATGCAGGAATTGCTCGATCCGTTTTGATAAAAATTGATCTTTAGTCCGTACCATTAAAATCAACAAATTATCCCATTCGGATCGATGTGTATAATACAACGCTCGATCGTAATCCAACTTATTCATTTATTTATCTCCTCCTTATTAGGAGTTGAATTTATTTTATGTTTTTCTAAGGAGAACACTCACAGAAAATGTTGGACACCCTTATTTAATGCTATTTTCAACTTTTACCAGTATAAAAAACTTCCTTTTTGAAATCGAAAAATGGAGGTATTATGTTGAAATTGTTATCTATATTGGCTAAAAAGGTTTCCAAATTAACAGGATATAAATTATCTAGTCCTCCTAATTAACGATTGTTTTTTTATCTTGTTTCATCATTCCCACCTTTACTTCATACATTGTGGTAAGACGAAAAAGGGGGAATGGCTAATGAATGTGGAAGGTCGAAAAGATCTCGAATACTCCATTCGTGAGATCACTGAAATAGCAAGTGGTTTTGGTTTGGATTTTTATCCGATGCGTTATGAAATCTGCCCTGCTGAAATTATTTATACCTTTGGAGCATATGGGATGCCGACCCGGTTTTCGCATTGGAGTTTTGGAAAGCAATTCCATAAAATGAAACTTCATTATGATTTAGGGCTAAGTAAGATTTACGAACTTGTTATTAACTCCAATCCATGTTATGCCTTCTTGTTGGACTCTAATACACTTATTCAGAATAAATTAATCGTAGCACATGTTCTTGCCCATTGTGATTTTTTTAAAAACAATGTTCGCTTTCAAAATACAAAGCGGGATATGGTTGAGAGTATGGCAGCAACAGCTGAAAGAATCCACCAATACGAGATCCAGTATGGTAAAAAAGAAGTAGAAACCTTCCTTGATGCAGTATTAGCGATTGATGAGCATATTGATCCTTCGCTAATGAGACCAAAGCTCGCTTGGTCTATTGAAGATGACGAGGAAGAGGAAGAGCACCATGTTTCAACACCCTATGACGATTTGTGGAAGTTAGACGAAACAGATAAAAAAGAGACCAACCAGCCAAGGAAAAAGAAATTCCCACCGAAGGCCTGAAAAGGATTTATTATTATTTATCGAAACCCATAGCAGGGAGCTTTCTGATTGGCAAAGGGATATTTTGACAATGATGCGTGAAGAAATGCTTTATTTCTGGCCACAGCTAGAAACAAAAATCATGAACGAAGGCTGGGCTTCCTACTGGCATCAACGAATCCTTAGGGAACTGGATTTAACAAGTGGTGAATCGATTGAATTTGCAAAGTTAAATGCTGGGGTTGTTCAGCCATCAAAAACGGGGATTAACCCATATTATCTTGGCATTAAGATCTTTGAGGATATTGAAGAACGTTACAATAATCCTACAGAAGAAATGATACGAAGAGGTGTACAGCCAGGTTCAGGACGAGAGAAAATGTTTGAGGTTCGTGAAGTTGAGTCGGATATTTCGTTTCTTCGAAATTATTTAAATAAGGATTTAGTAATGAGGGAAGATATGTATCTTTTCCAAAAGCAGGGAAGAGATTACAAAATCGTCGACAAACAATGGGAGCAAATCCGTGACCAGCTTGTTAATATGCGCGTTAATGGCGGGTTTCCCTACATTACCGTCAATGATGGTGATTTTTTGAAAAACGGCGAACTTTATCTTAAACATTGGTATGAAGGCGTTGAACTGGATGTTAAGTACCTTGAGAAAGTGCTGCCATATATTCAGCAGCTATGGGGAAGACCAGTTCATATCGAAACAATGATTGAAGAAAGGAAAATGCTGTTTTCATATGATGGAAAAGGGGTTCACAGGAAGTATTTATAGAATGGCGGGCTAACTTGCAAATGGCAGGATAGCCCTTACAAAAATGGAATGGCTGCGGCCATTTTTATTTTTGTAAGGGCTAAGAAAAATTTCTAATTGACAATCATTATCATTATTAATAGAATAAAATAAGTGGATGATATTGAAAATCGTTATCAATTAAAATATATTACCCAAGGAGGATCTCATGAGCAGGAATCTATTACTTAAAATATCTATCCTTCTATTATTCATAGGATGTATGATACATAACCCTGCATTAGCAGTTGGGAATTCCAGTGAGGATATCAAGAAGGCAGAAGGATCTATTGATAAAGCGATTGATTTTGCAGCAAAAGGTAACCTTTCAGAGGCACAAAAGGAGTACGACCAGTTTGATAATACATGGAGACAAATCGAGCAAGGGATTAAAGATGATTCAACTTCTGCTTATCGGGATATTGAGTCGAATATGGGAAAGGTGGTATATGCGTTTACCCTTAAAAAACCTGATCAGGTATTACAAGCTTTAAAGGATTTAAAGGCTGTTAATGAAAAAGTGGCTATTGGTGGATACCCAAAGGAATCCATAGCTAAAAATGAGGATATCTCATTAGATGACTTTATTCTTATCTTGCAAAGCGCGAAGAAAGAAACAAGTGAACATCATCAAACCGATGCACTTAAAAGCATTAAGAAAGCAAGTGATAGCTGGTTAAGTGTGGAAGGTGTTGTGGTTGCACAATCAGCTTCTGTATATAGCGATTCTGAAAGAGATTTAGTTACGATTCAAGCCATGCTGGCAGCAAATCCACCGAATTATGATCAAGCCGTTAAGATCATTAATAACATGGTTCAATACCTTACTCCATTGGCTAATAAAACTGAATACACCTACTGGGATGCCGCGATGATTCTCATACGTGAAGGGTTAGAAGCCTTACTTGTAGTTATTGCTCTTATGTCATTTGTTAAAAAGTCAGGAGAGTCGAAAGGTAAAGGCTGGATTTGGTCAGGGGTACTTGGAGGACTAGGGGTCAGTATCATTCTTGCCCTTATCGTAAAGTTTGTGATTTCCTCCGGGGCATTTGGAAATAACAATGCCCTTATTGGCGGATGGACTGGGGTTTTTGCAGCTGTAATGTTATTGTACATGAGCTATTGGCTTCATAGCCAATCCAATATCGCCGATTGGAATCGATATATTCGTGAGAAAAGCCAAACAGCCTTAACAACCGGAAAGCTAGTTTCATTAGGTGTGCTAGCCTTTCTTGCCGTGTTTCGTGAAGGAACGGAAACAGTCTTGTTTTATATCGGAATGGCAAGCCAAATCAAGCTTCAGGCCCTTTTAGTCGGTTTTCTAATTGGAGCAGGAATACTTGGCATTTTAGCCTATTTGATGGTCTTTGTTGGTTTGAAATTGCCACTTCGCCCATTCTTTATGGTCTCAAGTATCATCGTTTTTTATCTCTGTATTAAGTTTACTGGAATGGGGATTCACAGCTTGCAATTAGCTGGACTCGTCCCAACAACTGATGCTTCAAATGTACCGAGTATAGACTTTTTCGCCCTCTATCCATCATGGGAAAGCTTCATTCCCCAAGTCGTTCTAATTCTTGGTGCTGCGATTATTCTTTTATCAAAGAAATTTAAAGGAAAAAAAATTATGACAGCTAACAATAATTAATAGAGAAAGTTGGAAAATAAAGATGAAAAGGTTAATAACAATTTTTTTAGCACTAGGACTTGGAAGTATTTTAGTTTTAACAGGATGTGGTTCCAATAATAGCAAGGTTTCCGAAGGTGTAAATAAAATGTTGGATACAACTGGCCAATTATCAAAAGCTATTGATAGTGGAAACCAAGCAAAGGTAAAAGAAGTTGGACCGAAATTAGAGGATCAATGGTCAACATTTGAAGACGATGTAAAAAAGGACAATAAAGACCTGTACGCAAAAATAGAGAAATATCTTGACCCAACCATTGCTGGTTCGGAGGCATCCCCGCTAAATAAAGATGCATTAAGTACTTTAAACAACCAACTCACTAATGCTTTGAAGGAATTAGCCTCTAAAACAAAATAATTAAGCCAAAAGTGGAGTCCAATTGGGCTCCACTTTTGGTTTAACTGTTTGTTCATCCTTCTAAAAGATCCCCCCAAGAAACCTCTTGAGGGGATCTAATATAAAAAGAAATTTAGATTACATGGTAGCTAGGTCTTTTTCTAAGGCATTTTCAGCGGTTACAAAAGTATAACCTAGATCCTTTGCTACTGCTTCATAAGTAATTTCACCGTTTGCTACGTTTAGACCAAGCCTTAAGGCTGCATTTTCGGAGATGGCTTTAACAACCCCTTTATTAGCAATTTGTAAGCCGTATGGAACTGTCACATTCGTTAAAGCAATTGTTGAAGTTCTAGGCACAGCACCTGGCATATTAGCAACAGAATAGTGGATAACTCCATGTTTTTCAAATGTAGGGTTATCGTGAGTTGTTACCTGGTCACTTGTTTCAACAATTCCACCTTGGTCAATTGCAACGTCTACAATAACTGACCCAGGCTTCATTGATTTTACCATTTCTTCGGTAACAAGCTTAGGAGCCTTAGCACCTGGAATTAACACAGCGCCGATAAGAAGATCAGCTTCTGCTACAGCTTCAGCGATATTCATTGGATTAGACATTAATGTTTTGATTTGGTTTCCAAAAATATCGTCTAACTGGCGAAGGCGGTCTGCACTTAAGTCAATAATTGTTACATCTGCACCTAAACCGATTGCCATTTTAGCTGCATTTGTTCCAACAATACCACCGCCGATAATGGTGACCTTACCACGGTTAACTCCAGGTACACCAGCAAGAAGAATCCCTTGGCCACCATTATTTTTTGAAGGAACTGTGCCCCGATTTGGGCAGCCATACGGCCTGCTACTTCACTCATTGGAGTAAGAAGCGGAAGGTGTCTGTCTACCGAAACAGTTTCATAAGCGATTGCAATTACGCCTTTCTCTTTAAGAGCTTGTGCCAACGTTGGTTCAGCAGCTAAATGCAAATAGGTGAATAAAATTAAACCTGGACGGAAGTATTGGTATTCGCTTGAAAGAGGCTCTTTTACTTTCATAATCATATCTGATTGAGACCATACGTTTTCAACGCTATCGATAATTTCAGCACCAGCTTTAGCGTAATCCTCATTAGTGAAACCGCTTCCAATCCCTGCGTCTTTTTCAACTAATACTGTATGCCCAGAATTTAAAAATGAAATAACTCCTGCAGGTGTAAGTGCCACCCTATTTTCATTATTTTTAATTTCTTTTGGAACCCCGATAAACATAATCCTAATTCCTCCCCTTAACAACTAATAATTTTTGTTATGGCTCAAGTATAGTATGAAAGCCCTTTAATTTCATTGTTAAGAAAGGAGAAAGATGGGATACCTTTTTGGTGATTTTCACAAATTGTTCAAACACCTCGATATTTTTCAAGCTTTAAATCTAAGTAAAGAATCATTTTTTGATTTGGGTCTTTAAAATTAACTTCACCAATTTCAGTGATTCTCTTTAAACGATAATTTAATGTGTTGGCATGGACATTCAATTCTTTAGAAGCATCATTAATGTTGTTATCTTTATTTAGAAAAACTTCAAGGGTCTCAACCAGGTTGCTGCTATGTTTCTCGTCATATTGATGAAGCTTTTTTAATGAATAGTTTTCATATTCCTCGCTTTTCCTTTTTCTAAAAGGATATCGAAAAGTTGATAAATACCTAATTTTTGGTAATTGTAAATATTCTCAGTTTCTATTGGGAATTTCTCTTTAATGGCCAAAACTTTCAATGTTTCTTGATAAGCTTTTCCGATTTTTTGATAATCCTCATAAACACTGCTATATACAGGGCTGATATTATTTATGCCATAACGATCATTCATTTTCCAAACAATTGTCTGGGCGAATTGCTCGAATTCATTAAAAAAACGGTCAATATTGTTTGCTGCGACCAACAGAATTAGCTGATTACAATCAATGGTATGAAGCATAATTTTTAACCGCTGGCTCGTTTTTAATATATATGAGATATAATTCTCCTCTTTGCTGGTAATGTTCTCTTGAAACTGAAAAACGAGTACAGCAAAAGAGGGTGTGGGCGTAATTTGTAATGTATGGAAGTTCTCAATGATTTCTTCTTGTATGCTTAGATGACCAGTTAATAACTTCCAAAAAAACTCTTGAAAACGTTCTTCCTTTTTATTTTTCCTTGTTTGTAGTTGTAAAAGCTTATTTTTAGCGGCATCTGCTGCTTTTTTTAAAAGGGTAAAGTCTTCTTCAGTTAATGATTTATCTATTTCTAAGCCTAAATAAATCCTAATACTTCATCTTGTTTCCAAATAGAGATGGCGACTCTAGTACTTAGCCCAATGTCGTCCATGCTTTCTACCCGTATCGGTTGATTGGTTTTTAGTAGAGCAGGTATTGTTCCTTCCTTCCATAATTGATTGATTACTTTTTCAGGGACTCGACGACCTATTATAGTAGAAATTCTTGCAGGGTCGGTTCTCTCGTCATGCGTGCTATAAGCAAGAAGGCGGTGGTTTGCATCTTCAATAGTAACGGGACATTGGAGCACTTGACTAATAAGGTCGGCAAACTCATCTAAACTATCAAAGGCACCTTTAAAAGGATCATATATAGTAGAACTCAAGATTTTCCCTCCGTATTCTGATGTAACGAATATACCAGATAGACTTTGCTAGAACTTAAAACCTAAAAATTATTTGTTTAAATATACAAAATGATAGCATAAAATTCTTTGTTTTACACAAAAGAAATCGTTTGCTAAAATGTTAAAATTATTTTAGATGTTTCAAAAAGCGTAAAAATTTAAATAATTCAATTTTGAAAGCGTTATCAAACAATGTGGGGGAGGAGTGGTTTTAGAAATATTAATTGACAAAAAAACATTATTACTATTTTAATAAAGTTAATAACATCAAGATTAGACAGATGTAATTTAATTATACGACATTGGGTTGTAAGAGGAATTGGAAGTTTAATTAATCAGGGGGAGATTAATCAATGAGTAAAAACACTCAGAACAAAGAACTTCATCGCGGTTTAGAAGAAAGGCATATCACCTTGATGTCATTAGGGGCGGCAATCGGGGTAGGACTATTTCTAGGATCTGCAACTGCAATTAAAATGGCAGCCCGGCATATTGCTTGGCTATGGGTTTGCTGGTCTTATTATGTTTTTTATTATGAGAGCGCTTGGGGAAATGGCGATTCAAAAACCAGTAGCAGGATCATTTAGTAAATACGCACGCGATTATTTAGGACCGCTTGCAGGATACATAACAGGATGGAATTATTGGTTCTTATGGGTAGTTACCTGTATGGCTGAAATCACCGCAGTAGGGATTTATATGGAATATTGGTTCCCTGGAGTACCTAGGTGGATTTGGGCACTTGCAGCCTTGGTAATAATGGCGACTGTAAATTTCCTTGCTGTAAAAGCATATGGTGAATTAGAATTTTGGTTTGCTCTTATTAAAATTGTTACAATACTTGCTATGATTGTTGTCGGCGCTGCCATGATATTCTTTGGAATTGGAAACCATGGCATTGCTACAGGAATCAGTAACTTATGGGCACATGGAGGATTATTCCCACATGGAATGAAAGGTGTATTAATGTCATTGCAGATGGTTATGTTTGCCTACCTTGGAATTGAAATGATCGGGGTAACAGCTGGAGAGGTGAAAAATCCAGAAAAATCCCTTTCTAGAGCTATTGATTCTGTATTCTGGCGTATTCTTATTTTTTACGTAGGTGCCTTGTTCGTTATTATGTCGATTTTTCCTTGGGAGGAAATTGGAACAAAAGGAAGTCCATTCGTTTTAACCTTTAAGCAAATTGGCATACCGGGTGCAGCTGGAATCATTAATTTCGTTGTCCTTACCGCAGCGTTATCATCCTGTAATAGTGGAATTTTTAGTACAGCAAGAATGTTATTTAACCTAGCTCAGCATGGAGAGGCACCGCAAAAGTTTGGGAACGTGACAAAAACAGGTGCTCCAGGATTTGCTGTAATAGCTTCTGCAGCAGCTTTATTGATTGGTGTTCTTTTAAATTATATTGTTCCAGCTCAAGTATTTACATGGGTAACGAGCATTGCGACATTTGGAGCAATTTGGACATGGGCAATAATCCTATTATCGCAAATTAAATATCGCAAAAGCTTAAAGACTGAAGAAACGAAAAAATTAAAATATAAATTACCATTATATCCGTTATCTTCATATCTATCACTTGCCTTTTTAGTATTTGTTATCGGTATTATGGCTTATAATCCAGATACACGAATTGCAGTAGTTATTGGACCACTTTGGATCGTTTTCTTGATTGCCTTTTATTATGCAAAAGGATTTCATAAAGGAAATAAACAAAATTCAGCTAAAAAACAAGTAAGCTAAAAAGAAAAATGGGACCTAAATTTAGGTCTCATTTTTTTATTCATAAAAGAGTGAATTTATCTTTTTTTCGCATACTAACTTTGTAAGAAAAAGGGAGGTTCATTCTATGCAGAAATTAGTAGCACTTATAACTTCTGCTGCCTTAGCATTTTCACTTTCCAGCGTAAATGCTAAGGCACAAAATGCAGCAATTTCAGAAGTTAATTTGAAAGATCAAAATACGATGTCTGTTCTTTGGTTCCAAAAGGCTGGAGAAGCCAAAGCATTATATTACCAAGGCTATAACATTGGAAAAATGAGATTGGACGAGATACTAAGAAAAAAGACGAAGAACAATGCCTTAAAGCCTGCGGTTGTTTTGGATTTGGACGAGACCGTAATAGATAACAGCCCAGATCAAGCTTGGAAAGTAATAAACGGAAAAGCAGATCCTTTAAATTGGAACGAATGGATAAATCGTGCTGAAGCAAAGGCCCTACCCGGTGCATTAGATTTCCTAAAGTACGCAGATTCAAAAGGAGTAGCAATATTCTATATATCCAACCGGAATGAAGAGCAAAAGTCCGTTACGATCAAAAATTTACAGAGTGTTGGTCTGCCACAAGCAGATGTAGACCATGTTTTATTGCAGCAGCCTGGAGAAAAAGGAAAAGAAACACGTCGGCAACAGGTAGCTAAAACCCATGAAATTGTTTTATTATTTGGCGATAACTTAGGAGATTTCAGTGGATTTGATCATTTGTCTGTTTCAGGTAGAATCCATGAAGTTGACAGACAGAGAGACAATTTTGGCAAAAAACTTATCGTATTTCCAAACCCAATGTATGGAGATTGGGAAGGAGCTATTTACAATTATGATTACAGTAAATCCGATGAAGCCAAAGCAAAGCTAAGAAAGGAAAATTTACAAACCTTCCAACCATAAAGAAACGTTGCCGATAATGGATTCGGCAACGTTTTTTCTATTGTCAACAATAGAATAGGAATAATTTCTATGCTAATTCCAGTTTTTTTCGTTGGACGTAATAATAAGATGAGAGTATAGTAGTTTCCATGAGTTAAGGTTATAGGAGGACTATTATGTTTGGTATATCATTACCAGAATCTTTTTTACAGATGAATACCATCTTTATTTCGATACTAATTGAAGCCTTACCTTTTGTGACTTTAGGCGTTCTAATCTCAGGAATCATACAAATATTTGTTACAGAAGAAATGATCGCTAAAATTATGCCTAAAAATCGGATTCTTGCCGTTATCTTTGCAAGTTTTATAGGTATATTATTTCCCTCTTGTGAATGTGGAATTGTTCCTATTGTCAGTCGACTAGTGGCAAAAGGGGTACCAATTTCAGCTGGGATTGCTTTTATGTTAACCGCACCAATCATCAATCCTGTCGTACTATTTGCTACGTATATTGCCTTCGGCAGCGATTGGAAGATGCCTATTTTTAGAGCGATTGGAGCCATTGTTGTGGCAAACGCAGTAGGTATTTTGATTGCGTTTCGTTATAAAGGGAATCCTTTTAATGAAAAATTCCATCATCACCACGACCATTCCCATGAAAAAACAACGATTTGGAAGAAAATCTGGCAGACACTTGAGCACGCAGTAGAAGAATTTTTCTCAATGGGAAAATATTTAGTTATTGGCTCACTTATTGCAGCTGCTGTTCAAACCTATGTTAAAACGGCTACCCTTGTTTCGATTGGCCATGGAAAGGCCGGTTCATCTATTGTAATGATGTCTCTATCATTTATCCTTTCTTTATGTTCCGAAGCCGATGCATTTATCGCTTCATCGTTTCGAACCACATTTACAACGGGAGCACTTTTAGCGTTTTTAATATCTGGTCCAATGGTTGATATCAAGAATTTAATGATGATGCTGTCAACTTTTAAAAAGCGCTTAGTATTTATGACTGTTTCTGGCATATTTGTTTTTGTTTTTGTGTACTCGTTGTTTTTTTAAGGAGTTGAGACTATGATAAGAAGTTTAATTTTAATTGGTTTTACTTATTTACTCTTTAAACTGCATCTTACTGGTGATATTTCCAAGTATATTAATATGAGATATTCATACCTATCAGCGACAGCTGGTTATGCATTATTAGTTTTAACAATTGTTCAAATTTTCATGATGAATAAAGATTCAAAAGAAGCTAATTGTGATCATGAACATTGTGGGCACAATCATTCAAAAGAAGACAAGTGGTATAAAAAGCTTATCGTTTACCCTGTTTTCTTTTTTCCGATTGTGTCAGGTTTGTTTTTTCCAATTGCTACTCTTGATTCCAATATCGTTAAGGCTAAAGGATTTCATTTTCCAATCTATGACACAAAAGACCCTTTCTTCCAGCAGGAATTTCTGCGTCCAGATACAAGTATTTACTATGGAAAAGATGACTATGACAAAATCATGCAAAGTGAAAAGAAAAAATATGTCAATCATAAAGATCTAAAATTAACAGATCAGAATTTTTTAAATGCAATGGAAACCATTTATAATTTTCCTGGGGAATTTGAAGGTGGAGAACTTTCATTTAAAGGTTTTGTGTTTCACGACCCAGATTCAAATAATAAAAATCAGGTATTGATTTTACGTTTTGGTGTTATACATTGTATTGCTGATGCAGGAGTCTTTGGGATGCTCGTGGATCTCCCTGATGGTGTCAACCTTAAAAATGATGATTGGATCAATGTAAAAGGGCAAATATCAACTACGTATTACCCTTCATTTAAGACCAATATACCTGTTTTAAAAGTGGATCAATGGTCAAAAACAACTGCACCAAAAGAGCAGTATGTTTATAGACAATTCTAAAAAAGATGCCGGAATGGCATCTTTTTTTTGTTAATCAGAATACCTATAGAACAGAAACCTTTTCCCTTGCTAGTTCCTATATTCTTTCATACACTTACATAGGAAGAGGTTGAGTTGTACGGACAGTGGATAAAATGTTTAAAGTTAAACATAGGGCAGTATTTGTAAAGGAGAAAGCTATGCGAAAAATATTATTAGGTTTCATACTATTTTCGGGAGTCCTAGCTGGTTGTTCGAATCAAAGTGATACAACATCCGGTAAGGAGCCACAAATGGTAGAGGTCTCAATCAAATTTGTTCCGGAAAAGATAAAACCAAATGAAAAAGAAAAAATTGAAGCAATTGTTACACAGGGAAAAGATAAAGTATCCGATGCTAATGAAGTGAAATTTGAAATTTGGAAAACGGGACAAGACCAGCATGAAATGCTCGAAGCAAGGAACGAAGGGAAAGGGGTTTACTCCATTAATAAGACTTTTCCGGATAATGGACAATACTTTGTCACAGCCCATGTTACGGCAAGAAGTATGCATACGATGCCAAATCAGGGATTTACAGTTGGTAAATAAGAAATTTTAAGGACGATATTTAGTCACGAAATGTAAAGAGACTAAATAGAGGCTGACCACTACAAATTTGGTCGGCCTTTTTTTTTGAAAAAAGTTAAAGGTTCATAATAATAGAAAATTAGTTCGAAGTAAATTTGATAAGGGGAAATTATTAAGACTCGTTGTTAATGTTCTTTAGAATGTTTATAGCAAAGACAATGATACCCAATACCATCAATGTGCCACCCGTAGCGACTGCAGGAGTGGCCGCTGTGACGCCAGAGACCAAAAACGCAAGTCCAATCATCATAATAGGCAGGCTGATATTATGAAGCCAGAAGTGGACCTTCGCCAAGGTAGTTTCGCCAGCTTTTGGAAAAGCTACATAAATGAGACCGGCAAGTGCCATTGATACCCAACCTAACAAATTAATATGGGTATGGACAGGTGTGAAGTCGAATTTTTCCGTCATGGACATAAACATACCAATACAAACCCCAATGAAAAAATAGACAACAGAAATTTTAATAAATCTTATTCCCATTCTCTCGCCTCCTTAATTACTTAAAAATTATGACTACAGTACTAATTATGTAGCAACTTTTTGAAAAAGACCTTTTTTAATCTGGGACAAGAATGGTAATTTAGACGTTGTTTTGGGTGTTATTCCAAACAAAAAACTACCTTGTATATATGCAAGGTAGCTTTTTGTTATATGTAGTTTTTAAAAAAAGATTTTAAGCCAATTAAGATTAGCCCAATTAGAAAGCCACAAACTGCTCCATTGACACGAATCCATTGCAGGTCTTTACCAACGTTTGTTTCAATCATGTTAATAAGCGTTTTATTATCTAATTTTTCCAGATTTTCCTCGACAAGCTTTCCAATTTTGGAATGATTCCTTTCAACAAAATTGGAAATTTGTTTTTTAATCCATATTTCGATTCCTTCGACTTTTCCAGCATCTGCTTTCAAGTCATCTAATGCATTTTGAAGGAGTGGTGAGATAAAGTTATCGAAAAACACAGGCTCTTCCACAAAAATAGAAGCTTTTTGTTGTAATTGATTAAGAAATTCGCTGATTTTATCACCAGGTTCCCATTCAGAAACCAATTGGCTTTTCCAATTGTCCAGTTCATTTAACAGACTTTCATCATTTTTTATATTCTGTAGTTTAGTTTGAACATACATGAGTAGGGTATGTCGGTTTTGATTAACTGGATCCTGATAGCTATTCACGCCTTTTTGAATTAAATTTTGAATCATACTGCCTAATTTATCTTCGTTTACTAGATTGCTAAACGATTTTAAGGCGAATTGCATGAAACCATCAGCTTTAATATTTTCGATCGCATCTACAGCCATACTGCCTAGTCTAAATTTTGTACTTTCTTTTTGTGACCATTCATCAATTTCTTTTAGAATATAATCAAGTGCTATTTCATCATATTTTCTTTTCGTTATTTGATCAATAATTACCGCTAGGTACTTTTTTAGGTCCAACTCGTTGATTTTCGTTTTCAATTCCTTTTCAATTAGTGGTGCTAATTTTTCACTATCTAGCGAATGAATTAATTTTTGAATAAGTTTAATCAAATTGACTCGCAAGGATTGAGAGTATAATTCTTTATCTACTTTAGCAAATAGCTTGTCAGTGAAACGGAAACTAGCTATTTTTTCCCTAATGCTATCTTTTGTAAGCCAATCATTTTCTACCAACGAGATAATGGTAGTGATTATTCTATGTCGATTTTTTGGTAATAGAGCGGTATGTGGGATTGGTAACCCCAATGGGTGCCTGAATAATGCCGTTACAGCAAACCAATCTGCTAATCCCCCTACTAAGCCCGCTTCAAATCCCCCCTGTAGGATTGTCACCCAAAATGAATGCTGTAACGGGATGGTTGCTACAAATCCTATTCCCATGACAGCTAGAGAAATTGTCGCTAAATGCTGCGATTTTTTCTTGCGTTTTAACATGTTTTGAATCCCTCATCTTTTAAATTAAATATGGTTGTCTAATATTATTATCTCAATATTCTTAGAAAAAAAGCAATTAATTCTAAACTGAAATTTAATTTGTAAATGAAAAGGTACCCACACCTCATTATGAGTGGATACCTTTTTTTAAGTAATTTTAATGGCTAATTAATTACTGAATTAGTTTCTTCCTTATAATTTATTTGCAATTCATCAAAAAGATCGTCTGCTGATAGGTATGTTTCAGTTTCTTCGAAAAACCAAACATCGTTGCCTTCAACATAGAAGGTAATACCATTTACTTCTTTGATAAATCCTGCATTTGTTGGTGTCTCAGCTGCAAACGCAAGGCTAAATCCTTTATTTTCCTGTCCAAAACCAGCATATTGAGGAAACATCCGAATACTGAATGATTTGTCGAAAACGAACTCTTTTTTGAACCAAGTGAAAGCTTTTTCATCGATAGAAATCATCATATTAATACACCAACCTTTTTCTTATGTGTATTGATTCTAAAAAAATGGGAGATGTGATGGATAGGGAAAAGGGTTCTCCATTTCTTTATATAACAAGGGTAAATCTTTTTGCTAAAGTTGCCTATGATAATATTCACATAAGCTCATCATAGAAATACGATGTAAAAAAATGTTCATATTTAATTTACAAATCTTACTAATCATCCATTGTTCCTGTTTTTGTAACATATGAATAGTAAAAATGATGATAAAATAAAGGAAACCGAAAAGGAGTTTTTGACAATGGAGCAAAAGCTTGAAAAATTAAATGAAAATGTGAATGATATTAAGTGTTTAATTAATACCTTTAATAAAACATTAGAAAATATTGAGCATAGACTCTCAAGATTAGAAAAGGTAGATAGTATTGAGCACCGTGTCGCGGTAAACCAAATCGATCTTTCAGATATAAAGGATTCCCTTCAACGAATTGAAGATGTACAAAGTATGCTATTAAAAGGCTTAGATAATAAACCAGAGGACAAGGAAGAAATCCTGCATATTAACCGTCGGCTTGATTCCCACCTAGTCAAATTAGCAAAAGCGGAAGAGGAAATTATCATCTTAAAAACTAGATAGGAATACTAAAAAAAAACAGATCAATTTTACTGGAGAATTGATCTGTTTTTTCTGTTGGAGAAGAACTATATAGTTATTATTTCGAGAATAATGCCTTGACACCTAAATAAATTAGTGCAAATGAGAATACTAATACGGCAAGTGCTCCGACGATATGGAAAAATGGGAATAAACCAGCTAAGAAAGATATTGCTGGTAAATTAACTAATGCAAAACCAGCCAATATACTTACTAAAAATAGAAATGCTAAATGCTTCATTATCAACCCCTCCTTGTGAGTAGGATATGCTTAAGGGGGACTGGTTGATTGGTCAAAAGTACAATTAAAATTCATATTTTTTTAGGCAAAAAAAACAGACCATGAGAATGATCTGTTTTGTATAAGAGATGCTTTAAGAAAGTACTTCCGATGTGGGTAAAGCAATTTTTTGGATGTTCGCTTCCCCGTCATTGGCTTTTTTTGTCACTTCAATATATTTAATATGATGTTCTTCCATATCAAGAATTTTAAACGTGTATGAATCGTGAAGAATGATGTCGCCTTCTTTAGCTTCGTAATTTTCAGTTAAAATCCAGCCGCCAATTGTATCAACATCTTCATCATCAATGGTAACTCCCAATAAGTCATTGACTTCGGTAACTAAAACCTTTGAGTCAATAATATAATGGTTTTCCTTAATTTTTCGGACCATCGGAATTTCATCCATATCGAATTCGTCACGAATTTCGCCAACAATTTCTTCTAAGATATCTTCAACCGTAACAAGGCCGGAAGTACCGCCATATTCGTCCATTAAAATCGCCATATGCATTCGGTCTTTTTGCATTTTTACTAATAAATCATGGATAGGAATCGTTTCTATGACTCTAATAATTGGACGAGTATAGTTTTCCAAGGTTTGGGTTGTTAGTTTTTCATTACCTATTAAATCCGTGACCATTTCCTTTATATTGACCAGCCCAATAATATGGTCTTTGTCACCATCAGTAATGGGATACCTAGTGAATTTCTCTTCACGTAAAACCTGAAGAAATGTTTCTAATATATCATCTTTGGACAAGGAAACAATTTCCGTTCTTGGAACCATGATCTCTTTTGCAATCCGATTATCAAATTCAAAAATTTTATTTACATACTTAAACTCAGATTGGTTAATTTCACCACTTTTTAAGCTTTCAGATAGGATAATTCGAAGTTCTTCCTCCGTATGGGCAATCTCGTTTTCTGAAACGGGCTTTAGCCCAAAAATGCTAGTGGTAATACGTGCTGACCCATTCAATACCCAAATAATAGGATACATAATCTTATAAAAAAGAATAAGTGGGCGTGACATTACCAGAGTAACCGTTTCTGCTTTCTGAATGGCAAGTGTTTTAGGTGCAAGCTCTCCGACAACAACATGTATAAAAGTAATGACTGCAAACGCAGAACCGATTGCTAATACATGTGTAATGCTTTCAGGTATATTCAGAGCCTGTAAAAGAGGACGAAGCATAGCTTCGATTGTGGATTCCCCCAGCCAACCTAAGCCAAGAGCTGTAATGGTAATTCCTAACTGACAGGCAGATAGGTATCCATCCAGATTCGAAATTACTTTTTTGGCAGAAATAGCACTTGAATTTCCTTCATCAATTAATTGATCGATTCTTGAACTTCGAATCTTTACGATTGCAAATTCTGAAGCGACAAAAAAAGCTGTTAAAGCAATTAAAATGGCTATAATAACCAAGTTAAATATGTCCAAATAAGTTTCCTTATCTCGTTTTTATACGAGTAAGGAGTCACCTCCCAATATAATACAAAAATTTAACTCGTTAAATTCAAAAGGGATTTTACCAATGCATTCCGGTGTTTATTAAAATTACTTGCAAGCATTTCCTTTTGTAGAAGATCTATTTTTGCCAATAATGGCTCTAGCGCAGATAATTCATTCTGCAATTGCTTCATCTGTTGAGTAACAGCCTGAACGTGATTTTCCACTTCTGAATCAAGAATTTTCTTTGCTTTTCTCATATCTAGTTTTCTTCTAATCTCGTCTAATGGATAGTGCAGACTCTTGCATTCTTCAATATACTTTAAATCCTTTAGTGATTCATCTGAATATATGCGATAATTGGATTTAGAGCGTTCTGCACTGAGTAAGCCAATAGACGTATAGTAATCTATTGTTCGTTTAGAAACCATGGCTATTTCAGCTATTTCACCAATTCGATAGACAGCCCCATCTTATCACCTCAGGTAATATAAAATTAACCATAATTATAAAGAATTTAAACCATACAGTCAAACGTTTCGGTTAGTAAACTAGTTGATATCAACATTTTATGGAAAAATGATACTTTATATGATGGATAAATCAAAAATATTCTAGAAATTTTTAAAAAATAACACCGTCACTTTATTCAGGTGACGGTGTTATTTTTTTTACCTCAATATAAAGGATATGGTGGCCTTCATTTTCTTTTATTTCAAAGGAGTAACCATCTATTTCAATTGTATCTCCTTTATGGACATCAAACTTCTGTGTTAAAAACCAGCCGCCGATGGTATCCACATCTTCCTCTTCAAGTGTGGTGCCTAAAAGATCATTTACTTCGCTAATAAGTACTTTTCCATCCAAGATAAAATGCCCTTCGCCCATTTTCTGAATTAGAGGGAGTTCGTCTATATCAAATTCATCACGGATTTCGCCAACAATTTCCTCGAGAATATCTTCAACCGTAACAATACCTGCAGTACCACCATACTCATCCGATAATATGGCCATGTGAGATTGGCTTTTTTGTAGCTTAACCAATAGTTCCTGGATTGGAATCGTTTCAATCACATGCATAACTGGTTTTAGATAAGACTTAAGTGGCTCTTCTCCACCACACTTTTGTTGTATACAATCTGTTAGTATCTCTTTAATATTAACAATCCCGTAAATAGTGTCTTTGTCACCATCGATGACGGGATAACGGGTATATTTTTCTTCCTTTACAATTTCGATAATTTCGTCCATGGTGGCTTCTTTGGAAAGTGCGACAACTTCAGTCCTTGGTACCATGATTTCCTTGGCAATTCGATTGTCAAATTCAAATATTCGATTGACATAACGATATTCAGATTGATTAATTTCTCCGCTTTCATAGCTTTGGGAAAGGATCATTCGAAGTTCTTCCTCTGAAAGAACAATATCATGATCTGAAGCTGCTTTAAGGCCAAAGAGTCCGGTTACAAATCTTGCGGACCGATTCAGAACCCAAATAAATGGATACATCAATTTATGAAACAAAATAAGAGCTGGTGCAAAAAGCAATATGATTTCCTCAGCCTTTTGAATTGCAATGGTTTTTGGAGATAATTCTCCAATAACTACATTGAAAAATGTAATAATTAAAAAGGCGATAATAAAGGAGAGGACCTGTTTTAAAGATATAGGTAATTCAATCCCGTCAAAAATGGGTTCAAGCAGCTTTCTAATCGTGGGCTCACCTAGCCAGCCTAATATTAATGAAATAATCGTTATACCTACCTGCGTTGCCGATAGATAGCCATCTAAATTAGATAAAACCTTCTTGGCAGCTTCTGCTTTTTCATTTCCTTCGGATAGTAATTGATCGATCCGAGTTGTCCGCACCTTTATCATCGCAAATTCTGATGAAACAAAAAATGCTGTAAAGGCAATTAGAATAGCAATTAAAGCTATATTCATCCAAATCATTTACCACCTTACAAAGGGTAAGGCTGCCACCTCACTTACAATTTTCTCTGTGTATACATTATATCCCTATTTTCACTTTCTACTTGACTGTTTATTAGAAACTTTACCTACTATTATTTCAAAAAAAGTATTTGTGAGCAAATTAATGAAAAAAAAATTTAAAAAGCTGCCATTCAGGCAGCTTTAGGGGATTGATAAGAAGGAGGGGAAATGTCAAGGGGCATTAATAAGTAGCGGATCCATTCCAGTCACGTGCGAGCATGCTGTAAACTATAAGGTCATGAAACCGACCATGTAATTTTTCTCCGTCCCTGATTTTTCCTTCTCTTACAAAGCGTAGCCGCTCAGGAATTGCGCGGCTTTTTTTGTTTTTCTCACCGCAGCGGATTTCGACTCGATTAAAACCTAATTGAAAAAAAGAATAGTTTAACAAGGCTTGAACGGATCTTGTCATAATTCCATGACCTTCTGCATTTTTTCCAAGATAGTATCCTATACTTACATTGCTATTATGCCAATCCATTTGGTGTAAGCCAATGGAGCCAACGAGCTCTCCTTTATAAAGGATTCCAACGTTTAACCCGTTATTTTCAGCAAATTGTGTTAACCACAAAGGAATAATAGACTCTAAATGAAATGGAGAGGTCATATTATCAATCCATGGCAGCCATTCACGTAAATGATTTCGGTTTGTTTCAATTAGCTGGAAAAGTTTAAGTGAGTGTTGGATTTGAAATAATTGTAACTCAATTTCCTTATCAACTTTTAATGTAAACATTGACTATTCTCCTGATAAAAATAATTTTTTAATACATCATATGCATCATGGTCAGGAAGGTTTAAATGGGGGAATTAAAAAAAGGTTGACTCAAAGTATTGGGTCAGCCTCTTTTAGTTGCTATCATTTAAATAATATCAATCACCGTAGCTCGCGGGCACAGGTAAGGTGATTGAAAAAGTGGTTTTTTCAGGAGTGGAGAGACAGGATAATTCACCTTTATGTTTTTCAATAATTTCTTTACACACAAACAAGCCAAGGCCTGTACCTAGTTTTTTTGTGGTAAAGAAAGGCTCGAAAATAGTTTTCCGTATTTCGGCTGGTATCATCGTTCCATTGTTCGAAATGGTAATTTTTATTTGCTGATCATTTTCCAACCAACTATTAATTTCAACTGTTGGGTTGGGATTTCGGTCATGGTTTAGGACATCAATCGCATTAAATATGATATTGATAAAGACCTGTCTAATTTCATCAGCATATCCATTTAGTGTTATATCTTCAATTAATTCTTTTTTTATTTTTACTTTTCCGTCCAAAATGCTTGGATAAAGAAAATTTAATACCTCATCAATGAGCTTGTTTAGTTTAAAATGATCCCTCTCTTTTCCAATTAATTCTTTTTTAGATAAAAGTAAGAATTGAGAAATTCGAAAATTAAGCTGATCAAGCTCACTTGATATGATATCTAAATATCTCATATGTGGATAATCAGCTTTCAGTAATTGGATAAATCCCTGAATGGAGGTGAGTGGGTTTCTAAACTCATGAATAAAACTTGATGTCATTTGCCCAAGAAGTGTTAGTCGGTCCTGATGAGTAGAGTCAATCACCATTGTCTTTTCTTCAATGATTTTATTCTTTGCTTCTGTAAAATGGGAAACAGCATAGAAGAGGAATTTATCAAAACAAAAATTTATTTTGTTTATTGATTGTTGTAATTCATTCCATTCCAGACTAGTTTTACTAAAATAATTGTATAAAACTGTTCTTCCAAGATTGACATTATAAACGAAGTCCCCCATATTAATGTCGGCGATGACTCTTTCTTCTGATATTTCTATCGCTAACTTTTGGATAATGTCTAAAAGCTCTTGTTCAGTTATTTTATGCATAGTAAGGATGACATTAAAAAGTGCTTCAGCGTTATCGCGAATTTTTTCTCTATATGGGTCCCCATTTGCAATAATAATTAATTGTTCCCATTCCAATAGTAAGCTTTCTTTATTCTTTTCAAAAAAAGAAATTAAATCTGTTTGTTTTTCCGTAAACATGCTGTTTTCCCCCTATGGTATTAGAAAACTCATAACCAAGATAATTCGCTGATAAAAGGAAAAAATCCTTTATAAATTTATCTAAAAATCAATTTTTCATTATTTGATAAAGAGATATTCAACAGCCGCCATTTTCTAATTAGTATTTTATCGGTTAAAACGAACGCGGTCCAAGCATTTCCTCTTATTAAAATAATTAATGAGAAACCGAAGTATTTTCGAACTTTTGTCACAAATTCTATGTGCATAACGCTTGTATTTAATGTTAAAATGATTTTATAAAGAAAGATAATCATTCTCAATTAAGATGAATAAAGGGTGATATACATGTTTGGTTTGTTAAAAGCAGGGGATAAGGGGAAAATTATTGACATTTCACATGTTGGTCACCTTGTTCAACGACGTTTACTTGACTTAGGAATTACTGAAGGATCAGAAGTTTGTGTAAAATGTGTGATGCCATTTGGTGGCCCCATCATGATTGAGTCTTGCGGTCAGTGTGTCGGAATACGCCGTAAAGAAGCTGATCAAATTGAGGTGGAGAGAATATAATGGAAATCGCTCTTATTGGAAATCCTAATACCGGGAAAACTTCATTGTTTAATAATCTAACAGGTTCCTATGAGTATGTTGGTAACTGGAGCGGCGTCACCGTCGAAAAGAAGGTTGGGGTTTTTAGAAATAACATTGGTAGATTAATTGATTTGCCCGGTGTTTATACGCTAAACCCGTTATCAAAGGATGAAGGAGTCGTTACTTCCTTCTTTTTAAATGAACCGGTTGATCGATTACTAAATATATTAGATGCTTCACAATTGGAACGCAATTTACATTTGACACTCCAATTACTTGAATTTGATAAACCTGCTCTTATTGGTTTAAACATGATAGATGTGGCAAAAAATCGCGGGATTCATATCGACGCTCACAAGCTTTCTAATATTCTTGGGGTGCCTGTCGTTCCTGTTGTAGCTAGAAGTGGCAAGGGATGCGATAAACTAGTAGAGGTTATTTCGTCAGAATTCTTCCAAACCAAACAAAAAGAACTCATTTTTTATGGGGAAGAAATCGAAGAAGCAATTACAGCCCTAACCGGGGAGATTAATGCGGATACCGAACATTCTTCAAGATGGCTTGCCCTTCAATGGTTTGAAGGAAATGAATATGTGAAACAATACTTATCAGGAATTGCAGACCCAAAAAAACTGGACATTATTTTTTCTGATCTTGAATCAAAGTTGACCAATCGGTTTGGGGTAAAGTCACTTTCAAACTTCATCTATTTAAAGAGAAAAGAAGTTATTGGAAGAATTCTTTCAGAGCCATTACAAAAAAAGATGCGATTGTTCCATTATCAGAAAAAGTAGACGGCATTGTAACCAATCGTTATTTAGGGATGCCGATTTTTCTACTGCTAATGTATTGCATGTTTATGTTGACATTTGATTGGCTTGGAACCCCCTTATCCAATGCTTTAGATTCATTGATAACTGGCCGGTAACGGGAATAATCGAAAAAATTCTAAGTTTAGTTCATGCTTCAGGTTTCATTCATGACTTAATTCTTCAAGGATTAGTAGCCGGAGTTGGCGGTGTTCTTGTGTTTGTGCCGCAGATTTTTATTTTATTCTTCTTTATATCTTTATTAGAGGATTCCGGATACATGGCTCGCGTCGCGCTGGTAATGGATCGGATTATGGAATCGGTAGGATTAAACGGTAAAGCTTTTATTCCGATGATGATTGGTTTTGGCTGTAACGTGCCTGGAATAATGGCTGCTAGAACAATTGAAACACCGCGTGAAAGGTTATTAACCATCCTATTAACACCGCTAATGTCATGTTCGGCACGCTTACCTGTATATGCATTATTTGTAGGAGGATTTTTTGCAGGCCATAAAGCATTTATTGTTCTTAGTCTATATGTTCTCGGTATTGTTGTGGCATTAATATTAGCAAAGATTTTTTCTACCACTTTATTAAAATCTGAAACATCATTATTTGTTATCGAGCTTCCGCCATATCGACTCCCACAGTTTCAGTCGCTCTGGAGAAGTACTTGGGATAAAGGGAAAGGATTTGTGCGAAAAGCCGGCACATTTATTTTTGCAGGTTCGGTCTTTATCTGGCTTTTATCTTATGTAGGACCAAATGGGTTAAAGGTGGACATGGATCATAGCTATTTAGCGTCAATAGGAAATATCCTAGCTCCAATATTAAAACCAATTGGATTTGGTACATGGCAGGCTGCTGCTTCTTTAATAACAGGGTTTTTAGCAAAAGAAGCAATCATTTCTACTATGAATATTATCTATTTCGCGCCTAATGATGCCAGCTTACAAGGTTTATTGTCACATTATTTCACTCCACTTGCTGCTTACAGCTTCATGGTTTTCATTCTGTTGTATATTCCATGTTTGGCAACGGTAGCAACAATCTATAAAGAAACCGGCTCTAAAAAATGGACAGCTTTTTCAATTGGTTATGCGCTTACCATTGCCTATATTCTTAGTTTAGTGATTTATCAGGGTGGTAAGCTGTTCGGACTCGTATAATTCTTAACAGAGGTGGAATCCATGATTGCCAGCATTGTTATAGGCGTTGCTATTTTTGGTTACGCCGCTTGGGCTTTAATAAAATTTATTAATAAATCGAAAAAAGGAAAATGTGCTGCATGTGAGTTGAAAAATTCCTGTTCCAGCGGGTGCAGTATTCCACCACAGTTAAAATAAGCTTAAGGAAACACTGCTATCTCTAAAGTAGCAGTGTTTATTTTTGATAAAGGTTTAGTGACTTTAAAAAGTGGTGAAACTTTGTGTAAAATTACACTAGATTTGATTGAAGGAAGGGCTCTAAGTGACCAGAGATGAAATTATTTTAAAAATTTCTGAAAAGCTTCGATTGATCCGTGCGGAAGCAGGATATACACAAGATAAAATGGCAGAAATTATTGGTGTATCAAAGAAAACGCTCGTGCAAATTGAAAAAGGAAGAGTTCTTGCCAACTGGTCTACTACAGTATCGATATGTGCTCTTTTTAGGGAAACGGAAACCGTCCAATTTTTATTTGGAAACGAACCTCTTGAAGTATTAGAAACGGTAGCCCGTGAAGGAATTGATTTCCCTAAAAGCAAAACGCTTGGCGGCCAAGTTTGGTGGAGATCCTTATCTAAGAAAAATGGATTTATTCTTCAGCAAAATATCCTCAGTAAACATTTTCGAATCTTAGATGAAAAAAATTACCGAATCTTTAGTAGCTTTGATGAAAAACTTTCTAGGCTGCGTTTTAAAGAATTGATGAACAGTGAAAAATAGTGAAAGCAGGAAAAAGACGGTTTTCCGTCTTTTTTTGTTGGAAAAGGAATTTTTGTAAATAAGTTACTGAAATCTGTAAATAAAATTGAAAATTTGTAAATAAAGTTCCCTAATTTGTAGAAATCCTCTTTTATGATTAATTGTCCCGTCAATGTAATCCCTACTACTGGATTATTTTCCAATTTTTGCTCAAACTAAGTTAAATTTAACTTAAATTAATGATTTCAAGTAGCTTTTATTAAAAATTATTCTTGAAAGAGTTAAGAATATGATGTCTTCCATTTGGAATTTTCTACATTAGGAGGCACTATGAAGAAAAGAATTAAAGGTGATGTATGGAAAAATTGGAAAAGGTGGCATATGAGCCAAGTGACGGTGCTCTCCATATTAACCATGGTGTTGGGCTTATTTGGCTTTTTACATCTTTTCTCAACTGGTGCGGATATCTCCTCATTTAAAGCTGAACTCCCCCAAGCAACTGTATTTTATGACGTGAATGGGAAAGTCGCAAGTAAGGTATCAGCTAATAAAAATGAAGGAGTTTCAATCAAGCAGATTCCAAACTCAATGAAAAATGCTGTCGTTGCCATTGAAGACCGTCGATTTATCAACATAATGGAGTTGATTTGATTGGAACTGCTAGGGCATTGTTTCGAGACATAGCAGCTGGAGGAAAAGTGGAAGGAGGAAGCACAATTACTCAGCAGTTGGTAAAAAATACATTGCTGACGTCTCAAAAGACAATTAAAAGAAAGCTTGATGAAGTTTTTTTTGCAATGAAAATAGAAAAGCGCTATTCTAAACAAGAAATTCTCCAAATGTATCTAAATCAAATTTATTTCGGAGATGGTGCATGGGGAATTAAACAGGCCGCAGGAAAATATTTTGGGAAAGATGTTAAGGATCTATCAATCAGCGAATCAGCCATGCTTGCAGGCTTAATCAAGGCACCTTCAGCGTTAAATCCTTATGATCATATAGAAAAAGCCATTGTAAGAAGGAATGTTGTATTACGAGGGATGAAAAATCAAGGCTTTATCACAAATCAACAATTTCAACGAGAGGAAAAAGCGGTCGTAGTTCTAAATGATAAAGGAGGAGACCCTTTCCGAGGAAGATATCCTTACTATGTTGATCAAGTATTAGATGAAGCAATCAATGATTATCAGTTATCACAGGATGATCTTTTAACAGGTGGATACCATATTTATACAGAACTTGATCCTACAATGCAGACCGCGATTGAAAAAACCTATCAAAACGATCGTCTGTTTCCAAAAGGAAAGGATCGACTCGTACAAAGTGGTGGTGTTTTAGTTGATCCTAAAACAGGTGGAGTGAGAGCCATAGTTGGAGGGAGAGGAGAGCATATCTTTAGAGGCTACAATCGAGGTTCTCAGTTAAAAGCTCAACCAGGTTCTTCAATTAAGCCGATATCTGTCTATACACCAGCTTTAGAAGAAGGATGGAAGATTACTGATTTGTTAAAAGACGAACCGATGAAATTCGGTGAGTATGAACCAAGTAATTACGATCATCAATATGCAGGAGTTGTGCCTATGTATGAGGCAGTGAAGGAATCTAAAAACGTTTCAGCTGTCTGGTTGTTAAAGGAAATTGGTATTGATAAAGGGCTCGATTCCATTAAACGGTTTGGGATTCCATTAGATAGTGCAGATCGTAATTTATCGATTGCTTTAGGTGGATTACATAAAGGTGTATCGCCAATAAATATGCCGAGGCTTTTTCTGTTTTTCCAAATAACGGTGTAAAAGTAAAAACACATGTTATCAAGAAAATAATAGATGCGAACGGTAATATAGTAGCGGACTGGAAGGGGAAAAAGGAGCGGGTCACAACGAAGGCAGTTTCCAACAAAATGACTACCATGCTACTTGGCGTTGTGGAACAAGGGACAGGAAAAGGAGCGAATATCCCCGGCATGGATGTTGCAGGTAAAACAGGGTCTACCCAAGTCCCCATAAAGGGTGTCAATGGCGTGAAGGACCAATGGTTTGTTGGCTATACCCCTCGATTAGTAGGCGCCATTTGGGTTGGTTATGATAAAACAGATGCACAGCACTATTTAACGACCACTAGCAGTGAGGGGGCTGCGATGATATTTCGTCAAGTAATGAAGGAAGCACTAAAAAATACACCTGCTGAAAGATTTAATGTTCCCCATATTGATTCTTTAATTAAGAAAAAGCCGAAAGAAGATAATTTGAAAAATTTTCAAGAGCAGTTCAATAATGTGATTAATAAGTGGGAAGAAAAATGGAATAAACAAAAGGATAAATGGGAAAAGAATTGGAAAGAAAAAAAAGGCTGATATTAACAAAAAATTCACTTCCTTGCCACTAAATTGTTATATTCATCAGAAAGATGTGAGTCAATATTATGATAATTTAAAGGTGTTTAAGCATCAAATAATTATTGGGGTGTGGTGAATTTGGGAGAGTATTCAGTCGTTCTTACCATCGGCAGTTTTTTAATTCTTTCTTATTATATCGGATATATGATTACTAAAGCATAAGCTGCAGACAAATGTCTGTAGTTTTTTTGCGGAATATTTTAATGGAAGCCACATGGAAATTAATTCGATTATAGTTAAAAATGCTATGAATGGGAATATATATTGAAGTAGAACAAAATTGTAAGGTGGGATAATTAGGTGAATTTTAGAATTGAAAAAGATACTCTTGGTGAGGTCAAGGTACCAGCAGATAAATATTGGGGAGCACAAACACAAAGAAGCAGGGAGAATTTCAAAATTGGAATCGAGAAAATCCCTCTAGAGGTGGTTAAAGGGTTAGCCTTTATCAAAAAGGCAGCGGCGATTGTTAACCATCAGTTGGGAAAATTAAATGAAAAAAAAATGGCAGTGATTACAAAAGCTTGTGACGAAATTCTTCAAGGGGATTATAACGAACATTTTCCATTAGCCGTTTGGCAAACGGGGAGTGGGACGCAAACAAACATGAACGTTAATGAGGTTATTGCCAATCGAGCGAATGAAGGGTTAAAATCTGGTTTAAGTGCAGAAAGAGTTCATCCCAATGATGATGTGAATATGTCACAAAGCTCTAATGATACCTTTCCAACTGCTATGCATATTGCTGCATATATGAAAATAAATAAACAGTTAATTCCTGCTATCCAAGAGTTAAAAAGGACACTTTTAGAAAAGGAAAATGCATTTATGGAGGTCGTGAAAATTGGTAGAACTCACCTACAGGATGCCACACCATTAACTTTAGGACAGGAAATAAGTGGATGGAGGATGATGCTTGAAAAGAATGAGAAAATGATTTTGCATGCAACAAAAAGTCTCCTTGACCTCGCCATCGGCGGAACAGCAGTGGGAACAGGAATTAATGCTCATCCTGAATTTGGGGACAAAGTGGCACAACAACTTGAAGAGCTAACGGGGTATCCATTCACCTCCTCTAAAAATAAATTCCACGCACTAACAAGTCATGATGAAATCGTTTATGTTCATGGGGCATTAAAAGCATTGGCAGCAGATTTAATGAAAATTGCCAATGATGTTCGCTGGCTTGCAAGTGGACCACGAAGTGGAATTGGAGAACTCAGTATTCCTGCAAATGAACCTGGAAGTTCGATCATGCCTGGAAAAGTAAATCCGACTCAAAGTGAAGCCTTAACAATGGTGGTGTGTCAAATCTTTGGAAATGACGCGACAATCGGATTTGCTGCGAGCCAAGGGAATTTTGAGTTAAATGTTTTTAAACCAGTTATTATTTATAATCTAATCCAATCGATCACTCTCCTTTCTGACAGTATTCAATCCTTTAATACGAATTGTGCTATTGGAATTGTAGCGAATAAAGAGGTTATTACAAAACACGTAGAAAGGTCATTGATGTTAGTGACAGCATTAAATCCCCATATTGGCTATGAAAAGGCAGCGGAGATTGCCAAGCTTGCTTTTAAAGAAAATATGACATTAAAAGAGGCGGCTGAAAAAACAGGTTACGTAACTTCCAATCAGTTTGAGGAGTGGATAAAACCTGAAAATATGGTTTAACCAATAAAAGCCCCTTCCGCAAAGGAAGGGGCTAAAGCCATAATATTTATTTGTATTAATGGGGGTTCTCAAAAATTAACGTGTAAATCCGCTGCCACCAAGTTGTGATTCTGCCATTGCAACAAGGCGTTTTGTGATTTCTCCTCCGACAGAACCGTTGGCACGTGAAGTAGTATCAGCTCCAAGATTTACGCCAAATTCTGAAGCAATTTCGTACTTCATTTGATCAAGTGCTTGCTCGACACCAGGTACTAAAAGTTGATTAGAGTTGTTGTTACTAGCCATAGTTGAATAACACTCCTCTTAATAAGTTTGGGGTCAGTATGGAATTGAACCATAATGGATTACCATGTACGCCTGCCTAACCCATATTATCAATATTACCTTTGATAAATTATTAATAATTGGAGATAAATGAATAAATTTTAGCTTTTTCATCGGTAATGATTGCTTTGTACTCTCTATTATGTTTAAAAATGAAAGGCTTATTCGAAATAATGATTAGTAATTTATTCCATCACATATTGCCTTTAAAGTAACACAAACTAAAATTATATAATTGTTAAAAGGGTGATTAGCTATGTCGATATGCCCGGTATGTAATGGACTAAGGGAAGTTTATTTAATATGTACTAATTGCGGTGATCCTATGATTGAAAGTGGACGTCTCATGGATTTTTATGATGATTATAGTCCGTATATGGAAATTGATTTAATGAAAATGGAGGATGGTTACGCCCAAACAAATTCTAGGCATAAATGCCCTCATTTATACCGTTGTCCGATTTGCCAGAAGGAAGAAATAATATTCATAAAAGAATGAGCCTACACTTTTTGTATCAGCCTCCTATCCAATGATTTATTTTTCACTTAAAGGACGAATTCTAGATTCTGTATCAACATCAAAGAAGTGAGCCTTATTTAAATCGAATGCTAAATCTACTGTATCTCCAGGTTTAACATTTGCACGAGAATCAAGACGGGCTACGAAATCTTGGTCGTTAATGGTTGAATATACCATCAATTCTGCCCCAGTTAATTCCGCAACGTCAATTTTAGCAGCTATTTTCGTTCCAACAGAAGACTCAATGAAAACTGGCTCATCATGGATATCTTCTGGGCGAACTCCTAGAATAATTGATTTACCAACATAACCTTGCTCACGAAGGAATTTCATTTTACCTTCTGGAACGGCAATGGAATTTTTTCCGATAACAAATTTACCATCTTCGAGCTTACCATTAAAGAAGTTCATGGCAGGAGAACCAATGAAGCCGCCAACGAAGACATTCTCTGGTCTTTCATATACTTCTTTTGGTGAACCAACTTGTTGAATGATCCCATCCTTCATGACAACTAGTCGTGTAGCCATTGTCATTGCTTCTGTTTGGTCATGCGTAACATAAATTGTTGTTGTATCTAAACGGCGGTGTAGCTTGGCAATTTCAGCGCGCATCGCTACACGAAGTTTCGCATCAAGATTTGATAAAGGCTCGTCCATTAAGAATACCTTTGCATCACGGACAATTGCACGGCCCAATGCCACACGTTGACGTTGACCACCTGAAAGTGCCTTTGGTTTACGAGTTAAATAAGCTTCAAGACCAAGGATTTTCGCTGCTTCCTGTACTCGACGATCAATTTCATCTTTTGGAAATTTCCGAAGTTTAAGACCAAATGCCATATTGTCATAAACCGTCATATGCGGATAAAGGGCATAGTTTTGGAAAACCATTGCAATATCACGGTCTTTAGGAGCTACATCGTTCACTCTCTTGCCATCAATGAGGAAGTCCCCTTTTGAAATCTCTTCAAGTCCTGCAATCATACGCAAAGTAGTGGATTTACCACAGCCAGATGGTCCAACGAAAACGATAAATTCTTTATCCTCAATATGTAAATTGAAGTCTTCGACAGCCGTAACTTTATTATCGTAAACCTTATAAATATGATCTAATTTTAATTCAGCCATTTGTAAAACCTCCCTGTTTATTGTTAATTACAGTTTACATGGAAAGGCTTACAATCAATATAGACATGTTGCACAAAGTTATGGAACTAACTTTTGGGCATATTGTTATTTTTCTTTTCCTGCTCAAAAAGTAAACAGGCAAAAAGACGGTAAATGCCCCATAAAAATCTTTTAACTGGATACCCGTTCTCTCGACAAATTTATCAATTCGATACTGAAGTGTATTTCGGTGTATATATAATTTTTTTGCAGTCATGCTTGCATTTAAATTGTTTTCAAGAAAAACTTTAATAGTCGAAAATATTTCAGGATCTTCCATAAACACTTCAGATAGTGCTTGATAAACCTTATGTGCTAACCCCTTAGGAAGATGATAAGCTAAATAAGCAGGAAAAATTCGTTCAAAAGCAAATATATTCGTATTAAGAAGATTTGTTTTCCCGAAAATAAAGTATTCTTTCTCCTGTTGAAAATTGTTGGGAAGTTGATTGGAAAGTGGATAAACTTTACCAATGTAAAAGGAGATTTTAATAAAAAAATCACTTTCAACTGTTTGAGCCATTGAGATTAATTCTTTATCTGAAAGGGATATTTGTTTGCTCTCTTCGATTACAATTCCTCGATTCCCATTTTCCCAGATAATGATTACATCATCAGTAAAAAAGCCTTTTAAAGCAGCCTCGATTTCAGAATGATCCAGCCCATCACCATTAATATAAAACTGAATAATTCGAAAATAAGCGTCAGTGTTGTATAAAGGTGGAGGACCGTTTAAAAATAAAAATTCGTACCAAATCTTTGAAACGGAAGAAATGGTCGATGACTGATATTCAACAATTTCGTAAAGTGTTTTAAGAAGCTTCAATTCCTTTTCACTTACCACTGATTTAGGTATACCAACCCATTCAGTCTGAGATTTGTCAAAGAAGATATACAGTTGATCAGAAGGAAGAACCGGTTGGGTAGGAAATAAAATTGAATTCTCATAAAGAGGCAAAAGTTTTCTTAGCATCGTTAATTTCCCCATTATCAAAATTTATAAATATAGCTTCCATTATATCAATTGTCATCGGGAAAACATCTTAATATGACTTGAAAATGAAAAAAGCTGAACCGCTGATTAACTCTTCAACGGAACAGCCGGGAATTAAAATTCACCTTAAGGGCATTCGTATGGGGGTTCTTCTTCAACAAGATCATGTGCTTCTTCAATATTGGTTGTATCATGACGGGCATGAACATTTCCACCTGACATTCCTTCATTAATCATTCGATCGATGTCCATATAAGCCCTATCTCTACCTTCGTAGACGGAGCCCATATTCGTTAGATTTTCTTTCTTATCTTCCATTATTATCAATCCCTTCCCATTATCTAGATTTAGTTTGTGGAAAGGCTAATTTTTCATGCAAAAAAGGAAAGTAATTCATTCGGAAAATGATGTTATTCGTAAACATGATAAAGCATTAGTTCGTGAACTTGGCTCGATAGCGCCTCCATGTCTGCTTGCTCAGGAGTATTCGCGGACCATTCAATTTTCCCAGTTTGGTGATAAACCCCAGTGTATCTTTGTTTTTTATAGTAAAAAGAAAAATTCCAACCAGGAATATTTTTATTGGTGAATAATGGTTTGAACTGAAAGTGCATCAACATTAGGAACATCCCCTTTTAGGTACATCGTGTTTACTTTTAGAATACCTTGTTTTGGGAATGATTGAAATTAAAATTTTCTGTTAGTTTTGGAAATTTGTTAGCTGTAAAAAAAGAAGGCAAAGCTGGGCAATTTTTCTTTCTTCAATTTCTGTTTCATCAAAGCTCATTGGTTTTGAGTTTACCTCATAAATATAGTAATGACCTGTTGGGCTAACACATGCATCAATTGAGAATTCACCAAAATAGCCAAATTGTTCGGATAAAGCTTTTCCAGTATGGTGGACAACGGTTTGGATAAATTGATCATGTGCTTCAGTTTGGAGGAGTTGATAGGGAAGTAGCCTTCCTCCTGATGTAATATGTGTCGTAATCTCTTGCTCTTGTGATTGCCTGATTCCGACTCCAGTTACAATATACCCTTCATTTTCAGCATGGGCTAGGATTCGAAAATCAAATCGCTTTCCATCGTAATGGGCTGATTTAATTTCTTCCTGTGCCAAATAGTTAATCTCATTTAAAGCCTTTTCCCAGTCCTCCCAAAAATGATAAAACGATTGATAGATTTCGCTTTTGTTTATTCCTTCTAGCTTAACCTGCATATGCTTTCCTAATTTCATCCGGAAAATCCCTTTTCCTTTTGCCGATTGAGCGGGTTTTAAGTAAATGGTTATATGCTTTTTTAAAAACTGATAAAGTCCTTTTCTATGATTAGCTAAGATTGTTTTGGGTAAATGGGCATTTAGGACAGAGTGGTTTTCCATTAAACAATAGAGGTCGTATTTATCGATAAAACTAGGGTTGAAATAAGGAATGCTTTTTTCTTTTAAAATAGAAAGAAATTTTTGGCATTTCACATCTTCTTCTGATTTTCGAAATGGAATCCTGTTATAAACAAGTTCTGGATAAGGGAATTTGACCTTTATCCACTTATTTTTACCCGGTAAGAAAGTATAACCCTCAATAAATTGATCACTGACTCCCTCAGGAGTAAAGATAAAGCTTATTCCATTAAGTGAAATAAGCTTTTTTTGTAGCTCCATAAAAAGGGTGCCGTTTCCCGCCATGGAACCATTCAGTTTACGTGCCGTCAAAATTCCAATGAGGGGACCAATATGGTTATTGTTCAGTCGCATTTCAAAGCAGATGACATCATCTCCGGCCAATATCCTTCTTAGCAATTATCTTTTTTTCTGCTCCCATTGTGACATCGTTATCTAAACTGGTTTGATACCAAAGTGCAAATTCTCTGTCGTAATATATTTTCATTTGAATAATTCCTCTGGATGTAAGAGGGATTGTTCAGTAAGAAAAACGGCAAAAGCTATCGATAATTTCCGGGTTAATAAGTCAAATTCTTGTAGCTCAGGATGGGTGAATATCGACCTTCCCGGTTTGGAATTTGCTTCAAAAAGCCAAACGTCTCCGTTTCGGTCGATACCTAAATCAAAACCAATCTCACCAATTATCCCTTCTATATTTCGTTCCAAAGCTTTGCTTAGAAGCAGTGCTGCCTTGGTTAGTTTTTCAGTGTACAAAACGCATTGTTCTTTAGGGAAGATTTCTTCAATCGTTTTGATATCACCACCGCTTCTCAAATGGGTAGTGACACTTCCGGGACCAGCTAATTTCGCAGCCATTGCTGTCACATGCCATTCCCCTAAATCATCTTTATTCGTATGAATTCGGAAATCAACAGGGCGAGCCTCGTTTCGGAGCAAATGTATACCTTGCTGAATCAACATTTTTTCGAGATTCTGATGAGCAAAAACCGATTTAAATAACCCTTCTAGGCTTGAAAATTTCCGTAGCCGGTTAACGTTGCCGTCATCTTGGTAACGACAGTAATATTCGTCTTGATGCTTATCATAAATGATTTGATGAACGCCTAAACCAAGACTTCCATTTTGGGGTTTAATATAAATCTGACCATAATTTGCAAGCATTGTTTCAATCATTGAGAAGGAAGTAAAGGGAAAGGTTTCAGGAAGATAGACTGCTACCGAAGAATCCTGTAAAAGTCTTTCGTAAATATCGAGCTTATTGAAGAATCCCGGGTTGTACCAAGGGATGAGATAATCCTTTTGCAGGCGGTCTTTCACTATTATTAATTTCGGGTTTCGTTCACTTTTACGGTTAGGTAGTCGATCATAAATCACATTTGGGAGTGGAACCTCAATCGTTACCCATTTGTTGTTGTGGGAAAAGTAACCATTAATTGTACCTTGCTCCCAATTAATATGCTGCTCTCCAAAAACAAAAGGTAAAGCACCTACAGTTTTTTTTACAGAAAGAAGCTTTGAAAAAAAGAGAGACCGATCACCGATTGGGCGTAGTGGAAAGGGAGTAAAGCCAGCAGTGAAAATGCCAATAAGCGGTCCGATATAAAGTAGTTCATTTTCGATAAATAAATGCAATGGGATGCCAAAGTTAGGAAATTTAAGGGCTTCTTGAATTCCCTTACTTATGACAATTCGATCATTTTTATCAGGGTGCGGCAGAAAGTCAACTTCGATTGATTTCGAACCGAAAGCGAACCTCTTTAATGTTTTGTTTTTTATTATCGCAGGTGGACAAAAAACAACCTGCTGGTCATTTGGAGAAACCTCAATGAGATAGCGTTTTCTCATAATAACGCTTCCTTTCTTTCAAATCAGTCTGGGAAAGGTATTTCCCATAAAGTAGAGGGGCTTGATATAAGGTCTCTTTTAATTCTGGTTGGGTTTGAAACAGGACCTTTCTCCCAGGCTTTGAATTCACATCAAGAATCCAAATTGAGCCATTTTTGGCTACTCCAATATCAACACCAAGTTCAAATAAGGGCATAAACTCTTTCTCAAGTAAATTGGGTAGATTGGTAATAATGTATTCTAGTTCATAACAAATATAATCATATTTTGCTGTGGGAAGTGTTTGGGACCAGGAAGGAAAGTCAATTACTGAGCCTCCTGCACTTAAATTTGAAAGGATTCCTCCGGTATTTCCTTTCCGAATTCCTTTGCCACGCTCGACCCAGCTTCCATGTTCGTCTTTTTGGAGAAGTATTCTAATATCGAAAGGCTGCAATTCATCATTGGATAATTCAAGATACGGTTGAAGTAAGTACTTATGTTGTTTAATTAGTGTTTGTAACCATTGAATGAGCTTTGTCTCATTTGGAAAGATACGTGAAATAATATTCTTCTGCTTTTCAGTTTTAACATGATACGTTTTTTCATTTTTCTTAATATAATAAATACCGTAGCCTTGAGAGCCGTTTATCGGTTTTAGAATGAGTTTTTTCTTTATTGCTAATTCTTTAAGCACGATACTACAATTAGATACGAGCTGAGAAGGAGGCAGGTAAGCAGATAACACAGAATTCTTTAGTGTTTCATAAAGATCAAGTTTATTCGGTAACCCATAACCTAGAAAGGTTATGTCATTTCTGCTTTTTAACCAAGAGACAATGGGAATACATTGTTTTGAATGTTCATCATCTCCATAAAAGCAACGGTCATATAGGATAGTGGGTATTGCAAATTCACTGTCTACCCATTGAAGACCAATTGGGTCAAATCTTTTCCCCTGTACTTGTAGAGAATGTGGATTTATCGAGGTAGGAATGAAGCGAAAACATTCCATCTCGCAGGATTGCGCATGTCTAGCGATTTCATCAATATACGAGTTTTCGCTATCCATACTTAATGTCATGATTCCAAATGTTATCATTATGATTCCTCCATCAAAGTAGTGATATCAAAGCATAGTGTTGTACAAAATTGGATAATGGCTTTTGCAGAAGGTCTTATTTTCCCAAGGTCACCTTCGAAGTTTTTAGAGGGTTTCGAGTTTACTTCTATAAGCCAAAGCTTCCCATCTTGCTCGACCCCAATGTCGATTCCAAGTTCCCCTGTGATTCCTGGTGAATGCTTGCTAATAATGGAAGCCGTTTCGATTGACAATTCCTTCATTCTTGTAAGTACTTCCAAGGATTTCCTTTTGTTCATACAGGTGCTTAATGCATTCAGAGGTTTCAGCGTTTTACCACCTCTAGCAATATTCGACACGAATTCCTCCTCTGCAGATATTCTTGCTACAATTGACGTAACTTCCCACAGATTGAATTGATTTTTGTGACATAATACTCTAAAGTCCATTGCACAATTTTCGAAGGTAACGAGAGGGATACCCTCTTGTATAATATAAAGTTTATTATTAATGACTGGTTGTATTTGTTGATAAATTTCTTCTATAGAAAATTTGTTCAGGACCTGTTTGGTATTGGTTCTAAAAGAGGTTTGATAGGTATATTGATTATCATCTGCTTTTAATAATTTAAAAATGTTTCTTCCTTGACTTCCATGAACAGGCTTGATAAAAATAGTCTCATATTTTTCAGCAAATTCATGCAGGCTTTCTTCCGAATAGATTCTTGTCTCAGGAATAAATGAACGTGGATAAACTTCTTGGTTTAATTGTTCATACACTTCCCATTTAGATAGAAAGCGATCATTAAAAATAGGGATGTTTAATTGATTAAGTTTTTTGCGGAAATTTTTAAATTGTTTAGTTTGTTCAAGCCTTCGGGAATGGATACGGTTGTAAATTACATCAGGCATCGGAAGCTCTGAAGGAATCCAACTGCCATTTTCAAAATAATATCCCTGGCTAGAAAATTCGTTATAAGCAAATACATAGAAGAAACCACTTTTTTCTGAAACTTCTTGATGAAGCTCGCCACAAAAGGTATGGACTGAACGGAAGTGTGGTTCTTCTTTTTCATTTATATGAAAATCCGTTAATAATCCAATTACCGGACCGAGAAAAAGTGTTTGACTTTCAGTTCTAAAACTTGCTCGAAATTTATACTTTTGAATAGGAAGACATAACTCTTTTAATCGATTCTCAGGAATATAGATTTCATCGTTGACCATTTCCACAGTTTGTATCTGGAGATGGATACTTTTTTTACCTACAGAAATTTTTAATACCCGGTCAATTTCTAACTGTAATTCCTGGGCTAATTGAATGGACATTTGAATTAAAGAGTCGTTTTTATTTGCTGATTTTCTAGGAACAATCGTTATCGTGGATAAAGAAACGGACATAATCACTCCTCATTTGCTCGTAGATCTTTTTTATATAGGCATTAGCTGATATAGTATCGTATGAAAGAATGATAAAGATGGTGATTTAGTTATTGGAAGAATGTAAGATTCACTTCCAAGGAATCTGATTGGTGAACATTCTCGCAATTAGGAGCATAGTTTGTTATAGTTGTTGTGAATTCTTTATCCAAAAAAAGGAGTGGACCTGATGGCGATTAATATATATGATTCCGCCTACGCTTTAGAAAAAGCAATCCGTCAAAGCGATGAGTATACACATTTAAAGCAAATGTATAATGAAGTGAACGCTGATCCTGCAACAAAAAAAATGTTTGATCATTTCCGCCAAATACAAATGAACCTCCAGCAAAAGCAAATGATGGGACAGGAAATTTCTCAGGAAGAGGTTCAGCAGGCTCAAAGCACAGTGGCACTTGTTCAGCAGAATGAAAAAATTTCTCGCCTGATGCAGGCAGAACAACGTATGAGTATGATTATCGGAGAATTAAACCAGTTAATCATGAAACCATTAGAAGAACTTTATGGGAAAATGTAATATCATAACATGCTTTCGGTGAAAATGTACCGAAGGCATGTTATTTTTATTGATTGTCCTATTTGTCCCGCTTTCTTCGTTACTGTTCTATAAATAAGTGAAAAATCATAAAAGTGATATAAGGGTAATTTCACCAAGAACAGGGGGCAACATAATGATTTATCGCTTACTTGCGCTAAATATTGATGGGACGCTGCTTCAATCAAATGGTAAGATCCATAAGTCAACAAAAGAAGCAATTGAATATGTTGGGCAAAAAGGAATTTATGTTACGCTTATTACCTCAAGAAGTTTTCCCTCAGCCAGAAAGGTGGCAAGGGCTTTAAAAATAAAAGCACCACTCGTTACACATCAAGGGGCTTTTATCTCAAGTGCCCAAGAAAAGCCGCTTTATGTAAAAAGAATCAACGAGGAAATCACCTATGATACGATTTGCTTTCTAGAAGCACTGCCATGCCAAATTCGCCTCGTACATGAGAACTTTTCATTAGCGAATAAATTTAAGCTAGGGTCTAATCTTTTGGCCAAAACAGTCTTTACATCCGGTGACCCTGTATTTTATTCTCAACAATTTGTTTCCTCTCTGAGTGAATATTTACATGACCAACCAGTAACTCCTCCGAAAATTGAGGTTTATTTTGAAGAGAAAAAAGACCTTGAGGATGCGAAAAAGGCTCTAAGTACGATGTATATGGAGATTGAAATGATTGAGCTAGATAGATTACGATTGGATATAGTTCCTGCTGGTGTTTCAAAACTAAACGGACTAACCTACCTAGGTAATCAACTTGGAATCGACAGAAAAGAAATGGTTGTAATTGGTGATGGACTAGACGATATTCCATTAATAGAAGCAGTAGGGCTTGGAGTTGCCATGTGGAATGCCAGCTATGAAGTCAAAAGAGCAGCGGATTGGATTACTCGATCTGAAAATGAGAACGGAGTTGCCTACATGGTAAAAGAACATTTCCGGAAACAGCAGCCAATTGAGTTTTTAAGAAAGATGAATATTATCAAAAAATAATAGTGCAGATATCAAGAGCCACATTGCTTTTGATATCTTTTTATTTTAGTAAGATGTTATTTCCCCTCGTTCCAGTCAATGATTACCATCGTATTGACCTTGTGTAAGTGATTTTGTACACTTAAGGAAGTTTATTTTGAAAGGTGATACTCTTGAAAATTTCTATTATCGGGTTAGCGGATGATCGATTTAATCGACCATTACAGCTAATTGCAAACTTATTTTTTGAAGAATCGCAGATTTTGAAGGCTTACAATGAGGAAAACGATGTTCAGATAAAATTTACCTTGAAAGAAGAGGCCAACGTTTCAGTTTCAGCTGAATTGAAGGATAGCGCCGGAAATATTATCTATTCTGATTATCAAAAAGAGATGCTTCCAAGTAATTCTGAAAAGGAACGATTTAAACAAATTAAAAATGCCGTGGCCCATGTCTATTTAACTGTTTTGCAGGATTGGACTAAAATTACACAAAAATGGGGTATCTTAACTGGAATCAGACCAACAAAACTGCTTCATCGTAAAGTACGGGATGGAATATCTTCAGAACTTGCTCATCAGCAATTAAAGGATGATTATTTAATAACAGATGAAAAAATAGAGTTGATGCAGCAAATTGTTGACCGCCAGCTTACGGTTGTTCCAGATCTATATTCTCTTCAAGAAGAAGTTAGTATTTATATCGGAATTCCCTTTTGCCCTACAAAATGTGCATACTGTACCTTTCCAGCATATGCCATTAATGGACGTCAGGGATCCGTAGAATCCTTTTTGGGCGGACTTCATTATGAAATGAGAAAAATTGGTGAATGGTTGAAAGAAAAAGGAGTTCGGATTACTACAGTTTACTTTGGTGGAGGTACACCAACAAGTATTACGGCTAATGAGATGGATATGCTTTATGAAGAAATGTATACATCATTTCCTGATGTCGAACATATTCGTGAAATCACGGTTGAAGCGGGCCGTCCAGATACCATTACACTAGAGAAATTAGAAGTATTAAAAAAATGGAATATTGACCGGATTAGTATTAATCCGCAATCGTATACACAAGAAACGTTGAAAGCAATTGGCCGCCACCATACTGTTGTTGAAACCATTGATAAATATCATTTGGCTCGCTCCAAGGGTATGAATAATATCAATATGGATTTAATTATCGGCTTGCCAGGTGAAGGGATATCAGAATTTGTCCATTCACTAGCTGAAACAGAAAAGCTTATGCCAGAATCCCTTACTGTCCATACTTTATCCTTTAAACGGGCATCAGAAATGACAAAAAATAAAGAAAAGTACAAAGTTGCAGAGCGGGAAGAAGTTGAAAAAATGATGGGGCTTGCACAAGTGTGGACAAAAGATCATGGGTACGTGCCCTATTATTTATACAGACAAAAGAATATTCTCGGCAATCTTGAAAATGTTGGCTATTGCATACCCAATCAAGAAAGCATCTACAACATTATGATTATGGAAGAGCAACAGACAATTATCGGACTAGGCTGCGGGGCGGCAAGTAAGTTTATTGAACCGTCTACCGGGAAAATTACTCACTTTGCTAATCCAAAGGACCCTAAAACCTATAATGACAGCTATGAAACTTATACAGAAGACAAATTAAATATCCTCGACGAAATATTTTCTAAAAAAAGTTCTCTTGCTTAATGAGGTCAGAGGATAGATACCTTATGATATGAAATTCTAATCTTAGACGAAATTCCTAGAACATCTGTAGCTAAATGCTTAAAGATGTTTCTCTGTGATCAAGTACAACAAGAATTGCCTTCGAAACAATGAATGAACAAGGACAATGGGAAATCCTATTGTCCTTTTGGTTGTAGGGAAAATTCATTATATTAGGAATATTAGTTTTTATTCCTCACCTTTCCAGATATAATGATAGTGATGAAAGTAATGGGGGGCGTTTTGAGTGGCGATGAGTTTTGTTACTGATAAGGTTGATGTAAGAGTAAACGGTCGCGTTGCAACGGTGGAATTGAATAGCCGGAAGCTTTAAACGCATTGGACCAAGATTTAATTAGAGGTCTTGTGTGCACACTTAAGGAAATTAGCGATTCTGATGAGATTGATATTGTGGTGTTAACAGGAAGAGGTAGATCCTTCTCAGCAGGTGGAGATATTAAAACCATGCTTACTAATGCTGATACGGATGAATTCTATCCAATCATGGACTATATTAGTGAGTTGATTGTAACTCTATATAGTATTCCGAAGCTTACCATTAGTGCAGTTACAGGTGCAGCAGCAGGTTTAGGATTTAGTCTAGCACTGGCGACTGACTATATCATTGCCGATAAAACAAGTAAATTAGCCATGAATTTTATTGGAATTGGTTTGATTCCAGATGGGGGAGCGCATTTCCTTTTAGAAAAGAGATTAGGTGAAACAAAGGCAAAACAGGTTATTTGGGATGGGAAAATGATGAATGCAAATGAAGCATTCCAATTAGGCCTGATTCAAGAAGTTGCAGATGGATGCCTTCAGGAAACGCTAGATGCCAGAATCACAGATTGGTTAAGCCGTCCTGTACAAGCGATGATTAAAACGAAAAAGATATTAGCGGAAAAAAATCGCCCACAGTTGCTTAAAATATTAGAATTAGAAAAACACGGCCAATGCAAAATGCGCGAAACGATTGATCATCAAGAAGGAATCAAAGCATTCCTTGAGAAAAGGACACCAAATTTTATTGGAAAGTAAAAAACAAAGAAGCACCGCTTCTTTGTTTTTTTAGACTCTCGATTAAGAGTGAAACAGAAGTAGTTTACCACTCGGTGAAGTACAGCGGTGCGTTTTATCTAATAATTTTTTTTCGGATAAAAGTTTCACAGCTAATTCTTTAGCGGCATCATCATGATCAGCCTGAATCGTTTCGTCTAAAATCTTTTCACCATTCAGCTCAAATGCTGTTAATTTAAAAGTCTTCATATCGCATTCCCCTTTTTTTAGAATATTGCTACTATAATTTTTACATAATTGCTCCATTTGTGCAAAAAAAATGAAACCTATAGGTTAAAAAGACGTACTAAATTTAGAGGGGGAATGGATATGGTTCTTAAACTTGAGCATGTTAGCAAACTTTTTGGAAAGTTTTCAGCTGTTGAGGATTTATCCTTGGTCATTCCGGAAAAGGAAATGTTTGGCTTTTTAGGGGCGAATGGCGCTGGAAAAACGACAACATTTCGAATGATATTAGGTCTTCTTGACCCTAGCGCTGGTATCATTACCTGGGATGGGCGGCCGATTGACTATTCAACGAGCCACTTGGTTGGTTATCTTCCTGAAGAAAGAGGCTTGTATCCTAAATTAAAGGTAAACGATCAAATTGTCTATTTAGCAAGATTAAGAGGAATGCCAAAGAGCAAGTCATTATCTGAATTAAAATTATGGCTTGAGCGATTTAAAATTCCAGAATATGAAAATAAAAAAGTAGAAGAATTATCAAAAGGAAACCAGCAGAAAATCCAGTTTATTGCGGCAGTCATACATAAACCAAAATTATTGATACTTGATGAGCCGTTTAGCGGGCTTGACCCGATTAATGTCGAACTATTAAAGGAGGCAGTTTTATCCTTGAAAGAAAACGGAGCAACCATTGTGTTTTCAAGTCATCGGATGGAGCATGTCGAGGAAATGTGTGAACACCTTTGTATTATGCATAAGGGAAGTCCGGTAGTACACGGGTCGTTAAAAGAAATAAAACGGGCATTTGGCAAAAAGAACCTCGTAATCCATGCTGATTTTTCCTTAGACTCACTAAAAAACTATCCGGGAGTTGTAAAGACGAAGACGACAATGGAGGGAATGCACCTCCAGATAGAAGGAGAAAAAATCGCAGAGCAAATTCTTAAGGAAATTGTGAATAAAGGTTTTATCCGAAGGTTTTCCCTTGAAGAGCCTTCTTTAAATGATATTTTTATTGAGAAAGTGGGTAATTCATATGAATAGTTTCTGGATTATTCTGACCCATACTTATCTAAATAAATTTCGCACAAAATCATTCCTAGTTACAACCATTCTAACCGTAGTGATTATGTTAGCCTTTACAAACATTAATAGGATTATTGATGTTTTTGATAAAAACAGTGGAAAAGACAAGGTTGCCGTCCTCGATGAAACAGGCAACTTTACGAACCGCTAAAGAAACAAGTTGGAACAGTCAACAAAAGCATGTTGCTCACTCTTTTTAATGGCAGTGAGAAAGATGCTGTAAAAGCAGTGAAAAATGGAGATTATAATGGGCTAATTCAATTAAGCTTTAATGAGGAGAAGCTCCCAGTTGCCCGATATAAAGCTATGAGCATTGCTGATTCAGGCATGTATTCTGATTTGCAAACGTCTCTTCAGCAAATTAAAACGATGCTTGCCGCATCGCAAATTAAACTAACACCTGTACAATTGCAAAAACTTTATGAACCTATTTCATTTCAGAAAATTGCCCTTGAGAAGAATGCTAAAACCGAAGAACAATTGAATCAAGCACGCGGCCTTGTATATGTGCTGCTATTTATCATTTATTTTGCCGTTATTTTGTATGCAAATATGATTGCGATGGAAGTTGCAACAGAAAAGTCCTCTAGGGTAATGGAAATCTTAATTTCGAGTGTATCACCAATAAAACAGATGTTTGCAAAAATTTTAGGAATTGGGCTTTTAAGCCTTACGCAACTGGCTATATTATTATCAGTTGGATATTTTTCAATTAAACGTAATATGGAATCATTAAAAGGTGGATTTTTTGATGCTTTCGGTTTTGGAAATATCCCTGTGGGCACGATTGTGTATGCGGTTATATTTTTCGTTCTTGGTTATTTTCTTTATGCAACACTTGCTGCCTTTTTAGGATCGCTGGTTAGTAGAATTGAAGATGTTCAACAAATGATTACACCGATGACAATGCTAGTAGTAGGTGGATTTATGATTGCCATGTTTGGTCTTAGCAAGCCAGATTCACCATTTATTACGTTTACCTCTTACATTCCATTCTTTACACCAATGATTATGTTTTTACGTGTGGGAATGTTGAACATTCCTATTTGGGAATCATTAATTGGAATAGGGATTCTTGGTGCAACGATTGTATTCCTAGCTATATTTGGAGCCAGAGTTTATAAAGGCGGCGTTTTAATGTATGGAAAGTCAAATTCCTATAAAGATATTAAAAAAGCGCTGCAATTAACAAAAAATGAATAAATATTTAAAAAGTGAGGCTTGGCTTAGTGTCAGCCTCTTTATTAAATTTTTCGGCAGAACGTGCATTCGTATTTTAGAGATGTTAAAATAAAGAAAAGATGGTGAAAGGAATTTTTTATGAAGCAGATAACATTTATTCATGCAGCGGATTTACATTTGGATAGCCCAATGGTCGGATTGAAGCATTTGCCTTCAAACATATATACAAAAGTAAGGGAAAGCACCTTTACAGCGCTTAAAAAAATAACAGAAGCTGCGCTCGATTACCGTGTCGATTTTGTTATTTTAGTAGGTGATTTATTTGATGGAGAAGACCGTAGTCTTAGAGCGCAATCTCGCTTTCGTACAGAAATGCTTAAGCTTGCTGACAAGGACATTCCTGTTTATGTCGTTCACGGTAATCACGACCACTTAAATGGCTCATGGGTCCATCTAGAGATGCCTCCGAATGTTCATACTTTTAATAGTGAAGTGGAAACAAAGGTGTTAAAAGCAAAGAGTGGAGAATTGATTCATCTTTATGGTTTTAGCTATCCACAGCGACATGTTTTCGAGAGGAAAATAGACGCCTATCAGAAAGAAAAGGGCTCTGATTTTCATATTGGTATTCTCCATGGCAATGAAAGCGGAGGGCATGAACACGATAACTATGCCCCTTTCTTACTAAAGGATCTGTATGAAAAACAATTTGATTATTGGGCCTTAGGTCACATCCATAAAAGAGCAATCTTGTCTGAAACACCTCCAATTATTTATCCTGGGAACATCCAAGGGCGAAATAAGAAGGAACAAGGGATTAAAGGTTGTTATCATGTAACGTTAACAGATTTAGAAGCAAAAATGGCAGGTTCGTTGAAACCTCTGATATAGTATGGGAAGAAGCAAATGTTGATGCCTCAACTGCACGGAATTTTCATGACGTATTTCAATTATGCCAAACGAAGATAGAGAGTTTTCGAAATGTCAATAATGGAACACTATTAACCCTTTATTTGGAAAATGTTCACTTGGACGATGAGCGGGAAAAAAGAACATTGGACGGCGAACTTTTAGAATTGCTTTTAGATGGAGAAAAAGATGAAGAAGCTTTTGTTTGGGTGGTCGATTTGATTGTCTCGGAAAGTTTGTATCTGGACAAGGAACAATTGAAAACAGAAGCAAATTTTTATGCAGAGCTTTTTGAAACAACTGATCAATATAGTGATGTTGAAGAAACACTAGCCCCTTTATACGAGCATCATTTAGGGCGGAAATATTTATCCCAAATGTCCAAATCAGAACAAGAAGAACTCGTTCAAAATGCGGAGAAACTATTAATCAAATTATTGTACTAAAACAAAAGGGATAGGGGGTGTTTGTAGATGAAAATTGTCGAGATGCACATATACGGCTTCGGTCAATTAGACGATGTCAAAATAAATAATATAAATGATTTTCAAGTGTTTTTTGGAGAGAATGAAGCTGGTAAGTCAACAATTATGGCATTTATTCATGGTATTTTTTTTGGATTTCCAACAAAACAACAATCAGAACTGCGCTATGAGCCGAAACATAATGCCAAATACGGTGGGAAATTAAGAGTTAATCATGAGGAGTTGGGCTTTGCAGTAATTGAACGTGTGAGAGGTAAATCTGCAGGTGATGTATTGGTTACATTAGATGATGGAACTGTGGGCAATGAGGAACTGTTAAAACAATTATTAATGAAATTTGATAAAAGTTTATTCCAAGCCATTTTTTCCTTTAATTTGCAGGGGTTACAAAACATTCATCAAATGAAGGGAGAAGAGATTGGCAAATTCCTGTTTTCCGCTGGGACATTAGGAACAGAGCGATTATCGAAGACGGAAGCAATGTTGCAAAAAGAAGTAGATTCTCGCTTTAAACCTAGTGGTAAGAAACCGATTATAAATGATAAATTACTAGCACTTCACGAATTAAATGGCGAATTGAAAAAAGCTTCTGCAAAAAATCAAGAATATCAGACACTTATAGAAAAAAAGGGAGCACTTCAACAAGAAATAATGGAAATTCATGGATTGCTAGTAGTTATTGATGAAAAGACAACCAAACTGAATGAATGGAAGAAAATACAATCATTCGTCAAAGAGGAAAGATGGACAAAAAAAGAAATTGATGACCTAGGGGAAATTCATTTCCCGGCAAGAGGAATTGAGAGAGCAGAAAAATTTAATCAATTGATCCATCCCTACAATGCGCAAATATCCAGTATTGCAGATAGAATAAAGAATTTAAAAAATGAATTAGAGTCTATTAAACCGGATCCTTCCTTCCTTACAAATGAGTCAGCGATTTTAACAATTCTTGAACAAATGCCGCTATATGAACAATTGAAGCAGGAAAAGTTGCAATGTGAAATGAAGCTAAAAGAGTTTGAAGAAAAGCTTTCAACTATTAGTGAAAAACTCCACTTACCATTAAACGAAGAAGAAATCTTTTCAATCAATACAAATATTTACATGAAGAACCAAGTGGAGATGGTATCAAAAAAAAGCCAAAAGCTATTAGAGGTAAAGCAAGAACTAGAAGATCGTTATCAAGAAGAGAAAGATACATTAGAAGAGCTTGAAAAAGATTTACGAGGAGCACAAAGCCAAATTTTTTCTAAACAGGAAAGAGAAAGGCTTGAAGAGCAAGTAAAGGATGGGAATGATAAGAACCGTTTAGAAATTGAATTAAATGCAGTGAAAGATAAAATTGAGTTCTACCAACATGCAAAGGAACAGGATGAGAATACTCTGGCGAGTCTTTTTAATCAAAGAAAGATTCAGGTTCTTGCCTTTGCACTAGTTTTGTTTGGGTTCGCCTTATATGGCGTACTTACAAGACAATGGGTTTTGTTATTTTTAAGTGTGATTGGGTGTGCTCTAATCGGTATTTTTATGAATAAAAGCCTTCGGCGACCAAAAGAAAATGACGTCAATCAAAAACTTCATGCTTTTAGAGAAAAAGAAAAACAATTAATTCAAAAACTTGAATCAGCTAAATTTAGAAATATCTCAGCTCTTGAGGAGCAATTAGCCCAAGATAGTCGCCGGAAAGAGAAGCTACAAATCATAAAAGTAAAGCTAGACCAACAGCATAAACAATATGATAAAGTCATTTCGAAATTTGAAGAATGGGAATCTCTTGCCGCCCAAAATAAAGAAAAGCTACTAACTATTAGCAAGGAATTAAAAATTCCTAAGTATATTGCTAATTCTTATTTGCTTGAGGCATTTCAACTAATTGAACAATATAAATCTATTGGAAGAGATAGGAGGAAATTGATTGAAAGATTGGAACAAATCATATTTGAACAGTCGAAAATGGTAAACGAGCTTAAGTTTTATGCAACTCAATTTTTACCCGAGAAAAGTTTGGATATACAAAAATCCGCTTTTTTATTGCGGAATAAGAGTAAGGAAGAGCATGAGAAGCAAATTAAAAGTCAGGAAAAACGAACGAAACTTGCTGAGCTAGAAGCTGACATGCAACAAATAATCAAGGAACAACAGCATGTACAAGTGGAATTTAATAAACTTTTGAAAGAAGCAAATGTGGAGAATGAACAACAATATTATGAACTTGGTATGAAAGCTGAGAAAAGAGGAAAGCTGTTTGAAAGACTTGAGGATATAGAGAAACAACTGCAGTATTCAATGCTAAATGAGGCTGAAAGGGAGAGCTTTCTACAAATTCATAATTGCGACGAAATCATTAGTAAATGCAATGATGAAGTCCTTAGTTTACAAACTCGTTTAAAAAAGCTTCAAGAGGAACAGGCATCAATAAAATACGAAATTCAGATTCTAGAAGAAGGTGGAGTCTACTCAGATTTACTCCATCAGTTTAAGCAGAAAAAGTTTGAATTAGAAGAAGAGGCAAAAGAATGGTCAGTCTATTGGTTAGCGTATGATCTACTCTCTAAAACGGTAGAAAAATATAAAAAGATTCATTTGCCAAGGATGCTTGCAAAAGCCGAAGAATACTTGTTATTCCTTACCGATGGGAATTATCAAAAGATCCATCTGCAGGGGACAGGGACAGGTTTCTTAATTGAAAGAGTGGACCACACCCTATTTGAAGCAAATGAACTAAGTCAAGCGACAACAGAGCAGGTTTACGTTTCCATTAGACTAGCATTGGCTACTACTCTTTATGAAAATTATCGCTTACCGATCATTATCGATGATAGCTTCGTTAATTTTGATGCGAGAAGGACACAAAAAGTCATGGAGCTTCTAAAACGGCTAGACCAAAATCAAATATTATTTTTCACTTGTCATAAACATTTGCTTCAGCATTTTCATAAGGAGAACGTTATTTCCCTAGAAAAAAAGAAAGCTTTGAATTTATAAAACTGACCAAGGCGAATTCGCTTTTCTCTCCCAAATTATTTCCTAGAGTAATAGGTCGATATGATATACTTGTAATAATGGGAAGGAGCGTTGAAAAGGTATGGGTAAAGGAATTCTTCATTTTGATGTTGGGGAACAGGTTGAGTTGTTCCTGCTTATAAAAAGCGCCACCAAGGGCACTGCCAGTAATGGCAAGCCATTTTTGACGCTAATCCTGCAAGACCAAAGCGGTGAAATTGAGGCAAAGCTCTGGGATGCTAATGAAGACGATGAAAAGAGCTATGCTGCACAAAATATTGTAAAAATACTTGGAGATATTCAAAATTATCGTGGTAAAAGTCAGCTGAAAATTCGCCAGATAAGAAGAACAGGACCAAGTGATGGTGTTAAATTAGATGATTTCTTGGAGACAGCACCTTTAAGCCAAGATGAAATGACCAGCAGACTAACTCAGTACATTTTTGAAATGAAAAATCCAAACATCCAAAGGATTACACGCCATCTAATCAAAAAACATCAGAAAGCCTTTTTAGAGTTTCCTGCAGCAACTAAAAATCATCATGAATTTGTATCTGGACTCGCCTATCATGTTGTTAGTATGCTTGACCTTGCGAAGGCAATCGCATCGCTGTATCCTAGCCTTGATAAGGACTTGCTTTATGCAGGGGTCATATTACATGATATGGGAAAAGTAATGGAACTGTCAGGCCCGATTTCGACAGTCTATACGATCGAAGGGAATTTGCTTGGACATATCACCATTATGGTCACTGAAATCGGCAAGGCAGCTGAAGAGCTCGGTATTACTGGTGAAGAAGTCCTAATACTGCAACATCTAGTGCTGAGTCATCACGGAAAAGCTGAATGGGGAAGCCCGAAACCACCACTAATTAAAGAAGCTGAAATTCTTCATTATATAGATAATTTAGATGCCAAAATGAACATGCTTGACCGTGCGTTAGAAAGAGTCAAGCCAGGAGAATTTACGGAGAGAATTTTTGCTTTGGATAACCGTTCATTTTATAAGCCAGTTTTCCATAAATAAAAGATAGCCCAATGGGTTATCTTTTTTCTTTTAAAAGAGAATAATTTATCGATATTCGAATAAGTTGTAATAAAAAGTGGACAATCACTAAAGAGAGGAGCAAAAAAATGGCATACCTATTTGGGTATATGCAGTCGTGGCTGGAATTGTAATTAGTGCACTTATGGCGATAAAAACAGGAAGGGAAGAACGGCTATTAGAAAGGGAATTTATTGAACAAGAAGGGGAAATTTATATAAAACGCCTTGAAAGGGAAAAAGAAAGGCGAGAAGAAGAGAAAGCTCCTGGAGTTTAAAATAAAAAGGAGGAACTCGAGCATGAGTTCCTCCTTTTTATTTTAGTTTTAGACATTAAAATCGCTAAGAAATTATTGTCCTGTAGTTGTTGAAGTAGTAGTTTGCGGTTGTAGCGCATTCTTTAAGTCTTTGTCGTCAATTTTTACATTGGCAGCTTTCATTTCACGATCCATCGCTTTATTGATAATATCAGTGGTTAATTTGGCTGATTTTACTTGATATTCAATGTCACTTTTCATTTTATCAAATGGCTGTTTAGCTTTTTCCTGTGTTACTTGGATAATATGATAACCAAATTGTGACTTAATTGGTGCACTAATTTGATTAACCTTCAGGGCGTATGCACCTTTTACAAAGTCAGCATCATATTGACCCTGATTTGTTGAAGTTATCCAGCCAATTGAACCGCCATTGGCAGCGGAACCTGTATCAGTGGAATATTTTTTAGCTAAATCTTCAAATTTTGCTCCAGCATCAAGCTGTTTCTTTACATCAAGTGCGGTCTTTTCATCAGCAACAAGGATATGACGGACATTTATTTCTGGCTTTAAGTTAGCATAATAATCCTTTAATTCCTTATCAGTTGCTGTAACATCTTGCATGGCTGCTTTTTCTTGAAGCATGCCTAGTTTCATTTGCTTTTTCAGGTCAGCTTCACTTTTATAACCATATTGTGCAAGTGCAGCTTGGAAATTCGTTCCAAGTTGTTGTTTTAATTGAGCAACTTTGTCGTTTAGTTCCTTATCAGTAACAGTATATTTCTTGGAAAGAACCTTTTCAAAAACAAGCTGTTGTAGGGCTTGGTTACCAATCTTGTCCTTCATTGCACTGTAAAGCTCATCCTGGGTAACATTCCCAACCTTGCTCTCTGCTATTGTATTTGAACCGCTTTGACTACATGCGCTTAAAGCAATAACCCCGCCAGCTAATGTGATGGCTAAAATCCATTTTTTCATGCTGAACCTCTCCTAAACAGTAATTTCTCGTGGTCATCCTGTCCACAACCTTTACTATACCATAAATGGTAACCACTGCAAAAATTTAAACGGTTATGTTTTGGGCTTGTACGCAAATAATGTTGGACTTTTCTTCACGAAAATAAGGTATGTGCCTAGACGAATTGAATACAGCTTGAATAGTATAGGGTAATTAATGATAAAGGAGGGAATTTCATGACAGGTGCAGTTGGATTCGGTGGTGGAGGATTTGCGTTAGTTGTTGTCCTTTTCATCCTGTTAATTATCATTGGAGCTTCTTGGGTTTATTAATAAGCAAACATAAAGCGATGAGAATCAACTCATCGCTTCTATTTTTTATGAATGAAAGACCATTTTTCCTTGCAGAATTATTGCTTGAATTATGTATATAAAAGTTCCACGTAGGACGAAATAAGTAAAATAGTAATTAGTACATTAATAGTACGAAAAACTTTATGTTGGCGTTCTTCAGGAATCTCTTTTTGAATGCAAAGGGAATTGGTCATTTTGTTTACATAAAACAAGATAAAAACGGCAAAGACAATAAAAATGGAGATCATCAACGATTCCCTCCCTTTTGTTCAGTTATGTTAATTACAATATCAAAAATTTTTATAAAAAGAAAGTCAAAAAGAATGGAAGAATAACAGAAAATTAAAGACCAGGATTTTGGTCTTTAAAAAATTAAGAATTATCTTGCAACATGAATAAAAAAGCTTTACCCTCAACTCAAAAAGGTGAATAATGAACATAAGAAATGTAGGGGAAGAAATGAGGTCCATTTTATGAATGAACAAGAATTGATACATCGAATTAATCTTCTTGAATACCATCAGAAATTACTTTTAAATCTGCTAAGCAATCCTAAGCTCAATTATTATAAGCTTATTATTGAAAAAGGAATTTCAGAAGAGGAAGTACAGAAGTTTTTTAACTTATGTGACGACTTGAGCATGAAAATGGAAGAACAAAAAGCGGAAGGATATGTTTACTTTCATCCGCTTTTCAATGAGTTATCCGCTTCACTTCCATCAAATCTCAACATAAATGAAGTAATCCATTCATGTATAACGCAGAAACTGTTTGAAACTCTAATGCTGGAGTTCAGAAAATACCTTTGAAGTCAGGTTAATTCTTGTTTTGATTTTTCTGGCTTCCGAAGCTTTCCGTTCTCTTCAATAAATTCACTTTCAATATTATGGAATGACCGCTCGAATATCTCCATAAAATCATCGCCATAAATATTACGAACAATTGCCATCATTTCAATAATATCTGGGAATTTTCCGTATAATTCACGTAAGGGCAAAGCACCAGAAAATACAGCATTTCCGCTTGGTTCATAGGTTTCCATAAGCTGATTTAAAACATCTTCTCCTTGAGTTGTGAGCTGAATATACGTATTGCGTTTGTCATTCTCTTTTTTTGAAAATTGGAGCAATCCTCTTTCTTCTAATTTTTTTGAAAAATTAAAAGCTGTTGATACATGCATGACCCCGAACTTTGCCACATCTGAAATGGAAGCACCGTTTAAATGATAGGCAATCCAAAGAATGTGATGTTCATTAATGTTTAAATCAAACGGCTTTATCCACTGCTGCCAATCCTTTTCAATCGATTTCCATAATGCTTTACTTAATTGTGCAACACGTTGAGTAAATACCATTGCTTCTTTCATTGTATACTGTTTTTCTGCCATCCCCATTTTCACCTACTTTTCTATTTCTCTATATTAACATTATGCCAATAAAATAAAAATTAATAAAGATATAAATTTACAAAATTTTTAGAAATTATCAATTTTTTATTGACTGAGTATAAAGTTACATTTCCATTTTACTTTTTTCTTATAAATAATTCAAACATTTTGAAAATTCTATACATAATTATTCATTTCTAGCTTTTACCATTCTGAAATCCCTTTAGAAAATTAAGTATAGGCATATAGTAAGGATGGTTTGAGTAGGAACTAAAAGCGAATGTTTTGTATTATACAAAGAAAAGAACCCTCGGGGGTTCTTTTCTGATAAGAGGGATCCCGTTCATTATTTTTGAATGACGGAAGCTGACGACAATTTTGTTCTTTTTACCACAGATAGAGCAACTGGATACAAAACAATCATAGCTACGGTATTAACTGCAGCTGCTGGCAAAACAACCGCTGCAAAAAGTCCTACAAAAGGACCTGGCAATCCTACTAGAATTAAGGCAGATGTTAAAAAGGCCGTCCCTGAAATAATGGTTCCTACTGCAGTCAAAATTGCAACAGAAATAATGGAATTCCGTAGTTTTCCTAGAACTAAAAATAAAGCGAAGAACAATAAAGCTGTGATGGGTTTTTCAATGATATTTGGAATTTGACCACCAGGAAACCCTGTTGTAAGGGCAGAAATTACCCCTGTTACAATTGCTACTAGTAAAACATTTTTAATTTCCGGAAAAAGAATAATTCCTAAAAACATCATAGCTAACATCATGTCTGGCTTCATTCCAAGAAAAACCGGTGGAATTACCGCGTGTAGGACAGCCCCAATTCCTACTAATAGTGATAATGCTACAAGATTCTTTGTATTCATTTCTCATCTCTCCTCTGCTTAACTCAGCTAATTATTTCTCCTGCAGTGCGCTAAATGCCTACAGCGAAAAACTTGAAATTATTATACCACATAATTATAAAAAGGAGGAAGATATAGTTTTCAGATAATTATATTCTCCCCCTTTTTTGGGATTAAAAGTGTTTATGGATGCCTTTTGCCATTTCTTGTAACAATTGAGGTGAATAATCGCTATGATTGTCTTTCCATACCGCACCAAAGCCATCACCTTTACCATAACGCGGAATTAAATGCATATGGTAGTGAAAAACGGATTGACCTGCATGTTCACCGTTATTATTAATGGTGTTTAAGCCAATCGGTTCGTATTCTTCTTTTAAGGCGTTAGCAATTGTAGGTATGACTTCAAACACATTTCTAGCTATTTCTGGAGTAAGCTCGAATAAGTTTTCCTTATGTATTTTGGGAATTACGAGTGTATGACCTTTTGTTACCTGGCTAATATCCAAAAATGCTAATACATGTTCATTTTCAAATACTTTTGCGGACGGAATTTCTCCACTGACAATTTTACAAAAAATACAATCGCTCATTTGTTTCACTACCTCTTAGTAAATTATTTGTCCTTATTTTACCATATTTATCTGAAATGAAAAAGATAAAGGCAGGATCCGCAAGGAATCCTGCCCTCTTGAAGGGGAATTGCTTCAATTAGAAGTTCATTTAGGAGTGTTCTTTGATAAACACCTCATTTTTCGTAGAGTGTTTTTATAAAGAGACATCATTGTTCAAGCTGACCATCCCCTAATAGTTTTTATATGTTTTCCCAACTTATAAAAACGGATGACGATCTGCGACAAACACCTCATTTGCCGTTTATTTTTTACGATAATAGGAACTTTACATTCCTATTACATAAGTGTAACTACGCCTCTGTATTCGCCCTAAGGGCTCGTCAAGCGGCGAGTTTTCTTTATAAACAGTTGGTGTTAATTGAACTCAAAATGGTTACATGGCACGTTGTGCAAAACAACCATCCCCTTATCTGAAACAATTGAATGCTTACTTTTTTGAAAGGAAATTGTCTTTAACAGACACCTCATTTCAAGATTTAGATGAATTTCTTCATCGAAGTAGTTATTTCCCCTTCGAATATTATGATGTCCGGTTCCTACAGAAATATACATGATAATTTCAAAACTATTTTTATCGAGGACAATTTGTTAAAATGAGAAATAATCATGCTACGGAAGGGCGTTCATAAATGTCGTTATTAACAATTGAAAACCTTGTTGGAGGATATACCAGGAACCCTGTATTAAAAGATGTATCTTTTGAAGTGAAGGAAAAAGAACTCGTTGGTTTAATCGGCCTAAACGGGGCAGGGAAGAGTACGACGATAAAACATATTATTGGATTGATGGAGCCACATCGTGGTGAAATTAAAATTAATGGACAAAGATTCACTGAAGATAAGGATGCTTACCGTCGATTATTCACTTTTGTTCCGGAAACTCCTGTCTTATATGAAGAATTAACATTGGATGAGCATTTAAAATTAACAGCCATGGCTTACGGTATAGATGAATCAACATATAAAAAAAGAATTTCTCCGTTGCTAACTGAATTTCGCATGGAAAAACGCCTTAACTGGTTTCCTTCTCATTTTTCAAAAGGGATGAAACAAAAGGTCATGATTATGTGTGCTTTTTTAGTTCAACCAGTTCTTTACATTGTCGATGAACCGTTTGTCGGTTTAGATCCTTTGGGAATTCAATCACTGCTTGATTTGATGAGAAAATGAAAGAAAACGGTGCAGGTATTTTAATGTCGACTCATATCTTGTCTACAGCAGAAAAATATTGTGACCGGTTCATCATCCTTCATGAAGGAAAAATACGGGCGAAAGGTACTCTTGCAGAACTTAGAAAGCAATTTTCGATGCCCACAGCATCCTTAGATGATTTGTATATTCAATTGACGAAGGAAGAAAATTATGTTTAATGATAGAAAACTTTGGAAGGATCGAGCAGGACGACGTGTAAAAGATTTAGGCAGTTATCTACGCTATATTTTTAATAGTCACCTCGTCCTCGTCTTGTTATTTTTAATGGGTGCAGGTGCGTATTATTATCAGAATTGGATCAAGACAATTCCGAGCGGATTTCCCGCCGAAATCATAATGGCTACTTTAATTGGCATATTATTAACGTATAGTCCTATTTACAACTTTTTACTTGAAGCAGATCAGATATTTTTGCTTCCCCTAGAAACCAAATTGAAAGGCTATTTCCTTCGTTCTGGAGTAGTGAGTCTTGTCTTTCAAGGGTACGTTCTTTTAGTGGTCCTTGCGGTACTTATGCCAATGTATGCACATATAAGCTCCGATGGGTTTCATTCTTTCTTACCCTTTTTTATTGTGATTTTGGTTATAAAAGCCTGGAATTTGGCCATCAGCTGGAGGATTCACTATTACGTACAGGCATCTGTTATTTTATCGGACATGATTGTTCGGTATTTCACCAATTTAGCCTTTACTTTTTTATTATTTAAGCATGCCAGCTTCCTTATCTTATTGCTCATCGTCCTCGTTATGGCATTTTACTATCAAGCTTTTTATGTCCGGACAAGAAAAATGGGACTTAAATGGGACCTATTAATAGACCAAGAAGAGAAAAGGATGGCTTCCTTTTATCGACTCGCAAATTTATTTACGGATGTTCCAAAATTAAAAGATAAAGTAAAAAGGAGAAAATGGCTGGACCTATTTATTAGTAAAATAGCCTTTTCGCAAGAAAAGACGTATCTATTTTTATTTTCTAGGGCTTTCTTGCGCTCCTCTGATTATTTGGGACTTTTTCTCCGTCTAACGGTTATCGGCACGATTGCCTTGTATTATCTTTCTTTTGGGTTAGGACAAATCTTACTTGCGATATTATTTCTATATTTAACCGGTTTTCAGCTTTTGCCGTTATGGAATCATCATCAAAACAAGCTGTGGGTTGATTTATATCCGGTTGCCCCAAAATTTAAAACAGCCGCTTTTCACTTTTTATTAATGGTTATTTTAATAATCCAAACTGTCCTATTTGCCTTGTTTGTTTTCATTAAAGGGGAAATGACTATTGCATTTTTGGTACTCGTGGCAGGAATAGGTTTTAGTTATCCATTTGTGTTTTTTTATAGTAAAACTCGTTTAAAAGTATAATGTAATGTGGAAGGAGGCTAACCTTGCAATGGAGTTAGTCTCTTTTTATAACCAATAAATGGGTATATTCATAAAAACACTATAAATGATTGTAAAGGGTTGGAAGAAATGAATGATTATGAATTAAAGGTTTATGATGAAATTTTCGATTGGAAGCGAAATATAACAAAACGTTCAGGAATGATGAATCGAATATCGAAAAGAATGCAAGGGAAAATAAATAGCTTAATCCCTGAAAAGGTTCACCAGGTTATTACTGAGAGCATTAAGGCAATGGTTAAAACGACTTTATTTGGCTCACAAATTACCACAAATAAAAATCAAGCAAGTGGTTTTACCCTTTTGGAACGAGATGAGTTAGCGAGAAAGAAAATAACCATTTACCAAAAGACTGCATTAGTAGAAGGAGCTGGAACTGGGGCGGGAGGTATCCTGCTAGGCTTGCAGATTTTCCCTTGCTTCTTACCATCAAAATGAAATTCCTCTTTGATGTGGCTTCCGTATATGGCTTTAATACCAGCGAATATGAAGAACGACTATTTATCCTTTATGTTTTTCAGCTTGCTTTCTCTAGCGATGAAACCAGAAAGAAAACATTAATCGCAATCGAAAACTGGGAGGATAGAAAGCAATTTCTCGTTGAAATGGATTGGAGGCAGTTCCAGCAAGAGTACAGAGACTATATTGATTTTGCTAAAATGCTCCAGCTTGTGCCAGGCATTGGTGCTATTGTTGGTGCATATGCCAATAACAATCTACTTAAACATTTAGGTGAAACGGCCATGAATGCTTACCGATTAAGAATATTAAAAAAAGCCCCTGACCTTTAAAGCTCAGGGGCTAAAAATTTATTCAGTTCTATGGACTTTTATAGCCGCAGTCCCAAGCGTCTTAGCAGCAATTAACATGGCTTTTTCATCAATATCGAATTTTGGATGGTGATGGGGGTAAGCAGTATCTATACCAGGTGGTTTTGCGCCAGTGTAAAAGAAGGTACCTGGAACCTTTTGTAAATAATAGGCGAAATCTTCACCGCCCATCTGGGGTTCGGTTTCATCAATGTGTTGAACTTCTGGTACAACAAGTGCGCAATCTTTAAGAAACTCTGTTTCTTTTTCATGATTTACAACAGCAGGATAACCTTTTACATACGTAAATTGAAAAGTGCTGCTAGACATATGACAAGTTCCTTGGATAATTCTGTCCATTTCCTGTTCGATGAAGTCTCGAACATCTTCCTTAAAGGTCCTAACCGTCCCAACCAATTTAGCCCTATCGGCAATGACATTAAAGGCGTTTTGGGCAATAAATGAAGCAACTGTGACTACAGCCGAATCCACTGGATTTATCCTTCTACTAACGATTTGTTGTAAATTTAAAACAAGTTGAGATGCCGTAACAATTGCATCCTTTGTCTTATGTGGTTGTGCTCCATGTCCACCTTGCCCTTGAATTTCGATTTCAAATCGGTCTGCTGCGGCATAATAGGGCCTGTTCGATATTGGATTGTTCCAGTCGGCTCACTTGCCCATAAATGAGTACCGAAGATAACATCAACACCATCTAAGCAGCCATCCTCAATCATTGACACAGCTCCACCAGGGGCATATTCTTCGGCATGCTGATGAATAAATACATAAATTCCCTCAAGCTCATCCTTCAGTTCATTTAAGGCTTTTGCCAAAATAAGAAGGGTTGCTGTATGTCCATCATGACCGCATGCGTGCATCACCCCAGGGACTAATGACTTATAGTTAACTTCCTTTTCATCCTGGATTGGCAAAGCGTCAAAATCAGCTCTTAAAGCGACCGTTTTACCTGTTTTTTTGCCATAAACCTTTGCGACTACACCATTTCCTCCTACATTACCCTTTACTTCAATGTTTAAATCTTGATAAAAAGATTGGATAAATTGAGCGGTCTGATATTCTTTGAACGATAATTCGGGATGCTGGTGTAAGTGGCGACGAATAGAAACCATTTCTTCATAATATCCATTTAATTTCGTAAACAGTTTGTTTAGCAAAAGTGACCACCTGATTTCATAAGATTAAAAAATATTAGTTTATTCTAATTATTTTACCACTTTTTAATTATTATGTTGTCTTTTATTTCGATATTCTTTCTCGGTTAATAGACTAAATATTAATAGAAAATAAAATGAAAAATGGAATGGAGACACGCTCCATTCCATGGCTTTATTCAATAATAGTATATTGTCTAACATAGGATTCGCTTGAAAAAATTTTTGGCTGATGATCAAGTCCTATTTCCTTTTTATTAATCGCATTAGAAAAAGAGTTAATATTCTTCGAGTTTTGGTAGTCAACTTCGGTGTCCCAAATTGTTAGGGTGACATATGTATTTGATGAAAGAGGACGAAGGGCCCTAATTGCAATAAATCCTGGTTCATTCGAAAATATTTTTGTCCGATTTTTAAATTCCTGCTCAAATAATGGCCTCCCTTCGTCGGTAACAGGAAAGTAATTCATGACAACAAAACCTCTTCCTGCTAAATCCCCACCTGAATCAAATACTTCATATTTTCGTGGTTCTTTAAAAACAGTTGCCCCATTTGTTTCGTGCAGCAATAGGGCACCTGAAACATTAGCGATTGACACCATTGTTTCAGCAGGATACTTATTTTCAATCTTTTTTAAATAGTCCAATGTTCCGGCCGTAATAAAGAAATTCAAACTAATCACTCCTAGAGAATTATTATCAAATTCATAAATCATCTAGTAGTCTATGCTTAATCTGATTTATGCATGCTTCTTATGGTTATTTCTGATTTAAACAGTTTTTTTAAACTTAAAAACGACTTTTTTTTGACACTTAGTATCGTTATCTATACACCAATAGGATTAATAGATATAGTGAAGACAGTTCTATATATATTGCGATTCTATTGGGGAGAAGTTTTATTTTCCTACTATATATATTAAAATGAAAAACAGACACGACCTTGAAAGGTGGATTTATTTAATGACTAGACCGATTAACGAAACTTTATTAAAAGCAGCGAGAGGAGAGAAGACAGACCACGTTCCAGTATGGTACATGCGGCAAGCGGGACGCTCTCAGCCTGAATATAGGGAAATTAAAGAAAAGTACTCTTTATTTGAAATTACCCATCAGCCTGAGCTTTGTGCATATGTAACTCGTCTTCCTGTTGAGAATTATAATGTAGACGCCGCGATTTTATATAAAGATATTATGACTCCGCTTCCTGCTATCGGTATGGATGTAGAAATAAAGGGTGGAATTGGTCCTGTTATTTCGAATCCAATCCGTTCTCTAGCAGATGTTGAAAAGCTTGGAGCAATCATCCCGGAAGAAGATGTTCCTTACATATTGGATACCATCAAACTGTTAACTCAAGAACAATTGTCAGTACCACTTATCGGGTTTTCCGGTGCGCCATTTACACTTGCAAGCTATATGATTGAAGGTGGCCTTCAAAAAATTACAATAAAACAAAAGCCTTTATGTATTCGGAGCCAAAAGCATGGTTTGCGTTAATGGATAAGCTAGCCGATATGATTATCACTTATGTTAAATCACAAATTCATGCAGGGGTAAAGGCCATTCAGATTTTTGATTCTTGGGTAGGGGCATTAAATGCTGAGGATTATCGTTACTTCATAAAGCCTGTTATGACAAGGATTTTTGCATCACTTAGTGAAGAGAATGTTCCCTTAATTATGTTTGGAGTTGGAGCTAGCCATCTAGCCCTCGAATGGAATGATCTTCCATTGGATGTAGTGGGACTCGACTGGCGCCTGCCTATTCACGAAGCGAGAGAAATGGGAATTTCTAAAACAGTTCAAGGAAACCTTGATCCTGCGATTCTATTAGCACCATGGGAGGTTATCGAGGAAAAAGCTAAGGCTATTTTAGACCAAGGAATGGCTCAGGGCGGTTACATCTTTAATCTAGGACATGGTGTTTTCCCATCAGTCAATCCAGAAACGTTGAAAAAATTAACAGCCTTTATACATGAGTATTCAGCTTTAAAACTAGGCCGCTAAATACCCGTTTTCGAAACGTGATAAAATTGGTGGAAAGCCCAATTTTTTTGGCACATAAATCAAAAGAATTGATAGTGAGGTGCGAACAATGACAAAAAAGAAAATGGGTCTCCTTGTAATGGCATACGGAACCCCTTATAAATTAGAGGATCTTGAGCGATATTACACACATATTCGCCATGGTCGAAAGCCAACACCGGAAATGATTGAAGATCTTCGAAATCGCTATGAAGCAATTGGCGGAATTTCACCACTTGCAAAAATTACACTTGAACAGGCTGAAAAGCTTGAAGAACATTTAAATCGTGTTCAGGATAAGATTGAATTTAAAATGTACCTTGGGCTCAAACATATTAACCCATTTATTGAGGATGCAGTCAAAAAAATGCATGATGACGGTATAGAAGAGGCGGTTAGTATTGTTCTAGCTCCTCATTTTTCAACCTTTAGTGTGAAATCCTATAATGGACGAGCAAAGGAAGAGGCTGAAAAGTTAGGTGGGCCAACATTCGTTCGATTGAAAGCTGGTATCAAGAACCAAAATTTATCGACTTTTGGGCAAATAAAGTAAAGCAAATCTATGAGCAAATGCCTCAGGATGAGAAGGAGAATTCAATTCTGATCGTTTCTGCCCATAGTTTGCCTGAGAAAATCTTACAGTTTGGAGATCCATATCCGGACCAACTCAAAGAAACTGCCGATTTAATTGCAAAGCAAGCTGGAATAGAAAGCTATGAAATGGGTTGGCAAAGTGCAGGAAATACGCCTGAACCTTGGTTGGGGCCAGATGTTCAGGACTTAACGAGAACATTATATCAAGAACATCAATATAAAGCCTTTGTCTATGCACCTGTTGGATTTGTTTGTGAACATCTCGAAGTGCTGTATGATAATGATTTCGAATGCAAAAAAGTGACAGAGGAAATAGGCGCAAGTTATTATCGCCCTGATATGCCAAATGCAAAGGAAGAATTTATCGATTGCTTGTCCACTATCATCCTAAAAACGTTAACGGAATAAGCGTCTAAAGAAATCACAAGGAAGAAGGGGACGTCTGTGGTGGAAGAAAAGCAAAAGGTTGCCATTATTGGAGGAGGAATTGCCGGACTAACTGCAGCATTTTATCTCCAAAAAACAATGCAAGAAAATAACCTTCCAATAGAGATTAAACTGATTGAAGCATCCCACCGTCTTGGAGGTAAAATGCAAACCGTTGTTAGGGACGGTTTTACGATTGAAAGAGGTCCAGATTCATTTTTAGCTCGTAAGGTTAGCATTGTTAAGCTTGCGAAGGAAGTGGGTATGGAAGAAGAGTTAGTTCATAACTCGACTGGAAACTCGTATGTTCTTGTTAATGAGCAGCTTTATTCCATGCCAGGGGGTTCTATTATGGGAATCCCTACGGAAATTGGTCCTTTTATTACCACAGGATTGTTTTCTCTCCCTGGTAAAATCCGAGCAGCTGCCGATTTTATTTTGCCTAGGTCTGAAAGTGGCAAAGACCAATCATTAGGGGAGTTTTTTCGAAGAAGATTAGGTGATGAAGTCGTTGAAAATTTAATTGAGCCGTTATTATCTGGAATCTATGCAGGCGATATTGATCAATTGAGCTTAATGGCTACCTTTCCACAATTTTATCAAGTGGAACAGAAATATCGAAGCCTTATCTTGGGAATGAAAAAAGCTACACCTACGCAACCAAAAAAGCCTGAAAATGGAGAAAAGGGAAAAGGAGCATTTTTAACGTTTAAAAGTGGTCTCCAGTCATTTGCCGAAGCAATTGAGGCTCATTTGGAACCTAATTCTATTCTACTTGGGCATCGAGTTGAAAAAATCTCAAAGATCGATCAAAAGTATGAAATTGACCTAAACAATGGTGAATCACTAACAGTCGATTGTATTGTTGCAGCTACACCACATAAAGTAACACAATCAATGTTTTCGCAATACCGTTTTTTTGATCCATTTAAATTGGTTCCTTCAACATCTGTTGCGACAGTGGCACTGGCATTTCCAGAACAAGCGATAAAAAAAGACATCGATGGAACGGGGTTTGTTGTTTCCAGAAACAGTGATTATTCGATTACAGCCTGCACCTGGACACATAAGAAATGGGCGCATTCTACTCCAAAAGGAAAGGTGTTGCTCCGCTGTTATGTAGGGAGAGCGGGAGATAAGGCCATTGTGGATCTTTCTGATGACCAAATTGTTAAAATCGTGCTGGATGATTTGAAAAAAACAATGGATATTACAATGGAGCCTGATTTTGCGGTTGTTTCCCGGTGGAAAAATGCAATGCCGCAGTATACGGTTGGGCATAAACAACGTCTGGAAACAATTAAACAACATGTAGCAGCTGAGTTACCTGGTGTATTTTTAGCAGGTGCTTCTTATGAAGGAATTGGTGTTCCGGATTGCATTGACCAGGGAGAAATAGCAGTAAAGAGTGTTATAGAATATCTAAATCTATCTATATCGATAAAAGAAGCCGTTCAGCTGTAACGGCTTCTTTGGTGTGTTGTAAAGTGAAGCTGGTTATCTGTATGGTTTCATGGTGAATAAATCTATTTTGTATATATTAAGCATATAGGTTTTTGGAATTACTGGAGGTGTTGGGATTTGAAACTTACGGTTATTGGTTTTTGGGGCGGATACCCGAAGGTGAATGCGGCGAGCTCTGGGTATTTACTTGAGCAGGATGGAGTTCGATTATTAATTGATTGTGGAAGCGGTGTTTTAGCAAAGCTGCAAAATATCCTTCATCCAGAAGAACTTGATGCTGTATTGATTTCACATTATCATCCCGATCATATAGCAGATATAGGTGTCTTGCAGCATGCTAGATTAATTCAAGGCTTTTTAGGAAAAGAAATGTCTACATTGCCCTTATACGGTCATCAATTTAATCAAAGTGAATTCTCTAAGCTTACCTATAAAGAAATTACTAAGGGTATCGCTTATGATCCTAATAGGGTTCTTAACATTGGTCCTTTTCAGGTTTCATTCCTCAAAACAGACCATCCTGTTCCCTGCTATGCGATGAGAATTGAAGCAGGTGGAAAAGCAGTTGTATATACTGCTGATAGCTCTTTTAAAGAACCATTTATTGATTTTAGTAAAGAGGCAGATATCTTATTATGTGAATGTAATTTTTATGGTCATCAGAATGGAAAAGTAGCAGGGCATATGACGAGTATAGAAGCCGGGAAACTGGCAAAAGAGGCAATGGTTAAACAATTAATTCTTACTCACCTTCCGCATTTCGGAAAATTAAGTGATTTAGTTAACGAGGCATCAAGAGAATATCCTGGTATAATTAAGCTTGCAGAAGAATTTTTATCTATTTCACTATAAGAAGGGGAAAATTATGATGTTATTCATCGATAATAAAGGAATTACCGACCCGCGGATTAATCTTTCCATTGAAGAGTATGCGTTAAAAAATCTTGATATCAATGAAACCTATTTATTATTTTACATAAATGAACCATCGATTATTATCGGAAAGAACCAAAATACAATTGAAGAGATTAATACAGAGTATGTTGAAAGGAATGGGATTCATGTTGTACGCAGGTTGTCTGGAGGAGGGGCTGTTTATCATGACCTGGGGAATTTAAATTTCAGTTTTATCACGAAAGATGATGGTGAAAGCTTTCATAATTTTCGAAGATTTACCGAGCCGGTAGTCGAAGCACTTCAAAAATTAGGAGTAAATGCGGAGCTAAGCGGTAGAAATGATCTTCTAGCAGAAGGAAAGAAAATCTCTGGTAATGCTCAATTCTCAACAAAGGGAAGAATGTTTAGCCATGGAACGCTTTTATTTAATTCAGAAATGGAAAATGTTGTATCAGCCTTAAAGGTGAAAAAGGATAAAATTGAATCAAAGGGGATTAAATCAATCCGCAGCCGCGTGGCCAACATTTCCGAGTTCCTGACAGACAAAATGGAAATAGAAGAGTTCCGTTCTCTCCTTCTAAAATATATTTATGGTGGACAGGGAGAAATACCTGAATATGTCTTAACGGAGAAAGATTGGGAAAATATTCATCTTCTTTCAATGGAGCGATATCAAAACTGGGATTGGAACTACGGGAAATCGCCTAAATTTAATCTCCAGCATTCACACAGGTTCCCAGTTGGATCAATCGATGTTCGTCTAGAAGCAGAAAAAGGAACAATTAAGAATTGTAAAATATACGGTGACTTTTTTGGTGTTGGCGATGTAAGTGAAATTGAGGCGAGACTTAAGGGATGCCGATATAATAAAGGTGAAATGGAAAAAGCATTGACTGATGTCGAAATGGTCCATTACTTTGGAAATGTAACCAAAGAAGAATTCATCAACTTAATTTATTAATTTATAAAAACACGATGTGTAAAAGCATCGTGTTTTTTTCTGAAATTTTAGAGTATTATACTTGAATACTTAAATTGTTCGCAATATAATATATTTAGAAAATTGTTGCAATTTTATGAATGAGTATTCATTCATTTGGGGAGGGAAACAGATGAATCTATCATCACAGCTTCAAGAAACAGCAAAAGTGTGGGCTAATAAACCTGCCTATCACTTTATGAAGCAAGCTTGCACTTACGCTGAATTAGATGGAGCAATTACGAAGTTTGCATCAGGTCTTGTAAAATTAGGGGTTAAACAGGGGGATCATATTGGGCTTTTATTGGGGAATTCCCTCATTTTGTGATCAGCTTATATGGAGCATTAAGGTTAGGGGCAACAGTTATTCCGATTAATCCAATTTACACGGCAGATGAAATTGGTTACATATTGAATAATGGGGATGTTAAAGTCGTTGTAGCACTTGATATTGCCATTCCTTTAGCAGAAAAAATGCAGACCTTCCTGCCAAAAGTGGAGCATTTTGTATTTTGTGAAACGGGACAGGCGGGTTTCGGACAATCTGAGCTTGAAATACTTTCTGTATACTCAAAAATGAAATCGTTTACAAATGTAGTTTCCTTCGGTGATTTAAGTTTCCAAGGACCTGAGCTTCAAGATGATGATGTGGCACTCATTCTATATACCTCTGGAACAACTGGAAAGCCAAAGGGGGCAATGCTTACACATAAGAATTTATATAGTAATGCTAAAGATGTTGGCGATTATTTAAAAATGAACGATCAAGATCGAGTAATCACAGCTCTGCCAATATTCCATGTTTTCTGTTTGACTGTGGCCTTAAATGCCCCGTTAATGAATGGGGCAACATTGTTGATTGTTCCAAAATTTAGTCCGAAGGAAATTTTTAGCCTCGGAAAAGAATTTAATCCGACTGTTTTTGCCGGTGTTCCGACAATGTATAATTTTCTTTTTCAATATCCAGAAGGAAATCCAGCGGACCTTCAAACCTTGCGTTTATGTATTTCAGGTGGGTCATCCATGCCTGTATCACTCTTAAAGAATTTCGAAAAGAAATTTAATGTTGTGATTTCAGAAGGATACGGATTATCTGAGGCATCGCCAGTTACGAGTTTTAATCCGCTCGATCGTCCGCGCAAGCCAGGTTCAATTGGGACATCAATCCTCCATGTCAAAAATAAAATTGTTAATGAGCTTGGTGAAGAGGTTCCGGTTGGTGAAGTCGGCGAATTAATTGTTCATGGTCCGAATGTTATGAAAGGCTATTATAAAATGCCTGAAGAAACCTCGGCAACCATCCGTGATGAATGGCTTTATACTGGGGATTTAGCGAAAATGGACGAAGAAGGATATTTTTATATTGTCGATCGGAAAAAGGATTTAATTTTAGTCGGCGGGTATAATGTTTATCCTAGAGAAGTTGAAGAGGTATTATACAACCATCCGGATGTTATCGATGCCGCAGTACTCGGTATACCAGATCCAAATCAAGGTGAGGCAGTTAAATGTTATGTTGTAAGTAAAAACCCTAATTTATCAGTAGAACAGTTATATGAACACTGTAAAGAGCACCTAGCTAAATACAAAATCCCATCCTCCATTGAATTTTTAGAGGAGCTTCCTAAGAATACAACTGGAAAAATATTAAGAAGAGCATTAAAAGACCTCGTAACAGAGACTGTAAATAAGTAAGATTCTTTTTATTGAAACCCTTTAAGCTTTCTCTAAAAAGAAAACTAGTTTTTTTTAAGAAAATAACATGGCTGCTTCTGGCCATGTTTTTTTATTGTTTATTTCTATCTGAATAAGTCGAAGAAAACCTGCTTTTTTCTTGTAGTTAGTTCTAAAAGCTTGGATTTTATCTAAACTAAGTAAGGAGAGGGTTGTACACAAAGGAGGATAATTCATGGCTAGGAAGATGGGGGTCTATGCGGTTTTGGCCTATGTCATATATGGGTTGTTTTTTTATTGGTATTTATTTTATTTTGCCAATACAAAACTTCCATTTGAATATCAAGGGACAAAGGCCGATCCTGCCACCTTTTTAAATGGAAGGGAACTCATGCTGAGTGAGGAGTATTCGAAAATCAGGAATCTCTTGTTTTTCTTATCAACTCCGTTTGAGTGGCTTTTCTATTTTGTCATTTTATTGTTTGGCCTTTCAAAGGTATTTAAACGATGGGCTGAAAATTCTTCAAAATACAAACTGCTGCAAAGTGCAATTTATATTATCTGGCTATCTTTTTTTGCCTTTTTGGCGACATTTCCATTAAGTTATATCAGTTATTCCTTGTCAAAAACCTATCATATTTCGACGCAATCATTTCCTTCGTGGATGAAGGATGAGTTAATTGATTTCTGGCTTAATTATGGCACAATGCTGATTATTGTCCCAATATTGTACTGGCTCATGAAGAAAAGCACAAAACGATGGTGGTTTCATGCCTGGCTGTTATCGATTCCATTTACCTTGTTTATGATGTTTTTACAACCAGTTGTCATTGACCCGTTATACAATGATTTTTATCCACTGAAGAATAAGGAGCTGGAAACAAAAATATTGGCAATAGCGGGTAAAGCACATATTCCGGCAAAGCATGTATTTGAAGTAAATATGGCTGAAAAAACAAATGCTATGAATGCCTATGTAACGGGGATTGGTTCAAATGCAAGGATTGTTCTCTGGGATACTACATTAGAAAGACTATCAGATAACCAAATTTTATTTATCATGTCCCATGAAATGGCCATTATGTTGAGAAGCATATTTATTTCGGCATAGCCATTTATTTGCTGCTTTCACTGTTCGGACTATATTTGGCCTATCGGATAATGAATTGGGTAACAAGACGTTTGGGTAAAGAGTTGAAAATAACAGATGTGAAAGATATCCAATCCCTCCCGTTATTCTTACTAATTATTTCCATGTTGATGTTTGCATCAAGTCCGCTAACAAACTTTATTTCCCGTTATGAGGAAACACGTGCTGACCGATATGCTATTAATATGACCAAAAACCCAGAGGTAGCCATTACATCCTTTCAAGAATTAACTCGTTCAGGGTTAAGTCAGGTAAACCCACCCTTATTGGTTAAAATTTTCCGTTATGATCATCCATCAATGCTCGACCGAATCTCAATGCTGGAGGAGTATGAAATTCAACATCGAATGAAGTAGAAAATTATAAAGGGTTAGGCTGAAGACTAGCACTGCTGACTTCAGCCTATTTTTATTTTCGAGAAGTATGATTCGTTTTGCTTAAATGAAAAATAACACTTCGATAAAAAACAAAAAACCGTCTTAAGACGGTTCAATAAAAAGTTTTTGTTAAGTTCCGAAGCGTTTGTTAAGTTCAGTAAGCTTTCTTGATAATACTAGGAAGGTTTTTTTGTCTCGATGATCAATGGCAAAATCAATTTTCTGTAATAATTTTTCTTTTTCAACCGTAAGCTGAATTTCTGATAAGAGCATATCAATGTACAAATCCTGGATGAAATTTTCCTTCCGCTGATTGCGTTTCATGGCACCAATTTTCATTAATTCCGTGTAGGATTTTTCATTCATGAAATTCACCTCTGATGCTTTTTTTAATTATATGGTTTTTTTCGGATAATATCAATAATTTTTATAATTTTCTGATAAATATTTTATTTGGATTAATTTGTGAATAAATTAGCAACAATTCCAGAAAAGTAAAGAATAGGTAATTTATTAATGTTATGATTAACAAGATTAAACGTATAGGAGTTGAAAAAGGTGAAAGTAAAGCAGATTGAAGAGTATGAGGTAAATTCATGTACAATGTTTTTAGAACCAGTAGAATATGGCAGTAAAATCTATACGCGAATTATTGAGGTAGATGATGAGTTTTTATCCCCATTTAAACCAATAGAAATCATTCGGAACAGTTGTGATTATTTTGGCTGCGATTATGAAAGTAGAAAAAAAGGAACACGATTGTTAACTGGAATTAAACGTAAAATTCCAATTGTTATTGAACCAACTAATCGCCTCTTTTTTTCCCGACCACATCACCGAGTCGCCAAGAATGCATTTGGATTGCCCATGATCATGTTGAAAATTATCATCGAGCTGATCGACAACAAACATCAATTACCTTTCAAAATAAAAAAACTTATCATTTTCCGGTCTCTTATTGTACGATAGACGGGCAAATGTTAAGAACTGGATCTTTTAAAATAAAGCTAATGCAAAGAATAGAGAATAATGAAAAGAAATGGTTATATTTGTTGAACAGATCAAAGATAATGAATGCATCAGAAAATTCACGAGAATATGGTAGAAGTTTTTTCTTGAAAGATAAGAACTAAGCAATTTATTTTAACGGGACAGTTGTTTTTTTAGAAAATAAGAAATCATTAATTCTTGAACCTTATTTCGAATCCTCGGATTAAAATAATTATGGTTCTCTTCATAACCTTTATAAATAAACATGTACATCGTAAAGGCATCGTCCCGTTTTATTTCAGTTACTTTAAGTTTATTCATTTTCATGTACTGTTTTACCTCGGCCAATTCTTTTTGTATATCCTTCATAGTCTCCTCAATCAGTTCTGAATAAGGCTTTTTTAATTTAAAGGGACTGCTTTCGATTACGGATAAATCCCGGTTTAAAACAATTAGAACCATTGGTAAATAGATGGCTTTTTCCATAATATTTCGATCTTCTTCAGGAATTCTTGTCATCCCCATCACGGCTACCTTTCTTTTATATTAACGAACATTTGTTCCTCTTATCATACAAAAAAATAGCTGAAAAGGCAATATCTCTTCTTACCTTATTCGATTTTAAGCGATACAAATAGCAATTGAATATCATCAAATAATCGCAATGCTCTTATGGCTTGCGTTTTTTTGATTAGGAGAAAGTTTTTGATAGAAGGATATTTCGTAGGGGAAAATGAATTATAAAAGAAACAACGTTAAAAAAATTCGTCATAATTTAACGGGTGGGTGATACAAGAATGAAATCTGAAAAACATCATATAAAGAAAAAAAGAAGATGGGTGTCAGTGCTGCTTGTTTTCCTTGTACTTATTGGAGTCACTGTAGGCTATGCTTATTATCAATATAAGCAAGGAATAGCCCAATCGTTAAAGAAGGTAAATAAAACAACGAAAGTAAATAATGTAGTTTATACATTCGAAGGTAAAAAGGATCAGTACGGAGACACGAATATCCTTTTGCTCGGAAGTGATGCTCGGGGAAATGAAAAGTCACGAGCAGATACGATTATGATTGCTCATTATAATGAAACTAGAGGAACATATAGATTGACCTCTATTATGAGGGATAGCTACGTCAACATTCCTGGACATGGGAAGCATAAAATCAATTCTGCTTTTGCCTATGGGGGTCCTGAGCTAATGAGGCAAACAATTAAAGAAAACTTTGATATCGACCTTCAATATTATGCAATTGTGGACTTTCAGGGCTTTGTCCAATTAATTGATGAAGCATTTCCGAATGGGGTAGAAATTAATGTAGAGAAAAAAATGTCCGAATATATAGGAGTGACATTGGAACCAGGTCTCCAAAGATTAGATGGTGAGCATTTACTTGGCTATGTCCGTTTTCGTCATGATGCAATTGGAGATTTTGGTCGTGTGAAGCGGCAGCAAGAAGCATTAAAAGCGGTTGGAAAACAGCTTAAAAGTTTTGAAACAATCCCAAAGCTTCCAAAATTAATAGGAGTCATTACTCCGTTTATAAATACAAACATGGATACGACAGATATGTTATTTATGGCAAAGGACTTCTTTTCCAAAAATAGAGGGAATGTAGAGACATTAAGAATTCCAATCGACAACAGCTTTACAGAACCACGAATAAAAGAGGAAGGAGCAGTTTTGGATATCAATCTTGAAAAGAATAAAGAAGCTCTCCATCAATTTATTAGTAAATGATGTTTCTCCTTGTGGAATAAGCACAATTAAGAATTAAGTATTCTTTGCTATTTTGACAAAAGAATTGAAGTAGGAATGAATAGAAGCATGGAAAATGACGATAATGGGGAAATAGATAGAAGATAACGGTGGCAAAATGGAGGAGATTCTATGAAGATTGAATGGAAAAGAGAAGGAATGGAATGGGTTAAGGCCTTTGCGATTGGAATCATTATTTTTGCGTTTATTCGTACCTTTTTCTTCTCTAATTATGTGGTTGAAGGTGAGTCGATGATGCCGACTCTACAAAACGGAAACAAACTAGTCGTAAATAAATTAGGTTACCAGGTCGGAGAATTAAAGCGATTTGATGTCATTGTCTTTCACGCAAACGAGAAGGAGGATTTCGTGAAGCGCATTATTGGCGTGCCGGGGGATAAAATCGAATATCGGGATGATCATTTGTATATTAATGGACATAAATATGAAGAACCTTTTTTAGATGTCTATAAGAAGAAAACACCAGGTGTTAAACTAACTGGAGACTTTAATTTAAAGGAAATTACCGGTGAAAATACAGTGCCGGAAGGAAAATTATTTGTCTTGGGGGATAATCGCTTGGGCAGCTGGGATAGCCGGGATTTTGGTTTTATTTCTACCAACCAAGTCGTAGGAAAAGTTGATTTACGCTACTGGCCACTTAATGAAGTAAACGTGCATTTTTAAATAAATAATACTAGTGAGAGCACCGATAAGTGCTCTTTTTTATGTGCAATTCCGTAGATATTTCCATTTTTGGAGTAAATCTGTTTTGGCTAATCCAAACGTTTGTACCCTTTTTATGGTAGAATAGGTGATAAAGAATTTACCAATGGATGTATTGGAAAAGGGGGCGAATGCATGTCATTAAGAATGGTAATTGGCCGGTCTGGTAGTGGCAAAACGGCGATGTGTTTGAAGGAAATACGAAATCGGCTTTTAGAAAACCCCGAGGGGAAACCGATCATTTATATCGTTCCAGAACAGATGACATTTTTATCTGAATATCGTTTATCGACTGATCCCGAGATTGGTGGAATGATACGAGCACAAGTTTATAGTTTTCCACGATTGGCATGGAGAATTCTCCAAGAAACAGGTGGGATTAGTCGCTACCATTTAAACAGCGTCGGGATAAGTATGTTAATTAGCAAAATCATTGTTGAGCAAAAGGAAAATTTAAAATTATTCCAGCGTTCAGCAGATAAGAATGGGTTTCTTCAGCAGCTAGAGCAAATGATTACCGAATTTAAACGCTATTGCATCAAGCCAGAGGAACTCATAAGCGGGGAATCCTCATCTAAAGCATTAAATGAAAAGTTATATGATTTAGAAATCATTTATAAACAGTTTGAAGAAAAGGTCTTTGGAAAATATCTTGATTCCGAGGACTATTTTCAGCTTCTCGCGGAAAAAATATCATTCTCTGATTATTTAAGAGAGGCAGAAATCTTTATCGACGGTTTTTATAGTTTCACGCCACAAGAATATTTAGTCATAAAGGAATTAATGAAACAGTGTAAAGCAGTAACCATTGCAATGACAACCGATCAATTATATTTAGATTCAGCCCCAGATGAGCTTGATCTGTTCCGCCTGTCTGGAGAAGCTTGTTATTCTATCCATGAGATAGCCAAGACGGAAGGAATAGAAGTAGAACAGCCAATATTGTTAAAAGAGCGGCACAAATGGGAACACCCTTCCTTACAGCATTTAGAGGAAAAATTTGATACTCGCCCTGTCGAACCTTTTCATGGACAAACAGCAATTAATATTTGCCAAGCGGTTAATCGCAGAGCAGAAATTGAAGGAATTGGACGGGAAATTCGTCAATTAGTTCGAACAAAAGGTTATCGATACCGGGATATTGCCTTGTTAATCCGAAATGGTGCAAACTATCACGATCTTATCGAGCCAGTTTTCGATGATTATCAAATTCCCTATTTTATCGATCAGAAAAGGACAATGCTCAATCATCCGCTAATAGAATTGATTCGTTCAAGCCTTGAAGTGATTAATTCTTTTTGGCGTTATGAGCCTGTTTTCCGTGTCATAAAAACGGAGCTCATATATCCGTTGCAGGAAAATCAAGCTAAAATGCGTGAGAAGATGGATAAGCTTGAAAACTATGTATTGGCATACGGAATAAAGGGAAGTAAATGGACGAAAAAGGATCGTTGGGGATATCGACGCATCAGAGGATTGGAATTGGAATCAAGCACGCAAACAGACGCTGAAAAAGAGCTTGAGCAGCAATTAAATGAACTAAGGCTTATGGTTACCGCACCGATTTTACGATTATCAAGACGTCTTAAAAAAGCGGATACAGCCGAAAGCTTTGTGAAGCAGTCTATTTATTTTTAGAAGAATTGGATATTCCCTTGAAATTAGAAAAATGGAAAACGGCTGCTGAAGAGAAAGGCAATCTTGTCAAGATGCGCGAGCACGAACAGGTGTGGAATGCCGTTATTGATCTGCTTGATCAGTATGTTGAAATTCTTGGGGACGAGTGGGTCTCTTTAAAATCATTTGCTGACATAGTAGAGGCAGGATTTGAATCGTTGCATTTTTCATTAATTCCACCAGCAATCGATCAAGTATTGATTGGTGATTTGGAAAAGTCTCGGATAATGGATGCCAAAGTTACTTTTGTGGTGGGCGTTAATGAAGGGGTCCTGCCTGCAAAGATTTCTAATGAAGGAATCCTAGCCGATGAAGATCGCGAACAGCTTTTAGCGGTAGGAATAAAAGTGGCACCTAGCAGTCGGACACGTTTATTGGATGAAAACTTTTTAGCCTACAAAGCATTAACAGCACCGACAGACGTTCTCTATGTAAGCTATCCACTTGCCAATGAAGAAGGGAAAGCACTTATTCCTTCTTCCTATATTAAAAGATTAAAAGATTTGTTTCCTGACGCTAATGAACTTTTTTATGTTTCAGACCCATCAGAGTTAGAAGAAGATGAACAGTTGAGCTTCGTTTCTAATGTAACGAAGACGCTATCTTATTTAACCAGCCAGCTCCAAATGAAACAGCGGAATTACCCTATTTCTGACGTTTGGTGGGATGTTTATAACTTTTATCTTGGGAGCTTGTGGAAGGATAAAGCACAAAAAGTGTTTTCAAGTCTTTTTTATACGAACTTGGCAGTAACGCTTTCATCGGAGGTATCAGATGAACTGTACGGTGATACAATCCAAGCAAGTGTATCAAGAATGGAGTTATATAATGGGTGTGCCTTTTCCCATTTTGCTCAGCATGGATTGAGACTACGTGAACGGCAAATTTTTCGTTTGGAAGCCCCGGACATTGGAGAGTTGTTCCACGCAGCCTTAAAGCAAATATCTGATATGGTGAATGAGCAAAATATTTCATGGGCTAATTTAACAAAAAAACAATGTGAGGAGCTGTCGAGGGAGAGGCCGTCAATTCTCTTGCACCAAAGCTTCAAAATGAAATTTTGCTCAGCTCGGAACGGCATCATTATATTAAACGTAAACTAGAGCAAATCATAACTAGGGCATCTCTTGTATTAAGTGAGCATGCCAAGGTTAGTGGGTTCTCACCAATCGGCTTGGAGGTCGGATTTGGACCAAAAGGGCAGCTCAAGCCATTACACCTCCCATTGAAAAACGGGAAAAATATGGAATTGGCTGGGAGAATTGACCGCGTTGATCAGGCAAAAGGTGAAAATAACAATGTCTATTTACGGGTCATTGATTACAAATCAAGTGAAAAAGATATTAATCTAGGCGAAGTGTATTATGGCCGCTCTGCAGATGTTAACCTATCTCGACATTGTCATGACACATTCAAAAGAATTAGTGGAGCTCGAAGCTACCCCTGCGGGTGTGCTTTATTTCCATGTTCATAATCCAATGATTAGCTCAACAAAATTGCTAACAATGGATGAAATCGAAAAGGAAATAATGAAAAAATTCAAAATGAATGGTTTAATGCTAAGTGACCAAAATGTCATCCGGCTCATGGATCAATCGCTTGAGTCCGGTGATTCACAAATTATATCGGCGGGTATTAATAAAGACGGGAACCTATCAAAACGATCAAAGGTTGCGAGTATCAATGAATTTGAAGACCTCAGGCAGTATGTAAGGAATTTGTATCAAAAAACAGGGAACGCCATAATCGACGGGGATGTAGATATTGCTCCCTATAAGCTGAAAAATAAAACACCTTGTACTTTTTGTGCATATAAATCAGTTTGTCAATTTGATGAATCGATTGAAAGCAATCATTACCGAATTCTTCCGCCGCAATCGAATGGGGAAGTACTTGAATTAATTCGAAAGGAGCTTGCCGAAAATGAGTAATTTTGTGATTCCGCCAAAACCAGAAGATGTGACATGGACAGATGATCAATGGAAAGCAATCATGGCAAAAAACCAAGACATCCTCGTTGCGGCTGCAGCAGGATCTGGGAAAACAGCTGTCCTCGTTGAAAGAATCATTCAAAAAATCCTTTCGGTAGAAGATCCGATCGATGTCGACGAATTATTAGTGGTGACGTTTACGAATGCATCGGCAGCAGAAATGCGGCATCGGATTGGTGAGGCATTAGAAAAAGCAATTGATCAAGAACCTGGATCGCGCCATTTAAGAAAACAGCTTAGCCTATTAAATAAAGCATCCATTTCCACACTTCACTCTTTTTGTATGGAGGTCATTCGCAAGTATTATTATTTAATCGATGTGGACCCTGGTTTTCGAATTGCCGATACCACTGAGGCACAGTTAATAAGGGATGAAGTAATGGATGAACTCTTCGAAGATGAATACGGAAAAAATGACAATGAGGCATTTTTTAAGCTGGTTGATTCCTTCACAAGTGACCGAAGTGATGCCGCACTAACGGGAATCGTGCAAACCATCTATGATTTTGCTAGATCGAACCCGTTACCTGAGCAATACCTTCAATCAATTATTTCGATGTACGATGTAAATTTGAATACAAAGCTAGATGATCTCCCTTTTATTCAAACACTCCTTTATGATATTGAGCTTCAATTAGAAGGTGCGAAGGAAATGATTAGCAGGGGATTAGAGATCACGAAGCTTCCTGGTGGTCCAGCTCCAAAGGCAGAAAATTTTATCGATGATATAAATGTCATAGATACTCTAATTCAAGCTAAAAGGGACTCATGGTCAACACTTTATCAGGCAATGCAAACCTGGTCTTTTTCACGGGCAAAACCGGTAAAAGGAGATCAATATGATAAGGACTTATCTGATAAAGTGCAGAAACTTCGTGAAAAGGCCAAGAAGAAGATTACTGACATAAAAAATGAACTTTTTTCAAGGAAACCAGAAAACTTTGTACATGATATGGGAGAGATGCGTCCGTTAATTTCCTCGCTAGTTCAACTCGTCAGAGTTTTTTCGGACCGATTTGAAAAAGTAAAAAGAGAAAAAGGGCTTGTGGATTATGCTGACTTGGAGCATTACTGCCTAGAAATCTTGACATCAGGAGTCAATTCTGAAGGGGAATTTGTTTCGTCTGAAGCTGCACAATCCTTTCAAGGGCATTTTAAAGAAGTTTTCGTTGATGAGTATCAGGATACGAATATGGTTCAGGAGACCATTTTAAAGCTTGTCGCAAACGAAGATGAGAATAACGGTAATCTGTTTATGGTGGGCGATGTAAAGCAATCTATTTATCGCTTTCGTTTGGCGGAGCCGAACTTATTTTTAGGAAAATATAACCGTTTTAAGCTGGACGGTGAATTGTCAGGCTTAAGAATTGACTTAGCTCGAAATTTCCGAAGTCGTAAAGAAGTGCTCGATGGTACTAATTATTTGTTCAAGCAAATCATGGGCGTAAAGGTTGGGGAAATTGAATATGATGCAGCAGCAGAATTGCGAGTTGGCGCTCCGTACTCGGAGGAGGAGCCATATCCAATTGAGCTATTGCTTATTAATCAAAATAATGGTAGCCCTCTTGAAACAGCTTCAGAAGTTGAATCAGAGTCCGCTCCCGAGCTAGATGAGTTTGATCCAGTAGATTTAGAAAAGTCCCAACTTGAAGCAAGAGTAATGGCTGCGAAAATAAAGGAATTGATTGCAGAAAAAACGCTCGTGTTTAATACAAAGACGAAATCGAGCAGCCAGTTAATGTACCGTGATGTGGTTATTTTACTTCGGTCTAATGTCTGGGCACCGCAAATCATGGAGGAATTTAAACAACAAGGGATTCCTATTTATGCTAATTTATCAACTGGGTATTTTGAAGCCACAGAGGTAGCTATTATGATGTCGCTGCTCCGTGTCATTGATAACCCATTTCAGGATATTCCGTTAGCTTCTGTATTACGTTCACCGATTGTCGGACTTAATGAGGAAGAACTGTCTAAAATTCGCATCCAACAAAAAAAGGGTTCCTTTTGGGACGCTGTTTCTGCTTTTTGTCGCAGTACGCCTACCGAAAAGACAGAGGCTTTTTATGAAAAAGTATGCGGCTTTTTTTATTCTCTAAAAGATTGGCGCAAAATGGCTCGCCTTGGGTCACTGTCTGAGCTAATTTGGGAACTATACCGTGAAACAAAGTTTTATGATTTTGTTGGCGGATTGCCTGGCGGAAAGCAACGCCAAGCCAATTTAAGAGCATTATATGACCGGGCACGGCAATATGAACAGACATCCTTTCGGGGCTTATTCCGTTTTTTACGCTTTATTGAGAGAATGACTGAAAGAGGAGATGACCTGGGGGCGGCTCGTGCGCTTGGTGAGCAAGAGGATGTTGTTCGGATTATGACCATCCACAGTAGTAAGGGGCTAGAGTTTCCGGTTGTCTTTATTGCCGGAATGGCAAAAACCTTTAATATGACAGATATTCGTAGCTCCTATATGCTCGATAAAGAATATGGCTTTGCGGCAAAATATGTTAATGCCGAGAAAAGAATTGCCTATCCATCCTTACCTCTGCTTGCCTTTAAACGGAAAAAGAAAATGGAAATGCTAGCAGAGGAAATGCGGGTTCTTTATGTAGCTTTGACGAGGGCGAAAGAAAAGCTTTACTTACTTGGAACATTACAGGATGCCAATAAAACAATAGATCAATGGAATGAAGTTACCTCTAATACAGAATGGCTGTTAAAGGATTATGAACGAGCATCTGCGAGCAGCTATTTAGATTGGGTTGGACCTGCTTTAATCCGTCATCAGGACTCCATTGAAATAAGGAGAATAGAAAACGCACGCATTCCGGATGAAATAACGAGACATCCTTCTAACTGGAAAATTTCCGTAATGGATGCAGAGGGAATAAAAAAGCAATCAATTGTTCAAGAACAAGAAAAGGATCACTACCTTGAAAAGGTAGAGAAGACTGAACCAGTCCCAATTGAATCCATTTATAAGGATGAAATTAAGTCACGACTCTCTTGGGAATATTCCTTCTTAGATGCTGCAAGCCATCGTTCAAAACAATCAGTTTCAGAAATGAAACGAGAGCGTGAGATTTCTGATGAGCAAAGCGGTACCGACCTCATTCGGAAATTTAAAAAGTCAATCCAAAAGCGACCAAAGTTTATGCAGGAGAAATCATTAAAACCTGCTGAACGCGGAACTGCTATGCATATGGTAATGCAGCATGTGGATTTAACCAATCCAGTCACGGTGGAATCGATTGAGGGTCAGGTGCAAAAGATGGTTAATAATGAATTATTAACCTTAGAGCAAGCAGAGATTATTGATGCAAACTTGATCGTTCAATTCTTTACAACAAATTTGGGTAAAAGGTATTCACGAGCAAAAGTAATCAACAGAGAGATTCCATTTACTCTTTCCATGCCTACGAATGAGGTCTATCCATTCTGGAAGGATGAAGCAGAAACTATTTTTATACAAGGAGTTATAGACTGCGTTTTTGAAGATGAAAACGGCCTTGTCTTACTTGATTATAAATCAGATGGAATTACAGATCGCTTTAAAGGCGGCTTTGAACAGGCAAAGTCAATCCTTGAAGACCGATATAGGATGCAAATTGATTTATATACGAAAGCAATCGAAAAGATATGGAAGAGAAAAGTAGACGAAAGGTATTTATTTTTCTTTGATGGTGCCCATATTTTGAAGCTTGAGAAATAGACAAGATGATGCTTTCACGAGGTGCTAGTCGTTGAAGGTAAACAAAATAACAAATGACATAGACCATATTATGATGGCTATGTCATTTTTTTAATTATTTGCTACAATAGGTTGGTCAATCAGCTTAGTATCTAAAACATTCGTTCCACTTAAACCGTTATTTGCAACAATAAATCCACCGGTATTAAATCCCCCAGAGCCAGAAAACGTTTTGCTACTGGTTTTTGGAGAAATATATACCGTATCTCCGAATTGTACGATACCGCCACCCACGCTAACGATTTGTACTGGACCAATAATCGCTGGCATTACAAACATCCTTTTCAATTAGATTACCCTTTGCTTTAGGTAACATATGCTTTTATCCCTGTCCTTGTTCTTCCGAATGAGGAAGAAGCTGGCGTATATGTTTAATTCTTGTTTCCATCGAAACGTGTTGACTGTTTCCAACATGTAAAACGGATGCGGAAGATACCCCGATAATCCCAATATGTTTTACTTTAATAATCGGATTCAAATTTTGGCGAAGAAATTCCAAGGGTTCATTAATTGGTTGAAAAGGAATTGGCTCACTAAAGATTGGATAGGCAGAAAAATTCCCCTCATGACCATATTCCATTTCAACCTCCCTTTGAACAGCAATCGCTTTAGAAAGCCCATTAATGATGCATGAATCCCCGAGCTGGACGATTGAAGAGAAGGCTACGATTTTTATATTAATATCGTCTACACAAGAAGTGCGCTGAAACATAATCAGGTCACTTCCGATTCTAAAGGAACAAATGGGCCGATGATTAAGGATTCTGCTGGAGTATCAAAGGTAGTAGCAAGCTGAATAGAATGTGTATCACCTACTAAGACCAATGAGGAGCTGGCAACCCCAATGATACCAATATTTTCCACTGTGATGTCTCTGTTATAGACTTCAAAAATCACTCTGTCTTCATTCCTTTCACATTTTCAGGCAGGTTATTTAAAAATAGATACACTCCATTTGCGATTTCTTGCGTTAATAGTTCAATAATTTTTTCTTCGTCAGCTGTTGTTGTTTCCCCTGTTTGAGCTTGACGGGTGTTGTTTTTTAGATGATATTCAATCCTGTTAGGAAGCTGCTTAATTATATCTTGTTTGATAAAGGATAAATAAGATTCGTTTGGCTGGATATTTAAATTCTTTTGAGTATCTTCAATGACCTGTGGTAACTCAGTTTCTAAATACCTATAAATGCCTTTTCAATTTTCATCGATCTTTGCATTTGTGTTTTTGGAGACAATGGGGTGTTTAATGATTGATTTTGTACCGAAAAGTCCTCAATTCCTGACAAGTCGGAAGGATTTAAGCCAATATTTAATGTACCCTCAAGTGTTTCCACTTTCAATTGATCAAATTTATATTCAATTTTATCCACATGGACGGCTGGTTTTTCCTTAAATTGTTTAACTTCTTCCGTCAGTTTTTGCAGAGTAGCTTCTAATGTCGCAATTCTCTTTTCCTGGGCTTGAATACACATCTGTAACCATTGAAGGTATTGGTAATAATCCTGATACATTTAATCACCTCACCGGATTGAACCTCCAAACTATCCAAAAAGCCAATTCAAATAGTCTAATTTACAGTTTTAAAGTAACGTTTTATTTTTCTGCCCTGCGGACCGGTGATTGTAATGGTACTGATGGCGCTAAGATAGCAGCAGTACTAGGAGCTGCGGCGCCGCCCGCGGCTGCAAACGGTTTTTGAGCTGAGGGTGCGGTCTGTGTAAAGCCTCCCGTATTATATAAATAGGCAGCAGGCCTAATAATTCCGGCACTGCCAATTTGTAGAACGGAAGAATTAGTAATACCATTAATTTTAATAAAATTAATTTGAATGGATTGCTGGATATAAAAATTCATTGGATTCCCACCCATTTATTAAGCATTAAGGAAATTTCCAGAATCAATTACATCTGGATCAGATGTGTTAGTTGAACTTACATCATTACGAACATTTAAACTTTCACCAGTGTTAAAAGAACCAGCACCGGAAAAGGTTTTTGCCGTCGAGAATGGCATAATTTTATATACATCACCTATATGGAAAACAGAACTGCTACCAAGAGTAATGACTTGTGCAACTCCAACAATTGCTGGCATAATCAACACCCTTTTTTAAATTTTCTTTTACATCATATGTCTGGGCGAATGTAATGTGATTAAAATGCCCAAATAAAGTGAGAAAAAAAGGATGAAAACAATCTAAAATGACTATATAATAAAGTTTAAATGAAGAACTAGTAGGATATTCGATAGAAATGAAACAATCTATGATGGGAATAAGAGATTAGTTGGTTTATCCAGTATGGAAATCACGATAAAGGCAAAACTGATGAAAATTAGTGACGCAAAACTAGAGGGGCTAAGGTGTGTTTACGCTATGCCAGCCAGTTACCGAAAGATTAGGGTGCGTCATCATTGAGATAGTATGACCTGTTAGAAACCCCCCTTTCGGTAAAGGTGGGTTATTTTTATTGTAAGTTCTAAAATAAAAATAACTTCCCCTTTGTCAAAAAAGTTAAGAAAGAAAAATTCAAAAGGGGGATCAAATGGAGGAACAATCAAATCAAATCCAAGAAAAAAATAAACAAAATAGTGAGGATTGGATGAATAGTCTGTCAGTGTTTGGTCCAATTTTCCCGCTTTATTTAGATGAAGATGTTTCGGAAATTATGGTTAATGGTCCAACCCAGGTTTACTGTGAACGAAAAGGGAAAATAGTGTTATCACCAATAAAATTTCGGGATAATAACCAAGTTATAAGTGTAATCGAAAAAATTATCTCACCACTAGGAAGGAAAATTGACAAAAGTAATCCGATGGTAGATGTTCGACTTCCTGATGGGTCCCGTGTTAATGCACTCATTCCACCATTAGCATTAAACAGTCCGACTATTACGATAAGAAAATTTTCAAAAGATCTTTTTCATATTGAAGATTTAATTAACTTAAGGACGATTAGTGAGGAAGTGGCTATTTTTCTAAATGCCTGTGTAAAAGCACGGCTAAATATATTTGTTAGCGGGGGAGCGGGTTCAGGTAAAACAACAATACTCAATGTACTGTCCAATTTTATCCCTAATGATCAAAAAATCATTAAGATTGAGGATACCACAGAAATTCAATTGGAAAAAAAGACAGTAGATTCTTTAGAATCACGTTCGCAAAACTGCGTTGGAAAAGGAGCTTCTTCCATTAGAAATCTTGTAAGGAACTCCTTAAGGAGAAGACCAGACCGGGTCATTATAGGGGAAGTATATGGAGGAGAAGCGTTAGATATGCTTCACGCAATGAATACGGGACATGATGGTTTCCTTGCAACAAGTCAATCAAACTGTCCAAGGGATATGATTGCAGGCTTGGAAACAATGGTGATGTTAGCTGGAGAGGATTTGCCGGTACAAGCGATTCGTGAACAAATCGCAGGAGCGATTGATATTATTATTCAGCAGTCTCGATTAAAAGACGGATCACGAAAAATTGTCAGCATTACAGAAGTAAAAGGAATCGAAGGCGAAGCTATCTCCCTTCAAGATATCTTTATCTTTAAACATGAAGGGTTAAACTCAGAGGGAAAAATCTTTGGACGCCTTATGCCAACTGGTGTTCGTCCGAGATTTTATGAGCGGCTGGAGGCAACAGGAATACATTTTCCCCCCTTCTCTTTTATTGACCAGGAGGAGTTGAGGTATTTTAGTCAAATCCAACCGATATTATTTCGTGTGATATAAATCACAAAACGCCTTCCGTTTTACCTTTATAATTAATAACAATAAGGGAATAATAAAGGACGGTGAAGAAAATGGAGTTCAAATTTAAATCTCTTTATACCGAAATAGGTGGACAAGAAACCATTGATAAGCTTGTAAATGCTTTTTATCCCCGTGTATATGCAGATAATGACCTAAGACCGTTGTTTGAGGGTGACATGGAAGAGATTAAAAGAAAGCAGAAAATGTTTTTACCTCAATTTTTAGGGGGACCTGCTCTGTATAGTCAGGAATTTGGACCACCGGCTATGAGGGGAAGACACCTTCCCTTTGAAGTAACCCCAAAACGAGCGCAGTGCTGGCTTCACTGCATGAAAGAAGCGTTTCATGATATTGGTCTGGATGAAAACCCTGCTGGCCGTGCTTTTTATGATCGTCTGACACAGGTAGCTGGAATTATGATCAATAGCCCGGATAGTGAATAAATCATGATGTGTAATCCCCTTGCTTATACTTGCAAGGGGATTTGCCTTTTCGTATGAAACTGGATAATATTAGCAAATGTTTTGGTCCAGGTTTAGTCTTATTTTTAGTTTTTTTGTCCAGCCTATGGTATGATAATTGGGATTACTATACATAGGAGGCAAATGAATGATTCACGCTCATGTTACGGCCTGGTTATTGGCATTAATTTTATTTGTGGTGGCGCTTTCCTTACATAAAAAAGGAAATGAAAAAGGCTTTAAAATACTGCATATGATTATAAGAGTTTTATATTTAATAATAATAGCAACAGGGATCGGTCTACTTACCCAAGTTTATCACATAGACTGGAAGTACATTTTAAAAGCGGTTGGCGGACTTTGGGTAATTGGGTCAGTGGAAATGATTTTATCTCGTGTAGCTAAGAATCGTAGAACCTCTGTTTTTTGGGTGCAATTTGTAGTTGCATTTATTCTTGTTTTATATTTAGGATTTGCCGTATTGCCAATGTCAATTTTTCGTCCATAGAAAATTTATCATAAAAAGGCTGACGGATTTCGTCAGCCTTTTTATGATATCATTTTTTCGATAACAAGCCGCTTTCCTGTGTTTAAAGTGAATTCAAAACGGTCATTTACCTTTTCGTAATAGCAAAAATGATGTTGAACATTACAAATTTGTTCCTGATTGTCAAAAACCATAAAATTCACACCATCTTTTCGATGCTCATCTGATAAGAAAGATAAATGGTTATAACAATAGATACAATCATAAATGGAAAAGTTTAATGAATTCAATGTTGTAACGAACTGGAAAAACGCGTCGTCATTAATCCCATCTAATAATCTTTCAAGAGAATAAATTAAATGCTTTTTGACCCTTACCAAATCATGGTCGCGTAGCATAGTTACTTCGTTACCAATGCGAATGTTACCTGATTCTATAAATACTCCTTTTTTCCAACGGTTCATCCGGAATATTTCTACCTCCTGCTGCAGGAAATCATCTAACATTGTTGCTTCTTCCGTTTCCTCGTCAAAAAATATCCATTGATCGTTAATTTGTTCAACGGTACCTTCATTAAAGGCTCTTTGTTGATTGTCGTATAGTTTTCTTCGATGCTGTTGATTCATTATTTAAACCTCCGTGCCAAATGCTTTCATTCTTCTTTGTAGACATCTTCCTGTAAATTTATAACCTGTTTCTCTTTATTTGGGACAATTAACCATTTAATTTGGGCTGAATACAATAAGAACATGAAATTTATGAAAGAAAGATTGTAAAAAGAGAGGTGCTTGTATATGTGCGGAATTTCGGGATGGATAGATTTTAGTAAAAATATAGGAAATGCAAGGGATACTCTCAGTAAGATGGCTAACACCCTGGCCAAAAGAGGTCCTGATGAGACGAATGTTTGGACAGATAAACATGTAGGTTTTGGCCATAAGAGACTCATTGTTGTCGACCCTGAGGGGGAAGGCAGCCCATGTCCAAAAATAAGAAAGGCAATGTATATACCATTTGCTATAATGGTGAACTATATAATACAGAAGATATCCGCAAAATCCTCCTTACTAAAGGATATTCTTTTAATGGCCATTCTGATACAGAAGTTCTGTTAACTGCCTATATAGAATGGGCGGAGGAATGTGTGAATTATTTGAATGGCATATACGCATTTGCTGTTTGGGATAGTGGAAGAGAACAATTGTTCATTGGACGCGATCGTTTAGGAGTTAAACCGTTATTTTTCACTGAACAGGGTAAAGGAATAATATTCGCATCGGAAATAAAGGCAATCTTAGCTAATCCGGAGATGAACACTGAGATTGATTCTGAAGGTCTTGCTGAAATTTTTGGCTTAGGCCATCAAGATCACCAGGTTCAGGCATTTTTAAAGGAATAAAAGAACTAAGACCCGCCCATTGCCTTACCTTTTCAAAAAATGGTCTGAAAATTTGGCGCTATTGGAATGTATTGAGTGAAGAGCATCTAGACAATGCCGAGGAAACAGCTGAAAAAGTTCGTTTTTTAGTGACAGATGCTGTTACAAGACAACTGGTTTCTGATGTGCCACTTTGCACCTTCTTATCTGGAGGTCTTGATTCAAGTATTATTACTGCCATTGCTGCTAAAGGATTTAAGGAGCAAGGTAAAGGGCAGCTTCATACCTATTCAATCGATTATGAAGGAAATGATCAGCATTTTAAGGCAAATGAATTCCAGCCCAATGCCGATGGGATTTATATTGATATGATTACCAACAAATTTGCTACAAAACATCATAAAAAGATTATTAGTCAGCAGCAATTAGCACATGACTTAATTGAGGCTGTCCATGTTCGAGATTGCCCGGGAATGGCTGATGTTGACTCGTCATTATTATGGTTTTGTAAGGAAATTAAACAGGATTTTGTCGTTAGCCTTTCAGGGGAATGTGCGGATGAGATTTTTGGTGGATATCCATGGTTTCATCGTAAAGATGACTTAGAACGCTCTGGATTTCCATGGATGCGTTCAGTAGCTGAACGGCAAAATTTGTTGAAGCCTCACTGGCGGAATAAATTAAAATTGAATGAGTATGTGATTGAAAGGTACCAACAGGCGATTGGAGAAACTCCAAAGTTAGACGGAGAAAGTTTGGAAGAATCTAAACGGAGAGAACTATTTTATATCAATATGCTTTCATTTATGACAACATTGCTCGACAGGAAGGATCGAATGAGCATGGGGGCAAGTCTTGAGGTAAGAGTACCGTTTGCCGATCATCGACTTGTTGAATATGTTTGGAACATCCCTTGGAATATAAAAATGTATCGCGGAAGGGAGAAGGGGATTTTACGTAAAGCTTTCGAAGGCATATTACCAGAGGATGTCCTATACCGAAAGAAAAGCCCTTATCCGAAAACACATAATCCTGAATATACAATGGCAGTGCAAATGCTATTGAAAGAAATATTAACAGATAAGTCCTCAGTATTATATGAATTTTTTGATCAAGATTATTTACAAAGTATCGTTGAATCCGGAGGAAATGCATTTAAAGAGCCATGGTTTGGTCAGCTTATGACTGGGCCACAGCTACTAGCCTACTTTGTACAATTACACGTTTGGTTTAAGGATTATAATATTAATATAGTAAATTAGCGTAAAAAAGTAGTTTATTCAACATTAAATTTGGATTACTCACATAATTAGATTAAAATGGGAAAGGGAAGGGGAATATCCTCTTCCCTTTTTATGAGGAGGCCATGGTATGAAAGGAATATTAATTTCATTTGCTTTAATCACATTTTTCCTAATATCTTCAGTCCCAGCCCAGGCTGCTGTACAAAAAGAAAACCGTTTGTGGCAGGATGAATCAATTTATTCCATCATGATCGATCGGTTTAATGATGGTGATACTAAAAATGACTTGGATGTAAATACAAAAGATCCCTTAGCATATAATGGAGGGGATTTTCAGGGGATTATTGATAAGCTGGACTACATACATAATATGGGATTCACCGCAATTCGGCTGACGCCTATCTTTGATAATGCTAATAATGGATACCATGGCTATTGGGTGAATGATTTTTATAAAACTGACGAGCATTTTGGATCCATTAAGACCTTCCAAAAACTTGTCAATGAAGCACATAAGAGAAAGATGAAGGTTTTAATTGATTTTGTCGCCAATAATGTTGCCGCGTCTAATCCTTGGGTAAATGATTCAAGTAAACAGAATTGGTTCCATCCAAAAAAGAATATACAAGATTGGAACAATCAACAAGAGCTTGAAAATGGTTGGGTAAATGGGTTGCCAGACCTTAATCAGGACAATACAGAAGTAAAAAAATATTTGATTGATGCCGCGAAATGGTGGATCAAAAAAACGGATATTGATGGCTATAGTCTGCCAGAAGTTAATAACGTTCCTGTAAGCTTTTGGAGTGATTTTTCTAAAGAGGTAAAACAAGAGAAGAAAAACTTTTTCTTAATGGGGGTTATGGATAAAGATACCCCTGTAGATTTGAAAAAATATGAGGATGCAGGCATTGATAGCATGTTCAATTATTCCCATAGCAATGATTTAAGAGCAGCCTTTGCTACTACGGATCAGTCCTTTAGTACCCTTAATTCCAACTCTGAAAAGGATATGTCTCAATTCAAAAATCCGTTTTTAATGGCGAATTTTATGGATAATGAAAATACAGTAAGATTTACACGCGACATTGTTGACAAAAAACAGTTTCCAGGATCGCGTTGGGAAATGGCGCTCGTCTATCTCTATACGACCCCTGGAATACCCGTTGTCTATTATGGTAGTGATATTGCCTTAAATGGAGGAGCCACACCAGATAACCGCCAGCAAATGAATTTTCGGGCTAATACAGATCTCATCGATTATATTACAAAGCTTGGCGGGTTAAGGAATCAGCTGCCATCGTTAACAAGAGGGACAATGGAAATGCTATACGAAAAAAATGGAATGGTTGTTTATAAACGCTATTATAAAGGGGAAACTGCGATTATTGCGATCAATAATACCCGGAAATCCCAAAATGTTAAGTTAACTGACAAACAAGTGGAAGGCGGGAAAGAGCTGCGCGGGTTACTAGGGGGAGATCTTGTTTCTAGTAAAGATAATCATTACTCGATTATTCTTGATCGTGATAATGCAGAGATCTATGTACTAGCGAAGAAAAGCGGATTAAACATTTCTCTAATTGTTTCATTAGTAGTCGTCTACCTACTATTTTCCCTATTTCTCATAAAAATTAAGAAAAGAAAATAATAACCAAACGCACTGGGGCCACACCTCCAGTGCGTTATTGTGTTACAGTATTTTATCCATTGACTATTTTTCCACCGTTAACGTGAAGCATTTGGCCACTTATATAGGTGGAGTCGTCTGAGGCTAGGAAAACATAGCTTGGTGCAAGTTCATAAGGCTGTCCTGCCCTTCCCATCGTGGTATTCGAGCCAAATGTGGCGACTTGATCTGCGGGAAAAGTTGATGGGATTAACGGAGTCCATATGGGTCCTGGAGCTACTCCGTTTACTCTAATTCCTTGTGGTGCCAGCGATTTTGCTAAAGAACGGGTAAAAGATACAATTGCCCCTTTTGTTGCGGAATAATCTAATAATTGTTCATTTCCGTCGTATGCAGTTATTGAGGCTGTGTTAATAATGGAAGGCCCCAGTTTTTAAATAAGGTAGAACCATTTTCGCCATATAAAAGTAGGAGAAAATATTTGTTCGAAACGTTTTTTCAAGCTGTGCGGAAGTAATATTCAATAGGCTTTTTTGCGGATGCTGTTCAGCAGCATTGTTCACTAGAATATCTACTTTTCCAAACTCCTCGACCGTTTTATTGGTAATTTCCTTACAATAGTCTTCACTGCCAATATCTCCGGAATAAAGTAAACATCTGCGTCCTTCCGCTTCAACCAGTTGCTGTGTTTCTTCCGCATCTTGATGTTCTTCTAAGTACACAATCGCCACATCAGCGCCTTCCTTCGCAAAATAAATTGCCACTGATTTTCCGATACCACTGTCTCCACCTGTAATGATTGCTGATTTTCCTACTAATTTTCCACTTGGTTTATAGGTGGGGGAGACAGAAATGGGACGAGGATTCATTTCACTCTCTACTCCGGGCTGGTGGTTTTGATGTTGTGGTGGAAAGGTTTGTTTTTGTTGATTTTGATTGTTGCTCATAATATTTTTACCTCCAAGGATTAATTACATTTTATAGTTTGAGATAAAATGATGAAATTATGATTCCACCGGTAACAATAAAAAAAGGCGAGAGGAGTAAACACTCCCTTCGCCAGGAATTTCTGCTTTTTACCGATAATTCATAAATTGTACATCAATGGTAAGGTCAGCTTCCCTTACAAGGGAAATTATTTTTTGCAAATCGTCAAGGCTTTTTCCAGTAACGCGGACTTGATCATCCTGGACCTGGCTTTTAACTTTTACACCACTATTTTTAATAATGATATTAATTTTCTTTGCATTCTCTTTATCGATACCTTGAGCAAGCTTTGCTCTTTGTCGAACAGTCCCACCGGATGCTTTTTCAATTTTGCCGTAATCGAGATTTTTAATTGGAATACCTCTTTTAATCATTTTGCCAAGCAAAACATCTTTTAACTGATCCATCTTATATTCATCATCTGAAACAAGGACAAGTTCTTCTTTATCAAGCGTAACATCGCTTTTGCTTCCTTTAAAGTCATAGCGAGTGCCAATTTCTTTCATCGTTTGTGTAATAGCATTAGTGACTTCAGAAAAGTCTACTTTGGACACAATATCAAATGAGCTTTCTTTAGACATAATAAAACCTCCGTTTATTATTATTTCTAACAGTATGTAGGATCCCACTCCTGCTAAAGTTTCCCTTTATGGCTACATTATAGTAAAATATAGCAGTTCAAACAACCATCCGGAAAAAGCTCCGATAAAAGAAAAGGGGAGTTATCATGTCAATACAAGAACTTATTGGTCAATCAACTGAATTAACGGTTGCACGTAAAACCACATTTGGTTATTTTTTAACAGACGGAAATGAAGATGTATTATTGCATATAAATGAGACTCATCAAGAATATGAAGATGGAGACCAAGTCGAAGTGTTTCTCTATGTTGATTCTCAAGGCAGAACATCAGCTTCCACATACATTCCTGAAGTTGCTGTAGGCCGCTATGCCTGGGTAAAGGTTACAGATACGAATCCAGAATTAGGAGTCTTCTTGGATATTGGAATAAAAAAGGATATTTTATTGGGTGCAGATGATCTCCCAGTACATAAGTCAGTTTGGCCAAAGATAGGGGATTTAGTCTACATTACATTAAGGGTGAATCGCAGCAATCTTATATACGCGAGGCTAGCCAGTGATCAAGTTATTCAATCGATTTCGGTAAAAGCAACAAGAGAAAACTTTAACAAAAATGTTCAAGGACATATATACAGAACCGCAAAGGTTGGGAGCTGGGTCTATACCATTGAGGGATTTAAAGGATTCATTCATGAGTCCCAAAGACCACAGGAGCCTCGCTTAGGAGAAAAGATTGAAGGTCGTATTATTGATGTAAAAGAAGATGGAACGATCAATGTTTCGTTACTTGCAAGAAAAGAGGAAGTGCAAGACCTTGATGCAGAGCAGATTTTCGAATATTTAATGAGTAGAAATGGTGCAATGCCATATAATGATAAAAGTATGCCAGAAGATATCCAAGACCGCTTCGGTTTAAGTAAAAGTGCGTTTAAGCGTGCTCTAGGAAAATTGATGAAGGATGGAAAAGTTTATCAGGAAGGAAGCTGGACCTACGCCAAAAAAGAATAGTCAAACATTACATACTCCTCTTCGAATTGATTACACTAAATACAGAAAGTGAAGTTGAAAGGAGTAAGTATTATGCCACATACTTCAGATAATGATAAAAAAGCAAAAGACAATAATGCACTTCATCATGAGAAAAATATGATGCGCGAAAAAAATCGTCAAGCAGGAAAAAATCAATATTCTAAGAAAACAGATCATAAATAAAAACAGAGCGGGGTCCAACCTCGCTCTGTTTTTATTAAAAGTTTATGATGGCAATTGAGTTAAAAAAAAGATAGAAATGGTTCCTGCGCCTGTATGGGCACCAATAGCTGATCCAATTGAAGAAATATATACCTCTTTCGGATGGAATTCTTCCTCAATCATGGCTTTCACTTCTAGAGCCGTTTCTTCATTATCGGCATGACTTATACCAATTATTTGGTCAGATAAAAATGATCCACGTTCCTTCATGATTTCGATTAATCGTCGTAACACTTTCTTTTTTCCCCGGATTTTTTCAATCGGGACGAGCTTCCCATCTTCGACATTTAAGATTGGTTTTATATTTAATAAACCACCAAGGAATGCGGATGCTTTGGAAACCCTACCGCCTTTTGCTAAATAATCTAAATCCTCAACTGTAAAAAGATGTTCCATATGCCGGACTCTGAAGTGTACATCATTTAGAATCTCCTCTTTGGAAACATTGTTTGCAGCGAGCTTAGCAGCTTCCTTAACGATTAACCCCTGTCCGAGTGAGGCACATTTGGTGTCAACTATGGTTAGATTAAAACTTGGATATTTTTCCTTTACTTGGTCAAGAATCATAACAGCGGTCTGATACGTTCCTGAAAGTTCTGAGGAAAATGCAATGTAGATTCCATCTTCATTATTTTCAGCCATTTTCGTGAAGGTTTCTTCAAACAGTAGGGGGGAAGCTTGGGATGTTTTTGGTACATTCCCGCTGCGGATTGCATCATACACAGTTTTCGAATCAATATTTTTAACATCTTCGTATTCCTGACCGTTTACATGAACTTTTAAAGGGAGTAGTGTGACATTGTTTTCAATGTAAAAACTTAGGGGTAGATCGCATGCGCTGTCAGCTAGTATCTTTACTTGCATGAAGCTCACCTGCTTTCAAGCTATTATATTTTAGTTTCAGTTTATCGGTTTCAACCTAAAAATACAATTATCTATTTGTTAGAAGAAGTAAAAAAAAGCAATCAATTTGAATCATAAAGGAGATAGCGGAATGCTTTGGCTTCAAACTAAAAAGGTAATCATCGTTGTAGTTGGTGCATTGTTAAACGCAATTTCGATGAATTTATTTCTCATACCCGCAAATGTTTATTCAAGTGGATTCACTGGTATCGCCCAATTGTTATCAAAAGTGTTAAGTGAACATACACCACTAAATATCTCGATGGGTTTTTTATTACTGCTGCTGAACATTCCGGTAGCTATATTAGGTTGGATAAAGGTTGGAAAATCCTTCACTATCTTTAGTTTCCTTAGTGTATTACTTTCCTCGTTATTTTTGACACTAATTCCAATAAATGAGGTATCACACGATATTCTTCTTAATGCTGTTTTTGGTGGAGTAATTCTAGCAGCTGGGGTTGGAATTACACTTAAATGGGGAGCTTCTACGGGTGGGCTAGATATTATTGCAATGGTTTTATCTCGCATGAAGGACAAACCGGTTGGTACCTATTTGTTTTTACTAAATGGCATTATTATTACGACGGCTGGATTTCTTTTTGGCTGGGAAAAAGCATTATATACTCTGGTTACATTATACACATCAACTAGAGTGATAGATGCCATCCATACAAGGCATGCTAAACTAACAGCACTGATTATTACGAAAAAAGCCGATGAACTCAAAAAAGCGATTCAGGCAAAACTGGTCAGAGGCATCACGATGATTCCGGCGAAAGGAGCATTTTCAAACGAAGCAAGAGATATGATGATGATTGTCATCACCCGTTATGAGCTGTTTGATTTAGAAAGAATTATTAAAGAAGTAGATCCTAATGCTTTTACTAATATCATTCAAACCACAGGAGTTTATGGATTCTTTCGACGTGATTAAAAAGGAGGAGAATAGATGCGAAGTTTATTATGTGCAATCATGCTTTTTCCCCCATTTGCTCTAACAGCATTTGCAATAGACGGTGATAGGCAAATGGATGAATATCAAATAAATGCATTTCGTAATGTAAAAGCGGAAGGTAGTAATGGAAATTATCTTGTCAGAGGGGAAGCTAGACCGTTAGAGGGGACATTTTATTTTTCGGTTGAAGATGGTCATGTGGAATATATTAAAGAAAAACAGGTTTTTATGAAAGATAAGGATTTGAATTGGGAACCAATTCAAATTCAAATCCAAATCCCTAAAGAAACACTCCCAGATAACGGGACATTATTAATAAATCTTTATGAACGAAATAGGGAAGGGCGAATAATGAATTCATACCCAATTATTTTGCAAAGATTTAAGTAAGAAAAGCGGAAGCGCTTATGTATAAACGCTTCCGCCTTTTCTTATTTAAGCTGATTTTGATTTACTTGATCAAGCTCATTTTGCATCTGTTGGAGCTGACTTTGCTCAGCGACAGTCGAATTAGCATAAGCAGAGCTTAATGCATTCTTCGCTTTTGCAATTGTAGAATCGCGGTCAGCAGGGTTGGCAGACTTCGCCATTTCAACAAATCTTCTTGCTTCCTGGAACAGTTGGTTACCCATTTCAAATTCCTCCAAGCGAGGATTCATGCACATTGCCATTTTCTGAGCTTCTGCTTCAGCATAGGTCATGTGATAGGGGATACGCTCAGCATGCTTGCTTACCGTATCTTTTCCTTGTTGGACAAAGCGTTTTGATTTGTTTCGTTTACCCATTCGAATCCCTCCAATATGCACAAGCTTCTCTTGAAACAGCAACGCTGCCTCAATAATTAGTATGTCCATCAAATGAACGTTCATTTAGGTAAACAATGGCTAATTTATTGGCTATTTTATCTTTAATAAATCGGCTAAATATACACCTATGCCATCTTCCTCATTGGTTAAGGTGACTTCCTTTGCAATATTTTTCACCTTATCAATGGCATTCCCCATGGCAATACCATGACCGGCAAATTCAAGCATTTCAAGGTCATTATCCTCATCACCAAAGGCAATAATTCTTTCTGGTGGAATTTGAAAATAGTCAGAAGCCTTTTTAAAGCCTACAGCTTTATTTAAGCCTGATTTGATGATTTCGATTACATGCCACGGTGCTGCCCAGGTCCGATGATCAATTACTTCTGCATGTATTTCGGATAAATGCTGTCGGATAATTTTTAATTCTTCTTCTTCAGTATGAATTAACATGCTCGTCGGTGACTCATTTAAATAATTACACAAATCGCCTGTTGTAATTTTGGGATTTCCAAATCCAAAAATATCCAATAATTTTTCATCATGATAATGGAAATAAACATCATCAATCACTTCAGCGATAATATTGTGAAACTGAAATGATCTGCAAGCCTCGACAATATCCTTGGCAACTTTTATATCCAGCGGTTCATGATAAAAGCCCCAGCTAAGGTTACGAGGGTGATGCATAAAAGCTCCATTAAAATTAACAATTGGTGTGTCCAATTCCATCTCGTGGTAATACATTTCACTAGATCTGTATGGTCGGCCTGTAGCAATCATCACAATATGTCCATTTTCTCTTGCCTTTTTTAAAATTTCCTTATTTTTTAAAGAGATCGTTTTATCATCTTTTAATAATGTGCCATCCAAATCTAATGCAATCAAATGTCTCTCTGTCATAAGGACTCCTTTTATTTTTTATTTTTTAACAATAAATGCTTTGCTTTAGGAAAAGTATATCTACATGATACACTACAACTATGAATTTTTTACTTTCCATGGAAATTGTTATTTCATACCTCTATAAATACTATGTTAACAATTTTATATCTTACCTGTAAAAAAATTCACACCAAAAGGTCTAAATAGCTTATATACTTAATGATATATTTTATACTAATGAATAGTACCGATAAGATAGGAGTGGATTTAAGATGAATGAGGATTTAAAAGAGAATATCATGGGTGCTTTAGAGCTTGTCGTTGACCCTGAACTAGGTATTGATATTGTGAATTTAGGTTTAGTTTATAATGTAGAGATGGACGAGGAAGGAAAAGTTACGGTGACCATGACTTTAACTTCAATGGGCTGTCCACTTGCCGGAACAATCGTTGACCAGGTGAAAAGATCATTAGCTGATATTCCGGAAATCAAGGATGTGGATGTTAATATCGTTTTTAACCCGCCATGGAACAAAGAAATGATGTCTCGATATGCGAAAATTGCTCTTGGAATTCGGTAAGCCATTGACGTTTCCTAAAAAACAGCAGAAATTTCTGCTGTTTTTTTCTTCACAATTCGGACAAATAAAACGCATAGTTAGTGAAGTAATTCACTTTTTTCAAATATAAACACCTTTATAATACAGAGTATTAAGGCTGTTGTTTTTGAAATGGCCGTTTTTTAGGAGGCGTTTCATATGGCTTTTAGCCGTGATTTTAATAAGGACCCGTTTATTGTGATTTGGGAGCTTACCCGCGCTTGTCAATTAAAGTGCCTTCATTGCCGTGCGGACGCACAGTATAAGAGGGACCCGCGTGAACTATCATTCGAAGAAGGCAAAAATCTAATCGATCAAATATATGAAATGAACAATCCTCTGCTCGTTTTTACTGGTGGCGATCCTCTAATGAGGGAAGACGTTTTTGAAATTGCCAAATATGCCGTGGATAAAAGCGTAAGGGTTTCGATGACCCCAAGTGCTACACCAAATGTGACAAAAGAAGCTATTGAAAAAGCGAAAGAAGCGGGACTTTCGCGATGGGCTTTTAGTATTGATGGACCAACAGCGGTGGTTCATGACCATTTCCGAGGCACCGCCGGGTCCTTCGATCTTACGATGGAGAAAATTAACTATTTGCATGAGCTTGAAATTCCAATTCAAATTAATACGGTCATTTCAAAGTATAATATTGATTATCTTGATGAAATGGCAAAAATGGTTGAAGATTTGAATTGTGTATTGTGGAGTGTCTTTTTCCTTGTCCCAACTGGAAGAGGTCAGGTATCAGATATGATTTCACCTGTCCAGCATGAAAAAGTATTTAGATGGCTTTATGACTTAAGTAAGCGGGTATCCTTCGACATCAAAACAACAGAAGCAATGCATTACCGCCGCGTTGTTATTCAACAAAAGATGCGTGAAGCGAAGGAGCTGAATGGAGAAATAAATTATTTAAGTGCTTTAACGGAACAAGGTTTAACCGGATCTATTGATGGCCTTGGACGTGCACCAAAAGGAGTCAATGATGGAAATGGGTTTGTTTTCATCTCGCATATTGGCGATGTCTACCCTAGTGGACTTTTACCAGTAAAAGCTGGTAACGTTCGTGAAACACCGCTTGCGGAAATTTATCGTGAGTCACCAATCTTTAAATCCTTAAGGAATCCTGATCTTTTTAAGGGCAAATGTGGGGTTTGTGAATTTCGATATGTGTGTGGTGGTTCAAGGTCAAGAGCTTATGCAATGACAGGTGATTACCTTGAAAGTGAACCTTTCTGCGTCTATATTCCAAAAGAATTAAGAGAAAAACAAGCGCAATAAATAGATTTTCATGGGTCTGACCCATTCGCAGCCTCATGAAAAATGTTAAATGGAAGAAAATTTGTTTAAAGGCAAAATAAAAGGGATGGTATTCCATCCCTAAAAATACTTTACTCAATATTGCAATAAACAGCCGGACAATTTTCACAGCCAATTTCATCTTTTAAATAGTGCAAATCCAAAATTGAAATTTTCCCCTTTTTAATGGAAATGATATTATCTTTTTTTAGGTCACTTAGGATCCGGTTTGTACTTTCTCTGGAGGTTCCACAAAAATTAGCTAGCTCTTGATTGGTTAATGGTAAATCAATTAGAATTTCCTTTTCTTTATGAATACCGTAGCTATTAGACATCCGAATGAGAGTAGAAAAAAGGGCACCGCGTTTTCCGTTCAAAACAAGATCACGAAATTTTGTTTGGGTTTTTCGAAAATGATCACTCATCCATTTCATGAATTCAAAAGCAAGCTTACTGTTTTGGAAAATTTCACTTTCAATAACGTCTTTTTTAATGGCGACGACTTCGCCTTCTTCCAAGATCTTGGCACTTAATAAATATCTGGGGTCATGGGTAAATAAAGTTAATTCTCCACAAATATCATTTTCTCCACAAATTCTTAAGGAAAGTTCACGTCCGTCCGTGGTGATTTTGCTGATTTGAACTTTACCAGAAATAATAATATATAGCTCTCCGGCTAACATACCTTCTTGAAAAAGATAAGTTCCTCTTTCATTTCTAAATCTCCGATCAGCAAATTTAAGTAATTCTTTTATTTCTAATGAATGGGTTGGTTTAATTGTAGTCATTATTTACTTCCACCTCGAATTCGGAATTATAAATAAGTCTTAAACGTTCACTTTAGTTTGGTTAATAACATTTTAACGTAGGTTAAGCCAATAATGAGAAGTAAACAATGACAATATAGTGAAAACTTATTTTGTTTTTTATTGGAAATTTTCAATCATTCAGGATGTTGATGGATTAAAAGCTTAAATGAATAAGGAAGGGGAAAAACTTTTTCCAAAACAATTATTTGTTCATAATAAATCATTTGTTAAGATAAGTATTATGGTAAGAAGTGTTCGTAATGTGAATTAAATAACAGCCTTTTTAAGGTAAACTTGGTACACTTAAAAAAAATAAGTTTTTTTAAAATAATGGAGTTGAATATATTGGATAAAACCATTATTAAAGATACATTAAATAGACCTTTACATGATTTGCGTATTTCAGTGATTGATCGCTGTAATTTTCGCTGTCAATATTGCATGCCTGCAGATAAATTTGGACCTGACTTTGTGTTCTTGACAAAGTCAGCCTTACTTAGTTATGAAGAAATTGAGCGATTAGCCAGAATTTTTGTGAATCTTGGTGTCGAGAAAATTCGACTTACAGGAGGAGAGCCACTTCTTCGAAGAGATTTACCTACACTTGTAAAAAAGCTTTCAACGATAGAAGGGCTGATAGATATTGGATTAACAACGAATGGGGTCCTGCTTCCGAAGTTGGCATTGAAATTAAAGGAAGCCGGTCTAAAGCGTGTCAATGTCAGCCTTGATAGCTTAAATGATGAGCTATTCGGAAAAATAAATGGACGTGGGATCGGAGTTAAACCTGTTCTCGAAGGAATTGAAGCGGCCAAACAAGCAGGTCTTGGAGTGAAACTTAATATGGTCGTAAAGAAAAGGCCTAAATGATACAGAAATAATTCCCATGGCAGATTACTGTAAAAAGAATGGTCTGGAGCTTCGCTATATTGAGTTTATGGACGTTGGCTCGACAAATGGCTGGAAAATGGATGATGTCATTTCTAAAAAGCAAATTTTTGAGATGTTAAAAGAACATTTTGAACTTGAGCCAGTAGATCCCCACTATTTCGGTGAAGTGGCAAAGCTTTATCGTTATAAAGAAACTGACGTTAAAGTAGGATTTATCACATCTGTATCAGAATCGTTCTGTAGTAGTTGCACGCGCTCACGCTTGTCAGCAAATGGACAGATTTTTACTTGTTTATTTAATGGGAATGGTCATGATATTCGAAATTTCATGAGAAATGGTGCGACGGATGAAGAATTAAGCAACCGAATAGCCGAAATATGGAACGGAAGAGATGACAGGTATTCAGATGAAAGGACAGCTGAAACAAACAGAAGCCGAAAAAAAATCGAGATGTCCTATATTGGTGGTTAGAAAAAGAGGATGACTTAGTCATCCTCTTTTTCTCTATCCTAGATATCTTGGGAACAAAATATTATTTTCAAGATGTACATGCATAAAGGTTAATCCCTCTAGCTCTTCTAAGCGTTTGTATACTAAACGGTATGTACCGCAAACATCTAACGGGAGAGTAAAATCAGAGGTAACCGCACGGATTTCTCTTAAAATCTCTCCTGCATGATCATGCTCTTTTTCAAGCTCCACAATCATTGCAATTGCCTCTTCACGGTTATTAATTGTATTGTCAGCAAGTTGGCGGATTAAAGGGAATACGACTGCTTCTTCTTTAGACATATGTTCGACCATTTCTTTTTTAAATTCATAGAAAAGTTCATATACTTTTAATAATTCTGGATGGTTGTCACCATGGACACGGGATACTTTTGTTACATATGGGCTAAGCAGTGATAGTTCTTCTTCCGTTGTACGATGGTATTGGTTAATGACATGATCAATAATCGTATTTGAATCAGAATTAGTCCAAACAGCTAAATCAGTTTCAGCTGACTCGCTTTTGTCAGCAATCACTTTAAGTTCTTCTAATAATGAATCCATATTAAGACCGTTTTGGCTGGCAGCAAGTGATAACGGAATATTTCCGCCACAGCAAAAATCGATTCGGTTCTTTTTAAAAACGTCACTTGTTTTTGGTAATTCGTTAACAATATCTTTTACTAGTGTATCTGATGAAAATGTAATTGGCATAATGGAATCCTCCTAAAAAATCATAAAGGTAATTTCTTTCATGAGATAAGCATAATTGAATTTAGAATATTTCTGGGTGACCTGCATCACACATGCAATATGATTTATCTCTATTTAAAAAAAAAGACATCTTTCCTTCACATTGTGATAGTTGATATGGTAGCGAGTTTTCGATAGGCTTATAATGAAAATGGTGAAGTGAGTGGAATATTTGAGTTCGTAGACAGGAGCCGATGAATTTGTTTGAACGAAGACAACCCATTCCAATAGGGGAAGCAGTCATAAAAATAATGGAATGCCAATTGAACGGAACAACTGAATATGTCTCGATAGAAAACGGCTATGGCCGATTCTTATCGGCAGATTTAGTGGCAACTAACGACGTGCCGCATTTTGACCGTGCACCATATGATGGATTCGCCGTTAGGTCCATTGATACATTGGAAGCATCAATAAATAATCCAATTGAATTTGAAGTGATCGATCATATTGGGGCAGGTATGGTTTCTAAAAGAATAGTTGGTCAGAGACAAGCTGTTAGAATTATGACAGGGGCTATGATGCCTGAGGGGACAGATGCCGTAGTCATGTTTGAAGTAGCGCAATCACATGAAAAGAATGACATCCCATATATGACAATAAAACGGAGCTTTAAAAAGGGAGAAAATGTCTCATTTCGAGGAGAGGACGCCAAAGAAGGCGAATTCCTAGTGAAGAAAGGAGCTTTAATTAATCCTGGAATTCAAGCGATTTTGGCCACGTTTGGTTATAAGGATGTACCAGTTGCAAAAGGCCACATATCGGGCTATTCGCCACCGGAACAGAACTGTTGGAAGTAAATGAAAACCTGGTTCCAGGAAAAATTCGCAACAGCAATTCCCACATGATTGCTGCGCAAATTCAGAGAATAGGCGGTGCCGTTCATTACTATGGTAAGCTCCCAGATGAATTTGATACTTGCTTTGAGGCAGTGAAAAATGCATTAAATAATGTTGATTTATTGATTACGACTGGTGGCGTTTCGGTTGGGGATTTTGATTATCTCCCAGCCATTTATGAAAAGCTCGGTGCAGATGTTTTATTCAATAAAGTCGCCATGATGCCGGGAAGTGTTACAACAGTCGCTCGGTACAATGGAAAACTCTTATTCGGGTTATCTGGCAACCCCTCAGCCTGTTATGTCGGCTTTGAACTGTTTGCACGCCCAATTATTCGAAGAATGCTTTTTTCCGAAAAACCACACTTGCGAAAAGAAAAGGCTCTGCTTGAGGAAGATTTCCCAAAAGCGAATCCTTTCACACGATTTGTCAGGAGCACAGTTTCAATTGAGGGTGGCAGACTAAAGGCAACACCTAGTGGACTCGATAAATCGAATATTATTATGAGCCTGGCAGGGGCAAATTCTTTGATGATTCTCCCTGGAGGAACCAGGGGGTATGAAGCGGGTACCGAAGTTGATGTCCTGTTGCTTGATGATCAGGTTGGCTGTGTGTATTTGGTAAAACCGGTAATATTCCAGGTGGTAGGATATCAAAATAGTGGGAAGACCACGGTAACTATGAAGTTAATCCAAACATTAAAAGAACACGGATTAAAATCAGTTACAATAAAACACCACGGGCATGGCGGCAAGCCTGATGTTTTCCAGCAAAAGGATTCAACAAAACATCTTGTAGCCGGAGCACAGGCAGCTTTAGTTGAAGGTGATGGGAGACTGATTTTGCATGCTGAAAACTCCGTATGGGATCTAGAGGAACAAATAAAGTTAATGGAGTCTTTTCATCCTGATGTTATTTTAATTGAAGGTTTTAAGCTAAAAAAATACCCAAAGCTCTTGTTGTTAAGAGAAACGAATGACCTTTCGTTATTAACTAAGGTGAACAATGTAAAGGTGATTATATATTGGGATGATGAAATAAAGAGATTCCTTGAAGAGCAAACGAAAATTCCATTCTATGCTATTGAAGATGAAATGGGTATTGTGCAGACTGTCCAAACAATAAAGAAAGAAGTTCATAAAATTGATTAAAAACGTTAATAAAATTGTCAAATCTGTTACTTTTATCACTGCAATAATATTCACGTTCGATAGAATATAAAGTGGGGATTATGTTTGTTCATATTAGGGTTAAGAAGAAGGCTGTGGCCTTCTTCTTTAATTTTAATACATGTGATATGTTTCACTTTTTTTTCTGAGTCGCTATCTTATATTAAGGGGAGCAAGATAAAGGAGTGAAAGTGATGAAGTTATTTCTACCGAAACAACACGGTGCATGGGCAATGACTATAATCCCTTTTTGGCTTGGAGTGATTGATGGGGGCTTTATATGGAGGGATATCCCATTTTTTGTTGGCTGGCTGTTATTGTATTTGGCAACTTATCCGATGCTCCTATTATTTAAAAGGAAAAGAATCTCTTTTTATACAAAATGGACGTTAATCTATATTATACCTGCATTGCTGTTATTGCTGTTCCCTCTTTTTGAAAGACCTTCTATTTTTTACTTTGCTCTTTTAATGGTTCCTTTCTTTATTATCAATGCATTTTATACTGCCAAAAATCAAGATCGTGCATTAATGAATGATTTTAGTGCCATTTTTGCCTTTTCAATCGTTGGCTTAGCTAGCAGTTATTTAAGTCGTGGGACTATAACATTTGAATCCATCCTAATTTTTTGTGCATCCGTTTTATTCTTTGTAGGGTGTACGTTTTACGTTAAGACGATGATAAGGGAAAAAAAGAACCTTCAATTTAAATGGATTTCTTGGGCTTATCATGTATTATTATTAGCTGTTTGGTTTATCCTTGGTTTCTGGATTGTTGCACTTGCTTATCTCCCAAGTTTAGTGAGAGCTGTCATATTTTATGGAAAGCCGTTATCGCCTAAAAAAATTGGCATTTACGAAATTGTTAATTCCGCCATCTTCTTTATTATTATGGCTATACAAGTAATCATTCTAAGATAAAAAAATCGGTCTTTTTCAAGACCGATTTTTTTAAAGAAGAGAAGGAATAAATTTTTATCTTTGAGAATTGCCCAGCTCCAGCGCCCAGCGACTAGTGTACTTCGCTCCCCTCCCTACGATAAGTCAACATCGAATCGCTTGCGCTCTCCGTGTTTCTTTTATCTCAGTCGAGTCGCTCCAGTCCATACGTCGCTAAACGGGGCGCTTGCGCTTTTCTAAATATTAATCGATTTTACAAATTTCTGTCGGGCAATCTTCGCAATCAATTTCTCTTTTTAAATATTCAAGGTCATGGATCATAATTGAACCTTTATCGATAGAAATGATATTAGCTTTTCGTAAATCGCTTAATAAGCGGTTTACTACTTCACGGGATGTACCACAAAAATTGGCTAATTCTTGATTCGTTAATGGTAATTCAATCAATATTCCCTGAGTGGTTTTAATGCCAAAACTGTTTGTAATTCTTATTAAGGTGGAATAAAGGGCCCCTTTTTTCCCATGAAGAACTAAGTCACGAAACTTTGTTTGTGTTTTACGAAATTGTTGACTCATCCATTTCATGAATTCCAGCGAAAGTGAAAGGTTTTGCGAAAGCATTTCTTCCAGGGCATCTTTCATTATAACGCCCACTTCACCGCTTTCTACAACACGTGCAGTTAATAAATATCGCTCCGATGGGGAAAATAAATTTAATTCCCCGATAAAGTCACCTTTAGAACACATTCTTAGTGTTAGTTCTCTTCCATCAGGAATATTTTTACTGATTTGAAGGACCCCGCTTTTGATAATATACAGTTCATTAGCAACTGAGCCTTCTTGAAAAAGAAAAGTCCCTTTCTCGATTTTCTTAATATGATGTGCCATATCAAATAATTGAGTCAATGAAATGGGGATTTCTTCTACTGACTGCATGGTAATAACCACCTTTAAAGGGGCGAAATCAATCGCTTTTTAGATTTAAAAAATAGATGACAGTCAACGATAATTAACAAGATATTACTATAATTATATTGTTAACGAAGAATATTTATCAATAAATGTGGAATAAATTCATACAATCGTCAAAAAGTGATAACTTGCAGGAAATTCCTTTAATGACCGAACGTGAAAAGGAAATAATAAAAAGGTAAATAAAAAGGAGGAAAAGGAATGGGACAAAGCCGACGCTTCAAATCAGGACAAAAGGCTCCGAATAACGGGGTGTATATTGAAATTGGTGAAACAGGAGATAACGTCTTACATCCAAAGAAAATAAAATTAAAGGCGGGAGATGCTTTTCCTGAAACATCAAATGATAACCGTCACTGGACTTATCAACGAAAACCATAAATATTAATGAGATAAAGTCATCCATACGGGGTGACTTTTCTCATTTGTAACTTAATCGAGGAATCGTTTATAATATTATTAATAGGTCAAAAAAGGTCAAAAAGGAGTGTGGGAAAAATGGACTTAAACCGAATGACTGAACGATTACAAAAAGGGATCATGGATGCACAAAAGATTGCATTAAAAAGTAATCATCAAGAGGTTGATGAACCCCATTTATTTTTATCGCTATTAGACCAAGAAGACAGCCTGGTTAGTGCGATTTTAGAAAAGGCAGGTTTGCCTTCTTCCCATATTGAAAAAACATATCTGGATGCAATAGCAAAAAAGCCACAAATAACTGGAAGCGGCGTTGAGTATGGAAAATTATATATCTCATCGAAGCTACAAAGACTTTTGTTGAGCGCAGAAGAATTTGCTTTGAAGTTTTCAGATGAATTTTTATCCATTGAACATGTGCTGCTAGCAGCCGCCTATTCAAATGATTCAGAAATGAAAAAGATAATACAGTCATACCGAAAGACACCTGAGAATATCATGCAAGCGATCAAAGAAATAAGGGGGAACCAGAGAGTGACATCACAAAATCCCGAGGCTGTTTATGATGCACTAAAAAAATACGGCAGGGATTTGGTAGCTGAAGTAATAGCGGGGAAAATGGATCCGGTAATTGGAAGGGATGCTGAAATTCGACATGTGATTCGAATTTTATCTAGAAAAACAAAAAACAATCCTGTTCTAATCGGGGAACCTGGTGTAGGAAAAACAGCTATCGTTGAAGGTCTTGCCGGGAGAATAGTGCGAAAGGATGTACCGGAAGGCTTAAAAGATAAGACTATTTTCTCATTGGACATGAGTGCATTAATAGCCGGGGCAAAATTCAGGGGTGAGTTTGAAGAAAGATTAAAAGCGGTCTTAAATGATGTTAGAAAAAGTGAAGGTAGAATTTTGCTGTTTATCGATGAACTTCATACCATTGTAGGTGCTGGTAAAACAGAAGGTGCGATGGATGCTGGCAATATGTTAAAGCCGATGCTAGCAAGAGGGGAGCTGCATTGCATAGGGGCGACAACCCTTGATGAACACCGAAAGTATATAGAAAAAGATCCAGCACTTGAACGCAGGTTTCAGCAGGTACTTGTTCAGGAGCCGGATGTCGAAGACACGATTTCGATTTTACGTGGCTTAAAAGAACGATTTGAAGTGCATCACGGTGTAAAAATCCATGACCACGCCCTTGTTGCGGCTGCTACACTTTCAGATCGATATATTACCGACCGATTCCTACCTGACAAAGCAATTGATTTAGTTGATGAAGCATGTGCCCTTGTTCGCACAGAAATTGATTCCATGCCGACTGAGTTGGATGAGGTAACACGAAGAGTCATGCAACTTGAAATAGAGGAAGCAGCATTAAGAAAAGAGCAGGATGAAGGAAGCAAACAAAGGCTTGAGGCACTCCTAAAAGAACTAGCTGATTTAAAAGAGATAGCAAATGGAATGAAAGCGAGATGGCTACAAGAGAAGCAAAGCATTCAAAAGTTGCAGGAAAAAAGAGAACAGCTTGAAAAACTACGATGGGAATTGCAAAAGGCTGAAGATAAGTACGATTTAAATCGTGCAGCTGAGCTTAGGCATGGCCAAATTCCATTAGTAGAAAAAGAACTAAAAGAGTTGGAAACAGCAACAGCTAAGGGTGAGCGTTTACTTCGAGAGGAAGTAACGGGTGAAGAAATATCTAGCATCGTATCACGATGGACCGGAATCCCCCTTTCTAAACTTGTTGAAGGGGAAAGAGAAAAGCTTTTAAGATTGGATGTGCTTTTACATGAACGTGTAATCGGTCAAAATGAGGCGGTCCAATTGGTAGTAGATGCTGTCTTAAGGGCACGGGCAGGGATTAAAGACCCGAATAGACCAATCGGCTCATTTTTATTTTTAGGACCAACAGGCGTTGGTAAGACTGAACTGGCAAAGGTTAGCAGCGTCTTTATTCGATAGTGAAGAGCAAATGATTAGGCTTGATATGTCTGAGTATATGGAAAAACATTCCGTTTCTCGCTTGATTGGAGCTCCACCTGGGTATGTTGGATATGAAGAAGGTGGACAACTTACTGAAGCTGTTAGAAGGAAACCTTATTCTGTTATTTTGATGGATGAAATTGAAAAGGCACATCCTGACGTATTTAATATATTATTACAAGCGCTTGATGATGGAAGAATAACTGATTCTCAAGGAAGAGTAGTGAACTTTAAAAACACTGTCATCATCATGACATCTAATATAGGGTCCCAATTCTTACTTGAGAGAAGTGAAAATGAAATTGAGATTAATGAGAACACAAGAAATATGGTTTTAAATCAATTAAAAGCGCATTTCCGCCCTGAATTTTTAAACAGGATTGATGAAACAATCCTGTTTAAGCCTTTATCGCTTCGAGAAATAGAGACAATTGTTGTGAAAATGCTGAATGAATTACAGATTAGATTAATGGAACAACATATTGAAATTTCTATTACGGAAGAGGCAAAGGAATATATCGCGGTGAACGGCTTTGACCCACTTTATGGCGCAAGGCCATTGAAACGGTATATACAAAGAAATATTGAAACAAAACTGGCCGGGAAATGATTGCTGGGAACGTGCGGGATCATTCAAAAGTGGAAATAACAACAGAAAGTAACGAGGTAAAGTTAAGAATACAATAAGCCCAAAAACATGTAAATGATTACGATGTAGAAGAGGTCATCCTAGCAAGCAGGATGACCTCTCCATAACATTAATGGTGTTCAACTGGTTCATTTGGAATCAAAGCTGAAACAATGAATACCAAAATAGTTACAACTACAGATAATAAGGCACCAGTTTTAAAATCAAAGGCAGAACCAATCATAGAACTTACTACGTAAGTTAGCATTTCAACAAGAAGAAATGACCAGAAAAAAGTCCAAAAGTATCGCACTATTTCTCACCTCTAAACCAATTTTACATCTTTTCTCATCTTACCATATGATTTCAAAAATATAAACTGCAAAATAGACATTTGTCAATTGGGAAGCGAATATGCTCAAAAAACAGATATAGTTGAAAAATAAATTGGCGAATTGCCTTTCATCTTTTGTGAAATGACATACAATAATTTGAGGAAATATGTAAAAGGGGATTTATCTATGGAAAACCGAAATTTTCAGATGGATACGGAATGGAATATCATCCATTACCCTGAAAAGCCCACTGGATTTGGGATCTTAATTATCGGTGATGAACGACATTTTGTGGACGAGAATAAATGCTTCTGGTCACAGAATGAAGGGAAATTGGCCATTATTAATCAATTAAAAGAATCAGGATACACCATATTTTCCTCAAATCTTTATGGGCGCAATTGGGGTAGTGAAAACGCTGTTGAGCTAGCACAAAGGCTTTATCAACATGTGATACGAAGTGAAATTCTAAATAACAAAGTTCATATTTTAGCTGAAGGAATGGGAGCTCTCATTGCAATAAAATTAGTCGAGAAAATGAAAGGAACCCTAAGGTCATTAATTTTGCTTAATCCGATTCTTTCGTTAAAGTATCATCTTGAGCAGGAGAAGGAACATAAGTTTTTTTATAAAAAGGTAATGAAGGAATTAACGGTTGCATATCAAAGGGAACAGGAATTGCTGGAAAGAGATATTTTTAACATGGAAGAAAGGGTCACATTAGAGTTTGATGTACCTGTTAAAATCATCCATGTTTTGTCTGGTGGAAAAGCGTACAATCAATCCAAATTGATCCAGCAAATGGTTAAGAATATCGATACAATTGAAACGAGTTATATACTACCCGAAAAAAAACAGCAGCTAGGTAGAATGTTTATTAAATTCTTCAAAAGTCATGAATCGGTTCTTTAATGGCATCCTCCCTGAAAAGAAATATTTCCAAATGAAACCGCATAGGATTCATTAAGGAAAGATTGGGGAGGAATTTATTATGGACAAGGCAATAATTTTTGGTGTATTTGATTTTGTGGGCTTTCATGTCTGCAAAACTTTACTTGATAAGGGAATAGAAGTAAAGGGAATTCGTGTTGAGAACATTGGTAAAACACCTTTTCTTGAAGAAAAAAGGCTTGAAATAGGAAGAAATGCAAATTTTGAAGAACAATCATTTTTGGAATGGTCTCTGCTTGGTAAACCAGAAAAACCTATTAATATGATTATTTTTTCACTTTACGACTTTTTTATGCTTTATAACGAAGCAATTTTGAAAAAAGAAGCATTTATTCAACCAATCCTTTCATATTTGGAACGGAATAAAAATAAGAATAAAACGCTTGTCTTCATTCTCCCAATCCAGTTGCTAACTAGTTCACTTGATTCACAAGCCTTAATTGACCTCAAAGGATTTTTAGACCGGACCTTAAATGTAAGTGATAATATCCAGCTATTTTATGTACCTACAATTTATGGACCTTGGCAGCCAAATACTTTTCTTTTTCAACAAACCATTTTATCCAAACTAAATAGGAATGAAGAAATAAAAGGGTTTAGAGAAGGGACCATGGATGCCCTATTTATTGAGGATGTTATTGAAACAATGATTGAAATTATCGAATCAAGGAACCCAGGTAAATATTTGCTTGAAAGTGGGATAAAAAACTATTGGGATTTATGCGCAGCTTTTTTAAATATTGAGGACAATCAAGAAATCCAACACGAGCTGGTGTCAATGGTAGCTGATACAGAAATAATTAGAATCCCACTTCGAAAAGTAACGACAATTCCAGACTCTCTTTCAGAGCAAATGGAACATACACAACGTTTGTACGATAATTTTTGTAAATAGATTGGAGCCCCGGAATTATTCCCTGTGGGCTTTTTAGCGGTTTAAATAATTTTTTGTTTGTCAATACAAATAATGGAATTCAAGGAAGATTATCTTTTCATTTCCGGGCACAAAGGGTAGAATAAAAGTGGAAAATTACTGTAATAAGAAATAGAAGGAGATACATATGACAACTCAAGAGAAATCGTTCCAATTTATGGCTATCGCAATGAAGTATTTACCAGAAGCAAAAGAACAATTAGATAAGGCTGGAGTTGAATTATCAATGGATTTGATTCAACCCTTTATGGAACTCTTCACGCAAGTTATGCAAGAAGCTTATGAACTTGGTTTCGAAGACGCCCGAAAAGAAAATCAATAAAAAAGAAATAAGCTGCTACAAATGTGGCAGCTTATTTCTTTTTCCATATTTGTTCTACCAAAGGATAGACCTTTTGAAATAATGGCTTTAGGTTCTTTGCGGATTCCACAAGAGAATCAATGTTTACCATTAGTTCATCAAAATCGATAGAGGCTTGAGATGGATCGGTAGTTGGCTGTGTGACCTTTTTTTCATTTCCCCCTCCTGATCCAAACATTAAACGAGTAAATCGATCTCTCTCATCTTGTTTCTTATTGTCTTCTTCCATCGCAATTAATTCTCCTTTAATAAATTTTCCTTTATTTAGATTATGATTATTTTAATAAAAGGTATGGACAATAGCGGATGATAAAAGTGGATTAAATAGTTGCTTAAATCCTGTTTTATTTGTTAAAATTAGTACCAAGTCATAATAATTGATAATAACCATTAGAACCATAGAGAAAGTAATTTCAAATTCAAAAGGAGATGGCAGTAATGAGAGCTGGTATTGTTGGGATTGGAAGATATTTACCAGAAAAAATAGTCACTAATGCTGATTTAGAAAAAGTAATGGATACTTCAGATGAATGGATTCGTACAAGAACAGGTATTGAAGAACGCCGAATTGCCGAGGATAATATTGATACTTCCGATATGGCCTTTGAAGCAGCAAAAAGTGCGATAAAAAATGCCGGAATTACTCCTATGGATATAGATTTAATTTTAGTAGCAACTGTTACACCAGATCATCCATTTCCTTCTGTTGCCTGTATTCTCCAAGAACGTTTGGGTGCAAAAAAGGCAGCGGCAATGGATGTTAGTGCAGCCTGTGCTGGCTTTATGTACGGGATTGTTACAGCAAAACAATTTATCGAAACTCAAGTTTATAAAAATATTCTTGTAATTGGTGTTGAAAAGCTTTCAAAAATTACGGACTGGAACGACCGTAATACGGCTGTTTTATTTGGAGATGGTGCTGGAGCAGTAATAATCGGCCCGTTTCTGAGAATCGAGGTATTCTTGCATTTGAACTTGGAGCAGATGGAACAGGAGCAAAGCATCTATACCAAGATGAATTTATCATTATGAATGGGCGAGAGGTATTTAAATTTGCGGTACGGCAAATGGGTGAAAGCTGTTTAAATGTTCTCGAAAAGGCTGGCTTATCGAAAGACGATGTTGATTACCTAATCCCGCATCAAGCCAATATTCGTATAATGGAGGCTTCTAGACAAAGATTAGAGCTGCCTGTCGAAAAAATGTCGAAAACAGTTCAGAAATATGGAAATACATCTTCTGCCTCGATACCGATTTCCCTTGTTGAAGAGCTGGAAGCCGGAAAAATTAAAGACGATGATGTCATTGTCATGGTAGGATTTGGCGGTGGATTGACCTGGGGAGCAATCGCCATTCGTTGGGGAAAATAAAGAGACTTTTATTAGAATGAATAGGGAAATGATAGATAGAAAGGGAGTTGTAACACATGGAAAAGCGTAGGGTTGTGGTAACGGGAATTGGAGCAGTTACTCCACTTGGTAACGACACAGAAACGACTTGGAAAAATATTGTGGAAGGAAAATCAGGGATTGGACCATTAACGAGGGTAAATGCTGATGAGTATCCAGCAAAAGTATCTGGAGAATTAAAAGATTTTAATCCGGAAAACTTTATGGATAGAAAAGATGCTAGAAAAATGGATCGGTTCACCCAATATGCTGTTGCCTCAGCGATTATGGCGGTGAAAGATGCTAACCTTACCATTAATGAGGAAAATTCCCACCGTGTCGGTGTATGGATCGGTTCCGGTATTGGCGGAATGGAAACATTTGAGCAGCAATACGAAATCTTCCAAAAGAGAGGATACAAGCGGGTGAGTCCATTCTTTGTCCCGATGTTGATCCCAGACATGGCAACAGGGCAAGTTTCCATTACACTTGGTGCAAGAGGCTTCAATTCGTGTACCGTAACAGCCTGTGCAACTGGAACCAACTCAATTGGTGATGCTTTTAAAGTTATTCAGCGTGGCGATGCCGATGCAATGGTAACAGGCGGAGCCGAAGCACCAATAACGAAAATGTCTGTTGCTGGTTTTTGCGCCAACACAGCATTGTCGACAAATCCTGACCCAAAAACTGCAAGTAGACCATTTGATAAAAATCGTGATGGATTTGTAATAGGTGAAGGAGCGGGGATTATTGTCCTAGAAGAATTAGAGCATGCTTTGGCTCGTGGTGCCAAAATTTATGCTGAGATTATTGGATATGGTGCAACAGGTGACGCCTACCATATAACAGCACCTGCACCTGGTGGTGAAGGTGGAGCCCGTGCAATGAAAATGGCTATCAATGATGGCGGACTTAAACCAGAGGATATTGATTATATTAACGCACACGGAACAAGTACTGAATATAATGATAAATTTGAAACACTTGCAGTTAAAGAAGTTTTTGGCACTCATGCTTACAACCTGGCGATGAGCTCCACAAAGTCAATGACTGGCCATCTTCTCGGCGCTGCTGGCGGTGTTGAAGCAATTTTTACATTACTAGCGATGAGGGATAGCATTCTTCCTCCTACGATTAATTATGAAACACCAGACCCAGAGTGCGACCTAGATTATGTACCGAATACAGCACGTAAAAAAGAGATCAAGGCAGCGATGAGCAATTCTTTAGGCTTTGGCGGACATAATGCAACCATTGTTTTCAAAAAATATGAGTAAGGAAAAAAATCGACCAAGGCTTCGTCTTGGTCGATTTTTTTGTATCAAAGAACCACTCCAAAAATAATACATAAAATGGTCAATAGAATACAGGAAAAAATGGAGTGAGGATATGGGAATCATCCGAACAAATCAATGGTTGAAAGAAGAGTTTGAACATCCAACAGAAATTTGTGAAAAGCTTATTCCATATTTTAAGGGACAAAATGCAAACGAAATTTATAATCAATTAATGAAATTTGGCATGTATAGGCCATCAAGGCTTTCGAAGTGGAGTTTAGAGATGATGGTAGAACAAAAAATATGGGAAAATACAGAACGTCTATTTCAACATTATAAAAAGAAATGGTCTGGTCCTGACATACCAATCTTTCTGTTTCCTTTAAATCAATCCGGAGGTTTATTTTTTCGATCAGAAAGCGACAAATCCGGTGTTTCATATCCTGATAAAATGTTTTTATTCCTTTCTCAAATTGATGACACGAAGGAATTGGAGGCACTACTGGTCCATGAATATCATCATGTATGCAGGTTAAGTAAACTAAATAAGAGGATGGAGGAATACACATTATTGGATTCTATCATAATTGAAGGTCTTGCAGAGTATGCTGTATTAAATAATTGTGGTAAAGAATATTTAGCAAATTGGTGCAGAATGTATACAAAAAAGGATTTATTAGGCTTATGGGATAAATATTTAAAAGGTCAATTAGGGAAGAAAAAAAGTGATAGAGTTCACGATAATCTTTTATACGGTGGGGGGCGAATTCCGAAATTGTTAGGTTATGCCGCAGGCTTTGCGATCGTAGAAGATTATTACAAGGCCCATGATTATTCAACAAAACTCTCGTTTTCAATTCCTGCTTCTAAATTTATAAAAGATAGTAATAATTTTGGCTAAAAATGCTTTTAAAAAACAAATTTCTTTTTGCTTAATCTGTATATGAATTACCATTTTTATGAAAAATTCTTGCAAATGTAATAAGTTCGTAATAGAATTCTAGTTAAAAAACCTAAATTTACAGAATAATTAAAAAGTTAGAAGGTGTACAATGAATACAAAAACATCTCTAAATAAAGAGACACCCTTGCTCGAAGTGAAAAATTTAGAAACTGCATTTGACATTGAAGGAAAAGATTATAATGCAGTTGATAATGTTTCTTTCAAGGTAAAGACCAGACAAATTGTTGGGGTAGTAGGTGAGTCCGGTTGTGGAAAGTCAGTTCTAAGCCTTTCAATCATTCAATTGTTGCCACAAGGAATTGGGAAGGTAAAATCAGGAGAAATCATTTTTGATGGAGTTAATCTTGATAAAATGTCTGAAGTTCAAATCAATAAAATTCGCGGAAGAGATATTTCAATGATTTTCCAAGAACCAATGACCTCGCTAAACCCAGTTTTTTCAATCGGTTTTCAACTCCAAGAAGTTCTTTTCAACCATTTCAAAATCTCCAAACGGGATGCTCGACACAAGAGTATAGCATTATTAAAAAGAGTTGGTATATCTCGCCCCGAAAAAATTGTTGATGAGTACCCTCACCAATTATCAGGTGGGATGAGACAGCGGGTTATGATCGCAATGGCAATTGCCTGTCAGCCCAAACTATTAATTGCTGACGAACCAACTACCGCCCTTGATGTAACAGTTCAAGCCCAAATCCTTGAACTATTAAAAGAAATCCAAGTAGTAAATGATATGTCAGTTATCCTTATCACCCACGATTTAGGAGTAGTAGCCGAAATATGTGATGAAGTTATTGTCATGTATGCGGGGAAAATTGTGGAACGTACGGATGTTGATCAATTGTTCTATCATCCTAAGCATCCGTACACAACTTTATTATTGGGTGCCATCCCTAAAATGGATGCAGAGGAAAAAAGATTAAGTTCCATCCAAGGAATTGTCCCATCTCTTACAAAAATGCCCACGGTTGGTTGTCGGTTTGCGCATCGTTGTCCAAAGGCAATGCCAGAATGTTATACCATAACCCCTTTCCTTGCAGAAGTCGAACAAGGTCACGAGGTGGCCGTTTACTTTATGAACAAAGTAAACCAGGAGGGGTGATGTAATGAGCACCACAACAATCCATAATGAAAAAAGTCAATTATCCTCTCATTCTAAAAATCTACTAGAAATACATAATTTGAAATTATATTATCCCGTAAAGGGTGGATTTTTTAAACACACGGTTGGGAATGTAAAGGCTGTAGATAATCTCTCTTTTAAGATTAAAAGAGGGACAACTTTTGGACTAGTTGGTGAATCTGGATGTGGGAAATCAACTGCTGGCCGTACAATTCTCAGATTGTTAAAACCGACAGATGGGAAAATCATTTTCGATGGAAAGGATATTACCAATCTGACTGGTAAATCACTTCGTGAGATTCGGAAAGATTTACAGATGGTGTTTCAAGACCCATATGCCTCACTAAACCCAATGCAGATGGTAGGCGATATTGTCGCTGAGCCAATTTATAACTATAAAAAGAAAAGCCAGGCAGAATTAAAAAAGGAAGTGAGGGATTTATTGGAAAAGGTAGGACTCCCGAAGGATGCCTACTACAAATATGCACATGAGTTTTCCGGTGGTCAACGTCAAAGAATTGGGATAGCCCGTTCCCTGGCATTAAGGCCAAAATTAATCATAGCTGATGAACCAGTTTCCGCCCTCGATGTTTCCGTTCAATCACAGGTTTTAAATCTTTTAAAAGATTTACAGGAAGAATTTGACTTAACCTTCTTATTTATAGCCCACGACTTAAGTGTAGTTAAACATATGAGTGACCGAATTGGTGTGATGTACTTAGGTAACATGGTAGAGATTTCCGAAAAAACAAGTCTTTATGCCGCTCCCCTCCATCCATACACAAAGGCACTAATTTCAGCAATACCATCATCAGATCCACGGAAAAAAAAGGTAAGGACCATTTTAAAGGGAGATGTGCCAAGCCCAGTAAATCCGCCATCTGGATGCCCATTCCATCCGCGCTGTCCAATGGCAAAGGAGGAATGCTCTAAATATAAGCCCGTCTTAAAGGAGGTGAAGCCATCTCATCAAGTTGCGTGTCACCTTTACTAAAAAGAAAAAGACAATCTTTTAGGGGGAAAAAAATGAAAAAAAAAGTTTGCTCTCGCTTGCTGCACTAACACTATTTCTATCAATTTTTTTAGTTGCTTGCAGCAGCGACAAAGCAAGTTCGAAGAAAACGGATAGTTCCAAGAATAGCCAAACGGCTGAAATTCCAAAGGATGGCGGAACATTAGTATATTCACTTGACTCTGCCCCAGAGGGTAAATTTAACATGGGCTTTTATGGTGTGGACGCAGATTTTCAAGTACTTGATTTCATCGATGAAAATCTAATTAAATTCGATGATAAATTAAAGCCACAGCCAAATATTGCCTCATGGGAAACAAAAAATAATAAGGTTTATAATTTTACTATCAAAAAGGGCGTTAAATGGCAAAACGGTGAAGAATTGTCCGTAAAAGACTGGGAATTTGCATTGAAAGTGCTTGCAGACAAGGATTATGAAGGTCCTCGTTATTCCAACGTTCAAAATATTTTAGGAGTTCCCGATTTTCACGCTAAAAAGACTGATAAAATCGAAGGGATTAAAGTAATGGATGATTACCACATCCAAATCACATTTGATAAAGCTCGTGTTAACAACTTGGAAAACCTATGGACATATCCTATGTCACGTAAAGAATTCCAAGGAGTTGCTGTTAAAGATATGTTGTCGTCTAAACAAGTACGGACAAATCCTGTAGGTTTAGGACCATACAAAGTTACAAAAATTGTTCCTGGTGAATCGGTAGAAATGACTCGTTTTAATGATTACTTTGGTGGAAAGCCGCATATTGAAAAAATTATTTTGAAAGTAATCGATCCGTCTTTAACAGTTGGGGAGCTAAAAAATGGCACAATAGACATGACAGCATTCCACCCAAGCATTATTGATCAAGTATCTGCACTATCTAATGTTAAGACGATCAAATATCCTGGACTAAGCTACTATTATGTTGGTTTCAAATTAGGATACTGGGATGGTAAGAAAAATGTTATGAACAACCCTAAATATCAGAATGATTTGCTTCGTGAAGCGATGTACTATGCGATAAATCGTGATGAATGGGTAAATGCCTTCTTCTATGGTGTCGGTAAGCCAGTAAACCGCCCGGTGCCAACAAACCACTGGATCGCAGCCGATAACAAAGATCTTGAACAATATCAATACGATCCTAAAAAAGCAGAAAAATTATTGGATGAAGCGGGATATAAAGATGTTGACGGTGATGGTTTCCGTGAAGACCCTAATGGTAAGAAATTTGTTGTCAACTTTAGCCACTATCAAACTCAAAATCCAACATTTGAAGCCCGTGCCAAAGCGTTGACTCAATATTGGGAAGCCGTGGGCTTAAAAACAAAACTAACGATGATAGATGCAAACCTATATTACGATATGCTTGATAAGTCTGACAATTCAATGGAAGTATTTTTTGGCGGATGGTCAACTGGCTCCGATCCGGATCCATCACCGCTTTGGAAGTCTGATGCAGTTTGGAACTATGCCCGCTGGGTAAATGCAGATAGTGATAAATTGTTGGATCAAGCAACTGATATGAGTGTGGTTGGTACCGATACGAAAAAACGTAAAGATATATATGTAGAGTGGCAAAAGCTATTCATGAAAGAACTTCCTGTGTTACCGATTGCTGAACTTGAAGAAACAATGGCAGTAAACAAGCGTGTTCATGGTGTTACCTTCGACGTTTCTGGTAAAAATCGCCCAAATAATTGGTGGATTCAATAATTATTCGAACATATAGACAAGGAGAATGCACATGTTGAAGTATGCATTTCGAAGAATATTGGGCATGATTCCAATGTTACTCCTTATCTCCATTGTAGTGTTTTCCTTGGCAAAGTTAATGCCAGGGGATTCACTTACTGGGGAAATCGACCCTAGGAATACAAATCCAAAATATATCACTGAGATGCGTGAAAAATTGGGCTATAATGATCCAATGCCAAAACAGTATTTTCGTTGGATTAGTCATTTCATTGAAGGAGATTTTGGAAAATCAACAAGGTTTAAAATTAGTGTTGCCGAAGTCATTAATGAACGTCTTCCCAATACAATCTTACTGGGCATTTCATCAATAGTAATTACATATTTTCTATCATTCCTTATGGGGTCGTATGCAGGACGAAAACCTTATACAATTGGGGATAACCTAATAGGAGCTTTTAATTATCTAGGGTATTCGCTTCCTGCTTTTATCGCTGGGGTATTCGCTATTTTCTTATTTTCCTTTAAGCTAAATTGGTTTCCATCAAATGGGTCGGTTGATATCCGTGTTGAAGATGGTACATTTGAATGGTGGCTAAGTCGCTTGCATCACGTATTTTTACCAGCATTGGTCCTTGGTTTATTAAGTATTGCTAGTTATACACAATTTTTGCGAAATGATATTATTGAAAATAGCCGCAAAGACTTTGTTCGTACTGCAAGAGCAAAAGGAACTCCAGAAAGTAAGATTTATAATGTCCATATTTTAAGAAATTCGATGATTCCACTGATTACTTTTTTAGGGTTTGATATTGTAGCTATAATAAGTGGAGGAATTATCACAGAAACGATCTTTACTTATCCTGGACTTGGACAACTATTCCTTCAATCAGTCGGAACAAGGGATTATCCTGTTTTAATGACGCTGACGATGATGTTCTCTTTCTTAACACTAATTGGTAACCTCGTTGCTGATATTTTATATGGTGTTGTCGATCCGAGAATCAGGTTAGATTAGGAGGAATCAGATGGAAATTGTAACTCGAAGTGAGTCAAAAGTAAAAAATATCACACCGAAAAAAAGTTCGTCACCCTTAGCGATTGCCCGAAAGAAGTTTAAAAAGAATAAATTATCTGTTATAAGCCTGATCTTTTTGATTATTGTTTCAATCCTTTCTATTCTTGCTCCATACATTACTACCGCTGATATTACAAGAATTAACATTGGTCAGATGTCATTGAAACCATCTGGCGTACATTGGCTAGGAACAGATAAAAGTGGACGGGATGTATTTACAAGATTACTTTATGGTGGACGCATCTCTTTGTTAGTAGGAATTTCTTGTACACTTTTTTCTATTTTATTGGGAACCTTAGTTGGTTCCATTGCTGGCTATTTTGGGGGTATTGTTGATCATTTATTAATGAGATTTACTGACTTCGTCTTGAACTTTCCTTTTCTTGTCTTTGTTATTGTTTTAAACGCAATTCTATTCGGCAAAGTATCGAGTTTATGGGTTTTAATTGGAGTAATAAGCTTTCTTAGCTGGGGCGGAATTGCTCGAATCGTTCGAAGTAAAATCCTTTCTGAAAAGGAAAATGAGTATATCATTGCTGCCATTTCAATTGGCTGTTCACCTGCCAAGGTTATTATGAAGCATCTTTTACCTAATGTCCTATCCACGATTATTGTTCAAGCAACAATTACCTTTGCTACGATGATTGTAGCTGAGTCAGGCTTAAGTTTCCTTGGATTTGGTGTTCCACAAGAGGTCCCAAGCTGGGGAAATATGCTTTCATCAGCAAGCGAACCAGACGTTCTGCAATTTAAATGGTGGATTTGGATACCACCAGCATTGATTATCACCATCACTATTTTATCGATTAACTTTATCGGAGAAGGCTTAAAAGATGCTCTCAATCCAAAATCAAGAAGATAGAATCTACCATTAAAAAATGGTGGATTTTTTGTTGTGGTAGTAATAAACAATAACTGGAGCAAAATATATATAAAGGAATAATTTAACTTAGGTCTGCCCATACTGATTGACAAACAGTTTCTTGAAGTGAGGGGTTGTACAATGTTGTATCTTCATGATGTTTGGGTAAATTGGTTTGAGGGTGAAGAAAACGGATATAATGTCTGCCACTTCCATGAATGGCGTAAGGATGATGGGGTCGAACTATTAGATCAAGTTCCACTTTTAAAAGTTGAACCGCTTCTATTTAGCTATATCGAGAACGATCTCTCAGAATTACCTCAGCAACTTCTAGATGATATTTTTCAAAAGGCTTATTTAAGAAAAAACCATGAGAGAGTCCAGCTTGACTATTGTTTTGTGGTTACTGATGGAGTAGGAATACTAGCGATTGATACGATAGGGTATAATATCCCAATTCGAAAAAGTAGGTTAATACCAAGACAAGAACAACTTGTCTATGAAATGATTGAGTCGCATGAAGCGCAAATTTACCATTTTTATGAGCAAAAGGATATGAAGGATTTCCATATTTTATCACCTGAACCAGAATTGATGAGAGGTTTAACGCGAAAAGAGCGACAATTAAAACAGCTTTTGTTTATGGCACTTGACCAACTTCATTCTTCAAAGAATGAAGCAGAAGTCCGCTATTGGTATACGGAGTGGTGTCCTGAAAGGTATTCATCAATTCAAGAATTAAATTTTGAAGCCGCTTGGGAACAATTATTCGAAGAGACGAAATTTGGTTGGTCCAAAAGACATGAATTTTTCTGTGAAAATATAATAAAAGGGCAGCCATTCTTTGAAAAGCTTTGGGAAATGGAGCATGGTCCAAAAGTAAATTAAAAGCCTGACCCAAAAGGTATTACACACATACCTTTTTGGGATCAGGCTTTAATCTTTATAAAAATTTATCTTTGTTTTCTACCTAAACCCATAGCATTTTCCATTTTTCTCAGCGTTTTATTTGCCACAAGATTAGCTTTTTCAGCACCTTGATCTAAAATATCGTCAAGTGCACTTGATTCCATAAGATGATAGTATTTCTCTTGAATCGGTTTAAATACATTTACGACAACTTCTGCTAAATCACCTTTAAAATCTCCATACCCTTTACCATTATACATTTCCTCGAGATCAGCAATTGATTTACCACCCAAGATTGAGTATATCGATAGCAGATTGGAAACCCCAGGCTTATTTTCTTTATCGAATTTAACAATTCCTTCTGAATCTGTAACAGCACTTTTGATTTTCTTCTCAATTTGTTTTGGATCATCTAGTGGGGTGATAAAGGACTTTTTATTTACATCCGACTTGCTCATTTTTTTCGTTGGTTCCTGTAAAGACATGACCCGTGCACCTACTTTAGGAATACGAATTTCAGGAATTGTAAGAATATCATTATACTTTTTGTTAAATCTTTCAGCAAGGTCTCTTGTTAATTCCATATGCTGCTTTTGATCTTCACCAACAGGAACAAGATCTGTATTGTATAAAAGAATATCTGCCGCCATTAATGGAGGATACGTTAATAAACTGGCTGAAACCGCTTCTTTCCCATATGATTTATCTTTAAATTGAGTCATTCTTTCCAATTCCCCGATATAGGAAACGCATTGCATCATCCAACCTGCCTGAGCATGTGCCGGAACCTCGGATTGAATAAATAATGTTGCTTTATTTGGATCAATTCCAACAGAAATATACAGTGCTGCCAGGCTCCGAATGTTTTTTCTTAGTGTTTCCGGATCCTGTGGAACGGTAATTGCATGCTGGTCAACAATGCAAAAGAAACAATTGTATTCGTCCTGTAGTTCCACAAATTGTTTCATTGCTCCGATATAGTTACCAAGCGTGATTGTACCACTTGGTTGGATACCTGAAAATATAGTCTTCATCGTTCATTCCTCCTAAAAAAGTGAAAATAAAAAACCATTCATCCCATAAAAATAGGGACGAATGGTTCGCGGTACCACCCTAAATTACTCCAAAAAGAGTCACTCAGCTTCATAATTATAAAATGATTATGAATCCTTATAACGCAAGGAAAGCGTCCTATCCTACTACTTTTATCCTTAAAGGTTTGGAAAGAAGCTCCAAAGTCCATTCCGTATTGATTCGTGTTTGTTTCCACCATCCACAAACTCTCTAAAACGAATGTTAATACGTACTACTCTTTATCATCGCTTTACAGCTACTATTCATTTATTAATATTATAATGAAATGTATATTGGTAATCAAGTACGCAAAATATAATAAAAGAAAAGAGCAATTAGCATACATAGTCCTGTGATAGAGCCGTAAAAGAGTAAAGGTTTTTGGCTAATGGTTACTAACTCAGATAGTGATGGAATGTCTTCAAATCTTCTTTTACCATTTCCTCTTGTAAAAGCAAGATTCAATGACTTTGACATCACATCAAAAAATCCAGTATTAATTGTATAAATTAGTAAGGATGTGAAAAGAAGTGCAGCTGAAATGTAAAATGATATATTGATATAGCTTAATAATGTAATCTTATGAATAATCAAAAAAGAAATGAACAATATACCTAATTGAAAGGAAGCTAAAATTAGAAGTCTTTTCTTTAACTGGAATTTCATATAAAAACCCCCAAAACGTTGATTTAATAGGTTAAAGCGTTGCTCTATTAAGCAAAAAATGAATGTAAAAATAAATTATATCACAGGATTTTGTAATGGTTGAGTAAAAATTGTTTCTAATCAGTAAATTTTATTTCTAAAAAGTAATGTACAATTAATTGAAAAAATGTATAATAGGGAATGTAGTAATTTTTCAGAATAATAGAAAAGGGAGGTCTACTAGTGAAGAAATCAAAACTTTCACTACTTTTAGTTTTATCGCTAGTACTTAGTATGTTCTTAGCAGCATGCTCTAGTAATAAAACGCAAGACAACGGTACATCAACAAAAACTGCTGAGAAAGCACCTGATCAAGTACTAAATGTTCTTGAGACAGCTGAAATTCCATCAATGGATAGTGCTTTGTCTCAAGACGTTTTAAGCTTCACAATCTTGAACGCTGTAAACGAAGGTTTATACCGTCTTGACCCGAATCAAAAAATAATCAATGGTGTTGCTGCGGGTGCGCCAGTTGCAAACGCTGACAAAACAGTTTATACAATTAAATTGAAAAAAGATATAAAATGGTCTAACGGTGACCCTGTTACTGCACATGACTTTGTCTATGCATGGCAGCGTGTGGTTGATCCTAATAATGCCTCTCCATATGCTTATTACGTGGATGGAACAATCAAGAATGCACATGAAATTATGAACAAAGCTAAACCTGTTACTGACCTAGGTGTCAAAGCAATTGATGATTACACACTTGAAGTTGACTTAGCAAGACCAATTCCATACTTTGCAACTTATATTGCATTCCCAGTATTATATCCGCAAAATCAAAAATATGTAGAAGCTCAAGGTAAGGACTATGCTAAGGATGCCGCACACATCCTTTACAATGGACCATTTAAATTGACTAAATGGGATGGCCCTCAAGCAACTGAATGGACTCTTGTAAAGAATGATTCTTATTGGAATGCCAAATCAGTTAGTCTAACACAAGTAAACTTTAACGTATCTAAAGACAGTCAAGCTTCTGCAAATGCGTTTGAAGCTGGTCAGACAGATATTACACCAAAACTTGCTGACCCTGCGATTCTTTCCCAATATACAGGTTCAAAGAATCTATACACATACCAGCAGCCTACTATTTTTTGGTTAAAATTTAACGAAAAAAATGCTGCATTGAAAAACGTAAATATTCGTAAAGCTCTAGCCATGTCAATAGACAAAAATGCTTTAACTAAAGACGTATTGGCAAATGGATCAATACCAGCTGACTATATCGTTCCAAAAAGCTTCGTTAATTTTAACGGTAAAGACTTCCGCGCTGATACTGGCACGTATCTAAAAACTGACAAAGCAAAAGCTTTAGAATACTGGAAAAAAGGTTTAGCTGAAATTGGCCAAACGAAATTAACTTTCTCTTATGTTGGTCAAGATACATCATCTTCTAAGAAAACGGATGCTTTCATTAAAGATCAATTAGAAAAGAATCTCCCTGGTTTAACTGTAAATATTGAAAGTGTTCCTTTCAAAATTCGCTTAGATCGTGAAGATAAACAACAATATGATATTTTGATGAGCGGTTGGGGTCCAGACTATCAAGATCCAATGACGTTCATGGATTTATGGACAACTGACAGCCAGCAAAACCACATGAGCTACTCAAATTCCAAAGTGGATGACATGATTAAACAAGCTCAAACAACATTAGCAACTGAGCCGGCAAAACGCTGGAAAGTTCTTCAAGATGCTGAAAAAATTGTTCTAGATGACGATGCTGCAATAGCTCCAATGTACCAACGTTCTGCTAACCTTTTAATTAACAGCAAAGTAAAAGGTTATGTAACTCATGCAATTGGTCCTGACTACAGTTTACAATGGATTCAGATTGTAAATACAAAGAAATAACAGATACCAATGAAATAGAAAGAGAGTATATTCTTTGAAATATACTCTCTTTCTACCTGTATCTGAATTGTCGGAAAATGACGAATTATCAATCAATTAGGAGGTGGGAGAATGGCAAAGTACATTTTACAACGTATTCTCTATATGATTATAACCCTGTTCATCGTTGTATCAGTTTCCTTTTTCCTCATGAAGCTTATTCCAGGTACTCCCTTTAATAATGCAGAAAAACTCACACATGAGCAGCTTGCCATTATGCAAACTAAATACGGCTTAAATGACCCGGTACCAGTTCAATATGTACGCTATTTGGTGAATATGGTCAAAGGTGATTTAGGAGTCTCCTTTCAATTTGATAATACCCCTGTTACTAAGCTTCTAGCGTTACGAATTGGCCCATCAGCCACTTTAGGTTTGGAAGCTATGATTTTTGGAACAATTATAGGTATCATATTAGGTGTTTTTGCTGCTCTTAAGCAAAATACATGGGTTGATTATGGATCAACTCTAATTGCTGTTATTGGAAAGTCAATCCCTAACTTCGTATTTGCAGGATTGCTTCAATATTATGTTGCGGTGAAATTAGGTTGGTTTCCTGTTATGTTCTGGCAGGGACCAGAATATACAGTCCTTCCTACAATTGCCCTTTCAATGTTTGTAATAGCAATTGCTGCTCGTTTTATGCGGACTGAAATGATCGATGTTTTAGGTTCCGACTATATAACCTTAGCAAAAGCTAAGGGTGCAAGTTATTTTCAGATTAGTGTAAAGCATGCATTAAGAAATGCTTTAATTCCCGTCATCACTGTTTTAGGACCATTAGCGGTAGCATTAATGACAGGATCACTAGTAATTGAGAAAATCTTCGGAATTCCTGGGTTAGGAGAACAATTTGTAAAATCGATTGCGGTTAATGATTACCCAGTTATCATGGGGACTTCGATTTTATTCGCCGCCGCATTTGTTGTCATTATATTAGTGGTTGATATTCTTTATGGAATCATTGATCCGCGTATTCGTATTTCGGGGGGGAAATCTAAGTGATCAACAAAGAACAAAATATCTCAAAAGATTTGTTTGCCCCAGCCCATGTTGATTTATCAAAAAGTGAAAAGATTTCCAAGCCAAGTTTAAATTTTTGGCAAGACTCATGGCTTCGAGTTCGTAAAAATAAAGGGGCAGTTGTAAGTTTATTTATAATGGTCATTTTAATCATTATGGCTTTTGTCGGACCCTTTTTAACGCCATATGCTTACGACACCCAAAATGTTGCGCACGCAAATTTACCACCTCGTATTCAAGGACTAGAACATGTTAGTTGGCTTCCCTTCAATGGTGAACTAACAAGAAAAGATGGAACAGTTATTCATCCATACGAAACGGGAAATGTTAAGGAATATTACTGGTTTGGTACAGATGGCCTAGGCCGAGATATTTTTGCTCGTATTTGGAAAGGTACACAAATTTCACTATTAATTGCATTTGTTGCAGCATTCATGGATATGCTCATCGGGGTTTCATATGGGGCTTTTTCTGGTTATATTGGGGGACGCATAGATAATATCATGCAGCGGATAGTGGAAGTTATTATGGGGATTCCTAACTTAATTGTAGTAGTATTGATGATTCTTGTTCTTAAGCCTGGGATAACTCCGATTATTATTGCTATCTCTATTACTGGCTGGACAAGTATGGCTCGTGTTGTGCGTGCCCAAGTATTAAAATTAAAAAACCAAGAGTATGTGCTTGCAGCTAAAACATTAGGGGCTTCAGATAAATCGATTATTTTCAAACATATGATTCCAAATATGTTTGGAATTATTATCATAAATACAATGTTTTCAATCCCAAATGCGATTTTCTTTGAAGCATTTTTAAGTTTTATTGGACTAGGATTACAAGAGCCAAAGGCTTCTCTTGGTACATTAATCAATGATGGCTTTACATCAATGATTGCTTTTCCATATCAGATGATAATACCAGCTGTTATGATTTCCCTTATTATGATTGTATTTAACTTAATTGCAGATGGATTACGAGATGCGTTAGATCCAAAAATGCGCGATTAGAAGGCAGGGGATTTATAGTGGAGAAAATTTTACAAATACAAGATTTAAATATATCCTTCCACACCTTTGCTGGTGAAGTAAAAGCCATAAGAGGTGTCAACTTTGATTTATACAAAGGTGAAACATTAGCAATTGTTGGCGAGTCTGGTTCTGGAAAATCTGTTACAACCAAATCGATTATGCGCTTACTTCCTGAAGGTAACTCAGAAATTAAAAAGGGTGAAATCCTTTTTGACGGCAAAGACTTAACAAAGCTAAAAGAAAAACAAATGCAAAAAATTCGTGGTCATGATATTTCAATGATTTTTCAAGATCCAATGACATCTTTAAATCCAACAATGAAAATTGGCAACCAAATCATGGAACCACTAATAAAGCATCAGAACATGAGAAAATCAGCAGCAAAAGAAAGAGCAATTGATTTATTAAAACTAGTTGGAATTCCTAAACCAGAAATCCGCGTTGATCAATATCCACATCAATTTTCAGGTGGGATGAGACAAAGGGTTGTTATTGCGATAGCGTTAGCATGTAATCCGAAAGTCTTAATTGCTGACGAGCCTACAACTGCACTGGATGTAACAATTCAAGCACAAATTATAGAACTAATGAAGGACTTGCAAAAGAAAATTGATACATCGATTATCTTCATTACCCACGATCTTGGTGTAGTTGCGAATGTAGCCGATCGTGTTGCCGTCATGTATGGTGGAAAGATTGTTGAAATTGGAACAGCTGATGAAATTTTCTATAATCCTCAACACCCATACACTTGGGGTTTAATTAGCTCAATGCCTGATTTAGAAACAAACGATGAGGAATTATTCTCGATTCCGGGAACACCTCCGGACCTTTTGGATCCGCCAAAAGGAGATGCTTTTGCACCTCGTAACCCATATGCAATGAAGATTGATTTGGAGCAAGAGCCTCCATTCTTTAAGGTTTCTGACACACACTATGCAGCTACTTGGCTCTTACATCCTGATGCACCAAAAGTAGAACCGCCAGAAGCTGTAAAAAGACGTCAAGCTCAATTCCCTGATATGAAGGTGGGAAAATAAATGGCTCAGAAAGATAAATTACTTGAAATTAAAAACTTAAAACAATATTTTAATGTTGGTAGACCCAATGAAGTAAAAGCTGTAGACGATGTTTCTTTTGATATCTATAAAGGTGAAGTATTAGGATTAGTGGGTGAATCTGGTTGCGGTAAATCCACAACTGGACGTACTATTATTCGGTTATACAATGCAACAGGTGGAGAAGTTTTATACGACGGGGTAAATGTTCATAGCAAGAAGTCTCATAAACAATTAAAAGAATTTAATCGTAAAATGCAAATGATTTTTCAAGACCCATATGCTTCCTTAAACCCAAGATTGAAAGTTGCAGATGTTATTGCAGAAGGTATTGACATCCATGGGTTGGCAAAATCAAAAAAGGAACGAATGGAAAGAGTTTATGAACTCTTAGAAACTGTTGGCCTAAATAGAGAGCATGCCAATCGTTATCCTCATGAATTTAGTGGTGGTCAGCGCCAGCGGATTGGTATTGCACGTGCTCTTGCCGTTCAACCTGAATTTATCATTGCCGATGAGCCGATTTCGGCACTTGATGTATCCATTCAAGCGCAAGTGGTCAACTTAATGAAAAAGCTGCAAAAAGAGAAAGAGCTTACTTATCTCTTTATTGCACATGATCTTTCAATGGTGAAATACATTAGTGACCGGATTGGTGTTATGTATTTTGGCAAAATGGTGGAGCTCGCACCTGCAGATGAACTCTATAAAAACCCATTACATCCATATACGCAATCTTTATTATCAGCAATTCCACTCCCTGACCCAATTAGTGAAAGAACTCGTAAACGTAAAGCCTATGACCCAGCTAGTCATAATTATGATGACAATGAGCAAATCAAATTTAGAGAAGTTTCTTCAGGGCATTTTGTTCTTTGTTCAGAAAAAGAATTTAATCAATATAAAGCACAATATAAGCATTAATAAAAAACGATCTCACGTGAGATCGTTTTTTTATTAATGCTTATTTCCTATTTCCACCGACAGATTTCCAACCTGTCTGATATTTCGCACTTTCGTCAACGAACTCAGTTCGGTTTTTACCGCCAAAAACTTTTTCACCGAAGCTATTTGTTAACACACCCATTAATGCTGTAATGCCAACAATCAGTAGTGCTACAACTATTAAATCAGTTATGTAACCAACCATGATAAACCCTCCATTTTTTCTTTTCCAAAGGCTAGTTATTGTCGTGAATTTTATAGAATATCCCCTTATTTTATTGTAAAAGAATTTCATTTGTATTGAAAGAGGAAATTCAATAAATAAAATAAGAAGCATAAATGCTTTTGGGTAAATCAAAAAAGTGAATGTATGCGTTTTCATTTTATTTTTTTAATTGAGAATGTATGTTAAGAAAAAATTAAGTTTCAAATTTTAAAATAAGCTCTATGAGATTTTTAAATTTTTTATTGTTAAAATACCACCAAAAAAATAACCATTTTAGACGAACATTATCGAAGAAATGTAAATAAAAGATGAAGTTAAAGATAAAATTTATCAAAAACTTTGAAACGTACATGGATATTATTCGTCTAATATAATGAAACCAATTAAATATATACCTTAAAGGTATTAGATTATTTTTAAAAAGGGATACCTTTTTTAGAAACAGTGGTGTATAATTTATGATATAAATTACTTTTTTATAATTATTTTAATTATATAACCACTTAATTAATGTTAATTTCGTTTTATTATAAATCGTAGCAGTTATTATAAAAGGAGTGTGAAGAAGAATGGTAACATTATACACTTCACCAAGTTGTACATCATGTAGAAAAGCTAGAGCATGGTTAGAAGAGCATGAAATCTCATACAAAGAAAGAAATATTTTCTCAGAGCCGTTATCAATTGAAGAAATAAAAGAAATCCTTCGAATGACAGAAGATGGAACAGATGAAATTATTTCAACCAGATCTAAAACATTTCAAAAATTGGATGTTAATTTAGACACGATGCCACTTCAAGATTTATTTGAATTAATTAAAGAGAATCCAGGCTTGTTGCGTCGTCCAATTATTATTGATGAAAAACGTTTGCAAGTTGGTTATAATGAGGATGAAATTAGGCGATTTCTTCCCGAAGAGTACGTACTTTTCAATTACGTGAAGCTCAACGCATGGTTAATTAAAAAAAGACCTTCATCAGAAGGTCTTTTTTTTATAGATATACTTTATGTTTGTGAAATCAAAGTCATTTTGCTACAATATAATGAATATCTAATAAATAGGCAATTAAATGGTTTTTTAATTTTAGTTATTTTTATTTCCCTTATTACTACTTTTATCATAAAATAAAAGTACAGGGGTGTATACTTTTTTAGAAATAATTTAGGAAATAGGCTTTCAACATTGGGTAAATGCTAGTGGGCATCATCTGCTTGGGGGTATTTAGTCCCTTCAATATGGAAAATGGAAGGGAGAGGTGATAATGGAGATTGAACGAATCAATGAAAATACAGTAAAATTTTATATTTCTTATGGTGATATAGAAGAAAGAGGCTTTGATCGAGAAGAAATTTGGTACAATCGTGAACGAAGTGAAGAGCTCTTTTGGGAGATGATGGATGAAGTTCATCAAGAAGAAGAGTTTGTCGTTGAAGGTCCACTTTGGATTCAAGTCCAAGCGTTGGATAAAGGTTTAGAAATTCTTGTAACCAAGGCACAGCTTTCGAAGGATGGTCAAAAGTTTGAACTTCCTATGCCAAATGAGAAATTAAAGGATTTACCAGTTGATAAGAAGATTGAAGAATTTTTAGATCAACATTTTATTCCAAGGGATCCAGATGATGAAGAAATTTTACTTGAGGAAGAATCATTGGAGTTTTTGCTAGCCTTCAAAGACTTTGAGGATGTTATTATGTTAGCAAACCGAACAGGTCTTGATGATTTAGTAACAATGTTATATTATTTTGAAGGAAAATACTATCTATATACTGAATTTCCAGAAGAAACATTTGATGAGGATGAAATAGATAACCTTTTAAGTGTCCTTCTTGAATATGGTTCTGAAACGCAATTAACCATTCATCGAGTACAAGAATATGGAAAAGAAATAATTTCAGAAAATGTTTTTGCAGAATTAAGAAAACATTTTAAATAGTATCGTACCGATTTCAGTATTGAAATCGGTATTTTTTTAGCATTTCAAATACTTTGTAACAAGGCAGGTGAGGACGTTGAAAAACACAGTACGGGTTGTATTATTTCTGTTAGTCTTATCCATACTAATGTTTTTCTTTAAAAATAATTTAAAAGATGGAATTTTTGGATTCCTAAGCCTTTTTATTTCCCTTTCCGTTATTTTTATTGGGTTTGTTATTTTTCTAGAAAATCGCCATCCCACTCAAACCATTACATGGCTTGTTGTTTTAGGAAGCTTTCCACTTGTTGGATTTATTTTTTACATTTTATTTGGGCGTAATTATCGAAAAGAGAAGATGTTTAGAAAAAAATATTTCCTTGATAAACAGGCATTTCTAACGATTGAGGGTGAAAATGATCCTAGAAGTAAAGAAAAGCTTAGAGTTATGCGTGAACACCAGGGGAAATTATTTATGTTGGCCCAAAAGCTGGGGAACAGTCCTATTTCCTTTGATACCTCTACAAAAATTTTGACCAATGGCGAAGAGACTTTTCACTATATCTTGGAAAAGTTGCAAAGGGCTAAACATCATATTCATCTTGAATATTATATCGTCCGCCACGATCAACTAGGTCAAAAAATCAAAAATGTACTTATTGAAAAGGCTGCCCAGGGAGTCAAAATTCGCTTTTTATACGATGCAGTTGGATCATGGCAATTATCAAAGAAATATATCTCTGAATTAAAAAAAGCGGGTATTGAAACTGTCCCCTTTGGACCAGTGAAATTGCCATTTTTAAACAATAAGTTTAATTTTCGAAATCATCGTAAAATCATCGTAATTGATGGGACTATTGGATTTGTTGGAGGTTTAAATATCGGGGATGAGTATTTAGGTAAGGACAAGAATTTTGGTTTTTGGCGTGATACCCATTTAATGCTCAAGGGGGAAGCGGTCAGAACACTACAGCTCATCTTTTTGCAGGACTGGTATTATATGACGAACCATAGTTTTTTAACGGCGGAATACCTCTCACCACAATTAGATAATAAAAGTCATGGTGGCGTTCAATTAATTGCTGGAGGACCTGACAATGAGTGGAGCGCGATTAAAAATATTTTTTTCTCGATGATTGCCTCTGCTGAAAAGTCCGTATGGATTGCTTCACCCTACTTTATTCCCGATGAAGATATCTTCTCGGCGATAAAAGTTGCAGCACTTAGCGGTATTGATGTACGGTTACTCATGCCCAATCGGCCTGATAAACGAATTGTCTTCCATGCTTCTCGCTCTTATTTTCCTGAACTTTTGGAAGCAGGAGTTAAGGTGTATGAATATGAACGGGGATTTATGCATAGTAAGTTCATCATTGTCGACCATGAGCTTGCGTCTATTGGTACGTCTAATATGGATATGAGAAGTTTTCATCTGAATTTTGAGGTTAACGCCTTTTTGTATCGAACGAAAAGTACCCAAAAACTTGTTGCGGAATATTTAAATGATTTGGAATTCTCCAAGCAACTTGAGTTAAAATCGTTTCAAAAAAGGCATATCGGTTTTCGCCTACTAGAATCAACAGCAAGGCTTCTGTCACCGCTTCTTTGATAGTTAAAAATTTGATTCAATAAGACAAAACAATCGGGATAATTGGCCGATTGTTTTTTTATTTTTTTAAAAGGATTTTGCAGCCTTTAAACGAATTATATTTTATATAAGGAGGTGCTTTTTTTGTTAACTGCACATACAAAAATTGGAACAAAGGTTTGCCTTGGCTATGAATACAAAAAGGAAACTCTCTTGTATTTGAGAAATAAAGAAGACTTTTTTTGCCCAGTTTGTGGGGAGCAGGTTACTCTGAAGTTGGGAGATCGACGAATTTTCCATTTTGCTCATAAAAGAGGTAGTACGTGTCGGGATTTTTACGAAAATGAATCCATTTATCATATGGAAGGAAAACGTCAACTTTTCCAATGGCTTGTTAATCAAAAGATTTCTGCTGAATTAGAGTTCTATGATAAGGAGATTCAACAGCGGCCTGATATAATGTTTTTATATAATGGAAAGAGGTACGCTCTGGAATATCAGTGTTCAACTATACCAGAAAAGATTTTCATTAAAAGGACAAAAACCTATTTTCAAAATGGTTATATTCCGATTTGGATCATAGGTAGTAACCATATTAAACAAAAGATGAGAAATGTCCTATCATTTTCAAACTTTCACTTTTTCTTTCTACGAAAGACCTCTGATGGCAGCTTTTATATCCCTTCTTATTGCCCCGAGAAACGTCTCTTTCATTTAGTAGGCTCCATCATTTCTTATTCCGTTAAAAATGCCTTTGTACAAAGTTCCAATTTTGAAATTGAAAATATCAGTGTCAGGGAATTATTGGATCCAAAAATAGTAAATCAAATCAGTGTAGATCATTGGAGTACAGAAATTGAGAAATTTAATTTTTATTGGTCGCTTCATCCTGGTCCAAGGGAAAATTCCTTTCTTCATGAAGTTTACAACCAAAACCTCAACCTTTTTTTATTACCTCCAGAAATTGGCCTGCCAGTTCGTCATTCTATTTTCATCGAAACCTCTCCAACTATTTGGCAAACGTATCTGTATATCGATGTTCTATCTAAAAAAAATCCCAAAGAATTAATAAGCCTTAAGGAAATTGAAATTAATTTTAAAAAGAGAATTAATAGAAAAGAAATAATCCTTCGTAATTTCCCACAATTTTATGAGGTGAATCATTTTATTGCAGTATTGGATTACTTATTACTGTTAGTGAAACTTGGAATTTTATCTCGGAAAGGGGAGACTCTATTTGAAATACAAAGGAATTTGACTAAATCATTGACGAATAGGAAAAAGGAGGAAAATAAGCTATTCTTTAAGCAAAAATATCATCATATCCTCTCAAAAATATAAATGAAAGCTGGCATAAGGGCATACTATAAGGGAAAAATGTTTCTTTTTTGGCTGCACAAAAGGAAATTGGAAAGATAAGGAGAATATATGTAAGTGCTTATCTTTTTCGAAAAGCATCAGTTGAATGGAGGATGAACAATGGCAAACGAAACGGCAGTTAAGAGTTTACCAGCAAGAAGTGATATCCCTATTGAGGAGACATGGAGATTAGAAGATATATTTGCTAGCGACGAAGTTTGGGAAAAAGAATTCCAAGATGTTAAAAACGAAATCCCTAAGGTTAAAGAATTTGAAGGAAAATTAAGTGAAAGCGCGGAAACGTTATACAAAGCTCTGCATTTTCAAGATGAATTGCTTGAGAGAATTGGCAAGCTATATGCGTATTCACACATGAAATATGACCAAGACACGACAAATTCCTTTTACCAGGGCTTAGATGATCGGATGAAGAATCTATATTCACAAGCAGGAAGTCAGTTAGCATTTATTGTTCCGGAAATTCTTTCAATCGATGAGAGTAAAGTAGCTGAATTTTTAAAAGACAAATCGGAATTAAAGCTTTATGAGCATGCAATTGCGGAAATCAATTTACAAAGGCCGCATGTTTTATCAGCAGAAATGGAAGCATTACTTGCAGAAGCTGGAGAAGTGATGAACGGTTCTAGTAATACTTTTGGCATGTTAAATAATGCTGATATCCAGTTTCCATCGATTACAGATGAAAAGGGGGAAGAGGTTGAAATTACTCATGCCGCTACATACGTTTCTTGGAAAGTTCTGACAGCCGAGTACGTCATGATGCTTTTAAGGCGGTCTACAAAACCTATGGGGACTTAAAGAATACCTTTTCAAGTACACTAAGCGGCAATGTGAAGAAGGATAATTTCAATGCAAGAGTAAGGAAGTATGACTCAGCTAGACATGCAGCACTAGCAGCTAATAACATTCCTGAGAGTGTGTATGAAACTCTTGTAAATACCGTTAATGACCAGCTTCACTTATTACATCGCTATGTGAAGCTTCGAAAAAAAGTGTTAGGGCTAAATGAGCTTCATATGTACGATTTGTATACACCACTGGTAAAAGATGTGAAAATGGAATATAAATACGATGAAGCAAAGGAGACCATCCTCAAAGGATTAGCTCCCTTAGGTGAAGAGTATTTGAAAGTATTAAAAGAAGGCTTTGAAAATCGCTGGGTAGATGTTCATGAAAATAAAGGAAAGCGTAGTGGAGCTTATTCTTCCGGATCGTTTGGCACCAATCCATATATTTTAATGAACTGGCAGGATAATATTAATAACTTATTTACACTGGCACATGAATTTGGTCACTCAGTCCATAGTTATTACACTCGAAAATCACAACCTTATCCGTACGGAAATTATTCGATTTTCGTTGCAGAAGTAGCTTCAACTTGCAATGAAGCATTGTTAAATGATTATTTGTTAAAAACGATTGATGATGAACAAAAGCGAATCTATTTATTAAATCATTATTTAGAAGGATTCAGGGGCACCGTATTCCGTCAAACGATGTTTGCTGAGTTTGAACACATAATCCATCAAAAGGCACAAAATAATGAAGCCTTAACAGCAGAATTATTAACTAAAGAATATTATGCTTTGAACAAGAAATATTTTGGAGAAGAGGACATTGTGATTGACGAGGAAATTGGCTTAGAATGGTCAAGAATTCCCCATTTTTATTACAATTATTATGTTTACCAATACGCGACTGGCTTTAGTGCTGCAACTGCATTAAGCAAGCAAATCCTAGAGGAAGGAGAGCCAGCTGTGAAACGTTATATCGATTTCCTAAGCGCGGGAAGCTCGAATTATCCAATTGAAGTGCTTAAAAAAGCCGGAGTCGATATGACGAGTGCTGACCCAATTAAGGACGCTTGTAAAGTATTTGAAGAAAAGCTGAATGAAATGGAAGAGCTACTTTCATAAGTAAAGCGGAGGGATGGTTCTTAGTGCCATCCCTTTAAAATCCTCTAAACCTCTTTCGACCATTTAGGTAATAAATGAAAATGAAAATTGAAATAAACAAAACTGGTGTACTTACTACTAGCGAAAATATTTTTAGCATAGCAAGTAAATGAAGAAAAAAAGCACAAAAAATAAAAAATGTCATCATAATGATTGGGAGTTTTCTCACAGCAAAATTCCACCTCGGATACACGTTATTTAGAAAAATGCACTATTAGTTTATTGTTTTATTCCCGAGAATATGATATTTGGCAATATTGTGAAATAACACACAAACTTATTGTCTCTACGTTCAATCGCATGTATATTATAGACATGAAGTTGATCACAACAAACATATACCCCTTTGTTTGACCGTGAAAAATTTCTCCCATCCCCTTTAGTTCGTATAAATAGAAAAAGACCTTGCAGCATTGGTGCTGCAAGGTCTTTTCATTATTTTGACGAGTAAAGGATAGGAGGGTGACAATTAAGTCATCCTCTTCCTACTGATTAATATATCTCCAAAAAGTTCCATATTTTGCAGGGATTTGTTCCACTATTTGTTTTAAAAGCAGTTTTTTCATTTCTCGTTCAACCTGAGATATGGACATATTATAAACAACGGCAATTTCCTTTGAAGCCACAAATTTATAAAATTTAATAAATGTTTCCAATGGTGGCGGTGGGGATAGGACTGGTTTTTCGGAAAGCATTTCTTCAAGAATTTGAACATAAACCTCATATGGATAGGAACCCGTTATTTTAATTCCTTCGTCTTCTACATTTTCATTAAAGAATACAAGTGTAGGAATTTCTTGAACATCCATTTCCGATGTTATTTTTAGATCACATTGGAAGGCCTTCGCTGCACTATCTGAATGAATATCCGAGATAAATTCTTCCACATCTAATCCTAAGCTTTGGGCACATTCCTTTAAGACTACAAAATTTGAGATATTTTGTTTATCTAAAAACAGTACCTCTTGAAGCTTTCGAAAAAAACGTATTCCTGCCCGCCGTCCCTGCAATTCCGCGGCTTTAAGAGCGATAGAAACAATATAAGGAGAAGCTACCGGATTCTCAAACCAAAGGTTTCCGTCGCAGGACATTCCAGATCTGCTAGCTGTTTTTTCCCATAATTCAGCAATATGTTCGTAATTCTTTTTTTTGCTAAGATTTAAATTGGCTAATCGCCCACTTAACACATGCTTAACGGAAAAATAGCGACCGTATTCGATTTGAAGTTTTTTAAGGATCGGTTCAATTGCCCAGCATTCAGGGCATAAAGGATCGATAAACCTATAAATTTCTATAGGCTTTTTTTCATTGCTATTCTTAAGGTGTTTGGAGCTTGAATGACAGTTACTGCTCACGAAGTTTCACCTGATTTTTTATCGGCTTCTTCGGGAGTATTAATCATGTGTTGGGCAGTTAGAAAAAGCCTTGAGTAAAATTCATCCCTAAGTGGACCTTGTAATCCGATCTTATCCATCGCCTGACTCATACATGATAACCAAGCTTTTGCGCGGGTTTGCGTTACTGGAAAAGGTAAATGGCGCGCTCGCATCATTGGGTGGCCATGCTCTTCAGTATACAATGCAGGTCCGCCTAAATATTGAGTTAAGAATTGCTTTTGTTTCCGAGCAATTTCTGAAAATTTATTAGGAAAGATTGGAGCAAGATCAGGATGTTGTGCAACCAAACCATAAAAAGTATCCACAAGACGGTGCAATGTATCTTCGCCAAGGGCTTCGAATGGTGTAAGCTTCTTTTCAATCATGTTGACAACTCCTTTAACGTATTATGTAATTTTTATTTTATCAATGCAGATTCCATATCACAAATAAATAGCTTTGAAACAGTACCAAACACACCCATTGATAGTATTAATGTATACAAAAAAACGCCTGCTACTAAAAACAGGCGAAAATAGACTGGTGGAAACTCCTCCATATAATTTTATTTGTTCGTTGGCGTGACTTTAATTTAATTACTCTACCCCACTTTGAAAGTTTTTTTGCTTATAAAAACGGCTAATTTTATTGTCAGTTATGCGCTTTGGGATTCCATATAATTCAAGCAGTTCTAGAAAAGTCTGGAGCCCATACTGATAGTTTTCTACCTCGTATTCTAATTCATAGTCCTCTTTATTTAAATAAAAACTATGGTCAAAAACGATCAAGCCTTCTTTGTATGCAAATTCTACCCTTTTTGTTCGTAATGAACCAAATACTCAATTTTAGAAAAAGGAATGTGCATTTTTTTAATTATGTTATCGATCATACCAGTAGGTAGTTGGCCAAATTGAATTGCAGCCAAGGCCTTGTCTCCAGTTAAAACTTGGTTCGTTTCAAGAAGTCCAACACTTGCCGGTTGTTTTAATGTCATTTCAAAAAGCTCCTGTTTTTTGCGAATTCGTAAGGCAGTGCCTTTTTCCCTCAAGGCAAAATCAGGCGTATCAAAATAATGGTTTTCTTGGGTGAAAATTTGCTTTTCGTTAATGTTAAATGTTCCAAGGAGCAATTCATATTCTTTCTTGGTAAGCAAATTTTTAAATTCAATTTCAATATTCTGTGACATCTGTGTCATTCCTTTCACCTTTATAGCTTTTCTAATTATCTCATGTTTAATATGAACTGCAATCCTTGGGAGAATTGGATAGATTATGCTAAAATAGGTAAGTGAAAATGGAGGTAGGAATATGAAAAAAAGAATAATCATTATGTCATCTTGTCTTAAAAACAATAGGCTGGAATTAAAAGCAGGGGAATCGATAAATAAACTACAACCGGCCGAACAAATTCTCGTCGATTCTGACCATTTTTCATTTATTTATTTGATGGAAGATAAACAAGATTATACATATATCGTTTTACCGGAAACAGCTTGGCCACATTTAAAAGCTGCTATGGATCAGAAAATACCGGTATGGATCACTTTTAATGAAGAACAATTAGAACTAACAAATTTTCATGATGAATTAGAGTATGTTTTAAGCAATATTCAGGGGAATAGTAATTATGGTGAAGAAATGGTCAAGAAAGTAGAAGGAATTTTTTATAGATAATATGGTTTTTGTAGAGGTGAAATTCATGAAGCAGTGGGACCTATTTCTAGCTCCTTATAAACAGGCGGTTGAAGAATTGAAAATAAAATTAAAAGGGATGAGAGGTCAATTCGAATTAGATTCGACTCATTCGCCAATCGAATTCGTAACCGGCAGAGTGAAACCAATCGCAAGTATTCTTGATAAGGCAAATCAAAAAGGAATTCCGCTTGAACGATTGGAAGAAGAAATGCAGGACATCGCCGGAATGCGGATGATGTGCCAGTTTGTAGATGATATACGTATTGTTGTAAATTTATTAAGAAACCGCCATGATCTTGAAGTTGTGGAGGAAAGGGATTACATTTCTCATAAAAAAATGAGCGGTTACCGTTCCTATCATGTTGTTATCCGTTATCCTGTACAAACCATTCACGGAGAAAAGAAAATTCTTGCTGAAATTCAAATTAGGACACTGGCGATGAATTTTTGGGCTACAATCGAACATACGCTAAGCTATAAGTATGAAGGGATCTTCCCAAGTGATATTCAAATGAGACTACAAAGAGCAGCAGAGGCAGCATTTCGGCTAGATGAAGAAATGTCATTGATTCGCGGAGAAATTCAAGAGGCACAAGCATTTTTTACAAGAAAGAAAGAATTAAAGCAAGAAGAAAAAAGCTAATGGTTGTAATCTAAAGGATATCAATACAAGGAGCATATTAAATATGAAATTTGCTATTACATCAAAAGGAGATCAAAAATCAAATATCCTTATGCACAAAATAAGGACGTATTTATTAGATTTTGATCTTATTTACGATGAGGACCAACCGGATATTGTCATATCAATAGGTGGTGACGGTACATTACTGTATGCTTTTCATCGCTATAGCAGCCGTTTGGATAAAACCGCTTTTGTGGGTATTCATACCGGACATCTTGGCTTTTATGCTGACTGGATACCAGATGAAATTGAAAAACTTGTGATTGCAATTGCAAAAACCCCATACCAAGTCGTTGAATATCCATTGCTTGAAGTGATCATCCGTTATCAACATGCTGGTAAGGAATCAAGATATCTTGCCTTAAATGAATCCACTGTAAAAAGCGTTGAAGGAACGTTAGTAATGGATGTAGAAATCCGAGGAGAGCATTTTGAACGGTTTCGGGGTGATGGCCTTTGTGTTTCAACGCCTTCAGGGAGTACTGCTTATAACAAGGCGCTGGGAGGGGCGATTATCCATCCATCCATATCGGCCTTTCAGGTAGCTGAAATGGCATCTTTAAATAACCGCGTCTTTAGAACTGTCGGATCACCGCTTATCCTGCCAGCACACCATACATGTATGCTAAAACCCGTTAACCGTTCCGATTTTCAAGTAACAATTGATCACCTAACCCTCCTTCATAAGGACGTTAAATCTATTCAATTTAGGGTACCCGAAGAAAAAATCCGTTTTGCACGCTTCAGACCATTTCCCTTCTGGAAAAGAGTACATGATTCATTTATATCTGATTCAGATTAATTTCAGTTTTCGGGGGAGAAAAGATGTCTTCTAGGTTTCAAATTAAGTGGATAATTGATCAGAACAACGCGGGGAAGTTGATAAAGGGTTTCCTTAAGGAAGAAGAAATCTCCCGGACTGCATTAACTGATATTAAATTTAAAGGTGGAAGTATTCTTGTAAATGGCAAGGAAGAAAATGTCCGTTACAAATTAAAAGAAGAAGACCTTTTAACCGTCATCTTTCCACCTGAATTTCCAAGTGAGGGAGTTCAGGGAGAAAGTATTCCGATTAAGATTCTTTTTGAAGACGAATATCTCCTGGTGGTAAATAAGCCTGCAGGCATGAGTACGATACCTTCGAGAGAACATCCTATTGGGAGCCTTGCAAACGCCCTGATTGGTTATTATGATCGGATAGGGTTAAAAGCTACTTCCCACATTGTAACCCGTCTTGACCGGGATACATCGGGACTTGTGCTGGTAGCAAAGCATCGGCATGCCCATCATTTATTTAGCAAGGAGCAGCAAAGCGGTAATGTGAAAAGGACTTATGAAGCATTTGCGAGTGGGATGGTTAAACCTGATAAAGACACGATTGAACAACCAATTGGCAGAAAAGATGCCAGCATTATTGAAAGGGAGGTTCGAACTGACGGTCAATATGCCTGTACACATTTTATGGTCATTAAAAGACATACGACATTTACACATATTGAACTTCAGTTAGAAACTGGAAGAACTCATCAAATAAGAGTACATATGTCGTTTTTAGGGCATCCATTACTTGGGGATGATTTGTATGGTGGAGATACGGCACTAATTACTAGGCAAGCACTTCATTGCAAACAAATAAAATTTATCCACCCATTTTCGGGTCAGGAAATGTCCTTTACGGCACCGCTTCCCGCTGATATGAAACGATTAAAGGCTGACCTTTTGTAAGAATGGTCAGCCTGTGTTGATATTCACACAATTTATCAAGCAAAATCCTTAAATTTCTCCTCGACAAATGGCATAGTAGAGCCAACTGTAACTAATTCCATCTCAGGATATCTAAGCGCTGTAAGCATGCCGCCGAAAACTGCACCTGTGTCGATATTATACGTATTGTTGATCATTCTTGGTTCTTTAACAGGGGTATGACCGTATACGATGCATGCCTTTCCGTGATACTCTTTGGCCAATCTTTTCGAACCGGTGATCCATCTGGGTGTTTCTCTCCAGTAATATCCCCGTATAGAACGAACGTTTTCACCTTGGAATGGGTTTGGCCGATAAATTCTTCTTTGATCCCTGCATGGGCAATAACAAGCCTTTGTTCGTCCAATATTAGATAAAGAGGAGCTTTTTCATAAAGGTCTATAAATTTTTTTCGAATGGATTGCTGGTCCCTTTTGGATAATGATTCATATTCGGCAACAGTGGTTTCAAGACCGTGTGAAATCTGAACCTTATTCCCTAAGAAGAAGCGATATAGTTTATTGCAATGGTTTCCCGGTGTATAGTAAGCCTTTTGCTGCTCGATGACAAGCCGCCAAACAATTTCAATTACCTCCATAGATTCCGGTCCTCGGTCAGTTAAATCGCCAACAAAACCAAGCATTCTGCTTTCAGGATGAATGGGGATTCCATTATCCCATCGGTAGCCAAGCTTTCCTGTTAACTCTTTAAATTCCGATAGACAACCATGGATATCACCAATAATATCAATTTTCATAGGATGACCCCCTTAACGTTTATTTTCTGTTATTTGATTGTTTTTATAAAAAATAACTCTAAACACTTTTTAAGATTATCAAAGTCCAGACATAAAGTAGAGGAGGAACAAACAATGGCACAGCATGCATCTGTTATTTCACTGCTGATTGTTGTCTCAATGGCTTTTCTGACGCCTATTATCCTTCATCGGTTTAAACTGAATTTTATTCCCGTTGTTGTGGCAGAAATTATCATGGGACTTGTCATCGGGAAGAGCGGCTTTAATTTGGTTCATCAAGATATGTGGCTTTCCACTCTTTCCACTCTTGGATTTATTTTTCTGATGTTCTTAAGTGGACTTGAGATTGACTTTTCTGCATTTAAAGGAGGGAAAAAGCGAGAGGTTCTTCCGAATGGTAAAAGGGAGCCCAACTCTTTTGTTGCCTCAACTTTAATTTTTACAGGTATTTTTATTTTTTCGCTTGGATTATCTTTTTTGTTTGTTAAAGCAGGATTTATTCATAATGCATTCTTAATGACCTTAATCATTTCGACTATATCATTGGGAGTGGTTGTACCTACCTTAAAAGAAGGCCATTTGATGAAAACGGTAATTGGGCAAATCATCTTATTGGTTGCTGTCATTGCCGATTTAGCAACAATGATCCTCCTAGCTGTCTTCGTGTCGTTAAATGGCCAGTCATGGGAACACATGGCTTTTACTGATACTGTTTGCTGCAGGTGTTATTCTCTATTTTGTGGGAAAAAGATTTAAAAATCGTATATTTATTGAGGCCATGTCTAAAGGTACCGTACAAATAGGAACAAGGGCCGTATTTACACTTATCATTGTTTTAGTTGGACTTTCCGAAACAGTAGGAGCTGAAAATATTTTAGGGGCTTTTCTAGCTGGGGTGCTTGTTTCCTTACTTTCTCCGAATCAGGATCTTGTTCATAAACTTGATTCCTTTGGATACGGATTTTTAATTCCTATCTTTTTTGTAATGGTTGGGGTAAATCTCGATGTTTGGTCACTTTTTAGTGAGAAAAAACTCTTAATGTTAATTCCACTCTTACTATTAGGGTTGTTATTATCAAAGCTTGTACCTGTCTATTTTTTGAAAATATGGTATGATACTAAAACGGTTGTTGCTTCAGGTTTTTTACTAACATCTACACTATCCCTTGTGATTGCGGCTGCAACGATTGGAGAACGGATGAAGGTTATAACTGCGCAAATGAGTGGAACACTAATATTGGTAGCGGTCATTACATCCATTTTTACTCCTATTGTTTTTAAAAAATTGTTTCCTAAAGAAGTAGTAGCAATTCGAAAAGTTAGTGTTGCTTTCTTGGGTGCCAATCAGACTACCTTGCCGGTATCAAGAGAATTAAAATCTGGTTTGTATGATCCTGTTCTTTATCATACAACAATGGATAAATCAGAAAAGCAAATTGCCAATTCCCTGTTTGAGATTGTCGAGATTCCCGATTATTCGCTTGTAACCATTGAGAAAACAAAGGTTTTTCAATCGGAAGTGGTTGTGATTTCAACAAGTGATGAAGAATTAAATGCAACTCTTTCCATTGCTGTCAAAGAAAAGGGTGTATCAAGGGTCATTGCCAGAGTCGAAAGTCCGGATTTAGAGCAAAGCTTGCGAGAATCTAATATAGAAGTATTTTCTGTCTTTTTGTCAACAAAAGTCTTGCTTCGTGCCCTAATAGAATCCCCCAGCGTGATTAATATCTTAACGAATCAAGAAACGTCATTATATGAGATTAGGATGGCAAACGAACAGTTTGATGGGATGTCGTTACGGAGATTCCCATTTACGGGAGATATCATTTTTGTGAGGATTTTTCGTGGAAAGGATTCCATCGTTCCCCATGGTGACACGGAGCTTCAATTGAACGACCGCTTGATTGTGACGGGTTCAAAGGAATATGTAGATGAACTGAGAAGAGAATTGGAATTCTGTTAAACCCGTGGGAAAAATTTTAGATGGATGGATACATACTTTTCATTCAAGCTAAATTAGTGTAAACTTAGTACCAAGTACTAATAACTTGTAATATTATAGGAGGACTAATTCAATTATGAATCTTTCTTTAACTGGAAAAACATATGTTGTTATGGGTGTAGCGAATAAACGCAGTATTGCTTGGGGAATTGCACGTTCTCTTCACAATGCAGGTGCAAGATTAATTTTTACATATGCAGGTGAAAGACTAGAAAGCAGTGTCCGTGAGCTGGCTAATTCTTTAGAAGCAGATGGAACACTTGTTTTACCTTGCGATGTCACAAGCGATGAAGATATAGCGAAGTGCTTTGCTGAAATTAAAGGAGCAGCTGGAACCATTCATGGTATTGCACACTGTATTGCATTTGCCAAGACAGAAGAATTAAAAGGCGAATATCTGAATACTACTAGGGATGGCTTCTTGCTTGCACAGAATATCAGCTCGTACTCCTTAACGGCCGTTGCGAAAGAAGCAAGAGGGTTAATGACAGAAGGTGGAAGCATCGTGACATTAACGTATTTGGGTGGTGAGCGTGCTATTTCAAATTATAATGTTATGGGTGTAGCCAAAGCTTCCTTAGATGCAAGTGTCCGCTATTTGGCAGCAGACCTTGGTAAAGATGGCATTCGTGTTAATTCCATTTCAGCAGGTCCAATCCGAACCTTATCAGCAAAAGGGGTCGGTGATTTTAATTCAATTTTACGGGAAATTGAGGAAAAAGCTCCTTTACGTAGAACAACAACACCAGAAGAAGTTGGTGACACTGCTGTATTTCTTTTCAGTGAACTTTCTCGTGGAATCACAGGTGAAAATATTCACGTTGATTCTGGATACCATATTCTCTAATACAAGGCCCACGATTTTAAGTGGGCTTTTTGTATGGAGAAAATTAAATTCTTACGAAATTGAAGTGAACGAGTATAGGCATTTCGCATACATATAGAGTGAAGGATTACGTAAATGGAGGTGAAATGCATGGCAAGTAAAAAGGGTCATGAGCCATTACTTTATATTTATCAGCCTTTTACCAGGACCCCATCCAACAATATGCAGGACATTTATACGAGTAAGCGCGAGAGCGAACAGCCAAAAGAGGAACAGCAACTAGTTGAAAAAAAGGTCTCTCTGACGAAGACAAAGTTAGTCCAAGAACCAATTCCAATTGAGGTAACGGAATCAGAAAAACAGCAGTTATCATCATCTCAAAATGAAGAAAAACATCCATTTTCATTTAAAAGGGTAAAAAGTTTTAAAGAGATGGATATTAAGGAACGGTTGGAATATTTACTAAACTTCCCGAAGGTACTTCCTCCCGTTCCATGCGTATTTTATACGGAAGGAAAAAGCTTTCAAGGATATTTAACTGAATATCAGGATGATTTGGTCACGATCAAATTTCATGATCAAACCACTGAAACCATTTCTCTTCATGAGTTGAAGGATGTTATCATGATCGGGATTAAGAAATAGAAAAAAAAAGCCAGCCGTTTTTTCGACTGGCTGCTTTATTTACATGCAAAGCCCCAAGTTAACATCAGCTATACATTGAACGCCGCAGAAGCATTTTAAGTCCACTGTAATACAGTCATTGCTCGCGCGGAAACGCTCAACCTGGCAAACCTTACCTAAATCAACACGTCCATTGGTAAGCAAGTTCACAGGAACAAAGTTTCCACCTTCTCTGCGACCTGGAACTAAAACACGTAAAGTGGCACAGCAGTTGTCAAATACGTCCTCTACGCGGAAGAAGATTGAAACACAAGCATTGTTCTCACCGCTAAAGAATGCATGGAACGGTTCACCTTCTTCATTACTTAAAACAAAAACACGAGTATCAACCGGGTCTCTTCTTGTTGGTGATACTAATGAACCAAGTGGCTCCATAAAGCAACTGGAACATTCAGCACATTCTACAGGATCGGTAGCGTTATCTTGAATATCTTTAATGGCACGAACTACTTCGCATACACAGTTGCCGCTGCGTAAATCGTTATGATTATTTCCACAACCCATTTAATTTTTCCTCCTTAATCCGTGATATATCTCTTACATTACTAACATATTTCACAGTGCCCTTATGGGTTACGGACAATTGCCTTTTTTCGAAAAATTAGGCGAATTTAATAGATAAAATAAAAAAGAAAGGACATTTACTTCATGAAGATAAGCTTTTTGAATTTGGTCATTTTAGCGCTGGCAAGCTTTCGGCTGACGAGATTGATTGTATTTGATAAAATTACCGAGTTTCTTCGCACGCCCTTTTTTGATGAAAAGGAAGAAAAATATGAGGATGGGACCATCGAAATTTATTATCTCCCAAAGGGAAAAGGAATTAAGAAATTTTTCGGCGAACTGCTAAGCTGTTACTGGTGTACAGGGATTTGCCTTCCTTTTTAGTGGTTTTGTTGTATTGGTTATTCCCAGATTACTGCCAACCGTTTATCCTCTTTCTAGCTGTTGCAGGACTTGCTGCCATTTTTGAAACGATTGTACAATTAATGATTGAAAAATAATCTGAAATAGGCTTTTTCGTTGAGACAAGATTAACACTAAGTTCATATTCTATAAAAGGTAATGAATTGAAGTGGAGGGAGAGAGAAGCGTTGAATAGGAAAAAGCAGAGCACTCGGGCAACGCAATCTTTTAAGGAATCAAAGCCAATTAAGAAATCAGGCTGCGGCTGCAGTAAAAAAACTAATAAGTAACACCAAAAAAACTGCTAGGTTTCTGGCAGTTTTCTTTATGTTAGCCCTAAAAAAGTTTATTTCGATTTTGTCATAATTTTGGTGAATGTCGAAAAAACTACTTTGTAGAAGTCTTTTAAAAAATCGAATAAGGGAAGGGAAGAAAATGGTCTACATAAACCGACTGCTTCTATTTGTTTGTTTTTTGTTATTAACAGCATGCGGTCCTAATCAACCGGAAAAGGAAAGCCAATTGGCGCTCATAAAAACGACGAATCCCAATCCGGTTGTGACAGATCAGAATAAAAGCCCTAATCATGTTGAAGAAATAAAAAAGGATGTAAGCTCTTTTCCAGAAATCTATGATGTTGCTGTGGTAAAAGGTAAAAAAAACACCCTTGTTGTTTACAAGGTCAAGCATCTGCAACGTTATAGGATGGAGGGAATTGAAAAGAACGTAAACAAAATGCTTGAAAAAAAGTATCCAAAAGAAAACTTTACTGTGTCAAGTGATTATAAAATTTTCCTTGAAGCTGTCAGATTAAACGAGCGGATGAAGAAGAAGAAACTTTCTACCAAACAAGCTGAAAAACAACTTCAGAAAATTATTGAAATGACAAAGGATATGACCTAAGAAAGGGAGATTATAGATGGCAAGCAAGCAGAAAAATATGACTCCACAGCAACAAAACTATCAAAAGCTTCAACAAAAGCACGAGATAAAAAGACCTGTGCTGAAGAATTGTATTAAGGCATTTTTTGTAGGCGGGCTTATTTGTGTGATAGGCCAAGCAATCAGTTATTTTTATATTTACTATTTTAATTTTACAGAACAAACTGCAGGTAATCCAACAGTAGCCACAATGGTGTTTCTATCGATGCTATTAACGGGTTTCGGGGTATACGATCGTCTTGGGCAATTTGCTGGAGCGGGGAGTGCAGTACCAGTAACAGGCTTTGGTAATGCCGTCATCTCTGCGGCTATTGAGCATCGGACGGAAGGGTTTGTTTTGGGAGTAGGAGGAAACATGTTCAAGCTTGCTGGATCCGTTATTCTCTTCGGAGTTTTTTCTGCTTTTATTGTGGCTTTAATCAAGACGTTACTGGGAATGTGGGGGGTTTTGTAATTGTTAAAAGGGCATCAATCATGGGTATTTGCAAATCGACCAATGATTTGGGCAACGGGTGTTTCAGGTGGACCATTTGAAGCGAATGGCAATTTAGCGAATGACTTTGATTTATTACATGAAGATTTATGGATGGGGATGGAATCCTACGAAAAGGCACACCGGGTATTAGTGGAGGAAGCGATAAAAACTGCTTTGCAAAAGGCGAAAATTCAGAAAGAACAGGTGCAATTTTTATTTGCTGGAGATTTAATTAATCAGATTACTCCGACTAGCTTTGCAGCGAGGACGATGCAGATTCCCTATTTTGGGATTTTTGGAGCATGCTCAACCTCAATGGAAGGATTGGCTCTTGCATCCTTTGTTGTCAATTACCAGGGGGCAAAATACGTTTTAACAGGGGCGTCAAGCCATAATGCGGCTGTAGAAAAACAATTCCGATACCCAACAGAGTACGGTGGACAAAAGCCGCCAACAGCACAATGGACGGTCACAGGTGCTGGGGTGGCTCTTATTACACCTAATGATTCGACCAAAGATCTGCCTGTTACCACTTCAGCAACGATTGGGAAGGTGATTGATATGGGGCTGACTGACCCTTTCAATATGGGAGGGGCAATGGCACCTGCAGCTGCTGATACGATCATGGCTCATTTTCGTGATATGGAGATAGATCCTTCCTACTATGATTTAATTGTCACGGGTGACCTTGGAAGAGTGGGGCATGATAGCGCATTTGAACTGATAAATAAAAGCGGTCTAAAATTGGAGCGAAAACAATTCCAGGATTGTGGATTACTTATTTATAAAGAGGAACAGCCCGTTCAATCAGGTGCAAGCGGAGCGGGATGTTCAGCGACAGTTCTATATGGACATTTATTGAACCAAATGAAAAAAGGCATCTATAAACGGATTTTAGTTGTTGCAACGGGTGCTTTGTTGTCACCAATAAGCTTTCAGCAAAATGAGTCCATCCCATGTATCGCACATGCCGTTTCCATTGAAATGAATGGCGAAAAGGGGGGATTATAATGCTCGCGATGTATTTTTGGGCATTTGTAGTTGGAGGTATCATTTGTGTAATTGGGCAGCTTTTGTTTGATGTCGCGAAGCTCACTCCCGGCCACACGTTAAGTTTACTTGTTGTTGCAGGAGCTATATTAGATGGATTTGGTCTATATGAGCCACTTGTTGATTTTGCCGGAGCAGGTGCAACGATTCCAATTACAAGCTTTGGAAACTCTTTAGTCCACGGTGCCCTTCATGAGGCAAAATTACATGGGGTTGTAGGTGTGTTAACAGGGATGTTCGAGGTAACCAGTTCTGGGATCTCCGCAGCAATTATTTTTGGATTTATTGGAGCGCTTGTTTTTAAACCAAAAGGTTAATCGGGTTTTATCATTTTTGTTTGTCTTTCCTTGATTAGGATTGCTGCCTATACACATTGAAGGGTTATCTCATATCTTATGAATGAGACTACTAAAGTGAGGTGACTATCTATGTGCTTCGGATATGGAGGCTACGGCTACGGCGGTGGATATGGCGGCGGTTCAACATTTGTTCTAATCGTTGTATTGTTCATCCTATTAATCATTGTTGGTGCAAGTTTTTACTAAGATTTCTTAAGCTTGCTAAAATGGAGAGGGTTGGCTAGAAAAAGTGGCCAGCCCTTTCTTTTCCTGACATTCACCTTTTTATTCTTCCTTCATACAATAAAGTAGTTTATGAAGGAGCGTGGTCTTTTAACATGGATAATGGTTTTTTTAAAAACATTGAAAAGAAAACGGGCGTAAACATGAAGGATATCTTTGATTTAGCAAATTCCTTACAGAATGCCAATTTTAAAGATGAAACAACCGTCCGCAATGTCATCCGCAGAGTATCCCAAATTGCCAATAAACCAGTTAATAAAGAAATGGAAGATCAAATTGTCAAGTCTATTATAAATGATGGAAAACAGCTTGATTTTAATACAATTTCTAAAATGATGAATAAGAAGTGAATAAAAAAGACCTATTTCCTTTGAGGAAAAGGTCTTTTCGTTTATTTTTTCTTTTTAAAAAGAGGAGCTAAATACCTCGAGCGATTCGCTCTTTTGCCTCGTCTATTGCTGGGAACAGAGATAAATAGATGCTCCTTGGCCCTAGTCATCGCAACGTAAAAAAGCCTTCTTTCTTCTTCAAGCCCCGAAAAATCACCGTTTCGATAGCTATCTAACGCAAAGTCGTGCGGCAAGCTGCCGTCGACAGCGCCAATAATATAAACGCCTTTGTATTCGAAGCCTTTTTGAGCGGTGGATTGTGCTTAGAGTTATTGCCTCCGTAAAATGCTTACTTAAATTCTTTATTTCCTTATTCATGGCAGACATATGCTCAGCGTGGGACAGCAAAGCAACGATCGTATCAAAGCTTTTCGCCGCCACTTTAAGGTCCTTCAAATCGTCCGAGCCTTTTTCAAGTTTATTCGATTCATTCCCTCTTTTTTTCAAAAAATCAAGAAATCCTATGTCTTTTTCAATTTTTTCAATCGCTATTAGGGGGGATACTTGTTTCAAGGTTCGAATAAGAGTGACCGCTTTTTTCAATTTTTTTTCTTGAAAGGAGTGCGCTGTTTTTAAATGGGAAATTGCCTCGAGAAAACTGCAATCCTGAAGAATACTAGTGGCTTTAATATCCTTTAGAACAGCCTGCTTTAAAAATAGAAACGGCAAAATATCAGATAATGCCTGATGATCATCTTCATTTAAGCTAATTCTGAGAAAAGCAAGAGCACTTTTCACAATATATCGATCGTAAAAAGCATCTGCATCCAAATCTATTTTAAAAGGAAGATTGGAGCTTGCCAATCGTTCAAACACGGCCTTCGAGCCAGCGTTAGTCCGATATAAAATTGCAAAATCTGAGGGGCTGGCGCCATTTGTAATCCTTTCTTGTAAATCGGTCACTACCATTGTAGCCTCTTCCTCTTCATCATAGGGAAAAAAAATAAGCGGCGGCTCATTCGATGAAAATTGTGCCTTCATGTTCTTCACTCGCCGCACCTTATTAGCAGCAATCATTTGATTGGCTGTTGTAACAATTTCATGTGATGAGCGGTAGTTTTGGTCAAGTGTAATCAACTTGGCATAAGGAAAGTCCTTTTCAAATTCTAGTAAATAACTTGGGTCACTTCCCCGAAAGGAATAAATAGACTGGTCATCATCACCGACAGCACAAACATTTTTATGCTTAGTAGATAAAAGCTTAATAAGCTCATATTGCACCTTATTTATATCCTGAAATTCGTCAATTAAAAAATAATGAAATCGGTCTTGGTATTGCTCGAGAAGGGCTGGAGAAGAACTAAAAAGCTGGTAACAGCCAATAAGCATATCATCAAAATCAAAAAGTCCTTCTTGGTTTTTATATTCTTCATATTTTCTATATAAAAAGGCTGCTTTTTCTTCAAATTCTGTGAGTGGCTTCACTTCGTGTGGCATTTGAAGCGAATTTTTCCAGTAGCCGATTTGCTGGGGAACTAGATCATAGGCAAATTCTTTTTCGGATAAATTTAACTCTTTCCCAGCTTCCTTTACAATCTTGTCTCGCTGCCATTCCTTTTTTAGCAGCTTGTTAGCAGACCAATTTTGTGCATCATGGAACATAAGAATTCGATAAAAAATACTATGAAAAGTACCTGTAACGAGTTGATTAATTTTGTCCTTCCTCATTTGTGGGTAGGAAAGCAGGCGATTCTTCATTTCAGCAGCTGCCTTTGACGTAAATGTAACGAGCATAATGGAGCGAGGATCAATTTGTTCAACATCAAGCATAAAGGCAGTACGTGCCGTTAGCACACGTGTTTTTCCGCTTCCGGCGCCAGCAAGGACTAATAGTGATCCTTTTGTTTCAGAAACAGCAGCTGTTTGGCTTTCATCAAGAAAAACATTGTTGTTTGCTAATTGTTGTAAATAGGGCGAGCTTTTATGCTTTATGCCACTTGTAGTATTTGTATAGGGAGTCGTAAACTCAATACGTTTCGTAGGTGTAAAAGGATCAATACTTTTGGGGGCTTCAGTAATTGTTCTGCCTTTTGGTATACGAAATCCGTTCATTTCGTTATCGTTTTGTTTATCTTCTGGTTGGATACGAGCGAGATTCGGTTCGGGACACTTGCTGTCAGGTGAATGAGCATGAAAAAAGTGTGGAAAACCCTGAATTCCCAGAAATAATCGGACCTTCTCGTTGCAGATAGGGCAAAACAATTCTCCATTTTTTCCGGAAATAAATAACTTTTGATATTGGTCCCGATCAATTTGATCAAGGACAATCGTTCGATTTTGATAGATAGCAGTATTCATAGATTATTATCCTCGATTTCAAAAAATAAGACATATTCTATCATACCAAAACCTACTATTATCTTAAAGGGTTTCGAGGCGGAAGGGGAAAATATCCAAAAAAGAAAAAAGAGCACTGGCCATTTTATTGGCAAGTGCTCCAAATGGTTTAAATCTCTTTAATCATCGTTTTATGCGGAATACCGGCATCTAAAAATTCCTCTGAAACGATTCTATAACCAAGACCGGCATAGAACGGAATTGCATGCGTTTGGGCATTAAGCTTTAATTTATGAATCCCATTGTCCCTAGCGAAATTTTCGACAGCCTTCATAATGGTTTTGCCAGCACCCGTTTTTCTAGCTTCTTTTACTACACATATACGTTCTACTTTTCCAACCCCATCGACTTCACGAAAACGACCGGCTCCAATCGGTCCACCTTCATGATAGAGAACAAAATGTGTGGCTGCATCTTCATGTTGGTCGATTTCTTCTTCAGCTGGTACGTTTTGTTCGTCGATAAAAACAGTTCTTCTTACGGAAAAAGCATCCTCAAGTTCTTGTTGATTTTCAATAATCCTAACTGTCACTTTAATGATTCCCTTCCGAGACGAAATGTTTCATATACGGTCCAAGAGCCATTTTCTAGTTGATAGAGAAGATGAAAGCGATCCACTATTTCTTCATGATCTAATTTGGTCATGCGCAATGAGCCATATACATCTGAATGTTCATCATTTGATAGTTTTTGCCCGATTGTAATATGAGGAACAAACGAATATTCTAAGTTTTGTACATTTAATTCATGATTAATCTCGGTATGCAATTCTGAAAGCGCTTCAGTTGGATCTATTTTAAAGTAGATGACATTGTTTACAGGCTGAAAAGAGCTAATTTTAGATGTTTTTATAGGAAATGCATTGTGATGTCCGGCAATCTTCCGTAATTTTTCAGCAAATTGTATAGCATCCTCCTCAGATGCTTCAAATGCATTCTTTAATGTTAAATGTGGTGGAACTAATGCATAATGCGGGTCGTACCTTTTTCGATAGGAATTCACTAGGTCTTGAAGCTTTTTTGATGGGAAAACGACAACTCCAAATTTCATACGTAAACCTCCGTCTGTCATATTTATTTAATAATCAGGTGATTCCGAAATGAAAATAAATCAATCAAATAGTCTTCTTGATATTATAGCAAATTTTCAAAATATTATACAAGAAAAAGATTTCTTGCAGAGATCATCTATTAAAAAAGCATTTTTAGCGCACGTCTTAAATCAGGCTGCCAGTGAGTCCATGTATGATTTCCGTTGAATTCTTCAAAAAAGTATGTAAATGACTTTTTTGAAATCATTTTTGAAAGCTGTCGGTTTGGAGTCAGGAAATCGCTTACTTTTCCATTCGTTGTTTTGACTTCGGTTTCTTGTTTGCCTACTACATGATAAATTTCTAACAGCTGCGATTCTGAAAAATCTCCGACCATTTCCAGCACAGTGTCGTCCACAAAAGGAGATTGCAGAAGCACCTTTCCAAATGTATGCGGATATTGAATGGCTGTTATTAACGAAACAGTAGCACCAAGAGAATCACCAATTAGTGCTCTGGTTGAGCCCATATGATAGGTGGGAAACTCTTTATCAAGAAAAGGGACTAATTCATGGGCTAAAAACCGGATGTATTGTGGATTCTGATCCCCGTCAGGATGGTATTTCCTGCGGCGGTCTGCTACGTCCTTATAGGGTACCCCAACAATAATCAAATTCTCAATTTCTCTTTCAAAGAGAAACTCATCAGCTAAGCGGCAATTCTTCCAAGTTGAAAATAATCCCGGCCATCCTGGGCAATTAACAGCGAGTATTTATATAAAGGCGAATAGTTGGCAGGTAGATAGATCAGGAGTTGCATTTCTTCACCAAGTTCTAAACTTTGAAAGTTACGTTCTGTAATGGTTCCTTTTGGAAACGCCATGTGACAATTCCTCCAATGATTATTCAAATGTACAAATGCATTTTATCATAACTTTGTTGGGATTGCTTGATACAAATGAGAGATGGGCAGGAAGGTTTTTCAGCAAGGAAAAAGAGTGGAATGGGAATGTAATGTAGTGTTGTAGGTGTTGTTTAAAAAAGACCATCTCCCCAATCGGGATAAGTTTTTCGCTTTTAGTGGTTAGTGAAGGAGTCTGCGTTTTGAATGAGTTTCAGGCATGATCGATAAAATATTTTCGCGACGAAAGGTTCTCATTTGTTTTCGAAGCAGGCAATAAGCACGAATGTATTCATTATTTACTTCCTTCACAATCAATTTCCGCTGTGACAACTCCTGGTCCTCGGAAAGATAAATCATCTCCAACGGAATATTTTCTTCTATAGAACGTAAAAAAAGTCCATCCATGTGAATCCCACCTTTCATTTTCTATATTCTCATTATAACCGAACGTTTGTTCTTTATTCAATTAAAATTAGAACAAACGTTCCTTTTTGAGTTTGAGTTTTTTAAAATTAAAATGTTTAAGAGGAAATGCTATTGACATTTGTAGTTGATTAACTATAATTAGATATGTAGCTTAAATAGAGATGCTTAATTTCTAGCTGCGAAATTATAATTTATGACTTGTTAGCTCAGTGGGAGAGCACTTCCTTGACAGGGAAGGGGTCGTGGGTTCGAATCCCTCACAGGTCATCACGCGGGTAGAAACGTCGATTTGACGCAGTTTCTACCTTTTTTATTTCCGTTGACTTAATCGCACAGTAGCGGTCCGCACATTTTCATGGTTGCGGTTAGATCTAACATCAAACGCGCCTTATTCCTTACACAATCAATTGGGAGGCGTTTTTATTATGGCTGAAAAAAGAAACGAAGAAGAAAGTGCTCGATCTATATCTGTTTTTAGTTCGGAAACGATCGATGTTTTATTCCATATTATATATACATATTAAAGAACGTAAAAAATACGGTCTTAAAGGTGCTCGTCGTGCGCCTCAGTTCTCTAAACGTTAATTATCAACGTTTCAAAGGCTCTCAACCGATTTGGTTAGGGGTCTTTTTTGTGCTCGGAAAATGCCCTTAACCATATTTTGACTATGAAATTCTCAAATATGTTACTGAACCAGATGATAGTTTTTTAGCAAGAGAAGATTTCAATAATTTTTGTAGCACTAAAATTTTTTTCAGATTCTTTTGTGGGTTTTTGTATCGTTTTGTAGGTGTGCTTATAAACTTAATCATGTATTCGATGAAATATATTGAAAACGCTAACAAGGGGGATGTACATGAAAAAATTTGGATTAGCTGCGCAAATTTTTGTAGCACTTATATTAGGTATAGTGGTTGGTGCTGCTGTTTACGGGAACAAAACAGCAATTGCCTACATTACGCCAATCGGGGATATTTTCATTCATTTAATTAAAATGATCGTTATGCCGATTGTAATAGCCGCACTTGTTGTTGCGGTGGCGGGTGTAGGTGATATAAAAAAATTAGGAAAGCTAGGCGGCAAGACGATTCTTTATTTTGAAATCATTACAACGATTGCGCTTGGGATCGGATTGCTGGCTGCAAACGTGTTCCATCCAGGTTCTGGTGTAGATATAAGCCATCTGAAAAAAGGAGATATATCAGCATACGAACAAACAGCAAGCGCAACACAAAACAAAGGCTTTGCTGAAACTATCGTTCACATCGTTCCAACAAATGTGTTTGAATCAATGGCGCAAGGCGATCTATTGCCGATTATTTTCTTCACTGTTCTATTAGGTCTAGGTGTTGCGGCAATCGGAGACAAAGGAAAGCCGGTGATCCATTTCTTTGAAGGTGTATTAGAAGCTATGTTTTGGGTAACAAATCAAGTAATGAAGGCTGCTCCGTTTGGAGTATTCGCCCTTATTGCTGTGACGGTTGCCAAGTTCGGAGTGAAGCACATTGCTTCCGCTTGGAAAGCTTGTATTGGCTGTGTATGTAACTGTAATATTTTTCGCTATTGTGATTTTAGGCATAAACGCGAAAATGGCAGGAACAAATATTTTTACGCTTATTAAGATTTTAAAGGAAGAACTTATCCTTTCTTTTACAACAGCCAGTTCTGAGGCAGTGCTCCCGAACATCATGAAAAAAATGGAGCAATTTGGTTGTCCGAAAGCGATCGTTTCTTTCGTTATTCCGACAGGATACACATTCAATCTGACGGGATCAGCAATTTATCAGGCGCTTGCTTCGCTGTTTGTTGCGCAAATGTATAACGTACACATGTCGTTGATGCAGCAAATTACATTGTTATTTGTACTTATGATGACTTCAAAAGGTATGGCAGGCGTCCCAGGTGCATCGTTTGTCGTTGTGCTGGCGACACTCGGCTCAATGGGATTACCGTTAGAAGGAATTGCTTTGATTGCTGGCATCGATCGTATTTTAGATATGATTCGCTCCGCCGTAAACGTTTTAGGAAACTCATTGGCTGCCATCTCAATGGCGAAATGGGAGGGCGAATTTGATAAAGACAAAGCGCAGGACTATTTGGATTCTGTTAAAGAAACAAATGTTGCATAAAGGGATAGGTGGAGAATGTAATGACAGTAACTGAAATAAAACCAAATGTACGAACCGAAAAGGATTTTTTAGGATCAAAGGAAGTTCCTGCTGAAGCCTATTATGGGATCCAAACACTTCGTGCTGTTGAAAACTTTCCAATCACAGGGTATCGAATTCATGAAGAATTAATTAAAGCGATGGCCATGGTGAAAAAGGCTGCTGCGCTTGCAAATATGGATGTTAAACGTCTTTATTCCGGCATTGGACAAGCAATAGTTATGGCGGCTGAGGAAATGATTAAAGGAAAATGGCACGACCAAATTATTGTCGATCCTATCCAAGGCGGAGCAGGAACCTCGATTAACATGAATGTAAATGAGGTCCTTGCCAATCGAGCTATTGAATTACTTGGGAAAGAAATAGGGGACTATTCCCATTGCAGTCCTAATAGCCATGTCAATATGTCACAATCAACTAATGATTCTTTTCCTACGGCGATTCATATTGCAGTCCTAAACCTTTTAGAAAAATTGTTAGCAACCATGGAAGAAATGCATACAGTTTTTCAACGAAAAGGCCGTAGAGTTTAATCCTGTTATTAAAATGGGCGTACCCACCTTCAGGATGCTGTGCCGATTCGGCTTGGTCAGGAATTTGAAGCCTACAACCGCGTACTCGGACGTGATATCAAGCGGATTAAACAATCACGCCAGCATTTATATGAATTGAACATGGGAGCAACGGCCGTCGGAACAGGGTTAAATGCGGATCCACGTTATATTGAATTAGTGGTAAAACATCTAGCAGGCATCAGCGGGCTGCCGCTAATCGGTGCAGAACATCTTGTTGATGCAACACAAAATACTGATGCCTATACAGAAGTATCAGCGGCATTGAAAGTTTGTATGATGAACATGTCAAAAATTGCAAATGACTTACGATTAATGGCATCTGGTCCAAGAGCAGGTTTGGCTGAAATCACGTTACCTGCACGACAGCCTGGTTCTTCTATCATGCCTGGTAAAGTAAATCCAGTGATGGCGGAAGTTATTAACCAGGTGGCATTCCAAGTAATTGGCAATGACCATACGATTTGTCTTGCATCAGAAGCAGGTCAGCTTGAATTAAATGTTATGGAGCCTGTCCTAGTATTTAATCTGCTACAATCGATCAGTATTATGAATAATACTTTCCGTGTTTTTACAGAACATTGTTTAAAAGGAATAAAAGCCAATGAAGAGAGATTAAAAGAGTATGTAGAAAAGAGTGCTGGAGTCATTACGGCGGTTAACCCCCATATTGGGTACGAAGTAGCGGCTCGAATTGCCAGAGAGGCGATCTTAAGTGGTGCGCCAATCAGGGAACTATGTTTGAAATATGATGTGTTGACAGAAGAGGAGCTAAATTTGATACTAGATCCATATGAAATGACACATCCAGGGATCGCAGGTGCAGTGCTTTTAGATAAATAGTAAACTTATAAATCTCAAGCAAATCAGGGCGAAGCGCCCTTTTTTGCTTGGCATAAGGGATAAAACTCCTTCTGCAAGGGAAGAATCAAAGAACTTCCGGTACAAAAAAGCGATGAGCCTCTGGTTTAACTCCTTAAAATCGGCTGCAGCAGAAGCTGTGGCGGGCAAAGGAAACAGTTATGGTTTAATGAACCAAAATACAGCTTGTTTTGATAAACAAGCTGTATTTTCTTATATAGTAATTGGAGATTCGGAAAATTAATTTTCGAGAGACTATAAATGTCAATTGTGTTTATAACAACAAGCGTATACTAGAATCAAAAATTAGGAAGTGGCGGATTTGAGAGCGAATCAACTGCAAAGCAAAGATTACTGGATTCTTATAGCTCTTACGGTTATTATACCGATCGCTGGTGAATTGAACTTTCATCCATTCGATAATGTATTTCGTGTCAGTTTTGGAACGCCCATTTTCTTCTTTTCTTTATTGTACTATCGTAAAATTTCACCTGTTGTAATGGGGCTGTTAGTAGGAATATCCGTCTCGGCGTTCCGTATTCTATTGGATTGGATGGTGTCGGCAGACTTTAGCCTGGTAGAATCAATTACTTTACGGTATCCAACGTTCTTCTACTATTTCACATTTGCTTTCCTGTTTTATTTGATGAGGGTGAATCGTTTTCAACATCCTTTGCTGATAGGATGTTTCGGTATTACAATTGAAATCGTATCTAGTCTTGTGGAGTTAATGCTTTATCATCTTTTTGTATTGGGAACTACGGTGACGATGGGGGCATTAAACAAAATCATTATTATCGCGGTGTTTCGAAGCTTTTTTGTATTGGCCTTTATAAATATGATGAAGCTTTACGAACTGCGGCTGAAAGAATCGCAAACCAGGCGGGAAAATGAGAATATGCTTAAACACCTTTCCAATTTGTATGTAGAGTCCGTTTATTTGAAAAAGACACTACAAAATGCAGAAACAATCACAAAAGAATCCTACACTCTATATCGAAACATGAATGATTTTATCCATATTCAAGGGCCTCCAATTAAAGATTGGGGAAAAAAAGCTTTACGAATAGCTGGAGAGGTGCATGAAATAAAAAAGGATAACCAAAGAATCTTTGCGGGCCTTACAAAGCTCATTTCAAGCGAAAGTCTGCCGGAATATATGAATGTACATGAATTGGCGCATATGATTGTGCGAATCAATCAGAAATATGCGGCGCTGTTAGGAAAGAAAATTGAATTTGTGTCACAGATAAAGGGACAGCATCCGAATTATCATATTTACCTTATGCTGTCTTTTATCAACAATTTAGTTGCGAACGCAGTAGAAGCGATTGAAAATACAGGAACAATAACTGTTTCGATTGAAAAAGAGGATAATTGGATTGACTGTAAAGTGATTGACGACGGTCCGGGAGTTCCTTCAAAATATAAACAACTCATTTTTAAACCGGGGTTTACCTCTAAATATAGAGGTGATGGAACACCGTCCACGGGAATGGGGTTATCTTATATTAAAGAAATGGCAGAGGAATTGGGAGGAGAGGTAAAACTCCTACCGAGAGAGAACGGGTGCATTTTCACCGTCCGGCTGCCGATCCTCAGTCTTGCCGAGGAAGGGTGAGTTTATGCTTTTTTATATCACGGATGACGATGCAGTCTTTCGCTCTATGCTTAACATTCAAAAATCACTCAGCAATGTATTTGATTGGAATTCCACCAAAGGACATAAGCCTTCCTACGAGGAAAAGAAAATTACAGAATGGGCAGAACGTTTGATTTCAAGCAAGGAACTGTATATATTATCAGCCTTATGATTTAGAATCCTCTAGTAATTTGGGATAATGCTCAAGACATTATCCGAGCAGGTAGTGGTAAAAAAGCAGTACTATCAGATTTTTTTTGGAGTTTTTAATAGAAAGATACTGAGTTAAAATTCCTCTTTTTACAAGTAAAATCAAGAATAAGAAAGTCATTAAGGATGGAGAGTGCCATAGACGTGAAAATATTAACGGTTGAAAATTTAGTTCGAAAATTTTCATTGAAAGTATTGACTGGAGAAAATCAATTACAACAAACAATTAAGCAATCTCGGTGTCATCGTCCGGGTTTGGAATTTGTTGGTCACTTTGACTTTTTCCCAACTGAACGTGTTCAAATACTTGGGAGAAAAGAAATTACTTATTTACATAAGTTAAGCATTGAGGAGCGTCAGATGCGAATAGGTAATATCGTCAAATACCACCCCCCTTGCTTTATCGTTACTGCTGGACAGGAAGGACTACCGTATTTAACTCAGTATTGTGTAGAAGAGGGAATCCCATTATTATGTACAAACGAGCCTCAAACAACTTCTGAATTTATTACGAAACTTGATGCTTATATGGTAAAAACATTAGCTCCAGAAATCGCAGTTCACGGGGTTTGTATCAATGTGTATGGAATGGGCATTTTACTTCGAGGAAAATCAGGCGTCGGCAAAAGTGAAACGGCACACACAATGATTGGCAGAGGTCACAGGCTAGTGGCTGATGATATCGTTGTGTTGAAAAAGCTCAGTCCACGAACCATTCTCGGTACCCATGATGGGAAAACAAAGGAATTTCTCGCTCTACGAAGCGTCGGGCTATTGAACGTGGTCCGCTTATATGGGAGAAAAGCTTTTCAGGATGAAACGAGGATTGCGCTCGATATTGAACTGACAAAATGGCAGAAAAATTCCCTTAATAATGAATTGGATCACGAACCTAGATATACAGAATATATGGACGTTCGAATTCCTCATATTGAGATTCAGCTCCAACCTGGTCGGGATGTGGCGGGTTTAATTGAAGCTGCGGCTAATAACTGGCTTCTGAAACAGCAAGGGTACAGTGCTGCAGAAGAATTCACGAGACGGCTAGAATCTGATTCTAGCTGGTAATAATCTGTTGTGATATTGGCTTAAGGAATGGTAAAAAACTCTCCACAAGTTTATGTCTCCTACGAGGACAAAACACATCAGTTGTTCCAATCAGATTACGGATTTTTGTTCCATTATATGGCAAATACGGAGTGCGTTAAATTAATGGGGAGGATTAACCTTGACCAAAAACAAAGAGCAGGATGAATTAAATAAAGATTTTTTGAAATGGTTGGAGGATTTGTAATCACAATGCGACGAACGAGAAAAGACCCAAGTGAATAATCTTCACTTGGGTCGTGATTTAAGTCGTGTTAGCGATTTTGTTCTTTGATCTTTAATTAAATCTTTAACATAAAAAGTTAACCCCAGCTTCTATCCACTTTAATATGCTATCTTTTAACACTCTTTCACCAAGTACCTTAATGGATACTCCTTCGGGTGAAGTAAAAAAGACTTAAAAGACAGTAACTGCAACAATTAAACTTCCCCTTTCTGCTTCATTAACTTCCTGACTTAGAAGAAGTAAGCGAAATAGTTTCTATCCTGCCTTTGACAAGGTCACCAGTGTAATTCCGATTATTTAGAATTACTTTAATGCTTAAAGTGTGCCATAACTGAGGTATTTGTCTTATAGGCCATCTGTCCAAGCACAGAAATTAAATAAAATAAATGAAATATCTGAAAATATTTACAACCATTTTGACATGTGGTACGTTATAAATATAAAGTGTAACAAAAATCACACTGTAAACAAAAATCAGTTACAAACAGGTCCTGTGAAAATATTTTTTAAGCGTTTAACATGGGGCGAATCTAACAAAGGGGCTGGAGAAATGATAATTCATGAGGTTGAAACGTATTCGCGAAAGGAAATGAAAGCGCTGCAACTCACCCGCTTAAAGGAAACATTAAGCCGAGTCTATACTAAAGTACCTTTTTATCAAAAAAAGTTTAATGAACTTGATATAAAAGTGAAGGATGTTCAAACTTTAGAAGATATCCACAATTTGCCGTTTACAAAGAAAACCGATCTGCGTGACAACTATCCGTTCAACCTATTTGCAGCTGACATGAAAGAGGTAATTCGTATCCATGCCTCTTCAGGTACAAGTGGAAAACCGACTGTAGTGGGCTATACAAAGAATGACATTGATAACTGGGCTGATATGGTTGCACGTGCAATTGCTCTTGCAGGCGGAGAGCCCGGCGGCGTATTCCAAAATGCTTACGGTTATGGATTATTTACGGGTGGACTAGGTCTTCATTATGGAGGGGAAAGACTAGGCATGGCAACTGTTCCTATCTCCGGAGGTAATACTGACCGTCAAATTACCGTGATTGAAGACTTTAAGCCAACTGTAATCGCAGGAACACCTTCGTATATATTAAAAGTTGCTGAAGAAATGGAAGCGATGGGTAAAAATCCAAGAAACAGCTCTGTAAAGTTCGGAATTTTTGGAGGGGAGCCTTGGTCTGAAGAAATGCGTAAGGTGCTAGAAGAAAAGTTTGATATAAAAGCCTGTGATATATATGGGTTGAGTGAAGTCATGGGGCCTGGGGTATCCATGGAGTGTCACGAAGCTCAAGATGGAATGCATATCGCAGAGGATCATTTTATTGTGGAAGTTATTAATCCGGATACGCTTGAACCTGTACCTGATGGTGAAGAAGGTGAATTAGTGTTTACCAGCTTAACGAAAGAAGCATTCCCGGTTATTCGTTATCGCACAGGTGATATTGCTTCTATCACCAGAGAGGCATGTAAATGCGGCAGGACGACGACAAGAATGTCACGTGTAAAAGGACGTATCGATGACATGCTCATTATCCGCGGAGTAAACGTATTCCCGTCTGAGATTGAGCATTACTTAATTCAAATCGAAGAACTTGCACCGCATTTTCAAGTTCGTCTAAGTCGTGACGGTTCATTGGATGTTGTGGAATTGCATGTTGAAATAAATGAAGAAGTATATCAAATGGTCAACGGCGAAATCGAGCATGAGCACATACATTTCATCATGAAAAAAGTCCAACACTCTATGAAAAATAACTGTCTAGTAAGCATGAAGGTAAAAGTGTTGGCTCCAGGAAGTATTCCTAGGTCCGAGGGGAAAGCAATCCGGATTGTAGACGAAAGAGGGGCATTTGCAACAATATAATAAAATAAAATTTTTCAGAAAACATTTGATTTTTTATATAACAATATTTTATAATATCGTTATAAAAGTGTTATAAAAGGGGAGGGGATAGACAATGTCTAATCTCACGGAAACATTATCCGAGACAGAAAAGTTAGAACGGTTTATGCAGCGTATTGAAGCAGGGGAAAAAATCGAAGCCGATGATTGGATGCCCGAAGAATATAGAACAGCACTTATTAAGCTAATTTCCATGCATGGTATCAGCGAAATAATGGGAGCGCTTCCGGAGAAAGAGTGGGTACCGAAAGCTCCTTCCCTTCACCGTAAGCTTGGTATTATGGCAAAAGTGCAGGATGAAATGGGACACGGTCAAATATTGCTTCGTGTTGCAGAAGATTTGTTAAAGCCTTACGGGAAAAACAGAGGAGATTTGATGGAAGACTTATTCAAAGGTGATCTTAAGTTTCATAATGTGTTTCATATGGAAACAAAAACGTGGGGTGATGCAGGATTAATTGGCTGGCTTGTGGACGGTGCAGCTATTATTACACAAACCAACATGTTAAATGCTTCTTATGGACCATATGCAAGAGCGCTTCATCGCATTTGTGCCGAAGAAGTTTTCCATGCCCAGCACGGGGAAGCGATTATTATGGCCTTGGCTGAAGGAACTGAAGAGCAAAAAGCGATGATTCAAGATGCACTAAATCGTTGGTGGGAAGCCTTGCTAATGTTCTTTGGTCCTGCAAGCAGCGATACGATGGGAACATCTAAACAAGATGTTACCATTAAGTACAAAATTCGCCCGAAAACAAATGAAGAACTTCGTCAGGACTTCTTCAGCAAATATATTCCGCGTATCTTATCACTCGGGTTAACCATCCCGGATCCTACTCTTCGTTATGATGATGAGCTAAAGAAATGGGTGTATATGCAGCCGGATTGGAATGAGTTCAAAAAAATTATTAAAAACCAAGGTCCGCGCTCTCAAGCCCGCCTAAACCTTCGCAGAACATCTTACGAAAACAATGCATGGGTAAGAGAAGCGTTAAGTGCAGCGATAAGATGAGGAGAAGGGGGAACTAAAAAATGGAAAAGCATAATATGACATTTTATCAAGAGTATGAAGTGTTTAGCAAGCGTACACCTAGCTCTTCGTTTCAGCATCAGTTCAGTCTGCTCGCTCCGAATGCGGATATGGCTATGATTATGGCGCAAGAGAATTTCATGAGACGTGAACCGGTTGCTGATATTTGGGTTATTAATCGCTCAGATATCCGGGGGATGGCACCTGAAGAGAAGCAAACGTTAAACCGCCTAGATAATAAAGATTACCGAACAACAAAAGGATACGGCTATTTAAAGAAAAAATGGCGTCATTACGAACAGCAAATGCTGGATGAGAAAGAAATTTTGTCATGGGCAGGTGGAAAAACAAATGAATGAAGCAGCAAAAACTTTAAACCCGGATTATAAAGAAACATTAGCAGAGCTGTTGCTTCAGTTGGCAGACGATGACTTCCTGTTTGCATACCGTGGTTCCGAATGGCTAGGGCTGGCTCCGCATATAGAAGAAGATGTGGCTTCCTCTTCCATTAGCCAAGACAGCATGGGACATGCCGCGATGTTCTATAACCTGTTAGAAGAATTAGGAATGGGTAAAGCAAATGATTTAGCGCATGCACGCCCGGCTAATGATAGAAAGAATAGTATTTTAGTAGAACGTGTAAATGGCCCAGGAAACTATTTGGAAGATGCGCAGTATGATTGGGCTTATGCGGTAGTACGGAATTATTTCTATGTCCAGGCAAAGAAAGTCAAAATGGATTCCTTAAAACAAAGTACGTACGGTCCGCTCGCAGAAGTTGCAGTTAAAGTAAATATGGAGTTGTATTATCATCTTCTTCATTGGAAAACTTGGTTTGTACAACTTTTAAGTACAACGGAAGAAGCAAAGAAACGGATGCTCCAAGCAATCGACAAAGTCATGGACGATTTTGGCGATGTATTCTCTCAAGGGGCACATGGAAAGCAAATAATGGAGTTTGGCTTAATGGAAGAAGAAAGCGTTTTAAATAAAAAATGGGCTGCTGCTCTGGCTCCTGTAATGGAATCATTAGGCCTAGAGGTTCCTGAAAATGCAAGTTCTAAAATCCAAGACGGGCGAAATGGAGAGCACACGGAAGAATTACATAAGGCTCTTTTAACTCTAGGGGAAGTATATAACATTGATCCTGTTGCTCCTTGGTAATCAATTAGAAAAAGAGGTGTGAACAATGATAGCACCCTTGCAGTTAACAATGGAAGAAGTGTTACTACTATTAGAGAATGTTAAAGATCCGGAGATCGATACGGTAAGTATTATCGATTTAGGGATGGTGGAAGCGGTTACAGTTAAGAATCGTCACGTATCTATTAAAATCTTACCCACCTTTTTGGGATGTCCGGCTTTAGAAATTATCAAAAACAATATCATTCGTGCTGTAAAGGAACATCCTGATGTAGTGGAAGTTTCAGTCGATTTTATTCAATCTCCTCCATGGACATCGGACCGCATAAAAGAAAAAGGACTACAAGGCTTAAAAGCATTTGGCATAGCTCCACCTCCAAAGCAGATGAAGGAAGACGGATCTTGGCATATTGACTGTCCGTACTGTGGTTCTGCCTATGTGACAATGGAGAATATTTTTGGCCCGACAGCATGCAGAAGTATTCTGTACTGTAAAAGCTGTAAAAACCCGTTTGAGGCGATGAAACCTATTTCAAATCTAATGTAAAGTGAGGAAAAAAACATGATTAAAATGATCGCATTATATAAGCATCCTGAAAATAAAGAGGCGTTTGATGAGCATTACTTCAACGTGCATGGCCCGATTACAGAAAAAATTCCCGGCCTTCGCAAAATGGAAGTAACAAAAATTATTGGATCTCCAATGGGTGGAGAGGGAGAGTATTACTTACTGTGTGAAATGTATTATGACGACCAAGAGGCTCTTAAACAAGGCATGCGTTCTGTTGAGGGCAAAGCGTCGGGTAAAGATTTAATGGGCTTTGCCGGAGAGCTTGTAACATTAATGATCGGTGAAGAAGTAAAATGAGTAACTTTCAATTCATCGAAGCTTCTGTTGTAAGCGGAGTAGGCTTAATTGAATTAAACCGACCTAAGCAATACAATGCGTTAAATCGCACAATGGTAAGAGAAATTGTAGAAGCGATGGAATCATTTGATCAACTGGACGAAGTGATCACGATATTGATTACTGGAAGAGGCCGCGCATTTTCAGCTGGTGCTGATATCGACGAAATGGCCAATGATGATTCGATCCATCTGGAATTATTAAATCAGTTTACGGATTGGGATCGTTTCTCATTAATCAAAAAACCTATTATAGGTGCTGTAAAAGGGTTTGTATTTGGCGGAGGATTTGAGTTAGCGCTTTGCTGCGATATTTTAATTGCAGCAAGCGATACTGAATTTTCATTTCCTGAAGTAAACATCGGAGTAATGCCGGGTGCGGGTGGAACACAGCGCCTCACGAAGCTCGTTGGAAGAACAAAAGCGCTGGAATGGCTCTGGACAGGAGAGCGAATTCCAGTTGAAAAAGCACAGGAGCATGGAATCGTCAATCGCGTTGTCTCCCACGAATTGTTAACGGAAGAAGCGATGAAGTTTGCTCTAAAGCTGGCGAAACAACCTCCTTTATCACTTAGGCTCATTAAAGATTCTGTGAATAAAGCAGTGGATTATTCTTTATATGAAGGAATGCAATACGAGCGAAAGAATTTTTATTTGCTGTTTTCTTCACAAGATCAAAAAGAAGGAATGCAGGCTTTCAAGGAAAGAAGAAAACCGGAGTTCAAAGGAAGATAAGGGGGCTTTAGAAAACATGTTTGAAACCATCCATTACAATGTTCAAGATGGCGTAGCGTGGCTGCGACTAAATAGGCCCGACAAATTAAACGCTTTTACCGCTCAGATGAATCGTGAAATTAAAGAAGCGGTAAAGGAGGCTTCTGTAGATGAAATTGTTCGCTGCATTGTGATAACCGGTGAGGGACGTGCTTTTTGTTCCGGTCAGGATTTATCGGAAGTTAATGAGGTCATGGATCATGGACAGGTTCTTAGAGATCATTACGGCCCGATGATGAAACAAATTATGAAATGCGAAAAGCCGATTATAGCTGCAGTAAATGGTGTCGCGGCTGGGGCAGGATTTAGCCTGGCACTCGCTTGTGACTTTAGATTGGCCTCAGAAAAAGCCAGTTTTGTAAATGCTTTTATTCATGTTGGGTTAATTCCGGACTCAGGAAACCTTTACTTTCTTTCTAAAGTGGTTGGTCATGCAAAAGCGGCAGAGATTTCTATTTTAGGGGAAAAGGTTTTAGCCGAGCAAGCTCTCCCAATGGGACTAGTGACAAAAGTGATTTCATTGGAAACATGGGAAACAGAAATTGAAAAATTTGCTATTCAGCTGGCAAATATGCCAACAAAAGCGATTGGTTTAATTAAACGCTATTTAACACTTGCCAACGACCTTCCTTTTGATTCATATCTGGAAAGAGAAGCGGAAGGTCAGCGTATTGCAGGACTAACATCAGACCACAGAGAAGGGGTAACTTCCTTTTTAGAGAAAAGAAAACCAATTTTCACAGGAAAATAAAGGAGTGGGGTAAATGTCAACAGTTCAAGAAATCAAGGTAGAAAAGCTTTCAATGAAGCGTGAATTTTATCATCTAATCATTAATGGCGAAAAAGTAGAAAGTTCAAGCGGTGCTACTTTCAAAACATATAATCCTGCTACTGGCGAAGTGATTGCTGAAGTGGCAAAAGCAACAAAAGAAGATGCGGAGAAAGCTATTCAAGCAGCCCGTAATGCGTTTGATCACGGTAAATGGAGAAAATACCCTATCAATAAACGTTCTCGTATATTAAATAAAATTGCTTCTATTATGCAAGCTAGATTTAATGAATTAGTAGAATTGGAGATTTTGGATACAGGAAAATCTCTTCATGCTGCACAAGGTCAAGTAATGCAGGCGATTGAAGACTTCGAATTTTATGCCGGTGCAATTGTAGGCCACCGTGGAAGTGTGAATCCTGTTCCAGGTCAATTCCAGAACTATACAGAAAAAGAGCCGGTAGGAGTTTGTGCGCAAATTATTCCTTGGAATTACCCATTAATGATGGCTGCATGGAAAATTGCTCCTGCTATCGCTGCAGGATGTTCAGTTATTGTAAAACCTGCTACATTAACCCCGCTTACAGCAATCATTCTTGGAGAGATCTGCCTTGAAGCAGGGGTACCTGAAGGTGTGGTAAACATTGTTCCGGGTTCAGGTTCAGAAGTTGGAAACTACTTGGTAGAACATAAGCAAGTAGATAAAGTAGCTTTCACTGGTTCTACCCCAATCGGGAAAAATATCATGGCAAGAGCGTCTCAAACATTAAAGCGTGTAACATTAGAGCTTGGGGGCAAATCTCCTAACATCGTGTTTGAAGATGCTGATCTTGATGCGGCAGTAGATGGTTCTTTATTCGGTATTTTTTATAATACAGGGCAGTCTTGTGAGGCGCGTTCCCGCTTATATGTACATGAAGATATTTATGAAGAGTTTGTAAACAAATTTGTTGAAAAAACAAAGAAATTAAAATTAGGAAATCCTTTTGATAAAGAAACACACGTTGGTGCTATTATTGATCAAAACCAAGTGGATGTGATTGACAGCTACGTGAAATCTGCCATTGAAGATGGTGCTGACATTTTAGTTGGCGGTAAACCGGCAAAGATAGAAGGATTTGAACAAGGCTTCTGGTATGAACCAACTGTTATCGCAAATGTTAACCATGACATGAAAGTAGTTAATGAAGAAATCTTTGGACCGGTTGTTGTCATTATGAAGTTTAAAGATGAAAAAGAAGCTATTAAGCTTGCGAATGACACTGAATTTGGATTAGGTTCCGCTGTGTGGACGAAAGATGGAGCTCGTGCTACTCGTATTGCTAATCAAATTCAAGCAGGTATCGTGATGGTCAACTGCCCGTTCTCGGCGTTCCCAGGAACACCATTTGGCGGCTATAAACAATCTGGCTTTGGCCGTGAACTTTGCATTGAAACACTTGATTTATATACTGAAACAAAAAGTATCATTTCTTACTATGGCAGCCGTCCATTAAATCCATTTGGCCTGTAATGTAATTCAATGATGAGTACGAGTAAAGCTCATTTTGAGTTTTATTCGTACTCATTTGCATAAGCGAAAAAGGGGAGAAGTACCATGATAAATAATCTTGTGGTCGTAGGTTCAGGTGTAATGGGAAGAGGTATTGCATACGTTGGAGCTGTCGGCGGATACTCAGTTACATTAGTCGATGTCAATGAACCGGCTTTAGAAAATGCCCGCAAGGAAATGAACAGTATCTTTGAAAAAGGATTTTCACGCGGTAAAATTTCTGCCGAAACAGTAGAATCTTCGAAAAAAAACCTTACCTATTCTACTAATTTACAAGAATCAGCAAGTGGGGCAGACTTGGTGATTGAGGCTGTTCCTGAGAAAGCAGAGATAAAAAAGCAAGTTTTTGAAATTCTTGAGGAATATGCTTCCGAGCATTGTTACTTTGCTACGAATACTTCAACCATGAGTCCAACTGAAATTGCGGCGTACACAAAACGCCCGGAAAAAACGATTGCGATGCATTTTTTTAACCCTGTACATAAAATGCCGCTTGTTGAAATCATTCGTGGTTTGGAAACAAGTGATGAAACGGCACAAGTTATTAAAGAAGTAGCGGAACAAATGGGAAAAGAAACAGTTGTGATTAATGAATTTCCAGGTTTTGTAACAAGCCGTATTAGCGCATTAGTCGGTAACGAAGCCTTTTATATGCTGCAAGAAGGACTTGGTTCGCCGGAGGAGATAGATAAAGCAATTAAACTAGGGCTGAATTATCCAATGGGTCCATTTGAACTTGTTGATCTTGTCGGATTGGATGCACGGTTAAATAACTTAAAGTATTTACATGAGAAGCTAGGTGAAAAATATCGTCCGGCTCCATTATTAGAACAATATGTAATGGCAGGGCGTTTAGGACGTAAGTCAGGCAAAGGAGTATATGATTATACTAACAAAGAAAAAGAGGCGGTAGAAAAATGAGAGATGTTGTCATTGTAGATGCTGTTCGAACACCGATAGGCCGATATAAGGGAACTTTAAAAGATGTGCGTCCTGATGATTTAGGAGCAGTCGTCATTAAAGCGCTTGTCGATCGCAATCCGAACCTTCCTGTTGATCAAATCGAAGAAGTGATTTTAGGCAATGCGAACCAGGCAGGTGAAGATAATCGAAACGTGGCAAGAATGTCCACCTTATTGGCAGGTCTCCCAATTAGTGTCGCAGGTACAACGATCAACCGATTATGCGGGTCAGGATTGGATGCTGTGATCTACGCAGCCAGAGCTATTGCTATCGGCGAAGGTGATATTTATATCGCAGGTGGTACTGAAAGTATGACACGTGCGCCTTTCGTGATGGCCAAGCCTGATAAGGAATTCCCGCGCGGCAGCATGGAACTGCAGGATACTACGATTGGCTGGCGCTTCATTAATAAGAATTTAGAGGAAATGTATGGTGTGGATACAATGCCTCAAACTGCTGAAAACGTGGCAAAGCGCTTTAACGTTTCACGCAGCGACCAGGATCAGTTTGCCTTAGAAAGCCAGCAGAAAGCTAAAAAAGCGATGGAAGAGAATCGCTTTGCGGAAGAGATTGTGCCCGTCATATATAAAGACCGCAAGCGAAATGAAATTGTTGTAGATACTGACGAGCACCCGCGTCCAGATACAACGATAGAAAGGCTAGGAAAGTTAAAACCTCTTTTTGAGGGTGGAACTGTTACAGCGGGTAATGCTTCAGGCGTCAACGATGGAGCTTCAGCATTATTAATCATGAGTTCCGAAAAAGCAAAGGAATTAGGATTGAAGCCTCTTGTGAAATATGTTGTGGGAGCAACGGCTGGATTAGAGCCTGCAATCATGGGACTTGGACCGATTTTTGCTACAAGAAAAGCATTGCTGCGTGCGAATTTGACAGTGGAGGATATCGGATTAATCGAGTTAAATGAAGCGTTTGCTTCCCAATCATTAGAGTGTATTCGTCAACTAGAATTGGATCAAGAGAAAGTAAACGTAAATGGGGGAGCGATTGCGTTTGGGCATCCGCTGGGTGCGAGCGGGGCGCGCATTTTAACGACCTTGATTTACGAAATGAAAAAGCGTGATGTTCAATATGGTCTGGCTACTATGTGTATTGGTGTTGGTCAAGGTATAACAACTATTATAGAAAATATAAAAGAATAAAATGAATGCCCTTATTTGGCAAAATGCCGGGTAAGGGTTTCTTATTAATAAAAAGGAGTGTAGAAAGTGCCCCGTATTTTATATAGAATAGAAAATAATATAGCGTATGTTACAATCAATCGTCCTGATGTATTAAATTGTTTCGATTATGAAACATTAAAGCAGTTACAAGAAGTGATAGATTCTATTGAACTAGATTCGGAAGTGAGAGTAGTTATTTTTACAGGCGCGGGTGAGAAAGCTTTTAGTGCAGGTGCTGATTTAAAAGAACGTAAAACCTTAACAGAAACTCAAGTAAGAAGAAACGTAAAGGCGATACGAGATGTATTTAACAGTATTGCCTCACTTCCGCAGCCAACGATTGCAGCGGTAAACGGTTATGCATTTGGTGGAGGTTTTGAGCTCATGCTGGTATGTGACTTTCCTATTGCTGTAGAGGAAGCGATGTTGGGCCTTACAGAGACAAGCTGGCATAATTCCAGGGGCAGGTGGTACGCAACGCTTACCACGACTAATTGGTGAAGCAAAAGCTAAGGAACTAATTTTTTCAGCAAGAAAGATCTCTACTACAGTAGCTTATGAATGGGGAATACTTACAAGAGTTGTAAAGAAAGAAGAGTTAATGAGTTCTTGTGAACAGTTTGCGACAGAAATGATGAACAATGGCCCTGTTGCTTTAAGGCAAGCGAAGTATGCTATTAATCAAGGAATAAACGTAGACTTGCAAACCGGACTATATATAGAGTCAAAAGCCTATGAGTTAACGATATCTACAGAAGACCGTCTAGAGGCTTTAAGAGCTTTTAGTGAGCGCAGGACTCCTAATTTTACGGGAAAATAGTGTTGTAAAAATTAAGAAATATCAGATATGATAATAATAAGTTCCTTTACGCCTCACAGTAAAACATAAACGGACTGTGTAAAAAGAAAGAGTGAGTTATCGATGAGCACAAACACGCAATCAATGATCTTTACGATTTATGGCGATTATATTCGTCATTATGGGAATAAAATTTGGATTGGTAGTCTAATACGTCTGTTAAAAGAATTTGGGCATAACGAACAGGCTGTTCGTGTAGCTGTTTCTCGAATGCTGAAACAAGGGTGGATTCAGTCAGAGAAAAAGGAAATAAAAGCTTTTATTTCCTTACCGCTCGTGGTGCCAATCGAATGGAAGAGGCGGCGAAGAATTTTTAAATTGAATCCCCATGAATGGGATGGAAAGTGGAGAATTTTAATGTACACTATTCCGGAAGAAAAGAGACAAATTCGCGATGAATTTAGAAAAGAGCTTCATTGGAGCGGTTTTGGAAGTTTTTCCAGCGGCTGCTGGATATCTCCTAACAACTTAGAAAAGGAAGTTGAGCTCCTAATCGACAAATACGATATAAAGGCGTTTGTCGATTTCTTCCTATCGGAATATAAAGGCCTAAAAGAAAGTCAATCACTTGTAGAGAAAGGCTGGTCATTAGCAGATATTAAAGAAAAGTATGAGCAATTTATCTCGACTTACAGCCAGAAATATATCGTAAATCAAAGCATTATGCAAAGAGGAGAGATGACCGATGCAGAATGTTTTGTGGAGAGAACTAATATCGTCCATGAGTATCGGAAATTTCTATTTATCGATCCTGGATTGCCGAAAGAGCTACTGCCTTCACGCTGGAGCGGCAATCATGCGGCTTTGTTATTCAATCAATATTACAAAATGTTAGCTGAGCCTGCTAATCGTTTCTTTGAGGAAGTCTTTCAGGAAGATAATGATCTTCGGTTTAAAGATCAATCATATGATGCTTCCGACCATCCTTTAATCAGTGAAAATTCCTAGGAGCTATGCTCCTAGGAATCTTTTTATTTGTGGGAAATTAGCATTTTTATTCCCCATTTCATTTTCATAATTGTTTTTATTTTACTTCTATTATAACATTATTAGTAAGGGGAGGCGAAAAAATGAAACATGTAACTAATCAATTAAATATTAAATATCCTATCATTCAGGGAGGCATGGGAAACATTAGCAATGCGGCACTTACGGCGGCTGTATCAGAAGCGGGGGGATTGGGAACGATTGGATGTGGTACCATGACACCCGATGAAGTAGAGAAAATTATTCTAGAAACGAAATTGAGAACCAACAAGCCATTTGCTTTAAATATCCCTATTAATGTTACACATTTTTTAACGGATATGTTGAATTTGGTTATAAAATATAAGATTCCGATTGTATCATTATCCGCGGGGAATCCTGCTCCCCATATTCGGATGCTTCATGAACATGGTATAACTGTGATTGCAGTAATAGCTTCTGTAAAACATGCCAAAAAGGCAGAAGAAGCAGGGGCTGACCTTTTGGTGGCAGAAGGATATGAGGCAGCAGGGATTAATTCCAGCCTTGAACTTACAACATTCACGCTCATTCCACAGATTGTTGAGAGAGTCAAAGTGCCTGTGCTTGCTGCAGGAGGAGTCGGCGATGGAAAAGGACTGGCAGCCGCATTGATGCTGGGAGCCAGTGGTGTACAAATAGGTACACGCCTGATTGCCACTAAGGAGGCACCTTTTCATGACACATATAAACAAAATTTGATCCATGCAAATGACACCGATACTGTTATTGTAGGTCGTTCTGTAGGGCGTGTACGAAGGATGTTAAAGACCCCTTACGCACAGAAACTGCTTAAAACAGAAGACCAAGGGATGACTTTAGAAGAATATATTGAGATGACTTCTGAAAAGCAGCACGTCATGGGAGCTGTTTTAGGGGACTTAGAAAATGGATTTATTAATAGTGGACAAGTAGCAGGGTTGATTTCATGCATTCCTAGTGTGAAAGAGTTGTTGGACAGTATGATTGAGGAAGCCAAGATCCACATTAGTAGATCGGCAAAAGATTTTGCAGCTTTCACTTCAAAATAAATTGCAGGGGGAATCACTATGAAAACAAATATGACTGAACAGGATGTCCATCAACTGTATTACAAGCAAATTTTTGATACATTCAAGCAAGAACCTTTTGCCCAGTTTCTTGGTATGAAATTAATAGAGATGGGAGAAGGTACTGCAACTGCTGAATTAGATATAAAGGATCATATGTTAAACTCACATGGCACTGTCCATGGAGCAATCCTCTTTTCTTTAGCTGATTATGTCTTTGCGGCAGCCAGTAATTCTTATGGAAAAACTTCTGTCGGATTATCAACAAATATTAACTTTATGGCTCCTGGCAGAAAAGGATCACGCCTAAAGGCATAGCTGTAGAAGAGAAACGAAATAATCGTACTGCATGGTATAAAATTCGAGTAGAAAGTGATGGAGAGCTTTTAGCTTCAATGGAAGCATTGGTTTATCGTAAAAACCATTATTTTGTTCCTGTTGAATAAAAATGACAGAGCAGTGGATGTACTTATACTTTGGCGTTGATTCCAAAGAGAATTCCATTGATTTTTATTCCAGTAAATCCAAGGAAACAAGAATAGCAGCCAAGAGCTAATTTAAGAAGCTTTGGCTGCTATTCTTGTTTCGAAACTTCCGGTGAAACAATCGATAAAATTAAATTTTTTGTTCTTAAATAATTATAATTTAAACTCTTTTAGCGCGTCTTTACTTTTTATTCTTCTTCAGTGGAATGGGGAGTGATGCAACGAAAAGAGACCGGTGATGATAAAACGATTGATGTATTAAGATTTCCATAAGGGGTTAACCGATCTATAAGTTTACTTAGATGTTCCATACCGGTAACGGCTGCCTTAAGCAAATAGCTAACAGAACCCGTTAACCTATGACACTCGAAGATATCAGGGTCTCCCATAATCCATTTCTCGAATTCTATATAAGAAAATAACTTGATTTCACTTACCTGAATATAAACAATTACATCCAGTCCAATTGCTTTGGGAGATACTCGTGCATTGAATCCTTCGATAATCTCCTTCTCTTGCAACCGTTTTAGACGCTCCGTAATACTGGGACGACTAAGGGATAATTTCTTCGATAATTCACTTATTGAAATACGTCCGTCCATTTGAAGAATTTCAAGAAGACGAATATCTAATTGATCCATAAAATGGTCTCCTTTTAAAATGAAGTTAAAATACAAAAAACTTATGCAAAATATAATGCTTAATGCTAAAAATTTATGCAATTTGATATGTTAATCGATTTAATTATACCTTATTATTATTAATGCAGACAAAATTTTCACAATAATTAAATAAGGAAAAGACATGGTGACAAACAAAGATTAAGATATTTAGCAAATTATGAGTTTATATGAAACACTTTATTAACCTTTTCAAAGGAGGAAGGAAATGAAAAGTGGGATGCAAGTGGGGGATACTGCAGCTGTAATTGCAGTGGTAACACCTGAAATGTTTGCCCGGTTTGAGGGGAAAGTCGTCCATCCAGCGTATTCAACAGTTTCCATGGTTTATCATATGGAATGGGCATCCAGGAAAATTATTTTACCGTATTTAGAGGATGAGGAAGAAGGAATCGGTGGAGCTGTATCCGTCAAACATATCGCACCGACTGCAGAAGGTTCTATTGTAACAGTTACTGCTACTGTAACGGATATTCAAAATAATGTAATCGTTACCAAAGTGGAGGTTCGAAACGAAGAGATGGTCATTGGAGAAGGAGAAGTCAAACAAGTCATTTTACCGAAAAGGGAAATCGAAACAAAACTTCGTCAGTCCATCCGTTAACAGGAGAAAAGTCTTTGTTTTTTCTCTTTTTTGTAAGCGTTTTCTAATATATTCATAGTGATAATGGGGGAATCGTAATGAATGTGATAAAACAATCCGCACAGCCAACAGAAACAGTTATTGAAAAAATGCATGAACATGAGCAAATCGTTTTTTGCAATGACCCGTCAACAGGGCTAAAAGCAATTATCGCCATCCATAATACAATACTCGGTCCGGCATTGGGAGGCTGCCGCATGCGCCCGTATCGGACGATGGATGAAGCATTGGAAGATGTACTTCGTTTATCAAAAGGGATGACATATAAATGTGCAGCTGCTGATGTAGACTTCGGAGGAGGAAAAGCGGTGATTATCGGTGACCCTGCAACTGATAAAACACCGGCTTTGTTTAGAGCCTTCGGTCAGTTTGTAGATTCTTTAAACGGCCGTTTTTATACCGGCACAGATATGGGAACTTCAATTGATGATTTCATCCATGCTTCAAAAGAAACGAACTGTATCGTAGGAATTCCTGAAGCGTACGGGGGAGGCGGTGATTCATCAGTTCCGACCGCGCTTGGAGTCATTTACGGCTTAAAAGCAACAAATAAAGTCGCCTTTGGTACAGAAGATCTTTCAGGCAAAACATACATTATCCAAGGTCTTGGGAAAGTAGGGTACAAAGTAGCCGAACAATTGCTTGAAGCTGGCGCTGATTTATATGTAAGCGATATCAATAAAGGAGCGGTTAAAGCCATTCAAGAACGTGCGAAACAACTAGGATGCATCGCTCGCCTAATAAGTCAAGATGAGGTGTATTCAGTAAAGGCAGATGTGTTCGTTCCATGTGCTTTCGGCGGAATTATTAACGATGAAACGATCGAACAGTTAAAAGTAAAAGCAGTGGTTGGATCAGCTAACAATCAGCTTCTTTTGGAAAAGCACGGAGAAGTGCTGAAACAAAAAGGAATTTTATATGCACCTGATTACATCGTAAATGCTGGCGGTTTAATTCAGGTAGCTGATGAACTATACAACTACAATAAAGAGCGTGTGTTAACGAAAACAAGATCCATTTACACTTCGCTATTGGAAGTTTACAAACAAGCAGAGCTAGATTCTATTACGACCATCCAAGCAGCTAACCGTCTTTGTGAAAAACGTATGGAAGACCGCAAAAAGCAAAATAGCTTTTTCACTCATACAAAGCGTCCTAAATGGGATATTCGTAAATAAAAATGAAATTTCTATTAATGAGGTGATGAGATGACTTCAAAATTTCCAATATTTCAAATCGTCGATGAAAACGGCCTTTTAATAAATGAACAGTACAAAGATGAAATAACAGAAGAGCTTGTTAAAAAATTCTACTATAATATGGTTCGCATTCGTACCTTTGACCGAAAAGCCATTAGTTTGCAGCGTCAAGGAAGACTTGGGACATACGCACCGTTTGAGGGCCAGGAAGCCTCTCAAGTTGGAAGTGCACTGGCGCTTGAAAAAGATGATTGGGTGTTCCCAACCTATCGTGACCACGGTGCCACGTTAACATTTGGTGCCAGCATGGCCCGTACGTATTTATATTGGAAAAGGCCGTGTTGAGGGTGTGTGCCTGAAAATGGGAAAAAGATATTTCCTCCTGCCGTTCCAATCGCTACTCAAATCCCGCATGCAGCAGGGGCGGCGATGGCGGAAAAAAGAAAAGGAACGAAAAATGCAGCGATTGCTTATTTTGGCGATGGAGCCACTTCAGAGGGCGATTTCCATGAAGGGTTGAACTTTGCCAGTGTATTTCAAGCACCGGCTATCTTCTTTAATCAAAATAACGGCTTTGCCATTTCAGTGCCGATTGAAAAGCAAATGAATTCCGAAACGATTGCACAAAAAGCACTCGCTTATGATATGCCAGGTGTCCGTATTGATGGAAATGATATATTTGCTGTTTATTTTCAAACAATGAAAGGGCTTGAACGCGCCCGAAATGGAGAAAACCCAACTTTAATTGAAGCAATAACATGGAGATATGGTGCCCATACAACGGCAGATGATCCGACTAAATACCGCAATCAATCAGACAGCGACGTAATTCGAGAAAATCGGGATCCACTTCTTCGTGTGGAGCGCTATATGAAGTCAAACGGCTTCTGGGACGAGGAATGGGTGACGAAGGTCAAAGAAGAAACCGCAAGCGAAGTGGAACAGGCGGTTAAAGACATGGAAAGCTTTCCAAAACCGAATGTCAATGATTTGTTCGATTATGTATTTGAAAAGCCGACTTGGACCATTGCTAAACAAAAAGAACAGTATCTTCAATTAATCGGAGGGGAAGCTCGATGATCATTAGTATGGAGAGACCGGTAGAAAGTAATACCACAAAAGCTAACAAGCTAACACTTGTCCAGGCTGTAACGGATGGGTTGCGAACGATGTTAGAAGAGGATGAACGAGTCCTTTTACTTGGAGAAGATATCGGTAAAAACGGGGAGTATTCCGGGCTACAGAGGGTTTGCAAGAACAATTCGGGGAAGATCGCATTATTGATACACCGCTGAGCGAAGCGGGGATTATCGGAGCATCTATCGGATTGGCGGTCAATGGATTCAAACCTGTAGTGGAAATGCAGTTCCTTGGATTTATTTATCCGGCGTATGAACAGATCATGACACACGCATCACGAATTCGTATGCGAACGATGGGAACCTATTCGGTTCCAATGGTTATCCGCGCTCCATACGGTGCAGGTATCCGTGCTCCGGAAGTTCACTCAGACAGTGTGGAAGCATTGTTCACTCATATGCCCGGAATTAAAGTTGTATGCCCGTCTTCTGCTTACGATGCAAAAGGTCTGCTTATCGCAGCAATCGCAGACCCGGATCCAGTCTTATTTTTAGAGTCAATGAGAATCTACCGTGCAAACCGTGAAGAGGTTCCGGAAGGAAAATATGTGGTTGAAATCGGAAAAGGGAAAAGGCTTAAAGAGGGAGATGACGTTACTGTTATCGCATGGGGAGCGATGGTACTAGTAGCAATGAAAGCAGTTGAACAGGCCGAAAAAAACGGCATTACATGTGATGTCATTGATTTACGTACCCTTTATCCAATTGATAAAGAGATCATCGCAGAATCCGTTCAAAAGACCGGTCGTGCGGTTATTGTTCATGAAGCCCATGAAACAGGCGGAGTTGGCAATGATATTATTTCGATTATTAATGATACATCGTTTCTGTACATGAAATCTCCAATTGAACGGGTAACAGGTTTTGATGTACCGGTTCCATTATTTGCGCTGGAAGAACATTATTTACCAACACCCCAGCGAGTATTAAAAGCAATCGAAAAAGTTGTGCATTTCTAGGAGGGGAAAACATTGGTTGAAGTAAAACTTCATGATATAGGTGAAGGAATGACAGAGGGAGAAATTATTCACTATTTCGTAAAGGTGGGAGATACGGTTAAGGTTGACCAGCCGCTGGTAGAAGTACAAACAGATAAAATGGTGGCTGAGCTTCCTTCACCAGGCTGTGGAAAAGTTAAGAACATTGTTGTAGATAGTGGTACCACGGTTTCCGTCGGTACTACGATCCTTGTACTGGAAACGGAAGCTGGAAAATCGGCAGTTCCAGCAATGGAAAAGAGACTCGAAGAAGCCGCTCCTAAGAAAACTGAGACGTCAACAACACAACCGCAGCAACAAGCACCAGCTGAGAATAAAGGTGAAAAAAGATTCATCATTGCGGCACCTTACACGCGAAAAATCGCGCGCGAGTTTCGTGTAGATATTAACGAAGTAACAGGTACTGGCACATTTGGGCGAATCACAGTAGAAGATCTATACACCTTTGTTAAAAAACGAGATGAGATCCAGTCTTCTGAAGAAATGAAAGCGATTTCCGATAAAGTGATCGAAGAAAAGACAGAACCAGAACAAGAGATTCAAAAGCAGGACGTACAGAACGTAAAAGAAACAAAAGAAGAAGATGTGATTCCATTTAGAGGACGCCGCAAGCAAATTGCAAAGAAAATGACCCAATCATTTTATACAATTCCTCATGTGACACATTTTGAAGAGGCGGATTTAACCGAGCTACTTATCTATCGAAACGATTTAAAAGAAATGAATATGAATGTTTCAGCTGTTGCATTCTTTATAAAAGCTATCGCGGTGGCATTAAAACAATTTCCTGTATTCAACGCGAAGCTTGATGAAGATAACGAAGTGATTCGGTTAGAAAAAGAATATAACATTGGAATTGCTACAGATACAAAAGACGGCTTAATTGTGCCTGTCATTCATCATGCTGATAAATTATCCGTTCGCCAAATTCATGACAAACTTAAAGAATTAACGAAAAAAGCGCAAGAGGACAAACTGACGCCAACAGATTTGAGAGGCGGCACATTTACAATCAGCAATGTAGGTCCTTTAGGAAGCATCGGTGCTACTCCGATTATTAATCATCCGGAAACCGGGTTAATTGCGTTTCATAAGACGAAAAAAATGCCAGTAGTCATGGAAAATGATGAGATTGCGATTCGCTCCATAATGACAATGTCGATGGCGTTTGACCACCGCGTTGCGGACGGTGCTACTGCCGTTGCCTTTACGAACCGCTTCAAACAATTAATTGAAAACCCAAAGATATGCCGATTGAACTAGCGTAGTTATCTGGTGAAAGCTCATTTTGATCTCATGCATCTATTTAATAGAGTTTAGGGAGGAATAAGTAATGAAACCTGCACCACTGCAAAAGAAGTTGTTGCCACGACATATAAGTTTGATGGCAATGGGGGGAGCAATTGGTACCGGGATTTTTAAAGGGAGTGCTGAAACCGTTTCATTAGCTGGACCAGGGGTAATCTTCACTTATGTGTTCGCAGGGCTATTGCTTCTTGTTGTTATGGGAGCTATTGCAGAAATGGCAATCGTCTATCCGAACACAAATATGAAAGGTTTTGTTCAGAAAGCATTCGGTAAGCGCGTCTCCTTCGTTATGGGCTGGTTGTATTGTTTCATGTGGTTGGCCGTATGTGTCATTGAGGTAGTTGTCGCGGGAAGCTTCTTGCAATATTGGTTTCCATCCATTCCGCTATGGGAATTAAGTTTAGGCTGTGCAGCTTTAGTCATTGGAATTAACATGATGAATGTTAAAAATTATGGGGAATTTGAATTTTGGTTTGCAGGCATTAAAATCGCAATGATTATAGTATTTATCGTCTTAGGAGCTAGTATATTATTTGGTTTCATCCCAAGCAAGGAATCAAACTATCTGCAAAATTTTACACATCATGGAGGGTTTTTTCCAAATGGGTGGATGTCGATATTTACAGCGCTTTTAATTGTTATGTTTTCTTATGGAGGTTCTGAACTAATAGGACTAACAGTACCAGAAGTAAAAGGTGCAGAACGTATCTTACCTAAGGTTATTAAAAGTTTTATTTGGAGAATTGTTTTGTTTTACACGCTGCCAATACTTATAATCTGCGGTTTAATTCCTTGGAATGAACTTAGCCATCAGGCAAGTCCGTTCGTCCAGGTGTTATCAATGACCGGCCTGCAGGGATCAGCTCACATTATGAACTTTATTTTAATTACAGCTGTCCTATCGGCAGCTAACTCTGGTATATATGGTTGCACAAGGATGCTGCATTCCTTAGCGGTAGAAGGGGAAGCTCCAAAATCTTTCTCTTATGTATCAAAAAACGGTGTACCATTGTATAGTTTAATGTTAGCTGCAGTTGTATTAATCGGAGGCTCTATGATCGCCTTTGTTGCACAGGATAAGGTATTTATGTTATTAATGGCGGTTCCTGGCTTTGTCGTATCATTGGTATGGATCAGCATTTGTTTAGCACAGTTAAAACTTCGCAAGTACTATCCAAAAGATCCGAGCTTTAAATTATGGGGCTTCCCATATATAACAGCGTTTACTGTGGTTACGTTAAGCATTATTTCATTCATATTTGTGTTTAATGAAGAGAATCGAATGAGTATTATTACTTGTCTCGTCGTTTTAGCTGTGTTGGTCGTGATTTCCATCTTTAAATTTAAAAATGTGGATGAACAGGTTACAAAGATAACGGAAAAGAATATAGTATAGTCTTATACAAACATTTAGGAGAATATCTAAATCTGCATTAATAAAACAAAAATGGCCCATATCATTTTAATTATATTTAAGCATTTGCCAATTTATTTGCCTTTTTGTCGTTTACCTTGATTTGTAAAAATCGAGCATCTAATTGCCAAGAATCCTAATGGTCACTTGGCAATTCTGAATTCGAGAAACTTTGTGAGTTATTCTAGTAAGAGGAGAAGTATGAAAATTCCCCTCAGTTTTGTCTTTGTTTTATTCAAATTATCCAAAAATCAATACTAGTCTTTAATAGCTATAGTGAAAGCCTAAAGGAAATTTCCTTTGGGCTTATTTGTGTTCTGAGCCCAGATGCTATAGACCGGCCGAATAGACTAGACCTCTCTTTACGTTATTTTTTGTGCAGAACAATCGGGGGATTTCATACTTATGAAAAATAAGGAAACAAATAAATTCATAGAGAAATACAATAAAGATTACTGCTTCTAAACTTTGTTTTGAATGGATAGTAATTTGTTGATGGCTCCTTCTAAGTCAGAGTTGTTCTCCGTGTGAAGCCAGTTTTCAGGAATGATAATATAACTGCAGCTGCTGCTTTTCAAATAGTTATAGATGATCTGTGCCTCATCAATATCATCTCTGCAAACTTTTAAGGTTGTGCTAGGTCCTTTAAAATAGGCTAAAATATTTTTCTTTACCATGGCTCTCAGTTGGTAAATATCTGTACCCTCGAGTAAATATTTTTCACTTAGTAACACTTGATTCCCTTTAATAAGAAAGAGTTTAATCGTGCTGTTATTTAGGTATTCCATCATAGCAATATTTTTATTGTCTTCCGTGAATTCGATGATTTTTTCTTTATTTAAGAGGAAATTTATCAAATCTATATCGTCTCTATACTTGGCTGCGGTTATAAAATCAAATTTCTTAGATGCATCCAGCATTTTTTGTTTCATTTCTTCAAGTATGCTCATGTCAGTGCCATTGAGTAAAGCGATGATTTTGTCGATGATCGTATTGTACTGTTCAATCGCAGAACCACCTAGACAGATTCCAATGCACAATCCTAATGAGTAGTTCAAGCACGCTGTCTTCTTTTTAGATGGGTTACTGCAGTCAATCTTATAGCATTCTTTTATAGCTTGAATTGCTCTTTCCACCGTGTGCTTACTCGTAAATGGACCAAAATAAAGATTGCCGTCATTTTCTATGGGGTTATGGGTTATTCCTATACTGCGAATCTCCGTATCCATTCCAATCACTATATAAGTATAGGTTAGTAGATTCTTCATCATTTTATTAAATAACGGCTTATATTCCTTTATTAACTTGCATTCGAGCATAAACGCTTCAAATTCTGTATCTGTAAGCAAGTATTCAAAATCCTTTATGTTCTTGACCAGCTTTACAATTTTTTGTGGATGGCCCTTGAATTTTGAAAGTAAGATTGAACTCTTCTTTTTAAGACTTTTGCTTTGCCCACATAAATGATCATCCCAAGAGAATCTTTCATGAGATAAACTCCAGGTGATGAGGGAAGGTTTTTTACCTTGTCTTTTAAATTCAAATTGATTCCTCACCCTCTACTAGAATTACTATTATTTTATCACAACATGGGACAAGGAGGGGGAGGGTTAACTGGTGACCAGGACCGATTAGTACATAGAAGAAAACAGGTAAGAGTTTCAATTTTGAAAGATTAGTGAACAAAAAGGAAATAAAAGAGATTTTTTAGAATATATAAATAAAGGTGACAAGCCGTATATTGGAGAGGAGAGATTTAATAATGTCTAAAAAAGTACTGCTCTTAGCCGGTGATGCTGTAGAGGTATTAGAAATTTACTATCCCTATTTTCGTTGTCTGGAAGAAGGGTACGATGTGAAAATAGCCGCTCCATCAAAGAAGAAACTTCAAACAGTTGTTCATGATTTTATCGGATGGGATACTTATACAGAAAGCAAAGGATACTTAATTGAAGCTCAGCTGGTTTTTGAGGATGTAAATCCCAAAGAATATGATGGGTTAATTATCCCTGGTGGTAGAGCTCCTGAATACATCCGATTAAATGAAAATGTTTCAAGGATTGTTGCCCATTTTTTTGAAGAGAATAAACCTGTTGGGGCAATTTGCCATGCAAGTCTCATATTGACGACTGTACGCCATTATTTAGAAGGAAGAGAATTGACTGCCTACATCGCTTGTAAACCAGATGTGGAAGCAGCTGGTGCAACATATATTGACAATCATCTACATGTTGATGGAAATCTAGTTTCCGGTCATGCATGCCAGATCTCCCTGGCTTCATGAAGGAATTCATTAAACAATTAAAGAAGTAGCCTTCATAGATAGATTTTGCATAAAAGAGTAGTAAGAGACAAAGAGTCAGTACCAATGAACGTTTAATAGAAACAGTGCATATGCACGAACGAACAGAAAAAAGTAGACTGCACTCATGGAGGGCACTGAAAATCTTCCGATTTTCTGATTTTTCTAGATAACCACATAAGAAAAGCCGATCCTCATTCCATCTTTTTGGAAGAAGAGTCGGCTTTTTCTTATATTTGGTCCCTGGATCACTACTTTTTAACCCAGGAGTTTTATAATCCTTTTCAAGTTCACCGTGAATATTGCCATGGCTCCTTGTAATTCCATGCCAATTAGACCCGAGGATGTCGCAACATCGTACCCGTGCCTATGCTTCAATTCGCTATTTTTTGCCTCAATCTTGTAACGCTCCTTCGATTTCTCCTTGAAGTACTCACTTTCCTGGAATTTGCCGTTCTGAGTGTTCGTCTGACTTAATCGAAACAGAATAGGTTTTGGTTTTCGCTTCTTTTTTGTAGCACCCCTCTTGAAAAGGACATCGTTTGCACTTCTCTACGTCAAAGTAGTATGTGTCAGTTTGATTTTTTCCTACATCCTTTTTTCCTTGCCGTGCTTTCCGAATCGCCATATGACCTGCCTTACAGACATACATGCCGGCATCCTTATTGAATTCAAATTCGTCTTCCTTCTTACGGCCTCCTGAGTAATCAAAGGATTCAGTTTAGCGACAAGATGGATTTCATTTTTCTTACTGTATTGAATATTATCCTTTTCCGAATATGCTGCGTCACCAATGACCGTATCAATTTCCATTCCTGCTTCTAAACTTTTTTCAATAAGTGTCTGTAATTGTTTTCCGTCATTCTTTTCACCCGTGGTAACTGTCGCGGCAGTAATAATTCGTTCCTCACTCATCGCAAGATGAGTCTTATAGCCAAAAAACGAGGAATCGGCAGTCTTGTGGCCACTTTTGCATCCTGATCATTTATGCTCTGTAACTGTTCGATATCATCTGCGACCGTCTCTTTCAGCAGATTCAACTGTTCCTTTATTTTTGGATACTGAACCAGGTTTTCTTCCTTTTCAATGACCTTAATAAGTTCCTGAGAATAGACAATCTCGTCCTCCAGTACATCTGTTTTCGTCTTAGCCGGAAACTTTTCTTTCATCGCTTCATTTACCTGATAGATGGACTTCCTAAGTTTTTTGGAACGCTCCATTAGGATTTCTTTTGGCTTCATCTGGTTATAACGAGCTTTTGTATGGGTCGCATCCACAATGATAGATTTACTTTTGATGACCTCTTTTTCAATTGCAATTTCTACTGTCTTATTAATAAGCAAATCCAGAAGATTAACATCTTTCAGACGTAGCTTCCGAAACTTAGTCAAGGAGCTAGGATCAATGACTGCATCCTCAGGAGCCATGTGAAGGAAAAACTTGAAGGACATGTCATACCTTGTGCGATCTACCACATCTACATCTGACAAATCATAAATCGTTTTTAATAATAAATATTTAAACATGCGAATAGGATCAATTGCGTTCCGCCCATTGTCCATACAATATTTATCCTTCAATTCGTCATAGACAAAAGAAAAATCGATTAAGTTATCCAATTTCCGTAAAAGGTTATCTTCCGGAATGATCAAATTATAAAGATCCATATAAGGACTGAATATCATTGTTTGCCCACCCGCCGGATATTGATACCTTTATTATAAAACAAAAAAAGGCAGAAGCTCTCAACAACTGAGATTTCTACCTTTTTTGCCTTTAGAGGGACTTTTTCAGTGCCCTCCACTCATGTGCGGGCTTTTTCTATATAGGTTAGTTGTCCGCCTTATGTAGACAGTTGTGCATTTAAGGTGCCTAGTCACCGTTCTAACATCCGCAGATTCTATATGAATATACTATTTTTTGATTTTAGTTAGTTGAAAATGGTGAACATCAAGTTGTTTATTAAATAAACGCCAAATTATTTTTTTTCAATCCCGGTCCAAAGTACAATTGCAAGAATCATTCGACAGACGGAAGAAGGATTTGAAGATGTACCTGTTGGAGAAGCAGGGGCATTAATCATTAAGGATCCTCAGGTGATGAAAGGTTATTGGAACCGTCCAGAAGATACTGAAGCGGTATTGAAGGATGTCTGGCTCCTTACAGGCGATATTGCAAAAATGGATGAGGAAGGCTATTTTTATATCCTTGATCGGAAAAAGGATGTCATTATTGCAAGCGGATACAATGTCTACCCTCGTGAAATAGAGGAAGTCGTCTATCAGCTGGAAGCAATAGAAGAGGTGCTTGTCATTGGTGTTCCTGATTCTTACCGTGGGGAAACAGTGAAGGTCTATGTCAAACTTAAAGAAGGATATTCGATTACGGCTGAGGAAATAAAACAGTATGGTAAGGAAAATCTGGCACCATATAAGGCACCAAAAGATGTCGAAATAGAATTACCAAAGTCCTCCGTAGGAAAATTACTTAGAAGAGTACTAAGAGATGAAGAATCTTCGAAAATAAAAGCCTAATAGCGAAAGAGTGATATGGTTGAATACAAAAGACTTGTTTAGCTTAAAAGGTAAAACAGCAATCGTAACTGGTGGAGGAAGAGGTTCGGGGCAACAAATCTCTGTTGCTTATGCAGATGGCCGGAGCGAATGTAGTCGTTTGCTCGAGAAATCTGGATGCTTGTCAAGGATTAAGTGAAGCCCTAAAAGAAAAAGGAGTCCGTTCACTTGCCTTGAAATGTGATGTCTCCAGGCAAGAAGACATCCAACTTTACGGTCATGTCCTTGTCGTTGATGGTGGAACCAGTGCCTCTGTTCAATAAGTAGCACATTAATCCAGGAACCTTGTGGATGATTCTATTAAAAAATGCCAGATTCATTGATCCGGCATTTTTATCACAATTATTGGTTTTTTATAAAATCTATCACTTTATGATTAACCAATCGATTGCTTCGGATACGTAAATATGACCGGCTCCAGGGACAGTAAGAAATTTGGCATTTGGAATTTTGCTTGCAAGGGTTACGCCATTTTCATAAGGTACAAGCCGATCTTCATTCCCGTGGATGACTAAAGTAGGAACCTGGATTTGTTCGATTTCATTATATGTGTCATGTGCTAGGCATGCTTGAAGCTGAAGCATGTAAGCATATGGAAGAATCGGTATCTCTATTCTTTTTTGAATATCTTCTGCAATTAAGTCTTTGTGATTATCGATGAATGATTGACTGTAAAGAATCGGAGCAGTTGCCCAGGCCATGTCTTCTGGTGTTGCGTTCGTAGATGCTCTTGATAGCATGAGCATCGAAACATCTGCACCAGGTTGCACATGATTGGCTCCGCCGGAGGTTGTACAGCCTAAGACAAGTGATAGGATTCGTTCGGGATACTTAAGCGCTAATCTTTGAGCAATCATTCCACCCATGGAAATTCCATATATATGGGCAGAATCAACCCCAGCTGCATCTAAGACGGCTTTTGCATCATCTGCCATCAGTTCGACTGAATAAGGGGAGTGAGGTTTACTGCTTAAACCTGTTCCGCGATTATCAAAAACAATCACTTTATAATGCTCACTAAGAGCAGGTAAAGTTCGAAACCATGACTTTGAATTAAGTGACAAACCCATAATTAGTAGTAATGGTTCACCATCACCGTGGACTTCATAATAAAGTTCAATGCCATTCGCATTGGTTGTTGGCATATAAGACAACTCTTTTTTTGAATAATGTAAATTATATGATATTTGGTACAGGCAAAGAACACGATGCTGAATATTTTGTGAATTACAAATTGACTTAAACTCTGAATTTCATTATGATTATAGCAACATACCATCTGGTTAGTTAAGAGGAATTTAAATGGCATCCAAAGGCAATGAGATAAAAATAAACTAATTTAGTTATGGAGGAGAAAAACAATGACTGAAAAAAATGAGAAAGAAGTAATGGTAGAAAATCAAGAATCCGAGGCTGTTCAAGAAGAGCAGCTATCAAGTTTCGAACTAATCTGGAAGCTTGGATTTGACGAATTAGATGCATGGGGAGAACGTTTAAATTACCGAGATGAAATCTTTTTAAATTCAGCTAAGAATTATGTTGAAAGAGTTAAGCATAATCAAGAAAATATTAAGGCGGTCACAGAGCAATTCAGAAAAGAACTAAGAGAGTGGGAAAAAGGAGCTCGCGAGGAGTTACTGATGTCAACGACAACACTGCAGCATTTCTTCCCAATTAAGTCATATGAAGAAATTAATCGTGTTGTAGATGATATCCAAAAAAGAACAACTTCGCTTTTATTGAGCCCTTTTCAAACAGTAAAAAGTGGTCAAGGACTAGACAAATATTTGGAAACGGTTGAAAAATATATTTCATTTAGAAAAAATGGAAGAGAGAAATATATTGATAGTGTTAAGAATACAACCAATGTGTTTTACGAAAATCAAAAAGTATTTGTGAATCTTTTCTCTAAACAAGTGAAAAATGCGATTTTTCCATTTCAAAAATATATGAATAATAAATCAACTGAGTCAGTAAATTCATAGAACAGAGGTGGAAGATAATGACAGATAATAAAATATACGATCCATATGATTCTTTTAAAAAGTATTGTGAATTGTTGGAAAAACAGATAAATGATTTTATTTTCCTTTTGACGAATAATAGCAATTTTGTTAAAATGTCCAACTTAAGTATGGATGCACATTCACGTTATTTTGAAAAGCTAAGAAAAAATCAAGAATCAGTTGCTAGTTTACTTAATATTCCTACTAAAAGTGACGTTGCAAATGTTGCGAACTTAACTATTCGAGCTGAAGAGAAAATGGAAGCCTTAGAGGAACAAATTTGGAATCTTCAAGATGCGATGAAATCTCAAAGCAAAGAAATTGATGCTGTTGCAGAAGTATCGAAGGAAATTATTAAACTAACAAAGCAGCTTAAAACAGATCTTGTGAAAACGAAAAAGGACATGGTAGATACAAAGGATTTACATGCAGAGATTCAAGAAATGAAATTCGAGTTAATGAAATTAAATGATTTTAAAGAAGAATTTGAGACACTAAAAAATCTAATTAAAAACGAAAAAGAGATAGAGCCAACTTTAGTTGAAACAAGTCATTCAAAATAATGAGCAGGAGGTAAGAACGTGGCAACAGGATCAGCTTTAAAGAGTTTAATTCCAGCTATGGATTACGGGAAAATGAAGCGCTGGCAGCACGTTTTCAAAATTTTGAGTGAACCTGAACCAACGATGGGTCATACTCCAAGAAATGAAGTATGGAGGAAAAATAAATCGGTATTATGGCATTATCCTGCCAAACAGAAAAAATATGAAATTCCATTATTTTTCGTTTATTCCCTATTTAATAAACCAATATTTTAGATATAGCACCAAAGTCAAGTGTCATAGAGGGCCTTACCAACATGGGCTATGAAGTGTATTTATTGGATTGGGGTTCCACAGGCTATGAAGACAAAAAAATTGGTCTCGATACGTATATCGAAAAATATTTAAAACAGGCTGTTAAGCGGGCGATTCGCCATTCAGGTGCAGAAGAAATTACCATAATCGGCTATTGCTTGGGCGGCACAATTGTTTCTATCTACGCCTCGATTGCGGAAGAGGCGATTAAAAATTTAATTGTCGCGACGGTTCCGATTGATTTCAAACCTTTTATCGGACCGGATAAATGGGCTGAAGGCCTGAGAAATGGTGATTTTAACATTGACCGCTTTATAGATGTCTATGGGGTTGTCCCGCCTCAAATAGTGGAAAGAATGTTTAGAGCGATAGGAGCGCCAAGTTATTTCACAAACTATACCATGCTCTTTACTAGGGCACATGATCATCGTTATGTCGATAAGTGGCGTCGGCTGTATAAATGGACGCTCGATCGAGTTCCTTTTGCCGGCGAGGCGTATCGACAAATAGCGAACGAGCTTTTTAAAGAGAACAAGCTAGTTACCGGGGAATTGATGATTGGAAATAAAAAGGCAGACCTTAAAAATATTAAGGCAAAACTATTCGTTGTTTCAGGCTTTAGAGACAATTTAATTTTAGAAGAGCAAAGCAATCCGATAATGGATTTAGTGTCTAGTAAGGATAAAACCTATATCACATTTGAAGCAGGTCATGTTGGACTAGCCCTAACTGGCGTGTTCGCAGGAATAGTGGATAAATGGGTCTCAAACCGTTCAAATAAGCTTTAAGACTTTCGTGTAATAAAATTCGGTACAAGATAATATATTTGGTATAAAGCATTTGGGAGAGGGAAGGAAATATCCTTCCCCACTAACTTGCTGTTTTGTGTTTATTCAAAAAATGGCGAAGGACTTTATTGAAAGAATCTTTTGCCTCCAGCTTAGCGACATGGCCTGTATTTTTTAAAATGACAAATTCAGAGTTTCGAATTTGTTTATGCATTAAAAACTGTATCCAAACAGGTGTAACTGAATCGTATTGCCCGCCAATGATTAAAGTTGGTACATTAATCTTAGGGAGTAAAGTTAAATTATTGACATGAAGACAAGCTTCCGCTGACTTAAAATAATAATCATGGTTTGGCTTGTAAAATTTATTGAATTCTTCAACGTTTTCCTTAGTCCAAGAATATAGACATGTGCGAGCGGCTTTTTCACTTTGAACATTTGGAGGATTCACAATTGATCGAGCCTTACGATAATTTAAATATAGCTTACCCAGGCTTTTTGGGACAAAATGATAAGTGCTAACAAGTATAAGCGAGCTACAAATCTCTGGAGCCTGCCGATAAATTTCTTGAGCAACCATTCCACCCATAGACAAGCCGCAAATGTGAGCGTTTTCGATATTAAGCCCTTTTAATAGGCAAATCACATCACGTGCGAAGTTTGGTATCGATATTTCCTCAGTTGTTTTATATTCTCCATGTCCCCGTAGATCAGGAATAATCAAGTCATACTGATCTGCCAACTCAAACTGATTGTGCCAGCCCTCCTTGACCTCACCAAGACCATGAATAAAAACTAAGGTTTCTCCCTCACCAAAACGTAAATAAGGAATTCCGGAGCAACTATTTACTAATTCTCCCAAATCCAATCCCTCCTAGTGGTTTTATAATACCTATTATTACCACAAATTGTAAAGTATAAAATTTTATAATATTCTGATTAATTATATCTATCCGATTGTCAAAATATTACTGCTAGATGTAAATTACATATATTGATAAGATGAAAAGGTAATATTTTTTGGTTTTTCTGCATTGACAAATATACTTTCAAGGAGTAAAGTGAGGGTGAAGTTAAAGGAAAATGATTAGTTAATACTGAAGATTCTCGTTAGGCGAGGCGTCTATACAAACATAGGCCACTGCCCGGAAACGTCGAAAGACGCCAATGGGTAGAACAGGTATTGCCGGATTAAGGCTCTACTTAACGTGGCTGAGGGTATACTCTACGTTGTATAGTGCTGAAGCTAAACTAGGGGGATTATAATTATTACATTTTATTTGTAATGAAATTAAACCCCCTGTTAACAAGGTGGTTTTTTTGTTTTTCTATATTTGTTATCACCATATTTTTTTCACAGAATACTATATTAATAAAATAAGGAGTGTGACATTTTCGTGGACGGTTCCGGTAGTAGGCTGAGAAAAATCATCATTAAAAATGGAGTCATTGATACCTTTTTTTCCTTGACTGGAAGCTTCTGCGAAAATCGTGGCTTCCTATAAGCGATTCATATGTTAATGGCTCCCTTCAATAATTGGGAGGTGTAGGGATAATGAAATTTAATCCTACTAAGAAAAATGGAAATAAGCAACAAAAAATTGTGGAAGAAACAATTAACATTCATGGGTTTGATATAGAACTTAATAAAGAAGATACTAGGAGAATAGATCGACTTGTTGATAATTACGAAAAAAGTATTTTGACTCATTTAGATGATGAATATTTTCGGAAAACAACCTGGTCCGATCGGATTGCCGACCGTATATCTACTTTTGGCGGTAGCTGGAAGTTTATCATCTATTTTGGCGTCTTCCTTGCGATTTGGATGATTTGGAATTCACTTGCGTTTACGAAGCATTTTGACAAACAACCATTTATTTTACTAAATCTTATTTTATCTTTTATTGCGGCATTCCAAGCACCCGTAATTATGATGAGTCAAAATCGTCAAGCAGCCCGTGATAAGCACGAATCTATTATCGACTTTGCCATCAATTACAAGGCTGAGCAAGAAATTGATGGCATGCAGAGCCATCTCCATAAAATTGAAGATGAATTACTAATGATAAAACAATTATTACAAGCTAATCAAAGGGAAAATGATCAACAAGATTTATCGGATCATTTCAATAGTTCAAAAAATATTGTTTAAATAGTAAAAAGGAGCGGTTGTGTATCGCTCCTTTTTCGTTTTGGAATAAAGAACACTTTATATAATGCCCTATTAATCACATATTTCCCTAATTATATGAAAGGTCAGCTGCATGTACATAGTAACCATCCTCAACATCTAAAATGAATTGTAAAATGTCTTCGGCAGCATTGGAATTGATAAATTCTTTTTGGCTATGGATAATATTATTTAGTTTTTCGCAATCATTTTCAAGTAATTTAGTTATCGTATTTTTAATTTCGCTTATATCCTTACAGACGACTCCTAAATTTGACTTTTCTGCAAAGGCTGGATTTCCTTCTTCTTGTCCAGGTAATGCACCAGTTATGATAATCGGTACATTGGCAGCAATAGACTCAAACATGACATTCGGACTGCCTCTTGTAAAGGCAATATCAGAATTCAGCATTAGATCCTGTATGTTTTTGGTGAAACCGTAAATTTCAACCTTATCACCATATCGACTCATAAGTGATTGTTCAAGCTTTGCTTTTAGCTTGGCATTTCTACCTGCGACAATTTTTATTGTACAATCAAAATTATTAAGAAGATTTTCAGCGATATCTTCCATATTTCCTACACCTTCACCGCCACTCATAATTAAGCATTTTAAAGGTGTACCCCTTTTATAAGTAACTTTCTTTTTTGTGTTTTTTTGAAAGAATCTTGCGCGTACTGGGAATCCTAAAACTTTTATATTTTCAGCTGGGATACCATATTCTATACACTGATCTCTCGCTTCAACAGTAGGACTAATAATATAATCCGCCCTCTTATCCGCCCAAAGTGGATAAATATTGACAAGATCTGCTATAAGAATAATAAAAGGTATTTTGATTTGTTGTTTTTCTAAAATATTTAAAATTGAACCATTAAAATTAGGATGGACGGATAAAATGATATCTGGCTTTATTTCGTCCAATAGCTTTAAAAAGTTACTTTTAATTAGTGATTCAATCATTGTATTAACAACGGTTGGTTTGATAGCTGAAAGTTTCCATACCATCTTCCATAGATGTTCTGCGCTTCTAGTGATCGGACCATATGATTTACCGATACCCAGAAGAATCTGTCCGCCAAGCGAAAAACCATCTACTACGTGTATGTTAACATCAGAATCATCTTTTATTTTTTCAAATAAAGATTCTGTAATGCTTTTATGACCATGTCCTGTATTATCAGAGGATATGATAAGTATATTTTTACCCATTTTACCAAGCCTTTCTTAAATACCTATTATATAATTATAACAAAATAAATGCACTTTGATGATATGTATATATATTGTTAATACATTTTTAAGAATTAGCAATAAATAATTTCATTATCCATGAAAAAAATAACTATATGGACATTTTACAATAAAGGGGCTTAAATCACACTTGAAAAAAAATAACCTAAAAATCATTTATACCATATTTGTATTTATTGCACTAGCTGCATTTGATAATATAATAATTGGGCTGTTTCCGCCACTATTTCAAAATATTTCTAAGGATTTACATGTAAACATTGCCAAAATGGGTACTGTTTCCGCTGCTAATATACTAGTCACGGCCCTATCATCCCTTTATTGGGGATATCTTTCAGGAAAAATTAAAAGAAAAAAGCTTATTATTATTGGAACGTTTATATGGGTAGTGTCGGTATTTTTAACGGCGATGAGTAAAAGTTATCTTCAGTTGTTAATTTATCAAATTATCACGGGAGTTGGTTTAGGCTGTATTGCATCAATTGGATTTAGCGTTTTAACGGACTCCATTCCCTATCGAATGCGCGGCATGATTTTGAGCCTGTGGGGTATGACACAGGGGTTAGGAGGCATTGGGGGGTCTCTAATGGCCTCTTTAATAGCAACGAGAACCAGTTGGAGGTTTCCCTTTGAAATCGTTGGTATTATCGGCTTCTTTTTAATCGTTCTTTATCTTTTTGTAGAAGAGCCTTCAAGAGGGAAATCTGATCCTGAGCTCCAAGGTATTATGAATAATGGTCAAGCATACAACTATATGATTGAAGCCAAGCATATAAAAGTAATTTTGTTAAAAGGAAGTAATCTTCTGCTCTTTTTACAGGCCTTTTTTATGAACATAACTACAGGGAGTCTCATCTGGCTTCCAACCTTGTATATTTACAAAATCGCTCAACAAGGCTATGGAACGAATACTGCCATTATTGCTTCGGGTTACCTCTATGCAATCTTTCAGCTTGGAGGGATGACATCCGTTTATTTTGGCCATCTTGGTGATCGATTACATAAGAAAACGTATAAGGGAAGAGCTTACTTAACGGCGTTGTTTGTTTTCATAACGATGCCGCTATACATATTAATGTTCATTGTCCCAATGACTGACCTCTCGCTGCCAAAGGACAATAATGCCATATTAATTTTAGTGAGTTTGTTAAAGCAAATATTCGTGAACCCGTGGATCCTATTGTTGTTTATATTATCGTTTTTTGCATCTGCCGCTCAATCTGCTAATACGCCCAATTGGCTGGCGCTGATCACAGATGTAAACCTTCCTGAGCATCGAGGAACAGCTTTTAGTGTCGCAAACCTTTCTAATAGTTTAGGCAAAACTCTAGGGAACGTAGGCGTTGGAGTTATACTCGGAATCATTTCTGTTCATTCGAAGGAACCTTATAGCTATATTATTACCTTATCTATCCTGCAAATTTTTCTTGTTCCTTCAGCGTTCTGTTATTTGAGAATGGCGAAACATAATGTCTCAGATATAAATAAAGTTAAGGGGACACTTAAGCAAAGAGCAAAAATCCACTAAAGAAGGAACCTATTGTTCCTTCTTTAGTGGTAAAATGAATTTGACAGCCATATTTGTTTCTTCATGTTTAAACGGCATGACAAATATCCTAAATGCCGAAAAAGAGGTTTCGTAAATGATAAAAAAGTATATGACCTTCCAAAAAAATAATGGAATTGCGCCGTATATTTGGACAGTTCTTTGTATTTTACCTTTTTACTTTATCTTCCAAACCTCTTCGATAATTAAAATAATTATTGGAATTTTACTTACCTTTTTATTTTTTATCTTTTATCGAATTGCGTTTATATCTAAAGGATGGCCCGTTTACCTTTGGACTTTAATATTGATTGGAATTTCAATTACATCGACCAGCCTCTTCAGTTATGTTTATTTTGCCTTTTTCTTAGCCTACTTTATAGGCAATATTAAAGAACGTATTCCATTTTTCACTTTATATTTTATTCATTTATTTAGCACTTCTGCATCAATAAATTACAGCATATTACAGCAAAGTGACCTGTTCTTAGCGCAATTGCCTTTTGTCATCATCATCTGGATTAGTGTCATCCTGCTCCCTTTTAGTATTTATAATCGCAAAGAGAGAGGGCAGCTTGAAGAAAAACTTGAGGATGCGAATAAGCGAATATCGGAACTTAGTAAGTTAGAAGAACGGCAACGGATTGCACGTGATCTTCATGATACATTGGGGCAAAAGCTCTCAATGATTGGTTTGAAAAGTGATTTAGCTAGGAAATTAATTTATAAGGACCCAGAGCAAGCACGCAATGAATTGAAAGATGTTCAGCAGACAGCGAGGACTGCTTTAAGTGAAGTCAGAAAATTGGTTTCTTCCATGCGCGGTATTCGATTGCATGAGGAGATTGGTCGGGTCAAACAGATCTTTAAGGCAGCACAGATTCATTTTATCTGTGACGAGAATTTTTCACTTACGAATGTTTCTCTTCTTACCGAGAATATCCTTAGTATGTGTTTGAAAGAGGCTGTGACCAATGTGGTAAAACACAGTGAGGCAACATCTTGTACTATTTCCATTGAGCAATCATGGAAGGAAATTGTAATGATTATTAGCGATAATGGAGTCTTCAAGGGTTCGAAAGAAACGGTGACAGAAGGACATGGTTTGATTGGAATGAAGGAAAGATTGGAATTTATAAATGGCAATTTGGAGCTTATGAAAAAAGAAGGAACAACCTTAACGATAAGAGTGCCGAACGACGTAAAACCAAAGGAAAAGGAGGATGCATAATTGATTACAATCGTCATTGCTGAAGACCAACAAATGCTGTTGGGGGCATTTGGATCACTGCTTAATTTGGAAGAAGATATGAAAGTGGTGGGAAAGGCATCGAATGGGGAAGAAGCCGTAGCACTTGTGCGGAAATATAAACCCGATGTTTGTATCATGGATATCGAAATGCCAGGAAAGAGCGGACTTGAGGCAGCTGAAGAGCTCAAGGGTCTAGACTGTAAGCTAATTATATTAACTACCTTCGCCCGTTCCGGTTATTTTCAACGAGCTTTAAAAGCAGGTGTAAGTGGTTATTTATTGAAAGATAGTCCGAGTGAAGAATTGGCGAGCTCTATCCGTAGCGTTATGGCAGGGAGACGAATTTATGCACCAGAACTGATGGACGACGTTTACGGTGAAGGAAATCCTCTCACCGAACGGGAAAAAAAGGTATTAGAGCTTGTTGCTGACGGAAAGAATACACAAGAAATCGCTGACCAGCTTAGTATTAAAACAGGCACGGTTAGAAACTATATTTCTACCATTTTGGATAAGCTGGATGTTAAAAATCGCATCGAAGGCCATCACTCAGTCGAAAGAAAAAGGCTGGTTTAAATAAAATCGCACATGGGGTGAATCCCTGAAGCGTTAATGCGGAAAACCGCGGGGGACTTGACCCCCCGGGCTTAAAAGTGTTAAACACCCTTTTATTCAAATTTTAAATCGATTTGCAGGATTTCCGATCTGCTGCCTAGTCGAATTGGGGGTCCCCAGAAGCCATAACCAGAAGATACGAATGCATGAAGTTGTTCTTTTTTTAAATATCCCCAATCCAATTCAAACATTCTCTTAGTGATCAGATGATTAGGAGCCATTTGTCCTCTATGGGTATGCCCGGACATGAGGACATCCACACCATTTTCTTGAGCTTGTTTCAGTTCAGATGGCTGGTGATCCATCGCAATTATAGTGTAAGAATTGTCCCGATCTGAGAGTAACTCTGCAAATGTTTTTCTGCCTTTGTCTGTTTTGTCTTTTCTTCCAAGTAATTGAAAGCTATCTTCAATCATCACCATTTCATCCATTAAAATTCTTATATTAATCTTTTTCATCTGTTCGATAAATTGAGGGATTTGACCTCCATAATATTCATGATTGCCTAAGACTCCAAAGACACCGAGTGGAGCGTTTAGCTCACTCATGATTGCCCCCATATTTTTGTGAATAAACGGCTCGGGGTCATCATCGATGATATCACCTGGCAAAAGGATCAAATCTGGTTTCATTCCTTCGATTTTCTCCACTAATCTTTTTAAATGCGAAATCCCAGATAATCTTCCAAAATGCATATCAGAAGCAACGGCAATTCTAAGAGAGCGCCTATTCCCTTGTTTTTTGGGTACACCAATCTCAAAACTTCTTATGACAGGGCTGTACGCATTGAATAATCCAAATCCGAAAATAGCAGCTAATAAAATAAGAACTGACAAGCCAACCAACATATAGGTAGCTGTGGATATTGTTGCAGCGGTCATTTTTAAAATCAGAATAGTAATATCCGCAATCGGTATTAGAATCAAAGCATATTGGAAAAAGCCAAACCAGATTGAACCAATGGTACTAAAAAACCCCAGAGGTTTTGCTAATCGCCCAATTACAAAAGAATAGGAGACTAAAATATAAATAAAGCTATAGAGAAATAACTGATTCATTCCAAAAGAAATTCTTAGCCACTCCCATACATTCCAGCCAATAAAAAGGAGCAAGCCATTGAATAATACTAACATCAATACAAGCTGAACTAGTTTCTTAAATCTATTCATCTCGTTTTTCTCCCTTGAATAAAAATCTTACTTTCGATTTTATCACATTGGCTTCGATACTCCTATTAAGAAAGCATTCTGATAAAATACGTACAAATGTTTTTTTGACAAGGAGTTGTAAATGAGAAAATTGAAATAAATACTGTTAGTGAACAAAAAAACAAGAAAACTTGTGTTAAATGAAAAGTTCATTTACTATGACTTTTATTAGAATAATAAATGAGGTTGGGATAATGAAAGCACTTGTTTTTGAAAAGTTTGGTGGACCAGAAGTACTCAACTACAAGGAGATATCTGATCCAGCGTTTAAATCAAACGAAATATTGGTGAGAATGAAAGCCATTGGTTTGAATTTTGCAGATGTATACAGAAGGAAAGGGAATTATCATCTTGCCGGAGAACCTCCATATATATTGGGCTATGAAGGTGCAGGCATAGTGGAACAGGTAGGAGAAGCCGTTACAAACGTAAAGGTAGGAGACCGTATTGGATTTGCAGATGTTCCTTTTGCTAATGCAGAGTTGGTCGCAGTTCCATTAGATAAGGCCATCCCATTACCAACAGGTATACCCTTTGAAACGGCCGCATCAGTATTATTGCAAGGACTTACAGCACATTATTTAACAAAGAATAGTTATATGATAAAGGAAGGGAACTTTGTCCTAGTCCACGCTGCTGCGGGAGGGGTTGGGCAGCTTCTCGTTCAAATCACCAAGCTGCTTGGCGGAAAGGTTATAGGCTTAACCTCTTCAAAAGAAAAAGGCCAAAGCTGGCAAATTAGTTGGAGCAGACTTTGTATTTTTATATGATGAACAATGGCAGGAAAAAGTAAAAGAAGTAACCAACGGCCGAGGCGTGGATGTGGTTTATGAGTCGGTAGGTTCCACCCTGGCAGAAAGCTTTCATGCCACTAGAATCGGTGGAACGGTCGTATTTTATGGTATGGCCGGTGGAGACCCTGCTCCAGTCGATCCACGAATGTTGATGGACACCTCCAAAACACTAACCGGAGGAGACCTATGGAATGTGCTTACTTCCTTCGAAGAAAGAGCATCTCGTTCAAAACAATTGTTTGACTGGATTTTAGAAGGGAAAATAAAAGTAACAGATGCCGTTACTTTCCCGTTAAGCCATGGGGCTGAAGCCCACAAATTACTTGAAAGCCGAAAAAGTACAGGGAAAATATTATTGATTCCATAAAGTCTTTAATATGACAATCAAAAGGTGTTGTGCACCGTAGGGGGACAAATGTCTTCTTGTGGTGCCTGACACCTTTTTTAATTGTCAGTTGGTTTATTTTGGGTAAAGAAAAAGATAAAGATTGTGACGGAAAGTAGCATTAAGAATATCCCACCTTCAGAGGGTCTGAAGGTAGGGAAATCTGTTAAAGCCATAAAGACACTTCCTTTTGATTATTTTCTAATTAATTCTGGATCGAAATCAAGATGGTCGCTGATGATCCAACGAAATTGGGTGAATCCTTTTTCTATATCAGGTAAAGTAGGCTCATGCTTAGGGACACCAAAAATAGGCCAGTTATATTTAAGCTAAATCTTCCCGGTCCAATAAAGATTCCTTCCACGTTTATCTCATCGCTAAGCAACAAGATTGCTAAAAGAATGTCACCAATGTCGAGCAATAAACTCAATGTTTTATTTCCAAATTTACCTTCTAGCCTTTCCCTCCCGGTTAATGGCCTCCAACTGAAAGGGCAAATCCTCCTGGATCAATGATTAACCTAACAATCGTAAACTGACCGCTTAATAATAAAACAGCTGTAATTATATCAATGTTTCGTTGAATCGATTCAATGACTTGGAGGTCCTGTTCATATGCACAAATATCCTTCACTTTCTTCACATCCTATGGGACCTTACTCTTCAACAAATTTATTAGTGATGAGGATATGAATTTATTGATTGCTATCTTTTACAAGCCACTTAAAAAGTAAATACATATTTCTTTTATAGTATGTAAGATGGAATCCATGGTGCCCATAAAATTTCTATCTGATATTTTTCTTAAAACTGGCAGCAATTTCTGTCAGTTAACTAATTTCCAAAAAGCTCTTTATATGTTGATAAACTTCCCTAGGACGTTCTTCAGGAACAGCATGACCCGTTTCTTTTAATACGATAAGCTTGGAGTTAACCAAATCCTTGTGAAGCCGCTCACCAATATGAACTGGTAATGATTTATCATGTTCTCCCCAAATTAATAAACAGGGTGTTTTTATATTATTAAGAACCTGTGCTGGAAGATCTCCTTCGCGATGACGAATCATTCTCGTAAGGGCTACGAAAATCTCATCCTGCAAAAAAGGTTGTAAATATCCATTTATCATTTCATCATTTATTAATGAATGATTATAAAGTGTATCCTGAAGGTTCTTTTTCACACCTGTCCGTTCAAGCCAAAACTTCACAAACAGGTGAAAATAGGGAAGGTAGCTTGTAATGATAAGCGGCAACCTTGATTTTTTTAGATAGGAGGAGCTGCAAAGTAAAATGGCTCTGTCGGCAAGTTCAGGCATAAGGTGAAGAATATTAAGTACGACTTGTCCACCCATGGAATGCCCTAGAAAAGTCAGTTTTTTTAATCCAAAGTACTCGATTAGTTTGATGACGGTTTGGGCGAAATTTTTATATGAGTACTCGTATCGATTTGATTTATCGCTTTTCCCAAATGGTGGAAGATCTATAGACAATACTTGATAATCCTGGTTTAAAAGAGGTATTAAATGACGAAAAGTAAAACTAGAAGAAAGAAATCCATGTAATAAAATAACGGTTTTTGCTGACGTTTGGTTAGGATAAAATTCATAATAAACATTAATATTTTTTACCGGCTTATATCCTGTGAAAACGGTCTGCTGCATTCATTCCTTCCTCCTTGTTCATCTTCAATTTTTAACTTAATGTTCCCCGTATATGATTACTTCAAAACAATCCGATAAAAAATTTAAAAAAAGTACTGGTATAAATCACTTGTCCTCTACATGTGGACAAGTGTCTTTTAATGGTGACAGGCACCATTTTTCAATTTTTTTAAAATTTCTCAAATTAAATATTTGAATTTTTAGATAATTATTAGTATAATAATAAAAAACTAAAGGAGTTGATTTCCAGATGGAAAAGAAATTACTTAATTCACCACAACAATCTGATGATAACCAGGATTCTTTAATTGCAGAAATGGTGTTAAATGATGCTCTGCTTGCATTCCGCAGGGATAAAATCCGTCAGGAAATCGACAGAACATTACAAGAAGGAAACAAGGAAAAGTTTCTTCAGTTGACAGATGAGTTAAAGAAAATTTCCTAAAACATTTATGAAATTTATAAATTGGCCGATTCTTATTGAAATCGGGCTTATTCTTTTTATACGATAAGCCTAAAAGGAGATTTAACAATTGAAAGAGAAAATCATTGAGGAAATAAAAAAAATTGAGCAAGAGTACAATGTTAAAGTGTGCTATGCTGTGGAATCTGGTAGCAGGGCTTGGGGATTTCCTTCAAAGGACAGTGATTACGATGTACGTTTTATTTATGTGCATCATAAGGATTGGTACTTGTCTATCGAACAAAAAAGGGATGTGATTGAACTTCCCATCAGTAATCTCCTCGATATAAATGGATGGGAACTTCGGAAAGCACTTCGCTTATTTCATAAATCAAATCCTCCGCTTATGGAATGGCTGCACTCTGGAATCGTTTATTACCAAGCCTTTTCTTTAGTGGATAAAATGAAAGCAATTCAAGACCAAGTTTTTTTACCGCAATCAGCACTTTATCATTACTTAAATATGGCTAAGGGGAATTATCGTGACTATCTCCAAGATGACCAAGTGAAAATTAAGAAATACTTTTATGTGCTTCGTCCCTTATTAGCCTGCAACTGGATTGAACGATTCAACACAATTCCGCCAATAAAATTTCAGGAATTAGTCGAAAAGATCCTTGAAAATGGGTTACTTAAACAGGAAATCCTCACCCTTTTAGAAAGGAAAATCAGCGGGGACGAACTTAACTTGGAACCAAAGCTCACGGTTATAAACGATTATCTAGAGGAAGAAATCAGCCGAATGGAAGAATATTCTAAAATGTTGAGAATTTCAAAAACGGACCTCACTCCACAATTAGATAGTCTATTTAGAGAAATACTTGACGAAGTTTGGTCTTAAGCAAAATAGAAGGAAGGTCGTCCTAAACAAGGGCGACCTTTTCCTTTTGAAGTTCAGGAACAGATTATTCGTATTTGATTTGGATTTATTCTTACTTGTCTATAATTAGGCCAAGTACGAGAAAGTCATCTACTAGATATTAATTTAATATAATGCAACTATTGAAAGTTAATAGCTAAAATAATGATTGACATTATCCTTAAAACATATTACGATACAATTCGTAACAATTCCGATTTGAAACAATAGTTGTTCTCTGAATCTAAAAATATCTTTATCAATTATAAATCGTAATAATTCCAATTTAAGGTTATTTAATGGAGGGGAACTAGCACGTGAAAAGACTTATAGCAACCATGATTTTGTTCTTACTGATAGTAAGTGGCTGCTCCAATGCAAGTCAGGTGAATGGTAATACTGAAAGCATAGGATCAAAAAAGCTTCACATTGTAACCACTTTTTATCCTATGTATTTCTTTGCGAAACAAGTTGCAGGGAACACAGCAAATGTTGACCTATTAATTCCGAATGGTGTAGAACCGCATGATTGGGAGCCAACGGCAAAGGATATGGCTAGTATTCAAGATGCAGATGTATTTATCTATAATAGTCGTTACTTTGAGACCTGGACGGAAAAGGTATTAAAGAGCATTGATCAATCAAGCTTAAAGGTTCTTGAGGCTTCAAATGGCATCAACCTAATGAATGCAGACACAGGAGGAGACAATGGTTCGCAAGCTTCTAAGGATCCACATGTTTGGCTATCACCCGTGTTAGCAGCAAAAGAGGTTGACAATATTGCAAAAACATTAGAACAGACTGACCCAAAAAACAAACAAAACTATGAGAAAAATGCAAATGAACTTAAATTGAAACTTACTAATTTAGACAAGCTTTACAAGCAAACCATCGCTCAAGCCAAGCATAAAGAGTTTGTTACACAGCATGCTGCTTTCGGTTATATGGCGAAACAATATGGATTAACCCAAATTCCAATCGCTGGACTTTCTCCAGACGTGGAACCGACATTGGCGAAATTAGCTGAATTAGCCGACTTAACAAAGAAAAAGAATATAAAAATTATTTATTTTGAAGGATTAACCTCTTCGAAAGTGGCCAAACTTTAGCCAACGAAATAGGGGCCCAAACGGAAGTGTTAAATCCTCTTGAAGGCTTAACGAAAGAAGAACAAAAGCTAGGATTAGACTATTTTGGAGTAATGAATAAGAATTTAGAATCACTTAAAAAGTCTATTAATGCATAAATGCTAATAGTTTGATTAGAAGAATTAAATCTTAAAAGAATGATAAATTTCCAAAATGAGAGATAAAATAGAATAAAGTTACTTCTATCTAGTAATAGTTGTGCATAACTATTTACTAGAAGGAGGTAACGTAAAATGAAAAAAAACAGTCAATTCAGTCTAATCGTACAAGTTAATGGAGCATTGTTATCTGTTTTCTTTGTTTTTTTATTAATAGCTGGTATGACCACTATTCTTTCAGTAAAAATGTCTTCTGAATCAGTGGGTCAGATTCTTGAAACATCTGATTTAAATAATTTATTTTTGTATTTCTTTGGAACGGAAAATAAATATTTTATCCAAAATAATAAAGATATAAAGGATATTCCTTTAACAAAAGTCGGTTTTCAAATTGCAACTAATATAAAAATAAATGATGTCAAATCGTTTTTTGAAAGAGAGTTACCGGGATTCTCAGAATTCAATACAAATATCCAGGTTGCCGGGCAAGGTACCGACATTACCACAGTACCGATTGAATCCTCTCCACCCATGGAGGTTTTATTAAAGCAAAGAGAAGGGCCCAAAACGGCTTACAGAACAACGATTCAAACCAAACCGACACAACTACACCACCTGGCCAGACCACAGATGGAAAGAAAACAGTCTATATTTATCATACACATAGCTGGGAGTCATATTTACCACTATTACAGCAGACATCATCTTCTTCCCCAGATGATGCAGTCAGTTCCAACAATACTGCAAACGTGGTTGGTGTTGGTGATATGTTAGCCAAAGACTTGGCTGCCAAAGGAATTGGCTCGGAGCATAGTACGATTGATGCCACCGCAAAGCTTCAGGAAAAAGGGTGGAATTACAATAATGCTTATCAATATTCAAGGGGCGGCCGTGCAGGAAGCCATGGCTAGTGATAAGGATTTAACATTTACGATTGATATTCATAGGGATTCCCAAAGAAAGCAGATAACGACAACAACGATTAATAATAAAAGCTATGCTAGATTAGATTTTATTGTCGGGGAAGCCAATCCTAATTTTAAACAAAACTTACAACTTGCCAAAGACCTTCATGCTGCAGTAGAAAAAAAATACCCTGGATTAAGTAGAGGTATATTTTCGAAAAGTAAAAGTTTGGGGAATGGTGTTTATAATCAAGACCTTTCACCAAGAGCGATCTTAATTGAAGTTGGTGGAGTTGACAATAATTTAGAAGAATTGCAAAATGCAATGGATGCATTTGCGGATGTCTTTAGTCAATATTATTGGGAAAAGAAAAATGCAAAAGCTTTTTAAATACAGCGGAATAAACATTTATGTGAAGGACGCTTTTTCTTTGAGAGCGTCTTTTTTTTGCACAAAAAAAGAATAATGTTAAAAATAAATAAAAGATTTCCAAGATTTTCATTCCAACAGTAATAAGTCTATTTTTCTTTTCAAGTATAGCCAGTGCCCATGTTACGGTAATGCCGAACACATCCACTACTGGTGCATGGGAACCCTATACGTTAAAAGTTCCTGTGGAAAAAGATGTACCAACAACGAAAGTTACAGTGAAAGTACCTTCAGGATTAGAAATTGAGTCCTATCAGCCTGTTCCAGGTTGGAATTACACTGCTGAAAAAGATTCAAGCGGAAAAGCAAAACCGATTACCTTTGAAGCAACCGGTGAAGGAATATTACCTGGTCAATTCCAACAATTCGTCTTTGTAGCAAAAAATCCTGCTCAGGCAACAAAAGCGTCATGGGATGCCTATCAATATTACAAAGATGGAAGTTTCGTTGAGTGGACAGGGGATGAAAAAGCTAAAACCCCTCATTCCATAACTGATATTGTAAAGGCAACCTCTACTAATCACCATGCTATGCAGAATATGAATATGACCACTAATGAAAAGACAAGTTCGACCAATCCAACCAAAGCAACGGAATCGACAAACCAACTACCCACCATTTTATCTGTGGTAGCTGTTTTATTATCACTAATTGCGCTGATTATGTCTTTCCGAAAAAAATACCATAGCGAACATCACAACGTTCCAAGCAGTTATGGTGGTATTAAACAGAATTTAGTTTATAATACAAACCATAAAAGATAGGGAGGTCATGACAAATGAGAATAGTAGCTTTAGTTGGTAGTAATCGAAAAGAGTCCTACAATAGAAAAATTACTTCGTTTATTCAGGAAAGATATAAAGAGAAAGTAGAGATTGAAATTTTGCCAATCGAAAATCTTCCTTTGTACAATCAAGATGATGAGCTAACCCCTCCAGCTGTTGTAAATGAAATCAAGCGTAAGGTATTAGCAAGTGAAGGAATTTTAATTGCTACTCCGGAATACAATCACTCTATTCCAGCACTATTAAAAAATGCGCTTGACTGGTTTTCCAGGGTAGAAAAAGTGATGGTTAGAAAGCCGGTTATGATTGTTGGTGCTTCTGGAGGAGTTTTAGGGACAGCTCGTGCGCAAATGCATCTTCGTCAAATCTTGAATTCACCTGGCTGTGCAGCTCTAACACTTCCAGGTAATGAAGTTTTCATTGGCGGGGTCCAAGATAAATTAGATGAATTTGGTAAATTAACTCATGAACCAACCATTCAGTTTTTAGATACAGTAATGAACAATTTTGTAAATTGGGTTGAAAAAACAAAAGGGATATAATGATGAGAAACCGGACAATGGCCGGTTTTTTTATATTCGTCTCTAATAGTGAGTTTTAAAAGGATTAAATTCAAATTTCATTAAACACAAAAATTTTGTTAAAATAGAGTTTGAATTATTTTTTTAAATAAAAAGAGACTGAATTTTCAATAACTGAAATTAACAATTGAGGAGCATGACTATGAATCTCGTTGGATCGAACAAAGTCCAAGAATTAACTTCTAGTATCTTTCAAGAAGTGGCTGATCGCAAACAGGAAGCGATAAAAAATGGCAAAGATGTCATCGATTTGAGCGTAGGGAGTCCAGATTTACCACCACCTCCTTTTGTAGTGGATACCCTTGTAAAATACGTAAGTGATGAAACAAAATATGGATATACATTAACGGGGATATCTGAATTCCATGATGCCGTGTGTTATTTCTACAAGGAACGATATTCGGTGGATCTTGAACCTACAAAACAAGTGCTTCAGCTTATGGGCTCACAGGATGGCCGCACACTTAGCAACCGCCCTTATTAATCCGGGTGAATATGTCTTAGTTCCAGACCCGGGTTACCCAATATATGAAGCTAATGTAACACTTGCCGGGGGAGAAATCTATCCAATGCCATTATTAGCTGAGAATAATTTTTTGCCGGTTCTTGAAGATATACCGCTAAAAGTTTTAGAGAAATCAAAAATGATGATTCTTAGTTATCCGGGTAACCCGGTAACGGCATTAGCTGATAAGAGTTTTTTTGAAAGATTAGTAATCTTTGCTAAGCGGTATAATATTTTGGTGGTCCATGATTTCGCCTATTCAGAATTGATTTTTGATCATCATCCGCAAATTAGTTTTATGTCCATTCCTGGTGCAAAGGAAGTCGGTATTGAATTTAATTCACTTTCAAAAACTTTCAATATGGCAGGTTGCCGAATAGGCTATGTTGTCGGCAATGAACAAGTAATCAAAATTCTCGGATCGTTAAAATCTCATATTGATTATGGAATTTTTTATCCCATTCAAAAAGCAGCTGTAAAGGCACTTACTTCTGATTATCTCGCGCTTCAGGAACAGCTTAAGGTATATGAAAATCGCCGGGATGCTCTGATATCAGGACTTGAAAAAAGCGGCTGGAAAGTACCAAAGCCGCCTGCGACGATGTTTGTTTGGGCGAAAATACCTGATGGGTGGAAATCGAGAGAATTTGCCTTTGAATTGATTGACCAAGCAGGCGTTGCTGTCGTCCCTGGCGATGCCTTTGGAAAACTTGGTGAAGGGTATGTAAGGATTGCCCTCGTTCAACCGTCGGAAAAGCTTTTAGTGGCGGCCGAGCGGATTTATGATTTTCTTAAAATACATGCCTAGAAAATAAAATAAAACCAATGAAAGAAAGACCCGATTGCGAGGGTCTTTTCTTATATTAATATTGTTATATTTTCTTAGGAAAATTAAGAAAAAGTTAAGCATCAAATGGTACAGTTAGTCCAAAATCATAAAACCACTTAGATAGCGTATTTTTTAGGAGGAGTCTAGGATGCATACAAAAGTGCGAATCGGAAAAGGAGCGAATGTGATTCTTGCTGCGTCGTTGATTGGGATTGGATCTTTCTCATATATTCCAACTGCATTCGCCGCTGAGAATCAACAGAATGTTACCGGTTCTTCAACAGAAAATCAGCAAACAGCCGCATTGTCTAAGTTAGAGATTGATGGTGTTCAGCTAAATCGAGATTTTTCACCTGAAGTTCATACCTATTTTGCAACAGTACCCAGTAATCAGCAGCAAATTTCTATGCTTTTAGACAGCAATGATCCCCAGGCGGTGATTTCCGTTAATGCTCAGACTGTCACAAATGGAACTTCTCAGAAGTACGATCTTCAAACATTAGGAAATACCTTTACCATTACTGTTAAGGATGGCAGTCAAGCACCCGTTACTTATACACTAATGCTTGTGGCGAAGGAAAACGATAACTTCCTTCAAGATATTAAGCTGTTAGAGGGTGACTCACAACAACAGGTTGACTTACCAGATTTTGACTTCTTGACAACGGACTATAATCTAGAGGTAAAAAGTGAAGTGAATTCTATTTCTGTTACACCGGATGTAGTTGAAAGTACTTCATCGACAGTGACAGTAAAAGCATTAGATTCAGAAGGAAATGTAATACCACTTACTGGAAATGCAGTACCGCTTTCTGCTGGGAAAACCACCGATGTCGTAATCACGGTAACAGCTGCAAATGAAAGTCAAAGGACCTATACCATTCATGCTAAAAGAGATGAAGCGGTTGTTCCGACACCTAGTCCAACACCAAGCCCAAAACCAGTTCCAAAACCAGTTCCAAAACCAGTCCAGAAACCAATTCCGAAACATGGAGTTCCTGGGTCTATTAAAAATACCCACACAGGAACTAATTACAAAAAGACGACTGGCAGCAATTACAAAACACAAACTAGTTCTAAAACAAAGAGCAATAGTAGACTCAAAACTGGAACTAGTTCACAAAAATCTTCAGGTCAGCAGAATGGCTCTTTCGTGCAGAAAACAAGTACTGCAATCTTATCATCCTTAGGAGTCTCAAGTGGGACTTGGAATGTAGCTTTTTCATCCAGTACCTATACTTATCACTTTGCTGTCTCTAGCGATGTATCGACAGTTACCATCAGTCCAGGAGCAAAATACAGTGATGCAACAGTCCTAATAAACGGCGGTAATGTGAATACGGTACAATTAGATGGCAGTAAAACTATTATTCCAGTTCTTGTAACAAGGGGTGATGAACATAAAACATATGTATTAGTGTTCGATAAGCCTGTTCAGCCAGTTGCTACTACCGCAGCAACCACTGTTGCTGATAATACGAATGTTACAAGTCTAACGAGTTCATCTGACAACACTTCCAGTACGAATACTTCCTCTACATCATCTGCTAACTGGAATGGAAGGAAAAATAGCACATCCCCAAGTCTTTGGAGTCAGATCATCAACACAATTAGTGCTTTTTTCAGTAAGATCTTTTAAGGAAAAGCCGCCATTTGGGCAGGCTTTTTTTTATATTCTGAAAAATTTTTTCATTTTTTAATAATTGGTAAGATATTTTTTAAACATGTTTTGTAAATGTATGATATATTTATAATTAAAAATTTATTGAATCTTTTGATTTAGGGAAGGTGAGAGTATGTCAACAGAATTGAAATTGAATGACAGCAGTCTTCCATTGCGTCGAGATGTTAAATTACTTGGTCAAATGCTTGGCGAGATTCTAGTCAATCATGTTGGAACTGAACTTTTTGACAAAGTGGAAAAAATACGTATGATGTGTAAGTCGCTTCGAAACGAGTATGACAAAGAAATCTATTTAGATTTGAAAGAAGAAATTGCTAATCTTAGCTCACCTATGCGTAGGCAAATTATTCGGGCATTTTCGATGTACTTCCATCTCATTAATGCCGCTGAACTAAACCATCGAATTCGCAGGAGAAGACAATATCATTTACAGGATGATAAGAATGTTCAACCAGCTTCAATTGAAAGTGCAGTTCTTTCACTAAAAGAGAACAATATTGATGTAGAAATTATTCAAAATGTACTTAATAGCTTGTCCCTTGAATTGGTGATTACTGCTCATCCGACTGAGGCGACAAAGCGTTCAATTCTAGAAATTCAAAAGCGAATTGCCGATATTTTAAAAAATCTCGATCATCCCTTATTAACAAATAGGGAAAGAAAAAACCTCGAAGAAAGCTTGTATGATGAAGTAATGATCCTGTGGCAGACAGATGAATTGCGTCATCATAAGCCGACAGTATTGGATGAGGTGAGAAACGGGCTTTATTATTTTGATCAAACACTTTTTGATGTTCTGCCTGAAATCCATCATGAATTAGAAGCTTGTTTAGAGAAGAATTATTCCCAAACGCTATGGGAAGTTCCTAATTTCCTTCGTTTTGGTTCATGGATTGGCGGTGACCGCGATGGAAATCCAAATGTCACACACGAGGTGACATGGGAGACATTAAACAGACAGAGAAGGCTTGTCGTAAAAAAATATAAAGAAGTTTTAGTAGATTTGATGAAACGATATAGTCATTCCACTACAAGGGTTGAAGTGAGTGAGGAGCTTCTTCAATTTCTGGAAGAAAAAGAAGAACAATATTTAACCAATGATAAAAAATGGCCGTTAAAACGGAAGCATATCGCCGTGTTTTTGCCCTTATCATTGAACGTGTCAAACAAGTAGGAAAATCAGACATCGGTTATAAATCTGCAGATGAATTATTAGAAGATTTGTTTGTCATTAAGAGAAGTTTAAATCAACGTCATCCTGCCGCACATGTATTAAAGACGATTAAAAAGCTGATTCGCCAAGTCCAATTGTTCGGATTCCATTTAGCAACACTTGATATTCGTAACCATAGCGGTGAACACGAGGCGGCAATCACTGAAATCCTAAGAAAAGTCCACATCAGCGAAAATTATGCTGGGCTTTCTGAAGAGGACAAGATCCAGGTTTTACAAAATATCCTTTTGGATCCACGTCCACTTTTATTATTAAATGAAGATTATTCTACCGAAACTCAAGAAATGATTAAAGTATTTCAAATGATCAAAAATGCTCATGAGGACTTTGGCAAACGGTCAATTTCGGTTTATCTTGTTAGTATGACGAAATCGCCAAGTGATTTACTGGAAGTTTTAGTTTTAGCAAAAGAAGCAGGTATTTACCGACTTCATGTTGATGGAACAGTGGAAAGTCATTTACATGTCGCCCCATTGCTAGAAACGATTGATGATTTAACTGCGGGACCAAAAATCATGGAAACTCTTTTCGAGATGCCTGTATACCGTAGTCATTTACAAAGAATGGGTGATCAACAGGAAATTATGCTAGGTTACTCGGATGGAAGCAAAGACGGTGGCACACTAACAGCTAACTGGAAATTGTATAAAGCCCAAATTGAAATCCATGAAATGGCAAAAAGATATCAAATTGGTCTTAAATTCTTCCATGGACGTGGTGGCTCCTTAGGACGTGGTGGTGGTCCTTTAAATAAGAGCATTCTATCTCAACCGGCTGAAACCATTGGTGATGGAGTGAAAATTACTGAGCAAGGAGAAGTGTTATCTTCTCGCTACCTGCTTGAGGATATCGCCTATCGGAGCTTAGAGCAGGCAACATCCACCTTGCTGAAAACTGCCACACATGTTTCGAAAGATGCGGACCAAGGACATCTCCGTGATGAATCATGGGAGCTGGCGATTGAAGAAATTTCCGGGGAAGCTTATAGCAAATATCAATCACTTGTTTTTGGCGACCCTGATTTTCTAATCTATTTTAACGAAGCTACGCCTCTAAGAGAGCTTGCAGACTTAAATATTGGGTCAAGACCAATGAGCCGTAAAAATAGGGGAAGATTTGAAGATCTAAGAGCAATTCCATGGGTGTTCGCTTGGACACAAAGCCGTCAGTTGTTGCCTGCTTGGTATGCAGCAGGAACAGGTTTAGAAAACTTTGCTTCAAAAAGTGCTCAAAACTTATTTCTTTTACAGCAAATGTATGAAAAATGGCCTTTCTTCCAATCAACCATCGATAATTTGCAAATGGCTTTAATGAAAGCTGACATTACAACAGCTAAAGAATATTTAACACTTGTTGAAGACCAAACAATTGCTGAACGTATTTTTACGAATATTCTTGAAGAATTTGAAAGAACAAAAACGATACTTCTTAAAATCACAGGTGACCAAGAATTACTGGATCATACACCAAATATTCAGGAATCAGTTCACCGAAGAAATCCGTATGTGGATCCGTTAAACTTTTTACAAGTTGAATTAATTAAAGAACTACGTAACCAGGAAGACCTAGATGAAGAATTATTAACCCAAGTATTACTTACGATTAGCGGGATCTCCGCAGGCTTACGTAATACTGGTTGATTAATAAGACCTAAGGAAAGCCATAAACTCTCGTATGTTGAGAGTTTATGGCTTTTTTCTTTTTCCATTTATTTTGTTTTTGTATTAAATACCGCTCCATTTATTTAAAGATCGTTAAAGCAGGTCATGTATCGCGCTTGAATTAACGGGAATGTTCGCTGTGTTTGCTGACCAATGGCTATCCAGTCGTTCACAGCAAGTTCATGAAATTTTTTAATAATGTGAATGGACGAGAATATAATATATAACGGGAAGGTATTATTTCTTCCCGATTTAAATTTTACGCAGAGGCTTTTTATCGGCTTAGTAATCTCCTGAGCAGCTGGTTAAATAGTATGATGAGCAATTGACAAAATACAACCGATAGGTGTAAAGTACATATAGGTGAGGTGATATGGATATGGCACACCAAGATAACCAAACAGTCAATCCTTCAAAAAATTTTGTTCTGCCATTTATTTTATTGCTTCTTAGTCGAATGTCGCTGCATGGATATGAACTTAGCCAGAAACTACAAGCATTTGGTTTTAAGACGATTGACCAAGGGAATCTTTACAGGCAGTTAAGACAGTTAGAAAAGGATGAGCTTGTCTCATCAGAATGGGACACAAATGGAAGCGGTCCTGCAAAAAGAAGATATTCAATTACAAAAGCTGGTATTACATTTTTAAAAGGCTATGCCCATCAACTAGAATCATACCAATCGTTACTGGATCAATTTTTCAATATGTATTCCAGTTTCCTAGAGCTCTATATTCCTTCATTTCAAAAGAAGGATCCGATAGAGAAAATAAATAGGTTAAAGAGGAGGAAGGACAATGGCACAGAAGAAGAATGAAACTGTCCCAGCGGCAAATGATAATATGGATCTATCAGTAGAAGAAACAAGTGTCGGAGGGTTATTTGTTGACACATTTTGGAATCAGTATGAGCAATCACGTGCTCGGGCGAGACAGCTTCGAGAAAGCCGTGAGGATGCGTATATTAAAGCCTTAAGGGAAGTTATTAAATTTAATAAGCAATACAGAAATTCACTTGCGAAATTCTATGAGCAGTCTAAGAAAGCGAACAAAGAAATTGTTACTGGGCTGATGAACCAAATTACTTTTGGTAGAGATGAAATGAATGATGGGGCAGTTAAAACAAGCGAACGTGATGAACTTAAAAACCAACTTAATGAGGTATCCAACCAGTTAGAAAAACTGGCGTTTACTCCAATAAAATCTGTCCTCCATATGATTGACCAATTAGAAGATAATTTTGAGAAAAATGCAGAATCCGGTGTTGAATATACACGTGAGCGCCGAGATGCATTGCAGCAGGTTAAAGACGAATATGTAAAACTAGCTAAGGACACTCACTATAACATGGTTGATCGTGGTATGAATAGTTTTAAAGAACTTGTAAAAGCTAGATAACAATTAGTTAGATTTGGCAACTCCTATATTTGTTTTCTGGGCATGAGATAGTTCTCATGTCTATTTATTGTTGAAATTTTTTGATAATTTAATATAATAAAAGTAATGAAGCTTCATTGCCTGTTTTAGAAAAGGGGTTGTTTTAAATTGTCAGTTTATAGTCATTCGCTTATTTTACCGGAAAAAGAGATTGATTTTTTATTAGAGCTACTACCAATTTCACAAAAAAACACCCCAGATATATACATATTTGATCGTTGGCAGACAATTGTCACGCTTGCAGGAAAAAATAGCGATTTATCTAGTCGGTATAATTTACTTAAACATATTGTAAGGTCATCGATTTTTTCAACATATAATTATAAACAAAGCATGATTTTTATTTATCTGTTTAACCTGCCTTATCAAGATTCTTTCTTAAAAAAACTTCACGGCGTTTTTTGTTTATTCCACGAAATTAGACACCACCATCAATTCATCACAGACGAATCTCTTTTTTTAACATCTCTTTCTGATCAAACTTTAACCGATACCAGCTATTCTCTTTCATGGTGCGAAAAAGATGCCAATAAATATGCCGTAAAATGGATGAGAAGAAAGCGGAGGGAGATCAATGACAAATTTCAGCTTCCCACCCCTCAATGGGATGTAGGAGTAAATGAAAAGAACAAGCTTAGAATATTGCTAAATTGAATTTTTTATATAACTTTCTATAAAAAGTAGCCTCAAATTCCTTTATATAAAGAGATTTAAGGCTACTTTTTTTGGTAATTATTTCAAGTCGAAATGGTTTTCTTTATGCAATTTTAAGAATTATTTAAGGATGGTCAGTTAAAGTGAGGGCAGATACAATGTTTATAAAGGATAAAATTTTACAGATTTATTTTAAAGAGGCTGACTATGTTCATTTAAGTCAGCCTCTTTCATTTTGCTAAAAGTAAGAAATTAACCTTTTTCGACAAGAGCCTTTTATAGTTATCCAATATAAATATGAACTTTTTGTTAAAAATCTGTTGAATTTGGCATCTGAAACATAAATGTAATATTCCTATAACTTATTTGACAAATTTAGATGATATACTTCTAATTACAACAAAATAGGGTGAAAATGGGTAATACTTATGATTTTCTTCTTACATTTTGTAGATTAATAGATTAAAAATGGACTACTATACATAGAAATTTGTCAAATTATGTAGATATTTCGGGCATTAATTTTTATAGAAACAATGAATTGACTGAATATTTCTAGATGATTTACCGAATTGGAAAGCAGGGGAATCAAAATGAAAAAGAAGTTAACTGCACTTAGTACGATAATAATGTTTGGATTTGGAAGCGCTTTTGCAATTCCATCAGTAAAGGCTGCAAGTAATGACATGCAAAGTATACAGAGTCAACGTTCTGGAGTTCAAACAGGAATTACCAAAGCTAATGCGGAAATTTCTCAAGTTCAAGATAAACTTGCTCAATTAACATCCCAAATTAATCGTGTAGATCAGGCTATAAATGATAATAATAATATGATTACCCAAACAGAAGAGAAAATGAAAACATCACAGGCAGAGGTCCAACAACTTCAACAAGAAGTTTCAGTCATAAAGGAAAGAATTGCTAAGCGGAATGAAGTATTGAAAAAACGGGCGCTTTCTTATCAGGAAAGTGGTGGAGACATTAGCTATCTGGATGTTTTACTAGGTGCTTCAAGCTTTAGTGATTTGGTTAAGCGGATTGGTGCGGTTTCAACAATCGTCCAAGCAGATTCTGATCTAGTGAAGCAACATGAAGCGGATAAACTTGAAGTTGAAAATAAACAAGCTTCAGTAGAAAAAAAGTTAGCAGATCTTAGTAGTATGAAATCGGACCTTGTGGGTATGCAAGCCCAAATTATTGATCAAAAAGCGTCAAATGATGCATTGAAGAATGAGCTTAAAAAGGAAGAGCAAGATAAAATCTCTGAAAAAGCAGGATTACAACAGCAAGATTCAAGTCTTGCATCACAAGAAGCTAGCCTTGCAGCTCAACAATCTCAAATTCAGCAAGCGGCTCCAGGTCAATCTAAAACAACAAATTCAAACTCTTCAAGTAATGTATCCATTCCAACTGTTTCAACATCAGCGCCAAGCGGATCGATAAATTCTGTAATCACAGCAGGATATCGATATATTGGAAATTCTGTTTATGTTTTTGGCGGCGGAAGAACTGCATCCGATATTTCCAATGGTAGATTTGACTGTTCTGGATTTGTACATTGGGCATTTTCTCAAGCAGGAGTTAGTGTAGGAACAAGTACAGATTCATTGAAAAATGCAGGAACAAGGGTGTCTGTAAGCCAAATTCGTCCTGGAGACCTAGTATTTTTCGATACCTATAAAACTGATGGGCATGTGGGGATTTATATTGGTGGCGGCCAATTCATTGGTTCACAAAGTTCTACTGGTGTAGCTGTTGCAAATATGTCTTCTGGTTACTGGAAAGAAAAGTTTAACGGTCGAGTTGTACGGATAATAAATAATTAATAATAGAAAAAAGAAGCGAGGTCATTAGAATGGCCTTGCTTCTTTTTTTTACAATAATGAGCTGCCCTTTTTAGTATTACGTCTGTGTCAAAAGGCTTAATTAGTTAAAGGTAATCTGGAAAATCGCTTACGATCCCATCCAACTGAAAATTTTCAATTGCTTTCATTTCATATTTATTCTTAACTGTCCAAATGATTGTTTTGAAGCCATGATGATGGAGTCTACTTATCAATCGCTGGTTTACCATCGTAATTTTCGGATTTACATAGGAAGCATATTGAGAAAACGAAAGTAATTCTTTCTTCGATATGCCCCGACCTGAATTTTTGACTAAGACGCCAATTGGTATAGAAGGCAAAAGTGTATGAAAAAGTTTCAAAGACTCTCTGTCAAAGGATTGAACAATAATTTTATTGTCTTCAGCGATGTCTAGTTTTCTTTTTTTAGTTCGTTTGCAACCTTTTCTTCGATACCAGGATAGAGTTCTGGTTTCTTTAACTCGATGACTAAGCCAGTTTTACCAGCATATGCCTTTAAGAATTCGTTGAATGCAGGTATTTTTTCCCCTGCGAATTTCGGGCCAAACCAGCTGCCTGCATCAAGTGATTGAATTTCTTGCAAAGTAAAATCTTTTACTTTGCCTTTTCCATTGGTTGTTCGATTAACAGTGGGATCATGGATGACAACTAGTTCACCGTCTTTCGTCATCTGAACATCTATTTCTAGGTAATCTACTCCCATTTCTAATGCCTGCTTAAAGGAGGCAAAGGTATTTTCTGGACAATATCCCGCAGCACCTCTATGGCCAATTTTCATTACAGAGTTGCTTTTTCTTAAATTCCTCTTGTTTTTCGTCAAGACTCTAGAAGTACCCTTAAAAATAAAAAATAATAAACGGGCAGTATTCCTCAATTTAATAACTCCTGTCCTACTCATCTGTGTCCATCGTAAAAAAAACATTATCCTTTGTCAATTTATATTTCAGACTCTTTGTTTAATCGATACCAATGGGTTCTTTTTTATTTTTTATTCCTCGTTATAGATGTCCAAGCAAATGAAATATAGGCTTATTCTTTTTATCAAAAGTAAGTAATATTTGGATATGTGTCTATCGCACATTTTTATCGAGGTGAATAGGATATATAGAATTTAAATAAGGAGGTAATGAAAATGTCTGGTGTTGCGGGTGGTTACGGTGGCGGATTTGCCCTACTAGTCGTTTTATTTATTTTGTTAATCATTATCGGTGCTTCGTGGGGTTGCGGAGGATTCTATTAATAATAAGGAGGTTTTAAATATGTATGGATATGGAGGATACGGCTACGGTGCTTGTGGTGGCTGTGGATATGGTGGTTATGGATTTGGCGGTGGATTTGCTTTAATCGTTGTATTATTCATCCTATTGATTATCGTGGGTGCAGCTTGCTTTAGATGGTAAAACTACCTAAACGGTTTAACCCTCTTGATTATTCAAGAGGGTTTTCAGTTGTAAGGATCGTTGATTTTCTCCATTTTTTATATTCATCTAATTCTTTTGAGACCTTCTTAATGGTATATCCGATTACTGCTGCATCGTCAACTAATCCTAGACCAACAATAAAATCTGGTATAAGGTCAATTGGGGAAACAAAGTATAAAATGGAACCAATGACGGTAAGTACAGTGCTGTTTGAAACGTTCTTATATTCGCCTTTAGAATAGGACTTAATCAACTCGATAAATAGGTGGAGCTTTTCCCATGTTTCCCCCAAGGTCCCTTTCTGTTCATTCGCTTTTTTTAATGCTTTATTTAGCAATCCTTCTGTTTTTTTCTGGTCGTTAAGATAATCCTTCGCAATATTTTCATATTTGGGCCGTACTTTTTCATTAGGTTCTCTTTTTCCGAACATCACATTCACTCCCTTTAAGGAATCCTTTCTTAGTGTGTCACGAAAAAGGAAAATCAATTTAAGATAATTCAGTTTGATCCATAGGTATGAACAATAAAAAACCAGGCATCAAAGGGATGCCTGGTTTTTTATGCTAGCACGAGATTCTCGACAGTTGCTACTTCAGTTCCTCGAACAATAGTTTCCACTTCAAAGCCTTCTAGTGTTTCTTTTTTTAATAAAGAATCAACTAATTGCTGATACTGATGTTGATGGCTAGAAATTAGGGTTTCGGCCATATTTAAACCTTTTTCAAAAAGCTCTTGCATTTTGGCTTCTTTATCTTGTTTATTAAAGGTTAGTGTAAAGCCGTTCTGAAGCATCCCCGTATCTACCATTTGTTCAATAATATGTTTTGCTTGTTGAACGTCGCCGCTTACACCAATGCTATGCTCGCCAAGAAAGATTCTTTCCGCCACACCGCCCGCTAACACCATGGCAATTCGGTCTAATAGATCACTGGTTGTAGATAAATGAAGCTCTTTAGGTATCGGTGCTACATAACCGAGTGCTTCACCACGCGGGATAATGGTTGCTTTTCTCACAGAACCAGGCTTCGTTAAGGATGCGACAATTGCATGTCCTGCTTCATGGATGGCAACTCTATGTTTTGTATCTTGGTCCTGTAAGGAACGAGAAGTGCTTCCTAAAATTGTTCGATCAAGTGCATAATCAAGATCTTGTTTTTGAATTACATCTTGCCCGTTACGAACTGCCCGTCGACTAGCTGTTTCAAAGAGTGACTGTAGTTCGGCACCTGAAAAACCTGAAGTGCTATCAGCTAAATCATCTAGCATAGAAAGAACATCTTTTGCAAGGGATTTTCCTTTAGAATGAATATCAATGATTTCTTTCCTTCCCTTTGTATCGGGAAGCGGTACATGGAAGGAGAAGTCGATTCTTCCCGGGCGAAGGAAGGCTTCATCCAGCATGTCTTTTCTGTTGGTTGCAGCAATAAATAAAATACCATCATTTGAATGTCCGCCATCAAGCTGGACGAGAAGCTCTGTTAATGTTTTTTCCGCTTCCTCGCCACCATGGGCTTTCCTTTTTCCTGCTAATGCATCAACTTCATCAATAAATATAACAGCTGGACCCTGTTTTCGAGCAGTTTGGAATAATGAACGGACACGGCTTGCACCTACACCAACAAAAAGTTCATTAAAGGCTGACCCACTAGTTGAAAAGAAAGCAGCATTCATTTCACGAGCAATTGCCTGTGCAAGTAACGTTTTACCAGTACCTGGTGGTCCGTATAATAAAATACCTTTTGGTGGTTTAATTCCCATTTTGCTTGCACGTGCTGGTTCTTTTAAGGTTGAAAGTGTTTGTAGGATTTCTTCCTTCATTTCCTCGCCCAGCCCGCCTACATCTTCTAAGCTAATAGTAGGAAGAGGGCGTGATTTGGAAACACTGTTTTTCATTGAGTTGGAAATTCCGAAACCGCCTTTTGCTTTTTGAATGGCAAAAGCAGCAGCCACAAGCGCAAGGATGACACCGCCCATAATCCAATTTCCATAGGGACTGCTAGTTGAGTAAGAATAATTTATATTATATTTTTCCACTAGCTTGTCTACCATCTGGCTATTTGGTGGAACATGGGAAACATATTTAGCATCGCCTGCTTTAATATGGATGCTTCCATCAGACTGCTCTATTAGTGAAACTGTTTTACCCTGTTGATTTTGGATTGTCTTTTCAACAGATGAGAAAGGAATAACCACTTCATTATTCGTGGTTTGTACTACCCAAACTATGCCTGCAATGATTAATATAAACGCTACGAAGAGCGGAATAAACTTAGAAACTTTCTTTTTGCTTTGATTCAATTAAGTCATCTCCTTAATCTGAAGTCATAATTCTATTATAAGGCGATTTTTCTTAAACGGGTGCGGGAATCGTTGGAAAATGCTAATTTCATAATTTGGTGATTAAATGAATAAGTGGTGGATGTTGTAAAAAATTATTTTTCTACATAATATGTATGATTGCAAAGTTGCCGTTTGAGAGATAAGATTGAAGGTATGGATAAAACTATTTGTTGTTAAAAGAGAGGAAGACAAGATGGTTAACATTTTTAAAGAAGAAGTATTATCGCGCCGGACATTTGCAATTATTTCCCACCCGGATGCTGGTAAAACAACACTGACTGAAAAATTATTATTATTCGGCGGTGCGATTCGCGATGCAGGAACCGTAAAAGCGAAAAAAACAGGGAAATTCGCGACAAGTGACTGGATGGAAATTGAAAAGCAACGGGGAATTTCCGTTACTTCCAGTGTCATGCAATTTGACTATGATGGATTTCGCGTCAATATACTAGATACCCCTGGACACCAGGATTTTAGTGAAGATACGTATCGCACCTTGATGGCGGTTGATAGTGCGGTGATGATTATCGATTCAGCAAAAGGGATAGAGGAGCAGACACTTAAGCTATTTAAGGTTTGTCGCATGCGTGGAATACCAATTTTTACTTTTATTAATAAGCTTGACCGCCAAGGGAAGTCACCGCTTGAACTCCTTGCGGAATTGGAAGAGGTTCTTGGGATTGAATCATATCCAATGAACTGGCAAATCGGGATGGGCAAAGAGTTTTTGGGGATTTATGACAGGTACCATAAACGGGTGGAACAATTCCGTGTAAATGAAGAAGAACGATTTATTTCTATAAATGAGGATGGAGAAATCGAAGGTGACCATCCATTAAAATCCTCTGGACTTTATGATCAAACTCTTGATGAAATTATGCTTCTGAATGAAGCAGGAAATGAATTTTCAGCTGAAAGAGTGGCTGAAGGCAACTTGATACCTGTGTTCTTTGGAAGTGCATTAACAAATTTTGGTGTACAGACATTTCTTGAGTCATACTTACAATTTGCTCCTCCGCCAAAAGCACGTAACTCTTCAATAGGAAAAATTGATCCGCTTGCTGAGCAATTCTCTGGATTTGTCTTTAAAATTCAAGCGAACATGAATCCTGCTCACCGGGATCGGATTGCCTTCGTTCGTATTTGTTCAGGTAAATTTGAACGCGGTATGACGGTGAATATTCCTCGTTTAGGTAAACAATTGAAGCTTTCCCAATCTACTTCATTTATGGCTGAAGAGCGGAATACTGTTGATGAGGCTGTAAGTGGAGACATTATCGGTCTTTATGATACGGGTACCTATCAAATTGGCGATACTCTGACGACAGGAAAAGATGATTTTCAATATGAGCGGTTACCACAATTTACACCAGAACTATATGTAAGGGTATCAGCAAAAAATGTAATGAAGCAAAAATCTTTTTATAAAGGGATCCAGCAGCTTGTTCAAGAAGGGGCGATTCAGCTCTACAAAACCATTAAGACGGATGATTATTTGTTGGGTGCAGTAGGTCAACTTCAATTTGAAGTATTTGAGCATCGAATGAAAAATGAATACAATGCTGAGGTTTTAATGGAGCGAATGGGCTCAAAGATTGCAAGATGGGTTGAAAGTGATGTAGTCGATGAGAATCTATCGAGCTCTAGGAGCCTCCTCGTGAAAGATCGTTATGACCACTATGTTTTTTTATTTGAAAATGATTTTGCACTCAGATGGTTTCAAGAAAAAAATCCAACAGTAAAACTTTATAATCCGATGGAACAACAAGATTAAGGAAGCGGCGGGAGTAATCCCGCCGTTTTTACGTAATTATAATTCGGAAAATTTAGATTAATCATATATTGACCTCCTTCATAAAAAATTATTTGAGCCTAAAAAAGAAAAGTTAAATAAATTCGTATTTTTACTAGTCAGCTCCGTTAATTTGGCAATTAACTGGATAAGCTAAACTCAGAAGAATGTCGTTTGCTTTCTAAAAAATGCCTTATGAAGCGAGATTGTACAATGAAAAAAATGAGTAAATTAGAAGCAATTTTATGGAATATTGCCTTTCCAGGATTTAGTCAATTATTAATAGGTCAGTATATCAAAGGTGTTTTGTTTGTTGCATTAGAATTTATTATGAATGTTAAAAGTCGCTTTAACCAAGCGATTATGTATAGCTTCCTAGGTGAAATTGATAGCGCAGAGGCAATAACGAATTATCAATGGCTTATGTTTTATCCTTGTGTATATATGTTTGCAATGTGGGATGCCTATCGTACAGCTATGCCATCTGATGAAAAGTTCTCTTATTTGCCGTTTGTTTTTTGTGCCTATTTTGTCACTCTTGGATTAATGGTGTCTCCCAAGGTAACCTTTTTTAAGTATCATTTAGGTCCGGTTTTTTTACCAATGGTTTTTTTAATCCCTGGATTAATCGTCGGCTTTTTAATTAAATTCCTTTTATCCATGAAATTCCATGATAAATAAGTTCACTTTCAAAAATGCTTCAAATCAGTTAATTCTGGTTTGAAGTTTTTTTGCAAAAAAATAATTTCTTTAGAAACCCCCACAACCTTTTCAAGGGAAACGTAAATCTTTAGTGAAAATAGTAATCGTAAAATATCTTATAGGTGAAGGTGGAGAAGTACATAAAGAAGTTAAAATCTAAAATTAGAGGTATATTGGTTCGTAAAAAAATAAACTGGAAATGATTTTTTTTGTGTCTATCTTCACTCAATGCTTTACACCTCAATAAACCAAATTATAACTCGTATGATATAATTGGCTGAATGAGAGGTGAGGCTAATTGCTAAGTTTATTGTTTATGACAAAGAGCAAAAAAAGAACCTTGGAAGAATCGGTCATCTTAATTCAACAAGGTGACTGTACTATCCTAAATGAAATAATTCAAGCATACAAGCCATTTATTGCGAAAACTGTATCTTCTGTTTGTAAACGATATATATATGAAACTGATGATGAATTTAGCATTGGTCTTATAGCATTTAATGAAGCGATTGAAAAGTATTCATCTGAACGCGGAAGCTCCCTATTAAGCTTTTCTGAAGTTTTAATCAAAAGAAGAGTTATTGATTATATTCGCAAGCAAACTAAGAATCAACATATTAGTATGGACTTAACCATTACAGCTCATGAGGATGAAACAGCAGGGACAGTTATCGTTAATGAGCTATCTCTTGAGGATTATAAGAAAAAAACTGATGAGCAGCTAAGAAAAGAAGAAATCATTCATTTTCAACAATTATTAAACACTTTTGATTTAAGCTTTAATGATTTAGTTGAAAATTCTCCTAAGCATTCTGATGCGAGAATAAATGCCATTATAGTAGCTAAATTGTTAGTTGAAAATAAAGAGTTAAAAGCTTTTTTGTATGAAAAAAGAGACTTCCTATTAAACAATTAGAAAAAATGGTCAATGTCAGTAGAAAGACAATAGAACGGAACAGGAAATACATTATTGCAATAGCACTTATTTTCTCCAGTGATTATGTTTATCTGAAGGATTATTTAAAGGGGGTGCTTGATACATGAAAAAGGGAATTGTAATGGACATTGATGACGCATTTATGACGCTTTTAACCCCTGAAGGTGAGTTTTTGCGCACAAGGAAACAAAATCAGCCATATGCAATTGGAGAAGAAATTAATTTTTTTCCCATAGAAAGTCATAAACCGTTTACCTCCATTTTTCCTATTAAAAATAGTATTAAGTTTAAACCAGTTTGGGCTGTCAGTTTAATGGCTGTATTTCTAATCCTTCTAGGTTCTTTCATTCCTATGTATCAAAATAATAAGGCATATGCTTATATGTCCATTGATGGCAATCCAAGTATCGAGCTTGGCATAAATAAAAAAATGCAGGTCATAGAAATAACGGGCTTTAATAAAGAAGGAAAGAATGTTATTTCACACATTTCTAATTGGAAGAATAAGGATGTTTCTGGGTTAACACAATCTATTTTAGCTGAAATGAAAAAAGAAGGATATTTAAAAAATAATAAACTCGTTATCATTTCGACAGTTCGAACCAATCAGCCAGACAGTAATGCCGAAAAAAAGCTAAAAGAGAATATGATTGAGATTGAACAGACCGTAAATAAGCAAAAGTTAGAGCTTAATGTTTTCAACGGTACAGAAAAAGATAGAGAAAAAGCTCACGAGCAAGGTCTTACAACTGGAAAGTATCAAGAAAATAAAATTCAAACATCCATTAATCAAAAAGGCAAAGAAAAACCAAATAAAAGTCAAGTAGATAAAAAAAGTAGTCCGTCTCAACCCGATGAATCGATTCTTCCTCCTGGCGGATTAAAAAAACAAGTGGAAAGCGGCCCCTGCCCAAAACAATAATGAAACAAAGGGTAATGATACTCGTAAGGGTGGAAATCAAATGCCGCCAGGACAACTGAAAAAGCTTCAGGACGAATCATTGAAGAAAGCCAAAGACAATTATGGGCAAATAAAAAAACAAGCCTATCAAAAGGACAATTCTAACCAGAAACATTGGTCAATTCAGAATCATTGGTCAAACGAGAATCATGAATCGAATCAAGGTGAAAAACATAATAATGAGCATAAAAAAAAGTAAAAGTCCGGTTTAAGTCCGGACTTTTTTTGCCATTAATATTCAATTATTCTTGATTAGATTGTCCTGATAACTGCGATTGTGCAAGACTAACCAGCCTTTTCGTAATTTCACCGCCAACAGAGCCGTTGGCTCGTGAGACTGTATCTGAACCTAATTGAACGCCAAATTCCTGGGCAATTTCATATTTCACCTGATCTAAATATTGTTCAATACCTGGAACTAATAATTTATTGCTACTATTTGCCATTTCATTCAACTCCTTATAGTCAATACAGAGGGAGAATAAATCTCTGTATCTGTATTATTCATATCGCATTCCATTTTCATAAGTGGTAATGTTTTTCGGATATGGATATCTTTCATATGGAAATGGAAAAAGTGAAAAAGAGCCGATTGGCTCTTTTTATTCTGTGACAACAGCTTCGATTGGCAGGTCAACAATAGTAAAAACCCGCGGATCCGCAACAGCGGTCAGGGAAATAAAGTACCCGGATCAATCTGTTCCTTTACTAACATCTTTTGTTGGATGCATGAAAGGGCTTGCTTGAGGTTTTCTTTTGCTTTCAAGAAGCTCACGATTTTCTGAAGTATTCCAGCCAATATCATTTGTCGGATGAACCCACTCATCACCAGACATAATTGCTGGATCGGTATTATCCGTCCATTTTTCTAAAGGAGAATTGGGGGAGGCATAAACACTGTCACCTATTGTTACCCCGTGTTTATTGACAAAGGGAGGTTCCATTTTTATACCTGTACCTTTAAAGCTTGGTGCATTTATTTGATGTGGTAAAGTTTCACTTACGCTGAATGTAACATTCGGTTGGTTAATTTTATCTTCAGTCATTTTCCTCACTCCTGTTTTTGTTTATTTTCTTCCCGAGAAGCCATTTTATTTAAGAAAAAAAAGGAAATGAATGATTGAAGTGTATTTGTTGAAAAATAGATGTGTAAGATTAATTTTCGGGAGGATTAGATGATGGCAAAACGTAAAGCAGAATTCGATGCAGTAAAAAAGTATTCTAAAACACCTGTTAAAAATATACAAGAAAGTGAATTTTCAGCGGAATTTACCGATAATAATAATGCTATTAGGGGAGCAAACCGTAATTCTAAATTAGGGAAAAAGGGTAGAGGTTAAATGAACCCCCATACGAACTCCAAACCTCAGATACAAAATGAGGAATTTAGCATTGAGTTTGGGGATGTGAATGGTATAAAACTTTATGAACTTCCATTTATGTCCCAGAATAAAAAAACAAGGAATATAAATAATCAAGAAAAAGAAAGCCGGCGATTATAGCCGGCTTTCTACATGTTTTTAGATGAAAAAATTAATGTCCTCTCATTCATTGGATCAAAATAGGCTAGTAAACAGGTAGGATGTTTTTCGATTTTTCCTGTAGTTAAATATTCTGAAAGGTCAAATGTAAGCTCTTCAAGCATAGTGTGTTTAAACAGATCTTTTTCATCAAGATCTAATTCCATGAATGGCTTTCCTAAAAGAGATGGCCTTTCAGCAATTTGTTTGTATAATTGTGCACGCTTTTCTTTATCGAAGCTTGCCTCCCACCAAGGCTTTCTGGGCTTATATTTATGGTTTTTTAAATAATCATATTTCAGCAATCCAACAATAATATCCAGGTCCTTTACAGATTGCTCTTCGAGAAAGGAATAAAGCCTGCGGAATAGGTCTTCAAGCTGATGGCCAATTCTTGACCAACCTTGTTCTTCCCAGAAGGAGCCGAATTGCTGGAAGAAATCGAATGGTGAGGCAAAAACTTCGGATACTAAATATTCAACCGTCTGATTCATTCGGTGGTCATTCCAGTATTTTTCTAAAACATCCTCAACCTGTTTGATTTTGACAATGTCATCAAAAGAGAGGACATTATTCCCTAAAATTTCATATGGTGAATGATCCATATAAATATATTGATGATCAGCAGCACGAAGACGTAAACCTGTTCCACGTAGCATTTTTAAAAAACCTAATTGCAATTCTTCTGGTCTTAAATCAAATACATCATTGAAAGTTTTTCGAAAAGACGAGTAATCCTCTTCGGGTAGTCCTGCTATTAAATCAAGATGCTGATCAATCTTTTTTCCTTCTTTTACCATTGTTACTGTTCGCGTTAGCTTGGCGAAATTTTGTTTCCGCATCACAAGTTCGTTTGTGTAATCGTTAGTGGATTGAACGCCAATTTCAAAACGAAATAGTCCTTTTGGTGCTTCTTGATTCAAGAATTCAATTACCTCTGGACGCATAATATCGGCAGTAATTTCAAATTGAAAGACGGTTCCAGGTAAATGTTCATCAATAAGGAAACGGAACATTTCCATTGCATAGCTCCTACTGATATTAAATGTCCGGTCCACAAACTTGATTGTTTTTGCACCTGAGGCCATTAAAAAACGAATATCATCTTTAATTTTCTCTCTGTCAAAATAACGTACGCCAACTTCTATTGATGACAAGCAAAATTGGCAGCTAAATGGGCATCCACGACTGGTTTCAATATAAGTAACACGTTTACCTAAATATGGAAAATCCTCAGGAAAGCGATATGGCGAGGGAAGATCCTTTAAATCAAGTTTATTCATTTGTGGCGTCATTATCACTTGCTCATTTTTCCGGTAGGCTATGCCAGGTACACTCCGATAATTATTGGTTGTTTCAAGTTCGGTTAGTAATTGTTTAAAGGTTTGTTCTCCTTCACCGATAACAATAAAATCAACATCAGGAATTTTTCCCATCCACTCAACAGTATCATAGGTAACCTCAGGTCCGCCTAAAACAATTATGATGGAAGGATCGACTTTTTTAATCATACTAACAACTTTAATTGTTTCTTCGATGTTCCAAATATAACAACTGAAGCCAATAACGGTTGGCTTTTGTAAATAAAGGTCCGTTACAATGTTCATGATGGGATCTTTTATTGTATATTCCTTAATTTGAATAGTAAATTCTGGGGAAGCATAGGACTTTAAATAGCGAATTGCCAGGTTTGTATGAATATACTTGGCATTCAAGGTAGAACAAATGACGTTCATTAACTAATCTCCTTAATATGAAATGAAAACAATATATAATTATAACCTATTCTATACAAAGAACAAAACTGTATAATAAAGGTACCGTCAAATTGACGATATATTTGTTAGGGGCTGGATGGATGAAATATAAAAAAATTAAACCGAAGAAAATCTATGAAGAGGTAGCTGAAGCTATATATGAAATGATTCGGTCTGGTCAATTAAAGCCTGGAGATAAACTCGATTCTGTACAACAGCTAGCTGTAAACTTCCAGGTTGGACGTTCAGCGATACGTGAAGCTTTAACTTCCTTACGAGCGATGGGGCTTATTGATATAAAACAAGGGGAAGGTACATATATAAAAGAATTTGAATCAGAACAAATCACCTTTCCATTATCAACAGCGATCTTAATGAATAAAGATGATATTGCCCAACTTTTAGAGGTTCGTAAGATTCTTGAATGTGGAACTGCAGCGGCAGCGGCAAAAAATAGAACAAGTCAACATCTTACTATGATGGAAAGTGCGCTTGAAGAGATGAAGGGAGCAAATGGTGATGAGGAGCTTGGAGAAAAAGCAGATTTACAATTCCATTTAGCTCTTGCTGAAGCTTCACGAAACCCGCTTTTGATGAGCTTAATGAATCATGTTTCTATTTTAATGGGAGAAACCATGAAAGAAACGCGAAAGGTTTGGCTTTTTTCAAAACAGACAACGTTAGAATGTCTTTATGATGAGCACAAGGCTATTTTTGAAGCAATTAAGAACCAGGATGAAGAAAAAGCTAGGAACTTTATGTTAGTACACCTTGAAAATGTTGACGCGATTCTAAAAAGATATTTTCAACATACAAATTTGTCTGAGTAAATTTTCCCTGTGGTGAGATCGTTTAAACATAGGGTGCATAATCGTTTTGGAATCTATGTTATTATCATGACAGAAGTAGTAAAATGTATTTTTTTGTAAAAGCCCTTTCAATTCTAAGGGCTTTTATTGTAAAATTGAAGATATTAAAGTTAGATAACTGTTTTTTGTGCAAGTCATCAGATGACCCGTTAACCAGTTGGTTAGGTGAATTAAATAATTAATAGATTTATAAGAGAGAGGGAGAGAAACATGAAGGTAACTCTTTTTGCAACTTGTATAGTGGATATGTTTCAGAGCAATGTAGGAAAAGCAACGGTCGAACTTCTCGAAAAACTGGGATGTGAAATTGATTTTCCAGAATCCCAGGTTTGTTGCGGACAGCCAGCTTATAACAGTGGCTATGTGAAAGAATCAAAAGAAGCGATGAAACGAATGATTGATACCTTTAGTGATGCGGAATATATTGTGTCTCCATCTGGTTCTTGTGCATTTATGTTTCACGAATATCCCCATATATTTAAGGGTGACCCTGTATGGGAACCGAAGGCAAAAAAACTGGCAGAAAAAACATATGAGCTAACACAATTCATTGTTGATGTCCTCAAAGTGGAGGATGTCGGTGCCCGATTTGAAGGAAGTGTAACATATCACCCTTCTTGTCATATGACGAGATTGCTCGGTGTTAAAGAAGCTCCTATGATTCTATTGAAAAATGTAAAAGGGATTAAGTTTACGGTATTGCCAGGGAAGGAACAATGCTGTGGTTTTGGTGGAACCTTTTCCGTCAAAATGGCACAAATTTCAGAACAAATGGTCGATGAAAAAGTCTGTCATGTGGAAGAAACAGAGACAGAGTACCTAATTGGTGCAGACACAGGCTGCTTAATGAATATTGGCGGACGGATTGAGCGAAAAGGAAAGCCAATCAAGGTGATGCATATTGCGGAGGTTTTAAATAGCCGGTGATTAAAGAATTTAATTTTTTATTTAAGGATATGTTAGTGGATTATTAAGATAAAGAAAGAACAAGATCTTGATTATACTGTAAAAGGGTGGGGGATAAGTAGTATGGCAATGAAGATTGGTACGGATCAATTTAAAGTACGTGTGGATAAAGGGATTAATGATGGCTTTATGCGTGGTGCTGTTGCTGGAGCTCAAGACGGAATGGGGATGAAAAGGCGAGTCGTAACAGAAGAATTAGGAAACTGGGAAGACTGGCGTTCGCATGGGGAAGAAATCCGGCAGCATGTACTGGAGCATTTGGATTATTATTTGGAGCAATTAAGTAAGAATGTAGCTAAAACTGGTGGGCATGTATTTTTTGCTCAAACCAAGGAAGAGGCCAATGAGTATATTAAAGGTATTGTTCAGCAGAAAGATGCGAAGAAAATCGTTAAATCAAAATCGATGGTAACCGAGGAAATCTGCTTAAACGCAATGTTGGAGAAGGAAGGCTGTGAGGTAATTGAAACGGACCTTGGAGAATACATTCTTCAAATTGATGACCATGATCCGCCTTCCCACATTGTTGTGCCAGCATTGCATAAAAATAAAGAGCAGATTCGTGACGTTTTTACAGAAAAAATTGGCTACACAAAATCATCAAAACCGGAAGAATTGGCTTGGCATGCTCGTCAAACACTCCGCAAGGAATACTTATCAGCAGATATTGGCATTACAGGCTGTAATTTTGCAGTAGCTGAAACAGGATCTTTCTGCTTAGTTACAAATGAAGGTAACGCTGATTTAGTAACAGCATTGCCAAAAACGCAAATTACGGTTATGGGTATGGAAAGGATTGTTCCAACATTTGAAGAAATGGAAGTTCTAGTGAGCATGTTAACGCGAAGTGCGGTCGGTCAAAAATTAACGAGCTATATTACGGTACTGACAGGACCAAAGGAAGAATTGGATGTTGATGGTCCTGAGGAATTCCACCTTGTCATTGTGGACAATGGAAGGTCCAATATTCTTGGTGGTGAATTCCAATCCGTATTGCAATGTATCCGTTGTGCCGCTTGCATTAATGTTTGTCCGGTTTATCGTCATGTTGGCGGACATTCTTATGGTTCCATTTATTCTGGACCAATCGGAGCGGTATTATCACCATTACTAGGAGGGTATGACGAATATAAAGAACTACCTTATGCATCTACACTTTGTGGTGCTTGCACGGAGGTTTGTCCAGTGAAAATACCGCTGCACAATCTTCTTCATAAACATCGTGAGATTATTGTTGAAAAAGAGGGCAAAGCTCCGATTTCCGAAAAACTGGCGATGAAGGCGTTTGGTTTGGGTGCAGCATCACCTACATTGTATAAAATAGGTTCTAAGATTGCACTAACGGCGATGAACCCGTTCACGGTCGGAGACAAAATTTCCAAAGGACCTGGACCATTAAAAGCCTGGACAGATATTCGTGAGTTCCCGGCACCAAATAAAGAAAGGTTTAGAGATTGGTTTAAAAACCGTGAAAAAGGAGGCAAATAATCATGATAGGTACTATACACAATCGGGATAAGTTTTTAAATCAAATCGCCAATCGTCTTGACCGCCCCCGTAGTACTTCTCCGGTTGAAAAACCAGTCTGGAAATTTCAACCACAATATGAAGTGTTAAAAGATGCTTCACAGGACGAATTGGTTGAAGTATTGAAAGAACAGTGTAAGAAGATCCATACAAACTTCTTCACTACAGACAGCAAAGAATTATCGGACGTCCTAGGCGGGGTTGTTGCAAACTATGGTGGTGGTCCGATTGTAACTTGGAAGGATGAGCGCTTTACCAAGTGGGGACTGGATTCTCTAATGAAAAAAGAATGGCCTAATCAAAATATTGAAGTTTTTCAATGGGATCATACAGTAGAAGATCAAAACATTTGTAAAGCCGAAAAGGCAAATATAGGGATAACCATAAGTGAAATTACACTTGCGGAATCAGGAACAGTGGTCCTTTTTAGCGATGAAAACAGGGGAAGAACCGTAAGCTTTTTACCTGTAACATCGATCATGCTTATTCCGAAAAGCACACTTGTTCCTCGGATGACCCAAGCAGCAAAGAAAATGCGAGAAATACATCAAAAGACTGGACATGTTGCATCTTGCATCAATTTTATTACCGGACCAAGTAATTCAGCGGATATTGAGCTCAATCTTGTTGTCGGAGTACACGGACCCGTTAAAGCTTCTTATATTGTCATTAATGATCTTTAAAAATAATTTCTAGCCATATTATTTGGTCTGTCTCGTTTTATGAGACAGGCCTTTCATTATGATAGGGAAAAAATACGCTCTAATTTTAAATTAAGTAATGGATTCTACACGTTTTTCTAAAAAGGATTTAACTGTTATACCACAATCGATAACCTGTTATATAATTGTGAGCGCGTAATAAAGCCATATAAATTAAAGGTTTTTCAAGAAAATAGGAATGTATTATAAAAATTTTTCTCAATGTTTGACATTTGTCACAGCTTTATAAAAAAAGGTGCCCTACAATAACAAATGGGGAGTTATTCTAGACTTTTTATTGTAGAAGGCGCATACGCCTTTCTTTTATTGGAGGGAGAACATGTCAATCTTACTGAAGAAAAATGAGTTGGGATTTTTTGAAATCCGTTTAGAATCAATTGGTGGTCTTGGAGCTAACTTAGCAGGAAAAATGTTAGCTGAGGCGGGCGTTTTTAGTCTTGGTTTAAAAGGATCCAATTTCTCATCTTATGGGTCTGAAAAGAAAGGATCACCAGTAAAAAGCTTCATCCGATTTTGTGAACCGGATGTAGAAATTAGAGATCATAGTCCAATTGAACAACCACATATTGTTGGTGTTTTCCATGAAGCTTTATATAGGACAGTTGATGTTGTAAGCGGTTTGAATGCTGATGGTATCGTCTTGGTAAATACATCCAGGGATTTTGATGATGTTAAGAGTGATTTACACCTGGAATATGGCACGCTTGCCATTGTTGATGCGCTTACGATTGCAGTTGAAGAAAAAACAAAAGTAAATACAGCGATGCTTGGTGCATTATACCGTATTTGTGATTTTTTAGATCCGGAATCAATGAGAGATGTTATTCGGAAAACATTTACAAGAAAATATCCGCATCTTGTTGAACCAAATATTCGTACGTTTGATCGAGGCTATAATGAAGTTCAATTTAAAACTTATGAAGTGCCAGAAGGGGCTGAAGGAAAAGCCTTCAAACGCCCACTTCCTACGCTTGGATACATGACCCAAGAAATCGGCGGCGTCATGATTTCTCAGGCTAATAGTATTTTTAAAGATTTAAGCGGATCTCGACAAGGATTCCTTCCTGAATTCCAACAATCTAAATGTATCCACTGTGCAGCTTGTGATAATGTTTGTCCAGATTTTTGTTTTGTTTGGGAAGAAGGAGAAGATAAGCGTGGTAGAAAGCAAATGTTCCTTAAAGGAATTGACTATCAATATTGTAAAGGTTGTCTAAAATGTGTAGAAGCATGTCCAACCGATGCGCTTGGCGATCTTCGTGAGATTCTTAGCTATGCAGATGATAACCGCGTTAAGCAAAACTTTCCTTATGTAACAGGAGGTAGAATCTAATGGCAATTTTAGAAGATAAATTAACAACTCAAGGTGTGGCTGAACAAATTTCTACCTTTGAATCAGGAAATGAAATGGCTGCCATGGCTGCAGCACAAATCAATTATCATATCATGGGATATTTCCCAATTACGCCTTCAACAGAAGTGGCACAATTTTTAGACCAAATGAAAACACGTGGTGAGCATGATATTAAGCTAATTCCTGCAGATGGTGAGCACGGTTCAGCTGGTATTTGCTACGGTGCAGCGGTTACAGGAGCACGGGTGATCAATGCAACAAGTGCAAATGGATTTTTATATATGATTGAACAGATGCCTGTACAATCAGGAACTCGTTTCCCAATGGTCATGAATCTCGTTACGCGCGCAGTTAGTGGTCCACTTGATATTCGCGGAGATCACTCCGATCTTTATTACGCACTAAATACCGGCTGGGTTATTTTAACCGCTAAAACTCCTCAAGCTGTTTACGATATGAACATCATGGCTCTAAAAATTGCAGAGCATTCAAAAGTACGCTTACCTGTAATTGTTGCATATGACGGATTCTTTACATCTCACCAAAAACGTCGTGTGGAATATTTTAAAGACCGCAACGTTGTTCAGCAATTTGTTGGTGAAAATCCAACTGATTACAATTTTATTAGGAATCCACAAAAACCAGTAACCATCGGTGCGCATATGAGTGGGGATGATTTTCTAAACAATCACTTCCAACAATCTGAAGCGATGTATAATGCGGGTGAAGTATTTAGGGAAGTAGCAGCAGAATATGCGAAGGTTTCAGGAAGAGAATATCCCGTCCTTGATTTATATAAAATGGAAGACGCAGAAGTGGCTGTATTCCTCTTAAACTCTGTTGGAGAATCTGCTAAGGATGTTGTAGACCAACTTCGTGAAAAAGGCATTAAGGCTGGTGTTATCAGCCCTAATATTATCCGTCCATTCCCGGCGAAAAAAATCCGTGAGGCACTTAAAAATGTGAAAGCATTAGTAGTTGGAGAACGTGCGGATTCCTATGGAGCAAATGGACCTAACTTAACACATGAAGTAAAATCTGCCCTTCAGGAAGACTTTGGGAACCATACGATTGTATTAAGCCGAGTATTTGGTCTTGGCGGCAAGGACTTCTATGCGAGCGACGCCACTGCGTTTTTCGAAATGCCATTGATGCAATGGAAAAAGGCTATGCTGAAAAGCCATTTGATTACTATGGTCATGTTCCTGGCAACCCGGAAAAAATCCTTAAGCCTGTCATTTTACCACAATATGGTGATGTATTTAAAACAGGTTTAATTGATGTGAAAATGGACGAAGAAACAAATAAATTAAAGGTGAAAATCCCACCGCTTCGTGCCTTAACTGGTAAACCAAAACGAATTTCGTCAGGTCACGGAGCATGCCCTGGATGTGGAATTTTTGCAGGGCTCGAGTTATTCTTTAAAGGAATTGAAGGAGACATCGTTACACTTTTCCAAACAGGCTGTGCCTATGTAACAACTACTGGCTATCCAAACACCTCACATAAGCAAACCATGATGCACAATCTGTTCCAAAACGGAGCAGCGACATTATCAGGGACGGTCGAAGCATTCATGGAATTGAAGCGTCGCGGAGAAATTGAAGTTTCAGATGATGCAACGTTTGTCATGATTACCGGTGATGGTGGTATGGATATTGGTATGGGTTCTGCAATTGGGACAACCCTTCGTGGACATAAAATGATCATGCTTGAATATGATAATGAAGGCTACATGAATACTGGATCACAAATGTCATATTCTACACCAATGGGACATATGACAAGTACATCAGGTGTAGGAAAAACACAGCGTGGAAAAGCATTCCATCATAAAGATACTGCTCAAATTATGACTGCAACAAATATGCCATATGTGTTTACCGGTTCGGAAGGCTTCCCACAAGATTTAATTAAAAAAGGGGCAAAAGCACAGTGGTATGCTCAAAATGTTGGAACTGTTTACGGTAAAATCTTAATTACATGTCCATTAAACTGGAAATCTGATGACCGTTTCGGAACAACAATCGTGGAAGCTGCGGTAAATTCTTGCTTCTTCCCACTTTATGAAGTAGAACAAGGTGTTACGACCATTACTTACAATCCAGAACAAAAAAACAAACGTATTCCTTTATCTGATTGGCTAAAGTACATGGGTAAAACAAAACATCTTCTAAAAGACGAAAATAAACCAGTATTAGAAGAGTTTGAAGATGAAGTAGAAAAAAGGTGGCAACGTCTAAAAGCCAAGCATGAAAATCCAATGCTTTAAGAAATGAAGAAAAGAGGCTGTTTTTAGCTCTTTTCTTCATTTATACAATTAAAGTGTTTCTTTAATTGTAGATAGAAACGAGGAAAGAGCGTTTCTATCTTTTCGTTGTTTAATAAGAATCTTTCCAAGCTCTAATGTTTTGCGTTTCGCTTTTATTCGAGCTCCTTCGTCTCCAATACTATCCAAATCGGCTACATGTGCAAGTCCTACTGTTCTTCTAATTAACTCACAACCAGCAAATCCTAAGGCATCCTCAAAATATTTTGTTAACACATAGGTAAGAAAGTTTTTAGATTTAGAAAGTTTTTCTTTGTTATCGGATTCCCAAAGCTGAATAAATTGTTTTTCAAAAACATTCCATACGGTTTCAATATGCTCTAGAAATACTTCACGGTTCTGGTTATTTACGATTACCTGAAAGAGGAGATTCGCAAATACTTGACCGATATCAAAACCAGCCGGACCATAGAAGGAAAATTCAGGGTCGATCACTTTTGTTTCAGTTTCATTTGCAAAGACACTTCCAGTATGCAAGTCGCCATGAAGAAGCACCTCGGCTTCGGTTAAAAAACTTTTTTTCAAAATGGAAACATGAAATTTTAGTTCTTCATCATTCCAAATCGCTTCGACATCTTTCTGCAAACCTAACTCAAAATCATTTGTTTCGGCATTGTAGAACGGATCTGTGAAAATTAGGTCTTCGGTAATTTTGCAAAGTTCAGGATTAATAAATTTTTGGACCTGTGCTTTTTTTACAGCCGGACCTAAAGCGTAATCGGACGTGTGAAATAATGTTTTGGCTAGATATTCGCCAAGATGCTTTGAAAGCAACGGATAGGTTTCGCCATTAATGAACCCCGTTCTGGCAATGGTAAGGTGTGAGAGATCCTCCATAACGGTAATCGCAAGACAATCATCAGTATAATAAACAACTGGAACGTATTCAGAAGCAATATGCCCAAATACTTTTAAAGCATCCGCCTCAATTTTCGCTCTTTTAACCGTTAGTGGCAGCTTTCCCCAACGACTTTTGCATAGGGGAGAGCTTGCTTTATAATAATACCTTTTTCATTCCTAGGATCAACAATATGAAAAACAAGATTGAGATTGCCATCACCAATCTCTTTACAAGTTAAATCCGCATTTTCTGCGAATAAATTTAAGCTTATTGCTAGCTCAGCGGCAGTTACTACAGTTAATGGCTGGTATGATTTTTGGTTAAGTTGACTCATTTAACTTTCCTCCTAGTAATGGGAGGCATCTTCTGTCCAATTAGACACGAAAAAGCCTCTTTCTCATCTGGAAGAGGCTAGAAGATTATTATTCTTCGAACCTCTTATCTCTCAGAAAGAATCTCTTCCTGTTGGAATTAGCACCGTGCCTTAAAAGGGAAAACCCCAGGCGCATGAAGCGCCCCATTTTACAATGGTATTACGGTCGGTTGCTGGGCTTCAAAGGGCAAAATCCCTAGCCAGCTCATGATAAGAGAAAATTCAATTTTCAATTTATACAATCTGGTAAAAATAATAACAGTATAGTCGCAATATTGTCAATATTATTTAGAAATCATTTATAATAATCAGGTTTCCGATCCTCAAAAATAGGAATCAGCTTACGAATTTCCTTTACAAGCTCCAAATCTATCACAGCTGTTAAGATTTCTTCGTTTTCTCGAGCTTCGGCTACTACTTCACCCCATGGATCAATAATCATCGAGTGGCCAGCAAATTGGTTAGTAGGATCTTGACCTGATCGGTTACATCCGATAACAAAACATTGATTTTCAATCGCTCTAGCAATAAGTAATGCTCGCCAGTGGGAAAGACGGGGAGCTGGCCACTCAGCAACAACAAACAATACTTCAGCACCTTTTGCCGTATGGGAACGAATCCATTCGGGGAATCTTATATCATAGCAAATGACCCCCGCAAACTGGTGTTCTTCCAGTTCAAATAGCCCTTTTTCAGCACCCGCTTCTAGATAAAGATGCTCATCCATTAGTTTAAATAGATGAAGTTTACTATACAGGTGTACGAGCTGCCCTTTTTTGTTTATAATCAGCAGCGTGTTTTTTACACCAGTATCACCTTTATTTGCTACCGAACCTCCGACAAAATGCACCCGGTATTTTATTGCCGCTTGTTTAAGAAATTTGATCGTATGCGCAGCGTTCTTGTCTGCAATTGTGTCAAGACGCGTTAAGTCATATCCAGTAGTCCACAACTCTGGAAGAACAATAATATCGGGTTTATCATTGCTTGCTTTTTGTATTAGTTTTTCAACCGATTGATAGTTTTTAACAGGCTCGCCAAAAGCGATATCCATTTGCAGACAGGCTATTTTTAATTTCAAAATCTTCACCCCTTTTTGATTTTTGGAATTTTTACTTTACAGGCTGATATAAAAGTTATATCATTTGTGATTAGAATTTCAACTCTAAAATGAAATATGTAAGCAGGTGAGATGATGAAGCAATTTCTACCATCAGAAATATTGAATAACCTTCCAAAGCAGTTTTTTGCTTCTCTTGTCAAAAAAGTAGGTCAATTTATCGAGCAAGGATATGATGTAATTAATTTGGGACAAGGCAATCCAGATCAGCCAACACCGAATCATATTGTTGAAATGCTCCAGGAAGCGGCAATGAAACCTGAGAATCATAAATATTCTCCCTTTCAAGGACATCTTTATTTAAAACATGCCGTTGCTGATTTTTATTATAGGGAATACAATGTATCCATTAATCCGGATAAAGAAGTGGCTATCTTGTTTGGAGGAAAAGCAGGACTTGTGGAGATTCCTCAATGCCTCTTAAACCCTGGTGACACAATTTTTGTTCCAGATCCGGGCTATCCAGATTATTTGTCTGGAGTTGCACTTGCAAAAGCTGAAATGGTAACACTGCCTCTAAAAGAAGAAAATAATTTTTTACCAGATTATAACCAAATTTCCCAAGAAGATTTATTAAAAGCAAAATTAATGTTTCTTAATTATCCTAATAATCCAACAGGCTTAACGGCTACAAAGGAGTTTTTTGAAGACACTGTCGCTCTTGCCCGCGAGAATGATATTTGTGTTGTTCATGATTTTGCCTATGGAGCTATTGGTTTTGATGGTGAAAAACCGCTTAGTTTTCTGCAGGTTGATGGGGCAAAAGAGATAGGAATCGAAATCTATACCCTATCTAAAACTTACAATATGGCTGGATGGCGTGTGGGTTTTGCTGTTGGTAATGAAAGTGTTATTTCTGCCATCGAGCTGTTGCAGGACCACCTTTATGTGAGCTTATTTGGGGCGGTACAGGAAGCTGCCGCAGCTGCATTATTAGGGCCGCAGAATTGTGTAAGGGAATTGAACCAGCTTTATGAACAGAGACGGAATATACTTATTAACGGACTTCGTAAGATTGGCTGGGATGTTACGGCGCCAAAAGGTTCCTTTTTTGCATGGTTAAAGGTTCCAAATGGTCTTACATCAGAGCAATTTGCTGACATTCTCCTTGAACAAGCACATATCATGGTTGCACCAGGAATTGGCTTCGGTGAGTTCGGAGAAGGGTTCGTACGGGTGGGATTATTAACATCTGAGGAACGGTTAATAGAAGCTATCGATCGAATCAGTTCTTTAGAAATTTTCAAAAAATAGTTGACAGAATATTCTTTTCTTGGGATAATCCAAAATAAAGTTAAAAATAAATAAAAATAAATATATTCGATGTTTTCTTATCAAGAGCAGGTGGAGGGACTAGCCCGATGAAGCCCGGCAACCGACTTAACCTATAGTTAAGCACGGTGCTAATTCTTGCAGCGAAAAGCTGATAGATGAGAAGATGTTAGTTTGTGATGCTAACCTCTTCTTTATTGAAGAGGTTTTTTTATGTTTATGCTTGTACAACAACGAACGCTGGTATCTCCAGTGTCACATGTTTTTTGTGAAAGGATGTTGATTACGATGACTGAAATAATTGCTACATATTTGGTTCATGAAGAAAAAAACCCCGAAAAAAAAGCAGAAGAAATCGCTTTAGGATTGACAGTCGGATCATGGACCAACCTGCCTGAACTAGAACAAGACCAATTACGAAAGCATAAAGGCAGAGTTGTTTCAATAGAAGGTTTACCAACAGATTCAAAGGATAAAACACTCATCAATATAGCATACCCATCGGTAAATTTTTCCTCCGACTTACCTGCGATTCTAACAACGGTTTTCGGAAAACTTTCATTGGATGGAAAAATAAAATTACTTGATTTGCAGTTTGATCAAGGATTAAAAAAACATTTCCCAGGGCCACGGTTCGGTATCGAGGGTCTTCGAAACATACTTGGAGTTTATGACAGACCACTATTAATGAGTATTTTTAAAGGAGTACTTGGTAAGGACATAGATTTCCTCGTAGGACAGCTCAAACAGCAGGCACTTGGTGGTGTTGATTTCGTTAAGGATGATGAAATCCTATTTGAAAATGAACTAACACCGTTTGAAAAACGGATTGTTGAAGGTAAAAAGGTCCTTCAAGAAGTATACAATCAGACAGGGCATCGAACGTTGTACGCTGTGAATCTCACTGGCAGAACCTCCAAACTAAAAGAAAAAGCACGGAAAGCTGTCGAACTTGGGGCGGACCTCTTATTGTTCAATGTATTTTCTTATGGACTAGATGTTCTTCAGGAATTAAGAGAAGACGAGGAAATCGCTTTACCATTAATGGCACATCCTGCAGTCAGTGGTGCATTAACCTCTTCCTCCCATTATGGTATTTCTCATTCGTTATTGCTCGGAAAGCTTCTTCGCTATGTAGGTGCTGATTTGTCCCTTTTCCCGTCTCCATATGGAACAGTCGCATTAGAAAAAAACAGCGCATTGTCGATTGCAAAGGAGCTTACGCAAGAGGATTCCTTTAAACAAGCGTTTCCGGTACCTTCTGCGGGAATTCATCCAGGCTTGGTCCCATTATTAATCAGGGATTTTGGAGTTGATTCTGTGATTAACGCCGGTGGAGGGGTGCACGGACATCCTGATGGAGCATGTGGAGGAGGACTTGCCTTCCGACAAGCGATTGATACTACTTTACAAGGTAAGACATTAGCGGAAGGTGCAGAAAGTTCCTTAGAGCTTAAAAAAGCACTTCAATTATGGGGAAGTGCGGAGGCAGCCGCAAAATGACCAGACCGGTGATTTATTGTGACTTTGATGGGACTGTAACAGAAAGTGACAACATTATAGCCATCATGAAAAAATTCGCACCCCCCAAGTGGGAAAAAATTAAAGATCAAATTCTTTCGCAGCAAATTTCAATTAGCCAGGGAGTTGGGTCATTATTCTCGTTACTACCCAGTAATTTAAAAGCTGAGATTACTGAATTTGCGATTAATAATGCAAAGATTCGGAAGGGCTTCAAGGAATTTGTAGAATTTGCACGTGATGTGAGGATTCCTCTTTATATCGTAAGTGGTGGAATTGATTTTTTTCTGTATCCTATCTTAAAAAATTATGGACCATTTAATGGAATTTTTTGCAACGAATCTGATTTTTCAGGAGAAAGAGTAAAAATTCTTTTGGCCTTATAAATGTGATTCTTTATGTAAGAATGCTTGCGGCTGCTGTAAGCCGAGTATCATTCGAAAGTTAACCAATAGAGAAGACAGCTTCAATATTGTCATCGGAGACTCTGTCACCGATCTTGAAGCAGCAAAGCAAGCTGACTTTGTGCTCGCTAGAGACTTGCTTCAAGAAAAATGTACTGAATGGGAAATATCCCATCAAGGATTTAGCACTTTTTACGACTGTATTGAGGCGATTAAAAATAGAATTAAGGTGAATGAGCTAAAATGCTAAAGGAAAAATGGGATGAATTAGCGGATGTAAAAGAAGAACTTGCTGAGAGGGATTGGTTCATGGGGACAAGCGGTAATCTTGCTATAAAGGTAAGTAATCATCCACTGCAATTTTTGGTTACCGCAAGTGGAAAGGATAAACGGAAGCGAACTAGAGATGACTTTTTGCTTGTAGACGAATTCGGACGTCCAGTAGAAGAAAATCATTTAAAGCCTTCAGCCGAAACCTTGCTTCACGTGGAAATTTATCGGAGGACCAATGCTGGTTGCAGTCTGCATGTCCATACAATCGATAATAATGTCATCTCCGAAGTATATGGGGACAATGGTGAAGTCACATTTCAAGGGCAGGAACTAATTAAGGCATTTGATATATGGGAAGAAGATGCTGTCCTAAAGATACCGATCATTCGTAACTATGCACATATTCCCACCCTGGCAGATACCTTTGCTGAGCATGTTACAGGTGATTCAGGAGCAGTTTTAATTAGAAACCATGGAATCACCGTATGGGGAAGAACCTCATTTGAGGCTAAAAAAATCCTCGAAGCTTCTGAGTTCTTATTTCGCTATCAATTGCGCCTTTTAGAACATAAACCATATCAACTATTTAAAGTAGTTTAATGATTTATATTAATACCCTGGTTGAGGAAATGCAAACCAGGTTTTTTTTATTCTAGAATAATATGTTAACAACAGCTTAATACTGTGTAAAGAACACTCCCAATAACTTCAGTTAAACTCCATTTTTTTCCTATCTTGAAATTATCTACATTTTTAGACAGTAACTGTGATTTTTATCATTGTTTATATCCCAATATTTCTTATATTTATATTAGTACTAATAAAAAGAGTCACATTCAAAATATCTCCATACATACTATTACTTCATCGATCTGAATCTATTTCAATTAATTGTTATTCATACACCGAAGAAAAATTAATTCATTGTTTGGTATTATGCTTGTGTTTCGATTCAGATATCGTAATAATAAGCATTTTAATAAGCCATAGAAGGCGAAACGCTTTCATCATTCTTAGATCATATGGAGGAGGGAAAGTCCTACATGCACATTGTCGTATGTGTCAAACAAGTACCCGATACAAAAATTATTAAAATTAATCCTAAAACAAACACATTAGACCGCCGGAGTGCTCCAGCCATTTTAAATCCTTACGATGCCCATGCAGTTCAAGCGGCCATAAGTATTAGAGAAAAAACAGGTGGTACGATTTCCGTTTTATCAATGGGACCACCTCAGGCGACTGCCGTCATTAAAAAGAGTATTGAAATTGGTGCAGATAGAGGTTTTTTGATTTCTGACCGTGCCTTCGCAGGAGCAGATACACTCGCTACAAGCTATGCTTTATCAAAAGCATTGGAAAGAATCAGCAAGGATTTCCCAGTTGATATGGTTATTTGTGGAAAGCATGCCATTGATGGGGATACGGGACAAGTTGGACCTGGTATTGCAAGAAGATTAGATATTCCTCCTGTAACAAATGTCATCGAAGTATCTGAGGTAAATTTGAAGGAAAAAACGGTTTTAATCAAAAGAAAATTAACAAACGGATATGAATTAATTCAAACAGAAATGCCTTGCATGTTAACAGTAGAAAAAGAAATCAATCATATTGAATATTCACCAATGCCAAATATGATCAAAGCAGCAAGGTATGAACCAATTATTTGGGCAGTAAGTGATCTCGAAAATGTTGACCGCCTGCAGCTCGGCTTTAAAGGTTCACCAACGATTGTAGGAAAAATGTTTACTCCTCCAAGACCGGATGGCGGCAAAAAACTTGAGGGTTCTGCTGATGAGCAAGTAAAACAGCTTATGGAAGTCTTAATGGAGAAAAAGGACCTGTTAACATCCTGTCATTGAAATTAAAAAACTAATCTTTTGTCTCAGGGAGGCGTTTACATGATACTGGACGATCACCGTGGGGTCTGGATATTCATCGAACAAAATGATGGTAAAATCGAAGGGGTTTCTCTTGAATTATTAGGAGCAGGGCGGAAACTTGCAGATAAATTACAAGTTCCATTATCAGGATTTTTGCTTGGCTCTGGAATTAAAGGACTAGCGGGCCAAGTTATTTCATATGGTGCTGATCAAGTCTATATGATTGACCATCCAGTTTTAAAGCAATATCGGACGGAATCCTATATGAAGAGTGTTATGCTGCTTGCAGAAAAGTATAAGCCGGAGATTATCCTTTACGGGGCGACACCAAATGGAAAAGATTTAGCGAGTGCCGTTGCTACTGATTTAAATACTGGTTTAACAGCAGATACAACTATGCTTGATGTGGATCTAGATAATAGATTACTAGAAGCGAGTCGACCTGCTTTTGGGGGAAACATAATGGCAACAATCCTTTGTAAAAAGCACCGTCCACAAATGGCTACTGTTAGGCCCAAGGTAATGAAAGCGTTGGCACCTGAAGCTAGCAGGGTTGGAAAGATTATCGAGGAAACCATTTCACTTCAAGAAGAAGATATGCGCACAAAAGTACTACAAATTGTGAATGATGTAACAAATAAAGCTAATTTGGCGGATGCTCATGTGATTGTCTGTGGCGGGAAAGGAATGGGGGATTTTCAAAACTTCCAAATCCTATATGACCTTGCTGAGACTATCGGTGCAAGTGTTGGCGGTACACGTGATGTGGTTGAAGCCGGCTGGCTCCCACACGAACTTCAAATTGGTCAAACAGGAGAAACGGTCACACCGAAAATTTATTTCGCAATCGCATTATCAGGAGCCATTCAGCACGTCGTTGGCATGAAAAATTCCGATTTAATCATCGCCATCAATAAGGATCCAAATGCACCAATATTTGATGTTGCCACATATGGGATTGTAGGAGATGCTATGGAAATCATACCAAAACTAATTGAGCAATTTAAGCAGATCCGGAATGAAAAAGGCGGTGAAACGAGTTATGCCTGAAAAATTTGATGTCATTGTTGTGGGAGCAGGGCCAGCAGGTACGGCATGTGCATTCACTTGTGCAAAGAACGGCTTAAATGTCTTACTTATTGAAAGAGGAGAGTATCCAGGAAGTAAAAACGTAATGGGTGGAGTGCTGTACCGTAAGCAAATGGAAGAGTTAATTCCAGAATTTTGGAAGGAAGCGCCGCTTGAAAGACCTGTTATTGAGCAACGTTTTTGGATGATGGACAAAGAATCAGTCGTGCAATTCGGCTACAAAGGCTTGGAGTGGGGAGTCGAACCTTATAACAACTTTACCGTATTGAGGGCTCAATTTGACCAATGGTTCGCCCAAAAGGCTGTTCAAGCTGGAACACTTCTTATTAATGAAACCGTGGTTACTGAATGTATTGTTGAGAATGGCAAGGTAGTAGGTGTCCGTACTGATCGACCTGATGGGGAATTGTATGCAGATGTAGTTGTTCTTGCTGATGGAGTAAATTCCTTGCTCTCTAAGCAGCTTGGATTCCATAAAGAACAACGTCCTGACGAAGTAGCTTTAACAGTTATGGAAGTTATTAATTTACCAAAAGAAAAAATTAATGACCGTTTTAACTTAGAAGATAACCAGGGGTGTACGATTGAAATTTTTGGTGATTCAACAAAAGGTAACCTAGGAACAGCCTTTCTTTACACGAACAAGGACAGCTTGAATATCGGGGTGGGTACGACACTATCAAGCATGATTAAAGCTAAATTGAAGCCATACGATCTTCTCGATTATTTGAAAAATCACCCAATGGTAAAACCAATGATTGCGTGTGGAGAATCAGCTGAGTACCTAGCACATCTCATTCCTGAAGGCGGCTATCATTCCGTTCCCAAAGTAGCCGGAACCGGTGTCATCGTCGTTGGCGATGCGGCACAGCTTGTTAATGCTATCCATCGTGAAGGTTCGAATATGGCGATGTCTTCTGGAAAAATGGCTGCTGAAGCCGTTGTTCAGGCAAAGAGCCGAAATGACTTCAGTGAATCAAGTTTAAATAGCTACCGAGAAGCCCTTTATAATAGTTTCATTATCAAAGATTTAGAGAAATACAAGGATGCTGCTCATACATTTGAAAAATACCCACAATACTTTAATGAGTATGTGCCAATGATGAACAAGGCGATGAGTAAGTTCTTTACTGTTGACGGAACACCAAAACGCGAGAAACAAAAACAAATCATGAAGAGTGTAACAGCTGAAAGAGGAACGATTCGAGTATTGCAAGATATTTATCGTGCTTGGAAGGCGGTGAAATAATGTCAACTAAGAATATCGAAGAAAAACAGTATCTCTTACGTTTTAAGGCTGATACGAAGTCACACTTAACTGTAATGGACAATGATATTTGCATGACGAAATGCCCTGATAAAATTTGTACCGTGTTCTGCCCTGCAGAAGTTTACAAATGGGAAGGTTTACGGATGCAGGTTGGCTATGAAGGCTGTCATGAATGTGGAAGCTGCCGTATTGGCTGTCCACATCAAAATATCAAATGGGAATATCCAAAAGGCGGGCATGGAATTGTATTTCGCTTAGCATAAACTAATTTGGTCACAAAATTACTCAAAATGTGACCACTGTGACTACGAAAATTTTGCTCTTAACTGTTTTGTATAATAAAAAATGACGATGTTATTCAGCATCGTCATTTTGCTTATCTTCAATCAATTCAATTGCTTATTTCTTTTCTTCTATTGTAAATAAATCCTCAATCTTTAAATTCAATGCCTTGGATTAATATTTATACAGTAAAAAAGAACTCCAACAATATTGATGGAGTTAAGAAAAGGGAAGCCGATTAATTTAAGAGTTCTAAGGTGCAAACCTTACAATAATATTTTGCTCCAGTGAGATAGATTATGAACGAAGAAATCCCCATCCTCATTCCATATGGAAAAGATGGGGATTGGGATTGCCAAGATCCTTAGGAAGAGAAGTTCCTTGGTTCATTTTTCTTATAGAAAAAAGACTTTCAAACAATTCGCTAAAAAATGTAAAAAATTGTAATTTATTCGTAAATAATTCCTTGGAGAGCGGCTGACAAGTGTTTATCAATCAACCCAATTATCATCTTCTTTAGATTCATCAATTTCCTTAAAGTCATCACCATGCATAAAAGGTAAATTAATATATAGAAGCATATAAATGATTGTAGTTAAAAGTAGAGATAGATAGACGTTTTCCATTACAAACACCTTATTTTCTTCAAATTTTACATGAAGAAAATAAAGGTGATGTGAATTTTCTGTAAATTTAAGTAAATAGCACTTTTTTAATCAGCACTTGTCCATTCAGTTTTATTTTGAGTGCATATGTTATTACTACCTCCAGTACATCTTGGCATATAGAAATACCTCCGAAAAGGCGTTTGCATATTGCAGACGTTCTTTTCATTTTTGTTTAAGCAAATTGCGAATTGTGTCGTAACACTATGATGTTTGTCCAAACGATTCGTGTCCTAAGAAATATATATATATAGAGGAAAGTATTCTTTCTTCAGATAATCCCGATAGGTGGTGATAGATATGTGCTTCGGATATGGAGGCTACGGCTATGGCGGTGGTTATGGCGGCAGCAGCTTTGTATTAATCGTTGTATTGTTCATTCTATTAATTATCGTACTTTCCAGTATGGTTTTTTAAACCAAACGGGATTGATTTGGGCTGAGTGAAATCTATTTAAACAAGAACTGGAGGTGTTATACATGGGTGAAGAAAGAAGAGGAATGGCTTTAGTTGTTGTATTATTCATTCTTCTTATCATTGTAGGTGCTTCTTTCATGTACTAAATTGTAAGGGACAAAGGGCAGGTTGAAAGTTAATCTGTCCCTTTGTCATATAAACTGGCATGAAAGGTGGATTTTTGAGCATGGTTTTTTTCCTGATGGATTTAGAAGAAGACTGTTTTTCCCCATTGAAATCGAAATCGAAATTGAGAGAAGAAGACGGATTGAAATCGAAATCGAAAGAAGAAGACGCTGATTTTTTTAATTAATTGGCTTTTTGCCATGAATCTCATAATTAGTTAAAGAGTGGCTAAAAGTCGCTCTTTTTTTCTTTAATTTATCTAAAAAATAATCAAAATAAACCTTGGATGAAAAATAGTAAAGGGTTAACTCATCCAAGGTTTGGTAAATAATGAGAGTAGAGAAGCTATCGATCATTTACCCATAACTATTGTACAAGTTAGATTTGAACAATTTATAAACTGTTTATTAACTTTAGTCGATCCAAATCCTTTTCACCTTTGTTGTTGAAATGCCTTGAGTCCTCGATAAAAATAGAAGACATTAAAGTATAATTAAATCAATATTAGAGATTAGAAATAGATTAGGGCAACATTAAGAAAATATTAAGGAAAGTTCGTTAAGATACTTCGAGTAGTTAAAAAAATACTCCAAAAATAATTTATTAGTATTCTCAAAAACGCAAAAGTATCAAAGTGAAGGGATGTAATTAACTTGAACATTTCAGTTGTTATACCAACATATAACCGAGCTAAAATTCTGGGGAAATCGATTGAAAGTGTTCTGATACAGACACTTCCTGTCGATGAGATCATAGTCGTCGATGACTTTTCAACTGATCAAACGCAAAAAGTAGTTGAGTCCTTTAAAAGTGAAAAAGTGAAATATGTTGTTAACTCCTTTAAAAAAGGGGCTAATGGGGCAAGAAATACCGGAATCATGTTAGCTAAAGGACAATACATTGCTTTTCAGGATAGTGATGACCGCTGGTTACCCCTAAAAATAGCAAAACAGTATCAATTTATGGTGGAAAATCCAAATGTTGATATGTGCTTTTGCAGCATGAATTTAAAAGGAAGTAAACGGGGGATTGTGCCCAAACGGAAAGTAACTTCTGAGGAAATCAAAACGCAGCTTGAAAAAGGAAACTTTATCAGTACCCAAACGATTTTTATTAAAAAAAATGTTGCAAAAAACATTCTATTTGACGAATGCTTGAAAAGATTTCAAGATTGGGATTTTGTTTTAAGAGTTGCGAAAAAGTATAACATTCATCATTTAAATGAAGTTCTTGTTGAAGTAGTGGTTCAAAATGATAGTATAAGTAAAAATATAAATGAATGCGAAGCCCTTGAAACATTCTTTCAAAAATATCCTGATTTAACTAAAAAACACATGGTTAATAAATCCCTCTACAATAAAATACTCTTTCATCATTACTCAATGAAGGAACAAACTCTCAGGTCTTTTATGAGCTTATCAAAATATTTCCTCTATAAATATTTTGATAAGGTGTTGTATCGAAGCGTTAAATTATGAGAATTGATGAAGTTTGAACAGGGAATGTGTGGTTATTGCAGGGTATAGTGTTAGCTGAGTATGGTTTAGTATCATTTGTATGGGATAAAAAGCAAGTATATTATTGATGATAGATAAGATAACAGAGTGGGCTAATTAAAGCTCACTCTTTTTGTTTGCATCTAATTATTTAGTATTAAACAGAATATTTAGACATCTTAATATTAGTTAGTTATAATCATTTCTTGTTGGAGGTGTGACTGTGGAAGCTGCCGTATTGGCTGTCCACATCAAAAATCTAATGGGAATAGCCAAATGGCGGGCATGGTATTTTATTTCGCTTAGCATAAAAAGAAGCAGTAGTTTCAAAATCAATCGTAAAAAGGTGCTGTTTGCAATGAAGGCAGCATCTTTTTTTGATTAGTAAACAACTATTATAATTTTTTACCACTATATGTATGTTTTTTCACAAGTGAGTGTAAAAAAGAGGTGAAGCAGTAGGAGTTATTTAGAGGGGATTAACTTATTTTCTCTTTTAGTTTTGAGGAGAAGAGCTGATCATTTTTGCCATATGCTTCAAACGATCGAGCAAGTTCAATAGCATTGTCCATACATTCCATAGTAACTGAAGAATATAATGGTTTATTCCATTTGAAGGCTCCTTCAGAATTCGATGGATAAATACTTACTTTCCATTGGAAATATTCCTTTGGTTGAGGGATTTGTACACCTTCTAGTGCAATAAGCCAATGGGTTGTCAGAGAATTTTTTGCAGAGCCAGATTCCATAAGAGCGATTTGGTCATTTAACCCAATGGGGATTAATGCCTTTTGGTAAAAGTCACGTAAATTAGGGGTTTGCATGTTTATAACCCTCCCTTATATATTTCTATCTTTATTATATGAAAGTTTTTAAGATTATTTGAGTATAAATGTTAAAATTTTTTGAAAAATAAGCGTGTTTTCATAAAATTGTCAAAATAATATCAATGTTCGTCTTTATGCTGAATAAAGTGACCTGAGTCACAACATTATATGAAAGTACCTTTTATAATAGATACAAAAATGAAACTAAAGGGGAGAATGATTGTGAGTAACTGTATGAATGCCATGGGAGGCATGTCCTCGGCTGAACTTAGTGTAGGTCTTAACCAATTAAAAAGGGAGCATCCGCCATTATTGGCTCAATTAGAGGGATTGTATCAATTAACCCAGCAAATTGAACAAGGCTTGGGCGTTGAAGAGAAATTTGCAGTATTAAAAGCAAAGGTGTCACAGTTTAAAGATGAGCTTGACCCGCATTCAGAAAGGGAAGAGGGTGTGCTTTTTCCTATGATGGGTGTCTATATTGGAACCACCTCTGGACCGATTGCTGTCATGGAATATGAACATGATCAAGCAAAAGGTCAAATCGGGACCTTTCTTGAAAAGGCTGAAAGTAGTAACCTTACAACCAAAGAAATGCAAAAATTATCAGAGTTAATCAAAAATGCTTACTTTATCCTAGCTGAACATTTCTCCAAAGAAGAAAATATCTTATTCCCGATGGCTGAAAGAATGCTAACCGATGAAGAAAAACAAGTATTATACCGTAAAATTCAAGAAATTAAATAAAGGATGGGAGATTCCCATCCTTTTCTATTACCGTTGATACCACTCACGTACTTTACTATCAGTTGGAAGGAGAAAAGCTGTTAAACCTAGTAAAGGTAGGACACCAATGTAAGAAACCATCGACTGAATACCAATTAAGTCCGCAATATACCCTAGCCCAACGGAACCAATGGCACCCATTCCAAACGCGAAACCCACTGTTAAACCCGACATTAAACCAATTTTTCCCGGTACTAGCTCTTGCGCATAAACAACAGTAACTGAAAAGCTAGTCATTAAAATAAAACCAGTTAGAAGAAGAAAGATAAAAGCAACAAATGATGGTACAAAAGGAATAAGAATGGAAAAGGGCACTGTTGCTAACATTGAAAAAGAGATAATTCTTTTTTTGCCAAATCTGTCAGAGAGTGGTCCTCCAAAAAAGGTCCCGATTGCACCAGCAACTAAAAAGGCAAATAAGTACAGCTGGGATTCTTTTATCGTCATCGAATATTCTTTTATCGCATAAAAGGCATAAAAATTGGTCATACCGGAGATATACCACGATCTTGCGAAAATTAACAATAGGATTAAGCCTAAAGATTTCTTAACATCTTTTGTTAACCCATTACTGTTTGTAGTAATGGCCTTTTTCTTTTAGTAGAATGTGAAGAAGCTGCTAATCTCTGATTATACCAGCTAGCGATATAAACTAATAAAATAACTGCTAAGGCAGCCACGAATGTAAACCAAGAGGCACCAATTTGCCCTAATGGAACCAAAATCAGTGCAGTTATAAGGGGAGCAAGCGCCTGTCCTGTGTTTCCTCCAACCTGGTAGATCGATTGCGCTAGCCCTCTTCGACTTCCTGCAGCCATATGGGCAACCCTTGAACCTTCGGGGTGGAATACAGCGGAACCAAGGCCTATGAAAATGACAGACAATACAATCATTCCAAAGCTTGTAGCAAAACCTAACCCAAGAATACCAAATAGTGTAAAGGTAAGACCAATTGGTAATGCATAAGGCATCGGTCGTTTATCAGTAAAAATTCCGACGACTGGCTGCATGACAGATGAAACCATATTTAATGAAAAGGCAATAATACCAAGTTGGGTGAAGGTTAAGCCCATTGATTTTTCTAAAATGGGAAACATCGCTGGCACAACTGATTGAATAGCATCATTTAATAAATGGCACAGCCCGATGATAAATAGAATTTTAAACATGGTGGATTCTGATGTATTTGGCGCCTTTGCAGGAAAAACAGCTTGTTGAGTCATGGCAATCTCCTTTTTTATTAAATTGGCTAATTTTTTCTATACCTATCATACAAAATTTCTGTTTAGAAGAGAAAGGACTATTTCTAATTTCGAAATATTTTATTTAACAAATAGGAAAGTAAAAACGAGTATAGCGTCATTGGAATGTTTCGTTTTTTACAAGAAATACCTGCATATGGAAAATTGACACCAGATAAAAAGTTTTTTATAATTAATTTGAAATCGAGATAATTTAAAGGGTGATTTTTGAAAATGGGAAATGATTCTGTATCACAATCATTAAAACTATTTATAGTCCTGTCAAGAGCATATAAAGCGATTAATGAACATGTTAATAAAGTTATTCAGGCAAATGGGTTAAATCCAACAGAATTTGCTGTATTAGAATTGTTGTATCATAAAGGTGACCAGCCAATGCAGCAAATTGGAGGTAAAATTTTGCTCGCAAGTGGTAGCATCACATACGTGGTTGACAAGCTAGAACAAAAAGGGTTGCTGAAGAGGATTGCTTGTCCAAATGATCGCAGGGTTACTTATGCCCAGATAACAGATGAAGGAAAGAAGTTTATCGGGGGGATTTTTCCTGAACATGCGGACCAAATACACAGACTAATGTCGAGCCTCACAGAAACTGAAAAAAGTGAAGCGATTGAGTTGCTTAAAAAACTAGGGTTGCCTGCGGGTAAATTTTAATACGGCATTTAAGCCGTATTTTTTTTGTTAAAGGAATATTAATAAATAGTGTCGAAATGATAGTTGCAATATTAGAAAAAAGGAGATGTCTAAATGAGATTTGAAGAATATACATATAAACGCCCCAATCTAGAGGAAATAACAGTAGACTTTCAAGCAGCGATTGAGAAGTTCAATAATTCTTTAACTGTAGAAGAACAGAGTAAGGCCATGAATGAAGTCAATGAACTTAGAAATAACCTTGGGACGATGTTCAATCTTTGCACTATCCGTCATTCTATTGATACCAATGATGAGTTTTATAAAGCAGAGCAAGATATCATGGATGAAATCCAACCTGAAGTAGAAGGGTTAGTCACAAAGTATTATCAAGCATTAGTTCATTCAAAATTTCGAACTGAATTAGAAGAAAAATGGGGTCACCAGCTTTTCGCCCTTGCCGAAGGACAACTTAAGACCTTTAAACCAGAAATTGTTCCAATGTTGCAGAAGGAAAACCGTTTATCAACTGAATACACGAAACTTCTTGCTTCCGCAAAAATTAATTTTGAAGGCGAAGAGAGAACCCTTGCCCAACTTGAGCCGTTTACTGAATCCACAGATAGAGAACTGCGAAAGCGGGCGAGTGAGGCGAAATTTGGATTTTTAGAAGAGCATGAAGCCGAGCTTGATCGAATTTATGATGATCTTGTTAAAATCAGAACAGAAATTGCAAAAACGCTTGGATATAAAAATTTTGTTGAACTTGGTTATTACAGAATGATGAGAACGGATTACAACTCCGAGATGGTGGCGAATTTCCGTGGACAAGTAAAGGATTTTATTGTGCCAATTGCTACAAAGTTAAAAGCACGGCAAAAGGAAAGAATTGGTCTAGAACAATTAAAATATTATGATGAAGGCTTTAACTTTCAAACAGGAAATGCCGTTCCAAAAGGAAACCCTGAATGGATTATTGAAAATGGACAAAAAATGTACGAGGACCTTTCAAATGAAACAGGAGCATTCTTTAAGTTTATGCAAGAAAATAACTTAATGGACCTGGTTGCCAAAAAAGGAAAGGCTGGAGGTGGGTATTGCACGTACATTGAGAATTACAAATCGCCGTTTATTTTTTCTAATTTTAACGGGACATCCGGGGATATTGATGTTCTTACCCATGAAGCAGGGCATGCGTTCCAGGTTTATTCAAGCCGGCAATTTGAGATTCCTGAGTATTATTGGCCAACCTACGAAGCTTGTGAAATTCATTCAATGAGCATGGAGTTTTTTACCTGGCCATGGATGGAGCTGTTCTTTAAAGGAGATACCGATAAATACAAGTTTTCACACCTAAGCGATGCTTTATTATTCCTACCTTATGGGGTTTCTGTTGATGAATTCCAGCACTGGGTGTATGAAAATCCAGAAGCTACGCCAAAAGAACGGAAATTACAATGGCGTGAGATTGAGAAAAAGTATATGCCGCATAAAGATTATGATGGCAATGAGTTTTTAGAGAACGGCGGTTTCTGGCAGCGTCAAGGTCATATATATAATTCTCCATTTTATTATATTGATTATACCCTTGCGCAAATTTGTGCCTTCCAGTTTTGGAAACGCTCTAGAGAAAACCAGGAAGATGCATGGGAAGATTATGTAAATCTTTGTAAGCTAGGTGGAAGCATGTCGTTTACAAAATTGGTAGAAGCTGCTAACTTAATTTCACCTTTTGAAGTTGGCTGTGTAGAATCGGTTGTTGGTGAAATTGAGAATTGGTTGAATTCTGTTGATGATAAAAAACTATAATGAAAAGCGAAGCCATTTTGGCTTCGCTTTTGCTTTGAATTACGTAGGAAATCACATTAATTTACTACAATGTTCTCTGCCTTTACAATGATTTCACCATCTTTGATATCGGCTTTTAATTTTCTTATATTCTGCTTTTCAAGTATAAAGTCAGCAATCCGATCCTCGAGTTGTTCCTGGATGACCCTACGGAGCGGACGCGCACCGAAGACTGGATGATAGCCAAGTTCAGCTAACTTTTCTTTTGTTTCCGATGAAATAATCAATTCAATGTTTTGCTCCAGCAATGCATCTTGCAACTCGCTAATTAATAAATCAACGATGTGCATAAGGTTTTCTTTTTTAAGTGTATTAAATTCGATGATACTATCAAAACGATTCAAGAATTCAGGTTTAAAGAAACCTCCAAGTGAGTCAAGGATAGATGCTTCTTCCATGGCTTCATTTGTCCCAAAGCCTACATGAACACTTTTTTTGCTAACCCCGGCATTACTTGTCATAATGATGACTGTTTCCTTGAAGCTTACGGTTCTACCTTGGCTATCGGTAAGACGGCCATCTTCAAGAATTTGTAGGAACATATGCTGTACATCTGGATGTGCTTTTTCAATTTCATCTAATAAAATAATACTATAAGGATTTCTCCGCACTTTTTCTGTAAGCTGACCTGCCTCATCGTGTCCTACATACCCGGGCGGTGACCCAATTAATTTGGAAACACTGTGTTTTTCCATATATTCACTCATATCTAACCGGACTAATGAATCTTTAAAACCAAATAATTCTTCTGCAAGAGTTTTTGTAAGCTCGGTTTTACCAACGCCAGTCGGCCCGACGAATAGGAAAGACCCAATTGGACGGTTCTTTGATTTTAAACCAGCTCGGCTTCTTCTTATCGCCTTTGCAACCTTTTCTACTGCTTTTTCCTGACCTATTACTTTTTTATTAAGATTTTCCTCAAGTAGTTTCATTCTAAGTTGCTCATCTTCTTGAAGTTTCCCTACTGGAATACCGGTTTTTTGTTCAATGATTTCTTGAATATGGAATACTTCCACAATTGGATTTTTTGAATCAGAAGCTAGATTTAAAGTCCTTTCAAGCTTAGCTTCTTCATCACGAAGTGTTGCTGCTAGCTCGTAATTTTCATTTTTAAGCGCAGCATCTTTTTCTAGCACAATTTCTTTTAACCTATTCTCAACTTGATCAGTATTCCTATTGTCAAAGGTAAGGTTTAATTTTGAACCCGCCTCATCTAATAAATCTATTGCCTTATCAGGTAAGAAGCGGTCTTGAATATAGCGATAGGACAATTGGACACATGCTTGAATTGCGTCCTCATGGTACCTTACTTGATGATAATCTTCATATTTTTTCTGAATCCCTTTCAATATTTCAATGGCTGCCTCAGGTGTTGGTTCAAGAACTTGAACGGGCTGGAAGCGGCGTTCTAATGCAGAGTCTTTTTCAATTTGCCGATATTCCTTCAAAGTTGTTGCCCCAACGAGCTGTAAATCGCCACGAGCTAAAGCAGGCTTTAGAATATTCCCTGCATCCATTGAACCTTCGGCAGACCCTGCCCCGACTAGCAGATGTATTTCATCGATAAATAGAATGATATTCTTGCGTTCCTGCAATTCAGAAATCAGTTTTTTTATTCTTTCCTCAAATTGCCCGCGAATTCCTGTATTCACAACAAGTGATGCAACATCAAGCAGGTAAACCTCCTTGTTTCGCAATTTTCCCGGAACCTGACTTTCCACAATTTTCATTGCTAGACCTTCCGCAATTGCAGTTTTACCAACACCTGGTTCACCGATTAATACAGGATTATTTTTGTTTCTTCGATTTAAAATTTCGATAACTCGTTTGATTTCCTCATCACGACCAATAATCGGATCAATTAGACCTGCTTTCGCCATTTGTGTTATGTTTCGACCGAATTGGTCCATTAATCCAGGTCCATGTGTGGATTTCCTATTCATGTTTGATGATGGCTGGCTATTTATAGGCTGATTTCCTTGCATATTTTTTGTGAAAAAGAATTCTTCAAGCGGAAAGCTTGGAAAACCATTCATACTAGGTCCGATATTTGCACCTAATGCATTCTTTTCCTTAGCAAAGCAATCTTGACAGAGTTTCAGGTCATTACGCTGTCCATTAATCATGACACTTAATTGGATATTTGCCTGGTTATCTTTACATAATTGACAAAGCATAAATAAAACCTCCTCGTTCCATTATCATTTTTTGACTTTGACTATATTTGATCTTTATGAGAACAGTATACCCTGACCATCTTTGACTTTCAAGATTTACGAATTAGTAATTTATACCACAGGTTGAAAAAAAGCTCGTCTTTGTTTGTCCATCCTTTCATATAGTGAATAGGAGGGGGAGATGAAGTGAAAAAGAATTGGACAGCAGCTTTCCAAATTGCGGCCGTCTACGTCGGAACAGTTGTCGGTGCTGGTTTTGCCACCGGAAGAGAAATCGTAGAATTTTTTTCGCGGTTTGGTTTTTTTGGCTTTATCAGTATTTTATTGAGCGGCTACCTCCTTATATTTATGGGTTCAAAATTAATGAGAATGGCTGCTCACATTAAAGCAGAATCATATCAGGAGTTCAACGAATACTTATTTGGAAAATGGGCGGGCAAGGGAATAAATATAATCATGTTAATCATGTTGCTTGGAGTTAGTGCTGTTATGCTTGCAGGTGCTGGAGCTGTTTTTGAAGAACAGCTGGGCTTACCAAAGAATATGGGGGTCTTTCTGACTATTTTCCTTTCAATCCTAATCATGCTCATCGGTATAAAAGGGCTTTTTGCTGTAAATACATTTGTTGTACCGTTAATGATTTCTTTCAGCTTAATGTTAATGGTTTTTTCAATTCGGATGCCGAATTTTATGAATCAGCTATTGTTTGTTCCACATGTTGATGATGGATGGAAGAGTGTGTTAGCCCCATTTTCGTACACCGCCTTTAATCTTGCCTTAGCTCAAGCGGTATTAGTGCCAGTTGCGAGCGAAATCAAAGATGACTGGACAATTAAGTGGGGTGGATTTATTGGCGGGGCAGCATTGACGCTTATCCTTATAGCAAATCATTTTACCCTGATTATGCTTCCAAACCTTGAACATTATGAAATACCAATGGCAATCATTATGAAGAAATTCGCTCCGTTTTTTTATTGGATCTTTGTTCTTGTTATTTATGGTGAAATTTTTACATCGGTAATTGGCAATGTTTTTGGTCTCGACCGACAATTGAAACAATATGTTTTAGTACCAACGATTGTAACGATTTCCGCCATATTTGGTGTCTCCTACACCATAAGTCTTGTTGATTATGGGAAACTTCTTTCCTATCTTTATCCGTTGTTTGGCTATATAAGTCTTATTTTTTTCGTTTTACTTTGGATGAAGCCACTTGAACAAATAAAGAAGAAATAGCCATTATTGCCATTAAGTAAAAAGCGGCTGAACCTTGTCAGCCGCTTTTCCTATTTCAATGGTAAAATGATAAAAATCATTATATCAAAAACTAAATGAGCAACAATCACCAGTGGCATGCTTTTTTTCCAAAAATAAATTACCCCCCAGATTAAGCCGGAAATAAATGCGGCAAAAACTAAGATAAATGTTCCGGAATAAATTTGAACGGATGCGTAGAGTAGGGAAGCAACCAAAATACTTTTAAGTGGTCCTAAATATGTTATTAGCCTTTTTTGAACAAATCCCCTCCAAAATAGTTCTTCTCCAGGTGCTGCAACCAGTACAAGTGCTAAGTACTGCCAGAACATTGATGGTGCAAACCAGCGATAGAGTCTGCTAATACTATTGGCAAAAGGAAGATGAAGAATCCCAAAGGAATGATAACCGAGCCAGAAAATAATATATTGAAGCAAACCAAATACCACTCCAAGGGATATATATTTAAAAAATGACGCATCATCATCAACCTCTTCTTGTAGCATTGCGTAAGTGATTAACACGAGCAGCGACGCAGAAAAGATATACCAAAATATCGAGTTATCCTGAAATGAAAAATACAAAAGAAAATGAGCAACAATCAATCCAAAGATGAGACGATAATCAATGGGACGTTTCTTCATTATGGCAAGCCCCTTTCTTTACAATAAAATTAATTTTAGCAAAAAAAGTGGGTGAAAGGAAATGATTACATCGCAGATTTCATTAGAATTCTATGATAAAAAGAGGGAATTTGATAAAAATAGTAAAATGAAGGGAGTGAAATCGAATGAGCAAATCTAAAAGTGAACAAGAACGGGAATGGACTGTTCGAAAACAGGATCAAAATCCTCACGGGAAAGTAAAATCGTTAAAACAAATATCAAAAGAAACTGGAAAAGAAGAATAATTTTCTAAGAGCAAAAAAAGAAAAGGCAGTCTAAGGCTGCCTTTTCAATCATTCTATTAATTTAATAAGCGCTTTCTTTTACGATCTTATAGTTTTTATGATTAACCACTGTACGCTGATCCAATTCTAAGTCACGGTAATTATCCATAAATGTTAGGTCGACTATGACAGAATTTTCATTTACCTTCTCAACAACCCCTTGCAAGCCACCACGGAATTCAATGATATTTCCCACTTCTGCGATCTTCATTAGTCTCTCTCCTTCACCTGACAATCTATAAATAAAATCCAGTTAAATAACAGTTTGCACTACTTTTTCGATTTCGTAAAGGCTTTTATTTGACAATTTCGTTAATTATTTCGGAAATAGTAATAAAATGAGTATGTAAAATAGAAATCGCTTTCAATTCAATCGTTTTTCACTATAAAATATCTTAGGAATGTCGAAAAAGTTAACTCATGGAAATGTAGTTAAGATAAAATATAATACGTAAAGGTGGTGCTAATTTTGGAAGAAGAATTAATTAAAGAGATATTAGATCGTCTCATGTCAGGGGCCATTTCTGAGTATTATGTAAAGAATGAAGAATTTATGGTATTTCGCCAGGTTTTAGTAAAGAGAAAAGATTTTAAACATTTTCGCGGCATTGGCCAGAGGGGCGGAGATGTATTATATCAATACCTGGAAAATCCCCGAAGTTAATGTAATGAAGAGCTCGAACGTTTACGAGCTCTCTTTTTTTAAAGCTTCTTCTAAAATTAGTAAGAAAATAAAAATGATGAAGGGAAACAACAATGGAACAGAAAATATTACCTGCTTCAGCAAATATGAAGGAATTTGAGCGTTTTTTGCGGAGTTCCTTTGAAATCGGTGTTTTTTTAGATATGCATATTGCGCAATTAAAAAATATTAATTTAATGGCCAAGCAGAATGGAAAGAAAATGATCTATCACGTCGATTTAATTCATGGAATCAAAAATGATGAGTATGCAACAGAATATATTTGCCAAGAATTCAAGCCATATGGTTTAATTTCGACGAAAGCAAGTGTTATCCAAAAGGCAAAACAAAAAGGCGTAATCGCGGTACAAAGAATATTCCTAATTGATAGCCATGCCCTTGAAAAAAGTTACAAGCTAATTGCAAAAACACAACCAGATTTTATTGAAGTGCTTCCAGGTGCGATGCCGAGGATGATAACGGAAGTAAAAGAGCGGGTAAAAACTCCTATTTTTGCAGGAGGGTTAATTCGTACTAAAGAAGATGTGCAGAGTGCTTTAAATGCAGGTGCCTCAGCGATTACAACCTCAAAAACAGAGCTATGGGATTTATTTGGTAATTAGTGTAAAAAAATAATGCTATTTTTACCTTAGAAAGATATTGACACCGCTTTCATAGATTTGTATACTTTGTATAACAAGTTAATATATTTGTGACGGAGAAAAGGAGATTCACACAGAAACCCAATTTTGGGTTCATTCTGTCGTGAATCTCTTTTTTTTTCGTCTTCAACATGATTCAACAGAATTAAAATCAATTGTTAAAGGAGAGAGAAGAAAAATGACACCATTTGTAGGAGAAATGATTGGAACAATGATTCTAATCGTATTTGGTGCCGGAATTGGAGCAGGTTCATCTTTAAAGAAGTCCTACTCAAATAATGCTGGTTGGATTGTAATTACAATTGCTTGGGGACTTGCGGTGACGATGGGAGTTTTTGCTGTAGGGTCAGTAAGTGGAGCCCATTTAAATCCAGCAGTAACAGTAGCCTTGGCCATAAATGGAGATTTCCCATGGTCAAATGTTCCGAGTTACATCCTAGCTCAACTGATCGGAGCAATCTTGGGTTCTGCATTAATCTTTTTACACTATTTACCCCATTGGAAAGCAACTGATGACCCAGCAACTAAACTTGGGGTATTTGCAACCAGCCCAGCGATTCCACATACCTTTTCAAATCTTTTAAGTGAAATTATTGGTACTTTTATTCTGGTACTTGGTCTATTATTTATTGGAGCAAATAAATTTACCCAAGGGCTAAACCCACTGGCAGTAGGTTTACTGATTGTTGTCATAGGGATGTCTTTAGGTGGAACAACAGGTTATGCAATAAACCCTGCAAGAGACCTAGGTCCACGTATTGCCCATTTCTTATTACCAATACCAGGGAAGGGCGGCTCAAATTGGGGGTATTCATGGATTCCTGTAGTGGGTCCACTTTTAGGTGGAGCACTTGGAGCAGTATTTTATAAATCAGTCTTTTTAGGGAAAGTCACAGGGACACTTTGGGTAATTGTAGCGATTAATTTAGTCATTCTATTAATTGCGTATGCAGCAAGTAAAAAACAGAGTTCAAACATGAATCAATCGAGGAGTGCAGCTTAAGGAATTTTTAATAATGGGGGAATTAACATGGAAAAGTATATTTTATCTTTAGACCAAGGAACCACTAGTTCACGGGCCATTCTTTTTAATAAAAAAGGTGAGATTGTTCATGTTGCGCAAAAAGAGTTTACACAACATTTTCCAAAGCCGGGCTGGGTAGAGCATAATGCAAATGAGATTTGGGGGTCTATCCTATCTGTCATCGCAGGTGTGCTATCTGAATCGGGGATTAAGCCGGAGCAAGTTGCCGGTATTGGCATAGCCAATCAACGTGAAACAACGGTAGTTTGGGATAAAGAAACAGGCAACCCTGTTTACAATGCAATCGTCTGGCAATCAAGACAAACAAGTGAAATTTGTGATGAGCTTAAAGAAAAGGGCTGTAATGACCTGTTCAGAGAAAAAACAGGTTTACTAATTGATGCTTATTTCTCAGGCACAAAGGTGAAATGGGTCCTGGACAATGTAGATGGAGCGCGTGGAATGGCAGAACAAGGAAAACTGTTGTTTGGAACAATTGATACATGGTTAATTTGGAAGCTTTCAGGTGGCCGAGCGCACGTTACCGATTATTCTAATGCTGCTCGTACATTAATGTTTAATATTTTTGATCTGAAATGGGATGATGAATTATTAGATATTTTAGGCGTGCCTAAATCAATGCTTCCAGAAGTTCGTCCTTCGTCTGAAATTTATGCTAATACAATTGACTATCATTTCTTTGGAAAAGAGATTCCGATTTCTGGGGTTGCAGGTGATCAGCAGGCAGCATTGTTTGGACAGGCTTGTTTTGGTGAGGGAATGGCTAAGAACACCTACGGCACTGGCTGTTTTATGTTAATGAATACAGGAGAAAAAGCAGTCCGGTCTGAGCATGGCCTTTTAACGACAATAGCTTGGGGATTAAATGGCAAGGTAGAATATGCATTGGAAGGAAGTATTTTTGTAGCAGGTTCAGCGATTCAATGGCTTCGTGATGGTTTACGTATGCTTAAGGATGCAAAAGATAGCGAGGGATATGCGGCCAAAGTGGAATCTACGGATGGGGTTTATGTGGTTCCGGCGTTTGTTGGTTTAGGAACACCCTATTGGGATAGTGATGTACGTGGAGCAGTGTTTGGTTTAACTCGTGGTACTTCAAAAGAACATTTTGTACGTGCAACACTTGAATCGCTTGCCTATCAAACAAAAGATGTTTTATCAGCAATGCAAGCTGATTCCGGCATTGAACTTAAAACACTTCGTGTGGACGGTGGTGCTGTTAAAAATAATTTCTTAATGGATTTTCAGAGTGATATTCTAAACGTTCCAGTAGAAAGGCCTGTCGTAAATGAAACCACAGCATTAGGTGCTGCCTATTTAGCAGGTCTTGCAGTTGGCTATTGGGAAAGCCAAGAGGAAATTTCTAAGCAATGGGCAGTTGATCGAGAATTCAATCCTAAAATGCCTGATGAAGACCGGAATCATTTATATGATGGCTGGAAAAAAGCAGTAAAAGCTACAATGGCTTTCAAATAATAGCTATTTCCTATTTGGATGATGTATGATAAAATTAAATTAAGTTAATAGTTGGCAGGAGAAGTCGGAGAGACCACAAAAACATTATCGATTTGATAATGTCTTTTGTGGTCTCTTTTTATTTCTCTTCAAAGTTTTTAGCATATAAAAATAGAAAGCATCTTAATTTGGAGGAAAACACGATGAAATTTTCTAATTTAAATCGGAAAGAGATTGTGAATAAACTAAAAAGCGAAATTTATGATGTTTTGGTTATTGGTGGAGGTATTACTGGTGCTGGAATAGCCCTTGATGCTCAAGTGAGGGGGATGAAAACGGCACTTGTTGAGATGCAGGACTTTGCTGCAGGTACATCGAGCAGGTCAACAAAATTAGTTCATGGGGGTCTACGATATTTAAAACAATTTGAAGTGAAAATGGTTGCAGAAGTAGGGAAAGAAAGAGCAATCGTTTATGAAAATGGCCATGTGACAACCCCAGAATGGATGTTACTGCCCATTCACAAAGGTGGGACCTTCGGGAAATTAAGTACATCAATTGGCTTAAGGGTTTATGATTTTTTAGCTGGAGTGAAGAAATCAGAGCGTCGGACAATGTTATCTTCTTCCGAAACATTAGCGAAAGAGCCGCTGATAAAAAAAACTGACTTAAAAGGCGGGGGTTATTATGTTGAGTACCGGACTGATGATGCTCGGTTGACGATTGAGGTTATGAAAGCAGCGATAGAAAAAGGTTCAATTGCAAGCAATTATACAAAGGTAACTAAGCTTATTTACGAAAATGGTAAGGTTGTCGGTGCAAAGGTTCATGATCAACTTACTGGAGATAAATATGAGATAAGGGCAAAAAAAATCGTTAACGCAACTGGACCATGGGTTGACCAAATCCGAGAAATGGATCAATCGAAAAAAGGAAAAGTGCTTCAACTTACAAAGGGAGTCCATCTAGTTATTGACCAAACCCGTTTCCCATTAAAACAGGCCATTTATTTTGATACACAAGATGGACGGATGGTATTCGCGATTCCCCGTGAAGGAAAGACATATGTTGGGACAACGGATACATTTTATAATCAGGATACAGCACATCCTTATATGACATCAAGTGATCGAAATTATATTATAAATGCGATAAATTATATGTTCCCAGAAGTTAAGATAAGTGAAAAGGATATCGAATCAAGCTGGGCCGGGGTACGTCCGCTGATTTATGAAGAAGGGAAGAATGCATCGGAAATTTCCCGAAAGGATGAAATCTGGGAATCAAAATCGGGACTATTAACAATTGCAGGGGAAAGCTTACTGGTTATCGAAAAATGGCTAAAACGATTGTCGATTTGCTGGCAGCAAAATTTAATTTGGAAGAGGGAAAGGTATTTCCTGAATGTGAAACGAAAAATTTGCCAATCTCAGGTGGTAATGTTGGAGGATCTGTAAATTTTGATGCCTTTGTAGCAAACCAAGTAAAAAAAGGAATGGCAGTTGGATTAACCCATGACGAATCAGAGCATTTAGCTAAAAGGTATGGTTCCAACGTTGAAACTGTTTTTGAACTCTTAAAAGAATATAAAACGGATGCAGAGAAATACGGTTTGCCACTTCCATTATTGGCAAAGCTCGTTTATGCTATTGAAAATGAGTTGGTTGCAAGTCCAATTGACTTTTTTAATCGAAGAACAGGTGCGATTTTATTTAATATTCAATTAGTTCGAGAATGGAAGAGTCAAGTAATTGCCTATATGGAAGATCGGCTCCATTGGACTGAGCAAGAAAAGAAAAAATATTCACTAGCATTAGAAGAGGAGTTAACAGCGGTAATAATCCCATTGGATGAACAGGGCCATTTTCCGCGTGCAGCAAGTGGAAATTGATGTAACAAAACTGTCTCAAATTTATATTTGGGCAGTTTTTTTGTGATATTTTTAACAGTTTGAATAGAAGAAAAGTGTTATTCTAGCAAATGTAGAATATTAGCTTTTAGAAAGTATCTCTTTGTACATGTTTGTTATTTATATGTAGAAAAAAAGTATAATTCTATTTTCTCTATTAACGATTTAGTTGACTAGAAGGCGCAAATTATTGTATAAGTTAATGAGGTAAGAAAGAAAATTTCTTTCACATTATTTGAATTTTAAAGGAGTTTGATTAGTCATGGCAGAAAAACAATTTAAAGTAATCGCGGAAACAGGAATTCACGCAAGACCTGCGACCTTGTTAGTACAAACAGCAAGTAAATTCGATTCCGAAGTCAATTTAGAATATAAAGGTAAAAAAGTGAATCTAAAATCAATTATGGGTGTTATGTCTTTAGGAGTAGGCCAAGGTGCAGATATTAGCATCACAGCAGAAGGCAGTGACGCTGAAGAAGCGCTTAGAAGTCTTGAAGAAACAATGAAAAAAGAAGGTTTGGCAGAATAATGACTTTTTTACATGGAATTGCCGCCTCAAACGGAATTGCCATTGCAAAGGCATATCGTCTTGTTGAACCAGATTTATCTTTTGAAAAAAACACAATTGAAGACACTACGACTGAAGTTGAACGATTCCGTGCGGCATTGAAGAAATCAAATACAGAGCTTGAAGCGATTCGTGATAATGCTAAAGTAGACCTTGGAGCGGATAAGGCGGCTATTTTTGAAGCACATCTACTTGTTTTGAACGACCCTGAATTAAATGGACCAATTGAAGATAAAATTCAATCCGAAAAGGTGAATGCAGAAGCTGCTCTAAAGGAAACGGCTGATATGTTCGTTTTGATGTTTGAACAAATGGATAATGAATATATGAGAGAGCGTGCCGCTGACATTCGCGATGTTACAAAGCGAGTTCTTTCTCATTTATTAGGTGTACAATTGGTAAATCCTAGTATGATTGCAGAAGAAGTCATCATTGTGGCAGAGGATTTAACACCATCTGATACTGCACAATTAAACCGTCAATTTGTAAAGGGATTTACAACTAATATTGGCGGTCGTACATCACATTCAGCTATTATGGCGCGTTCTATGGAAATTCCTGCTGTTGTAGGAACTAAGACAGCTACTGAGGAAATCAATAATGGTGATTTAGTTATTGTTGATGGCCTTAAAGGGGAAGTCCATATTAACCCAACACCAGAATTGGTTGCACACTATCGTAAAGTTCATGAGGATTATGAAATTCAAAAAGCTGAGTGGGCAAAGCTTGTCAATGAAAAAACAGTTTCTGCTGATCATCAACACGTAGAATTAGCCGCCAACATTGGTACTCCCAATGATTTAAAAGGGGTTATTGAAAATGGTGGTGAAGGTGTAGGCTTATATAGAACTGAATTCCTTTACATGGGCAGAGATCAGCTTCCTACTGAAGACGAACAATTCGATGCTTACAAAGCTGTATTAGAAGGAATGAGTGGAAAACCAGTTGTTGTTCGGACATTGGATATTGGTGGAGATAAAGAACTCCCATATTTGGATTTACCGAAGGAAATGAATCCATTCTTGGGTTTCCGGGCTATCCGTTTATGTTTAGAAGAACAAGAAATCTTCCGTACACAGCTTCGTGCGTTACTCCGCGCGAGCAGCTATGGAATTTTAAAAATCATGTTCCCGATGATTGCAACATTGGACGAGTTCCGTGCTGCTAAAGCAATTCTTGAAGAAGAGAAGCAGAAGCTTGTTGCTGAAGGTCAAAAAGTAGCAGAAGAAATTGAATTAGGTATTATGGTGGAAATTCCATCCACAGCGGTGCTAGCTGATCAATTTGCCAAAGAAGTTGACTTCTTTAGTATCGGTACGAATGATCTAATTCAATACACAATGCCGCTGACCGAATGAATCAGCGTGTTTCTTATCTATATCAACCATATAGTCCATCGATATTACGATTGGTAAAAATGGTTATTGATGCTGCACATGCTGAAGGAAAATGGGCAGGTATGTGTGGAGAAATGGCAGGAGACGAAACAGCTATCCCTGTTCTTCTTGGGCTTGGTCTTGACGAATTCTCTATGAGTGCAACCTCAATTCTTAAAGCACGTTCATTGATTAAGAACTTGAATAAGTCAGACATGGGGAAACTTGCACAAGAGGTTCTTAACATGCAAACAACTGACCAAGTTATCGAAGCTGTAAATGCGGCAACTACAAAATAAATAATAAATTTTTTCCTAAAGAAAAGGTCGACTGTGAAAGCAGTCGGCCTTTTTAATTTCCTTCATAAAAATTCAAATAATTAAATTTTTATGAAGGAAATTAAATGGAACCAAAGAATAATAATAGGTAAGAAAATAGGTAAAAAAGCATATGATAAACGTAGGAGTTGGGGGAGGTGATAGAAAATATGGAACAAAAACCTATCCATTATGATGGTAGTTTTCAACTTGATCAACTTGCAAATGAGTCAGTGCTTAATGAGTCATTCCAAATGACCGATGAAATGAGAATCAACATTGGTCGAAATCCTTATTCACTTGACGCAAATAATTAATTTGATACATAACTGGATTTGTCAAAGATACAAATCCAGTTTTTTTATAAAAAGAAGCAATATGTTAGAGGCAATTTCTTTGACAATCAGATAATTATTTAATAAAATTATCTCGAATTAAAAATATATTAAATCAAGACTTATAAAAATTCTTGGTTATTTCTTTGATTTTTGATTCAAACTAAAATGTTCAAATAACACATTCAGAAAGGTGATAGTAATGGCAAAAGTATTGTATATCACAGCACACCCACACAATGAAACACAATCGTATAGTATGGCGGTTGGGAAAGCATTTATCGATACCTATAAGGAAGTTAATTCAAGCGATGAAATCGTTCATATTGATTTGTATAAAGAAAACATCCCACATATCGATGCCGATGTATTTAGTGGTTGGGGAAAACTCCGCTCCGGACAAGCATTTGATGAATTAACAGCAGAAGAAAAAGCAAAAGTTGGCCGACTAGGAGAGTTAAGTGAACAATTTGTCGCAGCAGATAAGTATGTTTTTGTAACACCTTTATGGAATTTCTCATTCCCTCCGGTTATGAAGGCATATCTTGATTCAGTTGCTGTAGCAGGAAAAACCTTTAAATACACAGATAAAGGTCCTATTGGACTTTTAACAGATAAAAAAGCATTGCACATTCAAGCACGCGGTGGAGTTTACTCTGAAGGACCTGCAGCTCAAATGGAAATGGGACATCGTTATATAAGTGTGATGATGAGTTTCTTTGGTATCCCTGCTCTTGAAGGTCTTTTTATAGAAGGACATAATGCAATGCCAGATAAAGCACAGGAAATAAAAGAAAATGCTATCGCACGGGCAAAAGACCTTGCCCATACGTTCTAATTATTTAAAGCTAAGGAGATAAATCCATTTTCGGGTTTATCTTTTTTTCTGCCTGAAATTTTAAACAATTGGATTCTTTTTTTGTATAATTAAGAAGAAGAAAGAAAGGGAGGAATAGAAAAGACATGGATTTGAATCTTAGTGGAAAAACAGCACTGGTTGTTGCTTCTAGTCAGGGTTTAGGGTTTGCAATTGCTGAAAGGCTTGTGAAAGAAGGAGCAAACGTCATGATCTCTGGTCGTGATGAGACGAAACTTAAACAGAAAGTAAGTGAACTAGCATCGATTGGTGCAGGTAAGGTAGCGTTTCAAAAAACGGATATCACAAATAGTGCAGAAATCAAGCAGCTTGTCTCTAAAACAATTGAAACTTTCAATGGCATTCATATCCTTGTTAATAATGCCGGTGGTCCACCTGCGGGTACTTTTGAAGATTTGACTGATGAAAATTGGTATGAGGCATTTGAATTAAATTTATTATCTTACGTTCGAATGATAAGAGAAGCCTTACCCTATTTAAAACAACAAGGAGGGAAAATTCTCAATATCGCATCTTCTTCGATAAAGGAACCAATTCCTGGATTAATTCTCTCTAATACATACAGAACGGGAATAATAGGACTCTCAAAAACGCTAGCTTCTGAACTAGCACCATATAATATACTAATTAATACAATCGCACCAGGAAGGATTGCTACGGACCGTGTGAAACATTTAGACCAAATAAATGCTGATATGCAAGGGATTGACCGAGAAACAGTTGAACTGCATGTAAAGGCAGGGATTCCCTTAAAAAGATATGGGACACCTGAAGAATTTGCCAATGTTGCAGTGTTTCTTCTTTCAGATGCAAATTCCTATATGACAGGGAGTTCATTTTTGGTAGATGGTGGAATGATCAAGTCCATCTAGCAGCTTTTAACTAGTCACCTTTTTAACAAACTTTTCTTCAGAACTTTAATTTGTTGTTTATCTTTTACTGGGCGGGGACAAAATAAATATGTGCATAAATTTGGAGATGGAGCACTAAAAACCGGAGCGATTAAACGTTCCGGTTTTCTTTATGAAATTGAAACTTTTCCATAAATAAAAAACAAATGCTAAAATAGAATGAAAATTAGTATGAGAGGAAAGATTATTTTGTTACCTAAAGAAAATATTGTAATTGGCTTTATTGGAATTGGTGTAATGGGTAAAAGTATGGCGGAGCATTTATTGGATGCAGGCTATCCTTTGGTTGTTTATTCAAGGACAAAGGAGAAAGCCGCTGAGTTGTTAATGAAAGGAGCAAAGTGGGCTATAACACCGAAGGATTTGGCAGAAAAGGCATCTGTTGTTTTTACGATGGTTGGCTATCCAAATGATGTAGAAGAGATATACCTTGGAGAAAACGGTTTAATTCCAAATGGGAAAGAAGGCAGCTTTTTTATTGATATGACGACTTCTGCCCCATCTCTTGCCGTGAAAATATATGAAGAGGCAAAAAAGAATGGGATACAAGCAATTGATGCACCTGTATCTGGCGGTGATGTCGGGGCAAAGGAAGCAAAACTTTCAATTATGGTCGGTGGTGAAAAAGAGGCATTTGAAGCTATCCTTCCTCTCTTAGAGCATCTTGGATTAAATATTGTTTACCAAGGAAAAGCTGGAGCAGGACAACATACAAAAATGTCCAATCAAATTGCCATTGCCTCGAATATGATTGGTGTTTGTGAGGCGATTATTTATGCCGAGAAAGCCGGTTTAAATCCTGAAAATGTATTAAAAAGTATTACTGCTGGGGCTGCAGGTAGTTGGTCATTAAGCAACCTTGCCCCAAGAATGTTGAATGGGAATTTTGAACCTGGTTTTTACATAAAGCATTTTATTAAGGATATGAAAATTGCCATCGATGAAGCTGATCACATGGGAATGGAAGTGCCTGGATTGTCTTTAGCTAAATCTTTATATGACCAATTAGTTGAAAAGGGCGAAGAAAATAGTGGTACACAGCCTTTTATAAGTATTGGAAGAACGAATAGATACGGATGAATAAATTCCTCTTCAATACAAGAAACTATCATAGAAATCTGATTGGGAGGAATTTTGATGGCGAAACGTACCAAAAAGAATGATCCGCAGCAAAAAAATAAAAAGGGTTTTGATTCATCAAAACTAAATGAAGAATTTGCCCATGAAATGGGATCGGCAGCCACAAATAAGATTCATAAAGATAAGGCTAAAAAAGAAAAGGCATCAAAAAATAATGGAAAATACAGCGGTCAATAAATTAAAACACCCTCATTTGATTGAGGGTGTTTTATGGTCTTTGGGCTATTTCTTTAAATAATTTTCAATACGATCTAATCCTAGTTCAAGTGTTCGCATGGAACAGGCATAGGATAAGCGAAAATACCCCTCCCCAAACTCTGAAAAAGCACTTCCTGGCACAACTGCCACTTTTGCTTCCTTCACGAGTTCAAGAGCGAAATCAAAGCTATTTAAAAGAATAGAGCTAGGAATTTTTACAAAAAAATAAAAAGCACCATCGGGCTTGACCACATTTAGCCCCATTGCTTGTAAACGCTCATAAACATAATCACGTCTTGCTTCGTATTCTTTTTTCATCTGGAGTGCGTCATCTTTTCCTATCGTTAATGCTTCTACAGCAGCTTTTTGGGCTATTGAATTGGCGCAAGATACATTATATTGATGAACTTTTAAGATGTGTTTTGTAATGTTCTCTGGAGCAAACAAAAGACCAATTCTCCAGCCCGTCATTGAATGGGATTTAGATAATCCATTAATGACAATCGTCTTTTCCTTTAAGAAGGTAGCAATGGATTTATGTAATTGACCAAAGGTGAGTTCACTATATATCTCGTCGGCGAGAACAAATATTTCTCTCTCCTGTAAATAACTCGCTATTTCTTGAAGTTCTTTTTCCGTTAGACTTACACCGGTTGGATTTGACGGATATGGAAGAACAATACAACGCGTCTTATCAGTTATAAACGGTTTAATCACTTCTAATGTGAAACGAAATTGATTTTCAGTAACGTCAACATGGACAGGAACTGCCCCGCACAGGCGAATAATCGGTTCATAACCTGGATATATGGGCCCTGGTAAAATGACTTCAGTTCCTTCTGTTAAAATCGTACGGAAGGCAATATCAATCGCCTCACTTGCACCCATCGTTACAATTACTTCAGATTCAGGATTATAATGTAACCCGTATTTTTTTTCACAAAATCGCATGCTGCTTTCCTTAATTCGAGTATTCCGGCATTGTGAGTATAAGATGTAAAATTGTCCTCAATGGCCTGAATCCCTGCCATTTTCACGTGTTCCGGTGTGGGAAAATCAGGCTGCCCAATTGTAAGTGAAATCAGGTCATCAATATGGGAAACCATATTGAAAAATTTTCTAATACCTGAGATTTCTATATCTCTTACCCTTGGATTTATTAAATGTTCCACTTAAATTCATCCTTCCATTCATTCGAATTTGCTGACGTACAATGATTATAGACGGATTTAGAGAAATATTCTACCATACTAAAAAAATCACAAGAGTAAGGGGGAATATTTTGAGTTGATGGAGAGCTTGATAATAAAAAACGGTCTGAAGAAATTTCAGACCGTTTTTTAAGAGGTAGGGGAGTTTATCCCTAATCAGAAAGTAATATTACAAATAATTAATAACCATAGTCCCAGTCAACTTCGTCTTCATGCCAGAAAACAGGTGAGACAGAACCAAAATCAATCACTTTATTTTCAAGCCTACAATTACAATGCTCGCAGCCACATTGGTCTTTTATTTCTTCGAATACGGACTGATCAATGTCTTCAATGAACGTGATATTTTGCTCTTGAAAAAGAATAGCTGTTCCTTTCATGACAAAAGCACCTCTTTTTAAAATTTGCAACTCTTTATGTTTTCATTGTAATTCCTTACTCCTGGTGAGTCTATATCTTTGTGACAATGTTCACAAAAACATCACGAAAGCCAGGACATTCCTGGCTTTCTGTATGAAAGTTAGGAGTATCTTTCTCCTAGCTTTTTGAAAACTGGTTTTTGATAGGTGTGTTGGTTTCGATTTGGGCTCGATGGAGGTTGGATTTCCGAGATACCCGTATAGGATTGTAATATCGATTTTGCATGGTTTAATGAGAGCGTTGCCCTTGGGTTTCTAACACAACTATCTAATTTACCTAAATGGGGAAGATCAGAAAAATCCGCTCTAATTGGAGGGATATGAAACGTGTAATTCCCGCATTCTACCAGGACATCAGATTGCTGTTGACTATTGTGAGGGTTTCCTGAGAAATGGAGCCCAACTTTTTTGGCTTTTCCTTCTTCAATCAACTTTTTCAATGATTCATGTTTTAATTTGTATAAAAATTTGGGATTTGGTGCTGTTTTTGCATGACGGTTTACTACAAATACAGCTTGAGCGAGGTTTTCGATGGTTAGGTCAAAATTCATTCGGGGGTGTTTCTTATCGTGATTCAAAATATGTTCTCCTTTCGATCTGTTAAAACATCTTTCCTTATTATATCATCTTTTTCATCTATATAGAAATATACAAACAAAAGTCAATATATAAAAATGAAACCTTTTATGTTCAAAAGATGTTGAAAATGGCCTTTTTCAAAAAAAATCCTTATCACTCCTGCAGATAAGGATTTTTCATTTAATATTCTCTGATTTTAAGGTGAAAACCGATAATTCAGGCTTTGCCATAAACCGAAACGGGAGACGTGTTGTTCCGATTCCTCTGTTAACATATAAGGATAAAGGAGTAGTTTCACCGATAGAATAAAAGCCTTCAGGATACTTTCGAGCAAATGGAGGTCTCACGAGTGCTCCAATAAACGGAATTTTTACTTGCCCTCCATGACTGTGCCCGCTTAACTGCCAGTGTATTTGAAAGTGTGATGCCATGTCAGCAAGGTCAGGGGCATGTGATAATAATAGTTTAAACGTATTTTCAGGAACATATTTCTGCGCTAAAGCCAAATCAGGTCTCCCCAACATCGCATCATCAATACCAATCAAATAAATGCTGCTGCCATCTTTAAGACTAATAGGTCTAGATTCATTTAAAAGGACAGTAAAATTGGCTGTATGCATAATATTTCGATAAAGCTCAGAACCGTATCCACCGTGATCATGGTTGCCGAAAATGCAAAATTGCCCGAGGGGTGCATTTAATTGCTGTAAAATCGGCACGATCTTATTGATTTCCCTATATTTATTCGGCTCGTCCATTAAATCTCCTGTGAAAAAAATCAGATCAGGTTGAATAGCGTTAATTCTTTTAATTAATCCTTTAAACTGGTTAATATTATATTGGAAACCAAGGTGAGTATCGCTAAATTGGACAATTTTTATCCCATCAAAGCTTTTAGGGATTAGGGGATGTTTAATTTGTTGTTCGCTTATTTCAAGCAGTGAGGGCTCAATACGATGAGCATAAAAGTATCCCCCCGAACCCAATCCAAGAACGGTAAGCAATGTCCCAACTGTACTTTTCAGAAACGTTCTCCTAGTCCTTTTTTTAGGCATAATATCTACCAACCTATCTCCATTTTTACCTTCTATATACTATCAAACAATTGTTTGAAAAAGAAGTGTCATTCGTATTTTCTTTAAAAATCGGTAGCGAAGCAAGGATTTTTTTCAGGAAAGGGATTGACCAAGTAAAAAGTAAATTTGATAGTTTATTATTCGAAATATTATTAAAAAATTCCAAAATATGAGAAAATATGAAAAAACCTTGAATGCCGTGTGTGATTGTAGGTTAAACAATAAGAAGGTATTCTTTTGGGAACGAACGAGTAACAGCAATTAAGCGTATTGTATATAAGGGTATGGTATAATGAGAAAAATTCTTTTCTGGAGGTACTTAGATGGATGCATTGGATATCCTAACGGATCTTGAAAATGTCATTCCTTTTTTTCAACCAATTTTTAGTGCGGATGAACAAAGCGTAATTGCTTACGAGGTATTGGGCAGGTATCGATCTGAAGGTAATATCATCAGTTTAGGACCCTTTTTTCAAGATGATCAAATTCCTGATGAATATAAATTTGAAGTGGATCTGTTGTTAGCAAATAAAGCACTAGAAAAAGCTTTGGATCTTGATGAAGATGTCAGTATTTTTCTAAATCGAAATGCAGATTTATTAATGTATGGACATGGGGAGCCATTTTTACAGGAGCTTTTAGCATTTGAAAAAAAAGGTTTGAATTTAAAAAGAATTGTTCTTGAAATTTCTGATCGAAACTACAAAGGGGATTTTAACCAAATAGTTCACTTATTACAATACTATCGAACATATGGAATAAGAATTGCCATTGCAAGAATCGATAGTGAAAGTAATTATTTCGAACGGATTGGACAACTCGAACCTGATATTTTAAAAGTGAATTTACAAGCGTTAAAATCGGCTGGAACAGGCACAAACTTTAATGATGTTTTGTTTACATTATCCTTATTAGCAAGGAAAATTGGTGCCACACTATTGTTTGAAAATATCGAGATGAGTTATCAGCTTCAGTTTGCATGGAAAAATGGAGGGAGGTATTACCAAGGGTTCTATCTCCATCCACCATCACCTGAATTTATTCCATTAGACTTATTAAAGCACAGATTAAAAGAGAAATTTCATGACTTTATTGCGTATGAAAAGAGAAAATTGGAGGCTGTTTATACAACTGCAGAATATTTTCAGGTTAAAGTACAAGAAATTGTTATGAGGAATAGAAAGGCAAGTTATGAAGAGCTATTTCAATCTTTAATAAAAGAAATGGATCAAATTGTTTTTCGGATGTATGTATGCGATGAGGATGGTTTTCAAAAATCATCCAATATCTTTAAAGGAAAGAATGGTTGGAGGACACAAATAGAATATATTCAAAAAAATTGGAGTTGGCGACCTTATTTTCTCGAGAATATTATTAAAATGAGGAATGAAAAAAGAGGGATACTGTCTGATTTGTATAGTGATATTGAAACAGGGGAAACCATTCGTACTTTTTCATTTCCAATGAATGGGGACGAATATTTATTTATGGATATCGCTTATCAATATTTATTTGAGCACGATGAATTACTATGAAAAAAGTGGTAAGAGGATCATCTGAAGAAGATTTATATTAAAAAATGACTATTTCCTTAATTTTTATTTGGACAAATGGACTCCATTATTTTATTCTTTTAATATTGGTATAAAATACTTTGGATTTAAAGTTCTGAAAATAATCCATAAGGATAGAAATATGCCAAAAGAGAAATATAACAGTAGGAAGTTTGTTTGTGTTGGAAAGGAGATAAGCATATGTCACAGCTTCAAGGTATATTAACCCGTTTAAAAAACCTTCAGGAACAATCGGGTGGAGGGGAACCTGCACAACGCTATTTTGAGGTAAATGGAGAAAGAAAGTGTCAGGTTACATTTCATCCCAAAACTGAAACATTTGAATTGGAAGTATATAATGAAAAGGAAAAACCAAAACGTTATCAATTTGATAATGTGGATATGATTACAATTGAAATATTTGATTTAATCCAATAGGAACCTTCATGGTTCCTTTCTTTTTCAAAGCGCTTTCAAAAAATACACTCTCCTCGGGAAACTATGATAAAATATATATGTGGTAAAACAAACATTGAGGAGTTTTCGGTAATGAACAGTCTTCACAGTGGGGAATTTTTAGAATTAACGATTAAAGATTTAATGATACCTTCTGAGCGTGTTGCACATGTTCAAGTGGGTAATAATCTCGAGCATGCACTCTTGGTATTAACGAAAAGTGGCTATACAGCCATTCCTGTTTTAGATCCACATTATAAGCTACATGGATTAATAAGTACCTCGATCATCATGGATTCAATTCTAGGTTTAGAAAGAATTGAATTTGAAAAGCTAGAGGAAAAAAAGGTTGAAGAGGTAATGAAAAAGGCTGTTCCACGTGTCAGAATGACTGCCTCTTTACAAACATGCCTTGATTTACTCATTAGCCATCCATTTCTTTGTATAGAGACGGATGATGGATTCTTTGAAGGAATTCTGCCTAGAAGTACAGTATTAAATCAATTAACTAAAATTGTGAAAAGGTTTAAAGCCAAATAAATATAGTAGTGCATAGGGCTCCCAATTTGGGGGCTGTTTTATTAGTAAAAAAAGAGGTGTTGAAATGGGAGAAATGTTTGAGAAACCAGCCATACATAGTTCGCAAAAAAGGCTAACCAAAAAACCTCTTGTATTAGCCGCTGTTATGTTAGCGATGTTTATGGGGGCAATTGAGGCCACCATTGTTTCAACTGCTATGCCCGCAATTGTCGCCGATTTAGGAGGATTTACACTATATAGCTGGGTTTTTTCCTCCTACTTACTAATGAATGCGGTTACTGTTCTTATTTATGGTAAATTATCAGATTTATTTGGGCGAAAGCCAATTTTATTCCTTGGAATCATCGTTTTTTTAATAGGATCAATTCTTTGCGGCTTTGCAACTTCGATGCAAACACTAATTATATTTCGATTAATACAAGGATTTGGTGCTGGAGCTGTTACACCGATTGCGACGACTATTGTCGGTGACATTTATACGAAGGAGGAAAGGGCTAAAATTCAAGGATATTTATCAAGTGTATGGGGAATATCTGCTATTACTGGACCAGCAGTGGGTGGTTTACTTGTTCAGTATGTTAGCTGGCATTTTATTTTCTGGATTAATATCCCTCTTGGAATTCTGTCATTAATCGGCCTATCGCTGTTTTTACACGAGCATGTAGAAAAGAAGAAACATGAAATTGACTATATTGGTGCGTTTCTTTTAACTGTTGCGATTTCATCCTTAATGTTCGTCCTTGTGGAAGGAGGCAGCCGCCTTACATGGGGCTCATGGCAAACGATAAGTCTATTTGCTTTGTTTGTGGTTGCGATGATAGGTTTTGTTCTCCAAGAAATGCGGGCTAAAGAACCAGTCATGCCATTTACAATCTGGAAGGAGCGCTCTATTTTTATCGCGAATATTACATCTTTATCAACGGGAATTATGTTAATTGGTATTTCAAGTTTTTTACCCACTTTTGTCCAAGGGGTAATGGAGCAGACCGCGATTGTCGCAGGGTTTACCCTAACCACCATGTCTATTGGTTGGCCGCTCGCTTCTACTCTTTCAGGTCGGATGCTAATAACCATCGGATATCGAGCAACTTCGATCATTGGAGGTATATCGCTAATCTTAGGTAGTATTGTCTTTGTATTCATGACCTCTTCTTCAGGTCCTGTTTGGGCAGCCACAGGCTCCTTCTTTGTCGGTGTAGGAATGGGTTTAACTTCAACCGCATTCATTGTCTCGATTCAAAGTTCAGTAGGCTGGCAGCAGAGGGGAATTGCAACAGCGGCTAATATGTTCATGAGAAATCTTGGGAACACGATTGGTGCTGCCTTATTGGGAGGAATTCTTAATAATCGCTTAAGCACTTATTTATCAACGCATGCACCTGCGGCAGGTAAAAAATTAACGGTAAATTCAGCCAATATCCTTTTAAAAGATAGCGAGCGAAATAAACTAGCAGGAACGGTAAAAAATATGCTGCAGAATGGATTAACGTCATCATTGCATTCAGTTTATTATGTTGTACTTACTTTTGCTGTACTTAGTTTCATTTTGATATTATTTTTACCCAAAAAAGATCAGGGTTCTGTTTAAATTGAACAGAGCTTTTTTAATCGAATATAGTGAATTTTTAATATAAAAAAATTATACTAAAGAAAAACTTATGAAGAGGGATGACATTGTCCTTAATATCGGAATTTCAATTATTATCGGTTTTAGCGCAAGAGATGAATATGCGCAAAGCTTCAGAACGGCTTTTTGTTTCTCAGCCCGCACTTTCACAGCGATTGCAAACAATTGAAAAAGAATGGGGAACAAAATTATTTATTCGCTCGCAAAAAGGCTTATCGCTTACCCCCGCAGGTGAGCACGTGATTCAATTTGTCAATGAGGTGCTTCTTAAACAGGAAAAGGTTTGGGAAACTATCCACTCACTCCAGGCAGGAGTTTCCGGAACATTGAAAATTGCAGCGGCATCTATTGTGGGGCAAAATTGGCTTCCGCAAGTATTAAAGAAATTTATTGATACCTATCCTCAAGCCAAAATTTCCCTGTTAACGGGTTGGAGCAGCGATATTTTAAAATGTTTATACGATGATCAAGTACATATTGGGATTATTAGAGGCACTCCTGATTGGAAAGGTGTTAAAATACATCTTTTCAGTGATCCGTTATATTTAGTTGATCGGGAGATTACAAAACCGGAACAGGTGTTAGAAACGGATCGGCCCTTTATTCAATTTAAAAGTGACTCCAATTACTATCAGGAAATTCAAGATTGGTGGATGCGAAACTTTAAGACTTCTCCAAAGCGGACCATCGTGGTAGACCAAATTGAGACGTGCAAACAAATGACTTTTAATGGAATTGGTTATTCCATTTTGCCTGCCACTACCCTCAATAACACTGAAAAAAATCTTTTTAAAATACCACTGGTTGATCAAAATAATGACCCGCTTAAGAGGGATACATGGCTATTAGGGTATGAGTCTGCCTTCCAACTAAAGCAAGTTCAAGCATTTGTGGACCTAATAAAAGAACACTCCGATGATTCACAGGTTTAAAGGGATTGTTTTTTCTTGTTTTCATTTCTTTTGTTTGTTAAAGTATTTTTTAGCAAGGACAATATAGGGGGTACTCATATGAAAATGATGGATGCAAATGAAATTATTGCTTTTATTGGGAATAGTAAAAAATCTACTCCGGTCAAGGTTTACTTAAAAGGGGATCTTGCAGGGCTTGAATTTGGCAGCGATGCAAAGACTTTTATCAATGGGAACTCCGGTGTAGTTTTCGGTGAGTGGTCCGAAATTAATAGCGTATTAGAAGCCAATAAAGAAAAAGTAGAAGATTTTGTCGTTGAGAATGATCGACGTAATTCAGCAATCCCATTACTGAATACAAAGAATATTAATGCACGTATTGAGCCAGGTGCTTTTATCCGTGATCAGGTTGAAATTGGCGATAATGCTGTCATTATGATGGGGGCTGTAATTAATATTGGTTCAGTCATTGGTGAAAAGACGATGATTGATATGAATGTTGTCCTAGGAGGCAGAGCAACCGTAGGGAAGAATTGTCACATTGGCGCTGGTACTGTATTAGCAGGAGTTATTGAGCCACCTTCTGCAAAGCCTGTTGTCGTTGAGGATGATGTTGTGATTGGTGCTAATGCCGTTGTTCTTGAAGGGGTTACGATTGGAAAAGGTGCTGTGGTTGCAGCAGGCGCTGTTGTTATTGATGATGTTGCACCATATACTGTAGTCGCAGGTACCCCAGCAAGGAAAATTAAAGATATTGACGAAAAAACAAAATCTAAAACAGAAATTAAACAAGAACTACGTAAATTATAATCATAAAGATGGGTTATAGTGGAATTATCCGCGCTTTCTTTCTAGTATCGGGAGTGAAAAGATGAACACTTTAGTGAAAATTCGTCGTGATCTTCATCAAATTCCTGAATTAGGGTTTCAGGAGTATAAGACTCAGGGCTATTTATTATCTTATATACAAACCTTACCTCAGGAACGGATTTCGATTAAAAAATGGAAGACTGGCATGTTTGTAAAAGTGCATGGCACGAGTCCCAAGAAAACAATCGGCTACAGAACTGACATTGATGGCCTGCCGATTGATGAAGAAACTGGGTTGCCCTTTTCATCCATCCATAATAACCAAATGCATGCTTGTGGCCATGATTTACATATGAGTATCGCTCTTGGTGTTCTCACATACTTTGTTCAAAATGAAATAAAAGACGATCTTTTATTTGTTTTTCAGCCAGCTGAAGAAGGACCAGGTGGTGCAGAGCCGATGTTAAAGTCAGAAATCATGCAACGGTGGAAACCAGATATGATTTTTGCCTTGCATATTGCCCCGGAGTATCCTGTTGGAACAATAGCGGTAAAGACAGGTTTATTGTTTGCGAATACCTCGGAGTTGTTTATTGACTTAAAGGGGATGGGCGGTCATGCTGCATACCCACATCAAACGAATGATATGGTTATTGCAGCATGCACCTTAGTCAATCAACTGCAAACCATTGTTTCAAGGAATGTTGATCCATTAGATAGTGCCGTAATCACCATCGGTAAAATAACGGGTGGAACGGTTCAAAACATTATTGCTGAAAAAGCCAGACTTGAAGGCACGATTAGGACCTTATCTCCGGAAACAATGAAAAGGGTAAAACACCGAATTGAATCTCTAGTAAAAGGGATTGAGGCGGGCTATGAATGTGAAGTAGACATTGACTATGGTTCCATGTATCACCAGGTATATAACGATGAAAAACTAACCAATGATTTTATTGACTACTTAAGACAGGAATCGATCGTTCAAGCGGTGGAATGTCGGGAAGCGATGACAGGTGAAGATTTTGGTTATATGCTCAAGGAAATTCCCGGATTTATGTTTTGGCTTGGGGTTGATTCACCATTTGGATTGCATCATGCCAAACTAAACCCAAATGAAGATGCAATAAATGTAGCTGTAAATGTGATGACAAGTTACATTGCTCATATAGGAAATGAAGAATAAAAACAGCCGTGAATTCTAATACTTATATGGTTAAAGATAGAGCGTATTTAGAAATTTTGTGGCATTTATCGTTTAATCTTATAAAAACGGGTAAAACTTATAAAGGAGAAAATTAAGTTGTAATTAATAATAAATAGTTATTTAAATTAATTATAATTTAATATTGACTCAAAATAATTATTGCCCTATAATTATAATGGTTGAAGGATAGCGATGAACATTGCTAAAAAAATGTAACGTATTTACTATTTTTGGAGGGATTTAGTTATGCCAGAACGCATGGTAGGTAAACAAGCACCACGTTTTGAAATGGATGCAGTTATGCCTAATAAAGAATTTAAAAAAGTTAGCCTAGAAGAAAACATGAAAAATGATAAATGGACTGTATTATTCTTCTATCCAATGGACTTTACTTTTGTATGTCCAACTGAAATCACAGCAATGTCAGATCGTTTTGACGAATTTGAAGATCTTGATGCAGTAGTTTTCGGTGCTTCAACGGACACAATTCATACCCACCTCGCATGGATTAAAACGGACCGTAAGGATAATGGTCTTGGTGATATCAATTACCCATTAGCAGCCGATACAAACCATGTAGTAGCTCGTGATTATGGGGTTCTAATTGAAGAAGAAGGTATTGCACTACGCGGATTATTTATCATTAACCCCGAAGGCGAAATGATGTATTCTGTTGTAAACCACAACAATATCGGTCGTGATGTTGATGAAACATTACGTGTTCTTCAAGCATTACAAACTGGCGGTTTTGCCCAGCAAACTGGAAGCCTGGACAAGCAACTCTAAATGTTTAATAATTAACAAAACAAGTTATAGATAGACCTAACCATAAAAGTGTTAGGTCTTTTTTAAGGGGAGATAAATATGAAACTACGTGAACCAATGCCGGAATTAACGGGTGCAACAGAATGGTTAAACGGTGAAGTGACAAGAGATGAATTAGTTGGTGAAAAACCTACACTTATTCATTTCTGGTCTATAAGCTGTCACTTATGTAAAGAAGCAATGCCACAGGTCAATCAATTCCGCGACAATTATAAGGACAAATTAAATGTGGTTGCAATTCATATGCCAAGGTCAGAAGATGATTTAAATATTGATGAAATCAAACAAGTTGCAGCCGAACATGGAATCACCCAGCCAATCTTTGTTGATAGTGAGCATAAATTAACGGAAGTTTTCGAAAATCAATATGTTCCAGCCTATTATGTTTTTGACCGTGATGGAAAACTTCGTCATTTTCAAGCTGGCGGAAGCGGGATGAAAATGCTTGAAAAAAGAGTTAACCGTGTATTGGATGAACTAGAAAAAACTGAATAGATCACCATATTAGAAACTGTTCGAGTGTACAACGGACAGTTTTTTTTATAAAAAAGAAGAGAAGCCAGGCTTCCCTTCTTTTTATATATTACACTTCCATAATAATAGGTAGTATCATTGGTCGACGCTTTGTTTTCTCATAGAGGAAAGGTGCTAATGTATCAGTAATTTCATTTTTTATTTCTGACCATTGGCTTGTCTTCCGCTCCATAACTTTATTTAAATGCTTTGTAATTAAGTTTTGTGCGTCATTGATTAAATCGCCAGATTCTCTCATATAAACGAATCCTCGAGAAATTAGGTCTGGACCTGAAGCGATTTTAAATTCTTTCATGTTTATACTGACGACCACAACTACTAGACCTTCTTCTGAAAGAATTCTACGGTCACGTAAGACAATATTGCCGATATCTCCTATTCCGCTGCCGTCAATATAGACAGACCCTGAAGGTATTTTTCCTGCTACTTGAGCGGAATCAACGGAAAGGGCTAGAACTTCTCCATTATCCATAATAAAACAATTATCTTCTTCGACACCACAATCAACTGCTAATTTTGCGTGCATTCTTTGCATCCGGTATTCACCATGAATGGGCATAAAAAACTTTGGCTTAATCAAGCGAAGCATAAGTTTTTGTTCTTGTTGTCCGCCATGTCCGGAAGTATGAATATTACTTAACTTCCCATGAATAACTTCTGCACCTGCTCTAAAAAGCATATTGATGGTTCTGCTCACACTAATCGTGTTACCTGGAATAGGTGATGATGAGAATACAACGGTATCCCCGGGGATAATTTGAATTTGCCTGTGCGTACCATTGGCAATTCTTGAAAGGGCTGCCATCGGCTCGCCTTGGCTTCCTGTACAAAGAATCGTGACCTTATCTGCAGGTAAGCGATTAATTTGATTTGCTTCGATAAACGTTTCTTTTGGTGCGTTAATATAACCTAATTCTAGGCCGATATTAATGGCTGCTTCCATGCTCCGACCAAAAACAGCTACTTTTCTTCCATTTATCACGGCAGCCTCAACTACTTGTTGGAGCCTATGGATATTAGATGCAAAGGTAGCAAAAATGATTCGACCATCAACCTTACGGAAAATATCATCAATACTTTCACCAACACGTCTTTCTGACATGGTAAAGTCAGGTATTTCACTATTAGTACTATCAGAGAGTAAACACAAAACGCCCTCTTTTCCAATTTCGGCCATTTTGGTTAAATTAGCTGGTTCGCCAACAGGGGTAAAATCAAATTTGAAATCGCCTGTATGGACTACTTGACCAGGAGGGGTTTTTACCACTATTCCGTAGGAATCAGGAATACTGTGTGTGGTTCGGAAAAAAGTAACGGATGTTTTGCGGAATTTAATGACATCGTCTTCTTTAATCTCAATCAATTTCGCACTTCTTAATAAACCATGTTCTTCCAACTTGTTTTTGATTAATCCTAGTGCAAGTTTTCCACCATAGATAGGAATATTAATTTGTTTTAATAAATATGGAATTCCACCAATGTGGTCCTCATGTCCATGTGTTACAAATAAACCTTTTATTTTTTCCTCATTTTTAACTAAATAGGTGTAATCAGGTATAACATAATCAATGCCTAAAAGCTCATCCTCTGGAAACTTAATTCCAGCATCAATTAATATTATTTCATCCTGAAATTGCACTGCATATGTGTTTTTACCAATTTCCCCCAAACCACCTAAAGCAAAAACTGCGGTTTGATCATTTTTTACAAATTTCATAAATTATCAAATCTCCAATACTTTATAGTCTTCGTTTTGTTGTTCATATTCTAAATATGCTCCTTTTACTGCTTGAACAAACTCTACGTTAAACCCGCGATCGGCTATCTTTTTACGTACATCTCTTACCGATTCACCTTCAATATAGAGAACTCTTGTTTTCTCTCTAACAGGAACCTGGTTAATGCTTTCTTGATAATATACTTTAAAAATCATTACTATATCGCTCCTTATTCGATCATAACTTTTTCCATTATATAAAATAATTACATCTTTTTCATTTGTTTTCTTCCTAAACCAAAAAAGAAAGAAACTAGCTATTTAGTGAAAAGTATGTAAAGGGATCGCGTTTATCAATTTACAATAAGGAAGGAGCCCTCCTTAATTTTGAAGGGCTCAAAAATTTAGGCAATAGTTTTTTTTCGCAGTAAATCTTTCCACTGTTTTAAGAGCTTCTTTCTTAGCTTCTTCAACATAGTGGATCATCTCCTTACTTCTTATTTTATACGAACCTTGTCCAATGTAAAGCAAGCTGTGGTAGAATATTGTAGATTTTTTAAAAATAAAAGATTTTTTTGCTATTAGTATATGATGAAAACGCTGATTCTTTCATGGTTAAACATGGAATTCATGATTCTGTTGAAGAATTGACAAAAATTTCAGGAAGGTTTACTGTTTTTAACAGGAAATTTATTGAGAAAGAGGAATTACAACATATGGGGAAACTATATAGTGCTTTAATTGTCCTAAGCCTTATTTGGGGAACGTCCTTTTTATTTATTAAAGTTCTTTTGTCTGCAATAGGTCCTGGTGCGGTTGTTTTCGGTAGGTGTTTATTTGGTACAATCATGCTATTCGTTATTTTATTTTTAAGTAAGAAAAATTCCCAACGAAAAAAAATCCCATGGCTCAGCTTATTTTTTGTTGCTTTAACAAATAATGCCCTTCCATGGCTGCTAATTTGCACTAGTGAAACCAGACTTTCTTCAAGTATGGCATCAATCATAAATGCCACCACGCCAATTTGGACATTAATCATTGGTTTTTTATTCTTTTCCTTATCATTAAGAAAAAACCAGTGGATTGGGATTCTCATCGGTTTTATCGGAATATTTATTTTATCAGATTTTAAACTAGGAGACCTCTACACAGGCAATACAATCGGTATTTTACTAATGACAGGTGCAACCTTTTGTTACGGATTAGGTGCTCAACTGACAAAGAAGTATCTTTTGAAGCTTTCTGTAATTGAAACATCGTTTTTTACATTAGCTATATCCACTGTTATTAGTTTTATTATGATGATGGTCCTAACACCTCAGTCAATTTCAGCTTTTCTAAATATAAATCTACTTGTGCCTTTCATAGGACTAGGCGCATTTGGTTCAGGCATTGCCTACCTTCTATATTATTATCTTGTAAAAAAAGGGGGTCCAGAATTTGCCTCGCTTGTCACTTATCTTGTACCGGTATCAGCTATTATTTGGGGTGCACTATTGTTACATGAGGAATTTCATTTATATATGTTAATAGGATTACTGGTGATTTTTGCAGGCGTATATAGTTCCTCACTAAAATCAAAGCGAGAATCAAAAATAAATTCCGCCATATAGTTAGAAAAAAAATTAAAAACACCTGCCCTTTAGCCGGTGTTGATTATCTTTCTATTCCAATGCCCCTTCAATCGGTTTATAAGGGTCCTCTTTATTTATGTAATCATAAAACATGATTCCATTTAAATGGTCAATTTCGTGTTGAAAGCAAATCGCAGTTAGGCCTTTTTAATCGGATCTTTACTTCTTCTCCATTAATATCCCTACCCTTTAAGGTAATGCGAGCATATCTTGGGACAAACCCTGGAATAGATTCATCTACTGAAAGACATCCTTCTCCTGAAAGCAAATATGCTTTTTCAATCGAGTGGCTTACAATTTTCGGATTGAATAATGCATAACTATAAAGGTTTCCTTTGTCGTCATTAACATGAACTGCAATCATCCTTTTTGAAACATTAATTTGTGGGGCAGCTAAACCGATTCCTGGACGTAAGCCATATTGAGCGACCATTTCGGGATTTTGACTATTTTTTACGTATTCTATTAGGCTTAAAAGTATTTGTTTATCTTCATCAGATGGTGGCATAGGTACTTCAGCTGCCACTTCTCTTAGTGTTGGATGGCCATCTCGAATGATATCCTCCATCGTTAACATGATCCATTCACTCCTGTATTAAACTAAATTATTGCTAACAATAGTCTATCAAACAATTCATGAAAAGTTAACAGCAGATTAACGAAAGAAATACCAATGCAAATTGAAGAGGGTTTGGTAAACGGATATTGTTAATTTTTCCAAGAATGGATATAGTAGGAGTTGTAATAAGAAAGGAGGTTGCAAAGTGTCGTTTTTTGGCAAAAGTCGTCTTTTCTTATCTGTTTTTGCAACGGTCATCCTATTATCAGGTTGTTTGAACCAAAAGACTCCTGTCGAAAAAATGTATGATGTTTTAGAAAAAGTCGTGTCCGCTGAAAAAGGATTTGAAGAACAGCAGGAACCGCTTGTTTCATTAGAAAAGAAAGAAAAAGAAATCTATGATCAAATGATTGGACTCGAAATGAAACAATTTGATCAGCTTGTAAAGCTTTCGGATGAAGCAATTTTGATGGCAAATCAAAGAAAAAACCATATGGAAAAAGAAACTTCTAGCCTAAAAAAATCTGAACAAGAATTCAAGCAAGTTTCAGGAATTATAAATACAATAGATGATCCCGCACTTAAGAAAATGACAAATGAACTATATACTACAATGATCAAAAGATATAGGGCACATGACGTGTTATTCAAGGATTATTCCGAGGCTTTAAAATACGATAATGAATTATACTTAATGTTTAAGAATAAAAATATTCCCATTCAAGACCTGGAAACACAAGTAAATAAATTGAATAAAGCATACCAAAAGGTTTATGAGGCAAATGAAAACTTTAATAATCTTACCAAACAATACAATGAAAAGAAGTTGGAGTTTTATAAAAAAGCAGGTCTTAAGGTGAATATACAATAAAGATCGGCCCCCGAAGCCGATTTTTTTTGCTTTCCTATAACAAGGAGAAAATCTATTCAATCTTATATAACAGATAGTAAAAACAAATGATACAGGGTGATGGGGGAATCGTAATATTAATAATGTGTTTATGATGAAAAATTATATTGCGTGGCAATTGACGAGTGAAATTTGTTGGTGTACACTCATTATGGATGTATTAATTGTATCAATCTTGTTTCAAAAAATAATGATACAGAATAAAATGTATGATGGAGAAAGATATTGCGTTATATGATGGCTCAACTGTGGAAAGCTAATTATCAATATATTTAACAGTAAGAGCTGGCAAGTCTTATTTCATCACTTAGATTCCTCTGGAAAACTGATAAAAATTCGAGTGGATATTTACAGCATTCTTTTATTAGGTTTTTGGGTAATCTAACACAAGTGGAATTTATATTAACATTCTTGTTTTAAAAGAAAGGAAGAGGTGACCTAGATGGCTTCTAAACTTAAGAACGCCCAACTCGATGCGAAAAAAGTACTCGAGACAGTATCAGATCAATTTCAAACACTTCAAATCCTGAATGAAGAAGGTGAAGTTGTTAATGCGGCAGCAATGCCCGATCTAACAGATGAACAGCTTCAGGAATTAATGCGTCGCATGGTTTATACACGTATTCTGGATCAAAGATCTATTTCTTTAAACCGTCAAGGAAGACTTGGTTTCTATGCTCCAACAGCAGGTCAAGAAGCATCCCAGCTAGCATCCCAATTTGCTCTTGAAAAAGAAGATTTTATTTTACCTGGATATCGTGATGTTCCGCAATTGATCTGGCATGGTTTACCATTACATCAAGCCTTTTTATTTTCTCGTGGACACTTCCAAGGTAATCAAATTCCTGAAGGTGTGAACGTACTATCTCCACAAATTATTATTGGGGCACAATATGTTCAAACTGCAGGTGTTGCATTAGGTATTAAAAAGAATGGTGCTAAAGCTGTTGCAATTACCTATACAGGTGATGGAGGAGCTTCACAAGGGGATTTCTACGAAGGAATTAACTTTGCAGGGGCATTTAAAGCGCCAGCCATCTTTATAGTTCAAAATAACCGATTTGCCATCTCTACTCCTGTGGAAAAACAATCAGCAGCTAAAACAATTGCACAAAAAGCAGTTGCTGCAGGTATCCCTGGTATTCAAGTTGATGGTATGGACCCATTAGCTGTATATGCAGCTGTTCATGATGCACGTGAACGCGCAATCAATGGGGAAGGTCCTACTTTAATTGAAACATTAACTTACCGTTATGGTCCACATACAATGGCTGGAGATGACCCGACTCGTTATCGTACCTCTGACCTTGATAACGAATGGGAAAAGAAAGATCCTCTTGTACGCTTCCGTAAGTTTCTTGAAAAGAAAAACCTTTGGAGCGAAGAAAAGGAAAATCAAGTAATCGAACAAGCTAAAGAAGACATTAAAGAGGCAATCAAAATGGCGGACGCGGCTCCTAAGCAAAAAGTGACTGACTTAATGTCGATTATGTTCGAAGAAATGCCTTCTAACTTAAAAGAACAATATGAAATTTATAAAGCAAAGGAGTCGAAGTAAGTCATGGCTCAAATGACAATGATTCAAGCAATTACTGATGCACTACGTAACGAGTTGCAAAATGATCCCAAAACATTATTGTTTGGGGAAGATGTTGGCGTAAATGGCGGCGTATTCCGTGCAACTGAAGGTCTCCTAAAAGAATTCGGCGAAGATCGCGTATTTGATACTCCTCTAGCCGAATCAGGAATCGGTGGTTTATCAATTGGTTTAGCATTACAAGGGTTCCGCCCTATCCCTGAAATTCAATTCTTTGGATTTATTTTTGAAGTAATGGATTCTATTGCAGGTCAAATGTCCCGAATGCGCTACCGTTCAGGTGGACGCTACAACATGCCAATTACTGTACGTTCACCATTTGGCGGTGGTGTTCATACTCCAGAGCTTCACTCAGATAGCTTAGAAGGATTGATGGCCCAAACTCCTGGATTGAAAGTTGTTGTGCCTTCAACACCTTATGATGCAAAAGGATTATTGATCTCATCCATTCGTGATAATGACCCAGTTGTATTCCTAGAGCATTTAAAACTATACCGTGCTTTTCGCCAAGAAGTTCCTGAAGGTGAGTACACGATCCCACTTGGTAAAGCAGACGTAAAACGTGAAGGAACTGATTTATCAATTATCACCTACGGAGCAATGGTTCATGAATCATTAAAGGCTGCTGAAGAACTTGAAAAAGAAGGCTATTCAGTAGAAGTTGTCGATTTACGTACGATTAGCCCACTTGATATTGAAACCATTATTGCTTCAGTCGAGAAAACGGCCGTGCAATGGTTGTTCAAGAAGCGCAAAAACAAGCTGGAGTTGCGGCTACAGTTGTTGCAGAAATCAATGATCGCGCCATTTTAAGCCTTGAAGCACCAGTGTTACGTGTAACAGCTGCGGATACCATTTATCCATTCTCTCAAGCAGAAGCTTCATGGCTTCCAAACTATAAAGATGTAATTGAAACAGCTAAAAAAGTTTTAACATTTTAATAAGAAACACCAGAAATTTATACTATAGGAGGATGAATCTAGTGAGCGCAACTGCCACATCATTCCAATTTAAAATGCCTGATATCGGTGAAGGTATTCACGAAGGTGAAATCGTCAAATGGTTCATTAAGCCAGGCGATAAAGTACAAGAAGATGACGTACTATGCGAAATTCAAAATGATAAAGCAGTGGTGGAAATCCCTTCTCCTGTTGAAGGCACGGTTCTTGATGTTTTAGTGGGAGAAGGTACTGTTGCAACTGTCGGTCAAGTCCTTGTTACGTTTGATGCACCAGGATATGAGAACCTGCAATTTAAAGGTGATCATGGTGATGAAGAGCCGAAACAAGAAGAAAAATCAGCTGTTCCAGCACCAGAAGCTAAACAGGAAGCGACAGCACAACCTGCTCCAGCAGCTGTTGGAGTTAGTGCACCGACATCCCAGGTGGAAGTAGATCCTAACCGTCGCATCATTGCAATGCCGTCTGTCCGTAAATATGCGCGCGAAAAGGGTGTTGAAATTTCCCTTGTTGCTGGAACCGGTAAAAATGGTCGCATAATCAAGAGTGATATCGATACATTTGTAAGCGGCGGACCAGCAATAGTACCTGCAGCAGCTATTGCACCTGCAACTGAAGAAACAAAAGCCGAAACACAAAATGCAGCTACTCCAATTCCACAAGGAGAATATCCAGAAACACGTGAGAAAATGAGTGGTATCCGCAAGGCGATAGCGAAAGCAATGGTTAATTCTAAGCACACTGCACCACATGTTACATTAATGGATGAAATAGATGTGACTAAACTTGTATCACATCGTAAGAAATTCAAAGAAGTAGCGGCACAAAAAGGCATCAAGCTTACTTTCTTACCATACATCGTAAAAGCATTAACAAGCGCATTGCGGGAGTTCCCAGCACTAAATACATCACTAGATGATGCAACAAGTGAAATTATTCATAAGCATTACTATAATATCGGAATTGCGGCTGATACGGAAAAAGGCTTATTAGTACCTGTTGTAAAAGATGCAGACCGTAAGTCAGTCTTCACAATTTCTAATGAAATTAATGAATTAGCAGGAAAAGCACGTGACGGAAAACTTGCTCCGAACGAAATGAAAGGTGCATCATGTACGATTTCAAACATCGGTTCAGCTGGCGGTCAATGGTTTACCCCTGTTATTAACCACCCTGAAGTTGCAATCTTGGGCGTGGGCAGAATTGCCGAAAAAGCAATCGTAAGAAACGGTGAAATTGTTGCTGCCCCTGTGTTAGCACTTTCTTTAAGCTTTGACCACCGTATGATTGACGGTGCGACAGCCCAGAATGCATTAAACCATATTAAGCGATTATTGAACGATCCAGAACTATTGCTAATGGAGGCGTAAAAAATGGTAGTTGGAGATTTCCCAATTGAAACAGATACTATAGTCATCGGTGCAGGACCTGGAGGATATGTTGCAGCCATTCGCGCTGCACAGCTTGGACAAAAAGTAACAATCGTTGAGAAGGAATATGTAGGCGGCGTTTGTTTAAATGTAGGATGTATTCCTTCTAAAGCATTAATTGCAGCTGGTCACCGGTATGAAACAGCGACGCATTCTGATGCATTTGGTATTACAGCCGAAAATGTAAAAGTTGACTTTTCGAAGGTTCAAGAATTTAAAGCTGGAATCGTGAATAAGTTAACTGGTGGAGTAGAAGGCTTATTAAAAGGAAATAAAGCAACTATTGTTCGTGGTGAAGCATATTTTGTGGATGCTAATACACTTCGGGTAATGGATGAAAATTCAGCTCAAACGTATACCTTTAAAAATGCAATTATTGCAACTGGATCTCGTCCGATTGAGCTTCCTGCCTTTAAGTATTCAAAACGTGTTCTTAATTCAACCGGTGCACTTAATTTAAAAGAGATTCCTGAAAAAATCGTTGTTATCGGCGGCGGTGTAATCGGGATTGAGCTTGGCGGTGCCTATGCAAACTTTGGCAGCCAAGTAACTGTCTTAGAGGGTGCGGATGAAATATTAGGTCTTGGTGTATTTGATAAACAAATGGCTGCACTAGTTAAGCGCACTATGAAGAAAAAAGGTGCAGAATTCTATACAAAAGCATTTGCTAAGGGTGTAGAAGAAACTGAAAACGGTGTGGTTGTAACATTCGAAACAAAAGGCGAAGAGAAGAAACTCGAAGCTGATTACGTATTTGTCATGGTTGGACGCCGACCTAATACTGATGAAATGGGATTAGAACAAGTTGGTGTGAAATTAAGTGACCGAGGTCTTATTGAAATCGATAAACAATGTCGTACAAATATTAGCAATATTTACGCCATTGGAGATGTTGTTCAAGGCCTTTAATTAGCACATAAGGCATCATATGAAGCGAAAATTGCTGCTGAGGCGATTGCTGGACACTCTTCTGAAATAGATTACTTAGGAATTCCTGCAGTTGTCTTCTCTGACCCTGAATTAGCTTCTGTTGGATATACAGAAGCACAGGCTAAAGAAGAAGGCATTGAAGTAATTGCGGCCAAATTCCCATTTGCTGCAAACGGTCGTGCTTTATCACTTGATAGCGGTGATGGCTTCTTAAAATTAATTACACGTAAGGAAGATGGCCTTGTGATTGGAGCACAGATTGCCGGAGCTAGCGCTTCCGATATGGTTGCAGAACTTGGCCTTGCGATTGAAGCTGGCATGACAGCAGAAGATCTTGCCATGACGATTCACGCACATCCAACACTTGGAGAAATTACGATGGAAGCGGCAGAAGTTGCACTAGGAAGCCCAATCCATATCATAAAATAATACAAAAAAGGTCCTTTCCGGATTAACGGAGAGGACTTTTTATATCTTTTGGAGAATTATTTATAACAGAAGAAAAGGGAAACTTGGAATAAACAGCAAATATGGAGAGGAATATTGGTTTGTCAACTAATAATTTCAAAAAAGAAAATAACTCTCCACACTGAAACATATACTTAACAATAAATGTCATCATAACTAAAAATGAAAATTATTGCTTTTGAGTGGTGATAAATATGAGGGTCTATATTGTAATGATGCTGCAATTTATCATATGGAGTGGATACTCATTAATTGAATGGCTTTCAAAACATGACCAACTAATATACAAAGTTATTATGTTTTTTGTGTTTTTTTATTTAGCCTTTTTAATCGGTAATAAGGTAACAAAATCTGCTCGTAAAACTCTTTTTGTCACTGCATTAAGCCTCGTGATTTACACGTCAATACATTATACGCTGGAACTTTTTATTCCGTAAAAAAGCCCCTTAAAGGAGCTTTAAAGGGGCATGTTATTTTCTTGGATAAAAGTACATGATTCTTTCATTAAAAAGGTGAAGCTCTCCTTGTAATTTTTTTGCAAGAAATTTACAGAATTCATTTGCTTTCCCTTTATCACCAAATGTGGACTGTTCAGGCAAAGTAATCTGAATATAAGTTTGTTCTCTTTCTTGACCAAACTCATCCTGGACAGTTTCTTTATCTACACCTATTAAAATAGCATAATACCGATCATGGCTAGAGTGTAAATAAAACCACTTTCCCTTACCTTCATCTTCTTCTTTTATTTCATATGGGAAGGCAGAATTTTCAAATTGCCAATCCAATTGATCACCAGTTTTTCCAGTTATGTCTTTATAATAATGAAAGAGTTCTTTTACATCTTCGATCGATACATTCTGTTTCGCAGATGAAGGCACAAGCTTAATAAAGGCGTTATTAGCCATCATCATTCCCCCCTAATAGACCTAAAGTTTTTTCCTTTCTATTCTAGCATTGGAAAAACAGTTAAGACAACACTTACAGAAATAAGTTTCTTGTTAATTTTGTGAATATGAATTATAATAATATTCTAAACATTCAAAATAAAGGAGGAGTCCAATGGAATTATTTGAAAAGATGTACGATGAACATGAAAATGTAAAAGTAAGGTTTATTGGATTTACGACTGAAAATGCCCGTTTTGATTTTGGAATCATTTACACGAATATGTTTTTCGGAAAACCCCTTGTAGTCTGTATGCAAACTGGCCGTTCAACTCTCCTCGATCCAAAAGACATTGAAGACGTCGATTACCTTCAAAATGTATTCCGGATTTCTGATAAACAACAAGCAGCGGACTTAGCTGATTTTTTCAGCGAAACCCTCCCATCTATCCCTTTTGTCACTCAATATGAATAATTATTTCTTATTTGGCCAGATAAATCCGCCTTTTTTTTTTAGCATTATTTTTTAATGTGACATACAATTTAGGCTTGAAAAATTAAATGTGATATATTATTATTGAATTAAAGATAATTAAACGCTTTCAAAGTTATTGATTATCAAATGAAAAGGGGAATGAAAAGATGGGTACAATCGTATGCCAAGCTTGTAACTCTACTATTGATCATTTTGAAGATGAAAAAGTAACAGTTCTATATTCTAAATGTAAATGTTGCGACAATCATCAAGCTGAAGAGGAAGTATAAATATTAGTTAACTATTAAATAAAATAGAAACAGGATTCCAATTTGGAATCCTGTATTTTTATTTAATCGCTTTATATTCTTTTATGACACGAATGGTCTTAATTTCGTCATCTTCCGGTCCTTGAACCGGTAAGCCTGCTTCCAAGTTTTTCTGAGTATAATGAAGGTTTTCTTTTGTAATAATCTCACCAGGGATAAAAATTGGTATCCCTGGGGGGTAAACCATGATAAATTCAGCGATGATTCTACCTGCAGATTCTTCAAAAGGAATTACTTCTGTATCTGAGTAAAAAGCATCTCGTGGTGTTAACGCTAAAATGGGAATATCAGGTAATAACACTTGTAATGGTTCAACTTTTTCAACACGGTGTTCACATTCATCGGCAAGGTCTTTTAAAGCATCAACTAATATATTTGCTTCACGTTCAGTATCGCCAAGAGTGATCAAACAAAGGATATTATACAAGTCAGACATTTCAACTTCAATATTATGTCTATCTCTTAACCATTTTTCTACTTCATAACCCGTTAATCCTAAATCTTTCACCGAGATAATCAACTTGGTCGGATCATAATCGAATGTAGCATTAGAGCCTAAAATTTCTTCTCCAACGCAATATAAATGATCAATCTCGTTAATTCTTTGCCTAATCGATTGGGCTAATTCGATTGTCGTGCCAATTAATTGTCTACCCTCAGTGGCTAACCGCTTTCGTGCTACATCAAGTGAAGCAAGTAAAAGATAAGATGTTGAAGTCGTTGTAAGCATGCTTAGGATAGATTGTACATGCTTTGCCGATACAAGACCTTCTTTTACATTAAGAATTGAGCTTTGCGTCATCGACCCTCCTAATTTATGAACACTTGTTGCAGCCATATCAGCACCTGCCTGCATGGCAGAAAGCGGGAGTGCATCATGAAAATGGATATGGACACCGTGGGCTTCATCAACAAGAACGGGGACATTACGGGAATGTGCAATTTCAACAATTTTTTTTAGGTCCGCTGAAATACCAAAATAGGTTGGATTGATCACTAAAACACCTTTTGCATCTGGGTGCTTCTCAAGTGCCCTTCCAACTGCTTCAGGTGTAATTCCATGAGAAATTCCTAATTCTTCATCAATTTCCGGATGAATAAAAACGGGAATGGCGCCGGAAAAAACAATTGCTGACATGACTGATTTATGAACATTTCGTGGAACGATTATTTTATCTTCAGGTCCACAAACTGCCATGATCATTGCCATAATGGCTCCGCTTGTGCCTTGAACTGAAAAGAAGGTACGATCTGCGCCAAACGCTTCAGCAGCAAGATCTTAGGCCTGTTTAATCATCCCTTTAGGTGCATGCAGGTCATCAAGTGGTCCGATATTGATTAAGTCAATGGAAAGAGCGTTATCACCAATAAATTTTCGGAAATCTGGATCAATTCCTGCCCCTTTTTTATGGCCAGGAATATGAAATTGAACTGGGTTCTTTTTGGCATGTTCTAATAAACCGCTAAATAGCGGTGTTTTATTTTGAGACAATTTATACTCACACCTCTTTATTCAAAAATACGCATATTATTGCAATGTAAAAAATAAAACAAATGAATTATAGCACTATTGCCCTTTGTTGCAAAGATATTTATGTATTGAGGTCTAATCTTTTTACATGTTCGAATTATTTTCCCTTTAAAAAAGGAAAATTAACCTTTTTGAAAGAAATAACAGGTAAATAACTTTTAGGAGGGTTTTATTTGAACTGGAAAACTAGGATTACTGATATTCTAAACATTCAATATCCGATTATTCAGGGGGGGCTTGCCCATCTTGCCTATTCTGAGCTGGCGGCAGCAGTGTCTAATGCGGGGGGGCTTGGTCAAATTACTGCTATGTCATTAGACCATCCTGATGAGCTCAGAGAAGAAATCCGTAAGGTAAGAAAACTTACAAACAAGCCTTTCGGAGTTAATTTTGCAATTGGTCAGCACGGGAGACCGTTTGCAGACTTTTTACAAGTAGCTATAGACGAAGAAGTTCCTGTTGTCTCGATGACAGGAGGGAATCCTGCCCCTATATTTGAGCAATTAAAGGGAACACCAATAAAGAAACTTGTTCTTGTTGCAGCAAGGAGGCAGGCTATAAAAGCAGAAGAACTTGGTGCAGATGCTGTAATGGTTGTCGGGCAAGAAGGTGGGGGTCACCTCGGACGCGATGATGTCGGTACAATGGTGCTTATTCCCCAAGTAGTGGATGCTGTTACCATCCCTGTAATTGCATCTGGAGGAATCGGTGATGGAAGAGGACTAATGGCTGCACTAAGTTTAGGTGCTGAGGGGATTGAAATGGGAACAAGATTTATTGCTACAAAGGAATGTGTACACGCAAATGAGGTTTATAAAAAAATGTTAGTTGAAGGTACTGAAACAGATACAGTAGTCATTAAGCGTACGCTTGGAGCTCCTGCAAGAGTAATTGCAAATACATGGACTGAAAAAATCCTTGAAGTTGAAAAAAAAAAGGCGATTACGAAAAGCTTAAACATCTTATTTCGGGTAAGGCTAATATTCGTTACATACATGATGGGGTAGTTGATGAAGGCTTCGCATGGGCTGGACAAGTGATGGGGTTAATTAAAGATATTCCTACGGTTGCGGAATTATTTACAAGAATTATTAAAGATGCCGAACATATTCGTGAAAGATGGGAAAAATAAAGATAGAATACAATAGATGTGAAAAAGTAAGAAGGTGAATTAAATGGAATATCAATATCCAATTGATTACAACTGGTCAACCGATGAAATCGTTGATGTTATTAAATTTTTTGAAGCAGTTGAAAAAGCTTATGAAAAAGGAATTGAACGGGATGAAATAATGAATGCGTATCGTCGGTTTAAAGAAATCGTTCCAAGTAAAGCCGAAGAAAAAACAATTTGTGGTGAATTTGAGGAAATCAGTGGCTATTCTTCTTACCGTACCATTAAAAAAGCAAAAGAAGCTTCTGCTGCTGAAAGGATTTTAATGAAATAGAAAAAGCTCCCATACCCTTGGGAGCTTTTTCTATTTCATATTTTGTGCCAGTTTATATAAAGGTGCTACTTTATTAAATACCTTGTCGATTTGTTGCAGTAAACCCTCTGGCCCTAATTGGATTACTTCGTCCCTGTTTACTACATAACCACACAAAATTTCTGCCTTCTTGACGTGTTGTAACCGCTCAAAGCATGAAAGTAATTCATTCTTTGATAACTGTCCATGCTTTATTATATCTGGTTTCATATGGTCAACAGACCAAACAAAATCTTTTGGTATTTCTTTATAAATTTTGTTCAGTTTTTTTGCTAATCTTTCGCCAATTTCTTGTTTTTGAGGGGCTTCATAAATAACCGCAAACCAAATAAACAAATGCGTATTCCACAAACCAATTTGAAAATGAGGGAGCATTTTGTAACCTCGAGGATTAGTAGCGAATGCTACCCACGTATCTTTTGGAGGATTAATTGTTCTTCGTGCATGTTTGGCAACATGGACAAACATTTCATCTCCTGTTAATGCTGATAGTGTTGGTGAAAAATATTGTCCTAGACTTTCCAATTTAGGACGAATCGTTTCTTTTAAAGCATCCATTCTTGCATCAAGTCCATCTATTAAAAAAACATCAAAATCTTCATTGTTAAAGCCAGTGAAATTCATTCAAAAACCCCCAGTGAAACATTTGAAAATAATTGTAGCATACCAGCGGGAATACAAGAAATTTGTTGCTTATCTAGGTTAACGCACAAATTTGTTGCAACCTCTACCGCTGCCTCATATTATAACAGTAAAAAAATAGTCTGAAAAATTAGTTAATAAAGCTTAGGAAGGGGTGGAGTTACTTGAAGCAATTGATGAATACATCATTAAAAAAAGCAGGAGAAAAAGAACGAACAGCTGTATTAAGACTTGAAATGGATTATGAGTTGGCAACCTTGTTTGAAGCCATCGAAGAAAAGAACGAGAAAAAAATGAAGGAATGCAAACAAAAGTTAGAAAAAATCCGCCAAGAGTTGTTACGATTAAAAGCTCTTTGATTATGGGTTTCATCTAAGGGGAAACTTTTTGGAATGAAACAAAATAGAATGTTAATAGTACTTATCTAAAACGAACTCCAGAAAAGGGAAAGAGGGGGGTTCGTTTATTATTTTTCCATATTTCTAAAAGAGGAGGTGAAAATTATCCTAAGGGGGAAGTCTAAAAGTTGATGGGTTAAATCATTTTGATTAAGCTAAAGGTACCACTAGTTATTACATAGGATGGATCGTGAGCGGAATTAAAGTTAAATGGAGGATTTTATATGAATTGGGAAAAGATTGATGCCCATGCCAAACAATGGGTAAAAGAAGCCGGAGAAATAATTAGGTTATCCTTTGATAAAACGTTAAATATTCAAACAAAATCTAACCCAAATGATCTGGTTACGAATATCGATAAAGAAATCGAACAATTTTTTATTAGGAAAATAAAAGAGGTATATTCTGATCACAAAATTATGGGTGAAGAAGGATTTGGCGATGAATTTAAAAATCCAGATGGAATTGTTTGGCTGATTGATCCGATAGATGGAACGATGAATTTTATCCATCAGCAAAGAAATTTTGCGATTTCCCTTGGGATATATGAAAATGGAATTGGAAGAATCGGACTTGTTTACGATGTTGTACATGATGAATTGTACCATGCAATTCGTGGAAAAGGGGCATATATGAATGATAAGCTTTTGCCGCCGCTAAAAGAAGCGGGAGTAAAAGAGGCAATCATTGCATTAAACGCCACCTGGGTAATGGAAAATAACCGTATTGATCACAATTTATTGATACCCCTTGCAAGGGATGCCCGGGGTACTAGATCATACGGAACCGCTGCATTAGAAATGGTTTTTGTTGCAACTGGAAGAATTGATGCCTACCTATCCATGAGACTAGCTCCTTGGGACTTTGGCGGTGGAACGGTTATTGTGGAGGAATTAGGTGGGATTGTGACTAATTTAAGGGGAGAAAAGCTTAATTATCTTTCAAAAGATTCTCTATTGGTTGCAAAGCCTGGGCTACACCAAACCATTATTAGGGATTATCTGAAGGATGGTAAATGGTAAAGAAAAGGGAAGCACATGATTTATGAGCTTCCCTTTTTTGTTAAATTTGGCCATTTTCACGCATTTTTTTCTTTGTTTTAAACCCCATCCCCATGATTAGAACAACGGCTATCACACAGCCAACTGCTCCTAAAATGCTTTTTTCAGCAATTGCAATTCCGATGCCCATAATACAGACGGCCGCAAGTATGGCATAAACAACAAAAATCCATTTAATTTGTTTCATTTTTATAACCCCTTAATTATCGATATTTACGGTGAAACGTTCCTTCATCATTTAGAAAATGTGCTGCGGCGATATATGAATTTTTTCTATATCCTTTATTCTACATAAAATCCTTTTAGGTTTCTACACTAAATGTGGTATAATGTTTTAGTTGTATATGGGAAACTATAAATAGCTTTATTTTATGAATAGAGGCAGGAGTGAATTTTTTGAAAATAAGAGAAGATATTCGCAACATCGCGATCATCGCCCACGTAGACCATGGAAAAACGACACTGGTTGATCAATTGTTAAAACAATCAGGAACCTTCCGTACTAACGAGCACGTTGAAGAACGTGCAATGGATTCAAATGATTTAGAAAGAGAACGCGGAATTACTATATTGGCTAAAAACACCGCGATTCAATATAAAGATAAAAGAATCAATATTTTGGATACACCGGGACACGCAGACTTCGGTGGCGAAGTAGAACGTATAATGAAAATGGTTGATGGAGTATTGCTCGTTGTCGATGCATATGAGGGATGTATGCCACAAACACGTTTTGTATTGAAAAAGGCGTTGGAGCAAAATTTAACACCAATTGTTGTTGTAAATAAAATTGACCGGGATTTTGCTCGTCCTGCAGAAGTAATTGATGAAGTAATCGATTTATTTATCGAGCTTGAAGCAACCGAAGACCAACTTGAATTTCCAGTAATCTATGCTTCAGCGATTAATGGTACGGCTAGCACCGATCCTGAAAAGCAGGATGAAAACATGAAATCTTTGTATGATGCAATTGTTGAGCACATCCCTGCACCAATTGATAACCGGGACGAACCTCTTCAATTCCAAGTGGCTCTTCTTGATTATAATGATTATGTTGGTAGAATTGGTATCGGACGTGTTTTCCGAGGAACGATGAAGGTTGGTCAACAAGTGGCACTTATGAAGTTAGACGGTTCAGTAAAACAATTCCGTGTAACCAAAATTTTCGGTTTCTTTGGTTTGAAACGCCAAGAAATTGAAGAAGCAAAAGCGGGCGATTTAATCGCAGTTTCTGGTATGGAAGACATCAATGTTGGGGAAACAGTTTGTCCAATTGAGCATCAAGATGCATTACCTATCTTGAGAATTGATGAGCCTACATTACAAATGACATTTGTAGTAAACAACAGTCCATTTGCAGGTAGAGAAGGTAAATATTTAACTTCAAGAAAAATTGAAGAAAGATTGCTTGCGCAATTGCAGACGGATGTAAGCTTACGCGTAGAAAATACAGATTCACCAGATGCATGGATCGTTTCTGGTCGTGGGGAACTTCATTTATCTATTTTGATTGAAAACATGCGTCGTGAAGGCTACGAGCTTCAAGTTTCTAAACCCGAAGTAATCGTAAAAGTAGTTGATGGGGTACGTAGTGAACCAGTTGAAAGAGTTCAAATTGATGTTCCTGAAGAACATACTGGTTCTGTTATGGAATCCATCGGTGCACGTAAAGGCGAAATGATTGACATGATTAATAATGGGTCTGGTCAAGTTCGCTTAATCTTTAATGTTCCTGCTCGCGGATTAATTGGTTACACAACAGAGTTCTTAACGATGACACGTGGTTATGGAATCATTAACCATACATTTGATAGCTATCAGCCAATGCTACAAGGTCAAGTTGGAGGCAGACGCCAAGGTGTACTTGTTTCAATGGAATCAGGGAAGGCTTCCACCTATGGTATCATGCAAGTTGAAGATCGTGGGACAATATTTGTTGAGCCAGGAACAGAGATTTACGAAGGTATGATTGTTGGTGAACATACTCGTGAAAATGACATTACGGTAAATATTACAAAAGTAAAACAAGCTACAAATGTACGTTCAGCCAACAAAGACCAAACATCAGTCATTAAAAAACCACGGATTATGACTTTAGAGGAGTCATTAGAGTATTTGAACGATGACGAATATTGTGAAGTAACACCAGAATCCATCCGTCTTCGTAAAAAAATTCTTGATAAAAATGAACGAGAAAGAATGCCAAAAAGAAAAAATACGCTGAAATTTAAAGTTAATAACTTCAAATCTTTTTAGTTTGAGCGTCAGTGGTAATCCATGTTAACTTCGAATGAGTCGCATCGCTTCCAAACCACTGATGAACTGTATTGATTTTGTCTGGCTGAAGCGCAGCATTTGGCGCTTCTGCTTTTCTGATTGAGGAGGTTTTGACGTGAATGTTGCGGAACGGCTTTCATTCTTCGCTGCTCTTTATAATGTTAGCGAACATCCAAAAATAGGTATGTGGCTTCTTTATTTAACCATTGTGGCGCTTTCCATTGTTGTATATAAACTTGGCTTTGCTAAGAAATTACCACTGGGAAAATCCATTGTTATTTATATCTTTTTATGTGTTGGTTGTACACTTCTCACATTTTTAGGAATCTTTTTACCGGTTGCAGAGGGACTTGTTGTTGCAGCATTGATTTTAATTATATATAAAATCCGCTTGCACCAATCAAAAAAACAACAAGCTGAAGCTAAATAACGGGGGTTTTAATGAAATGAAATCCTTACAGGATGTATTATATAATTGGCTTACCATTAAGGTGGTAAGCGACGCTCGTCCTGATGACACAGCAGCAAAGGATACCACAGAACTCTTTGAAGAGAAGCTAATAGGGGAACATCAACTTTCTAATATAGAATTCACGAAAGATGACACTATGTATTATGTTACTTATCTTCAAGAGGGGGAACCTAAGAAAACGCGCTTTCCTCGTGAATTAATTGAGGTCATGCTGGACCAAATTAATCAAGAGCCTGAAAAATATCAAAACTATCCGCTTGAAGATTAAAAAAACCCCAGGTTTTTCTATTTTGGAAAAACTTGAGGTTTTTACTATTTCTGTTGTCTAGCTGGTTCTCCGGAACAGTCGCCTCCGCTTTTATGTTACCAATCGTCCTTTTCAGACCTAGCACGGTAAAACCGAAAATTACCTGTACCGATGCGAGCCTTTGTTTTTTCGGAAATTCTTATGCTGCAGTCCTTACACATATATGTATGGATTGGACGATTCCGAAGACGTTTAGCCTCCAGAGATTCATCCTCAATCCCTTCAATTTTATCGCAGATTACACATTTTACTCTCATTAAGCACCTCATATTAATTCTTTACAGCTAGAATGTTATATATAGTATATCATGGCACATAGACAGTAAGTAAATCAATTGTGTTTAAGTTGATGAAAAAAACCGATAGTAGTAATATTAGAATAACTGTTTTTAAAACAGAGCATCAAAATAAATTAAGGGGTTGTAAAAATGGTAAATCAAGTGGAACCAAAGCTAATTAAACCGTTGTTTGATGAACTTCAAAAAGAAAGATTCGTGACCTTAGCAACGGTTGATTATGATACAGGGGCCAAATGTTAGCGCAATATCATGGGTGCTGGCAAAGGATGACAGTACGATTTATTTTGCTGTTGATAATCGTTCAAGGATATTAGAAAATATCAAAAAAAATAACCAAGCAGTACTTAATATAATTGCCAATGAATCTACATATTCAATACAAGGTGAAGCTGCGATTAAGGAAGATAGACTAAATGATGTTCCTTTAAAGCTTGCACTTGTTGAAATCACCATTCAAGCTGTAAGGGACGTTATGTTTTATGGTTCTAAAATTGTTTCTGAACCGAAGTATGATAAAACATACGATAAAAATGCGGCTGCGAGGCTGGACAAACAAGTAATGGATGCAATGAAAAAAGCTTAGTTTTTAACTAAGCTTTACTTTTTATTATTCGATTGTTCCTCTTGCTGTCGCTTTAGATCATTTCGTTCGTTAGCAGGGAGTTTATTATTAGGTTTATTTGTAGAATTTTTAGGGTTAGGTGTTATTAAATCCCCTGGGATCTCGGGCATTAATCGACCTGCAACATTTGCTAATTCTTCCATTATCCCTTGGATTGGTCTTCCTTTTTTAATATCTGCTGATATTTCTTTTAGCCTTTGGGTCGTATCCACATCAGCGACCACAATCGCTTTTGCACCGTATGGATCTTTTTTTAAGCTTTCAGCTACAGAGTATTTAATGGATCCAACTTGAGATCGTTCTAGCTTAGAGTATACATCAATTCCTACAATTGCATAAGGACCAAGCACCACCGCTGTAGCATCATGAACATTTGGGATACTAGTTGCCAGCATTACGAGCCGTTTAGAAATTTCCTGCCCGGTTTTACGGTTAACATTTTCAATATAACTGTTTTTTACATTAACTAAAGATTGATTCTTATTACTCTGAATGTCTTTATTTGTGCTGCACCCAGCTAAAATGATAAACAATACAGTTGCAATCAATATCTTCTTCATCCAAAATCCACCTCCAATAAAACCCCTCTAAGGGAAGTTTCATTTTATTGTGCGGAACTTCTTCTATCTTTATTCCAATAAACATATATTTTACCAAAGTCCAATCTAGTAATAGGTTTGTCTAACCAGGAAAAAAACAAGCCAAACAACAAGTGAAGCGGGGGCATGTCTTTGAGTAAAATATACGTGTTAGATACAAACGTCTTGTTACAAGACCCGTATTCCATTTTCTCTTTTGAAGATAATGAAGTAGTTATTCCAGCAGTGGTCCTTGAAGAAGTGGACTCAAAGAAAAGATACATGGATGAGGTTGGAAGAAATGCGAGACATGTATCCAAATTAATTGATGGCCTCAGGCCAGGGAAGCTTCATGAAAAAATCCCGCTAGAAAATGGCGGGACTATAAGAATTGAATTAAATCATCGTAGCTTCCATGAATTACAGGAAATTTTTATTGAAAAAACAAATGATAATCGTATACTAGCGGTAGCTAAGAACTTATATTTAGAAGAACTAACAAAAGAGGATGGTAAGCTTGTCATTCTTGTTAGCAAAGATACACTTGTAAGGGTAAAAGCAGATGCAATTGGATTACTCGCTGAAGACTTTTTGAGTGACCGGGTTGTAGAAATTGATCATATCTACACGGGCTTTCAAGAAGTGTATTTACCGGTTGAGCAATTAGGGAGATTTTATGAAAAGGGAGAGCTTTTTCTATCTGAAATTGCCAATCACCCATTTTATCCGAATCAATTTCTGATCATGAAGGATGCGCTTGGGAGTTCGACTTCTGCAATTGGAATGGTAGACAAAACGAGCAAAAGGGTAAAAAAACTAATATTAAATCAGGAGCATGTATGGGGAATCCATCCTAGAAATGTTCAGCAAACGATGGCAATCGAGTTATTGCTTCGTAAGGACATTCCACTCGTAACCTTGATAGGGAAAGCAGGAACAGGAAAAACGCTCCTGGCTCTTGCTTCGGGATTAATGCAAACGGAGGATTTAAAAGAATATAAAAAACTACTCGTGGCAAGCCTATTGTTCCGGTAGGGAAAGATCTTGGGTATTTACCGGGGGAAAAACAGGAGAAGCTAAGACCATGGATGCAGCCTATTTATGATAATTTAGAATATCTTTTTAATACAAAAAAGCCCGGGGAGCTTGATGCTATATTGGCTGGTATGGGTTCGATTGAGGTTGAAGCATTAACTTATATTCGTGGCAGAAGCATTCCTAAACAATTTATTATTATTGACGAAGCTCAAAATTTAACGAAACATGAGGTCAAGACAATTTTAACTCGGGTTGGGGAAGCAAGCAAAATTGTCTTAATGGGTGATCCCGAACAAATCGATCATCCATATTTAGACGCATATAACAATGGCTTAACCTATGTGGTTGAAAGATTTAAGGATCAAGATATTTCCGGTCATGTCAAACTTTTAAAGGGCGAAAGGTCAGGCTTGGCTAGATTGGCAGCCGATTTATTATAAACGGCTAAAAAGGAAAACGGGTGTCAAAGTGACACCCGTTTTAATATATTTAAGCATTTGCATCGTACTAACGGACTAGCAGTCAAAAGTTTTTATTTAACAAAAAATAATTTAATGTTTTTAATCGGATCCTGTTGGTTCGACCCATCACCAAAATAAACATGGATAGGACCACCTGAATCTAATGGTTTTCCATTATCTGAGAACCCTAGCACTAGATCATATGCACGGTCTAAGGGTAATTCAATATCACCATCAGAACTTTTAACAACTAAATGAGTTGCATCATGAAATGGCTCTGCATTTTTTAAAAAGGGCTTTAAAGGAATACCAAAGGTTCCAGTTAAAACCTTTTCTTTTTCAAATTTCTTTTCGGTTTTTAATGTAGGTGGGAAGACTGCGCCCTCCACAATTTCACGGTCCCAATGTTTAGAAACCGCCTTCGTATATTCTTCTAAATCATTTGCATCTGCTTGTTTAGAGGTAAAATAAGTCTTCAAATCAATTCGGCGATCATCAAAAATCCAAACACCAGGATCAAGTGTAATCGTATAGTTAACACTACCTGATATTAAAATGATGTTTTCCATCTTTCATTCCTCCACTTCATAACACAATAAGTATAGCTTGTTTTGGGTAGAAAGTCATTTGAAGTGGATAAAAGAAGTTTCCTATTTTGTCATGGTCTTATTGTTCTTGCAATTTTTTGTTCTAAACGGTAAAATTTATTAATAAGCTGGGTAGTCGCTCTGAAATGGGGGGATCAATGTTGGCGTCTGAAATGATCGTGAATCACCAAGAAAAAGCTTATGCCATATTACAGGCTGACGCTGAAAAAATTTTAAAGCTTATAAAAGTGCAAATGGACAATCTCACGATGCCTCAATGCCCTCTTTATGAAGAGGTGTTGGATACACAAATGTTTGGTTTATCAAGAGAGATAGATTTTGCGGTTAGACTAGGCTTAATTGATGTTAAGGATGGAAAAGCGATTTTAGATAAATTAGAAAGAGAATTATCTGCGCTACATGACGCATCCATAAGAAAATAGGAACATAAAGCTCAAACAATGCCCTTATATTGTTTGAGTTTTTTATTAGTAATCAAAGAAACGTGGTATTCATCATCATCTTTTCAAAAATACGTAAAAAATGTTGTAACACAGTTACTTTTCCTCAAGTATTAACATGCATTTTCTATTATAATAGTAGTTATAAATTAATCTTGAAAAGATGGGGAAAAAATAATGGTTAAAAAAATTCTAAAATCCTATGATTATTCTTTAGTCCTCGCGGTTGTCCTTTTGTCAACGTTTGGTTTAGTGATGGTCTATAGCGCGAGTATGCCTATGCTGTACAAAGATATGGCGTTGCTAGTGATTATTTTTACCAAAAACAAAAGTTATTTATGTTAGGGTCTGCAGCGGTTTTTATTTTTACTGCATTATTTCCTTACAAGGCATTGAAAAGTACCAAATTTTTATTGCCGATGGTAATGACATCGCTTTTTGGTCTTTTCGCAATTTTTGTTTTTGGACACGTTGCTGGTAATGCACAAAGTTGGTTAAAATTCGGTGCTTTTAGCATTCAACCATCAGAAATTATCAAACTTTGTGTTGTTGTCTATTTGGCTGCTGTTTATGCTAAGAAGCAGAATTATATTAATAAATTTAATCATGGTGTCCTTCCCCCATTGGCTTATCTTATTTTAGTTTGTGGTTTGACTGCTGTTCAACCAGACTTTGGAACAGCTGCTATTATTGGTTTAATAGCAATAACTATTATTTTTTCCTCTGGAATGAGTCGTAAAAATATTACAAAGTTGTTGTTAATGGGATTGATACTTGTATTACCTTTTATTCTCGTTTTAAAAGATAAAATTTTTACTTTAAAGCGTTTAGACCGTTTTTCTGTACTAAGTGACCCCTTTACTACAGCACAAAATGCAGGTTTTCACTTAGCAAACTCTTATATTGCTATTGGCACTGGTGGATTAAATGGCATGGGTTTAGGAAGAAGTATACAGAAACTTGGCTATTTACCTGAATCGCATACAGATTTCATTATGGCTATTATTGCCGAAGAACTGGGAATATGGGGTGTTGGCTTTGTTGTCCTAACACTGTGTTACATCGTATTAAGAGGACTATACATTGCATTACAATGTAAGGATCCTTTTGGGAGCTTACTTGCTATTGGAATATCAAGTATGATTGGTATACAATCTTTTACCAATTTAGCTGGTGTTTCTGGTGTCATACCGCTTACTGGAGTTCCGCTTCCCTTTATTAGCTATGGAGGATCTTCTTTGTTAGAATTTGCATCAGCAACAGGCATTCTCTTGAATATATCTATGTTTGTTAAATACGAAAAGAAATATAAAAATAAAGAAGAAAAAAAAGAGCAAGCACGGGATGGGAATGTATTCTATATATAAATAAAAAAGTTGCCGATTAAATCCGGCAACTTTTTTTCATCTTTTCTTTATACTATTGTTTCTTCTTGATCTAGAATACAAAAGGAGAAAATAGCTTAATACTCCAAATAAACATGTAATAAAGAAGGCATGTAGTAATGAGATATAAAGGTTTAGGCGGCTAAAAATAATCGATGCACCGGCAATAGCTTGTAATGAAACAAGACAAAATGAAATGATCCAACCCCAGTAAAGAACTTTTTGATCTTTATAGTAACGAAAGGCTAAATAGGTTATATAAGCAATCCAAAGGAAAATTAATCCTGCAGCTGTTCGATGCCCCATTTGGACCCATTCATACATGTTGTGCGGAAGTGTTGGCGCATCGTTTAAGCATAATGGCCAATCACGGCAAACAAGACTTGATTTCGTATGGCGCACAAGTGCACCGGTGTACACTACCACGTAGCTGTATATTGAAACAGCTACAATATGAAAGCCCATTCTTTTATCAATATAAAGCTTTTCCGCTTCAAATTTCTTATCGATCTCAAAAATTAATAAGGTAAGTAATAATACAGAAGAAAAAGAAATGAGTGAAATACCGAAATGTAGCGCAAGAACAAAGCCTGATTGTCCCCATTTTACTGCAGCTGCTCCAATTAAAGCTTGTAAAAGTAAAAAGAAAAAGGAAAGAAACGAGAGAAATTTTGTTTCTCGAATATGACCAATAGTCTTCCATGTCCATACAGACAGAATAAAGACCATGACTCCAACCGAACCAGATACGAGTCTATGAGCTAACTCAACAATTAATTGAGCGGTTATATGTGTTGGGAGAAACTGCCCATGGCATAATGGCCAGGATCTACCACAACCCATTCCTGACCCTGTTTTGGTTACAAGTGCACCCCCAATTAAAACAAAAATCATTCCAATTGTAGTTGCTACTGCCAACCACTTTAAAGAACGTCGCAAAAAATTCACCTTCTTAATTAAAGTTCAAATATTTGTCATTGGATAATCTTGACATTATAATAGTTGAAAAGGGATTTTTGGAAAAGCCATTATCAATCATAACCAATAACTGAAAAAAAAGACAGAATTACAAAACATAATTTAAGATAACTTTATGATACACGACTGGCTATTGAATAACTTTTATTTTTCACTATTACTAAAGTGGAAACTAGTTAAGCTTAAAATTAGTAACTCTTTGAACTAGTTTGGAGAAATTTTTTAAAGTCATTTAATGACGGACAGAAATTTTTATCCATTACGTAATTGCTTTATACATTATAGTTTACGGAATGTTATTTATTTTTTTTTAACACATTAAAATGGAATACTAGGAAAATGTAAGGATAATAACATTAGAAAATGTAGGTCACAAATTATTCAAGGATTATTCGAAAAAAGTTCACAAAAATGTAAGAAAGTGTGATTTAATATACAGAGAAAGTGTTTCTAAAATCACAATTTGATATAATAATTTAACCATGATAGTTATATAATCAATGAAGCTTAGAGCTTGAAATACCAAACTATTTTTTGGTTCAATAGGATTTGTGGTGTATTGGAAGATAAGATTATTATGACTTGGAATGTCTTTATTTGTGGTAATTCCTTAGGAGGAGAATTTATGTCCAATTCAAAGGCTTTTGGGGAAGCGGCAATTGAAAACAATGCTTCTGGCAATGCAATCTGATTTAGTAAAAAGATCGGTATGGAAAGAATTTATGGCTTTAATTAAAATTGGAATTGTAAATTCTAACCTTATAACAACTTTTACAGGCTTGTGGCTAGCACTTCATTTTAGTGGTCAAAGCTTTCTCAATAATCTAAATATCGTATTTTTTACTTTAGCAGGATCATCCCTCATTATTGCAGGATCCTGTGTTATTAATAATTATGTTGATCGTGATATTGACCATTTGATGGAGAGGACAAAGGAAAGACCAACTGTAACAGGAAAAATACTTCCTGCAAAAGTATTAGCACTAGGTATTGTCCTAATTGCTCTGGGTACACTGTCTTTACTATTTACTACGATAACTGCAACGGTAATTGGACTGCTTGGAGTTTTTAGTTATGTTTTCCTTTATACCTTGTGGTCGAAGCGCCAATTGGTTTCCAATACAATCATTGGCAGTATTTCGGGAGCTGTACCACCACTAATTGGCTGGGCAGCCGTTGATGGAAATCTCGATGTTATGGCATGGTCATTGTTTGTCCTAATGTTTGCTTGGCAACCTCCACACTTTTATGCTCTTGCAATGAGAAGGGCTAAGGAATACAAAGCAGCCGGCATTCCAATGCTACCTGTAGTTAAGGGGTTTAAAACAACCAAAAAACATATAGTTATTTGGGTGGCTGTGTTATTACCAATTCCTTTTTTTCTTACAAACTTAGGAATCCCATTTCTAATTCTTGCGACCGCTTTAAATCTCGGGTGGCTGGCATTAGGGATTTATGGATATAAGATCAAAGATGATATAAAGTGGGCAAAATTGATGTTTGTGTATTCCTTACAATACTTAACCATTATGTTTGTGGCTATGGTTATTGTGACATTGATTTAGTTTTGCCAGTATATTCCTTCTTTATTAAAGAGGAGAAAACTTTCTTATTTCAAAAATAGGAAAAAATGGCGACTAGCTATAGGCAAGCTTTCAGTCGCCCTATTCTCTTAACAGAAGGAAAAAGATTATTATACATACTTCTTTGGTCAAACAGATAATAATGAAATTATTAGCGAAAGAGGGGGTTTGATTAAGCTATGAAAAGGCTTACAAAGTGGCGTTTGGCTTCGTTGTTTGCGATCTTGGCGCTTATACTTTCCGGTTGCGGCAAACCGTATTTATCTACGTTACAGCCTGCCGGTGAAGTTGCGAAAACACAATATGACTTAATGAAGTTAAGTACCTTGATTATGGTTGGAGTTATTCTTGTTGTCGTAGTCATTTTTATTGTGGTTTTGGTCCGTTTTAGAAGGAAGGATGACACGATACCAAAACAAGTAGAAGGAAATCACAAATTAGAAATCATTTGGACCGTCGTTCCTATACTTTTACTTCTCATTCTTGCAGTTCCAACTGTAGCTGCCACGTTTAAACTTGCAGATGTTTCCCCAATGGATAACAAAAATTCAAATGCACTTGTTGTAAACGTTCGTGCCCATTTGTACTGGTGGGATTTTGAATATCCGGGTAAAGGCATTGTGACAAGTCAGGAGCTAGTGGTTCCAACGAATCAGAGGGTTTACTTTAATTTAAAATCAATGGATGTTAAACATGCGTTCTGGATTCCAGCTGTTGGCGGGAAGATGGATGTAAATACCGATAATATTAACAAATTCTGGTTAGAGTTTGATAACACCAAGGCAAATGAAGCAGGAAATCTTTTCTATGGTAAATGTGCAGAGCTTTGTGGACCATCACATGCATTGATGGATTTCAAAGTTAAGGCTATTAGCAAAGACAAATTTGATAGCTGGGTCACGGCGATGAAAAATGTCAAAACACCACAAAAAGCAGATTCTGTTCTAGCGCAACAAGGACAAGAAATTTTTAATAAAAGTTGTATCGGCTGTCACGCGGTAACACCTGCGAATAACATGCCTGAAACCGCACGGCTTGCACCGAACTTAACAAATTTTGGAGATCGTTCACGTGTTGCTGGAATTTTGCCACATACAAAAGAAGAGATAAAAAATTGGGTGCGCAATCCAGAAACTTATAAACCAGGAAATAAAATGGCTGGTAAATACCCACAAATGTCTGAAGACCAGCTTAACGCTTTAGCAGAATATTTAATGGGTTTGAAAGTTCAGTAATTGTGGAATTGGTTGAAAGGGAGGTAAAATTGTGAGTACCTACGCTCAAAAAAAGGATTTGGTGGGACTTTATGGGACTATTTAACGACTGTAGACCATAAAAAGATTGCCATCCTATATCTCATTGCGGGTGGATTCTTCTTCTTAGCTGGCGGACTTGAAGCTATGTTAATCCGTATCCAGCTTGCAGTGCCAAACAATGATTTTGTAAGTGCCGGATTATACAATGAAATTATGACTATGCATGGAACAACAATGATTTTCCTAGCAGCAATGCCACTTGTATTTGCATTTATGAATGCGGTAATGCCATTGCAAATCGGGGCTCGTGACGTTGCGTTTCCGTTTGTAAACGCTTTAGGATTCTGGTTGTTTTTATTTGGCGGAATTTTCTTAAACCTTTCATGGTTTTTAGGTGGGGCACCTGATGCAGGTTGGACTTCTTACGCATCACTTACAGTTGCATCGAAAGGCCACGGTGTAGACTTTTATGTTCTTGGGTTGCAGATTTCCGGTATTGGAACGCTAATTGGTGGTATTAACTTCCTAGTTACAATCATTAATATGCGTGCTCCTGGAATGACCTATATGAGGATGCCAATGTTTACATGGACAACATTTGTTACGTCTGCATTAATATTATTTGCATTTCCTCCATTAACTGTTGGTCTAGTTTTAATGATGTTTGATCGTTTGTTTGGAGCAAAAATCTTTGAAGTTTCAATGGGTGGTAACACGGTTATTTGGGAGCATCTTTTCTGGATTTTCGGTCACCCGGAAGTATATATCCTAATACTTCCTGCATTTGGTATTTTTTCTGAGATTATTCCTATATTTTCAAGAAAACGATTATTTGGATATTCATCCATGGTTTTTGCAACCGTATTAATCGGTTTCTTAGCCTTCATGGTTTGGGTCCATCATATGTTTACGGATGGTTTAAGGCAGTAGCAAATGCAATTTTCGCAGTAGCCACAATGGCAATTGGTGTACCAACAGGTATTAAGATTTTTAACTGGCTCTTTACAATGTGGGGAGGAAGTGTTAAATTCACGACCCCAATGCATTGGGCAGTAGCATTTATTCCTTCGTTTCTCGCTGGTGGGGTTACTGGGATCATGCTGGCTTCTGCAGCAGCTGACTATCAATACCATGATACCTATTTCGTTGTTGCTCACTTCCATTACGTAATTGTTGGTGGAGTTGTATTCGCTATTTTTGCTGGAGCACATCTGTACTGGCGAAAAATGTTTGGTACAATGCTAAATGAGGTTTTAGGGAAAATAACCTTCTGGTTTTTCTTCATTGGCTTCCATTTGACATTCTTTATCCAACATTTCTTAGGTTTATGGGGCATGCCTCGACGCGTTTTTACTTATCTTCCAGGGCAGGGCTTTGAAACTGCAAATATGATAAGTTCAATAGGTGCTGCATTTATGGCAGTGGGAGTGATTGTTATGCTACTAAATATTGTTATCACTTCTGTGAAAAATGTAAAAGTTGGAAATGATCCATGGGAAGATGGTAGAACACTGGAATGGTCACTACCTTCACCACCGCCATTTTATAACTTTAAGCAACTTCCGTTAGTAAGGGGTCTAGATGCTTATTGGTTAGAAAAAATGGATGGCAAAAAGGGTATGACACCTGCTGAGCCAATAGGCGATATCCACATGCCGGATGCTTCGATTATACCTTTTGTGATTGCATTAGGACTATTCATTGCTGCATTTGGTGCAATGTACCATGGTGATCATTCATGGGGCTTACCATTATTGATAATTGGTTTACTTGTTACATTTGGTTCTATGTTCATACGGTCTGTCAAAGATTATCATGGATTCCATATTCACAAAGAGGATTTACTTAATGAGAATGAAAAGGGGGCTAAGGCATAATGCACGCTGAAGAAAAATTCACATATGAAACGTGGCCTGCTGCGCCTGAGAAAGCCACCCTTGATTCGAAAAATAAATTTTTAGGTTTTTGGTTATTCTTAGGGGAGAGACTGTTTTATTCGCCTCTCTCTTTGCCACATACCTTGCGTTAAAAGATAAAGTTCCAAATACCCATCAAGCATTGGCAAAGAATTTATTTGAACTTCCACTTACATTTGTCTTAACAATGTTGTTATTAACCAGCTCGTTAACAAGTGTTTACGCAATGTATCACATGAAAAACTTTGCTTTCAAAAAAATGATGCTTTGGTTAAGTTTAACGGTGTTACTGGGTGCAGGATTCCTCGGCCTAGAGGTATATGAGTTTCACAAATATGTAACTGAGTTTCACCATACCTTTACAAGTAGTGCCTTTGGATCTGCATTCTATTCACTTGTTGGATTCCATGGGGGACACGTGGCTTTTGGACTTCTATGGTGTTTAACCTTAATGATTCGCAATTCCAAACGAGGATTGAACCTGTACAACGCGCCAAAATTCTATGTATTTAGTTTGTATTGGCATTTTATCGATGTTGTTTGGGTCTTCATCTTTACCGTAGTTTATTTAATGGGAATGGTGGGATAAACTGATGACTAATACACAAGTAAATTCAGGTAACCCAAGAGTTGACATTGAATACCGCAGGAAAAAAAGCGCTGAAGAAATGAGATATCAAATTGTATCTTTCTCGATGATGATTTTTTTAACACTAGTTGCTTTTGCCGCAGTTGGGATTAAAGGATTTACAGCATGGTTCACAATTCCATTTATTCTTCTTTTAGCTGTTGTTCAAGTTATTTTTCAGCTCTATTATTTCATGCACATGAGCCACAAAGGGCATGAAGCACCTTCGCTTTTCCTGTTTTCTGGATTATTAGTGGGGTTAATAACAGTATTGACCTTTACCACCATCATTTGGTGGTAAATAGAAGTTGAAAGTGCCTCGCAGTCTATAGCACAAAAGAAAATCGGCTTAAAGCCGATTTTCTTTTTATGAAAAATGAAAATACATTTTGAAAGGGATTAAAGGAAATTTCCATTGCTTTGTTTATGGAATGACATAGGGATATAATAAACACGATTCTCCCATTAAATATTGAGGTGATATGTGGTGCTTACATTAGAGATTTTTGGATTTGAAGCACTTTGGAGCCCGTACTTTTTAACATTCTTATTAGTATTATTAGCAGCCTATTTTCTAATTACTATTAAATTTAGGCATCGTTTTAAAGATAGTGAGCTATTAACAAGAAGGCAAGGGATATTATTTACACTTTTCATTGTACTCTTGTATACGATAAAAGGATCTCCACTAGATTTAATGGCACATCTGATGTTTTATGTTCATATGATTCAAATGGCTTTTTTAGTTTTGGTTGTTCCACCATTATTTATTTTAGGTATTCCAGTATGGATTTGGAGAAGAGTTTTACATGTAAAGATTATAAAATCGCTTTTCAACCTTTTTACCAAACCATTAATTGCATTACTTTTATTTAATGGATTCTTTTCTTTTTATCATGTGCCGATTGTGTTTGATCACGTCATGCCAAATGCTTGGTTACATTCTGGATATGCTATCTTGTTATTTTTAGTAGCTATCTTTATGTGGTGGCCGTTAATTAATGAGTCACCAGATCATCAGACCTTAAATGGAATAAAAAAGGTTGGTTATGTTTTTGCAGACGGAATACTGCTGACACCAGCCTGTGCTTTAATTATCTTTGCAGATCACCCGCTTTATTTAACCTATTCCGATCCGCACGTTTGGGCTCAAGCAATGAAATTATGTGTGGGTTCAACGACATTTGAGGGATTAAATCTCAGCGGTCCGCAACTGTTTAGTTCTATGTCTGCCCTCCATGACCAGCAGCTTGGAGGAGTATTAATGAAACTTATTCAGGAATTGATTTATGGAATTGTATTAGGGCATGTATTTTTTGAATGGTATCGGAAGGATCAGGCTGATTCTGAAAAGGAAATGGAGCAAACCTTAAATCCATCACTTGTTAAATAATCTCCCAATGAACTGGGGGATTTTCTTTTTAGTTGTAAAAAATGGCGCCCTCAACTAAAATTATTGTAGAATAAAGGAAAAGAGAGGACTTTTTATGAATTCCTTACCAATATTACCGACTATAAGTACTTCGTTTATTGTTTTAAGTGCGATTACTATCGCGATTGGCTGGTGGCAAATAAAACAAAGAAAAATTGAAGCACATAAGAAGACGATGTTTGTTGCTGGCATTTTTGCTTTAATTTTCTTTATCATTTATGTATCGAGAACACTGTTTATCGGAAATACATCGTTTGGAGGACCAAGTAATATTAAGGTTTACTACACCATATTTTTAATTTTTCATATTACTTTGGCCACATCTGGTGCGGTATTTGGGCTTATATCAATATTAACAGGATATAAGAATAAACTTTCAATTCATCGAAAGCTTGGGCCAATAACCAGTGTAATATGGTTTTTTACTGCTATAACTGGGGTAATGGTATACCTTTTACTGTACGTATTTTATCAAGGTGGACAAACCACTTCCATGCTCAAAGCCATTCTTGGTTTTTAGGTAAGGAATTTTTCTTGTAAAAAAGAGGATGACCCTTATGGGGTCATCCTCCTTTCAGTTATTCAGCAAATTTACTTACTTCTGCACTTATATCATCTAGAATTTTCTTACACTGATTTACAAGTGAGGAAGGAAATACTTCGCCTTCACCATATTCTACGCCATGAGGATAGTAATGTTTGCCCAATAGAGGTGTCATTAATTGAATGGTTGCCTTAAAAGTATCGACATCTCCTTCAACTGCATAACCTTGTACACGAAGGTAGAAAACCCCTTCTTTCATCTCAAACTTTCGATCATATGTAACCCGTTCGTAGTCCCACTGACCTGCGCGAACTAAACCGTGGTCATCCATAACTTCATCTAAACGGTTTAATTCTGCTTTAAATTTTTCGATGCCGGTATTCTCGAATTTCATAATAAATCCCTCCTAAAGACAATGCCATTACCACAATGTTTAATTATTTGGTTTTATAGCAAGATTAATTCAATTTAATAATAGTTGAAAATGTTTCAACTTGCAATGTATACATAAATAAATCCAAAATGGCAAACCTACTTTAATGATACGAGTTTATTGCAAACTAGGGGGTAAATAATAATGGAAAAGATACGTGAAATTATGACAAAGAATGTAGAAAGTTGTTCCTTATTAGATAATGTGTTCGAAGTGGCTGTAAAAATGAAGGAATTAAATGTTGGGGCAATTCCTATTGTTGACCAGGAAAAGCTTGTGGGTATGATTACCGATCGGGATATTGTATTAAGGTGTATTGCCGAAAAACATCCGGCTTCATCAAAAGTGGAAGAAATAATGAGTAATAATCTTATTACAATTTCTGCTGATGCATCCAGTAGAGAGGCTGCTAAGATGATGGCAGAAAATCAAATCCGCCGACTGCCAGTCGTCGAAGGGGATAAATTAGTAGGAATCGTCTCTCTTGGTGATTTTGCAGTACGTGAATTAACGGATGATCAAGCAAAGCAAGCCCTAACTGAAATATCTGAACAAAATTATAACGGAGTACAGCATTAATTATTTAAAAGAGAAAATTTTTAAGATAAGACAGGTGCCCATGGTACCTGTTTTGTTTTATAGCTATAGTCTTATATTTTTCAGTCACTTGGTTTAATGCCTATGAACTAATAGGATATAGGTGATATAATTAAAATATCTATACATATCATCATAGAAAAAGTAATTGAGAGGGTGAAAACCTCTGCGTACGCTAATACGAGTTCTTATATTCTTTGTTGTTTTCATAACAATAGGATTCTATTCCAATTTAAATAATAACAATGATAATGAAGTTTTAATTAAAGATCACAATCAATCAGAAAAGAAGCGATCATTGTCACAGATTCCGGAAAATAAGTCTAATAAACCTTCAACAGAAAATCCAACTGAAGGCTTGTCCTTATTAATTGGTCAAAACCTATCTGACTTAGAAAAAAATTTGGGTAAACCTCAAAGAATTGATGAATCGATGTATGGATATCAATGGTATATCTATGATCTTGACACTACCCGTTATTTACAGGTGGGGGTCGAAGAAAATCGGGTCGTGACGGTTTATGCTATGGGGGAAAATTTGGACGTTGCACCCTTTGAAATTGGTCAGCCTGTCGAAGAAATCTTTAATACACAGTATGTTGATGCGAATATCAATATTGATTTGAATGGTAATTCTTATCGATTTGAGTTAAATGATACCGATTTAAATATTCGACCAATGGTTCAATTAGGGAATGTTTATGTCCAGCTTTATATCGATAAATTCACCGGAAATCTATCCAGTGTTCGTTTCATGGACGCAGAAACACTAATCAAACAGCGCCCCTATGAACTAACTTATCAAGGTCAATTAATCGAACCACCTGTATTAAATGAAGCAATGTGGAAAACGGTTGAGTCTGGAACAAAGAAGGAAATTTTTGATTTAACGAATGTACTGCGAATAAGAAATGATCTAAAACCGCTAAAATGGGATGAAACCACTGCTGAGGTGGCATTTGGACATAGTAAGGATATGGCTGAAAATAATGACTTTTCCCATACCTCAAAGAAATTTGGAAGTCTTTCAGACCGTTTAAAGTCGGCAAAAGTAGTTTACCAAATCGCGGGTGAAAATATTGCAGCTAATTATACGGACGGCCCAGCAGTGGTTGAAGGTTGGCTAAATAGTAAAGGGCACCGGGATTCACTATTAAATAAGGAATTTTCCCATCTTGGTGTTGGTGTATATCAAAAGTACTACACTCAGGACTTTATCCAAAAATGGAATCAATAGATAATAAAAAGGTGACCTTTTATGTCACCTTTTTATTATCGGAGCTAACCACTTCAAATTCATCAAAGTAAAATTGGTTACCATCCCAGCATCCGTAGATTCGAATCACATCTCCCACCGTAAACGCCTCGATTTTCGCAGCCTTTGTTACAGGGGTCATCTTTTTTATCGTAATTTGTTTTATCTCCGTTTGAAGCTTTAGCTCCTGCACATAAATAAAACGGTTATGATAAAAGCGTTGTTTTTCCTCGGTAGAGCTTTTAATTTGACCAGTCAAAACAGACTCTTTTCGTATATTTCCGACTGCAAGCCATTTTTGTTCCTGTGCTTTCATCTCTTTCCTTGTAATCCACAAAAAATAAAGACAGACAATAGGGATAACAATGGCGGTGACCACCTTTTATCAGGCTCCTTGATTCATTATTTTTGAATGATAAAAAAAGTACCTGTTGCAAATGCAACTTTTTTACCATCACTTCGATAAGCCACTCCTGAAATGACCATCGTTTTACTGCCTTTATGAACAATTTCAGCTCGACAACGAAGTTTGTCTCCTGTTCCTGGAGCTATGTAGTGGATATTAAGCTGATTGGTTACTGCACCAAATCCTTCGGGAGAAAATAATTGGCAAGGGTACCCATTGCAGTATCTAGAACGGTTGCTGTAATTCCACCGTGTAAAATATTTAAGTTATTATAAAAGATAGGATCAATCGGTACTGTGATTTCACAGGAATTCTCATCAAATATTCTTTCCATGTGAAGCAAACTGTCTAAATAGATTTTGTTTTTTTCTGTGACCTTATTTTGTATTCCTTCTAAAATAAAAGAAAGAGCATTAAGATCTTCCTCAGAACCATTTTCAATACAAGCATCAAATAATTTTACCAACTGGTCTTTCATTTTCTTTACCTCTTTCATTTCAATATCTTTAGTCATCTTACCATACGAAACAAAGCGGAATAATGTATTTGTTGAGTGTATTTTAACTGGGATCAGCTTCCGTGAGGCAGACAATTCGAAGCAAAGAATTGGAAAGATGGTCGTTTATATTGATGGACTGAGAACGCAAGAAGCTACCTCAGCTGCCTTTATCATTAAGGGGCTTTCACCAGGAAATCATAAAATAAAGCTTGAAGTAGTTAAGTTAAATAATGAACCATATGGTTTAATGAAGGAGCTATTGGTAAATATCCCTAGATAATCGTAAATTTCGCTTTCTTCATCCAATCATGGTAAAATGTGATTGGAGGTGGGCGTGTTTGCTTGCTACTTTAGAGAGAATCAAATTATTGGAAAATGCTGAGCAATTGGCAAAAATGGTTTTAAATTCGGAAATAGCAGAACAATATCAAATTTGTTTATATAAATTACGAAGTAATCAGGAGTCACAAAGGAAAATTAGACGTTTTACGAGCCAAAAAGAGTTGTATGAAGAGGTTCAGCGGTTTGGTAAATATCACCCTGATTATAAAAGGGTCATGACAGAAATCCGCGAAAGCAAAAGAGAAATGGATTTAGATCTGCTTGTTGCTGACTTTAAATTAGCAGAAAATGATTTACAAAATTTATTAGATGAAATTAGTGTTTTAGTTGGAGGCGCAGTTTCTAAACATATTAAAGTATCAACAGGGAACCCATTTTTTGAAACTGGCCATGGTGGTGGCTGTGGATCTGGCGGAAGCTGTGGATGCTCCGCATAAAAAAATCGGCTTTAGCCGATTTTTTTACTTTATTTTTGTAGACGCGTACAATCTGTGCAAAGATTCCCGCAACAAAACATTTTTTCTTGCGGTACATAAAAACGGTGCCTGTAGACAAAAAGATCTTTCTCTTTTCTGACAAAGATTGTATCACAATGAAGGCGTTTTCCTTTCATTACCAAAGAGGAACATTTTATGATTTCCTTGTCTATTTCACACTGTGATTTACCGACAATTGAATTTATATACAAAAATGGAATACCAGCTACCTTTTTCCAGTATGCATGATTTATGAACTCACACGATGAAAGCTGATCAATGAAGAACTGCCAAACGGGTTCTAAATCCATTTTTATCACCTTTATGATTTGGAGTTAGTACATTTTATGTTAACTAGTAACAAAGTTTGAATTGAAATAAAGCGTTTTAATATGCTATTCTAATAAAAAAATGATGGTTTGTTGAAGGGGAAAAAAGTATGTTTGTTCAAAGACAAGGATTGGTCGTTTGGCTTTACTCATTAAAACAAGCCAAAATGTTAAGGCGCTTCGGAAATGTACATTATGTCTCAAAAAAGTTAAAATACGTCGTATTGTATTGTAATCAAGAAGACCTGGATGGAATAGTTGAAAAATTGAATTCTTTTTCATTTGTAAAAAAAGTAGAACCGTCCTATAAGCCTTTCTTAAAAATGGAATATGAAAATTCAGCACCCGATAAAGCAAAGGAATACGACTATAAAATGGGGATTTAAAAAGGTGAGGGTATCGAACCCTCACCTTTTCCTTTCTATACCTAGCCAGTTGGTGCTTCTGCTTTTCTTATTGTAATGGTGCTAAATAATGATTTAGCCTCAGGATACCAATTAAATGCTGGTAAAATAGTTCTTTTTCATGAAAGATAGCAGATGATTTTACCGATAGCTCGTGGATTTGTTTATTTAGTTCCTGAGCGGTTTGGGCAAAAAGGTCATATCTTTTGTTAGGGATAAAATTGGGGTTTGGAATTCCCTCTCGGCAAATATATAGTGCTTGAAATTTTCCTGGATCCGTTGCACTTAAAATAATGACCAACGAGGTAACTTCTTTCTGACCAATCCTTGTGTGTAAGGCCATCATATGCTGAAGTCGGTGTGTATTTGCCTTCGCTAATTCTACCAACTCATATAAATCGGAATATCCTTCTCCTAACTCTATAAAGCGCTGTATCAATGGAAACTCTCCTTTAATGATTAAATTCATCAATTACTTTACCATTTTTGAGAGTTAAATTAAATCCGATTTTGTAAAAAGAAAAAACCCTGCAGAAATTATCTGCAGGGTCCTTCTACATCCCTCACAAAGGATAGAAGGCAAAGGGAGAGGAGAAACCGGAGGAAGAACTTATGGGGAAACGTAAGTCTTCTCCGCGGTTGGCAACAACATCCTCGAATTGATGTTGTTAGTAACATTATCTCCACAACAAACAAGCTTATACGTGTTTTTTAATAAAATTTCCATTTTAGAGTTGGAATGGTATCAACTTGTTTGAAAAATTTTAACTGTTTACAATTTGGCTACATAAAGTAATTATGATAGGATAGTGGAGAAAATGATTCTTGAAATTAATAGTGGTGATAAGAAATGAGAGTAGTTTCAGGTATTTGTAAGGGTAGACCGCTAAAAGCAGTTCCAGGAAATACAACCAGACCCACGACCGATAAAGTAAAAGAAGCTCTATTTAATATGATTGGTCCGTACTTTGATGGAGGGATTGGTCTTGACCTTTTTGCTGGAAGCGGTGGATTAGGGATAGAAGCACTTAGCCGGGGCTTGGAAAAGGTTATATTTATTGATCGTGAGTCAAAAGCAATCCAAATTATCCATGAAAATATTCAAGCATGTAAATTTGAAGAGAAAACTGAGGTTTATCGAAATGATGCAGACCGGGCATTAAAAGCACTTATTAAAAGAGAAATAAGCTTTGATTACATATTTTTAGATCCACCTTATAAAAGTGCGCAGTTGGTCCATTTATTGGAAAAAATAGGTGAACAACATCTTTTAAAAAACGGCGGAATCGTTGTGTGTGAGCACGGCCATGACGTAGAATTACCACAATCCATCGGGTTATTAACACAAATTAAACACGAACAATATGGGATCATTGCTATAACGATTTATTCAATATTCGGTGAGCAATAAGGGGGAGTCTTTTTTGGCAAGTATTGCGGTTTGTCCAGGGAGTTTTGATCCGATTACATTTGGCCATTTAGACATTATTAAAAGAGGGGCCAAGGTTTTCGACAAGGTTTACGTTGTTGTGTTAAATAATTCAGCTAAAAATTCGCTTTTTACAGTTAAAGAACGAATTAGCCTGATTGATGAAGTTACAAAGGAGCTTCCTAATGTAATAGTGGATGAATTTTCAGGTTTGTTAATGGATTATTGTAAGACGGTTAATGCCAATGCCATTATTCGTGGCTTACGTGCTGTTTCAGACTTTGAATATGAAATGCAAATTACCTCCATGAACAGGGTACTCAATGAAGATATCGAAACTTTCTTTATCATGACGAACAATCAATATTCTTTTTTAAGCTCTAGTATTGTGAAAGAAGTGGCTAAATACAATGGCAATATATCTACCCTCGTACCCCCAGTGGTCGAAAAAGCATTACATCAAAAATTTTATCATCTATAAAGCAAAAGAGGATGACTTGAGTCATTCTCTTTTAGCTAATAAGGGAAACTAGACCAATGTCTTCATCCTAACGGGATCGCCAATCAGCGAGTTTTCTTTATGCTTTTTTTACTCTGTAAAACAAAACTACTACATAAAGGGAAAGGCCAATTATCGTGATGAGCGGACCGACCTCGATCAGTTTATGGTAAAAGATGTTGGCCATGTTCCTTCCCCCATGAAACCAACTGGAAGTGCATTGGATGGCTGTTCAGTTCTAAGAAAGCGAATATAAATAGGCTTCCACAATAAAAAGGCAAAAAGACTTGCAAAAATACCGTGAATAATTCTTGCAAAGAAAAATGGCTTAAAGCGGATATCTGTTTGGGCTAGTATGCTGGCAACCTGTGCTTGAACACTAAATCCGCTAAAAGCGAGAATAAAGCTTGTTATCATTGCCTTTTGTAATAGTGTTGCTTCCTGGACATGACTTGTTAACTGGCTTCCAAGAGTAATTTCAAATAATCCTGAAATAAATGGAACACTTAACATTGTAGGAAAAGATATAGCAGATAATAGCATTTCAACACCTTTTCCAAGAGTAGCAGTTATATGTAAATGATAAAGAAGTTTGTTAACTACTGAAAATAAAATAATAAAGCCACCGACCATTAATAAAGTTTGGATTGACGATGTGACCGCATCACCTAGAAGTTTGCCAATTGGTCGATTGTCTTTTAATCTTGTATGATGTAATGCGGAAAGAGCAGATCTTATTTTAAATTTTTTTCTGCGAATCTCACTTTTACCGGGATTGTCATTGCCATAGAATCTCATGATGATTCCAACGCAAATATTTCCTAAATAATGTGATAAAGCAAGGATAACTCCCAAATTTGGATTATAGAAAAAGCCAACAGAAACAGCACCGAAGATAAATAAAGGGTTGGAAGAGTTTGTAAAGGAAACTAACCTTTCCGCTTCAATTTGTGTTAATTGACCTTCCTGACGCAATCGTGCTGTGAATTTTGCCCCAGCAGGGAATCCTGAGCCATTCCCATTGCCCAAACAAATCCACCGACACCAGGAACTTTAAAAAGTGGTCTCATGAGAGGCTCCAACAATACCCCAATAAATTTAACGACCCCGAAGCCGATTAACATTTCAGAAACAATAAAAAATGGTAGAAGAGATGGAAAGACGATTTCCCACCACATATTAAGACCCCGAATAGAACCTTCAAGGGACTCTTGTGGAAAAGAAATAAGTGAGGCGGCAAAAATGGTGACCGATATCGATAAAAAAATTGTTTTTAGTTTTGAACGATACAACCAATGGACCTCCTTTCGAGGTGGTTACTAAACTGTGCAAGGTTTAAATTCAATGATAAAATAGAGAATATTCATGAGAATCTATCCAACTTTGATTACTGTCTAGCTTCAGCGCCTAGCCCCTCGAGGTCGCTTCGGTCATGACGATGAAGTCAAAAAACGACTTCGTCGTCATGACCGCAAGCAGCTGTCGGGGCTGACCAAGGCGCTTCAGCTTTTCGACTTGTCCTCATATAACAAAATATACTCATAGAACATTAATTTAGACCATAAGATTGTACGAGTTTCCTTGTACCGAAAGTGATTTGTCCTTTTCATAAATGAGCTATTATCTGTTCTAAAAATCAATAGTGGCTTTGAAGTTGAGGGATTAAAGATGTTGAGTTTAAAAGGAGTGAGCGAGATGGAGCATCCAAGAATAGGGTTGGCACTTGGGTCAGGTGGTGCCCGTGGATTTGCTCATTTAGGGGTCATTAAAGTGTTGAAAGACGAAGGAATCCCGATCCATCTTATTGCCGGAAGCAGCATGGGAGCACTTGTGGGCAGCTTTTATGGAGCAGGCATTGAAATGGACCGATTATATAAACTTTCCACGGCATTTAAACGGAAATACTTTTTGGATTTCACTGTCCCGAAAATGGGATTTATTGCTGGAAAGAAAGTGAAGGAATTTATTAAAGTTTTTACCCATGGGAAAAATATCGAGGACTTAACGATTCCTTTAGGAATCGTTGCAACCGATTTATTAACCGGGGAAAAAGTGGTTTTTAAAACCGGTCCAGTAGCGGATGCGGTGAGGGCCAGTATTTCAATTCCTGGAATTTTTGTACCAGAAAAATCAAATGGCAGAATCTTGGTTGATGGTGGGGTTTCCGACCGTGTACCGGTGTCTGTCGCAAAAGAAATGGGAGCAGATATTGTGATTGCCGTCGATGTCTCGATGGTAAAACGTAATGCCGAAATTACCTCGATATATGATGTTATCATGCAAAGTATTGATATCATGCAGACAGAAGTAATCAACAATCGAGAGGTAACTGCAGATATTATGGTACGTCCTCCAGTTGAAATTTATAGTTCCCGTGCCTTTACCAACATTGAAGAATTAATTTTACTTGGAGAAGAAGAAACAAAAAAACATCTCGATCAAATAAAAAGTGTTATTGGGCAGTGGAAGGGGTAAACATTTAGATGCGCAGAAAAATACCTTTAGGTGCTTTTCTTGTTATCGTAATCATTTTAATAGGCGGTATGTTTTATTCATTGCCTTACTATGTTACCAAACCTGGAATGGCTAAAGAGCTAGAACCTATTATTAAAGTTGATAATGGATACAAGGAAAAGGGCAGTTTTATGCTCACAACAGTGAGCATGGGAAAAGCAAATATCTATTCCTATTTAGAAGCGAAAGTAAAAAAATATGAAGAACTCTATTCGGAGGATCAGATACTGGGCAAAAAAGAGACCGAGGAGGAATATAATGCACAGCAACTTTATCTTATGGCAGCATCGAAGCTAAATGCCATTGATGTTGCCTACCGAAAAGCAGGATTACCAGTTAACTATAAATATAAGGGAATCTATGTCGTGAGCGTTGTTCCTGGGATGCCAGCTGATGGGAAACTTCAGGCAGGTGATCGCATATTTAAAGTGGATGGGCATCAATTTTCTTCTTCTGAACAATTTATTGCTTATATGGCAAAAAAGAATGAAGGTGACCAAGTCACCTTAACGTATTTAAGAAACAAAAAAACATTATCAGCAACTATAAATGTTAAACCGTTTAAAGAGCAACCCAAAAAGATTGGAATCGGTATTTCTCTTGTTGATGATAAGGAAATCATTGTTAACCCAAATGTGAATGTTGAGACAGACGAAATTGGTGGTCCATCCGCAGGGCTTATGTTTTCATTAGAAATCTATAATCAATTAACAAAAGAGGATATTACAAAGGGCTATCATATAGCAGGAACTGGTACAATCGATGTCGATGGGACGGTTGGACCAATTGGCGGAATTGAACTGAAAATTATTGCCGCTGATAAGGCGGGAGCAGAAATCTTTTTTGCTCCAAATGAAAAAGGTGCGAAGGACTCTAACTATCGTGCAGCAGTAAAAACAGCAAAAGATATTGGCACCAAAATGAAAATCGTGCCTGTTGATTCTTTTGACGATGCTGTTCGTTACTTGAAAAAGTTACCGCAAAAATAGAAAAAGATGGTGCATTGCATCATCTTTTTTTACTCGATATAAATGGGTGGTTGTTTATATTCTTGGTTGAGCAATTCGCTTTGGTGATGATTAGGGACAGCTAAAGAATAGATTCGAGACGCTTTAATATCTAGTGAAATCTCTTTTTGCTTATAGGAAGAGAGTCTCGATACGAGCGGCAGACTGAAATGGTTTTTTCTTGTATTTAAATACTTTTTACCATTCTTGGTCATTCCTAATAGTCTTAAATATGTTGCTTTTTCCGAGACACTGGCCATCTCAGTCTTTTTTGCGTTAGTTAAGATATGGACACATGTTCTCTGGAGTCTCGTCCATGTATACCTTTTTGTTTTGATTTTTTGCATAAATTCCTGGAAGCTATTGGATTCTATCGCTGATGCAATGAATCTATATTCAAGACCTTCTTCCATTTCATAATTTTCTCTCAACTCTTCGGGGCTGGTTTGAAGGAGCCGAAATTGTAAAAGGCTCCAATAGTTTTCCCATTGGTGAAAAATCCCATAATCATTGTAATATTTCTGCAACAATTGGTGTGTTGTTTCTGGGATAAATTTGTCTATTGAATTTTTTCCATTTTCACTTGAAAAAAGTGCCTTGCGAATGCTGGTTGCACTTGCTATCGTTTCAGAAGCAAAGTGCTCATCATGATAGTCTGCATTCTTTCGCTGAACAGTAAGGGGTGTAATTGAACTTTCTAGTTGTTTGATCGCTTTTATGTATTGGAAGCCAAGGATGTTATTAGGCTTTGTTAAATCAAGGTGGTTTTCTGAGTCTGCCAATTGCTGAAAAGATAACGATAATGCTTTTGGATAGCTTACGCCGGTATTCATCATGCTTTTGATATACTCATTATAGGATGCTTTCTGTTCCTCTAAATAATCGATTGTCCGCAAAAAAGAGGTTAAATCACCGCTTTCACTTCCAAAACATAAAAATTCGCAACCGGCTGCATCTAAAATTGACACTGCACCGTTTGCAAAGGTCTTAGCCTTTTGGGTAGCAAACCTGTAAGGAAGTTCAAAAATGATATCTACTCCACCAAGGAGTGCCATCTTCGCACGGCTCCATTTGGAAACAAGAGCTGGTTCACCTCTTTGTAAAAAATCCCCACTCATAACTGCGATGACAACATCAGCTTCTGATGCTTGCCGTGCTGCTTGTAAATGAAAAGCATGTCCATTATGAAAAGGGTTGTATTCTACAATTACACCAACAGCTTTCATCCGCTTTTCTCCTTTAATGTAATTTTAGGTAGTATTATTATAGCAAAAACAACAGTATTAGGGGAAATAGCACAAAAGTGGTGTTATTTGGAGGGGTGGAGATAGAATGATCTATATCCTCCAAGTGTCAGTAAATATTTTTTTTAATGATGATATCCTTACCATCCGTGGTGGTAGGGGAATCCATGGTACCATCCATGATGGTGATGACTAAAAAATCCTCCGTGATGGAATGGACTCCAATACCCATATGGGTATCCACCCCCTAAAGGGTAACCTACTCCAATAACACCTGGGATAACGATTTGTCTATAGGGCATTTTAACACCTCTTTTCGTTTTTCCTTATACAATATGTCTTTTATTTTTTAAAAGAGCCTTTCTATCTTGAAATTAGGCAAATGTTTGTATACAATGGAACAGTTATGATTTGGTTTGTAAATTGTGGAACTGGTTAAACTAGTAAATAAATGTTCATTTGAGCATCGAAACATTAGTGATTTCACCTTAAAGGGTGTAAAGAAAAAACATTGACAAAAATTTAATCGAAGGCTATAATTACCTTTGTTGCCTTGGGGTGATTCAATTGAAATGGACATTAAGTCAATTACAAAAATATCGAAACAAGGATTTTATGATTGATGAGACGATTCGAGTTGATGAGATCAAACAAGATGATCCAACCATCCGAGAAGTTTCTCCGATTCATATTACAGGTCGGGGAGATATCGATTCAACGAAAGTGACTTTTCATTTGAAGATTGAAGGTCATTTAATACTTCCTTGTTCTCGTACTTTAGTGGATGTTAAACTTCCAATTAATGTCGAAACAACTGAAACGTTCCTCTTGCAAGGTTCAGAATATGAAACTGAAGAGGAAGTATATCAAGTAAAAGGCGATGTGATTGATGTCTCGCCAATCATTCGAGAAATTCTTTTACTTGAAGTTCCAATGCAAGTTTTCTGTGATGATGTCAATAGTGAAGAAGCTGCTCCACAATCCGGTAAGGATTGGGAGGTCCTTCATGAAGAAGCTGGATCCAATAAAATTGATCCGAGACTAGCAGGGCTTGCGAAGTTTTTTGATGAAAACAATTCTTCTTCCGAATCATAATTGGCAAAACTAAGAAGCAAAGTGAAGATCCAGCATTCCTGGCCTTCATTACTTTCTTAATACTCTTTAAGGAGGTGGGAAGAATGGCTGTACCTTTTAGAAGAACTTCTAAAACTGCAAAAAGAAAACGTCGTACACATTTTAAATTAAACGTACCTGGTATGGTAAGTTGCCCAAACTGTGGTGAAATGAAACTTGCTCACCGCGTATGTAAAGCTTGCGGAACATACAAAGGAAAAAGCGTTGTTAACGACTAATTTCCGTTAGGATAGAAAGCACAAGGGCGATATACCCTTGTGCTTTTGTCGTTTTGAGAACAATAATAGTATTAAAAATTATACGAATGAGGAAGGATGGGTTAGGTTGCCTTATACAATCGAGAAACGTGAACTGGGTTATTTATTATTTACAATCACAAGAAGTGAAAAAAGAAATGCTATTAATTATGAGGTCATGCAAGGGTTAACAGAAGCTATTAAGCTGACAAATGAAACGGATATAAAAGCACTAGTGATTACAGGTAAAGGAGACCAGGCTTTTTGTTCAGGCGGTGATTTATCGGTTTTTCATCTCCTTGAAACGAAGGAGGATGCCTACCCAATGCTATCAAAAATGGCGAATATCCTATACTCGTTACTAACCTTGTCTAAACCGACGCTTGCTCTGATCAATGGAATTGCACTAGGAGGAGGATGTGAACTGGCATCGGCTTGTGATTTTCGTTTGGCCGAAAAGGAGTTAAAGCTGGATTTGTTCAAGGGAAGCAGGCGATAACCACAGGTTGGGGTGGAGGGTCAATTGTAGCTGAAAAGTTTGCCACTTCAAAAACGATGAAGATGCTAATGGAAGCAGAAATACATACAGTAGAATATTTAAAAGAATTGGGATTTATTGACGGTTTATTTGAAGATGATTCGCTTCTTGCATGTGAAGCATACCTTGGTAATCTTTTATCGAATGATTCAATCGTTTTGCAATCATATAAAAGATTGTGGATAAGAAAATGGGAAGAAGCAAAATTGCGTGAAAGAATGGAAGAGGAAGTTAGAAATTGTGCCACCCTTTGGGAAAGTGAAGTCCACCATGGCCATGTACAGAAATTTGTGAGCAAAAAAACAAAGAATAAAGATTAAAAACACAACTCTTGTTTAAGTCTATCTTTTCTAGTAGATGCATATGTATGAATAAAAACACTAGGAGGGATAGTAAATGTCACCAACTCGACAAGATGCCTGGTCACAGGATGAAGATTTGTTGCTAGCTGAAGTGGTGTTAAGACATATTCGTGAAGGCGGGACACAGCTGCAAGCCTTTGAAGAAGTAGGAAAACAACTATCTAGAACATCTGCTGCATGTGGTTTCCGTTGGAACTCGTTTGTAAGAAAACAATATAAATCTGGAATTGAACTTGCCAAGAAACAAAGAAAAGAATTAAAAAAACAAAGTCTTCCAGTGGATTCCGAAACTTCTGGCGAGTTAGCTAAAGTGGAAGAACGACTTTCACCCCCTATAAATATTAATGGTGCAATTACATTCCAAGCAGTCATTCACTTTTTAGAAGGACTTCAAAAAAAAGCAGAGGCCTCCTCAAGAATTGTGGATGACAGGGATAAATCTTTCGAAAAGGTAAAAGAATTGGAAAAGAAAACTTACTATTTGGCCGCTGAGAATGAAAGACTTTCAAAGAATCTTAAAGAAGTCGAAGAGGATTACCGCTCATTAATTGAGATAATGGAGAGGGCTCGTAAAATGGTTGTCCTACAAGAAGAAGACCGTCAGCAAAAAGTAAAGTTCCAAATGGACAAAAACGGGAATCTCGAAAGAGTAGAGAAATAAAAAAAGCGGACTTTTAGGTCCGCTTTTGCGTGTCGTTTCTTTAATGTTCCTGTGCTTCAACGCCCTCTGGATACCAAAGGAAAGGATTTTCTCCACGGTCGCGCTCCATATCGTACTCAACATTTAAAAAGTCCATTTTTGCCCAGAATCCACTTGACTGCATTCTTGGATTTGTTTTTATTGGAAGCCCAAAGTTTTTAGCGAACTCTACGAGAGTTTTCCCGTAACCATTTCCTTGATAATCCGGCAAGACTTCCAGCTTCCATAATTCCAAATAACTTTGCGGAGGAGAAAAATAACGATCAAATTTAGCGTCAATTTGGTATAGGCTCATTCGAGCTACTAGTTTGTCTCCGTAATAAATACCATAAAATGGTGAGTCACTATCATCTTCAATGATATTCGCTTCAAGGTCCTCAAACATGGAAAGCTCCTGAATCCCATATTCTTTAAATTTTTTAAACTCTTCTAGCGTTTTAAAATTCACTTTTAGTTTTTCAACTTTTGCTCCCATATGTCTACCTCCTAAAAATCATCACTTTGTATATATTCACTTAGACTCGAATAACATGAAGAAGAATTAATTTTAAAATTATTATATTGAATTAATAATATTATATAACAAATGAATGAAAATTTCCTCATTTAAACCTTAGAAACCGTTTTCGAAATTTGCAGGAAATTTGGAGAATGTTGTAGAAAAATAATAAAGGAAGAAAAGGGGATAGAAAAGCATGTAAAACAAGATGGTAAGCAATAACAACAGCGCAAAAGTTTTTCCAAGACATACAAAATGAGGACTTCCAAAAAGGGTTATATACGACAAACTTTTTAACAAAAAAATTAGTGAAATAAGGAGAGAAATATCATGAGAGAAATTACAGCTACAATGGCAGGAACGGTTTTAAATATTTTAGTATCAAATGGCGAAAAAGTAGCCTCAGGTCAAGAAGTAATAATGTTGGAATCAATGAAAATGGAAATACCGATTGAGAGCGATACAGAGGGCATTGTGAAGGAAATGAAAGTAAATATAGGAGACTTTGTCAACGAAGGCGACGTATTAATTGTTTTAGAATAAATGCAGATGAGGTGAAAAAATGGCATCAATGAATACGTTAAATGAACAATTAGATGAAAAAAGAAAGATGATCGAAGCGGGAGGGCATCCTAAATACCACGAGAAGCTTAAGGAACAAAATAAGTTGTTTGTTCGTGATCGCCTTGCGATATTATTTGATGAAGGAAAGTACGAAGAAGACGGGAAATTTGCGAATGTTCAGGCGGGAGACCTCCCTGCTGATGGAGTTGTTACTGCGCTTGGCAAAATCAATGGTCAAACTGTTTGTGTCATGGCAAATGATTCCACGATTAAGGCTGGTTCTTGGGGAGCAAGGACCGTAGAAAAGATTATCCGAATTCAAGAAGTTGCAGAAAAACTGAAGGTTCCTTTGTTTTATCTTGTTGATTCGGCAGGTGCGAGGATAACAGACCAATTAGAAATGTTTCCTAATCGGCGCGGAGCAGGTCGGATTTTCTATAACCAAGTAAAACTATCTGGAATGATTCCGCAGGTGTGCATTCTTTTTGGACCTTCGGCAGCAGGTGGTGCGTATATTCCTGCTTTTTGTGATATTGTCATCATGGTGGATCAGAATGCATCGATGTACCTGGGATCACCGCGGATGGCCGAAAAGGTCATTGGCGAAAAAGTAACGCTTGAGGAAATGGGCGGGGCAAGGATGCATTGCACCGTAAGCGGCTGCGGTGATGTTCTCACCTTTAGTGAAGAAGAAGCTATTGAATCGGCAAAGAAATATATTAGTTATTTCCCTGCAAGTTTTAAAGAAAAACCTAACTTGCTGAATGGGATTGCTCCAAAAAAGGGGCGTGAACTTGAAGCGATTATTCCTGAAAATCAAAATGCGCCATTCGATATGTTTGAATGTATTAATGCCCTAATTGATGAAGACAGTTTTTATGAAGTGAAAAAGCTGTTTGCAACCGAATTAATTACTGGATTTGCGAGAATTGATGGAAGGGCGGTTGGAATTATTGCCAATCAGCCGAAAGCAAAGGGTGGTGTCCTTTTTGTCGATTCTGCTGATAAGGGAGCGAAATTTATCCAGCTTTGCGATGCTTTCCATATTCCATTATTGTTCCTTGCTGATGTACCAGGATTTATGATAGGCACGAAGGTGGAACGTGCCGGAATTATTCGGCATGGCGCGAAATTGATTGCGGCTATGAGTTCAGCGACAGTACCGAAAATTTCAGTCATTGTCAGGAAAGCCTATGGGGCTGGTCTTTATGCAATGGCGGGTCCAGCTTTTGAGCCAGATTGCTGTATCGCTTTACCGACAGCGCAAATTGCCGTTATGGGTCCAGAAGCTGCTGTCAATGCTGTATATTCAAACAAGATTAATGAAATAGAAGATTCAAAAGAACGAATCGCATTCGTTCAAGCAAAACATCAAGAATATAAAGAGCATATTGATATTTATAAGCTTGCCTCCGAGCTTATTGTTGATGAGATTGTTGCACCTAAAGAATTGAGAACCGTGTTAATTCAGCGTTTTAATTATTATGAAACAAAAGAAATGTTCTTTAGTCATCGAAAACATCCTGTATATCCAGTTTAAATGGAACAGAGGCTGACTTTAATGTCAGTCTCTTGTTTTTGCTGGTTTGGATTCAAAATACAATGCAGCGTTAACATCTGCTAAACTATTTATCAAAGACGAAAAATGAGGGATATACATGAAAATTGGAATTATTGGTGCTGGTTCTATCGGATTATTATTTGCCTCCTATTTGAGTACCTTTTTTCCTGTCATAATTTATACGAGAACAAAGGAACAAGCAAAAGAGATTAATGATTATGGTGTAGTGCGAAAGAATGGTTCCGTGCAAACCAGAATAAAGGTAAAGGCTCAACCAATTGCTGCTTGGATGGGTAAGGAGGAATTAACGATTATTACGGTAAAACAGTATCAGCTTAGTTCGATTACTGAAAAAGTAAAAGACTTAGAAACTCCTCCTGAAAGTTTATTATTTCTACAAAATGGGATGGGGCATTTAAAGCTGATTGAAAAATTACCAGTAAACAATCTCTTTGTCGGGTCAGTTGAGCATGGGGCATACAAGGAGAGTTCATATATTGTAAGCCATAATGGGGTAGGTAAAACGAATGTGGCCGTTTATAAAGGAGATTCGACTGTGCTACGTGAATTAGCCGAGGTAGTTTCTCCTGAATTTCCACTTGTTGTTTGTAAGAATTATTATGAAGTATTGGTAAACAAATTGATTGTAAACGCTGTTATTAATCCCTTAACATCCATTCTACAAATTAAGAATGGGGAATTAATAAAAAATCAATTCTATCTAAAAGCCTTAAAAAACCTGTTTGCTGAAATTTCCTATATTTTAAACTTAGAAAATCAAGAGGAATATCTCAGGCAAATTATCGAAATTTGCAAAAATACGTCAGATAATCGTTCATCGATGTTAAAAGATATTGAAGCCAAGACAAGGACGGAAGTAGATGCTATTTTGGGCTTTTTATTGGAAGAAGCAAATGATCAAGGAAAAGAAGGCCGCAAATAGAAAATTTTTATTATTTGCTAAAGGGGAAAGAACTAATGTAAAGAGTTTTAGGAATATCATCATTTGTAAGCAAAGTTTTTTTTCATAAGCGGTGGTTAATGCTATACTTTGTAAAGAATGAATATGGATGATCAGAAAGGAAGAACATAAATGGAGATTTTAAATCTCTCTTTACCAGCACAAAATCGTTTTGCTTCAAATTATTTGGAACAATCTGCTGCCATCCAGCCATTTTTCCATTATCGTTATAATGAATTAACGGAAGATCGGAAAAGATTAGCTGAGTTAACTAATCGATCGTTTCCTCGTGAAGAGGTTGCAGAACATATTGAAAGATTTATGAAAAACTACCCATCATCTAAGGCTGTTGAAGAATCAATTCATAAATTGAAACATAAAGACAGCGTCGTTGTCATCGGTGGGCAACAAGCAGGAATCCTTACTGGACCCCTTTATTCGATACATAAGGTTATCTCCATCATAAAATTAGCTGAACAAAAAGAAAGGGAGTTGGGCGTACCAGTCATTCCTGTTTTTTGGATTGCGGGAGAAGACCATGATTTCCAGGAAGTAAATCATGTTTTTGTACCAATTGAAAAAAAAGTCGATAAGTGGATTTATCCAGAAAAAGTTTTGCAAAAGAAAATGGTATCCGATATCCAGCTTAACAAGGATACTTGTCTTTTATGGGTGCAAAATGTAATTAAGAATTTTGGTGAAACGGATCACACGAATTCACTGCTGGAATTTGCAGAGAAGCAACTAGTGAGATCAACTACCTTTGTGGATTTCTTTGCCAATATCATCATGGAACTGTTTAAAGATTATGGGCTGTTAATTGTCGATTCAGGAGATCCTCGTTTCAGGCTTCTTCAAAAAGAATTATTAATAGAACAGATTCATCACCATGATTCCATTACCTTTTCACTGTTTGAACAACAAAAAGCAATAAGGAAAGAAGGTTTTCCGCTGACAATTGAAGCAGGAGACCAAGCAGCAAACTTGTTTTATTACGACCAAAGATTTAATGAAAGAATTTTGCTTGACTATGATCGCTCGAATGATCGTTTTGTGGGGAAAAGTGGTGTAGTTTCTTTTTCTAAGGAAGAATTAGTGGAGATAGTAAACCATGATCCTGCAAAATTAAGCAATAATGTGGTAACAAGGCCGTTAATGCAGGAATGGCTCTTCCCAACGCTTGCCTTTATTGCTGGACCTGGTGAAATCTCTTATTGGGCAGAACTTAAGCTTGTGTTTGAGCATTTTAATATAAAAATGCCTCCTATTGTCCCTCGCTTGAATATAACCATGCTTGACCGTTCAATTGAAACAGACCTGCTTGAGTTACATTTGAATTTACCAGAAGTGTTGAATAAAGGAACAAACGCGAATAGAGAAATATTTCTTGCGGCGATTAAAGACAAGGAAGTAACTGACTTGTTTTTTGCTGCAAAAGATCAACTGCTAAAACAGTATCAGCATATCGAAGCAAAAACAGCTGAACTTGATAAAGGACTGCTTCCACTATTAAAGAAAAATGAAAATTACCTACTTAAAGAAATTAGATTTATGGAAACCAAATTAGAAGAATCAGTGAAGAAAAAACACGATGTCATTCTTACTAAATATGATCGTGTCGACCTTTCTTTAAGGCCTTATGGCTTTCCACAAGAAAGAATATGGAATGTATTTTATTATTTAAATGAGTTTGGTCTTAACTTAATTCGTGATTTAATGGAACTAAGTTTTGAGTTTGATGGGCGCCATAAGGTAGTAAAAATGTAGAGAAACTTCACCAACGCTGTGAAGTTTCTTTTTTTTTAGAAAAATATCTGGATAAAAAAGGATTTCACATTTTAGACACGAATTGTATTAAAATAAGTGGAGGAAAGTGGGGGAATGTGGTACTCTTATAAAAGAAAGTGGGGGTATTGGGTATGTTTATGGGTGAATACCATCATAGCATTGATGTAAAAGGCGGATTGATTGTGCCCTCCAAATTCCGCGATGACCTAGGTGAGATGTTTATCATTACGCGCGGTTTGGATCAATGTTTGTTTGGTTACCCATTATCAGAGTGGGGGCTGTTAGAAGAGAAATTAAAAGGCTTACCTCTGACAAAAAAAGATGCCCGTGCTTTTACTAGATTCTTCTTTTCAGGTGCAACCGAAAGCGAACTGGATAAACAGGGGAGAATCAATATACCAGCCCCACTCCTGCAATATGCGAAATTGGAAAAAGAATGTGTGATTTTGGGCGTTTCCAATCGAATTGAAATTTGGAGTAAACAGATTTGGGAAGACTATTTTGTACAGTCTGAAGAATCTTTTGCCGAAATTGCAGAAAATATGATTGGGTTTGATATATAATGGAGAAGTTATTTTAAAATAACACTCTGGATTATATCGTTCGATTGGAAAGAGGTGGCAGCAACATGTTTGAACACACAACGGTTTTGTTAAATGAAGCTGTAGAAGGATTAAGTATTAAACCCGATGGTATCTATGTTGATTGTACATTGGGTGGCGCCGGACATAGTTCCGTTATTCTCTCAAAACTCAATGGTAAGGGAAAATTAATTGCCTTCGATCAAGACGAAACAGCTATCGCTCATGCAAAAGAGAAATTATCCGCCCATCACGAAAAACTGACTATTGTTAAAAGCAACTTTTTATATTTACGAGAAGAACTTGAGAATCTTGGGATTGAAAAAGTCGATGGGGTCCTTTATGACCTTGGAGTTTCCTCCCCGCAATTGGATACTCCGGAAAGAGGCTTTAGTTATCACCACGATGCACCATTAGATATGAGAATGGACAATGACGCGCATTTTTCAGCATATGATGTGATCAATCATTGGTCATATGAAGATTTAGTCCGCATTTTTTTTCGTTATGGTGAGGAGAAATTTTCTAAACAAATTGCCCGAAAAATTGAAGCGGCAAGAGAATTGCAACCAATTGCAACCACATTTGAGCTCGTTGATTTGATTAAAGAAGCGATTCCTGCACCTGCCAGGAGAAAAGGTGGACATCCTGCCAAACGAACTTTTCAAGCTGTTCGAATTGCTGTCAATGATGAATTATCAGTATTTGAGCAGTCGTTAAATCAAGCGATTGAACTGTTAAATCCGGGCGGAAGAATTAGTGTGATTACCTTTCACTCGTTAGAGGATCGAATTTGTAAGGCAACCTTTAAAAAAGCAAGTGAAACACCGAATTTACCTCCAGGCTTACCTATTATCCCTGATGAGTATAAACCAATTTTAAAGTTAATCTCTCGTAAGCCGGTTCTTCCATCAGAAGAAGAGTTAGGGCAAAATAACCGTGCACGATCTGCAAAGCTTCGAATTGCAGAAAAACTATATAAACCATAATTTGGAGGGGAAAGAATGAGTAATCTTGCCAGGAAAATTCAGCAACAACAGGAACAGGTGGAACTGCCAAATCAATATGTGAGTACAGAAGCGATCAAAAAGTACTGGCTAACTCCAGGAGAGAAGGTAATTGGTTTAGTGTTTGCTGGTTTAGTTTGTTTCGGAGCTATCAACATTATTTCGAATCAAGCAGAAATTTATCAGGTAAACAAAAGTATTCAGGACACCCAAACCTCGATTAATGATCAACAAAGGGTTAATAGTGACTTACAGGTAAAAGTTAACGACCTTAGTAACTATCAGCGCATTTGGGATAACGCCAAAAAAATGGGTCTTCAGGTAAATGAAAATAATGTTAAGGTTGTGCCAGGAAAATGAACAAGAAACAGCCAAATATTAATCTCGGAGCAGCCGTATTATTTGTACTATTCGGCCGCTCTTTTTTATAGTTCTTTTTAGGTATTTCTCTATTGAATTCACAGGCGAGGTAGACGGGCAGCCGCTTGCTGCCAAAGCCGCACAAAAATACAAAAGGGAAGGTACCTTAGTAGCTCAAAGAGGGACAATCTATGATCGGAATGGCGAGGTTGTCGCAGAAGATACAGCTTCTTATAATCTTGTCGCGATTCTAAGTAAAAAAATGACAACGAATCCTAAAAAACCAATGAATGTGGTTGATCCAGCTAAAACTGCTAATGAATTGGCAAAATATATTAATTTAAGTGAATCCCAGATTTATAGTCTTCTTACGAAAAAAAGCCTTTTTCAGGTAGAATTTGGAAAAGCAGGAAAAGATATTTCTAGTGATACAAAAGATAAAATTGAAAAATTGCATTTACCTGGGATAACGTTTGTCCGCGATTCAACACGCTCATATCCAAATGGGATTTTTGCTTCCCATTTGGTTGGCTATGCAGACCCGGTTGAACAAAAGGATGGCAGCTATAAAACGATTGGAAAAATGGGGATAGAGAAATACTTAAATACAGAATTAACAGGAAAAGATGGCAAAATAGACTATCAAAGCGATTTGTGGGGATATCTACTTCCAAATGGAAAACAAAAAGTCACTCCTGCAAAAGATGGTAACGATGTTTATTTAAGTATTGATAAAAAGATCCAAACATTCCTAGAAGATGCCATGAATAAGGTGAATCAGGAATATAAGCCGAAAAATATGATTGCTATTGTTGCCGACCCGAAAACAGGAGATATTTTAGGAATGGCCAAAGACCAACTTTTGAACCGAAAACAAAACAAGGCATCGATAATAGCTGGCAAAATCTAGCCGTTGAAACTTCCTTCGAACCAGGATCTACCATGAAGGTATTTACCCTTTCGGCAGCGGTACAGGAAAATGTCTTTAATCCAAATGAAACATACCCATCTGGTAAATATTTAGTTACACCAAAAAGCCCGCCTGTCTATGACTGGAATAAAAATGGCTGGGGGAATATTTCCTTTTTAGAAGGTGTCCAGCGGTCTTCCAATGTTGGGTTTGCAAGAATTGCCAATGAGAAGTTAGGCTTCGATCGATTCCATCAATATTTATTGAAATTCGGCTTTGATAGGCCTACCGGGATTGATCTTCCAAATGAGGCAGCAGGAAAAATTCTTTTTAACTATCCGATAGAAAAGGCTGATACGGCTTTTGGGCAAGGAACAGCGATTACACCGATTGAACAAATCCAAGCGGCCACAGCGGTTGCTAATGATGGGAAAATGATGAAACCGCAGGTCGTGGACAAGATAGTAAACCATGACACAGGTGAAACCATCAAGCAAACAACACCAGAAGTTGTAGGAACACCAATTTCGGCTGATACAGCCAAAAAAGTCCGTGATATTTTAGAAACGGTAATCACTTCCCCAAAGGGAACCGGAAGCCGTTACAAAATTGATGGGTACAGTGTTGCCGGGAAAACTGGAACTGCACAAATTCCTGGTCCTGATGGCAAGTATTTAACCGGACCATCCAATTATGTATTTTCTTTTATAGGAATGGCTCCAAAAGATGATCCAAAGTTAATTGTCTATGTGGCTGTTCAACAACCTAATGTGGATGACTATACAAAGGGTTCTATCCCAGTTTCGGAGATATTTGACCCTGTTATGAAAAATAGCTTGCAATATTTAAATATACAGCCATCAAAGCAAGAAAAGGCAGTTGCAAATCAACTTCCTGAACTTAATGGACAATCAGTTGATCAGACAGTGAAAACCTTAAAGGGTCAAGGATATGATACTGTGGTTCTTGGAAAAGGTTCAAAAATCGTAGCACAGTATCCTAAGGCAGGTTCAACAGTACTTGATGGAGAAAAAGTGATTATCCAAACCGATGGGGATATTACAGTCCCCGATATGACAGGCTGGTCGCTCCGTGATGTGATGAAGGTAGTAAAAATGGCAGGCGCAAAACTTAATTCATCTGGAAGTGGTTATGTAGATAATCAAAATATGAAATCAGGTGCTCCATTACATAAAGGAGATCTCCTGATCGTCGATTTAATTACTCCTGAAGAGCAGTCGAAAAAAGAGGCTGCAGGATCAGCAGCCAATTCGTCAGTAAAACAAAATGGTGGAAATTAAGGCGACCTGACGCAGAGGTTAGAACGGATAAATGTAGATTTTACCGTCCAAATCACGTTCTATTTAAAAAAGTACAAGCATATAAATGAACGGACTAGGTAAAGGAGGATCGTTCATAATATGCGTGTTTCAAATGTCACTGTCCGTAAACGGTTGATGATTGCACTGTTCGTTGGAATTTTAACCTTCCTCATTATTGATGTCCGTCTTGGATATGTACAGTTCTTTCTAGGGAATATGCTAACAGATAAAGCAAAGGGCTCCTGGAGCCGGAATATTCCCTTTGAACCCGAGCGTGGAGAGATTGTTGACCGTAATGGAGTAGCATTAGCAACAAATATTAGTGCTCCAACAGTTTACGTGGTTCCAAGGCAAATTAAAGATCCTACAACAACTGCTAAGAAACTTGCACCTGTGTTAAATATGCAAAAAGAAAAGGCATATAAAGAAATAACACAAGGTGAATCGATTGTTCGGATGAAAGAAGGAAGAAAAATCTCCCATGAAAAAGCAAAAGAAATCAGGTCATTAGGTCTTGAGGGAGTATATATTGGTGAAGACTCTAAAAGATACTATCCATTTGGAAGTTACCTTTCCCATGTCCTTGGTTTTACTGGAGTGGACAATCAAGGGCTAATGGGATTGGAAAAATATTATGATAAAGAGCTTAGTGGTAAACAAGGATCGGTCAAATTTTATGCAAATGCTAAAGGCGAGCGAATGAATAATATGGCCGATGATTACGAGAAACCAGTGAACGGCATCGATTTAAAATTGACGATTGATTCCAAAATCCAGACTATTGTCGAAAGGGAACTGGACATAGCAGAGGCTAAATTTCATCCGGACGGAATGGTTGCAATTGCGATGAAACCTAATAGTGGTGAAATATTAGCAATGTCAGCCGGCCAACATTTGATCCTACGAATTTCCAAAATGTCCCTCAAGAGGTTTATAACCGGAATCTTCCAATCTGGTCAACTTATGAGCCAGGTTCAACGTTTAAAATCATAACCCTGGCAGCGGCACTTCAAGAAGGGAAAGTTAACCTGGAAAAAGATCATTTTAATGACCCCGGATATGTGCAGGTTGCTGGTGCTAGGTTAAAATGCTGGAAGCGTGGAGGACATGGTAGTGAGACTTTTCTCCAGGTGGTCCAAAACTCATGTAACCCAGGATTCGTTGAGCTTGGCAGAGACTTGGTAAAGATACATTGTTTAAATATATAAAAAACTTTGGCTTTGGCAGAAGACTGGGATCGATTTGCAGGGCGAGGGAACTGGAATATTGTTTAACCTTAACAAGGTAGGACCAGTCGAATTGGCCACAACTGCTTTTGGACAGGGAGTATCGGTTACGCCAATCCAGCAAGTAACTGCTGTTTCGGCTGCGATTAATGGCGGTATACTTTATCAGCCATACATTGCAAAAGAATTAATCGACCCTGTAACAAAGGAAGTCGTAATGAGAAATTCTCCTGTTGTAAAACGAAGAGTGATTTCCGAAAATACTTCGAAAGAAATCCGTTCCGCACTTGAAAGTGTTGTAGCTCAAGGGACAGGGGGCAAAGCGTTTGTTGATGGCTATCGAATAGGTGGAAAAACAGGAACAGCCCAAAAAGCTTAAAATGGTCATTATTTAGAAAATAATTATATTTTGTCCTTTGTTGGGTTTGCACCAGCCGATGATCCGCAGCTTGTCGTTTATGTTGCAGTAGACAATCCGAAGGGCACGGTTCAATTTGGGGGGCAAGTAACTGCTCCAATTGTAGGAAATATTATGAAAGATAGTTTAATATCAATGGGTGTGCCGCCGCGAAAAGATCAAATCGAAAAGAAAAAAGCTTGGGATGATGTCCCATTAATCACATTACCGGATTTAACAGGCTTAACAAAAATTGAACTTACCGAGCAAATGCTTAACTTAAAAATTGATTCCAGCGGTGAAGGGGATGTTGTCGTAAGGCAATCTCCTGAAGCGGGATCGAAGGTAAAAGAAGGATCCACAATCAGACTTTATTTCAGTAACGGGGATTAACTAAGAAAAGCGGAAGCGACCTGCGTTGGAGCTAGACAGTATTCGAAGTTCAACAGATTCTTTCTTATTTTTTAAAAATTAAGGCGGCCGGAATGTTTTCCGCCGCCTGTTTTTTCCGTACTATTTTAAAGGTTTCATGGTAAAAAAATTTATTTTCATGTAAAATAAGGTGGGACTTTTTGAAGAAGAGTTCGGAAATATAAAGAATAAAAAAAGTGTTTTGCTAGTCACGAGAGGATTTGAGGAAAATGAAGCTACAAGAGCTACTTAAGCAATTGCATCCATTAGTTCCTTTTAAAGGAGAAAATAATCCAGAAATTACATCAATTGAAAACGATAATCGTAAGGTGCAAATTGGGAGCTTATTTATTTGTATTAAAGGATATACGGTGGACGGCCATGATTATGCCAAATCTGCCGTTGATCATGGTGCAGTGGCTATCCTTGCTGAACATCCGATATCTGTTAAAGTACCCGTTATAATTGTAAAGGACACTACAAGGGCAATGGCTGTACTTGCTGATGCTTATTATGGTCAGCCGACTAAAAGATTACAGTTAATTGGGATTACGGGAACCAACGGGAAAACAACAACAAGTCATCTTATTGAAAAGATTTTTTCTGATGCAGGAAAGAAAACAGGTTTAATTGGAACGATGTATACAAAAATCGGCGATAAAATAATTGAAACAAAAAATACAACGCCAGAAAGCTTGACACTGCAGAAGACTTTTAATCAAATGGTCGAAGAAGATGTCGATACAGCAGTCATGGAGGTTTCTTCGCACGCTCTAGATTTGGGCAGAGTACACGGCTGTGACTTCGATATTGCCGTATTTACAAACTTAACACAGGATCATCTTGATTATCACGAAACAATGGATGAATATAAACGTGCCAAGAGCTTATTATTTGCTCAGCTTGGAAATACATTTGATCCACATAAACCAAAATTCGCTATATTGAATACAGATGATCCTGCTTCAGTAATGTATCAAAAATCAACTTCTGCACATGTAGTTACATACGGAATTGACAATGATGCGGATATCCGCGCAACAAATATTCAAATGACAGCAGCTGGAACAACTTTTGATTTGGAGATTCAAGAGAATCATTTTTCGATGAGGATTCAGTTTATTGGGAAATTCAGTGTTTATAACGTTCTTGCAAGTATATCTGCTGCATTCGTTTCAGGTATTCCGATAAATGAAATCATTCAATCTATTGAAGGTATTGCAGGAATTGCAGGTCGATTTGAACTCGTTAATGCCGGCCAAGATTTCACCGTCATTGTTGATTATGCTCATACACCAGACAGTCTCGAAAATGTGCTAAAAACGATTCAGCATTTCGCCAAGAAAAGGGTATTTGTATTAGTAGGCTGTGGGGGAGACCGTGATCGCACAAAACGGCCGTTAATGGCACAGATTGCTTGCCAATATTCCACCGACCCTATTTTCACTTCAGATAACCCAAGAAGTGAAGACCCGTTAGAAATCCTAAGGGAAATGGAAGCAGGTGTAAATGGGGAAAAATATTTGGTTATACCTGATCGGAAAGTTGCGATCGTTAAGACGATTGAACAGGCATCAAGTGGTGATGTGATTTTAATTGCTGGAAAAGGTCATGAAACGTATCAAATAATTGGCAACCAAATTCACGATTTTGATGACCGACTTGTTGCTCGTGAAGCAATCGAAGGGAGATAGTATGTATTTAGCTTTTAAGGACTTAGCAAATGTGTTTGCTGATAAAAGGGGAGCAAATGAGCCCAATCTTGTGTTTTATTCGGTAACAGACCAGGCAAAGATTAAGCAGCCTAAAGGGATTTTTATACTGTTAAACGATGAATCGGGAGAACTTTCCGATGCGATAGCTAATGGAGCTATTGCTGCGGTTTGGGACAAAAAGGTTAAGCTTCCACCCTATACGCCCAGCCAATTCCCGGTTTTTTTTACAGAAGACACGATTGAAGCAGTACGAAATCTATTGCAGTACTATTTAGAAAAATTAGATGGAGAAATCGAAAAGAAAATGGATATAACAAAATTTGATTTTTTAAACAAAGAACTTCTTAACAAAAATGAACAAACATATGATATAGCTGCGATGTTGAAAAAAGTGGCAAGAGAAATAGACAACATTCGCCGTGAAAGGAGGGGATAAAATGCTGGAACAAGTTATCTTTTTCACAATAATAATGGCATTCCTTATATCAGTATTGCTTTCTCCGATTTTTATTCCCTTCTTAAGAAGGTTGAAATTTGGACAAAGCATTCGCGAGGAAGGTCCTAAATCCCACCAAAAGAAATCAGGAACGCCAACAATGGGCGGAGTCATGATTTTATTTTCGATTATCATTACAACTCTTGTTATGACAGCAAAATTTTCGGAACCAACAGTGAAAACATATTTACTTCTTCTTGTTACCATTGGATTTGGACTTTTAGGTTTCTTAGATGATTTTATTAAAGTAGCATTGAAGAGAAATTTAGGATTAACTTCAAAACAGAAACTTTTAGGTCAAATTATTATTTCTGTTATATTTTATTTGATTTATAAGCAAAATGGTTATCCTACGGATGTAAGCTTGCCTTTTGGTGATTATTCTATTGATTTTGGCTGGTTTTTCGTATTTTTCATTATTTTCTGGCTTGTTGGGTTTTCCAATGCAGTAAACTTAACGGATGGACTTGATGGACTGGTATCAGGGATAGCAGCGATCGCATTTGGGGCACGCAGTTCTTGCATGGAACCAATCGCAAATAGAAATTGCTATTTTCTCGGTAGCAGTTGTTGGCGCAGTATTAGGATTTTTAGTTTTTAATGCCCATCCAGCAAAGGTTTTTATGGGTGATACAGGCTCGCTTGCACTTGGTGGTGCAATAGCAAGCATTGCCATTTTAACAAAACTTGAAATATTGCTTATTATTATTGGTGGTGTGTTTGTAATTGAAACACTATCAGTGATTTTACAGGTAATCTCCTTTAAAACGACGGGTAAACGTATTTTCCGGATGAGCCCATTGCATCATCACTATGAGTTAGTTGGCTGGTCGGAATGGAGGGTGGTCGTCACTTTTTGGAGTGTTGGTCTACTATTTGCAATTCTAGGAATCTATATTGAGGTGTGGTTGTAATTGAAGCAGATTAAATCTTATACTCACAAAAAAATACTTGTCCTCGGTTTGGCGAAAAGCGGGGTAACAGCAGCAGCGCTTCTACATAAGCTTGGTGCATTTGTAACAGTTAATGATAAAAAGCCATTATCAGAAAATCCAGAGGCACAGGGGTTATTAGAGCAAGGAATTAAAGTGATCTGTGGTGAACATCCTGTTGAACTGCTTGAAGAGGGTTTCGAGCTTATTGTCAAGAACCCTGGAATTCCCTATAATAATCCAATGATTGAAGGGGCTTTTGAAAAAGGTATCCCCGTTATTACAGAAGTTGAGCTTGCCTATGAAGTCTCTGAAGCACCATTTATTGCGATAACTGGCACGAACGGGAAAACAACAACAACAACTCTTGTTTTTGAAATGTTAAACAAGGGTAGCAAGCAACCTTTAATAGCCGGAAATATTGGAACGGTGGCATCGGGTGTTGCACAGAAAGCAACCAACGAAAATACGATCGTAATTGAATTGTCATCCTTCCAGCTCATGGGGATCAATTCATTCAACCCGAAAATTGCTATTATTACAAATCTTTATGATGCTCATTTGGATTATCATGGTACAAGAAAAGAATATATTAAAGCGAAAGCAAATATTACTAAAAATCAAACAGGGTTTGAATATTTAATTGTCAATGCTGACCAGAATGATACGTTAGAAATTGCTAATCATTCAAGCGCTACGATTATTCCATTTTCCACGAAAAGGGAACTTTCTGAGGGTGCCTATATCAATGCTGGCTGGATTTGTTTTAATGGTGAAAACGTGATGAAGGTTAGTGAAATTGCCCTTCCAGGAGTCCACAACCTTGAAAATATCTTATCGGCAATGGCTGCCGCAAAGCTTTCAGGTGTGGAAAATAGTGCGATTCAAGAAGTATTACAAAACTTTACAGGGGTAAAACATCGCCTCCAATTTGTCGCGAAAATTGCTGAACGAAAATTTTATAATGATTCAAAAGCAACGAATATCTTAGCCACAGTTAATGCTTTAGCAGCTTTTCAGGCTCCCGTTATTTTATTAGCAGGAGGTCTGGATCGTGGGAATGAATTCGATGAGCTAATCCCCTATTTAAAAAATGTAAAGGCACTAATAACTTTTGGCGAAACGGCTCCAAAGCTTGAACGTGTCGGAAGAGAGATTGGAATAAAAATAATAAAGCGTGTCGATAATGTTGGAAAAGCAGTGCCTGTGGCATATCAATTTTCCGAAGCAGGCGACGTTATTTTGTTATCTCCTGCTTGTGCGAGTTGGGATCAATATAAAACTTTTGAAGTCAGGGGAGACATTTTTATCGAAGCGGTGCATATGCTTAAGTAAGGGCTTGTCCTCCTTAGGTTTTTCCTTCGAGGCTACACATGCCCTAAAACTCTAGCCCGAGGTGTGTAGTGTGCCGACAAAGAGAACAACTCCTGATTTTATTTTAATGATTGTAACTTTTACGCTGCTGGCAGTGGGGCTTACTATGGTATATAGTGCAAGTGCTATATGGGCCAATATAAATTTCAAGATTCCTTTTTCTTTGCAAAAAGGCAAACCCTTTTTGCCGGTGTCGGAATCGCTGCCATGTTTTTTATTATGAACATCAACTACTGGACGTGGAGAACTTGGGCTAAAACAATTCTTATTGTTTGCTTTGTTTTGCTGGTTCTTGTTCTTATCCCTGGAATTGGTAATGTACGAAACGGTTCTAGAAGTTGGATTGGTGTTGGTGCCTTTTCTATTCAGCCTTCTGAATTTATGAAACTGGCAATGATCGCATTTTTGGCAAAATATCTTTCAGAACGACAAAAATTAATTACTTCCTTTAGAAAAGGTCTTCTCCCCTCATTAGGGCTTGCATTTACAGCATTTGCAATGATTATGCTGCAACCCGATCTTGGTACGGGTACTGTGATGATTGGGACCTGCGTTGTCATGATTTTTATTGCTGGCGCACGAATTGGTCATTTCGCTTTTTTAGGTTTACTGGGAGTAGGCGGCTTTATCGGGTTAATTGCTTCGGCTCCATATAGAATGGAGAGGATTACATCCTTTTTAGACCCATGGTCAGACCCACTTGGAAGTGGATTTCAAATGATCCAGTCGCTTTATGCGATTGGTCCAGGCGGTTTGTTTGGACTTGGACTTGGCGAAAGTAGACAAAAGTTTTTTTACCTGCCAGAACCGCAGACAGATTTTATCTTTGCAATTCTTTCAGAAGAGTTAGGCTTTATTGGCGGCTCGTTTATCTTATTACTATTTGCGCTGTTATTATGGCGTGGAATACGTATCGCTCTTGGTGCCCCTGATTTATATGGAAGCTTACTTGCAGTTGGAATAATTGCCATGGTGGCGATACAAGTAATGATAAATATTGGCGTGGTTACAGGGCTGATGCCGGTTACAGGAATTACACTGCCATTCTTAAGCTACGGAGGTTCTTCCTTGACGTTAATGCTGATGGCTATTGGTGTCCTTCTCAATATTAGCCGCTATTCAAGATACTGAAATATACCCTGTTTGCAAAGCAGGGTTTTTTGTTTTTCTCATACGGTAAAATTAAAACAAATACTAGCCGACTTACAATTTTTCTTTACAATTATATAACATTCTTTTTTCATTCGCTTTGTAACGTTGGTTTTTATAGTAAGATAGGATAAGCAATTAGGTGTGAACTATTATAGGGGTGGAAAAATGAGAATCGTAATAAGTGGCGGAGGGACTGGTGGACATATTTATCCAGCTCTTGCACTCATAAGAGAAATTCAAAAAGAGACAAAGGATGCAGAATTCTTATACATAGGAACAAAGAACGGTTTAGAAAGTGAAATTGTTCCACGAGAGAACATTCCATTTAAATCCATCCATATAACTGGGTTTAAAAGAAAGCTTTCATTCGATAATGTTAAAACGATTTTTCGCTTTCTTAAAGGTGTTAAGGATAGTAGAAGACTATTAAAAGAATTCAAACCAGACATCGTGATTGGAACAGGAGGATATGTATGTGGCCCTGTTGTTTATGCTGCAGCTAAACTTCGGATACCTTCTATCATTCATGAACAAAACAGCGTTCCAGGCTGACCAATAAGTTTTTAAGTCGATACGTACAAAAAATCGCTATTTGTTTTGAAGAAGCGAAAGATTATTTTCCGGGCGATAAAGTCGCTTTCACTGGAAATCCCCGGGCTTCAGAGGTTATTGGTAAGGATGGCATCCGTGGTCGCCTTTCTGCCGGGCTTAGCACAACGATGCCAGCTGTATTAATCTTTGGGGGAAGCCGAGGAGCACGACCGATAAATGAAGCAGTCGTAAAATCATTGTCTGAATTAGGTGGAAAACCATATCAGGTATTATATATCACCGGTGATGTCCATTTTGATTCAGTAAAAAAAGAAGTGGAGCTCGTAGGAAATCCCCAAAACGTTGTGATAAAACCCTTTGTACATAACATGCCGGAAGTGCTTGCAGGAATTGATTTAGTCGTTTCAAGGGCAGGAGCTACCACATTAGCAGAGATTACTTCCCTTGGGATTCCAAGTATTCTTGTTCCAAGTCCGTACGTTACAAATAATCATCAAGAAAAAAATGCGAGATCTCTCAGTGACAATGGAGCAGCAGAATTACTTTTGGAAAAAGACTTAAATAGTAAGAGTCTTATCCAACACATTGATCGAATTCTGTTAAATAATGAAAATCTAACCGTAATGAAAAAGAAGGCAAAAGAAATAGGTGTTCCGGATTCCGCTAGTAGACTTTACGAATTAATGAAACAGCTCGTTAAAGGAAATCAAAAGTAGCCCATACTGATTATTGGCATAAACTGAACTAAACGTCGTTTTTAGAAATAGAGGGTGGTAATAATGGATGAAATAATGAAAGAATTACAGGACCTAAATATTGGGAAAGTAAAAAAAAATGAACCTCTTGCCAATCACACCACAATCAAGATTGGCGGACCTGCTGATATTTTTATTGAACCTTCATCAGTCGGAAATTTAAAAAAGGTTATGAATGTTGTCCGAGAACATCGCTTACAATGGAGAGCAATTGGCAGAGGGTCCAATCTTTTAGTCTCTGACAAAGGAATTGAAGGTGTTGTCATTAAGCTGGGATCTGGATTAGATCAAATGACTATAAACGAGACAGAGCTAAAAGTGGGTGGGGGTCATTCTCTTGTCAGCCTTGCCACATTGATTAGTAAAAAAGGGTATACCGGACTTGAATTTTCCAGTGGCATACCAGGTTCTGTGGGTGGAGCGGTTTATATGAATGCAGGTGCACATGGGTCGGACATCAGTAATATATTAAAAGAAGCCCATGTTTTATTTGAAGATGGTACTATGGAATGGCTTTCAAATGATGAAATGGAGTTCAGCTACAGAACTTCGGTATTGCAGAAAAAACGTCCGGGGATTGTTGTAGAAGCGGTTTTTAAACTTGGTATGGGAGATAAAGCAGCCATTGTGTCAAAAATGCAAAAAAATAAGGATTATCGAAAGGATACTCAGCCTTGGAATTTTCCTTGTGCAGGTAGTATTTTCCGCAATCCGCTTCCAAATTACGCAGGAAAATTAATTGAAGTGGCAGGATTAAAAGGACACAGTATCGGAGGGGCAAAAATTTCGGAAATGCACGGTAATTTTATCGTGAATGCTGGAAATGCCACTGCTGGGGACGTACTTTCATTAATTCAATTTGTAAAGGATACAATTTACAATTTATATGAAATAAAGATGGAAACAGAAGTAGAAATAATCGGCAGAAAGTAAAAAGAAATAATCGTCCGAATGACAAATATTGTGATATAATAACACATTATAAATAGGAAAAATTTTTAGAGAAAAAGAATGACGGCATGATTTTTCGTGCCGTTGTTTTCTCTTTTTAAGGTAATCACTAGTAAACTATGGTTTTTCTAAGGGACAAGCTATTTGTAGTACTTTAGCGCAACTGCATGATATGTGGAGGGAAAGGGATGGATGAAAGTAAAATCGTTGCTCTTGAGGATCGTATTCCAAAACTTAAAGAGCAAAGGCGACGAAAAGCAAACAGAAGACTAATATTCATGCTGTTTTTATTTTTTACATTAATTGCAGTTGTCGCTTATGTACAATCGCCATTAAGCCATGTGAAGAAGGTTACCGTTATAGGAAATGAAATGTATTCAACTTCCGAATTAATCAATAAAACAGGACTTTCGAGTAGAACAAATATTTGGAAGGTAAAAACGAAAGAAGTTGTGGCAAAATTAACAAGTTTGGGTGAAATAAAGAAAGCCAGTGTTAAAATTCAGTGGCCAACACTATTATGATCCAAGTGCAAGAACATAATAGAATCGCTTATCTAGAAAAAAACAAAGCCTATTTCCCAGTGATGGAAAACGGGAAGGTTATTAAGGATCGAAAAACGAATGAAATTACAGGTAATTTTCCCATCCTCTCCGATTTCAAAGAAGGTGAAGTACTAGATGAAATGGTGACAGGACTTAGAAATCTTCCTAATGAAATTCTAAACTCCATATCTGAAATCCATTATACTCCGAATAAAACAGACAAATACCATATTTCCTTATTTATGAATGATGGTTTCGAAGTAAGTGCAACAATAAGTACTTTTTCAGAAAAGATGGTGAATTATCCTTCAATCATAAGTCAATTAGACCCCAATAAAAAAGGGATAATCGACTTAGAAGTAGGTTCGTTTTTTAAGGCATATGATACGCAGGGGGCGGCAAAGTAAGTTGAAAAAGATTAAGGTATCGGGTAAGCATGTTATATTATCCCTTGTATTCCTTGTTCTCGGCTATATGATTGCCTTTTCCTATCATGTGACACAGAAAGAAATCCAAAAAAAACAATCTAGTCTTTCGAATAAGCAATATGAAAAAATCCTTGATTTAAGAAACCAACTTATAGCCCAAGAGGAAACCAATCGAAAGCTTCAAAAGGAATTAAATCAAAAACAAGCAAAAGTCCTTGAAAATGAAAAGGACCTATCAAAAGAGGCTCAAGTTTTTTTTAACCTCGCGGAGGATGCCGAAAAATATCGGATGTTTTTAGGAAAAGTGAAGGTTAAAGGAGAAGGAGTTAAGATAACGCTAGCTGATGGAGCATATAATCCCAAGGTAGATAATGTGAATAATTACATTGTTCATGAGCTTCATATTTTTAAAGTGGTAAATGAGCTTTATATTTCAGGTGCTGCCGCCGTGGCGATTAATGGACAACGGCTTACGAGCCATTCCTACATTAATTGTAATGGGCCTGTCATTACTGTAGATGGTGTTCAGCATCCGGCACCCTTTATTATCACCGCTATTGGTGACCCAGATGTTCTTTCTTCTGCAGTGAATCTAGTCGGTGGAGTTAAGGACCAGCTAGTAAATGATAATATTGTATTTTCACTTGAGAAAGAAAATGAAATTATATTTAATCCAATAATCGGAAGTTGATTTACTAAGGCAATCTAAGTCCACGTAAGATCAATTTATAAGGTTGGGTGAAAAAGTGGACAAGCCAAAAAAAATTTAAGCTTCACATTGATTGCAGCTGTTGTCGGCTTCATGATTGCCATACAATTCCAAACGGTGAAAAAACCTGTTGAACGTGATACTCGTGATATTTGGCAACTCCGGGATGCTTTGCTGAAGGAGAAAGAATTACAGTCCAATTTATTGAAAGAAATTCGTTCAAATGAAGAAAAGCTTTCGGCATACGAATCTAAACAAAAGCAGAGTAAAGAGGAGACATTACGGAAGACACTAGAGGAATTGAAAGTAGAAGCTGGTTCGACCAAAGTGACTGGTCCTGGTATTATTTTGAAAATTGAACCAGTTGAAGAGGAAATTCAATTAGGAGTTCCGGTTACAAAGGTAATTTCTCCAGACCTTTTAAAAAGGTTAGTAAACGAATTGAACATGTATGAAGCGAAATACGTGTCAATAGACGGGCAGAGAATAATCAATACGACCGTTATCCGCGATATTAATTCAGAAACAAAAATTGATGGGCATTCAATAAAAAGTTTACCAATCGAAGTCAGAGTAGTAGTTGATAATATGAAAACTGCTGAAGAATTATATAATCGGATGCAAGTTTCAAAATCAACCGAGGAATTTTTTATTGAAAACTTACGATTAACTGCCTCAACACCTAGTCAAAATATAACGGTTCCTGCTTACGATAACCCAATACAGATCCACTATTTGGAGCCAATTAAAGCAAATGAAGGAGGCAATTCCTAATGTGGCTTCCGATAATGGGGTTAATTATAGGCATTATTCTTGGTTTACTCACGGACATTAGAATTCCTGAGGAATATTCAAATTATTTATCGATTGCCGTTCTAGCAGCCTTCGATACCTTATTTGGAGGAATCCGGGCCATTTGCAAAATATCTATGATGATAAAGTATTTGTATCTGGATTCTTTTTTAATATTATACTTGCGGCAAGTTTAGCTTTTCTAGGGGTCCATCTTGGTGTAGACTTGTATTTAGCGGCCGTTTTTGCATTTGGGGTTCGATTGTTTCAAAATATAGCTGTTATTAGACGGATCTTATTGACAAAATGGTCTACGAACAAAGAAAATTAGAAAAAAATTGATTTTTTTAAAGGGAATCATTTAGTTGTGACGAATAATTTTATAAGATATAACTATGTAAATCTATTTAAGAACAAATGAATTGTTGTTCGACTTAAAGGAATGCTAAGGAGGTGCCAAAGAATGAACAGCAATGAAATATATGTTAGTCTTGACATCGGTACATCCAGTGTAAAAGTCATCATTGGTGAAATGGTCAATGACTCGTTAAATATAATTGGTGTTGGTAATGTTAAATCTGAAGGTTTACGTAAAGGGTCGATTGTAGATATAGACGAAACCGTTCATTCTATTAAAAGGGCGATTGAGCAAGCAGAAAGAATGATTGGGATGGAAATTCGACAAGTAGTTGTCGGAATTACTGGAAATCATGTGATGCTACAACCCTGTCACGGTGTTGTAGCTGTTTCAAGCCAAAATAGAGAAATTACAGATGACGATGTTGCACGTGTAATTGATGCGGCACAAGTTGTTTCAATTCCACCAGAACGTGAAATTATTGGGGTTATCGCCAAGCAATTTATCGTAGACGGTTTAGATGAAATTAATGATCCTCGAGGAATGATTGGTGTCCGCCTTGAGATGGAAGGAATCATCATAACTGGTTCCAAAACTATCCTACATAATACATTGCGCTGTGTTGAGAAGGCTGGTCTTGATATTTTGGATATCACCTTACAGCCGCTTGCAGCTGGTGCATTTGCTTTATCGAAGGATGAAAAAAATCTTGGTGTCGCCCTTATCGATCTTGGTGGCGGTTCTACTACACTAGCCGTATTCGAACAAGGATATTTAAAAGCAACAAGTGTGATTCCTGTTGGAGGAGATCATATTACGAAGGATCTTTCTATTGGGCTACGGACTTCAACTGAGGATGCTGAAAAAATAAAAATAAAAAATGGACATGCTTTCTATGATGATGCATCCGAAGAGGTAGTGTTCAGTGTTCCGATAATTGGAAGCGATCAGCATCAACAATTTAACCAACTTGAAATTTCTGATATTATTGAGGCAAGAATGGAAGAAATTTTTGAATTGATTGTAAATGAGATGAAACGATTAGGCCTAAGTGATCTTCCTGGTGGGTACGTTCTAACAGGTGGGATTGCAAATATGCAAGGAGTTTTGGAACTTGCACAGGTGATCTTGCAAAATAGAGTTCGCATTGCCGTTCCTGATTATATTGGAGTAAGAGAACCTCAATATACAACTGCGGTTGGTTTAATAAAATATGCTTACAAGAATGCTAGACTTCCAGGTGGAAATGCCGGGTCTCCACCACAGGTTTCCGAGCCAATCGAAAAGAGAATGTCAAAACAACAACAACATCACCAACAACAGCAACAACAACATCACCAACAACATCACCAACAACAACCAAAAGTAAAACCAGAAAAACATCCGGAAGAAAAGATGTCATCAAAAGTAAAAAAATTCCTTGGTTACTTTTTCGAATAGGGATAAACGAAAATGTGAATCGATGAATTAGGAGGATTTGTCATGTTAGAATTCGATACAAATTTAGATTCTCTTGCAACAATAAAAGTAATCGGGGTTGGCGGTGGTGGTAATAATGCTGTAAACCGAATGATTGAACATGGCGTGCAAGGGGTAGAATTTATCGCTGTTAATACTGATGCCCAAGCATTGAATCTTTCTAAAGCTGAAGTTAAAATGCAAATTGGGGCAAAATTGACCCGTGGACTTGGAGCAGGTGCTAATCCTGAGGTTGGAAAGAAAGCCGCAGAAGAAAGCAAGGAGCAAATTGAAGCAGCATTAAGTGGTGCCGATATGGTGTTTGTTACTGCAGGTATGGGTGGGGGAACAGGTACTGGTGCAGCTCCTGTGATTGCTCAGATTGCGCGTGATTTGGGTGCATTAACGGTTGGGGTTGTAACTCGTCCTTTCACATTTGAAGGTAAAAAACGTTCGAACCAGGCATCTGGCGGAATTGGTTCGATGAAGGAAGCGGTTGATACACTTATAGTCATTCCTAATGACCGTCTTCTTGAAATTGTTGATAAAAGTACTCCTATGCTTGAGGCATTCCGTGAGGCTGATAATGTTCTCCGTCAAGGGGTTCAAGGTATATCAGACTTAATAGCCGTTCCTGGATTAATAAATTTAGACTTTGCTGATGTTAAAACAATCATGTCTAATAAAGGCTCTGCATTAATGGGTATTGGTGTTGCAGCAGGTGAAAACCGTGCAGCAGAAGCAGCTAAGAAGGCGATTAGTTCTCCATTATTGGAAACGTCCATTGATGGTGCTCAAGGTGTGCTAATGAATATTACTGGCGGATCGAACTTAAGTCTTTATGAGGTTCAAGAAGCTGCAGATATCGTTGCTACTGCATCCGATCAAGAAGTAAATATGATTTTCGGATCTGTTATCAATGATAATCTTAAAGATGAAATCATCGTTACAGTAATTGCGACTGGGTTTAATGAAGAAGTAGTACAACCAAAGCCTGCCCGTCCGACATTTGGACAACCTAAACAACAAATTGGCAATATTAAGAGAGAGCCTAAACGTGAAGAGATTCCGCAAGAGCCTGCACGTAATACCAATGTCTCTCAAGAAGAAGCATTAGATATTCCTACTTTTTTACGCAACCGTAATAGAAGAAGATAATACTCACTACCAAATAAAATGTTTGAAAAACATTTCGTCATAGAAAAGGCATAGTCCCAATAGGGATTATGCCTTTTCTAATGTACAAATTTTAAAAAATATGACAAATTCCGAAGGGAATAGTGAAAATTTCTGTTATTTTGATTACAGAAAGTGACACACTTCATCCTTATATCTACGTTATACTTTTCCCTAAACAGAATAGTAGAAGTTTTCAAAAAGGTGTAACAAACGAATATTTGAAGCATTAAAGGGGGAAGCTGTTTGGCCGTTTACTTAGATGTTATTTGGCCCTTAATCTGTTTTTTGATAGCCTTCTCCTCTACTTAACTGCTATTTTCTTAAAAAGAAATATCCGTTTATGGAGGTTATTAGCCGGAGGATTTATTGGTTCATTGATCATTCTATTATCGTTCACACCTTTACATGCCTATTCAAACCATCCATTATCAAAGCTCCTCTGTTCTGTATTGATGGTGTTAATGACGTTTGGGTATAAACGCTGGCGTTATTTTATTAAAGGATTAATGACACTCTATGTATCGACTTTTTTAATTGGTGGAGCTTTAATTGGAGCCCATTATTTTATTCAATTTGATTCCCAGCTGACAACAAAAGTTCTTTTGTCTAGTGTAAAAGGCTTTGGGGATCCAATTAGCTGGCTATTCGTTTTATTAGGGTTTCCCATCGCGTGGCATTTCTCGAGGAGAAATGTGGAAAGTATGGAAATGCCAAAATCCAATATGAGCAAATCGTTAAAGTCACACTGACAATAAATACGGAGACCTTTGTTTTAAAAGGATTAGTTGATAGTGGAAACCAATTGTATGATCCCTTGTCAAAGCTTCCTGTTATGTTTGTCTCAATTAAAAATAGGATTGATGAAACATGTGACCCTATTAAAAAAATGGCGACTGATCCTGAGCCACTCTTAATGGGAAAGGAAGAAATTCCATCAGAATGGCAAAATCGAATGAGGATTGTACCTTGCCGGGTGGTTGGACAAGAGCATCAGCTAATTGTTGCCCTTAAACCTGATTCCATCTTGATTGAAAAAGACGGTGACCAATATTTATGCGAAAAAAACCTTGTTTCCTTTACAATGCAAGAGCTTTCAGCCGATGATGCCTTTCAATGCATCGTCCATCCGAAGATGCTCACTGGACCTAAACAGCAGGGTGAAACGGTGAAGGTGAGTTAATATTACTATACTCAGAAAAACATATTTTAGAAGGAGGAACTTGAATGAACAAATGGAGACTTCGCTTATCTTATTATTGGTATAAACTATTAATGAAATTAGGCTTAAAAACTGATGAAGTACATTATATTGGCGGAAGCGAAGCATTACCGCCTCCTTTAAGTAAAGATGAAGAAGAATTGTTATTAAAAAAGCTACCTGGTGGTGATAAGGCTGCAAGATCAATTTTAATTGAACGTAATCTTCGTCTTGTTGTCTACATTGCGAGGAAATTTGAAAATACTGGGATCAATATTGAAGATTTAATCAGTATTGGCACCATTGGCTTAATTAAAGCAGTTAATACCTTTAATCCTGAGAAAAAAATTAAACTTGCTACATACGCCTCTAGATGTATCGAAAATGAAATTCTTATGTATTTACGAAGAAACAATAAAATAAGGTCAGAAGTATCATTTGATGAACCATTAAACATTGATTGGGATGGGAATGAATTATTATTATCAGATGTATTGGGAACCGATGATGACATCATAACAAAAGACCTTGAAGCCAATGTAGACAGAAAGCTTTTGACGAAGGCATTGCACCAGCTAACAGATCGCGAAAAGCAAATCATGGAGCTCCGTTTTGGTTTGACAAATGGTGAAGAAAAAACACAAAAAGATGTGGCTGACATGCTAGGTATATCACAATCCTATATTTCAAGATTAGAGAAAAGAATTATAAAACGATTAAGAAAAGAATTTAATAAAATGGTTTAAATAAAGTGAGAAAAAAAGAAATTTTTTTCCACAAGAAAAACCTAATAAAATCGTGAATTAATGGCATTTTTCGACATTTAATGTTAATTCCTTCTCTCTGGTTAAGTGCATATTTTTCCTGCTCAAGGAGATACTGTTTTTTGTACAGCAGCTCCTATGAGGAGGGAAAAATGATTGACTCGAAATAAAGTTGAAATTTGCGGTGTTGACACATCAAAACTTCCAGTATTAAAAAACGAAGAAATGAGATTACTCTTCAAGCAAATGCAAGAGGGCGATATAACTGCAAGAGAAAAGCTCGTCAACGGAAATTTACGGCTCGTTTTAAGTGTCATTCAACGGTTTAACAACCGAGGCGAGTTCGTGGATGACCTGTTTCAGGTGGGTTGTATCGGACTTATGAAATCGATTGATAACTTTGATTTAAGTCAAAACGTTAAGTTTTCCACCTATGCCGTACCAATGATTATTGGAGAAATACGCCGCTACTTACGTGATAATAACCCGATTCGCGTTTCAAGATCCTTGAGAGATATCGCCTATAAGGCACTTCAGGTAAGAGAACGATTAATGAGTGAAACCTCACGTGAACCGACGGCCGAAGAAATCGCCAAAGTCTTGGAGGTTCCACATGAAGAAATCGTATTTGCCCTAGACGCCATCCAGGATCCAGTATCCCTTTTTGAACCAATCTATAATGATGGTGGCGACCCAATTTATGTTATGGATCAATTAAGCGATGAAAAAAATAAAGATATTCACTGGATAGAGGAGATTGCTTTAAAAGAAGGAATGCGGAGATTAAACGATCGTGAAAAATTAATTTTGAGAAAACGATTCTTCCAAGGTAAAACACAAATGGAAGTAGCTGATGAAATCGGAATTTCCCAAGCGCAAGTTTCACGTTTGGAAAAAGCTGCAATTAAGCAAATGAATAAAAATATTCAAAGTTAAGCTGCCCCTTGGGCAGCTTTATTTTTTTCATTAAAGATAAAATCTCATGTCGTGTCATATATTTTCTATAATATAAAAAACAGGAGTGAGAGATAATGGTGAAAATTTCTGATTTTCAAATAAAAGATGTCGTTAACATAGCAGATGGTAAAAGGCTTGGTAATATTGGTGATATTGAAATTAATTTAACTACTGGGAAAATCGATGCGGTAGTTATAACGGGCAGCGGCAGAGTTCTCGGTTTTTTTGGAAGAGATGAAGATGTTGTAATCCCTTGGAAAAATATTATTAAGATTGGCCAGGATGTTATTTTGGTAAGATATAAAGGCACTGGGGAAAAAGGGTCGGAAGAAGCAGAAAGTTAAATTTGCTTCTTCCTCGATGACCATTTTGGAGATTCATGGTAAACTAAAGAAAATCATTTACCACAGAAAGAGGTAAAAGAATGGAACCATTCGTTTTACAGAATCAGACATACTTCTTGATTGAGAGCTGGATAAAGCAACACCCAGGATTGATTGCAGGGATTACCACCAAAAATGGCGGCAATAGTAAAGGCTGCTTTGAAAATCTTAACCTTGGCTTTCATGTGGGGGATACCCAAGTTGATGTTTGTTCCAACCGAACCAAGGTAGCAGAGTTGATTCAATTTCCATTAAACAATTGGGTAGGGGCTGAACAAACCCATGATATTTTTATAAAAAAGGTAACAAAAGCAGATTGCGGAAGAGGTTCAGATTCTTATGATCATTCCTTTAAAGGAACAGATGGTTTTTATACAAATGAAAAAGATATTTTGTTAACTCTTTGCTTTGCCGATTGTGTTCCCCTTTTTTTCATTGCACCTGACAAACATATGATTGGTGCAGCGCATGCAGGCTGGAAAGGAACTGTGCATGGAATCGCCCGGAAGATGATCGAAGCTTGGGGCAGCGAAGGGATCAATCCTAAACAAATTTTTATTGCAATTGGCCCATCTATATGTCAAAAATGTTATATTGTTGATGACTATGTCATTAACATCGTACAAAATACACTAGAAGATATTGATAAAAAACCATATAATTTAATAAGCGACGGTCAATATTCGTTAAACCTAAAGGAAGTAAACAGGTTACTACTATTGAGAGCGGGTGTTCCTGCTCAAAACATTCTTATGACAGATTATTGTTCTAGCTGTGATCACAAAGAATTCTTTTCTCACCGCCGTGATCAAGGTCGGACAGGAAGAATGTTAAGTTTTATAGGCTGGAAGGAGAGCACCAACCGTTTATGAGAGTAGCAGACAAACTTAAAGATATTAATAAGGAAATAAATGAGGCATGCCTTAAAGCAAATCGAAATCCTGATGAAGTGAAATTGATTGCCGTGACAAAATATGTAAGCACTGATAGAGCAAGTGAGGCGCTTGATGCCGGTATTGAAAATCTTGGAGAAAATCGAGATGAGGGGCTTCTGGAAAAATGGGGATTTCTAGGGGACAAGCCTAAATGGCACTTTATTGGAACACTTCAAACCAGGAAGGTAAAGAATATCATTGATAAAGTGGAATATATTCATTCCTTGGACCGCTTGTCACTTGCCGAAGAAATTAATAAGCGAGGCTCGGGTAAAAAAATAAAATGCCTTGTACAAGTAAATATCTCACAAGAAGAATCGAAGCACGGCTTAACACCGGAAGAAGCGGTAGTTTTTATTGAACAGCTAGGCTCATTTGAGAATATTAGTGTGGAAGGGCTAATGACGATGGCTCCTTTGACAACGGATGAAGAGATTTTACGAAACTGCTTCCGTCAACTTAGAATACTTCGCGATCAAGTCCAAGCACTAAATTTGGAGTTCGCACCTTGCTCGCAGCTTTCCATGGGAATGTCCAACGATTTTACTATTGCCATTGAAGAAGGTGCAACAATGGTTAGAATAGGTACAGCACTTGTAGGCGAAGATGGATAGGAGGGTATAAAATGAAAATCAAATCAAAGCTTAAAACATTTTTCTTTCTAGATGAGGAACAGGATCAAAGCAATGATGACTATAAGGAAGAAGTTGTTGAACCATTAAAGCCGCTGAGACAACAACCGGTTAAAAACATACAACAATCAGTTAAAAATATACAACAACCGGTTAAAAACATACAGCAACCTATTAAAACTCAAAATGTTGTAAGCTTGCAGAGTGTGCAAAAATCATCGAAAGTAATTTTAGTGGAACCACGTACCTATTCTGAGTCCACTGATATAGCCGACCATTTAAAGAATCGCCGTGCCGTTGTGGTTAATCTTCAACGAATTGACAAGGAACAAGGTAGACAAATTGTAGACTTTCTCAGCGGAGCAGTCTATGTAATTGGCGGCGACATTCAAAAAATAGGCTCAAGTATTTTTTTGTGCACGCCCGATAATGTTGAAATTTCCGGTAATATTTCAGAGTTGATGCAGGAGCATGATCTTCAGGATACGAGGTGGTAGCTTAATGGGGATGATTTTAAATGTATTGCAACAGCTAATTAGTATTTATTCGTGGCCTTAATCATATACATTTTGATGTCATGGTTTCCAAATGCCAGAGATACATCTATTGGTCGATTTCTGGCAAGAATTTGTGAACCGTACTTAGAACCATTTAGAAGGATTATTCCACCTTTTGGCATGATGGATATTTCCCCTATTGTGGCATTTTTCGTTTTAAACTTCGCAACAAAAGGAATCGGTATGCTATATCATTGGTTTTCTTAGGAAATGGAATCCAAGCATATGAAATCTTTGTTTTCCAAATAAGGAGTCACCCATGAATATTTATCAGCATTTCCGGCAGAAGAGCGGGAATTTATTGATCAGGTCTTACAATGGAAGAGTTATGTCGAAACCAATTATGCCCCAAAGCTAACTGATTTTCTTGACCCAAGGGAACAGCATATTCTTAAAATGTTAATCGGTGATCATGGGGACGTAAAGTACCAGCTGTTTGGAGGTAATCCTGAAGTTGAAAGAAAAAGAGCATTATTATTACCTGATTATTTTCTTCCTAATCAAGAAGATTTTCAAATCAGTCTTTTTGAAATTGATTATCCAGTTAAGTTTGTTACAATTGAACATCCCCAGGTTTTAGGCTCTATAATGTCTCTAGGCTTAAAACGTGGGAAGTTTGGTGACATCCTTTTTATGGAAGGTAGAATTCAATTTTTTGTTGCACATGAGGTAAAGGATTATATCCAAACCAATTTGCAATCAATCGGCAGGGCAGGCGTAAAATTAAACGAAATAGACTTAGGACATGCGATTTCTTCCCAAGAATTATGGAGGGAAAATGAACTTACGGTTTCATCATTAAGATTAGATACAATCATTTCTGGGATTCATCATTTATCAAGACAAAAATCACAAATATTCATTCAACAGGGCTTGGTTAAGGTTAATTGGACAGTAATTGAGAATCCCACATTTGAATGCGCAGAAAGTGATTTAATTTCAGTTCGGGGACATGGAAGAGCGAAAATCATGTCGATTGATGGAAGAACTAAAAAAGAAAAATGGCGAATAAATGTTGGAATGAAAAAATAATTAATTTGATGCAGGATTTTCGAAGAACTTGTCGAATATTTGTTTAATACATAGAGAAGCTGACATTGATATGGAGGTGGCATGATGCCGTTAACGCCGTTAGATATACACAATAAAGAATTTAATAAAGGTTTTCGTGGCTACGACGAAGATGAAGTAAATGAATTCCTTGATCAAGTTATCAAGGATTATGAATTAGTGCTCCGAGAGAAGAAAGAAATGGAAGAGCGCCTGACTGAAATGAAAGATCGTTTAGGTCATTTTGTCACTATCGAAGAAACTCTAAACAAATCGATTATTATTGCCCAAGAAGCGGGTGAAGATGTTAAACGAAATGCGCAGAAAGAAGCAAAGTTGATTATAAAGGAAGCGGAGAAAAATGCAGACCGTATTGTCAATGAATCCCTTTCTAAAGCTAGAAAGATTGCTTTAGAAATTGAGGATCTAAAAAAGCAATCGAAAGTATTTCGTACCCGCTTTAAAATGCTAATTGAAGCTCAGCTTGATATGCTTAACACTGATGATTGGGACCATTTATTAGAGTATGAAGTAGATGCAACAGAGTTAAAAGTGCATCAAGAAGAAGATTCATTAGCTTGACGAATTGCAACACTTTCGCATATAATTTTAAAACAAGTTAAAAGAATGGAAAATGACATTGACAGGGACAGTACAATTTTTCTAAAGCTTCAGTAGCGAGTCGGGGATGGTGGAAGCCCGATAAAGTTGAGAAATTGGAAGATCACCCTCGAGTTCTAGGTCGAAACCCTATAAAGGATAGTAGACTGTGGCGTTAATTCACGTTACGAATGCTTAAGAGGATGGTATGAATTTCACTTTCATATGATCTATCAGGGTGGTACCGCGGGAAAAAACCTTCTCGTCCCTATTTGGGATGAGAGGGTTTTTTTATTTGTTTAATGGCTATTCTGTTTTATGAAGAGTTTATAGGAGGAAGAAAAATGGAATATAAAGATACGTTATTAATGCCAAAAACTGAATTTCCGATGCGAGGGAATCTTCCACAAAGAGAACCTGATATTCAGGCACAGTGGGAAGAGATGGATATTTATCAAAAGGTACAAAATCGCACCAATGAACGACCTATATTTGTTTTGCATGATGGTCCTCCCTATGCAAACGGAGATATCCATATGGGTCACGCTCTCAATAAAATTTTGAAAGACTTTATTGTCCGTTATAAATCAATGAGCGGCTTCCATGCACCATATGTTCCGGGCTGGGATACACATGGACTGCCAATTGAACAGGCATTAACCAATAAGGGCGTTAAACGTAAAGAAATGACGGTGGCAGAATTCCGCCAGCTTTGTACCAAATATGCCCTTGAGCAAATTGATAATCAACGTACCCAATTTAAACGTTTAGGCGTTCGAGGTGATTGGGAGAACCCCTACATTACACTTAAACCTAAATATGAAGCACAACAAATTAAGGTGTTTGGGGAAATGGCGAAAAAGGGGTATATTTACAAAAGGCTTTAAGCCTGTCTATTGGTCACCATCAAGTGAATCTGCTCTTGCAGAAGCTGAAATTGAATATCAGGATAAAAAGTCACCATCGATTTATGTGGGCTTTAAGGTTAAAAATGGTAAGGGTGTTCTTGATACCGATACACAGATTGTTATCTGGACAACAACGCCTTGGACAATTCCTGCAAACCTTGGAATTTCTGTCCACCCTGACCTAACCTATGTAGTGGTTACGGCTAACGGAAACAAGTACGTAGTGGCTGAAGCTCTTTTAGAAGCAGTCACAAAAGAAATTGGCTGGGAAGACACTACGGTTGTTAAAAAGGTTAAAGGACAGGAATTAGAAAATATCACTGGCCGCGCATCCATTATATGATCGTGATTCTTTAGTGATGTTAGGTGAACATGTCACAACCGATGCTGGAACAGGCTGTGTTCATACCGCACCAGGTCATGGGGAAGATGACTTCTATGTCGGTCAAAAATACGGCCTTGATGTACTTTGCCCAGTAGATGATAAAGGTGTTATGACGAGCGAAGCACCTGGATTTGAAGGATTATTCTATGATGCGGCGAACAAACCGATTGCCGATAGCTTGAAAGAAGCGGGAGCGCTTTTAAAGCTTTCGTTTTTTACCCACTCCTATCCACACGATTGGAGAACAAAGAAGCCTGTTATCTACCGTGCGACAGCACAATGGTTTGCATCGATTAAAGACTTCCGAGATGAACTGCTTGAAGCGGTGAAGGAAACGAAGTGGGTACCAGCTTGGGGCGAAACTCGTTTGTTTAATATGGTCCGTGACCGTGGTGACTGGTGTATTTCTCGTCAACGGGTTTGGGGAGTACCAATTCCTGTTTTTTATGCTGAAAATGGTGAGGAAATCATTACCGACGAAACGATTGAATATGTTTCTGGATTATTCCGTGAATACGGTTCAAATGTATGGTTTGAACGTGAAGCAAAAGATCTGCTTCCACAGGGATTCACACATCCTGGAAGTCCAAATGGAACCTTTACAAAAGAAACAGATATCATGGATGTATGGTTTGATTCAGGTTCATCTCATCAAGCGGTTCTCCTTGAAAGGGATGACTTAGTTCGTCCAGCCGATCTTTATCTTGAAGGTTCCGACCAATATCGCGGTTGGTTTAACTCTTCTTTATCAACTGCAGTGGCGGTTACAGGTAAAGCCCCATATAAAGGAGTTTTAAGCCACGGCTTTGCACTTGATGGTGAAGGTAGAAAGATGAGTAAATCAATAGGAAACGTAGTTGTGCCAGCAAAAGTTATGAATCAGCTTGGTGCAGATATTTTACGCCTGTGGGTTGCTTCTGTTGATTATCAGTCTGATGTACGTGTATCCGATGCAATTCTTAAACAGGTCGCAGAGGTATATCGGAAAATCCGTAATACCTTCCGATTCTTGTTAGGAAACTTAGCTGATTTTAACCCTGCTACAAATAAAGTAACATTCGAAAATTTACGTGAAGTTGATCAATTTATGTTGGTTAAATTGAATAAGCTGGTCAAAAATGTTCGTAACGCATACGAAAACTATGAGTTTGCCGGTATTTATCACACAATTAATAATTTCTGTACTCTTGATCTTAGTTCCTTTTACTTGGACTTTGCAAAGGATGTTCTTTATATTGTTGCAAAAGACAATAATGAGCGCCGTGCTATCCAGACTGTTTTATATGAATGCTTACTTTCTTTAACCAAATTGGTTTCTCCAATCCTTTCACATACTGCTGATGAGGTATGGAAGTTCATTCCAGCTGTTAAAGAAGAAAGTGTTCAATTGACGGATCTTCCAGAATACAAAGAGTTCGCCAATGCTAAAGCATTAGAGGAAAAATGGACCGCTTTCATGAGGCTTCGTGATGATGTTCTAAAAGCCCTTGAAGAGGCAAGAAATGAAAAAGTCATTGGCAAATCCTTAACTGCAAAAGTTACCTTATATGTCAATGGAAAAACGAAAGCACTACTTGACTCAATTCAAGAAAATGTAAAACAGCTGTTTATTATTTCAGGTTTTGAAGTGGCAGGAGTATATGAAGATGCCCCGGAAAATGCGATTAAACTTGAAACAGCAGCCATTCTTGTTACCAAAGCTGAAGGTGAAACATGCGAACGTTGTTGGATCGTTACTCCAGAAGTAGGTCAAGACCCTGAACATAAAACGCTTTGTCTGCGTTGTGCTGATGTTGTAAAAGAAAACTATACACATTTAACCTAACTATTTAGGAGGCTGTCCAATAAGTCAGCCTCCTCTTTCTTTTAAATTTTCCCACCTCCGTTAATTGTTGTTGTTGATGTCAAATTGTTTCCCGTGTCATTATGGTGAAGCCGGAAATAATAAGAAAAATAACAACGGAGGTAACAACTATGAATGCCTTGCAGGAAAAGCTGTTTTTGGAACTCCGTCAATCACAGGTTGAAATTGAAAATTCATTGAAAAGCAAACTGAAAAAAGATTGGATTACACCTTTATTGGAAGAGGAGCTTGCAGACATTTGTTTGGCAATTGATAAAATCAAAAAAGGGAATTATGGACAATGTGAAATTTCTGGTGAGTTTTTACCAGAAGATTTATTAAAAGTCATTCCAACTCTGAAGTCAATTAAAGATTCGGAAAAATTAGAATTATTTTACCGTAAGCAAATCTAACATTCCTTTTTAAAACGCTACATTGTCGTTTCAATAAATAGTATGCTAAAATGCTAAGGAAGTCATTGTTTAAAAGTGGAGGTATTTCTTAGTGTTTTACTTAATTGCACTTTTAGTTATTTTGTTGGATCAGTTTACGAAGTGGCTCATTGTGAGCAAAATGCAATTTGGTGATAGTATCACCATAATAAATAATATTTTGTATATTACCTCTCACCGAAATCGTGGTGCTGCATGGGGGATTTTACAGGGGCAGATGTGGCTTTTTTATGTAATCACACTTATTGTCATTGTTGCAATCATTTACTACCTTCAAAAGGCAGCGAAAGGAAAATGGCTTTTGGGAGTTTCCCTTTCCTTAATGCTTGGGGGAGCTATTGGCAACTTTCTTGATCGTGTTATTCGTAAAGAAGTAGTTGACTTTATTCATACGTTTATTTTTGGTTATAATTTTCCAGTATTTAATATTGCGGATTCAGCATTAGTTATTGGAGTAATTTTACTTATGATTCAAATGCTTCGTGATGAGAGAGAACCAAAGGAGAAGTCTTATGGAGAAAATGGAACACACCATTCTTGAAGAGCAAAAAGGGGATCGCATCGATAAAGTGATCTCTACTTTAGATGAGGAATGGTCGAGAACACAAGTACAGCAATGGATTAAGGACGGAAATGTCCTTGTCAATGGGCAAAATGTGAAAACGAATTACAAGTGCGGCGTAAATGATCAAATTGAAATTACGATTCCTGACCCGGAAGAACTAGATGTAATTCCTGAAGAATTGGATTTGGATATCTATTACGAAGATAAAGATGTTTTGGTTGTTAATAAACCAAGGGGGATGGTCGTTCATCCTGCCCCCGGACATATGACAGGAACCCTTGTCAATGGCTTAATGGCCCATTGTAAGGACTTATCAGGTATCAATGGGGTTTTAAGACCTGGTATCGTTCATCGAATTGATAAAGATACCTCAGGGCTCTTAATGGTTGCAAAAAATGATCTGGCTCATGAAAGCCTCGTTAACCAATTGGTGCATAAAACTGTAACACGAAAGTATAAAGCCATTGTCCATGGAGTGATTCCACATGATTTTGGAACGATTGATGCTCCGCTTGGAAGGGACACAAAGGAACGGCAAAGTATGGCAGTAGTTGATAATGGAAAACACGCCGTAACCCATTTCCATGTAATTGAACGCTTTAAAGATTTTACCTTTGTGGAGTGCCAATTAGAAACAGGAAGAACCCACCAAATACGTGTCCATATGAAGTATATTGGTTATCCACTGGCCGGGGATCCAAAATACGGACCCAAAAAAACACTGGATATTAATGGACAGGCATTGCATGCGGGCGTGCTTGGATTTAACCATCCGCGATCCAATGAGTATGTAGAATTTGAAGCGCCAATTCCGGATGATTTCGAACGTTTGCTGGACCAACTGCGAATTAATCGTTGACAGGTTAAAAGAAGTATCGTAAGATAACAATAGTTGAATAGCCTTTAAATCAGTCCCGTGAGGCTGAGAAGGAAACGGTTAAAGATATTGGCTATCTATGCCCATATCTATAAAAATAACTCGTCTACCTCTCATCTGAACTGGTGAGAGGTTTTTTATTGTAAAGAGGTGTAAGGATGAATCATAAAGCATTGGTCCTTGATGAGCAAGCGATTGGGAGAGCTTTGACAAGGATTGCCCATCAAATTATTGAGAAGAATAAAGGAATCGAGGAATGTGTCCTCGTTGGGATTCGAACGAGAGGAATATTCATTGCCGAACGCCTTGCTGCAAAAATCGAAGAAATCGAGGGAAATCCGATTCCAGTTGGAGAACTTGACATTACCCTCTATCGAGACGATTTAACGAAGAAAACTGAAAATCAGGAACCTCTAGTTAAGGGTTCTCATATTCCAGTACCAATTACCGATAAAAAAGTTATTCTCGTTGATGATGTTCTATATACCGGCAGAACAGTTCGAGCGGGCTTAGATGCTATTATGGATCTCGGACGACCAGCAGCAATACAGCTTGCCGTATTAGTGGACCGAGGCCATCGCGAACTGCCAATCCGAGCAGACTATGTAGGAAAAAATATTCCAACATCAGGAATTGAAAAAATCGTGGTTGAATTATTTGAAGTAGATAAGGTTGATCAAGTAAGCATTTTTGACAAATAAATAGCAACCCTTTTAAAAGCAGTCCCGAGAGGCTGACAAAGGGGAAATTGCCGTCACCTTGTAAGTTTACGGCAGTTCTACCCTCTTTGTGCCATCTTGGACTTAGGGGGTTTTTTTATTGAATGATGAACCATCCTAAGTATATGACAACATGGTTTTGTAAAAACAGGAGGATAAAAAAATGAATAACAAACCAATCTTAGATGTAAAAGATATTCCAAAACCGGCCAATGGGTAACATTAAGTTTACAGCATCTATTCGCGATGTTTGGCTCGACCATTCTTGTCCCATATCTGGTTGGACTGAGCCCAGCACTGGCTTTAATCTCCAGTGGACTTGGAACCTTGGCGTTTTTATTGCTTACTAAAATGCAAGTTCCCGCCTATCTTGGTTCATCATTTGCTTATATAGCTCCCATTATTGCTGCCAAGGCTGCAGGCGGACCTGGAGCAGCAATGGTCGGGACCTTTATTGCAGGTGTGGTTTACGTCATTGTCGCCCTAGTGATAAAGAAGTCAGGGCATCGCTGGATTATGAATTTACTCCCACCTGTTGTCGTAGGACCAGTCATTATCGTAATTGGGTTAGCACTATCTGGAACTGCTGTTGGCATGGCAATGAATAATGCTGCCGGTAAGTATAGCTTGCTTGATTTCTCTGTAGCACTAGTAACGCTGGCAGCAACAATCGTTTTCTCAATATATTTAAAAGGGATGCTAAGCATGATTCCGATATTGGGTGGAATTATTATTGGATATGTATATGCGTTAATTGTGGGAATTGTTGATTTTCAACCTGTATTAAAAGCACATTGGTTTGAAATGCCGGACTTTATTTTTCCATTCTTAAGCTATAAAGTGAAATTTTCATGGGATATATTACTCTTAATGGCACCAGTTGCTGTTGTAACGATTTCAGAGCATATCGGCCACCAGCTTGTACTAAGTAAGGTGGTAGGTCGTGACTATATTGAAGAACCAGGATTGCAGCGCTCCATTCTAGGTGATGGGACAGCAACAATTATTTCCTCGTTAATTGGGGGACCGCCGAAGACAACCTATGGTGAAAATATTGGTGTCCTGGCTATCACTCGTATATACAGTGTCTATATCATTGCTGGTGCAGCAATTTTTGCCATCATCTTTGGATTTATTGGCAAGTTGACAGCATTAATACATTCAATTCCAACACCTGTTATGGGCGGTGTATCCATTCTCTTATTTGGAATCATAGCCTCCTCAGGTCTACGGATGCTGGTCGATAGTAAAATTGATTTTGGAGACAAACGAAACCTTATTATATCATCAGTAATTCTCGTTATTGGAATTGGCGGTGCATTTATTAAAGTGTCAGAATCATTCCAAATCCAAGGAATGGCGTTAGCTGCTATTTGTGGAGTGTTATTAAACCTCATCCTTCCTGGAAGACAAAGAGCGGATGAAACCATGTTTGGAGAAAATGAAACAACTGAAAAACGGAAAACCGCATAATATGAAACCTTTTAAATGAGGTCCAGTGAGGCTTATAAGGGTGTAGTACTAAAAATCAGGATGTTCGTAGATGTATAGTCTTTGAACCATGGTTTAAAAAGTACAATTGAATTGCACCCTTATTTAATGGTCGGGGGTTTTTTTAAGTCAATAAAGAAGGGCGGGGAAAATAGATGTTAAAACACTTATTAACCACGAACGAATTAAAGGTTGAGGAAATTTATCAAATCTTAACGGACGCAAGAAAATTTGCTGAAGGGATGAAATGGCAGCCAGAAAGACAAATGTTTACTGCAAACTTATTTTTTGAACCGAGCACAAGAACGAAGAGCAGCTTTGATGTAGCCGAAAGAAGATTAGGTTTAGAGGTCATCCCATTTGAAGTCCTTACCTCAAGCGTTCAAAAAGGCGAGACATTATACGATACCGTGAAGACATTGGAATCGATTGGTGTTAATGCAATCGTCATTCGCCATCAACAGGACCGATACTTTGATGAGTTAGTAGGGACTGTTAATATTCCAATTATCAATGGCGGAGATGGCTGTGGTCATCATCCCACCCAGTCCCTCCTTGATCTTATGACAATCCATCAAGAGTTTGGCGAATTTGCTGGATTAAAAATCGCAATCATTGGGGATATTCGTCATAGTAGAGTGGCACGCTCGAATGCTGATGTACTGACAAGGTTAGGAGCGGAAGTCATTTTTTCTGGCCAGAAGAATGGTTTGATAACCAAAGTTTAAGTTTATCGCGATATACACCTGTTGATCAGGCAATACAAGATGCTGATGTTGTGATGCTTCTCCGTGTTCAGCACGAGCGTCATCAACGAAAGGGCAGCTTTACGGCAAATGAGTATCATAAACAATTTGGTCTTACAATAGAGCGTGAATTGCTCATGAAGCCAGGAAGCATAATCATGCACCCTGCTCCAGTTAACCGAAATGTGGAGATTGCCGATAGCCTTGTGGAGTGCAAACGTTCAAGAATCTTTAAGCAAATGGAGAACGGTGTTTTTGTCAGAATGGCAGCCTTAAAGAGGTCACTCGAAAATCTTGAAGGAGGAAATAAATATGAAGCTACTTATTCAGAACGCACGTTACATAGCATTTGATGGGGAAACTAAACAATCTGATATTTTAATTGAAGACGGGATTATTACTAAAATTGAACCAAAGATTGAAGCCGTAGTAGAGCGAAAAGTGGATGCAGCAGGGATGATTGTTTCGCCTGGGTTTATCGATCTCCATGTCCATCTTCGTGAGCCAGGTGGCGAGAAAAAGGAAACGATTGCGACTGGTACGCTCGCTGCCGCTAAGGGTGGTTTTACAACGTTGGCAGCCATGCCTAATACACGGCCGGTTCCTGATTCAAAAGAACAAATGGAATGGCTCGGGAAGCGAATTAATGAAACAGCAAAAGTGCGAGTTTTACCGTATGCATCAATCACTACTAGGCAGCTTGGTCAGGAATTGACCGACTTTGAGGCACTAAAAGAAGCGGGTGCATTCGCATTTACCGATGATGGTGTAGGAGTTCAGTCTGCTGAGATGATGCTCGCTGCAATGCGAAAAGCTCGTGATGCAAATATGGCGATTGTTGCCCATTGTGAAGATAACACACTGATAAATAAAGGCTGTGTCCATGAAGGAACATTTTCAAAAATTCACGGATTAAATGGAATTCCTTCGATTTGTGAATCCGTCCAAATTGCTAGGGACGTCTTACTGGCTGAAGCAACAGGCTGCCATTATCATGTCTGTCATATCAGCACCAAGGAATCTGTCCGTGTGGTAAGAGATGCAAAACGAGCAGGTATAAATGTAACGGCGGAAGTAACACCACATCATTTACTATTATCTCAAGATGATATCCCAGGGCTTGACGCAAATTATAAGATGAACCCACCGCTGCGAGACACTGCTGACCGGGCTGCCTTAATTGAGGGACTTTTGGATGGGACGATAGACTTTATCGCAACCGATCATGCTCCACATACAGCTGAAGAGAAAAGTGAAGGAATGATACTCGCGCCTTTTGGAATCGTTGGCTTAGAGACAGCTTTCCCACTGCTATATACACAGTTTGTTATGAAAAATATAATAACTCTCCCGCAATTAATCGAATTTTTAACAAAAAAACCAGCGGAGGCCTTTGGACTTCCATATGGAAAAATAGAGATAGGTGCACCAGCAGACATTGTCCTGTTAAACCTTAATGAGGAACATACAATCGAACCAGAGCAATTTTTATCAAAAGGGAAAAACACACCATTTGGCGGCTGGAAATGTAAGGGCTGGCCGGAAATGACAATCGCTGAGGGGCAAATAGTTTGGGAAAAAGGATGTGTGACAGCATGAAAAAACAGCTAATTTTAGAGGACGGAACCATTTTTATCGGCGAAGGCTTTGGCAGTGACAATGAAACAATTGGTGAAGTGGTATTTAACACAGGTATGACGGGCTATCAGGAAATCCTTTCCGACCCATCCTATTGTGGGCAAATTGTTACCCTTACCTATCCTTTAATTGGAAACTACGGAATTAACCGTGATGATTTCGAATCCATTAATCCAGCTGTTAAAGGGTTTATTGTAAAAGAGGTGTGCGATTTTCCCTCCAACTGGAGAAGTGAGTTCACTTTGGATGAATATTTCCAAATGAAAAAAATCCCTGGAATTGCTGGGATTGATACAAGAAAATTAACGAGGATCATCCGTCAATACGGCACATTAAAGGGAGCAATTTGCAGTATTGAAAAGGATGCGAATGAGGTATTGAGTCTCTTACGGGGAAAATCGCTCCCAATTGACCAGGTTAGACAAGTATCCACGAAAAATCCATATCCAAGCCCAGGCGTGGGAAACGAGTTGTCCTTGTTGATTTTGGAATGAAGCACGGAATTTTACGTGAATTAAACCTGCGAGGCTGTGATGTGATTGTAGTACCCTATCATACGTCCGCAGAAGAAATTCTCCAATTGCGTCCGGATGGAATTATGCTGTCCAACGGACCTGGTGACCCGAAAGATGTTCCAGAAGCAATCCATATGATAAAGGGTGTATTAGGAATTGTACCGTTATTTGGAATTTGCCTGGCCATCAATTGTTTGCCCTCGCTTGCGACGCTAACACGGTGAAAATGAAGTTTGGCCATCGTGGATCTAATCATCCTGTAAAAGATCTTGCTACAGGAAAAATCGCGATTACCTCACAAAACCATGGATATACAGTAGAGACAGATTCAATTGAAAAAACAAGATTGGCTATTACTCATATAGCTTTGAATGATGGAACGATAGAGGGGCTGAAACATTTAGATTGTCCTGCTTTTACCGTTCAATACCATCCTGAGGCATCACCTGGCGAAGATGCAAACGGCTTATTTGAACAATTTCTTGCGATGATGGAAGCGAATAAACAGGAGGTTACAGCACATGCCTAAACGTACAGAAATCCACTCCATTTTAGTGCTCGGTTCAGGGCCAATTGTTATTGGCCAGGCTGCAGAATTTGACTATGCCGGCACACAAGCATGTATTGCATTGAAAGAAGAAGGGTACCGAGTGATTCTTGTAAATTCAAATCCTGCGACAATTATGACAGATACGGAAATTGCCGACGCGGTTTATATTGAACCATTAACAGTCGAATTTGTAAGTAGGATCATTCGTAAAGAACGTCCTGATGCCCTGTTAGCTACTCTTGGCGGGCAAACAGGTCTTAATCTTGCGGTCGAGCTCTCAGAGTCCGGCGTTCTTGAGGAATGTGAAGTTGAGATCCTCGGTACAAAACTTTCGGCAATTAAGCAAGCTGAAGATCGTGAATTATTCCGCAATTTAATGAACGAGTTAAATGAGCCAGTACCTGATAGTGAAATAATCCACGAATTAGATGAAGCAAAAGCTTTTGTTGAAAAAATAGGGTTCCCTGTCATCGTCCGACCCGCCTATACGCTCGGGGGAACAGGTGGGGGCATATGTCATAATCCTGAAGAACTTGAAGAAATCGTTACAAGTGGATTGAAGAACAGTCCAGTCCACCAATGCTTGCTTGAAAAAAGTATCGCAGGCTTCAAAGAGATTGAATACGAAGTCATGCGCGATGCCAATGATAATGCGATCGTAGTGTGTAACATGGAAAACATCGACCCGGTTGGCGTTCATACAGGTGATTCGATTGTTGTTGCACCAAGCCAGACATTAAGTGACAGAGAATATCAACTTTTAAGAAATGTGTCACTAAAGATTATCCGAGCACTTGGAATTGAAGGAGGCTGCAACGTGCAGCTGGCCTTGGATCCATATAGCTTCCATTATTATATTATTGAGGTAAATCCAAGGGTCAGTCGTTCATCGGCATTAGCTTCAAAAGCAACTGGATATCCGATTGCCAAGCTTGCAGCGAAAATCGCTGTAGGATTAACACTAGATGAGATGATGAACCCAGTAACAGGTAAAACCTATGCGAGCTTTGAACCAGCACTTGATTACATCGTTACGAAAATCCCGAGACTGGCCGTTTGATAAATTTGAATCAGGGAACCGCTCGCTTGGGACGCAAATGAAAGCAACTGGCGAAATAATGGCGATTGGCCGTACGTTTGAAGAATCATTGTTAAAAGCGATCCGTTCTCTAGAAGCAAATGTCCATCATTTCGAATTAAATAGTGCAGCTGAAATCGATGACGAATTAATTGAGAAGCGTATCAAGAAGGCTGGGGATGAGCGGCTCTTTTACATCGCGGAAAGCTTAAAACGCGGTACAACAATTGAAACCATACATCAATGGAGTAAAATAGATTTATTTTACTTGAAGAAAATGAAAGGGATCATTGAGTTTGAAACAAAACTTACAGAGAATCCCGATAACAAAGATATCCTTAAAGAAGCGAAGCAAAAGGGATTTACTGATAAAAAAATCGCCGAGTTGTGGAATAGAACGGAAACGGAAATCTATAACCTCCGCAAAAGTAGCGGTCTGGTCCCAGTTTATAAAATGGTCGATACATGTGCCTCGGAATTCGAATCTGAAACACCGTATTACTATGGAACATACGAAGAAGAAAATGAGTCAATTGTAACAGGAAGAAAAAGTGTGGTTGTTCTTGGTTCAGGGCCAATTCGCATCGGTCAAGGAATTGAATTTGATTATGCAACGGTACATTCTGTCAAAGCCATTAAAGAAGCAGGTTATGAAGCAATAATTATTAACAACAATCCAGAAACCGTATCTACTGATTTCAGTATCTCTGATAAGCTTTACTTTGAACCGCTGACGATTGAAGATGTTATGAGCATTATTGACTTGGAAAATCCAATCGGAGTGATTGTTCAATTTGGCGGGCAAACAGCGATTAATCTGGCAGCGAAGCTTGCTGAAAATGGAGTAAAAATCCTTGGAACAAGCCTAGAGGATTTAGACCGTGCAGAAAACAGGGATAAATTTGAACAAGCGCTGCAACTATTAAATATTCCCCAACCGTTAGGTAAAACAGCAAAGTCGGTGGAAGAAGCGCTTGTCATTGCGAAAGAAATCGATTATCCGGTACTTGTTCGTCCTTCCTATGTTCTTGGCGGCCGGGCGATGGAAATTGTTTATCGTGAAGAAGAATTGCTTCATTATATGAAAAATGCCGTAAAAATTAATCCTGAACATCCAGTCTTGATTGACCGTTATTTAACAGGAAAAGAAATCGAAGTAGACGCGATCTGTGATGGTGAAAATGTGTTGATACCAGGAATTATGGAGCATATTGAGCGCGCAGGTGTCCATTCTGGAGATTCGATTGCTGTCTATCCACCACAAACCTTATCTGCAGCAGTGAAGAAAACACTTGTTGAATACACAGAAAAAATGGCCAAAGGTTTAAATATTATCGGATTATTGAATATTCAATATGTACTATCCGGGGATCAAGTATATGTGCTTGAAGTGAACCCAAGGTCAAGCCGAACAGTCCCATTTTTGAGCAAAATAACAAACATTCCAATGGCAAAAATCGCAACAAAAGCCATTTTAGGGACTTCCATCCTTAAACAAGGTTACAGAACTGGTCTTGTCCCAGAAAAAGCAGGTGTATTTGTGAAAGTTCCAGTTTTCTCCTTTGCGAAGCTGAAAGATGTTGATATTACATTAGGGCCAGAAATGAAATCAACTGGAGAGGTTATGGGGAAGGATGTAACCCTTGAAAAAGCTCTTTACAAAGGATTAGTTGCATCTGGAATGAACATCCAGAAGTTTGGTACGGTCTTGTTTACGGTCGCGGATAAAGATAAGCAGGAAGCATTAAAGCTGGCAAAACGTTTTTCTGCTATTGGCTATCGTCTAATGGCAACCAGCGGTACGGCTCGAGTACTAGAGTCTGCTGGACTCCCTGTACAGATTGTTGGGAAAATTGGCTCAGAAGGGCAAACACTGTTAGATGTCATTCATCATGGGGAAGCCCAGTTTATTATCAACACGCTGACAAAAGGTAAGCAGCCAGAACGTGATGGGTTTAGAATTCGCCGCGAAGCTGTAGAAAATGGCGTTCCGTGCTTAACCTCATTAGATACCGCAGATGCCATTCTTAAAGTAATTGAATCCATGAACTTCTCAGCAGAAGCAATGGCAGTAGAGGAAAAGGAGGCTGTTTTTGCATGATCCAAAAAGAATTATGCAAAATCATCAGCCAACGTGAAATTGCCGCTGACATTTACGAGCTTACAGTGAAAGCAAAATTAGTAAATGAAATAACCGAACCAGGTCAGTTCGTGCATATTCGGGTCTCAAAAAGAGACCCGCTTTTGCGAAGACCGATAAGTATTTCCTCGTACGATAAAAAAAGCGAGCAATTTACGATGATTTATCGTAAGGAAGGAAAAGGTACTTCACTGCTAGCAGAGTTAACAGAAGGAATGGAACTCGATATTCTGGGGCCGCTAGGAAATGGCTTTCCTGTGGATGAAGTTACTAAAGGGGAAACTGCCTTGCTGGTTGGCGGCGGGATTGGTGTTCCACCGCTCTATGAACTTTCCAATCAATTGACGGCCAATGGGGTTAAGGTAATCCAGGTTCTTGGCTTTCAAACGGAATCAGCCGTATTTTACGAACAGGAATTTTTGCAAAATGGCGAAACATTTGTTGCAACCGTTGACGGGTCATACGGGTCAAAAGGGTATGTGACGGATGTCATGAAAGATCTACATTTTGATTGTATTTATACATGCGGACCAACACCAATGCTCCGAGCAATCGAGCAAATATTTTCAGATAAGAAAGTATTTCTATCATTAGAGGAGCGAATGGGCTGCGGAGTCGGCTGCTTTGCTTGTGTCTGCAAAAGTGCGGATGATCCAACGGGTGTTTCCTATAAAAAAGTCTGTAGCGATGGACCTGTTTTTCGTGTCGGGGAGGTATTGATATGAACAGATTGAACATCGAATTACCAGGCTTAAAGTTGAAAAATCCGATCATGCCAGCCTCCGGATGCTTTGGGTTCGGAAGAGAGTACAGCCAGTTTTATGATTTAAGTACCCTTGGTGCGATCATGATTAAGGCAACCACAGTTGAGCCTAGATTTGGGAACCCGACACCGCGGGTGGCGGAAACAACTGCAGGGATGTTAAATGCAATCGGACTGCAAAACCCAGGTCTTGAAAAAGTCCTTGGTGGTGAGCTTCCATGGCTTTCGCAATATGATGTTCCGATTATTGCCAATGTTGCCGGTTCGTTAGAAGAGGATTATGTGGCAGTTGCCAAAGCCATTTCCAAAGCACCAAATGTTCATGCACTTGAATTAAATATATCCTGCCCAAATGTAAAAACAGGCGGCATTGCATTTGGAACGATACCAGAAGTGGCGAAGCAATTAACTCGTAAGGTAAAGGAAGCATCAGCGGTTCCGGTTTATGTGAAGCTATCACCAAATGTTACCAATATCGTAGAGATGGCTAAAGCTGTTGAAGATGGTGGTGCAGATGGACTAACGATGATTAATACACTGGTTGGAATGAGGCTGGATCTAAAGACTGGAAAACCAATTTTAGCAAATCGTACCGGCGGTCTATCCGGCCCAGCGATAAAACCAGTTGCGATTCGAATGATCTATGAGGTTAGCCAAGCAGTTTCGATTCCAATTATCGGGATGGGCGGGATCGAGTCAGCAGAAGATGTGATTGAATTTTTTTATGCCGGTGCCAGTGCTGTAGCAGTGGGAACAGCGAATTTCGTTGATCCATTTGTATGCCCGTCTATCATTGAGGAATTACCTGTATTATTAAAAAAATTAGGTTTTGAACATATCAGTGAATGCCAAGGAAGGAGCTGGAAGGAACTTGGACAACTCGCTTATCATCGCGCTTGACTTTGCTAATGGCAATGAAGTCGAACATTTCTTAAAGCCTTTTAGCGGCAGACAGCTGTTTGTAAAGGTGGGGATGGAGCTCTTTTACCAAGAGGGTCCATCGATTATTCATATGTTAAAAGAATCAGGGCATCGCATTTTTCTCGATTTAAAGCTCCATGATATCCCGAATACCGTCAAAAGTGCGATGAAAGGTCTGGCGAAGCTTGACTGCGATCTTGTAAATGTCCATGCCGCAGGTGGGAAAGAAATGATGCATGCTGCATTAGATGGCCTGGAGGCAGGTACGGCTGCTGGGAGAAAACGGCTGCCTGCATCGCTGTTACCCAGTTGACAAGTACTTCCGAGGAACAAATGAATAACGAACAGCTCATACCTGTTTCATTAAAAGAGTCTGTTTTACACTATGCCTCGGTTACGAAAGAAGCTGGCTTAGATGGTGTCGTTTGTTCTGCCTGGGAAGCTTTATCAATCAGAGAAAAATTAGGTCCTGACTTTTATACAGTCACTCCAGGTATACGTATGAAGTCAGATTCTGTAGGTGACCAAAAGCGTGTAGCCACACCTGAATTTGCCAGAAATGCGGATGTCACCTCGATTGTAGTAGGCCGTTCAATTACAAGGTCTGCTGATCCTTTAAAAAGCTATCAAAATTGGATGGAAGCATGGAAGGGAGTCCAACTATGAAACAGAAAATTGCTGAAAGACTTTTAGAAATTAATGCGGTAGCACTAAAGCCAAATGATCCGTTTACTTGGACATCAGGACTTCGATCCCCTATCTACTGTGATAATCGTTTAACTTTATCATTTCCTACGGTGAGAAGAGAGATTGCACAAGGCTTGCAAAAACTGATTGTAGATCATTTTCCCGATGTAGAAGTTATTGCCGGTACCGCAACTGCTGGAATTCCACACGCAGCCTGGGTCAGTGAGCTTTTGGATTTACCGATGTGCTATGTCCGTTCAAAGCCAAAAGGGCACGGCAAAGGAAATCAGATTGAAGGGAAAGTGGAACTGGGGCAAAAGGTAGTAGTAGTTGAAGATTTAATTTCCACTGGTGGCAGTGTGATTACAGCTGTTGAAGCATTAAGGGAAGTGGGCTGTGAAGTTCTTGGCGCCGTGTCTATCTTTACATATGGACTTGAAAAGGGAAAAGAACTGCTTAAACAAGCGGAGATTAATACGGAATCGCTTACTGATTTTCCAGCTTTAGTAGAGGCGGCAATTAGGAAGGAATATATCAGTGAGAATGATCAAGAAAGCTTACTTTCATGGAGCAAGGATCCGTCCACATGGAGGTCAAAGATTTAAGATTCTTAAAGGGTGTCGAGCAATACTGACACTCTTTTTTTTCATATTATTGTTATAATAATTTTGTATAAAAAGGCTTATTAGAGAAGGTGGACAGTAAAGTGGAAGGTAAATGGCTGATTGCAGACCGCGATGTAAACGAACGAGAAGGCTTAAAATGGCTGTTAAAAACTTCTTCTATCCCTGTCACGAACATATTATTAGCTGCTAATTATCAAGAGTTCATCGTTTTGTTTGAAAAAGAATCACCTGATATTGTCCTCATGGAACTGGATATGATCGGCAAAGAGGATTGGTCGACATTCCGAGAGTTGATGCAGATTTATGACCCTGTTCTGTTGTTAACAAGTGCTGAAGCGACCTTTGAAAGGGCGCGTCTGCCATTGATATGCAGGCCCTAGATTTAATGATTAAACCTTTTTCATCAACAAAGGTAAAAACTGCCTATCAAAAAGCTTTTAAAAGATTTGGTAAAAAAAATAATTCGAATGGGTCATACTATCCCAACCTTTATAAAGATATTTCATACGAATCTTTATTTATCGCACATTCAGTTTCTGAAGACTATCATTTAGCAGCATTTCAAACAGAAGGTACTGAAACCTTTGATTTGCTTTATTCATTTTTATCTGAGTTTCCGTTTAAGGACAAGCATGGTATTTACGCTTTAGGTGATATGGTGGTCCTATTGTTTAAGGAAACCTGTCTTCATATAACTGAACAATGCCAAAAAGTAATGAGAAAGTGGGAGGAGGAATTTTCTGATCCTCTTGCGATTGTTATCTTTAGCGGGAAATCTTCCTTGACCTTAAACGAAAAATACATGCAAACGAGGAGGATGCTCGAGTTTACTTATTATAAGGGATACCGGCAGGTGGTTGAGTTTGATTCCCCGCTAGACTGGGTGCATATCGATCCCTTCTTAGCCCCTCCTGAACAAAGAGCATGGATTGACATGCTGACAAATTTTGATTTAGAAAAAATAAAGATATGGCTTTACGATGAATTTTTAAAATTTCAGGATCCCTTTCCTGACCCTGGTTTAATCCGAATCAGGTTAACTAGTATCCTTGCTCAAATTAGAAGGTATATGAAGACCTATAACCTCGATGAACAACTAAGTTTTGAAAACGAATACCGTTATATTTTCAATTCAATTCTATATGATAAGGTCTTATATCGAACCGTTCAAAATCTTATCTTGTTTATCCAGAAAACCTTTAATGGTGCAGAAATCAACTCGAGAAATTTCAAGCTGGATCCGATTGAGCGGGGAATTTCCTTTATGGAAGCAAATTTTTCAAATGCTGATCTTAAACTGGAGAATGTGGCCCAATATGTTGAGCGAAATTCCTCTTATTTTAGTCATCTTCTTATTTCTAAAACTGGTACAGGCTTTACTGAAGTTTTGGCCAGAATCAGGATGAAGGAGGCTAAAAGGTTATTAATCGAAACCAATAAACCAATTAAAGAAATTTCGCTTCTAGTTGGCTTTCATAATTCAAACTACTTTAGCCGGATGTTTAAGGAGTTAATCGGCATTTCTCCAAGAGAATATCGCATGAATAAACTTGATATGATGAAAGGTGAGATGACTCAGACTGAAAACTGAGTCATTTTTTTATGAAAGTAACATTTGGATCTATAAATAATATCCTTTATATAAAAATTTTATAAATATAAATCAAGACAATCTATATAATACTGTCCGTGACAAAAAATATTATCTATTTTCTATGCTTTGGTTCGTATTTATCAGAAGATTTCAATTCTATAATACAAATAGAGTAATCAAAGTAGTTAAAAGGAGTGGAAAATATGGAAACGAAGACTTCAAAACCACGAGTGATTGAAAATTATAAGGGCACAGAATTACATGCAAAGGGCTGGATACAAGAGGCAGCACTTCGGATGTTGATGAATAATCTTGATGCAGAGGTAGCAGAAAGACCTGAAGATCTAGTTGTTTACGGTGGCATTGGAAAAGCAGCTCGAAACTGGGAATCTTATGACGCAATTGTGAAAACGCTTTTAGAATTAGAAGAAGATGAGACCCTGTTAATCCAATCTGGTAAACCAGTTGTGGTTTGGAAATCCCACAAAGATGCACCGCGGGTATTGCTGGCAAATTCAAACCTCGTTCCTGCTTGGGCAAATTGGGAGCATTTCCATGAGCTTGATAAAAAAGGCTTTATGATGTATGGACAAATGACTGCTGGCAGCTGGATTTATATCGGAAGCCAAGGAATTGTTCAAGGAACATATGAAACTTTTGCAGAGCTTGCCCGCCAAGAATTTGGCGGAACTTTAAAACATACCATCACATTAACTGCAGGACTTGGCGGAATGGGTGGCGCACAGCCATTATCGGTAACGATGAATGATGGTGTGTGTATTGCCATTGATGTTGATGAAACAAGAATCGACCGTCGTATTGAAACGAGATACCTTGATGTAAAGACCAGCGATTTAGATGAAGCGCTTAAATTGGCATTTGAAGCGAAAAAAGAGGGTAAAGGATTATCAATTGGACTGTTAGGGAATGCCGCAGAACTTTTACCAATTATGATTGAAAAAGGCTTCAATCCTGATGTATTAACCGACCAAACATCAGCACATGATCCATTAAATGGTTATGTACCAGTAGGGTATTCCTTAGAAGAAGCGTCAGTATTAAGAAAAGAAAATCCAGCCAAATACGTTGAACTTTCTAAACAAAGTATGGCTATTCATGTGAAGGCAATGCTAACGATGCAGCAAAAAGGCGCTGTAACCTTTGACTATGGGAACAACATCCGCCAGGTAGCCAAGGATGAAGGAGTAGAAAATGCCTTTGATTTCCCTGGTTTCGTCCCAGCCTATATCCGACCATTATTCTGTGAAGGAAAAGGACCGTTCCGCTGGGCGGCATTATCAGGAGACCCAGAAGATATCCGCAAAATTGATGAAGCACTACTTCGTGAATTCAAAGATGATGAGCATCTTTGCAAATGGGTGAAAATGGCTCAGGAAAGAATCGCTTTCCAAGGACTTCCTGCACGGATTTGCTGGCTTGGATACGGAGACCGAGCCCGCTTTGGTAAAGTCATTAACGATATGGTTGCTTCCGGAGAAGTTTCCGCACCAATCGTTATCCGGCCGTGACCACTTGGATGCCGGATCCGTTGCCTCACCAAACCGTGAAACCGAAGCAATGAAAGACGGCAGTGATGCAGTTTCTGACTGGCCAATCTTAAATGCGATGATTAATGCAGTTGGTGGAGCAAGCTGGATATCTCTACACCACGGTGGCGGTGTAGGAATGGGTTATTCTCAGCATTCAGGTATGGTTATTGTTGCTGATGGGACGAAGGATGCGGAAGTTCGCCTGCAACGAGTATTAACTACTGACCCTGGAATGGGTGTTGTTCGTCATGCAGATGCTGGCTATGAGCTTGCGATAAAAACAGCTAAAGATAAGGGCATCAAAATGCCAATGCTCAAGCAAGACTAAGACTGAGAGGATGGGAAGTAAATGAGTTCACCAATTTTTATCAGAAATGCTTCTCAGCTCGTTACTTTACAGGGGAGTTCGAATGCTCCCCTTGTTAAAGCTGCGATGTCTGAGCTTGGTATCATTGAGAATGGCAGTATTTGGATTGTGGACGGCGTCATTCAAGATGTAGGCAAAGACTCGGAATTGGCTGAAAAGTATGAGAGACGTCTAAACGAAGCCGAAGTAATCGATGCTTGCGGAAAGCTTGTGACACCAGGACTTGTTGATCCGCATACGCATCTCGTTTTTGCCGGCAGCAGGGAAAATGAATTTAATATGCGTCTTCAGGGTGCTACCTATATGGAAATTATGAACAGCGGCGGCGGTATCCATGCCACAACAAGAGCGACAAAGGCAGCTACACATGAAGAACTCTTTAATGAAAGCTATGAACGTTTAAATAAATTTCTCCTTCACGGTGTTACAACTGTAGAAGCGAAAAGCGGCTACGGGATGAATTGGGAGACCGAGCTAAAGCAGCTTGAAGTAGCAAAAGAGCTAAATGAAAAGCATGTGATTGATTTAGTTCCTACCTTTATGGGGGCTCATGCAGTGCCAGAGGAATATAAAGAAAACCCAGAAGCATTTATCAATCTTTTAATTGATGAAATGATTCCAAAGGTGGCAAAACTTGGGCTGGCAGAATTTAATGATGTTTTCTGCGAACATGGCGTTTTCACACCAGAGCAATCAAAGCGTATTCTTGAAGCAGGAAAGCGGTATGGATTAATTCCAAAGATTCATGCCGATGAGATTGAGCCCTATGAAGGAGCAGAACTCGCTGCAGAGGTTGGGGCAATTTCCGCTGACCACTTACTAAAAGCTTCGGAAAAAGGGATGAAGGCAATGGCTGAAAAAGGTGTGGTCGGCGTCTTGCTTCCGGGTACAGCCTATTTCTTAATGGCTGAATCAGCAAATGGCAGAAAAATGATTGATTTAGGGGTACCAGTGGCGCTTTCCACTGATTGTAATCCTGGTTCATCACCTACCGTTTCACTGCCATTTATTATGAATCTAGGCTGTTTAAAAATGGGTATGACTCCTAGTGAAGTCATAACTGCAACCACCATCAATGCCGCCCATGCAATCAACCGCGGCAAAGAGATTGGCAGCTTAGAGGTAGGCAAAAAAGCGGACATCACGATTTTTAACGTGACGAACTACATGAAGCTTCAATACTCCTATGGTGTCAATCATACGGATACCGTTGTGAAAAATGGCCAGGTAGTTGTAAGAGGAGGTCATTTAAGTGAAGAGCTTTCTTTCGCCAAACGTTAATCCGCCTAGCTTTGCATGGGTAAGACCAGAATATGCTGAGATTGCTAAGGTTCATGAATGGATTCAGCCAGTATCGAGTACAACTGATCCGGAAAAAAGCAAGGATGCTGACTTTGTTATAGTCGGCGTCCCGCTGTCGCGTTCATCGATTAGTGCATCAGGTGCATCAGAATTTCCTGACTTTTTTCGACGTTCATGGAAGGGCTTCAATACGTATAATCTTGACTTTGATATCGATTTGTCTGAAATGACGGCACTTGATGCAGGAGACGTGCCGATGCATGTTACAGATATTCGTAAATGCCATGACAACATTATTGAGGCTTCAGCAGCACTACACAATCAATTTCAAACATCAAAAATATGTGCAATTGGAGGAGATCATTCGATCACCGCGATGATGGTAAAGGGGATGCATAGGGCAAGGCCGTCTGAAAAAATTGGCATTTTACAATTTGATACTCATTTTGATTTAAGGAATCTTTCGGATAACGGTCCTTCTAACGGGACACCAATGCGTAATCTGATTGAAAGTGGAATTGTTGAAGGAAGTAATATGTACAATATCGGCCTGCATGGTTTTTTTAATACCAAGGATTTAAAAGCGTATGCTGACGAAAAAGGAGTCAACTATATTACGCTCCGCCAGGCAAGAAAACAAGGGATTGAAGAAACTGTCCAACACTGTTTAAATGAACTGGCTTCGAAGGTAGATACCATTTATTTAACCGTTGATATGGATTGTTTGGATATCGCTTATGCCCCTGGGGTACCTGCTTCAACACCGGGTGGTATGAGAACAGAAGAGTTACTTGACGGGGTATTAGCAGCCGGGCGTCATTCTAAAGTAAAGGCAATGGATATTGTCTGCCTTGACCCATTAAAGGATACATTTGTTCAGCCTACAGTTAAGCTTGGAACCCATGTGTTTTTAACCTTCCTTACTGGAGTTATGCTAAGGTAAAAGTAAATGGTAAAAAGACCCCGGAAATCCCGGGGTCTTTCCTCATCTATAACCCTTTGTTCTTCAACTTAAGGACTGTTTCCTCATCTGGTGTTACATAAACCGTTTGCTGATTCTCATAAATTACAAACCCGGGCTTCGAACCGCTCGGTTTTTTAACAAACCGAACCCTGGTAAAATCAACTGGGACAGAACTTGAGTCTCGAGCTTTACTATAATATGCCGCCAATATTGCAGCTTCTCGGATCGTCGATTCAGCTGGTTCTTTACTGCGAATCACTACGTGTGAACCTGGGATGTCCTTCGTATGCAACCAGATTTCATCCCTTGCTGCAAGCTTATTAGTCAAATAATCATTTTGCTTATTATTTTTTCCGACGATGATATCAGTCCCATCTGAAGATAAGAAGTGATCAAGAACAGGTTTGACGTTCTGATTTTTTTTACCATTCCGTTTCTGGCGTTCACGAATATAGCCGCCTTCAATAAGCTCCTCGCGAATCTCTTGAATATCTTTTGGTGATGCAGCCTGCACCTGCTGCAATAAACTTTCGAAATAAGCGACCTCATCGTATGCCTTTTCGATTTGCTCAACGACAATCGATACAGCATTTTTTGCTTTCGTGTATCGGGAGAAATACTTTTGAGCATTTTCAGATGGCGTTTTCCTCGGGTCAAGCGGAATGGTGATTGTTCCTCCCGTTTCATCGTAATAATTGATGACTTCTATTTCACGCATCCCTTTTTTTGCTGCATATAGGTTCGCAGTTAAAAGCTCACCATAACGTTGGAACTGCTCGGACCGTTCAGCCTCTTTTAATGTCTCGTTAAGCTTATCAATTTTTTTTTCGTTTTTTTCTTTTTCATTAATAATAAACCGTTCAATATCATTCCCTTGCTGTTTAACACGGTCACGTTCCGCCTTGCCAAAATAAAAACGATCGAGCATTTCGCTTAAAGTAGAAAAGGTTCGGGACTCGCCATTTAGGTGTTCAATTGGAAAGAGATAAAACGTTTCTTTGCCACCTGATAACCTTATCGAAGGGGAAATTTCACCGTGCTCAATCTTATTAATCATACGAATAAACGTCTTTGGTACCGATGTGCGATTGGCAAGCCCACTTTGAAAAAGAACTTCCTTTGCAAAAAGCGGCGAGATCCCAGCAAAATGTTCAACTATCTGTCGATCTAATTTACCACTATTAAAATCAATTTTCTTTAATACATCCTCTTCAGCAGCCTGAAAAGGATTTTGCTTGTTCTGTTCCGGTGGATTGATATAGGGCTGTCCGGGTAATATTGCCCTGTGACTATTAACAGCAAACGAGACATGCTTGACGCTATCAAGAATGACATTACGTGTTTTATCGACTAAGACAATATTACTGTGTCTTCCCATGATTTCGATAATTAACTGTTTATAGCTAATATCCCCAATTTCATTTCTGCCTTTTATTTCAAAAATAATCATCCGGTCTGCTTCTACTTGATATATATCTTCTAAAATATAACCCTCTATATGCTTTCTAAGCAGCATGCAAAACATCGGTGGTTCACTGGGATTATCATAAGCTTCATTTGTTAGCTGTACCCGTGCATAGCTTGGGTGTGCGGATAACAAAAGCTTCTGATTGACGCCGTTTGCACGGATTGTCAATATGACTTCATTTTTATAAGGCTGATGCACTTTGTTAATTCTCCCACCCTTTAAGGAGCGGGAAAGCTCATCGACCATTGCTTTAGTAAATAAACCATCAAATGACATCGAAAACATCCTCTTCTATTTTCATATAAATCAATTATATCCTACTTAATAAAATTCTGTATTAATCTCCCCAAAACAAACGTATGAAGTTTCACTATACTATAGCATTTTTTGGGACGAGTCTGAATAAGCTGTCTTTAGAGTATGACATTTAAGGGGGAAGTGAGATGGGCGGATGAAGTTCCATGAAATGGAGATAAAACAAGTAGAAAAGGTCTTAGAAACCGACTTTTTGACTGGATTATCGGCGGAAAAAGTGAAAAAGCGGATCAGCCAATACGGACATAATGAATTAGACGAAGGAGAAAAGCAATCTGCTTTACTCTTATTTTTTAGTCAATTTAAAGACTTTATGGTCCTAGTACTGCTTGCAGCTACATTAATATCCGGATTGCTAGGCGAATATATTGATGCCATTGCGATTATTGCAATCGTCATTATAAATGGGTTTTTGGGCTTTTTTCAAGAACGAAAAGCTGAGAAATCACTGCAGGCTTTAAAGGAATTATCTGCACCACAGGTATCCGTGTTAAGAGAAGGCCACTGGATTAAAATTCCTTCTAAAGAAATTGTCATTGGGGATATCTTGAAATTTACCAGTGGGGATCGTATTGGTGCTGATGTCCGTGTAATTGAGTCAAGAAGTTTAGAAATTGAAGAGTCTGCTCTTACTGGTGAATCTGTTCCCGTATCGAAGCATATAGATTCCTTAACAACGGTGAATCTTGGAATTGGTGATATGGAAAATATCGCTTTTATGGGCACGATGATTACCAGAGGAAGCGGGGTAGGGGTGGTCATTGCAACGGGAATGAAAACGGCAATGGGACAAATTGCTGATTTACTCCAAAATGCTGAAAGTCAGGAAACACCGCTGCAGCGGCGATTGGAACAGCTCGGGAAAATATTAATTACTGTTGCCTTGCTGTTAACCGTCCTTGTTGTCGCAATCGGTGTATTACAGGGGCATGATTTATATACCATGTTTTTAGCAGGGGTTTCCTTAGCGGTAGCAGCTATTCCTGAGGGCTTGCCAGCGATTGTCACTGTTGCTTTGTCCCTTGGTGTTCAAAAAATGATTAAGAAAAATGCGATTGTCCGTAAAATTCAAGCCGTTGAAACACTTGGATGTGCGTCTGTTATTTGTTCAGATAAAACCGGAACGATGACCCAAAATAAAATGACCGTAACCCATTTATGGAGCGGTGGACAAACCTGGACTGTCGATGGTGTCGGCTATGAACCTCAAGGGAATTTTTATCGAAATGAAAGACCCATTCATCTGAAAGAAGAAAAAACCTTACAGCAAATGCTTATTTTCGGTATGTTGTGTAATCACTCTGAATTAGTTATGAAAGAGGAAGAAATCATATTAGATGGAGATCCGACGGAAGGAGCACTTCTCGTCAGTGCAATGAAAGCGGGATTTGACCGCCCTAATCTGTTAAATGATTTTACCATTATTAATGAATTCCCGTTCGATTCAGCAAGGAAAATGATGAGCATGCATGTAAAAGATAAGCAGGGCAGGCATTTTATCGTTACAAAAGGAGCACCTGACGTTATCCTTGGAATAAGTGAATCGATTCTTTGGGAAGAAAAAACACAATACTTAGGTCATGACATGCGTGTTTTGGTTCAGGAAGCAATAAATGGTTTAGCCTCGAAAGCACTCAGAACCATTGCCATTGCCTTTAAGCAAGTTCAAGCAAATACTCTCATATTAAGTGAACAGGAAGCAGAGAAAAAATTAACCTTTATTGGTGTCCAAGGAATGATTGATCCGCCGAGACCTGAAGTGAAAGAAGCTGTAAAAGAATGTAAGGCTGCAGGAATTAAAACAGTGATGATTACTGGTGATCATGTGATCACAGCAAAAGCAATTGCGGCACAGCTTGGGATTTTATCAAACAAAAGTAAAGTTCTTGATGGGAAGGCATTATCCAATATGTCAGTAGAAGAATTAGAGGACGTGGTCGACAATGTTTCTGTTTTTGCCAGGGTATCTCCTGAACATAAACTGAAAATTGTTAAAGCATTGCAAAATAGAGGACATGTTGTAGCCATGACAGGAGATGGAGTGAATGATGCACCAGCTATCAAAGCGGCAGACATCGGGGTAGCGATGGGAATAACCGGAACAGATGTCGCTAAAGAAGCATCGGCCCTTGTTTTATTGGACGATAATTTTGCCACCATTAAGGCAGCGATTAAAGAAGGACGAAATATCTATGAAAATATTCGAAAATTTGTTCGTTATTTACTTGCCTCAAATGTAGGAGAAATATTAGTTATGTTGTTTGCAATGATATTAGGTTTGCCGTTGCCGCTAATCCCCATCCAAATTCTTTGGGTGAATTTAGTAACTGACGGTTTGCCGGCTATGGCGCTTGGACTTGACCGCCCAGAAGAGAATGTGATGAAACGGAACCCGCGCAGCCCAAATGAAGGTGTTTTTTCACGAGGGTTAGGATGGAAGGTTGTTTCCAGAGGCTTCCTTATTGGACTGGTTACATTGCTCGCCTTTATCATTGTATATCATAATGATACAAGCAGGCTTCAATATGCTCAAACGATTGCCTTTGCTACCCTGGTAATGGCTCAGCTTATACATGTTTTTGACTGCCGCAGTGAAAAATCAGTGTTATCGAGAAACCCCTTTGGGAATCAATATCTCGTTTGGTCTGTCATCTCATCATTAGCCTTAATGATTGTTGTTATATACTATCCACCATTACGGCCTATTTTCCATACCCTTCCGATTACAGCCAGGACTGGCTGTTGATTCTTGGATTATCATCGATTCCAACTTTTTTACTAGCAGGATCATTTTTGTTAAGAAAAACAAAATAAAGTATGTTATAATCCAAAAGGTAGTAGAGTGAACTCTCTATTACCTTTTGTGTTTAAAAAGACCATTTAAATTTGAAAATTGTCTAGCGCAAGCATCCCAGTGACTAGTGTACTTCGCCCTCCTCCTTACGATAAGTCAACATCGAATCGCTATCGCTCTTCGTGTTTCCTTTATCTCATACGGAGTGCTCCAGTCCATACGTCGCTAAACGGTCGCTTACGCTTTTCGAAGGATGTGCAAATGATGGTTGTTAGCATGACAGGATTTGGTAGAAGTAGGGTGGAATCAGATTCTTTTTCAGTTAATGTTGAAGTAAAAACAGTTAATCATCGTTTTTGTGAAATGAATATTCGGATGCCTAGGCAGCTTTTAATAATTGAAGACAAGATGAAGAAAAAACTAAATCAGCATATCCGCCGTGGCAGAGTTGAAGTATATGTAAGCCTAGAAGGGGAAGGTGCGGTAACCCGTAAAATCCATGTTGATTGGAAACTGATTGAAGAATATTACCAATTCATTAAACAGCCGCGAAAAGTACGGTTTTGAGGGTAATGTTACCCTTCAGGACTTACTAAATCGGAGTGAACTTTTACATATTGAAGAGAGTGAAGCTGGGAACGAAGAACTCGGAAATTTAGTCCTTACCGCAACAGAGGAAGCAGTTCGTATGTTAAAACAAATGCGAACCGCTGAAGGAGAAGAACTAAAAAAGGATTTGCTTGCCTCTTTATCTCAATTAGAATCCAATGTGACTGAGCTTCAAAATTACTCGCCGCTCGTTGTACAATTATATAAAGAGCGTTTATCCAAAAGAATGCAAGAGTTTGTAAATGGCAAGATCGACGAAGATAGGATTTTAACAGAAGTGGCAGTATTTGCCGATAAGGCAGATATAAATGAAGAAATTATTCGATTAAGAAGTCATATCGGACAATTTATCCTAACACTTAATGAAAAGGAACCAATCGGAAGAAAACTTGATTTTCTTGTCCAGGAGATGAACAGGGAAGCAAACACCATTGGTTCAAAAGCAAATGATTCTACTATCGCCAAAAAGGTAGTAGAAATAAAAAGCTTACTTGAAAAACTTAAGGAACAAATTCAAAATATCGAATAGCACTTGTTTAGAAAGGGTTTGACACGGTCAAACTATATTATTGATGATTGGATGATAACTCGTGATAAAATTGATTAATATAGGCTTTGGAAATATCGTTTCTGCCAATCGGATTATTTCCATTGTTAGCCCTGAATCTGCTCCGATAAAAAGGATTATCCAAGATGCCCGCGACCGGGGATCATTGATTGACGCAACATATGGAAGACGTACACGCGCAGTGATTGTAATGGATAGTGACCATGTCATTTTATCAGCTGTACAGCCAGAAACGGTTGCCCATCGATTAACGGACCGTGATGATATTATTGATGAAGGGTAGGATTTTTGAAAATGCAAGAAAAAGGATTGCTTATCGTACTATCTGGACCATCAGGGGTTGGCAAAGGAACCGTTCGAAAAGAGATATTTTCCCATGCGGATACAGCATTTGAATACTCAATTTCGATGACGACCCGCACACCTCGTGCTGGGGAAGTGAATGGAGTCGATTATTTTTTTAAGACACGTGAAGAATTTGAAGCTTTAATCGGGCAAGGAAAGCTATTAGAGTATGCCGAATTTGTAGGCAACTATTATGGGACCCCTGTTGATTATGTTCGAGAAACTTTGGATAGAGGAAAAGATGTCTTTTTGGAGATTGAGGTAAAAGGTGCTCGTCAGGTTCGTGAAAAGTTTCCTGAAGGATTATTTATTTTCCTTATGCCACCGAGTCTTTCGGAATTAAAGAATCGGATTGTGACGAGAGGGACGGAAACAGAGGACCTTATTCACAATCGAATGCTATCTGCCCGCGAAGAAATAGAAATGATGGAATTATACGATTATGTGGTTGAAAATGATCAAATTGAGAGTGCTTGTGAACGTGTAAAAGCGATTATTACTGCAGAGCATTGTCGTAGAGAGCGCGTAGAACATCGCTACAAAAAATTGCTGGAGGTCGAATAAAATGTTATATCCTTCTATTGATTCATTGCTTGAAATAATTGATTCAAAATATTCTCTTGTTTCAGTTGCTGCAAAACGTGCCCGCGCGATGCAGCAAGCTAGAGATGAAAGACTGCCAAAATATGTTTCTTATAAGTTTGTTGGTAAGGCACTAGAGGAAATTTACAGCGGTGAACTTACTTACCGTATTTCAAAAAAAGTGGACAGTCCTGCTGAATAAATTTAAATTAAATTAGTAAGTAAAATGGAAAGAAGGGTCTGACAACAAAGGAAAACTCCTTATCTGTCAGCCTTTTTTATTTGTGAATAATAAATGTTGATTTTTGTCGAATAACAGATGTGAAAAAGATGAAAATTTGCTTTTTTTCTAGCATAATGAAGAGTGATAGAGTATGTAATAGAACTGGGGGTTTAATGATGGTAAAGGATAAAAAAATTTTATTATGTGTTACAGGAGGAATAGCTGTTTATAAAGCAGCTGCTTTGACGAGCAAGCTTGTTCAAGCTGGATCTCAAGTAAAAGTTATCTTAAGTGATTCTGCCGCAAAATTTGTTACCCCATTAACCTTTCAAGCATTATCCCGCAATGAAGTATACATTGATACCTTTGATGAAAAAAATCCGCAAGTGATCGCCCATATTGAGCTTGCTGATTGGGCAGATCTTATTTTGGTTGCACCTGCGACGGCAAATACAATCGCAAAACTTGCTAACGGAATCGCGGATAATATGATCACAACCACCTTACTGGCTACTATGGCACCAGTGTGGATTGCTCCAGCCATGAATGTCCATATGTACGATCATCCTGCTGTGAAAAAGAATCTTTTTGTTTTAGCCGACTTTGGATACCAATTCATTGAACCAGGTGAAGGATATCTTGCATGTGGATATGTCGGGAAGGGTCGATTAGAGGAACCAGAAAAAATCGTGGAATTAATCGGCAGTTTCTTTCAAAAGGACAGTTTATCGCTTAAAGGGAAAACATTTGTAATTACAGCGGGACCAACAAGGGAAAAAATTGATCCGGTCCGCTTTATATCTAACCACTCGACCGGAAAAATGGGCTATGCACTTGCTGAAGAAGCGAAAAATGCGGGGGCAAATGTGGTATTAATCTCTGGTCCTGTTTCATTACCAGCTCCTCAAGGTATGGAAGTGGTTAAAGTAGAAAGTGCAGAAGAGATGTATAACGCCGTCTTGAACAATTTTGAGATTGCAGATGTTGTGATTAAAACGGCAGCTGTAGCTGATTACCGTCCGAAAACGGCATATGACTATAAGGTGAAGAAACAACCAGGCGACACATTTATTGAACTGGAGCGGACCAATGATATCTTGTTTGAGCTCGGGAGAAGAAAGAGGAAGCAAGTGCTGGTTGGCTTTGCAGCTGAAACGGATAATGTAGAAGAATATGCTCAAAAAAAATTGCATAAAAAAAATGCCGATATGATCGTTGCAAACAACGTAAAAGCGGAGGGAGCTGGATTTGGGACAGACACTAACATTGTGACTCTTTTTAAACACAATGGTGAAATAACAGAATTACCTTTAATGTCAAAACGAGCGGTTGCACAAAAGATTATCGAAGAGATTGCTTTTCTATTGAAGGATATGGATAAAAATGAGAATTGCTAGTGTAATTGTTGATGTACCTGCAAAACAAACTGATAAGACCTTTGATTATCTGATTCCTGACCAATGGATGGATACCATTCAACCCGGTATGAGGGTGGTAGTACCCTTCGGACCGAGAAAAATTCAGGGATTTGTTACCGCAATCAAAACCCATTCTGAATTCAAGAAATTAAGAGAAATTGCCGAGCCTATGGACCTTGAGCCAGTCTTAAACCATGAATTGTTAGAGCTGGGAAACTGGCTGACTGAACAAACGCTTTGTTTTAAAATTTTTGCTTATCAGGTAATGCTGCCAGCAGCACTAAAAGCGAAATACGAAAAGGAAGTGAAGCTTGCACCCGGTGTGACAGTGAGTATCTTGCCTGAGCAGCTTCAGTCTTTTTTCAAAGAGGATAGTAAAATGAATTGGGATGAAGCATTGATAAGTGGAATTGTCCCTTCGTTACTACGGGAAGCTGCTAAGGGTCATCTTGAGGTACTGTATGTAGTGAAGGAGAGACTGAAAAAAAAACAGTTAAAATTCGTAAGTCCACTTCTATCATCAACAGAATTAAAAGAGAAATTGGACCTTTTGCCTGCAAGAGCTGAAAAGCAGAAGGAAGTCTTAAATTATTTTATTCGAAATAACAATCCAGTGGAATTAAGGCAATTGCTAGCAGACTTAATGATTTCCTCCGGAACTATAAAAGCACTTGTTGAAAAAAAGCTTCTTATTGAACAGGAAAGGGAGGTTTATCGAGATCCATATGAAAACCGAACCTTTAAACGAACCAGTCCTTTGCCATTGACGAATACCCAGCAAACAGCTATCCAACCGATTCTTGCTTCAATTGAACAAAATCTTCATGAAGTGTTTTTACTTTATGGAGTAACAGGTAGTGGGAAAACAGAAATCTATTTGCAAGCAATCCAGGAAGTGATTGAACAAGGACGAGAAGCGATTGTCCTTGTTCCGGAAATTGCTTTAACACCGCAAATGGTAAATCGGTTTAAAGGAAGGTTTGGTGATCTTGTTGCCGTTTTGCACAGTGGTTTGTCTGCTGGTGAAAAATATGATGAGTGGCGAAAAATTCAGCGCAAGGAAGTAAGTGTAGTTGTGGGTGCGAGGTCAGCTATCTTTGCACCATTTAAGAACCTTGGAATCATTATTATCGATGAAGAGCATGAAACGAGCTATAAACAGGAAGAAATGCCTCGCTACCATGCAAGGGATGTTGCTATTGAGAGAGCGAAAACATATAATTGTCCGATTGTTCTTGGTAGTGCAACTCCTTCGTTAGAGTCTTTTGCTCGAGCGCAAAAGAAGGTTTATCATCTATTATCCCTTCCGGCTAGGATGAATAATAAGCCACTCCCATCAGTGGAAATTATTGACATGCGCGAGGAACTTCGCTCTGGTAATCGGTCCATGTTTTCACGGAAGCTTTTTGAAATGCTGAAAGAACGAATCGAGCGAAAAGAACAGTCCGTATTATTTTTGAATAAACGCGGCCATTCTTCCTTTGTGATGTGCAGGGACTGCGGCTATGTAATGAATTGTCCGAATTGCGATATCTCTCTAACCTACCACCGGGCAGGCGGACAAATGAAATGTCATTATTGTGGTTATGAAAGCTATGTACCCAAGCATTGCCCAGAGTGTTCAAGTGAACACATTCGTTATTTCGGTACGGGAACCCAAAAGGTTGAAGATGAGCTGGGTAAAATACTTCCTGAAGCAAGAGTAATTCGAATGGATGTAGATACAACCGGACGAAAGGGTTCCCACGAACGACTTTTGAAGGAATTTCAGGATGGAAATGCCGATATACTTTTAGGCACCCAAATGATTGCCAAAGGACTGGATTTTCCTAACATCACCCTTGTTGGCGTTCTTTCTGCAGACACGATGCTGCATTTACCTGATTTTCGCTCTTCAGAAAAAACCTTCCAGCTTTTAACACAGGTAAGCGGGAGAGCAGGACGTCACCAATTGCCAGGAGAAGTCATTATTCAAACCTATACTCCTGAGCATTATAGTGTTGAGCTTGCTGGAACTCAGGATTTCGATCTTTTTTACGCGAAAGAAATGATGGTCCGTAAAATACATCATTATCCGCCATTTTACTTTTTATCACTCATTACCGTTAGTCATGAACAACTAATGACAGCAGTCGCAACGACTGAACAAATTACTGCCTATGTCCGATCACGGGTTTCAAATGACACAGTTGTTCTTGGACCTGCGGCCCTCACCGATCCCACGGATAAATAATAGATATCGCTATCAATGTCTGATAAAATACAAGCGGGAACCAGATCTACCAATGACGTTAAAAACGATACTTGATCAATATCAAAAAGATTCGACAAGTGGTCTACAAGTTTCCATTGATGTAAACCCATATATTTTAATGTAAGCTGCCCAAAAATCCAAGCCTTAAAAGGTTAGACTTAAGCTTTTTGGGTGAAAATGAATAATAAAAAGAAAAGCGGAAACACCTTGAGAAATAAAATAAATGCCTTCACAATAGATGAAAATTAACAACTCTAAATGGAAAACGGCATAATGGAGGAACAAATTTGCCTATACGTAAAATAGTAAATTACCCAGCTGAAATACTGGAGCAGCCATGTAGGCCGTTAAAAAATTCGATCGGAAGCTTGGTAAATTGCTTGATGATATGTATGAGACCATGATTGAATTTGATGGAGTCGGTCTTGCTGCACCGCAAATTGGAATAGATGAAAGAATCGCGATTGTTGATATCGATGATGAATCCGGGACCATTGAAATGATTAATCCACGGATTTTAGAAACGTCAGGAGAACAAACAGCCCGGAAGGTTGTTTAAGTTTTCCAGGGCTTTTCGGGGAAGTGACAAGACCCTATTATGTAAAGATTGAGGCTTTGAACCGAAAAGGGAAGAAATACACACTCGAAGCAGAGGATTTCCTTGCAAGAGCGATTCAACATGAAATGGATCATCTTGATGGGATTTTATTTACTTCAAAAGTGACCAAATACCTTGAACAGGATGAGTTAAAAGGAGTAGAAAGTGAATGACGAAAATCGTTTTTATGGGTACCCCTGATTTTTCGGTGCCAATCTTACGGCAAATCATTAAAGACGGCTATGAAGTTATTGGTGTGGTAACCCAGCCAGATAGACCGGTAGGAAGGAAGAAGATTTTAACGCCACCTCCAGTTAAGGTTGAAGCGTTGGAACATGGCATCCCTGTCTACCAGCCAGAGAAAATTCGCCAAAAGGAAGAACTGGAAAAGATTCTTTCATTAAATCCAGACTTAATTGTAACGGCTGCGTTTGGCCAAATTTTACCAAATGAATTGTTAGAAGCACCAACCCATGGCTGTATTAATGTTCATGCATCCTTACTTCCAGAATTGCGTGGCGGCGCTCCGATACATTATGCGATTATTCAAGGAAAAAAGAAAACTGGAATAACGATAATGTATATGGTTGAAAAACTCGATGCGGGAGATATTTTGACAAGCGTTGAGGTTCCAATTTCGGATGAGGACAATGTGGGCACGCTTCATACTAAATTAAGCAAGGCAGGGGCGGACCTGTTATCAGAAACATTGCCGCTTTTGCTAGATGGTAAACTTTCCCCAATTCCGCAAAATAATGAGGAAGCCACGTTTGCCTGGAACATTAAGCGTGACCAGGAAAAGATTGATTGGACAAAATCAGGAGAAGAAATATACAACCATATCCGAGGCTTAAATCCATGGCCCGGCGCTTTTACAAGTATGGACGGGAGTGTTCTCAAAATATGGCGGTCCGAGAAGGTTTCAGATTTATCAAGTCAAGAATCAGGGACTATTTTAAAAATTGAGCCCGATGGAATAATCGTCAGCACAGGAAATGAGACCGCCATTAAAATTAAAGAACTGCAGCCTTCGGGTAAAACAAAAATGACAAGTGAGGAATTTTTAAGAGGTTCAGGTTCGAAAATTTCAGGCAGCAGCAAGCTGGGAGAGTAATATGAATTCACTGAAGAAAAATGTACGTGCAACTGCGATGGATCTTCTAGTTACCATTGAGAAAAACCAATCCTATAGCAATTTACTTCTTAATAATACAATTGAAAAAAACGAATTGTCCGCTAAAGACGTTGGACTCCTTACAGAGTTGACTTATGGAACTTTACAAAGACGAATGGCATTAGACTTCTTTTTAAAGCCTTTTATTCAAGATAGCAAAAAGTTGGCCAATTGGATTCACCATTTGCTTAGACTTACACTCTACCAAATGGTTTACCTCGATAAAATACCGGATCGAGCTGCTATTTATGAAGCTGTGGAAATTGCTAAAAAACGTGGTCATAAAGGGATAGCTAGTTTGGTAAATGGCGTGTTACGGAGCATTCAAAGAGAAGGACTCCCATCGTTTAATGAGGTAGCTGACCCGATTGAAAGGCTTTCACTTGAAACCAGTCACCCAAAATGGCTTGTTACCAGATGGGTTAACCAATTTGGCTATGATAAAACAAAAGAAATGTGTGAAATCAACTTAACAGCCCCATTGCAAACAGCAAGAATAAATCTCACAAGAATTTCAAGAGATGAATGTGTCGCCCTTTTAGAAGAGGATGGTTTTCAAATCGAAAAAAGTCCAGTCATTCCTGAGGCGATTAGGTGTTTAAAGGGAAATTTAGCTTCAACATTGGCGTTTAAGTATGGTATGTTTACCATTCAAGATGAAAGCTCGATGCTAGCTACTTATGCATTAGGTGATGTGAAGAATGAATTGATCCTTGATGCATGTGCAGCTCCAGGAGGTAAAAGTACACATATTGCTGAAAAAATGAATAATACAGGTGAAGTGATAGCCATTGATCTTCATGAACACAAAGTAAAATTAATTAATGATAATGCTCGTCGATTAGGCTTAGAAAATATTAAAACGAGTGTCTTGGATTCGAGACTTGTAGGGGAACATTTTAATGAAGAGTCCTTTGACAAAGTACTACTCGATGCTCCGTGCTCTGGTCTTGGAGTGATGAGGAGAAAGCCTGATATGAAATATACGAAAACAGAACAAGATATCATGCAATTAAGCAGTATTCAACAAAAATTGTTAAAATCAGTTTCTGCATTGGTGAAGAAGGGTGGAATTCTTGTCTATAGTACGTGTACAGTAGATAAAGAGGAAAATGAAAAAACGGTAGCCGCATTTTTGAAGGAAAATCCCCAATTTGAAGAGGATATAACGTTTAAAGAACGGATGCCTGAGGCGATTCGTCCTCTAATTACGAGCTATGATCTGCAAATATTCCCGCAGGATTTTGGTTCTGATGGATTTTATCTAGCAGCTTTAAGAAAGAAGGTGTAACAGTTGGAACAATTAAATACAACTGAGAATAATACAATAACGGACATAAAGAAAACATCCATATATTCCTTGGAACTTCATGAATTAAAGGACTGGCTGTCAGAAAACGGTGAAAAGCCATTTCGGGCAGAGCAAATTTATGATTGGCTTTATAAAAAAAGGGCTACTTCGTTTGAAGATATGAGTAATTTATCAAATGGCTTACGAGATAAGCTTTCCGATCATTTTCAAATTACAACTTTAAAAACAGTGATTCAACAAACATCCTCTGATGGAACCATTAAGTTTCTCTTTGAGCTTCATGATGGGTATTCGATCGAAACAGTTCTGATGCGCCATGAATATGGGAATTCCGTTTGTGTAACGACTCAAGTAGGCTGTCGCATTGGTTGTACGTTCTGTGCCTCAACACTTGGGGGATTAAAACGACACCTGGAAGCAGGTGAAATTGTTGCTCAAGTGGTTACTGTGCAACAGGCTCTGGATGTAACAGAAGAGCGAGTAAGCTCCGTAGTAATCATGGGAATTGGAGAGCCGTTTGATAATTACGACAACATGCTTTCCTTTTTAAAAATTATAAATCATGATAAAGGACTAATGATTGGTGCACGTCATATCACGGTTTCAACAAGCGGGATTATTCCTAAAATTTATCAATTTGCCGATGAAAATATGCAGATTAATTTTGCCATTTCTCTGCATGCCCCAAACACGGAATTACGCTCAAGATTAATGCCGATTAATAAGGCTACAAACTTGATGACTTAATGAAAGCGGTGAGGTATTATATCGATAAGACAGGACGCCGCATTAGCTTTGAGTACGGTCTTTTTGGCGGTGTAAACGACTCAGTTGATCATGCAGAAGAATTAGCCACCCTTTTAAAAGGGATAAAATGTCATGTTAATCTTATTCCAGTTAATTATGTACCTGAAAGGGACTATGTCCGCACACCAAGAGACAAAATATTTGCTTTTGAAAAAACGTTAAAAAATTGTGGAATAAATGTTACCATTCGCAGAGAGCACGGTCATGACATTGACGCAGCATGTGGACAACTTCGTGCAAAGGAGCGGAAAGAGGAGACGAGGTGAAAGTATGAAAGCGGTTTTTATGACAGACAAAGGAAAAGTAAGACTTCATAATGAGGATGCCGGTGGAATCTTTATGAATAAGGACGGTTACCGCCTTGCCATTGTCGCAGATGGAATGGGCGGTCACCGAGCCGGTGATGTTGCAAGCGAAATGACTTTAGCTCACCTGAAAAAAGAATGGGAAGTGTCTCAGACAATTTCAACTGCTGGAGAAGCGGAAAATTGGCTTAAGGAACAGATTACAAAAGTAAATAGCTTGCTGCTTGATCATGCAATGAGTCATCCAGAGTGTGATGGAATGGGAACAACAATCGTTGCCTCCATTACCACCGATCGGTTTGCAACCGTTGCACACATTGGGGATAGCCGCTGCTATTTATTGAATGAATCAGGTTTTAAACAAATTACAGAGGATCATTCCCTCGTTAATGAGCTTGTTCGTTCAGGGCAAATATCAAAGGAAGATGCAGAACATCATCCACGTAAAAATGTTTTGCTCCGGGCGTTAGGAACGGAAAAAGTTGTCGAAATGGATTTGAAAACGATTATATTTGAAGCAGGAGACATTCTTTTACTATGTTCGGATGGTCTTTCTAATAAAGTGAGCGAAGCCGAAATGGCTGAAATTCTTATGAATGAAGATCCCATTGAACAAAAAACTGGTACGTTTATCTCTCTTGCAAATGAAAACGGTGGAGAGGATAACATTACTCTGGCTATAGTAGAGTTTTTTGAAAGCAGCGAGGGTGATGTATAGATGATGATTGGAAAACGATTAAGCGGTCGATACAAAATATTGGATATGATTGGTGGAGGAGGCATGGCAAATGTCTATTTAGCCCATGACATGATTCTTGACCGCGATGTTGCTGTTAAAATGCTCCGCTTGGATTTTGCCAATGATGATGAGTTCATCCGGAGGTTTCATCGAGAAGCACAATCAGCAACGAGCCTTAATCATCCGAATATCGTCAATATTTATGATGTTGGGGAAGAAAATGAACTCTATTATATTGTTATGGAGTATGTGGATGGACAAACATTAAAGCAGTACATTCAACAAAATTCACAGTTAAGGGTGGAAGAGGCAATTGGAATCATGAGGCAGCTGACTTCAGCGATTTCTGATGCCCATCAAAATCATATTATCCATCGAGATATTAAGCCACATAATATTTTAGTTGATCATAATGGGAACGTAAAAATAACTGATTTTGGGATTGCTATGGCGCTTAGTGCAACAAGTATTACACAAACTAATTCCGTATTAGGCTCTGTTCATTATTTGTCACCTGAGCAGGCTCGGGGTGGAATGGCGAATAAGAAGTCTGATATTTATTCATTGGGAATTGTGATGTTTGAATTGCTAACTGGAAGGCTCCCTTTTTCTGGGGAATCAGCTGTTTCGATTGCCCTAAAACATCTTCAATCAGAAACGCCGTCAGTAAGAAGATGGAATCCAAATATTCCTCAAAGTGTAGAAAATATTGTGCTAAAGGCAACGGCAAAGGACCCGTTTCATCGCTATAATAGTGTGGATGAAATGGAAGAAGATTTACGAACAGCCCTTGATTCCGAAAGGTTAAATGAGCCAAAGTTTGTGATTCCGCTTGATGATGAAGCAACAAAGGCGATACCCGTCATTACAAATGATCGACCACTACAAAATCTTGATGAAACAATAGTACATAGTAGTGATAAAAGCGCGCCAAACGGAAAAGATGTTTCAAAAAAGGGAAAAATAAGAAAAAACGGAAAAAGTGGCCGATTATATTAATTTCTACCTTTATCGTACTAGCACTTCTTGGAATATTATCATTTACTTTTTTACCCGGATTATTAGCTGTTAAAGACGTGAAGGTTCCTGATGTCAGTGAGAAGGATTTAAATGATGCCCTTCTTATGCTTCACTCAAAAGGGCTCCAGGTCGGCAAAAAAATCGAGATAACTGACGAAGAGATTACCAAAGGAAATGTGATTAAAACTGATCCCGAGGCGGGCAGCACAGTAAAAGAAAATTCAAAAATAACGATTTATCTTAGTTCTGGAAAAGAAAAATATGATTTATCTGATTATGTGGGGCGGCAATATGATGATGTTGTCCTTTTGTTAGATAATAATAATTTTAAAGATATAAAGAAAAATGAGGTTTATAATGACAGTAATCCTGGTACCATTATTAGCCAAAGCCCATCAGGAGGTCAAAAGATCGTTCCTGAGGATACTGTTTTAGAATTTGAGGTTAGTAAGGGTCCAGAAAAAATTACGTTGACAGACTTAACTCAGTACAACTTAAAAGGTGCACAAGATTACGCTTCCACCAATGGGCTCATCCTTGATGCATCACAGGAACAATATGATGATAATATCCCAGTTGGAAATGTGATTTCCCAATCACCTGCAGCTGGAACAGAAATGAACAAGGGTGACAAGGTTTCCGTTGTGATTTCAAAGGGGAAAGAAGAAAAACCACCGAAAACTGTGACCAAAGATATCTCTATCCCATATGAACCGGCAACGCCAGGTCAACAACAAACTGTTCAAATTTATATTGAAGATATGAATCATAGTATGACCGAACCTGCAGAAACCTTTACGATTTCAGATAATAAAAAATTACAAATTGAACTAACGATTCCATTCGGAAAGACAGCGGGATACAAGGTGGTCCGAGATAATACGGTTATTACTGACGAAGCCATCAATTATGCGGATACACCATAAAAAAATACTTTTTGTTATTTGTATGCGTTCAAATTCTAAAGAATCAGTCATTCCGAAAGTAAATGGGCAAGGAGTGTAGCTATGCCTGAAGGGAAAATTGTAAAAGCATTAAGCGGTTTTTATTATGTCCTCCATAATGGGAAGTTAATCCAATGTCGTGGAAGAGGGGTTTTCAGGAAAAATAAGATTACGCCCTTGGTTGGTGATGAGGTTGTTTTCCAGGCTGATAATGATCTAGAAGGGTATATCCTGGAAGTGATGAAAAGAAAAAATGAATTGGTTCGGCCACCTATAGCGAACGTCGATCAGGCAATCCTTGTTTTTTCTGCAGTTGAACCTGATTTTAGTACTGTACTTTTGGATCGTTTTCTTGTCTTGGTTGAATTCAATCATATTAAACCACTTATTTGTATTACAAAGATGGACCTTACCAACGAGTTACAAAAACAAACCATCTCAGAATACGCAGAACAGTATCGTGGTGCAGGCTATGAAGTGCTCTTAACCTCTTCCGAAACTGAAGTAGGAATTGAACGATTAACACCACATGTGGAAAATAAAATATCTGTCTTTGCTGGGCAATCAGGTGTTGGAAAGTCGTCATTACTTAATGTTTTAAGGCCAGACCTTGAATTGAAAACGAATGATATTTCTTCACATTTAGGTAGAGGGAAGCATACGACCCGACATGTTGAACTAATCGAAATAGGGAACGGTCTTGTGGCTGACACTCCTGGGTTTAGTTCACTTGACTTCACTGATATCGAAGCAGAAGATTTAACTTTTTGTTTTCCGGAATTGGCGAAGAAAAGCGAGAATTGTAAATTCCGTGGCTGCTTGCATGTAAGTGAGCCAAAATGTGGTGTGAAAGCAGGAGTAGAATCAGGAGAAATTCCTAATTTTCGTTATGAACATTATTTGGATTTCCTACAGGAAATAAAAGATAGAAAGCCGAGGTATTAAGTATGGTAAAAATAGCCCCTTCAATTCTTTCAGCTGATTTTGCAAAATTGGGCGAGGAGATTTTAGATGTTGAAAAAGGGGGAGCGGATTATATTCATATAGATGTAATGGATGGTCATTTTGTTCCAAACATTACAATTGGACCATTAATTGTGGAAGCGATTCGTCCAATTACAAAGCTTCCTCTTGATGTACATCTGATGATTGAAAACCCTGACCACTATGTAGAGGCTTTTGCCAAGGCAGGTTCTGATTACATTACAGTTCATGTTGAAGCATGTCGCCACCTGCACCGCACCATCCAACATATTAAATCGTTTGGGGTAAAGGCAGGGGTCGTTTTAAATCCAGCAACACCGGTTGAATCAATCCAGCATATTATTGGTGACATTGATATGGTTCTATTAATGTCAGTGAATCCCGGGTTCGGAGGGCAGAAATTCATTCCTGAAGTCCTGCCGAAAATAAGAAAAGTAAAAGAAATGGCCGACCAAAAAGGATTAACCATTGAAATTGAAATTGATGGCGGTGTCAATCCGGAAACGGCAAAACCTTGTATTGAAGCAGGAGCGAATGTGCTTGTTGCTGGTTCAGCCATTTATAATGAAAAGGATCGAACAAAGGCTATATCGTTAATAAGAGGTTAATGTGGAAAAAGCCGGCTTAGCCCGGCTTTTTGCTATTAATAAGAGGAGATGATTCAATGATTATTAATATCGTCGCCGGTGGTCCTGAAACCCTTCTTCCCGATTTGAATGATTATGCTGGAGAAAATGTCATTTGGGTGGGGGTGGATCGAGGAGTTTTTCATTTATTGCAAAGAAATATAAAACCATTGATTGCTTTTGGTGACTTTGATTCAGTAACGCCCGAAGAATTATCGGTCATCGAAAGCCAAGTGAAAGAAATGAATCGTTTCAAACCCGAAAAGGATGAAACAGATACAGAGCTTGCTTTAGACTGGGCATTAAAGCAGAACCCTAAAAGCATTCAATTGTTTGGAGGAACCGGTGGGAGACTTGATCACCTATTTGCAAATGTTCAATTATTGGTTGACCCTCTCATCAAAGGCAATTTTACAAACATCTATCTTATTGATCGACATAATCACTTGACAATAAAAGGTCCAGGGCATTACACCATTGAAAAAAAGAAAGCAGAAAAATACATTTCGTTTGTTCCTGTTACGCTAAATATCACAAATCTTACCCTTGTAGGATTTAAATTTCCTTTAACAAATCGTCATATTTCACTTGGTTCCACACTATGTATTAGTAATGAACTTATTGATGATTATGGTACTTTTTCATTTTCAGAAGGCATATTAATAATGATAAGAAGTCATGATTAATCTGGTAAATTAGTAGGTACTGATTTTCTTCGTTTGAATAGTATGGGTAAGGCGAATGAGAAAAAGTGGATATGTGTGATATGCTGAGGAGGGACAGTATGAAATTTTATACGATTAAACTGCCGAAATTTTTAGGCGGACTTGTCCGGGCAATGATTGGAGCGTTTAAGAAAAACGAATAGAAAAATGGGCTTTTGAATTGCTATAGCATATAACCTTCAAAACCATTAAGGCACCCAATTGATTTGGGTGTTTTTTATTTTAATCAGGATATGATAAAAGTAGAAGATTTAGGTATGAGAATTAATTGTGCTATTTTGTTCAAAAAATTAGAAAGGGCACCCTCTCGGATGCCCAATCATTATTATACGCGTTCTACTTTACCGGATCTTAATGCTCTTGCAGAAACCCAAACACGCTTAGGCTTTCCATCAACAAGAATACGTACTTTTTGTAGGTTAGCACCCCATGTACGCTTGTTAGCGTTCATAGCGTGAGAACGTGCGTTACCAGTAGTTGTTTTCTTTCCAGTTACAACACATTTACGTGGCATAATGATTTCCCTCCTTAACTACCAAAAGCTTTATGCAGCATACACATGTTTTCAGATGCTTCCATCTGGATATAGAAAAATGGTCTTGCCATATTTTCTAGTCTAAAGATACCTTAATAATTTATCATACAACTTATCTGAATGCAATAGTTGTAAAAAAACCTTTCAAGAAAAAAGCCTTGACATCATATATTATTGGATTCTCACAATTAAGAGACTTAAGTATATCTTTTAAAATTACAATGAGTATAGTAAAATGACCTTAGTCAAGGAGCAATTTTCCAAAGGGGGAACGATTCATGTCCATTGAATTAAAAACAAAGTTCGGACAGATTGATATATCAAATGAAGTAATCGCTACCATTTCTGGAGGAGCAGCAATCGATTGTTATGGAATCGTTGGTATGGCTTCTAAAAGTCAAATTAAAGACGGTTTTACGGAAATATTAAGAAGAGAAAATTTTACTCGCGGTGTCATTGTCCGTCAAGAAAATGAGGAAGTACATATTGATATGTATATAATTGTCAGCTATGGAACGAAGGTATCCGAAGTTGCCCACAACGTGCAATCAAAGGTTAAATACACGCTCGATAAGACTGTTGGACTTGCCGTTGACTCGGTAAATATTTATGTTCAGGGGGTTCGTGTGACGAACCCGTAAGTTCGTGTAACGAACGTTAGTGAGGAGGAAAGTTTTGTGTCTATAACAGCATTAGATGGAAAACGTTTTGCGGAGATGGTGATACAAGGTGCCAATCATTTAGCAGCGAATGCGAAAATGGTCGATGCATTAAACGTTTTTCCTGTGCCCGATGGTGATACCGGAACAAATATGAATTTGTCAATGACCTCAGGGGCAAAGGAAGTAAAAAATAATGTTCATCACCATATAGGGAAGGTTGGGGTGGCACTATCCAAAGGGTTGCTAATGGGAGCTCGTGGAAACTCCGGTGTAATCCTATCACAGTTATTTCGTGGATTTTCAAAAGCGGTTGAAAATAAAGCCGTTATTTCGGGAAAGGATTTTGCTTCAGCACTGGAGTCTGGGGTAGAAACAGCCTATAAAGCTGTTATGAAGCCAGTGGAAGGTACAATCTTAACTGTAGCCAAAGATTCGGCGAAAAAGGGCGTCCAGGTTTCCCAAAAAACAGATGATATTATCGAAATCATGGAGGAAGTTCTTAGAGAATCCAAGGCTTCCCTAAAGAGGACCCCTGATTTGCTCCCTGTTTTAAAGGAAGTAGGGGTTGTCGATAGCGGTGGTCAAGGTCTTGTTCTAGTCTACGAAGGTTTTCTTGCCGAATTAAAAGGTGAAAAACTTCCAGATGCACCCTATGCACTGCCCTCGATGGATGAGATGGTTAGTGCTGAGCATCATAAAAGTGTACAAAGCAATATGAACACCGAAGATATTGTTTTTGGGTATTGCACAGAATTTATGGTGAGGTTTGAAGATGAAAAGATCGCAAAGCACCCTTTTAAAGAGGAGGTTTTCCGAAATGATCTAAGCCGATTAGGAGACTCCTTACTTGTGATTGCCGATGAAGAGTTTGTTAAAGTTCATATTCACTCCGAACAGCCTGGAGACGTATTAACTTACGGACAGCGATATGGCAGCTTAATTAATATGAAAATTGAAAACATGCGTCAGCAGCACTCCAATATTGTTGGTGAAACACATACCCCACTTGTTTCAGAAAATCGACAGCAGCCTAAAGAAAAACGGGAATATGGGATTGTAACAGTTTCAATGGGTTCAGGGATTGCTGAGTTATTCAAAAGTATTGGTGCGAATAAGGTAATCGAAGGCGGTCAGACAATGAATCCGAGTACGGAGGATATTGTTAGAGCTGTAAAAGAAGTAAATGCTAAAAAAGTATTTATTTTACCTAATAATAAAAATATTATTATGGCGGCAGAGCAAGCAGCAGATGTTGCAGAAGAAGAAATTTATGTTATTCCTTCAAAAACAGTACCACAGGGTCTAAGTGCACTCCTAGCTTTTAATCCAACAGGAGAAGTAAAAGCCAATGAAAGAGCGATGAATGAAGCCTTACAGCATGTTAAAACTGGCCAAATTACCTATGCTGTACGTGATACCCATATCGATGGTTTACAAATTGAAAAAGATGATTTCATGGGAATCTCCGATGGAAAAATTATTGTGAAAAATAAAGATAAGGTTCTGGCGGCTCAAGAATTACTTGATACAATGATGAATGAAGATTCTGAAATATTAACGATTCTATACGGTGAAGATGTTTTAGAAGAAGAGGTAACCCCTCTGGCAGAATATGTAGTGGAAAAATTCGGTGGTATTGACGTTGAAATCCATAATGGCCAGCAACCATTATATTCTTTTATCTTTGCAATTGAATAAGGAACAGATAAAATAGAAGGGGGACTCCTTCTATTTTTTGTTTAAATGAGGTTTCCCTTGATTTTTGTTCAATAATCTTAGCGGAAAGCAGCCAAAAGGATATTTTCGCTTTCTATCAACAAGGGAGAGAATGTTTGTGAAATATAGAAGCGTATTTGATATCATTGGCCGGTAATGATTGGCCATCAAGTTCACATACAGCAGGTGCTGCTAGAATTGGCAGAGTGGCAAGAAGTTTGTTTGGCAGGGAACCTAGATGGGCAAATATTTCATTATATGGTTCTTTTGCAAAAACCTATAAAGGTCATGGAACAGATGTAGCCATTATAGGTGGAATATTAGACTTTGAAACAGATGATGTCCGGATTATAAATGCAATTGAAATTGCAAAGGAAAGAGGTATGAAGCTGCGCTTTATCGAAGAAGAGGCAATCACTGACCACCCCAATACGGCTAGAGTGATTATTGGCGATGATAAAGGCGAGCTTGAATTAGTCGGTATTTCAATTGGTGGTGGAAAGATTGAAGTTACCGAGCTTAACGGTTTTGAACTAAAGTTGTCTGGGAATCATCCGGCCATTTTAGTTGTCCACAATGATCGTTTTGGTGCAATTGCGAGCGTTTCCAATATCTTAGCGAAATACGAAATCAATATTGGACATATGGAAGTTTCCCGAAAAGAACAAGGGAAGCTTGCGCTAATGACCATTGAAGTTGACCAAAATATCGACATTAAAATCCTAGACGAAATAGAACAGCTTCCAAACATCTTGAAAGTAACGAAGATAGTAGATTAATCGAAAAGCGGAAGCGCCTTGAACAGGGCCGACAAGCATAAGACGAGCCGGCGGGAAGGTTGCTCTTTACCTTCCTGTCGGATTGGCTTATGACCTCGAGCCCCTAGGCGCTGGAGCTAGACAGTTTTCTAACTTCAATGTTGAAACTTTCTATTTCCAATAAAAACAAGGAGTGAAGTCATTTGTTTCGTAATGTAGCAGAATTAGTCGAACTCGCAATCAGTCAAAATAAAAAAATCTCTGAAATCATGATCGAACAGGAAGTCACCGTAACAGGTCGTTCAAGAGAAGAAGTCTTCTCTTTTATGGACCGGAATCTGACCGTTATGGAAGAAGCTGTCGAACGAGGGATTAAAGGAGTGAAATCCCATTCTGGATTAACAGGTGGAGATGCCGTTTTATTACAGAAATATATCGAAAAGGGAAATTTTTTAACAGGAGAAACCGTGCTTGATGCAGTAAGTAAAGCGGTTGCTACAAATGAAGTAAATGCTGCAATGGGAACCATTTGTGCCACGCCGACAGCTGGTTCAGCAGGTGTAGTTCCTGGAACATTATTCGCTGTGAAAAAAAAGCTCAATCCAACCAGAGAACAAATGGTATCTTTTCTTTTTACCGCAGGAGCGTTCGGATTTGTTGTCGCGAATAATGCTTCAATTTCTGGTGCTGCTGGGGGCTGTCAAGCAGAAGTAGGCTCTGCTTCGGGAATGGCTGCCGCTGCTATCGTTGAGTTGGCGGGCGGAACTCCTGAACAATGTGCCGAAGCCATGGCGATTACCCTAAAAAATATGCTTGGTTTAGTCTGTGATCCTGTTGCAGGTCTTGTTGAAGTACCTTGTGTAAAAAGAAATGCAATGGGTGCGGCAAATGCGATGGTTGCAGCCGATATGGCCTTGGCGGGTGTTACCAGTCGGATTCCTTGTGATGAAGTCATCGATGCGATGTACAAAATTGGTCTATCAATGCCTACAGCACTTAAAGAAACAGCGCAGGGAGGGTTGGCGGCTACACCGACAGGTCGTGAACTTGAAGCAAAGATCTTCGGTATTCCGCTAAAGAAAAGTGAATCCAAATCTTAACCAATCCATTCTAGCTATAAGAGGTATTGGCGAGGAAACTGCGGAATCCTTTGCCGAAATGAATATTCATACAATTAAAGATTTATTGGAATATTTTCCGTATCGTTATGAAGATTACCGTATCCGTGATTTAACGCAGGTTGGCCATGAGGAGAAAATAACAGTAGAAGGGAAGGTTCATAGTGAGCCTGCGCTTGTCTTCCATGGAAGAAAAAAATCGAGGTTAACCATTCGTCTATTTGTTGACCGGTATCTCATTAAGGTTATCTTTTTTAACCAGCCCTATTTAAAAAATAAAATCGTCATGAATGAAACGATTACGGTGACAGGTAAATGGGATGCACACCGTCAAACGATTACGGCAAATGAAATGCAAATAGGAATAAACGCAAAGGCAAAGGATTTCGAACCTGTTTATGCATTAAGAGGAAAACTCACGACGAAAGGTATGCGGAAATTTATTAATCTTGCTTTTAAGCAATTCGGAAATTTGATCTCAGAAAATCTACCGGAAACGATAACGAAAAGGTACCGTTTGCTAAATCGCCGTGACTCCCTTATGGCGATGCATTTTCCGGAAACCTCCGAGGATGTAAAGCAAGCAAGGCGCCGCTTTGTTTACGAAGAATTCCTTTTATTCCAATTGAAAATGCAGGCTTTACGTAAATTTGAGCGGGAGCATTCACCAGGTCTTATTCAAAACTATGACTTGTCTAAATTGAAGAAATTTATTGATAGTCTGCCATTTCCATTAACAGATGCGCAAAAACGGGTCGTCAATGAATTATTAACAGAACTTAAATCACCATTCCGAATGAACCGACTTCTCCAGGGCGATGTAGGTTCGGGAAAAACAGTGGTGGCGGCCATCGGATTATATGCAAGTGTTACCGCTGGTTTTCAAGGTGCCTTAATGGTCCCAACCGAAATTTTAGCGGAACAGCATGTGGAATCACTTAAGAGTTTACTAGATCCCTTTTCAGTCCGTTGCGAATTATTATCGAGTTCGGTGAAGGGGAAACGAAGGCGGGAAATCCTACAAGAATTAGCTGAGGGGAAAATTGACATTTTAATAGGGACACATGCTCTGATACAGGAAGAGGTATCATTTCAAAAGCTCGGGTTTGTCATTACCGATGAACAGCATCGCTTCGGTGTTGAGCAGCGCAGGGTTTTGCGTGAGAAAGGAGAGAATCCGGATGTCTTGTTTATGACAGCCACTCCTATACCACGAACACTTGCAATCACAGTTTTTGGAGAAATGGATGTTTCCATTATTGATGAAATGCCAGCAGGAAGAAAAACCATTGAAACCTATTGGGCAAAACCCGAAATGCTCGATCGTGTTTTAGCATTCGTGGAAAAAGAATTAGCTAAAGGGCACCAGGCGTATGTGATTTGCCCATTAATCGAGGAATCGGATAAGCTCGATGTTCAAAATGCGATTGATGTGTATACAACCCTTACACACTATTTTCAAAATCGATTTAAGGTTGGGCTCATGCATGGGCGTTTAAGCTCAGACGAGAAGGACACTGTCATGAAGGCATTCAGTACAAATGATGTGCAGGTCCTTGTTTCAACAACTGTTGTGGAAGTAGGGGTAAATGTCCCAAATGCAACCATGATGGTTATCTATGATGCTGAAAGATTTGGCCTTTTCCCAGCTACATCAGCTGCGTGGTCGTGTGGGAAGAGGCAGCGATCAATCCTTTTGTGTCTTACTTGCCGCACCTAAGTCGGAAGTAGGGCAAGAAAGAATGAAAATTATGACCGAAACAAACGATGGCTTTGTTTTAAGTGAAAAGGATTTAGAGCTAAGAGGACCTGGAGATTTCTTTGGAAAAAAACAAAGCGGTGTTCCAGAATTCAAGGTAGCAGATATGGTTCATGATTATCGGGCGCTTGAAACGGCTAGGGCGGATGCGACCAATCTCATCCAATCGCCAAGCTTTTGGACGTCTGGGGATTATGAATATTTAAGAAATACACTTGAGGAATCAGGGGTTTTAGAAGGGGAAAAGCTGGATTAATATTTCTTTTTAGAATAGTACCGTTAGGGTCTAAAAACTGATTTTTTAATTAATATATGAAGAGAAAGCAGAGAGCAGGTTTTGAAAGTAAATCTTGCAATCTGCTTTTTCAAATTTTATACTACTATTAGTACCTAGTCATAAGATCGCGGACGGTGTGTAGTAATGATAAGAACAAGGAAAAAAGACCGGCAGCAATTGTTAACGACAACGATTAAAGAAAACCCCTTTATAACGGATGAAGAACTTGCGGGAAAATTTCTAGTGAGTGTTCAAACCATTCGCCTTGATCGGTTAGAATTATCAATACCGGAATTGCGCGAACGGATAAAACATGTGGCTGAGAAGAGATTCGACGATGAAGTTCGTTCATTACCAATAGAAGAGGTGATTGGTGAAATTATTGATATTGACTTAGATCATAGTGCGATTTCGATTTTCGATGTAAAAGAGGAGCATGTTTTTAAGCGTAACAAAATTGCTCGTGGACATCATTTATTTGCACAAGCCAACTCTCTTGCCGTTGCCGTTATAAATGATGAATTGGCATTAACCGCGAAGGCTACTATCCAATTTAAACGATCCGTAAACCAAAATGAGCGAGTCATTGCTAAAGCGAAGGTAATGAAAATAGACGAGGATAATGGAAGAACGTTTGTTGAAGTTAGCAGTTACGCGAATAATGAGCTCGTTTTTTTAGGAGAATTTGAAATGTACCGTTTGAAAAACAATTAAAGGATGAGGCAAATGAGACTAGCGATCGATGCAATGGGCGGAGACCATGCACCAAAGGAAATCGTGAATGGTGTCATGAAAGCAGTTGAAGCATTTTCCGATATACATATTACCCTTGTCGGGGATGAAACTAAAATCAAAGAATATTTAAAGAATCATGATAGAATTAGCATTTTACATACTACTGAAGTTATATTGGGAACAGATGAACCGGTACGGGCGGTGCGACGAAAAAAGAATGCTTCGATGGTTCTTGCTGCACAGCAAGTTGCTGATGGAACGGCAGATGCTTGCATTTCTGCTGGTAATACGGGTGCGTTAATGGCTGCAGGACTTTTTGTGGTGGGAAGAATTGAAGGGATTGACCGTCCGCCCTTGCTCCAACTCTACCGACCATTGGTGGAGAAGGATTTTTGCTTTTAGATGTAGGCGCAAATGCCGATGCAAAACCTGAGCATATCCTTCAATATGCGATTATGGGCTCAATCTACAGTGAAAAAGTAAGAGGAATCGCTAAACCGAGAGTGGGTCTTTTAAATATTGGTACAGAAGAAAAAAAGGGCAATGAACTTACAAAGCTGTCATTTGACCTCTTAAAAAATGCCGATTTGAATTTTGTTGGCAATGTGGAGGCTCGCGACCTGTTGGAAGGTGTTGCCGATGTGGTGGTAACTGATGGATTCACCGGCAATATGGTGTTGAAAACAATCGAAGGTACGGCACTTTCCATGTTTAAAATGTTAAAAACAGCTTTAACAAGCAGCTTTAAAAGTAAATTGGCTGCTGCCGTTTTGAAACCGAATCTGTATACATTGAAGAATACAATGGATTATTCGGAGTATGGCGGGGCTGGATTGTTCGGCCTAAAAGCACCTGTCATCAAGGCACATGGCTCTTCTAACGGACAATCAATATTTAGTGCAATTCGACAAACACGCGAAATGGTAGGAAAAGATGTTGTAACACTTATAAAAAAAACGGTGGAAGAAGCAAGTACTTCTAATATAGATCGCTAAAAGGAGTGATGAAATGGGTAAGATAGCATTTGTATTCCCAGGGCAAGGCTCACAAGCAGTGGGGATGGGAAAAGAGCTCGCTGAAAAGTATCCGGAAGTAATGACCTATTTTACGAAAGCGGACGAGGTACTTAATGATCTGTTAAGTACCGTCATTTTTGAAGGACCGCAGGAAAAATTGACTTTGACAGTAAATGCTCAGCCTGCATTGCTGACGACTAGTATGGCGATTTTAGATTTATTCAAAAAATCTGGTGTCCAAGCTGATTTTGTGGCAGGACATAGTCTAGGTGAATATACGGCTCTCGTGGCAGCCGATGCCCTAACCTTTGAAGAAGGAGTGTACGCTGTTAGAAAAAGAGGAGAGTTTATGGAAAAAGCTGTCCCTAATGGTGAAGGTACGATGGCTGCTGTTCTAGGGCTTGACCGCGACCGTCTTTCAGCTGTTACCACTGAAATAGACAAATCAGGTTTTCCAGTTTCTCTTGCTAATTTAAATTGTCCAGGTCAAATTGTTATTTCCGGATCGAGGAAGGGTGTGGAACTAGCAGGTGAAAAGGCAAAAGCAGCAGGAGCGAAGAGAGTAATCCCATTAGAGGTAAGCGGTCCATTTCACTCTTCCTTAATGAAACCGGCCTCCTCCCAATTGCAGGCAGTCTTAGATGGTCTAAAAATGCAGAATGCAAAAATTCCAGTTGTGGCCAATGTTACGGCTGAACCAATGAGCAAGGACTCTGAAATCAAAGAAAAGTTAATTGAACAGCTTTATTCCCCGGTTTTATGGGAGGATTCTGTCCAAAAAATGATTGACCTAGGGGTGGATACATTTATCGAGGTTGGTCCAGGAAAAGTTCTTTCTGGTTTAATTAAAAAAATCAATCGTAGTGTAAAAACGTATTCTGTTTCAGATGAAGCAAGCTGTCAATCAGTAATAGACGCGCTAAAGGAGGAAAAGCTATGAAATTAGATGGGAAAACGGCTCTTGTCACTGGTGCATCTAGAGGGATTGGTAGAGAAATTGCCTTGGAACTGGCAAGACAGGGAGCAAATGTTGCTATTAATTTTGCTGGCAGTGAAGCAAAAGCAAATGAAGTAGTCGATGAAATAAAAGGCCTTGGCAGAGATGCCTTTACTGTGAAGTGTGATGTTTCCAATTCGGAAGAAGTAACTTCGATGGTGAAAGATACCATTGAACATTTCGGTAAACTTGATATTCTTGTTAATAATGCCGGTATTACAAAAGATAATTTAATAATGAGAATGAAAGAAGAAGAATGGGACGATGTCATTAATATTAATCTTAAGGGCGTTTTTCTGGTTACAAAAGCGGTAACAAGGCAAATGATGAAACAACGAGTTGGAAGGATCATTAATATTGCCTCCATCGTGGGTGTTAGCGGTAATCCTGGACAGGCTAATTATGTGGCTGCAAAAGCTGGTGTCATTGGCTTGACCAAAACGACGGCTAAAGAGCTGGCAACGCGCAATATTACGGTTAATGCTATTGCTCCTGGATTTATTACAACCGATATGACGGATAAACTAACTGAGGAAGTAAAAGCGGAAATGTTAAAACAGATACCTTTAGCAAGGTTGGGAGAACCTAAAGATATCGCCAAAGTAACCGCGTTTCTTGCTTCCGATGACTCAGCTTATATGACAGGGCAAACCCTCCATATCGACGGCGGAATGGTAATGTAAGTGGAAGAGTGGAAGCATTCCTGGGCTGCTTGCAATAGACATTTCTTAAAGATCAAATAATAAAATGCATTTTTTATAAAAACGTTATGTATTATTTTAGTTAAATACTCTATAATAGCTTGAGGGGAGGTGAACAAGCATGGCAGATGTATTAGAACGTGTAACAAAAATCATCGTTGACCGTTTAGGAGTAGACGAGTCTCAAGTTACGCTTGAAGCTTCTTTTAAAGAGGATCTTGGCGCTGATTCCCTTGACGTAGTTGAACTAGTAATGGAATTAGAAGATGAGTTCGATATGGAAATTTCTGACGATGATGCTGAGAAAATCGGCACTGTTGGTGATGCTGTTAATTACATAAATAGCACGAAGTAATCGTTGGATTTACTCAGAAAGCTCCGTTTTCAAACGGGGCTTTCTTCTGTAAAATAGAACTTGGCAGTCCAACAGTGCTGCCAAGTTTCTTTGCGTTTTGACAGCAAGTTTTTTAAACTAAAGTAATGTAGTGTGTAAATTAAATGCAAGGTGGAGACATTATGCGCAGAAATGGGAACGAAAAAGAAATGAACAATCGCGCAAAAGAAAATCAATTTAAGGATTTTCAACAATTTATTGGGTTTGATTTTGAAAATGAAAAATTATTAAAGCAAGCATTCACACATTCATCCTATGTGAATGAGCATCGCAGAAAGCCTTATGAAGATAACGAAAGGCTAGAGTTTTTAGGAGATGCCGTACTCGAGCTTACAGTGTCCCAATTCCTTTTTAAAAAATACCCGATGATGAGTGAAGGGGAATTGACGAAACTCCGAGCAGCCATTGTTTGTGAGCCTTCGTTAGTAGATTTTGCCAACGAACTTTGTTTTGGTAAATTAATCTTGTTGGGAAAAGGAGAGGAAATGACTGGTGGAAGAGCACGCCCAGCCCTCCTTGCGGATGTTTTTGAAGCATTCATTGGCGCGCTTTATTTGGATAAAGGAATTGAGAGTGTCATTGAATTTCTCGAAAAAGTGGTGTTTCCTAAAATCAATGCGGGTGCTTTTTCTCATGTGATGGATTTTAAAAGCCAACTGCAGGAATTAATTCAACGAGATGGTACAGGCATGATTGAATATCGCGTTCTCCAAGAAAAAGGGCCTGCCCATAATAAGGAATTTGTTTCCAGAGTCTCGTTAAATGAGGAACAATTAGGGATAGGTACAGGTAAATCCAAAAAAGAAGCGGAACAGCATGCCGCCCAAATGGCGCTGGAGGTACTGAAAGCAAAATCAAGCTTGTAATGATCATTGATTGCTTAGGAGAGACCCCGGTCAGTAAAGGGAGGATAAGAAATGTTTTTGAAAAGATTGGACATCATTGGATTTAAATCTTTCGCTGATCGAATTGGAGTGGAATTTGTCCCTGGAGTAACGGCAGTGGTGGGTCCTAATGGAAGTGGGAAAAGCAATATTACCGATGCAATCCGCTGGGTTTTAGGCGAACAATCGGCTAAATCACTTAGAGGATCCAAAATGGAGGATATCATTTTTGCCGGCAGTGATTCAAGAAAGGCTCTTAATTATGCTGAGGTTATCTTGACGCTTGACAATCAGGATCAAGGATTATCAATCGATTATAATGAAGTAAGTGTAACGAGGAGGGTATCCCGCTCGGGTGAAAGTGACTTTTTAATCAATAAGCAGGCATGTAGGCTTAAGGATATTATCGATTTATTTATGGATTAAGGTTGGAAAGGAAGCATTTTCGATAATCAGCCAAGGGAAGGTTGAAGAAATTTTAAACAGTAAGGCAGAGGACCGCAGAACTATTTTCGAAGAAGCGGCAGGGGTATTGAAATATAAAAACCGTAAGAAAAAAGCCGAAGCAAAACTGTTAGAAACTCAGGAAAATTTGAATCGTGTCAATGATATTTTGCATGAGCTAGAAGGACAAGTAGAGCCATTGAAAATTCAAAGCTCAATGGCAAAGGACTTTCTAGAAAAAAAAGAAGAGCTTGAAAAAATAGAAGTGGCCTTAACTGTCTACGAAATTGAGGACCTTCATCAAAAATGGGAAAAACTTAGCGTTCTAATTGGGGAACATCAGCAAGAAGAACTTAAGCTTTCCGCTCAAGCGCAAAAAAAGGAAGCAAAAATTGAAGAAACTAGGGATCATCTAACGGCCTTGGACGAATCCGTCTCCGATTTACAAAATGTTCTTCTTCATGCAAGTGAAGAACTTGAAAAGCTTGAAGGAAGAAAAGAAGTTTTAAAGGAACGAAAGAAAAATGCTTCCCAAAATAAAGAACAGCTAGAAAAGAACATTTACGAATTAACTGAAAAGATTCGTCTGCTAAAAAACAATCGAGATACCCAGGCAGAAGCAGTCAAAGTCCTTGGTGAACAAGCAAATAAACTACAAGCACTGTTAAAAGAAAAGCAGGAGAAACTGCAATTATATTCCGAAAATATGGATGAAAAAATTGATTCATTAAAAAGTGAATATATAGAGCTACTTAACGATCAAGCTGGTGCGAAAAATGAACTAAAGTATATTGAACAACAGCTTGAATCGCAAGAGAGAAAAAGCACTCGACTTGATACTGAAAACGACAAATTCATCCAAGAGCGGCAAAACGCACAAAACAAAAAAGCCCATATCCAATTAGCTTTAGAAGGTATTCAACAAAGGTTAGCGCAGCAAGTTATAACTTTTCGTGAGCAGCAGCGAAAGCTTGAGACTTTGAAAACAAATTATGAAAAACAAGAAAAGACTTTGTATCAAGCCTATCAACTCCTTCAACAGGCAAAGTCGCGAAAAGAAATGCTTGAAGAGCTAGAAGAAGATTATTCGGGGTTCTTTCAAGGGGTTAAGGAAGTTCTTAAGGCTCGAGGGAAAAATCTAAACGGGATAGAAGGTGCTGTCGCGGAACTCGTGACCGTCCCGAAAGAGTACGAAACAGCCCTGGAAACTGCGTTTGGTGGGGCACTGCAGCATATTGTCGTTGACAATGAGCAGATGCTCGTATGGCGATCCAATATTTAAAACAGAATTCTTTTGGTCGGGCAACGTTTTTGCCGCTTAGTGTTATTAAGGGAAGACCATTGTCTGCGGCACAGTTGTCGACTATACAGAACCATCCCTCTTTGATCGGAACAGCGGTTAGTCTTGTTAAGTTTGAGCAAAAGTATTCAGAAATCATGAATAATCTTCTAGGTAATGTTGTGATCACCAAGGATCTTAAAGGTGCGAATGAATTGGCGAAGATTCTTCAATATCGCGTGCGTTTGGTTACGATTGATGGCGATATCGTTAATCCTGGTGGTTCAATGACGGGTGGAGCCATAAAGCAAAATACTTCTTCGCTTTTAACACGCAAAGGAGAGCTTGAGGATTTAAAAGAAAAGCTAGTGATTATGAATGACAAAACAGCGAGTTTAGAAACAAAAGTTAAATCCTTAAAGGAAGATGTCCAAAAGGAAGAATCTCAGCAAGAAAACATGCGGAAAGACGGCGAAAAATTAAGGTTAGAGGAACAGGCTTTGAAAGGGGAACTTCATCACTCAGAGCTCGAAGAAAAGAATATCAATGACCGGTTAGCGATTTATGATCTTGAAAAAGGCGATTCTCCGAAGAACAAGAAACATTAGTGAAAAGAAAATTAGAGTTGTCTAACGCGATGGAAATCTACAAAGAGGATATTGCTGTTCTTGATGGTCAGATTGTCAAACTTACCGAACAAAAAACAAGTGATTTAACATCAAAAGAAGTGCTTATCAATGAAATTAGTGAATTAAAGGTAGAGTTTGCATCGAAAAATGAACAGTTTTTAAATACGAAAGAACGATTTCGACTGTTAAAAGAAGATTTGGCAGAGAGTGGGCAGAGACTTTCGATTTTCACCGAAGATCTTCAATTGTTATCATCTGAAATGACAAATAGTTCATCAGGAGAGGAACAATTAGAAGCAGCTGCCAAGCAAAAGCGGCAGGATAAAGAGGAAACAATCAAGCTTATTTCCTCAAGAAGACAGGAACGCCTGGAGTTGCAAGGAACACTTGAAGACGCAGAATTAGAAGCAAAAGAATTAAAGCGGCTTCATAAAGGTATGGTAGAGGTTCTAAAGGATGAAGAAGTAAAGATTAACCGCTTGGATGTGGAGCTTGAAAACCGCCTTGCCCAACTTCGAGAGGAATATCTACTATCGTTTGAGGGGGCAAAGGAGCAATTTCCATTAACGATCTCCGTAGAAGAAGCCCGAAAAAAGGTAAAGCTCATTAAATTGGCCATTGATGAGTTAGGAAATGTTAATCTTGGTGCAATTGAAGAATATGAACGGGTATTCGAACGCTATGAATTTTTAAATGAACAACGGAATGATCTTCAAGAAGCAAAAGACACCCTTTTCCAAGTCATTGAAGAAATGGATGCAGAAATGAAGAAACGGTTTCAACAAACATTTGAAGGAATTCGTGAACACTTCGAACCTGTATTCCGAGCCCTATTTGGCGGTGGCAGAGCAGACCTTATGCTTACGGAACCAGAGGATTTATTGAATACCGGAGTTGAAATTGTTGCCCAGCCTCCTGGTAAAAAGCTGCAGAATTTAGGGCTTTTATCAGGGGGAGAGCGGGCATTGACGGCAATTGCCCTGTTATTCTCCATTTTAAAAGTACGTCCTGTCCCATTTTGTATTCTTGATGAGGTAGAAGCAGCACTCGATGAAGCCAATGTTCTTCGGTTCAGTCAATATTTAAAGCGATATAGTACTGAAACCCAGTTTATCGTCATCACTCACCGAAAAGGAACAATGGAGGAAGCGGATGTCCTTTATGGTGTAACCATGCAGGAATCTGGTGTCTCTAAGCTGGTATCTGTTCGATTAGAGAATACAAAGGAACTGATAGAATCTTGATGAAGGAAGTGAAAAAATGAGCTTTTTTAAAAAATTAAAAGAGAAAATTACGAAACAAACGGATTCTGTTACCGAAAAGTTTAAGGACGGTTTAACAAAAACGAGAAACAGCTTTTCAGGAAAAGTAAATGACCTTGTCGCTAGATATCGGAAAGTTGACGAAGACTTCTTTGAGGAATTAGAGGAAATTTTAATCCAAGCGGATGTCGGTTTTGATACGGTGATGAGGCTGATTGATGAGTTGAAGCTGGAAGTAAAGCGGCATAATATCCAAGACCCCGAGGAAGTTCAAAGCGTCATTTCCGAGAAGCTTGTCGATATCTACAATGCAAGTGGGGAACAATCCGCAAAATTGAATTTTCAAGAAGATGGACTGACCGTTATTTTATTTGTCGGCGTAAATGGTGTAGGGAAAACAACGACTATTGGGAAGCTCGGTCATAAGTTTAAGAGTGAAGGAAAAAATGTTTTAATGGCGGCAGGTGACACCTTCCGTGCCGGTGCGATCGAACAGCTTGAGGTTTGGGGTGAAAGAGTAGGTGTGGATGTTATTAAGCAGGCAGAAGGGTCCGACCCAGCTGCCGTTATGTTTGATGCAATTCAAGCGGCTAAATCGCGGAAAGCAGATGTTTTATTATGTGATACAGCTGGACGACTGCAAAATAAAGTAAATCTAATGAAAGAGCTCGAAAAGGTGAAGCGGGTAATTGAAAGAGAGATACCAGGTGCACCACATGAAGTTCTTCTTGTCCTTGATGCAACAACAGGACAAAATGCACTTATTCAGGCCAAGACATTTAAAGAAGTGACGAATGTTAGTGGAATTGTTCTTTCTAAGTTAGATGGAACAGCAAAGGGTGGAATCGTTCTTGCTATTCGTAATGAATTAAAGATCCCAGTTAAATTCGTCGGTCTAGGTGAAAAAATGGACGACCTCCAAGAATTTGATGCTGAAAGATATGTATATGGATTATTCGCAGATCAAGTGGAAAAAACGGAATAAAATAGAGGTTGAAAAGCAGTATTTTTTAGTACTGCTTTTCCTTATGTAGAAATGAAATCTACAAAAATACTTTCCTATTTAAACCTTAATGTTTTTAACCTCTTAAACATGTAAAGGCATGTTCTTGACAGACAGTGTCTGACTGTGTAAACTACATTTGTAAAGGCTTTTCACTTAACACAAGGAGGGATTAGCATGCTTGAAAAGACGACGCGAATGAACTATCTGTATGATTTTTACTATTCGTTGTTAACGCCCAAGCAGCAAAGCTATATGTCTCTCTATTATTTAGATGATTACTCCCTAGGAGAAATTGCTGATGAATACGATGTTAGCCGCCAAGCCGTATATGATAATATAAAGCGTACGGAAGCAATGCTTGAGGAGTATGAGGAAAAGCTGCAATTATTTCAAAAATTTCAAGAGCGTAGCAGGCTTTTAAGGCATTTTAAAGAATTAATTAAAGATGAATACCCTTCAAAGCAGGCAATGCAAGAAGCAGTTGCCGAGCTTGAGAAACTTGATTAGGAGGCGGCATGAATGGCATTTGAAGGATTAGCCGACCGACTGCAGAATACAATCCAAAAAATCCGTGGAAAAGGGAAAGTATCGGAATCGGATGTAAAAGAAATGATGCGCGAAGTTCGCCTTGCTTTATTAGAAGCAGACGTAAATTTCAAAGTTGTCAAAGATTTTGTTAAAAAAGTTAGTGAACGCTCTGTAGGGCAAGAAGTACTGAAAAGCTTATCTCCCGGCCAGCAAATTATTAAAATCGTTAATGAAGAATTGACTGAATTAATGGGCGGCGAACAAAGCAAAATTGCTGCATCCAACCGTCCTCCAACTGTCATCCTGATGGTCGGATTGCAGGGTGCTGGTAAAACAACAACGACTGGAAAGCTTGCGCTCTTGCTTCGAAAGAAGTATAATCGCAAACCCTTACTTGTTGCAGCAGATATTTACCGCCCAGCTGCAATAAAACAACTTCAAACTCTTGGTAAACAATTAGATATGCCTGTTTTCTCGCTTGGCGACCAAGTGAGCCCGGTAGAAATTGCAAAGCAAGCGATTGCCAAAGCAAAAGAAGAGCACCATGATTATGTCCTAATTGATACGGCCGGACGACTTCATGTTGACGAAGCGTTAATGGACGAGCTAAAGGACATTAAAGAGTTAACAAAACCGGATGAAATCTTTCTTGTAGTGGATGCAATGACAGGTCAAGATGCTGTGAATGTAGCACAAAGCTTTAATGAACAGCTCGGATTAACCGGCGTTGTATTAACAAAGCTTGATGGCGACACTCGAGGCGGGGCGGCACTTTCCATTCGTGCTGTTACCCAAACCCCGATTAAATTCGTTGGTCTAGGAGAGAAAATGGATGCCCTTGAGCCGTTTCACCCTGAGCGGATGGCATCAAGAATCCTTGGCATGGGTGATGTCCTGACACTTATTGAGAAAGCCCAGGCTAATGTTGATGAACAAAAGGCGAAAGAACTTGAACAGAAAATGCGGACAGCTACGTTCACGCTTGACGACTTTTTGGATCAACTTGGCCAGGTTCGCAATTTAGGCCCACTTGATGAATTATTAAAAATGATGCCAGGTGCGAATAAAATCAAAGGTTTGAATAATCTGCAAATTGATGAAAAGCAAATTGCACATGTTGAGGCCATCATTCGTTCAATGACCAAGGAAGAAAAAAATCATCCCGAAATCATGAATTCAAATCGTAAAAAGCGGATTGCTAAAGGAAGCGGACGTACTGTTCCTGAGATTAATCGATTGCTGAAGCAGTTTGAAGATATGAAGAAAATGATGAAGCAAATGACAGGCATGCAGCAAAAAGGAAAGAAAAAAGGCGGCTTTAAATTTCCATTTAAACCTTTCTAAAAAAGGGTTAGGTGTGTGAAATAGGGTTATTTATCCAGCGTTGTAGCGTGTAAAGAAAAAAGACTTTACAAACCTATCAACATTCTGGTAATATAATTTATTGTGTTAGACTATTCGGAGGTGCATATTTAAAATGGCAGTTAAAATTCGTTTAAAACGTATGGGAGCTAAAAAGACTCCTTTCTATCGTATTGTAGTAGCAGATTCTCGTTCACCACGTGATGGACGTTACATTGAAATCGTGGGAACTTACAATCCAGTTACACAACCAGCTAAAGTTGATATCAACGAAGAATTAGCTCTTAAATGGTTACAAGACGGTGCAAAACCATCTGATACAGTTCGTAACCTGTTCTCAAACCAAGGCATCATGGAAAAGTTCCATAATGCTAAATTAAGCAAGTAATCGAAAGCGACTATGAAACAATTAATCGAATCGATTGTTAAGCCCCTTGTTGATTTTCCGAAAGATGTTCATGTGGATGTCGTGGAAGAAGACAACCGTGTAACCTATCAGCTTTCTGTCAATAAGACCGATATAGGAAAAGTGATAGGAAAACAGGGGCGCGTTGCAAAGGCCATTAGAACTGTTGTTTATGCAGCAGGATCATCACAACAAAAGAAAATTTTTCTAGAAATTGGTGAATAGCTTTTTGCATCTAGAGTAAGGGAGGGGTAATTACCCTCCCTTTTTGCTAACCTTTTTTTATGCATTTATTATAAAGGAGGCACAATTATGCAAATAATTCAAACCGTTGTGGTGAATCAAATATTAACGGAAAAGAGCAAGCAGCATCTTTTCGATCATTACCAAGCAAAAATGCTGCAGTTGAAAAAGGAATGCGATCAGCTACAGTTCGAGCTGAAACGATTGGAAAAAACGAAAACCTTTTCACCAGGAGCATTAAAAAATCACTTTGAAAAAGAAATAAAAAAACGACAAGAAAAAGCAAAGCTTCTTGAGTTTCAAATCGAACAACTACATATCCTACCACTAGGAAGTGAATTAAAGGAAAAGGAAGTTCAGGCCCTTGTTGAGGTAAAAATTGGAGACTCATGGAAAGAAATAGGACAGCCAACAATAGTCATCAAAGACGGAATAATAGAAGATATACGCTAGAGGTGTAACGCTATGGAAAAATGGTTCAATGTCGGAAAAATCGTAAATACTCAGGGTATCAAAGGTGAAGTGCGAGTCGTATCGAAAACTGATTTTCCTGAAAAACGTTATAAGCCGGGAATGTTTTATATTTGTTTATGCCAAATTCAAACTTGCCTACTGAACTAACAGTCAAAAGCCACAGAAGCCATAAAAATTTTGAATTACTAACGTTTGAAGGTTTTAATAATATCAATGAAGTGGAGAGGTTTAGGGATGGAATACTGAAAGTACCTGAATCACAGCTTGGGACATTAAAAGAGGATGAATTTTATTACCATGAAATTATCGGATGTCTTGTGACCACTACTTCTGGAGAAGAAATCGGAAAGGTTTCGGAAATTCTTTCCCCTGGTGCTAATGATGTTTGGGTTGTTAAAGGAAAAGGTGGAAAAGATCTGTTAATTCCTTATATTCATGATGTTGTAAAGAAAGTGGATATAAAAGAAAAAGTCATTGTAATCCACCCAATGGAAGGGTTACTCTCATGATGAAGATTGATGTTCTGACGCTTTTTCCAGAAATGTTTTCGGGTGTATTTGGACAATCGATTTTGCAAAAGGCAGCTGAGAAGTCAGCTGTCCATTATAATGTGGTCAATTTTCGTGACTATGCTGATAACAAGCATAATACCGTCGATGACTACCCATATGGTGGTGGAGCCGGGATGGTCCTAAAGCCACAACCTATTTTCGACGCTGTTGCTGCACTAAAAGAAAGTGCTGAAAGTGAAAAGACCAAAGTGATCCTTCTTTGTCCTCAAGGAGAACGCTATGATCAACGAAAAGCGGAAGAATTAGCAAAGGAAGAGCATTTAATCTTTATTTGTGGACATTATGAGGGCTATGATGAAAGAATTCGTCAGCATGTGATTACGGATGAAATTTCGATCGGTGACTATGTCTTGACCGGGGGTGAACTCGGGGCAATGGTAGTTATCGATAGCGTGGTGCGACTCTTGCCTGAAGTGTTGGGCAATCAGGAGTCACATATGAAGGATTCGTTTAGCACAGGTTTACTCGAACATCCCCATTACACAAGGCCTGCCGATTTTCGCGGAATGAAGGTTCCGGATATTCTACTCTCTGGGAATCATAAATTAATAGAGGAATGGCGGAACAAAGAGGCCTGAAGACGCACGCTTCTTCGCCGGCCAGATTTATTTGAAAAAATAGAATTGACTGCTGAGCAGGAAAAATGGTTAAAAGAAGTAAAAAAAGAATACGAGTAATGATTGCGCAGGTCTTTCATTTATGTTAATATACATCTTGTGACTTAAGCTGAATTAGATTCAGAGGTAGTCTTATAACGATGTTCCGCTGCAATGTAAAGTTAATCGATGTGCATGAGCGTCTGTTGGAAGGAGTTGAAAACGATGCAACAATTAATTAAAGAAATCACTCAAGAACAACTTCGTACTGATCTTCCTTCGTTCCGTCCTGGTGATACTGTACGTGTACACGTAAAAGTTATCGAGGGTACTCGCGAGCGTATTCAGTTATTCGAAGGCGTAGTGATTAAGCGTCGTGGTGGTGGAATTAGCGAAACTTTCACAGTTCGTAAAATTTCTTACGGAGTAGGCGTTGAGCGTACTTTCCCTGTTCACACACCTAAAATTGCGAAGCTTGAAGTACTTCGTCGCGGTAAAGTCCGCCGTGCTAAGCTTTACTACTTGCGTAACCTTCGCGGTAAAAAAGCTCGGATCAAGGAAATTAGATAAAATGAGAATAAAGGAGCTTGCTTGTCAGCAAGCTCTTTTTTCATACATTTCTATTTCAACTTTTGTAAAAAATAATGTTGCTGCGTTGAAAGAAAATTGTTTCTGATTTTAAAACAAATTATTAAAGTTTGATTAAAAACATTATCCCATCGTGTTAATTGTATTGGAGTTATGTAAAATAGGCTTTATAAAACATTACTTTGCTAAGATTGGTGGGTACAAAGAATGAAAAAAAAGAAAAATGAACTCTGGGAATGGACGAAGGCTCTTTTAATTGCAATTTTGCTTGCGGGGGTTATTCGCTACGTTCTTTTTGCTCCGATTGTTGTAGATGGTTTGTCAATGATGCCGACCTTACATGATCAGGACAGAATGATCGTCAATAAATTGGCCTATAAAGTTGGACAGCCCAAACGCTTTGACATCATTGTTTTTCATGCGCCAGAAAATAAAGACTACATAAAACGAGTGATCGGCAAGTTTCCAGGTGACAAAATTGAGTATAAAAATGATACCTTGTATGTAAATGGAAAAGCGTATAAAGAACCCTATTTAGATGAATATAAGAAACAGGTAGTGGATGGACCGTTAACAGACCCATTTACCTTAAAGGAAAAAATGGCCGTGAAACTGTTCCGCCTGGGGAATTGTTTGTCATGGGCGATAATCGCCGCTTTAGTAAAGACAGCCGGCATATTGGAGCGATTCCAATGAGCAAGGTAATCGGTAAAGCAAGTATTGTTTATTGGCCTTTAAAAGATGCACATATTGAGTCAGTGAAATAGAGTTTGGGAGGTGACAGCTTTGACGATCCAGTGGTTTCCTGGTCATATGGCCAAGGCTCGTAGAGAGGTCACAGAAAAATTAAAGCTAGTAGATATTATTTTTGAATTGGTTGATGCAAGAATACCGTATTCTTCACGAAACCCAATGATTGATGAAATTATTCAGCATAAGCCAAGGTTAGTTTTATTAAATAAAGCTGACATGGCGGATAAAGAGGCGACAAGGGAATGGATAGCCTTCTTTGCGGAAAAAGGGATAAAGGCATTAGCAATTAACTCTCAAGCAGGAGAAGGAATGAGAGATATTGCCCAAGCTTCCCAATATATTCTAAAAGAAAAATTTGACCGTTTGAAAGCTAAAGGGGTTAAACCGCGTGCGATTCGTGCGATGATTGTCGGAATCCCTAACGCAGGTAAATCGACACTTATAAATCGACTCGCCAAAAAAAATATTGCTAAGACTGGCAATACTCCTGGAGTAACAAAATCCCAGCAGTGGATTAAAGTTGCTAAAGAAATGGAATTACTGGATACTCCAGGGATATTGTGGCCGAAGTTTGAGGACCAAGAGGTTGGTATGAAACTAGCGATAACAGGGGCGATTAAGGACACCCTATTAAATCTACAAGATCTTACGATTTATTCGTTACGGTTTTTGGAGAAAAAGTACCCTGAGCGCTTAAAAGACCGTTATCAGCTTGATAGGCTTCCGGAAGATATGGTTGAATTATTTGACCATATCGGCGAGCTGAGAGGCTGTTTAATGGGCGGCGGTCTTGTGGATTATGATAAGGTGGCAGAATTAGTTATTAGAGAAATAAGATCAGAGAAATTCGGACCACTTTCCTTCGAGAGACCGGAGGATTTATTCGCGCAGGAAGAGATAGATTTGGTATAAAAGCTCTCCTTTTGGAGAGCTTTATTTTTCAAAGTAAAAATGGTTAACGGGTGAGTGGGATGACAAAACTATCGATTGAACAGATTGAAAAACGCTTGGAGACCATTTTGGATGAGCGGGATCCATTCTTACTAGAGGTTGAAATGGATGAACGAAAAGGTGTCCAAAACAAGTTAGCTAAGTGGAGGAAACGTCGCGAACAGGAAAAATTCCTCCGGACCAAATTTAATGAAATGAATTTTTTTGAGAGAAAATATCGTGACCAAGGCTTTCAACATATCGCGGGTGTGGATGAAGTTGGTCGGGGACCTCTTGCAGGTCCCGTTGTAGCTGCTGCAGTCATTTTACCCGAAGACTTTTTCTTGGCGGGAATCGATGATTCTAAAAAGCTTTCCGAAAAAAAACGGCTGGAATATGATGAGGTTATTCGGAAAGAAGCTCTCGCCTTCAGTGTCTCAATGATTCATGCAAGTGAGATTGATCAAATAAATATTTATGAGGCAACAAAAAAGGCAATGAAATCGGCGATCGTCTCACTGTCACTTAAACCGGATTTTTTGCTTATCGATGCCATGAAACTGCATACCCTGTATCCAACGGATTCAATTATTAAAGGGGATGCGAAAAGTATTTCTATTGCTGCAGCCTCAATTGTTGCAAAAGTAGCACGGGATCAGCTTATGAAGGAAATAGCTACAAGCAACCCTGAATATGGCTTTCAGAGTAATATGGGCTACGGAACAAAAGAACATATTCTGGCGATTGAGCAGCACGGAATAACCCCTTATCACCGCAAAAGCTTCGCACCCGTAAAGGATCTTCTTGAAGGGGATTTGTGGACCTTTGGTAGAAGTTAACAAAAACAGGCAATTTGCCTGTTTTTTATTATGTTAATAAAATAAATCTAGTAATAACAACGCTAAATGATTTTAATGCAATAAGAAACTTTAGGAACTGATTATTCTGAATCTTAGGACTAAAATAATCCTTCGCATAAGGGTGGACAAGGTATGTGTCATTATATAAAATGAAAACGGAGTCAATTTTTTGAAGAGTTTGATAGGAGGATGGGAAATGAATATCCATGAGTATCAAGGGAAAGAGATCCTCAGAAAATATGGGGTTACAGTTCCAAACGGAAAAGTTGCATTCACGGTTGAAGAAGCAGTTCAAGCCGCTAAGGAGCTAGGCACACAGGTATGTGTGGTAAAGGCGCAAATCCATGCAGGCGGACGGGGAAAAGCCGGTGGTGTTAAAGTTGCAAAAAACCTTGATGAGGTTCGTACATACGCTAACGAAATCTTAGGGAAAACATTAGTGACACACCAAACAGGTCCTGAAGGAAAAGAAGTTAAACGTCTTCTAATTGAAGAAGGCTGCGACATCAAAAAAGAATATTATGTTGGTTTGGTCTTAGACCGCGCCACTTCCCGTGTTGTTTTAATGGCATCTGAAGAAGGTGGAACGGAAATTGAAGAAGTAGCCGCTAAAACACCAGAGAAAATTTTTAAAGAAGAAATTGACCCGGTTATCGGCTTACAGCCTTTCCAAGCTCGTCGTATCGCTTTCAATATTAATATTCCAAAAGAGCAAATCAATCAAGCTGTAAAGTTCATGATGGGCTTATATAGTGCTTATATTGAGAAGGATTGCTCAATTGCTGAAATCAACCCGCTTGTTGTTACTGGTGACGGAAAAGTAATGGCGCTGGATGCAAAATTAAACTTTGATTCTAATGCTCTATATCGTCAAAAGGACGTTTTAGAATACCGTGACCTTGAAGAAGAAGATGCAAAAGAAATCGAAGCATCTAAATACGATTTAAGCTATGTTGCCTTAGATGGTAATATCGGCTGTATGGTTAATGGTGCCGGTCTTGCCATGGCTACAATGGATATCGTTAAGCATTACAGTGGCGACCCAGCAAATTTCCTTGATGTTGGGGGCGGTGCCACAGCTGAAAAGGTAACAGAAGCATTTAAAATAATCCTTTCTGATCCAAACGTAAAAGGTATTTTCGTAAATATCTTTGGTGGAATCATGAAGTGTGATGTTATAGCTGAGGGAGTTGTAGAAGCAGCTAAACAAGTTGGACTAACTGTTCCATTAGTTGTTCGTTTAGAAGGAACAAATGTTGATTTAGGTAAGAAAATCTTAGCAGAGTCCAGCATTGATATTATTGCTGCTGAGTCCATGGCTGACGGTGCACAAAAAATCGTTTCATTAGTGAAATAAAGATCACAAGAAAGGGGAATTAACGTGAGCGTTTTTATTAACAAAGATACCAAGGTAATTGTTCAAGGGATTACAGGGTCAACTGCCCTTTTTCATACAAAACAAATGCTTGAATACGGTACCCAAATTGTTGGGGGTACATCACCAGGTAAAGGCGGTATGGAAGTAGAAGGCGTACCGGTTTTTAATACTGTTAAAGATGCCGTTGATACCACAGGAGCAACTGCCTCCGTTATTTACGTTCCGGCACCATTTGCTGCTGATGCGATTATCGAGGCTGTAGATGCAGATCTAGACCTTGCAATTTGTATCACAGAGCATATTCCAGTATTGGATATGGTTAAAGTTAAACGATACATGGAAGGCAAAAAGACTCGTTTAGTGGGTCCAAACTGTCCGGGAGTGATCACTCCAGATGAGTGTAAAATCGGTATCATGCCTGGTTATATTCATACAAAAGGTCATGTCGGTGTTGTTTCCCGTTCAGGAACATTAACATACGAAGCGGTTCATCAATTAACTCAAGCAGGCCTTGGTCAAACAACAGCTGTTGGTATTGGTGGAGACCCTGTTAATGGGACAAACTTCATCGATGTTCTTAAAGCATTCAATGAAGATCCGGAAACATATGCTGTAATTATGATTGGTGAAATCGGTGGTACTGCAGAAGAAGAAGCTGCTGAGTGGGTAAAAGCGAACATGACAAAACCTGTAGTAGGCTTTATCGGCGGACGTACAGCACCTGCAGGAAAACGCATGGGCCACGCTGGTGCCATCATTTCAGGCGGTAAGGGTACTGCTGATGAAAAAATTCGTGTCATGAACGAATGCGGTATTAAAGTAGCTGATACACCATCCGTAATGGGCGAAACATTAATTGAAGTATTAAAAGAGCAAGGCTTATATGAAAAGTGTAAAACACATTAATAGGTAAACGCTTCAAGAATCGTGAACAGATAGTCCCTCGTAGTATGAGGGGCTATTTCTTCATATTTTAAAAAATAAAAAAGGAGAATTTATATGGATGACTTTAAAGAAAAGCTTATTTCATTGCTTCATTATCCGAATATCTCGTGGAATACTGTTTTTCAAATCCTAAAAAAAGACCCGGATCTTCAGCATTTTCATCGACTGTCTCCTGGCACTCAGCAGCAGAGTTTCTTATTTTCACCAAAAAACATTCTTACAGCTTCTTTTCACCCCCCCACTCAGAGCCTCCAAAAGGAAATCATTCATGAACAAATCCGACAATATGAAACCAACGACATTGCAGTAATATCAATCTTTGATAAAGAATATCCTTCTGCATTAAAAGAAATATACCAGCCGCCATGGGCTTTGTTTGCAAAAGGAGACCTATCTCTACTTGAAACGAACCCAAAGCTAGCAGTAGTTGGTTCCCGGCAAGCTACTCAGTATGGAAAAAATGCCATTCGTCTCATTTTCCCAGGTTTAATAGAAAAAGGAGTGCTAATTGTCAGTGGATTAGCAAAAGGAATTGATGCCCTAGCACATGAATATGCGATTAAAAATGGTGGAAACACAATTGGTGTCATTGCCGGTGGTTTATATCATATTTATCCAAAAGAAAATATGGACCTGGCAATAGAAATGATGAAAACCCAGCTTGTTCTCTCCGAATATCCTCCGGATACAAAGCCTCTAAAGTGGCACTTCCCAGCCAGAAATCGTATAATAAGTGGACTCTCAAATGGCACTTTTATTGTTGAAGCAAAACGAAAAAGCGGATCCTTGATTACAGCAAACTACGCAGTTAATGAAGGAAGGGATGTTTTTTCACTGCCAGGTAGTATTTTTAATCCTTTTTCGATAGGAACGAATGAATTAATCCAACAGGGAGCTAAGTTAGTTATGAGAGCAGAGGATATTTTAGAGGAAATTAGATTATAAATAAGATTAAATACTATCATTCAAACACAAATAGATTATTGCAATTAGAGATTTTTTCGCTATTTCAAAGGAAAAATAAGAAAAAAACTTTAATTTTGCAGGTTTTTTTTGAATAAATGGGGAATTTAGCTTAAAAAGGTTGAAATTATTTATAATTTGTTATACATTTTCCATCAGATATTCGAAAAATAAGTATTTACCATAAAATAAGCAAAAAATTATTATTTAGTCGTTGTAAACGGTTACAGTCAATTGCATGTTCATTGACAAAATCATGTAATTTATTCAATAATAATTGATATTTTATGAATAATCGAAGCATAACTTTGTTAGAAAGATAATTAGACAAAATAATTGTGATTAAGAAAACTTTGGGATAAGGCATTTTTGTAAAGTATTTTCTCCTATCCAAGTTGATAAATTGGAATTAAGGAAAACTTCTCAAATTGTAAGCATCTTAGAAACAGGCTTTTGCTTATTTCAGGGCGCTTCCACAATTCTTATACCCTCTTAAGGAGGATTTTTGAATGTCAGACTTTCTTGTTATCGTAGAATCGCCAGCAAAAGCGAAAACGATTGAGAAATATCTAGGAGATAAATATAAAGTAAAAGCATCTATGGGCCATGTGCGTGATTTACCAAGAAGCCAAATGGGTGTCAATGTAGAAAATAGTTATGAGCCAAAATATATTACAATTCGCGGCAAGGGACCTGTTTTAAAAGAATTAAAAACAGCAGCGAAAAAGGCAAAAAAAATCTTTCTCGCAGCTGACCCGGATCGCGAAGGGGAAGCAATTGCTTGGCACTTAGCCCATAGCCTTGATGTTGATATTACCTCCGACTGCCGTGTTGTTTTTAATGAGATTACCAAGGATGCAATAAAAGAATCCTTTAAACACCCGCGCCCTATCAATATGGACCTTGTTGACGCACAACAGGCTCGCAGGATTTTAGACCGTCTAGTTGGCTATAATATCAGCCCGCTCCTTTGGAAAAAAGTGAAAAAAGGTTTAAGTGCAGGACGGGTCCAATCGGTTGCGGTTCGATTAATCATTGATCGGGAAAAGGAAATCAAGGCTTTTATACCAGAAGAATATTGGACAATTGAAGGCGAATTCTTAAAGGGTAAAGATCATTTTAGTGCTCAATTTCATTCCGTAGCCGGCAAAAATAAAACGGAACTTACGTCCGAACAAGATGTTGAAGAGATTTTAAAACAAATGGACGGGAATACGTTTAAAGTCGTTTCAGTTTCGAAAAAAGAACGAAAAAGAAATCCGCGCCAGCGTTTATCACATCTTCCTTACAGCAGGAAGCAGCGAGAAAGCTTAATTTTCGAGCTAAGAAAACGATGATGCTGGCGCAACAGCTGTATGAAGGTATAGAACTTGGAGCACAAGGAACGGTTGGACTTATCACATATATGAGAACAGATTCAACAAGAATATCTGAAGTCGCTCAAGTAGAAGCAGCGGAGTATATACGGTCTGAATATGGTGAAGATTATTTAAAAGAAGAACAACGAAAAGAAAAGAAACAAACGAATGCACAGGATGCACATGAAGCGATTCGGCCAACAAGTACGTTACGAGATCCAAATAGTTTGAAGGGATTTTTATCTAGAGACCAATTCCGCTTATACAAACTAATATGGGAAAGGTTTTTGGCAAGTCAAATGGCACAAGCTGTTATGGATACGATGAGTGTTGATTTGCAGAATGGATCAGTTATTTTTCGGGCGACAGGCTCAAAAATAAAATTTCCAGGTTTTATGAAGCTCTATGTTGAGGGAACAGATGACCAGGTTGAAGAAAGAGATAAAATGCTTCCTGACCTTAAGGAAGGAGATGAAGTGTTCAAGAAGGATATCGAACCGAAACAGCACTTTACTCAACCGCCACCACGGTATACCGAAGCACGGTTAGTGAAAACACTCGAAGAACTGGGAATTGGTCGTCCATCTACCTACGCTCCGACACTAGATACGATTCAAAAAAGAGGGTATGTAGGTCTTGATAACAAACGCTTTGTTCCGACTGAACTAGGGGAAATCGTCCTTGAATTAATCTTAGAATTCTTTCCAGATATTCTAGATGTAGAATTTACAGCAAAAATGGAGCAAGGGTTGGATAATGTCGAGGATGGAAAAATCCGTTGGGTCGAAATTATCGATGAGTTTTACCAAGACTTTGAAACACATTTAGTGAAAGCGGAAAAAGAAATGCAATCAGTTGAAATAAAAGATGAACCTGCCGGTGAGGATTGTGAACAATGTGGAAACCCAATGGTATTTAAAATGGCCGATACGGTAAATTCATGGCTTGCAGTAATTTCCCTGATTGCCGGAATACAAAGCCGATTGTAAAAGAAATTGGTGTTACATGTCCCAAATGTAAAGAAGGCCAAATCATTGAGCGCAAAAGTAAGAAAAAAAGGTTGTTTTACGGTTGCGACAAATTTCCAGGATGTGATTTTATTTCTTGGGATAAGCCATTACCAAGAAACTGTCCTAAATGTGAAGGGCTCCTTGTTGAAAAGAAATTGAAAAAAGGCGTTCAAGTTCAATGTATGGAATGTGACTACAAGGAAGAACAACAAAGTTAAGGGTGAGCAAAGCTCACTCTTTTCGTTTGAAAAGAAAACTAAAAACTTTTTTGTTTTTGATTCGTATAGTACAATGCAAGATGGACTTGAATAAGGGAAAAGTAATCATAGGTTATAACAAAACCTTATTTTGTATATTAAGCAAGAAAGATTTCAGGAGGTCACCAGATGAAAGAAGTTACAATAAATGTAATTGGTGCAGGTTTGGCTGGAAGTGAGGCGGCCTGGCAGATTGCTAAACGGGGTGTTAAGGTCCGTCTTTATGAAATGAGACCAGTGAAGCAAACACCTGCACATCATACCGATAAATTTGCAGAATTGGTTTGCAGCAACTCCTTAAGAGCCAATACCTTAACAAATGCAGTTGGAGTGTTAAAAGAAGAAATGAGAAAGCTCGATTCAGTCATTATTGCTGCCGCCGATGCTTGCTCAGTTCCAGCCGGCGGTGCTTTGGCTGTTGATCGACATGAATTTGCTGCCAAAGTGACGGAAATGGTGAAAAATCACGAAAATGTGACGGTTATTAATGATGAGGTAGTAGAGATACCTGAAGGACCAACCGTCATTGCGACAGGACCGCTAACAAGTCCTTCATTATCAGAACAATTAAAAAACTTAACTGGCGAGGATTATCTTTATTTTTATGATGCAGCAGCACCGATTCTAGAAAAAGAAAGCATTGACATGGAAAAAGTCTATTTAAAATCTCGATACGATAAAGGCGAGGCTGCTTATTTAAATTGCCCAATGACGGAGGAGGAATTCAACCGTTTTTATGAAGCGCTGATTTCTGCTGAAACAGTGCCTGTAAAAGAATTCGAAAAGGAAGTCTTTTTTGAGGGTTGTATGCCAATTGAAGTAATGGCAAACAGGGGCAAGAAAACAATGCTTTTTGGCCCTTTAAAACCTGTGGGGTTAGAGGATCCAAAAACGGGCAAAAGACCATTTGCTGTTGTCCAGCTCCGTCAGGATGATGCTGCGGGAACCCTGTTTAATATTGTTGGTTTCCAAACCCATTTAAAATGGGGAGCGCAAAAAGAAGTAATTAGCTTAATACCTGGGCTTGAGAATGTAGAAATTATCCGCTATGGTGTGATGCATCGCAATACATTTATTAATTCACCTAAAGTTTTAAAAGCAACCTATCAATTCCGAAACCGTCAGGATTTATTGTTCGCTGGGCAAATGACTGGGGTGGAAGGATACGTAGAGTCGGCTGCAAGTGGATTAATAGCAGGCATCAATGCAGCAAGAATCGTTCAAGGAAACGAGCCTGTAGAATTTCCCGCAGAAACTGCGATAGGCAGTATGGCTGCCGTTATATCACAACAGCGAACCCTGATAATTTCCAACCGATGAATGCTAATTTTGGTTTATTTCCAGAATTACCCGTTAGAATCAAAGGGAAGCAGGAAAGAAATTTGCAACATGCAAATAGAGCCTTAGAAACAATTCAGAACTTTGTGAAAGTTTTGTAAAATTTATTGCAAGGGTTATTGAAGTATGTTACGATTTAGTAGCCCTTGTGAGGTGAATAAAATGACAAATGTAAATGTTTTATTAAAATTGTTTATTGAGTATTTACAAATGGAGAAGAATTACTCACAATATACCATTGTACATTATCAACATGATATTCATGAATTTTTCTTGTTCATGGCTGAACAAGCAATTTATGATGTGGAAACTGTTCAATATTCTGAGACACGTTTATATTTGACTAAATTATATGATAAAAAGCTTTCAAGAAAAACAGTTGCAAAAAAAATATCTACTTTACGGAGCTTCTATAAATTCTTACTACGTGAAAAATATGTAGCAGAGAACCCATTTGCTCTTGTGATTATTCCAAAGGCTGAAAAGAGACTTCCGAATTTTTTTTATGAGGATGAACTTCAGGTCCTGTTTCGTTCTTGTGATACAAGTACACCATTAGGAGAACGAAACATAGCATTGCTTGAATTTCTATATGGAACAGGTATCCGTGTTAGTGAATGCTGTCAGGTTCGATTAAAGGATCTCGATTTTTATTTGTCTACAGTATTAGTACACGGAAAAGGCAATAAAGAACGCTATGTACCTTTCGGAAGCTTTGCACACGAATCCTTGGAAAAATACATAAACAATGGCAGGAAGAAGCTTTTAGAAGGTAAAGAGAGAATTGAAACCTTATTTGTCAATCACCGCGGAGCCCTTGACTACAAGGGGGGTGAGGAAAATTTTGAATAGTATGATTGAAAAGTCTGCACTGGACAGCAGTATCCACCCACATAAGCTGAGGCATTCATTTGCCACGCATCTGTTGAATAATGGTGCGGATCTACGTTCCGTACAAGAATTATTAGGGCATTCCTTTTTATCGTCCACCCAGGTATACACACATGTTACAAATGAACACTTAAAAAAAACGTATATGAGCCATCATCCGAGGGCATAAATGAATACAGTTTTCATAATTTTCTAGTGTAAGGTTCATTGTGAACGGTTCACTATCTATTTCATAGTTCTGAAGAAACTCCAAAAGGAGGAATATCTTAATGAATCAATTTCATGCTACTACCATTTTTGCGATTCACCATAATGGTGAATGTTCGATGTCAGGCGACGGTCAAGTAACATTTGGAAATGCAGTTGTGATGAAGCACACAGCAAAAAAAGTAAGAAGGATATTTAATGGTAAGGTACTGGCTGGTTTTGCGGGTTCAGTTGCTGATGCTTTTACCCTTTTTGAGCTATTTGAGGGGAAATTAGAAGAATTCAATGGGAATCTTCAGAGAGCGGCAGTTGAACTAGCTAAACAATGGAGAAACGATAAAATGCTGCGAAAACTTGAAGCCATGCTAATTGTTATGAATAAGGAATATTTACTTCTTGTATCTGGAACTGGAGAGGTAATTGAACCTGACGATGGAATTCTTGCGATTGGTTCAGGTGGTAATTATGCGTTGGCTGCAGGACGTTCTTTAAAGAAATATGCTGGTGACCACCTTACAGCTAAAGAAATTGCCAAGGCTTCTTTAGAAATAGCTGCTGAGATTTGTGTGTACACGAACAACAATATTATTGTTGAAGAGCTATAACGGGAAGGAGACGAAAAATCATGGGAAAAACAACGAGTTTGACCCCCCGCCAAATTGTTGAAAAACTTGACCAATATATTATAGGGCAGAAGGATGCCAAGAAAGCAGTTGCTGTTGCCCTTAGAAATCGGTTTAGAAGAGGTCTGTTAGCTGAAAAACTCCGTGATGAAATTATTCCAAAAAACATTTTGATGATCGGACCTACAGGTGTTGGAAAAACAGAAATTGCGAGAAGAATTGCGAAGATAGTGGGTGCTCCATTTATTAAGGTTGAAGCCACTAAATTTACGGAGGTAGGTTATGTAGGCCGCGATGTTGAGTCCATGGTACGTGACTTAGTCGAAACCTCTGTTAGATTGGTAAAAGAAGATAGAATGCAAAATGTAAAGGAACGTGCTGAAGAGCAAGCCAACGGAAGACTTGTGGATTTGCTTGTTCCATCGGCAAAGAAAACAAATAACTACAAAAACCCGCTTGAAATGTTATTTGGAGGCGGAAATTCAGCATCTGAACAGGATACGCAACAAGAGGACTACTCCCTAAATGAAAAGCGTAAAATTGTAAAAGAAAAACTTGCGCTAGGACAATTAGAGGATGAAATCATTACAGTCGAAGTGGAAGAACAAGCTCCATCTATGTTCGATATGCTTCAAGGCTCAGGGATAGAGCAAATGGGTATGAATATGCAAGATGCCCTAAGTAGCTTTATGCCGAAAAAACGAAAAAAACGGAAACTTACTGTCCGTGAAGCAAGAATAGTTTTAACGAACGAAGAAGCCGCAAAGCTGATTGATATGGATGAGGTAAGCCAAGAAGCCGTTTATCGAGCTGAACAAACAGGAATTATTTTTATCGATGAAATTGATAAAATTGCCAGTAAAAATACTGGAGGTTCTTCCGCAGATGTATCACGCGAAGGAGTTCAAAGGGATATATTACCTATTGTCGAAGGTTCGACTGTGGTTACGAAATATGGTTCAGTTAAAACAGATCATGTTTTATTTATTGCCGCAGGAGCATTCCACATGGCAAAACCATCTGATCTAATCCCTGAATTGCAGGCCGTTTTCCGATTCGGGTTGAATTAACTAAATTAACGGTAGAGGATTTCTTTCGAATTTTGATTGAGCCTGATAATGCACTAATTAAGCAATATCAAGCATTATTGGAAACAGAAGGTATACAAATTGAATTTTCTGACGAAGCTATTCGTAGAATTGCCGAAATTGCCTTTGATGTCAATCAAAATACTGATAACATCGGTGCCAGACGGCTTCATACGATTTTGGAAAAGCTCTTAGAAGATTTATCATTTGAAGCTCCTGAAATTTCCATGGAGAAAATAACGATAACTCCTCAATATGTTGACGATAAACTTGGTGCTATTTCAAAAAATAAAGATTTAAGTCAGTTTATCCTATAAATTTGGCAACATTATAGCCAATTGTGAAAAAACTAAATAGGAAAACGCCTAATTCTGTTGAAGTGACTGAAGTAAAATATAAAATTTAATAATGGTTTTAGTTAATTAGGAGGAAGAAACACAATGGATTTACTTACAAAAACAAGGAAAATTAATATTTTATTGCAAAAGGCAGCAGGAAAGCCAGTTAACTTTAAAGAAATGTCTGTGACGATGAGTGAAGTTATTGAAGCCAATATTTTCATTGTCAGCCGTCGAGGTAAATTATTAGGTTTTTCAATTTATCAGCAAATTGAAAACGAGAGAATGAAAAAAATGTTTGAGGATCGTCAATTCCCGGAAGAGTATACAAATAGTTTATTTAATATCCAAGAAACTTCCTCAAATCTTGATATTGAAAGTCAATATACTGCCTTTCCAGTGGAAAACAGGGATATATTTGGCGAAGGTTTAACAACCATTGTTCCGATTATTGGTGGCGGGGAACGACTAGGTACATTAATTCTCGCAAGATTGCATGAAAAGTTCCATGACGATGATCTTATTCTTGCTGAATACGGCGCAACGGTAGTTGGTATGGAGATTTTGCGTGAAAAATCGGAAGAAATTGAAGAAGAAGCTAGAAGTAAGGCTGTTGTACAAATGGCAATCAGCTCATTGTCTTATAGTGAACTTGAAGCGATTGAACATATTTTCGAAGAACTTAATGGCCATGAAGGCTTGCTAGTTGCTTCAAAAATTGCCGACCGTGTAGGAATTACTCGTTCTGTTATTGTTAACGCATTAAGGAAGCTTGAAAGTGCTGGGGTTATTGAATCACGTTCACTTGGAATGAAAGGAACCTATATTAAGGTTTTAAATGATAAGTTCCTAATTGAACTTGATAAACTAAGATCTAACTAATAAAATTTCATTGCGAAGAATCCCCGGTTTTTCAACTGGGGATTTTTTTACTAAGTAAACCTTGATTGTTTTTTCGACATGTGCTATATTATGACATGGTGTTAATACACACGCTTATTGATTTAAGCAGATGGTGCTGTTTCATAACAGTTTTTGCTTAAAAATGAAATAAGCGGAGGAAAACAAACCACTAGGAGGAAAAAACATGTCAGTTATTTCAATGAAACAATTGCTTGAAGCTGGTGTACATTTCGGACACCAAACTCGCCGTTGGAACCCAAAGATGAAGAAATATATCTTCACAGAGCGTAACGGTATTTACATTATCGACCTTCAAAAAACAGTTAAGAAGGTTGAAGAAGCATACAACTGGGTTAAGGATCTTGCTGGTAACGGCGGAACTGTCCTATTTGTTGGTACAAAAAAACAAGCTCAAGATTCTGTTAAAGAAGAAGCAGCTCGTTCAGGTATGTACTATGTTAACCAACGTTGGTTAGGTGGTACTTTAACAAACTTCGAAACAATTCAAAAACGTATTGGCCGCTTAAAAGATATTGAAAGAATGTCTGAAGACGGTACTTTCGATGTATTACCTAAAAAAGAAGTTGTTCAATTAAAGAAACAACAAGAGCGTCTTGAAAAATTCCTAGGCGGAATTAAAGACATGAAGCAGCTTCCAGATGCATTATTCATTATCGATCCTCGTAAAGAACGTATCGCAGTTGCTGAAGCTAAGAAATTAAATATTCCTATCGTGGGTATTGTTGATACAAACTGTGATCCAGACGAAATTGATGTTGTTATCCCAGCTAACGATGATGCAATCCGTGCTGTTAAACTTTTAACAGGTAAAATGGCAGATGCAATCCTTGAAGCTAAACAAGGTGAAGAAGTACAACCAACTGCTTAATGACATAAAAAGGTGATAATAGGGAGCACCCTTTATCACCTTTTTTTAAAGAAAACTCAGCCACAGGCAAGCCTGTTAGAGCGGTTCATGAGGCGTTGTTTCACTTATGCGTAAAGTAAAGTATGTTTATCTTAAGGTTGAATGGCTAAGATATGAATACATAGCAAAATAAAGGAGGAAAATTAATTATGGCAACTATTTCTGCTCAAATGGTAAAAGAACTACGTGAAAAAACAGGTGCAGGTATGTTGGATTGTAAAAAAGCACTTACTGCAACTGACGGTGACATGGAAAAAGCAATTGATTTCTTACGTGAAAAAGGAATTGCATCAGCTGCTAAGAAAGCAGATCGTATTGCTGCTGAAGGTACTGCTTTTATTTTAACAGAGGGTAACGATGCTGTAATTTTAGAAGTAAACTCTGAAACTGACTTCGTTGCAAAAAATGAAGGTTTCCAGGTCCTTGTTAAGGAATTGGCTGAACTTCTCTTGAAGAATAAGCCTGCTACTGTCGAAGAAGCTTTGGCTCAAACAATGGGAAATGGAGTAACTGTAGCGGATCACATTAATGCTGCAATTGCAAAAATTGGTGAAAAGCTTACACTTCGCCGTTTCGTAGTTGCGTCAAAAACTGATAACGATGCTTTTGGTGCATACCTTCATATGGGTGGCGGATTGCCGTTTTAACTGTTCTTGAAGGTACTACCGAATCTGATGCTGCAAAAGATGTATCTATGCATATTGCTGCATTAAGACCAAAATATGTTTCTCGTAACCAAGTATCTCAAGAGGAAGTTGAACATGAGCGTCAAGTCTTAACAACACAAGCTCTTAACGAAGGCAAGCCTGAAAAGATCGTTGAAAAAATGGTGGAAGGACGTCTTGGAAAATATTTCGAAGATGTTTGTGTCCTTGACCAAACTTTCGTAAAAAACCCAGATCAAAAGGTTCGTCAATTCGTTGAATCTAAAGGTGCTACAATCCGCGAGTTTGTACGTTATGAAGTAGGAGAAGGCATTGAAAAACGTGAAGATAACTTCGCAGAAGAAGTTATGAACCAATTGAAAAAATAATAGTCAAATGTTCTCGGGCTTTTAGGGTTTATCATCTTTGCCCAATATGATTTTGGGAATATTACTAAAATAAGTTTTTGAATAGGGGACACGGTGTGTTCCCTATTTTTAAAGAATAAAATTATACGGAGGTTCATATGAGCAGCGGTCCTAAGTACAAACGCGTAGTCTTAAAATTAAGCGGGGAAGCACTCGCAGGTGAATCGAGCTTTGGAATTAAACCTTCCGTAATTAAATCGATTGCCATTCAGGTGAAAGAAATTGCTGAGCTTGGTGTAGAAGTAGCCGTTGTTGTTGGTGGAGGCAACATTTGGCGTGGGAAAATAGGAAGTGAAATGGGAATGGATCGGGCTACAGCTGACTATATGGGAATGCTAGCGACGGTAATGAATTCTTTATCATTACAAGACAGTTTAGAACAGTTGGGTATTGAAACACGTGTGCAAACCTCGATTGAAATGCGTCAGGTTGCAGAACCCTATATTCGTCGTAGAGCGATTAGACATTTAGAGAAAAATCGCGTCGTTATTTTTGCTGCTGGAACAGGAAATCCATACTTTTCTACTGATACAACTGCAGCATTAAGAGCTGCGGAAATTGAAGCAGATGTTATTCTCATGGCAAAAAATAATGTAGATGGCGTCTATTCAGCAGATCCACTTCTTGATGAAAATGCAACTAAATATGAAGATTTATCCTTTTTGGATGTGTTAAAAGAAGGATTGGCTGTTATGGATTCTACGGCTTCTTCCTTATGTATGGATAATGATATTCCACTAATTGTATTCTCGATTATGGAGCAAGGAAATATTAAACGTGCCGTTATGGGTGAAAAAATTGGAACAATCGTTAGGGGAAAAACTAATGCCAAAACAAGTTATCGCCAACACTAAAGATAGAATGACAAAAGCAATTCAATCTTATTCACGTGAGCTCGCAAGTATCCGTGCCGGAAGAGCTAGTGCTTCTCTATTAGACAGAATTACGGTTGATTATTACGGGGCTCCTACTCCTGTTAATCAATTAGCTGGTATCTCAGTACCTGAAGCAAGATTACTTGTAATCCAGCCATATGACAAATCCGTCTTAGGTGAAATTGAAAAAGCAATTCTAAAGTCTGATTTAGGTCTAAACCCATCCAATGATGGAATGATAATTAGGCTTGCCATTCCCCAATTAACAGAAGAACGCCGCAAGGAGCTCGTAAAAGTTGTTAAAAAAGAGTCGGAAGATGCTAAAATTGCCATTCGAAATATCCGCCGTGATGCAAATGACGATTTGAAAAAACTTGAAAAAAATGGCGAAATTACGGAAGATGCACTCCGTGGCTATTCTGATGACATTCAGAAATTAACAGACGAAAATATAACAAAAGTCGATCAAATTACGAAGGACAAAGAAAAAGAAATCTTGGAAGTGTAACTTTTTATATAAAGACCCTCTAAATAGGGGGTTTTTTCACTATTTTTTGAACTTTTTTTGTTAGAGTGTTATCCCGAGAAGTTTTCTGAACATTATTCTTAGTTCCTTTTATTTTACATATGTTATTTAATAGAGATAACTATTGCAATTTTGGTATGATTGAGGCATGCTTAAAACTCTAATATCATCTACATATCAACAAAAAAGTACGATAGGGAAAAGATCTATTATCGGAGGAAATGATAAACTTTTTTTGGAGGAGCAAGATCATGTTTAATAAAATAAAACCCTGGAAGAATCAAAAAAACTCTTCCACACTCCGAGACAAAATAGAAAAAATTAAAAAAATGCCGATTCCTGAACATGTAGCGATAATTATGGATGGCAATGGCAGGTGGGCAAAAAAAAGAGCTTTGCCACGGATTGCTGGTCATCATGAAGGGATGAAAGTGGTTCGAAAAACGACAAGATTAGCGTCGAAACTGGGAATCAAGACGCTTACTTTATATGCTTTTTCTACTGAGAACTGGAAGAGCCTAAAAATGAAGTGGAATATATCATGAAATTGCCGGAAGAATTTCTAGCTACCTTTTTACCGGAATTGATTGAGGAAAATGTTCAAGTGAAAATGATGGGATATAAAGACCAACTCCCTATACATACATTACGTGCTATTGAAAGAGCTATTGAAGATACAAAAAATAATACTGGACTTGTTTTAAACTTCGCTCTGAATTATGGAAGCAGAGCTGAGATTCTCGATGCCGTTAAGCAAGTCATAAATGATTGTAAAAGTGGTATAATGAAAGAGACAGAGTTAGACGAAAAAGTCTTTTCCTCCTACCTAATGACTTCAAGGATTGCTGATCCTGATCTTTTAATTCGAACAAGTGGTGAAATTCGCTTAAGCAATTTTATGCTTTGGCAATTAGCTTATACAGAGCTTTGGTTTACAGAAGTACTCTGGCCTGATTTTAATGAAGACCAATTACTAGAAGCGATAGAAGCCTTTCAAAATCGCCAACGCCGTTTTGGAGGCGTGAAATGATTCCTAGAACTTAAAAGGTGTTGAACTAATTAGATGAAGCAAAGAATCATAACAGGAGTCGTAGCAGCGGCACTATTTGTGCCTATCGTTTTCTATGGTGGACTTCCTTTTGTTTTATTAACGTATTTTTTAGCTACGATTGGCTTATATGAATTATTAAAAATGAGAACTCTTACTATATTTTCGGTCTATGGTTTGCTCTCAACTCTGTTTCTTTGGGTAATTTTATTTCCAAAGCAATATACTTACGTTCTTAGTACCTTCAATTATTCAAAAACAGAACTAGCAATTGCGTTTATTCTTTTACTCTTGACCTATTCAGTAATTACAAAGAATCGTTTTACATTTGAAGATGTCGCCTTCTCCATTCTCGCGGCTGTATATGTTGGAATAGGCTTTTACTTTTTCATTGAAACCCGTAACGCAGGTCTGGTTTATATTTTTTATTCCTTGTTTATGATCTGGGCTACTGATACCGGAGCTTATTTTATCGGGAAAGCTACAGGCAAGACGAAATTATGGCCTGAAATTAGTCCGAATAAAACAGTCGAAGGTTCGATTGGCGGGGTGGTTTGTGCCCTTGTCGTAGCCATTTTATTTGTAATGTTTTCAAACATCAATGCGACGATTTTCCCGTTAATGGCGATAACAGTTGTTTTGTCCATTTTTGGACAAATTGGTGACCTGGTAGAATCTGCTTTTAAACGCCATTTTAAGGTGAAGGATTCGGGTAATATTTTACCCGGACATGGGGGAATCCTCGACCGATTTGATAGTTTGTTATTTGTTTGGCCATTATTACACTTTTTTCACCTATGGTAAAATGAGCTTTCGCTTTTCTTTTTAGGAGATGACTATTAATTGAAAACAATTAGTTTAATGGGGGCAACAGGTTCTATTGGCACCCAAACTTTAGATATTCTTCGAGAGCATCCAACAGAATTCACCTTAACCGCAATGTCGGTGGGGAGAAATATTGAATTGGCAAGAAAAATGATTATTGAATTTAAGCCGGAACTTGTTTCTGTACAAAATTATCAAGACTGTGTAACATTAAGAACTGAATTTCCAAATACAAAATTCACATTTGGCATTGAGGGGTTAATTGAGGTTGCCGTATATGACAAATCAGAAATCCTAGTAAATGCGGTTCTTGGAAGTGTTGGCTTAAACCCTACGCTTAAAGCAATTGAAAGCGGAAAAATAATCGCCATTGCCAATAAAGAGACACTTGTTACAGCGGGACATTTAGTAATGGAAGCAGTAGAAAGAAATAATGTTCCCTTAATTCCAGTAGACAGTGAACACTCGGCTATTTTTCAGGCTTGCAGGGAGAAAAGAAGAAAAATATCGAAAGATTAATCATAACCGCTTCCGGTGGGAGTTTTCGAGATCGAAATCGTCAAGAGCTTGAAAACGTTACTGTGAAAGAAGCACTCAACCATCCAAACTGGTCAATGGGTGCTAAAATCACAATCGATTCTGCGACAATGATGAACAAAGGTTTGGAGGTCATTGAAGCCCACTGGCTTTTTAACATGCCATATGAGAAAATAGATGTTTTACTTCATAAAGAAAGCATTATTCATTCGATGATTGAATTTCATGATAGCAGCATCATAGCCCAACTCGGGACGCCTGATATGAGAGTGCCAATTCAATATGCACTTACATACCCCGAACGCTTGCCTCTCACTTCATCGAAAAGATTAAATTTAGTTGACGTTGGGAAGTTGCATTTTCAGGAAATGGATGTCGAACGGTTCCGCTGCCTGCATTTTGCATACGAGGCAGGTAAAATTGGAGGAACCATGCCTACTGCTTTGAATGCTGCAAACGAGATTGCAGTAGCAGCATTCTTAGAAGGTAAAATTCGTTTTTTACAAATTGAAGATTTAATTGAGAAGACATTAAGTGTTCATTCCTCTATTGAATACCCAAGTTTAGCTGAGATTCAAGAGGTTGATAAAGAAACGAGACAGTTTGTACATTCACTTCTATAAAAAAGGTGGTTTTATTATTGACTACAGTTATTGCCTTTATTGTGATTTTTGGCGCACTCGTCTTCTTTCATGAATTAGGTCACTTTGTATTTGCTAAAAGGGCAGGAATTTTATGTCGTGAATTTGCCATTGGTTTTGGTCCCAAAGTATTCTCTCATAAAAAGGGTGAAACCACATATACCATCCGGTTATTGCCTATTGGTGGATTTGTCCGCATGGCTGGCGAAGATCCTGAAATGGTCGAAATCAAACCAGGTTATCGGATTGGACTTTTGTTTGATAAAGCGGATAAAGTAAATAAAATCATTTTAAATAATAAAGAAAAGTTCCCCAATTGTCGGATTGTAGAAGTTGAGTATGCTGACATTGAAAGGGATTTGGTGATTAAAGGATATCCAGAAGACGAAGAAGAAAGTTTAAAAACTTTTTTGATTGATCCGCAAGCAGTTCTTGTTGAAAATGGAATTGAATCACAAATTGCCCCAATTGACCGTCAATTCGGTTCAAAAACTTTAGCGCAAAGAGCGATGGCGATTTTTGCAGGTCCTATGATGAACTTTGTTCTTGCTTTTGTGGTTTTTATTGTTATTGCTTTATTACAGGGGGTCCAGACGAATGATCCCAAATTGGGTGAAATCACACCTGATGGTGCAGCAAAAGCTGCAGGTCTGCAAAAGGGTGACGTTGTCCAAAGTATTAATGGATCTGAAATCTCCAGTTGGTCCGATGTAGTAGAAATCATCAGAAAAAATCCGAATCAGAAACTTAACTTTTCAATTAACCGTGACGGAAAAGATAAAACGATAACGGTAACCCCAATCGAAAAAACGGTTGATGGACAGAAAACGGGGCTTATAGGGGTATACAGTCCAGTTGAGAAATCTCCTGTTCAAGCCATTTCTTCAGGATTTACGGAGACTTATTTTTGGACAAAGCAAATTTTTGTCATGCTAGGTAAATTGGTTACAGGACAATTTTCTATAAATATGCTTTCCGGCCCGGTTGGAATCTATGTTTCCACTGATACTGTTGCCAAGTCAGGTATTTATTATTTGATGAAATGGGCTGCCATTTTGAGCATCAATCTAGGAATTATGAATTTATTGCCGATTCCTGCACTTGATGGTGGAAGGCTAATGTTTTTTGCCGTTGAAGCAGTTAGAGGGAAACCAATTGACCGTCAGAAGGAAGGGATGGTCCACTTTATTGGATTTGCCCTCCTCATGTTGCTGATGCTCGTTGTAACCTGGAATGACATTCAAAGGTTTTTCTTGAAATAGCAAAATGGACCCCTGTTATAATTAACAGGGGTTCATTTTGGAGTGAAAATATCAAAGAGGTGCGATAAAAGATGGAACCGCTCTAGCGGTTCCTATTTCATTTTAAAGAAACGTAATTTCCCAAACTGGATGAAGTTTTCTGTCGAATAATCCCGAATCCTCCTTTATCATATGGTATAATTACTTTCTGATATAAAAGATAATGACAGATTTAATATAGATGGGAGAGAGAACGATGAGCGAACATGCCACAGGCAAAAAAGAGCGATTCCTACTCTTGCTCCAGCAGCTGAAATTGAACGATGATGCTGTAGTAGCACATTTTCCAAATGCAGAAATTGAAAGATTTTTGGTAGAAAAAAAAGCAAGGAAATGGCATTTTCAATTTTTGTTTGAAAAAATTCTGCCTTACAATGTTTTTATCCAGTTTACAACTCAGCTAGAGAGAGAGTTTTCAAATATCGCTCGTATTTCATATGATATTCATGTGACAGACCAAAACTTTTCACAAGAATTATTATTACAGTACTGGAATTATTGTGTTCAGCAAATCGATGGCATAGCTCCGCCCTTATTGAGACTGTTAAATGAGCAAATGCCAGCTGTTCATGGGAATAAACTAACCTTATCGGTTAGGAATGAAACAGAAGGGTTAGCGTTAAAACGCAAATATGCAGGAACGATAGCGACTATTTATCATTCTTTTGGATTTCCAACCTTAACTATTGAGACGGAATTGCAAACGGAAGAGAAGGATGATGAATATCAACAATTTTTACTTGCAAAACAAAAAGAAGACCAAGAGCGCGGGCTTCAGGCAATGGTTGAATTGCAGAAGAAAGAAAGAGAGATGGATCAATCCGCTGGTGACGTTCCAGATGGCCCTATTACCATTGGTCTAACCATTAAGGATAATAGTGATTTCCGCAGCCTAATTGATATTGTGGATGAAGAAAGAAGAGTTGCGGTTGAGGGATATATTTTTGATGCTGAAACAAGGGAGTTACGAAGCGGACGAACACTACTAACCTTTAAGATAACTGACTATACAAGCTCAATCATGGTAAAAATGTTCTCAAGAGATAAAGAGGATGCCGCCCTTTACCAACATGTGAAAAAAGGAATGTGGGTCAAGGTTCGAGGAAGCATCCAAAACGACACCTTTGTTCGTGATTTGGTAATGATCGGTAATGATATCAATGAAATCAAACCAGTAGGGCGAAAAGATACAGCACCTGAAAATGAAAAACGGGTAGAACTTCATCTTCATACTCCAATGAGTCAGATGGATGCAGTAACTCCGGTGAGTGTACTAATTTCACAGGCGAAAAAATGGGGTCACAAGGCCATTGCAGTTACCGATCATGCCGTTGCCCAATCCTTTCCAGAAGCATTCGGCGCGGGGAAGAAAAATGATATTAAAATTCTTTACGGTGTAGAAGTGAACCTCGTTGATGATGGTGTTCCCATCACGTATAATGACGCGAACCGTTTATTAGCTGAAGATACATTTGTTGTATTTGACTTTGAAACAACAGGACTTTCTGCTGTTTATGATACGATCATTGAGTTAGCTGCTGTAAAAATGAAGGATGGGGAAATCATTGATCGATTCGAGTCCTTCGCCAATCCGCATCACCGTTTATCCGCGACAACCATCAACCTAACAGGTATAACGGATGATATGGTGGAAAATGCACCGGAAGTAGAAGAAGTACTTAGAAAGTTCCATGAGTGGTCAAAGGATGCTGTCCTCGTAGCCCATAATGCTTCTTTTGATATGGGTTTTCTAAACGTCGGATACACGAAAATAGGGCTCGATAAAGCGAAAAATCCAGTCATTGATACACTTGAGCTGGGTAGATTTCTCTATCCCGAAATGAAGAATCATCGCTTAAATACGCTTACAAAGAAGTTTGATATAGAATTAACCCAGCACCATCGTGCTATCTATGATGCTGAGGCAACCGGGTATTTATTACTGAAAATGTTAAAGGATGCCCTAGAAAAGGGAATCGAATACCATGATCAATTTAACGATAACATGGGTAAAGGAAATGCGTATCAACGCGCAAGACCCTATCATTGTACACTGTTAGCACAAACCGAAGCAGGCTTAAAAAATCTATTTAAACTTGTGTCCATTTCTCATATTGAGTATTTTTACAGGGTTCCTCGAATTCCTCGATCTGTCCTTCAAAAATATCGAGAGGGAATCCTTGTGGGATCCGGCTGTAATAAAGGTGAAGTATTTGAAGGGATGATGCAAAAGTCTCCTGATGAAGTTGAGGCCTCCGCACGTTTTTATGATTATATTGAGGTCATGCCAAAGCAAGTGAATGCTCCTTTAATTGAAATGGAACTAATTAAGAACGAAAAAGCACTCGAAGAAATTATTGGGAATATCGTTAAGCTCGGTGACAAGCTTCGCCTTCCAGTCGTTGCAACTGGAAATGTCCATTACTTAAATGAAAACGACAAAATTTATCGGAAAATATTAATCAGCTCTCAAGGCGGTGCAAATCCACTAAACCGTCATGAACTTCCAGATGTCCACTTTCTGACAACTAATGAAATGCTAGATGCCTTCTCATTCCTTAGTGCAGAAAAAGCCAAGGAAATAGTCGTCACGAATACGAATAAAATTGCAGATATGATTGATGTCATAAAACCAATTAAAGATGACCTATATACTCCGAAAATTGAAGGTGCCGAAGATGAAATGCGTGAAATGAGTTATTCAATGGCACGCAAGATCTACGGAGATTCATTACCGGAAATTGTCGATGCCCGTCTCGAAAAAGAATTGAAGAGTATCATCGGCCACGGCTTTGCCGTTATTTATTTGATTTCACACAAACTTGTGAAAAAGTCACTTGATGATGGATACCTTGTTGGATCGCGGGGATCTGTCGGTTCTTCTTTGGTGGCAACGATGACAGAGATTACAGAAGTTAATCCATTACCACCCCATTATGTTTGCCCAACCTGTAAGCATTCTGAGTTTTTTAATGATGGATCAGTAGGGTCTGGATTTGACTTGCCTGATAAAGACTGCCCGCAATGCGGTGGAAAATATAAGAAGGACGGTCATGATATTCCATTTGAAACATTCCTTGGATTTAAAGGGGATAAGGTTCCCGATATCGATTTAAACTTCTCAGGTGAGTATCAGCCACGCGCCCATAACTATACGAAGGTACTGTTTGGTGAGGACTATGTATATCGTGCGGGAACAATCGGTACCGTTGCTGATAAAACTGCATTCGGTTATGTGAAAGCCTACCAGCAGGACAACAATCTACAACTGCGAGGGGCCGAAATTGACAGGCTGGCTTCAGGTTGTACTGGCGTAAAAAGAACTACCGGCCAGCATCCTGGTGGTATAATTGTTATCCCTGATTATATGGATATTTATGACTTTTCACCAATTCAATTCCCAGCGGATGATCGAAATTCTGAGTGGAAGACAACGCATTTTGATTTCCATTCTATCCACGATAACGTGTTGAAGCTAGATATTCTCGGACACGACGATCCGACCGTAATCAGGATGCTGCAGGACCTTAGCGGTATGGACCCAAAAACGATTCCAACAGATGATCCTGAAGTGATGAAAATTTTTAGTGGAACCGAATCTCTAGGAGTTACAGAACAGCAAATCATGTGTAAAACAGGAACACTTGGTATCCCTGAATTCGGTACACGTTTCGTCCGCCAGATGCTTGAAGATACGAAACCAACGACATTTTCTGAACTGGTACAAATCTCTGGTTTGTCCCATGGTACGGACGTATGGCTTGGTAATGCACAGGAATTAATCCACAATCGAATCTGCAATCTAAGCGAAGTAATTGGCTGTCGTGATGATATCATGGTTTATCTTATTTATCAGGGGCTGGACCCGTCATTCGCCTTTAAAATTATGGAATCAGTCCGTAAAGGGAAAGGGTTAAGTGAAGACATGGAAGCAGAAATGCGGAAAAACGAAGTGCCTGAATGGTATATTGATTCGTGTAAAAAAATTAAGTATATGTTCCCGAAAGCCCATGCAGCTGCGTATGTTTTAATGGCCGTAAGGATTGCTTATTTTAAGGTTCATCTTCCGCTTCTCTATTATGCTGCATATTTTACTGTTCGTGCTGAAGACTTTGATGTTGAGGCAATGTCGCGCGGTTCAGAAGCAATCCGTGCAAAAATTGAGGAAATAAATGCAAAAGGTCTTGAAGCCTCTAATAAAGAGAAAAACCTGCTAACTGTTCTCGAACTTGCCCTTGAAATGACGGAAAGAGGCTTTTCATTCAAAAAAATTGATTTATACAAATCATCTGCTTCAGAGTTTATCATTGATGGAGATTCATTAATTCCACCATTTAATTCGATTCCTGGTCTTGGAACGAACGTTGCTTTAAGTATTGTAAAGGCGAGGGCAGAAGGGGAATTCTTGTCAAAAGAAGACTTACAGCAGCGTGGAAAGGTATCCAAGACAATCCTTGAATTTTTAGACAAACAAGGATGCCTAGAATCACTACCAGAGCAAAATCAGCTTTCTCTTTTCTAAATAGGGTAAACCTTGATTAGTTTGCATATAAATCTTGGTTATGGTATAGTTTTATTGGAAATACTAAGAAATACTCTCGTGATTAAGAGTGGGGAAACCCACTCTTTCGTTGTTGTTTACATCTTTTTTCTAAGTTTTAATTGATAAAACTTTCAGTGAACTACATATAATATGGGTGGAATTTTCGGAAAAGGAGGTTAAGCATGAGCAAAGTAACGGAAGTAGTAGAAGAGCTAGCAAATCCGTTGATTCAAGAGCTTGGATTGGAATTGGTTGAAGTAGATTATGTAAAAGAAGGAAAGAGCTGGTTTCTACGCGTATATATCGATAAAGAACTCGGTGTTGATATTGAGGATTGCGGACTTGTTAGTGAACGACTCAGCGAAAAACTCGATGAGATTGACCCGATTCCCCATAACTATTTTCTGGAAGTGTCCTCACCTGGTGCTGAGCGTCCATTAAAGAAAGACAAGGATTTTGAAAAGGCAATCGGTAAAAGTGTGTTTATCAAAACGTATGAGCCAATAGATGGTGAAAAAAGTTTTGAAGGAACTTTACTGGAATTTGATGGCCGGCAGTTGAAAATTGAAGTAAAGATAAAAACTCGTAAAAAAGTCATTGAGATTCCATATGAAAAAGTAGCCAATGCACGACTAGCAGTTATTTTTTCTTAATAGAAGAATAAATTGAAAAAAGGTTAGGGGGATACAATCAGATGAGCAGCGAATTATTAGATGCTCTTACAATACTGGAAAGAGAAAAAGGAATATCCAGGGAAGTTTTAATTGATGCAATTGAGGCAGCACTTGTTTTGGCGGGATCGCCGGAATTTCAATCAAGCCTAGAATGTTCGAATTGATTTGAATTTACAAACAGGATCTATGAGAGTTTTCGCAAGAAAAGAAGTGGTGGATCAAGTTTTTGATCCACGCCTTGAAATTTCTATCGAAGATGCTAGACGAATTAATCCGAACTATCATGTTGAAGATGTCGTTGAGATGGAAGTAACTCCGAAAGATTTCGGTAGAATTGCTGCACAAACAGCTAAACAAGTGGTTACCCAAAGAGTTAGAGAAGCTGAAAGAGGTATTATATATTCAGAATTTATCGACCGTGAAGAAGATATCATGACCGGTATTGTTCAAAGACTTGATGCCAAATTTATTTATGTAAGCCTTGGTAAAATTGAAGCTTTACTTCCAGTTAATGAGCAAATGCCAAATGAACGATATAAGCCACATGATCGGATAAAAGTATTTATTACAAAAGTAGAAAAAACGACAAAAGGTCCACAAATTTTTGTATCACGTACCCATCCTGGTCTTTTGAAAAGGTTATTTGAAATTGAAGTGCCCGAAATTTACGATGGCACAGTTGAAATTAAATCGGTGGCCCGCGAAGCAGGAGACCGTTCAAAAATTTCTGTTCATTCGGCAAACTCTGAGGTTGACCCAGTAGGTTCTTGTGTTGGTCCAAAAGGAACAAGAGTTCAAGCAGTAGTTAATGAATTAAAAGGGGAAAAAATTGATATTGTCAAATGGTCAGATGACCCTGTCGTTTTTGTTGCTAACTCTCTAAGCCCTTCAAAGGTATTAGACGTTATGGTAAATGAAGCTGACAAGGCAACTACGGTTGTGGTGCCAGACTATCAATTATCACTTGCTATTGGTAAACGCGGACAAAACGCACGTTTGGCAGCAAAATTAACCGGTTGGAAAATCGATATAAAGTCGGAAACAGAAGCGCGTGAAAAGGGAATTTATCCACGTGAAGAGACCATAAGACTATTTGATGATCAGGTCGATACTGATTTCGATTTTGAAGAAGAGTTGGAATAAAAGTGAGGTGAATGATGAGTGAACACTCGAAAAAAAGTTCCTATGCGCAAGTGTGTAGCAACCGGTGAAATGAAGCCGAAAAAAGAACTCGTTCGCATCGTTCGCTCTAAAGAAGGGGATGTATCCATCGACCTAACGGGGAAGAAATCCGGTAGAGGTGCATACCTTTCAAAGGACAAGGAAGCTGTCCTTCAAGCCAAGAAAAAAACACCTTATCTAATCATTTACAGGTTTCTATCAATGATACATTGTACGAAGAGCTACTAGAGCTAATAGAGAAGGAGAACCGACAATCCTAATGAAATCAACTCAATGGATGTCATTGCTTGGCTTGGCCAATCGAGCACGGAAAATCATATCGGGCGAGGAGCTTACCGTAAAGCAAATTCAAAGCGGGAAAGCAAAGCTCATTTTATTATCAGCAGACGCATCTGCAAATACGACAAAAAAAATTACAGATAAATGTAAATCATATGAAATTCCATTTAAAATGGTGGAAAATCGCCACCTTCTAGGCCAAGCAATTGGCAAAGAAGCCCGCGTTGTTGTAGCTGTATTAGATGATGGATTTGCTAGAAAATTGGTAACGTTGCTCGATTAAATCTAGCGGGGGTGAAAAAAATGAGTAAAATACGTGTTTATGAGTACGCAAAGAAACACAATATTTCCAGTAAGGACGTTATTACAAAATTAAAAGAAATGAATATAGAGGTTTCTAACCATATGGCAACAATAGAAGATGCAGATATCGTCAAGCTTGACGCAACCTATAATAAAAAAGAAGGCAACGCACAACAGAAACAGACAAAACCACAGCAGCAGAACCGCCAAAATCAAAAACCTTCAGAGTCGAAGCAAGGTCAAAAGCCACAAGTTCAGGTTAAAACGACTCCAAAAGCATTTGAGGATGACGATGACAAAACGGCTTCACCTAGCAAGGTGAAAGTTGTTTCCCCTCCAAAAACGATTGAAGGCAAAAAGCAAAACCAGGAATATCAATCAAAAGAAAACAAAGTCTTCAATTCAGGAAAAGGTAATAATAAAAAACCATTTAATAATAATAATCAAAATCGCAATAATAATAATAATAAAAAGAAGAATCATCATACGCCAGTACAACAAGCACAACCTCAAGTGAAAAAAGTGAAGGAGCTTCCTGCTAAAATCACCTTTAGTGAATCATTAACTGTGGCAGAACTAGCAAAAAAGCTTTACCGTGAGCCATCAGAAATTATCAAAAAGCTCTTTTTACTTGGTGTTATGGCAACAATTAACCAAGTTTTAGATAAAGATGCAATTGAATTAATCGCGGGTGAATACGGGGTTGAGGTTGAAGAAGAAATAAAAATCGATACAACTGACCTTGAAGTTTATTTCACAGATGATACTGAGGCAGAATTAGTTGAAAGACCTTCTGTTGTAACTATAATGGGACACGTAGACCATGGGAAAACAACCTTGCTCGATTCCATTCGGAACACAAAAGTAACTGAAGGTGAAGCTGGCGGAATTACACAGCATATCGGGGCCTACCAAGTCGTTGAAAATGGCAAGAAAATTACATTCCTTGATACACCTGGACATGCTGCCTTTACAACAATGCGTGCACGTGGGGCAAAAATTACTGACATTACCATTCTTGTAGTAGCTGCTGATGACGGTGTCATGCCGCAAACGGTTGAAGCGATTAACCATGCAAAAGCCGCTGAGGTTCCCATTATCGTAGCAGTTAATAAAATGGATAAAGAGGCAGCGAATGTTGATCGAGTTATGCAAGAATTAACCGAACACGGATTGGTTTCAGAAGCATGGGGGGGCGAAACTATTTTTGTACCTCTCTCTGCGAAAACTGGAGAAGGTATTGATAATCTTCTTGAAATGATTCTACTTGTAGGTGAAGTAGAAGAATATAAAGCTAATCCTAATCGAAAAGCAGTTGGTACAGTAATCGAAGCACAATTAGATAAAGGTCGCGGATCTGTTGCTACCTTACTTGTCCAAAACGGAACGTTAAAAATTGGCGATCCAATTGTTGTAGGAAATACTTTCGGTCGTGTTCGAGCAATGGTAAATGATAAGGGACGCCGAGTCAAAGAAGCAGGCCTTCAACTCCTGTTGAAATTACAGGGTTAAGTGATGTGCCGCAGGCAGAGACCGTTTCGTTGTTTTCGATGACGAAAAAACAGCTCGTCAAGTTGGGGAATCTCGTGCGCAAACTGCATTAGTAGCCCAACGTGGTGAAAAGTCCATTGTCAGTCTGGAAACGCTATTTGAACAATTGAAGCAAGGCGAAATGAAAGATTTAAACATCATTCTTAAAGCTGACGTTCAAGGTTCCGCTGAAGCCGTTGCTGCATCCTTGCAAAAAATAGACGTACAAGGTGTTAACATCAGAATTATCCATAGTGGTGCAGGTGCGATTAATGAGTCGGATATTAGTCTTGCTGCTGCTTCGAATGCTATTGTCATCGGCTTTAACGTACGCCCAGATGTAAATGCTAAGCGTGCAGCTGAAGCAGAAAAAGTTGATGTTCGTCTTCATCGCATCATTTATAAAGTAATTGAAGAGATTGAAGCGGCAATGAAGGGAATGCTAGACCCTGAATTCCAAGAAAAAATTATTGGTCAGGCTGAAATTCGTCAAACCTTCAAAGTCTCAAAAGTTGGAACGATCGCAGGTTCCTATGTAACCGATGGTAAAATTACGCGTGACAGTGGTATTCGTTTGATTCGTAACGGGGTAGTCATCTTCGAAGGACAAATTGATGCCTTAAAACGTTTTAAAGACGATGCAAAGGAAGTAGCACAAGGATATGAATGTGGTATTACTATCAAAAACTTCAATGATGTTAAAGAAGGCGATATCATTGAAGCATATGTGATGGAAGAAATTGAGCGTAAATGATCATTGGCGTTGCCGTTTGTGAATGTATCATTTATGATGCCCATTCTTTAAAAGAAAAGCGTGCTGTTTTGCAACGAATCCTCACTCGATTAAAACAAAAATTTAATATATCTGTATCAGAGGTTGACTTTCAAGATGTATGGCAAAGGACAAAAATTGCCATTTCTGTAGTCACTTCTGCACGGGTTTCGACGGAGCATGAATTGCAAAATGCGTTAAAATTTATCGACTCTTTTCCTGAAATAGAAAGAACGATCACCGATATAGAATGGTTTTAAGTTAAGAGGTGAAAGTAATGAGCCACAGAGCAAATCGTGTTGGAGAACAAATGAAAAAAGAACTAGGTGACATCATCAGTCGGAAAATCAAAGATCCTCGGATCGGATTTGTGACTGTTACAGACGTGGAAGTAACTGGGGATCTACAGCAAGCCAAAGTTTACATTTCTGTATTGGGTGATGATGAGCAAAAGGAGAATACATTAAAAGGTCTAGCTAAAGCAAAAGGGTTTATAAGAACCGAAATTGGCAACCGTATTCGCCTTCGGAAAACACCTGAAATTATTTTTGAATTCGATGAATCCATTGATTATGGAAATCGAATTGAAAATCTGCTTCATCAAATACATCATGATGAAAAACCAAATGAAAAAAATGATGAAGAGTAATTGTTAAATGAAAGTAACTCTAGCTCCTTAAGAATACTCCGATATGACCTCTGGTGGAGTAAAAAAATTGGGGTGAATGGATAGACAAATGTCTATCCATTTTTTTCGAAGAAAAGCGGAACTAAACAAGTTTCAATGTTCAAGTTTTTCTTATTTTAATAGATCGGAGAGAATAGGGTGGAAGGAATTTTACCATTATTTAAACCTGCTGGGTTGACAAGTCATGATTGTGTTTTCAAGTTGCGGAAAATATTAAGAACAAAAAAAGTCGGTCATACTGGCACACTCGACCCAGATGTAACTGGAGTTCTACCTATATGTATTGGCAAAGCCACGAAGGTGGCAGAGTATATAACTGATGCAGGAAAAGCTTATGAGGGAGAAGTAACAATCGGTTTTTCGACTACAACTGAAGATGCATCAGGAGAAGTGGTAAAAAGGGAAAGTGTAAAGCGGACCATTTCAAGAGAAGAAATCCTTCAGGTAATTGAATCGTTGACTGGTGAAATCGAACAAACTCCACCAATGTATTCTGCTGTAAAGGTGGGAGGGACACGCCTTTACGAGTATGCACGTAAGGGAATAGAAGTAGAACGCCCAACCAGAAAGGTGATGATTTATTCTTTTGAACTACTCGATGAAAGGAATGAATTTTCAGGTGATTCGTTTCACTTTCGTTTTCGAGTAAGCTGCAGCAAGGGGACCTATATCAGGACATTGGCAGTCATGATTGGCGAACGCCTTGGCTATCCTGCACATATGTCAAGTTTGATAAGAGTGCAATCAGCTACATTCTCTTTAGAAGATTGTCTTACCTTCGAAGAAATTGAAAATTTAATGGAAGCTGGGACTATTTCAAGTGCATTAAGACCATTGGAATCAGCCCTCTCTCATTTGCCGAAATACGTGATTAGTGATACAGTAGCAGAGAAAGTGAAAAATGGGACACTTTTGCAAATCCCAGAACATTTGAAGAATAGTAACGGACCTATTATCGCAGAAACAGAAGAAGGGCTGGCACTTGCCATTTATTTAAAGCATCCAAATAAGCCGGGGCTTCTCAAACCTGTTAAAGTGTTACGTAATAATCAAGAATAATAAAGGTACGGTATAGAAAAGGTGAGTTTCAGTTGAAAGTAAAGAAGCTTGGTTTTCCTCTTAATTTAGATAAAAATGAATATCCGCCACTTGCTATGGCGCTAGGCTATTTTGATGGTGTACACCTCGGTCATCAAGAAGTTATTCTTGAAGCAAAAAAGCTAGCAGAAGAAAAAGGGCTTTATTCTGCTGTCATGACCTTCGACCCTCATCCATCTGTGGTTTTAGGTAAAAACGAAATGCATGTACAGTATATAACCCCATTAGAAGAGAAAATTCATCTCATAAAAGAAATGGGTATTGATTATCTTTTTATTATTCATTTCACCACTGAATTTGCAAACCTTCTCCCACAGGAGTTCGTCGACCAATATGTGATAGGATTAAATGTTAAGCATGTTGTTGCCGGATTTGATTTTACTTATGGTCGGATGGGTAAAGGGAATATGGAAATATTACCATTTCATTCTCGTGAACAGTTTACCTATACAATCGTTCCGAAATTTACGAAAAGTGACGAAAAGGTAAGTTCAACACGAATTCGTACATTTTTAAAAGAAGGAAGAACCGACGAACTGCCTGCTTTACTGGGCAGATTTTATACCACTACAGGTATTGTTATTCATGGTGATAAACGCGGGAGGACGATTGGCTTTCCAACTGCAAATGTAGATGTGAATGATGATTATATCCTTCCACCAGTTGGTGTTTATGCCGTTAGAATGGAGATTGAGGGTGTCTGGTATCAGGGCGTATGTAATGTTGGATACAAGCCAACATTTAATCAGCACGCCATAAAACCATCTGTGGAAGTTCACTTATTTCACTTTGATCAAGATATTTATGGAAAAGAAGTATTGGTAGAATGGCATCTTTATTTGCGAAAAGAACAAAAATTTTCCGGTATTGAAGAACTGGTTTCCCAAATCGAAAAGGATAAACAGAAAGCAATCGATTACTTTGACAGAAACCAACAATTTTCTTGTTAATGATTATAAAATTAAGTCTTTCTTTCATTTGTGCGCAGGTTTTAGCTTGCTTTTTGGCATAAAACATTGTATTCTTATTAACGTATTAAAAAATAACCTTTGCTTGGCAAGTCGAGTCACCGACGCTTGCTCAGTAACAGGGGATTCATATTTAGGAGGTGAATCAGGATGGCAATCACTCAAGAACGTAAAAACGAAATTATCAATGAGTATAAAACTCATGAAAGCGACACTGGATCTGCAGAAGTTCAAATCGCTGTCCTTACTGAATCAATCAACAATTTGAATGAGCACTTACGTACTCATAAAAAGGACCACCACTCACGTCGCGGTCTGTTGAAAATGGTTGGTAAACGTCGTAATCTTTTAACTTACCTACGTAACAAAGATGTACAACGTTACCGTGAGTTAATCAATAAGCTTGGTCTTCGTCGATAGTCTTCAGAAGCGGGATTTTTTCCCGCTTTTTTGTTAGGTTTAAAAAAATTTAAGAATCTTCTATACATATTTTTAAGACGCAAATTTTTGTGCATACTATTAATACATTTGTATTTAAACACTAAGCTTTTAGGCTTTTTTTATATTTGTTAAATAAAGATGATAACAGCGAAATATTCAAATTTCGCATCATCCTCCGAAGTGAGTTAGATTGAGAGGGGTAAAATTATGGAACAATTGAAACATGAGTATTCCATGGATTGGCCGTAAGTTAACTGTTGAAATTGGCCAATTGGCTAAACAAGCTAACGGTGCAGCATTGGTACGCTATGGAGATACAGCAGTATTAAGCACAGCAACTGCTTCAAAAGAACCGAAGAACCTGGACTTTTTTCCATTAACCGTTAACTACGAGGAACGGTTGTATGCAGTAGGGAAAATCCCAGGTGGTTTTATTAAACGGGAAGGGCGCCCGAGTGAAAAAGCAATTTTAGCAAGTCGTCTAATTGACCGTCCAATTCGCCCGCTATTTGCAGACGGATTTCGTAATGATGTACAAGTTATCAGTATTGTAATGAGTGTGGATCAGGACTGCTCAACAGAAATGGCTGCGATGTTCGGATCTTCTTTAGCACTTAGTACATCTGACATCCCATTTGAGGGACCAATTGCTGGTGTCGTAGTCGGTCGAGTGAACGGTGAGTACATCATCAACCCAACTGTAGAACAAGCAGAAAAAAGTGATATTCACCTAACGGTTGCTGGAACAAAAGATGCAATCAACATGGTTGAAGCTGGTGCCAATGAGGTTCCAGAGGAGACAATGCTTGAAGCAATTATGTATGGTCACGGAGAAATTAAACGCTTAATTGAATTCCAAGAAAAAATTGTTGCCGAAATTGGTAAGGAAAAAAGGGAAATTACTTTATACGAGATTGATCAAGAGCTCGAAGCAGAAGTTAGAACATTGTGTGAATCCGAAATGGTGAAAGCCATTCAGGTACAAGAAAAACACGCTCGTGAAGATGCAATTAAAGAAGTTAAAAACCACGTAATGGCTAAGTATGTTGAACATGAAGCGACGGATGAGGACCTAAAACAGGTTAAACAGATATTGGATAAAATTGTAAAAGGTGAAGTTCGCCGTTTAATTACAGTAGAAAAGGTTCGCCCTGATGGTCGTAAAATTGATGAAATTCGTCCATTATCTTCACAGGTGAATATTTTGCCTCGGACACATGGATCAGGATTGTTTACGCGTGGACAAACCCAAGCATTAAGTATTTGTACACTTGGTGCCATGGGAGACGTGCAAATCCTTGATGGTCTAGGAATTGAAGAAGAGAAACGATTCATGCATCACTACAACTTTCCATCCTTTAGTGTTGGCGAAACAGGACCAATTCGTGGACCTGGCCGTCGAGAAATAGGACATGGAGCACTAGGTGAACGTGCACTTGAACCGATTATTCCGAATGAAAAGGATTTTCCTTACACAATCAGACTTGTTTCCGAGGTTTTGGAATCCAATGGTTCTACATCTCAAGCAAGTATTTGTGCAAGTACACTTGCCATGATGGATGCAGGTGTACCGATCAAAGCCCCTGTAGCAGGAATTGCGATGGGACTCGTAAAATCTGGAGAACATTATAGTGTGCTAACGGATATTCAAGGTATGGAAGATCACCTTGGAGACATGGATTTCAAAGTTGCCGGGACAGCAAAAGGTGTTACTGCTTTGCAAATGGATATTAAAATTGAAGGACTATCCCGTGAAATACTGGAAGAAGCCCTTCAACAGGCGAAAATTGGGAGAATGCAAATTTTAGATTCCATGCTTTCAACCCTTTCAGGACCAAGAACCGAACTTTCTCAGTTTGCACCGAAAATACTAACGATGACAATCAACCCTGATAAAATCCGTGATGTCATTGGACCAAGCGGCAAACAAATCAATAAGATTATTGAGGAAACTGGCGTTAAGATTGACATCGAGCAGGATGGTACCGTTTTTATTGCCTCAACTAATCAAGAAATGAACCAAAAAGCAAAGAAAATCATTGAAGATATTGTTCGTGAAGTTCAAGTTGGTGAATTGTATCTTGGTAAAGTAAAACGGATTGAAAAATTTGGTGCCTTCGTTGAAATCTTTGCTGGAAAAGACGGTCTTGTTCATATTTCTGAACTTGCTGAAGAGCGGGTAGGAAAAGTAGAAGATGTTGTTAAGATTGGGGACGAGTTTTTAGTAAAGGTAACCGAAATTGATAAGCAAGGTCGTGTAAACCTTTCCCGTAAAGCAATTTTAAAGGAACAACGTGAAAAGGCAGAAGAAAAACAATAATGCAAAACACACCGGACTGGTGCCGGAGACAATAGGCAAGTCAGGGGGAACCCTGACTTTTTCCATGAAAATAACTTTTATAATTGTCTAGCTTCAGGCGGTATCGGCTCGAGGCATAAGCCTACCCGTCATGAAGCTTAAAAAGCGAACCTTCAAACCGGTTCGTCTTATGCTAATCACCGATAAACAGGCGCCTTCCGCTTTTCTGTTCTACCTTGTCCCTCCAATACATAATCTTTATGGAAGGGGGGAAGGTTGATGAAAAAGGTTAGTATATTCATGTTTATTTGTTTGGCTGCGTGGTTCTTAGTAAACAATCCCATCGTAAATCCATATGTGGACTCATTAAAGGAATCCTCGATTTCAGTGGCTAAGCAGGCAGACCCTTTATATCAAAGTATCATTAAGAATGCTTCTACATATGAAATTCCACCTTCCGATGCGAAAATAGATCCCGTTTGGAAGGCTATACCTGGATATAATGGGCTTAAGGTCGATCTTTCAGCCTCTTATAAAAATATGAAACAAAATGGCAAATTTAATGAAAAAAAGCTGGTATTTACTCAAACAAAACCCAGAGTGAACCTTCAGGATTTACCAGCATCTCCTATTTATAAAGGACATCCAGAAAAACCAATGGTTAGTTTTATTATAAATGTGGCATGGGGAAATGAGTATTTATCAGATATACTTGCTACCTTAAAAAGGCACCATATCACTACTAGCTTTTTTCTAGAAGGTAATTGGGTAAAGAAAAATCCAGAGCTCGCGAAAATGATAGTAAGCAGTGGTCATGAAGTTGGCAACCATTCTTATTCCCATCCAGATATGAAGAGGCTGACGGCAGCACAGGCAAGAATGGAAATGATTAAAACGAATGAAGTGATCGAAGCGGCGACCGGAGAAAAATGTGAATGGTTTGCTCCCCCAAGCGGTAGTTACCGTGATGAAACTGTTAAAGTGGCGGACGAATTAAAGATGGGGACTGTTATGTGGACAGTGGATACGGTGGACTGGCAAAACCCTTCCCCGGAAACGCTAATTAATCGTGTCATCTCTAAAATTGATAATGGTTCGATGGTTCTTATGCATCCTACTGCATCAACTGCAAAAGCGCTTGACCGCTTAATCACATTAATCGAGCGAAAGAATTTGAAAATTGGCACAGTTACCGAACTGATGAGTGAAGAAAGAATCTTGAAATAATGAGATCAGGAACCCCAAAAATGGGATAATATAATCTTAAGGCAATAAAGTTAATAGACGGAATCAAAATAGAATTATCTATAGATAGGAGGAAGTAGATGATTAATAAATATACATGCCATAATGGAGTAAGAATTGTACTAGAACATATTCCTACCGTTCGTTCTGTTGCGATCGGCGTATGGATTGGCACTGGTTCTAGATATGAAGATCAACAAAATAATGGGATATCCCATTTTCTTGAGCATATGTTTTTTAAGGGTACCACCACTAGGTCGGCAAAGGAAATTGCAGAATCGTTTGATAGTATTGGTGGTCAAGTGAATGCCTTTACATCAAAAGAGTATACATGCTATTACGCCAAGGTACTTGACACGCATTCTCAATTTGCTTTAGATGTATTAGCTGACATGTTCTTTAATTCTACTTTTGTCGCAGAAGAATTAAATAAAGAAAGAAATGTTGTCCTTGAAGAGATCAAAATGTACGAAGATACACCAGACGACATTGTCCATGATTTATTAAGTAGGGCTGTGTATGAGGATCATCCACTTGGGTATCCGATTCTCGGTACAGAAGAAACCCTAAACACATTTACAGGAGAAACGCTTAAGGAATATATTCACGAAAGATACACTCCTGAAAACGTTGTTATTTCGATAGCTGGAAATATTTCTGAAGACTTTATCCAAGAGGTTGAAAAGTATTTTGGTTCTTATGTGGGTGGGAATAAACAACCACTTGAAAATATTCCTGTTTTCCATTCCAACCGTATTTCAAGGAAAAAGGAAACAGAGCAGGCTCATTTATGTATCGGTTTTGAAGGTTTAAAGGTGGGGCATGAGGACGTTTATAGCTTGATTACGTTAAACAATATTTTAGGCGGAAGCATGAGCAGCAGATTATTCCAAGAAGTCCGTGAACAAAGGGGCTTAGCATATTCCGTTTTCTCTTATCATTCAGCCTATCAAGATAGCGGAATTGTAACCGTCTATGGTGGAACAGGTGCAAAGCAGTTGGATGTATTATTTGAAACTATTCAAGAAACACTTGATAAATTAAAGCAAGACGGGATTACCGAAAAAGAGTTGACAAATAGCAAGGAACAATTAAAGGGAAGTTTAATGCTAAGCTTAGAAAGCACAAATAGCCGTATGAGCCGCAATGGTAAGAATGAGCTTCTATTAAAACGCCACCGTTCGTTGGATGAAATTATCGAACAAATCGATTTAATTACAAAACCTAGTGTTGATGAGATGGCCAGATCGATATTTACTGATAAATATTCGGTAACATTAATTAGCCCTGATGGGGAATTTCCTCAAAATCTCAAGTAATGGAAAAAACAGTTCGCACCCGAACTGTTTTTTTATTTAGTCTAAATTTGGACGCCTGTTTATAAACTAGTAGAAATAGTTCGGGAAGGGAGTTTCTGTATCATGCGTCTAAGTGAATTAAGTGGGAAAGAGATTGTCGATGTAAAACAGGCAGCCCGCCTCGGAGTTCTCGGCCAAACGGATCTTGAAATTAATGAAGGGACCGGGCAAATTCAGGCATTACTTATTCCTTCATTAAAATGGTTTGGTTTAAAGAAACAAGGAGGAGAAATCAGGGTTCCCTGGGAGCATATAAAAAAAATCGGAACAGACATGATAATTATTGATGTCCCTGAAGAGGAATAGGGAGAAAAATGTATATTTAAAAAAAGCCCAAAGCAAATTTGCTTTGGGCTTTTTTTATAGAACTAATGATGGAAAACTCACCGAATGATTGTTGCTTACATAAGATGTTGAAGTGATAAAGAAGAAATAATTTCCTACTTGGATTTTTTGAAAAGAAGGTGAATGTTTTCATGCTGACAGGGATGCAGATAGCGGTTATTTGTGGAGATGCCAGACAGCTGGAAATTATCCGGAAGTTAACCGAATTAGATGCCCGACTATCGCTAATTGGTTTCGAACAGCTTGACCATGCCTTCACTGGTGCTGTTAAGGAAAAGTTGGATGAGGTTGATTTTTCGAATATAGACGCTCTTATTTTGCCGGTAGCTGGCACAAATTTAGAAGGTCAGGTAGAGACAATTTTCTCGAATGAGAAAGTAGTTTTAACTGAAGAAATACTTTTAAAAACTCCTGAACATTGCACGATCTATTCAGGAATAAGTAACTCATTCTTAAATGGAATTATAAAGCAGTCAAAAAGAACACTTGTCCAATTGTTTTCGAGGGACGACGTTGCTATTTATAATTCTATCCCTACGGTTGAAGGAACAATCATGATGGCCATACAGCATACCGACTTTACGATCCATGGCTCTAATATTACCGTTTTGGGGTTAGGAAGATGTGGTATGAGTACAGCGAGGGCCTTTCATGCTCTTGGTGCAAAAGTAAAAGTCGGGGCGAGAAAAAGTGAGCATCTTGCAAGAATTACCGAAATGGGGGTAACTCCCTTTCATCTAAATAATATCGAGAAAGAGGTGACAGGGACGGATATTTTAATCAATACCATTCCATACCCAATTGTAAGTGCATCCGTCATTTCGAAGTTACCTGCTCATACTCTCGTTATTGATATTGCCTCAAAACCAGGGGGGACAGATTTCCGTTATGCCGAAAAGCGGGGAATTAAAGCATTGCTCGCTCCGAGTTTACCTGGGATTGTTGCCCCAAAAACAGCTGGGCAAATTCTAGCGGATGTTCTAACACAACTACTCCATGATGACCTGTTGAATCGAAAGGGGAAAGTGAAATGAGTTTAAAGGGTAAGAGAATTGGCTTTGGATTAACCGGGTCACATTGTACGTATGATGCTGTATTTCCAGAGATAGAAAAACTTGTTCAAGCAGGGGGCCGAGGTTATGCCGGTTGTAACATTCACGGTGAAAAATACAGAAACCCGTTTTGGAAAAGGTGAAGATTGGATTCAAAGAATTGAAGACCTTACAGGAAACAAGGTCATTGACTCAATCGTAAAGGCAGAACCATTAGGTCCAAAGATTCCACTAGATTGCATGGTAATTGCTCCATTAACAGGAGTATCCATGAGTAAATTTGCTAACGCCATGAATGATAGCCCGGTACTAATGGCTGCAAAAGCAACCCTGAGAAATTTAAAGCCAGTTGTTCTTGGAATTTCAACCAATGATGCACTAGGCTTAAACGGCGTCAATTTAATGAGGCTAATGTCAACAAAAAATATCTATTTTATTCCATATGGGCAGGATGATCCGATTAAAAAACCAAACTCAATGGTTGCAAGAATGACATTGCTTTCGGAAACCGTTGAAGCAGCAATACTAGGTCAGCAAATTCAACCTGTGCTTGTAGAAAGGTATCGGGACGGCGACTAAATCTTCACCCTTTCGTCAAAAAAGGTTATTTCTTTCAAGGAATATGTTAAAATAAATTAATCATTCATCAGTGGGGTTTTCACTCCACTGATGAAATAGTTTATTAGCGCATAGCTGGATCAGCACTAGAATCTACTTCTTTTTGAAATTGAAATAACCAGCAGTGTAAATATAGATAAGATTGAAAGGGGTACTAGAAATGAGTAAAAAAGGATTTCACGTTGCTGTTGTGGGAGCAACAGGAGCGGTAGGACAACAAATGATCCAAACCTTAGTAAAAGAAAACTTCCCAATCAAGCAACTATCCCTACTGTCTTCCGCACGTTCAGCAGGGAAGAAAATTGTCGTTAATGGTCAAGAATATACGATTCAGGAAGCAAAACCTGAAAGCTTTGAAGGCGTCGATATTGCTTTATTCAGCGCTGGTGGCAGCGTCTCAAAAGATCTTGGTCCCGAAGCAGTTAAACGTGGTGCCATCGTCGTAGACAACACTAGTGCTTTTCGTATGGATACAAATACTCCTCTTGTTGTTCCAGAGGTTAACGAAAATGATTTGCATCAGCACAACGGAATTATTGCGAATCCAAATTGTTCAACCATACAAATGGTAGTGGCGTTAGAACCAATTCGTCAAAAATTCGGCTTGAAAAAGGTAATTGTCTCGACCTATCAAGCAGTTTCTGGTGCAGGTGCAGCAGCTGTACAGGAATTACACGAACAAGCGCAGTCTATTTTAACTAATGAACCATTTGAGCCAAAGGTGTTACCAGTTAAATCAGACCAAAGCCATTACCAAATTGCTTTTAATGCGATTCCTCAAATTGATAAGTTCGAAGAAAATGGCTTTACTTTTGAAGAAATGAAAATGATCAATGAAACGAAAAAAATCATGCACTTACCTGAATTACAGGTTTCCGCAACATGCGTCCGTATCCCGGTTGCTGTCGGTCATTCCGAATCTGTCTATTTTGAAATAGAAGAAAATGGTGTTAGTGCAAACGAAATTAAAGCATTATTAATGGATGCTCCTGGGGTTATCCTTCAAGATGATCCGGAGAATCAACTCTATCCAATGCCAGCTAATTGTGTTGGGGAAAATGATGTTTTCGTTGGCAGAATCCGAAAAGACCTCGATGAAGATCGCGGTTTTCATATGTGGGTAGTCTCCGATAATTTACTCAAGGGAGCAGCTTGGAATTCAGTACAGATTGCTGAAAGTTTAATTCGTCTTGGTTTGGTAATCGAAAAATAAAAAAGAGCATCAAAAAAAGGCAGGTTTTGGTGTCACCATGAAAATAATTGTTCAAAAATTTGGCGGAACTTCTGTCAAAGATGAAAAAAGTAGAAAACATGCTCAAGGTCATATTGAAAAAGCATTAGCAGACGGATATAAAGTAGTCGTTGTTGTTTCGGCAATGGGTAGAAAAGGCGATCCATATGCAACAGATACCCTTCTTTCCTTAGTCGGAGGCAATCTAAGTAAAATCAGTAAAAGGGAACATGATCTACTTTTATCCTGTGGTGAGACAATTTCCAGTGTTGTGTTTGCGAATATGCTATTGGATAACGGTATTAACGCAGTTGCCTTAACAGGTACTCAAGCTGGGTTCCGAACAAATAATGACCATACAAATGCAAAAATTATTGAAATGAAATGTGATCGTCTGCTCAGGGAGCTAGAGAATGTTGATGTCGTTGTTGTAGCAGGCTTTCAGGGTGCAGCAAAAAATGGTGATATAACCACCATTGGACGTGGCGGAAGTGATACGTCTGCAGCGGCTTTAGGTGCAGCACTTAATGCTGAGTGGATTGATATTTTTACAGATGTCGAAGGGATTATGACTGCCGACCCAAGGATTGCCGCTAATGCAAGACCTTTATCCGTTGTTACCTATACGGAGGTCTGCAATATGGCTTATCAAGGAGCAAAAGTCATTCATCCTAGGGCTGTTGAAATTGCCATGCAGGCGAAAGTGCCAATTCGCATTCGCTCAACTTATTCCGATAATTTAGGAACACTGGTAACAACATTAAACAAAGATAATCGTGGAAGTGATATTAAAGAACGTATTGTAACCGGTATTGCTTATGTTTCAAATGTGACACAAATCAAGGTATTTGCCAAAAAGGATCAATACTATTTGCAGCCTGAAGTTTTTAAGGCGATGGCAAACGAACATATTAGCGTTGATTTTATCAATATTTCTCCGAACGGGGTTGTATATACAGTTACCGATGAAATGACGGACAGAGCTATTTCTGTATTAAATGAATTGGGTCATGACCCTGTAATCGAGCGTAACTGTACCAAAGTTTCTGTTGTCGGTGCTGGTATTGCAGGTGTTCCAGGCGTAACATCTAAAATTGTTTCAGCGTTATCAGATCACGGAATTCGGATTCTGCAATCTGCTGACAGCCACACAACCATTTGGGTTCTTGTGAAGCAAGAAGATTTGGTTAAATCCGTTAATGCTCTTCATGATGCCTTTCAATTGGAAGAAGAGTCAATTGATTTTAATCGGACGTATTTTTAGATTACGTAAAATCGATAGTGTTGTTCGTGGGTATGGATACAGAGCAGACTATATAAGCGGCAGCCATAGGAATGGGAAGGAGTATGAAAATGGTTAATTTTGGTCGTGTTTCCACTGCAATGGTGACTCCTTTTGATAAAAAAGGGCATATTGATTTTGCAAAAACGACACAATTAGTTAATTATTTAATTGAAAATGGAACGGATTCTCTTGTGATTGCAGGTACAACTGGTGAATCACCTACATTATCAAAGGAAGAAAAGATTGCATTATTCGCTCATGTTGTAAAAGTTGTTGAAAAAAGAATTCCAGTAATCGCCGGAACTGGCAGTAACAATACTTATGCTTCTGTTGAATTGACTAAGAAAGCAGAACAATTAGGTGTGGATGCTATCATGGTGGTAGCACCTTATTATAATAAACCCAATCAGGAAGGCTTATATCAACACTTTAAAGCTGTTGCGGAATCTACTTCTCTTCCAGTTATGATTTATAACATTCCAGGTAGATCGGTTGTTAATATTCAATCAGAAACAGTGATTCGACTTTCTCAGATTCCGAATATTGTTGCGGTTAAAGAAGCTAGTGGCGATTTAAGTGCCATGACGCATATTATTGCGAATACAGATGAAGATTTTCATCTGTACAGTGGTGATGATGGATTGACAATACCCGTTCTATCGATTGGTGGTGCCGGAATTGTTTCAGTTGCTTCCCATGTAATTGGAAACGAAATGCAGGAAATGGTCAAGGCATTTTTTGCGGGAGAGATTGAAAAGTCTGCAAAATTGCATCAACTGCTTTTACCAATTATGCAAGGGTTATTTACTGCGCCTAGCCCGGCACCAGTTAAAACAGCCCTACAGGTAAAGGGCTTGGATGTAGGATCAGTAAGATTGCCACTTGTAGGACTAACAGAACAAGAACGTACCACTCTCATTTCTCTTTTAAAAAAGTAATTAGAAAAAGCCAATCGAATCAGCTTCGATTGGCTTTTCTATTCCCCAATGCAATCCTAATGGATAATTTAACTAATATTGGTTGTAAAGGTTTTCTAATTTCAAGTATAATAATCATAACTGATTTCGATCGGGCTATATCAACAAGGAGGATTCAAACATTGACAAAGAGACAAAATAATTCCATTAAGGTTATTGCACTTGGTGGTATTGGAGAAATCGGTAAAAATATGTATCTTGTTGAAGTGGACAAGGATATTTTCGTTATTGATGCCGGCTTAATGTTCCCCGAGGAAGAAATGCTGGGTATTGATATTGTGATTCCTGACCTAACTTACCTAAAAGAAAACAAAGAAAGGGTAAAGGCGGTTTTCTTAACACATGGGCATGAAGACCACATTGGAGCACTATCCTATTTACTACGCCAAGTTGATGTTCCGGTTTATGGAACAAAGCTAACTCGCCCCTGGCTCAAGCAAAATTACGGGAACAGGATTATAGTGGCAAAACGAATTTTATCGAAGTGGATTCAGATTCAATCATTGAAATGGATTCCGTTGATGTGAGCTTTTTTAGAACCAATCATAGCATTCCGGATTCTGTGGGTGTTTGTGTCCATACATCCGAAGGGATTATTGTCTATACAGGCGACTTTAAATTTGATCAGGCTGCAACGAAGCTTTATAAACCGGAAATCGGAAAAATGGCAGCGATTGGAGAAAAAGGAGTTTTATGTTTGCTTTCAGATAGTACTGAAGCTGAAAAGCCAGGTTACACCACATCGGAAGCAATTGTCGAACGCGAAATGTCCTATGCATTTTACAATGCTCCAGGCAGAATTATTGCAGCATGCTTCGCTTCGGATATTAACAGAATTCAACATATATTTGATGCGGCAAAAGAAAGCCATCGGAAAGTTGCAGTAGTGGGGAGAAGCCTTGAAAGAATCTATCATATAGCACTTGATTTAGGTTATTTAGAAGTAGAAGAAGATTTAATTATTCCGATTTCAGAAATTAAAGATTATCAAGATAAAGAAATTTGTGTTTTAATGACTGGAACCCAAGGAGAACCGATTGAGGGTTTACAAAAAATGGCCAAGCAAACGGCGAAGTTCATTAATATTCAACAGGGCGATACCGTCCTAATCGCCGCTTCACCTCTTAGAGGGAGTGAAGTATTTTTATTCAAAACGGTCGATATGCTTTTTAGAGCAGGGGCAAATGTTAACTCCGGAAAACGGACGATTCATGTTTCTAGTCATGGTAGTCAAGAAGAATTAAAATTTATGATTAACTTGATGAATCCTAAATTCTTTATTCCGGTTCATGGGGAATATCGGATGTTAAAAGCGCATCGAAAATTGGCTTTAGAATGTGGTCTAACAAATGAGCAAATATACATTCCTGACCCTGGCGAAATCGTTGAAATTAAAGATGGAAAACTTACTCCTGGTAGTAAAGTTCCTTCAGGAAATATCCTAATAGACGGGATTGGCGTTGGTGATGTTGGGAATATTGTATTACGCGACCGCAGGCTGCTATCACAGGATGGAATCCTGATCGTTGTCGTAACTTTAACAAGACAAGACAAAAGGATTGCTGCAGGACCGGAAATTATCTCAAGAGGGTTTGTATATGTTCGTGAGTCAGAAAAATTAATGGATGATTCAACTAAATTAGTTCGAGAGATTGTTGAAAGGAATATAGCAAAAGGTTCTTTCGAATGGGCAAGTCTAAAACAGGAAATAAGAGATGAATTAAATAAAAATTTATATGAAAAGACAAAAAGAAGACCAATGATTCTCCCAATTATAATGGAAATTTAAAAAGCATAAGCTAGGCGCTAGAGCTAGATTGCTCTAAAGTTTCAATGAGTTTTAATAAAAAGACACTGAACTCTCCAGTGTCTTTTTATTATGGAAAATATTCAGGCATGATTTTAACGCATAAAGCAATACTAAAACTATCATGCTTGAAGGGAGTATTAGGATGGATAACGATTTACTAAAAAATGAATCTGAAAATAATGAAGGAGAAGAACCTCAAAAAGAGGAAAAGCCTTCTTCCACGTTAATAGAAAAAATTCAACAGCTTGGGCAAACGAATGTGCCTCAGCTTTCACCAGATTCTAGAATCCATTGTTTGACCATTATTGGACAGATTGAGGGGCATTTAGCTCTGCCGCCACAAAATAAAACGACAAAATATGAACACTTGCTTCCACAACTCGTTGCCATTGAGCAAAATCCGAAAATTGAAGGAGTTCTGATTATATTAAATACCGTAGGTGGGGATGTCGAAGCAGGACTTGCTATTTCTGAAATGATAGCATCGATATCAAAACCGACCGTTTCTATTGTTTTGGGTGGAGGACATTCAATCGGAGTACCAATTGCTGTTTCAACTGATTACTCATTTATCGCTGAAACGGCAACGATGACCATTCATCCAATCCGGTTGACAGGTCTTGTGATTGGCGTTCCGGCAACGTTCGAATATTTAGATAAAATGCAGGAACGGGTTGTCAATTTCGTTACAAAACATTCTAAAATTACAGAAGAGACCTTTAAAGATTTAATGTTTGCTAAGGGAAATTTAACAAGAGATATAGGTACGAATGTGATTGGAATTGAGGCTGTAAAAAGTGGATTGATTGATGAAGTAGGGGGATTAGGCCGGCGATGAAAAAGTTAAATGAAATGATTGATCTTCAAAAAGAGGAAAATGAGGGGCTGATTCAATGATTCTCTACACGATGATGCCACAAGAACTTATTTTTCCCTATGAAGCAGATTCAATTCCTAAACAACAAACAATAAACTATCAAGGTATACCACTTTTAGTTGAGTTGACGGATCAACAAAATGTTCAAGTAATCCGTGTCTTAAGCAGTGATCCACAGCATTTTATGGACAATCGGGTTAGTCCAGGGGCAAAAATTTCTTTTGCCAACATTGAAGGAATGTCCGTATTCTCGTAGTAAAATATGGTATAATTAAACGAGAAAACTAGAGCAGCCATCAAGGCTGCTTTCTCCATTTTATCCGCATAACGCTTATGGGAATTAAAGGTTTTGTAAATAAAATGATTGAACACTATGCATACAAGGTGATTACATGGCAAAAAAGAAGAGAAGACAAGCAAAAAAGAGAGACACACATTTAAAAAGGACAGTTCAATATGAATTATCAGCGATTGCCTTGTTGGCTTTAACGATCATTTCAATGGCAAAATTAGGCGCTGTGGGTAAGGCAACCGTATTGTTTTTTCGTTTTTGGATGGGCGAGTGGTACATGCTCGGTTTAATTGGGCTTCTCTTATTAAGTATCTATTTGATGTGGAAGCGCGAGATTCCATTTTTCTTTCATACAAAATTAGTAGGCGTTTATTTTATTTCTTCATCGGTTTTACTTCTAAGTCATTTAACTTTTTTTCAATTATTAACAAACGGGGGGAAATTTAAAGATCCCAGTGTTATCCGTACTACATGGGAAGTATTTATGATGGAGGTTAAGGGTGAAACTAGCACTACCGATCTTGGTGGAGGAATGATTGGAGCGGTTTTATTTGCCCTATTCCATTATCTTTTTGCAGATACGGGTACGAAAATTATTGCTTTTATTTTCATCATAATTGGCATTATCCTAATAACAGGAAGGTCTTTTGGAGATTTTATCGGAAAGATTGTCACAGCTATCTATAGTTTTACTAAGGATCAATGGGAAGCGTTTAAATCGGATATGGCAGAATGGAAACAAAAGCAGGAGGAGCGTCGAGCTGAAAAAAGTACACGTCAGCAACAAGCCAGGGAAAATCGGACAACAAGAAGTCGGCCTGATATAAATGTTCCGCAACCACCTGAGCTGGAAGAAAACCGAACTCCTGAACCGATTATCTCTAGTTTTGCAGATCGTGCTTATTCTGACGAACCCCCGAAAGAAAAGCAGCAGCGGGAAGAATTAAAGGATCACGAAAGTGTTCCAACAGTAGTCAATGAAGAAATAGTTCCACCAATTACCTTTACGGAGGTGGAAAATATTGCCTATGAATTACCGCCATTGAAATTGTTAAAGCTTCCTAAGAAAACAGATCAAAGTGGTGAATATGAACTGATTCATGCAAATGCTGCAAAGCTTGAAAGGACATTTCAAAGCTTCGGTGTTAAGGCAAGGGTAACGCAAGTACATTTAGGACCAGCTGTTACGAAGTATGAGGTTCACCCAGATGTGGGTGTAAAGGTAAGTAAAATAGTCAGTTTAAGTGATGATCTTGCATTGGCGCTTGCTGCAAAAGATATTCGAATTGAAGCACCTATTCCTGGTAAATCTGCTATTGGGATTGAAGTACCAAATTCAGAGGTAGCTGTTGTTTCACTTCGTGAGGTACTAGATGCTACCCAAAATGATAAGCCTGACGCTAAGCTATTAATCGGTTTAGGAAGGGATATTACTGGCGAAGCCGTTTTAGCTGAATTGAATAAGATGCCGCACTTACTCGTTGCCGGAGCTACTGGAAGTGGTAAAAGTGTATGTATTAATGGAATTATCACTAGCGTCCTAATGCGTGCAAAACCACATGAAGTAAAATTAATGATGATTGACCCTAAAATGGTTGAATTAAATGTTTATAACGGCATTCCTCATTTACTTGCGCCTGTCGTTACCGATGCCAAAAAAGCATCCCAGGCATTAAAAAAGGTAGTTAGTGAGATGGAAAGACGGTATGAATTATTCTCTTACACGGGAACGCGTAATATTGAAGGATATAACGATCACGTTAGACGGCATAATATGGAGGAAGATGATAAACAGCCATTGCTTCCATTTATCGTGGTAATCGTTGATGAGTTAGCAGACTTAATGATGGTTGCCTCATCAGATGTTGAAGATTCGATTACCAGACTTGCGCAGATGGCACGTGCAGCAGGAATCCATTTAATCATTGCCACCCAACGGCCATCTGTTGATGTTATTACAGGAGTTATTAAAGCAAATATACCATCACGAATCGCCTTTGCGGTCTCGAGTGCAACGGATTCTAGAACGATTTTGGATATGGGGGGCGCGGAAAAGTTACTCGGCAGAGGGGACATGTTATTCCTACCTGTGGGTGAGTCTAAACCAATCCGTGTTCAGGGAGCCTTTTTGTCTGACGAAGAAGTAGAGGACACAGTTAATTTTGTTATTTCACAACAAAAAGCACAATACCAAGAGGAAATGATTCCAGATGATATTCCTGAAGTCACAAGTGCAGTTGAAGATGATTTATACGAGGAGGCTGTTGATTTAATTATAGAAATGCAAACAGCTTCGGTTTCAATGTTACAGCGTAGATTTCGAATTGGTTATACGAGAGCAGCACGACTTATCGATGAGATGGAGGCACGCGGGGTCGTTGCCCATACGAAGGAAGCAAGCCTCGTGCTGTTTTACAGTCTAAGACTAAAGAAGAAGCAAATTAATAAGATTATAAAAAAAGAGCCCTTGGGCTCTTTTTTATGATAATTGTGGGGAAATTCCATACTCTAGTAATAGATAGACCAAGCTTGCATAGGAGAAAAAACAACTTTTAATTTTCCACAATATCCCTTTGGCCTATTTTTAATTATAGATTATAGCAGACTTTTTGGAAAAAAACAGGTGAAACTAAGACAATTTTTAACTGTATAGGTTTTTTCGACAAAATTTTTAAATCCTATTTATTTATCTGAAGAAAAGTGTTATATTAATTTCGATTAGTAGGAATGATAATACATCAGATGTCTGATGTCTTAGAAAAAGGCTGGAGGAACCTGCATGTCAATTAAGTCAGATAACCGACATTTATACTTACAAGTGATCGATCGGTTAAAGCAAGATATTGAACAAGGGATTTATAAAGAAAAAGAAAAATTACCCTCTGAATTCGATCTTGCGAAACATCTGGGTGTAAGTAGAGCTACACTTCGAGAAGCACTACGCATTCTTGAGGAGGACAATGTTATCATCAGGCGCCATGGTGTTGGCACTTTTGTTAACTCTAAGCCACTGTTTACTTCAGGGATTGAACAACTTAATAGTGTCACTGACATGATATTGGAAGTGGGGATGAAACCAGGAACAATTTTTCTAAGTTCATCTACTCAAGGTCCAACCGAGGAGGATATTCGGCGTTTCTCATGTTCTATAGATGAGGAAATTGTAGTCATGGAGCGGGTTAGAACTGCAAATGGGGAGCCGGTTGTTTATTGTATTGACAAGGTACCCCAACACATTTTGCCTGAAACATTTTTCCATGGAGAAAAATCAATCTTCAGCATTTTAGAAGATGAGGCCAATCGACGTATTACATACGCAGTTGCTCAAATAGAACCCATTGGTTACCATGAGAAAATTTCCCCAATTCTGGAATGTGATCCCGAAACCGCATTACTTGTTTTAAAGCAAATGCACTTCGATGAAATGGATGAACCCATCCTATTTTCGGTAAACTATTTTAAAGCAGATAAGTTTAGTTTTCGTGTTTTGCGAAAAAGAGTTTAATTTTTTTTAATACATATTGAAAACGGAACCAATTTTGCTAGTGTTTCATTACTACTCAATCGAACAGACAAATAATCTTAGGGGGTACAATTCCTTGAAAAAGCGTAAAATTGGTATGGCATTATCGCTTGTTCTAGCAGCAGGAACACTTTTAGGTGCATGTGGAAAGACTTCTGACAACACTAAGAACAATACAACCGGAGGAAACAAAGGAAATGCATTTTCTGTAGGAATGGTTACGGATGTTGGTGGGATTGATGACAAATCCTTTAACCAATCAGCATGGAAGGCCTTCAAGAATTTGGTAAAGACAACAATATGCAAAAAGGTAAAGGTGGTTATGATTACCTTCAATCTCAATCAGATGCTGACTATGCAACGAACTTAAATACATTATCTCGTCAAGGCTTTAATTTAGTATATGGTATTGGTTTTATGATGCAAAATGATGTTGATAAGATAGCGAAACAACAACCAAAAACTAAATTTGCAATCGTCGACGCAGAAGTAAAAGAACCAAACGTTGCAAGTATCCTTTTTAAAGAAAATGAGGGTTCATTCTTAGCAGGTGTTGCTGCTGGAATGACAACAAAATCGAATAAAATTGGCTTTATTGGCGGAATGGAAAGTGCTGTTATAGAACGCTTTGAAGCAGGCTTCGTTGCAGGGGTAAAAGCTGCGAATCCAAATGCGACTGTAGATATTCAATATGCTGCAAGCTTCACTGATGCAGCGAAGGGGCAGGCAATTGCTTCAAGAATGTACTCTACCGGTGATGATGTTGTATTCGCTGCTGCCGGTGCTACTGGTAACGGTTTATTTAAAGAAGCACGCGACCGCAAATCCAAAAATCCAGATCAAGCGATTTGGGCAATTGGTGTAGACTCCGACCAAAGTGCAGAAGGTGTTGTGACTGCTGGCGGTAAACAAGCTAATATCGTGATTACATCTGCTATGAAACGTGTAGATAATGCTGTAAAAGACCTTTCAACTAAAACAAAAAATGGTAATTTCCCTGGTGGCAAAACGACTGTTTATGGTTTAGCGGAAGATGGTGTTGGTCTAGCACCAATTAATCCAGCTGATCCAAATAAAGCCAATATCGAAAAGGCGATTAGTGACTGGACAAGTAAAATAAAATCCGGATCATTAAAAATCCCTGGTACTCGTGCCGAACTAAAAACTTTCAGCGCAAAATAATAACAATGAGTTCATAAAAATGTGTTAAGGATGCGCGGGCATTTTCTGCCCGCCTTCCAAGATAAAATCTTAATTGAAGTGTAGAAAACCTTTCTACTTTTCACTTGAGATTTTAATAAAAGTAGGTTTCTTTTTTTAAAAATTTTAAAAGGTCTGACATCTTACTACTTATTAATTTACTTTTAATACCATATTAAAGGAAGTGAGAAAAGATGGAACATGTAATCGAAATGCTAAATATTCGAAAAGAATTTGGCGGTTTTGTTGCGAATGATAACATCACTCTCCAAGTAAAAAAAGGAGAAATCCATGCTTTGCTCGGAGAAAACGGTGCAGGAAAATCCACATTGATGAATGTTCTCTTCGGGTTATATCAGCCAGAACAAGGAGAGATACGGGTTAAAGGGAAACCTGTGAAAATTTCAAACCCAAATATCGCGAATGAGCTTGGAATCGGAATGGTTCACCAGCACTTTATGCTTATTGATAAGTTTACGGTTACAGAAAATATTATTCTTGGTAAAGAAATTACTACTGGAGGACGAATCAATCTGAAAAAGGCTGAAAAGGAAGTCCGTGAAATTTCTGAGCGTTATGGATTATCCGTTGATCCACAGGCAAAAATATCGGATATTGGTGTTGGTATGCAACAGCGTGTTGAAATATTAAAAACACTTTATCGTGGTGCAGAAATTTTAATTTTTGATGAACCTTCTGCGGTATTAACACCACAAGAAATCGAAGAACTTATGCAAATTATGAAAACGCTCATTAAAGAGGGTAAGTCAATCATCCTTATTACTCACAAATTAAAGGAAATTATGGAAGTTGCTGACCGATGTACCGTCATTCGAAAAGGAAAAGGAATTGGAACAGTTAATGTCAGCGAGACCAATCCAAATGAGCTAGCTAATTTAATGGTCGGTCGTGAAGTTGTATTTAAAACTGAAAAAAAGGAAGCAAATCCGAAACAAAATGTCCTTGATGTAAAAGATTTGGTAGTTAAGGATTCCCGTGGAGTGACGGTTGTTAATGGATTAAATATGACCGTTCGCGCTGGAGAAATTGTTGGGATTGCTGGAATTGATGGCAATGGACAATCTGAATTTATTGAAGCGATTACCGGTTTAAGAAAGGCAGAAACAGGCAGTATTAAAGTGAACGACAAAGAACTATTTGGGCTTCCTCCACGGAAAATCACGGAATCCGGTGTAGGTCATATTCCTCAAGACAGACATAAGCATGGATTAGTATTGAATTACCCAATTGCAGAGAACATGGTTCTACAAACTTACTATATGAAACCGTTTTCAAAAAGAGGTCTTTTAAATTTCAAAGAGATTTATAGTAAAGCAAAAAAATTAATCACAGAATTTGATGTTAGAACACCAAGTGAATATACATTAGCACGTTCACTTTCCGGAGGAAATCAACAAAAAGCGATTATCGGCCAAGAGGTAGACCGTGACCCAGACCTGCTTATTGCAGCCCAGCCGACACGTGGTTTGGATGTTGGAGCAATTGAATTTATACACAAACGCTTAATTGAGCAGCGTGATCATGGGAAGGCTGTTTTATTAGTATCATTTGAGCTAGATGAAATCATGAATGTCAGCGATCGAATTGCTGTTATTTATGAAGGGAAAATTGTCGCTATTGTTAATCCAAGAGAAACTACTGAACAGGAACTTGGACTGTTAATGGCAGGCTCGAATAGAAATGAAGCGGGGGAAGGAACACATGTCTAAACGCTTTCGGAATATTTTAACACCTATTATTGCCTTAGTGCTAGGTATAATAGTAGGAACAATCATTATGATTGCCACAGGCTACAATGCAGCGGATGCCTTTGGTGCATTATGGAGTGGAGCATTTGGTAGTCCTTATTATATTGGTGAAGTAGTACGGCAGGTTACCCCTTATATTTTAGCCGGTTTAGCGGTTGCTTTTGCTTTTAGAGTAGGTCTGTTTAATATCGGGGTTGAAGGTCAATTTATTGTTGGCTGGCTCGCTTCCGTTTGGGTGGGACTTGCCTTCCACCTTCCGAAAATCATTCATCTGCCACTAGCCATCCTGGCTTCTATCGTAGCAGGTGCACTTTGGGCTTATATTCCAGGTTTATTAAAAGCACGTTTTCGTGTTCATGAAGTTATTGTTACGATCATGATGAATTACATTGCACTCTATGTTTCGAATTATATTATTCAAAACGTTATTACCAATGGAAAAGAAAGAACGCCAAATATTCCAGATTCTGCATCGCTTGCATCTCCTTGGCTTCAAAGTATCACACAGTTTTCACGTATCCACTGGGGAATTTTACTGGCTGTTATCTGTTGTTTCATCATGTGGTTCCTTTTAGAGAAAACGACAAGAGGATTTGAATTGCGTGCAGTAGGATATAATCAGGATGCTGCCCATTATGCGGGGATGGGTGTAAATAAGAATATTATTCTGTCGATGGTCATTTCCGGCGCATTTGCAGGATTGGCAGGGGCAATGGAAGGTTTAGGGACTTTCGGGTATATTGCGATTAAAAGTTCATTTACTGGAGTAGGTTTTAATGGGATTGCGGTTGCATTATTAGGTGGAAATACTGCTATCGGCGTGTTTTTTGCCGCAGTTCTTTTCGGCGCGTTAGAAGTGGGATCATTAAACATGCCTCTTCAAGCAGGAGTTCCGAATGAACTTGTTGATATTATCATTGCCCTAATTGTGTTCTTTGTGGCATCAAGTTATATTATTCGCTTGTTTCTTGAGCGCATTAGTAAAAAGGAGGCGAAGTAAATGAGCTTAATGCAGATATTAATGATCATCGTTCCTTCAACTTTACTTTGGGCAGCTCCACTTGTTTTCACTGCATTAGGTGGTGTTTTCTCTGAACGTTCTGGAGTTGTAAATATTGGTCTAGAAGGTTTAATGTGGATTGGTGCATTTACTTCAATTGTTTTTAACTTAACCTTTGTTCATACTTTCGGTGGTTTTACTCCATGGGTAGCATTGTTTGTTGCAATGATTGCAGGGGCAATATTTTCGATTTTACATGCAGTTGCTTCAATTACATTTCGGCCAATCATACCGTTTCTGGTGTTGCGATTAACTTATTAGCTTCGGGATTAACCTTGTTCTTAGTGAAATTTATCTATAATAAGGGTGAAACAGACATTATCCAACAGGGGTTTAATAAAATCGATATACCGGTTTTAAAAGATATCCCTATTATTGGAAGAATATTTTTCCAAAATACCTACTGGGTTTCTTATCTGGCAATTGTATTTGCCATCATTGCTTGGTTTATTATTTATAAAACTCCATTTGGACTACGTCTTCGTTCTGTTGGTGAACATCCAATGGCAGCAGATACAATGGGAATTAATGTCACAAAAATGCGTTATTTAGGAGTAATTATTTCTGGAGCACTTGGAGGAATTGGCGGAGGCGTTTACGCAGAAGCAATCTCCTCAAGCTTCAGCCATGCAACCATCAGTGGTCAAGGTTTTATGGCATTAGCAGCGATGATTTTCGGTAAATGGCATCCACTAGGAGCGATGGGTGCAGCATTATTTTTTGGTTTCGCTCAAAGTATTAGCATCATTGGATCAAGCCTACCGTTCTTAAAGTCAATTCCAAGTGTGTATCTCTTAATTGCACCGTATGTATTGACAATCTTAGCACTAACTGGCTTTATCGGTCGTGCAGAAGCACCCAAAGCTGATGGAGTTCATTATATTAAAGGAAGCCGTTAAAAACGCAAGCGCTGTGCTATAGTAATCAAAGTTAAAGAACCCTCAGTTTTATGAAACGGGGGTTCTTTTACATATAGATTTTTCCTAAAAATAAAGGCTTTATAGGTGAAATTACTTGTATTGAACAAGCCTGTCAAATTATAGTAAGAATAGGGATATATTACAAAGGAAATAATAAAAAGAAAAATGTTTACATATTATCTAGCTTTGGGCTTTATATAAAGAAGGAGGAATGCATATGGATTCGACGACAGAAAAATTGACAAAGATGCATGGGTATAATCTTCATGTTGTGGAAACTAGTAAATACAAAACCAATACGTTTGTTTGGAAAATGAAATCACCATTAACAAAAGAAGATGTCACAAAAAGGGCGCTTCTTCCCCAAGTATTACAAAGTAGTTCGGCAAAATATCCATCGACTACTGCCCTACGTTCCTATTTAGATGAACTTTACGGGGCGACATTATATGTGGATTTAGCGAAAAAAGGCGAATACCATATTGTAAGTTTCTCGATTGAAATTGCCAATGAAAAATTTTTAGGGGACCCAAGCCCATTATTAAAAAAGGGATTTGAATTATTAGCCCAAATCTTAACCAAACCCAATCTATCAGGGAATGCTTTTGACAAAGAGACAGTAGAAAAAGAAAAGCGGACATTAAAGCAAAGAATTCAGTCTGTTTTCGACGATAAGATGCGTTACTCTAATTCTCGTCTCGTTGAAGAAATGTGTAATAATCAGCCATATGCCCTTCAAGTGAATGGCCAAATGGAAGATGTTGATTCGATCACACCTGAAAATTTATTTCAGTATTATAAAAAGGCCTTTTCAGAAGATGAACTGGACCTTTATGTTATCGGAGATGTAAAGGAGGAAGAGGTTAAGCAAAATGCAACAGAACTGCTGCATTTTGACGAACGCTCACCGAAAACGCTGGAAGCACATGATGTAAAGAAAAAGGAAAAGGTTCATGAAGTAAAAGAGGAACAGGATGTAAAACAAGGGAAATTAAATATCGGGTATCGGACAAATATTATTTATGGCGATTCAGATTATTTTGCCCTTCAAGTGTTTAATGGTATCTTTGGTGGCTTCTCACATTCCAAATTATTTATCAATGTCCGTGAAAAAGCCAGCCTTGCCTATTATGCAGCAAGTCGCTTAGAAAGTCATAAAGGCCTAATGATTGTCGTCTCAGGGATTGACTTAAAAAACTACGACCAGGCAGTGGGCATTATCAACGAGCAAATGGAGGCAATGAAAAAGGGCGATTTTACGGATCAGGAATTAGAACAAACGAAAGCCGTCATTCAAAATCAAATACTCGAAACAATTGATACGGCAAGAGGACTAACGGAAATTTTATACCACAATGTTGTGTCACATGTGGATATTAAACTTGAAAAATGGATCACTGAAATGCAGAAAGCAACGAGAGAAGAAATTATCGAAGTAGCGAAAAAGATTGATTTAGATACAATTTATTTCTTAACAGGAATGGGGGCGGACAAATAATGGAGAAGATTACGTTTGACCAGCTTCAAGAAGAACTTTATCATGAGAAAATGGCGAACGGACTTAATGTATATATATTGCCGAAAAAAGGATTTAATAAAACGTTTGCTACGTTTACAACAAAGTATGGATCCGTTGATAATACCTTTGAACCATTGGGGCAAAATGAGTATGTTAAAGTTCCAGATGGAATTGCCCACTTTTTGGAGCACAAGCTTTTCGAAAAGGAAGACGGCGATGTTTTTCAACAATTTAGTCGTCAAGGGGCTTCAGCGAATGCGTTTACTTCTTTTACCCGTACAGCATATTTGTTTTCAAGCACATCTGATGTTGAAAAAAACCTAGAAACATTAATTGACTTTGTTCAGGCTCCATATTTTTCGGAAAAAACCGTTGAAAAAGAAAAGGGAATCATTGGCCAGGAAATCACGATGTATGATGATAATCCCGATTGGCGCTTATATTTTGGACTAATCCAAAACTTATACCAAAACCATCCAGTCAAAATCGATATTGCAGGTACCATCGAGTCGATATCCCATATTACAAAGGATTGGCTTTATGAATGTTACAATACGTTCTATCATCCGAGCAATATGCTGTTGTTTATTGTGGGTCCTGTTGATCCAGATGCCTTTATGAATCAGATAAGAGAAAACCAAGCGAAAAAAGAATACCGGGACCAGCCTGAAATCAAACGTAAATTTGAGACGGAGCCAGCTCAAGCAGCCGAAAGAAAACAGGTGCTCGAAATGAATGTGCAAACGTCTAAATGCTTACTTGGTATTAAGGCGCTGCATGTTGACCAAACGGGTGACGAACTGTTGAAGAATGAGTTAACGATGAATGTCCTTCTCGATTTACTATTTGGTAAGAGCTCGGAAAATTACAATCAGCTCTATAACGAAGGGTTGATTGACGAAACATTTTCTTATGATTATACACAGGAACAAGGCTTTGGGTTTGCCATGGTTGGTGGAGATACTGGTGATGCTGATAAATTAGCTGGAAAACTTGAAAGAATGCTACTTGAGGCTAAAAAGGGAAGCGGATTTACGGAGGAGCAATTAGAAAGAGCGAAAAAGAAAAAAATTGGTTCATTTTTAAGGCCGTGAATTCACCTGAATATATTGCAAATCAATTTACCCGGTATGCATTTAATGATATGAACCTATTTGATGTTGTTCCAACACTTGAGAAAATCACGCTAAACGATGTCCAATCATTGGCATCTGAAGTGATCTCAGAAGAACGGTTTTCGGTATGCCAGGTTGTACCCAAGAAAAAATAAAAGCGGAAGCGTCGCTTAGCCGACGCTTTTTTCTCGTAAGATAAACAATGGGTAAGTGAAAGAGTGATTTTTGATGAAAAAATTTGTACTGATAACGGGAGCTAGCGGTGGAATTGGCAAAGCCATTGCTTTATCACTAGCTGAAAAAGGGTATCATTTATATTTACATTACAATAAAAATGAGCAATCATTAATGGAGTTAATGGATAAGCTTCAACCATATGGTGGAGAATATATGCCAATTCTTGCTGACTTTGCTGAGGCTGATGGGTACAAAAAGGTGTGTTCGCAAATATTTTCTCTTGATGCAATCGTTCATTGTGGCGGCAATAGCCTTTATGGTCTTCTTGTTGACTTAAAACAAGATGAAGCAGAATCGTTGATGCGAGTTCATGTGTTAAATCCTTTAATGATCACGAAGGAATTATTGCCTAAATTTTTACAAAATGGCTCGGGAAATATTATAGTGATATCTTCTATTTGGGGGCAAACAGGTGCCGCCTGTGAAGTCGCTTATTCTATGGTTAAGGGTGCACAGATTGCTTTTGTGAAAGCTTTAAGTAAAGAAGTGGCCTTAAATGGGATTCGAGTCAATGCCATTGCGGCAGGTGCCATAGATACCCCAATGATGAGCGGTTTTAGCAGTGAAGATAGGGAGCGTCTTGTTGAAGAAATTCCGATGGGAAGGCTTGGTCACTCTGAAGAAATTGCCAAAGGTGTTTCATTTTTGTTATCTGCGGAATCTTCCTATATTACTGGACAGATTCTTGCGATAAATGGAGGCTGGTATACGTGAAATTAATTTGTTGATGAATATTTTACTCCTTCCTTTCACACAATAATCTTGTACTATTTTAAAGGAGGGTTCATAGATGTCTGTTTTAGATAATTGGAAGGAATGGGAAGATTTCCTAGCTGATCGTCTTCATCATGCACAAAATGAAGGAATGAGTGAGGGAGCCATTAATGGCCTAGCCACACAAATTGGTGATTACTTGTCTAAGAATGTGGATCCGAAAAACGAGCAACAGAGAGTTCTTTCTGACCTTTGGTCAGTTGCCGATCCAGGTGAGCAGCAAGCCATCGCTAATATTATGGTAAAACTTATTCAGAATAATGGTAGTCGTTAAGAGAGAGGAATGTCCTCTCTTCTTTTTTTCGTTCTTTAAATCTTTCGTTAGATAAATGAATGTTCTCTTTGTTTTTACTTTCATCTTCTATAAAAATCATTTATTATAAGGTTTAGATATGGCGATGCGAAAAATTTGTCGATTTTTGCGCTAAACTGAGGAGGTTTTTTTATGGAGAAAAAAGAATGGTATTTAGAATATGAGATTCAAAAAAACCGTCCCGGTTTATTGGGCGACATTTCTTCCCTCTTGGGGATGCTGTCTATTAATATTGTAACGATTAATGGAGTAGATGAGGGTAGACGGGGTCTGTTGATTTTAGCAAAAAACGATGACCAAATAAAACGGCTAGAGTCAATTTTACATACTATGGACACAATAAAGGTAATCAAGCTTAGAGAACCGAAATTGCGCGATAGGCTTGCCGTTCGACATGGTCGATATATTCAAAGAGATGCGGATGATAAAAAAACTTTTCGTTTTGTAAGGGATGAGCTTGGCTTATTAGTTGATTTTATGGCAGAATTGTTTAAGCAGGAAGGGCATAAGTTGATTGGTATTCGTGGGATGCCTCGAGTGGGCAAAACGGAATCACTCGTTGCTGCAAGTGTTTGTGCAAATAAACGCTGGTTATTTGTATCTTCTACCCTTTTGAAACAAACCATACGAAATCAACTAATTGAGGACGAGTACAATGAGAATAATCTTTTCATACTTGACGGGATTGTTTCAACTAAACGGGCAAATGAGCGCCATTGGCAGCTAGTACGTGAAATTATGCGCATGCCTGCAATTAAAGTAGTGGAGCATCCAGATATTTTCGTCCAAAATTCGGAATACTCTTTGGAAGATTTTGATTATATTATTGAGCTCAGAAATGATTCCGATGAAGAAATTACATACGAGGTGGTAGAGCAAAATGATTTGCTCTCAGGATCTGATTTCGGTAGCTTTGATTTTTGAAAAATGGAAGGTGTTAAAAGGTGACTGAATTAGGGAATCGATTAAAAGAAGCCCGATTAGCCAAAAATTTAAGTTTGGATGATTTACAATCCATCACTAAGATTCAAAAGCGTTACTTAGTGGGGATAGAGGAAGGTAACTATTCAAGTATGCCAGGGAATTTTTATGTGCGTGCCTTCATTAAGCAATATTCAGAAGCGCTTCAGCTTGATCCTGATGAAATTTTTGAAACATATAAGAGTGAAATTCCTATAACCCTTAATGAAGATTTGCCTGAGCAGTTATCTAGAGTGAAAACTCGGAAAACCATCTCAGAAGGAAATTATAAAATTTTTGATGCTCTTCCCAAAATAGTAATTGGAATATTTTTAATTGGCGCAGCTGGTCTTTTATATTATTTCTTGACTCATCATACGAGCAGCAACCCAAATCAATCGATTAGTTCGGGAAATGAGCAAGTGAAATTTGCGAAGTCAGCAGAGCTTGAGAAAGCAAACGCCAATACTACTGATAATTCAAAAAAGAAAGACACGGCTACAACCAATAATCCAGCAGCTAAGCAAGATACGGGAAATACTCAAGCTGTAGTCCCACCACCGCAAAATTTAGCCGTTGTCCAAAGTAGTGGTAAAAATTCTAGCTATGAATTAAAAAACGCTGATAAATTTGTATTAAAATTGGTTTCTAAAGGTAAAACCTGGGTAAACATTAAAAATGGCAGCGGTCATTCTTTTTTTCAAGGGGTACTTACAGCAACTGGAGCTTCCAGTCAAACTGTTGATCTCACAAAGGAAAATCAAGCGGTAATTGTTGTCGGAAATGCCATCGATACGGACATTTATGTAAATGACCAAAAGCTGGCGTATGCTATAGCCCCGACTTCGGTGGTTAGTCAGAACGTAACGATTCAATTTGTTCCGAAGAACAAATAGTCATCAGTTTGATGGCTATTTTTCACTTTCATTTTTTGGAAGGATTATTGTAGGATGTTCAGCGGCAGAAGAAAGCTTCTTAATAAGCCTATTCTCATTCTAAAGGGAGCTTCTGCTTTTCTATAGGAGGAAATATTATGAATTTGCCAAATAAAATAACGGTATCAAGGATTATATTAATTCCTTTATTCTTGATTGTTATGCTTGCTCCGTTTAATTGGGGTGACATTTATTTGCTTGGAGTCTATCTCCCAGTTACCCATCTTGTCGGGGCTTAATCTTTATCATAGCTTCTACTACCGATTGGATCGACGGTTATTATGCTCGTAAATTAAACCTTGTGACCAATACGGGGAAATTCTTAGATCCTCTTGCTGATAAACTGCTTGTTTCCGCAGCACTTATTGTTCTAGTTGAGCTTAAGTATGCTGCATCGTGGATTGTCATCGTTATTATTAGTAGAGAATTCGCTGTAACAGGTCTTCGTCTATTGCTGGCAGGGGAAGGCGAGGTCGTAGCGGCTAATATGTTAGGGAAAATTAAAACATGGGCGCAAATTATTGCGATTTCAGCACTTTTATTACATAATGTCTTTTTTGAAATGATTTCCTTTCCATTTGCAGATATAGCATTATGGGTGGCATTAATTTTTACCATTTGGTCTGGTTGGGACTATTTTGCGAAGAACAGCCATGTATTTAAAAACTCTAAATAGGCGTTTTTAAGGCATTAATCAGATTGAAATTAGGAGTGGTGAATCATGAATGCTGAAATTATTGCCGTTGGCTCGGAGTTGTTGTTGGGACAAATTGTCAACACGAACGCACGATTTTTGTCGCAGCAATTAGCTGTTCTGGGTGTAAATGTTTATTATCATACGGTTGTTGGCGACAACCCAGATCGGCTTAAAACTGCAATTGAAATTGCTGAACAGCGGTCCAATCTCATTATTTTTACTGGCGGACTTGGACCAACAAAGGATGATTTAACTAAGGAAACGATTGCTCGACATATTGGTAAAGAACTTGTGATGGATCAAGCAGCATTAGAATCGATAGAGCTTTATTTCCGAAAGACCAATCGTGCAATGACTGAAAATAACCGAAAGCAGGCACTGGTTTTAGATGGATCCCACATCCTTCCAAATGATCATGGAATGGCTCCAGGAATGGTCGTAGAAGATGATGGTCATATTTATATGCTGCTTCCAGGTCCTCCAAAGGAAATGGAACCAATGTTCAGCCAATACGGTGCTCTTGCGTTATCCTTGCAACTCGAGACCAATGAGCAAATTGTTTCGAGAGTTTTAAGGTTTTTCGGGATTGGGGAAGCGGCATTGGAAACGGAAATTATCGATATAATTGACAGACAAAGTAATCCAACCATTGCACCACTGGCCGGTGATAGTGAGGTAACCTTAAGACTGACAGCAAAACATATTGATTTAAATACAGCAAACTCTATGCTTGATGAGCTAGAAAATACGATAAATAAGCGCGTAGGTGAGTTTTTCTACGGCTATGACAACACATCACTATTGGAAGAACTGACGAAATGTTTGAAACAGAAAAAAATGACAATAGCAGCCGCCGAAAGCTTAACAGGTGGAATGTTTCAGCAGGAGTTAACGAGCATCCCTGGTGCTAGTTCCGTAATAAAAGGCGGCGTTGTCTGCTATTCAGCTGAAGTGAAGCAGAATGTTTTAAAGGTAAAACAGGAAACGATTGAAAAACAGGGTGTTGTAAGCGAACAATGTGCGAAAGAATTAGCTGAAAATGTTGCAGCCTTGGTTTCAGCTGATATTGGGATTAGTTTCACTGGAGTGGCAGGACCAGAAGAGCTCGAAGGGAAGCCCGTAGGGACTGTTTATATCGGTATTGCGATTAAAGGAAGACCGACGATTGTAGAAAAACTCAATCTTGGCGGCACAAGGAACGCTAATCGTATTCGTACAGTGAAATATGGCTGCTTGTATTTACTCCGATATTTAAAAGAATCACAGAATGCTAAATAAGCGTTCTGTGATTTTTTTATCCGTTAATAGACGTTAGTTTCATCCTGTGTGTTAATGTCTGACAATAAAGGAAAATGATTGTTTAAGCAAAATAGTGGGTAGAAAAGTGTGAATTGACGGGTATTTGAGTTGTTTTTTCAATTTTAACTGCTAGGAAATAATCGAATGAATGTTCGTTTTTTTACTCGACAAAATCCTAAAAAGAGGTTATATTATTAATAGGTATTATTTAATAGATTGTGGCAATTATATTGTGTTTATATAAATAAAGGAGGAACTTATTAGTGAGTGATCGTAAAGCCGCCTTAGAAATGGCGTTAAAACAAATTGAAAAACAATTTGGTAAAGGTTCCATCATGAAGATGGGAGAAAAAACAGAAACGAGAATTTCCACTAGTCCGAGTGGCTCTTTAACACTTGATGTGGCACTAGGTGTTGGAGGATATCCAAGAGGTAGAATAATTGAAATTTATGGCCCGGAGAGCTCTGGTAAAACAACTGTTGCCCTGCATGCTATCGCTGAAGCACAGGCAAGAGGTGGCCAAGCAGCTTTTATTGATGCCGAGCACGCACTTGATCCAGCATATGCGCAAAAATTAGGCGTAAACATTGATGAATTATTGCTGTCCCAACCAGATACAGGCGAACAGGCTCTTGAAATTGCTGAAGCACTTGTTCGAAGCGGGGCAGTTGACATTATTGTTATCGACTCTGTAGCGGCATTGGTGCCGAAAGCGGAAATTGAAGGAGAAATGGGAGATGCGCACGTAGGTTTACAGGCACGCTTAATGTCGCAGGCGCTTCGTAAGCTTTCCGGTGCGATTAACAAATCGAAAACGCTCGCTGTCTTCATTAACCAAATCCGTGAAAAAGTGGGAGTTATGTTTGGAAACCCCGAGACAACACCTGGAGGACGTGCACTTAAGTTCTATTCAACCGTACGACTTGAAGTACGCCGTGCAGAAGCACTCAAGCAAGGAAATGATATCGTAGGAAACAAGACAAAAATAAAAGTGGTTAAGAATAAAGTCGCACCGCCATTTCGTACTGCTGAAGTGGATATTATGTATGGTGAAGGTATATCTAAGGAAGGTGAGACCATTGATCTTGGCTCTGAATTAGATATCGTTCAAAAGAGCGGTTCCTGGTATTCTTATAATGATGAAAGACTTGGTCAGGGACGTGAAAATGCAAAGCTATTTTTGAAGGAAAATCCTAGTATTCTCCTTGATATTCAACAAAAAATTCGTGAACATTACGGTTTAGATGGCGAAAAGATTGTCGTTGAAACAGGTGATGATGAGCAATTTGAATTAATCGACTAATCACCATGAGCGAAGCCCTTTGTCGGGTTTTGCTCTTTTTTTAAAAATGCATTTTTATTCAAATATTTATATTTTTATGCAAACGAGATCATGCCCAGAATATGTGATTATGTGAACAAATTCGAAATATTTCAAAAAGCCAACAGGACTAGCCCTTGACAATGAATATACACACATTTACAATTAACATGTATATTTTACATTTTTGTTAATATTACAAAGTAAAAAGCCTTAGTGCTTGCTGTATGTTGAGTCTAAACAATGTACATGCCGACACTTGAAAAAAGTTACAAAAGTTCATAGCAAGAGGAGGTGTAACGATGGAACCTATTACAATCATCTCCATTTTGCTTGGCGTTATCGTCGGTGCCGTTGTTGGCTATTTTATTCGTAAATCCATTGCTGAAGCAAAAATTGCTGGAGCAAAGAATGCTGCAGAGCAAATCCTTGAAGATGCAAAACGTGATGCTGACTCATTGAAGAAAGAAGCATTGCTAGAGGCAAAGGATGAAATTCACAAGCTTCGGACTGAAGCTGAACGTGAGGTTCGTGAACGAAGAAATGAACTGCAAAAACAAGAAAACCGTTTACTGCAAAGAGAAGAGAATTTAGATCGAAAAGATGAATCGTTAAATAAACGTGAAAGTCTTTTAGAAAAGAAGGATGATTCTCTTAACCAAAGACAACAGCATATTGAAGAGATGGAAAGCAAAGTGGACGTGTTGGTACGAACACAACAGACTGAACTCGAACGAATTTCGAGCTTAACCCGTGATGAAGCAAAGGCGATTATTATAGATCGTACCGAGAAGGAACTTTCTATTGATACTGCAATCATGATCAAGGAAAGCGAAAACCGCGCGAAAGAAGAAGCTGATAAGAAAGCGAAGGAAATTCTATCTTTGGCAATCCAGCGTTGCGCTGCTGACCATGTTGCGGAGACAACTGTCTCTGTCGTCAACCTTCCAAATGATGAAATGAAAGGCCGAATTATCCGCCGTGAAGGTCGAAATATCCGTACCCTTGAAACACTTACGGGAATTGATTTAATTATTGACGATACTCCAGAAGCTGTCATTCTATCTGGCTTTGACCCAATTCGTCGTGAAACGGCTCGTTTAGCGCTTGAAAAACTGGTCCAAGATGGACGTATCCATCCTGCTCGTATTGAAGAAATGGTCGAAAAGTCCCGTCGAGAAGTGGATGAGTATATCCGAGAAGTTGGTGAACAGACAACATTTGAAGTTGGTGTTCATGGACTACATCCGGATTTGATCAAGATTCTTGGGCGTTTAAAGTACCGTACAAGTTATGGGCAAAATGTTTTAAAACACTCAATGGAAGTTGCACAGCTTTCGGGCTTGCTTGCAGCGGAGCTTGGTGAGGATGAAACATTAGCGCGTCGTGCCGGATTACTACACGATATAGGAAAAGCGATTGACCATGAAGTGGAAGGTAGCCATGTAGAGATTGGTGTCGAGCTAGCGACAAAATATAAGGAACACCCAGTGGTTATTAATAGTATTGCTTCTCACCATGGGGATACTGAACCAACATCCGTAATCGCCGTCCTTGTAGCTGCTGCTGATGCCTTATCAGCTGCCAGACCAGGAGCACGTAGTGAGACTCTCGAAAACTATATCCGCCGCCTTGAAAAACTGGAGGAAATTTCCGAGTCCTATGAGGGTGTTGAAAAGTCGTTTGCGATTCAAGCTGGCCGTGAAGTGCGCATTATCGTAAGACCAGATGCAATTGATGATCTTGCAGCGCATCGATTAGCACGCGACATCCGAAAAAGAATTGAAGAAGAACTAGATTATCCAGGACATATTAAAGTTACAGTTATCCGTGAAACACGGGCTGTAGAATATGCAAAATAAAGCGGTGCGATTGCACCGCTTTATTTTTTGAAAAGTCATTACGGTTAATTTACAAATTGTTGTGATACACTCTAAGTAGTTAGGTCATAAAGAGAAAGGGAATAAAATGAACTTATTATTTATTGGAGATGTAGTGGGCTCTCCTGGTCGCGATATGGTAAAAGAATATTTACCAAAATTAAAAGAGAAGTATCGCCCACATTTTACGATCATTAATGGAGAAAATGCCGCAGGTGGGAAAGGTATTACTGAAAAAATATACCGAGAATTTCTAGGGTGTGGTGCACAAGCAATAACACTTGGAAATCATACATGGGATAACAAGGAAATCTTTGAATTTATCGATCAGGCAAAGAACATGGTTAGACCTGCTAATTTTCCGGAAGGGACTCCTGGCAGAGGGCTGGCTTTTTTCAAAGTAAATGAATTAGAAATAGCGGTTATTAATTTACAAGGTAGAACTTTTATGGCGCCACTTGACTGTCCTTTTCGAAAAGCAGATGAATTAGTTGAAATCGCGCGTGAGAGAACACCTTTTATTTTCGTTGATTTTCACGCGGAGGTTACAAGTGAGAAACAAGCAATGGGGTGGTATCTCGATGGAAGAGTTTCTGCGGTCATTGGCACTCATACACATGTGCAAACAGCAGACAGCCGTGTCCTACCAGGGGGAACAGGATATTTATCCGACGTAGGGATGACAGGACCATATGATGGGATTCTTGGTGTGGAAAAAGAGCTTGTTCTTAAAAGATTCTTAACAAGCCTACCTGTTCGCTTTGAAGTGCCGAAAACAGGACGTAATCAATTGAGCGCTATATATATAGAGCTTGACAGGAAAAATGGATTTAGTAAAAAATTAGAACGTATATTAATTAATGACGATCAACCGTGGTATTCATAAGCATGAAAGCTCTCCTAATTTTGGAGGGTTTTTTTCTTTTTTTGTCCAAGCCGGAATATGTCTATTGCCTGACGAATATAGTAGCAGTGGAATATTATATACCTGATTTGTTCATGAAACTGCTCATGCGGGGATCGGGATTATACGAGGGGGAGCTAGGAATGGAAATATTAAAAGTTTCAGCAAAATCTAATCCTAATTCTGTAGCTGGTGCGCTTGCCGGAGTTCTGCGTGAAAGAGGTGCAGCAGAGTTACAGGCGATTGGTGCGGGTGCATTGAATCAAGCCATAAAGGCAGTAGCGATTGCTCGAGGATTTGTCGCACCTAGCGGAGTTGATTTGATCTGTGTCCCGGCGTTTACTGATATTTTAATTGACGGGGAAGAGCGCACAGCTATAAAGCTAATTGTAGAACCGCGTTGAAGGAATCGAAAAACCTAAAAACCAAGGGTTGATAAAGAGATATTCCATTTAACTGCTTGTCCAATGGCAAGCAGTTTTTTTGTAATTTTAATAAGATCAGATTCGTTCAAACTAGCTGGTACTACAAAAATATTATTCTGATATAAATGAAGTTTATCTTTTTAATACCTAATAGGTACAGGAAAACTCAACTCGTGAAATACAAAATGGCTAAAGAATGCACTAATTTGCCTATTTTTCTTCGCTTTTTGAAAACAGAAAACTGGTAAAATTTTAATAATAAAAAAATATTCATATTTTAGACAATATTTCGGTTTAAGGGTTGCAATTTGTGATGCATAGGTCTAGAATTGAAAGCGTTTAGTACGTATCTGAGAAGTTGCTTTTAGTCATTAAGGCATAAAAATCTAGTGATTTACTTGGAAAAGTGCTACACTAATAGATGGTTAAGTCTACTTAATTTTTACATATCCAAAGGGGTGTAGGTCATGATCAATCAACTTTCATGGAAAGTTGGCGGACAACAAGGGGAAGGTATTGAAAGTACTGGGGAAATCTTTGCTATCGCACTGAATCGCCTGGGATATTACTTGTATGGTTATCGTCACTTTTCATCACGTATTAAAGGCGGTCATACAAACAATAAGATTCGAGTGAGTACAACAGAAGTTCGTTCAATTTCTGACGATCTTGATATTCTTGTCGCATTTGACCAAGAAACAATCGATGTAAACTACAAAGAGTTAAATAGTAAAGGTGTAATCATTGCTGATTCTAAATTTGATCCTAAGAAACCTGAAGATACTCTAGCATCAATGTATGCGGTACCATTTACTGAAATCGCTACTGGACTAGGGACTTCCCTTATGAAAAACATGGTGGCAATCGGTGCAACCTCTGCGGTTTTAGATTTAGATATTCATGTGTTTGAAGAAGTAGTACGGGAAATTTTCGGCAGAAAAGGCGATCAAGTTGTTGCGAAAAACATGGATGCCATCAAAGCTGGATTTGATTATATGAAAGAAAAACTTGGTACCGACGTCGAGACAATGGAGCTTGAAAAGGCAGATGGCCAAAAACGGATGTTTATGATTGGAAATGATGCAATTGCTTTAGGAGCACTTGCAGCAGGATGCCGATTCATGGCTGCATATCCAATCACACCAGCATCAGATATCATGGAGTATTTGATTAAGAAACTACCTGCCCTTGGCGGTACTGTTATTCAAACAGAAGATGAAATTGCTGCATGTACGATGACTATTGGCGCAAGCTATGGTGGTATTCGTGCAATCACTGCTTCTTCTGGTCCTGGATTATCATTAAAAATGGAAGCAATTGGTCTTGCAGGAATTACAGAAACTCCACTTGTTATTGTCGACACTCAACGTGGCGGTCCTTCTACAGGATTACCAACAAAACAAGAGCAGTCAGACTTAATGGCCATGATTTACGGAACACACGGTGAAATTCCTAAAATCGTTATGGCACCAAGTACTGTTGAAGAGGCTTTCTACGATACTGCAGAAGCTTTTAACCTTGCAGAAGAGTATCAATGTCCTGTTATTGTATTATCAGACCTTCAATTATCGCTAGGTAAGCAGACAGTAGAACCACTTGATGCTTCTAAAGTAGAAATAAGAAGAGGTAAGCTAGTAACAGAAGAGCTTCCAGAGATTGAAAACAAAGGTTATTTCAAACGTTATGAAGTAACTGAAGATGGCATTTCACCACGTTCTATTCCTGGTCAAAAAAATGGTATCCACCATGTGACAGGTGTTGAACATGCAGAGACTGGAAAACCATCTGAATCCGCAACAAATCGTATTGCTCAAATGGATAAACGCTTCCGCAAGGTGGAAAATATTCGTTTTAATACGCCGGTATATAAAAATGTACCACATGAAGATCCGGATATTTTAATCGTCGGTTTTAACTCTACTCGCGGCGCAATAGAAGAAGCAATGGTTCGTCTAGAAAATGACGGTTTGAAAGTGAATCATGCACAGATTCGTTTAATTCATCCGTTTCCAACAGACGAAGTTCTACCACTTGTTCGATCCGCAAAAAAAGTAATTGTTGTTGAAAACAATGCAACTGGACAGTTAGCAAATATTATGAAAATGAATGTCGGTCATGCTGAAAAAATCATTAAATATCTGAAATATGATGGAAATCCGTTTCTTCCACACGAAGTTTATTCAAAATGTAAGGAGTTGTTCTAAATGCCACTTTTAAAGACTTTCGAAATGATGTTAAACCGAACTGGTGCCCTGGCTGTGGCGACTTCTCTGTACAAGCAGCAATGCAACGTGCGGCAGCAAATGTTGGCTTAGAACCACAAAATTTAGCAGTTATTTCGGGGATTGGCTGTTCAGGTCGTATCTCAGGTTATATTAATTCATATGGCTTCCATGGTATCCATGGTCGTTCCCTTCCAATTGCTCAAGGTGTTAAAATGGCTAATCGTGATTTAACAGTTATTGCTTCCGGCGGTGACGGTGATGGGTTTGCGATTGGTATGGGTCATACGATTCATGCAATTCGTCGTAATGTTGACATTACTTACATTGTTATGGATAACCAAATTTACGGTTTAACAAAGGGACAAACTTCTCCACGTTCTGCGGAAGGCTTTAAGACGAAGTCTACACCGCAAGGGTCTATTGAACAAGCGATTTCTCCTATGGAAATGGCCCTAACTGTTGGGGCAACGTTTGTTGCTCAAAGCTTCTCGACAGATTTAAAAGACCTAACTGCTTTAATTGAAGCAGGAATTAAACATAAAGGATTCTCTTTAATAAACGTATTCAGTCCTTGTGTAACCTATAATAAGGTCAACACTTATGACTGGTTTAAAGAAAATCTAACAAAGTTAAGCGATATCGATGGCTATGATCCATCAAACCGTGAAAATGCTATGCAAACATTAATGAAGCATAATGGACTTGTAACTGGACTTATTTATCAAAATACAGAGCGTCAATCTTACCAGGAATTAATTAAAGGTTATTCAGAGGCTCCGTTAGTAAATGCGAACTTAAATCTTGATCAAGCGCATTTTGATAAATTAGTTGCTGAATTTATGTAAATAGATAATCAATAATCCCGTGGAACCATATTCCACGGGATTTTCTATTGTTTTCAAATCTGTAAACCTTTATACTATAATAATGTGCGATACTGTATATTTTCCATTTCTGTTCATAGTTAAGGTGAAAAATCTACATGTTTCTATTAATTGACGAGTTAATAACTTTAAGTGAAAGGAGATTTTTTCCACATGAATGAAAAACAACGTTTAGAAAGTCAACAAGCAGAGGGTACTAATTCTTCGGACAAAAAATCCGCCAAGGATTACAGCAAGTATTTTGAACAAGTGATTACTGCGCCATCTTTAATAGATGCAAAGAAACGTGGAAAAGAAGAAGTGAAGTACCAAAACGACTTCGCGATTCCTGAGGAATTCCGTGGGATGGGAAATGGCCGCAAATTTTACATTCGTACCTACGGCTGCCAAATGAATGAACACGATACTGAAGTAATGGCAGGAATCTTTTTAGCATTAGGGTATGAGCCAACTGATAGCACAGAGGATGCAAATGTGATTCTTTTAAATACCTGTGCAATTCGTGAGAATGCTGAAAACAAAGTATTCGGTGAACTTGGCCACCTAAAAGCGTTAAAAAGGGAAAAACCAGACTTGCTTATAGGTGTTTGCGGTTGTATGTCCCAAGAAGAATCTGTCGTTAATAAGATATTAAAAACGTATCATCAGGTTGATATGATTTTTGGTACCCATAATATCCACCGCTTGCCAAACATTTTGAATGAAGCATATATGTCGAAGGAAATGGTGGTTGAGGTTTGGTCTAAGGAAGGCGATGTCATCGAAAACCTTCCAAAAGTTCGACGCGGCAATATTAAGGCATGGGTGAACATTATGTACGGCTGTGACAAATTCTGTACGTATTGTATCGTACCTTATACTCGTGGGAAAGAACGCAGCCGCAGGCGAAGAAATAATTCAGGAAGTTCGCCATTTAGCTGCACAGGGCTATCAGGAAGTCACCTTATTAGGCCAAAACGTCAATGCTTATGGAAAAGACTTAGATGGGTTGAACTACGGTCTTGGTGAATTAATGGATGAGTTACGTAAAATTGATATCCCAAGGATTCGTTTTACAACCAGCCATCCACGTGATTTTGATGATCATTTGATTGAAGTCCTCGCTAAAGGCGGCAACTTAATGGATCATATCCACTTGCCCGTACAATCTGGTTCAACGGATGTTCTAAAAATTATGGCTCGAAAATATACAAGAGAACAATATTTAGAGCTTGTAAGAAAAATTAAAGCGGCTATTCCAAATGTGGCATTAACAACCGATATTATCGTTGGTTATCCGAACGAAACGGATGAGCAATTTGAAGAAACATTATCATTATATCGAGAAGTTGGCTATGAATTAGCTTATACTTTTATTTACTCACCTCGTGAAGGAACTCCAGCTGCCAAAATGGAGGATAATGTTCCGATGAAAGTGAAGAAAGAACGTTTGCAACGTCTAAACGCTCTTGTGAATGAGCTTTCTTTAGAAGCTATGAAAAAACACGAAGGCCAAATTGTTGAAGTCCTTGTAGAAGGGGAGAGCAAGAACAACGCAGAGGTCCTTGCAGGCTACACAACAAGGAACAAGCTAGTAAATTTTGTTGCTCCTAAAACAACGATTGGTAAAATTGTGAAGGTAAAAATTACAGAAGCAAGAACATGGTCATTAAACGGAGAAATGGTGGAAGAATTAGAACCAGTAGAGGTGAACTAAAGTGACGAAGTATACAAAAGATGATATCGTCGCCCGTGCAACCGACTTAGCACGTATGATTGCTGAAACAGAAGAAGTCGATTTCTTCAAACGTGCAGAAGCACAGATACATGAAAACCCAAAGGTTAAGACATTGATTTCAGATATAAAAGGTTTACAAAAGCAAGCAGTAAATCTCCAGCATTATGGAAAGCAGGAAGCATTGAAAAAGGTTGAGGACAAGATTGCCTCCATTGAGCAGGAGCTGGATGAGATTCCTGTCGTACAGGATTTCAAACAATCACAAGTGGAAGTCAATGAATTGCTTCAGCTTATTGCTTCAGCCATTTCCAATACAGTAACCGATGAAATTATTATTTCAACAGGTGGAGATGTATTGATGGGCGAAACAGGTGCAAGCATGAAAAATGGTGGTGGAGCTTGCGAGAACCACGACGAATGTGATCACGAGCATTAATTTTTTAGACCAGGCATTTAACGTAGCCTGGTTTTTTCTTTGCCTTCAGGTCTTTGGGTAGTAGTCTAACCCAACAGCATACCTCATAGAATACATGAGAACACACTTCAATTAAGACATCGTTTTTAAAGTGCAAGCCATGATGGAACCTACATTAAAATCCCGCATAAACTGAACTATGACTAAACTTTTAACCAGTATTCCTAAAAATATATCGCACACTAGTCTAAAAATTAGCATAGGATGAAATGAAAATGAATGAGGAGGGTTCGCGCGAAATGGGAGAATTTAGAGAGATATTTGCCAAAGCGGTAGTAGCGAAAGGACGAAAATTTACTCAGTCCAATCATACAATAAGCCCGGCGCATAGTCCAACGAGTATTCTTGGCTGTTGGATCATCAACCATAAATACAACGCGAAAAAAGTCGGTAAGACAGTAGAGATACACGGCTCCTATGACATCAATGTTTGGTATTCTTATAATGATAATACCAAAACAGAAGTAGTTACTGAACGCGTTCAATATACAGATGTCATTAAGTTAAAGTATCGTGACCATGATTGCCTCGATGACAATGAAATTGTTGCTCGAGTGCTGCAGCAGCCAAATTGCTGTGAAGCAGTCATTTCCCCTAATGGCAATCGCATCATCGTACATGTGGAAAGGGAATTCCTTGTAGAGGTAATTGGCGAGACAAAGATTTGTGTCCTTATCAGTCCTGAAAGACCTTCAGATGACGATGATGATTGGGGAATGGATGTAGACGACGAAGAATTCGAAGAACTCAATCCCGATTTCTTAGTTGGCTCAGAAGAGGAATAAAAGATACTAGGAAGGTTTTACTTCCTAGTTTTTTCTTTTTTCATCCATTTAATGGAGACAATTTCCAACTTTAGACTGACAAATAGAAACTGGTATTGAATTAAAATGATGAATTCAGTCGGGATTTAAAATGATGTATGATTAAACTGGAAAAATCGCACCCTACATGTAGGAGGTGTATTCTGATGGAGCCAAGACAGCCAGGAAATAAAAAGCTACCGGATTTTGATCAACTAAATGACAGAATTATCGCTGAAACCCCTTCAACGCCATTTTTAGTTATTAAAACGAATCTGGATTCAAAGGATCCAACGGAAAAAAATCCGTACTACCATGAAAAAGAAACGAAGGATTCAAAAGAATTTAACGGATTTTTTGAAGAATAGGAACGCCAGAATTACTATTTCTGGCGTTTTACCCATTCTGGCTTTAATAATGATAAAACATAAGTATCATGAAATTGATTATTTTGATGCATATACCCGCGGAGCAAGCCTTCTTTCGCAAAGCCTATTTTTTCAAGAAGATTTAACGATGCGATGTTTTCAGGATATACAATCGCCCCCATACGATGTAAATCCAATTCCTCAAAACTGTACCTTAGCACTTCCTTAACCGCTTCTGATGTAAGACCATTTCGCCAATAAAGAGGATGGATTTCATAGCCAATTTCTGCCCGTTTATTCCCAAGCTGTAAACCGTTTAGACCAAGTGTGCCAATAAGCTTTTGATTTTCCTTGAGAACCATGCCCCAGCGGATCCCTCGTTTTTCTCTAAAGTTTTTGCCGAACATGTCAATTAAGTTGGTTGCCTCGGATTGGAGCATAAATGGATTGGTCCCATAGTATCTGGTAACTTCATTCAATGATAAAATTTCAAAAATGCTTTCAACATGTTGATGGGTGATTTCTATTAATTTTAATCGATTTGTTTTTAAAAAAGGAAATTTCATGGCAACTCCTCACTATTAATTTAAAATTGGTTAGAAAAGCATAGCTTCGAAAATACAGCATACATTTGATTTAATCCTGTTCTTATTATAAGTTTATAATGGGCAAAAATAAAAGGAAAGAAGAAACAAAGATTAATAGATAGCAAGAAGGTGTACAAATGCTTTTAGATAGGTATTTGAGATTAATTGATCAAGAGTTATTACCATTTATTCAATTAACATCTGAGAGCCCATTCGATCCCATCATAGTTACAAATCAATCAAAATCGTGGAAAACAATAGGGAGCGGCAATTATGCCGGCGTATTTTCTAATGATGAAAATCCAGAGTGGGTTGTAAAGGTATATGGAAGAAACCCTGAGGAACTGAAAAAGGAAATCGAGGTATATAAAAAATTAGGAACCCATGGAACTTATTCTACTCTTTATGCATATGGAGAAGATTACTTAGTGTTAAAAAAACTTGAGGGAATTACATTGTTTGATGCAATAATTAAAGGTGTTCTTATTCCTGAATCAGTTATTAAAGATGTCGATAGGGGCTTGCACTACGCAAAATCAATTGGTTTAAATCCATTTGATGTTCATGGGAAAAATGTAGTAATGAATAAGGGAAGAGGTTTTATCGTTGATGTATCCGATTTTTATAAACAAGGCTATTGCTGTAAGTGGGATGATTTAAAAAAAGCTTATTACAAGATTTACAAACCTTTTCTAATAAAGTATCATCCACCAATACCTTTTTTTATTATGGACAGGGTCAGGAAAGGATATCGGTTTTATCGGAAAAAGAAAAAGGAAAAATATGAGTCCTAAATATATTTCCTTCAAAAATTTAGTTTGCGTTTAAAATTTTCAACAATCTTTATAATGATTCTACAGAAGATTGATCAGCAGGCACCTGAATTAATTGAAGGGGTCCAATGAGTATTCTTTATCCTAATAAATTATGAACGCCCTTTTCATTTTTTCCTTCAGGCGGCCATACAGAAAGATCAAAAGGAAAATCAGAACCAGGAACAACTCTATCTTCACCAACGGTTTTAACTAAGAAATCTAAACTTTCCTGATTCCATAATACCGTGTCATACCAGAAACGCTTCAAATATTCAGATGGTAGCGCTTTCAATTCGGATGATACAAACTCCCATTGGTCATATCCTTTATTTAGCCTGCCGATTTGATAAGGGATGAAGCCGCCGCCATGTGCAAAGAGGATTTTTACATTTGGATATTTGTCTACTAACCCGCTTAGGAGAAGGTCCGTTGCACAAACAGTTGTTTCCCATGGTACACCGATTAAATTAGGCATCATTCTTCTTTTTAATCGGGGATCTTCACATAATAAGGGGTGGATAAAAATAATTGCTTTCCTTCGGTTTGCTTCTTCAAAAAAAGGAGTGAAGAATTCATCTGATAACATATAATCCGGTAAGCCTGGACCAATAATGACCCCTTTAAGACCGAGATTCATGGCATTAGCTAATTCTTGTGCTGCTTTGTCAGGATTAGTAAGTGGGACGGTGCCTAGAGCAGATAGTTTGTGAGGTGATTTTTTTGCCAATTTGGCTAATGAATGATTATATACATTGGAAATTTCACTAGAGATTTCGTTTGGAAAATCATACGGAAATAGCTGTGGTATTGGTGACAAAAGTGAATGGGTAACACCTGCATTTTCTTGTTCTGCTAAGAAAAGCTTGTCATCGATAAACGCTTTTTTCAGTTCAAATCCCCATTTTCCATTTACAATTAAAAAATTATCCTTATTCTCTTCCTTTTTTACCCATTTGGCATTAACCACCGTGCGTTGATCTTTTAACCAAGTTAAAACTTCAGATGGGATAAAATGCGTATGTAAATCATCCATAAAAATCTCTCCTTCCTATGCTGTTGGTGAAGTTACCACTTTTTAATCAACAAGAATACTAGTTTATTAGTTTGTTATCCCCAATAACCCATCCGCTTAGAAATTTCCATTGCAGCATTCATAACCTTTTTAGCATAGCCCTGAACTTTATGAGATTGTATTCTTTGCTTCGGACCAACCACTGATAATGCTGCAATAACGTTTCCTTTGTAATTATAAATGGGTGCAGCAATGGATGTTACTCCTTCAAGAATCTCTTCAGTACTATTGGCAAATCCATTTGCTTTTACTAGGTTTAAATGCGCCCGTAGCTTTTGCGGATCTAAAATGGTGTTTTTTGTGAATTTCTGCAATCCTTTTTCAATGGCGCGCTCAATAACCTCCTCATTAGAGAAAGCGAGTAGCACTTTACCAGAGCTAGTGGCATAGGGTGGATTCCGCTTACCAACATGTGTTAAAAACCGGACTGGGTGATTACATTCTACTTTCTGAAGATAAATCACGTCTAAATTATCAAAAACGGATATGTGTTGCCGTTTCACCGATATTTTCAACGAGCTTGTTTAATACGTGCTGCGACTCGCGGAAAATATCCATATTGCTATAGACGATCCCACTTAACGACAGAATGGAAAGACCTAAGCGGTATTTTTTTGATTCAGGGTCCTTGTAAACAAAGCCTTCACTAGCAAGCGTGGTCATTGTTCTACTAACAGTACTTTTGTTAAGCCCAAGAGAGGATGAAAGCTCGCTTATTTTTTTTCGGGTTCGTCCATCGTAAAGCTTTTTAAAATCAGGAGTGCATTTTTTACTGAGGAAAGATGGTTATCCTCTTGTTTATTCATATCTAAGTTTATTCCTCCTATCGTTATAGTTTCATAATGTGAACTAATGTTGCTTTATAGTGGACAATATATCAAAAAAGGAAAGATTGAAAAGGTTATTTTTAAAATATTATGACTTTTATTAAATTGTTGGATTATGTGCAACAGTTTAAAAAGAGAATTCGAATAAAAAAATGTAAAAAGACGTTAATAAAATAATTTTAAGTTGTTGCATAGAGAGAAACTATAGCGTTGTAGGTGAAATAATGAAGCTTTCATGAGGTTAAGAAAATAATAATAGTTCAATTTTTAGGAGGAATACATGTATGCAAGTAGAAACTAGAGTAAAAGCAATTAATTGTTTGCATTTTATCAACGGACAATTTGTAGAATCCCAAAATCTAAAAACATTTGATAATATTAATCCTGCAACAGAAGAAGTAGTAGGAACAGTTGCAGAAGGTGGAAAAGAAGAAGTTGACTATGCGGTTGCAGCTGCTAGAAGAGCCTTAAATGGAAAATGGAAAACCATGACATTAACAGAACGTTCCAAAATTCTTCGCCGAATCGGTGATTTGATCCTCGAGAGACAAGAAGAATTAGCTCATTTAGAATCTTTGGATACCGGTAAACCATTTTCATTAGCCAACAGTGTAGATGTTCCGCGTGCAGCCTATAACTTCCACTTTTTCGCAGATTATATTACATCAGTAGGTACGAATGCTTATCAACAGGACGAAACAGCCCTTCATTATGCTTACCGCCGCCCAGTTGGGGTAGTTGGAATCATTAAACCTTGGAATCTTCCATTACTGTTACTGACATGGAAACTTGCTCCTTGTTTAGGAATGGGGAATACAGCAGTCATTAAACCTGCTGAATGGACACCAATGACCGCAACGGTATTAATGGAAATTTGTAAAGAAGCAAGGGTTCCCGATGGAGTAGTTAATTTGGTTCATGGATTTGGCCCTAATTCAGCAGGTGGAGCCATTTCAGAACACCCGGATATCGATGCGATTTCCTTTATTGGTGAACCAGGTACAGGTACTGCCATTATGAAATCTGCTGCCGATTCGTTAAAAAAGCTATCCTACGAATTGGGAGGAAAAAATCCAAATATTATTTTTGCCGACTCCGATTTAGATGAAGTGATTGAAACAACGGTTAAATCCAGCTTTGTAAATCAAGGGGAGGTTTGTTTATGCGGATCCCGCATTTATGTAGAGCGTCCGGCATACGAAGAATTTCTTGAAAAATTTGCAGCAAAAGTAAAAACTTTAAAAGTGGGTCATCCACTAAACGAGGATACCAACGTAGGTGCATTAATTAGCAAAGAGCATTATGATCGTGTCAATAGCTATATCGAGATTGCAAGGAATGAAGGTGCAACGATCCTTACAGGCGGGAAACGTCCTGAGGGTCTTGAAAAAGGCTATTATTTGGACCTGTCGTAACGGTGACGCCATTTGATATGGAAGAAGAAGTAATCATGCAAGCCAACGATACACACTACGGGTTAAGCGCGACAATCTGGACCAATGACCTTAGAAGGGCGCATCGGGTTGCCCATCAAATTGAAGAAGGAATTATTTGGGTGAATACGTGGTTTTTAAGAGACTTAAGAACACCATTTGGCGGGATGAAAAATAGTGGCATTGGCACATGCATAGCATTGATTTCTACTCTGAGCTTTCTAATATCACGATAAAACTCTAAGGAAGGGTGTAAGACAATTGACAAATAAAATAAAACAATTTGCAGCGCTATTGGCTGAAGCGGAGATGAATCGTATTGGTATTTCTCCAATTACAGCTGTTGATTCTGAACTTTCAGTTAAAGAGGCTTATCATATCCAACTTGAAAATATTCAAAATAAAGTAGCGCAAGGACAGAAAATTGTTGGGAAAAAAATTGGGCTAACTTCATTAGCTATGCAGAATCTGCTTGGAGTTGATGAACCGGATTATGGACACTTATTAGACAGTATGGTCGTTGAAAACGGTGGAGCCCTTTCGATTGATCGGGTCCTGCAACCAAAAGTGGAAGGTGAGATTGCGTTTATTTTGAAAAAAGAATTAAGAGGACCTAATGTAACGGCTCTTGATGTATTACAGGCTACTGATTATGTCGTCCCGGCACTCGAAATTGTCGACAGCCGAATCAAGGATTGGAAAATAAAGCTTCAAGATACCGTTGCCGACAATGGGTCTTCCAGTTACTTTGTGCTTGGCGGAAAGCCAACAAAGATTGAAAATATTGATCTAGAATTAATTGGAATGGTATTAACCAAAAATGGGGAACTCGTTAATACAGGTGTTGGGGCTGCCGCCCTAGGGAATCCTGCAAATTGTGTAGCCTGGTTAGCTAATAGATTAGCTGAATTTGATATTTCTCTAAAGGAAGGGGAAGTTATTTTATCAGGAGCTCTATCTGCAGCGGTAGTAGCGCAGGCTGGGGACACGTTTACGGCAAGATTTGCTCATATTGGGCAAGTAAGTGTTCATTTCTAGAAGAGATGATATCAACAGTGTTGCTGCGGAAATCTCGAAGTCAGAGTAAGGTTCTTGGTTTAAGGAGGAGAAATCATGAGTAAAGTAGAATACAAAAAAATAGCTACCTATTTAGTAGCAGCAGAAGTTGAAAAACGCGAGGTAAAAAAAGTAACTGCTAACATAAAACCTGATTTAACGGTCGAAGAAGGATACCTTGTTCAACAAGAAATTGTAAACATGAAATTAGAAGAAGGTAGAAGAATTGTTGGTCCGAAAATGGGTTTAACCAGTCACGCAAAAATGAAACAAATGGGAATTGACGAGCCCATCTATGGATATGTATTTGATTATATGCTCATAGAAAATGGAGGCAGGTTCGATTACATGAAATGATTCACCCTAAAGTAGAAGCAGAAATTGCTTTTATTATCGGTGAAGATATCGAGGGTCCAGGAGTAACAGGTGCCCAAGTTTTGGCTAAAACGGAATATGTTCTTCCAGCATTAGAAGTCATAGATAGCCGCTATGAAAACTTTAATTTTACCCTGCCAGATGTAATCGCAGATAACGCTTCCACATCGAGAGTTGTTTTTGGAACAACACTTAAAAAACCGGAACAATTTGAACTGGACCTCGTTGGTGCCACACTTTCTATTAATGGGGAATTAAAAGAATTAGGGCCGGTGCTGCTGTCCTTGGTCACCCTGCACACTCTATTGCGATGCTGGCCAATATGTTAGCACGAAAAGGCGAAAGAGTACGAAAAGGTGATGTAATCTTAACTGGCGGTATCACAAGTGCTGTGATGCTGAAATATGGTGACGTTGTAAGTGGCAAGTTTGATGGTTTAGGGGATGTTTCGTTTACCGTGACAGATTAAAGAGAAAAATGCTGCTTAGTTTTTAAGAAAGGGAGCTGTTTGTTATATGCCTATTATCAACGTGCAAATGATGGAAGGAAGACCAAAAGAAAAAATAGCCGAAGTCATTCACAATATCACCAACACCGTTTCAGAAACATTAGGTTCGCCAAAAGAGTCTATTCGAGTAATCGTAACGGAGATTCCAAAAACGCATTGGGGAATAGCGGGGGTTCCTGTTTCGGAAAAATAAACTAGAAGATAACAGAGAGCTCGTGAGCATGGTATTGAACAGTACCATGCTCAATTATATAGGTGAATTGTGTCTGGATTAATTATAGGAGAAGGCGACAATTCTAAAAAAATAGCAGTCTACTATAAATACTCTATTTTGTAAGTGTTTGCTCTATTGTGAATATGAAAAATTAGGAGGTTCATAGATGACTCTTGAGTTAAGTATGTTAGTGCCCCATGTCCCGAGTCTCTGTCATAAAGACCAGGTGCCGGATTTCCAAAAAGATATGGCTTCGGCAATGAAGTTAGTGGCAAAACAGGTTAAGGAAATTAAACCAGACGTGATTGTCCTAGTGTCTTGTCATTGGCCATCTACGTTTTTTCATTATGTAGACTGTACACCTATTCATAAAGGAATTCTTACCGCTTTTGAAGCGCCGGATTTAGTCAAGGATGTTTCCTACCATTATCTGGAGATGAAGAATTAGCCAATGAATTAGTAAAAGCGGGTGAGGATGCAGGTCTCCAAGTCCAGGGTGTAGATGACCCTTATTATATATGGGATTACGGTAGTGTAATTCCTCTTCGTTACCTTGTTCCAAATGAAGATATCCCAGTTATTAATTTATCCGTCACATTAGAAGCAAGTTTAGAAGAAACGTATAAATGGGGGCAGCAAATTGCAAAAGTATTAAGAAAAAGTGATAGGAAGGTAATATTTGTTTCTAGTGGCGCATTGTCTCATAATTTAGTTCGGGGAATTCTGTCGTTCTCGAATCGCGCTCTCGTGAAGAGATTGAGGGAACCATTCGTGCGGGAGTATTAGAGCAAGGGACTGTTGATCTCATGAATGCCACTGGTATTGGTGAACGTATGATGAGAGAAGGACATGTCCATGAAGGAAGGCATCGAAATGCAATTTAAGGGAAGAAGACATCGAATTGATTTGCATAACCTAACTGGTGGAAAAAAAATAATCGTCTATGCACAGCATGAAGTGATAAAAGATTTAGGAGCAGCTCGTCTAAAAGCAGGGGCTAAGATCTATTTTAATGTAAGTGATGTTAGTCTACACAATCTCGAAACAACTACACCAAAAATTCACTTTCGGCAAGAAAATAAGGGAGAGCTTGAAGAATTAGACTGTGATTTTATTGCTGGTTGTGATGGATTTCATGGGCCAAGCCGTAAAGCGATACCCGCAAATGTCCGAAGTGAGAAACAGAAAGTTTATCCATTTGGCTGGCTAGGTATACTTGCTAAGACATCTCCTGTTAACCCTGAATTAATCTACACAAACCATGAAAGAGGCTTTGCATTATTAAGCACACGATCCCCTGAAATTCAGCGTCATTATCTTCAAGTGGACCCAAGTGACGAAATTGCCAATTGGTAATCAGGAACCACTCTTTCCTTTAAGTAGATTCATTTACACTCTAGACGAATATTTTATCACCGTTTCCAATGGTAAGCCCATATAGTTCTCAGCCAAACTGGCTTGCTCCTAATTGGGGCTTTTTTTTATGCTTGTAAAACTTTTGAAAAAACGAGAATTTATTACTAATATTCTGATAATATAATGATAAATCCAATTTTAGGGAAGGGAGGAGGGATTTTGAAATTTCCTTTCTATATTTTTGGCATCCACCCACATCTGTTATTTGAATCATTAGCCTATTTTATTGGATTCCGAGTTTACCTATATACGAGAAATAAAGATAGAATTCCAATGGAAAAAGCATTGTGGGTTGTAGTTGGAGCCATATTGGGTGCTGCATTCGGTGCGAAGTTTCTTTATTGGTTTGAAGACCCCAAAAAGACGCTAGAAAATTGGCATAGCATTATTTATTTGATGGAAGGGAAAACCATTGTTGGCGGTCTATTGGGCGGTTTAATCGGGGTTGAACTAGCGAAAAAATTAATTGGCTGGTCGCATTCGACAGGGGACGACTTTGTTCTCCCGCTGGCAGTGGGAATGATGATTGGTAGAATCGGCTGCTTCTTAACTGGTTTAGATGATCATACATACGGGGTGGCAACCAACTGGATTACGGGTGTTGACTTTGGGGATGGAATTAAAAGGCATCCTACACAGCTGTACGAAATATTCTTCTTGGGCGTCCTTACCTTTATTCTTTTTCAAATAAAAAAGAAGAAGCTCGGATGGGAAGGACTATTGTTCCAATTATTCATGCTGGGATACTTAAGCTTTCGATTAATGATTGACTTTATTAAGCCAACTCCGCACCCGTATTGGATTTTCAATAATATTCAAATTGCTTGCTTACTAGGAATCTGGTATTACATTTGGCTCCTAACGAAAAAACAAACAGAAAAAGGAGAGAAACCTATGCCTAATCGACCCTATTTATTTTATGAATTAACAAACAGTATTTGCTCGACCTGTTTGCGAAAAGTGGAAGCAAAGGTCATTATTGAAAACGAAAAGGTATATCTTGTGAAGAATTGCATGCAGCATGGGCGAGAAAAGGTATTGATTTCTACTGATATTGCCTATTATAAGTGGTGCCGGGAGTTTATCAAGCCCTCTGAAATGCCATATCGTTGGAATACTCCAATCAAGTACGGCTGTCCCTATGATTGCGGACTTTGCCCAGATCACGAACAGCACAGCTGTTTGACGCTCTTAGAAATTACTGAGCGTTGCAACTTAAAATGTCCGATTTGCTATGCTGAATCCTCACCACAAAAAGGGAGCTTCCGTAGTTTAGAAAATATCGAATTTATGTTAGACAATATTATTAAAAATGAACGGCAAGCAGATATTGTTCAAATTAGCGGCGGTGAGCCGACAATTCATCCGCAATTTTTTGAAATCCTTGATATGGCAAAATCAAGACCAATTTGCCATATTATGGTAAATACAAACGGACTTCGAATCGCGAATGATAAAGATTTCGTCAAACGCCTCGCCACTTATACTCCAGGATTTGAAATATATTTGCAATTCGACAGCTTTGAAAAAGAAGCTTTGGAAGAATTAAGAGGCGTAGATTTAAGAGACATTAGACAAAAAGCCATCGAGAACTTAAATGAATTCAATATTTCCACGACCCTAGTGGTTACACTGAAAAAAGGCTTAAACGACCATGAGGTTGGAAAAATCATTCAGTATGGATTGCAGCAAAAATGTGTCAGGGGAGTTACCTTTCAACCGATCCAAGCAGCTGGTAGATTGGAAGAATACGACCCTTCCACGAATCGCTTGACATTGAGTGAAGTCCGCCAAATGATTATTGACCAATCAAATGTATTTGGTCCAAAGGATATCATCCCTGTCCCTTGCCATCCGGATTGTCTTGCCATGGGGTATGCGTTAAAAATGAATGGTGAGGCGACGCCATTAACAGGTTTAATTGACCCTAATATTTTACTGGAAGGAGAACGCAATACAATTGTTTTTGAACAAGACGACAATATAAAAAATATGATTTTTAAATTGTTTTCCTTGAATCATTCTCCAGATTCATCGGCACTATCATTAAAGGATTTATTATGCTGTCTGCCAAAAGTTTCAATGCCGGGTCCTATCGGGTATCAGAACGTGTTTCGGGTCATTATCATGCAATTTTTAGATGCATACAATTTTGATGTTCGTTCCGTCAAAAAATCCTGTGTCCATATCGCTCACCCAGATGGTCGAATCATTCCATTTGACACCTATAATTTATTTTACCGCGACGACAAAGAGCAGGAGCTAAAGAAAATTCAGGAAGAGCTTGAGGGTAGACCTGTAGTTAACTAGATAGATAGTTAATAGACTAGTAGGGGTGATGGTGGTTGGCTCAAAATCAGGGTGGGAAAGGCAATGATGGGTCACTTAAAGAACTTTGGTTTGGAATTCTGATCACGATTGGGATTTTTGCGCTGGCAATATTTTTATTGATGCTGTTAAACGGAAACTTCTGGCTGGCTTTTGGTCTAGCTGCACTATTTTATATTATGGTAACTGTTTTAAGCTTCAAAAAGGGGAAAAAGCGGTTAGGACAGGGACTTTTAATCGGTTTAGGCGTTGTCTTGTTGTTAATGGCCGCGTGCTTTGGAATTCTCATCACTAGTTTGGGTGGGTGACATCCAAGCTGTGGTTATTTTGAACCAAGGTAGACACTCAGTTTGCAGTGTCTGCCTTGGTTTTATAAAATAGGATTATGGGGTAATACATATCGATCAGCAAAATTTATTGGAGGAATTCTTTTGGATATTTTAGAATTAATCAAATCTCGTCGAACGATAAAAATTTTTAAATCAGATCCTATTAATCAGGATAAGCTCCTCTTATGGCTGCAGACTGCTGCTATGGCACCTAATCATCGAATGACAGAACCTTGGGAAATTTATTTGGTCGGACCAGAGACAAGAACAAAGTTAAACCATAAAACAAACTTTGGTGATGCTCCTGTTGTGCTAGCGGTTTTGTCAAAGCATGGCGCGACAGCGATTGAGACTGAGGAAAATGCATTAGCTACAGCTTGTTTCGTACAAAACTTCAACTTAGTTGCATGGGCAGAAGGTGTGGGAACTTTCTGGTCTTCTATGGGGGGAATCCGAAAAATCGTGAAATTCTAGGTGTGCCAGATGGTTATGATGTAATTGGAGTTTTTGGTGTTGGCTATCCGGATGAAGTCCGAGAACCTAAGGAACGGACACCGATCCAAAATAAATGGAAACAGCTTTTGTAGGATAAATTTTCTCTTTGAATATTTAATCATATAAAACGAATTAAAAGACATGTGCCCATTCACCTGTCTTTTTACCTGTCATTAGCGAAATGTAGCTTTGGCATTTTGTTAAAAGTTGCTATATTTGGCAGGTTTATAGCCAAAGCTCTCAGAAATCTGCTTACTAATTTCGATAATGGATTTGCTAATAGGTTCAGTTTCATCCATTGGTATTTTTTCGGAAAAGCCAACAATTGTAACGGCTCCTAGAAGATTTTTCTTGTAATTCAATACTGGAATCGAAACAGAGGATACAGCCGGAACAAGTGGCTCTCTTGCGAATGAAATTTCCTTTTCCCTTATCATGCTTATTTCTGTTTGTAGCTGTTGGAGCTGCCAAGCATTGGAGGATTCTGCTTATCTAACAGACATGCTTGAGGAGCATGGAGAAGACTATAAAGCCGCTTTTTCAGCTTATCAACAAGGAGAGAGCACCACGGACAGCAAGAGTTCAAAATACAGCTAGATTTTTCGGTGAAATTATCCATGCTGAAGATCCAACAACTCTTGCACTTCGAAATGCTTACTTTGGACAAAGAACAGATCAAGATTATGAAATAGTTGATTGGTTATATGGATACCAAAACCAAGCGTTAGAAAAGGTGAATGGTTAAAATTTCATCTCGTTTAATAAAAAGAAGCAGGAAAACTCGTTCCTGCTTCTTTTGTTCGATTTTGATACCATTTACCCTGCATTCCTTACCACTGATGGCTGAATAATCAACCAACAACCGCTCAGAGTTAGATGGGATTCTAATTTTAGATTACTAGATTAAACTTGATTGAAAAGAACTAACAAATAAAAAGAAAAAATATTTTTTCAAAAACTATTGCAAAACGAAAAATAATTTCTTATAATCAATTTATAGTTTGAAAGTGCTTACATATATTAGTTGGCCGATAATATAAAAAGGAAGTCATAAACGAAAGAATAGAAACCATCCAAACAGATTTCCGTAAGGGCTTTCAATTGAAGGGAAAGGTGGAATTACCATATGTTTCATTTAATTATTACTCTTTTGGCAATTATCATTGTTATATTAGGAGTTTCGTTGTTTAAATGGCATGCATTTATTAGTTTAACAGTTGCAAGCTTATTTCTAGCTATTTTTTCTGGATTATCAATGGATAAGATTGTTAGCGGATACGAAACGGGAGTTGGCGGGACATTAGGTCACTTAGTAGGGATATTCGCATTAGGAACCATTTTAGGGAAGATGATGGCAGAGTCCGGAGCAGGGATGCAGGTTGCCAATTTCTTTGTCAAAACTTTTGGTGTTAAATATCTCCCATGGGCAATGCTGCTGTCTGGCTTTGTTATTGGGCTTCCAGTATTTTTCGAAGTAGGTATATTAATTGTACTGCCATTGGTTATTTCGATTCAAAAAACATCAAAGCAAAACATTTTATTAATTGCACTTCCAGCAATCGCAGGTTTATCAATCGTTCACGGATTGGTACCGCCACATCCAGGGGCGATTGCCGCAATCGGACTTTACAAGGCTAACACAGGAAGAGTATTGTTATACTCGCTAATAGTTGCCATTCCTTCAGCCATAATTGCAGGTCCATTATTTGCAAAGTTTATTCATAAACGCGTAATTCCTGAAGGCGAACCAACATTAATTAAAGTGAATGTGGCAGCAAAAAAATTACCAAGTACAGGAACTTCATTCTTTGTTATTTTACTGCCAGTTATTTTAATGATATTTTCAGCTATTGTACCATTTATGTCTCTTCCAGTTTATGTGAAAAACCTTTTCATCTTTATTGGTAGTCCGTTAATTGCCCTTTTAATTTCTTGTTTTACAGCATTTTATTTACTTGGAATTCGTCAAGGAATCGATAAAAACGGCATTAAGAATCTTGTAGAAAACTCAATTTTGCCTGTTGGCTCAATCATCTTAATTATTGGTGCAGGCGGCGGCTTTAAACAAATTTTAATTGATAGCGGCGTCGGTGCTACCATCGGACAGATGTCCCAGCATATGGCTGTATCACCACTTGTTTTAGCATTTGTTATTGCTGGACTCATTCGGATTGCCACTGGATCAGCTACCGTTGCTTTAACAACGGCGGCGGGAATTGTTTCACCGATTATTCAACATATGTCAGGTGTAAACTTGGAATTGCTTGTCATTGTAACTGGAGCAGGTTCACTTATGTTCTCCCATGTTAATGATGCAGGCTTCTGGATGGTAAAAGAATATCTTGGACTAAGCGTGAAAGAAACATTTAAAACGTGGACAGTCTTGGAAACGATTCTTTCCTTTGTTGCATTTGGGATTGCATTAGTTGTCAATATGTTTGTATAAAAATAGGACTCCCTCATATCTACTATGAGGGAGTTTTCTTTATGTTCCGACAAGCAATGAGGATAAGGAAACTGCTAAACTACCAAGTTTCGGACAAAGATAAAGATGTCCGAAATTCGGGTTTTTTCAACTTTTATTTGATGCAAACTAGGTGAAAGGTGAAAAAAAAGTGTAAGAATCAAGGATAAAGCCCACTCATTTGAGAGGGCTTTTGCTATAGTTTATACATTTGTAGCTTGAAATTGAATCATGAACTCGCTAAATGCCTTACATGTTTCATACGGAACAGCATTGTAAGTGGAGGCACGGCATCCACCAACAGAGCGATGGCCATTCACACCGATAAAACCTTCTTTTTTGGCTTCAGCTAAAAACTTTTTCTCCAATTCCTCATCTTTTAAGCGGAATGTAATGTTCATTAGAGAACGGCTTTCTATTTCAGCGTGGCCAATATAAAACCCATTGCTTTGGTCGATTGCATCATAAATTAGATTTGCTTTTGTTTCATTTCGGTTGCTAATTTCATTTATCCCACCTAATCCTTTAACCCAGTTCAGAACTTCACCGAGCATATAAATGCCAAAGGTTGGAGGTGTATTATACAATGAATTGTTTTTTGAGTGAATGCTATATTTTAACATAGTAGGAATGTTAGAATTCGCTTTTTCAATCATATCCTTGCGAATAATGGCAACGGTGACGCCCGAAGGACCAAGATTTTTTTGAGCTCCAGCATAAATCATAGCAAATTTACTGACATCAAATGGTTTAGAGAAAATATCGCTGGACATATCTGCGATTAATGGTACATCTCCTGTATGAGGGAAATCCCTCCATTGGGTGCCGTAAATTGTATTATTTGATGTGAGATGAACATAAGCATCAGTCGGGCTGTATTGCAATTCATCAAATTGAGGGATACGGCGATATTGACTGTCCTTTGTGCTAGCAACTTGGTAAGGATTTCCGAATAATTTGCCTCGGAAAAGGCTTTTTCAGACCAAGACCCCGTCATGACATACCCTGCTTTTTGCTCAGGCTTTAAAAAATTCATTGGAACCATGGAAAACTGAAGACTTGCACCACCCTGGAGGAAGAGCACCTCATAATCATCGGGAATTGAAAGCATTTCCTTTAAGAGGGAAATGGCCTGATTATGTACTTCTTCATAAGCAGCACTACGATGGCTTAGCTCCATGACAGACATACCAGTACCACGAAAATCAATGAGTTCCTGTTGGGCTTTTTCAAGAACCGCAAGCGGAAGGGCTGACGGACCGGCATTAAAATTATAGGCACGTTGTACAAGTTGATTCATTTTCTCACTCTCCATTTTTTATTTATTAGAATATAACATATTTTTCGATTATTGAGTTAGGAAAAATAATTTGTTTTTTAGCCTTTATTAGTATGTTTCTTCGTAATGTAAGGGATGTAGGCGGTTCCAATTGGAAGAAAAAAATATTTTTGTGATGTTGTTTTTTTGGAATTTCATGAATGGATTTACTATGGGGCTTCCATGCCTACTTTCAACTTAAACAAAAGAGTAAAGAAAAAGTCAAAAAAAATAAAAGATTTTAAACTTTTTATTCAAAAACAAACAAAGATATAATATAATGAAACAGAAGATAATAAACATAAAAACATACAAACGGAGGATTTCGGATGGTTAAGAATAATTGGGATACTGTAAATGCTTCACAAGTGACAAAAGGGGTAGAAGAATTAGTTTATCGTTCAAATTTGATTGGGTCAGATCGTGCCGTATGCAACTGGGGGGGCGGTAATACTTCGATGAAGACAACTGAAAAGGATTTCCGTGGCCGTGATATAGAAGTAATGTGGGTAAAAGGAAGCGGCTCCGATTTAGCAACCATGAAAGCACAGAATTTCACAGGACTAAATTTGGAAGATATTCGTCCATTAATTGAGCGTGAGGAAATGCCAGATGAAGAAATGGTTGCCTATCTCTCACACTGCATGATCGATAGCAAACATCCAAGGGCATCGATTGAAACCTTATTGCATGCCTTCTTGCCTTTTAAACATGTGGATCATACACATCCAGATGCGATTATTAGTCTTTGCTGTGCCGATAATGGCAGACAACTTGCCGAAGAAATTTATGGTAGCCGTTTTGTTTGGGTTCCCTATGTACGTCCCGGATTCACTCTTTCAAAAATGATTGCTGAGGGTGTAAGAAATAATCCTTACGCGGAGCTCGTTTTAATGGAAAAACATGGACTTGTTACATGGGGAGAAACTTCTGAAGAATCTTTCGCAAAAACAATTGAAATTATTAATGAAGCAGAACAATATATTAATGGAAAAGTAGATGAAAAATCCGTTTTTGGCGGACAAAAATATGAATCTCTCAAAGAGGAAGAAGCCGCTAGTATTTTAGATAAAGTACTGCCAGTTATTCGCGGAGCGGTTAGCGATGATAAGAAAATGCTTTTAACCTTTGATCGCGCGGAAGACGTGCTCCGATTTGTCAACAGTGTCCAAGCACCTGAACTTTCACAAGTTGGTGCTGCATGTCCTGACCATCTAGTTCACACAAAACGAGTTCCACTTTATATTGATTGGGACCCACAAACTAAGGATGTAGAAGCGTTAATTGCTAGTGTTAAAGAGGGCATTGAACGATTCAAAGCAGAATACAAAGAATACTTTAAGCGCAACCAACATGAAGGCGATTTAATGTTTGAACCAGCACCTCGTGTTATCCTCATTCCAGGAATTGGTATGGTGAACACCGGTAAAGATGTTGCCAATTCTCGCGTTAGCGGAGCACTATACCAACGTGCGATTGCGGTTATGAAAGGTTCTACTACATTAGGAAGCTTTGTTTCTTTAAGTGAAAATGAATCTTACAATGTTGAATATTGGCCATTAGAATTATATAAACTTTCATTGGCTCCAGCTGAAGCAGAATTCTCTAGAAAAGTAGCTTTTGTTACCGGCGGTGCGGGCGGAATAGGCAGTGAAACATGCCGACGCTTTGTATCTGAAGGCGCCCATGTTGTGATTGCTGACTTAAACCTTGAAGGAGCAGAAATGGTTGCTGCTGAAATAAACGAAAAATACGGTGCTGGACGTGCCTTAGCTGTAAAAATGGACGTAACCAAGGAAGAGGCAGTTCAAGCAGCTTTTGACCAAACCGCACTTACTTTTGGCGGTGTAGATATTATTGTGAACAACGCAGGACTTGCTACTTCAAGCCCAATCGATGAAACAACACTTCAAGAGTGGAATTTGAATATGAATGTGTTAGGAACCGGTTATTTCTTAGTTGCCCGGGAAGCGTTTAAGCAAATGAAGCAACAAGGAATTGGCGGTAACATGGTGTTTATTGGTTCGAAAAACTCGGTTTACGCGGGAAAAAATGCTGCAGCCTATAGTTCTGTTAAAGCACTTGAAACACACTTAGCTAGATGTATTGCATCAGAAGGTGGCGAATACGGAATTCGTGTAAACTCTGTCCTCCCAGATGCCGTTCTTCAAGGATCTGCTATTTGGGGTTCAAGATGGCGTGAAGAGCGTGCAGCAGCTTATGGAATCGACCCCGACCAGCTAGAAGAACATTACCGGAAACGGACAACATTATTAGTTAATATTTATCCAAAAGATATTGCAGAATCGATTGCGTTCTTCGCATCATCGAAATCTGACAGAACAACTGGATGTATGTTAACAGTGGATGGCGGAGTGCCGGCGGCGTTTACGAGATAAGTAAATAAACGAAGAAAGAGGACAATTTTATTGACCTCTTTTTTCGTTTTGAATGCTGTGTTTTTATTTATTTGCTTGACATCGGATAAACTCTCCATATATTAAACTTCCGATTGAGTTTAGAGATACATATGTTTTAGAAATGGATAGGATTTATGTAGGATATCGCCATGGTTACTTAGTAGGGAAGCCTATCCAAAAAGGTTTGTTCGATATAAGTAGACCTTAACTATCTTAATACTGTATTATGGGTTGTAAACTAATAAAATTACGTAATTTGAGATATGAGAGTGAACGTATGAATGCAGAACTCCTAAACGAACTCATGCAAATTTCAGATGAAGAAGAAGCGATACTCGAGCAAAACCAGGAAATAACCAAAGCGTTGTATACAAGCCAGCCCGGATTTGTGATTGAAAGTGAGAAATTCCTAGGGCAGGATTCGCTCATTATGGTGCGAAAGCATACTCGTTTTGTCGATTTTCCTAAACATATGCACGATTATATTGAAGTGAACTATGTTTATCATGGGAAATTGAGGCAAAAGGTCGGCAATGAACCGATTACCTTAAAACAAGGTGAACTGCTGTTTTTAAACCAACATATCGAGCATGAGATCGAAGCCAGTGCAAAAGAGGACATTATTATCAATTTTATCATCAGGCCTGAATTTTTTGAGTTCATTTTTTCTTTTCTTTCGTCTGATAATACCATCAGTAATTTTATCATCAGCAGTCTTTTCAATAACACTCAAAACGGACAATTTCTTTACTTTATGGTGTCGGATGTAGAAAGTATTCAGGAGTTCATCCAGAAAATGATTCTGGAGATTATGAATCCATCTGTGCTCTCGGAATCGACTATAAAGTTGTATATGGGGCTGTTATTAATTGAACTGATCAAGCATGTTGATAAAGTCCAGCATAAGGAAGAAAATGCATCGCTTCAATACATATTTGGTAGAGTCATTAAGGTATATTGATGAACATTTTCAAACAGCTTCCTTATATGATTTAGCAGCAAAACTAAATCAAACCTATTATTCCCTAAGTAAAAATATAAAAAAAGCTACTAATTTTACCTTTAAAGAGCTCCTGCAGGAAAAACGGTTAACGAAGGCAAAGGAGCTTTTAGATCGAACGCAATTGCCCATAACGCAGATCATTGAAGAAGTAGGATATGATAATATCAGTTATTTTTATCGGATTTTTTAAAAAAATATGGGATTACACCCAAACAATTTCGCGAGCAATTAGGAACATAATCGTTTTTCCTGTTGCTCTTTTTTATTAGCGTAAAATGCAAATAAGGACAATAATTTAGTTGAATCACGTTATATAAATTATTTTTTTTTCAAGTAAGATAGAGGTATATCAGAAAACGTTTACAAATTAAGGGTGATAGAGATGACGAAGTACAGTATTGCCGTTGATATCGGTGCTTCAAGTGGCCGGCTGATACTCGGTTACCTAGAGGATGGGTTATTAAAGCTAAAAGAAATTCATCGTTTCGAAAACAAAATAGTGAAAAAAGATGAGTTATTTTGTTGGGAAGCGGATAAACTTTTTCAGGAAATTAAAAATGGTCTTCATAAATGTATGCAAATGGGGATAAAGCCAGACAGTATCGGTATTGATACATGGGCAGTTGACTTTGTTTTATTAGATGAGAATGACAAGCCATTAACGGAAGCAGTCTCCTACCGTGACCCAAGAACGGATGGAATGATGGAGCAAGTTTTTGACCACATCATGAAAGAAAGGCTTTATTTGGAAACAGGTATACAATTCCAAAAGTTTAATACCATCTATCAATTGTATTCAATCAAACAAAACAGTCCGGAGGTTTTAGAGAAAGCAAAATCATTTTTGATGATTCCGGATTATTTCAACTATTTATTAACAGGGAAAAAGGTAAACGAATACACCAATGCTACCTCGACACAGCTCGTGAATGCTTTTACGAAAAAATGGGATGCACAGCTCTTAGATTCACTTGGGATTAATAAAGAAATGTTTCACGAAATCAAAATGCCAAAAACGATTCTAAGCAATCTATCCGAGGAACTTATAGGGGAGCTCGGGTTTGATATGAAGGTCATCCTTCCAGCCACACATGATACAGGGTCTGCAGTAATTTCGGTTCCAGAACAGGATGATTCAATTTATATAAGTTCTGGGACATGGTCGTTAATCGGAGTGGAGAACTATTTTCCGATTTGTATCACAAAGGCGCTTGACTATAACTTCACAAATGAAGGCGGAATTGACTATCGCTATCGTTTTTTAAAAAACATTATGGGCCTTTGGATGATCCAAGAAGTTCGGCGGAACTATCAAGACCTATATTCATTTGCAGAATTAGTGGATATGGCCCGTTCAGCAGAATCGTTTAAATCAATCGTTGATGTAAATGATGACCGTTTTCTGAAACCGGAAAATATGATAGCTGAAATTAGAAATTACTGCCAAGATACCAATCAAATGCTGCCAATTGCACCTGGGGAAGTAGCAAAATGTGTGTTTGATAGTTTAGCAGCTATCTATAAAGTTGCCGTTGCTGAAATTGAAGAAATTTTTGAAAAGAAATTCCAAAAAATTAATGTGATTGGCGGCGGCTGTCAAAATGAAATGTTGAATCAGTTAATTGCTGATGTCACGGGAAAAGAAGTCAATGCTGGACCAGTTGAAGCAACAGCAATTGGAAACATTGCTGCCCAACTAATGGCGCTTGGGGAAATTGGAGATATAAAAGAAGCTCGTTCCATCATTAAAGATTCATTTGAAGTAAAAAAATATGTACCTGCCCAGCATATACTAAACTAGTGAAAAGGAAGATGAATCATGTCGATTAAAGAAAACTATGAACTTGCCAAACAGGTCTATGCCAAATGGGGAATTAACATAAATGAAGTTTTAGAAACATTAAAAACTGTGCCAATTTCGATTCACTGTTGGCAAGGGGACGATGTTGGCGGATTTGAAGTCAATAAAAGCGAATTATCAGGCGGAATTGATGTAACCGGGAATTATCCAGGAAAAGCAACCACCCCTGAAGAATTAAGAAGCGACTTAGAAAAAGCGTTATCGCTTATTCCAGGAAAACACCGCGTAAATTTACATGCCATTTATGCAGAAACCAATGGGGAAGCAGTTGAAAGAGACCAGCTTGAACCAAAGCATTTTGAAAACTGGGTAAACTGGGCAAAGGAAAATGGACTTGGTCTGGATTATAACCCAACATTATTTTCACATCCGAAAGCTTCTGATGGTCTAACACTGTCACATCCAAATGAAGAAATTCGTGAATTCTGGATCAAGCACTGTATCGGCAGCCGTAAAATTGCTGAGCACTTCGGAAAAGAGCTTGGAACACCAGCATTAACAAACATTTGGATTCCTGATGGCTACAAAGATATTCCAAGTGACCGTCTCACACCGAGAAAAAGATTAAAAGATTCATTGGATAAGATTTTTGCTGTAGAAACAGATGAAAACTATAACTTGGATGCGGTTGAAAGCAAATTATTTGGAATAGGTTCTGAAGCATATGTCGTTGGTTCTCACGAATTTTATTTAAACTATGCCATGAAAAACAATAAATTGTGTTTACTGGATACGGGGCACTATCATCCAACGGAAACCGTATCCAATAAGATCTCTTCTATGCTTCTGTTTAGCGAAAAGGTTGCCCTGCACGTTTCAAGACCTGTTCGCTGGGATAGCGACCATGTGGTCATTCTTGATGACGAGTTAAAAGAAATTGCCGTTGAAATTGTCCGCAATGATGCTTTAAATCGGGTCATTATCGGACTTGATTTCTTTGATGCCAGCATCAATCGTGTGGCCGCATGGACGATTGGTACACGTAATATGATTAAGGCTTTGCTTACTGCGATGCTAATTCCAAATGAATATTTGAAACAGCTTCAAGAGGAAGGCAATTTTACAGAAAGATTAGCATTAATGGAAGAATTCAAAACCTATCCATTTGGTGCGGTATGGGATTACTATTGTGAAAAGATGGGCGTTCCAGTAAGGGAAACGTGGTTAGAAGAAGTAAAAGCTTATGAAAAGGAAGTTTTATCTAAACGGTAGAATTTATGAATAAAAAATCAGACCAAACTTCATGTTTGCGTCTGTTTTTTATTTTTCAAAAAAATGTTTGGTTTTCAAAAAAATGTTTGGTTTTCAAAAAAATATGTTATATTAAGGATAAAAAAACTTATAAATAAAGATAAAACAACATAAATAAAAATAATGTAGTGGTACGGAAGGGGCAGATTTGGGTGCTGGTAGCTGAAAGGCAAAGAAAAATTGTAGAACTAGTAAACCAACGATTAAGTGTGAGAGTTACGGAATTAAGTAAAATTTTCACTGTTACAGAGGAAACGATTCGCCGGGACCTTGAAAAGCTGGAAAAGGAGAACTTATTAATGCGGAGCCATGGCGGGGCAGTTAGCATTGAGGAAGATCAGGCGGAGACCTCCTATTTAGAGAGAGAGATTACGAACGCTGTTGAAAAAAGAGCGATTGCCAATCAAGCGATAAAATACATTGAGCCTGGCGACCAAATTGTCCTTGATGCAAGTACAACAGCATGGTATATGGCAAAGGAATTGCCGAATATGCCATTGACAGTCCTTACGAATTCCATAAAGGTAGCTATTGAGCTAAGCAAAAAAGACCAAATTAGAGTAATTTCGACAGGGGGAATTCTTTTGTCACAATCCCTTTCCTATGTCGGTCCTCTTGCTGAACGATCCCTTGGAATGTATCATGTCAACAAAGCATTTCTCTCCTGTAAAGGAGTCCATATAGATAAAGGCTTAGCGACTTCAATGAGATGCAGGCATTATTAAAGAAGCAAATGATGGATATTGCTGATGAAACGATTTTAATGGTTGATTCTAGTAAATTTGGGACACGTGCTTTTTCCCATATTGTCTCGTTGTCTACTATTGATTCGATCATTACCGATTCCAAAATAGATGAACAAATAAGAAAACAATTTGAAGAAAGAGAGATAAATGTAACCATAGTAGAGTAGCTTTTTAAACTCCGCAGACCTTTTTGGTCTTTTTTTTTATTGCAAAAGGATCAACCAAATAATTAATGTGACGCTTTTGTTAATAAACAAAAGTAAACAAAAATATATTCCTGTTTTTATGTTTATTTATGCCTGATTTGGAGTTATGATTATAACATAAAGTTAATTAGAGGTAAGTCTTATACACACCAAGACTTTTCCAGCATTCTTTCAGCATCTGGAAAAAAGGGTCGCAAATCTAGACAAGCTAGGAATTGAAGCAGACCTAATTCTATTCCACCCATACGATCGTTGGGGATTCTCAGAGATAAAGCTATCTGTCGATCAACGGTATCTAAATTACGTAACTGCCAGATTATTAGCTTACCGCAACGTGTGGTGGTCTCTTGCTAACGAATATGATCTGATGTGGGCGAAGGAAGAGAAGGATTGGGAGAGCTTTGCTGAAACCATTAAGAAGCACGATCCATACGACCATCTCATCTCGATTCATAACTGTCTAGCTTTTTATGATTATACCAAACCATGGGTTACTCATTGCAGTGTCCAACGGATTGATGTATATAGAACGGCTGAAAATACGGATGAGTGGCGTAAGAGTTGGAAAAAACCGATTGTGATTGATGAGTGCGCCTATGAAGGAAATATCGATATGGGCTGGGGGAACATTAGCGGAGAAGAGATGGTCCGCCGCTTTTGGGAAGGTGCAGTTCGAGGAGGATATGTAGGACACGGAGAAACTTATTTGCACCCTGAAGATATTCTTTGGTGGTCAAAAGGCGGAGAATTTTTTGGTACCAGTCCTGATCGAATTGGTTTCTTACGGAAGATTCTTGAAGAAGCACCAACAGGCGTGGTAAACCCGCTGCCATCTGATTGGGATGTCCCCTCAGCTGGCATAGCAGATGAATATTATTTGTATTACTTTGGCTTTAATCAGCCTAGATATCGTAACTTTACGATGACACCGGGAATATCATACAAGGTTGATGTGATTGATACCTGGAATATGACGATTGAGGAACAAAATGGTGTCTATGAAGGGACATTTCGTATTGAGTTACCGGGCAGGCAATACATGGCGATTCGAATGACACGGGTATAGCAAGGAAAAATCGTAAAGCCTTACTCTCATTTTAAGAGTAAGGCTTTACGATTCTTGTTAAAATTATTGAGGAAAAATAAGTAATCTTAGTATATAAATTTGTGCTTCTATAATCCATATAGTATAACCTTGTATAGAGGGCGTTTGCCTTTCTTGAAGAAATAGTAGGAGGATTAATCATGAAGCAAATTAAGACAGAGCAAGAATATCGTAATCAAATAACGGATGATCAACTATCAGTTGGTATATTCACAACAACTTGGTGTCCAGATTGTAAACGTCTGGATATGTTTATTGATGAAATTACAGAAGAGCAGCAAGATAAACAATGGTTTAAAGTCGATAAGGATGAGTTCCCAGAACTTGCTGAAGAACAAAATGTAATGGGTATTCCATCTTTATTAGTTTTCAAAAATGGTAAAAAACTTGCTCATTTGCATAGTGCTAACGCTAAAACTGCAGATCAAGTAAGAGAATTCTTAAATACCATCTAAAAATTAGGTGTCTCAAAAGTTACGTGTAGATGCTTAGGTTATAGGAAAAAAAAAGGGCTGTCGAAGAACCTCGACAGCCCTTTTTTGGGTTGTGAATAATTTTATGCTGATGTGTTACTCATCACAGAGAATCCCTAGTTCCATGAGTATAATAGTGCTATTAACAGAAGAATTTTAGAGAATAGAGCTCCTATAAATGACAATTATTGTTTACTTTACAATTGCCAATGGTAAACTCTCGCTTTGAGCTTAAATGATTGAAAGGCTGGTTGTTATGAAAAGATTCGCTGTCTTCATTGTAAGCCTATTACTGATTTTGATTGCAGGTTGTGCAGGAGTGAATAGCTTTCAGGTGAACCTCTCGACACCAAAAACGTTCACTCCCGGGAAAGCTTTTCCGATGCAAATTAAAATTCTCGACAACCAGGGAAGGCCTGTTAAAGGGGCTAAAGTTAGCGCCGAACTGAATATGAAAAATATGGACCATGGAACAATTCCAGTTTCAATAGAAGAAACTGGAGATAGTAAGTATGTTGGAATCGCTAATTTATCTATGAATGGTGATTGGGTGGCAGATATAAAAATAGAAAATAACGGAAGAACAATGGAGGAAGAAAAACAATTCACTGTTGAAGCATTAACAAAGGAAAATGCTCACAAGGTGACAAAACAGGTAGGACTTCCTGATATTAAGCTGATCGATGAAAATGGAGAGGCAGTAACCAAACAGAATCTTTTGGGGAAAACAGTCGCCATGACCTTCACTTATGTAAATTGCGATGATCCAAATGCCTGCCCGATCTTATTGGGGAATTTCAGTAACCTGCAACAGGATATTAAATCAAAAGGGATTAATCCTAAAAATATTTTACTCGTTTCCGTTTCGATTGACCCTGAAAATGATACTCCAGCAGTATTGAAGGATCACGCAAAGAAAATGAATTTTGATACATCCTACTTAAAAATGCTAACAGGAAATAGGACGGAAATAAAAAAAATAGCCGATACATTAGGTGAGCATTTTGAGAAGAAGGGTTCAGAAGTTATCCATGATAACAAAACATTTATATTCAATTCAGATGGAACTTTGACACATGAATTTTCCGGAAGCTATATTGATCGGGAAGAGTTGTACCAAGTTGTAACAGGAAATTAATGGGTTTTTAAATTTTTTTACCCTGGAAGAATAACATGAGCCAAGGCTTTTGAATAAGCACTTGGCTCATGTTAATTTTGATATTTTAAACTTCTAATACATTTGTACTTGAAACATTTTTTGTATTTTGTATTATAATAGTAGTGTTTCAGTTAGAAAGGAGTTTTGATTTTGAAAAAATTAATTTTGGTTTTCTTGCTTATGTTTACGCTTGTTTTGCCAAGCTTTGCTGAAGCCAGAGGTTTTAGTGGCAGTCATAGTTCAACGACTCACAGTTACAGTTCTCTGTCTGGATCTCATTCAAGTAGCGGCAAAACCTATCGTTCAGGATATAAATCACCATCAAGCAGTGTTTCAAGAACACCGTCTTCATCCCAATATAGCCGTTCTCAATCTTCACGTTCTGGCAGCTTTTGGTCTCACGCAGCAGCCTTTGGTGCAGGAACATTTTTTGGAAGTATGTTCCATCCGTTTGGCGGACATTACTATGGATCAAATGGATCTTATGGTTCGTACGGATTTTCATTTTTGGGACTTCTCGTAGATATCATTGTCATTTTAATTATTATCAGGTTAATTAAAAGCATTTTCACAAGAAGAAGATATTAAGGAGAATCAGTATGGAACTATTATTTAATGAACAAGACCTTGTAGATAGCGTTTGTGTATTCACTTCAGCAAGAGAAAGGGTAAGACCTGAACAAGTTGAGGTGGATTTGGAGTTTAATCCTGATTTTGGATTTGCCGCTACCGCTTTAGTCCATGGACGTACAGTTCGAATGAATGAACAAGACATTATTGATTCTGTTGCCCTATATTTGCGAGACTACCATCAATTTAGTCCAGATAGTCTACTAGTTAATTTGTCCTTTTCGGAAACGGAAGGATTTACTGGATCCATTCAGGTTAGAAATAATTTTTAATCTCATAAAAGAGCAAAAGGGGCTGGTTTTTCGAGCCCCTTTTTGTTACCCATTGGATATCCAACCTGCTGTTCCTGACATTGGATTTGTCGGGAAAATAGGTAATGGAGTAGAATTGTTATATAATCATGGATTTACATCTATTGTCAGTATAATAAAAGGAGTAACAAGTTTGGAAGAGGCTTTAGAAAATGGGTGTTGAAAACCTGACTGTTGCTGTTGAGAATGTTTGTAGAGTAATAAAAATTATTGAAATCAGTAAGTGAGGAAGCTTTCATGAAACCAAAAATTATAGTCTATAAAAAGGTTGACCCAACTATCCTAGATTTTATTAAGGAAACTTGTGAAGTTATTTATTTTGAAAAGTTAGAATCTCAGACTTATCCTCGGTTTTATCAAGAATTAAAAGATACACATGGCATTTTAGGTTCTGGTTTAAAAGTAGATACGAAGTTATTGGAGCAGGCTCCACAGTTAAAAATCGTAAGTAATATTTCTGTTGGATATGACAATTTGGATATTCCACAATTAACCATGCGAAATATTATGGCCACGAATACACCGGAGGTATTAAATGATACGGTAGCCGATACGGTTTTCGGTTTATTACTGGCAACGGCTAGAAGAATGCCTGAATTAAATCAATATGTGAAGGCAGGACAGTGGCAACGGCAAGATGGTGAAAAGCTATATGGTGTAGATGTGCATCATAAAGTGCTCGGCATTATCGGAATGGGTGGAATTGGGTCTGCGATTGCTAAAAGGGCACATTTTGGTTTTGATATGCCCATTTTGTATCATAATCGTTCACGTAATGTCGAAGTGGAACAAACCTATCATGCAACATACTGTTCCCTTGAAGAATTGTGCCAGCAATCGGATTTTATCTGCTTGATGACGCCGTTAACACCTGAAACGAAGAAGCTAATTGGGGAAAGGGAATTTAAATTAATGAAGAAAACCGCCATTTTTGTAAATGGTTCGCGAGGTGCAACCGTTGATGAAGAGGCATTGGTCAAGGCGCTTCAAAATAGAGATATCCTCGCAGCAGGACTTGATGTTTTTGCCCAGGAGCCTGTTAGATCGGACCATCCACTGCTTTCTCTGGATAACGCAGTCACGTTGCCGCATATCGGTTCTGCCACCTATGAAACTCGATTGAAAATGGCGAAGTTGGCTGCAGAAAACCTTGTCCTTGGACTACAAGGAAAGATTCCGCCAACTTTAATTAATCGAGAGGTTAAAGAAAATCATTCTTGATAAAATCTTTGGTATAGTAATAATACGATAATAGGTAAAGGAGCCCTGATGAAATATCATAACGGGTTTACTTCAGTGGTGCAAACCTTACAATCAAGCGTAGAAACAAACGAAATTTCACATCACAGTGTGTTACTAAAGGTAGAAATAATTATTGGACAGCGTGTGAATGAATTAGGGTGTAGTCCGAATGCGAGGCACATTCGGACAGGAGCAGCTAGAAAAAGCCAGGTGTAGTCTGAATGGGAGGCTCATTCGGACAGGGTAAGCTGGAAAAAGCCAGGTGTAGTCTGAATGCGAGGCACATTCGGTTGGATTTCTCCTGCGATGTATAGTGTAATAATGGAAACTTTACAGCCGAAAAGTAAATTTTCAATCACTTAAAGCTGATTCCACCATTTACTTTCTGATACTATAGATTTATGGGTAAATTCATGAATTAAGTGTCCGGTAGAAGGGAGTAAAAAAGATGGTCGTGCAGCTAGAAAATGTTTCTTTGAGAAGAGAAGGAAAATGGATTTTACAGGATCTGAATTGGCAAATTGAAAAAGGTGAAAACTGGGTTTTATTTGGACTAAACGGAGCTGGAAAGACAGCTATCTTAAATTTGCTCAATGCGTATTATTTCCCGACAAAGGGGAAAATAACCATTCTAGGAATGGAGTTTGGAAAAACCTATCTTGGGGAACGGCTTCGCAAGCAAATTGGGTTTGTTTCATCCTCTCTTCAAGAAAAATTTCACCCAGGTGATAACGCATTTGAAGTTGTTTTAAGCGGTGCTTTTGCTTCCATCGGTCTTTACGAAACTCCGACAGATGAACTGAGAGATAAGGCAATCACCTTACTCGAGAATCTTGGGTGTATTGAGTATGCAAACCGAAACTATGAAACACTATCACAAGGGGAAAAACAACGTGTTTTAATTGCTCGTGCATTGATGGCTGAACCTTTGTTGCTTATTCTTGATGAACCAACAAACGGATTAGACTTCATCGCGAGAGAACAATTGTTGGATACAATAGAAAGTATTTCAAAAAATCCGGATGCTCCAACCATGATATACGTTACCCACCATGTGGAAGAAATTTTACCTGTCTTCAATAAAACATTATTACTAAAAGCGGGACAAGTTTTTGCATCCGGAGACACAAGTGAGATGATTTCAAGCGAACAGCTTTCCCCATTCTTCGCTCTACCGGTCAATGTATTTTGGGAGAACAAACGGCCATTGCTATCCAAATTTCAAGTGATCGAAAAAAAATAGTAATAAGGGTGTCCACAATTATTTTGGGACACCCTTTTATCGTGAGGTTTTGTTAGCCCCATTTTAATGTCATTAAGCATTAAACATATGAATTCGGGAAAGCGAGCAACAGCGATGGGATTCTATCAAGCCATTTACGGTCTAGGTATGTTTCTCGGCCTTTGTTCATGGGCAGTGTGGGTGATTTGCTTACATTAAACCAAGGATTTATCATCCTTGGATTGCTTGGCTGTGTCACTTCGTTGTTAACCTATTTTATGATTAAATCAGTTAAACAATCACAAGTTTTGCAAAGTGATACAAATGTAGCACCTTAACGAATGAACTCTATTGGAGCACCTTTGAATCCATAAATTTTAAACATACCTTTATAAGCCCCCTTCCAATCGGATAGGGGCTAGGTTCATAAAGTTCAATAATTTGGATTTTTTGCAAGATTTTAATTTTTTCGTTATAATATTTTTAGATATACACGTTTTAATTATTCTGGGAATTAATTCTTTATTCCTGTTTCTTTAAAAGTTAAATTAATACTTTTGGCTGAGTGAATTGAGTGTACTAAGAGGTACCATTACGATATTATCTATTAAAACAAATGATAAGAACCAAAAATTGCAGATTTATTCCTTGAATACGAGGTTCCTTAAATCATCAGAAAGAAGGTAGGAGATATGAATGAAAACTTTTTTGGTAACTATAAAAATTTTATTGTGATCCCTTTGGAACAACATAAAGTTGGAAAAAAAAGTTTTGATCCTAATGATTATTCCAGCTATTATATTCTAACATTATCTCTTTACGATTCCCTTATATTAAATTGGATAGACGCAAAAAAATATGAAATAGATGTGAAGAAAAGTATTGAAAAGGTAGTAGATGAGTTTAACCAAAAGCAGAAAGGCAATAATCACCTTCAATTACTTGAATTTGAAGATGATAAATCCTATTTTGTGCTCGCTCTTTCTAATAAAACGAAAATTGATAATCAGGAAGAAAATGGCCAGCTTTCAAACTTTATAGAAAGGATGATTTCGAACTCTTTTTATATAGGACAAAGTTGGTACAAGTTAATTGGACATAGAGGGAGAATTGAGCGTAAACTCTTCAACTTTTCAATCAAGGAATACATACATGAAATCGAGTACAATATCACAAAATGAGGGAATTAGTAGGTTTCAGAAAAGTATAATTATATTTTAATACAAATCTCACTTTGCTAAGTTATTATATTAACAAAGGAGAGGTATTAGTTATGAAAACAGTTATACTAGTGTCTATTGATTTTGACGATTTACCAATTCCATTTAAAATTGCCTCAGAAAATGAACCCAATAAAAGTCAGATACTTGAAAAAATTATAGATATAGTTAATCAGTGTGGTTTATCTAAAGAAGTCAAATTTAAAAGTTTTCATCAAGAAAAGGGTCAAAAATTGTACTTTTACCAAATAGGTGATGCAGATTGCTATGTATTTGTTGAACGAATCGAAATATGGGAATTATCTATGTGAACATTAAGCATCCTCTTGGGTGCTTTTTATTTTGTCATCAAAGAGCGTTTCTTTAAAACTAGTAATATTTAATCATTTGGGCCTATTCGAACAACCTATACAATGGGAGCGTAGCATATGAATGATGAAGAGTTATGTTATCCAATGATTCATAGATTGTTCAATATTTCACAATCCATGCATCAAATTCCATGTTATGATGAAATCACAAAAGAAACAAGGAGTGAAAACAAATGATGTTGTGTGAATGGAAGACCTTCTCAACTGATTCAGAAACGTATACATTAGAAACCTTTGAAGAGGTTGTGGGAGACGAATTTGAAGCGATGATGTTCAAAGAAAACGAAGAAATTCCTGCCTATATTTGGACAGTAAACTATTGTATCATCGTTAAGAAAAGTACGAAATTATTTACGGACATTTCATTTGAAAAGATCCCAAGGAATCCGGTTTGCGCGTAATAATTTATCCATAAATAAATGCACGAACGCTTTTAAAAAAACCTAAATATGTGAAAAACTTCACAAATAGTTTAAACGGAGGGGATTAACAATGGCAGTGGATGAGAAAGTAATCAAACAAAAACAAAATGTAACAAAAATGATTGATCGATTGGTTGATAATGGTCTAAAAGCGTTGGAGGAATTTCGTAGCTTTGATCAGGAAATGATCGATGAAATTGTGAAACAAATGGCGCTCGCTGGTCTTGACCAACATATGCCTCTTGCAAAACTTGCTGTTGAGGAAACAAAAAGAGGCGTTTATGAAGATAAAATCATAAAGAATATGTTTGTGACAGAATATGTCTATCATAATATTAAATACAACAAAACGGTTGGTATCATAAATGAAAATGAACATGAGGGCATGATGGAAATTGCCGAGCCAGTGGGTGTTGTGGCAGGGGTAACGCCCGTAACGAACCCAACTTCGACAACAATGTTTAAAGCAATGATTTCAATTAAAACAAGAAATCCAATTGTTTTTGCCTTCCATCCATCTGCACAAAAATGCAGCAGTGAAGCGGCAAGGGTGTTAAGGGATGCAGCCATTAAAGCAGGGGCTCCTGAAAATTGCGTTCAATGGATTGAAACTCCATCGCTTGAGGCAACGCAAGCATTGATGAATCATCCGAAAATATCGCTGATCCTTGCAACAGGCGGTGCTGGTATGGTGAAATCGGCATACAGCTCTGGTAAACCGGCACTTGGTGTAGGCCTAGGTAATGTACCGTGCTATATTGAAAAATCCGCCAATTTGAATCAAGCAGTTAATGATTTGATTTTATCTAAAACGTTTGACAACGGGATGATTTGTGCTTCGGAACAAGCGGTAATTATCGACAAAGATATCTATAATGAAGTTAAAAAGGAATTGATCGCAAACGATTGCTATTTTTTAAAGGAAGATGAAAAAGAAAAGGTTGAAAAGTTAGTTATTAATGAAAAATCCTGTGCTGTTAATGCTGACATTGTGGGTATGCCTGCCTCCAAAATTGCCGAAATGGCAGGAGTAACTGTTCCGGAAGGCACCAAAATTCTCTTAGCAGAATCAAAAGGTGTGGGACCTGGGTATCCACTTTCAAGGGAAAAATTAAGTCCTGTGTTAGCCTGCTACAAGGTTAGCGGTTTGGATGAAGGCTTGAAACGAGCAGAGGAAATGCTTGAGTTTGGCGGGTTAGGTCACTCTGCAGTCATTCATACAACGAACCCAGATGCTATAAGAGAATTTGGAATGAGAATGAGGGCAGGCAGAATCATTGTGAATGCCCCATCGTCCCAAGGTGCGATTGGTGATATTTATAATGCCTATATGCCATCATTGACCCTTGGCTGCGGTACGTATGGAGGAAACTCTGTTTCTACTAACGTTGGTGCCATTCACATGATTAATATTAAAAAAGTAGCTAAGAGGAACGTGAATATGCAGTGGTTCAAAGTCCCTTCTAAAATCTATTTTGAAAAAAATTCTACACAATATTTAGCAAAAATGCCGAAAATCTCGAAAGCATTCATTGTAACAGATCCTGGAATGGTGAAATTGGGCTATGTAGATAAGGTGCTTTACTATTTGAGAAAGCGCCCAGATTATGTGCATTGCGAAATTTTTTCCGAAGTAGAACCAGACCCATCTATTGAAACTGTGATGAAGGGTGCAGAAATGATGGCAAAATTCCAACCAGATGTCATCATCGCTCTTGGCGGCGGTTCTGCAATGGATGCTGCCAAAGGTATGTGGTTGTTCTATGAGTATCCAGATTCTGAATTCTTTGGATTAAAGCAGAAATTTTTAGATATCCGAAAACGGATTGTGAAATATCCAAATTTGGGGCAAAGAGCACAATTTGTGGCCATTCCAACGACATCTGGAACAGGATCTGAAGTAACTTCATTTTCTGTTATCACTGATAAAGAAGCAAATATGAAATACCCGCTCGCAGATTATGAATTGACGCCAGATGTCGCAATTATTGATCCTCAGTTTGTGATGACAGTGCCGAAACATATTACCGCAGATACAGGAATGGACGTTTTAACTCACGCGATTGAAGCGTATGTTTCTTGCATGGCCAATGATTTTACAGATGGCCTTGCGATGAAAGCAATCCAACTAGTAGTTGAGTATCTGCCAAGAGCCTACAGAAATGGTAGTGATGAAGTGGCCGCGAAAAGGTTCATAATGCTTCCACGATTGCAGGTATGGCGTTTGCCAATGCATTCCTTGGAATTAACCATAGCCTTGCGCATAAGCTAGGGGCAGAGTTCCATATCGCCCACGGACGGGCAAATACGATTCTTTTACCGCATGTCATTCGTTATAATGCAACAAAACCGAAGAAGTTCACAGCGTTCCCGAAATATGACCATTTCATCGCCGATCAACGCTATGCTGAAATTGCTAGAACACTTGGACTACCAGCAAAAACAACGGAAGAAGGCGTAGAAAGTCTTGTTCAAGCGATCATAAAACTTGCTCAAGAACTGGATATTCCGATGAGCCTTGAAGCAAATAATGTAGACAAAGCGGAATTCGAAAGCAAGGTAGATTTCTTAGCGGATCGTGCATTTGAAGACCAATGCACCACTGCCAATCCAAAACTTCCTTTAGTGACAGAATTGGCTGAGATTTATCGCCAAAGTTATAAAGGAGTTTAATAGTTGTAAATAATAGTTTAGCAAAAAATGAAAGCCATCACTATGGGGATGGCTTTCATTTTTAGAACGGATAAATAGCTTATTTGAAAACAGGACTATGTTTTGAGCATTCCCCAGACGAATAAATAATAAAATCCAAAGACAAGGATAATAAGTATTAAAGAAACAGTTAAGAAATAAACCAAGAATTTAGAATAGCGAAAGGTCTGCTGGTTTATATCCTTTCCCTTTTTAAAATAACTAACCATAGCTATTAATAATGTCAGAACTCCAACAATAATAGAGGCCAGTCCAATAAGTTTTGCTAACATATCTCCTATTGGTATTTTCTCTGAAAGGGTTGAAAAGTGAAGGTTTGTTATCAGAAACCCTACTCCTATTATCGTAATGCACGTTCTTATCCAGCCAAAAAGGTTCGTTCATTGGCTAAATGCTGCTGAATGTATTTCGAATCAATTGTATTTTCCTTCTCAATTTCTTTCATTATAGTACCTAGAACCTCCATGTCCTTTTGCTTCAAAAAATCCCTTAACTTTCAATAGCTTACCCCAATAGTATATTCAGTGCATGCAACTTGAATATTACCTTATACTATTTTTCTAAGTAAAAGTATATCATTTTGAAATAGATATTTTTAGGATGAAATTTTTACTCAACACCTTTTAGAATAAAAGAATTCATTTTTGTATTGACCTTTTTCAATTAACTTATTATAATTAAAAACGTTCCTTTATTATGTGTCCCAGTAGCTCAGCAGGATAGAGCAACAGTTTCCTAAACTGTAGGTCGGAGGTTCGAATCCTCTCTGGGACGTCAAAAAACCCTTGCCTAGCAAGGGTTTTTTTATTTTATCTAATATAGTTATACATATTAAACAGCTATTTTTCCTAAAAGTATTTCTTATTGGACTTTTTTTCTTTGGTTATGGTGGTTTTTGGATTTTATTTTAGTGCAATATTTCAGAATATGGCATTTTGGGCTGGAGCGGGTTTATCTTTGAGTTTGTCTATGTTAAAAATAGGCATTTCAATAAATTGGTATTACTCCATAAAAAAGAAACATCATCTCTGATGCGTTCTTTTCAGGCATTTTCACGAAGTGAAAAATGAAATTTGGTTTTGCTAACAAAAATCTCCCCCCTAAATGGTGGGGGGAGAAGAAGCTAGAATCCAAATGGTCCAGTTGGACAACAAGGATTATGTGGCACACCGCACATTGTATGTGTTTCACAGCATTCATTAACACATGATTCTGTGTGTGGGAAATAGTGTTGATGATTAACCATAAGCTTGTTGACTGTAGTTGTGTGGGAAGGATGTAAATGTGTTACTACTTTATTAAATAAATTCGTTTTTACATATTGTTGCCCCGGTGAAACTAGTGGTGGATCATACTGAGCCGGGAACACTTGAGGTGGGCAGTATTGTGGACATGGTTGTGGTGGGCAGTATCCTGGCATTATATTTGATGGAAAACCACCAAATCCAATATTTCTATTCATCGTTAAATGACCTCCATATGAATTTGTCTTGTTACATCATTAGTCTATGTGAACTCTTGTTTGTGCGGACTAGTTAGGATACCTATATTTGTAATTAGAAATGAGACACTACGAACAAAATACGCACTAGATGAGAATGTATTTGTTCCGCATACGGGTGTTGAAGAAGTGTAGGTGTTACATCAGAATCAATGGGTCCTTTTTTACTATAATTAATTTATTTTTAAGCAGGAAATGTAGAATTATTGTAGTAAAATGTCGTAAAAATCAGAATATTTTTTATTGTTAACCATCATGCTTTGTAACATAATTTAATCGTACAAGGTCTTATACAAACTACATAAGGAAGAAGGGAAAAGGGTGAAAAATTTTTGGAAGAAATTTAGTACCGTATCTACTTTAAGTACCATGATGCTACTTACAGCTGTACCTTCCTTAACAAATGCGGCAAGCCCGCAAAAAGTAATTGTTCAACAAGGGGTAACTCCACAAGTTTTACAGAATGCAAGTGTATTTGGAGATTTGCCGGGTAATACGCCAGTCACTATTGATATTGTGATGAAAATGAACGACAAGAATAAGCTTGCAAAGTATATCAATGAAACTACCACACCTGGAAACAAAAATTTTCGTCATTATCTTTCAGTTGAACAATTTAGTAAAAGCTACGGTGCGGATCCCCAATCGATTAAATTTGCCACTACCTATTTAGCTTTCTTCGGTATTAAATCAAAAGTTTATCCAAATAATTTAATCATTACAGCAACTGGAACGGCAGATCAGTTTAATAAAGCCTTCTCCATTAAACTAAAGCAAGAAAAATACAACGGAAAAACTTTCCATGGTACGAAAGATAATCCTAAAGTACCAGCAAATTTTGGAGGGGATATTCTTTGTATCCTTGGGCTAAGTAACTATTCAAATTACACTTCACATGCTGTTAAGCAACCAGTTCCTTTAACGGAAAACGGTAGTACTCCTGTTGGCCCGCTAAATCTAATGCCACAAGATTTAATCAAGCAGTATAATGTACAACCGCTTTATGACAAAGGGGCAACAGGTGCTGGCAAGACGATTGGTATTGTTTCCCTAGCTGACTTTAATATTGATGATGCCTATGGCTTTTGGCAAGAAGCAGGGATAAATGGTAAGAAGAACAGAATTACCAAAACAAATGTTGACGGAGGATCTGGCTGGGATGGATATGATGAAACTACACTAGATGTAGAGCAATCTGGAGCATTAGCTCCACAAGCAAATATTAAAGTGTATGTCGGTCCAAATACTGATACTGGGTTTACGGATGCGTTTGCACAGGCGATTAACGAAAATATAGCGCAGCAAATCTCTGTAAGCTGGGGGGAAAGTGAACCAGGTATACAGTATCTTGTCCAACAACAAGTAGAGACTCCGCAATACGCAGAAGTGTTTAATCAATTGTATATGCAAGCGGCATCACAAGGCATCTCCATGTTTGCCTCAGCTGGAGACGAAGGGGCTTATGATGCTGCAAGGGAATTCGGGCTGAACTCTGGAGTCGCTAATGCAGCTTCATTGTCAGTTGATAATCCTGCCGATAGTCCGTACATTACCGCAGCAGGCGGAACAACTTTACCGTTCCACTTCCATTCAAACAATTATAATTTGGATGTAAACAATGACCAAGAACGCGCATGGGGGTGGGATTACCTATTTAATTATTTTGATGCACGAGGATTAAACACTCCTGACGGCTGGTCCAGCCGATACCTAGCAGGAGGAGGCGGTGGCTTTAGCCAATTGTTTGACACTCCTGATTACCAACTGGGCGTGCCGGGTGTAAACAAATATACCGGTGTACTACAATGGAACCCTAACGCAAATCAATCCACGTTAACACGAACTGGTGAATCGCTAGTAACTGGAACAGGAAAGGGAAGAAACATGCCTGACATTTCGATGAACGCAGATCCTTACACAGGCTATCAGGTTTGGTTCAGTGATCCAGGTGCACCAGGTTCGCATTACGGATCTGCCACCTATGGAGGAACTTCCTTTGTTTCCCCTCAATTATGCGGCCTATCTGCCTTAATTAATAGTGCTGATCATACGCAAGTTGGATTCTGGAACACGCAAATCTATCGTTACGCTCAACAAAAAGATTCACCATTACACCCGTTAAATAAAACTGGAGATACCAACGACAACGGGTTCTACACTGGTACTCCGGGTACGGTTTATAACCAGGCTACAGGACTTGGTACACCAGATATCACAGCTCTTGCAAAGAAATTCGCTAAATAATTATTAATAAAAGAGGCTGGTCATAAGTCTTGAACTGTAACCCTTAATATGGACAGTTTAAAAAAGAGCCTATACAGCTAACAGATGATCTCGGTATTGAGCCGGGGTCATTTTATTTAATCCCCACTGATAACGATGATTATTGTACTCCTCGATATATGAATCCACTAGATGTTTTAGTTCATTTAAACTATTACAATCTTTATAATCCACCTCATCTTTAAAATGACCAAAGAAGGATTCCATTGGAGCGTTATCCCAACAATTTCCCTTACGGGACATTGATTGAGTAATACCCAATTTCTTTACTTTTTCTTGAAAGAGGGGATGTGTATAATGAAACCCTTGATCTGAATGAAGGATTGCCTCAGGATGAAAACCTTCCTGCATAGCTTCATCAAGTCTTCTTAATGTTTTATAAACAATATCCATTTCCAGTGAAGAGGACAAATAATGGGCTAAAATTTCATTCGTACTGCCATCTTTAACACAGGATAAATACGCCTTTTGACCATTTGAATAATATAGATATGTAATATCAGTTAATAACACTTTCCCAGGCTCTTCTTGATTAAATTCACGTTTTAAAAGGTTAGGGCATGTATGATGTTCTTGAGTAGCTTTAGCCATTTTTTTATAAGGTTTTGCCTTTCTCACCTTGGCAATCAGTTGATATTTGCGCATTAACCTCCGAATTTTCTTATGATTCATTTCAACAAAATAATCATTTTCTAAGATCATTTTGATTTGTAGAGCGCCGACTTTCTCCTTCTTCTGTTGAAAGATAAACTGAATGAGTTCGATGTCTATTTCATCATCAAAATCTTTACGCTGGCGAATAGGAGCTGACTTTAACCAAGCATAGTATCCACTTCTACAGACTCCAGCTATTTCACATAAATAACTCACTTGGTTCTTTAATTGGTGTTGACGAATGGTGTGCTCAATGAGTTGAAATTTCTCTGATGGAGTTAATATCGTTTTTTCTTCAACGCCTGCCTCTCTAGTTCCTCTAGCTTTTTTAAGAAGTCATTCTCAGCCTCTAAAAATTTGATTCTGGCTTCAGCCTTTTTGAGTTTTTCTTCTACAGATAGTTCCTTTGAGGATGGTCGTCCACTAGCTGCCTTTCCCCTGCGTTCCGATTGAAGACCCTGTTCACCAAACTTCTCATAGGTTTCACGCCATCTTTGTAGACACCGTTTCGGCTGACTTTTACCAATCACTTCAATGTTAAATCCACTTTCAATAAAAATCTGTGAAGGAACATTTCCACTTTGATATTCCATTACAGCCTTTACTTTAAAGTCGGGATGATAGGAAATAGCTCGTTCTGATACACGTAAGACGTTTGGGTTCTTTTCTAATTCTTTAATTTGATAATCGGTAAATAAATTCTTACTCATGTAAATCCTCCGTCCACAATAATTCTTTTATTATAAACGGGTTTTCTTTCTGAAGACATAGAAAAACCCGAATAAGGGGCACTTTTTTAACTAGTGTCCATTATTCGGGTTATAGTTCATCTTTTGACTTATGACCAGCCTCTTTTTAATTAAGCATGAATATTGCAGATAAAACAGGTACAAAAGAAATATTATTTAGCGCTAAATGTTTTTAATTCAGCACGAGTGCCAGGAACTTTTACAGCTCCAGTCTTAATTTTATTTGTCCAGTCACTTACAGCTTTTTCAATGGCTGCTTTATTCGGAACATCTGGGTTAAGTGGCGCTAAACCAACACCATTTTCAGCTAAACCATAAACTGTTGTTTTCCCACCAGGGAAATTTCCATTTTTTGCTTTGGTAGTAAGGTCATTTACAGCGTTGTCAACACGTTTCATAGCAGAGGAAATAACAACGTTTACTTGCTTTCCACCAGCAGTTACAACACCTTCAGAACTTTGGTCATTGTCAACACCGATTGCCCAAATTGCTTGACTTGGATCTTTAGCTTTACGGTCACGTGCTTCTTTAAATAATCCGTTACCAGTTGCACCAGCAGCGGCGAATACAATATCATCACCTGAAGAGTACATTCTAGAAGCAATCGCTTGACCCTTTGCTGCATCAGAGAAGCTTGCAGCATATTGAATATCTACTGTTGCATTTGGATTAGCAGCCTTAACACCGGCAACAAATCCTGATTCAAAACGTTCAATAACCGCACTTTCCATGCCGCCAATAAAACCAATTTTATTGGTTTTTGTTGTCATTCCGGCAACAACACCCGCTAGGAATGAACCCTCATTTTCTTTAAAAAGAATACTTGCAACGTTAGGTTCCTTCACTTCTGCATCAACGATTGCAAAATGAGCTTTTGGCTGTTGTTTAGCAATTTTATCAACATCATTTTGCATCAAGAAGCCAATACCATAAACTAAGTCAAAACCTTGTCGGGCAAGTGTGTTTAAGTTAGTTGCATAGTCCGCATCAGATTGGGATTGAAGATAATCATATCCGTTTTTGCCTTTTTGCAGGTTGTTCGCTTTACCAAAATCTTGGAGACCCTTCCAAGATGATTGGTTAAATGATTTGTCATCAATCCCACCAATATCGGTAACCATTCCGACAGTGAACCCTTTTGCTTTGTTTCCCCCAGCATTGTTAGTATCAGTAGCCTTTCCACATGCACTTAAAAGTGTGCCAGCTGCTAAGATTAGCGATAATGCCATACCAATTTTACGCTTTTTCAAGATATGTCCTCCTAAATTTAGTAGTAATGAGAAACAAGTTTATTTCCGTTTTGAAATTATCCTACGAAAACCAAACTTATCTGCTTTAAAATAGTTTACCGTGAGTAGGACAATTTCATCCATTTCTACTATGTATTTTTGTATTTTGGAACCACCTCTTCAAAACACAAAAATAAGTATAATAATCGAATGAATATTTGTCAAATGGAATTAATGTTCGTTTTTAAACAAAATAATTGAATGGAATTTATAGAAATAAAACATATATCCAGATTTATACGAACAATCAAAAAAGAAGTTTGTTATTTGAAAAAAAGTGACCGTTTGAATTTTTGAAGAAGTATTATTCAATAATAAGATTAGACCAAACAACCCCTAAGATTTGGTTAAGTCATAAAAAAACCATCCTTATTGAACAATAAGGATGGTTTTTTTATATATACATTAAACAGATGGGCTATGAACGATTGTTATTGTTTTTTTTATTTTTAGAACTTTGCTTGGTAGTTTTGAAGTTCCCACGTATGAACAGCTGTACGATAGCTATCCCATTCAGATCTTTTCAAAGCAACATATTCGTTGAAGACATGCTCTCCAAGAACTTCACGACCAATATATCCAGCTTCCAAAGCATCTACAGCAGCTTCAAGACTTCCTGGCAAGCTTTCGATTCCGCGCTCTTCACGCTCTTCACCAGACATATGGAAGATATCTTCATTTACAGAGTTAACTGGAGTCAATTCTCTGTTAACACCATCAAGACCAGCCGCTGCAATCACTGCAAAAGTCAAATATGGGTTAGCAGATGGATCCGGACATCGAAGTTCAACACGTGTAGCCATTCCTCTTTTTGCCGGAATCCGGATTAAGGCAGAACGATTGGAAGCAGACCAGGCGATATAGCAAGGAGCTTCATAACCCGGAACGAGACGTTTGTATGAGTTAACAAGCGGATTGGTAATCGCAGCAAAGCTCTTTACGTTCTCTAATAAACCAGCGATAAATTGATAAGCTGTTTCAGACAATTGCAGCGGACCATTTTCATCAAAGAAAATATTTTGGCCATCTTTGAAAAATGACATATTTACGTGCATCCCAGAACCATTAATACCAAACACTGGTTTTGGCATGAAAGAAGCATGCAAACCAAATTGTTTAGCAACTGTTTTAACAACCCATTTATATGTTGTAGCATTGTCTGCAGCAGTTAACGCATCAGCGTATTTAAAGTTGATTTCATGTTGCCCTTCGGCTACTTCATGGTGTGAAGCTTCAATTGTAAAGCCCATTGCTTTCAAAGCACGGTAAATTTCCAAACGAACGCGTTCACCGATGTCATGAGGTGATGGCTCAAAATAGCCGCCCACATCGTGCGTTTTTACAGTTGGTCTGCCATCTTCATCGGTTTTAAATAGGAAAAATTCCAATTCAGGTCCGACTGAAATGCTATATCCTTGCTCAGCTGCTTTTTCAACTGTCTTTTTTAAGACGTTCCGAGTATCACCCTCGAAAAAAGTACCCTCCGGATTCGTTACACTGCAAAGGAAACGTGCTTCGGAAAATCCTTCTTCAACAGACCAAGGTAGAACAGCAAAAGTGTTAAGATCCGGTTGAAGGTAAAGGTCAGATTTGTTAATTGGAGAGAAGCCAACGATGGAAGAACCATCAAACATGATTTTTCCTTCTACTGCATCTTCAAGTTGCGCTGCAGTAATTGTTACATTCTTTAACGTTCCTTCAAGATCAACAAATTGCATATGTAGCAGCTCTACATTTCTAGCTTCAATAATTTCTTTAATCTCACTAAGTTTGTTTTCGGTTTCTAATACTAAAACCATTGTTAAAATTCCTCCCGTCGTCATGTTAGCTTTCCTCACGTGGCTATGAATCTATTATATTCAAATAACCTTGCATGTCAATAATTTTTCGAAAATTTATATTACTTCGTGAATTGAATTGTTTGTTTTTAGGGTTTGGTGTTTTTTAGTATTGTCTTCTGAGGGAGTTTTGTGCTTAAAGACATTTTGTAGAATAAATCAATAAAGATACCAGTGCTTAGGGTCTTACTTCTTTCCTTTACTAAAAGATGGTTATTTTCTTCCTCATATTGAACCAATGATATGTGATATAATAGTTTGTCGAAGATACTCGAAATGATGAAAACATGGAGGTCATTATGGCTGCTTATACGCCGATGATACAACAATACTTACAAGTCAAGGCAGACTATCAAGATGCCTTTTTATTTTTTCGCTTAGGCGATTTCTATGAAATGTTTTTCGAGGATGCGATTAAGGCATCACAAGAATTAGAGATAACACTAACTAGCCGTGAAGGTGGTTCTGATGAACGAATCCCAATGTGCGGTGTTCCATATCATGCTGCACCGAACTATATCGAACAGCTTATTTCAAAAGGGCACAAGGTCGCAATTTGTGAGCAAACCGAGGATCCGAAGCAGGCGAAAGGGGTAGTAAGACGAGAAGTAGTCCAGCTGATTACCCCAGGAACTGTGATGGAGGGAAAAGGACTTTCAGACAAAGAAAATAATTATATTGCTTCCATTACCTCCTTTGATGACCAAACCTATGGCTTTGCATATAACGACATCTCTACAGGGGAAAGTCGTGTGACCATGATTCATAATAATTTTGAAGAAGTATTAAATGAGTTAGCTATTTTAAATGCCAAAGAAGTCGTCGTGGCAAACGATTTTAATGATGAACTGCAGAAGAAAATGCGTGAACGAGAAGTCCTTGTGATCTCATTTGAAGATAATTGCTCAATTGAAATGAATTTTCTCCATTTGCTCGAAGATCTTAATCAGGATAGATTGAAGCAAACAGCTGCAAGATTATTTAACTATTTATACCGTTCACAAAAAAGAGCCTTGACCATCTTCAGCCTGTCACCACCTATCAAATCAATCAATATATGAAAATTGATTACTATTCAAAACGGAACCTTGAATTAACTGAAACCAATCGTTTAAAAGGAAAGAAAGGTTCACTATTATGGCTACTGGATGAAACGATGACCGCGATGGGCGGTAGGATGCTAAAATCCTGGATTGACCGACCATTGATTACAAAGGAAGCCATTGAGCATCGCCAAACAATAGTTGAAATTTTGATTAATCATTATTTTGAACGTCAAGAGCTTCGTGAAAAATTGAAGGAAGTGTACGATTTAGAGCGATTAGCAGGGCGGGTTGCCTTTGGCAATGTCAATGCACGTGATTTAGTCCAGCTTAAGCGATCCCTAATACAGATTCCTTTTTTAAAAGAAACCCTTCAAGTTATGCAAAATGTAGAAGTGAACAAAATTGCGGAACTTCTTGACCCATGTGAAGAGGTTACGGATTTGTTGGAGCAGGCAATTAACGAGAATCCGCCGCTATCCTTAAAAGAAGGAAATATAATCCGGGATGGATATAATGTTCAGCTAGATCAATATCGGGATGCGAGCCGGAATGGGAAAACTTGGATTGCGCAGCTGGAGCGTGAGGAACGGGAAAAAACTGGGATTAAATCGTTAAAGGTCGGATATAATCGTGTATTTGGCTATTATATTGAGGTCACAAGAGCAAACCTGCATCTTTTAGTTGAGGGTCAGTACGAGCGAAAACAAACCTTAACCAATGCAGAGCGCTTTATTACTCCAGATTTAAAAGAAAAAGAAGCGTTAATTTTGCAAGCGGAAGAAAAATGTGGTGAGTTGGAATATGGGCTGTTTACGGATATCCGTGAGATTATCAAAGAACATATTCCACGCTTACAAGCATTAGCGAAAACTGTTAGTGAGCTTGATGTCCTCCAGTGCTTTGCACAGGTGAGTGAAGAGCGCCGTTATGTAAAACCACAATTTTCTCCAGAGCATCGAGTGGTGGTAAAAGACGGTCGTCATCCAGTCGTGGAAAAGGTATTGAACACACAGGAATACGTACCCAATGACTGCTTTATGGATAACGAACGAGAAGTTCTTTTAATCACTGGACCAAACATGTCCGGTAAAAGTACGTTTATGCGCCAAATTGCTCTAACCGCGATTTTAGCGCAAATCGGCTGTTATGTTCCAGCCTCTAAAGCAGTGCTCCCGATCTTTGATCAGGTCTTTACCCGAATCGGTGCTGCCGATGATTTGATTTCAGGACAAAGTACATTCATGGTTGAAATGCTAGAAGCAAAAAATGCGATAACGAATGCAACACAAAATAGCTTGATACTATTTGATGAAATTGGCCGTGGTACATCCACCTACGATGGAATGCCCTCGCCCAAGCAATTATTGAATACATTCATAATCGTATTGGCGCGAAAACACTTTTTTCAACCCACTATCATGAACTTACCGTTTTGGATGAAGAGCTATCAAATTTAAAAAACATCCACGTCAGTGCTATCGAACATAATGGGAAGGTTGTTTTTCTTCATAAAATTAAAGAAGGACCGGCTGACAAAAGCTACGGAATTCATGTCGCCCAGCTTGCAGAGCTGCCACCGGAATTAATCAGTCGGGCAAATGAAATTTTAACAGCCTTAGAGCAACCTGACATTCAGAAAAAACCTGTGAAAAAGGAACAGAAACTTCCAAAACAACTGGATGGTCAGGTTGTCACTGAAAAAGCTGAATTACTAATAGAAGGAACGCTTCCGGAACAACCGGCTCAGTTATCCTTCTTCGATGAACCAAAAGAGCCCAAAAAGCAGGAACACTCTTCAAAGGAAAAACGAGTTTTGGAGAAAATAAAAGAACTTGATTTATTAGATGTAACACCGCTTCAGGCCATTAATTTATTGTACGAGCTACACAAAAAGTTAAAGGGCTAAGAGTTTAGGAGGTGAGGGAGCATGGGCAAGATTATCCAATTAGATGATGCTTTGTCGAACAAGATAGCAGCGGGTGAGGTAGTCGAACGACCAGCTTCTGTTGTGAAAGAACTTGTTGAAAATGCGATTGATGCCGGTAGTACTGTAATCGAGATTGAGGTAGAAGAAGCGGGGCTTGCGAAAATCCGTATAACCGATAATGGCAATGGAATCGACGAAGAGGATGTTCTAATCGCCTTTCAACGGCATGCGACTAGTAAAATCAAGGATGAAAACGATTTGTTTCGTATTCGAACTCTAGGATTTCGTGGTGAGGCCCTGCCGAGTATCGCTTCTGTTTCTAGGCTTGAGATGAAGACCTCAACCGGAGAAGGTGCAGGTAATCGAGTGACCATTGAAGGCGGGAAGGTCGAAGTGTTTGAAAAAGCTTCAAGCAGACGTGGAACGGACATCACGATTACCGATTTATTTTTCAATACTCCCGCACGGTTGAAATATATGAAGACCATTCATACGGAACTGGGGAATATCACGGATGTTGTCAATCGCCTGGCTCTTTCTCATCCTGAGGTAGCCTTCCGCTTAATTCATAACGAGCGGAAACTGTTACAAACAACCGGAAATGGGGATGTTCGTCAGGTTTTGGCGGCCATATATGGAATGGGGATAGCGAAGCAGCTTGTCCCTATTTCTGGAAATTCTCTTGATTATCGGATCGTCGGCTATGCTTCCATGCCAGAGGTGACAAGAGCATCAAGAAATTATATTTCGACGATGATCAATGGAAGATTTATAAAAAATTACCCATTGGCCAAAGCAATCCAGGAAGGGTACCATACGTTGCTGCCAATCGGCAGATTCCCGATTGTTCTTCTTACAATTGAAATGGACCCATTGCTAGTGGATGTGAATGTCCATCCATCAAAAATGGAAGTCCGCATCAGTAAAGAAGCAGAACTGAATGAACTCGTTACGTCTATTATTAAAGATGCTTTTAAGTCGAAAACCTTGATTCCTACTGCTTATACACATGTGAAAAAGGAAGAACAAAAATCGGAACAGACTGCCTTGGTTTTGAATGAAGGAACACCCCTCGCAAGGAATCCAAAAGAAATTGAAAACGTACTACCGTCTTTGCAAACGATTCAGGAAAGCCGTCCATGGCTGGAACCATCGTTTATGAGCCATAGGGAGTTTAAGGTTGATAAGGAGCAATACGAGTCATCTAGTCAATCCGTTGAATCGAAGGATGATTTTATCGACGAAAATGTTGAAGGGTCAAATGACTCATTTGTTGATTCATTAGACGATGTCGGTCAAACGGAGTTTAAAGAACATCAGTCACAAGCTGAAAGCAGAATACCGAGACTATATCCAATCGGTCAAATGCATGGAACCTATATATTTGCCCAAAATGAAAATGGTTTGTATATTATCGATCAGCATGCAGCACAAGAACGTCTTAAGTATGAGTATTTTCGTGAAAAAGTGGGACAAGTCCAGTCGGAGCTACAGGAAATGCTTGTGCCGTTAACCTTTGAGTATTCCACGGATGAATATCTAAAAATAACTGAACATCAAATCGAGCTTGAGAAGGTCGGCGTTTTTCTTGAGGAGTTTGGCATGAATAGCTTTATTATCCGTTCGCATCCACAATGGTTTCCAAAAGGGGAAGAAAAGGAACTGATTGAAGATATGATTGAACAGCTCCTTTCGATGAAAAAGGTGGATATCAAGAAACTGCGTGAGGAAGCAGCGATCATGATGAGCTGTAAGGCATCGATTAAAGCGAATCGCCATTTGCGTAACGATGAAATTCAAGCGTTGTTGGATGATTTGCGTAAAGCATCTGACCCGTTCACCTGTCCGCATGGAAGACCTATTATTGTCCATTACTCCTCCTATGACATGGAGAAGATGTTTAAACGGGTGATGTAATAATGAGCAAACTATAAAGAATGAAAAAATCGGATGACAGATACCGCAATAAATTCATTAAAGTCTTGGCGTAATTGTGATTCCCTAGCTGATTTTCCTTTATTTTAACCAGTTGCGGAAGAGGCAAAGTGATTAAATTGAAAAAGCTAAGCGATACTTTAAAAAGGTGTCGCTTTTTCTTATGGGGTAATTTTATAAATGGTATAATCAAAATACTTGAATATAAAAAAGGAGATAAATTGATGACCATACAACAAGTCGATAAAATTCAATATATTCCTCCCAAAGGAGAGTTTGAAACCTTTCGCGATGAGGAACATTATCGAGAGAAAATGAAGGAATGGGGCTTATCTGCCACTAAAGAAGTAAAAAAGGAACTTTGGTATAAGGAAAAGTCGGCACAACGTCTTGTTACGATAAAAGGCTATGAAATTTTTGGAGTGAAAACGGAATATAATACGCTTGTGATTGAATTTCAAGACGGGAATCTGAGCTGCATCCATCCTGCCTACTTAAAAGAAATGCAACAATCAAGTTTTGGGAAAGAGAGCATCTGGCAGGAAGAGGACAAAGAAGCAGAAAAATCTGAACCGATACTTGAGGTTCCTGAAGAAGAAGCGCCTCCTAAACCTAAAAAAGCAACTGAGTCAAAACCTAAAAAGGAGAAAGCTGCTAAAGTGGCGCTTCCTGCTGAGAAAGTTCATTTTACAGCTAAAGTAAAACAATTTGCCATGACCTACAATCCTTTTAATGAGGAAAATGATGAAGTGGTTGTTCTGGAGAATGTTGTGATCAAGCAAGAACCGCTATTAAATCTTGACTATGCTTGGTGCAGTCATAGTAAAACATTGAAAAAGTTTGAATTGGCTGTTGGGGATCTGTTGGAATTTGATGGGAAGGTGGCGGCGAAGAAGCTGGCGAAAGGCAAGGATGTTCCCGAAGAATTTGTTTTAGATATGGCCGTTGCGTATAAAATCAACAATCCCTCGAAAATAATAAAACAGTAGGAAGAACTAGCGATAGTTCTTTTTATTTTGTCGGAGACTTGCCTTTCTTGAATTTTTCTGGTATAGTTATACCTTGTGAGTAATATAAATTGCTCCTTGCCTATACAGGCCGCATAGACCAAAAGGAGGTGACTGTGATGAGAAAGTACGAAATTATGTACATCATCCGCCCAAATATTGAAGATGAAGCGAAAAAAGCTCTTGTTGAGCGTTTTACTACGATTCTAAGCGATAATGGTGCTGAGAATGCAGAAGCAAAAGATTGGGGTAAACGCCGTCTTGCATATGAAATCAATGATTTCCGCGATGGTTACTACCAAATCGTAAAAACAAATGCTCCAGCAGTAGCGGTAGAAGAATTCTCCCGTCTTGCTAAAATCAGCGAAGACATTATTCGCCACATTGTTGTTAAAGAAGCAGAATAATTAACGATCTGATCATACAAAAATGATTAAAGGAGGGAAATAATCATGGCAATGGGAGAACGCAGAGGCGGCGGCAGACGCGCAAAACGCCGTAAAGTGTGCTACTTCACAGCACATGGTATTACAAACATCGATTATAAAGATGTTGATTTACTAAAAAAATTCATCTCTGAACGCGGTAAAATTTTACCACGTCGTGTTACTGGTACACACGCTAAGTACCAACGCAAATTATCGGTTGCGATTAAACGTGCACGTACGATGGCATTATTACCATACGTTGCAGGCGAATAAAGAACAGTAAAAAAGGCAGCCATGGGCTGTCTTTTTTTTATATTGAAATTTGGTGATAATGAATTAGAATTTGTAGATATAATCAAAAATTTGTAGATATCCTCATTCGATCTCGATTATTTAGCCCTATGACTCTCCAACCAAGAAAATTTACTCAGAGAAATTGCAAAAAAGGCCAAATAATTAGCTAAAAATAGCTGATTATTTGGCCTTTCCACTAAAAAAATCCCTTATTTCGCTGATGTTTGTAGTTTACTAATGTATTGAAGCGATTTTCCTGTACCAATTGCTACCGATTCGAGAGGGTTTGGTGCTAATTGAACGGGAACGAAAATTTCATTACTAAGCCATTGTTCCATTCCGTTCATTAATGAACCGCCTCCAGTGAGGATTACACCTCGGTCAACGATGTCGCCGCTGAGTTCTGCTGGACAGTCCTCAAGCGTTGCCCGGATGGCTTCTAAAATTTGCAATAGTGATTCCTTTATCGCATTTCTAATTTCATAGGATGAAAGACTAATAGTTTTAGGTAATCCTGTAACAAGGTCGCGTCCGCGGAAGTCCATGATAAGTTCCGCGTGATCAATCAATGCATAACCGATTTCGATTTTAATTTTTTCTGCTGTTCTTTCACCTATTAATACATTGTACTCTTTGCGGACATGCTGGATGATTTCTTCATCGAGTCGGTCTCCGCCAATTCGAATTGAATGGCAGGCGACAACGCCGCCGAAGGAAATGATTGCAACTTCTGTTGTGCCTCCTCCGATGTCTACGACTACATTCGCAACTGGTTCATCAACTGGCAGACCAACACCAATTGCAGCAGCAACAGGTTCCTCGATTAAATGGATTTTTTTCGCACCTGCATTGCGAACGGCATCTTGAATGGCTCTTCGCTCAACACTAGTTAAGCCCGATGGTGCACAGACAACAACATTTGGTTTGCGCATCGAAAAGCCCATTTTTTTTGAAGCATTTCTCATAATATGCTTTAGCATTTGGGTCGTGATGTTATAATCAGCAATGACACCATCTTTTAACGGGCGGATGGCCACGATCTTTTCAGGTGTTTTTCCGATCATTTCCTTTGCTTCTCTACCAACGGCTACCACATTTTTTGTTTCTGTATCAATCGCCACAACAGACGGCTCATTTATTACAATCCCTTTATTCTTACTATAAACTAATATATTAGCTGTACCTAAATCAATTCCAATATCAAAAGTAGATAACATATTTTTCACCTATTTTCCCTATTTTTCAACAATATAAGCTACGGTTAAGCCTAACATGAAAATGGGGGTAGGATGATGTTTGTAAATGAAACGTTATCGTATTGTAAAAATGGAGGAATAATATTTCTTGTTTGTAATGATACGTTATCGTTTTGTAAAGAAATAAGAATAATATTTCTGAATTGGGAACTAAAGGGATTATTAAAATTCATTTGAGAAATTGCATAGAAAAGATATTTTTTGTATATACTTGTTTGATGTTCAACTGCTTTTTAAATTTGTGTTACGATGAACAGGTGGAAGCGGAAAAAAGGAATCTCGCTATCCCTGAAAATGGAATAAGGCAGTGTGAAAATAGTGGATTCAAAACAAAAGTTAGTAGTGATCATTGGTCCAACTGCGGTTGGGAAAACAAAGTTAAGCATCGAATTGGCAAAGCGATTTAATGGTGAAATTATCAGCGGGGATTCCATGCAGATTTATCGTAAAATGGATATTGGTACTGCAAAAATAAAAGAAAATGAGATGGAAGGTATCCCACACCATTTGATTGATATTAAAGAGCCTGACGAAAGTTTCTCTGTAGCAGAATTCCAGCATCTTGTACGAGCCAAAATTAACGAGATTTCCGGGAAAGGAAAACTACCAATCATTGTCGGTGGAACAGGTCTTTACATCCAATCCGTTATTTATGATTATCAGTTTTCGGATGCCCCTGCAGATGAAGTTTTTCGATTTATGCTCGAAGCAAAGGTAAAAGAAATCGGGAATGATGCCTTGTACCAGGAATTAGTGGGAATTGATCCGGCAAGTGCCTCCCAAATTCATCCAAACAATGTTAGAAGAGTCATTCGTGCACTTGAAATTTATCATTGTACCAACAAAACGATGAGTGAATATCAAAACGAACAACAGCCTGACCTTCTGTATGATACCGCACTCATAGGTTTAACGATGGAAAGGGAAATGCTTTATGAACGAATTAATTACCGCGTTGCATTAATGCTGGAAGAAGGGCTTTTAGAGGAAGTGAAAGCCTTATATCAGCAGGGTTTACGTGATTGCCAATCCATCCAGGCGATCGGCTATAAGGAGATTTATGAATTTTTGGATGGAAAGGTTACAATGAAAGAAGCAGCCGAAAATTTAAAACAAAATTCAAGACGTTATGCCAAAAGGCAATTAACTTGGATTCGGAACAAAATGGATGTAGAATGGTTTGATATGACAGATGTTCAGAATTTCGAAAAAAAAATCAACGAAATTTCTCATTATGTTGAAGGAAAGCTACAAGTAAAATCGAATACATATTAGTAGAGATAAAAGAGGAGGATATACAAATGAAAACCACAATCAATATTCAGGACCAATTCTTAAATCAATGTCGGAAAGATAACACGCACGTAACGGTATTTTTGCTTAATGGATTCCAATTAAGAGGCCAAATCAAAGGCTTTGATAATTTTACCGTGCTATTTGAATCAGAAGGAAAGCAACAACTGGTTTATAAGCATGCGATTTCAACGTTTGCACCGCAAAGAAATGTTCAACTTGATTTGGATGGTCAATAAGACATTTTTTATAAATCTCAGCCCATTACTCAATGGGCTTTTTTTATTGGAAATAAAAAATTCTTTTTAATGAATTGCCTGTCTCTTGAATACAAATAGAATGAAAGACTATTTCTTGGGAAAGCGTGCAATTTGACATAAAAACGTATAATTTGTGGTTTATCTAGATAATATGTCAGTTCAAGTCTTTAAGACAGAGAAATGATAAATAGTACGTCTATTCATGTCGAAAAAAGAAAAAATCATTAATAGTGAAAGTGGAAATAATCCAGGTGTATGAAACATAAATAGCTAGTTAACGGAAACTGTTTGCAGAAATGAGAGGTGAAAGCTTTGGATCAACCAATCCGAATGAAAAGTAATGGCCAAATAAGCATCGTCTTCAACTCACAAAAAAGAAAAACGTTAGTAAGTGAGCTACCTGAGTTCCAAGTTGTTCCAAAGGATATTCCCCCAGAGCATTCGGCACTAAAGGAAATCGAGGAGGAGCTCGGGGCCCTGGTTGGCATGGAAGAAATGAAACGAATGATAAAAGAAATTTATGCCTGGATTTATGTGAATAAAAAACGAGAAGATATAGGATTGAAGGCGAGAAAACAAGCACTTCATATGATGTTTAAAGGGAATCCAGGAACTGGGAAAACAACGGTGGCAAGATTAATCGGAAAGCTGTTTCAAAAAATGAATGTCCTGTCCAAAGGCCACATAATTGAAGCAGAACGAGCGGACCTCGTCGGTGAATATATTGGACATACAGCTCAAAAAACGAGGGACTTAATAAAAAAAGCACAGGGTGGGATTCTGTTTATTGATGAAGCCTATTCATTAGGCCATGGTGGGGAAAAGGATTTTGGCAAGGAGGCGATTGATACGCTAGTCAAGCATATGGAGGATAAACAACACGAGTTTATCCTTATTCTTGCTGGTTACTCCCGCGAAATGGAGTACTTTCTAACATTGAATCCTGGACTACACTCCAGATTCCCATTAGTGATTGATTTCCCAGATTACAATCTTGATCAATTAATGGAGATTGCCGGCCGGATGTTGGTCGAGAGAGAATACTCCTTCAGTCATGAGGCAGAAAAAAAATTAAGGGAACATTTAATATGGGTAAAAGCAGTACTAAGTCCCACGAGTTTTTCAAACGGGAGGTACATCCGCAATATCATTGAAAAATCTATTCGTTCCCAAGCAATGCGCCTTCTTATGCTAAATAGCTATGACCGGCACGAATTAATGACACTCCGGAGCAATGATTTGGTGTTCGAGGAAGATTAGGTAAAGCAGTAATTAAAAAAATCGACGGATGCTTAGGATCCGCCGATTTTTTTAATTCTCTTCAATTCGCCTAATAGGTAATTTCCAGTCAAAAGTATAAGAAAGTACACGTAGTACAGTAACAATCCCAAATAAAATATACAATTCCCATGGATTTGAGGCGATTTTTAATCCAATAATAACGCCTGCAAGGATCGCCCACAAAGCATAAATTTCTAAACGTAACACCATCGGTTTTCTACCCGCTAATAAATCTCGGATAATTCCGCCGCCAATTCCAGTCATTACAGCAGCAACAATGACAGCACTTAAGGGGTGCTCCATTTTCACGGCGTAAATGGCACCCTGAATTGCAAAAGCAGATAACCCGATGGCATCAAATAGGTTTCCCCATTTTTGCCAATGCCTTAAAAGATTCTTTGGAAATAAAAATACTGCCGTTATCGATAACAAGGCGATTTGGAAAAATAAACTTTGATCCCAGAGGGCGGAAACCGGGACACCAATCAAAAGGTTTCGAATCGCACCACCGCCAAACGCTGTAACAATACCTAAAATATATACGCCTAAAATATCATACTCTTCTTCCATCGCCACAATGGCTCCACTTACGGCAAAAGCAATTGTGCCAATCATACTAAGAACTTCCCATGTCATGTAACGCATTTCCCTTCTATTTTTTCCTTAATTTATCTTTATTAACACTATGAATAGTGTATTTAATCAGTTGAGCAAACAATATGATTTTACCATGAAAGTGTAAAATTTCAACTCATTTTTTAAAAAGTGAAAGATAGCGGGAAAATTAGAGTATCAGGGTTTTTTTTGATATGATGGAAAAAGAGTAAAAGGAAGGACGGATGCCTTTTGGAACAAAAAGAAACAATTGAGAAAGCAATCCTTGTCGGCTGTCAAACAACAGGTAATGACGATTTACGTTTCCACTATTCGATGGAAGAGCTTGTTTCGTTAACAGAAACAGCACAGGCTAAAGTGTTAACTTCTCTTGTGCAGAAACGAGATCGTCTCCATCCTGCTACATATATTGGAAAGGGCAAGGTTGAAGAGTTAAATGCGCTGGTCGAGGAGTTAGAAGCGGATTTAGTGATTTTTAATGATGAACTTTCACCAAGCCAAAAGCGAAACCTTGCTTCTGAAATCAATGCGCGGATTATCGACAGAACCCAACTAATTTTAGATATCTTTGCACAACGGGCTCGTTCAAAGGAAGGGAAGCTACAGGTTGAACTAGCCCAACTTCAATACTTATTGCCTCGACTTGCTGGTCAAGGAATCGCCTTATCCCGACTTGGTGCCGGAATCGGAACAAGAGGCAAAACCAAGCTAGAAACCGATCGTCGTCATATTCGCAAGAAAATTGATGATATTAAAGGTCAGCTTTCAATCATTGTACAGCATCGAGATCGATACCGAGAACGTAGAAAGAAAAATAAAACATTTCAGGTTGCAATTGTCGGCTATACAAATGCCGGAAAATCAACGCTATTCAATCGGCTTTCTGAAGCAGATTCGTATGAGGAAAATCAACTGTTCGCAACACTGGATCCGATGACCAGAAAATTGATTTTGCCGAGTGGGTTTTTAGCGTTAGTTACGGATACGGTTGGATTTATTCAGGATCTTCCAACCACGCTTATCGCAGCCTTCCGCTCGACACTCGAGGAAGTTAAGGAAGCAGACCTGCTTTTGCATGTGGTGGATATGTCCAATCAGGATTATTTTCATCATGAAAAAACGGTCAATAAACTGCTCGTGGATTTGGAAATTAAAGAAATTCCACAGATAACCGTATATAATAAAAGAGATCTTCAGCATCCTGACTTTGTTCCGACCGCTAATACGCCTACAGTATTTATTAGTGCTTTTGACAAAGAAGATCGCCAAGCATTAAAGAAAAAGATAGAGGAACTCACGATTGAAATGATGGTTCCATACCAAGTACAGGTTCCATCTTCTGAAGGAAAATTACTTTCACAATTAAAGAATGAAACAGTTTTAAGGGAGCTATCCTTTGATGAAGAGAGCCAGTTGTATCAATGTAGGGGATTCTCTCTTCAAGATCATCAAATAACTGGACAACTAGAAAAATTTAAAGTATAGAATGGAGCGCATCATGTTTCAACAGTTAAAAAATGGCGAAAAGCTTCAACCACTCGTTAAAAAAGTAGAAAAGCAGATAGCTGAAGTTCATAATAAAATAGATGAAAGAATAGAAATAAATCAATTCCGGGTATTGCAAAGTTTTCAAAACAAAAGGGTAAGTGATTCACATTTTATTCCTAGCACAGGATATGGATACGATGATATTGGCCAGATACGCTTGAATTAATTTATGCTGATGTTTTTGGCGGGGAAGCAGGACTTGTCCGACCGCAAATTATATCTGGCACACATGCCATATCGATTGCGTTGTTTGGTGTCCTTCGTCCAGGGGATGAACTCCTTTATATCACTGGAAAACCATATGACACACTTGAAGAAATCGTCGGTATTCGTGGAAATGGAGTGGGATCATTAAAAGAATTTGGCATTTCCTATGATAGTGTCTCGCTTACTGATGATGGATCGATTGATTGGAATGCTGTTTCGCATAAAATAAAGCCAAATACAAAAATGATTGGGATTCAGCGTTCCAAAGGGTATGCAACCAGGCCTTCGTTTACGATTGCAGAAATAAAGCAAATGATAAGTTTTGTAAAAGAAATCAAGAATGATGTTGTTGTTTTTGTAGATAATTGTTATGGTGAATTTGTAGAAGAATTGGAGCCTTGTCATGTCGGAGCGGATTTAATGGCGGGATCACTCATTAAAAATCCTGGTGGTGGCATAGCAAAAACAGGTGGTTATATCGTGGGTAAGAGTCAGTGGGTAGAGGCGTGCTCTTATCGTATGACATCACCTGGGATTGGTGCTGAAGCTGGTGCATCGCTCTATAGTCTTCAAGAAATGTACCAAGGCTTCTTTCTCGCACCACATGTAGTCGGGCAGGCGTTGAAAGGGGCCGTCTTTACGGCAGCCATGCTCGAAAAGCTAGGAATGAACTCACTCCCTAAGTGGGATACTGAGCGGACAGACTTAATTCAATCGGTTCAGTTTGATGACCGTGAAAAAATGATTGCATTCTGTCAAGCGATTCAATTTGCTTCACCGATTAATTCATATGTTACCCCGTATCCAAGCTATATGCCTGGTTATGAAGACAATGTCATCATGGCGGCAGGGACATTCGTGCAAGGGGCGAGTATCGAATTGACAGCTGATGGCCCAATCAGACCACCCTATGTGGCCTATGTACAAGGCGGCTTAACATACGCACATGTAAAAATGGCCGTTTGTATAGCGTTAGATAGCTTGGCAGAAAAAGGCTTTATCGATCTAACGTAGTAACAAGATTTTTTTAAAAATCATGTCAGAAAACCTTACATATGATTGACAACTTTTCTGACACCTAATATAATAGCAATATAAAACCATAAGGAGGAGAAATCAGTGAGTGGAAAGGAAATTCGCCGCTCAATGCCATTGTTTCCCATTGGAACTGTCATGCAGCTCACCGAGTTAACCGCAAGGCAAATACGTTATTATGAAGAGCACGAATTGATTTCTCCAGCAAGAACCGATGGAAACAGGCGATTATTTAGTTTAAATGATATTGATAGACTGTTAGAAATTAAGGACTTAATTGATCAAGGTATCAACATGGCTGGTGTAAAACAGCTATTCTTGATCAAAGAGCAACAAATAAACGTAATTGAGCAACATACCGGTAAAGCGAAACGCGAGTTGACTGATGATCAGCTTAGAAATTTACTCCGTAATGAATTAATGCATTCTGGAAGATTAAATCGTTCGACATTGCGTCAAGGTGATATGTCACGATTTTTCCATTAAAAATAATTTTTTCTAATAGTAGGAGGAAATAAAATGGCAAAGTTCACTAGAGAAGATATTCAACGTCTGGCAAAAGAAGAAAATGTAAAATTTATCCGATTACAATTTACTGACATTCTAGGAACAATTAAAAATGTTGAAATTCCGGTCAGCCAATTAGAAAAAGCACTTGATAACAAAATGATGTTTGACGGTTCTTCTATCGAAGGGTTTGTAAGAATTGAAGAGTCAGACATGTTACTATATCCAGATTTAAATACTTGGGTTGTTTTCCCTTGGACAGCTGAAAAAGGAAAAGTAGCTCGTTTAATTTGTGATATTTACACTCCAGAAGGAAAACCTTTCGAAGGTGACCCACGTAATAACCTAAGAAGAGTATTGAAAGAAATGGAAGAGCTTGGTTTTACACATTTTAACTTAGGACCAGAGCCTGAATTTTTCTTATTCAAGTTAGATCAAAAAGGTGAGCCAACATTAGAATTGAACGACCAAGGTGGTTATTTTGACTTAGCACCAACAGATTTAGGTGAAAACTGCCGTCGTGATATCGTTCTTGAACTGGAAGAAATGGGCTTTGAAATTGAAGCATCACACCATGAAGTAGCTCCAGGACAACATGAAATCGACTTCAAATATGCAGATGCCTTAACAGCTTGTGACCAAATTCAAACCTTCAAGCTTGTTGTTAAAACGATTGCTCGTAAGCATGGTTTACATGCAACCTTCATGCCAAAACCATTATTCGGTGTAAACGGATCTGGAATGCACTGCAACCTATCATTATTTACAAATGGGAAAAATGCTTTCTACGAACCAACAAGTGATCTTGAGTTAAGTGAAACAGCTCGTCAATTCATTGCTGGTATCCTTAAGCACGCGCCAAGCTTTACAGCTGTTACGAACCCAACAGTAAACTCATTTAAGCGTCTAGTTCCTGGCTATGAAGCCCCTTGCTATGTGGCATGGTCTGCAAGAAACCGTTCTCCACTAATCCGTATTCCTGCATCTCGTGGATTAAGCACACGTGTAGAAGTACGAAGTGTTGACCCAGCAGCAAATCCATACCTTGCAATGGCTGTTCTTCTTAAAGCAGGATTAGATGGAATTAAAAATAAATTAACCCCTCCAGCACCAGTTGACCGTAACATCTATGTGATGAGCAAGGAAGAAAGAATTGAAGAAGGCATCATCGATCTTCCAGCAACACTCGCTCAAGCATTAGATCAATTAAAGTCTGACGAAGTAATCGTTTCTGGTCTTGGAGAGCATATCTTCGAACACTTTGTTGAAGCGAAAGAAATTGAATGGGATATGTTCCGTACAGTCGTTCACCCTTGGGAACGCGAACAATATATGACTATTTTTTAATGACGAAACCCCTTGATACTATTAGTGTTGAGGGGTTTTTGTTTTGTGGGCGTTATATATATCTGGAAAATAAATTAGATGTTGCCCACAATTTGCCCACAAAAAATGAAAATTAATAGATACCCTTCATATACTCCTCATATTTATCAATGGCTGCTAATTCTAATTTCTTCGAAACGTGGGAATATACATCAGCTGTAACTTGCATACTACCATGACCTAAACGCCCTTGTAATGTTTTCATATCTACCCCTGCTTCCAGTTGCAGAACGGCGTGGGTATGTCTTAATGAATGGATTGGCAGGGAGGATATATCAGCTCTTTTTAAGATTCTTGAAAAAGCATTAAACAATGTAGACTTCGGGAGATAATTACCATCATTTCTGCAGAACACCAGGTTAAGATCGTGATGATAAATTTCGTTCAAAGCTAGCTTATTTTGGTTCTGATAATTTTTGTGGAACTGTAAATCATTAGCCAAAGACTGGCTTATTTTTATTACTCGTTCAGAGTGGAAGGTTTTTGTCTCACCAAACATCAAACTTTTATCTTTGCTGGCTTTTTGGAAATCAAATGATTTGTTAATATTTATTGCTCGTTCCTTTAAATCGATATCGGTCCACTGGAGTGCTGCTGCTTCTCCTTTTCTCATACCGGTATCGATTAAGGCTTTAAAAAAGATCCAATAAATATATGAGCCTGACTGGTATGCGAAGACTTCGATTGCTTACTTTATTTTTTAAAAATTCTGTTACTAGTAAGATAACTTTAAAAAGGTAAATACTTATATATTTGGAGTTAAGTTGAAAAGGGGTGACTTCTTGAGTCAAAAAATGCTGGCAGCTGCCCTTCATAAAACGGAAGAATTAAGATTGGAGGAGGTACCTGTACCGGAAATAAATGAAGAAGAAGTCCTTATAAGAGTAAAAAAGTGTGGGATTTGTGGAACTGATCCACATATTTTTAAAGGACATTTTCCTGCTCCTCTACCTCTTATTTTAGGTCATGAGTTCTCGGGCGAAGTAGTTAGAGTTGGAAAAAATGTAAAAACTGTTTATATTGGTGCGAAGGTGACTGCAGATATTAATATAAGCTGTAACAAATGTTATTTTTGTCGGATGGGTCAAAAATTATTATGTTCTTCGATAAATCAAATTGGAGTTCCGGGAAGTTACGGCACATGGCTTCAAGCAATTGATTTAATTAAAAATGAAAGATTTAATTCACATGAAATAATTACTAAGGCTATCACATTTGATCAAATCGTCGATGGAATCAATGATGCTTTATATAATAAAGATGTTATAAAAATAATGGTAGAAAATTAAATTCAGTTTGTACATTCCATAAATGCAGAGGCTACATGTAAGGTTCAATAGTAGCCTTTGCAATATACGAAAAAATGTATATTGTTAAAAATTTTTTCTGAATTTTCCTGGTGAATATCCAGTAAATTTTTTAAAAAGTAAGTTGAAATAGTTTGCATTTGGATATCCCACCTTGGAAGCAATTTCACGAATGGTTAAATCTGAATGAAGTAACATTGTTTTAGCTACTTCAATTCTGTGTGTTATTAGAAATTGTATAGGGGATATTCCCACTTCATTTTTAAAGGTATGGGCTAAATGATAAGGATTTACATAGACGACATTAGCTAATTCATTAAGTGATATATCACGATTATAATTTTCTGTAATGTATTTTTTAACTTTTTCAGAAATAGAGGCATTTGCACCCGATTTTGTTGAATACAGTGTACGAAGGATTTTAATAATTAAGGTTGTTAAAAGTGAAGAGATGATTTCCTGAGAACCGAGGTCGCTATTTGTATATTCCTCGTAAATATCCTCAATATATTTATTTATTGTTATATGATTTCCCTGGGCGCTCAAAATGGGCGATTCATTGTCAGCAATAATGTAACCTTTTGGAAGCCCAGATAAATGTAAAGCAGAAACGGATAATGAAAATCCTTTGAATCTGCTGCCGATAGAAGAAGCAGTCTCGTGTTCAATATTAGAATTAATAAGTAAAAGATCTCCTCTGTTCACATTAACTATTTTACCATTAAGAGTAAAATTTCCTTGGCCATCCTGGATAAAAAGAATCTCAGTATACTCATGTTGATGCAGCATTTTATTTTCTTGCTTTTTGGCCCCTGCTTGAGTTCTGTCACCGAGGTTAAATAGGAGTTTGTATTAATTTTGGTAATGTGTCCATATAACCCCCTCTTCTACTCTAATAAAATTTTAGGAAGCATTGGTAATCTTATGATTATTCGAAAAAAAAGAATTGAAATTTAGTATTATTATTGATAAAGTACAATTTAAATTCAATATCGAAATGAAAATCCCGCAAGAAATTATAGTTTCTGAACAATTTATTTCATTTTTTAATATTAAATTGTATTTTAAACTAAAGAAAATTATTTTCTATGGTAATGAATGAAAGTGGTGGGATGATGTTACTAAAAATGGAAAATATAAGCAAATATTTTTTTGATAATAAAGTATTAGATCATATAAATTTTCAAGTAAAAGCTGGGGAAGTTCATGCTCTGATAGGTAGAAATGGTGCAGGGAAATCTACGTTAATTAATGTTGCATCCGGTTTATTTAAACAGGATTCAGGAGAAATAAAAGTAAATGACCAAAAGGTCAATTTCCAATCCACACAGGATGCTCAAAAACACGGAATCGCAGTTATCCATCAAAGCCCTAATCTCGTCCCAAATATGAGTGTTGCAGAGAATATTTTCCTTGGATCACACCCAAGAATACTTAAGTTTTTTGTTAATTTTTCAAAAATGAGAAAAGATGCAAGAAAAATACTAAGCAAGCTTGGTGCTTCAATTAATCCAAATGAAAAAGTAATGAATATACCATATCGTCAACATTATTTAATCTCAATTGCAAAAGCCATCTTTCATAAGTCTAAAATCTTAATTATGGACGAGCCGACTGCAAACTTAACAGAACCTGAAAGAGACCATCTTTTCAGATTAATTAAGGAATATAAAAACGAAGGTATTGGAATTGTCTTTATTACTCATAAATTAAATGAAATTCATGAAATTTGTGATAAGGTTACCATTTTACGTGATGGAAAATGGGTAGCTACTCATCCTGTAAATGAAATTACAGTGAAAGAAATGACAAATTTAATGGTTGGCTATAATCTTACTCATTATTATCCTCCAGTCATAAAACAAACTGGTAAAGAATTATTAAGAGTAGAAAATTTAACGAAAAAACAGAGTCTTGCAAGTGTTAACTTTTCCTTATTTGAAGGGGAAATACTTGGAATTGCGGGATTAGTGGGTTCAGGTAAAGATGAGTTAGCGAAAATTGTATTTGGTCAGGAGAAAAAAGATAGCGGCAGGATGTTTTGGAGAAATAAGGAAATCGATTTTAAACATCCAATCCAAGCAGTCCACAATAGATTTGGGTATGTGAATGAAGACCGTTTAGCTTCAGGTCTATTTATGAATATGAGTGTAGCTAGCAACTTGTCCATTGCTAGTTTAGAAAAATTAACTCATTTGAATTTTATTAATTCCCACTCTGAAGCGGATCAAACAATTGATAAAGTCATTGATCTTAATATTAAGCTAGATCATATTAATCAAAATATAAGATATTTAAGTGGAGGTAATCAGCAGAAAGTCATGTTAGGCAGATGGATGATGAGGGATAGTGATTTATATATTTTAGACGAACCAACAATGGGTGTTGATATAGGAAGCCGATCGGAAATCTATCTTAAGATTCACGAGCTTGCTCAAGAGGGAAAAGGAGTCGTTATTATCTCTTCGGATACAACTGAACTTCTCGGATTGTGTAATCGGATTTTAGTTATGAATAGAGGAAGGATTGTCGGTAACCTAATAAATGAGAATGTTACAGAGGAAGATATCAATCTTCTAATGAATGGAAGAGGTATATCCCATTAGGTTCAATTAATAGATACTCTATTAAAATCGTACAGTCTATATGGCTGTATGATTTTTTTATTTCTTATCCTCATACTATTTTCTGAAAAACATAGTTTTTAAAATCAATCCGCAAGAATCTGAATTTTTTACTCAATTTTGTTGATTGTTCTGAATTGTTAAACAAAGTAACATAACATTAAAGATATCTTAATAACGAGTTCAGAAGTTGATACGAAACATCAAAGAAAGAACTGGTTTTAAGAATCAAATTAAATTAACTACTTATAAGGGGGATTCACATGTTTAAGTACAGTTTTGATTCACTAGTTTATTTTGGTGAAGATGTTGAGAAAAGTATTGAGCGCGTAGCAAAGTTTGGTTATGACGCAATTGAATTGGTAGGCGAGCCAGATGCTTATGATACAACAAGAGTACGCAATCTTGTAAGCGATTACGGTATCACGGTAGGTTCCATTTGCTCCATTTATAATGCCGAAAGAGACCTGGCTCATCCTGATGCTAATAAACGCAGACAAGCAATTGAGTATGTTAAACGAGTAGCAGATATGTCTGCTGAAGTAGGCTGCCCGGTAATGATAGCCCCAACGGCAAATGGTAAAACGGCATCACTAACTGATTTTGATGATGAAGTAAAATGGGCGATTGAAGGTATTCGTGAAGGTGCAGAATATGCAGCTAAATTAAATATTAATCTTTGTATTGAAGCGTGGAACCGCTATGAAACATACATGTTGAATCGATTAGATCAAGCAATGGATATGTGGAAAGAAGTAAACCTTCCAAACGTGGGAATCATGGGTGATCTATTCCACATGAATATTGAGGAAGAAAATATTGCCGAAGCCATTCGTCAAAGCGGAGATGCCTTAAACCACATTCATTTTGCTGATAGCAATCGTAAGGCACCTGGGCTTGGCCATATTGATTTCATTCCGGCCTTACAAGCATTAAAGGATATTGATTTTAAAGGACATATAACTTTTGAGATTTTACCTGCTGCAGCAGATCCATTTGGCGTTATGAAAAAAGGCGGCGGACTAGAATTCTTTGATGATTATACAAAAAAATCGATTGATTATATTAAATCACTAGAAAAATCTCTTTTCGCAAAAACATTTTAAGAAGGAGAGGATAGAATAATGAAATTTGGCGCTAGTACTTTTATTTGGGTCTCTCCCTTTTCCAACCAAACCTTGAATTTAATCGATAAAGTAAAAAATATCGGTTTCGATTATCTTGAAATTTGTATTGAAGACCCCGAAACCATTGACGTAGCTGCGATTCGTAATCATTTAAATAAAACGGGTGTTCAAGCGTTAGTGTGCGGGGCATTTGGACCAAACCGGGACATCAGCTCTGAGGATGCAGCAATCCGTGAACAAGGTATTGAATATATTAAAACTTGTATCGATATTGCCGCCGAACTCGGTTCACCGTTAGTGTCCGGACCAATGTATTCTGCTACTGGCAAAACGCGGTTACTAACACCTGACGAAAAGAAACAACAATGGGATTGGGCAGCTGAAAACATGAAAATTGTTGCCGATTATGCAGCAGAAAAGAGTATTAGATTGGCAGTTGAAATTTTAAACAGATTTGAAACCGATTTCATTAATACGGTTCAGCAGGGCTTAGAATTCTTGGAACTAGTGGATTGTGATAATGTCGGATTTTTATTAGACACATTCCATATGAATCTTGAAGAAAAAGATATTGCAGAAGCTATTAAACTGGCTGGCAGCAAAATTTTCAATTTCCATTCATGTGAAAATGACAGAGGTACGCCAGGAACAGGACATATTCCATGGAATGAGGTATTTCAAGCATTGAAAGAAATTTCATATGATGGACCAGTTGTAATTGAGTCGTTTACTACAGAAATCAAGGAGATTGCCCGCGCAGTTTCACAATGGAGACCTTTGGCTCCATCTCAGGATTCACTTGGTGAAGAAGGATTACAGTTCCTTAAAAAGGTTGTTTCCGTATGATTAATACACTACAGCTGAGAAACATAAGTAAGGCGTTTCAAGGTGTTCAAGCATTAAGCGATGTAAGTTTTACGATTTATGGCGGGCAGATTCAATGCTTAGTAGGAGAAAACGGTGCAGGAAAATCAACCATCATAAAAATCTTGCCGGCTTTTATAAGCCGGACCAGGGTGAAATCAGTATCGATGATGAAAGTGTTTCTTTTTCAAACCCAAGAGATTCAAAAAATCATGGAATTTCTGTTATCCATCAGGAATTGCTTTTGGTTCCACATTTGACTGTTGCAGAGAATATTTCACTGGGGCATTGGCCACAGAACAACAGTAAAATGATCAATTGGAAGGATGTCTATAATCGGGCAAAAGAAGCTTTGGACAAACTTGGGGAACATTGATCCTAATGCGGTTGTTTCTAGTTTGTCGACAGGAGAACAACAGCTGGTAGAAATCGCACGTTCTCTTTCGATGGAGACCCAAGTTTTAATACTAGATGAGCCAACTGCCTCTCTTTCTGAATCAGAAACTCAACGATTGATGCAGATTGTCAAAAATTTACGGGATAAAGGTTTAGCCATCCTGTATGTTTCCCACCGTTTAGAAGAAGTGTTTGAATTGGCAGACATGATTACAGTGTTTAGAGACGGGAAGTTAGTTTCTTCGGCAACGAAAAAAGAAATTACTCCCAACAATATTGTACGTTTAATGGTAGGAAGAGATGTTTCCTTAGAAAGAACCAGAAAACCAAAGCTTGGCAAGAAAGTCCTGGAAGTTCGGAATTTAACGCGTACCGGTGCAATTGAAAATGTTTCCTTTGATTTACACGAAGGAGAGATCCTGGGTTTAGGGGGGCTTGTTGGTGCCGGAAGGACAGAAATTTTCAGGTGTTTGTTCGGTGTGGATCCTATTAATGATGGAGAAATCATTATTAATGGGAAAAGTACGAAAATAAAGGACCCACAGGATGCGATCAAACATGGTATAGGTTTTGTTACTGAAGATCGAAAAACACAGGGTTTAGTGTTAAATGCAAGTATTAAAGAAAATGCATCACTATCAATATTAAATAATATTAAGAAATTTGGCTGGATTGATAAAAACCGTGAAAAGGAAATTGTTCAAAGCTACAAGGAGCAGCTTCGCATTAAGGCTCCTAATATAGAAACTTCTGTCATTTCCTTAAGTGGCGGTAATCAGCAAAAGGTTGTATTAGCTAGGTGGTTAGCGACCAACCCGAAAATTTTACTTCTTGATGAACCAACCCGAGGAGTGGATGTAGGGGCAAGAGCAGAAATCCAATCCATGATTGAAAATCTTGTTTCTCAAGGGCTGGCAATAATCATCATTTCTTCCGATATTATGGAACTTTTAGCGTTGAGTGATAGAATCATCGTTATAAGAGAAGGTAAAAATGTTGCTGAACTTAAAGATGATAAGATTACGAAAGAAGAGGTGATTAAGTTTGCAACAGGAGCAGACGCAAGTTAACAGAAAAGTAGAATTGGCTAATACTGAAACCATTCAGAACAAAATTCATTTAAGGAAAAATTTAAAACAATATTTAGGCAGTCTTGGACTATTAATTGTCATTATTGCCTTTGGTATTATACTCAGTTTTATGACTCCAGTTTTTCTAACAGAAACCAATTTAATTAATTTGTTAATGCAATCGACTATTCTTGTAACATTGGCCCTAGGTGTAACATTTGTCATTATAACTGGAGGAATTGATTTATCGGTTGGTTCTATAATGGCAGTATCTTCTGCGATTGGTTTAGGTTTAATTGTTTATCAACATGTTCCAGTAATTGTAGGGGTTCTCGTTATGATTTTAATTGGGGCAGTATTTGGATTGATTAATGGAATATTTATTACAAAATTACAACTTTCTCCATTAATCGTTACTTTAGGAACAATGGGAATCGCTAGAGGTATAGTGCTAATTTATACTAATAGCGCAAATGTCGGTCCTGTCCCGAATAGTTTTGTAACATTGGCTACAGGACAAATATTTTCGATACCAAATTTAATCATTGTCGTGGCGGTATTAGCTTTAATTGCACATATTATTTTAAAAAATACGGTATTTGGAAGATCGGTATACGCAAGCGGGGGCAATGAATTGGCAGCAAGGCTGTCGGGAGTTCGCACAAAGACTATCATTACCTTAACGTATGTTATCTCTGGAATTACGGCTGCGATTGGAGGAATTTTATTAACTGCCCGATTGGAATCTGCAGGTCCAACTGCTGGAACAGGGCTTGAATTAACGGTTATTGCTGCTGTTGTTATTGGAGGAACTAGCTTATTCGGTGGCCAAGGGAATATATTAGGAACCATTTTAGGAGTCATTTTAATCTCTTTGGTCTCAAATGCGATCAATTTACTTTCAGTCCCGCCTGCATGGGATTCACTCGTACAAGGAAGTGTTATCTTGGTAGCAGCACTGCTGGATGTCTATCGTCGTAAGTTTTTAATAAGTTCTTAAATAAAATTAAAAACCAATTTTTTAGGGGGTACTTCAATTGAAACTAGTTAAAAGCTTACTATTATTTGCTCTGATGTTCAGTCTGCTTGTAGGGTGCAGTTCAAATAACCAATCAACATCTGCTAATGCAACAGATAAAAGTGCTAGTAACCTTGATAAAAAAGATGGGAAGAAGAAAATTGCAGTTTTGTTATATAGCCGCGGCTTTCAATTTATGGTTGCTTTAGATCAGGGTATTCGAGATGAAGCTAATAAACTAGGTGCTGATGTAACTGTATTGGATGGTCAATCAAATAGCCAAACACAACTAAGACAAATTGAAGACAGCATTGCAAAGAAAGTGGACCTCATTATATTGGCACCAGCAAACTCTGATGAATTAGTTCCAGGTGTGAAAGAGGCAAATGCTGCAGGGATTCCAATAGTAACTGTGGATGGAGTTGTTTCCAAGGGAGCAAATGTTGTCAGCAGTATTGCTTTTAATAATGAAGAAGCAGGAAAATTGGCTGCAAAATACATTACTGATACTTTAGGTAAAGGTACTGCATTAGAGCTGACTGGTGCACCAGGAGAGTATCATGCCATTTTACGCGGTGGCGGTTTTGATAAAGGTCTAGCACATGGCTTAGACTTTAAAGTTCTTACAAAAAATGCAGATTGGGATGCAGAAAAATCACAAAGTATTACAGCCGATTCTTTAACAGCAAATCCAAATATTAAAGCCATCTTTACTCATAATGATGACATGCAGCGTGGTGTGTTAAGTGGACTTAGACAGGTTGGTAAATTTGTTAAGGCAGGCGAAAAAGGACATATCATGCTAGTTGCTGTAGATGGAACGCCAGATGCTTTAAAAAGAATTAGAAGCGGAGAACAGGATGCAACTGTCAATCAGGATCCATTTGTAATGGGCTCATTGGCTGTAAAAACTGCTATGGATTTCCTTGCTGGTAAACAAGTTCAGAAACAACAATTTACTCCACCTAACTTAGTTACAAAAGAAAATGTGGACGACCCGAAGCTATGGGGGAACGTATTCAAAGGTAATTAATGGAAAGGGGTGATGTTTTATCACCCCTAATTTTTAAAAACTATTTTGGAGGTAATTATGACTAATTCATTACGTATTATTCAAGTAGGCATTGGCGGATGGGGATGGAGCTGGACGCAGGTTGTTTTAGATTCCCCACATTGGGAGCTTGCAGCTATCGTAGACCTAAACAAAGACTTATTAGATAAAGCTTGTCAGCATTATCAATTAAAACCGAACACCGCTTTCCAAAGTTTATCCGAGGCTATTGAACATGTTGAAGCAGATGCAGTACTGATCCTGGTTCCGCCAGATTATCATGCTAATGTTGCTTTAGAGGCATTTGAAAATAAACTCCATTGTATAGTAGAGAAACCTTTGGCAGGTACATTCGAAGATTGTCAGAAAATTATAGAAGCAGCTGAGCGCAATGGATGTAATATCATGGTTAGCCAAAATTATCGTTTTAAAAGAGCACCTCAAACAGTCAAAAGAGTAATTGAACAAAATGTGATCGGTGAGTTGGGAAGTGTTTATATTAATTTTCAAAAATCACCTGAGTTTACAGGATTTCGAACTGAAATGGAAGAACCTTTGATTATTGATATGGCCATTCATCATTTTGATCAAATTAGAGGAATCCTTGGTCTTGAGCCCGTTTCTATTAAAGCGCATTCATGGAATCCAAAATGGAGCTGGTTTAAGGGAAATGCGGTGGCTTCAGTGGTTTTTGAAATGTCTAATGGTGCCGTTGTTTCTTATACCGGAAGCTGGGTTTCACGTGGATGGGAAACAACCTGGGATGGAGATTGGCGCATTCAAGGTGAAGAAGGAGAGATTTTGTGGCCAATAATGAGGTCATCGTTAAACCTCATGATATTTTTAAATCGGTATTTATGCAAGGTGCCCGTGAAAAAAATGGTCAATTAGAGGTTGATTTAATTGATTTACAGGTGGAAGAGCGCTTAGCAAGCTTAAAAGAATTTGCAGACTCCATTAACGAAAATAGAGAGCCTGAAACTTCAGGTAAAGATAATTTAAGAAGCCTAGCGATGGTATTAGGGGCTGTAGAGTCAGTTAAAACGGGAAAATCAGTTTTGATCGAAGATATATTGAACCAGACAAAAGCATCTAGTTTGGTTTAAGGTATTTAATTTTTAGACTGAATAAGGGGAATTAGAATAAGTAATTGACTCGATCATTATTGTTCTATTCCCTTTGATAGAAAATCGAACAAGTGTATAACTTCTTTTTAGTAGGAGGTCCTTAAAAATGGAAAAAATTAAAGTTGGAATTATTGGAACCGGTTTTATCGGTCCGACTCATATTGAAGCCTTAAGAAGGCTTGGTTTTGTGGAAGTAGTCGGATTGGCTGAAACTAGTCAAGAAGCGGCTGAAAAAAAAGCTGCCGAACTTGGGATTCCGAAAGCTTATGGAGATTACCTTGAAATGCTGAAAGACAACGAAATCCAAGTCGTGCATAATTGCACCCCAAATCACCTTCACTTTGCGATTAATAAGGACATTATTTTAGCTGGAAAGCATGTGATCTCCGAAAAACCGCTAGCGATGAACAGTGAAGAATCTGCGGAATTGCTGGAATTGGCAAAAAAACACTCTGTTGTCCATGGGGTGAATTTTAATTACAGACAGCATGCAAGTGTACAAAACTTACAAGCAATGATTGCAAATGGTGAACTTGGAGAAGTGAATTTGGTACATGGAAGCTATCTGCAGGATTGGTTATTGTTTGAGACTGACTTTAACTGGCGACTAGCCCCTGAAGTGGGTGGGAAATCCCGTGCTATTGCGGATATTGGCTCGCATTGGTGCGATACTGTCCAATTTGTAACTGGTAAGCGGATTGTTGAAGTTTTCGCGGATTTAGCAACCGTGATTCCTGTAAGAAAGAAAGCAAAAAATGCAATCGCTACTTTTAGTGCACAAAATATAGAAGAACAAGAATATGAAGATGTTCCAATCAATACAGAAGATTATGGTTCTGTCCTTGTCCGCTTTGAAGATGGATCAAGAGGAGTATTTACGGTATCACAAGTAAGTGCAGGACGGAAAAATAGACTTAGCTTTGAAATCAACGGCAGTAAAAGTTCCATTTTCTGGAACCAAGAGGAACAAGAGAAGCTATGGATTGGGCACCGGGATAAAGCAAATGAACTTCTGTTAGCGGATCCTTCACTGTTTGCTGCAGAAGCAAGGTCCGCCATCCACCACCCTGGCGGCCATAATGAAGGCTGCCGGATGCATTGAAAAATATGATGTTTAATTTCTACTCTTTTGTTCGCGATGGCAAGAGTCTGAAAACAGACAAGCCTAAATTTGCGACATTTGAAGATGGGCACTTATCCATGTGTATTACAGATTCTATCTTAGAAAGTCATCAACAGCAAAAATGGGTGAAAATTAAAGTGGGCGAGGAGGTATATTCATGAAACTAGGCGTTTTTACCGCCCTTTATCAGAATCTTCCATTTGAAGTTATGCTTGATAAGCTGGTCGAAATGGGTGTAGAAACAGTTGAATTAGGGACAGGAAATTATCCTGGTAATCATCATTGTAATCCAGATGAGTTACTTGAATCCCCTGAAAAAATTAGGACGTTTACCCGTGCTTTAGAAACGAGGGGCTTAACAATCAGCGGCTTAAGCTGCCACGGAAACCCACTGCATCCGGATGAAAATTTCGCCGGTCAATCACATGAAGTATGGAGAAAAACTATATTGCTTGCGGAACGATTAGGTGTACCGGTTGTGAATGGTTTTTCGGGATGTCCCGGGGATCATGAAGGAGCTAAAAATCCAAACTGGGTCACTTGTTCTTGGCCGCCCGAATATTTAGACGTCCTTAACTGGCAATGGAACGAAGTCGTTATTCCGTATTGGAAAGAAGAAGCGAAATTCGCAGAACAACATGGCATCAACCAAATCGCCTTTGAAATGCATCCAGGTTTTGTTGTGTATAATCCGGAAACATTGCTAAAATTGAGGGAACACGCAGGGGAAAATATCGGAGCAAACTTTGATCCGAGTCACCTCGTTTGGCAGGGGATTGACCCAGTAGAGGCGATTAAAAAACTTGGTCGTGAAAAAGCAATTTTCCATTTCCATGCAAAAGATACCTATTTAGACCGAGCGAATATAAACGTTAATGGCGTATTGGATACAAAGCATTATAGTAATGTTTTAGATCGTTCTTGGACGTTTAGATCGGTTGGTTATGGCCACGATGAAAAGGTGTGGAAAGATATGGTAAGTGCACTTCGCACAGTTGGATACGATTATGTCCTTTCAATCGAACATGAAGATATGCTTGCCTCTACAGATGAGGGATTAATGAAAGCGATTACTCTTTTAAAAGGTGCTATGTTTAACGAGAAAGTATCAGAGATGTGGTGGCCTAGGTTGTAATTGAGAGCAATTTAATTAATTTGGATTGAATGACTTGCTATAGAAAGAAATAAAATATTACTACTAGCTATCTTTTGAATTTGTATTTAATTAGAAGTAAACTACTAAAACTTTGATTATTTACTTAAAGAAAAGGTAGTGAGATCTTCTAATTATAGGTATTTAAATGGAAACCGACAGATGTCGGTTTTTTCGTGCGAGTAGTATCAGTAACCAGTTTTATATGAAAGAAGTCCATCGACTTATAGAAAATTAAGTTTATCCTGATTAGGAAAGGGTAATAAGGCTGTAACAAATTTTCTTTTAAATTTGTGGTGATAACATGAGAATTTTGTACAGTGAAAAACAATTAATAAAGGTCGTTTTTTCGAAAAATAAGAAAACAAGAACTGTACGGCTAGAGCCTCCGTAAGTTCCTGTTCCACTTTTTCGCTTTACATAAACGTCCTATGAAGATATTTTTTCTTTGTCTTGTGCTTTAGATATGATCCTATCAAAAGCAACAGCTCTCTTGATAGAAACAAGTATAAGAAACACCATTTTACTAAATGCCTTTCTGAAAACCTATCTTCACGAGCATATAGATAACAACAGGATGAATGAGTTAAAACAAGTGTTAAAATATATTAATAAGAACAATCCAAAACCTTTTTTGGCAAATTTACACTTTTATTTGTGACATTTTAATTGCAAGTGAATGATTAGTTATATCAGAACTACGTTTTATTTCTCCAGATTGCCAAACGAAGTATTCATTTCATGAAAAAACATAGGATTTTCTTCCTTTTATTTAATTTTAATCAGTGACAGATATATAAATCATATGATATGCTGTCATCTTTACATAATATCCAATTTAATAAGAAGAGGAGACAGAATTAGTAAATGCTGTCGCAACACGAGCAGATCTAACAAAGAAAGATGCCACAAAATTTGTGGATGATTTGTTTGAAACCATCTCTACTACACTTGCTAAGGAAGAGAAAATTCAGTTAATCGGATTTGTGACATTTGAAGTGCATAAGCGCGCAGCTCGGACAGGTCGTAACCCTCAAACTGGGGAAGAAATGCAGATTCCTGTTTCTAAAGTTCCAGCTTTTAAACCAGGCAAGGAATTAAATTAAGCAGTTAAATAAGAAACATATATTTTTGTTTGCCGTAAAATAAATGCTCTCCAATTTATTGAATGTCTTTGTGAAAACCTACCTTCACAAACATATAGATAACAATAAGATGAAAAGTTAAAACAAGTATTAAAATATATAAGACCGTTTGAATTCTCAAACGGTCTTATATTATAGATACTTTATACTATAATTAATTATTAGAAAATAAAATTGAATTTTATAAATTTGATAATGATGATTGGTTAACTGCTCTAATACCAGATGATGAAATTTTAATAATAGGAAATATTTTGCAAATCAACAAAGGTTCTTTCAATTAGACTTAAAAAGATTAGTTATGACAGATTTTTTGCAAGGCTCAAGTTAGTAAGATAAAACTAAGGTTACCTAACCTTTTCATTTTCCAATCGATAAATAGGAAACACTGGAAAGTAATCCTATTTAGAGAAAACAACTAAGATATGAACTGACTTTGCAAGTTAAAGACCTTATTTAATGCTAAAATTACGCCATCATGATCATTATCTTCTGTGACAAAATCTGCACTTTCTTTTACACATTCAGATGCATTCCCCATTGCAATGCCGAGACCAGCGGCTTCTAACATCTCTATGTCGTTTGTGCCATTGCCAATCGTTACAACCTCTTCTGGGGAGATTCCTAGTTGGTTGATTAGAGGTAAAATGCCGGTCCATTTTGATCCCTTCGGAAAAACTTCCAACCGATCTCCTTCATCAAAACTGGCTGCATCCTTAATTTTCTCTTGAAGTATAGATCGTTGATCTTGATCAAGATAAAGAACTAACCGATGAGCATCACGATTTGTGTCTAGTAAATTTGATGGTTCAGAAGCAGGGAGCAAGTACTCAATTCCTCGTGTTGGTTGATTGGAACGGGATGTACGATAAGAATACTGGATATAAGTGCCACCTAATTCATCAGTATGACTGCATAACTGAAAAGCCAGTGAGGAAGGTATTTTCACGTCATGAATGATATTTTGATCTGAAACAACATAGCCTCCGTTATACGTAACGTATATTGAACATCCGATTTGCTCTCCATATTTCAATGCACCATCAAAAGATCGGCCCGTAGCTAATCCAACTAGTATACCTTTTTGCTGAATATCTTTTATAGTTTTTACTAGTTTACTATCTAAATCACCCTGAGAGTCTAATAGGGTTCCATCGATATCCAAAAAAACAATGCGATACATCTAAATCACTCCGTCTATGAGTTTTGTAAAGGAATACTGTACATTTACTATAGTATACAATATACGGAATTTTGTACATTTAAAAATGCTCTCAAACAAATAATTTAAATACTAGATAAATTTTCAAAAAAATAAGTATTGTAAACGCTTTTAGAAGATGTTATATTATGTGTGTGGAAAGTACAAAAAATTGTATATTCACTTTACACAAACATAACGGAAGTATTCATTCTATTAATTTCATTCAATAGAGTATGTTCAAACACTATTGAAAAAGAAGTATATTCAATATTATTTAAAGATAATTTGAAAATACTTTAAATGATTTTTATTTTTTCTATCATTATACAAAAAATTGTACAATGAATGGATGGTGATCAATGGAAAATCTGAACAATCTTTTTTCTAAAAAGGGAATTATATTACAAAAGGTCGCTGAGGATCTTTTATTCATTGAAGTAAATGATCGTTTGCCGAAAGTTGGTGACTTTGCCGACAAGTTCGAAGTGGGTCGTGGTACCATACAGACGGTGCTAAAAAGTCTAGAAGATGAAAATTGTATAAACCTAGAACCTAGAGGGCATCTTGGGACATTTTTACGATACAAAGACATTCCTTCTTTATTGAAGTTTTCAGGTTCAAATCAAATTACGGGAGTAATGCCGCTTCCCTATTCAAAAAAGTATGAGGGACTTGCAACTGGGCTAACTTCCGAATTGGAACAATTGGCTCTCTCTTTAAATATCGCCTTTATGAGAGGATCTAAACCTCGCCTTGAGGGAGTAAAAGAGGAGCGATATGACTTTGCCCTTATGTCCAAGTTTTCAGCATTAGAAGAGATTCAACAAGATCGAACTCTTAAAATCGCTTTGGATTTTGGTGAAAAAACATATGTTTCCGGACATGGGGTTATATTTACAGATCCAGAAAAGAAGAAACTTTTCAATGGGATGAAAGTTGGAATAGACAGTTTTTCAACGGATCAGAAAAGATTAACACATGCAGAAGCAATTGGATTAGAAATCGAATACCTGGAATTAAACTATATGCATTTACTTCAACACTTAAAAGCGCAAACGATTGATGCCATGGTCTGGAATGTGGATGAAATTGATTCAATATCATTTAACCTTCAACCACTTACATCGCCACTTGCTATCCAGTATGAGAAGCAGATGAATGAAGCGGTATGTGTCATCAAAAAAGATAATCGAAAGATGGACTATATTATAAGTCTGCTTTCATCCAAAGGAATTGTCGATATTCAATCCAAGGTTGTCAGAGGCGATCTAATTCCGAAGTATTAATTTTTTTAACTAAATGTACAAAAAATTGTACATTCGATTTTATAGGGGATGAGACTTTCAATCCGCTTCTTGCTATAAAGCATAGATAAATGAAAGACAATATAAAGGACTTTATAAATAAATAAAATATTGAAAGGGGTAACAAAAGTGGATTTTAGCTTAAAAGAGAGAATCGATTTATTGCATGATACAAACCAAATTAGTGACGAAATTTACGATCGTTTACCAGCTATCCTTGAGACGGTCGAAAATTTCCTTGAGGTAAAACTAAGCGAGGAAAACGCAGGTTCTTTCGCAAGTCACATTTCTATCGCTTTACAAAGAATTTCCGATAAAAATCCTTTAACAGATATTTCTGGTGAACTACAAACGGTTATTGAGGAGAACCCAAATTTTTATCTATTTGCTAAGGAGTTATTGTCTGCTAACAATCAAAAAGGTGCAGATATTGATGCGGAAGCTGCATTTCTTACATTATATTTCGGAGTATTAACTAGAGAGGAGAATGCGTAATGTTACGAATTGTTGTTGGAGGTCTTAAAAAAGATGTTATTGAAAGAAGCGCAAAAGCAGCAGGTGGAGATAAGGTACAGGTAACGGTTACTTCTGATTTTGATGCATCTAAGAAGATCAAAGCTGGAGAAGCGGATTATTATTTAGGTGCTTGTAACAGCGGCGGAGGAGCGGCACTTTCAGTTGCAATCGGGATACTTGGATATGCAAATTGTTCAACGGTTTCAAAAAACGGCAAAAAGCCTAATCCGGCAGAAATCGAAAAATTGGTTAGTCAAGGAAAGATTGCCTTTGGTATGGCTGTAGAAGGTATTGAAGAAGCTGTACCTGTTATTATTAATAGTTTGCTAAAAAAACATGAACTTGTATAGGAGTGGGCTAAATGCAAATTTTACAAAACATTTCGGTACTTGATATCGCTGTTATTATGTGTCTTACAGCATTGACAGCACTAGCCTCTCATTGGGGAAAAGCGGTATTTCATGATGGGATTCGCCCGATTTTACCTGAGTTTATGGAAGGGCGAATGAAGCGTTCAGAACTGTCATCCATCTCATTTGGTTTAAGTATTGGATTTATTGTATCTGTGGGGATATCATTTGCTGTTTCCTTTAAATTGTTAAATCCTTGGCTGCTTTTCCTTCCAACTGATATTTTAGGTGTTATGGCTACCAGCTGGTGGATGGCAATAGGTCTTGGCGGTATTTGGGGAATTGTTGCTTTATTTGGACTAACAGGTGTACAAACAGTGTTTTCTTTACTTCCAGTTGACTTACTTGGTTCTTTAGGGGAACTCTCAACGCCAGTGCTCGTAGCTTTTACCGCATTCCCAATCATTGCGATTTTATACCAATTTGGATGGGTTAGAGCACTTTTTTCTGGTCTTGTCGCGTTAGTCGTGCGTCAGCTATTACCAGTTGTCGGTGGTGGCTTTACTGATAAAGCGAATACAGCTTTAGAAAAAGCACGTCAATTAGCAGATGTTACGTTTCCAAAAGGTGCTGATTTTGCTGGTAAGGTAAATGCGATTAAAAAAGCTGCTGGACAAGATTCGCACGTCCAAGATTTGTTAGCGCAAGCCACAAATAATTTTTCATTAGGTACCACTATATCTGGCTTTACCATGCAAATTGCCGTTTTGATGTTAATGGGCATGATTCTATTGATTACTTTTTCCATTATGAAAGATGTGAAAAATAAGGTTGACATTAGTGTTGACACTGAGGAAGAGAATATTTTTGATATACGTACAAAAAGAATTGTTAAAGGTCTTCCAATTTTAGCGGGGATTGGTGCTCTACTAGCGATCGCTACTAATTTGGGATTAATGAATGGTTCCGAGGTAGATGGTCCTATCCTTCACCAAGCATGGCAGGCTACAGGACAAGAAAGAAGCAATCTTTTACAAAGTGCAGCTATCGCAGATATTATCAGGGGAATTAGTTTTATTCCATTAATTGCTACAACTGCGCTTGCTACAGGTGTTTATGGAGTGGTTGGTTTAACCTTTGTTTTCCCTATTGGTATCTTAATGCCGAATCCAGTTCTGGCAGGTATAGTAGGTGCGATTTGGGTTTGCATAGAAGTTCTTGCTCTTCGCGGAATTGGACGTTTTCTACAACGCTATCCATCATTACGTGAAGCATCTGATAATATTCGTTCATCCATGAATTCGATGATCGAGCTTGCATTGTTTATTGGTGGAGCTTTTGCAGCCATGAAGATGGCTCCGAATGCAGTAGGTTTATCTCTAACCATCTATATTTTGTTATACGCTGCAAACGAAGGTCTTGGACGTCCAATTATGAAGCTTGCTGCTGGTCCAGTTGCCATCATTATAACTGGTATTATACTAAACTTATTATATTTCCTTCATTTAATTTAAATTCGCAATGAAAGGTAGGTTTGATTCCTACCTTTCATTTATAGGAGGTTTTTATTATGAAAATTCATTCAGTGACAGGGGAAATCGTTCCGGAGCAGGTTCGTAAAACGATGATACATGAGCATCTTGTTTTTGATCTTTCAGGTGTTCGAGAGGAAGTAGATAAGGATTCAAAGCTGGAGGACAATCCTGATCTCGAACAAGAAATCGAATTACTGAAAAAATCCGGGTGCAATACAATTGTTGAGGTTTCAAATATTGGAATGGGAAGAAATGCTCGAGCTCTTCACGAAGCAGCCCAAAAACATGATCTTGTTATTGTCGCTTCAACCGGATTTTATAAGGAATCTGTTTATCCTGCTTTTGTGTTTGAGAAGTCAGCGGAAGAACTAGCAGAGATCATGATTCGTGAAATTATGGATGGAATGGACGATACGACTATTAAGGCAGGACTCATTTCTGAAATAGGAAGCAGCCTGAATGAAATTACCGTAACGGAAGAAAAAGTGTTCTTGGCTTCCATCATGGCTCATAAAAAGACGTGTGCACCAATCAGTACCCATTGTGAAATTGGGACGATGGGAAAGGGGCAATTAGAAATTTTCCAAAGAAATCATGTTGAGATGAATCGAATTTCATTTGGTCACCAAGATTTAAATACAGATATGGATGAGCAGCTTCTTCTTTTGCAAAGCGGTGCTTATATTCAATTTGACACTATTGGAAAAAACAGCTATCGAAAAGATTCTGATAAGGTCATCAATCTGATTGAATTGCTTGATCGCGGGTATGAAGATCAGTTAATGCTTTCTTGTGATATCACAAGAAAATCCCACTTGAAGTCTAAAGGCGGTCACGGATATAACCATCTATTTGAAAATTTCATTCCAGCTCTTTTAAAAAATGGGGTAACAGATGAAATTATTGATAAAATGCTCATTCAAAATCCACGTAAATTTTTAGCTTTTTAGAATTATGCTTGGAATTCTGGATTGAGAAAGAGGGGCACGAAATGGGTAATAAATATGAACAGTCTGTTTTAAAGAATATGACTCTAGAGGAATCCAAGGGGCTTCAATTCCGATTAATGGATGAAATCACTAAGGAATTCAAAAATAATGAATTCTTTCATCTTGGTGATGTGGGTCTCCATCCGGACTATCATCGTCCCTTAATGACGGCAAGGGTTGAACATGTTCTCGCAAAAACATTTGAAACCGAGGCTTGTGCTTTAGTGCGCGGGAGTGGTACAGGAGCCATTCGAGTTATTCTCAGTACGCTGCTTGAAGCTGGTGATCAATGTATTGTTCATACTGCGCCTATGTATACAACCACAAAAGAAACATTCCGTTTAATGGGATTAAAGCAAAATCAAGTAAATTTTAATGATCATTCGGCTATTGTTCAAGCACTTCAGGAGGATAAGAAATCGAAGGTTTTCTATGTCCAGCATTCACGACAACAGCCAAGCGATGTGTATGATTTAAAAGAGATTCTTTTATTAGTAAAAGAAAAACGTCCCGATTTACTGATTGTCGTAGATGACAATTATTGTGCGATGAAAACGAAAAAAATTGGTACGCAATATGGAGCTGATTTTTCAACCTTTTCCGGCTTTAAGCTTTTGGGACCAGTTGGAATTGGTGTGATTTTAGGAAAAAAAGAGATGATTGAGCAAATTCATCAGCGAAACTACTCAGGCGGTGGACAAGTCCAAGGGTTTGAAGCACATGAACTTCTTCGCAGTTTGGCATTTGCTCCAGTGATGATTGCGATTCAAAATGAGCAAGTGGAAGAATTATGTTTCCGTTTAAATAATGGAGAGGTTCAAGGTATTAGTGAAGCTTACATTACAAACGCACAATCAAAAAACGTCATTGTCGAATTGATTGAACCGATTGCAACAAGAGTGATTGAACTAGCCTCAAAATATGGGGCAGCTACCTTTCCAGTCGGAGCTGAATCGCGTTTCGAGTTAATACCTATGATCTACAGGGTGTCTGGAAGTTTTCTAGAGAGCAGACCAGAGTTAAAAGAACATGGAATACGAATAAATCCTATGAAGTCTTCTGCTACTACCGCTATTAGAATTTTACAAAAGACACTAGCAGAAATATCAAGGGGGTGAACATTCAAATGTTTTTAAATATGACGCTAAAACGAAATGAAGGACTCATTAAATCCGCGGTGAAACTTCACCAAGAGGGGAAAATTCCCCCAAACACGTATGTAATCGATTTGGATTCACTGGAGCATAACGTAAGAAGGCTAAGTGAAACAGCAAAAGAGCACGATCTTCATCTATACTATATGACCAAGCAAATTGGAAGAAGCGGCTTTGTTGGGAATGTAATTGAACAAAATGGAATCAATCGTGCCGTTGCCGTTGATATAGACGAAGCATTTGAATTAAAAAAGGGAAACTGCCATATCGGAAACATTGGGCATATTGTCCAGCCAGGCAAAACCCAATGGAAAGAGGTTTTAACAAAATTAAAACCGGAAGTAGTCACACTTTTTTCCGTAGAACGAGCAAAACAATTATCCGATGCTGCAGAATCTTTAGGACTAACTCAAGATGTTATTCTTCGTGTCATAAAGCCATCAGATATGGTATACCCTGGTCAATTTGGAGGCTTTTTAGTCGATCACATGGAAGGATATCTTGATGAACTTCTAAAATTAAAAGGAATCCGTGTGATTGGCATTACAAGTTTTCCTGTTATACAAATGAATGCAGAGAAAGATGATTTCGCTTTTACTTCTAATATGGAAACAATTAAGAGTGCTCGTAAAATCCTGGAAAATAAAGGGATAATGGTTAAGCATATTAATGCTCCAAGTGCGACAAGCTGTTATACCATTCCGATGCTTAAAGAACTGGGAGTGACACATGGAGAACCAGGGCATGCATTAACTGGGACAACACCATTGCACGCATATCGTCAGGATTTACAAGAAATTCCGAGTATCGTTTATGCATCAGAAATATCTCATGTGGACGATCAATATGCTTATACCATTGCTGGAGGATTTTACTCGCGTTCAAATATGGAAGGTGCTTTATACGGAAGAAACGAAACAGATATTGTGAAACAGCGAACAAAGGTGGATCTTGTTTCTCCTACCAACATTGACTATTATGGATGCCTTGAGCTTAACAATAACATGAATGTTGGGGATTCTGTCATTTATGCGTTTCGGACTCAAATATTTGTTACAAGAGCCCATGTTGCCTATATCAGAAATGTGAATTCCCCAGCTCCTGAGCTTATTTACTTTCAAAGAAGGGGGATGTAAGGAATGATAAGAAGAATAACATTACTTGTACTAGATGGTTTTGGCGTAGGTGCTATGGAGGATTGTAAGAAAATTAAGCCTGAAGATGTAAATGCTAATACGTATAAGCATATAAGAGAAACCATTGATTTAACTATTCCTACCTTATACGAACTTGGATTAGGTAAGATTGTTGATCATGTTGGAGAGCCTAAGGCTGCTTACGGTAAGAGCAATTTAGCTCATCCTGGTGCAGATACATTTATGGGGCACCAAGAATTGATGGGCAGCAAACCAGGAGTGCCTAACAAACGATTATTGAAGGATGTTGGACCTAATATCAAACACGTGTTAGAAACGAAAGGCTATGAAGTGGTATATCCCGTTCAAGGTGCAACCGTTTTACTTGTAAATGGCTCTGTCGTGATTGGGGATAATCTTGAATCACAGGTGGGAAATATTATTAACGTTGTCGGTGATTTAAATCGATTATCTTGGGAAGAACTGACTAAAATTGGGAAGATCGTTAGGGAAAATGTCGATACAAGCAGGGTTATCGTCTTTGGTAATAAAAAGTCAAATATAGAAATCATCCTATCAGTTGTAAAACAGAAAAATTCTGTTCAATGGGGTGTCGATGCTCCGAAGGCAAATGTGTATGGCGAAGGCTATCATGTCCTGCATTTAGGTTTCGGAGTTGATTTTGAAAAACAATTTGCCCATATGGCAGAATTGAACCATATACCTGTTTATCGAATTGGAAAAACGGCTGATGTCATTCAAGCAAACGGATATAAGGATCCTGTTGTCAATACAAAAGAAGTTTTAGAAACCTATCGTGAATTATATAGAAAAAGTGAAGACAATGCAGTCTTTTTAGTGAATGTTCAAGAAACGGATTTGGCAGGACATAAGGAAGACAGCGATTGGTATAAGGAAGTCTTAGAGGAGTCCGATCAATTTTTTGCTTCCTTTATTCCGGAATTAAGCGAACAGGATGTTCTAATCATTACGGCTGATCATGGTAACGATCCAACGATTGGACACTCTAATCATACTAGAGAACAAACTCCTATATTAATAGTAGGAAAAAATATTAAACCAGTTTCGATTGGAACAAGAGAAACGATGGCAGATATTGCAGCAACAATGGCAGAATTTGTTGGGATTGAAAGACCTGAGTTCGGTACGAGCTTTTTAAAAGAGATTTTGTAAAATACTAAACTAGCAAATATCAGAGGATCCATGTCTTTAAAGTAGGAGTGAAAATATGAAACTGGTGAAAGTTAGAAGTCATGCAGAAATGAGTGAATTTGCGGCCAATGCATTCTAAATAAAGTAAAGTCAAATCCAAAAGTATCACTGGGCAACAGGAGGTACTCCAGTTCGAACGTATGAAATGTTGATTAAAGATTATCAGAGAAATTATACTTCATATCAGAATGTTTATACGTACAATTTAGACGAGTATGCAGGAATAGCACCTAATCATCCAAATAGTTATCGTTTTTTTATGTTTAACCATTTATTTAATCACATAAATATTCCAAAGAAAAATGTCCATATTCCAAATGGACTTTCTGATGATCTTGTCCAAGAAGCTAAGAACTATGAAAAAATCATTGATCATATTGGCGGATTAGATTTGCAATTGCTGGGTATTGGCGAAAACGGACATATTGGTTTCAACGAACCAGGTACCCCATTCGATAGGGAAACACATGTGGAAACATTAACAGAATCAACCCGAATGGCGAATTCCCGCTATTTTGAAAGTATTGATCAGGTTCCGAAAAAAGCCATTACGATGGGAATTGCAACGATTTTAAAAAGCAAAGAAATTCTGCTTCTTGCATCAGGTGATTCAAAAGCTGAAGCCATTTATCAGATGTTTACAGGGAACCCAAGTGTTGACTGCCCTGCATCTGTTTTAAAAAATCACCCAAATGTAGTTGTGGTTGCTGATGAAAAAGCAGCTTCAAAGTTAGAAAATGCAATAAGTTTGAGTCATTATTAAGTATCCATTCATTATGATCTCATTAGAAGAAGTCGCTTTCCTTTAATAGAAGTGCGGCTTCTTTTGCTTTTTAAATATTTGGTTCAGAATAGTTTTTTATTATTGGTATTTGCTGAGTGCAATTAAAGTCGTGATAATTAAATTAGAAAACCATTTGGAGATTATTTCTTTACTTTACCAGATGTCTGTAAATTGATATATTCAAGATACTGAATATAGTATTTTGAATCTGAAGGTGGATGAAAGAAACATGTGGGAAAGCTTGTATTCAAAAAACGGATTGGCAGCAATAAATATAGCATTAGAGTTATTGGCAATTGAAACAGGTCATAAAATTCCGACCGTTACATATTTTTGTGAAACTCTTGGCTTAGGAAGAGGGACGGTCCAAGGTGCAATCAAGCTACTTGAAATGGTAGGAGCAATTCAATTAGAAACGAGAGGTCATTTGGGGACTTTTTTATTAAATAAAGATGTAAGTGTTCTACTCGATATATCTGGTACAGGTCCTTTAGTAGGAGCAATGCCTTTGCCGTACTCAAAAAAATATGAAGGATTGGCGACTGGAATTGTCGATGGTTTCAATTGTCTTAACAAACGAATTAGCTTGGCTTATATGCGAGGTGCCAGCAATCGTTTAGAAGCGCTTAAAACGAGACGTTATGATTTTGCGATTGTGTCACGATTAGCTGCAGAAGAGGGGATAAAACCACATATAGGATTGGAAATTGTTAAATCATTTGGGTTAGGATCTTACGTTTCAGAGCATAAGATTTTCTTAGCTGACCCATCGAAAGTAAAAATTGAATCAGGAATGAGGGTGGGAATTGATCGTTCATCTCCAGACCAAACAAACATAACTCTACTTGAATGTGAAAATCTAAATGTTCAACTTGTAGATATGAACTACATGCAGCTTTTTCAAATGCTAAAGGAAAATCAAATCGACGCAGCTGTTTGGAATATTGACGAAGTTCGATCTGTTGAGACTTTCAATGCTGTAGAATTTCAATCAGAAATAGCAAAAAACTTAACCAAGAAAACCTCAGAAGCTACTATAGTTATTGATACGAGCAGAAGTGATGTAAAGAAGCAAATCTCCTTGCTTAACACCGAAATCGTTTTAAATGCTCAAAAGATGGTCGAGACAGGAGAAAGATATCCTCAATATTAAAAACGTAATTTGAAATAGAAAATTTTTAAAATGTTTTTCGGTGGTAAATATAAAAAGATGGAGAAAATATTAACAAGAGGTGACCAAAGATGAACTCATTGAGTTCTAATATAAAGTTTGATATACATACACATCACGACCGTTGTGGTCACGCGAGAGGAACAATTAGGGATTATATTGAAGCTGCAATTGAAAAGGGACTGAATATCATTGGAATTTCGGACCATTCTCCTTATTTCTCGAGTGAAGAAGATCAGCTTTATCCCCATATCGCCATGGGTAAAAGTGAATTTCCTAAATATATAAATGAAGTATTGCAGCTGAAGCAATTGTATAGTGGAAAAATTGAAGTCCTCCTAGGGGTCGAGTCAGATTTCTTTCCGGAGGATGTTGATAGGTATCGTTCTTGTTACAACGCTTATCCCTTTGATTACATTATTGGCTCCGTTCACCATGTGGATGGGATTAGTATATTTAAGAAAGACCGTTGGGATGGACTGACAGAACAACAAAAAATACAAACAAAAGAAACATATTATAATCTCATCGAGCAATCTGCACGAAGCGGAATGTTCCAAATCCTTGGGCATATTGATGCAATGAAAGGATATTATCCTTCGTTCTCTACTATCCAAACAAAGGCTGTTGAACATACTCTAAAGGTAATTGGAGAACATGATATAGCAATTGAAATAAACACATCCGGTAAAACGAAAGATGTTGGGGGTTGGTATCCTTCTGACGAAATCCTAGAGATTGCATGTTTTTACGGGGTGAAGGTAACTTTTGGATCTGATGCCCATGATCCAAACCGTGTGGGGGACGAGTTTGAGTTGGTTCAAAAACACCTGAAGGAAATTGGATTTAAAGAATGGGTCTATTATAAAAATAGGAAGAGAATGAATGTCATTCTTTAGGCTTTGATTACTTATAACTATAGAGTTACTCATGCATATAAAGAAAGAAATTGAAAAGATGTAAAAAGTAATAGGGTAAAGAAGACGAATCTAAAAAAATGACTGAAGTATATCTAATCAATAAAGGGCCTTGTCATATAAAAGCTCCAAGGTCCTTTTTAAAAGTATGAGGGATGTTAAATATTGTCATTTTTTATTAAAAGAGGGATATTTTTCCTGCCCCACTTTTAATTCGCTAATAGGTTTGTTTATGAATTGTAAATGAATCAATGGTTTTAAGATTTGGTTCATATCCGATGCCGATCTTATTTTGAACAGTGATTAATCCATTATGAACATTCACTTCGGGTTCAATGATATCCTGATCCCAATACCGCGAAGAAGAGGCGGTATCACCAGGCATGGTGAAGTTAGATAATGAAGTAAGCGCTATATTATGTGCCCTTCCAATCCCAGCTTCCAGCATACCTCCACACCAAACAGGAATGCTATTTTCTAAGCAAAAATCATGGATTTTTTTTGACTCAGTCAAGCCGCCTACTCGGCCAATTTTAATATTAATAATTTTACAACTTCCTAATAACAGGATCCTTCGAGTAAAAATAAGAAGGATTATTCTAATGTTTAGCAGAATAATTGAACAAGTGCAAATTATAAATGAAAACGTTCGCATTTGTCAATATAAAAAAAGGAGAATCTCAAAATGTTTACGTTGCATGAGATAGGGATGAATCTTCCCTTTGGTTTGCTATTAGTCGATTTCAGAGGTGAAATCCAATATGCCAATCCATTATGTGAAACTATTCTAAAACTCAAAAGACCGTATAAGAAGTTCATACAAGATATTTTTCCAGGTAGTACTATTATAAAAGTGATAAAAGATGGTAATTTTGAAGTTGCCGATTATATCCCTAATAGCGATATTTGTTTAATGAGTAGCTCTCTAGTCCCAGGAAAACTCGGCGGGATTCTTTTTTTAGATAAAAACGCATATCAGATTTTTGTAGATAACTCACCTAGAGTAATAGACTTAAAACAAGAGATGGAAGCCATAATGAATTTGAGTGGTGAATTGGTTACGATAACAAATGCAGATGGTATTGTATTACGAGTTAATAATACTTGTGAGCAAATTCTTGGCGAAATGGAATCTGATTTAGTTGGAAGAGCTGTTACTGCTTTAGAGAAGAATGGGGTTATTAACGTGTCGTCCACAAAGCACGTCATTCAGCATGGACGAAAAGTTACCATGAATCAAACAACAAAATCTGGGCGGCGTTTAATGGTTGAAGGACATCCAATTTTTAATTCCGATGGGACATTAAGTAAGGTTATTAATATTTCAAAAGATGTAACTGAAATTGCAAACCTTCAAAAAAAATTAGAAGAGACGAAAAATGTACTTGATTACTATCAACAGGAACTCAGTTTTCTTCAAAAGACAGACCAAGAATTTGTTGTAAAATCAAAGTCCATGGAAGAGGTTTATGAACTAGCATGCAGAGTTGCAGATGTGGATGCAACAATTTTTCTTAATGGCGAAACTGGTGTAGGAAAAGAAGTTTTAGCTAGAAAGATTCATAATCTGAGTAATAGAAAAGGAGCTCCTTTTATAAAAGTAAACTGTGGTGCAATTCCTGAAAGTATTATGGAATCAGAGCTTTTTGGCTATGCAAAGGGTACTTTTACTGGTGGAAATAAGGATGGCAAAAAGGGGTTAGCTCTTGCAGCACATAAAGGTACCTTATTTTTAGATGAGATCGGTGAGTTACCATTTAATTTACAAGCTAAATTACTGCAATTATTACAAGAAAAGCAGTTTACCCCACTAGGAGAAACAAATCCTGTCCAGGTTGATGTTCGGTTTATCGCAGCGACCAATCGTAATTTGGAGGATATGGTTAAACAAGGTACCTTTCGCGAAGACTTATATTATCGATTATTTGTCATACCTATTACAATCCCGCCATTGTTTGAACGAAAAGAGGATATTCCCTTCTTGATTAACTACTTTTTAGATGTATTTAGTCAAAAGTACAAATTATATAAAACGATCGATAAAGAAGTTGTACAGTTTTTCATTGATTATAAATGGAAAGGGAACGTAAGAGAATTACAAAATACCATTGAAAGGCTTGTCCTTACAGCCCCAACACAGCATATAGAGCTAAAGGATCTTCCAGATAAACTATTAAAATCAGAAACTAAAACTAGTGAAATCATACGTGGAAATTTGAACTTAAAGCAGGAAGTCGAATTATTTGAAAAACAAATTATCATTCAAGCGTTAGAATCTTCTTCAACAATGAAGGAAGCGAGTAAAAAATTAGGGGTAGATGCATCTACAATTACCCGAAAAGTCCAAAAGTATGGCATTAACGTTGCAGTATTGCAATTTCGATTGTAATACTGCAATTTTTCTTTTATTACCGTAGTTTCATGAATATTCAAAATTAATGAACGCTAGTTTTTTATTGTTTGATTGCAATTCTGCAATTCTTAGAATTAGTATCTATAAATATTTCTTTATTTATCAGCATTTTTATTTTGGCATGGTTCTTGCATTATAAAAGTTTGAACACATTATAAAGGAGGCAAAAATGCTATGAAATTATTTGGCATAGACGTAGGTGGGACTTTTACAGATGTTATTTATAACGATACTGAAAAACGAATAACAGCTATTCACAAAGTACCAACCACATTGGATGATCCATCAACAGGAGTTGTCGAGGGAATACTTGAGCTTTGTGACCGTCAAAATATTAATAGAGCTGAAATAGATCATGTTTTTCATGGAACAACGATTGCCACAAACGCAATCCTTGAGTATGACGGGGCTAAAACCGGTATGATCACAACAGAAGGATATAGGGACATCATACATATCGGACGTCATCAGCGACCACAAAATTATTCGATTATGCAGGAAATCCCTTGGCAGGACCGACCGTTAGTACAACGAAGACATCGGTTAGCGGTTGCGGAAAGAATGGGACCAGCAAAGGACCAGATTATTACCCCATTACAGGAAGATCAAGTTCGAGGTGCTGTGGCAACGCTAAAAGAAAAGGGAGTTGATTCTATTATTGTTAACTTCTTATTTTCCTATATCAATCCTGCACACGAGCAACGAGTAAAGGAAATTATTGAGGAAGACTATCCAGAGGCATTTATTACTGTATCGTCTGAAGTATCACCGCAATTCCGAGAATTTGAACGTTTTACAACAGCCTCGATTAACGGATTTGTTGGGCCGAAAGTTAAACACTACATTCAAAACCTAGAACAACGGTTAAAGGATTCTGGAATTTCTGCGGAACTTCATATCATGTGTTCAAACGGTGGAGTAGCTACGCCAAAAACCGTTTCTGAAAAACCTGTTAATACATTGTTATCAGGTCCAGCAGCAGGAATCCTAGGAGGAGCATGGCCGGAGAATTAACAAACCGCCAAAAATTAATTACCTTCGATGTTGGGGGAACTAGTGCAGACATCGGAATTATTACAGATAGTGGTTATAGTGAATCTTCCGCTCGTGACACTTGGATCGCTGGTTATCCAGTCATGGTACCGATGATTGATATTCATACCATCGGGGCCGGCGGTGGGAGTATCGCCCACATTGATGAAGGCGGAGCCTTCAAAGTAGGACCAAGAAGCGCCGGTTCTCGTCCGGGACCAGCATGTTATGGCCATGGCGGACTAAAACCGACAGTAAGTGATGCGAACGTGGTACTCGGACGGATTGATGAACACAACTTCCTTGGCGGTGAAATGAAAATTTATACTAATGCAGCATACAAGGTTATTGACGAATTGGCAGAAAAATTAGAGCTTAGCAGAGAAAGAACTGCCGAAGGTATCCTCCAAATTATGAATAACAACATGGCTAATGCCATTCGGGAAAAAACCATTCAAAAAGGAGAAGATCCAAGAGAATTCTCATTGGTTGCTTTCGGTGGCGCTGGTCCATTACATGCTGTAGATGTTGCTCAAATATTAAATATTCCAGAGGTTATTATTCCGTTATATCCTGGAATCAATTCTGCCACTGGTCTATTAACGACTGATTTAAAATATGACGTAATCAAAACAGAATTTATGTTAAGCACAAATATGGATTTCCATGGGCTAAATGAAGATTATACAGACTTAGAAAACCAATTGATCAAACAATTGAAAGAAGATGGAGTGTCTGAGGAAGGCATTCAGGTACTCCGTAGTGCTGATTGCCGCTATGCCGGTCAGGGCTACGAGCTTAGGGTGGATTTGCCAAGTGGGCAGCTTGACCATGAAACCATTGTCGAGGCATTGAATAATTTTCACGAAAGTCATAAAGCAGAATATGGTCATAATTTCATCGACAGCCCGATTGAGTTTGTTAACATCCGTGTTACTGGTTTGGGGTATATGCCGAAAATTGAAAAGCAGGCGATCGACCACAATTATCAATTAGATGATGCATTACTAAAAACGGGTAAAACGATTTTTAATATCAATGGAAGTCTTGAAAAGGTAGAAACAAAATTTTATCAAAGAGAAATGATTCCTGTAGGAGTCGAATTTATTGGTCCTTGTATTGTCCTTCAAAAAGATACAACCACTGTTATTCCTCCTAACTGTACTGCTTTTATTGAGGAATACGGAAATATGATTATCAAGGTAGGTGTATAGTTTATGACAAAAATTAGTACTGAATTAAAGAAGATTGATCCGATTACCGTTCAGGTTGTCCTTGGTGCTTTAGAAAATGTTGCAGTTGAAATGGGGCACAAGCTTGCCCGGATGTCTTATTCTAGTATTATTCGAGAATCTGAAGATTTTGGTTGTGCACTCGTTGATATAAAAGGACAGCAGTTATGTGAATCATCACATAGTACACCACTTCAATCCGGACCTATTCCAGGGTACGTTAAGGGACTCCGTCAAATCATGGAGGAACGTAATGATACCTTCAATCCCGGGGATGTAATCATGCATAATTCGCCATATCATGGAGCTTCCCATGGTCCCGATGTTGGATTTTGTATTCCAGTATTCTATAAAAATGAACTTATTGGATTTTCCGTTACCACCGCTCACCATTTAGATATTGGAGCATCGACACCTGGAAGCTGCGGAATTGTAGATGCAGTTGATGCATATGCTGAAGGTCTCCAATTCAAGGCGATAAAGGTGTATGAAAAAGGAGTAAAAAACCGCTATATATGGGATATATTGATGGATAACATTCGAGCACCAAAAATGGTTGTGGGTGATATGGAAGCACAAATTGCTGCCGCTAAAATTGGAGCTCAAAGGTATATAGATATTATTGAAAAATATGGATTAGAAACCGTTCAGGCAGCAAGTGAAGAATTAATGAATTATTCAGAACGTATGATGAGAGATGCGATTAAAAAGCTGCCTGATGGAGAATATACGGCTGAAGGCTTTTTAGATGGGTATTTGGATAGTGATGATCCTACTAAAAAAGATTTAAGAATTAATGTGACAGTAAAGGTTGAGGGAAGTAACTTAACGGTTGACTTGACCGGGACATCTCCACAAGTAACGGATCGTCCTATCAATATGCCTTTAATGGGAACAGTGGATATAGCCGTTTATTTAACCTTACGTTCGATTTTACTAGATTCCACAGTTTATGGGAATTTTCCACAAAATTCAGGGTTAATTAGACCAATTAGTATTATTGCTCCTAAAGGTACGTTATGTAATCCAATCTTCCCGGCGCCGACAATCGCTCGCTTTAACTCAGGGAATATTGTGGCTGATACGTTAATGAAAGCACTAGCACAGGTTGTTCCACATCAGGTTAGTGCTGGTGTAGGAAACCTTCAAGTTGTTGCCTTTAGTGGTAAAAACGAAGATGAGAACTATTGGGTTTATATGGACATAATGGAAGGCAGCTATGGTGGCCGCTATGGGAAAGATGGAATGGATGCCGTCGATACTCTGTATGCAAATACAAGAAATAATCCAATTGAAGACATTGAGTCTCATTATCCACTAAGAGTCAATCGGTATGAGCTAAGAGATAATGACAGTGCTCCAGGAAAGTGGCGTGGAGGGATAGGTTCAGTTCGAGAAGTTACTTTCATAGTTGATGGAAGTTTTTCAGTGGAAGCAGACGGATATAAATATGCACCTTGGGGCTTTGACGAAGGGAAATCAGGATCTGTTGGAAGCTTGTCGATTCGAGACAAAAAAACAAATGAAGAAGTGAAACTTCCTTCTAAACTCCCAAATAGACACGCTAAATCTGGAAGTACCATTCAATTTGTCGGTCCTTGTGGCGGCGGTTACGGTAATCCATTCGAAAGGGATCCCGAAAAAGTGCTTTCAGACTATTTAGATGGCTTTATAACAAAAGAGAAGGCATTAAAGGAATACGCAGTTTCGATAAATGATAAAGAAGTGATTGATTATGAGAAAACCAACCATTTAAGAAAAAAATAGGGTTGAAAGGGGGCGCAAGCAATGCAAGCAGTAACAATTAGTAAAGAGCGGTTAAAAATCCATATAGATTCTCTAGGCGAAATAGGGAAAACAATAGATAACGGTGTTCAACGTCTTGCATTGACGCAAGAAGATAGAGAAGCTACCTTACTAGTTTCTGAATGGATGAGAGAAGCTGGTCTTACTGTTTCTCATGATCATTTTGGGAATTTAATTGGAAGGAAGGAGGGAGGAATCCAAACCTCCCTCCGGTAATGATTGGTTCTCATATTGACTCCGTTCGTAATGGTGGTAAATTTGATGGGGTTATCGGTGTTCTTGCTGGGATTGAAATTGTTCACGCCATAACCGAGTCTAACCTTGTTCATGAACATCCAATTGAAGTAGTAGCTTTTTGTGAAGAGGAAGGCTCACGTTTTAATGATGGACTATTCGGAAGCAGGGGAATGGTTGGAAAAATAAAAAAAGAGGATTTAAAAAAAGTAAAAGATGACAATGTAACTAGATTTGATGCGCTTAAGAGCTTTGGCTTTGGCATTAACCCAGAATTAATGGACGAATCTGTTAAAAAAAGTGGTGATATTAAGCATTATTTTGAGTTGCATATTGAGCAGGGACCATTCTTAGATAAAAATAATTACCCAATAGGGATTGTTAGCGGAATTGCTGGCCGTCATGGTTTAAAGTAAAACTCATTGGAGAAGCAGGGCACGCTGGAACTGTTCCTATGAGCCTTCGTAGAGACCCACTAGTTGGAGCTGCGGAAGTTATTAAGGAAGTAGAAACACTATGTATGAACGACTTAGATGCTCCTACTGTTGGAACCGTTGGAAGAATAGTTGCCTTTCCAGGAGGCATCAATATTATCCCTGAATCCGTGGAATTTTCTCTTGATATTAGGGATATTGATTTGGAAAGACGAAACAATATTATTCAGAAAATAGAAGAAAAAATTAAAAACGTAAGTGATTCTAGAGGATTAGAGTTTATGATTGAAAGAAACGTGGATGCAGTTCCAGTAAAATGTTCTGAAAACCTTATTGATTCCTTAAAGGGAGTATGCAAGGATTTAGGGATAGTAGCACCCATTATGGTCAGTGGAGCAGGACACGATGCAATGCTATTAGCAGAAATTACAGAAATAGGTATGGTGTTTGTGCGATGCCGTAATGGAATTAGCCACTCTCCAAAAGAGTGGGCAGAAATAAACGATATAGCCACGGGTACAAAGGTACTTTATGAGACAGTTTTAAAGCATATATAAATCGCTGTATGGGTGTCATTATTGACTCCCATACAAAGGGATTTATATAAATATATTTTTCTGAATATTTTTTATTTTTTATTTTTTAGTGTCCATTGAGAAAAGACTTTTTGAACATTTGTCCACAAAAGGTGGCTGCCACATTAAAAAAAATGATTTGAGGAGAGGTGGTCCTTTTGGACTCAAATTCTAACCGCATTATTAATCCAGATCCTTCTTTATACAATGAAGATCTTGCGCCAGTTCCAAAGGAAAAGAGAAATTGGGGTTGGGGATCCTATTCGATGTTATGGATGGGAATGATCCACAACATCGTTTCTTATGAACTTGCAGGAAGCTTAATTGCAATGGGTATGAGCACATGGCAGGCATTGGCTGCTGTTATTCTTTCAAACGTAGCACTAATTGTTGCGATTTGGTTTAACAGTGCTGCAGGTACCAAATATGGTTTACCATTCCCTGTTTTGATAAGGGCATCGTTTGGATACAAAGGGGCTCATTTACCAGTTATGATTCGGGCGTTTGTGGCAATTTTTTGGTTTTCGGTGCAGGCGTACATCGGCAGTAAAGCAGTTGGCGCAGTAATAAGTGTAGTATACCCTGGATGGGTTTCCATTGGTGAATACACTTTTTGGGGTATGGGCCTTAATGATTGGATAGCCTTCGGAACGTTCTGGCTGCTACATGCTTGGGTGATTTCGCATGGGATGGAGCGTGTTAGACGTTTTGAATTGTGGGCTGGACCATTAGTAATTGTTTTAGCTTTGGGGCTGGTTTATTGGGCATTAAAAGTAGCACATGGTTTCGGACCAATTTTTTCCGTACAGTCAAAATTTTCTGGTGGAGATTTTTGGAAAAGCTTTTTCCTAGCTGTTACTGGGATGATTGGCGCTTTTGCTACCTTAATTTTAAACATTCCAGACCTCACACGTTTTTCTAAAAGCCAAAAGGACCAAATTATCGGTCAGGCTGTAGGATTACCAATTATGATGACTTTTTTTGGATTGATGAGCATCATCATCACCGTGGGAACAACTATAGCCTTCGGTAAACCGATTACGGATCCAGTGGCACTCTTACTTCAATTTAAAAGCCAGCCTATTGTGGTATTATTGGGCGCATTCGCACTTTTGATTGCTACTCTATCGGTAAACGTTGTTGCAAACGTAGTTTCTCCTGCATACGATCTTATGAACTTAATGCCTAGTAAATTAAATTTTGTAAAGGCAGGCATAATTTCCATTGTGATTGGGGTATTTTTTGCACCTTGGCTCTGGTTTACCAATGCAAATTCAATTTTTACTCTTGCGGGAGCTGTTGGTGGAACCTTAGGACCGGTGGCAGGAATAATGATAGTGGATTACTTTTGGGTCCGAAAATGTCAATATGATCTTAATAGTTTCTTCGTAAAGGAAGGGCAGTATACGTATAGAAACGGTTGGAATCCACGGGCATATGTCGCAATGGCACTGGGGGTAGTCGTAGCTTTAATCGGTCTTGTTGTTCCTTCACTACAATCACTTTACACCTATAACTGGTTTTTAGGGATTGCAGTGGGCGGGCTTTCCTATTATTTCTTGATGCGTTCCTATCAAATTCAGTCCGTACCTACACTGGTGGAAGAGGAAGTTTCTTTTAAATAAAAGCGAACAAAAATACTAATGATGAAAAATTGAATTTGAAACATTTTTATCGGACTAGAAATTACGGACCTTTCTATTTTTATTAATAGAAAAATCAATTAATTAGTTTGGGAGGATAAATATAATGAAAATTAAAGTAATCAATCCGAATACGACATTGGAGATGACAAAAGGAATTGAACATGCAGCTAAATCTACTGCACGTCCTGATACACAAATACTTGCAGTAAGCCCAAAAATGGGTCCTGTTTCTATTGAATCCTTTTATGATGAGTATTTAAGCATCCCCGGGGTGATTGATGAGGTCAAAAAGGGAGAACAAGAAGGCGTAGATGCATTTGTAATAGCATGCTGGGGCGACCCTGGGTTGCAAGCTGCAAGGGAAGTTACTGACAAACCAGTTATAGGGATTGCAGAAGCTTCGGTTTATTTAGCATCAATGCTTGCTGCCAGATTTTCTGTCGTAACTGTTTTACCAAGAATTAAAACGATGTTAGAAGACCTCGTTGATTCCTATGGAATGAGTAAACGTATCTTAAATATCAGATGTACCCCATTAGGTGTACTTGATTTTGAAAGAGATCCAGAAGGTGGCATGGAAGCGTTAAGGCAGGAAGGAAAAAGAGCTGTTGAGGAAGATAACGCAGAAGCTATTTTACTTGGCTGTGCAGGAATGGCAGAATTTGCTGATAGCCTTGAAAAAGAGTTAGGTGTACCAGTTATTGATGGCGTAGTAGCGGCAGTGAAATTTGCTGAATCCATTGTTGATCTAGGGAAGAAGACAAGCAAATTAAAAACCTATAAATATCCAGAGAAAAAAGAATATGTTGGTGTGCTGGAGAACTTTGGGCAGATTCAATCTACAATAAAATAATACGACATTATCAACCTAGATCCTAGATTTTATAACGAGGATCTTGCGACTGTTCCAAAAGAAAAGAGAAATTAGGCTTGGATTTCCTATTCAATGAATTGGATGGGAACGATATACAACATCGTTTCTTATGTGATGTAGGAAGCTTGATTGCTATGGGAATGAGTGTATGGCAGGCATTAGGTGCTGTATTTCTATCAAACATCGCACTGATTGTCGCTATTTGGTTGAATAATGTTGATGGTGCAAAGTATGGTTTACCCGTTCCCTGTTTTGATAAGAGCTTCCTTTGGATACAAAAGAGCCCATATAGCATCATCTAGTTCTATTATGCCAGCTAATGTGTATTCTGCATCACGTTTTCTCATAGCTTGGCAGATTTTATGAAGCATGAGCCAAGCTGTTTTATACGTCACTTCAAGTTCTTCAGAAATCCTTGTCACACGATACACCGCGTTTATCATGAGCGATTAAATAAATGGCTAAAAACCACTTAGTTAAGTCCGTTCTTGTTTTTTTCTTCACGGTTCCAACGGTAACAGTGGCTTGATTAAGCATTTCTTGCATTCATAAAGCCTGTTCTTACGCGTTTTCGTCTCAAAATAAGCATCATGACCGCATTTCTCACAACAATAGCCGTTCGACCACTTCAATGAAAATAGATGGTCATGACAGTCGTAAGATTAAACAATTTTATTGTAAGTGAATCTTAATATCTTAATGGGTGGAAAGTTTTAAAAAATCCACCCATTATTATTTAGTTGGCAGTGTCTACTGATTGCCAACCATGAGGACATTTTTATGTTGTTTAATTAAATGCAATAAGATTTAGTAAAATAAGAAGTTTCGTTCAGAACCCTTAATTTACCTACATTCTAAAAGTCGTTAAGATATTATAGAATATCATAAAATAATTACTTTCTATTTACTGCACATGTGGAGAGTGTAGCACTAATAATCTTTTTCATCTTCTTCATACAAATCATCAACTTTGCAGTTCAATAACTTCGCTAGCTTATAAGCTTTATCTAACGGCGGGTACGATCTACTAGCTAACCAATTTGAAAGTTGATTTGGTGTTATACCTAATTCCTTGGCTATATGTTTTTTCATATATCCACTCTTCACGATTAGATCATTCATTCGACTTTTCATAAGAACACCTCGTTAATATATTCAACTCATTATGGAAAAGTCCTGTTTAAATATAATTCACCTTTTAATTAAAAAATATTTTAAGTACAGGCATAATGGACAATCCAACCCAAATACCATGTAATATACCAAATGAATTTCCACCCTAGAATTCTTCTAAGGAATATTCCAGATTCAATAATATCAATAGTTGATTCATTTAAATCAGACTTCCAGATTGTTGTAACTAATTACTATGTAATTATCAAAGAGGTGGCGTTGAAAGGAGGAGGAATTGAATATGATTTTCGAAGCAGTCACAACAACATTTTTTGGAGCTCTTTCTTTGAAAGCATATTTATCGAAAAGTGGGGTGGGAAACGATTCGAAAAAACTAAATAAAATATTCACGTTAAGTGGTTTGAATGTGAAGGACGGAAAACAAACTTTAACAACCCAATTAATGAAGAAAAGAAATTATGACTGGGGAAGCGAATATCGTTATCGAATACCATTGGGAAGAAGTTTTGAGGACTATGTTTACAAGCAAAAAGTGATTGAAGCGGGTGTAAATACACGTTCGGTAAAGATTCAAATAAAAGACCTTAGAGGGCTGAAATTAGACCGAGACATCATAACTAATATAAAGAACCTATACACTAAAAAACTTACCGACAGAAAGGAAATAGAGCTATCCTATGACGGAATGTTAATTATTCGAATTTACAATGATCCATTGCCAACAAAAGTGTCATTTTCAGAAGGGGAAGGATGGAAGATTGTTTTCGGTGCTATCAGGGATAGAAATTCGTTAATCATGCATGACTTTGAAAACATACCTCATTTGTGTCTTGGTGGTGCTACTAGATACGGTAAATCAAACCTCATTAACTGTATTATTAACGCATTGCTTAGGCAGCAACCAGACAACGTAAGTCTTCATTTGATTGACCTTAAAGGCGGTGTTGAACTTTGCGACTATGAAAGAATTAGACAAACTGAATCCATCGCCTAAGAGCCAGAAGAAGCCCTAGAAACATTAGAAAATGCCTATAATCTTATGAGAAGAAAACAAGAAATACTAAAAAGATCAGGAAAGAAAAAAGTGGAAGATGCCGGGATAACGGAAAGGCATTTTGTCATTATTGATGAAGTGGGTGAACTGAATCCTGATGAAGCGGTAAGCAAAGAAGAAAAGCAACTTAAACAACAATGTCAAAAATATATGAGCCAAATTGCAAGGTTAGGAGCTGGATTGGGTTTTAGATTAATCCTTGCGACTCAATATCCTACTGGTGATGTAATACCAAGACAATGCAAACAGAATAGTGATGCTAAACTTTGCTTCCGGGTGCAATCGGGAACGGCTTCAAGAGTTGTATTGGATAGTGATGGTGCTGAAAGTTTACCAAAAATCAAAGGAAGAGCCATTTATCAAATGGCAGACAAAAAAGTAGTTATTCAAACTCCACTTATGACACCTGAAATCATTCAAGAAACCATTGCTCCATATATTGTTCCAAAAAAGGAGGTTGGTCCTATTGAAGCCACTAAGCAAGAGACAAGAAGAAATTCTTTTAAGCTTGAAAAAACTAGATTATCTTAACAGAGATCAATTTAATAAAATCCATCGTTTAGGCACTATTCGAAACACTAATCGAATCCTCAAACATTTATCTCCTTATCTATCTTGCTACCGTGAAGATTTTTCCACTATTTATTATTTGAACAAAGATGGCCGAGAATATGTTGACTCCGAAAAAATCCGAAAAAAGAATAATTTCGTGAATCATGTACTCATGAGAAACGACTTTTATATATATGCAGGATTACCTAGTGAATGGAAAAATGAAATGAAACTAAGTGATGGTGAATTTACGGTTATCTGTGATGTATGGTTTAAATCAAATGGGAAATATCACATTTTAGAAGTAGATCATTATCAAACAATGAAAGAAAATCGAAAGAAAATCGATAAATACAGAGGTCTTTTTGAAAACGGAGTGATGAAAGAGCATCTTGGCTATTTTCCTTTATTGCTTTGGTTAACGACTACAGAGTTAAGAAAGAAGAAACTTGTGGAGTTATGCAAAGGAATGCCTTATGCGGTTTATACGATAAACGACATTAAATAAGGAGTGAAGAAAAATGCCTAAAGTCATTAAATTTAATGAGTTTATGTCCGGAGAATACAAGGTGAAGGAAAAAGAAAAGAAACAAAAAAGGATTAGCAAAGCAACTAAGCTGGCAATCGCAGCGATACTTCCACTAGCGACTTGTGGAGCTGTACGAACCTTGGGATTCGCCATGACAGCAATAGCTGCAACGAATGCGGTTCCTGTTTCTGCTCCTGTGGTTGTAACCGTAAGCGCAAAAGAATGGATGAGCGCACAAACGTTATCTACTTTGGCTCATGTGTTAGATCCACTGGTGGACATTATGGTGGCTCTTAGTTTCCCTATAGCTTCTGTAATAATAGTAGGTTCTTGCTTCTTCTTCATGTTCGGTAAATCAGAAAAGGCATGGGAGGGCATTATGAAAGCTGGTTTAGGCTATATATTGATTCAGGTATCCCCTCTTATTTTAGACGTGCTGAAGCAGGTAGGAACGGCCGTTTAGGATGAGGGTTTATAAAAACAAATTCGAGGAGGAAAAAAGGATGAGTATAAAAATTAAGATTGATGGTGTGAAGTATGGACAATGCAAAGAATGCGGTGTGTATCACAAAACATCGCCAGGAAAGAAAAATAAAAAGAAAGTGGTTTGCACAAAGAATTAATTAGGGAGAAGCAATTCTCCTTTTTTCTTTGCGAACAAAAAGGCCATGAGTTTGACCACATGACCACACAAATTAAATAATTTTACGTGCCGATTTTGTGCCGATTTAGTTTGAAAAGCATTAAAACATTTTGAAATGATTTTTATGAAAAACATTAATTTAATACCTTTTTTCTTCTATTAAAAAGACATTGAAAACTGTCTTTAATTAAGTTTGAAATGGAAGGCTCTATTGGTTAACCCCTCAAACGCTGTTTTTTTAACGTTTGAGGGTGGTTGATAAAGCAAAGAAAAAATGAATGTGCTGATCTCGTTCCGATTCAGATTTTCTTAGCTGTGTTTAAGGCGACCTTTTTAAGTACGTCTTCTTCTATTTTTTCAGTCATACCAAGGTAAGATTTAGCTGCCCACATCACTGCCCACAAAATGCCCACACACAAACAAAAAAAATGAATTGATTTGAAATCGAAAAATGATTAACCCTTAAAACAACAAGTGTTTCGAAAAGGTAAATAACAATAAATAAAGTTAGGATGTGTTCCGTACAGTCGTTCACCCTTGGGAACGCGAACAATATATGACTATTTTTTAATCAACAAAAAGCCTTGGTACTTGGTATCAAGGCTTTTTGTTGTGTTAAATTGGTGAAGGACAAAACTGCTGGAATGACCGTAGAAAATGGCCTTCATACTTTTTGTAATATCCACCGTGAGCTGAATGATGAAATATTTGTTTATTTAACATAGCCATAGCGCTCAACTTTTTAATATTTACCTAAATGGTATGTAATGGTACCAATAAACCCCCATTTCCAATCAAAAGGACATCGAACATCTCCATTGATCCAAATACAAAAGGAAACGAGCCAGCACTCTGTTACGCTGGCTCGTTTTCTATTAATGAATATGTCTGTAAACCCCAATTACTTTCCCTAAAATTGACACATTTCTTAAAATGATTGGTTCCATAGAAGAGTTTTCAGGCTGTAAGCGGATATAATCTTTTTCCTTAAAAAACCGTTTACACGTTGCTTCATCTTCTTCAGTCATGGCAACAACGATATCTCCATTATTGGCAGTTTGCTGCTGTTTAACGATGACATAATCCCCGTCAAGAATCCCCGCTTCTATCATACTTTCACCCATGATTTCTAGCATAAAAACTTGCTCATCAGCAGGTGCTAGTCTTTCAGGAAGAGGAAAATATTCTTCCACGTTCTCGATTGCCGTAATGGGAAGACCAGCTGTTACCTTGCCTACCACAGGAACATTTACCACATGGTTTCTTGGGATATGTGCATTCTCGTCCACTTCTAGTATTTCGATTGCTCTTGGTTTAGTAGGATCGCGTCTAATGAGACCCTTACTTTCCAATCGTGCTAAATGGCCATGAACAGTAGAACTGGATGCTAGTCCAACTGCTTCTCCGATTTCACGTACAGATGGGGGATATCCCTTACTCTTTACTTCTCCTTTAATAAAATCAAGAATATCCTGTTGACGCTTTGATATTTTAGCCATAATAAGATGCACCTCGGTCTGGTTAATGTTGGCTTAATTATAACATGTTCTACTAATATATACAAACATAAGTTCTAATTTTGATTGACAACAAACAAATGTTCGGATTATAATCAAAGTATAAAAAGAGAACGTATATTCTATTAAGAGGTGTTTATAATGAAAAAATTGTGGAACCAATTCTCGTATGCTATTATTCTTATCGTTTTAAGCTGTTCAGTTGCATTGATGATTTCCCTCCATATAGAGTCCGATGACCAAAATCAATACATAAAGGTAACTGTTTCTGAAGGGGATTCACTCTGGAAAATTTCTAATCAATTTTCAGGACAACACTCTCTATCTAAAGATGAATTTGTTAGTTGGGTTAAAAAGCATAATGAAATAGAAGATGATCAAATTTTCCCTGGGGAAGAAATAGTAATCCCAGTGAGTAAAAAAGTATCTTCATTAGCAGAATTTGCTAGTGCCGCTGGGGAATAGAAAGCGAGATTACTATCTATGAAAGCAATTATTTACTGCCGAGTAAGCACCACGAAAGAAACACAGGAAACTTCCTTAAAACGGCAGGAGGAAGAACTAATTCAGCTTGCAAAACGATATCAATTCGAGGTTGCCTCGATTATTAAGGAACAAGCGAGCGGATATGACCTTGAACGGGACGGGATACTTCAATTATTAGAGGAAATAAAAGACAAACAAGGACAAGCTGTTTTGATTCAGGATGAAACGAGGCTGGGAAGGGGAAATGCTAAGATTGCCCTTTTGCATGTCTTATTAAAAGAGGGAATAAGGCTTTATAGTATTTCTAATAATGGTGAATTGCAGTTATCTGAGTCTGATTCAATGATATTACAAATCGTAGGAATGGTCGAAGAATATCAGCGCAAACTTCATAATATAAAAATAAAGCGAGGAATGAAACGGGCTGTTAATCAAGGATACAAACCAGAAAAAAATTTAAAAAATCTGGGATTACATTCAGGTAGAGAAAAAATTGAAGTCCCAATTGAAGAAATTGTTCGACTAAGAAAAAACAAGCTGACCTTTTCAGAAATTGCAGCTACTTTAAGAGGTTTTGGCTATAACATATCAAAAGCAACCGTACATAGAAGGTTTCAAGAATATATCGAGTCACAGGAGGTTTAGCCTTTTACCTTGTCAGATGGCCTTTTTATTTAGTAAAATCAGATGTCATGTACTGATATTTTACCGAAGGGAAGATCCTTGAATGCTCTCAAAAGAAAAAATGGCTCGAATTAACGAGCTGGCTAAAAAGGCAAAAGCATCTGGATTATCAGAATCTGAGGCAAAAGAACAAACAAAATTAAGAAGTGAGTATTTGGCAACTTTCCGTTCTAACATGCTCGAGACCTTAACCAATACAAAGTTCATTGACCCAGAAGGAAATGACGTTACCCCAGAAAAAATAAAAGCAAGGAAAAAAAATACACTTCATTAAATGTTTTGGAGTACAATTTCTGTATTCCTTTTTTACATATAGCGGTCGTTTCTGTGTTAAAATAAAAAATGTTGGATATTTATGTGCAATTTCTTGAATTAAAAACAAGAGAACTATAATATTAACGATGTATTTATTTATCCGAGTAGTCAAGAAAGGATGTAATTCATGTTTAATACTATTGATGATTTATCTGTAACCTCCATTCGTACCCTTGCCATTGATGCAGTCGAGAAAGCAAATTCTGGACATCCAGGTATGCCGATGGGTGCAGCACCAATGACATATACGTTATGGACTCGTTTTATGAACCAAAATCCAAAAAACCCTCAATGGTTTAACCGCGACCGATTCGTCTTGTCTGCAGGACATGGCTCTGCTTTGCTATACAGTATGCTTCATTTATCCGGATACAATTTATCACTGGATGATTTAAAGCAATTCCGCCAATGGGGTAGCAAAACACCAGGACATCCGGAGTACGGACATACAGAGGGTGTTGAAGCGACAACCGGCCGCTTGGTCAAGGAATCGCAATGCCGTTGGTATGGCAATGGCAGAACGCCATGTGGCATCAGTGTACAACAAAGATAACTTTGAGCTTGTAAACCATTTTACATATAGTATTTGTGGTGATGGTGATTTAATGGAAGGTGTATCTGCTGAAGCTGCTTCACTTGCAGGACACTTGAAATTAGGCCGATTAGTCGTGTTATATGATTCAAATGATATTTCACTCGATGGTGATTTAAATAAATCATTCTCTGAAAGTGTTAAAGGTCGCTTTTCAGCCTATGGCTGGCAATACCTCCGTGTAGAGGATGGCAATAACCTTGAAGAAATTGCGAAAGCTCTTGAAGAAGCAAGAAATGATTTAGACAGACCTACCATGATTGAAGTTAGAACGGTTATCGGTTATGGTTCACCAAATCGCGCAGGAACTTCAGGCGTCCATGGTTCACCACTAGGGGCTGAAGAGTTAAGACTTACTAAAGAAGCATATAAGTGGACATTCGAAGAAGATTTCCATGTACCGCAAGAAGTCTATGAAAACTTCCAGAAGCTTATTGTTGAAAATGGTGAGAAAAAGGAAAAAGAATGGAATGACCTGTTCGCTCAGTATAAAAAGGAGTTTCCAGAACTAGCTAATCAGCTTGAACAGGCATTGAAGAATGAATTGCCAGTAGGCTGGGACAAAGATATTCCTGTCTACAGTGAAGGGAAGAGTCTTGCAAGCCGTGCCTCCTCTGGAGAAGTTTTAAATGCGATTGCAAAGAATTTGCCGATCTTTATTGGTGGATCTGCAGACCTTGCTGGATCAAATAAAACTATGATTAAAGGTACAAAAGACTATATGCCTAGTTCATATGAAGGTCGTAATTTCTGGTTTGGAGTTCGGGAATTTGCGATGGGTGCTGCGATGAATGGGATTGCACTACACGGTGGGGTGAAAGTATTTGGAGGAACATTCTTTGTATTCTCTGATTACTTACGTCCAGCTATTCGCCTTGCAGCCTTAATGGGATTACCGGTTACTTATGTATTTACGCATGATAGTATTGCTGTCGGAGAAGATGGACCAACACACGAACCAGTCGAACAGCTTGCGGCTCTTAGAGCAATGTCAAACTTATCAATCATTCGTCCTGCTGATGGAAATGAAACTGCTGCAGCTTGGAAGCTTGCTGTAGAGTCAACGAACAAGCCAACAGCACTCGTATTGACTCGTCAAGATTTACCAACAATTAAAGGAACGGATAAAAATGCATACGAAGGAGTTTCAAAAGGGGCATATGTCATTTCTGCTGCTGAAAAAGAAACGCCAGATGCATTAATACTTGCCACTGGGTCAGAGGTTGGCCTTGCAGTTGATGCACAAAAAACACTTGCTAGCGAAGGTATTCAGGTTTCTGTTGTTAGCATGCCTTCATGGGATCGCTTTGAACAACAACCAAAAGAATACCGAGACACTGTACTTCCTAAAAATGTGAAGAAACGTCTTGGGATTGAAATGGGTTCTTCCTTTGGCTGGCATAAATATACGGGTGATGAAGGCGATGTATTAGCCATTGACAAATTTGGCGCGTCTGCACCAGGTGAGAAGATCATGGAAGAATACGGCTTTAGAGTTGACAATGTAGTTGCCCGTGTAAAAGCTCTTTTATAAGAATGAATAATGATGGAGAAAAGAACGGCTTAGCAGTCGTTCTTTTTTTATGGACTTGTTTAAACCCGTGGCTATTCATCTCTTCGTTTTTGAACAAAGTATGAACGTAGATAAACCTTCGTGACAATGGCTAATTCTGTAAGATATAATTGAATTTATAAGAATCTTATGAATTCGACAATAATAGTGGAAGTTTTTGCCGCCGAAAGACAAACGTTTTGAAATTGTTTTTTTATAATAGGAAAAAGGGTTGTCAACGAAGGAGAGATACGTGGTGAGAACATATCAGCTATATTTAATAGAAGATGAATTTGCCGCCCATTACTTCGGAAGAGAGCGCATGTTTTTTCAACTTTTTCAGGAACATGAAAAAGCAAACGGCGAGCTAAAATTTATTACAAAAAAGCAAATTAACTATATAACAAAAACGGTTGAAGTTTTAAAAATCCATCAACTTATTCAAAAACAACTTGGAAAGATTAAAGGCTTTATTGCTGAGCATGGTACGTACTCAATTGAACTAAGCGGAAAGCTAAGTACGGCGAAGTTAGAAGTATTTCAAGAATACATTACAGTAGTTGCAAGTGGAAGCTACGAAGCAGAAACCGCTTTTTTTGAAGTATTGAGAAAGTGCGAAACCTCGTTTTTAGCCATAGATTTCGAACATCAGCGGTTTGGTTGGTTAAAGCCGATAAAAGAACGGAAATTTGTCTAATTTAACGTTGATGAGATATTGTATATTCCCGTTTTATCTAGTACACTGTATGGTAGACAACACGAAGGAGGAAGTTTAATGGGAATGTACATTCTAGTTGGTATACTGTGCTTAGCAGCTGGTGTAGCGCTAGGATTTTTCATTGCTCGTAAATATATGATGAGCTATTTAAAGAAAAATCCACCAATCAACGAACAAATGTTAAAAATGATGATGATGCAAATGGGTATGAAGCCATCTCAAAAGAAGATCAATCAAATGATGAACGCCATGAATAAGCAAGGTGGCAAGTAAAACTCTTGTCCTAAAAGGTTTTTTCATGGGTACAAGCAATTATAAAATGAATGAGTAAAGATTAAAAAGGTATGTTTATTTAATCCTTTCCGTAATTTGTACAATAATTGCTTAATCCTTCTCCATTTCAAGCCAAAACCACTTTTTCTGTTGAAAGATTAACCAGAAAGGTGGTTTTTTTATGGAATTAGAAGATGTTATAGAGGATTTATGCATTATATAGAATAGAAAAATGGATAAAGAAATAGCTTCTAAGCAGAAAAAAATACAAAGGACTCCAATAGGAGTCCTTTGTAGTAATTTTCCTTGGGGGTCAAGGATATTAACGCCTTTTTATTTTAACCTCTTTTAAATTTGTTAATAAGAGGAAAAAGAACTAAACAACACCAAACTTTGTATCTAAAAAAGGCAACTTTTTGGTACCTATAATCATAACTGGTTGAAGGAAATTTGTTCTATAGTATGTAAATGTTTAATTATTTCTTGGATTAATGCCCACTTTAATAGAAAAAAGAAGCCCTTTTAATGGCTTCCCTGAGGTTTGTCTAAATCTATTTTCTTAACCTTTAAGAAATTATTAATGCCATTTTCAGCAATACTTAATTTTCCATCAATGTATCTATAGGGATCGTTTGTTTCAATATTTCCTTCCAAGTGTTGTTCAATCAAGTCACACAGCATGCCTGACACTCTGCAAATGCGGTCTATAACATCCAATAATTGAATTTCAACTTGTCCTGCATTTGATCTAGTTTGATAATGAGTCACTTGATAAAAAATACGATTTAGCCTTTGGTCTAATTCTTTGATGTCATCAACAGTAAATTTATCTTTTAGGTCAGCCATATCACTAGATACCTCCTAAGATTATTATTTACAGTTCAAGTTTATCCGATGGAAGGGGGATATGGAATACATTGCATGATTCTTAACAAGGAATTAAAGATAATTTAACAATTTTGAATGGGTATTAGGGTTCAATTACAAAATTAATTCGAAATATTAACTGATATTCAAAATTAAATTACCAATTTAGTTTGAGTGAGCGAATTTGCTCACTCTTTTTATGACAATTTTCGTCATTTATAGACTACTTTTTTCGTGGTGATGTTGTTATAATTAACAATATTCTGATGTTAATACTTTCTTTCCTATTTCCAAATTAGTTGATTTCTATGTTACTTATTAATCCATTAGAAAATAATGCACGGTAGAGGATTTGAAATGACAAGTACTTCACATTTTCTTATAAATCTCATAGGCATTCTACTTTTACTACTTATTGTCCAATTTTGGTTGAACAGACTTCACCAGAATCCATTCGTTACTGAAATAGTTATGGGTTTGTCTCTTTCTGCAACCGTTGTACTCTGTATGCTATATCCATTTCATACGAATGGCGGGGTAATTTTTAACTTACGCTTTATTCCATTTGTACTAGGTTGCTTGTATTCACATAAGATAACCAGCATGTGGCTTACCTTTTTAATTATCTGTTTACGACTTATGCATGGATTAGAGGCTTCGTGGTTTTCCTGTGTAAGCCTTCTTATTTTTTTTCTAATTACTACTAAACTTAAACCTTTTTATACTAATTTATCAATGACAAAAAAGATTATCATATCAGGTATTTTAATGTTATTTATGTCTACTTGGATAATTGTGGGGGTTAAATTTTTATTTCATGTCCCGATTACAATTGAGTTATTTTTCTCTTATATTTTAATTCAATCATTTGGCATACTTTTAATTGTTTATATTATGGAATCTAATAAGGAAAAACAATCGCTTCTCTACAAAATTATCCGAATGGAGAAGGTAGAAGTGGTTAGTCATTTGGCTGCTAGTATTTCACATGAAGTCCGAAATCCATTGACTACTACACGTGGATTTTTACAGTTACTAAATGAATCCAAGGCAATTCCTAAAGCTGAGAAAGGTTACTTAACAGTTGCCATTCAGGAGCTGGATCAGGCGGAAAGAATCATAAGGGATTACCTTACTTTTGCAAAACCTGCACCAGAAGAAATTGAAAGCTTAAATTTAAAAAAGGAAATCGAGAGAGCAATAAATATCATTGTACCTTTAGCCAACATGAACATTGTGGAATTATCGTCAGAGTTAGAATCTTGCTACATTAAAGGAAATGCAGGATTGTTTCAACAAGTACTTGTAAACCTTTTGAAAAATGCTATTGAAGCAATGCCTTCAGGTGGTACGCTTTCCATTTTAGGGTCTGTAGAGAAAACACTTGCTAAAGTAACCATAGCTGATAATGGGGTAGGGATGAATGATTTGCAAAGAAATCGTCTTGGAGAGCCTTACTTTTCAACAAAAGAAATAAGAGGTACGGGACTTGGAATGATGGTTGTATTTCGTATTGTCGAAAGCATGAATGGATCAATTAATGTTGAAAGTGAATTAGGGAAAGGAACAAGGATCACTCTAACTTTTCCACTAACCCCCTCGGTCGAGAAAAGTAATTCCTATATTAGGATTTTAAACTAAAAGATTACTATAAAGTAAGATACAAAAACCTAACAAAGTAAAGGGGGGCTGAGAAGTCGCTCTTTTTAATTCTGACATTTTAAGTGTTTATGTTATTACTACTATTACCTCCAATCCAGACATCCAGCATATAGAAATACCTTCATTGAGACGTTTGCATGTTTGCAGACGTTTCTTGTATTTTTGAAATTATTTAAGCAAATCGCGGATTTTGTTTAATACTATGATGATTGTCCAATCGATACTCGTCCTAAGAAATATATATAAATGAAAGGAAAGTATTTTCCTTTGGATAATCCAAAAGGTGGTGAGCGATATGTGCTTCGGATATGGAGGTTATGGCTACGGCAGTGGCTATGGTGGCAGTAGCTTTGTATTAATCGTTGTATTGTTTATTCTGTTGATTATCGTACTTTCAACTTGGTGTTAATGTTTACTATTTAAAAATCAATTTTTGGAGGTTTTATATATGAGTGACGGACATAGACATTCTTCTACTGCGTTAATCGTAGTATTGTTCATTCTGCTTATCATCATCGGAGCTTCTTTCATGTACTAAATTGTACAGGATGGGTTTGATTGACCTGTCCTTTTGTCATATAGATTTATAGGGAATGAAAGATGAATTACAAACGTTTTTTTCCGTGATGGCTTTAAAAGAAGCAATCAAAATAAAAAATCGACGGGCGCTTATAAAGTATGGGTGCTTTTTTCATGTTTCGAGAACGAATAAACATTCTGAATCTTTATTAATTTTAGAATATTTGTTAAAATAAAAACTCGGCAGGTAAGATTGATTTTACCTATTTAACATAAGAAATAGATCCTTCTTTGCTTTAGGGGGCGTGAATATGAAGGTGTTTTTAGACTTAGGCTGGTTTTTTATACAAGAAAAAAAAGCGTACATATCAGGAATTATTCTTTTGCTGTTTGTGGCCCTGCTTCAATTAGTTCCGCCAAAAGTAATGGGTATAATCGCGGACAATATAAAAAACGGAACAATGACAAAAGGTCTAATCGTGCAATGGTTGGTTGTCCTATCTCTTGTAGGTCTTGCCACATATGTCCTGAGATATTATTGGAGAATCATGATTTTTGGCTCGTCTGTTAAGCTTAGCAAGATATTAAGAAATCGGTTGTATCAGCATTTTACGAAAATGTCTCCGTCATTTTATCAAAAAAGCCGAATTGGTGACCTAATGCCCATGCAACAAATGACTTACAGGCCATCCAGCAAACTGCCGGGACAGGGGTATTAACCTTAGTTGATTCTCTTTCAACTGGAGGTTTTGTTATAATCGCCATGGCTTTTACGATCAGTTGGAAATTGACCTTGATTTGTTTAATTCCGATGCCATTTATGGCGATACTAACGAGCTGGTTTGGAACGATGCTGCACCGGACTTTCCACAAGGCACAAGAAGCATTCTCGTCATTAAATGATAAAACCCAAGAAAGTATAGCCGGAATTAAGGTCAATAAAACCTTTGGTCAGGAACAAGAGGATATCGAAGACTTCCGGAAGCAATTAGAGGATGTTGTTCGAAAAAATCTCGTCGTTGCAAAAATAGATTCCCTTTATGACCCGACCATTTCCATCATTGTTGGAATTTCCTTTTTCTTATCGATCGTGTTCGGTGCAAAGTATGTACTTAATGGCGAATTGACGATTGGACAATTAATTTCGTTTACTACCTATTTAGGTTTATTGATTTGGCCGATGCTGGCGTTTGGTTGGTTGTTTAACATTGTCGAGCGTGGCCGAGCTTCTTATGATCGGGTTGCTGCTCTTCTAGGTGAAAAAATGGAGATAGCAGATAATGAAATGGCATTGGATGTAGAGCCTAGTGGGGAAATCGAATTTAAAATCGCTGAATTTACCTATCCTGGTGAAGCAGAGCCGATGTTAAAGGATATTTTCTTTACCGTAAAAACAGGGGAAACCCTAGGAATCGTGGGGAAAACAGGTTCAGGCAAAACCACTCTCTTAAAATTACTCATTCGTGAGTTTGAAAGCTATAAAGGAGAGATCGTTTTTGGTGGAAAAACGATTCAAGAATATAGGCTAGAAAAATTACGGCAGGCAATTGGCTATGTTCCTCAAGATCATTTTTTGTTTTCAGCAACAGTAGCTGAGAACATTGCGTTTACAAATCCAGATGCACGGCCTGAGGAAATCGAAGGTGCAGCAAAATTAGCAAGTATCCACATCGACATTCTTCAATTTAGCGACGGCTATCAAACGCAGGTAGGAGAACGGGGGGTCTCTTTATCAGGTGGTCAGAAGCAAAGAATTTCCATTTCCCGTGCCTTACTGATGAATCCAGAGGTTTTGGTCCTTGATGATTCCTTGTCAGCGGTAGATGCTAAAACGGAAGAAGCGATTCTTTCGACACTCAAGCAGGAAAGGAAAGGAAAAACAACGATTATTACTTCACACCGATTAAGTGCCATTCAACACGCAAATATGATTCTAGTCCTAGGAGACGGCAAAATTATCGAAAAAGGGACACATGAAGCTTTAATGGATTTGAGTGGATGGTATAAGGAAATGTATTTTCGCCAGCAGTTAGAAGAGTTAGTCGAGCATGGAGGACATTAATATGGAAAAGACAGCATTGTTGACGGGAAAGGAGCAAAGAAAGGTTTTATACCGCCTTCTTTCATATACAAAGCCACATAAAAAGTCATTAACCTGGGCATTTAGTTTGCTCCTTTTGACAACTGGAGGGGACATCGTTGGGCCACTTTTAGTCAAAGATTTTATCGATGATTATTTAACACCTGGGAAAATGGCGTTTCAGCCGCTTTTAATTCTGGGTTCAATTTATATGGGGATTCAACTAGCAAAATCTGTTATCATGTTTTTTCAATTGGTGAAATTCCAAGAAATCGCCTTAAAAATTATTCAACAGCTTCGTATCGATGTGTTTACAAAGGTACAGTCGTTAGGTTTGAAGTATTTTGACACAACACCTGCAGGAAGCATTGTCTCTAGGGTAACAAATGATACCGAAGCCATTAAGGATATGTTTGTAACCGTGCTAGCGACCTTTATCCAGAGCGGATTTTTACTAACAGGAATATTCATCGCCATGTTTATTTTAAACGTGAAACTTGCCTTGTTATGCGTAATTATTATTCCGATTCTATTATTTGTGATGAACCTATACCGAAAATTCAGCTCACGCTTCTATTCTGATATGCGGGAAAGACTTAGCCAGTTGAATGCAAAGTTAAGCGAATCCTTGCAGGGGATGGCAATCATTCAGGTGTTTCGCCAGGAAAAACGCCTCCGGGGTGAGCTTGGCGAAATTAATGAACAGCATTTCAATGCAGGAATGAAAAATATAAAAATCGATAGCCTGTTATTAAGGCCTGCAATTGATTTAATTTATATTATTGGTTTAATGATCGTCATTAGCTATTTTGGTATTACTTCATTTCATCACATCGTTCAAATAGGGATATTATATGCTTTTTTCAATTATTTAGATCGATTTTTTGAACCTGTCAACCAGATGATGATGAGGCTATCTATGTACCAACAAGCCATTGTGGCTGGTTCAAGGGTTTTTAAACTTTTAGATGAACAAGAGCTTGCACCATCCCAAAATAAGGGAAAAACGAAATCAATCGATAATGGAAAAATTGAAATTAAGGATTTAAGTTTTTCCTACGATGGAAAACGCGATGTGTTAAAACATATTTCGTTTACCGTGAATCCTGGGGAGACGGTGGCACTTGTTGGTCATACCGGGAGTGGAAAAAGCTCCATCATTAATTTATTAATGCGATTTTATGAATTTGAATGCGGAGAAATTTTAATTGATGGTGAATCGATTCGATGCTTCACGAAACACGAGCTAAGAGACAAAATGGGTCTCGTCCTCCAGGATCCATTTTTGTTCTATGGTACGGTAAAAGATAATATTCGGCTCCATAATGGGGAATTAACGGAAAAAGAGGTGGAAGAAGCGGCTTTGTTTGTTCAAGCTCACACATTTATTGAAAAGCTGGAAAACCAATATCATCATAAGGTTGTAGAAAGAGGAGCTACTTTTTCAAGTGGGCAAAGACAATTAATTGCTTTTGCACGGACGGTTGCTGCAAATCCGAAAATCCTCATTCTCGATGAAGCGACCGCCAATATTGACACCGAAACGGAAGAGGCCATTCAAACAGCTTTAGCGAAAATGAGAAAAGGACGGACGACTATTGCTATCGCCCATCGCTTATCCACAATCCAGGATGCTGATTTAATTCTTGTGCTGCATCATGGAGAAATAGTCGAACGGGGTACACATCAGGAGCTCCTCGCACTTGGTGGATTATATTATAAAATGTTCCTATTGCAAAATGGGGCGGTCGAACGGTTGGAGGATGTTGTGAATTAAAAGGAAAAGCCTGCTCAATTGAGTCAGGCTTTTGTGTACAATATTAAAAACTAGCGGTATGAACTTTTTTTATGTAAATACGATTGTATTCATTTAATAGATTGTCAAGCTCCTGACTGTAGCGGATAGCAACGGAGGAACTCAAGCCGTTGGTGATCGCGACTTGAATTAATTCAGCCCGCTTTTTTTCAATTAATGTAATTAAATCTTGTTTGATCACGGCAGATGTCCTTTCCGGAGAATCTCCTAGAATTGCGACAAAATAATCAAAAACTATCATTTCATTTTACCAGTATAACCTATGATGGGAATAAATTCAAAGGAGATTTGTAAAATAATATCCATTGAATGAGGTAAATCTTTGAAACTTTGATATCTTTATGAAAGAGATATGAAATTATGGATGGAGTCACAAAATATTCATGATAACCATTATCTTTTGGACAAAAGTTTTGTTAGAATAAATGAGTATCGACTACAGTGGGAGTGTTAATATGCATGACGTAAATATATTCTTAGCAGTAGGAGCCGGATTTTTAAGTTTTATTTCACCTTGCTGTCTGCCCCTATATCCGCCTTTTTATCGTATATTACGGGAATGTCAGTAGGGGAATTAAAAAGTGAAAATGCGATGCTGCAAAAACGAAGTCTTTTTCATACTTTGTTTTTCTTATTAGGATTTTCGATTATTTTTATTGCAATCGGATTTGGCACTTCTTTTATCGGCCGGTTTTTCCTTGAATATCAAACATTAATTCGTCAGCTTGGCGGAATTTTTATCGTTTTCTTCGGTCTAATGATTGTTGGGATTTTAAACCCTGAATTTATGATGAAGGATCGCCGCATCGAATTTAAAAATCGACCTTCTGGTTATATTGGTTCAATCCTTATCGGGATGGCATTCGCGGCTGGCTGGACACCTTGTACAGGACCAATCCTTTCTTCCGTTATCCTTCTTGCTGCTTCAAATCCAGGTTCAGGCGTTTTATACATGATTGCCTATTCGCTAGGCTTCGCAGTGCCGTTTTTGATCTTATCCTTCTTTGTTGGTCAGATGAAATGGATTCGGAAACATAGCGGAAAGATTGTGAAAATTGGCGGTTACATCATGATTGTCATGGGGATTGTGCTCTTTTTCGACTGGATGACCAAAATCATTACCATTTTCCAAGGCTTGTCTGGTAACTTCTCAGGTTTTTAACTCTATATCATGGATTCCTTGATTTTAAGGATGCTAGATTCACGAGCTGTAGGTAACCATTGTGACTCATGGGGGAGTTGTATTGGCAAGAATATTAATTGTTGATGATAAGAAACTAATGAGAATGACCTTAAACAATATATTACATAAAGCACATCATTTAGTGGTCGGGGAAGCGGAAAACGGGAGAGCTGCCATACAACTGTACCGTGAATTAAAGCCCGATCTTGTAACCATGGATATTTCCATGCCAGAAATGAGCGGCCTTGAAGCAATCAAGCTCATACGAACTGACTTCCCTCAGGCAAGGATAATCATGTGCTCAGCAATGGGACAGCAAAAAATCATCGTTCAAGCGATTGAAGCTGGTGCTAAGGACTTTATTGTTAAACCTTTTGATGATTGCCGGGTTCTTGATGCTATCAATAGAGCATTAAAATAACTGCCATTTAGGGGAATCCTGAAATGGCTTTTATTTTTTACCTTATATTGGCTTTATTGCTTTCAGCTATTCAATTTTGGAAAGAAATAATAATAAACAATGTGCAAATATTTTTTTCTAATTTCATCGGTTTGATATATAATGAGTATGAAAATAATTAGATAAGGAATGAATTCCAATGAACATGGTTGCTATTTCTTCAGTTGGTGCAGTTGTTATGGCCGTACTTGTCATGTTTGTCCGTTTAAAAGCTGCCAAAAAACCAACAAATGCAAAAAAAATTATTTTACCACCTTTTTTCATGTCTAGTGGAGCCTTGATGTACTTTTATCCACCATTTAGATTAACTCCTATAGAAATCGTCGAGGCTATCGTTGTTGGAATGCTTTTTTCAATTTTGCTCATTAAAACCTCAAAGTTTGAGATACGCGATGAAGATATTTATTTGAAACGCTCAAAGGCTTTTATCTTTATTTTGATCGGATTACTGATTGTCAGGATTATTATGAAGGCCGTATTAAGTACAACAATCGTCTATACTCAATTAGGCGGAATGTTCTTCCTCCTTGCCTTCAGCATGATCGTTCCATGGCGTGTGGCAATGTTTAGAGATTACAAAAAGCTCTTTAATCAGCTTCATGGGTTAAAAAATTAAATTGGTTTTAAGGTAACACTGGTTCTCTTCTGGAGATCAGTGTTTTTTGTATATTTTTTTTGGAAAAGTAAAAAACCGTCCACGATTGATGGACGGTTTAGAAAAGGTGTTCATATGGTGAGACATCAATTCTATTTTCAAAAAGCTTTTTACGTAAAAATTTGTGATCTCTTTTTGGGGTCGCTTGAATATAGCCGCGGATTACTAATTCTTCAGTAATTTTTGCAGCATTTTCTCTAAGCGCAATCTCACCAATTCTTCCAGCAATTTTATGTCTGGCTACGTCGCGGAAAAGTTCGGGTACTGGGCTGACCAGGTCTTCTAGAAATGCTTTTTCCTGGTCGCTCCACAGGTGTCGTGATTCATTTACATAATGTTCTTCCCAATCCATCACGGATTTACCGTCTGCTTTGGGCATTTTTTTCAAAAATTTTCGAAACATAAAGAACCCGCCAACTGCGAACGAATAGACCAATATTAAAATCCACAATAGGATAAACCATAAGAACCAACCATGTAGCATTTAATTCACCCACAAAAGCTATTTTTCCTTCTATTATAGTCTGTTTTTAGGGATTAAGACAAGTAATCGAGGCAAAGTTTACGATTATGTGAAAAGTATTGTAAGCATGTTGGTTTTATTAGTATAATAAGCTTGCTGTCAAAATGGGGCTGAATGGGGTACTGGTGTCCTCCACAGTCTTCAACACTGCTTGAGACCACCGTGTGTGGTCTGGTGGGTTCGATTCCCACGCAGTCCCGCCATGGTAACATTTTCAACGTTTTTAATTATATTATCCCTCCACAGTCTAAACGGTGTTTTTTACCTAGACTGTTGAAGACTGTTAAGTGAAACTGTGGGGGACAATTACTCTTAGTCACCTATAAAAATTTGTAGGGGGCTATTTTTATGCAAAAGAAAACTGTTCGTAAATACAAGCGTGGAGAAAGCACTGGTAGAAGTTCAAAGAGGATATTAGACGCACTAACACTGGATGAAATGTTTGATAAGTTTATGACATTTAAGAAAACTGAAGCACTAGCACTACGAACTATTCAAGAGTATTATATTCACTTTGAATACCTAAAGGATTTTCTTGGTGATGATATGACAAATGAAAACGTAATATTAGAGGATTTCCGAGGGTATATCGGTTATATGCTTCACGATAAAGAACTGTCACCGATGACAGTTAATATTAGAATTAGGACTATGAGGGCATTTATCAGATTCTGTTACACTGAAGGATATATTGAAATTCCAATCCATGAGAATTTTAAACCAGTCAAAGCACCTGAAGATACACTTGAATCATTCACACCTGCTGAAATAAAGAAGTTACTTGCTGTTATAGATGATGAAATGTATACAGGATTTCGTGACAAAGTCATTGTATTTGTACTACTTGATACTATGGTAAGAATTTCTGAATTGGTGGCAATGAAGCGAAGTAATGTAGATTTAAAAAATGGGGTTATCAAACTTGAAGCTATGGGTACCAAAACAAGAAAAGCGAGAGAAGTACCAATTTCAACTAAAACCATTAAGTTACTGAAAGAGTATATACTAGATACTGAAGATTTTGGTGATGAACATTTATTTCTTACATATGATGGACACCAAATGAATCATGCTACAGTTAGAATAAATTTAAGGGATTATGGTAGAAAAGCTGGAATCACTAATAAGCGTGTGTCACCACATACATTCAGGCACACAGGTGCGTTATTCTATATCATGAATGGAGGCGACCCATTTAGCCTACAAAAGATTCTAGGGCATAGTGACATGAGTATGACACGTAAATACATTCAAATGACAGATACAGATGTTAGAAGGCAGCATAATTCATTTTCACCGATAAATAGCATATTTGGGAAATGATAACTAACCGTCCTTATCATTAGGGCGGTTTTACTTTTACTATCCTAAGTTGATTATTAATAAACAAAAAAAAGCCTACTGGAACTAGATAAGACTGTACAGAATGCTATTAAACGTGCTGAACAGTTAGAAATCTTTCTTGTTGAAGAATGATATGAAGCTACATTAAACGGTAAACGCCGTTGGTCTACTAATGTAATTAGTTTACTGACTTATGCACCTTTTGAAATGGTACAAGGTAAAAAAAGCGTCAATTGACGCTTCAAGGAAATGAAAATGTCCTAAAACGAGTTACCAGCGGAAGGTTTTTATTTGGATTATGGAATAGTTAAATCAGCACTTGTCCAAACACTTTTATTCTAAGTGCATATATTAATACTACCTCCAGCATATCTTGGCATATAGAAATACCTCCGAAAAGGCGTTTGCATTTATTGCAGACGTTTTTTTCATTTTTGTTTAAGCAAATTGCGAATTTTGTCTTAACACTATGATGATTGTCCAATCAACCCTTGTCTTATGAAATATATATATATAGCGAGTGTTTATACTTAGGATATTCCAAAAGGTGGTGAAAAATATGTTCGGATACGGCGGATGCGGAGGTTATGGTTACGGCGGTGGTTATGGCGGCGGTAGCACTTTTGTTTTAATCGTAGTATTGTTCATTTTATTAATTATCGTTCTTGGTACTATGCATCATCATCATTGTTAATTAACCAAACGGTATGATTTAGGTGAGTAAAGTCCTTATTAAGCAATAGATGGAGGTGTTATTCATGCATGAAGAAAGGGAAGAAAAAAACGCTATGGCGATAGTCATTGTATTGTTCGTTCTACTTATCATCGTAGGAACTTCTTTTATGGGCATGGGCGGCTACTAAATTGTACGGAACAAAGGGCGGGTTGATAGTTAATCTGTCCCTTTGTCATATAGATTCTGTAATGATAGGAGGCTGAATTAAATGCCATTTTTCGGATTTGGTCGAAGAGACCTGTTTTTTCGTGATGGATTTAGAAGAAGACGGTTTTTCCCCATTGAAATCGAAATAGAAATCGAAAGAAGAAGACGCTTTGAATTCGAAAGAAGACGCAGATTCTTTTAATCAAATGAGTTAAATTAATGAAGGAGTGGCTGAATAGTCACTCTTTTAATATTGACTTCGTTTTAGAAAAAAACTGATTTTCTTCTTTAACTACCGGGGTAGTTTAGTGGAACAAGAAAAATGAAAATCCATCTCTCTTTTTTGTCACCTTTGACCTATAATGTGAAGGAAGACAATTTATTAATTTTCAATAAAAAAGGTTCCCTTAAGGTACCAAAGGAGAACTTGTATCTTGGAACTTTTATATTGTATGAAATTGTTTTGAAGTTGTTAATAAAAAAACCCCCTAATGAGGGGAAAAAGAAGCTAGAATCCAAATGGTCCTGATGGACAACAAGGATTGTGTGGTACACCGCACATCGTATGAGTTTCACAGCATTCATTTACACATGATTCTGTGTGTGGGAAATAGTGTTGATGATTAATCATATGCTTGTTGACTGTAGTTGTATGGGACGGGTTTACATGTGTTACTACTTTATTAAACAAATTTGTTTTTACATATTGTTGTCCCGGTGAAACTAGTGGTGGGTCATACTGTGCAGGAAACGCTTGAGGCGGACAGTATATTGGCGGACATGGTTGTGGTGGGCAGTATTGGGCTGGCATTGGATGTACAGGTGCTATCTGATTTGGCATCATATTCGGCATCATATTTGGTGGAAAATTTCTTTTCATCGTTATTTGACCTCCATGTGAATTTGTCTTGTTACATCATTAGTCTATGTGAACTTTTGTTTATGCGGACTAGTTTAGATACCTATTTTTAATTCGAAATTATGCACATTACGAAGATACGGGAAAATAAAATGGAAACTAAAAAATATTCACTGTATAAAAATGCTATACATTTACATGACATTGACACTATGAAGGAATGTGCTACATGGTTAGAAAATATTATAAGCGGTTCTTTATATGAAGGTCTTAGAGGTTTGCGAGACGGATGGAAACCAATGGAACATTCCCAGTTATACGGGTATGAGGTTAAAATAAGTAACTAATTACAGATTAAGGAAAAGGAATAGGTCATACATGCCTAACCTTTTTTTTTATGAAAAAAACGAAAGAAAACAGCTTGCCGTTTAAGGTGACTGCTTAATAAGGTAAATACCCTATTCAGGAATCTAAAATGCAAAAGTTAACCCCTATTTAATAAGTTTTAGGGGAAATATTTTATAGATCGCTGCCCACTAGCTTTTTATTGCTGGTGGGATTTTTTTTTGACTTTTGTTGTGAATTCCGTGAACTCAAAACGACACAAAGGTGCAAAGGGGTAAAACAAAAACTGAATATGGGTCTCCATAAATTGGATTTGCGATTTTTTGTGAATTCATAACGTCAGCTACGATAAGTACCCTGAAAGGACATTGTGTAAAACGTCCTTGCCAAAACGATATGTACAAACGATTTAGATAGTTTTGCAGATTTTTTATTTAATCGTTTAGTGCAACAAATAACACTTGAAAGGAGTTAATCACTTGGAAAAATTTATCACGATTCGAATGAGTAAAGCAGAATTCGATCAGTTCACAAGGCTATGTAACAAAGTTGATAAAAATAAATCAGCCGTTGTTCGTAGACTTATTAAAAGCTGGACACAAAAACAACTAATGAAAGGATAGGAAAACTAATGTATATGGAATTCAAAGAGGGACAAAAACATGCAAGCAAAAACGCTGATATTTTAGACAGTCACGAAGCGTTAAAGGACGCTGGATATATTTTGGAAGAAACGGATTTAGTTATTGACATAGACAACCTACCAAAAGAAACGATCAAATCTATGATTGATACTTTTGGAATCAAAACCCAAATTGTTTGGGGCAATCGTGGCTGTCACCTATATTTTTTAAAATCCAAAAACTGGAAAGGTAAAAAAGACGGTTTAACGGCTTTAGGATTCACAGCTGAATATCTGACTTCTAAAAACCGTCCAAACGGGGTGACTATCAAACAAAATGGGGTATTACGTGAAATCGAAAATGAAGGTGTCCGGGAACCACTTCCAGAATGTCTTGAACCAGTAAAAGCTGATCCATTATTCGGACTTTCAGAAGGCGATGGACGGGATTCTAAATTGTATGCCCACAAATTCAAAGTTAATAAATTCGTCACATGTAAAAAATCTTGAAATTTATAAACGAACATATTTTAGCTGATTCTTTTGACCAAGATGATTTTGAACGTATCATACGTGATGAAGAAATTAAGGCAGAAGATGGGAATGAATATGAAGTTGTTTTACAATTAATTCGTTTGCTTAATATCAAAGAATACAACGAGAAAATATATTTCTTTGATAGTGAAAGTAACCGATACAAAACAGGTGAACGTAATTTCGAAAAAGCAGTAGCTGACCACCTAAGAGGGCAAAAATCGTACTATCATACGGAGGTCTTGAAGCAAATCAGCAAATATGTAACACGGGTTGACCAGCCAGAAAAAGGTTTTGATATTCGATTCAAAAACGGAATTATTAGACATGGGCTTGGATTTATCGAAATTGAATCACTGGAGTTTACACCGTTTTATATTGACCTTGAGTTTAACCCCGAAGCACCAAGGGTCAAAGAAATTGACGATTATATCAATCAACTAACAGAAGGTGACAAGAACTATAAACTTCAATTGGCTGAAATGATTGCACACGCTTTGATTACTAACGAAGAATTCAAACGTTCTTTAGCAAAGTTTACGATTATCATTGGTAAAGGTGGCGAAGGCAAGGGAACACTGATAGAAATTATTTCAAGGATTTTAGGCAAAGAGAATTGTTCCTTCAACTCTATCAAAAACCTAGCTGACGAACGTTACGCCTATGATCTTGTTGGTAAACTTGCAAATCTTGGTGACGATATAGAGGACGCACCAATTACAAACGCAGAAATGAAAATGTTGAAAAATATTTCAACGTGTGATCCTGTCATGGTTCGAAGTTTGCACAACATGGCTTATTCTACCAAACTGACAGCTAGCTTGATTTTTACCAGCAATCACCTATTGAAAACACACGAAAAAGGAGATTCATATAAACGCCGTGTCACCTGGTGTCCCATGTTCAACCGCCCTTCAAAACCTGACCACAAGCTTATATCGAAGCTGACAACACCAGAAGCTTTGCAATATTGGTTGCGTTTAGTGGTTGAAGGGTACGAAAGGCTTTATGAAAACAAAACATTCACCAAATCAAAAAAGGTCGAATCTTACACTGAACAATATCATGAAGAAAATAATTCATGTGAGTTTTGGGTCAAAAGCATAGACACAAATCTTTTAATTGGCAAACGTCCGCCAGAAGTCTATAACGAATATGAAATTTGGGCATTGGAAAACGAAGGCAAAGCACAATCAGCACGGGCAGTAAAGAACGCTATTGAATCCATTCATGGGCTGACAGTAGGACCTAGGAAAATCAACGGCACATCAGCAAAGGTTTATGTCAAAGCTGATGATAAAAGGTCAACATGTGGTTTTAAGCAAGTTTGACAAAAAGGTAGTCAAAACAATGCAAAAGGTAGTCAAGAGGTAGTATCAAAATGTTAATTTATCAATGTTTTATAAAGAATTACTACCTTTACTACCTTTACTACCTATTCCTTTTTAAAATTAAAATATTTATATTGGTATTTTGTATCTTAGTACCAAATCTTGATAAGAAAAACATGAGGTAGTCGAGGTAGTTTTAGGTAGTAATCCAGTTGCATCAAGGGTTTCAGCCCTTTTTGGAGGTAGTCATTGAGGTAGTATTTTGTATCAAAAAGGTAGTCAACTATAAAACTTACTGGAGGAATTTTAAAATGACAATTATTGAACGAAGAATGTTTATTGGGATGGATCACGGGAATTACAAAGGTACTGACCTTTACAAAGAACAATATGATTTTTTGGTAGACTGGTTGAATAATTTTGAACGTATCGAAACAATCAGACTAGCACACAATCTTAAATCAATCGTTGAAAAACACTTCTTTTATATCAGTTGTGACGATATGCATACGGTTATGAAAGAAGCTGGTATTTTAGGTGACAGATGGTCGCATAACATTTCCAAAAAAGCTTTGAATCAATTTACTGATTCTACACCGAAAAGACCATGGTTCCAAGATGAAATGGAAATGCTTGAATATGTTGCAAACTTTGAACGGGGTGAGTAAAAATGGACTACCTTTGTAAATGCGGTTATTACCACGATATTAGTTATAGTGGTAATGTCCTTATAAACATGAATATTATGATTCAAACGATAATGAATCAATTAATATCTAGATGGTATAGACGAATCTGACACACATGACCAGCATACCAAATATATGTATGATTGCTTTGATTATTGTTTGTCTTTTATTTTGACTGACAGAAACCAAACCGCAAAAGACAAAGGTGTGTCTTATTTTTTACTGGCACGGGGTAGGACAGGTGAATGTGTTGTCTTATTTTTTATGATACGGGCTGGCTTGACGGGGACTGTAAGAGAGTCAAGTGGAAATTTCAGAATCTTTAATGGTCGGAATTGTCTGAACACTATAAATATACCCCCCCGGGGGTCCAAAAAGGAATTTGCGGTCAGGGCGTAAGCCCCGCAGCCACGTTTTTTTCACAAAAATTTCCCAAAATGAAAAATGGCAAAAAAAAGCCCTCACTACTTTTCCTAAAAGTTAATTTTAGGGTTTGTGATGGGCTTGATTTATTAGCGTATACCCTTATGCTACGCCTGTTTTTACCTAATGTCAACAAGCATGAAATGAAAATAGCACAGTCAAGTGACCCTACCGCTTATATGAATTTTAATAAAACTATACTAAAACCGTATCCAATAAAAGATTCATTAAATTTATTAGATCCGGTAACAATAGAGAAGCTTAAACTAAATAATTCAGACAAAAAAGTATGTATGTGGGGTGCAAAACCTCGCCAGTAATTTACGTAACTGGAATAATCTTAAAGAAGGAGATAGTATATTAGCTTATTCTCGAGGTGAGTTCCTGTATTTAGGTAAAATACTTTGTAAAACACCTAAACCTAATCAATTGTTAGCAAGAGAAGTTTGGGGTACAAACGAGAAAGGGGAAACCTGGGAGTATATATTCTTCATTAAAGACCTAACTAAGATTAATATTGATAGACGGAAGTTTAATTCATTTTTTGACTATGGAGAAAATAACAACCCGTTTGGATTCGGTTTGGTTAAAAAAGAAAAACTTGAGAGAAAACTTAAAGGATTTAAAAGTATAGATGATTTAATTTATTATTTGAATAATGATTATGTTATTTCAGATGAAGAACTAGAGGATAATAGCTATCAAACTGCAATTGAGGAAAAAGGTTTCACTAATATTGAGGTAGATATAACCCCTGACCCTCAGCCAATAAAGAAACCAACAACAATAAGGGGGCAAAAAGTTTGGAAAAGAGACCCTGTTGTTGCTAAAAGAGTCTTAAAAAAAGCAGACTTTAAATGTGAAATCAATAGTGACCATATTACATTTATATCCAATTTTACTAATGCACCTTATATGGAAGCCCATCACTTAATACCAATGAAGTATCAGAATGAGTTTCCAAATTCTATAGACGTTGATGGTAACGTTGTTTGTCTTTGTCCGAATTGCCATCGAAAAATACACCACGGAACAAATGATGATAAAAAAGAATTAATCCAAAAACTTTATTCGAAACGGTTCCAAATGTTGCAAGATTGGGGCTTAGATACCTCATTGGAGAATATTCTTTCTTATTATAATATTGTGGAATGAAATTTTTGTGGTTTCAACAATGATATATTATTTAAAGGAGAAAATCATGGCTGAAGAAGAAGTAGTAAGACTTACACCGACAACTGCTACTTTAAGAGAGTTGTATTTAAAATCTGGAAATCAATGTGCATACACAAGTTGTACTGCAAGAATGATTGATAGTGAAGGAAATTTTGTTGGTCAGGTATGCCATATTGAAGCTGCAATGCCAGGTGGAGAACGATTTAATCCAGATATGACAAATGAGGAAAGAAGGCATATCAGCAACCTAATGCTGATGTGTTACGAACATCATATAGCAACTAACAGTGTGGATGAATATCCTGTTGAAAGGTTAAAAGTAATGAAACAGGCACATGAAAATAAATTTGCGGAACATTATCTCAAAACTGGAACAATCTGTTGAAGATATAACCGCATTACAAACAAGCCATTATCCTAGGAATCTATTGAAAATAAATGAGGTTTTAGGCTGGGGAGTCCCAGAAGAAGATTTACTAGAAAATGTCGATGAAGTAAACGAATGGGTAGATAAATTGAAAAAACTTACCCCAGATACACGTAAAATTTTTGTGATTATGCTTGAAAGGTCTATCCCAAAACGTGATTGGACAATGATTCCTCTAGACGAGGTTCAAATTGTAACTACATTAGATTTTCCAGAGTTTAAAAAACATTTTAATTTTCTTCAAAGATACGGTTTTATTGGTGATGCATATAGAACCGAGGAAGGTAATATGTGTGACTTAGGAAGGTTTAGCACTGATTGGGCGTTTTGGGAAGAACTTAAAAAGTTTACTCAAAAAACTACTTTTTCTCTTGATGAAATAATTGTTAATTTAAACTTTAGTGTCCTAGATTAAGGATTGTAATAAAAGTTTTTCTATAAATCATTCTTGATAAAATTAATTATTTATACAATAATAGAGACTGTAGTGATTAAGAGTGAAACTTACGAGAACTTTGCAAAAAGACTTGCGAGGAACACGCTAGAAACGTTGATATAAAAGGAATTACAAGGGGCTGAATGGGGTACTGGTGTCCTCCACAGTCTTCAACACTGCTTGAGACCACCGTGTGTGGTCTGGTGGGTTCGATTCCCACGCAGTCCCGCCAAAAGTATTGAAATGACAAGGTTTTTTAACATTTGGAATAATTTGGTTAGGAGAATTGTTTTCCCCCAAGACTGTTGGGGGTCCTATCAAACAGACTGTGGAGCCTTCTTTGCTATGTTGGGAACCCCAATGAAGCGAAGGAGGCTTTTTTATTAAGCAAAAGGGGGCAGGTTGTAAAAGATAATTCCAAAATTCACATTATTTTGAAGGTTATAGAGGCTTAGTTTAAAATGATAGGAGAGGAGTGTGATAACAAGTGAAAGCACAGGTGATTAAAAAATTTGGAGATCCATCTTTTTTTGAGATTGCTGAGGTTCCTAAGCCTGAAGCAATTCTTGGGCATGTTGTTATTGAAGTTAAAGCAACAAGTGTAAATCCGATTGATACAAAGATTCGCAGCGGAGCGGTACCAGCAGTTGCACCAGAGTTTCCGGCGGTGTTACACGGCGATGTAGCAGGAGCTGTTGTAGAGGTCGGAGAAGGAGTAACAGAGTTCAAGGTCGGTGATGAAGTCTTTGGTTGCGCAGGTGGTTTTAAAGGAACAGGCGGTGCCCTTGCTGAATATATGCTTGCGGATGTGCAGCTTCTAGCTCCTAAACCAAAAAATTTATCGATGGTACAAGCAGCGGCGCTTCCTCTAGTAACAATTACTGCATGGGAGTCACTTTATAATCGTGCAAATGTTCAAAACGGGCAAACGGTACTTGTTCATGCAGCCACAGGCGGGGTAGGTCATGTGGCAATTCAACTAGCAAAGCTAGCCGGTGCAAAAGTATTCACAACGGCTTCATCTGAGGAAAAGTTAAGCATAGGAAAGCGTTTGGGTGCAGATGTGTCCATTAATTATCGGGAACAATCAGTGGAGGAGTACGTAAAGGAACATACAGATGGAAAAGGGTTTGACATTGTGTTTGATACGGTTGGTGGCGAAAACCTCGATCGGTCTTTCCAGGCTGCTGCCACTTACGGAAAAATATTAGCAATCGCGGCACGCTCAACGCATGATTTGTCTCCTCTCCATGCCAAGGCACTATCCTTACATATTACCTTCATGCTTTTAAAAGTAATTAATAAGGAGCAAAGGCAGGACTACGGGAAAATATTACGAGAAGTAACGAATCTTGTAGAGAAAGGGAAACTTCAGCCGTTAGTCGATGAGAGGGTTTTCAATTTTAATCAAGTAAAGGAAGCACATACTCTACTAGAATCAAATAAGGCAATTGGAAAGGTCGTATTGACAAATGAATGGTAAACTATTGGGGAACTGACTCCTCCAAGAGTATAGAAGAATGTATTCATTCGCCTCTACTTTTTTTGCCTTACGTTTACACCTTTTAAGTACAAGAAAAGGTTTTGTTATTGAGGTAACTGGCAGTATAATTTAAAAATAAAGTTAATACATAATGAACAAAGTGAAAAAGGAATTGAAGATTTTAACGAATTATAATGAAATTTAATTGATTTTGATAAGAATAATAAAAAAGATCAATTTTATTAGGGTTATCTCAATGAAACCCATCTAAAAATGGTTTTTCTGCTAGCATACTAATGATATATCATAATCCGGAGGGGAAATCATGAGCAAAACAGAGGAATTGAAACAGGAATTGCAGGTCTTGACCAGTCGGCGTGATCGGATGCAGAAGAATCTTTATGAAGTGGAAAAACGCATTAATGAGATTGTAAATGAATTGAAAAAACAATAAAAAGAATGGGAGCGCCCCCGTTGTTTTTAACTTATTTATTAGTAAAGGTAAAAACGTAAAGTAAGGATTGTCTCTCATAATTTGCCACTTTAACTTCATCATCTTTAAAGGATACATTAATGAGCATAAAAAACTATTAAATGCTTCTGATACCAGATTATTAAATCATAGTCACTAACGGAATCACTCATATCGTGGGCTTTCATTAAATAGTTGGCTGCTAAACGGCAGCCTTTTCTTATTGAATGAAAGGGGCAGTTTAGTCCTATAAGAATGAGGTCAATCGAATTCATCCGTGCTGATTGGATTCGGAAGGGATTTAGGGCATAATTGAAGTTCAGCATTGTGTCGTGAAAATACAAATTCAGACTGAAGGAGGGTTTCGCAATGTCGAACAACATCTCAAGCAACAATCCGGAAAAAATACACTTCATGGTAAAGTCTACTCCGCCAAGAGAAACTTTTCATCAGGACATGACCGAAGAAGAAAGGAACATCATGCTACAACACATCGCCTATTGGACGGACAAGCAGAATCAGGGGATTGCTTTGGTTTTCGGACCGGTTCTAAATCCTAAAGCCCCACATGGACTCGCAATCATCGAAGTTGAGAATAAAGCTCAAGTTCCAAAACTCATCGCAGAAGATCCCGCCGTTATTGCAGGAGTAATGACAATGGAATCTTATCCGATGAAGGCGACATTACCTAAATAACACCCTTTGATGATGCTATCGTTAGTGAAAGTCTAATCATAAGTGGACAAGCGATGATTGAAAACAGGTTGGTCAAAAGAAGATATGTGGTTATTTCAATTGACTTTGTTGAACAAACGGGTACTAGAATTAAAAACAGCAACTCTTTTATGGGTTGCTGTTTTTCGTTTCTTGATTGAGATTGTGAAGAATTTAACTTAAAGTAACGGGTGCAAGAGTTGATGGACCAGCTGCCAAATAGATGGCTTTTTCATATTCTGCTAACGGTTTAGAATAATTGAACAATGATAAGAGAAAATTAGTGAAAAGGACATTTTTATGATTGGACTTATTATAGCTGTTATTCTTTTTAATTTGATTGCTTTTATCACTAACAAGCGACTTACTAAAAATCAGATTATTCATATTTGGTTGTTCACCATTACTTTACAGACTATTGCTGATTTATTTATTGACCAAAAATACCACGGTTATTGGTACTTTACACAAGATGTAGATTGGGAAGCTTTACCTAACATTACAATGCTTTTACCACCTGTAAATATGATGTTTTTGAATTGGTATCCTTTTAACTCTCCATTATTAAAAAGAATTCTTTATTATAGTTATTGGATATTGTTTATGCTGATTTATGAAGAAATAGCATTACTTCCAGAACCTTGGGGGTACTTCAATTATGGGTGGTGGAAATTGGAGTATTCTTTACTTGTTGACCCTCTTTTGTTAGTTATTTTACTGAATTTTTATAAGTGGATTTGTAAGATTGAAAAAAGTTAAGTTTTGGAGCATTACTGGAGTAACGGTAATGCTTTTTTATTCTTCAAGTAATGGGGCAGGATAGTTTAAGTAGAGAAATGCCTCCTTCATGACGTTTTTGACCCATACTTTGCAATATGTAGGAGAGTGAAAAAATGAAAGTACGAGCTATCTGATTGTTATAAACCTCGAAATCAAACAGCTCATTTAAACTTTAATATAAATAAGGAAATGAAGACCCAGGCGGTCTCCAGGAAGGATTCCCATAATGACTATGAACTGTAAATGGTTGCTGATTATAGGGCATTATGTGATTGTGATGAGAAGAGTGATGGGGAGAGTGGCTATAGGTTAAGTGGTTATATTGTGCAATACAAGCTCCAGCATGTCCAGGATGTGCACCAGTATGAATATATTGAGTCAATTGTCACACCTCTTTCAAAGAGTTTTTTATATAGTATGAGTTTCAGTTAATTTTGTTACTTTTATAAGATAGTTTGAAAAAATAGATAACCTAATTAGGAAATTAATGGGATTTTTGTGGTTATTAAATATTAAGGTTGTGATAAATTTTACTTCCTTCGTTAATACTTCAGCTGCTCTTTTTATTTTTGCATAATAATTTTGGTATTGCTCCGGCATAGCTGCAGACATCTGTTCTTCTATAGTTGGGATCCTCATAATTCCTCACACCTTTCAAAGTAATGCGAATCGTATGGTGTATCCTAACGATAGGGAATGATCTCGCTACATATACAGCCCGCCGTTAATATTTAACTGCTGCCCAGTGATATAATCACCATCTTTACATAGGTAAATAACTCCTTTTGCGATTTCATCTGGCTGACCAAATCGGCGTTGCGCAACCTTTGCGACTATTGATTCGCGAATATTTTCCGGAATGGCTTTAACCATCTCTGTGTCTATAAATCCCGGGGCTATCGCATTAACCGTTACACCGCTTTTTGCAAGCTCCAGAGCAAGAGATTTTGTGTAACCAATCATTCCAGCTTTTGCTGCAGCATAATTGGTCTGCCCAAAGCCGCCAGCCTGGCCGATAATAGACGAAATGTTGATGATCCGCCCGCATCTGATTCAAGCAGCTGCTGCAAAGCAAAGGAGGTTGTATTGTAAACGATGTTTAAATTCACATCAATAACTGTTCTCCAGTCTTCTTCGCTAAGTTTTTTAAAGGACTTATCTCTAGTGATCCCTGCATTATTAACAAGGATATCTAGTCTGCCAAAATGGTTAACAGCTTCTTTTATTAATTTTTCAGCATCTGCTAATTTTGAAACATCTGCCTGCACTGCATAAGCTTCGCTGCCATTTCGTTTATTTCTGCGACCACCTTTTCTGCCAGCTCATTGCGGCTGTTATAGTTGATGACCACTTTTACGCCGTTCCTTGCTAATTCCATGGAAATCGCTGCACCGATTCCTCTGCTCCCACCAGTGACAATCGCAACTTTTTTATTTAAATCTGCCATTTAGACCAACCCCTTTATTTAGGTTGTTGTTTTAAATGTTGAAGAATTTTACAGGCTGTTTTGCTCATCCTTGTTACTTGCTGCTCTTTTGTTATTGGCAGCTACTTTGTTCTTTGCTGTTCTCCTGTTTTTTGCAGCCGCGTTGATCTTTGTCACTTCTTTGTTATTAGCAGCCGTGGTAATCTTTGCTGCTTCCTTGTTATCGTCAGCCGCGTTGACCTCTGCAGCTTTTTTATTATTTACTTCGATTAGAGAATTTACTTGAGTAAGGATTTGGTTAAGTTTAGCGTCTAGACTTTTTAGTTCTTTTCCAAAATCTTTAATTTCGGATCGCAGTTCTGCTTGGTTTAGTTGTTTAGCTCTCGTTTCTTCCCAAAGCTCTTCTAAGTCATCAACTTTTGTATCCACATTGACGATAAGAGACGAGATTTTTGCAATGTCCGTACGGGTTGGGACATTCATCTGCTCAAAATAACGTTCTGTTGTTTCATTTAACATTTTTTGGAACATAAGATTCATATCCAAGATCTGCCCCATGGCCTGTGATGGAAATTGTTCTTTCATTTTTTCATCGATTAAGGTAATGGACTGGTTAAAATAGTTTTTCCACATTTCAAACATGTCTAAGTTTTGAGTCATTTATTTGTCGCCTCCACTATTTCCAATTTTGCTAACACTTATGGTACCCAATAAATTTTAAATAAAGTTTAGGGTAAAGATATGAAGAAAAAGTAATTACTTAAAATAATAATTATTTGACAAACTTCTCACATAGGTGTAATTTACATATAGTGTTATTTATTTTTGAGGAGGTATTTTATAATGGAAGTAAACAATGAGTTCGTTTCTAATTTTGGTGAATCACTAGTAAACATTTGGACAAACAGTTTGGACAAGGTGTCCGCTTCTCAAAAAGAAGTAGAAAATCTTTTACTTCAAACATTTACAACTCAAAAAGAATCATTGGAGAAAATTGCCGGTGACATGGACTTAATCCAGGAACAACAGAAAAAATTAATTGCAGAAGTTCGCGATTACGTAAAGCAAAATGTTGAAACAGTTTACGGTGAACAAACAAGCCAAACTTTCGAAAAGTGGAATGCCCAACTAGATGAAATAAATAACCGTGTTAAACAGTTAACTCCCACTCCATACAAAGAAAGTTTAAATTTATTAAATCAGGCACAAGAGCAGTTCCAACTATCGATTAAAAATAGTATCGAACAGCAAAAAAAGATTCGTGAAGAGGCTTTAAATCAATTTAAAACTGCACAAAAAGGATTTATGGATTTATTTGAATCCAACACAAAAATGGCATTTAATTTGTTTAAGTAGAACAGCGGATTTTCGCTGTTCTTTTTTCTAAATACAATTTATATCCTACCACTAAAGAACAATCTGTAACGAAAAAGATCTCCTAAAAAGCTTATCTAATGTTTTTCCCCACAACCACAGTATTTTCCAAATACCAACAACTTATAGTCTGCCTTTTGCATATTTCGTTTTGGGTAAAGACAGGATATCAATTGGAAAGAAAAAATTTCAGGTTACCTGTATTCTTAATTCCTTTTAAAAGATTTAACAGTTATTTTATATGATTAAAAATAAATAACTTTTAAAGGAGAGAACTCAACATGAATCAAACAGAAGTGGTTGTTGCCGGAGGAATGGAAAATATGAGCCAGGCTCCTTTTTTGCTTAGGGGAGCTCGCGATGGGTTTAAGATGGGAGATCAAAAATTGGTGGACAGCATGGTTCACGATGGATTATGGTGTGCCTTCAATAACTATCATATGGGTGTTACAGCTGAAAATCTTTCTGCAAAATATGAAATTTCTCGTGAAGAACAAGATGAATTCTCTGCATGGAGCCAAGCCAAGGCTCAAGCTGCGATCGAATCGAATCGCTTTGCGGATGAAATTGTCCCTGTTGAAGTGCCGGGGCGAAAAGGACAAGTAACGGTATTCGCCCAAGACGAATTTCCCCGTGCTGGAACAACTGCAGAAGGGTTGGGGAAAGCTTCGCCCAGCCTTTAACAAAGATGGATCTGTCACAGCTGGAAATGCTTCTGGAATAAACGATGGGGCAGCAGCATTCGTCATCATGAGTCGTAAAAAAGCAGATGAATTAGGAATTAAACCGTTAGTTACCGTAAAAGCGAATGCTGGTGGTGGAGTGGATCCAAGCATTATGGGAATCGGCCCGGTTACTGCTGTAAAAAAGGTTCTTAAAAAGGATTCTTTATCATTACAAAATATGGATTTAATTGAAGCGAACGAAGCTTTTGCCGCTCAATCCATTGCAGTGGACCGTGAACTTCACTTTGATAAAGAAAAATTAAATGTAAATGGCGGCGCAATTGCGTTAGGCCATCCAATTGGTGCCAGTGGAGCACGCATTTTAGTTACTCTTATTCACGAAATGCTAAAACGTGATAGCCGCATGGGAATAGCAACACTTTGTATTGGCGGAGGCAAGGAGTAGCAACCATTGTGGAACGAAATTAAAATATAATTCAACAATTTTACTTTTTCCAATGCTTGGCCCCTAATATCCTTATTTCTTTTTTTATATGCCTATAAGAGCAAACGGTTAATATTGTTTAAGAGGCATGACCTTCACACCAGACGCACTGATTTTTAATTTTCTTGCAGTAACCGATGAGATATCAAGGACATTCCTGTAACGAAGGATGGTCAAATGACGTCCATCTCGGTGTAGTATGGAACTATCCTTTGAAAGATGAGAATATTAAACTTTATTTGTTTTGAAATTGTAAATAATTAAAGTAAACTAATATTAGTAGATTTGACATCAATACTAGTGATTTAATTAGAAAATACTAGTGACACTTTCTTAATAAAACTCATTTGAAGTTGATTTGGCGGGGATTAATTTATTCTAACATACAGGAATAAAATCATAGTAGACAAGTCCAGTCTTCAAAACTACTTGAGACCACCGTGTGTGGTCTGGAAGGTACGATTCCCACGCAGTCCCGCCAAAAGTATTGAAATGACAAGGTTTTTTAACCTTTGGAATAATTCGGTTGGAAGAATTATTTTCCCCCAAGACTGTTGGGGGTACTATCAAACAGACTGTGGAGCCTTCTTTGCTATGTTGGGAATCCCCGATGAAGCGAAGGAGGCTTTTTATGGCAGAACAAAGCAAAAGAAAAGGAAAAAGGACACCCATTATAAAATTTCAATTTAATGCCTCAATCCTTCACATCGAAAGTACAGAAGACGGTAGATGATTACACAAATTTTCAGCCTCATCAACGAATAAGTTTATACACGAATAGTATCAATTAAATTTAGAAGATTATGATACTTTATATAAAAAGAATTGATAGTGATAGAAACAACTAAATAGCAGAAGAAAAAAGGTTAGTGCAGTTATAAATGACTGTGTTTAGGGACATCGGATATATAGGACAGTACTTTTGATGATGACGGACAATGGATGGTTATCGTGGGTAAAGATAAAGTAATGGAAACTTGTATGTTCAGAAAAAACACCAGTAGTTATCTAAAAATTGAAGATGGATATACTTATTTGGGAAAGGTTAGGAAGGTTTTTGAATGAGCCGATATAAAAAGGAAATTGAAAATTTTGGTGAGGATGTAAATGATTTTGAAGCCATCCCTTTCGAAAGCATCCGAATGATGCATGATAGAAGTGAACTGCATAAGGTTTACGATGAATTAATCTTTCAAGAAAAATTGGAATTGGCTAGGTATGATTTGCAATTAATCCAAAATGCCAAAAAGATGGTGGAACATATGAGCAGGGTATATGATTTTTCCACATCAAAAAATCCCCGAGAAGAATGGTGGTGGCATCTGAATCAAATTGCTGAAGGAAATTTACCATTCGGTGTCACATCCCTCATACATGGTGAGGTAATTTAATATAGAAAATAAAATAGAAAAGGTGATAAAATGAGTCATTTATCCGAGCTTTTATCAAAAAATCATCATAAAAATGTCGAGGAATTAAAAGATTTGCTCCGTATACCAAGCATTAGTTCCTTATCTGAGTATAAAGGAGATATCCAAAAAGCCGCTTCATGGATTTCCGATAAATTGAAGAACATTGGAATGGAACATGTTGAAATCATCCAGACAAAAGGCCACCCGATTATTTATGCTGACTGGCTCCATCAGGAAAATGCCCCGACAGTCTTAGTATACGGTCATTATGACGTACAGCCCGTTGACCCTGTGAAATTATGGGAAACCCCTCCATTTGAACCGGACATCCGTGATGAAAAGATTTTTGCCAGAGGGGCTACCGATGATAAAGGCCAGATGTTCCTACATATCAAAGCAGTGGAAACGTTATTGGAAACAGACGGAAAATTGCCTGTAAACATTAAATTTTGCATTGAAGGGGAAGAAGAAATCGGAAGCCCCCATCTTCCTATGTTTTTATCCGAAAATCATGAAAAAATGTCCTGTGATGTGGTTGTTATTTCCGACTCCGATATGTGGGATAAAGGAGTCCCTGCCATCACTTATTCTTTAAGAGGCTTATGCGCACTGGAGGTTTCTCTTAAAACGGCTAATTCTGATTTGCATTCTGGCATGTTCGGAGGGGGAGTTCAGAACGCCAACCATATATTGGTACAGATGCTTTCTACCCTTCATGATGAAGAAGGGAAAGTAAATGTGACACATTTTTATGATGATGTTGTTGAACTGACAGAATTTGAAAAGGAACAAATTAAAGCATTGGGTTTTGATGAAGAAAAGTTGAAAAAATCGTTAGGTTTAACAGAATTGACTGGAGGAGAGCATAATTATCCCTACCCGGTGAGAATCAGTTCCCGGCCGACATTAGAAATTAACGGCTTATGGGGTGGCTTTCAGGGAGAGGGTACAAAAACGGTGATCCCGAACGAGGCACATGCCAAGATAACCTGCCGTCTTGTCCATAATCAACAGCCGGAAAAGATACAGGGATTGATCAAAAAGCATTTGGAAGAAAATGCATCAAAGGGATGCACGGTCGAAGTTTCTCTCGGTGATACAGGCAACCCATTCTTAACCCCTATCGATAGCCCGATGATTCAAAAAGCGGCCCTTGCTTATCAAAACGTGTATGGGAAATCACCCGTTTACAAAAGAGAGGGTGGCTCGATTCCGATTGTATCGGATTTCAGCCACTCACTGAATGCTCCCGTTGTCTTAATGGGATTCGGCTTGCCAGATGAAAATCTCCATGCTCCGAATGAACATTTTAACTTAGAAAACTTTGATAAAGGCATCTTAACGATTTGCACATTTTTAGATCTGATTGAAAAATAAAGTCAATAGTAAAAACAAAAAAACACTCGCAAATGTTGTTAAATCACATCTGCGAGTGTTTTTTTGTGGGAAAAAATAGGATTTGAATTTATTTTTCACATTTCTCATACAAGAATTACCATAGCTTAACAAGAGATTTCTTTTGTCATAAAACATTCACATTTTTATAAAAACCATACTTTCCTTTTTCTTCAATAAACCATATATCATCTATGAAAAGGATTTTAGTAGTAGAAAGGACAGTGGTTGATGATGGCAAAATATAGAATGGTGCGGACTGAATTTTGGAAGAATCCGATTGTTATGGAGGAAATGACCCCAGAGGACAAATATTTTTACCTTTATCTGCTTACGAATCCACAAACTACCCAAATTGGAATCTATCGAATTACGAAAAAACAAATGGCTTTTGATTTGGGTTATTCGATTGAGAGTGTTTATTCGTTAATGGACCGCTTCACCCTGCATCACAAGTTGATTCGTTACAATCCTGAAACAAGAGAACTTGCGATTAAAAACTGGGGGAAGGATAACCTGGATAAAGGCGGAAAACCGGTCATGGATTGTATTATTTCCGAATTAAAAGATGTCGAGGATCAATCACTTATACGGTATGTTTCGGAATCCATTCATAAACAGGAAATACGAAGCCTTTATGAAAGTTTTTGCAAACAAGAAGAGATATTTTTCGGTAAGGAAATGGTGGATCAAGATGAAAATAATACATATATCGATTCCGAATGTGAAGAATTTGACGATACGTTACTTTATCATCATACGATACGTGGACAAAAAGAAAAAGAAAAACAAAAAGAAAAACAACAACAAGCTTTCTACCCAAATATAGAAAATAATCTAGACATAGAAAATCCCTTACAAAGTAATCAAAAAACAGAAGATGTGAAAGAAATTGTTGAGTTTTGGGATGCGAATGGATTTGGTTTTTCGAACGTGAATGTAAAACAGCAGCTGTTATCTTGGTTAGATGATTCTAGTTTTTTACAGCCGAAAGAGATAATTTTAAAAGCGATGAATATTGCGTGTGCTAATAACAAGCGAAAGCAGAACTATATTGTTGGGATTCTCAAAAACTGGGAAAATGAATCTTTACTGACCGTCGAAGAAATTGATTCGTATTGTGAGTTCCAAAAGCCTGTACTTAAGTCTAGGCAATTAAGTGAATCGGTTCCTCCCGGAAGAGCGATTCCAAGTGGATTTACACTCGATCTAACGGCAGGTGAAGAGTGATGAGCATTGCTGAAAAAGCGTTCTTAGGCAGCTTGATGAAGGCGGAGTACTTACTCAAGGATACCGTGATTCAACCTGAACAGCTTGAAAGTACACGGCATAAAGAATTAATGCGAAGAATGGTGGAGTTAAAGCGAGCTGGTAAGAATATTGATTTGCTCACGCTTACAACCTTACCCGATCTCGAATCATTCGGTGGAATGTCTTACCTTTCTGAGCTGTTATCGTATGCAGATATTGAGAAATTTGACCCAACGGAGAAGCTCATTCTTGAACTGTGGAAGGAGCGGGAAAAGAGAAACATCTTGAGCGTTGCAGCAATGAATGATTGGGAGATTGCGAAAGTCATTGCCGAATTGGATAAAATTAACCAAATGAAGATGGAGGATCACACGTCCTTACAACAGGCGTTGGCAGATATCTATGAGGCACTCTGGGAGGATCAAATACGCCAGAGAAGTGCGACAACAGGTATCAAAAAGCTCGACGAGGTGACGAGAGGCTTTCAGGGCGGGGAAGTAACGATTTTAGCAGCAAGACCATCGATGGGAAAAACTGAAGTGATGCTTCATTTTGCAAAAATGACGGGTTTGGTAGGGTTTCTGCCGCTCGTATTTTCCTTAGAAATGCCTGAAAAGCTGATAACGTCCCGATTAATCGCTTCGGCAGGGGGCTTTAACCGCGCAAAAATGCGGGATCCGAAAAGTATGCTTAATATAAATCAAAAGAATAAATGGTCGGATGTGATTGGTGTTCTCACTGAAACCAATATGCAAATTTTTGATGGGGCAGGACAAACGATTGCCGAAATGAGAGCGAAAACGAGAAAGCTGATGAATCAATTTCCATGCAAGAAACCGATCCTTTTTATTGATTACTTAACACCGATCCATTCAAATCAATTTTACGGCGGGAATTCCCATTTACAGGTAACGGAAATATCCAAATCGTTGAAAACGATGGCGAAGGATTTTGATTGCCCCGCCATTTGTTTGGCGCAGCTTAATCGATCGGTGGAATCAAGAGCCAATAAACGGCCAATGATGTCTGATATTCGGGAATCGGGCAGTGTTGAACAGGATGCCGATGTCATTTTGTTCTTGTATCGTGAAGCGTATTATGACAAGGACTCTAAGGATCATTCCCTTGAAATCATTGTCTCAAAAAACCGAAATGGTCCAGTTGGAACCATCGCGGTGAATTACAACGAGCATACAGGAAGACTAGAGGACCAAAAGGAACAAAGTCTTACCCTGGTATAACCTATTTTTAGCCATTTAAAACGTAAGCCCACGGATGAAAAAAGAATCGAATAACGAGGTGTTATCACATGCTTGTGAAAGATATGTACCAGGATTGTTTCCTTTTTGAAGAATCCTCATTGCCCATTACATCTACCATTTACTAGCGGAGAAGAAAATTTCATTAGAGGACGACCCTTCAAAAATAGACTTAAACCAAGCGAATCATCAAAAAGTAGCGTATATGATTCAAAACAATGTATTAGGTTTTCATAAGGTTGGTATCTACTCCCTGAAGATTAACCAGAGGGCTTTTGTCTTTATCTATGCTAGCAGTCAGGAAGAGGCCATCCAATTTTATACCAAATCATTTCATAAAACCCCATTGAACTGTCACGAATATCCGCTAGAATTGGATCTTACTAGAGGAAATAGTGTCATTTCGTTTCGAGACATGAAGAAGGAATTCAAGAGTTTTCCGGCTATAGCGGGATGTTTTATGAGAAGGTGAAAGTGAGAGAAAGGGGGTCTTAGGGACAGTCCCACGACGAATTAAAGCGTTACTGCGCCGGGGGTCAGGCACCATTTTTGGGGGTAGTTCAAGAATAAGGAACAATTTCAAAAACTTTTTGAGTAATATTAGGAATTAATCTATAGCCTTAAGTAGGATTGGGAAATCAAAATATTTTGAATGACTTCAATAAAATAATGAATAGGGTTAAAGTGCTAGTTCAAATATATGTAAATGTAAATTGTCCATTTTATGACTTCCATTTTTACAGTTAAATTTGAAAGAAAAACCAGCAATGAGCAGGATTTAGATGTTAAAAGTGGGTGAATTTTTACCGAAAAGTATTATGGAGTTTAAAGACCTAATATTTGTCTCGAAAAAAGAGCAAACCTATGGGTCTGCTCATTATCTCTGTTTACTACGAAAATTACAGCTACAGCTTGTAAAGATAATGTCTCTACTATTGGGAATACACAGAGCCATACTCCAGCCCAATCAGGAATATTAATGTTAAGTGTAGTTGTGCCAATCCAACCTTGCCGGTAAATTTTGAGAAATTAATAAATTCAGTTCACACGATGTACCTGTTTAGATAACTTAAAATAACGCTACTGGTCGTGGCAATTAATTTTTGAAAGTTCTTTCTTTACACAATCTTTAGCATCACTTTACATCCTCTTCAAATTAATCCATTAGCATTATAGGGTACAAGCCACATCAGTTCCTGAGGAGGATTATTGTGAAAAAAAAATTTCTTACAATACCAGTTCTTTCAATTGGTCTTCTTTCAATGAGTGTTCCTGCATTTGCTGCTAATCCACCTAACACTGTTACTGTACCAAGCGGTTACAAAGTTTCCATGTTTGGTCAAGACGGAACAGCTACAAATCCAGATGATATTACCAGATTAGGAGATCACATTTTTATCGGATACCAAAACGGCGTTGGATCAGATGGGAAAGCAAGCGCTACAGGAAACACAAAAAGTACCATTATTGAGTACAATCTTTCTGGAGAAAAAATCAAAAGTTGGACTGTCACAGGGAAATGCGACGGTTTGACAGCAGACCCAAATAATAATCGTTTGTTAGCAACGGCAAATGAAGACGGCAATTCTACATTTTATGTAATTTATCCAAATGCAAACCAAGTCAAGGATTATACGTATAATCCTGCTCCTGATGCACCAACCGCAGCAGGGACTATGGCAACAGGTGGCGGAACTGACGCGATTACCATCCAAAACGGAAAAATTTACATTAGCGCCTCAAATCCGTCAGACGTTTCAAAAGCAGCTTTGTTCCAAGCTACATTAGATGACAAAACAAATACTGTAAAGTTACAAACTGTATTTACCAACAATGCGACTGCAAAAGACGCTGTGACAGGACAATCCGTTACGTTAGGCTTAACAGATAATGACTCTAACAAAATGGTTCCTGCGGAAAGTCCTAGGTTTGCAGGTGATTTTATGTTGGACGGACAAGCAGATAAACAGCTGATTTTCGCAAAGAAGATTGGAACTCCAAATCAATCTCTAACAAGACTAGCTATAGACGCTCCTGTTGATGACACAGCTTGGGCAACAAGCCAATCCGGAACATTACTTGTATCAGATACTAGTGCCAACACAGTTTACGCTATTAAAGGTAACTTTACAAAAGGACAAGCATTTGTTGCAATTCCTGGTGGAGATGGAACGCCTGCTAATCTCGCAAACAAAATTGGAACATTGGATTTAGCAACGGGACACATTCAAGCATTTGCAAGCGGACTAAATGCACCACACGGTTTACTATTTATTCCTGATGCACCATCTGCGCCTTCACAAGCTAGCACAACAAAAACGTCGACAACAGTGCAACCAGCTAGCAAAAAAATACATGTACATGTCGTTATTCCAAACACAGCTTTTTGGCAAGCAAAAGGTTTAGTTAGTGAATTTGAAAAGCGTGGATTAGCATGCCGTGGGGTTAATCTTAAAACGTATGGTAAAAATGAAGTTCCAAAAGCCAATGACCCTTACCAGTTTGTCATCGATACAACATTAGATAGTGCCAAACAGCTAGTAATTGAATTGAAAACTAGAGGATATCACAAAACTTACGGTGAAGCGATATAAATACAACAGTTAAAATCATTAAATATTATAACTATTTTTTGTGTGTTGTATATTACTTTCAAGATAAATAGGGAGGAAGTATTCATCCTTCCCTATTTTTAAGAAAGGAGTGGACATTAGTTTATTAAATATTATGATCTGAATATTAAAAACCTTTTTCCACCTCTTTACTCCCGCATTTACATGCTAATCTTACTCCATATTCTTCTTCAACCCATTGAATTTCATAATAATAGCACAGCTTTATTATGAAATAATAAAATTTTTCTTAAATTAAATGATGTTCCTACGACAACTCTATTTAGTGGATTATAATAAACAGGTAAGAAATATATGAAACTTTGATTAGAAAGTTTTAGCTGCTAGTTACTAGAGCACCAATATACCAACATTCTAAAATTTATGGATAGTTTAAGTAAGCATTAAGTTGTGACAAACTTTGAAGGAGAAGATATGAATACACAATTAGCTATCTGGGCAGGGAAAACAGCAGGAACAGTCAGTCGAATGATAGGTAATGGAGGAAGCACGATCTCTGGGGTCGTGGCAAGAAAATTAGATGGTAAATTTTTACGTCACTTAAGAAGTAATGCAAAAGAAATCATCTATATAACAGGAACGAATGGAAAAACTACTACCGTGAATTTGCTTGCTCATTTACTAGAAACTTCAGGCAAAACGGTGTTAACTAATCGCGAAGGTTCTAACATGGTTACCGGAATCTCAGCAACGATTGTTCGCAATGCTCCTTTTATTGGGTTCATGATGAATGATGTAGCAGTAATCGAAGTGGATGAAGCAAGCCTTCCAAAAGCAATATTGGAGTGTCAACCAGACTACCTAATCGTAACAAATTTCTTTCGGGATCAACTGGACAGATACGGTGAGCTTGACTTACTTATAGAAAAAATGAAGGACAGTTTGAAATCAGTTGATGTTAAATTAATATTAAATGCTGATGATCCGTTTGTTAATAGGTTTTCAGACCTTCAAACAAAAAACATTTATGTCGGACTTGATGAAAATGCAGGGCGGTTTCAATCATATACGATGGGTGAATCGAAATATTGCCCAATCTGCCAGAAAGAATTCACATACACCACCGTTCATTTTGGTCATCTAGGACATTATCAATGTACCTGCGGCTTTACCCGTCCTCAAACAACCCTTTCTGCCGAAAAGATTTACCAGGGGGAAAAAGGGATTCGACTTACCATGGATGGAAAGGACTACCCGACGACCTTAAAAGGAATGTACAATGCTTATAATGCACTTCTTGCCATTTGTGCTTGTCAAGAAATGGGTATGAATACAAAGGAGATCCGAGAGGGTCTGATGTCCTATCATAAAACAGATGGAAGAATGCAAGAATTTTTCATTGGTGAGGATACTTGGAAGCTTAACCTAGTGAAAAACCCTGCTGGAGGAAACGTAACACTATCTGAGTATTTACAAACTGATGAAAATAAACAACTAATTTTTTGCTTAAATGACAACCTTGCTGATGGGGAAGATATCTCCTGGATATGGGATATCGACATGGAATTAGCGAACCGTGAAGAGGTGGAGACGTTTATTGCAAGCGGAAAAAGGGCACATGACGCGGCACTTAGGATGAAATATGCCGGTTTTCCAGAAGAAAAAATCATCATTCTACCTGACATGAAAGAAGCGGTCCTTTATGCCAAACGTAAGGGATATCCCACGTATATCATGGCAACTTACACCTGTCTTACATCAATGGTAACTATTCTCTCACAGGAAGCAGGGAAGCGAAATAAACGAGATGGGTTTATTGGAACTTTTACTATACCATTTTTGTCCGGACACCCTAAATCTTTATGGAGACAGGGGAAATACCATATGCCTAAAAAAACGATTCGAATGGAGGGGAATCTCCCTTCGAATCGAAGAAATCAAAAACCCTGATGATATAGGATCTACATTGCTAGAGGAAGTGCATTTTTCGATCAAGGGATAGAAAAATAAATAATGAATTAACCACAATGCTAAATTGTTATATTCTTTCCAAATGACCTTATGTAGTTCCCTTGCTATTCTAATTTTACGGGACAATCAACATCAAACGCTTTTAAAAGCTCTTGAAATCTTTGGAGTCGATTGAGGAGGTCAAATGCACCACCATGCATGCTTGGGAAGTTAACAAAAAAAGATTAAAAAAATATCAACAGAAATTAAACAACATGGAAGAACATCATGTCTATGGATCTTGGAATTGACTTAGGAACGGCAAACTTACTAGTATATGTCAAAGGAAAAGGAATCGTAATTAATGAACCATCAGTTGTGGCAGTAAATACAAAAACAGGTGATGTGGTGGCTGTAGGCGACGAAGCGAGAAAAATGGTCGGTAGAACTCCAAGTAACATTACGATAATCCGTCCCTTAAAGGACGGTGTTATTGCAGACTTCCAATCCACTGCGGCGATGTTGAAATATTTTATCTCAAAAACCAAAAAATATGCATCTGGTCTCATCCAACGAAACCGCGTGTAGTCATATGTACCCCTAGCGGAGTGACCCAAGTAGAAAAACGGGCGATTCACGATTCCGCACTTCAATCCGGCGCCAAAGAAGTGTATGTAGTGGAAGAGCCACTTGTCGCTGCTATCGGTGCAAACCTACCTGTTTCAGAAGCAGTAGGTAGTATGGTCGTAGATATAGGAGGCGGTACCACAGAAGTAGCTCTTCTATCTCTCGGAGGAATTGTCACCAGCCGTTCTCTTCGGATTGGAGGAGACGCTCAAGACCACGCCATTATGGGGTACATTCGAAAAAAACACAATTTATTAATTGGAGAACGAAGTGCTGAAAACTTAAAGTTTGAATTAGGGAGTGCTTGGGAACCGGAAATAGGACGGTGTTTAGATGTCCGAGGAAGAGATATGTTGACTGGTCTTCCTACAGCAGTTGAAATCACTTCGGAAGAAATTTATGATGCGTTACAGGAACCAATTCAACGGATTTTTGAAGTGGTGAAACTAACCTTGGAAGAATGTCCTCCTGAATTATCGGGAGATATCATGGAGCATGGAATTGTGTTAACCGGCGGAGGATCTCTTCTAAAGAATATGGACAAAATGATTGAAAAAGAAACCAATATCCCAGTTCGGATTGCGGAGAATCCATTAGATTGCGTAGCAATTGGAACTGGGAAAACATTAGACAACATCAATATTCTTAGACTTCAGAAAAAGTCGAAATAGAAAAGTGGGATATCAAATCCGATGGGAATTGATATCTTTTTATTGTGTGCCTAAGAAAAAACGGCAGACAATCTGTCTTATTAAACGTAAGCAGTTTAGTACAATAAGCAGTCAATTCGGTATAAAACCTTCAGGAGGAGATTTATATGCCATTAAAAGTAGGAGATATAATTACGTTTGAACGGACTTTTACAGTAAGGGATGTTGAATTATTTACAGAGATTTCAGGTGATGAAGGAATTCATCATATAACCCCAGATGAACAGGGAAGACTTGTCGTTCAAGGGTTATTAACCGCACCTCTACCAATAAAAGTAGGTGGTGATCATAACGTACTGGCTCGTATTATGAATTTTGAGTTTTTAAGACCTGTATTTACGGGGGATACAATCATTTGTGAAGTTAAAATTGAAAAGTACCAAAAACAAGAAAATAAATAGAACAGCTATTATTGCATCCTTTTTATGTAAAAATCAGAATGAAAAAGATGTATTAAAAGGGGATTTTTCAGGTGTAATACTTTAATTTCTTTAATCTTTCTTAAACTAGGTGCTTTAGTAAAATAGCTGAGGTGTCATTTTGTAGCTTTTTCACATTTTCCATTTTCAGCAATCGGGCGCCTTTCTTGAATAAAAAGGTGTCTTCTTTTATTACGTATAAAATTATATATAATTTGTAAACTAAATTTATCCACTTTAAGATTAAGGAAATGATGCTATGATACAAGATAAGGTGATAATAATTGGTTTATTAGGTGTTCTGTCAACAATACCAGGAGAGATTGCTTCGAGGATACTTGTTTATTTTGACATTGGTAAATTTGGAATTTATGAATTGGCAAGTATTATTATTACATTAAACAGACCTGTATTTATCATAGGATTAATTGTAGATTTTTTAGTTGGTAGTGTTTTTGCAGTCTTACTTTACTTTATATTTGAAAAGTTGGGTTCATGCCATTTAGTTATTAAAACTACTGTGTGCAGTTTACTGGCCTGGTTAATATGTGAGCTTTTATTCACAGCAATAATAGAAGGCAAGTATATTAGTATTAGACCCATAAATGATTATTATTCCCATATTTTCAGTGCCATAATTTTTGGTATTACATTAGGACTGTTGCTAAAAAAATTAATATTCAAGAAGTTAAATTCATGATAAGTTTAACCCTTTTAAAAACTCCTCAAGTATTACTTCTTGGTGATACCCAATAATCATAACAGGCGAACTAAAATACTTTTGTATCGGTATCCGATTAAATTTCAATTCCCGGTTATGCTAGGGTGAGTATCGAATTCAATTGCTCGATTAACCTTCAGCATTGTTCTCTATTATGGATTTGCAATTTTAACGTACATTTGCATGTTACATCAGGCATATATAAATTGGAGCACATGAGGTAGTTTTTGAGATAGGTACTTAAAGTAATGGGTAGCGTTAGTTGAACAAAATTTAAGTGATTTCGAGACAAAGACTATATTTTAGTTATTCCATAAAATGGCGCGATTCAGTAACAAGGATCAGCGCGTATTTTCATTTTAGGGCCATAACCCTTGGAAGTTAATTTGGATATTCATAATTAGGGGTGTTTATTATGGGTGCTTGGGGAGTAGCAACTATGTCTGATGATATTGCAGAAGATGCATCATTTCAAGGTTCACTCTGGACACTTTATCCTTGATAATCTCAGCACGTCATTAGTCATTGGAATGCAGTTGTCCCGACCCACTTTTCCGCAAATGGGACAGGTCTCATCCTGTCCAACATCTAACCCCAAGCACCCAGTAAAATGTACCGTACTTATCTCTCCCTAGAAATTGATGGAAGGTCGAATGCTCCGTTTTGAACAAAGGCTGTAAATCATCACGCCCTTTTATGATTTCGACCCTTTCGACCCTAGCTAACTTCAGCTTCTTCAACTTCTCGATTTCATTCCCCATCTTTTCCATTTTATACCCTCATATGAGGTCAAAGAAAAGTCGAACCTCGATAAAATAGCGAAGACCAAAGATTAGTTGAACAAGAAAAATAAAAAGCATTCTATATTGAATGGTTTTTATCTTTATCATAATTCGGTGATGTACTAGAGTGTGTTAATATGCGGTCTAATACTTTTTCAGTAAATGGCATAAAGTAATTAAGTATTAGACCCCCTAAACAAACGGTTAATAAAGTTCCAACGCCAATTGGTCCATTTAGAATCATTGCCATTATCAAGAATACGAGGTAAATGAATGTTCTGGAAAAAAATATATTTGTTCTAGTTAATTCTTGTATGATTAATGTTAATCGGTCAACTGGAATCGGTGCAAAATTTGTGTGTAAATATGTTGCAGTTCCTAATCCTATAGCAACTAAGCCGATTCCAAAACAAATAACTTTGCTGTACCATAGTTCAGGCGTTATCAAATTGTGCAATAAAAAAAGCCACATATCAATACCAATACCAGTAATAAATGCTGTTAACAACCCCAAAACTTCTGGTCTTTGTCTTTTTAAAAATGAATTACAACATATCAATATTAAAGCTATTATTATTTCCCAACTTCCTACAGTAAGCCCCACATTTATGGACAGTCCTACCAAAAGTGCATCAAAAGGAGAAGTTCCAAGGTCTGATTGTATAGTGAAAGAAATACCAAGGGTTAATATTAAAATTCCTAATACATAAAAAACATATTTCACTTTACTCGACCTCTTTATTATTATTTTTTTGTTGCAAATGCAACAAAGTTAGGTTAAATTTAATGTATATCATTTTCATTGCATTTGCAACAAAAATATGTACTAAGGAGTTATTTATGAAGGAAATTCTTCGTGAAGTTGGAATGATAGCTAGGGCATTAGATTCTATAAGTAATATAGAATTTAAGAATATGACCTTACAAAAGGGCAGTATTTGTACCTTGTGCGAATATGTGAAACCCCAGGAATCATTCAAGAAAAGTTAGCTGAGATGATAAAAGTAGACCGAACAACAGCAGCTCGTTCTATAAAAAAACTTGAAATTAATGGCTTTATTGAAAAGAAAGAAGATCAACATAACAAAAAAATTAAAAAACTCTTTCCAACAGAGAAAGGGAAAAATGTTTATCCTTTTATAAAAAGAGAAAATGATTATTCCAATATCGTTGCATTAGAGGGATTTTCCGAAAGAGAAGTAGAAACCATTTTCAATCTTCTTCAAAGAGTAAGAAAAAATATAGAAAAAGACTGGGAATTTGGAAAAAAAGGAAACAAGAAAAATTATTGATTATATAAAGGAGCGACATATTTAAATGACTATAAATATAAAAAAGTGTACCCCTGAAGATTCACGCAAACTTCAAGAAATTAGTTATGAAACATTTATTGAGACATTTAAGCATCAGAATTCACCCGAAAATATGAATGCCTATTTGGAAAGGGCATTTAACTTAAAACAATTAGAAAAAGAACTATCCAATATTTCTTCGCAATTCTTTTTTGTTTATTTTAATAATGAAGTGGCTGGATATTTAAAGGTCAATACCAATGATGCTCAGTCTGAAGAAATGGGTGATGAATCACTTGAAATCGAGAGGATTTATATAAAGAATATATTTCAAAAACATGGGCTTGGTAAATATCTGCTAAATAAAGCTATGGAAATTGCGATGGAACGTAATAAAAAGAAAATCTGGCTAGGCGTATGGGAAAAAAATGAAAATGCTATTTCTTTTTATAAGAAAATGGGGTTTGTTCAAACTGGAGCCCACTCTTTTTATATGGGTGATGAAGAACAAATAGACTTTATAATGACCAAAACTCTCATATAACTTTTTTTGAAAGGTGGATTATTATGTATGTTCCAAAATATTTTAAGGTCACAAATGTAGATGAAATTTGGGATTTTGTTCAAAAAAACTCTTTTGGCACGATTGTCACAACAGAACAAGGGAAACCAATTGCCACTCATTTGCCATTGGGGTTAAATAAAAAAGGTGATGATTACTATATTACTGGGCATATGGCTTATGGAAATCCTCAGTGGAGAACATTTGAAACCTGTGAAGATGTGCTTGTTATGTTTCAGGGACCGAACGCTTACATTTCTTCTTCTTGGTATGGGCATGAAGAAGTTCCAACATGGAATTATCAAGCCGTCCATGTATATGGTAAGGCAAGCATGTTAGAGAAAGATGAATTAATAGAAGAATTAACAATAATGCTGGAAAAATATGAAGAAAATCGTGAAAATCCTGTTTTATGGGATAAACTTTCTCTTCATCTCTTAGAAAGTGAACTGAAAGGTATAGTTGGATTTAAGATTAAGGTGGGAGAAATTCAGGCTGCATATAAATTAAGTCAGAACCGAAATGAAACGGATTATATTAACATCATTGATAAATTACAAAATGAAGGAAATCCAAATTCGACACAAATGGCAGAACTGATGGAAAAGAGATTAAAAAATCACATATAAGCCCCCTTTTATCCAACCCTGAGATGCAAGAATTAAAGAACGGAACGGAGCTGTCATATTGGCAGCTTCTCTTCAGATTGTGAAAGATAGTACTTAAACTTAAACTACCATGAAAATAAACCTCTGTTTCTTCGGTAAAATGGCAATACTAAAGAAGACGCAGCTCATTCAATTTTTTTAAAAAAGGGGGAGCGCCTTAACATGGTCTTATTGAAGGTCAATTGATTAGATTAAGATACTTCAGATTCTTGTAGAGTAACTGTGTATCCTAAACTTTCAAGTCTCCGAAGTGAATGCCGAACAATAGATTGATGTTTTTGCTTATCAAAGTAGTCTTCACCTAAATCTACATACATTTCTTTACGGGTTAAAAGATAATAAGAGATGCGCAATATTGCGTGAGCGACTACAATTCCTGCACGTTTTTTGCCTTTTCGTGATGCTGTACGCCTATACAGTGCTCCGAGATAGTTTTTAGATCCTCTTACTGAATGAGCTGCTTCAGTTAAAGCTGACCTTAAATATTTGTTTCCTTTTTTAGTTTTCGCTGATTTCCTTTTTCCTGCACTTTCGTTATGTCCAGGAACTAATCCTGCCCAGGAACACATATGAGGTGCACTTGGGAATTGCTTTTTAACATTTGTACCTATCTCTGATAACATTTGTTCAGCCATTTTCTTAGATATGCCAGGAATTGAGTCTAAACGATCTATATCTTCTTGATAAGCACTGACTCTTTGAGCTACTTCTTGATCCAACAACTCAATTTGTTCAGTGAGAAAGTCAATGTGCTTTAAAATGGTCTTTAACATTAACTGCTGATGTGGATTGATATAACCTTTAAGTGCCAGTTCCAGTTCATCTTTCTTCTTTTTCATTGTACGTCGAGCAAAGTTTGCCAATTTTTCGGGATCCTCTTCGCCTTCGGCAATAGCATCAAGCATATCCCGAGCTGAAACGCCCATGATGTCTGAAACAACAGAGCCCAACTTAATGTTCGCTCCTTCTAACACCTTTTGGATCCGATTATGTTGTCTCGCACGTTCTTCAATAATACTCCGACGATAGCGAACTAGTTCACGCAATTCCCGTTGATTTCGGTCTAGAATAAAACTGGCTTTAAGTAATCCATGACGAAGGAGTTTAGCAATCCATTCTGCATCTTTAACATCTGTATTACGTCCAGGAACAGCCTTCATATGTTGAGCATTCACCACTAAAAACTCAATATCTTCAGCCTCTAGTAAATTAACGATTGGCTTCCAATATACACTCGTACTCTCCATGGCAACATGGGTACAATTGTGCTGTTTAATCCACTCAACCAACTGTAATAGAAATACAGTTTTAGTTGAAAACGTTTGAATCTCCTTTCCTTCTGGTGTCATAATGCAGGCAGTAATATTGTCCTTATGGACATCCATACCGCATGCTCTTTCAATGACTACTTCCATTGAAAACATCCTTTCTACGGCTCTGAATATAATTAGAGGCTGGTGCAGCAACCAGAATAGGATTAATCTACCATGTGTGCTTCCCGTAAGGGAGCGACAGTCAGTGGTGCACCGTGGTCGTTGGAGTCAGACTATAGGATGGGCTCTCACGCACCATAGTTCATCGAACTTCCTCTCCCAGCCGTAGAATCAGTATTGACGGTTCATAACCATTTTCATTCTCTGTGGTGAAGCGCCGGTTTTTGCGCTTCATGGATGGCTATAGGGTGCTTTCCTTAAGAGCTGGGGCTGCCATAAAGGGCATGTTAGCAGAAGAAACTCGTTGAATGTAATAAAAAATGAGGTGATTAAATGAATATAAGAAAAGCTGTTTTATTAGATGTGGATAGTATAGCAAAAGTACACGTTGATTGTTGGAAAACCACATATGCAAACATTATACCCGATGTTTATATTCGTAACCTGACCTATGAAAAACGAGCAAAACTATGGGAACGAATCATTCCAAATGGAAATGTCTTTGTAGCAGAAGATGATAATAGCCAAATCATTGGTTTTGCAGACGGTGGTAGAGAAAGAACAGGAGATTACAAAGAATATAGAGGTGAAATGTATTCAATTTATATTTTAAAAAGCTATCAGGGTCTAGGGATAGGAAAACGACTTATACAAGCAGTGGTTAATGAGTTATTAAAACAAGATTTAAATTCAATGATTGTATGGGTATTGAAGGATAATATTTCCTGCGATTTTTATGAAAAAATGGGAGGGAAAGTGGTAGACCGTAAAACGGTTGATTTCTCTGGTGGGGAGTTGATTGAGTTAGCATATGGATGGAAAGATATTAGCTCGCTTAAATAAATAACTAATTCTTCTTTAACTAACGGTCAGGATAGTGGAAGTAGCAGGGAATATATTTAAGCATGAGAATACCAATTATACGAAGGTTTATTTATAGATTGTCTGTTAAACTTAATTAAATATGAATTTATGAACTTTCGTTAAGATTATCATCGGTTATTGTATGATCCGTATGATCAAAGTCACCTTCAACAGTTTCACATCAAAAAGACTAATCAGGATTTATAGGTAAATACACATTTTGGAGAGAACAAGTTTATAGTTTAATAACTAAAGAATAGGATAATGTGAAATTAAATAGTAAAGGAGTACAATTTTATGTATCCTAGCCATGTACCTCTATATTATAACAATCCATTTAGTCAGGAAGCTTATATATATTCGTTACCATACCAAGAAATGGATTATTACTATTCAACACTTGATGGAAGACAATTTGATGGCCATCAACCTCCGTCTGCACCTCCTGGTCAAGATCTGGAGCCTGGACCACCAACATCACCACCGCCATCTATTGTTCCTCAACAGACGCATCAAGCAGGAGCGTATGCGGTAGACCCAGGCAGTATGATAAGTTGTTTACACAGATACACGTATGTATGGCTTAGAGGTCGTGAACAATTCTGGTTTTATCCAACATTTATTGGTCGACACTCTGTCTCAGGGTATCGCTGGACTGGTTCAAGATGGGTCCATTACGGAATAAGCCTAAGACAAATTCAATCGTTTACTTGCGTTTAATAATAAAAGATTTTGTAAATATCAGCGGTGTTGAACGGTCATAAAAGCCACAATAACCTTATTTCAACTGCAGGTGCAAAGATATAAAAATCTGGAATCGTCTAATGGCTTCTATTAACAAAAAAGATTATGAAGGATTGTACTTAAAGTAAAAGGTGCTTTCCATAAAGAGATGGCTGCTAATAAAAAGGCAGCCTTTTCTTATTGAACTAAAGGATGTAGTTTAGTTGAACAAGAAATGTTTATTACGCAATTTCTACGTGAGTTAATCAGTAAATGAAGAACTTTATCGAAGAAGAGAAAATGTTAGAAGAATTACGGAAAAAGCACTCATAATTTTGGTGCTTTTTTATGCTTAAAAAAACCGCCACAAGTGCGGTTCAATAGAGATTCATAGAGGTTCAGATATTGACTAATACCCACTAAAATATTATGCACCTTCAGTTTTTATTGATTGGGCAAATTTTAAGTTGTTTTTAAAAATATATCCGTAGATGATGTTCGAACTACGGACATATTTCAACAAGGAAAGAGGGAGTTCCCTGAATATTAATTTATGCAAGTTAGCTGGAAAATATTTTGCAAACCTTTATACTTAGGGGGAAATCGTTCAATTTAGGAAAAAAATTCTTTTTAAGGAATGATTTGTTCGTATTGTGTATTGTTAAACCAATACTACGGATTACAACTATTTAGATTAAACTCCTTAAGGCAATCCATTTTTTATACATGAATAGTTTAGAAGTAATGGAAAGGAATATCCTTTAATAAACTAGAAATAGAAATGATGATTTTATGAGGGGAACGGGTATGAATAAAAAATGGGAAATTTTATTTGGAGTTGCATTAATTATTTTAGCGACTTACTCTGTAATCTCTCATAATCATAATGTCGTTAAATATGGTTTGTTTTTTATGGGATGTATAAATACTGTTTAAGGAGTAAAGCAACTTAAACAAAAAGATCAGAAAAATGGACCACCATCCATATTAATTGGAATATCAAGTATTATACTATCCGTTTTATCCTAGTGAATGTTTTGAATCTGCTTATTCCACTACTTGAAGTTTGTGAAAAATTACACTTAAAGTAAAAGGGGCATTACTTCAATAATGAGGTAATGCTATTTTCTTGTTCAAGTAAATGGCAGGATAGCTGAAGAAAAGAAAGGGGTAAAATGGATTATGTTAGTCTTCGCTGGGTTACTTCTCTTTATAATAGGTCTGGCTTCTTTTATATTCTTATTAGTTTATGGCTTTAAGAATTAAAGAAAGATGAAGCTAAAACATCAAAAAAATAAAGTAACCCCCATTTACAAGTTAATAACTTATGTAAATGGGGGTTTTTACTTCATTCATTTAATAAAACACATCCATAAAGGAGAGGTTCTCAATTTGAAAGTTAAATCCAGTTTGATTGTACCGATTTTAGCAGCATCTATATTAGTACCACAGTAGGAAATGCGATGGCTGGTCTACATTCTATGCAGACAATCGGAAGAAAAGCCCCCATATCTTTGCAGAAATTGGGGATTAAGGGAGTTCGAAGTAACATAATTTGAAAGGAGTATTTATCTAAAATGGGGAGGGTTGTTTAAATTTGGTCATCAATTTAAAAAAATTAATAAAGTATTGGTTGAGTGTTGGTGATATTTGTGTGTTTAATATATAATGAAAGCGATATTAAGATACTATAAAGCTAGAACTAGGGTGAACTAAAATGATGAAAGAAAAGCGTATCAAAAAAATTCAAGAATATGTTATTGGGCATCAATCAGCGTCATTAGCCGAATTGGTTACAGTTTTTGATGTATCTAAAAATACCATTAGACGTGATGTCCAAGAATTAGTTGACCGTGGAGAACTGAAAAAAGTTTATGGTGGGGTTTCTGCTGTTCGTAAAAAACTTGAATCCTTCCAAGATAGAAAAATACGTAATAAAGCGCAAAAAGAATCAATTGTAAAAAAAGCCTCAAGTTATGTGGAAGATGGCGATATTATTTTCATTGATTCAGGAACCACGACAATCAGATTGTTTGAATATTTAAAGGAAAGACACCTGACCATTTTTACGAATAGCATCGATTTTATTGTTCGGCCTTCCATTTGAACATTTAAACGTCATCTCAATCGGCGGGATTCTTGATCCTAAAACCTACTCGTTTAGTAACCCACGAAATTTGGATTTACTAAAAGATTACAATATTAAGAAAGCATTTATGGCATCTACTGGTATCTCACTATCAAACGGTGTAACGAATGCATCCCCTCTAGAAAGTGAATTAAAAAAGACAATTGTTAACAGAAGTTCCGAGGTTTATTTATTGGTAGACCATGACAAATTTGATAAATATGGTTTAATGACCTATTGCAGTTTAGATGAAATTGATTATCTAGTTACCGATAAGCTCCCGAATCATTCCTATCAAGATTATGTTAGGAAAAATGGCATACAACTTGTTATAACCAATTAAAAGAGCCCCTACATTATCCATTATTGGTCAGTAGCATTTATTAAAAGTTACGATTTGAAGAGTAGGAAGAAAATGCACACAGATGCTAGTTACTTACAATAGCAGTTATTAATGAATGACTTCACCCTTTTTTTAAAAATATAACCAAGGTTTTGGTTATTTGTTGGTAATATATATGTTATAATGAAAACGATAACAATTTATCATGCTGAAAACTAGGGTGAAATGAAATGATTAAAGAAAAGCGCTTAAAAAAAATTCAAGAATATGTTATTGAGCATCAATCAGCGTCATTAGACGAATTGGTTACAGTCTTTGATGTATCTAAAAATACCATTAGACGTGATGTCCAAGAATTAGTTGATCGTGGGGAACTTAAAAAAGTTTATGGCGGGGTATCCGTCGTTCATAAAAAGCTTGAATCTTTTCAAGAAAGAAGCGTGCGAAACCAAGAATGTAAAGAATTAATTGCAAAAAAAGCAGCAAGTTATGTGGAAGATGGGGATTTTATTTTTATTGATTCAGGGACGACTACAATTGAAATGCTTGAATATTTAAAGGACAAACAATTGACCATTTTTACAAATAACATTGATTTTATTGTTGGCTCACTTCCATTTGAAAAATTAAATGTCATCACAATCGGTGGTATGCTTGAACGTAAAACCAGTTCATTTGTTAACCCGCGAAATATGGATTTACTAAAAGACTACAATATTAAGAAGGCCTTTATGGCTTCTACGGGTATATCCTTATCAAACGGTGTAACCAATGCATCACCACTAGAAAGTGAATTGAAAAAGATAGTTGTGAATAGAAGTGCAGAGGTCTATTTATTGGTAGACCACGATAAATTTGATAAATATGGTTTAATGACCTATTGCGGTTTTGATGAGATTGACTATCTAGTTACCGAAAAACTCCCGAATGATACTTATCAAGAATACGCTAAGAAAAATGACATACAACTTGTTATTGCTGACTAGGCGGAATCTTTCTGAAACCCCTTCTTTATTGGCTAAGACCACGTAAAGAAGGGTTTTTTTTTGGACGTTTTAGAGGGAATATTTATAGTTCTCCCTTTTTCTCATAAAAAAATGATAAAAAAATATTGATTGTAGGTACGTTTAGTATTAATATGTACTTATAGATAACCAAAAGTTACCCAACACATTATAACGTCGTTGGGTATATGAAGCTTATCAATAATGAAAGCGCTTTGGAATATGGAATTTGTATTCTGCTAAAAATATTGAGAAATGGGGTAGAGAATTACATTACATAGTAGAATAAATAAGGAGTAATTACTTTTTAATATTAATATAAAACATAATAGACATGTTTTTTGCCTACAAAAGAAAGGGGAAAATGAGAATGCGTTTAGCTTACGATCCGTCACATTATCGTGACAATACTAATTTAAAAGATACTATCGATGCAGTTGCCAGATTAGGGTATGAATGGGTGGAGTTATCTCCACGTAAAGACTTTATTTGGTTTTATGAATATCCAAAGGTTGATAGGCAGCTGATAAAAGATTTAAAAAGATATTGTTCAGATGCCGGCGTTCAAATCTCTTCCGTACTTCCTGTTCAACAATGGTCTTCACCGAACGAAGAAGAACGCCAAGCTGCAGTTAGAAACTGGAAGCGTTGTATTGAAATCACTTCTGAATTAGGAGTTGATTTAATGAACAGCGAATTTAGCGGAGACAAAAACCGTCCAGCTGAAAGTGAAGCTGCTTTTGTAAAATCAATGGAAGAGCTAATGCCGATTTTTGAAAAAGAAGGTATTAAACTAAATTTACAGTCTCATCCGAATGATTTTATTGAGTTAAACATAGAAGCAATTCGAATGATTCGTGCATTTGATAAAGATTGGATTAGATTGGTATATTCTGTAGCACATGCTTTCTTTTATGATGATGGTATTGGCGATGTTGCCAGACACTTAGATGAGGCAGGAGATTTACTTGCACATGTCCTAATTGCTGATACTCTTAATCATAAAGCAGCATTTGGATTACGATATATTATTAATCCACCTAATGCTAACGTAACAATCCATCAACATTTGAATCCTGGTCAAGGGGAAATAAACTTTGATGCATTGTATCGGAAATTAAGAGAAATGAAATTTGATGGAATTGTAACAAATTCAGTATTTGCGTATCCTGATAAACCAGAGTGGTCAAATGATGTAACGTTGAAATCCATTAAAGAAGGATTATATATTTAAAAAAAGTACTAAATAACGTCCCCAATCTATATTGAAAAATCTCATAAATAAAAAGCCTTTTCTCAGTGATTACGAGGAAAGGTTTTTTTATATTCTATCTCTTTTAGCAACTCACTACGTCAGTCAATGCATTCCGAGCGTTCCAATACTTTCAAGTGGAAAAAAAATATTGACTGAAGCCCTAATTAATACTACGATATAACCATAATATAATCAATATATACCCAATAGTTGATAATTGGTTGATTTATTGATTAAGATCCTACTTTTAATTGGGGGTAGAAATATGCCGTTAGTTCGATTTGATTTAATCCAGGGCCGAGATGATAAAGCTTTAAAACAATTATTAGATGCTTCCCACCGAGCAGTTGTTAAGGCTTTTGGCGTACCTGAAAGAGATCGTTACCAAATTATAAATCAGCATCCTGTCAATGAATTAATCATTGAAGATACTGGATTAGGATTTGAGAGAAGCCAGGATTTAGTTATTGTTAGTGTAACAAGTACCCAAAGAAGTGATCAGCAAAAGAAAACCTTTTATAAACTTTTGGTACAAGAGCTGGGAGAATGCTGTGGAATTGCCCCAAATGATATTATGGTTTCTATTGTTACCAACGGGGCGGCTGACTGGAGCTTTGGATTCGGTGAAGCACAGTTTTTAACTGGTAAATTGTAATGAGCTTTTGGGATAGCGCACATAAGTATGTTGGAAAAGGGGATGGCGATTTTTCCCAGCATAAACAGGACACAAGAGCCGAAATTATGTTAATTCTTATATTTAAACAATATTAAAAAAACAGTTGACTGAAAGCGTTTTTAGTATTAATATGTAATCAAAGATAACCAAAACATAACCAACAAGTAACAATGAGTTAAAAAGTTTTACCAGTTTACTAGAGTGTTAGAGTGTTTCGAAATTAAAAATTACTCAAAAATTATAAGAAGCTTTTCTTAAGGAGGAAAAATTATGTCTAAAGTATTAACACAGGTAGAGAAACTAAAAAACTACATAAATGGTGAATGGGTTGAAAGTAAAGCGGCTCAATTCGAAGATGTCTACGATCCAGCTAAAAAAGAAGTCATTGCCCAGGTTCCCCTTTCAACAAAAGAAGAAGTTGATTATGCAGTAGAAATGGCAGCAAAGGCATTTGAAAGCTGGAAAGACGTACCTGTTCAAAAACGTGCAAGAATTTTATTCAATTTCCAACAATTATTACAAAAAAATAAAGAAGAATTAGCTCGAATCATTACGATTGAAAATGGTAAAAATCTTTCCGAGGCATTAGGTGAAGTAGGTCGCGGAATTGAAAATGTGGAGTTTGCTGCTGGCGCACCTACACTCATGATGGGAGATTCTCTTACTACGATTGCAACAGATGTTGAGGTCACAAATTATCGCTACCCAATTGGTGTTGTTGGCGGCATTACACCATTTAACTTCCCAATGATGGTGCCATGCTGGATGTTCCCAATGGCATTGCTGTAGGTAATACATTCGTTCTTAAACCATCTGAAAGAACACCATTATTAGCTCAAAAATTAGCAGAACTATTTGAAGAAGCTGGTCTTCCTAAAGGTGTATTCAACGTTGTTCATGGTGCACATGATGTTGTAAATGGACTTTTAGACCACCCTAAAGTAAAAGCTATTTCATTTGTTGGTTCACAACCAGTCGGAGAATATGTCTATAAGCGCGGAAGCCAAAACCTAAAACGCGTTCAAGCTTTAACAGGTGCCAAAAACCATTCCATTGTTTTAAATGATGCCGATTTAGAACTTGCCACAACAAACGTTATTGCATCAGCCTTTGGTTCAGCCGGTGAACGCTGCATGGCTTGCTCAGTTGTAACTGTAGAAGAAGGTATTGCAGATGCTTTTCTTGAAAAATTAGTAGAAGAGGCAAAAGAAGTGAAAATCGGTCACGGCTTGGATGAGGGAGTATTCTTAGGTCCAGTTATTCGCGAACAAAATCAACAACGTACATTGGGTTATATCCAAAAAGGGATTGAAGAAGGTGCAGAATTAGTATGTGATGGCCGCAAAAATGCACCGGAAGATGGATATTTTGTAGGACCAACTATTTTCGATGGTGTTACAACAGATATGACAATCTGGAAAGATGAAATTTTTGCTCCAGTATTATCAATCGTTCGTGTTAAAAATTTAAAAGAAGCTGTTGAAACAGCGAATAAATCAGAATTTGCAAATGGTGCATGTCTGTATACATCAAACGCTTCATCCATTCGTTACTTCCGTGAAAATATCGATGCAGGTATGCTCGGAATTAACTTGGGTGTTCCAGCGCCAATGGCATTCTTCCCATTTTCAGGATGGAAATCTTCATTCTACGGAACATTACCGGTAAACGGAAAAGACGGCGTTGAATTCTACACACGTAAAAAAGTCGTTACAGCAAATTATAAAGCACCATCATTTGAATAAGTTTCTATCATTCTGTAAAATTTGGCTATTATCCTGCTAATTCCTGCATGGATAATAGCCAATCATGGCATTTTTCATAAATGGGAGGAGACCAACATTAGTAAATTGCTCCGAAAACCAAATCCAAAAGAAATATCACCAGGAGTAACAATCGTCCACGAAGTAACGGGTAAAAATTCCCCATTAGAATATGTAGGCTTTAAAGTAGTGGATTTAGCTCCAGGTAGTACATATACAGAAGAATTAGGTAAAGTAGAATGCTGCATTATGGCTCTAACTGGAAAAATAACTGTTTCTGATCACAAACAAGTTTTTGAAAACTTGGGCACAAGAGAAAGCGTATTTGAAAAGAAACCAACCGATAGTGTTTATGTCTCCAATGATCGTTCGTTTGAAGTCGAGGCTGTAAGTCAAGCCCGTGTTGTTCTTTGCTACTCGCCATCTTATAATCAATTGCCAACAAAGCTGATTAAGGCGAAAGACAATGGAATTGAACATAGAGGAAAATATAGTAATAAGCGTTTAGTGCATAATATCTTGCCTGATTCAGACCCTTCTGCAAATAGTTTGCTAGTGGTAGAAGTATTCACAGAAAGCGGAAACTGGTCAAGCTATCCACCACATAAACATGATCAAGATAACTTGCCGAATGAATCATTTTTAGAAGAAAGCTACTATCATGAAATGAACCCGCGGCAAGGATTTGTCTTCCAACGCGTCTATACAGATGACCGTTCCCTTGATGAAACGATGGCGGTAGAAAATGGTGATGTCGTGTTAGTACCTGCCGGATACCATCCAGTTGGGGTTCCTGATGGTTATGAATCCTATTACCTAAATGTAATGGCAGGACCAAAACGTATTTGGAAATTCCACAACGAACCAGCACATGAATGGATTTTAAACCGTAAATAAGAGGAGGTTGTTATCAAAAATGAAAGTTCAATTTAATTCAGATAGAGAGTTTGACGTTATTGCCATCGGCCGTGCCTGTATCGATTTAAATGCAGTGGAATACAACCGGCCAATGGAAGAAACAATGACATTTAAAAAATACGTCGGCGGTTCGCCGGCAAATATTGCGATTGGAACATCGAAACTGGGCTTAAAAGCTGGATTTATCGGAAAACTTGCCAATGACCAGCACGGACGATTTATTGAACAGTATATGCGTGGTGTTGGAGTAGATACCACCAACATGGCCGTTGATACGGAAGGACATAAGACAGGCTTAGCCTTTACGGAGATTAAAAGTCCTGAAGAATGCAGCATTTTAATGTACCGTGATGAAGTAGCTGATCTTTATTTGCAGCCATCTGAGGTAAATGAAGACTATATTAAAAAAGCAAAAGTTCTACTTGTTTCTGGTACAGCTTTAGCTAAAAGCCCTTCCCGTGAAGCAGTCTTAAAAGCCATTCATTTAGCAAAAAAACATGATGTGAAAGTTGTTTTTGAATTGGACTATCGTGGATATACATGGGCATCACCTGAAGAAACATCTGTTTATTATTCATTAGTAGCGGAGCAGGCAGATGTTGTGGTGGGTACACGAGATGAATTCGATGTGATGGAAAACGTTGCAGAGGGCAATAACTCTGAGACTATTAACCATTTGTTTAAATACTCTCCAGAATTAGTTGTGATTAAGCACGGTGTAGAAGGATCTTATGCGTATTCAAAATCAGGCGAAACATTCAGAGGCGATGCTTATCTAACGAAAGTATTAAAAACGTTTGGCGCAGGCGACTCTTACGCTTCAGCATTTTTATACGCTTTAATCACAGGCAAGGATATCGAAACTGCTTTAAAATTTGGCAGTGCCTCTGCAGCGATTGTGGTAAGTAAACACAGTTCTTCGGAAGCGATGCCAACCGTATCTGAAATTGAACAATTAATTGCGGAAAGATCTGAAAAAGCTGAACAAACAGTTTGAGGTGAGAATAGCCATGGGGGAAATTAGATTAACAACAGCGCAGGCATTAATTAAATTTTTAAACCAACAATATATCCATTTAGATGGAAAAGAATTACCATTCGTGGAAGGGATCTTTAATGTCTTTGGACACGGTAATGTTTTGGGAATTGGGCAGGCACTTGAAGAATACTCTGGTCATTTAAAGGTTATTCAAGGGAAAAATGAACAAGGGATGGCGCATGCAGCGATTGCGTATAGCAAGCAAATGTTGCGTCAAAAAATTTATGCGGTTACAACTTCTGTTGGACCAGGTTCAGCCAACTTAGCAGCAGCTGCTGGTACTGCCTTGGCAAATAACATTCCGGTATTGTTTATCCCAGGGGATACCTTTGCAACAAGACAACCTGATCCGGTTTTACAACAAGTTGAACAAGAATATAGCTTGGCTGTTACAACAAATGATGCATTAAAACCAGTTTCAAGATATTGGGATCGAATTACCCGCCCTGAGCAGTTAATGTCAAGTTTGCTTCGTGCCTTTGAAGTGATGACCGACCCAGGAAAAGCTGGTCCGGCAACGATTTGTATTTCACAGGATGTAGAAGGAGAAGCGTTTGATTACGATGAAAAATTCTTTGAAAAACGCGTCCACTATATCGATCGGAAAGCACCGGTAGAGCGTGAACTAAAAGGAGCGGCTGATCTGATCCGTGCAAGCAAAAAACCGGTCATTTTAGTTGGCGGTGGAGCAAAATACTCCCAAGCACGTGATATTTTGGTCTCGCTTTCGGAAAAACATAATATCCCATTAGTAGAAACACAAGCCGGTAAAGCAACAATAGAGTCTGATTTCAAAAATAATCTAGGTGGAATGGGGATTACTGGTACACTGGCAGCAAATAAAGCGGCACGTCAAGCCGATTTATTTATTGGGATCGGTACAAGATACACAGATTTCGCAACTTCTTCAAAAACTGCCTTTAACTTTGAGCAGACAAAGTTTTTAAACATCAATGTCAGCCGTATGCAAGCGTATAAAATGGATGCCTTCCAGGTTGTAGCCGATGCAAAAACAGCATTGGAGCAATTGGCCTATTATTAGAAGGATATGAAAGTGATTTTAGCAATCAAATTGCTCAATTAAAAGAAGAATGGACCGCAGAACGCAACCGTTTGAGCCAAGTAACCTTCAACCGTGAAAATTTCGATCCGGAAGTGAAAAATCATTTTTCTCAAGAAGTACTGAATGAATATGCGGACGCACTTAACACGGAGCTTCCTCAAACAACAGCATTGCTGGCCGTGAATGATACGATTTCGCCTGACAGCGTCATCATCACTGCAGCCGGATCTCTTCCAGGAGATGTACAGCGTATATGGAATACGGCTGAACCTAATACTTACAATGTCGAGTACGGCTACTCTTGCATGGGGTATGAAGTATCTGGTGCACTAGGGGTAAAATTAGCGGAGCCAACAAAAGAAGTTTACTCCCTTGTAGGTGATGGCAGCTTCTTAATGCTGCATTCTGAATTTATTACGTCCATTCAATATGGACAAAAAATCAATATTGTCCTCTTTGATAATTCAGGATTTGGCTGTATCAATAACTTACAAATGGATCATGGTGGTGGCAGTTATTTCTGCGAATTCAGAACCAATGATAATAAAATTTTAACTATCGATTATGCAAAAGTGGCCGAAGGATATGGTGCCAAGACCTACCGGGTAAATACAGTAGAAGAGTTGAAAGCGGCGCTGGAAGATGCCAAAAAGCAGAAAGTATCTACACTGATCGATATTAAAGTCCTGCCAAAAACCATGACGGACGGCTATGAGAGCTGGTGGAATGTCGGTGTTGCAGAGGTTTCAAATAAAGAAAGTATCCAAAGAGCAGCCGAATTTAGAAAACAAAAATTAGAAACAGCCAAACAATACTAATAAAAAGGACTTGGCATCTACCAAAAAAGATCATTGAGGTTGGATCAGAATCCGATTGATTATGGTCCAACCTCATTCAAGCTTATATTGGTATTTTTTAAAGAGAGGTGGGATGGGAAAAATGATAACAACAAGAAGATTAGTGACAATGAAAGAAATGCTTAAGAAAGCAAAAGAAGAAAAATATGCCGTTGGGCAATTTAATATTAACAGCTTCCAATGGGCAGAAGCTATTTTAGAAGCAGCTGAAGAGGAGCAAGCTCCTGTCATTTTAGCCTCTTCAGATAGACTTGTGGATTATTTGGGCGGATTTAAAACTATTTCCACAGTAATTAATAGTCTTGTAGAGGAAAAGAACATATCTGTACCGGTTGCTTTACATTTAGATCACGGAAGCAGTGTGGAAAGATGTAAAGAAGCAGTTGATGCCGGATATACTTCCGTCATGATCGATGGATCACACCATCCAATTGATGAAAATATTGCCATGACAAAGCAAGTTGTTGACTATGCATGTCTTCACGGTGTTTCAGTTGAAGCCGAAGTTGGAACCGTTGGCGGGAATGAAGATGGTCTTATTGGCGGAATTAACTACGCTGATCCCAGTGAATGCTTAAGAATTGTGCAAGAAACAGGCATTGATGCATTGGCGGCTGCTCTTGGTTCTGTTCATGGTCCCTACCAGGGAGAACCAATATTGGGGTTTGCTGAAATGAAAGAGATTTCAGAGTTGACCAATATACCACTTGTATTACATGGTGGTTCAGGCATCCCTTTATACCAAATCCATAAAGCAATCGAACTTGGCAGATGCCAAAATTAATGTGAATACAGAATGTTTGCAAGCATGGTCAAAGGCAATTCGTGAGGTACTGGAAAAAGACAGTAAAGTTTACGACCCACGGACAATTCTCACACCAGGTAAAGAAGCAGTAAAACAAACAGTAAAAATCAAAATAAAAGAATTTAAATCTAACAACAAAGCATAGTCTTCATGGGGACGGTTCTTCTGCTCGCTTTCTATAAATAGAAGCGTTAGAACCGTCCCCATGCTATTTTATGTAAAAGGAAAGTATAAATTTTGACTTTGAGAATTGTCCAGCTTCAGCGCCCAGCAACTAGTGTACTTCGCTCTTCTCCCTACGATAAGTCAACACGAACAAGCAAAAAATGCGATTCGTGTTTCCTTTATCTCAGTCGAAGCGCTCCAGTCCATACGTTGCTAAACGGGCGCTTGCGCTTTTCTTATTCCCTGGTTTTTTTATTTTTAGTAGAAAATGGAGGTGGCATGTTGAGAGAATTCAATTTAGCTAGAAATAAATATCTTTTCATGGTTGTATCCTTCCTATTGTGGTTTCCGCAATTTCTATATGTTCCTATTTTTTCTCCTTATATGGAATCGTTGGGTGGAAAATATACCTTTATTGGGATTGTATTAAGCAGCTATGGCCTTATGCAGCTTATATGCAGGCTCCCGATCGGGATTTTTTCCGATCTTAGGAAAGTAAGGAAGCCATTTATTATTTTTGGTATGTTCGTGAGTATGATAAGTTGTCTGATCTTTTTATTTACAGATAACCTAGGGTGGATTCTGGCAGCCCGTGCACTTGCAGGGCTATCAGCGGCAACGTGGGTTGCTTTTACGGTTTTATATTCCAGTTATTTTACTGAAAAAGAAGTTCAGCTTGCTATGGGGAGCATTTCCTTTATTGTCGTCTTAGCACAATTTATAGGGATGAGTTTCAGTGGTTATATTGTAAGTGAATGGGGATGGAAAACTCCATTTTTGATAGGCGGTCTATTTAGTATCATCGGCGTAATTCTTTCTTTATTTATCATTGAACCAAAAGAAGGAATTGAGAGGGAGCCTATCAAGTTAAAGGATCTAGCAATTGTAATGAAAGAATCTTCCTTGTTAAAAGTGGCCTTTTTATCGATTTTAGCTCATAGTATTATCTTTTCGACTATGTTTGGATTTACATCCAACTATGCCTTAAAAATTGGATTTAAGGAAAGTGAACTTACGTGGCTTGTGTTTGCCTTTATGATTCCGCATGCCATTGCAACCCTTTTTATGGGAAGGGAGCTTGTTCCGCACCTTGGTGAATGGAATGCATTGAAAATCGCTTTTTTCCTTGCTTCCGTTTTTACAATTGTCTTTCCTTTTGTTCATACAAAAGGTTTATTCTTGGTCGATCAAGGATTTAGCGGTTTTTCATTAGGGTTGATTTTCCCGCTGCTGTTAGGGATGTCGATTGAAAAAATTGCGCCAGAAAAAAGAGCTACTGCGATGGGGACATACCAGGCACTTTATGCGATCGGCATCTTTGCAGGACCATTTTTTGCAGGAATATTCAATTCAATGATGGGAATTGCTGCCGGATTTTATTTTGTAGGTATACTGGGTTTAGTGGCTACATTACTTATTATCATTTGGAGCAGAGGTCATGGGGAATCTGCAACAATTTGTGTCGAACAATCTGTTGAATAAAGTAAGGCTGACGTCTAGAATGTAGTTGAACCATTTAATAAGTGTACAAGTCAAGACGGAATAAGAAGAGATCAATAGACTATAAAAGTTTAATAATTAAGATAAGTTGGATAGTCCCAAAGACTATCCAGTTTTAATTAAAGTTTCATATAAAACGGTTACATCACTTTGAATAGGAGTGCTTTTGTTGGATTTAAATAAATATTTATCTGGAAAAACTTCTTTGAATGATTATGTTCATCGTTTAAACCAAAATGGCGCCTCTTTTCAAATTCATTATTGGGGAGTCATGCCAAAACATTATGACAATCAATTACACAAGCATTCTTTTTTTGAAGTATGTTATGTCGTTGAGGGGGAAGGAACTTATATTGATGATCATTGTACCTATTCGCTTCAAGAGAATACGCTTTTTTTATCCAGACCAGAAATGTTGCACCAAATAAAAAGCGAAAAGGGGCTGTCTCTATTATACGTTGCATTTGCACTAATCGAATCAGAGTCGAGTGAGAGCTGGATCAGAATCATGGAGACAGCAAAACAATGCACCGAAATAATTTTACACGATCAATATGAAATGGAAACAGCATTATTGTGGAAGTCGCTTCTTATCCAAGCAACAAAGCGCAATAATGAGTTTTTTGAAGAAATGCTTTCAACGATTGCATCTTCCCTCATCATTTCAATACTGCAAGATTTTATTCCTGCTTTGAATAAAAGTAATCATAAACATGATCCCGAACAGTTTTCTGTACTTCTTATTCAAGCGCAATTATTTATTCATGACAATTTATCAAATTCCTTGAAACTTACAGAAGTCGCAAAACATTTGCACATATCCGGCAGACATTTGTCGCGAATTTTTGTAGCAGAATTAGGAGTAAGTTTCTCAAAATATGTTCAAGACGAACGGATAAAAAAGGCGATTATATTACTCAAAAAAACGAATTTATCGTTAAAAGAAATTGCTGAGGAAACGGGTTTTATGAATGTTCAATATTTTACACGTGTTTTTACTTCGATGATGCGAACTTCACCTGGGCGGTTTCGCTCACTATTTGTTGACAAAAATACAACTACATATTCGGAAATCTGACCCCCCCACTTTTTTATGTGGGGGTGTTTTTTTTGAGTTTCCCTTTAAGAAGATGTCCTTAAAGTATAAAAACGTGTCTCCAAAATTTAATTACTATTCTGAAAATGTTTTATATAATTAGCTATGTAAACAAGGTTATTCCAATAACAAGAAGGTGATTCATTACAAATAAAATTGAAAGCGAATTCTTAAAGACAAGTTAATTTGTAAGATGTCTTTAAATGTAAAAACAACAAAATCTTTTATGCTATAAAGAGATAGGATTTACACAAATATGTAACTACCTAGACAAGGAGGAAAAAATTTTATGAAATTATCATATGTAACAGATAGTTTAGCCATTTGCCGTTTGAAAAAATGTTGGATACTGTTGCTGAAATGGGTATTGATACAATTGAGATGACAACAGGTGGATGGTCACCGGCTCCACATTTGCGTTTGAATGAGTTGTTAGAAAGTGAAGCAAAAAGAAGTGATTTTTTAGGTGAATTAGAAAAGCGAAATATAAAGCTTTGTGCACTGAACTGTTCTGGAAATCCTTTAGATCCAGGTGAACTTGGCAAAGAACATAGAGAAGTAACAGAAAAGACAATGGAATTAGCTGGATTACTTGGTGTCAAGAAGGTCATTATGATGAGTGGTCTACCAGCAGGAAGCCCAGAAGATAAAATTCCTAACTGGATTACATATACAGTAAGCTGCCTCCTATATTAAAGGATATTTTGGATTATCAATGGAATGAGGTAGCCATTCCGTATTGGAAAGAGTTAGTTAAAAAGGCTGAATCATGCGGGGTAGAAAAAATTGCCCTTGAAAATTTCAGTTCTATGTTAGTTTATAATCCAGAAACATTATTTAGATTACGGAATGCAGTTGGACCGATGGTTGGTTTGAATTTAGACCCAAGCCATTTAATCTGGATGGGTGCTGATCCAATTTTGTCAGCCAGAGAACTGGGAGCAGCGATTCACCATGTTCATGGTAAAGATGTCAGAATTGAAAGACATTTATCAGCTGTTAATGGCGTATTGGAAACAAAAGTGGTTACTGATACGGCAAATAGAGCCTGGAATTATGTAGCAGTAGGCTGCGGCAGAGATTTGCAATGGTGGAAGGAATTCTTCTCCGTCATCAGAATGATGGGATATAACGGTGAAGTTTCTCTCGAAATGGAAGATCTTACAATGTCAGTTGAGGCAGGAATAAGAACGTCAATAGATGCTTTAAAACAAACTCTTAGCTTTTAAGATTAACAGAAAAACTTTATTTAAAAAAGATTGAATTTTTAAAATCCGGATTTTTTACTAGATAGATTCCAAATAAAAATGATTCAACAGAGAGGAGTTTTTACAATGTTAAATGGAGAGAAAAAAATTGCAAGACCACTACGTTGGGCTATGGTTGGAGGAGGCCGACTTGGTCAGGTTGGTTACAAACACCGTATTGGTGCACTAAGAGATAACACAGCTTATCAATTGGTAGCAGGTGCATTTGATATCGATCCCGAAAGAGGTAAGGATTTTGGTATAAATTTAGGGGTAGATGAAAACCGCTTGTATCCTAATTATAAAACAATGTTTGCAGAAGAAGCAAAGAGGGAGGATGGAATTGAGGTTATATCCATTGCAACACCTAACGGAACTCATTATGAAATTTGTAAGGCAGCATTAGAAGCCGGTTTGCATGTTATTTGTGAAAAACCTTTGTTTTTTACCTCTAGGAGGGTGAAGAGATTAAGGCCCTTGCGGAGAAAAAAGGAAAAATTGTCGGTGTTACTTATGGTTTCTCTGGAAATCAGATGCTGCTGCAAATGCGGGCAATGATTGAACAAGGCAAAATTGGTGAAATACGTGTGGTTGATTTGCAGTACACACATGGTTTTAGTGCCACAGAACAAGGTGATAAAACAAATGCTGCACAAAAATGGCGTGTAGATCCTAAGGTTGCCGGCCAAGTTTTGTTTTGGGAGATCTTTCAACTCATACGTATTATATGTCCGAGTTAATTATGCCAAAAATGAAAATTAATAGATTATTATGTGACCGACAAAGTTTTGTTGGATCCCGCGCTCCTTTAGAGGATAATGCTTTTGTTTTTATGCAATATGAAAACGGAGCGGTAGGAAGACTTTGGACATCTTCCATCAATGCAGGTTGTATGGACGGCCATAGAATTCGCATAGTAGGATCTAAAGCAAGTTTAGAATGGTGGGATAGCAAACCAAATGAACTTAAGTTTGAAGTTCAGGGAGAACCTATCCAAACTCTAATACGTGCAATGACTTACTTAGACGAATCCTGTAATGCTGATGAGCGTTTAGGAGCACTGCATCAAGAAGGGTTGTCGGAATCTTGGCCAATATTTATCTTAAATTTGCCATTGCCATTGATGCCAAAAATCGCGGTGATGAGGAAACATTAAAAAATCTGGTTTACCCTGATATTAATGCTGGAATTGAAGGTATTCGCTGGATTGAAAATTGTGTTCGTTCTGCAGACAACGGAGCGGTTTGGGTAGAGTATGAAAACAAAAAAACAGTGTTGGTTTAATAGTTAGAGACACCAAAGTCCACTCCGTTAAATAGAAGAGATAGAAAGATTAACAGAATATATAATAAAACCGTGGGGACAGTTATGAGACTGTTCCACGGTTTCAAATAAAATACCTCGAATAGACCGTTACATCGGGAGTCTTTCCTTGTGTTGTGTCAATATATCAATAATTAAAAATTTCAAGTAATCTACAAAAAGTAACATTGAAAGATCATTATCCCCAAAAAATACAACATTGCTTTTCAAAATTACAGCACCACGATAGGTAATACTAATTGGATGGATTACAAATTTGAAAATCAAACAAAATGAAAGCGTTTTAAATTAATCCTAAATTAGCAAGAATCTACTCGATGATTTTTATCGGAGTCCACTATTTCAACCTGACCTAATCAAGGAATCTGGAGAAGCAAGTTGTAAAAAAACTATTAAACAAAGGGGGAATTTAACATGCAAAATCTCAAAGTTTCTGATAATCCAGTTCAACTGGAACATGTCAAGAAAAAGAACCCAAAAAAGGCTTTGAAATTAATTACCACTGTCTCAACATTTGGTGGGCTATTATTTGGATATGATACAGGAGTTATTAATGGAGCACTTCCATTTATGGCTAAGCCCGACCAATTAAATCTTAACGCTATTACAGAAGGTTTAGTAGCAAGTTCTTTAATCTTAGGTGCTGCTATTGGTTCATTATTGGGAAGGCCGGTTATCTGATAAAAAAGGGCGTAGAAGCCTAATCATGTATCTAGCTATTTTATTTTTATTTTCAACAATTGGTTGCGTTAGTGCACCAAATGCAACAATAATGATTATTTTCCGTTTCTTTCTAGGTCTTGCTGTCGGCGGTTCTTCGGTAATAATCCCATCCTACCTTTCAGAAATGTCTCCTTCGGACCAGCGAGGCATGATGGTTTCTCGAAATGAATTGATGATTGTTACTGGGCAGTTTCTAGCTTATATATGTAATGCAGTTATTGGAAATACCTTGGGTGATACAGGACATGTTTGGCGTTACATGTTAGTAGTTGCGACATTACCAGCTGTGGCTTTGTGGATTGGGGTGGTTGTTTTACCTGAAAGTCCTCGATGGTTAGCGTCAAAAGGAAGAATGTCTGAAGCACTAAAAGTACTTCAAATGATTCGTAATGAGAGTGTAGCACAACAAGAATTAAATGAAATAAAAGCACATATTCAAGCAGAGCATAAAATAGAAAAAGTATCACTAAAAGAATTAAGGGTACCCTGGGTCAAACGTATTATAGTAATAGGGGTTGTAATTGGGGGAGTATCTCAGTTAGTTGGTATAAATTCTATAATGTATTATGGAACACAAATTCTTGAAAATGCTGGTTTTGGAACAAAAACAGCTTTGATTGCAAATGTAGCCAATGGATTAATCGCCGTTATTGCTGTTATGGTTGGTATGACCCTCACGAACAAAGTGAATAGACGGACAATGTTACTTACAGGTTTATCTGGTGTTACAGTTGTTCTTATTGCGATAGGAATTTCTACTTTTGTGCTTACTGGTTCACCTGCCTTACCATTTGTAGTATTATCATTGACTGTACTATATTTAGCCTTCTTTCAAGGGGCTATTGGTCCTTTAGGCTGGCTCATTATAGCTGAAATTTTCCCTGCTCGTTTACGTGGTGTTGGTATGGGAATTGCTACATTATTCTTATGGCTTTGCAATTTTATAGTAGGACTATTCTTCCCTACTCTTTTAAGTACACTTGGACTTTCTGGAACATTCTTCTTATTTGCAGTGTTTGGGTTCATTGGGATAGCATTTGTAGCGAAAAACTTACCAGAGACAAGAGGGCTTTCATTAGAACAAATAGAGGATAACTTTAAAATGAGGGCCATAAATTAGTAAGATTTATTATAAGGTTGCATACCCTAAAAGTAGATAATATATAAGTAATTCACACTGGATACAAAGTTAATAGCTTTGTATCCATTTTGTTTTGCAAATTAGTTTCAAATAGTAACAAGTTTTTAAGAAAAGAGCCGAAAAAAAAACCAACCCATTCTCATTTTATTTTCGAGAATAGGTTGGAGATTTAAATTGATATTTAATATAGTTATACAATTAACATCCATCCTAACCCGCAAATGATTTAGTACAGTGTTTTGTCACCTTTTTATAAATTGGTGTACAATTTAGCAAGTTTAGATCCATATTGATCCATGGAGTCTGTTAGTTCCAATCTCATTGTTGAAATTAATTTAATAATTTTTTTCATTTTCGTTGCCTCCTATCAAATAATTATAAATTAATTGTAATATGTTGAGTAATTATTGACAAAGTGCTTGAAAACGGAAACAATTGCTATGTAAGCGTAAAAAATGTGGTTATAACTCTATATTTCTCTTTTAATCTTTATTTTTCTGGGTATTTCATTTTGATAATCTTTCGTAAACTTGAATCAATGGACATAAAAAAACCAATATTCCCCTCGAAATCGCCCTAATTAACAACCAAAAGTTATTCAATATCCTAATTTTAAAAATACTCAATATTGTTGCCAAAAATTAGATAATTACCTTTTGAATCAGACTAAAATATACTATATTTAATCATGTTAAATTAAAGTTTACAATTTTCAGAGGTGAGAAAATGAATTTCTATATTCCAAAGGTAGAACCAGGCATCAAGTCAAAAAAGGGATTATATTTTTATGAACCTTCCGCTTTAACGAAAGAATTATATTTTTATTTACTATGGGGCGGTGAATATATAGTAGATGTTCCCTACAGCATCAAACGTGATTACATGAATTCCTTTATCATTTTTTTTATTAAAAAAGGTTCAATGCATTTCCACTATCTAGACAAAACATTTGTAGCCTCAAAAAATGATATTGTTCTTTTGGATTGCAAAGAAAAGAATAACTATTATGTAACGGAAGAAACAACCTTCCAATTTTTTCACTTTTCAGGAAAGCACACGCAGGGTATGTATAACGAGTTATACAAAAGAAAAGGATGTATTTTTAGACTGCCCGCTGAAAAAAATAATATCCCGAATATTTTATCGCTTATAGCGTCAAACCAGGAAATAGACTTTAAAATATCTTTACAAATTTATGAACTGTTGGGAAATTTATTAGAAAGCACCCGTAGTACTTTTGAAAGCAGAGATGCAAACGTTGCAAAAGCGCCAACGGAAATTCAAGCAGTACTGACTTATATAAGTGAAAACTTCTCATCTAAAATTACAGTCAAGCAGTTGAGTGAAATATCTAATTTAAGTACTTATCATTTTTGTCGTACGTTTAAAAAATATATAGGAACCAGTCCACACCAATATGTATTAAATTACAGATTGATCCAGGCTAAGAATCTATTGGTGGAAACCAATCTTTCAATCGAGGAAATAAGTATTGATTGCGGATTTTATGGTGTAGGCCATTTTTTTATTAAAGTGTTCTCTCAATCTACTGACGGCATAACTCCTGGAAAGTTTAGAAAACTTTGTTTTTAATTATGTGCTTTTAGAGATATCCCATTTGGGACTACTAACTCTTTGTTAGATTTTGGTGCTCTTCTGAAAAGTTTAGCAAGAAATAATCATTAGATAGCAATTTTTTATAGTACTTCGATTGTACATAATCTATAAAATAGGAACTAATCAAGGGGAGTTATTACACCTTGAAAGCATTTTCGAACTTCACTTATGTCTGCAGACGATAATTGGAGGATGTTCCACAATGAAATTTGATGGAATGGTAACAAATTCTGTATTCGCTTATCCTGATGAACTAGAATGGTCAAATTTTTGATTTGGAAGAGGGCTCAACAATGGGAAATAAAAAAATTTCATGGGGAATCGCTCCAATTGGCTGGCGAAATGATGACATTCCAGAAATTGGTGCAGAAAATACATTATCACATTTATTAAGTGATATTGTAGTAGCAGGCTTTGTGGGAACAGAAGTTGGGGGCTTTTTTCCAGAGCCTAAAGTGCTAAATAAAGAACTCCAGCTTCGAAATTTAAAAATTGCAGGACAATGGTTCAGCAGTCTTATCATTCGAGATGGTGTGGAAGAAGTTTCTAAAGCTTTCCATAAACATTGTGAGTATTTAAAAGAGGTTAATGCAGCTGTTGCGGTTGTATCAGAACAAACTTACAGTATTCAAGGAACAGAGAAAAATGTCTTCATGGAAAAACCTTTTTTCACGGATGAAGAATGGAATCTACTATGTCAAGGCTTAAATGAATTAGGAAAAATTGCAGAACAATATAATTTGAAATTAGTTTACCACCATCATATGGGAACGGGTATTCAAACATTAGCCGAAGTTGACAGACTAATGGAAAATACCGATCCTAAGCACGTACATCTGCTTTATGATACAGGTCACATCTATGTTTCCGATTCGGACTATATGACTCTATTAAATAAGCATTTGCATCGCATCAAACATATTCATTTTAAAGATGTCCGCCAAGAAGTAAGAGAACAATGTGAAAAAGAAGGAAAATCATTTTTACAGTCCTTTTTAGCAGGAATGTTTACTGTCCCTGGTGACGGTTGCATTGATTTTACAGAAGTATTCAAGTGGCTTCTGGAAACGAATTATTCAGGCTGGATTGTCATTGAAGCAGAACAAGACCCCTCAGTTGCACATCCGTTAGAGTATGCTTTAAAAGCCCGTAAATATATTAATGAAGAATTAATTCCATTAGAAAATGGTTCATTGATTAAAGGTTAATAAAAAAAACGAACCCTGGGGAGGGAGCACATGAGTAATCAGGCGATTGAAAAACCACGTGATTACAAAAAGGCTTTAAAAAGGATTACAGTTATATCCACTTTCGGAGGACTTCTCTTCGGATATGACACAGGTGTTATCAACGGAGCATTGCCATTTATGGCTAAGCCGGACCAGCTAAATTTAACCCCGGCTACTGAAGGTCTCGTTACAAGTTCACTCCTATTCGGAGCGGCACTTGGATCAGTATTTGGTGGGCGTTTATCAGATCGTTTTGGCCGCCGCAAAATGATTCTTAATCTCGCATTACTATTCTTTATAGCAGCAATAGGATGTACCCTTTCACCGACTGCTGGTGTGATGATTGTCTTCCGTTTCTTGTTGGGTCTCGCGGTAGGTGCTGCATCCGTAATGGTACCAGCCTTTTTAGCCGAAATGTCTCCGGTAGAGCTGCGGGGAAGGATGGTGACTCAGAATGAATTAATGATTGTTTCTGGCCAGCTATTAGCGTTTGTATTTAATGCGATACTTGGAAATACAATTGGTGAAGGAGCTTCACATGTTTGGCGTTACATGTTAATGATTGCATCACTTCCTGCTGTGGTCTTATGGTTTGGAATGATGGCGGTTCCAGAGAGTCCACGTTGGCTTGCATCGAAAGGAAGACTGGGGGATGCTCTTCGTGTCCTTCAGGAAATACGTGAAGCAAATCGTGCGGAATCAGAACTTAAAGTGATTCGAGATAATATCGACCAAGACTCAGAGATTCAACAGGCAACCTTTGGGGACTTAAACGTTCCGTGGGTACGCCGGATTATAGCGCTTGGGATTGGCATCGCGATTGTGCAGCAAATCACCGGTGTTAACTCAATTATGTATTATGGCACTCAAATTCTTCAGAAATCCGGCTTTTCAACAAACGCGGCACTTATCGGTAATATTGCGAATGGAGCCATCTCTGTATTAGCAACTTTCGTTGGGATTTGGCTATTAGGAAAAATCGGCCGCCGCCCAATGCTAATCCTTGGATTGGTCGGTACAACTTCAGCACTTGCATTAATTGGACTATTTTCTTTAGTACTTGGAGGATCGTCAGCTCTTCCGTTTGTTGTCCTCACGTTGACTATTACCTTCCTTGCTTTCCAACAGGGGGCTATTTCACCGGTAACCTGGCTGATGCTATCCGAAATTTTCCCGTTAAAACTGCGGGGTCTTGGAATGGGTGTAACGGTATTTTACTTGTGGCTCACAAACTTCCTTATTGGGCTTTCATTCCCTGTATTACTAAGTGCAGTAGGTTTATCAACAACATTCTTTATTTTCGCTGTTTTTGGAATCGCTGCCATTACATTTGTAAATAAATTCTTGCCAGAAACAAAAGGAAAGTCACTTGAGCAGTTGGAAAGCCATTTCCGTAACTATGGACATGAAAGTGATAAACAAGCTTCAAATCTATAATTTTTAGAACAATGATTGAATTATGAATTAACTAAAAAATGAAAACGTTATCTAGGTATTTCGAATAAATAGGTGAACAAAAAGGAGATAGATCATCATGACTTTAAGATTTGGTGTAGTAGGAACAGGTGCAATTGGAAGAGAGCATATTGATAGAATTACCAATAAATTATCAGGTGGAAAAATTGTAGCTGTAACGGACGTTAATCTAGATTCTGCAAAACAAACTGTTGAAAAATATCAATTAGATGCAGTCATTTATCTAGACGATAAGGAACTTATTGCTGATGAAGAATGTTGATGCTGTTCTTGTTACAAGCTGGGGCCGCTCACGAAGCAACTGTAGTAGCTGCTGTTGAGGCTGGTAAATATGTATTTTGTGAAAAACCTTTAGCCACTACTGCTGCCGGCTGTATCAGAATCGTCGAAGCAGAAATGAAGCAGGGTAAGAAATTAGTTCAAGTCGGTTTCATGCGCCGTTATGATAACGGATATGTTCAATTAAAACAAGTTATTGACAACAATGAAATTGGAGAGACATTAATGATTCGTGCTGCACACCGCAATCCAACAGTCGGCGAAAACTATACGACCGATATGGCTGTAACCGATACATTAATTCACGAAATTGATGTACTTCACTGGTTAGTAAATGATGACTATAAATCCGTTCAAGTTGTTTTTCCTAAAAAAACAAAAAACGCTCATGATAAATTACAAGATCCACAGTTATTTACGATCGAAACAAATAGTGGAATTGTTATGAATGTGGAAGTGTTTGTCAATTGCAAATATGGTTATGACATTCAATGTGAAGTCATTGGTGAAGATGGAATTGTAAAATTACCTGAGTTCCCAAGTGTTGTCATGCGAAAAGACGAAAAACTAAGCACCAGCATTTTAAATGATTGGAAATACCGTTTTATGGATGCATACAATGTTGAAATTCAGGACTTTATTGATTCCATTACTAAAACGGGTGAACCACAGGGGCCAACAACATGGGATGGATATATTGCCGCGGTAACATCTGATGCATGTGTAAGAGCTCAACAAACAGGTGAAAAAGAAGCCATTACACTTCAAGAAAGACCAACTTTTTATAGTGAAAAAGGACTTCAAAATGTGTAATCTTTGAAAAGTTGTCAGAAGTATTTTCGGTCAAGTGTTGGTATAAGTTTAGATAGCAATACTTGACTACTTATAATAGAAAAGATCAACCTTGATGGAGATGATATCGATGCAATTATGTTTTAACCAAGCAACCACACTAGAAAACTCTAATCTTGTAAAGGATTTGCAATACTGTGAAAAACACGGCTATGATTCAATTGAAATTCGCACAATGGATAAATTGCCTGAGTATTTAATAGACCACTCTCTTGATGAACTAGTAGAGTATTTTCAAACACATCATATTAAACCGCTGGCATTTAATGCACTAGTGTTTTTCAATAATCGTGATGAAGCCGGATATAAGGAAATTATTAGCGAATTCAAACAGATGATGGAAACAGGAAGCAAACTTGGTATTAAATATGTCGTGGCGGTTCCGTTAGTTACTAAAGAAAAAATTCTAAAACGAGATATTAAAAACAGCTGTGTCGAAGTACTAAAAGAGCTGTCTGATATTGCTAAGCCATATGGCATTAAAATTGCCGTTGAGTTTGTTGGTCATCCAGAATGTACTGTCAATACTTTTGGTCAAGCTCACGATATTGTTGAAACCGTTAATCGCGAGAATGTTGGCTTGGTTCTTGACTGTTTCCACTTCCATGCAATGGGATCAAAAATCGAAGATCTAAAAAAGGCAGATGGATCGAAAATCTTTATTCTACACATTGATGATACCGAAGATTTTCCAATTGGTTTCTTAACAGATGAAGATCGAGTATGGCCTGGATTAGGTGCAATTGATTTAGATGGTATTTTATCAACATTAAAGGAAATTGGATTCTCTGATGTTGTATCTGTTGAATTGTTCCGCCCCGAATATTATCAATTAGATGCGGAAGAAGCCATTAAGACAGCTAAAGAAACAACAATTAAGGTCGTATCAAAGTATTTTCAATTTGATACTGTTACAGTTGGATAAAAAGTTTGTAGGGGTGGCTCTTAAAAAAGTCACTCCTTTTTTTCAGAAACTTCAAAAGAAGAGTGTCTAAATTTAAATAAAGAGACCTTTACAATATAGTAAGGGTCCTTTTTATTCATCCGGATCTTTGTAAACCACCTAGCCATTTATTTTCATTAAACATATTTTGAATCGATTTTTCCATTCGGTTTAAAAAGCAATATTGTTAAATTGATGAGCAATATTACTTAATGTATTTATATTTTTATTGTAATAAAATGAAAAAGAAGTAAGCAATAAATATTAGTAATGTGAAAAGGAGAGAGAACAAGTTGTGTTAAAAAAATAGTGTGATTTTGCAAAGAGCCTACTAATCTTATATAATTATAAAATTCCAATCAATTAGATTATTTTTTTCACAATTGTGCGAAAAGAACGTGGTTTTTGCGTTAAGGTATAGAGATTTAAGGAAAAGACCCTTACTACTATAATTTGTTGTTTAGAATTTGGCTGGAGAGGTAGGACTAGCAGACGCGCACTTTTCAGGATAAGACACTTGTTTAAGAGCAATTGAATGCTCTCCACAAGTTAGTTAGAGCTAGATACAGTAGAACCTTGTACATGAAGCTTCGGAATATAACTTCTTCAAAGACGGCGAGTTATCTCTCGAGGACAAGCAACATAATATCCGTTCTATTGAAAGAGAAAAGCAACTATTTGGAATGAATTCAAGGTGTACGGCTTTTAAATTCCCGGAAAAATAATCAAACGAGGGAGCATGATTGCTCTCTTATTTGTTTTATATTTCGATTCCATTAAATCCAAGAAAGAGATTTATCTGGTATTAAGTCGAATTTATGAATCATGGAACAATTTCAAAAACAGTACCTTGATTAAAATCAGTCACTTTCATCGAGCCAAAAACCCCTAAATATAGCCTGGTTTGATCCAGATTCGTTCCCAAACTAACATAATAAGCTGATTGAGACCCAAAATTATAATCAGTTTCAATAACACTAAAATCATTTAGTTGACCATCTGTTCTTACCCTGGTATAAGCTAAAACCCCTCTAACCGGAGATTGAGATTCTTCAACTCGGGCAAGATCGGTAAACACAACGCTCTCCGTTAAATCGGGGATTCCATTCCCCACATACGCTTGCACTCCTGTAAGTGAAGTTCCTCCAAATTTATCGGCCTTTGATCTTTATGAAAATAACTAGTTAGAGGCTGAAGACGCCTCACTGAAGTGTTTACTGCTTCATTGTAATAAGCAATTGTTTTCTCATCCAAAGTCTGATTTTTAGTGCAGCCCCTTATAAATGAAGTAGGAAAAGCACCTTCCCACCCTCGCCAGCCAAAGTTAATCAATCCTACTTGATCAGGTTCTGTTTTTCTTAATGAAGCTTGAATAAGCTGAGTAACCGGTATTGGTTTATAATGAACGAATGAAAAAATCGACTCTACCAGATCCTGTCCAACATTTCCCACATATTTTATATACTGATTATAAAACCTTTGAAATGAAATGCCTGGTATATTGCGGACCCCTTTTGCAATGACCCTAAGCGTTTCCTGAATAGGTGCGGGAAGTTCATTAAAACGTGTGACTACGGGTGGATTATTAATAAATGTATTCTTAACTACGTCAATTTCAATTATTTTACCGGCTATTTCCATAGTATCCTGGCTTAAATTAAATGGATCATAGCCTGATCCACCATCTCCGGTTGTTAAAACAAGTTTTCCTGTTTCTGGTGAAAAGTTTAAGCTATTGACACCATTATGATTTAAAAATGGTCTTCTTAAGTTAAGTAATGTCCGTCGTTTTTGAGGTTGACCATTCGATTGTAGAATCCATTCTTCAACTGTATCAATATGATCATAATGAGTTTCTCTATTTACCCACTTTTGGTTTAAGGATTTGGGATCACACGGGTTAGGCTTAAAATGTTCAGAAAGAGCACCTGGACCTTGTGTTCCAGCGACTGAGTAATGAAGATAAAACAGACGGTTATAATAAAATTCGGGATGAAACGCTAGCCCTAGCAATCCCCGTTCATCATAACCACCACTAGAACCACCTAGTTTGATGATTTGCGGGCTAATATCTAAAAAAGTCCTTAAACTTTCGTTTCCTATGTAAAAGATCTCTCCTACCTGGGTTGCAATAAATATGCTTTCAATTGAGTCACCCGGAAGGATTGTTGTTTTCACGACAGTGGGTAAATTGATCTTACTAACAATGGCCGTAAACGAACCTTAACTTTTTTCACCTAACTTTACACTCCTTCTTATTGTTTTCTTTTAAAAGAATATGATTAGAACTGTTTTATTAGTACCCAAGTAGGGTTGTGGAATCTGATAAGGAATAGCACCATTTTCCGTACCAGCGTTTAAGTTGGAGGTTCATAGTTTGATATAACGGGAGAGCTTTAAATAAGGAGAGTGGACTTTTTCCCATGGGAGTCAACTTTCCTTATTTAGGTTGTTCATGAACTGAAAGAAAAAAAGAGAAAACACCGCCATACAATAAGCGATGTTTTCAGAAAGAATATATTCTTGAAGGAATTTGTTTAATAACTGCACTTTACATGAAGGATCTGCGAATCTGCTCTGTTATGTTTTGACTGCAGCGCCAACCATTGGAGAAGAGTTACATCTTTGCCGTTTACTTTTACGAGAGAACCATCGTAATCCAGTACGCATTCGTCTTTTAGCATGTAGATCCAGGTACCATGGCCGAAGAACTCAAAGGGGTTGCCTTCAGTATCCTTGAAAATGCCTGAGGTATCTACGACCTTATCAAAGAATGAAAAGTGAACATTTGGTGCACCAGCTTTGAGTAGACGCTCATATGTTGAAATTACTGTAAGCTCAGGATTTACAAGTGTATCATTTTTTGCATGAGTGAACCAGATAGGAGTATTCTTGATATCTTCAATATTTTGATCAGTGATTACCCTGTCATAGAGGGCTTCACATACGGGATATGCAGCAGCGAAGAAACCGGGGTAATCAATTATCATGCGCATCGTCATGAAGCCGCCGTTGGAACAGCCACCGATGTAGATGCGATTTGTATCTATGTTTGAATGAATATCGACAAACTCATCAATGAGCGCTTTCAATGCCGTTACGTACTTTGATTTACCGCTCTGAGTATACTCGCCATTGCCGTCGTCCATCCACATTGTGGGTACTTGTGGAGCAAGGACATAAGCGCCGCCGAATATTCTCTGCACTTTTTCGCTTGACAGGTTTACAACCTTATTTCCGGTATAAGCAATCGCCGTGTCATATCCGCCTTCGCCTGCACCATGCAGCCAAATAATCAAAGGACGTTTTCCTCTGCCCATATTTGGTGAATAATAGCCGAAACGCAGGGGCATCTCAGCATATGATGACTTGCAGTTTACCCAGCCTTTGACTTGCTCCATGTTGCCGCCACTGAAATGATCATAGACAAGCCCTGAAATGGAATCATTATCGGTTTGTATTTCTTTCACCTGTGTTATGCGAAAATCGCAGAAAACATATACATTATGTCCCTGTTCCAGAAACGCAATTTCTGAGTTTAAACGGTTTATCGGCTCACATTCGAGTTCAAGCGTGACGTGATTGCCGTTTTTGGTTTTGTTCCCTTCACCGTCTGATGTATACGCTTTTGCAACACGACAATATCCTTTTGACGGACGAAACTCTTTCGAAGTCCAATCTTTTCTGAGTTGAAGCACTTCGCCGGTTTTTTTGCTTCGTCTCTCAACATAAACGTTGAAAGTATCTTCCGAAAGCACCTCTGATTTAACAGATTCGGACAGCGGAAGAATGATTTTCGTTATGTACGGGCCATAGTCAGTGACTTCGGTCACAGTCATGTAAAGAACGATTCATTATCATATCTCCTTTTGTAAAATCACTTAATCATATTGAACACACACATTCTGATATAACATATCGTTCCTATCGGAATATAGGGGACATCGTGCGGGTGCGTAAACCAGTTTTAATTTTTTCATGGCTGGTTTAGGTCACTTTACTAAACTTGTTCACAAAATGTTTAGAAAATTATTATTATTTATAATCGTATTACTCAAAAAAAGTGGATGTCACGCTTAATTTACTAAACAAAACTAAACTTTTATTACAACTATTTTAATACCTATGATATGAGCTTTAAAGTTGAGGAAGGGGGATTCAAAGTTTATTTAGGTACTAACTCGAAAGCATTGAAAGAGGCGGCTTTTAAATTAGTGGGAAAATATTGAAACCATCTTTGTCTGGAGGGGGGATTTTTGAGATTGAACGATGCCGGTGATTGTTAGCGTTTTACCGAATTAAGGAGAGTGAACGATTCCCATTGGAGTCAACTCTCCTTATTTAGGTTGTTCTATGAACTAGAAAAAGGATCATAAAATCATGGAAATTATTCAATTCATTGCGACACTAAAATTGTAAATATCCCCATCAATGTATTATTTTTCCGTGACAATCCCGGCTGAAATCCAGCCTTCGATCCCATTTGAAGTTTGAACTTTTAGCCACTTAATTCCTTTGGAATCTACTTGTTCTTCATTCAAAAAGTGCATTATTTCTCCATTTGTAATCGTGTATAGACGAGGCGCGGTTAGTGTGGGAGCTTTACGAATATTTCCGCCATCTTCATATTTCTTATTTAAGATTAATTCTTTTTGATCAGGGGAAGCTCCGGATGCTTGTATTTGCACATGTTCATGGTTTAACCATGCCTCAGCTTTCTTCCATTGTTGTGTATACCACTCATTTGGATTGTTCATGATTGCGGCAGTAAGCAAAATTGCTAAAGCTGTGGCAGAATAGAAGGTCCACCTTTTAATCCCTGTCTTATTCCTTTTCCGTTTCATAAAAAGCTGAATCATTTTGTTGAAAAAACTTTCGAACAGGGCAAACATTCCTTCAATGATATCAATCCAGACAGGTATGCCCACTTTTCCTGCTTCTCTCCGACTTCTTTGCACCCTGCAAATTAGTGCCATGATTGGATAGGAAATGAGATAAAGCATTTTTTTCAACAAACGGAACAACAAGTTTAAGAAGGGAGGAACAATGTATATCAAAATCAGCCTTGTGAGCTGCAGGAGCACAATGAGAGCCAAAAAAATACGCAACCATTCCGGTAGGACAGAAATAGGAGACCAGATCCATAACAGCTGATTTAAAATGGATTCCACAATCGCTAATCTCCTTTATTTAAATAGGATGGAAGTTCTCTCCTTGGACCAGCAATCTGTTTTTTTCTATTTATTTTTTCCAGATCGACGGGGAGATAGGGGAATAGTTTCTTTAGCTTGGCCAATCTTCGTTCTGCCTCGAACTGGTCAATTGAGTGTTCGTTAATCAAGTTTAAAAGTTGTTTGTTTACCTCATATTTGAAGGTTTGATTTTGGCTAAACTCCGATTCCACTAACCGCTTTGCCATTTCATTTTTTTCTCCAAGCTTCCCTGCAGTGATAAAATCACCTGCTTCAAGGGCTTCTTTAATCGAAGGCCAAATCCGGCGCGCTTCCTCCAAGTCCAAAGCCTCTTGATAGGCAGATAGTTCTGCGTTCCGGTCTAAGTCGGCGATCGCCTCATCTTGGCGCTGGTCCCGAAAACCTTGCCGGATCAAAATACGAACATCCCGAACAACAATTCCAGCATCTCTTAACACCTTGACTAATGGCGAGGTTTGAAAAAATTCTTCAATATGCCGGGCAAATCTCAGATCCTCTTCAATAGGATAAAATCTTGCTTCCGACTCCACCCAGAAGGGCAGATTATTGTTAATAATGGTGCTAAATTCCCCTGCATTTTGTTGAACTAATCGTTCGGGGTGTTCAACGGCAATATCGATAAATAAATTGACAGAAAACCTTCTTCCTCTTGTTGCCGAAGGGACTTCCTGATTGTAGGTGATGGTTTGCTGCTGCATATTGACCGTGTACACCCTTTTATATTTGCCAATCCGCAATTCACTCCGTGACAAACGCTCTCCATTTTTAACTGCATAGTATTCGTTGTGATGATTAACATAAACAAAGGCAGAAGTCATAGACGACGCCGGCTGTTTTTCCCAAAAACTAAATCTCACGTCTTTAACATCTTCAATAAATTGCATTAGGTTATTCCCTCCAGGTTAACTATTTTCATTGAGAGATCACTTACCCTTGTCTACATTCTATGCGGACAATCGGAAGAAAAGCCCTCATATCTTTGCAGAAATTGCAGATTCAAGGAGGATAATAGATATCAAACGAAAAGAGGTAACGAGGTAGTTAGTTGTTTTCATCTGATGAGAATTTCATAGCTTAAAAATGTGAAAATCATAAACCCGCCAACATTAAGGTATAGTTAAATAGAGCTAAATTTGGATTGATTACTTAGTACCTAGAACAATGGACGATATCATATTCATTTTCAATGGATACTAGATTTTAGAGAAAGATTTGTCCAGGGAAGAAATGAATCTTGAGGTTTTCCTTGAATTGATTGAATTTATGCTAAATGAAAAAGGGACTTCACCCGACAAGAGAAATATTGGTTTAAGGACACTCCGATGGTGCTTTCTAGAGCACCTTATGGACGAGTCAATCCATGAGAAGTTTTAAGCCAATGAAAACAGCAGAGGATACACTTGAAGTATAATTTCGATCGTATTCAAGAAAACTCTCCTCTACTTTTTTAAACCTCTATATTTTGCTGTTGTTAATTCTTGTATATATTCCTCAAGCTCCGGCATTTTAGCTTCTCTAGCTAATTGTATTGATAATTCAATATTATATGGAACGCGAACAAGCTGAATCGAAAAAACTCCCTTTTCGAGTTGGTTATATTCACCTTCAAGAATGGCATAGGAGGCTTGAGTGATATCAAGTGGATTTCCAACGCTGCCTACGTTGCATAATGTTTTACCTTTTATATTTTGATGGAAGGCATTATGAACATCTCCATAACAAACGACATCCGGCTCCCTTTTTCCTGCTATATTTTCTGTGGATTCTGTGTTTTCGAACATACGTAAGCGACGGTCGAGTGAGTCCCACGGTTGTATTCTTTCATACACACTTCGTGGCGAAGCATGAAACATTCTGACTAGTTTTCCGCTCATCATAAACTCCACTGAAAACGGCAATTCTTTTAAATAATTCATTTGGTTTTTCGTTAATTGGTTTTGATGCCACTTGATTGTGTGGGATTCTTGTGGTTTAGGAAAAAAATCATCCCAATTGCCTCTAATCACACTTTCACAATGCTTTTGGATCATTTCTATTGCCATGCTTGATTGTGGTCCTTTACCAACTAAATCACCTAGGCAAATAATTCTCTTAATGTTTCTAGAATCTATATCAACCAGCACTGATTCCAGTGCAGGGATATTTCCATGAATGTCTGAAATAACTGCGATTTTTTCCATATTTACAAAACTCCTAACGATTTATTGATCATTCTTAGTTTGTACTCATTCAGTATAATGGTTTGATAGTGTTCATAGTTGCCTGTGGTTGGACAGCAGCCGGCAATGTCCATCATATAACTGATACCGACATTTTCTATGCCGCTACCCAATTTTTCAACCACCATGAGGAGATCAACCGGCTTGTTTTCCTTTTGCAGCTCACGCATTGCTTGAAACAGGAGCTGGTTTCGTTTCTGTGAAAAATGGCAGGGCTCTAATGTAATTTAATGAATCAGTTCAGGAGCCAGAAAGACAGCTCCTAAAAGGATGTCTTCCGCTTCAAACAGATTTTCTTGTTGAATATTCGACGAGCCAGTCAGGTATTGGAATTTGTTTGGCATCGTTACGTTCGCGTTCAATTCGCTCCCGTCCTTTCTTTATCCACTCCCTTAACGTTCCTGGAAAATCATTTTCTTTAATTGGGAATACAGCAATATCAGCAATCGCAGGAGGAAAAGGACTTTTTCTAATATGGTTTTTCAGTTTCTCCATCACCTTCTCATAATCCATTTCAGAACAAAATTGGAACCATTGTTGAACCGTCTCGTCCTTGAATATGCAGTTGGAATAAACCGTTTCAATTAGTACTAATAGTTTGACTACCTCGTCCTTGGTCATTGCATTTCCTCCTGTAACACAATTTTCCCTTCCTGAATCAGACGTTCAACCCGCTCAGACATGGATTCTTTCTCTTTGACTTTTTCGGCTGTTTGCCGTTTTTCTCCACCTCTAGTTTGGTCCTTATGACCTTCTCGCAATACAATGCACTGCTAATTTTTCCGTTCGGACTCTTCATGTGGTACTCACTGAAAATTTCCTCTAACCAAGTTTCTAGCTGCTCGGTTTTCACAGGAAGCTCACAGATTCTTTCAATCGCTAATTCATCTTTTAGACTTAAAAAGACTCCATTGTTTCGTAAAGTGATAAATCGGCTGGCGATCCTTTCGATCCGTTTTTCCTTCCCCTCGGCATTGTCATCTGCAGGGGCCAGGCAAATTTGATAATCGATTTTTTTATCTTGGAGTTCTTGTGAATAGTCCTTCCAGTTTTCTGGACTAGGATATTCTTCATTTTTTCTTAAATTCTTAAATTCTTGATTGCTTTTATTTTGTTCCAGCTCTGTATTTTTATCGTTCTGCGGGTGTTCCACTGCCGTTTCGCGAAAAGGAGGGAAAAAAAAATCACCTGTTCCGTCCAAACACTTAAAGTCATCGGAATTTACCACTGTAAAAAGAGTTCCCAAAGGTGTTTTTTCCGCTATAAGCAGCCCTTTTTTCACAAGTTTGTCGACAGCGCGCTTTACTGTACTTTTAGCAAGCGCCTTTTTGGCTCTTCCTTCTATGTACATCAAATCTTCACTTAACTGGGAATAAGCTCTTACGTACTGTCCTTTTTTTAATCTCATCCCATTCAGAACGATGCCGTCTTCGTAAGCTGCCTTCAGTAAAATCCAGACATAAAGTCTGAAAGCCGAAACGTTAAACCATAATTCATCATTCATCATTCGTAAATGGCTTCGTCAATTTTACCCAGCCAGACATCTCACCATCTCCTATATGTTTTCTTCCCTGTTATATATAGAAAAAAAGCATAATAGGGCAGGGTCATTAAAAATTTTTTTACTAATAACCTTGCAATTGACGGTGGGAATGCTGGGGAAAAACAAAATGCTTCACAAGGTGGGCAGAATACCGTAGGGGAAAATGGAGAGAACGCAGGTCAAGGTGGACAAATTGCAGAAAAAGGTGGTCAAAACGCCAACCAATTTGGGCAGATCGCAACTAAAGGAGGGAAGAAAAAAATCAAAGATTCTGAAAATGAACCAGGTTCTAGTAGTGGAGTCTAATAAAAAATAAAAGGTATTTTTAGAAGGAGTGGCTGAAGAAGCTGCTCTTTTATTGAATTCGTTTTATAACAAAACAGATTTTCTTATTGAGCTCTTATTATCACGAATTGAAGTTTTTTCTCGATGATTTGATTTTTGAATGTTTTTTCGCTCTAGCTGGCAGTTCTTTTCTTTCCCGGTAAAATAAACTAATGCGATAAAAACAATCAAAAGGATGAAAAAAGCTAGAGCCAAATCTTTTAAAAAAGGTGCCCTTTAAAGACGATCCTCTCTCGCCTTTAAGAGCTTTACATTCTCTTTTTCTACTTCATTTAAAGGGCTATTATAGGACGGGTTTGCACTATACCATGATTTGCTTGAAAAATATTTTTGCAAATCCGCTGATTTAAATACATACCCATGACGTGCGTAGATCTCATTTCTAGCTAAACGCAGTTGCGCTTTTGTAAGAGTAGCAATGTCTTCTTCACTCAGAGCCCTCTTATCACTATCAGGCAAAATATTATCTGAAGAGGGAAGATTTGAACTTTCCTTGCTATTTTTTTTTGTTGAATTTTCACCATTATATGGATCGATATTGTTTTCCAAATGATTATTTTTAGATTGATCCATCGTCCTTGTAGCTGCTACATCTGTTTTAGGTTCATGCTTATTAAAATCTTTAATGATTAAGTAAGCAACACATGAAACGAACAACAAACCAATAATTGATCCAACCCCTACCACTAATCTATTATTCCTTAATACTATTGTTTTTGAACGAACTTTCCTTTTTTCAATGCGGCTTTTTGGATCCGAGGTAATGTTTTTCTTAGCTAGTGCCACCCTTGAACTGCAATTAGTACAGAATCGACTAGATTCATTTAACTTTTCACCACAATTTGTGCAACAATCCATTTACCTATTCCTCTTTCTATCGATATTTTCCTTTACTATTCAAATTGGCTTCTAGTAAAGGTCATCAGTAGGGGTGCTGTTCTGTCTGACAGATTAATAAAGCCCGGCTTTCCTATTATTAAGGAGCCGGTCTTCTGCTAGGGATACAACTAAATTATATCATGGCTTGTTTACAGTTTAGTTAATAGAAAAGAACAGTTTGATAACAGAGACACTTCAAAACTGCTGCTTTATCCACCTATTATCCTCTTTCATACCCCAAATAGTAAGTTGTGTCCGAAAATTCTGACAAGCGTCACTAATCTACTATACAATAATCTCAAATAAACAGTCTGTTTTAAACAACTGCTCAGAAAGGTGGAGAAAAGTGTTCGATGAAGGGTGGTTAGGTTAGCATGCTGTCGATAGCAAAGTTTCTTTTGAAGGAACAATCAATTTCGTATAACAAACGAGGAAGACTCATTATGAGCGAACAAGCACCTAAGGAACAGAAAGTTTCTAATCAGGTGGGCATTTTAAATAACGAAAGTGGCTTGCTCGGGATATCTGGTTATTCAAGTGATCTTCGGGATATTCAGGAGGCAGCGGAGAAAGGACACAAACGGGCAGAGCTTGCGCTACAAGTGTTTGCAGAAAGAATTCAAAAATATATCGGGATGTACGTAGTAAGGATGAAGGGACTCGATGTGATCATCTTTACAGCAGGAATTGGAGAAAACAGTGACTTCATCCGCTCTCGTGTTGTGGAAGGTCTGGAATTTATGGGAGTGTATTGGGATCCTGACCTCAATAAAGTGAACGGAAGCGAAACGTTCATTAGTTATCAACATTCACCGGTCAAAGTGTTGGTCATTCCGACTAATGAAGAAATAATGATTGCAAGGGATACGGTTTGCTTAGCGATTCGTGAAAGTAAACTTGTTGTAAAGAAAAAAGATTACTGTTAATTTTAGGGGTACTTATAATTTAAATATATTCATTGTCCTGTTTTTGATAAAACTTGGAATCTAGAAAATGAAACTAATCGTGTTGATATAGGGTGTGTAAATTTCATAAAAATACAAGGAGGATTATTATGTTAAAAACCAAAGGGTAAGAAGGCGTAGTTGCAACAATATCTTAAGTCAGTTCGATTGTTGAGGATATGTTAACGTATAGAGGTTATTCAATTGATGACCTAGCCGAATATACCGATTTTGAAGAAGTTATTTATTTATTTATTTATTTATTGTGGTATGGCAAACTCCCGACATTGAAGCAGTTAGAGACATTTCGAAATGAACTAAATGTAAACGCTTCCCTTTCTAACAAATTAATTACACAATTGAAAAGTTTTCCTACCCAAAATATTCATCCAATGGCGGTCTTAAGGACTTGCGTATCGGCACTCGCACTTTATGATGATGAAGCAGATGAAACCGATGATCAAGCAAACTTTCGTAAAGCTATCCGACTACAAGCGAAAATACCGGCGATTATAGCGGCTTATGCTCGAATTTGTGAAGGGAAAGAACCGATTTTACCGGTCGTCTCGCCGGGTCTGCAGTATAACTTGATCTGGCTCGCTCAAGAGGCTTCAGGAATCATGCCGAACTGTATGGTTCCTTCATACAGTTCGGCATAGCAGCGGCCGCTGGAATTGGGGGTATTGCCGTACGAAGCTCATCGATGCAAGCGGTCAGTTGGATCGGGGCTGCATCAGTCGCAATTGCTGTAATTATTGCGGCGGTCTCATTTAGGCTTAATAGTAAAGTGATAAGTATTAGTAGTGATTTTACAGGTACAATTGAAAAAACTGATTAAAATAAGAAAACAGGAGGTATTTTATTATGGAGTATCGCACAGTAGGTAAAACAGGAATTCAAGTCTCAAATTTATGTTTTGGAACGATGTCTTTTGGCGGAAACGCTGATTGGACCTAATTCCACATTGTCGCAATATTAGAAAAAGTAGAATAAGAAGGTCGTAGCATGACAGTTGAAACACAGGTCAAACAAGCACTCGCAGGATTAAAAGGTGCCCAAGCAAGCTTTGAATCGTTTGCTTTAGCAATTGATAACTAAAATGCAAAGCAACATTACAAACAAGCCGCACAACAAACACAATTTGTTCTTGATAGTGTTGAATCACGCATACAAGAAATTATTGCTGAAGAACCTCAATACAATCAGTAAATAGTAAAAGAAAGGTTGGTGATTCTGCCAACCTTTTAGCCACTTACTAGTTTTAACTTTGGCTTTAATACATTTATTTATTGCCTTTCTAAATCCACAAGCGTTTAATCCACAATTGATAAGTGCAGGCAACACAAGTCCATTCACCTTTCAAACTTGCCTGGATTTAATGCCCTTCCAGAAAGGACGTTGTTAGACCTACAGTAACAATAGCAAGACAGGAATAAAGAAAGCTATCTAGCTCCAGTACAGCAAAACCAGCCACAACGATAAGTCCGTCAATCATGATGATGACAAATGCAATATCCAAAGATGTAGTTCTTGAAATAATTTTGGCGAGTAAGTCAGTACCTCCAGTGCTTGTCTCATATCGAAGCATAAGTGCTACTCCTGTTCCAATTAAGACTCCTCCGATTAAAGCAGCCAATAAGTGGGAAACTGAAAATTGTGTACTAAGAGGAGAAAGCAAATCAATAAATAATGAAGAGATTAAGAGTCCCTGAATGCTACTAAAAAAATGCCCTCTTTGATTTATTGAAGCGAATATGCATATAGGAAGACTTAATATAAACATAATCATTCCTGTCTGAAATTCAAAGTAATAGTGTAGAATTAGTGCTATTCCGATTATGCCTCCGTCAATTATATGGTTCGGCACTAAAAAACCATTAATTCCAATTCCTAACAAAAAACTTCCAATGAGAGTAGCGATAAATTTCTGGAAAATAATGATCACCTTGTTTAGTCTTTTTAATTTATAATATGTTACTCACATTAAATTAAGAATTGCACCGATCATAGTCGACAAAGGATTCTATTTAAATGAATTGGGAGAAGCCAACACGGGCTATTTTATAAGGATTTGTTTTTTTCTACGGAGGATTCTTTAATTCCGCTATCTGTCAGCTCTAATATTTTAGATGATGGATATGACATCAATATGGGTGAATGTGTTGCAATTATAAATTGTGATTTTTGGTTAACTAATTGATGTATCCTGGATAACATTGATAATTGTCTAAGCGGTGAGAGTGCTGCCTCTGGTTGGTCTAAAATATAAACGGGGGAGGGAGTTGCAAAGGAAATTTTTCTCTCAAAAACTAAAAGAGTAGAAGGGATTCTTCTATTAATCTTAACTAAAGGGAGCATTTCTTCAATAAGGGATGCCCTATGTTTTTTATTAATAGGCACAGTAACCATTTGTAGCCCAAGTCATACACTATGATAAAGGATTTCCCCTTAATAATCCCATAAAAGAGGAGCTTAATGATGGAAAAAAGAACTATTAATCAAGTGGAGGTATATGTTCCTCAACCTATCCGAAGTGATGGAGCTGGAGGGATTGACTCCGGCCGCGTAATATTATGAGGGATCTTCAAAATCCGAATATGCTCGTCCCACCTATTACGGATGCAGGCTTGCTTCCTAACTTGAAATTCTCATTCTCAGATACTTCTATGAAATTAGATCACGGGGGATGGTCCCGCGAGATCACGATGAGGGAACTCCCGATTGCTACCACACTTGCTGGAGTAAATATGAGCTTAATGGCGGTGGAGTACGTGAACTCCATTGGCATAAACAGGCAGAGTGGTCTTATATGTTGTTAGGACGGGCACGTATAACTGCGGTTGACCAACAAGGGCGAAATTTTATTGCTGACATCGGACCGGGAGATATTTGGTACTTTCCCCCAGGAATTCCTCATTCGATTCAAGGGTTGGAACATTGTGAATTTCTGCTCGTCTTCGATGAGGGAAACTTTTCTGATCTTTCCACCTTATCCATCTCCGATTGGTTTGCACATACTCCAAAAGATGTTCTGTCGGCCAATTTCGGAGTACCAGAGAGTGCTTTTAACTCACTTCCATCTGATCAGGTCTATATTTATCAGGGAGAGGTACCTGGTTCGCTTGAAAGTCAGGAAGAACAGTCACCCTACGGAGAAGTTCCGTTAACCTTCAAGCACGAGCTGTTGAAACAATCACCAATCAAAACGCCTGGTGGTAGCGTACGAATTGTTGACTCTTCTAACTTCCCAATTTCAAAAACAATCGCAGCAGCACTCGTTGAGATTGAACCAGGTGGAATGAGAGAGCTTCATTGGCATCCCAATAACGACGAGTGGCAGTATTACCTTACAGGACAAGGGCGAATGACTGTATTTACAGGGAACGGTGCAGCTCGTACATTTGATTATAGAGCTAGTGATGTCGGATATGTACCCTTTGCTACCGGACACTATATTCAAAACACCGGTACCGAAACGTTATGGTTTTTAGAGATGTTCAAAAGCAATCGCTTTGAAGACGTGTCGCTGAATCAATGGATGGCACTTACTCCTAGAGAATTAGTTCAAAGCAACTTAAATGTTGGAACAGAATTGCTCGATTCTCTACGCAAGGAGAAATGGCCAGTTGTGAAATAACCAGGGTTTTCCTACAACCCGGGAAACAGGTAGATACTTAAATGGGAATTATAGATCGATGTAAGATTTAGTGGTTCAGAATTGGGATTCTGAACCTTATACCTTTTTATAATAAACTTTTATTTCATTAAGAATTCCAGCCTATTCATTAAGTTTATGTATTTCCCGAGCCATAGATTCTAAAATATAAACAACAGGTACTTGCGTAGTAATATTGGCTTCTTCAAAAAATTCTTCAGTTACATAATAGGGGATGTTTATATCAGAGATTTTTGCGATGGTTGAGAGTTTATTGTTTGTAATACTAATAATTTTACTTCTTTCTTGTTTAAGTTTATTAAGATGAGTGACGGTAAAATTATTTTCTCCTGAGACAGATAAAGCAATGGTTACGCTATTAAACATGAGGTTGGAGTGAATCGGAAAGTGTGGGTCTTTAATATACAACGAAAATTTACCCAAGCTTGAGAAATATCTGGCACCATATTCAGCAAGAATACCTGAGCTTCCAATTCCGATAAAAATAACATTATCTGCTTTGGCAACTAGATTTGCAGCCTCCCTAATTTTTTCTTCTATATCACCTTTTAACGTCCGCTCAAAAAATTCTACTACTGAATGTTGGGAACTTTTTATAATAGTCCTTTTATTCTCTTCTAAATGCATTTTAAGCTTTACTTTAAATTCGGAAAAACCCTCACAATTTAGTTTTCTACAAAAACGTAAAATCGTTGCTGTTGATACATGGGTTTCATCTGCTAGTTCACGAATTCGCATATAAGCGACTTTATCACTGTTTTGACAAATATAGTTGTATAAAGAAGTTTCTAAATCATTGAGAGAAGCGATTATGTCGTTTGAAAACATATATCTAGGTTCACCTTCAGTAATAAAAAAGTATTGTAACCCTGCAAAAAAATCGATAACCTCATTTTAACACAACTTTCCCATTAGAAACATAGCGTTACATTTATGTAACAAATAACATTCTTCGTTATTAGAAACTGGATACTCTTCACTCATTTACTATCCTGCTAAACATAGTTATTATTCCTTTGTAGTCATTGTCATTTCTTTAAAAGGAAAGTAAAGTTATAAAATTCCACAAAAAACAAATAGTAGTTACTATGGAATAAATATCTGGAGGTAATCAAAATGAAAAAATATCCATTCCCTGAAGGTTTTTTATGGGGAGGGGCTACTGCAGCCAATCAAATAGAAGGCGGATTTAATGAAGGGAATAAAGGACTAAATATTGCTGATGTTCTTCCAGGTGGAAAAGAGCGGTATGAAATATTAATAAAGCCAGGTTTTGATTTTGAAATTCATCGAGATTCATACGATTATCCAAATCATGAAGCGATTGACTTCTATCATCGGTATAAAGAGGATATTGCGTTGTTTGCGGAAATGGGTTTCAAGGCATTCCGTATGTCGATTGCCTGGACACGAATTTTTCCAAACGGTGATGAGTTAGAGGCAAATGAAGAGGGGTTGGCTTTTTACGATCGTGTGGTTGATGAATTGCATAAACATGGTATTGAACCAGTCGTAACCATTTCTCATTATGAAATGCCACTAAATTTGGTAAAGGAATATGGCGGCTGGAGAAACCGTCAAGTGGTTACATTCTTTGAAAGATATGTAAAAGCTATTTTCAATCGTTATAAAAATAAAGTAAAGTTCTGGATGACTTTTAATGAAATTAATAGCAGCTTGGTGATGCCGATTCAAGGTCTTGGTTTTTCCATTCAAAAGGAAGAGGATAAATACCAGCCTACCTTCCAGGCATACCATCATCAATTTGTTGCAAGCTCCATTGCGGTCAAAGCATGCCATGAGATCATTCCTAACTCCAAAATTGGCTGTATGATTCTTTTTGCACCTGTATATTCCTTTGATTGTAATCCAGAAAATGTCATGTATGCTCTTCAAGAAGAACAGCTTTTCAATTACTTTTGTGCAGATGTGCAAGTACGGGGTGAGTATCCAGCTTTCATAAAGAGATACTTTAAAGAACATCATATCGAATTGGAGATTCAAGAGGGTGACTTAGAATTAATAAAGGAAGGCACTGTTGACTATATTGGCTTTAGTTATTACATGTCCCGTACTGAGAAGAAAGTGAAGACAGATGCTGAAAGTGCACAAGGGAATCTTATTGGCGGCATAAGAAATCCGTTCTTAAAAGCGAGCGACTGGGGCTGGGAAATTGACCCGGAAGGATTACGCATCAGTTTAAACAAATTACATGATCGCTACCAGAAACCGCTATTTGTTGTAGAAAATGGGTTAGGTGCCTATGACAAAGTAGAAGAAGACGGCACGATCAATGATGATTATCGAATTGACTATCTTCGTGATCACATTAAAGCAATGGGTGAAGCCATTGAAGATGGTGTTGACTTAATAGGCTATACAAGCTGGGGCTGTATCGATATGGTAAGTATGTCGACAGGCGAATTTTCCAAACGTTATGGGTTTATTTATGTGGATAAACAGGATGATGGCAGTGGCACATTAGAACGGAAAAAGAAGAAGTCCTTTTTCTGGTATAAAGACGTAATTACCACAAATGGGGAAAAACTCTAAAGGCCTAAAATATCAATTAGCTTATTTTTTAGATTAAGATATCTTTTTACAAAAGGAAATGCTTATTGAAGTAACAGGGCAGTTATGTGGAACTAGACATGAGACTTGAAACAAAAAATCCCCTTGAAAAGGGGATTTTTACTTAAAGAGTATTCAAGTTAGAATAAACATCCATTATCCATTGTTTTTTAGGAAAACAAATGGTAAAGCAGACCTGCCCATTTCGATTTTCTACCTTAATATTTCCATGATAAAAATTTACAATTTTATGAGAGATACTTAAACCTAGTCCGAAATTTCCCTTATCGCCTTTATATAAGGATTTGAAGATTTGATTTAAATCTTTTTCAGAAATTAAAGGGCCATCATTCTCAATTTCAATCGTCCAGAACGATCCAGAATCCTTTAATAAAACTTGGATTATATTCTGTGCATACCTAAGTTGATTTTCTAAGGACCTTCTGTTTGGAAAAAATAATAGATGATAAAACAAATCATTAATCCCAGGTCAAAAACAAGGATTGTTTTAAATGCTAGCTTATGGTCTTTAAAACAGAGGTAGACCAAGGATAAGGATATATAACCCACCCAAGCAGTGTAGGGAACTACAAAAAGTTTTATAACTGGAATGGCTTTGTCAAAACCTGTAACAAGCGTATGAACCCCACGCACGGGTGTATTTAAATAAGGATAAATTAACATAAGGGCTGGTACGCTGAGCAGAAAACAATGAGCACCAACTTTCTTCCATTTTTGATTCACTTTTTTAGCCTCCACAAATGCTGGTATATTCATATTGTTTTAAACATATTTTATTAATTAATTTCTTACAGTTATAGGAATGAATTTTACACTTTAGCAGATTGTTGCTTTCTATTCATGAGTATAGAGAGGAATTTCTGTGGAATTATCGTAGAAATATGTGAAAAATATGTGATGAATATATTGTAAATGAGTAGATGCAGTGAATATAGTTTGAATGTTTTCTGCAAACGTAGTCGATGCTTTAAGAAAGCCTATTGCGTGGACTCAAAAAACTTGATATGAGAATAAAAATAAGAGGAGGAATTTTGACACGATTCCTCCTCTAAGTAAATTGTTGGTTTTATAAAACTAAAAAAACCGTAGAATCATTCTTTTTTTGTTGGCTTTTTAAACTTTTGGTTTTCATTCAAATTGGATATAACACGCATGTTTAAAACTCACATTTTAAAATTGGTTATTCCATTGCTTCCTCCTCATTATGTGAAGACTCCTCTTTTGTTTTTTTATTTTCTGTTTCCATTTCTTCACTTTCATGAAGTTCAAATAATTTAATGAATTCGTCGATGACCGTTTCAATTGCTTTTAATTCGCCAATGATAATTTGATTAATCGATTGAAATTCTGGTGCATCTAATTGTTGCTTTAAAGTCGCACGTTTAACGTACATCCTCTCTAAAAATTCAAGTGCTCGACCACGCCGGAAAGTTTTGGCGCCGTGATGATGATGTCCTTTTCGTTTATGATTGTCATCTCGATGCATTCCATCCTTTTTATTTCCTTCATCATTTTTCATTTAAAACACTTCCTTTTGAATCTAATTGTATATCTAGAAATAAGGTATATGGTTGTATACATAAAATCAACGAGTGTGAACAAAGGTATGGCTCACTTTTGGACCACCTGCTCGACAGTCCCTCTTAGGTCATCAGGCTTCGTTCCTTGCACGGAAAACTGTGCCTCGTACAATTCTCTGTAGAGTCTGCTCTTCTCCAGTAATTCATGATGCTTGCCCTCGGCTATTATTCTGCCGTGTTCAAGCACTACAATCTTATCGGCTGTGAGAACGGTCGATAGTCGGTGGGCGATGACTATCGCCGTCCTCCCCTGCATCAGGACCGATAAGGCTTCTTGAATTTCCCGCTCCACAAGGGTATCAAGCGCACTCGTCGCTTCATCGAGAAGAACAATCCGGGGCGCGCGTAACAACACTCGAGCAATTGCCAACCGTTGGCGTTCTCCACCGGATAGTCGATATCCCCTTTCCCCGACCACTGTATCGTAACCTTCAGGCAGACCTACTATCATCCCGTGGATCTGTGCAGCTCGACACGCCTCCTCAATTTCCTCGCGGGTTGCCTCAGGTTTTGCAAACAACAGGTTGTTATAGATAGTGTCATGAAAGAAGAATGGATCCTGAGGTACCAAGCCCATCTGTCCACGTAGCGAGGATAGTGTCAAAGATTTGCTCTCATACTCGTCGATAAGAATATGACCTGAGAGCGGATCGGAAAAACGAGGAACTAGGTTAAGCAACGTTGTCTTACCAGCACCACTTGGTCCGACAAGTGCCACCATCTGTCCTGGATGAATATCTAGTTTAATATCCCGAAGGACTTCTGTAGGTTTATTTGTTCCTTCTGTTCGGTAGGCAAACGTGACATTTTCTATGCGAATGCGACCATCAACATTTCCATCGGGGATACTCGTGGTACCATCTTTTACATCGGGTTCGACATCGAGTATCGCGAAGATTCTCCGAAACAAGGCAATGGAGGACAGCAGATTGACCTGAAGCTGAGCTAACTGACTCAGCGGCCCATACAGTCGACTCAATAAACTAGTAAACGCGACGATGGTACCAAGTGCCATCTGTTGGTGGATCACCAACCATCCGCCATAGCCCCAGAGTAAGGCGGGGCCAATAGATGAAAACATTCCAATCCACATGAAAAGCCATCGTCCAACCAGGGTCTGTCTTACTTGTAGGTTACGCAATTCCTGGTTGACTCCGGAGAACTTGCGGATCTCCTCAGACTCCCGACTGAAAATCCGAGTCAGCAAAGCCCCACTGACACCAAATTGCTCACTAAGCTGCACAGTCAAGGTGGATAGTTTCTGCTGAATCTCTCCCTGAAGCCTCTGTCGTACTCCCCCTACGCGCTGGGTTGGTATAACAAAGCCAGGGACTACAACAAGCGACAAAAGGGTCATCTTCCAGTTCATTTCAAACATAAGACCGAGAGTGGTAAGAATGACCAAAACGTTACTGGAGAATCCCATCAAGGTCGACGTAACTACATTTTGGATCGCGGTAACGTCATTCATGACACTAGATACGAGGTCACCCGCCTGCCTGGTAGCAAAAAAATTGACGGTCTGTCGTTGGATGTGGCTGAACAAGGTCAGTCGATAGTCTGCCATAACGTCTTGTGCAACAGCGTTACTAAGCCAAGTCTGGGCGACTCCTAGTAAACCGGTTACAAATGCAATAAGGATAAGTGTGATGGTCAACGATATGACAACCGACACCTGCCCCTTCAAGATGCCATCATCAATAATTTGCTGAGTTAACCAGGCGGGAAGAGCCCCACCTGCCGACGTTGCCAAAAGCAATAGCGAAACCATGATGGCTTTTTTCCAATATGGCACAAAGGCAGTACATGCCCGACGGATAATGTTCCAGTCGAAGTGCTCCTGTTTAGCTAGCTCACGCATCTCCCAGCGTCCGCTCCCACCTCTCATACCCATTCACCTCCAAGTTGTTTTTCACAGGAATTCTTTCCCAGTGACCACTTTCCATTTAAATTGTATACAAATGAATTCAACCTCTGTGTATCTGATTGTATACAAATGAATACAAAGTGTCAACTTCTTTTGTTTTTGCTACCGAGGGCAAGAGGAAGTAATTCGCACAAGATATTTATCAACACATATTTTTCACATATTTCTACGATAATTCCACGGAAATTCCTCTCTATACTCATGTTTAAGTTAAGATTTGAATTAGGAGGAATTAATTTGAAAAAGAATTATACAAAAATTGTACTAGATTTACTGATGGCAGTAACTTTTGTGTTGCTAATGAATCCAAGAGTATTAAACGGTTTACCGTTTCATGAAATAGCTGGTCTGGTAATCGGTGTAGCTATTCTTACACACATCGGCTTGAACTATCGCTGGGTGATAAATACAACCAAAAAGATTTTTGACCCGAAACTCCCTAACAAAACACGCTTTAGTTTTCTGTTAAATTTACTGCTATTAATTTCGATGGCGACAGTCATAATAACAGGTATATTAATTTCGAGGGTAGTTTTTCCAGGTCTCGTAATTCAAGGGGGCCACTCGATTAAAGGTATTCACAGTTTCTCTGCTGACGCAACACTTGCGTTAGTTGGTCTTCATATTGGGGTACATTGGCAATGGGTAATGGGTATTTGTAAAAAGGCGTTTAGATCAAAGGAAGGAAAACTTAGGAAGGGTGTTATTGCATCAGTGGTCCTATCAATTGCCATTTTGACAGAGGGAATTCAATGGTTTTCTGCAACAGCTTCTTCAAAAACTGGTGATTTCAATCAGAAACAAATGCAGCAAAGTGACGGAGGGCAGTCATTTAATAATGGAAACACAGGGAATACAACGAATACAAATCAAGGACCGCCGAATGGAGATTTTCATGGGAGAGATGGACATGGCGGTGGCGGCAGCGGCAGCCCATTCCTCGTAGTTCTTAACTATTTTGCGATTTGGGCAGCAATCATAATTCCTACTTATTTTCTGGAAAAGCGAATCTTAATGAAAAAACGAAAATTAAGAGAAGTACATCCTCAAAATTCATGATCTCTCATTAATTAACATATGCCCGGAGATAGATAGTAGCTATTAATAAGCTTGATTACGAGTTTAAACCAAGATAACGTAAAGAAAATGACTATCAGAGTTACATCTTGATAGTCATTTTTTTCCTATTTGGTCTAAAAATAGCATTTATTCAATTGGATTTTAAGGAAACCTTCAGCTTACCTTCAAGCTTAATTCAGGTTGGAGGTGCACAATACTGACATGGACTTAAAGAAATCATCTATAACCTGAAAGGAGTCCTTTAAATGGAGAAAAAGAAATTTACCTCGTGGGGAGTGAGCTTTGCCAGCCTTGCTCTCGTTGCAGGAATGATATCATACCTGGGAATTACAAACAAAGATACGACAAGCAAAACCAATACAGTAGCTCAATCGCAGGTTACAAACCAAAGTTCAACTCAATCATCTTAAAGCGGAAATAACCAAAGTTCATCCAAAACCAATGAGAGTCCTAATCAAACTACTAACAATAGTGGGTCTCAACAATCCAGTGATCAATCTTCTTCATCAGACCAATCGTTTTCAAGTCAACATGGAAATTTTGATACCACTACAGGAGGAACCTGATGATGTATAAATATAATTTCAATTCAATGAGTACGATGGTACAAATATCGATAAACCAAGAACTGTTTGCTAATGATCTTATGCCCGTATACAAATTATTTTCATCTGTTGAAGACACATGCAGTAGATTTAAAGAAGAAAGTGAATTATCCAGGTTGAATCAACACATTGGGAAGGAAGTTGAAGTATCGAATCAATTTTTTATCATTCTAAATGACGCATTAAGATTATATGAGGAAACAAATGGAGTATTTAATCCTGGTATATTGTCGGCAATTGAAAACAGCGGCTATACAAAATCCATTGAGTTTATAAAAGGGCGGGAATTGGGAGCTTCCTCCCTTTTAGCCCCGGAGGTTAGTAAAATTCACCCTTATCAATTAAATGAGGGTAAACAGACAGTTGTCTTGCAAACTCGTATTGATTTAGGCGGGATCGCCAAGGGCTGGGTGATTGACCGTGCAGCAGATTTATTATCAAAATATGGATATGGTTTTATTAATGTCGGCGGAGATATTCGAATTTTTGGATGCTTGCCGCGACCTTTAAATATTGGAATTGAAGATCCATTTGAACCGACAAAAATGATTAGCTCCATTCAAGTTTCTGATGGGGCAGTAGCAACTTCTACATCCATGAAAAGAAGATGGAAAGTTAATGGCAGAAGTAAGCATCACCTTATTGATGCCGCGACAGGGGAACCATCCGCGAGCACCATTATCTCTTCAACCGTAACGGCTCCAACAGCCCTAGAAGCAGACGTATTAGCAAAAGTCACTCTTTTATTGGGGGAAGAGGAAGGGAAATACTGGATATCTAACAGAAAGAATAAAGCTATCATCATTAATCAAGCAAAAGAAATTTGGAAAAGAGGCGAATAAAATGGAGACATTTGAATGGTACGCTATTCGGGCAACAGGAACAGTAGCCTATCTATTATTATATCTGGCAGTATTAACTGGACTTTATTCTATGGTTCAAAAGAAACGAAAAAAGAAAATAAATGGCATCATTCATCTCCATGAAGCACTTTCGAACTGGTCATTAATTCTTACATGTGGACACTTAGGGATTTTGCTGATTGATTCCTACTTTCCATTTAAACTCTCTGAAGTGCTGATCCCATTTGCTAGCGGCTATGAAACCTTTTCAATGGCAATGGGGACCATTGCTTTTTATTTCCTAATCATCACGATTCTTACATCAAAATTCCGGAAGAAAATTGGTTATCAAAGATGGCGAAAATTGCATGCTCTTAATCCCATTCTCTATATATTAGTAACTCTACACGGTTTAATGAGTGGTACGGACTTTCAAGGGACGATTTTGGCAGTCGTAAATATAGCACCGCTCATCGTCATGGCCGGCATGCTGCTATCAAGTAAGAAAAAGCTAACGGAAGCACATTAAACATATAGAAAAAGGCTAACCAGAAATATCTGTCTGGCCTTAAAATACAAGTGAAAATTTAAAGAACAAGTGCCTCTTCACTTGTTCTTTGTTTTAGAAGCGAAGATATTGCAATTGCATTGCCGATAAAAAATGAAACGTTAAAGTAAAAAAGACTTAACCCCTTGGTTAAGTCTCTATAATGAATTTATTAGCGTATTTCTTCTTATAGAGAAATAGTCTGGTAGTCTATTATTTATTCCTTTCCTTATTATTTTCGAAATTTTACTATCGAGAAGGATTATCCTTTTAATCCTTTTGTTTCGATAATTTAAGTAGTATGAAGTTGTGTATTTCATTTATGGGTAAGCCCCTTCACCATCCCCTCATGATAAAAATGGTTTGGTTACGATCACCTGGACCAATAAAATCTAATGCGGCAGGAGAAAATACGGCAACTTTTCTTTTAACTTCCTCCGAAAGAATTCGGATTGGCTCAAAAACTTCATTATCCTGAAAGACATTGCCTCCCAAGCATATCTTCTTTTTGGCCTCCTTCCGAAAACAGTCATATTTTTCTTACTAACAGTGTTAACTACGACTTGCTCGTTCACTTCCTCTTTAAATTGCAAGGATACTTTCTCTGTTCGTAAAACTTCTTCTTCAATCGAAGCGACGATTCCGATTTCACGGTTATTTAACACCAGGACGAAGTTATATCCTGTTTCCGTTTTCTTTTGCACAACAGCCACTTCATTTGTTATAAACGTGACGCAATCTTCGGAATCATTCGAGGGTGAGTCTTGCGAGGGTTCTTTTTTCTTGATAACTCGATAAAATGCTTTTGCTCCAATTTCTTCATCTGTGAAGTCAAAGGGTTTTATACTCTGTGTGCGTACAAGGTACAAATTTTTAACCTTTTCTTTGCTGTTTAATTGGACACATAAAGCAACATCTTCTTTCACCGCCTTTCCCTCATCGCTCGAGAGCATAGGGACATTCATTTTCATTCCTGGAAATTGAACGAAGATGTAGCTGAAGTTATTCTTAGGTTGTACATCCAGAAGTCTCATAAACTCACAACCTTTCCGATTTGTTCCAAGGTTATTTTCCTTGTAGGAGTATAATTCAATATCGTTTCTTTTCTTTCCTGTATGAGTAAGAAGAGTTTTCATCGTCACTTTCTTATGAAATGCGAGGGTTCCTCCCTTTTGTTGAGTAATTATGAGCAAATCTACTATCGAAAAACATAGATTGAAACGTTTTTTGTCGTTTCATTCAAGGATTCCCCTTTTATTTTTTTACAACCTTATGGGAAAGCCTTATCTTTACATTTCATGTTGACTTACATCTAATTTTAGGTAACGATAGAAATATATTTAATTTTTACTTGGAGGATCCTATGAAATTTGTTAGTACACGCGGAAATGTAAGTGAAATTGGTTTTATTGATACTGTCTTGATGGGACTGGCGAATGATGGCGGACTTTTAATCCCGGAGAAGATCCCACAAATTCCTGCAGAAAAGCTACAGGCAATGTCCCAGTTTACTTATCAGGAATTAGCCTACGAAATCTTTTCCTATTATGTTAATGGTGAGATTCCAGATAATGAGCTAAAGGAATTAATCGAGAAAAGCTATGCAACCTTCCGCCATCCAGAGGTAACTCCGGTTAAAAAGGTGACGGATAACATGTATGTGCTAGAACTGTTCTATGGTCCGACGTTTGCTTTTAAAGATATTGCTCTGCAATTCTTAGGGAATTTATATTCCTATGTAGCAAAGAAGACAGGTGAAACGATTCATATTCTTGGCGCTACTTCAGGGGATACAGGAGCATCAGCAATTGAGGGGGTTAGAGGAAAAGAAGGCATTCGCATTTGTATTTTGCACCCGTATGGAAAAGTAAGTAAGGTACAAGAATTGCAAATGACGACTGTTCATGACAAAAGTGTTTTGAATTTAGCGATAAGAGGAACGTTTGACGATGGTCAAAGAATCATCAAGGAATTGTTCGCTGATATCGATTTCAAAAACAACTATCATCTGCGTGCGATAAATTCGATTAACTTTGTTCGTATTTTAGCGCAAACGGTTTATTATTTCTATGCGTATTTCCAAGTGTCAAAAGAGACAAACGCAAAGAGCGTTAACTTCAGTGTCCCGACGGGAAATTTCGGAGATATCTTTGCTGGTTATCTTGCAAAGAAAATGGGTCTTCCAATTGGAAAGCTCATTGTAGCGACGAATGAGAATAATATTTTAGAACGTTTTATTCAAGATGGGGTCTACATGCCTGGTGAGTTCCGGAGCACATATAGCCCTTCTATGGATATCCAAGTAGCTAGCAATTTCGAGCGTTATCTGTACTATTTGCTTGATGAAAATCCAAGCGCAGTGTCAGCCTTAATGGACCAATTCAAGTCAGAAGGCAAAATTGTCGTGAATGAGGAGCAGCTTCGAAAGGTGAAAGAGGATTTCGCGGCACATGGAGTAGTAGGAGAAGAATGTTTGCAAACAATCAGCAAGTACTATGCTGGATCCAATTATTTACTTGATCCACATACTGCTTGTGGGGTCGCTGCATACGAAACTTGTAATGAACCTAGTGAGATTCGTGTCACACTTGCAACAGCTCACCCGGCAAAATTCAATGAATCCATTGAACGTTGTGATATCGAGCAGACATACCCAGAGCAAATTAGTCAATTGTTTGATAAACCGCAATATCAAGAAGTTGTCGAGGCGGACAATGATGAAATCATTCGTAAATTAGAGAAGTTTTTTAGTCCTTCCGCTAAAGTAAAATCTGAGATATAGGATAATGAAAAGGAGTAAATATTCTACTCCTTTTTGTTTTGAAATGAAAGGATTAAGGAAAGGTACTTACCATTAACCTGGTTTTGCTTTTATTTAACTATTCTCTGATAATCAGAATTCCCCTATATATAAAACTATAAAAACTATTCATAATTATGGTAATATTAAAATATTTCTGAAAGGAGTGATTAGTTATGGGTAAATCAATTCCAGAAATCACACTTAATGATGGGGTTACTTTGCCAGTTATCGGTTTAGGAACATATAAACTTAAGGGGAATGATGGTGTCAATTCTATACAAAGTGCAATTGATACGGGCTATCGACTAATTGATTCTGCTTATAATTACGAAAACGAGGGAACTGTTGGTGAAGCCGTTAGACGCAGTTCTGTCCCAAGAGAAGAATTAAGAATTACATCCAAGTTACCTGGTCGTTATCAAGCGTATGAGAACGCTGCTACTACCATTCAAGAATCTTTATTTCGTGCTAACCTAGATTATTATGATGTATATCTAATTCATTGGCCTAACCCTAAACAGGATAAATATGTGGAAGCTTGGCAGGCATTAATCGACGCTAAAAAAAGGGGTCTTATTCGTTCTATTGGTGTTTGTAATTTCTTACCTGAACATATTGAGCGTTTAGAAAAGGAAACGGGCGTCAAGCCAAGCATCAACCAAATTGAATTACATCCATTTTTTAATCAAGCACAACAAAGAAAATGGCATGAAGAGAATAACATTATAACAGAATCTTGGAGCCCATTAGCTCGAGCAAACGAATTGTTGCGAAATGACATGATTCATAAGATTGCGGACAATCATAACAAGTCTATTTCACAAGTTATTTTACGATGGCATTATCAACTCGGGGCAATTTCAATTCCTAAGTCTTCATCTCCTGCACGTCAACTTGAAAATATATCAATTTTTGACTTTTCCCTAGATGATACAGAAATGACCATTATTACAGGATTAACTCGCCCTGAGGGCAGGATTAACAATCAAGATCCTGTTGTATATGAAGAATTTTAAGCCATTACAGCTAGTAAAGCATTAATAGTGCACCTCTAATTTGAATAAGTGATGTGCTTTATTTTTTGTTATGCGAGTTACGATTATCAAATTAAAAACAGACATTTGAGAAAAACATAAAAGGACGATATTCCAATGGAAAATCGTCCTTCAATAATCTTGCTCTTTCAGCTTTTTCACCAATTTTATAAATAACTTCTCATCTTTTTGATCAAGAGCTCCATCTATCTGCTTTCTTAATAGCTCTTTCTCGCTTTCTTGAATGACTTTTCCGATTAATTCATCCACTTCATATGCATCACGCTGACTTTGTTCATATTTTCGAATATTACTAGGTAGGTCTTTTTCGATTAATTGTAAGTATTGATGATTTAACATTTTACCACTAAAATGGAAAATAATATTGACTTTCTCTGAAGGATTCATCATAAACTGATTCAATACCTTCGATACATCCTCCGTTTTATTTCGATTATAGTAATAAACAAATGCCGCTTCATCTGAATTAACACTGGAAATAACGATGGTTTTTTCCCCTTGTATTACTTTTTCAGTAAAGGAAACGTTTTCGGTAATAGGAAAATGATTAATGATATATTCTATTACTCTGCGAGCATCCGTACGTTTCAGTCGATTATTCTCTAGGAACCATTTTAGGAAATTGCCTTTTTCAATCGATGAAACCCATTTTTTCATAGAAACACACCCACTTTTTTTATTTCCCCTATTTTAACATGGTGTGGTTTATACCGCATTAATCCAACTTATTTTCAAGTGGAAAATAAACAAAACACCCCAAAGGATCAAATACTTTATGGATTTATTATTTTTACTGTGCAGTGTGAACATAATTGACACATTGTGCAATAAAAACCATTTAATGTCGTACTGACGGAAAAATGAGAATCACTATTTAAAGAAGTTTTTCCAAAACACGTTGCAACGATCTTATAAAATATATCATTTATCAGCTACGAAGTGAAAGAACAGCTAATTGATTTATTAAAGAGAATTGGAATAGGTGCACAAGATTTACGATAACAAATATAAAATAGTAGGTGGGTATTGATACTGGTCATCTGTCCATAGTTACAGGGGGAAGGTTGGAAATAAACAAACATACAAGATTATTTCTAACGATTGTTAAATTGGTTCAAAGATTATAAAATGCATGATTGGACCAATTGTACTGAAGCTACCAAGAAAAATAAACTTCGAAAAGGCATGAGTTAATAAGAGAACAGAATATAGGTTTTTTTACTCCAACTGAAAATAAAAACTTACGGATAAAAAACCACCCCCAATCCAACATAAGACAGCAAGGTGAAATCTGGACCTTTCGTGTTACATTTTCACCCAAGTGAATTTTAAAACATAAGATGGATTACAGGTATGGAAAGAGAAAGAATGGGAGGAGTAAGAGTGCCTTCAATCATTAATTTAGGAGCAATGAATATCAACTCTCTACAGCCAAGCGCCGCAGTCTTTGTTGGTGAATCTGTTGTTACCGGGATGGACGCCAACAGGAAATATAATTTAGGCATTGGGGGTTCTTATGGTGTATTAAATGCAGTGACAGGAAATTTAATAAATATTGCAGATAGCTTCGAAGTTATTGACGGGGTTATCTTTGATCAGGATATCAAACCAAATATTGGCGGAAATGCATAAAACATAAGCGTAGTGACATTTACGAAATACCAAAAAATATACTTTAAATCATTTCAAATTATACCCTGTCTAGTTATTTCCCTCGGTCCAGATTGAAATTAAAAAACAACAAACCCTTTTCAAACGGGGGTTTGTTGTTTTCTTTTCCCATCCTTTTCTTCCCTTTTTTCTTGTTTCATCGTCTTCGTTTTCATTAGGTCATGGTTGTAATTTGTGAGAGCAGCGTTAGAATGGGCAAAGTTGTTTCGATCTCCATGAATATTGCCTAAGCCTTGGTTATGTTTTTTTGTACTTTTAAAGTCTTCGATAAAATTGTTCCCAATACTAAAGCAAGAAGCCCCTTCAATGCTCCCGATTTTGATGGTACCGATATGAAAGGTTGGAGATAAAATTGGGGAAGCCATGGATTATTCATCCTCCCATTTTTCTTTGTTATTCATCCAATGATTATAACTTAGCTTATTTTCATTTCCAGACAAGATTCCAACTGCCTCGTTAATGATACTTTCGCTTCGAAAATTTTTATGTTTGTTTTTTTTACCAATGAAAACACCTGCTGAGGTATTGATGTTAGCAACGGTAATATTACCGAATGTGATTTCAATCATTTGCAGTTTCTCCTTTCCTTTCATTAATTAGCCTATTCAATCATTGGGCGTTTGACACAATCTTTCATATTTCATTAGGCAAATGTCACCAACCTAATTTCAAAAACATAAGGTACATTAACTAGAACAATAAAGATGTTCTGCAAAAATAAATAATCAAGATATTAACTAAAATGTGGTGAGTAGGCTATGTTAAAATCTTCACAATTTAATTTTACAGGGGATATTAATGTCCAAACCATGCAAAGACAATCTGGCATCTTTATAGGGGAAAAAAATAATGCCATCGGCTGGAGTGCACATGGCAAAGAAAATAGTGTTATTGGAAGGATTAGCGGTCAGTCAAATCTTCTTTTTCAAAATATCTCTATATTAAATGACCCTGATTTCATAGATACTCCAATTGATGACCGTGATATCAATATTTCTTTTGAAAATCCAGGTGATGAAAATACTACAAGTCTCACTTTTGAAAGTTTAAATGTCAATACAATGCACCAAAATGGCGCTGTATTCGTTGGAAAGGGAAATTTGACGGGGATGGACGCTAATGAAAAAGCTAATTATTCACAAGGAAGCTTATTCGGAAATCAAAATCAGTTGTTCAATAATATAAATACTACAAATGACCAAGATGTTGTAGATGCAATCATCGAAGATCAAGATATCAAAATTGCCGAAATACAAAGGGAATAATTTATTACATTTTCTCCTATTTTTTAAGTATTTGAGAATTTCTGACGTTTTGGTTGGTGGGCAATGGTTGGTATAATTTTACTGTCATTTACTAGAAATGATTTCGGAAGCGATAACCTTTAGCAGTTTTTGTCATTTTTTTTTGAGTAGGTGAAGTTGTTTCCGACATTGTTTCCTTTTTAGAATTTTCCTTATCAATCTTAAAAAAAAGTGGGTCGGACAGGTCTTCCGTGCTTCCAATATTATTTCCTATAATTAATTTTCCACTTAACTCGTCAATTTCTAAATTGTCTAACCGGAAAACAATGTTCTCTAAATTATCAATTTGCACATGATCAAAATGAATATTTTTCACTTCAGTCTCCTTTTGTTTATGTTCTAGCAGCTCAATAATCCGGTCTAATTTTGTGAGAATAAGAGGGGCAAATTTATTTTCTTTTTCAATCTGTCTCTTTTTAAATGAAAAATATTTAAACATAAAACGCCCCCCTTAGCGGATTAAACGGGGGCAAATTGCTGTGAATGCCAGCACGTTTACTTACCGCTTTCCTGACTATATGTTAAGGCTGCATTTCTCGCTTAACGATCCCTTTTTTAATTTATGCAGTGAAAATAGGACTTAGTATTAAAAGTAACATGGATGCGATATGAATTGGATTACATTGGTTATTAATTAGGTAAGGGAATTGTGATTAGCGGATAAACGGGAGCCAATTTCAGCCGCAAATTAATGAAATGTTAGAAAAGAGCAAAAAAATTCATGACTAGATGAAGTAATAATTTACCTTAAAGAAATGAATACAAAGTGGATTGAAAAAATTTGTTTCGTTTTGATAGATTGAATTTTCGAAAAGTAGATTGACACCTATAAGTGAACCATGATATAAACACAATAAGAAATTTTGTGCATTAAAGCATAAAAGTTAAAAAATTTTAATAAAAGCGGAAAAACAGGGGGAAATTACTTCATGGAACATCGTAGCAAAATTTTAGACTGTACCATTCGTGATGGTGGCTTAGTTAATAATTGGGATTTCAGCATTGAATTTGTACAAGACTTGTATAATGGCCTAAGTGCAGCGGGTGTTGAATACATGGAGATTGGCTACAAAAATTCCGCTAAGCTTCTTAAAGCGAGCGAGCCCAATCCATGGAGATTTCTTGACGATAACTTCCTAAAAGAAATTATTCCTGAGAAAAAGTTCACGAAGCTATCTGCTTTAGTAGATATTGGGCGTGTAGATCCAAATGACATTCTACCACGTGAGCAAAGTGTCTTAGATATGATACGAGTGGCATGCTATATCCGCGAAGTAGATAAAGGCTTAGAGCTTGTGCAAATGTTTCATGATTTGGGCTATGAGACTTCACTTAACATCATGGCTTTATCAAGTGTACCTGAACATCAGCTTATTGAAGCGTTTGAAATGGTGAAGGAAAGTCCTGTAGATGTTGTATATATTGTTGACTCTTTTGGAAGCTTAGATCCTCAGGATATTGAGCACCAGGTGAAAAAGTTCAAAGCGATGATTCCTAACAAACAGCTTGGGATCCATACGCATAACAACATGCAGTTAGCATTTGCCAATACTTTAACTGCGAAGCGAAATGGAGTTACATTTCTTGATTCGTCTGTTTATGGTATGGGTCGGGCAGCTGGTAACTGTAACACAGAACTTCTCGTTAGCTACATACAAAAACCAAGCTATGAAATTAAGCCGGTTCTTGGTGTCATTGAAAAGCATATGCTAGAAATGCGTCAGAAATGGGAGTGGGGTTATATCATTCCTTATATGATTTCTGGTGTTCTTAATGAACATCCACGTGTCGCCATGGCTTACCGTGATAGCGCCGATCGTGATAAATTCGTAGATTTTTATGACAAGGTAACATCACCTGAAGTCGCTCTGGCGCCAGCTTCGAAATAGGTTAGATTGGAAAAAGTACCTCGATTGATTGAGGTACTTTTTGTTTTTTTTTCATTCGATTATGTCTGAATAGCAATTCCCGTTTTAAACATTTTGGTGCCAGCACAAAAGGACTATTGAAAAGATTAATCGCTAAATTAGTTATAACAACGGGAGGTAAACCCGAAAGATTGTACCATTTCCAATATGGCTCTCAACTTCTATCTTTCCTCCATGGGCTTCTACGATCGACTTGGATATCGATAAACCAAGCCCTGCTCCTCCATATTGTCTTGCACGAGAAGCTTCAGCCCGATAAAAGCGATCGAAAATATATGGCAGACTCTCTTTGCTTATTCCCGGCCCATTGTCCTGTACGGATAGTTCTGCCTGATGGTTAGAGGCAACCAGGGAAAGCTTTATTGTTCCAGAAATCAGATCTGTGTGTTGAACCGCATTATTAAATAGGTTTAGGATTACTTGCTTAATCTTATCTGATTCATAAAAACCTAGCAGGCCTCTCAGTGAGATCGAAATGAACGAGGCGCTTATCAGCTAAAACACTTAGTTGTGGTTCCATTTCCCTTATTACCTCTGAAAGGTTGGTCTCTGAAACATGCAAATCAGGAGCCCGATCGAGCTTTGTAAGAAATAATAAGTCTTCCACAAGTTTAATAATGCGCTTTGATTCACCAAGCATACTATTTAATGCCTTATATAGTTGTTCAGGCCGATTAGCTGCTCCCCGTAATAATACTTCAACAAAACCGTGAATGGAGGTAAGGGGTGTCCTTAGCTCATGAGAAGCGTCCGCAATGAAACGTCTCATTTGTTCTTTGGTTTCTCTTTCGTGCTCGAAGGATTTTTCTAATCGCTCTAACATGGCATTAAACGAATCAGATAAACGGTCAATTTCTTCTTGCCCCTGCCCTGCAGGCAGGCGCTTTGCTAAGTTGCCGGCATTCGTATTTTTAACTGCATTGACAATTTTGGATAACGGAACGAGTGTTTGTTTGAGAACTCGCAAATAGATTCCGAGTCCGGCGGCTAATGCCAGTACTGAAAGAATGATGAACGTAAATAATTGCTGCAGGAGCACATCCTTGAGAGGAGCTGTATTCGTTCCCATTTGAAGGATTCCAGGAACATGATCGAGACTGTCTCCGGGCTTTATTCCCACTGGCTTAAATACAATTAACTGCTCAATTCCCTTTGAATTGCTCTCAATTCGATATTCAACATCTTGATGCTTAGAAAAGTTCTCCGCTAAAGTCTTATATTCTTTCTTCGAAAGCCTTGGCCTGGATACTGCTGCTCCCTAAAAGATCTTGATAATTGCCGTTTGTGTCAATTAGCGCAAGTGACATATCCTGCAGAAAAAAGAACTTGTTATCATGTGGTCCATGATTGTCCTCGTTGTTACTAGGCGTGGGATTGGCTGGTCCATTTTCTAGATTTAAACCAATATCTTTCGGCAAAGACATCAGCTTTGCACTGAGGGTATCTGCTTCGTTACGATAAAGGAAATCCTTCATTACCCAGTACTGCATCAACCCAATCGCAAGCAAAATAAAAGCCAAAATAAATAACGTTCGTGTTAGTAACTGATACCTTAGTGAACGAGGAAAAAATAGTTTTTTGAAGATGGTATTTTTCATGGGAAATCCACTCTATAACCAGACCCTCTAATCGTTCGAATAACCTGATGTTCTTTATCATTCAATTTATCTCGCAATGAGCGAATGTAAACTTCTACAATGTTCTCTTCCCCTTGGAAATCATAGCCCCATACCCTATCCAAAATCATTCCTTTACTCATCACGATTCCGTTGTTCATTACCAAAAATTTAAGAAGCTCATACTCGGTTGGAGAAAGTTCTAAAATTCTGCCGTGATAAACAAATTCCTTCTTTCGGTCATCCAACTTGAAAGGACCGTACGTTACCTCATTGAACATGTTAGGGAATTGATTACGAAGACGTGCATGGATCCTAGCTAACAATTCTTCGAAACTGAATGGTTTGATCACATAATCATCAGCCCCAATGGTTAACCCCTTTACTCGATCTTCAACTTCATCTTTTGCAGTAAGCATAATTATGGAGGTCTGGGCACCACTTTTCTTTATCATTCGACATACTTCAAACCCATCCATTCCAGGCATCATCACATCCAAAATGGCAATATGAGGCTGAAAATCTTGTGCCAAAGTAACCGCACTCATACCATCCAATGCAGTTTTCACCACATAGCCTTCGTTTGTCAAACCCAATTCTAAAAATTGCAATATATGTGGTTCGTCATCGACGAGCATAATTTTTATTCCTTCTATTGAATTCACATTCCATACCTCCAGTGACTAGTAAAAATATTATCGACTATAAAACTGAAAATTAGCTGAATGAAGTCTGAATATCGGCTGAAACGTTGCTTTTCCTCTCTATTATTTATCTTTACTAGTAAGCTTTGATTTTCAGGAAACATTCAGCTTGCTTTCATGTCCAATTCAGGTTGAAGAAGCACAATACAGACATAAGCAATTCGAAACAATACATTGAGGAGTGAAAAGATGATGAAATTGAAATCCAGATAGATGTTTCGCTAATATTCATTGATTTACTGGCGGCATTCCTGAAGGGCTATAACATTTGGACGGACCGTTATGTAAATACCTATTATACTACTGAGGTTATATGAAGTGAAATTATAAAGGAGGAATATCTATGGGACGAAACGTGCGCTATTCAGTCGTCGTGCCAATGTATAACGAAAAAGGCCATCATCGGTGAGACCTATCGGCGTCTAAAAAAGGTAATGAATCAAACCAATGAAAGCTATGAACTTCTTTTTATAAACGATGGCAGCCAAGATCAATGTGTAGATATCATAAAGGAATGTGCTAAATGGGACAAAACGGTAAAGTTAATTGATTTCTCAAGAAATTTTGGTCATCAGATCGCGATAACAGCTGGTATGGATTATGCGGGAGGAGATTCCGTGATCATTATCGATGCCGATCTTCAGGACCCTCCTGAGTTAATTCTAGAAATGATTGAGAAATGGAAAAAAGGATACGAAGTTGTTTATGCAAAACGAGTAAAAAGAAAAGGAGAAACGCTCTTTAAAAGGTGGTCGGCCACTATTTTCTACCGGGTGCTCCGTGCCTCTACTGATATCAATATACCGGTGGATACAGGTGATTTTCGCTTGATTGACCGTAAAGTTTGTGAAGAACTGAAGCGGATATCGGAGAGTAACCGTTTTGTTAGAGGACTCGTGAGTTGGGTTGGCTTCCGCCAGACGGCTGTAGAATACGTAAGGGATGAGCGTTTAGCGGGAGAAACGAACTATCCGTTGAAGCGAATGATGAAGCTGTGTTTGGATGGGATCCTTTCCTTCTCACATAAGCCTCTAAAGTTAGCGGTTTATTCTGGTTTACTCTTATCTGGAACAGGTTTTGTGTACTTATTGTATGTCTTGTACCTTGCTCTTTTTACAAATGCTACCATTAAAGGCTGGTCGTCCATGATTAGTATCACACTTGTCTTCAACGGGTTCACTCTTTTTATCCTTGGGATACTGGGTGAATATATCGGAAGGATATACGATGAAACGAAAGGACGCCCATTGTATATAGTGAAAAATGTTTATGGAGAGGAAACTCAAACTAAATTACCGAATCAACGGATCATTCATTCAAACTAGAAGGATCCCATTGGAAACAGATAATAGGAGGAATTATAAATGAAGAAAACGAGGAAAGCCCATTTATGGATTGGTTTAATTTGCTCAATTTTCATCTTAATGGAGTCGATTACAGGGTTGGTAATGAACGAACCTTGGTTGATCGGTCAGTCACAGGTAGATGGTAGAGGGGATTTTCAGCAAGCCCGGGTTAATCAGGGAGGAACATCATCTGTTTCTAGCCAAGTTTCAGGACAGAATCAAGGGCAAAATAATAGCCAAAGTCTGACCAAGAGTCAAAACCAGGATAATAATCAAACAATGAATCAGGCTGGAAATAGCTCTACCGGGCTACCACGAGGTCCTGGAGGAGATGGTGGTTCATCGGGATCATTTATGAGTATTATTAAAGGTCTTCACGAAGGAAGAATGGGAACGATGAATATTAAATGGATAACAGACCTTGCCGCTCTGGCCCTGATCTTTTTAACTAGCACTGGAATTTATTTATCTATAAAAGTTCTTAATGCGGATAAAAAGCGAAAAAAACGAAAAATGAACGAGGTAATTGTTGTAGATGGGTATTAATGGGAAAAAATAAATATTTTCAGCCAGTTTCATGAAAGACTTCTTAAGACTAGGAAACAAAACTGATTAAAACATATTTTGTGACGTTAATTCGCAGCTCGCTTATTAGAAAATTAAGCGGGCTTTTTGGTGTGAAGAAAAGTAAAATATAGATTAAAAATTTATTTATATAATATAAATATTAATCAGGTTAAACATTATATACCAACGTTATGCTCGATCGGTTGGAACACAACTGCTTTGTAAATCGTAACAGATCGCTGAGTTGTCATTATGAGCTAACCGATGCTGGTGAGGAGAATTTGAATTATGTTTTAGTTATTCGTAAAAAAATCATGCAGGACTGCTTCATACAGATGGAGCCCAATGAACTAGATCCATTTATCCAGTCATTGGAAAAGTTAGCGTCAATTGCTCAGTTGATGGAAATTAAAGAGATTATCGAATGAGGAGGAGTAAAAATGGCTGAAGTATCAGTACAAACGACGAACCAAATTACAGGTTCTAAAAAGTGGTGGGCGCTTGCAACAGTCCTTTTGACGATGTTCTTCTCATCCATGGATCAGACTGTTGTGTCTACTGCAATGCCCACTATTGTTGGAAATTTACATGGATTAAATTTGTATTCGTGGGTCTTCACGGCCTATATGATGGCTTCTTCCGTGACCATTCCGATTTACGGTAAGTTGTCGGATGTATTCGGACGAAAGCCGTTCTATCTGTTTGGTATCATCATGTTTGGTATCGGATCTGCGGTATCCGGTCAGGCACATTCGATGATGGAACTGGTTTGGGCACGTGCTTTTCAAGGGATTGGTGCCGGTGCCATGATGAGCATGCCGCGTGCCACAGTTGGTGACATTTTTACACCTCAAGAACGTGGAAAATGGATGGGTGTGATGATGGCTGTGTTTGGCTTGTCCAGCATCATCGGTCCTGCACTCGGTGGATGGATTACAGACACCTTTTCATGGCGATGGGTATTTTATATTAATTTGCCGTTTGCCGTACTGGCCATTATCGGTGTGATTGTAACGTTACCTAAAGTGCGGGCAGAACATCAGGTTAAGATTGATTGGCTCGGTTCCATCATTTTAGTTGTTGGATTGATCCCCATTTTACTTGGTTTTACTTGGGCAGGAACAAAATACGCCTGGGGCTCGCCAATAGAATTAACGCTTTTTATTGGCGGAGTGATTGTTCTTGCACTCTTTGTGTTGTGGGAGCGTAAAGCGGCAGACCCATTGATTGCACCTTCCTTGTTTAAGAATCGTATTTTTAGCACCTCGCTGATCTTGGGCGTCTTGATAGGAATGACGATGTTTGGCAGCCTTATGTTCTTACCCATCTATGTTCAAGGGGTGCTTGGACTCAATGTACAAAGCAGTGGTTGGGTCATGTCTCCTATGATGCTTGGTTTTATTGTCGGTAGCATTGTGGCTGGTCAAATCATGTCTAAAACAGGTCGTTACAAGTATCTTGCTTGGCTGAGCGGTGCCGTTATTGTGGTGGGCTCGATTTTGTTGAATCAAATGAATATTCATACAACCTGGACTACAGTTGTTATAAACATGGTTGTTCTTGGACTTGGCATAGGCTCGCTGATGCCGCTTATGAATATGGTGGTTCAAAATGCCTTCCCTTACAAGATGATGGGTACCGTGAACTCTACACAGCAATTTGTGAGTTCACTTGGCGGAGTTATTGCATCACCTATATTTGGTTCCATCCTAAACAAATCGTTTACCAATAAGTTTAATGAGACGTTACCAGCTTCTATGCAGCAGTTTAAAAGTAAACTAACTGGATTGAATCCACAAGCGCTCCTAACGTCGCAAGCACAACAATCAATTGCATCAGAGTTCAATAAATTGGGTGCTGCAGGCCATCAGATGTATCTTCAACTAATGGGTGCAGTGAAAGTTTCATTGACATTTGGTATTCAACAATTGTTCCAGGTGGGACTAATTTTCGCCATTCTTAGCTTCATCGGAACCTTTTTCTTGCCGGAAGTCAAACTTAAAGGAAAAGAATACTTTCAGTCGGAAAGTTCTACCGATAATGAACAAAGCAATGAGCATAGGACGAATGAAGGAGATCTGCAGAATTAGCCCACGCATGAAGGGAAAAAGAAACAGAGGGATATGATGGAAGCTAAAAGCTTAGGGGGACTTTCCCTTACCATCAATTTAAGCACTTTTAATGCCAAATTCCATAATTTTTTTATGCTTACTTTCAGTAAAACAACTATTTTAACTGAAAGGGGCATTTTTTTGTTTTCAGATAGGAATTAGGCTTTGGCCGTATATAGATTAAAATCGCATTAATTTTTGTCATTTTCGTAATAATGATTTAGTTTCTCATGTAAATATGATGATGTAACGTTTGTGTCAAATATATTAAATTTTAAAAAAAGAAAGGGGAAAACCTATGGCACGTCCAGGAGGCTTTAAGAAATCGCTTAATTTACTCGACCTTACGTTCTTGGGACTGGGGTCAATTATTGGTTCAGGCTGGTTGTTTGCAGCTGCTAGCGCAGCATCCTTTGCAGGATCCTATGCATGGGTTTCATGGCTCATCGGTGCAGTAGCTTTTATTCTTATCGGCCTTGTTTATGCGGAATTGGGCTCGATGATGCCACGCTCCGGCGGCTTTGTTCGTTACCCACATTACACGCACGGTTCCTTGGTTGGTTACCTTATCGGCTTTATCTCCATGCTTGCTTATTCTAGTGTTGCAGGCATCGAAGTAGAGGCAGTCCGTGGCTATGCAGCGACATGGTGGACATCCCTTGGCACAAAGGCAGCGGGTCCCACCACGCTTGGGTATCTATTTGAAATCATCCTTCTTATTATCTTCCTTCTGTTGAATTATTGGAGTGTCAATGTATTTGGCAAGTTTAATACTGTTATAACGACCATTAAATTCTTGGTACCTATTCTCACTGTTATTGTCTTATTTACACATTTCCATGCGTCTAACCTGTCTGTCGGTGGTGCAAAACCAGGAGGAGCATTCGGTGTATTTGAAGCGGTGTCGCTATCGGGTATCGCCTTTGCATTTTTAGGTTTCCGGCAAGCAGTTGATTTTGGGGCGGAGGCAAAGCGACCACAAAGGGATATCCCACTTGCTATCATCTTTGCTATTTTACTAGGAACCGTCATGTACCTGTTGCTGCAATTTGCATTCCTCGGTGCGGTCCCGGCTGGAGAACTTGCAAAAGGGTGGGCAAATCTTACCTTCGAACAGGCACCATACGCAGACTTGGCGAAGTCCCTGGGTCTCTTGTGGTTAATGAACGTTATCTTTGTTGATGCCGTCATTTCACCGTCTGGTACAGGAAATATTTATCTTTCCGGTACGACACGGGTCCTGTTTTCTTGGGCAAAGACCGGCCTTTTCTATTCTTGGTTCCGTAAAGTTGACGCTCGCACGGGTATCCCTCGAGGCGCCCTCTGGCTGTCGTTAGTATTGTCCATCATCTGGATCCTTCCAGCTCATCTTAATTTCTGGCAAGGACTTGTAGGCAACGTAACCTCGGCAACCGTTTTGACGTACATGATTGGTCCGATTTCCGTGGCCTCATTACGCAAAACAGCACCGAACATGGATCGTCCATTCCGACTGAAAGCACTTGGGTTCCTGTCACCACTGACATTCATTGCGGCTACACTAATTATCTTCTGGAGCGGCTGGACCACCAACTTGGAAATTATCGGTTTGACACTGGTGTCACTGATTCTTTACTTCGCTTTTGTGGATAAAGAAGGAATGCGGGAGCGTATCCGTTCTGATTGGAAATCCGGTTCCTGGCTGGTCGTATACTTCATTTTTATGCTAATCATTTCTCGACTGGGCAACTATCAATTGCCGACTGGTGCAAAGCCAATTATTGCTTCGCCGTGGGACAGTGTGATTGTTGCAGTCGGTGCTATCATTTTCTACTACTGGGGCGTCAACAGCGCAATGCCGCAACCAGAAATTGATGAAGACGACGAGTCAGACATAGCACTGAACGCTTCAGACGTATGAGTTCATTTAAAAACTAACTTTTGGAAGGAATTGCGAATAGGTATATAGCATGGGAGTAAATAGGGAAAGTTAGAAAAGGCCCCATTCTTTGCCTTTCATAAGAGAAAAATAATTGAGCATATCTTCATTGAAAGGTTAATTAAAAATTATCGCTTTCTAGAAATTCTAAATCCATTTTCTACTTTTTCAAAGCCGATTTTAGGGTAGTATTCCATTGCAATAGACGAAGCTAATAGCAATAAGGTCACTTCTTCGCCAATTTGTTTTTGTAGCAGTTCCACAAGTTCCTTACCTATTCCACTATTTTGATACTCTTTATCCACAGCTAGGTCGGATAAATAACAGCAGTAGCTGTAATCCGTTATGGCCCTGGCGATCCCAACTAATTTTTTATGATCCCAAGCTGAAAGAATAATATCAGAATGATCTATCATCCGCTGAAGTCGTGGAAGATCATCGGACGGGCGAATAATACCTGAAGCTTTAAATACCTTTGACAGGTCTTCAGGCTCAATTGTAACGTTAATTTTATAAGTGATAGGGAATGTATTTTCCAATGTTTGATCCTCCAGTATTCATTTAGATTAATATATTTTGTCAAAACCTAATGTGAAAAGGAACAAAACCGAAAGTGTCCCGTTTTCTCCCGAAGTTGGTCTGGGTCCACTAGGTTCAGAACACACTTATTTTCCCTATTCAATAAATTGATGGGCTTTTGTAAATAAAAGTCCATGAGTTAAGATTCCCAATAGGATGGCAGTAATGGCTGCAGCGGAGGTAAAGGAATACATAATCAAAATTTGATAGCGGACGGCTTCAATCGGATTGGCTCCTGCGACAATCATCCCGGTCATCATTCCAGGAAGCTGAACTAAGCCCACCGTCTTCATTCCGTCAATCGTTGGCAGCATAGATGCTTTCACGGTGTTTCGCATGACATGAGAAATTGCCTGTTTTGATGTGGCCCCAATGCTAAATATACGTTAATTTCTTCTCTCCTCGTTTCCACTTCTGATTTTAAACGGTTAAGAAACAATCCTGAGACGACCATCCCATTTCCGATAATCATGCCACTAATCGGAATAATATATTGTGGAGTAGACCCAATAATTTTCAAACTTACTAATAATCCCATTGTTAGAATTTCAGTTGATGTGATGGCAATGGCGATTCGCCAGCCAATTCCAGGAAGCCCTTTTCCTTTTTTTCGCGCATTTAGGGTAGCCACTGTAATCATGACCGTAATCATTAAGAGAATAAGAGGCCATGATTTAAGCCTAAAAATTGTTTGTAATACGTAGCCGACTACAATTAATTGAACAGCTGCACGAAACGTGCCAATGATAATATCCTTTTCAATCCCGAGCCGCTGCCAAACGGATAGTAAAATAGCAAAAACGACAAAGATAAGCGTCAACAGTAAGGCATACGTATTCATTATGTAACTGGTTCTTTCCCAAATGAGGTGGCTATGAATTCCTGTGTAATTACATGTTTTGGATTAACAAACACTTCATTTGGATGTCCTTGTTCCACGATTTTTCCGCCTGCAATGACCCATGTATATTCTCCAACTTTTTTAGCCTGCTTCAGATTATGCGATACCCAGAGAATCGTCGTTCCATTCTGATGTAATCTTTGGATCAACTCTTCAATTTCTTCTGTACTAGTCGGATCAAGCGATGCAGTTACTTCATCTAAAAGAAGAATCTCAGGGCGATTGGCTAAGGAACGGGCTAAGGATATTCTTTGCTTTTGTCCCCCGAAAGGGAACGGGCATCCTGTTCTTTTATTGATTTTGGGAGGGCAATCTGGTCTAATAGGTCGTCTATTTCTACATTGCTCAGGGTTCCCCGGAACAGGCGAGAGGCCAATTAATAAATTATCTCTTACAGTACCTGGTAACATGGTTGGTAATTGAAAAACCATCCCAATTTTTCTCCGTAGTTTTAACACATCCATCTCAACATACGGAGTCCCTTTAAAACGCAATAAACCTGAATCCGGCTCTGTCATTCGATTAATTAACGAAAGAAAAGTACTTTTTCCTGAGCCGGAAGGGCCAATAATCGTAATAAATTCTCCTTCCATTACTTTTGCAGAAATTCCATTCAGAATGGGTTGTCCCAAACTGTCCTTTTTTACGATGTTTTCAATCGTAATCAGTTTTTCCATTCATTCAGCCCCCTTTCAAGCGTGAATTCTTATCTCCGTCTTTCTCATTATTATTCGGTCTTTTTATTTACCAAGCATTAAATTATAGGAAACTAACAAAATAAAGGAGGTCATCTCTTTTTTGATATAGAATATAGCGTTAAATTAACTCAACTATAAATCAAAAAAACTCAATATTCAATAAGGTAGAGTAGGTCATTTGTCCAAAGGCAATAGCAAATCATGGGATTTCATTGTTCAAATGTCAATCCTTGCGATTGCTTCAGCTTTTCGTTTCAATTTAGGATATATGGTAATCATAGGATTAACAGGGAAATTTTTAAAGTATTTATGAAGGACCTCCACAGACAAATACGATAAAAACATTAGTTAAGCCCTATGAAGGGAAATTCAGCTAGAAATAAGGTACCCTTAAGGTATCTAATCATAAAGGAGAAGAGAAGACTTATGAAAGAAAAATACTATCCTTGGCTGCTCCTCTCTGTCACGAGTCTTGGAGTTCTCCTCGCAACCTTAAATTTAAGCACATTGAATGTTGCGTTACCGGAGGTAGTGACCCATTTTCATTCTAGCGAAGTGGCTTCCAACTGGATATTGCTATCGTATATGCTGGTTAATACGATATTTATTTTAGTATTTGGGAAGATTGCAGACATCTTTGGCCGGCGTGGCATGTATCTAGTTGGGCTGACTGAGTTCACCATTGTCAGCTTTTTGTGTGGATTCGCCCCAAATGTGTGGGTTCTTATTATTCTGCGTGCTTTACAGGCACTCGGAGGGGCACTTATTATTACTAACACAACACCATTGATTACGGATGCTTTTCCTGCTAAGAAACTTGGTACCGGATTAAGTATTAATATTTTGGTTGCTTCCATTGCACAGTTAATTGGTCCGGTGGTTGGAGGATTTTTAGTCTATCACTTTGGCTGGCGCTGGGTTTTTTGGTTCAACGTTCCGGTTGGGATCATCGGAGTGTTTTGGGGGATCTTCACCTTAAGGACTGTTCCGGGACAAGCCAAAGGAGAGAAAGTAGATTGGAAAGGAAATATCACAGCATTTATTGGCCTTAGTGGGTTAATTTTTGCCTTGTCTGAGGTGGGGGTCATTGGCTGGTCGAGTCTTCCAGTACTTGTTGGTCTAATTTTATTCGTGATTTTTACCATCTTTTTTTTCTGGGTGGAGTGGCACGCAAAATTTCCCTTGATCGATTTTTCCCTATTTCATGACCGGCCATATGCGATGGCAAATTTAGCTACGTTTTTAAACTCACTTGCTCGTTCCTCAGTGGTCCTGTTAATTGCTCTATTTTATCAGGTGGTCGACCTTGAAAACCCATTTACGGCAGGACTCAAAGTCGTACCTATCACAATCGGAGTGATGATTGGTTCCCTAATTGTTGGCACGCTTACCACTAAATACAGTGCGCGGTTGTTGTCTACCTTAGGTCTTTTCGGTACTTGTATTGGAATGCTTTTACTTACTTGGAAAATTGGAATTCATGCATCACTGCTTTGGATAGGTATTGGGCAATTACTTATCGGTATTGGAACAGGGGTATTCCAAACGCCAAATACGCAATCCATTATGTTGACTGTCCCGCATGAAAGGCGCGGTATCGCAAACGGTATTCGTTCGATGCTGCAAAACATGGGTGCTGTTATAAGTACCGCACTATCTTTAATGATTGTTACGAGTGTATTACCGATGCATTTAAAAAAGGCAATCTATACTGGGGCAGGTACGCACCTTGTTTCAGAAGATACCAACTTGATCGTTAATGGATATCGGGTGGTATTTTTGGTGATGTTTTTCCTTACCTTATTCGCTATTGCCGCATCGTATTTACGAAATTCAAATAAAAAGAGTGTCATCAAACATCCAATTTGAGGTTCACTGGATGAAGACAGCATGCAGTAGTAAATTTATAATAGAATACAAAAGGCGCTTTCCCTAGGAATCGCCTTTTTGTATTTTAGAATAGAAGAGAGATGAGTAATACTTTTAGTGAAATTTTTAGAAAAATTAATTTTATTATTGAAAACACTTTCAATACCTGTTATTATACAAACATACCAAGTAAATAATTTAGTAAATATTTATAGAATAACAGTAAATAAATTAGTAGTGAGGTTTTGAAGATGGCAACAATCAAGGATATAGCAGCATTGACCAAAGTATCACCTGCTACCGTTTCGAGAGTTTTGAATAATGACCAGACGATCACTGTTTTAGAAGAAACCCGTGATCGGATATTACATGCTGCAAGGAAATTAGGTTATAAAACGATTCTAGAACGCCGGGTTGAACAACATAACGAATCTAACAAAGCTACACCGAGTGTGGGGATTTTACTTTGTCAGACAGTTGAAGAAGAGACGAGTGACCCCTACTTTTTGTCCATTCGTCAAGGAGTTGAAGAAGAATTACTAAATCAAGGAATTACTTCAACTAGCATGTTTCGGTTAAATGATACTGGATCTAATCAATTTACCCGTGATTTAGACGGCTTAATTATTGTAGGAAGAATTAGTGAAAAGTCTTTAAAAACAGTAAGTGACAACATAGAAAACGTTGTTTATATTAACCATTCACCTGATGATTCCCTTTACGACTCAGTTGTTATTGATTTTGTAAAATCAACCGAAACAGGATTTGGCCATTTACTGGACCAGGGTTACAAACGGATTGGATACATTGGCGGAGTAGAAAGAGAGCATTTGAATAACCAGAAGATGATCATTGAGGATGAGAGGCTTACAACCTTTGAAAGGGTAATGGAAAAAGAGGGATTATTCAATCCTAACTACACATTTATCGGTGAGTATACCATGACTCAGGGGTATGAAATGATGAAGAAAGCACTTCAACAAAATGATTTACCAGAAGCTTTCTTTATCGCAAGTGATCCGATGGCAATCGGGGCATTAAGAGCACTGCAAGAGGCGAATCTAACTGTCCCAAAGGATGTAGCGATTGTAAGTTTCGATGACATCGAAATGGCAAAGTTTGCAAGTACACCATTAACCACGATAAAAGTGCATACAAAAGAAATGGCCCAAACAGGGGTTAAACTTTTAATCGATCGAATAAAGGGCAGGAAGATACCGTTAAAAGTACTCGTTCCTACTGAATTAGTTGTTAGACAAAGCAGCGGTTCCGCTGACTAAAAAATAACGCATGAAAGGAAATTAAAGCACTCTCAATACTTGAAGGAGGTGATTCATTGGCAAGACACTTGCTTGTACCAAATTTGTTACTGAGTGTTTGAGCAAATTATGATTGGGAAAGCTTATTCGTCTTGTAATCTACCTATATTAAGTCAATAGGTAGTGACGGCCAATCACTTATTACATGAGACGAATAAACCCCGGACTCCAAAAAAGAAGGAGTATCTATAAATTATATAGTACGTCCTTCCTATGTCAAGGAAAGATTAGTTCGTGTAAATTTCCTAATCTATGAAAGTGTTTTTTTAATTAAACCTATACTTTTGGTTATTCAGGGGGGACTTTTAATGAAGAAGTTATTTAAAACTTTAGCCATTACGGCTGCCTTTACGATGATTGCCGCGGGTTGCGCAAGCAAAGATGCATCTACAAATGCATCTGGCGGCGGCAAAGTAACACTATCACTTTACTCTACCGTAACCAATGAATCTGATCAGAAAACACTGACTGATGTCATCCAAAAATTCGAAAATAAAAATTCAAATATTGTAATTAAATATAATTATCCAACAGATCAATATGAAGGAATGCTACGTGTCAAAATGGCAGCGAATGATATGCCAGATTTATTTGATACCCATGGATGGGCGAAAAAACGGTACGGAGCCTATGTGGAAGACTTAAGTAAAATGGATTGGGTTAAAAACCTTGATCCTGCAATGGATCCAATCCTTAAAGACGACAAAGGGAAAGTATATGCTTATCCTTTAAATCAAGCTAAAGACGGGATTACATATAATGCAACTCTATTAAAGAAATACGGTATCAAGCCGCCGACGACATTTGATGAATTTATGACAGCTCTAGAAACTATTAAAAAGAAAAGCAAGGGCGAAGTGACTCCGTTATGGTTTGCAGGTTCGGATAAATCTTCATTTGGCCAATATTTTGACCAATTTTTAACACCTTTATTGGTGACAGATCCAAAACAGAATTACAAAAAACAACTATTAGATGGAACGTTCGATTGGTCCAATTATACGTATCTACCAGAAAAGCTCAAGGAAATGAAAGACAAGGGTTTGTTGAATGAAGATGTATTAACAGCCCAAGTCTCACAAATGACCGATTTAATGGCTCAAAATAAAATCGGCTTTATTATCGGTGGCGGTATGCTCGGTCCATCTGTTGAACAATTAAATCCTAATGTTCATCTGGGGATTATCCCAATGCCAGTGATTCATAAAGGTGACAAACCAGTTTGGATTGGGGGAGAGCGCCATACCCTTGCTGTGTGGAAGGATTCCAAACATAAGCAAGAAGCCGAAAAGTTTATTGAGTTTATTTCACAACCAGATATGGTGAAAGAAATTGCCGAAGGAACATCTTTACCTGCAGGGTTAACCAATACGGATGCGAAAAACTATTATTCTAAAGACTATGAAACATTTAAGGATTCGAAAGTCCAGCCATATTTTGACCGCCTCTATTTACCAAGCGGCATGTGGGATGTACTAGGGTCAACTGGACAAGAATTGTTATCAGGTTCTATGACACCTGATCAAGTATCGAAAAAAGTAGGCGCAGAATTCAAGCGTTTAAGTAATCAAAAATAATTTAGTAAATATGTAACCAGTTAATCGGGGCAGGTTCCATTACTGCCCTGTATTCTGTTAACGTTAATAGATGTTATTAGGGAGTTGAATGCAGATGATTGGAGCAGAAACTGCAAAAAATACACTCGTAAAAACGAAGGAAAAAAGGAGTAAACTTGGGAAACGGCAAGAATCTTCTCTTTGGTGGATGTATCTGCCGCCTTCACTGCTGTCTGTTTTTTCATTATTTACCCATTCCTTAATGGGTTAAAAATCTCTTTTACCAACTGGGACGGTTTTTCACAAACCTATGATTATGTTGGGCTTAAACAATATGCGAGATTACTAAAAGACCCGGACACGTGGCTTGTTGTAAGGAATACCTTGCTTTACGGAATTGGAAGTACAATTTTTCAAAATATTGTCGGGTTGCTTTATGCTCTATTACTGAATCAGAGTATTAAAATGCGGGCAATTACTCGTACGATTGTCTATCTGCCGGTAATCATCAGTCCATTAATCATGGGTTACATCTGGTATTTCTTCTTTGCCTTTCAAGGGGGCGCATTAAACGATGTACTACTGTTTTTAGGTTTACATAAAGTAAACGCCTTAGGGGATCCAAACATGAATAAATGGCTGATCGTATTTGTTAATACGTATCAATTTGTCGGGATCGCCATGATTATTTACTTAGCGGGTCTACAAAGTATTTCAAAGGACTACTATGAAGCAGCACAAATCGACGGTGCTTCAGCTCTTAAACAGTTTAAAAATATCACCTTACCATTATTAATGCCTTCAATCACCATTAATATGGTTTTGAATATAATTGGCGGATTGAAATTATTCGATGTGATCATTGCGCTTACAGGTGGGGGACCAGGTAATGCCTCTCAATCGATGTCTACTTATATGTATGACTTATATTTTAATAGACAGGATGCTGGTTATGCCGCTACTCAAGGTATTTTAATGGCGGTCATTATCTTAGTCATCAGCCTTGGAGCATTATTGTTCTTTAAAAAGAAGGAGGTTGAAGCCTAATGGATTACATGAATAAACGAAAGAAAACGGTATTGACTATCATCGCTGTCATGATCGCATTATTTCATTTAATACCATTCTACATTTTAATTACCACTTCATTGAAAATAAGAGGCGATTTCAGCTCCAAGTGGGTTTTTCCAAAATACTTTACATTGGCAAATTTCTCCAATGCGTGGGAACAAGCGAATTTAGGGAATGCCTTTATCAATACGGCGATTATTACCTTTTTTTCAGCGCTGTTGTTAATTTTCCTGGGATCAATGCCGCGTACCCGCTTGCTAGACGGCAAACAAAGTTAAATAAGTTTATATATATGCTTTTTATCGCTGTCATGGTGATTCCCCCATTAACTGCTTTAGTCCCTTTATACAAACTTGTTGTTAATATTGGGATGATGAATACCCATGCGATTGCGATCTTCAATAATGTGGCGGCCTTTATGCCGTTGACCATCTTCTTGTACACAGGCTTTATTCGTTCTACGATTCCAAAGGAGCTGGAGGAAGCGGCAAAGATTGACGGAGCTAGTACAATCGGAATCTTTTTTAGAATCGTATTTCCATTATTAAAACCGATCACAGCATCCATTCTTATTATTTCTTGTGTCTTTATCTGGAATGACTATCAATTTGCGATCTTCTTCCTCCAGGCAGATGAAGTAAAGACGCTTACGGTTGCCTTGTCAGGATTCTTTGGGCAAAATGGCAACAATCTGAATCTGGTTGCCTCTGCAGCCATTATGGCAGTAGCACCAATGGTTATTCTTTTCTTATTCTTACAAAAGCACTTCATTCAGGGCGAGCTTCCGGTTCTGTTAAAGGTTAATAAACGTTTGAAGGAGTCGTCACCAATGCCTATTTTTTTTAATAAAGAATCAAATGAATTTCATCTTCAGTCAAAAAATACTAGTTATATCTTTACTATTTTAAATAACAATCAACTTGGACATTTATATTACGGGAAAAAGGTGCGGCACAGGGAATCCTTTTCTCATTTGTACACATCTGAGGCGAAGTCTAACGTCGCTTGTGTGTTTGAAGGTGATTTAACTTTTTCGTTAGATACATCAAAACAAGAATTCCCAGCTTATGGAACGACGGATTTTCGGGAACCTGCCTATCAAATTTTGCAGGCAAATGGAAGCCGTATCACCAATTTTGTCTATAAAGGCCACCACATCTTTCAAGGGAAGCCGAAGCTGGAAGGACTTCCTGCCACCTACGTTGAGCGGCCCATGAAGCTGCCACCGTGGAAATTTCCTTAGTTGATGAGTTAATTGAAGCAGAAATTATTTTGCAATATACCATTTATGAACAGTTAAATGTCATCACCCGCAATGCGAAATTTTTGAACCACGGAAAAGAAAATCTTAATCTCACAAGAGCGATGAGTACGAGTGTAGACTTCTTTGATTCTGATTTTGAAATGGTGCATTTATCCGGTTCATGGGCAAGAGAACGGCATGTGAAAACCAGATTGCTTGAGACTGGAATTCAAAGTATCTCCAGTACAAGAGGAGCAAGCGGCGAGCAAAATCCGTTTTTTGCTTTAAAACGCCCCGATACAAATGAACATCAAGGCGAAGTATTTGGATTTAGTCTCGTTTATAGCGGTAATTTTCTTGCTCAAGTAGAGGTGGATCATTATGATGTTGCCCGTCTCACGATGGGAATCAACCCATTTGATTTTAAATGGCTACTTGAAAGCGGAGAGAGCTTCCAATCACCGGAAGTGGTGATGGTTTACTCTTTCAAAGGATTAAATGATATGAGCCAGACCTACCATACACTTTACCGGACGAGATTGGCGAGAGGGAAGTGGCGCGATCAGGAAAGACCGGTATTAATTAATAACTGGGAAGGCACGTATTTTGATTTTAATGAAGAGAAAATCCTTGAAATGGCGAGTGCATCCAAGGAATTAGGTGCAGAGTTGTTTGTTTTAGATGATGGCTGGTTTGGTCAGCGTGATGATGATACAACTTCCCTTGGCGATTGGTTCGTTGATAAACGCAAGCTTCCGAATGGAATCACCGGTCTTGCGGAAAAAATCAAGGAGTTAGGCTTAGAGTTTGGTCTATGGTTTGAACCGGAGATGGTTTCAAAGGTAAGCAAGCTATACAAAAATCATCCTGATTGGATCATTCATGTACCGAATCGGCAGACATCCCACGGGAGAAATCAATTTGTCCTTGATTTTTCCCGTAAGGAAGTTGTGGATTACATTTATGGGTTGATGGCAAAAATCCTTCGTGATGCTCCTATTTCTTATGTGAAATGGGATATGAACCGATATATGACCGAAATCGGATCGGCTAAATTATCTGCAGACCGGCAGCGTGAGGTAGCCCATCGTTACATTCTAGGTGTCTACGATTTATACGAAAGGCTGACCTCCGAATTTCCTGACATCCTTTTTGAATCCTGCGCGAGCGGTGGCTGCCGTTTTGACCCGGGTATGCTTTATTATGCGCCGCAGGCCTGGACGAGTGATAATACCGATGCCATCGAGCGTTTAAAAATTCAATATGGAACATCGTTTGTTTATCCAATAAGTTCAATCGGGGCCCATGTCTCCGCCGTACCGAATCATCAGGTTGGCAGGATCACCAGCATTGATACAAGAGCAAATGTCGCCTATTTTGGTGCATTTGGCTATGAGCTTGATGTGACAAAAATGACCGCTGAAGAAAAAGAGTCAGTAATGAAACAAATAGCGTTTTACAAAGAAAATCGCAAGCTTTTGCAAACGGGTACATTTTTCAGACTATATAGCCCTTTTGAAAAAGAGGGGAATGTTACTAGCTGGATGGTCGTATCGGAGGATCAAAAGGAAGCAATTGCCGGGCGCTATCAAGTATTAGGAAAACCGAATGCCGGCTATGAACGGTTGCTATTAAAAGGACTAAATGAAGAGCACGAATATGAAATCGAAGGAATAATGGGTTCGTTTTACGGTGATGAGTTAATGAATGCCGGGATTCAGCTTGATCAAACTGTTTCGGGCTCACTGCAATGGGGCGATTTTTCTTCACAGATTTTTAAACTAAAAAGCCTTTCCTAGGTAATAATTTCAAACAATAAAAAGAAGTGTATGAGGAGGATGAAGATGTCAAAAATAACATTTTTAGGTGCAGGAAGCACGGTATTTGCAAAAAATGTCCTTGGTGATTGTATGCTCGTTCCAGCGTTGGAAGGATTTGAATTCGCGCTATATGACATTGATGAACAAAGATTAAAAGATTCCGAGATAATGTTGACCAATTTGAAAGAAAACTTAAACAAAAATATTGAAATTAATGCCTATTTAGATCGAAAGGAAGCCCTTAAGGATGCTAAATACGTCATTAATGCGATTCAAGTAGGGGGGTATAAGCCAAGCACCGTGATTGATTTTGAAATTCCAAAGAAATATGGTTTGCGCCAGACTATTGCTGATACTGTCGGGGTTGGCGGGATTTTTCGCAATCTAAGAACGATTCCTGTAATGCTTGACTTTGCCAGGGACATGGAAGAGGTATGCCCGGATGCTCTGTTTCTAAACTATACAAACCCGATGGCCGTATTATCAGGTGTAATGAATCGTTTCTCCAATATAAAAACAGTAGGCTTGTGCCACAGCGTTCAAGTTTGTACAAAAGAATTATTTAAATCTTTAGACTTGGATCCTGTTGGGGTTCAAGAAAAGATTGCAGGCATCAACCATATGGCATGGCTGCTGGAAATAAAAAGAAATGGCGAGGATCTATATCCTGAGATTAAAAGGAGGGCTAAGGAAAAGCAAAAAACGAAGCATCATGATATGGTGAGATTTGAATTGATGGATAAGTTTGGCTACTATGTAACGGAATCATCTGAACATAATGCCGAATATCATCCATACTTTATCAAATCCAGATATCCGGAATTAATCGAAAAATTCAATATTCCATTAGATGAATACCCTCGCCGCTGTAAACAGCAAATAAAGAATTGGGAAACGATGAGAGAGGATTTAGTCAATAATAAGGCACTGGACCATTTACGCTCTAAAGAATATGGTTCACGAATCATTGAAGCAATTGAAACCAATATTCCATTTAAATTTGGCGGTAACGTGCTAAATACCGGAAGACTTATTAGCAACTTGCCTGAAAAGACCTGTGTGGAAGTACCTTGTATAGCGGACAGGAGCGGCATCATGCCGACGTATGTAGGAGATCTACCTGAACAGCTAGCTGCCTTGAACCGGACAAATATCAATACCCAGCTGTTAACCATTGAAGCGGCAATTACCCGCAATCGGGAATATATTTACCAGGCTGCATTGCTGGATCCACATACGGCTGCAGAATTGTCGATGGATGATATTGTTTCACTATGCGATGATTTAATCGAGGCACATGGAGAATGGCTTCCGGAATTCAAAAAGAAAGAGGATATTACCTTAACCTTTTAGAATTAATCTTTAAGCACTTAACCAGCCATGTAAATCTAATTAGCGTAAAATTGGAAAAAACAGAGAGCATTCAATTGCTCTCTGTTTTTTGTAACCTTGAACGACTTTAAAAGATCATATTTTCAAATTACTGCCTTCGAGATAAAAAAAGCTGCTTATAGAAGAGCCTCTATATCTTTAACGATTTCAAGTGGTTTTGTCGTAGGACTATATCGTTGAACCACATTCCCTTTTGAATCAACTAAAAATTTGGTAAAGTTCCATTTAACAGTATTAAAACCTAATATTCCTGGGGTTTGCTTTTTTAGATAGACAAATAAAGGATGGGCATGGACACCATTTACATCTACCTTAGCAAACATAGGGAATGTTACACCATAATTTAACTCACAAAAGGATTGAATGTCTTTTTCATTTCCAGGTTCTTGGTTCATAAATTGATTGCATGGAAATCCAAGGACCACAAGTCCTTTATCCTTAAAGGTCTCATAAAGTCCCTGAAGCTCGTTATACTGAGGCGTTAAGCCACACTTGCTGGCCGTGTTAACAATGAGCAGAACTTTTCCTTCAAATTGTTTGAGTGAGATCTCCTGACCATCGATTGTATTTACTCGAAATTGATAAATTGACATATCTCATTCCTCCACTTTGATTCCACTCGATTTAAAAGAGCAGACTTTTTCTTTTCTTATTTTATTTAAATACCATACATGTTCTGCATTATGTAATGAATGAATGTTTGTACATCATATCAGAATATTAACAAATTTAGACTATGCATGAAATACTTTTTTCTGAAAGTATAGAAATATCCTTGATTTAGAATATAATTAATATAACTGTTCTCAAGACGAGGTGACATATGAGTAGAAAACCAAAAAAGTATAATCTTTTTCAACATATCGGACGTGTTTTTAAATTGAACTTTCTTAAACTTCTTCGTTCTCCTGGAGGAGCAAAAAAGGTATCATTGGGTTTTGCTATTGGATTTGGCCTAGAAATGTTAGTTATTTCAACCGCTTCGCTTATTTATATTTTGTTTATACCGATTGTACGTTTATCCAAAGGTTCATTACCTGCTTCAATTATTGGCAATGTTATTGGAAAGCTGACCTTTCTCCCGGTTATTCTTTTGCCTTTTGCTAAAAAAGTCGGAAAAATAATCCTTCCAATGAAAGTCAAAGTTGGACATAATACGCCTTTTTCTTTTCAGAATTTAATGCATGGCGATTTCAGCGGTTTATTAAGTCTCCTTCACGGAGGATTGCATGTTTTAATTGGGATGGCTATTTTCGGTACTGTGTTTGGCTTTATAGCATACTTTGTAGTTCATTACTTCTACGAAAAAGAGAAAACGAAAAGGTTAAACAGAAGACGCACTAAAGATGCGCTCCGTAAAAATAAAATCAATAACCATCCCATTTAAGTTTTCATTCTATGGCAATCTTTTGGCATTTTTACGAAAAAACGAAGACATTCGCTCAATGTTGCAAAAGTAAAAGACCCTTATGATAGGGAGAAATTGTCTATCGCAAGGGTCTAATATAATTCCTAGATTAACATTGTTCCTGCAACAAAAAAGCTAAACAGTGAACCAAGTTGATATACACTTATAAATCAGAATTTTCTCGTTAAACAAAAATCAAACCGTGGATAATTGGTTTTTTAGACCATACATTTGGTATAATAATGTGGTTATGTCATTTATTACTAATGTAAATGAATGCTCAAAAGAAAAGGATAACCAAAAGGAACTGAACTAGTTGAAATGGAGAGAAGCAAATGATTAATAAAGACGGTCAAATTATGTTATATGTTAATAACCAAGATGAGACATTGAAATTTTGGACAGAGAAAGTTGGGTTTACCGTAGTTTCTCAACAAGACAATGGCCAAGGAATGAAATGAATTGAAATTGCTCCAACAAAGGAAGCGGAAACAAGTATCGTTCTCCACAATAAAGAACTAATTGCAAAGATGCAGCCTGAATTAAACCTTGGTACACCTTCGTTAATGTTTTAATCGGAAAATCTTGATCAATTATATAAAGACTTTTCGGATAAAAAGATTACAGTCGGAGAAATGGTAACGATGCCTGCTGGTAGAGTATTTAACTTTGCTGATAATGAAAACAATTACTTTGCCGTGATGGAGAAAAAGTAAACAGTAAAATGGCAAAACAACACAAAAACGACTAGAAAAACTATCTCTAGTCGTTTTTGTGCTTTTATAAATAAAACTCTTTTTTAGTTAAACATGTTATTATAGCGCTTACAAGGGGTAGTACCAGCGAAGCAGTCACTACCAGCAATAAGGTTCTTAAATTAGAAATGCAAAGTATTAATTATACACAAAATTGTGCTTTTTCTTTATGTTGAGGGACATGTTCTTGAATTGAGAGAAGGAATTTTTATGAAGTAAATAGAAGTTGTAAGTGACCTATCGCTCTTTTTCTGTTCGTGCTTTAAGTGGATTATTGGTAAAATAATTGTAAATGCTTATGAAGGATTGGGGTGGGAACTGTAATGGAAGCTCAATGGAATGCAACCGGAATATTCCAACGTTTTATCAGTGAATTACAAAATTTCTGCTTAAAGAACGATCAAATAGAAAAAATTGTCTTATTTGGTTCAAGATCAAAGGGGGATTACCATAGATCTTCTGATATTGATTTAGCTGTTTTTACAAAAAATTGTTCTCATACTCAACAAAACTTAATAGAACAAGCTATTAAAGAAATGTCCACTCCTTTAAAAATTGATGTTGTTTTTATAGATCGTCTAAATAAAGGAAAACTGATTTTCAATATTAGGGAAGAAGGTGTGATCGTTTATGAACAAGGAAAGGCTCTTCGAGAAGCTCAATGATTACAAACGTGAGGGTCTGCTAGGCTTAATGAAGCAACGGAAATTCAAATAGAGAATGATATCGTTTACGATGGTGTCATTCAGCGGTTTGAGTTCACTTTTGAATTGAGTTGGAAGCTTATGAAAATGGTTAAGTTTATTCATTATAGGGCGTGTTTATTTAAGAACGCATCTTTTTCTGTATTGGCATTTAATTAAAGGACCATTTTATGGAATAACTCTTTATAAGGAAAAATATACCTAGTTAGAGGTTCTAACTAGGTATATTCTTCTTTTATCTTGAACCTATACAATCCTCTCTAACAAATCCCCCACCTTTTCTGCCATTACATGAGGTGGATAAGGCATTCCATTCTTTAACCACCATTCGACTACCCCTACGTAAGCATTTGCAACAAATTGAACAACTACATCTTCACTTTGTCCGTAATTTTTTCCTTTAGTTATGTCCACATCTTTCTTGAACTCTTCGATATTAAACTTAAGGAACCGACTACGAAAATATGGAGCTCCTTCACTCGCTAACATCGTCGAAAAAAATAAATAATTACTCTCAAAGTATTCCATACAGTGGACAGTTGACTCTATAAAATCCATTTCAGTTGCCGACTCACAAAAATTACCCATATTGTTTATATGTTCTTCCATGACTTTATCTAATAGATCAAATTTATCCAAGTAATGAAGATAGACGGTACTTCGGTTAACATTTGCCCTGTCAGAAATATCCTGAATGGTAATGTCATCAAAACTTTTTTCGGACATCAGTCCGATTAGAGCTTTTTTAATAGATTCTTGGCTTCTGGTTATTCTTCTATCCACTTTGGACATAGTAGGTCACCAAACTTTCTTAAAGATAATCAACAATTTTGATTAATTTGTTGGATAAACAACGAATTACGTTAATTTAACCATTGTATGCATTCTGTTTCTCTTTATAATAATAAACGTATGTTGTTTAAGCAATCAATGATGTTTTATAAAGGCTACTGCAATTTGATGTTCAGCCGTAATAACATTTTATTAAGAAAGGAATGTGTTTTCTCTTATGTGCAATAATCATAAAAACGTGACTATGACCCGTGTTCTAAGTACTCCAACTGCAAAAGCACCATTCGAAAAGACCACTATTGAGCGGAGAGAGTTAAGACCACACGATATCTTAATAGATATTAAGTTTAGCGGTATTTGCCACTCTGATATTCATAGTGCATACGATGAATGGGGTGGCGGAATGTTCCCGATGGTTCCTGGCCACGAAATCGCCGGAGTTGTGGCAGCAGTAGGATCAAAAGTTACAAAATTTGCTGTTGGTGATCGCGTTGGCGTTGGATGCTTTGTTGACTCGTGCGGAGAATGCGAATACTGCCTCAATGGTGAGGAGCAATTTTGTACGAAAGGTGTTATCAACACATATAATTCTATTGATTTCGATGGTAATCCGACTTACGGAGGATATAGCCAAAAAATAGTTGTAAAGGAAGGGTTCATTGTCCGGATTCCTGATAGTCTTGATATGGATGTGGCAGCCCCGCTATTGTGTGCAGGCATTACCACTTACTCTCCATTGAAACATTGGAATGCACCAGGTAAGAAGGTTGCCATTGTTGGGATGGGAGGTCTCGGCCATGTAGCAATCCAATTTGCGCATGCCATGGGTGCTGAAGTAACTGTCTTGAGTCGATCTAAGAATAAGGAAAGTGAAGCTTTAAGTTTTAGTGCAGATCATTACTTTGCAACAAGTGACCCAGCTACATTCACTGAGTTGGCAGGTCGATTTGATCTCATCTTAAACACTGTGTCTGCAAATCTTAACGTGGATGCGTATTTATCCTTGCTTCGAGTAGACGGAACCCTTGTAAATGTCGGTGCACCTGCCGAGTCAGATCAGTACCATGTGTTTTCCTTAATCATGGGTCGTCGCAGCATTGCCGGTTCACTTGTTGGTGGAATACGGGAAACACAAGAGATGCTCGATTTTGCCGCTCAACAGGGCATTGCTCCTAAAATTGAGGTCATCCATGCTGACCAAGTAGACGAGGCGTACCAACGAGTTCTTCGAAGTGATGTGCGTTATCGATTCGTTATTGACATATCTACCTTGTAACTCGAAAAATGCTTCTAGTTCCCTAAATTGCCTGTGATGAATGATGGGTTATCCAATTCAAAGGTTAACCCATCTTTTGTTTTAGTTCGTCCTACAAGACAACTGCCATAAAAGTAATGAAATTGCTCCATAGCTTATGGGGGCAATTTTTTACTATTAGCAGTATCGTGATAATCCTTGTTCATTTATAAAATAGGAATTCAGGACTAAAGTTTATGCTTTGGTACGATGTTTTCACCTGCAAAGACCGAGGGAGAAACACTACAGCCTAATTGAAGATAGGAGGTGTTTTTTTGGCTAAACGAAATAATTTGTTGATTTTCATATTGACCATAGGAGTTTTTGGCATCTTAAATACTGAAATGGGGGTTATTGGACTATTACCTGCCATTGCTGAACACTTTCATGTCAGCATATCAAAAGCAGGATGGCTGGTGAGTCTTTTTGCCCTTGCTGTTGCAGTTTCTGGTCCAACGATGCCGTTAATGTTTTCGGGTATTGATCGGAAGAAGGTCATGTTACTCGTACTTGGGGTTTTCGTTTTGGGGAACATTGTCTCCATATTTACATTTAACTTTACCATTGCATTAGTTGCTCGTGTAATACCAGCCTTTTTTCATCCAATTTATTGTTCATTGGCTTTTACAATAGCTGCTGCCTCGGTTAGCAAGGAAGAAGCTCCAAAAGCTGTTTCAAAAGTTTTTATTGGAGTATCTGCGGGTATGGTAATCGGTGTACCAATCGTAAGTTTTATTGCTAGTACTGTGTCGTTTGAAATGGCGATGGCATTCTTTGCATTTGTTAATGCCATTGTATTCATTGCTACATTATTATTTGTACCATCGATGCCAGTTAAGGAAAGACTTTCTTACGGAGCTCAATTAAGCGTATTAAAAAAATCAATTACATGGCTTTCCATTGCGGCTGTCATTTTATTAAACTCAGCCGTATTTGGAGTTTATAGTTATCTTGCAGAATATCTGAAAACTGTTACGAATATGTCTTCGAATACCATAAGTTTAATGTTATTTATCTACGGTGGGGGCCAATATTATTGGAAACATTGTGGCAGGAAAGTTACTTACTCATAGTGCCATCAAATCGGTTGTATATTTTCCTTTTGTATTGGGGGCTGTTTACATCATATTATTCTTCACAGGACAGTTTACCGTACCTATGGCAATCATTACTTTAATTTGGGGAATATTGGCTGGTATAGGGGGTAATATCAATCAATATTGGATTATGTCTTCAGCTCCCGAAGCACCTGATTTCGCTAATGGTTTATTTTTAACATCCTGTAACTTAGGAACAACCTTTGGTGCAGCTGTAGGTGGATTATTTATAGCAGAAATGGGTACACAATACGTCGTATTAGTGGGATTTTTATCGTTAATATTGAGTTTAGTATTTATTTTACTAAGAAACTATATGTATAGTCTTACAGAACACAAAATTTATAGGCGAGAAATGGAGGATTTAAATGTCTAAGGATATAAAAGTTGCGCTTGTCACCGGCGGGAATCGAGGAATTGGATATGAGTTGGTCAAACAACTGGCTTTGAAAGGTTTTAAAGTCATTTTGGCAAGTCGAGATCCAGAGATGGGTCATGAAGCTGCGCAAAAACTTAAGGAGTCAAATCTGGACGTTTCGTTTTTGGTTATGGATGTAGACAATCAAGAAAGCATTCGTCAAGCTGCGATTACAGTAAATGAGCAGTATGAAAGATTAGACGTATTGATTAATAATGCTGGCGTGTATTTGGATGAAAATGAAAAGTTATTGACTATTGAACCTTCAATTCTAGAGGGAACGATGACAACTAATTTCTTCGGAGCTTACCATGTCATCCGTTCTTTTATTCCCATCATGGAAAAACATGGCTATGGGAGAATTATTAATGTTTCTTCAGAATATGGGGCAATAGGCGAAATGTCTTATCAAGGAGTAGGTGCCTATAAGTTATCTAAACTTGCCTTGAATGGGTTAACACAATTGTTAGCTGCAGAAATAAATGGAGATATCAAAATAAATGCGGTCTGTCCGGGATGGGTAAGTACTAATATGGGGGGACCATCGGCTCCAAGAACGCCAAAGCAAGCAGCTGATTCAATCCTTTGGTTAGCGACTATTGGACCTGAAGGACATTCCGGAAGGTTCTTTAGAGATGGAAAACAAATTCCTTGGTAACATTAGCACTTTCCTGGTCAAGAAATTCCTTTCTGGAAGAAATATAGAGAGGAGCGGGTGAAAAGTGATTAAAAAACATTTAAAATCACTGCAGTTACGGGATTTGCTCATCCAGCATGCTTGATTGTAAGTGATGCTTCTAAGTTCAAATCTACAATATCCCTTCAGTACAAGGGTGTTTCTGTTAACTTAAAAAATTCACTCAAGTCGATAATGAATCTTATGTCAATAAGGATAAAGCCTGGAGCTAATGTCGAGATTACCGCAAATGGGTGTGACGAGCACTATTCTTTACAAACGATAGAAAATTCTTTGAGTAATGCAACAATATCTAAATTGTGAAGTTATACACGGTAAAGAAATTGGGGGTTAGTTCAACAAGACATAGTAATTAAGACTCTCAACAGTAAAAAACTGGAATTTCCTAACGGGTTCAGCAGATACTCTTAAAAAGATTTGGGCAGCTTATCGATTTGCTTCCATTTCAACTTCAAATAATGTTGATGTGATGCATACTACCGCACTGATCTTTGTGAATAGTAATGGAAAAGAAGTGTATGAAGGGACACCGCAAGATGACCAATCAAGTGTCAAAGAATGGTCTAATGCGATCAGTTATCTCGTGAAAACGATGGCTTAATAAAATTTCCTTCTAAGAGTTACATATAAACTTAAAAACTTTTTTATTGAGCTATTAAATTTAAAAAGAACATTTGTTACAAGATTGTTGTTTTTTTCCCTTCCATTAAACGAATCAACAGTTAAAATAAAAATGGGATTTTTAAGTTTCCCATAGTGATAACCCCATTTTCTAAAGATAAGTATTTCATCCTTATGTTAGTAAAAAGAATGGAAAATACGATGAGTTGCAAGATACTATAACAAACAAAGATAAATCAAAAATTGCAGAACTTATCAAAGTGTGTTCCCATTCTAGACACGTCCTTTAAATTGGATAATTTTACTATTATGCCCAATTTATTGTGTCCGTAATTAAGTCTAACATCAAAGTGAGCCAACATATATGCGTTGTATTAATTTTCAGAGAACCGTTTGCCAACTAGTGAATGGTTCTTTTTTATTGGCCTTGTCAAATGAATGTCCTTTATCCGTTCAATGGTATTTATTCCAATTCGTAGAATACATATTTTAGGACAGGAAAAGTTTTAAACACGGGTGCCATACTAATTTGTTTAAAACCCTAAGAGGAGGAGAACAAACATGGGAAATGGAATGAATAATATGATGGGGTCTTCAAGCATATCATGGATTTTTGCATCTATCATTTTAATCATTTGTGGTCTGATTGTCATTCATATTGTATTTACATTATGGCGACAACGAAATCAGCTGAGGCTATTAATCGAACAACATCATAGGCTTGTTCATTCATTACCAATGTCATTGGGGATGATTTCTACGGTAACAATTTGTTCAACTGTTGGAGCTATAATGAACGATTACATAAGCACATCCTACATTGCTGGATTAATTATTGGGATTATGGTAAGTGGAATCATTAGTTTTCCTTTTAAAGATGAAATCGCAATATTAGATGGGATAGTTTCGGGTATCATGGGTGGACTAATGGGCGTGATGATGGCCTATATGATCCCTAAAATGGGATTGTACACAGTAGTCGTCTTATTAACCATTTTATTCGCAGTTACGTGGGTTGTCATTCGTCGTCGCATCATAGCCATTTCATCAAAACAATCTCTCGCTAAGTGGGAAATCACATCGAAAAAACAGGAATCTCTAAATTAAATTTAAAATAGTTAAAACAAAAAGGAGATAATTGTTTGAAATTAGGAATATATATCCGATTCCCTTTTCTATTCACTGTAGAGTGGGGCATTCCATTTTTTCATGCTCCACACACCAATAAAATTGAACCTTTTCTGGTGAATTTACTCCTAAAAATTGTTTTTAAGCATCATGGGGAATAAGTGTTATTTTTGCTATTCCTCAACCGCTTCCAATAAACCAGTAGACAACCAACAAGGACATCAGGTATTAAATCGGCAATATTCACGGTATGGGACCAGTTTCTTTACCGAAACTTAGGTCAGCTTTGAAGGAAAAAACATCAATTTTAGTAGTAATTTTACAAATAACGGGTTTCTGCGGCTTCTTTGGTTACCGTCCTTATCTTTTTTCACAGTTCACTTGTATCAAAGGCTTCAAAATGTTCGATAATCCTTAATATAAAAACTAAAGACGTGTGCTAATCCACACGTCTTTTCTAATGTCATTTAATTGTTTAGCGCCTATAAACGGAACCCTTTGAGTTAATTAACCTGTCCTTTACTATTTAGTACATAAAAGAAGCACCAATAATGATAAGAAGAATGAACAATACAACGATTAACGCAAAAGAAGAAGAATGTCCGTCGCTCATGTATAACACCTCCAGAAACTAATTAATTAAATGTTAAACATTAACAGAAACTAGCAAGTACAATAATTAACAGAATGAACAATACTACGATCAATACAAAGGTACTGCCACCATATCCACCACCGTAGCCATAACCGCCATAACCGCATCCGAATCCAAAACCCATATCTTTTCACCACCTTTTGAAATATCCGAAGTATAAACATTCACTATATATATATTTCTTAAGACAAGGGTGGATTGGACAAACATCATAATGATGAACAAAATCAGCGAATTCCCTAAAAACGCAAAGAAGCATCTGCAATACATGCAAACGCCTCGTAGGAGGTAAATCATATATAAAAGGAGTTATGGTTTGGTGGTACTAATAACATATGTACAAGATCATAAAACTGAATGGACAAGTGCTGATTTAAAGGAAAAAAAGTTGACCATTCCTTATCAAATGAAGTTTCCCAAAATAAGGCTTAACCCCAATGGTTATTCACCTGAACTGAGGCATAAGCTAAAGTAGCCGTAGACCCACAGTCTAGTTGTACCATCATAGCCTCCCCCTACACATACACCTTATTGGGAATAGTCTCAAACATAAAAAAGCCTACTTAAATTGGATTAAAATTAGAGTTTTCAACCGTCTCTTTGATCTCTTCTAAAGTAAATCCTAATTACTTGAGCGATAGGATTTGTTGTAATTTTGCAATATCTGCTTCGTTATAAATTCTTTGACCGGAAACTGTAACCTCGGATGAAGAAAATAAGCCAATTTGGTCATAGTGGTGAAGTGTACGTACTGTTAATCCTGTTTGCTATTCTGATTCTCCAACTTTCTTTGGAGACAAGTTATTTGGAAGTGTCTTTAAATAAAAAAACTATTTACTTTTTTTAACAATCGCCGTATTATGATATAAAAGTGATATCACTTTTATATCATGGAGGGGTTAGTATGAATGAAAAATCAATTGTTAAAATGAATGGTTTTGCAGCACTTGTCATAGTGCTAGTATGTATTGTTGGTGGAGCTTACTTAATCATCAACACCCTATCAGTTGGAGGAAAAGTAGGCGGGTTCGTGGTATTCATTCTAGGCCTAATTATTGCCACAAGTTTAACCATTGTGCAGCCAAACCAAGCAAAAGTATTAACGTTCTTTGGTACGTATATTGGTGTCATTCGAGACCAGGGATTGTGGGCAACGATTCCTTTCACCTTCAAACGAAACATATCGTTGCGTGTGACGAACTTTACGAGCGAACGGTTAAAGGTAAATGATTTAGAAGGAAATCCAATTGAAATCGCCGCAGTGGTGGTTTATAAAGTAAATGATTCAGCTAAAGCATTGTTTGATGTTGAAAACTATGAAAAATTCATTCAAATCCAAAGTGAAACAGGGATTCGTCATATTGCAAGCAGATATGCCTATGATACGTACGAAAATGGGGGCGAAAACACCTTAACCCTAAGGCAAAATAGTGATGAAATTGCAGAGGTTCTTGTTCATGATTTACAAAAGAGACTGGATGTTGCCGGTGTCGATGTGATTGAAGCCCGGATTATGCATCTTGCCTATTCCTCAGAAATCGCCGCTGCCATGCTTCAAAGACAACAAGCGAATGCCGTTTTATCTGCTCGTAAAGTGATTGTCGACGGGGCAGTGGGGCTTGTAAAAGCAGCGATCGATCAGCTTCAAGAACAAGAAATTGTCGAGCTGGATGAAGAGAAAAAGGCACAGATGGTGAATAACTTAATGGTTGCCATTGTTTCCGAGAAAGGAACACAGCCTATTATCAATACCGGAAGTATCTATTAAGGTTGTGTTGTAAATGAGACAACGAAAAGCATTTCCTTTGCGGATTGATCCACAACTATACGAAGTCCTGGAAAAATGGGCGCAGGATGAACTACGAAGTGTGAATGCCCAAATCGAGGTCATCTTAAAAGAAGCGGCAAAAAAAGCAGGAAGAATCAAAAAACAATAACATCTGTTGTCAGGCACCCGCTTTCTAAGTTGGTGCCTGTCCTTCTGGGGGAAAGTAAGAAATGTGCTCTTCTTAATGATTTGGGCCCCTGTAGTTGAATAAAATTTTTAAAAGTCGGTTTCAAGCGTGAAATCGGCTTTTTGATTTCGTTAAACAAAACAGATTCATAACTTTTAAAATTTGACACTGTTGTGTAGATTCAGTATTATCACGGCATCAAACGGTGCCATAGCTTAGATTTAAAAAGGGGATTCGTTACATTATGGCTATAAATGTAAAAAGACTATATAAGACGACTTATCAATCATTTATTACGTAAGGAGGGAAGAATAGTGGAACAGCGAGAACTTTGAAAATCCATGATACCAGTCGTGAGATAAGAACTAAACCAAATGAACATACAATCCTATAGATGAGGTGAAATAAATGTCCAAAAATAAACAAGATGATATTTTTGAAGCAGCAATGCAATTATTTGCAGAACGTGGATTTGACGGTACAACGGTGCCGATGATCGCTGATAAAGCAAAAGTGGGTGCTGGAACCATATATCGTTATTTTGAAAATAAAGAATCCCTTGTTAATTCTTTATTTACAAAATGTGTTCTTCAATTTTCTGAAGCCATAAGAGCTGATTTTCCTTTTAATTCAACTATTCGTAAACAGTTTACCCACATATTTAATAGGATTTTTAACTTTGCTAGGAATAATGTTGATGCTTTTCTTTTTATAAATTCCCACGATGGCGGTCATTATCTAGATGAGAATAGTAAAAAGACGTTTAATGATTTTCTGGACTTCATTATAACAATAATAGAGCAAGGTAAGGAGCAAGGAATTATTCGCCCATTACCGTCTACAGCTTTAATTGCGTTAGTTTATGGACCCATTGTAATGTTGGTTAAGATGATGGAAACAGGAGAATTAACGTATACACCGGAATTGTTAAAAGAACTTGAAGTAAGTTCTTGGAATGCTATTAGATTCATTTGATTCAATAGCTAGACATTAGACGGAATGAATATTCATTCCATTATTTTAGTCTCCGTTATAAATGAATAAAAAGTTAAGAATACTAATTTCAACTAGAGAAGGGTGATGTCGATGAAAAGGTTAAAAAGTTGGAGAAGTCTCTCCTTTGTTTTATGGATTATCATTACAATTGTAATGGTATCTACCATGCCTAATATGGATCAGTTGGTAAGAGATAAAGGGCAAGTTTCGGTTCCTAGCATGGAACAAAGTGCTGTTGCTAACCAGATGTTAAAACAAATGGATAAAAAAGGCGGCGATTCGTATGGAATTATAGCGGTCTTTAACAGTGGAAGCAAAAAAGCTCTAACCAGTAAACAAAAAGAACAGATTGCATCGGTTATAAACGAATTGAAAGCTAAGAAAAAACAGTTGGGAATTACGAATATAACTTCACATTTAGATAGTTCAGAAATGGCGAAGCAGTTAGTTTCAAAAGATTACACCACGATTTTAACGCAATTATCCGTTGATAAAAAACAAGGTACCATTTCGGAAATTGCAAAAAAAATTAATCAGGTAGTAGAAACGAAAGCGGTCAAAACCTATTTAACAGGAAGTGAACTGATCAATAACGACTTCGCCAGCTCTACCCAAGATGGTGTAAAGAAAACAGAACTTATCGCAATTATCTTCATTCTTGTTGTGTTAATTATTGTCTTTCGTTCCCCGATTGTTCCAATCATTTCAATACTTACGGTTGGAGTTTCTTTTATGGTGTCATGGGGTATTATAGCTCAACTTGTAGATAAGTTTAATTTTCCGTTTTCTAGCTTCACCGAAGTGTTTTTAGTGGTGGTATTGTTTGGAATTGGTACAGACTATAATATCTTGTTATATACACGTTTTAAAGAGGAATTGAGCAAACTGAAGAATGCCTATTTGGCGACAAAAGAGACTTTTAAATCAGCAGGAAAAACAGTTTTATTTAGCGGAATGGCAGTTCTAATCGGTTTTGCTTCGCTTTTCTTAGCAAAATTCTTATTGTATCAAGCTACTGCGGTTGTAGCAATTGGGGTAGCCACCTTACTTATTGTACTAACAACTTTAAATCCCTTTTTCATGGCATTGTTAGGGAAATGGATGTTTTATCCTGTTAAACATTTTGAAGGACACGGCGACAGTCGATTATGGGGATTTCTCGCAAAAAACTCTGTAGCTAGACCAATCATATCCGTTATTCTCGCTTTAATACTGTGCGTTCCTTTCATTCTAAGTTACTCCAATAAACTTAACTTCAACAGCCTATTGGAAGTTAACAATAAATATCCATCCAAACAAGGTATTACTGTAATAGAAGACCATTTTCCTCCAGGTTTTTCATCACCTGCAACGCTGGTTATTCAATCAGACAAAAAGTTGGACCAAGCTAGTTTTTTAAAAATTTTAGACGAATTAACTCAAAACATTTCAACAGTGAAGGGTGTATCTGAAGTAATGTCCCCTACTCGTCCGACTGGAGAGAAAATTAAGGGATTATATATAAATCAACAAGCACAACAATTGAATACAGGGATCGGAAGCGCGAATAAAGGAGTTGGACAAGTCAATCAAGGATTAACTTCCGCAAATAATCAGATAGCACAGAATAGCTCCAACGGACTTGCCAACGTACAACAATTAATTAATGGAACAAATGATGCAAAAAATGGTGTGTCTGCATTAGGAGATGCCATAAATAAGGTTACAGCAGGAATCAACAGCGGTGCTATTGGAGCTCAACAACTACAGAGCGGATTAGCTTCATTAAATGCAAATGTTAATACTCTGTCCAGTGCGGTTTCCCAATTATATACGGGTTACAGCCAATTGCAACAAGGATTAAGTTCTTATGACCAATATTTTGGAGATATTTCGCAAACAATGAATAACGCTATGAATGGACCTAATTCAATTGAATCATCAATAAAAAATTTGATTGCTAAAGATCCGCAATTAGCGAGTGACCCTAACGTTCAACAAATAGTACAGCTGGCTAGATCTTCAAAAAATCAGCTAAACACTTTATTAACTCAATTTAATCAATTTTCTACTCAATATCAATCTGCCATGACTAAATTTAAAGAAGCAAACAATTCTCTAGCCAAAGTCAATGATGGCTTAGTACAAATGAAAAATGGCGTGACACAGTTACAAAAAGGTGCAACCGATTTGAAAAACGGATTGAATCAAGGAGCCAATGGCTCAGCACAAATTGCTAGTAAAACGGTTGACCTTCAATCAGGTTTGGCTCAAATCAATAATGGTCAGAAGCAATTATTAAATGGGCTAAATAATTTACAAGCAAAAATGGGTCAATTGCAATCAGGTCTTTCAGCAAGTACCCAAGGACTTGATAAAGTAAGCAGTGGTCTAAACGATGCTCAGAACTATTTAAGTGGTCTTAGCCAATCAAAAAGTTCTGAAACCTTCTACATTCCTAAAGATGTATTGAAAAGCAAGAGCTTTCAGGATGCATTGAATACGTATATGTCTTCTGACAGGAAAATTGCTAAAATGACCATCATTTTAAATGTAAATCCTTACTCAGAAGAAGCAATGCCAATTATTCAAAACATCAATAAACAGGTGGCTGCAACATTAAGTGGAACAGACTTTAAGAATGCAAAAGTGGCAATTGGCGGAACAACTGCTAATAATGCCGACCTAAAAGATGTATCACAAAAAGACTTCTTACGTATAGCGACTATTATGTTAATCGGTATTGCACTTGCCTTGATCGTCATCACACGGTCTGTTTCTAGGGCTATCTTTATTGTTGGGTCATTGGTTTTATCATACTTTGCAGCACTTGGTATTAGCCAACTGATTAGTTCACATGTTTTACATGAAGAATTGCTAAGTTGGAACGCTCCGTTCTTTAGTTTTATTATGATCGTCGCTTTAGGTGTGGATTATAGCATCTTCTTGATGATGCGATATAACGAGTTAGAAGGAGATATAGCGACACGGATTGTGGATGCATCACGTCACATTGGCGGAGTCGTATTATCCGCTGCCCTCATTTTGGGAGGTACGTTTGCTGCACTGATCCCTTCTGGTGTGTTAACACTTATTCAAGTAGCAACTGTTGTAATTGTAGGGCTTTTATTGCTTAGTTTGATTGCAATGCCAATTTTATTACCTGGTTTAATGGGATTAACTAACAAACTTAACAGCTTTCGTAAGAAGTAAAAGAAGAAAAAGGCATTGTTTTTTTAGCAATGCCTTTTTCTTCTTTTAGTAAGATGGAATAAAACTTAGATTTTTAACGATCTTATTGTTAAAGATTTTTTTATCAAAAATTAAATAACTTTATTTTACCCCCATCAAAGGCTGGTACTACCCCTCCAATAAAAAATCACGATAAAATCTGAAGATTAAATGTATTCGTTGTTTAATTATTTATTTTTTTGAAAGGATGGTTTAATATTAACCATTAGTAACTTATGAATATAATTATTCATCCGTACCAGGGGGATATAAAATTGTCAAAAATGGTTCATGAATTTAATGATATTATTCGAAAGCTTAGAAAAGATTTGTTTGGAAAAGGACCGGAACGAATTCATACAGTTTTTGCAGAAAATATGGCCATTACGACCCTTTATGGAAATTTGACTCCAACTGAAAAGTTCATTTCACAGACATCGGATGGCAAGGAAATGGTTCATTTAGCTAGAACAAAAATGATTCAGGAAGTTTATTCGGTTAACCTGCCAGAAGGCTTGGAAGAGGTTGTCGGGGCAAAATTAATTCATCTTTTTTCGGATATCAAGGTTAAAGAGGATATTGCCGTTTCTGTTTTTGTATTTGATAAAAACATAACATCGTAGGGAGGGTATGTTAGCAAAGACACGGTTATCTCTAACCGTGTCTTTGTTTATAATAAGGTAGTTAATTGACGAATACCATTTTTTATGGTATTAAAATAATGTTAGCACTCGCGCAGATAGAGTGCTAATCACCCATCGCAAGTTCAGGTGTTTTGAGATTGAAAGGAGAAGTTTTAATGGAAACAAAACAGTTTAAAGCAGAATCAAAAAGATTATTAGACATGATGATTAACTCCATTTATACCCATCGAGAGATTTTTCTAAGAGAGTTAATTTCGAATGCCAGTGATGCAATTGACAAAATTTATTATAAAGCCTTAACGGATGATTCGTTAACGTTTGACAAAGACAATTACTTCATAAAAGTGGACACTGACAAGGAAAATAGAACATTAAAAATCTCCGATACAGGGATTGGAATGACCAAGGAAGACCTTGAGAATAACCTTGGAACTATTGCCAAGAGTGGCTCTTTAGCATTTAAGAATGAAAATGAATTGAAAGATGGCCATGATATTATCGGGCAATTTGGAGTCGGATTTTATTCAGCTTTTATGGTTGCGGACGTTGTAACGGTTATCAGCAAAGCGTTAGGCAATGATGAGGCATTCAAGTGGGAGTCACAGGGGGCAGATGGATACACGATTGTTCCATGTGAGAAAGATTCAGTTGGTACGGAAATTATTTTAAAAATCAAAGAGAACACTGAAGATGATAATTATGATGAATATCTTGAAAATTACCGCTTAAAGGGGATTATTAAAAAATACTCTGATTTCATTCGTTACCCAATCAAAATCGATGTTACTGAAAGCAGGCTTAAAGAAGGCAGCGAAAACGAATACGAAGAATATCAAGAAGAACAGATTATCAATAGTATGGTTCCAATTTGGAGAAAAAATAAAAATGAGCTTACTACGGAAGATTACGAGTATTTTTATACCGAAAAACATTATGGTTTTGACAAGCCAATCAAACATATTCATATCAGTGTCGATGGGGCAGTAAGATACAATGCGATTTTATATATCCCAGAGAAAATACCATATGACTTTTATTCACAGGAATATGAAAAGGGGTTAGAGCTCTATTCGAATGGTGTATTGATCATGAACAAATGCTCAGACCTGCTTCCTGACTATTTTAGCTTTGTCAAAGGAATGGTGGACTCCGAAGATTTATCTCTAAACATATCGCGAGAGATGTTGCAGCATGATCGGCAATTAAAGCTAATCGCAAAAAATATTAACAAAAAAATAAAAAGCGAATTACAAACTATCTTAAAAAATGAACGAGAAAAGTATGAAGAATTTTATCAATCCTTTGGCAGACAATTAAAATATGGCGTTTATAGTGATTTCGGAACCCATAAAGAAGAATTACAGGATTTGTTAATGTTCTACTCCTCGAAGGAGAAGAAAATGGTAACTCTTGATGAATATGTATCAAGAATGCCAGAAGATCAAAAATATATTTACTATGCTTCCGGAGAAACGTATGAAAGAATTGAAAAGCTGCCACAAACAGAGTTAGTAGCAGAAAAAGGTTATGAAATTTTATATTTCAACGAAGAAATAGACGAGTTCGCTATCAGAATGTTAATGACATACAAAGAAAAAGAATTCAAATCTGTTTCCAGCGGTGACTTAGGTATTGAAATTGATGAAAATAAAAATGATGCTGATTCAGAAGAGCATGAAAGCAAAGAGCTCTTTGACTATATGAAAACCATATTAGCAGACAAAGTAAAGGATGTTAGAGTTTCAAAACGCTTAAAGAGTCATCCTGTATGTTTAACGACTGATGGCGAAGTAACAATCGAAATGGAAAAAATCCTGAAAGCAATGCCGGGTAACCAAAATATTAAGGCGGATAAAGTCCTAGAAATTAATATCAATCACGATGTATTCAAATCATTAAAAGCTGCCTTTGAGAAAGATAAAGAGAAATTAACTCTATATACCAACCTATTATATAGTCAAGCACTCCTGATTGAGGGACTGCCAATCCAGGATCCAGTCGAGTTTACAAATGATATTTGCAAAATAATGGTGTAATAAGTAAAAAACAAAAAGAGCTGCCTTGCGGCTCTTTTTGTTTTGATGGTGCCAGGCACCCTCCTGATAAATGGAATGGATTTTTCCACGTTAACCCACACGAAGAACAATCAATTACATAAGATAATTTAGTAAATAGCAGGGAGGTGGAATATATGGATGGTGTAGGAGGTTTCGGTGGCGGATTTGCCTTAGTTGTAGTTTTATTTATCTTACTCATTATCATCGGTGCAAGCTTTTTAGGCGGTGGCTGTTTTTATTGATGAACCCCCATTTTTGAAAAATATCAAGGGCAAAAGGGATTGCAATCGTCAATCCCTTTTTTAGTTCCTTTTCATTATGTAGGTTTGTCCTAAAACTACGCACACCTATGTTTCAAGAACATGATGAACTCTGGTAATTTTGTCAATTCAAAGAGATATAATTAACCTTGTTATTTTAAATCAATTGAAACGCTGGCCAGTTATTTTTTGACCCAGCGTTGGTAATGTGCGAACTCCTAATATGAGTTAAGTGAGAATTTCATATTAGATAAGAATGAAAGAACGAGAGACTAGGCTCTGTATTTTTGAATTGGCTTGGATATGGCTATAAAATTACACTTAGAAACAAATTACCGAGCCAATAATAATCAACAGAATGAACAGTACAATGATTAAAGCAAAGCCCCCAATGCCGCAGCCATAACCGCCGTAACCGTAGCCACCACAACAACCTCCATAACCACCATAACCACCAAACATAAAAAACACCACCTTTCAAATTGGTTAGTTTACATTATGCTGAATTGACCAAAACGGTCTAGGCACGTGCGGATAAAGTGGTTGTAAAAATTGAAAAACACCAAGCTATTACAATCTGCTCTTATAGGAGAACGTTACATAAAATCACATTTTAATAAATATAACTTCTTACTATGACATTTCTTTTACAAATTTTCATTTCAGCCTTTTCTGGTTGTGTTATTCTTCCGAAACTCGGCATAGGATATATTGTGAGCATTACAAAATTGTATTAAGGAAATATCAATGGTGTTGACTATTTCCTAAAGATACAAGGAGGTGTTCAATGAATTATAATTTCCCAAGTATTCATTTTCGATATAGTAGTAGGGTTATAGTGGTTCTGAGGGTACCGGTGCTTATTCCAAACTGATAATAAAGGAGTTGTTAAGAATGAGCGATTTGACAGGTAAAATACTTGGCTGGTTAGGTATCGTTATAGGCGTGGTTGGATTTTTCTTTGCCCCTATTTGGTTAGGTATTATTGCTGTGGTCCTTGGATTAATAAGCTTAGCTAGTCCACAAAAGGTTTTAGCTTGGATAGCAATCATACTTGGCGTTATTGTATTACTTATACAAATTTTTAGTTAGCTGAATTCAGTGTATTAGCAAACATTTAAAATACTCTTTACCTATAAAAAAAGCCACGTTCTAAGATTAGAACGTGGCTTTTTTAGCTCAACAAGCAAAAATATTTGTGACCCCTCCAAAAGAATCGTATACTAATTTTGGAAGTAGTGGTTTGTGTTACCTTAATATTGAAACCGATATGCGGAAAATTGATGGATTAAACAAAGACGATCGGGTAGACCCTGATCCAGATAACTTTGAAGTAGGATTTAATGAATAGAAGGTATGTATTTAAAGCGAACAGCTAAAACCGTTCGCTTTTTATATGCAGCTAGGTGTTTTACCATCTTCTGTTTATTTAGTGAAAGAGAATTTTATTGCCAACTTACAAAAAAATTTTTATAAAAATCCCCTATACATTTTAAAATTCCGAAGCTATAATAATTTACATAAACTATCTAGTCAGTTTTTTTAAAAAGAATGGGGGAATAATAATGAGAAAAAACATGATTTTAATTCCATTTGTAACGTTGGCCATTGGTTTAACTGCTTGTTCGACCAGTCAAGGAAATTCAGAAAAGAAGGATTCAAAAGTTGCTGCAGCTACTGTTCAAACTGATGAGAAGCGGCATTGGTAAAGTTCTATATGGAGCTGGCGAAGAAAATCAATGAAAAAGATGCTGACCTTAATGTATACGAATCAAAAGATCAGCCTACTCCTGAAATGAAGGCGAAAGCGAGTCAATCAGCAGCTGATGTAGTTGAACAACTTAAACAAATTCCAATTCCTAGTGAGCTAAATAATCATAAAGACGAATTAAAGGCCGCTCTTACGGATATAACTGATTCGTATCAAGCTAAAGCAGAAGAGTTGAAAAAGGATGCCCCTACACTGGATAGGGCGAATGCAATGTTTACAAGGGGAGAAGATAAGTTAGGAAATGTATTTGAAGAAGTTAAATTAGGAAAACCAAGCCTAAGTAAAGAGGTAAATTAATCAAAAAAACCCAGTTTGTTTTTTATGAAACACATTTTAAGGGCAGCCCTTGAAGAAAGAAAATAATTTTGCTAAACTAAATAGTCAGTTTAGTCGTAATTAACCTATGAGGAGCTGTTTTGATGCCTAAGGTTTCAGAAGAATATAAAGAGCGCAAAAGAGTAACGATTCTGGAAAGTGCCTTGAAATGCTTTGGGGAAAAAGGATATCATTTAACGACAATGGATGATATCGTCGCTTATTCTAAGATGAGTAAAGGATTACTTTATAACTATTTTAAAAGCAAAGAAGAACTATACATTTCTTTAATGGATGAACGAAGTAACAATACTCTAGCGTATCTTAGGAACCAGTTTAAGCAAATTCCAACTGCAAAAGGAAAAGTAATTGAATTTTTTCGAATCTATCGGGAAGGCCTCATTAACAGAAGAGTGGCGGAGTTTTATTCGTGTTCATTTGGAGTTTTGGATTTATTCTTCTCGGCAAGAGCATTTGCGGGAGATCATGAATACCCGATATAAAAGTCAATTCTGTGATTTTTTAGCAGAAATTATTCAACAAGGAAAGACCACTGCTGAGTTTAAACCGGATGTCCAAGTGGATATCGTCGCCAGCCTTTTTTGGTCAATGATTGACGGTATTTGTCTTCACTACTCTGTACTATGGGAAAATTATTCTTATAAAGAGCACTTCCGTGTAACGGAAGAAATGGTCATGAATTATATATTAGCTTAATAATAATGATCAAAAGGAGGCCAATTGAAGGGAAAATTGGCTTTTTTTTGATTTATTTAAAAACAAAGAAGCACAATACAATTCCCCGCCATTTATTGTGGTAAACAGGCATCAAAGAGCTCCATTGGTAACCGTCCCCGCCATTTTTCTTGGTTCAAGGGCATCGACTTACTTATCCTCAACAGTATTTGTAGGTTAAATGGTGCCTATTTACCTGCTCTTGCTAGGAAACCTAGTTTACAATTTCGAAAAGTCCTTTAACCTGTTATCCCTTTAGCCAAAAAAAGGACCTGCCACATGGTAGGTCCTCAAATAAATCAATGCCCAATTCCTGCATGATCAACATGCTTTACATGTTTGTAATTGAGCCCAATAAACACAACCGAAACAAGTACAAATCCTGCACCTACAATGAATGGAACTTGTGGATTGTACCACTCTGCCAATTTGCCCGCAAGATAGGGAGCAATAGCACCTCCAATGAAGCGCAGGAAGCTGTATGCAGCGGATGCAGTTGAACGTTCAACAGGGGCAGCATTCATGACAGCTGTCGTAATTAAGGTATTGTTATTTCCTAACATTGCACCAGCTAAAATAACAGCAGCGATAAGCACCCATTGGGTTGAAGTCCAGATACCCATTGCAAGTAGGAGTAGCGCAAATAAGGTTAACATAACCGACATGGATTTAATGGTTCCAAACCTTTGTTGTAATTTTGGAGCCATGAAAACTGATGTGATAGCAAGCAATATACCCCAAGCGAGGAAGACAAAGCCCAAACCATGTACATTTAAGCCCATTACAAAAGGTGCATAAGCAAGCAAGGTGAAGAATCCAAAGTTGTAAAGAGCAGCTGTAATCCCGAAAATAAGTAACGAACGGTGCTTTAAGGCACGGAAGGGATCTAGTAAAGATGTTTTGGATTTTACGGTACTTCCGGTAGTAGATTTTGGCATTAAAGAGATTAGACCAATAAAAGCAACTATCATTAACGTCGCGACCCCAAGAAACGGGCCTCTCCAAGAAATACCCCCCAACCAGCCTCCAAGCAGTGGACCTACGGATATTCCAAGGCCAATCGCGGCTTCATATAAAATAATGGCCTTTTCCTGTACCACTATTTGAAAGTGACACGATTGCAGCTAAAGAAGTAGCAACAAATAGGGCGTTACCTAATCCCCAACCGCCTCGCAGCCCAACTAGTGCCCAAATGTTGTTTGAAAATCCACCTAGGGCAGAAAATAATGCAATAATAATGATACCTGTAAGCAATGTCCATTTGATGCCAAGCCTTGACGAAATTGCACCTGTAATGAGCATGCCACCGCCATGACAGCATTATAACTGGTGAATAGTAAAGATACTTGGCTAGGTGTTGCTTGTAATTGTTTGGCAATGGCCGGCAAAATCGGGTCCACAAGACCAAGTCCCATAAAAGCGATGATGCAAGCGAAAAAAACTGCCCAGACGGATCTTGGTTGACTTAATAAACTTGTCTTTCCATTAGTAGATGAAGCTGCTTTTGACGACGTTGTTGCCACAGATTGTGGTGTAGATGACATCCTCATTCCCCTTTGTTCATTATAAATTCGTTGTCCTGCTTTTTTGGTTCACGGGTTTGTTAAATAAAAAAATTTTAAAGTATGCCTTTAAAAGTATTTCTTATTACATCCCCGCGGCTAATGATTCCAACCAATACCCCATTACGTTCAACTGGAACCTTTTTTATTTGTTTCTTTCCTAAAATAGCAGCAATGTTCTCCATTTCCTCATCCCATGAAACGTTAAAAACCTTTTTCTTGGCGATTTCCATAACGTTTAAATTCAACAATCTTTGTTCTCTTTCTTCAAATTCCTCATCATCCCCCTTGATGACAAACGCAAAGTAGAAAGAATCAACGACATGGTCCTCATGCTTGCCGATAAAGCGTAAGATATCCCCATCACTCACATAACCGACGATTTCATTCTTGTCGTTAACCACGGGAAAGGCCACTAATCCGATATTCGATAAACTTTTCAATAACAGACCGTACCGTGTCATTTTCCTTAACCTTTTGTACTTGGGTTACCATAATTTCATGAGCTTGCATAAATAATCCCCCTGATTCAAATTTGCAACCTTTTCCCAAAGTTGTATTGTAAAAGTATATGATTGCATTATACAACTATTATCCACAGTGTCAATAGGATTTTTAAAGAAAGAAGTAGTGGATTTGCAATTTTTTATTTAGTACCACAATAATTTAAAAAATGAATCCTGTGTGGTACGATTGATTATATAAAGCAAGGATAAAGTGAGGTAGTAAGAACATGGATGAACATTCATTAGAAACGATTGATCTTGAATTGGCAATCCTCGTACGCCGAATTACGTCAATGTCAACTAAAAAATTTGGCAATCTTGATCGGTCCGCATATCTTTTACTACATCAAATCATCTCTCATGGCCCTGCTGGGGTTAAAGCTTTTGCGGATGAACTTCAATTGGATATTTCTACCGTAAGCAGACAAGTGGCCGCTTTGGAGAATAAAGGATATGTGTACAGAATACCCGATCCTCTGGATGGGAGGGCGTATTCTCTTCAGATTACAGAATTGGGAACTACAGAATTTAATGATTACCAGCAGTTACGATTTGAAAGAATTGCAGATATTTTAAAAGGATGGTCTGAAGAAGAACGCCAATTATTCGGACAACTCCTGAGAAAATACAATCGATCGTTCCTGTAAAGGGAAATGGAAGCGTTCTTTCATCCCGGTGTTAGTAAAAATCACTTAAGCCAGTCCGGGGACTGGCCTTTGTCATTTATGTATCCTATTTCGATGATTGTTTCTTCTCACTTAAGGATCGATAAATTTGCGTATTTATACTGCCTTGAACAATATTCTGTAAAAAGAAATCCCCAATAAGTTTCAAATAATCTTCATTGTCAAACATTTTTTTACTCTGTAATTCCATTTCTGCTAAACCTTCGTAAGTTGAAAGAAGCGCATAGGTGTGATCCTCTCCAGATATCGGAGTTAGTATTTCAACCTTATGATTATAATTTTCATTTCTGAATTTTTTTATCTCCCTTAAATTTTCGATACCTTCTTTAAATTTATCCTGTTTCATCTCAAATGTTTGGTAAACAAAAACCGGCATATGATGTCCCCCAAAAAAATTCAAACTTAAGAGTAGTACTTCCCCAAAATCATCTTTATATTCTTTCCCAATCTAACAAAGCTTTAATTCTGTGTTAGGATCATTGACAACAAAGTTTTTTATTTGTATTATATGTTTAAATAGTTAAACGTTTAAACATTTAAAAATAGATTAAGCTCATAGCAAAATCTTAGGAGGAAATTGGTATGTCAAAAACAGCGTTAATAACAGGTGCTACTAGTGGATTAGGCTATGAATTTGTTAAATTATTTGCTGCCGATGGATATAATCTTGTGTTAGTTGCCAGGAATAAGCAAAAGTTGGAGGAAATTAAACAGTCTTTTCGTAGCATTGATGTTCGTTTTGTTTGTAAGGATTTAAGTGTACCAAATGCTGCAAAAGAAGTATTTGAGGAAATTGAGGAGCAGGGGATTTATATTGATGTTTTGGTCAACAATGCCGGTTTTGGATTATTAGGCAATTTTGATGAGTTAGATATTCAAAAACAAGTAAATATGATTCAATTAAATATAACTGCTTTAACGGAGTTGACCTATTACCTTTTACCGAAAATGAAACAAAAGCATGGAGGAAAAATAATAAATGTTGCGAGTACCGCAGCATTCCAACCAGGCCCGTTAATGGCGGTTTATTATGCAACAAAAGCATATGTCTTATCATTCTCAGAAGCGTTAGTGGAAGAAGTCTCAGACATAGAAAACTCAATAACCGTTACAACTCTTTGTCCTGGACCAACTAAGACAAACTTTGGCTCGGTAGCAAATGTTGAAGGAACAAAAATGTTTAGTAATGCCATGAATTCAGATATTGTGGCGAAACAAGGATACGAGGCAATGAAAAAGGGGAAACGTGTTGTGGTAACGGGTGGAATGAACCGAGTTGGTGTATTTGCTGCAAAGTTCCTTCCAAGGAGTACAGCTGCAAAAATGGCAAAGTTTGTAGCGGGAAAGAAATAACTTTTTAAGTAACTAAAATGGGGGATGAAAATGGGTCAACAAGCCCTTGATGTATTTAGGAATTGTATACCATTATTTACAGCATTAAGTGATACAGCTAGGCAGGATATCATTTTGCTGTTAGCAGAGCATGACCGTTTAAGTGTCAATGAAATTGCTGAACAATCTAACCTTTCACGGCCAGCGATTTCCCACCACTTAAAGATTCTAAGAGAAAATCACCTTGTGATAATTGAACAAAAAGGTACACAACGGTACTATTCTCTTTCCTTAGAAAAAAGTGTCAATCAGATGAAGCAACTAATCGATATAGTGGAGAAAGAGTGTATCCTATAGGATACACTCTTTCTTTTTGACTATTTTCCTAAAAGATTGCGGCTTTTTGCAATAAAAGACGGCTATCCGCAACTAAAGACAGCCAATCCACCTCAGGGGATTACATAATGAAAATAGTTGTATTTCAATTGAGGACTTGGTAAACAATACAACCAAATCCAAGAATAAGAACCACGGGATTTCAATGCATTGCAGATGAATTTAGAGCAAGAATGGATGGTGAATGAAAAATGAATACGTATTTATTGTTAATGACCTTGTTAGCCATTGTGATCGTCATTTTGGGTGTATCTTGGTTCAAATGGCATGCATTTATTAGTTTACTTGTAGCAAGTTTGTTTTTAGCAATCGTGTCTGGTTTATCATTAGAAAAAATCGTTACTGCTTATGAACTAGGTGTTGGAGGGGTTTTAGGACATTTAATTGGGATTCTGGCTTTAGGTACCATACTAGGAAAAATGATGGCTGATTCAGGGGCAGGGATGCAAATTGCGGAATTCTTCCTTCGGGCTTTTGGTGTTAAGAATTTACCATGGGCCATGTTACTTTCAGGCTTTATCGTCGGAATTCCCGTATTTTTTGAAGTTGGGATTTTAATTTTATTACCACTGGTGATCTCCATTCACAAATCATCAAAGCAAAATATTTTATTGATTGCTTTGCCGCTTATTGCTGGATTATCCGTTGTTCATGGGCTTGTACCTCCACACCCAGGAGCATTAGCTGCAATTAGCATTTACAAAGGCCAATATCGGAAAAGTGCTGCTTTATTCACTTATCATTGCCATACCTTCGTCGATTATCGCAGGTCCTTTGTTTGCGATGTGGATTCATAAACGAGTTATACCAAAAGGTGAGCCAGAATTAATCCGGATAACAACGAAGTCAAAATCCTTGCCAGGGACGGGTGTATCATTTTTTGTTATTTTGCTCCCCGTACTGCTCATGATCTTATCAGCAGTTGCCCCCTATCTGTCACTTTCAACGGGGTTATTGAAATTCCTAACCTTTATAGGCAGCCCGTTAATTGCTTTGCTTATTTCCGTTTTCGCCGCCTATTATTTACTTGGTTTCCAAAAAGGGATGGATCGAAACGCCATTAAAAAGTTAACGGAAGAATGTCTGCTGCCAGTAGGTTCAATTGCTTTAATTATTGGTGCCGGTGGTGGCTTTAAACAAATCTTGATTGCCAGTGGTGTTGGAAATACGATTGCACAAATGGCTGAGAATTTATCGCTATCGCCTCTAGTGTTGGCATTTTTAATCGCAGGTCTTATCCGAATTGCAACAGGTTCCGCAACAGTTGCCTTAACAACGGCAGCTGGGATCGTTTCACCGGTAATTCAACACATGTCAGGAGTTAATTTAGAATTACTTGTCATTGCAACGGGTGCAGGGTCCTTAATGTTTTCCCACGTAAACGATGCAGGATTCTGGATGGTGAAAGAATATTTAGGATTATCCGTTCCGGAAACGTTTAAAACATGGACAGTATTAGAAACGCTCCTTGCCTTTATTGCTTTTGCTGGTGCATTATTACTAAATACCATCTTCTAAAGAAAATACGACATTTCAAATAAACAATGCTAAAAAAGGATTCATCTTTTCGTGGTGAATTCTTTTTTTGTGTAAATATTTGTAAGGAATTATTGTAAAAAATAGTGACAACTAAATTTTATTTTGATTTTGAGGTTAAAAAAATTTTCCATTTTTTAGAGGAATATAGAGTTAAAAATGGAATAGAATAGGAGAATGATAATGATTCCATAGGGATGTATTTACGAGAATCTTCATTTAGAAAACTACATAGAAAAGTTGGGGGAAAATGGTTAAGCATACATGGGTAATTTCATTATTATTGGTAGGTAGTTTAATAGGGTTAACAGGATGTGCAGAAAAAACTGCGAATGATGTAGCAGTAGAGAAAACAAAAACAGATCAACAACAAATGAATAAAGATAAGCAAGAAACGGCAAGAAAAGCGGAAGAACAAAGGAAAACAGAAGAACAAAAGCCGATTGTGGTGAATGTGGTCGATCCGAATACGAAGCAGATTGTTAAAACATTTACTCCGAAGGATATGGGGTTTGGTACGAATGATCCAAAATATAAAGAGGACATTGGAAATTGGCGAAGGACATTGTAAAAGGGTTAAATGGTAAGCCTGGGTATGATCAGAGAATGAATCCTGATCGGATTAACGCAGCGGGGCAGGTCGTAAAAGGGACACCAAGAATAATCCTAGATGAAGCACAATTAACTGCAAGGGTCATTCAAGCATCGGCAAAGGGGGGAGATGTAGAACTGCCTCTCCAGGTTTCGCCAAGTGGATATAAGCCTGAAGACGTTCCACATTTAGCAGACGTGGTTGTCGCTTCCTATTCCACTCATTTTAATAGTGGTGTGGCGGGAAGAACCAAAAATATAGAGCTATCGGCACAGGCTATTACAAATGTCATTGTTGGAGCAGGGGATATATTCTCGTTTAATACAACAGTTGGGCCAAGTGACGCAGCACATGGATATCAATCTGCGCCGGAAGCGGTAGAGGGGAAACTGGTTCCTGGGATTGGCGGCGGTATTTGTCAGACCTCTTCCACTCTTTATAATGCGATTGATCAATTAGGAGTTGCTTATGTAGAAAAGCATCATCATTCAATTCATGTCGGGTATGTACCAACAGGAAGAGATGCAACCGTATCTTATGGCGGAGTTGATTTTAGATTTCAAAATACAACAGGTGTGCCCTTGCTGCTCAAAGCAATCGTAACAAAAGGGACATTGACCGTAGAAGTAAGAACATCAGCAGCCTACAAGGGCCTTATTAAGAAAGTGCATTAAGAGGAAAAAATCATAAATTAGTTGAGGGACTTCCTGTTACTTTATTAATTAAAGCAACAGGGAGTCCTTTTTGCATTCGCATCAGTAAAAGGGGAAGAAAAACTCCCCAGGTAAGTAAACAGGGGAGTGGTGTTCCTACCAATCATATTCGCCTTCTTTATGTTTATCCGTTTTGGAAAAATAAGCAGGATGATAACTATGGACAAATTTATTCGTATTTAGATTAATGAAACCTGAACCATAGGTAGGGTCTTCTGATTGCCACACACCATTTAGTTTAATTTCATTCCATGCATGATTGTCTCCATAATCCACCTTTGCTGCAATCCCTATTGCACGGTGAAGGGAAGCACTTAAATCAGCATAACCAGAACATAATACTACCCGGGTTTGATAGGTTTGAAGGGCAGAATATAAAGGTGGATTTGTACTATTTACCAACGGGGCATTATAGGCAATGTTTTTTGCAACCCACTCGAAAATTGCCCGGGATTTTTCAACATCGGTATGCTTTCCATAGGTTATTTTTCGGGCAAGGGTAATAAGGGTCTGATTATCGCTTTGAACCATAAAACTTGGGAGTAAATATGGGTCGCCATCTGTTAGGTGGTATTGTGCATAGCCTAATACCTTATTTGGGTCATTTGCTTTGCCAATGTAATATTCATCAAGGTTAAGAATAACATCGCCCACTGTGTACTGAAGCGGATACGTATAATGAATGGTTCCATTTGAAAAAGGAACTTTTATGGTTGTGCTCTTATTGGCTCGTGCTTCTTGGATATATAAAATAATTCCCTGAGCGTTATTGTATTGCCCATATGGTGTTGGCTTTCCGGTTACCACTAACTTTCCATTTCCCACTGTGACCCGATAGGTTTGGATGTCTGTTGGGGCATATTTGGAATTGGATGAGGAAGGGAGGGTAGCCGAGTTTGTATTTTCACTTGAAGTGACTGCTGCTGCTGGATGAGACGGTGTTACCGGTTTGGACGGTGAAACCACGTTTTTAGTTGCTTGCTCGGTTGGTTGGGTATCATTAAGGTTTAGATAACTTTTTAGTTGTTCCACCGAAGGAAGCATGTTCTTGTTCGATAAGTAGATAAACCCAAAAACACAAAAGAGAAAGATGAGTTTCTTCATGACTACACACCTCGACTTTCCTATTTAAATAATACTATAAACGTATAAAACGTGCGACACAATAAATAAACACCTTTAACCCTATTATTGACGCATCTTTTTACCAATAATCAGAATTATTGGTAAAAGTGGAAATTTTTTATCAAACTTCAAGCTAGTTGATATAATTACTTATGATTTTTTTGAATGGATTAGAGGTATAAAAACAAAAAATCCCTGACATTTAGCTGATTTAACCCAGCTAAATGAAGGGACTTTTTAATATGCAAAGACTATCTCGTTTCTTCCCAATCAGTATAGGAACCACTGCCTTGACAGCCAGGACAATCAAATGAATTAAAATAGGCAAATTCATTATAGGGATAAACCGTGTAGCCGCGGCCTTGGCAATCTGGACATTTACCTTGATCTTTCATAATCGAGACATGATTTTGATATCTTGTCTCTTTCCATTGATTATAAGAGTTGAGTAATCCCATTTCAATCACCTCATCTTTTCTTCTTAGTATGGAGAAAAAATGGAATTTTTATGCTGGTATCGTTCTTTTTAATAAGGGCATTTTTAAGAAAATCCGGTCCCATTTATTCGCTGTTTTACTTTTCTAGAATATTGTTAGTGCAATAGAATCAAAATCCATCTTTTTATATTTTATGTAAGCTTGTTAAAGTTTGTGAAAAATTTCTTGGGCTTTTATCCAAAAAAGTGTTATTGCTGCAATAAAAAATCCGGCAGGAATATACTATTCGCCGGACGTAGATTAGCACTAATTGTACAAGAAATAATGATAGATTTCTTTCTGAATTTGGGTCTTCAATGTACATAGAGGCCATTTTTATTTGATATCAATCTTTAACTTCTTCATTCGATACTGTAAACTTTGACGGCTTAATCCCAGTAATTTCGCTGTCCTGGAAATATTGGAATCATTCTTTTTCAACACATGCTCAATATAGGATTTTTCAAATATCTCCAATTGATCCTTAAGCGGAACTGCAACCTCTGTACGCTCATTAATGAACGATTCAACAGTGGAAATAGGAATCATCCGTTCTTTCATTTGCATTTTATTTCGGTATTGGAAGGGTAGATGGGAGTACATAATCACGTCTTCATCCATCATATTGTTCATTGCCGCTTCAATAATATGCTCAAGCTCACGCACATTTCCATTCCAATTATACTCTAGAAAGGACTGTTTGACCTCTTCACTCAACTCTTTTACCTGCATATTAAACCGTTCGTTATACTTTTTAATAAAGTCCTGGACTAATAGGGGGATATCTTGCTTTCGCTCCCTTAATGGTGGAATAAAAACAGTGACAACTCCAAGCCGGTAGTAAAGGTCTTTACGCATGCGATTATTGGCAATCGCATCAATGGGGTCCTCGTTCATATTGGCAATGACCCGTACATCAACAGGTGTATCCTTTGTATCGCCAATCCGTCTAATCGTTTTTTCTTGAAGAACTCGGAGCAGCTTAGCTTGGAGACCTAAATTTAACGAGTTAATCTCATCGAGCAATAGGGTACCACCTTCTGCCTGCTCAAATAAACCTGGATGATCAACGGCCCCGGTAAAAGCCCCGCGTTTTGTCCCGAAAAGAAGGCTCTCAATCAAATTATCAGGCAGTGCGGCACAGTTTTGTGAAATAAATGGACCAGTAAGCCGGCTGCTGGCGTTGTGAATACTTTGGGCAAAAAGTTCTTTTCCTGTGCCTGTTTCCCCGACTATCAATACATAGGAGGAAGTTCTAGTTGCACGCTTCGCCTCTTCAATTACTTCCTTTATCGCAGGACTATTTCCAGTAATATTATCAAAGGTAAATCTAGTAGTTCCTTTACTAGTAATATTGCCTTTCATCAGCCGTTCAAGTTTCGTAACATCTTTTGCAATTTCAACGGCTCCCTGGATTCTGTTTTCTTCAAAAATTGGGATGGTATTATTAATCGTCGTAATTTCCCGGCCTTTATTATTAAAATAAGTTTGTTTAACATTATTTGTTTCCTTACCTTCCTGTAAGGCTTTCACTAAGGTACTAGCTTGGTCGTCTTTAAACATAAACACTTCCAGGAGGTTTTTATTCAGAACATCCTGAATATCCATTGACTCCATTTGCATCATTTTTTTATTATAGATAATCGTTTTCCCTGTTTCATCAACTGCATGGACTCCTATATCCACCGTATCTAAAATTTGCTCATATATTCGGTTTATATATTGTAAATAGTGAATGGTTTTGGAATGCTCCATTAAGTCTTCATTCTCCCTTATTCAAAATGGATTCCCTATTATTTAATCACTAAAATTAATTTAACGCAAAATAAATTTGCATTTAATAAAGAAAATTAATATTTTGCGCCAAAATTTTATGCACTGAAACCGCTAACATCCATAAAAACCGCAAAATATTCATTCAAATAAGGTTGGCACGATAATTGCATAGTTATTAGTGTATTCAAATTTAGGAGGTATTCAAATTGTTAACCTATACACATGAACCATTTACTAATTTCTTAGATGAAAAAAATAAAAAAGCATTTCAAGATTCATTGTCATATGTCCAGTCGCAGCTTGGTAAGGACTATCCGGTAGTAATTGGCGGAGAAGAGATTACAACGGATAAAAAGATCGTTTCGATTAATCCTGCCAATAAAGAGGAAGTAATTGGAACTGTTTCGATGGCGAGTAAGGAATTAGCTGAAAAAGCAATGCAGTCCGCGCTATCTACTTTCGAAACATGGAAAAATTGGAAACCGGAACACCGAGCAAACATTCTATTCCGTGCTGCTGCTATTCTTAGACGCCGCAAGCATGAATTTTCTAGCTATCTCGTAAAAGAGGCAGGAAAGCCATGGAGGGAAGCGGATGCTGATACAGCGGAAGCGATTGATTTTATCGAGTATTACGGTCGCCAAATGATGAAAATTAAAGAGGGTATGCCAGTACAAAGCCGTGTTGGTGAATTCAATCAATTCCATTATATTCCACTTGGAGTAGGGATTATTATTTCGCCATTTAACTTCCCATTAGCGATTATGGCGGGGACGACTGTCGCGGCGATTGTTTCAGGAAATACAGTTCTTTTAAAGCCAGCAAACTCAACACCAATTGTTGCAGCAAAATTTGTTGAGCTTATGCATGAAGCTGGACTTCCACAGGGCGTATTAAATTTTGTTCCTGGAAGTGGAGCAGAAATCGGTGACTACCTCGTTGATCATCCGAAAACTCGTTTTGTATCGTTCACAGGTTCCAGAGAAGTAGGATGCCGTATAAATGAACGCGCAGCAAAAGTTCAGCCTGGACAAATTTGGTTGAAACGTGTTATCGCTGAAATGGGCGGAAAAGATACCGTGGTTGTCGATAAAGACGCAGACCTAGATTTAGCTGCTTCCTCCATCGTTTACTCAGCTTTCGGATTCTCTGGTCAAAAATGTTCAGCAGGCTCCCGTGCCGTTGTACATCAAGACGTCTATGATGAAGTACTTGAAAAAGCAGCAGCCTTAACCAAGACGCTTTCGCTTGGTAACCCTGAAGAAGCCGACACTTATATGGGTCCAGTCATTGATGAAAAATCATTCAAGAAAATCATGAGTTATATTGAAATTGGAAAACAAGAAGGCAAGCTCGTTACGGGTGGAGAAGGGGACGATTCGAAAGGTTACTTCATTAAACCAACGATTTTTGCTGATTTAGATGAAAAATCCCGCCTGATGCAGGAAGAAATTTTTGGACCAGTTGTTGCATTCTGTAAGGCACGAGATTTTGATCATTTAATGGAAATTGCTAATAACACAGATTATGGTCTTACTGGAGCGCTTATTTCCAATAATCGCGAGCATATCGAACGTGCCCGCCAAGAATTCCACGTTGGAAATTTATATTTTAACCGAGTATGTACTGGTGCTATTGTTGGATATCAGCCATTTGGCGGCTTTAATATGTCAGGTACAGATTCAAAAGCAGGCGGTCCTGATTATTTGCTACTTCATATGCAGGCAAAAACAACATCCGAAATGCTCTAATATCAGAAAAAGCATGTAATTTAAGGAGGAAACACGAAATGAATGGAACCACAACAAAATCAAACACAATCATTGAGCAAACTCAGAAATTTGGTGCAAACAACTACCATCCACTACCAATCGTAATTGCGAAGGCAGAAGGAGTTTGGGTGGAAAGTCCAGAGGGTAATAAATTTATGGATATGCTTAGTGCTTATTCAGCTGTAAACCAAGGGCACCGTCATCCAAAAATTATCCAAGCATTAAAAGATCAAGCAGATAAAGTAACCTTAACTTCCCGTGCTTTCCACAGTGATCAACTTGGTCCTTGGTATGAGAAAGTTAGTAAGTTAACAAATAAAAACATGGTACTTCCAATGAATACAGGTGCAGAAGCGGTTGAAACAGCACTTAAAGCTGCTCGTCGCTGGGGTTACGATGTAAAGGGGATTGCTGAAGACCAAGCAGAAATTATTGCTTGTATTGGGAATTTTCATGGCCGTACAATGGGTGCCGTCTCCTTATCATCTGATCCAGAATATAAGCGTGGATTCGGGCCGATGTTACCAGGGATTAACTTAATTCCATACGGGGATCTCGAAGCATTAAAAGCAGCTATCACTCCTAATACTGCCGCGTTCTTAATCGAACCAATTCAAGGTGAAGCTGGAATTATTATACCTCCAGAAGGATTTTTAAAGGCAGCTTCAGATTTGTGTAAAGCAAACAATGTTTTATTCATCGCTGATGAAATTCAAGCTGGCTTGGCACGGACTGGAAAAATGTTTGCATGTGATTGGGAAGAAGTAACACCTGATATGCTCATTTTGGGTAAAGCACTTGGTGGAGGAGTATTCCCTATTTCCTGTGTTGTCGCGAACTCCGATGTTTTAGGAGTATTTAATCCAGGTTCACACGGTTCGACTTTCGGTGGAAATCCACTTGCTTGCGCTGTTTCCGTTGCTGCACTAGAAGTAATCGAGGAAGAAAAACTTGCTGAACGCTCTCTTGAATTAGGGGAATATTTCCTTAACCAATTAAAAGCTATTGATAACCCAATGATTAAAGAAGTAAGAGGAAGAGGCTTATTTATCGGGGTTGAACTAACGGAAGAAGCAAGACCTTATTGCGAACAGTTAAAAGAAGAAGGCTTATTATGTAAAGAAACTCACGATACTGTGATTCGTTTTGCTCCACCATTGATTATTTCAAAAGAAGAAATCGATTGGCCATTGCGAAAATTCAAAAGGTATTAGCTTAGGAAATTATATCGTTACAAAAATAACACTACTATTTGACGAGGTGTCAGACATGACTGTTAACACGGTGCTTAATAATATAACGAAGGAACAACAAGACGAACAAGAGTCATTAAACTTGTTTTATTCAACGCAGACGGTCATACAAAAGGCGTTATCGAAATTAGGCTATACGAATGAAATGTACGAATTACTAAAGGATCCAATCAGACTGTTAACAGTGCGTATCCCGGTAAGGATGGATGATGGTTCCGTTCAAATTTTTACTGGTTATCGTTCACAGCACAATGATGCGGTCGGTCCAACAAAAGGCGGCGTCCGCTTTCACCCTGAAGTAAATGAAGAAGAAGTAAAAGCGTTGTCTATTTGGATGAGTTTAAAGTGCGGAATTACCAATCTTCCATATGGTGGAGGAAAAGGCGGCATTATCTGTGACCCTAAGAAAATGTCTTTTAGAGAGCTTGAGCGCTTAAGCCGTGGCTATGTCCGCGCAATCAGCCAAATCGTTGGTCCTTCAAAAGATATTCCAGCACCAGATGTCTATACAAATTCGCAAATTATGGCGTGGATGATGGATGAGTATAGCCGTTTACGTGAGTTTGACTCACCTGGATTTATTACTGGGAAACCACTTGTTCTTGGCGGTTCACAAGGTCGTGAAACAGCAACTGCTCGCGGAGTTACCATCTGTATTGAAGAAGCAGTAAAGAAAAAGGGAATCGAATTACAAGGCGCACGTGTTGTCATTCAAGGCTTTGGGAACGCTGGAAGTTATTTAGCAAAATTCATGCATGATGCAGGAGCGAAGGTTGTTGCAGTATCGGATGTGTACGGTGCAGTGTACGATCCAAATGGACTGGATATTGACAATCTATTAGATAGAAGAGATAGTTTTGGAACATTTTCTCAACTGTTTAAAAATACAATTAAAAATGAAGAACTACTCGAATTAGAGTGTGATATTCTCGTGCCAGCAGCGATTTCTAATCAAATAACAGCCAAAAATGCGGCTAATATTAAGGCTTCGATCATTGTCGAAGCGGCTAATGGACCAACCACCCTTGAGGCAACAAATATTTTAACAGAACGTGGAATTCTTCTTGTACCGGACATTCTTGCAAGTAGCGGTGGTGTAACTGTATCTTATTTTGAGTGGGTGCAAAATAATCAAGGGTATTATTGGACTGAAGAAGAAGTCGAGGAAAAATTAGCGAAGGTTATGGTCCATTCATTTGAAAACATTTATCAAACTTCGCAAACACATCAAGTGGATATGCGTTTAGCAGCGTATATGGTGGGAATCAAGAAAGTAGCGGAAGCTTCTCGTTTCCGCGGTTGGGTTTAATCTGCCCCAAATTGGTAGTTGTATGGCTTGAAATGGATGTTTCATTCTCAATTAAGGTCAACCGTTTTATGACTGTTTGAAATCACAAAAAAGGAGTGGAGAACTTGCAAGTAACGGAAGAAACGATTTACAGTCCTTGGTCCGGTACCGTAGAAGTAGTTTTAACGAGGAAAAACAACCATGTATATGAGTGGGAGAAACTGTTTTTAATTAAAACAAACAGCGGTAGGATGGAAGAGATTTCGATCGGCATAAGCGGATATATAACGTCTTTACGTGTTGGGTCAGGTCAAAAAATAAATTCAGATACCATATTAGCTACCATCCAAGATGATTTATTGATAACAGGCAGTGATTAAAAAAGAATAGTATGGTAAACTAGGGTCTGTCCTTTTCGACTTAAACTTTTTAATTTAGTCGTGGGAAAGGCCTTTTTCTATTGGTATGCTCAAAATTTTGCCTATAATGTGCCAAAATTTTTATTATTGTGCCAAAATTTTTGGCAGAAAATATTCATTGAATGTTCACAAATAGGCTTTTAGGCTTTGGCATGGAAATTGCATACTTAAATAAGTGAAAATAGTGATAATTTTTTTAGAGGATTGACTGTCGCCATTATTTGGCATAGTCTTATATCTTTCTTTTTGCTAGAGGTCAGTATAAACTGTGCCTATTAGATAAAAATTATCATACCACATGCTGTTTTGTAACATTTTGGAAGCGCATTCAATTAAAGGGGTATGAAGGGGGAAAATTAATGCATTTACCTGAAAACAACACAAACGAATTACAAAGGACGATGAAGGCAAGACATTTATTTATGATCTCGCTTGGTGGGGTAATTGGCTCAGGGCTTTTCTTAGGATCGGGCTATACGATTCATCAGGCTGGACCAACTGGAGCGATCCTTTCTTATATCGTTGGCGGTTTTATTATGTTCTTAACGATGCTTTGTCTTGGGGAATTGTCTGTTGCCATGCCGATATCTGGTTCGTTTCAAACGTATACGACCAAATTTATTGGCCCAGGAACAGGATTTGCGCTTGGATGGTTATATTGGTTAGGATGGGCTGTAACCGTTGCATTGGAGCTATTGTCTGCTGGACAGACAATGCAAAGATGGTTTCCTCATTCGCCAGTTTGGATGTGGTGTCTGATTTTCGCGGTTGTCTTATTTTCACTTAATGCTCTTTCAGCACGAGCATTTGGAGAAACTGAATTTTGGTTTTCAAGTATCAAAATTTTTGCCATCTTAGCATTCATTGTTTTAGGCGGAGCTGCCATGTTTGGAATGATCCATATGAAAGGCGGACAAGCAGCACCATTTTTATCTAATTTTACAGCTCATGGTCTCTTACCACATGGACTAACAGCATTGATCATGACGATGATTACGGTAAATTTCTCGTTCCAGGGAACTGAATTAATCGGGATTGCAGCTGGTGAAAGTGAAGAACCTGAAAAAACGATTCCAAAATCGATTAGACAAACAGTTTGGCGCACGCTTTTCTTCTTTGTTTTAGCAATCTTTGTATTATCTGGTTTAATTCCAATGGAAAAAGCAGGAGTTATTGAAAGCCCATTTGTTGTCGTTTTTGATAATATCGGAATTCCTTATGCTGCAGATATTATGAACTTTGTCGTTCTTACTGCCTTGCTTTCAGTTGCAAACTCTGGTCTTTATGCAGCAACACGGATGCTGTATGCGATGTCAAAAGAGAAAATGGCTAGTCCCATTCTCACGAAAGTATCGAAACGAGGCGTTCCATTTAATGCCCTTATTTTAACAATCGGAATTGCCTTATTATCACTATTATCAAGTGTTGTAGCTGCTAGTACCGTGTTTGTATGGCTCATTTCAGTAGCAGGGCTAGGTGCTCAGGTAGGTTGGATTTCAATTACAGCATCTCAAATTGCCTTTCGTAGAAAATTCATTCGAGAGGGTGGACAAGTTTCGGATCTTAAATTTAAAACACCACTTTTCCCATTCCTGCCAATCCTAGGCTTAGTATTAAACTGCATCGTTCTCATTAGTTTAGCCTTTGACCCTGATCAACGGGTTGCCCTATATTGCGGTGTTCCATTTGTTGCAGCCTGCTATTTAATTTATCATTTTAGAATCAAGAAGGTTCGTGAGCAGGATATCACCAACGAACAGGAATTACAATTACAATCGAATAAGAAAATGATTATATAATCTGAAAAAACGCTTGGATGCCCAAGCGTTTTTTGCTGCATTAATTAAGCTTGAAAGGAAAGAATAACATTAAATAATTCACATAGGGGGTAACTTAATGGGAAAATGGAATGGACAGGCAGCTCCAAATAATAATTTACCTGCGAACATTATCCGGTCTTCGGAACAACTAGTAGGAAATCAAGCAGAACATGAATTTTCTGAGGAACTAGCTGATGGGGGAGAGCGGGACCGGATTATTAAGGAACAAAAGGGAAATTCAGTAAATAGATAGGCTGTTATTTCAGTGGCGAAAAAATCGCCACTATTTTTTATGGAAAATTCTCCGAAATCCCCCTTTACAAAGTAATGCTTACGTTATAGAATTTCTATATACATAAAAACTCTAGGTAGGTGATGAAATGTTTAACCGCGAATTGGTAAAAGGTAGTACGTCGCTAATCTTACTGCAATTTTTAAACGAGCGAGATATGTATGGCTATGAATTAGTAAAAGAGCTGGAGCAGAAGAGTGACAATGGTTTGAGTGTAAAAGAGGGGACATTGTACCCGGCACTCCACAAGCTTGAAAAACAAGAGTACATTGAATGTTATTGGCAGGAGCAGGAAAAAGGCCCTGCACGAAAGTATTATCGGATTACTCAGGCAGGTAAAGAAATATTAGGTGAAAAAGTGAGTGAATGGCAGGATTTTGTTAAGGTTATGAACAAAGTGATAGGGAGAACGAAGCATGGAACGGCCAAAGAATAGGTTTCTTGAAGAGTTAGCGAAGGGACTAGATAACCATCAAGATAAAGAAAATATATTAGCTGAATATGAGACGCATATCGATGAAATCCTGATTGAATCCTTTGATTGTCAGGATGAAGATGAGGTTTTCGAACGCATTGTCGCAAGGCTTGGTAGTCCAGAAGAGATTGCAGCTATGTGGAAAGAGGAATTTTCAGTAACACCGAGTAACATGAAGTGGCTGTTTATCCTTCTCAATATCCTCTTTTTTGGTGGAGGCAGCCTTCTAACTTTGGCCATAATCTATTTCATTGGCAATGGTTAACGGCATTTGGAGTCACTTAACATCGATACCGACTTTGATCGCCTTATTATATTTATTTTTCTGGGCTTTGCTGGGATACGAAATTGGAAAGGGATTTGGACATAGCGGGAGGCGGCTGCTAAAAAAAACGTTCCTGCTTTCACTTATACCCAATATCCTGTTAATGGTTCTTACGGTTCTACGAATTATTCCACACGCCTGGTTTGATCCATTATTAACTGACCAGTTTGTCATCGCTTGTATCATTTTTACCATCATTCTTTATCCAATAAGTTGGCTTGGATATCGCTGGGGGAAAAAAGCTTCGATATAAGCACTTTTTTTATCTATATACCTAGTAAAACTATATATATAGAAATTCTGTGCAAAAGAGGGATGGAAATGGAAACGAAAATTAGTAAATCTGATTGGATTTTATTATGTTTATGTTTACTTCTAGGAATTTTAGCAGAGGAAGCCTTTTTCTTCGGAGGCGAAATAGGGATTTCCTATTTCGTATTTATTGTGACCTTTTATTCGGTGTTTTTTTGGCGCTACCGACGCTACCCGTTTTCTCATCAACGATTAGGGTACCTCGTATTAATCTGTATTTGGTTGCTTTCAACAAGCTATTACATCAACAACGCCAAACTATTTTACGTTCTAAATTTACTAGTGATTCCAGGCTTGGTGATTTTCCACCTCGTTTTGGTAACCAGTCCAAAAAGCTGGCAGTGGAATCGCCCAGTTTTTGTTTCCTATTTGCTTTCAAGGCTAATGGATGCATTGAAATATAATGCAGCCTTAGCTGCTCTTTTTGGAAAAAGCTTAAGGCAGGGGGCTGATCATAACAAGTACCAAGTATGGAGAAAAATACTCATCGGGATTTTGATTTCTGTTCCTGTCCTAGCGGTTGTTCTCAATTTACTCATGTCCGCCGACAGCCAATTTGAACGATTGATTGGCGGGATTCCACAATGGTTCCGTGTGATTGATTCGGCAAGTGTTTTCAGATTAATTATCATTTTAATCTACACCTTTGCATTCTTCGGATTTATGCAGTCCCTTTTGAAAAAACAATTAAAGGCCTGCCAGAAAGAACCAGATATACAGTTGCCGCAGATTGATGCAATTATCGCGATCACTGTGCTCGTCATCATCAATGCTGTATATGTTTTATTTACAATCGTGCAATTTAAATATTTCTTCGCGGGTACATTACAAGGGGATTTTACCTTTGCTCAGTATGCCAGAAAAGGGTTCTTTGAGCTTCTGTTTGTCACCTTAATCAATCTTTCGATTACCGTTTTCATTCTAACCCTTGTGAAACATGCCACAAATGGTTTAAAACGATTTACGCAACTAATGTTGACCATCCTTGTTTTATCAAGCGCAGTCATGTTAAGTTCCGCATTTTTGCGCATGGGGATGTATGAGGAAGCCTATGGGTTTACCTTTACAAGGGTGCTCGTACACTCATTTATGATCTTTTTAGTCATTATTTTCACCTACACTTTGGTGAAAATTTGGATTGAAAAATTATCCTTATTCCACTTTTATTTTATTACTTCCTTACTCTATTACACGGCAATTACGGTGATTGATTTGGATAAAATTGTCGTAAAGGAAAATATCGCTCGATATGAAACGAGTGGGAAAATTGACCTTCATTATCTCAATAACTTATCTTACACAGGTGTCCTTGGATTAATAGAACTCTATCATAAAGATCAGCAGGTGAAAGATTTGAAGGGAATTTTACTATTACGAAAAGACGAAGCGCTGAAATCAATCGCTCCATGGCAGTCGTACAATTGGAAAAAAGCCCAGGCATTTGACGAATTAAAGCATTTGGATTTTTAATTTACAGGAATGAAGGGGCACTCGAAAGGGTTGGACTCAATTGATGAAAATAAGTGCGATTCCATTTGACGAAAGTCCATCGCTTTTCTATACTTGTGAAGTCTATTTTTAAGAAAAAAGGTGAATGTGATGGATTTTCAAATACAATACCTATCCTTTTTTGTGATCCAGGTGGAAGGCAAAGGCGAGCAGGCGGATAAACGCTACAAGCACTTTCAAACAATGGCTGAAGAGGAATATGAAAATAGCTCATTGAAGGAGTTCCTCGATGGCGAATTTGCTAAAATCGTCAAAAGGAAGGTAGAGCGTCATCCAAAGGCAGATGAAGTGCCAACGAAAATTGGCTACTTTGTAGTAGAAGAAGGGCATGATTTAACATCCAACCCAAATTATAATCTGTTTTATCGCACCCGTTTTGCGACGTCTAAAGAAGCGTTTCAAGAAGAGGCTGAAAAGTTTGTAAATACTTATTTAAACACAAGCGCTGTCCGCGGCGGAGTATTTTTGGTAGCAACTGCCAAGCTTGCCCGTTATTTTGATGATCCATTTGTCTTTATTTTAAAATGCGATTTTGAGCCAAAGGTTGCTTCCATTTCGGATGAGTCGACACTCATTCGGCACGTGGAAATGGCGATTACAACGAAAAATATGAAATCGATTCAATATCCTTACATGCCTGAGGAAGGGCTTTTAGAGGAAAATGAGTTAAAAATAAATCAGTCCTCACATGCCCGCTATTTTGAAGATTTCCTCAAGTATGTGGAATATGCGCAATCGATGCCCGAAATTGTCAAGACACAGGTAATCGAGATGGTTAGAGGCCATGTGGAAGAAGTGTTCGAACCAGAGAGTGAGGAACGCCAACAATTTGAAGGTGCCATGGAGATTTGGGCCGCAAGTGAAAAACGGGAGCTTCAGGAACGTTTTGAAACCGAACAAGTCATTGAAGCTGCAGCGCAAATAATCGAGCATACTCCAGAGCTCGAGTTGAAAATGAAGTTAGACCATGTCTCAGTAAAAGGTCTGCTCGCTGATTTTGGCGATACCATTCATTTAGCGAAGGTTAATGGAAAGTACCTATTGATGGTTGAAGCAGACTCCGTTGTTTTTGAAAAGGGATTTTCACCCATTGAATTTTTACGACCGGATGATGTTGAGAATGTGATTGAGAAAATTCGCAGGAAACAAAGGTAATGAGTTCCAGAAATACCCTTAACGACAAAGCTTACCTAGGCGAAAAGAATAATGTCCTTAATAAGGCCTTTAAAGACAAAACAATCCAAGGCATCAAGAGAAATGCCTTTAATAAGGTCTCTTAAGGACAAAACTCTCCGAGGGATCAGGAGAATGTCTTTAATAAGGCCTCTTAGAGACAAAACAATCCAAGGCATCAAGAGAAATGTCTTTAATAATGGATTCCAAAGTGGCCAGATTTTAAACTTCAACGAAAAAAGCGGGATCCTATCGATCTCGCCCGTTCCAGTTTAGCCTTGGCGCACGTCCTATGCTCAAACTTCACACTATCAATCTCCACCCAAAATATCAAAAATTCCTTTTGCGATGCTGCCTTCATCTTTTGCTCCCCCGCGCGATGGAGCTGCAGCAAATACACGGCTGGCTAGTCGGCTAAATGGAAGTGATTGAATCCAAACGCTTCCTGGGTTTAAGGGTAGCAAAGAATAAACCCTCTCCCCCGAACATGGCCGTTTTAACTCCTTTGACATATTCAATATCATAATTTACATGGCTCGTCATGGCAACTAAACAACCAGTGTCAACACGTAATTTTTGGCCCGGAAGAAGCTCTTTTCTAATGATTGTTCCGCCAGCATGAAGAAATGTCAGTCCATCTCCTTCAAGCTTTTGCATGATGAATCCCTCACCACCAAAGAAACCAGCACCGATTTTTTTTTGAAACTCTATGCCGACCGAAACGCCTTTGGCAGCGGCAAGGAAGGAATCCTTTTGACAGATGATTTTGCCGCCTAGTTCGCTTAAATCTAAAGGAATGATTTTTCCCGGATAGGGTGCTGCAAATGAAACACGCTTCTTACCCACACCTTGATTGGTAAAGGTGGTCATAAACAAGCTCTCTCCGGTAAGAACGCGCTTACCAGCACTGAACAGCTTGCCCATCAGCCACCACCTCCAGAGCCATCACCAAAAATGGTTTCCATATGTATGTCATCTTCCATCATCATAAATCCACCAGCTTCTGCCACAACCGTTTCCTGCGGGTCAAGCTCTACCTCTACGAACTGCATATCATCGCCATATATTTTATAATCAATATCGTGGTTATTCATTTCGGGTCCCCTCCATCTTTTAAAATCTAGCCTTCTACCTTTATTTTAAAAGATTAGAATGAAAAGCGCTAATATTAATTGAAAAATTTTACAAAAAAAGAGACGCCTGTATACACAGGCGTCTCTTCGCGTATTGAGGCGAGAAACCACACTCCACATAGTGCGTTCCAAAAAGGAATGTTTCTCGGCTTACACAACTCAGCTCATCGCTCAGTTATTATACCACTTTAATTTAATTGAAACAAGTTAATTTTTTTTCGAAAAAAGTCTTGTTTATTAATCTGACTTTGGCTTTTCTGTTTAATTTGCCCGAATTATTATAGTGGATTTTTATAGGAGAATATTGGATATTTCACGATAATGGTACACTTATAATCAATTATCCTTTTCTCCCTTTCCAAACTCCCAAGTAAAAAATACTCAAACTGTATGTTAAAAATCCGAGTATAACCAGAATAACTTTCTTATGCAATTTCCATAGTGTGGCCATATTGGATGTAAGAGTACCTTTGGTATGTAAATAATAAAGATAGACAAATAAAAGGGCAAGAGAAATAAGTAAGATCACCTTAAGTAACCGAAAGAAATTTAAATTATCAAGAAAAGATGTAATTTTTTTCTTCCTTTTAGGTGACGTTTTATTTGTTCGAGTTTGGCCATAAATTTCACCTCTTTTCTAACGATTGTAGAAAATGAATCCCTATCTTTAATAATAAGTTATTTGGCATTAAAGGGGGAGAGGTAAACTCGTCTTGAAGGTCAAAATTAGCGATTTGCGTAAACAATTTTAAAAAATGAAAAGGTGTCTGCATGACATGCAAACGCCTTTTCGGAGGTATTTATAAAAGGTGCTGCTGGTTCCGGTGGTAGTAATAACATATGCACTCAGAATATAACTGAATGGACAAGTGCGGATTTAAAGTAAAAAAAGAAGAAATGTGCCATTCAACCATTCTTGACTTTCTTGAAGATAAAGACAGGCTGTCAATTCAGATTCCACTCCCTTATACCTTTTTCTAGGACAATATCCTTCCACTTCATGATAGACTACTTTAAAATTTTTCTACAAAATAAGACAAAACTGATGAATTCCCTTTACTTTTTCCCCGCAGATTTTTTATTAATACTTAGCTGCTGCCATGTCCTTTTTTACTCTTTTTTTATATATAGAAGGTGAGAGGAGGTGATAGATTATGGCACAGGCAATGTTAGCAGAAACCAAGCTACGATTGGTGTTTGAAGTCGGAATGGATGAGAAAGGAGCCCCCATTTTAAAAGCAAAGACATTGAATAGCATCAAGAAAGAAGCATCACCTAATCAGCTCTTTCAAGTGGCACAAGCCTTATCTGTTTTGTGCAATGATACGCTTAATAGCGTTGAAAGAGCGGATACCACCGAGATTCTAGCCTAATAGAAGAGGGATTTGTTCAAGATAGGAGGTGAAAGGAATGGCAAAAACAATGGAATTACAATTTGTTACCGAGTTCGGGAAAACGGTTCGAATGACCGTTGATAATCCGAAGGAACCAGTGAATGAAGGGGTCGTTAAGCAATCGATGGCGGATATTATTGCATCTGGAATTATTAATACAGCAAGTGGTAATTTAGTTTCCGCACAAGGAGCAAGAATCGTTGAACGGAATGTCACTGATTATCAACTAGTTTAAAAGAGGAAAAGGCCGGATTCATTATGAAACCGGTCTCTCCTTTTACCATTTCAATTAAAGAGAAAGGGGATAAGACAGTGGACCAGTTCGTACCAATCATCAGCCAGGTGGGATTTCCGATTGTTGTGTCATTATATCTGCTTTATCGCATTGAAACAAAGCTAGATATGGTGGTCCAATCGATTCAGAATCTGCCCGAACGAATGAGGGAAAGAACGTGAATATTGTCGTTTTATGTCACTGTGGCTTTCTTGACAGAATAAATAATAAATGATAAATTTTAGTCAGCCGTTGCACGAGATTAGATTTATGTTACACGCTTTGTTCAAAGTTTTAACCGAAGTTTGGATGAGGAAATGAAGTAAAGCTTTTCTACGTTGTAATTTGGTGAATTTTACACATGGCTTAACCTTAAGCCAATAGGAGGATTTTTTCACATGAAAAACGGTAAAGTTAAATGGTTTAACTCAGAAAAAGGTTTCGGATTCATCGAAGCTGAAGACGGTAACGACGTATTCGTTCATTATTCTGCTATCCAAACAGAAGGTTTCAAAACTTTAGAAGAAGGTCAAGAAGTATCTTTCGAAGTAGTTGAAGGAGCTCGTGGACCACAAGCTGCTAACGTAACTAAAAAGTAATTTGATGCAACTAATGACAACAGTCCGGTTAATATGCTGGGCTGTTTTTTGTTGTTTCATTGTTTCAAAGATTAATGGATTATGGGCTAATTTTCTTGGACCACCTTAATTGATTTATGGGTCTTTATACATAACCCTTCTAATTAAACCTCCTAAAAATATACAACCCTTCACTAGGATGAAAACGCCAAAGTTCCTGTAATGTCTTGGATTTCCAAGGTTTTATCGATAATATTTTGCTATAATAGTATTATTGCTTATTCGTAGTTTATTAATGATGAGGTGAAGAATATGAAGTTTATCCATACAGCTGATTGGCATTTAGGCAAATTAGTGCATGGTGTTTATATGACGGAGAACCAAAGGGAAGCACTCGAGCAATTTGTTGCCATTGTTGCTGAAGAACAGCCGGATGCAGTTGTCATTGCCGGGGACCTTTATGACCGTTCTGTACCGCCAACGGATGCGGTGGAACTCCTAGATGAAATGTTGTTTAGAATCAATGTCGAGCTGAAAACACCAATTGTTGCGATTGCCGGGAACCACGATAGTGCTGAGCGACTTTCGTTTGGTAGCTCGTGGTATCAGCACAGTCAATTCTATCTTTCGGGTAAGCTTGATAAAAGCTTCAGACCCGTACAGATCAACGGGGTAAATTTTTATCTAATACCGTATGCAGAGCCGGGGGTTGTTCGCCAACTGTTTGACGATGATTCGATTCATTCCCATCAGGATGCAATGAAAGCATTGATTGGAAAAATGGAAGAAACATTAAATCCCAATGAGCCGAACGTATTGGTTGGACATGCCTTTGTACTTGGGGGGCAAACATCAGATTCGGAACGCATCCTTTCTGTAGGGGGATCTGGATGTGTCGGCGCTGAGCTTTTTGCACCCTTCTCCTATACGGCACTTGGCCATCTTCATAGCCCAGATGCCATTAACCACGAAAAAGTTAAATACTCAGGTTCGCTTTTAAAATATTCTTTTTCCGAAGCAAAGCAAAAAAAATCCATTTCCATTATTGAAATGGACGATAAAGGTAATTTTTCACATCGTTACCGATCGCTGAGCCCTACACGTGATATGCGTGAGTTAGAAGGGCATCTTGATCAATTACTAGATCCGCCTTTTACGAAAAAGAAAGATTACATGATTATTTAAAAATCACGTTGCATGATGAAGGTGCATTGATTGATCCCATCAATAAATTGCGCCAGGTATATCCGAATGTTCTCCATCTTGAAAGGAAAATTGATGTGATCGACATGAAGAAAAAGCATTCATTTAATGCCACACAAAGTGAAAAAAAGTCGGAAATTGCGTTGTTTGAACAATTTTACTCAGAAATGACCACCTCAGAATTCACGACTGAGAAAAAAGAAGCAATGGCAGATGTGATCGAAAAAGTGCTGAAAGAGGAGGGTCTCAAATGAAACCGTTAAAATTGACGATGCAGGCATTTGGACCATACGCTGGTGGGGAAACGATTGACTTTGCTAACCTTGGAAATCGCACGATGTTTGTCATATCGGGAAAAACAGGCTCTGGCAAGACGACAATTTTCGATGCGATCAGCTATGCGATATACGGGAAAGCGAGTGGCGAGGATCGCAATGGTCCCGAACTCCGCAGCCAATTTGCAAAAGAGGAGTTATTAACGGAGGTTTCGCTTGATTTTTCTCTTCGCAATAAAGTTTATTCGATTACACGATCACCGCAGCAACAGAAAAAGAAGGAAAAAGGTGACGGTTATACGCAAATTGGAGCTAAAGCTGAATTATATATGTGGGATGAAAATGGCGAGAAGAAGCTGATTGCTTCAAAAGTTAATGAGGTTGAAGAAAAAATTAAAGAAATTATGCTCATCGATAGCAATCAATTCCGGCAAATCTTAATGATACCCCAAGGGGAATTCCGCAAGCTATTAACTTCTGATAGCAAGGATAAGGAAGTCATTTTGCAGAGGCTTTTCCATACACAAATTTATAAATTAGTAGAAGAAAAGCTGAAGGTCGAAGCTTCAGAATTGAAAAAATCAGTCGAGGACCAAGTGCAGGCAAGAAGTGAAGCGATTCGTCGGATTCAGGTGTTGACGAATGAAGAACTCCGTGACTATCTTGAAGCCGATAGCGCGAATGATACTATCATCATGCCGTTATTAAAGGTAGAAATAGCTGGTATGGCAACTATGCTCGATCAACTGAACAATAATTTAAAAGAAAAAGAACTGGAGCAGGATCGACTGAAGGCTCAGCTTTATGAAGCCGAAGCGATTCTTAAACAGCTTCAATTAAAGGAAGAATTAAAGCAGCAAAAGGAAGGGCTTGACCAGCAAGCAAATCTGTTTGCCGAAAAAGAAAAACGGGTACAAATGGCACAAAAAGCAGCTCTCCTAGCAAAACAGGAGGAGCTTTGCCACCGCTTAAAGCGGGAAGTGGACCAGTTACATGCAAATGTTATCGCAATAAAGGCGGAAATAGAAAAATTGGATGGGCTTTTAAAACAGCTTGAACTGCATCTACAAGGAGAACTTGAACGAGACGAAGAGCGGCAAACTGCACTCGGGGAAATCAATCGTCTTGCCAATATGAAAGAAGACGTCTATTCATTTGCCGCGCTAGTAAAGACAGCCGCATCGGCTGAAACATTACTAACTAATGCTATGGAAAAACAGCGTTTTTCCGAAAGAAGTCTTGTATTAAATGAAGAAGGGCAAAAAAGCCTCCTTCAGCAAAAGGCAGTAATTGAGCATGGACAGCTAACCTTTTTGGAAAATGAGCGCCAGCTGGAAAAACTTCAGATGGAGCTTGATCGTTTTCATAAATTTGAAGCATTGCTTGAGCAGCATCAAAACGCTGAGCAGAATCTTAAGTTAATTACAGGTCGCTACGAAAATACGGCTGCAAGGTACATGGATGCGAAGGCAATAAACGAAGTCTTGGAGAAAAAATGGCTTAATGGACAGGCATCCCTTCTAGCAGCGAGGCTTCATACAGGGGAAGCTTGCCCTGTTTGCGGTTCCGAGCATCATCCTTCTCCAGCACCTTTAAATGAAGGTACTATTCCGAATGAGGAGGATTTGAAGGTAGCTAAAGAGCAACTTTTACGGTTGGAGGAAGAAAAGTCAAAGGCTGAATCTCACTTTTATGATAGTCAATCTGCTGAAAAAAGGCAGCGGGAAGCAATGGACGAAATGTTACAGGAAATCCGCATCCAGCGAGCCGAGTTTATTGAAACGGATTTGCATGATGTGAAAGCAGCGGTTTCAACTGCCAAAAATCGTCTCGTGGAATCGCAACGAACACTTTTGGAGCAAAACAAGCAGCTTGAAACGGTTAAACGAGATCTAGAGAAACTAGAGACTGGGAAAGTGGCGCTACAAAAGGCCATTCAACAGTATGCAGTCGAAGTGAGCGATTTAATGGTTCATTTTACCGAAAAGAAAGCGAACTTAGATCGTTTGAACAAGGTGATTCCAGAGAGCCTCCGCTCGGAAGCCGCATATGAAAACGCATTTGCTGCGGCTAAAAGGCATCATGAAATCTTGGTAAAACAGCTGGAAGAAGCACAGAAACGTGTGCAAGCCGTAAAAGAAAAGCATTCAGCGGAAGCTGCGAGATTAGTAGATGCGGAGAAACACCATAAAGATAAACAAAATGAACTTGAGACCGAACGAGATATCTTTAAAAACCAGCTTTCTGAACAAGGCTTTGAAAACTATAGTATGTATCATGCTTCGAAGCGGCTAGAAGGAGATATTAGTAAGCTTGTAAATGAAATCCGTAAATATCGTGAGGATTTACGCTCTGTTTCGGACCGCTATAAAGAATTAACGGAACAATTAAAGGATGTGAAAACACCGGATGTGGATGGGTTGAAAGATCAACTAGGTAAACTTGCTGCAGAAATTGAGTTCCTGAATCAAAAGCGAACGGATTTGTTTGTGAAAAAGCGGGATAATGAAGAAATTTATAATCTTGTGGAGCGCTTGAATCAGCAGATGAAAGTACTTGAGGAAAGGTACAAGCTTATCGGACATTTGCATGATATTTCCAGAGGGCAGAATACGTATCGGATTACCTTTGAGCGGTTTGTATTGGCCGCGTTTTTGGATGATATTCTACGGGAAGCAAATGGACGCTTGAGGAAAATGACTGCTGGTCGTTTTCAACTTCTTCGAAAAACCGACCGTTCAAAAGGTAATGTTCAAAGTGGTTTGGAGCTGCTCGTTTTTGACCAATATACCGGTCAGGAACGCCATGTCAAAACGTTATCGGGCGGCGAAAGCTTTAAGGCGGCATTGTCGCTAGCTTTGGGTTTGGCTGATGTGGTGCAAAATTACGCTGGCGGGGTATCATTGGAAACCATGTTCATTGATGAAGGCTTTGGAACGCTTGATCCTGAATCACTCGACCAGGCGATTGAAGCGTTAATGGATATTCAAAGCAGTGGCCGCTTAGTCGGGATTATCTCCCATGTTCCAGAACTGAAAGAGCGCATAGATGTCAGACTTGAAGTAATAGCGGATCAGACTGGTAGTAGGACTGAGTTTGTTTTTACGAATTGAGCTGACTTAGGAGAAGAAACATTTAGGTTGACCGATATAGGAAAAAATAATAAAATAGAGAAAATTTTAAAAATTACGATAGTCGTTGAGTAGGAGGACCAGGGATAGTTATTATTTTGTAAGCTGTCAGTTGGTGTGCTAATAATCAAGTCTTTACGGTTGCCTTCTTTAATCGATTATAAATTGGATTGGTCTTCATCATATACAATTCGAATTAGGATCATTAGTTTTTCATTAAACCCGCTTTCAGTAACAAATTACCTTAAAGGGAGAGAAAACATAATGATTATCGAAAGTATTTGTCCTAAATGTGGAGAGATTAATAACGTGGAACATAAAGGTGAAGAAATTCTTTTAGTATCTTGTAAGAACCACCATATGTATGACCATATCGTTATCCCTTATTCTAGAACTGGTGGGATTAAGGATGATAAACGTAGAAAGTTAGAGGAAATGATTGTCGAGAAAAGATTTCACCGGATGAGCGATAAATCAACAATATGTCTTCTTATTTTTGAAAATGGTTATGAAATAGAAGGACGTTCAACTGTTCGAGATATGTCTGATTTCCGTTTTGTTATAGGTAAAGATAAAGCATATGAACAAGCATTAAAGAAAGCAATGGTAGCATTAGGAGCTTTCTTAGCATAAATTTTCTGACTAGAAAGTGCACGGAACCAACCCATTCAAAATAAATCCCCGATAATGATAGGGGATTTATTTTTTTATATGCGCAATCTTTTTTATTATTTCCCACTATAAAGGGTCACTTGGTATTTTTTAATATATTTCGGATCTTATTCTTATAAATTTTACCTAAGGTACTGTACTCGAAATTAGCCATACTTGCTACTTTCGGAATTCCCATATTTACAAACTGAATGTCTAGTTTTTCAATAATAAAACGTTCGTCTATATCATTTTTTGCGCCTCCCATTTCAGTTAAATCGATGTTTGTTCCGTTGTTTAATTCAATAATGTAATAAAAATCTCCTTTGGAGTGCGTGAAGGGGAGATATAATTTTTCACCATAGACTCCTGTGTTAATCTTTACAACATCGTTGTAACTAAATTTCTTGCCCTGAGGTGAGAGAAAAGAATAGTCTATTATCTTTTTATTTGTAATAACAGTTACATCTGTGATTATCGTGTATAGCAGTACGAGATTAAGTAGTACAAATGCAGTGAGACTAGATATTCTATGCCTCTTGAAAAAGACATTTTTTGAAAAGGATTCTCTAAACCCTTTTTTTGATAGGTAGAGAAAGCCAAATCCAATAAACAATTCATATATAAATACCAACCTCGATACAGGGTATTTAAAAATCCATATTAAATATTCTTTTGGTACAAAGAGCTTTTCTTGGACAACTCCGATTAATACATAAAAAGCTAATGTTAAAATTATAATGGCAATTAGTGAAAGTAGCTTTTTCAAATGAACAACTCCAGTATGACCGCACTTGGAATTCAAGTTATTGTGTATTTGTATTAGCATTTATTATGTTCATATTGAAAAAACTGATGCTAATGAAATTGCACTCGTTCCTCATTATTGTGATTTGTAAAATCAAAGGGGTTTATTGAACATGATTAAAAAAATTGCTTTTCATAATACTAGTTTAGTTCAAGAATTGTTTGAACTACAAAAGGCATCGTATCTCGTCGAAGCAAATTTAATTGGATTTTTTGATATACCGCCACTAAAAGAGTCTTTGGAGGGACTAAATGGTTGTGGAGAAACCTTTCTGGGATATTTTGAAGAGGAAGTCCTTGTCGGTGCACTTGCATTTACAATCGAAGGTGAGGCGCTTACGATTTGTCGCATGGTCGTTCACCCGAACCATTTTCGAAAGGGGATCGCACGAAAGTTGTTGTATGCATTAGAAGAAATCCAACCTGAATGGCTAGTACTGAAAGTATCAACAGGAAAGGATAATACTCCCGCCAAGAAACTTTATCAAAAAAACGGCTTTCAGTTCGTCCAAGATATGGAGGTTGTTCCGGGGTTATTTATTAGTCATTTTGAAAAAAGAAGGTGAGGTAATTAGGAGGAAATAATTGGTGGAAAAAAAGGAACAGAGCAGGGACCCCATGCTCTGTTCCTTTTTTCATGAATCAATCGTGATAAATCGGTGAAGAATGACCCCGAGGCAGTGATGTGTTAAAAGCCTGATTTCTTTTATGCAAAGAAGGTTTGGAATATTAACCAGAGATTTAATCCTAGAATCAAGATGGCAAATAGGGTTGACGTTATGGTTGTAATCCGTTTATTGGTAAGTACACCCATTAAGTCTTTCCTTTGCGTGAAATAGATTAACGCAATGACCGGGAATGGTAACACGATACTTAGAACTACTTGGCTAATAACCAGTGTTCGCGTTGGGTCAACACCCATTGCGACTATGATAACAGTAGGAAGCATCGTCACCAAACGCCTAATCCAGAGTGGAATGGTGAAACCTACGAATCCTTGCATGATCACTTGCCCTGCCATCGTTCCGACCACTGAGCTTGAAACTCCTGATGCGAGTAAAGAAATTAAGAATACACTTGCTGCCGCAGAGCCTAGCAGCGGTGTTAGGGTGTGATAGGCAGTAGAAATATCGGCAATCTGACTGTTTCCGGAAGTATTGAATACCGATGCTGCCATATACATCATCGCTAAATTGACAAACCCGGCGAGTGACATTGCAATCAGAATCTCTTTTGTACTGAATTTCTGTATTTTGATTTTTTCCATATCATTTCTTGGAATAATCCGTCCTTGTGTCAAACTTGAGTGTAGATAAATCGCATGTGGCATTACGGTTGCACCGATAACCCCAACTGCAAGCATAATGCTTTCATTATTTCCAACCCATGGGACAACACTGTGATAAGCGATAAGCGATAGATTTGGCTTCGAAAGGACTGTTTCGACTAAGTAACATAAGCCGATAAGCAATGCGAAGGCCACAATAAATTTTTCCAACGGGCGGAACCCATATTTTTCTAACATTAAAATTAGATAGGTGACAATTCCTGTGATAATGGTGGCATACAACATTGGAATGCCAGCTAGTAAATTTAAGGCGAGTGTGGCTCCTAAAAACTCAGCAAGATCGGTTGCCATCGCTGCCAGTTCTGAAACTACCCACATCGTGATGGTTAACCATTTCGGCATATTTTCTCTGCAAACCTCTGGAAGGCTTTTTCCTGTCGAAATACCAAGTTTTGCTGACATATTTTGCAAGAGCAGTGCCATTAAATTGGCCAAAACAATCACCCAAAGCATTTTATAGCCGAAACGGGCTCCGCTTTGAATGTTCGTTGCGAAATTTCCTGGATCGATATAAGCAATGGAAGCAATAAATGCAGGTCCGAGAAACGGAAGGAGTGCACGGATGCCTTTAACTTTCCCGTTAATGGCATCTCTAGCCGCCGAAACTGTCCGGAGTTCTGCTGCTCTAGACCGCTCAACAGCTAATGAATTCCCTTGGCTCATAAGACACCATCCTTTCTTATTGTTATTTTCGTATAAGCAAGCTTTGTTCGTTCGTCAATAAATGTTTCCTTCATACAACTTTATAAAAACATTATATTAAATTTCCGACTATTTGTGTATATATTTGCTTGAAAAATTCAAAATAAATTTCTTTAACCAAAACGCCAAGTGTGAATTATTTCAAAAGATGGAAATGATAATCCTAGGATGTATGTCGGGAGAGGGGATTTCATGGTCGTTACTTTTTATTTCATCATTAGCTGGATGATGATAGGATTGTTGACTTTTAACCGGAAAAGATCCTGGGGTTCCCTACGAGAAATCTTCTTTTTAATCCTGTTTACCTGTCTCATTAATACCCATACTTATTTAGGATTGTTTGAAACTTTTAAATGGATCAAAACCACGACAAATCCTAAATTGTATGTGGCCTTTCTTCTTTTTCGAAGTGTTTTTATCCCAGTGTTTATGACCTATTTCACCTTATTAATTTTTAATCAGTCCTTAAAAAGGATGCTTTATCTCGTTTTATTATTTAGCGGGATCATTCTAGCACTAGATAAAATTGGCTTGTCCTCTAATATGTATGCATTTAAAAAATGGAATCTTTTTTATACATTTTCTTATTACATAGCTTTATTATTTCTTGCCTTATTCGCATTGAGATGGTTCAGAGGCTTAAAGACTATGTCTGGAGGTGTAAACGGCAGATGATGTTGACTGAAAAAGGCTTTGGCTTAAATGATTTCTTTGTCATTGGAGCCGTTCTTGTCTCATGGACTATATATTTCCTTCTGCCAAAAATCTTTTCAGAGCAAGTTACTGTACTCATCTTCCTATATAGTGTGACGGCTGCGGGTATACTCGATAACTCTTTTGGTGCAGCACCTTTTGACTTTTACGATATTATGGACGGTCCCGCCTATACGGTAATGGACGTCGTCGTTTATTTCTTATATCCACCCTTTGGCTACATATTCTTATTTATTTATCAAAAGCTGCATATCAGCAATCGATTTCTCGTCCTGTTTATTTTAGTATTCTCGGTTATTTCTTTTGGCTTCGAATGGGTGAACTTTAAAATGGGAGTTTTTCATTATAAAAGCGGCTATAGCATTATTTATTCTGTATGTGTTTATCTAATCGTTCAACCAATTTTTGTCTTGTTTTTTAATTTGATAAAAGAGAATCCCTTGCAGACAAAAAACCCAGAAGGATAATCTCTGGTTTTTTGTTATTTCTGCCATTTGCTTCATTTGAGCTCTTCCTTTATATAATAAAATTATTGCCTCCAACATAGAACAGTAAAGAGTGGAGGGATTGTGAAACGTCGGGCAGGAAAAATAAGCTAGCTGTCAAATAAATAAGGTAAGGAGTGAGCGAAATGAAGGCAGGAATTGATGCTGGCGGTTCTTTAATCAAAATTGCTTATCAAGAAAATCATCAAATGCATTATAAAAAGTTTTCAATAAACGAGTTAGACGGGGCTATTTCGTGGGTAAAAATAATGGCTCCTAATGTAACTGCTGCTTTAACAGGTGGAAAAGCCCATATGATTCAAAAAAAATATTTTCCTAACGGCACAATCATTCCCGAATTTCAAGCAACGTGTGAAGGGGCTAGAATTTTTTTAGGAGAAGAGGGGAAAAAATTACAAGACCCATTCTTGTTAGTGAACATTGGAACAGGTACTTCCTGGCATGTGGTGAACGGTGATACCTATGAACGGATTCTTGGCAGCGGGGTAGGCGGGGGAACCTTTACTGGACTGGGTGCGCTATTAACGAAGGAAGAGGATTATCATCAGCTGACAATCCTAGCGAATAAAGGGGAAAAAGGGAACGTTGATTTACTTGTTCGCGATATTTATGAGTCTGACCAACCGCCCATTGATGGTAATTTAACCGCCGCTAATTTTGCTAAAGGAACAAGAGTAAAACATACAGATTCTGACACGTTGGCATCCCTTACGAATATGATCGCTGAGACTGTTGTATTGTTAACATTGCAGGCGGGAGCTCTCCATAAGATTAACAATGTGGTTTATATTGGAAGTACCCTAATCGTTAATCCTTCGTTAAGAAAAAATCTTGAGCTATATACCAATATGTTTGGCTTATCCTCGACATTTTTACAAACAGGCGAATACTGCGGTGCAGCAGGTGCGTATTTTTCTGTCTAAAATTGTTCGCTTGAACATTCAAGCCAATCAAGCTACAGTTAAATGGAACTGTGAAAAAGTAGGTGGCAACTTGGAAAAAAGATATTTTACAATTGGCATGGCAGGACATATCGACCACGGGAAAACGTCTTTAACAAAGGCGTTGACTAATGTCGATACTGACCGCTTAAAGGAAGAAAAAGCACGGCAAATCTCAATTGAACTCGGATTTGCTCCCTTATATGATGATGATGAAATTCAAATTTCGGTTATTGATGTGCCTGGACATGAACGCTTTATCAGGCAAATGATCGCAGGCGTTGCAGGAATAGACTTGGTTGTGCTGGTAGTTGCCGCGGATGAAGGTGTTATGCCGCAAACGAGAGAACACTTGGAAATTCTTAAATTCTTAGGGGTAAATAACGGTTTGATTGCCATCTCAAAAATTGACCGAGTGGATGAGGAATTTATCGAATTGGTTAAGGATGAAATCTTAGAAGAATTAACTGGAACCGTCTTTGCAGATGCTCCCTTTGTATTAATAGATAGCCTTTCGCATAAAGGGATTGATGTAATCAAAAATTTAATCATCGAGACTCTAAAGGAACAAAAGATGCGTGATGCCAAAGGAGCTTTTCGTCTTCCAATAGACCAGGTGTTTACGGTTAAAGGACAAGGTACGGTCGTTCGCGGGACTGTTTATGAGGGAACCGTTGAGGAAGGACAAGGACTCAAAATTATGCCGAAAGGCTTGGAGGTTCGTGCTCGGCAGATTCAAGTTCATCAAAAGCGAGCCCAAAAGGCCTATGCTGGGCAGAGAACAGCAATTAATCTCTCTGGAGTTACGAAGGAGGACGTGGAACGGGGGGATGTTCTTGTTTCCTCAGAGCACTTTATCGTCACGAAGACATTGGATGTAGCTATTCGTGTTGTTGATGAATTGGATCATCTGGTCAAACAGCGGATGCCGATAAAGCTACATATCGGAACCACCGAGGTAATGGGGCGAATCGTTTTCTTTGATCGCAATGAGCTTAAGGAAGAAAATGGTGAAATTCTTTGCCAGCTCAGGCTTGATGAGGAAATTCTAACGAAACGTGGCGACCACTTTATTTTACGGCGTCCAAGTCCGCAAGAGACCATTGGCGGCGGCTGGGTAATAGATCCTCGTGGGAATAAGTATCGTTTTGGTGAACAGACGATTGAAGAACTTGAGAAGAAGAAAGTAGGTTCGCCAAAGGAGCGTCTTATTTCCGCATTGATTGAAGCAAAGAGCCTACCTCTAAATGAGTTAATTAAAAGGACCGCACTTGATGAAGAGACACTAAACCAGCATTTAGCGGATGCAGAATTTGTTTTTTATAATGGTAAAGAGTTCACGCTTCAATTGCTGATTCATTCGCTTGAAGAAGACATCTATGACCGCTTGCAAGGATTTCATCATTCGCACTCGATGAAAATCGGTGTCAACAAAGCAGAGCTTTTGCAAACGATGCAAAAAAAATTCCCAAAATCACTACTCGATTATGTAGTGGATAACGGAATCATGAATGGGATTTTTATAAGAGTCGAGCAGTTTGTTTCGTTAGCGAGCTTTGTTCCTCATGTTCCGAAAAACTGGCAAAAGCGGACTGGAAATATGCTCGCAGAAATATACAGGGATGGCCTAAAGGTTCGTAATTTAATGGATTATTTTTCGGCAGCGGGCATTCCTGACAATCTCGATGCCGATTTAAAACGGTTTCTCGAAGATCAAGAGCTTATCGTCATGTTAGACGAACAGTTTGCTTATCATGGTGAGGTGTTTAAAGCGGCTTTCGAAAAACTTCGCAGCCATACAGTCGCAGAGTTTGAAGTGGGAGAAGGCCAAAGGGGTCCTTGATCTATCACGGAAATATATAATTCCGTTTTTAGAAAGATTAGATGCATTGGGTCTGACAAAAAGAGTGGAAAATAAACGGGTATGGCTAAAATAAAAAAGCCTCATTCCATTGCCTGGATTGAGGCTTATTTATTTTATGAAAGAAATTCTGCAGCATTTAAGCCAAGTTCGCGACAAATATCGCTTACCATTTGCTTTTCGCTTGGGTCAAAATTACCATCTGCATAACCGATAGCAATCGAGTAGCGGGCGATTAATCTCGCCATCTCAGGCTTCGTTCTCATTTTTCCAAGAGCTCTAAATGCCTCGGCACGGCCTATCACCGGATCATGTTCAATCCGAGATATAAAGAAATTAAATTTCTGGATCACTTTTTGAGAGTCAAACACCCGTAATTCTTCACTTTGGTTAACAAATTCAAGCATCTTTTGACGTTCTGATGCATCCAAATAGCCATCTGCCATTGACACTAGTGCACAGCCTGCAACCACTGCCTCCAGCACATCCTGGCTTTTGTAGCGGTGAAATAGCTCTTGTGCCCGCCTTTTTTGATTATTGGCCCATTCGGCAACATCCGTTTGCGATGGGGACCAGGAGTTCCCACAACTGTTACACGTAAACTTTAGTTGATTTTTTCCGATAAAACCACCAAGTAACCCAACCGGACCAAGAATCAAACCGCCAATAGCTGCTTTCCCGAGACCAAAGCCCTTTTGACCTGTTCTGACATTGGAAGAATGGCAGCGTGGACAAATAATATCTTCCCCGCCATATGTACGTGATGTGCTCGGTGAGGAAGGATAGGTTTGTGCTGGATAACCATAGGCAGGCTGCTGCTGATACGATGTTGATGGCTGTTGAAAAGGAGTAACGGGCTGCTGCGAATAAGGTTGATTTTGCTGGTATGAAGGGGGTGCAGTTGGAGCGTTTACTGGGACATCATCCACTGTTACCCCAAAGTTTCGGCATAAAGCAGCTAAACCACCCTGAAATCCACTTGCAATTGCATTAAACTTCCATTCCCCGTTATGACGGTAAAGCTCCGCTGCCACTATCGCTGTCTCAACGGTAAAATCCCTTCCTAGGTTAAACCTAAGTAGTTCCTCATTGTTTCCTTCATTGAAAATTCGCACATAGGAATCAGCAACTTGTCCGAAGTTTTGCCGTTTCACAAATGCATCATGAATCGTAATTGTAAAGGCAATCCGGTGGATATGGGCAGGAACATGGTTTAAATCGATTCGAATTTGTTCGTCATCACGCACGCCAGAACCAACCCGATTATCACCGCTGTAAAGAATGGATCCATTCCCTCCTGAGGGATTATTATAAAATACAAAATCCAAATCACTTTGGACCTTTCCCGTTTCCCCTAATAGAAAGGCGGAGGCATCTAAATCAAAATTGGAACCAAGATTACTCACATTCCATCCTAACCCGACCACAACATTTTGCAGGCCAGGGTAGGATTTGGTTAAATCGACCTTTTGCCCTTTGCTAAGCATTACACCCACGTTTAATCACTCCTCATTTTTTTCTTCGTATACTTATTATAAGGCTATTTAATAAAAGGGAAAATTTCTAGATTGTTAAAGAAGGATTTTCTCTAGTAAACAGTACGGATAGATGGATGAAAAGTTTCAACGAATCGATTATATTTAAATCAATCTGTATTGACTAAAAAAGTTATTAACCCCGTATCTTTTTATCCTTCCTAAACGTTTAAAGGGCAGAGAGCTGCTAAAGGAGTGAATCAAGTGTCTTATAAACTTAACCAGTACACCTCAGAAGGTATTCAGCAGGAAGAAAGGTCTGAGGATTTCTTTTGGTTAGAGTATTACCCCAAGTTACAGCGATATTGTCACTTTCTTACCCAAAATAAATGGGATGGTGACGACATCGCACAAGAAGCTTATCTTAAAGCAAAGAAATATGACCATCATAGGCAAAAATTGACCTCTGCGTTATTGAATAAGATTGCATACAATCACTGGATCGATACCCTTCGTAAAAGAAAAAATGAAACGATCGAAGCCGATTTCGACCTAGCAAGTAATCAGTCAATAACCCAGCTTGATAGTATTATTAATACCGTTGAGATATTACTAAAGAAGCTTACACCCAAGCAAGCCATCATCCTTGTGCTAAAAGAAGCGTTTCAATATCAAGTGAAGGAAATAGCAGCCATTCTTGACACTTCAGAAATGGCTGTGAAGTCTAATCTGCATCGAGCAAAAAAACGCTTGGAAAAAGACTTACAGGAGGAAAAAACCTCTGCTGTTGATTCATTCTGGGTGGAGGAAGTTCGACAGCAACTATCGGATCTTTTTTATAAAGCTTTAACTAACCAAGATCCAACCATCCTGATCCGGAACATTCCTTTATTAAAAAGTATCGCTGGCGTCCCTAAACTCGTTTCAGGTAATTTACAATCGATTCAAACTCATACTCCTTTAGGCGCTCTCTGTATGGCAGCATAGCCAAAAACCGTTTTCAAGGAGGATTTTTAAATGAGTACGATTCCCTATGTTATTGAACAGTCAAGTCGTGGAGAACGTTCCTATGATATTTATTCTCGGCTTTTAAAAGACCGTATTATCATTATTGGTGATGAAATTAACGAAAATACGGCTAACAGTGTTGTGGCCAATTACTATTTTTAGCAGCAGATGCTCCAGATAAAGAAATTTCCCTTTACATTAATAGTCCAGGAGGATCTACCTCTGCAGGATTTGCCATATTTGATACGATGCAATATATTAAGCCCGATATAAGAACAATCTGCACTGGAATGGCAGCATCATTTGGAGCCATGTTACTGTTAGCGGGAACGAAAGGAAAACGATACGCGCTTCCAAATAGTGAAATCATGATCCATCAACCTTTAGGAGGAGCACGAGGACAGGCGACTGAAATCGAAATATCCGCGCGAAGGATCCTAAAGTTAAGAGAGCACATTAATCAAATTATTGCCGATCGAACAGGGCAGCCTGTTGATAAGGTAGCGAAGGATACAGACCGAGATTATTATATGAGTGCAGAAGAAGCTAAGGAATATGGGATCATTGATGAGATCCTTTATCCGAAAGTTTGACTATTTAAGAAAAAAATGAATAGTTTTTCTAAGAAGAAGCTTAGTTCACCTGTGTGGTCTGGCTTCTTTTTTACTTGGTCTTATTGGATTAAACATTCCTTTTACCATGTAAACATAAAGTGGTAATAGAAGATTTAATGGAGGAGTGTTTTTTGTGAACATGATAAAACCAAAACGCCTGCAACCAGGGGAAATGGTTGGTGTAATTGCTCCGGCAAGTCCGCCCAATCAAGAATACCTTGAACGTGGGATTGGTTTCTTACAAGGGTTAGGACTGAAAGTTAAAGTAGGCAAGCATGTTGCCAAAGCTTATGGTTATTTAGCAGGAACTGATGATGAGAGATTAGAAGATCTACATGAGATGTTCAACAACCCTGAGATAAAAGCCATCATCTGTGCTTGCGGGGGCTACGGAACAGGAAGGATAGCCTCGAACATTAACTATGAAATGATTAAAGCCAATCCGAAAATCCTCTGGGGGTACAGTGATATTACGTTTTTACACACCGCCATCCGCCAAGAAACGGGACTTGTGACCTTTCATGGACCAATGCTAGGATCTGACATTGGTAAAGAAGATACTCACCCATTATCAAAAGAAGGATTTAATCAATTATTCGAACCAATCAATTTGACCTATACTGAAGAAATTTCCCGATTGGAAACTTTGGTTGAGGGTGTGGCCAGTGGTCCACTTGTTGGCGGAAATTTGTCGCTATTAGTAAGCACACTTGGATCCCGGCATGAACTAGATACAAAAGATAAGATCCTTTTGATTGAGGATATCGGCGAAGAACCACGCGCTGTAGACAGGATGTTGAATCAGCTTTATATGTCAGGAAAGCTAGATGAGGCTTGTGGTATTCTGATTGGCGACTTTTTTGATTGTTTGCCTAAAAAGGGCTTATCATTATCGCTGGAGGAAGTAATTATGCATTATGCTCGACTCGCATCTAAACCGTCTATAAAGGGATTTTTGATGGGGCACTGCAATCCACACGTATCGGTACCATTTGGTGTTCCTGCGACCATAAATACTTTTGAAAAAAAATTAGTGGTCGAAAGTGGCATCGGTTATTGAACACTTATCGCGTCACTAGCTCTTGGATTTGGCAGGGTAAATAGTGAGGGGGGAATCTTTGTTGGATAGATGGCTTGTAAATGTCCCAGTTATGACTGTTTGGACATCTTATGATTCAGCCAGAGAGATCGATATGGAAGCTGTTTCCAATCCAGTTCAAATCGAGTCATGGTTAGACGGGTTAACATATAAAACAAGGCTTGATTTATTTGAACAAAATCTTATTCAAACTCAAGTTCTTTACGGTCATGAGGTTAAGATAATCGGAGTAAAGAAGGATTGGGCTAAGATTATTATCCCTGAACAACCAACATCAAAGGATGAACGCGGATACCCTGGTTGGGTTCCTATGTGCCAATTGGTGGAATGTAGTAAAAGTTGGAGGTTTCCAGATTGTCCTATAGTGGTCGTAACAAGCCCAAAAGCAAATTTATCCACTGAAGCAAATCAGTTTCTTATGGAATTATCCTTTCAAACTACTTTGCCATTTTTAAATGAACATGATGGAATGGTTTTCGTCAAAACACCTGTTGGAACTGCCGTGTTGGATTTAGAAGATGTTGTAGTATTTGATTCTTCGACATCCATTTCAAAGGGAAACGGTTGTGATATTGTTTCCACTGGTGAACAATTTCTTTACTTACCATACTTATGGGGTGGCGTGAGCAGTTACGGTTATGATTGCTCAGGTTTCTGCTACACGATATTTAAAGCAAATGGGTATGTGATTCCCCGAGATGCACGTGACCAGGCCAATTTTGGGACCAAGATAAATTTATCAGAAATTAAACCAGGTGATTTACTGTTTTTCGCCCATGAAGAGGGGAAAGGAAGGATACACCACGTCGGAATTTATTATGGGAATGGACGCATGCTGCATTCACCGAGAACGGGAATGACGATTGAGATTATTTCGCTAAAAGGGACAGTTTATGAACATGAACTTTGCGTGGCACGACGCTGTTGGGTGGAAACTGAAACGGAAAGTTAATGATAAGGCATAGGTCAATAGAAAAGGGCTGATTTGGTGGGTTAGTCTATTAGATTATAATTAAAATAAAGGTTAATAATTTGTTTTTAGTAGAGATTGGAGGTTTTATTTAAATGGAAGATGCCAACTGGTGGCCTTTTAAAAAGGACAATAATCGGGTTGTTTCAGATATTTCTACAAATATGTAAGTTTTTAAGATAAGCACAATTATGAGTCATCGTGCTTATCTTTTTTGAGACCGTAATTTCCTCTATGAAAATATTAATCCTTAGGGTTCCTTAACTTTTTTAAGGAAAAGTTAAGGAAGGAACCTAATAATAGGGTTGTTCCCAAAATTAATTGTTTTGTGGCGGAAAAATTCAGTTAAACCATGGATGAGAAAAGGAGAAAGCACAGATGAAAAAATGGATCATTACTATCATTATTATCATTGTGGTAGGCGCTGGTGGCTATCAATTGTATGCCTCAAAGACGAGTGCATCACAACAGGGAGCGACCACGCAAATGCGAACCGCTGTAGTACAAAAAGGAAAATTTCAAGTAACCGTAAGTGGTTCTGGTACGGTTCAACCTGTTACAACTGAAGATATTAAGTCAACGATTAATAATAACAGTATCGCAGAGGTATTAGTAAATGCTGGGGATACAGTTAAAGCAGGAGAAAGCCTCATTACGTTTACAGATGGAAGCGATCCGATCACAGCACCAGCCGATGGTACGATTACCGCGATTAATGTTCAAGCAGGGGAACGGGTATCAATCGGACAAGCGGTTGCCCATCTAACAAATTACAATGATTTACAAGCATTATCCCAAATAGATGAACTTGATATACCAAAGGTTACTGTTGGGCAAACAGCAACGATAAAAGTAAGTGCACTTCCTGATCAAACCTTTACGGGTAAAGTAACAGGTGTTGCAAATGAAGGAACAACAACAAACGGGGTTTCTACCTTCGACGTTACCGTTCATTTTGACAAACCTTCAGGCTTAAAAGTTGGGATGAGCACCGAGGCTAATATTCTAACAGCAAGCAAGGACAATGCTTTGTTTGTACCAGTGGATGCGGTGCATGACATAAATGGCGAAAAATTCGTTATGCTTGCAAAAGCAGCCAGAATAACCAAAATAGCCAAGGGAACCAAAGCAATCAAGGCAGCACAAGCAATCAAGGAAACCAAGGATATCAAGGCAGTCGAAGAAGCCAAGGAAGTGGTAGTGGTAACCAATGGGGCAATAGTTCTCGTGTCATTGTTCAAACGGGCTTAGCAAATGCAGATTATGTAGAAATAACCCAAGGTTTAACTGAAGGAGAAACTGTTCGTTTACCAAACCTTGTCATTTCAAACTCCACTGTCAATGCAAAAATGATGCAAGGTGGATTTGGTGGATTTGGTGGTATGGGCGGCTCAGGTCGTCAGTATGGAGGTGGAAACAGATCCGGTGGCTCCGGCAACGGAAGGAGTGGTAATTAATGAGCACACCTATTATTAATATGAGCAATATAATGAAATCTTATAAGCTGGGCGGTGAAACCGTTCATGCATTAAATAATGTTTCACTCGAAATTAAAAAAGGCGAGTTTTTAGCGATTATCGGCCCATCTGGTTCAGGCAAATCGACGTTAATGAACATGATTGGCTGCCTTGATCGGCCTGATTCCGGAACATACCTTCTTGATGAGAAAGACATAGGGAAAATGAATGATAACCAGTTAGCGACGATTCGTAATCAAAAAATCGGTTTCATATTTCAAAACTTTAATCTTCTAACGAAGATGACAGCAGTTGAAATGTTGAACTCCCGCTGTTATATGCAGGGGTACCTACTAAACAACGTCGGGAAATGTCATTGGAAGCCCTAAAAAAAGTTGGGTTGTCGAACCGTGCAGGGCACTTGCCTACCCAACTTTCAGGGGCCAGCAGCAACGGGTTGCCATCGCTAGAGCAATTGCAGGGAATCCTCCTATATTACTTGCTGACGAACCAACTGGGGCTCTCGATAGCAGGACAAGTAAAGAAATCCTTGAAGTAATAAAGGAATTGAATGAATTAGGTCATACGATTATCTTAATTACTCATGATTTAGCAATTGCAAAGCAAGCAGGCAGAATGGTCAGTATCCAGGATGGACAATTGTTAGAAAATGGGGTAGCTCCTTGGGCATCTTTCAATCCATTAAAATGGCCCTTCGTAGTATTAAAAGTAACAAGCTGCGATCTGTTTTAACCATGCTTGGGATCATTATTGGTGTTTCATCTGTTATTGTACTGGTTTCGATGGCACAGGGTTCAACCACAAACGTGCAAAACCAAATCAATCAGTTAGGGACCAACCTTTTAACAGTAAATACCTTTGGTTCGCAGTTATCTTTAACAGAAGATAAGATTGCTAAACTAAGCTCATTGAACGGAGTAAAGACAGTATCTCCAGTTGTTTCAGGGCGGGTCTCTGTGAAAAAGGACCGCACGTCAGCACAAGTTTCTTTAAATGCAACAAATGCTGCCTACTCAACTGTTCGTAATATAAATGTAAGTCAAGGGCGTTTTTTAACAGACCTTGACATTGAATTTAGGCAAAAGATTGCTGTCCTGGGTGCCACTACGGCCCAAACGTTTTTTGGGACGGATAATCCTGTTGGTCAATTTATACAGGTGGATGGAACTTCCTTTAAAGTAGTCGGCGTTTTAGCTTCTAAAGGAAGCTCACTTGGCTCAAGTGGTGATGATGTGGTCATCGTTCCACTTAGCACTGGTGAACGATTAGTGAAAAACACCAATATCAATACAGTATACCTACAAGGTAAAAGCCAAGATCAACTAGATTTTGTAATGGCTGAAGTTCAAGCAAAAATGGCATCTATGTTCCCTAACAATACCGATCAATTTACTGTAATGAATCAGAAGGATTTAATGGACACAATGAGTTCGGTAACAAATACGATGACGATGATGTTAGGTGGAATCGCAGGTATTTCCTTACTTGTGGGTGGAATCGGAATAATGAATATCATGCTTGTTTCCGTTTCAGAAAGGACGAAAGAAATCGGTATTCGAAAAGCGATAGGTGCCAAAAGACGCGATGTTATGTTACAATTCTTAATTGAAGCAGCGGTCTTGAGCTCAATGGGAGGTATCATCGGAATTTTATTTGGACTGGGACTAGGGAAAATTCTATCTTCGGCTTTGAACATGACGGTTACTAATTCGACATCTGTTATTGTCATGGCATTTTTATTCTCAGTTGTTGTTGGTGTTGTGTTTGGAGTATTCCCAGCGAATAAAGCTTCAAAATTAAATCCTATTCAGGCTCTTCGTTATGAATAGTTACTAAAAATAGAGGCGATGCGATCGCTTTGTTTTAAGGGGGATATAAGGTTTCCAAGCATTATTAGTGTTTCGCTTGGAAGCCATAATCCCTTTATTAATTTAATCATTAGCTTGTATTCGACCAATGGTTTTCTTCGTGAAGCATGTTAATGAGAAAGGGGAAGTGTTTTTTTGGATGTTTCAGTCATCATTCCTACCTATAATAGAGCTCATCTTTTATATAAATCGATAAATAGCGTTCTTGAGCAGACCGTTTCGCCTAAGGAAATCATTATTGTCGATGATTTTTCGACTGATAATACAAAGGAAGTTGTTGAATCTTTTCAAAGTGACAAAATAAAATATATACCTAATGCTCGTCTTAAAGGCGCGAATGGGGCAAGAAATACAGGCATTTTAATGGCAAAAGGAAATTACATTGCTTTTCAGGACAGCGATGACATCTGGTTACCTACAAAGATAGAAAAACAAGTTGAATTTATGGTAGAAAATCCTGAAGTGGATATGTGTTTTTGCAGTTTAAAACTTATTAATAGCTCACGTGGTATGGTACCTAATCGTAAAATTGAACCTGAAGAAATGGAACATCTGCTAGAGCGGGGGAATTTTATTAGTACTCAAACCATTTTTATGAAAAAGGAAGTCGCATGGAACACCCTTTTTGATGAAAATTTAAAAAGATATCAGGACTGGGATTTCTGCTTAAGGGTTTCTAAAAAATATCTCGTTCATCATCTTGACGAAGTACTTGTTAATGTTGAAATTCACAATGACAGCATTAGCAGCAAGGTAAGTGAAATAGAAGCTCTTAAGCAGTTTTTTAAGAAGTATCCAGATTTAAAAGAATCCCATTTGATAAATAAAGCACTATACAATAAGGTTTTATATTATAACGAAAGTCAAAAAGGCATGAGGTTCAATTCAACGAAACACTTCTCGAAATATTTGTTCTATAAAGTGGTTGATAAAGTATTTAATGAGAGGGACCGGGTATGAAGATTGGGGTAGTTGGAACAGGATATGTTGGCCTTGTACAAGGGATTATCCTTGCAGAATTTGGTCAACAGGTCATATGTATGGATGTTGAGAAAGATAAAATAGATTTGTTAAATAAAGGAATCGTGCCGATTTATGAACCAGGATTAAAAGCTATTATGGACCGAAATGTTGAGGCAGGACGATTAACATTTATGACTGATATGGAGTATACGGTACAGAATTGTGATGTTATCTTTATAGCTGTCGGTACACCTCCGAAAGAGGATGGAAGTGCGGATTTAACCTATGTTATTGATGTAGCTAAGAATATCGGAAAGTTTGTGAATAGCTATAAGGTGGTTGTTAATAAATCAACAGTACCTATAGGAACTGGTCAGTTAGTAAAGGAAACAATTCAGAGTATTTTTAATGTTAGAAATAAAGAATATTCCTTTGATATTGTATCCAACCCGGAATTTTTGCGCGAGGGGAAAGCTGTTTCTGACTGTTTAAGCCCAGACCGCGTTATAATCGGCTCTGAAAGTGAACGCGCTGCTGAGATAATGAAGCAAGTTTATAAAGTACTATACCAAAATGATACCCCATTTGTTTTCACAGATATCCAAACCGCAGAAATGATTAAATATGCGGCTAACTCCTTTTTAGCAGTAAAAATTTCCTTTATTAACGAAATGGCTCTTTTAGCTGAAAAAGTGGATGCCAATGTCCAAAAAATTGCTCTTGCCATGGGGATGGATGAGCGTATTTCTCCGAAATTTCTTCAAGCAGGTCCAGGCTATGGGGGCTCCTGTTTTCCAAAGGATACGAATGATATCGTGGAAATTGCCAAAAAGTATGGCGAAGAATTAAAGGTAATTCAAGGTGCAATTGATGCCAATAAAAAACAAAAGTTGCGTATGGTTGAAAAAATGATGAAGTCGATGAACGGTATGAAGGGTAAAACGATTGCGATTTTAGGATTATCTTTTAAACCAGAAACAGATGATTGTCGCGACGCTCCTAGTATCGATATTATAAAGGGATTGTGCGATAAAGGAGCCTCAATAAAAGCGTATTGCCCACAAGGAATGAAGGAAGCCCAATGGCGACTAGCTGAGTTTGCTCAATCCATAACATATTGTGAGGATGAATATGAAGCAATCGAAAATGTTGACGCAGCCGTATTTGTAACGGAGTGGCATCAATTTCGAGAGATATCTCTTACCAAAATGAAAAGCTTGATGAAAGATCATTACATTTTTGATTTGCGGAATTTACATGCCAACAATAAAGTTGTTCGACAGTTGTACAAGTATTATCCAGTCGGGAGACGGTAGTATGGAAAAAGTCGATATTTTGCTACCCATATACAATTCTTATGAAGAAACGAAAAATTGTATTGATAGTATCTTACAAAATACTGACATGGACTCCTTTAATTTATTTCTACTAGATGATTGTAGTCCAGATAATCGAATTCAAGAATTAATGAATTATTATGCGGATAAGTATGCCAATATTATTCTGGTTCTCAATGAAAAAAATCTTGGTTTCCCTGCTAATGTGAATAATGGTTTTTCCGTAAGCGAAAATGATGTGATTGTTATCAATAGTGATACAATCGTGACAAAATCGTGGTTAAGAGTCTTACAGAATGTCGCCTACCAAGATGAGACAATTGCTGCAGTGAATCCAATGAGTAATTATGGCATTATTTCCGGAACACCAACGAGCAATTCACAAATTAATGATTTATTTACATTTGAAGAGTTATTTGAAGCATTTAGAAAGTCAAACAATCATGGATTTGTCGAAGCTCCGCTTTTAATTGGTTTCTGTATGTTTATTAAGAGAAAAGCGTTAAATTCTGTAGGGATTTTTGATGCAGCGGCCTTTAAAAGAGGGTATGGTGAGGAAACCGACTGGTGTATGAGAGCCAGACAAAAGGGTTTTAAGCTTGTTGTCGCTAAGGAAGCCTATATTCACCATATTGGCGGAACCTCCTTCGGCCGGAAAAAGAGAAGCTTAGAATCGCATCTAAACAAATTCTCCTTGAAAGATACCCTGACATTGATCGCATTCTAAAAAGATTTGTGAAAGCAAATCTTTTAAAGGATGTTAAGAAACATATGATGAAAAATCTTGATTTTCTAGAGCAAAAAACACCACTTAAAATTAAACTAAAAATGTTGAAACACTATATCTTAAATATGTGGTAGTTAGCTGCTTCCATGTAACCACTAATCTGCAAAAAAGGTTTAAAACAAAAGATAGATTCTCTAGAAGAGTTTTTTGTAGGATTTCCAAAGCGATTCGCATTTTTGCGGCCGCTTTGTTTGCTATATAATGTTAATTAGAACATTCAGAGTTGGATTTTTTTAAAATAAAGGAGCGGGTTTAGTTGCGGTTGTTGGTAGTGGAAGACAATATCTCATTGCTAGAGTCAATTGTTCAGCTTTTAGCGGATGAATTTGAAGTCGATCAAGCAACAAATGGGGAGGATGCTTTGTTTTTAGGATTGCAAAATATTCATGATGCAATAGTCCTAGATGTGATGATTCCGGAAATTGATGGATTTGAAGTTCTTAAGACACTAAGGAAGGAAGGATCTAAAACTCCTGTCCTATTTCTAACAGCAAGGGATTCTTTGGAAGACCGTGTGAAGGGATTGGATAGCGGCGGTGATGATTATTTGGTCAAGCCCTTTCAAGCGGCTGAGTTAAAGGCAAGGATTCGTGCTTTACTCCGCAGAAGTGGAAGTTTAACAACGAATCAAACGATTCAATTTCGCGGTATCGAGATGTTAGGAAAAGAAAGAGATATCATCGTAGATGGTCAACAGGTCAAGATGACATCAAAACAATATGAAATGTTGGAATACATGATTCAAAATAAGGGAGCAATTTTAACAAAAGAACAAATCTATGACCGTGTTTGGGGATTTGATTCTGATACGACAATTGCAATTGTTGAGGTTTTTATGCATCATCTTCGTAAAAAACTTGAACCGTTTGGCTATCACACGGATATCAAAACCATTCGTGGAGTCGGATATATGCTGAATGACGAATAAAGGAGACAGTAGATGTTTCGGCAAACGCATATTCGGCTTACTTTATTGAACTCATTGGTATTTATCGTTTTAATCAGTATTCTTGGAAGTATTATCTATTTTTATACTCAGAATCAATTATATAAGGATGTTAATCAATCCTTACTTGATGCCGTTAATCATTTTGAAAATCAACCGCAGCAGCAACCACAACAGAAGCAACAGAAACAGAAACAACAACAGCTAGGAGAAAGTGGTGTTGCTCCAAGATTTATCCACCGGGACCCTAGGATCCTAACATTAGTTTGGGATAGGAAGAATAACCTATTGGCAGAACAAAATCGTGAGTCAGACCTATTTATTGGGAACGAGAAGTTAATCCGTCCAAAAAAATTGGATACTTTAGAGGATGTTGATATCGACAATTTTTCCTTTCGCTCCCTTGCCACCCATATTGATATACCCGGATATGGCCAATTTACCGTTCAAGTCATCCGAAATGTAAATTCGGAAAACGAATTGTTAAACAGGCTTTTGTTAATCATAGTGGTTGGCTGTGGAATTGGCGTACTGTGTGCGATTGCTTCTGGTTATTTCCTAGCGGGAAGGTCTCTTGTTCCGATAAAGAAAGCCTGGAAAAAGCAGCAGCAGTTTGTATCGGATGCATCACATGAGCTTAGAACCCCTTTGGCTGTTATTCAAGCAAAAACAGATTTACTTTTTCGGGCACCATCGGCAACGATAAAAGATAAGATTCACGACGTTTCCACGATTTCAAATGAATCAAGACGACTTTCGAAACTAGTTGCCAATCTTTTAACACTAGCAAGGTCTGATTCCGATCAAATTGAAATGAAAAAGCAAGCCTTTCGATTAGACGAGCTTTTAAAAGAATTAACCCAGCATTATGAGGAAATTGTTTCCTATCAAGGAAAGTCAATTCATTTGGATGCTCCCGAATCGGTTAAATTTATGGCCGATAAAGAAAGAATCCATCAACTGATCGTTATATTATTGGACAATGCAATGAAATACACAAACGAAGGCGGAGAAATCTGGCTTTGCTGTCAGAAGACCAGTTCCTCAATTATCCTTCGTGTAAAAGATAATGGGATTGGAATTGCTGAACAGGATATTCCAAAAATCTTTGATCGCTTTTATCAAAGCGATAAAGCCCGGACAGAAGCCGAAGGCATGGGACTGGGGTTGTCAATCGCAAAATGGATTATTGAAAAGCATCATGGAAAGACAAAGGTTGAAAGTACCCTGGGTAAAGGGACAATGATTGAAATTATTTTCCCCCGTGCACAAAAAAGTTGAGACTTGTGAAAGGAAAAGAAAAGATCGCCAGGCAGATAGTCTTGGAACTTTCATAAAAGGGTCTCTTTTTGATTGGGACAATAAAGGGGCTCATTACTTGAGTTTATTCTACAATAACAGTCCCTTTAAACATTCCCATCCCACAGCTAAGGTATATTCGCCTGTTTTGTCAGGAGTAAAGGATAAATTGGTTGTCCCCACTTTTAAGTTTACGTTGTTAATGTTAAATTCAGGTAAAGTGAAGGTGGATAAACAACTATTCTCGAGTGGATTCTTGATTTCAAGCTCAACAGGTACGCCTTTTTTTACGCGAATAACATTAGGTGAATATCCTGTTTGTGAGACTTCCATCTTAATTTTTGGAGCATTTTCCTTTGTAACATCGATTTCAGTCTGGGTGGCACTAGGACTACTTGCTGTTTGATTAACTTGAGCCTGGATTGAAGCTGTATTCCCTGGGATTTTAATAATATCGTTGCTATACAAAAATAATAATAATGTCACGAGCACGACGCCAGCGGATAAAATCGCAAACGGTGAAATGGCTTGCGTATCTAAGGTAAACCTATCATTCGTTTCTACTAATATAAACAAAATAACAAGGCCGAGGATAATGACATACATACCTAGTAAAATCCCAAGCATAATTGACGGGTTTTCAATTTGTAGGATGACGCCGAGCATTGCTCCCATAAGGCCGCTCATTAAGCCGGCAATGGCCCCATTCAGTGCCGCCATAAGTCCTATTGGCTGACCAGCTAAGAATCCAATGATAAATCCAATGATCAGACCAAATCCGCACGATAGGAACATATCACCAGAGTATACCCCAATTGCATATCCTGAAAGAAGACCATCCATCATTGCAACGGCCATGGCAATCATCATGCCTGACATGCAAGCAAGTTTGTTTTTCTCCCTATTTACAAGGTAAATGGAATAGGCAGTCATTAGGGAAATAACTGCTATTGTCACTATCGATAAAATATTCATTTTTTTCTCCTTAATGTGGTTTATCAGACTGATGCGACCAATAAAAACTAAACAATATAAAGATATTATAAATGTAAAAATAGCATTTCGACTTAGATTTTATGGGGTTTTTATGAACGTTTCATGAATGTTTCCAAGAATGAGGCACAATAAAAAAGACGTTTATTACGTCCGAATGGGAGGAAATATTTGGTGGGTGAATTTAATCGTTTTTTTCTTTATTAATCGTATTTTTATAAATTCTTTTTAATGTTTCATTTTGCATTTTAATTAGTTCAAGTAGCAATTTTTTTTCTTCTTCCTCGTTTTTTTCTTTATTCGATTCTTCGGTAATCATGGCTTTCACCTCAATTTATTCTTTTATTGATTTTAACCGATTTGCCAGCAGGTATAAATAGTAGTAATCATTATTTTTTAGCGCGAAGAAAATAATTCCATCGTAAGAATTGACTTTTTTTGTCGAGGATTATATAATTTTCAAAAAACACAATTGAAGCGTTGACGGGGATTAGTAAATTGAAGTTGTCTTACCAAGAGAGGAAACCAAATGGTGAAAGGTTTCTTAAGACGGTCATTTGAACCTGCCTCCCGAGTTCTGTATCGAATTCTAAGAAGATACAAGCGGATCAATTCCGTTATCATGGTAAGCGTATAAAGCACTTGCTTTATAAATTTAGGGTGGTACCGCCACGGCTTGGTCCCTTTTTTGGGATTAAGGCCTTTTTATATTTAAAAAAATAATGAGGTGTCAAAAATGGCAAAAGAATTTGTAAAAGATGTCACCGCCATGGACGAAGATTTCGCCCAGTGGTACACAGATGTAGTAACGAAAGCAGACCTAATTGATTATTCAAGTGTTCGCGGTTCCATGATCATTCGACCATATGGATATGCCCTCTGGGATAATATAAAAAATGAATTAGATCGCCGCATCAAAGAAACAGGACATGAAAATGTTTATATGCCTTTATTTATTCCTGAAAGCTTGCTGCAAAAAGAAAAAGATCACGTTGAAGGGTTTGCACCTGAAGTAGCATGGGTCACACATGGCGGTTCCGAAGAATTAACAGAGCGATTGGTTGTTCGCCCAACCTCAGAGGTTCTTTTTTGCGAACATTATAGTAATATCATTCATTCCTACAGAGATTTACCTAAACTCTATAACCAATGGGCAAACGTAGTTCGTTGGGAGAAAACAACCCGTCCTTTTTTGCGGACATTAGAATTTTTATGGCAGGAAGGTCACACGGCACATGCGACCGACGAAGAGGCCATGGATGAAACCATTAAAATGCTGAATGTTTATGCTGCTATTTGTGAAGAGATTCTTGCCATTCCGGTTGTGAAAGGGCAAAAGACCGAAAAGGAAAAATTTGCAGGTGCTAAAGCAACTTTTACGATTGAAAGTTTAATGCATGATGGAAAAGCCTTGCAATCAGGGACCTCTCACCACTTTGGCACTGGATTTGCTGAAGCATTCGGAATTCAATACACCGATAAAGAAGGTAAGCTGCAATATGTGCATCAAACATCATGGGGCTTTACTACGAGGATTATCGGTGCATTAATCATGGTACATGGTGACGACCGTGGTCTGGTGATTCCGCCGAAAGCGGCACCAACTCAAGTCATGATCGTACCGATTGCCCAACACAAAGAAGGGGTACTCGATTTTGCCTATGATTTGAAGAAGACTCTTTCAGGAGTGGCACGTGTCGATATCGATGCAAGCGACAAAAAGCCGGGCTGGAAATTCAATGAATATGAAATGAAAGGAATCCCAGTTCGTCTAGAAGTTGGACCAAAGGACATTGAAAATAAGCAAGTTGTTTTAGTAAGGCGCGATACGTTGGAAAAAGTAATCGTTCCTTTGGATCAATTAGAATCCAAGCTTGGAGAATTGCTTGCTGATATCCAAGCCAATTTATATAACAAAGCGCTTAAACATCGTGAAGAAAGAACCTCAGTTACCGTAACTTTCGATGAATTTAAAGAAACACTTGAGACAAATGGAGGGTTTATCAAAGCAATGTGGTGCGGTGAATTAGCTTGTGAGGAGAAAATCAAAGAAGAAACAGGAGCAACCTCACGATGCATGCCATTCGAACAAGAACAGGTTTCAGATAAATGTGTTTGTTGCGGGGAAAAGGCAGATAAAATGGTTTATTGGGCAAAAGCGTATTAATGCGCAGGCTCTTCCGATCAGGAAGGGTCTTTTTTTGGAAAAAGAATCAAGTAACTTTCGCTTTAAAGAGGCTATCAGCTAATCCATTTTTCTCCCTAAAAAAGGACTTCTAAAAATGGAAGCGAATTAATTTAAGAAAGAAGGAGGACAACTAAATGAAACCAATTTTAATCGATTTTCCCGAAGAATTTTACACAGAAAGATTGTTCATTCGCAAGTCGATGCCTGGAGATGGTAAGGCCGTTTATGAAGCAATACATGCATCATTAAAGGAACTGAAACCATGGATGCCTTGGGCGCATAAAGAGCAATCTGAGGAGGAGATAGAAGCAAATATTCGCGAAGCTCACGCTAAATTTTTAACCCGTGAGGATTTGCGGCTGCATATCTTTAATAAAGATACAGGGGAATTTATTGCTTCATCAGGTTTGCATAGGATCAACTGGAATATTCCTAAGTTTGAGATAGGTTATTGGATAGATACTCGATATAGCGGGAAGGGTTATATGACTGAAGCTGTCACGGGAATTACCGATTTTGCCTTTACTGATTTAAAAGCTAGACGCTTAGAGATCCGTTGTGACTATAAAAATAGTAAAAGCCGTGCCATCCCCGAAAAATTAGGATATTCCTTAGAGGGTATTTTGAAAAATGAAGGAATCTCTGCTGATGGTAAAGATATTAGAGATACTTGCATTTATGCAAAATATTAGAGTTTTGTCCTTAAGCCCCTTACTTAAAGACATTACACTTGGTGTCAACCCGAGTTTTGTCCTTAAAGCCCCTTATTAAAGACATTGCACTTGCTGCCAACCCGAGTTTTGTTCTTAAGGGCCCTACTTAAAGACATTACTCTTGGTGCCAAACCAAGTTTTGTTCTTAAGCCCCCTACTTAAAGACATTACACTTGGTGCCAACCCGAGTTTTGTCCTTAAGGGCCTTATTAAAGACATTACACTTAGTGCCAACCCGAGTTTTGTCCTTAAGGGCCTTATTAAAGACATTACACTTGGTGTCAACCCGAGTTTTGTCCTTAAAGCCCCTTATTAAAGACATTGCACTTGCTGCCAACCAGAGTTTTGAATCCATCCAAATAAATAAATTTGCTAAATTACAAACTATTCAGATTTTTACAAATTTAATAAAGTGTGATTCAAATCACAAACTCCTATTGATTTATTTCATATAATCACTATGGATAGATTGAAAACGTATAGGGAGTGTTAACTTTGCTAAATCAAAAAACGATTGACATTATTAAATCAACAGTACCAGTTTTAGAAGAACACGGAGAAAAAATTACAACACGTTTTTATCAATTAATGTTCGGAAACCATCCTGAATTATTGAATATCTTTAATCATGCCAACCAAAAACAAGGAAGACAACAAAAAGCTCTTGCTGGAACGGTATATGCGGCAGCCATGTATATTGATAATCTAGAAGCTATCCTTCCAGTGGTGAATCAAATTGCCCACAAGCATAGGAGTTTAGGAATTAAGCCTGAGCATTATCCGATTGTCGGAAAGCACCTTTTATTAGCGATTAAAGATGTATTAGGTGACGCGGCGACGGATGAGATTATCGATGCATGGGCACAAGCCTATGGTGTGATTGCTGATGCTTTTATCGGTGTTGAGGCAGAAATGTATGATGAGGCTGCGAGGCAGAATGGCGGCTGGGATGGCTTCCGCAGCTTCGTCGTTGCTCAGAAGGTGGTAGAGAGTGATGTCATTACATCCTTCTACTTAAAACCTGAAGATAATCGAGGAATTGCTGATTTTATTCCAGGTCAATATATAAGCATCAAGCTAGAAATTAAAGGTGAGAAATTTACGCATATTCGCCAATACAGCTTATCAGATGCACCAGGGAAGGAATATTACCGTATTAGTGTTAAACGTGAGGCAGGAACACCAAATCCAGATGGTATGGTATCCAATTACCTCCATAATGATGTGAATGAAGGAGATATCCTTAAGATAAGTGCTCCTGCTGGTGATTTTATTTTGGATCTAAAAAAAGATACACCTGTAGTCCTATTAAGTGGTGGTGTTGGTTTAACACCGATGATGAGCATGTTAAAAACAGTCGCTGAGTTTCAACCTGAGCGGAGTGTAACCTTCATCCATGCAGCGCAAAATGGGAATGTTCATGCGTTAAGAGAAGAAGTGGAAGAATTAGCTGCTCTTCAACAGGTAAATTCCTATTTCTTTTATGATTCACCAACTGATGAAGATCGTTTAAATAATAATTTTGACGTTGAAGGCTATGTAACTCGTGAATGGCTGAAAGAAAATGTCTCCTTAAAGGATACAGACTTCTATTTCTGTGGTCCATTACCATTCATGAAAGCAATTAATAATTCTTTAAAAGAATTAGGTGTAAATGAAGAAAGAATCCACTTTGAATTCTTTGGACCAAAGGCAAGCTTAGTATAATTATAAGGTAGAAAAAACCGATTTCCTCACCGGAAATCGGTTTTTCTATTCATCTACATACCTGATCCTTTTTGAGGTGAAATTTGATTCCTTGTCTAATTATGATTAAATTAAAAAAGAGAATAAGCCAGAAAGGATGAAGATTTTTGAATAAGAATGTCATACGCTTTATTACTGTCATCGCAGTGTTATTTTGCCTCCTCTGGTTGATTGGGCTTGGCTGGACTGTGGAAGAATACTATGCAGGAAAGCCTGAAAAAATATTACCAAAGAGCACCATATTAAAAAAGGTGGAAAATAAAAAGGGATTAACGATTGTTGCATTAGGTGATTCGTTAACAAGAGGAACAGGGGATGAGACTGGAAAAGGGTACGTTGGTGACTTAATGGATGAAATCAAAGCAAAAACAAAGCGTCCCGTGCTGCTAACGAACCTTGGTATTAATGGACAAACCTCCGATCAACTAAAGCAGCAGGTGCCCCAAACAGAAGTGCAGCGGCAAATTCAAAAAGCTGACATGGTGCTGGTAACGATTGGTGGAAATGATTTATTTCGTGGAGGTCAAGGGTTAGAGGATTTCCAAACAGGAAACATCCCAGCTATCGAGAAGAAATACTTAAATAACTTGAAATTCATCTTCCAACAAATCCGTCAGGTTAATAGCAATGCCACAGTTTTTTTCATTGGCTTATATAACCCTTTTATTAATCTTAATCAAGGGAAGGATATTTCCAGATTGATTCGACACTGGAATTATGATAGTGCGGAAATAAGTGCTGAATTCCCGAAAATTGTGTATGTTCCAACGTTCGATTTATTTGAATTAAAAGTTAACGACTATCTGTATTCAGACAAGTTTCATCCAAATACAAAAGGGTATCAGTTAATCGCAGAACGAGTAGCCTCATTGCTCACCTGGTAAGGAGAGGGAACTGATGGAGAAAATCACATTATCTGTACAAAATCTAAAAAAAGTAATTGCGAAACGAGAAATTATTAAGGGATTAAGTTTTGAATTAAAAGAAGGTGAAGTATTCGGTTTCCTAGGTCCAAATGGTGCGGGGAAAACCACCACCATCCGAATGCTTGTAGGTTTAATTAAACCTACGTCTGGTTCGATACAGATTTGCGGCTTCAATATTGCCAATCATTTTCAGGAGGCTATCGAAAACCTTGGCTGTATCGTTGAAAACCCTGAACTATATCCCTATTTGTCAGGCTACGACAACTTGCTTCATTTTGCACGAATGCTGGATGGAATTGGTGAAGAGCGTATTCGTGAGGTCACGGATTTAGTGAGGTTATCTGAAAGGATCCATGACAAAGTAAAAACCTATTCCCTTGGGATGAGGCAGCGTCTTGGAATTGCACAGGCATTGTTAGGTAATCCGAGAGTACTGATCCTTGATGAACCAACGAATGGATTAGATCCGCCGGAATCCGCGAGATGCGCCAGTTTATCCGATTTCTAGCAGTGGAAGAGGCCTTAGTGTCCTTGTGTCAAGTCATTTATTAAGCGAAATACAGCTTTTATGTGATAGAGTCGCGATTATTTCGAAAGGGACCATCATTCGCATCGATACTGTTCAGCAGTTACTATCCAATCGTGAACGAGTGGTTTGGCATTTTCATCCCTTAGAAAAGGGCAAAGAAATCTTAAGCGCCTTAACTACTATTGAAGAAAAAGAGGACGGCAGTATTTTGACTGAATTTGATGAATCGAAAATAGCCGGGTGGAATAAACAACTGGTAGAAGCGGGTGTTTTGGTCACTGAAATGAACCGCAAGCTACCTGCATTAGAAGATTTGTTCCTCGAACTAACGGGGGGTGACACGATTGAATAAATTGATCCAAAATGAAATGATGAAGTTAATAGCTAAGAAACGTCTTATTGTGATTACGATCATTATTGGCGTTCTCGTTGTTTTGTTTACATATGCACAGTATAAAACCGTTCAAACACAAAGGGAAAAACTAGGGACTAGCGACTGGAGAACGATTTTGCAACAGAAAATCGTTGATACGCAAAACCGTTTAAGCTCGAGCCAGATGCAGGAGGATTGGAAAAAGCAGCTGCAAGTAACATTAAAGCAAGAGCAATATTACCTTGACCATGATATTAATCCATCAGAGCCTGGTGCCCCAACTTTCATAAGAATATTTTTAGAAAATTCAATTGATTTATTTATCCCCCTTATGGTCATGGTGATTGCAAGTGATTTGGTATCATCTGAACATAGCCTTGGCTCGATTAAGCTCCTTTTGACGAGACCGGTGAAAAGGTGGAAAGTCCTATTGAGTAAATATATTACCCTTTGCTTAGCTGTTTCATTAATTGTAGCGCTAGCTGGGATTCTTTCCTACTTAATATCTGGAATTGTTTTTGGCTACAAAGGATGGGGTACGCCCATTTTAACTGGATTTAATGTTACAGAATCAGGACTAAACACCTCAAATGTGAAACTTATAACGCTTTGGCAGTATTTGCTAATGGATTTTGGGCTTGTTTGGTTTGTAGCAGTTGTTGTCGGGACCCTATCCTTTATGCTTTCAGTATTGATTCGAAGTACCGCTGCAGGAATGGGAGTAATGTTAGCGGCGTTAATATCTGGGGCAATCTTAAATAGTATGGTATCCTCTTGGGAATCCGCCAAATACTTCTTTATGGTCAATTTGACTTTAACCGATTATATAAGAGGAAATGCTCCACCAATTCAAGGAATGACCCTTTCATTTTCATTGCTGGTTCTTTTAGTGTGGTGGTGGCCGCTGCTTTATTTGTTTCCTTTTTTGTTTTCACAAAAAAAGATGTGTATTAAAATGTTTTGCCATCCATCTTTCTCGTTATTTCCCAACTATACTTTCATTCTAAATGGAGAAGATAATAAACGTATCTTCTAATACAAGAAGGGGGTATGAAAAGATGGATTTCAAAAAAACCAAAATTGCTGTAGCTTCACTCATGTTGGCTTCGTTAACAGCATGTGCAACAAACAAAAGTAATGTCGATAATACTGCTACAGGCCTATAAATGTATCCACAGGCGACTTAAGAACGCCTGACTATCGGAACGTTTCCAATCGAGATATGAATCGGTTAAATAACGTTTCCTACAGTGATACGAATCGTTTGAACAATCGGAATGTATCCACTGGGGACGTAGGCACGAGAGACAATTTAAGTCTATATGACAATACCAGGTATAATCAAAATGTTGACAACCTAGGGGCTAACAGAAACAATACATCAGGTCATTTGGGTTCTTTAAATAATAGTTCATTGAATGCTAAAAAAGTTTCAAATGACTTTGATTTTTCGACATCAGAGATTCAACCAATGAACTATGGGTTTATAACCATTGACCCAAATTCATATAGTACTGCTACACCAAGTCATCAGTTTCCACATAGCCAGCGGGTTCAACAGGGGAATTACTGGTACTACACATTTGGACCAGCATCAGGACAGACAGGAACCAAAATGCCTCAGCAGTCGACAACCCCGCAAACAGGTCAGCAGGCACCACCTGTTAATCCGATTGCACCAAGATCGGCGGCACCAATAGTACCAAAAGCGACTCAACCAGCAGCACCATCTACCCAATCAACTGCCGGGATTAGTCAGATGGCTTTACAAGTGATTGAGCTTACGAATAATGAAAGAAGAAAAAATGGTCTTCCATCATTAAAAGCAGATACATCATTAAGTAAAGTGGCACAAGTGAAAACAAACGATATGCAGGTTAAACATTATTTTTCACATACCAGCCCAACCTATGGCTCACCATTCGACATGATGAGAGACTTTGGCGTTACTTATAAATCTGCTGGAGAAAACATTGCTATGGGCCAAACAACTGCCCAACAAGTAGTAACAGCATGGATGAACAGCGAAGGGCATCGAAAAAACATTCTTAGTCCAAACTACACGAATATTGGTGTAGGATTCACACAAAATGGAGCTTACTGGTCGCAAATGTTTATAGGTAAATGATCCAAAGAGCTATTCCTGAAATCAGAGGAATAGCTCTTTATTATTGAAAAAATATTTTATCATTCATTTACTTTGTATAATATCCTTTGGGTAAGGTTTTAATAATATTTGATTGAAAATTATAAATTTTATAAAATAAAATCATAACCAGTTTTTAATTTACGGAGGGGATTTATATGCCTTTTGCATTTAGAAAAATCGATCATATTCAACTTGCTGCTCCAAAAGGATTTGAGGAGGCTGCGAGAGAATTTTTCAGTGGAATCCTTGGGTTGACAGAGGTTGATAAGCCGGAGGAATTAAAAAAACGAGGCGGAGTTTGGTTTGAATTTGGGACTTTTCAGCTTCATATAGGAGTAGAAGAGCCGTTTTCTCCTGCAAAAAAAGCACATCCAGCATTTGTGGTTGAAAACATAGAAGAATTAAAATTACATCTTAAAGGGAAGAATGTAGTCTTTAAAGAAGACGATAATTTGCCAGGTGCAAACCGCATTTTTTTGGAGGACCCATTTGGAAATCGCTTAGAGCTTTTAGAATGGATGTAAATGAGAGAAATAAAAGGCAATTATCCGAAATAACTTCCAGCAATTGAGTTGCCTAAATGATTACCAAGGCTTTCGAAATAGTTGTTAATCAAACAAAAAGAGGCTCGGCTCTTGTAGGAGCCGCCTCTTTTGCCTTAAAATTGGGGGAATTAAGGCCTGAACTACTTAGCTTTCTCTAACCATAGGCAGTTAGGGGAGGGGTATTTCGGTCGCCTAGGGGTAAACCATAAGAAAACTGGAACATGATACTTCATTAATTATGTGAATTATTTCACATAATGTTTATGTTCTTATCTTACGATAAAGGAAGATGATTCTCAAGTATTTAATATCTAAATTTTTGTCAAAATGGTAAATTTTTTTTGATATACTGGGCATGATAAATTCGTGCAATAAGTTTTACAAAATATTCTAGGTAACATTTTGAAAGGAGAAATGAAATATGAAAGTGAAATCGTTGATTTTAGCCCTAGGTGTTTTTATATCGATACCTGGCTTTGCCTCTGCGACCGGTTCTACTACGCCTGACACAAAGGGAGGACAAGCCGAAAAAGCTCCATGTGACTGTCATGATGGAAAAGTTCATCATGGTATGCATCGCGATTGGCAGGCAAAAATGGCTGAGAGAGAACAAAAATTACTTACTTTGGTAGACCAATACACCCCTGGGAAAAAGGCTGAGTGGACGAAAGTATTGGCGGAAAAAAAGGCACTTCACCAAAAATGGCATAGTCCTGAATTTGCAAAACAACACGAGCAATGGAAAAAAGAAAAATTGGCAAAAATGCAAGAGCTTAAGAAACAATATGATGAAGGTAAGCTAACAAAAGAGGAATTTTTTAAGAAGGTCCATGGTGATAAAGAGTTTGGGCACTGGAAAACCTACCATGATTTAAAAGCAGCTGTTGACGCGAAGGATAAGAAAAAGGTAGAAGAAAATTTAAATTTACTTTTAAGTCATTACAAACAGCATAACCAAATGATGAAGGAAAAGATGAAAAAGTAAAGAAAAAAGCCAATTCCAATATGGAATTGGCTTTTTTTGGCTATTCGATTTCTGTAGCATTTTAATATTCATTCATACTCTTATAAATTTCTATCACTAAATATTGGAATTTCGGTGAATTATAGAGGATTAGAAATAACAGAACTTACCTTAAATAGCCCCCCATGGGCAGGATATACTTTATTTGTAAGAGTATAGGAGGGAGTTTTAAAATGTCCGTATCAAAAGTAAGTGAAAAAAATACATGGCAGGAAGTCCTAGAAACCGTAAAAGCGCTAGATCCTTCTAAATTAGAAATTATTAAAGCTACATTACCAATCGTTAAGGAACATGGTGAAGCCATTACCAAACATTTTTATAAACGAATGTTTAAGCAACATCCAGAACTATTAAATATCTTTAATCAGACACACCAAATAACGGGACACCAGCCTAAGGCATTAGCAAATGCCGTTTATGGTGCCGCAGCCAATATTGAAGATTTTACTCAAATCATGCCTGTACTAGAGAGAATTGGGGAAAAGCATCGAAGCTTACAAATTAAACCTGAGCATTACCCGATTGTTGGTGAAAATCTGTTAGCTGCCATAAAAGAAGTGTTAGGGGATGCTGCCACGCCCGAAATCATTGATGCATGGGCTGATGCCTATGAAGTGATTTCTGATGTGTTTATTCGAATGGAAGATCGAATGTATAAAACAACTGAGACTAAGCCTGGAGGCTGGGCTGGCTTTAGAGATTTTGTCGTGGATAAAAAAGTGAAAGAAAGTGATGTAATTACATCCTTTTATTTAAAGCCTAAAGATGGAAAACAGATAGCAAATTTTATTCCAGGACAATACATTACAGTAAAACTAGATAGCGAAAATGAAAAATTTACCCATTTACGGCAATATAGTTTATCTGATCGGCCAGGTTTAGACTATTATCGTATAAGTGTTAAGCGAGAAGATCATAAAGATGGTGAAATACCAGCAGGAATTGTTTCTTCAAATTTACACGCCCATGTAAATGAAGGTGATATTATTCAGATAACCGCACCTGCTGGTGATTTTTATTTGGATTTGGATTCGGAACTTCCACTAGTGTTAATAAGTGGAGGAGTTGGACTTACACCTATGATGTGCATGCTTAACACAACTGCAAAAGAAAAACCTGACCGCAAAATTTACTTTATACATGCGGCGGTTAATAGTAAGCTGCATGCCTTTAAAAACCATGTAAATGACCTTACAGAGGATAATAAGAATGTAAGATCTTTCGTAGTTTATGAAAAGCCAACAGAAGAGGATATCGAAATGAAAAGCTATGATAAGGTAGGATTTATTAATCTGGAATGGCTTCAAGAGATTTTATCGACAAAAGATGCAGATTTTTACTTCTGTGGACCCGAGCCGTTTATGAGAGTGGTTAATAAATCGCTAAAGCAATGGGGAATTCCAGAAGAACGCATCCATTATGAATTTTTTGGTTCCTTTGGAAGCTTAGATTAATGGGTTGGTAAAAAGTTAAATTTAAAAAGAAATGCAAGATGAATGAAGCTCATCTTGCATTTCTTTTCGGAGGAAGCTATTTTTTTAAGTCAATCTTTTCTTGTTTTACCTCATTGATATCTTCCTTAATTTCTTGCTTTATATCATCTGCTATTCCATCAGTTGCTTTCTTAAATTCACGGAGCGATTTACCAAATGCCCGTCCAATTTCAGGAAGTTTGTTTGGCCAAAAATAACTAAAGCAACAATGAGAATCAATAGTAATCCTGGAAATCCAATATTTGAAAACATATTTTCATCTCCTAGTGATGAGTGTAAATTACATGGTACATCTATTATAGCTTTTTCCCTAAAATTCTTCTAGCATTTTCGGACACTTCCATTTCCTTTCTATTTTACAAAAGGACTGAATAGTAACTGTTCCTTCATTTCATACTGTATAATAAGACTTTCAAGTCGGAGGATTGCTAAAGGATTTTAAAGCATCGTTTTATCCTTCATTTAGGCTTTTTGGGAATGGTCATTTGTATATTTATTTGGTCAGCTATAAAACCTGCAGACCTACTAACCTGGATATTAGAAGTCATTCCCGTCTTTATAGGGCTTTTAATCCTTATTATTACCTATCGGAGATTTACTCTTTCCACTTTATCCTACCTAATAATAATGGTATTAACAATACTAATGTTGATTGGTGGTCACTATACTTACGAAAGAGTACCATTTTTTTCTACTTTAAAACATGTTTTTCATCTTAAAAGAAATGAATACGATCGCTTTGGTCATTTTGCCAAAGGATTTTTCGCACTGGTGATTCGTGAATTCCTCATAAGGAAGTCATGCCTTAAGCCGTCTAGGTTGCTTGGATTATTAGTAATATCTGTGATCTTAGCTATTGCAGCTAGTTATGAAATTATTGAGGGGTTAGCATCTGAAATTTTGGGAAAATCAGCAAAGGATTTTCTCGGTACACAGGGTGATGTATGGGATTCTGAATGGGACATGGCTTTGGCTTTTCTTGGAAGCGTCGTAAGTTTACTTTTGCTTTCAAAATTACAAAATAGGATTTTGAAAGGTTAATTTCCTAAAAATTAATCTGTTATTAAGGATAAATTAAGATATGTCCCTTATTCTACTGTAATGGAATGTTATCGGATATAGACCTGTTTAACACTAGAGTGAGAACGAGTATTAAATTTGGAGGCTCTTAAATGAAAAATAATGTTAGAAAGTATATCCCTGCGTTTGCAATTATTGTGATTGGAATCTTATTAATAGGGTATTCATACTTTACAAAGTCAGCTGGGACCCATCAAGGTCCACCCCCAAGTGGAATCCTTCCCAATAAGCACGAAGAAGAGGGATTAGGAATATTTAAATTACTAGGTAATGGTGCCATTCTTTTAGGTGCATTAAGTTTTTCTTGGTTTCTATTGAAGAAAAACTTAAAAAGTTCATCGAAACTGATCAAAACGATAGTAAAAAAGTCTTACAGTTTTCATACCGTTTTTGGATTTGTTGGATTAATTCTTGTCGTCATTCATGGAGGCTACTATCTAATAACGGATTTCTCAAACCATAATACATTAACAGGTATTGCTGCATTTCTCATTATGGCTTGTCTGGCCGGGTATGGGTATTACTTTAAGAAGTCGAAAAATAAACTGTTGAAAAAGGTCCATTATTACTTAAGCTTTGTATGGATAATTGCGATTTTTATTCACGGAGGCGGCTTTGTCATTACAACGGGGGCCGGATTGCTGTTAATAGTTTTCCTCATTTCGTATATCGAAAAAAAACCAAAATTAAAATTAAAAGGAACTCATGATTGAGTTCCTTTTAATTTGCATGCTCTTCTTCTGCATATAAGATTTTCTCATTTTTTTGTTTCTTTTTAAAGACGATTTTTGATAAGAAGACACTTATTTCAAATATTAGAATCAAAGGAATGGCTACTGAAAGATGCGACATTATCTCTGGTGGTGAGATCATGGAAGCGATAATCACCAAGATTAAATAGGCATATTTCCTAAGCTTAACAATTCTATATGGATTAAGAATACCTAAAGTGGTTAAAAACATCATTACAAGAGGTAATTCGAATGCAAATCCAAAGGGGAGAGTCATATTAATTAAAAAACTGAAATATTTGTCTGCGGTAAAAGAGGTCGTCATTAAATCCTTACCCAGGTTTACCAGAAACCTCATGATGTTTGGAAAAATGAAAAAATATCCGAATGCCAAACCACCGATAAAAAGGAAAAATAAGGCGGGTATATAGGCTAAGGTTATTTTTCTTTCTAGTGGTTTTAATGCAGGTTTAACAAATAACCATAATTGCCATGCTGCCACAGGTATGGTTGCAGCTGCTGCAAAAATAGTGGCAATATGAAAATAAATCCAGATAATATCACTTGGCCCTAAAACCATGAGTTTGTAACCAAGACCACCCATAAAATAGGTATAAATATTTTTTACATAAATGAGCCCAACTGCAAGAAAAACAATGAAAGCGACAGCGGTAATGATAAGCCTCTTTCTTAGTTCATCCATGTGTTCAATTAAATTAAGTTCTTTATCAGCCAAGATGCACACCTCTTTGACAACGAATATAAATCGGTTATGTTACTTTATTGATTATATAACATCTAATGCAATTCTTCTATTTTATTCATGGGCTAAATGTTAACAAAAAAGCAATAAAAAGCTTTAAGCTAAAATAATTGAATCTTTTTATGATACGTAATGGAGCTTGACATATAAATAGGATACCACAATTGAAATTTAATAAAAACTTAAGGGAAACTTAAGGAAGGCACTTTAGAATGATGAAAATAAGAACACGATGAATTGGCCGAACGACATTTTACTATATAAGCAAAAAGTCGTTCGGGTTACTTTGCCCGAACGACCTCATCTTTTTTTGGGGTTCCTTCATAAAAATCTTTAATGGCTTTATCAACGTATACCCAGCCTTTCCATCCGATATGAATCGTATCCTTCATAAAATATGGATCATATTCATGATTGGAGAAATCGGCAACCTGAAAGCCTTCAGACTCAATTTGCTTCTTTATTTTCTTATAATAAACCATACGCCCTGATCTTGGAAAACCAGTGTAATCATAAAACTTTCCATTTACAGGGATGGAAATGAATAATGGCTTCGCCCCAGACTGTTTTAGAACATCTAGTACGAGTTGAAAATCCTGGTATTCTACCGACTTCTGATAGGTTGCGTGCGGTCGATAATCCTTTAAGTTAGGTAGATTTTTCTTGAATTGATTGAATTGTGAATTGATTACATAAAAATGATTATTGGTAGAGCTTTTTGCACCAATCTTAGTAGCCTCATCCATCAGTTGCTTCCAAGATTTATTCTTAACCTGCGAACTGATCTCTCGGCTGCGTGGCACACCGCCAGCAAAGGTGTAAAAAAGATCCTTCTTCTCTAATAAATCTCGATAAGCATAAGCAAATGGACGAACCAGAGATGCTTTCTGTTTTGTCCAAGAGTCATTAGAAATCTCTGCTTTATAAAGAGTTGAAAGTAAGGGGTCATTTTTTACTGGTGTAAATTTTAACAATCGCTTGATTGCCTGTTTTTTTACGTTTGAATTCAACTCATTGTTAAATGCCAGATCATATCCTTGGAGGGTAGAATAATTTGGTACAAAATGTGATTCGTCGGTTCCTTTTGGTTGAAACCATTGAGGCGACAAGACGAACACAATTTTTTTCCCTTTAAGTGAATTAATATGTTCGGAAAAGTTCATAAAGTGAATTAACGATTCCGTTCCACCGCGCCCAACAAGAAAAGGTGTAAATTCCTCTTTGGTTTCTTGAAAGTAATTAGAAGGGTGAAAACGGTCAAGTCGGGCTAGTTCAGATGAACCAAACATCGGTAAGTAATGACCGTCCTCCAGCATTTTTTCCTGAACATACTTTCCTTGAAACATAAATGGATTTAATTCGGTAGCAGCTTGACTGATTCTGCTTTTTGGAATAAAATTCTCAATCCATTTATTCGGAATCATCGCCAAAAGAAAAAATACAACAAAGGCCATGATTATCGGTGAAAATAAAGGTTTTTTCATTTCATATCAGCCAACTGTTGGGCAATGTGATTAGGTGTGTTCCAAACATCGCGGTCAAACTCGGTAATTGGAACGGTAATGCCAAAGCGCTCTTCTGCTTGAACAAGAAGTTCAACTGTTCCAAATGAATCCAAGAGTCCAGTAGTGAACAAATCAATATCTGGATTTTCCTTTACGACATCATCTTGGCAAATTTCTGCTAATAAATTGATTACTTCATTTTTAAATTCCATTTTGGTTAAACTCCTTTAATGAATTAGTTGTCCTGAAAAAATATAAAACCCAAAGCAAACAAAGTGGAACGTAATAATTATGGCTGCAACATGTGTAAATTTATTTTGCGGCCACCATTTGTGTTTTTTATTAAAACGTTCAAATGAATTGTATGCCACCATTAAAAGGGCATGGTATACACCATAAATTATATATTGAATGGCCAATCCATGCCATAGTCCCATTAATAAAAATAGTAAAATATAACCAAGATTAGAAACGATATTGCGGTTTTTAATCCATTTCTTCTTTGTCATTATAAAGACAAAGCGCATGTACACATAATCTCTAAACCAGAAAGAAAGACTCATATGCCAGCGATTCCAGAAGTCTTTAATATTTCGGCTTATAAATGGCTTGTTAAAGTTTTCAGGTGATTTGATCCCCATAATATAACTAACACCGATAGCAAAATTACTATACCCTGCAAAATCAAAAAACAAATAAAGGCTATAAGCATACATATAATAAAGATGGTTTTCGAAATAACTTGTTGCAATAAACCCAATATTTGCAATGAAAAAGTGATTGATTGAATACCCAATAATATATTTGTATAAAAATCCAAGAAAGATTTTGTTAACCCCATCATATAAGTATAGTTTATATTGCTCAGGAGTTATTTCAGCTTGATAATCTTTATCAAATCGTCGATAGCGGTCAATTGGTCCAGATGAAATTGTCGGGAAAAACAGGATAAAATAAAGCAAACGTGCCAGTGGAATATCCTGTTTGATTAAGCCATCCCTTGTTTCCATGATTAATTGCGTTCCTTTAAACGTTAAATAGGATATACCAAGAAATCCAACAAAGTTGACTTGATGAAAATAAGGCAACAATTTGGAAATGATTAATGGTAGGATTGACGCAATGACGGCTAAATAAAAAATCCAGTCTTTGTTTGTTTTTTTCCGATAGGCAAGATAGTTCTTGATTAAAAGGACCTGCCAAATGGTAAAAAGAATGAGGGCGAGAGCCCCATGTAAATTTGTTGAAAAGATAATCGCAAGCGCAATAACCGTGACAATCATGTTATAGGCTTGAAATCTTTTCCCCCGTAATCCCATAATTATAGTTGGTGCTAATAAACAAGCAATAATAAAAAAGAATGTGAAAGAACCATATGGTGTCATAGCATTACCTTATCTCTAATTTGTTTTCGGTCAACCTTACCATTTGGCGTCATTGGTAATTCCTCATGGTATGAGAATTTTCTAGGAATCATATAGGCTGGAAGCACCTCTCCAAGCTCATTTTTAATCGCACTGGTTAATTGATATTCTTTATCAAATGCATGTTCAGCTGGGACAATAGATGCTGATAGATATTCAATTTTATCATTTTGATAAATCGGTATCACGACAACAGATTTTACGTATTTCGATTTAGCAATATGATGTTCTATCTCTTCTAACTCCATGCGATAGCCGTGTAATTTGATTTGAAAGTCAATACGGCCTTTATAAAAGAGAAGTCCTTTTTCCATGTAGCCGGCATCTCCAGTTCGATAAGCCTGCTTGCCGTTAAGTTGATAGAAAGCTTTATTGGTCAGCTCCGGTTGGCCTAAATACCCTTTACTAACACTTGGCCCAATAATAATGATTTCTCCTTTTTCTCCTTCAGGTACTTGATTACCATCTTCATCAACAAGTAATAGTTGTGTGTCTTCTTTCGGCTTTCCAACTGGGAGGCTATGGTAGGCTTCGGCAATTTCAGGAGTTACTTCAACGATGGTAATTGCTACTGTTGCTTCTGTTGGACCATACGTGTTAAAAATAGTAGCTTTTGGAAATCTCTCCATTAACTGCTGAGCAATTGATACCGGTAAAATTTCACCACAAAAAAGAAAAACAGATACCTCAGGCAGTAATTCATCATTAAAGGATGGGTCCATTAGACACATTTGCACAAAGGATGGCGTAGAGGTCCACACTTGAATTGAAGATTTTTTAAAAGCTTCAAATAATATTTTTGGTCGGGCAATCATCTCTTTTGTAATCGCAAAAATACTACCGCCACTTGCAAGAGCCGGATATAAATCCATTACAGAAAGATCAAAAGAGTAGGGAGCTTGATTTAAGAAGTTTAGCTGCCCATTAATCGGAAAGTCCTTGACCATCCAATCGACAAAGCTTTGCAAATTATTTGCTGAGATTTGCACTCCTTTAGGATTTCCAGTGCTACCTGAAGTATAAATGATATAGAAATTATCATCCTGGTCTACCCAATTGGAAGAGTCAACCATTTCAACAGCTGCTTGCCGAATCAAGATTTCATCAAAAGTCAAAATAGGAACCTGATTTTCGATTAGTAAAGGTTGATTTGATACATTGATGACCAATTCCGTTTTGGCACTCTCAATGATTTTTACTACTCTTTCCATTGGAATGGAGGTATCAACAGGTATATAGGGATGCCCAGCCTTCACACAGCCTAAGAAGGAAATAAGCATTTCGGGCTCCATATGACCATACACCAAAACCGGCAAATTTGATTGAAGGTCTTGTTTTAAAAGATAAGCAGTAATCCGCTCCGATTGCTTCCAAAGTTCTCCGTAAGTGATTTCATTTTCTGGTGAAACATATGCTAATGTTTCTGGTTTTGTATTTGCTAACTCTTTAATAGCAGATAACAATTTCATAAGAGGCTACCTCCATCATTAAAAATCATTATAAATATAGGTTCCTGCACTTGCATCATTAAATCCATACATAAAAAATAATAAAAGGAGGATTAACAAGTAATACAGAAATCTGCTAAACCATTTCACCTTTTGATTCGAATAAAAAGCTTTTATTTTTTCAATCATGGTTTAAACCCCGCCATATAAATTTGTCTAAATAGTGAACTTTTTGTTGGGATAGTTCAGTACCTTTGTTAAGGAATAGTATGATTATGAGCTTATGATCCGATCCATAATGAAGATTAGTGTAGGATTATCAAGTGTTCACTCTTATTGTTCCCATGTTAAACTGACTTAATTATCATAATGCCCTTTACCATTCTTTGCATTAAAATTTGATTAGAAAGTTATTAAATTTTATTATCGGCTTTCTTTCTCTTAATAGGATAATAGAGGGAAAAACAACGGTCAAGAACTATTTTAAACCTCAGGAATAGTATTCAGTAATAAGACTCATGAAAAAACCAGGCGTTTACCTGATTTTAACGTACTAGTTCCGATTGTACATAATGAAATAAAAGCTTGGCAGTGTTTTCCACTGATGATTGGTGTGTTCGTTCAAAAGCATGGGAAGAATCAATACCCGGGCCAATTAATCCATGGACAATATCATGGCCTGAACGAATGGCAGCAGAGGCATCTGAACCGTAATACGGGTAGACATCCAATTTATACTCGATTCTGTTTTCTTCTGCAATACGAACTAATTTTTTTCGCAAGTCATAATGATAAGGGCCACTCGCATCCTTGACACAAATGGAGACAGTGTATTCGTCTGTCGACTGTCCGTCGCCCATTGCCCCCATGTCAACTGCCAGATATTCAACTGTTTCCGGAGGAATGTTTGAGTTTCCACCATAACCGATTTCTTCATTGTTGGATATTAAAAAGTGAGTCGTATGCGGTAACAGTATGTTTTCTGTTTTTAGTTGCTTGATTAATTGGAGGAGTATGGCAACACTTGCTTTGTCATCTAAATGACGGGATTTAATATATCCACTCGGTGTTAGTTCTACCCGAGGATCAAACGAGACAAAATCACCAACTTCAATTCCAAGTGCTCTAATATCTTCAGCGTTATGTACTTTTTCATCTAAACGGATTTCCATGTTTTCCTGATTTCGTTCAGCTTTACCAGCATTCTTATAAACATGGACGGATGTTTGGTGCATAAGGATGGTTCCTTTGTATTTCTTTCCCCTGCTTGTTTCAATTTGGCAGTATTCACCTTCAATGGAATTGTATTTAAATCCCCCAATTAGGTCCATTTTGAGCCTGCCATTGGCTTTTATTTCCTTCACCATTGCACCTAGTGTATCTACATGTGCAGTAAGCATTCGATGGCTAGCTGAATCTTGCCCTTTCAAAGTAGCAATTAAGCCTCCCTTCCGATTTCTTTTCGTTTCAATTTCAAGCTTTGAAAGAAAATTTTCTACATAGGAAATCACTTCATTTGTATTTCCTGATGGACTCGGAATCGAAACCAAATCAACAATTAACTTCATGGTTTCAGCAATATTTGGGTTATTCAACATCCATTCTCCTTTCCAAATTTCAATCGTTCTTATTATACATCTAATTGAAAATGCCATGTGAAAAACGAATTCACTTTCTTTTGTCAACTTTTGCGTTTATCCTGCATAGCATAACTAGTGTTGAAAATTTTATAAATGTTCCAGGGATAAAAATACAGCAACTGGGCATAAATGGTACAATTCAGACTATTTGGAAAATGAAGAGAAGAAATAAACAATAAGTGATTTAAAGACAAATGGGAGGAGAAAGATGACCAGATTAGAATTATACCACGACAAGCCAAAGCAATTTTCTTGGAAGGGTTCAATCTTTTTCATACTGCCTGCATCATCTTAACGATAGGTTTTTTTGTTTTCCGTTATTATTACCAAAACTCAATAAAAATTGACACACCAACAGATCATTTAGGTCGTAAAGTGGTGATTCAGCTTCCAAGTGGCCAAAGGGTTTTCACGTATGAAAATTTGATCGTTGAAAAAGATGGAAAAACCTATTATAAAGGGAGTAATACAATTGATTTAACAGGTGGGACGGTTGATTATAAAAATTGGAAATAAAAAAAGGCTAGTGTGTACTAGTCTTTTTTCTTGTCTAGGCTTTAGTAGAAGACCGGCGCTTGCGCTTTTCTTAAAAGAAAAGAAAGTATAAAATTCTAATCTTTGAGAATTGTCCAGCGCAAGCAGCCCAGCGGCTAGTGTACTTCGCTCTTCTCCCTACGATAAGTCAACATCGGATCGCTCCGCTCTCCGTGTTTCCTTTATCTTAGTCGAAGCGCTCCAGTCCATACGCCGCTAAACGGGCGCTTGCGCTTTTATTTAAACCATCCCTTTTTCTTAAACCATATCGTCATCCATAGGGCTATGATAAACATAAGAAAGATGCATCCGAAGTAGCCATATTTCCAGCTCAGCTCGGGAATGTAGTGGAAATTCATTCCATAAACACCGACAATGAAAGTGAGTGGCATGAAGATGGTTGTAATGACGGTCAAGACTTTCATTACATGGTTTGTTTCATTTGAATTGATGGAAATGTAGCTATCACGAATGTCTGTTGTTAGCTCGCGGTTCGCCTCAATCATTTCCGTTAATTTTAGTAGGTGGTCATAAATATCATGGAAGTATTCTATTTTCCCTTGTATGCTTGTCAGGCGTTGTGAATTAATAATCCTATACAGGAGATCTCGCATCGGTGTTATGGTATGTCTTAAGGATAAAAGCTCATGCCGAGTGGCGAATAAATCCTCAAGTAAAACCTCCATTGACCTTCCCTTGGAGTTAGTATCAATTTCATCTAAGGTGTCTTCAATTTGATAAACAAGAGGGAAATAATTGTCTACCATTTTGTCTAAACAATAATATAAAACATGCGAAGGATTCCATTTATCTATGTTTGTGGCAAGGCTAAACCGTTTCCAGACTTCATCAATCTCAACAGATGATTGGTGATGGAACGTCACAATATAGTTACGACTGAGAAAAAAATCGACTTCTTCTCTTATGAGCGTTTTTTGATTCAACGCCTGGGTGACAAAAAAGGCATAGTCCTCATAATAATCGAGCTTTGGCCGTTGTAAATGATGGATACAGTCCTCAATGGCTAATGGGTGAAAATGGAGCGGTTCACTTAAATACTCAATTTCATTTAACTCCGGCTGATAGAAATCAATCCAATACCATAGAAAATCCCCTCGGACCAATTCAGAAACTTCCAAATCCTTTATTAATTGATAGCTCTTATTTACAGCAATTGTTCGAATCATAATTACTCCTTACTCAACTCAATCATTCATTAACTAAATATAAACGAAATGAAAGAAAAAAACAGGTATGTAACAGAGATTTAATGTTTTTTTGATGATAAAACAGTTTGGCGCGCCCACTTTTTCTTGTTTCTTCGATCTTTCATTCCCTGGATTAAACCTTGAATGCCAAGAATAATAGCGACTATTAAGCCACTAATGGCCACAAATACGGCCAAATACTCAAAAAGATTGTAGGACAACATGTGGTGCCATTTAATTTTCCCTTTTAAATCATCAGTAAACAGGTTCATACTAAAAATTCCACAGATGACCGTGTAGATCGTTAAAATAAGTAATAAAAAGCTGTCTCTTTTTGTAACCGTGTTTTCTTCATATTTAAATAGGCTAAAAAGAGTTTCCTTTGTTTCATTATATAAGTAGTCAATCGAAAAGGTGGTTCTTAGTAATGTGAAAAGCTCTTTGCTTTGTAACTGAGCAGGATAGACCAAAAAGAAATAATTAGAGGTGAAAGAGTTGATTGAATAAATCAACTTCTCAATTTCCTTCGAATCCTGCTCGATATTTATTTTTGAATAGTCATGGGCAATTTTAATAAATACGAATTTATGAAAGAGATTTAAAAGTAGAAGATAATAAAATTCCCCGTATAATTGACTTGCCAACTCGGTTTTTATCTCATCATTCTCATTGGTAATACAAGTAAACCCATTCTCTTCTATAAAATAGTAAGTATTCGGTGCCAAGCGAGTATAACCATTTTGCTTAAACCGTTGATTAATATAATCGAGATTATTTGCCGTGACATACGGTTCCCCATCCTGATTTAACCCACAAAGGTTCGCCGCACGGTAAATATCTATGGTTTCAACCGTTTCTCCTTCGTTAAAAGCTAACAAGGATTGAACATGCATTCGTTCCTGTTCAATATATGGAATCGTTTTAAAATATACTCCTTGAAATGGTTCCTTGTTTATGAAATGAGTCAACTCGGGAACTAAAACCTCAAACAATAATTTCTCTAAATGTGTGATTGTTCTTCCATCCATCTCCATTTGTAGCTTTTTTTGTTTCGATTTTTGTGAACCAAGTTCACGAAAACACGCTGCGAACTCGAGAGCATGGGAAAATGATAGATCCTCGGAACATGGTAACTCAGTCCGAAGGGTTAAGAAGCCAAGTTGGAAAGGGCATAAAGTGATGTCCGTTGAATGAACTTGGAAAGAAAGGCGGATATGTTCCGTTGTTAATATTCCCTTTAGATTAAGTGCTTTAGAATACCTTTGAAACCCTTTTTGCTGATCAGAATGCGGGAAAAGAATTTTATTTGTAAATGGAGGAAAGAAGGCTTCCAGTTCACGATGGGAAACATGAGACTCTCCGTAGTATGCTGTTTCATCTTCTAGATGGCCTAAACGAAAAGCGGTAAAATGATTCTTCCTTAAAAAGGAAAATATATTCTGCTCGTTATCATCCTTAATAAAAAAAGGAAAAATAAATTGGAAAATGGCGGTTGAAACAGTTTTTTCTTTTAGCTCAATTCGCTCCATAGAGAATATTCCTTTCAAAGATAAATGATATCTAAAAACAAGATTCCCGTTTTAACGAAAACTTAACCACCATCAATAAGAATCACCCTATAAAATAGAGATTTTTTCCTTTTCGGAATAAAATACTAATTCGCAAGGGAAATTATGAAGAAAGAAGTTATATGAGGTAGATAAATGTCTTTTAATATTGAATCAATTAAGGAAATTTTAATAAGTAAAATACAACAGTCAGATGATACATAATTGAATAATAGTAAGGAGTTTACTTTTAGATGAATTTGCTTGAGGTTTTTAGCAGAGCAGTAGCAGCATTTTTTGTCCTCTTACTCCTTACGCGGTTAATGGGAAGAAAGTAGATTTCACAGCTGACATTTTTTAATTATATTACCGGTATTTCGATTGGCGCATTTGCGGGTGCTTTATCAGTAGATACAAACATAAAAATTTCAACTGGAATCGTTAGTCTCGTAACATGGTGTGCTTTAACCTTGATTGTTGGATTAATTGATATCAAATCAAGAAAATTCCCCATTTTTCTCGATGGGCAGCCTAGTATTATCATTAAGCAAGGAAAAATTATGGAACATGAGTTGAAAAAAATGAGGCTGGATATGGATGAACTCAACCTGCTCCTTCGAACGAAAGATGTCTATTCAATCGAAGATGTAAATTATGCGATTTTCGAAAAAAATGGCGAGTTATCTGTTCTCTAAAAGATACAAAACAACCATTGAAGCAAGAAGATTTGCCTAGTCAACTGGCAAAAAAACAGCAAACTCCGATTCCCATCCAACTTATTGCAGATGGAAAAGTGATAGAGGATAATTTAACTCAATTAAACTTAAATCAAGACTGGTTGAATGAGCAGTTAAGGCAATCGGGTACCAATCTTTCAGAAGTCTTTTACGCTGAATTGCAAAAGGATGGTTCATTGTACATTGATAAACGATCAGCTCAGCGACTTCATTAACAAAGGAGGCATTCCATATAATCGGAATGCCTCTTTATTTTGATTAAAATAGAAGGGAAAGTGATTTAAACGGTTGATACGGTTTCTTTAGTCCGCATTGCTAGTGAAATATAAAACTTGTTTCTATAGGTTCATTATAAATTTGTCAGCCAACCGTGCATGGAAGGTTTGTTACAATTTTTCTACATTGCTTTCAAGGTTTCTCATTGATTTGGAAAAAACTGCTTAACGAGTAACTATTACAATTGTATTACAGGAATATTTCAAACTACCATTAAATTGTCAGAATCATACTCAAGTTTCCCTTTTATTACAAGGGCTGGTACCTTTTCTATTGTTTGTTACATAAAGGGCTTACATTGCAACGATAGGGATAAACTCCCACTGTACCCACATTTTATAGGTTTTTATCATAGGGCAAACTCCATTATGATGAAAGTACAACCACGATATTAAAGGAGCTCTTCAATGAAAAAACATCTACTAACAGCTGCCGCAACTGCTGGTATCTTGTTTACTCCATTTGGTGCACAAGCAAGTGCACAAGTAACAACTTACTCTGTCCAATCTGGGGACACCCTTTGGAAAATCTCGCAAACGAACAATATATCCATCACTGACTTAAAGCAATGGAACCACCTTACAAGCAATACCATCTATGTAAATCAGAAACTATCATTGGTATCACCTCAATCTATTAAGGGACAAGCAATCATTACAGAGGCTAAAAAATACATAGGGACACCATACCTATGGGGCGGCAGTACTCCAGCTGGCTTTGACTGCAGCGGATTTACAGAATACGTTTACGCTAAAGTAGGTGTGTCCATTCCAAGAACCACCTCAACACAATGGGCAGGCTTGACTCCAATCAGCAGCCCGAAACCTGGCGACCTTGTATTTTTTAATACAAATACTACAGGAGTTTCACATGTAGGAATTTATCTAGGCAATAACCAATTCATTCATGCTGGTTCCAAGGGCATCACAATCGCCGACATAACAACCTCTTATTGGAAGCCCATCTATTTAGGTGCAAGAACAGCTTTTTAATAGAAAAATAGACATATAGTTTCCATTTCAACTTTGATGAAAAAATCCGTTCTTCTAAGACGGATTTTTTTCGTTCATTTTCGTTCCAGTTTTATGATGAGTTTTTCAGGAGAGAATTCCCTATTTTTATTTTAATAATGTAGTATTATGGATATACTAAAACAAAAAAAGAATGAACGGTGAACACGATGATTAAAAGAATCGCAAGTATAGGTATTTTAGTATTGATTATTGTCATTGGATTCATCCAAAAGGATGAACTATTACACATTATAAAAGAAGGCGGTACCCTATCAATATTCATTAGTATGCTACTCGTAGCGATCTGCGTTTTTTTCCCTATCATTCCGTTTACGGTTCTAGCAGGTATCATTGGGGCCGTATTTGGCATAACCCATGGGGCGATTATCTCTTTAACAGGAGCGATGGTGGGAACGATGGCTTTCTTCTTTTTGAGCAGATATGGGTTTCGCGATTTCGCCAGGGAAAAATTGCTGAAATATCCGAAGGTCCGGGAGTACGAGAGCTTTTTCAACCGAAATTCTTTTGTCGCGATTATTACCTCGCGATTAATCCCTGTGATTCCGGCACCAGTTGTGAATACAATCTGTGGTTTAAGTAAGGTCAGATGGTTGACATTCTTTAGCGCATCTGCCATTGGGAAAATCCCAAATATTCTTCTTTTATCCTATGTTGGGTCGTCCTTTAGCAGCAACAAGCTTTATTCTGTCGGATTATACGGCATCTATATAGTCATTGTCTTCCTTATTAATTTTGTCATCGTTTATCGAAGAATGTCCAAAACAAGTAGTTAGACCACTCTGCTTACATTTAAATCATTTAATGTAATAACTTCTCGAAAAAAGCTTTTTATAATAAGCCATTTTGCCGGATAGGTATAAATAAAATCCTCCATTACGTCCGAGGAGTGGAAAAGGAAACAATCGATTTGTACTTTTGCCTTTTTTAAATCGTATAAAAGTGCATGTGGGATGGTGTAATAGTCATTTAATTGGTACGGATTGAGACGTTCAACATGGATATTCCGATCTTGAATGTATTTTAAGATGGAATGTTGTTGGATAGAAAAACTTTCTTCCTTTGATAAACCATTCAGATTAATCCGTTCATTGATAAAGTAAATTCCGTTCATGATAAAACTCCCTATCTTTGTGATTTGCTATCGTTATTGACAGGGTTGAAGAGAAGTATACACAGGAAAGGAATGTTTGCATATAAAGTGATCGAAATACTGAGATTTTAATGAGAGAAAAGTTTAGGAGAACTAGAGATGATTAGTGCAGCTTTACATGGATTTATTTTAGCATTCGGGCTAATTCTGCCCTTAGGAGTTCAAAATGTTTTTGTCTTTAATCAAGGAGCACTTCAACCTCGATGGGTTTTCGTCCTTCCTGTTGTATTGACTGCTTCCATCTGTGATACGCTGCTTATTTCCCTAACTGTTTTGGGTGTATCGACCATTGTTTTTGGTATCCCCTGGATAAAAATTATACTTGTCACGGTGGGAATCTTATTTTTAAGCTTCATGGGCTACACCACCTGGAAAAGTAAACCGAGTGAGAGGTCCGCAAACCTGGAATCTTTTCCACCACGGAAGCTAATTGCCTTCGCTGCTTCCGTTTCATTATTAAATCCCCATGCCATCATGGATACAATTGGGGTCATAGGAACAAGCGCCTTAGCCTATTCTGGTACGGAAAAGATTGCCTTTATGTTTGCCTGTATCCTAGTATCGTGGATTTGGTTTTTTGGCCTATCGATTGCTGGGCGCTTAATCGGAAAATTAGATCAAACGGGACGTTTTGTGCTGATTTTGAACAAAATTTCCGCTTTCATCATGTGGGGTACCGCGATTTACCTTCTATTTTCCCTTTAAGTTGAATGACAAAAAAAATACCCAGCAAAATACTGGGTACATAAACAAACTCTATATTAAAAGGGGGAGATGTGAGGTTCGTCTGAACCTATTTATATCTTAACGAAAAAATATGAACAATCTATGAAAGAATGTTTAATAGTTTAAGAAAGTAGAAGTGGGGGATTGCGATGAAAGATTACCATTGCTGTGCAACATGTAAACACTTTGCAGTCAAGAAAAAACCGGACGGAATGTTCTACTATTGCAATCGTTTAGGCTACGAAACCAAAACCACTTATAAATTCAATTGCTGGGACCCAAAAGATAACATAAAAAAACTAATTCGGTGACAGCCATCGTTCGTGGACACGAGTGATTAAATGTCCTTGTGGTATGGACAGTAAAATAATCTTTTAGAGAGTGATGATAATGTTTAAAGCTATTCTACTATTTATTTTGGCGGGTCTTGCAGAAATTGGCGGCGGGTATATGGTGTGGCTTTGGCTTCGTGAAGGTAAACCTTTTTGGTATGGCATTCTTGGAAGTATCATTTTGGTGATTTATGGGGTTGTCCCGACCTTACAAAGCTTTCCATCATTCGGAAGAGTCTATGCTGCCTATGGTGGTATATTTATCATACTCGCAGTCCTATGGAGCTGGGGAGTCGATAAAAAAACACCTGACTATTATGACTGGTTAGGAGCAATCATTTGTGTAGTAGGTATTGCCGTGATGTTGTGGGCACCTAGGCACGCCTAATCAACAAATTAAATTCAGGAGCGCTGGTGAAGCTTCCTAAAGAAATATTGAAACACAAACAAGTGTTCGCTTAGTATAAATAAATAAACAGGAATCGAATAAGCAAGCCTATAACCATTTTTGTAATGAAAGACTCCTACCTCCACACAAACCCATTCAAGTGCAATTGACAATATGGTCCAAAATAGAATATACAATACATTCATAAGCCCTTTTAAATGAAACTTTTCATAAAAATAAATGAAAAGATAGCCAAAAGGGGAATACATCATATAAGACAACAAATCAAATAACTCGTACTTTGAATCATCCCCCACATCGTATAGGTCTACTGGTGGCACCGCTAGGGAATGGTCAAAAACAAGGCCAAGAAATGGACCTACTAGGAGACCGTAAATCATGGTGATAATCGGAAAAAATTTGGGAAGATAGTAAATCACACTAAAGCCGCCGATAATCAAGGCAAGTACAAACCATTCGTTTAAATTTAAGTGATGATCATAGATCAGATAGATCACAATGTATCCTTTGCCCCTTTGAGTATAGTTTCATAAAAACAACAGCTGTAAAAATAGATATGGCCATAATGACGAGGTCAAACAATAAATCATGAAGCATCGACCACTTTTGAGAGTTGTGGATATAGCCCAAAATACTAAGAAGTCGCTCTGTGCACAATAATTGGAATAAAGTAAAAAAGGAGTATGACAATCTCGCCCTAAATGTCTTTTTAACAGAAATTATATTTATGAAGATGAGAAGTAAAAAAGGCAGTATGAGATCCCGGTGAATGATAACTACAATAAACTTCATTAGTTCTGAATCGTATGTAAAGTACCTCAAACGCAAAACGATAATCATAAACATATTAATTTGAACAATTTGTACAGTAAGAAAGATGAGAATGTTAATTACACCCGGCAGTTTCTTTTGCAAGGAAAAGAAACTACATATAACAGTCCAAGCAATGATCAAATAGATGACAAGTCCCATAATGTGTCTCCCTAAAATGATTAATGATATATATGTTTTCCTGCAATATAAAGGTCTAATCAACGCATATTCCTTGATTTCCTCGAGAATATTCGGATAGTCCTGAACCGACAGGTAAAACTAAGTGGGAAATGGCGATTTTACATTATGGGGATGGTATTTTAGATGAATAAGGATAAACAGCTTAAAAAACAAATGGAAAATAAAACAATTCTGATTTGGAAGATGGCTATTGCCTCTACCGTCTCATGGGATCTAGCGAAGTTGGTAGGATCGCATCATCCTTATTTGGCACCAATATCTGTTATCCTTTGTTTACAATCAACAGTGAATCGTTCGATAAGATTTTCCTTTCACCGGATGGTCGGAACCATCATTGGCATTGCGGTTGTCGTACTTTTAGCGCCCCTTTTAAAAGTAAATGGCTGGACACTTGGATTATTAATCATTATTGGCTGTTATCTTGCCAAATGGTTGAAACGGGATGAAACAGCGATCTATCAGGTAGCACTCACCGTTTTGCTTGTTTTTGTTATGGGAAATAAATCGGGACAATATCCAATCGATCGATTTCGCGATACCATGATTGGCGCCATTATTGCTGTCATTCTCCATATGCTTGTCCACCCGCCAAATTTTACTGAGCAGGCTGCAAAAAGCGTGCACCGTTTCACCGAGCATTTAACGACAACCTTTACCCAAGTTTCCAGTTGGATTCAAACTGGACTTGAAAAAAATGTTGGATATAGTCTGCAAATGGAAACTAAGAAACTGCTCCAGGAGCTTCATCAAACAAAAAATCATATTAAGGATGCTACAAACAGCCTAAAATATAACCCTTTGGCAAAAAAGAGCGAAAAAGAGCTCCAAGAATATCACCAACGGATCTATTACTTAACCCAAGGCTATACCTATTTATCGTCAATTGTTGGGACTTTAATGGCTTGGTCTTCAGCAGGGACAATCACTCCTAAACATCAACTCATTTGGACCGAACAGATGAAAGCCTTGGCACCTATTTTTCAAACAAAAGAAAACCTGGCGGAACTTGGTCCACCAGGCGAGACATTAAAAGTTACGATTCCAACCGAGCTTGAGGAACAACGATTTCATATCGCATTATACCTCGAAACGATTGGTTTATTGAAAAAAATGAATGAACTTCCTAGAAACAAAGTTTAATTCGGTGGTAATACCTGATATGGCCGCATCATTTCATAATCCTCATGCTCAAGCATATGACAATGCCAAACATACTGCCCTGTAAAAGGGAAAAATGGGATAATAATGCTAGTAATATGACCAGGCGGACATTTAACCGTATCCTTCCAGCCTTGCTCACTAGCTTCAGGGAGAAGCGGTGGACCTGTATATGTGATTTGTTTTGTTTTTTTAAAATGATCGACATCAAAGGGCTGTCTCTTGAGAATTTGGAATTGGACAAGGTGAACATGTATCGGGTGGTCATCCCCATTTGTATTGACAAAGTTCCAAATCTCGTTTGAACCAACACGTGGGTTTTCTGTTATCGGATCATCCCATTTCTTCTTATCTAGGAGAAAAAGGATCTTCCGTACAAATCCTTTTCCTCACTTAATTCTAAAAATCGATTATGGCGGATAGACTGTTCTGGTAGTCTATAAATGCTTCCCATGTAGGCTGGAATCACGCTCGTATCAATACTGGAAAGTGGTTTTGTCACGCGAAACTGCATGACCATTCCCGTTGTTTGCGGGTCAACAGGGTCGCCGATTGGAAAATGTGTTGGCGCATCATTTTTTAAGGCGATCGATTTCCCAGCAAGATTAGTAAAATCAATAAGAACATCTACTCGCTCTGCAGGAGCAAGTAATATCGATTTCACCCCAACAGGTCGTTCCAGAAAACCGCTATCGCTGCCAATTTGAAAAATAAGCTGATCCGTTTCTAAGTTCAACCGGAAGAAACGAGCATTTGCTGCATTTAGCAAGCGGAACCGGTACCTTCTTGGTTCGACTTCCAAATACGGCCATACCTTCCCATTAACGACAATCGTGTCACCAAAAAAAGATGGAATAATAGAGGGTACTATTCCTGATTTATTATCCTCAGGCTGTGCTGGATAAAATAAAGAACCATCCTCACGGAAAGTGCGGTCCTGAATCAATAATGGAATTTCAAACCTGCCCGCTGGCAAATTTAATGATCGTTCATGAGCATCCCTGATGAAATAAAACCCCGCCAAGCCCGCATAAATATTTAATCGTGTTAATCCAATAGCATGGTCATGATACCAGAGAGCACGGGAACTTTGCTTATTCTGATATTCATATATACTTTTTTCGAAAAATGGACCAAGTTTGGCGAATCCTTTCGTGAACCACGCATCGGGATAGCCATCACTGGCTGGCTCTGTTCGTCCGCCATGCAGATGGACGACCGTTCTAACCGCGGGTTTTTCCTTTTCTGCGCCGTGTACAGTATGGTCTATTGGGAAAAGATGCCTTGTTGGAAGGTTATTCATCCACTTTACATAAACCTTTTCCCCCTTCTCGACTTCAATTGTGGGTCCAGGATAAATTCCCTCATATCCCCAAACGGTTGTTTTCGGCATTTCACTATGCAAGGATTGCGTTGCTTCCCGCATTAACGCTTCATAGTAGGCCAATTCTCCTGTTCGCCATTTAGGCTTTAATACAGGTGGAATAGGCAGTGGGTCTTTAAATTTGGTTAGCTTCAAAGCAATCGCCCTCTTTCTTTATCAATATAAATATGTTTAAAACTAAAAAATAATTATCCATTCTAGGAATAGCCTTCTTATTAATATAAATAGAGTAGGAATTTTTTGTCTGAGGTGAGGAATGGAATGGAGGATTTATATCGGATTCTTGACTGTCTTGAACAACCAGGGAAAAAAGTGTTAGCAACGATAATTGCTGTTGTTGGCTCGGCATATAAAAGAGAAGGTTCCATGATGCTGTTTTTTGAAGATGGGACTCGAATCGGGATGTTGAGTGCAGGCTGCTTAGAATCAGATCTGTCGATTCAAGCTCAGGAAGTTTTTCAAAAATGGAAGGTTAAAACACTCCAATATGATTTGCGAGAAGAAACAGACTTAACATGGGGACAGGGTGCGGGCTGCAATGGAAGGATTGATATTTTGCTCGAGCCCGTCACAGATATCCTTTATGAAGATTTATCAGAAATAAAGAGGTTACTAGATTCAAATATCTCAGTATTAGCGGTAAAAAAGCTTGGAGATTCAGGGGAGTATCTATTTATCCCGAGTGTGGGTGAACCATTTGGTCAGTGGCAAGGAGAAATTCCTTACGAGTTAGGAAAGGTGAAAGGTGGAGTAAATCCAGGTCATCCGGTTTTTCAATATTTATTTCAACCGAAACCATGCCTGATTATCTTCGGAGCCGGCCCCGATGCAGTACCGCTTGTTTCATTGGCTGCAAAGATAGGTTTCTCAGTAATGGTTTGCGATTGGCGGGAAGAGTTTTGCCGGAAAGAGAACTTTCCTTTAGCAAATCGGCTTCTGATTGGCTTTCCAAGTCAACTTATTAAAAAAATCTCGTTTTCTTCTAATGATTTTGTTGTCCTTATGTCACATCATTTTCAAAGGGATCAAGAGCTCCTCCATTCATTGCTACGAAAAGATGTCAAGTATTTAGGTGTTTTAGGACCTAAGGAAAGAACAAAGCGTTTGCTAAATGGCGATATGATCCCAGAGTGGATTTCGTCACCAATTGGAGCATCAATCGGGGCTAAAGGCGCGGAGGAAATTGCCGTTAGCATAGTAGCTGAATTAATAGAAGTTTGGCGGAAGCCTATACAAGAAAGCGTGGGAAATTTATGGACAGTTCCGGAATAGTCGGCATCTATCTTGCTGCCGGAAAAAGTAGGAGAATGGGCATCAATAAACTTAACCTGCCACTTGACCAGGAATATTTGGGTAGCAAGGCATTCCGGGTGGCGCTCGAGTCGAAGCTTGATAGTACCATCGCCGTCACTCGGCAGGGAGATTCGCTACATTGGCTTGCTCCTTTTTCTAAAATAAAGGGTTGGAGTAGGGTGTACGCAGATGGTGGGCAAAGTGCCTCACTTAAGGCGGGTGTGAAAGCTGCGGTGGAATTGGGAGTGGAAGGAGTGGTGGTGATGCTTGCCGACCAGCCTTTAGTACCGGCCGGTTTGATAAATCGATTAGTGGATGAATTCCAGAAGTCACATGGAGATTTTTATATTTCCTTTTTACATAAAGGAATAGTGTCACCGCCAATTCTTTTAGCAAAGCAGCTTTTTCTGGATTTAATGGAATTAGATGGAGATCAAGGAGCGCGGGATTTGATTCGCGGTGTATGGAAGGATAAAGGAAGACAAATTGAAATCGAAGATGAAACCTATTTTTTTGATGTGGATACAATGGAAGATTACCATTTATTACTTGAAAGCCATTACAATAATAACTCACCAGATAGACTCCTTTAATACTCTTTAACGATTGGGAGGGATAAACTTGGAGGTAATTGGGAAAAGCGTAATCCGTAAAGAGGCGTTAGATAAGGTGACAGGCAGGGCAAGATACACCCATGATCATCATTCAGTCACAATGCTCTTAGGAAAAGTGGTCATCAGCCCATACGGACACGCCCGAATAGTGGCAATTGATACTTCTGAAGCAGAGAAAATGCCAGGTGTAAGGGCGATTCTTGCAGGTGACCATTTTCCACTGACAGGGGAAGCAATTCGCGACCGGCCGCCGATTGCCGTCGATAAGGTTCGTCACCATGGTGAGGCGTTGGCACTTGTTGTCGCGGATACGCCGGCACAGGCAAAAAAAGCTGCGAATCTGATTAAGGTACAATATGAATTGCTTCCGGTAGTCAACTCGCCCTCCCAGGCGTTTGAAAGGGATGCGCCTTTGGTTCATGAGCATCTGGGTGAATATAAAAAAGAATCTGATGTTTACCCGGTTCCGGGAACGAATATTGCTACTCACGTGAAAATTCGCAAAGGTAATATGGAAAAAGGCTGGGCAGAAAGTGATACCATTGTCGAAGCAGATTTTTCTTTAGCACCTTCCGATCATGTGGCGATGGAGACGAGATGCTCGATCGCCGAGATTTTGCCTGATGGCACGATTAAGATTACCACATCATCGCAAGCACCTTTCATGGTGAAAAAGCTTATCGCCGATTACTTTAATGAAGATGTCGGCAAAATCATTGTCGAAACACCTCTCGTTGGCGGTGCTTATGGCGGGAAGGCAGCTGTACAACTCGAAATTCTCGCTTATTTGGGATCGAAGGCAGTTGGCGGTTTGCCAGTGAAAGTCCTAAATACGAGAGAAGAAGATATTTTGATGTCGCCTTGTCATATCGGCCTGGATGCAAAAATTAAATTTGGCGCCGACCATAGTGGCAAGATCCAGGTAGCGGAAATTCGTTATTTATGGGATGGTGGCGCTTTTTCTGATAAGGCAACTGACCTGACAAGAGCAGGTGCCACTGACTGTACAGGTCCTTATAATATTGAAAATCTCTGGTGTGATTCGTACTGCATGTACACCAATCACCCTTATGCTTCACCTTTTAGGGGTTTTAGTCATTCAGAACTGTCATTTGCTATTGAAAGAACGATGGATTTGCTGGCCGAAAAATTGGCGATGGACCCGCTAGAGCTGCGCTATCGGAATGCCATTATGCCGGGTCATATGACGCCAACACGAGTACTTTTAAATAATAGCAATGTAGGAAACTTGCAAAAATGTATTGAGAAATTAAGAGGGTTGATCCGTTGGGATGAAGGACCAATCAAAGAGTTGAATGAACGATACATTCGGGTGAAAGGAATTAGCTGCAGCTGGAAAACGTCGACGATTGACCCGAACGCACCCTCAGGAGTCATATTAACTTTTAATCGCGATGGAAGTATTAATTTAATGTCCGGAGTTGTTGAAATAGGAACGGGGACTAAAACCGCCCTCGCGCAAATCCTTGCAGAAAAGCTAAAAATGGATGTTGATAAAATTCATGTACGGATGGAAGTGAATACACAAACAACACCGGAACATTGGAAGACCGTCGCAAGTAGGGGAATATATATGGCTGGAAGAGCATTATTAGAAGCTGCCGAAGATGTCATCCATCAATTGAAGGAGATTGCCTCAACTGTATTAAGGGCTCCAAAGGAAGATCTGATCGTTGCTCATAGCCGGGTATTTCTACGTGATAGTCCTTCCTTTGGGATTCACTTTAAAGATATTTGTTATGGCTATCAGTATTCAAACGGGAATGCGATTGGCGGCCAAATCATTGGCAGAGGAAACTTTATATTACGGCATTTAACTGTGCTCAATCCAGAAACAGGGGCAGGGAAGCCTGGGCCAGAATGGACAGTTGCAGCCTATGGAGTTGAAGTTGAATTTGACCGCCGTGATTATACGTATCGCTTAGTGAAGGCGGCGACGGTTGTTGATATTGGTACTGTCATAAATGAGAAAGCGGCACGCGGCCAGGTCATGGGGGCTATGAGTATGGGATTAGCATTTGCCGGAAGAGAAACGTTTTATTTTGATGAGCTTGGTAGGGTGCTAAATCCGCAATTAAGGACGTACCGGCCGCTTCATTATGGCGAAAATCCCGATTACCTTGTCGATTTTGTCCATACTCCCGATCTTGAAGCAGCATATGGCGCGCGTGGTGTTGGTGAACATGGCCTGTTGGGAATGCCGGGCGCATTAGGGAATGCATTGTCCGTTGCAGCGGGGGTTTCGCTTCATCATTTACCTCTAATTCCAGAGTTAATCTGGAAAACAAAGGAGGGGCGAAGGTAATGCTTCCATTTGATTTTGATTATTTTAAGCCGGCAACCTTGAGAGAGGCTATAGAGCTATATCAGACGTTAGACCGTCAACGGACACAGCCGATGTTTATTTCTGGTGGAACAGAATTAATCACACTGGGTAGAATTGATCTTGCCTATACCGAAGCAGTGATTGATTTGAAGGATATAGCCGAATGCAAGGTAATGCAAATGAGCGGAGAGCATCTTGTCATTGGAAGCACATTGACGCTTACTAAAATTGAAGAGGCAAATCTTTTCCCATTATTAACGCAAACAACAAGTGAGGTAGCGGATCATACGTCTCGGGGGAAAATTACGCTCGGAGGGAATATATGCGCCCAGATTTTTTACCGGGAAACGGTTTTACCTTTCTTGATAGCAGACAGCCAAGTCGTGATTATCGGATCAGAAGGAATAAAGGTCCTGCCAATTAATGATATTTTCCACGAGCAACTCCTGCTTAAAAGAGGAGAGTTCCTTATTCAAATTGCAACAGAGAGGCAGTATATTGAAGCTCCATTTATCAGCATTAAACGCCGGCAGCAGTGGGATACTGGTTATCCATTGATCACGGTTGCTGCACTAAAAAAAGACGATGAAATACGTCTCGGAGTTAGTGGCCTTTGCCCATTTCCATTCCGTTCCGAAAGGATAGAGGCTTCATTAAATAATCGGGAATTGCCGGTGATTGAACGTATAGCCAATGCGCTTGAGGAAATTCCTGGTCCGATCTTAGATGATGTAGAAGGTTCGGCTGACTATCGAAGATTTGTGTTGCGTAATTTGTTGTTGGATGTATTGGAGGCATTAGATGGAGCTAGGGTTTGATTGATTTGCTGTTGAAAGGAGGAATTGCAGCATGAAAGCCCGCACAATTGACTTAAATGTGAATGGTGTTAAACGGATGGTAACAGTAAGGTCGGCAGATACGCTTTTATATGCAATAAGGGGCAAGCTTGGCTTAACAGGTGCGAAGCCCGGATGTTTGAACGGTGACTGTGGGGCATGTACCGTGATTGTGGATGGCTGGCCAATGAAATCCTGTTTAATGCTTGCTGTTGAAGCGGTTGGGAAAAAGGTCACGACGATTGAGGGATTGAAGGATACACCCATACAGAAAGCATTTGTTGAAAACTTTGCCTTTCAATGCGGCTACTGCACACCAGGTTTTATCATGAATTGCCATTCGCTAATCGAGCAGCATCCAGCTGCCGATGATCAAACTATTAGGGAATGGCTCGAATCGAATATTTGCCGCTGTACGGGATATGCCGAAATAGAAAAAGGCCGTTAAATCAGTGTTAGAGAAGAAGAAATGAAAAACGCCCAAATCTGGGCGTTTTTCTTCTGATTTTATTAAAAAATGAAATCGGATGATGTTCAATTAAAGTGAAATTGATTATTTAGTTTTCATCGCAAAATAAGTATCCAATACCCGCCGCCCAATTTTAAGATTGGCGTGATTGTCCTCTTTTCCTTCGTAGGCCCATGGGACGAGAACAGCCATGGCTATTTCAGGATTCGAACTTGGCGCATAGCTGACTAAGCTTAAGTTCATAACAGGGGGTGGCTCATTTCCATATATACTCCGGTCTGCCATCATAGAAGGCCTGTGCGGTTCCAGTTTTTCCAGCTGGAGAGTAAGGAGTATTTTCAAAAAATTTATAGGCAGTACCCCCATCTTCTTGCATAACCTTTTTGAAACCGGTTTGTACCCGATTCAGCCATTCTTTCTTTACATCAATCGTATTGAGGACGGTTGGTTTGATTTCTTTAAAGACTGGCGAATTTCCGTCGAATCTTCAATCGGTTCACGAATTTCTTTAACCAGATGGGGCTGCATCCGGTATCCTCCATTTGCAATGGTTGAAACATATTGGACAAGCTGCATAGGGGAGTAGGTATCATACTGCCCAATAACAAGGTCGAGCATAAATCCAGGGAGCCTGCTTTGTCCTTTAAAACCTATTTGTTCGTTTGGAAGGTCAATACCTGTTCTTGCCCCGAGACCAAAACTGGCAAAAGAATTTCGGATTGTTTCAAAAGCATTATGACTAAAGTTTATAGGCTGATTATACTCGTAATGTCCTTTCCCAATTCTTATTGCTGTATGGAACATATAGACATTAGATGATTTTTTCAATGCATCAATTTCGTTTACTTTACCTAAGTATGCATAAGATTTTTTTAGAGGTGTTCCTTTAATTTTAATTCCTGCATCATCAAAAACCGTACCCGTTTTGATGGCACCTGTTTTGAGACCAGTAAGTACAGTTGCTCCTTTCACAGTAGAACCAACATTGTAGGTAGTAGTAAATGTGCCGAGAGCATCATCTTCCATTCCCATTTTCCCAGTTTCTTTGTCTTGAACTAAACGTTTTCCTGCCAATGTTAATACTTCACCAGTATGTGGATCCATTAAAACAACATAAGCACGATCCAAAAGTTCTGTTCCAGGAGCACGTTTTGTTGCCCAAAGCTCTTCCTCAATAATTTTTTCTACAGCAATTTGTAAATCCATCTTCACGCTTAATACGAGATCCTTACCTTTTTGACCAGCAGAAAATTTATGGTTTTCAAGAATGCTCCCCGATTTATCTGTGGTGTTTTGGAACTTCGGCTTATGCCATGTAGAATGTCTTCATATTGCCATTCCAAATAGCTTTTGCCCACACGTTCGTTTCGGCTATAACCCCTCGACAAAAAATAATCGAGCTGTTCCGCAGGAAGCCCCTCGACTGAATTTGTAACATTGCCCAAAATGGATTTTAGTGTTTTATCAAAAACGTACGAACGTTCCCAATCAGTTGTCGTATCGACACCAGGTAGAGATTGGAGATGTTCACTAACTATGGCAAATTCCTTTTGTGTCACGTTGTCATTCTTCACAATTTCCGGTTCGTATTTGTACCCACGGATAAATTCTCGGTAGATGGCGATTACTTCAAGGTCATCGTTAGTAAGTAGTTTCAATTCTTTATTGGAAATGCGGTCTAGTTTAAGCTTATATAAATCCTGGTCTGTTAATTTTTTTGCATGGTATAAATCTATTTCCTTTTTAGTGATTTTGGCATCGGCAAGCGTCGGATTCTTGGAGATCCAATATTCCTTTTTGTCTCTTTCTGTCACGTTATCTGGCTTTTTATCAATTAATTTTGCTAGCTTTCTCGCAGTTTCAAGTATCTCCTTCTGACTTGCACCTGAATTCATATAGGTAATCGCATTTTTCGGTAAATTGTCCACAATAACCTTTAAGTCACGGTCGAGTATTTTTCCCCTTGGAACAGGGTAATTGATTGTAATATTTTCTTTTCTCGCTATTTCCCGTTTGAAATTCTCTCCATAAACAATTTGAACAAAGCCCAGTCTTAAAATGAGCAAGGAAAACAATAAAAAGATACTAAAAAAAAGTAAATTCAGGCGAATGGGAAAATGAGATTTTTTCCTTTTATCCAATTTATTTACACACCCTTTTACCAAACCAATTGCGACTATTATTGTTTTGCCTTATTAAAAGTCTGGATATTTAGTCAATAATTGTTGTTTGACTTGCTATATTACATATCATGTAAAGTGTTTCCTGTTTAGTTAAAATTATCATATAAACTTTGGAAAAGAATTATAAACGAGTTTAATCGACATTGCTCCTTGTACCTAGAATTTTGTCAATCGAAAGATCACCGAATTATTTCATTAATTGGAATTTTTATTCTATAATAAGTGAGGGATGTGGAAGTTTCATAACCTAAGATTTTTATAGAAAAAGAATCAGGAGGTCTAGATTATATGGAGCAAAAAGTTTTTGATCCGACCGTTCAAAAGGCATTGGAGCAATTTAAACGATTGGATGAAAAAATCACTCATTATTCAAGTGTTATTGGATTAGTTGATTGGGATCAAAAGGTTATGGCACCGAAAAAGGGAAGAAGGGTTTTTGCTAAAGCAACGGGGACATTACGTACAGAAGTATTTAAACTTTCAGTATCAACGGAAATGGGCGATCTTTTAGCAGTGTTAACATCCCCAGAAAACTTCGTTTCATTGAATGGTGTGACGAAAGCGAAGGTTCGAGAGTATAAAGCGTATTACCAGAAATCAAAGAGCATTCCTGCTGACCTATTTCAGGAATACTCGATCTTAACGGCACAAGCAAATGATGCCTGGGAAGAAGCGAGAGCAAACAACGATTTCCCACATTACCTTCCTTATCTAGAAAAAATCGTTGATTTCAAACGGAAGTTTGCTGAAATTTATGGCTATGAGGAGCATCCATATGATGCATTATTGGATGAATTTGAACCGGGCTTAACGGTTAAAAGACTTGATCCTTTATTTGCGAAGTTAAGAGAATCAAGTGTTAGACTTTTAGAGAAAATTCAAAATAGGGGTAAGAGAACCCATGATGAGATTTTTAACCAATCATTTGAAATTGAAAAGCAAAAGGAATTTAATCGATTCATTTTGCCAATCATTGGTTTTGATATGGAAGCCGGCCGGTTGGATGAAACGATCCATCCGTTTGCACAAACCGTTAATACAGGGGATGTTCGGTTAACTACTCGATATATTGAAAATAACGTCCGTTCCGCTTTGTTTGGAACCATTCATGAAGCGGGTCATGGAATTTACGAGCAGCATGTTAATCCTGAATTCGAGGAATCTGTTTTGCAAAGCGGTGCTTCATTTGGGATTCATGAATCGCAATCAAGATTTTTAGAAAATATGGTTGGACGCAGTAAGGAATTTTGGAACTATTTTTACCCGCATTTGAAGTCTTATTTTCCAAAGCAGCTTGAGAATGTAACAGTTGCTGAATTTTATCGAGCCGTTAATACGGTTAAACCTTCGCTTATCCGCGTGGAGGCTGATGAGTTAACCTATAATTTGCACATTATGATTCGTTATGAAATTGAAAAAGCATTAATCTCCGGTGAGATCGAAGCGAAAGACCTGCCGGCAACTTGGAATCAAAAAATGCAAGAGTATCTTGGTATTACTCCAAATACTGATAGGGATGGAGTTCTTCAGGATGTTCATTGGTCTTTTGGCGGGATTGGCTATTTCCCTTCCTATTCGTTAGGAAATATTTATTCAGCACAAATTCTTCGAACCATTCAAAAGGAAATCCCTGATTTTTATCAACACATTGGAAATGGAAGATTTGAGCTAATTCAAGCATGGTTAAAGGAGAAAATTCATCAGTATGGCAAACTTTATACACCGAATGAATTAATTGTAAAAGCAACCGGGGAAGAATTAAATGCTGAATATCTTGTTGAGTATTTAGAGAAAAAATATTCTGAAGTATATGGATTGTAATCGTTTGAAGGGAAAGGCAAAATGCCTTTCCCTTCGCGTCTTGAAACTGTTAACTGCCTTTATAAACCATATAACCCCATTGATTAGAGGCAATGACCTTTAATTGATGAGATTTTATAAATGACTCACTAAACAATTTTTTTGGTACCAGAAGCAGTGCCTTCTCATCTTTTAAGAATACGTTAAAGTTCCCATTTTGAACATGTAAATCGTCCGATAACTCTGCGGTTAGAACCTCACTTTGAAGCCAATTTATTTTACCGGATGGATGGTAAATAAATAAACTGTCACCTTTCGTTCCTTCATTATTAGCTACCTTTTCCATTAAACTTTGCTTTAGATTGGGGGCTGGATTACTTAAATAGGTGGTAATTTGTGATTCGTAATAGACTGAAACAGAAAGTATGGATCCAATAAGAATGACTTTTGTTATCCAATTCCCTTTTATCAGAAATTTACTTGCTAGAGCACCCACAGCAAGTGATAAAGCAGGATAAATCGGCAAAATATACCACCTTACTTTGGTACTTGCAATGGAAAATAGGATGAAAGGTATCAATACCCATAAACAAATACCGATCATGTAATTCCTTTTCTCAGAAGCAATTATTTTTTTAAATGAAAAATCTCGATTGAAAAGAAAGAGTAAACCTAAGAGGCATAAAACGATTATCCAAAAAATAGAAAATCTAGATATGATAGATACATAATAAAAAATTCCTCCTACGTGGCCCTCAATTGACGAGGTTGACCTATGCAATAAATCATACAAAATCATTCCTTTAAAAAATGCCAGTCCGTCATATTGAAATCGTATGACTCCCCAAACGAGAATGGGCAGAACCATGCACATACATAAAATAATCCAGTTTTTCAAAGAGAGCATTTTATATTTACCAGTAAAAAAGAGAAATAGCCCGATAATGATCGCAATATTGCCCGCATGCCAGCTTTTTGTTAAAAAGGCAAATGCAAATGCCAGTCCTGAAATATATAACCATTTATGATTTTGATTCCATTGTAAAAGAGACAAAATAGCGATAGTAAAGAGGCAGACAAAAAGGGAATCTGCATCTCCCGTTCTTGAACTATGATTGATTAAAAATTGTGTACTTGTCGATAATGCAATTGTCGATATAATCGAAGCTAATTTTCCGAATTTTTTAAATGCAAATACTGCCACCATGATAATTGTAAGCATGGCAAATATGGCGGAGAAAAGTCTCAATCCGAGTGCATTGAAACCTGCTATTTTGTAACCGACCATAATCGTCCAAAAACTTAGTAAAGGTTTTAGATTCCAATAATCAACTTTATCTCTGTAGGTATTTACAATAAAGTTACCATTTCTGATCATTTCGTAGGCACTAACACCATGCCTTGCCTCATCCCAACTGTAAATAGGGAAATTTCCTAAGTGATAAAAAAGATTAAATCCAGACAGAGCCAACAAAATAAGCATAATAAAAAAATAAATGATCGCAGTTTTATGATATAGACGTTCCATGAGCGACTCCTTTTCACTCCAAGTGGAGATTCACATGACTTGCTGTAAGATGTAAAACATGTTGCTTCCTTTTTAAGATAAATCGATTAGTTCGGCCTTGATTATTAATTCCAAGAAATTATATTACTCTAAAATTATTAGAAAAAATCATTAAAGATATAAAAATACCCTTATCATAATCTTAAATTATTATTAAAATGAAAGATATTTAAAAAATTGGTGATAGATTGAAGGGGAAAGTTTAAACTTACAAGGGATAGAGGAAATTATGGCACGAGCGCAACTTACAACATTTTTAAAACGTGAAAAAACGTATTTCGTTCTTGCACTTTTTATCATTTCTCTTTGGGTTGCCCCTTATTTTATCCTTGGAGAACAAGCACATATGAGGATATTGGACAATTTGGATTCTAATGTCGCATGGTATAAGGTGTTAATTGGCAGCGGACAGCTTTTTGGTTCCATAAACGCGAATATTCCTCAAATTATCAATGGGAACTTATCGCGAAATGCATTTTACTAGAATATTATGGGATTGTCGAATTATTCCGTTTCTTCCCATCAGAAATTGCCTATGGACTAAACCAAACGATTTCACGGTTTATCGCTTTTTGGGGAATGTACTTATTATTAAAAAAATATATAATTAAAGACGAAAATCAAGGAATCATTCGAATCGGGGCAGCATTAACGTTTGCATTGACCCCTTTCTGGGCAAATGGAATGGTAAGTACTTTAGGAATGCCACTTGCTTTATGGGCTTTATTAAATATTCGAAATTGTGAGCAAACCAAAGGAAGTATTTTAATCTTAACCCTTTTACCCTTTTATTCGACTTTTATGTTAGGCTTTTACTTTTTCTTAAGTGCAATGGGTGTATTTTGGCTCGTTGATGTCATAAAGACGAAGAAAACACAGTGGCGGTTTTTCTTCTCAATTGCTTATATGACCCTAATATATTTAGCAATTGAGTATCGGGAACTTGCCTCACTTATACTAACTAACGAAAAAACAAATCGATCAGAGTTCTATGAATCAACAAATTCCTTATCTGATACGTTTCGTTTAATTTTCTATAACTATGTTAATGGGCATTATCAAGACCAAACCTTATTTCAGTATGTCATTTTACCAACATCTTTAATTGCCCTTACGATTGTCATCGTTCAGAAAAGGTGGAGACAAGAAAAGCTATTTATTGGGTTACATCTTGCTAATTTTTTGCTATCTGTCTGGTATGCCTTTTGGTGGTACGATGGCTGGGTGCCTTTGAAGCAAAAAGCCAGTATATTAAACACCTTTAATTTTTCACGCTATCATTATTTAAGACCAATGATTATTTATATTTTGTTTGCTGTATCCTTGCAGATATTGTGGAGATTAAGACATAAACTATGGCGTCTTTTAGCCGTTCTTTTTGTTATCTTACAACTTGTTGTTCTAATACCCTCAAATGAACAAATAGATTACCGTAATTCACCTTCATTTGCGCAATTTTATGCGGTTAATGAATTTAATGACATCAAGAAATTTATTGGTAAACCTGTCCAAGACTACCGAGTTGTTAGTATTGGCCTGCATCCCGCAATTGCTCAATATAACGGGATGTATACGCTAGACACCTATAACAATTTTTACCCATTGTCCTATAAGCATCAATTCCGAAAAATTATTGCCCCAGAACTAGATAAGAATAAAAGCTTAAAAACCTATTTTGATGAATGGGGCGGTCGATGTTATATGTTTGTTAGCGAATTAGGAGAAAATTATATGTACTCCAAAAATTCATCAAAGGTAATACATCACCTAGACATAAATACACAAGCTTTAAAACAAATGGGTGGGAATTATATCCTATCTGCTATTCCAATTATCAACGCAAAGGATAATCGTCTCGAGTTACAAAAGGTTTTTAATTCGAAGGATGCATATTGGCGGATATATCTATATAAAGTCATGTAAAAGTCAAAATACAGTGTCCAAATTCATTCTAGGTAAAATTAATAAATAATTAATAATTCATTAAGAGAAAGTTTATGCTTTATCTATCCTTAATAGATAAGTTTTCTCCATACGAGAAAAATATAACGGATGCAAATGTAGATAACATTTCCCAGAAAGAATAATAAATGTAGATGTAGAAAGTAGTGAAATAGATGTCAATTCGTCTCAGGCTTTTATTCTCCTATCTCGCAATGGTTCTAGTTCCCATTTTTTTCGTTATGGTTTCTGCACTACTAGTGGCATTGCTATATAGAGGTGATCTTAAAGAATTGCGAAACATCTATTTGCCGCCTGAGCATCAACAAAAACTATCACAAAAGGATCAATTATTTATCGATCTGCAACGGCAATCGTTGAAGAATTCAGGGCTGCTAGCCAATCAAACGTTTTTAAAAAACCTAGACGGGGAATTAAAAAAGTCGAACACTGCATTAGTGGTTCGAAAGGGAAAAAAATCCTTTATCGCTCAGCTTCACTAAGTGGATTGGATACCGAGGACCTGCCTGCGTTTGGTTTTTACAGTGAAGTGGATCCATTGCAGAAGAATGATCATCAATTTATTTCAATAAAAAAGCTGGATTTCTTCTATCCTGATAATACCGAGGGCTCGTTGTTTTTTGTTACAGATGCAAGTAGTTTAGCAAGATTTGTCCGTTCTTCTTACCCGCTTTTATTTATCGGTTTAATTCTTATTTTAATTGTTACCAATGGATTATTGACTTATTTTGTGTCAAAGAGTATTATTCGACCGATTAGGGAATTACAAAAGGCTGCGAAACAAATTAAGGAAGGAGATCTAAATAATCCCATTGAAGCGATGTCGAAGGATGAATTGGGTCAACTGGCTCAAGGGTTTGATGAAATGAGAATAAGGTTAAAGACTTCAATCGAAAAACAATTAGCCTATGAAGAAAACCGCAAGGAATTAATTGCAAATATTTCTCATGATTTAAAGACACCAATTACCACCATCAAAGGCTATGTGGAAGGAATTCGCGATGGCGTAGCGAACAGTCCTGAAAAAATGGATCGCTACATTCAGACGATTTATACAAAATCCATTAACTTAGATCATATGATTGATGAACTTTTCTTATATTCAAAATTAGACCTGCAGCGACTTCCCTTTTATTTTGAACGTTTTCGTTTTGATCATTATCTCCAAGATTTTGTCGAAGAACTTCGTTTTGATTTAGAGGAAATGAAAGTCGAAATATCCCTTACTATTGATAAAAGCGGGGACTACCTGATAACAGGTGACCGTGAGCATCTAAAGCGAGTTATTACGAATATTGTTGATAATTCCTTAAAGTATATTGACAAGGTAGACAAAAAGCTTTCTTTTTCATTATCCACATTGGATTCACATATTCTTTTCAAAATGGAAGATAACGGTCCAGGGATTGCAGAAGAAAATCTTCCTTTGATATTTGATCGTTTTTACCGGGCTGATTTAGCAAGAGGAACAGAAATAGGCGGTAGTGGGCTTGGTTTGTCTATTGCTAAAAGAATTATTGATGGGCACCAAGGGGCCATTTGGGCTGAAAGCAAAAAAGGTCAAGGAACCACTATTCTCTTTACTTTAAAAAAGGCAGGTGATGATCATGAAAAAAATATTAATCATTGAGGATGATAAAAGCATCGCTGAACTAGAAAGAGATTATTTGGAAATTGAAGGTTTTTCGGTTGAGATGGCTTTATCAGGGCATGAAGGTTTAAATAAAGCATTAAAGGAAGAAGTGGATTTAGTCTTACTAGATCTAATGCTCCCAGGTGTCGATGGCTTTCAAATATGCAAGTCAATCCGGGTTGAAAAAGATATACCCATTTTAATGGTCTCCGCTAAAAAAGAGGATATTGATAAAATTCGTGGACTAGGATTAGGTGCTGATGATTATATTGTGAAACCATTCAGCCCTAGCGAATTAGTAGCAAGAGTAAAAGCACATATTTCTCGTTATCAACGATTAATTGGGAAAGAAGCACAAAGTGATGGAATCATGGTTCGTGGTTTACGGATTGATAAAGGGTCGAGACGGGTATTTGTCAACAATCATGAAGTGATTTTCACCGCAAAAGAATTTGACGTTTTAACTTTTTTTGCACTCCATCCAAATCATGTATTTAGTAAAGAGCAACTGTTTGAACGGTTATGGGGTTTGGATTCTCTGGGCGATATTTCCACTGTTACTGTCCATATCCGAAAAATTAGGGAGAAGATAGAAATGGATCCTTCTAACCCGCAATATATCGAGACTGTTTGGGGTGCTGGGTATCGGTTTAAAGGGTAATCTTCCATTTATTGCTCTTTCTTTTTTAACGTAGAAGTAGTAAAACTGTTTAGAGAAATGAGTACTTTAAAGAGGTAATAATTTTTTCTTGATGAAAAACGTGAAAATACCGTCCGTTAATTCGTAATAAACTTTGGAGGTTTAAGATGTCTAACTTTGATTATTCACTATTTCAAACAATCAATCACCTTGCAATTAGTGAGAAATTTTTAAATTCCTTTATGGAATTATTAGCTCAAAGAGCTGAATATCTCTTTTTTGCTGCTATCATCTTTTATTGGTTTTATAAAAAACCTACTAATCGGAAAATGGTAGTTGAAGCAGTAGTAGCGGCATGTGTAGGAATGGTACTCAATATGGTAATTGGTAAAGTATATTACCGTGATCGTCCATTTGTCGCTCATCATGTCAATTTGTTAATTTCACATGCTAAAAACGCATCGTTCCCGAGTGACCATGCAACTGCTGCTTTTGTTATTGCTACAACCATTTGGATTTGGAGAAAGCGCGATGGTTGGATATGGTTGATTTTGGCTGCTGGCGTAGCCTTATCACGTGTATGGACAGGAGTTCATTATCCATTAGATGTTGTTGGTGGTATGATCATTGGTGTTGTTATTGCTTTTATTACCCATCAATTCTTACCGCGGTTGAATATAGTAAATCGTCCAATAAATTATTTAATTGACCAGTATGAAAAAGCAGAGAATAAGATAACGAAAAAGAGTAACACAATGTGATAACGGTTTTAACTGGGATGGTTAAAACCTCCCAAAGCGCTTTAATAATCTGTTTTCATACCCCATTAGATCCCATTATGAAGGTGAAGATCGAGAATACAAAACCCAAATGAGGAGTTATTAATGCTATGAACTCTAAAAACAAAGATAAAATTCTTATTCTTTCAGCCACCTTTGGGGATGGGCATAAACAGGTGGCAAAAGCAATAAGTGAAGCTGTTGATTATACTCTTCCAGATTCAGAGCCCGTTATTTTAGATATTATGGAATGGATTCATCCTTATCTATATCCGATTAGCAATTATGTTTATAAACGGAGTCTTAAAAAGTTTCCGCAACTTTATAGCTATATTTATCGGAAAACACGGGAAAAAAGTTCCTTTTCGCTCAAGTTAAATGCATTATTTTCAATCGGAATGCGGTCCTTACTTGAGATTCTACAAGAGTTGAAACCATCTGTTGTTGTAAGCACCTATCCATTTGCTGCTGGAATTATGTCGCAGTTAAAAGAACAAGGATTAGTCGATCTACCAGCGGTAACGATCATTACAGATTATACCGATCATTCTTACTGGATCCATCCATATACGGATCAATATGTTGTAGGATCAAGGCAAGTGCGAGATCGACTAATTGCTCTTGGAATAGAGAGTTTTAAAATCAAATATACTGGAATTCCCATTCGACAAAAATTCTTGGAGAATCATTCTCGTGAGAAATTAGCGAGTAAATATCAGCTGGATTCGAAAAAATTCACTTTATTAATTATGGGTGGGGGAGACGGTTTTATTGGGAAAGGATTATCAACCTTTCGTGGACTTGAATCCTTGCCCACATCCATACAGCTAATTATTATTTGTGGACGGAATAGGAAATTGTACAAACAATTAGAAGAAGAACTTAAGGACTCGAAACATGATATTCTCCTGATGGGATTTTGTGATCATGTCCATGAATTGATGGCTATTTCCGATCTTATGATTACGAAGCCAGGAGGAGTCACGACTTCAGAAGCAATGGCTATGGAACTGCCAATATTTATATTTAATCCACTTCCAGGTCAGGAAGAAGATAATGCACACTATTTATTGGAATCTGGATTAGCCATCTTAGCTGAAAATGATCGTGATTTAATTAGCAAAATTCAAAGTGTTATGAAGGATGCAAAGCCATTAACATTCATGAAGCAAAGATCTAGGCAATATCAATCCAAGACTTCTTCAATCGATGCGCTTGAGGTTATTATGCGGACAATTAACCGAGTGAATGACCAGGATAATTGTTTTTTAACAATGAAAATGAAACAAAGTATGTAAGTTAAGCAAAAAACGTGTAAAACTTGAGTAAAAAACAGACGGATTGAGGGAGAACAGTTGAGGTGAGCAGAGAAAATGTTTAAGATTATCTTAGGAATCATTTTATTATATGTAATCTATACCTTAATCCCTTATCTTCTTTCTTTTTGTATGAATAAGTTAGCATTTCGCCGCACTAACGATTCCTCAAACATAGCTTTTACCTTTGATGATGGACCTGATCCGAAATATACTCCCTTACTTTTAGATTTACTAGTGAAATACAAGATTAAGGCCACTTTTTTCGTTTTGGGGTCGAAAGCGGAGAAACATCCAGAGCTGATACTTCGCATTCATAAAGATGGTCATTTAATCGGAATTCATAATTTTGTACATCGGTCCAATTGGGCAATGTTTCCATGGACCATTCGTCGTGATCTGGACTATAGTGCATCCGTTGTGGAAGGAATTACTGGTGTCAGACCAATCTATTATCGTCCTCCATGGGGATTATTGAATCTTTTTGATTTTTTCATCCTTAAGCCCTATAAGATAATCCTTTGGTCTGTTATGGCTGAGGACTGGAAAAGTAAAGGTGGAAGTGAAAAAATAAAGAAGAGGCTTCTAAACAAAATCAAAAACGGCGATGTTATTCTATTGCATGATAGCGGTGATACAATAGGTGCGGATGAGGATGCCCCTATGAACACCATTAATGCCCTAAAAGTGGTAATAAAAGAGATGCAGAATAAAGGCTATACCTGTGTTAGAATGGATGAGATGTTGGGATCTAATCATTCCATTCGTTAAAGCAGTGAAAAATTTTCAATAATAATCCTTTTAAAAGGGTTTTTAGGTACCAATAATCGTATTGGTACCATCAATTGTTTGTAGATAAATATTTCCTTAGCAAATTTAAAGTTATCGTGTGGTGTACAAATGAATCATTTCTGGAAATCTTGGACGAACGAAAAAAAACATTTATGCTTCGCATCAATTTTATTGGTTATTTTTGTTTCCCCACTTTTTATCCTTGGGGAAAATGCCCATATTCGGGTACACGATAATCTTGATTCGAACATTGCTTGGTATAAAGTGTTAAAGGATAGCGGTCAATTATTTGGCAGTGTAAATAGTGTTATCCCACAAATCATTAACGGACTGCCGCGCAATGCATTTGGAACTGAATTTAGTGGGATTCAGTGGCTATATAATCTATTGCCGCCTATGCTAGCTTTTTCAATAAGCCAAACAATCACGAGAATTTTTGCCTTTTTAGGTATGTACTTGCTCTTAAAGAATCACTTTGTTAAATCTGATGAGGCATACCCTATTCGAGTATGGGTCTCACTAGCTTTTGCTCTAACCCCTTTTTGGCCGTCAGGGATGTTAAGTACACTGGGAATGCCGCTTGCACTTTGGGCTTTTTTGAATATTAGGGAAGGAAAATATAAATGGAAAGAGTGGGTAACACTCATTTTACTTCCCCTTTATTCAAGCTTTGTATTAGGCTTTTTCTTCTTTCTAGTTGCAATGGGAGTTTTGTGGTTACGTGATCTACTAGTTAAAAAGAAATACAATTGGGTTTTCTTGGGCAGTATTGCCATAATGGCCCTTGTTTTCCTATTAATTGAATATCGTCTTGTTTACTCTTTAGTATTTCCACAAGCAGCGACAAACAGGGATGAGTTTTTCGAATCGACTCTTGGATTTTGGAGTACGGTTAAATTAGTGTTTAATAATTATTTCAACGGTCATACTCACGTAATGACTCTGCACACAGACGTCATCGTCCCACTATCCTTTATCGTCATTTTGGCTATGAACTATAAGAAAAAGGGACAGCTCGAAAAAAGATACCTATATTTATTTATCTTAAATTTTGTTCTATCTGTCTGGTATGCATTTTGGTTCTATAAAGGCTGGGTGCCAATAAAAGAACATATTTCCCTACTAAATACATTTAACTTTTCGCGCTTTCATTTTCTTAGGCCATTAATTATCTATTTGATGTTTGCAGTCGGTTCCTACATTCTTTGGCGAAGGGGAAAAGGCTGGAAGTATCTTGTTAAATTATGCCTAATTGCTCAATTGTTTGTAGTTTTAATTGCAAATAACGAAATATATTATCGAGAAGCAGGGACACCGACTTTTAAGCAATTTTTTGCTACGAAGCAATTTAGTGAAATTGAACACTACATCGGTAAACCGCAAAGTAGTTATCGGGTAGCGAGCATTGGTTTACATCCTGACATTGCTCAATATAATGGGTTTTACACTTTGGATACGTACAATAATTTCTATCCATTATCCTATAAACATGAGTTTAGAAAAATCATCGCAAAGGAATTGGACAAGAGCCCTACATTGAAGCAGTATTTTGATCAATGGGGCGGGAGATGCTATATTTTTGTCGCCGAACTAGGAAAAAATTATGAGATCAAAAAGACTTCAAAGAAAAAGATTCGACATTTACAACTAAATACGAAGGTATTTAAAAGTATGGGTGGACAATATATCTTCTCTAGCGTGCCAATTATGAATGCCGAGGAAAATGGACTGCAATTTAAAAAGGCTTTCGACCAAAAAGATTCTGCCTGGAGAGTTTACCTTTACCAAGTAAAATAACATGTTAAAGGAGTCATTCCGTATGAATAAACCTGTATTAACCATTGTAGTTCCATGCTTCAATGAAGAAGACGTATTACTAGAGACCTCAAGCCAATTATCAAACCTATTAAAAAATATAATCGATGATGCGCTCATTTCCAAGGAGAGTAATATAATATTTGTAGATGATGGCAGTAAGGACCGGACATGGGATATCATTGAGACAGAATGTGAAAAGAGTCCTTTTGTCAAAGGATTGAAGCTTGCAAAAAATGTTGGTCATCAAAATGCACTTATTGCAGGACTCGAAACTGCGGCTAAGCAATCAGATTGTGTGATTTCGATTGATGCTGACCTGCAAGATGACATAAATGTTATTCCTTCTTTTATTGAAAAGTATTGGGAAGGATTTGATATTGTTTACGGTGTTAGAGGCAGTCGGGAAACGGATACTGTATTTAAACGGACAACAGCTTTAGGTTTCTATCGTTTTATGGGAAAAATTGGAATTAAACTAGTTCCGAATCATGCAGATTTTCGGCTTATGAGTAAACGCGCTCTTGAAGAACTATTTAAATATCAAGAAACTAATTTATTTCTCCGAGGTCTTGTTCCTCTTGTTGGATTTAAGTCAACAAATGTGTATTATGATCGAAAAGAAAGATTCGCAGGAGAATCCAAGTATCCTTTAAAAAAGATGCTTGCATTTGCTTTTGATGGAATTACCTCTTTTAGTGTTGCTCCCATCCGATTGGTCACCTTGATCGGATTCCTTTCTATGGTATTCAGTCTGATTGCAGGCGGGTATGCCCTTACCCAGGAATTATTAGGTCATACAGCCTCAGGATGGACATCAATGATTATTTCTATCTGGTTTGTGGGAGGATTGCAACTAATGGGAATTGGTATTATTGGAGAGTATATCGGAAAAATCTATCAAGAAGTAAAAAGACGTCCAAGATATTCGATTGAAAAAGATTTATACTCAGTTCTTTCCAAGGAACAGCTTCAAAAAGAAGCAGTCCTCCAACAGAGGTAGGTATGAAAAATTCTTTTGTTCGCTTTATTATCGTAGGGATAGCCAATACGATTGTTGGGTTGTCAGTGATGTATATTCTATTGCATGCCGCTCATTTGTCCTATTGGATATCCACATTCCTTGGAAATTCAGTTGGAGCAATTGTAAGTTTCTTTTTAAATAAAAGTTTTACGTTTAAAAGCGAAGGTTCCGTGGCTAAAAGTGCGATTCGCTTTATTGCTGTCATCCTATGCTGTTACTTTATTTCCTATGATCTTGCAAGAAATATAGTGGTATCGGTACTAAAGGATAATCAGTTCTTTCATACTTCGATCAAAACAGACCTATCAGTACTCGTAGGAACCGGGCTTTATACGGTATTGAATTATCTTGGTCAAAAATGGTTTGTATTTTCCAAAAAGACTGGCGCAGTAATTAGTACAGACTCAAAGTAAATTACTAAGACAAAACTAGTAGCGGCTGACACTTTGCTTTAATGTCAGCCGCTTTTATGGTTTGTCAATGGTTTATGAATTTTCCTATTTTTTGTTTTATCCTGTGATTTTATGGTAAGTTTTATAAGGACTAATAATCTTCAGCTTGAAAGGGTTTTGTAAATGAATTTAAAATTACAATTAATAATTGCCTTTATTATAAGTCTTATTTGCATGATAGGATTCAGTTTAATATCTTTGCTTATCAGTGATCAGAAAATTATACGTTTTGATAACTTCGTAATAGCCAAAATTCAAGGATTGGAATCACCAACTCTAACTACAGTGATGAAATTTTTTACCTTTATCGGCTCTGGAACATTTGTCATCATCCTAAGTTTGATTCTCATGCTTTTTCTTTATAAAGTATTACATCATCGAATAGAATTAATCTTATTTATTGCTGCTATTATGGGTTCAGCTGTCATTAATCTGGTTTTAAAAGATACTTTTCGTCGGATCCGTCCTGACCTACATAGGTTAATTGATATTTCAGGTTTCAGTTTTCCAAGCGGGCATGCTATGAATGCCTTTACCGTTTATGGTATAATTTCTTTCTTGCTTTGGCGACATATCCCAAACAAGGGTGGTCGAAGCCTGTTAATTTTCATAAGCATTGTCATGATTCTCGCGATCGGGATAAGCAGGATTTATCTGGGAGTCCATTATCCAAGCGATATCATAGGCGGGTATTTTGCAAGTGGATTCTGGTTGGCGACGGACATTTGGGTTTTTCAGTTTTATAAAGAAAAACGGTATAATAAGAAATATAAACATGGCGAATGATAGTTCGTTCCTTTTAAAAAAACTGAACGAACTGCCAATGGGAAATTGGAGTGATACATATTATAAAGAACAGTATTCCTAATCTTTTTACGCTCTTAAACTTATTTTTTGGATTTCTGTCGGTGATGTATTCTGCAATAGGGGATTACAAGAATGCCGCCATTCTCATTTTGATTGGGATGATGCTCGATAGCATGGATGGGCGGATTGCCAGGATGCTACAGGTGGAAAGTGATTTGGGGAAAGAACTGGATTCACTTGCGGATATCGTCACTTTTGGTGTAGCTCCTGCCATGATGGCGTATTATTCTTATTTTTCTAGATTTGGGATAGCTGGAATGGCCATTGCTGGTCTATTTCCATTATTCGGTGCTTATCGTCTAGCTCGATTCAACATTAATGCTGTGAAATCATCGCTTCATTATTTTACGGGCGTCCCTATAACTGCTGGGGGAGGAGTGTTAACACTTTTAACCTTGTTTCATGGTAAAATGCCTCATGACATCCTTCCGATTGCCTTTTTTGTTATTTGTTTTTTAATGGTTAGTAAAGTGAAAATTCCAAGTCTTAAAGAAATTCCGCTTCCTAAATACGGGATCATTATAACCGCCTTTTTAGGATATGCCATTTATATTGTCTTTCGGAAAGAGCACCACAGATTTCCCTATTTTATTTATGTAGCGATACCCTTATATATCTCCTTTATTGGTTATCAATTAGTGAGAAGTAAAAAGAAAAGTAAACGGAAATGAACATGGAAAAGAAAGAAACGTAAAAGTCTCTTTCTTTTTTTATTTTCTAATTTGTATCGAATGAACCGGTTCACGGTTATTTAAGAAACGGAATATTGGTGGTAACAGGAGCAAAATGGTTATTAACCTTAATGATTGTACTGCTACAACAAAAGTAGAATCTGCACGAAGAGCAAGCGCTGCGGTTGCCATCTCTGCCACTCCTCCGGGCGCGAAGGCAAGAATGCAGGTGACGAGTGGAATCCGTGTCATAATAGAGATCAGATAGGAACAGAGGAGCATAGAGATCACTAGAAATAGGGAGCTTAGTAATCCAACGGTAACGATTCTGCCTAAGCCTTTGAACATATTCTTATTTACCCGTGAACCAATGCTGCTTCCAATCAAAACCTGAGCAAAGATGATCAGTACATGGGGCCAGAAAGTAGCACCGGCGTGTCCAAACAAAACAGGGAAAAGCAATTGAACCATCGCTGCGCCCAGCATGCTCCCCACAAGCCACGGGGCAGGCATCTTTATTAATTTGCTGACAAACGCTCCAGCCAGTGCCCCTATAATGAGGCATCCGGTAAAAAACAATGACTCGATTGAAAAGGAGCCTTGATGGCTCTCTAAAGCCATTGCTGTCGTTCTAGTAGTAAGTGTTCCTGCGACAAAAGGGATAACACCGACAACCAATAAAATACGAAGCGTTTGAATAATACTGACGACGAAGGCATTTGCACCTACTTCTTCGGCAATCGTAGGCATTGCCGAAATTCCTCCAGGTGTTGTGCCAAAAAGGCTGGTCATCATATTTGCTTTACTAAAACGCCATACCAAGATCCCCGAAAGAAACGCAAACGCAATCGATGAAATGACCATGACAATAATAATGAAAAAGTAATCCCCAAAAGTGTCCATAATCGAGACACTAAAGCTTCGCCCTAACTCAATTCCTAATATAGCTTGCCCTATTTGGCGCCAATGAGGATGAATGCCATTTTTCTTTATTTGACTCTCGTGCCATTTTATAGGCAGGGAGGACAGAACTGCTGCAAATAATAGACTCCCCATCATCCATGCAATCGGAATACCGGAAAATGAAAGAATAAGCCGCCAAGCATACTGAATAGAAGATAAAAAGTAGTTTGTCGTAAGGTATAAATTTTCAGCATCATGATATTCTACATCCTTCTTGTGTGTTTTCATCAATTAATTAATGTTTCCAAAAAGGTGTGGGATTAATCATGAAAAAGTATTTTTAAAGTCAAAAAAAGCCAGTCATCTTAAAAAGAGACTGGCTTTTTTGATATTACATATTACCAAATGACATTACCCAAATGGAGCCTGCAACCGTAACGACTGCGATAAACACTCCGTAAAGGACGTTAATCGTTTGTGCTTTGCTATCTTCACCGTCTCTTAAGTGCATGAACATAAAGAGTTGAAGAGCTGCTTGAATGATTGCAAGGATCCCAATGATCCACATAATGACGTTAAATGAAAGTGATGTTTTTAAAGCAACGAAAAGTGCTGCAAAGGTTAAGACCAACGACAGGACAAAACCAAATACCTGTGTCTTTGGTGTACCGTGTGCATGTTTTTCCATATTAAGACACCATCCCTTTTAAGTAAACAAATGTGAAAATAAAGATCCAAACAACATCAAGGAAGTGCCAATATAAGCCGATAATAAAAGCCTTTCGTGCCGTAACTGGAGTTAAGCCTTTCTTAGCAATCTGGATCATCACCATGATGGCCAGCCAATCCCCATGCTTACGTGCAATCCGTGTGTACCTAATAGGACAAAGAAGCCTGAGAGGAATGCACTTGTTTGCATAGTGGCACCGTCGTGAACATACTTGATAAATTCGGAAATCTCCATACCTACAAAGCCTGCGCCTAACGCTAGAGTAATTACCATCCATAGTAACACCCTTTTTGTTGTATCGATGCATTTCATAAATAGCTAAACCGCAAGTAAAACTACTTGTTAAAAGAAGAATTGTTTCAATCATAACGCCTTTTATTTCGAAAAGGTCATGTGGGGTAGCGCCACCAGCAAAGCGGTGGCTCAAAACCGAATAAGTTGCAAAAAGAGTCGCAAAAAGAATGATCTCTGCACCTAAGAAAACCCAGAAACCAAAGATATTCATCCTGCTTTGCTCTGTTTGATACTCAAGTGGCAATGCTGTATTCACATTAGCTGACATGATTTTTCACCTCTTTATCTACTTGTCTCCATGCTTTCTCGGTTCGTTTAATTTCATCTATATGCACATGGAATCCATCCTTAGTATCGAAGGAACGGGCAATCAAACAAGCAAAGATGCCTAATAGTGCTACGAGAGCAGCAATTTTCCATTCGAAAATCAAGAAGAAGCCGGCAATACCCATTACTACTGCCATAACAAATGGAAGACCGGAATTGTTAGGCATGTGAATTTCTTCAAGTTCATCTTCGTTTAACTCTAATCCTTCATTATGTTTCTTCATATACCAGAAAGCATCAATTGATTTCACTTCAGGAACTTTTGCAAAGTTGTAAAACTGAACTGGTGAAGCTGTTGCCCATTCAAGTGTTCTTGCATCCCATGGATCACTTGAAATATTACGGTCAGCATATCGTGCGCTCCAGTAAATGTTGTAACATAAGAAGCCAAAGCCGATGGCCAGAATTCCTGCACCAATGGCAGAAACAAGCATTAACGGTCCAAAACCAGTTTCGGCAGAGTACGTATATGAACGTCTAACCGCACCGTTTAAACCTAGGAAGAACATTGGCATGAAAGTCATATTGAAACCAATAACAAAGAACCAGAAATGAAGTTTTCCAAGTTTTTCGTTTAGCATATGTCCAAACATTTTTGGCCACCAGTAGTAAAGACCAGCAAATACTGCGAATACTACGCCAGGAATTAATACATAGTGGAAGTGAGCCACAAGGAACAGGGTGTTGTGATATTGATAATCCGCTGCACCCATCGCTAACATAACCCCAGTAACCCCACCAATGATAAAGCAAGGAACGAATGCAAGTGCCCACATCATCGCAGTTGTAAACTGAATTCGTCCTTTTCGCATTGTAAATAACCAGTTAAAGATTTTGACACCAGTCGGGATCGCAATCATCATCGTTGTGATCGAGAAAATAGAGTTTACTGCTGGACCAGCACCCATTGTAAAGAAGTGGTGAACCCATACAAGCATACTTAAAAACGCAATTCCAACGATCGAGAATACCATTGATTTATAGCCGTACAGCATTTTACGGGAGAATGTCGCAATAACCTCAGAAAACATTCCAAACGCTGGCAGAACAACAATATATACCTCTGGATGGCCCCAAAGCCAGAACAGGTTTGCCCACATCATTGGGTTACCGTCACCACCGACAGTAAAGAAGTGAGTGCCAAAGATACGGTCAAAGGTCATCAATGCAAGGGCAACTGTGAAAATTGGGAATGATGCCCAAATGATAACAGAAGCAATAAAAGACGTCCATGTGAACATTGGCATTTTCATAAGTGTCATGCCCGGTGCTCTCATTTTTAAAACAGTAACGATAAAGTTGATTCCGGTCATTAAGGTACCAATCCCGGCAATCTGAATCGCGACGGCGTAGAAGTTATTCCCAATCCCCGGCGTAAATTCTTTACCGGCAAGAGGGAAGTAGGCTGTCCAGCCTGCATCAGGTGAACCACCGATAACAAACGAAATATTAAATAACATAGCCCCGGCAAATGTTAGCCAAAAGCTGACTGCGTTCAATTGTGGAAAGGCAACATCACGTGCGCCAATTTGTAGTGGTACAACTACGTTCATTAAACCAATTAAGAATGGCATTGCCATGAACAAAATCATAATAACACCATGTGTTGTAAAAATTTCATTATAGTGCTGTGCATCAAGTAACTTTTCATTCGGTGTCGCGGTTTGGGCTTTCATTAATAACCCGTCAATACCACCGCGGAAAAACATTAAAACACCAACCAGAATGTACATAATCCCAATTCGTTTATGATCAACCGTTGTAAACCATTCTGACCAAAGCCACTTCCATTTTTTTAAAAGGGTTACTCCAACAACAATTCCAATCATTGTTAAAAGAATGGCGATTTGTGAGCCTAAGATAAGAGGGTCTCCAGTAATAAAAAACCGATCCCATTTAATTCCCATTGGTTTTACCTCCAGTTGATTTACCACTCATATCCATGTTTTTCATATCCATAGTTTTTCCTTGTGCCTGCCCATCCATTTTCATTGTATGTGTTTGGTTATCTGGCTCTTTAAAGATCTGACCAGGATAATCATGGGTTTTGTATAATTCCGGGAAGGTGTAGGTTTTTGAATTCATGCTGCCATTGTCAATCCATGCTAGGTGAGTGTTCGAAAAAGTTTCTCTTCCTAGGTTGGATGGTTTCAATAAGTTGATATAGCTCTTTTCCGTTAACTTTGGTGCCTTGCTTTTTACATCCTTTACCCATTTCGCAAATGCTTGTGGGGATTGAGATTCAACGGTGAAATCCATATCGGCATAGCCTTTTCCGTTAAAGTTTGTGTTTTTACCAGTAAATTCACCAGTATGATCTGCTACAAGATACAACTGTGTTTCCATTTTAGCCATGGTATATTTTTGGCCGCCTAATTCAGGAATCCAAAATGAATTCATTGTACCAGCAGATGTTAACTTGAATTTTATCGGTGTATTAACCGGGATGTTAAGGTAGTTAACCGTTTCAACTCCTTGCTCAGGATAACTGAAGATCCATTTCCAGTCAGCGGAAGTAACATTAATGGTAATAGGCTTTTTGTTTTCATAGCCTTTTGGTACCGATTCGAGACTGTAGATCGTTTTAACAGTAGGAATTGTGAGAGCAATAACAATAAGTATTGGAATAACGGTCCAAGTAATTTCTAATTTCGTGCTGCCATGCTCTTCAGGCGGCTCATAATCTTTATTTTCTGGTGTTGCGCGATATTTCCATACAATATAACCAAATAGACCAAATACCACTACAACAACTAGAGCCATGAAAACTAATGACCAGTTAATCAAGTGAAAAATTTGTCTTGCTTCAGGACCCTTAGGTTCAAAAACAACCATATGGGGATCGCAGCCACTTAAAAGTAAAACTGGTACTAAAGCTAATAATGGAATTAAAAAGCCCTTTTTGGACATTTTTCCAGCCCCTCTCCTTAAATAAGCTCGTTTTTTACAATAGCAATTCGTGAATTCGTTCACAAACTCAAACAAAATGATACTATAATTCTTAAAACATGTGAACTATTTAATTTTGATTTATTTTTTAAATAGTTGATCACGATTTAAATCAGAACCATTTCCCTAAAACAATATTAACAATTCGTTAATGATGTTTACATAGGTTTTTGCAAATATTTGTGACAAATTTGTTAAGGTTATAAATTCCTAAAAACGGAAAACAATGGTAGTTTAATCCTATGAAAGTATAAATCATTGATAGAAATACGATTTATTTTCATAAATTCGTCTATTTTTGATCCAAAATGGGATAATGAAAATGAATCCATAAGAATAGGAGAACAAAATATGAAATGTAAAATTAATCGAAATGCAGCAAAAGAATTAAAAAAAATGTTAGCGAAAGAAGATGGACAAGGAAAAATGTTCAGAGTATTCGTATCTCATATGCATGGGGATCATGCGCATTATGAATTGATGCTTGATACACCGAAAGAACATGATGAAGTTGTCAAAACGGACAAGGATATTGATTTCATTCTTGATACAAGAGAAGAAATTTTGGATGGGGTTTGGATTCAATTTTTCCATGTACCAAAAGAGGAGTGGGTGATTACAAACCCATCTAAGGGAAGTCACGATCATCAACATAATCATTGATTGAAATCTTACACGCTTGGATTTTAGGTCCAAGCGTTTTTTTCAAAATAGTTTTAACTATTTTGAAAGGATTGACGTTATTTCATATAATTTCATCATTACTTTTAGAAATACAAGTTTTTTATAATTTTATTATGTAAACAGATTAAGTTATCTTCTTTGCTTAAGAGTATGAGATGGTGGTATTTTAATAAGATAAAAGGAGAAGGGGGAAAATAATTGCGAATGGATAATTTTAAAAATGATAATGAAATCAAATTAGTTGCACTTGATATGGACGGAACACTATTTAATGATGAACACCAGATTTCAGAAGGTAATCGTGGGGCTATTAAAGAAGCACAAGAAAGAGGTGTATTCGTTGTTCTTAGTACCGGACGGTCCATAATGACTTGCGGAGAACATGCCGATTCATTAGAGTTAACTTCTTATTTAGTAACAGTTAATGGAAGTGAAATTTGGGATGAAAAAAGGGAATTGGTAGAGAGGAATCTTGTTAAATCGGAGTTTATTCAATGGATGTGGGAGTTATCGCAACAGCATCAAACAAGATTTTGGGCTATAAGCACGGACAAAATGTGGTTTGATGAAATGCCAGAGGACATTCATGGAAAAGAATGGTTGAAATTCGGGTTTGATGTTGATGATGATGCTGCCAGGGAATTAATATTGAAGGAACTCGAAGGAAAAGGTGAATTCGAGCTTAGTAATTCCACGTTAAAAAATATTGAAGTGAACCCTTTTGGAATCAATAAAGCCAATGGACTTAAAATCGTATGTAACCGACTTGGAATTGACATGAAAAATGTTATGGCAGTTGGGGACAGCTTAAATGATATGGCGATGATTAAGGAAGCTGGAATTGGTGTCGCCATGGGAAATGCTCAGGAAGTTGTGAAAGAAGAAGCAGACTGGGTCACTGCAACGAACAATGATGACGGGGTTGCAAAAGCGATCCATAAATGGGTTATAAAAGACTAAGTAACCAAAGCATATTTATGAACATTTTTTACCCTAGATACATAGGAAGAAATGATTAGTTTACTTTTAAAATGTAGAAATATTTTTTTATGAAATAGGTATTAAAAAATTTTTTATAGGTAAAAATAATTGGGCAAGTATAAATTGCAATTTCATGTATTGTTACATGCTAGGAGGCTTTCAAATTGGAACATGGTAAAGTAAAATGGTTTAACGGAGAAAAAGGCTTTGGATTTATTGAGCGTGAAGGTGGAGAAGATGTTTTTGTTCACTTCTCTGCCATTCAGAGCGAAGGGTATAAAACTTTAGATGAAGGTCAAGAAGTAACGTTTGAAATCGAAAATGGTCAACGTGGACCACAAGCGGTAAACGTTCGTAAGGCATAATTTACCTTCGAATAAAACAGACTCCACTTTCTGGAGTTTGTTTTTTTGTATGCAAAAAAAAGAGACAGACTTGATAAATTGTGTCGGCATCCTAAATATGTGAAAAGTAAAATGGTTAGTAGTAGTATGGTGTGAATGCTGCAAAAAAATACCATTAATTATCAAAACATTAAAATTAAACCAAGAACAAAGAAGGGTTATAATTGTCAAAATGAACTAGTTACCTCGTATTACCTTGACTCTTCCAACCTGACCATCCATAAGCCTAACTTTAATGCCATGTGGATGAAAGCTTGATTTTGTTAAAATATCTTTTACGATACCGCCCGTAAGTTTACCAGTTCTTTGGTCAGCTTTTAGGACTATATCAACTGCAGTACCTGGAAGGATTTCGTTTCTGTTTTGACCGTTCATTATACACCCATTTTACGACGTGAATTACTCACTTTTTTCGTTTGTTGGCTTTTCATTTTTTTCGTTGTCAGAGAATTGCCTGAAGACGAATTTCCAGCAGCAGATTGATTTTTTTTATTTTCAAGCTGCTTTTTGATTGCGTCTTGCAGGCTCATTTTCTTTTTACCCATTTCTTCATTTACTTCAGTCATAAAAAATCCTCCTAATAATTAAATAACATAATAACAGTATAATCTATTTTTCTGTATTTTAGTAATAGATCGACGTTGCAAGCAGGAAGATTTTTTAGGTAGAGTACAATAGAAAATTGTCGGAAATAGTCTAAATATTTCTATTTTTCTTAACCTTAAAAATTTACTATCAATACTGAAAAATGTTAGTATTGATATAGATGATTCTCATTACTCAATTTTATAAGGAAGTCACTTTTGAATCAATTCTTTTTGTAACAATGGGTAAAAGATCATTAAATAAAATCAATATTTATTTAAAATAATTATAAATAAATATTGATTTTAAAAAAAATTAGATTATAATTTACTTAATGTTAGAAAAATAGTTTAAGAGGTGATTTTATGACAAACGAAAACAAACACAAACACTTAACAACCAGCCACGGGGCTCCTGTTGGCGACAATCAAAATTCAATGACTGCAGGTTCCCGTGGCCAACATTACTTCAAGATTTTCATTTACTTGAAAAATTAGCTCACTTTAACCGCGAACGTGTTCCTGAGCGCGTTGTTCATGCCAAAGGTGCTGGTGCACACGGTTTTTTTGAAGTTACAAATGATTTATCAAAATATACAAAGGCAAAAGTTTTTAACGGTGTAGGCAAGCGCACTCCGCTCTTCATCCGTTTCTCAACTGTAGCTGGTGAGCTAGGCTCAGCTGATACCGTTCGCGATCCACGCGGATTTGCGGTTAAGTTCTATACGGAAGAAGGAAACTATGATATCGTTGGGAACAATACACCGATTTTCTTTATCCGTGATGCGATTAAATTCCCTGATTTTATCCATACACAAAAAAGAGATCCGAAAACACATTTAAAAAATCCTACAGCGATTTGGGATTTCTGGTCTCATTCACCTGAATCACTTCACCAAGTTACATATTTAATGGGTGACCGTGGTATTCCGGCAACACTCCGTCATATGAACGGTTATGGCAGTCATACATTCAAATGGGTAAACGCTGAAGGAGAAGCCGTATGGGTGAAATATCACTTTAAAGCTGAACAAGGCGTTAAAAACATGACGAATGAAGTAGCGGGAAAACTCGCTGGTGAAAACCCTGATTATCACACAGAAGATTTATTCAATGCGATTGAAAAGGGTGACTTCCCTAAATGGAAGCTCCACGTCCAAATCATGCCATTTGAAGATGCAAATACGTATCGTTTCGATCCATTTGATGTTACAAAAGTATGGTCACATAAAGACTATCCATTAATTGAAGTTGGGACAATGGTTTTAGACCGCAATCCTGAAAACTATTTTACAGAAGTTGAGCAAGCAACATTCTCACCTGGAACATTGGTACCTGGTGTTGAGGCTTCTCCAGATAAAATGCTTCAAGGCCGAATATTCGCCTATTCAGATGCACATCGGTACCGTGTTGGTGCAAACCATGCTGCCCTGCCAATTAACCGTCCAAAAGTAGAAGTTAATAACTATCAGCGTGATGGGCAAATGAGGTTTGACGGTAATGGCGGGGGATCTGTTTATTATGAACCAAATAGCTATGATGGGCAAAAGAGACACCAGAAAATAAACAAACACCTTTCCAAGTTACTGGTGTAGCTGAACAGGTATCTTACGATCAAGCAGATCATTATACACAAGCAGGAGATCTTTATCGCTTAATGGATGAAGGTGAAAAGGCTCGCACAGTTGAAAATATCGTGGGTGCGATGAAGCCTGTTGAAAGAGAAGATATTAAGCTTCGTGCAACCCTCAATTTCTATAAAGCAGATGCAGAGTTTGGTGAGCGCATTGCTAAAGGCTTAGGATTAGCCCTGCCACAAGAAGTAAAATAATCTAGTAAACTATCAAAGGCCGTCCTTTTTAGGACGGTCTTTGTTGTTAGAAAACGCAATACATCAGTTTCCTACAACATTTTTGTTAGTGTTGACTTTACGGAAAGGGTTGCAATATGACAAAATGCGACAAAAAAAAGTCGTATTTTATTTCGAACAGATTGTTATGTTTTTACAATAAAAGGAAAATAATAAAAATAGATTAGTGCAAAGGGGTCTATACCAAGTGAGCCTGAATTTATTGTACGGAGTTATTTTTATTTTTTCTGCAATTAAATGGGGTGATTTGAAAAACTGGAAAGCATATTACCCAACGTTTCTTTTCTTAATGGTCGGCGATCTGGTTTATCAATTTTTATTTTATAAATATAGCATGTGGGAGTACGTACCAGTTGGCAGCGATAAGCATTGGGCGAAACACACCCATATTGCTTTTTTAATTATGCTACTAAAATATCCTGCTACTATCGTTATTTTCCTTGGCATATACCAAAAGTACCTTGGAAGAGATTAGTCTATATTCTATTATGGACATTGGGGTATGTAGTTAACGAGTATCTTGATCTAAAAATCGGTTTAATGGTCCATAAACATGGATGGAATTTAGGCTGGTCTACCTTGTTCAACTTTATCATGTTTACTGTTCTCGGCATTCACTATAAAAATCCTTTATTAGCTTGGATTATTTCTGCCTTATTTGCTACTTTTTTGTGGAACATATTTGGGATCCAACAAAGTATATTAAAATAACACAGGAACAAGCAACCTTGGGGAAAAAGGTTGTTTTTTTATTCATAAATCTATATCTTTTTACAGGAATTTTAGGGATAAAGCCAGAATAATAGAAATAAGATGGTTGTAAAAGGGGGAATTTGCATGGATATTCAAGTGGTTGAAAAGAATGAGCTAAAGGTAGTTGGAATTTCGTGGAATGGTACCTATGCAGAAACGAATACCATTCCTAGTTTGTTTACTGAATTGGAAGCACGTCTTAATGAAGTTGCTTATCAAACAAAGGAACCCATTTTGATTGCTCCATTTCATAGCAGAGAAACAGAATTCACCTATTATGTAACAACACCTGTAGAAAAAATTGAAAATATCCCAGAAGGAATGGTTGGTTTCACAATTCCTCGTAAAAATTATGTTTGCGCCACTCATAAAGGACGACCAGAGGAAGTTGAAAATACATACCTTCAATTGCTCAAATGGATGAAAGAGTATGGCTATGAGCAAGACCTGAATGCTTTAAGCTTGGAAATATATCCAGAGGCAAATAAACATCTGAATGCTTCAGGGAATCTTCACTATGATATTTATTTACCAGTTAAGCAGTATCGATAAATCAAGAATCAAAGTATTTCCCTTTATTATTTTTATAAAGTATAATATGTTTAACAATATATTTAAATAATTCCTTCGGGGTCAGGTGAAATTCCTAACCGGCGGTGATGAAGCGAAATGCTTCTTAGTCCGTGACCCGTTTAGCTTATTTGTAAGGTAAACGGTGGATCTGGTGAAACTCCAGGGCCGACAGTTAAAGTCTGGATGGGAGAAGGAAAAACAGGAATAAAAGTAGGTCGAAATATACCTATTTTTAAGCCTTATTTTCTTATTGCCTTCTAATGGACCCTGAAGCATCGTCTTCAGGGTCCTTTTTCGTTTTCTAAATGATAGTAGGACAATGCTGAACCAAGGTAAGGAGTAGAACAATCATGTTCACAGGAATTATTGAAGAGATTGGATTGGTTTCAAATATCCAGCGAGCAGGAGAATCTTTTGTGCTTACAATTGAAGCTAAAAAAATTCTTGAAGATGTTCATCTAGGAGATAGTATTGCAGTAAACGGGGTGTGCCTGACAGTCACTTCCTTTTCTGGACCTCATTTTACCGTGGATGTAATGCCGGAAACTGTAAAAGCCACCAGTTTAATTGCCTTAAAACGTGGTTCAAAAGTCAATCTTGAACGGGCCATGGCGGCTGGAGGTAGATTTGGTGGTCATTTTGTATCCGGACATATCGATGGAACTGGGATGATTTATAGTAAAAAACAGTTTGAAAACGCCGTTTACTATGAAATAGAAGCAGGTCCGGAATTGTTACAATACGTAATTTTAAGGGGCTCGATTGCTGTAGACGGGACAAGCCTCACCGTTTTTGGTGTGACAGAAAAGAGTTTCACTTTATCAATCATACCCCACACTTTATCTGAATCAATTTTAGGGTTAAAGGAAAAAGGGGATATCGTCAATTTGGAATGCGATATGATTGGGAAATATGTTGGCCATTTTCTAACCGGTGTTGTCGGTCATTCTAACAAGAAGAGTTCAGCAGGAATCACCGCACAATTCTTACAAGATAATGGGTTTGCCTAATTTCTAAGTGTGTATAGGAATAACATTTCGATTACGAAAGGGGAGAAATAACATGTTTGATACGATTGAAGAGGCTCTTCAAGAACTGAAGCAAGGTAAAGTTGTGATTGTTTGTGATGATGAGGACAGGGAGAATGAAGGTGACTTTATCGCCTTAGCGGAAAAGGCGACACCTAATGTTATTAATTTAATGGCAACACATGGAAGAGGTTTAATATGTGTTCCCATTGAGGAAGAAATAGCGCAGAAGCTTGATTTATTCCCAATGGTATCCCATAATACAGATTCACATGGAACGGCCTTTACCGTAAGCATTGACCATAAATTTTCGGCAACTGGGATTTCCGCTTTCGAGCGTTCAGCAACCGTGTTAAGTATGCTCGATCCCGAATCAAAACCAATGGATTTCAATAGGCCTGGACATATTTTTCCGTTAATTGCCAAAAAAGGCGGAGTTCTAAGAAGAACGGGACACACAGAGGCAGCAGTGGACCTTGCAATATTATGCGGTGCCAAACCCGCTGGAGTTATTTGCGAAATCATGAACGAAGATGGAACGATGGCTCGTGTTCCACAATTGCGAAAAATTGCCGATGATTTAAATGTGAAAATGATTACCATAAAAGACTTAATTGAGTACCGCAATAAAAAGGACAAACTGGTCAAACGTGAAGTGGAGATTAATTTGCCTACAGAATTTGGAACCTTTAAAGCTGTCGGCTATTCGAACCTTGTCGATGGAAAGGAACATATTGCGTTAGTAAAAGGGGAAATTGATCCTGAAAAACCACTCCTTGTAAGGGTTCATTCTGAGTGTTTAACAGGAGATGTTTTCGGTTCCTACCGTTGCGACTGTGGTCCGCAATTGCACGCAGCCTTAAATCAGATTAATCAAGAAGGCAATGGGGTTCTACTATACATGCGCCAGGAAGGCCGTGGAATCGGTCTTTTAAACAAATTGAGAGCCTACAAGCTCCAAGAAGAGGGCTATGATACCGTTGAGGCGAATGAAAAGCTCGGCTTTGGAGCAGATTTAAGAGAATATGGTATCGGGGCACAAATACTTAAGGATTTAGGGATTAATAAAATGAAGTTATTAACTAATAACCCTCGAAAAATTAAAGGACTTAAAGGCTATGACCTTGAAGTTGTCGAGCGGGTGCCACTGCAAATGGAAATGAGATCTGAAAACGAAAATTACTTACGAACAAAGCATGACAAGCTAGGGCATCTTTTACATTATTAATTCGAACATTGATGGAAAAATAAATAGTTGGAGGATTTATCATGGGACATATTTTTGAAGGTAATTTAGTAGGTTCAGGTTTAAAAGTAGGAATTGTTGTCGGGCGTTTTAATGAGTTTATTACAAGTAAATTACTAGGCGGAGCACAGGATGCCCTTAAAAGACATGGTGTCGATGAGACGGACGTTGATATTGCCTGGGTTCCCGGGGCGTTTGAGATTCCTTTAATTGCACAGAAAATGGCAAATAGTAAAAAGTATGATGCTGTTATTACGCTAGGGACCGTTATTCGCGGATCTACTCCACATTTTGATTTTGTCTGCAATGAAGCGGCGAAGGGTGTTTCAGCAACAGCTTTAAATAGTGGTATTCCTGTTGTTTTTGGCGTATTAACAACTGATTCCATTGAACAGGCAATTGAGCGGGCTGGAACAAAGGCCGGTAATAAAGGCTGGGATGCAGCAACCGCGGCAATTGAAATGGCTAATTTATGCAGAACGATTGAAATGTAATATTCAACTTTACTAAAAGGTAGGCAACAGAATTTCCTGTTTGCCTATTTTTTTATCTTGAAATACCATATACAAAACAAACAGCTTTTTCTATAATAGAGGTAACATAAAAAAATAGATTGGTAAAACAGGTGCTAAATTCTATTGAAAAATAAGATTTTCAGCTTAAAAGGGAAGTTTGGTGTAAAACCAACACGGTCCCGCCACTGTAAATGGGAGCAACCTATAAAATGTCACTGTCTTACTTGATGGGAAGGCGTAGGGAGCGATGATCATGAGTCAGGAAACCTGCCTGTTTTTTGCACACCAGAGCCTACGCGGATAGGAGAGTGTTAAGAACAGAACGTTTGCGCGCGTTTCTTACTTAACTTACATAACTCCTCCTCATTTTTAGGGGGATTTTTTTATGCGAATTTTTTTTGATATAAAAAGGGGAGAAACAAACATGATGGTCAAAAGAAAAAATTTATGGATTGCCCTATTACTCGTTTTAGCATTAGTAACAAGTGGCTTCCAATCACCTGTATTGGCTGCGGGACTAAGTAATCAAGGAACGATTTCTGTAATCGGAAGCGATGTTCAAAATCCTCTGCTTACCAAAACAACCGTCCAATATGGAGACAAGGAAACAGCCCTTGATGCATTAAAAATGGCAGTGGGTGATACGAATGTTGAGTTAACTAACACTTCTTACGGAAAAATGATAAAGGGAATTGATGGGCAAGAGGCGAAAGGGACTTATTATTGGGCTTTTTATATTAATGGAGTTGCAGCACAGGTTGGTGCGGATAGCTATAACGTACAGGCTGGTGATAGCTTAAGTTTCCGGTATATTGACTGGACAAAACCACCGCAAAATACCGTTTCACTCAAAGTAGTGGATGGTGCGAAAAATACTACCAACGATTTAAAAGGAATTGCGATCATTGGCCAGCCAACTGCTTTACAGTTTTTACAAGTAGCTCTTGGTTCTGACAAGGTAGGTTTAACAGAAACAAAATACGGAAAAATGATTACTTCGATAAATGGCATTAATGCGGAAGGCACGAATTATTGGGCATTTTATATAAATGGGAAAATGGCTACCATCGGAGCAGACAGCTATAAACTCCTGCCAAATGATCAAATTAGTTTTCAGTACGAATCATGGCAGAATACTCCTGGGGATACTACGACTACCGAAAATAATTCTTCTGCAGGTGGAACGATATCAAAAGCGGCCTAAATAAAGCAGTAGATTCTGCTAGTGGGTACGTGGTTAATCACCAGGTAAGCGAATGGGAAGCAATCGCTTTAAACAAAGCGGGTAAGACGATCCCAACTAGTTATCTGGAAAATGTGAAGAAGGTTGTCCAGGAGAACCAAGGGAAATTCAGATTAATTACCGATACGGAAAGATATACCCTAGGAATCCTAGCCGCTGGTGGCGACCCTACCAATATTGGAGGCTATAATCTTGTCGAATCAATCTATAATGGAAATGTGACAAAACAAGGTTTAAACGGTGTAGCCTATGCTTTAATTGCATTAGATAGTGCGAAATTTAAAATCCCTGATTTGGCCACGTGGAATAGGGATAAGCTTTTAGCCCAATTGTTGCAAAAACAAAATAAAGATGGTGGTTGGGCTTGGGACGAAAGCACGAATAGTGACATCGACACAACGGGGATGATTTTAACGGCTCTTGCTCCTTATAAGAATCAGACGGGTGTAAAAGAAAAGGTAGATGCAGCGGTTCAATATTTATCGACACATTATCAAAATGCTAAAATCGATAATAGTTCAACAGCCGCACAAGTTGTCATCGCCTTATCTGCTTTAGGAATCGATGCAAATGGTTCATTGTTTACAAAAGAAAACAACAGTTTGGTTCAATATTTATTATCCTTCCAAAACAAAGATGGTGGTTTTGATTGGAAGGGTGGAGACGTTAGTGATGTTTTCTCAACCGCAGAGGGAATACAGGGTCTAGCGGCTTATCAGCTATATGCAACGGGAAAAGGATCTCTCTATCAATTGCCGTTAGCGGCCCAAACGACTGTAAAGGAAAATTCAACTACGCCGGCTGTAAAACAACCTCTGACACAATCTGTTGTAGTGGAGAGCAGTAATAGTAAAGTAAGCACGAAAGGAAACCCACTTCCGAATACGGCAACAAATACGTATAACCTTTTAATTTTAGGAATTTTCCTAATGATGATTGGGTTAGTATTTTATCTAAGAGAAAAGAAAAGGAACGCCTAAATCCATTCCCTCTTGTTTACTTGCAGGAGGGAATTGGTTTTGAAATCATAGGGGAGGGAAAAGTCATGCAGCGATTTTTTAAAGCAACAGCGTTTTTATTTTCATTGATGCTGATATTTAACTTGATGGGCTGTGGATCGTCTATAGATTCTTCAATTGGAAAACAAGAGAACAAAGCAGATATGACTCATGCAGCAGCAAGTCAAGAAAAGTCCGCTAAAACAGACCCAAAAATCGAACAGGATCAGTCTAAAGAAACAACAACTTCTTCAACAGATGTGAAGAGTCAAGCCCCATCACAAGCGCAAAGTACCAATGCACAAAATACCAAAAAGGCTGTTGCGAATCCATCTAACAGCCCAACGAATGCAAAATCTTCTGCCAGCAGTAGCCCAGCCGCGACAGCGACAGCGACAAAACCAGCCGCGACAACAAGTAATTCTACAGCAGCAACCGCTCCACCAAAAACATCGACTACAACGGTAAGTCCCAAGCCTGCTGCAACAGTAACTTTGTCAATTGTTGGGCCAAAGGGTACAATTATGGCAGCATCGAAAGTTACCTTTACTAATGGCGAAACCATTCTTGATGTCCTTATGCAAGCCACGAAAAAACAGAATATTCAAGTTGATTACCGTGGAAGCGGTGCTACCGCTTATGTGGAAGGAATAGATAATATTTATGAATTTGATTATGGTGCAAAGAGCGGCTGGACGGTTAAACAAAATGGCAGCACCATTCCTAAAAGTGCCGGCGTCATAACAGTCAAAAGTGGTGACCTTATTCAATGGATGTATACACAATAACGTTTGGAGATAAAAGTAATGGAAAACCGTTTTAGTCAATTCCACCCGCTGGTTTCCTTCTTGTTTTATCTAGGAGCAATCTCTCTATTTATTCTCATGCTTCATCCAATCTTTTTAGGTATTGGTTTTGTGGTGATTCTACTCATTAATTTCGCCCATGACCGGTTCGAGGGATTAAAGCATTGGTCATTTTTTATTGTCACAAGCTTCTTACTAATGGTGGTTTTGAATCCCCTTTTTAACGAAAGGGGACTTCATGTTTTGTTTAAAATTGCCAATCATCGATTTACATTAGAATCGGTTATGTATGGTGGAATGAATGCATTATCACTCATTGGTGTGCTTGCCATCTTTATTTCCTATAATGTAATTATGAAACCGAATAAGCTATTATTTTTGTTCTCCAAGTTTTTACCCCAATTTGCGGTTTTGCTTATGTTGACATTAAGATTTATTCCGTTAATGAGAAGGAGAATGGAAGAAATCTCTGTCATTCAAAAGAGCAAGGGGATTTCTGTCACAAACGGAAAATGGAAGGAAAAAGTAAAAACGGGGATGCTGTTTGTTCAAGCACTGCTTACGTTTTCTTTAGAGGAAGCCATTCAAACGGCCGATTCGATGAAAGCAAGAGGGTTTGGAGAAGAGCGGCGATCCAGTTATGAATACTTTAGATTTAAAACTGCAGATGTGTTCGCCATGGTCTATTTGATCATAATCTTCATGGTCATTCTTTATGGCCGAAATTCGGGGTATGGATTTTTAACGGTGTATCCTGTATTGGAATCGTCGAAATTGACGTTGTTAGATTCCACGACCCTCGTTTTTTTCTTGTTGTTCTTAAGTTTCCCATTATTAGTTGAAGCAGGTGGATGGTTCCGATGGCATATATCGAATTAAATCATGTAACGTTTTCCTACCCGGACTGCACGCAGCCAGCCATTAAGAATCTTTCCCTTACGATTGAGAAAGGTCAATTCGTTGTCCTTTTTGGTTCATCAGGTTCAGGTAAGAGTACGCTTTTGAGATTGTTAAAAAAAGAAATACAGCCACATGGTAAGCTTTCAGGTGATATTTTTATTAATGGGGTTCATTTCGGTGAAACCACAGATAAATCGAAAAAAATTGGTTTTGTTTTTCAAGATCCAGAAAACCAGGTGGTTGCGGATGATGTCTTACATGAATTAGTTTTCGGACTAGAGAATAGTGGGCTGTCAACGAATGAAATGCGAAGCAGGGTCGCTGAAATGGTCCACTTTTTTGGGGCAGAGTCCTTGCTGCCGCGAAAAATCCACGAGCTTTCCGGCGGGAAAAAACAGCAAATCAATCTTGCGTCTGTCCTGCTTATGCAGCCAGACATTTTAATATTAGATGAACCAACTGCCCAGCTTGATCCAGTCAGCTCAAGAGAATTATTAGATATGCTTAAAAGGCTTAATGAAGAATTTGGTATGACCATTATTCTGGCTGAACATCGGCTTGAGGAAGTATTTACATTAGCAGACAAAATCGTCATGGTGGAAAAAGGAAAAATTCTGGTCGAGGGCGACCCTAGAGGGGTACTGACACAAGTTTGGAACTCTCCAAATCATGCTTATGTTCCAAGAATTCCAGCGCTTTTTTTTAGGATGAATGGTTATGGGAGCGTTCCTTTAACCGTTAAAGAGGGAAGGAACTGGGTTTTAACTACATCTTTTGAGATGAACCGTGAAGAACGGCGACTAGCCGAGGATACACAAGCGAAAGTTAGTATCAGAGCAAAAAATATTGTCTTTCGCTATGATAAAAAAAGTGATGCCATTTTAAAAGATCTAAATTTCATGCTTGAAAAAGGGGAATTTTACGCTCTATTAGGTGGTAACGGGTCTGGAAAATCGACATTTTTAAAAGTAATTGCGGGTTTATTCAAACCAGAGTCTGGGAAAGTATTACTGGATGAAAAGCCATTAAAAAAATATATAAATGACGAAATTACCCGAAAAATTGGCTATTTGCCACAAAATCCAAAGCTATTTTTTATTCAGGATACGGTTGAAAAGGAAATCAAAGATACCATGGGTAAGTGGAATATATCCAATTTAGAGGAAGTTGAGAACTTATTAACGGAATTAGGGATTGTCCATCAAGCATCCAGCCATCCATATGACTTAAGTGGCGGTGAGCTGCAGAAAGCGGCATTAGCTTGTTTACTATTGCGGAAGCCTGAAATCCTCTTGTTGGATGAACCGACCAAAGGTTTGGATCCGATATCAAAAGAAATTTTAGCGAAAATTTTACTCAAGCTTAAATCTGAGGGGATGACGATCCTGATTTCCACTCATGATGTGGAATTTGCTGCCCAGTATGCTACTAAATGTGGGATGATGTTTCAAGGGAATATTACCTCTGAGGATGTACCAAGGAACTTCTTTAAAGGTAATTTCTTTTACACCACTATGATTCAAAGGGTTTTCCGCGATATGTCAAATAGTAGTGTGATTTCTCTTGAGGAGGTTTCACCGCCATGCGTTACAAACTGGCCTAAAGCCGATTTTACTTTGTCTGGTTATTTTGGGGGTTTTAGTATTAACCTGTATTTGGCAGGATGCTTATTTGGTTTTGAGCTTCGGGCTTGTGGTAATCGTAATTTTATTCTTTTTTATCCGGTTTGAAACAAGAAAAGTGGAGGCGAGGGAATTAGTAATCCTCGCTGTGTTAGCTTCCATCGCGGCTGTTGGACGAATTCCATTTGCGAGTATCCCCAGCGTTCAACCGACTACCTTTGTGATTATGATAGCAGGGTTTGTTTTTGGAGCTGAAAGTGGTTTTATCATCGGTGCGGTGGCCGCACTTGCTTCCAATATGGTATTGGGGCAAGGACCTTGGACACCATGGCAAATGGTTGCTTGGGGTTTAGTCGGATTAACAGCAGGAATGCTTCGAAATACAAGGCTAATGAAATGGAATTGGGGAAGAATTGTTTTTGGGGCGGTGTGGGGCTATTTGTTTGGCTGGATTATGAATGTCTGGGGTTTTTTGGCCCTTACGCAAACTGGGAATCCGCCAACACTTGCATCTGTTTTCCTCTATTTTGCCGCAAGTGCAAGTTTTGATTCGATGCATGCCGCATCAAATGTTTTCTTTTTACTCGTATTTGGAAACATTTGGATTAAAATTTTAACCAGGTTTAAAAGGAAATATGGATTTCTCGAATAAAAAACTCCTGCTTGGTCTTAGCAGGAGTTTTTTATTCTTGATCTTAATGCATTCCTTGAAGCTTTTCTATAAGTGAATTTGCGGCTCCACCAATGGCATTTACGGCCTTTTTCAAAGCCTTTCTTCCAAACCGGCGCATTCTCTTTAAGGGTTGCACCGATTTTCTGCGCATTATCATTTAATTCCTGGGTTATTTGCTTTGCTTTTTCTTGAAGATTATTCTGAAATTGCCCTTTTTGGGCGAGCTGCGTGTTAATGGAATCAACACTAAAGTTCGCATGCTTCGTGTATGGCAGAGAAGCATTCATAATTTCCTTAAAAAGCGGTACTACATTGGACGAACTGCTGCTCGGCAAGTAATGCTGCTGATCGGTTTGGTCATAGCCGATCCAAATCGCACCAACCATATCTGTTGTATAGCCGACCATCCATTGATCCTTTGTACCATTTTCGGTAAATGGCAGCTGGGTCGAACCGGTTTTTGCGGCAATTTCGACACCAGGTGTGCGGGCCATCTTTCCAGTTCCCGATTCCACTACATTTAGCAGCATGGACGTCATTTGGTCAGTTACCTTTTTTGAAGTAACTTTTGTCGACACTGGTTTTCGTTCGGCAATAATATTGCCTGTAGGTCCCACAATTTTCGTAATCAAATGGCTGTCCTCTCGCTTTCCGCCATTTGGGAAAGCCGTATAGGCATCGGCCAATTGCATTGGGGAAATCCCTTTGCTCATCCCGCCTAGGGCAATCGCCAGGTTTTTATCCGCCTTGTCATAAGGGATCCCAAATCGTTTCAATGATGCCATACCATTATCTAAACCGATTTGATTCAATAGCCAAACAGCAGGGATGTTTAACGATTCTTCCACTGCTTTGTACATTGGAACCTTTCCCGAATACGTTTTTGAAAAGTTCTCAGGTTTGTAATTTCCAAAGGAAATAGGTTCATCATCAAGTACAGATGAATAATTATAGCCTTTTTCCAGAGCAGGTGTGTATACCGCTAGCGGCTTCATCGTTGAACCCGGTTGTGCCTGTAGCTGTGTAGCTCGATTAAAACCGCGGAAAACATGTTCTCCTCGTCCGCCGACAAGTGCACGCACACCTCCAGAAGCAGGGTCCATTAAAACAGCACCACTTTGAACAAGTGTACCACCCATTCCCCTTGGGAAAAGGTAGTTTCTACTATAAACATTTTCAAGCCCAGTTTGAATGTTTTGATCCATTTCAGTATAAATCTGATAGCCTCTTGTCATGATTTCATCTTGTGTTAATCCATATTTGGAAATAGCCTCATTTAAAACTGCATCCACATAATATGGATATTTACGATTGACATAGCTGCCGCCGCCATCCTGAAGCGTTATTTTTTCTTTGATTGCTGTGCTGTATTGGGCAGAAGTAATCATCCCCAGCTCTTTCATTTTAGCTAAAACAACGTCTCTCCGTTTCATAGCTAAATCGTAGTTTTTATAAGGATCTAGGTAATCCGGAGCATGCAACAGTCCTGCAAGCATCGCCGCTTCGCTAATCGTAACCTGATTGATATCTTTATTAAAATATTTCTTCGAGGCATTGCCAATTCCCCATGCACCGCTTCCGAAATAAACCTGATTCAAATACATTTGCAGAATTTCGTCCTTCGTATATACCTTCTCCATCTTTACAGCAAGAAATAATTCTTCTGCCTTCCGAGTATAGGTTCTTTCAGAAGAAAGCAATGCGTTTTTTGCCAGCTGCTGAGTGAGTGTGCTTCCACCTGCGGTGATGTGCCCTGTAAACAAGTTACCAAAGAAAGCACGGGCAATCCCTCTGATATCAAAGCCGCCATGCTGATAAAAACGCTCGTCCTCAATGCCACAACAGCATTCGGAACGAATTTGGGAATATTCTTGATTTGAATGCCATTCGTTCGATTGGTCGAGACGTTACTGGCAACTTTGCCATCTTTATCATAGATCACAGTAGGCTGGCTTAAGCCTTGCTTTAATGATTGGACATTGGCCTGGATGCAAGCCATGCAAAATATAGAATAGTTACAAGTACAACCACAAGAATGATTAATAAGAAAATTTGTGTTAGATGTCTTTTTTTCCAAAATCGGACGAACATTTCCCAGATGGGTCTTAATTTTTCCCAAATCGGTTTCAATCTTTCCATTTTCTCTCCTTACTTTCAAAGGGAATTTTTATTTCATTACATTATAAATTCTCTTGCTGAAAAAGACCAATAATAACTGTTTTTCATACTAATGTTCCCTTTTTATCCGATAATTACCATTTGACGATAAATTTGTGATAGTGATGAACAATTATTATTTGTTCCAAGCATATGTTTATAAGAAGCCATATACAACATATGAAGGGGATGGAATAATGATTAACTGGAAGGTCCGCTTAAAAAACAAGCATTGGGTCGTCTCTTTTATATCACAGCTTATGATTGTTGCAGAACTCATCTTATCTGGTTTAAATACCTTGGAAGTAACCCATTTTCAGCTTACAGGGGCAATCCAGAATTCAATCTTAACCCTAGTCAATGCTATTTTTGTGATACTTTCTTTGCTTGCCTTGTTCAAGATCCAACCACGAAAGGTTATGGTGATAGTGATCATGCTTTAAATTATGAGGAACCAAAATAAGGAAAATTTTCTACATGCATTTTTATTTACGAATCAGTAAGGAAGAGATATTATTATAAGATAAGAATAAGATTTATTACTACTAGGGGTGCCCAGGTTTGAGCTGAGAGAAAACATTATTCGTTTTCGACCCTTTGGACCTGATCTGGATGATACCAGCGTAGGAAAGTAGCGGAAAAAATAATTTCTCCTCACTTACCACTTTGTCAGGTCTGTAATGGATCTGACTTTTTATTTTTTAAAAGATTACTAGTAAATGGCTACTTATTAAAAGGAGGAAATGAAAATGAATCAGGAAATCATTAGCACATTGTTAAAAAAATTAAGAGTGGTTAATCCACTGATACATAATATCACGAATGTTGTAGTGACAAATTTTACAGCAAATGGCTTGCTGTCACTAGGTGCATCACCGGTAATGGCCTATGCTGCTGAAGAAGTCGCCGATATGGCAAAAATCGCTGGAGCACTAGTTTTAAATATAGGAACCTTAAACTCAACCGTGGTTGAATCGATGATCATCGCAGGTAAATCTGCAAACGAGCATGGAGTACCGGTTATTTTTGACCCAGTGGGCGCTGGTGCTACATCCTATCGCACTGAAACGGCAAAGAAAATGATGAATGAAGTGAAAATATCTGTTCTGCGAGGTAATGCTGCGGAAATCGCTAATGTGGCTGGATATCAATGGGAAATAAAAGGGGTGGATGCCGGGCATTCAAACGGCAATACCGTTGAACTAGCCATTCTGACTGCAAAAAAATTAAATACAGTGGTCGTGATTACGGGTAAAGACGATGTGATTTCTGATGGTGAGACTACCTATGTTGTTCATAATGGTCACCCATTACTGACAAAGGTCACGGGTACGGGATGTTTGTTGACCTCCGTAATTGGGGCGTTTGCTGCAATTGAAAAAGATTTTGTCCTCGCATCCACAGCAGCCTTAGTTTATTATGGAATCGTTGCCGAAATAGCAGCTGACAAAACAGCTCATGAGGGACCAGGTAGTTTCCAAATCGAATTGCTCAATCAGCTGGCACTTGTTTCAAATGATGAAATAGTAAAATACGGTAATGTTGAAAAAATCGAACAAGTGTAAGGAGTGTTTTTCTATGAATATTAAAAAAGCATTAACTATTGCTGGTTCAGATTCTGGAGGCGGAGCCGGGATTCAGGCTGATTTAAAAACATTTCAAGAGTTGGGTGTCTTCGGGATGTCAGCAATCACGGCGATTACCGCACAAAATACCTTGGGTGTTCAGGCTGTATATCCAATGGGACCAGTTGCAGTTACAAGCCAAATGGAATCGATTGGCGAGGATATTGGAGTAGATGCATTGAAGACAGGCATGCTTTTTAATGCCGAAATCATTCGGGCTGTTTCAGAGAAAATAAAACACTACAATTGGATCAAGGTAGTCGTTGACCCAGTGATGATCGCAAAAGGTGGGGCTTCGTTATTGCAAACAGAAGCCATTTCCGCTTTAAAACAGTACCTGCTGCCGCTTTCGATGGTGGTTACGCCGAATATTCCTGAAGCAGAAGTGTTAACGGGCATGTCGATTAAGACAATGGATGATAAACAAGAAGCCGCTAAAAGCCTTTTTGATTTTGGAGTAAAGAATGTAGTGATTAAGGGTGGGCACGACGAAGAAACAGATGACGCTGTTGACATCCTCTATGATGGTAACGAATTTTATTACTTTACTAGTAAACGAATTTTGACGAAAAACACCCATGGGACTGGCTGTACGTTTTCTGCTGCGATCACAGCAGAACTAGCGAAAGGCTCGACCATTTATGATGCAGTTACTACAGCAAAAAGCTTCATTCAGGCTGCGATTGAAGATGAATTAGCTATTGGTGCAGGTCATGGACCGACAAATCACTGGGCGTTTAATTGTAAAAGGAGTGGTCTTTAATGCCAAGAATTAATGAAGAAAAATTAAGAGATGCATTAAAGGTTTATTTCATCGTGGGCAGCAATAATTGTGTAAAAAACCCTGTACAGGTGGTAGAAGAAGCAATTGAAGGCGGTATTACCATATTTCAGTTCCGGGAAAAGGGAAAAGATGCCCTAGAGGGTCATGAAAAATACATGCTAGCAAAAGAACTGCAAGCCATTTGCAAGACGAAGGGAATTCCCTTCATTGTCAATGATGATATTGACCTGGCAATAGAACTAAATGCCGATGGTCTTCATATCGGTCAAGAGGATGAACCGGTAATGAACATTCGCAAAAAAATCGGTGACAAAATTCTCGGTGTTTCTGCGCACTCTCTTGAGGAAGCTAAAATAGCGATAAAGAATGGCGCAGATTATCTTGGTTTAGGTCCAATTTTTCCAACGAAAACAAAGGAAGATGCGAAAGAGGTTCGCGGTACAACTCTTATTGAGGAGTTAAGAGCGAATGGCCTGGATATCCCAATTGTGGGGATTGGCGGGATTACGATTGATAATGCTAGAACGGTTATGAAGGCAGGAGCAGATGGGGTGGCAGTGATTACCGCAATCAGCCAATCAGAAAAAATCTTAGAAACAACTCAAAGACTAAGTGAAAATGTCCTTTAAGCTAAGGAGGCTCACAAAATGGGTCTCCCTTTATTTATGTAAATGAAGAGTAGGAAAATTCTTTACATTTTCTAGACAAATTGGTTTACTAAAAAAGTAATCTTAGAAAATGCGAGGAAGTTTATGAATAAATTAAAAATTTACATTGGTCAGTTCCATACTATTGTATGGGTGTTATTAATTGGGACGGTTTTATCACGAGGCTTAGCGTTTATGACGCTGCCGTTTCTATCTATCTATTTATCTAAACATATGGACCTTTCACCAATCATAATTGGGCTAACAGTCGGAATGAGTCCGTTAATGGGAACAGTAGGCGGATTTATCGGTGGTCATTTATCGGATCGCTTCGGTCGAAAGCGGGTAATGCTGATTGCCTTGTGTAGCTTGGCATTTGTCTATTATGGTTTCACGATTGCTAATAGCCAAGGATGGTTTATCCTCTTAAATGCCTTAAATGGACTTTGCAATTCCTTCTTTGAACCAACATCACAAGCACTAATGGCAGATTTAACTGAAAAGCATAATCGAATGAAAGCATACTCACTAAGATACACAGCCATCAATTTCGGCGCCTCTGTTGGTCCACTTTTCGGCGCCTATCTAGCCACAACATCGGCAAAAGTATCTTTTACTTTAACAGGCACTACCTATTTGCTTTATGCGTTCGTCTTATTTTTCTTTATGCGGAAGCTAATAATACCGAAAGTTGATCCAAGTGTTAAGAAGACAGTATTAATTGGTGATGCGTTTAGAATCATCAAAACCGATAAGGCACTGCGTTTTCTTATATTAGGGGGAATTATCGTTAATATGGGTTATGTCCAAATGGACTCCAATCTACCACAATTTTTGCAAGGCAGACTTGAGAATGGCGTAGTCATTTTCTCGATTTTACTTACGATAAATGCTGTAATGGTTGTCGTCCTGCAAATGCCAATTAGCCATTTTGCAGAAAGGTTTAAGCCAATGCAAGCCATGGTTATTGGGGCGCTGTTAATGGCAATTGGATTATTCTCTTGCAGCTTTATCAACGGCTTGGGCCATAGCGATCATCTCGATTATATTTTTAACACTGGGCGAGATATTAATTTTCCCTTCAAGCAGCATGGTGATTGATCAACTTGCCCCCGAATACTTAAGAGGCACCTATTTTGGTGCAGGACAGTTTCGAAAAATCGGGAATTTTCTTGGGCGTATTTTTGGAGGATACCTTTTAAGTCATTTGCATGGACCAATCATGTTTTGGATCATTAGTATCGTTACGCTCGGTGGAATCTTTTTCTTTCAAATTGGAAACCAAGCGTTTATTCATATGAAATCGACAAGTGTAGAAAAAGCTTAGGAAAATTAGATAGAAATACCTCTGGTTCCTTTTAACAGAGGTATTTCTATCTTTATCTTAAAATATCTTCAATTCTAGTAAGTGTTTCTTCGGTTAACTTCACACCAGATGCTTTAACGTTTTCTTCAACCTGTTCAGGACGACTGGCACCGACAAGAGCACTTGCAACATTTTTTTGTCTTAAGATCCATGCAAGGGCAAGATTGGCAAGAGAAAGCCCATTGTCTTTTGCCACTTCTTTTAGAAGTTCCACTCTATCCAGGTTTTCCTCGGTTAACAAGCCGAAAAGATTGCTGAATTTTTCCTGTGCTGCACGGCTGCCCTTGGGAGCTTGTGAACCTTTTTTGTATTTACCAGTAAGTACCCCTTGGGCTAGAGGGGACCAAACAACCTGACCAATTCCATGCTTTTCACTAACAGGAAGTACTTCTTTTTCGATATAACGTTGAAGCATGCTATATTGAGGTTGGTTAACAACAATTCGGTCAAGAAGCTTCTTATCAGCGAGGTGTACTGCTTCGGTAATTTGTTCAGCAGTCCATTCACTAACACCTAAATAAAGGACCTTTCCCTGACGAACTAAATCATCAAGAGCTCTTAATGTCTCTTCAAGAGGCGTTTCTGGATCAAAACGGTGGCAATAATAGATATCAACATAATCAGTGTTGAGGCGTTTAAGGCTAGCATGGCATTGTTCAATTATATGCTTACGTGATAGCCGCCACAATCATTTGGTATAGTTCACCATTGGCCAAAATACCTTAGTAGCAAGAACATAAGAGTCACGGACATATTTCTTTAGTGCTTTACCAACAACGATTTCTGCTTCGCCACGCATATAAACATTAGCGGTATCGAAAAAGTTAACGCCTAAATCGTAGGCTTTATCAATTGAAGCGGTTGCATTTTGCTCCTCCACATACCCTCCATATGTAAGCCAGCTGCCTAAACTGATTTCACTAACCTTTAACCCGGTGTTTCCTAATCGCCGATATTCCACCATAATCCCTCCCTTTAAATTTCGAATTCCAAAATAAAAATACTACAATTTTTCCTTCGTGTCTACAATTTGGATTTGCTGGAATAATAACCAATTGCGATTGAAAAGCTAAAGAGGAGATTTTTAACCTGATATAAAAGATCAACTGGAGGATGGATTATTTCCTTTTTTCTTATTGAGGAATGCCCCAATGGCATTAATAAGGAAAAAAAGTAAAAATAGAATTAAAATGATATATTCTGCAGGTTCCATGACTCGAAATGGATTTAATTCTTTCGATAATAAATTGTGAAGGCTAAAGCCCAGGATGAGATCAACTGAGCTGATAAGGACTAATAATAAAGAAGCCAATAAAAGCGTTACAAAAAATATTTTCACTTGCATCACCTACAAATCGACTATTTCCTCTATTGTTCGATTCTAATGAACGTTCTATACATGAATTGGATAGTATAAAAGTCTTTGGGCAATATATCCATTATTGGAGAAAAAGTGAGGCGGAGATTGTGTCTATCATTTCTAAAATGTTAAAAAACAAACAAAAAAAGCGACAGGACGATAATAATAGGCAAAAACAAGATCCGCAGAAACCGGAAGATTTGCCAATCCTCAGGGATTATCAAGAGAATATCTCTCGGATAAAAGAAGAATTCGGAAGCAGTACGGATATTATATTTCGTGAAATTGGATTTTCAAAAGATCGTGGAACGGTTGTATATGTAGATGGATTAGCTGATAGTCATCTGATCAGCGACTTTTTTCTAGAAAATCTAACCGAAGATATAAAAATTGAAGAAGTGGATTCTTTTCAATGGATGCTCAATATGGCAACTGGTTTAGGAAGCGTTCAGACGATTCAAGATTGGAATCAGGTATACGATGCCATCCTTTCGGGTAATACAGTTATTTTTTTAGATGGATACAATAAAGCGATAAACGTTGAAACAAAAGGCTGGGAAAAGCGTGCGATTACCGAGCCAAGCACCCAATTATCCATACGGGGTCCAAAGGACTCTTTCACAGAAACACTTCGTACAAATACAGCCCTAATCCGGAGGCGAATAAAGAGCCCGAATTTATGGTTAGAGTCAATGAAAATTGGCACTGTTTCGCAAACCGATGTCGGTATTATGTATATCAAAGGAATAGCCAATGACAAAATTGTTGAGGAAATCAAAGAGAGATTAAAGCGGATCAATATGGATTCCATCTTAGGCTCAGGATATATTGAGCAATTGATTGAAGACCAAACATGGACAACGTTTCCGACTACTTATCATTGTGAAAGACCTGATGTTGTCACCTCTCACTTACTAGAAGGAAGAATAGCTATTATAGTCGATGGAACACCCTTTGTCCTTACAGCCCCCGCAATTTTTATTCAATTTTTTCAAGCAGCGGATGATTATTATTCCCGCTTTGATATATCAACTGGAATTCGACTATTACGGATTTTAGCTTTTTTTATTGCCTTAATTGGACCAGCTGTTTATATTGCAGCGACTACCTTTCATCAGGAAATGATCCCAACGCCGATGCCATTGCCATTGCTGCACAACGTGAAAATGTTCCATTCCCAGCATTTGTCGAGGCGCTAATTATGGAGGTTACCTTTGAAATTTTAAGGAGGCCGGATTAAGACTACCAAGAGCTGTCGGTCAGGCTGTTTCCATCGTTGGAGCACTCGTTATCGGTCAGGCTGCAGTTCAAGCAGGTTTCGTATCGCCTATAATGGTAATCGTTGTTTCAATCACGGCCATTGCCAATTTTTCAACGCCAGTATTCGCCATGGCTATTGCGGCAAGATTGCTTCGCTTTGTTTTGATGGGATTAGCCACAATGTTAGGTTTTTATGGAATTATGCTAGGGCTTATGTTTATGACCATTCATTTATGTTCGTTGCGCTCATTTGGCATCCCATACATGATGCCATTAGCGCCATTTAACATTAAAAATCAACAAGATATATTTGTTCGTTTTCCAATATGGGCTATGAAAAATCGGCCTTTGTTTATTAGTAAAGGAAACATGATTAGGACAGGGGAAAATCAAAAGCCACAGCCGCCAACACAATCAGATGAACAACCACCTAACGGTGATCAAGAATGAAAAAGTGTATTTCAATTTTTTTACTAATAGTTTTAATCCTACCTACCCTGAGTGCATGCTGGAATCAAAAGGAACTTACGGACTTGGCCTTTGTTATGGCAATGGGAATTGATAAGGGCAAAACAAAGAAGTTTGACGTATCGTTTCAAATTGTTAATCCAGGGAATGTTTCGTCAGGGCAACAAAGTGGTGGAGGTCAGGGACTACCGATAGCGATCTTTAAATCCTCTGGGAATACCCTTACGGAGGCTGCAAGAAACGCAACCAAAAAAGTATCTCGGCAACTCTATTATGCCCATACGAATTTGCTTGTCATCAGTGAAGAAATTGCCAAAACACAAATGCTTAATGTCTTTGATGCCTTGGAGAGAGATCCCGTATTTAGAACGACGACTTACATTGTGATTAGTAGAAACACTTCTGCCGATGTTGTGGTCAGTTCTCTCTCACTTCTAGATAAACTACCGGCTAATAAAATCACCAAAGAGCTTCAAATCAACGGAAAGCACGCTTGGTGAAAATATGCTCGTAAATATAGATGATTTTCTCAGTGGAGTAGTTAGCAGCGGAAAAGATCCTGTTGTAAGTGGATATTTAATGAAGGGTAAAAAAGGAGAAGCAAAAAAAGCGTCTAATTTGCAACAAACGGTTACCGATGCGGTTCTCGAGGCAGATGGGCTAGCTGTATTTAAAAATGGGAAATTAACGGGCTGGATGGATGATGATAAAGCCGTGGGGTTGTATGGATATTAAATAAGCTTCAAAGCACGGATATTAACTTGAATTGGAATGGAAAAAAAAATGCACTAAACTTCGTGCCAATTCGATCTAAAACCAAGGTTTCAGCCATCATAAAAAATGGAAAACCTCTAATACAAGTAGCGGTAGAAGATGAGGGATGGATGAGTGAAGCCAATACAGCTATTGATTTAACAAATCCAACAATAATAGAAAAAATTGACAAGGCTGTTGAAAAAAAAATTACAGAGGAAATCCAATCTTCTGTAAAAGCTGCGCAAAAACTAAAGTGTGATATTTTCGGGTTTGGTGAAAGGGTTCATCGGGAAGATCCTAAACTCTGGAAAAAAATAAAAGGGAATTGGGATGAACAATTTGCCAGCCTTCAAGTGAATGTTAAGGTTGATTCTTATATACGCAGAGAAGGGGTCAGGACGAAACCGTTTTGGTCTGACATAAATAAATGACCCTATTGCAAAGGGAAGTGAAGGATATGGAAAAGGCAAAAATTAACGCTTCCGAGCTGTTTGTCTTGGTTGTATTGTTTGAAATGGGCAGTGCTGTTCTTGTTGGTCTTGGGGCGGATGCGAAACAGGATGCTTGGGTTGCCATCTTGTTAGGGATGGTGGTAGGTCTTTGCCTTTTCTGCGTTTATTACCAACTGTATAAATATTATCCTGATCTTCCCTTAACTAGTTATCTTCAAAAAATAATCGGGAAGTGGTTTGGCAAAGTTATTGGATTATTATATGTTATCTATTTTATGTATGTTGCAGCGAGGGTTTTGCGAGATTTTGGTGAACTATTAACAACGACGATTTATTCAAGTACACCTCTGTTTGTCATAAATACCTTGATGATTCTAACGATTATATATGCCATTCATAAGGGATTTGAAGTGATTGCAAGAGTTGGTCAGATATTTTTTGGTATTGTCTATATAATGGCGTTATCAGGAATGCTGCTGGTAGTTTTTTCAGGTTTAATCCACTTGGAAAACCTCAAACCCATATTAGAAAATGGATGGCAACCTGTAATAAAAACCGCTTTACGCACCACCACCACCTTTCCGTTTGGAGAAATGATTGTCTTCACCATGATGTTACCGTTCATAAACGACCAAAAAAAAGTTAGGAGGGTCTGCCTTGGTGGGATGATTTTAAGCGGTATTAATATTACAATTACGGCAGTGGTTGATATTGCTACATTAGGTGTAGATCTTTTTACACGGTCTACTTTCCCCTTGTTAAGCACAATTTCCAAAATCCAATTGGGGTTTATTGAGCGGCTCGATGTATTTTTTATGCTTTATTTAGTAATCGGCGGGTTTTTTAAAATAGTCATTTTTTACTATGCCGCAGTTGCTGGTGCTGCAGATATTTTTAATTTTAAAAACCAACGGAAGCTTGGTTTTCCAATCGGTTTTATCATATTATGTTCTTCCGTGACGATTGCCTCTAGTTATGCGGAGCATATTGAAGAAGGTTTGAAGTTTGTACCGGTTTATTTGCATTGGCCTTTTCAAATTGTCATTCCATGCATGTTACTCATCATTGCCTTTTTTCGGAATAGAAAGAAACAATCAAGCTCGTCCTGATGCGGGCTTTTTTTGGCAATAAACAAAAAAGTGTTTGAATAATCAAAGTTAAATCTACGATCATAAAAAACCTGCATTTGTTTTTTACAACAAATGCAGGTTTTTATGATCTTAGTTAAACAGCATGTTTTGAATGGACGCCAACAGTAGAACGGCTTTGTTGTACGGGCAGCTCAATATGAACAGATGTTCCTTCACTTATTTCACTATCAAATTGGATTGATCCGTTATGAGATTCGACGATTTTAAAGCTGACTGTTAAACCTAATCCAGTTCCTTTTTCTTTTGAAGAGTAAAAGGGTTCGCCAATTCTTGTTAATCGTTCTTGCGAAATCCCACAGCCATTGTCTTTAACGGTAATGGAGATTCGATCTTTCGCTAAAGGATCAAGCGTTATCCAAATGGAACCACCACTTTTATTCGCTTCAATGGCATTTTTTATTACATTAATAAATAGTTGCTTCAATTGATTGGGTTCACATTCAATCCATATTTCTTTTTCAGGAAAATAGAATTCAATTTGAACATTATAAAGGCTTGCTTCCGTGCCTAATAACGAGATGACATCATATAATATTTTTTGAATATCCGCTTTCGTATATTTTAAATGCTGAGGTTTCGCTAATAGCAAAAGCTCGCCGACAATGTGGTTGATGCGATTTAACTCATCCAACATGATCTGATAATAAAATTGGTGCTTCTCATCTTCCACTTGTAAAATCTGTACAAACCCTTTTAAAGAGGTAAGGGGATTCCGTATTTCATGGGCTACACTGGCGGAAAGTTCACCCACTACAGAAAGCTTCTCCGTTCTTCTTAAGCGTTCTTCTGTTTGCCTTAAAGTCGTAACATCTCTTCCATAACCAATAATTCCGGCAATTTGTCCATCAACAACAATCGGAAGGGATGTAAATTGCAGGGTTATAAAGCCGCCGTTAGCATGTTTAAGATCAATCTCAATCATGCAGGTCTTTTTATCGGTTTGAACCGTTGAGATGATATCTAATACTTCTTTTTTGCGGTTTTTTGGGATAAAGGGAACGATGTTTCTGCCAATCAGTTTTTCAGGACGATAACCTGTTATGACCTCGAATTGCGGGTTAAGATTTGTAATAACACTATTTAAATCCAGCATGTAGACGATATCTGGATTGAATTCAAATAATGATTTGTATCGCTGCTGGCTTTCAGCTAACTGTCGAGCCATATTTTTTCTGTCAGTTATATCTCGGCCAATAATAACCAGCCCCTGACGACTGCCATCTTCATGGTAAAGTGGAACTTTAATGGTATCGAATGTTTTTGTGGTTCCATCAGGAACTGGCAGTATTTCTTCACAATAAGTAACCGTTCCGTTTTTCCATGTTTCTTCGTCTGAAATTTCACAATAGCGAAGTGCATCAGCATAAAAATCTGTATACTCGGCTAATTCAGAGTCTTTTTTTCCTCGATAATCAACACCTTCAAGCTGAAACACATGTAACCCGTATTCATTGGCTTCAATCCATCGGCCTTCACCGTCTTTAAAGTTAACAAAATCCACCATGGCATTGATTAAAGTAGCTAGCCGTTTTTCATCCTTTTTGGACGCTTGTAGTTCTTCCGTTTTGCTCATGAAAAAATAGATGGCTCCACCCGTGACCAGCACATAAAAAAACTCCTTCGATCGCTCAACGATTTCAATAAACGAAGTAGGGATATATAGTTCAATTAAATAATTTGTTCCGTATATCCAAATAAAACTAGCAATAAAGTACAAAAATACTAGCTTTTTTTTCCTCATATAGTATCTCCCGCTCTTTTTTAAAAATTTATCTTTCCATAATTATTAACGTAAAAAATATATTCCAATACATATACTACAAGATTTTGTATACTTTTGGAATAATGCATTGTTGGAAATCTTTTTTTATCATCAAGATTTTAAAATATAATGGAGTTTTTGATCCAAGAAAGTAGATAAAAATTACAAAAATAGTTGCAATTCTGTAACAAAAACTATGTAATGTTTTAAAAGGATTGAAACCTTTCTTTTTTTAAAAGTATATATGTTAAGAAAGATTTAAGTTAAATATGTTAGAAAGTAGGGAGTGTATTCCCTACATGTGCTCGTGTGATGAATAGTTAAGAGGTGAGATAGCCTATGGAAGATATCTTTAATAATTTATATAAAAAATATCATCATGATCTTTTTAATTTTATCTACTATATGGTTCATAACCACGAGCAAGCAGAAGACCTTGTTCAGGAAGTATACATACGGGTTCTAAAATCGTATCAGCAATTTAAAGGTGACAGTAGTGAGAAGACATGGCTATTTGCCATTGCTCGAAATGTCGCTATTGATTTTTTTCGGAAACAAAAAGGGTGGAAGCAATGGATAGTTGATCCATTTGAAAGTCCTGCCCACCAAATGAAAGATGAGTCACCGTTGCCAGATGAAATTACTTTTCACAAGGAAGAGTCGAAACGATTGTACCAATGTCTAGAAAAATGTACGGTTGACCAAAAGAGTGTGATTGTCCTTCGTTATATTCAGGAGCTATCCATAAATGAAACGGCAGAAGTGTTGGGATGGAAGGAAAGTAAGGTTAAAACTACACAGCATCGTGCCATCAAACAGTTAAAAAATCTTATGGAAATTTCTCGAAAAAACGAAATGGCTGTATAAAAATAATTTCTATTCACCTTCTTACCGGGGCTTGGTTTTGGTTGTTGTGGACTACCGATGCTACAGGGTGGTGAAACTAGCCCAAGTACCAATTTATCCGTTTAATAAAATTTTTTTCAAGCGTGAAAAAAATACTTTACAAGTATCTTTTATGCGACTATATTACAATATATAAATCATAAAAACATAAATAACCTTATTTGCTTAATCTGTAAAAAGAGCGGGGGAACCACCTATTTGGGGTGAATCCTTGTAAAAGGTAGGGCAACTCTTTAAGCCCGAATCCGACAGCTAACCTCGTAAGCATTTAGAGAGGAGGTTTACTTTAGTCGTGTATCCTAAAAACACTAAGTAAAGCTTAGTGTTTTTTTATTTTTAAAGAAGAAGGGATAAATTGTGAAGCATCCATCAGATATACTGGACCTAATTTTATTTATTGTGGCATTAATCGCGATTTGGTATTCCATTTCTAATTTTAATAGTGTCAAACGTATTTTAATAGGGAGACCAATGAGGACGGCAGAATTAAATGCAACACACAATAAATTACTTTGGTTTATTGCCTTGCCAATCCTTGCTGCTGACCTTTATTCATCTGTTTCTTACGGTCCTGAATCGGGGATAACGGAACTTATAGGACTTGGTTCAGAAGCCAAATGGTATATTATCCCTATTACGATTTCAACCATACTTCTTCTTGCTATTTTAATTGTTTCCTATATTATGGGGATTTTAGCTTACCCAAATGGCGGCGGAGCCTATGCGATTGCAAAGGATAATTATAAACAGCAATGGGTTTCGTTAATTGCCTCAAGCTCCTTATTAGTTGACTACATTTTAACGGTGGCAGTTTCAGTGTCAGCTGCTCTTGAGGCGGTATCTTCAGCCTATCCGGTCGTAAGTCCGTATGAAACGGTTCTTGCGATACTCTGTGTATTTATATTATTGGTTGTTAATTTACGTGGGGTAGCAGAATCGGCTAAAATATTTGCCTGGCCGACGATTGGCTTTATGCTTTGTATGCTTCTCTTAATCGGTGCTGGATTTTTTCATGAATTTAGATATGGATTTGTCCAAGCATCTACTCCTCCTTTTGGCACCGTTCCTAAAGGATTGAGTACATTACTTTTATTAAAAGCATTTAGTTCCGCGTGTTCAGCATTAACTGGAATAGAAACCATTTCCAATTCCGTACCCATTTTTCGAGCTCCACAACAGAAAAATGCAATTAAAACCTATATCGCTCTTGGTATCGTTACTTCCATAACCTTGTTAGGATTCTCCTTTCATCTGTATGTGCAGGGTATTTCACCAAATGAGCATAATACGATGTTATCGCAAATTACGGCCATTTATTTTGGTCATGGCATTTTATATCAAATGATCATTTGGTTCACATTTGTTGTTCTGATTTTAGCAGCAAATTCAACTTTTACGGGATTTTCGCAGTTAGCCGCAATCGTAGCTGGAGATGGGTTTTTACCTCGTGGGTTTACAAACCGTGGGGACCGTTTAGGCTATTCAAATGGAATTATTGCTCTTGCGGCAACGGCTAGCTTACTTATTATTGCCTTTCAAGCACACACCAATGCATTGATCCCTTTATACGCCATCGGTGTTTTCCTATCCTTTTCCATTGCGCAATTCGGGTTAATGAAACGATGGCAACGGATAAAAGGTCCACATTGGAAAGTGAAGTTAGGAGTAAATACATTTGGTGGGATCATTACCTCTATTGTTGCGATCATTTTTGCTGTAACGAAATTTACAAGTGGTGCTTGGATTGTAATCATTGTTATTCCAACGATTATTATGTTCTCGATAGCCATCCAAAGACATTATCGAACCATTTCAAATGAGTTAAAGATTGATGTCAGTAAAACTCATCCTGAAACGAACAAGATACTCACAATGGTATTAGTGTCAGGTGTTCATAGGGTAGTTAACAACACACTTTCTTTTGCAATGAGTATTTCACAGGATGAATTAATTGCTGTTTATGTAGGATTTGATGATGATGCAATTCATAATATGGAGGAAAAATGGACGGAGTGGGGGACCCCATGTCGTTTAGTGTCATTAAAAAGCAAGTATCGGTCAGTTTTAGAGCCGCTTTCAAGGCTAGTTCATGTCATCGAAGAAAAAGAGGATTTCAATGGACTAATTCAAATTGTCATTCCACAGTTTATTCCGAAAAAGTGGTGGCATAATCTATTGCATAACCAAACAGCCCTATTACTTCGGTTTTGGTTGTTAAGACATAAGGATGTTGTCATTACGACAGTTCCCTATCATTTGAAGAAATAAGGAAAAAGCAGCGGGATTCCGCTGCTTTTTAAGTTGTTTTAGTTAGATTCTTTGAATTTTGAGGCGTATACTTGAATCATTTCATTGGTCACTTGCGTACGTGATGGGATAATTCCTTGCTTCGCAAGCTCGTTAATTCGATTGGTCACTTCATTAATTTTATCAGTAGCAAAAGCTTTTCCTTGCTTGCATAATTCCAATGCTTCCTCAATATAATATTCTCTTTGTTGATCTAGTGCTAAAAAATCGTTGATTCTACTGTTTTGTTTATTAACATGCTGGGTAATTGCTTTATGTACACTCATAATCAGTGCTCCTTTTCTTAGTTGATTACTTTCCTACTATCTTATCATAAAATGATGACATCCTTTATCCGGATGATTACCAAATTCTTTTTCCAAGGATCAGTAAATCCCTTTCGATTCCATCTAATTCTGCTATATTTGGAAGGTGGCCCATTTTTCAAACCCAAAACTAGTGAAAAGCTTAATACTTGGTTCATTATGACCAAAAATAAACCCTAGCAATGTTTTAATTTGAAGTTGTGGGCATGCATCGATCGCTTTTTGAATGAGATATTTTCCAAGTCTCTTTCCTCTGGAATCCTGATGAATATAAATACTGATTTCGGCTGTAGCATTATACGCAGGTCGTCCATAGAAGGATTGAAAACTTACCCAAGCGCAAATTTCCCCCTGATTTTCAACAACCCATAATGGACGGGCAGTGGAATGGATGTTAAACCATTGCTCGCGGCTTTCAACAGAAACAGGCTGGGTATCGGCGGTCACCATTCTGCTCGCTATGGTTGAATTGTAAATGTCAACAATGGTTGGTAAATCATTTAATACGGCATCTCTAATAGTTTTATCTTCATACATGTTTTCTCTACATCCTTTTTAATCATTAGTTCGCTAGCTTTCATCTTAACTTTCAATTCGAATAATTTCAATAATAGATTGAATTGTTATTTTCTATTAAAGACATTACATATGCAGCCCAACCGAGTTTTGTCCTTTGTTATTTTATTGATTGCACCTCTAAAGTGTACCCGTTACCCATTTGGGAAGTTTTTTATGAAAACGCTTAAAAAACCTTAATAAAAAGTTCACAGGTGGCCAAGTCAATTAGAGGTATAATACATATATAAAACAGTTTGTGAATAAAAGCACAAACTTTGAAAAAAAGAGGCGAACAAACTATGCATTTATCTATAAGCGCCCTAATCATTCGATTTCTATTGGGAGGCTCAGCAGTCCTTGCTTGTACCCTAGTTGCGAGGAGGCTAGGGGAAAAGCCGGAGGAATATTTGCGGCATTTCCGGCAGTTTATCTCGCAGCCTTGCTAACGATCGGTCTTGATTTCCACGGCGGTGAACTGATTTCCCACTCAATCATCATCTCAAAAGGAGCAATCTTTGGTATGGCGATTAATATTCTGGTTGCCATTATTGCCGGATACCTGCTTCCAAAGATAGGGTGGAAACGGGGAATTATCCATTCAATGGCCTGCTGGTTTGCCGTATCAATCTTGGTCGTATATATTACATCTCATTAAGGGAAAAGGTGAACAATATGAATAAAAAGGACTTATTTATTCGATTTTTACTTGGAGGGACAGCGGTCTCACTAAGTTATCTTATAACAATCATTTCACCATGGAAGATTCTAGCCGGGATATTTGCTGCTTTTCCCGCGGTAATGCTAACTGCAGTCATTATGGTCGGTATCGCTGCTGGCACAAAGAAGGCAACGAATATTGCAAAGGGCTCAATCTATGGAATGATTGGTGGAATGGTTTGTGTGACTACCGTATTACTAGTATTAGAAGGAACAAATAATTGGCTCTTTAGTATTGTAATAGGCCTACTTGCATGGTTTGGTAGTTCCATAGCCATTTCGACTTTAAAGGAACGTGCAATAAACAAAGTAATTCATCATATATAATAAAAACCCTTTGGTTTGAAAATAGCCAAAGGATTTTTTTATTTTAAATAGAACTTTTTATAATTAAGCCTTGTTTTATCTGAAAGTTCAGAATAAAATAGAGTTAACATACTTACCGGTTGGTATGTTAACTGGGATAGGTGCATATTATTTTTGTAGCGGAAAAAATAACTAGATTACAAGAATAAGAATGGAGTGAATGGTATGTATTTACGTCTAACAGATGAACAAAAAATGGTGCAAAAAACAATTAGAAGATTTGTAGAAAAAGAATTAATACCTCTAGAAAATGATGTTCTAAGAAATGAGAGAGAAGGAAAACCAAGTTTACCTGAGGGCAAGCTTAAAGAGCTTCAATTAAAAGCGAAGGAAGCTGGTTTCTGGGGAATTAACACACCAGAGGAGTACGGCGGTGCTGATCTTGGGCAGATGATGATGGCAATTGTACTTATGGAGGTTTCTAAGACATTTGTACCATTTTCTTTTGGCGGCGGGGCTGATAATATTCTATATTATGGAAATGAAGAACAAAAGAAAAAATATCTCATTCCAACTATTAATGGTGAGAAGAAATCCTGCTTTGCCATGACTGAGCCGGGAGCAGGGTCTGATACAAGAAATATTAAAATGACGGCTGTTATAGATGGCTGTGACTGGGTCTTAAATGGGGAAAAAACATTTATCACGGGTGGAAACGAAGCTGACTTTGTCATGGCGATTGCGATTACAGATAAGGAAAGGCATCAATCTACACAAGGCCGGGAAGGTGTAACCTGTTTTATTGTCGACCGTGATATGGGCTGGAAATCTGAGTATATACATACAATGGGAGAATGGGGTCCAGCAGGATTAGTGTTTGATAATGTCAGAGTTCCTGAGGAAAATATTCTTGGTGAATTACACAAAGGCTATAATCTCGGGCTTGAATGGATTGGTTTTGCAAGATGGGTAGTTGGAGCTAGAGCTGTAGGTGCAGCCGAACGGTTGTTGCAGATGGCAATTGATTATTCAAAGGAACGGATAACTTTTGGCAAACCAATAGGTGAAAGACAAGCAATCCAGTGGCAAATTGCAGACTCTGCAGTTGAAATCGAGGCAGCTAAATGGTTAGTTTTAAACGCAGCCTTTACTCTTGATAACGGGGAAGATAACCGTCAACTAGCTTCCATGGCAAAATTATATGGAGCGAATATGGGTAACAGAGTGGTTGACCGTGTCATGCAAATCCATGGCGGAATGGGCTATACAAGAGAATTGCCAATTGAACGTTGGTATCGTGAAGCAAGGCTTTGGAGAATTTACGATGGTACAGATGAAATCCAACGTATGATTATTTCTCGAAATCTACTAAAAGGACATGTAAAGGTTGGTCAATACGTTTAAAATAGTTTGTAAGCGCTAACTAAAATTAAAAATTACTAATAAATGTTTGGAGGAATGAGAATGGCAGGGAGATTTGAAGGAAAAGTTGCCTTTGTTACGGGCGGAAGCCGCGGAATTGGGAAAGGGATTGTAGAGCTTTTTGCATCAGAAGGGGCAAAGGTCGCTTTAATTGATTTAAATGAAGAAGCTTTGAGTCAAACAACTAGTGAATTAAAGGAAAACGGTTATGAAGTATTTTCTAAAGTTGCCAATGTCGTAGATGCACAGCAAGTGGAAGATGCCGTTAAAGAAGTATATGAAGCCTTCGGTTCCGTTGATATCCTTGTTAATAATGCAGGAGTGATCCGCGATAATTTGTTCTTCAAAATGACTGATTCAGATTGGCAAACGGTAATGGATGTCCATTTAAAAGGTTCTTTTAATGCTGCACGTGCAGCTCAAAAGTATATGGTTGAAAATAAATATGGGCGTATTATCAATATTTCATCCACTTCGGCCCTCGGAAATCGCGGTCAGGCTAACTATGCTGCGGCTAAAGCTGGCTTGCAGGGCTTTACGAAAACACTTGCCATTGAGCTTGGCAGATATGGAATTACAGCCAATTCTGTAGCTCCAGGGTTTATTGAAACAGAAATGACAAAAGAAACCGCAGCTAGAATCGGAATTCCATTTGATCAATTGATTCAAGCAAGCGTGGCGAATATTCCGGTCGGCAGAAGTGGAAAGCCAGCTGATATCGCCAATGCTGTTGCCTTTTTTGCTGATGAAAAATCATCATTCGTTAATGGTCAAGTAATCTACGTTGCTGGTGGACCAAAAAATTAATGAAAGCTTGAGGTGAAGATAAATTGTTCAAAGAACAGATTGGCAAACAATCCAATAAAGTAAAAAATGTAGTCGAACGAGGAGCTGTTAAGAAATTTGCTGAGGCGATTGGCGACCTTCATCCTATTTATTTTGATGAAGAAACAGGTAGCCTTTCCAGATTTAAAAACAATATAGCACCACCAACTTTTCCACGGGTCTTCGATTACGGTGTGATTGCGGGATTAAACCTGCCTAATAAAGGGTTGATTCATGGGGAACAAACGTTTCACTACGTGAGCCATTATTGGTTGGTGAAGAAATTTATTGCTATACAAAAGTAAAAAATTACTCAGAGAAAAAAGGGAACTTTGGTGAAATGGGCTTTCTGGTGATTGAAAACTATGGCGAGGATTTGGCAGGGAATACAATCTTCAGTGCTTCGTCAACTGTCGTCATCTCGGAAGCGGTAAGGAAGGTGTTAATTCGATGAGTACCTTAGCACAGTTGCAAGTTGGAGAAACTGTTAAAGAAATACAGCTAGAGCCCGTTTCACGGCTTGACCTAATTAAGTATGCAGGAGCATCAGGGGATTTTAACCCTATTCACACGATTGACGAGGATGCAAAGAAAGCAGGCTTGCCGGGGATTATTGCCCATGGTATGTGGACGATGGGCAATCTCGCAAAGCTATTTACTTCCTACTATGAAGAAGGTTTTATTGAAGATTACTCCATCCGCTTTAAAGGAATGGTATTTTTAAATGATGTGGTTACACTTAAAGCAACATTTGTAGAGAAGAAGGAAAATAAATTACACTTTAATGTCCTAGCGGTTAACCAGCAGGGTAATGAAGTGTTAAAGGGAAAGGTTTTGTATCACCTTTATTAGCAAGTTAGAAATATAAGCCCGGCACCAAGAAGGATTCTCTTTTTGAGGCTGGGTTTATTGTTAACCAACATAGTAAAAAGGGCGTTGATTGAATGGCAACGAAAATGGTCCTAAGCTTCAAGCCCCGAGTGTTCTCAAACGTTGAAGAGGAAAGGCTGAATTTGCGATTATCCATGCAAAAACCTTTGGGGGTGCTAGGATGAACTTTGAATTAGATGAGGATATCTTATTTTTAAAGAAAAATGTTCGCGATTTTATCCAAACGGAAGTCGAAGCGGTAGCCATGCTAATTGAAGAGGAGAACCAAATTCCTGATAGAATTATCAAGCTTTCAAAGAAATTGGGGCTTTTTGGCTTAAGCATTCCCGAAGAGTTTGGCGGGCTTGGGATTGGAATGGTTGGAAAGTGTGCTTTATATGAAGAAATTGGTCAAACACATAATGGCTATACCACCTTAATCGGGGCACACACTGGAATCGGAACAGTTGGAATTGTTGAAATGGGAAATGTATTATATCTCTAACCGCATACCAACTAGTTAGTATGTGATGTGAATGAATAAAAAGGAGGAATATTTGTTGCATATCAAGGAATTATTCAATTTAACAGGGAAGGTAGCAATTGTCACAGGTGGTGGAAGAGGTCTAGGACAGCAAATTGCCGAAGGATTTGCCGAGGCAGGTGCAAACGTAGTGGTCTGTTCCAGAAAACTCGAGGCTTGTGAGGAGGTAAGTGAAGGGTTAAAGAAACTCGGTGTAGAATCATTCGCATTGAAATGTGATGTAACGAATCCTGAGGATGTCAAAAATGTTGTAGATCGCACTGTCGAGAGGTTTGGAAGAATCGACATTCTTGTTAACAATAGTGGTGCCTCTTGGGGTGCTCCCGTCGAGGAGATGCCACTAGAGGCGTGGCAAAAGGTGATGAATGTCAATGTGACCGGAACATTCCTAATGTCACAAGCAGCAGGTAAAGTAATGCTTGAACAAAGATCAGGAAAAATCATTAATATTGCCTCTGTAGCAGGCTTAAAAGGCTCGAATCCCAAGTATATGAATGCAATCGGATACAACTCCAGTAAAGGGGCTGTCATTACATTTACCAAGGATTTAGCGGTAAAATGGGGACCTCAAGGAATTTATGTAAATGCGATAGCGCCTGGATTTTTCCCAACGAAAATGTCTAAAGGCTTGCTGGAACAGGGTGGTGAAGGAATTTTAGAAGGCACACCATTAAGAAAATTTGGTACTGACAATGACCTTAAAGGAGTTGCATTATTCTTAGCAGCACCAGCTTCTGATTTTGTTACTGGTGATGTTGTCGTTGTTGACGGCGGAGCCCATGCAATGTAGGTTAATAATTTCTTAAATTAGTAGGGAGGAATGAACAAATGAAAAGAGATGCAGTCATTGTATCAGCGGTACGGACAGCCATTGGAAGGCAAGGAAGTGCTTTAGCAGCTTTTCCAGCCCATGTATTTGGGGCAGAGGCTATTAAAGAAGCAGTAAAGCGGGCAAAAATCACACCAGAAATGATCGATGACGTTATTTTTGGAAACGTTTTATCTGGCGGAGGCAATATTGCTAGATTAACAGCCCTCCAAACTGGTTTATCGCTAAATTTGCCAGGGTTAACGGTGGATCGCCAATGCGGGTCAGGCATAAATGCTATCAATCTAGCTGCACAGGCGATAAACGCTGGTGATGGAAACGTCTACATAGCAGGTGGTACAGAAAGTATGAGCCGAGCTCCCTATTTGATGGACCGTCCGGAAAAACCATTTAGCCCAGTACCTCCAAGTTTCAGAAAATCCCAGTTATCTCCAAAAGAAATCGGCGATCCGCCAATGGGTATAACCGCTGAAAATCTTGTAGAGAAATATAAGATTTCAAGAGAAGAACAGGATGAATTCGCTCTCCGAAGCCAGCAAAGAATGGGCGCTGCCATGGAAGAGGGTCGTTTTGATGAACAAATTGTCCCAATTACCATTCCGGTGAAAAAAGGTGAGCCAATTGTTTTTAAAACGGATGAACATCCACGTCCACAAACAACTTATGAGGCTTTATCAAAGCTTCAGCCCGCTTTTCTTAAGGGGGGAACGGTTACGGCAGGGAACAGTTCTGGCTTAAATGATGCGGCATCGGCTGTTGTCGTTATGTCACGGGAAAAAGCAGAGGAATTAAATCTTACTCCATTAGCGGTTATTCGTGCCTATGCGGTGGCGGGAGTTGACCCGAACATTATGGGAATAGGCCTGTCCCTGCTGTAAGGAAGGTGCTTGAAAAGTCAGGGCTTTCTTTAGGAGAAATGGATATTATCGAAATCAATGAAGCATTTGCTGCACAGATTCTAGCATGTAATCGAGAGCTTGAAATGGATCTTGAAAAAGTAAATGTAAACGGTGGGGCGATTGCCCACGGGCACCCGCTTGGGGCTACAGGCGCAATTCTTTTGACAAAGGCTGCCTATGAATTAAAACGTTCAGGTGGAAGATATGCTCTCATTACCGCATGTATTGGCGGTGGTCAAGGAATCGCTACGATTATTGAACGGGAATAGTTTTAATCTTTATCAAAAAATGACAGCGTTTATAATTGGATCTAATTTTTAATTGATTAAGGAGAGATAAACGATGCTAACTCTTCATTACCCATACTGGCCAAAAATATCAAAGTCACTTAAGGTACCTTCCACATCGCTATATGACAACCTTAAAGTGAGTGCAAATCGTTATCCGGACCAGGATGCTATCTACTTTTACGGAAATAAAATTTCCTACAAGCAATTAGATGCTGAAGTAAATGCATTAGCTGGATATTTGCAACAAAAGCTGGGAGTTTCTACTGGGGATAAAGTATTGTTGTTCATGCAAAATTCTCCTCAATTCATTATTGGATATTATGCGATATTAAGAGCAAATGCCGTTGTCGTACCAATCAATCCGATGCTAACTGCAAATGAATTGGATTTCTACGTCCGCGATTGTGAAATCCAAACAGCGTTAACAGGTCAGGAATTATATGAGAGAGTTCGTCCCTTACTTGGCACCACATCACTGGATAATCTGGTGATTGCAGCCTATTCCGACTATGTTGGGAGTGATTTTGAGGGTACAATCCCAGTTGAAGCAAAGGCACTAAGGGATGTTTATTCCGAGCCCAACCATTATCACTGGATGGAAGCGATAGAGGCAAATTATACCCCAAGCGAACACATTGCAAAGGGCGATGATCTTGCTTGCTTGCCATATACTTCAGGTACAACAGGACTTCCTAAAGGCTGCATACATACTAATCGAAGTGTTCAGGCGAACACAGTAGGCTGTTATTATTGGTCAAATACAACCCCTAATGCGGTTCATCTGATGACCTTGCCACTCTTCCATGTAACCGGTATGGTGCACAGCATGCATATGCCGATTTATAGTGGGAGTACGATTGTCATCATGACAAGATGGAATCGCGAAGCAGCTGTGGAGCTCATTAAAAACCTTGGTTGTACCCACTGGGTCACAATTGCCACTATGATTGTCGATTTCTTAGCAAATCCTGCGTTAAAGGCGGAGGATATCACATCTTTAACTTCGATTTCAGGAGGAGGTGCCGCACTACCTGAAGCAGTTGGGGAAAAACTATTTAACATATCTGGATTGCGTTTTGTAGAAGGCTACGGACTATCTGAAACTATTGCCCAAACTCATTTCAATCCGGCAGACCGTCCTAAAATGCAATGCCTTGGTATACCTTCCTTTGATGTGGATGCCCGAATTATTGAACCCGCAACAGGAAAAGAACTTGGTGTCGGCGAAGTCGGAGAAATTATTGTGAATGGTCCACAAGTCATGGTTGGTTATTTTAACCGAGATGATGAAAACCGAAATTCTTTTCTTGAAATTGATGGTAAAAAGTTTTTTAGAACAGGTGATATTGGTCGTTTTGATGAAGAAGGGTATTTCTTTATGGTTGACCGTGTGAAACGAATGATCAATGCCTCTGGCTTTAAGGTTTGGCCGACGGAAGTAGAATCGTATCTATATAAGCATCCCGCTATCCAGCAGGCCTGTGTCGTAGGGGTCCCTGATCCAAGAAGAGGGGAAACGGTTAAAGCGTTTGTTATTTTAAATGAAGGCTTTGAAGAAAATGTCAGTGAGGAAGAGATTATCGAGTGGTCAAAAGAGCATATGGCCGCTTATAAATACCCTCGTTTAATTGAGTTTCGCAAGCAATTCCCGATGACAAGCAGTGGGAAAATCCTTTGGCGTACGCTGCAGGAAGAGGAAAAGGAAAAAGCTGAAAATAAGGTAAAGTAGAATAATATATTTAAAAGAGTCCTGCACTTAGCTTCTAAGTGCGTTCTTTAGGCGCTAAGTGCTTTAGTCAATGGGGAAAGTTATTGAGATTTTGATCTATCAGGTATTTAACGGACTGACCATTGGAAAATGGTATAAAACGCAGTTTTCAAATCCAGCATGTTTTTAGAAGGGAGTGGTCCTTAATGGTTAGAATTGTACCAATTGAACTAGATACTCACTTTGCCGAAGGTACGGTTAACGCATTTTTGGCGATTGGTGAAACCATTACACTGATTGATACCGGAAATCCAGGCAATGAATCTTTTCAACAACTCAAAACAAAACTACATAAGCATAACATTGACCTGAAAGATATTGATCATATTGTCCTCACGCATCTTCATATCGACCATGCGGGCGGAGTTCCCCTTATTCAAGAAGAGGTGGATGTACCCATTTATGTTCACGAGCTGGCAAAGTGCTCTTTAAACGCCGACATCCATGACTTTGAACGGGATATGCTCTTCTTTCGTCAATTCATGGAAGAATGTGGAGCAGACCCTTTGAAACATATTGTGAAACAAAGTTATAAAGAGGAAAAGTGGCAGAATGTTAGCTATCTAAAGGAAGGTGATGTTATTCCAATAGGCGGGCATAATTTTGAGGTTGAACACGTCCCAGGGCACAGTCAGGTAGACATTATGCTTTGGGATCCGCAAACAGGAGATACGTTTGCCGGTGACCATATAATCAAAGCTTTTTCCGTAAATGCCTTCATTGAACCGCCAATTCCCGGAAATACGGCCGTCCTAAGCCACTGCTACAGTACCGTCAGTCTCTTGAAAAAATCAGCCGCCTGCCATTGAAAACGGTTTATACCGGACATGGAGAATCCTTTAGCGACCATCTATCATTAATTGAAAAAAGATTACTAGAACAGGAGAATCGTTGTGATCAGATTGTAAAAATCCTATCAAGCGGAGCAAAAAGCATTTTTGCAATTTGCACAGAAATGTATCCACGATTAAAAGATAGGATGATATTTTTAGGGTTATCGCAAATTCAAGGCCATCTAGATTTGCTAGAAACAAGAAATCTAGTTACCGCTGAAAAACAAGGTTCCGTTCTGCTATATCGTTTGCTGAATAATTGAAAAAGGGGAGGATCTTTTGAAGCTTAAGGAATTGCTTGAAACAAATATTGACCAGTATGGTGAATATCCTTTTTTATTTTTCAAAGAAAAACAATACACCAATGTTAAGACGAAAGAGTATGCGGACAAATTTGCCAGCGGGCTTCGTCGCCTTGGAATTAGGAAAGGTGACCGAATTATTGTCTGTTTGCCTAATTGTCCGGAAGTGATTTTTGCCTATCAGGGTATTACGAGATCAGGTGCGGCCATTGTACCGGTTTTGTTCACGCTCCACCCAAAAGAGATCCATTATATTGCCCAGAATTCTGGAGCTAAAGCAGTGATTACCTCGACACATGTCCTTCCTAATGTAGAGAAAGCGCTGGAAGATTTACGAGTAAAGCCATTCTTAATTGTTGTAGACCAGCCATCAACAGCGGGGGTTAAAAACTTTTATGATTGTCTCTACGAAGCTGATGATTTTAGTATTGATGACTGTGATGTGTTGGCAGAGGATCCGGCTGTTATTTTATATACCTCTGGTACAACTGGAAATCCAAAAGGGGTTTTGTTAACCCATAAAAACCTTTTCTCAAATGCGGCCAACTCAGCAAAACATAACGGGTATGAAAGGGGAACTACACTGGGAGTCTTGCCGCTTGCCCATGTTTATGGGCTTACGGTATCAAATGTATGCCTACTTACTGGTAGTTCGATTGTTGTTTTTTCTAAGTTTGATGTTAAAGCAGTGTTTGAAGCTATTGAGAACTATCAGGTGAAATCATTTTCAGCGGTTCCAGCGATGATTCATGCCATGTTTTCTTATCCACAAGCTGATTGCTACAACACCTCGAGTTTTGAGTCAGTTGGCTCTGGTTCTGCACCACTTCCGGTAGCATTATTACATGCATTTGAACAAAAATTTGGCGAAGGTTTATGAGGGATATGGCTTGTCAGAAGCAGCACCGGTCGTAACTGCCCATCGCAAAGGATTTCCGATCAAACCAGGTTCGGTAGGGATTCCAATTCCTGGGGTAGAAGTGAAAATTGTCGATGATGACGGGCAAGAGGCTCCGACTGGGGAGGTAGGGGAGTTACTTGTTCGTGGTGACAATGTGACCCCTGGTTATTACCAAAATGAGGAGGAATCTCATCGTGTATTAAAAGATTCCTGGCTATTTACTGGAGATATGGCGCGTGTCGATAATGATGGCTATGTCTATATTGTTGACCGCAAGAAGGATTTGATTATACGAGGTGGCTTTAATGTCTATCCACGAGATGTCGAAGAAATTCTTAACGCACATGAACAGGTTTTTGAAGGATCAGTTGTTGGTGTCCCCGATGAACGAATGGGAGAAGAATTGGTTGCCTGTGTGGTGAAGAAACCTGGCTCCCAAGTGACTGAAGCGGAGTTAATACGTTATTGTCAAGATCATTTAGCGAAGAACAAAACCCCAAGGAGAGTCGTATTTCTTGAAGCATTACCAAGAAATGGTGTGGGGAAAATTTTAAAAACCCATCTCCGCAAAATAGCAGTTGAGATTGAAATCAGCTAACAGAATTTCACATAAAGAAAAGATTGAAAGGAGATTTTTTATGGAGAAAAGAAACATTTTAACGACGAGCGCACGAGGTCTTCTCGAAGATTCCTTCCCGTATCGCTTATTCCAAAAAGCAAAGCGATTAGGAACCTGGAATCCGGTAGATATCGATTTCAGTCAGGATCAAAAGGATTGGAAAACGCTAAATTCGGAGCAGCAGGCGGATATTTTACGTTTAATCTCGCAATTTCAGGCAGGTGAAGAAGCAGTAACATTAGATCTTCTTCCCCTGATCATGGCGATTGCCAAGGAAGGAAGACTTGAGGAAGAAATGTTTTTAACTACCTTTTTATACGAGGAAGCTAAACATACAGAATTTTTTCGACTAGTGTTAAATGCAATTGGTGAGCGAGGAGATCTCTCCTACTGCCACACCCCGACCTACAAGAAGATTTTCTATGAAATTCTACCAACAACGATGGAGCGACTTGTTACTGATCAATCTCCAGAAGCAATCGCCGAAGCATCGGTTGTATACAACATGTTTGTCGAAGGAGTATTAGCCGAAACAGGTTATTATTCCTTCTATCAAGCGCTAGAAACAGCTGGTATCATGCCAGGTCTACTTGAAGGTGTTGGAAATTTAAAAAGGGATGAATCTAGGCATATTGGCTATGGTACATTCCTGCTTCAACGATTAATTTGTGAACATCCACATCTCTTTGATTTTGTGGCAGCGAAGATGGCTGAATTAACTCCATTAGCTCTCAGGTTAAATGAAGAAAGCATTGGCGGAAGGGAGGTAAGTTCATTCGGTGGGGATCCGGAGGAAACGATGAATTTTACGATGAAACAGCTAACAGTCCGGATGGAGATTTTAGCGAGAGCAAAAGGGAAAAAAATTGAAGAGATTTATAGATTTACAGATAGTGAACTTGGTGTGTTATAAGCAAAGTGTAATTGGCAGAGAAATGGGTCAACATTCTCTCGATGCTTATACACAGGTAAAGCATGTACACACGTCAATGGTTCCTGAGCTCGAAAGACGGAACTGGTATGGAATTCTGTTTGGCCAAAACTAATGAAGAGGTGATGATGATGAAAACTTCCTTATCACAGTTTATGCTTCGTACGGGAATCTACAGTGGTTCGAACTCTAGGGCAATGGTGCCGAATTTGTTCCAAGGTCTTGGTGCCAAACGGGTGGTTCTTTTTAGCGATCGAGGGCTGGAAAAAGCAGGAGTCGTTCAAAAAGTGGCGGAAATTTTCCAATTGACCGGGCATGGAAACGGACCTGAGCTAGTCGGCCAATACCTTGATATTGCTCAAGATGCTGAGAGCAGATGCATTAATGATGCCGTTCGTTATGCAAGAGAAGTGGGTGCGGATTCACTGCTTGCTGTCGGCGGTGGAAGTGTTCTTGATACGGTCAAGGGGGTAAAATACGCTCTTCATAAAGGATTATCCGATATTAAGGAAGCTATTCCTGGCGGGCTTTTATATGAATCGTTTCCAAAGGCAAACTTTATTCCGATTCCCCATATTGCCATCCCAACAACGGCAGGAACTGGCTCGGAGGTATCACCGATTGCTGTTATTTTTAATGAAGAGATTCAAATGAAATCAAATATCATTCATCCGTTTATTAATGCCGATATGGCGGTTCTTGACCCTGACTTAACCGTGGGGCTCCCGCCAGCGATAACTGCATTTACAGGATTTGATGCATTAACCCATGCAATTGAGGCTTTTGTCTCTCCGACTGCAACCGTCTTAACTGATGCCCAGGCCTTCCATGCCATTCGGTTAATTGAAAAAAACCTCGCAGTCGCCGTTGCGGATGGAACGAATTTAGCGGCAAGAATGGATTTACTTCATTCAAGTTTAATGGGTATCACTGCCTTTAGCTTTGCCTTGAATGCGATTCCAGTCCATAATTTGGCGCATGCCTATGGAGCATTATTCCGAATTCCACACGGTCTGGCAAATGCTGTGTTTTTACCGGTAGTAATGGAATATGTTCCGGATCTTTACCTGCCAAAAGTTTATGAGCTTGCTGCTGCCTTAAATGTTGACGCCAAGGATGATACACCGAAAACTGCATTGGCAAAAGTGGTTGATAAAATTCGCTTGCTGCAGCATAAGGTTGGCCTTCCAGCTGATTTCGCGGAGTACAATATCTCGGAAGAACAATTACAGCTTACGATTCCTGCAGTAATGAAAGACCCAGCGGCACTCAGCTTCCCAATGCCAAAAGAATTAATTGCAGCCATTGGACAAAAGGTTGTTCCTTTGACTGTTAATTAAAAATAAAACCCAGCTAGCCGATTCATTATTGGCCGGCTGGGTTTGGAAAATTAGCGAATATAGTGAGATTCATCCATCTTATTTAAAAAATGAGGAGGAATTGCATATGAACATTAAAATTAAGAAATTAACGGATTGTACGATTACTGAAGCAGTTACAGCTTGGAATAAAGGGTTTGAAGGCTATTTTATTAAATTAGAAATGACACCTGAAACGTTTTTCAACCGGTTGGTAAACGAGGGTTTATCGATGAACCATTCCATTATTGCTTTTGATGAAGAGAAACCGGCTGGGATTGTATTAAATGGATTCAGGCTTGTTAACGGTAAAAAAATTTCTTGGAATGGCGGAACAGGGGTAGCAACAGAGTATCGTGGAAAGGGAGTTTCAAAACTACTAATGGAGGAGATTTTAAACATTTATCAAGAAGAGGGAGTCGAGATTGCTACACTTGAAGCCATTAAAGAAAATGAACGGGCAATTCGATTATATGAAAAGTTTGGCTATCATGTCGTTGACTCTCTCGTTTATTTGAGTGGAACTCCAGAAATCAACAGTTCTTCCGGCACTGAGATTCAATCCAAGACAATTCGTCCTGAACAGCTTCCAACACTGCCATTTTATAATGAAAACGTAGCGTGGCAATGTCAGTGGCAAAGCGTAAAATCAGGTGAAGCACAAATCTACTATGATCATGATCAGAATCCATTAGGTTATGCTTTATTCAAACGAGTATGGAATCAGGAAGGCAAAATAGAAAAGATACTTTTATATCAACTTGAGATTATTCAAGATTATGATGAAGAAATGATGCAAGCAATTTTTGCAAAAATAATTGGTGGGGGAAACAATCCGGTAAACTTTATAACAATCAATGCTTCTATGAAAAACGCAGCAACCCAATACCTACTAAACAACGGCTTTACGAAAACAACGGAACAGGTGCAAATGGTAAAAAGGTGATAATTGATAAGTTTTTTTTGAAACCTTTATCGGATTAATATATAATTTGCCATAGGGTCATTCACCTATATGGGTAGGTCCGTAAATTTTATTCGATTAAGGAGTCATTCAAATGGAAAAAGTACTTATTTTTGGTCATAAGAATCCCGACACAGATACGATTTGTTCTGCGATTGCCTATGCAGACCTGAAAAAACAATTAGGCATGGATGTTGAACCAGTTCGCCTTGGACAAATCAATGGTGAAACTGAATATGCTCTTAAGCATTTCAACGCAGAAGTTCCACGTTTGGTTGAAGCCGTTGCAAGTGAAGTCAATTCTGTCATTTTAGTAGACCACAATGAGCGCCAACAAAGCGCGAATGACATTGCGGATGTACGTGTTTTAGAGGTAATCGATCATCACCGTATTGCAAATTTCGAAACAAGCGATCCTTTATATTACCGCTGCGAGCCGGTTGGATGTACGGCAACCATTTTAAATAAAATGTATAAAGAGAATGGAAAAGAAATTAAGAAAGAAATTGCTGGTCTTATGCTATCTGCTATCATTTCTGATTCCTTGTTATTCAAATCCCCAACTTGTACAGCAGAGGATGTTGCCGCTGCTCGTGAATTAGCAGCAATTGCTGGTGTCGATGCAGATACATACGGTTTGGAAATGCTCAAAGCAGGTGCTGATTTGAGTGGCAAAACAGTGGCTGAACTAATTTCCCTTGATGCGAAAGAATTCGAAATGGGTTCAAGTAAAGTTGAAATTGCTCAGGTGAATGCAGTAGACACAAATGATGTTCTATCCCTTAAAGAGGAATTGGAAGCAACAATTTCACAAGTCATTACTGAGAAGAACTTAGACTTATTCTTATTTGTCGTAACAGACATCCTAACAAATGATTCCATTGCTTTGGCATTAGGAAATAAAACGGCAGCCGTGGAAAAAGCATATAATGTTACCCTTTCCAACAACACGGCAACTTTAAAGGGCGTTGTATCCCGTAAAAAGCAAATCGTTCCTGTTTTAACTGACATTTTTAACAAAGGACTATAAAAAAACCTTCTTGTAAGTGACCAACTGGTTACTTTAGAGGTATAAACAATAAATAACAATGCAGTGCACACGTCATTTCACATATGTGAAATCGTGTGTTTTTTTTTGTTGACACATCAAGTTTTACATTTAAAAATTACTTCCTTGATAAGCTAGGTGCGCTTCTGCAACTTGCGGAGACGCATTGTTACCAAGTTTTCAACCTACTTGTGAATTCGGGTGTCTTTTTAATTTAAGGAAAAATTAATTTTGGTAGTTTAGAATAATTCTGTTAATTCTTATAATTATTTTGATTTTGAAAAAAGCCCTCGTGTGATAGTGAATGGTTTGTGTTAGTGCAGGGTTTTTAAAAATGTATGTGAATTTTGAAGGGGGTTAAATAAGAACCAAAATTGATATATTTTCAATGTCTATACAAATTGTGACAAATTTCTTCTGTCCATTCTTCTATAATAGGGTTAATTTAAAAAAAGACAAAATAATCCAATGTTTAAAATTCAAAACCACAGGAACAATCAAAAATAAGCCTAGGTTACCAGGTAAACGGAGGCAAGGGTTATGGAAAATGCAGCACGTGAAGTAGTCGAAGAAGTGGGGATTAAAAGGGCAGACCTGCAAAAAAGGCCAATAAAATGGAAAATTGTAATTGGCAGTATAGTTGTGGCAGGAGCACTCGTATTGACGGGCATTTCCTATTATCAAACAACCCGATTCAATTCTCATATCACAATTAATGGCACAAACGTCGGTGGAATGACAGCTAACCAAGCATTACAAAAGTTGGGATCATCTGTATTAAAAAACGAAGTCTATGTTGGTCAAGAAAAAATTTTCGATGGAAAAGATTCGAAATTGGGATTTACGAATAATGATTTGTCTAGCGTCAAGATATTATTAAAAAGCCAAAAGACCTTTTGGCCTTCCTCGAAGGCAAGAAATTATTCATTGACACCAAGCAAATTGGATCCAAACATAAGCGAAACGATGAAAAATGAAATAGAAAAAAAACTCCTACTTATGAATAAGAGTTTAAAAGCACCTCAAGATGCTGATGCCCATTTGGAACAGGGCAAAATGGTGGTTTCCAAAAGCATTACTGGAAATCAATATGATGTCCCTAAAATAGTAATAGATTATCAGAAACAGGAATATAAAAGTGTAATCCATTTGAATGCTGAATACATACAACCTGCCAAAGAAAACAGCCCGATTGTGCAAAAAGAAGAGAAAACACTGCAAGAACTACTTCAACGAACCGTTAGTTATACGGTTCAGAGCCAGGTGTATTCCTTAAAAGCCAGTGATTTAATTAAAAATGCATCCTTGTCGAAAGATGGGCAGTTTATCATTGATCCAAGCGATATTAAAAACGAGATTGCTAAAATCAATACTTCTCAATCAACATTAAATAAAAATTTCCAATTTAAGACCCATTTAGGTACGGTCATATCCGTAAAAGGGCAAACCTATGGGTGGGCACTTGATGCTAGCAAAGAAACAAATCGGATTCAGGAAGCCTTTGAAAAAGGAGAAAATTCAGTCATTGCTTCGAATGTTTATGGAAATGGTTGGGATAAAGCTGCGATTGGCTTTAACAACACGACGAACAATGGAATCGGCGACTCCTATGCGGAAGTGTCCATTCAAGAACAACGGATTTGGATTTATAAAAATGGACAATTAGTCCTCACAACTAATGTAGTGACAGGTAGACATGACGTTGGTGAAGATACACATACTGGAGTATGGTATATTTTGTATAAACGTTCACCTGCCATACTTGTGGGCAGCGAAGTTGGAATGGCAAACTATAGAGTACCAGTGAATTATTGGGCTCCTTTTACAAATGATGGGGAAGGGTTTCACGATGCAAGCTGGCGGAAAAACTGGGCTAACACTGCCTACTTAACTCAAGGTTCAGGTGGATGTGTCAACACGCCACCAAGTGTGATGAAATCTGTATATGATAATCTCAGTACGTTCGAACCCGTTGTTGTTTATTGAGGAATATAACTTCTCATTAGCAGTGCGTTCTTCCGAAATAGCTGTAAGCAGGGAATTATTAATGATTTCCTGCTTTTTCGTTTAAATAAAAGGTGAAATCATGTTCTTAAAGAGAATTTCACTTCAGCGTGATATTATTCCGTCTTTTAATAAGGCTGTTTTCTAAAAGAGTGTGGCTTTTTGCCAATGGTTCAGGAAATTCCTCATTACATCAATTTTTTACAAAAATATTTTATGGTTTGTTCATATTTTGTTAACAATTAAGATGTAAGATGAATTTTGTAGCTAGGACAAACTGCAAGATTTTCAAAATACCCCCCTAATTAGATCCGACAAATAGTCTGATCTTTTTTATTTAATTTTCCTTGATACATACCTGCAAGAATGACGCGGGTAAAGCCCTGTTTTCTCAGCTGCAAAACCCAGTCATTGGTCTCTGGTTCGTAAATTTTATGCAGACTTATTATGACGGTTTGAACATCATTAAAATTTTTATCAAAGCATTTAAAAAAATATGGTATAGTAATTGAGGTTCATTTGCAAAAACATATGGTTAGTGAGAGGAGAATTTAATATGGAAAAGGTTGGACTATTTAAACGAATAGAGAAGAGTCATATTGCCTTTTTTGCTATTGCAGTTGTATTATTCTGGATAAAGACATATGCAGCATATCAAATTGAATTTAAATTAGGAATAGATAATAATCTTCAGAAATTTTTGTTATTGATTAACCCAATTAGTTCTGCTCTATTCTTTTTTGGATTAGCTTTGCTTTCTAAGAAGCATACAAAAAAGATTATGATTATTATTAATTTTATTTTATCATTTCTTTTGTATGCCAATATTGCCTATTATCGATTTTTCAATGACTTTATAACTGTACCGGTCATTATGCAGGCAAAGTCAAATGCTGGACAGTTGGGTGATAGTGCGACTAACTTAATGTCCGTATTTGACATTTTTTATTTCACAGATACGATTGTATTAATTGTTCTTGCTTTAACGATTTTTAAGAAAACTATTGCTCATAACAGAAATTCCTTTAAGATTATATTTTTGTTTGCTATAACTGTTTTTCTTTTTAATCTTGGATTAGCAGAAAAGGATCGCCCACAATTATTATCACGTTCCTTTGACAGAAACTATTTAGTTAAATATTTGGGGACATACAATTTTACAATTTTTGATGCCATTCAAAATATTCAAGCTTCTAGTCAACGGGCACTTGCTAGTAGCAGCGATATTACAAATGTAGAGAACTATAGAAAAGCTAATTATGCGGCACCCAATCCGGCTTATTTTGGGAAAGCAAAGGGTATGAACGTTATCTACGTTTCCCTAGAATCATTCCAGAACTTTATGATTGATTATAAAATGCCAAATGGACAAGAAGTAACTCCGTTTTTGGATTCATTAGCTCACGATGGTAACACTTTCTATTTTGATAATTTCTATCACCAAACTGGACAAGGTAAAACATCAGATGCTGAGTTCTTAATGGAAAACTCTTTATATCCATTGTCACAAGGTGCGGTTTTTATCAACAAAGATCAGAACACATACCAAGCGACTCCGGCTATTTTAGGTCAACAAGGCTATACATCAGCAGTATTTCATGGGAATTATAAGACTTTCTGGAATCGAAATGTAATGTATAAAGCATTAGGTTATGATAAATTTTTCGATGCAGGATATTACGATATGTCTCCAGGAAATATAAAGAATTATGGGATGAAGGATAAACCTTACTTCCAAGAATCAATGCCAATGCTTGAAAGTTTGAAACAACCTTTCTATACCAAGTTTATTACTTTATCAAACCATTTCCCATTTGAAATGGATCCACAGGATACCACTTTCCCTGCAGGAAATTTTGGTGATGATCCGGTTGTAAATGATTATTTTCAATCTGCTCATTATATGGATGATGCACTTAAACAGTTTTTTGACAGTTTAAAAGCGGATGGCTTGTATGATAAAACCGTCATTATTCTTTATGGGGACCACTACGGTCTTTCTGAAAATCATAATGCAGCTATGGCAAAAGTTCTTGGTGTTCCTAAAATTACGCCAACCATTAATGCACAATTACAGGAAGTACCATTATTTATACACGTTCCAGGTGTAAAAGGTGGAGTTCAACACCAATATGGCGGTGAAGTAGATGTTCGTCCTACACTTCTTCATTTATTAGGAATTGATACAAAAGATTATATTGAGTTTGGTTCGGATTTATTATCAAAAGAGAACCGTAACTGGGCATTGTTTAGAAATGGGGATTATGTATCGCCTCAAGTTACCGAAGTAAGTGGAAAATTCTATAACACGAATACTGGTGATTTATTGCCTAATCAAAATGCATATAAATCAATTAATGATAAGGTAACAGCAGAACTTCAAATGTCCGATCAAGTTGTCAATAAAGATTTATTACGTTTCTATTCGCCAAAGGGATTTAAACCGATTAATCCTAATGATTATCAATATTTAGGTCCTAAAGGAAAATCAAAACAATCTAAAGTACAAACAACTGCAGCAGAATAAGCGTAAAAAAGAGAGAGAGGGCAACCCTTCTCTCTTTTTTTGTTCTAAGAATTAAATATAATTCAAATGTAGATGAAAAATAATTTTAAATCCCTACTGTTGTTTTCAATACAAACTTTTCAACCACTTTTGCGACTCCATCATTCATATTCGTATCGGTTACGTAATCAGCTTTTTGCTTGATGTCGTCTGGTGCATTTCCCATTGCGACACCTAAACCTGCAAACTCAATCATCGCCAGGTCATTATAGCTATCACCCATGGCAATAACTTCCTCACGCTTAATCCCAAGCTGACCGATCAAAGATTTTAGACTTGATCCTTTTGTCACATCTTTCTCTAAAAATTCCAAGAAATAAGGTTTGGAACGCATGATACTTAATTCTTTTCCCAATTCCTGTTGCAGCTTATCTTCTACGGATGCAAGTTTTTCTCCATCTTCTACCATTAATACTTTGACCACAGGTTCTGTAATTGAGTCTACAAAACTTTTAACCTCAATTATTTTTAATCCAGTAATCTCGCCTTCAATGCGGGTATATCGGTTTGTTTCCTCGGTTACAATGGTATCACCGATATAGGTATGGATCCAAACCTTCTCACGAAGGCTAAAGTCATATAAGCGATGTACGGTCTCAGCTGGTAATGTACTGCTAAAAAGCTCTTCACCTGATTGGCAGTTTGTAATCTTTGCTCCATTAAAGGAAACAAGAAAGCTCCCGTAATCCTTGAGACGCAGTTCATCGGCAAGGTCATACATGGCGAAGGTTGGGCGGCCGGAGGCTAAAACAACCTTAACCCCCAAATCCTGTGCATCCATCAATGCTTGTTTCGTACGTGGTGAAATCGTAAGGTCGTCCATTAATAATGTATCATCTAAATCCAGTACAATCATTTTATAAGTCATTACTGAAAATTCCTTTCTATTAAAAACTCTAAAAACATCATACTATAATTCTTACAAAAATCACAATTGCATATAATCATTGCATGTAGAGAAGACATCACGAATAAAAACGAACTTTATAGTGACATGAATGTTATTTTTAATGTTAGAATATTGTCAGAAAACTCTTGATAGACTCACTTTATCTTTTTCGACAAGGAGGAAGTCCATTGGCTGACCATAAATGGCAAATTAATGGTCAAAGAATTTCAAAGAGAATTGAGGATTTGAAACTTTGTTCGGAGCCGTCAAAAGGGGTGACACGGTTATCATTTACAAAGGAATTCCAATCAGGGCAAAAATTAATAGAAAAATGGATGAACGAGGCGGGAATGACAATTCGTATAGATAACCTCAATAACATAATTGGGCGATACGAAGGTTTAAGAACAGATGCCCCAGTAATATTGATCGGTTCACACCTTGATACAGTGATTGACGGTGGTAAATATGATGGGATGTTAGGGGTTATTTCTGGAATCGAAATCGTGAACGTGCTGTTTGAAAATAACACTAGATTGGAAAATTCTATCGAGGTTATTGGATTCTGTGATGAAGAGGGAGTAAGATTTCATTCAACCTTTTTAGGCAGCAAGGCAATAGCTGGAACACTGTCAGAAGAAACATTAGCAGTAAAAGATGAAACAGGTATATCTTTGTCTGCTGCCCTAATACAATTAGGATTAGAACCACATAATTATCAATCTGCTGGAATGGATGCTAAAAAACTACTTGGGTATGTCGAACTCCATATTGAACAAGGTCCTGTTCTTGAAACCGAAGGACTCCCATGTGGGGTAGTAACAGGAATTGCCGGTGCCTCAAGGTTTTCCTTTAAAATTACTGGTTTTGCTGGTCATGCAGGGACCGTTCCAATTCCGCTACGGAAGGATGCCCTTGCTGGTGCAGCTGAATTAATTGTAGAAATTGAGAGATTAGCAAAAGAGAACGCACCGATTGTGGCGACAGTAGGAAAGTTACAGGTTAATCCCGGAGCAAGCAATGTCATACCTGGTGAGGTAGTCGGTACATTAGATATTCGAGATACAGATGTACAAAGGAAAAATGACGTAATTGATGCAATCTTTCAAGCTGCTATAGCAATTTGTGAAAAACGTGGATTAACTTTTCAAGTTGAAAAAATAATGGAAACAGTTCCAACATATTGTGATAACGGGATAACGTCTGCCATAGAATCTGCTATTCTATCAAATGGGATAAAACCAGTTTCATTGGTAAGCGGTGCAAGGCCATGATGCAATGGCAATGGCTGATTTAACAAAAATAGGAATGATTTTTGTCCGCTGTAAAGAGGGTATCAGTCATAATCCCGAGGAATTTGTCTCACTTAAAGATATGGAAATCGGCGCGAAAGTTTTACTGGATACTGTAATTCAATTAACCCTTGGTGAAAAAAACAAATCAAAGGAGAGAGAGTAAATTGATCTCGAAACCATTTAGTCGCGAGAAACAACAATTAATTAACTATATTGAAGAGCAAAAGGAACAATTAATCGCTTTCTTAAAAGAGCTTATCTCAATCCCATCTGATAATCCACCAGGTGATTGCCAAAAAATCGCCGAGCATATTTATAAGCGTCTTCAAGGGTTTGGATTTGAAAACGTGTCAATCAATGAAGTAGAAGAAGAAAAAGTAAAAGCAGTGGGAATGATTAAGGCTTCTAACGTTGTTGGTTTTTCAACCTTTGGCAATGGGGAAGGTCCTGAAATTACTTTGAATTCGCACGGAGATGTTGTGCCTCCAGGGCTTGGGTGGACGCAAAATCCATACGGTGGAAACGTAATAGATGGAAAACTATATGGTCGTGGTGCAGCCGTATCAAAATCGGACATTGCTTCTTTTACATTTGCGGTTTTAGCTTTAAAACAACTTCATGCAAAATTAAGTGGAAAAATTTCGCTAGCCTTTACGTTTGATGAAGAAACAGGTGGTGACATTGGTCCTAAATGGCTCCTTGAGAAGGGGTTAATTAACCCGGATATGCCATTTGCCCTGGGTTTACTTATTCCCTTGTCAATGCCCATAATGGCTGCCTTCATTTAGAGGTAAAATTAAAAGGGAAGTCCGCACATGCTGCAGAACCGCAATATGGATATGATGCGCTAGAAGCAATGAATGGTGTGCTAAATGCACTTTATGAATTTAGAAAAGGTTTTTCAAAGATTAAATCACAGATTCCTGGTATTGATTCTCCTAGTCTAGTTGTTGGATTAATTTCTGGTGGCATTAACACAAATGTTGTCCCGGACACAGCAACTATCAGGCTTGACAGACGGTTGATTCCGGAAGAAAATCCGCAGGTCGCTGAAACGGAAATCCGCAATGTGATTGCTGAAGCACTTGAAAGCTACCCAGGTGTTGAAGCAGAAATAAATCAAATTTTATTAGCACGGAGTTTTGGACCCGTGCCAATAGATTCTCCATTGGTCCAATCAATTTCAACGAACTGGGCAGAAATTATTGGCGGAGAGCTGCCAATTGGCGGTTCTCCATTATATACAGATGCTCGCCATTTTTCAGAGGCTGGTATTCCTGTTGTCTTATTTGGGGCAGGACCACGTACATTGTTAGAAGCAAATGGCCATCGTGCTGATGAGCATGTAAAGATTGATGATTTATTAAAATCTACGAAAATAGTGGCTTTAGCACTATACGATCTTTTACAGAAATAGTTTTAATTCAGGCAAGGGCATAATTCATCTGAGATTATGTCCTTTTTTGTGAAAAAAGCATGAAAACGATAAAAATATTTGGAGGGTCGAGAACAATGAGTTTGAATCTTAAAAAACTAAATGAGTTGGACCAAATCGCTTTTACGTCAGCTCTTGGTTGGGTGTTTGAACATTCGCCCTGGGTTGCAGAAAAAGCTTGGCTTAAGAGACCATTCCACTCTGTTTCTGAACTGCACGATAAGATGAAAAATGTAGTCAATGAATCTAGTATGAAACAAAAGCTAGGCTTATTAAGGGCTCACCCTGATTTAGCCGCTAGGGTTCAAATGGCAGATGCGTCAGTGAAAGAACAGTCAGATGCTGGACTGGATCAGCTCTCCAAAAAAGAACATGAAGAATTTTTATCCCTCAACGAGACGTACTTAACGAAATTTGCATTCCCGTTTATCATGGCTGTAAAGGGTCAAAATAAGGAATCCATTCAAGCAAGTATGAAGGAGCGAGTGAAAAATGCTCCCGATGATGAGTTAAGAGAAGCGCTTGAACAAATTTATAAAATAGCCTTTTTCCGCTTGGAGGATTTTATTACCACCTAAGAACGGTCACTACGTTACACCCATCGAATTAGTACTTAACATCATTTCTGTTTGAATTACGCCTATTGTGGGATGAAGAACCCCACTGATCAGGGTTCACTATATAAAAATGAGGAGGAATTATAATGAGTTCACAAGAGAGAGTAATGTATTATGGTAAAGGCGATGTATTTGTTTTCCGTACTTATCAAAAACCACTTGAAGGAATAAAGGTGATTCCAGAATCCGGATTTACTGGACGTAATAATGTTATTTTTGGAATGAATGCAAAGATCGCTCTTGAAGGGGATTTCTTACACTCGTTCACTAAAGCAGATAATAGTTGCGTGGTGGCAACGGATTCAATGAAGAATTTCATCCTTCGTCAAGCAGCACAATATCATGGACCAACATTTGAAGGATTTTTACACTTTGTTTGTAACTGCTTTCTGAATACCTATTCACATATCACTTCCGTTCAAATTATTGCGGATGAAATTCCATTTGAATCTGTCCAAGTAGCAGGTCAAGACGGACTAGAAACTAGTCCAGTAGTTTACAGGCATTCAAGAAATGAATTAATAACAACTACGGTGAAAGTAGCAAGAACTGAAAATGGGAATGAACTTGTTAAACAAGAAAGTGGTATGAAGAATTTGCATTTAATCAAGGTTAAAGGCAGTTCATTTTACGGCTTTATCCAAGATGAGTATACTACACTACCAGAAGCACAGGACCGGCCGCTCTATATCTATCTTGATATTATTTATCGTTACAATAACAAAGCTGACGCTGTTTATGACAATCCAGCTGTATATGTGCCTGCTGAACAAGTACGTGATATCGCAGCTTCTATGTTCCATTCATTAAATAATAAGTCCATCCAAGATTTAATTTATCAAATCGGATTACAAGTTCTTGAGCGCTTCCCGCAATTAACTGAAGTACAGTTTGAATCGAATAACCGTACATGGGAACCAATTGTTGAACATATCCCAGAATCTGAGGGTAGAGTATTTACTGAGCCAAGACCTCCATACGGATTCCAAGGATTTGTTGTTAGCCGCCAAGATCTTGTAAACGAAGGTAGAGAAATAGCTGGAGAATCAGTAAAATCATGAGTGGTGGGTTAACTACGCATGTCCTCGATTTAACCAACGGAATGCCTGCTAGTAATTTGAAGATTGAACTTTGGCAGTTAGAACCAGTTCGTACCTTACTTAAAACAGTAAATACGAATAAGGATGGCCGTGTAGATTCCCCTTTGTTAAGTGATGACCAGATGAAAGTAGGAGAATACGAATTAATCTTTCATGTTGCCCATTACTTTCGGAAACAGGATGTAACCTTACCTGAGCATCCTTTCCTTGATCAAGTTCCAATAAGGTTTGGAATTGCTGATGAAAATTCACATTACCACGTGCCCCTTTTAGTTGCACCTGGTGGATATAGCACATATCGAGGTAGTTAGTACGATAAAATTTTCACTCCTTTATTCTCAATATTCTCAAATATTGAAAAGATCATCCTGCTGATGGTCTTTTTTTACGTTCGGAAAAATAATAATTATGAAAATTCCTGAAATCCAAAGTCACTGTTACATATTATACTTATAAAAAGATGAAGTTTGTATAATTTTGAGCTACAAAACAAGCTGATTTCATATAAAGCTAAAGAGGTGAGAAACATGTCTATTTTTGAGTTTTTTAATAGTAAATGTGCGATTTGTAAAAGAAAGGTCAAGCCACTTAGAAACTATATCAATGATAAAGGGAAGACAGTGAAGATTTGTATTCCCTGTTCGCAATATGCAGAAAGAAGGGCTTACAGGTTGAAAAAGGATTAAAAGTTGATTAAAAAAGACCCGAAAAAGATAAGTAAAGCTAGCGGCCGTGAGTATGAAAAATTATAATGATGGGAGAGATAGTACATATATAAGTTTGTAAGGGAGATGATCATCATAAAAAAGAAAAAGTAGCCGTATCCTTTAGCGGAAAGGATTCAGCCTTGGCATTGCACGATCTTTTGCATTCTGATGAATATGAAGTAGTTTTGCTACTCGCAACTGTAACGGAAGGTTTTAATCGTACCAGTATCCATGGTGTCAGAATTGAATAACCTATTTTCCCATTATGGGGAGAAAACACCACGGACCTCCTTTATCGCTTTTTATCTCTGGGTTATAAGTCGATTATTACTTGTGTAGATTTAACGAAATTACCCGAAAGTTTTTCAGGTAAAGAAATAAATGATCGTTTTATTCAAGAGTTACCTGTTGGGGTTGATCCTTGTGGTGAAAATGGCGAGTACCATTCATTCGTCTTTGATGGTCCGATTTTTACTGAGCCAATTCATTTTCAAACTGGTGAAAAAAGGCTGACTGCTGATACATTTACGGGGAAAACCAGATTTTGTTTTACAGACCTAATTCCTAAAGAAAAAGAATTGAAAAACTGACCATGAAATCATAAGGTCAGAATAAATACACTTTAGAGGATGGGGGAAAACATGGATATCAGACTTCTAAAACCAGAAGATGCTAAAGAATATAAAAAAATTAGATTAGAAGCTTTACAAAACAGTCCTGAAGCATTCTCATCTAGCTTTGATGAGGAAAAAGGAAATCCTGTTGAAGCATATGAGAACCGATTACATTCGGCTGAATCATTCACTTTTGGTGCGTTCGAGCGTGACCGATTGATGGGTGTCACTACGTTTTTAAAAGAGAAGAAATCGAAACTAAAGCATCGGGCAAATATCGTTGCTTTGTATGTTTCTCCCGAAAAAAGGGGGATGGGTATCGGAAAGTCCTTGATGCTGGCAGCCATTCAAAAGGGAAAAGAAATGGAAGAAATTGAGCAAATCAATCTATGCGTTGTGTCCACAAATGAGTCAGCCAAAAAATTATACACATCATTGGGCTTTAAGGCATTTGGAATAGAGAAAAGAGCATTAAAAATTGAAGGCCGCTATTTTGATAACGAACATATGGTATTGTTTCTTTAACGTAATAACGTGCCGGTGGTTACTTCCGTGGTGCGTTATTTACGTTAAATGATTATGGGACATATAGGAAAAGTTTTTCCAAAGTTAATCAAATAAATCTACTAAATGAAAAAAAGCCAGGCTCCGATCAGAGCTTGGCTTTTTTTCATTACCGATAGGTTTGACTATAAACAGTATACTTGTCGATTTTCACCATACTAGGTTCGTAGCCCATTCCTGGTGAGGTAGGAACAGTAATGATCCCATTTTCGACTGTGACTTCAGGTTCAATGATATCCTCTGCCCAATAGAGAGCGGAGCCTGCCGTATCACCTGGGAGAGTAAAGTTAGGAAGGGTAGTGATCGCAATGTTGTGGGCTCTGCCGATGCCTGATTCGAGCATGCCGCCGCACCAAAGTGGCACGTTCCGTTCCTGACAAAAATCATGGATTTTCTTAGCCTGCGTCAAACCGCCCACACGGCCAATTTTAATATTGATAATCTTACAGCTTCCTAATTTAAGAGCTTTTCTGGCATCCTCTAAGGAATGGATGCTTTCATCCAAGCAAATCGGTGTTTTCAATCTGGCCTGGAGATCGGCGTGATCAATAATATCGTTGTAAGCCAGAGGCTGTTCAATCATCATTAAGTTATAATCGTCGAGAGCCGTCAACATGTCAATGTCTTCTAACGTATAGGCGGAATTGGCATCGGCCATAAGCGGAATATCCGGATATACTTTACGGACTTTGTCGATTAATTCAACATCCCAGCCAGGTCTAATCTTTAATTTAAAACGTTTATAGCCTTCTAACCGGCGCTCTTCAATTGTTTCCAATGTCTCATCGATGGAATCTTTGATGCCAATACTGACGCCGACATCAATTGTCTTTTTTGTCCCACCAAGTACGCTTGAGAGGGACGCGTTTTGCTCTCTAGCATACAGGTCCCAAACAGCCATTTCCAAGGAAGCCTTCGCCATATAATTCCCGCGGATATGCGAGAAATGATTTTCCGTAAGTTCATCAGGATGCTGAATTTCATTGTTTAATAAAATCGGAATTAAATAATCTTCTAGCATATGCCAGTTTGTTTTAACTGTTTCTTCATTATAATAAGGGGTAGGCATGGCCACATTTTCTGCCCAACCCGAAATCCCATCTTCGCTTATCACTTCAACAAGAATAAAATCCCGATCATATTCGGTACCAAAGCTCGTCGTAAACGGGTGAAGCAAGTCCATTTTCATATGGCGTAATACTACTTGCTTAATTTTCATCTTAGCTCTCCTTTTCCTTTCGTCAAGACGTAAAAATGAACAGGGACCTCTGGTTCCGAATTCTTTAGAAAACCATTAACCAGCCAACCTTGTTGAAACAATTGCGTGAAAAGCTCTCTTGTTTTCATCCGCCATTCAGTGGCTGCTGTAATTTTTGTTTCTCTTATTGCCCGGAAATCCTTTGGAACAGCTATGAAGGTTAGATGGCAATCATAGCTAGGCAGGGGAAGGGTAGATGAAAGGATTGGGAATCCCTCTTGATTCACATCCCATTGTATGAGAGAATTTGCGATTGCAAACTCAGGCTCGATTTCCCAATTACTCTCCAGCTTTTCACGCCCAATATGCCATTCCACCAGAAAGCGGTCGGAAGGGATGCCACTGTTCAACAAATCTTCCATTTCTCCGTAGCAATTGGCAATATATGTACAGCTAACACCGCCAAGTTTTGCGATATTTAAGTACCCATTTACACTTTCTAACGGGTCGTAGGTCCAGGTAATGAGTGAATATCCAAGTTTTAGTGCTTCCTCACGTTGAGCGAGCTTTAGTTTCTCCCCAATACCTTTATTACGAAAATCAGCATCGGTTGCTAAAACATGGGAGCATAGATAAACCGATTTCCCATTGAACCCTGGGAAGCTGTATTGGAATCCAACTAATTGTCCTTCGTAATAAGCACCCAAAACCAATCCGCCGTTTTTGACGGCGGTAATTGTTTGATGGGTAGGAATTGAGTCATTTTCACCCCAAATTTTACATTCGAGCCTTCGTACATCCTCTAGCTCTTCGATATACTGAAGGGAACGAATTTTAATCTCTTGGGCATTTGTCATGATTAATTCCCCCTTAAAAAATAATCTTATTTCTGGCTGAAATCAGCCTCATTGATGGATACCATTTTTGTTTTCTTCACAAGCTTATGGACTAAATAAGCAATTATGAATAAAGGAAGTCCAATATAAGAAACAGCGATTCCATACCAGTCAATCTTTGAGCCGATGAATGCTCCATAATTTGTCCCAAGTGTAGCGACCAAACATAATAGGGTTGCCAGAACTGGCCCTAATGGGAACCATTTTGCTACATATGGCAAATCTTTAAAATCTCTTCCCTGGGCAACATATGCTTTACGGAAGCGAAAGTGTGTAACGGAAATACTTAACCAAGAGATATAACCAGCTAAACCGGCAGCATTTAATAACCAAGAATAAACTGTTCCGTCTCCGAAAAGAGAGGTAAGGAAGCAAAGCATTCCTATTGAAGTAGTTAAGTAAACTGCATTAACCGGAACTCCGCCTTTACTTACTTTTTTCAAAAATGCCGGTGCTTTGCCTTCTTCAGCCAATGTCCAAAGAACACGTGAACCAACGTATAAAGATGAATTTCCCGCCGATAAAACCGAAGTAAGAATAACCGCATTCATTGCCGCAGCTGCAAAGGCAAACCCCGCATGTTTAAAAACTAAGGTAAACGGACTTACTGCAACATTTGAAACATCTGAGCTTAATAAACTCGGATCCTTATAGCTGATTAAACAGCCGATGACGAATATAGCTAAAACATAAAATAGAAGAATTCGCCAAAAGATTTGTCTGATCGATCTAGGCATGTCCTTACTAGGATTTTCACTTTCACCCGCAGCGACCCCAACCATTTCCGTTCCTTGAAAGGCAAATCCGACAACCATAAACACACTAAAGATGGATAAGAGTCCTCCTTTGAAAGGAGCTTCACCTTGTGTAAGATTCGAAAATCCACCAGAAATGACCACTCATAATACCAAAAATCATTAATAAACCGACCACAATGAAAACAACAATCGTCGCTACTTTAATGATCGAGAACCAGAATTCTGCTTCCCCGTATCCTTTAACCGATAAAATATTTAAGGCAAAAATGATCACAAGAAAGCTCGCACTCCAAACGATACCTGGAACATGCGGAAGCCAATATTTCATAATTAATGATGATGACGATAGTTCCAGGGCGAGGATAATGGCATTGTTGTACCAATAGTTCCAGCCGACAGCAAAACCTAAGGAAGGATCAACAAACCTTGATGTATACGTACTAAAGGAACCAGAAATTGGGATAAACGCAGCCATTTCTGCAAGACTTGTCATCAAGAAATAAACCATGATTCCAGCAATTATATAGGCAGCAAGTGCACCACCAGGTCCAGCATCATGAATGGTGGTCCCACTAGCCAAAAATAGCCCTGTTCCAATTGTTCCTCCAATGGCAATCATCGTCAAATGTCTGGTTTTAAGCTTTCGCTCTAAATGCTCAACTCCTTCTGCATTTCGTTGCAAAGTAATTTCGGACTTTTGCGCTGTATTTTGCATAAAACACCTCTTTTTAACATTTTTTAAATTTTACTCCTCTGATGCAAGTAACACAGTGCGAGTTAAAATTTTAGACCCATAAATAAGTGCGTTCAAGTTAAATTTCATTTGCGGATGGTGTAAGCCAGGGGAGAGGTCACAACCTAATCCAACCATGGTTGCAGCTAGACCAAGATACTTCGCCGTATAAAAATGAAAATCCTCACCCCCTTGAGAAACGCAGGTAGATAGAACATTTTCGTCACCAATAATTTCTGTGATAGCGCTTACAGTTATTTCCATAGCTTTTTCATTTAATTCAGCAGCAGGTACTAACTCTTCCACCGCCCAATTAATAATCGATCCTGTTTCTTCCATGGTTTGTTCTATGACATCCTGTGTTGATGTTTTAAGTACATCCATGACTTCATTGGACTGTGCTCTGGCATCAAGAGCAAAGATGGCCGTTTCAGGAATTACATTTGTGGCTCCATTTTCGGTGTGCAACTGCGTCATTTTGATTGAATAAGGTGTTTCCGTTTTAAGCTGAATCTGTTTTAATCTTTGTACGAGTAACGCAGCTGCTTCAATCGCATTCACCCCATCTTGAGGGCGGGAGGCGTGGGCTTGTACGCCTTTAATCGTTCCTTTAAAGGTTCCCGCAGAGCCATGGACGATTGCACTGGAGGCCTTCATGTAAGGAACTTCAATGCTTGGCCTAAGATGGACACCGAATAAATAAGAGACGTTGTCCAGTGCACCCTCTTCCATCATTTTTAGTGCACCTTCACCTTTTTCCTCTGCAGGTTGAAAAATAAAGCGAAGCGTGTGTTTCGGCTGAATACCACTAGCAGCAATTGCAAGTGCAGAATATAAAACCATTGTACTATGGGCATCATGGCCACAGGAATGATTGGGCAATACTTGTCCATCTACTTCTTGTACTAAGGCATCCATATCAGCTCTTAAAGCAACAACCTTTTCGGATTGACCTGGAATCTCTGTAATGATTCCATAATGATCTTGAAAGGTTTTAACACGTAACCCAGCATTTTTAAGCCGTTCCACAATATAACAGGAAGTTTTTTCTTCCTCCCAGCTGGGTTCTGCAATCAAGTGGAGGTCATGGTAGGTGTTTAACAATAATTCTTTGTTTTGATCAATAAATTGAAGCGGATTCATCATGGTTCACCTTCTTTTATTCATTGAAAACATCGAAGCTTGAATACAGCTTTTCTAATTTTTGTTGATGGATTTGAATGCGCTCTTGGTCCTTTTCATGAATCCCTTCAATAATCAAATCTACTAAACTTATAACAGAAGCGATGGAATTGGACCCAGTTTGGGCATTTTCTTCAGTTGTTAGAACAATATCAGAAATTCTTCCTACTGGAGAAAGGAGGCGATCGGTTACGGTAATTAAACATATCCCATGTTTTGCAACACACTCAGCTAACTTGATGGTATCGTTTGAATATCGCGGAAAAGAAAAAACGACGACGACAGAGTTTTCTGTAAGATTGCAAAATTTTTCAAAAAATTCTCCCGTAGGGGAGCACAACGTCACATGATCTCTAATTGAACCAAGCATATAGGAAAACCAATAGGCGGCTGCATGGGAAAGCATATGTCCGGCAATTAAAACTTGATCTGCCTTAATAATGGCATCTACTGCTTTCCAAATTTCCTGGACGTTTGTTTGGTTAATCAATTGTTTTAATAGTTGAATCTCGTTTAATATCACTCTCTTAAACGAATCGGATGAGCGGTATTCCTTTAGGCTTACATTTCTGTAGCCTGGTTGGCTTTGCTGGAGCAGTTCTTCTTGAATGATCGCTTGCATTTCACTAAAGCTTTCAAAACCTAATGCATACGAAAGACGAATAACAGTGGTTTCACTAACTGCTGCTTGCCGGCCAATTTGAAAGGCTGTTTTAAAGGCAGCTTGGTTAAGATTTTCTATTAGATAGTTGGCCACTTTTTTTTGACCTGCAGATAAAAAGGGGAATTTTTCTTTTACCAATTGTTGAAAAGGAAGTTGTTCCATTCCATCATCCTTTCCGTGGCGAATTATATCCTTCATTTATTATTTATGATGCAGTAAAAACTTCTTTATTAAGTTTACATTAACATAATTTATTACGAAATAAAAGAGTGTTTTTTTAATTTTGAGATTATTCACCAAAGTCCGAAGCAGTATCATTCGTTGTAACTGAGCAGGGAGAACAAAAAAAGCCAATCACTTTTTTGGATAGTGATTGGCTTTGTAACATAAAAATAGATGAGTCCATTCAATTGAAGAAGCAGTATTATTCTATAGATTTCTAATTTAAGACATAGATTGATCTAATAATAAATCCCCTTTGGGCAAGGTAATAATCTTTCCACCAATTTGCACATGAATGGTATCGTTAAAAATGGCTTTTACGATCCCTTTTAAGGAAATGGTTGAATTAATATCAATTTTTATCGTTTCAGAATTGGCTGTCAAATTATTCACACCTTCCAAAATTAGTTATGCACAAATGATTAATGATGGAAAACAAATAAAGCGAACAAGAGATAGTCGAAAATAAAAGTAGTGAAAAAAGGGTAGGCAATAATATTTCATCCTATGAAAGGATCTACAGAAATGATTCTTCTTTCTAAAAAAACCTTTTCCTTTCACCTTTATTTTTACACTTATAATTCGCAATCACTTTCTTAAATTCCTGCATTTCCTTTGTAAGTTCGAAAAAAATTCTGATTTTCTAATAAGATTATCAAATTTTTCGCGGTTTGTTATACTAGTGGAAGAGATGAATATTGCGAATAGATGCCAGGAACTGATTTTTTGAAAATAGTTGAGGCTCATGGTAAAGCATTAATGCAGAGGAGGCTTTTATAGTTGAAAAGATGCGGCTGGGTGAATCAAGATCCATTGTATATGAATTATCATGATGATGAATGGGGGGTTCCTGTTCATGATGATCGCTTGCTTTTTGAGTATTTAAATCTTGAAGGGGCACAGGCGGGTTTAAGTTGGTATACCATCCTTAAGAAAAGGGAGAATTATCGGGCTGCCTTTGATAACTTTGTACCTGAAAAAATTATTACTTATGATGTTAAAAAGATTGATGAACTGTTACATAACGAGGGTATTGTAAGAAATAAGCTTAAAATTAATGCCGTCGTTACAAACGCGAAGGCTTACGTAAACGTGGTAGAAGAATTCGGCTCTTTTGATGAATATATTTGGTCATTTGTCGGTGGACAGCCGATTCAGAACCACTTTAAAGAGCTAAAAGATGTTCCAGCGACAACGGATATCAGTGATAAATTAAGTAAGGATTTGAAGAAACGCGGATTCAAATTTGTAGGGTCAACGATTTGTTATGCTTTTATGCAAGCATGCGGAATGGTAAATGATCATATCATGACCTGTGATTGTTATCAGAAAACACCACCAATACCTAATATGTCATGATTTAGCCTTTACTTTACGATACGGGGGTATGATATAATTGGTAAAAAGGAGGCGATGACATGTCTTTTGATCAAGTGTCTAACCAAGAATTAAAGGATGAATCATGTTGTACAGATGAAGAAAATCATCGAAAAAGCCACCATTCGGATAAAGTAAAAGGGAATCTTATCACCCGGCTAAACCGGATTGAGGGTCAGGTTCGTGGACTAAAAGGTTTAATTGAAAAAGATACATATTGTGATGACGTGATCACGCAAATTTCCGCCACTCAATCGGCATTAAATAGTGTTGCCAAAATTTTATTAGAAGGTCATATGAAGAGCTGTGTTGTCGGGCGAATTCAAGAAGGCGATCTTGAGGTTTTAGATGAGGTTCTTGTCACTATCCAAAAATTAATGAAAAAGTAATGGGGGTATCGATCATGGAAAAAGTAACGCTAATTGTTAATGGCATGTCATGTGGCCACTGTGTGAAAGCAGTAGAAGGCAGTATTGGCGAACTTCAAGGTGTTAAAAAAGTTTCAGTAGACCTTGCAAAGGGAAAAGTAGATATCGAATTCGACGCCAATTTGGTCTCGTTGAATACCATTAAAGAAACCATTGATGATCAGGGATATGATGTAAAATAATCTTTACCAATTGTACATTGGGCTGCTGCAAATTAAAATACGTTAGGAAAGATATTTGTTAAAATGGCAGGATCATTCAATGATGCTGCTATTTTTTCTGGAAATAGCGAAAGGAATACAAAAGGAATATGTCGAATAAAATAGTATAATTATTCTGAATTTTATAGTTTTTATTAAAGTGGATGGAAAATGGCAGATAAATAAGTCCTGAAATGTGAAATTTTAGGGGGTGGGAGTATTAAAGCAACGAAATTAATCCTATGGTTGTTAGCTTTACTCATTCTATTTATTTGCTTTTATGTATATTCAGGCTTGTATGGAACACCCTGGGAAAAAGCCAAACAAGAAGCTCGTATCCAATCATACTTAATAAAAAAATACCATACTGAATTTATTATAAGTAGAACAAGCTATAACCATTTTAGTGAAACCTATCAATCCTATGCATATCCTAGGGAGAATCCAGACCTGTTATTTAGTGTGGAACAGGACCAGGATGTAAAAGCAGGCTATTCTGACACCTATCCAAAAGCTATATGGGAAAGTGATTTATCAAGCAAGATGAAAGCGAAAATCAAAGCGATTTTTCCAAACCTCGATGTACCAACATTTAAGATGCTGCGCATTGTTGAAAGAGGAGAATTTTATGGTCCGAATGTACCGACCTACGAAGAAGTCCGTGCTTCACAACTTGCTTGCTCCTTGACGATCAATATAAAAGCTAATTGGGAAAATATGAATATGGATAATGAGAAAGAAAAGATTCACCAACTTAGCATTTATTTAAAAGCTCACCATTTTCCTGTATTAGTTGAAGTAAGATACTTTGAAAAAGCAATCCATCAAAACGAGAAAGTCTATTTTCTAACCGAAGAAGGAAAAATTGTAGAAAAATAAAAGGTGCCTTTGGCTAAAATAGGCTCTCCGCCGTCATACGACAAGAAATAATAATAGTTAATAGGAGGAGTAAACTAGTTGAATACGAATCTAGTTTACTCCATTGTTGTTTACAGTTTAATTTGAGGGGAATTAATTGGAAGATTATGTGTGTTATGATATAAAATTCTATTTATTGTTGAAGTTTTTATCCAGTTGTCCATTTGATTTATGAAAGGGGCAAGTAGAAATAGCGGTGTTGTCATCATGTAAAAAATATTGTTTCCACTCGAAGTTATCCTCATTTCCATAGCTATTCAAGTCCGGGTGAATTCCGATAGTATCATAGTCCGTCAATCGTTTTCGGATGTTTGATTTTATTTTTGCAGCATGGTGTTTGGATGAGTGGAATTCCACTAATACAGACCTTGGGGTAATGGCCAGCATAAAATAAGGAAAATGCCTGCTCATTCTATTTTTATGAGAAGGGGTGGCACAATAAACAAAATATTGTTCACTGTGAAAACAGAATTCCCAGAGTGGATTATGTGGGTCAGTAGGAATTTGTCGCGGCCATTCTTGACAATCGATCTTAGCTAAGCGATAAAGTTGTTTCCAAAACAATTTTTCAAATGATTCCACACTTGTTTGTTCTTTTAATTCCCAGGATGTTTCATAAAATATAATCAAGGATGTGTAATTCCCGAGGTTTCGAAAGCAGTTTGAATACTCTCCAAGGATTTTGGCAAGTTCATCAGCAGAGGAGATATTTCTCGGATCAGATGCAAATCCATAACGGAATTGATTTAGATGGAATCCCTGCGAAGCGGGGATACAAGGAAAAGGAGAGTTTTTATCAGCCATTTTTGAGGAGAATTTAGCGATTGCATCATTCTGCCATTGTTCAAGAACATTATTATTTATGGATTCTTTTGTAAACAACATCTTTACCGCTCCTCCCATCACAATAGGATATGAAGGATTATTGATGTAGGTGAATGTCCATAAAAATGTCAGAGCAATCTTGCCTTTCGCCAAACTTACACATATTTTAGGAATAAATTGGCCACAGCAGTTTGTTTGGATTACTCGATACAAGTTGCTATAAATTTTTATAAAACAAGAAAAAAGAAAGTGGTGCTTTTGTGAAAAATGCAAATGCAAAAATTAACGCCCTCCTAATAGCCGACACTCCCGAAACATTTGTAACCAGAAGAATTCCCGATGTGCAACTTGTATTTGGCGGAATGAAAGGTGATCGACATTTTGGGGTGACATGTCCTGCTGATTCCCGTCAGTCCATGTATCCAAAAGGGACGGAGATTTTAAATCGCCGCCAGATTACGATTGTTTCAGAAGAAGAGTGTCAAAAAATTGCGGACGAGCTGGGGGTAGAATATATTTTACCGGAATGGCTTGGTGCGAATTTACTTCTGAACGGTTACCCTGAACTTACAAAGCTGCCCATGGGATCCCGAATCCTGTTTCCAGATGGTACCGGATTAATCTGTATGGGAGAAAATCAACCTTGTATTTTTCCTGGTGAGGTAATTCAGAAGCATTACGAAGCGAAACCGAAACTAGCCGCAAACTTTGTCCGCGCGGGTTATAAGCGCCGGGGAATTGTCTGTGCCGTTGAGCGGCCGGGGAAATTTTTGAAGGGGATGAAGTTCGTATATTGATTAATGATTTTAATAATCCCATGCAATAGGTTAAAGCGCACTATAGCTTTATTTCAAACATTTTTTTAACGGTTGAATTTAGTCATTAGTTAAGGATTGCGATATAATTTAGTTGATGGCTAGAAGATTTAATAGCTTTCTATTCTATTTGAAAAGGGTGTAAGTATGGCTATTTCATTATCAAAAGGTCAAAAAATTGATCTTACGAAAACAAATCCAGGTTTATCAAAGGTTGTAGTTGGTTTGGGCTGGGATACGAATCACTATGATGGAGGGCATGATTTTGATTTAGATGCCAGTGTATTTTTACTAGATGGTAACGGTAAATGTACATCCGAAAAAGATTTCATTTTCTATAACCAACTAGAAGGCGGAAATGGGTCTGTTGTACATACAGGTGATAATCGGACAGGTGAGGGAGAAGGGGATGACGAGCAAGTGAAAGTTAATTTAACTTCCGTTCCTGCCCAAGTTCAAAAAGTAACTTTTGTCATTACGATTCATGATGCCGAAGCACATGGTCAGAATTTCGGACAAGTGTCAAATGCCTTCTGTCGGATCGTGAACGAAGAAACCAATCAAGAGATTATTCGCTATGATTTGGGAGAAGATTTCTCGATCGAAACGGCGATTGTTGTGGGGGAACTATATCGTCACAATGGCGAGTGGAAATTCTCAGCTATTGGTTCCGGTTATCAAGGCGGTCTAGGCCGCATAGCTACCGACTTCGGATTACAGGTAGGGTAAACTGATTTCTCACAAAAAAGGACAAGAGGGAATTTGCTACCCTTCTTGTCCTTTTTATTATACCGTCCTTTGGAACTGCTATCAGGGGTTAGCGTAACGGAGGTCGGAGAACCCCGCCGCAAATACTTAGCTGGCTTTTGAAAGAGAATCCCGTTTTTTGTTCGCGTTAAGTTTTGCGTAAACCGGTATACCTATAATTGAAATCCCAATAGATAATAAAGCATCCATAGGAGAATTGATTAATGTGCTTACAATGATGTAGACTGCCCCAAGAATAGCGACAAGTGGTGTGATCGGATAGAATGGGACCCGATACATATTTTTATTTTCCGCTGTTTTTTTTCGTAGGATAAATACGGCTAAAAACGATAACCCATAAAACGCGAAAACTGTAAAAATAGCAATATCTGAAAGTCTATCAGGATTCCCAAAGAGCATCATGAGTAGGGCGATTACTAGCTGACTCACTGTGGCCCAACAGGTGTTTTATACTTTGGATGGATGCTTGACAATGCTTTTTTTCCAGGCAGGAAACCGTCTTTTGCCATGGCATACGGAATTCTAGGGAATGTTAACACTTTTCCATTTAAGCAGCCAAAAATGGAAATGAGAATTCCGATGGTTATCAGTTTTCCACCCATGCTTCCAAAAAGGTGTGCAGCAGCTGTGCTGGCAGCATTCGGTCCTAATTCGACAATTTTACTAGCAGGTAAGACATGGAGCATCGCAATATTTACGGTTAAATAGGCAACGATGACAATGAGAATTCCGGAAATGATCGCTCTCGGTAGTGTTTTGCTAGGATCTTTCATTTCTCCGGCCATATAACCGACGTTCATAAAACCATCATACGCCCATAAAGTTGCTAATACAGCAGCGCCCATGCTAAAAGAATGGGTAACTCCACTGCCCATATTTAGAACAGAGACATTCCCTTTAAAGATTCCAAAAGAAGCAATGAGTATAATTGGGATTAATTTTCCTATCGTTGAGATATTTTGGATTAACCCGCCATACTGCGTTCCTAATAAATTCATAAAGCCTAGAAAGAGAATCGTCCCAATTCCTATTAAAATCTTATTACTATCTGATATTCCAAAAAAACCGGCTACAAGCGAGCCAAAATATAGCCCAAGAGCGCCCATAATTGCAGGCCCATATATAAGTGTTTGAACCCAACCGCACAAAAATCCCCAAAACTTTCCGTATACTTCTTCGATATAAGCGTATAGACCGCCTGTTTTTGGAATTTTAACACTTACCTCTGCAATGGTTAACCCGCTTGCTAAAGTAATAATTCCGCCAATAATCCACGCCCAAAGTGCAAGTGTAGAATTTCCGGTGTCCGAAATTACGATTCCGGGTTTCATAAAGATTCCCGAACCAATCACTGTACCAACGACTAAAGATGTAGCAACAGCAAAGCCAATATTCTTTTTCAGATGTGCTTCAGTTTTCATGTCCATCCCCCGTGTACAGATGTATTTTTAACTCTACTTTACTAGGATTATATCACGAAAGCTTTTGTAGAATACTTTTTTAGAATATTTAATCTTTTGTGGTGACAGGCACCATAAAAAGACAAATATGGCGTTTTGTCTACTGCAGGTGGACAAAAGTCTAATGAATTGCCATGGTGCTGACCTTACCATTAAGGGGGTTGAAAAATATAAGAATACAAATAAAAAAAAGAGTCCTCACTAAATAGAGGACTCTTAATTATTGAGTCTATGCACTCTTATTGACTCTAGGAGACATAATTGGTTTTACGGTTGGCATATTGGCAATAAATACGCCAAGCAAGACTAACATTCCACCAATAATTTGAGTAAGCATAATATGATTTCCTAATATAAAATGAGAAGCGAGGATCGCGACGAATGGCTGGATATTCATGAACATGGAAGCGGTTCCTGCACCAACTTTTGCCACACCGCCATTCCACCAAAATCCAGCTACACCCTGTGCGAGGACGCCTGCGCAAATTAACAAGATCCACATGAAAAGTGAATGGCTTACAAGCGTACCGCTAACGATTTTTTCCACTCCGGCTGCGGGGATCATCAGGACACTCCCAAGGACCGTAGCGTAAATCGTAATCACAAAAGAAGGCATCGTTTTAGCTAAACCGCGGATAAATAAAAGACTAATAGACAGACAAAGCATCGCGATTAAGATATTAAAGTCTCCCCAGGAAATTCCAAAGGAACCATTTGCCACTCCTATAATCGAAAAAACACCGATTAAGCTGATAATCGCTCCGGAAGCTTTTTTTATCGTCAATTTGATTTTAAATATAATCCGTTCCAATAGAATCGTAGCAATTGGTGACAACGCAATAATCAATGATGCATTAGCAGGTGTGGTATGGTGAAGACCTGTAAAATAAAAAGTTTGGTTTAAAAGTGTACCAAAGATACCAACACCCACAAGGTATTTCCATTCCGCTGTCGTTGCCGTTTCATTCCTTTATGGACAAATGCGACAATGATTAGAAAAAGAGATGTAAAACAAATCCTGACCGTTGATAAAAAAACAGGGGAAAAACCTTGAAGCAAATAAGAACTCACAGGATAATTACAGCCCCATAATACCGAAACCAAAAATAAGCTAATTAAAGCTTTATTATTACTACCTGACATAAGGATGAACACAAACCTTTCTAAAATTCCTAAGATGGATTAAATAATCTGTTATTAATTATAACACGGTACTTCGGGGTACGAAAGAACTAATGGTGTCAGGCACCATAAAAAGACAGATTGGGTAATTTGTCCATTAACGGTGGACAGTTTGTTAGCTATTGATTGAAAGTTTTACTTGAAACAATAAAGAAAACGCCTCAATTTAGAGGCGTTTTTCGTTTATTTATAGAAAACTTTGTCAATGTTGTATTTTGCTTGAAGCTTATTTACGATAAATGTTTCATAAATTTCTCTTTCCATCGGATCTTCCACGATACAAACAGCAATTTTATGTACTTCATTTCGATGCTCTTTGATCGGTGAGACGTTATCTTCGAAATGCTTCTTAATTCTAGGTCTTAATTTTCGTGCTTTACCAACGTATAAAAGTTCATCGTTGGAGTTGGAAAATAAGATCAGACCACCTTTATCGCGTGGGATTTTATTGTAGTTAGTAAACCCATAAACACTACTTATTTCAGCTTCAACGGGCTCTCCTAAAGTTTTCTGTCTAGTAATGACAACATCTGGGTTAGGTATTTCAATTTTTATCATGATGAATCGCTCCCTAATAACGGTAAAATATTTTCAGCCTTAATCTGAGGCTCCATTATAACATAACGTATATAATAAGTTTACCCGGATTTTCTAGAACCAAACTTTAAATTGATCCTTGATGAATTAATGAGAATAGTGATTGATATTGAAGGCCTAGATATTAGTCTCATAAGGAAGGCCGATTCCGTTGGGTTCGGTTTTCTTTTCGAGTTAAGAAATTTAATAATGGTACTCGCACTCCGTATTCCCACTCCATGTCCGTAGTACCTGTCATCTCCAAAATAGATAACATTTTCGGCCCGCCAGTGCGGCTGTTTGGGGTCAAAATCAGGATTTTTGAAATGTAAAACATCCCCCGAAATGAAATCATCGCTGTTTTTTTGGTATACGGGCAAATCATCATCAAATTGCCAATCCATTAAATAAAGCCCCTTGAAGTAGGCATCAAACAATGATGACCCGATCGAATAAAGAGTCGAAATATATAAAACGATGGCAATAGCTGTAGAACATTCAAATGCATATAGAGGTCCTTTTTTTAAAATGTCTAAAATCGCTACAGAAGGCTTCACATTATTTTTAAGCAAAAAGCCGCCATTGCTTAAACGATACCAATACTTTGGATTGCAAAATGCATATTGATACGTGGTAAACTTAGCGCCACTTTTGTTTAGATCAGTTGCTGCTTTTAACGTGTTGGTTCTAAATAAAAGTTCAAATTTCAATTGATGAATAGTTCCATACGGGTAGATTTCGTTATAGCCTGCCATTTGTTTAATAATGATTCTCTGAGCGCTTTTATCTATCTTGTGGAAGAGTTCCTCGGGTTTGACAATCCGATCATTTACTTTTATCATTTTCTGCCTCCTGATTGAATCATGAACGCCTCCTTAAAAATATGAAAATCCAAAAATTTATATGCTAACCCTCCAAAAGAGTTTCCCTATTAATCACCATTATTTATTGAGGTTTAATTGTATATCCATGCCAATTTCAATCCTAAATATGACCAATATGATTTAACCATTTTAAGGACGAATAAAGGGAACATAAAAACGCTTTGGAAATAACCCCTAAGCGTTTTTTTTTTATATTTACTTAATTTTAGACTATGTTTAACACAAGTGTTGTTTTATAGTCAGTTTATAAAGAACGCCTGTTATAGTGGACTTTCTAAAGCTGCTGTTGATATTTCCTAAACTGAAAGAATCCAGTCGGAAATGTCATTTATAAATTGTTTATCTACACGTTGTGCGACCTTATACTCTTTTTTCGCTTTTAGTATACGAGTGTTCTCTTGTCATATCGTAGCACTGCAATTCCTTTTTCCGACAAACCTTCAGCAAGGTCTTTAAAAGGGTAATTATTTCCGATTTTTTCATCCATATTACTCGGACCAGAACCGTGAACCAATACAACCGTAGGAAACAATCCATTAGTTTCATTAGGAAAAGTCAATATTCCATTAAGTGGGTATTTTGTTTCAGCACCTAAAACAATTTTTTCATCAGCCATTGTGTTTCCCTCTTTTGATTCATATTTTACCCTTATTATCGAGTGCAAAAATCCTATCATTCCTAAAGATTTTAACATAATATATGTGTTACTATTTGCTAATTCTAATTTTGTTGTCCACCCCATACGGACAATATTGGAGATTTGTCCACAAAGGGTGCCCCTATTTCAAAATTCCTTCATCCAAAATGATTTGAATTACCTGTTTGGCTCGGTTTTGATATGAATGCTTGGACACTGTTTGATGTCCTTGTTTACTAATTTTTTTGCATTCTTCAGGATGATCGAGATAATAACGGACCAATTCTATCGTTTGCTCTTCACTTGCGGACACGACCAAATCTTCTCCATGTTGAAATAAGTCTCTAACTCCAGGCGTATCTGAAGTTAATAAAAATCCTCCTGATCCCAATATTTCATAGGTTCGTTGTGTCACTTGTGATTTATAATTTTGAGGACCAATAATGATTTGAGATGAATTGTAAATTTTATATGCTTCTCTATATGGTAAATAGCCGTGTATCCAATTCTTTGGAATATCCACGCCTAGGACATCTCCCATTTTGTCCCAATCTTGTCCCCAAAAATCCACTCGAATGTTTTCTTTCAATAACGGCTTAATCAAGGTTTGGAGAGATATATTACGGTAATGGTTGGGGGATTGTTTCAGAACATGTGGATAGGCATTTGCCACAACAGCAACGGAACAACTGTATTCCGAATCAGAAGACGGATGATGGATGCTTGGCTCAAAACCAAAGTCAAGATGTGCCGCACGAATACCTAACTTCTTATAGAAATTTATTAGAGGCTCACTCAATGTAAATACAAAGTCAGGCTTCATTCTTACGATAAGGGGTAGGCTAAAGTCCAACGTGAAGTGAGGATCCTCTACAGCCCAATAAATATGGGGAATTCCTGATTCCTTCACTTGTTTTCCAATAAATTCTTGTTTCCACGCTGCGTCATTTTCTTCTCCCCATCCTTCCGAAAAAATAAGGTCAGGTTGAAAGCGAGAAATTAAATCTGGAATGGTAAACTCACTAATTCGTCCTGAAACCAGCACTTCATGGCCTTTAAACCATTTGCCAATCCATACATTAAAAGTTCATTACTATCAATAAAAAGAATCCTCAAAAGGATTCACCGCCTTCTTTTTTTCTATCAATATATGTTTGGATGGACAAACTGGAAACGGCTCGTACTGAAAATTTTGGAATAATGATGCAAATAAATTAAACCAAACCTTTACAAGTTCATATATTACTTAAGTAAAGAAGTTCATCCTAATGATCTTAGGATAAAAAAAGGAGGGAGCGATTATCGAATTCAATAGTAAGCGATTTGTTGCATTAACATTTGACGATGGACCATCACCGTATACGTTGCAAATTCTTCGAATCTTGAGAAATTATGGTATTAAAGCAACATTTTTTATTACTGGAGATAGTGTTGAACAATATCCGAAAATTTTAAGGGCATTAGTTTCTGACGGACATACGATTGGAAATCATACATGGAACCATTTAGATATCACTACCATTTCACAAGACGTGTTAAAGGAAGAAATTTTGAGCTTAAACAAGTTATTAAAAAATTTTACCGACCAAGACATTAGGTTATTTCGTCCGCCATACGGGGCAATCGATGAGGAAAGCTATCGTTCAATATTGGAATTTGGACTTTTACCAATTCTATGGGACTTAGATACCCTTGATTGGGATTTCACCCGTACGGAGCCGATAGATGAGCGTGTTTCGAGGAAACTAAAGCAGCAAAATATCATACTGATGCATGATGGAGGAGGTCCTCGAGAAAAAACAGTTCAAGCATTACCTAGAATAATTGATCATTTAATGCAGCAAGGTTATGAATTTTTAACCATAACAGAATATTTTCGTCGGGTTTATCAAAAATACGTCTGATTTACTGAAAACGGAAAAAACTCCTCAATTTACCAAACCGAGGAGTTTTATTTTTTCATTAATTTTTCTAATAAGGATTTATTCTTTAATATTAACTCATGGCTTGGACAAAAAGATCTAGCTATTTCGATGTGAGTATAAGCTTTTTTGTAATTTCCTAATTGAGAAGAACAAACGGAAAGCTGTAAATGGGGAATCCAAGTTGAACAGGCATGATTAATAACTCCGCCAGTGTCGATTTCTGGTAGTAGTGTTGCAAATTGAAACCAATAGGAGGCCGTTTGGGGCTGCTCTAGCTGGAGAAACAAGAATCCAAGACGACAACAGTTTTCAGATCAAGGGGGCCAAAGCCGAATGATTTTAAGGCGTACTGGATGCCATGTTCAAAATCGGATAATTGCGAAAAGCAGTCAGAGATTCTGCCATAGGCCGCCAATTCATCTTCGTTCCAATGATTTTCTGTTTGTAAGAATTCTAGATAAAAATGGATGGCATTTTGATATTTACCATGATCGTAGAGTTCATTTGCGTAATAAAATAAATCCCTCGGTGTAAAGGAATATCCACTTTTTAATTGCTTCTCATAAATTTGCAAGTTTCGGTCACTGTTTCTATGCGATCTTTTATGGATAACGGAGATATCACTGTGATAAATGTTTCCACTTATTTCTAGATATTCATGAACCGCGCCTCTCCACTGAAACTGCTTCTCTCTTTTAACGATCCTTACTTGCCTAAGGCTTACGAGAACATTTCCTGATTGATCAAAACCCGCAAGGTATTTTAAAGTAATCGCATCAACGGAAGGTGAGAGAGTGGATTTTATCTGAATTAACTTATCCTTATCTTCTTCAGTAAAAATATCATCTGCATCCATTGTTAAAATATAATCCATTTTAGCATGTTGAAAAGCAAAATTTCGAGCCGCTGAAAAATCATCAATCCAATTAAACTGGTAAATTTGACGAGTATATTTTTTGGCAATTTCCACAGTTTGATCGGTAGAACCTGTATCGATAATAATAATCTCATCCACTACATTTTTCACAGATTCTAAACAAGAACTAAGGGTATTTTCCTCATTTTTAACAATCATACAAAGACTTAATGAAATCATAGCATCCTCCATAAAAAACCTGCCTGCAACTCACTTTGAGAGCAGGCAGATTCTTACTAGTTTTCTGGGTCAATATACTGGTTGTACAAAGATTCGATCCAATGGATCGATTCTAGTTCACGAGCCATTTCTGATTCAGTAGAATTGGTTGATTCCCATCCAGTTAATCCTGTTGGGCCAGTAAAACCTGTTAAACCTGTTAAACCTGTTAAACCAGTAAGACCAGTTAAACCAGTTAAACCAGTTAAACCAGTTAAACCAGTAAGACCTGTAAATCCAGTCAATCCAGTTACTCCAGTTAAACCAGTAAGACCTGTAAATCCAGTCAATCCAGTCAATCCAGTCAATCCAGTAAGACCTGTTTCACCTGTTAAACCCGTTACTCCAGTTAAACCTCCAGGCTCATTAAGTTTATTTAAGCCTGGTAAATTGTGTGGCGGATGAGGTTTTTTTGGATGTAGGTGTGGGGGTTTTGGACCATGTTTAGGGTGTTTAGGATGTTTAGGCGGCATATTCATCACCTCCAATAAATAGACTTATATAAACTATTAATTTATTACTTAAATGGTTCTAGGACAAATACCAAAAAGTGAAAAATATTCTAAAGTCATGGTTGTTTCATTTTTGCTTAATGGTATTTCTACGGATAATGGCTTCTATTCAGCAAAAATATCTAATTTCAGCAGGCTTTTTTAATAATTGCGCAACCCGAAATTTTTTACCTGTTCGAGGAGCTCCAAATAGGAAAATAATCCTTTAAATCTGCCATCATTTTTCTAATCATTTTTTTTCTCAAAATTAAATGAAATAAAAGAGTTTTTACTTCTTCCTTGGAAACTTGCCATTCTGAAGGAAGGTTTTTTCCAAATGCAGCAGCAATTTCTTCGTTTGTTATAGCTTCAAGTTTCTTCAGCGCAAGTGCGAAGGGGTCTTCATTATCAATAAAGGGGACAAATTCCTGGTAGATTCCTCCCCAAATAATATCTGTATTTTTTGTCCAGTAAATGAGACTTCCAATTGTCCAATCAGGACCATTAAAGGCATGAGCATGATCTATTAACACCAGTTTGTATTGCTCTTTTCCAACGACTAGTAAGTTTTGAGGTTCTGACCATCGATCGAAATTCGTGATCCAATGATCAAAAACAATCATTTCAGGAAGCATACTAATATTTTCACAAAAAGGAAGCTTATCGAGGCTAAAGCTACTTGCATTTTTTATAAATAAACTGCCAAAGTGTGGACCCTCTTGAATACCCATTTCATCTAATAAATACGGATCATTAAATATATCCTTAGAGAAGACTATAATTTGACCCTTCGCAATGGGGAGATTTAAAAGCCCCCCTAATTGATAGGAAACCAGTTCATTAAATAATGCTCGTCTGCCCCTTGGATTTGACATAACTTTAACAACATAAATATTTCCGTCATTGCACCGGAATAATTGGGCGTACATTTCCCCCTCCTCAACATCTCTTATATATTCAGTGGCATAGACCGTCATTTATTACTACCTTCTTCCACAAATGATAATCGGAATGCTAAAAATTCTAACTGCTTGACCTTAAAATACATATACTAAAGTATTAAAGTAGGCTTCGAATGTGCGGGATTAACGACTAAATAGAGTAAAAAATTGGTGACAGGCACCGGTTATGAACATTTTGTAATATTTGTCCATATGGGGTGGACAAAGTTACTTCAGTCACTTTTGTTTCTTTAATTCGTATAGATAAATCAGGAGATTAATTTTAAATTAATATAGCTGCGGAGTGGAATGTGATGAGTAAGCTTGAAGATTTTCTTAGAGATGAGGGGAATGTTTTTCCAGGAAAGACGTATGTTGAAGAGCTTTTAAAGCATGTATTTAATGATCAGAGGGATTTCCTATTCGATGTTATGTTTGATATTCAAAGGGCCCATGTGATCATGCTAAAGGAACAACAAATTATTAAACCTGATGAAGCGATTCTGATGTTAAAGGGCATTAATAAGGTTGCGGAAACAGACAAAAACCTCTTATCGTATCATCCTCAATATGAGGACTTATTTTTCATGATTGAGGCAAAAATAGGGGATGAAATTGGCGAAGAATTAGCAGGGAAAATCCATATAGGCAGAAGCCGAAATGATATGGGAGTGGCGATGTACCGCTTAGTGCTAAGGGAGCACCTTCTAGAATTTTTAAAAAATACTTATCGTTTAAGCGAAGTATTGCTGAATCAAGCAGAACGGCATACAGTAACCTATATTACGGCCTATACCCATACACAGCCAGCCCAGCCGACTACTTTAGCGCATTATTTTTTAGCCATCTTTGATGTTTTGCAAAGGGACCTAAGGCGGATATGGTTTGCGTATGAAACGGTGAATCAATCGCCACTTGGTGCGGCTGCGTTAACAACAACTGGGTTTCCCATCAGCCGCTTACGGACATGTGAGCTGTTAGGTTTCGATAAAGTGATTGAAAATTCCTATGATTCAATCGGTGGGGCCGATTATTTACTTGAAACTTCAACTGCCTTAATGACTTGTATGGTAAACAGCGGGAGATGGATCCAGGATTTTCTCATGCAGGTGACAAGAGAATTTGGTGCATTTAAAGTGGCAGATCCATATGTTCAAGTTAGCAGCATAATGCCACAGAAGAGAAATCCAGTGTCGATTGAACATTCACGCTCGATTGCAAGCAGTGCTTATGGTGATGCGCTTACGGCGATAAATATGATTCATAATACTCCATTCGGTGATATCGTCGATACAGAGGACGATCTCCAGCCACATTTATACCGGCCTTCACGAATGGAAACCGTGTAATGAAACTAATGTATGCGGTGATTGCCACTTTAAAGGTAAATGATGAACATACGAAGAAAATGGCCACAAAATCATGTATAACGATTACTGAGCTAGCAGACACCCTTACGAGGGATTTTGGCATTTCTTTTAGAAAAGCCCATTCCGTTGCAATGGATATCGCTAAAACAACAACTAAAGCCCAAAAAGAACTAGTTGAATGGAAAATAGATGAAATTAACACCATGATCCAACAATTTGTCAATGTATCACTTTCAGAAGAAGAATGGAAAAAAATCATTTCCCCAGAGCACTTTGTCGAAATCAGGAACATCCAAGGTGGACCTAGTCAAAAAGAAGTCATAAGAATGATTAAGGAAAGAAAGCGGAAATTAGGAGAGGATTTGCTAGAATATGAGAAAATTGTAGAAAAATTAATGATTAGGAGGAAACTATTAATAAAATATTCATTTTAAAGTGAAAAAGCGAAGTATAACAGTAGTCACATGGCTGGTTTTGCTTCATATTAATCAAAAAAATAATACAAACAAGGTAGAAATTCTCTCGTTTTTCTCGAGAAAGAGGGTCTTATTTTTTTGAAAAATGAAAAAATTTCTCGGGAAAGCGCAAAAACAGACAATTCCCGAGTTTTTATGTCGAGATATGAAAAATGTTGTTAATTTTTAATGCAAATCTAATAGGATTTCTCAATTAATAAATCCGAATAAAAATACTGATCTCGAACCGAGATATGGGACGATAAAAGCAGGTATCAATGAAGCAGCCAATACCCCAAGCTGCCAGCAAGTGTTGTGCCTGTCATTACCTAATCAGTTTTACTTTAAATACAACTTAGTGGGGTAAGCCCCACTAAAGCAGGCTATACAGCGACTACTTGTTTCTGCAAGGTCTACATCTACTGCTTCCAATAATCCTTCGGTGCTTAAAAAAGCTAATGAATCTGCGCCGATGACTTGTCCCATAGCTTGTTCATGTTCGTGTTTGTTGGCAAATAGTTCATCTTTTGTTGGCATATCCACACCATAAAAACAAGGATTTCGTACCATTGGTGAACTAATTCTTACATGAACTTCCTTGGCACCGGCTTGCCGAATTAATTGGACAATACGCTTGCTTGTCGTTCCCCGGACGATCGAATCATCGACTAAAACTACCCTTTTCCCTTCGAGAATTTCTTGTACGGTGCTTAATTTCAGACGTACAGCCAAATCCCGCAATTCTTGCGTAGGCTCAATAAATGAACGACCGGCATACGGATTTTTAATGATTCCCATTTCATATGGAATTCCTGATTGTTGGGAATAACCAATGGCGGCAGGGACGCTCGATTCTGGAACGGCTACGACAACATCCGCTTGCGTTGGATGTTCTTTCGCCAGAATTTGACCTAATTCTTTCCTTATTGCTAAGACGCTTCTTCCATGAATGACACTATCTGGACGGGCAAAATAAACAAATTCGAAGGAACAAAGAGAAACTTCACCTTTTGCCGCAAATCTTCCTGTTTGAATTCCATTTTCGTCGACAAGCAGCCATTCACCCGGTTCAACATCACGCCAGAACGTAGCATTAACCGCATTTAAAGCGCATGTTTCCGAAGCGGCGATAATGGATTCGCCGATTTTCCCAAGGCTAAGTGGGCGTAACCCATGCCGGTCCAGCCCAATCAGCATTTGTTTTTCCGTCATAATAAGCAAGGCAAATGAACCATCAATACGAGTTAGAACATCAGGTGCCGCTTCAGCAAAATTCTTTTTACTGGAACGGGCGATGAGGTGAGCAATAATTTCTGTATCAGTGGTTGTTTGAAATATGCTTCCTTGCTGTTGCAACACATCCCGTTCGATCCTTGCATTTACGAGGTTACCATTATGAGCAACGGCCAAATCCCCTTCGCTGTATTTAAAAACGAGAGGCTGTGCGTTTTGTAGTAAACTTGCTCCAGAAGTAGAATATCGTACATGACCAATCGCCATATTCCCGCTTAGTCCATCCAGAATTTTACGTGAAAACACCTGGGAAACTAAGCCCATTCCCCTGTGATGCCTGAATGTTTTACCATCGCTAGCCACGATTCCGGCACTCTCCTGACCGCGGTGCTGAAGGGCATGAAGTCCGTAATAAGTTAAATCGGCTGCCTTGGGGTGATTAAAAACTCCAAATACTCCGCATTTTTCTTTCATTTCTGAATCCATATTTCCGCCTCCCGTTATATACCCATATTATTTTTGGCGAAAGTAGAAATTCTATCCTATTTAATTGCTGAGATAATACAAGGATGTTAACAGTAAAAGTTTTTAGGGTTTTAAAAAGTAAAAGAGTAAGATTCGGGATAATCTAAACTATGTTAAAAACGATTAATCCTTGGACTGAAGGAGGACAACAATGTGAAAGTAATTAAACCCGGCTCGACGATTGGCATTTTAGGGGGAGGGCAGCTGGGGAGAATGATTTCAATTGCTGGGAGAAATATGGGGTATCGTTTTATTACATTGGATCCGACACCAGACTCTCCTTGTGGACAAGTAGCAGACCGTCAAATTATCGCTCCCTTTTCCGATATCAAAGCTGCTAAGGAACTAGCAGATTCCTCGGACGTCATTACGTATGAGTTTGAAAATGTTGATTCTAATGTAGCCTCCATCTTAGAAACAACATCCTTGGTACCACAAGGAAGCGAGCTCCTTAAAATAACACAAAATCGAATCAGTGAAAAAACCACCCTACAATCTTACAATGTGCCGGTCGCTCCTTTCTTGGTAATCCAATCTGACAATGACATCCACACCGCTATTGATCGTTTTGGTCTGCCCTGTGTAATGAAAACAGCAACAGGGGGCTATGATGGTAAAGGTCAATGGGTTATCCGCAACAAGGACCAAATACAAATGGCTATAATGGCTATACAGAACTCAGATGTAGAAATGATTATGGAAAAATTTATTTCGTTCAGAAAAGAATTATCAGTCATTGTTGCCAGAAATGGATTAGGTCAAGTAAAGACTTTCCCAATAGCAGAAAATATCCATGTTAATAATATCCTTCATCAGTCCATCGTCCCTGCAAGAATCAGCGAGGAACAATGGAAGCAGGCGGAAACCATTGCATTGAAAATTGCAGAATCTTTACAAGTAATTGGATTAATTGCGATTGAAATGTTTCTTACGAATGATGGTGAAATGATCGTGAATGAATTAGCTCCAAGACCACATAATTCAGGACATTTTTCCATGGATGCATGCGTATCATCACAATTTGAACAACATATTCGGGCAATATGTGGTCTGCCTTTAGGAGATATTTCTCTTTTAAGTCCGGTTATCATGGTCAATATTTTAGGACAGCATTTGGGCAAAGTGTTAGATAAATTGAATCAGCTTCCACCAACAGCCAAACTTCATTTGTATGGGAAAAAGGAAACGGTTGAAAATAGGAAAATGGGTCATATCAATTTTTTGGGTTCAACCCTCAAGCAGGTGATCCAACAAATCAATAATCTTCAAATATGGAAATAAGAGGGGATAAATACCGATTAGCCTTGGATATATATTTTAAATACTTCTGCTTGGAAAGTCATGTCCAGGATCAGCTTTTGAAAGGAGAAAAAATATGGAGAAACTAGATCAACTTTATGAAGGTAAGGCTAAAAAAGTATTCAAAACATCAGAACCTGAAACATATTGGATTGAGTATAAAGATGATGCCACTGCCTTTAATGGCGAAAAAAAAGGAAAAATTGCTGGAAAAGGAATGCTAAATAACGAGATTAGCGCCATTTTACTTAGTTTGTTGAAGGAAAAAGGGGTAGAAAACCATTTTATTAAAAAAATTTCAGCAACTGAACAGATTGTTCAGCAGGTGGAAATTATCCCTATTGAGGTTGTTATTCGAAATTTAGTAGCGGGTTCACTTGCGAAAAGGTTAGGCTGGGAGGAAGGGAAGGCGCTCCCCGAACGTTAGTAGAATTCTACTATAAAAATGATGAGCTGGGTGACCCTTTTATTAACAATGATCACATTGAAATACTTGGGCTTGCCTCCGATTCAGATTTAGTTTACATCCGTAAACAAGCTATCACAATCAATGAAATCCTGAAGGAATTTCTTTTGAGCAAAGGAATCATCATAGTTGATTTTAAATTGGAGTTCGGTAAAACTCCAGCGGGCGATATTATTTTAGCGGATGAAATTTCCCCGGATACCTGTCGATTCTGGGATTTACGTACAAAGGAAAAGTTAGATAAGGATCGGTTCAGACGAGATTTAGGAAACGTTGAAGAGGCCTATCATGAAATTTTACGTAGAATAGGAGGTAGTGTCGATGTTTAAAGCAACCGTCTATGTAACATTAAGAGAAAGTGTTTTAGATCCACAAGGGAATGCTGTGCATGAGTCGTTACATTCACTTGGCTATGACGAGGTGGGGGAAGTAAGAATCGGTAAATATATGGAACTTGAAATAAATAGTAATGATCAAAAGAATGCAGAAGAACGAGTGAAGGATATGTGTGAAAAACTGTTAGCCAACACCGTAATCGAGGACTATCGGTTTGAGATAAACAAACTTTAAAGGAAAGGAGAGAATTAGATTGAACTTTGCAGTCCTTGTATTTCCTGGTTCAAACTGCGATGTAGATATGTATAAAGCTGTTTTAGATACAATTGATCAGCCTGTCGAATATGTATGGCACCTAGAATCAGATCTATCAAAATATGATGCCATCCTTGTTCCAGGGGGTTTTTCTTACGGGGATTATTTGCGGCCAGGTGCTGTGGCAAGTTTGTCTCCCGTTATGGAGCAAGTAAAACTAGCAGCAGAGGCGGGAAAGTTGATTCTTGGGGTTTGCAATGGATTTCAAATACTTACCGAAGCGAATCTATTGCCAGGAGCATTAAGAAGAAACCAACAATTAAAGTTTCGTTGTGACACGGTCGGTTTAAAAGTAGAAAACAACCAAACTCCATTTACTATAGACTATCAGGAAGGCGAAACGATCCGTATTCCCATCGCTCATGGAGACGGAAATTATTATTGTGATCAAGAGACATTAAATCAATTAGAAAAGAACAATCAGATTGTTTTCAGATATAAAGGGACAAATCCCAATGGTTCGATTGCTGAGATTGCAGGAGTTATTAATGAGAGAGGAAATGTTTTAGGATTAATGCCCCATCCGGAACGTGCGGTACATAAATGGCTTGGAACAGATGACGGTAAACGTATGTTTTCATCTATTTTGAGTTACTGGAGGAAACAACATGGTACAGCATAAAGAACCAACCCCAGAGCAAATTTACGAGCAAAAGATCTACCAGGAAATGGGGTTAACTGACGAAGAGTTTGGTAAAGTGATCCAAATACTTGGGCGAAAACCTAATTATACGGAAACAGGTATTTTTAGTGTGATGTGGTCTGAGCATTGCAGTTATAAAAATTCGAAGGTAGTCCTCAAGCGCTTTCCTACCACGGGGACCCACGTTCTTCAAGGACCCGGTGAAGGGGCTGGTATTGTCGATATCGGTGATAATCAAGCGGTTGTTTTTAAAATTGAAAGTCACAATCATCCCTCTGCAATTGAGCCCTATCAAGGTGCGGCTACGGGTGTGGGGGGGATTATTCGGGATGTTTTCTCAATGGGTGCTCGCCCAATCGCCCTATTGAACTCACTGCGTTTTGGAGAATTAGATAACCCAAAAACCAAATATATATTTGAAAATGTTGTTGCTGGAATCGCCGGATATGGTAATTGCATGGGGATTCCTACTGTCGGCGGAGAAATCTATTTTGATTCTTCCTATGATGGAAATCCTCTTGTGAATGCGATGTGTGTCGGTTTAATCAATCACGATGAAATTCAAAAAGGCTTAGCAAAAGGGGTTGATAATCCTGTTATTTATGTAGGGGCTGCTACTGGAAGAGACGGTATTCATGGAGCGACATTCGCTTCTGAAGAATTGAGCGAAAACTCGGAAGGCCAAACGACCAGCTGTTCAAGTTGGCGATCCGTTTATGGAAAAATTATTACTCGAAGCGACGCTTGAATTGATTGCTTCTGGTCATGTTGTCGGGATTCAAGATATGGGGGCGGCAGGACTAACCAGCTCCAGCTCTGAAATGGCAAGTAAAGCTGGAAATGGCGTTGAATTGAATCTTGACCTTGTTCCACAACGTGAAAAAGGCATGAGCGCTTACGAAATGATGCTCTCAGAATCCCAGGAACGAATGCTGGTCGTAGCCAAAAAAGGAAAAGAAGAAGTAGTAAAAAAGATTTTTGACAAATGGGGACTCCATTCTGCTGTAATTGGACGAGTAACAAATGATAATCAACTCCGCTTGCTCCATAAAGGTGAAGTAATCGCTGAAATCCCTGCAGATAAGCTAGCAGAAGATGCTCCAGTGTATTGTAAGCCATCTAGAGAGGCTCCTTATTATGAACAATATTCATCATTGGATACTACTTCAGCCATTGAAGAGCCTAAGGATTATAATTCCATTTTGCAACAACTGTTAGCATCACCAACGATTGCGAGCAAAGAATGGGTTTATCAGCAGTACGACTATATGGTCCGAACAAATACTGCTGTCATACCAGGATCGGATGCTGCTGTCGTTGCCATCCGGGGAACACGAAAGGCATTGGCAATGACGACGGATTGCAACGGAAGATATGTCTATCTTGACCCGTTCACTGGAGGAGCCATTGCTGTAGCAGAAGCGGCCACGGAACGTGGTTTGTTCTGGTGCGGAGCCACTTGCGATAACAGATAATTTAAACTTTGGGAGCCCAGAAAAACCAGAAATCTTCTGGCAGTTTGAAAAGGCTGCCGATGGCATAAGTGAAGCGTGTCGTCAGTTGAATACTCCTGTTATTGGTGGAAACGTTAGTCTGTATAACGAAACAAAAGGAGAAGCCATTTATCCAACGCCAACAATTGGAATGATCGGGTTAATTAAAGATGTCGAACATATTACCACCCAAGACTTTAAAAAAGAAGGAGATTCAATCATTTTGATTGGTGAAACCAAAGCTGAAATTGGCGGATCTGAGTATCAAAAATTAAGGATAGGAAAAATAGAAGGACGGCCACCACAATTAGATCTTGATTTAGAACGGCGAATTCAAACTTTTACGATTAAGGTGATTCAACAAGGATTCGTTCAATCAGCCCATGATACAGCAGAAGGCGGTTTAGCCGTAGCTTTAGCAGAAAGCTGTATAGGCGGGAAATTGGGCGCGGACATCAAATTAACAGAAGAACTTCGAACAGATTTTAATCTTTTTAGTGAATCCCAATCCCGGATCATTCTATCTGTTTCTTCAGAACACGCTGAAAATATAAAGGAAACCGCCAAACAAATGCAGGTGCCAATAAAAGAAATTGGCAAAGTGCAAGGTAAAGAACTGTCTATTGACCATAATGGTAGGAACGTGATCTCTCAATCGATTTCTGAGTTGGAAAAAGTCTGGCGGAATGCCATTCCAGACATTATGCGTTCGAGAGTAGTTGAACAGATGAACATGCAGGAAATAACTGCAAATTTACCGTAGAGGAGTGGAGACTAATGAGCGATGCGTACCGTCAAGCGGGAGTCGATATAGATGCGGGAAATGAAGCCGTTGATCGAATGAAAAAACATGTAAAAAAAACCTTCCGTCCGGAGGTTTTATCCGGATTAGGAGGGTTTGGGGCACTTTTTAAACCAAATTTAACCGACTTGGAGGAACCCGTTTTTGTGTCGGGTACAGATGGTGTTGGTACCAAGTTGAAAATTGCTTTTGCAATGGACAAACACGATACCATTGGAATCGATGCAGTTGCAATGTGTGTGAATGATGTCATCGTCCAAGGGCCGCAAGCCTCTTTTTCCTAGACTACCTTGCCTGCGGTAGGATTATACCGGAAAAAATTGAAGCGATTGTTAAAGGTATTGCTGATGGGTGTGTGCAGGCCGGATGTGCTCTTATAGGCGGAGAAACAGCCGAGATGCCGAGTATGTATCAGGACGAAGAATATGATATCGCGGGGTTTACGGTAGGAATGGTGGATCAAAAACACCTCATCGATGGAACGAATGTAAAAGAAGGCCATGTACTAATTGGTTTAGCTTCGAGTGGGGTACATAGCAATGGGTTCTCTCTTGTTCGAAAAGTTCTTTTGGAGGATGCCAGACTCTCATTAAGGGACTATGTTGATGAATTGGGGTCTGTATTGGGCGATGTGTTACTGGAACCAACAAAAATTTATGTTAAATCAATTCTTTCTGTATTAAAAGAATTCCCTATCTATGGTCTGGTACATGTGACAGGCGGGGGATTTTACGATAACATTCCACGGATTCTTCCAAAAGGATTACAGGCTGAAATAAACGAAGGATCCTGGAAGAGACATAAGATTTTTTCTTTTATCCAACAAGCAGGCAGAATTTCAGATTATGATATGTTTCGTACCTTTAATATGGGAATTGGCATGATTTTAGTCGCTGATTCTGCTAACTCCCAGACCATTTTAGAGCGCCTCCAAACATTAGGTGAAGAATCATACGTAATTGGAACGGTTCAAAAAGGCATCGAAGACGTCGTGTTCAAAAAGGAGTAAGCATGAAAATTGCCGTTTTTGCTTCAGGAGCTGGTAGTAATTTTGCAGCGATTCTAAAATCCATCAGATCAAAACAAATAACAAATGTAGAAGTAGTTTTACTCGTCAGTGACAATCCTGAAGCCATTGCAGTCAAGAGAGCAAAGGATGAATCGATCCCGGTGTTTACTTTTAGGGCAAAGGATTTTTCAAACAAACAAGCCTATGAAGAAGTGATTCTTGAAAAATTATCACAAAGGCAAGTAGATTTTATCGTATTAGCTGGATATATGAGACTGTTCGGTCTTGCGTTACTGAACGCATACGGCGGGAAAATCATCAATGTTCATCCATCTTTGTTACCAGCGTTTAAAGGAAAAGATGCGATTGATCAAGCACTTGAATATGGGGTAAAGGTGACTGGTGTTACCGTACATTATGTCGACGAAGGAATGGATACAGGTCCAATCATTGCCCAGCAGCCGTTACAATCGAACCGGATGAGACAAGAGAGACATTAATAAAAAAAATTCAAGAACAGGAACACAGATTATTACCAAAAGTAATTCAAAGTCTCTCGAAAAAGAAGGTAGGGAATTGAAGGTGTTAGTTGTAGGGGGAGGCGGTCGTGAGCATCCATATTAAGATAGCTAAAATTTATGTAGTAAAAAGCTAGTGCCTAGCTTTTTACTATTATTATTTTTCATACACCTTGCATACATGAGCAAGAAACCAAAGGCACTGATAAACCTTAAAACAGAATTTATTTCCATAGATTTTTGTATACCAGTTGCGTCTAATAGCCAAATTCCGATTTGAGGCGCGATAAAGGCAATAAAGGACAAAAGGACATTATAGGTTGTAATACAATACGTTCTCGTTTCCTTTGGAGATTGTTCTAACAATAGGTTAAACAAAAGCAGGACGATTCCAGAAACAAAAAATCCTGATAGCATTTGAGTAAATGTTAAATATAGTAGATTCCTAGACAAAACTGTTAAAAATGGTAGCAATGCCATTCCTAGTGCGGCCCATACCAGCATCAAGGTATTTGACTTATGTTCCGCCCATTTTTTCCATAATGGGAAGGTGAAAATCTGCACCAATTGATTTCCAACTGAAAAAATACTAATCCAAAGGATGGTGGCATGCGCATATTTCACATTGTAGATATTGAAAATTCCCCATGCCATCTGCCAAGAGAAATTGAAGCATAAAGCAGCGATAAGAAACCACCTGTACCCATTATCCTTAAAAATTGACCAATTCATAAACGAGTTCTTATTCTGTATGTTTGTTTTGGATTGAACGGTTTCCTGATGTTTCATCAGGAAATATCCTTCTAATATTCCAAAAACAAAAGCGGAGAAAAATAACCACTGATATGCTGCTGCGTTGTTCGTCTGGTTTTTCATAATAATACCGATAATAAGGGTTGTGATCATGCCAACGACTGTTAATAATCGATTTCGGTCACTGAAAAATGTCCCTCTACGCTCATCCTTAATCATCCCGCTAATAAGCGTCTGCCAACCGATGTTTGATATCGTTCCAGGTACATTCATTAAGGCGATAATAATTAAAAAAGTCCATGCTTGATAGGATGAAGTAAGGTAAATTACACCTAGGATTAATAAAAACATGGCGCGAGCCCATAATACAGACATGGCTACCGTCTTCTTTTGCAGCTCTAGACGATTTAGCATGATGGCTGCTGGAATCGTCATGATAAGTGCTACCAAGGGTGGAAGGGAACTAATTAATCCTACCTGATAATTGGTTGCACCAAGTATAGCAATCGCAAAGATGGGAAAAAAGTTACTTGCAAGGTTCACGGCGATGGTCGATACCATCCCATGATAAATACTTACTTTTTCATTATATGCACGCATGTGATCCACCATTTTCACTTTTAATAACTATTGTTATTATAATTCGAAAATCGAAATTCTACAAAAAACTTTTTTTATTAAAAATTGTCAAAAAACAACAAGTTTTCTGTATCACATGGTCATATTTTTAAGAGATTAAACGAGCTAGTCCAAATGCTACCGCTGCAGCAAGTCCACCTACAATGCAGGTTTGGAATGCACTCTTCCAAGGAGATGTCCCAGTAAATTTGCCTTTGATATATCCAAAAATAAACAAAGCAATTAAAGTGATAATTACAGAAACTTCTAAACCGGAACTAGGACTGGCCATAAAAAAGTAGGGAAGGAGGGGGATCAGACCTCCGACAATATAAGAAGTGGCGATGGTTATGGCACTATTTCTAGCCCTACTTGCATCAGGTTTTTCCAAGCCAAGTTCGAATTTCATCATAAGATCGACCCATTTATCAGGATGCTTCCGCATTGTAGCGACAATCGATTGAATTTGATCTTCTTCCAAATAATATTCCCGAAAAATTTCAGCTACTTCTTCCTCTTCTTTTTCGGGAACCTCAATTATTTCCAGTTGCTCACGCTTTAATTCGGATTCATAATGCTCGGCATCGGTTCGTGCCGCCAAATAACCCCCGAGTCCCATAGCTATTGAGCCTGCTGCAATTTCAGCTCCCCCTGCCGTAAGGATTAATGTTGTAGTATCTACTGTCCCGGATAATCCAGCTGCCAATGCAAATGGAACCGTAAGGCCATCAGACATGCCAATGACGATATCCCGAATCAAGTCCGAGGCTGTGAAATGTTTTTCTTCATGCATTATGTCTTGCTTATTTCTCATGCTATCCGCTTCTTTCATGTAAAATAGAAGAATAATCTTGGAATTAAATCTCTATTCATATTTTAAATCTAAATTTTTCCAAGTCAAAGCATTTCGCCATTTAATTGAAAGAGGAGAAATCACGAATGGTCAACCAAATCATTGTCTATACCACAAACGATTGCATAGAATGTACGCTTGTCAAAAAAGTATTGGTAGAAGTGGGAATTCCGTTTGAAGTCAGGGATGTGTCGGCAAACGCCGAATATCAAAAGGAAGTGGAGAAGTTAGGTTTTTTGGGACTTCCCGTAGCCGTATTCGAAAATCATGCTGTAAAAGGCTTTACAAATGAATTGAAAGAACTTATGGAATTAGCCAAAAGCAAAAAGTAGAGGTACTTTGCTTGAAAAATAGCAATAAATATTAACAGGATTTTTACCAACCCTTGCTTTTCCATATTCAATCTGTTATAGTTAGGAAGAATTATTTTTGTTTGTTCGGTAAGGATGTTAAAAGTGAATCTGCTTTTTGTCTTGAAGATTTGAGCAAGGATAGTAACACAATGTGTGCACAGCACACAACAGGAGGAAACACAAATGGAACAAGGTAAAGTAAAATGGTTTAACGCAGAAAAAGGTTTTGGATTCATCGAACGCGAAGCTGGAGACGACGTATTCGTACATTTCTCTGCTATCCAAAGCGAAGGTTTCAAATCTTTAGACGAAGGTCAAGCAGTTACTTTTGAAGTAGAACAAGGTCAACGTGGACCACAAGCTACTAACGTTCGTAAAGCTTAATCATAACCTACGTTATAAAAAAGACTCTCATGCAGAGTCTTTTTTTTATTGAAAAAAAGCGGCCTGATCCCTGAGGTGTTTTCATTTAACGCTCCAAGGGGCAGGCCCTTTTTATCTTAAAATTTACTAATGACCATTCTTGATTTAAAGAGACGCCATCCAGTAAGAAAGGCGGAAATCAAACAAATTGCTGCTGAACAGATGAAAACAACATGCATTCCTTCTAAAAAGATATCAGGGCGATTGGGAATCAACCCTGTTACACGGTATCCTGCTTTGGCGCTCATCACGCTGAACAAGGTGGTTGTTGCAAGAGAAATTCCTACAATCATTCCTAGATTACGAACTAATGAATTAACACTGCCTGCAATTCCAAGTTGTGTCTTCGGAACAGTAGACATTACTAATGAATTATTTGGTGATTGAAATAATCCTGTACCCAAGCCCAGCATGCCACCAGCACTCCAACAAGTAAAAAAGAGCTTCCACTATGAAGCGTGGCCAAGCCAATTTGAGCGATGACCATGACAAGCAGCCCAGCAAATGTTAGCAGCTCTGAACCAATTTTATCGGATAGAGCACCGCTTAGGGGAGCGACAATCGCCATCGTAATTGGATAGAGCATTAGTAAGAAACCAGCACTAATTGGTGTTAAATGTAAAATATTTTGTGTGAAAAATGGAGAAATAATATTAAAACAGAAGTTAGATACAAAAACGAGAAATCCACATATAATGCTAATCGAAAACAATGGGTTTTTGAACAAAGACAAATGGAGCATTGGTTCAGATTTATGGGACTCCACCCAAAAGAAAAAGATAAATGTAATTAGTGCACTAGCGAAGACAGCGAGAATTCGAGTATCTTTATAACCTACTTGTTGTCCTAGTAAAAGTCCTGAAAATAAGGAAATGATAAAAATGGAAAAAAGCAAACTCCCCGTTATATCAATCTTTACTTTTCGCGTATTAAGATCCTTCGGTAACATCCTCCATCCAAAAACGATGGCAACTAACCCAATCGGTACATTTACCCAAAAGATATATTGCCATCCTAGTACAGATACAAGCAGCCCGCCAAGACTAGCCGGCAATACTACCTAGGGAAACAAAAGTCCCGATTAGCCCTAACGCTTTTCCTCGCTCACGAGGAGGGAAAATATCGGTTACAATTCCCTGACTATTAGCCATTGTCATCGATGCACCAACCGCCTGAATGACTCTGAAAAGAATCAACATTGATAAGGTTGAACTGAATCCACATAAAAGGGATCCGATGAAGAAGATAAATGTACCAATTTTAAAAATTTTAATCTTACCAATTATGTCCCCCAATTTTCCAAAGAAAAGAATAAGGGTGCAAATAGCAATTAAATAACTACTTACCGCCCATTCAATTTGAGCAATTGGTAAGTTCAAGTTTTTTGAAATCATCGGTAGAGCAATATTAACAATACTCCCATCTAAGGTAGACATAAAAATAAACACATTTAAGATAATCAAAATCGACCAACGCCTTTTCTGGATACTTTGGTCGTCTTGATAGGTTTTTGCCTGCGAACTCAAAAATAACACCTCATTCTATTGATTAAGATTGGTATATGCAACTATTTTGATAGATTATAGTCTATATTAAATTTTCCAAGATTGCACTAATTCTTGGGTTTTAGTTCGCGGAAACTCCAAATTCTAAGTTAAAAGGTTTCTTATATTAAGATGTCCAAATGGTAATAATCTATGGTAAATATTCGATAATTCCTAACAAAAGATTCCTATTATGAAATCTGCTGTGAAACTTGGAGGATTAGAAATGGTAGATGTTTTTACAGAAATAAAAATTAAGTGCCCACTTGACAGGGTTTCAGAGTATGCTGCTAACCCTGACAATGCCCCTAAATGGTATGTAAATATTCATACAGCAGAATGGAAAACGCAAAAGCCGTTAACAATTGGTTCGCGAATCGCATTTAAAGCAAAATTTCTGGGAAGAGAACTTGCCTATGTATACGAAATCGTCGAATTTATTCCAGGTCAAAAACTTGTAATGAGAACGGCTAACGGACCATTTCCAATGGAGACAACCTACACATGGAAAGCCATCGACGAGTATAATACTAAAATGTCGTTACGAAACAAAGGTAATCCGACAGGCTTTTCCAAGTTCTTTACTCCATTTATTTCCTCGATGATGAAAAAGGCAAACAATAAAGACCTTCTGAAAATTAAGGACATACTTGAAAAATGATGGTATTTCAAGTGCACCATTGTACTTTACAAAAAAGGTTGGGCGAATTAACATCGACCCAGCCTTTTTTTAGTTCTTACTGCCTGTTTTAATGTCTTCACAGTTTTTGATCATATATCTAACAAAAGTCGAATGATGTCACAACATTTACAAAATAAACCAATATCATCAAGGAAAGCCTATTCTACGACAATTGTAATGAAACTAGTAACCTACTGAAATATTACTGTAATATTCCTATGATATTTTATATATATTGATAGAAGGGAGTTTTGTATTTTGAAGAAATTACTTATAACTTTTGGTACAGCTGCTGCCTTGCTATTTGGTAGTACTAGTGGAGTATTTGCAGCATCTAATACATATACCGTTAAAAGCGGCGATACCTTATCTAGGATCGCAAAAACATACCATATTTCAGTAAATGACTTAAAACAATGGAATAATCTTAAATCTGACATCATCCATCCGAAACAAGCTTTAACTATTTCCAAACCGGCTGCGAGTACAACAGCTAAAACTTCTAATGTTGTAAAGGAAATCACAGTCAATGCTTCTGCTTATACCATGAACTGTACAAGATGTTCTGGAATTACAGCCACAGGAATTAACTTGAAGAAAAATCCGAATATCAAAGTGATCTCTGTTGATCCTAAAGTAATTCCATTAGGTACAAAGGTTTATGTGGAAGGGTATGGATATGCGATTGCAGCTGATACAGGCGGCGCAATGAAAGGGTACAAAATTGATGTATTCATCCCTAGCCAAAAGGAAGCGCTTAATTGGGGAAGAAAAACAGTTAAAGTACAAATTTTAAAATAATTAAAGGCCATCTCATTGAGAGATGGGTTTTATCGTCTTTCACATATACCTCAACTGTTGATTTCCATGAAATATTTTCAAAATATATTCAGAATCAGGGACGTTAAGACGTAAGTATCCGAGTAAAAACTGTTTATTATCATATGGTACTTCTCGTAAGGTTACATCGATTTCTCCACTTTCACCAATGGATAAAATTGCGTAGGAAGCGAAAGGCTTGTGAAAACAACCTAATGAACCGGGATTAAGATAGAGCCGATCCTTGGTTTTAAAGTGATGGATGACATGATGATGGCCAAAACAAACAACATCAGCAGAAGATGTGCGGTATAGCTCGTCAAGTTTCACTTCTGTTGGTTCTTTATCAACAGATATAAATTCATTTTGATCGTTTAGATGGTAGTGGGTAAAATGAAATTTTTTTCCATTGTAAACGGCGTTCAATGTTGTTGGCATTTCTGATAGGTAAGAGATGAATTTTGGGTCTAAATGCGAAGCGAGCCACTTATGATGGCCTTTTCTTTACCCTTGCTGTATGGTTCTCGACCTGAGAGGATGTCCATAATTGCCTCATCATGATTTCCCATAACATAAGAAATATCGTCACGAGAAAAAAGTAACGCTAGAACCTCATTTGTTTCATACCCAATTCCCACTAAATCCCCTAAACAATAGATATGCTCTATTTTTTTGTCATGATCTATTTCATTTAAGACTGCATCTAATGCAGAATGATTCCCATGTATATCTGTTAGTATGGCAATTTTTTTCTCCATCTTGTTACGCTCCATTTTTTGTTTAGTTTATCTTTATCTTTAAAATAAATTCAGTGTAAGATTGATTTGCTCATAAATTCTTATTAAGGAGATACCCATGACTGAACCAAGTGATCTTTAGTTATACCAGGAAGCAAAAAACTGGATGGAGCCAAGCGCCATCTAGTTTTTACTATTCTAAAGATATAAACATGAACGAAAAATAAAAATAAAATTTTCATAGCGCTTTGTTTGTTTAAAATAACCATAAATGTAGAAAATATTAACAACGAATCTTACAACATGTACTTACAGAGGGACTTACCTATATGTTTAAAAAACTAAAGTTTAAACAGAAAATCATTCAGAAGACTATTGATCCACCCGAAGAAAATGGATTAAGTCATTTAATCAAGAAATCCATGAGTTCGGATGATTTCATTCACTATTGTTATCCGAAATCTGAATCTCAATATTGGATTTCGTATTATCAATCCCTTGTAGATGCTGATGTTTTACATAAAGAAATAATGGGTCATTTAGATAAAGCAACAGGAATTTCTCTGGAAAACATTAAATCTGTTTTGCCCATTGAAAATGTAATTATTACAAACGACGTAACGATCATAAAACAAAAAATTCATATTGGGTATGTCATCATACAATTACATGAATCTGATCCAGCCTGTGTGTTAGTACAAGCAGAATCCCATCAATCGCGGGCGATTTCACTACCTGAAGTTGAATTTTCTGTTGTCGGGCCTAAAGAATCATTTGTCGAGTCTCTGTCAATCAATTTAAATTTAATCCGAAAAAGATTACCCATCCCTGAGTTAATTGTAAAACAATTTGAAATTGGTAGTTTATCAAAAACAACTATTGCTGTTATTTTTATTGAAGGAATTGCCAATAAAGAAAATGTAAACACGGTTCTTCAACGAGTAAAAGAAATTGATTTTGACCAGATCATCGATAGTTCGTATGTCACACAAATAATATCTGATAATCATAAATCCCTTTTTCCACAATTAGTGGATACGGAAAAGGCCCGATCGTGTTGCTGCTGTTCTCTCTGAAGGTAAGGTAGTTGTATTAGTAAACGGTTCGCCCCATGCTTTAATTGGACCAACATCCCTTATTGAATTTTTTGCAGCCTTTGAAGATTATTTTTTAAATCCAATTATTGCTTCCTCTTTTCGAATCATTCGTTTATTTGCTGTAAGTTTTTCGATCCTGGTAACACCAATTTACGTTGCCACCTTAACCTTTCATTATGAATTAATTCCAAAGGACTTGATGGGAACTCTCATAACATCTAGACGAGAGGTTCCACTCCCACCTATTTTAGAAGCGGTTTTTCTTGAATTGACCATTGAGTTATTAAGAGAAGCTGGTGCGAGACTGCCAACTAAGGTTGGACAAACAATTGGTATCGTAGGCGGGATTGTCATAGGAACAGCTTCAGTTGAAGCTGGTCTAACAAGTAATGTTTTGCTAATTATTGTTGCTTTGGCAGCGTTGGCTTCATTTACGACTCCTGTGTATCAAATGGGTAACACCATACGGTTAATACGTTTTCCTTTTTTATTGTTTGCAAACTTTTACGGGATGTTAGGCGTAGTTGTTTGTTTTTGTTATTTGATTGCTCATTTGCTGCGCTTAACATCATTAGGAAGACCATTTTTGGAACCAATTTATCCAACTCGAATGCAAGATTTAAAAGACGCATTTTTCAGGTTTTCGTTTGGATCAAATCCAATGAGACCAATAAAACTCCAAACAAAAAATTCGGAACGATTTAATCCTAAAAAAGCAAAGGAAAAAAAAGATGTTGATGAGTGATGGGTGTGTGAAGTAATGCAATCTACAGTTGAGGAAAGATTTCAAGTTTCTCCTTATCTAGTTTTTTTCTTAGTACATTCCATCCAAATTGGAGTTGGTGTTCTTACTTTTCAGGCTGAAATCGTCAAATGGGCTGGGAATGACGCATGGATTTCAATCATCATAGCCGGGATGTACATCCATTTATTAATTTGGATGATGTATCACGTTTTAAATAAGGAAAAGACAGATATCATAGCCATTAACAAAAAAATATTTGGGAAGTGGCTGGGGAACTTTTTTAATATCTTCCTCCTTATTTATTTTCTATTAATTTCAATTGTTATCATACGATCCTATTTTGAAGTAATTCAGGTATGGATGTTTCCCAGAGTTAGTTTATTATCATTATGCTTCATTTTTTTTCCACTATTTTACTATATCGTGGAAGGTGGATTCAGAACAGTAACAGGTATTTGCTTTTTCGGGGTAGTGATGCCACTTTATTTAATCTTAACGTTAATTTTCCCTCTTGAATTTGCTCATTATGACAATTTACTTCCAATTTGGCACCATTCAATCAATGAAATCTTGTTGTCAGCTAAACAAATGTCACTTAGTTATATTGGATTCTCTACGCTTTTTATCTATTACCCTTTTATTAAGGAGCCGGAGAAATCTCAAAAATGGGCACAATTTGGAGTGGCGTTTAGTATTTTTATCTATTTCATCACGTATATCGTATCGGCCGTATTTTATAGTGAGGAGCAACTGAAAACGAATCTTTGGCCAACACTTGGTTTATGGAAGATTATCGAAATGCCCTTTGTCGAAAGATTTGAGTATATAGGGATCAGCTCTTGGGCTTTGGTCATACTGCCGAATATTACATTGGCGTACTGGGCATTTATGAGAGGGATGAAACGAGTTTTTGGAGTGAAGCAGCGTAAACCCCTAGTGTTTTCACTTATAGCTACAGTAATAATCGTGCCGTTTATTAAAAGTCACAGCCAAATACAAATGTTAAGTAATTCACTTTCTTATGCAGGATATATCGTCTTTTTTGGATATATTCCTTTCATCTTTGTCAGCCATTTTATCTATAGCAAGGTGAAAAAAAATAAATGAAAAAATCCCTATTTTGCAGTTTCAATATTGTTTCCTTGATGTTACTTGCTGGATGTACATCTGAAGAAAAGATTATTGATGATATTGATCTCGTTACAGCTGTAGGTTATGACTACATTGATGAGAACCATATCAGAGGAACGGTTTCAATACCTGTTTTTAAACCAGATAAAACTGTCAGTACGGAAACGTTTTCAAATGTTTCTAGTCTTATTCGGGAAAATCGAGCAAAACTTGATACCGAGGCAATAAACCTTTATTTAGCGGGAAGTTGGAAGTGGTAATGTATAATGAAGAGCTGGCTGAGCATGGAATTTTTGAATATCTTGATTATCTTAATAGAGAACCAAGTGTAGGTTCTCGCGTTATCATAGCTGTTGTCGAAGGTAAAGCGAAAGATTATTTAACTAAAAAATTTGCAACATCCGACACGGGCCTCTACTATTCAAGCCTGTTTGAGAAAAACATTGCAAAAGGGACGCTGCCAAAAACAAATCTTCATCTGATGATGTACAAGTATTTTTCAAAAAGGGCAGATCCGTTTCTTCCATTATTAAAAATGAAAGAAAAAAAAGTGAAAATAAATGGCATTGCATTGTTTAAAGATGATAAATACGTTGGGAAAATTCCTTATAAGCAAAATTTTGCTTTTAAATCGCTTGTTGAGAACTTTAATTCAGGAGTATTCCCAATCCATTATGGCCGTAATTCAGCCGTTCTAGAGAATGTTAAGGCAAAAAGACATTACAAAGTTGACACCACATCATCAGTCCCAAAAGTGAATATCGATATCTCAATCAATGGAATAGTAAGAGAATATAAAGGAACGATTAATAATCAAAAGGTGGTACAAGTTCTTGAGAAGGAGATGGAAAAACAATTGACGAAAGATTATAAAAAGATCCTATCTACCATCCAAGAACTAAATGTAGATCCATTAGGAATAGGCGATATTATAAGAAGCAACGATCGTTCATTTAATATCAGTAAATATAAAGATTATTATCGTGAGATGCCAATTAAAACGAATGTGAAAGTAACCATAACTGAGTTTGGTGTGACGAAGTAAAAACGAACCAAATTGAATTTAATTTTAAAAAATTCTCCATATCAATAGTGGGGAATTTTTTGATATTAATGTAAATAGGATTGGGAGTATTAATATGTTAAAATATATGAAAATACAAAATTATGAGAAAAAAAGGGGGAGAAGAAATTGGTGGCATTTATATTGGTGGTATTGGTGTTATTTCTGATCCCGGGCCCTGCTGTTTTATTAACTATATCACAAACCATGAGAGGCGGAAGGAAAGGCGGTATTATAACGGGTGTAGGTATAGCAGTTGGGGACTTAATCCATACTGTGGCAGCTGTACTTGGACTTTCAGCCATTTTAATGACTTCAGCTCTTGCTTTTGAGATTGTTAAATATTTAGGAGCTGTGTATTTAATTTTTTTAGGAATTAAAACGCTTCTTGAAAAATCAAAAAAACAAGATAAGCCCGTTGAGAACAAGGCAAAACCTGCAGTGTCTTTTCGCCAAGCTTTATTGATCGAATTGCTAAATCCAAAAACTGCTCTATTTTTCTTAGCTTTTTTGCCGCAATTTGTCCACAGCAATGGTACTCCCGTTGTATATCAGCTCTTAACTCTCGGATTAACATTTGTGTTAATGAGCATATTGTATACAACGTTACTTGCATTTCTAGTAAGTGTAATCGGGAACCGACTCAAATCAGAGAACGGCAAAATTTCTCGTTGGCAGGGTAAGGTGGTAGGATCCATTTATATTGGCTTAGGTCTACAATTGGCGCTCCAAGGTCAGAAATAACACTAAATAAAAAAATAGCCAAAAGAACCCAGGAAACAAAAATCCATTTTGTTTCCTGGGTTCTTTTTTTGAATCACTGTATTTCAATATTAATTTTACGAAAAACAGAAAATATTTATTGAAAAACGATAAAATTATGCTATATTTAGATCATGAACAAACAATGCAATGATAAACAGGTAATTTCGCAGTAACTAATTTTGAGCGTCCGGAGTTGAGTTAGATGAAACCATCCATTGTAATCAAGATGTTAAATTGGCTGATTTCTGCCTTGTTATTAGGAATGGTAATTGCCTTTTTTACCCTGCCGCTACTTGTAAATAAGTATAGTGAAACGACAGGAGGAGAGATGGGGAATTTATCGTGGATTAAGGTATTTTTGTACGTAACAGCTATCCCTTTTTCAATCCTACTTGTTATGTCAAAAAAATTATGTCAAAACATCTTGAAAAACAATCCTTTTTCTCAAAGTAGTATTCAATCTCTTAATGTAATCAGCATTTGTGCGTTTTTGGATTTTTTTCTTTATACAATTGGGACCTTTACTCTCTTTAAAAACATATTATCCCTCACTTTAATGATCGCTGCCTTTATGATTGGTATTGTGAGCTTAGTATTATCTATGCTAGCCAAGTTAGCTCAAGAGATCAAAGAGGAGAACGATCTAACCATATGAGGTGGAAAACATGCCTATAATTGTGAATGTTGATGTCATGCTGGCAAAACGCAAAATGAGTTCTACTGAGCTTGCCGAAAGGATTGGAATTACACAAGCAAATCTCTTAATCCTTAAGAACAATAAGGCAAAAGCGATCCGGTTTTCAACACTTGACGCATTGTGCAAAGCACTCGATTGTCAGCCAGCTGATATCTTGGAGTATGTCCCTGATAAATGATTTTTCATTCGAATTGAAAAGGAGAATATGACTATGAAAATGGGGAAAAATTTGTTTTTAATATGGATCATTGCCATGTTTTTCATTACCTTCACGTGTACAGTCACGTATCTAGTCACACAACAAGCGCTACGTCTTGGGGCGAATGCAATACCAGCTATGCTAGCAAAAGATACCGCGATTCATTTACAGGGGGGGCTTAATCCAGCTGCCTCAATCCCAGCGAATAAAGTAGATGCATCCCAAAGCGATGAGGGATTTGTGATGATTTACGACAAAAATAAAAATCTCATCGCAACATCTGGAACGATGAAAACCAAAGACCCTCAGTATCCAAAGGGTGTTTTAGAGTATGTTTCGAAAAATGGTGAAGATCGTGTGACATGGCAAACCTTAAATGGGCTTCGATTTGCAACTGTTGCGATTAAAACGGATAATTATTATATTGTAGGTGCTAGGTCACTGTTTGAGATTGAAAATATCATTGAGCATATCACACAACTAGTCATGTATATTTGGCTTGCATGCTTGATTGGTTCAGCAATGGCAATGCTTGTCATTTATGCGTTTATGAAAAAGTATCTAATAAAAATAGAAAAATAAGGAATCCATTTGGGTTCTTTTTTTTGATTTGATACCTGTAAACAGTTGTTTTACAGGGTTATTATGGTTATATTTATATTTATGTGTATTCTTTAAGAAATGTCCACTCTAGAAGGACAAAATGGAAAAGTGTCCACGAAGGGTGACAGGCACCAAATATTAAATTAGTTTGCAGGATTTTTTCTATAAGTCACGAATAGTTAGTGAGGTTATTAATTATTTCCTTCCTAGTTATTGTTTCCTGCTTTATAGAAAGGAGAATAAACATGACGGAGTTTCGATCGAATCCACCTATTGAATCACCAAGGCGGTCAAAAAGGAAGTTAAAACGCTCAATTAAGCGGTTTTTATTATTATTTGTTTCAGCCACAATGATAACTTTTATTTCTAGTTTAGTTTACCATTCTTTCGTCACTTCCAAAGCTAAGCCCAACAAAATTATCCACCAAGTTTCGAAAAAAAATTCGTCCATTGAAAACATTGCGCTCCCTAAGGTGGTAGATGTTAATAATGACTCAAAAATTGACGAATACTTAAAAAGTTTGAAATTTAATGGTTCGGTATTGGTTGTCAAGAATAATAAGGTTGTTCTAAATAAGGGATACGGTTATGCCGATTTTGAAAATAAACTCCCAAATAATTCGGAAACAGCCTTCTATATTGGTTCGATTACAAAAGTATTTATTTCTACCGCTATTATGCAGCTGCAGGAACAAGGGAAACTGAATATAAATGATCCTTTATCTAAATATGTCCCTGATTTTCCAAATGGAAATCAAATCAAACTATTTCATCTATTAACACACACTTCTGGTATACCGGAACATTCAGAAACAAATCAGAAAATTTCTCATGATGATTTAATCAAGAAGATTGAAAAAGGGCATTTAAAATTTCATCCAGGAACAAACTGGGATTATAGTGATTCTAATTATTCTATACTTGCGTACATTGTAGAAAAAATAACCAAAGTTCCGCTTAATTTGTATGTTAAGGAACATATCTTTAATATTGCAGATATGAAACATTCAGGGTTTGGTGATACGTATTATCAAGAACCGTTTCCGTCAAAAGGATTCAAGCAAAAGGATAATGTTATGATTTCACCGGCACTTCCCGACATGTCCCAGTTATTTGGATGCGGTGATATATACACAACTCCATATGATATGTATTTATTTGATAAAGCTCTTTATACAGGGAAATTATTATCTGCGGACAGCTTAAAGCAGTATTTCACACCCTTTAAGCATAATTATGCATTTGGTTTATATCGGGACCCTGGAAGTTATTCTGATCATGGTGTACTCCCGGGATGGAACACCCTAAATAGCTTCAGCAAAAACGGAAACGAATTCGTTGTGTTGTTTTCCAATGTACAAAACGGTGTGAAATCATTGGTGGCCGTGAATAATCAAATTTATATGAAGTTAAGAACTGTTGTTGGAAGCCGATAATACTTGAACTAGGAAAAAAGTAAGTTGGATCTTTTTTAGTATATTGCTTTACGATGTAGTTTCTGTTATATTGAAATAGAATTATTTTTGTTTGTTCGGTAAAGATGGGTAGTGTTTTAGCTTTCTGTCTTGAAGATTTAAGCAAGGATAGTATACATAATTGTGTGCAAAGCACACAGCAGGAGGAAACACAAATGGAACAAGGGAAAGTAAAATGGTTTAACGCAGAAAAAGGTTTTGGATTCATCGAACGTGAAGCTGGAGACGACGTATTCGTACATTTCTCAGCTATTCAAAGCGAAGGTTTCAAATCTTTAGACGAAGGCCAAGCAGTTACTTTTGAAGTTGAGCAAGGTCAACGTGGACCTCAAGCTACTAACGTACGTAAAGCTTAATTATAATTTAATTAAGAAAAAAGACTCTTTCTTAGAGTCTTTTTTTTATTCCAAAAAAATCTAAATAAAAACCCTGCTCAGTTCATGAGCAGGGAATATCGTGCAAGTACATAAATGGTAGACACAGTATAGCGCTAAAGGACTTTCCACTTTTGTTAACCCAACCCAATCATTTTCCATATTCTAATTTATTGGTACTGCTCTAATACACTGAAGAATTCATTAACAAATTGGTAAAAGTACTTTTCGGATGGTGCTAGGTCTCTAAATTTCGGGGTGATAATGCCGACTGTTCTTTTCACTTGTGGAGACTCAATCGGAATTTTGACCGTATAGCGTGGGGTGGAATCATAAAAGGTACTCTCCGGTAAGAGACTCACGCCAATGCCAGCTGAAACGAGACCCTTGATGGCATCCATATCCTCACCTTCTGAGGTGGTGTTCGGTTCAAAGCCTGCATCTTTGCATGCATCGACCGCAATTTTTCTGAGAATATATCCATTTGGAAAAAGTACAAATGAATCATTTCGTAAATCACTAAGATATATGCTCGTTCGATCTGCAAGCGGGTGGTTAATTGGAATCAGAGCAGCAATGTTTTCAGTAAATAAAATTTTCGTTGCAATATCAGGTTCCTTGGTCGGAACAGGGCCGAGAAAGGCTAAATCAATTTCTCCATTTTTAACCGCCTCAATTAAATCAACATATGAGCCCTGACGCAAATAGAAAACTACGTTTGGCTGTTTTTCTTTAAAAGCCGAAATAACAGTTGGAAGCCAGTAGCTCGCTAGACTTGTAGGATAACCAATTTTAATAGTACCGGCTTTTGGGTCTAAATACTCGTCTACTTTTCCTTTGGCCTCATCAATAAATTTGATAGCCTTTTTTATATGTGATAAAAAGATTATTCCGATTTGGGTTAATTTAATATTTCTTCCAACACGTTCAAATAACTTAACACCAAGTTCATCTTCTAACTTAGAAATCTGTAAACTAACTGCGGATTGTGCCACATTAAGATTTTCAGCCGCCTCTGTAACATGCTGCCGCTCGGCAACCTCGATAAAATATCGTAATTGACGCAGTTCCATTTCGTTTCCTCCTTCCATCCATCTCAATAATAGATTGATTTAATCTAAATTATATATTGTTTATATGAATAAGAAAACATAGAATAAGAATCATATTAATTTTTCGGAAAATTACAAAACGGGGGAGATAAACATGACATATCATCAACTACCAAAACCACAAGGTCTCTACCGCCCTGAATTTGAACATGATGCATGTGGAATCGGCTTATACGCCCACATAAAAGGGCATGCGACACATGAGATTGTAAAAAAAGGACTCAGTATGCTTTGTCAATTAGATCATCGCGGGGGGCAGGGCAGTGATCCTTTCACTGGGGATGGCGCCGGGCTAATGGTGCAGATACCTGACACTTTTTTTCGCAAGGCGTGTCTAGATATGAAATTACCTGAAAAGGGGCTCTATGGAGTTGGGATGCTCTTTTTCTCAAACGATAATGAGGAAAGAGAAAAAATAGAATCTAAGATTAATAATATAGTTGAACAAGAGGGGCAGACGGTTCTAGGATGGAGGACTGTACCTGTAAACGCCGAAACAATCGGGGAAACAGCAAAGCAATCCCGTCCATTTATTCGCCAATTGTTTATTGGAGGAGAAGAGAACTTTACGGACGAGTTAACCTTTGAACGTAAATTATATGTGATTAGAAAACAGGTTGAACAATGGGCTAATGAATCGGCCTTTCGTTTTTATTTTGCAAGTCTTTCAAGCAGAACCATTGTTTATAAGGGATTATTAACACCAGAACAAGTAGATGCCTTTTATTTAGATTTACAGGATGAAAGTTTTGTATCAGCTTTTTCTTTAGTGCATTCCCGCTTTAGTACAAATACTTTCCCAAGCTGGGAAAGAGCGCATCCGAACCGCTACCTCATCCATAATGGAGAAATCAATACACTTAGAGGCAATATACATTGGATGAAAGCCCGCGAAAAGCAATTTGTATCCGAAGCGTTTGGAGAAGCCTTACAGAAGGTGCTCCCAATCTTAGATACGGATGGTAGTGACTCCTCGATTTTAGATAACGCATTTGAATTCTTAGTGCTGCCGGACGGAAACCAGCCCATGCGGCGATGATGCTAATTCCTGAGCCATGGTCTGAAAATCCGCATATGACAAAAGAAAAGAGAGCTTTTTATGAGTATCATAGCTGTCTGATGGAACCATGGGATGGTCCAACGGCTATTTCCTTTACGGACGGCAAACAAATAGGGGCGATTTTAGATCGGAATGGCTTCGTCCAGCCCGTTATTACGTTACTGAAGATGATTATATTATTTTTTCATCAGAGGTTGGCGTTATCGATGTGGAACCGGAAAAAGTATTATATAAAGAACGTTTAAGTCCAGGAAAAATGCTTCTAATCGATTTGGAAGAAGGCGGGATCATATCGGATGAGGAAGTTAAAGCAGAGATGGCTGAGGCACTTCCTTACCAAAAATGGCTGGATGAACAGCTTGTTCGGTTAAATGATACGCATACCAAAGAAGAGGAAATTTCTGATTTACTTGTTCGTCAGAAAGCGTTTGGATACACATATGAAGATATTTCAAAATATCTAATTCCTGTTGTGAATGAAGGAAAGGATCCGGTTGGGGCAATGGGGAATGACATGCCGCTAGCTGTTTTATCGGACCGTCCTCAATCCTTATTTAATTATTTTAAGCAATTATTTGCCCAAGTAACAAATCCGCCGATTGACTCGTTGCGTGAAGAAATCGTTACATCTACGATGACGTTATTAGGGTCTGAGGGGAATTTACTGCATCCTACTGAACTAAATTGTCGTAGAATCCAGCTCGATTCACCAGTAATGACCAATAGCCAGCTTGAGCAATTGAAAATAATCGGATCAGCAGCTTTCACAACTAAGGTCATTGATATGTTGTTCTCTGAAAATCTAGAAGGAAGTCTTGAGCGGATTTGTCAGGAAGCTGACAAGGCAATCGCAGAAGGGCTCAATCTTTTTATTTTGTCAGACCGCAAAATGAATAAGAATGAGGCGGCGATTCCTAGCCTTTTGGCCGTAAGTGCCCTACATCAGCATTTAATCCATCAAGGAAGCCGGACAAAGGTAAGCATTATTGTCGAATCTGGTGAAGTTAGAGAGGTTCATCATTTTGCTGCTCTGCTGGGATATGGCGTGGATGCTATTAATCCTTATCTAGCTTTCGCGACAATTCATCAGGCGGTATTAGATGGCAGTTTGTCTGTCACTTATGAAGAAGCGGTAAGAAAATATGTAAAAGGGATGACCGAAGGCGTTGTAAAGGTCATGTCCAAAATGGGAATTTCAACGGTACAAAGCTATCGCGGAGCACAAATTTTTGAAGCGGTTGGAATTAGTGCTGATGTAATTGAACGTTTTTTCACTGGAACCGTTTCTCAGCTTGGCGGCATTGGACTCTCCACCATTGCGAAAGAAACGATGATGCTTCATACAACAGCTTACGCTGATTCCTATGACCAAACATTAGATTCAGGAAGTAATTTTCAATGGAGAAAAACAGGAGAACATCACGCGTTTAATCCTGGAACCATTCATACGCTACAATGGGCCGTCGCAAGGGTGATTATGATTTATTTAAAAAATACTCCCAGATGGCAAATGAAGAGAGAATTGGCTTCTTACGTAATTTATTCTCGTTTAATGAAATACGTCAGACATTGCCAATTGAAGAAGTTGAATCCGTAGAATCAATTGTCCGCCGCTTTAAAACAGGGGCAATGTCCTTTGGTTCGATAAGTAAAGAAGCTCATGAAACATTGGCGATTGCGATGAACCGTTTAGGCGGCAAAAGCAATAGTGGGGAAGGTGGCGAAGATTCCAGCCGCTATCTTCCAGATGAAAATGGTGATAATCGCCGCAGTTCCATCAAGCAAATTGCTTCAGGCCGTTTCGGAGTGAAAAGTCATTACCTCGTGAATGCTTCGGAGCTGCAAATTAAAATGGCACAAGGAGCGAAGCCGGGTGAAGGCGGACAGCTGCCGGGGAATAAGGTGTACCCATGGGTAGCGGATGTTCGTGGTTCTACACCGGGTGTCGGGCTGATATCTCCGCCGCCGCACCATGATATTTATTCGATTGAAGACCTGGCACAGCTCATTCATGATTTAAAAAATGCGAATCGAGATGCACGAATCAGTGTCAAGCTTGTCTCAAAGGGCGGAGTTGGAACGATTGCGGCTGGTGTGGCCAAAGGTGCTGCCGATGTCATCGTGATCAGCGGATATGATGGAGGTACAGGTGCATCGCCGAAAACGAGTATCCAGCACACTGGATTACCTTGGGAGCTTGGACTTGCAGAAGCCCATCAAACCTTAATGCTGAATGGCTTGCGTGAGCGCGTAGTTCTCGAGACAGACGGTAAATTAATGACGGGTAAAGATGTCGTAATGGCAGCACTCTTTGGTGCAGAGGAGTTTGGTTTTGCAACGGCGCCGCTTGTCGTACTCGGATGTGTCATGATGCGTGTCTGTCATTTGGATACTTGCCCTGTCGGAATTGCAACGCAAAATCCAGAGCTTCGTAAAAAGTTCACAGGAGAAGTAGATTATATTGTGAATTATATGCAGTTTGTCGCTCAGGAAGTACGCGAATTAATGGCTGAGCTTGGTTTTAGAACAGTGGAGGAAATGGTAGGTCGCACGGATGTTCTAAAAGTAAGCGAACGTGCAAAGGCACACTGGAAAGCGAAGGATTTAGATTTAACTCCATTGCTTTATCAAACTGAGGGAATAAGTACGTTTCAAACACCACAAAATCATAAAATTAATGATTCGCTTGATATTCAGAAAATCCTGCCTGCTGTTGAAAAAGCATTATGGAATCAAACACCAGTCGATGCTTCTTTTCAGATTTCGAATGTGAATCGTGTAGTAGGTACGATTGTCGGAAGTGAAGTATCGAAACGATACGGTGAAGCGGGTCTTCCTGAAGATACGATTACTTTAAGATTTACAGGTTCTGCGGGTCAAAGCTTTGGTGCCTTTGTACCAAATGGTATGACGCTTGAAATAACAGGTGATGTGAATGATTACCTTGGGAAGGGCTTATCTGGAGGAAAATTGATTGTGAAAGCTGACGAAGTAGCTAAAGCTGTTTCAGGTGAAAATGTCATTGCCGGCAATGTTGCCTTATATGGTGCAACAAGCGGTGAAGCCTATATTAACGGCCGTGCCGGTGAACGTTTTGCTGTTCGGAATAGCGGCGCGAGCGTGGTAGTCGAAGGAATTGGCGACCACGGCTGTGAATATATGACGGGTGGGCGCGTCGTGATATTAGGGGATGTCGGCAAAAACTTTGCCGCAGGAATGTCTGGAGGAATTGTCTACGTCCTGGCTGATGACCATGACGCATTTAAGCGGTTATGCAATCAAGAGATGATTGAATTCGAATCGATGACAAACACAAATGATATAAATGAGCTAAAACAATTGATTGAAAATCATTTACGCTATTCGAGCAGCGTTAAAGCAAGCTGTTTACTAGAAAACTGGAAAGATCATGTTAGAAAATTTGTCAAAGTAATTCCAAAGGACTATAAGCGCATGTTAGAGCGCATCCAGGGACAAAAAGAAGCAGGTCTATCAGAGGAAGAAGCGGTTTTGAGTGCGTTTAAAGCCAACTCCACCAAACAGAAAAAAACTTCCACACAGCCAGAAGCTGTAATACGCTAAGAAAGGGGAGAGGGAGATGGGAAAAGCAACCGGATTTATCGAATACTATCGTGAAAAAGTGAATGAACGAAATCCTCTTAAGCGATTAAGCGACTGGAAAGAGTATACCCTACCTTATTCAGATGAAACGTTAAGTAGGCAGGGAGCGCGGTGCATGGATTGCGCCACTCCTTTCTGCCACATCGGCATGGAGATTCAAGGGGCAACATCAGGCTGTCCGGTCCATAATTTGATTCCAGAATGGAATGATTTGGTCTATCGTGGCAGATGGAGGGAAGCATTAGACCGTTTACTGAAAACAAATAATTTCCCTGAGTTCACTGGGCGGGTTTGTCCGGCTCCTTGTGAGGGATCATGTACGCTCGCAATTACGGATCCAGCGGTGACAATCAAAAATATTGAGCAGGCTATCATCGATAAGGGCTTTGAAAACGGTTGGATCACACCTAGGATTCCAGCTGCACGGACAGGGAAGAAGGTCGCAATTATCGGATCGGGTCCTGCCGGTTTGGCTGCTGCTGATCAACTTAACCAAGCAGGCCACGTGGTAACGGTGTTTGAACGTTCTGACCGTGCCGGCGGCCTGCTCATGTACGGGATTCCCAACATGAAACTGGAAAAAGAAGTTGTGGAGCGTAGAATAAGATTATTAACCCAAGAAGGGATTAATTTTGTCACCAATTCGGAGGTCGGAAAAGACATTACAACGGAAGAACTTCAGGCACAATTCGATGCCGTAATTCTTTGTACTGGTGCGCAAAAGCAGCGTGATCTCGTCATTGAAGGTCGAGAAGCTAAAGGGATCCATTTTGCGATGGAATACTTGACGAAATCGACCAAAAGCTATTTGGATTCTCAATTTGACGATGGTCAGTTTATCGATACAGAAGGGAAAGACGTCATTGTCATTGGCGGCGGTGACACTGGAGCAGACTGTGTAGCAACGGCCCTTCGTCAAAATTGCCGAAGTGTGGTTCAGTTCGGTAAACACCCGGTATTGCCAGCTGTACGAACGGCTGAAAATATGTGGCCAGCTAGCCCTAATGTTTTTACAATGGATTATGCGTATAAAGAAGCCGAAGCAATGTATGGGGATGACCCGCGTCAGTATTCAATCCAAACCAAGAAAATCGTGGCGGATGAATGGGGCAATCTCAACGAGCTTCACACAATCCAAATGGAAAAATTAAAAGATGATCAAGGCCGATTCTATTTTAAAGAAATTCAGGGGTCAGAAAAAGTATGGCCTGCACAATTTGTGTTTATTGCGATTGGATTTGAAGGAACGGAACAGTCGCTTCTGAGCCAATTTGGCGTTAAATCCAACAATCAAAAGATTGAAGCAGCCAAAGGTGAATACAAAACAAATGTCGAAGGTGTATTCGCTGCCGGCGATGCGAGACGAGGGCAAAGCTTAATCGTCTGGGCAATCAATGAAGGCCGAGAAGTGGCGCATGAAGTAGACTTTTATTTGATGGGGAAATCCTATCTACCTAAATAAGCGTAAGTATATTGAAGACCTGATTACAACCAATATGGAATCAGGTCTCTTTTTATTTGTATAAAGATATAAGGAAGGTGATTTCACCTTCCCCAGTTACTTTTTGCTTATTTGAGTTTTACGACCGCTGAATCGTAGAAGTAGAGAAACTTTTAACCATTTTTTGTAAATTTCTATGTCCTTCTCTCAATTTTATCGTTTCTTCGATGATTTTTTGGAATCCTTCCAAATCTCTATCAGATGCATTTAATAAGGACTTCGGTAAACCTTCGACGATTTGTTGTAGGGTTAATTCCATGCTCACGGACAACGACCACCTTTCAACTTTTTCGTAGACATATGTAGCGTCTTCTTTAATATTTTTGGAAAGAGATGATTTTCTCCTGCAATTACCTTAAAAAACTTGTCTACATTTATCATCAGATTATTATCTGAATAGTGAAAATTCTATCTTGTTTTTCAAATAACGACGGTAAACCAAAAGGTTTTTCCGGTATTTGCTGAAAATAAATTTAATTTGTCTTGTTGTAATGCTCATAAAACACTTTAAAAAGTCTTTCGTCGCCACCCCGATCAGGATGAAGGGCTTTGAGTAATTTTTTAAACTCTTTCTTTATTAATTCCTTGTCAGCACCTACATCAATGCCTAATAATGAGTTAAAATTAAGGGGGTTAGTAGCAGAAAGAGCATATTCTGCTTGTAACATCCTTTTTAAGGAACGAACTTTGGCCTGTTGAATACGATTCGTACTTTTTAATTCTTCGATTTCCTCTTTTAATTTCTGGTTTTCATTGAATGTTTTTTCCCATTGCTGATAATCCACTCCGAATTTTTTACTCTTTTCCTCAATCAATTTTTCTATTATGAACACTGCTAAATCACCAGGATTAATCAAGAAATCAATCTTTAAATGTTTGGTTCTTTTTGCCTTTATTTTCCCTTCCAGGATCCAACGAATAACGGTCTTTTCACTATCTGTTATGCCGTGTGACCTTAGTTGTTCAGTAACTTCTTTAACATTTAACATAGAATCATCTCATTCTTAACTACTTGGTTTTATGCTTTTATAAAATACTAAATTCAATGTATCATATTTCAAACTTTACAAGTTTACTAGATTATTTAATTTTGATTAAAAATTATTTTCAAAAGTAACTAATGTAGTAATTTTATTAAAATTGTTGTAAAATGTTGAGATTTGGACGAGTTCTTTAAAGCTACGGGTTTTAAAAATTTGTATTACGATCCCATGATTGCAAAGAGAAAGATTTTTCGGGAGCTACTGTCGAATGAATTTACCTATTATATACAATGATTCTATTTACAATTTTCACCATTCTCGATTAATATATTAAATATAGTAACATATTCATAGAAATAAAGAGGGTGAGAAGATGAAGAGGAGAAAATTTTTCATTCCTACCGTCGTTTCCATTCTGAGTTTAATGCTGTACACGCCGGGAACTACAAGCTATGCTGCAGCGCCCAAAGCCGTTCAATTAGCCGGAGGCACTCCAACAGCTGCCAAACACGGTAAGAAGATTGGTCATACCAAACGCAATACCAGTGTATCAGTAACGGTTGGCCTACAATTAAGAGATCGTGATAAATTGGATGCTTTTATCACTAGTCTGAACGACCCATCTTCCCCCAACTACAAACATTTTCTTTCATCCGAGGAATTCAAAACGCAATTTGGACCGACTGACAACACGGTTAACGATGTAAAAAGTTTTTTAACAAGTAAAGGTTTAAATGTTCAAAGTGTGGCGTCCAACAATGCCTTTATTTCGGCAATTGGTACAACGGGACAATTGGAAGATGCCTTCGGGGTCACTATTAATGACTACCAAAACCCGCAAGGCCAAACCTATTTTTCAAATGAACAGACTCCTACGATTCCGGCTGAATTATCCGGCATTATTACGGATATTGCAGGATTGAATAATGAAGCACACTATACACATCCAAAGATCAGACAAACATCGCGATCGACAAACAAAAACATTCGATTGTTACTGCTAAAGTCGGCAGCGGCAGAATCTGGCGGTTATACGCCCAATGAATTAAAAGGTGCATATGATGTGAATCCTTTGACAAGCGCCGGATTCACAGGGTCTGGGCAATCCGTAGCGGTAATGGAGCTTGACGGGTACAGAGCTGCGAATATAAGTACCTACGACAATTATTACGGTCTCGGAAGTCCAACACCAACCAATGTGTATGTAGACGGTTATAATGGAGCCGCTGGGCAAGGTGAGATTGAAGTTGAATTGGATATTGAAGTCGTTCATGCCATTGCTCCGAAAGCGCAAGTTAAGGTATATGAAGGGCCAAACACGGATCGAGGCTTAATTGATACCTATCAAAAAATTGCCTCTGATAACATTGCGAAATCAATCTCAGTTAGCTGGGGGATAAGCGAGCTGCAAGCTTCGAGTGCAACGATGAACAGCTTACACACCATTTTTCAGCAAAACGCTGCACAAGGACAAAGTATTTTTGCTGCTTCCGGTGATAATGGTGCTTACGATTCAGGTGATTCTACCTTGGCTGTAGATAGTCCTGCGAACGATCCGTATGTAACAGGTGTGGGTGGTACTCACCTAAACTTGAGTGGCTCTTCGTATAGTTCCGAATCGGTTTGGAGTAACAGCACCAATCGTACAGGCGGAGGCGGTGGTATTTCCACAATCTACACTATGCCTTCCTACCAATCGGGACCAGGCGTACAAAATAGCTATTCGAACGGCAAGCGTCAAGTCCCGGATGTATCGGCAGATGCCGATCCAAGCACCGGTTACTCAATTTACAGTAGAGGATCCTGGATGACAGTCGGCGGGACATCAGCCTCTGCTCCGTTATGGGCTGCCTTAGCTGCTTTAAATAATCAATATGCACAAATGAACGGTAAAGGGGTACTCGGTCAAGCAAACCCAACATTGTATAAAGCTTTTAACACCACGCAGACCTATCCTGCTTACCATGATATCACGAGTGGCAGCAATCTTTATTTCCCAGCAACGGCTGGCTATGATATGGCTACAGGCATTGGTACACCGGATGCGTACAACTTAATCCGTGATATTAACGGTTCTTCCAATGGCACAGGGGGCACTGGCGGTGGTGGCGGCAGCATTACCCAGTTGATTCAAAACGGTGGTTTTGAAAACGGTCAATCGCCATGGAGTGAATCAAGCTCCGGTGGCTATCAGCTGATTGATACAACCAAACCGCATTCGGGTAGCTCATCTGCGTATCTGGGCGGTTACAACAATGCCAATGATCTAATCTATCAGACTGTGACCATTCCTTCAGCAGCAACCAATGCAACGCTTACTTTCTGGACCTATGTATCCACCACAGAAACCAGTCATCCTTACGATTTCTTCTATTCACAAATTCGAAACACGAGTGGTTCGGTATTGTCAACCTTGTTAACTCTAAACGATAGTACAGCAACTGGTTGGGTGCAGCGCAGCTACAGTTTGCTAAATTATAAGGGGCAAACAATCCAAATTGCTTTTAAAGGAACCAATGATTCCAGTAATCCAACCGATTTTTTTGTCGATGATGTAAGCTTACAGGTTCAATAATTTCAATCAAACGGTAATGTGAAAAAATGCATTGAGGGACAGTCCCACAATGCATTTTTTGTTTTAAATTTTCTATTTTCTATTTCTTAGATTTTAACGGATGTTTCCTTTGACGACCAAGCTTTCCGCCATGATAGCTGTGCAATCGCCAACACTAAAAGTGCTGCTACACCAATCCCTGCATAAACCATAAAGCCTGTTGCGTATGTTCCGGTAATTTGTTTAAGGGTTCCAAGGATATTTGGAACAAAAAATCCGCCAACCCCGCCAGCAGCCCCGACAATACCGGTAATCATCCCTATCTCTTGTTGGAACCTTTGTGGTACTAATTGAAAGACCGCTCCATTTCCCATCCCAAGGAAAAGCATTCCGAGAAACAATAAAGTGGTTACAAGGGGTAAAGATGGAAGTTGGCTCACGCCGAACATGCTGAGTGCTACTCCGATAAATAAAAAAGTTAGAAGGCGAACGCCGCCAATTTTATCAGATATGAATCCGCCGACAGGACGGAAAAAGCTTCCTGCTGCCACACATAATGTAACGAAATCACCTGCGCTTACTTTTGATAAATTATATTGATCAACAAAAAAGATGCTTAGAAAGCTTGATAAACCGACAAATCCTCCAAAGGTGACACTGTAAAGCAGGCAGAAATACCATGTATCTTTTTCTTTAAAAACATTGAAATATTCCTTGACCGGTTTTGCAGCAGGCTGCGAAGGTGCATCTTTCGCAATAAGTATATAAATGATAAAAACAATTAAAAGAGGAATAAGAGCAAGTCCTATCACATTATGCCAGCCAATCTGCTCTGCAAGACGCGGACCGAATAAAGTAGCAAAAAGTGTTCCGCTGTTACCTGCACCTGCAATTCCCATCGCCAATCCTTGTAAATGTGGCGGATACCAACGGCTTGCCATTGGTATAGCTGCTGCAAAGCTTGCTCCCGCTACGCCGAGAAGGATCCCTATACAGTAAAGTTCTGGTAACGTATGCCCGAATAACCATCCCCATACAAGTGGAGACATCGAGACGATCATTCCAGTGATGGCTGTTTTTCGAGGACCGATTCGATCCGTTAAGACACCGAGGATGAGACGGAAAAACGAACCACTAAGGATGGGAACAGCGACAATGAACCCTTTTTGAGAGGGTGAAAGACCGAAATCTTTCGTAATATATACCCCAAGAGCCCCCAACATAACCCAAATCATGAAACTCACATCAAAATATAAAAATGCCGCCAATAATGACGGTGCATGACCGCTTTTTCTTAAATTTGATAACTTCATACTGTTATCGCTCCTTCCTTGAAACCAATAAATGTGTTCGCGCTTGCTTTAAGCTGTACCACGGTGGGAACATGTTCCACAGTGTTTAATTGCTGCCATGTTTTAAGAGAGTAATACCCATAGAACTACTATTTTGCGTTATTACCAGCCAATAACTTGATTCTTTGAAAATATTACTTTTCCCAGTATTACTACAAATGAAAACAGATTGATCTTTTTATTCATCCCCATACCTCCATAACTTTATGAATTTTTTGATTTTTTTTGCATGTTGTAAGAATAGTATGTCGACATATAATTTGTCTCAAATGATGTCAGGTGTTCTAACATAGAAATTTTCAAATCCTTAAGTCTCAATGGATACCTTTCAGGTGAAGGTTCCTTTATGTTTCATGTCAGAAAATGTAACACGATTAATTTTTTTTCATAAATCTTATGAAATAATAAATGGTATTCATGGTTGAGCGATCAATCGTTTATAACGAGCTGGAGGTTTTAGAATGGATATGAAAAAACTGGTAGTGATAGGGAACGGTATGGCAGGCGTGCGCTGCGTTGAGGAAATTTTAAAGCATGATCCCAATGCGTTTGAGATTACGATATTCGGCAGTGAACCACACGGAAACTATAATCGAATTCTTTTGTCGACCGTACTGCAGGGTGGTACATCCTTCAAAGAGATTACAATAAATGATCGTGATTGGTATGACAAACATCATATTCAACTGTTTTCAGGGGAAACGGTGATAACTATTGATAAAGAAATACAAGTTTTAAAAACAGATAGAAATCGAGAAGTTTCATATGATCAACTAATTTTAGCGACCGGTTCTGTGCCATTTCTCCTTCCGCTTCCAGGTGCCGATAAAGAAGGAGTGATTTCGTTTCGAACCATTGAAGACTGTCAAAAAATGATGGAATCATCAAAACACTATAAAAAAGCTACAGTGATAGGCGGCGGATTATTAGGTTTAGAAGCGGCGAGGGGGCTGCTCAATCTGGGGATGGAAGTGAGCGTTGTTCATATTGCGAGTTTCCTAATGGAAAGACAACTTGATGAAACCGCAGCGAAAATGCTGCAAACAGAGTTGGAAAAACAAGGGATGAGGTTTCTTTTAGAAAAACAGACCGAAGAGATAATCGGCACCAATCGTGTAGAAGGTTTGCGTTTTAAAGATGGAACGGAAGTAGAAGCCGATTTGGTTGTGATGGCTGTAGGGGTTAGACCGAATGTTCAGCTAGCTAAAGAAAGCGGAATTGATACAAATCGTGCAATTCTCGTCAATGACTATTTAGAAACAAGCGTCCGGAATATATACGCTGTTGGAGAATGTGTTGAACATCGAGGAACCGTCTATGGGTTGGTAAAGCCGCTTTATGAACAAGGGAAGGTGTTGGCCAAACGCATTTGCGGGTTGGACTGTAAAGGTTATGAAGGATCCGTTCTTTCTACACAGTTAAAAATATCTGGCGTTGATGTTTTTTCAGTCGGCAGGTTCGATGAAGGAGAGACAGCGAAGTCCATTAAAATCTATGATGATTTAGATGGAGTATATAAAAAGATTGTCTTTGAAGATCATAATATGATCGGTGCTGTGCTGTTTGGTGATACGAGAGATGGTACAAGATTGCTAGAAATGATTTTGAAGGAACGAGATATGTCGGAAGTGGAAAAAGTTACTCTGTTTCATTCTCCCAATGCGGGCGAATCTTCGGTTGCTACCATGGCATCCAGCGAGATGATTTGCAACTGTAACGGTGTGACAAAAGGGCCATCATCGAGGCAGTTCAAAAGGACGGATTAACAACGGTTGAACAAGTTAAAAGATGTACAAAGGCTTCAGGCTCTTGCGGAGGCTGCAAGCCGTTAGTGTCAGAGCTTCTATCCTATATTCATAGTGATGAATTTGATGAGGTGATGGAACAAAAATCCATGTGCTCCTGTACTTCGTTGACGGAAGATGAAGTCGTTCATGAGATGCAGCTGCGAGGCTTGACCACTACACAAGAAGTAATGGAAATACTTAATTGGCAAAGCAATCAAGGTTGTTCAACCTGTCATCCAGCAATCAACTATTATTTAGGCATGATTTATCCCGAATATGAGAGCAAACAAGAAACGCTTTTTGTCAGCGAACGATTGAATGCAACGGTTCAAAATAATGGTACGTACACGGTCATCCCCCAAATGTACGGCGGTAAAACCACTGCGGAACAATTGCGGAAAATTGCCGATGCTGCCGAGAAATACGGCATATCAGATGTGGCGGTAACAAGTGAACAAAGAATTCATTTGATGGGTGTTAAAAAAGAAGATCTGTCAGGCGTATGGGCTGACTTGAACATGCCGTTAAGTTCTACCTATGGAAATATGGTACAAAACGTCAAAACCTGTATCGGGGAACATATTTGTCAATGTGATAAGCAACCATCCATTAGGCTCGCTGTCCATCTCGAAAAGAGACTAGAATTTCTGACAACACCCTATCGTGTGAAAATGGGCGTATCTGCTTGTATGCATAACGGCGCTGGTTCAACAACAAAAGATATTGGAGTTATTAGGATTGACAGAGGCTGGGAGGTTTATGTCGGTGGCAGCAGTGGTCGGAATGTACGTGCCGGGGAGTTATTATGTGTTGCACCGACGAATGAAGAAGCAATCGAGATCATCGGCAGCTTTATTCAATATTATCGTGAGACAGCCAATTACCTGGAGCGTACATGGCAATGGGTGGAGCGAGTTGGCCTAGTCCATTTAAGAGAAGTATTGTTTGATCAAGAGCTTCGCCAGCAATTATTGGAGCGGTTAGAAGAGGATGTTTCATTAAGAAAGAATTTTTTAGTGAAAAACCACTCGTAATGAATCGAAGAGATAAAAATTAATGAGAAAAGGTGAGGAATCTTGACTGAATTATTATTAAAGTATTTCCGAACGAAGCAGCAAAAAGTTGAATCAGAAAAAACATTTGATTCCCAATGTCCATATTGCAGCATGCAATGTAAGATGCAATTGATTGAACAATCGATTGTTTCGAGAAAAAAATATCTGACAATTGGAAAAGATAATCCAACTTCCGAAGGGCGTTTATGTGTAAAGGGCTAATGCACATCAGCATGCCTTTAGTAGAGAGCGTTTGAAATATCCATTGTTAAAAGTAGATGGAGATTTCAAACGCATATCCTGGGAGGAAGCATTGAACCATGTCCGAAAAAACTTTACCAGCATTCAAGCGGAAGATGGACAAAATGCCCTAGCCGTTTATGGGAGCGCGTCCATCACCAATGAAGAGGCGTATTTACTAGGGAAATTTGCGCGAGTAGCATTAAAAACCAAATATATTGATTATAACGGCCGCTTATGTATGTCGGCAGCCGCTTCAGCCGCCAGTCAAACGTTTGGAATGGACAGAGGCTTTACGAACAGCTTGTCAGAAATTCCGTTCACAAGCTGCATTATTTTAGCAGGGACAAATATCGCAGAATGTCAACCAACGATTATGCCCTACTTTGAGAAAGCGAAAGAAAATGGTGCCTATATAATTGCCATTGACCCTCGTGAAACAGGGACTACGAAAATAGCGGACTTACATTTAAAGGTCAAACCGGGATCGGATGCAGCTTTGGCCAACGGTCTATTGAAAGTTATTATTGAAGAAAACTATATTGATGAAGATTTTATACGAGAAAAAGTAAATGGCTTTGATGACGTTAAAAAGTATGTATTGTCTCTAAAACTAGAAGAAATCGAAGAAGTGACAGGAGTTCCAGTTAATCAAATTCGTAAAGCTGCGAACATGTTTGGCAAAGAGGAAACAGGAATGATTTTTACCGCGAGAGGTGTGGAGCAGCAAACAGATGGCTCGGTTGCTGTTCGTAATTTCCTGAACATTCTTATTTCACAAGGGAAAATGGGTAAGCCGTTTTGCGGCTTTGGAGCGATTACCGGGCAGGGAAATGGCCAAGGGGCAAGGGAGCATGGCCAAAAAGCAGACCAGCTTCCTGGATACCGGTCGATCGAGAACGAAGAACATCGGACCTATATAGCAAATGTTTGGGGTGTCGACAAGGATGAATTGCCGGGAAAAGGTGTATCGGCTTATGAACTGATGGAAAAAATCCATGAGGGTGAAATTACCGGCATGTTTTTAATGTGTTCGAATCCGATTGTCTCCAATCCGAACGCTGATTTCGTCAGAGAAGCGCTTAAAAAACTAAAATTCTTTGTAGCTGTTGATCTGTTTGTTTCGGAAACTGCGAGATTAGCAGATTTAATTTTACCAACTTCCTCTTATTTAGAGGATGAAGGGACAATGACGAATGTCGAGGGACGGGTAACGTTAAGGGAAGCAAGCTATCCAGTCCCGAGAGAAGTGAAGCATGATTGGCAAATTATTTGTGAAATCGCCGATGTGTTAGGGAAAAAAGAGTATTTTTCCTTTTCATCTGCTGAAGAAATTTTTAACGAATTACGAGTGGCGAGCCGCGGGGGAATCGCTGATTATTATGGCATAACCTATGATCGTTTGAGAAAAGAAGGGGGGATATTATGGCCATGGTGCCAGACCTTGATCATAAGGGAACGGCAAGACTGTTTGAGACCTCATTTGCCCATTCAGATGGAAAGGCAGCTATGGTGGTTGTTCCAAACAAACCGGCTGTTCCAAAAGATCAAGTGAACAAAGAGTTTCCCTTGTATTTAACAACGGGAAGAGTCATGTCACATTATTTAACGGGAGTGCAAACGAGAAAAAGTCCAGCATTAGCGGCAGGAAATGTTGAATCCTTTATGGAAATTCACCCATCAACAGCACTGAAATACCGAATTCAAGATCATTCTTTAGTAAAAATTGAATCCAGAAGAGGAAGCATTGTGGTCAGAAGTAAATGGTCCGAAACTATTCGTCAAGACACCGTTTTTGTCCCTTTTCATTGGGCAGACTCGCAAAATATCAATCTCCTTGTATCAAAAGAATTAGATCCTACATGCAGAATGCCAGGATTCAAAGTAAGTGCAGTGAAAGTGAGTCCTGTTATGGATATATCTTTGAATTAAACGGACAAAAAACCGTATTCTAATCAGCCTGGGTCCTATGTTCTACTGGACTCAGGTTTTTAAATTTATAGAGTAATATTTCGAAAAATTTAAAAGATAGTAAAAATATGATGTTAGGAAACCTTACATGTTAAACAATATTTTGTGTGGTCTGTGATATAGTCTCTTTAGAAACTTTCTAAGGGAGGAACGACAGGTGGAAAAGAAAAAGTTGGTTCTTATAGGAAATGGAATGGCCGGCGTCAGAGCCGTTGAAGAGGTCTTGAAAGTATCAAAAGAATTATTTGAGATTACTATCTTCGGCAGTGAGCCGCATCCAAATTATAATAGAATTCTGCTTTCAAAGGTATTGCAGGGTGATACAGATGTAAAGGATATAACGTTAAATGACTGGGATTGGTATAAAGAAAATAATATTCAACTATATACCGGAGAGACAGTAAACAAAATAAATTCGGCGAAGAAAGTGGTCGTTACGGATAAAGGTCGAGTGGAACCATTTGATGAGTTGATTTTAGCGACAGGGTCTGTCCCGTTTATTCTCCCGATTCCGGGAGCGGATAAAGAGGGGGTAACAGCTTTTCGAGATATAAAGGATACTGAAGTAATGCTTGAAGCTTCGAAGAAATACAAAAAAGCGGCTGTGATCGGTGGAGGATTACTTGGACTGGAAGCGGCTCGTGGTCTATTAAACTTAGGTATGGATGTAACGGTCATTCATCTTGCACCATATTTGATGGAACGCCAATTGGACCCTACCGCAGGGAAACTTTTACAATTAGAATTAGAGAAACAAGGGATGACATTTCTATTAGAAAAACAAACGCAAGAGATTACTGGGAATGATCGCGTTGAAGGAATAAGGTTTAGTGACGGGACGGAACTGGAAGCAGATTTAGTGGTAATGGCAGTCGGGATCAAGCCAAATACTGAATTGGCTAAAGAAAGTGGCATTTCTGTTAATCGGGGGATTGTCGTGAATGACTTTCTGCAAACGAATGTCCCTGCTATTTACGCGGTAGGAGAGTGTGCCGAGCATAATGGAATTCCTTACGGGTTGGTAGCTCCTTTGTATGAGCAAGGAAAAGTGTTAGCGAAACACATCTGTGGTGTTGAGACTTTACCATACCAAGGTTCCGTTTTATCCACTCAATTGAAGGTTTCAGGGGTTGAGGTGTTTTCAGCCGGGGACTTCATGGAGGCTGAAGACAAAAAAGCGATTAAAGTTTTTGATGATCAAGAAAACATTTATAAGAAAATTGTTTTAAGTGGCAACAAACTAGTCGGCGCTGTTCTGTTCGGCGACAGCAGTGATGGAAATCGTTTGTTCTCTATAATTCAAAAGCAAGCAGACATTTCCGATACGATGAAAGTATCCATCCTCCAACCGCTTGATCAAGAAATGGGAGGCAGCTTAGTTGCTTCCATGGGCGATGAGGAAATCATTTGTGGGTGTAATGGAGTGTCAAAAGGGGCGATTGTCCAGGCGATTCAGCAGCAAGGGTGTTCATCGGTCGATGAAATTAAGGCATGTACAAGTGCTTCCAGATCTTGTGGTGGATGTAAGCCGCTGGTAGCGGAAGTTTTACAACATACACTTGGTTCATCGTTTGATGGCATAACTCAAAAAGAAGCGATTTGTAGCTGTACAAAATTATCAAGGGATGAAGTAGTCGAAGAAATTAGAGCTAAAGGATTAGCCTATATAAAAGAAGTGATGAATGTCCTCGGGTGGAAGACGGAGGAAGGCTGCTCTAAATGTCGTCCAGCATTGAACTACTATTTAGGAATGGTTAATCCGACTGAGTATGAGGATGAAAAAGAATCCCGATTGGTTAATGAGCGTATGCACGCAAATATTCAAAAAGATGGAACCTATTCTGTTGTCCCACGGATGTACGGCGGTGTGACAAATTCTCAAGATTTACGGCGCATTGCTGACGTTGTGGAAAAATATGAAATTCCGTTAGTTAAATTAACGGGAGGACAACGAATTGACTTATTGGGTGTCAAAAAAGAAGACTTACCAAAAGTATGGAAGGAGTTGGACATGCCATCCGGCTATGCTTACGGCAAATCGCTTCGTACGGTCAAAACATGTGTCGGTGAACAATTCTGCCGATTCGGAACCCAGGATTCGATCGGACTAGGAATTGAATTGGAAAAGAAATTTGAAGGACTGCAAACTCCTTCATAAAGTAAAAATGGCTGTATCCGCCTGTCCCAGAAGCTGTGCTGAATCAGGATTCAAGGATATTGGTTTTATTGGGATCGATGGTGGCTGGGAAATTTATGTCGGCGGTAACGGGGGAACACATGTACGCGGTGGAGACTTATTATACAAAGTCAAAACAGCTGAAGAAGCGATCGGGTTTACCAGTGCGTACCTGCAATATTATCGTGAAACGGCCAACTATTTAGAACGTACTTCCACTTGGATTGATCGTGTTGGTCTAGCACATGTCCGGTCCGTACTAGATGATAAGGAAAAACGTAAAGAATTGAATTCTAGCATGGATAAAGCATTATCTGTTTTAAGAGATCCGTGGAAGGAAATTTTAGCAGATGACAAAGTGAAAAAAGAGTTGTTCGAGAGTAATGTCGTAAGTATGACTATTTAAAGGGGGAAGGGTTGTATGATAAACAAAGGCTTAACAAAATTATCAATCGGTTCTGTCCGTGAGCTTCCAGAACGTGTAGGAAAGACCGTTCGTGTTGGAGATAAAGAAGTAGCGGTATTCCGATTGTCAAACGGAAGTGTTCGTGCCGTTGAAAACCGCTGTCCTCATAAAGGTGGGGTATTGAGCGAAGGAATGGTGAGCGGTGAATTCGTTTTTTGTCCCATGCACGATTGGAAGATATGTTTGGATGACGGAAAGGTACAAGAGCCAGATACAGGCTGTGTAAAAACCTATCAAACAATGATAGAAGGAGACGAAGTTTACCTGTTAATTGAATAGTTGTATGAAAAGAGGCTGTCCCAATAAAAAGTTTTTGGGCATCCTCCTGTAAAGGAATATTCGTTTTTGAACACATAAGGATTTAAGCGAAAATTCCTTTACAGTTTTTTTCAGCATCATATGCTTTTGGGCACAGGCAGGTTTTATCGTGATAAATTAAACCAAAGTAATCATCAGTGAGGAGCGAAGATAATACATGGAACGAAAAAAGGGGAAAGTCTACATTGTCGGCGCCGGTCCCGGTGATCCTGAATTAATTACAGTTAAAGCCATGAAATGCCTTGCACAGGCAGATGTTATTTTATACGATCGACTTGTTAATCCGGTGTTGCTTGAATACGGGAGGACCGATGCTGAAGTCATTTATTGCGGTAAAGCTCCTGGCAACCATTGTGTAGCCCAGGACGCAATTCACCAATTATTAGTGGATAAAGCATTCGCGGGTAAAACGGTCGTTCGCTTAAAAGGCGGGGATCCTTTTGTTTTTGGCCACGGTGAAGAAGCCGAAGTGTTGGTTAAACATGGAATTGAATTTGAAGTGGTTCCCGGCATTACGTCCGGAATTGCCGCTCCAGCTTATGCTGGAATTCCTGTCACCCACCGAGAGTTAAGCCGATCATTTGCGATGGTCACAGGTCATTGTTTGAATGGCACACCGAATAACATTCGCTGGGATTATTTAGCTAAAGGTGTGGACACGCTTGCTATCTACATGGGAATCAAACATCTTCCATATATATGTAACCAACTGCAATCCTATGGAAAGGATCCTGGCACACCTATCGCTGTCATTGAACAAGGAACAACTGATAATCAACGAACTGTTATTGGCACCCTTGAAACGATAACAGAAGTGGTAAAACGGAATCAACTAGCGAATCCAGCCATGATTGTAATTGGGGAAGTGGTGAAACTATCGGAAAAAATAGCATGGTTCACCGAAAAAGTAATGGAGAATAGTAAGACTTGAACGAACTTTACTGTTTATATTTAGTACAAAGTAAAAAAATGAACCATAATAAAACGACGCTATAAAATAAACAAAATTGTTTAAATATTTAAAAATATCTTAAACTAATTGACAAACGTGAACATAGGTGTATAAAATATGTATAAATGTATTTGTAATTTTATATATTTATAAAATTTTAAGAATATTAAACTTGCAAGATCGAATTACCGTTCTAAGGAAGTAAGTACTTAAAATTGAAAACGTTTCCAGTAGTTTTTCCTATCCTAAAAAATTTCAATTATTTCTGGATAGATTTTTATTTTAAGAGGAGGAGTAGGATATGAATCATCAACAAACTGAGTTAAAGAAAGACTTGAAAATTCGTCATATTACCATGATTTCTCTGGGAGGAATCATAGGAGCCGGTTTATTTGTGGGGAGTGGCTCTCTTATTAACGTAGCTGGACCGGCGTCCATTTTCTCGTATGTATTCGCAGGACTTCTTGTGGTTTTGGTGATGCGGATGCTGGGAGAAATGTCAATCGTCAATCCTACCAGTGGTTCCTTCGCTACGTATGCCCGAGAAGCATTGGGGCCGTGGGCTGGCTATACAATTGGCTGGTTATACTGGTTTTTTTGGGTAATCGTCATTGCTGTTGAAGCGATTGGGGGTGCAAACATCATTCAATACTGGTTTCCTTCTCTGCCATCTTGGTCTGTCAGCCTCGCCCTCACTTTTTTATTAACTCTTACTAACTTATATTCTGTTAAATCATATGGTGAGTTTGAGTATTGGTTTTCACTTATCAAAGTTGTAAGTATTGTCTTATTTTTGATTCTTGGAGGGCCATTATATTCGGCCTTATACCAGGTGTACATTCGCCAGGGACAACTAATCTTCTTCATAGAGGAGGATTTATGCCCAATGGAGTAAGCTCGATATTTATAGGGATTGCTGTTGTTATGTTCTCTTTTATGGGAAGTGAGATTGTAGCAATCGCAGCTGGAGAAACCGCACATCCTGAAAAAGCCATTACTGTTGCGACAAACAGTGTTATTTATCGGATCATCATTTTTTATCTTGGATCCATTTTAGTTCTAGTTACTATTCTTCCGTGGGATTCTCATACTCTATTAAAAAATCCCTTTGTTTCCGTTCTTAATGTTTTAAACATACCGGCTGCGGCTCAAATCATGAACTTTATTGTTTTGACAGCCGTACTTTCTTGCTTGAATTCAGGTCTTTATACGAGCTCGCGTATGTTGTTCTCTATGCCAAAGTGGTGACGCGCCCCGTTTATTTTTAAAGGTAAGCAAGAAGGGAGTACCACTATATGCTATCTTAGGATGTACTGTTATTTCTTATATTAGCGTTGGTTTTAATTACCTATCTCCTGATAAAATATTTCTCTTTTTAGTCAATGCTTCCGGAGGTGTAGCGCTTCTTGTTTATCTAGTGATTGCCTTCTCCCAACTGCGTCTGAGAAGAAAATATGAAAAAGAAAAACCTGAAGCACTGAAAATAAAAATGTGGTTATTTCCTTATTTGACATACGCTACTATACTTGTTATTATTACTCTTTTTATCATGATGGCATTTATTGATTCACTGCGTTCACAATTCTATTTAACGGGACTCATTGCTTTGGTTGTTGTCGGTTCTTTCTTTATCAACAAGAATAAAAGACCAACTCAATTATTACCAGAGAAAAAGGTACAAATGACTCTTCAATACAAAGAAAGAAAGTAGTAAATAGTCTAGTCTACTATATTAAAAAAACCTCGAATTTAATAGAATTCGAGGTTTTTTTAATATAGTAAGGATAAAGAATGTGAACAAATGTGTGCAATGTTGTTTTTTAATTGAACAGTTATGTTTTATTGATAAAAATAAATTCAACAAATTTGAAAAAATAATATACAAAAGTGTAAAAGTTGAATTATAATGTATTTATATCAACTCCGAAAATTATATATATTGAAAATTTTCGAATAATAGTGAAAAGGGAGAGATTCACATGATTACAGAATATAAGAACATAATTAAACCATATCAACATGAACCATTTACCGATTTTACAATCGAAGAAAACAAACACTCATTTGAAGAAGCATTAAAGTTAGTCCAATCACAATTAGGTCAGGAGTATCCGCTCATTATCGGAGGCGAACGTATTAAAACAGATAAACATACGATCTCGATTAACCCGAGTAATAAGACAGAAGTTATTGGGACGGTTTCCAAAGCAAATAAAGAATTAGCTGAAAAAGCGATGCAGGCCGCACTTTCTACCTTTGAAACGTGGAAAAAACAAGATCCAGAAGAACGAGCTGACATCTTATTCCGTGCTGCGGAGATCATTCGCTGCCGCAAACATGAATTCTCCGGCTACCTTGTCAAAGAGGCAGGGAAACCTTGGAAAGAAGCTGATGCGGATACAGCAGAAGCCATTGACTTTCTTGAATTCTATGCCCGTCAGATGATGCAATTAAAGGATGGAGTACCGGTAAAAAGCCGGGAGGGGGAAACGAACAAATTTTCATACATACCACTTGGCGTAGGCGTCATAATTTCACCGTTTAACTTCCCATTAGCAATCATGGCAGGAACGGTAACGGCGGCTATAGTGGCGGGAAACACAGTCCTTCTTAAACCATCTGACAATACACCGGTAGTGGCAGCGAAATTCGTGGAAGTCATGGAAGAAGCAGGTCTTCCTCGAGGTGTGCTGAACTATATTCCAGGAGAAGGTGCGGAAATAGGTGATTACCTTGTTGACCATCCGAAAACTCGCTTCATCTCCTTCACTGGTTCCCGTGAAGTTGGATGTCGCATTTATGAGCGTGCAGCGAAGGTACATCCTGGTCAAATTTGGTTAAAGCGTGTGATCGTCGAAATGGGCGGAAAAGATACAGTTGTCGTCGATAAAGACGCGGATTTGGATTTAGCGGCCTTTCGATTGTATACTCTGCCTTTGGATTCTCTGGACAAAAGTGTTCGGCCGGTTCCCGTGCAGTGATACACCAAGATGTTTATGATGAAGTATTAGAAAAGGCAGTCGCATTAACCAAAACATTAACGGTTGGCAGTCCAGAAGATATTAATACCTATATGGGACCAGTAATCAGCCAGGCGTCGTACAATAAAATCATGAACTATATCGAAATTGGTAAAGAAGAAGGCAAATTGATGACAGGCGGAGAAGGGGACGACTCCAATGGGTACTTTATTCAACCAACCATCATTGCCGATGTGGATGAAAAAGCACGACTTATGCAGGAAGAAATCTTTGGTCCGGTTCTCGCTGTTTGCAAGGCTCGTAATTTTGATCATATGCTGGAGATTGCAAACAACACGGATTATGGCTTAACCGGTGCTTTAATTACAAACAATTGTAACCATATTGAGCGTGCACAAGAAGAATTCCATGTAGGAAATCTTTATTTCAATCGCGGTTGTACCGGAGCGATTGTTGGGTACCAACCGTTTGGCGGGTTTAATATGTCAGGAACGGACTCGAAGGCAGGAGGACCCGATTACCTTCTTCTTCACATGCAAGCGAAAACAACTAGTAAAACACTTTAAAAAAATGGGCAACTTTTTTAAGTTGCCCCTTATAGAATTTTTAAATTCAGAAACAAGAACATATCATTCAGGAGGGATCATTCATGTTAGCAGAGGTTTCAAAAAATGTTTTTCTTTTCGCTTCCCAAAGTAAAGGGTTAAATAAGGCTGCGAAAAAATGGGCCTTTGATTTGGAGCTTCTCAAGTGGTGGCGGGAGATACGATCGAGAGTGCCGTTAAAAAAGTTCAAGAATTAAATAAAAAGGGTTTGGTTTGTACACTAGATCATTTAGGTGAATTCGTTTCAAGTAGAGAAGAAGCGACTGAAGCAACAGAGTATAATGTAAAAACCTTAGAAGCCATCGCAAAAGCCGGAGTAAATAGTAATTTATCTGTTAAAATGACTCAACTGGGGCTGGATATAGACCGGGATTTTTGCGTGAAGAAACATGTGTCGAATTCTTGATACAGCCAAAAAACACAACAATTTTGTCCGAATCGATATGGAAGATCATGCACATTGCCAAATCACATTAGATATCCTGAGAGAATTACGTCAAACATATGATAATGTAGGAACCGTTATTCAAGCCTATTTATTTCGAGCTCACCAGGATGTGAAAGAGTTAAAAGGGATTCCACTTCGCTTAGTCAAAGGAGCTTATAAAGAATCTTCTGAAGTTGCTTATCAAGAGAAAGAGAAGGTAGATGAAAATTATATAAGAATCATTGAAGAGCATTTGCTGAGTGGTAGCTACACGGCGATTGCTTCCCATGATCACCATATTATTGCCAAAGTAAAAGAATTCACTCAAAAAAATAATATACCACATGATCAATTTGAATTTCAGATGTTATATGGATTTAGAACAGACATACAACTAAGTTTGGTTCAAGAAGGGTACAAAATGCGTGTATACATTCCTTTTGGCAATGATTGGTTTGGGTATTTTATGCGCCGGTTGGCAGAAAGACCACAAAATGTAGCTTTTGCACTTAAAGGACTCTTCTCCAAGTGAATGATGGAACGATTATAAGGAAATGTAATGATTGATAAAGACATCTTTTATTGGGATTATTATTAGGGAAAGTAAAGAAGAAAACAAGATTAGCGTGGCTTACTTACCGTTTATCGTTATTTAGCTTATCTATTGTAAATAGGAAGAGTTGATATTCTTTTAGTGGCATATAAGGTTGGAATAAGAAAAATCGGCTGAGGCTTCGTGTTTCCTGGGATGAGTAAAAAATGCAAAATTCTCTTTCAATCTATGGAAATAAGGAGTAAAAAGTAATCATTTAATTGGAGGGGATTTTTCATGTGGATCATCACTGCCTATTTAAAGAACAACTTCAAAATGTTTGAGTTTGACACTGAAAAAGAAGCAAAAGAAGTTTTCGAGGAAATTCAAGGTTATAAAATCCTCACCGAAGTAATTTACTTTGATGATTATTGTTTAGTTGGATCATAATTTTTGGAAAACCATCTACAATATGTGAATTTTGTTAAAATTCCGTTATAATAGGAATCGACAGAGGTAACTATAGGAGAAGATTAATGGATAAGAAATTAGCATATATGTATATTGTTATAGGAGCATCTTTCTGGGGAATTATTGGGATTTTTGTAACATATCTTTATGAACTAGGTTTTACACCGATACAGGTCGTAACAATACGTTCTTTATCGGCATCTTTTTTTCTTGTATTGTATGTCATTTTCAAGAATCGGAATCTCTTAAAAATTCAAGTATCAGATAGTAAATATTTTATAGGAACTGGCATTTTTAGCATTGTACTTTTTAATTGGTGTTTTTTTCATGCAATCCAGGAAACCTCCATTTCAATTGCAGCTATTCTTCTATATACAGCACCAGCATTTGTAACTATTTTTTCAAGAATACTATTTAAAGAATCGCTAACACCACGAAAAGTTTCAGCTTTAATAATAACATTTGTTGGTTGCTCATTTGTTATTGGCATTTTTCCAAATACCAATGAATCTATCTCTCTATATGGGTTAATTCTTGGCCTTGGATCAGGACTTTTTTATGCACTGTACAGTATATTTGGGAAATTTGCACTTAGGAAATATGATTCGTTAACTGTTACTGTTTATACATTTGTTTTTGCCGCTATTGCAGTGACTCCTTTCAGTGGAATATGGTCAGTGTTACCTTTATTTTTAAATATTGAAGTTTGGCCATATATTTTAGGTCTCGGTTTTCTTTCAACGATGCTAGCTTTTATGTTGTATACAAAAGGGTTACATACAGTAGAATCAAGTCGAGCGTCTATCATTGCAACAGTCGAACCAGTAATTGCATCCTTATTAAGTTTTCTTGTCTTCCATGAAAAGTTAAATTTTTGGCATTACCTTGGCATAATCATGGTTATTGTAGCTGTCATTATTATTCAGGAGTCAACAAAAAAGCCTGGTAAGAAAAAGATGTTTTCTAATGAAACTTTTTAAAAAAACAATCTATTCATTTTCGAGAACAATAAATAGTATAGATTTTTGAATCATATTCAAACTGTTCATCTTTCAATTAAACACATTTGTTTATTTCTCTTTCGCTAGATGATATTGTATAAATTATGATACAATAAAGTAAAAGTGTGAAAGGGGGTTATTTTATGCAACATGAGCAAATTCATTTCGATAACTCCTTTATTTTAGTTGAACCACATACATCTTTAATACATATAAAAAACAAACTATTAGAGTATGATTTTGTTGTTGTTTCAGGGGGAACCAACTATATTATTGCAAGTAGTGAGTGCAGCTTAGTAGCATTAGATAATGATTCATTGCCTGTAATCAATTGGATTGAAAAGGTAAATTGGCTTTCTTCTACTGTCTCTACAATCGTTGAACTATCTACATCAAAAATAGATTGGATTCGGCAGTCCTGATTAAGGATAAAGAAAAAGAGGATATTATCGGGATTATAACTGCTAATCAATGGATTCAGCAGCTTGATAAGGAAAATAAGAAGTTATCCGCTTACTTTAACACATTGGCAGAAACGATTAATGATGCAGTCACAGCTGTAGATCAAGAAGGGAATGTTATTTGCTGGAATACTGTAGCTGAGGGAACGTATAAGATTAAACGCGAAAATATCCTCGGGCAAAAGATTGGTGAGCATTTTCATGCTGACTCTGTTATATTGCACCGGATTTTGAATGAGGGGCGCACCGTTCGCGGGGCTTATCATCGCCCCAATAACGAAACTCACGTACTGATAAATGCTTCTCCAATTATAAAAGATAATACAATTATTGGGGGTATCGCAACAGAGCGCGATATTACTGGAATTGTTCGATTAAATGAGGAACTTGACTCATCGTTACCGTTGCTTATTAAGCAAGAAAAACCTTTTGCATCTATCATTGGAGCAAGTTCAGAAATTCAAGAAGCAATACAAGTTGCGCAAAAAGTCGCCTATACTGATATTCCCGTCCTATTAACTGGAGAACCAGGTTCGGGCAAAGAGATGTTAGCACAAGCAATCCATTATGGCGGTTCAAAAAACACTGGACCTTTTGTAACTATTAATTGTTCAGCTATTCCTTCTGGCCTTTTAGAGGCTGAATTATTCGGTTACCAAGAAGGGGTTTTTACATCTGAGAAAATTGGACAAGCTGGGAAAATTGAACAAGCGTATAATGGAACTTTGTTTGTTGCAGAAATTGACAAAATGCCACTCGATATTCAGGAAAAATTCCTAAACTTCTTGGAACATCAATCGTTTTATCGAGTAGGTGGAACGGAATTGATTACAACACAGATACGGGTAATTGCTTCTACTTCTAGGTCATTAGAAGCATTAGCAAAGCAGGGGAAATTTAACGAAAACCTTTATTACCGTTTAACTGTAATAAATATTGAAATTCCTCCCTTACACAAAAGAACAGAGGATATTATGAAACTCGTTCAACAATTTGTGCAAGAATTTAGTTCTAAGTATATGAAACCGATTCCAAAAATTAATTCGAAAGTTATGACTGCATTAATGAACTATGATTGGCCGGGAAATGTCCGTGAGCTCAGAAATATCGTAGAACGCTTTATTCTTCTTAATAATGAAAATATTATTACACTCAATCATCTTCCCAAAAACATAATTGATGCTAATTCCGAAAATAATAGTAATGTCACAAGCCGAAACGAAATTCCATTAAAGGAACTTTTACCTATAGAGGAAGAGGCATTGATGATTGAAGAAGCTTTACGTAAAACTTATGGAAACAAGAGTGCAGCAGCCAATTTACTCGGTATATCTAGAGGAACACTTTATAACAAAATTAAAGAGTATGGATTAAGCTAATATTATTATAGTTAAAGAAAAAATGGGCAGAAGTCTTTTATTGAGATTTCTAGCCCTTTTTTTGGTCTTCGTTTAATTTTCGTAATAATGGATAATTGAAATATTCTGCTAATTAGGTTGAAAAGAACGAGCAAATTGGTTACCTAGTGCATAAAATAAAGTACGCTAAAAAACGGAGTTGATGTAAAATAGACGGTTGGGTTCTTTACACAATGTGGGCTGTTCTGGGTCTCATGTTGCTAGATTTTATTGTTGGTCTTTTTAAATCATTGGTGACTAAATCTTTCAATCTCAAAATGGTATTAGATTATTTGAAAGATGTTTTATACCTTGTATTCCCATTAGTATTTATTTTGAACTTAATGCCGATTGATCCTACAGGATGGATATTATTAGTTTTTTACTATATTGGTGGTTTGGCTGTAATTTGGAATTATTTAAGCGGAATCATAAATAAATGGAGAGCTTAGGCTATCTATAGGTAAATGTGTTCATTTCTGGTGGTCATTGGCTTGATAAATGAAGTAGGGACTAACCTACTTCTTTTTTTGTCTCCATTTGTTTTTAAATACTGTTTGTTAGGTGTTTTCAATTGTCTTTTCCTTTCTCCAGAATCATACGAGGAAATTATACTCGCCTACTTCCGGACAGGCAATACCATCAATTTAGGTGAGTTTGGGGTATCAATAACAATTGAAACACTCGGGCAGGAGGACGCCCGAGGTAAACAAAGAATAGGGCAAGGAAGTTAATGGAGGACGATTCTAAAGGTGCATATTTCCTTGCTCTTAATTTAAGTTTTCGCAATAAGTTTCGAATTTATTCCAATAATTGTAAAATGACTGATTAACCCCTATTTTGAATGAAAAATCCCTCTAGCCTCTTTGAGATAGATTAAAAATTGGTTAGATATAAAGATGTCCAGTTCTAAAATGAGAATCAACGAATAAAAATTGGGAAAAGATAATTTTATTAGGTGTTTTTCAAGAGAACGAGCCTGCAATTTTTATCTATTTTGGTTCTATAAATCAACAGATACCTCGTACCTACTGTTGATTTCTAAATGATGGAAGATTTGAAGTATAGTAGGAATCATTACCTCTTTCTCTCCTAGGTCAAAAAATCTTCTCCTATTATCAAGGTATTCCTCTCCTTTTAAAGAGTTATCTGTACTAAGTTAAATTCGTGGTTTTCAAAAGAATCATAAACCTGTAAAGGAAGTGACGCCATGAAAGCATATCGTTGGATTAAATGGCGTAAATTCCTTCTCTGGTTGACAGTCATCGTCTTTATCGGCGTGCTGTTGTGGACAGGAGGCCAACAGCTTGGGGAATCGCATTGAATATTGCCAGTCTTTTGCTACAGCTACTCTTTGCCATGCTGTTCATGATTATTCAGTTTGTTGCTCTATTTTGGTTCCTTGCACGGGGACGCACGTATTGGATTTTGCCCGGCGAAACCGGCTCCACATGGGACGATTATAGGGGGAATCCTGAAATCGTTGAAAATGCCAAGAGGATTGTCACCCTGCTCAAGGGTGTCAAAGAGTTTAAGGAGATGGGGGGCGAGGCGATTCGTGGTTTGCTGCTCTGTGGTCCCCCAGGAACCGGCAAATCCTACCTAGCACAAGTAATAGCCAATGAAGCACAGGTACCCTTTGCATATGCCTCTGCTCCAAGCTTTCAAAACATGTTCTTCGGTGTTGGCAACCTAAAGGTGATGGGCATTTACAAGAAGGCCCGAAAGTTGGCGAAAGTGTACGGTGCCTGCATCATCTTCATCGACGAGATCGATGCTATCGGTATGAGTCGGCAAGGAGGGGGCGGTGGAGGAATGATGGGAGGGCTAATGGGCATGGGCGGTTCTGGCATCCTCAACGAGCTGCTCTTGCAAATGGATCCACCGAACATCGACAACAACTGGTTTGCCAAGCTGCTTCGCTCACTCGGACTTCGGAAGAAGAAAGCAGAGCGGCCGGCGGTCCTGACGATTGGGGCGACAAACCTGCCAGACGTACTCGATCAAGCGCTGCTCCGGCCATGGCCGTTTTGACCGAAAGCTCTGGGTAGATTCCCCCGACTATGATGGCCGGGTGGACGTCTTCCAATACTATCTCAAGAAGGTGAAGCTCGACCCTTCTCTTACTCCAGAGAAGGCAGCACTCGACACGATTGGCTACAGCCCTGCGCAGATCAAACACATCGTGAACGAGTCGGTTGTGATTGCTCACCAGCGTGGTGCTCAGGTTTCTAATTATGAGGACTTTCGGGCCACCATGGAGACCTATGAGTGGGGACTCAAACAGCCGCTCCGCTCCATGAGCGATGATGAGAAGCGGAACGTCGCTTATCATGAAGCAGGCCATGCGGTAGCCCAATACCTGCTAAAGCCGCACGAACGGGTTTGGAAGGTGACAATTATCCGGCGAGGAAGCGCACTTGGTCTCGCTGCCACCAAGCCGACGCATGAGCGATATAATCGAAGCGACAAAGAGATCTTGGCGGAAATCCAAGTCTGTCTTGCAGCCCGGGCGGTAGAAGAGGAGTTCCTTGGGAAGAAATTAAACGGGGTCACTTCCGACTTGGAGCAGGCTACAGAGCTGGCCGGTGCATACCTTGGTATCGTCGGTATGGGAGATGAGTTGTTCAGCTGGCTTGCGTTAGGATCTCGACAAGATGGACTCAAGGCGCTCCGGTCAAAGATTAACGTGCTGCTAAAAGACGAGATGACCAAAGTAAAGAAGCTCGTACTCGACCACGCTGACTTCGTCCACACCATTGCCGAAGAGCTGCTGAGGCGGGGAGATCTAACGGGTGAGGAGATCGAGGAAATCTATACGGAACTTTATGGCGAGAAACAGCCAGAGTTGCCTGAAGTAACACCACGGGCGTATTTAGATTCCCTTGCTCAGACAGAAGCACCGAAGTTAACTGACGGGGACGACTTTGATGAGAAGAATTCCGAGTGACATGTAACTAGATTAATGGTGAAGGAATTTACTTCTAAATATAAATTGGTTTTATAATGAAAGGTCAGTTCCCTGTTGTAAAACAGAATAGGCAATGGGAACTGATTTTTTTTTATGGATTAGTTTTTAGGTCCTATCTTTAAAATTTTTCTTTTTTTATTAAAAATGACAAGCTATTGTTCATATATTCTAATGTGAAATTATTTTTAGTGGAAGGAAGTGTTGAATGATGGTTTTTCTTGTCCTTATTCTTGCGATCTTATTGATAGGTATTATTTATTTTGTGGTAAAAAAATCAAAAATAAAGAAAGTTGAAAACGAACAACCGGTAGTAGAGGAAGAAGTTTTACCAAGATTTAAATTTGATGACTAAACAAAAGGAAGACTGTTCCCTTAACAAGCTAAACTCATAAATGATAAAATGTTTTCAAAAGACTACTATCAAAGCGGTTTCCTATGGGTGACCGCTTTTTGCATTTTACCGTGATTTTATTAAATCCCCGTTAATTCCCCTCATTCACATGTTTGCCGATGAGCTTAAAAAAGTAATTTTTAGGGGGAAATTAACTTTTTAGAGGTTTGGATAAAATTTTGTTGAATTATTAAGATAAAATTTAATTCCTTTAATGGGGTGGGAAAAGTTGGATGAAATACAATATGCATTTATTGATGAGTTTGGTGATTATGATTTTGATTTTGACAAACATGATGTTTCAACCCACTTTATAATCGTTTCCATTCTGGTAAAAGAATCTAATAAAGAGATGGTAGAACAGGAAATTGATAAGATTAGACAAAAATATTTCCAAGCCGGAGAAATGAAATCCAGCGAGATTGAAAATAATCATAATCTTAGGTTACAAATTGTAAAGGAGTTAAAGGATTTACCTTTTACGGTGTACGCCTATGTCATCGATAAAAGAAAAATAAGAGAGGATAGCGGCATCACATTTAAGAAGACATTTATTAACTATTTAAATCGATTGGCCTATGATGATTTAAATAAAACGTTTGAACAACTTGATCTTGTGGCAAGTGAACAGGGAGCAAAAGAATTTACACAGGAATTTAAAAATTATGTAAAGAAAACGAGTATTCCAGATTTATTTAATTATTCAACGTTTGGATTCAATCACAGTCAATCCACTATGCTTCTCCAATTGGCTGATCTTATCGCGGGGTCGATTGCACAAGGATATGATAAAACACAGTTTTCGGAACAATATCGCTCTTTTTACCAATTAATCAAACCTAAAATAATAGGAATCCATCAATGGCCTTATGACTATAAAAACTTTCTATATGAATATAAATCAGAGAATCCTGACTGTTTATACGATGAGGTTATTATCAGAAAATCTGTAAATTTGGCCTATCGATACATCGATAAAAATAGAAAAAGTGAAGAGGATGATGAAAAAATTCGAATTGATTTTCTAAAGTTTCTTTTATTTAATTTGAAAGAAAACCCAAATGAATATGTATATACCCAAGAAATTTTAGAAAATCTTAATGCCATTAGATCAATCAAAATAAATCAACATTACTTTAGATCCAACATTGTTTCTAAGTTACGTGATAATGGATTATTAATTGCAAGCAGCAATAAGGGCTATAAATTGCCTGTCAGTTTAACTGACCTATATGACTTTGTTAATCTATCAAGTCTCACGATTCACCCGATGATCCAAAGGATATCCAAGTGCAGAAAGCAAATCTTACTAGCGACTAACAATGAAATCGACATTCTCGACCAAAAAGAATATGACTATCTAAAAAGAGTGATTGAAATGGAGAAATTGGGGGTTAAATAAAAAAGAGATAACGATTCAATATTATTATGGAATGCGTAAAATAGGGATTTTTTACTTTGGGATGAATAGAATAGTAGTATTAAAATTCTGATAGGGGGTCCTAAATGAAAAAAATTGTGCGTAATCTTTCGCTTATGTTTACTGCTTCTCTCTGTTTCTTATCGCTTGCTGGTTTTTCTACACAGCAACCGCTTAAGGATGCGCATCCGCCCATTCACATTAAAAATAATGGTGCGACACCAACCTATCTAAATGGTTACACACCAGCAAAGATTAAAAAAGCATACGGTTTGGATCAGTTAACTTCAACTGGTTACGGACAAACAATTGCGATTGTCGATGCATATGGCAGCCCGACCATTTCAAACGATCTCCAAGTGTTCAATCAACAGTTCGGTCTTTCAGCTACAAGCTTAACAATCGCTTATCCGAATGGAAAACCAAACAAAACGGACGGTGGCTGGGCGCTGGAGACTGCGCTTGATGTGGAGTGGGCGCATGCGATAGCGCCACAGGCTAAAATATTGCTGGTGGTCGCCAAATCGGCATCCATTTCCAATTTGTTCTCAGCGGTGGATTACGCAACCTCTCAGGGCGCTCAAGTTGTTTCCAACAGTTGGGGCGGGTCTGAATTCTCTGGAGAGGCAAGTTATGATTCGCATTTTCAACATAAAGGTGTAGTATACGTTGCCTCTTCCGGTGATAATGGCTCAGGTATGTCCTGGCCGGCTTCTTCTCCTAATGTGTTGTCCGTCGGCGGAACAAATCTTCAACTTGATTCAACAGGGACCTACCTTGGCGAGAGCGCTTGGTCCGGTTCGGGAGGCGGCACCAGTACTTATGAAACAAGGCCAAGTTACGAAGATCTTTGGCAAACCGTTGTTGGCACACATCGCGGATCACCGGATGTATCATGGAATGCCGATCCGAATACAGGAGTAGCTGTTTATGACAGCACGATTGACAGCGGACAAAAAGGATGGTTTCAAGTTGGAGGTACAAGCTTCGGGGCTCCATGTTGGTCGGCGATGATTGCACTAGCTGATCAAGGACGTACATCTCCTTTGACGAGTCTTAATACAATCAGCCAGCTTTATGTGATTGCGGGGACGACAAACTCTACCGGATATTCAACGAATTATCACGATATTCTTGCAGGAGGCAATGGAGGATATTCCTCGCAAGCTGGATATGATTTGGTAACAGGTATCGGTTCCCCTAAAGCAGATAGTTTGATTCCAGCGTTAAATCGATCAAATTAGGAACTTTGAGAAACCTTAAAGACTATTAAAATTTAAAAAAGCAATAGAAGGCAGCTTTTAGCCTGCAAACAAAGTCCTATTTTAATAAATAATCCTATAAAAAACGACCTGGCACATTGATGCAGGGTCGTTTCTGGATTAAAACTCAGTCTGATTTTTTTTAAAGAAAAGGATTAAACCCTTTAGTTAGCCATATAAAAAACATATCGGATAGGTTGATAATCGGAAAAATGGCAAAAATGCTTAGATAAAAGAATGTACCGATCATTCTCTGCTCAATCATTCTTCCAATCATAATGATGGCTAAAAGAACTGCGCCCACTGTTAAGACTCTATTCCCTGACCCATAAATAGTTGGCGAAAAAAACATTAAAACTAAAGTCGAAATGACCGCTAATATACAAAACAAGACAAATATCTTCCTTTTTGTATTTTTTAACAGAAGATACAGTAACATGAGACTGTAAACAGACCAGAAAAGATATGGAAAAACAGCTGAAATAAAGGTTCTTTTGAAAAGGGATATTGAAAACAATGTAGCAGTAAAATTAAAATTTCTGATTGCCTCAAATTTGTAAAAATGTTCTAATCCTAACCCCGTAAGATGAAAGAGTACCATCATACACAATACCAAGCTAAACACTTTAAAAATAAGATTGTTTCTTAGTTGCTCATCTTTAAAATATGGAATAACAGCTAGAATTGAAAGTAAAAATAACAGATTTTTCATATCAATAAAAAGTTTTTCGAATCCCCAGATTGTTCCAATATAAAAATGATCCTTCAGCGTCAAATGTTCAAATCCTGGGTACCAATAGGTTGCTTCTTTAATAGATCTAACATGACTCCCAGGAGCCAGGAGGAGAATCAAGGTTCCAATGGTTATAATAATTGTAAGGAAGAATAACCTTTTATCTTGAGGTTTTTTCTGACGGAACAATACGATATGGGATAAAATTGCAAAGCAGGACATACAGAGAGAGGCTTGTTCATTCGCAACTGATGCCAAGAATCCAAAAATTAGACACAAAATAAATTGAAAATTGTTTTTAAATTTTTCCTCTCTAAATCCTTGATCAGCATAGGGTATCATAGCAAGTAAACCTAGGGCGATTGCCCATAAGTAATACATAGACCCTGTTATCCAAAAAAAACCTGAACTTAAGATGTTGTTCGTGAAATATCCTATAATACATAAGGCTGTCAAAAATTCTACCATCCTGACGTTTTTCTTCCAAATCCTAACTAAACCGTAAGCAAGGACGATAATAACGAGTGGATTAATGAGTCTCCATAACCATACTTTGTTCGCAAGCAGGAGTAATGACATCGCATCGGGAAAAAGCCGTCCCGACCAATCAAAATAGCGCTTAGAAAGCCACTGAACTACGTTATAATGTTGAGCAGCTTTAGCAAATGTTAAATCGTCCCCAGGGGATTTTGAAACAATAAGATGGTAAGCGTACAAACATAAATAAACAAATAAATAATTAATCCACATATTCCTTTTTAAAATCAAATCTGCCACCTCTTCTTTTTTAAGGACTTGCCCCTATTTTTAATTCAAATTTAAATATTTTAAAGCATAGGAAGCAAGCTGTACACGATTTTCGAGGTTTAGCTTTTGCAAAAGGTTTTTAATATGATTTTTCACCGTATTTTCTGCAATAAAAAGATGTTCTGCCAGTTGTTTATTGGTTAACCCTTTTGATACTAGATGTAGGATTTCTTTTTCTCTTGGAGTTAAAGAGCCTATGGCAGGAGTGTTCTGGATATCGCGCTCTCTAAATTGATAAAGAAGTTTTCCTGCTAGGTCTCTTGCTACCGAATCAGACCCTTCGACAATCGAGCGAAGATATTGCAGCCAATCATCCGGATCCATCGTTTTCAACAAATATCCCTGTGCACCATACTGGATGGCGGTAAATAAATCCTCGATATGATCCGATACACTTAAGATAATGATCTTAATAAATGGATATTTTTCCTTTATTATTTTTGTTGCCTCTAATCCGTTTAAACCAGGCATTTGAATATCGATTAATAAAATATCCGGAAGCAATTCTTCACACAATTGAATCGCTTTTTTCCCATCTGTTGCCTGACCAACAATCAAAAAACACGGATCTTCCTCAAGCATCTCCATTATTGCTTGTCGTGCGTGAGGGTGATCATCTGCAATTAAAACCCGATAACTGTTCAACTCTAATCCCTGTCTCCTTTTATGGAAATTTTTGTTCCTAGGTCTTTTTTAGAAGAAAAATCAATGCTACCATTGATTTTTTCGGCTCGCTCCTTTAACATCGTGAGCCCGTATTTGTTTAATCGAACTTCATTTGGAAAAAACCCTTTCCCATTGTCTTCGATAATCAGTTCCCAATTGTCTTTAGTGGTGTGAAGACAAATAGAGGCACAATCTGCTTCGGAATGCTTCCTTATATTTGTAAATGCCTCCTGAATAATACTAAACAGTTGAATTTCTTCAATAGAAGAGAAAAAACCGTCTTCTATTTCTATTGAAGGTTTTATATCAATCCCTGAAACAGTACTCCAATCATCGAGCCAGCTTTCGACTCTCTTAGAAAATGAAACGTGTTCAGACGGGCTGATTCGCAAGTTAAAAATAGCTTGTCTTAGATTATAGTCAATTGAATTGACAAGCCCTTGTGCATCATTTAGTTTTCCTTTTTTTAAATTGACCTTTAATAGAAATAACGTTTGGGCAATATTATCGTGTAATTCTTTTGCCAGCCTTTCTCGCTCTTCATATATGGCCCGCATTTCACGTTCAGAAGAAATCCGTTTGTTCTTTTCTTCAATTGTTCTAAACATCCAAGTTGAAAAAGCATAGGAAACCAAGAAGGTTAAAATGGTAATAAGATAATTTCCTGTCTCCATTGAAAACTTATTAAGGAGTAAAACACTGTGTCGAAGAAATTCCAACCCACCAATCAGAACGGTAGGTATTAAAATCGTGATTACTTTTAAAACCCGGTAAGACATTTTTTATGCTCCTTAGTATACTTATGTAGTATATATTATAGTAACATCATCCAAAGAGTTTATAAAATGGGATTTAGCTTGAATAGAAATGGATAACTTAATAAAATAACATCATTCGCTGTCATAATTATGTCACATTTTCATCTGAAACTAGCCCTTATGAGTCATTAAAAAAATAATCAATTTCAAGTAAAGTAATAGTAGAAAGGTATTTAAAATAATGTTTATTTAGCAGTATGCTTTTCAACTAAAATATGTAAATCGTGAGTGTTGCCTATGTATAAAATGCTTAAAATGATCCATCATACCGCTGGGTTAGTGGGTTCTTTAATAGTTTTGCTTATGGCATAACTGGAATTTTACTAAATCATCGCTCTTTTATTGGTTATTCTTCTAATACAGCGATGAAACTGCAAGAGTTTATTTTTGCACTACATTCTGGAGCCATTGGAAATACTTCGATTGTCTGGCTAACTGATTTAGGGGCCATGTGTATGATCGTACTAAGTATATCGGGGGTCTGGATGTGGTTCAATTTAATACTAAAGAAGAAAAGGAGAAACAAACAATGAATAAAAAAATAATGGCTGTAATTAGTGGAGCACTATTAATTTTTTGTCTTGCGGGTTGCGGAACCTCACAAAGCAACAATAGTTCTCAAAGCAAAAATACCTCGCAGAGTAATAGCGCTTCAAAATCATCTCAAGATTCATCCATGAAAGGGATGAAAATGGATAATCAACAGCCTTTAACAAAAGCATTCCAAGATGAGCTTAATGGCTTTTCAGCAATTGAGCTAGATGTGAAAAAAGGGGATTTTAAATCGGCTACAACGCTTGCCAATAGTCTCCATGATGAATTTCATGCAGCCATTCTGCCTCCATTGAAGGCGAAAAAAGGACAGACCTATGCAGAAGATATTCACGGAAAATATGATGAGCTACAGGATGCCATTACGAGTAAAAGCCCTAGTAAAATTGCAGAACTGATCAAAGTGAATAGGGATAATCTTCATACTGTTTCTGGAATTTTAGGTGTTTCTATTAAGTAAAAAGTATTAATTTGATGCCTTATTTAAATCCTAAATAAAGAATGATAAGACATAACATGACGTTGTGTCTTATTTTTTTGATGGGAAAATAAAAACTTGGATGTATTGGTTGTATTTTCACTTGATTTTACACATATTATCGAGGAATGGTTGAATCCTATTGTCAGTGCATTTTTTAAAGTAAAACAGGATTGAACGAATGATTGTCTAGCTGTTCCCCGAAGCTAAAAGGAATAAAAACTTAAGTACAATTTTTTTTTATCACAACCGGCTATGAAAAACGATAAGAATCCGATGAGGGGGAAGGTAAATGAAATGTCCGCATTGTATCTATTCTAATCCGGAAGGGGAAAAGTTCTGTCTAAGCTGCGATGAATTTATGATTCATGGCAAAGACGACCAGGAACGTAACAGTATATTTTACAGGTTTGCCCATCGTGTAGACGGGCTCCCAAGAAGCCATCGTTCCGTTGAACCTAAATTTCGGAATCTATTTTCGCGTGTATTCCGAAAGCATAGTGAAATTGAAGCAGAACGGCTTTTCATCGTAGGGACAGGTCTTACTACACCTAAGATTGAAGAAGTTGAGGAAACATGGCCGAAACCTTGGCTTTTTGCAAGGGTATTCCTCATAGCGCTGATCTCATATATAGGATTGTACTTGGGTGTAAGCTTGTTCGGGAATATTAACTTTATACCGGGTCTTATCGTAGTTGGTGCTTTTGCCGTTCCCTTCACAACCCTGATTTTCTTCTGGGAAATGAATGCCCCTCAGAATATTGCAATTTACAAAATCGTTTATGTGGTGTTTATCGGGGGAATCCTTTCGCTTTTAGTAGCGCTTGTATTTTATGATATCCTTGGTAATAATATCAATGTCATTACGATTGGAATCACGGAGGAACTAGCCAAAGTGATAACTGTTATTTATTTCGTGCGCAATCTTAAATACAAATATGTGCTGAATGGGCTTTTGCTTGGCGCTGCTATTGGGGCCGGATTGTGGCCTTTGAAACGGCAGGTTATGCCTTAAGGGGGCTGCTTTCCGGAAGCTTTCATATGCTTTATTATACTATCCTATGGCGCAGTATTTTTGCTCCCGGTGGACACGTCGCCTGGGCTGCTTTAACAGGGGCTGCCATTTGTATGGTACAAGGGGACAGTAAATTCCAGTTGAGCATGTTAACAAAGCGCAATTTCGTCCGTATTTTTGTGATTGTCGTTTTCATCCATGCTCTTTGGGACTCACCTTTATCAGGCATATTTCCATTCGGACAAGTCATTTTAATGGTCGCATCATGGATTTTAGTATTTCGCATGATCCGTTTTGGCCAAAGAAATCGCGGAAAAGAAGTGGGAGTTGACCTATTATCCCTACGAGCCAACGCCATCGTAGAAAAGAAAAGCGCAAGCGCCCCGTTTAGTGGCGAATGGACTGGAGCACACCGTATATGAGATAAAGGAAACACGGAGAGCGTAAGCTTTTTCGTGTTGACTTATCGTAAGGAGATGATCGAAGTACACTAGTCGCTGGGGTGCTTGCGTTGGACAATTTTCAAAGTAAAAAAAATATGCTTTCTTATCTTTAAATAAAGGCTGATGAAAAAATTTTTCACCAGCCTTTTTTATGTTTATTGTGGATTAAGCGACTCTTTTGTTACTTCTTTTTTGCCATATTCGCCGTCGGAAAGCCGGTCATTGGTTAACATGAAAACGAAAATAAGAACTAATGCGGCCGGAATAAGTGCCCATGCAAAGGTATAGCCAATGGAACCGGCAAGGTCTGTAATAATCCTATCAAGGATGGGCTTCGGTATATGGCCGTTCTGACAACAGGGCATGCGGATCACTTTGGACCCCGCCCTGAATCATTTGGCCAGTACCTTTAAATGTTTCATTCAACTTATCTGTAAAAACATTGCGCTGAATGATTCCGTAAACCGTAATTCCTACTGTCATGCCAAGCTGTCGAACGAAAGATACTGTGGAATTGGCTGATCCACGGCGTTGCGGTACCATGTTGTGAATGGCCGACATATTGAGGACAGAAAAAGACGCCCCTATACCTAAACCGACAATAATCATATATAAAGTTACCGTTGTCCTGGTTGTTTCAGCAGTGACGGTACTCAGTAAATAAATGCCAATCAGAAAAATGACGGCAAAAACGAGCATGACATTGCGGTACCCAAACTTTGCAGCACTGATAGCACCTGTTTGTGCTGAAACCACGACACCGAGCATCATTGGAAGTAAAATCAGCCCGGAATTGGTAGCTGTCCCGCCCGTGACCCCCTGGATAAAAATCGGAATGTAGATGGCACCCACTATAAATGCGATACCGTAAAGCAGTCCTACAATGGTACTGGATGCAAACAAACGATCCTTAAACATCGAAAAGGAGATGATAGGATCCTGAGCTCTTCTTTCCGTAAAAATAAAAGCTAAAAATAAAACTATAAATCCTGCAAATAAGCTAAGAATGACTCCGGAATTCCAAGCGTATTTATTGCCTCCAAGCTCAAGAGCGAACATCAAGCAGATGACCGCCCCCACAAGGGTAGCAGCACCCAGCCAATCGATTTTCTGGTTCTGATGTTCAAGCGACTCTTTGTAGTATAGCCCAATTAGAATAAGTGAAATGATCCCCAAGGGTAGATTGATATAGAAAATCCAGTGCCAGCTAATATAGTCAGTGATGTAGGCTCCGAGCAGCGGTCCAAAGATGCTGGATAACCCGAAAACCGCTCCAAATAACCCGCTCATCTTGCCGCGTTTTTCTGGAGGAAAACTATCAAATATGATCGTGAACGTAATTGGGACCAGTGCTCCACCGCCTATTCCCTGAATCGCCCTGTAAACACTAAGCTGCTCAATGCTTTGAGCGGTCCCGCAAAGAATCGATCCAAACATGAAAAGGATGATACCCATAATAAAGAATCGTTTCCGTCCAAACATATCGGAGAGCTTCCCGAAAATAGGCATCCCGGACATTTCTGCCACCATGTAAGCAGACGTAACCCAAATAAACTTATCGAGCCCGCCAAGGTCTCCGATAATCGTCCCCATCGCCGTAGCCACAATCGTATTATCCATTGAAGCCATCAAGATGGAGAGAAGCAATCCAGCGACGACAAATCCTTGTTTACTTTTTATTTGTTCCATACACATCTCCTTTAACTCTTTTTGTTGGTAATAATTACAAGATAAACCATACATAAACAGGAATCAATGAAATAAGATCTTTTTAATATGAAATTTACATTGAATAAAAAATTATGCCGCTTTATCCTATCTAACTTTACAGCCCTATGTAGTTTTAAAATTTCTGAGTAATAATTGGGCACTGTTTTTTGTAAGTATGAATATGTTAGGCAATAAACCCATTTTTAAAAAAGGGATATCCATTAGGAGGGGGAATTTTGAAAATCGAATATGAATATACTTTCGGTATACCAAGGAACCTGGTATGGAAGTACATAAAGGATGAAAATGTTCTCAGAAACTCACTTCCGGGTTGCAAATCATTCGTTGAGAGTTCAAACGGAGTGTATGTAGCGGAAATAGAGATCCATTTAGGGCCAATTAAAGATCTTTTAACACTTGAAGTTCGCCGAGAAAAAGAGAAGTCTCCTACCTTTTATCAATTGGCAATGAAAGGGAAAGGTAAGCTCGGGGAAGTTGAAGGTGTAGCAGAATTGTTCATCGAAGATTTACATGGAACTTCCAAGTTAACCTTTTCAGGTGATGTTCAGGTAACTGGTAAGATTGCTATGGTAGGTAAGCGCATCTTAGAGAGCGGTGCAAACAAGAGTTTGGGGAAGTTTTTCGAAACAGTGGAATCCGAGATCAAAAAAATTATTCATCAAGTAAAAAGGAGTGGAAGGTGATAAAAGAAACCAAAAGTTGATGCCCACGCAACGAGAAAAAGGGGAAGGCGGTAACCAAAGGAGCTCAATGATGCCCGCGAACCATGAAATAAGGGGTGAATGGTAACCAAAATCCATTCACCCCCTTATCTGTATCATTACTATTAAATTTGTTGTCTTTTATTAATAAACACAGCTGTGATTATATTATCTGAATGCGTTAATTTTAATAGCAGGCAGGATACTTTTTAGCGCACTTTCTTCTTCAGCAGTTAAAGGAACCATTGGTAATCGGACACCCCCAACATTGATTCCATTGATATTTAATGCTGCTTTCACCGGTGAGGGGCTTGGTGCAGCAAATAAGGCTCTCATAATCGGGAGAAGGCTGCGATGTTTCGTAGCAGCTTCCTGGAGTTGACCATTTTTAAAGCTGTTGATCATTTCTTGCATTTCATTTCCAATGATATGAGAGGCAACGGATATAATTCCAGCGCCGCCGATGGCTAAAATCGGTAGTGCTAATCCATCATCGCCACTATATACCGTAAATGCACTCGGGGTTTGGCTAATAATTTCAGCCATGGCATCTAAGTTGCCGCTTGCTTCTTTAATTGACACGATATTGGTAATCTTTGCGAGACGAACAATGGTCTTAACCGATATGTTTACCACACTTCGTCCAGGAATATTGTAAAGCATGACCGGTAAACGTGTTGATTCGGCAATCGCTTTAAAGTGTTGGTATAATCCTTCTTGAGATGGTTTGTTGTAGTAGGGAGCAACGAGCATAATCCCATCTACTCCAACTTCTTCAGCAAGACTAGTTAAGCTGATGGAGGCTCTCGTGTTGTTTGATCCAGTCCCAGCAATAACTGGGACTCTTCCATCCACAACGTCTACAACAAATTTAAATAAAGCTACTTTTTCTTCAGTTGTTAAGGTAGGAGATTCTCCCGTTGTCCCAGCAACAACTAAGCCATCCGTACCATTTGCAATTAAATAATTGACTAAATTTCTTGTTGCGTTAAAATCAACCTCACCATTTTGATCAAATGGCGTAACCATTGCGGTTAAAACTTGGCCAAAATACATCATTTCTCACCCTTTTTAATAGTTTTTTTAAAAATTAGAGGTGTGGTTAAGGCCATTTGAAAATCAACGCAAAAAAGCAACAACGAGGGTTCGCTGCTGCAATAGAAACATTTATAAAAACTAGTTCCTATGCGAAGATAGCCCTCCATATAGTTTCCTATATGACAGTTCTGTATTTTTTCAATAGCAGAACCAGCTTCAAGATCAATGAGTAACTTTGAAGCTTCGGCAAATTCCCCTTTCCACAATTGTCATTGGACCTCATCATCCTCATTTTGTGTACTAATGGTCTTTGCGCCTCTATCCTCACTTCAAAAGGTATTGAAGTAAGAAAATATTTAATTGAATGTAAATATAACAGAATTGTCCTTTTAATTCAAGAGGATTTAGATATTGTTTGAAACGAAAGAAAACTTAAATAGCACGGTCATAGGGATATCCACTAGAAGGTACATTTCGTAATTTCCTTTTTTTTGCTTAAATTACTAACATAGATGAAGGTTTTTCCTTTATACTTAAATTTGTCACAAACTTTGTAAGGGGCTTTCGATTATGGACTTTAAATATATTAATAGCAATATCTTAGATAATTTGTTTTATATTTTAGTTAGTATTTTTTGGTTTTTTGTTTTATTTGATTATGTTAAGAAATTCAAAAATTATAAAAAGACCCTGATTACTACATGTACGGGATTACCTATCATTTTATGTATGAAATTTCCAATTTATATTGATCAGTATTGTATCCATGACTTGAGGCAAATTCCTCTTATTATTGGGACACTTTATGGCGGCTGGCCTGTCGGGGCTGCTTTGCTGATGATTCTACTCGCCTGCCGAATGGCTTTTTATGGATTTAATTTCTTAACTTTGATTGTTTACTTCGTAATCTTTATTGCAACAGCACTTTTTTCAACAAGGTTTAAAAAGTTGAATAAAAAGAATAGGCTAATAACCTCCGTTCTGCTGACTATTTTTCTTGATATTGTGACAACATGGCTTGCTGTGAATATATCTACTGTTTTTGTCGTGACGGAGGCTTACATATTTTATTTTCTTCTGCTTCCACCTGTTGTCATGTTTTTCACAGTATATATTATTGAATTATTAAAAGACGCCATACATATAAGATCAAGAATGGTAAAGTTTGAAAAAATGGAGGTCGTCAGTCAACTGGCGGCAAGTATATCACACGAAGTACGAAATCCATTAACCGTTGTAAAAGGGTTTGTTGAATTGTTAAAAGCGCCTGACCTATCACAAGAAGTGAAAGAACAATACATTCAACATGTGGTGAGAGAACTTAATCAAGCAGAGTCTATTATTAGTGATTATTTAGCATTTGCAAAGCCAGCAACGGAAAAAGTCGAAACGATTTTAATCGAACGCGAAATTCGAAGCGTCATTGAAATTATAAAGCCATTAGCAAACATGAATTCGGTGAAGATAACGGATCAGCTTTTACCGGGAACAGTCCTTGGAAATATAAATCATTTCCGGCAAGGCTTTTTAAACTTAATGAAAAATGGGATAGAGGCAATGCCACATGGGGGTGACCTGCATGTCATTTCATTTGTAGAGAAAAATAATATAACGATTAAAATAACTGATAACGGTGTTGGTATGAGCAAAGCACAAATTAACCGTTTTGGTGAGCCTTATTATAGTAGTAAAGAAAAAGGAACTGGATTAGGTTCAATGGTTGTGGTGAAGACTATCCAAACCATGAATGGGAAATTGGAAATCGATAGTGTTCAAAATGAAGGAACGACGATTACAGTAACACTACCAGCTTATATTCAAGAGCATGTCAAGCGTGGAATTCAGTTGAAAACTGAATTTTAAGGTCAGGTGAAGAAAATGAAGATAACGAATATCCTAGTGGTTAGCCCTATGTATAAAGAACTCCAACAGTTAATAAAAAAGGAAGAATTCCAGAATGATTTCCAGTTTTTACCTGAAAGCAAGATGACACAAACTGATTTAGGATGGGCTGATGCTTTAGTTTCGTTTAATTTAAAATCAGATTATGATTATAGTTCTATAAAATGGGTGCACTCCCTTGGTGCTGGCGTTGACCGTTTTTTATTTAAGAAGGAATGGAATCAGGATGTTTTACTAACAAGAACGATTTGTTCTTTTGGGCAAAGAATTGCCGAGTATTGCTTGAGTTACATTCTGAAAGATTTACAGTTTCATGACCAATTCCAAGATTTTAAGCGACACAAAAACTGGCAGCCGATGACCCCAAAATTATTAAATGAACAAAAAGTCATGATATATGGAACTGGAGAGATTGGTCAAACAACCGCTAAAATTCTTTCTGGACTAGGAGTAGATGTATACGGCGTCTCCTTAAGCGGGAAGGAAAAAGATTATTTTAAAGAGGTTTTGCCAATTGACTCCCATTATTCACGATTAAGCGAAATGAATTATCTCATCAATACTTTGCCGTTAACGGAACAAACAGCCCATTTATTTAATGAGAAGATCTTTAGACATTTATCTGGTGCAGGTTTTATGAATGTAGGGAGAGGTGCATCACTTGATGTGGGAGCATTGCTGCATGCGTTAGAGCAAAACCATGTTAGATTTGCCGTCCTTGATGTATTTTCACAAGAGCCACTTCCATTGGAGAACCGATTATGGGATCATCCCAGAGTACAAATCACACCCCATATTTCAGCAGTGACAACTCCTAATGAGGGTGCTGCTTGTTTTCTGGAAACATTGAAAAATATTGAAGAAAATAAGCCGCTTCATAATAAGGTGGATGTAAAAAAAGGCTATTAAGTATTGTTCACAAAAGCATGACTGACATCATCTTGTGGTTGGATGAAAAATTTTGCACTTGGGAGAGAGTATTCATTTTTTATGGGTACTCTTTTTGATTATCCAAAACGAAAGCAACGAAGCACACCGAATATTCCGAAACCACGTCAGTCTTTCTCACAAGATGATTGAATTGAAAGGGTATTCTTCCTATAATCAAAAAACAAACTAATAAATGCGATTGTCGGTATTAAAATAGAAATAAGTAATCGACATGCTTGGGTTTACTAACTAAAGGAAGGGAGTGAATGCGTTGATCAAATGCAGATCGGAAGTGTCAGGTTTCCTTACAAACTTCGAAACATTTGCCTATTGGAATGGAGATAAATATTATCTTGTGAAATAATCAATCGCTGAACAAGATTTAATTAGTACATATATTGGTGGTAAATGGATGAATAAGAGAAAAGCAGGACTAGGTAACCCTATCCTGCTTTTTCTAATTAAAATATTAGTTTTTTCCATTCATTCATCTAATGGGCATTGAACTTCACTATAATTTGTAAGTGTGGATAGAAGTTCAATAAGATGGTCACGCTGCTCCTCTGTCAGATTCTTTAATAATATTTCTGCAGCTTCTTCCTCGAGCAATTGTACTTTTTTAATTTGCATTTGGGCCATATCTGTCAGCTGTAGCAAAGTCGCACGTCGGTCAAGTGGATCAGGCAGTCGAACCAGGAGCTTATCCTTTTCAAGTGCGTCCACAAAATCAGTAACTGTTCGGCCTTAACCCCTAATTTGGCAGCTAACTCGCTCATTCGTATTTTCCCCACTTCGGAAACGGTAAGAAGAACGCGAAGTCTTGGTCCTGATATTTGAAAGGGCATATCGGGATTGCAAATTTGTACTTCATATTCTCTTTGAATTTTATGAGAAGTTTTAATTAAGGCATGGATAACCTCTACAGCGGATGCTTTCGAAGAATATTGGTTTGTCATAAGAAATCCTCCTTGACACTTTAAAAAATATCACATAAACTCATATTGAGGAAACGTATATTGAGTAACCTCAGTAATATTTATTTCTAAATCCCTATTACCATTGTACCTTAAAAGGATTTAGAAAAATATAGAGGAGGGGAAATCAACGTAAATTATAACCATCGATCTTCAAATTTTGTTAACCGAAGATGACGTGATTCATGAAGATAGCCAATTATAAACAGCAAGTTGAAACAAATAGCACCTATAACGTACCACAATGGTTCCAAGTGGTTACTAGTTTAAGATATTTTTAGTTTATATTAAATTATTAAAAAATTTAACATGAAAAGGTGGAAAAACAAAATGGCAAAAGTTTTGTATATCACAGCAAACCCATTCAATGAAACTCAATCATATGGTATGGCTGTTGGAAAAGCGTTTATTGATACTTACCAAGAAAAGAATAAAAATGATGAAATTGTGCATATTGATCTTTTTAATGAAAATATTCCACAAATTGATGCCGATGTTTTGAGCGGTTGGGGAAAACTTCGATCGGGAAAAGGCTTCGAGGAACTTACTGCAGGAGAGAAAGCAAAAGTTGGTCGCCTTTCTGAATTAAGTGAACAATTCACTGCTGCAGATAAATATGTATTTGTAACACCTTTATGGAATTTTTCCTTCCCTACAGTAATGAAAGCATATCTTGATTCTGTGGCTGTTGCAGGAAAGACATTTAAATACACTGAACAAGGACCAATTGGTCTGTTAACTGATAAAAAAGCGCTACACATTCAAGCTCGCGGTGGTTTTTACTCGGAGGGACCTGCAGCTGATATAGAAATGGGTCACCGTTATTTAACTATTATGATGAATTTCTTTGGTGTTCCTTCTTTTGAAGGATTATTTGTTGAAGGTCAAAATGCAATGCCTGATAAAGCCCAGGAAATCAAAGAAAATGCAATCACACGTGCAAAAGAATTAGCTAATTCATTTTAATTTAAATGGAACATTACAAGGCGGATCTACGTAAAGATCTGCCTTTATTATTTTCTTACAAAACCTTCCCACTATACAAAAAAAGGCGGCTCATTGCCGCCTTTTTGATGTCTTGTTTTGTAGATTTTTACCAGCAATGAATACTATATATTAGATTCAAGTGCACTACATTCGATTTAACGGGAGGGTGATGAATATGGCAAAAAAATCAAACAACAACAAAAAGCAAAACTCTGCAGCCTCGAAGAATAGCAATAGCAAAAGCAATAATTCGAAAACAGCTAACCAAAAGAATAAGAAAAAATAGACTGAACGAAGGAATCAGTTTAAAAGTAAAGCAGAGGCGAATTATCTGATACTAGGTGCAACGAGAAGAAAGGGATAATCCCCCATAAGTGGAATGGTACCTTTTTTGAACTGATCATAAATCAACTTTTTTATAAAAATCATATGTTAGATATTCATTTGTTTTTTCTTTTGCAAATTGAAAGGCATCCATTTCGGTAATTCGTTCTTGATAAGGTAATTTTTTATCAGATTCGAAATGATGTCTAAATTCAGGATTCAAGTCTTGCATAACATGGCGAAATTCATGAAAAAGAGTCTCAATTAATGGGATATATTCACTGAAGGTGAAAATAAAGATAATCTCTAATTCTCTGCAATAAATGCCTGATGCGAATCGTAAATATTCATCTTCTTCATCCCCTAAGTCACTAATGATTTTATTCGCTTGACAAATAGAACAAAAAATAACAGGAATAGTAAAATTTGAGCCTAAATATTTAAAAATAGTATTAGATAAAGTTTTAATGTCCCAATAAAATTCATCATCCAGCACATACCAATTTTTATATTGGTGATAAATAATGTGTTTTTGTAGAACTTGACTTAAAGACACCAATAAAACCTCCTAACCATTTTGTCAATTATTCTTTTATAAAAACTCATTTTCTGAGTGTAGACTAAAAACCACAATAGGATTAGAAATCTATTGTGGTTTTTAAATTTTTTCGAAAACTTTATCCTTATTATTCACAAAATTTATTAAATCCAAACGCAACGCTTAATGAAATAAAATCCACCTAAATTCTTTTCCACGTTTTGCACATTTGTCTTTTTAAATGTGGTTGAATTGACATTTTCTAATGTTGAAGTTTATACGAATGTTCCTTTAGAACAGCAAATATGCCGAACTAGGTTGGACCGTTTTATCCTGTAATACTCTATTTATATTAATTTCTTAATACTTTTTATACCTTTGATATATATTTTTTTAAAAAAATAGGTAAGTAGACTTATATAGAAAAGGAGGAGATAAAAAAGCGTTCGTTTGGGGAAAAGGTTTAATTGAAGAAGGGATACTTTCCCGTATAGCGAATATATAATAAACAGAAATTTATAAAAGAAAGGGGTTGTTTTATGCTATCTCCTAAATCTAGATTTGAAGCAATTAATGGAATGGAAGTTCATTTTACTGAATGGGGAGATTCACAGAAACCAACTGTGGTTTGTTGGCACGGCTTAACTCGGAACGGACGAGACTTTGATATTTTGGCTCGCCGTTTGGCCAATGAATATCATATTCTTTGTCCTGATACGATTGGGCGAGGATGGAGCCAATGGAGTACTTCCCCTGAAAAGGATTATTGTTTTGAAATTTACAGTAACCTAGCGATTGGATTATTAGACCATTTAGGAATTGAGCAAGTCCGTTGGGTTGGAACCTCAATGGGAGGAGCCATTGGGATGCATATTGCTGGAACACCACTTCACCAAAATCGCATTACCCACTTAATTTTAAATGATATTGGAGCCGGTGCTTCTGAAAATGCTGTTCAAGATATTGAAGGCATTAAAAGAATAATAAGTTATGTAGGAACTCCTCCACAATTCGAAACTTTTACTGAATTAAAGACATATTATAAGACCATATATGCCACATTTGGTCTTTCTAATGAGCAGGAATGGATTGATTTTACCCAAAATTCTTGCAGACGAAGAGATGAGGGTGGGATTAGTCCTGATTATGACCCGAACATTGCTTTGCAATTCCAACACACGAGTGATTTAAACTTATGGAACCATTGGGAAGCCATTCAATCTAAAACATTACTGATTCGAGGGGAAATATCAGACGTATTGCCCCAAGATGTAGCGGTGAAAATGATGCAAAAACCAAATTGTCAAATGGTAACGATTCCAAAACTAGGGCATGCACCAGCTTTAAATACAGAAGAACAAATTTCTATCATAGAGAACTTTCTTCGGTAAATTATGGGTTGAAGTAAAAGGCAGTAGGTGTGGAATAGTTGGGTTATTGGTTTACAAAAATTAAATTATTCTATTGATTCGAGATTATAATGAAAAATGGCTTGGAGAAATTCCAAGCCATTTTTTCGTAAATTTACATTTGTATTTCACCACTCGTTTTATCTAAATGTAGTGGATTCTTTGAAAAGAACATAATAAAACCTATGATGGCTTTAATGATCGCATCGATGTAGGCAATTTTATAGAAAGGAATTGTTCCAGAATGACATGGAAAATGAAGAGGTTATATGCCCTGTAGGGTATCCAAGTAAAAGGAAAGCTAAAATGGAAGAACAGGCACAAGTAAAAATCCATGCCTTACCTTTTACTTTGATACAAACCTCTCCCAAAATTGCCCTTTAAGGGAAGGTTGTTATAACAATACAAAAGAAAAAACGTATTCTAGCAGCATTAAATCAGAAGAGAATAAACTACAGATGGACTTTCTAGAATCTGATGAATATCTTCAAAGAAAAGGTATCCGATGCAATATTGAGCACAAAAATGCTGAATTAAAGAACGCACATTGAATGACCAGGGCAAAATACCGTGGTCAATTTGGCATGCGAATACAAGCATTTCTAACTGCATTTGTGGTAAATGTAAAAAGGATGATAAAGCTCCAAGAAGCCCTTTCAAATAATTGGAAGGGTCTAAAATTCAAGCTTAATCAAAAAAAGCCCCTAATTCATATTAAAACTGAACTATAACCCGAATAATGGACACTAGTTAAAAAAGTGCCCCTTATTCGGGTTATAGTTCACCGTACAGGAATCGGCTTTTTTTAGGTCTGAATTTGATTAGCGTAAGGAAAAACGGGTTTTTTCTTCCAAAAAATGTCTTAGCGTATAATATCCGTATTTTTGTCGGCAGGACCCCTTTACTAACTTTCTAATTGATTCCACCGTGTTAGGGATCATTCCCCAATACCTTGGCTCATCTCGACCTTCATCTGCAATGACAACGGCAATTTTTTCTTTTGAAACGTCTAAACCTACATATTTTATGGTATCCTTCATAATAGCTAGCTCCTTTCGTAATGTAGCTCTGATTTGGTTTGTTTTTTCCAGTAAACAGTGTAACCAAATTAACCTACGGTGTTACGAGTAAGGAGCTAGTTTCGTTCATGATAACTTAAGCTAACGGATGCATTAGTTTAGTAACAATTATGAAATTGACTCACATAGCAGTAGAATATCAAAATAAAATTTTGCGGCAAGGATCATTCCCAATTAGAGGGAATAAAACTGAAGAAGTACTTATCAATGGTGGAAGCAAATAAAGAAAGAATCTTTTGTAGATTTAGAATTAGTGAAGGTTATTGCTGATGGTGAGGATATTACGCAGTTGGTGAAGGAATTAGATAAAGCTCTTCTCGAATGAGAAGGGCTTATTTGTTTGAAACATAAAAAGATAAAGTAGTTACCATGAAAATATATTGAGAAAAGCATATGAGAAATTTGGAAACAGTTAGAAGAGTGGAAAAATGATTAAAAGGTGATTTAAAGGCTAAGAATTAATTATGGACTAGCTCCAAAATTTGTCATCCTCATTAGGAGCATTGTTCTTTAAAAGAAATGGATTTCTTATTTCGATTTATACTCATTTAATTTCTTAATGGCATTTTCAAATTCATTTTTTGAAATTTGTTTTTTGGCTAAAGAAGAATATAGAATTGCAAATGCAATCGGCATTACATCAATATACACATCAATTTTTGTATTAACGTCAACATCCGAATTACCACTATTACTTACTTTAGCTAGTGTACCATTCACCAGATCATTTTGATCATAAAAATCGTTTTTGCTTATTTCATCTGTCTGTTCATTAGCTATTTTTGATCGACCAAAAAAGACTTGAGGTTCTAATCCCATTTTATTTCCTCCTTTAAATACCCGAACTTAAAAATTAGATTACTACTAAATCGAGATAAATATTATCTCAATTTAGCAGTAATCTTTATTTAATAACCTTTACTTTTTTCTTTTTCTCTTTGGCTTTGTTTTTGTTGTTGTTCTTGTTCCTGTTCAGATTCAGAATTAGATTCATTTTTGGAATTAACTTTAACGTTAACATCGACATAAGAGTTTCCACTGTTGAAAATTTTAGCAGTATTACTATTCTTCAGATCATTCTCGTTTTCATTTTGGTTATCATTATCGTTATTGTTTTTATTTTTGTTGCTGTTTTTAAAATCTGCTTCTTTCTCTTCATTGTATTTTTTATCATAGTATCCCATTTGTTCGCCTCCGTTCGTATTTATTTTATGTTACAAAAATAGGATATTCAAAATGAAACCATTTGAATGGGAAGTTTGTCCATTTAAATAAATTTTACATATAAGAATCAATTTCATAATTATGAGCCTTACGGGCTCAAGGCTTTTAAGCACTAAAAAAAGGAGCACCTCCCTAAAATGTCGAAATAAGTAAGCACCACACAAACTTATGAGACTGGAGGAAGACTCCCTATGACTATTATACGACAAGGAAGCCTGTTTGACATACAAGAATTATATGATTTAGAACCTACCCAACGATTTGAAGCTATTTTTTCTACTATTGACATTGATCCAATCTTAGCTGCGGTAACGAAGAAATCACGTTTTGGTAGACCTGTTGAGCTTAACTATGCGGCAATGATATATTCCCTAATCGCTAGAATCACAGAGCGGATTCCATTCATTAAAGATCTAGTTAAGCGGTTAAGGAATGATATGATTTTTCGTCTTGACTGCGGATTTTTGGTCTCTGATTCGGTTCCATCAGAAGCTGCTTATTCAAGAATCATAACGATCATCAGTGAATCGAATGTTCTTGAAGGAGCGCAAGAAACCCTTCTTCATCAAGCTATCACTGAAGGATTTATTATGGACGATACTGCTGCCATAGATGCAACACACTTTGAAGCAAAAAACCAAGCACCTCCGAAGGAGGAAAAACCTAAAACGGAACCTAAGAAGCGTGGCCGCAAGTCAAAGGAAGAACGAGAAAAATGGTTAATTGAAAAAGTAGAACTTGAAGCGAGTCTTCCTCTTTTTGAAAAGAAAATAGAAGAGCAGCTAGACGCTCCTTTAGATAAACTTCGTGCTGAGATTCCCCAAGTTCCCCAATGGGGAGTAAAGAAGAACAGCGAAGGGAAAAACGTTTTTTGGTACGGCTATAAGGCTCATTTGGCAGTTGGGGCAAGAAGCCAATACATTTTGCAATCCCTTTTTTCTTCTGGGAACTTGAATGACAGTAAAGCAGCAATCCCTTTATTAAAAGGCATTCATTTTCCGATAGTGCATTGGATGAAATTCACTGCTTTTCTGGAGGATCTGCCAGGCTCATAAATAAGGTTTGTACACACAGTCTTCTTTATGGAGAGCAGAATGGGCGCCGAATAATCGATGATCATATGATTAAGCATGTCATACAAGGAGAGCTGTCATGAAAAATAGATGGCAAGACATGGAATACAATGATTTTCTTAATTGTTGGGAGGTCTATTGGCCGAAAGTACAAGGCGTTACATGGTGCGCTGTGGGGAATCTTTCAAACTTTATCTTGGGAATGAAATGGAACTTTCGTGCAGAATAGAACTCGGAATGGACTGGTATATTATCGTTGCCAAATGATACTAAAGTTGATTTAAATCCAAAGGAAACTTGTAGAGTTGATATAGAGTACTTCTTAGGGAAGCTTGTGCAGTTTGCGGGCTTCCCATTTCTAATGGTCATTATTTCCGTCAAATTATGGACAATCAACACTGTCAATTTTATGTCATTATGAAGCGTCAATAACATTATAGGGTTTAATGAGGCTTTCCTTAAATTGAGGGTTTTTTATTTTCTTTTTTGCTGAATAATTACCCATTTAGCCGCTTTAAATGCATTTATTCGTCCATACCTAAATAATGTGCCATGTCCACTGATCGGGTCTGTATTAGATTCTATGATATGCCTTATATTTACCTTTGTATTTGGAGTAATTGCCAAGATTAATCCAGCCAGTCCGCTGACAAATGCAGATGCCTGGGATGTTCCGCTAAGAGCACCGTAATTCCTTCTTCTCGTTGAATTGGTATGCGTAGGAAGTGTGGACCAAATCGAAACCCCTGGGGCAGCAACGTCCACCCATGACTTCCCATAGTTGGAGAAACCTGCTCGTTTATCGTTTTGGTCGATTGCAGCCACACTAATTACTTCACGAAAAGCAGATGGATAGTGCTTCCTAGTGGTTTTGTAGTTTCCTGCTGATGCAACCAACACCACTCTTTTTTTCGAAGCATATTGCACAGCTCGGTGTATAGTCTCATTTGCTTGCGTGGTAGAAAGACTCATATTAATTACTTTTGCTCCGTTATTAGTAGCATAGATGATTCCTTTCGAAGTGTCATAAAAGGAACCTTGTCCATTATCACCCAACACTTTCACGTTCATTAATTCGACAGCATTAAAGGTACCCACGGCACCCAAATTTCCATTGGTCGCAATGGCATTAATGATTCCAGCAACATGAGTGCCATGTCCAATCAGGTCATCCACTGTAGGAGAATTCGAAAAGTTTTTATTAAGTACAATTTTCTTGGACAAAGCAGGATGTTTTATATCTATGCCCGAATCCAATACTGCTATAACAACGGAAGATTTGGTTTTGGATGGTACCTCCCGATTATGTGAAAGATTGGAATTGAGGACTTTAAGAGATATTTCACTCCATGCTTGGGGAGTCTGAATTTTAAATTGTCCCCATTCTAGAGGAAAAAGAGGGTCAATCGAGAAATTTGGATCAGGGTTAATGGTTGCTTTCGCTATCCTGTTGGGTTCTGCATATTCAACTTCATTCCAAGCTGAATAACGATCTAGACTCACTTCCATTTGATCGGGTTTAATAGAGACAATATGGACATTCAATTCTGGAATTTTGTCAATTAAAGTTGCTCCTATATGCTGATGGATTTGTAAACGTTGCAGATTAGATACATGGGAATGGAAGCAAACGAGGAGTTTATCAGGGGAAGAATCCATTATATTCAATTCACCTTACTTTCATTTAGTGGTTCTATAGAATATTCTATTCAGATGATAGAGGGTCGGTGAATGGTATCATATAGGAAAAAAATCTTAAAACCAAGATTCCTCGTAAATACCGAGGATACAGACTGTCGACAAATTCGAAGAAAATCGAGTTTATCGACAGTCTTTTTTGTATAATTAGATACTGAAAATTGATCCGAACCAATTATCAAGGCTGTTTAAGAGGGAAGTTAGAATCACAGTGAGGGAGTACATTTTGAAAGAAAAAATAGAGTAGGTCTGCATATGGTTGGTTGGAGCAATTGGACATGACAATATCTAATATTTCTAATCAAATCAACTTTAGCGATCAAAGCTATTTTATAAAAGTCGTTAAATCTATTGTAGGTGTTACACGAAAACAATATCAAAGAACCCCAAAAAAATAAGCACTAACTTAAATAACCTGAAACCCTTAAAAATTAATCAAATTTCCTCAAAAAAATCCTTAATGTGACCAATCATGTGACACAGAGGGAAATTAGTGATATTTTTGCCCATGTAAAAAGCCGCTAAACACTCGGGAACCATTGTGTTTAGCAGCTTTTTCTTTAATGAAGCCTTCGAGTTAGAGATTTTGTTCTTGTGGTGATAACTTGATTATTTCCGATTTATCTGGTCAATCAGAAATTTTGACTGATTTTAAAATAAATTGACGCAAAAGGGATGTAAATGGAGAATTTTTATTCTCTTTTCTTGTTTATAAAGCATTCCGAGGTCAGCATTCTTAAACAATTCTTTTTAATCGAGAGCGTCTTTCAAATCAAAACTTTGATATTAACAAGGCTTAACATAAAATTGTAACAGTTTATAAAATCATTCATGATGAATTATAAATTCCGCTAAAGTTTATTGCATAAGGAAGAGAAAATGAAAACGTACAGCCTAGATCAACATTTTGCTCTACCCAAATTTGCCCCTCGTGGATTCGTATAATTTCTTGTGCAATCGAAAGCCCTAAACCACTGCCATTTACTTTAGTGTTTCTTGCCTTGTCAACTCGATAAAAGCGATCAAATATATAGGGGAGAGAATGATCGGGTATTCCTTTTACTTGATCTTTTATGCTAAAAATAACATGGGTATCCTTCCAGGTAACAATAATAGAAACTAATGATCCTTTCGAGGAGTATTTCATCACATTTTCCATTAGGTTATTTATTACTCTCTCTAATAACTCGCAATCAACTTGGATACGGGCAGGATGTTCGTGGCATACCATTGATTTTTACTTAATTAAAAAATAGAAAAACCAAATCAGCCAAGCGCTTTTTCAAAAAACCTTGGCTTTTTCGCATGTATCCACTCCTCGTGTCATTACTGTAGATAAGAATCCAGCTTATCCAGTAGCAGTTGAGGAGTTAAAAGAAGATAAAAAGCTGCCAGAAGCCATCCAAATATGGCAAGTTAAATATCTTAACAACATCGTGGAACAGAATCATCGGTTCATTAAGAGACGAGTCCTTCCTATGTTAGGGTTCAAGTCTTTTGACACAGCTACATCCATTCTTTCGGGAGTAGAAGCCATGCATATGATCAAAAAAGAACAGATTGATTTATGGGATCAGTCTATCCAAAATCAGAAAGAATTCATCAATTAATTGTTTGGGCTTGCAGCATAAGATACGATTCCGCTAAGAATATATGCGCTTTATCCTCTTTTATTTTATCTTCGCACCAGAACCAAAAATATTAAAATGCTTTTTTAATTGTCGTTCCCTTCTGTGTTTTCAAGAAGATACCCGATGTCAATTTTTCTTTTTTGGGGTAGTGCCGCATGCCCATCAAGCCAAAACAAATCATTACCCCCATAACGATAAAATGTTGTTTTTTCTGTAATTTCATGGAAAGGATGGTGTTTTTTGGGTGCGTTGAGGTTTCAAATGCAAGAAACAGGGGTATGTAGTAGAATAGATAGTACTGGAGGGGGATTGATGAAAGAATATATTTATGTGAAAAATGAAAAAAAAGTGAACTTGAAATTTGGAATTTTAAAAAAAGACATTGTATTTACCATATCACTCTTGTTAGCAATCGTAAGCTGTTTATTCCATGCACCAAAACTAGAATATATTAATTTTAAAGTAATAGTCAGTTTATTTAATCTTATGCTCGTAGTTAAGGCTCTGGAAGATCTTAAACTATTGGATAAGTTCGCCATTGCTATACTGAGTAAATGTCATAATAGTAAAAGTGTTTCAGCAATCCTAATTTTATTATGCTTTTTTAGTTCCATGCTTGTAACGAATGATGTGGCATTAATAACATTTGTACCATTAACACTTATAATTAGTAAGATTATACAAACTTCTATGTTAGATACTATTATACTAGAGACAATTGCGGCTAACATCGGAAGCAGCCTAACTCCTATGGGAAATCCTCAAAATCTTTTCATATTTACTAACTACGGAATAAGCCCATACAATTTTTTACAACAACCCTTCTATTAGTGGTTCTTGGAATTATTCTGTTATACTTTTTTAATCAAAGATTGAATAGTAAAACACTGGAAATGGAACTTCCGTATATTCCTATAAAAAATAAAAAAAAGGCAACAGTATGGGGAATTCTATTTGGCATCATATCTGCATCCATACTAGGGGTTTTAAGCTATAAACTTGCATTCATCATCGCATTGGGAACCGTATTTATACTTGATATAAAATTATTGAAGAAAATTGATTATTTATTGCTTATTACTTTTATATGTTTTTTTATATTTATAGGAAACATATCGGAATTAAAGGTAGTACACACATTTGCAAGCGAAAATCTCAAAAGCCCCACATCTATCTTTTTCAGTTCCATAATTTTAAGCCAACTGATAAGCAATGTACCAGCTGCGATCTTTTTATCAAAATTCTCCGTGAATTGGCAGCCTTTATTAGTAGGTGTGAATTTAGGTGGACTTGGTACGATTGTTGCTTCCCTCGCAAGTGTAATTTCATTTAAACTTTTTATTAAGAGAGATCCACAAAAAAGTAAAATGTACCTTATAAGGTTTAGTTTTTATAACTTTTCGATTTTAGCTCTTTTAACTCTTGTTTATTATTTTACGATGAAAAATCAAAATTTCTTTTAATAGGGGGTCCCACCACATGCCCATCAAGCTAAGTTAAAACAATACCCCCAAAAATGAAAAAACGCTATCCTTATCGTAAGAAGTTTACGAGAAAGGATGGTGTTTTTATGAATCCTATCATCTCCAGTGAACTTACATTTTTCGCACAAGAATTACAACGATTTCTATCTCCATCAGTCCTACAAGAAACCGCCAAACAAGTTGGTTTTGTGCAGCGATCTAGTAAGTATCAAGCAAATGAACTCATCGCCCTTTGCGTTTGGCTCAGCCAAGAAGTCGCTAGTACATCGCTTACGCAACTTTGTAGTCGGTTAGAGGCTTCGACGGGTGTACTAATGAGCCAAGAGGGGCTCAATCAACGCTTTAATCCAACAGCTGTCGCATTCCTCCGAGAAGTCTTTACTTCACTTCTAACACAAAAACTCTGTGCGACACAATTGCTATCTTCACACATGATTTCATCTTTCGAACGCATTCGGATTTTAGATGCAACTGTGTTTCAGCTACCTAATTCCTTCGCCACCGATTATCAAGGCTCTGAGTGGGAGTAGTAATACGGCAGGCGTGAAAATCCAATTGGAATACGATTTACTAAGTGGTCAATTTTTAAACGAAGCAGGTTAGTGGAACCTGACACAAGTCCAAAACAAAGAGGATTGTTATGAATCCTCTATTATTCTCATTCTTGATTTCATTCCCACTCGTCTTAACATGAGGAATCTTCGTAACTAACAGTGAGTAGGAGAGAATTTCCTAAACAAGAGAAAGCATAATCCTATAGACCATGCATTTTTCTTGATCAAAACGTTGCCTCAGCTGGATAGCCTTGTTGTTCCCAGTATCCCTGAATACGAGTGGATGCAAATTCAACACGATTTACCCATTTGATTGATTTATATCCATACATTCTGGGCACCACTAATCGAAGCGGAAAACCTTGTTCGACACGAAGCGGCTGTCGGTCCATCTTATAAGCAAGAAGAACATCGGATTCCATCGCTTCTTTTAGGGACAAGCTTTCTGTATAAACACCATCTGCAGAATAAAAGGTTATGAATGAAGCTTCTGAGGTGGGGTTTACTAATGAAACAAGCTCGCGGATGTGAATCCCTTCCCATTCCACATCCGCTACTGTCCACCCCGTAACACATTGGAAATCTTTGGTCTATTTTGTGACAGGTAAAGACGTCAATTGTTCAATGGTGATGGATTTTTTAGTAGTCACTAGACCTTCGACCTTCAACCGGTACTTGTCGAGCGTGACTTTTGGATAGTTATCCGTCACAGTAAAATATTCCGGAAACTCATGTACACCCGGTTTCGAAGTTGTTGATACTTTTTCACGCGTAGTGAAAAGCTTCGAAAACGGAGTCATTGCAATTGCACCAATCACTAACCCTGAAACTCCCCAGCTCAGAAATTGTCTACGTTCTGAATCCATTTTTTTTGTCACGAGTGTTTGGGGATATTGAGTTCCGGTTGCTTTGAAGAAACCATGCAAGATAAACCAAATTCCTAAAAGATAAGACAAATTCCCATGCCAGCCGAAGGCTGTCTCTCTTATGCTTGAGGGGAACCAATTGATCTTCCATAAAGAAAATCCGGTTAAAAAGATTGCCGTACCAAAAAAGATCGGCATAAACCAATCGACTTTTCGTATGCGGTTCACTTTTGGCAACTTCTTAACAATCGGAGAAAATAACGACAGAAAGAACACGATACCAAGGAAAATATGCGCATCATAAAGGAAGGATAAATACCGTATCAGCCTTACATGAAAAAATGGGATATAGAGAACAAGTCCTGTTAACATAAGACCCATAAAGGATACAATTGAATAATGGTGAAGCCATACATAATATTTCGTCCATTTCCCATGAGGAAACCATTTCTTCATTTTTAACCCCTACAATCTCTTGAAATTTTGTTAAATCATAGCATGAAAATCTTAAGAAAGTCTTAAAGGATTCTCCAAAAGATTTGTTTCCAAGGTCTTAATAATTTGGTTGTAATCTTGTAAAGCTGGAAACGTTTTTTGAACCTGTGGCTTTAGTTACTTATAAAGCAAATTTAATTTGATATTGATTATTTTATCTCAATTCCTTGTTCAGCTACCATGAAAATAAACTTCTATGAAGTACGAAAAAAGATCCGGTTATGTTGTCTCGCACGTTCTTCAATAATACTCCGACGATAGCGAACTAATTCACGCAATTCCCGTTGATTTCGGTCTGGAATAAAACTGGATTTAAGTAATCCATGACGAAGGAGTTTAGCAATCCATTCTGTATCTTTAACATCTGTTTTACGTCCTGGAACAGCCTTCATATGTTGGGCATTCACAACTAAAAACCCAATATCTTCAGCCTCTAGTAAGTCAACAATAGGCTTCCAATATACACTTGTACTCTCCATGGCAACATGGGTACATTTATGCTGTTTAATCCAGACAACCAACTGTAATAGAAATACAGTTTTAGTCGAAAACGTTTGAATCTCTTTTCCTTCAGGTGTCATAATACATGCAGTAATATTGTCCTTATGGACATCCATACCACATGCTCGCTCAATGACTACATCCATTGAGAACATCTTTTCTACGGCTCTTATTATTGGAGGCTAGTGCAGCAACCATAATAGGATTAATCTACCATGTGTGCTTCCCGTAAGGGAGCGACAGTCAGTGGTGCACCGTGGTCGTTGGAGTCAGACTAGATACTTCTAGTTCCGGCTGCCATTTCAGGCGACTTTTCTTATTAAACTACCGAAGCAGAATAGTGAAGGAAGGTAGGAATATATTTTATAAAAGCTAAAATACTCGCAACGGGTAGTATTCATCAATTTTATAACAAGAAAACATATAAAGCAGTACACAAAAATTGAGGAGGTAATGTGTGAAAAAACACAAAATCATTATTACTAAGTATAATTCCAAGTACGCTGAACAAACAGTGGATATGTGGCGAGATAGTAAGGAACAGGCTATTGGTCAGACAGAAATTCACGGCTTTGAAAATCACGTTTATTTTTTAAATCATATATTACCTGAACAGTTTCAAATAGATTTAGCGTTAATTGATGAAAAAGTAGTTGGAATGATTGCCTATAATGAAAGGGAAATAAGCCAACTTTATATTCATATAGATTATCAAGGAATCGGTATAGGTCAAACATTACTAGATAAAGTAAAAGCACAATCAAGTGGGAGATTAACATTATACACATTTGAAGTAAATGAAAACGCACAACGATTTTATGAAAAGCATGGATTTGAAATTATTGGTAGAGGACATGAAAATGAAGAAAAGTTACCTGATATTCAATATGAATGGAAATCCAAATAAGTGATGTAATCGGGTGCTCTAGTGATAAAAAAGATAAAGTTCTTACGCAACTAAGGGGGCTTTACTTTAAGATCAAGCTGCCGTTTTGGGGAACCTTTTTTATGATGATTTGTTGCTTTAGAATAATTGATTCTTCATTCGTTAGAAATAAAAACTGAATAGATTTGTTCCAAAATCATTTCAGGGGAATAGCCACGCACTTCTCTTTGAAATAAATAGGAATCGCTCCTTAGAGCTTGAAGAAGCATCTGCACTAAATACATTATTCACTTTTGATGATTCAGCCCCAAATATCTCTTCAAACAGATTGAGGAATATTTGGTGTAAATCGTTATAAATTGGACTCATTGTGAGGGGTCTCCCACTATTGGTGGATGTAGAGTCATCAACACCTCTAAGCAATTGTGCCTTATTTTCTCTGAATCGGATAAATAAGTTGAAACTGTGTTAAATCGTACAGTTGATGACTCATTAAGATTTTTCTCTAAATAAGCATCCATATCATCAAAAAGAAGAACAACGTTGTCTTTTATTAAACCGAGACATAAATCACCTTTATTTTTATAACGACGATATAGAGAGCCAGGACCAATTTGTGCTTCTGTTGCAATTTGATTCATACTTACTTGCTCAACACCTTTTTGCTCAAATAGTCTAAGCGCAGCATCTAATACGTTGACGATTCTCGGCAGCGTCTCGCCTTCATTGAGTAAGATTGGGAAAAATACGCACCAAAGTTACTAACTTCAGGGATAAGAATAATATAAAAAATTATTTGTACCAGTTTAATGGAGCTATCTCCGTTTATTGCGAATGGAGAAAGTTCTCTGTTTTATCTTTATTAAAGTAAAGGAATGAAAAAAGGTCCATGCGGACCCTTTAGTTTTAGGGAATTATAAAAATAGTTTAATCAAAATTATTACAAAGGGTCACGACAGGATATAGCTCAGATATAGATTGTGAAATAATGTACTTACACGAAAGGGTGCTTGAGTTCAATAAAGTAAGGTAGATGAAAATCTAAAACAAATTTGTGTTTAAGGTGGGAATGGATATACTAATAGTGGTCATAAATTTTGACAATTTTTCTTTCGCTACGCTACTCCTGGTTACGGCAAAATAACCGTAACTGTCCTCCGAGACTTGGGCAGTGATCCCAGCCGATAAAGGAGTGGATCGGGACGGTTTGCCATCTGCCGAAGTAAAGGTGGCTTTATTAATTTTAATAAAAATTTAATATTGAAAGATTCGCAATAAACCCTTTGAAGTCTTATAATTACTATGTTTTTGAAAAAAAGACTTTACGGGTGATATTTTATGTTTAAAAACAAAAATAATTTTATAATCCTTGGATTAATAATAACTATTATTATTGTATCAGGTACTAATTTATCAAAAGTAAATTATGATAATAATCTAATTCATTTATTCGAGTTTCATAAATTCGACTTTACTACGGATTTTAAAACGGAATCTTCCGTTTTCTCAAATCAAACTGGAGAAGCAACAGTAAGTGACTGGGATAGATTATTGAATAAAGTTTTCTATTAACATCTCAAATGAGATGTTTTTTATTTTGTAAGGGTTGGTCATGGTGACTAAAAATATTGATACGTCAAAAGAAATAGCTGTTGTTGCTACAATATTTTCATCATTTAATAATACATAGCTATATCCTTTTAAAATATCATCTTTTATTGTTTGGCGATTAGGATAGTTATTCTGCCACTGGTCAATATTATTACGTTTAACCTGAGCCCGCTTTATAATCATCATTATATTGTCAATATCTTCTTCTACTGTTGTGTTTCACAGCTTTCATTTACACATGATTCTGTGTGTGGGAAGTAGTGTTGATGATTAACCATAAGCTTGTTGACTGTAGTTGTGTGGGAAGGATGTAGATGTGTTACTACTTTATTAAATAAATTTGTTTTTACATATTGTTGCCCGGTGAAACTAGTGGTGGATCAAACTGAGCCGGGAACACTTGAGGTGGGCAGCATTGGGCTGGCAGTATATTTGATGAAAAACCACCAAATCCAATATTTCTATTCATCGTTAAATGATCTCCATATGAATTTGTCTTGTTACATCATTAGTCTATGTGAACTTTTGTTTGTGCGGACTAGTTTGGATACTTATTTTTGTAATTAGAAATAATACACACTACGAAGATTTTGTCCATAAACTTATTGGGTTACTCCAGATATAGGAAAAGTGTATGAGATGGCAAGTGTCATTCTATGTCTATCAATTATTACAATTTTTCAATTATGATTTTACGAAATTTCAGTAATTTTTAAATAAGGTGATTATTTGTTAATGTTGATGTTATTAAGGACGATGATGGGGAAAATGGTAAAAATTTAATTTTCATTTTGTTCAAATAGTACTTAACATTTGTTCACGATATATGCTATATTTATTTTTGTAATTTTAATCATAAAGATGAAAACGGTTACGTTTAGAAAACTTTTAACCAATCTTTTTAAAAGTTATAAGTTAGAGGGTTGAAATAGAAGAAATCTACGAATTTACCCCGAAAAAGCATGGTAGCTGCACCAACACTTATTTATACAGAAATTCATTAATCCCTGAAAGGAAAATTATTATGACTACAAATTTAGCGAGAATGCTTGATCATACATTATTAAAAGCAAATGCAACAAAAGAGGAAGTTATGAAGTTACTTGAAGAAGCAAAAAAATACCAATTTGCCTCTGTTTGCATCAATCCAATATGGGTAAAAACAGCGGCTGAATTTCTTTGCGATACACCAGAGGTTAAAGTTTGTACAGTAATTGGCTTCCCACTTGGAGCAACAACATCAGAAGTGAAAGCATTTGAAACAAAAAATGCAATTGAAAATGGTGCAACAGAAGTAGATATGGTTATTAATATCGGCGCTTTAAAAGACCAACAGTATGATGTTGTTGAAAATGATATAAAAGCAGTGGTTGATGCTACAAAAGGCAAAGCCCTAACAAAAGTCATTATTGAAACATGCCTATTAACAAATGAAGAAAAAGAAAAAGCGTGCCAGTTAGCTGTTTCAGCTGGTGCAGATTTCGTTAAAACATCAACAGGATTTTCAACAGGGGGTGCAACTGTTGAAGATGTAGCATTAATGAAAAAAACAGTCGGATCAACTAAAGGTGTGAAAGCTTCTGGTGGTGTTAGAGGTTTAGAAGATGCAGATGCCGTAATAAAGGCTGGTGCAAACCGAATCGGTGCAAGCTCAGGAGTTGCCATCATAAACGGACAGACCTCATTATCTTCTTATTAAAATGGTAGGAGGTTGGCTTGTTGGTCAGCCTCAAGCTTTTCATTAACTTATTGAATAACATGAATGGAGAATGATAAATGGAAATCAAGCTTTTAATTGATCAAGCGATTGAAGCTCGGAAGCAAGCTTATACGCCATATTCAAACTTTCAAGTAGGAGCAGCTGTGTTAACAAAAAATAGCCATATATTTCTTGGTTGCAATATTGAAAATGCCTCTTACGGATTAACGAATTGTGCGGAAAGAACGGCTATTTTTAAAGCGATCTCTGAAGGGGAAAAAGATATTGAAGCGATTGTTATTGTAGGAGACACAGATGGCCCGATATCTCCTTGTGGTGCTTGCCGCCAAGTAATGGCAGAGTTTTGTGATGAAAATACAAAAGTCATCTTAACAAATCTAAAAGGAGATGTTGTTGAGACATCGATTAAACAGTTGCTTCCAGGATTTTTTTCTTCAAAGGATTTAGCGAAATAAACTTTAGCCTAAGATTGTAAGCGAATTCAGAATCATTTACTTCTTAGAATAAATTACATCAATGTGGAGGAAATCATGAAATATATCATTGCCATCATAGGGTTACTAGTTGTTTTTGGACTTGCTTATGTAGCAAGTAATAATCGGAAAAATATTAAATTCAAACCGATTATTCTTATGGTCATCATTCAAGTATTATTAGCAAGTTTATTATTAAATACAAAATTCGGTTTAGTTGTAATCAAAGGATTTGCTAACGTTTTTAGTAAATTATTAGAATACGCAGGCAGCGGAGTATCATTTGTGTTCGGAGGTCTTGCGAATAAAGGTGAAATGTCATTCTTTCTTAACGTCTTACTACCAATCGTGTTCATTTCCGTATTAATTGGTATTTTCCAGTATTTTAAAATACTTCCATTCGTTATGAAAGGTATTGGATTGTTGTTAAGTAAAATAAATGGTATGGGGAAATTAGAATCTTACAATGCAGTTGCTTCCGCAATGGTTGGCCAATCAGAAGTATTTATCACGGTTAAAAAGCAACTTGGCCTCCTGCCGGCACATCGCTTATATACATTATGTGCTTCAGCGATGTCAACGGTTTCGATGTCAATTGTCGGTGCATATATGACTATGATTGAACCAAGATATGTCGTTACAGCACTTGTGATTAACCTTTTTGGTGGATTTATTATCTCATCTATTATTAATCCGTATACGGTTCCAGCAGATGAAGATATACTCATTATTCAAGACGTAGAAAAACAAAGCTTCTTTGAAATGCTAGGGGAATATATAATTGATGGATTTAAGGTAGCGATCATTGTCGGTGCCATGTTGATTGGTTTTGTTGCGTTAATGGCGGCTATCGATAACGTTTTTCAATTAATATTCGGAATTTCATTCCAGGAAATTTTAGGATATATATTTGCGCCTGTTGCCTTTATTATGGGGGTTCCATTTTCTGAAGCTGTCCATGCTGGCGGAATTATGGCAACAAAGCTTGTAACAAATGAGTTTGTAGCCATGATGGATTTAGCAAAAATCCACGCAAGCTTTAGCTCGCGTACATTAGGAATTATTTCTGTATTCCTTGTCTCGTTTGCAAACTTCTCCTCAATTGGTATTATTGCAGGAGCAGTAAAAAGCTTAAATGAAAAAAAAGGAAACACAGTAGCGAAATTTGGTCTAAAACTATTATATGGAGCAACATTAGTAAGTGTTTTATCATCTGTGATTGTAAGTATTGTTCTATAAATTATAATGAAAAAGCAATTTCTCTTCTTAATAGAGATGGGAAACTGCTTTTTCTTATTTTGAAGGAGGGAAAGGTTGTGAAAAAGGATTTTCACAACTATTGATATGAGTTTCGTTGGTTTATTCCTTTCAGGTGCAGTTTTATTTCTAAATAGCCTTATGTTGTTAGGTAAAGCAGAAGCAAAGAGTGTTGGTATCTTTAATATTTTCGTCGGAATACTTCAAATGATTATTCCATTTTATTTAATCGTTCATTCTAATCAAGGTAATTGGGAATTATATAATAACGCAGCAATCTTTTTATTTGGTTTAACGTATTTGTACGTAGGGGTAACGTTATTGAAAGATCTTGACGGAAATGGGCTCGGTTGGTTTTGTTTATGGGTTGCTATTGTTGCAGTCGTTTATACCTTTACATCTATTATTCACTTTCATGATGTTGTCAATGCATTAACATGGGGAATGTGGGCACTTTTATGGTTTCTATTCTTTTTATCGAATACGCTTAAAAAGAAAATTGAATATTACATTGGTATTGTCGCATTTGTACAGTCATGGGTAACGCTAACCATACCGTCTTTGCTTTATTTTATAGGTGTCTGGAATACACAATTTGTCTATCAAATCTGGATCTACGTTTTAATTCTATCTATTTTCTATTTTGTTGTTAGTCTTTTCAAATTGAAATTTTCATTAAAAAAAGAGAATGGTGGTAAAGAAATACAAGTGATATAAACAAAAGTTGCTGATTGTGCAAGTATTCAAAATGTTACCTTTGGAGAGTAGTTACGGTGGTGCAGGAGATGTTTAATCTCATAAGAAAAAAACATTTAAAAAGCACTTTAAATCGTGGCTGTTGACAAACTAAAGGTATGCTTCAAAAATCTGTTTAGATTTAATCTATACAGGTTTTTTTATTTCACTAAACCAGTTAATAGAAGATCTACTGTTATTCCATTAAGGGTGCGTTGGTTCAACAAAACATAGTAATTAAGGTCTTCCACAACCGGGCGCATTTGTTTAGGAAGGCGTCAAACTACAAAGCCTAATTAATTTTGTAAAAACAAATTTTATTAAATGATAAAAGAGGTGCAGTTATGAAAAAAGTTTGGTCTGAAAACTTACCTGTTACTCAATTTCGAGTTGGATGACCTACAAATCAATTACAGAAAGTAGTAGAGTTTTATCGTGATGGGGTTGGCTTAAAGGTAATTGGATCATTTGAAGGACACGATGGGTATGATGGTATCATGCTTGGGTTACCTGATGCTAGTTACCATTTGGAGTTTACCCAGCATGTGGAGAGCAGTCCGTGTCCTGCACCAACAAAAGATAATTTGCTAGTGTTCTATTTTCCTGATAAGGATGCTAGAGATAAGATTGTCCAAAGATTGAATCTAATGGGTTATAAAGAAGTTGCACCTGAAAATCCATATTGGAAAAACGCCGGAGTAACCATCGAGGATCCGGATGGGTGGAGAATCGTCCTGCAAAATTCTTATACTTTAAATTACAACAAAGAGGAGTAAGATGGGATAGATTCATGGGCCAGGTACCACACGAATAGATAAGATAGTGATGAACAAAAAAACTTGAAATTCTAATGATGAATAAAAGAGAAGTTCATCCAAAATAAACTATTTCATTGTCAACAGAGAAAAGATAAGTCATTCAGCTAACGTAGGCTTTTCTTGAAATCACTGCTGCAATAATGATCTGAACGATCTTCCATTAAAGGGCGCAAGACTTGTAGATTGAAGCTGTCATTTTGGCAGCTTCTTGTTGTGCCTAAAGAAACAGTCTAGTCTAATAACAACGATAGTTAAAATATCGTAGAAGGTGATAGTATGGATGATACTGGAAAAATTAAGTTAGAGAAGTTACTAAAAGAGAATAAAATAAAACAAGCTAGGAGACAGATTGTAGAAGACTTAATGAAATATCATGACATAGATATTTCTGAAAAAGAATCCGTTGATTATCAAATATCTGAGGAGGTACATAAAAAGGTTTATAAGCGAATTAAGGCAGACGAGGTTAAAACTTCAACGTTCCCTTATAATGCAGAAACTCTAAAGCTGAAGATTGATTTCTTATTTGATAACTATAAGAACTACGAAAACGAAACAGTTCTATTTTATCCATCTACATTTGGGTTTTATTTTAGAAGAAGTAATCAATTTTATCTTGAATATCCAATTTCAATATCGTTGCCTTTGATAGAATGTAAAAGAATTATTTTGAAATTGATGTTAGAAATGCACGATGATTTGATTGTTGTTTCAGAGTAATTCAATTTTGGATTTGTTTTCAGCGAGGATGAATATTCAGATGTATCAATTGAATATTGGGGAAGTAATAAGTTATTTATTCAAGTAAAGGGCGCGTTTATGGGTGCGAAATGTTCCTGACTCAAATGAAATGTGGTAACACAATTTCGGTAAAGGTCAGGCAGTTTCAGATTTCTAAATCTGAAGGGTTATATCGAGGAGTCGAATGAAGAGGTAACGCTCTGAAAGGCCCCCTGCGTCGAATAGCACGCTGTTTAGTAAGGAAAAGCGTGTTATAAGCTCGGCTAATAGGCGTGAGAATTTACCGTAACAGTCCGGCTGACGAAAGCCTACCCGATGTAAGCATACGGAATTCTTTATAGAAACGTTCCTTTTTTGAAGAATGATCAAAGCAGCGGGCCAATAATTCTACTTTTTTACTACGGTTTCGTTCAAATTTAGAGTCATCAAAAATAAGCACTTTTAAACAACTTTAATCCGTTAGGCTGCTTACTTTACTAATGGTAGATGCAAATAATACTGGATAAAAAGTAAAAAATAAATAATATATTTGATTTTTCGAATCGAATATGTGTGGGGTTATTAAATTATATTCTTTAAGTGATACGAATGAAAAAGACATAAAAGACGAAGCAAAAAAGCAGGGGTATAAGATAAAGAAGTGCCAGTAAAAACAATGGAAGAAGCGATTGAGTATTTAAAGGTCCTACCTTTGAAAATATAGTTTCAGAAATGATTTCTATTCGTTTTCAATTAGTAAATAAAATCGGTGAAATTCAGAATGAAATAAGCGAAAGGTACCATCAAGTTATTTTGTCGTACCTTTCACTGAACTCGATAATGGCATTCACCATTGGTAAACGACCCCCGGATTATTCCGAACGGGGTCGTTTAAATGTGAAATACCTGTTTCTATTGAACCAATACGGGATTTCATTTAAACCAACCAACAATTTGTAAAATCGTCAAGGCAATCTCAATAACAATGAGAATCACGACGACCCATTCAACGAATAGTCCACGTATCGAATGGCTAATGGTAGAAAAACCATCCATTATGTTATATAAAATGTCCGTTTTACTTTTCAAAATCTTATACCGATCGCTGAGTTCAAAAAAATCTGTCATCCTATCGTAAAATTCGCTGGCATTGCTACTGGTCCAAGTAATATCAGGTTTATCCAGAATCATAATATAGGCAAGGGTGTTATACTCGTGGCGGACGATTTTCGCGGTCGTCCTTGCCAGTTCCTTATTGCCGATTCTCAGCTTTCCTTTTTCCAGCCTGTCGATCATGTTTTCGAGTTTGTCATGGATTTTTCCTAGTTGTTCTTCCGTTTTCTCGAGCGCCACTGATTTTGCGAGCACAGTGGAAATTAATTCAGGGTAGAAATTCTCATATTCAGGTACCACCACATATTCATCAGTCAACTCGATGTTTTCCGATTCACTGATGTGAAGACTGTAATCATCGTAATATCTGTCTGTATTTTTGAAATCAATGCCCGGCTCGAAGGATTGGATGTAATTTAAAAAGCCCATTATCTCATCGGGGTGCGAGTGATTAATGAAGACAACACTGCCAAAAGAGAAAACCAGAACCATTTGCGATTCTTCCAACTCTTGATTGAGGATTTTTTTTAAAATGTTGCCTTTCAGGATTAATGGCTCTTCCCAGGTGAATTTTTTGGGAATCCCGAAATCAATCGCGATTTTGTTTAAATCAATTTCATTCGTGATGGCAAATGCTTTAAAGGTAATTGCCTTCATTAATATCACTCTTTTCAGTGAAATGGTCATGCCTTAATATAATTCTATTCTTTCCAAAAACATTTTATTATAGTGTAGAGTTTTTAGATGAAAGGATTTACATGGTTACTTACTTTTGTTTTTACAAATGTGTTTATGCTATACTGATTTTACTAATAGTAGAAAGGAATGATGGGTGGGCGATGATTAACTAATCTTATTTTTAAAATTTGAAATCACATATTTCAAATCATACGAAATAGGATTAGTCTGCCCATTTTCTTTTAAATTGTAGAGCTATTAATGAAAATAGCTTATTTGATGATGTAAAGGTACGACTAATCCTTCCAAATGAACTGGGAGGATTTTTTTATTCTCCCTTTAAAGAGAGGGATAGATTATATGAAAGAACTATTAAAATTATCTAATATTAGCTATGAAGTAATGGACTTTATTGTTTTTGAAAATGTAAATGCCAGTGTTCAGCATAGGGATATCATCGGTGTCATTGGCAAAAATGGTGCTGGTAAATCTACGTTGTTGCAATTAATTAACAATGACTTAGTGCCGGCACAAGGACAAATCCAATGGCTGCAACAAGACTTGAAAATTTATTTTGTTGAACAAGAAACTGAGTCGCATTCTTCCGAAGATAAGACCCCTTTTGAAGTTAAATTACTAGAGAAATGGCATGTACCAACCCACGATTTTCCACAATTAAGTGGTGGAGAAAAATTGAAATCACGATTTGCAAGAGGTTTTTCAAAAGATGCACACCTTTTACTATTAGATGAACCGACAAACCATCTCGATGAGCAAAGTGTAGAATTCCTCATTAGACAAATTAAGAATTATAAAGGGACCATTATTTTTGTTTCGCATGATCGTTATTTTTTAGATGCTGTTGCAACAAAAATATGGTCGATTGAAGGTAAGAAGGTAATTGAACACAAAGGGAATTATTCTAGTTATATCGAGGTTCGCAAACAGAAAAGACTTACCCAGCAACGTGAATATGAAAAACACTCTAATGAAGCATTTAGGATTTATGACATCTCATTGGACAGAACCCATTAGGAATATGAGTATGGGTGAGCGTGTAAAGTGTAAGTTAATGGAGTATATATTAGAAGAAAAAGATGTGCTTTTTTTAGATGAGCCGACGAATCATCTTGACTTAACTTCACGTGAACAACTTGAAGATACCTTAGCACTGTATAATGGAAAGCTAATCGTCGTTTCGCATGATCGATATTTTCTCGAAAAAACGACAAGCAGCAAACTCATTATTTCGAATAATAGCATACAAAAGCAATTGAATGAATTATCCCCAAAAAGAGATAATCTGGATGAATTACGTTTAAAGCTTGAAACAGAAAGACAAGAAGTTTTAGGAAAGCTTAGCTTTATGACTCCAAATAATAAAGCGTACACAGAACTCGACAAGAAATTTAAAGAGCTTACGAAACAAATAAATGAACTTTCGTAACGAAAAGACGATAGTTATTTAGTAAACCTTGCATGATTATATTAATGTTTCAAACTGCATCTTTAAATTGATCAACCTATTAATCTGAAAAATTAATAGGTTTTTTAAAAATTCTTTTTCAATTTTTAAGGATAAATTAAGATTATTGTACGATAATAGGCTCTGAAAAACCTAAAATAAGAGGAGTAAAGAAAATGAACAAAAAACGTTTTTTAACTACTTTGTTTTCATGCTTGTTGATTTTTGTTATTGCGGGTTGTTCCAATTCGGGAAATTCAAATCAAGCAGCTTCAGCATCCAATGGTAATGGCACCGGAAATAGTAATAGACCTGCTTTTCAAAAACCTGATGTTTACGGTGAGGTATCTACGATTAATGGAAATAATGTTACCTTAAAGCTTATGGAAATTCCACAAATGTCTAGACGGAATGGACAAAATGGTGGAAACAGCAACGGCAGCTATAATGGTGGTTCAGGTGGTAATGGCGGTGCTGGAAGAGGCGGAATGAGAGTAAAAAAATATACCGGTGAAGTGAAAACCATTGTACTTCCTAACGGTGTCACATTGACGACTATGACCAGGGGACAAAATGGAATGACTCAAAATAATATCAGTTTGAACGAAGTAACTACTGGTAGTACATTATCCATCTATTATGATACTGATGGAAAAACTATTAAAAGTATTAGAGTGCAAAAACCATGGACTGGTAATGGACAAGCGGGAAGCTCCAGTAATGGTAATAGTTAATCAATCATAGGTTTATTTAAAAAAGTGCTAGGAACGATCCCCATTCGGTGAGTTCCGGCACTTTCTTTTTGCTCATTTTTGTAAACTATTAATATTTACCAAGTCATTTAAGTTTGTTTTCTTTATTCCGATTGTTACTATAGTAGTAGATCTTCAAAACGAAAGGAAAAATTTAAAATGTCTACTATTCATATACCTGTATCGGTTTTAAATCTAGCACCAATACGTGAGGGACAGACTGCTAAACAAGCAATTGAGGCAATGGTGGACCTTGCGCAAGCAACAGAGAAAATGGGGTATCAACGATATTGGATTGCCGAGCATCATAATTCACCGACACTTGTCAGCTCAGCCACTTCTATTTTAATAAAACACACGTTAGAAAATACGAATCATATTCGGGTTGGATCCGGAGGGATCATGCTGCCTAACCATTCCCCTTTAATTGTCGCTGAACAATTTGGCACAATGGCAACGATTTATCCAAATCGAGTAGAATTAGGTCTTGGCCGCGCTCCTGGTACTGATATGATGACAGCAAACGCCTTAAGACGATCAAAAGCAGATTCTGTTTATACATTTCCAGAGGATGTAAAGGCCTTTGCTTTCTTATTTTGGTCCAGAGGAGCAGCAAGGCTTTGTGAAGGCTCATCCTGGTGTTGGCACCAACATTCCGATTTATATCCTCGGTTCGTCTACGGACTCCGCTTATTTAGCGGCCAGCTTGGGTCTTCCCTATGTTTTTGCTTCCCACTTTGCACCAAGATTCATGGAAGAAGCGATTTCGATTTATCGGAAACAGTTCCAGCCGTCTCAGTACTTGGACCGTCCGTATATGATGGTTTGTTTAAATGTGATTGCCGCAGAAACTGATGACGAGGCAGTATTCCTATCGACTACGATGCAGCAATTCTTCCTGAATATTGTACGTGGTACGCGAAATCCGTTGCAGCCGCCTGTGGAAAACTTGGACGAGCTTTGGAGCCCAATGGAAAAAGAAATGGCGAAATCGAAGCAAAGTGTGACACTTTTGGGAAGCAAAGAAACCATCCGACAACAGTTAACTCGGTTTCAAGGAATCTATGCTGTGGATGAAATCATGGCCGTATCTTATATTTTTGACCCAGAAAAACAAAAACGTTCCTATGAAATATTGAAAGAAGTAGTAGAGGGTAAATAACCCCTTCAACTAATTCCTTTAACAAAGCCATCCGATTCATGGATGGCTTATTTTTATAAATACATATAGCCACAAACATAACCACGACGGGTTTTCGTATAAGGATCAGCAGGGAAAATGCCAGTGATAGTCTGAATGAAGGGGTTATTCGGACAGGACAAGCAGGGAAATGCCTGTGATAGTCTGAATGAGGGGGCTATTCGGACAGGATCAGCAGGGAAATTGCCTGTACTAGTCTGAATGAAGGGGTTATTCGGACGGCCAAGCAGGGAAATGCCTGTGCTAGTCTGAATGAGGGGGTTATTCGGACAGTATCAGCAGGAAATATGCCAGTGATAGTCTGAATGAAGGGGCTATTCGGACAGGCCAAGCAGGGAAATGCTGTGATAGTACAAAAGGTAGCTTCATAAGATTAAGTATTCCTTAACACCGTAATGAACCCATCCAGTATTTGGTGACTTATTTTAAAGCCTTTACTTTGATAGAATTTTAACGCATTATCGTTTCCATTGGATACAAAAATAAACAAATCACTTATTGATTTAAAGGTACTTAACCATTCCATAGACTTTTCAAACAAAACGGAACCAATACCACGACTACGATAACCCTCTTTTATATAAAACTGAGAAAGACAACCAACATCATCAGTTTTGACAGAATCAAGGTCGAAAAATGTAGCAAATCCATTAGAATAGGTTTCCTTTGATGAAATATTGCTATAAACATATCCAACTATTTCATCATCATCTTTAGCAACCACGATATAGTTATGGTTAGCACTTTTAACGGAAGGAATCATTCTGGTTTCAAAACTCATGCTATCAAACAACTTCAGAATGAATGGTTGCTTTAGATTTTTGAAATGCCATTAATTCATTGCATAAATCCTTAAGGCAAATAATATTGTCATCAGAAATAACTTCATAATGGATACTCATTTTATTCTTCCTTTCTAAATAATATAATCTTTAATTTACACTTATTCTATCTTTCATAAAACTTGATTTGAGAATAGAACTTACACTTGATTATGAGTCTAAAAGTGTTTTTCTACCTCTTTGTATATGCTCTTCCATTTACTTAATAAGACGTCCAAAAACAATATTGACAATAATTTTGTTTATCAATGGAGTTTAATTCTATTTTCCACCAACTTTGGTAACATATCCTACAAGTTATAACTGAATAATAACATGGACAAAACTAAAAGAAAACATTATAGAGATGATTTTAAGAAATATTCAGCAGCAGATTTTAATTTTCATTTAAATATTGCAAAGGCTTCAAAAAACCAAGTTTTTGTAAAAGTAATTCACTCTATCCGTGATATTTACTATAAGTATTTAGACACACTCTACACGCGTCGAGTGTATCTCGCAACTCATTTTAAAGAAAGGCAACTAACCCGTTTGGGTGTTGCCTTTTTCCGTTTCCTGAAAAGGATTTACGAAGGTTATAATTGAAACGAAGATTAATATTGCTTTATCTACTGGAAGAAGATTCCTATCTATTATTTTCCAATCAGTCTCGTTAAAGCCATCCCAAGAAATCCAACCCCCATTCCTATCAACCATCCGATTTGAGAACTTCCTAACAAAGCTCCCAATCCTCCACCAAGGAACATGCAGCCAACAAATACTAATCCTCCAACTCCCCATTTCTTCCGATCCATAATTCAATCACACCCTTTCTATAAAACATATGCTTTAAGATAACTAACCTTTCTTGCACAAGATATGTTAATTATTTTCCTAGAGGTGGTATAGTTGTTTGACTTTGGATCAGCAATGATCAGGGAATTAAAAAGATGGAGATTGACGGCTTTGAAGGCATTGTAGGGGGTGAATTTAACTTTTAAGTGTTATAACTTAATGATTAACACCCAAGAAATAAAATAAGTACCTATATTCGAATTTCATTTTCGTTTGAAACCTACAGACTGATAGATTCCTACATATATAAAATTCAGAATTTTATTAAGTCGAAAACCTAAGAATCTCGTCGTTATTTATCTTTTTATATCTTGTTTTATCGAAACCATTCAATGTGAGTCAGAAAATGTTATAATACGTTTTGCGTCTATTTTGCTCATTAGACAAAAGCTATAATTAATAATTTTCGAGGTGTATTTTTGCTATGAGACAAGAACAATTAGTAGAGGCTATAAGTAAGAAAAGAGTCGAGATGATTCAAATAGGTAAGACAAAAGGACTTCTAAGTGAAGAAACCATAAATTGCAGTCAAGAACTTGACAACCTTCTAAACGAATATAGTAGGTTATTATCAGAATCTAAACGTTCTAAACCTTTAAATGATTACTATGATTTTTTAGTTTTTCTACAAAAAAGCACGAATAAGATTATACGTTTAGGGTGCAGTTCATTTTTTAGTTACTTTCAACATTAAGTTTAAGTTATTTGCTACGAAAAAAACGGCCCTTAAAGCCCAACTTGAGAATAAAATTGCTAGGCGCTGAGCAAGTAAATATTCTTAAAGATCTATTAAAGTTAGATTGGGTAATATAAAACTCAAAATGTTATTTTTACCATCTTCCCTCCAAATAAACGAAGGGGCGCTATGGGGATCATGGGCTTAGTTCATATAGGGACGAAACCTCATTGGTGTTTTTTACATTAATGAGGTTTTTTCATGTTTAGTAAAATTTTTTTAAAGGAATTAGTTTTCTTGGAACTTGTCATATTGATATTGGAGAGTAATACGAATAGGAATTTTAAGTTCCTCTTCGAGACCCAATCTTCTTTTCATTTTTAGTATCGTTAATTGCTATGTTACGATAAAAAGGATGATACAATGGTAAAAAAATGAAACGGGGGCTACCCAATGTACAGCTTTAAAAACGATTACAGTGAAGGCGCACATCCTAGGATATTGAACGCTTTAGTAGAGTCCAACTTTGAGCAGGAGGAGGGGTATGGAGAGGATTGCTATACCCGAAAAGCGGTAGAACTGTTAAAAGAAAGAATGGGAAGGACGGACGTTGAAATTCACTTGTTGTCAGGCGGGACACAAACGAATCTTACCGCCCTTGCAGCTTTCTTACGACCACATGAGCCGCAATAGCAGCTAGTACTGGCCATATTCTTGGGCATGAGACGGGTGCCATCGAAGCCACAGGACATAAAATCATTTCGATTGAAGTGAAGGATGGGAAACTAACCCCTTCGCACTTGATGGCAGTACTCGAAGGTCATCCTGATGAGCACATGGTCAAGCCTAAGCTGGTTTACATATCGAATTCAACAGAAATAGGATCCATATATAAGAAAAACGAACTGGTACCATTAAGAGAGTTTTGCGACGAGAACAATCTGATTTTGTTTATGGATGGTGCGAGACTGGGGTCAGCACTGTGTTCTGCAGAAAATGACCTGGAGTTAAGAGATCTTCCTGAACTTTTAGATGCTTTTTATATTGGTGGAACTAAAAATGGTGCACTCTTAGGCGAGGCTTTGGTTATTTGCCGTAATTCTCTTAAGAAAGATTTTCGCTATCATTTGAAGCAAAGAGGCGCGCTTCTAGCAAAGGGGAGACTTTTAGGCATCCAGTTTTTAGAACTTTTCAGGGACAATTTGTTTTTTGAATTGGCTAACCATGCGAATAAAATGGCAGAAATGCTCAGAGCTGAAATAAGCAAAGCAAATATTGCGTTTCTGACCCAGTCACCATCCAATCAAATCTTTCCGATTCTTCCTAATACAGTCATTACCAAACTCCAACGTAACTATGCTTTTCATAATTGGGAAAAGGTAGATGCAGATCACTCTGCCATTCGCCTTGTAACCTCATGGGCAACAAAAGAGGACGAGGTAGAAGCTTTTATTGAGGATTTGAAAAAGGTAATACTATAAACTTCCATAGTTGTTGGAGATAACGGAAGGTATAATAGGAGGAATTATCTATGGAAATTGGCTTGAGCACGTTTGTAGAAACAACGCCGGATGTTCATACCGGCGAATTGATTAGTCATGCACAGCGATTGCGTGAAGTGGTGGAGGAAATCGTACTTGCTGATCAGGTAGGGTTGGATGTCTTTGGTGTCGGAGAGCATCATCGTAAAGATTATGCGTCGTCTTCACCAGCAGTCGTGCTTGCTGCAGCTGCGTCACAAACGAAGCGAATACGGTTAACGAGTGCGGTTACGGTACTTTCTTCTGCCGATCCTGTACGCGTATTTCAAGACTTTGCTACGCTTGACGCCATCTCGAACGGACGTGCAGAGATCATGGCAGCCGGGGTTCTTTTATCGAGTCCTTTCCGCTTTTTGGTTTTGATTTAAGAGACTATGATGAACTGTTCGAGGAGAAGTTGGAGTTATTATTGAAATTACGCGAGTCCGAGAAAGTGACCTGGAATGGCGGGCATCGGCCTGCGATTGACAATCTAGGAGTGTACCCAAGGCCTGTGCAGAATCCTTTGCCTGTGTGGATTGGCAGCGGTGGGAATACGGAATCTGTCACTCGTGCAGGCATACTGGGACTGCCGCTTGTTTTAGCCATAATTGGAGGTAGTCCACTGCAGTTTGCGCCGCTTGTCCAGCTCTATAAAAGAGCGGCAGCACAGGCAGGACATGACATTTCGAAGCTGCCGGTTGCGTCACATTCTCATGGTTTCATCGCTGAGGACACCGAGACGGCTGCCGACAAATTCTTCCCTTCCACCCAACAAGCCATTAACGTGCTTGGACGGGAGCGTGGTTGGGGGCGTTACGATAGGTCAAGCTTTGATTCGGCGCGAAGTTTTGAAGGAGCGCTGTACGTAGGTGATCCGGAAACAGTTGCGAAAAAGATTATTCATCTTCGAAAGAACGTTGGGATCACACGATTTATGCTGCACGTACCGGTTGGCACGATGCCTCATGAAGATGTTATGAGAGCCATTGAGCTGTTGGGGAAAGAAGTGGCGCCACGGGTTCGGGAGGAAATCTCCAAATGGGAAAATGACATTTGAAGGACAAAACCTCCCGAGTGGTGTGAAATTGAAAAGGCGATAGTTTTAGATTAAACCAAGCCGCTCTAAACCGTAACGTACTCCGTCTTCTTCGGCGGAGAGCGTTACCATATTGGCAGCTTCCTTCACTTCCTTGCGGGCAGACCCCATGGCGACTCCCATCCCTACTAAAGAAAGCATTTCAATATCATTTAAACCATCCCCAAATGCCAATGCTTCGTCTGGAGCAATGCCGAGCCGTTCTAACAATTTAGTGAGACCGACAGCTTTATTTGAATTGGACAAATTGACATCACAGGTTCTTGATCCTGTTGAACTCCACCGTCTGAAATCTAATTCCGGAACCTTTGCTTGGTAGTGTATCTCTTCCTCCAATTCGCAATGAAGAAATAATTGATAAATATCATGTTCCAACCAAAACTGAGAGGGTGCAAGTTCAGGCTTCCACGGATCATGCCGGAAAGCTTCGATTACGAATGGATGGCTTAGGTCGGTAACCTTAAAGCTCGTGCCACCTAAGAAAGTAAGAGGATGTTGATAATCGTGAGACAAAAGATGTACATTTTTTAATATATTTTTCTCAATCGCATTCTTATATATTTCTTTCCCTTCATGATAGGCATACGCACCATTAAAAAAGACCATCGAGTCGACTCCTGTTTCCTGAATAATGGAGTCTGAAAAATAGGGAGCTCTCCCCGTGGCAATGACTACTTTCATATTTTTATCTTTTAACTGCTGGATCGCATCCTTTGTAGCATGACTAACCGTTTTTCCATGCGGAAGGATAGTTCCGTCTATATCTAAGATGACAACCTTGTAATTCATAAACACTCTCCTAACAATGCTAATCTTCCTATTTACTCTGGGATATCCTTAGCACAGTATAACATGTTTGATTAAACCCTCAATATTCAGAACTACTTAGTAGTTCTCCCTTTTTAATTTCTTGTATATAAGTTTTTTCTTTTTTACGATAATTTTTCAGTAAAATATTTAGACTAATGTTAACTAATTGCGAAGTAAAAAAAAGAGACCTGCATTTTTTCACAACTCACTACATTACTATTTTATTATATTAAAATAGCAAATCAATTAATTGAAGTGGAGCGTTTTCATTGTAGTTATTGCCTTAATACTGCTAGGTTTTGAGGTTTTTTTAACTTGGCTTTCAGTAAAATTCACTAATCCTCGTGTAGTAGGCTGTGAATCATCTTTTCTCAGGCATCTTCCTTCGTCAAAAAAAATATTTTGTAGACGATAATAATGTACATAAAGTATGATTAGAAATAAAATATATATGTAAGATTACCTGACATATTGAAAGATTTAACGTTTTGAATATTCATGATTTAATGATAACTCAAATTTAATTTATATTAAACTGTTTAATAACGGACAGGAAATATGGAGGTTTTATGAAATTTAAAACAAAGCTCTATACTAGCATTGGGTCATTACTGCTCTTATTTTTTATTATCGCTATCATTTTAATGAAGATGCTCGAACAGACGACAGTGAATATGAACGTGGTTATTAATGATTTAAATGACAGAATAGAAATGGCATCTACTATTAAAGATGAGACTTCTAGAATAGGTTTAGAGTTAAGTTCGATGGTAACGAATCGTGGAGATGCAATCCATTTAATGGCGACGAATAATTGGGAAGATTCCCATACAAAATTGCAAGAAGCGATTGATTCACTTGAACAAAAGGACACGGAAGTAAAATCTCAAGCACTAATGGCAAAGTTTAAAACACTGAATGAATCTTATCAAAATATGGGTCAGCAAGCATTAACCTCACAAAAACTAAATGGTGAATTTAAAATTCCGGATGCCTTTTGGACTGATTCCGAACTTATTAGGCAAAGAATGGTTCAAATTTCCGATCTTCTCTATGGATTGCAAGAACAAAAGTTGAAAGATGAACTTTTAAGATCTAAAGTTACATACAATTGGGCAGTCACAATCATATATATTTATCTTGCCATTGCTTTATGTATTGGCATTGGTTTCACGGTATGGATTATTAGAAGCATGACAAATAACCTAAACAAGGTAACAGCTGTCATGAGAAGTGCTACCAAAAGTGATTTAGATTCTCTCCCCGAATTGAGATCTCCGCTAAGGGAGAGTTAGGTGAAATCGCGGTTGCATTTAATAAAATGGCAAATGCATTAGAAAAACATAGTCAGCTAGAAAAGCAATTAAAAGTAGAAGCAGAAGAGCAAAGCTGGCTAAATTCAAAAATTGCCGAGATTGCTACCATTTACCCTGAGGTAGAAAATGTATCTATGTTAGCAGAATTGCTAATTACGAAGCTTGTACCGATGGTAGGGCCATTTGCGGGGTTGTTTATGTGAAGGAAGTGGAAGAGGGACAACTGTATTTAAAAAAGATTTCTTCCTATGCTTCCTTAGATGAAAATAAAGTAAATATGCGTTTCCGTTTAGGAGAGGGACTTATCGGACAATGCGCACTTGATAAGCGTTCGATCTTACTAAACGATGTCCCTGATCATTATGTAAAAATAGGTTCAGGCGTAGGTGAGAGTTCACCGAAAAATATTATTATATTACCTGTACAATTTGAAGATGATGTACTAGCTGTCATTGAGATGGCATCATTTGAATCATATAGTCCCCTCCAGGTAAAACTTCTTGAAGCAGTAAATAATAATATTGGTATTAAGATAAATAGTATTGTAAGCCATATGAAGGTAGAAAGATTATTGCAAGAATCACAAGCATTGACAGAAGAACTCCAAGCACAATCAGAAGAATTGCAACTGCAACAAGAGGAGTTAAGGACGACGAATGAAAAACTTGAGGAGCAGTATGAAGCCTCTGAACAAAAGAACAATGAAATAGAAAAGGTTAGGGAGGCGCTAGAAGAGAAAGCTCAACAACTAGAACTTAGCTCTCAATATAAATCTGAGTTTCTAGCCAATATGTCCCACGAGTTAAGAACGCCACTTAATAGTTTACTCATTTTAGCGCAAATACTCTCTGAAAATGGGGATGGAAATCTTTCGGCGAAACAGGAGGAGTATATTCGGACGATCTACTCATCTGGTCATGATTTACTTCATTTAATAAACGATGTTTTAGATTTGGCGAAAGTAGAGTCAGGTAAATTAGATGTGAATCCTAAAGAAGTAGCGTTTCATGATGTGCAAGATTTTATCGATCGTCAATTTTCTCTTATTGCGAGTCAGAAAAATCTTCAATTTACGGTTGAAATGGAAGCAGGCGTATCAGAAACTTTCTTTACGGATGAACAACGTTTACAGCAAATTTTAAAAAATCTCCTTTCAAATGCTTTTAAGTTTACTGAGAGAGGCAGTGTGTCATTAGTTGTTCGAAAGGGAATAAAAGGTGTCAGTGGGAAACTTTCTGAGGGAGTTACTCAAGCGAAATCGATGCTTGCTTTCTCTGTGATCGATACGGGAATTGGCATAGATGAAGACAAACAAGACACGATTTTCGATGCCTTTAAACAAGCAGATGGTACGACAAGTCGTCAATATGGCGGGACCGGATTAGGACTTTCCATTAGCCGGGAAATTGCTCAGTTATTAGGCGGATTTATAGAGGTATCGAGTAAGAAAGGAAAAGGAAGCACCTTTACGTTATATTTACCATACATTCCAAAGAATAATAAAATGGTGGAAAGTTCCGCCATGGAGGAAGTAGCCGTAAGTCTTTATGAGAATGATCCACTAGACGATGACGAAGATCCAATAACAGCGCATGGGAAATCTAGTTTGAAAAACAAGAAAATTCTCATCGTTGATGATGATATACGAAATGTTTATGCCTTAACAATCGCTCTTGAAGAAGTTTGAAATGGAGATCATTGTAGCAGAAAATGGTCGTGAAGGGATTGAGGTATTAAAGGACAACCCAGATACAGATCTGATATTAATGGACATTATGATGCCTGAGATGGATGGGTTTGAGGCAATGCGGCAAATTCGTCAACTAACAGAATTTAAAACATTACCAATCATTGCACTTACAGCAAAGGCGATGAAACGCAGTAGAGAAGAATGTTTAGAGGCTGGTGCAACGGATTATATTAGTAAGCCGATTAACTTAGATCAGTTATTCTCATTAATGCAAGTATGGCTGTATAGTAAGGAGGGATAGAAAATTATACAAGAAAAATGGACAAAAAAACCTACGATTCTTCAGTCAGAAGAGATAGAAAGAATTGAAATCGATTTACTTCTTGAGGCAGTTTTTCGTTATTATGGTTATGATTTTCGAAACTATGCCTCTCCTTTCATCCAAAGGAGAATTAGCCATCGTGTTCGTAAGGAGAATCTTACAAGTATATCGGCGCTTCAGGAAAAGGTACTACGCGATTCAGCTGTCATGAAAGGGTTGCTTTCTGACTTTTCGATCAATGTTACAGAGATGTTCCGTGATCCATCCTTTTTTAAGTCATTCCGAACAAAGATCATCCCATTAATTAAAGATTATCCCGAAATTCGAATTTGGCATGTTGGCTGTTCTTCTGGAGAGGAAGTTTATTCTATGTCGATTCTCTTGCATGAAGAAGGAATTTATGAAAAAACGAGAATTTTTGCAACCGATATAAATAAATGTATTCTAGAAAAGGCAAAGCAAGGAACCTTTCCGTTAGATGGGATGCAGCTTTATACCAAAAATTATTTTGAGGCAGGCGGGAAAAGGGCTTTTTCAGAATATTATAAGGCAGTGGATGATAAGGTTTTTTTTCATCCGAGCCTAAGAAAAAATGTGGTGTTTGCACAGCATAATTTAGTTACCGATCAATCATTTAATGAGTTTGATATTATTATATGCCGAAATGTCTTAATCTATTTTAATAAGGTTCTTCAAAATCACGTGCATAAGTTGTTATATAATAGCCTAAGCCTATCTGGTTTTCTTGGGTTGGGTAAAAGAGAGGGGATAAAGTTTACTAGTTATGAAAACTGCTACGGAGAATTTGATACATCAGAAAAACTCTATCGGAAAGTTAAATAGCCTCCCTTCTAAAAAGGTTAATATTTTAATGGTGGATGATCATCCAGAAAATCTATTAGCATTGGAAGCAGTACTTCTATCTCCCAATTATCATTTGGTTAGTGCAAACTCAGGAAAAGAAGCGTTAAAATGTATGCTTAAACAAGACTTTGCTGTTATTTTACTGGACGTACAAATGCCGGGTCTAAATGGATTTGAAACTGCGAAGCTCATTAAGGCAAGAGAAAAAACAAGACATATTCCGATCATTTTTATCACGGCGATTAGTCAAGATATGGAACATGTTCATCAAGGATATGCAGCAGGAGCAATTGATTATATTTTCAAACCCTTTCATCCAGAAACATTGAAACAGAAAATCGAACAATTTGTGAAAATTCACCGAAATCATAAAGAAAATATGATTCAGACAAAACGTGAACGTACCGTTGAACTGAATGAAGTGAATAAAAAGTTGGATAGAACAACGTTAAATTTGCGTCGGACAGAGGCATTATCGAAAGTCATTGGTGAAACCATCATTGACACTATTCTTACGTTTGACGATCAAGGTGCCATTTTATCGGTGAATCCAGCGATAAAAACCATGTTTGGTTATAAAGCTGAGGAATTGATTGGAAAACATGTTGTAATGCTTTTTCTAAAATTATTGGGAGACAATGAACGGGATCTTTCGTTTTCTTTCTTATCCACTATTAAACAATCTGTAGGAAAGGTGATCGAGTCAGTTGGTTTGCGGAAAGATGAAAGTTACTTTCATGTTGACATTCTAATTGGTGAAACGACAGTCGAAAATCAACAGATTTTTGTTTGTACAATTCGTGATGTCACAGAAAGAAAGCAGATTGAGGAAATTAAAAAGCTACAATTCAATAATATGGAACATATAGTAGAAAAACGAACATTAGAACTTATTAGGACAAACGAGAAACTGCAAAAGGAGATAGAGGAACGAAAAATAATAGCCGACCATCTATACCGTTCCCAAGAAAGATTTCAAAAAATCTTTGAAGCTAGTCCTTGTTTAATGGCGATTTTTTCTCAGAGGGATTTAACCTATATTGAAGTCAATACTAGTTGGTTAAACTTTACTGGTTATCACTATGATGAGTTAGTAAAACAAAAAATAAATTTGAAGGATTTTGTTGAAGAATCAACGGGCAAGCCGATCAATCTGGATCGGTCGATTCGTAATAAGAAAATTAGCTATCAGACGAAAAACGGGGATACTCGCGATGGACTATTATCGACTGAAATGATTGATATCCATCCTGAGCCATGTACGCTTATTGTTTTGACAGATATTACGGAAAGGGTCCACTTAGAGAAGGAGTTGTCTCGATTAGATCGATTGAATTTAATTGGTGAGATGGCAGCAGGGATTGCCCATGAAATTAGAAACCCAATGACGACGGTTCAAGGATTTTTACAATTATCAAGGAATAACAGTGATCATTTATCAACGGAAATCATGGATTTAATGCTAGAAGAATTAAACAGGGCCAACTCGATCATTACAGAATTTCTTAATTTAGCCAAAAATAAGATTAGTATGAAGAAAAAACAAAACTTAAATACGATACTTAATGCTTTATCTCCACTGATTCAAGCGGAAGCAATGCGCTCTAGTAAACATGTGAAGTTTGATTTAAATATGTGTCCTGATATATTCCTAGATCAGAAAGAAATTCGACAACTTATTTTAAACATTGCCCTAAATGGACTTGATGCCATGTCTTCTAATGGAAAACTTACGATCAAAACATATACCGAAAAACAGGCCGTCATTTTAGAAATAAAAGATCAAGGTCAAGGTATTAGCCCAGACGTTTTACAAAAATTAGGGACACCTTTCTTTACTACCAAGGAGAAGGGGACAGGATTAGGTTTAGCTATTTGTTATAGTATAGCTAAACGACACCACGCTGAAATTGAAATAGTAACGGGTGATGAAGGGACCATTTTTGCGATTCGTTTTTCTTTAAATCCCTGTCTAACTAACTCATAGTTTTTATTCTAAAACTAGAAGAGAGGGGGGATGTAGAGTTGAAAAAAGGTAAACTAATTTTTCTCATTATAGCTATTTTTTCTGTCATTATTATAGGTTTTATTTCGAAAACATTTACAGATAAAAAGCCGAAAGTGACCGTAGTTTTAAAAGATTCGGACACACAGTATTGGGAAATTGTTAAAGCAGGTGCTGAAAAAGCGTTCAAAGACTTTGGTATCGATGGGAAAGTGATCGCACCGGCTTATGATTCTATTAAAGAACAAGGTAAATTATTAGAGAAGACCTATATAGAAAAACCAGATGTATTAATCGTTGCACCGATTGATTCATCTGTTATACCGATCTTGGATAAGTACACGCAAAAAAAGAAAATTCCTGTATTGTTAGTCGATCAAGATGAGACTTGGAAAAATAAAACTTCTTATATCGGTACTGATAACGTAGATTTAGGCAAAAAGGCAGGTTCACTTTTAGCCTCGCAGCTTCAACCTGGAAATAAAGTTGCCATTATTGGCGGAGATTTGTCAATCTCCATTTTTAGAGAACGGGTAAATGGAGCTAAAAAGGCTTTAAAAGATGCCGGGATCATAATAGCGGCAGAAAAGGTAGGGATACCGGATGATGGTAGGACGGCAAAAAAAGAAATGGAAAAGATTTTGAAAGATCATCCTGATATTAAAGGGGTCATTACCACACATGACCTTATCGCTTTACAAGTAGCAGCGGTATTGAAGGAACAAGGTCTAACGATACCAGTCATCGGAGCAGACGGAATTCCCGATATGCTGAAGTTAATCGAGGATGGAACAATATCTGGTACTGTAGCACAAAACCCATATGATATGGGATATTTAAGCGTTGAAAATGCATTGAAAGTGACAAAAGGAAGAAATGTAGAAAAATTTGTCGATACGGGTGTAGATATCATCATTAAAGAGAATGCGCAGCAAAGATTAGACTTTCTGAATAATTTGATAAAGTGAGATTCCGGTTGGTCCAAAAAATCGAACGACTCACTTCAGTAAAAGTCAGCATTATAGGCTGGCTTATTTTTTTTGCGTACATTTCTTAAAGACAAAACTCTCCATGGAATTGGGAAAAATGTCTTTCATAAGTGGACTTATGGACAAAACTCTTATTTTCAAAATGAAAGATATAATAAAAAGTACATTCCAGAGAATGATTAGTGATACCGAAATAAATGAAAATTTTAAACCGTTAAATTTAGTGATAAATAACAAGGTTAATTGCATTGATATAATTCGAAAAATACATACTGAGTATAGGCAATGAAGGGGAAATTTAGAAAAGGAGAGCATCAATGGATTTATTGATAACAGTATTATTGTTGCTGGTGTGTTTATTAATTTCAAATATCATTAGCCATTACATTCCATCGATTCCGACTGCGTTAATTCAAATTGCGTTTGGGATCATGATTGCACTTGTATTTAGGGAGATTTCACTCGGAATTGAGACGGAATGGTTTTTGTTACTATTTGTCGCACCCCTTTTATACAATGATGGAAGACATTTTCCACGTGAGGAATTGTGGAAGATGAGAAGATCTATCTTTGGGAATGCCATTATCCTTGTTCTGTTAACAACCATTGGCGGAGGGTATTTTATTCATTCGTTGATACCTGATATTCCGCTTGCTGCAGCTTTTGCACTAGCGGCTATTCTATCACCAACTGATCCAGTAGCCGTTAATGGGATTGCGAAACGAATACATATTCCTGAAAAAGTATTAAATCTTGTTAGAGGAGAATCGCTAATAAATGATGCTTCTGGTTTAGTGGCTTTTAACTATGCAGTAGCGGCCGTAGTCACAGGCATTTTTTCACTTAAGGAAGCCATTTTTGAATTCACATTTATGTTTTTAGCGGGTGCAATAGTAGGTTTAATTCTTGGCTTACTCTTAACATGGATACGATTTACTTTACGAAAACAAGGAATTAATGATGTAACCTTTCATTCATTGTTACAAATAATGACTCCGTTCGTGATTTTTATTATAACTGAAGAGTTTTTGCATGCTTCCGGAGTGATTGCCGTTGTTGTAGCCGGAATTATGCATGCATTGATAAATGAACGAACTGAAACGATGATAGCCGAGGAGCAGGTGCTTACGGAAAATATTTGGTCAATTGTTTTATTCGTTTTAAACGGGATTGTCTTTCTCTTGCTTGGATTAAACATTCCTTCATCCATGATTGAAACGGTGGCTAATCCGAATATTGGGAATTGGTTAGCCGTTGGTTATGTTATAGCCATTGGGGTTGTCATCTTGGGTATTCGCTTTGTTTGGTCTTATTTCTTCTCATATTATGAAACTCGTTTCGATAAAACAAACGATGTGGCAAAACCCGATTTTAAAACAAGCATGCTTTGTAGTTTAACGGGTGTTCGCGGTGCCGTTACTATGGCAGGAGTACTCTCCATTCCGTACCTAACCATAAGTGGGAAAGTATTTCCACAACGATCGCTGATCCTCTTTTTAGCAGCAGGTGTTATTCTATTTACATTAATCATCGCCACAATGTTCTTACCACTTTTTAGCAAAGGTGAATCAATTGAAGGAGAAACACCGATGCAAATGGATTTAAGTGATGCCAAGAAAAAAATATTGCTGAAGGCGATTAAAAAGATAAAGTCAGAAATGAATGAGGAAAATGCTGCTGCAGCCTATAGGTTAATGGATGAATATACGATTAGGTTCAATACACTTCATCCAGAAGAGGATTCGGCAGCAGAAAAAGTAGAAATGATGATCAGGAAAAAATGAGAGAAATACGGTTAATGGCATTAAAAGTAGAAAGAAAATACATTCAGGATGTAACTGCTAAAGGTGAGATCGATGAATTGACTTTTGAAACATTTGAAAAATTCCTCGATCATCGAGAAGAAGCTCTGTCAAACAATGTTCGTTCCGGAATTATGTATCTAATAGGAAGGGCAAAAAGAGGATGGAGGCGTTTTATTGGTTATTATTATAAAGATAAAGGGCCTAGAACCGCCAAATTACGTTTTGGAATAGAGATTCAATTAAAGGCTTTGCAGGCTGCCCTTCAGTGTTTAGAAGAATATGTAAAGCAAAATGGAAAAAAAACAGAAATGATTAATCCGGTGATTATAGATTATAAAAGAATGATAAATCGCTTAAAAACATCGACTGCACAATATAATGCAAAAAGTGAAGAGCAAAAAGAGGAATTACGGATCAAAGTGATGGATTTAGAACGTTCAGAAATTCATGGAATGTATGAATCCGGTGAAATTAGCAAAGACCAAGCGAAGGAATTAAGGAGATTTGTAAACTACATCGAAAGTGTGACGTTACAGGAACATGTTGAATGAATAAACGAATAATGATTACAATTTAACACATGACAATGAGAGACATCCTTTTCGAGGAATGTCTTTTTACGTACTTTCAAAAAAGAGTGATCATTCAATACTGGATGTTGACTTTAATTAAGAATGCTCTTTTCTTAAAGATTGTTGCTTTTTGAAATAGAAAACTGCTTTCAGCAAATGAACTCGGTATTTCCGGAAATGAAAGTGGCATTTTCGTAAATGAACTCGGCTTATCTGCAAGTAAAGGTAGGCTTTACGTTAATTAATCCATCCTATCGACATGAAAATAATTTAGTTTTTGTAAAAATAACAATATTTACTAAAATAGCCATTTAGAAAAATAGCGGATATTGCCCTTTAGATTTATAAGTAAAAAGCTTTAATTAACAATCATTCATTTTACACTTTTTGTATGATAATGGTGTCATGTTCATCGACTTTCGGAATTTATCAATGAAATAGCTGGTACTATTAAATCCTACTTGATAGGCTACTTCTGTAACATTGGATTCTGCTTGTTGCAACAGACTTATGCTTTTTTGAATACGATAATCGGTTACGTAATTCAATGGTGTTTTCTTTAAAATTCGTTTGAAATATCGACAGCATTCGGAACGGCTCAATTGACCAGCCCGTGCGATATCGTCTAACATGAGTTTCTCAGCATAATGGAGATGTATCCAATTTAACATATGCTTCATTCGGTGATTCTTTACCATTTCCGTCTGTTCGTATTCTAATTGAAAGCCATTAATGATTAAGTTTTGCCAAATTAATGTTAGCTGTACGGTGATGTCTATTTCATAGAATGGTGATTTTTGTTGAATCAATTGATTGATTTTAATAATGGCATTTAAAATATTCTTCCCCCATAGTTCATTTGCATCTAAGGAGATGTAGGGTAAATTAGTCGCTTGAATATAGGGATATACATAGGAGGTATAAAGTTCTGGTGATAAAACGAAATGTGGAGAAACATTTAAACAAATATAGACACAGCCTGAATGATTCTTTTCTTCCGCCATGTGCAGGCTGCCACTATTTATAAATAGCCCTTCGCCTTCTCGAACCATTCGTTTTTCTTCATTTATTTGAAAGATTGCTTCGCCTTTTACAATCAAAACAAATTGAATTTCATCATGCCAATGAAGTGGTATAAATCCATGTATATTTTGGTTAATCGTTGTTTCGTAACATGCAATCGGTAACACCACCGTACGATGGTTGGTTAGCTCCTTTAAGCTTTGGTCAACCATGAAATTTTTTATTTGCAAATGATCACCTCAATATATTTACATTTTTCCGTTCGATTTGAGTATTAAGAAGCCAAATTCCCATTTATTATAACACTATTACTATATTTAAATGTGGAGGACCAATTATGAATAGAAGAAATGGATTATATCTTGTTATAACGGGAGCGATATTTTGGGGTATAGGTGGCACAGTTGCACATAAGCTTTTTCATCAATACGCAATCAATGTAAATTGGCTTGTAACGACACGCTTGCTCATAGCTGGTTTTTTGCTCTTAACAGTTCAATTTTTTGGAAAAGACCGTTCTCAGATTCTTGTTGTCTGGAAAAATAGAAGAACAGCTGTTCAATTAATTATCTTTGGGTTGCTCGGCATGCTTGCGGTTCAATATACCTATATGGCATCCATTAAACATGGTAATGCTGCTGTTGCAACGCTATTACAATATTTAGCACCTGTCATGGTTATCATTTACTTAATTTTACGCAAACAAACTGTTCTAACACAACGAGATCTATTAACTGTCTCGCTTGCATTAGTTGGTTGCTTTTTCTTATTAACAAACGGCTTAATCACTCAGCTATCAGTGCCAACACCAGCAATTGTTTGGGGCGTTCTATCTGGACTATCGGTTGCATTTTATACTTTATATGCCGTTCCTTTACTGAAGCAATATGATTCCCTAGTCATTGTTGGCTGGGCTATGTTTATCGGTGGTTTTGCATTAAGTTTTATCCATCCACCCTGGCAAATGGACTTTACAAGCTTAACAGTCGGAGCCTATTTATACTTATTTTTCGTGATAATATTCGGCACAATGTTTGCATTTTGGTTTTATATTGAAAGTTTACAAAGTCTTTCACCTAAAGATACAAGCCTTCTAGGTAGTTTAGAGCCACTTGCTGCTGTTCTAACAACGGTCTTTTGGTTAAAAGAGCCTTTTGGCTTTTTTCAATGGATTGGTACAGCATGTATCCTTGGAATGATTTTATTATTGGCTTTGGATAAAAAGTCTGCTTCAAAAACTAACCAGCCCCTATAAGATGAAAAGCCCTTTAGAGTTATCTAATTTCGATTTAATCTGTAGGGGCATTTCTGCTGCTTTTCTACTAGTTGTTGAAGGCTGCATAACAATTTACTATTAATCTTCTAATGTGCAAAAAACAATGCGATTTCTATTGGTTCATAGAGAGGGGGAAGTTTAGTTTTACTTCTTCATCCAGTTAAGCCGAAAATTCAGTTCAGTATACTTTACGAGATGATTAAGCCATCATGGCAATGGTAGAGAAGGGACTTGGCATAGGTATACTTCCTGAACTCGTTCTTCGAGGTCAACAGTTTAATATTCGATTAATTGAACATAAGGAACAATATCGTTCTCTTGGTATTGTCGTTAATTCAATTAAACAAGTATCTCCAGCGACAAAAAGGTTTTTGGACTATGTTCAAAGGTATCAGAAACTGTAGTAATTCTACTTTGAAAAAAAATTTTCATTCAACTCCATAAAAATAAAAACTGAATAAAAGCATAGAAAAATAGACCCAGTAAAACCAGTTTTAAAAAAAAGGCTGAGCCTCTTGCGGTCATTTAAGATTGGTCTGATAAATCGAATGGAAGTGATAGCAACACCACTCATAGCATTTTATGCCCTAATCCATTCAACAAATTCCGGGAGATAGCAGGAGGTATCGGTGGTGGAGGAATTATTGGAACTACTATCGGTCTATACCATGGATTGTAGTGATACATAATAATATAGTGATACATAAATATCATCCTTTCACTCATAGTCACAATAAACTATGAGCGTTCACCTAAATAGGATTGGATGGTAGCCTAGCTTTATTAGTTATTATCAATACTTATGGATTTTTCTTATGTATTGTTTCTAGGAATATATCGGTAACATAATTTTAAGCAAACGGGTGCAGAAGTTAATTCACCAACTATAGGGTGATGTATTTGGTTCATGGCGTGCTATGATAAGTAAAGGCGAAAATTAGAGGGCGGCGGTTCACTGGTAACGGCAAACCAAAGCCTTAACCCTTGCAAGTAGCTCGGTTAAGGTTTTGGCTTTTGTAAGTTCCTAGACCTTGTGGAAGTACTTCTCACTTTAAACCAGCTTTTAAATAGCTTATAATTATCATATAATAGTAGATAGTTTAATTTACAATAATTTTAATACACTATGATATGGTTTTATTTGAGACAGAAAAGGGGTGACTAGGTCGCGCCTTGGCTTGGTGTGACACCTAAGCAGGAGCGCCTACATCCTTTCTGCGAATTTTAGGGGATAAGAAGGGGTAAAAATGAGCAACAGAGAAACTAAAACAGACGTCATTTTAATTGGCGCCGGAATCATGAGTGCGACATTGGGGTCATTAATGAAAGAATTAGTACCGGAATGGGAAATTACAGTGTTTGAAGAAGCTTGCAAACGCAGGAGAGGAAAGCTCTAACGAATGGAATAATGCAGGAACGGGGCATTCGGCACTTTGCGAGCTTAACTACACCGTCGAAAAACCAGACGGATCCATAGATATTAGCAAAGCTATAAAAATTAATGAACAGTTTCAGCTTTCAAGACAGTTTTGGTCTTATCTTGTAAATGGCAATTTAATTCGTAATCCGCAGGACTTTATCATGCCAATACCTCATATGAGTTTAGTACAAGGGGAAAAAAATGTAACGTTTTTGAAAAAACGTTTTAAAGCGCTATCAAACAATCCCCTGTTTCAAGGGATGGAATTTTCCGATGACCATGAAAAACTGATAGAATGGCTTCCGCTTATTATGGAAGGCCGTACATTGAAGGCACCGATAGCGGCAACAAAAATCGACTCTGGAACGGATGTCAACTTTGGTGCTTTAACACGCATGTTAGTTGACCACTTAGAAACTAATAATGTCAAAATTAACTATAATCACAGTGTTATTGATATTAAACGTACTACCGAAGGTTTGTGGGAATTGAAAGTGCGGAATCTCGATAGCGGTACCGTTGAACGCCATACGGCAAAATTCGTCTTTATCGGAAGCGGGGGAGGAAGCCTACATTTACTGCAAAAATCCGGTATTCCTGAAGGAAAACATATTGGAGGATTCCCTGTAAGTGGAATCTTTATGGTGTGTAACAATCCGGATGTTGTAGCGCAGCATCATGCAAAAGTATACGGCAAAGCAAAAGTTGGTGCTCCGCCAATGTCTGTTCCACATCTTGACACAAGATTTATCAACAATAAAAAATCGTTGCTATTTGGACCATTTGCCGGCTTCTCACCCAAGTTCTTAAAAACTGGTTCAATGTTCGACTTAGTCACTTCCGTAAAACCGAATAATGTCTTAACGATGTTGGCGGCAGGCGCAAAAGAGATGTCATTGACAAAATACCTGATTCAGCAAGTTATGTTATCGAAAGAACAGCGCATGGAAGAGTTACGTGAGTTTATCCCAAATGCCAAAGCTGAGGATTGGGATTTAGTAGTAGCGGGACAACGTGTGCAAGTTATCAAAGATACTGAAGCTGGCGGTAAAGGAACGCTTCAATTTGGTACGGAAGTGATTACTGCCGCTGATGGCTCGATCGCAGCATTACTAGGAGCTTCTCCGGGTGCTTCTACTGCCGTTCACGTTATGCTTGAGGTAATCAAAAAATGTTTCCCGCAACATATGAAAGAATGGGAACCGAAAATCAAAGAAATGATTCCTTCTTATGGCGTGTCACTATTGGAAAACCCAGAGCTACTGCACGAAATTCATACTTCAACAGCGCAGACGCTTGGACTAAGCGAAAAAGAGATGGTCTTTAGTTAATTCTAGGGATGTAGAAAAAAAGGTTTTGAATAAAAAAGTTTAAGTAACATTTTTCATTAATGGACAAGCATTTCTATGATGAAGAGATTGAAAAGGCAATGATTAGCAAACAAAAACGCTTGGATACCAAGCGTTTTTGACTTCAATGTATAAGTATTTTTAAATTAAAGTTCTGTATGGCAACTACTTCAAAAGGGGTACCCTTACCAAATTCCAGGAAACATCTTTTTTGTTGTTTTAATGTAATGAATGTACTTATCTTCAAATTGCTGAATCATAGCCTTTTCCTCAACGCGAATCCTGTATGCATAAATCAGTAATGTACCTACTCCAGACAAAAGAGTACCCCACCACGTGCGAAGACCCAAGCCAATTCCAACTGCTATTAGCCACCCACCAGTGTAGGAAGGATTTCGAATCCATCGGTACAGTCCAGATTCTATTAGCTCTTGGTTTGCAACTACACTGACGGTATGCAAGAAGAACCTGCCAAGTTGAATAATTGCAGAGAAGCGAATCACCATTCCTATAATAATCAATGAATCGCCCACATAACTCATCCAGTATGGTAATACGCCAAATTATTGAAAGGAAAATACAAATGATAGGAAAACAACATGGAGGGGGAACAAAATATGGAAAGAAGAAAATGGAGGAAAGAAGAAATAGAAGAGTATAGAAAAACGAAAGGGGTTTTCTTTTACTATAATAAAGAGGATTTTAATTTTTTAGTTCCAAAAGCATATGGAATTGGCTGGACAGTAAATTGGGCAAACCCAATTTCGTTGGTTTTTGTTATCGCAATTATTGGAGTAATTCTTATACGTAAACTTTTTTCAGTGATTTGTGCAAACCTAGATTGTGGAGAATTGTACTGAAAGTAACGTATCCATTTCTTCCATATTTAAAATATAAGCCGAGAATATACAAGTTTTTATTCACAACTTGTACATTTTCGGCTTATTTTCATTCAATAAATATACTACCATAACAAGAATTCTTAATTACCAAATACAAATAGGTATTATTAAGCTGTTTGCTTTTGGTTTCTTCTTGCTCGACCTTCCTTTTTATTTGTTTTAGATTTAGATTTTGACACTCTAAATAATAGTATCAATCCCGAACTCCACATTAAAGCCCATACAAGTGCGAATTCTTTACCACTTAAATATATCCCTAAAATAGGTATCAACAGAAATAAGATGCTTTTGACATAATAATTTACTTTTGGATTTATGACCATCAAGACTGATATTATAACAAGCGACGAAGTTATGATATTATTCCCCAAAAAGGAATGATTAGTGTAATTTACGTAGAAGTAATACCCAAACGATCCTAAAATCGCAAATAAGGAAAGATAAAATCTCATAAACGACCTTTTATAAAACAGAATCCAGACGGCAATAAAATTAATACCTCCACACATACCAACTACAAATAATGTGTGGTAAAACGTAAAATTACTGAGAGGATCTTTCATAAAGTTCAAAATGAATTTGAAGTTGTAAAAAACAGCTCCTACTACAAAAATCTTAAAGATTAGTTTTAACCAGAACATTTCTACTTTCTTTTTTTCTTATTTGACGATTTGGATCTGGATGGCGAATATACTTCCGCTTCGCCCTCTTCATCTACTTTTTTCTTTTTCCTACCCATAAACCATTGTTTAAATCCTCTTTCTTCCAGTTCCCTTACTGCTCTTCGGCTTGTAGAGTAATCTCTTTCTTTATATTCTTCGTCATTAACTTTTTCTACTTGTTGGTCTGACTTTGAATAAAAATCCAATGCATATTCACCTCAAAAATACTTTTTACTAATTATAACTTATTTCGATATAAGTAGTGGATTCCTAGCTCCTTTTTTAATGAAACCTTACCTAAAGTTTAATAATTATCCTTTTGCAGTCCAATATTAATTTTGTTTATAAGGTACATATTGTGATTACTTTAATTTAACTAAAAAGTGGTATTGTATTAAAAAAACAGTCCCTGCTACATAAGTTTGGAAATGTCAGCGATGATTGTGGATATTCATTGTAAATGTTTCAAATAATTTAAGTAACACAATTAGTGGAAATGTCCGAACTCTAATGGAGGATATATGAGATCAAATAAACATATGGAAAAGAAGAGCAAATGGAAAGTTATTCGTAAAAGCTTCCTTGTATTAATCATTTTTATCGTTGTGGGACTTGGATTTGCCTATTATCAGATTCAGCCAGCCCAGCACTTCAAAGCTGGGAGTGTGAATATTTTACTAATGGGGTCGGATCAAAGACCAGGGCAAACGATTGGGCATTCAGACACAATGATTTTGGCGCATGTGGATTTGAGCAAACATCAAGTTAACGCAATCAGTATTCCGCGTGATACTCGCGTCCGTTTTGCAGGTTATGGTTACACAAAACTAACCAGCGTTCAGTATGTCTTGCAGTCAAAGAATGGAACTAAGCTTGGGATTGAAGAGACGGTTAAGGTGATTAGTGATTTTACGGGAGTGCGGATTGACTATTATGCCGAAACGAATTTTCAAGGCATTCAATCCATGGTGGATGCATTGGGGGGAATTACCATGAACGTACCCGAGACTGTGAAAATAAACTCCCAAGTGTTTAATGCAGGTCCTCATTTCGTTAACGGAACTACAGCGTTAGCAATTGCCCGTGAACGACACTCCGCTGCCGGAGGGGACTATGGTCGGCAAATGGCTCAGGTGGAGATTTTAAAAGGAATTGCCAAGGAAGCTTTAAGCCCGGCAAACATTCCAAAATTTCCATCACTCGTTAATTCCGTATCGAATTATATGCTTGCTACCAATATGTCAACATCGGATATGGCAAGCCTTGGACTTGCGGTAAAAAACATTGATCCTAACAAACAAGTTAATTACAAACAACTGCAAGGGACTCAGGAAAGTTTGTATGATGATGTTTTGCGAGCCTATAATGATGAAATTGTGATTGATCAGCAGCAGATGAAGAAGACCATTGCTGAGTTTTTTCAGGACTAAGATCGTTATTTTGCCTGACTAAAGTCGAACCTTAGATTACACAAAGATCCACCAAACTAACCCGAAAAGGCACTTTAATAGAGGATAAATCAACATAACCGGGGGATAGGGGCAAGCGAGAAGATGGCAACAGGTGCGATACTTGAAGATCTGGCTACCAATTCAGGGAGGCTCGTTTCTTCTTCAGCTAACGAAGCAGGATGGTTGAGGAAGTTCTTATAATTAAACTGAAGAATTAAGTAAAAACTTGTGGGGAAGTATACAAATTGGGCAGAAAAAAGTTAATGGGTAAGCACCTTACAAGTGCTTACCTATTAAAACCTCATCCAGAGAAATGATTCTATGCTTTAACTCTTCATTCGAATCTAAAATACCTATAACAATTTGATTATCTTCTGTTATTGTCGCATATCTGAAATGTTCATCCTGATTAATGAGTAAATCTGTTACTTGTTTTGCCTCCATCTTCGCAAAGACATTTTCTGTGTACTCAAGTGGTAGAAAATCATCTAATCCTTCTGTTGGTCCACCAACCCATTTAAACAGGAAATCTTTGATTGCAAATTGTTCAATCATTGATAATTTTTTCTTGAATGTTAGCATATCCACGGATACTGTTTTCAGCTTAATCACTCCTCAAATAGTAAGTAAAGTTTATACCTTCAAATTCATAACATCAACTGTATTACAGTGACAGAATATTTACATTTTGATTTCAAGCTAATAAACCGAGCCTTCCCAGAACGGTGTGGGTGTGAATCCTACAACTGTTCTAGGAAATGGAACCAACACCATGGTAACACTTAAATAAAAGAGTAAAAAGTGTCGGCATTAAGACAAAAGACACAATTATTATAAATCTTAAAGATTTAATCAATTCTAACTATCACTCTGGTAAAAGCAGATTAAACGGGTGTTTGGCTATGACTGGTTAGATAGAATTAATAAGGTTTGCATAAATAATCTCAAAATTGGAACCGAGAATTCAGACTGTTTTTCTTATTGGGCAAACGGAGCAGTGTTTGAAAAAAGGTGTTCGGTAAGAACCCTAATGGTAACAGCCATAAATGCAATGCGTGTAATAAAGCCGAACTAAAAAATGTTGTGGAGGTGTGAAACAATGGAGCTGAAATACGAATTTTATATTGATGCAAAACCTGAAGTAGTTTGGAATACGTTGGTGTTGCCTGAAGGAACCTGTAAAACCTTCTTTGGATGTGCATTTAAGTCACATTTCAAGAAGACGATTCCTTTGAGTATGTAGGACCAGGCAATGATGGAGAGGAGACCGTTCATGTTTACGGCAATTTATTGGCTTTTGAGCCACATAAAACGTTGAGTTACATTGAACATCCAGGTCCATCGTACTACCCCAAACACGAAGAACTAAAGTCGAGAGTAACTTTTAAGCTTGAAACTTTTGGCAAATGTACGAAACTTACGTTAATCAATTACCAGTGGACATCCAATCATCCTTCATATAAAAATGCGGAAGGACATTGGTGGATGATACTAAGTAACATAAAGACCTATGCGGAAACATTCCATTACGTTCTCCCACATTAGTATTGCGGCGATCATTCAAAAAAATTGTAAGGAACCCTATTATCGCGTTAAAATAAAATATATGTTCGGTGTTATCTGGCGCGTACGAAACAATGGGCATGCAAAATAAAGTGTTGTTTTGGTTTGAGTTTCAAATGGTATAAGACTCTAATGGATTTTTCACAAGAAATGAGGGATATTTTTGAGAAAATATAAAGATTGGATACTCTTTGTCGCGATTGTAATACCGCTCATCATCGTGCTACGATGGGCGATAAGTACAGATATTGTGGAAGGGAATTCAATGCTGCCGAATTTTCATAACCATGAAATGGTGTTGACTGAACATATTACGAACGAGTTTCACCCGCCCACTTATAATCAGGTTGTCATCGTTGATGAAGGGTCGATGAATATTATAAAAAGGGTCGAAGGATTACCCGGCGATACATTGCAAATTAAAAATGGTCGCTTATATCGTAATGGAAAGGTGGTCAATGAACCTTATATTCATGAAAAAATGGCGAGCGCAGAACCCTACAACACCCCGTATGATTTATTGCATCATGAGTATACCGTTCCTAAGGGGCATGTGTTTGTGATGGGGGATAATCGGAACATTAGCGAAGACAGCCGTTATTTTGGACCGTTTAGCTACGCACAGATTAAAGGGGAAGTTATTTCAGAGATGTTCCCCGTGCCAACCTGGTGGATGTATCTCGTCTATCTCGGGATTGTCGGGATATTTGTGTGGGGATTCTTACCAAGTAAGAAAAATGAATCGAGAATTTTAAAAAACAGGGCATAAAAAAATTTTTTTCAACAGAATAGATAGTTTTTTGCCGAGCTTGTTTAAGTTAATTGGGTGATACTTTAACAAGGTGTCATCGTTTCTTGTTCAAACGGGTACTTTAGTTTCACAACAATTGGACTGTTTTCGGCAGTCCTTTTTTTATTATCGTTATATAGCTAAAGGTTGCAATTTAATAAGAAATAGTAAAGGTTTTAATGTTGAAATTTACATTAGTGAAATAGAAAATATTTTGTTAAAGTTCAAGTAAACTGCTGCATTTCAGGATAGAACAATTTTATGTTTCAATTTTCCAATCCAGTAAGAGACTTAAATAAAAAACTATACCCCTCAACAATAAAGGGTATAGGATGACTTTACGATTATTGGAAGTCTAAGATCTATTTGAATCTATCAATCGCGATCCCTGTCATCAGGAGCTACTGCTAAACCACTAAACGAGATTGGTCCTACAACAGCTGCTTCAGTGCCAATTGTAATATTTTCAGCGGTCACTTGATAGAGATGTGATCCCTGTCCAACATTCGTATCAATAGCTTGTACTGTCACAATATAATTAACCTCTGATGTAGGATCCGATTCCACTCCCTCTTGAGCTCTAAAGATTTCTTTTCCATCACGAAAGATCTTAAATAAAATTTGTGATGTGCCACTTACCCCTCGGACGCCTACTGTCGCAATTAATTCTACATGATTTTTATTTGCATCCCTTCGCGGTATAGATATACGGATAGATGCTAGTACAATACGTCTCGGAGAATGAGGAATAGCAATTGGGCTATTATTGTTAACCTTACGAAGTGGTTCTGTAGCTTGATAATCAATAATTCTAACCATTATGTCACCCCCTTGATTTTTATGTTATAAAGTATGTAGGTAAGAGAAATTTAGTTTGGACAAACATTTAATAATAAAAGGTTTTATTGCCTTAAAGGATAAAAAAACATCCTTTTCCAATGATTTTTTTGTCGACGTCACAAAGAGATAAAGGCCAAGAATTATATGGAATAAAAAAGAAGAAACTTGTTCAACCAAGTGTTGCTAATCTATAAGATCCAGCTGCCATTTCTGAAAACAGCTTTTCTTGTTTAACTAAGTAAGCAGATTAATTAAAGTAGATGAAAAAATTGAACAACGGGGCAACTAAAATATTAGTACAATAGGATGGAGATGAGAATGAGTTAGAAAAAGGGAGTGAACAGAAAGTAATATGCCAAGGTTGTGGGCTGAAGCTGGACAATCAACATAGCAAGTTGTTAGTTGGTTATAATGCGTCAGCTGAGTGCTGTCAAAAATACAGCGGATTAAGCGGTTATACAATAGGAAAACAAGAAAATGATTTTATACATCAGCATGCTATCGATACTTTCATTAAATTTGCAGCATCTCCATCAAATTGAAATGATAGATGTAAAGTTTTTAATTTTAAGCAGAAAAATAAAAAACCACTCAGAGTGGTTTTTTAATCGCGCATTGCTCCTGCCTCTCGGGAAGTCATTGCCCCTTGTCCTTCGCTTACATCTTTTTGAATTTCTTGTTTTACATTTTGTGCATCAGTTCCGGCAAATTCTGGTTTCATAATCGAACCCAAATTCTCTTTAGCTTGTTGATTCTGTTGCATACAAGTCCTCCTCAATTTATTGTTTAACAATCTTATTATTTACAAAAAAACACTCGGTATATCCCGAGGATTTGAGCGAATTTCACTTAAAGTAAAGATGGCTTTCGTTGAAAAATCGGGTTGCTGCAGCCCCTTTTCTTATTCGACTAACGGGGCATGTGGAAGAAGGATCAACCGTCTTGGTGACTTTTTTAATGGAGCTAAAGTAGAAGAATTATTAATTTAATTGATTCCGAAACAAATCAATAGACAAATTTCCTTTTGTCCCTACGACAGCATACGCAATGTCAAAAACAGCAAAGTTTCTTTTTTTAAGCTCAGCCAATAACCATTCTTCGTCGTAGCTGTGATTGGATAAGTTTTCGTATAAAATATTCCCATCATAGATCAGCTCTACCGGTTTAGTTTCTGGTGAAGGTAGTATTGTCAAATCCTGTTTAGTGGTATTTTGGTATTGGGGTTTTTTTAAAACAGAGAGTGAGCCATCTATCTCTAAAATAGCACACTCCACCTCTTCGATGTTAAAGATATCTTTGCCCCGTAAAGCCTTTTAAGAGAATCCATTGAATACCCCGCTTGCATCATTGACTCTTCAAGAATTTGTCCTTTTTGAATTAAGGTAGCTGGTTCTCCAGCGATCCATTCCGGAAGCGTGCATTTCGAACCGCAACCAGATTCAGCATAAAAACGATGATACCCATCATAAAAATTGCAATGATAAAATACAAGGACTTTATTTTAATATTGAATGCCAGATTTCCAGCGATTGTCCCCATCGTAATTGAAGCGATATAAAGATGATAGGTCCTCTGGGCAATCGTCTGTTTGCCGAGCAGCTGGACAAATACCCACAATAAAATAAAAGCGGTAAATGTTCGAAAGATAATTTCAACAGATCCTGGCATTGCTGTTTCTCCCTTATAAATCACGATAGTACTTTTGTGATAGTATGTCCTTACAGCAACCCTTTATTCTGTAATTAAAAAAGGGAAAAGACGAGAAGCCGTCTTTGAATAAGGAAATTGATTTTACAAAAATTGATTTCCTTATTCAACTATAAGTGGCAGCAGTTTAGTTTAAGTGAAATATTCACAATCTGCATTTTTATGTTAGTTGCGAAAATTTTCAGGGTAATGCATCTCCCTAGATAATTGTCCTTTTCCTCCACAAAAAAGGACCCCCACCATTAGGCAGGGGATTCACGCGTTTATCGTTTTGTCATAGTTCTCTCTTAGGTGCTTTATATCTTCTTTAGGTGGTAAACCAAACATGCGCGAATATTCACGGCTAAATTGTGATGGACTTTCATAGCCAACACGGAATGCAACATCCGCTGCATCCGCTGATTCGGATAATAACAGGCTCCGGGCTTCCTGCAGTCTCAGTTGTTTTTGGAATTGAATTGGGCTCATCGCGGTTACCTCTTTAAAGTGCCGATGAAGTGAAGAGACACTCATATTTGCTATTTCCGCAAGTTCCTCAATCTTAAAAGACTTCTCATGGTTATTCATGATATGTTCAATCACATCACTGATTTGATGGGTAGAACTTCCTTCAATTGCAATTTGTTTCAGCATCCCCCCATGTTCTCCTTGCAGAACCCTATAGATGATTTCTTTCATAATTAGAGGAGCAAGTACCGGGATATCCGTCGGATTATCTAGGAGTCGAGCTAATCTGGTTACAGCGTCCAGCAGTGATGGCTCAATTTTGCTGACATACATACCTCGCTTGGGATTTTCCTTCTTGTCAACACCCATTTCAGATTCGCGTAACACCTCTAAAATTTGACTCGATGTAAATTCAAGTTTCAAAGCCAAGTATGGAACCTGGGAAGAGGCTTCTGTGACTTGTCCGGTTATTGGTAGCTTAACCGATGCAACAAGGTAATCGGCAGGACCATACTGAAAACGCTCTTGTGAGAGTAATACCTCCTTCATCCCTTGAATGACAATGCATAAGGAAGGCTTGTAAACTCCGTAATTTGGTCCAGTTTCATTAGAGTAACGGGAGAAAGATAAAGACGGAATAGCAGTCATGTGAGAACCGTCCTGTCCTATGTGACCCTCGATGATTTTGGTGAGCTCGACTCTTTGTCTATATAATTGTTCAAACATAAAATCCTCCTTGTTTCTTCATCCTTGATGGTTTCATTATAATGTATGTTCACTTTTTAGGTAAATGGCTGTGAGAGGATTATGCAATCATTTGATACGATTGTGATACCAGTCGTGATTTCATTTGTTTCATAATAAGGATGCAAGTTATTGCACATCTTTATTTTCAACGTAAAAATATCAAATTATAGATAAGGGAGTGGATAGATCACCATGAATAACACATTAAAAATTTACATGCTAACTCTCATCAGCTTCTTGGTTGGCACGTTACAATTTGTTATCTCTGGCATTTTGGATAAAGTCCCTTCTTCCGTCGGCGTTTCCCACCGGCTGCAGGACAGCTTATTACAGTATTTCCACTCGCCAATGCAATCGGGACGCCCGTCTTCATGATGGTGACCGCAAAGTTAGATCGGCGAAAGCCCTAGAATGCGTTCCCAGATTGAATCTGCACGGATATTAGAAAATTCTAATCTAGATTATACGCTTTTAAGATTAACATGGCTACACATCAATCAGGTAATACTAAATGTATAATTACCCAAAAAGGAGAGCCATATATTGGTGCACAAGTTACACGTCAAGCAGTAACTCAATTAATCATGGATATCATTGAGGAAAAAAGTGATAAATATCTTCAAACCAGTCTAGGAGTGAGCGAACAAGTATACTACTAGAGGGCGGAGCCTATTTAAATGGCTCCTTTTTGAACGAAGGCTTAATTGATGAGTTAAGCTTGGTTTTTGTTCCATTTGCAGATGGTACATCAAACTCCCTGACACTATTTGAAACAAGTTCTTATCTAAAAAAACCACAACCAGCAAATTTCTCCTTAAAAGCAATCGAAAAACTTGACGATAGGGGGCTATGGATGAAGTATGTAACAAAACGTGATTAATCATAACCTAACTTGACATAGTTAAAAGAAAGAATCGCACAACTTTAAAAATCAAAAGAAAGTAGGAATTAAGATATGGCAAATGAACAATTAAGCAATAGCACAATCTTTCCATTGGGACAAAAAGTTGAAGCAAACTTTATTGGTGATGCCTATTTACAAATGGTTTTTACCGATCAAACGCCACTAAATGCACCAATCGGGAATGTAACCTTTGCTCCAGGAGCTCGCAATAACTGGCATTCTCATAAAATTGGGCAAGTTTTGTTAGTTACTGGTGGTGAGGGTTGGTATCAAGAAGAAGGAAAACCAGCTCAATTACTTAAAACAGGGGATGTGGTGAATATTCCGCCGAATGTGAAACATTGGCATGGAGCCACAAAAGACAGTTGGTTTGTACACTTAGCAATTACACCGGGGCAAACGGATTGGTTAGAACCAGTCGATGATGAATGGTTTAATAAACTATAAAACTAACGCACGATAAGATTTATGAAGGTGCAATTGAATCTGAAAGTATTGCCCGTGCCATTATTTTTGCAATTGAACAACCTTCTGATGTAGCAATTAATGAGATGATTATTCGTCCTACCAGTCAAGAAAGGTATTGTTAAGTTGAAACGCTAGGTATTCAACTGTCAACTAAAAAACTTGCTGCCGTATGGTAGCAAGTTTATTTGTATTTCATAAAATTCTTTCTACTTTTCTTAACCTTAATTCCACTATATTCCTATTCATCTATTTTGGAGGAATGGGCAATGATTTGGTAGGAATGTGATATCTGTCACCTATTCATTTGGGGCATAATTGATAGCCCGACCAAAAGGGTATCAAAAGGCGAAGTTCCAAGATCTGATTCGATTGTGAAAGAAATACCAAGGTATACTATCAAGATACCTAATCCATAAAAAATATATTTCGTTTTAACCAATCTTTTCATAATTTTTAGCAGAATTCCTTTATCATTAAAATATGTGGAATTCCATCTTCCATAAATATATTTGATGAAGTCTGATAGCCCAATTTTTTATAAAAACCTTCTGCTTGTGTTTGCCCGTGTAATTTTACCTTGGATACTCCTTTTTCTTTTGCGATTTCTTCTAACGTTTCAATAATTAATTTTCCAATCCCAAATTTACGGGAAGACTCTAGGATACAGATTCTCTCCAATTTTCCAAAGCCATCAACCCATCTTACTCGTCCAGTTCCGACAGGCTGTTCATTATAATAAACCAAAATATGTTCAGAATGCTCATTAAGGGTGTCGAATTCATCAAACTCATCTTCCAAGGGAACACCTTGTTCTTCAACGAATACTTCATTTCTAATATGAAAAGCTTTTTTTAAATCAATTTCTTGTGTTATTCTTTTTGAATTCATTTTATCAGTCCTTTTCTAGATTTATTTAAGGCTTGACAATCTAATGGTATTTTTATTGTAAATGCAACAAAAATAATTTAAAATTAATTTATAACATTTTTGTTGCAAATGCAATGATAATTAATATGTTAAGGAGTTTTATAAATGAAGGAAATTCTTCGTGAAATTGGTATAATAGCGAGGTCATTAGATTCTATAAGTAATATAGAATTTAAAGAATTTGATCTTACAAAAGGGCAGTATTTGTACCTGGTACGAATATGTGAAAATCCAGGAATCATTCAAGAAAAGTTAGCAGAGATGATAAAAGTAGACCGTACAACAGCAGCCCGTGCCATAAAAAAACTTGAGATTCAAGGGTTTATAGAAAAGAAAGATGATGAAGTTAACAAAAAAATTAATAAACTATTTCCAACGGATAAAGGTGAAAAAATTTATCCCTTTATAAAGAGAGAAGGAGAATATTCCAATAGGGTTGCATTATCTGGTTTTTCCGAAGAAGAAATAGGAACAATCTTTAATCTTCTTCAACGGGTTAGAAAAAATATAGAGGTCGATTGGGATTTCGTAAAAAAGGGAAATAAGAGAGATTACTAAGCGAGGTCAATTAAAATGACAATAATTATGAAAAAGTGCACTTTTGTTAAGAGTGGATCCCATTCCTTTTATATGAGGGATAAAAACAAACTGATTTTATTATGACTAGAACACTATGAAAATTATATGTTCTTGTTGAACTATTAGAAACGAGGAGGAAGCATTATGTATATACCTGAGCATTTTAAAATTGAGGATGATGAAATTATTTATGACTTTATCGAAAAATACAGCTTTGCCACTTTATTTTCTCAGCATAATGGAGAACCGTACGCTACTCATCTTCCACTGATATTAAACAAAGATGAAAATGCTTTATATGGTCATTTTGCTCGTCCAAACGAACAATGGAAGGATGTAGAAAACCAACAAGTTCTTGTGGTTTTCCAAGGTCCTCATTGTTATATTTCACCTTCTTGGTACGAAACAACTAAGGCAGTACCTACTTGGAATTATGTGTCTATCCATTTATATGGAAAAATGGAATTTGTCGGAGATCGAAAAGTTAAATTCGATTCATTAAATGATTTGGTAAATAAATATGAAAGCCCAGATAGTCCATACAATTTAAATGATGTAGATCCCAGTTTTATCGAAGGAATGAGTAAAGGAATTGTAGCGTTCAAAATAACAATCACAAAAATTGAAGCAAAAGCTAAATTAAGTCAAAATCATCCTGTGGAACGACAAGAGTTAATTATTAAGCAGCTAGAAAACACTTCCAAGCAAGATGAAATACAAGTAGCATCCCTCATGAAGAAAAATCTCAAAAAATGTAAATAATGTGATTAAATTTTGTCTTGTTGAGCTAAACGGGTATTTTAACTGAATTTAAGAATTATAAAATTAAACGTTCAAAGCAAGAATAGTCCATTGGGGGAATAAAAATGAGGAAGAAGCCGATCATTGGCATAACCGGTGCCTATGTCAAACATAACGAATATATGGAAGGTGTATATGTGCACCATGATTATCATAAAAGTGTTGCAGCGAATGGAGGGACACCTATTATCCTTCCTTTTATTAACTCGGGGATTGCTTTAGAAATGCTGCCTTTATGTGATGGAATTATCCTAAGTGGGGGAGAAGACGTCGATCCCAAACTTTATGGTCAAGATCCACATCTCAATTTAGGACCCACTATACCAGAGAGGGATTTGCCAGAGTTAACTATTGTGAAATATGCGATTGACAACAATATTCCACTTCTTGCAATTTGCAGAGGTGTTCAAATTCTAAATGTCGCCCTAGGAGGAACATTAATACAGGATATCCCTAGTCAAGTCAAGGAACCGGTCCAACACGCACAGAAGATTGATAGAAGTCGGGATACCCATTGGGTGACCATCTCCACAGATAGTAAGTTATATCAGATAGTCTGTTCTGATAGAATAAGAGTAAATAGTCTTCATCATCAAGCGATAGATAGAATCGCCAACGATTTGCGTATTGTTGCGAAAGCCTCAGATGGCCTCGTCGAAGCTGTAGAGTATTCACACCCAACCACATTTACGATTGGTGTACAGTGGCATCCTGAATCAATGGCAACTACGAACGAGGCGATGAATAATTTGTTTGCGGAATTTATTAAAAGTTGCTCGAAGGTTCCAGTCTCGTAGATCAGTCAAATGTTAAAGTGATGGAACCCCCTTAGTAAGTAATTCTAATTTTCTATCAAAAAACGACAAACCAGTTGAAGGGTAAGTAGTTCAGTATTGAGATAGAAAACTGTAGTAAGATAACAAATTTCCGTACTAATTGGCAGTGAAGGTGGAGCCAAATTAACAAATATTTTAACCCATAAATACGCTGGAGGCTATTCGGACAGGGCAAGCAAGAAATAGTTGATGGTAGTCCGAATGAGGGGTTCATTCGGACAAGCCAAGCAAGAAGTTGCCGATGGCTGCCCGAATGAAGAGTTTCTAAAATAAAGATTAAGACTTTTTTCTTTATAGGGCATCGAATTTACCATTTAAAATGAAAGATGTCCAACAGCTATCGTCCACCAGCTTATAGGTATGCTAGTTTTAATAATAATTTAAATGCTTGTTCTTATAAAACGTTGATAGATCAATAAATATCTTTCTTAAAACTGAACCACTTAGTTGAAGGGAGTCCTTTTCTTTTTCTAATTGGAAAACCTTTCTATCAAATTGTTTTCGGCAGGTTCGTTACTTCATGGGCAACCCTTATTCCAGATTGAACGGCACCTTCAATCCAAGCAGGGGTTGTGGAGGTATGTTCGCCAGCAAAATGTACCCTTCCCTCAGGAGTGGGGATAAAAGGAAATAATTCTGTTTCCTGACTGGGCTTATACATGGAGAAAGCTCCGCCAGAAAACTTGTATTGGGACCAGCTATGAGAGGCACCTGTTAGAAAATCATCATAAATTTGTTTTCCATGAACAGCTGCCATGTTATCAAGTGCATTTCGAATCCGATCTCCTTCCGGCAGATTATCCCATGACAAGGTATCATCCTCCCACGTATAACTTGCCAAAATAATTCCCGAACCGGTTGAGCCAATAAGGTGGTTAGGGTAGTAAGCAAATCGGATCGGCAAATCGGTCATCATTTTACCTCCGTGAATCCCTTCCATTTCCCAAAATCTGTGTTTAAACTGAAGACCAATTTTGGTTGAAGCAACATAGTGAAGTTCGCGGATGGCTTTCCTTTTGTTATGGGAAAAAGAATCACGGGGTTCAATTTCTACAAATTTTAATAGTGAAAAAGGAACCGTTATAATGGCAAGGTCACCGGTAACAATTAGGGGTCTTTGGCTCAGCGTATGTCTGGAATGAATGGTGACTTGATGATTATGCTGCACTATTTTTGTCATTTGATATCCGAAATAAAGGTTTTTCTTCAATTGCGGAAGAAAAGCATTGGGCAGCCTGTCATTACCACCTTCTACTTCGTAAAAATGAATATCTGGGCTAAATAGAGGGATTAACTCCCGTAGGATGGAAGGAAAAGAGAGCTCAGGAAATCCCTCTAGCCGAGTAATACTTCAATGCACTCAATGGCACCAGGTGATAAACTCAGCCCAATTGGATTGTACCTTAAAAAAAAGCTCATTGGATATTTATCAAAGTCTTTTACGACGACATTCCAATTCCGACTGGGATTTTGATTGATAAACTCAGCCAAAGGCTTAATGGCCAATGTGAGCAGCTCTAAAGCGGTTTTTCCCTTTTCATGGGGCGCAACGGGGTAGTTTAGCAAATTGGGATGACGTTGATAAGCGGTGAGGTTCGTTTTAATCCCGTTAGCATAAATGAGATCATTGGGAGTAGTCATCATAAACGGATTTGCATGCAAACCGAATTTTTTAATGTATTCCAATGCTAGATAATGATTATTAGGAATACGCATAGCACCGACATCTAAGTACAGATCGTCCATAAAGGGGGCTCGCATAGTATAAATACGGCCTCCTACTCTTTGGGTTGCTTCCAAAATGGTCACTTCGTGTCCTGCATCCTTCAGCAGAGATGCGGCAACTAAACCTGACATACCTGCTCCAACAATGATAATTTTTTTAGGAATCTGAGATAATCCAAGTCCATTTCGAATCGTCGTCAGCATTTGTTCCGTTGATAACGGAGGATCTCTATAAATGGACATCCATTTTCTCCTTTCCGGTTACAAAAATCACCTAGCGGGGATTCCGGTACTTTTTATAGTTTCCAAGTTTTCTTGTCAATTAATTTAAGATACAAGATGATTTAGTCGGTTATTACTAGGTTGAAAAAATAAAATAAAGGGCAGTGATTTGTGATCTATGGTAATGGATTGAACTACTCACCACTTAACAATTTATGGTCTGTTTGAAGTGGGAGATCTACTTGTGGGTTGATTTGATCCACAAAAAACCCAATTTTCCTTCGTTAATCGTGATATAATAATCTGTGTTATTTTGTCTGGTTGGAATTAAAATACAATTTAATGAAGAAGTGAAGCGAAAGTGTATAAAGCAGAACTGAAAATTAAACATAAAGCTATTCCTTTGTTAGATAAATATTTTACTGGAGTATCGATAGACTATAAGCAAATTTTTGCCATCATCATTCCGATATTTGTAGATCAAGCCTTTTTAGTATTAATGAGTTTTTTAAATACGGCGATGATCAGTTCAGCTGGGGTTGCTGCAGTCAGTGCAGTGAGTATGGTAGATTCATTGAATATTTTCTTGGTAAATGTATTTATCGCTGTGGCAACAGGTGGTACCGTTATTGTGGCACAATATAAAGGTAGTGGAAACAAGCTGATGGTATCCAAAACAGGAACACAAGCCATATCGGCAGTTACGATATTTTCTGTACTCATCAGTGTGCTCGTCATCATTTTTCATATCCCTGCTTTGAACATCCTATTTGGTAAAGCGGAAGCGGATGTACTTCAAAATGCAAAAATTTATTTGATTGGCAGTTGTATTTCATATCCATTCATCGCCATATTTGAAGCTGTGTGCGGCTCATTGAGGGGTGTAGGAGAGACGAAACCATGTTTGAATTTATCATTATTAATGAATTTAACGAACACTTGTCTAAATGTTTTGTTTATTACGGTTTTTCATATGGGGGTTAAAGGACTCGTGTTTTCCATCATTCTAGCAAGAATTTTGGGGATGGCTGCTTCCTTAACCTATATGATTAAATACAATAAAACGTTACAATTCCAAATAAAAAGCGCGTTGCATTTAGATTTTTCTATTCTAAAGAAAGTTATGTATATCGGTCTTCCTTTTGCCGCAGAACAGATGTTTTTCAATGGAGGAAAGCTTCTAACGCAAACTTTTATTGTCCAATTAGGGACTTTGGCGATGACAGTGTATGCCATCAGTAATTCTATCGCCATGTTATTTCAAATCGGTCCCAATGCACTAAGTATTTCTACCGTAACGGTTGTTGGTCAGTGTATAGGACGTAGAAACATAGAAGATGCAAGAAAATTTATTAAATCGTTGATCGGACTTTCCTCCATCGTATTTGTGATTACATCTGTTATTTTATTGCCATTTTTTCCGCTCATGATAAAAATGTTCCATCCGCCTGAGAAAATTATTCCAACTATCTTTACGATTATTTTGATATCTGCCATAGCACAACCGATTTTGTGGTCAGTAAGCTTTATAATGCCATCAGCATTACGAGCAGCAGGAGATTCCAACTTTACTTCAATCGCATCATTACTTTCGATGTGGTTGTTTCGGGTAGTACTAGGTTATATTTTAGGAATTACCTTAGGATTTGGAATTATAGGAGTTTGGGGGGCCATGATTGCTGAATGGGGTATTCGAGGAATAATCTTTGTATGGCGATTCAAAGGGAAGAAATGGTATGCTCATAGGCTCGTTTAATCGTAAAGGAAAAACTTACGGTAGATGGGATTCTGAATATGTTGCGTTGTAAGCTAGTTTAGTTGTTTATTTAGTAAGAGATTATAAAAAATGAATAACAATAGAGAAAGTAACCTATTCCTTGAAAAAGGGGGTTACTTTTTTTCATTTCTTAACAATGGACGGAACGAATTGACATAGCGAGAATTATCCTAGCCGCAAGATCAACCCTATTGTCGAATGTTTGGCATGAGGACAAATTATCTTTGAATACTTTGAAATAAAAGGTTAATCAGAGATGGAAATAAGGTTGGCATGATGAAGAAATTAGCTAAAGTATATTTGTTTAGGGATATGAACCACATCGAATAATGCAATGGGGGTACAAATGAATGACAGCTACTTTTAGGGGGATTAATTCCCATCAAAGATACTCCTTTCTTGAAGCCATTGATACTACCTTTGAAAAAGGGTTGGCTGCTAAAGAAGTTGTTTGTTCCATTACCACAGGTTTTAGAGATATTCCAGCTTTACGGACAGCACCGGGACTTAATCCATACCATGCCACTGTAGCTGATATTGGCTACGGATTTGATGCAGTGCGCGGAACAATTAAGAGACTACGTCAGGGCGAATCCATTTCTCTTGCAATGGATATGCTTGTGTTTGACCTTGATACACTGCGTATTAGTGAAAAACAGTTAAGCCCTAATTTTGAACTAGCAGTAAAAGGTGCAAAGCCGGATACTTTTTATTTGATTGAGCAAAGTAGATATTTAAACAACCAAATCGCAGGGACGATTATGGAAGGGATAAGACTCGGTCAGGCCTTACTTGGACCTGAATGGGAGACAATTTACGCACGGATACAGAATATTCAAGCAATCCCTCGCCTTTAAGCGGAATACCAAAGAAAGGAGACAAAAAAGTTGCCTAGTTCACGACCTATGAAAATAAGTGTAGATGAGCAGCAGCATTTGATGGAATGGTGGAACACAACGGAGTCAGCCAAATTAGTGGTTCAACATTTAGTCAGTTTAATAAGTGAACTTCGGTTGCACTCGGAATCCAGTCACGCAGATGGAATGGTTCTATTTTATCGGGCGGCTCTGAGATTTCATACGGTTACGCGGGGACACGGGGATGTATCCGCAGGGCTTTTACAAGTGAATATTCGGAATCTCTTCGGAAAAATATAGTGATGTGTCACAGCTTCGCACACAAATATTCCGTGGATACGAAAGTCCTTCTAGATCGTGTAGCGAAGCAAATCACAGGACCAAATGCTCTACAACTGATTGACCGGATACGAAAGACGCTAATTGAGAATGATGTAATGTTAAATGAAATAGCTAAAAGAGCTCATGCTTTCTTTGGAAAAGAAGCCTTTCAGTCCATTCAAATGAAAGTAAAGCAATCTATTACTTTGCCCCAGGAATAACAAGAGTCTTTCATAACTTTGTATTCATGACTTGAATAGTATTGACAGGTTATGCACCAGGATCAAAACCTCTATTAAAAGATTTTTTTTTGAATAGATTGAAAAAGCGTATTATTGACTAAGCCCTGTGGAAAAATAATTAGAGCCTAAAGATAGTTTGAGAAGGAGTAAAAAATGCAGAAACAAAACATCATATTTAATCTGGACGATACGCTTGTATATTGTAATAGATATTTTAACCAAGTGATAGAAACCTTTGCCGACCATATGACCACATGGTTTGCCACCTTAACAAAAGAGGAAATAAAACTGAAACAACTTGAAATTGATTTAGAATCCATTGACAAATACGGTTTAACATCAGCCCGATTTCCAGAATCCTTTGTTGGTACCTATCATTACTTTTGTGACTTAACGGGAAAAGAAAAGGAAAATTCCGATATAGAATTTTTAAGGAAGTTGGGTTTTAAGGTATTTAAAATTCCTGTAGAACCGCTCCCCTATATGAATGAAACACTGCAAAAATTAAAAGAAGCAGGGCACGAATTGTATTTGCACACGGGTGCTGATGAGCCAATCAACGTAGGAAGATCACTCAGTTAGAACTAACTACCTTTTTTGAACATCGTATCTTTATTTCAGAACATAAAGATATCACAGCTTTATCCGATATATTAAAAACAATTGATGCGGACCCTAAAATAACCTGGATGATTGGAGATTCGTTAAGAACGGATATAGTGCCAGCACTGGAGATGAACATCAATACCATTTTTATTCCTGCTGAAACAGAATGGAAATATAACGTTGTAGATGTTAAGGTGGAGCCAAAAGGGGCTTTTTTTACGTTGAATTCACTACAGGAAGTACCTGATGCCATTCATAAACACATCCAGGGGGTAGACAGATTTAGAAATCACTTCACTTCAAATTATGATTCTCCTAATCGAAAAGGGGATGAAGATAATCTTTACACTTAAATCGTGAGGTCTAAAAACCTTTTAAAGCAGGTGCTAATGCATCTGCTTTAGTCAGTTCACTTAGTGTGTGAAAGTGAATTCAACATGTCACCAACTGTTTGATTGTATTGATGGTGATATAATATCGGCTTAAAACATACAATCTTCTTAGAATGGATTGAGGAGATGAAGAAATGAACTTCGAGATGCAAAAAGCGAATATGTTGGCTGAAAATATAAACGGTTTTATAAACTACGTTCATAAAAGATATGAAAATAAAAACAGCCATATTTTAAATACAGATAAAATGTATCAAATAAAACTTCTTATTGAGGAGTTTAAGTTTCAAATAATAGCAGATGAACTTCAGAGAATAAACCAGTTTACTTGGGATGAAAAGTACACTCACATATTAGTTGATAGATTTAGAAAAGGGCTGAATGTTATTGATGAATACGTAGAAAATAACTACAATGATTTATTCATTTTTTCGGCTAGACTATACACTTTAAATAGCCTCAGCTTAGCATTTAGCATAAAGGAATCATCGTAAGCTTGTTCCTAAACACCCCCCTATTAAACTTCTAGCAAATAAAAGGGCCAGTCACCTACATGAAATGGGCAATGGCCTTCATCTTCAAGAAATCCGTTTCATCACTTCCATTTCACTTCGGCATTAGATTTATGATAATATTTCCCTTTAAATCGTAAGTAATGGGTTGGATATGACATTTATAAAGGATTAATTTCAAAATTGCACCTTACCTGTAATGTTGTTAATCAAACTAAAAGAAATGTAACTGAATCGTTAGGTAATATGAGTACTAGCCTATGCTACAGTAATACCATACGAATTTTTCAGGAGGTAGCGCCTTATAAATAGTTCCTGAAAACATTCCGATGATGGGAGGCCAATTTTAAGTAATACATAGAGAAGAAGATTGACAGAATACAGTGAGTTGGCTGGAAATCCAAATTTCAGCGGATTTGCAAACATAAGTTTTTATTAAGAAAGAAATAATAAAATTTATTCATTAGATTATGGAGGATTTAATTTTTTCATCCCTCATAAAAGACAGCCTCAAATCCAACTCATTAGAAGAGAGGGGTCACTATGAATAAAAGAATAGATTGGTTAGATGTGGGGAAGGGATTGGGAATGCTCCTGGTTATGTTGGGGCATACGGATATTCCATCCCCCCTTAGAACATATATATATACATTCCATATGCCATTTTTCTTTTTTTTATCAGGATATTTAGTTAAATTAAAACAGTTTCCCAACTTGAAGGTGTTTTTATTCAAAAGGACAAAATCATTAATTCTTCCCTATTTGTGTTTTTCACTAGTTGCTTATCTTTGGTTTTTACTTGTCTTTCATTTTGGACTAGTTGATTATCATCATAATCTATTAACCCCTTTAATAGGTTCTGTAGTCGCAATAAGAAAATCAATATGGACTGTTCATAGCGGTGCCTTATGGTTTGTGGCTTGTTTATTTTGTACTGAGCTGCTCTTTTACTTGATTTCAAAAATTGGGCGAACAAAAAAGGCGATCGGTTTCTTTTTGATTTTACTATCGGTCCTGGGCTGTTTTTATAACAAACTGGTAGGTCAACCACTGCCATGGAGTATAGATGTTGCGATGATTAGCGTTGGATTTTATGGTGCGGGATTTTTTTATAAAGAATACCAGATGAAATTGGAGCGTTTTATTAATCTAAAAACTTTTGTTTTATTAATTACAATGAATATCTTAACGGGATACCTGAATTTTGTTCAAACAGGAGAAAGGGTCGATTTTTATAATAGTAGTTTAGGTAATATTGTCCTTTTCTATCTATCGGCTTTTTCTGGAATAGGCGCCTATGTCATTCTAATTAAACGAATGAAGAGAAATAAAAGTCTCCAGTATATTGGAAAAAATTCCCTCGTTTATTTAGCATTGCACCAAAAAATCGTCTTCTTTCTATTTAATATAGTGATTCAAAATTCTTTATTAGATTCTGAAAAAATAATAGAATTTCCAATGATAAAAGGATTGCTGTACACTTTTATTGCCGTTTTCCTTTTAGTCCCAGCAGTTTTTTCAATCACTCATTATTTTCCTTTTATGCTGGGGAAAACAACAAGAGCGAATAAAAGACGGGTACTAATGAATGAATCGTAAATTTCTTCCTTAATTAAGTAGGAAGAAAGCTAAAACCAATTTTGTTTAGCTCTTTTCAAACTTAAGCTTTTAAAAACTTCGAATAATAGGAATAGTATTTCGAGCACTCTTTGAATAGTGTGAAATCAAGGCAACTTGGATAATGAGGAGGAATAATCATGTTGGAATTTGATACAATAATAGACCAATTCGCCACGATTAAAGTCATCGGTGTTGGCGGCGGGGGAAACAATGCCGTGAACCGAATGATCGAGGCAGGGGTTGAGGGTGTAGAATTTATTGCTGTTAATACAGATGCACAAGCTCTTAATCAATCAAAAGCAGAGATCACAATGCAAATCGGTGCATCATCGACAAGAGGTCTAGGAGCGGGTGCAAATCCAGAAATAGGAATGAGAGCTGCGGAAGAAAGCAGACAGCAGATCGAAGAAGTGTTAGCGGGCGCAGACATGGTTTTCGTTACAGCTGGAATGGGCGGTGGTACTGGCACAGGTGCAGCGCCTGCCATTGCTGAAATTGCCCGTAATCTGGGTGCGCTTACAATTGGGGTTGTAACACGTCCGTTCAAATTTGAAGGACACAAGCGTGCAGCAAACGCGGTAAGTGGAATTAACGCAATGAGGGAAGCCGTGGACACCTTAATTATTATTCCAAACGATCGCTTATTGGAGATTGTAGATAAAAAAACACCCATGCTTGAAGCTTTCCGTGAAGCGGATAATGTCCTGCGCCAGGGTGTTCAAGGGATCTCCGATTTAATTGCTGTGCCGGGTTTAATCAACCTTGATTTTGCTGACGTGAAAACGGTCATGTCCCATAAAGGAACTGCCTTAATGGGAATTGGGATTGCCAAAGGGAAAGATCGTGCTGCTGAAGCTGCACAGAAAGCCATAAATAGTCCGTTATTGGAAACTTCTATCAATGGTGCTCAAGGTGTGATCATGAACATAACAGGCGGAAATAATTTAAGTCTTTATGAAGTACAGGAGGCAGCCGATATCGTTCTTTCTGCTTCTCACGAAGAATTAAATATGATTTTTGGTTCGGTCATTAACGAAAACTTAAATGAAGAAATCATAGTGACGGTCATTGCCACTGGATTCACTGAGCAAGAGGATACAATCGTACAAACGTCTTCCCAGCCATCAATGGAAGGAATGGCTAATCCATATCAAAGGGAACAACGGATACAACATTTACAACCTGATTTGATAAACCGTGGCCAACAGGTTCAAGATTATGACCGACACTCAGAACAGCCAGAAGATTCTCTAGATATTCCAGCGTTCTTGCGCAATCGAAAAAGACAATTTTGATAAATTAAAAAAATGATGAGTACTGATTTCGTTCAAGAACTCATCGCTGCTGATAATGGCGGAAAAGTATGGGTTATGCACTATTTGGAAGGATATGGCTAAAACAGTAAGTATGTCAGTGTTATCTTCTCGAGATTGGATGACACTCCTTGATACAGCAAAATACACCGTTTTTTCGACTTTGTGTGACCTAGAATTCAATGGTAGGATGAAAACGATGTTAAAGAACAATTCGCCAAGTGAAAAGAACCGAAAGGAATGATTTGTTATCAATCATTTACAATTAAGTTACACGAGCGAAATGGAAAAAGCGATGCGGTGTGCCCATGGTATAGGTTATGAAGTGTACAGAAGGCATCATTCAGTGAGAATGAGAGTTGAAAAACGCCGTGAAAAGGATTATAGCGAGTGTCGCCGAATGATTGCAGATTTAGACCGACTTGTTCATTATAATAATAACTTAAACACATGATTGATAGGGGAAACCAATGTGAATTAACATGGTTTCCCTTTTTATTTTTCAGATAAAAGAAAAAAATTTCTCAATCTCCCTATTCTTAAAGTACAATGAAATTGACAGTAGCATTCTTTCCCAACAAGACAGCTTTCAGTTTCCTAACATGAATGAAAGATAAAATATTGTTGAATTATTGTAAATATTCAGTTAAATCGACAAACATTTTACAAATACTTCTATATAATGAGGTAAAGGTGATTCTTTTTGTCTGTCTAAAAAGGTTTTCCTACATTTTTTTATAGGGAGATGTAAATAATGGATTTTTATGAAAAATTACCTACAGATTTTTTAATTGCTTTTTATAATGAAATATTGAAAAACATTGAAAAAGGGTTATTAACGAAAAAAATGTATTATGAAATAGGCCTAATCATTTCAGTTGCTAGTCAAAGGGGTATTACATTAGAGCAACCATGCGACTTTGAACAGATAGTCGATCAGAAGGATCTGGATGAATTTATTCAATTAGCCCAAAATGTTACGTAATTTAGGATGGTTCGCAGCCATCTTGTGGACTTAAACTATGTAACCATCAAAAGAAAATCAAAAAAAATTCCCATATTCATCATGTGATAATACAGGACTTTTAATCAAACATCTGTATTTTTTTGATTTTTCCCTTTTTGATACATCGTGATAAGCTCGTCTAATTTCTGACTGCAACCAAGGGTGTCATCACTATTTAACCCAGTTTCTTCTGCAATTAGGATCAAAATCTTTCTCATCTGATTGATCCGGTCTTCTAATTCCTTGATCTCGATCATCCTACATTCCCCTAGTTCTCTTTAACTGTTTAATTGAATAAAATCGATTTTCCCCGCAAGTATTATTATGCGAAATATTTTATATAAATGGAATACATATGACAAAACCCCCTAAAAAATTACAAAAAATTCTGTCAATAGAAAAACTAAGGGCTAAAAACAGTGTTACTTCCTAACACATGAAGGAATTGATTTATTTTTAAAATTTATAATTTTCTGATAATAGGAGGGAAATAAATAGTAAATGTAGAAATATTACTCAAGAGGGTATTTATAAAGTAATTGAAGAGCATAAATACTTAATTGATTAGAAGTACTGATATTATTGAATACACTCAATTCATTAAAGTTGGAATTACTAGGAGTGGTACCAATGGGGAAAGCAAATAAATTAGCTGATTTATGTTGGGAAGGACTAACTTTAAAACACGTTTCACACAAAGAGATTGTTATTCCTTATGTACTATTTTTTAGCATTACATTCATTTTTGAGCTTTTTTTATCTTTTTTATTCATCTTATCTTTTTATTTATGCGGTATATATGACGTTAAACCTAATATTCAATACTACTTGAGCGCTGTAATTCTGATTCTTATGTTAATCATTACAGTTCCATTGCTAATTACAATAATGAAGGTAAATAAGAAAAAGTGAAAAATAAAAAATATCCTATTTAAATTAATCGGATAAATGAATTCTTCACTTTTAGAATTAATGCCCTAGTGAATTCTCAAATTCATGAAAAAAACAAAGCACTAACAATATATAAAACGATTGCAATCGCTCCACCTATCGAAGAAATCTTTAATTTATAGCGGGAATAATCGACAAGAGTCATATCTAGAATGGTTGCTGTTGTGATTGTTGTATCGCCCAATGGTGAAGTTAACGCCCCAAATGCTCCACTTGCAAAGACAGCGCCTACGGTTAACGGGATGGATGCTCCGGTAGAAACAGCTAATGACATCCCCAAAGGCATGAACAATCCCCATGTTCCCCAAGAGGAACCAATAAAATAACCGATAATCGAGCCGAGCACAAAAATGGTTACTGGGGTCAAAAATGCTGGTAAAAAGGATCCTAAGGTCGAGCTAATAAATTTTGAAAAACCAAGATCCTCTGCCGATAGGGTCAATGACCAAATGAGGACCAGGAGAGTAATGGCCTCCATCATTTGGTTTCCTCCATCAAAAAAATGGTACAAGATTTCGTCTAATTTTTGTCGTCTCATAATGTAAAAAACAAAGGATAAGACGAGCGTGATGAAAACAGCCAATAGCATGACAAAGGTGGCATCCGCCATCGAAAATGCCTCAAAAATCGTATGTGCCCCTTTAGCTGTACCATCTTGCCACAAAAGAAATAATGATAATCCTAGAAGTAAGAATACAGGGAAAATTAAATTCCATGGTTGGGCTTTTACCAAGGACAACTCTTTTTGAATTCCAGCTCGGTGAAATTCATTCACTTCTTCATCTAACTGCTTTTGATCTAATTTTATAGTGGAATTGTTTGTTTTGTTTGTCCAGAATGTTTGGACAATCCCAATCACCAACATCACAATCGCAAAAAAATTAAACAAAATACTAAGCAAGAAAACATGGTAGGGTGACATCCCTAAATGGAGCTTTCGAATACTGCCTTCCACTAAAGAAACCATGAAGCCAACAAATGCCGTAGCCACAGGTAAAAGGACAATGACCGACTCTGTTGAAATATCCATCGTTAGCCCGACTCTTTGCTTTGGCAGGTCCATTTTTTTAATCAGTGATTTAACGATAGGACCTATCATCATGATCCGAAACATTGGCATCATAAACGTAAAAGGGAGGGTAAACCAGATTAGCCCCAGCAGCCCACGCTCTGTCCTAATCTTATTCCCAACCCATTCTGAAAAGCCTTTAATGCCTCCAGAAATGTTCATCATCCCAACCAGACCTCCAAATAAATAAAGAAACCCGATGATTTTAATATTGTTTCCAGCGGACAAGGTCGTCACGATATAGGATACTGTTTGATAGGTCCCATCTAATAAATTGGCTTTTAAAATCAATGAACCCACAAGCAAGCCTAGGACAAGACCAGGTAAGATGTTTTTTAGCCAGATGGACATGGAAATCACAATAATAAATGGTAACAAAGAAAGCCAAGTATGTGCCAAAGTCTCTTCCCCCTAAAACTGCCAAAGTTATTCCAAGAACTCTTTCAATTATTATTTCCTAAATTCATGCCTTTAAAAGGAAAATTAGGAAATGGGGTTTGAAAAGGGGATACTTAGATATTATTTCGTGAATAAGTTACAACTTTTTTCATCAACTTAAGAAATAAACATAGCGGAGAAGTAGGTGTATGGGATGTCGCGTTACTGTTATCGGTCATTCACTATCATTTCTTTAAGCATGCCTTTTTACTAATGTCATCCTGCAGTCAGTCACAAAGAAATGAAACCAGCCATTATATGGTACGTAAAAATACATACGGGATAGGGAAACCTTCGCAAGATCAATTGCGGGATTTTCATCCAGGTTACTTTGAAACGTCTAGCCAGAAAGTGCAGGGGCACAATACAAATAAAACCTCTCGTGAAGTTTTAGGTTTTTACACAGAACAGGAAGGAACGTATCCAGGGTCTCAACCTACAGTTAATGCGCAATTCACCAATTTAAGCATCATTGCCCCCTTTTGGTACAAGCTTGATGATAAACGTCCAGGCAGTCTTATAGATTCGGTTCCAGCAGATCATAAGAGAAAGGTTATTCAGAGCGCTATGAAAAACATGTGAAGGTATATCTAGTTGTTCACAATCTCTTTTATGAAACCGTAGAAAAAGGCAAGCAAGTAGCGCGTAATGTAATTGATAACGATACCAACCGCAGTGTTTTCATTCAAAACTTACGAAATGAAATGAATCAGTTCAGGTATGACGGAATAAATATTGACATGGAAAATTTGTTTTTGACTGACCGAGATTCCTTTAGTTTGATGATAAAAAAATTGTCTGATGCACTGCATCGTGATGGAAGAGCAGTGACGGTTTCAGTCCCGGCAAACACAGGTGATGCGCGTGCTAATCCTTGGTCACCTTGGTTTGATTACGGAAAGCTTAGTCTATTTGCAGATAGGTTAATGATTATGACATACGATGAACACAATCCAAGAACAACACCCGGTTCAACGGCATCGGTTGATTGGACAGAAGCAACGATTCGTTTTGCTTTGAAGCAAGGAGTACCGCCAGCAAAAATTTTACTCGGTATCGCCGGTTATGGATGGGACTGGGACACAACAGCAAACAAAGCCTTTTATAGCTCCTATGCACTATTAATGGGGCAGAAAACAAAATATAAAGCGAAAATTATCTGGGACTCCCGCTCGCAAACACCTTATTTCGGTTATATAGATGAAAAAAATCATAGCCATCAAGCCTGGTTTGAGGATAGTTACAGTCTAAAGTTTAAACTAAACCTTGTGGAAAAATATAACTTACAAGGAATTGGGATTTGGCGGCTCGGCTTAGAAGACCCTAAATACTGGACGGCCATACCTGGGGAAATAAGAGTAAAAAAATAAGGTGATACCGTATTTTGTATCTGTTATTGTAAGTAAAAATAAAATGGCTAAGCTACTATACTGAGGCATTTCTAATATTTACAATCTATGCTTATTAATTTAAAGCCCTCCGTAAGCTTAAGAACAATATTTCACAAACTTACTTCGTTCGACAAAAAAGGAACCGCATTTTGCGATTCCTAAATTTTTTATTTATTTGCTCCGTTTATAATATTAAGCGAATAGTTTAGTGCAGATTTGGACTTGTTGGCATCAGGATTTGATGAACGAACTGATGATAATACAACGTCAATCGTTCCATCAATTTTTGTCCATGTTGTTCCATCTATTTTTCTAAGTTTAGGTTCCGATGTGTCCCATTGATGTTCCAGATCGTCAGCACTTTTTTTCGCCGAAGTGAAGTTATTTGAGTTTACATGGTTTAACATATCACTTTCAATTTTAACAAAATCTGTTAATTGTCCAGATAATGTATTTTGTGAAGAAGCAGTTTTCGATGCTAATTTATTTGCTCCGTTTAGGACGCCAAGTGAATTGTTAAGTGCAGATTTGGACTTGCTGGCATCAGGATTTGAAGAACGAACTGTTGACAATACAACGTCGAACGTTCCATCAATTTTTGTCCATGTTGTGCCATCTATTTTTCTAAGTTTAGGTTCCGATGCGTCCCATTGATGTTCCAAATCGTCCGCACTTTTTTTAGCCAAAGTAAAGTTATTTGAGTTTACAGCATTTAGCATATCATTTTCAATTTTAATAAAATTTGTTAATTGCCCACCTAAAGTAGCTTGTGTAGAAGTGGTTTGCGATGCTATATTATTACTTCTCCACACGTAACCGCCTATCCCACCAACTAAGAAAATACACAGTACCACAATGGTTTGTGTCAAAACATTTTTCTTGCTTCCGTTCGGTTGGTTCGTTTCTGCTGCTTCTCTTTTTGAGTTTATATCAATTTTTGTAACAGCAAGGAGAATGATGATTGCTAGAATAGCTACAAGAAAAATTACACTAGTAACGGTTGTCCCTAAACCTAGCCCGCCATTAACTTTTGGCTGAGATAGGTAATCACCTATTGATGCTCCGAGTGGACGAGTAAGAATATAGGCAACCCAAAATGCTAATATCCCATCAAGTTTTGATTTATATGCCAAAAATATACAAGCTATGATAATAATAACGGTTATTCCTGTTTTAAGATAACCAAAACCGAGTTGTTCGGAATATAAATCTCCGACTGCTGTTCCAAGTGCAAATGTGAAGAGAATGGTAAGCCAATAGAAAACTTCTCTTTTTCTTGTAAAAATCGAGTGTATTGAGAGTGTTTTTTCACTAAGATACCAAAAAAGAAAAGTTAATCCTAAAAGCACGGAGAAAACTGCTGTACTAACCTCCAGAGGCACTCCCATTCCGTCTGTCAGATTATCCGTTACCAACGTACCAAATACGCTTATTAGGACAACCGTTACCCAATAAATCCCTGGAACATATTTCGTTGCTCGAAATTGAAGAAACAATACGATGAAAAACGCTACTCCCATAATAATGGTGGTGTTAGTTAAACCGAATCCGAGGTTGAAATTTAGGAAATCGGCAAATGTTTCACCGACAGTTGTGCATAAAATCTTGATAATCCAGAAGAAAATAGTAATCTGTGGTACCTTGTTAAGTAACATTTTCAATTTATTTTGGTTCGCTTGCATGCCAATATTTGTTTTTTCTGCTTGGGCTAAATTTTGCGTCAAAATAAGCTCCTCCTACATTTTAAATAATTGCCTTTATGCTAAAACAATTATAATGTTAGGTTCTTAATTATTTATTTTAAACCTATTAATAATTTCTTAATTTTTTTACCGTTTTTTACTAGTTATTCGAATTGCAGTGTAGTCTTTTATTTCTCTTATCAAGTTACCCGCTTAATTTGCTAGACGATTGATAATTAGACCTTTTATTGTGAAAATAAAAAGGACCTATAGTAGGTCTTTATCTAACGAGTTCGATCTAGAGGTAAGAGACAATAAATAACAATGAAAAAGGTATCATTGTCAATTGAAAATTCACACACCTATAATTTCCATTTGATAGAGGAATGAGTTCCTATCCAAAACGGAATGATGCTAAAATTCCTTCTATTTCTTATTCTTACTTTTCTTTTTATATGTATTTTCTCCACTTGCTTCTTTAAATCTATAATTTCATCCTGTATTCATTCTATTCTGGTCTGAATGATAACCCATTTGTCTGCAAAGCAGTCCTAAGTTTAGGTAAAGAGCCTAGGCAATACCGTGAAATTGCAAAATCTCGTTTTCACTAAAGTTTGATAGCTGTTGTAAAGAAGTTATCCCATTGTTCTCCAATGCTCGTCTGGCTGGTGCCGAGAGTAGTGAAAGAAATCCGTTTTCAGGTTTCCGATCTTTCTCACAAATCGGGCAGGTCGGACAATCACTACTTTTATAGTATTGGTGTCCTTTGACGCAAGTCCTTAAACTTTTCTTTGAAGTTGTCATTTTTAATGTCCCCTTTTTTGACATACCGTCAGTTGATTTTTCAATATGGATTACTCAGCCCTCTTACATCATATTTTAACATAATATCCCATTAACCAAGTATCTAGAATTGGCTCCTATTTTAAAGCACATTTTGCATAAAGATTTTTCAGTGTCTAAAATGCACCCATTGATTTTTCACTTATACAGAAAAGCGTGAGTTTCAGTAAATGTTTTAATATCTAAGGTGATATGCGATGTAGCATCAAAATATAGAAAAGCATACAAGACCGAAACAATGGATATATAAAAGGATATTAAGACAAACCCAGGTTTATTTTTTCGGTTTTTTCGTTTTTTTAATTTTTTATACGTATTTAATTTAACAATATTATTTTTCTTGTTCACAATTCCTTACCTCCGTGTTTTTATACATTAGGATTTATAAATAATTATAACTGAATATTTTAATTTTTTAAAAAATAATTCAAAAGACTTCTCGACATTCTTTCGAACTCCTCAGTTGAAAAAGGAATTCATTAATCTTTTACAGAATATGTATTTAAACAGTTCTTTAAATTAAAAATTAAAGGTTAATGAAATAGATGGTGTCTTATTAACCACTTTTAAAATTCTGCTATAAATAACGAAAAACCAGCTAATTAACCTCGTAAAATGAAATTTGAAAGGGATGACAAATGTGGAGAAAAGACCAGTAAAAAGTGAATATGATGCATATTTTTCTAAGTACGTGAACTTGGTGCCTGACGGGGATATATTAAAAATATTGGAGCAACAGAATAAGGAAACTACCATCTTGTTTAAGGATATATCCGATACGCAGGGGCTTTTTAAATACTCTCCTAATAAATGGAGTTTGAAAGAAGTAATTGGTCATCTTACTGATACTGAGCGGATTTTAGGTTATACACTCCTTTGTATAGCAAGAGGAGAAGCCATATCTCTCCCAAGTTATGATAAAAATGTTTATGTTCAAAGTGCAGCATTTGATAAACAGTCGATGGAGGACCTTTTGGTGAATTTGACAATTGTTCGCAAATCTACTTTACAATTGTTAAAGAGTCTAAATTCAGAAGATTGGTTAAGACGAGGTATTGCTAACGGTTCTGAAGTTTCTGTCCGTGCACTTGTAATTATTCTTGCAGGTCACGAACTTCATCATCGTAAAATAATTAATGAATTTTATATCGGTTCCGTTAAAACGGAATTTAAATAAAAATGGTTTAATATCATATTTGACCTATATTGTGAGGGATTGAGGAGTGGTTGTAATTGATTAATAAGTATTGTCCTATTTGTGGAGAAGAAAACGAATGTATGACAGGTGCTGGTGAACACGGTAACTGTTGGTGCGACATAGAAGAATTTCCTAATGAAATCTTTGAATTAGTTCCTGTAGAAAGTCGGAGAAAACATTGTATATGCAAAAAATGTTTAAATAAATATAGGGAAGAGCAGAAAATAACTAAAAATAGGTAGTTAAATTTATGTCAATTGGAACAATGGGAAAAAAACTTCATGCATCGGATGAAGAAAGGGATTATTTTCACAAATGAAATCAGCATATTCGCCAGTAAAGGCAGGCTATTACAATTATTCCATCCTCTCTACCTGAAAATAAGATACCTTATATAATCGTGGCATTGAGATAAAAGAGGTTGAAAACCTAAGTAAGGCGTATTGCGATAATTTTGGACTTTTGTTAAAGACAAATGATTGATTTTGGTAATAATGATGATAAACCAATCTATTTAAAATGGAGTTTTAGTAAAAGTAGAGTGAAAGGACTAACACGATGACATTTTTAGAAAAAATTAAACCGCACTTAATAAGCAATGATCTTTTAATTCAAGAAACTGTGCTTCAAGCTCTACACGATTTTCCAAATGTACCGGAAGAATGGACGGTAGAATTATTGAAAGAAGCTTTTGCAAACAAAGAAAAGCAAACCTCCATTTTAATCTATATAGAAAAACAAACGATCAATGAAGAGGCCATCAAAATTCTAATAGAAAATATCCCTTTGATGGATCAATCGAAGATTCATTTAACGTTGAAATTGTTAGACCATATTGACCAGGAACTTGCGCTTAAATATAGAGAGCCGTTAGAAAGAATTATTCGTAAGGATTTGTGGCCATTATATGAGTTTCTCATAAATGGGACGGAGGAAGAAGTTTACACCGAATATGGAAAAACATTAAATGCCCTCGAACGGGCGGATTCTTATCAGCATGACCTATACATAAAAGCGAAAAAACTGGCATCGTGTATTGTTCAAAAGGGGTGGATTACAGAAGACGAAATCGATACTCTTATTCAAGAGGAATTAAAACAACATGGGTTTTCGTATAATGGATATTTGGCGGTTTATATGATTGGATTACTAAAACTGGAAAAACATATCCCGATACTTGCTAGCCTGTTAGTAAGGGATGATGACATCTTGTTAGAAGAAGTTGCAGCTGCGTTAATTCGATTTCAATCGGATGAGGTTGTGAAAGAGGTAGAACCTTATTTAAAGAGAGAGGAATCAATTATTTTTGCGAGTTCAGTTATCGAGAATATTAAATCAGACCTCGCTGTACAGGTTTTAAGGAGGCCTACCGTGAGGCAGAAGAATTTGATGAGCAAGATTTACTTATCGAAGCACTTTGTCATCAACTATCTAAAGAGGCACTACCTGAAATTAGCGACCATATAAAAAAGGAGTATTTCTCAGGCCTTGTTGATATGGAAGAAACGGTTTATAGTTATTATTCCATTTTGGGCGAACAGCACCCTGACCTAGAAGAGTGGAGACAAGTAGCAATAGGAAGAGAGATGCAGCAGGAGAATTTACTGCAAAGCGTTCCGATTCAAATGGAAAATCAAGTAGGCCGTAATGATCCATGTCCATGTGGAAGCGGCAAAAAATATAAAAAATGCTGCGGAAAGTGAATTGATGGAGAAGACTCTGATCAAGCTATTTGTATATCTCAATGGAGGCATGGCAACTTGATTCAACTGGTTACGATGATCCGCCAATTGAGAAGCCTATCCACCGTAAGTTTAAAACTAAACTTTAGTATGCTTAATATAGTAAAATTAATCTATAAAACTACATAGTTGAAGAGGGGTACTAAGATGCAAAAGGATTTTTATATAGAAAATCGTAATCGCCTATATGAGAAGCTAGAAGACCGGTCACTGCTTGTTTTATTTGCTGGAAAAGCACCACAGAAATCTGCTGATGAGGCCTATCCGTTTGTGCCAAACCGTAACTTTTATTACGTAACGGGTCTTGACGACCCGAATATTATCTTTTTCGCCCTTAAAATAAATAATAAAGTAGAGGAATATCTATTAATAGAAAAATCAGACCCAATACTAGAAAAATGGGTAGGAAAGACGATCTCAAAAGAAGCAGCCGGGGAAGTCTCTGGAATCAGTAATATCCAATTTATCGATCAATTTGAAACTCTGTTGACCCGAACACTCTTTACCAACCCACTAGCGAATATATATTTAGATTTAGAAAGAAGAGAGTTAGAATCAGTAACTACAAAAGCACAACAATTTGCAGCTAAATTACAGACAAATTATCCATTCCTTCAAATGAAAAATGTGTATCCAGAAATTTGTGAGTTACGTGTTTTTAAAACACCTGAAGAAATCGAGAAAATTAAGCAGGCTATTACAATTACATATGAAGGAATTAAAAACATAATGGGTCATGCCAAAGCTGGTATGCAGGAATATCAGCTTGAAGCTTATTTTGATTTTACCCTAAAGTCAAATGGTATAAACCATTATGCTTTTCCTACGATCTTGGCAAGTGGTCAAAATGGGACGGTTCTTCATTATGAAAAAAATAATGCAACGATTGAAAAGGGCAGCCTGGTACTTCTTGATCTAGGTGCACAATACCACCATTACAATGCTGATATTAGTTACACCTTTCCAGTGAATGGTAAGTTTACAGAAAAACAAAAAACATTCTATAATATTGTTTTAAAAGCATTAAGAGAAACCACAGAACTCATTAAGCCAGGTGTCCCATTTGCCAAATTGAATGAACATACAAAGAATATCCTAGCTGAAGAGTGTATGAAAGTCGGGTTAATAAATGAAGAAAGTGAAATCAGCAAGTATTATTATCATGGTGTAAGTCATTTTCTAAGGCCTAGATACTCATGATGTTGGCAATTATAAGAATTTGGTCTTACAACCTGGAATGGTGCTCACAGTTGAGCCTGGTCTATATATCGAAGAAGAAGGAATCGGAATAAGGATTGAAGATGATGTGTTAGTGACGGAAGAAGGTCATGAGGTTCTTTCAAAAGATATATTCCGATCTGTTGAAGAAATTGAAGAATTTATGAAAAAATAAGTTATAAATGTCCTCTTAAAAATAAATTGGTCACTCCACAAATAAACGAGCAACTTTTATTAGTTACTCGTTTTTATATTTTATAGATTATATAGGACCCTTGATTAGGAAAAAGCATCATCTAAAATAAAAATCATTAGCCGTTGGTCTATTTATAAATTAACAGCTATATAGTATTTTTATTTTCTACTAAACAATTACATCTGATTTTTATGAAAGAACTTTTTGAAGCAGGCAAAGTAAAACCTGTTATTGATAGACGTTATAAATTGAGTGAAGTTCCCGAAGCTTTCACGTATTTTACAGAAGGGCACGCTCAGGGAAAAGTGATCATCACTGTGTGAAAAATGAATCCGTTTTTTTTCATTGACTTACAAAAGCACCCAATTTCCGGATTGGAATATACTACTCCAATAAAGAAACCGAGAGTGGGGAGCTAGAATGAACCCGAAATATCCTTATATTGGTTCAGAGTTGAATTGTGAAGAGATTCCATTGACTTTTCCTCCTCAGCAGCAAATCAGGCAGCCGGGACTTGAATATCTAATGGTACCACGCCCCATTTATGATAACCCTAATTATATCGGGACAGGTAAACTGAAGGATAAAGTGGCAATCATCAGCGGTGGGGACAGCGGCATCGGAAGGGCAGTCGCAGTTGCGTTTGCCAAGGAAGGAGCCAGTATTGTCATTGCTTATTATGACGAACACCAGGATGCCGTAGAAACGAAGCAGGAAGTTGAGAAACGAGGAAGACCTTGTTTGTTAATACCAGGTGATTTAAGGAATAAAGAACATTGCCAATATGTTGTCAAAAAGACGGTTGAATTATTTGGGAAAGTGGATGTCCTTATTAATAATATTGCAGTTCAATTTGTAACAGACAACATAATGGAGATTAGTGATGACCAGTTACAAACGACATTTGATATCAATATCCTTTCTTTTTTTCACTTGACAAAAGCAGCCATGCCCTACATGTCTGCCGGAAGTAGTATTGTGAACACGACCTCAGTCAATGCCTATACTGGACAGGAAACCTTAATCGCTTATTCTGCTACAAAGGGAGCAATTGTCAGTTATACGAGAGCGTTGGCTAATAACGTTGTGGAACAAGGGATTCGAGTGAATGCTGTTGCACCTGGTCCCATATGGACTCCATTACAACCAGCTACACAGCCGCCTGAAATCATTATGACGTTTGGAACTGATGTGCCGATGAAGCGGGCGGGTCAGCCATATGAACTTGCCCCCGTTTATGTGCTTCTAGCATCGGATGACGGTTCATATATAACTGGTCAAACAATTCATGTGAATGGTGGAATGATGGTGACGACATAAGATTGAGGTCACGATTTGAACTAAGAGCAGTAAAGCATTTGAAATAGAATGGGAGGGCTCGTATTTTCTTATTTGGGTCCTGCGCCTGCCCCTGAATTACCCAAAAGGGGTTTATTTGTTAGAGAAAATGTCGTGCGCACAATTGGCTACAAATCATGGAAAACTCTTTGGATCCAACTCATTTAGAATGGCTGCATGGCCATTATTTTGAACATGTTTTTGAACAACAGGGAGACCGCAAGATGAATGGAAAATAACAAAGCGCCATCTTAAAATTGGCTTTGACGAATTCAAGTGGGGGATCATTAAAATACGCGTGTTAGAAGGGCAGACAGAAGAGAATGAAGATTGGCCGTCGGGCACCCGATTGTCTTCCCAACTATGCTTCGTGTTGGTGAAAGCGGCGCTCACTCTTTCCAAATCCGTGTTCCTATGGATGATGAGAATACATTGCATTTTTGATACACCTGTTTTGTTCCAAAAGAAGGAGTACAAGTACCGGAAGAGTATCCAATCAGTTTTTATGAATGTCCAATTAAGGATGAAAACGGCAAATTTGTCGTTAATTATATTGATGGCCAGGAAATGATGGCTTGGATCACACAGGGGCGCATTGCAAATAGAACAACGGAACGGCTCGGTTATTGTCAGGAGTAGCAAAGGATTGGAATACACGATATGCCCCTAACCTTGATGAAATTATTGAAATTTGTAAAGGTGGGAAGGTTACTTCTACCCTGTAAGAATGAAAAAGTTCCTTCTAGTAAGAGGGAACTTTCTTATTATCTGAAAGGAGGGTTCATTTTGAGCGGTAAGGAAAAATATGAAATAAAGTTAAAATATTGTCCCAATTGTGGAGAATCACTCTTGAATTCTAGGAGTTTATTAAATGAATATTGGATTTCGAATGACATTGCCTATTTTTGTTATTGCAGTGAATGCTCTTGGAAAGGTGAAATCCTTGAGATTCACCGTGTAACCGCTCCTGAATTAGCTTAGTAAGTTATTAAAGAAAGTATGGTATGAAGGATGAGTGATTCACTAAATACACTAAGAGAAAAAGTAGCAATTTTCTGTAGAATTCTCGCGATGGAAGGCCTGGTCGATGAAACCCTTGGACATGTCAGTGTCCGAATTCCCAATACAGATGAGATGTTTATTCGCTGCCGGGGAGAAGAGGAAAACGGCGTCAGGTATAAGTCGCTACATGGTTAAGATTAAAAATACCACTAATGCTCTACCGGTCGCGCTTCCACCGCTGCAGCTTTTTCACTAATGTGGTATGGTCAATTCCCAGTGTTTTGGCGGCCTGACGCAGCGATGAATGGTTTACAAGCGCCTCATTTACGATTCGTTTTTCGAGCTGTTCTAATCTACTTTTCAAATTCGATGTCGGTTCATTGTCTACCTGTTGAAGCTGATAGGGTAAATGATAGGGTTCAATCGTTGGCTCAAGGACCGAAGTAACAAGGTTCTCCATGATATTTTTCAGCTCCCGTACATTTCCAGGCCATTGATACTGGAGGAGACAACGCTTGGCATCAGGGGTCAAGACTTTTTGCATTTTGTACCGTTGAGAATAAAGTTCAAAATAATGATCAGTGAGCAGCTCAATATCTTCCTTGCGCTCGCATAAGGGCGGGATCCGCAGTTCAATCACCGAAATCCTGTAGTAAAGGTCTTCCCTAAACTTCCCTTGTTTGGTTAAGTTCACAATATCCTGATTGGTGGCACTGATCACACGAATATTTACAGAAATGTCTGCTATTCCTCCGATTCTCCGAATCTTCTTTTCTTGCAGTGCACGCAGCAGCTTGACTTGCAGCTGAATGGGCATCTCCCCAATTTCGTCAAGCATAATGGTCCCATTATTGCCAATTCCAACAACCCGAGTTTTCCTTCCCGACGAGCTCCTGTGAAGGCACCCGATTCATAACCGAAGAATTCAGACTCTAAAAGAGTCTCAGGGATAGCTCCACAATTCACTTTAATAAATGGTTTATCCTTCCGATCGCTGAAATCGTGAATCAGGTTGGCAATTACCTCTTTTCCTACTCCTGATGGCCGGTTAACAAAACACTAGTGGGGAATGGAGCAATTTGGGTTACTTTTTCATAGATTTTTTTCATTTGGATATTGCGGAAGAGGAATCTATTTTCTTCTTCATCGGTTGTAAAGGTAAATCGATAGTTTTGCATTTTAGAAAAAGTATTGGCTTTGCTCAGATCCTTTTGTAATGAATTCAGTTGGGTAACATCCCTTACACTAGTTACAATCATTTCAATGGTACCATCCTCAGCAAAAACGGGATTTCCCGTTACGATTACTTCTTTTGTATGAGCGATGGTTTGCAATAGAGAGCTCTTTTTCTTATCGCGGAGGACTTGAAGGGAGGCAGATTGATCGATATATCCGTCGTGAACTAAATCCTTCATATGTCTACCAACAAGATGTTCACGAGAGAAACCGGTAATCTGCTCATAGGCTTGATTGACGAAAAGAGTGATCCCATGACGATCGACAACATAAATTCCGTCCGTTGAGAATTCAAGAATGGACAACATTTGTTTTTTATTCAACGTTTGAAACATAAACCTTCACCCTCGTGCAAAATGTAGGTGGTGAAATTTTCTTATTTTGCTGAATTTTTTCACCATATATCTAGTATGAAGTTTTATCGCGTTTTTGTAAACCCTTACTTACCACGTTGGTGAAGTTATTCACCGTCGCTATGGATGAAAAACTCGTAAATTAGCGTTAAAATGGTATTTTAAAAGTTGGCATGATTCTTGCATATAATTTTAATGTATAACTAATTTTTTGAATTACAAAATACAAGGAGGCTTAACATGGCAAATATTATAACACCAAAACCGAAGCTATATGTGATGGACAATGGAAGAATGAGAATGGATAAAAACTGGATGATTGCGATGCATAATCCAGCGACGACAGACAATCCAACAATTCCTTCTGAAATGGTAGAATTCCCAATTTACACGGTACTGATTGACCATCCGGAAGGTAAAATTTTGTTTGATACCTCCTGTAACCCGGATTCCATGGGTGCAGAAGGTCGTTGGACGGAAACGACGCAAAAAGCTTTTCCCTGGGAGGCTGGCGAAGAGTGCTATCTTCATCACCGTCTTGAACAGCTGAAGGTTCGTCCGGAAGATATTAAATATGTCATAGCTTCCCATTTGCATTTAGATCATGCCGGCTGTTTGGAGATGTTTACGAATGCAACGATCATTGTGCATGAAGACGAGTTCAATGGCACGCTTCAAACCTATGCTCGTCATCAAAAAGAAGGCGCCTACATTTGGGGAGATATTGATGGCTGGATTAAAAACCAACTGCAGTGGCAAACAGTCAAGCGCGATGAAGATTTCCTTGAACTAGCTTCTGGGGTTCGCGTCTTAAACTTCGGAAGCGGACATGCCTGGGGAATGCTAGGACTACAGGTAGATATGCCTGAGAAGGGTGGAATCATCTTAGCTTCAGATACGATTTATACTGCGGAAAGCTTTGGACCACCAATTAAGCCTCCAGGAATTATCTATGATTCCGTCGGTTATGCAAAAACCGTTGACAGAATTCGCCGCCTGGCAAAAGAGACCAACTCAGAGGTCTGGTTTGGCCATGATTCGAAGCAATTTTCCAAGTTTATCAAATCCACTGAGGGATATTACGAATAAAAGGAGAATGAGCAATGAAAATACGTGCAGCAGTACTTCATGAATTGGGGTTGCCTGCCCCTTATGCAAAAAGTAAACCTATTAAAATCGAAACATTGGAGTTGGACCCTCCTAGACGTGGAGAAGTGTTAGTACAAATTAAGGCTGCTGGTCTTTGCCATTCGGATCTTTCAGTCATTAACGGAAGCCGCCCACGTCCGATGCCGATGGCTTTGGGTCATGAAGCAGCGGGCGTCGTTGTCGAAGTGGGGGAAGGTGTCACTGACCTGCAACCAGGTGATCACGTGGTTTGTGCTTTCGTTCCAAGCTGTGGCCATTGTCTTCCTTGTCAAGAAGGACGTCCTGCGCTTTGTGAACCAGGGGCTAAAACCAATACAGCAGGAACGTTGTTAAGCGGTGAACGGCGGATTCATTTAAATGAGGGGACTGTTCATCACCATTTAGGTGTTTCGGCCTTTGCCGATCATGCGGTGGTTTCAAGGAACTCTTTGATCAAGGTGGACCCTGAGATTCCATTTGATAAAGTGGCTGTGTTCGGATGTGCGGTTATTACAGGGGTAGGAGCGGTTGTCAATACAGCACGCATCGAAATGGGAAGCACGGTTGCTATTGTTGGGCTTGGCGGAGTTGGACTGAGTGCGCTTCTTGGGGCCATCACAGCAGGAGCCAGCCGAATTGTCGCAATAGATGTTAATGATGCAAAGCTTGCGCAAGCACGTGAATTAGGAGCTACTGATACATTTAACTCGAGAGATCCTGAAGTTGTCTCCCTAATTCGTGAAGCAACAGGTGGCGGAGTTGATTATGCATTTGAAACAGCAGGTGTTGTACCTGCCATGAACGTGGCTTATGGCATTACTAAGCGCGGAGGTACAACGGTTACAACCGGATTGCCACATCCTGATCATCACTTCTCTTTCCCACAAGTCACCTTAACGGCGGAAGAGCGTACGCTTAAAGGATCATATGTCGGAAGCTGTGTGCCTGCACGGGATATTCCTCGGTTTATTGAATTGTATAAGCAAGGCCGTCTACCTGTCGAGAAGTTGTTAACGGACTGTTTATCATTGGATGAGATCAACGAAGGCTTCGATCGGCTAGCTAGAGGGGAAGCTTCCCGTCTGGTCGTTGTATTCTAGTTCAACAGGAGAAGAAAGGGGAAAGCAATGTTGGAAAAGTATCAGTTATTTATTGGCGGGGAATGGGTGGATAAAAAGGAAAAGTTTGATGTCATCAATCCCGCAACGGAAGAAATAATTGCACAGGTGCCAAATGCGGCACAAGATGAAATGAGACTTGCAGTTGAAGCCGCTGTGCGTGTTCAGCAGGAATGGGCAGAAACGGTTGCGTCGGAACGGGCGAAAATTCTCGTCGAGGCTGCGAAATTGATGCGTAAACGAACGGATGAGCTTGCTCGAATTATGACGCTAGAAGAAGGGAAGCCGCTTGGTGAAGCACGTGGTGAAATTGCGTATGCAATTTCTTTTTTGGAGTGGTTTTCCGAAGAAGCTAAACGAGTCTACGGTGATATGATCCCATCTAACTCCAAGGATAAACGAATTATGGTGCTCAAGCGTCCGGTTGGTGTCACAGCAGCAATCACCCCATGGAACTTTCCAGCAGCGATGATCACAAGAAAAATCGGACCGGCACTCGCTGCAGGCTGTACCATGATCGTCAAGCCATCTGAATTGACGCCATTATCTGCGTTGGAGATTGCCAGCATTTTTGAAGAAGCAGGTCTACCCAAAGGTGTTCTATCAGTAGTCTCTGGAACAGATCCTATTGATCTGACACAGGTATTAATGGAAGATATACGTGTACGTAAAATTTCCTTTACAGGATCGACAGGTGTTGGAAAGCTGTTAATGAGACAGGCCGCTGATACGATGAAGCGAGTTTCTTTTGAGTTAGGGGGACATGCACCGTTTATTGTCTTCCCTGATGCTGATTTGGAGGAAGCTGTTTCCCATGCCGCATTGGCAAAAATGAGGGAATGGGTGAAACATGCGTGGTGGCCAATCGCTTCTACGTGCACCAGGATATTCTACCAGCCTTTACAGAAAAATTAACGGAACGTCTGCAAGCCATGAAAGTGGGGAATGGTCTTGAAGAAGGAATCATAGTAGGGCCTCTGATTGAAACATCTGCCGTGCAAAAGGTAGAAGAACATGTACAAGATGCAGTTTCGAAGGGTGCCAAACTCTTATTAGGGGGAGAAAGTGCAGGATTTGAAAAAGGATTCTATTATCCACCAACAATTCTAGCAGGCGTTACTGAAGAAATGAAGATATCCAGTGAAGAGACATTTGGCCCGGTTGTGGCGATCCTTTCTTTTGAAACGGAAGATGAAGTAATCCACAAAGCTAATGATACGCGTTATGGATTAGCCGCTTACTTCTTTACACGGGATGTGGGCAGAATTTTCCGCCTCGCTGAGCGTTTAGAATTTGGCATTCTCGGCGCTAATGACGGTTTGCCATCGGTTGCCCAAGCTCCATTCGGCGGCGTGAAGGAATCCGGAATAGGGCGTGAAGGAAGTAAATACGGAATCGAGGAATATCTGGATATCAAATATCTATCTCTTGGTGGAATTTCTGCAAAATAGGTTATAAGAAGGGCTACTCTTACAATTTTGTTGGCATTTGCCCTTCGCTTTGTAATTGAACGGATACGAAGCTATGATACTGCAAGGAGGAAATAGGAGTTTTAAACGGTTACAGGCAATTTAGTTTTGAAGGTAGAGATTAAGAAATGAATCCAGTCGTTGGTCTGGCTCTCTCTAAATTGAAGTGGCACTCAACTTATATAGTTGGGTGCCATTGTTTATGACCACAAAACATATTATGCCTAAATCTGGCCTTTACCAACAGCTCAATTTTTAGGTAATCCTGGCGTTGCCCTATTAATCGCTGTGATTGTTGCTATTTTTACCTTTGGTCTTAACCGTGGCAAAAAAATGCCGGAGTTAATGAACTCAATTACAGAATCTGTAAGTAGTATTGCGGTGATTTTATTAATCATCGGCGGCGGGGGTGCATTTAAACAAGTATTGATTGACAGCCATGTGGATAAATATGTCGCCCATTTGATGGAAGGATCGTCGATTTCCCCGTTAATTCTAGCTTGGTTAATTGCAGCGGTTTTAAGGGTCGTGTTAGGTTCTGCCACTGTAGCAGGTATGACTGCAGCTGGTATTGCAGCTCCACTTGTTGCGGCAACGCATGTAAGTCCAGAGTTTATGGTTTTAGCCACAGGTGCGGGAAGTATGACTTTCTCCCATGTAAATGATGCAGGCTTTTGGATTTACAAAGAATTCTTTAACCTTTCAATCGGCAAAACGATTAAAACATGGTCTGTTATGGTTACGATTGCTTCCCTTGTGGGACTAGCAGGTGTATTGATCATAAATCAATTTATAAAATAAATAATATTAAATAGAGTTTTATAAAGTGGATTTAGAAAAAGAGTAACCTATTTCCTTACACTAATCAGCTAGTAAGGTTGGTTACTTTTTTCTGTGGTAAATATCTCATCAACACCTAATGGGGAAGTTTTCAATCCATTAAATAGGGTCGGACCTCATAAGTTCTAGCGAAGGGCAGACCCATTTAGCACCATTAATTTGTTAAACACCAAATTTTATTTACGGAAAACTGGTTCCATTCCATTCGCTAGTTCACCGTCAATATCCATTTCTTCAGAACTAATCATAAAAACAACGTGAGTAAGGCAAGTATTTACACTATTTTCTTTAAGCTCTTCTTCAGACATTGTTTGCCAACCTTCAATACAAAAAGCATGAAATAGCTTCTGCAACCTAGACTGACTTGTTCATTTTAATAACACTTAAACATATAAAACGGGAAACCAATTTGAATTGATGACACTGGTTTCCCTTTTTATATTTTTCTCATTTCCACCATTGCCACCATTTCTTTTGATTGGCGGCTGCGATCTGGTTTCTTGTTTCATTCTCAATCATTTTACAACGTTCTAGTTGCTCCAAACGTTCTACATACTTCAAGATTTGATTAATCGTCTCTTCTTGTTTAGCTTCCCGTACTGCCTTCTCCTTCAAATGTTGGATTAAATCTAAGTTTATTTTCTCCAAATGCTCTATACGTTCCATTAGTTTATCATGGTTAGCATCCTGCTCAAAATCCCGATCATTTGTAGTCTGTACAGGCAATACTTCCGTAACTGTAACCGTTTTTTCTTCTTCAGAAAACCAGGTCATCACAGCTTCGGCTGAACGTTCCACCGTCATACCCTCTTGCTTACTAAATTCGATAAATTTACGGAGTGTGATAACATCTTTATCAAAGTAACCTCTGTGTCCTCTATGATTACGGTGAACGTGATATCCTTGCCTTTCCAAGAGAGTGGCATACTTCCGTAATGTACTGCTATCAATACCAAGGAATTCCTGTACGTCACTAGGTGAATATATTACTGTCATAACACAACACCTCCGTTATAACACTTCTCTATAACGCAAAAAATCCCTCCTTTTTTACCAAAAAACCATTCATAATATTAGTAATTATCAGAAAAGATAGCATGTAATAAGAAAAACATCAATTTTAATGGTGATTATTCAGATTGTATTTTAATTTCAAAAGGATATTCGCTTATGGTTGTAGAATTCTGAAAAATAGGAATACAGGATTAAGGAGCGAAAGGACTCTACCCTTGAAATCAGTCCTTTTTTTATAATGGAAGAGAGGGTGTTATGTAATAATCAGGGCGGTGAGAAAATATGCATGAGCTCAATGAGGAAGACTTATTAGAATTACAGCGTCTAATGACCTCAGGTGATGATGAACTTGGTGATCTAAGTCAGTTCTTTGAAAATGGTTTAATTACAAGAGAAAAACACAATGATTAAAGACAGTCTTAGTGATTTACCGGTATTAGGATAATATTCTGAGTCCGATTGGGCTCTTTTTAATTTGTCCCAATTGAAAGAAATAGCAGAAAATCCAATTTAAGAGTTTAGTTGTTTTCTTCAACATATTAAGTATCGTGTTCTTCATAAACTTCTCCTATAGAATAAACGGGGTCTGACTAAGCCTCGCCTTCGGGCAATCAAAGGAAATGCCCAGCTTGTCCTGGGTACAAGAGTTAAAGATCCAGCTGTAATTTAGGCTTTTTGTTTAACCCTTAGCATGGCAGTATATGAAACTAGCTTAAAAAAATGACCCATGAGAGGAGAATGAAGGGTGAATCCCCAATTCCAGCTGTTTTCCAATGAATTCACGCAAAATCCTTATCCCGCTTATGCTAGATTACGGGAAACCGAACCAGTTTACAAGATGTTGTTCCCTGATGGACAAGAGGGTTGGTTGATCACTAGATATGATGATGCAGTAGAAGTTTTAATGGATCCGAGATTTATTAAGGATATTTCAAAGCTTTATGGTGGCAATATGGAGCAACAGAGTGTGTTTATGCATACAATGCTTTTTTCTGATCCGCCGGACCACAAAAGGCTGCGCGGGCTCGTGCAAAAGGCTTTCACTCCACAAATGATTGCCGGCATGCGGGGAAGGGTCCAGGAGATTACGAATGAACTGCTAGACATGGCAGAGGGGAAAACAGCGATGAATCTGATTGATGATTTTGCTTTTCCACTGTCGATTATCGTCATATGCGAGATTTTAGGAGTCCCATCCGGAGATCGTGACAAGTTCCGTCTCTGGTCTAATTCATTGATTGAAGGGTCAAACGGTGAGCATGCAGCAGAAATGTTTCAGCATATGAACGAATTTATTCAATACTTAAGCCAATGGTTTGAAAAAGTTCGGAAAAACCCGGGAAATGACCTCCTCAGTCAGCTGATAATGGCTGAGGAGGATGGAGATCAACTAACTGAGCGTGAGCTATATGGAGTCGTCGCACTATTAATTATCGCGGGCCATGAAACAACGGTAAATTTGATTGGCAATACCATACTGGCATTAATAGAGAACCCCGATCAGCTGGATTTGTTGAAAAATCAGTCTGAATTGATTCATACAGCCATTGAGGAATCACTGCGCTTTAATGGTCCGGTTGAGTTCAGTACATCCCGTTGGGCAAATGAAGACGTGGAATTAAGAGGAAAGTCTATCCGTCGAGGAGAATTAATCGTCGTCGCATTAAATTCGGCGAACCATGATCCACAGCAGTTCAAAGACGCCGATCTATTTGATATCACTAGGGAGAAAAGCCCGCATCTCGCATTTGGTAAAGGGATCCATCTCTGTCTTGGAGCCCCACTTGCCAGGCTGGAAGGGGAAATCGCGATAACTAGCCTTCTTAAGAGATTCCCAGGCTTAAAGCTGGCCGTCGATAAAGATCAGCTCGAGTGGAGGCTGGAATGATTGTAAGGGGGATAAAGGAACTGCCGCTAAGTTTAAAATAAAGTCGGCAGATTGAAAGAACCAATTGATTTTACAATAGGGTTATCTTAGCCATGGAGTGAATGGGATGAAGCTTTCAGATTTCGAGCAATATTTGGATGGACGAATCTTGCAGCGGGGATTGGACTATTTTCATAGAGGGAATGTAAAGAATCTTGAAGCAATAAATGATGGTCACTATACCGCCGAGGTGGATGGGACCGATTTTTATACAGTGGAGGTATGGGTCAATCAAGATATGATTGTCGATACCTCTTGTGATTGTCCGTATGAGTTAGGGGAATTTTGCAAACATCAGGCTGCTGTTTTTTATGCTTTAAAAGAAAAAAAATCTAAAAATGACAAAACAATTCATTCCTTTCAAGTTGGAAAACAGGATTTAAAATCCATTTTGTCGGGTCTTAAAAAGGAAGAATTAATCAACATTATTTATAATCTGTCCATGGAAGACCCGAACATTGAAAAACAATTACTCTATCAATATGCACCGGCAAAAGACGAGATTTCCTCCAGTAAGAAATTGATTAAGGAATATATTCAGTTAGCGAAAAAGCGGGGGTTCATTGAGTGGAATCAGGTCAATTATGCTCTACAAGGAGCCGATTTGGTTTTACAAAAAGCCCAGGAAAAAATAGAATCGGGCGAAACAGAAACAGCTGTTTCCTTGGGAATGGCGGTATTATCAAACGTGGTTGATATGCTTAATTTCTCGGATGATTCGAACGGTACCGTTGGATCAGTTATTCGTACTACTATAAATACCATGGAGGAAGCGATTGAATCCGCCATTGATTTCTTGAATCAAACCGAACAAAAGAAGCTTTTTGAGCTAATCGTCAAAGAAGCCCTACATAATAGGTATGATGACTGGAGCGAATGGCGAATGGATTTGCTGGGACTTTGTATTTCTTTTTGTAATAATATTTATTTACGAACAAAGCTCGAATCCCATTTGGAGATGTTAATGAAAAAAACTGACCCAAGTTCCTGGAGTTCAGAGTATGATAAAAAAGAATTGAAAAAGTTACAGTTAGCGATCTACGAACAATTCGATGATCCTGAAAAGGTCGAAAGATTTATTTATGATAATATCCATCATAGCGATTTTCGCGAAAAAGTGATTCTACTTGAGATGAAAAAAAGGGTGTATGACAAGGTCATCTCCTTATGTCTAGAAGGGGAAAAAGCTAACCAACGCCCAGGACTCGTGAAGCAGTGGAAGGAGTACCGTTATCAGGCCTATGAACAGCTTGGAGATGTTGAAAACCAAAAAGAGCTAGCCAAAGAGCTTTTATTCGGGAATGATTTTGGATATTATTCTATATTAAAAAGATTGTATTCATTGAACGAATGGAAGGAAGAGTTAAGCAAGATTGTTGAAGAATTTCAGAAACAGCCTTATCAGACCGATGCCTACCTGTCGATTTTAAAAGCAGAACAGTTAACGGAGCAGATTCTGGAATATTGCAAAAGTTGGCCTTCAAATATAACGAATCTTTACCCTTATTTAATAGAGAGCTATTTTGAAGAAGTAAACCAACTTTTTATAAGATATATAAGGAAGGAAGCTGAAAAAGCCTCAGACAGGAAAAAGTATAAGAATGTCTGCAAGGAGATCAAAACATACAAAAATGCCTGTGGGGACATTCATTCCCGCAGGTTGATTGGAGAATTAAAAGAAATGTACCAAAGGCGCCCGGCGTTTGTAGACGAGCTATTGAAGATAAAATGAGTTGTTACTATAAATCTGATAGGGTGTTCATGTAGGGGGGGATGATGTTGGTTCAGAGTAATCGCCACTCAAATGAAATTATAGAACTTCACACACAAATTGCTGAACTGGAAAGGAAAAACCGGGAGCTCTCAAAGCAAAATCGAATCAATGAATCATTCTATTTAAGCATTTTCGATGCGATCCCGATTAATATCTTCGTTGAAGATCCTGAAGGGCATACTATCTATGCAAATAAGCAAGCATGTCTGGCAAACGGAAAAAATTGGGGGGATTTAATTTGCAAGACAATCTTTGATGTGTTTCCACAGGAGATTGCCGAAGTCAATCGAGCCATGGATCTTGAGGTGTGGAAACAGCGGAAGCTCATTACAAAGGAAGCACCAGCGGGATTTAAGGGTGAGGAACATCATATGTTTTCGGGAAAAACCATCATACATATCATGGAATCGAACGAGGATTATTTGTTAGGATTTGCGTTAGATATTACCGACCGCGTGAGAGCAGAAAAGCTGTTGAGAGAAAGTGAGGAAAAATTCAGAAGTCTAATTGAGCAAGCAGCCGATAGTTTTTTTCTCATTGGAACGGACGGCGGCTTCACAGATGTAAATCCAACTGCTTGTGAAATGTTGGGCTATTCAAGGAGTGAGCTACTTATCATGAAAGTAGCCATGATTTTTTCCAGTCTGCCGGACAAAATTCAAGGCTTACATACAGATTCTCCAGACAAATCATCCTCCAATTTTGAGGACGTGCTGACAGGGAAAAATAATACGGGAATTCCGGTCGATATCAATATTCGTCCCATCCAAATTGGTGAAAATAAGATGTATTTTGCCCTTTGCAGGGATATTCGCGGTAAAAAAAGAGACGAAGCTCAAATCAAGTACATGGCCTATCATGATCCATTAACCGAGCTCCAAAATCGTTGGCATATCCGTTCATATATACAAGAATACATTGAAAATAAGGATACGATTCATTCCAAACTAGGGTTTATCCTTCTTGATTTGGATCATTTTAAAGTTATCAATGATAGTTTTGGACATGATGCAGGGGATCTTTTATTAAAGAAGGTTTCGAAACGGCTGATGACGGTAACGGAGCATCGAGAGAGCATCCTTGCCCGGTTTGGAGGGGATGAATTTATTCTGCTTGTCCCTCATCTAGTGAGTGAAGAAGAAATATCAATCATTTGTGAAAAGATAACACAGTGCCTGTTGGAGCCTTTTTATATCTGTGGTCAAAAGTTTACTCTCTCGGCGAGTTTGGGGATCAGCATATACCCTAAGCATGGGGACAATTTAAATACGTTAATTAAAAATGCGGACATTGCCATGTATGGTTCAAAAGAAAATGGCAGAAACTGATTTGGTCGTTTCCGCATTAGATGAGACTGGTTTACCACCCTGTTCACTAGAATTGGAATTGACAGAAGGGATGGTAATGAAACAGCCGGAAGAAGCGGTGAATGTGTTGAAAAAACTGAAGGATTTAGGAATTAAACTATCAATTGATGACTTTGGTAAAGGCTTTTCTTCGTTAAACTACTTAAAGTTATTCCCAATCGATACGCTTAAAATAGATAAGTCCTTTATCATGAATTTAGAAAAAGATAAAGCAAGTGCAGCCATAGCCTCTGCGGTTGTTTCCCTCGCACATAGCTTAGATTTAAAGGTAGTGGCTGAAGGGGCCGAAACGGATGAACAATCTCTTTTTCTATCACATCGTTCTTGTGATTTTGCCCAAGGCTTTTATATCAGTAAACCGCTTAGTCCTGAGAAGGTTCTGCTGTATCTCTCAAGCAGCAATTTACCTTGTTTATCTATATATATAAAGAAGTATGAACTATATAAACGATGAAAGGTCGCGTTTTTTGTAAAAATCCGCGGCTTTTTTTATGTTCAAACTCCTTAAAGATAATGAACAATTTTAAATGTTTTGTTCACTATGGTGAATGCAAGGCATTTGTTTTATGGCATTTCCATGCTGGATAAGTATAAGGGCATCGGGAAGAAAAAGTTTTATATGATTTATGGGCTTTGCGATGAGTCTTTTTCTATTAATTGTACCGTTGATGTGCCAAAGAATGTAGACAAGGGCTGGTTTATGTTCTTCGTCACACTGCTTAATCACTCCTATTGGGTTATAGGAGCAACGATTGGTGGCATTTTTGGATCACTTGTCAAGTTCAATACAGAAGGGCTCGATTTTGTAATGACGGCTCTCTTTGTTGTCATCTTCATTGAACAGTGGATGAAAGAGAAAAACCACCATAGTGCTCTCGTAGGGATTGGGCTTTCAACGGTCTGTCTGATTATTTTTGGCGGAAACCATTTTATTCTCCCTGCTATGCTTGCAATTCTGGGGGCACTCACCGTGATTAGAAAGCCATTGGAGAAAGTTGAGGTTACCCTATGACTATGAGTTTAACACAGCAGATTATTACGATTGCTATGGTTGTTTTAGGCACAATGCTTACAAGGTATCTTCCATTCATTGTTTTCCCATCAGGTAAAATTACACCAAATTATGTACAGTATATAGGGAAAGTGCTGCCATCGGCGGTAATTTGGCTTTTGGTCATTTATTGTTTTAAGAATGTCAGCTTACTATCTGGAAGTCATGGCATCCCTGAATTTATTGGGGCAGCGGTGGTTGCACTGCTTCATTTTTGGAAGAAAAAGATGCTCCTCTCTATAGCCGGGGGAACGATTGTTTATATGATTTTGGTGCAATTGGTTTTTTAATAGAAAAATAATAAAAAACAAAGGGGGAGTTAATAGTGAAGAAGATTGATGAGTATCAAATTTATGAAAGACACCATGAACAAATTTTAAAGCAAGTAAAAAATATATGAGGATTTAGCGGATGCCTTCTGCTACGTAGGGCTATCCGCCTTCCTTATTTGTTAATGGTTTTCAATATAGTTTACGACATCACCGACAGTTTGAAGCTTCGCTGCAACTTTGTCACTAATTTCAATCGCGAATTCATCTTCAATTTCCATCGTCAGGTTCACCATATCAAGCGAATCAGCTTCGAAGTCATCTTTGAATGATGCTTCCGGTTTGATAATCTCCATTTTGACACCCAGTTGATCTGCAATAATAGGCTTTAACTTTTCAAATGTGTTCATTGCTGCATCCTCCTAATAGTTCATAACCACCATTATAACAACCTAATTCGGAACGTAAAACATAAAAGTATTGCCAATATCCGGAGAACATTAATTCTTGTATGATTAATGCTAAACGGTCAATTGGAATCGGTGCAAAATTTGTGTGTAAATAAATTGCAGTTCCTAATCCTATTCCATTCTAATCTTTATTCATCTGTTGCGTAAATGGCTGTGATAGGATTAGGCAATTATTTGATACGAATGTGATACCAGTCGCTTTTTCATATGTTGCATAATAAGGATGCCGATACTACGTAATAACATAACGTATAATTCTGAAAAGATAATATGGTTGTTATCGGTGCGGAAAATTATATAACAGTTTAAAGTGACAATGTAAAAAGAGAAAGGAAGGTTAAAATAATGCAAAAGCGTAAATTAGGGAAAAGCAGCCTGGAAGTTTCTGCTATCGGGCTTGGTTGCATGGGAATGAGTCATGGTTATGGTCCGGCATCGGACAAGAAAGAGATGATTTCGCTGATTCATGACGCGGTTGACCGCGGCGTTACTTTCTTCGACACCGCCGAAGTTTATGGTCCATATCTGAATGAGGAGTTGGTCGGTGAAGCACTTGCCCCTTTCAAGGGAAAAGTGGTCATTGCTACTAAATTTGGTATCCAAATGGTAAATAGCAAGCAGGTGCTTGACAGTAAGCCGGAGACCATTCGGGAATCAGTCGAAGGCTCGCTAAAACGCCTAAGAGTTGACACCATTGACCTCTACTATCAGCATCGGGTTGATCCAAATGTGCCGATTGAGGAAGTAGCTGGAGTAGTACAAGACCTAATCAAGGAAGGTAAGGTAAAGTATTGGGGACTTTCAGAAGCAGGTGTGGAAACGATTCGCCGTGCACACGCGGTTTATCCGGTCACAGCCATACAAAGTGAATACTCCATGATGTGGAGAAGTCCTGAAGAACAACTGTTGCCTACCCTTGAAGAACTTGGAATTGGCTTTGTTCCGTTCAGCCCTCTGGGCAAGGGATTCCTTACCGGAAAAATTGATAAGGATGCAACATTCGATAGCTCCGATTTCCGCAGCATTGTTCCTCGCTTCAAAGCGGAGAATATCGAAGTTAATCAGGTTTTGGTTGAATTGATAAATAAGATTGCTTTAGTGAAAGAGGCTAAACCAGCTCAAATCGCACTAGCATGGGTACTAGCTCAGAAGCCATGGATTGTTCCGATTCCCGGCACAAGGAAATTGGAACGTTTGGAAGAAAATCTTAGCGCAGCGGAGGTTGATCTGACTCCCAAAGAACTACATGAGTTGAATGACGCACTTTCAAAGATCGAGATTTCGGGAGATCGCTATCCGGCAGAATACGCAAATAGAGTGGGCAAGTAACAGATATTCAATATTTAAAAAACAGGAGGATTTCATATGGAAAAAGTAATTTTGAACAATGGTGTTGAAATGCCTATACTCGGCTTTGGTGTTTATCAAATACAAGATGCAAATGAATGTGAACAAAGCGTTTATGACGCTATTATGGCAGGCTATCGTCTGATTGATACCGCTGCTTCTTATTTAAATGAAGAGGCAGTTGGCAAAGCAATCAAGCGGAGTGGTGTGCCAAGAGAGGACTTATTTATTACAACAAAACTCTGGGTTCAGGACGCTGGTTATGAGAACACAAAGAAAGCATTCGCAAGATCACTGGAAAGACTGCAATTGGATTATTTGGATTTGTACTTAATTCATCAGCCATATGGCGATGTATATGGTTCTTGGCGTGCGATGGAGGAATTGTACCATGAGGGAAAAGTTAGGGCAATTGGTGTGAGTAACTTTCAGATGGACCGTCTAGTGGATTTGATGATTCATAATGAAGTAATTCCTGCCATAAACCAGGTTGAAACGCATCCTTTCTGCCAGCAAATCGAAAGTCATAACCTTATGAAAGAGAACAATGTTCAGATAGAGTCCTGGGGACCTTTTGCAGAAGGAAGAAATGACATGTTCCAGAACGAAGTGTTAGTATCAATCGCCGAAAAGTATAATAAATCCGTTGCCCAGGTGATTTTACGCTGGTTGACACAAAGAGGAGTCGTTGCGATTCCAAAGTCTGTCCGTAAGGAAAGAATCATCGAGAACTTCAATATTTTTGACTTTGAATTAACTAAAGAGGATATAGAAAGAATTGCTACCTTAGATACGAAAAAAAGCTTGTTCTTTTCACATAACGACCCTGAAATCGTAAAATGGATTGGTACCCGTAAACTTGATATTTAATGCTCTTATTCAACTTAACGAAATGAAGTACGGAGAACTTCAAGAACTCTAAAAAGAAAACTTATGGAACGAGGCTGCCCCACTTTCTATTTTTGGGGCAGCTTGTTCCCAAAATTAGTTTTAAGATAATCGTGAATATTTCAGATAATATAAGTAAAGGACAAAAAAGCAATCGGGTTTAATTATAAATTCCTCTCTAATAAAATCCCCACTTGTTCTGACATGACATCAGGTGGATAATGCATTCCCTTCGTGATCCACCATTCCACTATCCCTACGTAAGACGTCACAATAAATTGAGGAATAACATCTTCGTTTAATCCGTGATTCTTTCCTTCTTTTATATTCACTTCATCCTTGAACTCTTCGATGAGAAACTCAAGGAACTGATTACGAAACTGCACAACTGTAGAGGTATGTGTGTGTTTCTCGACCAAATAATGAAGAGATCTTAGGAGTACTATAGTTGTATACACGGTTAAAAAACAAAATAGTAAAGTTTACATTAAAAGAATGGAGTGCAGGAAAAAGCGAGTATTATGTTAAAAATGGTATAATATATGTATTATTTACCATTCAAGATTTATCGCTCAGAAAATTAGAAATAAACAATAAGAGGGTAGTTCCCTTATTTAAGGTACAGGAAGATAAGGAGACCAGTTATTCTTATCTGATGAAATAACAGAAAAATATCACCATTGAAGCAGAAGATTGTGTGGGTAACTGAACGTAAAAAAAGTCTAGATAAATTTTTTCCCGTAGCTTAAAGGCTGGGGGGTGCAGGATTATATAAGGAGGTTTTGTAAAGATGTGGACCAACAAGTTATCTGAACGCCTAGGTGTAAAATATCCGATTATTAAAGCACCAATGCTCGGATGTGAAAGTCCGGTATTTGTTGCAGCCGTCTCGAATGCTGGAGGGCTAGGATCGATTGGCGCAGGACGGACAGACGGGAAGGGAGTGAGAGAAGCCATCCATAAAATCCGTGAGTTAACGGATCAACCTTTTTGCGTCAACTTTTTTATCCCGGAAAAAACAATGGACGGATTGGAGCGTGTAAGTGAAGTAAATGCGGTCCTAGACTCTTATCGAAAAGAACTAAACATCAGCTCCAGACCCTTTAACCCGCCAACATACAATATGGAAGAGCAACTGGAGGTAATTTTACAAGAAAAAGTTCCAGTTGTTAGTTTTACATTTGGCTACCTTGAACCAAAATGGGTAGAGATATTGAAAAAAAATGGTACAGCCGTATATGGAACCGCTACCAATGTACGAGAAGCGGTCTACTTAGAAGAAAGTGGTGTCGATTTCATTGTCGCTCAGGGCAGCGAGGCAGGTGGTCACCGGGGAACGTTTCTTGGAGAATTTAATGACTCTTTAATTGGGACAATGGCTTTAGTTCCGCAAATCGTTACGGCTGTAAAAATACCGGTGATTGCAGCTGGCGGAATGATGGATGGACGAGGGATTGCAGCGGCTTTTGCATTGGGGGCATCAGGGGTACAAATGGGAACGGCTTTTTTAACTTGTAAAGAAAGTGCGGCACACTTTATGCATAAGGAGGCTATATTGAACAGTACCGAAGAACAGTCATGTTTAACTTCAACATTTTCCGGTAAGCCTGCACGAGGGCTTCGCAATCGCTTTAAAACAGAAATGGAGAGTTATCTCGAAGTGATTCCTGGGTATCCCATACAAGAGACATTGGTCCGGGACATTCGGGATGCGGCTGCGAAACAAAATAATCCGGATTTTATGGTTTTATGGGCGGGGCAAGCTTCACCATTAAGCACGTGCTTAACAGTGAGGGAACTCATGGATAAACTCGTTAGTGAGACGGAAGGCGTGGTAGACCGATTAAATCAAAGCAGATTCTAAAAACTTTTACCTTTGAAATAACTAAACGAATGATTGAAACTAGCTTGGGGGAGATTTCCAAGCTAGTTTTTATTTACCCGAAATAAATCTTCGTTAAAAATAACTACTACATTTTTGCAATAAGCAATCTATTACAGTATGTTACCCTTTTGTGCCAAGTTAGAGAAAGAAGGTAAACAAATAATTCGATTTTTTCAAGCAGGAGTTTTTTAATAATCTAGAGAATTATAACTTTTAAGAGTTATTTTCTGAAAAATTAGATTTTTATACTTAAACAAGGGGTGGTTTCGATGTATATCAACAAAACAGGAATTTTCCAAAATTCGGAAAAGGGTCGTTGGGAATACTGGTATGTTGCCTAATCAGTTACGAATCCTTGTATCATGGTTAAGCTGGACAGCAATTGGAGAATATGAGAAATGGGAAAAAAGCTGTTTAATGAACAAGGCAGGATAGATTTTAACCAAATTTTGATCAGATGCTAAAAAAGGCCTTTCTCAAATGAGAAAAACCTTTGTGGGTATTCCATTACCTATTTTCCTTAACCTTCACCATATAGGTTTTTTTACAACTGTGCAGTTTAAATTTATTCAAACGAATTCATATATTCTTTAAAGTATAAGTAGACCTCAGATTGGTTATTGAGACTCTGAATGTACTCGCTGCGCCTCAAAATAGAGAACTTGAATGAATTTTTTCGTATTAATTCGGGCAAGAGAGGCAGAGGATGCTGCTCCAGTCTTTATTTCCGCCATCTTTGTCCTTACGCTGGTAAAGTCAAAAAACTTGGAAGAATAATTTTCAAACTTCCAATTTGAAAAGTCTTCAAGACCAATGGACGCCAAATGATTCAATGATTGATAAATTGCTCGGCGCACCCGTTGTTCCGTTGCTTTTATTTCCTTTTTCAACTCGGTCTCGGTTGCAAAGGCTCCAAGTCTTTTTTTAGCCAGATGGACAAAAATTTCTTTAAGGGTTGGAATCCCGTTATGAAACGTGTCAGCTTGTTGATGTTGATCTAAATAATCCAGCATATCCAGTAAGTCCTTGCTGCCGTTTTCTCCGGCTATCCCTAATTCAGATAAGAGAAAATGACCGGAATGTCTGATATTTTTTTCGTTAAACGGTTTTGGTTTTTGACCCTGCGGATGATCCAAGTGAAGCACGGCATTAAGTGATTTGCGAATATCATGTATCGATTTCTCCAGCCGGATTCGTTCAATGACTTTTTGAAGAATGGCTAATACCTCGATTCGGTTGATCGGTTTTGTTATATAGTATTCACTGCCGAGCGAATAGGCTTCAGCAATCAGCTCTTTCGATTCCACTTGAGAAATCATGATGATTTTCCCTTTGAATTCCGGCTTAATTTGACGGATCGTTTCAAGCCCATCTCTAATAGGCATTAACAAATCGATTAATAAAATATCGATGTTTTGCATGTTTAGCCTATTTCCATCTACCATTGAGCCGTCTTCTGCTTCCCCGGCTACTTCTCCCAAACCATCGTCCTCGATGATTTTCCCAACATCGAACGAACAGCTTCATCATCATCTGCTATATAAAAAAGCATGGTATCATCCTTTCTCCTTTAAGTCATCTGCCCGTAATCGAAAAGTGAAAATTGCTCCGGTACCATCTAAACCAGGCTCAACGGTAATATCCCCTTTAAGCTGATCAACCATTTCTTTGACAAAGGATAATCCCATTCCAGTTGATGGATTTCCAGAAAGATCATATTTGGTAGTGAACCCAGGCTTGAAAATTAACTTTTGATGTTTAGGCGCTATACCTGGTCCATTATCTTCCACCCGGAATTGAAGCCAATTTTGTTCTCTTTCTATGTTAATGGTAATGGTTCCTTCCTTATGGATAGCTTCTACTGCATTTGAAACGATATTATTAAGTAATGATAAGAGGGTGAAAACATGATAGAGAGGATGAACTCCTTTAACGGAAGATTCAATTTGAATATTTTTTCCCAGTAAACGGGCAAACTTTTCGTTTGAGCGTTTGATAATCGAAACAAGTTCGTGCAAGCTCATATAATCTGAAATATTTTCAACAGAAATAAGTTTGGAGAGTCCCGCAAAAATTCGTTGGTTATCTTTTTTTATCTCATGGACCTCACCAGCGATTTTCAATGCCTGTCTGCGCAGTTCCTCGACATCATCCTTCGTTGTCTCTTCGTTTCTTAAAACCTTTAAGCCTTTGAATAGGTCATATGATTTTTTTGTGATGTTTTCAGCATTAACCAATGTTTTTTTTAAATGAATGGATTCTTCATATAAGTTGGAAACCAACAGGAGCGTGTGTTCATTTTGTTTTCTGATTTGCCTTTCCCTTGCCTGTGCTTCATACAGCTGTATCATCGTGAAAAAGCTAAGAACAATGAAGCTGTGCGAAATGGCCATAATCAGGATTTCGCTCAGGGCTGTAAGCTTAATCGTTGTTCCTAAGAATATGTATTGTACGGTCATTTCTACCAAATCAGACAATATTTCGATGGTAATGCCAATAAAACCGATGATCAAAAGCCGGTTAGAAAAACGTCTCGCTTTTGCCAAATAAAAGAAACAAGCATAGGCGAAATAAAAGAAAAAGCTGGAAAAATTGGCTGCAAAGGAGGCGGCCCAATGAAAATTCTTGGCGCTGATAAATTCTATAAGAATTCGAAATCCTACGATCGTAATAGCGGTTAAAAATCCAGGCAAGACAGCTGGGATTTTTCGGAATAATAACAAAAAGAATAAAAATGCCGGCACACCAAAACTGATCCGAAACGTGGCATTAATTGGATAAAAATTTAATTCCCCTGCTAACGGGACTGTTAACATCATCAAAATCAGAATAAAGCTGTCTTTTTTTAATATAGGGCTGATATTCATGAATGTCACTTCCTAATTTGTCTGAAAATCAGTATACCGTCAGATCCGTCTCAATACAATCCCCCATCCTTGATGAAATCAATTTAACAGAAAAGTAAAAAACTTTCTGTAGTTTTTCGTTTTCTTCTGTAGTCCGGATTTTAGAATCAATTATATCTTTCTATTAAAAAATAGAAAGCGTTTTCTAAATTAAGGAGAGGGCACATAAGCCTAAGGGTAACGGAAAGGGGACTCAACTTAAAAACTTGCTTTCTTTAAAAGATAGAAACAGTAAAGGAGGATAAAAGAGGTTGATTCAAGCGGTTAAACAAGAGGTTAGCGATCAAAGGATGGATAGCTTGGATGAATGGGTGGCACATTTTCGTTCCTTTGCCAGAGAAGGACATTGTGCAAGCTATATTCCTGCTTTGGGGAAGGCTAACCTATCACAATTGGGGATTTGTATAGCTGGCCAATGGATCAGCGATAAAGTCAGGGGATTGGCAATCTACCTTTACCCTGCAAAGTATTTCAAAGGTAATCAGCTTTATGGCTGCCTGTGTGGCTCATGGTATTCCTTATGTGTTAGATCGGGTCGATGTGGAACCAACCGGGGATCCCTTTAATTCGATTATTCGTTTGGAAATGCATAAACCGGGAAAGCCGTTTAACCCCATGATCAATGCTGGAGCGATAACCATCGCTTCGCTGCTTCCAGGAGATTCGCCAAAAAGCAAATTGGAATTTGTTGATGAATTCATTGAAAAAATGATAGGAAAGCGTCTTATGCTGAATAGGGAAGTGTTCCAATCAGAATGGCAAACAGCCCATCGAAATAGAGCTTTAGCCTACTATTTAAAGGAGACGGGATTTTTGGAAGCCGGGGTGGAAGAAACATTAGAGGTCTACCTAAAGCTTTGCTCGCTAGAAGTGAACACCGAAGATATCGCCTTAATTGGACTGATTCTTGCGCATGATGGATACCATCCCATACAAAAGGTTCAAATTCTCCCTAAAGAAGTGGCCAGACTGACCAAAGCGTTAATGCTCACCTGCGGAATGTACAATGCTTCCGGCAAATTTGCTGCCTTTGTCGGGCTGCCAGCCAAAAGCGGGGTATCCGGTGGGATTTTGGCATTAGTTCCCCCAAGCATGAAAGGAAAAGGCCATTTCAAGGCGGATGTGGAATCGGCATTTATGGACCAGCGATTGATGACTTTGGGAACAGCCTGACAGGTGTTAAATTATTGCAGCATATCGCACAAGAATGGGATTTATGTATTTTCTAAAAACATCTTACAAAGAAAGAGGTTGAATGGATGAACAATCAATTACAGAGAAGGATGGGAACTTTTGCGTTAACAATGGTGGGGATGGGCTCCATTATTGGATCCGGCTGGTTATTCGGGGCTTGGAGAGCGGCACAAATTGCCGGACCGGCTGCTATTTTCTCCTGGATCATCGGTATGATCGTTATTTTATTTATTGCACTTTCCTATTGTGAATTAGGCGCGATGTTCCCTGAAGCTGGCGGGATGGTGAAATATACGCAGTATTCCCATGGATCGTTTATCGGGTTTCTTGCTGGCTGGTCAAATTGGATTGCCATTGTTTCCGTGATTCCAGTGGAGGCAATTGCTTCTGTTCAATATATGAGTTCTTTGCCTTGGAAATGGGCGCAGTGGACACATCAGCTGGTGTTAAACGGAAGTCTTACCCTAAAAGGTTTATTAATTGCTTCTGCATTACTGCTAATTTATTTTTTCATTAATTTTTGGACGGTCAGTTTATTTGCAAAAACGAACTCGCTGATCACTGTATTTAAAATGATTATCCCAGGACTGACGATTGGCTCACTCCTATTTGCCGGTTTTCATGGCGGGAACTTTACCTACAACCCGGGGACAGAATCCCATGGTTTGGCAAGTATCTTAACTGCTGTGGCGACATCAGGTATTATCTTCGCCTTTAACGGTTTTCAAAGTCCGATCAATATGGCTGGTGAGGCAAAGAATCCCGGTCGTTCCATCCCGATTGCCGTAGTCGGATCGGTTCTGATTGCAACCGTCATTTACATTCTCTTACAGGTTACATTTATTGGATCTGTGAATCCTTCATTGCTTGTTCACGGATGGCATCAGTTAAATTTCAATTCCCCGTTTGCTGACTTGGCCATCGCTCTAAACATAAACTGGCTCGTTATCGTATTATATTCTGATGCTTTTATTTCTCCTTCCGGCACGGCGATAACTTATACAGCTACAACAGCAAGGATGATCTATGGGATGCAAAAGAATGAATATTTACCGGGAGTGTTAGGAAAAGTTCATCCGATTTATGGTGTACCGCGTCCGGCGATGTTCTTAAACCTGGCTGTATCGTTTCTATTTTTGTTTTTGTTCAGAGGATGGGGAAAATTAGCTGAGGTGATTTCCGTTGCGACGCTGATTTCTTATATTACGGGACCAGTTACCGTCATGACCTTAAGGCGGACAGGGAAGCTTTTATACCGGCCGATCAAACTTAAAGGACTAAGTATCATTGCACCATGCGGGTTTGTCTTTGCTTCTTTAACGCTATATTGGGCACGATGGCCGCTGACCGGACAGGTGTTATTGTTCATTATGATTGGTCTTCCTATTTACTTTTACTATCAAATAAAAGTGAAATGGAAGGGATTCCGAAAGAATTTTCTAGCCGGTCTTTGGATGGTCGTTTACTTACTATGCATGATGGGTGTTTCTTATTTAGGAAGCAACAAGTTTGGCGGAAGGAACATCATCCCATTTGGCTGGGATATGCTCTTAATTGCCGGTCTATCGCTTGTCTTTTATTTCTGGGGCTTTAAAAGCGGGTTTGAAACAGAATATCTGCAAGAAGCCTGCAAGCTGAATGAAGAAATGAGGGTAATTGAGGAAGCTGAGGCAGCAGTACCATATAATGAAACCGCCGTATAAAAACAATTCACTCTCGATTTTTATAAAAATAGCATTCTCAAATAGTGAATTTGATAGGAAAATTTTCATTTCTAATGATGGGGTGTAATCATTGACAAAGACTGTAGTTAACTTATCCAAGGAACAGAATAAAGAAAAAGAATCATTAGATTTATTTCTTTCCACGCAAACGGTTATAAGTGAGGCGTTGGAGAAATTAGGTTTTTCAAAAGAATTATTTGAATTATTAAAAGAGCCCCTCCGAATGCTGACTGTTCGTATCCCTGTCAAAATGGATGATGGTTCGGTTCGAGTGTTTACCGGTTTTCGTTCCCAGCATAATGATGCAGTGGGTCCGACAAAAGGAGGCGTGCGTTTCCATCCTGAAGTGGATGAAGATGAAGTAAAAGCCTTGTCGATTTGGATGAGTTTAAAGTGCGGGATTGCCAATCTTCCTTTCGGAGGTGGAAAAGGCGGCATTAGGTGTGATCCTAGAACTATGTCGTTTGGAGAACTGGAAAGATTAAGTCGAGGGTATGTTCGGGCAATCAGCCAAATTGTAGGGCCTACAAAAGATATACCCGCACCTGATGTGTATACCAACTCTCAAATCATGGCTTGGATGATGGATGAGTACAGCCGTCTTCGTGAATTCGATTCTCCCGGATTCATTACGGGCAAGCCCCTCGTTTTAGGGATTGCCGAAGGCCGTGAAACGGCAACAGCCCGCGGTGTAACGATATGTATTGAAGAAGCAGTAAAGAAAAAACACATGGACTTAAAAGGTGCTCGGATTGTGATTCAAGGATTTGGAAATGCAGGGAGCTTTTTGGCCAAATTCATGCATGATGCGGGAGCGAAAGTAGTGGGAATTTCGGATGCATATGGTGCTCTTTATGATTCAGAAGGGCTTGATATTGATTATTTGCTTGATCGGCGTGACAGTTTTGGCACCGTAACTCCTTTATTTAAGAATGTAATCACGAATCAGGAATTACTTGAAAAAGAATGTGAAATTCTTGTCCCAGCTGCGATTTCAAACCAAATTACGGCAGAAAACGCCAATCGGATTCAAGCTTCAATTGTAGTGGAGGCAGCAAATGGGCGTTACAACTTTGGAAGCAACCAAAATTTTGGATGAACAAGGAGTCCTCCTTGTTCCGGATATCCTTGCAAGTGCAGGAGGTGTCACCGTATCTTATTTTGAATGGGTTCAAAATAATCAGGGATATTATTGGTCAGAGGAAGAGGTTGCTGAAAAACTACGAAAAGTAATGGTTGATTCTTTTGAACATATTTATCAAACCGCACATGCCCATCAAGTGGATATGCGATTGGCAGCCTATATGGTTGGAATCAGAAAAGTGGCTGAAGCTTCACATTTCCGGGGCTGGGTATAGACGATAAAGATTATCTATTATTCTATGAAAGGAGGGATTTTCGTGTGGATCATCACTGTCCATTCAAAAAACAATCTTAACATGTTTGAATTTGACACTGAAAAAGAAGCAATGGAAACTTTCGAAAAAATTCGAGGCTGTAAAATCCTTACAGAGGTGGTTTATTTTAATGATTATGGTTTAGTGGGATAATCCATGATACCAAAAGATTTCCTCTCATTCTGCCAGAACTAAACGGATCAGAGAACTGGGTTTTCGTGCAATAGGTCGGAATGATTAATGTCTATATGGAAGCGGGAAAGAATTTAATGAATACTGCGGAAAATATGCTGTATCTTCTTTCTAATATCATCTAATACGTAGTGGAGTAAAACTTATGTCGATTGAAAAGGTTGATGATGACGAGCATCAACCTTTTGATCGTGTTTAAATTAGGTTTCTTAAATTCAACTAGTAGAACGAGTTCATTGTTTTAATCTTCTTCAAACAATTAAGCTTTCATCTATGGACGTATCACAGCGTTATGAATATTTTACGGCATTTATTGACAAAACAATATAAGTAGTCAAATTCCCGTGAAGGAGTGGATCGTATATGCCGCATTGGAACCCGCGCCGTTCGCAAATCGAGCAAAGGATGTTGCCTGACGAATTTTCTATAAACCCAATATTCGCCCGCAAAGGAGAAGAGGCTGTTCCGCGTTTTCGTATGCGTGATCAAGGCATGTTACCTGAAACCGCGTATCAAATTGTCCACGATGAAATTGCACTGGATGGTAATGCCCGTCTCAATCTTGCAACATTCGTTACCACCTGGATGGAGCCATCCGCAGAACGTTTATATACCGAATCAGTCGACAAGAACATGATTGATAAGGATGAATATCCGCAGACGGCAGCGATTGAGGAACGCTGTGTTCGAATTATAGCTGATCTCTGGAATTCACCTGACCCTCATAATACGATGGGTGTATCGACAACGGGATCATCGGAAGCGTGTATGCTCGGGGGTCTTGCGTTAAAGCGACGTTGGCAAACTGCGCGCAAGAGTCAAGGGAAGCCAATTGACCGTCCAAATATCGTATTTAGTTCTGCTGTTCAGGTCGTTTGGGAAAAATTCGCGAACTATTGGGACGTTGAACCGCGTTATGTGAAAATTACCCCAGATCATCCTTATCTGGATCCTGAGGGTGTACTCGCTGCCGTAGACGAAAATACAATCGGTGTGGTGCCGATTCTTGGGGAGACCTATACAGGTCTGTATGAACCGATCGCAGCAATAGCGAAAGCCTTGGACGAACTTCAGGCCAAAACGGATCTCGATATTCCGATACATGTAGACGCTGCTTCGGGAGGATTTATAGCACCGTTCCTTCAACCAGACTTAGACTGGGATTTTCGATTGGCTAGAGTGAAGTCGATCAATGTTTCCGGACATAAATATGGATTAGTTTACCCGGGTCTTGGATGGATAATTTGGCGTGAGGCTGAAGATCTCCCAGAGGATCTCATCTTTCGAGTGTCCTATTTAGGCGGGAACATGCCGACGATAGCCCTTAATTTCTCTCGGCGGCGCACAAGTACTCCTGCAATACTATAATTTTCTGCGTTTAGGCAAAGAAGGATACTATGAGGTGCAAAAGGCTTCTCAAGCAGTGGCGCATTTCCTAAGCAAAGAGATTGGTGACATGGGACCTTTTGAACTATTTACAGACGGCTCGGATATTCCGGTATTTGCATGGCGATTGAAAGAAGGACACACATCAAACTGGAATCTTTATGACTTGTCTCGACAATTGCGCACATTCGGCTGGCAAGTGCCTGCTTATCCTTTACCCCCAGACATGGAAGAAGTAACGATTATGCGTATTGTGGTTCGAAATGGCTTTTCCATGGACTTGGCTCACTTGTTCTTAATGAACTTCAAACAAGCCGTCTCATATCTGGATTCCTTGGATGGCCAATACCACATGACACAAAGCACGACAATGGTTTTCACCATTGATCTCGAAACGTTCAAGAGAGCAGTGGTATTATCCAAGGAATTTCAAATCGAGCTGGCATCAACAAAGAAATTCATCCCCATCAACTAAGGCATAGCTATGCCACTCATTTATTGAATAATGGAGCACCTTTGAATGTTATTCAAAGCCTTGTTCATGAAAAGAGTGAAATCACCCGGATTTATGCCCAACTTAGCTGAAGCAATAGACAGTACATATACATGAAATATTTTAGATTCAGGGAAAAGGCGATGCTTCTTGAAGCATTGCCCCCCTTTACTGAAAAAGTAACTGTTAATGTATGAGCCTTTTTTTAATTTTCTTCTTGAATCTGCCACTTTAGTTCAAGCAATTTCTTACTAGTCCTGTCCGAAATTTCGCCTGATTCGGACAATCATTGGCAACTTCTTGCTAGCCCTGTCCGAATAAACCTCACATTCGGACTATCACCGACAAATAAGATTAATAAACGTATTGCCAAAAATACATTAATTAAATGCTAGAAACAATATTCCTTTTTTAGGGTTAATATAAATTGTACAATGAAGCACAAAAACTTAGCATATTTCTAAATGGTAAGCCTTATGAATATTTTCAAAAGATATGCATCATTTGTATAAATTTTACAATTATCACAAGAAATGTAACAAAGACTTTACGATCCCTTTATACGGATATAAAATTCCAGTGTTATCCTAAATTTACATCTGGAGGGAGGGATCGGAAGTTGTCAAAATTTCAGATCATATCTTCTTTGTTCATCTCGGTATTTATCATTTTCGCAATGTATGAAATCAAAGCATTCTCGTCCAATCATTCCACATCGAATCATTCCACATCCAACCACTACATTCAGGTACAATTGTTAGGCGTTAATGATTTTCACGGCCAACTAGACAAGTATCAAAGGGTTTCAGGAACCATGGCAGGGGGGGCAGAATACTTGGCTGCCTATTTAAAAAAATATAAACAAGAAAACCCAAATACACTACTTGTTCATGCTGGTGATATGGTAGGAGGAAGTCCGCCCATCTCTTCACAATTTCAAGACCAACCCACGATTGAATTTTTAAACCTTATGCACATTGATATCGGGACACCCGGAAATCATGAATTAGATCAAGGCGTAAATGAAATGAAACGTCTCATTTATGGAGGATTCAATAAGAAAACAGGTTATTTTCAAGGCTCCGATACCTCTTACATTTCTGCAAATATCATCGATAAAAAAACAGGTACTCCCTTGCTACCACCATATATTATTAAACAAATTGACGGAATTAATATTGGATTTATCGGTGTGGTCACAACCGATACTGACTTGTATGTGGCCCCTGAAAATCGCAAAGAAGTAGAAATAACGGATGAAGTTTCAGCGATTAACCAAACCGTTAAGCTATTAAAGGAAAAAGGGGTCAAAGCGATTGTTGTATTGGCACATGAGGAAGCCAGATCAGATCAGAATGGGGCAAATCCCGGTGGAACTTTAGTGGAGATGGCTCCAAAAATTGATAATGAGGTCGATGTCATTTTTGCCGGTCATAGCCATGAATATGCCAATACCGTTGTAGCCGGTAAACTGATCGTTCAATCTTATTCATACGGGAAAGCTTTTTCTCAAGTAAATCTTGAAATTGACCCCCGTACGAAAGATATCGTCAAGAAGCAAGCAAAGATTATTATCACTTCACATGATCAAATAAAACCAGATAAAGAAACGGTTGCTCTTATCGATAAATATAGAAAAAGATTGGGGAGCTATTTTTATCAAATAGTAGGAAAAATGCCTGAAGATATCACCAGGAATCAAGATGCAAACGGTGAATCCCCTTTAGCGAAAATGATTGGAGAATCGGAGCGGGAAGCCGTGGGGGTAGATATCGCTTTTGTCCATCAAGGGGAAATGCGGAATAATATAAAAAAAGGGGCTCTCACTGTTGAAGACCTTTATACAGATTTGCCTTTTGGTCATAGTGTCAGTAAGTTAATTTTAACAGGAGACCAAATCAAACTTGCTTTAGAGGAGCAGTGGACGAAGGATTATGAAAATAGGCTACAGACGGTTGGTTTAACCTATAGTTGGAACCCGAATGCCCCAATTGGCAGCCGTATTGTTGCGATAAAAGACATAAATGGTCAAGAGATTCAGCCGAACAAGGAATATGAAATTGCTGTTAGTAATTATTTAGCTTCAGGCGGTGATGAATTCACTGCATTTGAAAAAGGTAGACTCGTAGAATCCGGTCCACTAGTTGTCACAGCACTTATATATTATATCCAACAAAAATATTCCCACGAAATGGCTCTACATTAATTTAAAGTACTTTATTGGATGAAGGGGAAAATACATGGACTTGCATAACGTTGTAAACACTTGTATTGGCCCCCGCCTACGCCAAATACCATGATAGCCACTCATGCTATCCCCACTAATAATAGATTAATAAAGTATTGTTAAGTGGTTGCTTCTTTGATGTTAAGGAGTTGTAAATATTTTATTGAATTTTAAATGATTAGCTTTGAAATTCCCTAGGGATGTGCCAACTATTTGATTATGACATTCTTTTTAGTGCTAATCTATTTTTCTAAAAAACTGTTTTATCACATTCTTTCTCCCATATTATAGAAAAACAATAATCTATCATGATATGATGTACTATATTAATAATGGTAATTAACTAGATGGGAGAATAAGAGAATGAAATCGATCTTACTGAAAGCAGGACTATTGACTTGTTTCATACTCCTGGGGTTGTCTTATGAACAAGCTTCCGCAGAGATGGTATGGCCTTCCAAATGTGCATCATATGGTGAAGTTAAACCAAATCAAAATCCCACTCCTCAACACATAAACTGCTTATTGACGAACGCAGCTTTAGATGCAAAAATTCCTCCTGAAGTGGTAAAAGCAGTGGCTACACAAGAAAGCGGTTGGAGACAATTTGACGAGAATGGCCAGCCGTTCATCTCACCAGATGGTGGAATCGGTATCATGCAAATTACAAATCAATCAAGCTATGATCAACAGAGATTGAAAGATGATATTAATTATAATATCCAAACAGGCGTCGATATTCTAAGCAAAATGTATCAACGTAACGATCTGCCCAAAATAAAAGAGGCAGGACCAGAGGTAATAGAATATTGGTACTTCCCAGTCATGGCTTACAACGGAACAAAGCCTGTAAACAGTCCGCTTTATCAGTCTGATGGAACTAAAAATACGAACGCTTATCAAGAAAAAGTCTTTGCCGTACTTGAACAAGGAAGCTTTTTAAATGATACGAAATTAGGGCAGTTCCCTTTCCGTACAGACGACTTTGAATATCAACACACCAGTGACGAAAATATTGTATTCAGAAAGATGGAATATACACTTACTGATCAGATGCATGCTTCTACGTCTCTTTTTCAAATGGGAGACAATGTAGTTGTAACGAAGGATAAAGTAAATTTAAGGTCACAACCTACTAGTAGTAGTGCTTCTTCAATTTTAGCGAAAAGTACCACTCTTATCATTGAAGGGAATTTTGTATATGACCAATCTTTCACCAGTGAAAACCAATTTGTCTGGTACCCAGTCAAAACCGCAGATCTAAAATTAGCAGGTTATATTTCCTCTGCTTATATTATGAAAAAGTTGGATTTCCCATCAGTGAACCCTGTAGATGATAATGATGTTTCACTATCTGGTAAAGCTCCTGCGAATGTTTCAATACAAATAATGAACGGAACAACGCTGATTGGCAATACAGTGGCTGATGCAAACGGGTATTACAAGGCTGTAATTCCTGCTCAAAAAGCAGGGACACAACTGTCAGTAGCCTATAAGGATAAACTGAATACGCTTAGCCCTGCTACTTCAATAATAGTAGTAGATAAAACAGCTCCACTTGCCCCAATAGTGAATATGGTAACAAATAAATCCGGAGAATTATCCGGAAAAACAGAAGCAAATGCAACCATTATCGTGGCAATTGCGGGGAAAGCCTATAGCGCAAAAGCAGATGTGAACGGAAACTACAAAGTAGTCATACCAATACAAAATACGGGAACGACGATATCAGTCACAGCAAAAGACAATGCAGGTAATGTAGGTGCGGCAAGGAGCGTAACAGTCCTAAGAGCAGCTCCCAATATGCCAAGTGTAAACACGGTGAATAACAAGGCGACGACAGTGACAGGCAAAACAGAAGCAAATGCAACCGTTACCGTGGCAATCTTAGTGAAAACCTATAGTGCAAAAGCGGATGTGTACGGAAACTACAAAGTAGTCCTACCAGTACAAAATACGGGAACGATGATATCAGTCACAGCTAAAGACAGTGCAGGCCATATAAGCGCGGCAAGTAGCGCTACATTCATACGAGTTGCACCGAACATGCCTACAGTGAATACAGTCAGATCTTATTCTACGACAGTGACAGGAAAAACAGAGAAATATGTAGCCGTATCAATAAAAATCGGAAAAAAGACATATACAGCAAAAGCAAATGCTTTTGGGGATTATAAAGTATATATCCCGAAGCAGCGAGCAGTAACAAAATTATATGTGAATGCAATAGATGCAAAAGGACAAGTAAGCGCAACAAGAAGCGTTACAGTGTCATAAAAACTAATCTTATTTTTTGAATGGATGATTTTTTGCATAAGCCTAGTGGTGAGCTGGTGGCAAGGTGACATTTTCTTTCTACGTTTTGTTCCATCACCGTAGAGAAATGTGAAGGAGTCTCCCAATGCATAAGGAGACTCTTATTTTTTTATTAATTGAAAATCAAACAAGGGAAGAAAGTATTTACCTAGAAGACTGCAATGCCGCAGACAAAGATTCATGCTCTCACATGTGCTTTCCATTATATAGTGTTTTCCACTATCCGAGGAATCATGGAAGCCGTGCATCGCTTCTAGAACATGATACCCTAGTTCGCCCTTTGCCCGATAGACACCTCCTTCGAGGATAGCAGTGGCATATCTGCAACACCAAGCCCTCTGCTATTTTGGGCATACCCATAAGCTAAAGGGACCTCTGTAAAATCATTTTCATCACGTTTTCTGATCCGAACAGGACCGCCAAACGTATTTGGATCAGGGACAAGTAAAGTACCTTCACTGCCATATATTTCAATAGGGGGGAGCGAAGTACCGCCAAAAGCATCAAAGCTTGTTGTAAGGGTTCCGATCACACCCGATTCAAAATCAATGACTCCTGAAATATGTGTCGGGGTAGTGACTTGAATTTTAGTTCCTGCTTTTGGTTTACTCTCAACCGTTCTTTCCGGATAGCTAATACGGGTTGAACCGGAAATTCGTTTAATCGGTCCTAATAGAGCTACCAAGGCCGTTAAATAATAAGGTCCCATGTCAAACATTGGTCCTCCGCCGCTATCATAATAGAAGGCAGGGTCCGGATGCCAATGTTCATGCCCGCGGCAAATCATGAAGGCAGATGCTCCAACAGGTACACCAATTTCACCCTGTTCAATTAAATGGATGGCTGTTTGAATCCCGGCACCCAAGAAGGTATCGGGTGCACTGCCAACAAGAAGATTTTGTTTCTTGGCTGTTTCTAAAATTTGTCTTCCTTCATCAAGTGTAACAGCAAGTGGTTTTTCCGTATAAACATGCTTTCCTGACTCAAGTGCCTGGATGCAAACAGCTGCATGCGCTTTTGGAATCGTTAAATTGATAACGAGTTCAATTTCAGGGTCTGATAGTAGCTCTTGGACAGAACAAGCTTTAGGAACACCGAATTTGTCGGCCTGAGCTTGTGCACGCTGTTCATCTAAGTCCGCACAGGCAACAAGTTCGAGGTGGGGGAACTTTTGGCAATTTTTCAGATAAATAGAACTAATATTTCCGCATCCAATGATACCGATTTTAAGTTTTCTCATATTGAGTCCTCCAGTTCTGTTTTCTTGGTCACCGACAAGCGGGGCGCTTCCGCTTTCCTTATTGGCTGTCACCCATACCTGTATAGACACCGCCGATTCTACTAATAGAGGAGGGGTCCAATCCTTCGTTGAGTTTCTTTCCTTCAGCGGCCACAAAAATCCACGTCGCATAATAAGATTAACTTCCGGCATGGCGAGGATGTCCGCTTGATGCCTAATGAACTATAAAAAACATTTCCCAGGCCCATCGTTTTGTCCATACGACAGGCATATCAACGGCTTTATTGGCAGCATGTGGACCGTAAACCACCGGGAACCGAGTGGTGGCCAACACTTCAACCGCCGGATCGTAATGGAGGTAATATTGCTCGCTGACGACTTTAAAATCAGAAAGGTCCTCTAATAATGGACTTGTGGAATGCTTGATGTTGACCATGTATTCCACTCCATCATTTCCAGGATGCGCGACCCAATTACCGCCAGTCATAAATTGCCAGTCCACATTATTACGGAAAGAGTCACACATTCCTCCGTGACAGCCTGCTAAACCCACACCTGCCATGACAGCTTCAGATATATTTTGGACATACTTTCTTTCAATTTCACCCATGGTCCAGTGGGGGATGATTAAATCCAAAGATTTCAGCTTTTCCGTATCTGCATATGCATCAAGTGTATTTGAAACTTCTACCTGGAAGTTTTCTTCCTCAAGAATTCCTTTAAAGATTTCTGCTACTTGCTCCGGTTGATGGCCATCCCATCCGCCCCAAACGATCAATGCACTTTTTTTCATGGTCCAAGAACTCCATTTGTTTTTAAATTTATATTTCAGAGATTCGCATCCATTTGCGTTTTTCAATCGATAAATCAACTGCTTCCAATACTTCCTGACACTTAACGCCATCACGAAAATTCGGAACAGGCTGGCGATCCTCACGGAAAGCTTCCATAAGCTCAACAATTTCATGAATAAACGTATGCTCATAACCGATCGTATGTCCTGGCGGCCACCAATTTTGAGCAAAAGCATGTGCAGGGTCTGTTGCCAAAACGCGGCGAAAGCCTTGTACATCCTCGCGATCATCTGCAAAATAGACCTGAAGCTCGTTCATGCGTTCAAAATCGAAAATAACGCTGCCTTTACTGCCATTGATTTCAAAGGAATTTGTGCAGCGATGACCTGTGGCATAACGTGTAGCTTCAAAGCTTCCTAAAGCGCCGTTAGCAAATCGCGCTAAAAATAGGGTAGCATCATCAACGGTAACCTTACCTTTTTCAGCCTGATTGCTAACGGTTGCAGTTAAACCTGTCATTTGAGATGGAAGAGGTCTTTCCTTAATAAACGTATCGTTCATGCCGATAACCTCAGTCATATCCCCAATTAGGTAGTGAGCTATATCGATAAGATGGCCCCCAAGATCTCCATGAGACCCTGAGCCTGCAATATCTTTCTGAAGTCTCCAGACACGCGGGAAGTTCGGATCAACGAGCCAATCCTGTAAAAACCAGGCGCGGAAATGATAGATTTCTCCTAACCTACCTTCGTCGATCAGCTTTTTAGCCAGCATCACAGCAGGGGCGAATCGGTAATTAAAACCAACCATATGCTTAACCCCGGCAGCCTCAACGGCTTCAAGCATTTCTCTGGAATCCTTTAATGTAAGCGTTAACGGTTTTTCACAAAAAACATGTTTGCCTGCCTGTGCAGCAGCAATCGTTATTTCTTTATGTACATCACTCGGTGCATTGATATCGATTAAATCAATATCCTCCCGTTGCAAAAGACTTTTCCAGTCCGTTGTATATTCCTCCCAACCGAATTGCTTGGCTGCAGAAGCAACAGCTTTAAGGTCACGGCCACAAATAACCTTCATTTCAGGATGAATCGTATTTGGGAAGAAAAGCGGAAGATCGCGATAAGCATGACTGTGGGCTTTTCCCATAAATTTGTAGCCGATCATTCCGATTTTAACTGTTTCCATAGCTAATCTCCTTTACCTATTTTTAGTTTAAAAGAATTTGAAAGTAATAGATTTAAAACAAACCACCGGTATTCCTGTCATTTGCCACTACAGGAGAATGTGGCTAATGCTAAAGCTTAGATTGTTGGGTGTAAGTAGGCTTAAGCTGTGAAGATGCCCGTTCAATAAAGGTAACTGGCAATCTTTCATTGATTTCTTCTTTTATATCTTGTGAGATGAATTGGAGCACCTTTTCAGCTGCCAATTGCCCCATCTCAAATAGCGGTACTTTAACTGTGCTAAGTGGGGGATTTGTCATTATTGAAATTTCAGAGTCATCATAACCAATTAGTGCGTAATCGCGGCCTGCCTGATAACCTTGTTCACTTAAACCCTGCATAAGGCCAATCGCCATCCGATCATTTGCGGCAAAAATAGCATTAATGTCCGGCAGTAATGGAGCAATTTCGGCAGCTGCCTGATGGCCACTTTTTCGGCTGTAATTCCCTTGAAATACCAATTTGGAGTTATAGGGAATGCCTGCATTGTTAAGCGCAGTTTCATATCCCTTTAACCGTTCAGCACTATTTGAAAATTCCATTGGTCCATTTAAAAAGATAATTTGTTCATATCCTTTCCTTAACAGGGAGGAAACTGCCTGAAAACTGCCATTTTCATGATCGGCATCAATAGAGTGAAAGGAATGGCCTGAAAAAGTTTGATTCACCAGACAGTAGGGGAGATTCAAGTGATGCAGTTGTTCAATAGCTTCAACTTCACCGGGAATATCCTTCGAACCGAGAAGGATACATCCATCTACCCGCTGCGTACGAAAAAGCTGCAGAAAATCTTTTGGCGCATCAGGCGATTGAAATAAAAGGAGTAAACCGTATCCCAATTCACCAAGTTTTGAACCAATACCATTTAAAAGTTCCGAGAAATAATGTGTGGTCAGCAAGTTTACCCTTTGAAAATAAGGAACAATGACGCCAATATTGTAACTTTTACCCCGTGCAAAGCTTTGCGCTAGCGCATTCGGGTGGTAGCCCAGTTGTTCGGCTGCCTGCAAAACCTTCTGCTTTGTTTCTTCACGCAACGGACCAATATTATTAAATACTCGTGAAACAGTAGCCTCAGATACACCCGCTAATTTGGCTACATCTTTCCTGTTAGCCAAGATGTTCACCTCCAATACGAAAAATGTACACGCGTTCATTGTCTCTATTTTTTTAGGAAATGTCAATATTCAAAAAATAATATTTTTCTCTTTTTACCTATTTAAGAATGATAGATTTAAGTCCTCATTCTCAAATGTAGTAATCCGGTACCACTTATGTAAAAAATTCAAAATTGAGAAATTGCATAATCCTAAAGAATTTCGAAAGGTAATTAAATTGATCTGTTTTAAAAGAGATCGGACACTTTTCCGAACTCTTTTTCTTTTCTTAATTTTTAGGACTGGAAACTCAGCTTGATTTAGAAGTGCAATCATAGAAGAGTATTGTAAAATTATGGAACAATTGGTATTTAATCATAATCTTACCGGCAAATGAATTTTTCCCCTATAAGATTTTTCTCCCCCTTTAAAAAGCAAATATATTTTTTATAAGTAATTCTCAATTTTTGTTGTCCAATAAGCAGTAGCAATGGTAATAAGATCTTTCGCCGGACTACTTAGGTAGCTGCCTTTTTTATAACTTGCATATAGGTCCCATACTGGATTTTGTATGATTGAAAAATAGGAGACGTTCGAGCTTTGCTTGGCATAGGTAATTGGAAATACTGAGCAGCAAATGCCTTCATCGACCATATGATATAAGTTGTGACAGCTTCTAGTTTCTAAAAGAATATGAGGAGAGAGGTTTTCTTCGGAGATGAGATAGTCATAGATTTCACGAAGAGTTGATCCTTTTTGCATTATGGAAAAAGAGTCATTTTTAAAACAATCTAAGCTTATTTTAGGAAGTTTTTCACCAAGCTTTCCTCCTAAGTGGGCAAGGGGATGTGCTTTAGGGACACCTAAAATAATTTCTTCAGAACAGATATGGATATATTCATCATTCGTTTTTTGAGAATCTTGTAAAATTAAAAAACCAATATCAAGATTTCCTAGAGATATTTCATATTGTTGTTGTTTTACAGACATTTCAATAGGCTCTATTTTAATAGTAGGATATTTTTTATAGAAAATTGGGTAAATAGCTGCAAACATTTCAGGACCACGTTCTGGAGTTAATCCGATAATTAATTTTCCTTTTTTTATATCAATTAAATCGTTAATTTTGTTGTACGTATCTTTCAAATGATTTTTTAAAGGAATCTTTTTCTACTATAACTAAAAAAGGACAGATGGTTATGAAATTCGTACTGGCACCGGATTCATTTAAGGAAAGTATGACCGCGAAAAAGGCTGCCCTTGCAATGGAAAAGGGAATATTGGCGTTTTTCCTGACGCGGAATGTAGGATTGTTCCCATGGCTGACGGTGGGGAAGGGACAGTTGATTCTCTAGTGAGTGTGACAAATGGGGAAATCATCAGGACCGAGGTGGTCGGACCATTAGGGGAAATAGTGATTGCGGAGTATGCCTTTTAGGCGGTGGCCAAACAGCGGTCATTGAGATGGCAAGTGCAAGTGGCTTGGAATTAATTAAACCAGAGGATCGAAATCCTTTCCTGACAACCACTTATGGTACGGGAGAATTAATCAAACATGCCCTGGACAAGGGGGTAAGCCGGATTTTAATCGGCATTGGCGGGAGTGCGACCAATGATGGGGGAGTTGGAATGCTTCAAGCCCTGGGGGCATCCTTTAAGGATGAAATGGGAAATGAGCTATTACGCGGCGGCGGTTCATTGGACCAATTGGATTCGATGGATGTAAATGGTTTAGATGAAAGATTAAAATACGTTCATATCGATATTGCTTGTGAAGTGACTAATCCTCTTTTTGGCAAAAATGGGGCATCTGCCATCTTTGGACCACAAAAGGGAGCGACTCCTGAAATGGTAAAGAAGCTGGATCAAAATTTCGTTATGCAGATCATTAAACGAGAATTGGGTAAGGATGTGGCTTATATGGATGGTGCTGGTGCAGCTGGAGGTCTTGGTGCAGGATTAATGGCCTTTAACGCCCGGCTGAAAAAAGGAGTTGACCTTGTAATGGAATACACTCGTCTTGAGGACCAAGTTAAGGACGCTGACTATGTCTTTACAGGTGAAGGAAGCATAGATGGACAAACCTTGTTCGGCAAAACACCATACGGGGTTGCCATGGTCGCAAAGAAACACTCCGTTCCTGTCGTTGCTTTTGCTGGTAGAATCGGAAATGGTGTTGAGCCACTATATGACAAAGGTTTTACCGCAATTGTTGGAATTTTAAAAGGAGTCACTTCTTTAGAAGAAGCATTAAATTTAGGTTAAGCAAATTTAGCCTTTGCAGTGGAAAATACATGCCGTGTATTAAAACAAAAGTGACATTTGAGTGAAGCTGCCAAGTAATTTCCGAAATGTTGGCTGTACCTCTGCTGTCCCAGCAATTAAAAAGCAAAAAAAGATGACAAAGTGAATGTCATCTTTTTTGTATGTATAACTTTGAAGTAGAACCCTTAAAAATGTTCATAGTGGTATTTAAGGTTTGAGAGAACTCATTCCATTCATCAATTAGCTCATATAAAGTGTAAACAATAGAATAGTACAAATGAGTTATTTAAATTATCAGAATAATAAAATATAATATTGGTAGATTATAGAAAAGGTGGCGATGTTTTTTGAAAGCGCTTAAATCTATTGTTATTTGGGGGGTAATAGCGGCCTGGGCGCGGCAGGATTTGCTGTGATGGCCTTAAACAGCGGAGAAAGCATTAATGCAGTTTGGCTTTTAACAGCTGCCGTCTGTGTTTATGCGATTGCTTATCGATTTTACAGCAAGTTTATTGCCAATAAGGTATTTCAGCTTGACGACACACGCAAAACACCATCAGAAATCAATAACGACGGAAAAGATTATGTTCCAACAAACAAATGGGTTCTCTTTGGACACCACTTTGCGGCCATTGCTGGTGCAGGCCCATTAGTCGGTCCGATTCTTGCGGCACAAATGGGGTATTTGCCGGGAACTATTTGGATTGTGGTGGGTGTGGTTCTAGCTGGTGCTGTGCAAGACTTCATTATTCTTTTTGGCTCGATGCGGCGAAATGGAAAGTCACTCGGTGAAATGATTAAAGACGAAATGGGTCGAGTAACAGGTCTCATATCCATGATTGGCATTTTAGGAATTATGATTATCTTATTAGCCGTATTAGCATTAGTGGTTGTGAAAGCATTGACAGGTAGTCCATGGGGGATGTTCACGATTGCAGCCACGATACCCATTGCCATTTTTATGGGGATTTATATGCGCTATATTCGTCCAGGCCATGTTGGAGAAGCATCCTTAATTGGAATCGTATTATTGCTTTTCTCTCTCTACTTTGGCCAAACGGTTGCGGAAAATCCGACATTAGCCGGCATGTTTACATTTAAAGGTGAAACCATTGCGATCATGATGATCATTTATGGTTTTATTGCTTCGGTCTTACCGGTATGGCTTCTTTTAGCACCTCGTGATTATTTAAGTACGTTTTTAAAAGTAGGAACAATCCTTGCACTAGCCTTGGGAATCATCATCGTTGCACCTAATCTTGAAATGCCCGGACTGACTAAATTCATTAATGGAACGGGACCGGTTTTCGCTGGAAATCTATTCCCATTCTTATTTATTACCATCGCTTGTGGTTCAGTATCCGGATTCCATGCCCTGGTCTCCTCGGGCACAACACCTAAAATGATTGAGCGTGAATCACACGCTAGACCAATTGGTTTTGGAGCGATGCTGACAGAATCATTTGTTGCCATCATGGCCATGATTGCTGCATGCGTGTTGACGCCTGGGATTTACTTTGCGATTAACAGCCCGCCTGCCCTAATCGGAACGGATGTTGTCCAAGCAGCGAATACTGTCTCAAGTTGGGGATTTACGATCACTCCGGATGCTTTAACAACAATTGCAAAAAATGTGGGTGAGCAAACTATACTATCAAGAACTGGCGGCGCACCAACCCTTGCGATTGGTATGGCTGTCATTTTTTCAAAAGTAATGGGCGGTAAGGCATTAATGGCCTTTTGGTACCATTTTGCCATCCTTTTCGAAGCCTTGTTCATTTTAACCACGATTGATGCCGGAACACGTGTTGGGCGTTTCATGATTCAAGATTTAATCGGGACGGTTTATAAGCCATTTGCTAAAACAGAGGCTTTAATACCTAATCTTATTGCAACAGCATTATGCGTCGCCTTCTGGGGATACTTCTTATATCAAGGGGTAATAGACCCACTGGGTGGAATAAATACTTTATGGCCGCTTTTTGGTATAGCCAACCAAATGCTGGCAGGAATTGCCTTACTTCTTGGCACAACTGTTCTTTACAAGATGGGCAAAAAAGCATATGTATGGGTCACACTGTTACCAACAACGTGGCTGTTAATTGTCACATTAACCGCAGGTTGGCAAAAATTATTCCATGAAAATCCAAAAATCGGCTTCCTTGCCCATGCGAAAATTTTTAGTGAGGCAAATGATGCTGGAAAAGTCCTTGCTCCAGCTAAAACTGCCGCACAAATGAAACAAGTACTGATTAACGATTATGTGGATGCCACACTTACTGCTATTTTTATGGTTGTTGTCCTTGTCGTCTTGATCTCTGCACTCCGAATCTGGTATAAAGTCATAACAAATCACAAATTACCGTTGCACGAGTCACCATATGTGCAACGTGATAAAGGGGATATTACAAAATATGCTTAACAAATTAAAGGAACTGGGCGCCTACAGGAAGCAATTCATCAGTTTGCTGGTCGGAGTTCCAAGCTACGAAACATATGTCGAACATATGGAATTGCACCATCCTGACATGCCGGTTAAATCACGAAAAGAGTTTTTCTGTGAGGCACAAGAAGAACGTTACAATGCCAAGGGCGGAAAGGTGTCGAGGTGCTGTTAAACAGTCACGTATAAATAGATGGCAGAAAAGTACGGTACTTACCTATCTTAAACGAAATCATCTTGGTTGTTTCAATGTACCGCCATCCAAAATTGGTTAAACATATGGTAAAACAGCATCAAGCGAATTTGATGCTGTTTTTTTTATTAAAACAATCGTGCAGGGCATTTAATGTATTTTTTTACCGTAAGTATAATGATGGGAATATCGATAAATAATGGATGCTGCTAATCTAGATAAGGAGGTTAATAGGTGAAAAAAGAGCATATACAATTCATACAACAGCTATCCAATCCAAGCCTTAAAGGGAGAGTTCCCGGAACAAAAGGCAGATGATACTGCTCGAAGTCTTATCGTAGAACAATTTGAAAGCTTGTCGCTAACACCATTAATCGATAAGGAATGGGAACAAACCTACACAGCTTTTAATGGACAGATTGGGAGAAATCTGATTGCTAAAAAAAGGGGATCGGCGAAAAATGGTTACTTTTAGGGGCACACTATGATCATGTACAGGGCTGTCCAGGAGCAAATGATAACGCGGCTTCCATTGGTATATTAATGTCTGTACTTGATTTATTAAAAACAACTAAATTAACTATTACGATTGTTTTAGCCATCTTTGATATGGAAGAGCCTAGATACTTCATGACCAATAGCATGGGAAGTATTCAATTTTATCATCAGTCTCAAAAAATATTGAACTACAATCATTTCCTCGGGGCATTTATCTTAGATTTATGTGGTCATAATGTCCCTGTAAAAAATCGTGAAAACGCCTTGTTTGTTATTGGAGCCAATACAAGCCCAATTCTTTCAAAATCCATTGAATTTGCACAAGGAAATGTAAAGGATCTACAAGTCTATCGCTTGAGAAACCGAGAATTATTTCATTTATCCGATAATTGCATCTTTGATAAACGCAAACTTCCTAACTTATTTTTTACATGTGGTCATGATGCCTACTTGCATACTCCTGAAGATACATTTGAAAAACTGAATCTAAATAAAATCTCGGAAATCGTTTTCCTTATTAAACACAGCGTACTAAAGATCAACTCACAATTTGATGACAGGAGTGGTCAGTTATTACTCCCATCCGGTGACGTTCCTCTATTTAATCGTAAATCTGAAGCAGCTGAGCTAGGACGATTTTTGAAAGTCGAACTCGATTCCCATCATAATCTTGATCGTATATGTCAAGTGTTAATGAGAGAAATATCGAAAGGTCAGATGATGAATCTAGAAAAAATCAGATTAACGTTGAAAGCTATAAAATTACTATAACAGTTCTACGGAGGGAAAATGGGAAATAAATGAGTAGAAACCTGTCCACTGGAGGTTAGAACTTGACTAGGATAAGCGTTTTGGTTAATCTAAATATCCCATGTTTCCATCATTGAATAGTGAGGTGACTAGTTAAAAGGATGAGTGCTAAAGATCAAGCGTCTGTCCGTGACCATAAAGATTATCAACGAGAAGTGGAGCGTTTAGAGTTTACCAAGGAATATATACGAACTGTTTTAGAGATTTCTAAGGGGAATAAAGAATTTTTTGTTGAAACTATGAAACAAGCGTTTGCTGACCTGGACAATCAGGATAGTAGTGCAAGTTACACGGATCTCCTCGCAAATGCAAGTTTTCTTGAATTAGCGGAAAGTGAACTGAAAAGGTTAGAAAGTGTGATTGGCAAACCTTATTTTTCAAGGATCGATTTTACAAGCGATAGTAGTAAAACAGAAGAAATTTTGTACATAGGCAAGGTATCATTGTTTGACCGGGTGACACAACAGCCCATTATTGTGGATTGGCGGTCACCAATTGCCAATGTGTACTATGACGGCCGCCTTGGAGAGGTTTCTTATGATGCATATGGGGAGACACAAACCGGTTACTTATCATTAAAAAGGCAGTATGAAATTATCAATGGATTATTAAAAGACATCAGGGACATCGATTTGACCACCCACGACGAACTTTTGCAGAAATCATTGTCAGGTAAAGCAGACAATCGATTAACAGAAATCGTTGCTACCATTCAAAATGAGCAAAATGAAGTGATCCGAGCATCACTGAAACACCCCATTATCGTTCAAGGGGCCGCGGGAAGCGGGAAGACAACAATCGCACTCCATAGAATATCCTACTTTCTCTATTCCTTAGGGTATCAATTTCCTCCAGAAAAATTAATGATTCTCGCACCAAACCGATTGTTTATTGATTATATATCTGCCGTTTTACCAGAACTAGGGGTCAACAAAATTAATCAGACCACCTTTATTGATTTTATGAGAACTTGCTTAGGGCAGAAAATAAAACTATTTTCCCCTAATTCTAAACTAATGAAGCTCCTTGAAGGTAACGGAAAATCCAATACGATTAAATGGGTTTCCAGTTATAAGGGTTCACTCGAATTTAAGGAAGTCATCTATAGTTATATAAAAGAATTAGAATTAAAACTTGCCCCTAGAGAGGATTTTATTGTAGAAAAATCCATTCTCATGAAGGGAAAAAAGCTCAATAAACTATTTTTACAAGAATATACCTACTTACCAATCTATAGACGGATTGGAAAAATAAAATCCTTATTAGAAGATGATTTGAAAAAGAAGAGATCCCTTATGCTATCAAAACTCAATACGAAATATGATGATGCTTTAGAAAAGGCCCTTTATAGCAGGAGGCTTCAACCGGAAAAAAGACAGCATAAAGTGGTTGACCTCATGGATATGAAAGAACAAAGAAAAGCGAATGTGGAGAAGGAATCGAAGACAGCTGTTAAAAAATATATGGAACCGTTTGTCATGAAAGATATTTTTACCTTATACAAGGAACTGATGTCCTCTCCTGAAAGGATAAAAGAACATTCCACTACTCTTTCAGATCAAGAATGCAGGGTTTTAAGTAAGTTTTGTCAGCGGATTTTTGATAGAGATGCATACGAGCTAGAGGATTTAGCCCCGTTATTTTATATGAAGGCCAAATTAGAAGGCATCGATGAACAATATAAAATGCGAAGTATATTCATTGATGAGGCGCAGGATTACAGCTATTTTCAATTTGCCGCATTAAAAGAAGGCTTCGAAACAGACTTGTTTACCATTGTTGGAGATTTAGCACAAGGTATTCATTCCTATCGCGGCTTGAATAGTTGGGGACCGGTATTGAAAGAGATCTTCCCAAATGCGAATTATCAAGCCTTACAAAAAAGCTACCGAACAACCGTTGAAATCATGAATTTGGCAAATGATATCCTTAAGCTGCTCAACCGAGAATTGCCAAAGGTCGAACCCGTCATTCGGCATGGTCTAAAACCATTGTTTAAAACCATTGACCCTGTTCATCCGAAACAGGTTAGGCTGCAGCTGGAACAAGATATTGCCTCACTCAAAGAAGAAGAGCTTCACTCCATTGCGATCATTGGACGAACCGACAAAGAATGTCAAAGAATCCATCAGATCCTGGAAAAGAGTCATCTTCCCATTCAATTATTGGAAGAAAAACAAGATATGAAGAAGGGACATGTGGTGATTGTACCTTCCTATTTATCAAAAGGGTTGGAGTTTGATGCTGTTTTGATTGTATGCTTGGAAGAACCATACACAAACGTAGAATTAGACATCAAATTGCTGTACGTGTCCATGACAAGACCGATGCATCGATTGTATTTATATGGAAGAGACCCTTCAGACTTTTTATTAAATAGGGCGGACTCTTACCATTTCGATACGTGAAGTGAGGAAGCTTTTGGCGAGTCAGATAAAAAACAGCTTGGCAGCGATGCCAGGCTGTTTTTTAATCATTTGGCGCAAATCGTTTACACGAAAAGTTTTTTTAGGAGCAAATCTATTTTTTTCATTTGGAATAGCTTGTTTGGTCAAGCTATCTATTTTTGAGACCTAAAAGGAAAGGCTTTTATAATTGGCTCCGTGGATGAGACAGTAATGCAAAAATAGTATCACCGCCGTCCTTGAAAATCTTTTTTTGTAGTTTAACAATAATTAAGAGCGACATGTGGTTGCTCTTTTTAACTTTAAACTAAAAAACTGTTCTCAATTAGGAATAAATGGAAGAGGATCCCCAATTTGCTATTATATCCATTTCAATACTTTGCTGATTTTGAATTCTTTCCAATAGTTCCAAATTACATTGGTGATGTATATGGTTCATGGCGTACTATGATAAATAAAGGCGAAAATTAGAGGGTGGCGGTTCACTGGTAACGGCAAACCAAAGCATCAACCATTGCAGGAAGCTGGGTTAAGGCTTTGGTTTTTGTGTGTTCCTAGGGACTTGTGGACGGACTTCTCACTTCCTACCAGCTTTTAAATAGCTTATAACTATCATAATAATAGTAAATAAATATTTTAATCTATAATTAATAGTGATATACTATTATCAGATTATAACTGAATAGTGATATACTATTATCAGGTTATAATTGAATAGTGATATACTATTATTAGATTATAATAGATGCAGAAAAGGTGTGTGACTAGGTCGCGCCTTTGCTTGCTGTGACGCCTAAGCAGGAGCGCCTACATCCTTGCTGCAAACTAGGGGATAAGGATGGGGAAAATGAGCAAAAGACAAACTAGAACAGACGTTATCTTAATTGGTGCCGGAATCATGAGTGCGACTTTGGGGTCACTGCTGAAAGAATTAGTACCGAACTGGAAAATTACAGTGTTTGAGAAGCTCGCAAACGCAGGAGAGGAAAGCTCTAACGAATGGAATAATGCGGGAACAGGGCATTCGGCACTTTGCGAGCTTAACTACACCGTCGAAAAACCGGACGGATCCATAGATATTAGCAAAGCTATAAAAATTAATGAACAGTTTCAGCTTTCAAGACAGTTTTGGTCTTATCTTGTAAATGGCAATTTAATACGTAATCCGCAGGACTTTATCATGCCAATACCTCATATAAGTATGGTACAAGGGGAACAAAATGTAAAGTTTTTGAAAAAACGTTTTGAGGCGCTATCAAACAATCCCCTGTTTCAAGGGATGGAATTTTCCGATGACCATGAAAAACTGATAGAATGGATTCCGCTTATCATGGAAGGTCGTACATTGAATGAACCGATAGCTGCAACAAAAATCGACTCTGGAACGGATGTCAACTTTGGTGCTTTAACGCGCATGTTGTTTGACCACTTAGAGTGCAAAAATGTCAAAATAAACTATAAACATATTGTTAATGATATTAAATGTACTAGCGATGGCTTGTGGGAATTGAAAGTGAAGAATCTCGATAGCGGTACGGTCGAACGCCATACGGCAAAATTCGTCTTTATCGGAGGCGGGGGAGGAAGCCTGCATTTACTACAAAAATCCGGTATTCCTGAAGGAAAACATATTGGAGGATTCCCGGTAAGCGGAATCTTTATGGTGTGTAATAATCCGGATGTTGTTGCGCAGCATCATGCAAAAGTATACGGCAAAGCTAAGGTTGGTGCTCCGCCAATGTCTGTTCCGCATCTTGATACAAGATTTATCGACAATAAAAAATCGTTGCTATTTGGACCGTTTGCCGGCTTTTCACCAAAGTTTTTAAAAAACGGTTCAATGTTTGATTTGGTAACTTCCGTAAAACCGAATAATGTCGTAACGATGTTGGCGGCAGGCGCGAAAGAGATGTCATTGACGAAATACTTGATTCAGCAAGTTATGTTATCAAAAGAACAGCGCATGGAAGAGTTACGAGAGTTTATCCCTGACGCTAAAGCTGAGGAATGGGATATAGTAGTAGCGGGCCAACGAGTGCAAGTTATTAAAGATACTGAAGCAGGCGGCAAAGGATCACTTCAATTTGGTACGGAAGTGATTACTGCCGCTGATGGCTCAATTGCAGCATTACTAGGCGCTTCTCCGGGTGCTTCTACTGCCGTTCACGTTATGCTTGAGGTAATCAAAAAATGCTTCCCACAACATATAAAAGAGTGGGAACCGAAAATCAAAGAAATGATCCCTTCTTATGGAGTGTCACTAATGGAAAACCCAGAGCTTCTGCATGAAATTCATACTTCAACAGCACAGACGCTTGGTCTAAGCGAAAAAGAGCCGATCTTTAGTTAATTCTTTGGAGGTAGAAACCAAGGTATTGAATGAAAACGTTTAAGCAACATTTTTCATTAATGGACAATCGTTTCTATCATGAAGAGATTGTAAAGGCAATAATTGAAAAAAACAGAGATAAAATAAAAAGTTTACTTAAGGAATTTTACATCAGTAATGTCCTGTTACCACTGAATTATGTTATTGCAGGTATTCCTTGCACTAAAATAAATATGTACAAAGGATGTATATTTAATTGGCCGTGGAATTTAACAATAAGCAGTGCAGAGGAGGAAATGAAATGACAAACAAGGAATTGAATAGGGGCTTAGGTACACGCCATATTCAGATGATTGCTTTGGGCGGAACGATAGGTGTGGGTCTATTTATGGGATCTTCCAGCACAATAGGCTGGACGGGTCCATCCGTAATGCTCGCTTATGCAATTACAGGAATTTTTCTATATTTAATTATGCGTGCCATGGGCGAAATGCTCTATTTGGAACCAAGTACAGGTTCATTCGCAACATTTGGCTATAAGTATATCCATCCAATAGCGGGATATATGACTGCCTGGAGCAACTGGTTCCAGTGGGTAGTTGTCGGCATGGCAGAAGTTATCGCTATCGGCACATATATGCAGTATTGGTATCCAGATCTTCCTTCGTGGATTCCAGGCCTTATCGCAATGGTTATCCTTGGGACAGCGAACTTTATTTCTGTTAAATCATTTGGTGAATTCGAATTTTGGTTTGCTTTGATTAAAGTAGTTACGATTGTATTGATGATTGTTGCAGGTTTCGGCCTGATTTTCTTCGGCATTGGCAACGGAGGAGATGCAATCGGCCTATCAAACCTCTGGAAAAATGGCGGCTTCTTTACTGGCGGAGTTAAAGGATTCCTATTTGCCCTATCACTCGTTGTTGGTGCTTATCAAGGTGTAGAGCTTATCGGTATTACAGCTGGTGAAGCGAAAGATCCTCAGAAAACAATAACGAACGCGATTCAAAGTACAATTTGGCGTATCCTCATTTTCTATATTGGCGCAATTTTTGTTATTGTCACAGTTTATCCTTGGGATCAATTGACTTCCATCGGAAGCCCGTTCGTAGCAACTTTTGCAAAAATTGGTATTACAGCTGCGGCCGGAATCATTAACTTTGTTGTTATCACTGCTGCGATGTCTGGCTGCAACAGCGGTATCTACAGTGCAGGGCGCATGCTTTATACTCTTGGAGTCAATGGACAAGCTCCAAAAGCGTTTGCGAAGGTTTCAAGTAACGGGGTGCCTTTATTCGGTACAATTGGCGTACTGATCGGCCTTGGCGTTGGTGTTGTCTTAAGTTATATTGCACCAAAAAATCTGTTTGTGTACGTCTATGCTTCAAGTGTTCTTCCTGGGATGGTTCCTTGGTTTGTCATCCTGATCAGCCAAATCAAGTTCAGGAAAGTCAATGCTGCAAAAATGGCCAACCATCCATTCAAGATGCCTTTTGCGCCTGTCACTAACTATCTGACAATTGGCTATCTGGTAGCGGTGCTTATCGGTATGTGGTTCAATGACGACACTCGTGTATCACTGATTGCGGGCATTTTGTTCCTGGCTATTGTGGCAAGCAGCTATTATGCTTTCGGAATAAACAAGCGTGTACCTGTGGATCTTCAAGAAGAGGATCTAACAGAGAGGAAAGTGCTCTAAACTCCTGATCTGTGTGGGAGAAACGGAATGGTATAAGGAAGCTATTCATATAAGAAACAATTAATAGGGACAATTTTCATATGTTGTCCCTATTTTTCATGAAGGCTGCATGCTAAGAAAGCAAAATGTTACATCTATGGGGGAAATGCGATGGAAAAGGTACTTATTCTTGGTGCAAGCGGTCTTGTAGGAAGAGCTTTAATCGATGAATTTAAAGATGGATTTGACCTCTTTGGAACATATTCTTCTTCGTTAACCATTCTCCCCGATGGTAAGCAGTTCCAATTGGAAATTCAACAAATTGATAAGCTAACGGAAATTACACGTTCAATTAAACCCGATATTGTGATTTCTTGCCTAAGAGGAGAGTTTGATCAACAGATCAAGTTTCATAAAGAATTGGCAATGGAATTACGAAATAGCAGTAGTCGTTTGTATTTCTTTTCTACCACAAATGTATTTGATGGGGACTATTCAAAACCACACACAGAAATAGATATACCTATTTCCGAATCAGATTATGGGAATTTCAAAATTGAATGTGAAAATATGCTAAAAGAAATTTTAGATGAGCGAGTGATGATTATCCGAATCCCAGCGATATGGGGTAAGAATTCTCCAAGATGGAACTTAATCAAAGAAAGCATAATAAAAAATCAAATGATTGATGTGTACAGCAATTTAGTTTGTAACAATCTTTTGGATGTTCTGTTAGCAAAACAACTACGGTTCATTATTGAAAATAAGTTAAAAGGCATATTTCACTTAGTTTCAGAGGATATGATGACTCAGGGACAATTCTTTGAACAGATTATAAATACACTTGCAAGTGAAAAGAGCATATTGCGATATAGCTTTTTTCAAGATAATGCGGACACTCGATATTTTGCATTGAAATCAAATCGTGATGATATGCCAGGCACGCTGCAAAGCACGAATAAAGATATTATTTCTTACCTGCTGGGATAAATGTTTTTAGGAAGATATTCAGCTAATTGGTGCTTGAGTTCCAGAATGGCAGCTGCGGCACTCTTTTTTCATATTAGACTAACGGACAGTTTGGAAGCCGCTCCTTAAGTAACGGGTGCTTAGTAGAATAAGGTGTCTGTGCCCTGAGCATAAATTAAAAAACTCGTTATTTCCGTAACGGCTTTACTTCAGAGGTTATCGTGGTAATATGGCTCATTTTGTAATTGAAAGAAACTATTAAAAAACAGCAGGCAACTCATCGCCTGCTGTTTCCTCTAGCATTCAACAATCCGTTAAGAAAACAAACTTTTAATACTATCAATCAACTGTTTAAAGAAATCAGCTACTTTTTGGAGGAAGTTCTTGTCCCCAAAGGTATTTTCAATTTGCTGCTTGATCTCCTGTGAAAGATTACCAAGCTGTGATTTGACATTATCAAAATTGATATTCAAGTGGCGCATTTTATCAAATAAGTCTATCAAGAGCTGGCGATCCTTTGGCCTTAAGCTGACATTTAGTGATTTTAACTTATCATCAATGATGTGGGCAATGTCTTCTATTGTTGCCGGATTTTGAGCTGTACCTTAAATTTTCTGAGTCAATTGAACGTTTAAAATAAGTTCATAGTCCTATTTGATTAGCATCATTTTATAAAAAAAGCGGTACATTTTTTAAAGCCCATCATATATTAGCTTCTGTGTGAGAAATGAGTTAGAAAGGAAGAACGAAAGATGAAAATAGAAAAAATTTCTATTAACAATCAAGACTATAAAATTGGAGAAAATGGATATAAGGTTATTGAAGTTAATGTATCATATTCTGCAGAAAGTTTATATGCCGTCTGTACACCTGTTAAAAAACAATAAAGAGTTGATCTCAGTTACAAAAAGGCCATCCTTTTTGTAAAAAACATAAAAAAGATTGTTATTCTTATGTGAATAGGTTTATAGATTATAATGAAATTTGGTCTAATAATAATTCGGATTTTTTATTGGAAAGTTTATCTAAAAATATATACAAATGATTTTGTTAACCTATATAATAAAAACTATCATAAAAAAATAATAGAAAAATAGGTGCTAAAATTCTTTCAAAGATGTTTAGCTTAAAAGGGAAGTTAGGTGAAATACCTACGCGGTCCCGCCACTGTAAATGGGAGCAACCTATAAAATGCCACTGTCAAAAAAAAGATGGGAAGGCATAGGGAGTGATGATCATGAGCCAGGAAACCTGCCTTTATTTCATGCGCCAAAAAACCTACGAGGATAGGGAGGTGTTGAAGAGTAGAGACGGATTACTCATAATGAGTAACAGAATCTAAACAGACCAACATCTCCATGTCAACATGGAGATGTTTTTATTTGGTGCGAAATTTATGATAGACAAAAAAACAGGAGGTAGGAAAATGAAGAAATGGTACTCCCTATTGTTTGCTGTGTTGTTAACAATAGGAGCATTAGCAGGTTGTAGTGAAAAGCAAAATCAAGTAATGGAAAACAAGCAAGCGGGAGCTGAAAAAATATCAGAACAGCCCGCTTTTCCGGTAACGATTAAAGATGCCATAGGAAACAATGTGACCATTGAGCACAAGCCCGAAAGAATTGTTTCACTCATTCCTAGTAATACAGAGATTGCATTTGCTTTAGGTCTTGATAAAGAAGTCATTGGAGTTTCTGAGTTTGATAATTACCCACAGGCAGTCAAGAAAAAAGAGAAAATTGGTGGCGAAGATTTGAATGTAGAAAAAATCATTTCTTTAAGGCCTTATTTAGTGTTAGCGCATGAATCCACAGTCCAAGCTTCGAAAGCGGGACTCGAGCAGCTAAAGAATGCTGGAATCAATGTTTTAGTGATCAAAAATGCCGATCATTTTGATGAGGTTTATGAAACCATTGACATGATTGGGAAAGCTACTGGGGAAACAGCGAAAGCGGCTGAAATCATCATGGGAATGAAGAAACAGCTCGCTGCAATTCTAGCAAAGGCTAAAGGAATAAAGGATAAGAAAAAGGTTTTAGTGGAAGTTTCTCCAGCACCAGACATTTATACAGCCGGTAAAAATACCTTTATGGATGAAATGCTGGGTATGATTAACGCTCAAAACATCGCACATGATCAAGATGGATGGGTCAAGATTGATGAAGAAGCAATGGTGAAACGGAATCCTGATGTCATTATTACTACATATGGATATTATGTAAAAAATCCAGTGGCACAAGTGTTGAATCAAAAAGGTTGGGAAAATGTCAAGGCAGTGAAAAATAAAAAAGTAATGGACGTCAATTCCGATCAAGTGACACGGCCAGGTCCAAGGATTGTTGAAGGAGTAGAAGATCTTGCAAAGGCTATCTATCCAGAAGTTTTTAAGTAATAAATATTTCGCCTATTTTGCGGCTGGTGTATTTCTGATCATTTCGATTTTGTTAGGAGTGTCGATTGGAACAGTCTCCATTCCCATTCTTAGCATCATAAAAATCATCGGTTCGAAATTAATAGGGTTTCATTCCATAAACCAAATAGACCATATGAATCAATCTATTGTCATAAATATTCGTTTACCTAGAGTGATTCTATCCGGTCTTGTAGGGGCGGCACTTGCGATTGCAGGAGCTGCCTTTCAAAGCCTATTAAGAAACCCGTTAGCAGATCCGTATACATTAGGTGTATCTTCAGGAGCGTCATTAGGTGCGGTCCTAACCTTATTATTTCAAATTTCGTTTCCTGTTATAGGCTCCTTCACCTTACCTGTTCTAAGTATTTTATCCTCTTTTATCACGATCTTTTTCGTGCTCTATTTTTCTAGTAAAATAGAGCATTCGATGAGGGTAGAAACGATTATTTTAACGGGGATTATTTTTAGTTCGTTTCTGGGAGCACTGATTTCTCTATTGATAGCTTTAACAGGGGATGAGCTAAGAGAAATCATTGCCTGGCTCTTAGGAAGTGTTTCGATGAGAGGATGGGATTATATAAAGATTATTTTGCCGTTTTTTACGATTGGATCAGCTATTCTTATTTTTAATGCGAAAGAATTAAATGCTTTTGCCTTTGGGGAGGAGAGAGCACAACACTTAGGGGTCAATGTTCAAAAAAGAAAATTGATCATTTTAACAGCTGGATCCATGTTAACCGGGGCGGCCGTTGCTGTTTCAGGAACGATTGGGTTTGTCGGACTGGTCATTCCCCATCTTTCGAGATTATTGTGGGGGCCGGATCATTTGCATCTTCTCCCTTTATCCATGTTAACCGGCAGCGGATTTCTAATCTTAGCTGATCTTGTTTCAAGAACAATTATCTCTCCAATCGAATTGCCAATTGGTGTTATTACAGCATTAATTGGTGCACCTGTGTTTGCATTAATCCTTTTACAGAGAAAAAGGATGGAAAGAAGTGGTTAAGGGATGCTTACCGTTCAAAAGGTTTCAGGTGGCTATACAGGTGAATCTGTTCTGAAAGACATATCCTTTGAAGTGAATAAAGGGGAATTGATAGGTGTTTTGGGACCAAATGGAAGCGGAAAGACTACCTTGTTAAAAATGCTTAGTGGGGTTCTCCCAATACAACAAGGGAAAATAAACATAAAGGGAAAAGGGCTCCAGGATTATTCTACAAAGCAGCTTGCTCGAATTGTTGCTATTCTTTCTCAACATTCATCACAATCTTTTTCATATACCGTGAAAGAAACCGTTTCTCTTGGAAGGTATGCACACCAATTGGGCTGGTTTCAAGCATGGTCAAAAACGGATGAAGAGATTGTCCAAAGAGTGATGAATCAGACTGGAATTTCCTCCTTTCAGGACAAAAATATTTTGGAGTTATCCGGCGGCGAGAGACAAAGGGTATTTCTTGCTCAAAGCTTGGCCCAAGAGCCAGAAATTCTTCTGTTAGATGAGCCAACAAACCATTTAGATCTATCTTTTCAGAAAGAATTACTAGATTTATTAAAACAATGGACAACAGAAAACGGTTTAACGGTAATCTCCATTTTTCATGATTTAAACCTTGCTGGCCTTTATTGTGATCACTTGCTTCTGCTTGATAAGGGTACAATCAAAATAAATAATCGTCCAAATGTGGTGCTGCAGGAAGAAAGAATAAGAGATGTTTATCATACAGAAATTCAGCAACATCCCCATCCTAGAGTAGCTGCACCGCAAATCGTTTTGCTGCCGGAAGTGAAAAAGCCCGAAAATCATTTTATTATCAATGAATCCATGGTCGAGGTTTTGGATGAGTTGATTATGGTCAAAACCCCAATGCCATTAAGGACCATGTCTTCTGGCGTGATCGGTTCGGGAACGGGCTGGAAACATATATTTATAAATCGGCTAATTCCGAAAAATGACCATGGTGGAGATCTCCGTTTAGAAATGCCTTTTTTTAAGATCAAAAGGATTTGAACCGTCAGAAACAGTGGCAATGATAACGGAAGTTCTACCTGAGGATTTAACGTATGGACTGTATGAGGATAATGACTTTTCGATATTCGTTGTGGTAACGGCAAGTGTTGGTGTTGCAATCGATGCCTCCAAAAGTGATTTCCGTACAGATGAAATGGTGTCAGGCACCATCAATGCATGGATTTTTGTCAATGGCGAACTGACAGAGGAGGCATTTATTCAAAGCATGATCAAGTCATCGGAATCAATTTTAAAGGCAAAGCTTGATGTTTTGGATTCAGTAAGAGGTACATCAAGTGATAGTTTTTTAATTGCTTCAAGTCAAACTGGAAAGGTGCTAGAAAATGCCGGGACAAACCATCCTTTAGGAAAACTGATCAGTAAAGCTGTTTATCAATGCACAACAAAAGCGATTAATAATTCACAAAAGAGGAACAAACGGTGATTGTCTTTATTCACTCGAGGACTAAGATGTTTGAGTATCAACAGTTTAAAGGAATCAAACTTTAAACTATAAACGATTGGAGGTGTTTATACTGTGACGTCATCCCCATTATTCATCTTTATAACTGGAGGAGTTAGAAGCGGGAAAAGCAGCTTTGCAGAAAGAAAGGCAGTGGAAATAGCCCGCCAAACAGGAGGACAGCTGATCTACCTTGCAACAGGTGTTCCATCGGATTCAGAAATGAAGGAGAGAATTTTCAAACATAAGCAAGATCGAAATGCAATGCAGTATCATTGGAAAACGGTTGAACAGTCCGTGGAAATTGGTGAGATTGCAGAAAATTTCAGTGAAAAAGAGATCATTTTACTCGATTGTGTGACAACACTTTTAAATAATGAACTGTTTTCTGTTGAACGAAAAGGGGGTTCGCTTGATTTTGAAAAGGTGAAGAAAAGCATTGTTTCGGGAATAATCGATTTAAAGAATAGAGTTCAAACTTTGATTGTTGTAAGTAATGAAATTTTAAACGAGCCGTTAGTAAGAAATCATCTAGTTTTTACATATGGAAGATTACTAGGACAAATCCATCAGCAATTGGTAAGAGAAGCGGATCAAGTATTTTTAGTGGAATCTGGTATTCCAATTGCCATGAAAAATGTATGAGGAAGGTACCTTTAGTTGCTGGAAAAAGGTTGCTGAAATCTAAAGATAAATGGATTTGATTTTGTTGCCAAGAAAATGAAAAGTCAAAGAAAATGGAGTTCAAAATAATGAAATTGATGAAAGGCCATTTTTGAGCAAAAGCGTGATGGGTGTCCTGCTTGTAACCGTTAAGTATGAAACTTTGAAAGAAAATCCACAATACTGCCAATGGTTGTTAGACCCCTTTCATTATTCCCCTCCACACGGAGAAACCTTTCAGCTATTCTCACAAAGAGAAGAAGGTGGTTGGAGAAAAATAAGGGATCAAATTCTCAAAACAGATTCGACGCTGTGCCCTTATTACAAATGGCGGGGTAGTCAGATATTTATTGTCACAATATGCACCGAATTAAAAAGCATTTTGGTCTTGGCATGCTCCGCATGAACATGGATTCGAACTTATATTTGATAGGGACATGTTAAGGAGGGGAAACCGATGCACTTCATTACAGGTGGTGCCTTTAATGGGAAAAGAGTATGGGTAAAAAACAGATATATGGTAACAAAGGGGGATCGCTGGCTTTCAGCTTATGATCACGCTCCCCTCCCAACAGATTTGACAGCCATGGAAGAAGATTTGATTATTCTAGAGGGGATAGAAATATGGCTTAAAAAGTTAACGAGGGAATTTAATGCAAATAAGTGCCGTAAAATCTGGAACAGCTGCTTAGGCAATTGGCTGATGTGGGAAAGAGCAAAGGTAAATAGAAAATTAGTGGTAATTGGAACAGATATTACAAAAGGGATCGTTCCAATGGAAAAAGAAAATAGATTGTGGCGCGATGTAACGGGATGGGCGTATCAAGATTGCGCCAAAGTGGCAGAAAAAATGGAAATCATTTGGTATGGAATCAATCAAACTATTAAATAAAGGGGATTTAGTAAAATGAGAATTTATACGAAAACAGGTGATAAAGGTAGAACAAGCATTATCGGCGGCAGAGTAGACAAAGACGACACTAGAGTAGAAGCTTACGGAACAGTCGATGAAGTAAATTGCTTTGTCGGGCAGGCGATCACCGAACTTGATGTGAAGTTATTCAAGGACATTCTGGGTGATCTTGAAAAAATACAGCATGAATTATTTGACTGTGGCGGGGCGCTTGCTAATGTATCTGAAAAGCGAAACGTGATGCTTCATCAAGAGTCAATCGATTATTTAGAAACGAAAATTGATGAATACATAGCGGAATCACCAGAGCTAGAACGATTTATTTTACCGGGTGGCTCAAAGCCATCAGCTTCCATTCATATTGCTAGAACGATCACAAGAAGAGCAGAAAGATTAGTTGTCAAACTGTTGAAAGCAGATCCCAATACACCAGAAATCACACTTCAATATTTAAATCGTCTATCAGACTATTTCTTTGCATTGGCAAGGGTCATTAATTACCGTTTACAGGTAAATGACGTTGAGTATGTACGAAGTGCGAAAGTATTTAGCGATGGAAAACGGAAGGAGGAAAAGTAGAATGAAGGGAAAAATGATCAGCTGGCTTGCCATTATGATCGCTCTTTCTGCGGTTGGAGCGGCTATTAAGATCCCAGCAGTCGTTGGAAGTGTAGCGTTAGATGCATTTCCAGCCATTGTAGCGGCGGCTTTATTTGGCGGCAGGACTGGTGCCATTGTGGGTGCATTAGGTCATTTGTTATCAGCCTTATTAGGTGGTTTTCCATTAGGCTCGATGCATTTTTTGATTGCTGGAGAAATGGCAGCTCTCGTATGGATATTTGGAATTCTTTACAAAAGTAATCATAAAATTTTAGCGAGTATACTATTTGTTTTTGGCAATGCATTTGCAGCTCCATTGCCATTTATCTTTTTAATGAATAAAGGTTTTTATTTTGCCATTGTGCCTTCACTATTCATTGGTTCGATCCTAAATACTGTCATAGCACTAATTGTGATTCCACGAATTTCCCCACTGGTCAAACAGGAGATGTCGAAGAGAGAGGTAAAACTATGAGGGATATTCTCAGCATTCCTTTTCATGAGGAGTGCTGCTCCCTTATCATCGCAAGTGATAATAGTGGTGCCATTGGAGCAAAAAAGGATGACCATATCCATGTCCCTTATGAAACGGTCGCCTATTATTCGTTTAGAGTCGCTGTCATGGAATGTATCGCAGCAGGGGGAATACCGGTTTCTGTAGTGATCCATAATTTTTGCGGTAATAAAGTATGGAATGAACTAGTAATCGGAGTTCAAAAGGGATTGCTTGAATTGGGTTTCAACGAGGTTTCTATTACTGGCAGTACGGAAAGTAATTTTTCGTTAGTACAATCTGCTGTTGGTTTAATCGTAGTTGGTAAAAAGCCTTTTGGGACCACGAGAGAGTTAACATACTCTGAACGATTAAAATTTGCTGTTGTAGGAATGCCGCTTGTTGGAAACGAAGTAATCGAACATGAGAATAAAGTGGTCCCTTTGCCTGTTTTTCAAGAGATCAGCAGACTAAAAGATGTGGTTATTTGGCCTGTTGGATCAAAAGGAATTTTGCACGAGATGAACCAAATGTTTACTGAGAGGAAGTTTACAAAAGAAAGTCTGATTACTGTCTTAGATGTATTAAAATCGTCAGGTCCCGCAACATGTTTTATTACCATTTATCAAGATAAGGATGAAGAAAAGATTAGGAAATTGACAAACAACTATTTCTATCCATTGCAGATAGATAGGTAATGTAGTAAAGGTAAAGGCTTGGATGGCCAATACTTTTTGGTGTTCCAGGTAAAGTCATTAAATAGCAGGTCTGTTATTCCGTCGTTGGGGACAAAAGTTTATTACTTGGCATGAATGCACATATCAATCCAGAAGATGGTATTCCTTTGCTATAGGGCAAGAAGGGGTAGCCCTGTTATTTATACCATTTAACAGCATCATAGTAATAATGGATACCACATAAATTGTATGGTTGAATAGACCATCCAGTTGAAGTAAAACGATTCATTAACGGAATGAATGGCCAGTGAATGACAATATTTATGGAGGGGATCAAGATGGAGGAACAACAAATGAGCTATGGACTGCTAGTGCGACCGAGAGGGATGGTTGGAGCCAACTCACCCTATGATTGGTATAAAAACATGCGAAAAAATGCTCCAATTTCTTTTGACCCAGAACGGAATTGCTGGGACGTATTTGGTTATGAGGATGTCCAAATGGTTTTACAAAATTACAAGCATTTCAGTTCAAATAGGAATGGTTCTTTTCCAACTTTGCTAGATTTGGATCCTCCAACTCACCGAAGATATCGCAATCTCGTCAGTCAGGCATTCACTCCAAGAGCGATTCAAGAACTGGCACCAAGAATTACGACTATTACACACGAATTATTAGCATCTCTGCAAGGAAAACGCGAGATCGATATTGTAGAAGAAATCGCATACCCCCTTCCAGTAATCGTGATTGCTGAAATGCTTGGAGTACCTAGCCAAGACCGCAACATGTTTAAAAAATGGTCTGATATTGTAGTATCGGGAACACAAAACATATCTCCTAATGTAATGAACAAGTTATTTGCTAAGCAAGGAAAGGCAATGCTTGACCTACGAACATATTTCCAGCAAATAGTTGCACAACGGCGGATTGATCCCGCAAACGATATCATTTCCACTTTAATGACTGCGGAAGTAGATGGAGAGCAGTTATCCATAGAAGAGCTATTGAGTTTCTGTTTCCTCCTTCTTGTTGCAGGGAATGAAACCACCACAAATCTTATCACAAATACCATGCTTACTCTGTTTGAGCATCCGGATACCCTAAACCAACTATATAGAGACAATTCCCTTATAACTAAAGCCATTGAAGAATCCCTGCGCTATTGTTCTCCTGTTCACAGCATGAATCGCTTCGTCACTGAGGATATCAATTTGAAAGAGATGAATCTAAAAAAAGGGCAAGAAGTCATGCCTGGATCGGCTCTGCAAATCGAGACGAAAACGCATTTGACAAACCAGATGATTTCGACATCCATCGCTCTCCAAATAATCATCTATCTTTTGGAGCTGGTGTTCACTTTTGTCTTGGTTCCCAACTTGCAAAATTAGAAGCGAAAATATGCATGACAGAAATGCTAAGGGCGTTACCGGATATGAAATTGGATACAACCAAAAAACTTCGTATGATCCCTAGTACGTTTGTGTACGGATATAAAGAGCTTCCTGTCATTGTGGGATTGTAATTAAAAAGTGAAATGAACGAGAATTAACCCATCCATTATTACACCTGTTTTGGTGGCGAGTAAATGGAATTGGTATTTTTTAAATCGGTATGGCCTTCGGATTATCACTTGTTGCAATGGCATATAGCTATCGGACCATTTCTAGGTGGTGCCACGTAACCCGCCAGTGTCAATTACGATGTTTGTAAACAAGCGAATAATTACTAAGGATTTTGTTTGGTATATAGTGTCACAGATTTAGGGAAAATCAAATCCTTATTAGAAGATGATTTGAAAAAGAAGAAATCCATCATGCTAGCAAAACTCAATACTAAATACGATGATGCTTTAGAAAAGATTCTATATAGCAGGAGGCTGCAACCAGAAAAAAGAAAGCATAAAGTGGTTGACCTCATGGATATGAAAGAACAAAGAAAAGCTAAGGTGGAGAAGGAATCGAAGACAGCGGTTAAAAAATATATGGAACCGTTTGTCATGAAAGATATTTTTACCTTATACAAGGAACTAATGTCCTCTCCTGAAAAGATAAATGCATTCAACTACTCTTTCAGATCAAGAATGCAGGGTTTTAAATAAGTATTGTCAGCGGATTTTTGATAGAGATGCATACGAGCTGGAGGATTTAGCTCCGTTATTTTATATGAAGGCCAATTTAGAAAACATCGATGAAAAATATAAAATGCGAAGTATCTTCATTGATGAGGCGCAGGATTACAGCTATTTTCAATTTGCAGCATTAAAAGATGGCTTCGAAACAAACTTGTTTACCATTGTTGGAGATTTAGCACAAGGTATTCATTCCTATGGCGGCTTGAATAGTTGGGCACCTGTATTGAAAGAGATCTTCCCAAATGCGAATTATCAAGTCTTACAAAAAGCTACCGAACAACCGTTGAAATCATGAATTTGGCAAATGATATCCTTAAGCTGTTCGACCAAGACTTGCCAAAGGTTGAACCCGTAATTAGACATGCCAAAAACCATTATTTAAAACAAAAGACCCTGTTAATCTGGAACAGGTTAGGCTGCAGCTAGAACAAGATATTGCCTTACTCAAAGAAGAAGAGCTTCACTCCATTGCGATCATAGGACGAACCTAAAAGGCACTTGCTTTTAATCTGATAAATCGTATCTTTCGTTTTCATTAATCTTAGCGCAACCAGTGCTAGGATTGATATTTTTAATTGTAAAAGCTTAAAAGTAGGACTGCCTTAAAGGGCGGTCTTTTGTTTTTTCCACAATCTTCATTCACAAACTTGTGACAAATATCACAGTTACAATAATAAATACCTGTTATAATCCTATATTGTGTGAAATTGTTCACAAGCTAATCGAAGCCTAATCTTTGTAGCTGTAACGGTAATAGTGGTTAATAATCATAGGAGGAATAAGTAATGTTTAATATAAGAATGGAAATTAAGTATTATTGGCATGAATTAATTAGAAAATGGAGGAATTTTAAATGATGTCTTTCTTCTTAGCACATATGGAAATCATAGCAGTATCAATAGCAGCTACAACTTTCTTAGGGATAATGATTATTAAAGACTTATTCGTAGCTTTCCTACCTAAGATGATGGAGTTAGCTTATTGTATAGCTTACTACCCTTTTACTAGGTTATATCGTAAACGTACTATACCAGTAACTATACTAGAAATAAAAAATAGAGTAGATTCACCTATTGATCCTAATGTTTATTACAGTACGTTAAAACAACTAAGAAAATTCTACTAATGTTAATAACAATGTCACTTATCTTAACCCCTATAGATCCTGTAACAATTATGGTAAGTAATGACAATAGGAAGAATAAGTAATGAGTGATTTACAAGGTTACACCATTACTGCATTATTAATATTTTCAATGGTGGGTATCCCATCTCTATTTTATTTATTTACTAGAAAGTTATTCGGTGGATGTTTAGGATATATTCTATTCCTATTCTGTATCCCTGTTATGATGGCTGTATTTGGTTTTGTTTTAAAACTTATTTTTGGATAAATGGGGGGAATAAGTAATGGTAGCAACAGGATTATTTATAATATTTGTATCAATAGCAGGTATTTGTTTTGCTTGGGATATTAGCGGTAAACGTGAAGATATTTGTATGTGTAAGGATAATTAATAGGATATGAGTAGTAATGCAAAAACATATAAATTACCAACAGAGTGATATTTCCAGATTTATGCTTATATCACGGCATACAAAACGGCAGAACGCTGTATCATTCTCTATCCCAAATAAATGAAGAGTCCATACTGCAAAAATGGAAGGTACCTGATTCATCACCTGCTAAACTTATTGAATTAGAAACAATTCGTTTAGTTAGGGAACAAAACACCATCGATGATTTTAATATTGTTATCAAGTCTATAAACTAATGAAAATGACTTTTTTCTAAAAGGTGTACTGTTTTTGGTACACCTTTTTTGCTTATAATAATTTTAATTGATCCGCAAAACCTTATCTATAAAGCAATAGAAGCAGCCAATACATTGTCTTCTTTCCTCCTTAGCCATTTTGTCATTGATGGATATATGGATTTTAGTCCGGTTCAATTTGCTTTGATCGAGTATTTAGTAAATCGTCAATACCTTGTTCCAACTATTGCCTGATTTAGATACCCCAATCAAAATGGAAACAATGTCCACGTTAAGGCTACTTAGAATTCAAATGCAGCTGGAGAGTAAGCCTGAGCTGAATATCATTTGCCAGAAGAGGACCGTAACCAGTGCAACAACCTTGAAAGAAGAAGTTTATGGAGTATTAGATTACATAGATCAATAAAAGAAAATGGCCACTATGGATCCTCATTAATGGAAACGGGGATATTATTTGATTTAATTTTGCTTATATCATTTTATTTCATGACGTTGTTCAATACGTTTTTCAATTCTTTCTAATTCTTGTTTATTGTTAAGAAGTTGTTTTTTGTTTTCCTGTACTAATTTTTGAAATGACATGTTATTCGTTTTACGCATGATAGTTATTGTACGTTGAAAAAGGTGGCTGCCCTCATGGAAATGAAAAAACTTGGTTCGTAATTGAAGATATAAATTTAAAAACACAGCAACCCCATGATACACAATAGGGGTTGCTGTGTTTTTGGTAAAAGAGTTCCTAAGATCGTTAGGCATACTTTAATTTAATATTGTTACCTTTAGGTATTTTACCCCAAAGTTGATTGCGTTTTGTTCGGAAGGAACAAAGACATCAATTCTATTTCCTTTAATCGCACCGCCAGTATCTGCAGCGATTGCTTCACCCACGCCTTCAACATAAACCTTACTGCCAAGAGGTATAACTTTTGGGTCAACTGCAATGACCCTCGCATCTGGATTTGCTTTAATATTAACGCCAGTAGCTGTAATACCGGAACATCCCTCACATGAAGCTGTATAAGCTGTAGCTTTCACTGTTATTTCTTTTGGGCTTGAACTATTTGTTGATGCAGCATTTATATTAGTTGCATTTGCATTATTGGCTTGATTAGCATGCTTTTCTGTTAAAGGATTATTAATAATATTTAAGCCATCCTCAGGATGAATGAAATCGGAAATGAATTTGTTCCATTCTTTGATTTTTTTAATGTTCATATTGTGTTCCATAGCAATACTCAATAATGTATCACCTTGTTTAACGGTATACTTTTTTCCGGTGCAATTGTTAATTGATCCCCAGGGTGAATAAGGTCTGTAGTATCGTTTACCTTCTGGATGTTATCTAAAGATGTATGTTTAACGGTTGATAGGTTGTCCCCATTTTGTACCGTTGCAGCTTGTACATTAGCACTTACTGTTACTGAGAGAACAGCAGCTGCTATTAATATTTTAATTTTAGTTAGCATTCTTTTATCCCCCATGTTCTTTGGCTGCTAATTTTTCATAATCGTAACACGGATTCCCAATAGGCAAATAACAGAGAGATGTTAACTCGTTTACATAAATGGCAATTATATTACAAAAATATTTATCGGTTTACTAAATAATCAAAAAATTCACCTTTTCTATAATCTATTTAGTATCAAAAAGCCCAGTAGGATACCTATTTGAGCTTTAGTTCTATTTATTACAATAATGTTACAAAATAGGAACCAGAAGTTTAAATAAATCCAATAATTACATCCAATACCAATAGTTTTTACTACTGCATGAAGTAATTTTTTAAAAAATAAAATCATTTTTTATTCAAATAACCACCTTAACAGCGGGAAGAAAAAAGGGTAATCATTTTTGGGAAAGCTAAAATATTGAAATCGATTATAATTACTATATTTTGTATTTAACATGTGAAAGTGAGGATTTGGGAATTGGAAAGAGTACAACAGATAATCGAAAAGTTTAAAGGGATTTCATTCAATAAAATCACCATAGATTGGAGCCAATTGTAAAAGCCTTCACCGACAATCGCTTTTGTTTTTAGAATAAATGTATCCTCGTTAACCTTTTTAATATCAGAATCCAACCCAAATTTATCGATGATAGGATTGATTAAATATTTATCCTTAAACTCAATTTCTGAGACTGAGTGTTTAACCATTCCTCTTTAATGTATGAAAAATTGTCCCTTGAGGAAATTTTAAAGAAACAGTGGTCTTGATCCCAAATATATTAATTTTTCGATTATACTCCATTATCAATGTGGAATTCTTTTTATTTTAAAGCACTGTTAAAGAACCATGTTGATATTTATTCTCCTGTACAATCGATGTTATAATTTAGTCAATTAACACGAACATATGTATGGGAGGTTTTTCCATGAGTACCAAAGGATTCCGTAACTTATTACAATACGTTTCTACGTAAGATAAGCCTCATCAAGAACGAATTTATTATGAGCTGCAACGTATTATTTTCCCTTCAAATGCAAAAATTCGTGTCATCGATGAACTTCGTGATAAACGATTTGCAAAAGGTTTTAACTGTGCTCACTGTAAAAGTAATTCTGTTGTTCGTTTCGGTAAATACAATGGTCGTCATCTTTACAAATGTAAAGATTGCGGAAAAACCTTTAGTGACTTAACCAATTCACCACTTCAAGGCACTTATTACCCAGAAAAATGGATTAAATTTATTGATTGTATGTTACAAGGGATGTCACTGAGGAAATCATTATCTGGCATGGTTCCAATTTCCTGAAGCCATTGAATTTGAAGCAACGAAACCAAATCTGAAGGATATACTTATTTACGCTTGTCTTTTTCATGTAGAAGAGACTTATGACAGTCTTAGAAAATCTAAATTTACTGTCGCATGATCGGATATAAAACCTACACAGGAACCTTAAAAGCTCTTTAAAAATTCAATTAGTTTAGAATCCTTTTGTAGGCTATATCATCGTTTTACGTACCTATAGTTTTGAACCTTATTGTCTCCCATATTTGACAGTGTTTACATTTGACAACAGCTTCTCTATTTCAAGTAATTACTTCGCCTTTTGTTTGCCCGCAATCGCAATGATTACATTTAAAATTTACTTTTATCAAAATAATCAGCTCATTCTGGTTTGTGAAATACGTCTTTTATTACTCATTCATCATTATGTCCATTTAAGAGTAGTGATAAAAATCAACACAATTCTTAACACATCCAAAATTTAATGAACCAAAAAAAATAGTATATAACAAATCCATTCGTATTGATAAGAACGAATGTTTGGTATGTGATTTATGAATAGCTAACCAGTGTATAAATAATCGAACAAACGGACAATTGGAAAAAATTTAAACATCATATGGAGCGTATTACTATGAACAAAATTTTAGAAAACCATCTAAATTTAGAGAACAAAAAAAATCTTTTAGAAAATCACATTAATTTTCTATCAAAACATAGAGGAATAAACGAGTGTCTTGAATATGGTAAATTTATTCACAGTGATAATCCAGATTTCAATATCTTTTTTCCTTTTTCAAATGAAAGTTTAGAGAAAATGAACAAGGAATATACTATTTACTTGCCCCAATGGATTTTTATTAATGAACAAATGAAATTAAAATATAAAAAAGTTGCTAGTCTTACCTATATGGTTTTAGCTAATGAAAAAGCAAGATGGGAAATTAATAAGAAAATAATTATAAAAAGAGCAAATTCTCTTTCTGACATAGAAGATTTTAGTGTTACACAGGCATGGGGATTTTGTGAAACCGAAGAAAAATTTAATCAAGCGTATTCATGGATGAGGCAAAAAAATATAGAAAATCTTGATGACAACACTCAAAATTTTTATGTTGCATATGATAATGAGAAGCCTGTCGGTGTTACATTGTGCATTTATTATAAGAATATAGCAGGTATTTATGCTGTTGCTACACTACCAGAATATAGAAAAAAAGGGGTTAGCACTACTCTAATACAAAGAGTTGTTGATGATGCCAATAATAATAATATAGCAGCAATTACTTTACAAACATATACTGAATCATATGCACATTCTTTTTACAAAAAACTTGGATTTGAGGATGTTTTTGATTGCGGTATTCTTAAACCCATAAATTAAATTTTTATAACCCTGTGAAGCTTGACATATAATGCCTCACAGGGTTTTTTTTCAACTCTACACAATCTATATTTTGTTGTGTTTGATTCACTATAAGTAGTTGGACAATCGGATTATTGCTTTTTTATTTGATGAAATATATTCGCAAAATGCGAATTCAGGAACTCCTAAAAGTAGTTTCTAAAAAATGGTGCACTATCTACATTATTCTTTAACATAGCCTATTTTAATAAATGATTTTTCATTATCGTTCAAGAATATTGGTAATAATTCTTTGAAATTGTTGAAATGAAAGGAAGATGAAATTGAAGAAAGACAAGATTGATAAAGAATATAAGCAATTAATGATAGAATATTCTCTTAATCCCAACCCTGAAATATTAGATAGAATCTACCAAATTGCTGACAAACTAGTACTTGACGAGAAAACAGCTTACCATTTGAAGCATTTGGCATTAGAACGGCTGGAAGTGCTTGAAAAAATAGTCGAACTTAATCCGCTGCTTCAGTACCGAAAAGCAGTGACCCTTTTATTAATTAAAAAGAAGGAACAAGGCTTAGAGTGGTTTCGAAAAATTATTAAATCAGAAAATGCAGAAACGTACATAAAAGATCGATGCATGGGATATGTTCTTCGACACTACGACTCAGTTTTTCGTTCTGACGAAGCTGAAAAATACTTGAAAGAATTAAGGAAGACGAGTGATTCTACAGCGTTACACATGCTCGAGGAAATTGAAATGTCTGGAATTTATCACCTTGAAGAAGATATCGAAGGAGAAGAAAGGTTGGCAGAACCAATCATTATTTTTACCTCTTTCGATCGAATTGAGCAAACACTTTAAGAAAAGTGACCGAAGCCAGTTTTCGGATTGGAAACCGTCCTATTGATTATGATCTGTATTTAGATACAGTGCAGTAAAGATTCTTTATTTTTGGAAAGGCTTTGTTAAAGAATAAAGTTGTTATTTGATTTGCTCGAACGTTTGTTCTGTAATGAACTAAAATTACCGAGAGCGAGTGAGTTTTAATTGCGTTAGCGGACATAATTAACCAAATCAGAAATCTTAGCCAAAGAGACCAGCAGCGATTGAAGGAGTTCTTCACAAACTCATTAGGGAGTGCGGGAGAAACAGAGTCTGTATTCACTGATGTATCAGAACAGAAACACAAAGACGGCTACACCTGCACCCATTGTCAATCCACTAATGTCATTCGCTTCGGTAAATATCAGGTAAAAACTACAATCAATACCATTGAACGTCAAAGATACCGCTGCATAGAGTGCGGTAAAACATTCACAGATATGACGAACACTCCTCTTCACAGAACTTATATGCCTATTAAATGGCTTCAGTTCATCGAATGTATGATTGAAGGGTATCTCCTTCGGAAAAACAGCTAAACTCATTGGTGCTCATTATGTGACGCTTTTTTATTGGAGGCATAAAATTCTAACTGCATTGAAACAGATGGATTTTGAACTTTTCGAAGGCATAGTAGAAATGGATGAAACCTATTTCCTCTATTCCGAGAAAGGAAAACGGAATATCCAAGGTCGAAAACCAAGGTTACGCGGTGGTAGTTCGGAGTTTAGAGGAATAAGTAAGGACCAAGTATGCGTTCTTGTAGCCAGAGACCGCCAAAAGAGAACGTTTTCCAAAACAATAGGAAAAGGGCGTATTATAAAAAAGAGTTTGGACGAAGCGTTAGGTTCCAAGCTATCAATACAAAATGTTCTATGTACGGATGCTTGGCGGGCGTTTATGACTTATGCCAAAGAAAAAGGAATTGAGCATCATCGCTTTAAAGCAAATGGTAGGGAGCGAGTTAAAGGGATTTATCACATCCAGAATGTAAATAGTTATCACAGCCGTTTAAAGAGCTGGATGGAGCGTTTTAATGGTGTAGCGACTAAATATTTAGACCATTATTTAAGCTGGTTCCAATTCTTAGACACCATCAAACATATAAAAGATAACTTTACGATAACCAAAATGGTTTTAGACAGTTGTTCTTTCTCAGTTAACACAACTTATGATAAACTAAGGTTATCAGAATTTTCCGAATAATGGAACGTTCATTGTTCCGTTAAAGGGCCAGTTTAATTGAACAAGGAATTGGCATGACACCTTAATTAGTGAGCTATCTACAACACGCCGCAAATGAATTTTGACCAAAGGGATTATCTATTAAAGGGATTAAATTGGAGGGAATAGAAAATGGATGTAAAGACACTTTTGTTACAACAATGGGCAAGCTGCTTAGATGAAGAAGACTGGTTTCCACCACTTGAAAAAGTGCTAGAGGATATTACTTTTGAACAGGCAATTTGGAAACCAGTTGAGGGGGCAATGAATTCCATTTGGGAATTAGTTTGTCATTTACTTTTCTATAAAAAGAGACTTCTGATGCGATTTCTTGGTGAAACAGCGAATGAACCCCAGGCAGAAGATAATGAATCTACATTTCGATTACCAACTGAGACGTTTCAAAATTGGAAGGAAACAAAACAAGAATACTTTTATGTTCATCGTGAACTTGAAAAAATACTAGCAAAATCAGAACATGAAGATTTGTATAGACAGATCCCTGGAGAAAGATCATTAGTGCTTGAACTGAAGAGTTTAGCAATGCACGACGCATATCATATAGGGCAAATTGTATTCCTAAGTAAAATGCAAGGAGCTTGGGCAGGGAAACGCAGCTTTTAAAAAAGCTTCATTAGCTTTACAGTTATTCCATTATAGGGGGCTTTAATGGAATAAGAACGGGAACGTCCAAATCGGACGTTCCTATATTTTATACCTGAAAAACAACAATACTACTTAACAAAGCCTTTGGAAAAGAAATCGAATTTTCTAAACGGGAAGTGGACGCATTATTTGCGATGGCTAAAATGGGACCAGGTTGTAGCATTGAAGACCTATATTTTTCCATCTATCGAGAAATTTTCGACCATCAGAAAAATCAAAAAGATAAACTGCAACAATTCACAAGCCGGTTTCGCCGGAAAAAACTGGTTCAAATTGGGTTTGGGTTTGAAGGAACAAGCCTCCCGAATCAATATTCGTTTTGTCTCATTTATAACCGTCAATATGATAAAACAATCACTGAGAATTTTGTTATCCCGTTTTAATGTCAAATGATCGCCGTCAAAAACTTGTCCGACGCCTTCTGGTGTTCCAGTAAAGATGATGTCACCTTCACCCAAGCCAAAGTGATTAGAGGTGAAATCAACGATTGTTTGCAAATCAAAAATCATATTTTTACTATTTCCTTGCTGTACCTTCTCCCCATTTTTAATAAGCATGAAGTCTTTTTCTTTAGTTCATTTTGAACATCCCGTAAAGTAAAATCGATGCCAATTCCCATACGGTCTATAACTTCATCAGCTTTCATGCCTTTTTCATGTTTTCTTCCAATCCAGATAACGAGTTCTGTTTCAAAATGGATAGATCCACGATTACCAGGCAGTTGAATCTCCTGACCATTGGCTTCCACAAAGGCATGAGTAGGCTTCGAAAATAGAAAAGGGGAAGTAGGAACCTCATTGTTTAGTTCTTCTGCATGAGCTAGATAATTTCGACCAACACAATAAATATTTTTGATCTCACTCATATTCAATCCCTCTTTCAATGGTTTTGATCTTAGTTATGTATTCTGGAATTTTACTAGGTCATCTAATGGTTGCCCGATAGAAAATAAAGACCGACCACTCTAATTTTAACAATAACCTCAAAATTATTTTTAAAGTTAAGGAAAAGCGGTTCCATTATGTTCGATGAATGGACCGCTTTTTTTCTGTAACAATATGTTTTATCTAAACGTCATACTTGTATGGGAATAGGGAGTTTTTGTAAAGGCTGATAAAAGCCCGTTCGCCATTATATCCTCTTTTTTAACTTCCTTAAATCTTAACTGCACTTGTACTTCTTTCTCCATAGGGGACACCGAGAGCGAGACAGTTTCTTGATCAGCCCATTGTACCTGGAATGGTTTATTATCGGCAAAAGAGAATGAGGGGGAGATGCCGTTCTGAAAAAAGTGATGCTCTTTTTCTTTTTTTGCTCCTGGTTCATTTAAGCAAATATATAGTGAGAGGTTGTCACAGAATTTTAATATGCTTAGATGATACAGTACCTGCTTTTCCTTTCCCATCTTACCTAATATCCCACACAGTTTTAATAAGTGCAGCCGCCTAGTGATCTCTTCCTCCACAAATTTCGTTCCGATTGGGTTCTCTTCGTATTGGAGAAAGGAAGCATAATGTGAACTGCAAAGAAGACATGCATACTTGCTCATTTTTTCTACTTCATCGATTCCTTTTTTGTAATAAGCAACCTTTAAATCAAGGGGAAAATCCACAAAAGAGTATGGTTTTTGCTGGTTACTATTCCATAAAGGGGCGGCATCTGGCTGAATCCAGCCTCGATCGTGTTCATAAATGCCGAGAACCACATCTTCTTTTCTTTCCACCCCATAAAAATAATCATCTTTCCAATTTTGTGCAATTCCCCCTGATATTTTGGCATGGTCATGTTGTGTGATCATAATAAAGCTATGCTCACGTTCACGAATAATCATGTTCTCATCCCTTTCTGCAGATCTAAATTTGGCTAATAAATCAATGAAGGTCTGGGAATCTTTTCGCAGGACTGATCAAAGTGGTGATCGCCGGCATCGAATTGATAATTATATATACGATCAAGCCACATGAGTAATGCTTTTAGGTTTTGAGTTGTTTTTTTGTATATTTTTTCATTATTTTTTGTGTCGTGTCATCAATTTTAATTTGTAAAATAATATTCTTATTAATAAAAGTCAGACAAGATCTATCCTCGGAGGTGACCAAATGGAAGCAATCATCTTAGCTGCTGGATATTCCAGCCGAGCGAATGCATATAAAATGACTTTGCCACTAGGGCAAATGACCGTGTTGGAGCAAACGATATCTAAATTTGAAGGATTATGTAGCAGGATCATCATCGTAGCTGGGTTTCAAGCGGAAATTATTCAAGAGGAAATTGCAAAAATCAGCAGTAAAAATGCCTATTCATTTCAGATAAAGTTAGTTTATAATGAAAACTTTAACCAGGGAATGTTTAGTTCCATTCAAAAGGGCTGCAACAAAGTAAATGCCCCAACCTTCTTATTAACACCCGGAGATTGTCCACTTGTTAAAAAAGAGACCGTTCAGCTCATAGCAGAACACAAAGGGAATGTAGTTATTCCCAGTTTTAATTATAAAGGTGGTCACCCCATCAAATTATCAAGCGAAGTGAAACAGAAAATACTTGAAACCAATCCAGAAAGTAATTTGCGTATGGTCCTTAATGGTTTCGAAAAGAAATATATGAATGTAGATGATCCGGGAGTATTAATGGATGTAGATACGCTGGAAGATTACCAAAAAGCCATGGATTATTATAAAACGCAAATTTCTCGATAGTTTTTACTTTTCAATGCAGCTTCATTCGATTAGCTTTCCAGGTCGAATCAAGCTGCATTTTTATTGGTGTTATTTTTTTACATGTTGATTGAAGCAGATAGCGCGAGCTTCGATCAGAAATAAACAAGTTAAATTAAAATACTTAGTCAAAAATTCTTACATAAATAGGTAAAGTTTCCCCAAATAAAAATATAATGAAAACAAACCAATTCAAGCATAAATATTAATCATAAAATATCATTCACATTTATAAAATCGTAGGAAGAGGTTTCTATAAATCATATGTCCCCATTAAAATAATGAGTCGAAGGGTGTTGCTGTAATGAATCTCAAAGACATAAGCAACTCAGTGCCCAAAAAGGACCATAAAGGTAAAGTATCGGCCAGTTGCCCTATATTAGTGACGTGAAAGTGGAAAATATGGTTTATGGTGTGTTGGTACGGTCGCCAATTGCATATGGAAAAATCATATCCATTCAATTACCAAACCTTCCGGAAGGCTATGAAGCGGTTGGAGCAGAGCATATCCCCGGACCGAATTATGTCAAAATTATCAAAGAAGATCAGCCCATTTTTGCCAATGAGTGGGTCAATTATATTGGTGAGCCGATTCTTATGCTCGTTGGAGAAGACCTGGATACCCTGTATAGTTTGCTAAATGAAGTGAAGGTTGATTTTGAAGAGCATCAGGCTGTCTATACTTTGGACGAAGCGATCAAGCAAAAATCCACATCCGGGGTAATGGCAAGCTATGAATTTGGGGAAAGCTTAGAGATCATTTCAGCTGTCGAGCAGGGAGCCCATCAAATCATCGAAGAAGAATATGATACGGGTTATCAGGAGCATGTCTACCTTGAGCCACAAGGAATGCTCGCCATTTATAAGGATGATGAAATTGTCGTCCAGGGATCGATGCAATGTCTTTATTATATAAAAAATGCGTTGTTAAGTGCTTTAGCCTGTGGCGACAATGAAGTCAGAGTGGTGCAAAGCCCTACTGGCGGAGGTTTTGGCGGCAAGGAAGAGTTTCCTTCGATGATGGCTTGTCACGTAGCCGTTGCTGCTAAAGCCGTCAAAAAATCGGTGATGCTCGTGTTCGACCGTTCTGAGGATATGGTGGTTACGACAAAAAGGCATCCGGCGAAACTCAACTATCGAACGGCCCTTGGTAAGGAAGGAAATATTTTGAGCATGTGTGTTGATATCTTTCTTGATGGCGGAGCCAATGCAGGATTGAGTTCTGTCGTGCTGCAGCGCGCATTAATAAACAGTGCCGGTGTTTATAAAATTCCGCATTTTCATGCAAAAGGCTATGTTTTAAAAACCAATACCGTTCCGAACGGTGCCTTCAGAGGCTTTGGTGCTCCACAAAGCTTTGCCGGAATCGAGAGTCATATGGGACATCTTAGTATACTGGCAAACATCGACCCACTTGAATATAAACGAAAATACCTCGTCAGACAAGGAGACCCCACCATCACAAAAGGTAAATTCCGCGACCCAATATTAATGGAAGAAATGATTGAGGTCCTACTTCAATCGTCAGAATACAAAAAGAAAAAAGAAGACTTTCAGCGTTTCAATCAACAAAATCAGCGCTATAAAAAAGGCATTGGAACTTCGCTATTCCTCCACGGCTGTGGATTTACAGGCAGTGGCGAAAGAGATCATATTAAAGCAACGGTGAAGCTGGTTAAATCAAAGGACGACCAAGTATCACTAAAAATCTCAAATTCTGATATGGGACAAGGAATTTATACGACGCTGAGTAAAATTGTTGCCAAAGAACTCGACCTCCCGTTTGACAGAGTTTTGTACCCTAATCCCGATACAAAAGAGGTTCCCGACTCTGGTCCGACCGTAGCCTCCAGGACGACAATGATTGTGGGAAAATTGCTTGAACGGGCTGCCAAAAAACTGAAGGCTCAGTGGCAACCAGGGGTAGAACAGGAAGTAGTAGAGAATTATGTTCACCGTGAAATGATTCCATGGAACGAGTTGACCTTCACTGGCGATGCCTACCCGGCTTATTCATGGGGAGTTAATATTGTGGAAATAGAAGTGGATACGTTAACAGGGAATCTTAAGTTAGAAAAAGTATACGGCAATTATGAGGTTGGGAAGGTCATCGATGAACGGATTATGAAAGGTCAAATTGACGGCGGCTTGGCTCAGGGGTTAGCGTACGGTTATCTAGAAAAGATGACGTCAAAGCAAGGCAGAATCCTACAAAAAAGCATATCGGATTATGGACCGCCGACTTCATTGGACGTTGTTCCAATCGAAAGCAAGGTCTTTGATAATCCCTATGCTGATGGTCCATACGGGGCGAAAGGCGCGGGTGAATTGACGTTAATCGGCGGCGCTCCAGCAGTCCAAGCTGCGATCGAGGATGCACTGCAAACTTCTTTTCAGCAAATTCCGATTACACAGGAAGTCATTATTGACAGTCTTTGGATGAAAGAAGGTGAAGAGGGTTGATTAAATTCACACTAAATGGAAGAACCGTAGAAACTGACGCCCCTGCTACAGCAAGATTACTAGATTTATTAAGAGATGAGTTTGAATTAAACGGAACAAAGGAAGGCTGCGGTGAAGGAGAATGCGGAGCCTGCAGTGTGTTTGTGAATAACCTACTTCAAAACAGCTGCCTTATTCCCATTGGCTCGATTGATGCAGCCGATATTCAAACCATAGAAGGGGTCATGGAAACGGAACAATTTAAGATTTTAGATGAGTGCTATTCCATTGCCGGAGGAGTGCAATGCGGTTACTGCATTCCTGGGATGGTCATGGCAAGTGCAGCTTTATTATCCAAAAACCCTCATCCTTCAGAGGCTGAAATTCGTGAAGGTATTTCCGGAAATCTGTGCCGATGTACGGGCTACAATATGATTGTTGATGCGATTAACCTAGCGGCTAAAAAAGGGGACGGCTTATGGCAGAGAAAATAACCGCGTATCGCTTCGATCGTTTAGACCAAACGTTAAGCCAATTGAATAAAGAAAACTGTTCGATCATTGCCGGCGGCACCGATGTCATGGTCCTTCATAAAAGTCGAAGGGGAGTTCCTCCGAAATTCCCTAAACCGATTGTTTTTATTGATCATCTTTCTGAGCTAAAGCGGGTGTATCAAAACCATAAGGATCTCCACATCGGAGCCTGCTGTACCTATAGCGAATTACTGGAAAACCCGTTAATTCCACTACCATTAAAGAACGCAATCAAAACGATTGCGGCTCCGGCCATTCGAAACAGAGGGACATTGGGAGGAAATATTTGCAACGCTTCTCCAGCTGGTGACACACTGCCATTATTATATGTATACAACGCAAAACTTTTGCTGCGCTCCATTAATGGTGATCGTGTAGTAGCGATTAGCGATTTTATTCAAGGTCCACGAAGGGTCGGGCGGGATCACAATGAAATTTTGGCTGATATTATATTGCCGTTCGTATTCGAAGAAGATTCTCATGTCGTTTTTGAGAAAGTCGGCAACCGCAACGCCGATGCCATTGCCAAAGTATCGTTTGCAGGATATATCCGGATAAATGGTGCTCGAATCGATGATGTTCGCTTTGCATTCGGAGCAGTCGGACCTACAATGGTTCGTTCCATTGATATTGAGAAGAAGTTGCTGGGGCAGACCATACCATTGGCAGATGCAGAGATCGCTCAGGTTGTGGCAGCCTTCAATAAGATCATTAAACCAATCGACGATCAGCGTTCCACTGCTTTATACAGAAAAACAGTCGCCTTAAATCTTTTACGTTATTTTCTTAGCACGTCGCACTATCAACTAAATTAATGTTTAAAAAAGGGGGGAGCTATTTGTGCTACTGATGGAAAAAGTGGCCATGCTGACGCGTCAAAACGAAACCTTTGCTTTAGCCATGATAATTGAATCCAAGGGCTCGACTCCCAGGCATGTTGGAAAAATGATTGTATACCGTGATGGGTCGATTGAAGGGACTGTCGGTGGGGGTTTGGCTGAACATTATATCATCGAAGAAAGTGTAAAGGCGATCCAAAATGGCCAATCGAAAATCGTTGAATACAAATTGAATAAGAATGCAAAAGACGGAATTCAAATGAATTGTGGCGGAACGTTGCGGGTGTTTATTGAAGTCTATACAAGCAGGCTGAACTCGTTCTGGCTGGAGCCGGTCATTTAGGCTATGCGTTGGCAAAGCTCGCCGATTTTCTTGAAATTCCATATTGCGTTGTTGATGACAGGGTGGGTTATTGTACGAAGGAACGCTTTCCTAATGCAACCAACCTTTTTGTGAATGAGGATATTGGAAAGGCAATGCTTTCAGCCAACCTAAATGAAAAGTCTTACGTAGTGATTGTTACAAAAGATGGTGATGATATTGTATTAAAAACGGCACTGCAATTTCCGATTGCCTATGTTGGGATGGTCGCCAGCAAGCGCAAGGTCATAACCATTTTTGAAAAATTAAAAAGTGAAGGAGTTGCACTAGAACAGTTGGAGCAGGTTCATTCTCCCATCGGATTGGAAATTGGCTCGGAAACAACACAAGAAATTGCCATCAGTATTATCGGAGAAATCATCAAAGTAAACAAGGAAAAAAAGCCTATGAAAGTGAAACAATTAATAGATAATTAGAATAGAAGAAATAAAGGTAGACGTCTTCACACAAAAAAGGCTTCTACCTTTAATATGATTTTTTTGATCTTTTGCTGATCGAATTGGAGATAGTACATTTAGGATATTAGTTCCAGGCACCATAAAAAGACATTTTTTCATATTTGTCCTTTTATGGTGCCTGGCACTTTATATGAGCGGCTCATGTAGTCGCTGTTAGGTTCGATTCACACGCAGTCCCGCCAAACTGAATAACATCGAGGATTCCTTATATATAAAGGCCAAATAATACTAGGTCTTTTTTTCATAGCAAATACCATAATCCTTTGTATCTTACTTAACGATGACGGATTAGTTAGTAGTTAAAAGTAACTGATGGTAAAATCAAAAAAAATTATCCGAAAATTTAAAAATAAATTTAAAATTCGTAACACTTTTATTTAAAAAAGCTAGATAAGTAGGTGTTTTCCTGAAAAACACAATTGTGTTTTTTACATAGTAATATTATAATTGAATAATAATTCAGATAAATAAATAACAGAAATTAGTAGGAAGAAGGAAACCAAAGTGGAAAAGAAAGAATTAAAGAGAGGATTAAAATCACGTCATATTCAGATGATTGCGTTGGGCGGTACAATTGGTGTCGGATTATTTATGGGTTCAGCAAGTACGATTCAATGGACGGGTCCGTCTGTACTGCTTGCCTATATCATTGCAGGGATTTTTATCTTTTTTATTATGCGGGCAATGGGAGAAATGTTATATGTGGAGCCAAGCACGGGCTCCTTCGCAACTTTCGGCTATAAGTATATCCATCCAATAGCGGGGTATTTAACGGCATGGAGCAACTGGTTTCAATGGGTGATTGTCGGGATGTCAGAAATTATTGCCATTGGGGCATACATGCATTATTGGTTCCCGCATTTACCCGCTTGGATTCCGGGTTTAGTTGCCTTTGTGATTCTTGGGGCCAACTTAATTTCGGTTAAATCATTTGGTGAATTTGAATTTTGGTTTTCGTTGATAAAAGTCGTCACTATTTTAATCATGATAGTTGCCGGATTTGGTCTCATTTTCTTCGGAATTGGCAATGAAGGAACCCCAACTGGGTTGGCAAACCTTTGGGAACATGGCGGCTTCTTTACAGGTGGTTGGTCAGGATTCTTTTTTGCTCTGTCACTTGTTATTGGGGCATATCAAGGTGTCGAATTAATCGGGATTACAGCCGGAGAAGCAAAAGATCCGCAAAAAACGTTAACAAAAGCGACCCAAAGCATTATTTGGCGCATTTTAATTTTTTACATTGGGGCAATCTTTGTGATTGTGACAGTTTACCCATGGAACCAACTACATTCAATTGGCAGTCCGTTTGTTGCAACATTTGCAAAACTTGGAATTACAGCGGCAGCCGGAATTATTAACTTTGTTGTCATCACTTCTGCAATGTCCGGGTGTAACAGCGGGATTTACAGTGCAGGCCAATGCTTTACACATTAGGCGTAAATGGACAAGCACCAAAAAGCTTTACGAAACTATCTTCTAATGGGGTACCCCTTTTAAGTACGATTGGTGTACTGGTTGGTTTGGCAGTGGGCATTATTTTAAGTTATATTGCACCAAAAAATTTATTCGTCTATGTATATAGTGCTAGTGTACTTCCGGGGATGGTTCCGTGGTTTGTTATTCTGATAAGCCAAATTCAATTCAGAAAAGTGAAGGGTGAAAAAATGGACAATCATTCATTCAAAATGCCTTTTGCCCCTGTATCAAACTACCTGACAATCGCTTTTCTGGTTCTAATATTAATAGCAATGTGGTTTAATAAAGATACTCGTGTATCTCTTGTTGTAGGGATTGTTTTTCTGGCGCTTGTTTCCATCAGTTATTACGCCTTTGGCATCGGAAAGCGTGCAGCGGGGGATGACCATACCAAACGTGTTTCTTAAGACTTCTTGAAAATATCAATATATATATCAACAGGGGCAGTCACAACAATGCCTCTGTTTTTATTGTGAAACGAATATGACTGGCCAGGCTGGTGGTCAAAAAAGCTTAAATCCAGGAGTGAAAAATAAACCTCTTTTGTTACAATTTGACTGGGTCGGCCAACCTAATCAAATTAACAAAGGAGGTTATTCTGAAGGGATACAAATTGAACGATAACCATTTTAATAAGCAAACGTATTCCAATGACCGATTAGTTTGGGGAATAACCTATCCTAAACGGGCATTAGTTAGTGACATGTGCTTTTTTATGCAGAAAACAGCAAAAAACAATAACTTTTAAATCTATCTATTAATATAGTAGATTAAACTCATTTCTTTTTTTCATATGTGACCTATAATGAAGGGCAAATGCATATAATGCTATACTTCAAACACGAATATTTTATAAAGAACCAGAATAATATTTTGGAAGGATTAAAACTGGAAAGCAGGAGCTATTTTAACCAAAAGAGGGTGGAAAATACATGGGATCCATTGGAAATTACTATCGTATTTTAGACGTACCCTATGATGCAACTTTTAGTGAAATTAAAGAAGCTTTTCGAAAAAAAGTAAAAGACCTACATCCAGATAAAGAAAAAGGGAACGCTGAACAGTTTAAAAGAGTTAAAGAAGCATTTGAAATTCTTAAAAATGTTGAAAAAAGAAAGAGGTATGACGATCTCCTTTTCAAAAAAGCTCATAACGTCACACATAATCTAAATCAGGAAGCTCTTGCTAAAACGAATCCTTCGATAAATATACTAAATATACAGAGGAAAAATCGAAAACAGGTTACCCTTACACCTGTAATCATAAATGCAGCTATTATTTTAATTGGAGTTTTGGGAAATACGTATTTAAATAAAAAGAAATAGTAAAAAATAGAAAACCTCATTTATATGCTTTGCGGTGAACCGTATCATAAGTAATTGAGGTTTTTTGAGATTTTCGACTGCTAATGTTTAATTCTCAAAATCTGTTCCATTTTCGTGGAAGACTGTTATTGGTTGGGGAGTGATAAAAGATTTTTTATCTATTGCAATTGTTTTATCCATAACACCTAATTACAATGGAAAAGACCTACTATTAGCAAAGATCTTTATCAAAGTACTGTTCTCTTTGCTTGTCCAATGAACAACAATTAAGTTACTTGTTAATAAAAATCTAACTATAAGATATTTTGGATTGATACATAAAAGAATATACTATGATGGCAGTGGAACTTATAAGACCCTTCATTAGCCACTGATGTTATTAAATTATGGAATGAAGTGATTTCAGGGGAAAATAAGGTACATAATTCTCAATTGGACGTTGTAGTTATGCAATGGAATAAAGGGCTTTTGGTAAAATAGCGACCGTTTGGTGTGTACAAACTGTAATGGAGGAGATATCCCCATTACTTGACTATAAAAATAACGAATTAGGTTGGGATCATGTGAAAAAAATCGTTATTAAATGTTAGAATTATTCATTAAAGATTTATTTTTTTGATTCAAAAAGAACTCTGATAACACTTGTTATTCAGGGTTCTTTTATTACTCAGGTGTTAATTTTGATAAAAGGAGAAACTATTTGGAAATTGATGATCCAATGTAAGTTTAATACCTTGTGATAGGGAAGTTATTTGGATTTTTGATACATTTATGTGAATTTACAAAACACCAAGTGTTAAAATAAGGTAATAAAACAATAGTACTATTTTTTAAGTGGTCAATAGGATCGAGCAAAATGAAAGAAATAATACAAGAAGTTTTAGCCTTCCGTGATGAAAGGGATTGGAAAAAGTATCACAACGAAAAAGATTTGGCTATTTCCATTTCCCTAGAAGCAAATGAATTGCTTGAGAACTTTCAATGGAAAACGAGTAAAGAAGCCTTAGCGGAATCAAAAGAAAATATTAAAGAAGAGGTAGCCGATATTTTAATTTATTTAATCCAACTTGCCGATAAAATGGAGATTAACCTTGAAGAAGAAGTCTCTAGAAAAATGATTAAAAATGCAGAGAAATATCCAGTGAACAGAAAAGGGGAGGCAGTGAAGTGATTATCTATAATGAGACCTCTTCTGCCTTTTTAAATCATATTTACGAGAATAAAATTGGTTATGTTCTCAAAGAAAAAGTATTAAAGAAAATGAACAAGGTCGTTTCAAACAGTGAGCTGCAGTCGTGGGTGAGGTCACTCCCTCAAATGGCTAAGGTGCTGCGGGATGCTGATTTAAAAGAGGATACACATGTTTTATTAGAATATAAGCTGCTTTCCACGGAAAAAAGAATCGACTTTCTAATTGCCGGACAAGATGAACAAGGAACTAAAAATGCAGTCATTATTGAACTAAAGCAATGGCAAAAGGCAAAAATTGCTGAAGGAGATGGCATTGTCCGAACATTTTTGGGTGGCAGAGAAAGAGAAACGGTTCATCCTGCCTACCAAGCATCATCTTATAAGAGATATCTACAGAATTTTAACGAATCACTATATAGTGACACTTCAATAAAACTTCACTCGTGTGCCTATTTACATAATTATATTATGGCGAGTATTAGTGAGCCGTTGTTGAACGAACGGTATGGTAAATATATTGAGGAATCTCCGCTGTACTTCCAATTTAATGATCGGGATTTAGCAAAGAATATCAGCCATTTAGTTTCAAATGGTAATGGAAAGGAAATCGCAGAAACGATTGAACATGGCAAAATCCGACCTTCAAAAAAATTAGTGGAAACAGTGGGTTCACTGATAGCGGGTAATGAAGAGTTTGTCTTACTCGATGAACAGAAGGTTGCATATGAAAAAGTAGTGAGCCTATTTAACCAATTGAGAACAGAGACGGACCAAAAGCAAGTTATTATTATAAAAGGTGGTCCGGGTACAGGGAAATCAGTCATTGGATTAAATTTAATGAGCTATATGCTTAACTCGAGAGCATATGTGGAATATATAACCCCAAATCAAGCTTTTCGCGAAGTGCTGCGTAAAAAATTAATTGGGTCAACTGGTCATGTAGAAGTAAGGGATTTATTCAAAGGGTCTGCATCTTATGTACAAACACCTGAAAATTACTTTGATGTCCTTATTTGTGACGAATCTCACCGTTTAAAAGAGCATGGGCATATGAAAAAGAAAATTGAGGGCGAAAATCAAATAACTTAAATTATAAGATCTTCGAAGATAAGCGTATTTTTTATTGATGATTTTCAAAAAATCTCTAAAAAAGATATTGGCAGCGTTATGGAGGTAGAAAAAGAAGCATCTAGATTTGGAGCAAACGTCCACACAGTCGAACTCGAGTCACAGTATCGGTGTTCTGGTTCGGGAAATTACATTTCATGGTTGGACAGTTTATTTCACAATAAAGAAACTCTTCCTCTTGAAGGAGATTTTGATTTTAAAATTGTCTCTACTCCTCAGCAATTAAAAGAGGAAATTGTAGATAAACGCTGTGGCAGACTATTAGCTGGTTACGCATGGGAATGGACGAAAAATATTACGGATGGGAAACTTGCTGATGATGTTGTTATCGAGGAACATAACTTTGCCTTGCCGTGGAATGATCCTAATCGAATTGACTCGGCATTCATCCAGAATGTGCATACCAAATTGGGTGTATTCATACCGTACAAGGTCTAGAAATGGACTATGTTGGTGTGATTATTGGAAAAGATCTGGGATATGATGAAGAAACTAAAATGCTTATTGTTAAAAGAGATGAGTTTAAAGATAAAGGAGCTAAACCCGCTAAGCCCAAGAATGGGCAAGTTGATCCGCTAGATGAACTTGTTCGTAATACGTATAAAACCTTAATGACCAGGGGAATGAAGGGTTGTTATGTTTATTGTTGTGATAAGGGGTTAGAGAAATATATAAAAGAACATAGTGAAGCAAAATTTGATTAATAAACTTAAACCGTTTTCGGCACATTCATTGATTTTGAATGTGCCTTTACTGTTTTCTCTAGATTGCAATTTTAAATCTTTAATCGGTAAAGTGAATTCTAATAACCTAATATCTTGTTTTGTATTCTTTTGAATATAACAATTAACTTATAGTTCATCAATTTTATATCCAGTATTCCCTAAAATTTTATATAGGGAAAGTTGGACATTTTCATCAAAGGAATTTTTTCTACACAGCTAGTTTAGATTTTATTAAGGAAAAGATTTTAAATGCTGTTTCTTGAGTTTACTATAAATAAATTAATTTATTTCTATATTGTTTTAAGTGAATTATTAAAGTAAAAATAATCTCTATCAATGAAACACCAATACGATAAGATGGTTGGGTATCGTATCGCAAAGATGTTCAAAAAAAGGCTGTTATACTAATAACTAATAACCGCCTTCCTTTTGCTATAGAATTTAATAACCATGGTTTTAAAATAAATAACAACTAGTTTTGCTGATTCTAAAAATGGGTCTTTAGCATAATTTCTTCAATAATTTATATTACTTTTTTTTCTTTCCTTTGGATAAAATTATATATGCTTTATCCTGATAAGGAACTAAAATAATGTTTATTAAAAATTAACAAAATCTATTTAAATATAAATTATAAAACTAGTATAATTGACCTATAACGAGGAAGGTCAATGAAGAAAAGCAAAATTTGGGTATTTTGCTCGTTGTTTTTAATTATTTTATGTTGTTCATTTTTTTAGGGTACAAATACGAAACAGCAAAAGGCTTCTATGAACAAGGAATACAAAAACTACATGAACAAAAGTGGAGTGAATCTAAAAAATATTTCCAGGAAGCAAATCAAAACGGAATTTTTTTCTTGAAAGATGGCGAAAAGCAATATCAAACAACTATAAAAGCTTATGGCCAATCTCGTTTAAAGCAAGGGTTGCCTTTAATAAAGGCAAATTTGAGGATATAAATAAACTATTGCAGAGTATACCTGATGATGCAAATTTTGCATAATGAGGTTAAAAAACTTGAGCTTCTTAATCCATTGAACGTAAAAGTTCAAAATTATCTTTCTCCTGAAAATGAAATTAAAAAAACTACGAATATATTATTAATCCCAGAGATACCTGCTATTGTAGTTGAAGGCACGAAAGGACAAGGGATTGAGGAGCTTGCTTATGTTTATGTTATTGCTTTTATCCTTTCACTTCTAGTTATAAAGTTGGGTATAGTGATACAAGGGAATACTATAACGATGTTGAGACAAAGGAAGGAAAACTGTTTAGCGACAGTCGAACTGGAGTGGTTGTGGATCTTAAAACTGTAGGGGGAAGTGGCTGGTCAACCAATACAACGGTGCTCTCCTATGATCCGCAAACAAAATCATTAAAGAAAAATTTAGATTTAACTAATTATAATTCGACGACTGAATTGAAAAATAATCAATTATTAGTGCACACTCCTGATGGCGACACAGAATTTTCATGGAACGGTGAACAATTTGAAGGAAAACAAGTATTCCTTCAACCAAGTGTTGGCTTAAAGGATAAGGTTATTCATTACGCCATTTCTAATCAGGAAGCAATAGTAAATTCTCAATCTGTAAACTTAAAAATAGGTCAAAGATTAGTATTAATACGAGACGATCAAAACAAAATAAGTCAGCGTACAATGTTTGATGCAATTGGTGTAATCGATTCGGACGATAAAGGAAATGGATTTATTGCAAAGGCAGTAGGTACTACTAAAATAACAATAATTCCAAATGAATATGATTGGGATAAATCCAAGGTAATAAATGTAACAGTCATTCAGTGATTTATTGAGTTTTCATAAATTATAAGTTCAATCCAGGGTGGCTGATAAGCCACTCTTTTTATTTTTTATATTTAACTATTGATTTCTTATATAAAAAAATTTATCACAGTCGTTTCAAAAAACATATTGCTAGAATGAAATGGTATAGGCTAATAATCACCCATTTTCCATTTCCATAGTGTTTTTAGGGGAGAAATTGCTTATTTAGTATCTAACTATTTGGATTTTTTATAATTTCACCACTTAAAATAGTGAAAAAGTGATATTATAAAAATTGGAAATGTCACATTAATTTAGGAGGTATAATGAAATTTACTAGAAAAATCATTGGTTTTCGTTCTGGTAGACGTAGAAACAAAGTGATAGCTTCAATTAGCTACTTCCTGTTTATTATAGTGCTTTTTTCGCAATCTTCGTCTGCCCCAACAACATGGGATTCTTTTGTACATACTTTAGCTTGGATTTTACTTTTTTTGTTTATTGTAATCCCAACTGCAAATCTCTTCTCAATTAGGAAAAAACTATTCTTTTTTAACAGACTATCTTTTTTTGGTAGGGTTTTCGGTGTCTTAGGTTATGCTTTACTTGCTATAATTATTTGTTCCACAATTGGAATTGGAATGGAATCGGCAACGGCAAAGCAACTAGAAGCTAAACAGCAAGCCCATCAACAGGTAGCGGCAAAAGTGGCAACAGATTCTAAAGTAAAAGCTGAAGTAGAAGCAAAAGCCAAAGTTAAAGCAGAGGAAGATGCAAAGGCGAAAGCTAAAGCTGAAGCAGATGCTAAAGCCAAAGCAGAAGAAGAAGCAAAAGCTAAGACTGAAGCCGATGCAAAAGCCAAAGCAGAGGAAGAGGCTAAAGGTCAAGCAGAAGCTGCCGCAAAGGCTAAAGCAGAGGCGGATGCAAAAGCCCAAGCAGAAGCCGCAGCACAGGCAAAGGCTAACGCCGAGAATGAAGCACAAGCTAAAGCCCAAGCAGAAGCTGCCGCAAAGGTACAACAAGCAACGTTACAGATTTTAAGCATATCTGATCCAGCACCTCGAAACAGTATTGCAACTCTAACAGCAAAAGTAGCCCCTGGTGCAACAGCTTACATTGCAGTTCACTACGATAGTGGCGACAGTACTGCACAAGGACTTGGACCTAATCATGCCGATGCAAATGGCAATGTTTCTTGGTCTTGGCACGTGGGAGGTCGTACACATTTAGGAACCGTTAGTGTTACAGTATCGTGTAATGGAGCAAGTGCAGACACACAATTTACAGTTGTTCATTAAAAGATCTGCAAAGATATTACTAATTGGAATATGATGTTTATTGGGGAAATTACTTATATTTAATCAATTTGATAAGATAAATGAACTCAAATTAAATACAATTGTTTTAGAGTCTACCATACATTTTTGGTGGGCTCTTTCTTAAGTAAATTAAGGGAGTGTTTGTAACCAACTTTTTACTCAATACCATTGTGTTAATTAAAGATATAAAAAAGTGATAATAAGATTTCTAACAAGGTTCCTACACATTTAGTAGAAACTAATATATCAAATACCAAATTTATAGCCTAGTTCTATACTCTATATAAGAAACATGGTAAGTTTATTAAAATTAAGGAATTCATTATAGTTAGTTATGCTAAGTTACGAGAATGATTTAAAGAATATTATTAACTTTTCTTGAACACACACTTTTTTAAGAAATTTTTTATCAATGTATGAAAAAAGGTGTTTTTATTTTTAGATTTATTCGAACATAAATAGACTTATTACTGCGCATTCTGCCAAGTTTTGTATAATAAATATCATAGCACAATATTTTCCAAGACAAGATTTAATGTGGAGGAATGATAAGATGACTGTATACAAAAAATTGGTGCGTGACAAAATTCCAGAAATCATTAAATCTACAGGTAAGAAATGCTCTTTTAAAATATTAAATAATGATGAATATATTAAAGCACTTCAATCAAAAAGTTTCGAAGAGCTTGAGGAGTACATAAATAGCAAGAATAACGATGAGGCAATTGAGGAACTTGCTGACCTGTTGGAAATTATCCATTCTTTAGCAGAGTATCATGGAACTTCGATTAAAAAGGTTGAAGAAATACGTAAAAGAAAGTTGGAGTTGCGTGGCGGTTTTAAGGATAAACTCTTTTTAATAGAAGTTAAAGAGTAATATTGTTTCAAGCATTTTAGCCTAGCAGGTGAGCGGCAATGAGTTATAAATTACAAGTGGGCGAGATGAAAACTGCCTATTTAACAGATAAAGAAATATGGCCATTTTAATTACATTTTCTCGTCGAAATCTAAAAATTCGACTACATACAAATTTGTTCTGATTAAATCAATTTTAGAAAACTTATACAATGTGAATGATAGATTAGAATTAAATTACTCAACCTTATTTTCAAGCTTTGCAAAAATCTATTGGAATCTGGTTATCCATCATAATCTAAACCAAATTAATATGACGGATAAAAAGTCGGAGGTTCAACGAATACTTCTTGATGTACAGACAAGGTATCAAATTCCAAATACACTTGTTTTTGATAAGCTTTCTAGTGATTTACAAGTTGAAATCATTAGTAAAGTGAAAAGGAAATGCAAGCTGAATGTGATGGGGGCTATATACGGTGACACTGGCTACACCATTTATGATTTTGATAATGGTAAGGAACAACTAAGACTCAATAGCACTTTTTACTCGTTTATGCAGCGGTTTCAACGTGTTTTAAATTATTTTACGAATTATCATCTTGCTTTATTTTTAGAAAAATTTAATGAAAAGGGAGATACCACTAACCTGCTTTTAAAAGTAGAAAATGTCTCTAAGAGATCCTCACTTGATCAGTTTTACCAGGTACTCTCATCATTTTATAGTGGGAAATGTTTTTATTGCGGGAAAGCAATTAAGAAAGATAATGCTCATGTGGATCACTTTATACCATGGAGCTTTGTCCAAGCTGATCAGCTATGGAATTTAGTTATCGCTTGCAGCGGTTGTAATTTATCCAAAAGTGATAAATTAGCAAATGGAATATTTTTAGATACAGTAATTGAACGAAATGAGAAATTACTATCAATACAGGAACTTAGAAAAAGGGAAGACATGCAAGTATATACTAGTAACAAACTGAAGGATCTATACCATTATTCAGTTGAAAATGGGTTTACAGATTTTTGGGTGCCTAAGAAAATGGTTTTGTGATTTTATGGAATATTCATAAATATACATACTTTATAGTTTAGGTGACTTTTGTGCTGGCAATATTAATGCAGGATTCATCATGACTACAATGTCTTTGGCGGGAACAAGCCTGGTAAGTTAATGTACCAAAAAAAGCCATTCGTTACTCTATAAGAGGCGAATGGCTTTTAAATGATAATTGTGTGTTTTCTGATAATCGAGCAATCTCTTCGAAATTGTAACTCTTCCGTGTCTGTATCTTTGTTCACATCGTAAGCTTGATCAGTACAACGGCAAATGTTTATACCTCTTACATATTTTAAAAATAATTTTAACAAATATGTCAATATTATATCTTATCATATGAGTCTTTAATTCGTTGTGCATATATCATGATTACTATTAAATTATATAAATAAATATTTGGTTACCTGTATAGCTGTTTTATATTGAATAATTTCTTCTTCTGTGAGTTTTTTAATTGAGGGTAAAGTTGATGTCCTTTCCGCTCCAAAAGTGGCAAATTATTCTTCTCATAAAGGTCTATATTTGACATAAATGTTTCTCCCTCATTCAAATGTTCCTTTGATCAGCGTAATACCCTTTTCTACCATCGCTTGTCCTCTCGCTATTACGGTGGAAATGGCCAATGTATCTTTTTGCAACAATACGATATCAGCATCCTTCCCGGTCTGAATGCTGCCCTTGTTTGAAAGCTTCAGCACGTGTGAGGGATTCGAGGTGATGACCTCCAATGCCGTTTCCAGCGGGATGCCTTCCTCTAAAACAGAATCGCGCACTTCGTTAAATAGCGACGATACTTTTCCAACTTGAAGGCCTGCAAACTCCCCATTGCTGTCAAAGAAGGGGAGGCTAGCCTGTCCGTCTGAAGAGAAGGTAATGTGTCCAACTGGAACCCCTGCGTCAAGCATCGTGCGTAATGCCTTACTGCACTTCACTTCGCCTTCCTCCAAAAACTGAGGAATGGTACTTGTAGTAAAGTCCACGTATCCGCCTCGTTTTGCGTAATCTATACCCGCCTTAAATAATTCTTCATTTCGGTTGATATGCGTGGGATGGAGATGTCGAATTGGAATGTTGGTTTTGTCTGCAATTTCATGCAGCAATGAAAGCTTTCCATCTCCGTCTCCTACATGAACTTCTATTATGCCGGCTTTTCCTGAAAGGATCCCTCCATTGCGTGCCGCAGCGGCGACTTTAGCCAATTCCTCAAATGTGGGTTCTGATGATCTATGGTCGGAGATGGCAATCTCTCCAACACCGATAATTTTGTCGATTAAAATAATATCATCTTCAATTTTTCCTGTCAGTGTTTTTACTGGCACTTGATAGGAGCCTGTATGAATGAAGCAGGAAACACCCTCTTCTTCAAGCGCCCGTGCCTTGGCAAGCAGACTTTCCATTTTACGTGTTGTCCCGTCCGTACCAAGTAAACCCACCAGTGTTGTAATACCAGCAGTTGTAATATCAGTGAGCATCAGCTCGGGAGTGCGGGTTTTGAATCCGCCCTCACCGCCGCCGCCAATAATATGAACATGGGAATCTATAAATCCTGGAACAACCAAAAGATTTTCTGCATCAATGATTTGGATAGGGGCGAAATTTTCAGGAACCGCGATTCGGTCATCGATGAATACAATTTTATCATCGGCAATCAATATGTCTTTCCTTCCTAAGTAATAGGGTGCGTATACTTCGCCATTTTTGATTAACGTTAACATTTCAATTCTCCTCCTGTCAATACTGCCTGTCTTAAATTAGAATGGACCATACCCAATGAAGTGTGCTGTGATGACAGCTATTAATCCGATGAGGTATTGAATGAGCACCAGCGGCAGAATCCACTTCGCCCACTTTGTCCAAGGAATGCCTGCAATTGCCAAGCTCGCCATTAAGGTGGTGGCAGTAGGGAAAATCATATTTCCGATTCCGTCCGCAAAAGAAAAAGACAACACTGCAGTTTGGCGCGTTATATGCAATAAGTCTGCGAGCGGCGCCATAATGGGCATGGTCAGCATCGCATGTCCGCTGCCGGACGCTAGAACAAAATGAATAAGAGTTTGGAAGTTGTACATGCCGACAACGCTTAAATAGGCCGGAATATGCTTCATCGATTCAGATACAAGATGCAACATAGGGTCGACGATATGTCCCTCATTCAATACAACAAGAATGGCACGTGAAACGCCGATTACCAAAGCGCCGCCGATCAAAGATGCAGAGCCTTTTGTAAAGGAGTTGACAATGTGATCTGCAGACAGTTTTCCGATGATTCCAATTACGACTGTCAATATAACGAATAAGGCTGCGATTTCTGTAATGTACCATTTGAACTTGATGACACCAAATGCTAAGACGATATAGTTAATTAAAAAAGCACCTAATATGAACTTATGTCTCGCTGTTAACCTCGCACTTGATTGCAGCAGATGGTTCGCTTCTTCTTTTGTATATTTTCCATAGATTCCTATAGAAGGGTTTTTCTTAACTTTTATTGCGTGGCGATAGATATAAAGAACAGAAACAGGATAGACGATCACAAATAAAACAAGGCGGAATCCCATGCCTGAGAACATCGGCAATTCTGCGATCCCTTGTGCAATTCCTACTGTGAATGGATTCATGATGGCTGTTGTAAACCCTGATAATGCCCCTACTATGACGATCGCGGTTCCTGTAATCGTATCAAATCCAAGAGCCAACGCCAGTGGAATGACAAGAGGAACATAAGCCAATGTTTCTTCCGCCATTCCCATTAAGGAGCCGCCTACAGCGAAAACAAGCATCACAACAGGAATCAATAGCTTTTCACGCTTCGACAGCTTCCGGGCCATGGTGGCGATAAGTGCGTCAATCGTACCTGTTGCTCTTAAGACACCGAAAAATCCTCCGATAATCAATATGAAAAAGATAATATTGCCGGCTTCTACCATTCCTGTATGAACAGCTTTTATCATATCGAACAATCCGACCGGAGCCGATTTTATCCATTTAAATGAATCGGGGTTTATAGTGGTCCGTCCATTCGCTTGAATTTGTGTATATTCCCCGGCAGGTAAAATATAAGTTAGTAGAGTTGCTATTGCGAGAATGCAGAATAGCAATACAAAAATATTGACTTTTCTTTCTCTTTTTCCCGCTGTTCCAAGCGAAACAGCCTTTTCTTGTGGTAGACTCATACACATATCTCCTTTGTATTTAAAATAAATGAAGTAAACTAAAACGCTTACAAAAAAATACCCGCCTATAGACTATCTTTTTTTTCAGTATTCTGCTTTTTCCCTCCTTTTACATCTATAGGCACTTCACTGATTTATATATGCAAAATTTGTGCCAATATGGGCAGATTGATTTTTAGGGGAATTTTATGCTTTGATTAATATTTTTTGGTCTTTATTGTCCTTTTTTGGTGATATAATAGAACCAATAAAAAGACAGGAAGGTATTTTTATGTCAAAATCCTCACTTACACTTATAGCGGGAAGTGAAAAAACAAAGCATGCCTTGCAGGAACAGCTAGAACAATTACTTGGAGACTTTGTCCATATTAAAAGTCATGCTGCAGATGAGGGAATTCCACAGACTCTAGAAGATACAATTATCTTGTATTCATCAGATACTGCTTATACGAGAACAAAGGGTATGTGTAGCCTAAATGACAAGAAAATAATTGTAGGCAAGAGAACAGTACATCATGAATACATTGACAAACTTTTAAGAATACCTGAAGGTTCAGCAGTTCTGCTGGTGAATGATGATGATGATGCAACGAACAGGCTTATTGAATCCCTCTATCAGCTTGGTATCGATCATGTTCAATTTATCCCTTTTCGGAAGGGTAACTTGTTTTATGAGGATGTTCAAATTGCAGTTTCACCAGGAGAAACACATCTTTGTCCCTCTTACATAAAAGAAGTAATTGACATAGGTGTGCGGCTTTTTGATATGACAACAATCCTGGAGGTTGTAGAATGCTGCGGTTTGAACAAGGATGTATCCTCGAAGATTTCAGAAAGGTATATTAGCAATATCATTGAATTACAACGTAAACTGCTAGATGCGGAGCGGGATGCAAAGCAGATGAGTGAGCACATCCAAAATGTGGTGGGAACTGTCGATGATGGAATATTGGTCGTCAACCAGGAAGGACGAATAACGGTATTTAATCCTCGGCTTGCCGCTTTGTTTCATGTTGTTGTTCAAGATGTAGTTAATAAGGATATCGAACATGTGATAAATTGCCGGGATATTACCGATTTCATCCTGAACGGTAAGGATGAAAGCAAGTTCTTTGACATAGACGGCGTGGGTGTCGTCATTTTTCGATTGCAAATGACGAAAGAAAATACAATTGTTGCAACTTTCAAGAGTGTGCATCAAGCCTTTGAAATTGAAAAGACAGCGCAAAGAGAAATGCGTAATAAAGGATTTCATACAAAATATGGATTTAATGATATTATCGGTGAGCATGCTGTAATGAAAGAGCGCAAGCGGATTGCCAAGAAGCTTGCTTTATCGGAACATCCGATTTTGATTCAGGGCGAGACAGGAACAGGAAAAGAGCTGTTTGCGCATGCTATTCATCAGCATTCATTACGGAAAAACCGGCATTTCTGGCTGTAAACTGTAGCGCACTAACAGAAAGCCTGCTTGAAAGTGAATTGTTCGGTTACGAAGAAGGGACATTTACTGGAGCACAAAAAGGAGGCAAGAAAGGTCTGTTTGAATTGGCGGATAATGGGACGATCTTTTTGGATGAAATTGGCGACATAAGTCTTACAGTTCAATCACATCTGCTGCGCGTTCTGCAAGAAGGTGAAATTCGCAGAATCGGCGGTGGAAGAATTATACCGATTAATGTACGAGTGATTACCGCAACGAATAAAGACCTTCAAGGAAAGATTCGTGACGGCTCATTCAGATCAGACTTGTTTTACCGGCTGAACGTACTTAATCTCTGCATTCCGCCGCTCATTGAGAGAAGAGGGGATATTCCACTTTTGATTAAGCATATCATTACAAAGAGCGGGAAGTGGGTAAAGGTAGAGCAAGACGTGTTGGAGTATTTCATGCAATATGAATGGCCGGAAATATACGGGAATTAAAAAGCACAATTGATTACATGCTGACGGTTTGTGAGGGAAATATTGTGACAAAAAAAGACCTTCCGTCCATGCTTGGACAAGCCGGAGACAGCGAGGCGTCCGAATATACCGAATGTGAAAGTATGCTCGAAATCCGGGAGCGCGCTTTCATCTTGGAAATAATCATGCAATGTAACGAAAAAGGAAAAGCTGCAAGCAGAGAACTGATTTCAAGTGAAAGTAAAGAATCGGACTTTGTTTTGTCCCCTCAGCAGATCCGCCGCCGCTTGGATATTTTAGAAAGTGAAGGATTTGTCGTGAAAGGTAGAGGTAGGGCAGGCACGAAGATAACCGCTGCAGGAATGGAGTATTTATACTTTCTTAAGTCAAAGTGTAGAGTGTATAGCTAAAGAAATTTTTAAATCAAAAAAGAAGTGCTCAGAAACACTAAGATGTTCTGACACTTCTTTTTATTATGGTATGTTACTAATCTTAGATTTGTTCTCTAACGAAGGCAATATAAAAAAGAGCGACTAATTAGCCACTCTCATTCCAATCAAAATTTATCTAATCCAAGCACCATCATGACCTAATCTATAAGAACCAATCTTAGTGTCATGCGCCATGATACCACTGCTATATAGGTAATACCACTTACCACCTGTTAAAACCCAACCAGTAGCCATGGAACAGTCATTATTTAAGAAATACCAGTTATTATTGTAAGACAACCAACCAGTTTTCATAACACCTGTGCTTCCAATGACAATAGTTTAATATAATCTATTAGAAGATAGGAGGAGTGCAAAAATGGAAGAAAAGAAAGTAACGTGGTTAGAGCTCTTTTATGATTTGCTAATTGTGGCAGCTGTTACGACTGTGACTCGTATTTTACTTCATGTAGAAGAAGGCTATATTCCTCTAGAATATTTGTTTAAGTTTGTTTTAATTTTTATCCCTATCTGGTGGGCATGGGTTGGGCAAACCATGTTTAATAATCGATTTGGCAAGACTTATTGCATCAACGTATATTTACGATTCTGCAAATGTTTTTTGTCCTTATTATGACGGCCAGCTTATCGGTTGATTTTGATCGTTACTATCTTCCGTTTTTTATTGGCTATATCGGATTAAGAGTACTGACCGCAATTCAATATCTTGTTGTGCATCGTTCAGAAGAAGGAGATAGAAGAAAAACAGCTCACTATTTGGGGACGCGTTTTTGGATCGGTATAATTCTCTCATCTTTCTCTCTCTTTTTTGATTCGTGGATCCGATATGCTGTGTTATATGCAGGTATTTTTGTCGATATTTTTGTGCCCATTTTCGGGCGAAAGTATTTGGTGAAAGCTCCGACAAATACAGCTCATTTATTAGAACGATTTGCTTTATTGACATTAATCCTGTTTGGGGAATCTGTTGTCAGCACTCTTACTGTAATACAACCACAAAAAGGAGATTGGTATTTAATCTTATTTTCAATCATTTCATTTGTCCTTATCCTATCGATGTGGTGGCAGTATTTCGATAATATGGAAAAGAAAGTAGACAAATCGATCCAAACAGCAGGACAAACTATTATTTACGGCCATCTGTTTATTTTAATGTCTTTAAGTATGATTGCAGCATCGATAAAACTGTTGTGTTTACATAAAGTCCATTATTCATTTATCCTATATTTTGTTTATGGGTCTGTATTGCTCTATTTCCTTGCAACTACTTTTGTTTTCCACCAATATAGACATGAGTACCATCGGTTGAAAATTTATCATTTAGGTTTATTTTTAGGTATTTTAGCAGTCTTTTTTATTATTAATTTGATTACGGTCGTTTCAAACATTGTCATAATGGGGGAATTAACCCTGTTTTTTATCATCTATGCTAAATTAACAACCACTTAATTTGCTACTTACGTGGAGGAATTTTTCAAATGAACACTAGAACGAAATGGAATACGAAACATAAAGAACGTATTGAGCAGCTGCAGGAACCTGCACCGAATCCCAGATTAAAGAATCTGGCTGCTTACCTTAAAGGAGGAACCGCACTTGATCTTGCTTGTGGTCTTGGAGGAAACAGTTTGTTCCTTGCGCGGATGAACTATCAAGTCCAGGCGACGGATATTTCTGACGTTGCTATCAATTATCTCCAAGAACAGGCTGCAAAATATAATCTCAAAATCCACCCTAGGGTATGCGATCTGACGGAATTGAAAAATCTTAATTGGCAAAACCAATCTTTTCACTTAGTTGTTATTACTTATTACCTTGATCGCAAGCTTTTTCCCCTTGTTAAGAGCATCATCAAAGAGAGTGGTTATTTTTTCATGGAAACCTTTCATCAGTCACCTCAGATCGAGGACCAAGGCGTATCTAATCAATATAAACTGCAGCCAAAAGAGTTGTTAGCTGAATTTAACGATTGGACAGTTCTCTTTTTTGAAGAAAATGAACAAAAGGGACGGCAAACGATATTTTGTCAGAAACTGTAATTTCGTTGCCGGTGCATTCTACGTTTTTTTAACTACAATCATGTCATGATATAAAATAAGATGATCATAATAAACAATCAAAAACCTCGAACTAATCGAGGTTTTTGATTGTTATACCATAGTTAGTTCGTTTAAGAATCGCCTCAAATCAGGTAAAAAATGCAGTTATTATTCCTACAGGTAAAGTAGTCTCCGAAGTACTTAGATATCTAGTTGACGAAGGGAAAATCGAACATGAAACAATCCTCTTTAATTTCCCGCACCCGTCTGGAGCGAATGGTCATCGTAAAGAGCAGTATGAAAATAATAAAAACACATTTAAAGAGCAGTTACTTGCAGCTGCAAAAACTGGCCAATTCCAGGAAACAATCAACCGAATAAAACCATCCGAGGACCAAATGTCTGAGTTAATTAACCATTTGAAAATAATTGGTGAGGAGTTAAAAAGAGGGAATGACCTTAAGGAAAGAGATTCCTATTATCAAAAACGCTTGACACAACTTGCCGACGAAATTGAACCATACGATCACAAAATTGCATTAGTCATTGAACATCTTTTGAAATAAAGACAAAAGGGAGCGAAGATGACATGGAAAAGAGGCTAAAAAATATTTACAAAAAGAGCTTATTTGTTGAGTTAGTGAAACTGGGCAATGATTTTCACCACAGCATGAGAAACAGGTACAACCCCAAATATCAAGTGTATGTAATGGGAGATACACCAAAGTTAAGGAGAGATTTGGTGCAGTTATCAGGTCAAACCTATATTGAAGGGTACAATGGGGAATTATAGAAGTGCAATCGTTGTCGTTATAGCTATTCTAGTCTTGGGCATTGGATACTATGTATCTACTAGATTGATAGGATCACAGAAAATGATAGAGCCTATTGATAATAACGAAGAAATGGACGTCATTGAAAGATGGACAGCTAGTGATGTAGTTATGGAGGAAGATCAAGAAATTGATTCGCAAGTGGAAAATGAATTTCCAGTAGAGATCACTAAAGCTGATGTTCAAAACGCTATCCATTCCATGAGTCATTCTAAGGTTTATGCTACGGAGAAATGGAGGTATCTAGAACCAACTCAAGCAAGAATTGATAGATTAGTTGATGTTGTTAAACGAGACAAGAACATTTTTGATCTCAGCGATCTTTACAGAAGCATTCTAAAGAAATGGCAAGTGGGTGACTTTAGTAATGCTGTTTCAGACCATAATAGTATTTGGGATCTTCAAGGAGGTACAGTAGGGGAAGCAACCAGATTGCTTACTGAAGAAGTGGAAGCTGAGTATAGAAAAAAGCTTTAAGATGTCGATTTGTAATGGGGGCAGACCCCCATTACTATGTTTCCTCACGCGGATTACTCATAAATTCTTGCAAACTTAAATATAATGAGCGTTTTCGATAAGATGCTTAATATTTTGAAGCTGAAAAGCTCCATATATTCTATTTTTGGATGTAAGCTCATTGATAAAAAACTGTTGTAACTGCTCTTTATTCGTCAGCCGTTTTACGATGCTGTTATCCGACCAATCGTGAACCTCTTTTTCATCGTCATTAAAGAACACCAGGGTGTTTATCCATGTTGTAATATCTTGACTTTGTAAATAATTTGATAGGATGACGGCTGTTTCTTGAACCTGGCTAATTGGATTTTCATACGTCTTTACAGTTAATGCTCCCGACTTATCTTTATTAAATAAAAGCGTTTCCTCTTTTTCACTGTCTACTAAATCTGCTAAAAAAGAAAACCTGTGGCTGCCCATCCTTGTTAATCCCAACACTATGTGACCTTCCCAGTGTTTAGTTTCTATTACATATATACCGGTTGATAATAATACAAGGTGATCGATTTGCCGACTATTACCGTTTTCTTCGGGTATAAAAATGTTCGGCATAATAATCATTTCGTCAGGTGGAATGATTTTTTTTCGAATTAAATCGGATTTAAAATTTTCTAGTATCTGATGGGTTATGATTTCCCCTTGGTTTCTATAATTTTTCCGTATATCTTCATTTTCAATCATCAGTTTTTCTATTTCACGTTGGTAGGATTCGCTCAAAAGCATAATGTTCTCATCGAACTTAGTTGCTGCCGTTTCCATCGAAGCTTTTTGTAATTCTTTAAAAGCTGTTAACTCTTGGAAATGGTTGTTTCTCATTTCTTTTTGTTTAATCTTTTCCTTTTTTACTATGTAAGCTAACCAAGCCACAGACGCAGCAAGTAAAGTGGAAATAATTATCCAGATCATTTATTTTCTCCTTGTCTATCAGATCATATTTAATAGCTTTTTAGTAGCATTTTATCTATTTCACGGACTTTATCATAGGAATTTACTAGTTTCTCAGGTACCAAGGTTCTACCATATTCCCAAGCATTCGTTTCTATTCTAGTTAGTATCTCTGCTTTTTTTTCATCTTCGAAATACTTTAAAATCCTTAAATCATGGTTGTTTTTCTTAAAAGCTAAATAATAACCGAGCTGACGATATAGAATAATTTTAACACAGTCTTCATCTGTCTCTTTAATTTTAAAGTTAATATTAGCTATGTATCCATTAACTTGTAAATAGTTAAACTTAATCGTATTAGTCGATACATTAAAGCTCATAGGTGCAAGTAGATTATTGTTTATTTCATAATCAATATTTAATTTGTGCTCTTGCAATGTATTTTCAATTATTTTCTCAATATCCCGTATATAAAGCATCGTATCGACACTACCTTTCAAAATCTTCTACTCTTTATTTTTAAGAAATGAAAGTGGAAAGTAAATCCTACTATTTTCCTTTAGACTTTATTCCTATCGTATTTGATTTGATTAACTTTAAAAGAATTCCGCCAATCAAAATACTAGCGGGATATCATATTATAAGTTCTGTACGATGCGTATTTTCCGAGTAATGCTCGGCAACCCTCTGAAATAAGATCATAGGTTTCCTGAAAATGACCTGTGTTGTAAGGATCATGGACATCTTTATTTTGTTCAGATAAATCAAGCAGACGAATGATTTTTGGATGATTAGGTTTGCCGGTTATCTCTGAAATATTCTTTGTGTTGCTTTCATTGATGACGATGATGTAGTGCTATTTGTAGAATCTTAGGAAGACGATACTCTCAAAATCTTTTGTTTATAAAAGGAAAAATATAGAATTTTGTGGATCCGATTCTCCTCAATTTAAACAGGAATTTAACTCCTATTGTGGATTTTTGAAATGGCCGAAGAGTTAACAAATTTCGAAATGGGAATTAAATTCCTTCAAACTAGTAAATTGCGAATATTGTTCAAAACCTTCAACCTTACCTAATTATAAATTCATTTTTTTGCACCACCCTTTTACCTTTTATATAGGAACTAGGCGGCAAAAAGGACATAGTTTCAGGCAGGGGATAGCGACAAATTTGTGAAAAAATGGGTACAAATTTTAATGGATAACTCCTCTTAGGTTCAACGAATGGGTAGACACATGAAAGTTTCTTTATTTATGTTAACTTGAACCATCTAATTTATCATAAGTATCAATTTTTGGGCGGAGCATTGCCACCCTATGAAGGGTGGTTATTAATCCGCGGACATCGAACCCTTTCCATTCGCATGAAACCACATAAAGAAAGCGGAATGAAAAATAGCTTCCTTGATTTTACCAATTTTATTACTTTTCCCGATTTTTGAATTAAAAAAGTATTCAAACTATATGGGTGTTGTAGGTTTAGTGTTTGTACTTGTGATGTTTCTTGGAGTGGTGATGCAGATATTGGGAATTGTTGTTTTAGTGTGGCTTCAGCTGATGGGCAAAGATTTGGATGTATTGAAGTTTGAGAATAGTAAAGTTCGACTTGTGAAAAGGAGCTTCAGGAAAGTGAGTACCGCCAGTTTACGGAGCGAATTCTGCCTCACTCATTATTTAATGCGCTAAATGCCTTATTATCCTTGAGCCGAAATGCCTGTTCTATGGATATGACAAATGGGCTTAACTTAACTGGACAATAGAAATAGGGTTAAGTAGACTAAAAACTAATCATGTTAAACAACTATTTAATCGTAAGAGATTCGTTCTATCAACTTTAATTAGAGGGGTGGACTGGCTGGTTTGTTTGGCCAGACAAATATATTAAATAGCTAGCTCTCTTGCTGGAAAGCCTACCCACAGACATGTCAAGTTGCGATATCTTCCAACTTTTTTGCAGTTTACAACTTGTCACTCTTATTTAAGTGTTAACCTCGAGGAAGACTCTTTTTTCTTTAGGATGCTAGCAGGATTACAGTTTTGGTTTGAGATAATCAGAATGCACCTGCAAAATACGCTGCATCCTAATCTACTAACCTAAAAAATGGAAAATTCGAATCATTTGAAGAAGTTCTTCGGGCAACCATGATTAATGTGAAATCAAGGAAATTTGGATGAATGAGGAGGAATAACCATGTTGGATTTTGATACAAATATAGACCAATATGCCACGATTAAAGTCATCGGTGTTGGCGGCGGGGGAAACAACGCCGTGAACCGAATGATCGAGGCAGGGGTTGAGGGTGTAGAATTTATTGCTGTTAATACAGATGCACAAGCTCTTAATCAATCAAAAGCAGAGATCACAATGCAAATCGGTGCATCATCGACAAGAGGTCTAGGAGCGGGTGCAAATCCAGAAATAGGAATGAGAGCTGCGGAAGAAAGCAAACAGCAGATCGAAGAAGTGTTAGCAGGCGCAGACATGGTTTTCGTTACAGCCGGAATGGGCGGTGGGACAGGCACTGGGGCAGCACCTGCTATCGCTAAAATTGCCAGTAATCTTGGTGCCCTGACAATTGGGGTTGTAACACGTCCGTTCAAATTTGAAGGCCACAAGCGAGCAGTAAACGCGGTTAGAGGAATTAACGAAATGAAAGAAGCAGTGGACACCCTAATTATTATTCCAAACGATCGTTTATTGGAGATAGTAGATAAAAAAACACCCATGGTAGAAGCTTTCCGTGAAGCGGATAATGTACTTCGTCAGGGTGTTCAAGGGATTTCCGATTTAATCGCTGTGCCGGGTTTAATCAACCTTGATTTTGCTGACGTGAAAACGGTCATGTCCCATAAAGGAACTGCCTTAATGGGAATTGGTATAGCTAAAGGCAAAGATCGTGCTGCTGAAGCTGCGCAGAAAGCCTTAAATAGTCCGTTACTGGAAACTTCCATCAATGGAGCTCATGGTGTGATCATGAACATAACCGGCGGTCTCAATATAAGCCTTTATGAAATACAGGAGGCAGCCGATATAGTTGCTGCTGCTTCTCACGAGGAATTAAATATGATTTTTGGTTCGGTCATTAACGAAAACTTAAAAGAAGAAATTATCGTAACTGTCATTGCTACAGGATTCAATGAGCAAGACGTTACATTAATGCAAACGTCATCCCAGCCATCCATGGAAGAAATGACTAATCCAAATCATAGGGAACACGGTAAACAACATATTCAAAGTGATCCGATAAACCAATGCAAACCGGTTCAAGATAATGACCAACACTCAGAACAAACAGAAAAATCTCTGGATATTCCAGCATTCTTACGCCGAAAAAAACGATTTTTATAAATTTAAAATTGCCTTTCTCAGCAGTGAAACACTTAATAAAGGAATGAAAACAAGGCTCTTTTCTTAAAGATGGCTTTTTGAAATAGAAAACTGCTATCTGAAAATGAAAGCGGCTTCTTTGCAAATGAAAACGGCATATCCGCTAGATAAGGCAGGCTATACGTCAATTAATCCATCCTCTCGACCTGAAAATAATTTAATTTTGTAAAAACAACAATGTTTACGAAAACAGCCTAAAACAAAAACACTTAACAAGTGGGGCTAAAAAACCTTAACCATATATATGAGTGTCAATACTTTAGTTTTTAAATCGCGGATACGGGACCGTACGTACAGTGGTGTGAGAGGTCGGCTAATCAACGAATGATTAGCCTCCTACTCGATTGGATAGAGTTCAATATGGAAAAGGAAATCTTAACAACGATTAATCCCATCATAGAAAGTACATGGAAATAGCTTACATATGGACTGCGTCGACTGTTGCAAAACCGAAGCTCCTACCAATCCAACGTAATCATTTCTCTATTTAGATTCACTTGAATCACTTTAATTCCTCTGTTGGCTCCTTCTCCTAGTTTAAATAACTCCTCATGAAAGACCTCATTCAACTTCTTGTTTAAGATTCCAAAGAAATACGCAATCGGTTTTTTTGCACTTGGAAATTAAAGTTTTCAAATTAATTGATTAAAAAATAGGATAGAGATATCCACAATTTGATTTGTTTCCTTTTCTAGGTTATAGCGGTAGGGTGCAATTTGGGTTATTTGCTAATATTCTTCAATCGGCTTTGCTTCTGGGCAGTGTTATTAAATCAGTTGGACAAAAGGCTGTGGAAAAAGGTCACTTAAAAAATGAAATATTGTAAAAATATTAATAGTGAACTGAAAAAATTAAAAGTTTTATTCAAAAATCAATCTGCTTTTTAATTAGTTTCCAAATTTTAATAAGAAAATATAACCCGAAAGTATATTGTAAGTCTAAGAAGACATGGTTAAAAAGGGTAGTTATTGTAAGATAATTTATATATACTTTAATGATATGAGAAACAGAATTTTTATTGTTCAAAGCCAAATTTTCTTCTATGGAACATAAATACATAGTGATTAAATATAGAAGGCAGGAGTTTAAGATGTATCGAGTCGGAGTGGTCGGACCAGAATGGTCGGTAGAACGAATTCTTTGTCTAGCTAAAGAATTCGAGCAGGGAATGGAATTTTTAGCTTACCCTTATGAAGAACCTGAGGAGACAAAAAAATTTGTACTGGATAATGAACATACTATTCATGTCTGGCTTTTTTCTGGTAAATTGCCGTATGATATCGCAGAAAAAATTTTAGGTTCGAATGAAAATCTATTGTATATTCGACATACAGAATCTACTCTCTACAAAAGTTTGTTAAATATTATCTATTCACAGGAGAAATTGATAACTAGGTTAAGTATCGATATACCCTCTTCGACCAATCTGTTTGAAGAGTCAGTAGAACAATTGAATATGACATTTAATGAGATTTACGTGAAAAAGTTTGAACTAGATGATATTAATATGGAGCAATTGTTACAATTTCATCTAGATTTGTGGGAATCAAGAAAAACTGAAGGAGCATTGACCAGTTTTCCAGCGGTTTATAAGCAATTAAAAGAGGCTGGTGTACCAGTCGATTGGATTTCGACAAGTCGAATGGAAATTCGCCAAACTTTAAGGATACTAACCGAAAAAATAAAGGGCTTTTACTTTAAGGATACACAAATTGGTGTCGAAATAATTGAAATCGAGCATTTTGAAAGTATTATCCAAAAGGCAAAGAGTCCCTATTATTTACAACATTTGGAACTTCGATTGAAGGAAATACTTCTTAATCTCAGTGAACAATTAAATGGTTCATTGATAGAAAAAGGAAATGGTAAATATGTAATTTTTAGCTCCCGCGGCGCGATTGAACGGGAAATTCCTATGTTAGAACAAACTATAGAGCTGTTGTCGCTAGAATCGGATACGAGGATTGCTGTAGGAATTGGTTTTGGAGAGACAGTTTTTTCTGCAGAGATGAATGCTCAGTTGTCCATTCGACAATCAAAGGAAATGCCTGACCGTAAGATACTCATGGTCCAAGAAAATGGAAAGATTATCGAGTCATTTGGGAAAGAAGAAGAGATAACCTACTCCTATCGTACGGACGATCAAGATTTTTTGCAGAAACTGAAAAAGGGAAATATTAGCGTAAAAACTTTCCACAAAATCGATGCACTAATCAGGAGAATGAATTGGAACGATTTTACGACTAAGAGTTTGGCAGCACACCTTCAGATGACAGAACGGAATGCAAGACGTATTGTAACAGATTTATGTGAAGTTGATCTAGCTGAATGTATTGGTGAAGAATCTTCCTCTTTTCGTGGAAGACCTAGTAAAATATATCGTTTAAAATAAACATTCCAAATTTGGATGTTTATTTTTTTTGATTAATTTTTAGAATATTCATAAAAACTGTTGAATAAAACGTTTTCATCGTATAAAATTTATTTAAGGAAATTAACCTTAAATATTCCTTAAATATCTTTTTGCAAAGAAGTACAAACATTATGAAAATGGAGGTCGTTTGATGACGCACGATATTTTATCTGAATTGAAAGTAACTGAACTAATTGGGTCAATTACCAGTGAAGTAATCGAATGGAGAAGATATTTACACGAAAACCCGGAATTATCCTTTCAAGAGGAAAAGACCGCACAGTTTGTTTTAGAAAAGCTCCAATCATTTGGAAATCTAGAAATTTTTCGGCGAACAAAAACGAGTGTTGTTGCTCGTCTCATTGGAAACCATCCTGGTAAGGTGCTTGCCATACGAGCAGATATGGATGCACTTCCAATTGATGAGGAAAACAAATTTTCATTTACTTCTAAAAACAAAGGTGTTATGCATGCATGTGGACATGATGGTCATACGGCAATGCTTCTAGGAGCAGCAAAATTGCTTTCAGGGCTAAAAGATCATATAAAAGGCGAGGTTCGTTTTTTATTTCAACATGCAGAGGAACTACCTCCCGGTGGTGCCAAAGAGATGGTAAATGCCGGCGTGCTTGATGGGGTGGATTTGATCATCGGTGCTCATGTTATGAGTAATTTGACTTATGGTAAAATTGGTTTGAACTATGGTCCGATGATGGCAGGCGCTGATATGTTTAAAATTACGATCGTGGGTAAAGGGGGACATGCCTCTCAGCCAAATCAAGCCATTGATCCAATTGTAATCGGTACGCAAGTGGTATCGAATCTTCAACACATTGTTTCACGGAAACTTGATCCTGTAGAAACGGCTGTCATTTCAGTGACTCAGTTTAATGGTGGAACAGCGGTTAATGTAATTCCCAGTACAGTTACAATGGGTGGATCTGTTCGAACTTTTAAACCGGATCTTCGTGAAAAGATACCAAATTTTATAGAACAAATTGTTAAAGGAATTACCGAAGCTCATGGAGCTACATATAAATTTGATTATCAGTTCGGCTATGCCCCTCTGATCAACGATGAAGAAGTAACTCGTTTCATGGATGAAACAGTTTGTGAAGTATTTGGAGAAGAAAATCGAGAGATTGTCATGCCAATCATGGGAAGTGAGGATTTTTCAGCCTATCTTAATGAAATTCCAGGATCCTTTATATTTATTGGAGCTCGCAATGAAGAAGAAGGAATAATTTATCCTCACCATCATCCGAAATTTGATTTTGATGAGCGGGCCTTACAAAATGGTGTAAAGTTATTTGTTCACGGAACAATGAAAATATTAGAAAATCAAAATTAAGGGGAGTAGAGTATGAAAAAGATATACTTGCTTGGAATTATTCCAGTTCTTGGATTTGTTTTAGGTGCTTTGTTTTCAAATACAGTTACTCCTTATGTTCTTGGACTACCGTTTTTTCACTTTTGGATTGTCCTCTGGTCTCTACTCACAACAGGTATTTTAGGTGTAATTTATAAATTTGATCCTGCGAATAAAGAGGGGGATATCTAATGAATATTGGCATTTTTTTCATTCTGTTGTTTTTCGTTATTCCTATCATTTTAGGGATATGGTCCAAAAAAGGTAAAGAGATGAACTTAGAACAATGGTCAGTTGGAGGACGTGGAATGGGAACGCTGTTCATCTTCCTTTTATCCGCCGGTGAAATGTATACTACTTTTACTTTTTTAGGTGCCAGTGGTTCGGCATTTGGTGAAGGAGGTTCCATCTTTAGTATTGTTTCATACGGCTGTCTTGCTTCTGTCATCTCTTACTGGACATTTCCTGCCATTTGGAGATATTCAAAGAAACATAAATTAATTTCCCAATCAGACTTCTTTACGAAAAAATATCAAAGCCCCTATCTTGGAATATTAGTAGCGGTTGTAGGTATAGTAGCATGTATTTGCTACCTGGTTTTACAATTTAAAGGATTAGGTTATATCGTCGAGATCACATCATACGGGGTCATATCTTCTAAAATAGCCATTTGGATCGGTGCTATTGGCGTTACTATTTTTGTCATGTTGTCAGGTATTCACGGTTCAGCATGGACTTCTATTTTAAAGGATATATTAATTCTTGCTATTGTTGTATTTTTAGGTGTCTATTTTCCTGTCCATTATTATGGCGGAATACAGCCAATGTATGAAGCTGTTGAACATGCGAAGCCAAACTTTACCATACTTCCTAAACATGGTATGAACGTAACTTGGTATATATCTACAGTCCTATTAAGTGGTATTGGAATGTATATGTGGCCACAAACGTTTCCTCCGGTTTTTGCCGCAAAAAATGAGAAAGCTTTACGAAAAAATGCGATTCTTATGCCTTTGTATCAACTGATTTTATTATTTGCTTTTTTTGTTGGATTTGCAGCCATCTTACAGATTCATGGTTCACAAGCAAGTAACAGTGACCAAGTCTTGTTACTTCTTTCAAAAAAGGCTTTTGATCCATGGTTTGTAGGGATAATTGGAGGAACAGGTGTATTAGCTGCTTTAGTTCCAAGTTCCATGCTATTGATGGTCATATCGACTTTAATCGTAAAAAATATCTATCAAGTAGTTGCTCCTTCAAAAACGGAAGCTCAAATTACTAGATTTATGAAATACTTGGTTCCTTTCATTACGTTAGTCGGCCTTTATTTTACTTTTAAAGGTGGAACTTCACTTTTTGGAATATCTTTAATCGCATACAACTTTATCACACAACTTGCCCCTGCATTTTTCTTTAGTTTGATGAAGAAGAATTTTGTGACAAAATATGGTGCGTTTACCGGAATTATTTTAGGAGGAGCGCTAGTTTCTATAATGTCTTTAGGAAATAACACATTAGCTCAGCTTTTTCCTCACATTCCTCAACTATTAAGTGATTTGAATATAGGAATAGTCGCCCTCTTTGTTAATACCGTCGTTTTAGTAGTTGTTAGTCTATTAACAAAGAACAATACGTCAGTTAATAGGAATACCGATCTATTAATTGAACAGTAAATAGTAAACTTTTATATATATTAAAGTAATCATGTTTGCAAAAGAAATGAATGTAAACTCAATAATATTTTTACAACAGAAATAAGATGTAGCCAGAGATTTAAATTCAGATCTCTGGTTTTTGGTCGTCATCTTATCATATCGAAAGAAAGTCTAAAAATTCATTGGTTCATCAAATTTCGGGGTTCTTTTTTTAATATACTTAAACTATTTGTATTAATTAAGAAGATTACTATAGTGATTTGGTAATTGATGTATAAAAAAATTTATTTAATTTTAGTAATATCACCGAATTATGGCTATAACACAGAGCAATTATTGACTAATGGGATGGACCCAGGTTTGATTCGTATTTCCGTAGGCTTAGAAAATGTGGATGAATTAAAAGAAGACTTACATGCATCATTGCAGGCCACATAACGAACGGTATAAAAGGAGTTGGTTCCTTTTATATAAAAAAGAACACATTTCAGAGGGGGTTAAAATTTTATGCTTCATCTCAAAAAAGGATTTCTGTTTTTTGTGTCGGTAATGGTATGTTTAGGCATCATCGCAGGATGCAGCAGCTCAACATCGGAGAAAACAGGAGGAACAGACGGAAAAGTCACGTTAAGGATGGTTGAAAGTCTCACAAGTCCTACAAGAACAAAACTGTTAAGGGAAATGCTGAATAAATTTGAAGCTGCAAACCCAACTATTAAAGTTGATTTGATTTCTCCTCCACTACAAAGTGCGGATGAAAAAATAACACAAATGCTTATGGCGAAACAGGATATTGATGTATTAGAAGTTCGCGAACAAACGGTAAAAAATTGGCGAATGACAAGTTTATCGAAGATCTATCCCCATATACAAGCAAATGGACGAACTGGAATAATTTAACAGAAACTATCAAGCATGGAGCAACAGCTGTGGATGATAAGCCTTACTATATTCCGTATGGTGTTTATGAAAAAACGCTTTTCTATAGAAAGGATTGGTTTAAAGCGGCAGGTTTGGAAGCTCCTAAAACATGGGATGAATTAGTAAATGATGCCATAAAACTTACTGACCCTTCCAAAAATCGATATGGTTATAGCTTCAGAGGCGGTGCGGGTGTATCTGACTATATCGAATTTATGACATGGTCCAATCTTGGAAAGCAAATTAATCAAAAAGATTCTTATTTCACGAAAGACGGCCATGTGATGTTTGAAACACCGGAAGCCAAGCAGGTTCTAGATACATTAGTGAATTTATATAAGAAAGCATCCCCTCCTGACTCCATTAGCTGGAGCTATCCAGAAATGGTTCAAGGCTTCACGTCTGGGGAGACAGCCTTGTTAATCCAGGACCCAGAGGTCATTGCTACAGCAGAAAAAAACATGGTAAAAGGTACTTGGGATACGGCGCCTCTTCCTAAAGGAACGCCATCAAATGTAGCTCAACAACCTGCAGGAACAGCCGGATGGGGAATCGGTGCTTTTTCTAAACATAAAGAGGAAGCCTGGAAGCTCGTTTCTTTCCTATCAAGTCCTGAACAAAACTTAAACTTTGCGAAAAATAATTCTTTAATCCCGATCTATTTAAGTGCCGGAGATGACCCATACTTTAAGGAAGGCTATTATAACTCCTATATCCAAATGAATGCCAAGCCAGAAGAATTCTTAGTTGCTGATCGCCCTGTTCAATATCAGGGATATGCTGAATATAGAGCAATGGTTGACAAAGACGTTCAAGCCCTGCTATTAGGTAAGTTATCGAAAGAAGCTGCTTTATCCAAATGGACTGATTTTTGGAAAAAGCAAAAAGAAAATAAAAAATAAGGATAATGAGGGCAGTTCTATCCTGCTGCCTTCATTTCTTTTTTAGTAAGGGGGATACAATAATTGAAAACGCAAACTGAAACAATTGTAGATCGAGGCTTGCCATCGTTTCGTATCGCAAAACATGGACTTTTCATCTTCCTTTGCTTGCTCCCGGCTTTACTGCTCGTAACTGTTTTTATCTATTACCCCTTGTTCAAAGGGGTGATCATGGCCTTTCAAAATTATTCGTTATTTGATTTAAACAACATCGATTTTATAGGTCTAGGAAACTTCCAAACCATTTTAGCTGATGCAGGCTTTAAACAATCACTAATAAATAGTTTCTATTGGGTCTTTTGTTCTTTAATTCCCCAATTAATAATTGGTTTCATTGTTGCATTATTATTAAGGAAGAAATTCCGAGGAAGAGGAATATATCAAGCTTTCATCTTTTTCCCTTGGGCGATGTCCGGATTCTTAATCGGTTTAATTTGGCGTTGGATGTTAAATGGCCAAGGTGGTGTGATTAACGACCTTTTGATGAAGCTGAAGATCATTCATTCAGCTATTCCCTTTTTAGCCGATCCGACCTGGGCAATGGTTTCTGTCATTGTGGCGAATGTTTGGTATGGCATTACTTTCTTTGCCATTATGATAATAGCTGCTTTGCAATCGATCCCAGACGAATTGTTTGAAGCTGCTAAGATTGACGGAGCCAACTATATGCAGCAGCTTTTCAAGATTACTATTCCCTATATCTTGCCAACTCTTATTGTTACAACATTACTACGAGTGATTTGGATATTAAACTTTCCGGATATAATTTATTCTCTTACAAATGGAGGACCTGCTGGTTCTACCCATATTCTTTCGACCTATATGATAGATAAACTTATTAATGGACAAAATTACGGTCAAGCAGCTGCGGTTGGTGTCATGATGATGATCATCCTACTCTTTTTTCCGTTTTCTATTTACTTGCAACGAAATTTAATAAAGCAGGTGATTTTTAATGGCGAAACACGTAAACTGGCAACAGTTGTTTAAAGGCATTTTTTTATCGTTATTTCTTGTCTTTACTGTGTTTCCTCTTTATTGGATTTTCATTACATCATTAAAACCTAGTAATGATATGTTTACTATCCCTATTCATTACTGGCCGAAAACGATTACGTTCGATAATTATATTAATATTTTTAAAATCTCTAACTTTAGTGTTTATATATTCAATAGTTTAATCTTATCTGTCGTTGCAGGTTTTTGCTCCCTTATCATTGCATCATTAAGCGGATATGTACTTGCACGCTTTGAGTTTAAGGGTAAACCCCAAGTAATGTTTGCCTTTTTCATTACTCAAATGATCCCATTATTTATTGGCCTGGCTCCTTTGTATTTATTAATGTCCAATCTTCAACTACTTAATCGTTTACCATCACTCATGCTCATGTATACGGTTATGATGGTTCCTTTTTGTACCGTTATTATGAAAGGTTTCTTTGAACGGATTCCATCTAGCCTTGAAGAAGCGGCGATGATTGATGGTTGTTCTAGAATTACCGCCTTATTTAAAGTCATAGTCCCAGTTATGTTGCCTGGTATCGCTGCTACATTTATCTTTGCCTTTGTCCAGTGCTGGAACGAATTGTTTTTAGCCATTATGTTCATCGACAAGGAAAAAGCGAAAACGATTCCGGTAGCCATGAATGCATTTATCACAAAATATGATATTGATTGGGGATCCATGTCAGCAGCCACTGTTATATCCGTTATTCCAACGCTTATTTTGTTCGCGTTTGCGCAAAGATACATTGTAGAAGGTATGACACAAGGCTCTGTTAAAGGGTAAAAAGTAGGGACTCGGTGAAGTCCCTGCTTATTTTTATTCGTATTTTGTGAATGCTATTTTTTAAGGAGTGGTTTACGTGTCGATATTTTCACCAATTAAACAAGCCAAACGAGCGAGAGTTGGGATTTATTCCATTGGCTTGAAGGCTTACTGGAATCAGTTTAGCGGTTTGAAAGAGCGACTTGTAGAGTATGGAAGATTCATAGAAACTCGCATGTCAGAATTTGCGGAAGTTTACAATTACGGTCTTGTTGATGAGGAAAGTGAGGGTAAGAAAGCAGGGGAGTGGTTTAACGAAAAAAATGTAGATATCATTTTTTGTCATGCAGCCACGTATTCCACGAGTTCAACCGTACTGCCGGTCCATCTAATTTGTAAAGCACCTTTAGTCGTTCTCAACCTTCAACCGACAGACCGTATTAATTATGAACAAACCACTACAGGAGAATGGCTTGCTTATTGTTGTGCATGTCCAGTACCTGAGATCTCCAATGCTTTAAATCGTAGTGGAATAGAATTTCGTGTGATAAATGGATTACTTGGTCTGAACAATACACCAGCTATATCATTAACGAATGAAACTACAAGCGAAAGAAAAGAAGCCAGTAGAGCTTGGAAACAAATTGAAGAATGGACTCGAGCGGCGTCTGTTCCAAGAACTCTTCGACACAGTCGGTTTGGTTTCTTAGGAAATACCTACAGTGGAATGCTCGACATGTATAGTGATTTTACAATGCTCCAAGCTCAAACTGGCATTCATATAGAAGTTTTAGAAATGTGCGATTTGGATCGATTGCTAAAAGAAGTGACTCCCAGAGATGTCAGAGAAAAGTTAGAGGAAGTTCATAAAATGTTTAAAATTAGCGGAGATTCATCATCGGATCCTATAGCAAAAAGACCAACTGAAGAACAATTGTCTTGGTCTTGCAAAGTAGCAGCAGCGCAAGAGAAATTGGTGCGAGAATATAATCTGGATGCCTTAACTTATTACTATCACGGTGCTCCAGGCAGTGATTATGAGAAATTACAAGGCGGATTTATCGTCGGCCATTCCCTGTTGACTGCAAGTGGGATTCCTTGTTCTGGTGAAGGGGATTTAAAGACAGCTGTAGCAATGAAAATATGCGATATTCTAGGTACGGGTGGAAGTTTCTCGGAAATTGTTGTCGTTGATTATGAAGATGAAACCATTTTACTTGGTCATGATGGTCCGTTCCATATCGCTATTTCAGACGGTAAGCCACTTCTTCGGGGAATGGGCTTGTATCATGGAAAGCAGGGTACCGGTGTTTCTGTAGAAGCAAAGGTAAAAACAGGTCCTGTGACAACATTGAATGTAACGCAGACAGAAGATGGGAAACTCAAGTTCATTATCAGTGAAGGAGAATCCACCAACGGCCCAATTATGAGAATTGGAAATACCCAAACACCGGTTAAGTTCCGACTTCATCCGGATGAGTATATGGAAAAGTGGTTTATGGAAGCGCCAACTCATCACTGTGCAATGTCTATTGGCCATAATGCCAGCTTGTTCCAAAAGGTCGGACAATTAATGAACATAAGGCAAGTCACCCTATAAATCTTATAAGTCAATCAAAAAGCGGATGCGATTGCTGTCGTAGCAAACGATCTGTATCGATCCAACCAGCTCTTCATCTGAGAGTGGAAGAAATTCTATTAAGATTAAAATCAATAGTTCATCAAATATATATAATGGACCTCCTACAAACGGTATGTTAGATGGAGGTTTTCATTAGGGAGGAAATCTATGATTAACAGTAATAAAATGGCATGGACTTGGACGATCAAGGATGAATGCCTGGATGAATACTTGAAAATGCATATCGAACCATGGCCGGAAATAATGGAAGAACATCGGAAAGCCGGAATCAAAAACTACTCAATCTTTCAAAATGGGAACCAGTTTTTTTATTGTTTTGAATGTGAGGATGTGGAAACCGCCTTTGCCTACATAGCAAAGAGCGACGTGTGCAATCAATGGAATGCGATCACGTCAAAAATGGTTAAAGGGTCGTTTGATTTCAATGAAGCGGAGCCAATCAAACCTATGCGGGAAGTCTTTTATCTGAAATAATTGTCCAAAAAAATGGGCGACAGCGATTTTGGGCGTTTCGGGCAGAGCAATATCACAGTTAACCTGCACTGTAGATAAAGACTATGAAAAAAATGGTTGTATTGTCATTAAGCCATAAGTAATTGACTAATAAGGGTGGACGTCACGATTACCTTTTTAACAGTTTCATTCATACTGATTTAGATATAGAAAAAAGAATTGATCATTGTAATTGATGAGAAGGGGCAAATACCTATGTATCTAGTTGGCATCGATATTGGCGGAACAAAAACAGCTGTTACTTTAGGAAAAATAAGAGATAATAATTCGATCGAATTATTGGAACGTTTAGAATTTGCAACAATTTCTGGCGATAAATATGTTCAAACACTAGATAAAATAGAAGAACTGTCCAATAAGATTTTAAGGTATTTATTATTGACATGGAAGGATATCGCTGCTGTTGGGATTAGCTGCGGTGGTCCGCTTGACAGTCGAAATGGCGTGATATTGTCCCCACCAAATTTGTTTGGCTGGGATAATGTACCAATTGTTGACTATTTTCAAGAGCGATTCCATGTTCCAGTAGCCATTCAAAATGATGCCAATGCATGTGCTTTAGCAGAATGGAAATGGGGAGCGGGTCAAGGGACTAATCATATGATTTTTCTTACCTTTGGTACAGGATTAGGAGCTGGTCTTATTTTCAACGGACAGCTTTATAATGGAGCAAGCGGGATGGCAGGGGAAGTCGGTCATATTCGTTTGGAAAGTCAAAGGCCCTGTTGGATTCGGAAAACGAGGCTCATTTGAAGGTTTTTGCAGTGGTGGAGGTATTGCACAAATTGCAAAAACGGTCGTGTTGGAAAAAAAACAACAAGGGTTTGATGTTCCTTGGTGTCGTACGGATAAACAGTGGGATGATCTAACGGCAAAAACGGTCGCGCAAGCATTGTTTCAGGATGATCCAACAGCAAAAAAAATTATGCAAGAGGTAGGGCTCTATCTTGGAAAAGGGCTTTCATTAATGATTGATATGTTAAATCCAGAGAAAATCATTATTGGAAGCATTTTTGTTCGTCAACATGAAATATTGGCTCCCATTGTACAACAAGTGATTCAATCTGAAGTACTTCTACAATCAAGTAGGGTGTGTCAGGTTGTGCCAGCCGGGCTAGGTGAAAAACTAGGAGATTATGCCGCTTTATCAGTTGCCTATGAAAAAGCAGTAGAGAGTAAAGAGCAGGGTGGGATGGCAGGATGAGAAATGGAACAAGGCAAATTTTAGATTCACTTATCGAACGTTATCCACCATTATTTGTATGTAAAAATTCAATTGAATCGGCTTTTAACATCTTTTCAGATTGTTATGTAAATAATGGAAAACTATTGATATGCGGAAATGGTGGAAGTGCTGCCGATGCAGAACATATTGTCGGTGAATTAATGAAAGGATTTATGCATAAACGACCGATTTCCAATAGAGATCGTGATGCAATTTTTGCAAATCTCGGGGAAAACGCTGAGAGTCATTATCTTATCAACCATTTACAATCAGCTTTACCGGCAATTTCATTGGTAAGCCATAGTGCATTAATGACAGCTTTTAACAATGATGTACAACCTGACCTTGTATTTGCTCAACAAGTATATGGCTACGGACGTCAGGAAGACGTTGTTGTGGGATTAAGTACTTCAGGAAACTCTAAAAATGTTGTCTATGCTATGAAAATTGCAAAAGCATTTGGTTTAAAAACGGTTGCATTAACTGGTCAACATGGAGGAGAACTAAAAGAAATTGTAGATGCGTGTATATGCGTACCTGCCGACTCAACACCCATCATTCAAGAGTACCATTTACCAGTTTATCATGTGTTGTGCATGATGGTCGAGTCCGAGGAATATGGGGTGAAAACTTGAGTAATCAACTACCTGATTCAAATCGTAAGTTAACTTTTGAAAAAGTTAAGACTAATTCTGTTTATACGAGAAAAAACCTCGTTACGATTGAAAACATGGCACGGCTAAGAATGATCAAGCTCCTTCTTGGGATTATCCCAAAGAATTCGAAACTCTAGTTGATCGAATAATCAATGCTCGTTTGACAGGAAAACCAGTCATATGGTCAATGGGAGCACATGTCATTAAAAACGGGCTTTCTCGATATATAATTGAAATGGTTAGGGGCAGGAATAGTAACTCATGTTGCGGGAAACGGTGCCTCAAGTATCCATGATTTTGAACTTGCCTTCCTCGGTGAAACATCTGAAGACGTCGCAACCGCAATTGAAGACGGCTCATTTGGGATGTGGGAGGAAACCGGAAGATACATGAATGAAGCGATCCAACAAGGTGAAAATCAAGGATTGGGATATGGTGAAAGCTTATCGGAATATGTTAGGGCTCAACTTCACATGTTTCCATATGTTGAAGATTGTGTTTTTGTTCAAACAAAAAAAGCTGGTGTTCCATATACTTGTCATATTTCGATTGGAACAGATATTATTCACCAGCATCCAAGTGTAAATTTTGCTTCTCTTGGGTCAGCTTCTGGAAGGGATTTTTACACGTTTTGTGAATCATTCTCTCATTTAGGTAATGGAGGAGTTTTTCTTAACTTTGGTTCAGCCATATCTGGACCGGAAATATTTTTAAAAGCATGGACTATTTGCAAAAATTCTGAATTTCCAATGGAAGGTATTACAGCCGCAAACTTTGATATTACCTCGCTTAAGATGGGGGTAACGTATGATTGTTCCAATGCTTTGTATTATTATCGCCCTCGTAGAAATATGATTGAAAGATTATCAAAATGTGGGGGTGAAGGCTTTCATTTTCAAGGTCTTCATCAACAGACAATCCCAACCCTATATCATTTGTTATTAAAGAAATGGAATAAAGTTACACAAGAACAAGCGATCAATTTAACAATAACTAATAAAAATACATCACCATTAACCCTGTTAAATGAATCGAGAGAAATGATTCATGTCGAATGTTTACCAATCAAGTATAAAAATAACCAGATGACAATTAAGAAATTACTAGTCCCTGAAACAATAGGAGATTATAAGCTTAATAGTCTTTCTCATAAATGGAATTCTCCATTATTTGAAGAGTTTGCCGAAAAAATTTGGATTGCAAAGAAAAATAGTTTTCCAATTGTTTTTTCAATGGGGGGAAACGTCATTTCAAATGGCGTTTCAACGTACATCATTGAATTGATGAAAAAAGGATATATCACCCATATAGCTGGAAATGGCTGTTCTAGTATTCAAGACTTTGAATTGGCTGCGGTTGGTGGAACAGAAGAAGATGAAGAGAGCACTTTACATACAGGATATCTAGGGATGTGGGAGGAAACCGGTGCTTGGATGTTGGAAGCTATTGAAAGTGGATATGCAAAAGGGCTTGGTTATGGAGAAAGCATAGCTGTCTATGCGGAACAGAATCCTCAACGCTTTCCTTATTTAGAAACCGCTATTTTCCATCATGCAGCAAAACTAAACATTCCGTATACTTGCCATATAACATTAGGAACTGACACCATCCATATGCATCCAAAAACTAATTTTAAAGTGTTGGGTGGAGCAAGTGGGATCGATTTTCAAATTTTCTGTAAAACCGTTGCCCATTTGGATGGGGGCGTATTTATGAATTTTGGGTCAACTGTAACAGGTCCGGAAGTATTTTTGAAGGCTTTGTCGATTGGAAGAAATCTCGATTATACAATTAGCAAAATTACTACAGCAAATTTTGATACTATTCAACTTGGTGATTATCATCGTAAAGTTGGCTATGAAGATCAAGATTATTATTACCGTCCAAGAAAAAATATTGTACACCGTCCAACCAGCTTAGGTGGTAAAGGGTATCATTTTGAAGGATTACATCAACAAACGATTCCTCAACTTTATGAATATTTAAAATGTAAGGAAATGGAGGAACGACGATGAATGACATTAAAACGGGGCAAGTGCTGGCTTATGAAAAGATAGAGCAAATGTTTTTACAAGTATCAAAGCTTCGTATTGGTGTCATTGGGGATGGTTGTTTGGATGTTTATTGGAAGGCGAACATGAATTTAAGTGAGTTATCACGAGAAACCCCTCATTATCCCCTACCAGTTGTTGAAGAACGGACTTCCCTCGGTGCTGCTGGTAATGTAGCAGCAAATCTTCGCGATCTTGGCGTAGGTCAAAAGTTTATTTGTGTACAGCCATTGGAGATGATTGGCGGGGGCGTGAATTACTAAATCACTTAGCAATGAAACAAATAGATGAGAGTCATATAATTGTATATTCTGATTGGATAACACCTGCTTATTGCAAGCCTATTCGTACAGGATCTCGCACGTTGAATATGAGGATCCAAGAATCGACTTTGAGAATCGGAAATCGTTAAGCTTTCATCAAGAACAAAAATTAATTGAGCAAATCGATAAATTGGTCACGAAAGTGGATGCGATCATCGTTACAGATCAATTCAAATGTGGTGTTGTGACACCAAGGATAAGGGAAGTATTAATTCAATACGCGCGTGAAGGATTAATGATTGCTGTTGACAGTCGTAATAGGATTGACCATTTTACTGAAATGATTTTAAAACCAAACGAATTGGAAACTATGAAAGCGCTCCATTATCAGTCGAAACAGAAGGAACCGTCGATGGAGGAGTACATTGAATCTGCACGAAGCTTGGCTCAGAGACAGAATAGTCAAGTTTGCATGACATTAGGGGAAAAAGGGGCTATTTGGATTGATAAGGATCAAGTGACTTTTGTTCCTTCCCAGGCTGTTTTAGGTACATTTGATATAGTAGGTGCTGGAGATTGCTTTATGTCATCCTTCGTTTCAATGTTGGCAGCGGGATTTAAAGGAGCAGATGCCATAGCATTTGCCCATTTAGCGGCATCGATTGTTGTCAAAAAAATAGGAATGACTGGTACAGCAAATCCTTCTGAAATTCATGAAAGATGGCTTAGGTTTGAAAAATCATAGTAAATCATATTCGGACAGCTTTGAGAAGTGGAGGGAATTGAAATGAGGCATATTCGTGCTGCAGTATTTGATTTTGACGGAACCATTTCTACACTTCGAAATGGATGGGAAGAGATTATGCATCCAATGATGGTAGAAATGATTGTTGGGTGTTCAGAAATTGACGAAGGCAAGTTAGAAAAGATCAGTAACGAAGTAGAAACATACATTCATGAATCAACAGGGATCCAAACAATATACCAAATGGAATGGCTTACCGATACCGTAAAAAAGTATGGATATGTCAAAGAAGCGCTTGATGGATGGGGGTATAAAGCAATATATAATGAACGTTTATTAGCTAATGTCAAGGATCGCTTAAAACAAATAAATGATGGTTCTGTTTCCCCTGAAAATTATATTATAAAAGGATCTGTCTACTTCCTAGAAGAACTTCAGAAACGTGGAGTAGATATTTATTTAGCAAGCGGAACAGACCACCCTGATGTTGTTAATGAAGCTAACATTCTTCAAATCAGTTCATACTTGAAAGAAATTGCCGGTGCACCGGTGGGTCGAGCAGATTGTTCCAAAGAAAAAGTCATTCGTGATCTGATCGTTGAACAAGGGTTTGATGAACAATCGTTATTGGTTGTTGGAGATGGTAAAGTAGAAATTAGCTTGGGAAAGGAATACGGAGCCTTTTGTCTAGGAATTGCCAGTGATGAAGCGAAAAGGGAAGGGATCAATAATGTGAAACGTCATCGTTTGGAGAAGGCGGGTGCCGACTTAATAGTCGGAGACTTTTTGCAAAGGCAAGAACTATTAAATAAAATTGGGCTTTAAAAATAAATATTGATGCGAAAACCTCTAGGGAAAACAGAGATTTTTTTCTTGTGCGACCGGAATGGGTGCAGTCTATAGGGTGAAAGGCATGACCTCTGAAGGCATATGGTTAGCCTAAAGCAAGGATGGCCTTTGTGACTTGGAGAAGCGAGCGGCAAACTTCCGGTCCTAGGAACACAAACTTCAAATAAGGCTAGGTACCATTGGATGAGTTTGAATCACAAAATAAAGTCCTTTCTGCCGAAGGGTTCAAGGTTTTGAATGGTGTTGTCTGTTTCTTTGTCTTTGGTATCCTCATTTTTATCTATGTCACTATCTTGTGGTGCAATTAATTCACCGGCCAGGGACAAATCAGTTCAAGGAAGGAATGATTAAATTAACATCCTTCAGAGACAACTGATGATTAGACTAACCAATTAATAACTTATATTTATATTTTATGTGTCTGATATTATTCAGGCACTTTTTACGTATATATTCCTATTCACTCCAATATTTAGGTAGTTTTATAGTATAATAGTATCATTATTAATAAGTGCGTGAGGATCTTTTTAGATTTTCTAAGTTTAGTTTCAGTATTTAAAGATTTATGTTTAACAGAACATTCGTTCCCTTCTTGTTGATAATATGATAAACTATAAGAGCAATAGAATAGGATTTCTCAAGGGTGGTCGGCACACTCCCAAACAGAAAGAGGGTGATGCTGAATGACAGTTTTTGAAACATTAATGTTTACGATTGCATTTACTAGTTTAATCGTAGCCATACTGTCATTTAACCAAAAAAAATAATCCACCCTTGAGTTGACGGCTCAGGTGGATTATTCACTTCTCGAGCCGATTCCCTTTGAGGGAACCTGCTATTGCTGGACCGGACATGCATCATTCATGTTCGGTCTTTTTTAATTTATGCATTCTTTAACTATATTATAACCGATAATAGTGATAAAGAAACAATTAACTATTATTTAAACCACACAATAGGAGGCAGTCCTTCTTAGCTTTTAATAGGCTTTGGTACGGGCTCGACGGTTTTCTATTCCATTCAAAAGATTGGGCAGCTAGTTAAAAAAGGACTTTCCATAAAAAGAATTCCAACCTCCGTTCAAGCGGAAGAATTGGCAAAAGAATTAAACATTCCACTTTTACTAAAGCACTTCCACATTTGGGGTTCAATCACAAAAATACCTATATGTGAAAGGAGTATGTCATAATCAGGAGAATCTGAATTCACGAAATACCTAAAAAAATCATAAACGAGAGAAGCCAGTGAAGAGTGGGATAGATAAGATTAATTAATTGATAAAACAAGTTTTAGTTCGCTTATGATGATATACTTTTAAATTATTTAATTTAATTAATTGATGATCGGAAGAGAGCATTAGCTCTTCTTTTCTTGTTCATTAGAATAACGGCTGAATCCTCCAGTATAATGGTTATAATGGATATAAGTAAATGGAAAGAGGTCTTTGAAATGAAGGATCAGTTAATACATATGAGGGATAAACTCAATGATATTAGTCGACGGAATCGCTCCATACGATTATTAAAGCTTTATAATAAATGGAGCTTTGACTTAACTGAGTTAGATCAATTATCTGATGAAAAAGTTAGTGAAACCATTATAGAGAAAATTATCAATCAGACAAAAAATGAAATTACTTTATTGAAACCAACGATAAATAATAAAGATTCGATGGAAATTTCGAAGAAACTTACGGACTTAACAAGAAATTTAAGAGGAATTGAAGAAGAAACCGGTATTCATGATTTTTATTTAGGATTTCCGTTTTTATCAGGAACATTATCTGATGGAACATTTTTTCAAGCTCCCTTATTCCTATACCCCGTAAGACTTGAAAAAAATAATCTTAATTCTCAAAAGTGGGTGTTAAAGCTCGAAGAAGGAGGCCTACAAATTAATCGTACCTTATTTTTAGCGATTAAAAAGTTAAATAACCTATCATTTACAGAGGATTTTTTTGAACAGGCTGCCGAGGCAGCTGGAAAGTATAATTATGAAGAGTGGCTTTCCTTTTTAAAAGGCTTTGAAATCAATGTATCCTTTACTGCACAAGGGATTACCCCATTGAAAGAATATAAGAAAGAAGATATTCCAGAGGTGGCGAATTTCGCTTTACTGGAACATGCGATCATTGGGAACTTTCCTCAGGGAGGATCGTCATTAGTAAAAGATTATGATGAACTTATAGAACGGTCAGAAGAAAGCGATTTGTCACTGGCAGGTGAATTAATTGCACCTCAAGATACTGTGATAGATACACTTGAGGATACCGAAACTATAGAAACAGACAACACAAATCAAAACCTTGATATTTTAAACCTTTTGCAAGCGGATGGATCTCAAGAAGAGATTTTAAAAGAAGCGCGTTTTAAAAAGGGATTGGTTGTTCATGGACCACCTGGGACGGGAAAATCACAAGTTATTGTTAACTTAATTACGGATGCTATTAATCAAGATAAAAGAGTATTAGTTGTGTGTCAAAAACGTGCAGCACTTGATGTTGTTTATCAACGTCTGGACAGCCTGGGTTTAAGCAATCATGTGGCGCTTGTTCAAGATGAAAAACAGGATCGAAAAAAGCTCTATACTAAATTAGAGTCCGTTCTAAATCAAAATCAAATTAGCTTTGAACAGGCTATTAACTCTTTGTCATCAACGTCGAAAAAATTAGCATCCCAAGAGGATTTGCTCAATAGTATTGCAAAAGCTTTATATGAGTATCAAGATTTCGGACTTAGATTATATGATTTATATGGAAAAGCCACTACAGTTGAGGATTCATCACAAATCATTGATTTAAACGAAGTGTTATCTAAAATGAATAAAGACCTATTGGACGATGTATGTGAGAGTGTCTACACATACGCGGAATGGTTTGAACGCTTTGGTGATGAAGACTATCCATTAAGAACTCGAAAACACTTTGCAGCCCTTAATATGAAAGATAAACTCGAAGCCGTGGAGTTATTAAACGATTTAATCGATAAAGCGAAGAACTCTTGCAATTTTATAAATTCACTAGATCATGAAAAAATAACTCCTGGTTATACATGGTTAATTGAAAACAAATTAGATAAAATATCTCTCGATTTAAATGATGGAAATAAAAGAACCTTACAAGGTTTACGATTATGGTGGTGGACATCATTTTCAGGGAAGTCGATTATCGAAGAACTACTCGAAGGGAAAAAGTTTAAAGGAACGAGTTCTCCAGAATGGCTTAAAGTTAAAAAGTCATTAGTGTTAATGCATCAGTTAGGGAAAGAAACAAAGAAAATGGCGGAAGAAATTGATAAACTAAAAAGGTTTATCGATGATGCGACAATAGACGCCTTTAAAAATCGAATTTCTGAAGGGGATATTCCATTTCATGAACTAGATAAAATGGTGGAATTTATTCACCGTGATTTTGAAGACCTTCAACAAATGGATGCCTACTGGAATCATTGTTCAGAGGTAGTGAAAAAAGTAATCATACTGCTTCAAAATAAAAAACCTAAGAATGAATCTTCACTTCCTGAATACTGGGCTGATTTAGTAAGGAACTCTGCCTATGTCCAGTGGATTGATCAAACGGAAAGAAAATATCCTCAAGTACAAAAGATTTCAACTAGTGAATTTTCTAGAATTCGGGAATCCTTTGCAAAATTGATTGAGGAAAAGAGAAAGTTTGCTACGCAATTTTTGATTTATAAGCTTTCGAAAAATGTAGAGTCTGTACAGACGATTCGGACTAAAGTTGTTCGAGAGCTAAAACATCAGGCTGGTAAAAAGAGGAAGGTCTGCCGCTGCGAAAATTAGTGAATACTTTTGCTGGGGATGGCCTAGTGGACATTATGCCAGTGTGGCTCGCTTCACCTGAAATTGTTTCCTCGATATTTCCATTAGAGGAAGGATTATTTGATTTAGTTATTTTTGATGAAGCCTCGCAATGTACTGTTGAAAGTGGAATTCCCGCTGTATATCGTGCTAAACAACTCATTGTTGCGGGTGATGAGAAACAGCTCCCGCCTTTTAATATGTTCCAATCTTCTTTTATTAACGATAATGAGGATGAGGAAGAAGAGTACGAAACAGACGAGTCGGTTAGTTTGTTAAATTTAGCAAAGAGAAGGTTCCCTGAGAAGCTCCTTCAGTGGCACTATCGTTCAAAATATGAGGAACTCATCAACTATTCCAATCATGCATTTTATAATGGCCATGTCCAAATTGCACCGAATGTCGTTCCATTTAAAAATCCACCAGCGATTAACTGGAAAAAGGTCGATGGACGGTGGATTAATCAATCCAATGAAATGGAAGCAATCGAAGTAGTCAATACGTTAAAAGAAATCTTCATTCATCAACCTGGTAAAACGGTTGGAATCATTACTTTTAACTCCAAGCAGCAGACCAAAATACAGGATGTTATTGATAATATGTTAACGGAAGACGAGCAATTTAGTTCTGTTTATAATCAAATGATGACAAGAGATCTGGACGAAAGAGTCTTCGTAAAAAATATAGAAAATGTTCAAGGGGATGAAAGAGATATTATTCTATTCTCCATTGCCTATGCCAAAAATGAGGAAGGTAAAATCTACAATCGGTTTGGCATGTTAAATCAAAAAGGTGGAGAAAATCGCCTCAATGTGGCTGTCACGAGAGCAAAGGAAGGTATTACGGTAGTATCAAGCATCGAACCTGAAGAACTCAATGTTGCCAACACTTCCCAAAAGGGGAAATTGCTAAAGGCATATTTAAAGTATGTTAGAGCTGTTTCCACTGCACAGATTGAACAAATTAACGCTGTGGTGGAGGAAATCGAAGAAAACGTCAATACACATGTCCAAGATCAGGAATTGCATTTTGATTCTCCATTTGAAGAACAAGTGTACAATCAATTAAGAAACCTTGGCTATAACGTCACGACTCAAGTCGGAATGTCAGGATATCGCATTGATTTAGCGATTGTTCACCCACATGATTCTTCCAGATATATTTTGGGAATTGAATGTGACGGTGCGATGTACCATAGCTCAGCCAATGCGAAGGAGCGAGATGTTTATCGACAAAGATTCCTTGAAAGCAGAGGATGGACAATAGAACGGATTTGGAGTAGAAACTGGTGGAAGAACTCTTCGGCTGAAATGGAAAGAATTGATCAGAAAATAAAAGAGCTACTGAAAAGTGAAGCCATTCGAGAGAAAATCGTCCAATAAAAAGATTGAATTAGTGCCAGAAGACTTAAAGTGTTCTCTGGTACTTTTTTAATGTCTAGTGTAAATTGACTTGATTTCTTTTGATATTATTTTTAGTTTCGAATTACCATGTTGACTACCAATCTAGCGTAATCATTTCCCTACTGAAATTTGAAACCGATTTTTGCATTTTCAATACGTTTTTCTATCATTTTTTAGAAATGGTTATGTTAAGGGATTTACAAGAGTGTGTCAAACTACAATTAATCCACTACTGAAAATAGTCCAGTTTGACGACTAAGGATTTGACCTTTACTATAAAAATCAGAAACAAAGACCTTTGCAGTGACATATAAACATTTATAAAGCATAATAAGTAATGATGTTTCTTTCATTTGGAAAAATAAGTTGAACTTGGAGTAGGTGTACGAATGGAATCAAATCAAAAAAATCAACTGATCACGAGTTGGTTAACTCTTACAAACATACAAATGAAAATTACCAATGAATTAGAAAATAAACTCCAACAGAATCATCAATTATCTTTAAATGAGTTTTACGTACTTTTATTTTTATCTAAAGCCCCGGAGAAAAAATTAAAATTACAACAACTTCATAGTATGGTGGGATTAAGTCAAAGCGCCATGTCGAGACTGGTAAGCAGATTTGAAGCAAAGGGCTGTGGAACCTTAAGAAGACATATTTGCGTTGATGATCGCAGAGCCATTTTCACTTCCTTAACAACAGAAGGAGAAGAGCTGCTTAAAGAGGCTTTTGGTACGTTTAATGAACCCTTGCAAATACTTTTCCTAAAGAAACAATTTTAGAAGAACTACAAGGCTTAATTAATCTAATAAAGTCTTGAAATTACTAATGGTACAATCAATTCTTTGAATAGTTTAACGGGTTCCTCTTTTTGGGATAAGAGTTCCTACTTGCCGCGGATAGTTGCTTGTTGGGGGGTATGCCTGTTTTTTCTGATTCTTAAAACTTGACGGGTTGTTTTGTAACGTGCTAATTTGTATGCATGCACATACATTTAAAAAATGCTTTCCCAACTTTTATTTAAAAGACGAAGTTAAATCGCCTTTAAGACTTTAGGCAAACTAGGGCCGTGTATAAGCCGCAAGTTAAGACCAAGTTAGGGATATTATCGGGTTATTGGCGACCGTCATCCACTGTAAAGAGCCGGAAGAGAGTAAGGGAACAATTCAGCGATGGTACTGAAAATATGAGGAACACTATAAAAGTGAAGATAAAACAGGTACCATAGGAAGATGACTGTTTTAATGGAAAGGCGAGGGGAATTTGAATAAATTAAGTGGAAAGAAACGATTACAGCTTGCTTTACTTTTAGGTTCACTTGGACTTTTAGGACCTTTTACAATCGATATGTATTTGCCTTCATTTCCTACTATTGTAAAAGAATATCATACTACTGCTTCTTTAGTACAAATTAGTTTAACTACATGCCTATTAGGCCTTGGTTTGGGGCAATTGATTATTGGTCCTTTGAGTGATGTTCAAGGTCGCCGTAAACCATTGCTTATCTTTCTTAGCTTGTACTTACTAGCTTCTTTAACTTGCTCGTTTGCACCCAATATTTATTTCTTAATTGGCATTCGTTTTTTACAAGGTTTTGCAGCTGCAGGTGGGCTCGTGATCTCAAGGGCTATTGTTCGTGATGTCTATAGTGGAAGGGAACTGACCAAGTTTTTTGCTTTATTGATGTTAGTAGGTAACCTCGGCCCTATCGTTGCACCGATTGCTGGAGGAGGTATACTCGCTTTTACAAATTGGACAGGGGTTTTTCTTGTTTTGGCTTGTATTGGCGCGGTGTTACTCTTCACTGTTTCATTGAAACTAGAAGAGACATTACCAAAGGAAAACCGAATCCCAAGTAACTTATCGCAAATAGTTAAGAATTTCGGTTCTTTAGTAAAAGATCGCCAATTCGCTGGTTACGCCCTCACTCAAGGTTTTATCATTGCAGGAATCTTTGCTTACGTATCCGGTATTCCTTTTGTCTATCAGAATATTTACGGTGTATCTCCTCAAGAATTCAGTCTATTATTTGGAACGAATGGGATTGCTTTAATTATTGGAAGCCAGACGGTAGGCCGCTTTACAGACATCATTTCGGAGAGGACTTTCTTAAAGATCGGGTTACTTATTTCTAACTTTTCGGGTGCCGTATTACTAGTTGCTCTCCTTTTAAAAGCACCACTTTTCGCAGTCGCCGTTCCTATTTTCTGTTTAGTAGCTTCTATCGGAATTATTGCTACAACGTCTTTTGCATTAGCGATGGAGACTCAAGGACATATTGCGGGTAGTGCCTCTGCACTATTAGGTTTATTACCATTTGTACTTGGTTCATTAACGGCTCCACTTGTGGGAATAGCAGGAGAGTATACAGCCATTCCAATGGGCGTAGTTATCTTTTTAGCAAGCTTAATGGCTTTCCTTTCCTATTATGGTTTAGTCCGAAAAACATCTCTTGGGGTCCAAGCTTCAAGATCATAGATGGAATCTCTCAATCTTACTTTAATGTGTTTGATTTTGAACTAACTGCTGATGAATTGCGGGAAATCAATCAACTAAATCGCAATAGACGTAAAGGTTCACATCCAAGTGAAATGAATTATCGCTAGGATTTAATCACAGGAGACAGTGTGTTATTACTATATTCAATGACAAAGCCCATTCCAGCTAGCAGTTGGAGTGGGCTTTATAGTTTTTAGGTTAGAGTGGTCCTTTGGGTGCATAATCACGACAATACTTCAACGACTCTTTCCTCTAAAATTTGAATGGAGTATGATGTAGGAACTATTACGTGGAGGAATTTTCAAATGAACACTAGAACGAAATGGAATACGAAACATAAAGAACGTATTGATCGGCTGCAGGAACCTTCGCCGAATCCCAAAAGAATCTGGCTGCTTATCTTAAAGGAGGAACCGCACTTGATCTTGCTTGTGGTCTTGGAGGAAACAGTTTGTTCCTTGCGCGGTTGAACTATCAAGTCCAGGCGACGGATATTTCTGACGTTGCTATCAATTATCTCCAAGAACAGGCTGCGAAATATAATCTCAAAATCCACCCTAGGGTATGCGATCTGACGGAATTGAAAAATCTTAATTGGCAGAACCAATCTTTTCACTTAGTTGTTATTACTTATTACCTTGATCGCAAGCTTTTTCCCCTTGTGAAGAGCATCATCAAAGAGAGTGGTTATTTTTTCATGGAAACCTTTCATCAGTCACCGCAGATCGAGGACCAAGGAGTATTTAATCAATATAAACTGCAGCCAAAAGTGTTGTTAGCTGAATTTAGCGATTGGACAGTTCTTTTTTTGAAGAAAATGAACAAAAGGGACGGCAAACGATATTTTGTCAGAAACGGTAATTTCGGTGCCGGTGCATTCTAAGTTTTTTTAACTACAATCATTTTTGATATAAAATAAGATGATCATAATAAACAATCAAGAACCTCGAGCTAATCGAGGTTTTTGATCTTTATACCATAATGAGTTCGTTTAAGAATCGCATAGTAATTGTAGTTGTTAAAACGTATTTTCTTTTGTAGCGAATAATAGAATGTTTGATTGCTATTCAGGTAGATAGCAGCAATAACATTATTTGTTGAGATTAATTAATGTATTTTTTTAGAATGAAAACATACGTTCCTGTTTGTGTTGGGGGATGGTATACTTTAATTGCAATAGAATAGGATTTCTCAAGGGTGGTCGGCACACTCCCAACAGAAAGGGGGTGATGCTGAATGACAGTTTTTGAAACTTTAATGATTACGATTGCTTTTGCTAGTTTAATCGTAGCTATACTGTCATTTAAGTCAAAAAAATAATCCACCCTTGAGTTTGGCGGCTCGGGTGGATTATTTCGTCCAAAAAGCCGATCCCTTGTAGGGAACCGTCTATTGCTGGACCGGACATGTTCCTGCATGTTCGGTCTTTTTATTTTATTTATCTATTAGCTATATTATAGCCAAAAAAATTAAAAAAGAAAACTATATGTGAAGAGTGCTCCACTAAAATAATTACATTTGCTCGTTTGAACCACTCTCTTGAAACGAATATCCATACATGTGCACCATTACCGGATCTTGATCGTTCAATATAAATGGGAACTTTTACATTTTTACATTCACTTACAAATGCCAAAACATCCTGTTGCAATTTTGTTTATCGAAATCGAACGCAAGGAAAAAATGTAGTAGAGGGGATAATCCTACTGTTTTTTCTCCACTCAGATGATTAAACAGTACTTGATTGTTTAAAGGTGATAGCTTTCGATGTGAGCAAGGAATATTTGGATGAAGTAAGACCTAATAGATTTCAATTAATTGCTTGATTCCTCTTATACCGTTGTTTGAGCAACTAAAAGAGCTTACAGGAGTTGAATAATATACCTTCCATCTGTTTAATTTAGTGCCAGCTCATGTTATAATGAATAACTTAGGATAATTACTACTTTTACTTATAATTGAACGGATGCCAAGAAAAGCCTCCGCATAGCGATAAAATATGGAGGTGTCAGAGAATGAATAAACGATGGACGATTGGTAAAATTAAAGAATTTGTTGAGAACAATTCGGAAAGTAAGTTGCTTACAACGGAATATCACGGTTTTTCTCAAAAGTTACTATTTAAATGTGCGTGTGGTAGCAACTTTGAAAAAACATTAACGAAATTTAAAAATAATAACCAACGTAAATGTGACGTGTGCCAACCGCCAAAAGCGACACGATAACGTATAGCGAATAAAGAAGTGCCAATTTCTATTAAAGAGAAGTTGGCACTTCTTTTATTTTATAGGGGGAGTAAAGGTGGATTCCACTAAAGGGGAGGTTTAGACGGAAGGGATTAGACATTATTATTTTGAAGATATCCATTTTTAACCAAGCTTAAAATGGCGAAAAAAGCAGCAATCATAATCATTTTCTTGATCTTCCGCAATCGGGGGCAATTCCAGAATAAGAATTGCGCTCTTTCTTTATGTTAAGGGCCAGTTTGTGAAATAGAGAGGGGATTAATTGAAAGTGAAGCGAGGCTCTAAACTATTTAGAAATTATTTTGTTTTATAGATAATAATGAGAAGAAATGGAGGAAGTTTAATGGAATTGGAACACACACTGAGGATTATAGCGATATTCCGTAGCAACTATTAGTTATTAATGAATAACTAATAGTATCAAACAGATGTTACTTCTCCACTGCAAGTAACTATTACTAAAAATACAATACAAGAAATAGTTACTGTTTATTCATGTGAGTGTAGGGTAGGTCTTCAAAAAAGAACAGAAATAATGTCACAATATTATTTTTCTTGTTTTCCTTAAAAATGCGGTTATTTTTTAACGTGAAATCGCTCTTTTAAAAAGCCCCCTAAATTTCTCCCTATCTTCTGATGTAAATGGTTTTGGCCCTTTTGTACGCTTTCCGCTTTTTCGAGCCATTGCACTAAAATAACGTGTTTGTAATAATTGGTCAATGTTTTCATTTGTATAGCTAAACCCTTTATGGTGAAGAACCGTACACCCTTTTGCTAAACCTAGCGAAGCAAGACCATAATCTTGCGTAACAATTAGATCTCCTATTTCTACTAACTTCATAATCCGATAATCCGCAGCATCTGCTCCCGAATCAACATAAATGGTTTCCACTCCTGATGGTTGTTCCGCAATAGAAAAATGAGAAAAGCTAGTAACAAGGATAACAGGAATTTCCGCATTCGTACCTTCAGAGATAATAATATCTTTTACCGGACAAGCATCTGCATCAACATAAATTCTCATCTTTATCTCTCCCATAAAAAAGTTTGAATTGATAGTGATAATAATAGCAGATTAGGATTTTGTCAAACAATGAAGATGCTTAAGCTAAAATCATTTAAAAAACACATTTTTATTATGTAAGGGGTTTTTTATTTTGTTCAAGTCCAATTAAACTATGTTAAACAAGAAGACCAAAACATAACTTGACCTTCGGTGGTTCAACAAATTATTTAAGCAGGATGGGACATAATAATTCTGTCATCCGGATTTTAAAAAATAGATTAATCTTGAATAAAGAGGAGGATTTAAATGAGTGGCTGGTGGTCATTACTCCCATTTCTTATTGTCATCCCCTTGTCTATTTGGACAAGGCAAGTTCTTCCTGGGTTGTTCGCAGCCCTTTTAGTAGGGAGCTATTTAAAGGACCATTCCTTACTTGGCGGTATAAAGACAATGCTTACTTACCTGGTCACCAATTTGGTTCAATCGAGTAATATTCGAATCATTATTTTTCTTTATGTTTTTGCAGGACTGGTTAGCATTATTAAATATGCTGGTGGGATTAAAGGGTTCGTACATTTGGTAAGCAAAAAAGTAAAGACAAAACGAAGCGCTATGCTACTTACTTGGTTTTCTACTATGGTAACATTCAGTGACCCTGATTTCAGGATTGTCATCATTGCACCGATTATGAAAGCTTTAAAAGAAGGCTTAATCTATCTTCTCAAGAGCTTGGCTTCACCATTGAGGTAACGTCAAATCCAATCGTCGGTCTTATTCCTTTAGCTACAGCCTTCGTTGGTTATATGGTCTCAGTGATTCATATGGCATTAAAACAGGTTGGAATCAATCAGCCAGCATATGCTGTATATGTAAAAAGCATTCCTTTCAACTTTTTTTCCTTTGCTATTATTTTGGTTGGTTTGTACTACAGCTTTTTTAAGCATTCTAAAAAAAGGAAACGAAGGAAATACCTGCTGAATTTAAGAAAGGACATAGCCTATCAAACCAAAACTACGCCATGGAGGCAGCTGTCGAATCCACAATACCTGGACAATTTTCTCCACACTTAAATCCAAATGAGCAACAAGGAGAAGAAGATTTACGATCATGTCCCAATGAATTTGATGAGGATACTCCAAGCAAACCATGGAATTTTATCCTGCCTCTGTCACTTGTGCTCTTGCTAACTCTCTTTCTTAGCTGGTGGGATGGGCATTTCAAGGCAACTGGCTTTTTAAATGCGTTTATTCGTACAGATGCACTTGGTGTTATGCTTGAATCCTTGTTTATTACTCTGATTGTTACGCTTGCTTTTTTCCTCGCTCAAAAGTTTCCAGTCGATAAGATTCTTACTCATTTTGTAAAAGGTGGTAACAATCTGATGTCGGTTATATTGATGCTTGGTTTAATATGGGCAGTATCTAATGTTTCCGAGGATTTAGGCTTTTCTAAGTTTATTACCAGCCATGTTGTCGGGTGGATTCCCCATTATTTTGTTGCTCCCATTTTGTTTCTTCTTGGAGCTTTAATCTCCTATTTTATTGGGTCTTCCTGGGGAACATGGGGACTTTTGATGCCCCTTGGCGTTACTCTTGCTCATCATTCAGGCAGTAATATCCTATTAGTTATTGGAGCGGTTTTTGCTAGCGGTACGTTCGGTGCTTTTGCTTCTCCATTAAGCGATAATTCAGTAACTCTTTGTACGATCCTTGATCTACCACTAATGAAGTATTCACGTACAAAATTGGTACCGGCACTTATTGCAGCTGGCATTAGCACCATTATGTTTGGCGTGATGTCATTCATTATGAAGTAGAACTAAAACGATTAAAACAGACCTAAAAAGGCAAGGGAACCTATAGAACACTTATTGTTTTGAAGCATCGGTTATCTTGAAGATGAAGCCTATAAAGGTATATTAAGGAATGTTGAAAATATACAATTAATTTCATTTCCCTATGAATAAAACTACTCAAGTTGAAGTGACTCCTGTTAAGTAGACCGTAGAAAAAGCGTAATTTTGCGACTTGAGTCCTGTATAGATATGGACTCAGGTTATTTAATCTCATTTGGAAACGTAATGAATTATTCTAGATTCCTATCTAACAATATACCAGTTTGTTCTGCCATAACATAAGGTGAAAATAGCATTCCATTCTTGAACCACCATTCCACTGCCCCTACAATAGCTGTACCAAAAAATTGAAGAATAACATCTTCACTTAATCCTTGATTTTTTCCTTTGGTTATATCTACTTCAGCTTTATACTCTTCGATGACTAATTCAAGAAACCGACGTGGAAGAAATGGAGATATTTATTGGATAAACAACCCGGCAGATGTAAAAAGATGGACACCAAAGCTAATCCCTTTGATGAAAAGCGGAAAAGTAAAAAAGGTAGGTGTTTCCAATCATAATCTAGAAGAAATTAATCTAATAAAGGAGTGACTGAGTTGGAGAATTGAGTTGCGGCAGTGATCCTTTTTATTTTGTTAGTGAGCAGAGTTTGTCCTTTTTTCCATAGAAAAATCCCCTCCAAGTAGACTATTAAGAGCATCCTATCATGTTCTCTTTTCTTACTGACGACCTGAAGGGGATCCTATCAATTGGTACCCTCTTTTATGCAGCTTTTTGTTTCGCTATTGATGATAGCTTAGAGCGCATCAGAAAAGGGAACAGGATAATCCCTACTGCGTACAACGCGATACCTAAAAGGAATGTTTTCATGTTGGACGTTCCTGCAATAATGACGTATATGGCATACACAGTTGCGAGAATGGAAATAATACCATCAGTGAAACGGCCTTTTTCCGTTTTTATAGGTATCACCCGAGAGCACTAGTTTTACCTGATAGATTGCTGATGCAACATAAGGAACGAGGTAGGCGAGTGTCGCTACTTGAACCACGAAGTTAAATGCATTGCTGAGCGAATCCGAAATCGTTAAGAAAAGGAAAATCTGAGAAAATGCGTTCGTAATCACTAGAGATGCTACTGGAACGCCATTTTTGTTTTCTTTTTTAAAAATAAGTGGAAAAAGTCCTTGCTTCGCTGCCTGGTAAGGAGCTTCCGCACTTAAGAAAATCCAACCGATGGTCGTACCTGCTAAGGAGATAAGATCGAAAACGGCCATCACGTAACTAACATTATGCCCCACTACTTTTTGTAACGCATCGACAAGTGGCTTGTCGGCGTGCATCAATTCTGTTTGTGTCAAACTTCCCATGACTAACATGGTGATTCCAACATAAATCACTAACGAAATAGCAAGACCAAGAACCGTTGCTTTCTTAATGTCTGAATGTTTTCTGGCACGTTTTGAAAACATAACGGCTGATTCGATCCCTACAAACGCCCACAGTGTTGTGACAGCAGCGTTGTTGACCTGACCGAGAAGGCTTAAGTGTGCTCCGTTATCACCTGTACGAGGCTGTACGAGTGGCAATAGATTTGTTTTTTGAAATGCAAAAAGTGTAAAACAAATGAAAATCAAAAATCCAATCACTTTTGTTGCGGTTGCGAAAAAATTAATCTGTCCAGTTTTTTCAATTCCCCGAAGAATAATCGCATTCATGACCCAAAGCACTATAGTACAAATGATGAAGGTGAGGAACCCTCCGACTTTGACCGTAAGTAAGCCGATATTAAACAGTTTGGCGGTGCTTGTCATGATTGGAAAAAACGTAGAAAGATATCCAATAAAGGTTGTTAAAACGGCGACATTGCCTGATACATTAGCAATCCAATATCCCCAAGAGACAACATATCCAGAAAGGACTCCGGAACGTGATCCTTGCGGAAAAATTGCTTTGGCATACATTTGAACGCCTCCATTTAGATCAGGCTTTCGGAGAGATAAATTTCCAAACACCAGTGAAAGCATCAAAACCCCTACACCTGTCAAAAGCCATGCAAGCAATACGCCAGCGGGGCTTGCTGCTTTTGCAAGGGATTGTGGCAACATAAAGATTCCCGATCCAACCATGTTCCCAACCACTAAGGCTGTCAGAAGCCAAAGTCCTAATTTGTTGCTATTCATATATAAATCCTCCCTAATTATTTATCCAGTAACATGTATGTTCATACAACAATGAACATTTTACTCTGTCACACTAAAGGATTCAATGATTTTCGTTAAATTGGGGGAAGTTACATCCTTAGGAATAAAAAAGAAACCTAAAGATTGCTTTTTTTCTATTTTAAAATGAACTTGTGTAGGAAATCTGGCTTGGAAACCAACTCAAATGCTTGGGATTCGGCAAATCTTACATCAACGTACGCCTTATAATAGCCAGCTTCTGCTCCATGGGTATCTACAAAAAAAGGTAGCCTAGTTGGTAGATTTTACGACAACTATTATATTCAAACCATAAATTTATACTTGACTTTATGAACTGTAACAATTAAATTTACAGTATGACCCTTAGAAAATGTGTTGGGTGCGATGAAATAAAAGACTCGAAAAGGAAACACTACGAGTTCTTGGTTCTAAACTGTAATTTTTTTTATTACAATTTAAGAATTTGAACTGTTAAGACCTAAAGGAACAATTATTCAGTAGAATAAAAATTAATACGAGGTTTTATCAACTAATATTGTGTTACCTACCCAAAGTTAAAGTGGGGCTTGGTACGGCATGTTTGCTAAAATAATTTAAGGAGTGTGTAAAACTATGGTAAATTTGTATACGACACCAAGCTGTACTTCTTGCCGAAAAGCAAAAGCTTGGCTTGAGGAACATCATATTGCCTATATTGAAAGAAACATTTTATCTGATCCCCTTACAGTCGATGAGATTAAATCTATTCTTCGCTTGACTGAAGAGGGGACTAGCGAGATTATTTCAACGAATTCAAAAACCTTTCAGGAATTAAATATAAATATTGAATCTCTTTCGCTTAATGAATTCTATAAATTAATCATGAAGTACCCCCAAATGTTGCGCCGGCCAATTATCCAGGATGAAAAAAGATTACAGGTTGGATATAACGAGGAAGAAATTCGTAGTTTTCTGCCTCGCAGGCTTCGTACATTTTTGAACACCGAATTGCAAAAATTGGCCAATTAAAGATGTAATCATTAAGGCAACATTCAGCGCATTTACGGTTAAATCTGATTCTTGGAACTGAAAGTAGGATTGCCATCTTTTAGTGTTTATCTTGAATATGTTTTTTTAAAAGGAGGAAGAACGAGATGATTGAAGTATTCTTAACAGTTAATTATAAAGATAGAAATTATCAAACCAATGTCATTGTGAAAAAAGAAACGACATGGAAAAAAATTGAATTGTTAGCGGAAGAACAAGTCAAAAAACAATGGAATGTTTAAATTTATGACTGCAGACTTCTTTTTAGTTAAACTGTAATAAAAAAAGTTACACATAGATGAAATTCCTTTCATTTCATACTAAAATAATTTAAGAAGGTGAAAAAGTATGTTGATGGATAATCATGCTATTTTAAAAACAGGTGATTGGATTAAAGGAAAAGCACGGGATGGAGAATTAATAATTGGTTATATTGAATCCCTGTCACTGGATATTCCAGAAGAAGCAGTTAAGGTCACTGTCGTTACAAGTGACAATGATGAAATGATTGGCAAAACAATTCCGATTTTAAGTAAACGGGTTAATAAACTGCCTATTTCTAAAGTGACCAACAAGGAACAAATTCAATTTCTAATAGACTTGGCATTATTAACAGGGGATAAGGATTGGTTTATAGAGCTTTCTACCGAGTTAAACTCAATGAAGCAGCTTGTTACGGGAGTATATTAAAACTTATCAGATCATCAGTTTTCTATTTCTACCCGGAATCACCATGGAATTATCGCATGAAAAAGCAGGGGCTACTGAAGAAGAGTTAGCCGAAGCAATAATGGTGGCAGCTTTCTTAGCTTCAAGGAAAGTCGTCAATCAAACCGATACAATGGTACAAATCTACGAAGAATAATAAAAAGGATAACTGCGGTTATCCTTTTTATTATTCTATACCAATTTGATAGATATTGGAATTCGACCTATTACATATGGGCTACATGGCACGTTAGAAAAATTATTAAAGCTCGTTTTGAAAATCACAACCGTTTAAAAACGTAGGTGTATGACGATTAGTGAACAGGAAGGACCAAGTACATACAGTTTGTTTTTTCTCTCTTGCTTTTTTGTTGTTTTTTTAAAAGGGAAACCCCTTGCCAAACCGTTGGTACCTGTTCCGTAAAACCCCACAAAACCCCCTCAGATTCCCATTTTTCACTACTAAAAATATATTTATCTGAAAAAATAGAATGTTAGTACATCTCCTTTAATATAGTAAGGTAAATACACTTTAGCTGGTATCCACTTAAGGTTTTTTAATGGGTACAAGTTTTCTAGTTAAATAACTTTTCAGGTGAAAAAATGGTCTAGCTGCAGGCATCTAGCCGCTTGAGTTTGTTTTAATGTGAGCAAGGCGCCTTGTGCTTTTTTAATCATAAGGAGGGGTTAAATTAAATGCTACATATTGTGGCCGTATTAAGCAAGTACCTGACACCAAAATTATTAAGATGAATCCAAAAACCAACACAATGGATCGGAGGACGGCACCTGCCATATTAAATCCTTATGATACCCATGCTGTAGAAGAGGCGGTACGTCTAAAGAAAAGGTTTGGAGGGACTGTATCCGTCTTAACGATGGGCCTCCAGCTGTTAAAGCGATTAAAAAGTGTATAGAAATTGGCGCAGATGAAGGGTATTTGATCACAGACCGGAGATTTGCAGGAGCGGATACATTAGCAACCAGTTATGCACTTACAAAAACCTTGGAAAAAATTTCAAAAACGAATCCTGTTGATCTCGTCATCTGTGGGAAAATGACCATTGATGGAGATACGGGGCAAGTCGGTCCTGGAATTGCAAGAAGGCTTGATATTCCACCATTAACTTCGGTTAATAAAGTAGAAGAAATTAATAAAGATGAGGGATATGCGATTGTCCATCGGAAATTAGAAGACGGGTATGAGGTGATTAAATCCACGTTACCGTGCCTTTTTTCAGTTGAAAAGACCATCAATGATGTACCCTATTCTCCATTTCCAAACATGTTAAAAGCTGCAAAATATCAGCCTGTCATATGGTCTGTTGATGACTTGGAGGATATCGACATTAAACAGCTTGGTTTGAAAGGGTCACCAACTATTGTTTCTAAAGTATGGGCTCCTCCTCCACCAGTAGGGGGAACAATCATTGAAGGCAAACCACTGGAGCAAGTTGGACAATTACTTTCCGTCCTTCTTGAAAAGCAAGAATTGTTTACGGTAAAGGGGGGAAATTGAGTGGATTTTAAAGATTATAAGGGTGTTTGGGTATTTATCGAAGAAAAGGACGGGGAAATTGCTCCTGTTTCACTAGAGTTATTAGGAGCAGGGAGAAAATTGCCCGATAAACGAGGAGTGGAATTGGCGGGTGTTTTAATCGGGGAAAAGATAAAACATTTAACCCAAACCGTTTTTGAGTACGGAGCGGATACCGCCTATGTCTATGACCAGTCCATTTTTAAACATTATCGAACAGAATCTTATATGAAGGCACTTCTGGAGTGTTCCAATAAATATAAACCTGAAATTATCCTTTACGGTGCTACCTCAACCGGAAAAGACCTGGCTAGTGCTGTTGCCACTGATATGCCAACAGGATTAACAGCCGATACGACCGAGTTGGATGTAGAAGAGGAAACAGGTCTGTTACTCGCAAGCCGCCCAGCATTTGGGGGAAATATTATGGCAACAATTCTTTGTAAAAAATATCGCCCGCAAATGGCCACAGTACGTGCGAAAGTGATGAAAGCGCTGCCTCCGCAAGCAGGCAGAACAGGCAAGGTGATCGAAGAAACGATTGCCTTAAAAGAAGAAGATATTCGGACAAAAGTATTAGAAATTGTGAAGGAAACCACAAAAAAGGTCCGAATCGACGAAGCAGACATCATTGTTGCTGGTGGAAAAGGCTTGGGGAGTCCTGAAGGCTTTCAGTTAATTCACCAATTAGCAGACACTCTTGGCGGTGCAGTTGGTGCCAGTAGGGATGTGGTAGAAGCGGGTTGGATTAATCATGCTCACCAAGTAGGTCAAACCGGTGTAACGGTAACGCCAAAAATATATTTTGCGATCGGAATTTCTGGTGCGATTCAACATGTAGTAGGGATGAAAAATTCCGGTTTAATCATTGCCATCAATAAAGACAGTGATGCACCTATCTTCCAGTCTTGTCATTATGGAATTGTTGGAGATGCATTTGAGATCGTGCCTTTATTCATTGAACAGTTTAATAAGGCATTTTCTAAAGAGGAGGTTAGCGTAAGCTATGCCAGAGAAGTTTGATTGTATTGTTGTCGGGGCAGGTCCAGCTGGAATCTCCTGTGCGTATGATTTAGCAAAAGGCGGCGCAAACGTAGTGCTTCTTGAAAGAGGAGAGTATCCAGGTTCAAAAAATGTAATGGGAGGTGTCCTTTATCGAAAAATGATGGAGGACATAATCCCAGGTTTTTATAAAGAAGCTCCTCTCGAGCGTCCCATTACTGAACAACGATTTATGATGATGGATAAAGAGTCTGCCGTCACCTTTAGTTATAAGGGAATGGAGTGGGGCAAGGAACCCTACAATAACTTTACTGTATTAAGGGCCAATTTTGATCAGTGGTTTGCCGAAAAAGCGGTAGAACAGGGTGCAATATTAGTAACCGAAACCGTCGTCTTAGAATGTATTGTTGAAAATGGGAAGGTTGTCGGTGTCAGAACAGACCGTCCAGATGGCGATATCTATGCCGATGTCGTCGTTTTAGCAGACGGTGTAAACTCTCTTTTGGCTCAAAAGCTTGGGTTTCATAAAGAGTATAAACCCGATGAAGTAGCCTTAGCAACGATGGAAATTTTGAAGCTTGATAAAAAAGTGATTGAAGACCGCTTCAACCTGGAAGAAAATCAGGGCTGCACCATTGAATTATTTGGAGATGCCACAAAAGGAATTCTGGGCACAGGGTTTCTTTATACCAATAAAGATACGTTAAGCATTGGTGTAGGTACACTGCTGTCCGGTCTGATCAAACATAAAATTAAACCATATGACTTACTTGAATATGTGAAAAACCATCCGATGATCCGCCCGTATATTCAAGGAAGCGAACCGCAAGAGTATTTAGCCCACCTGATCCCAGAGGGTGGCTATAATTCAATGGGGAAAATTGTCGGTGACGGTGTCATCGTGATTGGGGATGCTTCCCAATTAGTTAATGCCATCCATCGGGAGGGTTCTAACTTGGCAATGACTTCTGGGAGGTTAGCTGCCGAAACAGTTCTATTAGCGAAGGAAGCGGGAAATTTTTCTGTGGGAATGCTCGACCATTATCGTGTCAGGTTAATGGATGGATTTGTCGGCCAGGATATGAAAAAATATCAGCATTCTACCCATCATTTTAATAAATTCCCGCAATATTTTGATGCCTATATTCCAATGGTAAATAAAGCTGCAAGTCAAATGTTTACTGTCGATGGATCGTCCAAATGGGATAAACAAAAGAAAATATGGAGTGGTCTAGGAACAGCTAAAGAAAAAATGAAACTCGCCCGAGATGTGTATCGAGCCTGGAAGGTGATGAAATAATGAGTGAACAGAAAAAATATCAAACAATCGAAGAAAAGCAATACCTTGTTCGCTTCAACGCCGATACAAAATCTCATCTTCACGTGAAAGATGAGGATATTTGTTTAACGCAATGTCCTGATAAAATATGTACGATCTTTTGTCCAGCAGAGATTTATAAATGGGAAGACATACGAATGCATGTTGGTTACGAAGGCTGTCATGAATGTGGGAGCTGCCGCATAGGCTGTCCACATCAAAATATTAAATGGGAGTATCCGAAGGGCGGTCACGGAATTGTGTTCAGGTTAGGTTAATCCATGTTTCGTAGTTGAGGGCTAACTTTAGGGGTAGTCCTTTTTTTATGGTTCTATTCATATAGTAACCGAAAATATTGCTGAATTTATTGAATAAAGTGGAGAGACTGCAACGTTACCTTGTGAATTAGAATGTACCTTTAAACGAAAAAATCAGCTCATGAAATGGCTGTAAGCCAGGTTTTGTTCTTCCGTACTGCAATCGGTAGCAAGCCTTGTACTGGAAGTAGTAGTCATCTATCTATCGACCAATGCCGATTCATCCGTTAGGTTCATTTCCCGCAGGATGATGCCCCTACCTAATTTGGGTTGCTCGCTCGTGGGGTTTACCCGTTCCACCTTTTCCGTTTCCAGAAAAGCTTCGTCACTGTGGCACTTTCAGGTTATTCTCAGCATATCCCGTGGGACTTAGCATGATTTCACCGCCGTCAGTCGATACTATTCATCAACTGCCCATCCTTACGAATGGCACGAACATTACAGGCATCTCAGCACTGTGCGAGCCTGGACTTTCCTCAGCTCCTTAAAAAGGAACCGCGACTACTCACCATTTCATGTTCATTTTCATTCGTCCAAAAGCGACAACGAATAATATACCATGGTCAACAGGATAAATCTTTAGGAGATTAATTCCAGTGTTACCATCATATTTAATGATATTTTTCTAAAAACTTGGTAACTATTTGAATGACAGTGTCCACTTCGCAATCCTGGCAAATGTGGTGCTTTGAATGCGGAAGATAATGTAGCTCTTTTTCTTTTGAAGAAACAACCCGATAAATTAATTCAGAACTTTTTGGATCTATTGTCTCATCCTTTTGACCATGAATGATACAAATTGGGATAGAGATATGCTGAAAAATCATTTTCGCCTCACGGACGATTTTTTGAAATTGAAACAAATTATAAAGAGGAGTAGAACGAATGAATGATGGATTCTTGAGAATCCTTTGACCGGATAATAAACGATTCTCTCTTGTCCTAGGACGGTGAAAAAATTGTTCTAGCTTCATTTTTAATAGGTATGGTGTAACCGCGTATACTGCTGGAGAAAGCAATACAAGGGTGGATATTTGATTACGATACGCCATAATAGAAGCGATCATTGCCCCCATCGAAAAACCAATCAAATGAATCTTTTTGTTTTCTTCCATTGCCTGTTTTACGATTTTTTCCATCATTTGTAACCAATCCAAGGAAGTGGCTTTTCCCATCCGCCCTTTATTCATCCTGTGACCAGGTAACAAGGGGGTCATTACTTCGTAGCCCATTCTTTCTAAGGCATGTGCCAATGGCTCTATTTCCCATGGGTTTCCAGCGAATCCATGAATAATGATACATAAATCCTTATGCAAAAAAAATCCCTCCTCGACTGGTATTTTTATAACTCATTTGGGGAAGAATGCTAAGCTGAAACATCCGACTCATTTCTATCTATCAACATGGCATTAGTTTGTTTTAAATCATTTTAATGATCCTTCAGATTGAGGGTTTATTTTAAGAATTACGTTCTTAGTTTGCCGGAGTAATCTTTGACTAATACACAGTGATTCAACTATGTTCCCGTAAATATAACGAATAAACTCCATATAAATATTTTTAACTTCTTCAATGATAAAAGCGAAAAATTATGGAATCATAAAAATACTTTTTAAAAAGAATTTGAAGAAATTTTTTTACCAGTGAGGTGATCGGATATATGCCCTTCATTATGGCGAATGGTTGCAGAATCTATTTTACGATTCAAGGTCAAGGGACACCCATACTCTTTATTCATCCCCCGGTACTTACTCATTTAAATTTTGAGAACCAAATGAAAGAATTATCAAAGGAATTCCAGGTTATTACCTTCGATATTCGAGGGCATGGAAGAAGTTCATTTTCAAAACAGCCTTTAACGTATCCTTTAATTGCAGAAGATATGAAGCATTTATTAGATCATCTAAATATTCAAAAAGCCTTTATATGCGGCTATTCAACAGGAGGGACAATCGCCCTTGAATTTCTACTGTCTAATTCGGATCGAGCTTCAGGTGGGATATTGATTAGTGGTATGTCTGAGGTAAGTGATTGGCCTTAAAAAATAAAATTAGAGTAGCGATTACCCTTGCAAAATTAAAGGCTCTTTCTGCATTAGCTTTGTATATAACCTTGTCAAATTCGAATTCCAAATCCTCATTTTGGAACATGGTTAAGGAAGAGCAAAAGGGAAATGCCCAAAATATTGAAGAATATTATCGGTATAGCTTGTCCTATAATTGTACAAATAAATTGAAAAATATAAATAGCCCCATTTTATTAATCTATGGACAAAAAGATCAAGGTTTTCATCGATATGCCAAGTTATTGCATGAAAAGTTACCGCAAAATGAATTAATATGGATTCAAGATGTGAAGCACCAACTTCCGACAAAGGCTGCCTTTCAATTAAATAGTCTCCTTAAGCAATTCATCTCTACATATAAGGATTCGGATGAATAATGAAAGACCTCCTGTATATTAGTTTTATATGGTAGACCAAAATGAGAGATCTCTTTTGATCCTCAGACTAAGGAGAGCAGTATTCTGAGATTTAATTAAATAAAGGTATCTGCATATGAAAGAAAAGACCCTGTGAATTTCACAGGATATTACCTAACAGTTTGTTGGATTTGGGACTTTTGAACTACCAAAATTTACAGCTATCTTCCAATTTGAATAGATGATATATTTGTCTTGTAAGTTCTTAACGGAATTACAAGATATGGTTTTTATTACAGAGAAGTACTCAAGAGGCTGAAGAGGCGCCCCTGCTAAGGGTGTAGGTCGGGTAACCGGCGCGAGGGTTCAAATCCCTTCTTCTCTGCCATTATATAATATGGGAATGTCTTGGTATCGACAGGGATAGTTTGAGCTTATATTGCGAGTCGTGGGGATCGCGACGTAAAAACGTCACAGCCTATAACTGGCAAACAAAACAACAATTTCGCTTTCGCTGCTTAATAACAGACGTTAGCGGTTCCTCCCTCCATCGTCCATGTGGTAAGGGTAAGGGACTCATTCTAAGTGGACTACGCCGAATTCCACCGTCTGAGGATGAAGGAAGAGAACAATCAGACTAGCCGCCTCAATGCCTGTCAGTAGGCTAAAGAAGTGGGCGAAATTTAATTTTACTGACTATACTCGTAGATGTATAAGTGCCAATATCTTTGCACACGGGTTCAACTCCCGTCATTTCCACTTAACTATACCGGTTTAGCTCAAATTCTTTGTTATTTTCATTATTATTAATATTCCGCAGTAGCTCAGTGGTAGAGCTATCGGCTGTTAACCGATCGGTCGTAGGTTCGAGTCCTACCTGCGGAGTCATAGTCCAACAAGGACACTAAGAACGGGTCAGGGCGGGAACGCAGCAGCCATAACTAGTGAAATTGTGTGGGCTATTACATAGAACAAAAGAAAAAACGCTTAATTAATAAAGGATGCTTGTGTAATAATGTTTTCTAAGACATCAGTTGTTACAAGTAAAATTAGTTCAAAAAGTAGACACAAAAAAGTCTTGAATATCTCATACATGTCATATATTCATAGTAACTTATAATAATCCTGTGAATGGTAGCTTCTAAATCCACATGATTCATAGAGCCTTAGTGCATGGGCATTTTTAAAGCCTTTACCTCAAGAAAAATAGACAACCCTTTTTGATGCTCCATTTTTACCACTTTTGATAAGACTTTTTTTCCGATCCCTTTTCCTTGAAGTTCTGGAAAGATGGCAAATCCATAAATCCATGCTTCTCCATTCGATTCGGAAACCCGCATTTTCCCGGCCGTTTTTCCTTCTGCTTCAATTATTAAGTTTTGTTCACTGCCGTTCTCCCTGATTGTCTGCCGAAATTCCTGCACTTCCTTTTCAGTAAATCCAAAGCACAACACTTCCAGTTGTATCTCCGCTTCCCAATCCTCATTCGAAAAAGATGGCCTGATTGTAATAGCCGGATCCTCGGATAATTCAGCATTCTGCCATTTCATTTGATATTCTGAAAACGAATATGTACACGGCAAGGTATTTAAAAATTCCTTTGCGGATTGCGATTTTGTTGGAGCATTTAACAAAATGGTCTCGGTATCTTGTTTTTTTGACTCCTTAAGTCCCGTTTCTAGTAAACTGGAAAATATCCCTTTTCTTCGGTAATCCGGATGTACCATTCCACAAAGCTCCACTTTATTTCCAAAACCATAGGTACCTAGGAAACCGACAAGCTTGCCGTCTTCATAGTGGAAGAAATCTTCCTTGCGATTTTCGGTTCGGTTTTCAAGCATAACAAAATTCAGCTTCAGCTGAAATCCTCCGTCTTTCTCACAAGCGTCCTGAAGAGCTTTAATATCCAATAATTGTTCCTCTTTTAGCATTCATATCACCCCTGTTCATCGTCCACTATACCTATTCTTTTCCTATATTGGTTATTCCTGCATTTCAAAAAATTCATAGCCTTGTAAATTCCCAAAGGAGGCTATGAATTCTGGCATCAGCACAGCTTTATTGTAGATTTATACAAATTTTCCATTTTTGCTGCGAAAATCAAAGATACGAAAAAAAGTCAGTTCTTAGAAATGAAATTTCCTTAGATTTTCTCTTTATTTAATGTAAAATAAGAGAATGGACAAGGTTTAAAAATACGAATTAACATAGCATGGGGGATAAAAAGTGACTTATCAACTTAAAAAGGGTTTTAAAATGATTGCATTAAATTCAAATCGTGAGCTGGCAAATGAGATGGCAAAGCTTTTAGGTTGTGAACTGGCGAAAAGCTCAGTCAAGCAATTTAGTGATGGTGAAATCCAAATTAGTATAGATGAAAGTGTACGAGGAAGTGAGGTATTTATAGTTCAATCCACTTCAGAGCCAAATAATGAGCATATTATGGAGCTTCTCATCATGATTGATGCCTTGAAAAGAGCTTCAGCCAAAACGATCAACGTTGTGATTCCTTACTATAGCTATGCACGCCAAGACAGAAAAGCCAGATCTCGGGAGCCGATAACTGCGAAACTAATTGCGAATCTTTTAGTAACAACAGGCGTAACCAGGGTGCTGACTATGGACTTTCATGCTCCTCAAACTCAGGGCTTTTTTGATATACCAGTGGAACATCTAACTGGTATTCCAATCCTTTCAGAGTATTTTGAGAAAAAAGGGTTAGAAGATATCGTCATTGTTGCACCGCATAATGGCGGTGTAGTAAGGGCAAGAAAAATGGCCGGCCTATTAAATGCCCCAATTGCCTTAATTGATCGACGACGCCCTGAACACGATGAGTCTGAAATCATGAACATTATTGGAAATATTGAAGGGAAAAATGCGATTATTATAGATGATTTAATTGATACGGCCGGAACTATTACAACCGGAGCCAATTCTTTAATTGAGAAAGGGGCAAAAGCAGTGTATGCTTGTTGTACCCACGCTGTTCTTTCGGGGCCAGCTATTAGTAGAATAGCGTCTTCGTCTATTAAAGAATTAGTGGTGACGAACACAATTAGGCTGCCAGAAGAAAAGTTGATCAATAAAATTACTTCTTTATCCGTTGCACCATTGCTCGTAGAGGCAATTGACCGTATTCACAATGAAAAAGCAGTAAGCCCTTTATTTGAATAAGTTTTAGTTTTGATTCAACTATTATTTGAAAAAAAAGGTAACACATCATAGTAACGGGTTCCGTTTTGAGGTGCAAACACTATAATTTGCGACATATTAAGAGGAGGAAATCACACTTGATTTCTTCCTTTTATTTTCATTGATACATCAAGGTTTTCATCGTTTTAGCGTATAGAATAATAACACAATTACCATGTATTTATCGCAAAGAACCATGCGCAACTTTTTTCAAATGCATGGGTACTCGCTCTGATGATTCCGCATAAAATCGAATATAAGCATTCGGTGCCACGGCTCGAAATCTAAAAAAATGATTTACGTTAGGTAAAAAAAAATGCGGAAACAGGGAGAGAGCGTATTTGAAAAAACCAATGATTTCGTTAATATTTACTCAGTTTTTGTCTGCATTTACCGACAGCGTAGCCATTTTGATTATTGCTTTTATGCTTAAAGAATCCATTGGCACAAAAGATGATAATAACCCTTATATTTTTTTGGTTGAAACTTTCTTTTTATTTGCTTATATCCTCTTTGCCCCGGTTGTTGGTACCTATGCCGACCGAAATGCAAAATCAAAGGTCCTTTTTACTGGAAATACCGTAAAAGCCATTGGGATTGTGTTGCTCATTGTCGGATTTAATCCCGCTTTCAGTTATGGAATTATCGGGATCGGAGCAGCGGTTTATGGTCCTGCTAAATACGGGATATTAAAAGAGCTGACTAACACACAAGAGGAATTGCTGGATGCCAATGGAAAGTTAGAAGGCTTTACGATTTTGGCAATTATCCTCGGAACAGTGGTAGGAGGAATCTTATCATCCCACACGTTGATCGGAATGATTTTTTGCTTAATTATTTATATTTTATCAATTCTGCTTGCGCTAAACATCCCTGCCAAAGATGGAAACAAAAACTTAGGCTACAAAAAAGAAGTCTTTCAATTTTTCCGTGATGTGAAAGACGCTTTCCGAAATTCCCGAATGCATTTTACCTTGATTGGAAGCGGATCATTTTGGATGATTTCGGTTGTAATCAAAAACGGATTGCTTTTATGGATTCCTGCTAATTTGGGAATCCAAAGAGGTTTTCCTTTATCCCTCATCATCGGGATGACGGCAATCGGTATTGTCATCGGGTCCCTGCTCGCCAAAAAATATACGTCCATTAGGACTTTTTACCGTGCAAACCGATTTGGATTAATAGTTGCCGGATTTGCCATTCTATTCCCTTTTATTTATGGTCATCAATTGTTTTCGCAAGTTCTTGCCTGCTTGCTGTTGTTAGGGCTTGGAATTTCTGCTGGATTGTATGTCATCCCGTTAAATGCGACCTTGCAGGAGGAAGGTTCTCGAGTGGTTGGCGTAGGGAAAACGATCGCCGTTCAAAATTTCATCGATAATTCGTTTATGCTTTTTGGAACCTATAGCGTTTATTTGTTAAATGCCCGATACGGTTTTTCTGTTACCGCTTCACTCGTTACGTTTGGTTTGGTTTATCTTTTGATTGTTTTGTATTTAGGTACTCTATCGAGAAAATGGCAAAAAAACCGACCTGATGACATCTAAAAGCCAAAGTGAAAAAGAGAGACTTCGATATATTTCTTTTAGAGCATTTTATTTTTTACGAGCTGCAAAAATTTTCTCTACCTTGAACTAAATTAAACCCAAAAACATATGCTAACAATAGGTAGTACACCATAAAAAGGACCGTGACTCGTTAGGCACGGTCTAAAAAACAACTCCAGAATTGAATGAATAATCCATCCTCGTCGGCAAACACTGGGTGGGTTATTTTTTTTTGTTTACTTTGATTTTTTAAGTGAACATCTCCTGCCAATATATTGTTGGTTTATGGTGAAGTGTATTATTCTTAAAGCCAATAATCTTGATTATTTATGGTAATTGAATCGATTTGATATGCTCTAAATTTCGATACACTGTTTCGCCTTCAGCCGTTATTAGAGTCACTTTGTTATTTCGAACCTTTTGGAGTAAGCCTATTTTTTCAGGGTTATCTCCACCATCTAGAATAACTAGTTGATTTTCTAATTTTTTCAATTGCTCATCAAAACTTCTAGCTAATGGAGTAGACACTGGCTTAAGCGGAAGATTTTGATTGTTTAAGGAATACGGAGTTGTATTTGATGGATATGGAATTAGCCATTTTACATGGTTCATCGAAATAAACATTGATTTGTACACAGGGGAGTGAAAAACAAAATAGTCGTTCAAAATACTGGTTAAATAGCCATGAATAGAATAATTCCCTGTCACGTAAACCTTGACAAACAACCCTTTAGCAGTCATTAATATTTTACGATAGGATATTGCATCAATTTCAATTGGTTTTTCTGAAGGAGGGTCATAGGATTTATCTTCTACCTCTATACTGGTTTCTTTCAATCTCTGAACATGAACGAAAGGAATGTAGAGGAATGAATTGGTCCTTCCATCGTGTATAACAATGATGTCCAACCCAGCATCTATTAGGGTTCCTTTGTGGAAAACACCGCCGGAAATTTCCACTTCAATATATTTTCCTACTAAATCTTGAAAATCTATAAGCATCATCATTCTCCTTTAATCTCATATACTCTTATCTTTGAAGGACACTACCAAAAAGACTTGAAACCCAATAATATAAAACCACTAATGTGAATAAAACAGTAGGCGGTATAACGACACCTGTGATTTTTATATATTCCCACCAAGTGATTCTTACTTTTCCACGTTTGACAATGTGCATCCACATCAGTGTAGCCAGTGTTCCCATTGGAAGAAGTAACGATCCGATGTCACTGCCAACAATGTTAGCCAGATAGGCGATTTTCAAGGAAAGTAGATCTAGATGCATATTCGTTAACGTAAGCGTTCCAACCATAAGGGCTGGGTGATTATTAAATATATTGGATAGAACGGTCAGTAGTATCCCCATCAGCACACTCGCATGAAGCAGACTTCCAGAAACCATAGGTTGCATGATTCCAATTAACCAGTGCGTTAAACCAATGTTATTTAGACCGTATATGATGGTATACATACAAAAGGCGAAAACGATAATATACCACGGCGTTTTCTTCAGCATATCGCCAGGAGGTATTTTTAAATAAGCCCATCTCCATCCTAAAAGGAGAAGAGAACCAGTGACAGCCACGATTGAGATAGGAATGGAAAAAAATGAAGCAACAAAGAGGCTGACACGGATAGCAAATACAAATAGCAGGACGTTCCACATAAACCTTGAACGAGCTTTCTCCGTAGCATATATAGGTCCTGGCTTAAGCGGATGGTAAGAAGGGTTTGTTAGACCCGATACCTCAGTAGGAACGGTTTTGGGTAGGATTTTGCGAAAACGAAGGAATAGGAGCCCAACTAAGAGCAGTAAACCAAGCGTTGCAGGAACAAACATCATCGCCGTATGCATATACAAAGTCATATGAACGATTTTTAGAGCAATCAGATTTACAATATTACTTACACCGATTGGAGCACTCGATGCGGTTGCAATTAAGCCCCCAGACAGTAAATACGGAATTTTTTGATGGTTTTTTAACCCCATATTGTTTAATAGCATGACTAAAATGGGGGTTGTGATTAAAATACTTCCATCGTTGTTAAAAAAGAGTGTCATGAGAAAGCATAATAGATTGACATACCAGAATAATCGTATCCCTGATCCCTTTGCTTTAGCGGCAAGCTTCTCTGCCACCCAGTGAAAGAACCCAAAACTTTCTAAGACAATCGCCATGACGATTGTTGCCAAAATGGTAATCGCAGCACCGCTGATTGTATTTGTAATGACACCTAAATCTGATAATGAAACACTCCCACTGAGTAAAACAATAGCTGCACCTATCGCAGCAGGGATGGCTTCATTAATACCTCTAGGTCTCCATAGAATAAATACAAGGGTACCCAAAAATGATAAAATGGTGATCCAAACCATTGGTTGAAACATATATTTCCCCTTTCCTCTAGCTACTTTTTCATGATGTTATCATGAGTTGGCATTATCTCCTCTAGAGGCAGTCCGCTCATGTCCCCCCCTTCCATCTATCCCTCTTGTGATGTTGTACTGTATTTATATGTAACACAAATAAGACAGGTTTTAGGTTTGTACACATTTTTCCATATTTCCGCTTCCATCAATAAATGCCCCAATAAATAAACACAATGAAAAATACAAAAAAAACAAACAAGTTCAAGATTGAAGAAATTAATTCCGTTTTTTGTTGCAGTTCCATTGTCCCATCAAGATCCATTGGTAAAGGGTTTGATTTATCTTTCATATGTTTTGTTTCATCCCCATATAAGTATATATAAAACAATTTATTTGTTATCGGAAATATAGGTTTAGACCGTGTCAATTTTTTCGTCATTAAAAGTAAGAATGATTATCTGAATATTCTGTTTTGTTTTGTCTATTTAATTTTTCTCGAGTCTTATATATAAATAGATTCTTGCAATGGACATTCACATAATTTCTTTTAAGAAATATTTATATAAAATTAGAAAATGCACGAAGAGAGGAGAATCATATGAAATGGCTTTACATAAACGAAATTCTTACTCATATAAATGGATTATTGGTTCAAGGAGAGGAAAATCCTCTCTTTAAAAATGTAGTGACTAAACGATACAAGGTAAGTACTCATACCCTGCTCTTTGATTTATATACAAAAGAAAAAGTCAATTCCAAGCTTTTCAAAAATTTTCATTCCATCGTTGTTGTAACCGAAAAACCTAAAGAATTTACCCACCTAGGCGATGGCGTGACGGTTGTAAAAGTAGAAGATATAGACATCGCTTATTGGAAGTTCATTGATTATTACCGGAGTCTTTTTGATATACCCATTATTGGTGTAACTGGAACCTGCGGTAAGACCACAACGAAAGAGATGATTAAACATATTCTCGAAAAACGATTTAAAGTTCAATCAACCTATAAGAGTTTCAACGGTGGTCACCGGAATCACCGCTATCTCCTTGGAATTGAAGAGAACACAGGGGCGGCTGTCATTGAAATGGGTGTTGACTACCCAGGGGACATCATTTTTTATCTGAAGTATTTTCGTCCCAAAATCAGGGTGTTATTAAATATTGATGTTTATCATTTAGTCGGTTGTAAAACACCGGAAGCCTATCTGGAAGCAAAAGCGGAAATCCTTGAGGAGTTGGACCCCATAAACGGTACTCTCATCTTAAATGCAGATGACGAGAACATTAAAAAAATAGATGTAAGTAAGTTCCAAAACATTATTCAGTATATAGGCTTCAGTGAAGGCTGCCATTTTCAAGCAACGGATGTCGATTACGACCCAAAAGGAATGGTGTTTACACTCCATCATCAAAATAATACCTATCCTGTAATCGTACCTGGATATGGAAAACATAACGTTTATAATGCTCTTGCCGCAATTGCTGCAACTTGGAGTGCTGGTGTGGATATTGAGGAAGCATGCGAACGATTAGCTTCATTCAACCAAGTGATCGAACATTTGGAGTTCCACATTGGGCTTGGTGGTTGCTCTGTAATAGACGATACGTGGAATGTGACACCGCTTTCGATGACCTCAGCTCTTCAAGTAATGAATGAAACTGCAGGTACAAAAACTAAAATAGCCCTTTTAGGATATATGCCCCAGTTAGGCGATGGAGATTATGCAAAGCAAGAGTATGCCAAGATGGGGAGAGAGTAATTGAAGCACAAGTGGATTTACTGCTCGTTGTGGGAGATGAAGCGCGAGAAATTGGAAGGAAAGCCCTAGAACTAGGGATGGAACCAGATAAGGTTTACTATTCGAACAGCGGGACAGAAATCTTTAACATTCTTCAGCCGCATTTAAATGAAGAATCAATTGTCCTTCTTAAAATCCCTCACCGTGTCATGGTTCAAGACACATTTAAGGAACTGAAGGCAAAAATCATCGTTTAGTGAACGGAGGAACAGCATGAAAAGTTTATTTCTCCAAGATATTCTTGAACGAATTGATGGCACTGTCGTACAGGGATCTGGAAATCCACTGATACAGGATGTTACCTATCGACCTAAAAAAATAGGGGATCAAACATTACTCTTTTATCGATATAAGGATATGAAAATTGATAAGAACCTGTTTCAAAAGTACAAATCTGTTGTGATTGTTACAGATTTGGAGGAAAAATTCAAAAATTTGGGTAAGGATGTCCTTCTTATCAAAGTTTCAAATGTAGAAGAAGCTTACTGGAAGTTCGTAAATTTTTATCGAAATCTATTTCAGATCCATGTTATTGGCATCACTGGTACTTGTGGAAAAACAACGACTAAACAAATGGTAAAACACATATTAAGAAAGCATTATCGCGTCCATTCCACTTTTCTTAGCAATAATCAAAGGGCACTTAATTTAAAATATTTGCTTGGAATCGATGATGAGACAGGGGCAGCTGTTTTTGAAATGCCTGTTGCCTCTCCTGGTTATTTAACTAATACTATCCAATACTTTCAGCCTCAAATCAGAATCTTGCTAAATATTGATGTTTATCATTTAAAGGATTGTAAAACACCAGAGGCCTATATGAAAGCGAAAGCCGAAATCATTAACGGATTAGATCCCAAAACTGGAATTATCCTCTTAAATGCTGACGATGAGAACATAAAAAAAGTTCTTGATATAAAGGGATTCCACAATGTCATCTATTTTGGCTTTAGTGAAGGATGTCATTTTCAGGCAAAGGATATCCGATACGCTGATGGAGGTATGCAGTTCACACTGATACACCAAGATCAAACTTTTCCTGTCTTTGTTACGGGTTACGGCAAACCAAATGTATACAATGCGCTTGCTTCTATCGCAGCTGCTTCTTTTGCAGGAATGGATATCCAAGAATGTTGCGAAAGGCTGGCATCATTTGAACAGATGAATGAACATTTGGAATTTCTTGACGGTACTGGCGGATGCACGATTATTGATGATACTTGGAATGCAGCTCCTCTATCTATGGCATCAGCACTTGAGGTGCTTCAAGAAACTTCCCGCTCTAAAACCAAAATAGCACTTCTGGGATATATGCCCCAACTCGGGGACAGTCAATACGCGACGGAACAATATGCGAAAATGGGTGAAAAAGCTGTAGAAACACAGATTGACCACCTGTTTGTCGTTGGTGAGGAAGCACTGGAGATCGGAAAGAAAGCTCTCGAACTTGGAATGGATCCAAACAAAGTTTATTTTTGCAATAGTGGAACAGAAATCTATCAAATTCTAAAACCTTATTTACATCAGGATGCTACCGTACTGTTGAAAATACCTCATCGTGTCATGGTACAGGACTCGTTTAAAGATTTAAAGCGGAAAATCATTGCTTGTGAGAAATAAAAAAATTTTGAACCGAAAGGAAAACAGCAATGAAAAAAACAACTAGATTAAAAAATTTAATCATTTCGAATCCATTGGAATTTATCATGGAAGCTCATAATGGTTTAACAGCGAAAATTGTGGAAGAAGCCGGATTCAAAGGAATATGGGCTAGCGGGCTGTCCATTTCTGCCTCGATGGGAATAAGAGATAATAACGAAGCTTCCTGGACTCAGGTGCTTGAAACTTTGGAATTTATGAGTGATGCCACTTCGATACCGATTTTGCTTGATGGTGATACAGGTTATGGAAACTTCAACAATGCAAGACGTCTTGTCAAAAAATTGGAGTCCAGGGAAATTGCCGGAGTGTGTATCGAAGATAAATTATTTCCAAAAACGAATTCTTTTATCAGTGGGGAAGCACAGCCGCTTGCCGATATCGATGAGTTCTGCGGTAAAATCAAAGCGATGAAGGATAGCCAGACTGATGATGAATTTGTTGTCGTTTCTAGAGTGGAAGCCTTTATTGCCGGATGGGGGCTAAGAGAGGCGTTACGGCGAGCCGAGGCTTACCGCATAGCTGGAACTGATGCGATCCTAATGCATAGCAAGAGAAACGATATTACTGAGATTGAAGCCTTTATGAAAGAATGGGGAAGTAGACTTCCTGTAGTAATTGTTCCAACAAAATATTATACAGTTCCAACTGACAGATTTAGAGAATTGGGTGTCAGCCTCGCCATTTGGCCAATCATAATCTAAGGGCAGCCATTACCGCTATGCAGAATACAACTCGACAAATCTATCAAGATCAAAGTCTATTAAATATAGAGAGTCACGTTGTGTCAGTAGATGAAGTGTTCCGTCTTCAAAGAGCGGATGAACTGAAGCAAGCGGAGAAAAGGTATCTTCCCGTCTCCTTAAAGAAAGTGAATGCCGTCATATTAGCTGCAAGTAGGGGGGATATGGCTGAACTTACTGAAGAAATTCCTAAGACATTGCTTGAAGTTGGGGGAAGATCTCTGCTGACCATCCAGATAGAGGAATTTAACAAGGTTGGAATCAAAGATATTAGCGTAGTAAGGGGTTTCGCCAAAGATAGGGTTGCCTCTGCGAATTTTTCTGTTATTGATAATGATTTGTTTTCGGAAACGAAAGAACTCTATTCCTTGTATTTAGCCAGGGAACATATTAAGGAAAATACGGTTATAAGCTATGGGGATATTATTTTCAAAAATTACATTCTAAACGATCTACTTAACGATATGAGTGATATCACCCTCATAGTAGATGCCGATGTCGATCCCGTCAGTAATGATAAAGACTTCGTATGTACCAACACTCCTTACTCCAAAAAGCTTTACTCCAGTAGTGTCCAATTTAACAAAATGTCCGGGGATCTGAAGGAGAATGAAATCCATGGTGAATTCATTGGCCTTTGGAAGGTGACAAAAAACGGTACCAATATTGTTAAAAGAGCTTTGTCGGAATTATCCGAAAGAAAAGATTTTAAACAACTGACTATGGCAGACCTTTTCAATCATATCAGTTCCTCACACGCAATTGCTGTGAAATATATAAAAGGCTCATGGCTTGATATCGATACAATTAGAGACCTACAAAAAGCAGGTGATTTATTTGATAAGCACTAAAAGATTCGGTGATAAATTAAAAAGTCTCGGATTTGATTTCTTTAGCGGAGTTCCCTGTTCTTTTTTAAAAAATTTAATCAACTATGCAATCAATGAGTGTGATTACGTTGCGGCAACCAACGAGGGGGAAGCTGTGGCCATTGCAGCGGGTGCGTATCTTGCAGGTAAAAAACCAGTGGTTCTCATGCAAAATTCAGGATTAACCAATGCCGTTTCCCCATTAGTTTCCCTGAACTATCCTTTCCGTCTTCCTATTCTTGGTTTTGTGAGCTTGAGAGGAGAGGCTGGTATTCCTGATGAACCCCAACATGAATTGATGGGATGTATCACAACTGGAATGTTGGACCTGATGGAAATTAAATGGGAATATTTATCCGCAGACTTTGAACAGGTGGAAAAACAATTAGTTCGAGCTCAGACGTGTCTCGAAAACAATCAATCCTTCTTTTTTGTCGTCAAAAAGAATACATTCGAGAAAGAGGCATTAAAGGAGCAAACACAAACATCCAACTTGAATACCTTAAAAATCGAGAAAACCATCGAAGATCAATTGCCTAAACGAATTGATGCAATACGGATGATCAATTCATTAAAGGATGACCAAACGGTTCAATTGGCAACGACAGGTAAAACAGGGCGAGAGCTCTACGAGGTTGAAGATGCCGTTAATAATCTTTACATGGTAGGTTCGATGGGATGTGTCAGTTCAATAGGACTAGGTCTTTCGCTAAAAAGAAAAGATAAAAATATTGTCGTTATTGAGGGAGATGGAGCCTTACTTATGCGCTTGGGTAGTCTTGCAACAAATGGGTACTACGCGCCAAAAAATTTGCTTCATATTCTTTTAGATAATAATACTCATGACTCTACAGGGGGACAGATTACGTTTTCTCACAATGTGAATTTCGTAGATATAGCTGCAGCATGTGGATACTCGAAATCTATTTACATTCATAACCTTTCAGAACTGGAGGCACAAATTAACAATTGGAAGCGGGAAAAGAGTTTAACCTTTTTATATATGAAAATATCAAAAGGGTCGAAAGAAGATCTGGGGCGACCTAAGATGAAGCCACATGAAGTTAAAGAGAGATTGAAGGTGTTTCTCAATGGTTAATACAGCAGTAATTTTAGCCGGGGGAATGGGCACCAGACTACACGAAAGAACAAAAAATAAGCCTAAGGGCTTCTTAGAAATTGATAACAAGCCAATTGTTGAGGAATCTATATTGAAGCTACTTGAGATTGGAATAGAACAAATCGTCATTGGTACCGGCTATCTGGCTGAAGTATACGATCATTTAGCAATGCGATACCCTCAAGTTCTATGTGTACGTAATAACGATTATATGAAAACAGGAAGTATGTATACTCTTTACAATTTAAGGGAACGTGTTTCAGATGACTTTCTACTGCTTGAGAGCGATCTCATTTATGAAAAACAAGCGTTAGAAGAATTAATCAAGCTCAAAGAGTCGGATGTGATTTTAGCCAGTCAGTTTACTAATTCAAATGATGAAGTATTTATAGAAACGGATGAAAATCATCTTTTAGTAAATTTATCGAAAAACAGAAATGATCTAAACCATATTCATGCAGAATTAACTGGTATTACAAAAATCTCGGTTCACACCTTACAAATTTTGTGTGACTTTGCAAAGTCAAGCTTTTCTGAAAACCCCCAACTCGATTATGAATCCGCCCTAGCCGGTATTTCGAAACAGGTTAATATTTACGTTCACAAGTTGAATAATTTTGTCTGGTGTGAGATCGACAACGAACAACATTTGCTTCGGGCAGTGAATTATATCTATCCAATGATCAAATTGAAAGAAAAGAATTTCCCTTTTGTAAAGAGAAATATCTTACTTAATCCGGGCCCTGCAACAACTACTGATACGGTTAAATACGCACAAGTAGTCCCTGACATCTGTCCAAGAGAAGAAGAATTTGGGGACGTAATGCAAATGATTTCGACCAAACTTACAGCCTTGGTTGCAAATTCCAACAATTATAGCACGGTTTTGTTCGGGGGATCAGGCACCGCGGCTGTTGAGTCGATTTTGAGCTCTGTTATTAGCGAAGATGCGGTATTAATCATTAATAATGGTGCGTACGGTAAGCGGATGTGCCAGATAGCTGATGCATATAAATTAAACTATATAGAATTTCAAAGCAGCCCATACGAGGCTCTAGACCTGGTTTCACTGGAAGATATAATATCCTCCAGTAAATTTTCCCATCTATGTATCGTCCATAACGAAACAACGACAGGCCTATTAAATGATATCAGCTTGGTCGGGCATCTTTGTGAAAAATATCAAATCCAATTAATAGTGGATGCCATGAGCTCATATGGAGCTATCCCAATTGATTTGGACTCAATGAATATTAGCTATCTTGCCGCCTCTTCCAATAAAAATCTTCAGGGAATGGCTGGAGTCGCATTTGTGATTGCTAGAACGAAGGATTTAGAAACGACCCAACACCTCCATCCGCGTAATTTTTATCTTCATCTTTATTCGCAGTATAAATACTTTTCAAAAACGAAACAGATGCGGTTTACCCCACCTGTTCAAACACTATACGCGCTTAAGCAAGCGATCATTGAGACGCGTCTAGAAGGAGTTGAAAAGAGGTACAAGAGATATACTGAGGCATGGGAAACACTTATCAAAGGCATAACAAGGTTGGGTTTAAAACATCTGGTGAAAAAAGAAAATCATTCCCGAATAATAACAGCTATTGTTGAGCCTACAATACCAAACTATGACTTTGAGGATATGCATAAATACTTTTATCGTAACGGATTTACCATTTATCCTGGGAAACTCGATGGACAGAATACGTTCAGAGTAGCAAATATTGGAGCTATTACCAACATGGATATGAATTTGTTTATAAAACTTCTTGAACAGTACCTAATAAATATAGGTTATTGTACCGAAGGGAATGAGATGAATGGCATTTCCAAAACATAGAGTAGCGGCATCAGTAGCAGTTGTAAATAGCAAGAACGAAATCCTTTTGGTCAAGAACTGGAAAAGAGGATGGGAATTCCCAGGTGGATATGTGGAAAATGGCGAATCAGTCAAGACAGCAGCCATCAGAGAAGTAAGGGAAGAGGCAGGCGTTGAGATCCACTTGACGAAATTTTGTGGATTGATTCAAGACGTCAAATTCAGCAGATGTACCGTTCAATTTCTAGGAAAACCGGTCGGGGGTGATTTAGCAGGGGGTGATGATGCCTTGGATGCAGTTTATTTTTCCATTGAAGAAGCCTTACAGAAAGTTACCTGGAAAACTTATAAAGAAAGAATAAAAAAATGCTTGAATGAGGAAGAACACCCTTTTTTCATTGAATCCTAATATTAGGAGGCTAAATAATGACTGTCTCCTATGTCTCTATGACAACAGAAGAAGCGGTCGCTAAGTATAAAGCAAATTATGAGGATTATTTCAAAAATGAATTGGTGAAAGTTGATCAGTATAGAAAGACATATAGAAATTTGAGGGGAAGTCTTGCAGACCAAGTTGTGGAACGAGCGATATGGTATATGAATCATGGCTATACGGTATACGGCCATGGCTTCAATTCATACCATTCCGACGGAGTTGTTGACTGTTCGGGGCTTTCGAAATTAGTTTTTGGTGATTTTGGGTTTGAATTATTTGGCGTCTCAAAAAGGTATGAATCAATCGGAACAAGAGTTGAGGGTGTATATCATAAAATAGTTAATTCATTTTGGAGCCTTGAAGGGGTGGAAAACCTTCTGCCCGGAGATATACTAACATGGTGGAAAGTGCAAACCGACAAGACTTATAGTATCGGCCATGTTGGTATTTATATGGGGCAAATTAACGGGAAGCCAACGGTAATCAGCACTACGTCAGGCACTCCTACTGCCATCGGGATCATTAGTAGCTTTAAACGCTGGTATGGGAAAAATTTCTATAATGCCCAACGAATTCTTCCGGAAGGCTCATGGATTCCGGGTAAGGGAATGATCGGTCATGAAGACAAAGGACCGGTTATTCCAAAAAAATATGTTCTTCCACCTCAAAATCCTATTGTCATGCCTTAGGTTTCGTAAAAATGATTGTGCAAATCCTCTTTCACCTTCTTAACGATTGCTTATAATTACCGAATTCGATTAAAGAATTTCGTATTTTTTTAAATGGTAATATATCCATTAATTTTGTTCATAAGATAAAGTATTGACATTCTTTTCCGATGGAAGAAAAGAGGTGAAGCTAGTGCAAACCGATACTGTTGATTTTGGTTTTATCTATAATGAAAAAAAACAGCATCAGTTATATATATACATGACTGGCCACTTTAGCAAATTATCGAGAGAGTATAACATAAACATTGTTTTGTTTACATTAGAAAATCTAGATTTAGAGGAACCGGTTATAAGTGGCACAATTATTGAAGGAGACAGGATAAGTCAAGGACTTTGTGAAATTCCTCCTCTTATTTATAACCTATCCCTTCATTCTACAGCCGATAAAATTAAAAAAATGAGAAACTTAAGGAAAATGGAAAATATAACAATAATAAATCCTATTAATCGATTTATTCAGGGCATCATCTTCGAAATGTTAACCTCTTTAACAGGATCTCAACAATTTCTCTTACCAACGGTATCTTTAAACACTACTACCTTAATTGATTATCTTGACAAATACGATACGTTCTTCCTTCTACCTGAAAAAACGTTCCACCAACCCAAAGCGGTAATCATCAAAAAAATTAAGAATAACAACTTCATGATCTTTATCGGACAAAACGGTCAAATGTGTCAAAAGGACGATATAGTTAATTATATAAAAAAGATGATTAACAAAAAAAAACATATTTTAATGAAGGGAATCGAGTGTTTTAAAGTCGGGGATATACCCTTAGAAGCCAGGATCTATCTTCAAAAGAATATATACGGCGAATGGACGATAACAGCAATAACAGCCAAACAAGGCATTTTTTCAAGAAATACTTTTTCGAATACGAGTAATGCTACAGACGAGCTTATTTGTAACGAATTCGAAGGAAATGAAGAAATATTAGCTGATGTTTCAATAAGAATTGGAAGATTTCTAGACTATTATATTCCCTACGTTGGCAGTTGCACGCTGGACTTTATTTTCGATGAAAATAGTTGTCCCTACCTCATTTATGTAAGTGGTTTTGAACAAGATCAAGACGTGTATAACCACTTGAACTCGGAGACTCAATCTAACCTTTTGAATAATGCGATTCATTATCTGATATATCTAATGAATAATTATGTCACGGAAAAGGGTGCAACAAAATGAAATGGATAAAAGCTGAAAGAGGTGCTGTGGAATCTTTTGAAACATCCCAAAATGCTATATTTATCTCAAATAGACTGGCAAGCGAATTGACAACACAGAAGAAACTGATCTTTGGTACGAAAGAAATGACTATTACGGTGATAGCGTTATCCTCCATTCCTGAAAGTAGTGGGAATCAATTTAACAATCCTGCGATTATCCAATTTTCTCAAGATGTATTTGACCAACTTCTGATACAAACATCGCCAACCTATCAACTACAATATACCGAAACAACGATAAGCATAGGCCCTGTTATTGGTTTTTTACTTGGCGACCAGCACTATTATTATCATCACTGCAGATTGAGGGAATTAACAGATGCAATGGGTATATATGAAAAAGTAGGAGGTCTATTCCTCGCATTCAGATATTGTTCGATTAGCTGGGAAGAAAAGTGTATTTTCGGACAATATTTTAATTATGATACCAAAAGGTGGGAATATGGTAAATTGCCTTTACCCTCCGTCGTTTATCGAAGAGGCTTTAATACCAGGAATAATTTCGTTAATGAGTACAAAGATGAATTTAATTGGAAAGTTTTTAATGACATCAGGTTTGATAAATGGGAGTTTTATAGTCATCTAAAGACCAATGAATACTTGTATCCATTTTTACCTGAAACTGCATTATTAAACTTAGCCAGTCTTTTGACGTTCCTCAACCGATATACAAAAGTCATTTTGAAACCGAAAAAACTATCTAGAGGTAGAGGAATATCTATCATTACACTAAAACCTCACGGAACTTTGGTAATTCACGATTACCGGCGGTATAACGATTTTACGATTTCCCGATCGCAATTGGAGGATTATCTGCAGGAAGGAAAATACCTGAAGAGCGAATATATCATACAGCCATTTTTGAATTTGCCAGAATCGAAGGCAGACCATGGGATATAAGAGTAGTCATGCAAAAGAATGGATGGAATCAGTGGGTTTGTAATGGAATAGAGTGTAGGCTTGCTGAAACAGGTAAGATGATTACAAACATCTCCAATGGAGGCAGAGCTTTAGACTTAAATGAAGCAATAAAATTAGCCTTTGGTAATGATGCAGATACCGAAAAAGTAGGAAAAGATATTGAAAATATATCTATGGAGTTTTGCAAAATGATGGATAGTTCAGGATATCATTTTGCTGAATTTGGGTTGGATCTAGCCCTTGACCAACAACAACATTACTGGTTTATCGAAGCAAATGTTCGTCCAACATTTAAAGGATTTAAATCATTGGATCATCGTATCTATCAACAGATATGCTATGAACCTATTCTTTATTCAGCATCTAACGCAGGTTTTGGCTGGGAGGATAGCGATGAAACAAAAATATAAAATCATACCGGACCTTAATGCACAAAATAGCTTGACCATCCATCCGAATGAGGCAAAACAAAACAATATTTTATCTTTCAAAAAATGGTTTTTGCGTTTTGGTATTCAAGCATTAGAAATTAAGCTGAAAACATCGTCTTCTTTGAACGAAAACGAAATTAAACTATCAGTTGGAATCATTGATTTCTTAAGGATTCCTTTATGTTGTCGTTTCGAAATTAGACAAGAGAACAATGAAATTCTTTTAGGACCTTTTATTGGAATCCTTGCTACGTTAAAAAAGAAAAGTTTAGATGAAAGTGTCCAGTATTTATCTAATTATTTATATGATTACGAACATATTGGAGGGGCAGTCATAGCTTTTTCACTAGAAGGTATTGATCCTCATCGATATACAATCGAAGGATATATCTTTAACCCTGATAGGAAAGAATGGGAACCAGGTGTTTATTCTTATCCAGCATCTGTTTTTAAAATAATCTATCTTAACAAAGATTGGAGAAATCATTTTCAAACTGTTTTCGGCAGTCGCCTATTTAATAGTTATGTGTTTAACAAGTGGGAGATGTATAAATGGTTAAGTAAAGAAGCTAATATAATCCCTTATTTGCCAAAGACTGTGCTCTATAGTAAGCCGCAGGACCTGGAATCTTTCTTGAACATTTACAATGATATCTTTGTAAAACCGGTTCATGGGAGCATGGGTGATCGTATTTTCAAAGTTTCAAAGATAGGGAAAAAGGAATTGAATTTGGAATATCACCAAAACGGTGTTCCTTATGAGACGATATTTCCCAATGTATTTGACCTCGCTGCCTTTTTTAAAGCTCAATTTAAAGGAAAAACGATTATTTTACAACAAGCTCTTGACCTTATATCTTTCGAGGGAAAGAAAATCGATTTCCGTATTGTTATGGTTAAGAATCAAGTTGGTGTTTGGGAAGATATGTGTATGGTAGCGAAATATGGGCAGCAAGGCAGCATAGTAACAAATATTCTTGCGGGCGGTACGGCCAAAATCGGAGAAATTACTTTACAAAAAATATTTAGTGTATCAGACGAAGAGGTTTTTAGGTTACGTAAAGAAATATCTCGTATCATTCATGATGCTGCTCAATGGATTGAACAATGTGGGGTGCATTGCGGAAATTTAGGTATTGATATCGCTATAGACACCTTAAGAAAGATTTGGATCATTGAAATGAACAACCTGAACCCTAGTCCGTTGTTTGCTCTTGATATCAGTGACCGGCAACTATTTTATCAAATAAAACGTTTGAATATGCTTTATGCTAAAAGACTTGCCGGATTCCCGGAGGAATTGTGATGAATTTATATATCAAAAGAATTCCAGAGAAAAAAGCCAATCTGATCATTCTCCCTGAGTCAATGTTAAGAGTAGGGGAAATAATACCTCGACGGATGATATTGCATGCTGGCATGTGGAAATACGAGGTTGAGGTCGAATTCAGAAACGATCTACCTGAAAATACAATTGGCTTTTCAAGTACACTAAAAATACCTTTCGATTTGCCTGAACAACTACCATATGAAGTCAAAATAAAAGACAGGAATCTTTATATTGGCCCAATAATTGCCTTTTTAGCTTTTACAGAAACAAAGGATATCACATCTGAGTCATTAAATGAGTATTTAGGAAACTTTAGCAGTTACTCAGACATACAGGGTCTTATTTATATTTGTGCAGCCAATGGAATCGATGCATTTAATCAAACAAGTGAAGGATATTATTATGACCCGGCTGCAAATGAAGATGAACCCACTTTTAAGTATGGTAAATTTCCGTATCCGAATGTAGTATTTTGTAAAATTGATATTAATAGGCCTGAATATGATCAAATGATTGCGGCTTTTGGCCAAAATATGTTTAACACCTATCTATCAGATAAGTGGGAATTATGGGAATGGCTCTCTCCGTACACTTTCCTACGGGAACACCTTCCTTATACGGACTTGTTGAACAACGTTCAGGACTTGGAAGATATGTTATGCAAATATGAAGCTGTTTATATAAAACCCATTGAAACCGGAGAAGGGAAAAGACTTCTTAAGGTTTCTAAAACCAGTGAAGGATATTGTTTAGTTGACAAATTATCAGAAAAAATATGTTTCAGTTCCAGTGTTGAAGCAGGGGAATTTCTAAGCGTTTTACTATCCAATGAAACTTATGTAGTTCAACAGGCCGTTTCAACCAAGAATTATGAAGATCGAATCATAATTTTTAGAGTTATTATGCAGAAGAAAAGTTCTAAACGTTGGGCTTGTTCTTATATCATTGCGTGTTTTGGTGAAATAGGAAGTATTTCTGCCAACTATAATCGTTCAGGAATCGTTTTAACTGGAAGGGAAACATTGAGAAAAGTATTTCGGATGAACGAAAGGGAAGTTTTCTTAAAAGAACAGGAAATGATTGATTTATGCCAGGCAGCGTGTAAAACACTTGAACACTCTGGAGGGAATTATGCTGAACTTTGCATTGAAATAATCCTGGATGAAAACCTGAAATTGTGGATTATCGAAATCAATCATTCGCTTGACCATAAATTACTACTCTATTCAGATAGGCAATTGTATTTAAAAGTTAACGCCATTCCCTTAGAATACGCAAAATCTTTCGCGGGTTTCAGTTAACTAGTCAAAAGGTTCATTCGGTGAGCTACGGCAAGGAGAGATTATAAAAAATATTACAGGTAGTAATTAATTAAATTAATACTTTAAGAACTCCATCCAATTAGATAAGGATGGAGTTTTTGTCTAATAAATTAATAGAAATTAACTTCTAAGTTTTTCTTAAAGAGATCATATGTAGCTAGAGTAGTTTATTACAAAAATTTCAAATCGTTATGTATCAGCATATTGTCCGTAAAACCGGTTTTATTGATTTTTCCTATTTTATAACAAATAAATATTAATAAAAATAGATATTTAAAAGAAATATAAAGATGATTTACAATAATTCAACATTTTTTACGTTTCTTTTACTCTAACAAAACGGAGTATTAATAAAACCGGTTTACTATTATAGGTGGAGGTAAGATCAATGTCCTCAATTAATGAAGTTGCCAAAATGGCTGGTGTTTCCAAAAGCACCGTATCAAATGTATTCAGTCAAAAAAGACCAATCAGCAAGGAGGTGAGCGAGCGAGTCCTGCAGGCTGCAAGAGAATTGAATTATAAACCAAATTATTTGGCAAGAAGTTTAGCAGTAAAGCAAACGAGAATTATCGGTATTAACATGCCGGGAGAAAGGGCGAAATTCAGTCAATTTCATCTTTCTCTGTTAAACGGAGTATTAAGCGAATGTTATGAAAAGGGATATCGACTGCTAGTCAATACGTTGTCTGCTGCCTTTAAGGAAAAAGTTGAGTTTATTGCTTCAGATCCGGTGGATGGAGAGATTATTCTTGACCCAACGGAAGAGAATGACAAGAGAGTGGAAGACAGAATAAATCAAGGTGTACCCTTTGTTATCGTAGGAAAGCCCCCTAAGATTTTTGAAACCGCCATTTCTTACGTTGACAACGATAACTTTGCCATTGGAACACAAGTAACCAACTATTTATTATCTCTTGGACATGAACGAATACTTTTTCTGAATGCTCCGGAATACCGCACTGTGAGCAGAGAGCGTTATCAGGGATATAAATATGCTTTGACTTCTGTAGGCTTGGTAAATGATTCATGGCTGGTATCATTTTTGGATGAGAGTAAAACATCCGCACAGTTTGGTTACGAGCAAACAAAAGCTGTATTAGATTCCGGTTCGAATGTAACAGCAATTATAACTGATTCGAATAAGATGGCTTCCGGTGTATATCGCGCAGCGAAAGAGCTTGAATATCGGATACCTGATGATTTATCCGTTATTTCGTTTAGTAATGAATCGACGTACGCCAATATTTTAACTCCTCCGTTAACCTGTATTGATCTAAATGCGGAGTTACTCGGAAGAGAAGCAGCTAAATTACTTCTAGAAAAGCTGGAAGACAAAAACTCTATTGTAAAACGAATTATTATACCTTCTGAATTTATAGAACGAGGTTCATGTAAAAAAGCCAACAAGTAAATCAATTGACTTTAGGAGGCTACCATGGCTATTTCACTAAAAAAATCAAAGTTAACCAAAGCGATTATGGCATTATCCATTTCTTCCGTACTTCTATCTGCTTGTTCCACGGAACAGAAACAAAGTGTAGCAGGAACGAAAGCAAAACCAAATAACGAGATCCGGATTTTAGCGGGCGTTGTTGGCGGAAAAAATGATGAAGAGCAAAAACTATTTGTACAAGAAATTGAAAAAAAGACGGGTTTAAAGGTTGATATGGTGAAACCTCCTGCAAATTATGATCAAAAACTGTTGACATCAATGTCTTCCGGCGACCAATATGATCTTGTCTATTTAAACACACCTGATATGGATGTACTAGTGAATCAAGGAGCCTTAACAAAATTGAACGATGATATTAAAAAATCAAAAGTTCTTTCTGATACTTCCATTATCTCGAACAGCGATTGGAAAGCCATTAGCTATAAGGGTGGTTCCATTTACGGTGTATATAATAAAGCAGACCAAGGAACTATGCCAGTTCTTCGTAAAGACTGGTTGGACAAGTTAGGTCTAAAAGAACCGAAAACGTTGGATGAGTTCTACACAGTATTAAAAGCATTTAAAGAAAAAGACCCGGATGGTGACGGGCAAAATGATACATATGGCTTAACTCTAGCTGGTTTATTTGATATTCAGCCATTTATGAGTGCAGTCGGTGTTAAGTCCGAGTATGTAATAGATAATAATGGAAAACGTACCATTCCTTATGCAACAGAAGCGGCCGTACCTGTATATGAATGGCTCGCAAAACTATATAAGGAAGGAATTCTAGACCCGAACTTTTTAACAAATGATACAACAAAAATGCGCAATTTATTTATGTCAAACCGTGTTGGAATGGACACAGATTGGGATGCTTGGGTGGGATTATATAATAATACGCTTAAGCAACGAGATCCTAAGACCACATTCCAGGCGGAAGGTATTCCAGGCGTCAGCGGTCCAAACGGCATTATGCTGACTTTAGGTGACCCTAGCCTATGGGCAATTCCTGCTAATGCAAAAAATCCAGAAGGTGCTATCAAGTTCCTTGAATTCTGGCATTCCCAGGCTGGTAATTTATTAAGCACTTTAGGTGTTGAAGGTTATGACTACACCGTAAAAAATGGAAAGTATGAACTAACTGAAGCAGGAAAAGCAGCAGGCATGGATCACGGTGTTATTTTTCCGAACAATAGCCACTTCAAGAATCCTATTGGCTTTTTGCCTGGTGTTGCAGAGGCGCATAAGGTGGTCACGGACAATAACGCTACAAATCAAATTGCTACAAAAGATTGGCCAAATGCTCAAAAAATTGTAGATAATTACGCATTTAAAGCCATTATGGGTACAATGCCTGCAACAGAAGCGGTCAAACAAATGCATGATGAATTAAAAGCAGCTAACTTGATTGACCAATGATAACCAAAAGAGAGGGAGTGAATTCCATATTCCTGTCTCTCTTTTTTTACAAGATAGAAGCTCTAACCATATAAATGTCAGGGGTGTTCTTTTTGCAAGTTATTCGCAAGGCTGTGAACAATACTACCGTTAGGCAGGGCCATTCTTCGGTGTCCATTTTGCGAGTTATTCGCAAGCATTTTACTCTTTACTTAATGATGCTTCCAATATTGTTATACTTCGCCATTTTTACCTTTTACCCGCTTATTCGAGGGTTTATGATTAGTCTTCAGGATTATCGTTTAATTGGTAATCGTCCATTTGTTGGACTAGATAACTATATGACTGTTTTGAAAGATCCTTTGTTTTGGCAGGCTTTAAAAAATACTCTAATCATTGGGGGTGGAATTCTAGCTATTGGTTTTATCGCACCTCTTATTGTAGCTATTGCACTCAATGAAGTTCTTCATGCAACGTTTAAAAAGCTTACTCAAACAATCATCTATCTCCCTCATTTATTCTCATGGGTAGTTGTCGGAGGGATTTGGATTTTTATGCTGTCTCCAGACGGTGGTCTTGTTAACGAATTATTGAAACTCGTGGCCATAAACAAATTACTTTCTTAGCTAGTCCCGAATATGCAAGAAATATTATGGTTTTGTCGGCAGTCTGGAAGGATATGGGATATAACTGTATCATCTATCTGGCAGCTATTGTAGCGATTAATCCTGCCTTATATGAAGCAGCCCGTGTCGATGGTGCGAGCCGTTGGGATGAGATTCGTCAAATTACTATTCCGCAATTGTTTCCAACGATGAAAGTTGTGCTTTTACTTAACATGATGGGAATCCTTCGAATTTTCGATCAAATTTTTGTGATGGAGAACAATGCAATTGCCCGAAACGTTGATGTTCTGATGGTGTATACCTACGAACAAGGAATTTTAAATTTCAAAATGGGAATTGCGTCAGCAGCGTCTTTCTTAGTAATTATAGCAACACTACTATTAGTAATGATTTCTGCAAAGATCACTAAGTATGACATGGAGTGAGAAAATGAATAAAAAAAGAAGGGTATCAACAGGAGAAAAATTATTTCAGGTTTTTAATTATATGTTTTTAAGTGTTCTTGTTTTGACGATGATTATTCCACTTTGGAATACTTTTGTAGTTTCTATATCTTCTAATCTATCATCGATGCACCCTGGTATAAAGCTATGGCCAAGTGAATTCAGTTTGATCGGCTACAAGACAATTTGGTCTAAACTGCAGCTATGGCATCCATTTTTAAACAATGTAATTGTGACAGTAGTCGGTACTCTTCTTCATGTGTTATTTACTGCCATGGCAGGATATGTGTTAATTCAACGAGAGCTACCAGGAAAGAAAATCATCGTTACACTCATTATGATTACAATGGCTGTCCCACAAGAAGCGATTATGATTCCTCTATATATCGTCAATAAAGAGCTTGGTTTACTCAATACACTGTCCGCTCTTATCATCTCTGGGCTTGTGTCCGGATTTAGTATTTTGCTTATGCGGAACTTCTTCTTGTCTGTTCCCTATGATATCGCGGAATCGGCAAGAATGGATGGAGCAAGTGATTTTACAATTTTTACGAAGCTATATTTGCCGTTAGCAAAGCCGGGATTAGCAACCGTTGTCCTTTTTGAGTTTGTAAGCCGCTGGAATCAATTTACGCCAGCCCTTCTATACATTAATGATACAAGCAAGTATACATTACAGCTTGCTCTTCAATCATTGGTCGTTGGAAGCGATTCGTCTTCAAGCACCAATTTAATTACACCCAATGTCTCGATGGCGGGTATTATCATCGCTTTAATTCCGCTGCTTATCATCTATCCGTTTGTACAAAAATATTTTGTCAAAGGGATTACCTTAGGATCTACGAAAGATTGATCGTTTCACCATTGAAGGAGGTTTTATTTTATGCAGCAAAATTTTGTTCTTACCCACACTATTTCTCATGAAGAAGAATTACAGTACATTGAAGTACCTTTTCATATGCCAAACGGTATACAAACTCTTCTTGTAAACTATGAAGTAAAAAGTCTTGGACCGGAAAAATGTGTAGTAGACTTAGGCATAAAAGATTTTATTCGTGTTCGCGGTTGGAGCGGTGGAGCAAGAAGAGAGTTTTACATTGGAAAGAACCTAGCCACTCCCGGATACGTTAGCGGCCACTGTATGAAGGAGAGTGGTCGATTCTTCTTGGGGTATGAGATTCCGAAAGAAGGCTGTCAAGTAATCATTACAGTTTCGCTGGAGGGTGAAAAAGAAGAGGTCGGCTGGTTAATAGGCGATTTGCACCTTCACAGTACTCACAGCGATGGTTCTTATACAATTGAAGAAAACGGAAAGATTGCAGAAGAAAAAGGATTGAATTTTATCGCTTTAACAGACCACAATACCATCAGCCAGAACTTTGCTGATGAATCTGCCGGGAACATTTTGTTTATTCCGGGGATGGAACTGACTACTTACAAAGGACATTGCAATCTTTACGGAGTCAAAGATCCGTTAAAGGATTTTCGGGCAACCAATTGGGAGGAAATAACCAACCTTCTGCAAGAGGCAAGAAACAATGGCTGCAAAATTTCTATAAATCATCCGTTCGATCAATATTGCCCGTGGGAGTGGGAATGGGATGTGGATTATGACTGGGTGGAAGTGTGGAACGGTCCATGGACAGAAGGAAATGAACGGGCTTTACAATGGTGGCAGGAACAGCTCGTGCAAGGGAGAAAATTAGTAGTTGTTGGAGGAAGCGACTGTCACAGACCACATCCATATGTCAAACAAGGAATGCCTACGACATGGGTATATAGTAATGCTAAATCTGTCAGCAGTATCTTAGATGCAATCCATAAAGGTCATGTATATCTTACGTATGCTCCTTGGGGACCTCAAATGGAATTTACATGTGGACAAGCTAAAATCGGAGATACAATAAAAGCAAAAGGGAAAATGGAGCTAACTGTAAATAAACTGCAAGAAGGCGATATTGTAAAGGTCATCTCAAACATAGGAATAGAACAAGAATTTAAAATGGCAAACGTGCAGCGACTGGAGCTATCATGGGATATTGAAGAGAGAACATTTTATCGAGTGGAAATATGGAGATATTTCCTAGAAGTAGAGGGCTATTTGATGGCAGCATTAAGCAACCCTATTTATATTCAGCAAGGAGAGTAAAAGAATTGGCATATTTACAAGTTAGGAACAAAACAGCAATTACTTCTTTGCTCTCTCATTCTACAAGAACCTTTATGCTCATCCTTGGATTAAATGGTATGGCCAATAGTTTATCGAATATATTTATTAACGTCTTTTTATTTAAAGTTACGCAAAACTTATATGATGTAGCATTGTTTAATTTCGTATCGTATGTTATTTGGATGCCTTTTTATTTGCGGGCATCTTAAGCAAAAAAATAGAGCGGAAGCTATGTATTATTATAGGCAGTGTATTACAGTTAGTATTTTATCTTTGTATCATCGGTTTAGGAAAAACGTCCGTTGATATTCTAATCCCGCTTGGACTGATTTTTGGAATTGGATCCGGGTTTTATTGGCTATCGGTTAATGTACTGACAGTAGATTACACAAATGATAATAATAGAGATTGGTTTAATGCTTTAAATGGAATTTTTCATTCCATCTCCCAGATGATCGGGCAGTTGACAGCGGGTTGGATTGTTGTAATGTTTCCAGGGTTTATGGGATATAAATCAATCTTCGCTTTATCTTTTTTATTTTTTCTTGCATCCATGCTTTTAACCTTTATTTTGCCAAAAACAAAACAAAAAAGTTCATTTGATTATAAATCTATGTTTGCTATGTATGGGCATAAAGAGTGGAGATATATGGCATATGTTTTTAGCAGTCTAGCATTCCGGGACGGAGTTTTATCCTTCATTATTTGGATTTGGGTTTATATGGTTACGAAAAGCGAAGGGCAGCTTGGGAACTATGCTTTTATGACAACTGCATTTTCTGTTCTTACTTTTTATATCATCGGACGATTTGGCAAACAGGAACAAAAATGGAGATTCATTGTCTGGGGAACGGTTTTGCTTAGTTTATCTATTTTTATACTCGTTTTCGAAGTGAATTATATAACTTTGATTGTTTACGGCTTAGCCTCTGCTATCTGTATTCCGTTGTTTCAGATCCCATTTAACACTTTGTCACTAAATTCAATTTCAAAATTTGATGGGAATGGAAAGTTGAGAATCGAAATGGTTGTATCAAGAGAACTAGCGTTAAGTGCAGGTCGAATCCCGAGTGTGGGATGTGTAATGTTAATCTATTACCTAAGTAAAAATCCTGCAGCAGTGATTCCTTATTTTATGGCATTGATTATTTTAATAGGTTTAACCTCTATCTATTTTTTACGCAAGTATAAGCATACGTTATAAATAGTTACCACATATTCTCTGTACATATTGAGTGTGTGTTACAAATAGTTTTGAAGGAGAATTAATTCGGTATAATTGAAAAGTGGTATGTCATTCAGAAAATAAAATCTAGCTTGTATAGTGCAAAGCTAGTTTTTGTTTTGCTTGAATCCTATTATGGTAGTGAAAACCGTTTGGGTGGGGTAGAATATATAAGAACTGGACGGGGGTAAAAGGAAGAAGAGATTAAGTAGTATTGGCAACAAACGTGGGAATATCAACAGGAAAAGGTTAGAATGAACAGGGTGTTTCACGAGTTCATATAATGAGTGAAATTGTAAGAACGTAATTTTTGCATGTTAAACCAAATTTGGAATATTGATTAAGTAAACATTAAGTTTAATAATTTAAAGTTTAACAATAAACCTGACAAGGTGATTCGTATCATATGTAACTGCGAAAAATAAAAATTCCAGCTAAATCGAAAAAATTGCTCAGCGAATGTCTTAGTATTATAGAATATAACTCAGATAACCAACTTCTTGCCTAAAGCAAATAAAGAAACCATGCATATTTTATTGATATCTAATTACTATCGTCCGATAGTAATTCAATAAATTAGCATGGTTTATTTTTGCATAAAGGGGTTGGTTTTTCTTGGCACGTACACCATTAGTAAGTATATTGCTGAAATCCTTTGCCGTGGCAAGTGCGGAAATGGAGAAGCGAATAAGTAATGGACAAGCTAGTCTACCAGATAGTAAAATTTCAAAAAAAGCTTCTTTCAATCCAAAATGGGAAAAAAAGCTTGTTTCTAATTTTAACGAGGAAGGGAAAAAGACGCCAAAAATCGTCATTGTGGGAGCCGGTTTGGCGGGTCTAACTACTGCTTATCGACTTAAGCAGTATGGGATAAACTCAACAATTTATGAAGCGACGGATCGGGTTGGGGGACGTTGTTGGACGAGGAGAGGCTACTTCAAAGAAGATCAAATTGTCGAACGGGGAGGAGAATTAATTGATACTGGCCATAAGGAGATTCAAGACCTGACAAAAGAGCTTGGCCTAGAATTAGATAATTTAATCATGGCAGAATCCATAGGTACCACTCCATTTTATTTTTTTGAGCGATGCCACTATTCCTTTAAAGAAGTGACCAATGATTTTATAAAAATCTTCCCTAAACTACAGAAGGATCTAAAAGAAGTAGGAGAAACTACACTTTATAATAGTTATACAGATCGAGGATTTGAGTTGGATCATATGTCCGTTGTTGACTATATCAATGAAACGGTGGAAGGCGGCATCCATTCAAGATTTGGTAAACTATTAGAAGTTGCGTATACAATTGAAAATGGAGCGGATGCCCAAGAGCAGAGTGCATTAAATCTACTATATTTGTTAGGATTTGCTCAAAGGGAACGCTTTCAAATTTATGGAGATTCAGATGAGTGCTTTCATATTAAGGGCGGTAACGATCAGCTCCCAGATTTATTAGCAAAAAATATTATAGGACAAATAAGATTTAATTCCCATCTGATAAAGATTGAACAGTACGATCAAAATAAAATAAGGCTTGTTTTTCGAAATAGTGAGAAGGAATGGGAGGTTTTGGCGGACAAAGTTATTCTTACTATACCTTATAGGATTTTAAGAACGATAGATTATGAGAATGCAGGTTTTCGTTCGTTAAAAAAAATAGCAATAGAAGAGCTTGGAATGGGGATAAACACAAAGCTTCATGCACAATTTGTTAATAGGTTCTGGGATGAGCTTGGAAATAACGGTGAAACATTTGCGGATACAGGTTATCAGAACACGTTTGAATCATCACGAGCTCAACAAGGTATAGCAGGAATTCTTGTTAACTTTACAGGAGGTGAAACGGCTTCCAAACAGTTTGCTTTAACAGATGAGGAAATAGAAAAAACTACGAAAAAATTCTTGGACAAGTTAAACCTTTTATTGCCGGGAAGTGTAAGTAACTGGAATGGTTTATCCACTGTTGACCACTGGCTTAGTAATAAATGGACCAAGGGGGCATATTCGTATTGGAAAGTTGGTCAATATACGAAATTTGCAGGGATTGTTGGTGAGCGGGAAGGCAATATTTTCTTTGCGGGTGAGCACACATCTATTAAATATCCAGGTTATTTAAATGGAGCTGTCGAGTCTGGAGAAAGAGCTGCACGAGAGGTAATCAATGAATTCATTAAATGGGATTAAATTAGGAAACCAAAAAGGGCTAACTTTTAATCTTTTGAGAAAGCCCTATAGTGCATGCTTAAGATGAAACAACTTTTAAAGGAAGAATGTTAGAAGTTCCATACTTTCTCCACGATGCTTTCCTTTTACCACAGCGTTTCAATAATCGGAAACCTGGATACTGATTAACAGATTGAAATAAAAGAGAGCTGTTTTTTTGTGAAAAGCGGCTCTTTCGTGTTTCAGACAACTCCTTATGAAACATGAGCCCATTTCATACATATAATGCATAAAGGGACCTAATCTAAGGGATATATTATTTGTCTTAGTGGAATTTTGACAATTGGAATTACTCTAGCTTAGAGATGCGCCTAGAATATCATTTCTCTTACTGCACTACCTGCTGAGAAAAACCGAAGCTGCTGCCATATTTAAGGAGGCGGGAATGGACTCATCAAAAAAACAGGAGGGGATGAATTTGAAATTCACAATACAGTATATACCACTAAATAAAATTAAACCCGATTTATCTCTGAAAATTACGGAGCACATAAAGAAGCTTCAAAGATTAATGTGGGACTGTATGTTTGTTTTGGTTGTCAGAAAAAATAGGAAAGACGACAGCTATATCATTGTTAGCGGACAAGATCGATTCGAAAACCTTCGAAAGCATACAAAAAGTATCTATGCGCCATGTATTGTTGATAAAAGCACTTCCTCTGGATTTACATCATGGTTTCATCGTTTACGGAACAAACAACCCTTGGATGATTTTCCTTTACTGCCGAAAAGCTGGTCAATCGTTCGATCCTTTATGAAGCAAGAGCCCCGTTTTAGGAATTTATCACGATCCCAACAAATAAGAGTACTTATATTAGCAGCGCAATACAAAAAAACAGTCATTTACTCAATGAAAACGATGGTGAATGAAATTTTAAAAAATAATGATTAAAAACGATTAATCTGTCTACTAGACGAAATTATAAGATTTATTTGGCAAACAATCTGCTCAAATTTAGAAATTGAAGGTGAGTTGGAAAATAACAGATATTTTAAAAGGCAATAGTAAGCTTTTTGTTATAAAGATGTCAATTCAGGATTATATATAAATATATTTTGATAGTTTAAAGGTGCCCGTTTAATACAGAATTTACATGTACTTTTTTGGATGAATCCTAACTGATGTTTAAATGTGTGCGGTGAATTTTTTTGATAGATCATTATTGCAAAATATATAAAAGTGACCATTAAGTAGAGGTGGTAGTATGAATGAGGAATTAATTAAAAATGCCGATGCATGCTATCAGCTGGCTGAGCAGAAGGCTGCTCATTATTTTAGATCACTTTATCTCCAGGTCGAGCAAATGACGTATATCCCAACTTTAACAAAAGATATACAATCGTGGAAAACCAACCATATTCATCCTCATCCATTATTATCCTTTTTTTCACTCAGAAAGAGAAAACCTGATTCCCAAGGGTATTACAATTATATCCGATGGTTGGAGTATTCAGGCAAACTAGATCATTATCTGGATCGTAGCATCTCCTATATTTTCATGCGGGACCTGGGCAAGGCACTGGACACACCAAACACACAGACCAGGGTTCGCCGTGTTGTTGACAGTTTAAAAAATCATCTGACTCATTCTAACGCAACAGACCGAGGAGACAAAACGAAAGACGTTAGCATGGCTGGGTTGTACCGGTGGCCAGAGGGGAAGGCATTGAATCCACCGTAATCTGGGTGATAAACAAACTAAAGACTGTAAACTCCAATATTCCCATTGGGATGGATGCTGAGCATGCCCAGCGAAAACTTATCAAAATCATTGCAGGGGTATTGATGCACGTAGTTGAAGAGTTGCACGATGAGATCTCCTCTGAAGAACGGACTCAGAAACTAGATGAAGCAATTAGGCTAGGCTATTCCTATGGACTGACTTATCCCTTCATTGATGATCTTCTGGATGTTAATGTCTTATCCGTTAATGAGAAAAAACAATATTCCAATTTGATACGTACCACGCTTATCACAGGAGAAGTGCCGGAATTGGGCGAGTGGCCTGGAAATAACATGAACCTGATCCGATATATTCATTCGGAACTTCGAGATGCTTTTGAGTATATTAAGTCCCATCAGCGACCGGATACTAGAAAAAATTTTTTCGAGCAATCCTATGTGTTTTTTCATTCTCAGGAAGTGGATCGTGTAAAGGAGCTATCCAATGGAAATTACAGCAATGAAGAGCTGTATATCCCGATTATTTTAAAATCCTCTTCTTCCCGCTTGATTGTCCGTTCAGTAATCAGTGCTCCTCTTGATGAGGGCTTTGACAACAGAACATTCTTTTATGGCATTTATAACCAGTTGGCGGATGATTTTGCCGATATGTTTGATGACATGAAAGATGGTGCCGTAACACCTTATACCTATTATTTGAAATATCATAATAAACGTCCGGACCTTATAAACCCCTATGAATTATATTGGACGGTCATCTCTAATTTGATCCATAACGTGTATTACTCCGATACCAAGACCTGTGAGGTAATTCTGGATCGGGCAATAAACGGTCTTAAACGATTTAAAGAACGGATGGGAAATGAAAAATACAATGAGGTTATGGAGCTATTTGCTTTTAGAAATCGGGAATTCAATCGTGTTATCCAAACGATGGTTCGAAAAGCAGATGATGTGGATTTTTTTGATAAACTGCTTCGGGATCATATGATTACCCTTCTGAAGAACGAACGGAAGGAGCAGGAAGATTTTTTAGATACGATCGAAACCGTACGCAATCAAATAAACAACCTTTTATATATTCCTAAAATCGAGAATTCACTGTTGGAAGAGTCCGTAATTGATGCTGCAAACTACAGCCTAGAGGGCGATGGAAAGCGATTGAGCCAATCATGACCTGGGTCATGGGCGTTAACGAATATGGCTTAAGTAAGTCGGCAATCATGCCCCTTTTGAGATCATTGGAATATATGCATACGGCATCCCTAATCTTTGATGATCTGCCATCCCAGGATAATGCGTCTATCCGTAGGGGGCGTCCAACCCTTCACCAGATGTATAACATTGCCATAGCGGAATTAACCGGTCTCTTTCTCACCCAGAAGGCAATTGAGGAGCAAGCATCACTTGACCAATTCGATTCGAAAACGGTGCTTAACTTGATTCGATATTCGGCCAAGTGATAGAGTATATGTGTCAGGGACAGGCGATGGACTTGGATTCCAAAGGGAAACCATTGACACTGGAACAATTGAATAGGATGTGCTTTTATAAAACTGGAATCGCATTCGAAGCCTGCCTCATCATGCCTGCCATTCTCGCCCATGCAAAGGAGCCCGAAATCGAAGCTTTGAAAAAATTTGCTCAGCATGCCGGCATTGCGTTTCAGATTAAGGATGACCTGCTTGATGTTGAAGGAGATCAGAACTTACTCGGGAAACCCATTGGTAAAGATGTAGAAAACAACAATTCGACTTTTGTGTCAATCCTAAGTCTGGAAGGTGCTAGAAAAGAAATGTGGGAACATTATTGTCTTGCAATGGAAGCATTGCAAGAAGTGCCACGCAATACCACTTTTCTCAAGCATTTAATGAATTATATTGTAAACCGTGATCATTAACAGTTTGTCATACCTTAATAGCTGTATCGAAGGAATAGAAAAGGACAACGACTACAACTATAACCATTAGAGGTATATTAATATAAAAAGCTAAATGCTTATTCATTATCACATGTGTTTGTTATTATGGTTTTAATAAGAAAAAAGGAGCTGAATGATAAATGCTTAAGCAAACCCGAATTGGCAAAACGGATTTATTCGTAAATCCTCTTGGTTTAGGTACAAATGCTGTTGGCGGTCATAATCTATTTCCAAACCTTGATGAAGAAGTCGGAAGGGAATTAATTCGAACTGGGCTGGCTAATGGGATCAATTTTTTAGATACAGCCTTTATCTACGGTCCTAGTCGTTCAGAAGAACTCATTGGTGAAGTAGTAAAAGAAACGGGAAATCGTTCAGAGATTGTCATCGCCACAAAAGCGGCCTATAAATTTGTTGGGAAAGAGGTTGTTGTTGATAACTCACCAGCTTTTTTAAAGCAAGCAGTGGAGGAAGGATTAAAGCGGCTGCAAACGGATTACATCGATTTATTTTATATTCATTTTCCTGATCAAGATACACCAAAGGATGAAGCCGTTGGGGCATTGAAACAACTAAAAGATGAAGGGAAGATTAGAGCGATTGGTGTATCTAATTTTTCAATCGATCAGTTAAAAGAAGCTAATAAAGATGGTTACGTAGATGTTTTTCAAGGAGCATATAACCTATTAAATAGAGAAGCAGAGAAGGAATTTTTTCCATACACGATTGAACATGATATTTCATTTGTTCCATTCTATCCGCTTGCCTCCGGGTTATTAACTGGTAAATATGATAAATATTCCGAATTGAGCGAAAAGAATCGAAAAAGACCACAATTCCAAGGAGACATGTTTGAACGAAACTTGGAAAAAATAGAGGAGGTTCGTAAAATTGCCATCGCAAAAGGCGCGGAGGTTTCCCACGTTGTCCTTGCTTGGTATTTAACTCGTGATTCCATTGATGTAATCATTCCTGGTGCAAAGAATGCAGAACAAGTACGGCATAACTTAAAAGCTCTAGAGGTTAAATTAACAGAAGAAGAAATACAAGAAATCGATCGGATTTTTTTATCTTAATATTAAGTGAGAAAAAATAGTTCGAAAGCACTCGCAATCGGAGTGCTTTTTTAACTATTCTAGCACAATCTAAAAATAGTATAAAATACCGTGTTCCCAACGGATGTAGTCTATCTAAATTCTATTCAATTTATGTTAATCTTCGAAATAGGGAGTGAGTTTTTTTTGCATGAATTAAGAAGTTCTATTCTCAGGAAGTTTAATTGGGACAGTCCCAGCTTCATTTATCGGTGGAATCGGAAACTTAGTTGTTGCTGGTCTATGGATGTATTTATTTCCGTCGCTAAGAAAGCTTCGGTCTTTATCTGATAGTTAGAATTTGAAGGGTATTGTTTTAGGATAATATAAAATTTCCTTCGTAAAAAAATATAGAAAAATAAGGAAGATTTATTTTTTTAGTAAGTTTAAAATAAAATTGTTATGTAAACTGATTAATTGATTTAAGTGAACTCTTAAAAAGCTGAAAATCGCAATCATGAAAAAATTTCAGTTATTTAAAGGAAAAATAAGAGGAAGTATAGAAAAATAAGTAATCAGTCTAAATGTGGATTAAGGAGTGATTACTTTGATAAGGAGAAAGAAGGAAATTTCTGGATTTCTAACTAATTTTCAATCATATGCTGATTGGGACGGGGGAAAATATTATCTTTCCCTAAACACGGATAATCCGAAGGGAACACTAACTTTAATAAAGTATCCTGATGGAAAATTTACCTATCATAGAAAAAATGAATCTTATTGGGATATCAAAGAAATAAGGGTTGACAACGATATATTAATGGAGATTATTTGGGGATTTAGGAAAGCGATAAATGAATGTATAAGAAAGAAAGCTGTTTAGAGAGTGGCTATAAGTGGTCACTCTCTTTTAACGATTCTATGTGTTGGGTACAATAAGCTTAAAAAGGCTTCAAACGGATTACATCGTTTTATTCTATATTCATTTTCCTGATCAAGATACGCCAAAGGATGAAGCGGTTGGGGCATAAATCAACTAAAGGAACAAGGGAAGATTAGAGCTATCGGAGTATCTAATTTTTCCATTGATCAGTTAAAAGAAGCCAATAAAGATGGATATGTTGATGTTTATCAAGGGGAATATAACCTATTGCGCCGTGAAGCAGAGAAGGAATTATTTCCTTATGTAACCGATAAAGGCATTTCGTATGTTCCCTATTTCCCGCTTGCCTCTGGTTTATTAACCGGAAAATATGAAAAAAACACCAATTTGGATGGGAAGCGTGGGAAATTCTTTCAAAAGGAAATCTTTGAACAAACCGTGGAAAGAGTGGAGCAAATTCGAAAAATCGCGAATGAAAAAGGTGCGGAAGTTGCTCACGTCGTTCTTGCATGGTATTTAACACGTGACGCCATTAATGTGATCATTCCAGGCGCAAAGAGTTCAAATCAAGTGCTCAATAATCTTAAAACCCTAGAAGTTCAATTAACAGATGATGAAATTCAAGTAATCGACCGGATTTTTCAATCATAGCGCAGCAAGTAGCTAGGAATACAGGAAGGTGTGGATGTTCATGAAATATAACTTTGACGAGATTGTGAATCGGAGAGGGACCTATTCAGTCAAATGGGATGGCGGACAGGTAATAAAAAATATGGGTCTAACAGAAAGATATGATGAAGAGACCATCCCCTTGTTTACCGCAGATATGGATTTACCAGTACCCCAACCTTTAATTGATGCTTTACATAAAACCGTCGATCATCGAATTTTTGGTTATTCGATTTTTCCCGATGAGTATTTTGAAGCGATCCAACATTGGTTTAAAAAAAGACATGACTGGGAAATCAAAAAGGAAGAAATCCTCTATAGTCCAGGAACGGTTCACGCATTGAGCATTGCAGTGAGAGCTTTGACCAATCCGAGAGATGGGATCATCATTCAACGGCCCGTTTATCCGCCTTTTACATCTGTGATCAACGCTAACGATAGAGAAGTCAGGAATAATGCGCTTATATGTGATGACGAAGGTTATTATCATATCGATTTTGAGGATTTTGAAGCAAAAGCAAAAGAAGAAAAGACGAAATTGTTCATCTTATGTAACCCCCATAATCCAACTGGTAGAGTCTTTAATAAGGACGAGCTTAAACAATTATCCGATATATGTGCGAAAAATGATGTAATTCTCGTAGCAGATGAAATTCATGGCGATCTAATCAGACGGAATCAACCCTTTATTCCTATCGCAAAAGCAGCTTGCACCGTCGAGCACATAATCACGTTTACAGCTATCAACAAAACTTTTAATTTGGCAGGGCTGCATTGTACAAATGTGATCATTTCAAATCCAGAACTTAGGAAACAATTTAGCAGTGTGATGGGCATGCATTTACCATCACCATTTATGGTATCTGCCCTCATAGCCGTCTATCATGACGGTGAAGATTGGTTAGAGCAATTGAAAGAATATATCGACGGCACCTTGGAATGGGTAGTAGGGTTCTTAGCGGAAAGAATGCCGAAAGTAAAGGTGAGAATCCCTGAAGGAACCTATATCATGTGGATGGACTTTAGTGGATATCGTTTATCACCAGAAGAGGTCCATGATCGTATTTATAACAAGGCGAATGTATTACTAGAAGATGGAAAAATGTTTGGGGAAGAAGGGTTAGACTATCAAAGAATTTGTATTCCTTCACCAAGACCAATGATAATGGAAGCTTTTGAAAGAATCGCGAGAGAATTTGAAGATGTTAAATAAGAGTAATCACCTTCTACCTCCAACGTTTTGTTAGAGGGCGGTGGGTAATTGCGTTCAAAGGTACAGCGAGTCAAAAAGCTAGGATTTATGTGCCGAATCAGGCAAGAAAGAGTTAATTGTGATACTTAAATTAAAGCATGGCAAATGATTGAATATTAAAAAGTGAAAGCAAGAATCCAAGTAGTGATCGATATTTTAGAGAAAGTTGAGGGAGATATCCAATTGAAAAATAATCCAGAAGTGTTCTCATTTGCAGCAAATAAAAAGTGGCTTTCTATACCAGAGATAACCCGTAGAAAACTTGAAAGTAATGTTTGGTGTGGTTCTTGTAGCGGTGTTACTCAAATCGAAAAATATAGTGTCAAAGAATCACAATCGGGAATCCTTTTGCAGGGAAAATGTAAAAAGTGCGGTCATGACGTGGTAAGGAGTATTGATTAGAGGTGAAGCACACTTGAATTAGTAAGTGGTTCAGTTTTGAAGTAGAAAATTATTAAAATAAAACACCAAATTCTCGTACTGATTGGCAGCGAATTTGGAGTCAAATTAGCAAATGTTTTAGCATATAAATACGTTACCGAATGAGAGAGTTATTCGGACAGGACTTACAAAAAATAGCCGATGATTGTCCGAGTGATAGTGTTCTAAAATAAAAAATTTCATTTCATTCAGATTTTTACCGTCTTTGGCATCGAAATTAACATAGAATTTAACAGTTCATTGCCTAATGACCAACAGCAATTATCCACCAACTAATACGTATGCTATTTTTAATAATAGATTAAATGCTTGTTCTTATAAAACGTTGATAGATCAATAAAAATAAAGAGTTCGATTCATTTGCGAATTGGACTCTTTATTATGGTGTGAATTTTTAAAACTGAACCACTTACTTGAATTGGTGTGAATTTTTTTTTCAAGGTTGTTGAGTGCTTTTTCATATCGTAGCCCCCGAATTCTCATAAAAAAATGATTTCTTAAATCTCCTCAAATTGTCAAATCTATCCGACTTTTTTCGTATTTTTGAGAATCAATTCGATAAATTAATCGTTTCGATGTATAATTAAAGCTTGCAACTTTCTATTCAAGATAAGGAGGGAATTATATTGATGGAATGGACTTTAGGCGGATTGTTTGGGATATCCGCTATATTACTAGTCATTTCAATTTCAAAGTCTTTGCGTGCGTCAAAAGTCGAGCATAACCAAATTGATATGGTTCATATATCTATGATGAAAGAAATCAATTCCATTCAAGAGTCAATTCGGAATATGGAGCTTGACATTGAAGTGGTTATGAATGAATCAGGGATTCAGCTGACTTCTGAAGAAAAACTTTTTATGCGTGAAATACTAGACTTATATAAACGCAATTACTCGATTGAGAGCATTGCAGAGATGAAACAGGTAACAGAGAGTGAAATCGAACAGCTGCTTGCCCCTTTCCGAAAATTAAAGGATGAAAGGAGAAAAGTTGCAAATGAGAATTAACTTATTGAGCAGCTTTGCAGCAGGAATACTTATTTCGACAACCATTTGTGGCGCTGTTTACTTTTCTGATAAAAGTGGTGTTTCAAAAACATCTGTCAAACCATCTCAAAACCAGACAGCATTAAAGGTTCAACAACCATCTGAAAATGAAATGAAAAATCAGCTGGTAACCAAAGGATATGTCGTTCAAACAAAAGCTGAATATGACAAGAATATGAAAGATGCAAAAACAACTGTACAAAAGCAAGCTACTCCTGAAGGCAATCAGTCTAATAAAAACGTAACACGTGTGATACTTAATGTATCTGATGGTATGACTAGTATCGATGTCGGCCACATGCTTTTCAAGGCTAATTTGGTCCCGAATGCTATTAACTTCTCAAAAGATATCGAGAAAAAAGGGATAGAAAACAAGTTGCGCCCTGGTGTTTTTGAAGTGGATAGTACGATGTCCTACGACCAAGTGGTCTCCACTATTTTTAAGTAATGATTAAGGGTAAAATATAGAACAAAGTTAAAGCGATGGGATTTTTTCTCATCGCTTTAATTTTTCGTGGGAAAGCAGGTTAATTGGCGTATAAGTTGACCTTACTGTCGGATATAAGGCCATAATTGTCGGAAAAACAGCTTTAACTGGTGGAGCTAATATTCCGCCTAGATGCCGAATTTAACTCGGAAAGAGAGTGCCCCTGTTTTGGGACACTCTCTCTTGAAATCACAGACTATTGACCCTGTTGATTTCGTAATGATTGTTCAGCATAAGCGATCAGGCGTTTCGTCATTTCGCCACCAACTGAACCGTTTGCTCGTGCGGTCGTATCAGCACCAAGTTGAACTCCAAACTCGTTGGCGATTTCTTCTTTCATTTGATCCAGAACATTATCTGCACCAGGAACCAAAAGTTTGTTTCTAGCCATGATACATCACTCCCGACGATGTATTGAGCAATAAAAATATTACTCGAATATAATTTATCCTATTTTAAAATTATGATTCTAATTTGTTTAAACCAAATTAGAAATACGATTTAACAATCTCTTGTTGCCTATTACATTCCTGACATGTATATTCTATTTCTAATGCATCTTCACTTACTATGTGCTCAGTTTCTTTTTTACATTGGTCACAATATAGGATTCTTGGTATTTCGATCATTTTACTAACACCACACTTTATGGTTATTTCTAATTAGCTATCTTGGAATAATATACCCCATAATAGGTGAAAAATTAAAGAAATATAACATGATTTGTATTAAAATATCCAGGTCAAATAAAAACGACAGAAATAAAATGAAAAGGTGTTTTATGAAAAAAATAATTGTGATTGGGGCAGGGATTCTCGGCGCGTCGACAGCTTATCACCTTGCCAAATTAGGTGCAAAAGTTACTTTAGTTGATCGATTGGACCCAGGACAGGCTACAGACGCCGCAGCGGGGATTGTTTGTCCTTGGCTTTCGCAGAGGCGGAACAAAGCATGGTACAGGCTAGCAAAAGGCGGAGCTCGGTATTATCCTGAGTTAATTGCTCAATTGGAAGCAGATGGGGAAAAAGAGACCGGCTATAAACGTGTCGGGGCCGTTAGTCTGCATAAAGACGTTAGCAAACTTGAACAGATGGCGGAGCGTGTACGAAAACGTTATGAGGATGCTCCAGAAATCGGTGAAATTAAGATTTTATCACCTTCTGAAACGAAAAGGCTCTTTCCCCGTTATCAGATGAATTTGGTGCTGTTCATGTAAGTGGGGGTGCACGCGTTAATGGAAGAGCGTTACGGAAGGCTTTGATTAGCGCTGCAACTATGTATGGCATTACCTTTTTACAAGGGAATGCTAGCATTGTTCGTAAAGAGAATCGAGCTATTGGAATTAGGCTTGGGGAAAATACATTGTTGGCTGATCAAGTCATTGTCACGGCAGGTGCCTGGTCAAAAGAGCTATTGCAGCCGCTTGGAGTTGATTTTTTAGTAAAACCGCAAAAGGCTCAAATTGTTCATCTTGAATTGTCTGAAACGGATACAGGTTCGTGGCCAGTTGTCATGCCGCCAGATAATCAATATATCCTGACGTTTGAACATGGCCGTGTTGTCGTAGGTTCTACACATGAAAATGAAGCTGGATTTGACAACCGCGTAACAGCAGGAGGAATCAATGAAATTTTAGGAAAAGTCTTAGAGGTAGCACCTGGTCTATCGAATAGCACTTTTCAAGAAACAAGGGTAGGGTTTCGACCATTTACCCCTGGCTTCTTGCCTGTGATCGGGGCATTGCCTGATTATGAAGGAATTTACGTAGCGAATGGGTTAGGGGCATCAGGATTAACTAGTGGACCATATCTCGGTGCTGAACTAGCCAAATTAGTCTTAGGAAAGCCAACAGAGATTAATCTTAGCAGCTATGGCGTATCGGAGCCATTGGGTAAAATTTGAAAAAATGTTCATTTATCCTATCTTCAATTTTGATGTAGTTATAACTCATTCCCCGATTTTCGGAAGGATTTAAATTGATTTTAAGATTTTAATATAACACTAATTTCCAGAAAGGAATTTATGCTAAGACTTCCTTTAAGTAATATAATAGTCACTAAGGGGGGAGTAAACATGATGACTTATGATGAAATTGAAATAGGGATGTTATTGAGAATAGAGAAAACACATAAATATGAACCAAGTTATATTGTTCAAGTTGTGGGTAAATCAGTTGAAAATATAAACGGATTTGAAGCGCATTTTATAGTGATTGAAGATCCGGAACACCCGAATAAATTGATAAGAAAGTCACCTGGTCTCTTCTATCCATATTTTGAACAATCAGATAGAGTTACTCACTAAGGAATAATTCGATCCAAGAAAAACCGCCTGTACATTTGTGGCTGGGCGGTTTTCTAAAATTATTTATCCGGGATACCTAGCAGTTCCGGAATCGTTACTAGTTTGAAGCCTTCGTTTTTAAGCTCGTCAATAATTTTCGGAAGGGCATTTACCGTTCCGGATAAATCCCCGCCGGTTCCAGTACCGGAATGTTGTAAAATAATTGACCCTGGGTGCACATGTGATAGAACATTGGTGGCTACCTCTTCAGCATTTAAACCTTTCCAATCTAGGGAATCCACGTTCCAGTTAACAATTTTTTTGTGTTGAGTTGCTAACCACTGGATTTGTCCCTCGCTGACATTTCCATAGGGGGGTCTGACAATATTTGGACTAAATCCAGTAAATTTCTCAATAAGCTTATCCGTTTTTAAAATTTGGTCGCGAAATTCGCTGTCCTTCAGTTTCGGGAGATTCGCGTGGTTATACGAATGATTACCGAGTATATGTCCTTCCTGTACCATACGTTTTACTATATTGGGGTACGGAAAAAACCAAGAAGGTTGCATGGATATATACATCCTGACTTTTTAATTATTTTCACTATGTAGATTAGTTTTTGTTATTGCGGATCGATTATACAGATATGCTAAGCGAAATGTTTTAAATCCTAACGTTCTTATTAAATTAATATTGGAAAAATTTAATATTCCCTTTACTAAAGGAAGCAATAAAGTCCCAGTCAATGTTCTATTATTATTTTGCCCAATAATAAAGTATTAATTAATTTTTAGTGGCTTGAAAAATATCAGTAGATTGGAATCCACGGAAATTAAAAATTTGTTTATCCAATAAAATCAGGATATTAACTGTTGTTAACACCTGCTTACTAACACAAATGGATGGGGTATTCTTAGGAAAATGTATGTCAATACAACACTGAGGACCAAGTTCAGAAAATGAATCCCAAGCATTTATTAATCAAGTTTTAACAGGCCAAACATACTCATAAAAGGGCATCATCATCATCAAGGCTCATTCGAACAGCATTTTCAAAGTATTAATACCAATCAAACGACAACAGATCCAACAGCAAGCAATAACAACTGAAATAAAAAAGGCGCCTTGCGCCTCTTTTATTTCAGGGATAATACCCATTTTGCCATTGCCGGAATATCTTCGTCTTTTACAAGTCCTGCTGGCATCACCCCACCTTTTCCGTTTTTTAAGATGTTTTCCACATCCGCTTGTTTGTACTTGCTGCTTAAATTCTTAAGCGTCGGACCAACCACTCCCTGATATTGATCGCCATGGCAGCCGATACATGTTTGCTTGTAGAACGCTACTGGATCAAAAGTACTCGCCGTCTTCTCCGTTTTGGCAGGTGTTGCTGTTTTATTTTCTTTTGCCGGATGTAAGAAAACGACGTTGACAAAAAGAATCACAGCAACAAGCAGAATAACTGGAATAATAAAGATTGGTTTTTCCATTTTAATCTCTCCTTTCTACTATTTTTCCCATTAATTTATACTTTTATTTCGACTTTATGGGTGTTAAGTAGGAGGACCTTGATTTAATACTCTTGTTTCGTTATGGAGGAAAAATCAATGACATTGGTAGTCGCTTATAAGTGGCAAGCCAAAATCATTATGATGGCTGACAGCAGGTAATATGCATAAATTATCGCTAAGTTATTTTTTTACAATTGCAAAAGAATTCATTGAATTGATATTTTTCGTCAAATTTCGACGTTTTTTATAATATTTATATTGGTCATAAAAAAAAGCCCTTCTCAATCGATAGGGGCTTACTCTTTCTTAGATATATACCATCCATCAGGCAATTTTTCTAAAAGGAAAATATCTTCATTAAATTTTCTTCGGAGTACTTTATATTCCTCATTTTCAAATTTAACCTGTGTTATTCTGATTTTTTTTACCGTTATTTCAGGTTTATCTAATTCAAATAACAAATCATCAATCATAAAAAAGGTTCTTTGACGTTTCATTCTCCACTTCCTTCCCTTTACAATTCTTACGAATAGAATTAGCCAAAAATGAATAAAACCCTGTAAAAGCATTGTCAATTTTTTGTAAAAATAAAGTAAACCCTACGCCTAATTGATTGTGACTATTGTATAATTCTATAAAAATACTCGAATGGAGATTGATCTGTGGAACAACATAACAGGGATCCGATACCAAAAATTGATGAAATCAAAAAGAAATCTTCAGCATATAGCATTCAGAGGAGAGCAATAGCAATTTTACTCGGAATAATTTCATTGATTATTGCTTGTATTATGGTTATATCACAAATCGGTAAAATACCTAGTATTGGATTAGGAATTGTATCCATATTTATTTTTTGGTTTGCATTAGAATATTACCATGAAAAGTGCCCAAATTGTAAGGAAAAAGTATATAAAGCAGGGGAAAAGGATGATTTCAAATGCCCTCGATGTGGGATACCAACGATAAATTGAGTTGAAAAGTAATATGACCCTCCTCATTAGCGAGGGGGTTTTTTTCTAATTCCACGGCTTGAACGTGGAGAGGTAATAAAAATATAATCTAACAATAAAAAGGAGACTTAAAATAAGTCTCCAAACTCTTTAATCTAATTCAATTTTCTTAATTTGTAAGAGGTTTTGAATTCCAATTTCAGCTGTCTCTAATTTTCCATCCATGAATCCATAAGGATCGAAAGTTTCAATATGTCCTTCTAATTGTTGTTCCGTAATGTCCAAAAGCATTCCTGAAACTCTACATAATTGGTCAATCACATTTAATAATTGAAGTTCAACAACACCCGCTTTTATTCTCGTATTAGCATGTGTCGCTTGATTAAGGATGTAATTAAGTCTTTGGTTTAATTCTTTGATGTCTTCAGTTGTAAATTTATCTTTTAGTGTAGCCATTTACCTGATACCTCCCATGAATATTTACTTTTAAAGTTATTCAGTGAGAGGAGGAGATAGAATATGATGGCAGGGTTCTTTACAAGGAATTTACAGTTACTTAAGGACAAAAGCAGGAAGGAGCAGGTCCAAAGTCACCACGACCTATGGCCTTACTCCTTATTTACCATTTTATTTACCTAATTTAAGCTTTATGCCGATTTCTTCCTGCGATTAATTTGAAAATAAACATCACTACTGCTATTACTAGAAGGATATGGATTAGTCCCCCTAAAAGGTGGAACGCAACCCCAAGCACCCAAAATAAAACCAATAAGCCTATAATTGTCCAGAGCATCGATTTTCCTTCTTTCTTTTTTAATAGTATATTCCCCAAAAATCAACCAATTATTAATGGATCGTTTATATGTTGATATAGAAGATTTTGCGGATGGGGTAATCAATTCCGTAACCAATAGAAAGCGGATCATAGTGAGAAAAAAAGAAGGAAAACAGTCAAATAAGGCTTGTATTAGCCCCTAAAAATGAGCGAAAGTTGTTTCATTGCTGAACCTCCTTGTTGTCGGTTTTTTCCAATCCGATAAAAGCATCCCTTCCTGCACCTAAACCTGTGATCAGAAGTAGAATGGCAGCAATCATGATTAAAGATAAAGGTACTATCCAGCCTTTCGTGACGACATGCAGTATTCCAAAAAGAGTGGGACCAATAGCTGCAAAAAGGTACCCTATGGACTGTGCCATGCCTGATAATTCTGCTGATAGATGGGACGTTTTAGTTCGGAGACTGAAAAACATCATGGCTAGGCTAAAACTACTGCCCATCGCGATGCCAATTAGAATTACCGATAGAATAATAATCAAATATCCTCCGTAAAGCAGTCCGAAAATCCCGATCAAATAAAATACTGATGACATAATAACTAAAATACGTTGATTTGCCATACGGCCAGCCAAGATTGGAACAAAAAAAGTAATGGGCAAAATAGCAAGTTGCATCAATGATAGCATCCAGCCCGCACTAGCAGTGCTGAAGCCTTTTTGGTTTAGAATTTCAGGGAGCCATGCCACTGATACGTAGAATATTAATGATTGAAGACCCATAAAAAATGTTACATTCCATGCAATAGGTGATTTCCAAATATTAAAATTCGTATTATTTACCTTATTTATATCTATAAATTGGGGTTTATTAATATTTCGCAATTGTGGTAGCCAAAGGAAAATCGAAATGAAAGAAAGTATTGCCCAAACACCAAGTGCTCCGTTCCATCCAAAATTCTTTTCAGTAGCAAGCGGTACACTGATACCTGAAGCAATTGCTCCACATAAATTCATGGATACTGAAAAAACACCTGTCATGATACCCACATTTTTTTCAAAGTCCCGTTTTATTAAACTAGGTAGTAAAACGTTACATACAGATATAGCTAAGCCTATCAATATGGTACCTGTAAAAAACATGATTTCACCGGCTACGGATCGTACGACAATACCTATTGTAAGAATAATTAAGGAAATGAAAATTAACCGCTCCATCCCCATACGCCTAGCCAATTTTGGAGATAATGAAGAAAATACTCCAAAAGCCAATAAAGGGATGGTTGTAATTAGACCTAGTACTGTATTTGAGATTGCTAAATTTTCTCGAAGCATTCCAATTAAGGGACCTACCGAGGTTATAGGGGATCTGAGATTTGTAGCAATAAAAATAATTCCAATAATAAGCAGGAGAGTAGAGACTAATGATGGTTCAGATTTTATATTCATCATGCTATTGCTTCTTGCTGATTTCATTGTTGATCCTCCGTTGCCGCTTGAATTCTATCTTTAAATTGTTGAATATACTCATCAACAGCAGCAGCTGCTCCTTCTGAGTTTTTTTCTATAATTGCGTTTACAAGTTTACTGTGTGGTATTGGTTGATAGTTAGTAATCATATTTCCTATAGATAATTGAATTGATTCTGCTACCTGTTCATATAAATCCATTAGTAACTGATTGTGTGCTGCTTTTACAATTGATTTATGCAATTTTATGTCAGCTTCAATAAAAGTAGCATAATCTTTCACTAGAGCAGATTCTTCACATTCGGCAAAATTCAATTTAATTTTTTCTATATCAGTAGACGTATGTCTTACAGCCGCTAATAATGCTGTTTCCCGTTCCAGTGCATGACGCACTTCCAAAATTTCCAACAAATTAGATTCTTTAAGACGCCTTTGAAGTGCCACCCCTAAAACGCTTGATGAAATAACAAAGGTCCCATCACCTGGTTTTGTTTTTAAAAGACCAGAATGGACTAACGCCCTGATTGCCTCCCTTAACGTATTACGGCTTACACCAAGTTCCTCAACTAAAAGAGGTTCAGCAGGAATACGGTAACCCACACGCCATTGCCCCGATTCTATTAAAGATCCAATTTGCGTAGTGACCTGTTCTACTAAAGATAAACGTCTGGTTTTATTTAATTTCATTCACAAACCTCCAAACATCCGATGTTTAACATAGTAGCACTTTACCACATTAAATAAAATAGGTAAACATCTATTACGAATAAAAGATAAAACAGGCAACTTATTGATAAAAAAGACGACTCAAAATTCGCTTTCTGAATTTTGGAGTCGTCTTTTTTGACACTGCTAGTTAGTTCCTTTGAAAAAACAAAAGTTTTTCAGCGATCTCTTTTTAAAGACAGTCTATTATATGATCCTTTTAAACTAGATCTCTTGTTACTGACAAAGAACGTTTTTGGAGGCTATCGGAAAGCAGACTATACGCGACTACTTTCTTCTTGTACTTTTTGACTACATCAACGTGATCATTATAACTGAACACAAATAACCTAACCTCATTTTTGCCTCTTTTAGTATCAATGACTAATGGAGTCTTACCGTTCTCTGGATGTAAATATAATTCCTCGGTCCCAGGAAATATATACTGCTGCTTTAAAAATGTAGCTTCGTTAAAATAATTTATAATCTGAATTCTGTCTTCACTTTCCAAGAGTTTTCCGTCAATGGTTACGGTAACATTTGCGTCACTAAGTTTTGAATGAATTTCAAATTTGCTGATAAGCCATTCCGCAGCACCGGTTGGAAGACAGGTCATTAATATTTTAACCATACTTATGAGAATTATCGAAAGCACAGCCCATATCATATTTCATCAACTCCGTTACGTTCTAAATTCATATTATTAAATACCTGATAACATCATAGTGCTTCAAAGAAACGGACAGTTTTTCTTAGAAAATTAGACCGTTCTATTACCGTTTTACTAGGCCCTTTGTGATTCAAAACCATCAGTGGGTCACATCCTGTTAATAAAGTGATAATAGTGAAAATTACTGTTGAAATAGCCCATTTTTTTCATGGACAAACCCCTTTCTTTTTTTTAGTAGTATCATAGCGAAAATAATGAGTTAACATGAACCCTGATTCACAATTGGTTTTTATCTTAGCTACTCAAATTTAAAAAAGCAAGAAAATGTGAATAATGTCACTAAATGTTCAAAAAGATAAAATTATTTATTGGTAAAGTCATTTTTAATTAAGTGTAAATAAGGTATTATTATCAGTTATGTTTCTTTGATAACCCACTTTTTCATTTGGGAGATAGGCTTATGAAGGTAATTATGGCCTTTCAATAAAAAGTGGATGGTTAAATTTAATGAAAATTGGATGGCTGTTAATTGCTATCCATATACTATAATTATTTAGTAAAATTACTTCCGAAAGACTAATAGAATTTGTACTCGTTTGCTCCAGGCTCAATTATTATAGATAACTATATTTTACGTCTTAAGAGGTGTAACATGGAGATTTTAACTACTTTGGTAATCATAATCATAATAATATCAATTATTTCAACGTTGTTAATAGCTGGAAAAGGCGACGAAGGCTATAGTAGCTCCACAAAAAGTAACACAACAAATTTAACTTTAATTTATGCTATTTTTATTCCTATCGTTTTAATTGCTCTTGGAATATTTATTGTGTTTTTTGCCTAGTAGTCTATAAAAAGACCTATTATCTTAATGACGATAGATTTTTTTTATAAATCAAAGGTTATAACCGATTAAAAAAATTGAAAAAGAAGATAATAATTAGACTAACGAACAAATCAAGATAATAAGGACTGTAGTAGATGGATTGGAAACCAGATCGGAAAGCAAAAAAAGCTATATATAAACAACTTGCTGAATATATAGAAAATGGAATTGCAGATGGAACGTTTCCCCCTGATAAACCATTACCTTCCGAAAGAAATTTTGCTAAGGACCTTAACATAAACAGAAGTACAGTGGTTGCCGCATATGACGAGTTGGAATCAAACGGGCTTATCCAAAGAAATAGAGGAAGCAGGACGACTATCAGTAAAGATATATGGGGAATTACCAAGAAACGTATTCCGAGCTGGAACAGGTATATTGAAGCAGGATCGTTTTTACCTAATCTACCTGTAACCCAAAGGATCCGGAAAGAAGCAGTAGAACATAAGCTGATTAATCTAGCTAGCGGAGAACTGTCAGAAGATCTTTTTCCGCTAAAATTTTTACGGGAGATTACTTCGACTAGATCGTTTATTGGAAGCTTAGGTTATGATCATCCACAGGGGAACGCACTATTACGAGAAACGATTAAAAAACATGTCAAGCAATATCGAAGGATTGAAACAAATCCTTCATCTATATTAATTACATCCGGAGCACAACAAGCATTGCACTTGGTTGTTCAATGCCTGTTAAAACCAGGGGATGCAGTTGCTTTGGAAGATCCCTCTTATAACTACAATCTCCCAATTTTTAAAACAGCAGGACTTAAACTGTATTTTTTACCAGTAAATAAAGATGGGATAAACCCGGAGGATTTACTGTCATTACATAAAAAGCATCGAATTAGAATGATATTTTTGAATCCAGCTTTTCAAAATCCAACAGGAGCATTACTTCATGAAAATCAACGGAAATCTATATTAGAAATATCTTCTGAACATGGTATTCCTGTAGTCGAAGATGATCCTTATAGTTTAACGTCTTTTACAGGGGAAAAGATCTCCACCCTAAAATCGATGGATGTCCATGGAAATGTCTTATATATTAGCTCTTTATCAAAAATCGTTGCTTCAGGGTTAAGAATTGGTTGGATTATTGGTCCTAGACCTGTCATTGAAAGATTATCCGATGCGAAGCAGCAAATTGATTTTGGTCATGCCAGTTTTACTCAATGGATTGCAAATGATTTTTTAGAATCGGAAAATTTTCATTCTCATATCCAAAAGTTAGTTAAAGAACTAGAAAAGCGAAGGGATCAAATTGTTACTAGTCTTAGATTTTATTTAAAGGATCAAGTAGATTTTTCCATCCCTCAAGGAGGTATTCATATTTGGTGCAGGATAAAAAAAGAGGTTAATGAAATGCAATTACTGGAGGAATCAATCAAAAGGGGAGTTATTTATGTCCCGGGTTCCACGATGGGGTCTAAAAAGAGTTTTGTCCGTTTTACTTTTTCAAGGGAAGATGAAAAATCAATACATAAAGGAATTCAAAGGTTTGCGGAAGCACTTGAATTCATTTAATACATTTTTTAGTAAGAATCATGATATTAACATGATTCTTTTTTTACGATAAATGGATTGCGGAAAAAGGACTGATTGGATGGTTTCTTTCATTTTTCCATAATAGAACGAGTTTTAATAAAATAAATGTTTTATAATGGGAGATAATTGGTGTGAAGCTTATTTACATTTTTGAATTATTTGAAATCCCGAGAGATTAGGTAAAAAGTTTACAAACTCTCAATCAATTAAAAAGGTTCATATTTAATAGGGGAACGGGAGGGATTTGAATGAAGAAAATTTTTTTTGTCATAATCATAGGATTTATTCTTGTAATTGCTGCTGTTACCAATCCTTCAAAGGAAAATTTTGTCATTTGGGCAAAGGGACAATTGAAAAGTCAGTATAATAATGGATTGGTCAATATGGGGATAGAAGTTTTTGGAGATGGGGTAATCAATTCCGTAACCAATACACAAAACTATGTATTCTTTTCTGTTTATGACTCCAAAATATCAAATTCAAATGAAGTAAAAGTTTTAGGTATCTTTAATAATTTTATTCCTTTATCAAAATCGAGTGCTGGAAATAATTAAGTAAACAAAAAATCCCCGAACCTATTAAAGTATAGAATACACGCTAAATAGGATGTAAAATAATACTTGCTACATGTCTATTACATACGGAAGGTGTCGAAGATGGAAAGTATTACAGTGGTTTCGCTTTTGGATGTTATTGGTGAATTGTTTTCAGATGAATTTTCAATTGCTGTTTCGAATACAAAGGAATATATTTATTATCGTCCAAGCAAATGGATCGACCTAAAAATTCGACCGGGAGACCCTTTAAAGGAAGGTACCATTGCCCATAAAGCCGTAGTCACCAAGCAAAAAGTCTCTGAATTTATTAACCGTGATCTGTTTGGGGTTCCTTACCATGGTATGTCTATGCCATTTCTTCATGATGGAAAACTGGAAGGCTGCGTAACGGCTATTTTCCCTGCATTAACGGATGGAAAATCAGTTGTGACGATAAAAACACAGGATGGATGGATTCCTATTCCGTTTTCACGGGTTATCTATTTAGAATCAAAAGATAAAAAGACTCTTGTGTATACGGTAGATTCTTCAGGTACCCATAAAAACTCTCTTCAAGAATTTGAGTACATGCTGCCAAAGGACTATTTTATCCGATGCCATCGCTCTTTTATCGTGAATGTTAACCAAATTAAAGAAATTTATCCAGATACACATTCAACCTTTGTCCTATTGATGAAAAATGGTGACAGAGTTACTGTCAGCCAAACATACTCCAGCTATTTTCGGAAGCTACTAGGATTTTAAATCAAAATATGCTGCTTAAGGATGTTAATTTTCTATTTTGTCTGAATTTTACGTTACTTATTCCTAAAACCCATTCTCATGATTATTAATGTGTAAAATTATTATATAGTGAATGAGAGAGGGATGGGATAATGGAAAACTACATGGAACGAGTAAGAGATTCTCGCTTGAGAAATCGTGTCGTAACTGCCGAAGAGGCTGCTTCCTGGATTCAGGATGGCATGACTCTAGGATTAAGTGGATTTACACGTGCAGGTGATGTGAAAGCGGTCCCTTTTGCGTTGGTCAAGCGCGCTGAGCATGAATCATTTAAAGTGAATGTATTTACAGGTGCATCTTTAGGTTCGGATGTCGATAAAATGTTTGCGGAAGCTGGTATCCTGGGTAAGAGGCTGCCATTCCAAGCTGATCCTACTATGCGGAAGAAAATTAATAAGGGTGAATTTTTATTCGTGGATCAGCATTTGTCCCATACCGCGGAATTGGTGCGTGCAAATGTGATGGATCCACTCGATATCGCGATTTTGGAAGCGATTGCAATCTCAGAAGATGGAATGATTATCCCTACTACTTCAATCGGAAATTCGTTAACCTTTGCCCAAAACGCGAAGTCGATTATTGTTGAAATTAATTTGGCCCAACCGATAGAATTAGAAGGATTGCATGATTTATATGAACCAGGGAAACAAGGGGAAAGGGATCCTATTCCACTTAGAAATACAGATGATCGAATCGGAACAATGGGAATACCGATTGATGTGGAGAAGGTAAAAGGAATTGTGTTTACCAACCAGGCAGATTCACCCTCAACCATTGTCGCCCCAGATGAGGAAACAGTCGTTATGGCACAGCATTTAATTGATTTCTTGCGAAAAGAAATAGAAGCTGGCCGGTTAACTGAACGACTTGCCCCGCTTCAATCTGGAATCGGTTCTGTTGCCAATGCTGTTTTACATGGTATGTTAGATTCTGAGTTTGAGGATTTAGAGGTATATTCGGAGGTATTGCAGGACGCAGTATTTGATTTAATGGATGCAGGAAAGGTTCGTTTTGCATCCTGTTGTTCTATTACTCTTTCAGATTCGAAGATGAAAGAAGTTTTCTCCAATTTTGAGAAATATCGTGACCATTTAATCATGAGACCACAGGAAATTTCCAATCATCCTGAAATCATCCGCCGTCTCGGATTAATTTCCATTAATACTGCGTTGGAATTAGATATTTATGGGAATGTAAATTCAACCCATGTGCTAGGAACGAATATGATGAATGGTATTGGCGGATCCGGTGATTTTGCTAGAAATTCACGTCTTGCGATATTTGTTACGAAATCTATCGCTAAAAAGGGTAATATATCTAGCATTGTTCCTTTTGTTTCTCACGTTGACCACACAGAACATGATGTGGATGTCATTGTAACAGAGCAAGGGTATGCAGATTTAAGAGGGTTAGCACCAAGACAGCGAGTTGAGAGGATTATCGAACGATGTGCTCATCCTATGTACCGGGAGCAGCTTAGTGAATATTACCAGGAAGCTCTTACAAGAGGCGGACAAACCCCTCATGTTTTGGAAAAAGCGTTTGTTTGGCATACAAATTTTGCGGAAAATGGTACGATGCTTCTTAAAACTCCAACACTTGTTTAATCGTAAAAAAAGAGCTGTTATTCAGAATAACAGCTCTTTTCAATATTTTAATGAATAGTAAAGCAGCCGAATTGGTAGGTAGCGGGTTTACTTTAGAGGTGCAAACATTAAAAATCACTCAAAGAAACGCACAACAATTCACACCCAGTATTTAAAAATTTTGCAGATAGTTTCATTGCGAATTTTAAGCTTATTCGAACAGGACAAAAGCTCCCAGTCACATCATATAACTTGTTTTATTTTATAACCGTTTAAAGGTAAAACGGTGAAGATTAGGGTACTTCTTAAAACAACAGTCAATCCAAAAACAGCATTTACAAGAAAGAATGGCTTGGAGAAAACTTTTAGCCATTCTTTAATTGTATTTTACTGCGGTTTCTTTGGTGAATTGTTTATGATTAGTGGTAAGATTTCTTCAGCGATTTACAGTTTTGCACCTAACAAGTAAAGCAGCCAAATCGGTGGCTTTACTTTTTTCCTTTTTCCTCACAGGAAGATCCTCCCTTAATCTTTTTACAAAAGACTTTTTCCTATTCGCAAAGCTCTTCGTCTTCTATTGTATTCAAAAAATTTTTCAAACTACTATACTGTGCTTTTTAACCTCATTGATGATGCTCCCTACAATTAATCGGGTTATTTTTATTCCTCCTAAAAATCACCTATCCCGACAGGGCGCTTTGATAGAAGCTGTAAAATTCGAGCGGTGAATGCACGGCTTTAAATCTGTAAATTTGATTGATGATTTTATGGAAAGCGCAGGTTACTTTGTGAATGAAAAGAGGTCATCTTGGGCATATTCTTTTATGGATACTAAAGAGGGGGAGCTTATGTTAAATAATGAACAATTAAGAACTAGAGCTCATGAGTTCGCCTTAACTCATGAATTAAGCTCATACAATCAGCTTACTACACGATTTTGGCCTGCCTTTCGATCAGATATGCCAGTCTTCACGAGTTTGCTGAACATTTACTAAACAGCAAAGTAGGGTGTAAGCAGCCTGCGGAGGATTGGTTGCTCGATCACATTAATTTCATAGAGACACAGGCACAAGTTGTTATTCGCGAACTTCCTAGAGCAACACTTATACAGTTGCCAAAATTGCGGTCTACAGGGATGCCGAGAATTTATGCCCTATGCAGCGATTATCTGGAGCATGTAGACGGGCGCTATGATGTACACACTTTTGAGAGTTACCTAATGTCTTATCAGGAAGTCACTGTCTTAAAAGATGCGGAATGTTGGGCATTACTTAGTGCTATGCGGGTCATTATTATTAGTCGGTTGGCAGAAGCGATGAGGGAGGTTAGAAAGCGACACGAAGTTTGTCACTCGATTACGTCCTTGTTAGAGCAAATCGGCCAAGAACTATGTCCGATGAAAAGATACGGGTTTTATTGGAACGAAAAACACGCAAAAAACCATTGGATCCAATCGAGATCGTCCATTTTGTCCAACATTTGAATGAATGGGAGCCAAATATTCGTGTGGTCCACGACTGGCTTGCTGGCCATGTGGAGAATAATGAATCGAGTCTTGAGCAGATGGTTTCGTTTGAGCATCAACTACAAGCGGAACTTCAAGTTACCTGTGGAAACTTAGTTCACAGTTTGCACTTCATAGAGCGCTTGCCATGGCGACTGACATTTACGAGAATTTCCCATATTGAACAAATTCTCCTTTCTGATCCAAATAGCGATTATAAATGTCTCGATTTGGCAAGCGGTGACTTACTTCGTGGCCGTGTTGTGAATATTTCCCATCAACTGAAGGTTCCGGAAACATTAGTCGCCCAAACCGCCGTCCGACTTGCGAAGTCCCGAAAAGAACACTCTGATCAAGGAAAGGTGCCTCCTCGAGATGCATGCCTTGCCTATTATTTGCTTGACCCACATGGAATGATGGCCATGCGAACTGAACTCAGCAAGGTGGCTCGTCCGCGAGCAATACCACACCTTACCATTCGGCAGCAACCATCGTTTGTGTATTTTCTAAGCTTCATCTTACTATTTATTGGATTGATGCTATTGACCGGGAGGTGGGTAGGCTACGGAATTGGGGTTGGACCTATATCTTGGCTTGTAATTTTTGTAGCCCTTATTTTACCAGTCAGTGAATGGGTCATAACCATTCTCCACGAAGCCATCTGTAAATGTTGCCATCCTACCCCTCTTCTGCGTTATGACTTTTCCGAAAAACTGGCTGACGATGCTCGCACAATGGTTGTTATGCCGGTTATTTGGTCGAGCATAGATGAAGTGGATGACGTTGTGAATCGATTGAATGTTCACTACCTAGCAAATCGGCAGAAAAACATTCATTTCGGTATATTGGCAGATTTCTGTGATGCTTCTACAGAGACTCTGCCAAACGATGGAGAAATTGTTGCACATGCTGTAAAAAGAATAGATGATTTGCGAAAACAGTACGGGACTGATAAGTTTTTCCTCTTTCACAGATCCCGAATATACGATTCAGTAGATCATATTTATATGGGCTGGGAGCGCAAACGCGGTAAACTTGTTGAGTTTGTTGAACTTCTATCAGGAAGTAACGATACTAGTTATACAACCATAATTGGACAAACCAATATTTTGCAAAATATTCGCTATGTATTTACAACCGATCACGATACTCAACTTCCAATTGGCGTTGTTAGTCGCCTAGCGGGTACTATTCATTTCCCTTACAACCGACCGCGGCTTAATCATGATGAAACACGTGTGATAGAAGGGTTTGGTGTACTACAGCCCCATATTGCTGTAAGTTTTGAATCAATCCAAACATCTCGTTTCGCTGCACTTTGGGCTGGGGAGCCAGGGATTGATCCCTATTCTTTTGCGCTTTCGAATGTCTATCAAGATTTGTTTGGTCATGCAATCTTTGTGGGTAAAGGTATCTTTGACGTGGAGGCATTTCGGAAAACTCTCGTAAGCCGAATCCCGGATCAAAGTGTACTGAGTCACGATTTACTTGAAGGAGGATTTCTCCGTACCGGGTTAACTTCCGACATTGAAGTGGTCGAGTCTCACCCAGCCACATTTTACGCTTACGAGCGACGTGCCCACAGATGGATTCGTGGAGACTGGCAGCTCATAAAATGGTTAGGTACGAAATGCAAAGACCGTTATGGTGAGAGCAGGGAAGTTGCTTTGTGTAGATTGACCCGTTGGCAAATCATTGATAATTTGCGACGGAGCCTTCGGGCACCAGTCTTCTTATTTGTTGCCATACTAGGACTTTTTGTGTTACCTGGCAGGAGTTGGGTATGGGAAACAATTGTGGTGTTAACGATTTTCCTTCCATTTTTGCGTGCAATTGTGCTAGCAGTTCTAGGCCAAAACTTTAATAAAACCCTTGGTGTGAGTTTCATGCAAAGTGCTGTACAGTTCATAACTCTACCGTTTTCTGCAGTTCTTTGTTTAGATGCCATACTGCGTACGCTCTACCGAATGATCGTTAGTCGCCGCAATTTACTTGAGTGGGTCCCATCTGCAAAGACGGATAGTGATTCTGCTAAGGGACGCGTTTTTATGTTTGAGCCATCAGGATATATGATCATTTTCTTATTTACTATACTTGCTTGGCTTTCTAGTGCAGGAATTAATCGGATTTTAGGTACTTTTGCTCTTATCATTTGGCTTCTTGCTAGACCTGTAATGCAACAATTGAACCGTCCACAAAAAGTGGATGAGCGCCCATGGCTGAAGATTGCACGTCCAGAACTAAATGAATTGGCGTTTCAAATTTGGTCTTTTTATGAGCGATATGTCACGGAGAAAGAATCTTGGTTACCACCTGATAACGTGCAGTACCATCCTAAGGAGATCATTGCACATCGAACATCACCAACCAATATTGGGCTTTATTTAGCAAGTGTGGTTGCTGCTAGGGATCTGGATTTCATTGACACACCTACAATGGTTACCCGGATCGAATCATCGCTAAAAACACTTGTAAAAATGGAAAAGTGGAATGGGCATTTATTGAACTGGTATGATACATGTTCAGCTGAGCCTCTTCAACCTAAATACGTATCTGCTGTTGATTCTGGTAATTTTGTTGCGTATTTAATGGTTGTACAGCAAGGCTTGCTTGAATGGGGTAAACGGGAAGTTGATTACCAACATCAGATTGAATATATCACGAGACAAATCGACCAGCTTATTGAAGAGACTGATTTCAAATCGCTATATAATGCGGATGAACGATTGTTCTCTCTAGGCTATCATGTTGATACAAACCAAAAAGACAGGACCCTATATGATTTATTGGCTTCAGAAGCCAGACAAGCTAGCTTTGTGGCTATTGCCTTGGGGCAAATTCCAGTTTCACATTGGTTTTCATTAGGACGTACAATGACTATTTCCGGAAAATACAAGACATTGTTATCCTGGTCGGGCACAATGTTTGAGTATTTAATGCCAAGTCTGATAATGCGTACATACCAAAACACAATATGGGACACTACTTATCGAGGAGTCGTCTTGCGACAGCAAATGTACACAGACAAATATCAACTGCCATTTGGCATATCAGAAAGCGGGTATTATGCGTTCGACTATCAAATGAACTATCAGTACCGTGCTTTCGGAGTTCCCGGGCTTGGACTTGATCGAGGTTTGGAACAAAACTTGGTTATTGCACCATATGCAACAATTATGGCTCTTCCCTTTGCAGGTGAGGCTGGTCTCGCAGCGTTACATAAATTTGAGGATTATCATGCAAAAGGAGAGTTCGGGTATTATGAAGCGGTTGATTTTACCACGCAAAGACTTTTAAAGGGTCAGCGGTATCAGGTTGTGCAGAGCTACATGGCCACCATCAAGGCATGAGCATGCTAACCCTCAGCAATTTATTGTTGGATGAAATTATGGTAAGACGCTTTCATTCCGATGCACGTGTATGTGCAGCTGATTTGCTTTTACAAGAGCGGATACCACGTAAATCAGCGATGATTGAAGATCCAATTGGCCTCTATACAAAGTATACTGCTTTTGATGAACATGGAGACGATACCGAACGGACGTTTACTGAACCGACAATCGTACCGGAAATAAACGTTTTATCAAACAGTCGTATGACCAGTATGAACACGAACAATGGCAGCGGGATGCTAACTTATAATGGACTTGCCATCACAAGGTGGCGGGAAGATCCAGTTGTTGATTCATCCGGGACAATTATTTACATTCACGAAGCCTCTTCGGAAGAGACGTGGAGCACAACTAGGTACCCAAGTCATGCAAATCTAGATACGAAAGCAATATTTCGTCTTGATAAAACAACATATGAGGGAGCCTATCATGACATTGCATCCAAACTTGAAATAACCATTTCTCCAGATATTGATGCAGAGGTTCGACGTCTTCAATTAGTGAATAATAGTGATGAAGAACGAATACTAGAGGTAACCACGTTTCTTGAGTTAGCACTAGCTAGCCCATCAGCAGATCGTGCACATCCAGCTTTTAGTAAGTTATTCATAGAAACAAGCCACGATGCACAGGCACAATGCTTATTAGCAAGAAGGCGTACACGCGAGGATGAAGAGCAAGAGACATGGCCGTTCATACTGTCTACGTTGATGGTTCCGAAGCTGGTGAATACGAGTTTGAGACAGATCGGGCAAAATTTATTGGCCGTGGTAATTCACTTAAGGAACCAAGGGCCATGTTCTCACGCCTGCGTGGACTTGTTGGTTCTGTGGTAGATCCAGCGTTTGTCATGAGGCGCCGCCTTCAATTGGCTCCTAGAGAATCAGCAACTGTCTATATTGTTACAGGTGTCGCAGAAAACCGCGAGAAGGCAATTGACATTGTTCATCAGTTACGTGAATCAAAGCAAGTTGATCGTTCCTTCCATTTAGCTTGGGTACGTTCGCAAATTGATCTCAGGCACCTGCACCTAACACCGGATCAGGCTTCGGCAGCATGTTTGTTGGCAGGACGACTTCTTTTTACTTCTCCGCTTTCACGCGTGCGTCGGGATGCAATTGAACATAATACTTTAGCCAGTCTGCCTTATGGTCGCATGGTATAAGCGGTGACGTGCCAATAGTAATGGTAACCGTCAACAATTTGCCGATTTACCGTTTGTTAATTTATTAGCTCGACAACACCAATACTTGTGTATGCTCGGTTTAGAAATAGAACTAGTGGTGCTTGATGAAAGCATTGGTGGCTACCAGGATCAGCTAATGAACCGTTTAAGAGACCATCTATCTGCCCGTGGAATTGGACAAATGAAACGAATTGTTGGATTGAAGGCATCTCAACTGTCAGAGGATGAACAGACACTCCTCCAAGCAGTTGCCCGTGTCTCGTTACGGGCGGGAGGTCCAAGCCTAAGTGCACAACTACGCATCGAGGAGGTTCCATTACCCCCTTCAAAGCATCAACCTGTTGTAAACCGAATGACGCTTTGTAATCAGCAACCACCTAGTATTTCTGCTGAAGGCGAATTTTTTAATGGTTGGGGCGGTTTCGTAGAGGATGGCCAGGCTTACCAAGTTTATGTAAAGAATGGTTCTTATCTGCCAAGACCATGGAGTAATATTATTGCCAATTCACGATTCGGTTGTTTAATTACAGATTTCGGTACAGGATATAGTTGGTGGCATAACTCACGGGAGTGTAAACTCACGCCATGGACGAATGACCCTGTCCTTGATCAAACTGGGGAGTGCCTTTATTTGTGCGATCTCGATTCGAATCAAGTTTGGTCAGCCACCCCTAAACCAGCAGGTGACGGATTAACGTACCAAGTTACTCATGGTAAGGGATTTAGCCGATTTGAACAACTAGATGGGGATGTTTTGCACACGATGGAGATGACAGTTCCACTTAACGATTCTCTAAAACTTGTCCAACTGCGCCTGCGCAACACAAGTAATACCCTTAAGCGAATTTCCATTACTTATTACGCTGAATGGGTTATTGGAGTTACTCGGGAAGAACAAGCTCCTTACATCGTTAGCGAATGGAATCAGGAGCATAAAGCCTTGCTTGCTCGTAATGCGTATCAAGAGACATTTCGTGATGCGGTCAGCTTTATGCATATAGCTATTCCCGACACTAAAACGAAGAAATGGGAACATACGTATTCTTGGACGGGCGATCGAGCTGAATTTATCGGCCATGGTGGTACATTAGAGTCCCCTGCAGCACTTTTAGGGGAAAACTTTCAAAGAAAACAGGAACATTTTCGAATACATGTGGTGCGTTACAGGCATTGGTCGAACTGCCTGCAAATGATGAAATAACGGTTACTATTTTGCTTGGTTGTACTTCATCTAAGGCTGATGCATTCTCGCTAATCAATCAGTATGGTCAACCTTCTGCCTTTGAGGATACACTTGCAAGTGTAAAAAGACATTGGCAAGGCGTCCTTGGTCAGGTGCAGATTAAAACACCGGATCGTGCGATGGATATCATGATGAATGGTTGGCTCTTATATCAAACACTTGCTTGTCGCTTATGGCCCGCACCGCATTTTATCAAGCTGGTGGCGCTTTTGGATTCCGTGACCAGCTTCAGGACTCACTTGCTTTCTTACACTCAGACCCATCTATCACTAGGAAGCAAATACTCATTAACGCTGCCCATCAATATCAAGAGGGAGATGTTCAACATTGGTGGCACGAAGAAACGCATAAAGGAATACGCACCAAGTTTTCAGATGATTTACTGTGGCTTCCTTACACTGTATCTCGTTATTTAGAACAGACAGGTGACTATGATATTCTAAAAGAAAAGGTCCCATTTTTGCATAGTGATGTTCTAAAAGAGGGGGAATTAGAGCGTTATGAAGATACAGTAGTCTCTGAAAAGACGGGATCGATATTAGAGCATTGCCTTCGGACCATTCACCATGCCTTAAAATTTGGTGAGCATGGGATTCCACTTATGGGTATTGGCGACTGGAATGATGGAATGAGTCGAATCGGTGCAAAAGGGGATGGCGAAAGTGTCTGGCTTGGATGGTTCCTGTTAGACATCCTCAAACGGTTTACAAGACTGAAGGAAGGGATCATACCTTTTGATGCTATTGAACAATTTGAACAGGTAGCCCGCGAAATGGAAAGGAACCTCAACCATCATGCTTGGGACGGCTCTTGGTTTCGGCGTGCATTTACAGATACTGGGACATGGATTGGGACGAATAAGGGCAAGGAATGTCAAATTGACGCCATTGCACAATCATGGTCAATTATCTCACAAGGGACCTCCATCGACCGGCAATCGAGAGCAATGTTCTCATTTGACCGTGAACTTGTCGATCGTGATTTAAACCTTGCACGGTTGTTGACAAAACCATTTAATGAAACGAAACCTAGCCCAGGCTATATTCAGGGCTATCCTCCTGGAATTCGTGAGAATGGTGGACAGTATACACACGGTGTTATTTGGGGAATTGTAGCCTGGGCAATGTTAGAGCGTCATGATAAAGCATTTGAGCTATTTTCAATGCTAAATCCAATCAATCATACACGAACCTTCCGTGACGTCCAGACCTATGAAAATGAACCGTATGTAATGTCAGCTGATGTGTACACGGCAAATCCGCATCAAGGCCGAGCTGGCTGGTCGTGGTACACTGGAGCTGCCGGCTGGATGTATCAAGCAGGGTTAGAATATATATTAGGGGTGAAGCTTCAAGGAGACCAACTATATATTCAGCCTTGTTTACCATCCGATTGGAAATCATTCAACATTGACTATAAATATGGAAAAACAAGATATTCGCTTGTGATCTACTGTACACAAGAGTATGGAATCCCATTAAAATGGACGGTTGACGGCAAGGATGCAGGGAATCAGCCGTACTTGACACTTGTTGATGACGGTCAAGTGCATCAAGTGGAAGTTCATCTTGGTTTGCAACGTTCTAGTACCGTCGGATAATTTAACGAAGGTGTAAAAGGAAAAGGAGAAGAAATTGGTTTGGCTCCCTGGCTGTCGAGAACTCTCGGCAGCCTTTATTTTTTATAAATTTTTTTTAACCATCCACTGCCCGCCAAGCACTATATAATCAAAGATATTTTTCTTTGACACCAAATCCTTCCTTAAAGTGAATTCAGTTCTAAGGGACTTAACCAACTTACACAGTTTCATAACAAAGAGATCCTACTTTTTTATGCAGGATCTCTAATTCTTTCTATAAAATTATTATTGAGTATTACAATAATCTAAAGCTAATTTCTCTTTTTTTGGTATGCTACGACTACTATATCTTCTGCAATGTTCTTATTTATTTCATTCTCGAAAGTTTTTACTTTTTCTACCATTGATGGTTCAAGTTCTGCTGCTTCAAACCTTAAATCCTTTTCGTTCATATTTTTTCTCCTTTCAATCAGGATCAAATTATTATTTTTTATTATAACCATCCTTTCTTACCCTTATCCGTTGATAATTGGAAGGAATTCACTGGTTATATTTTAAAACGACTGCTTTTTTCGAAATGAAACGGCTGTTTGGAATCGTCGTAATCTAGGTTGAATGATGAATATTTAAAATTAGTGACTGAGATGGACTGTAAGACCACTCTCTTTTGCATCTTACAGAACAAACACTGAACTGGAATGGATTGGATTGGGAAATAATATAACGCTACTCAAAAAAATCTTGATATATAATATAAGTTAAGCTAATATAAAATGTATCTTCAAATATGATATTGAAAATTTAATATATTTTGTAACAGATAGTTAAGATGCCAAAAGGCTTAAATGGGAATCTGGTGAAAGACCGGAACTGCCCCCGCAACTGTATGTGTGGACGAAATAGGCAAACCACTGTATAAGTATATTTTTTAAAAATGTGCTAAATACGGGAAGGGCCTAAAGTAGAAGGATACACAAGTCAGGAGACCTGTCTTAATTATAATGTTTCGATTTCTTCGGGGATTGAGAAGATGAAACGTTAGTGACAAAAGGTTCGACATTTTTTTGCCTTTTTTTGCTTTCGTTTTATCCGTTCAACTCTAGTTGAACGGATTTTTATTTTGGTGTCAAATTGAGCAATCCAAGCGCCTATAAAAATATGCAGGCAATTTAAATGTGTTATAAAGATTCTAAATGATTGTTAAACGACATAACTTGTCTAAGGGAATAAGCTTGTAATAAAAAAGTTAAATATTGTTTGGGAAAAGGTGCGCATTAAAGATTGCGCTCAAATGGGAAGAACGGTGAAAATCCGTCACGGTACCCGCCACTGTATTGGGGAGTTTCATTGCAAATGTCACTGAAATGTTTTCGGGAAGACGCAATGGAATGATGAACCTGAGTCAGGAGACCTGCCTTAACCTAGATACTTCATTTACCTACGGGCCAATAGGTGGAAGTGTTGAATAAATGCATTCAATCATTTGTATTTTTGTATGTATTTGCTCTGCACCCCTATTTTTTGTAGGGGTGCTTTTTTGCATAGATAAGATAGGGAGAGTGTTTTATGACAACTTGGAATTTAAAAGGTACGAAACATCACGTTTTAATTTGTAACGGAAGTAGCTGCATGCGAAAGGGAGGGGAAGAGGCAACACAGGTGATTCGCAATGAGATTGCTAATTTGGATTTAGACACATTGATACATACAACCAGAACTCGTTGTAATGGAAGATGTAAGGACGCCCCTGTAGTCATTGTCTATCCAGAAGGTACTTGGTACAGGGAAGTTACACCGGAAGTAGGTAGCAAAATTGTACAACAGCATTTAGTAGAGGGATGCAGCATAGAAGATAACATCATCTATCAATATGATCAGGAAGGATTTATAACGCCAAAGAGAACGGAAAGTATAGCTGGAATATCTAAACCGTTAAAAAAGAGTGTTTAGTATGGGCTAATTACGTTTGAAGACTTAAAAGACAACTTTACTTTGTACTAGGTTCAATAACAGGAATGTATAGCTTATGACTAAGTATAACAATGCAAGGTGAGTTTTGGAAAGGAGGCGCATGATATGAGGGGAAAACTGCTTGTTATTGGCTTTGGTCCGGGAAGTTATGAACATATTACAGAACGGGCAAGAGAAGCTATCCAAGAAAGCGACATGATTATTGGATATAAAACATATGTCGAATTAGTTGAAGGATTATTAACAGGTCAGGAAATTATTAGCACGGGAATGACGGAAGAAGTAAGCCGTGCCCAGGAAGCAGTAAGACAGGCAGAACAGGGCAAGAAGGTGGCGGTGATTTCCAGCGGTGATGCCGGTGTTTATGGGATGGCAGGTCTTGTTTATGAGGTATTGATTGAGAAAGGGTGGAAAAAAGAAACAGGTGTAGAAGTTGAAGTCATACCAGGAGTATCCGCTATAAACTCCTGTGCTTCTTTATTAGGAGCACCTGTTATGCATGATGCGTGTACGATTAGTTTAAGTGACCATCTAACACCGTGGAATTTAATCGAGAAAAGAATTGAGGCAGCAGCTCAGGCTGATTTTGTGATTGCTCTTTACAATCCAAAAAGTGGGAGAAGAACGAGACAAATTGTGGAAGCACAAAGAATTCTATTAAAATATCGTTTTCCTAATACGCCGGTAGGGCTGGTGAAAAGTGCATTCCGTGACCGCCAAAGCGTCGTGATGACAAATTTAAAAGACATGCTCGATCATGAAATCGGCATGTTAACAACCGTTATTATCGGAAACTCTTCTACCTTTTTCTACGATGACTTAATGATTACGCCGCGTGGATATCAACGGAAGTATACATTAAATAAAACGGAACAGTCATTAAAACCGCATCAGCGTCTACAAAAGGAAGCTGAACCATGGGCACTCGAGCATCTGGACTCATCGGTATCAAAGAAGAACGAAACAGTTGGCGTCACAGTGAAAGCCTCTGCGAGAGAAATAGCAGAGGAAGCATTGCAAATGCTCCTTGGTGAAAGTGAAGGCTTCTTCCAGAATTTGATTGTTAAACAGCCTATTCAATCTATTTTTGAGCTTGCGGTTAGTCCCGGTGTCGCGAATAAAAAATTCACACCAAAACAGATGATCGCTCTTTCGGAAATAGTAGGAGAAGAAGGAGCTATCGAATACACACAAGATCATTATATTAAACTACAGATTTTAACCTCAGATCCTAGTGAAATAGTAAAAAAATTAGAAGATGCAAACTTTTTGATTTCTCCGATAGGAGATGTCTTAACAGTAAAAGCCTGCGATTTTTGTGATGGTGAGAAGAAGGATGCGATTCCCCATGCAGAAAAGCTTCAAGAAAGGCTGGGAGGAATGGAACTTCCAAAGGAATTAAAACTGGGCATTAATGGCTGCGGCATGGCCATGCTATGGTGCGGTAAAAGAAGATATTGGCATTGTGTACCGTAAAGGAGCGTTTGATTTATTTTTAGGGGCAAAGACAGCCGGAAGAAGTGCGCATCCAGGTCAAATCGTTGCTGAAGGAATTGCACCTGAACAAATTGTCGGGGTTGTAGAGCAGATTGTCCAAGAATATAAAGAGAAGGCCTATCCTAATGAGCGCTTCTATAAATTCTTTAAGCGTGTAAAGCAGGTCCAAGGATTTAAGTATCAAGATATCACTCCGAATATAAAAATTGAAGCAGCGGTGTGCGGGGATTAAGTTTTCAGGGAACTGGGAGAATGATAGAGGTTAATCTATGAAAAAGTACTTAAAACAAAGGGAGGAAACATGTTGAAAGCAATTCTATTTATTGGCCATGGAAGTAAAGATCGAGAAGGAAATGAACAAGTCCGTCAATTCATAAAATCTATGAGAAGTAATTGGGACGATACCGTACTAATTGAGACATGTTTTTTAGAATTTGAAAGACCAACCGTAAATCAAGGGATTGATGTATGTGTTGAGAGAGGGGCTGACCATATTGTTGTGATTCCCATTATGCTTCTGCAAGCAGGACATTCAAAAATTCATATTCCAGCTGCCATCGATGAGGCAAAGAAAAAATACCCAATAGTAAAGTTTACCTATGGCAGACCAATTGGCGTTCATGAGGAAACATTTGAAATCTTAAAAACGAGATTAACAGAAATCACGGAGAACATGGATCATCCGGATTCCGATACCGCTGTCCTTCTGTTAGGGCGTGGGGGAAGCGATCCCGATGCTAATAGTGATTTATTTAAGATTGCAAGATTACTTTGGGAAAAAACAAACTTCAACATAGTAGAAACAGCTTTTATGGGGGTAACCAATCCCCTTGTGAATGAAGGAATCGAGCGCTGTTTAAAGCTCGGAGCAAAGAAGGTCATTATTTTGCCTTATTTTTTGTTCACCGGAATTTTGATTAAACGGTTAGAAGAAATGATGGTACAGTTTGAAAATCAATTTTCCAACATTGAATTTAAATTGGCGGCTATTTTGGCTATCATCCTAAACTGCAAGCGATTTTAAAAGAACGTGTGGAAGAAGCATTTCGTGATGAGGTAAAGATGAACTGTGATACATGCCAATATCGTCTGAATGTAATGGAACATGTTCACCACCACCATGATCATGATCATCACGACCATGACCCCCATCATCATCATGAACACGAAGGGCAGAAGGCAGGGGAAGTAAGATGATTTTAGTACTAGCTGGAACAAGCGATTCACGTGCACTGGCTCTGAAAATAAAAGAATCCGGCTACAGTCTCCTATCTACAGTTGTAACCGAAAATGCAGCGAATGAACTGAAGCAGGTTGGAATTAATGCACATGTCGGAAGATTAACAGAAGCAGATATGGTGAGTTTGATTCAATCAAAAGGAATTACAGCAATTGTCGATGCGAGTCATCCTTTTGCGGAAGAAGCTTCTAAAAATGCAATCAGCGCGGCAAACAAGAAGAAGGTCCCCTATATCCGTTATGAGCGCGAATCCCAAACATTTCAATACGAAAAGATGAAAGTGGTAGAAAGCTACGAGGAGGCGGCGGAAGAAGCGGCTACGAAAAAAGGTGTCGTAATGCTAACAACAGGCAGCAAAACACTGCAGGTTTTTACGAAAAAGTTATTAGGACTATCAGATATTCGGCTTATCGCACGTATGCTTCCTCGGGTCGATAATATGGAAAAATGTGAACAGCTTGGTTTTTCGCAAAAAAATATTGTTGCTATTCAAGGTCCATTTACCAAGGAGTTTAATCAAGCCCTTTATAAACAGTATGGCGTGACATTAATGATTACAAAGGAGAGCGGCAAGATCGGTTCTGTTGATGAAAAGGTTGAAGCGGCAAAGGATCTAGGGATTGAAATCATTATGATTGGTCGTCCAAAAATTAATTATGAAACGGTATATTCTAATTTTTTCGATGTGGTACAAGAATTACATAAATGCATTCACATTTGATCACTGTCAAAAAGAGGATACATTTTAAATAAGGAGTGAAAGTAATGGATTTTCATACTGAATTTAAACCGTTAACCGTCCAGCCGGAACAAATTGAAGGAAGAAGCTTTGAAATGATTAATGAAGAAATTGGTGAGCATTTCTATACGGATGAACAATATCCAATTGTACAACGTATCATTCACGCATCTGCTGATTTTGAATTAGGAAAAAGTGTACTCTTCCATCCGGATGCGATTCAGGCTGGAATTCGCGCTATTCGTAGTGGGAAAAAAGTAGTAGCGGATGTACAAATGGTTCAGGTTGGCGCCAATAAAGCACGAATCGAAAAGTACGGGGGAGAAATCAAAGTTTACATTTCTGATCCGGACGTGATGAAGGAGGCAAAACGATTAAATACAACCCGAGCAATCATTTCTATGAGAAAAGCGGTAAGTGAAGCGGACGGAGGTATTTTTGCCATTGGGAATGCGCCAACAGCATTACTTGAGCTTATCCGTCTTATTAAAGAAGGTGAAGCAAAACCGGGTCTTGTGATCGGATTACCAGTTGGTTTCGTTTCAGCGGCTGAATCAAAAGAAGAATTAGCCAAGCTCGATATCCCGTTCATTACAAATATCGGTAGGAAAGGCGGCAGTACCATTACCGTTGCAGCATTAAATGCCATTTCCATTCTTGCAGATCGGGTGTAAGACATGCAAGAAGTCCCAAAAGGAAAGCTGCGTGAAGGATATACTACAGGATCCTGCGCAACGGCAGCGACAAAGGCCGCGCTGACGGCATTGATAACAGGTGAGTCACAAACGGAATCAACCATTTATTTACCGATTAAGCGTTTTGCGACCTTTCATATCGAAAGTTGTGAGGTCACTGAACAGAGGGTAACGGCAAGTATCATTAAAGACGCTGGAGACGACCCGGATGCGACACACGGGGCACTTATTGTTTCAACCGTTTCTTGGTCTGTTGAACCCGGTATTGTCCTTGACGGGGGAGTAGGGGTTGGTCGAGCGACAAAGGATGGATTGCCCGTGCCTGTTGGGGAGGCGGCAATCAATCCTGTACCACGTAAGATGATACGTGAAACGGCAGATGCCGTTTTAAAGGAGTATGGAATAAGTAAAGGTATTAAAATTGTGATTTCCGTACCAGACGGCGAAGAAATTGCGAAAAAAACTCTAAACGGGCGTTTAGGGATTATTGGTGGAATTTCTATCCTAGGCACGCGCGGTATTGTCGTTCCATTTTCCACAGCAGCCTATAAGGCTAGTATTATTCAGGCCATTAGTGTGGCAAGGGCAAGCGGATGCGAGCATATTGCCATTACAACAGGCGGGCGAAGTGAAAAATGCGCAATGAAGCAATTTCCAGAACTCTCTGAGGAAGCATTTGTGGAGATGGGAGACTTTGTCGGTTTTACGCTTAAACAGTGTAAGAAGCAGGGGATCAAAAGTGTTTCAATGGTCGGAATGATGGGGAAATTTTCAAAAGTCGCCATGGGTATTATGATGGTTCACTCTAAAAGTGCCCCTATTGATTTTCATTTTTTAGCAGGTGTAGCCAGTGAAGCAGGGGCAGATTCTGCTCTTATCGAGGAAATTAAAAACGCGAATACTGCTTCACAGGTGGGTGACATGATGGTCGCGCACGGCCACCTCCCATTTTTTGAACGGCTTTGTGATTATTGTTGCCTCTCTGCATTACAGGAAGTTGGCACCGGCATAGTAGTTGACACCTCTTTATATTCAATGAAAGGGGAATTTTTAGGAAAGGCAGTGCGAAATGACATTTATTAAAATGATTGGAATCGGTGATGAAGGAAAAATGAGCCTACTCCCGATGTATGAAAAGTTGATTTATGAAAGCGAAATATTAATTGGCGGGAAGCGTCAACTGTCCTTTTTTCCTGATTATAGAGGAGAACAAATTGTCATTGAAGGTGGACTATCTGCACTCGTTCAACGTGTGCAGGAGGAGACGAAGGACGTCGTTATTCTAGCATCGGGGGATCCATTGTTTTATGGAATAGGAAGCTACTTATCTAACAAAATACAAATTGAGATTTATCCGTATTTAAGCTCCGTACAGCTAGCATTTGCCAAAATGGGAGAAGGATGGCAAGACGCCTACTTTACAAGCGTTCATGGAAGAAGCATGAAGGGACTTGCACAGCGCATCGATGGTAAAGAAAAAATCGCTATACTAACGGATATCGAAAATTCACCAAATAAAATCGCACAGTACTTGCTATCCTTTGGGATGACCGAATACCAGGCGTTTGTAAGCGAGAACCTAGGCGGTGACAACGAAAGATGCCGCTGGTTTAACCTCGAGGATATGAGGGATGCTGAATTTTCAGCACTCAATGTAGTTATTTTAAAGAAAACAGCGGAAAATCCGTCATGCCCATTGGGATTGATGATGAGGAGTTTATTCAACGAAAGCCGGATAAAGGATTGATTACGAAAAAGGAAATTCGAACATTAAGCATAAGCGCACTTCGTCTAAAGGAAGACAGCATAGTATGGGATATTGGCACGTGTACGGGTTCTGTTGCCATTGAAGCAGCTAAAATAGCCCGCGAAGGACAGATCTTTGCAATTGAAAAGAACGAGGGAGATCTTGAAAACTGCAAACAAAATTTAGCAAAGTTTCGAGTTGATGCAACGGTTGTTCATGGGAAAGCACCGGAAGGATTAGAAATGTTTTCTGATCCGGATGCAGTTTTTATCGGAGGCACGGCAGGAGGAATGGAAGCCATATTAGATATTTGCTGCAACCGTTTAAAGGATAAAGGGCGAATTGTGTTAAACGTTGTAACGATTGAAAATTTAGCCGAGGCCATTGCAGCGTTTAAAGAACGAGGATTTAAAACGGATATTACGCTTGCTCAAATTTCAAGAAGCAAGCCGATCTTGAATCTTACAAGATTTAATTCACTAAATCCAATTTACATTATCACCGCGGAGCGTAAGGGAGGAGAATAACCATGCTTGGAACACTATACGGATTAGGTGTCGGCCAGGGGACCCAGAGCTGATCACAGTGAAGGCTTTTCGAAAGTTAAAGGAATCACCGGTAATTGCTTATCCGAAAAAGCAAAAAGGAAGCAAAAGCTATGCACAGAGAATTATTGATGTATATTTCCAGCCGAATGAAAAGGAAATGCTTGGTCTTGTGTTCCCGATGACAAAAGATGTAGCTACATTGGAAAGAAAGTGGAGTGAAACGGTTGAAAACGTATGGGAGAAGCTGCAAGAGGGAAAGGATGTTGCCTTTGTAACAGAAGGAGATCCTCTTCTGTACAGTACGTTCATCCATATGAAGGGTCTAATGCAAGAACGTCATCCGGAAGTGCCGATCGAGGTAGTGCCGGGAATATCGTCAATAAACGGGGCTGCTTCAAGGCTTGGGATTCCTCTTGCGGATGGTGACGATCATGTGGCTATTGTTCCGGCGCGGGATGACTATGAAACAATGAAAAAAGTTATTGAGGATAATGATTGCGTCATTTTTATAAAGGTGGCAAAGGTGATTGATTTGATGCTTAAAGTTTTGCGTGATTTGAACTTGCTGCATAAGGCGTCAGTTGTAACGAAGGTGACATCGGATGAAGAAATTATCTGGAAGGCTGAAGAACTTGAAGGGGTTGAGCTTGAATATTTAACTTTAATGGTGGTGAGAAAATGAAGCTATATATCATCGGTGCAGGTCCTGGAGACCCAGGTTTAATTACTGTAAAAGGTTTACAGCTTCTTCAGGAAGCGGATGTTGTCCTTTATGCGGATTCCCTTGTGAATGAAGAATTAATCAAAAAAGCAAAACCGGAAGCGGAAGTGCTGAAAACGGCGGGTATGCACTTAGACGAGATGGTTGCAGTTATGGTCGACCGAATCCGGCAAGGGAAGAAGGTTGTTCGTGTCCATACAGGAGATCCTGCCGTGTACGGTGCAATCATGGAGCAAATGGTTCTTTTGAAAAAGGAAGGGATCGAGGTACAGATTGTTCCTGGGGTTAGCTCCGTGTTTGCAGCTGCAGCGGCGGCACAAGCTGAGCTAACAATTCCTGATTTAACACAAACAGTTATATTAACAAGGGCAGAAGGAAGAACGCCGGTTCCTGAATTTGAAAAGCTGCGTGATTTAGCGAAGCATCACTGCACGATTGCACTTTTCTTGAGCGCAACCCTAACGAAAAAAGTTGTAAAGGAATTATTGGATGCAGGCTGGAGTCAAGATACTCCCGTTGCCGTAGTTTATAAAGCGTCATGGCCAGATCAAAAAGTAGTACGGACAACGCTTGAGCATTTAGACGAAGATATGCGAACAAACGGTATTCGAAAGCAAGCAATGATTTTAGCTGGATGGGCACTTGATTCAAACATACACGATAAAAACTACCGTTCGAAGCTTTATGATAAAAAATTTACTCACGGATTCCGCCGGGGGGTGGAAAGGTGATTATATCGCTTGAAGAAGAACAAAAACCTGTTATTCAGCAGAAAGGTGATTATGGAGTCGTTGCGATTACGAAGCATGGAGTAGAAATTGCTCGAAAGCTTGGGCACTCCTTTCAAAATGCTGATGTGTACTATATGAGTAAATTTGAAAAAGGAGATGAGCAAGAAAAGGACATTCAAATGTTCACGGGAAGTGTGCGCCTGCTTTTGCCGTCCCTTTTCGAATCGTATAAAGGACTCATAATAATCATTTCCCTTGGTGCCGTTGTTCGAATGATTTCCCCTCTTTTAAAAGATAAAAAAACAGATCCCGCTGTTGTTGTAATTGACGATATAGGTGAGCATGTCATCAGCGTTTTGTCAGGTCATATTGGCGGAGCGAATGAACTATCTAGAGAAGTAGCTGCCGCGCTTCATGCGCGTCCGATTATAACGACTGCTTCGGATGTACAGCAAACGATTCCTGTTGATTTATTTGGGAAACGCTATGGCTGGGTATGGGAGTCGGCAGAAAAGCTGACACCTGTCAGTGCTGCAGTTGTGAATGAAGAAAAGATTGCTGTTGTGCAAGAGTCTGGGGAGAAGGAATGGTGGCATTATGGTCGCCCTCTTCCTGAAAATATCAAGGTATATCCATCTGTTGCAGAAGCGCTTTTGCAGGAGCCTGCCGCAGCACTTGTTGTGACTCATAGGAATTTAGTAAAAGAGGAAAATCCGATTTTACATAATGGTGTTTTATATCGACCAAAGGTGATTGTGCTTGGTATGGGCTGCAACCGGGACACATCTGCTGAGGAAATTGAAGCGGTCATAAACGAAACGCTAGAGGAATTGCACTTTTCTAGGAAAAGTATAAAAGCTCTTTGCACGATTGATTTAAAGAAGGATGAAGCAGGATTAATTGAGGTCGTAAATAAAAACGGATGGGAGTTTGTTTGCTATTCTCCGAGTGAACTGAATGCGGTAAAAATAGAAGATCCTTCAGAAACTGTTTATAAATATACAGGAGCGTATGGAGTCAGTGAGCCCGCGGCGCTGATATACAGTGGTGCGGAAAAATTGGAACTAGTCAAGAAAAAATCTGGTAATGTCACGATCTCAGTAGCCATAAAACAGTATTGAATTTGTAAAGGATAGAGAAAGGGGGCGAACAAGTTGTCAAGTCGCAGACTCGTTATTGCAGGTACAGGAAGTGGTGTTGGAAAAACAACACTAACGATTGGACTTATGTCAGCTTTACGGAAAAAGGGATACACTGTTCAAGGATTTAAATGCGGACCAGATTATATTGATCCGACGTATCATACGGCGGTTACAGGACGAGTTTCCAGAAATATAGACAGCTGGATGCTGAATCACGAAATGGTGAAAGAGATAGTAAACCGAGGCAGTCAAGATGCGGATATTTCCATCATGGAAGGAGTTATGGGATTCTTTGACGGTAAAAATCCAATAAATAACGATGGATCGACAGCGGAATTAAGCATCATAACCAAAAGCCCTGTTGTCCTTGTTGTAAATTGCGCGAGCATGGCCCGAAGTGCAGCTGCGATTGTAAAAGGATTTCAAGTCTTTCTGGACGATACGAATATCGTCGCAGTGATTGCGAACCGGGTTGGAAGCGAAGGACATTTTAAAATTGTCAAAACAGCTATTGAACAGGAGTGTGGTATTCCGGTTCTCGGCTATTTAAAAAGAGACCATGCTTTCGCAATCCCAGAACGGCATTTAGGCTTGATTCCATCTGTGGAACGGGGTGAACTTAATCCATTTTTTGATCAACTCGGCGATTTAGTGCTGGAAACTGTAGATGTTAATGCATTGTATGAGCTGGCTAAAGCTCCGGCCCTAGAAATAAAAGAATCCCTGTTTAAAAGAAGAGAAAAGGAAGCTGTTCGAATCGCTATTGCAAGAGATGCTGCGTTTAATTTTTATTATCAAGAAAACCTTGAAATACTTGAGGCGTATGGAGCTGAGTTAATTGAGTTCTCCCCTTTGGGCGGCGAAATTCTCCCAGACCATGTTGACGGGTTGTATATTGGTGGAGGATTTCCTGAGGAATTTGCTGAAGAGCTCGCACAACAAACCGCGGTAAAGCGCTCGATTCAATCAGCGATTGAGAATGGCTTGCCAACATTGGCAGAATGCGGTGGCTTTATGTTTTTGACTGAAATGATTGAAACGACCGATGAAAAGAAGTATGAAATGGTCGGCAGTATTCCTGGTAAGGTGAAAATGCAAACGAAGCTCGCGGCATTAGGATATCGGGAAGTAACAGGGGAGGAAGGAAATTTCTTATTTGATGGGAATTTGAAAGCAAAAGGTCATGAATTTCACTATTCTACATTTCATCCCAAAACTGAAGTTCAGCATGCTTACAAAACAAAAGGATTGCGCGGTTTAAAGCAAGAGGGATACATGAAAGGGAACTTAATTGCTGGCTATACCCATTTCCATTTTGGCTCATGTCCGGAAATGGTTGAAAATTGGATTAAGCAATGTAAGGGAGCTAAAGCAAATGGCTAAAGCACTTCCAATAATGTTTCAAGGTACAAATTCTGATGTAGGGAAAAGTGTAATCGTTACAGCATTTTGCCGTATTTTCGCACAGGACGGGCATCAAACGGTTCCATTTAAATCACAGAATATGTCATTGAATTCTTACATCACGTTTGACGGGAAGGAAATAGGAAGAGCGCAAGGGGTACAGGCGGAAGCTGCCGGCATTCATGCAACGACACATATGAATCCAATTCTAATCAAGCCGAATCGTGATAATGAATCTCAAATCGTTGTTCATGGTAAGCCATATAAAAACATGGAAGCTGGCATATATAGAAAGGAATTTTTTCAAACTGGTATTGAGCTCATCAAAGAATCATTGTCGGTCCTCTCGGAAATCTATGAACGGATAGTGATTGAAGGGGCAGGCAGCCCTGCAGAGATTAATTTGAATGATCGAGAATTAGTGAATATGCGTGTCGCACGGATGGCAAATGCCCCTGTCATTCTTATAGGTGATATTGAGAAAGGGGGGGTATTTGCAAGTTTAGTAGGCACCCTTCAGTTAATGGAGCCAGAAGATCGAGACCGGGTAATTGGTGTTATTATAAACAAATTTCGGGGCGATGTTCGTCTATTAGAGTCCGGATTAACATGGTTTGAAGAATATACAGGAAAACCTGTGCTAGGAGTCATTCCATATATCCAGCATTTAAATATAGATGCGGAGGATTCGGTTAGTTTAAATCAATATACAGCCGCTCAAAATACGGAGAAAGAACTGGATATTGTCGTAATTCAGTATCCTAAAATATCAAATTTTACGGATGTTGATCCATTTTTTGCTGAGCCTGATTGTCATGTCCGTTTTATTACGAGTGCAGAACAATTACAGGAGCCGGATCTTGTCATTTTGCCAGGCAGTAAAAATACGATTGAAGATTTGATATTTTTAAGCGAAAGCGGAATTGCGCAAAAAATAGTGGAATTACATCTGAAGAAGAAGTCAGTCCTATTCGGGATTTGCGGCGGGTATCAAATGCTGGGAAAAGACATCCAGGATCCATTAGCTATTGAGTCGCTGCATCAAATTATGGAAGGGCTTTGCTTGCTGCCAATCCAGACGACCATCACAAAAGAAAAGACGACCGTATTATCGGACGGTGTTCTAGATCTTTACGGAAAAAGCTTTAGAGTGACTGGTTATGAGATTCATATGGGAGAAACGGAAACGACCGGAGAGTGTCATGGGCTTATTGAAACAAAGGGTCGAACAGACGGCTGCAAAACTGCAGATGAAAAAGTAATAGGTACCTATTTTCATGGGATTTTTCATAATGATGAATTTCGCAAGGAACTGCTTAATCAGATTCGTCATTCAAAGGGTTTGGCGCCGATCAATAATCGTATTTCGTATACCCAATTGCGTGAAGAAGCATTCGATCGTTTAGCGGACCATGTGAGAGGACATGTGAAACTCGATTTCATTGAACGAAAAATGAAGGAATATCAAAAAAGGAGGATTACACAATGAGTTTTGCAGTAGCTGAGATTCAGCCGTTAAATAAAGAAATGGGCCAAACGGTACGAGAGTACATTGATACATTAACGAAACCTCCGGGCAGTTTAGGAAGATTAGAAGAAATGGCGATTCAACTGGCTGAAATAACCTCAGAAGCATTTCCTGTCGTGTCACCGCCGGGGGTTATTGTGTTTGCAGCTGACCATGGTGTGGTCGAAGAAGGTGTATCGGCTTTTCCTCAAGAAGTTACTGTGCAAATGGTTATGAACTTTTTAAACAGGGGTGCTGCCATTAATGTCTTCAGTAGGCAAATTGGTGCAGCGTTTGAGGTGGTCGATATAGGAGTTGCAGCTGATATTGAGGCTGGCGGCGTGGTGAAACGAAAAATTCGGTATGGAACGGCGAATTTTTGTAAACAGGATGCATTGAAAAGAGAAGAAGTCGAAAAAGCGATTTCTGTTGGATATGAGCGGGCAGAAAATATGATCCAACAAGGAAGCAAATGTCTTATTCTTGGCGAAATGGGAATTGGCAATACCACTCCTAGCAGTGCAATACTAGCTGTTTTAAGTGGTCAAGATGTCAGTGTTCTTGTGGGGCAGGGAACAGGAATTACTTCTGAAAAAATCATCCATAAGCAAGAGGTTATCACACTTGCTCTAAAGGAAAGAAAGCCTAATCGAAACGATCCAATTGACATCTTGACCAAAGTGGGCGGATTGGAAATTGCAGGAATGACGGGCGCAATGTTAGCGGGAGCTGTGAATCGGGTTCCTATTCTTGTAGACGGCTTTATTTGTACGATATCAGCACTACTGGCAAAGGAAATTTGCAGTGCAGCAAGTGATTATATGATTGCCTGCCATCGTTCAGTTGAACCTGGACACAAGATAGCCCTTCAGTTATTAGGAAAGAAGCCGATTCTTGATTTAGATATGCGTTTAGGTGAAGGAAGCGGAGCTGCTGTTGCGTTTCCCATTTTACAATCTGCCACTTTAATGCTAAAAGAAATGGCGACTTTTACTTCAGCAGGCATTTCAAAATAGGAACAGTAAAAAGGAGATAAAGTATGACAAAAGGAAAAGTGTATCTTGTAGGTGCGGGCCGGAGATCCAAAGCTAATCACCGTATACGGGATGGAATGCATCCAAAAAGCGGATGTTATTTTATATGACCGCTTAGTTAATGATGCACTGCTGCAATATGCAAAGGACGATGTAGAGCTGATTTTTTGCGGAAAGCTCCCAGGTAAACATCAACTTATTCAAGAACAAATTCATGAGCTCTTAATAGAAAAAGCATCCAAGGGAAAGACCGTCACCAGATTAAAAGGCGGCGATCCTTGTGTATTTGGTCGCGTTGGTGAGGAAGCGGAAATATTGGCTGAGCATGGCATAACATATGAAATTGTGCCAGGTATAACATCTGGAATTGCAGCGCCTGCCTATGCGGGAATTCCCGTAACACATCGCGATCACGCTTCTTCCTTCGCCATCGTAACTGGCCACAGCCGTGCTGAAAAGGAAGAAGATCACTTGAATTGGTCAGCGCTTGCGCAGGGAATTGATACAATTGCGTTTTATATGGGTATTGGTAATTTAAACCATATATGTACTAGGTTAATAGAGCATGGAAAAAACCCCAATACGAAAGCAGCCATTATTCAATGGGGAACAACAGAAAGGCAGAAGACTGTTACAGGAAACTTAAATAATATAGAAGATCATGCTGCTAAAGCAGGCATAACCCATCCTGCAATTGTCCTTGTTGGCGATGTCGTGGGAGTGCGGGAAAAAATAAGATGGTTTCAAGAAGGGGAAGAAAAAAAAGAAGCGAGCATGGGGAGGGAGTAAATTGTCGATTATTGCTGAAATCAAAAATCGGAGAACGATTCGAGATTATGCTCAAAGAGATGTCGAAGATGAAAAAATTAAAATATTATTAGAAGCCGCGACATGGGCTCCAAATGATCGAATGAGGGAACCATGGGGCTTTTATGTGATAAAAGGCGAAGCCAGAAAGCGCTACGAGATTCTGGCAACTGAATATTTGCAGGAGCGCTTTCCGACAAAACCGCATCTAGTAGAGAGCTCCTTAAAGGTATTGAAAACCACACCGGTTCACATTGTCGTGACAGCCGACATTGTTCCGGGGGATGAAGAGGCGTCTAGGGATAATGAATACGCCGTATGTTGTGCCATCCATTCGATGTGGCTTGCCGCTAGAGAATTGGGCTTAGGATTGGTTTGGCGAACAAGGGGCGTGGTGGAGTTCGTGATGAGCGGATGAATGAGTTTATCGGTTCGCCGGCAAACAAAAAAATAATCGGAAACCTTTTTATCGGTTATCCGGATAATGAAGCATTAAAAAAAATCAAAGTGCCAGCTCGAACTTCATTTGAAGAAAAAACTGTCTGGCTGTAACGGAAGGGGTAAGAGAATGGGAGAATCAGCAGAAAACAAAAAACAGCACGGCTTAACATTAGTCTACACAGGCGATGGAAAAGGGAAAACAACGGCTGCCCTTGGTCTTGCCATTCGTGCCGCCGCCGAGGGAAACGTGTATTAGTCATCCAATACATTAAATCTCCCCAAAGAACATATGGGGAAAAAATCACATTTGAAAAATTGGGCATTGAAATCTATCAAACGGGAGTCGGCTTTACCTGGACAAAAACGCCTGAAGAGCATCGTGAGGCATTAAAAACGGCGTGGGCTTTACAAAAGAAAAGGTGCTTTTTGGCGATTATGATGTAGTAATTTTAGATGAACTTAATAATGCCCTTGCGATAGAGAAATTTCCCATTGATGATGTACTTCCGTTGAAGGAGGTTCTTGATTTGATACAGAACCGCCCCGAGCAGATGCATCTTGTGATTACCGGACGGTCCGCAAAGGAGGAGCTAATGGCTTGCGCAGATTTAGTGACGGAAATGAAGGCAATGAAGCATTACTATAATGAAGGAATTCCTGCAGTGAAGGGGATTGAATTTTAATGGCATTAATTGAAAAATATGGACATGGAGGAGATTTGCTAACAGCCAAACAGGAGTTTAGCAGGGATTCAAACCATCTGTTAGATTTCAGTGCCAATATTAATCCACTCGGTCCGCCTGCTAGAGTAATAGGGGTGTTAAAGGATCGGCTTGAAACCATTGTTCATTATCCTGATCCTGCACATCGAATGTTAAAACAAAAGCTGGCTGAAAAACATGCGGTTTCACCGGAACATATTTTGATTGGCAATGGTGCAGCGGAATGTATCGCTCTTGTGTTATTGGGATTGCAGCCCCAAACGGTGGGTGTGATATACCCTTGCTTTTCGGAATATGAGCAGCTTGCTGTATCATACGGTGCAAAAATCAAACCGTGCTGCGGTAAGCTTGCTAATGATTTTAAACCAAATAGTTCAGAGTTGCTTCAGCTGATTGCAGAAACTGCCCTTGTATTTATTGGTCACCCGAACAATCCAACTGGAATCATGTATTCAAAGGAAGAATTAGTCCGTATGGCGGAACAGGCAGAAAACACAAATACATATCTGGTAATAGACGAGGCTTTTATTGACTTTCATCCACATCAAAAACAAGCTACCCTTCTTAGCGAATTAGAAAAATTTAAACATGTTATGATCATTCGATCGATGACAAAGTTTTATGCTATACCCGGCCTCCGTCTTGGATACGCTATCTCACATCCGGAGCTTATTTCTAAGCTTCAGGGAAAACAAGTAACATGGAGTGTAAACCAAATGGCACTTGTTGCAGGGGAAGCCTGCCTTGAAGAGAAGGAATATGAGGGAAAAACCATTGAACTCATTCAGGAACAAAGAAGATATGTAAAACGCTCTATAGAAGAGAATTTGGGATGGTTTGTCTTTCCGGGACAAGCCAATTTTCTCTTAGTCAGGCTTACAGATGAGTTCACAGCCACCGATTTACAATGGAAGATGGGGCAAAAAGGAATCTTAATCCGCTCTTGCTCTATGTATCCGGGATTAACGAACCAGTATTTTCGCATCGCCATTCGAACAAAGCAGGAAAATGATTGTCTAATTCAAGCCTTTAAAGAAGTGGTCAAAGAGGGGAGGAAACTATGACATTAACCTATATCACAGGTGGAATTCGCTCGGGAAAAAGTGAATTTGCTGAACAGCTTGCAGCCTTAAATGAAGGGACTGTCCTTTATGTGGCCTTTGGAATTGAAACCGATGAAGAAATGAAAAATCGAATTAATAACCACAAGGAGCGCCGTCCAAACAATTGGGCTGTCCTTGAAAAACCAAATGATCTCGTAGAATATCAAACTGTCTATCAAGAGTATGATGTTATTTTAGTTGATTGTATATCTTCGTGGGTTGCAAACAAATGCATGGGCATACCCGAGAGGGAGCTAAAGGAGGCAAAAAGCAAGGTGTATATTTTCAATGAAGTGGAAGAATGGCTGAAAAGGATTCGATCGGTTAAGCAGCATGTCATAGTAGTGTTAAACGAAGTCGGTTTGGGAGGAGTAGCGTTATCGTCATTAGGGCGTTTTTTTCAGGACGTACTTGGGAAAGTGAATCAGCTGATTGCACATGAATCAGATGAAGCTTACGCCGTCCTTTCAGGTCTGACGATGAGGCTGAAATAATGAAAGCGTTCCTAGCAGCAATCATGTTCTTAACTCGAATTCCCGTTCCGAAAATCCATGTTTCCAGCACGGATTGGAAAAAAAGCACAGTCTATTTTCCTTTTATTGGTTTGATGATTGGCGCATTATTAATGCTAGCTTCTTTTGGGCTTGAAAAGTTGTTTTCGGCTCCTGTTTCCGCATTTCTTATTGTCCTATTATGGATTTGGATTACAGGCGGTTTACATATTGACGGATGGATGGATTTAGCTGATGGATTCGGCAGCAACCGCAGCCTTGATGAAATGTTGGAAATCATGAAAGATAGTCGTGTCGGAGCCATGGGTGTCATTGCGGCCATTTGCTTAATATTGGGGAAAATGGTTGCTGTCTATGGATTAATCCAATTAAAACTCCCTATGATTCTTATTTTTAGTCCATTTTATTCCCGATTTCTGCTTATAAGCGCTATTAAGTTTTGGCCGTATCGAAACGAAGGCGGTTTGGGAACAAGGGCCTTTTACGTATTTATCACTGCCTGTTGTGTTGGTGAATCTTTTATTAATATTAACTATTACCTACTTGTTAACAGGAGTTTATGGACTACTACTCTTTTTAATTACGGCAATCATAACCGGACTTTTTATCTTAAAAATTTATCAAAAATTAAATATGTTAACGGGAGATTGCTACGGAGCCATTGTCGAGTGGAGCGAATGTATCACTCTTTTTCTAGCCTTGGCCATTTGGAGGTTTGCTGGATGAAAATCGTTCTGGTAAGGCATGGGGAAACAAATGAAAATGCAGCACATTGTTACCTGGGTCATTTTGATGCTGAATTAAATGATAATGGTCGAAAACAGCTTTCCCTTTTTACAGAAAAGCTAAAACAAGTTACACCAATTGATAGTCCATCCTTATATTCAAGCGATTTATCACGTGCAATGGAAAGTGCCCAAATCATCGGGGGAGAAATTCAACTTAGACCAGTATCTGAATTTCCTTTGCGGGAATTAAACTTCGGAGATTGGGAGGGTAAGACATATGATGATATTTTTTTGCAGGACCAGAAGCATTTAGAGATGTGGATACAGGATCCGTTCACGGTAGCTCCTCCAAATGGTGAAACATTGCAGCAGCTTGGCAAAAGATTTGATGACTGGCTGGACCATCAGCTTTTAAACATCAACCAAAATAAAACGATCATTATGGTTAGCCATGGAGGACCTATTCGCTGGTTTCTAAGTAAATGGGTAAAGGGTGATGCAAAAGAATTTTGGAATGTAGAAGGGGTTGGACACGGGAAAGGAATTATTGTTGACTTTAACGAACAAAAGAAGATGTTTACTTTATTAAATAAGCTGTAAGTACGAGGAGAAAAACGTGCAGTTATTTCGAGATAAAAAACACTACGTTTCAAGTATATGGCCTGAATTATTAATGTTTAAAAAAGACGATCATCTTTTATTTGAATTTTCAAAACAGCTGGAAACGTTCAGCAGTGCGGTTTATGGAGGAGGGTTCAGGAAGGTGAGTCATTTTGTTAATTGGCAGGTGCCGCTAGATTATGCATCAAATGATCCTATTAAACTGATGGAAGATAAAATAGTCGGATGGGAATATCCGGTACAACAGACCATCGGATTACAAACGGCTGCCAAAATTCACTGCGCATCCATCCAAGAGGAGCAAGGAGACGAGTTTCGAATCGTATGCTGTGTGACTGCTGGAGTAGGAAATCGAGCAAGATCTGGGAAAAAGCAAAGAACTTATTCTGCGTATAAATGCGGGACCATTAATACGTTTCTTTTTATTGACGGAAGATTAACAGAGTCTGCTATGATCAATGGAATTATTACGGCAACAGAAGCGAAAACAGCAGCACTTCAAGATTTACAGATAAAGGTTGATACAGGTGAGTTTGCAACGGGTACTACAACAGATTCCGTTGTCCTGGCAGCCAGCCAAGCCCATCATTTTCCCACCCATCTATTTGCTGGTACAGCTACGACAATAGGAAATGCAATTGGCTGCCTTGTTTATGACGCCACTTGTGAAGCTGTAAGGAACCAGGAGGGCTGATGAATTCGATGCTAGTACATTCCATTTATATTCTTATGGCCTATTACATTGATCGACTTATAGGTGATCCTCGTGCCCTACCCCATCCAGTCATTTTAATAGGGAAGTCTATAAGTCTACTTGAAAAGGTCATTCGTAAAATCGTCGCAATGGAAAAAAATTTGAAGCTGGCTGGTCTCCTATTTCCTTTGCTTGTTGCGGGCGGGGTCTATTTCATTGTTACATTATTGCTATACAGTTTAAATCAAATTAATCATTGGCTTGCTGTCATTTCTGAAATATGGCTCATTTCCACAACGATTGCCACAAAGGGTCTTGGAGATGCAGGAATGAAAGTATTTCGCCATTTAAAAAGTAACGATTTGAGGTCTGCCAGGCAAAGCCTGGGATTGATTGTTGGAAGAGATACAGAAAATCTTGACGCAAGCGAAATATCTCGAGGGGCAGTCGAAACGGTAGCGGAAAATATTGTGGATGCCATTATTTCACCCTTATGTTTTGCACTTATTGGAGGTGCGCCGCTTGCTATGATGTATCGAGCTGTTAATACATTAGATTCCATGATTGGATATAAAAATGAGAAGTATCAAAACTTAGGCTGGCCCTGCCAGGTTTGATGATCTGTTAAATTATATACCCGCCCGCTTCACTGCTTTGATGATGCTATTTGCTTGCTGGATCAGAAGACAAGATGCTCGAAATGCGAGGGAAATAATCAAACGGGATGCTAAACTTCATCCAAGTCCAAATAGCGGCTATCCCGAGGCAGCAATCGCAGGCGCCCTACATATTCAACTTGGGGGTACAAATTATTATTTTGGCGTTCCTTCACACCGAGCGAAAATGGGAGAGCCTGTCCGACAGATAGAACCAGATGATATTTTACGTACCATTCTAGTCATGAAAACCACATCGATGATTTGTGTCCTTTTATTTTTTATCATTACTTTTTTGGTTGAACAGTGTATGAAATAGTCGAAGGGGAGCTTTCAATGAAACTAGGAAAGGGAAGTTGTAATGGTACATTCGGAGAACTTGTGCAAGGGACAATAGGTAAACGTCCTTTTTTAATAACGCTGCCAATCCCAAGTTTAAGAAGTGAGGCTATTTTTATACCTGACCCAACCGTTTCTGAAATTACGGGTGTGGATTCAAAGGTAAAAGCAATGAAAGCTGGAAAATTGTTATTTCAACAGTTTGGTTTGAAAGGTGGCGGCCTTCTTGACATTCGTTCAAATATTCCAGTTGGCAAGGGGATGGCGAGCAGTTCAGCTGATATTGTAGCGGCTATGAAAGCAATTGCTCATAGTTACTCACTCCCTCTAACAAAAGAAATGATCTCTACGATAGCGTCTAAGATCGAGCCAACAGATGGAGTAATGTATGATGAGGTTGTTGCTTATGATTATATTCACGGCGAACTTATTGAAAGCTTTGGGGTCTTACCTCCGTTTATATTTGTTGGAATAGATCTCGGAGGAACAGTAGATACAATTGAATTTAATCAATTTGAAAAAGCATATAATCGGTACGATCAAAATCATTTTTTAAAAGCATATGATTGGGTCAAAGAAGGCTTCAGGAAAAGGAATTTATCTTTCATTTGTAAGGCAGCAACTATTAGTGCACGTGTAAATCAAAAAATATTACCCAAACCATCTTTTTCTGAATTTGAAAAATTAGCTCATGAATTTCAGGGCGGCATTGTTGTCGCTCATAGTGGAACTTTGGTGGGAATTTTAATAGATAGGAATATACCTAATAGTACCGAGGTTGTTCTACATTTATCAAGGCAAATATCTGTTATTGTAAGGGACCCTAATATAAAACCTTTTTATTACTTTAGCAATGAAATAATGAATGGTAAAAATATCAGCTTGATCATATAAACAAACAAATCATTTTCTTTTCGTCAAAGTCTGAGTTTAAAAGAAAATGTCAGAAGGGCGGATATATAATGTTTAGATATGAAGAGAAAGAAGCGATTTACAATGTTATTTTTAAAAGGAGAGATGTTCGTAATTTTCTTCCCGCCCCTATTTCTACTCTGAGATAATTGAACGAGTTCTTCAAGCAGCGCATCATGCTCCATCAGTAGGATTTATGCAACCATGGAATTTTATTTTAGTAAACTCAATTGAAATGAAAGAACGACTAGCCTGGGCGGCAGAAAAAGAACGAAGAGCATTGGCTATTCACTATGAGGAAGACCGTGCAACGCATTTTTTAGGTTTAAAAGTAGAGGGGATAAAACAAGCTCCATTAACAATTTGTGTAACATGTGACCCTACACGTGGAGGATCTCATGTATTAGGAAGGAATACAATTCCTGAAACGGATATTCTTTCTGTAGCGTGTGCGATACAAAATATGTGGCTAGCAACATGTGCAGAAGGATTGGCAATGGGCTGGGTCAGTTTTTATAAGAAAAATGATGTAAGAGATATATTACAAATTCCTCCACATATTGATCCTGTTGCTTTAATTTCTATTGGATATACAGATGAATACCCATCCTCCCCAATTCTAGAGCAAGTTAATTGGGAAAAAAGGAGATCTCTTCAGAAGTTAATATTTCATGAGATATGGGGAAATCAATGAAACAGGAATAAGATTACCAGCACGACTGTTATTGAATAAATCCATACTTTTATAGGGAATTTTTGGAACATCATTGGGAAAGAAGATTAATAAAATAACAGTTTTAGGAAAGAGGGAATACCATTAATGGAAACTATCTCGTTAATTCTACTCGTATTTGTGTTGGGGCTTCGGCATGGATTAGATGCTGACCATCTGGCATGTATTGATGGTTTAACACGTTATAATTGGCGTATGAATAGTCCAATCGCTCGATGGGTTGGCACTTTATTTTCTTTTGGACACGGATTGGTTGTAGGGAGTGTAGCAATCATTCTTGGTATTTTTATTAAAGACTTTAAGTTACCTGATTTCGTTGATACACTTGTAACATGGATATCTGTTTTTTCACTTTTTAGTATTGGTACATTAAATATTTATAATCTTTTCCGGACAAATTCAACATCTAACGAAAATTTTCAGGTTAGTGGAATCAAAGGGAAGTTCCTACCACGTATTGTACAAGAGACTACTAATCCATTTTTAGTAATTCTGATTGGTGGATTATTCGCAATGGCTGCTGATACTGTTAGTCAAACGTCAATGTGGGCAATCGCAGCAGGAAATTCGGAGAGATATATGCCATTCATTTTGGGGATAATATTCATGTTTGGCATGATTTTAACAGATACGTTCGATTCATTAATTGCATTTCGCATGATTAACCAATCGAATCGATTAGGACAATCTGCTTCTAGAGTTATGGGGTGGGTAATTGTTTCTTTGGCATATGGTGTTTCCTTTTATGAAGCATTTACGTTTTTCTTCCCTTGGGCTGAACTAGATTTCGAAATTGTAGGATTTATTATTTTTGTGTTAATGGTTCTTTGTTTGGTATTGATAAGTTTTCGAGCAAAAAGACAGCTTGGTATGCCATTAAATAAACAATAGTCTATTCATATCTAATCCCGCCTTTGTCTTGGCTGTATGAGCTTTGGTGTACCAGAGCGTGGAAATCACCAGTGGGTACTTAACGAAGAGCAAAGCCGCCCTATAATAAAAAAGGCACTTGATTTTGGCGTTAATTTCTTCGATACGGCAAATGTTTATTCAGATGGGACGAGTGAAGAAATTGTCGGCCAGCTTTGAAAGACTATGCAAATAGGGATGAGATCGCCATAGCTACAAAAGTTCATGGTCGAATGCATCAAGGTCCCAACGGATCTGGCCGTCTAGGAAAGCGATTATGAGTGAGATTGATAACAGCTTAATAAGGCTAGGGACTGATTATGTTGACCTCTATCAAATTCACCGGTGGGATTACCATACGCCTATCGAAGAGACAATGGAAGCACTGCATGATGTGGTGAAGGCGGGGAAGGCAAGATATATTGGTGCCTCATCCATGTACTCGTGGCAATTCCTTAAAGCGTTACATATTGCTGAACCAAACGGATGGACTCGGTTCGTATCGATGCAGGACCATTTAAACCTCTTGTATCGTGAAGAAGAAAGAGAAATGCTGCCACTTTGCAGAGTAGAGAAAATCGGCGTCATTCCTTGGAGTCCACTAGCAAGAGGACGGCTGACACGTGACTGGGAGGAAACGACTGCACGTTCTGAAACAGATGAATTCGGCAAATTCCTCTATGCTGCGACAGCTGAAGCCGATCGCAAAGTGGTTGAACGGGTAGCGGAAATTGCGGAAAACCGCGGTGTTCCACGTGCTCAAGTAGCGCTTGCTTGGGTATTGCAAAAGGTACCGGTTACTGCACCAATCATTGGCGCTACAAAAATGCACCATTTGGAAGATGCGGTGTCCGCACTCTCGATTCAGTTGACATCTGAGGAAATTTCTATGATGGAAGAACCCTATGTGCCACACCCGGTACTTGGCTTTAATTAACTATTTTACAGAAACCATCCTTTTTGGGTGGTTTCTTCAGCTTAAACACTTTAGGAGTGTACTTTCGATATTTCTCCAGATTCATATGTCATTCAGGAATCCATAGGAAACACTTTGTACCAAATTGATGAGAATTTAGGAAAATGAAGTTCCCGTTTCCAGCTTTAGTATCTCAAAATAAAAGTCTTGATCCTGAGTTATATAGTTGCTTCATTCTTGTATTCTTCATGGATTGCTTTTAAGATCGTTCCAATTTGGGCGTTACAGACTCCTAGGGCTTTTGAAGAAAATCGAACCAGCCGTTTGAATCCGACTAGTTCCCATTAAAAGAGATGGTAACCAAAGGGGGTCTATGATGCGCGTGAACACCATAAAAAGGCAAAGACGGTTACCAAAACAGTCGAATTGTTAACTGTTTTTGATGGTGAATTAATTGTCCATGTAAATCACATAGAATATACAGGTTGGATTAACCGACATCATTACTTAAAAGATAAGTGAACTTGGTAAGACGTATGAAACTTTTTCCTTTTTTTGTGCACATTGACCATTTACCAAAAAATAAAAATACTCTAAACTTTAACAGATTAATAAAACGCTTACTTAAAGGAGGGGCAATAGGAAGAGGGTCAGCTTTACAGACCCCAGGAGGGACAAAGTCAGAATTGTTAATAGTTTATATCTTTAACAGACCGGTGGTAATTATAATGAAATTAATCAAGGATATTCTTCGGTTGCCATTCCCTCAATCGCAACCTTTTCATCGATGACTGTTACGGGTCTACTCATCCTGATGATTGTGGGAAAGTTGGGAGCCGCCGGCCATTGCCGTGGTAGGGATTTCCAATATTTTAATGTACAATTTATGGGCGTTGTTTTCAGGGAACCAAGGAGCCATTAACTACTTGGTTGCTCAAAACCATGGGTCGAAAAATATGAAACTGGGAAATCAACGGATGCAAATTGCCCTAATTGGATCAGCCTTACAGTCGATCCTCTTGTTAGGTGCAAGCTTTGTGATTCCTCATTTTATTTTGGAAGTCATGGGATCCAATGCATCAATATTGAAGCTTGGAACTCCTTATGTTCAAGTACGCATGTATGCCATGATGTTTACTGTTTTTAATATTGTATTTTATGGCTACATGAGAGCAACGGGTGATACGCGAACACCGATGAACATTTCCTTAATTAACAGTGTGTTGGTGGTCATCTTAACCTATGCCTTCGCCTACGGAAAATTTGGCTTTCCGAATTTAGGATTGCAAGGAGCTGCATGGAGTATGGTGGCGGCGGAAGGAATTACGTTTCTGCTGAATATTCTTGTCTATTTCCGATTCCTAAACGAAAAATATTTTACGCTTACTTGGGTACCGATTGAAGCCCAACAGGTTCGACTGCTGTTGCTTGAAAGTTCAAAATTGGGAATCACAGAGTTGTCCAATAGTATTGGAATGTTAGTGTTTACTAGTTGTATAACGCGGCTTGGAACGGTGGCCATTGCGGCCAATGAAATCGCGTTAAACATTCTATCCTTTGGATTTATGCCGTCGAATGGATTCGGAGCGGCATCTACCGTTGGAATTGGTCAAGAAATTGGAAAAGAGCGGCCGTTGGAAGCAAGACGCTTTGGCCTGGTAACGGTGTACCTCGGATTAGCGTTTATGTCGGTGTTTTCGATCTTTTTGTTTCTTTTTGCCTTACCAGTTGCAAAAATGTACACAGCAGAAGCTGCCGTTTATTTGACAGCCGTTTCCCTGATTCATTTAGCTTCTTTTATTCAACTGTTTAGCGGAGCTGGTATCATCTTTGCTGGGGGGCTAAGGGGTGTAGGCGACACAACCTTTTTGTCTCGAATATCTTTATCGTTTAATTGGCTCTTATTTATCCCATGCACAATTTTGTTGACACAAGTGTATCACTTAGGTCAGACCGGTGCTTGGACTGCTTATTGCAGCTTAATCGTTTTAACGTGCTTAGCCAATTGCTGGCGGTATCGATCCTTCAATTGGACTGCGGCAAAAAGTAAATCGGTTGCAATCCCAAAATCGAGATCGGTAAATGTTTAAAAGGGAACTAGTTATTTGATACTAAAAGAGGAAACATCTATAAAAATCATTCTCATGAAAGTAAATCTGGAAATGCTCAAAAAGCCATGAAAATCGAGTTCCAATCTTCATGGCTTTTTTTATAAAAAAAAAGAACGTAGCTAAGGGTGGAAAGGTGTTTTTTGAAAACGGGAAGTAAATTTAATCATTTACTTCCATAAGAAATTGTTGTACAGATCTTACCTTACCGATTTTTGGGAATATGTATTTACAGCTCGCTTCATGTTCTTCGTGTGTGAAAGTGGTCATGGCATCTGTAATGAAGATCTGATTGTATCCATATTGAAATGCTTCTCTCGCTGTACTTTCTACCCCAATGTTTGTGGCAATGCCACATAGAACGATGGAATTGATCCCTCTGCGGCGAAGTTGAAGATCTAAATCTGTACCGAAGAATGCTCCCCATTGACGTTTTGTAACGACATAGTCAGTAGGGCTCACACCAAGCTCAGGAACAAGCTCTGCCCAATCTGCAGGACGCTGAAAAGTGCTTACCGTTTGGTCTGTCGCGGGCTTTAAAGAATCTTTTCCATCATGAAACTCAACTTTCACAAATGCAATAAAACCTTCTTTTTGGCGAAACTGCTTTACGAGCTCGACAGTTTTATCCACAACCAGTTGCCCGCCTGGCATTCCGACAATCCCTTTTTGTAAATCTATGATAACTAAAGCTGTTTTTTGAAAATCAATCTGCATTGAACTCATCTTTTTTCCTCCTTATTGTGTTTCTTATTTAATGAAGTAATTAATAGTTGAATAATAACTATAATTTATTTTAACGTCAATTTCTTACGGAGTTTATTATTAATATTTTATATTTTAATACAACTGTCTAGATTATTAATATTTTTAATAATACCTATAAATAAAACCTATTTGACTAATCGGAATAGTAAAGATACTATAAATGTATCAATTTTTTTAATAGCAAGAATTGTCGAAACGAGTTATTATAAATGAATAGCTAAGTTTATATTCCTAGGTGAGGTGGATATTTTTGCAACTTCAGGTAATGAACAGTCCATTTAATCAGGAGCAGGTAGAGCTCCTTAACCGTCTTCTGCCAACATTGACAGATACACAAAAACTCTGGCTTAGTGGTTTTCTCGCTGGGCAGTCGGGTTCCCTTCCAGGTGCTTTTGAGTTACAGTCTACACAGCTTCCTTCTATCGGGAAGGCGATTTCAAAAGATGTGACCATTCTTTACGGCTCACAATCTGGCAATGCGCGTGGACTTGCGAAGAATACGGGCAAGACACTTGAACAGAACGGTTTTCAAGTAACTGTTTCAGCCATGAGTGATTTTAAACCGAATAATTTAAAGAAAATCCAAAACCTGCTAATTATTGTCAGTACCCATGGAGAAGGTGAGCCACCGGACAATGCGCTGTCCTTCCATGAGTTTCTTCATAGCAAACGGGCACCAAAGCTTGACAATCTTCAGTTTTCCATATTATCACTTGGTGACAGTTCGTATGAGTTTTTCTGTCAAACTGGAAAAGAGTTCGATTCTAGACTAGAAGAGCTTGGTGGTGCGCGACTTTATCCACGATTTGACTGCGATGTTGATTTTGATGAGCCGGCAGCCGAATGGCTTGTGGGAGTCCTGGGTAGTTTAAGTGAAACAGAAGTTGGAAGTGTTGCTCAAGCACCAGTTCCAACACTTCAATCAGTTGGATCAGACTATTCCAGAACAAATCCTTTTCAAGCGGAAGTGTTGGAAAATATTAATTTGAATGGCAAGGGTCGAACAAGGAAACTCGTCACCTTGAGCTATCGCTAGAAGGGTCTGGTCTCACATTTGAACCGGGTGACGCCCTTGGGGTTTATCCAGAAAACGATCCCTCTCTTGTCGACTTGCTTCTTGAGGAATTGAAATGGAATCCTGAAGAAATGGTTACGATTAATAAACAGGGAGACGTTCTTCCGCTTAAAGAAGCGTTTATTTCTTACTATGAAACTACTGTTCTTACAAAACCGCTTCTCGAGAAGGTTGTGCAGCTTTCATCCAATGAGGAATTAAGTCAGCTTTTATCACCGGGAAATGAAGAGAAAGTAAAAGCATATCTTGAAGGACGTGATTTGCTTGATTTAGTCCGTGATTTTGGTACATGGGGTGAATCGGCGCAAGAGTTTGTCTCTATTCTTCGGAAAATCCCGGCACGTCTTTATTCGATTGCAAGCAGTTTATCTGCAAATCCGGATGAAGTGCATTTGACCATCGGCGCTGTCCGCTATGATGCACACGGACGTGAACGAAATGGCGTTTGCTCGATACTATGTGCTGATCGTATACAGCCAGGTGATACGCTTAAAGTTTTCATTCAGCAAAATGAAAACTTTAAGCTTCCAAAGAACCAAGATACGCCAATCATTATGGTTGGTCCTGGTACAGGTGTTGCCCCGTTCCGTTCGTTTATGCAGGAGCGTGAAGAAATGGGAGCGGAAGGAAAGTCATGGATGTTCTTCGGTGACCAGCATTTCGTAACGGACTTCCTTTACCAAACGGAATGGCAAAAGTGGCTAAAAGAAGGCGTATTGACGAAAATGGATATCGCGTTTTCGCGTGACACGGATCAAAAAGTGTATGTGCAGCACCGTATGCTTGAACACAGCAAAGAATTGTTCCAATGGCTTCAAGAGGGTGCGGCTGTTTTCATTTGCGGTGATGAGAAAAACATGGCACATGACGTCCATAATATGCTAATTGAGATTATTGAAAAAGAAGGAAGCATGAGCCGTGAAAATGCGGTAGAATATCTTGCCAACATGCAGCAGCAAAAACGTTACCAGCGTGATGTATACTGATTTTGGATTGAAAGGAGTTTTATCAACATGGTCAAAACAATTATCAAAGCGCCGGAAGGCCGCCAAGCGACGTTGAGCGCATTAAAAGAGAAAGTAACTATCTACGTGGCACGCTGAAGGAAGTAATGCTGGAACCAATGAGTGCAGGAATTCCTGATGACGATAACCGCCTCATGAAGCATCACGGAAGCTACTTGCAGGATGACCGTGATCTCCGTAATGAGCGCGCTAAACAAAAACTTGAACCTGCCTACCAGTTCATGCTCCGTGTCCGTTTACCAGGCGGTGTGGCAACACCGGCTCAATGGCTGGTTATGGACGAATTAGCCCAAAAAAACGGTAACGGCACCTTAAAATTAACAACACGCCAAACATTTCAAATGCACGGAATTTTGAAATGGAATATGAAAAATACAATTCAGGAAATTCATGCGACCCTTTTGGATACAATTGCAGCATGTGGGGACGTTAACCGGAATGTCTTGTGTTCTTCGAATCCCTATCAATCTGAAATCCATTCTGAAGTATATGGATGGGCGAAAAAATTAAGTGATGATTTATTACCTCGGACAAGAGCGTATCATGAAGTTTGGCTAGATGAAGAAAAAGTGGCCGGTACACCTGAAATCGAAGAAGTAGAACCAATGTATGGACCGCTTTATTTGCCGCGGAAGTTTAAGATTGGTATTGCCGTACCGCCAGAGAATGATATCGATGTTTTTTCGCAAGATCTAGGATTGATAGCGATTATTGAAGATGGCAAGCTTATCGGTTTTAACGTGGCAATTGGTGGTGGAATGGGAAGTTCGCATGGTGACAAAGCGACGTATCCGCAGCTCGCCAAAGTGATCGGCTTCTGTAAGCCTGAGCAAATTTATGATGTAGCGGAGAAAACCATTACGATTCAGCGGGATTATGGAAACCGTTCTGTCCGCAAAAATGCGCGGTTCAAATACACAGTTGACCGCCTCGGCCTTGAAACAGTCAAGGAAGAACTTGAAAATCGACTTGGCTGGAATCTGGACGAAGCAAAGCCATATCATTTCGACCATAACGGCGATCGTTATGGCTGGGTGAAAGGCGTTCAAGGAAAATGGCATTTTGCGTTATTTGTCGAAAACGGTCGTGTTGCGGATTTTGATGATTATAAGCTGAAGACCGGCTTACGCGAAATTGCTAAAATCCATAGTGGTGAATTCCGTTTAACGACAAATCAAAATGTAATCATCGCGAATGTATCAAGCCAGAAAAAGAATAAGATTAATGAACTAATCGAACAATACGGTTTGACGGATGGCAAGCATTATTCAGCACTCCGCCGCAGCTCGATGGCATGTGTTGCTCTTCCAACGTGCGGTTTGGCCATGGCGGAAAGTGAGCGCTACTTGCCAGTTCTCCTTGATAAGATGGAAGAGATTATTGATGAAAACGGCCTTCGGGACAAGGAAATAACTATCCGGATGACCGGATGTCCGAACGGTTGTGCACGTCCGGGACTCGGAGAAATTGCGTTTATGGGTAAAGCGCCTGGAAAATACAATATGTACCTCGGGGCAGCCTTCGATGGTAGCAGACTAAACAAAATGTACCGCGAAAACATCGGTGAAGAAGAAATTTTGAGCGAACTGCGTGTGCTTCTTTCCCGCTACGCAAAAGAACGGGAGGAAGGCGAGCACTTTGGTGACTTTGTCATCCGTGCTGGCGTTATCAAAGCAACAACAGATGGCACAAATTTTCATGATTGATTAAAATGATGCAGGGACAGGAGCACATCCTGTCTCTTTTTATTCATTTTCGAAACTATATCCCGTAATGAATCCTCGTCAATTTTATTTTTTAAAAATTATTTTGTATTTTATTAAAACTTTTAATTTTAAAATGTTAAACTATTAAAATAAATTGATTACTGATATAAAGTGAGGAGACAGCATGATAAAAGCGATTTTTTTTGATTTAGATGATACACTTCTTTGGGATCAAAAAAGTATAAAGGAAGCCTTTGTTGCTACGTGTAAATTAGCTGAAGACCGGTATGGGCTGGACCCAGATCAATTTGAAGAAGCTGTTAGAGAAGCAGCAAGGAACCTTTATTCTTCCTATGAATTTTACCCTTTCACACAAATGATCGGGATCAATCCGTTTGAAGGATTATGGGGCAATTTTTTAGATGATCATCATGAGGATTTTAAGAAAATGAAAGATATCGTTCCCGCCTATCGAAAAAATGCTTGGACAACGGGTCTAAAGACAATGGGGGTGGATGACCCGGACTTTGGCTTTGAGTTAGCAGAACGGTTCCCACAAGAACGCAAGAAGGCACCGTTTGTGTATGAAGAAACTTTTCAAATTTTAGATACGTTAAAAGAAAATTATCAACTTCTTCTATTAACAAATGGATCACCAGATTTACAAAATACGAAACTAGCGATTACGCCAGAGCTTGTTCCTTATTTTGATCAAATTGTCATTTCTGGTGATTTTGGAAGAGGAAAGCCGGATGCTGCTATTTTTGAACATGCACTGTCACGCATGTCCTTTAAGAAAGATGAAGTCATCATGGTTGGGGATAACCTTATGACCGATATTCTTGGCGCCAATCGTGCGGGAATCAAATCGGTTTGGATTAATCGGCATGATAAAGAGCGAAATGAAGTGTCTCCGACATACGAAATTCAGCATTTAGAGGAGCTTTTTCGCATTTTAGAAGAGTTAAAGGTCCAATAATAGGAATACATTTGAAAAGCGAGGCTTGAGGGCCTCGCTTTTTGACTATTATTTGCTATTTGGTCTTACTGATTTTTAGCAATTATTCTTTTATGAATTCTTTTGTGCTTCTTACTGTATCAATCGGGCGAACTAATTTTTCAATTTGTTGACGTTTTGGTTCTAAAAATGGCGGTAAAGATAGTTTTTCTCCAAGTGTTTCATAGGGTTCATCACCCATAAATCCTGGGCCATCTGTTGCAAACTCAAACAATATTTGTGGTGCAACTCTTACGTACAAGGACTCGAAAAAGTGGCGATTAACATAGCCAGATGTTTGGAAGCCGAAACTTTCCATCCGTTTAATCCATTCTTCTAAAACAGCACGGTCCTCTACACGGAATGCCGCATGGTGGACTGTACCAAAACCTTGTCGGGCTTGAGGAAGAATCGCGTTATATTCTACAACGACCTGCGCACCATTTCCGCCTTCACCAACTTCAAACAAATGAAATGATCCTTCTTGAGCTATTTCTTTAAATAATAGAACTTTTTCCATCATCTCTTTAAAATAATCAAACTGAGCGATCCGAACAAAGATCGGACCTAAACCAGTTATCGCATATTCTAAAGGAATGGGTCCTTTTTGCCATGGTGTACCCGCAGCAACACCATTATTGTTTTCATCAGAAATCATCTGGTATTGTTGGTCATCAAAATCGACAAAAGACAGCGTCTTTTTACCAAATTCTTCTTTGATTCCAGTATGTTTTACTTGTAACCGATCAAACCGTTTTACCCAATAATCTATTGCCTCATCGCTAGGTACACGGAAAGAGGTTTTCGAGATTTCATTTGTGCCATGAACACCTTTAGGAATACCAGGGAAGTCAAAGAAAGTCATATCAGTACCCGCGCTGCCTGTATCATCAGCAAAAAATAAGTGGTACGTTTGGATGTCATCTTGGTTAACCGTTTTTTTGATTAATCGCATACCTAATACATGCGTGAAAAATTCATAGTTCTTTTCTGCACTACTCGTAATCGCTGTTACGTGGTGCATACCTTTTAAATGGTTCATCTTAAATCCTCCAATTGCTGCAAAATTTTGTGCATATTATTTTAATGAAACAGAGTAGGTCTTCCTTATGGAACAAATTTACTATTCTTGGGATAATGAATAATTTATCAATTAACAACTCTGTTTATCTTTAATTAATTTATCTTTAATTCGAGATAAATATAACATGGATAAAATTTGCTGTCAATCCGATTCCAAAAATTACAATATGATTGAAATGTATTTTAGTTCAACTTTCACTTTTTTATGCTTTTCCTAATAAAATCGCCGTTTCCGTATCCTTAATTTTTCATTTACTATTGGTAGATGGAAAAAAGGATGTGGTTTTTTGCAAAATGGTTTTACCGATACAGATGTAATTGATATTTTAACTAGTGTAAATGGGGTAGCAAATTGTAGAATGCATTTTCAACTAACCACTAAATGCACAACGGCTGCTGGACTATCTACGATTACTTACACTCTAACCAACTTCCTAGATTCAGATTGTACGATTGTTGATCTTATTGTGGATGATCAGATTTTCCCTTTTGAATCTGGCATTAACCCCGGCAGTATAGGTAAAGTTAAATTCACTAGAAATGGTTCGTGTATATCTACACTGGGTACCGTTTATGTTGAGTGTGGTAACCAAGAATTCGAATTCGGCTCATTATGTACTGCAGTGCTAAAAGGACATATCACTAACCCTGCCAATTAATATATCTCATCCCAACCCCAATGCCAGCTACAACTGCAATTCCCAATTCGAACAAAAATATCATGGAGGTCCTCTCAGTTTTTAAATTTTGAATGGCAGATGCGGAGTTAATACGGCACCTTTTCGGATGGCGTTTTTTATAGGCAAGATTTCATTGTAAGCGCATACATTTATATTAAAGGAAGAAGGTGATTGTGTTGTTATATCCATTTGGCTTCGATTATATTAAATACCTTAACGATGAACATTCCTATAGTATGACTTACGATCAATGGAAAGATAAAAATAGGGGTGTGAATCCGGATAAATGCAATCGATGCGGAAACGATAAAGACTTTTGTAATATTTGTCCAAAATGTAAATATTAAGCGCCTATAGGCGTTTATTTTTTTGAATCTATAACGAATGTAAAACCCCATTAATAAAATTTATGAGCTTTTGTTAATGGGGTTTTTTCAACTTAGATAAACTGACTTACTAAGACTAATGCACCTACTGCCCAACAATAGATAGCAAATGGCCTCATCGCATTTATTTCTTTTGTCTTAAACCATTTCATAAGGATTAAAACACTGATATAGGCAAATACCCCAGCAAGGACACCGCCGACAAGGGACATTTGCAGCAATCCATGTGTTCCGCTCTTAGCCAATTTAGGTAATTCCAAGACACTTGCGCCCAAAATTATTGGAGTTGCTAAAAGCATCGACATTTTGGCTGCTGCCTCATGCTTAAGTCCCATCCAAAAGCCAGCTGTCATGCTGGAACCTGAGCGGGAAAATCCAGGCACTAAAGCCAGCGATTGAAATAATCCGATTACGGCAGCTTGTCTGTAATTTAGGTCCTTTATTTCCTTTGAACCGCGTGAGCGCAGTTTTTCTCCAAAGTATAGGAAAAAGCCGTTTACGATGAGGAAAATGGATGCGCTCGTAACACTGCTGAATAGAAGTGTTAACTTTTTCTCTAATACAACACCGATAATGGCAGCTGGCAATGTCGCAACTATTAACAGCAATAAAACTTTCCGATTCGTTTTGGCATCACCGTTAAAAATGGAGCGTATCAAATCAATCCAGTCTTTCCAAAAGAACACCAACAATGCAACGGCGGTACCTAAATGGAGCATCACCACATATGGTAAAAAATGCACCTTCAAAAACTCTGGGCTAAGGTTCCAATGAAATACATAAGGTGTCAATACGCCATGTGCAACACTACTAATTGGGAACAGCTCAGTAATACCTTGAATAATTGCAAATACAATCGTTTTAATAATATCCACGGAGGATTCCTGCCTTTCTGATTATCATATCGATATCATTATAGCAATATGATGAAATTATTAAGGAGTATAAAGGATATTCTTTACATTAACTTAACAAATGATGTTAATGATACCGAAAAAAATAAAAAACCTTGACCCAATTGGTCTAAGGTACTTTGTTGTTTATTAAGTTCTCTTTAATTAAAAAAAGATGAATCCTAACCGAGTTAATAAATCTGTTTAATCCCGGATAAACGGATAGAGAATATTTTTTGTTTTTCATCTTTTAAAGAAACAATTTGTTCAATTAGGTTAAGGCTATAAACCCGCCCTTTAATTGTTTGTAAGACTCCATTTTTATAATAATCGATCGTTATCAGTCTATTTTCAGTTAGTTTTTTCAAATACATTTTTATCCTCCTTTAATGAGTAATGTCTTAAACAACTCCATTATAAAATTCGTTTTTTAAGAAAAGATGAAGAAGTTGTTAAAGATCTATATTAAACATGTTAAGGTTTGACGCTTCTAAAAGAAGCTTTTTGTTTCTATAAATGGTAAAAATTGAGTAAAATAGCTATTGGAGATGTAAAAGGGGGTATTACATGAAAAGTAGAACTACAGTTATGGTTAGTATTGTTCTTGCGATGCTGGTTGCATCGATTGATTCAACGATTATGAACACCACGATGCCAATCATCGCAAAAGAACTAGGAAGATTTGATTTGTACGCATGGGCTTTTGCGGCATATATGATTGCAAGTACGATTCTTTCACCTGTGGCTGGAAGATTATCTGATTTATTTGGCAGGAAAAGGGTGTTCGGATTTGGGATTCTGTTATTTTTGGTTGGATCACTTCTATGCGGTTTGTCTGCCACTATGATTCAATTAGTCATCTTCCGTGCGATTCAAGGAATAGGCGCTGGATTCATGATGCCATTTCCGGCCATCATAGCCGGTGATTTGTTTGCCGTTGAGCAGAGGGGAAAAATTCAAGCTTTATTTACAGGAATGTGGGGGCTTTCAGCTGTTCTCGCCCCGTTACTTGGATCCTTTTTCGTTCAGTTTTTGACTTGGAGATGGATCTTCTTTGTCAATTTACCAGTTTGCCTTATTTCATTTTTAACACTTATACCATACAAAGAACATTATCAGCCGAAAAAAGCAAGTGTGGATTATATTGGAGCGATTCTTTTCGCTGTCGGTGTAACATCCCTGCTACTAGATACTGTTATGAAACAGAATAGGATTGTCTTATTCGTAATCGGTGTTGTATTTCTGGTTGTATTTTATTTTTATGAGAAAAAGCAGGCTTCGCCAATCGTTCCACTTTCTATGTTTAAAAATAGGATGATTTCCCAGATTAATCTTAATGCGTTTATTGGAACGGTTTCCTTATTTGGGGTATCAAGCTTTATCCCATTATTCTTACAAAATATTGCAGGACTATCACTATTTATGAGTGGTGTAGCCCTGCTCGGAACTGCCATTGGATGGATGGCCGTAGCGGTACCGGCTGGAAAATGGATTTTAAAATATGGATATCGTATTCTCCTGATTATCGGGAATACGTTATTGTTCTTTTCAGGGTTGTTATTGACCCTTTTAAATCCAAGCCATGGTTTTTGGTTTGTGTTTCTCGTCATGATTGTTCAAGGTTTGGCCTTCGGTTTATTAACCACAGTTGGAATGATAGGCGTTCAGCAGCTAGTTGGCGGGCACGAAAAGGGGATTTCCACTTCATTTTTCATGTTTTGCCGAAACATGGGTACAGCCATTGGTGTAACGATTATGGGAGCATTATTAACCAATGCAGCCAATTTTATGACAGGAATTCACCATTTGCTCCTATTCGGATTCTTTGGTAGCATTTTGGCCTTTACTCACTTCGTTCCTCATTCAGAAGGAACTATCTGAAAAAAAAATCGCCGCACGAAGTCAATTGAATTAGATTTAAGCTTAAAAGGATGCCGAGTTGCATCCTTTTATACTTTTGGATTGTGGTTAAAGAAGAAAATAAACCCCGTTACCAATAGATATAACAGCTATTGGTAACGGGGTTTTCTATTTATCATAGGAAGCATGCAAAATTTTAGAATATATAAAGAAAGAATACCAAATAATACTACTTAAGAATTTATGAACTCTTAACTAATTGAACTAGTATCTTTTTAAGATTTCTGACGCTGATAAATGACGTATAACGGGTGATGAAATTGTGGAAATCGATTGTCTCTTATCTTCCGGAATGGGAAATTTTTATGCAAGCATTTGTTACATTTTTCATACCTTTTGTGATATCCAGACTGTTTAATTGGATCCGCTCAACATAGGAGGATCGTAGAAAATGCAAGGACGGAAATTTAAGTACAAACAAGTCAGGAAGCATGAAAATCAACTTGATCAAGCACAAGAATCTGAGCCATCCCAAGCTTCTGCCACTTATTTTATGGGTGAACTCTCCTTAGACCTAGAACTTGTCAAGCTGGAAATCGGTCATAATTCAGATGTTCACTTTCGGGAATTTTATATAGGGAATACAGGGATTCGTGCGGCAATCATTTTTTTAGATGGGCTATCAGATAAAGAACTCATAGACAATCATATTTTGAAAACGCTTATGTTCGATTTTTCAATGGGATATAAACATGACCAAATTCGAGTGAAAGGGAACGATTTAAAAGAATTCATTAAAAATCAAGCCCTTTCGATTAGTGAGCTAACAGAAGTCCAAGACTTAAAAGAATTGGTTTCCAAAGTATTGACAGGTTCGACTGCATTGATAGTGGATAAGGTGTCGGAAGTGCTAATTCTTGGTACAACCAAAGGGAAATCACGAAGTATCGAAGAACCGGTTTCGGAAGCGTTGGTTAGGGGACCAAGAGTAGGATTCACTGAAACGTTAAGAGATAATACCGCCCTATTGCGACAGCATGGGGATAATCGCAACCTATCGATCATCAAATTTCAAGTCGGAGAGCGTGCCAAAAAAGACCTCGTTATCGTCTATATTAAAGAGATTACTAATTCTGATTTGGTAGAAGAAGTCAAGGAAAGAATCAAGAAAATTAATGTAGATGATGTTCCAGAATCCGGATATGTTGAGCAGCTAATTGAAGATAATTATCTTAGTCCTTTTCCACAAGTGCAGAATACGGAGCGCCCCGACAGGGTTATCAGTGCCTTGATGGAGGGACGCGTGGGAATCTTGTTGGATGGGACGCCCTTCGCTCTGATTGTTCCGGTTACCTTTAGCATGATGTTACAATCACCAGAAGACTATTATGAAAGGTGGATTCCTGGAACGTTCATCCGTTTACTTCGTTACCTTGCAGCCACTCTGGCTCTTTTTACACCTGCTTTGTATATTGCTTTTATCTCGTTTCATCCAGGATTGATTCCTACTAAGTTAGCCATATCCATTATAGGGACGAGAACAAATGTTCCATTTCCGGCACTTATCGAGGCGTTATTTATGGAAATATCGATCGAAATTTTGAGGGAAGCCGGACTCCGGTTACCGAAGCCAATTGGTCCGGCAATGGGAATTGTCGGTGGGTTAATCATCGGAGAAGCTGCTGTACAAGCAGGGATTGTTAGCCCCATCTTGGTAATTGTAGTAGCATTAACTGCGATTTCATCGTTTTCCATTCCTCAATATAGTGCAGGGATTACATTACGTATTCTTCGCTTCGTAGCCATGCTTTTTGCTGCCATACTTGGATTGTATGGAGTCATTTTATTTTTCCTTTTTATGGCTAGTCATTTAGTGAAACTAAAAAGCTTTGGTGTGCCTTATATGAGTCCAGCCGTCCCTTATCGTTTAAGTGAATGGAAAGATTTAATGGTACGCATGCCCCTTAAGATGATGAAACGACGTCCAAGGATGATGCAAACAAAAGATCCTATACGTAAAGGATAGCCTACTTTGAAGGGAAGATAAAAGGGTGATTGTCAGTCCAAAGGATCGAATTACCACAGCGCAAGCTGCTGTTATCATCAGCAACTATATACTTGGTTCAGGAATCCTCACCCTCCCTAGAGCAGCTGCAGAGAAGGTGCAGACACCAGATGTATGGATAACTGTATTTTTAGGCGGACTGTTTGCGATAATAGCGGCTGTGATTATGGCCAAATTAAACCAACAGTTTCCCCAAAAAACCTTTTATCAATATAGTCAAGAAATTGTCGGGAAATGGGTTGGCGGTTTACTTAGTTTACTTTTAGTTTGTTATTTTCTTTTAACTTCAGGGTTTCAACTCCGTTCAATGGCGGAAGTAGTAAAGTATTTGTTGCTGGAAGAAACCCCTTTATGGGCAATTATGATGACATTTATGTGGGTAGGTCTTTACCTGATTCTGGGCGGTATCAACCCGATTGCCCGACTTTTTGAAATTGTATTACCTATTACGATTTTCCTTTTCTTGCTGGTAGCCTTTATGAGCCTAAAAATATTTGAAATCGATAATTTACGCCCTGTATTAGGGACTGGAATCATCCCTGTGTTAAAAGGGGTAAAGGCGACGACTCTAGCATTTACAGGTCCTGAAGTCCTGCTGGTAGTTATGGCGTATATGCAAAATCCAAACAAAGCAATAAAAAGCGTTTTAATTGGAATTTCCGTTCCATTGATTTTTTATGTGATAACTGTTGTGATGGTCATCGGCGCATTATCAGTCGATGAAGTGGTCACGAGAACATGGCCAACACTTGATTTGATACGAAGTTTTGAGTTAAACGGTTTGATCTTTGAACGGTTTGATTCCTTATTGCTGGTGGTATGGATTATGCAAATGTTTACTACCTTTACCATCAGCTTTTACGCTGCTACTGTAGGGCTTGCTCAACTTTCGAATAAGAACGTTCGTTCATTTATGTATGGCTTACTTCCTCTTATTTACGTCATTTCCATGACCCCCAAAAATATTAATCATCTATTTAAGCTTGGGGATATGATTGGCAATTTTGCCTTGATGTTATTTGGTTTACTTCCTCTTCCCCTTCTTATTATTGCGAGATGGAAAGGAAGAAAACAATGAAGTCAAATCATAAACATGGACGATTTCTCTTAGGTTTTCTATCTGTCTTTTTACTCTTTTCTCTTACAGGCTGTTGGAGCAGTCATGAAATTGACGAGCTAAGCTTAGGTGTAGGAGTGGCACTCGATAGAGCTAAGATATCAAACAAAGAGGATAAGGTAAATGAACAAACCGAAGGGGATTCAAAAAAAGATCAGATTACGGCAACTTATCAACTAATTACCTCACAAATTGCAAGTTCAATGGGTAAAGAAGGGGGATCGGAGCAACAATCATATGAAAATATTTCTGAAACGGGAGACTCCAGCCTTCAAGAGGTTCGTGAATTATCATTAAGAATGGACCATCCTTTTAATGCCAGTCAAATGAAAGTCATTGTAATCGGTGAAAAACTTGCACGAACATATAGTTTAAAACAATTACTTGATCTATATCTTCGGGATAATGATTTTAGACCAAGCTGCCTTATCTTCATTAGCAGAGGAAGAGCTAGCAATACACTAGTATCAAAGAAAGCAGGAGAAGTCCCTGCATTTCGCCTGTTTGGAATGGTAGAAAATAGATATAGAACAACTAGAATTTTGCCTCCTATTTCACTTATTAAATTAGACGCTAAGCTACAATCCGGATCCAGTTTTCTTTTGCAAAATCTTAACTCAGGAAAGGGAAAAGTAAAATTTGCAGGAGGTGCTGTTATTGACGGAAAGACAAAAAAACTACGTGGTTTTTTGAATGAAAAGGAAATAGAGGGTTTAACATGGCTAACAGGAAAGGGTAAAGGCGGTTTAGTGAAAAGCTTTGATGGAAAGACAGGACAGCCCATCATATACGAGATAGAATCAATGAAAAGTCATATTCAACCACATGTTGATGGAAACAAAATTTCTTTTAATGTAAAAATTGAGTCTGAAGGTCGTATTGCTGAAAATTGGGTAGTTTCGGAGGACCTCTTTAAAAATGATTTTTTAAAAAAAGCAGAAAAAGCTACTGAAAAAGAAGTAAAGCGCTTGATGAAGAATGTATTAAACAAAACACAACAGGAATATAAACTAGACGTTTCCGGATTCGGTAACAGAATGAGAATTGAATATCCTAAAGAGTGGGAAAAGGTTAGGAAAGAGTGGGATCAAACCTTTAGTAAAGTTCCGATCCGGTATAATGTGAAAATAACCATCAAGGACTATGGGACGTCAGGCTTGAATAAGTAACATTCTTTTTAACTGAAAGAATAAGGTGAAAAGACAAGCTGGAAAATAAGAAATGGCAATAGAGACCTTACTTCATTCTCTATTGCCATATTTATGCTTACATATAATTATTCTTCTATATCAGATGAGGTCCTATCCACTATCTCTTTAGACCTTAAATCTCTTTTCATCCTTACAAAAGCGACAAAGTCGATTATTTCATCATCTGACAGTGTTTCCCCATCTATAGAGAGAGCATGGCTAGTTCTTTTTATGAGTTCTGTAATCTCAATAGACCTCTTATCGGGTTGCAATTCTTCTGTTCTACCCAATATATAATCTACTGAAGTATCAAATAAATCCGCTAATTGCGATAATGATTGTAATGAAGGTTCACGGTAGCCGGACTCGTACCCGGCATAGGTACTTTTCGCAATCCCAAGTTGATCAGCCGTATCTTGTAGAGACCATTTTCTCTCTTTTCTTAATTCGGATAGTCGTTGCAGCATACGTCTCAAACTCCATCTCTTTAATATTGAACCCATTATATCATAGGAAAATAGACTAGAACAGAAAAAAGTGCGCGAATCGAACACAAAGTATTGATTTATCCGCAAATAGTTCTATAATGATTAATATAAATACGCAATACGCGAAAATAAAGACAATTTTCACGCTATGGAGATGTTGTTTATGAAGAAAATTTTATTATTAGCAACCGGTGGGACCATCGCATCTGTGGAAGGAAATGAGGGACTCGTTCCTGGTTTATCTGCTGAGGAACTGCTTCATTATTTACCTAAATCATCACAGAATATAGAAATTGATTGCAAAATTTTAATGAACATCGATAGCACAAATATGCAGCCGGAACATTGGGTAGAAATCGCTAATGCAGTCTATAAACAATATGATGCTTACGACGGATTTGTGATTACACATGGAACAGATACGTTGGCTTATACATCAGCGGCGCTTTCATATATGCTTCAAGGCCTGGGAAAGCCAGTTGTATTAACCGGCTCACAGGTTCCGATCAGTTTTAAAAAAACCGATGCGAAGAAAAATGTTGCGGATGCTATTCGATTTGCCTGTGAAGATATCGGCGGAGTTTTCATCGTTTTTGATGGCAGAGTTATTATCGGCACAAGAGCCGTTAAAATGAGAACGAAAAGCTATGATGCCTTTGAGAGTGTAAATCACCCGTATGTGGCCATGTAAATGAAAAGGAAGTTAAATATCATTGGAAACCTGCGTCCAATGGGAACAAATTTTCACTAAAAACTACTTTATGTTCCGATGTCTTTCTTATGAAATTGTACCCTGGTACAAAACCGGAAATATTTGATTCCCTGAAAAATTTGTATAAAGGCCTTATTATTGAAAGTTTTGGAAATGGCGGATTACCTTTTGAAGGGCGGAACTTGCTTTCGAAAATTGAAGAACTTACGGAAGCTGGGATTGCTGTCGTGATCACGACTCAATGCTTGGAAGAAGGGGAAGACTTGCTTCTTTATGAAGTTGGACGAAAGGTCGCACAACATCGCGTTATTTTATCCGGAGATATGAACACGGAAGCGATCGTTGCTAAACTCATGTGGGCTCTTGGACAAACGTCCAATTTAGAAGAAGTAAAGGAAATCATCGAAACTCCTTTGGCAGAGGATTTAACGATTAAATCAGAAAAAGAAGATTAATGGTGTAATAGGATCATCATAGTAGTTCGGCCTTAATAAAGGAGAGAGAAAAATGACAACCACTAAAGCGCAAATGCGAGTCGAGAAAGATTTTTTAGGATCGAAGGAAGTACCTATTAATGCCTATTACGGAGTTCAAACACTCCGTGCTGTTGAAAATTTTCCAATTACAGGCTATCGAATACATGAAGATTTAATTAAAGCGATGGCCATCGTTAAAAAAGCAGCAGCCCTTGCGAACATGGACGTCAAACGTCTCTATTCCGGAATTGGTGAAGCCATTGTAAAGGCAGCAGAAGAAATGATTGATGGAAAATGGCATGATCAGATTATCGTGGATCCTATTCAAGGAGGAGCAGGTACCTCGATAAACATGAATGTAAATGAAGTCCTAGCCAACCGGGCCATCGAATTACTTGGGAAAGAAAAAGGAGACTATACACATTGTAGCCCAAATACCCATGTCAATATGTCGCAATCTACAAATGATGCATTTCCGACAGCTATCCATATCTCTGTGTTAAACCTTCTAGAAAAATTGTTGAATACGATGGAAGGTATGCATAGTGTTTTTCAACAAAAAGCAAAAGAATTCAATCCTATCATCAAAATGGGACGAACCCATCTTCAAGATGCTGTACCAATTCGACTTGGTCAGGAATTTGAAGCATATGGACGCGTTATCGAGCGTGACATCAAGCGTATTAAGCAATCTCGCCAACATTTATATGAATTGAACATGGGGGCGACAGCAGTTGGTACAGGATTAAATGCTGATCCACGTTATATTGAATTAGTGGTAAAATATCTCGCAGACATCAGTGGATTACCGCTAGTTGGTGCGGAACATCTTGTCGACGCCACGCAAAATACTGATGCATACACTGAGGTTTCGGCAGCCTTGAAAGTATGTATGATGAATATGTCCAAAATCGCAAATGATTTACGGTTAATGGCTTCAAGGCCTAGAGCAGGATTAGGGGAAATTACGCTTCCGGCTCGTCAGCCTGGTTCATCCATCATGCCAGGTAAGGTAAATCCGGTTATGGCAGAGGTCATTAACCAAGTAGCATTCCAAGTAATTGGTAATGACCATTCGATTTGCCTTGCATCGGAAGCAGGTCAACTTGAATTAAATGTCATGGAGCCTGTCCTTGTGTTTAACCTACTACAGTCGATTAGTATTATGAATAATGCATTCCGCGTTTTCACAGACTACTGCTTAGCAGGAATCAAAGCCAATGAAGATCGGTTGAAAGATTATGTAGAAAAGAGTGTGGGTGTGATTACAGCGGTTAATCCCCATATTGGTTACGAAGTAGCTGCTCGAATTGCGAGAGAGGCGATCTTAAGCGGAGCGCCAATCCGAGAACTCTGTCTGAAATATGATGTTTTGACGGAAGAGGAGCTGGATTTGATTCTAGATCCATACGAAATGACCCATCCCGGAATAGCGGGTGCAGTCTTGCTTGAAAGAGAATAAAATCAGTGGGAACAAGTAAACTCGCATTTTATCATTATATTTCTTTTCAAACAAAGAGACAGTAGGTTAACTATGAGTCAATGGTACATTGTCAGTGTAGACCTCACTATTGAAAAAAGAGATGATTCAAAAAATAACGGGTTCTGTTTTCTATCACAAACATTAAAAATGTAAAGAAGAATGACTATCAAAATGTGTTAATTTGATAGTCATTTTTTATTATATATAGTGATTTCTAAGTCATTTATACTGAAAATTGTCTAAGAAAATGTATATTAAACGGGTTGCCTAAAGAGACCAATGATACCAGTGAACTGTGAAAAAAGGCTAGGACGGTGACCAAAGAAGCCGCAGAAACCCGTTATTTGTAAAATTACTACTAAATTGATGTTTTTCTTATTAAAAAATAGGAGCCTTAATTAAGGAAAGGAATGTATTTATCTCAAAAGCCATTTTATCATATTAAAAAACTCGTTAAATAAACGAGTTTTGTGTATAAAAATATAATATTTCCTATGTCAAACAAAATGTCATTTCTACTGTAATTTGAACGATAGCACCTCAAAACGGAACCCTATATGATTTTTCATTGGGCTTTTTTTGATTTTTTTAATTGTAACAATTAAAGAGGCTGTATTTAAGAGTGGTATAAAGCCCCTTTCTTTAGAAATGGGGATATAAGCCATTTTTTTTATATTGATTTTTCCTTATTTACACTCATTACATTTTCAGAATGCAGACGATCTATTAATCGAAATAGCGGGGGTAACGTGATAATAACTAGGAGAACTCTAAGAACTTGTACGGCAACCACAAATGTAGAATCCGCATGAAGTACTACTGCGGTTGTTGCCATTTCTGCAATCCCCCCAGGCGCAAACGCAAGGATGGAGGTATTCCATGCTATACCTGTTAATTTCGACACAATGAATGCACTAAAAAACATGAAAATTATCAAGCCTAGAGAACCCAATGAACTGACCAACAACATTCGCTTTACACCAATAAACATCTTTTTATTTAATCGAGATCCAATACTTGATCCCATCAGAATTTGAGATAAAATAATCAACCAATGCGGCCACCATGTAATCATATCGTGCTCTCTATAGGCGCCAACGATTGTTTGTATAAGGGCAACACCTAACATGCTCCCTAACAACCATGGAGAGGGGAATTTTAACTGTTTTCCTATGAAAGAGCCAACAAATGCTACTATCATTAGTACAAACGTCCATAAAAGATGATGCATATCTAATGTAGGGTCAGTAATGGAACTAACCTGCTCATGCACCGGATTTTGATCGATACTTCGTGTATTCCAATATGACACCAAAATAGGAATAGTTGATGTAACTAGAAGTACACGCGTTATCTGCGTGAAACTTACAACAGCTGTATTCGCACCTACCTCTTGTGCAATCCCAGGCATGGCTGAAAGCCCACCAGGGGCTGTTCCAATAAAACTTGTTAACATATCTGTTTGACTAAAGCGCCATAAAGCAAATCCTGAAAATAAAGAAAAAAGAATGGATATGAACAGCATGATGATCACTGTCAACCAATGGACTTTAAAAATATGCAGCACGTTTGTATTAATTTGTTGTCCTAATTCAATACCTAAGATCCATTGCCCAATAAACAACCAGAAATTTTTAATTCCGTTTTGATTTTTATATAATTTTAGCCAAGTAGGTCGTAAAAAAGAAAGCAACCCACTCATGATTAATGATCCGATCATCCATCCAATAGAAATACCTGTTAAAGAGAGAAAATATCCACCGATGCCACTTAAAACAATAAATTCTAAATTTTGAAGTAATACTTTCGCTTTTTTCATCTATAAAACCTTCTTTCTCTTTGTCCCTCACTGGTTTGAATCTGTGCCTTAACTGGATAGCGGCATTTGAGCATAGGGTTCCATCCATATAGCTAATGTAGTATATTTTTAGATATAGGTAAAATATTTATTTTTGTATTTTTGCCATCAAAAAAATCTATGGCTGAAAGTGAGAGATCCTATGCAAGATAAGGACTGGATAATTTTACAAGTTCTTTATCGTAAGAAGAACATTACAAAAGCATCCGATCATTTATATGTATCACAACCTACATTGACGAATCGTATTAAACAAATAGAGGAGGAATTTGGGGTGAAAATCATAAATAGAGGGAGGAGAGGAGTTCAATTCACTCCTGAAGGGGAATATTTAGCAAAATGTGCCGATGAAATGCTGGTGAAAATGCAACAAATAAAAGAAACGGTACTGAACATGAGTCATCAAGTTACAGGGTCATTACGATTAGCGGTTTCTAACTACTTTGCGCAGCATAAACTTCCTACTTTATTAAAACTTTTTAAAGATCAATATCCAAATGTTGAATTTAAAGTTACGACAGGGTTCAGTAAAGACATCATGAACGTCTTTCATCATCAAGATATTCATATTGCTTTTATTCGTGGAGATTACTCTTGGCCAGGACCAAAACATCTATTAATGGAAGAAAACATTTGCATTGCTTCGAAAGAAGAAATTAAAATGAACGATCTACCTAGTCTAGGTAGAATTGAGTTTTCCACCGATTACTCTCTAAAGATTTTACTTGACAGTTGGTGGAGAGAAAATTTTTCTCAGCCATCCTTTACTAGCATAGAGGTAGATAGGGTGGAGACATGTAAAGAAATGGTTAGGAATGGCTTGGGGTATGCGATTGTGCCAAGTATGATCCTCAATGGGTTTGATGATGTACATAAGATAGCTATAAAAGATTCAGAAGGGAAACCTATATTACGAAAAACATGGATGTTGTATTCTGAAGAATCATTAGAAATGAATATTGTCAAAGCATTTGTTCACTTTATCGAAAGTATAGTCTTGCCAGAAATCACATAATAAGATTTTCTTAATTAGTAAAAGAAGCTAGTCAAGAGGACTAGCTTCTTTTACTAATTGGGTTTTTAATCCAATCTATAAAAATATGACATACTACAATGCGCCTACAGGATTATTTAGGTCACATTTTTCGATAAATGAAATTGTGTTTTCATTGGAAAGCAGTGGCGTATTTGGATAAAGTTCTCTTAAAGCATTAACCATTCGCTTGCCAAATCCTTGATCGCGATGAGAAGGATTCACTGATATATGTTGTAACTGAATTTGGTTATCATCCTCCACTATTCCCATCAGTCCAATAATGCCTTCTTCTTCTTTCCACAAGAAGAGCTGGCGGTCTTGTTCCGTTACATATTCATTCATGGTTATCTGCAGTTTTTGGAGATCCTTTTCGTTCGGCATAAATGATAGAAGGCCCATTGCAATTTTCTGATGAATTTTTTTATAACGGATTAGCATATACATCCCTCACAAGCTCAAATTGTTAATCGACTGGTTGACCCAATTGAATGCTCCTGCTCATCCAAAAGATTCTGGTCCGCCTTGATAATTGATGCTGCTGTACCTACACGTTCGACAAAGTCTTTAAAACTTGTAATAAAAAGTTAGTTCCTATAAATATCTTTCTGAAACTAGCACACTTCTTTCATTTTTTAAAATATGTATAGGTCTTGGTTAATTTTCAGAAATTTTAAACACTAATTTCTTAATGTTCTAACAATTCATATTTCAGAATTATATCATTATTATTTATCAATAGTGTAAAAAGGGCATTACAATTTAATATCAGAGAGGTTAATAACACTGAAGATTCAATTTGAATCTTAAAATGGTTTAGAAAAAACAAAAAACCCAGACAAAAGATTGATAAATAAAACAAAGATAGAAGCTGTTTGAAAGGGTTGAGAACAATTACTTTTGATCAGTTTTTTTCTTGTTGACAAACTTGTATATACAGGATAAGATGATAACAGAAGGAGCGCTTGTATATACAAGATTAATTTTTGTAAGCGATTTAGTAGATTGTGAGAATTGAGTGTTTTTTTAAATACGATCACTCTAAGCAAATCAAAAGACAAGCATTATTCTAGTTGAAATTATGCCGTTTCTTTTTCGATGAAATGTAAACGGTAACAGGGGGAAAGGAAGATGGGTATACATAAACAATCAGTGGAACAAATCGTCAAGGCTGTAGGGGGAAAAGAGAACATTGCGGCAGCCACTCATTGTGTAACACGACTTCGTTTTGCTTTAGTAGATGAAGGAAAAGTGAATAAGCAATTATTAGAAAAGATTGATTTAGTCAAAGGATCCTTTTCGACAAATGGGCAGTTCCAAGTCGTCATTGGCCAAGGTACTGTTGACAAAGTATATGACGAAATGGTTGAAATGACCGGTATTGGTCATGCATCCAAGCAAGACATAAAGGATGCGGCGGAGAAGAATCTGAATCCTTTGCAGCGTGCGATAAAAACGCTTGCCGACATATTTATCCCGATTTTACCAGCAATCGTAACAGCCGGGTTATTGATGGGTATTAACAATGTTCTCACTGGCATGGATCTTCTTTGATAAGAATTCATTGGTAGACGTTTATCCGCAATGGAAAGACTTTGCTAGCATTATCAATTTAATTGCCAACACATCTTTCACCTTCTTGCCAGGCTTAATTGGGTGGTCGGCTGTAAGGAAGTTTGGCGGTAACCCATTATTAGGTATTGTTCTCGGACTAATGCTCGTACATCCAGATTTATTGAATGCCTGGGCATATGGGGCAACAAAAGAAGTACCAACATGGAATTTATTCGGACTTCATATTCAAAAGATTGGCTATCAAGGACAGGTTTTACCAGTATTAGTGGCATCCTATGTGTTATCAAAAATGGAAATCTTCTTAAAAAAGCGCATCCCGGATGCATTCCAGTTACTGCTGGTAGCACCGATTGCCCTATTGGTTACTGGATTTCTATCTTTCATTGCGATAGGACCGATAACATTTGCGATTGCTAAGGTTATTACAGCTGGTGTGGTAGGCGTTTTTCATGCAGTACCGGCACTTGGTGGATTAATTTATGGTTTGTTATACGCACCACTTGTTATTACAGGGATGCATCACACATTCCTAGCGGTTGATTTACAATTAATCGGCAGCACAGGCAGCACCTTCTTATGGCCAATGGTCGCTCTATCCAACATTGCACAGGGCTCAGCGGCTTTAGCGATGATGTTTATCACAAAGGATGAAAAGGTGAAAGGACTTTCGTTAACGTCAGCTATTTCGGCTTATCTAGGGATCACAGAACCAGCTATGTTTGGAGTGAACTTAAGATTCCGATTCGCCTTTTTTGCTGCTATCATTGGTTCAGCGATTGCAGGTATGTTCATTACGATCAATGGGGTAAAAGCACCATCTGTTGGTGTCGGCGGTTTGCCAGCGTTCTTGTCGATCTTCCCGCAAAACTGGGGACCATTCTTCATCGGTATGGTGATCGCCATTGTCGTGCCAATAGTATTAACTTTTGTATTTTCAAAATTCAACCGTAAAAATAATGCGCAGCATTAAAATAATAATAGAATCAGACCCCTTTCGTTTAATAAAGCGGTCTGATTCTCCAATAAAAGTGGTGGTGTAATACAATGAAGCAACCTTGGTGGAAGAAAGCAACTGTATATCAAATCTACCCAAAGAGTTTCTATGATACGACGGGAACCGGTGTGGGTGATCTCAATGGAATTATAGAAAAATTAGATTATTTAAAGAACCTCGGTGTCGACGTATTGTGGTTAACGCCGATTTACCGTTCGCCACAGCGGGATAACGGCTACGATATTAGTGATTATTACAGCATCCATGAAGAATTCGGTACGATGGAGAACTTCGACAAACTGTTAGCCGAAGCACATGAACGCAACATTAAGATTATCATGGACATTGTTGTCAATCACACTTCAACTGAGCATGAATGGTTCAAACAAGCAAGCTCGTCTAAAAGCAACCCGTATCGCGATTTTTATATTTGGAAGGATCCGTTGCCAGATGGAAGCGAGCCAAACAATTGGGTATCCAAGTTTGGTGGTTCGGCTTGGAAATATGATGAAAAAACCGGCCAATATTACCTGCACTTATTCGATGTTACCCAGGCTGATTTAAACTGGGAAAACGACAAAGTACGGATAAAGGTTTATGAAATGATGAATTTCTGGTTTGTTAAAGGGGTTGACGGCTTTCGGTTAGATGTTATCAACCTGATTTCAAAGGACCAACGATTCCCGGATGATGACGATCCCATCTCGCCGGGTGACGGCCGCCGGTTTTACACGGATGGTCCAAGAGTGCACGAATTTCTGCATGAAGTGAATCAAGAGGTGTTTTCTAAACATGATGCGATGACGGTAGGGGAAATGTCCTCAACCACCATCGAGGATTGCATTCAATATTCTAATCCAGACCGACAAGAACTTAGCATGACGTTTAACTTCCATCATTTAAAAGTGGATTATCCAAACGGTAATAAATGGACAGCAGCTGAATTTGATTTTCAAGCTCTCAAAAAAATCCTTTCAAAATGGCAATCGGAAATGCATCGTGGAGGAGGCTGGAATGCGTTATTTTGGTGCAATCATGACCAGCCAAGGATTGTGTCCCGCTATGGCAATGACGGGGTATATCGGACAGAATCCGCGAAAATGCTTGCGACAACGATTCATATGATGCAGGGAACGCCTTTTATCTATCAAGGGGAAGAAATCGGGATGACGAATCCGAAATTCGAGCGAATGGAAGACTACCGTGACGTCGAAACATTAAATATCTACAGCACCCTGAGAGAGCAGGGAATGAGCGAAGCTGAAATCATTAAAATTTTAAAACAAAAATCCCGTGACAATTCCCGGACACCAGTCCAATGGAATAGCCAGCCGCATGCAGGTTTTACATCAGGCACCCCATGGATCAACGTCACATCCAATTACCAAGAGATCAATGTGGAAAACGCTGTTAATGATCCGAACTCAGTCTTTTATCATTACCAAAAGCTTATTCAGCTTCGCAAGCAATATATCATCATTACGGATGGGGATTATCAATTAATTTTAAAGGATCATCCTAGTATTTTTGCCTATTTCCGAAGCGGTAAAGACGAAAAGCTCTTAGTGGTCAACAATTTCTTTGATAAAAATATAAGCTTTACATTGCCAAGTGACATGGACATGTTTGGATATACTGTGAAAAAACTCATCTCAAATTATCCAGATTCAAGTGAAACGATACAAAGCATCCAGTTAAGACCTTATGAATCCATTGTTTATTATTTGAAAAAATAACCAACTTTGACGAAACGGGCAGTTTCTCTGTACAATAAAATAAGAAGAATGACAAAGGGGCATAACAGTGCCTCTTTTTCTATCAGTTGAAATTGTTGGTGATAACTAAATGAGAGAAAATAAGTTTTTATCCATTTATGATGAATTGGTCAATCAAATTCAAGCTGGGAAGATTAAGCCGATTACAAAGCTTCCTTCTGAGAATGAATTAGTTGAACAATACGAAACATCAAGAGAAACGATTCGCAAAGCATTAAATTTGCTTTCGCAAAATGGCTACATCCAAAAGGTGAGAGGAAAGGGTTCGTTCGTGCTCGATGTTAGCCGCTACGATTTTCCTGTTTCCGGCTTAGTCAGTTTCAAAGAAATTGCGCAAAAAATGGGTAAACCTTGGAAAACGATTGTCAATGAACTTGAGGTTCTTCATCCGGATGATTACCTCCAGAAGCAGCTGCATCTATCTAGCAAGGATTACGTTTGGAAGGTCATTCGTTCCAGGGAAATGGACCATGAGCGAATTATTTTGGACAAGGACTTTTTCAATAAAAAAGTTGTAATAAACCTGACAAAGGAAATTTGCGAAGGTTCGATCTATGAATATCTTGAGCATGTGGCGGGACTAAAAATCAGCTTTGCTAAAAAGGAAATATCTGTTGTTGAACCAACTGAAGAAGATCGCCGCTATCTAGATTTAAAAGAATACAATCATCTCGTTATGGTCAAAAACTATGTATATTTAGAAGATATGAGCTTGTTTCAATACACCGAATCCCGGCACCGTCTAGATAAGTTCCGATTTGTCGATTTTGCGCGCCGAGGAAATTAATTTAAAGTTTAATCGCTAATCCCATCCTTGAGGTGAATGCTTCAAATAGCTTCCCGTTAAGCGAATCCCTCTTTATTAGAAGCATCAATTGTTTGACCGGACATGAATCAACATGTTCGGTCTTTTTTTTAGTGCTTCAATATACTTTTCTATAAATACATCTTTTTAGTGACTAAAAGTAGTAAAATATTGAGATAAATTGTATTCTGAATATACTGAAAAACCTAAAAATTATGAGAGGTGTCGCCAAGTGGATGATCGTTTGTTTCGAAATGCAATGGGGAAATTTGCTACTGGTATTACGGTGGTTACAACAGAAGTGAAGGGTGTGTCTCATGGGATGACAGCAAATGCTTTTGTTTCTGTCTCGCTAAATCCTAAGCTGATTTTGGTTTCCATTGATAAAAGGGCAAAAATGCTTGGCTTTATTCAAGAAACAAAAAAATTTGCGGTTAGCTTTTTAGCTGCAGATCAGAAGGACGAATCGATGAGGTTTGCAGGACAATTAAAAGAAGGATCACCATACCTCTTTGAACGATTTGGTGAAATGCCGGTCATTAAAGATGCACTAGCAAACATCGCATGTACTGTTTATAACGAGGTAGAGGCAGGAGATCATGTTTTGTTTATTGGCGAGGTGACAGATTTAAAGGCTTGTGAAGGGGATCCACTGTTATACTTCCAGGCCACTATCGAGACCTAACAGACGTTGCGAAAGACTAATGCCAATGGGGAGAGGCATGTAATTTAGATTGAGGTTTCATAACCAGTACTTACTTAAAATGTATTATATAATTATATTATGTAAACTTAAAATAAACTATTGTCGTACAGTAGATTTTGATAATTTGGGATGCCTTATGTGAGGGCTCGGGTGTTGAATTTTCAAATTGATGGCGTCTAAATAAACAAGGAAAGGACCACAGATTTTGTGTTCCTTTTCTTGTACTTTTTAAAAAACAGAGAAGTGACCTACTACCTTAAAAAAATGTCCTTTGGAAATTTTTAATATATTAATACAATGGAGTCTGATCCCCAGTGTATTAAAGCGACTAATTATTTTAGGATTTCTCTAAACTCTTTTCCTTTTTGAACATAAACGTCAATCGACATTTGGATCATTTGCAGGTCTTTTTCTTTCAATTCACGTACGACTTTGCCAGGAGAGCCGACTACAAGTGAACGGGGAGGGATTTTAATGCCGCTGGTGAGCAGTGTGTTGGCACCAATTATACATTCCTCGCCAATTTCCACATTGTCTAAAATCGTGGAGCCCATCCCAATAATTGAGCGGCTCCCGACCTTACAGCCATGTAAAATCACATTGTGACCGACTGTTACACCGTCTCCAATCACGACAGGAGAGCCTTCAAATAAATGGATGGTGGTGTTATCTTGGATACTGCATTGTTCACCAATTGTAATCGGACCTTCATCACCGCGTATAACGGCATTAAACCAAATGGTAGATTCCTTACCAACCCTAATATCACCAATTAGATAAGCACTAGGTGCGACAAAAACAGATTCGTGTATGGATGGAGTTACGCCATTGTAGGGAATAATCATAGAAATCTCTCCTCTTTATTTTATTTTGATAGCATTTTATCTAAATAATTGATAATTTCTTGCGGATTTCCAGCAATTTTGTCTTCGCGAACTTGATCTGTTTTTAATTTTTCCAGCGATTTAGCTAAGACATCTTGTTCAATCGATTGTGGGATGACGACGACACCATCAGCATCTCCGACAATGATGTCTCCCGGATGGACAGTGGCTCCACCACAGGAAATTGGTACATTTACTTCGCCAACACCAGCTTTTCCGCTTGCAGCGACAGCGGTTCCTTTTGAGAAAACAGGAAAATTCAATGCTTTTATTCCGACGATATCACGGATAACGCCATCGACGACTAACCCAGAGGCCCCAAGGGTTTGTGCCATACCAACGACGAAATCGCCTGCGATCGCCCGATATTGGTCACCCTTTGCATCAACCACGATAATATCATCTGGCTTTGTCTCTCTAATAGCTTTTAAGACTGCTAGATTTTCACCGACAGGAATCTTAACTGTTAATGCTCTTCCAGCAAGCTTGTATTCTTCCATTAGCGGTTTAATAGAGGGATGTAAATTGTTTAACCCATTCATGGCATCAGAAATACAGGTAGTTGGAATGTTCTGAAATATTTTCACAAGTTCATCCATCAAAATTCTCCTTTATTTTTATCAATGATTATATTATACAGTGTTTTCAAAAAAATAGAAAAAATGAAAATATCATTTATTAGTATATTTGAAGATAATTATGTTATATATTCGATGTTGAATAGCGCTCATCATCCAAACTGGAAAGAGAGGGTGGAATGAATTATGGGAAAGTATGTGCTGAATTTTTATGAAATCGACAAAACAGACTTACCTTATGTTGGTGGAAAAGGTGCAAACCTTGGTGAGTTGACGAAAGCGGGTTTTTCGGTTCCGCAAGGTTTTTGTGTGACTACTTTTGCATACCGTACGTTTATTCAAAATAGCAAAGAGATGGATAAATTTTTTGAGCAGCTTGATTGGGTAAGTCATAATAATTTGGAACAAATCCGTTTGTTGGGTCAACAGATTAGGGAACATCTTACCTCGCTCACCATACCTGCCACTATTAAATCAGCCATTGTGAAAGCGTGGGAAACGACCGGCAATGATAAAGCCTATGCTGTTCGCTCTAGTGCGACCGCTGAAGACTTGCCGACTGCCTCCTTCGCAGGACAGCAGGATACTTATTTGAATGTATGCGGGGTGGAGCAGCTCCTCATTGCAGTTCAAAATTGCTGGGCTTCCTTATTCACTGATCGAGCCATTTCTTATCGGCCAAAAACGGATTTAACCATCGCACAGTGTTTCTATCGGTTGTCGTTCAGCAAATGGTTTTTCCAGAAGTATCGGGGATTATGTTTACTGCAGATCCCATCTCAGGACATCGTCATACAATTTCCATCGATGCAAGTTTCGGGCTAGGAGAAGCTCTCGTATCAGGTTTGGTCTCCGCAGATTTGTACCAGGTTCAATCAGACAGAATCGTCAAAAAGCAGATTTCAAAGAAGGAGCTCGCTATTTATTCAGTTCCAGAAGGAGGAACGATTACGGAGCAGCTCCCACCTGAACTCCAACAATTACAGGCTTTGCCGGATAGCGAAATTTTCGAGCTGGCAAAACTAGGTGAAAAAATCGAAGCTCACTATGGAACTGAGCAGGACATTGAGTGGGGCTTTGCCGACGGTAAGTTTCACGTTCTTCAGAGTCGACCGATTACGTCATTATATCCAATCCCCTCTGTCTCGGATGGTAAATTTCATGTGTATATCAATTTTAACTATATCCAAGTCATGACCGATCCAATGAAACCATTGGCTATCTCAATCTTGAGCAACATCACCAGCTTCTTAAAGAAAAATCCAGCTTCTTCGGAGGACCAACTGCTGCGTGGTGCCGGAGGAAGGGCATTTGCCGATTTTACAGGCGCCCTTTCGCTAAATCCTGTTCGAAAAAGAATGATTAAAGCATTGAAGGGTATGGATGAATTAATGGCATCAGCAATAGAAGAAGTAACGAGCCGTGAACAAATCAGCCAAATTTCTGTACCTAAGAAGATAATATTGCGAGTTTCCAGAAGATTGTCAACAATCATCATTCCGGTGGCTTCAAAAGTGATAGCCAACTTATTTATAAATGATCCTAGAAAAGCGAATGAAAATGTAAGAGCTCTCATTGAAGAGAAAGTTCAAGAAATTGAGAGAAAGGTATTGGTGGTTTCTGGTGCAGAAAGGATTCGTTTGATTAAGCAAGAGATGGAAATGATGGCACCCGAAGTACTTTCCAAGATTGTTGTATATTTTATTACAGGCATTATTGCTTCAGGAATTCTTGAAAAGAAGCTGAAAAAAAAGGTTGGAGAGAAGCAAAGTGCTATGTTATTAAGCCAATTGTATAAATCGCTACCAGGCAATATTACAACCGAAATGGGATTGGAGCTAGCTGACCTTTCTGACAAAGCCAGAAGGTATCCTGAGGTCGTCGATTATTTGCAACTAGGAAACCACAAAAACTTTTATGAAAAAATGAATACCATTTCTAACGGAGCTGAATTTAAGGATAAATTAAACCAATTTTTGAAAAAATACGGCATGCGATGTGCAGGAGAAATTGATATTACCAGACCGAGATGGATTGAAGATCCTACCCAACTTGTGCCTTCTATTATCGCCAATATTCGGACCTCGTCACCAGGGGAACATCGGAAAAAATTCAAACAAGGTGAAATGGAAGCCGAAGCTGCTGGGGAAAAGATTGTCTCGCAGTTTCATTCATTTGAAAAAAGACGGGTATCGAGGCTAGTGTATCTATATCGTAAGCTTATGGGGATGCGGGAGCATCACAAATTCGCAATAATTAGGGTTTTATATGTATACAAACGTGCGATTCTCGAAGAAGCCCGAACCCTGGTAGGAAAAGGAATACTGCGGCAAGAAGAAGATGTGTTTTATTTTACATTGGAGGAGCTTATTGACTTAATCGAAAATCGTTTTTTTGGAAATGTTCAAGAAATGGTAGAAGTTAGAGAAAAGCAGCATGAGTTGTATTTTAAAATGAAATCCCCACGCGTGATGACCAGTGAAGGCGAAATCATTACGGGTAAACTTCGTGAAGCAAAAGCACCAAAGGGAGCTATTTTAGGTACTCCTGTATCTGCAGGAGTTGTAGAAGGAATTGCAAGGGTTGTACTAAGACCGGAGGATGCGAAGCTTAATCCTGGAGAAATTCTCGTCGCCCCTTATACGGATCCTGGCTGGACTCCGCTCTTTACTTCGGCAGTTGGGCTTATTACTGAAGTCGGGGGGATGATGACGCATGGCTCTGTAATTGCCCGTGAATATGGAATTCCAGCTGTTGTTGGAATCGAGAGAGCTACGGAAATCATTAAAGATGGTACTTATATTCGGGTGGATGGAACGGAGGGCTTTGTGCAAATTTTGTAGGGTGGATCACCATGAATTCACCAGAGATTACACCTCGAATCTGCAAAATAAATGCAATTTCACTATGAAAAAAGAACAATCTTCATGTATGATGAAAAGGATAAACGACATAGGAGTGACAGCCATTGATTCAGCTTCATTTACATAGTAAAAAAATTCCCTTTTCACATGCAGCGTTTTTTTCCCAGTATCGAAACATCGCTAAGAACTACCATCATCATGTACTACTAGAAAGCGGCAGGGGCGGACGATATAGCATTGCCGCTTTTCAGCCCGATACAATAATAACTGGAAAAAACAATCAATTAATGATACAGGATAAAAACACGACCAAAATTCTTGAGGGAAATCCTCTATCTCTATTCAAAGATTATATGGGGCAATTTCATGTAGAAAAACATGAGGGTCTCCCCGATTTTCAGGGAGGTGCAATTGGTTATTTAAGCTATGACTATGCCCGTTACATTGAAAAACTTCCAACAGCAGCGATAGATGATTTGGCGCTGCCGGAATTGTATTTCTTTACTTTTAAAGAATGGTTTGTATTTGATCATCAAAAACAAGTTTTATGGCTTTTATTTTTGCATGAAAAGGATGAAGCTATAGGAGAGAAAGTCTCCGAATGGGAAACATGCTGGCTGGAAGAGCATCCTCGATTCACACCGTCCACGCCGCATTCGATAAAAAAAGAAGATTTAGAAGTGTCGATGACCGAACAAAAATTTATCGAGGCAGTGAAAAAGATTCAACAATACATTGCCAAGGGCGATGTGTTTCAAGTGAACCTTTCCGTTCGGCAATCAAAACCGATTCAGGTTGAAGCGATGGATATATACGAGCAATTAAGAGTCTTAAATCCTTCTCCCTATATGGCCTATATGCACACACCGGACTTTCAATTGGTGAGCGGTTCTCCGGAGCTGTTGGTGAAAAAAAGCGGAACAGAAGTAAGTACCCGCCCGATTGCAGGTACTCGTTCGCGAGGGAAGGACGAGGCGGAGGATCTAAAGCTCGCAAATGAGCTAATTGAAAATGAAAAGGAACGGCCGAACATGTGATGCTCGTTGACTTAGAACGGAATGATTTGGGAAGAGTCTGTACGTATGGGACGGTCGAAGTCAATGAATTTATGGTCATCGAAAAATATTCCCATGTGATGCATATCGTTTCCAATGTAAAAGGGGAGTTAGCGGATAATAAGACAAGCTATGATATTATTAACGCTACATTCCCTGGCGGAACCATTACCGGAGCCCCAAAGGTTAGAACCATGGAAATAATCGAAGAGCTTGAGCCTGTACAAAGGGGAGTCTATACAGGATCAATCGGCTGGATTGATTTTAGCGGTGATTTGGAATTAAACATTGTGATTCGGACCATGCTTATTAAGGATGGAAAAGCGCATGTTCAGGCAGGGGCGGGAATTGTCATCGACTCCAATCCGAAGCATGAATATAAAGAGTCGCTTAAAAAAGCGGCAGCATTATGGAAGGCAAAAGAAATGGCGGAGGGTCTACGATGATTTTCATGATTGATAATTATGATTCTTTTACCTTTAACTTAGTTCAATACTTAGGCGAACTAGGGGAAGAATTGGTGGTGAAGCGAAATAATGAAACCACCATTGAAGAAATTTCGAGGTTGCGCCCCAAGTTTTTAATGGTATCTCCAGGTCCTTGCAGCCCGAATGAAGCAGGAATAAGTCTTGAGGCAATCAAAGCATTTGCCGGGAAATTCCGATTTTTGGTGTGTGTCTTGGGCATCAATCGATTGCCCAAGCCTTTGATGGCGATGTTGTTCAAGCCGAGCGGTTAATGCATGGGAAAACATCTGATATGTTTCATGATGGGAAAACCATTTTTGAAAATCTTCCAAATCCATTTCCAGCTACAAGGTATCACTCTTTAATCGTTAAGAAGGAAACACTGCCTGATTGCTTTGAAATATCTGCCTGGACGGAAGAGGGAGAAATTATGGCCATCCGGCATAAAGAACTTCCGATCGAAGGAGTTCAATTCCACCCTGAATCGATCATGACTACAGCCGGAAAAGAGCTTTTAAGAAATTTCATTCACCATTATGAAAATTTTTCAGAAAAAAAACTAGAGCTAAAGGGTTCTTAATATGTATCTATACATCAATGGACAAATCGTAAATAAAAATGAAGCTAGAATATCCCCCTTCGATCATGGTTACTTGTATGGGATGGGACTTTTTGAAACGTTTCGAGTGTATAAACGACATCCGTTCTTACTTGATGACCATTTAGAGAGACTAAACGCTGGGTTAGAAGTTTTGAATATTATGAAGCAATTTCATCGAGAGAAAACAAATAAGGTATTGCAGCAGCTATTAGAGGCAAACAAGTTAACAAATGCTTATATCCGGTTTAATGTATCTGCCGGGATCGGGGAGGTTGGCTTGCAGGTAGCACCGTACATGGAACCCAACATTATTATTTTCGCTAAACCACTGACGGCACCGAAGGAAATGACCGAAAAAAAAGCAGTCATCCTAAAGCTGAAACGAAACACTCCCGAGGGCTTGGATCGTCTAAAGTCACATCATTATATGAATAATATGTTAGCGAAAAGAGAGATCGGGGACGATGCAGGTTTAGAAGGTATTTTTTTAACAGAAGAAGGGTTTATCGCTGAAGGGATTGTTTCCAATATCTTTTGGAAAAAAGGCAACACCTTGTTTACACCTCCGCTTAGTACAGGCATTTTAAATGGAATTACCCGCCAGTTTATTATCCAACTGGCAAAACGTAATCGGATGCGGGTTGTGGAGGGCTTATATCGATATCAGGATGCTGCCCCCGCAGAAGAAATGTTTGTCACCAATTCGATTCAAGAAATCGTGCCAATTTCCCAATTCGAAGATATTGAAATGCCCGGAAAAAATGGCCAGTTTGTTCAACAGCTTCATCAAACTTATTGTGATTATTGTGAACGGCTCTGGTCGAAAAATGAGATTTAAACTGGATGGTGTTAGGTACCATCCAGTTTTTGGTTTTGTAAGCGCTTTTAAATTAACAAAATAATAAAAATAGTCAAAAAATATTGACGTCACACCTTTCCAGTGGTACCCTTATAAATAATTTAACATGAGTCTATGAAGAGAAGAGTAGGATTTGCCCGTTGTTCTCCAGAGAGTCGACAATTGGTGGAAGTCGATGGCAGGACATATCTGAAAATCATCTCTGAGATGCGCAGCTGAAAAGTGAAAGTAAGTTGTGCCGGAACAGTCCACCGTTATAATGGAACACGTATTATTGTACGTTGATCGAGAGCCGCAGCTGTAGTTTGGTTTTTTGCTGCGGAAGTAGGGTGGTATCGCGAGTTAACTCGTCCCTATACATTATAGGGGCGGGTTTTTTGTTGTATAAAAATTGAAAGTAACTCATGAATACCCTTGTGAATTCTTCAGAATCACATTATTAATTTGGAGGGAACCCAATATGAATCAGCAAGTTGAAAACAAAAAAAAGGCTATTAATGTAGAGGATATTATCATTGCCAGCCACACGATTAAAGATGTAATTTCCCCAACACCTTTGCAATATAATCATTTATTGTCCGAGCGGTATGGAGCTCATATTTATTTAAAACGTGAGGATCTTCAAAGTGTTCGCTCGTTTAAAATCCGCGGCGCTTATAATTGCATCAAGAGGCTTAGTGAAGATGAGGTGAAAAACGGAATTATCTGTGCTAGTGCTGGAAACCACGCACAAGGGGTCGCTTACTCCTGCCATCTTCTAAAAATCAGCGGGAAGATTTTTATGCCAATTACAACGCCGAAGCAAAAGGTCAATTCAGTTAAATTTTGGGGTAAGGAGCATGTTGAAATTGTTTTAGTTGGAGATACCTTCGACGATGCCTATGAAAGAGCGATTGCGTGTAGTCAATCAGAAGGCCGTACCTTTATTCACCCATTTGATGACCCTGACGTGATTGCAGGACAAGGCACGGTCGCAGTAGAACTGCTCAATGATTGCGAAGACCACATCGATTATCTATTTGCAGCCATTGGCGGTGGCGGACTTGTTTCCGGTGTCGGTACCTATATGAAACATGTTTCACCAAAAACCAAGTTAATTGGAGTTGAACCGATGGGGGCACCTGGGATGAAAGAGTCCATTTCCAAAGGTGAAGTAATCTCTCTAAATGAAATTGATTCGTTTGTGGATGGAGCAGCTGTAAAAACAGTTGGCACCAAGACTTTTAATATTTGTAAGGACATCGTTGATGATATCGTGATCGTTCCGGAAGGGAAAGTGTGTACAACGCTTTTATCTTTATACAATGAAAATGCCATCGTCGTCGAACCAACAGGAGCATTGTCCATCGCCGCATTGGATACATATGCAGAAGAAATTAAAGGCAAGAATGTTGTTTGTATCGTCAGCGGCGGCAACAATGACATCGGCCGGATGCAGGAAATCAAAGAACGCTCGATGATCTATGAGGGATTGCAGCATTATTTTATCGTCCATTTCCCACAGCGCCCGGGAGCATTACGCGAGTTTTTAGACGATGTTCTCGGACCAAATGATGATATTAGCCATTTTGAATATACGAAGAAAAATAATCGCGAAAGAGGACCGGCTTTGGTTGGAATTGAGCTCAAAGATAAAGAAGATTACCTACCGTTGATTGAACGAATCAAAGCAAAAGGATTTTTATATCGCGAAGTGAATAAGGATAGTACGTTGTTTCAAATGCTGGTTTAAAATAATTTATAGAATCTCTGAATCCAATTTAGGATTCGGGGATTTTTATTTTTTATCAGGAAATTATTGGATCTTTATGAACATAACAGTACAAGAGCATGGGGAAAACGAAAAGCCGCGTCTTTATAAAAATTTAGGAGATGATGTTTATGCATCACTGGGGATTTTTTCCACCAATCGGATTTATTTTCTTTCTATTATTAATAACGCTGTTTTTTGCCAATATCAGAATGTGGAGAGGTAGAAGAGGCTGTCATTACAGAACATTGAATCACGAACCCATGCTTATTCTTGATAAACGATTGGCTTCGGGAGAAATTGATGTGGAAGAATATCATAAATTAAAAGAAATCCTGAATAAGAAATAGGCCGAAACATTCCTCTGGATCTGAATTAGCCAGAGGATTTTCTATGAATTTAATGTTAGTTTGCCTGAATTCCAATATTATCCTGCTGTTTCTAACAAATCGTCACATAATAGTTTAAAATATTATACAGATTGTAAGGTGTATTACGGTATTTACATATGTACAATATGCTTATAAAGTTTTATTAAAGGATGTTGACTTCTTATTGGAATAGCTGTCGGGATGTTAACATTTATTTTACCCTTATTAATCAGAATATTTAGAACTATTTTTAGAATGATTGGAGGCAATAAAAATGTCAGCAATTACACCTGTTAAGATTCCAAAAGAGAAAGTCATCTTAAAGTTTTCACCATCAAACACTCCTGTACAGGCAACTCCTAGTGGCTCAACGATTACTTTCGAGACTTGTGACTGTTTTAGCAATCTGATTCAAAGGGAGGACCAGCTGTTCAGTTCCGTGGGCTGGGATCAGATTAACCCTGCAACCGGTCCATTGTTTGTAGAGGGGGCAGATCCTGGTGATATATTGAAGGTGGAAATCTTAAAAATCTCCATCGCCGATCAAGGTGTGATGACAGTGGCCCCTAACCTAGGTGTTTTAGGTGATGTAATTAAAGAAGAAAAAACGAAAATGATTCGAATTGAAAATGGGAAGGTACTTTTTAATGAACAGATCCAAGTTCCCGTTAGACCGATGATCGGTGTCATTGGAACGTCTCCTGCAAAAGAAGAAATCCCGACTGGAACTCCTGGTCAGCATGGAGGAAATATGGATTGCAAACGAATTGTTGAAGGAGCTACCCTTTATCTGCCTGTCCATGTTCCTGGTGCGCTTCTATCCATGGGAGATCTTCACGCAGTTATGGGCGATGGAGAAGTCATTATCTGCGGACTCGAAATTGCAGGTGAAGTCACCATTCGTGTCAGTGTTATCAAAGACAAAATACTGCCATTACCTATGCTAAGGGAAGGGGACCATCTCATGACCATTGCCTCTGCCGAAACACTAGACTTGGCAGCTAAGCAAGCCACCATCCAAATGCATCGTTTCCTAACAAATGAGCTAGGTCTAGAATTCAATGAAGCAGGCATGCTGCTTAGCCTCGTTGGTGATCTCAGAATTTGTCAAGTTGTGGATCCGCTGATGACTGCCCGTATGGAACTGCCGTTATCGATTCTAGCAAATTATGATTATCGATTAATCTAAGGGAGTGAATGCTTATGTCAAATGAAAAAAAACCAAAAGAAGATTTATCAAGATCGCTTTCCTTTTTGGGAAACATCTCCATTTCTGTAAGTGACATAAGCCCGACGACAGGCGTATTTCTAATGGTGCCCGCTGTTTTGGCAACAGCAGGTACGGGAACCTTTCTTTCCTTTTTAGGCGCAGCAGTGATTGCATTGTGTGTTGCTTTATGTATGGGTGAGTTGGGTGCTTTATATCCCGGGGCTGGAGGATTATACAGTATCGTTTACCGCGTCTTGGCCGTTCCATCGGCTTTCTTGCTCTATTAAATTATCTTATCCAAGGAATCTTCCTACCTGCTACGATTGCGTTTGGTGCTGCTGACTATTTAATTAAGATATTCCCAGGGTGGACAGAAAATTGGACGGCCTTTGGGGTAATAGTGGGTTGTACGATTGTTACCATGCTTTCTATGAAGTGGAACGCTAAGTTCGTTGAATTATTTCTTGTACTCGAGTTGGTTGTAGTTGGAATCATTGCAGCCGCTGCTGCTTTCCATCCTTCGCAAGGGGTTGGCAGTTTATTTCATCCTGTCGCACTTTCAGGGGATAAAACATCTACAATCCCAGTTTCATGGTCCACACTATTTGCTGCAGTCACAGTCGCACTATTTTCCTATAATGGGTACGATAGCTCGATTAACTTTTCGGAAGAAACAGACAAAAACGCAAACATTGGGAAAACATTGTTTACCTCGGCATTTATTGGCATAATGGCACAAATTATTCCTTTATTCTGCATCTTACTCTCTGTCCCTGATATCAAGACATTTCTAACCTCGAGCTCACCTGTTAACTTCATTGGTGAATTGTATATGGGCAAAAGGGCAACGCTCTTTTTGAATGCTGGAGCAGCGGTTGCCATGATCAACTGTGTACTTGCTGTCATTCTTCAATTCTCCCGTGTTTACTATAGTGCCGGACGTGATAAAGCATTCCCGACAAAAGTAAATAAGTTCCTGACCACTCTCCATCCTAAGTTTAACACTCCATGGCTTGCCACCATATTAATGGGGACATTGGGGGCAATTGCCTGCTTTGATTCCAGTTTGGTCAGTATGGTAACCTTCACTTCTGTAACTATCGTTCTGTTATACGCTACCGTCGCAGTATGTGTCATTATCAGTCGTGTCCGCGACAAAAATATTCATCGTCCGTTTAAATCACCGTTATTTCCTGCCATTCCTATCATTGCTATTTTGGGGTCTTTTGCCGCGTTGTCACAACAGGCTGGAAAAGATCTTATTACAAGTGCTGTAGCCTTTGCGGTTGCACTCTTCTATTATTATTTATACTTAAAACCACGAAGTCGAACTCATTGGGTGTTAAATGGGCAGGAACCCTTTTCTGACCCAAACAAGCTTGAATACGGAGAGGAGCAGTTGGATGCCTAATATTTTATTAGCTCAAGCAAAACCTAAATTACTCGATAAAGCTAGTAATTTAGAAACGATGGAACGATTCATGAAGAGTGCTCATAAGCAAGGGGCTGATCTTGTTCTGTTCCCTGAACTGTTTCTAACTGGTTATTTTACTAGAGAACAAACAAGGGAAGTCGCTGAAGATTTAGATGGTCCCTCCATTTTTCAGATTCGAAGATTGGCGAAACAATACAGGCAAAAAGTAGTCTTTGGATTTCCTGAAAAGAAAGAGGATTGCCTGTTTAATTCCGCCTGTTTTATCGATGAGGAAGGGGAAGTTCTTGGTACTTATCAAAAAGTGCACTTATGGGATGAAGAGCCAAAATATTTCGAAGCAGGTTCATCCTTTCCTGTTTGGAATACCACTATTGGCAAAATTGGAATCATGATTTGTTACGATACAGAGTTTCCAGAATCTGCTCGCAGCCTAGCATTAAATGGCGCGGAGATCATCCTGGCACCAACGGCGAATATGACTCCGTTTCAACATGTTCAACAGCTCTTTATCCAAAGTCGAGCAGCTGAGAATCAGGTGTTTGTGGCCACAACCAATCAAATTGGAGAAGAAGAATCTACACAGTTTTTCGGTGAAAGTGCAGCCGCCAATCCCTTTGGGCATTTACTCGTAAAAGGCGAAGATCGAGAGGAAGGGCTAATGGTAGAAATCGATTTGGACTTAGTTCGTCAAGCCAGGGATTTCCCGTTATATCTGAAAGATCGCTGTCCGGAGCATTATACCTTAACCTAAAAGTGATATGTAAAAGCAGGTTCCCTTGGAGCCTGTTTTTTTACTTTCAATTTAAAAAAGTGCCCACTTCTTAAATTGACACTTAGTGAATATATAACAATACGAGCGAATTTGAAACAAGGGAGGATCAAGTTTAGTTAAGGCACTATCGATGGATATGGTTTCCCACCATGCTTTTGAGGTAGATTTTTGTGTGGCTCCACCCTTCAGTCTAGTGAAGGTTTTGTGTTTTTTGCACTAATTCCATTGGGTTTTTTTTATTTTGGCGGAATTTGTTTTTCGGACAAAAAGAATGGAAAAAAACACTTAATAAGGAGTGCATCATGATGAATATCGCGTTATGGATTGTACAATTTGTAGTAGGTTTAGGCTTTATCGCCTTTGGCGTTACGAAGGCATTTCAATATGAAAAAACCACAGCAAGTTTGCCGTGGGTAAAGGATACATCAAAGGGATTGGTCATCTTTATAGGAGTCGCTGAACTGCTTGGTGGAATTGGGTTGATTTTTCCAGGTCTATTTGATATTTGGCCAGTACTCATCCCAGTTTCTGCTCTTGGAATTGCTTTAATCATGATTTTTGCAACGGTTTTCCATGCAAAGCGAAAAGAACATCAAGCCATTTTAATGAATATCATTTTCTTGATTTTAGCCCTTTTTATTGCATATGGAAGGTACTAAATTATATTTCTATCAGAACAAGCGAACAGTGACTGACACTGTTCGCTTGTTCTCTTTTATTTGGATACATCATTTTCATTTTCGTCTTTATTAAACCATAGTGGTTCATTGTCATCAACATCGCCATTATAGTTTATTAGGATCTCTTCGCCCGCTTTTATATCTGTATATGCAAAGAAGTCAAACGTGTGGTTGTTAAAGTTAATCTCATAAATAGCATTAGGCTGATAGGAATGGTTAAATAGCATGCCATAACCTAAGAGGATGGCAGTATGATTTATTCCATACTCAAAAGCGTAATCAGCAAGAAGTGTTTTCTCAATATGAACATGCTCCTCATTCGGATAAGAAATAACTGGTGCTTCATGTATAAGCTCACCCTTTGCTATATCACGTGTTGCAAATACACCTCTATTAAACTCCCCATCACTGAGTGTCGAAGTCTTGATCTCAATCATGTTAGTCACCTTCGCATTCTTTTCAATTTTACTAGTATCTACTTTAACATGCCAGTTGATTAAAATGAAAGCAACTTTTTAACCTTATCATTTTCAAATGCGTTTTTGGCATTGGGAAGTTGAGAGATAAGCAACAAAAAGGACTAAGGTATTTTTTCTATAAAAGAAGGATTGATACTATATTCGAAAAGCAATTAACTTTCCTTACCCATAATGTTTAGATTTAAAAACTCTCTTATTACCCCAACATGTTTATCTTTTGAATAGTTTTTATATAAATTGCTGGATAATCGAACTGGATCACCAAAAAAATACCTTTCGTATTGGGTTTGTCTTGTACCAAACGAACTCATCGTAAGATCCCAAGCTAAACGAAATATCTTAACTCGGTTGTCAGCTGTCTGGTTTGTCGCTTGAAGATACTGGTCGAGATCTGCCCTAATTTCAGAGGCAAAATCTTTTTCTGTTGGTATTGATACGATTCCACTAGCCCCAATTAATTGGATGATTTCACTAAAGCGGGGATAAATTCTAGGAAATATGTTACTGGCGACTTGAAATGGTATAATACTTGGTCGCATAAATCCCCATTCATCTAATTCTGCATCATTTTCTGACTTCTCAACTAGTGCTTTCATCGTTTCCAGCCCAATGATAATTTCTGAAAGTTTTTCTTGAATATGTTGATACCCACTAACATTAATTGTTTCGACAAGAAGTTCAGCAAGACCTAGAATAAATTCTGTTTTTATTATTTGTCTAGTGAGGACTTGATGGATGGCGTTTGAGTGAAAAGAACTATGCAGCATTAAGTCTCTAGCTGCTTCAATATTGTCATAAAAAAAGACGCGATCCCATGGTACTAACACATGGTCAAAGACAATAAGGGTATCCATTTCTTCATATCTTGAACTTAAAGGATGATTAAAAAAAGATTCTCCTCCAACAAAGGACTCTCTACAAATAAATTTTAATCCATTCGTACCCGTTGGGATGGAAAAGGCGAATGCTTCATCTGAATCAAGCATTCCAGGCGCAGAATATACTAATACTTCATCTGTTAAACCTCCCTGAGTAGCGAGCAGGCTGGCACCTTTAATGGTAATTCCTTTTTCATTTCTATCTATAACCTTTGCTGCGATTGGTTCCTGAGAAAGTTCAAAATAGAATTGTGAACGATTTACTTGAGGAGTAATAAATGTATGGGTAAACGACAGGTCATTTTCCCGTGCCCTTTCATATAAGGATTGAATATTTTCAGGAAAACAATTTTCTCTACCTTTTAAAAGGGATGCAGAGGAGGCAAAGCTCATTATAGCAGTGTTCATATAATCAGGACTTCTTCCCATCATGCCGCATGTGTGGCTTGCCCAAATTTCGAACATCTTACGTCTTTTTGTTAAATCTTCTTTTGTTTTTGGCTGCAAATAAGAAAGTCCAATCGGTTCTTTGGTTTCAGGCGATAAGAAGGTCATTACGCCTTTTAAAGCTTCATCATATTGCAAATCATAAAGGGAAGCTTTTGTCTGAAGAAGCCCTTTGAAGGCAGAGTGTTCAGAAATCTTTCCTTCAATTTTTTTTCCGTCATACCAAATTTCAGCATTTAGCCCATTTAATCGGTCAATAAAATCTTTTCCGTTAATGGCACCCATATTCCCACTCCATTTTTTTATAAATTGTAAAAAATCGTATTTGTTAAGCTAGTTTTATTTTATTGAATAATATGATTGCTTGTTCCATGTTTTTAGAAATGGTTAAGCCTTATTTTAATTATTACGCAACTTTAAAAATTGGTTTGATATCAATTGAATGAATGGGTAATATAAAAGGAAAATAAGCATCTTTTTGTGCGCTTAGGAAATCGATATATCCAAAGGGTGTCTCGTGTGGAGGTTTTTTTTATGAATGAAATCATTCATTTGTTAAATCAATATGGGTATATCGTACTGTTTATTTCGTTAATGCTTGAGCTTATTATTATTCCAGTTCCGAATGAAGCACTGATGAGTTATGTAGGTGTCCTTTGCTTCAATGGAAAAATGAATATTTACCTTTCCATTGTTTCTGCTGGTTTGGGCGGGATTTTAGGTGCTACTATTTCTTATTGGATTGGAAGAAAATTAGGAGTACCTTTTTTTCGGAAGTATGGTCAATATATCCACATGGGTCCTGAAAAGATGGAAAAAATGTCTAAGTGGTACGAAAAGTATGGAAAAGTATTGCTGGTCTTTTCTTACTTTATTCCTGGTGTCAGGCACGTTGCCAGTATTATTTCAGGAGTAATTAAACTTCCATTTCGCTCTTTTTCGATTTTCTCCTACATTGGTGTGTTTCTTTGGGTATCCGCTTTTATTTCTCTAGGAAATGTCTTGGGACCAAAATGGGATCAATATCAAGGAGAAATAAAAAAGTGGTTAGTAATGGCCTGTATCGTTATTGGCTTTTTTGCGATTATTTATTTTGTCATCAGAGCCAACAAAGATTTTATAAAGGAATCCTTACTACTCTTAAACGAATGGGCATTTAAAAGATTTAGTAGTTTTTTGAAGATAAAATTCATCATTCTCATTATTTTTATTTTATTTGTTTGTTTCTTTACCCTAATGGTAGGGATGATCGAGGATTTCATAAGCAATGAATTTGGACATTTTGATATCATTACCAAAACGATTGTCTTCTCATTGATTAACGGGAAGTGGCAATGGTTAATGAACAATATTGATTTCCTTTCTTCATGGGCTGCTTTAGGTTTGATAACTCTTGTTACAATTGCTGTCATTTTCATTAATAAAACAAATAAGTGGCTTGAATTGATTTTTTTTGTTTCGACTATTTTGGGATCGTCTCTTTTTTTCATCGGTATTCGCTGGTTATTTCATTATTTACTGAACAAAACCTCTATTAGCCCTGATTTTCCCGATGAGCAAACAATGCTTGTCATGTCAGTCTATGGATTTTTCTTGATCATGTTCATTCGCCATAAAAGAAATTATTTTCTGTCCGTCTTCGTTATTGTCTTATTTCTTCTATTGATTTTGTCTTATTTTATTAGCGGCATCTATCTTCATCACCATAAACCGAGTGATTTAGTTGCCGGATATGTGTTTAGCTCCGCGTGGCTAACGGGGATGACCTTCTCAATGGAAATGTTCCGTTTGCTGTCACTTATAAAAGAGGAAAAAGCACTAAAGAAAACGGATTGACCTTTAATTGGTCAATCCGTTTTGGGCTAAAAGGAAAATATAAACTTTTTTCGTCCTATGGAGCTCGTAAATCGATGGCTTTTCTTTAAATAAAACTTTTGTCCAAATTAAGAACAATTTACTATAAACTGAGGTAAAAACTTTACATTAGGATAGTAAGTGTCTATCATTATTTAGTGATTGTGCTGATTATTCAATTTTTATAACAAAAGAACTATTAATGAAATAACCAGCATAAACCAAAATTTAAAACGGTAAACGATGCTTAAATGAAGTAACATTAAAATACCGTGCAAGAATAGAGGATGACATCATTGGACTTTAAAACTTTAATTGCGCCAGAAAACTATAATTTAGCTAATGAAATTGATAAGCATTTTTCAGAAAAACGAGCTTTAATTTGGGAAAATGAATTAGGAGAGCATGAGTCGATTTCCTATTCTGTGTTAATAAAGAAGGCTAATAAATTTGCCAATGGTTTGACAAAGCTGGGATTAAAAAAAGGGGATCGTGTTGTTGTGATGACTACTCGGCTTATCGAATCCTATGTTATTTATTTGGCATGCCTAAAAGCCGGGATTATCATTAGCCCTTCTTCAGAATTACTGAAAGCTAAAGATTTAGTCTATCGTTTAAATCACTCAGAAGCAAAAGCAATTATTACATACCATCGATATGTTAAAGAATTCGAAAACATTAATGAAAGTACCCCTTTCTTAAAATTTAGAATTGCCTTTGGTCAGGAAGTTCCGAATTGGCTGTCAATGGAAGAGGTAATGAAAGAGGAACCAGAAAGCTTTACAACTGTTGAAACACAAAAGGATGATTATGCGTTTCTTGCATACACATCCGGAACAACCGGTATGCCAAAAGGGGTTGTCCATAGCCATGGCTGGGGATACGCTCACTTAAGAATCGCTGCTCCAAAATGGCTTAATATAAGTGAGTCTGATACCGTATGGGCAACAGCCGCGCCTGGGTGGCAAAAATGGGTTTGGAGTCCCTTTCTTTCGATTTTGGGTTCTGGAGCAACCGGCTATGTTTATAACGGAAAATTCCAGCCTCATAAATATTTACAAATCCTTCAAGACAAGAAAATTAATGTACTCTGCTGCACACCGACTGAATATCGAATGATGGCAAAACTCGATGACGTTTCAGCATTTAATCTCTCCCATTTACATACGGCTGTCTCTGCAGGAGAGGCATTAAATAGGGAAGTAATAGATGTTTTTAAACACCATTTTGCTATCCAAATTCGGGATGGGTATGGCCAGACTGAAAGTACGTTATTAATTGCAAATTTAAATGTTGATGCTGAAAAAATTGGTTCCATGGGACAACCATTACTGCAAGAATTTATTGAAATTGTAGATGATAATGGTCAACCAATACCTGTTAATCAAGTTGGAACGATTGCAGTTAGAAAAGACTTTCCGGCTCTTTTTAAACTGTATTATAAAGATAGTGAAAAGACGAATCATGCCTACCGAGGGGATTATTTTTTGACCGGAGATCGCGCTTCGAAAGATGTGAACAATTACTTCTGGTTTCAGGGAAGGAATGATGATGTGATCATCAGTTCTGGATATACGATCGGGCCTTTTGAAGTCGAGGATGCATTAATGAAACACCAATCCGTTAAAGAATGTGCCGTTGTCGCTGCCCCAGATCCAATTAGAGGCAATATTGTTAAAGCTTTTGTCGTACTAAAAGATGGTTTTTCAGGTACAAATGATTTAATAAGGGAATTACAACAATTTGTAAAAAGTTTAACAGCTCCATATAAATATCCTAGAATTATTCAGTTTGTGGAGTCTCTACCAAAAACCGATTCAGGAAAAATTCGTCGAGTAGATTTGCGGAACTCGCAAAGGTAGGTAGTACCAATTGGATAGGATGAGCGAAGGGACGAACTTAATAAAATAATCTATGAAAAAAGCAGTGGATTTCGCTAATTGAAATCGCACTGCTTTTTTCATGGATTTTCTTTTCCTTTGTTTTCCTATATCCTAGAATCGTTCGTGTTCTTGTTGTTTAGATTGGGGGAAGAGATTTTGAATATCATTATCTACAAATCCTTTAATGTTTTATATAATTATTTGGTATGGTGTATTTTAGTAAGAATTCTATGGGGGGTTACGTGTGGCAAAAACGATTTATACGAACGGATTGTTCTATACACTGGATGAGAACTATCCGCTGGCTCAGACAGTGGTGGTTGAGAACGGGAGAATTCTTGATGTTGGAGCACATAATGACATGGTCCTGCAATGGGGGAGATTCAGGCGGACATTATTGATTTACAAGGAAGGATGGTAACCCCCGGGCTAATCGATAGTCACCTCCATCTTTCAGGTGTTGCATTTAATTTTCTAGATCTGGACCTAACGGGTGTTAAATCCAAGAAGGAAATGCTTGAAAAAATAAAAGTAAGAGCGGGGACGATTCACCCGGGTAATTGGCTAATTGGAATGGGTTGGGATGAGAATCTATTTGAAGAAGGAACGATTCCAACGATTGAGGAACTGGATCATATCGCCCCACATTGTCCCATTTATTTAAAAAGGATTTGTCATCACGCCTTTCTTGTTAATAGCAAAGCACTTGAAATAAGCAATTATCATCCAAGTATTGAAGTTCCGATGGGAGGTAGTGTTGTACTCGACCCTATGACGAAAAAACCAACAGGACTCCTTCTGGAATCGGCTTCAAATCTAATTACAAAATCCATTCCAGAGAAAACGTATACCGAGTTAAAAATTGGTTTGGCAAAAGCGATGAAATTTGCCATTAAAAAGGGGCTTACCAGTGTACATACCAATGATCCCGCCTATTTGGGAAGGCCTGGACCAAACTTACAAGATGTATGATGAATTAATTAATCATGAACAATTGGGTCTGCGGTGCAATCTTCTAATTGATTATCCTTTCCTAAAAGATTTGAAGGAAAGGGGAATGTATGCCGGTTATGGCAATGAAAACTTACAAATTGGCGCAATTAAAATTTTTACTGATGGAGCACTTGGAAGAAGAACAGCCCTGTTATCAGAGACGTATCATGATGAACCGAACCAATTTGGAGAAGCCATGCATAGTCAAGAATCATTATTTGAGATTGTAAATGATGTTCGCGACCAAGGGATGCCAATTGCAGTACATACAATTGGTGATAAGGCATTGGAGAATTTCTTAGATGTCCTGGACCGATTTCAAACTTCGAAATATCGAGATCGATTAATCCATGTATCCGTTCTACGAGAGGATTTAGTTAAGCGATTAGCTAATCCTAGCCGAATGGCAGACATCCAGCCTAGATTTGTGGTGGGAGATTATCCATGGGTAAAAGAAAGAATAGGGGAGAAAAGAGAGAAATATTTATATGCCTGGAAAACGCTGCTTTCATCAGGTGTTATATGTGCTGGTGGATCTGATGCCCCAGTTGAACCTGTAGACCCGCTGCTTGGAATTCATGCAGCAGTTACACGAAGAGCCCCTGGCCAATCTCATGAAGGCTGGAATGCAAAAGAGAATTTAACTATGTTGGAAGCCATTAAGTTGTTCACGATTGGTGGAGCCTATGCCACTAACGAAGAACACATAAAGGGAACGATTTCGAGGGGTAAATTAGCTGATATGACGGTATTTTCGAATAATCTAGTGAAAATGGAAGATCCAGATGAATTATTACAAACAAAAATTGCGATGACTATTATTAATGGAAAAATACAAGAGGTGTAAAAGGATTGCAGATGTATTACCTTTCAGTATCTTAAAGGATAGATGAAAGCTGAAATTTTCAGCAGATCTATCCTTTTTTCTTTTAGGCTATTTTCGGAAACATTGTTGTTTTTACAAAACTAAATCATATTAAAGTTGATAGGCAGCTTTTATTTGCGAAAAAGCAGGGTACATTTGCGAAAAAAGGAAACGGGGATTTTTATTTGGTTAAAAATGATACCCCTTATCTTGGTGTTAAGGTTTTTACCGAGATTGCCGGGGAGTACGTCGTTTTGATACAGCCTTCCAAATTCTTTTCACTTAATAATCCTAGATTAAGAGCCGACTTGATTTTGAGATCATCTGGCATTTTTACTACCTTAATTAGGTCATTCATTTGTAATTCTTCTAACCTTTGAATCAGTACCTCTTCATTATATTTTTCTGTTTTTCTAATTTGTCTTTGTAGTTTGTAACCATTAATCGTCATCTCACCTTTATTATTAAGGCCAATTAATTGATCAAAATAACGTTGAAATATATCCTTTAATTCATTCATCTCCAGCTCGATTTCTTTTTTCTTCTTATTGAGTTCGTAATAGTTTATCAACATTTCTCCTGTTATTAAAGAATCATTGCTTTTCAACAACATCCTCTCCTTTATACGAACGTATATTCTATTTTATGTAACCCGCCAGGGAAATATAACCATTTGAATGAAATTTGCATTGAACCTCTCCCTTATAGCAAACGGTATACCTATTTTAGTAATTTAAAAAAGAATTTTGTAATTATTAAAAAAGGTTTCCCCTAAATGAGAATGTTCTGTATAATGATAAAAAACTTGTAGAATTGAGGAAGAAAAGTGATGGATTATGTCGAAGAAAGATTTAAAAAATACCAAGAACAAAATCAAAATAGGGGTCGTCTTTTAATTAATTGTCCCGATGCCCCTGGTATTGTAGCAGCTGCATCTCGTTTTTTATATGATCAAGGAGCAAATATAATTGAGTCGAGCCAATATTCGACAAATCCTCAAGGAGGAACTTTTTTTATTAGGATTGTTTTTGAATGTCCTGATCTAAAACAAAAATCTTCCAATATGGAGAGTCAATTTGAAGAAATAGCCCAGACCTTTTCAATGGAATGGTCCTTTACCTATGCATATGAAATAAAAAAGACGGCGATCTTTGTTTCAAAGGAACTCCACTGTTTACGTGAGCTGCTATGGGAATGGCAAGGTGGCGATTTACTGACAGACGTGGCATTAATTATCAGTAATCATGAAGATGCTCGAGTGGAAGCGGAAAGATTAGAAATTCCATTCTATTACATACCTGCGAATAAAGATAATCGAAAGGAAGCAGAAGACAAGCATAAGCAGTTATTAGAAGAATACAATATCGATTTAATTGTCCTAGCTCGTTATATGCAAATTCTAACTCCAAATTTTGTAAAGAAATACCCGAACCAAATCATTAATATCCATCATTCCTTTCTTCCGGCCTTTGTCGGAGCAAAACCATATGAACGTGCCTACCATCGGGGGGTTAAATTGATTGGAGCTACTTCTCATTACGTGACCAATGATCTTGATGAAGGACCGATTATTGAACAGGATATCCATCGTGTGGACCATCGCGATAATGTTGAAGAATTAAAAAAAATCGGACGTACCGTTGAGCGGAGCGTTCTTGGCAGGGCTGTAAAGTGGCATTTAGAGGATCGGATTATCGTCCACGGAAATAAAACAATTGTATTTTAATAAGAATAAAAAACGAAGGAGATAGCTCCTTCGTTTTAAACTGCCTTTTTTCTATATTGATGTTTAAATTGAGCAATCATTTGCTCTGAAATTGCCGCATAACCTGCCGAATTTGGATGAACACCATCGCTTGATAGGTTTTGCTGGTTTTTCCCATTAATTACCTTTGTCGTTTCTACTACAATGGATGATGGAGATTGATTGGCCACTTCGTAAATTTTTAGATTCCAGTTTGGTAGTAAATTATCAGCAAGGGGATACATTTTATCAGCTGGATTCAATGGATTATACAATTCTAAGAATACGATGGTGGCATTGGGATTTAACATTTTTATTCTTGACGTAATGCCCGTCAGATTCTTCGAGAAGTTGGATTGTAACTGATCAAAGGTTTGAAGTATGTTTTGGAAATTTTGGTTTTTAACTGACTGGAGAATATCATTGCCGCCCACATTTATTGTTACAATGTCCGCCTTTTTGATTTCCTCGTCAAACCGGCCTTTTTGAACTAACGCCATTAACTTACTACTAGTAATTCCATTTATCCCTTCATTTTGGAAGAGGATGTGTTTATGAATTTGTAATCCTAAATGGTTCGAAAATTGATCGCCTAGATCTTCATTTTGCCCAGCACCCACACCGCGAATAACAGAATCACCTATAGCTAGATGATTAATTTGTGATGCTTTAGAGTTTCGAAAATAATTGATATACGATACTCTAGCGGTGTCAGCACTCGCTTCAACAGTATGTTTTTTCATTCTGTGAATTTGATATTGAGGATAATAAATCCACATAGAAATACCAAGAGCTATGATCGTTACAAAAACAAACAGGTATTTAATAAATTTCATATTGTCCACTCCTAGATTATTTCTAATTATAACAAAGGAAACAAAAGAAATATTTAGGAATTGAATTCCAAACGAAATCGTGCAAAATAAAACTTCACTTTCTGCCATGGAGGAGGAGTACAAAAATTCCAAAGGTACTTAATTAATTCTCTTAGTATAATCTTTAGAATTTTGGAAATTTGATATTGCATTAAATAAGCCAGCTATCCCTCTTATAGATAATTTTATTAAAAATATTCCAGCAAACATGTTTCGATCTAACATTTAAGACACTCTCCCATCATTATAGAGTTTGTATTTATCTTTTTTTTATCACAATTTTATTGGGTAATTTGAAACTGATTGAAGAAAAAGAGTACTGTAACTATCACAAAAGTTTATGGAAAACATCTCTTTGTTCAAATCGAGTGCTAGGGTTGAACAAAGATGCTAAGGCAATCCTTTTTTTATTCTAAGTGCAGAGTAAAACATAATCTTCGAAAAGAAAATTAGAATCTGTTAAAATGGGTTGAGTATTTATAACCGAACTTCGAGGTGTCTATAATGAAGAAAAAATTAATTATGCCTTTTCTATTAGGAATAGCCATAATGTTTGGTTCTACGACAATTGCAAATGCTGATAGCGCACCTGGTGATGTTGTGATTACGCTCGGACAGGATTTAACTCAGTCCCAGAAGGATGCAATATTAAATCAAATGGGTGCAACGAGTAATTCGATTATTGTTGAAGTATCCAATCAAGAAGAACATCAATATTTGGATAGTTATTTACCCAAGACAACAATCGGAACAAAAGCCATTTCCTCTGCAAGAATTACGATTGGAAATAAAGGAGATGGCATTAAGGTCGAAACACAAAATATCAACTGGATTACACAGGACACTTACAAAAACGCGATGGCTACAGCTGGAATTACGGATGCGGATGTTCTCGTTACTGCTCCTTTTCCTGTATCAGGAACTGCTGCTTTAACCGGGATATTAAAGGCTATGAAAAAACAACCGGAATTAAAATTCCAGAAGCACAAAAACAAGTTGCAAACGAGGAATTAGTTAAAACAGCTAAATTAGGTGATTCTATTGGTTCGGATAAAGCTACCCAGTTAATGAGCTTAGTCAAAGAAGGAATTGCAGAAAAGAAACCACAAACAGATGCAGATTTAAAACAAATTATTTTAAATGCAGCACAACAAGTCGGGGTTCAATTATCTGACCAGGAGGTCCAAAGTCTTGTTGATCTTTTCAATAAGATGAAGAATTTGAATATTGACTGGAACAAGGTTGGACAGAATTTAACAGTGGCAAAAGATAAAGTAAATACTTTTTTGAATCAGCCTGAAACCCAAAATGTTATTCAAAAGTTAGGTGACTTCTTCAAAGCATTAATTGAGGCAATTAAATCTTGGTTTAAATAAAAATGTAGACGAGAACTAGGTCTAGATTTGAATTGGTAAAAGAAAAAATGTGAAAATAGGTGTTGACCGTTATAAAAATAAGTTATAAAATAAAGAAAATTTTCAAAAAATTATAACACAATGATTGGGAGTATTAAGGAATATTTATTGTTTAGAGAACTGTCGGTTGGTGAAAGACAGTCAATAAAATCCCCAACTCGCCCAGGAGTGGTAAGGCTGACAATGTAGGCCTTTAACGGTTGACTACCGTAATAAAGTTCTTAAGTGGGTTTGTTTAGTTTTTCAAACAAACCAAAAAGAGTGGTACCACGTAGGCAAAGCCTGTCGTCTCTTATGAGATGATAGGCTTTTTTATTTTTATTAACGTGAATTTCCAATAAAAGGGTGGATGTCAAAGTGAAAAATGTTGAAAAGTATTCGAGAAGTTATTTTATGCCCCCAGTGACGAGTAGGAAATGGATGGAGAAGGAATATATTACAGAGGCTCCAGTATGGTGCAGTGTCGACCTAAGAGATGGGAATCAAGCGTTGGTCGTTCCGTTGACCCTAGAGGAAAAGTTAGAATATTTTCAGCTGCTTGTAAAAATTGGCTTCAAGGAAATCGAAGTTGGTTTTCCCGCTGCTTCGGAAACAGAATATACTTTTTTGCGGACATTGATTGAACAAAATTTAATTCCTGATGATGTTACGATTCAAGTGTTAACCCAATCTCGAGACCATATTATTGAAAAAACATTTGAATCCCTTAAAGGTGTAAACAAAGCAATTGTGCACCTGTACAATTCAACTTCATTGGCACAGCGTGATCAGGTTTTTAAAAAATCGAAAGAAGAAATTATCGATATTGCTGTCTCCGGTGCAAAGCTGCTTCAAAAATATGCGGCTGCAACGGAAGGGAACTTTATTTTTCAATATTCTCCGGAAAGCTTTACCGGTACCGAACTAGACTTTGCACTAGAAATTTGCAACCGGGTGCTTGATGTTTGGCAGCCAGCCGCTGACAATAAGGTGATTATCAATCTGCCAGCAACGGTCTCTCTGTCCATGCCTCACGTTTATGCTAGTCAGATTGAATTCATGAGTGATCATCTAAACCATCGGGAGAATGTGATCTTATCGATTCATCCACATAATGACAGAGGATGTGGCGTTGCAGATGCGGAGTTGGCCATGCTGGCTGGTGGGCAAAGGATTGAAGGAACATTGTTTGGAAATGGTGAAAGAACAGGGAATGTAGACATTGTTACGCTTGCGTTAAATATGTTTTCACACGGAGTGGATCCTCAGCTTGATTTTGAAAATACTCCTGAAATCAGGGCAGTTTATGAGCGACTAACAAATATGAGGGTACATGAAAGACATCCATATGCCGGTAAATTAGTATTCACAGCCTTTTCAGGGTCTCATCAAGATGCGATTACTAAGGGCTTCAAATGGCGGGAGGGCAAGGAAAGTGAGCATTGGAAGGTTCCTTATCTGGTGATTGATCCTATGGATATTGGAAGAGAGTATGAAGGTGATATTATTCGCATTAACAGCCAGTCAGGTAAAGGCGGGATCGGTTATCTGCTTGAACAACAATATAGTCTTGATCTTCCTGCCCAGATGCGTGAAAGCTTCGGCTACAATGTGAAAAATGTATCAGATCATCTAAATAAAGAACTTATGCCTCATGAAATCTATGACATTTTTATTGATGGATACGTAAATATTAAAACACCTGTTGCGTTTATCGACTATCAATTTACCAAACATGATGATTTCCAAACAGTCTTAACCATTTGCATCAATGATGAAGTTCAGGAAATTACAGGTGTTGGGAATGGTAGACTAGATGCGATCAGTAACGCTCTTCAAACTAAACTAGGAATCAGTTTTACAGATTTGGTTTATAAGGAGCATGCTCAAGAAATCGGGTCAAAGTCAAACGCTGTCTCCTATATTGGTATTACCGATATAAATGGGACAGTAAATTGGGGCTGCGGAATCGACGCAGATATTATGAACTCTTCTGTAAAAGCACTGTTTAGCGCAGTAAATAATATGATAACAAGTCTTAAGCTTCCGATTCAAATGGACTCTTCTTTAACTACTAAATAATTAACAGATTGGAATAGTTGATTTTTTTTAACAATCTAATGCTTGGGTTTAAGAAAAAGGATTGCGGCTTCGATCCTTATTTCTGATAAATTGTTAAACGCTTTTTAATGTTATGGTGTACTTGGTTTTTTCGATAATGTTATTTCCATTTTAAATGGTACGCCATGGATAGAGGATATGGAAATAGTTTAACATAATGAAATAAATCAGGAGGTAAATATGGAAATTGATGAACTGAAACAAATAATAAAAAATGCAGATACTGCAATAAATAGAGAGGACTTCGATGATTTAATGGATTTTTATTCAGATGATGCGACCTTAGTTATAAAACCTGGAATGTTAGCTAAGGGAAAAGAAGAAATCCGTCGAGCATTTGAAGCAATCGCAGATTATTTTAACCACAGTTTAATCGTTAATCAAGAGAAGATGGCAATTATTGAAGCGGGGGATACGGCCTTAGTTATTGCAAATGCAAAACTTAGTGCCAATCAAAAGACTAATTCCGAATTCTCTATGGAACGTAATGCGACTTATGTTTTTAAAAAGGATTTAAAGGGAACGTGGCGTTGTATAATTGATAATTCTTATGGTGCTGAAATACTCGAATAAAATTCTTTATAGTTTTGCTATACCATAATATATATGGTGCTTGGATTGGGTTCAACGAAAAAGGGTATTTCATCATTACAGGTTCTATTTTCGAGCACAAAACGGATAGATTAAGACAGATATTATTCTGTCTTATCTATCCGTTTTTATTTTCCCTTATATTGTCTGACATTTAACTAGTTGGATTATGCTGGGCACAATCATATTGGTTCTTCTGTCGACTATCGCTTGAGTCGAATCGGTTCCTCCAAAATTTTATTTGCCTGAGACTGTAGGATCTTTCCTGAATCCACCAGGTTGAGTAGCACTACCTTTTGACGTTCTTTCGTAAGCGTTAAGGAATGGAAAGGATCGAATATACTCGGGGCATTCGGTATTCCAGCAAGCATAGTCAATTCTCCATCATTGAGCTCATTTGGAGATTTGCCGAAGTACGTTTCCGATGCATCGTACAACCCGTATGCGTCTTCACCAAAATAAATGTCATTTGCATACTGCGAAAATATTTCTTTCTTTGACATCGTGTCATAGAGCCCAATGGCGTACAGCATTTCGATTAACTTCCAACGAAAGGTCTTTTGGTAGCCACTGAGCAGAGCGTTGTGAACGAGTTGTTGTGTGATGGTCGAACCACCTTGTGCATACTTTTTTTTCTGTACATCAATGTAAGCAGAACGTCCTATGCCAATGGGATCGATCCCGATATTCGAGAAAAAGCTTCGATCCTCGGTAGCAACCACAGCTTCCACGTACATTTGAGGGATTTGATCATAGTTCAGAAAGTGGCTATGTTCCGCCGTTACTCTGGCGGCAACGTTTTGGCGTATCTTGTACGCAATATTGTTTACGTTAGTAAAATAAAAATAAATACTACCCCACAATAGCGTGAAAAGAACTAAAATGAAGCCGACAATCCGAACGACCCAACTTATCAAACGACGGCGCATAAGTCACCTCACCAGAATTAAATTAATAATATTTTACAGTTGTAAATACCAATCACAAACATCAATCATGCATTGAACACACCGGTTATTAGTCCTTTAATGACTTCAAAGGACTTAATTACCTGACGACGCCTAATAGGCAATTAAAACAAAAGTATCTTCAATCAAAAAATTACGTGTGAGATATGAGACCATTCCTAATATTTTTTGCAGACTTCACAATTTTAAACAAATCCCTTATGACAGTAGTATAATGCTTTATTTTGTTACTGAAACATACAGTTATAGAAAAAGGCGCAGTGAACAGGATGGGAGAATCGAAAATTGGAAACTCTTACCAGTATGGATGCGTGAATATACTGAGATGATGATTTCGTCAATAAATTTCCCATGTGCTTTACATATTACTTCACCTCATTTTAATAAATGAAAAAGCTTTCGTTAAATATTCTTCATATACCAAAAAAAATCCATTCTTCAGATTGTTTTCTAAAGGTATTTTTATTAAATTAGAGAATAATAATGTATGTACCGCTTTTGTAATAATGCTTTTTAAAATGGAGTATGGCAAGCTTTTTAATCTACAAGAAAGAAAAGGTTTTTATTTGAAAAAATAAAAAAGGAGTGTTGTCAATGGGAGCATGGGGTACTGGAATTTTTGATAATGATACTACATGTGATGTTCGAGATGATTTTATTAAATACTTGGAGGAAGGTATTTCCGCTGAAGAAGCAACGCAAATCATTTTAGAAGAATATATTGATGAATCAAATCTTGAGGAGGATTTGGAAGAAATCTCTTTAATATTTATTGGTTTGGCTGCTATTCAATTAGAAAAGAATTGCCTGCAGGAACAGGTGCGAATAAATGCAATCGAATTGATTAAACTTGGAGCAGACCTTGGTCTTTGGGAAGAAGCTGAACAAATTGAATTTGAAGAAAGAATAACCGTTTTAACAGAATTTAAACAAAAGCTACTTAACTATGAAGCTAATGTAAACTAACATTGAATTTTTCGTTGGTGAAGCTGTCGTTAAGGCAGCTTTGTTTTTGTAAAATAATTACATATCAATAAAAAGATGCTTGGTTTGGTTCCAAACGAGGAGGGAGATATAAATGAATGATTTGAAGTATCCAATAGGCATTTTAATAATGATAAAGAGATTAATGGTGGTGTGATTGAAAGCTGGATAAATGTAATTGAAAATACTCCGTTTCTTTTAAGAGAAGCTATCATGGGCTTAAATGATGAGCAATTAGATACAACTTATCGACCTGGAGGATGGTCCGTTCGCCAAGTAGTTCATCATCTTCCCGATAGCCATTTAAATAGTTATATACGTTTCAAGTTAGCTCTGACTGAAGATAATCCTACAATCAAACCGTATAAGGAAGATAAATGGGCGGAACTTCCTGACTCCAAGCTGCCAGTTGAAGTTTCTCTTAAACTATTAGAAGGACTACATTCCAGATGGGTGAGTTTATTGCAAAGTCTAAGCCCTAATGATTTAGAAAAAACCTTTTTTCACCCTGAATCGGGAAAAGTTTCATTAGGCTTCACTATTGGTCTTTATGCATGGCATTGTCAACATCATCTTGCACATATTACCTCATTGCGCGAGCGGTTAGACTGGTAACCATGATTGTCCGTTGAGAAAGTTTTAGTAATATCCAAAAGGAGCTTGTTAAATTAGGCTCCTTTTAGTTTAATTATGGATCCTTTTTAAAATTACGTCTTCAATCATTTTCCACGGAAGCATGTTTTTTAACAAAAGGTTCTTTTTGACGCCTTTACCGATCGGATATCTCAAGTCGGGGCTTTTCGTTTGTGTCGCGATTTGAGCTACTAGTTGCGCCACATCTTGAGGGTCACCGTGGTCTTTTTTTCCGGTTTCGATTTCACATTTTATTCCTTTTAGATAAGATTGGTAGGGAGAGTCTTGATTAATCTTAATGGTCTCAACTCCGGACCAAATGTTTGTTGCATACGAGCCGGGCTCTACCAATACTACATCAATCCCAAATGGTTTAACCTCAAGCCTTAAGCTTTCACTGAAGCCTTCAAGAGCATATTTGGAGGATGAATAGGCAGATAATCCGGGGAAGCCCATTCGCCCGCTAATACTGCTCATATTGATGACCCTCCCGTGACGATTCGCCCTCATAAACGGAAGGACCATCTGAGTCACTTCAATGATGCCGAAAAAATTGGTCTCAAATTGTTTCCGATAATCTTCAATGGAAAGCTCCTCACAAAAACCTCCGACCGCAAAACCTGCATTATTGACAAGAATATCAATCGAATGAAATTCACGCAGATAGTTTTTCAGGTCATTTATTGATTCGGATGAGGTGACATCAAGTGGAAAAACCTTTATAAACTCCGATACATTTCGCTCATTTGCCCTCTCCAAAAGGGTAACCGCTTTATCCACGTTCCTCATTGTGCCGATGACTTGGAAGCCATTCCTTGCTAGCTCAATTGCACACAACAAACCAAAACCACTAGAGGATCCTGTTATAATGGCTGTTTTTCTATTCATTTTTTCTCCCCTAATCTCGCGTTTTCTATCATTTTAACCTGCTTATCGCGAAAGTGGTAGATAAACCTTGAAATAGATAATTGAATTAAAAAAAGAGACAATAGTTGTCTCTACTAGTTTCTCATATGAAATACATTTTTATTATTTACCGCTATATTTTTCTCGTTTGGTTGTGATTTCGTTTTATATTTTTTTTCGAAAGTAACAAACATAGAAACATTAACTAAAATACCGACTGCGATTGCTAATTGAATGAGCGACGACCCACCATAGCTGACAAATGGTAACGGAACACCAGCTAGCGGGAGGATACCAGAAACACCAGAAAGATTAACAAATGCTTGAATTCCAATCATACTTGAAATACCAATCGCTAATAGGCTTCCAAATGGGTCCTTGCAGCGCGTTGCAATATGGAATCCTCTTAAGACAATGAAGGCTAGGGTAATAATGACAAAGGAAACACCCCATACACCTAACTCCTCAGCAATAACAGCCATAATAAAGTCAGTATGTGGTTCTGGCAAATAGCCTAATTTTTCAATACCTTTACCCAATCCTAAGCCATTTAATCCACCGGAGCCGATTGCTATGTAAGAATTTACAAGGTGATAACCAGAGGTCTTGGCAGCGGCAAATGGATTATTTAGGACAGAAAAACGATCCATACGCTTAGAAGTGAAAATTTTGTTATAAAAAATAAGAACAACTGGTATTAATAAAACGAACCCCATCATGCAAAGCTTAATCATATTTTTAAGACTTATGCCAGATGACATGATAATGGAACATGAAAATAATAATATCAGCTCAACGGTACCAAAGTCTGGTTGACTTGCAATTAATAAACAGACGAGTGCTAAATAAATCAAGGGAGGAACAGTGCCTTTATTAAATTCATTAATATACGCTTGCTTTTTGGCATATACCGCAGATAAATAGATGATGACACATAGCTTAACAAATTCTGAAGGCTCAATACTTAACGGCCAATTCGAAGCCAGCTTTGTGCTCCTCCTGCCACATGGCCGAAGAGTGACAATACCATTAAAAGGAACAATGATCCAAAAACCATTACTCCCAGTATTTTATTACTTTTCAAGGCCTTGTAAGGAAAGAGGGCAGTAAGTAGAAACACAAAAAATGCTACAATCAGAAAGAGCTTTTGTTTTTGATAAAAATAATCACTAGAAACACCGTATCTTTGGACTGCCATAGCCATGCTCGCACTATAGACCATAATTAAACCAAACACTGACAAAAGAACTACAGCAATAACTAATGAATAATCATACGATTTTAGTATTTTCTTAAACATATTCTCTCCTTTTTTTAAAAATAATGATCCCTCATCATTCAACTCCTCATTAAGGCGTTGAAGATGAGGGATTATTTTTTATTCGGTCTACTTGACAGTGTTTAATTCAATTGGATGTCTTCCGTTTAATGCGGGATAACAACCCAAGCATCTGGAAGGTAACGCATTCCAACATCTGTGTTTGTTGCAGGTTTTAATTGGAGCGCTCCATCCTTAATCATTGTAGTAGAACCGCCGCCATCCATTGCAATTGCATTCGAAACATTATATCTCTCAAACAAATGGGCATATCGGACATAGAAGCGCCACGATGGGTTTTATCCCAATAAAAGCGACCATCGGTGATTATCATTACAATACTTCCATTTTTTTCTTGTCCGATAGCTGTCCGCGGTGCCCAGCCCCATGCACCATTAACAGTCGGAGTCACTCGATTTATTCCATTGACAATCAATTGAGGTCCAAAGCTTACAGCATCCTTTACGCCCATATTTAATAATTGATTAACTGAATAATTTCCTGTAATAAATTGTCCATCCTTTAAAAATCCTCCAACAAGTGATGGCACTCTTCTACCACCCTGTGGAACGGAAAGGACGTTTCCGTTACTAATAACAATCCCAATCATTTCACCACCGGATCCATTGCCCCTTGGATCAAAAAATCCACCTGCATTAATCCCGGCAATTCCGTTATTATCTTTAAGTAATTCGGAAAGAGGTTGTCCTTTGGTTGAATACTTAGTTCCCACAATATGGACCGTTGTCGGGTCAGGAATAACCATTATTTTTGCCGTAAAATTAGCTTCATTTACCGTATCCACTTGGATGTTCTCAGTTGCCCCTTTTCCCACATTAGATTGCTGTCCTAGTTGTACCTTAGCAATTGTGGATTGCACAGCTTGCGGATGATTCCTAGCATTATACAAGGCATCGATTTCCGATTGTGGGAGTAAAAGCCTCAGATATTTTTCATATTGGGGATGATAGGTAGAAAAGACCGTCCCCAATATCATTCGCCGAATTTGTAGTCCTTGATTTGTACCATATAAAAATCCGCCTCCACCTAAGATGAGGATTAAGCAGCTTGTTAAAAATATTCGCAAAAAACGTTTAAGTTTTGGTTTTGGATTTCGGTTTATACGCGAAACATTGGCTGTATTCGTTGTTTGAAGGTCCATGATGCATCTCCTTTTAAAAAAATTAGAAATTAATTGCTTCTAGCAAGCTATTAAATTGACAAGTAGTTTCATTGTCCTTTTTAATACAAAACATAATAGCTTTCCTTTCTCAATAAAAAGTAATATAAGATTTTATTGCCAAAATGTCAACAAAAAAGATGAAATAACGCACTTTTTTATACTAAACTTTAAAATGTAATAATGGAGCAATTTTACGTTTTTGTGATATTGACGAAATGTCAACAGTGAGATATATTTTAAACTATCACTGATTACTTACATTAATAGATGCTGAAACTATTTTAATAAAGTAAGCTTAATATAGTATTAAGAAAGGAAAGTAGAATATGTCTGAAACAAAAAAAATTAACAATATTGGTTTACTGTTAAAAGACTTATTAAAGCAGCGGACTTTATCTATGAGGAAGCTTAGTGAGCTTACTGAAATCGATACCGCTACAATCTCACGGATCATAAACGGTAAACGAAAAGCCAACCCAGAACACTTACAAAAATTTGCAGTTTGTCTTGGAGTCCCAATCGTTGAATTATTTGAGGCTGCGGGTTATCCCATTGAACAAGAGAAGGAAAAGAATCATTTTGATGATATACATTCGTCTATTGAAAGCATTCAAAAAATACTCGAATCATCAAAAATGTATGATAAAAAGTTTACGATTGAAAGTGTTGAACAACAATTAGCTGATTATAAACAATATGCACAAACTGAAGAGGGGAAAGAAACAATCTTAAAAAGATTTGATGAGAAACTTCAAAAAGTAGGAAGTATAGGTCCTTTTATAAACAATTTGAAAGATATGTTTGTGAAATTTAGCACGATGAAGGGTACCACAGGTCAACTCGCTATAATGGGAAGTGCACTATTATACTTCATTTTACCAGTAGATGTTATTCCTGATTATATTTTTCCAATCGGGTATTTAGACGATGCAATTGCCGTACAGCTTGTATTTGGTTTATTAAAAGTAAAACGATAATAGGTATCAACTAATTTAAAACAACATGTAACTACAAAAAGGTTAATAAGGTGAAGAAATGAATACAACAAATTTTTATAGAAGATTAGATGGGACAATTCTACTAATCTTAATTGCTTTTTTTATCTTAAGTTTACTATTTATCTATAGCAATCAGCAAACAGGTCAGTATGGAACACAGAATTTCGCAATGAAGCAAGGGATCAATTACATCATAGGATTTGTACTTTTAATTTGCGTCGCCAAGCTTGATGTAGATCAAATAGAAAGATTAGCTTGGCCTTCGTATATAGGGTTTTTTAGTTTGATTATTATCTTAAAATTTTCGCCAAGCTCGATCGCGCCTATGATACTAGGGGCAAAAAGATGGTTTAGTATTCCCCTTATAGGTTCTATACAGCCTTCTGAATATTTTAAAATTGCTTTGATTATTTTAGTAGCTAGATTAATCACGAAGCATAATACCATTCATCCTGTAAGAACGTTGCAAACGGATTTGTTTCTTGTCGGAAAAGTCTTGCTCGTAACTATTCCTCCTTCGCTGATTGTTTATATCCAACCAGATACCGGTATGGTTTTCTTATATTTTGTTGCCATTGGAAGTATGCTTTATCTATCCGGACTTCAAAAGAAGTTAGTGGCTGCTTTTGTCATTGGCGCTATTCTTATTATGGGCGTACTTGTGTATTTGTATTATTACCAGCCGGACGTTATTTATAAACATTTGATTCCATTACTATCGCCTCATCAGCAGCAGCGGATTGTAGGGTGGTTAGATCCAGCCGGAAACAGTGATCAAGCTTACCAAACCCAAAGATCTCTTTTAGCGGTGGGGAGCGGCGAAGTTTCAGGAAAGGGCTTAATGAAAGGTAATGTCTATATTCCTGAAAAACATACCGATTTTATTTTTTCCACGGTAGCGGAAGAAACCGGATTTTTTGGGGCTTCATTTGTCATTATATTGTTCTATCTTCTAATTTATAAGATTATCGGAGTAGGACATACATCGGAAACGCCCTTTGGCACCTATATCTGTGCAGGAATTGCATTTAGTTTGACAGTTCAAATTTTCCAAAATATTGGAATGGTTGTTGGGTTAATGCCTGTTAAAGGGATTTCACTTCCTTTTTTAACATATGGCGGAAGTTCCTTGTTTTCAAATATGATTCTAATGGGAATTATATTATCAATTAGAAAAACATTTGGTCTATATATGTTTGCGAAGAAAAACGATTTAACATAAAGGTTCAAAAACTAAATATTGGACATACGAGGTTCAGAACTTCCTGAACCTCGATGCTGTGTCAGTATGGGGAGTCAAAGCTCCGAATTCAAGTGGGGGTCGCTTTATAGCAGGTCACTAACCTTTATATGGATGGATTGGTAATGGCTCCTTAATACTTGAAGAAGGAGGGAGTACAATGAGCAAAAGGAAAGTATTTTATGTAAAGCCTGAAATCAATGATGACGCTTCAATCATTCAAGGTTTTGATATTGAAATTAATAAAAATGATGCACAACGTATTGATCGATTGGTTGATAATTACGAAAGCAGCATAATGACTCATCTTGACGAGGAATATGTCAAACGAACAACGAAATCCGACCGTCTTGCCGACCTAATTGCTAAATTCGGTGGAAGTTGGAAATTTATTATTTGGTTTGGAATATTTCTTATCGTTTGGATTGTTTGGAATACCATTGCGTTTACCCAGCATTTTCATTTTGATGAACCACCATTTATCTTATTGAATTTATGCTTATCTTTTATTGCTGCTTTTCAAGCCCCGGTCATCATGATGAGTCAGAATAGGCAGGCTGCTCGCGATAAACACGAATCCATTATTGATTTTGCAATAAATTATAAAGCAGAACAGGAAATTGATGATATGCAGAGTCACCTTCACCGTATTGAAGGAGAATTAATTCAAATTAAACAGCTTTTATCGGTTTTGAATCCAAGTGGTACTATTGAACCAGATGAGCCGAAAAATTAAAATTTAAGCCATCCGATTGGATAGCTTTTGTACTTGGAATTGGATTTGAAGCAATAGAAGAAACTCCTATTACAAAGGTTGTTTTTTTGAATGAACCGATTCCATTTGCAAGGGAAGGTTATAGGAAAAAATTCCTATTTAAAAATTAAAACTTTCAAAATATTGAGCACTGTGTTAATATCAAGTTTAAAGTTTCATCAATAGCTTCAAATGCTCTACTAGGGGGGTCCGATGGCTCGGACTGAGAAAAGAATGCGTTAAATTCTTTGACCCTTTGAACCTGATCTGGATTATACCAGCGTAGGGAAGTAGTTTCGAAGGCGTCATCGTTATTTTTGATACGCGCCACTACTTTTTGACGATAATTTAGGTTCTGTGTAAACAGAACCTTTTTTTATTGTCATTTATTACTTATTTGACCGTAAAGGTTACTGGTAATGAACTATGCTGTAACTTCTAGATCGCAAAATTAACCAATTTTAAGGAGGAAGTTACATGCAAAAGCAAGCAGAAGTAAACATTGAGTTGAAATCACAATTTACCGGAAGTAAAAAAGTTTATGTCGAGGGCTCAAGACCAGATATTAACGTCCCAATGAGAGAAATTGGGTTAAGTCGAACAGTAAGTTCTTTTGGGGAGGAAGAAAATGCCCCAATTCGAGTTTACGATACGAGTGGCCCCTACACAGACTCAAATTACAAAATAGATATTAGAAAAGGGCTTCCTGCAGTACGCAAGAAATGGATTCTCGAACGAAATGATGTTGAGGCTTATGAGGGAAGAGAAATAAAACCTATTGATAACGGATACCTTGAAGGTGATGAACGTGCAAATCTTGAATGGTTTCCTAATAGTAACAAAACATCTCTTCGTGCAAAAGAAGGGCATAATGTTACGCAAATGCATTACGCTAAAAAAGGCCAAATTACTCCTGAAATGGAGTTTATAGCGATTCGTGAAAATATAGATCCTGAGTTTGTTCGAGAGGAGGTTGCACGAGGTAGAGCGATTATACCGGCAAATATTAACCATCCTGAAAGTGAACCGATGATTATTGGACGAAATTTCCTTGTGAAAATAAATGCGAATATTGGTAATTCTGCTGTCACATCTTCCATTGAACAAGAGGTTGAAAAAATGACATGGGCGACTCGGTGGGGTGCCGATAACATCATGGATTTATCAACAGGAAAAAATATTCATACGACTCGGGAATGGATTGTTCGGAACTCCCCAGTGCCTGTTGGTACAGTACCTATCTATCAAGCTCTTGAAAAAGTGAACGGAATTGCTGAAAATCTAACTTGGGAAGTTTATCGTGATACTTTAATAGAACAAGCAGAACAAGGTGTCGATTACTTTACCATTCATGCCGGCGTTTTATTACGCTATATTCCATTAACGGCTAAACGGACAACAGGGATTGTATCCCGTGGCGGTTCTATTATGGCGCAGTGGTGTTTGGCCCATTATCAAGAAAGTTTCCTCTATACTCACTTTGAAGAAATTTGTGAAATACTGAAACAATATGATATTTCTGTTTCACTTGGGGATGGCTTACGTCCAGGCAGCTTAGCTGATGCCAATGATGAAGCGCAATTTGCGGAACTCGAAACGTTAGGCGAATTAACTAAAATTGCTTGGAAGCATGATGTTCAAGTGATGATTGAAGGTCCTGGACATGTACCGATGCATATGATTAAAGAAAACGTGGATAAGCAAATGGAAATTTGTAAAGAAGCTCCGTTCTATACCTTAGGACCTTTAACGACTGATATTGCTCCTGGATATGATCATATTACTTCAGCTATTGGTGCAGCAATGATCGGCTGGTTTGGAACAGCTATGCTATGCTACGTGACACCAAAAGAACACTTAGGCCTACCTAATAAGGATGATGTTCGTGATGGTGTAATTGCCTATAAAATTGCTGCTCATGCTGCTGATCTGGCTAAAGGTCATCCAGGTGCTCAAATTCGAGATAATGCATTATCGAAAGCACGCTTCGAATTCAGATGGGAAGACCAATTTAATCTTTCCTTGGACCCGGAACGGGCAAGAGAATACCATGATGAAACGCTCCCAGCCGAGGGAGCAAAAACAGCTCATTTTTGTTCCATGTGTGGACCAAAGTTTTGTTCGATGAGAATTTCTCATGACATTCGGGGAATGGCAAACGAAGACACAATGGCTGAGGAATTAGACATCAAAGAAGGCATGAAGAAAAAAGCGGAGGAATTTGTCCACGATGGATCAAACATTTATCGATAATTGTAGTAACAGCGAATTAGAGAATTTAAAGGAAGAAGTAGAAATTCTCCAACAAAAGGTCGATTATTTGCGAGGAAAAATCCAATCCATCCAGTATCAATGTAGGCATATATTTTTAGAAACCTCAAGTATGAGGGAATGCCAGAAATGTGGTTTCGCTGAGAGTACTTATTATTGATCTAGCATCGATGTTACACGAATCTTGTTGCGCATTTTAGAAATAGTCTTAAGCACACCAATACTCCTGGGCTCTCGATAACCAGGAGTATTTATTGGAAAATTGAAAATTTATAATATAAAAAGTTGGGCTTGCCAGCTTTTTATTTTTATATGATGCTGTTTTTGACCGTCGAGTTATCAATGATGTCAGCATCCATCACATAGGAGATAGGAATAATTATTGGAACAATGTCCCCGTTTTGTTCCCCAAATCCTTGGTTCCGTTTATACGAAATAAATTGGTCTATCCATTGGTTTGGACCAAAATTCATTAATGAGGCATGGTCAAGTACATTGAGTTTTAACCCCAAAAAGTTAACCACAATAGGTGCAAACATCATCATTCCCCCATTTAATTAGAAGTCCCTAGTTATTCAACATTCGATTACCTTAAATAATACTGTTCTTTGCGGCATTGCTATCTGTGACATCCGGATCAACAACCCATGAAATCGGGATATTGGTTGGGGAGACATCACCGTTTTGCTCGCCGACTCCTTGATTCCTTTTGTACGAAAGAAATTGGTCCAAATATTGATTGGGGCCAAAATTTACATTTGAAGCATTGTCAATGGCATTTACTTTAAATCCAAGAAAGTTGATTGCATAAGCTCCAACAAGCAAATTTATCACTCCTAATAAAGGTTTTTCAATCTTATCCATTGTCGTCCTATTGGTTTTTATACGAGATTCGATGCGATCATAAAGGAATTTTGATGCTAGCTTATAGATAACATTAAAATAGGTATCAACTATCACTTAATTAACTTTTGGCTATTGATAAAAGAAACCATTTTACACAATGGTTTCTTTTATTGAAGGGCTATCAATGAAATCGTCATCTAGGGTAATATCAATGGGGATAACCACTCTCGTAAAATCGGCCATTTGCTGCCAAAGCCTTGATTTTTCTTACCACTGACTCGCATACCAACTGAAAAATTAGCTCCAAAAGAGACTGCACTCCCATGATCGGGACTGTTGATCTTTATGCCGCCAATGTTAACAATCGCTGGGATAAAAAACATTTTTCACTTCTCCTTTTTTGCCGCGGATTCACGTCAGAAGTACAATAGTCTTATAATCTTAAAGTTTATTCAGTTCAACCGAGAAAAATGAGCAAATAAAATTGATCGTTCATGCAACAGCTTGGCTGACGTGAAAAACTTATTTATACACCAGTGCTTTTGAGTCCAACAAAGATTCATTTTACATTTGAATCTTGACCGTTCATAATTGAATTCGCGACTATTAATTGGGGACTCCATTCATTAAAGAATCTGTTTTACAGATAATAATTAAGAAGGCAAGGATTTTTTTAAAAGGATAGGAACCTTATGCAATTTTTGTTCGAACTCATTGTCGAAATCATAATTGAAGGGATTTTCCGAGGTATTTATCGTTTATTAAAAGGAATTTTTAATTTAATCATAGAAATCCTTAAACTTATCAGAAAGGTGTATTTGGTTTTTTAAAGGAAGAGTTAAATAATTGAAATTATTTTTGTATAAGTTTAACCGGTAATTTACAAACTATTAGTTATGAAAAAATTGGGATGGTGGATGGGTATGATCAAACTTTTTACTGACATTGATTTAGATGGTCTTGGCTGCGGGATCATTGCAAAATTAGCATTTGGAGAAAACGCTGATGTGGTTTATTGTTCCTATCGGATCTTAAACCAGCGAGTAGAGGCATTTATTGAAAACCCAGACCACGATCATGATGAAATGTATATAACGGACCTGGCCGTTAACGAGTCGGTAGAGAAGAAATTAGACAAGCGCTTTCGTGTCGGCAGACATGTTAGAATGCTTGACCATCATGTCACGGCGTTGCATTTTAATGAATACAATTGGGGGATGGTCAAAACAGAGTATGACTCTGGAAAAAAGACCTGTGCAACTTCTTTATTTTATGATTACTTCATTGAGCATCAATTGTTGGAGCGCAGTAAAGGGCTGGAAGAATTCATTGATCTCGTCCGCCAATATGACACATGGGAGTGGCAGGCGAATAATAATGTTACCGCAAAAAGACTGAACGATTTATTTTATATCCTTAGCCGTGAAGAAATTTGAAGAAGAGATGCTGAAGAGATTGACTGTTAACCCTGACTCATTTTCCTTGTCGGATATGGAAAATCAGCTCCTTGATATCGAAGAAAATAAAATCGAGCGATATATTCATTCAAAAAACAGACAGCTCGTCCAAACCATTGTGGATGATTATTGTGTCGGAATTGTACATGCCGAACAATATTTATCTGAGCTCGGGAATGCCTTAAATCTACTTAGCCCCCATTTGGATATGATTGCCCTATTAAATGTCGGCACCAAAAAAATGGGTTTTCGGACTATTCATGACGAAATTGACGTTTCTGCCTATGCCAAAAGATACGGTGGTGGCGGTCATCCAAAGGCTTCGGGATGCGGCTTGACGGAAGAAGCATTTAAAAAGTATGTCATCAATGTCTTTGATATTCCGCCAATGAGACCTGACCCTGATCGCAATGAATTAAATATAAAAGGGGCTAGCTATGGAACCTTCTATCAAAACAGTAACGGGGAGATTTCTTATATCCAACCTCAACCTGAAGGAAAATATGTGATCAGAATTGCTGAAAAAAAACTGCCCCAGCTCTTTGATTCGTATGAAGAAGCAGAAGGGTATCTTAAAAGAAATTACGCCTCATGGCTGCGTTTTGACCAGGATTGTCTTAAGGAGCTTGCTAGTTCAAAAAGTATATCGGTGGAGGATGTTAAGAAAAATTATCCAGCTATCATGACAAAGCTTCTAAATGAACAGGTTTGATTTAATTTATACAGTTCCAGGTGCGGCACAATCAACTATACCGATACCATTTGAAAAGCTCCAAGGAATCTTAAAAATTTAATGGTGCAATACAACCTTTTTTATAATGTACATATGATAAAAGTAAGGAGTCATAAAACCATTGTCTCCTTGCTTTTTACAAAAAATATTTTATCTAGTACTTTTTTATTGACTTTAAAAACTGTAAATAATAAAATTACAGTAATCTTCTTGAGGGGGTGATTACACTGAATAGTGATTTTACGATTGCCGTTCATAGCCTAGTCTATTTAGCATATTTACCAGAACACATGGCAAGCAGTGATTCGATCGCTGTAAATGTATGTACAAATCCAGCAAGGATTCGTAAAATCATGAGCTGCTTACGTAAAAAAGGCCTGGTAAAGACAAAAGAGGGAATTGGCGGGGGCTATATTCTGGAATGTAATCCTCAAGAGACAACGTTAGCAGATATTTACTGCACTGTATCACATGGAACGTTAAAACCAAATTGGTGTACAGGGGATCCAGAACAAAAATGTGTGGTATCTTCCAATACCCAGGTGGTAATGGAAGAAATATTCAATGATGCAGAATTGTATTTTGAAAAATACTTGGAAAAAATTACGATTAGTTCTGTTTTAGAAAAAATTAAACAGTGTCCAAAAAACTGATTCTTTTTTTCTATCCCTACTGTATATTTTAAAATTACAGATAAAGTCTGCCTGTTTTTTTTAAAAGGTAAACTGAAACTATTTTTATTACAATTTAGGAGGAAACATAAAATGACAATTTCGCATGTAACGGATCAAACTTTTAAAGCAAATATAAAGGAAGGGCTTGTGTTAGTTGATTTTTGGGCACCTTGGTGTGGCCCTTGTAAAATGATCGCTCCGATGTTAGAAGAGATCGATAGCGAAATGGGAAATAAAGTAACGATTATCAAGCTAGATACAGATGAAAACCAGGAAACAACTAGCGCATTTGGAGTAATGAGTATTCCGACGTTAATTCTTTTTAAAGATGGGAAAGCGGTGGAGAAGGTAATCGGTTATCAGCCTAAAGAAGCTTTAACAGATTTAATTTCCAAGCATGTTTCATTTTAAAATCATGCCATTTACACAAACTAAATGAGTTAAGTTGAATTAGAGAAATTTGTTCCACTATTTTTAAAGAGTAAGAACGAATTGGAGGTTCCAAAAATGAATTCAAAATATACACCATTGCTTGAGTCATTCACTTTTTCCAATGGAATTCAATTGAAAAATCGAATGGTTATGGCACCAATGACAAACTTTTCTTCCAATCCAGATGGTACCGTTACAGCTGCTGAAGTAAAATACTATGCACGACGGTCAAGTGGAGTTGGTATGGTTATTACAGCCTGCACATTTGTTACAGCAAATGGGAAAGGATTTCATGGCGAATTTGCTGGAGACCGAGATGAAATGGTAGCTAGTTTGCGCCAATTGGCAACTGCGATTAAAGAGCAAGGAGCCAAGGCGCCATTCTGCAAATTTTCCACGGAGGACGTCAAGTCCCGCCAGAATTAGTGCCGAATCGTGATGTGGTAAGTGCAAGTGCGGTTCCTGCTGAAGGTGAGGGTAAACCGGTACCCCGGGAGCTATCTGAATCTGAAATTGAAAGCATTATCCATGATTTTGGTGAAACCACTCGCCGGGCAATCGAAGCGGGGTATGACGGCGTTGAAATACATGGTGCAAATGGCTATTTGATTCAGCAATTCTTTTCCCCCACTCCAACCGTCGTGAAGACCGCTGGGGAGGTAGTTTAGAAAAACGGCTGGCTTTTCCGTTGGCAATTATTGATGTAGTGAAGAAGGTTGTCGAGGAAAATACGAAAGAACCTTTCATTGTTGGCTATCGATTTTCCCCAGAGGAGTCTGAAACTCCTGGAATCACTATGGCTGACACATTAGTTTTAATAGATGCCTTAGCTCAAAAAAATCTTGATTATCTGCATGTTTCTCTACAGGATTTCTGGTCTACCCCAAGACGAGGAGTAGAGGATACCCGACCACGTATTGAAATCATTCGTGATCGAGTAGGCGACCGTGTTCCTGTCATCGGTGTTGGTTCTATTTATACCGCTGATGATGCATTGAAGGCCCGTGAAACTGGAGTACCGCTGATTGCTTTAGCTCGTGGGATTATCATCGATCCTGACTGGGTGCAGAAAGTGGAACAGGGAAGAGAAGACGAAATTGTAACGAAAATTGATAAAAATAAGCAGGAGCAGCTAGTCGTTCCAGATCCTCTCTGGCAAGCAATCGTAAATAGTCCAGGATGGTTTCCGGGAGTTGAATAAATTTTAAAAATATAAAAATTTGTTTTAGACCGATAAATTGGTTGCGTATAGTTTTAAAATCTTACATTGTTAGTTTAGAAAAAGTAAAAAAGGACCCAGCAATAATATTGCTGGGTCAAAAAATATATTAAAAGGGGGTCATTCATGAACCTTATAGTACAGCACGAATCTTAACTAATTCTTAAGATATTTATCTCTAATCATACATATTTCAAATTGCAACGATTCAGAGCATAGTATTTTATTTATCCATTTGCCGTTAAAAAAGATCTTCCTTATTTCATTTAATCCCAAATAAAAGGGGGTTCCACCTTTTTATCTATTTTAGATGGGCAGTAGCCTATGCCAATTCCCTTCATCAACATAATCTAGACTGAAACCTATTCGAAGGAGAGATCAGAGATATGTTCCATGGTGGATTTGGAGGTATGGGAGGATTCCCAGGCCAAGGTGGATTTGGAGGCATGGGAGGAATCCCAGGTCAAGGTGGAATGATGGGTATGGGAGGATTCCCTGGTCAAGGTGGAATGATGGGCATGGGAGGATTCCCAGGCCAAGGTGGAATGATGGGCATGGGTGGTTTCCCTGGTCAAAGTGGCATGATGGGCATGGGAGGATTCCCTGGTCATGGATTTGATGGCATGAGTGGTTTCCCTGGTCATGGTGGAATGATGGGCATGGGTGGTTTCCCTGGCCAAGGTGGAATGACAGGCATGGGTGGTTTCCCAGGTCAAGGTGGAATGCCGGGCATGGGTGGTTTCCCTGGCCAAGGTGGAATGACAGGCATGGGTGGTTTCCCTGGCCAAGGTGGAATGACAGGCATGGGTGGTTTCCCTGGCATGTAAGTATGATAAGACGAAGGAATTCGGGTTCTCATAGATAACGGTGGTGCAGAAATGATTGAGTAACCACAAAACCTGAGATAAAAATAATATGAATGCTTTAAGGATTACAGCTGAAAAAATGAATAAAATATTTTTATTATTAAACTCTGGGATTTATTTAATCACGGAGTTTTTTGTATTGGAGTTTAAGTTGAAGTATTCCCGGTTTATCAATGCACAAAGAAAAAGAAAGTGGCGGCAACCACTTTCTTAGAAGGAAAATTCACGGGTTAATACAATATATGAAATAGCTTGTACGTGGTCTAGTGAACTTGTCCCTGATAGAAAAAAATAATTTATACCGTAAAATGATTAACAAACGGTGACCGACACCAAGCGCTTTAAAGCGCTAACATATCTTCTGGATGATTTCAATTGTGTTGTTCTTGGGTGAGTTGACAAGCGGTGAGACTTGGTACGCTTCCATTTGATTTTCATCAAACGGCATCAATAATTGGTTTAAAAAATTTGTATTAGAAATGGAAGGATCTAACCACTTGTTCTCATCTTCTGGCTTCAAAATGACGGGCATTCGATCATGAATGTCTTTCATTAATTTATTGGGTTTTGTGGTGATTACGGAGCATGAATATACTGATCTTCCTACAGGAGATTTCCAATTCTCCCATATTCCTGCCATAGCAAACAGGTTATCAGTTTTAAGTTTAATCCGCATTGGTGTCTTCGTTTTTTCATCTTCTGGTTTCCATTCATAAAAACTATCAGCGATGATTATGCAGCGTTTCTTTTTGAAGGCATTCTGGAAACTTGGTTTTTCAGATAACGTCTCGGCTCTTGCATTTATCATCTTATTGCCAATTGACATATCTTTTGCCCAATGGGGAATGAATCCCCATTTCAAAAAACCCATGCGGTTGGATTTCCCATCATTAATTACTGCTAAAACAGAATGGGATGGGGCAATATTATAGCTTGGAGCATAATTTTCTTCATCCAGGAATGATTGTATATCGAAACGATCCATAATTTGCTCAATCGTAGCTGTTAATGTGAATCGACCACACATTTCCTTCACCTCTTTAAATGTAATTGTAACGGATTCTATCGAAAGGTACAAAATAAGGACATAACTCAGTTTGGATACAAAATTAGTCTACTATTTTTTATAAAGTATCAGTTTCGCGATTCATGACAATTACTAAAATTGTGGTTTTATTGATTACCGTGAAAACTCTTTTCCTGTGCACAATAGTCTTTAATACCCATCAACCCCTAGTACTATTGATTTAAATTTTACTTTAGCACTTTAAACTGTTGAAAGAAAATTTAGAAAATGGTAATATAAACTTGTTTAAATTCTTCTGAGTTTAGACCTCCTAAAGTGAGAGCTTAGCATAGACCACTAAGCTTTCTTTGAACCTTTGACATTAACAATCAAAGGTTATTTTTTTTTCTAAACAGAATTTAAATCCAAATTCTGAACGCATTCGTGCAACTTCGCCTCATGAACCGCCCCTAGGGGATCGCCAGTCGGCGAGTTTTCTTTAAATTTCTAAAATTTGTTCGTTTATTTCCAAGCCAAATCAACTTCCTATCAAAGAATGCTTTCTAAAAAGTGAGAAGAGTGAAATTTGGTAAAAGAAAAATAATAAGGAGAAAAGGTTCGATTTGGAGGAATTGAGGATGAAGTTCATTACCATTAATAAATGGGACGATGAGTTTTGGAAAAAGGCAAACCCAGTTTATCAGCAAGCTTTTGGAGAAAAGGGAGCTAAACCAGAAAAAATCATCCGAAATATGTTCAAGAAGAAAATTTGTTATCTTCACTTAGCAATAATCGGTGAAGATGTAATAGGGATGGCATTGACAGGGAAACTGAAGGGATCCAATTCTCTTCTCATTGATTATCTCGCTGTTCAAAAAAATTGGAGGAATCAGGTTCCGTGGAAAAATTATGGACTATATAAAAGACTGGGCTGTTAACAAAGGGAACTTCGACACCATGGTCATTGAAGTAGAATCAGAAAAACTTCCTGAAAATTTAGCAAGGGTTCATTTTTGGGAAAAATGCGGGTTTTCCTTAACAGAATACATACATCAATATATATGGGTCCCGGAGCCCTATCAAGCAATGTTTTTAAAACTTCACCCAAATGCAGCATTGCCGGTTAAGGGTGAAGCATTGTTTAAAAATATTGGAGAATTTCATAAGGCATCCTATCAAGGAGTTTGAATTAAAGATGGTGACAGGCACCCTTTGTGGACAGGTGCTACAAAATGTCCACGTAGAAAGGACAGATGGTTATAGTGCTCTCTGTCCTTCATTTGTAATTTTAGCGTAATCTTTTAATCTAAAAATCTATTCTTCCATTCTGGTGGAGGAAGCATACAGCTCGTGTTTTTTCCAAACCATTTGTATCGGTTTACAGCAACAATATCGTAAAGAAAGTCCCTAATAAATCGAGGAATGATGTGGAAAATTGATAATAACTTCCAAGGTCCTTCTAAGTTTCTGCACACACGTAAAGCTGCATTAGATTTAATGAAAATCCGTTCATTTTCAATTAAAACAAAGCTGTTTAGCTCTTTATGTAAGCCATTCTTTTTTAATAAAATTTTTGCTGTATCACCTTGGAGTGAAGCAAATTTAAATAGCCCTTTTGGATCTCTTTTTAAAATAAATTGCACGCTATGATTGCAAAAGTTACAAATGCCATCAAAGAAAATAATTCGTTCCATGTATCCCACCCACTTTAATTTTCCACATATTTTTAGAACTGTCCTCCTCAAATGTACAGATATAGGTGTTTGTCCACAAAGGGTGCCTGTCACCACTTATGGAAGTAAATGGAATACTTCTGGAATTGAGGGATTGGAACGGTATAGCATTTCTGAAACAGTTATACATTTAAATCCGTTTTTATTAAAAAACCCCAGTATATTCTCTAGTGCTTTTACTGTTTGCGAACGGTCGCCACCCGAATCATGGAGAAGAATGATATCACCTGGTCTTGCATTTGAAATAACATGACTCGTTATAGTATCAATTCCTGGCTTACTCCAGTCTTTTGTATCTTGATGCCAAGACCACATAATCACACGATAATCATTATTTATTGCCGTATTTATTATTATATCATTAAAGAATCCCCCAACAGGTCGGAAGAGTGTTGGCTTTATTCCTGTAAGACGATTGATAACATTTGAAGTGTGGATTAATTCATCCTTTAATACATCTTCGGTAATATTCTTATTATAATTATGTGTATAGGTGTGGACCGCTATTTCGTGGCCTTTTCCTTAACTTCTCTTTTAACAATATTTGGTAATTTATCTGCTTGTTTCCCGACAACAAAAAAAGTAGCTTTTGCGTGGTATTTAGCTAATAGGTCTAAAATTTCGGTTGTATAAAGGGCATTTGGACCATCATCGAATGTTATTGCCACAATTTTTTCTTTTGTCTTCGTTTCCCAAATTACCTTTCCTGTTTTTTCGTATTCACCTCGAAGCCCAGAGAATCCTTGAGCAGGTTGTAAAAAAGATAAATAACAAAGAAAAACGATAAAAATGATGACAAAAGGTTTTCTCATGGAAATTCTACCCCTATTGATCCGAATGTATTCTCTACCGAAGTAGACCCTAAATCTAAGGTGAAAGTAGTCATGTATATTGGAAATTAAAGTAATCTACAATCCAGTTATTATTTTAGTATTGCTCAAACAGTTGAAAATATAACTAGATATAAAAGCATTCATCGTATGTTATTTTTAATTAAGTACTAGCATTTTTTCATTTCTTGTTCCACAAAAAACCAAAACTATGTATCTTGAAAACGATTAATCATTTAATCGTTTTCAACTGGCCAAACTTCGACCGGTTTTTTTTCATAAAAAGAGTGCCGTTAGACACTCTGATGGTTTTATAAGCTTGTTTACTTAGCGGACAAACAAAATCTAAAAAGATTAGGTCATATGAACAGTTTTTATATGTTGGAGATTTATATACACTGGATCTTCTTTTGCTCCGATTAATTCTACAAAATTATTCTTAATTCCTTGAATTTTACCAAACATTTTCTCATTCTCACCGATATTAAAAACGATCAACTCACCCGTTAATTTTTCAATTTGGACTTCATATGATCTTGCAAATGTAATGTTAGAGGGGTTGACTGGTAAATTGGCGTTGCTTAAACCGTATGGTCTCTGATTATTTGTATACGGAATTAACCATTTTAGATGGTTAAGAGAAATAAACATCGTCTTATAAATAGGGGAGTAAAAAACAAAGTAATTATTCATTATGCTAATAATGTACCCATGCAGGGATTGTTGACTTGTTACAAAAATTTCAGTAAAAATTCCTTTTGCAGCTGTAAGAGTTTTCCTAAGGGAAATTTCTTCATTATGATTATAGATGGGCGTCGGTTCATTAGAAATAATGATTTCATCAATTTCTTCTTGTTTTAAAAATTCCCAATTTTGTATATGAATAATAGGAATATAAAGATAATCATTCCCGTTGAATAGTACCCATAAATCGCTGCCAATATCAATTAGGATTCCATTTAGGTTTTTCTTTCCGGAAATATCTAGTTTAATATATTTACCGAGATGCTCCTTTAGATTCATTAACTCACATCCTTTCCTTTTTATTCTAATTACAAAAAGGAAAGGACTGCAAGATAACCTCATCTAACATCAAACAATTCATCAGACGGCCCAGCTCTTTTTTGTAAAGTGGTGTTTTCCGATGGCAATATTACATGAATTCACGAATACATTCATCATTCTTAGAAAAAATTATCGAAGCTTTTAAACGATGCTCTGTTTTTTTGTCTATTTGGCCACCCAGCAAACGGGAATGCTCTTTGATTTTCACGGGAAACCGGTTCACCTGCAAATCGGAATAGTGATTTATCTTGTTCCTTTTGGTTCGATTCTTGTTTGTTTTTCTGCTCCATATCATTTTTGCTATTTGATGATTTTTTGAGTGATTGATTTTGTGAGTTGTCTTTTACTGAATTGACAAAAGTTAAAGGTTCCAGAGGTTTTGTTGATTTCACTTCTTTATTTTCTTTTGGTACATTACTTTCTTTTTTGCTCTCTGCTTTAACTTCTTTATTCGCCTTTGTGTTATTACTTTCTTTTTTAGACTCCACTTTAACCTCTTTATTTGCTTTTGTTACATTGCTTTCTTTTTTTGTTTCTACCTTAAGTTCATTATTTTCTTTTGGGGCGATAGCTTCTTTCACCGATTCTTCTTTCACTTGTTTGATTTCTTTTACAGGAGCAATAGCTTTTTCTTCCATTTTTTTCTGTTCTTCCGAATTATTGTTGTTTTGACTGACTTCGTTGTTTTGTTTTTTGGAAGTTGTGTGAATTTTTGGAGCAGGTACCTCTGTTGAAATATCTGATGCAAGGTTTTGTTGATTGTTCGTAACTTCTTCTATTTTCTCTGCTTCAATTTTAATTGGCTGTGACCAAATATTTGTTTGAACGGGTTCTTCGATTATGGCTTGGGCATTTACAACATCTTCTTGAACAGACATGGTTTTTTCTGGCTGTGTCTCTGATGTCGATTTCTTTTCGGAACTGTTGTTGCTATCTTTAGCCGATGATTTTGATTTTTTGTCAGAATTATTTTGGGTATTTTTCTTATTGGTCTCTGAATTTTCTTTAGACTGATTATCATCATTTTTTGCTTCGTTCTTGTTCTTTTCTTCTTCTTTCTTTGGTTCAGGTTTCTTTTCTTCCTCTTTAATAAATCCTTTTAAGATGTTGGAGATATGCGTTAATTTTATTAAAATTCGCTCTTCACCATTTATTAATGTAACAAAATCTGAATCAATTTCACTTAAGACACCACTAAACCTTTGTTTATTTAAAGTCAGTATGCTTACCCAAGAATTTTTAAATGATTGTAATAATTCCGCTAAGCTCTGTGTCTTTTGAAAGGTTGTCGCTATTTCCTCAACTTGAAACTGTTTCGTATTTTTGGTGATGGCTTGTATTTTATCAATGCTATAATAAAAAATATAGTTCTTATCATTTTCTACCACCACATGATCGGCTTCAACACCAATTAATTTTCCTTTAATTATCTCTTCACCTACATATAGATTTACGTTAAAGCCTTTTAATAAATCTAATGCAGTTGAAAATTTATCCAATCCCATTTATGAATCCTCCTTAGAGATAGAGTGTCGCTTCTCTATTGGAGAAGCGACATATTTATTAATCGTTATCATTGTCGTTATTGTTGGATTTTGGCATTTCAACCCTTAAACCAAAGCTAATGTTCCTAATGTGTTTCATGGAAAAACGAACAATTTCTTCTTGAACGATTAAGGAAGCAAAATCCTTATCTACGTCATTGAGTACGCCTTCTAGTGATTCTGGACCGCCTCGGTTAATTTTCACCCACTGATATTTAATCATTTCTAAAAGTTTAGTGAAGTTTTCACCTGATTTGAACTCAAAATTTACTGGAACGTCTACCCCTAACTTCATTAGGTCCTTAGAACTTTCTGTAATGCTCCTGATATGATTCGTCTTATAGTACACGACTCCATCAGTTTCAGTTAGAAGTACGAAATAGTCATCAAAAACAGCAAGTAATTTTCCTTGTCTAGATTCTGGCCCCCCGATCTACCCTGATCGTTTTACCCACGAGTAAGTTCATCACTTCTTTATTCATAACCCCAAATTTCCTCCTTTAGATTAATAAACTTATACACTGCATCTATATGTATCACGGGGTGATGTTGTACTATTATAAGAGCCTTTTTTTAATATTTAGATAGAAAAATAGGCAAAAAAAAATATGGCATTGCCATATACCTATATTAGTGTATCTAAATTTTGTTTTAGATAAGAATTTCGCTTATTAATAAACTCTACCATGTAACTTTGCTCCTTTTTCAATCCAACGGGATCTAAATTTATAAAGGGATCTAGACTAATGTATGGTAATAAAGTTTGAAAAAGTTCTTCGATAATAGGCTCTTGGGTTTCGATGGTAAAATTCTGTTCCAATATTTCGGAAAGTGTACTCTTATACAACTTTTTAAATTTTGAAAAATGGAGCAGCCTCCCTGTAAGCGTATTGTATCCGGTTATTGGGATGTAATCATGTTCCAGCTTTCTCCCGTAAAGATCTCTTCCCCATGTGCCATCATAGTCCCACGGAGTGATTTCATACAGATTTGTTTCACTATTTTGATAAAGTGCATAATTATGAATAAAACCGTCAAAGTTTTGTGTACAAACTACCCCTGAAAGCCAGGTGAAATACTGTTCCACATCAAGCACATTTAGAATTTCCTTCTCAAATTCATCATTGTTAAATGAATTAATCATCACGATTAAATTTTCTAAGGATGCTAAATCATTTTTATCTCCATTTTTTATCGTGTAACCTTCATCTAAGCTGGACTTTAGGTCATTTTCTGGGGTTAATAAGGAGAAGTTGGCAAAATAATTTGTGGCATAAATAATTGGACCTTTCGGCAAGTTTCTTTTTTGTAAAAGGTATTGATCAAAGGATTCCAGCTCTAGATAAATACCTTTACAGAATCTGTTAATAAATAGAAGAATATGTTTGGAATGAGGTGAAATGATGCCAATTTGATCAAAGAAATCCAGCGATAGCTTGTTCCGACAAAGCGAAATATCATTAAATTCGGCATTTAAATGAATTTCATGTGCTCCATTTACGGTAAATGGTTTTTGAAAAATGATATGATAGGATTTTTTCTTCTTCTTTCTTATCACATTTCCCCGGTAGGAAAGTTCGATTGCATAATGATTTTCATCAATTTTTAGTACAGCCGGTACATGGTCATCCACCCAAATATCCTTTTCCAGTTTTTTTAGCCATTTAGGATTAATGAAAAGTTCATATTTTTGCAAAATAAATACCCCTAAATTTCATTTTTTTCTAGAATTGTATGCTTTAAGTCGAATGAATGTGCAATTTCTTGGAATTCTGGAATTATTTATTAAAATATATTTAAATGTCTATGTCAAGCACTATCATTTCTCCATAAATTAGAAAAGTAAAATACTTTTTTGAAACTGGTGTGAATATGGTATTAAAAATTGACATGGATCAATTGCTTTCACTGGATAAAGAAAATGGAATTATTAGATTCTTAGATAATAATCCAGTAGAGGTGGAAGATTAAAGTATTAAGAATGGGCCCTAAATCACGTGGTAAAAAAGGTAGCAAAGGCAGTGGCGGTTCCAAAGGCAGTAAGGGATCTAAAGGATCTAAAGGAAAAAAATAAAGCCAAGAACCCAGAGGCGCAACTATTAACCGATACTTATATTGTATCGGTTTTCTTAATGGCTATATCTTATTTCGTATCTTCTTCATTTTTTACGGGTAACGTAGCGACAAACCTTTGAAAATAGTTTCTTATATTTGTCTCTTTATTTCTTAAAATCAATATTTGTCTAGGTCAAGCATCACCACTTTCCCATAAATTAAAAGGGAATAATAATCTTTGAAAGTGGGTTTGAAGATGGCAGTAAAAATTGACTTGCAAGATTTGCTTACCAAAGCAAATGAGAATGGGGTAGGAGAGTTTTTAGCCAATAATCCTGTCGAAGTTAAATCCAAGCTTAAAAAAGGTCGCAAAGGTAAACGCGGTCCAAAAGTAAGTAAGGGAAGCCGCGGATCACATGGTAGTAAGGGATCTCAAGGAACCAGAGGATCCAAAGGAAGTAAGGGAAGTAAGGGTTCTCGGGGTTCTCGGGGATCTAGTGGAAGTCATGGCAGCAAGGGATCAGACGGTAGTAAAGGTAGTAACGGAAGTCATGGCTTACGCGGTAGTCATGGAAGCCGCGGATCCAGCGGAAGTCATGGAAGTCGTGGTTCACATTTCACAAGCATCAGCAATGGCTCACATGGAAGTAAAGGAAGTCAAGGATCAAGTGGAAGCAAGGGAAGTAATGGTTCCAAAGGCAGCCGCGGAACACGACATACAAGTATCAGCAGCGGATCACACGGAAGTAAAGGATGTATTTGCCTTAACATAAAACAAGGAAGTAATAAGTCTAGCGGATTTAAGTGGTCCTAAGATTCAAACAGAATGGACCAAAAAAATTATTGTTGCTGTAAAAAAATAGGAATATATTATGGGCTTTTTATGAAAACCATTATCCCTTAAACCGATACTTAGACAGTATCGGTTTTTTTTCAGGATTATTTTTATCTACTTCCATAAGAAGAGCATTTCAGATTTATAATTTGTCTTATGGAATTTTGTAACTTAATTTACCTAGTTAATCTGTCCGTGAAAAGGGGACATTAACCTATTAAACTCCATACATGATACTTGACTAATAGAAAAAATATGGGTGAAAAGCTAATGATTTTTTTAGATTCTTGCTGATTTATATGCATACGAGATATTCGTTTAGGTCAAGCCTTAATTTGCCGACGTAAGATAAAGCAAAGACAAGAGGTGAATGAAACGGAAAATAAAGAACTTAATAAAAACCAAATTGAAGGGAGGTAACTTTTTACATGTATCATCTATCGACGGTGATTATCACTATCTTTGCATTTATCCTAACAATGGTGATGATCTTTATCCGTCCAAAAAATATGAATGAAGCAATCCCTGCTTCAATTGGAGCTATCCTTGTTTTTTTAAGTGGTAGCGTTTCCACGGGGAATTTACTAGATATTAGTTCAAAAGTAACAGGAGCTGCGATTACGATTATTGCAACGATTGTTATGGCTATTGTACTTGAAAGCTTTGGGTTTTTTAGTTGGACTGCCGCATTAATGTTGAAATTATCGAAGGGGTCCGGTCATCGTTTATATTGGAATACCCTATTACTTTGCTTTTTGATGACCCTCTTTTTTAACAATGATGGAAGTATTATAATTACTACTCCAATTCTAATCTTAATTTTAACTAATTTGGGATTGAAAAATAGGCAAAAAATCCCTTTTCTTTTAAGTGGTGCCTTAATTGCTACTGCTTCAAGTGCACCGATTGGTGTTAGTAACATCGTCAATCTAATTGCTTTAAAAATTATCGGAATGGATCTTTATCTTCAAACGGAAATGATGTTCGTGCCTGGGTTAATTGGGTTACTATTTTTATCCTTCCTATTGTATCTTATATTTAAAAAGGACATTCCAAAAGAAATTCGAATGCATTCCTATTCGATTCCACTCTCAAAAAACCGCCCTTACCACCCATTACAAAAAAACTCTGAAAACCTATTCGATCAACAAAAAAAGCTTATGATTTATATGCTTATTTTTGTATTTTTGGTGAGAATCAGTCTATTTGTAGCATCCTTTATTGGAATCTCGGTTACACTGGTTGCTGTTCTTGGTTCATTGATCTTATTAATTTGGAGATGGATCTACTTAAAGAAAAATCCAAAAGACGTTGTCAAAAAAATTCCGTGGCATATTTTGATTTTTGCCTTTTCGATGTATATCATTATTTTTGGCCTGCACAATATTGGTTTAACGAATTTTTTGCTGGTCAATCTAAAAGGATTGGTCAATGATAGTCTGCTCCACGCTAGTTTGACTATGGGAATCCTAACAGCCATCATGTCCAATATTTTCAATAACCATCCGGCATTAATGGTTGCTACCTTAACATTAACAGATATGGGTTTGAAGCCACTTCTATTAAAAACCGTTTACCTATCAAATATCATTGGGAGTGATATTGGTTCACTAATCCTTCCCATCGGAACATTAGCAACCTTGTTATGGATGCATATCCTTAAGAAAAATCACATTAAAATTACTTGGATGGACTATATCAAGGTCACCATAATCGTCATTCCACTGACACTGATTTTCACCCTACTTTGCTTATACCTATGGCTTTTACTCGTATTTGTCTGACAAACTTTCATTAAAAAAAGGATTCGCCAAAAGGTGAGTCCTATTGATTTTATAAAACAAATCGCAAAAAATCTTTTTTTGTTGGGACTTTTCCAAAAGATTATTAATATATTATCAATAAAGAAACAAAGAGGATTTATTTTCTTTTTTTTCATGATCATCGAGATGGGAGGATGAAAATGGAGAAACGATTGGCTGAAATTCAAAAGCGGGTTAAGAAAGAACACCAAGATATTGTAAAATTTGTTATACATGTTTTTGACGCATTGGATCAAAAAGCAAATGAGCACCGCAGATTGGCTGCTTCTAATGCACTGGCAGGCATAAAAATAAATGGTCATGAAGAAAAAATTTATTATGACACGATTACCGAAACAAAAAGACTACTATTGGATGTTTTAGAAAAAACGACTGATGATTTTGACCACCTAGGGGATAAACGGTGGGATAAATTCTTTAAAGATGGAGTTAAGGAATAAACAGTTAGATGATTAATATAGAATTGCAATTTTAAAGACACTATTATTTATGCTAGTGTCTTTTTCATTTTTTAAGTTATGATTGCGGCAAGCTGGCGAATAGATAAAATCGATATCTTTTCTAACACTTCCTCCTATGGCTGTACCAAAATCGGCCTTGAAATTATTTTAATATGTCTTTGATCGAATCAAATTTATGATTTTAAAATAAATCATTGCCATTTCTTCAGGCGAATGGACCATACCATTTTCTAACCATTGCTCAATTACTCCAAAATTTACCGATGTTCCAATTGCAGGTAAATACTCATGTGCAATTGAACCATTCTGTAGATTACTTCCTTGATTCTTAACCAATTTTTCAAAAATATTATTTCTTATTAAATCTTTCATTTTCTTTGGAAAGGCGGGGTCTCCTTTTGGACCTAACAACACCTTAAGTATTCTTCCATTCCTTTTTAAATACACAAAGATTTGAACCATTATTGGGTAAGGGGTGTTATGTGAGAAATATTTCAATGCCTCGTAAGGGTTTAGTTTGAGTATAATTTCTAGGAAACCCTGCAGTATATCCTCTTGAACCTTTTCCATTAAGTCATATTTATCCCGATAATGAAGATAAAATGTTCCTCGATTTATCCCTGCTTTCGCCGTCAAATCTCTAATGGTAATCCCATCAAATCCTTTTTCTTCAATCAACTCAATAAGAGCATCATTTATTAGTTTTCGAGTTCGCGAGACCATCTGATCATGAACGTTTTCTGTCAAATTACTATCACCTCGTCCTAAAAATAAAACGGCTAAGCGCATTAAAAAAATGAACACTTTTCATAGTATTGTTGATTGTAATAAATACAATAGCATTGTAATCTTAAAATATAACAACAGTCAACACAGTGTTCATTTTACAAAAATTAACCATACATATAGGAGGAATAGACAAATGAATCCTACCATAAAAGTAGAACAAGTCACTAAAAGCTTTGGAAAAAAGATCGTATTAAATGATGTAAACCTATCGATCCCAAAAGGCCAATTATTCGGGTTAATTGGGCCTTCTGGAGCAGGAAAGACCACTTTAGTAAAAATGATTGTTGGCATGGATAAAGCTGATATTGGAACCATTCATGTATTAAATGAAAAGATGCCGAATCTAGCATTACTCCAGGATATTGGTTATATGGCTCAATCAGATGCCCTGTATGTAGAGTTGACAGGTAAAGAGAATCTTAAATTTTTTGCTTCACTCTATAAACTAAAAAAGCAAGAGCAGAAAAGTCGTATAGCATATGCCGCAAACTTGGTGAACTTGACTTCGGAATTAAATAAACGAGTTTCCGCTTATTCAGGAGGGATGAAACGGCGGCTATCACTTGCGATTGCGTTAATTCAAAATCCTAAAATTCTTATTTTAGATGAACCGACTGTAGGGATTGATCCTGAATTAAAGCTGTCAATTTGGAATGAATTATTACGGTTGAAAAATGAAGAGGAAAAAACGATTGTTGTGACCACACATGTGATGGATGAAGCGGAAAGATGCGATTTTGTTGCGATGGTTCGAGATGGACGTATTTTAACCAGTGGGTCACCAAAGGAATTAAAGTCTTTATTTCATACCGATAATTTTGATGAGGTATTCCTAAAAGCGGGGGTGAAGCAATCATGAGAACCTTTGCCTTAATTAAAAGAATTTGTCAGCAAATGCTTCGTGATAAGAGGACATTGGCATTGTTGTTTATTGCACCGCTGTTAATTTTAACACTTATGTATTTTTTATTTAACGGAAATACTGTGGAGCCGAAATTAGGTGTAGTAAACATTGATAGTAGTATGATTAAAGTATTTAGGGATTCCAAGATAGAAGTAATCCATTATGATAAAGTAACGGATAAAACTCTAGTAAATGATGACCTCGATGGCTTGTTGCAAGTAGAAAATGGAAAAATGAAATTAACACTCAAAAATGATGATCCATCTAAAGCTAAAGCTCTCCAAATTAAGGTAAACCAAGCGGTTGCATCCCAGGTGCAAGCGGGTAATGGAAAAATTTGCTTCACCACTAGATGTGACGAAAAATAGTATTGAAACAAAATATGTTTATGGAAATAAAGATACTGTCTTTTTTGATGTACTCAGTCCTATTTTAGTTGGATATTTCGTCTTCTTTTTTGTCTTTATTATTTCAGGGATTGGTTTATTACGAGAGCGAACAACAGGAACTTTAGAACGGTTGTTGTCTACTCCTATACGGAGAGCAGAAATTGTAATGGCCTATTTAGTAGGGTATGGAATATTTGCCGTTATTCAAACGATTATCGTAGTGGTCTATTCAATAAATATATTAGACTTGGTACTTATCGGCTCCGTTTGGAATGTAATCCTAATCAACTTGCTGCTCGCTCTGGTTGCTTTATCATTAGGAATTCTGTTATCGACCTTTGCCGCTTCCGAGTTTCAAATGATGCAATTTATACCAATTGCAGTTATTCCACAAGTATTTTTTGCGGGGATTTTCCCACTTGAAGGGATGGCTAATTGGCTGCAGGCTTTTGCCAAAATTATGCCAATGTACTATGCGGGGGACGCATTAAAGGGCGTTATGTATAAAGGCTTCGGTTTTAATGATATTGGTGGTGATCTCCTTGCATTAGTTATTTTCGCTGCACTTTTTATAATTTTGAATGTTTTTGCGTTAAAAAAGTATCGAACATTATAATCAAAAGGCGTTTTTAGTTATCTAAACACTTTTGCAAAAAGACATAACCTTCCCTGGTTGTGTCTTTTCTATTTTTTTAGGGAAAACTTTAAACGTAAAATTTCCAAGGAATGAAGGGAGTGAAATAATGAATTTATTATCCTATACAGAAATTATATTAGGATACGTTAAGGAGTATTTAATCTTAAGACTGATCATCATGGCATTGTCATTAATGATCATATCATTTATTATCAATCACTCGGTGGATTGGTTCTTTAAAAAGTTTCATTTTTGGGAAGACGAAGTGGAACAAACGATCCAAGGTGTCATTCGGTCCGCTTTAAAGTATACAACTGCTACCATCCTTATTATTTATTTAATCGGACAATTCATCAATATTAAAGGTATTCTCGCTGGTGCAGGGATTGTTGGTGTTATCGTAGGGCTTGCGGCACAACAAGTATTAAAGGACATTCTGCTAGGTTTAGTTAGGTTATCGGATCACGAGTTTCGGGTGGGCAACTTTATTACTTTTAACGGTACCAATTCAGGAACGATTGAGGAAATTGGCATTCGCTTTATGCAAATTCGCGAATGGTCAGGGAAACTCCTGACGATTCCTCATGGAGATGTAAGGACCATCCAAAACTTCAACAAAGGGAGAATGCGGGTAATTGAACGGATTACTGTAAGCTATCAGGAAGACCCACACAGAATGAAAGAATTGTTAGAAGCAGTATGTACTGTTTGTAATGATAAATATGGGCAAAGATTATTAAGACAGGAGGATGGGACGCCCGAAGAAGACTTTCGATATATTGGCATTACTGACTTAAATCCAAACCTAAAATATGTGGGTTACGAGCTTTGTATTGTTGGATTAGTTAACCCGGAAGATTATTTCGAGACTTCGCGCAACGTAAGGTATGAAATCATGACTATATTCCATGAAAATCAAGTAAATATGCCTGCAGCGAATTTGTTCTTCCAAACAGAGACGGGTCATTTACAAACTTCGGAAAGATATTGAGTATTCGCTAATAAAATATATAGTCTCATTATTATAAGATGGTTTCTCAAGGGTATTATAAGCAGAAAGTGGCCAGTAATAGGTAAGGAAGTGACAAGATGTCAGAGACAGATATGTCAAAATACGAGAAGAAAATTGTTGTTCGTAATACAAGGAAAGAAGACATTGATGAAATTATAGCTTTAGGAAGAATGTGCTTTCCCAACATGGAACCTTGGAGGCAGGACCAATTAGAAAGTCATATTCGTATTTTCCCTGAGGGCCAGTTCTGTGTAGAATACGAGGACAAAATCGTGGGCTCCTGCTCAAGTCTAATTGTGAATTTTGATGAATATGAAGATCAACACACCTGGAATGTTATAACGGACAATGGGTTTATCACCAATCACGACTCCGAAGGATTTAACTTATACGGAATTGAAGTGATGGTCGACCCAAAATACCGTCGTATGAAACTTGGACACCGCCTTTACGAGGCACGAAAGGAACTAGCTCGTGAGTTAAATCTACAGAGCATCATTATTGGCGGGCGGATCCCGAATTATCACCTCTACAAAGCGGAAATGACAGCACGTGAATATGTAGCCGCAGTTGAAAAACACAGCATTTATGATCCTGTTTTATCTTTCCAGCTTCTTCAAGGGTTTACAATTAAACGGATTAATATTAAATACCTCCCTGATGACAAAGCATCTGATTCTTTTGCGACCCTGATGGAATGGAACAATATTGATTATATGCCAAAATCCCGGCGTGTTTATCGAGCATCGTTCCCTATAAGAATTTGTGCCATTCAATATATGATGAAAAAAATTGATTGCTTCACAGAGTTTACTCGCCAGGTTAAGTACTATGTCGACGTTGCCGCTGATTTTGGTTCAGATTTTGCGGTGTTTCCTGAATTATTTACAACCCAATTGATGTCGTTTCTTGAAGAAAAACGGCAGACAAAGCAATTCGTCTCCTGGCTACCTATACAGATCAGTATATAGAACTATTTACAGAACTTGCTGTCCGATATAATGTCAATATTGTCGGCGGATCTCATTTCGAGGAAGCGGATGGGGATATATACAATGTCGCTTATCTATTCCGTCGTGACGGCACGATTGAGAAACAATCCAAGATTCATGCTACTCCAAACGAGCAAAAATGGTGGGGAATTTCAGAAGGGAGTGAAATTAATGTGTTTGATACAGATTGCGGAAAGATTGCTATCCAAATCTGTTATGACATCGAGTTTCCTGAACTTGCTCGGATCGCCGTCGATAAGGGGGCGAACATTATATTTGTTCCTTTCTGTACGGATGATCGCCAAGGATATCTACGAGTTCGTTATTGTGCACAGGCGCGAGCGATTGAAAACCAAGTATACACTTGTATTGCTGGTACTGTGGGCAATTTGACCCACGTAGAAAACATGGATATTCAATACGCACAATCTGGAATTTTCTGCCCTTCAGATTTTGAGTTTGCAAGAGATGGGATCGTTGGTGAATGTGATGCAAATGTAGACACAGTTGTCGTCGGTGATGTTGACCTTGAGAAGTTAAGACGTTCTCGAACCTCTGGTTCAGTGCGCCAATTGCACGATCGCCGACATGATTTATACCGAATCGAATTAAAAAACCTTTCTATAAACGGGGATACGTCTAACCATAGTTAGCAAAACAACTACTTATAAACGAACATGGTCCAATAAAGTTATTGGATTAAAATTAGCCGCGAAAATGGTGTTAGTTGAAGAAGAACAAAGCTGCTCGACCTCGAGCAGCTCCGTTTCTTTTTTGCTATTCAGGCTTGTTATAAAATTTGAAAGAACTGATTCATTCTTTCTTGCTTTAAAAGATACCCGATAAAGAAGGAACCAAATATGCCATATACCGCACTTACCTCATCGAATCTTGTTTCATAGATTAACTTTTTAAATTGCAATGCATCATCACAAAATAAGGAAACTCCCCATTCATAGTCATCAAAACCAATAGAACCCGTTACAATTCGTTTTACTTGTTCAGTATACGGTCTCCCCGTATCAATATGCTCAAACATTAGCCTTTTTCTGTCTTCCACCGGCAACATAAACCAGTTCGTTTTCTCACCACGAAGTTTACTCATCGGATAAAAACAGATATATTCATTCTTTGGTATTGTTGGATAAAGCTTTGCTAACATGGCTGGGTCTTCAAATGGATTGAAATTCATCTGAGAATAACTGCTTTTTTCAATGACAGACAAATAAGAATAGGCAGGTTTTGTATAATCAGCCAGTATCGTTTTATTGAATTCCGTTTCAACTTCATTAAGTTCTTTCATGGTTGGGCGCAAGATCATAAACATAAGGTCTGCTTTTTGACCAACTACGGTGTAGACGGAATGGCTGCCGTTTTTATTTGCCTCAACTATTGCCCATTTATCTAATAGGTCTTTAAATTCAGACAGTGCCTGCTCGCGCTGACCCTCAGAAGCTTTCTTCCATCTTGTCCAATCCATCGTCCGGAAATCATGCAAACAATACCATCCTTCTATTGTCTTCATCGCTTGATTCATTATTATCACTCCCATATAAAGTTGTTATTTTATAAATGATCTTTAATTAAAAGGATAATGATTATCATTGTTGAATGTTGTGATTTAAATCACGTAAACAAGGTAGTAATGGGAGAAAGTTTATTTTTTAAATAAGGCTACTTTAATTCTCTAGCAATTGCCCGACCAGCTTGCCTTCCTGTGAAAAGACAGCCTCCAACAAAGGTTCCTTCTAGTGAACGATAGCCATGAACTCCACCTCCGCCAAACCCGGAAACCTCACCAGCCGCATATAGACCCGGAACTGGGCTTCCAGATGTATTGAGGACCCTGCCAGATAAATCAGTTTGCAGCCCGCCTAGGGTCTTTCGACTGACAATATTTAACCGAACAGCAATTAATGGACCCATTTTTGGATCAAGAATTTTATGAGGTGAGGCAACTCTTATTAATTTATCGCCAAGGTATTTGCGAGCTCCACGCAAGGCTGTGATTTGAAGATCTTTCGTAAATTGGTTGTCCATTTCTCGATCTCTTGCTAGAATTTGTCGCTCGATATCTGCAAGATTAATTAAGTTTTCTCCGGTAATCTTGTTCATTCCAACCACGAGTTCGGAAAGGGTATTAGCTACAACAAAATCTTCACCTTTATCCATAAATGCTTTTACAGATGCTGTAGGACCAGGAAGGACACGCGATAAAACTTTTTTAATGCTCTTGCCTGTTAAATCAGGATTTTGCTCAGAACCGGATAGGGCAAACTCTTTCTCAATGATTTTCTGTGTCAAAATGAACCAGGAGTAATCATAGCCAGTCGCTTGAATGGATTCAAGAGTCCCTAAAGTGTCAAACCCAGGGAAATTTGGTGCAGGAAAACGCTGCCCTTTTGCATTAAACCAAAGAGAGGATGGGCCGGGAGAATGCGAATACCGTGCTTTGCCCAGACTGGGTCCCAGTTTTTAATACCTTCAGTATAGTGCCACATTCGATCTTTATTAACAATGCGACCGCCTGCTTTCTCAGTAATGGCTAGCATTCTTCCATCCACATGCTCTGGCACACCAGAAATCATATTTTTGGGTGCTTTACCAAGCCGAGAAAGCCAATTTTCTCTAATAAGTTCATGATTACCACCGATGCCACCACTGGTCACCATAACGGCTTGTGAATGGGACTCAAAGTCTCCAATCACCTTACGGGAACTTGCTTCGCCACGGATAGCAGAACTCGGAACAAGCACATCACCCCGCACTCCGATGATGGCACCATTTTTTGTTAGCAATTCATTAACACGATGTCGGGGGCGGTAGTCGACAAGACCCTTTTCCGTCGCTTTTCGGACTCTTACCTCAAACGGTTTTACAATACCAGGGCCTGTTCCCCATACAACATGAAAACGAGGCACCGAGTTTCCATGACCTTCAGCGAGATATCCGCCACGCTCAGCCCAGCCCACTACCGGAAAAAAACGAACACCCTGGGCATGTAACCATTCTCGTTTTTCACCTGCCGCGAAGTCAACATAGGCCTGCCCACTTCTTGCCCCAATAATCTTCGTCATCTTCTCTGTCAAATCCTGCCGTTCCTAACCAGTCTTGCCATGCAAGTTCACGAGAATCTTTAATTCCCATTCTCCGTTGCTCAGGAGAATCTACCAGAAATAATCCGCCAAAGGACCACCATGCCTGGCCACCAAAATTCGATTCCGGCTCTTGATCTAGAAGCAATACTTTCTTTCCTTCATCTGCAAGCTCGGCTATTGCCACTAAACCTGCAAGTCCGGCACCCACAACAATCACGTCATATTTCAAAATTCTTTCCTCCTTGTTTAAATCAGAAATTAAGTTGTGTCATATATCGTTTATTTCCAATTTTACAAAAAATACAACTACTTTAACACCATTAAAATTTAAGAGTGCTCTCGGGCAATAAAACTATACACAAAAGAATTGCAATCTTATGGAACATTAAAAATCAATTAATTATGGCAATAATATTTTTAAATCGTGCTAAATTATAGGAAGATTAGAGATAATAAGTGCGATGATAAATTTGAGGTGAAAACAATCCATGAATAAGCGAATTCTCGTAATTGAAGACGAGCCCCAAATCGCTAGAGTATTGAAAATAGAGTTAGAGTTTGAAGAGTATGATGTATTGGTTGAACATAATGGGAGAACCGGATTACACGCAGCGATGGAAAACAAAATGGATTTAATTTTATTAGATGTCATGCTTCCCGAATTAAATGGGATTGAGGTGTTAAGAAGATTAAGAAAAGCAAACAATTTAACTCCTGTTATCCTTTTGACTGCACGTAATATGACTCTAGATAAGGTAATAGGATTAGACCAAGGAGCAAATGATTATATAACGAAACCCTATGAAATAGAGGAACTATTAGCAAGGGTCCGGGCTTGCATTCGTGACAATTCCATTAGGGATGAAGTGGAAGAAAACCCAATACTATCTGTCGAGGACTTAAAAATTAATACGAATACACGAGAAGTAACAAGGAGTGGGAAAGGCCATTGCGGTCACACCGAAAGAATATGATTTGCTTTTATACTTAATTATGAATAAAAATAAGGTTGTCACTCGAGAAAATATCATCATGAATGTCTGGGGATATGAATATGAAGGGGAGACAAATGTAATCGATGTGTTTATTCGCCATCTTCGAAAAAAGGTAGAAGAAGAATTTGGTTCTGAATTAATACACACCATTCGTGGAGTCGGATTTACCATTAGGGAGAAATAAAATGAAAATTACCACTAAAATTAATCTTTTAACCACAGCATGGTTGCTTTGTGTGTTAGTGATCATTAATGTAGTAGTATTTTTTTCTTTTTTAACAATAACTGTAAACATGGAAGAGGATGCTCTCTCACAAAAGGCAAGTGATATAGTAAAAGAAATAAATCTAGATCATCCTTATACTGAAATTGACGAACAATTAAAAGACTATTTAACCATACATTCCTATATAAGAATTATTTACCCAGATGGAAAGTTGTTGACTGAAGTTACCAATGATAAACAATTAACAAAAAATATAAAAGCACATTACACCAGGATACAGGAAACAAGAAGAGAAGTGATTTTTGCGGGAGGCGGAGAAGAGCAAGTATTATATTTACGTGTTCCTATTACATCTGGGAAAAATGTTAAAGGTACATTAGAAATTGGTGAAAGACTCTTGGGCTTAGAAATGAGAAAGGATATTTTGCTCTCCATCCTTGGCCTATGTACGATTCTTGCCGGTTTTTTATCATTGATTGGAGGTCGATGGTTATCAAATATTATTATGAGACCTATCTCGAATATGATAAAAACCATGGAAGAAATTGAACAAAGTGGTGTCCCAAAAAAGATTGTCATCCATAATAAAACAAAAGATGAACTGGAACAAATGGCTACAACATTCAATCGAATGATTGAAAGACTAGGAGAAAACATAGAAAAACAAGAACAGTTTATTTCCGATGCATCGCATGAATTAAAGACCCCATTAACCGTAATTAAGAGTTATTCAAGCCTATTAAAAAGAAGAGGATTACAAAACAATGAAATTTCAGCCGAAGCAATAGAGGCAATTTATTCGGAAGCAACCCGAATTCAGAAAATGACCGAGATGTTTCTAAATATGGCTACTGCGGAAAAAGAGAATATATTAGAAGTGAAATCAGTTAATCTAAATTCACTATTTAGAGAAATTCAACAGCAGCTTAAAGAGGCGTACAAAAGAGAAATTAATCTTCATTTCAGCCAAGATCCCATTATCGTTCAAGCTGATGAACTCAAAATAAAACAAGTGATGATTATCCTGATCGATAACGCCATAAAATATAGTCATGATAAAATTGACGTTTTTTTGGATACCGATGACCGAAATGCTTTCATCCGTGTTGAAGATTATGGAATGGGAATACCAGCCCAGGAAATTGAGCGAGTTTTTGAACGTTTTTACCGAGTGGATAAAGCGAGGAGCAGAGAAACTGGCGGCACTGGTTTAGGACTCTCCATAGCTAAAAATATTATAAAGCTGCATAAAGGAGAAATAAAAATTAAAAGTGAGGAAGATAAAGGGACGGTAGTGAAATTAATTATTCCAAAGTAATATTTTAATATAAATCGCTCCAATGCCACTAATATATATTTAAATTCAAGGGGGATTGTCTTTAACACTTATGTCCTTTTCGAATATTATTTATAGAAAAGGCAGTTGAGTTAAATGTATTTGGTTGGTTTCTATTCGCCAAAATCAAAATCAGGTGTGACTGAGTTGTGTCTGTCAATTTATAACTGGCTTAAATTGAACACAACCTTATCTGCTGCATATATTTCTTATGGAACATTAGAAAAAGAAGAGATTTCAAATGAATTAATCCATGAATTCTCAAAATTATCGTTAGCAGAACAAAAAAGTAAAGTAAAACAGATGAAGAAAGAATACGATATTATTATCTACGATGCATCCAGTCAACTTTCCGAAGGGGTATTAAAACTATTACCAATTGTTGACCGGTTATTTGTTGTTGGTGAAGAGCATAAAGATTTTGCTGTAAAACTTCAACAAATCATTCAATTTGACAAAATTTTTGATAAAAGTGTGAAAAGTTTTATTACCCATTTACAAGGTAATAAAACGTATATCATTCGTGAAAATAAAGAAGATCACGTTATTGGCTTTAAATATACAAAAAAGGACACAAATGATATTGGCCAAATGATCTATACAGATTATGTAACTCATTATATAAATGAAAAATTTATTGAAAAAAATGAAAAAGTTTTAAAGAAAATTAAGCAAATTCCTAAAGATGAGTTGTTTAATGGGTTATATGAACTAGGGCTTGATTTTGAAAAAGCATTGCTATTTCATAAATTTGTCATTTTACGTGAACTACTAGGTCAAAATTCCAACGAAGCAATCGAAACACTTTTTCCACTTTTAATTAATTCATCTTTCAAAGAACTTTTAGAAAAGTTTCAAAATGAATTATTATTTATCACCAAATTAAAAATATAAATTCATTTTCAACTCCTCAAAAAACACCTCTTGTTTTATTTTTTCAAAAGAAAAGGCTTCCCAAAAATTCCATTTGACCTATTAAGATGATTAACTGTTAACAAAAATAACAATTTTCTAAGCTCAATTATAGGCAAGTACCTATTCCTTTTTGACCATGGACACATACACTATTTTGCAACCAGTTGAGGAGGAGATATAGAATGGAAGAACAATTATTTAGAACTTATGGAGTTCATCCTGATTATGGTTATCATCATGGTCATGGCGGGTATTATCCGGATCATGGCTATCATCATGGTCACGGCGGGTATTATCCGGATCATGGCTATCACCATGGTCACGGTGGATATTATCCTGGTTATGGCTATCATCATGGCCACGGTGGATATTATCCTGGTTATGGCTACCATCATGGTCACGGCAGTTATATTCCTGGCCAGGGCTATCATCATGGTCACAGCGGTTATTATCCTGCTTATTCATGAAAAGGGTAATTTACATTACAGACTGTCATTTCATAAAAATAAGCTGCCCAGGCAGCTTATTTTTTTCGTTAATGTAAACTAGCTTGCTATTTTCCCATAATTCCGCCTTGTTGAACAATAAGAAATGCTGGTAATACTGCAGCGGATTTAGGAATAAAAATTATCATAATACTTATATAGAATTTTCTATTTATTTTCATTGAAAGTAGGTATTAGGTAATGAAGTATAAAATACACCGATGTAATTGCAGAGAAATTTGGTCTGTTCAAAACAGAAAAACGAAATTCACAGTGAGTTCCCTTCTTCTTAATGGAAAATGGATTGCCGAATTAAAACCCGAAAGGAGATGTAACCCAAAGGGATTTGTTACAACAAATAGCAGTGATGATCTCATTTTTAATCCAGCCATTGAATTAGTGGAGCAATTTATAAAGGTAGAAAAACTAATTTATGATAAACAAACGGTTAATTTTAATGTGAAACATGGTACGTATTTATATTTTGCTGAAGATGGAACCTGTCACATTTTAATAAAAAAATGAACGAAGATTGAGCAGGAGAGGGATTATCGCTCTTTTCTTCTTAATTAAGTTGAAATTCAGAGCTGTCAAAAGTGGCAGCTCTTTCTATATAATAAAATTGGTCGGTGTGGGAAATCAATTTAGTAGATAGATTGATTTCATTCATCTATTATTAAGTTAAAATGGTATTTGAGTTAAGGTGGGTATGAATGAAAAAAGTTGGATTAGTTATGAGAAAAATACAATTTACTGAGTCCCAAGGACCACGTGTCTATGCGGATCGATTAAAGCAAATTTGCAAAGAATTTGGTGTGGAAATTGTTTTTATATCACCTGAGCGTCAGGTTAGCGGATATGACTGGATTCCAGGATATGAACATGAAAAAGGAGATCTGGTAAACTACGATATTGTGTTAGACAAGATCGACTCTGAAAACATTGAACATGTTATTTATACAGTTTCAGGTTTCACCTATTTAAAAATGTTTATTAAAAATAGCGTTCTATTTCCCCACAGCTTCCCCGATCCTGCATTGACGGGTTATGAGATGATGAAGCCGTTTTATCAAATCGTTGATAAAGCTATCGTACAAACTGAATTTCTAAAGCGTGAGTTAGGTACAAAATTTGGCGTTAGGGACGTTACCGTTATTCCAATTGGTTTTAATGAAAAATTAGCAGAGAAATATTTTGATCCATCACAAATCGTTGATAATCGAGTACTTTGGATTGGCAGGGACGAGGAAAATAGACGGCCTTTCTAGTATTAGAGTATGCTAAGCAAAATCCAGACAAAGAAGTGTTTATGGTTTTTGGTGGAGAGCGCTATAAAGATAGTATTCAGAGGTATAATATACCTAATAATGTAAAATTGCAGTTTGCTTTAACTCAAAACGAGATTTTTCTACTTATGAACAGCGCAAAAGTATATTGGAGTAGTTCAAAATTTGATACTTTTGCTATGCCCCTTACCGAAGCACTATCAATGGGAAAAATTGTTGTTAAACCAGAGCATCCTTGTTACGATCATATTAGTTCAACACACACATTTTCTGGTAATGAAAAGAACTGGTTTGAACTAGTAAACATGGCTGCTGCTTCATCCAATAAGGTCTCATTAGAAAATCGTCATTATGCCTTCGAGAGTTTTTCAAGTGAGGTCATGAAGCAGGGATATATGGAGTTCTTTGATAAATGGTTTAGTAATAGTGAGAAGCCATCTGCTGAACTGGCACATACCTAAGTGGACAAATTTAGAGCTGTCATAAGGGCAGCTCTTTTTCATACTTGAATTTCTTCAGAGAGAATAGGTACAATCTAATACATGGACGTTTTTATGACAAAATTATCTTGATTGGGGAATAGAACATGATCGCAAAGACAGAAGAGGATTTTAAAGGCTTGAAGGAAATTGGCAAAATTGTTGCTGCTATTCGAGATGAATTGGTACAAAGAACAATTCCCGGGATAACGACCAAAGAACTTGATGAGTTAGCCGGAGAGTTCTTTGAAAAATCTGGTGCAGTATCGGCTCCAAAAGGGGAATACGATTTTCCGGGCTATACTTGCATCAGTGTCAATGAAGAAGTGGCACATGGTATTCCTGGAAACCGGGTTATACAGGAAGGGGATCTAGTTAATATTGACGTTTCCGGTTCAAAAGACGGTTATTTCGCTGACACAGGAGTCTCGATTGTTGTAGGCGAAGGCGATGAAATGTTAACGAAAATTTGCGGTGTTGCTAAAGAAGCTTTTGAAGCAGGTCTTAAGAAAGCAAAACCAGGTTCCAAAATAAGTGGAATGGGGAAAGCAGTATATCAAACTGCAAGACAGAATGGATTAACAGTTATCAAAAACCTTACAGGGCATGGGATTGGACGAACGATACACGAAAAGCCTGAATATATATTTAATTATTTCGAACCATCATACGATGGATTGCTGAAGGAAGGGATGGTTATCGCGTTCGAACCATTTATTTCAACCCGTGAAGAGGAAGTATTTGAACTGGAAGACGGTTGGACCTTTGTTACAGAAAACAGCTATGTAGCTCAATACGAACATACGATGATCATAACGAAAAATGGCGAATTATTTTAACACTTTAAATTTGTTACTGGAAAATCTTTTCCATGAGTAGTGGATTCGGATTAGAAATATGTCTAAAATTTGAGCTTGGTCTGTCATTGTTGGCAGGCCATTTTTTTGTGTGTCATTACCAATAGATAAGGCATGTTTTATAATAAATGGAATATCTCAAAATAACAACAATATTATGAATATATCAAATAATAATGGAGGTGTTCTTAATGTTAAATACAAAACTGTATCGTTCGCTTTTGTCTGTTGGGTTGCTCACCACTATTGTTTTAGCTGGATGTGGGACTAGTTCCTCGTCTTCCTCTAATTCTCAGACAACTGGGAAACAAACGATCAAAGTGGCTGCCGACACGACTTTTCCTCCATTTGAATCCGAAAAGGATGGGAAGGTTCAAGGGTTTGACATTGACATGATTAATGCGATAGCTAAGCAAGAAAATCTCAACGTAGAGCTTTCAACCATGCAGTTTACTGGACTTATTCCAGCTCTACAAGCCCAGTCGGTGGACGTGGCTGTTGCAGGAATCACGATTAAGAAAAGCCGGTTAGTGCAAGTTGATTTCTCCAATGCATACTATAAATCAGGTCTTTCAGTCCTCACGAAAACTAATTCTCCGATTCAAAGTGTCGATGATCTCAAGACCAAACTGGTTGCAACGAAAAAAGGTACTTCATCTGTGGATTTGTTGAAAGCTAAAGGGATTCCAGAAGCGAATATTAAACAATTTGATAATATCACTGATGCGTATAGTGCACTCGGCAGTGGGGGTGCGGATGCCGTTGTTTTTGATAACCCGGTTAATCTGGATTATGCCAATACCCATAAAGAGGTTCATGTCGTCGGAGGATTGTTAACCGGCGAGTATTATGGGATTGCTGTAGTTAAAAATAATCCGGCATTGTTGAAAAAAATCAATGATGGATTGAAAACAATTAAAGCGAATGGAGAGTATAAGAAGCTGTTTGACCAATACTTTGGCGGTGATCAAAGTGGGGCGGTTCAAGAAGAGCTTGACCCAGCTAAGGCTGCTTTAGATGATACGATAAAATAAAATGAGGCGTAGCTCTTCGCTACGCCCCTTTGTTCAATGAAAAGAAAGTATAAAATTCTGATCTTTGAGAATTGTTAAGCGCAAACAGCACAGCGGCTAAACGGGCGCTTTCGCTTTTCTTATAAGGGGGTAATCCTTTGAACTCTTGGAATATCATGGTACATGCCTTTCCTCAATTATTACATGGTTTAGGGCGGACCGTTGAATTTTCACTGATCACCATTTTCCTTGCGAGCCTCATTGGGCTCATTGGTGCATTGTGTAAACTTTCCCGTTTTTATGTATTACGCGGATTAAGTTGGCTATACGTCGAGGTATTCCGTGGGACCCCGCTGTTAGTGCAACTCCTTTTTATCGCTCTGGGTTTACCTACGATTTTGCCATTAAATAAATGGTTTGGATCAGGCGTTTACCCCTTTATTGCGGCAGCGATTGGATTAGCTTTAAATGAAGGCGCTTATATTACAGAAATTATTCGTGCAGGTATCCTAGGTGTGGATCGCGGGCAAAGCGAAGCCGCTCACAGCATTGGGATGACTCGTTTTAAGACGATGGTTTATATTATTTTACCACAAGCCTTTAAACGAATGATACCGCCTTTAGTCAACCAATTTGCCCAAACAATCAAGGATACGTCGTTATTAGCCCCTATTGCGGTTGTCGAACTCCTATACACCGGCCAAATCATCATAGCTGAAAACTTTGCCGGATTTCAAATTTATGGAGAAGTCGCGTTGCTATACCTTGTCATCATTTTTACCCTTACTCGAATTGCTGGTTATCTAGAGAGGAGGCTGCAAATTGATAAGCGTTGAACATTTGAGTAAATCCTTTGGCTCAGTGGTCGTGTTAAAAGATGTCAATGTACAGGTTTATCCGAAAGAGGTAGTTGTGGTTATTGGTCCTTCAGGAAGTGGCAAAAGTACCTTTCTTCGGTGCTTAAATGGGTTGGAAAAAGCAACAAGTGGGGGAACGATTTCAATTTTTGGCACGGAAATCACCCATCCTAAAACAAATATCCACCAACTTTGCCAAAAAGTCGGCATGGTTTTTCAACGCTTCAACCTGTTTCAGCATCTATCTGTCCTAGAAAATATTACAATTGGCCCACGTAAGATGTTAAAGATGTCTAAAGAAGAAAGCGAAAATCTGCCGACAGCTGCTTCAAAAAGTGGGTTTATCTCAAAAAGAAAACAGCTATCCGGACGAATTATCAGGCGGTCAGCAACAACGGGTCGCAATTGCTCGAGCCCTTGCGATGAAGCCAGAGGTCATGTTGTTTGATGAACCAACGTCGGCGCTTGATCCTGAAATGGTGGGCGAGGTGTTAAAAGTGATGAAAGATTTGGCAAAAGAAGGAATGACCATGATTGTAGTTACCCATGAGATGGGATTTGCAAAAGAAGTCGGGGATCGAGTGATATTCATGGACGAGGGTTCGATTATTGAAGAAGGGAAACCAGAGGACTTATTTCATTCACCAAAGCATGAGAGAACCAGAAGTTTTCTAAGTAAAATTTTACATTAATGAAAAAGACTGCTCTGGAGGCAGTCTTTACCCTTCTTCTTCACCGTACATTTAGAAATCTTTGCAAAATAAGCCGTTCCACATCGATTTTCAGAACGGCACTTTTTTGGTTAGGAATGATTCTTATTCAATCTCAGCTACTTTAATAAGGGACTTTCCAAGATTTGCACCTTTGAAAAGATCCAAGAAAGCATCAATCGTATGATCAAAGCCCTCTGTAAGCGTTTCTTCGTACTTTAGTTTGCCTTCTTTCAGCCAACTTCCTAATTCTTTGGCACCTTCACCAAAACGAGACGAATAGTTTCCTACAGTAAAGCCCTGCATTAAGGAACTAGTCTTGATTAGGTACGCTTGAACGCGCGGTCCTATATCCGCCTTCTCATTATTATACGACGAAATCGCTCCGCAAACTGGTATCCGTGCAAAATTGTTCAAAAGCGGGAATATAGAATCGGAAATCTGTCCGCCTACGTTCTCAAAATAGACGTCAATTCCATTAGGGCATGTCTCTTGAAGTGCTGTTCCAACATCCTGGGTATTGTAATTGATTGCTGCATCAAATCCTAATTCATCGATGATAAATTTGACTTTCTCGTCTGAACCCGCAATCCCAACAACGCGGGCACCTTTGATTTTCGCAATTTGCCCGACTATCGAACCAACAGCGCCTGCGGCACCTGACACAACAACTGTTTCACCTTCTTTTGGTTTCCCAATATCTAATAAGCCAAAGTAGGCTGTCAAGCCGGTCATTCCTAGCACACTTAGAAATGCAGAAGCAGGCGCAAGGTTCTGATCGATTTTACGTATTGAAGTTTCCTTCGCAATCGAATATTCCTGCCAACCCAGTATTCCTAGAACTACATCACCCTTTGCAAAAAGGGCTGATTGGGATTCAACTACCTGTCCAATTACACCGCTCGAAATAACTTCATTCAAACCAAACGGCGGAATATAGGATTTGACATCATTCATCCGTCCACGTAAATAAGGATCAACTGAAATATAAACAGTCCTTATTAGTATTTCACCTTTTGACGGTTTTTCGATTGGTGCTTCTACAATTTGGAAATCCTCATGTGTTGGGGTTCCCAATGGTCTATTTTTCAGTCTAATTTGTTTTTGCATGTTACACATCCTTTTCATTTATCATAAGTACTTATTTAATATACCTTAGGAGACTAGATTATAGAATAAAATGGACTTAAGTTAAAAGATGGTTTAAAAAATTAGGGGAGTTATCAATGTTTTCCGAGATAAGCGTTTACATAGAACAGTTTGAGGGAACTGTTCTATAAGGAAAAAAACAGCCAAGAAAGCGATCTTTCTAATAGGTTCTTAAGAACAAAACCAGTTAGGGGAGCAAGAGTAAAGTCTCAATCAGCTTTCTTGGGGGCAAAATCTTGTGTGAATTGTCCTGGGAATTGAGTGGTGGTATGATGATTGTTGATTTATATCATATTCACAAACAACTATAAGATTTAGATACAGGCTTGGTAGGTAATCCAAGTGATTTGTTCATGACATCTGATATGCTCTGTCTTTCTTGATCATTTACAAGAAAGTACCAGATTCCATTAATTAATTTATTATCACCTTTGATTTCGATCTTATCAATCGTTTTGGCTGCAGGTTTATATGAAGACTGGATACCCAGCATATCATTTAAGGTTAAGTTGGTCTTAATGCTAGAGTTATCCAATTTAATTTTCCCTTCTTAAATGGTAGTATCCTAGTTAATACAATCGCAAACAAAATTATTATTGTCCTTTATATGTATTGAATGCTCAAAGTTATTTCCTTATTGATAAGCCTCATACTTCCTTTGATAGCAAATCTAAAACAAGTTTTACAACAAATTCGTCGTCTAAATAGCCAATAGGAAAAATATAATCCGGAATAACATCTACAGGTAAAATAAAGTAGAGGAGTGCACCTCCCATGTCGAATTAGTCTATGTTTATAAAAATTAAGAATAATAGAAAACAATATAAATCGTTCATTATCCCCGTTTTTTGAAAAAGAAGCATCTACAATTCAGTTATCAAATAAAATAATTTTAAAATCTAGTAAATTCAAAAAATATATCTTTTATTGTCAATTTGTCAATGGAAATGATGCAAAATAAGATAACCACTCGGGTGTTTTAGGATGTGTTCACTTTAGTTCTAATAATCATGAAAATGCAGTCCTTGATTTAAAACACCTAAATGGTCTAATATTATCAATGAGTTAACAAAACTACGTTAGAAAATGAGGTAAAGCAAGTTGAAAAGTAAATCTCAATACTGGTTATTCCAGATACTGTTGATTTTAACTATTATTTTTGTTTCATCGAAGATTACTTTCTTATTCCAGCCTATAGGTATCTTTATTTCAACAATATTCTTTCCAATCCTAATCGCGGGATTCTTGTTTTTCCTGTTAAATCCAGTGGTTAATTTCCTTCACCGCAAAAGAGTACCCAGACCCCTTGCAATTCTAATTATTTATGTAGTGGTTGTTGGAATGGTGGTATTAATCGTTGGAAACTTAGTTCCTTCTATAAGCAAGCAATTTGCAGCTCTTGCAATGGCACTTCCCCAATATGCCAATAAAACAATTGATTATTTTAATAAACTGCCCAAACATCGGAATTTAAGTGGGTAATAAACGCACAACAAAATCTTTTTCAATCTTTCGAACAAAAGCTTATCGGCTTCGCTAATACGTTACCAGAGAGGATTACGTATAGTATTACGAATATACTTGGTGTACTTGCAAATATAGCTGTTATTCTTGCCACCGTGCCATTTTTGTTATTTTACATGCTAAAGGACGGTCATAAATTCCCAACAGCATTATCCAAATTTTTCCCTGCTACCTTTAGGGATGAGGGCCTACAATTTTTAAAGAAACAGGCGAAACTCTTTCTACCTACATCCATGGACAAATAGCTGTTGCCCTAGCGGTGGGTATAATGGCATTTATTGGATACCTTATTATTAATTTACCATTTGCATTGGTAATGGCTTTAGCAGTGACTGTTACTTACTTTATTCCTTATATCGGGCTAATGCTTGGTGCTACACCAGCTGTAATTGTAGCATTATTCGATTCACCAACCAAAGTCTTGTTAGTAATGTTGGTACTTTTAATTTCACAACAGGTGGAAGCCAATGTATTATCACCCCTAATTCTTGGAAAAAGTCTTGATATCCATCCAGCTACGATCATCATAATACTCCTTGCGGCAGGAAATCTTGCTGGTGTCTTAGGAATGGTTTTAGCCGTACCAACGTATGCAGTTGGTAAAACCATTGTCTTAACCACAATTAAATTTCTGAGGGCGAGGAAAAAAACAACTATGCCATAGTATACCTTCCAGTCAACATTCGATAATAGTACATAAAATGAGTTTTTTTCCCAATATATAAAATAAGGATAAAAAGCTTACAGCTGTTTACTTTCGCACCTGAAGAAAATTGATACTAACTTCATGAAACATATAAATATTGATGGTAATTCTTAATGATTACTGTCAACATTTATATGTTTTTTTAAACTCCAAAATTATATGCTTGGGCTGCGGTATTTGGTCTATATCAATTGGAAAAGTAATAAGACCTAGAAGTCCTCGCTAAAAGGGCGACTATGATGAAGGTTTAAATAGAATCCCCTTGATTTTTCAATGGGAGTAGTCAATTTAACTTTAAGATAATAGAATAATAGGAATTCTTCTTTCTAAAAAAAATGTCAAAATTAAATTTGTTTAATGAAAAATTTTTTAGTATATTAATATAGATTAATTGAATAATAGTAGAGGTGAAAATCATTAAAAATAAAGTAACTAAATCTCTATTGTTTGCATCCATTTTTACCATTCCGATAATTTTTAATAGTAGTAAGGTTTTAGCATCCGGGGAGTTGCTTCCACCTAAAGGATATATTGAAACCCCTTCGAATGGTACTACTATTAATGGGGAAAGTGTGGTAAAGGGCTGGTTTTTAGATGGAAGTGGCGTTTCCAAGATAGAGGTATTAGTAGATGGAAAAAGTATGGGGGTAGCACAGTATGGTAATGCTCGCCTCGACGTACAAAAAGCCTTTCCGCAGTATCAAAATGCTAACTCTGGATACCAATATACACTTAATTCTAAGACTCTTACATATGGACAACATTCACTAACTGTTCGAGAGACAGAGAATAATGGAAAAACGATAGATCTCAAAAGCCAATTAGTGAATGTTCAAAATTTACCGGCTAAAGGAACGATTGATACCCCAACGGTTGCTACAACGATTAAAGGGGAAAGTGTTATTAAGGGCTGGTTTTTAGATGGAAGTGGCGTTTCCAAGATAGAAGTTTTGGTGGATGGAAAAAGTGCAGGACTAGCACAGTATGGCAGTACGCGCCTCGATGTCCAAAAAGCCTATCCGCAGTATCAAAATGCTAACTCTGGATATCAATACACTCTTAATACCAATAATTTAACCAATGGACAACACTTACTAACTGTTCGAGAGACCGGGAAAAACGGAGCCACAAATGTGCTCCAAAGCCAGATGGTGAATGTGCAAAATTTACTTTCACGGGGATCAATTGATACCCCAGCGGTTGGCTCTACGATTAAAGGGGAAAGTACGATCCGCGGCTGGTTTTTAGATGTCAGCGATGTATTCAAAGTAGAAGTTTTGATAGATGGAAAAACCATGGGACAAGCACAATACGGGAGTACGCGTCTCGATGTTCAAAAAGTCTATCCAGAATATCAAAATGCAAGCTCAGGGTATCAATATACCCTCAATACCATGAATTTAACCAATGGACAACACTCCCTAACCGTTCGAGAGACTGGGAATAACGGAACCACAAAGGTACTCCAAAGCCAAATGGTTAATGTTCAAAATTTACCTGCAAAGGGATCGCTTGATACCCCAGCGGCTGGCTCTACGATTAGTGGCGATAGTAATGTACGTGGCTGGTTTTTAGATGGCAGCGGTGTATCCAAAGTAGAAGTTTTGGTAGATGGAAAAATCACAGGAACAGCGCAATATGGCAGTACACGGCTCGACGTAGCAAACGTTTATCCTAATTACCAAAATACTTCCTCAGGGTATCAGTATACCCTTAATACGAGGAATTTAACCAATGGACAACATTCCCTAACCATTAGAGAGACAGGCAATAATGGTGCCACTAATGTGCTTCAAAGCCAAATGGTTAATGTTCAAAATTTACCCGCAAAGGGATCACTTGATACTCCGGCGAACGGTGCTTTGATTAAAGGTGATAGTGTTGTAACTGGTTGGTTTTTAGATGGCAGCGGCGTATCAAAGGTTGAAGTTTTGGTAGATGGAAATACCATAGGTGCAGCACAGGTTGGCAGTACGCGTCTCGATGTATCAGCAGTCTACCCGGACTACCATAATGATGCCTCTGGTTATCAATATACCCTTGATACGAAACAGTTTGCCGATGGTCCACATACTTTAGCTGTTAAGGAAACGGGTGCAAATGGTTCAACCTATACCCTTACTTACAATGTAACTGTTGGAAATGGGAATCTTTATACCTTAGTTGACTTAAAGAAACCAGCTAACATAACCGCAAACGATATTGTTAATTTCATTAACCAAAAACATCCAGATAGTCCTCTCAAACAATATGCCCAAAGTTTTATTGATGCTCAGGTTAAATATGGTGTTAACGCCCAATATCTTGTCGCTCATACTATTTGGGAAACGGGCTGGGGAGGATCAGATTTAATAACTTATAAGCATAACCTTTATGGGTACGGTGCTTTTGATGTTTGTCCTTTTACCTGTGGTTATTATTTCCCATCAGTAGCTGATAGTATTAATAAAGTGGCTTATCAGGTTAGACACGATTATCTCGATTCATCAGGAACCTATTATGTTTCAAGTTATGGTCCTACTTTAGTGGGAATGAATGTACATTATGCGACTGATCCAAATTGGGAAAATGGCATTGCTTCTCTAATGGCAACCATGAAACCATATGATTATTCCTATTACTCCAATACGAAGGAACTCGTTCCTTCTGGGAGCACCCCACCATCTTATGGAAGCGATATACCAGATGGCCAGGATTATCCAAAGGATACAATCCTTAATTTTCCAAGCGGAATAACAGCAAAAGTAAATAATTCAACTCTGAATTTACGATCTATACCCTATGTTTCACCATCAAGCTTTTTAAGGACACTAAGTCTAAATACGGTGGTTAATGTAGTAGGATTAAATACAGATGTTGAATTCGATCCAAATAGTAATGGTAATTATGTGTATCATTGGTTTAGAGTGAACGTCAATGATCAAAACGGCTGGTTGTATGGACAATCTTTAGATATTGACAATTTACTTCAAGTTAATACAAGTACAGGTTCCCTACAAATTCTTAGTAGTCCTTCAACAGATTCTACATCTACTCTTTTGACTAGTGTTACAAACGGAACATATTTGAAGTTAGTGATGAATAACGGAAACCCATTTACAAATAATGGATGGTACAATGTGTATCTGCCCAATTCAGCAACTACAGGCTGGGTTTCTGGAGCTAACGTTAAACAAATAATCCACTAAAATAGTGTGTTAAATTGAAAAATATTAATAGTAACCTAAGGCACTAACACATTCGTTAGTGTCTTTTTTCTGTCTTTTCCTGAGTTAGAAGCAAACCTAATATAAGGGAGGATGAATTATCTTTAGTCTTCCTAATATATTTGAATGAACACTCAAGAAGGGAGAACGTATGGAATATATTTAGAATAAAACGAGTTGTAACTAAATTAAATGCACTCTTTTACCAAAAAGGATTTTAACGATGGAGGTGGCAAAAAATGAATCAAACGCCGGACTCAGTGTATGAATTAGAAAGAATAAAATCTCCTGCTTTACAAATGACCATCATTATTCTTGGAGTGTTTATGGCCATTTTGGACACAAGTGTGGTCAATGTCGCATCCCCAAAATGGAGGCTGCATTAAGCGCGAGTACGGATCAAATTCAATGGGTTGTGACAGCGTACATGCTCGTTCTTGGCATGCTAATACCAATTTCTGGGTGGCTGACCGATAAGTTTGGAGCCAAAAAGCTCTTCCTGTTTGCCTTAACTACATTCACCATTGGATCAGCACTATGCGGGGTTGCCTGGAATCTTGACTCAATCATCATTTTTCGTGTCGTTCAAGCTCTTGGCGGGGCTTTAATGCAGCCTGTCGCTATGGCGATGATTTTCCGTATATATCCACCTGAACGTCGTGGTACAGTTATAGGCCTTTTCGGAATTGCCATGATGGCGGCACCGGCCTTTGGTCCTGCACTGAGTGGATATTTGGTGGAGTATTGGTCATGGCGATTCATTTTCTACATTAATGTACCAATCGGAATTGGAGCAGTGATTCTCGGAGCGCTTATGATGCACGAATTTCCACACGAGGCTAAGGGTAAATTTGATGTATTGGGCTTTATCTTCACGGTTATCGGTTTTGGAAGCCTTTTGTACGGGTTCAACCAAGTATCTTCCAACGGGTGGGGTTCCACTGAAGTGGAGTCTTTGCTTTCTGTTGGTGTAGTATGTTTAATCATCTTGGTCATCGTCGAACTAAAGGTGAAGAATCCGATGATTAATTTGCAGGTGTTCAAAAGCTACCAGTTTAATATGAGCCTCGTCCTTATTTCGATTGTGAGTATATCAATGTTTGTCGGGATTTTCTTCCTTCCAATCTATCTTCAAAACATCCGGGGGTTTTCGGCTGTACGGACAGGATTATTTATGACACCTGCTGCTTTGGCCAGCGGTCATTATGCCAATCAGCGGTAGATTATTTGACCGCATTGGAGCACGACCACTAGGAATCATTGGACTGGTAATTGTTACAATTGCTACACTAGGATTCACCAATCTGGGATTGGATACAAGTTCATCAACCATCCAGTGGTTATACATCATGCGTAATGCTGGAGTGTCTACTGCCATGATGCCGCTCATGACAGCCGGCATGAACTCTATTCCATTTGAATTAACCAGTCAAGGTACAGCGATGAATAACACAATGCGCCAAGTTGCCTCCTCATTTGGAACTGCAATCCTCACGACCTACATGACTACTCAATCAAAAATCCAAGCTGTTCATTTGTCATGGCAAGTAACTCCCACCTCACAGTCAGGTCTATATTTGATGAAAATACAACAATTAATGCAGGCTCACGGCATGTCAGTTTCAAAATCTAAACAGGCTGCCATTACCATGGTAAATGGATTGATCCAACAAAAAGCTATTGTCACAGGGATGAATGATGCATTCATGTTGGCAGCCTTTTTAACAGCGTTCGGGGTAGTTCTTGTCCTATTTTATAAGAGGAAAAAACATGAGGAAGTAGATGGCCCAAAAAATCACAGGTAGCGATGACAGATTAAATCATCGTTAATATATTTTTAGGAGCGCTCACTTATCCATTCAGGTAAAAACCAAAGGGAGGGTTTTTAATGAAAGAAACTAAACGGTTGATCATCTTTAATATTGGAATTATTCTGATTATTATTATTGCAGGATTTGCATGCTACTATTTCTATAACCAATCATCACTATACTTAAAGACGGATGATGCCCAGGTCACTGGACAGCAAATCATCATTTCGTCCCCGGCAGCAGGTAAGCTTGTTTCCTGGAATGGCACAGCCGGAACAAACTTTAGTTCTGGGGAAACGGTTGGTCAAGTACAAGTGTCCAATGGCAATGCGACTGAAAAAATTAATATACCCATTCCGCAAAACGGCAGCATCGTTCAAAACAATGCGACATCGAATGAATATGTTGGACCGGGTACACCACTGGCATATGCCTACGACATGAATAATCTGACCGTGACTGCAAACATTGAAGAAACCCAAATTCAGGACGTTAAAATTGGGAATACAGTAGATGTTTACGTGGATGCATTTCCTGGATCTCATGTAACAGGCACAGTAAGTTCCATTGGGCTGACTACAGCTTCAACATTTTCAATGATGCCTTCACAAAGTACGAATGCCAATTTTACGAAGGTTACGCAAGTCATCCCGGTAACAATCGATCTGAAAGCTGTACCAGATGGACTGGTTCCTGGTATGAACGTAACTGTTCGCATACACAAATGACGATTGCAGGGGGCGAAAGACGCGGCAAATGGGAGGAAGAACAGTACACTTTTAGCGTCTACTTTTTATTTATTGTAGTCAAATGAAATTGTAGAGGATACGAGTTGCTCGAATTGTGGGCAACTTTTTTTGGTTTTTTTGATTTTAATTTCCTCTTATTTTCCCAAAACTCCACATGAGCAAGACTCATTGTGTGGTATCCTAAAATGAGAAATGAAAATAAGAGTTTCAAAGGGCTCTTGAAAGAAAAAATCCTGGGAGTGGAGTAGACAATGCGAAAGTTTTATCTTGAAGATTTTAATTCAAGGTTGGAGAAATTCCCGCTATTAACAAAGCTTACTTCATTAGAAGAAGTATTTTGGCTTAATCCTCTTATGGAACTATATGAAAAAGGAATAGAAAAATCCACCATTACAATAAAAGATGTCCAGGATGCAGAGGGAAGATTAAAGCGTTTTACACCGTATATCGCGAAAGTTTTTCCTGAAACAAAAACAATGAATGGGATTATTGAATCTCCTTTGTTAAAAATTGATTTAATGAAAGAACGCTTAGAACGGAAGGTGCAACAACCGATATCAGGTAATTTATTATTAAAATGTGACAATCAGCTTCCGATCTCAGGATCGATTAAAGCAAGGGGTGGAATCTATGAAATTCTTAAACATGCAGAGAATTTAGCTCTCCAACACCAATTGTTAACCATTCACAATGACTATTCGATTTTCGATAGCGATCGGTTTCGAGACTTTTTCTCAAACTATTCCATCGCTGTCGGGTCAACAGGTAACTTAGGACTTAGTATTGGGATTATCAGTTCAAAATTAGGTTTTCATGTTACCGTCCATATGTCAGCTGATGCAAAGCAATGGAAAAAAGACCTGCTTCGGAGCAAAAATGTCCAAGTAATCGAATATGAGGCGGATTATAGTAAAGCAGTGGAGGAAGGTCGAATACAAGCTGCCACAGATCCGCGTTGTTATTTCGTTGATGATGAAAATTCTCACGACCTATTTTTAGGGTACGCGGTGGCGGCGTCCCGATTGAAGAAACAATTAGATGAGCTTAGGATTATCATAGATGAAAATCATCCATTATTTGTTTACCTTCCATGTGGGGTTGGGGGCGGTCCTGGAGGGGTTGCTTTTGGCCTAAAGTTACTATATTTCAGGACCATGTTCACTGTTTTTTTGCGGAGCCTACTCATTCCCCATGTATGCTGCTTGGTTTGATGACTGGGCTACATGACCAAATCTCAGTTCAAGATATTGGGATTGATAATCTTACGGAAGCGGATGGACTTGCTGTTGGTCGGCCATCTGGATTTGTTGGGAAAACGATAGAGCCATTTTTAAGCGGAAGTTTCACGGTAGGTGATGAACAGTTGTACCAACTATTAAAAGCACTTGTCGATTCAGAGGGGATTCACTTAGAACCTTCGGCATTAGCTGGTATGATTGGTCCGATTAAACTATTGAAAGAGGGGACCGAATATTTATCAAGGCATGATTTAACGAAAAAAATGGATAACGGTACGCATATTGTTTGGGGCACCGGCGGCAGTATGGTCCCTCAAGAAATCATGACAGAATATTATCGAAAGGGAGCAGCGTTAGAGAATTCTCGTTAAAACATATCGACAAGGAACACTTCTATCTCCTCCTAAATCAAAAAAATGTTAAAAAAGCATTAATGCTTTTTTAACATTTTTAAAAAAGAGCAGCCTACTCCTTATTTGCCGGCAAAGTTCATACTTGTGAAAGGACTGTTTAATGCAAAGTTCTATTTGGATCTAAGGCTAATTTTGTTTCCTTATTCTTATTCTCCGCCTCCGTTACTTCATCCATTAAGCTTAAAGACATACCAAATATCAAAGTAATTAAAGAAGCAATGACCACACCTATACCTGTTGCAGTATAAAAATAACCATCATTGGCAGCGCTTACAAAAAAACTTGCAATGAAAATGACTATTCCTAAACCTACCCCATAAATGGATGCTTTAAAAATTTTTATATATTTATATTGCAACGTCACCATCCCCCTTTACTGAATATTCTATCAATTGTCACAATGTTGTCAAACTTTTTTAAAAACCTATTTTCGACAATTCAAATTAGTTGCAATTTACAATTTCCATCTGAAACATCTCAAACGAGGGGGGATTCCTCTAATATTGGATGAATAAAAAAAATCCTAAACTTTGAATTTAGGATTTTTTTAGCTACTTTGAAAGCAAATAATACTTTGTATTCCGACAAGCAAGGATAAAATCGAAACATGTAAGAGGACTGCTCCCAGACTCAAATGAGTATAAATCAAAACAGCACCACTTAATCCTTGCAGGAGAATGAATAAAAAACTAATTAGACTAAAGCGGTAGATGTTTGGTCGAACATTGCGATATTTTTTGGCCAACCGAATTTGTAAGAAAAAAAGAATGATTAATCCGAGTGCAAACAATCGATGAATGACGTCGATCCAATAGGCATTTCCGACTGCTGCATAGTTTTCAGTTGGTATAGGAAAACCGCGAAAGACTTCACCGGATCCCGTTTTGGCGACATATCCTCCAAAATAAATGGCGGCATATAAAAATAAAAAGGTAAACCAAGAGAAAAGCGAAAAAGAAGAGGGCAGCTTTTCCAGATGTTTTATTTCCTTTTCCTCCAGATAAATAACATAAGCAATATTCACCAAAGCTGAAAAAGAAATGAGGGCAATGCCAAGATGAGCCGCCAGAAGCATAGGAGAAAGAGCAATCATAACAGTCAAGGCACCTAAAGTCGATTCCCCAAGGATTCCTAAAATAGCAAAAAGAACCAGCCATTTAATCTTACGTGACCTGTAGCGAAACCAAGCGATTGCCGAAACAATGAATAATAAAATACTCGCTAGGCCAACAACCACTCGATGAGTGTATTCGATAACAGAATGATAGTCTGAAAAGGTAGGAAAGAGACTTCCGTTACATAGAGGATATCCACGTCCACACCCCATTGCAGAATGAGTCATCGTATCAACAAACCCAATAATATTCACCAAAAAAAGTGTTGCAGCAGCAATTACAGAGAGCCAAAAATAGCGCATCATTACACACCTCCTAAAAGATTCCGATTACCATGGTCGAAAAAATCCCTAAAATATAGAATAATGAGCAAATAAATGTGCGTTTTGCCCAGATAAATTGATGGTCCTCTTCTTTCCACATTTTCCATGTGCAATAAAGTAGGAAGCAGTTAAAAATGATGGCACCAGCAAGATAAAAATAATTAAAGCTCCCATATACAAATAGGACTAAGGAACAAATAAATAAAAGAACCATATAAAATAGACTTTGAATTTTTGTTGAACGAGAGGGCCTTTTACCACTGGCATCATTGGAATCCCTGCTTTTGTGTACTCCTCATTCTTATATAAAGCAAGCGCCCAGGAATGGGGAGGAGTCCATAGGAATACAATTAAAAACATTAACCAAGCCGTAATGTTTAGACTGCCTGTTACGGAAGCCCAGCCAATCAAAATAGGAAAAGCACCAGCTCCGCCACCGATGACAATATTTAGCGGTGTCCGACGTTTTAACCACATGGTGTAAACGACAGCATAATAAAAATATCCTGTAGCATTTAATAAAGATGTGAGAGGATTCACAAAGACAAATGCAACAACCACAGATAAAATACCTAAAACTAGACCAAAGCGTAAAACAGATGGGGGATCGATCAACCCAGCTGGAATGGGACGCTTAGCTGTCCGTTCCATCATTACGTCAATGTCACGATCATACCACATATTGATGGCCGCTGAGCCGCCGGCAGAAAGCGAAGCACTTAAAAGCATGGCAAATATGACAGAAATAGAAGGAACTCCTCTTTGGGCTACTAGAGCGGCACAAAGCGAAGTAAAGGTTAACATTACCAATATTTTTGGTTTTGTTACTTCAAGGTATGCAGAAATTAGTTGATTCCAGTGATTTAATCGAGAGGGCGATTCCTGACGAATTTCATTTAAAACTGACACAGATCTCACACTCCTTTTTTTAAGCCCCAACGCCCAGCGATTACGTTGCTTCGCTGGCGCGGGCTATTCCTTGGCTAATCAGAAGTTATATTCATAACCTCTGAACGCATACGTGTAACTACGCCTCATGAACCGCCCTTAGGGGCTTGCCAGTTGGCGAGTTTTCTTTATTTTATTGAACTTGAGAATTAAACGACATAATCCACATTGCTCCGGCAACAATAGTAAAAACGAAAACTAACCCTAAAATTAATGCCATGACATTGTATCGAGGTCCTTCTCCATCGCGGATATGCATGAAGAAGAATAACTGTATCACAAATTGCAAAACTGCTGCAAGCAATATACTAACCACAAGAGCAGATTTTGCTAGCAAATGTTCTAAAACAAGCACTAGTGGGATGATTGCCAAAACAATCGAATAAATAAAACCGATGATATATTTGATTTGATTTTTTTATAAACACTATGATAATAATAAAAAGCTATTCAAATATATCAAAAATAACTTTAATTGAGAATGGGATTTTCGATGATTAGAATAGTTGTCACAGAAAGTTCATTTTTTAATGTAATATTATTACTCTTCTGCAAAAAAATATTTTAACATCCAGTAAGTCCCATCCGTCAAAATACTGAAACCTAATAAAAAACCAGATAGATAGATTAAGCGCTGAAAAATCTCCTGGCCTGCTTTAATATGCTCACAATCCAATTGACCATCAACACCATCTAACATAAACTAATAATCAAAAGCAGGTCTTAGATGATACTTATGTAAAACAATTGGTACAAATCGCATTTAAGCATCAAAAGGAGGTGGAAATTCATGAGTAGCGGTATAGAAAAAGCAAATGAAAAAATGTTTATCGTGTACATGGATTCACCTGAGCTAGCTGTGCGGCAAAGTTCGAAAAGAACGTACAACACCTGGATGGTGTTGCTAATGCAAGCGTAAATTTCGGTGCATCAAAACTTACGGTATATGGGGAAACAACCATTAATGATCTAGAAAAAGCAGGTGCTTTTGAAAATATAAAAGTGATTCCTGAAAAACAACAATTTGAAGAGAAAAAGGAATTGTTTTTGAAAAAGCATTCTACGGTGATTGTATCGTTTGTTTTCTTACTAATTGGTTGGTTTTTTGGACAAATCTATGGTGAGGAAAGTATTACATCGATTCTAGCGTATGGTGTATCAATTCTAATCAGTGGTTATCGATTGTTTATAACAGGCTTTAAAAATTTATTTCGTTTAGAGTTTGATATGAGGACGTTGATGACGATTGCTGTCATAGGTGCTGCCATTATTGGTCAATTGGGAGAAGGCGCAACAGTTGTCATCCTATTTGCCATAAGTGAAGCACTAGAATCTTATTCGATGGATAAAGCCAGACAATCAATTCGTTCCTTAATGGACATTGCCCCAAAAGAAGCCCTGATCAAAAGAGGAAATAAAGAGTTTACGGTTGAAGTGGATGATATTCAAATTGGTGACATTATGATTATCAAGCCTGGACAGAAAATTGCGATGGATGGAATTGTCATTAAAGGATTGTCTGCTGTTAATCAAGCTGCGATAACAGGAGAATCTGTGCCAGTTTCAAAAACAGTTGATGATGAAGTTTTTGCCGGGACCTTAAATGAAGAAGGACTTCTTGAAGTCAAAGTCACAAAACATATGGATGATACCACAATTGCTAAGATTATTCATTTAGTGGAGGAAGCTCAAGCCGAAAAGGCACCATCTCAAGCATTTGTCAATCGGTTTGCCAAATACTACACACCTGTCATCATGTTGATTTCACTTTTCGTAGCTGTGCTCCCACCACTATTGCTTGACGGGGATTGGAGTAAATGGATTTATCAAGGTTTAGCTGTGTTGGTTGTTGGATGTCCGTGTGCTCTAGTTATCTCTACACCGGTTTCGATTGTGACCGCAATCGGAAATGCTGCTCGAAATGGTGTCCTAATTAAAGGTGGAATGCACTTAGAGGAAATGGGAGCGATCAAAGCAATTGCATTTGATAAAACAGGTACCTTAACGCACGGAATTCCAGTGGTAACGGATTACCTTCCACAAAATAATACAGATGCTAATGAACTTCTTACGATTATCGCAGCATTAGAAATTGGATCTCAGCATCCATTGGCTTCAGCCATCATGAAAAAGGCTGAAGATGAACAGTTATCTTATAAAAACCTTTCAATAGAAGAATTTTCTTCGATAACTGGAAAAGGGATCAAAGGAAAAGTCAAAGAAACGATGTATTATGTGGGCAGTCCAAATTTATTCGAAGAACTCTCACCAAATGGAATTCCATCTAGCCCAAAAGGAACCATTTCAGAGCTGCAAACCAAGGGGAAAACCGTCATGGTCGCAGGGACTGAAACAGAAATATTGGCGTTATTCGCAGTTGCTGATGAAGTCAGAGGGAACAGCAAATCCGTTATAATGAAACTTCATGCATTAGGAATAAAAAAAACAATCATGCTAACGGGTGATAATAAAGGGACAGCCAATGCGATTGGAAAGCATGTAGGAGTCACTGATATTCGAGCAGATCTTTTGCCTCAAGATAAATTAACTTTTATTAAAGAACTCCGGAATCAATATGACCGTGTAGCAATGGTCGGTGACGGCGTTAACGATGCACCAGCTTTAGCTGCGTCGACAGTCGGTATTGCCATGGGTGGAGCAGGAACAGATACTGCTCTTGAAACGGCAGATATTGCCCTAATGGTGGATGATTTAGGTAAGCTTCCCTTTACGTTACAACTAAGCAGGAAAGCCTTATTTGTCATCAAGCAGAATATCACATTCTCTTTGGGGATTAAACTATTGGCATTATTATTAGTGATTCCAGGCTGGCTAACCCTTTGGATTGCGATATTCGCAGATATGGGTGCAACTCTTATTGTCACATTAAATGGTTTACGACTTCTCCGATTAAAAGAAAAATAATAAAGGCTTCCCAATTTGGGGGGCCAATGTTTTAGGTGAGATACTAGGGAATAATTGTTGGATTATTAAACGGGAATTGATAATCCATTTTAATAAAAGCAAACAACCATGCCTGTCACGATTAGGTTTTAAATAAAAGGGAGATTTCAACATGTCACATTATCATATTCACGGTCATGATCATGACCACGACCATGGAGATGTATTCCATTCACATGCTCCGATTGGCAAAATGAAATTAGCATTTTTTCTAACTTTAATTATTCTTGTAGTCGAATTAGTAGGAGGATTCATTTCGCATAGCTTGGCACTTCTTTCAGATGCAGGCCATGTTCTGACAGACATTGCCGCCATAGGATTATCATGGTTCGCCATGCATCAATCACAAAAGCCAGCTTCTGAAAAATTCACATACGGGTATCATCGTTCTGGAATTTTAGCTGCATTTATTAATGCAATGACATTAATTGTTGTTGCTGTGGTTATCCTGTTTGAAGCCATTGACCGTTTTCGAAATCCACAGCCGGTAGGGAGTACATGGATGTTTATAAGTGCTTCTGTTGGCTTATGTATGAACCTTTATTTAGGTCTTGGTTTAAGCAAGGAAGATAACATTAACGTTAAAAGTGCGGTACTTCATATGATTGGCGACGCTGTGGCTTCAGCGGGGGTAATACTTGGCGGAATCATTATTTTATTTACTGGTTGGTATTCTATTGACCCAATATTAAGTGTACTTATCGGTTTCTTGATTGCCTTTGGTGCATGGAAGATTGTAAAGCAAACTGTTGGCATTTTAATGGAAGGGACACCGCGGGGAATTTCATTAGAAGAAGTAATCGAGAAAATTTGTTCTGTTAAAGGTGTACTGAATGTCCACGATTTACATGTTTGGAGCATCACAAGCGGTAAAAATGCATTATCTTGCCACGTTGTATTGAGTAACCTGGTGAATTTCCAAGAAAGTCAATTCATATTAAGAGAAATTGAACATAAACTGCAACATCAAGGAATCGGGCACGCTACCATCCAATTAGAAAACGAAGAGCATCCTCACGATGAATCCGCGATTTGTTCAACGAACGACCATGAACATGATCACCATCATTAATTAATAAAATTAAAATTGTCATGGTGAAATTTACAATAATGGAAAAGTCCTATTTTTTTTACTCACCAAAAGGAGGAAGCAAAGATATAAATAAAAATAAAATGGGGATTATGCGGAGTTAGCCCCCAAAGATCCAATTTCCTTCACATTGGTTTCCCTTAAAATATTAAAAAGAGATAGGTTTCCCTATCTCTTTTTAGCATAAATTCTATTCTACTATTAATTTCCCCGTCATTTTACTATGTCCTGAACCACATACTATAGAACAATAGTATTCGAATGGACATATTTTAGCATATATTGCTTCAACTCCTAAAATGGTCTTTTCAATGTGATTCTCCCTTTTTGAGTTTCAAATGGGTAGCAAAGCTCTCAAGTTGAGGGTGGGCAATTATTGGCACTCTTCGGAATTCACATATAGTACATACTTATATAGCATCATAAAATGTTCGTTATTCATTTGTTTCTGGATTACTATTTTGAAATATTTTTTTAAAACTTTTATTCGTTTTTGAGATTGTATAAAACTAATGAAACAAAGTAAAGACATAGGTGCACAATACCAAACAAAGATAAATCCTCCGTTGTAATAGAAGGGAAGATAGGCAAGGGATACCCCAAATAATACAAACGATAAAATTAAATAAATGCCAATGCAGTAATGATAAAAGCGATATTGAGTTAAAGTTGTTATTCCCTTTTTCATGAAATGATTTAAATTTTTATCAGTTTGATAAAAAAGGAATAAAGAAATTAGCAGGAAAAATGCATAGATTGGAAGTGAATAAATAAATAGGGACACGCCTAATATACATAAATAGAAACTCAAACAGAAGAAAACTCCGGAAAAAAATAATGGTGTTAGAAATTTGTATGTGTCTACATTTCTATCTAATTGTTTCATACCATCCCCCCATTAAATCCTTATCTTTTTATTAATCCATTTTATGCATAAATATTTGGTTTATGTGGTATTAAATTAGATCTTAGAAACCCATTTCATAAATACTTTTCACTTGAATGGAAGAATTCGGTGGAAAAAAAGTATTTTGTCACAATTTGTAATCCAAATCCATGTTTTGGTATTATGCGATTGGAGTTGGGTACCATATTTAATACCAATCACAAATCTTTTATGTTTAAAACCACAATTTAAAACGAAGGGGAATTTAAAGTGAGAAAATGGATTCGATATAGTAAATTTTCTATCTTAAGTTTATTGGGCACAGTTCTTTTGGCTGGTTGTGACAGTAGTAAATTTATTGTTCTAGACCCCAAAGGACCTGTCGGTCAACAAGAGTTACGGTTAATTATTATTTCAGTCATTTTATGTGCAGTTGTTATCATTCCCGTTTTGGCAATCTTTGTCTATATATTGATTCGTTACAAAGATATGCCTGGAAACAATGCACCATACCAACCTGAATGGGATGATAGCAAAGTGCTGGAAGTTATTTGGTGGGGAATTCCTGTTGTTATTGTCGCAATTCTTGGTGTTTATACAGCTCAAACAGCTATTAATGTAGCAAAGCCTCCAGTAAAGGATGTTAAACCTGTTGTGGTTCAAGTAACTTCATTGGATTGGAAATGGTTGTTCACTTATCCTGGCCAAAAGGTCGCGACAGTCAACTATGCGGAAATTCCTGCAGGGGTTCCCATTCAATTTGTTTTAACCTCTGATGCGCCGATGAATTCGTTCTGGGTACCGCAGCTTGGAGGTCAAGAATATACGATGCCTGGGATGTCAATGGGATTGTGGCTTCAGGCAGATAAAGTAGGCAATTATTTCGGTTCTGGTGCTAACTTTACCGGTTCAGGATTTGCTCATATGCAATTTAGAGTAAAAGCTGTCAGTCAAGCTGATTTCACTAAATGGGCAGATGGTCTTAAGAAAAACTCTCCTGCTCTTACCAATGCTGGATATGCAGCTTTGTCTAAACCAAACAATGTTAAAGAATTAAGCTTTTCTTCATATCCTAAGAATTTATTTGAAAACATCGTGAATAAAAATGGCGGAACCTATTTCCACCATATGCATGATATGGGTGAAAACATGCCTATGCAAAAAACAAAATAATTAAACAGGAGGAAATTATTCCATGAATACATCGCATTTTTTTGTAACTGGCGATCCTATGATTTATGGTGCAGATGTTTCCATTGTTTTGGCAATGGTGGCTATTGTCTTCTCCATCACCTATTTAAAAAAATGGGGATGGCTTTGGAGAGAATGGATTACAACTGTTGACCATAAAAAAATCGGGATTATGTACCTTTTAGCTGCTTTGCTTATGCTCTTCCGCGGCGGGGTAGATGCTATTTTAATGCGTATCCAGCTGGCATTTCCAAATAGCCATTTTTTAGCTTCCGACCACTATAATGAAATTTTCACCACGCACGGAACCATCATGATTTTATTTATGGCCATGCCATTTATGTTTGCTTTATTTAATATCGTCGTTCCGTTGCAAATTGGTGCGCGAGACGTTGCCTATCCATATTTAAATGCAGTTAGTTTTTGGTTGTTCTTTATTGGAGCCATGCTCTTTAATATCTCCTTTGTTATTGGCGGATCTGCAAGCTCAGGTTGGTTATCTTATCCGCCCTTATCTGAAAAGATGTTTAGCCCAGGTCCCGGGCAAAACTTCTGGATTTGGGGTGTCCAAATTTCCGGTATCGGTAGTTTGGCAACTGGACTTAACTTTGTCGTAACCATTTTAAAAATGCGTACTCCGTCCATGCGTTTAAGAGATATGCCTTTATTTACATGGTCCGTTTTATCATCATCTATTGCCATTTTAGGTGCATTCCCAATTCTTACCGTCGCATTAGTCATGTTAACAATCGACCGTTTACTTGGTGGACACTTCTTTACCATGATGGATGGCGGTAACCCCATGATGTGGATAAACTTGATTTGGATGTGGGGTCACCCAGAAGTTTACATCGTGGTCTTACCTGCTTTCGGGGTATTCTCTAAGGTTGTTGCAGTATTCTCTAAAAAACGGATCTTTGGATATAATTCTATGGTCTACTCGATGATTGCGATCGCCGTAGTTTCTTACTATACATGGGTTCACCACTTCTTTACAATGGGTGCCGGTGTTGACGTTAATATTGTCTTTGCCATTTGTACGATGATTATCGCAATACCAACAGGTGTTAAACTATTCAACTGGCTGTTTACCATGTACCGCGGACGCGTTACGTTTTCGCAGCCAATGCTTTGGACATTTGCGTTTGTTCCAACTTTCCTAATGGGTGGAGCAACAGGTGTCATGCTGGCAGCAGCACCTGCAGACTATCAATATCACAATAGTTACTTCTTGATTGCCCATTTCCACCAAGTGTTAATCGGTGGAGTTGTGTTCGGTTACCTAGCAGGTATGTACTATTGGTTCCCGAAAATTTTTGGATTTGAATTAAATGAAACGCTCGGAAAATGGGGTTTCTGGTTATGGCAAATCGGTTTCTATGTATGCTTCATGCCTCAATATGCTCTTGGCTTTATGGGGATGACTCGAAGGATTTATACGTATAACCAATCGGCTGGTTGGGATATGGGCTGGGCTCCTCTCAACTTTATCTCATCGATTGGTGCGTTCCTGATGGGGATTGCCTTCATGATCCAAGTTTGGCAGATTCTTTACAGCATTAAATATGGGAAACGTGATGTAACAGGTGATGCTTGGAATGGCCGTACATTAGAATGGTCGATTCCTTCTCCAGCGCCACTTTACAACTTTGCCATAGTACCTGAAGTAAAAGGTCGCGATGCTTGGTGGTACAAAAAAGAAGAAATGAAAAAAGAAGGATACAAAGAAGAAACACCAAAATACGAACCGATTCATATGCCGAAAAATTCCGGTATTCCTTTTATCATGTCTTGCTTCTTCTTTGTTGCTGGATTTGGATTTACGTTCGAATGGTATTGGATGGGATTTGCAGGATTAATCGGTGTAGCTGTCACTTTATTTGTCCGATCCTTCCAATATGATACGGATTATTACATTCCAGTTGATGAAATTGAACGAACGGAAAAAGCGTTAAGGAAGAAGGACCCTTCGGTAACTAAACCAATTGGAAAAACTTTAGGGAGGATGTAAGTATGTCGCAAAGCGTTTCTGCTCATGCTGCTGCCATGGTCACGACCATGGCCATGCAGACCTAGAGGAATTAAAGGTTTTAGGCTTTTGGATTTTCCTTGTAACCGATTGTCTCTTATTTGCTACCTTTTTCTCTGCCTATGCTGTTTTAAACAGCCATACAAATGGTGGCTTTACAGCTAAGCAATTTGATATTCCTGGATTTATCATGGAAACCTTCATTCTATTGATTAGTTCCTTTACGAGTGGATTAGCGGTTTTAGCCATGCACAAAGGAAAGAAAAAAGCACTAATTGGCTGGTTAATGGTGACTGCCCTTTTAGGTGTAACGTTCGTTGCTCTTGAAATCAATGAGTTTACTTCCATGGTTGCCGAAGGAGCTACTATATCAAAAAGTGCCTTTCTTACCTCCTTCTTCTGTCTGGTGGGAACACACGGGGCGCACGTTTCATTTGGTATTATGTGGATGATTGGGTTGATGATTCAGCTTTCTCGCAGGGGGATTACCACAGTTACCAAACGTAAAATCTCGATTATTAGTTTGTACTGGCACTTTTTAGATGCGGTTTGGATCTTCATCTTTACAGTTGTATATCTAATGGGGGTGATGTAAATGTCCAATCACGAACACGCTGAACATACTGGATCCATCAAGTCGTACGTTATTGGGTTCATTTTATCGATTATTTTGACGATCATCCCGCTTATTCTTGTATTGAATCATACGATGGCAAAAACAGCGCTGACGGTTAGTATTTTGATTGCAGCTGTGTTGCAATTTGTCATTCAGCTATTCTTCTTTATGCATATTCGTGAGGGAGAAGGACCTAGATACAATGCACTAGCATTAATTTTAGGTATCGTTTTCGTCCTAACCATCGTTATCGGAGCACTATGGATTATGGAATTTAACTATGTAGTTCAATAGAACCTTGATCGCCCAGCGAAGGATACGACTCGCTGGGCGATCAAGGTTAAATACAAAGGAGTGAGGAATCTGTGCCGTTGTTCATGAAATTCATCATCCATCACGATTAAATCGTTGGACGCAAACCATTACCACCTATATAGATGTAACGAAACCCAAAATATTAATGATGCTTTGTTTTACTTCCCTATGTGCTGCATTTGTTGCACAAAGAGGAATACCTTCTATATTTGTACTATTCGCCATGCTCTTAAGTGCTTCGCTGTCGGCTGGAGGATCGGTGGCCATCAACATGTGGTATGACCGGGATATTGATATCATGATGGAACGGACAGCAAAGCGTCCTATTCCTGCCGGGGTGATCCATCCCTCATCTGTTTTGAGGTTTGGTATCGTATTAGGTGTTCTTTCTGTTGTCATCGCTTTTTTCTTTGTCAATCCTCTTACAGCTTTATTAAATGCTACAGGGTATTTTTATTATGCCGTGGTTTATACAATGTTGTTAAAACGCCGTACACCTCAAAATATTGTCATTGGCGGCGGGGCTGGCGCGTTCCCTATTTTAATTGGCTGGGCTTCCGTCACGAATAGTTTAAATGTTACGGCATGGTTAATGTTTATGGTGATTTTTTTATGGACTCCTCCGCACTCTTGGGCGCTTGCCTTATACAAGAATGACGAATATACAAAGGCAGGGATTCCGATGATGCCTGTAGTAAAAGGGCCGTTCAACCAAAATGCAAAGTCTTATTTATATGGCTCTGTTATTTTTTTGTTCTATCGTCCTATATATAAGTGGGAATTTTAATATCTTTTACCTTATTGGTTCCATCATGTTTAACTGCGCTCTTCTTTATTGCACATGGAGAATGTGGAAAGAGGCAGACCATTTATTTATTTGGGCAAAACGGACGTTTATTTGCTCGTTGTTCTATATTTTAGGAGTGTTTTCAGCGATGGTAATTGGGGTCAATTAATATAAAAAGTAGAAGGTAGGAATGTAATTAAGTGGAAGGTGAAATATTACCAATAAAGGTGCGAAGGGGTGAAATAATGGATTACGGACTATTTCTTATACTTGGATTGCTTGGTGTGACCTTGATTATTACGACAATTATGTTTAGTAAATCAATGAAAGAGTAAATGATACAAAAGGATAAGAAATACATTCTCCGACGTGAAAGGTTACAACATGAAAAAACATAATCCTAATAATGCTAAAGGGCTTTGCTAGAATAACTAGCAAAGCCCTTTTTTTTTAAAAGTACGGATTAGGTTCCTTCATTCATCATTTTATAAAACATAAATGAGGCGATCCCCATCGCTGCTGCAAATAATCCAATCATGGTACAAGTATATAGTATAGACTCCATTTTTATCCACCCTTCTATGAAACTGTTTTAACCCCTTAACAATACAAAGATGAGCAACCTGCTTCTAGTGTAGGATAGAGGCTGGTTTACGTTCAGTAAGGGGTGAAAGGTAAGTGGTTCCATATCCATTCCACCTGGCAATCAGGTTTTTCTTTATGGAAAGAGAACATCTTTTTTACGAATGATCTCTACTTTGGATAGATCCAATAATTGCACCTAAAATAAAGGTGAATCCTGCGGCAGTAAAAAAACCAAGTGCGAGGTTAAAGTGGAAATTTCCATCCATTGTCCATGGTACTCCATCGGCTGTCCAGGGGTGACCGGTGAAAAATTCATAAATCATGATAAGAATTCCAATGAACACTTCCACAATCGTCAATTTTATGCTAAAGCTTCCCATATTATTTCCTCCTTAACTAATGGTTCTTAAGATTTGCTTCAAGGATGAGCGATTATTATTCTGATGAAATGACTGAAACACCCAAAATAGGACCAATGGTTTTTAGATTATCTCGATTTTCCTTGATGAGTTCTGTTATTTTTAATTTATTCTTGTTTGAAATGGCTGCATCAAGTTCATCGTATTTTCTGTCAATATTTTCTGCATATGTTCTGCCCTTTTTCGCCGTTAATGAAGGCAGAATTGCGTCGTGAAATTCATCATAAAGGTTATTTGAAAGGGTGGTTGCAGAATCATAATCTCCTTTTGCTACATATTTCTTAATAGCTGTAAATCCATAGAGCAAATCTGAGAAGGGTGCTGTTAAAGAACGCTGAGCGTAACTTATTTTTTGAGATTGAATATTGTTTTGACTATTGTTTAGTGAATTTCCACAACCTGCAAGACTTAGTGCTAGTAGTGTTCCCATAATTGCGATAAATATTTTTTTACTCATTTTTTTTACCCCTTTTTTAATATTAAGTTGCAGAGATTCATTTAAGAAACAAGACAAATAGCTAAAAAGTGATATTTACAGTCCTGTTTTTAATTATCCCCATTAAATAACTTTTTTATTAAACTGAACGCAAGTTGAACAATTTAACTAAAAGAGGTCTGTAATTATTAGATTAGTCTTTCGTTTGGAAACAATGCTCTATAGAATATATTAAACATGAATGTGGTAAATTAGTTATGTTTATCCTTTTAGAACAAAGTTACCGTTAGAAATAAAAATGAGGTAAAGTGAAAAACCACTACTCGATCTTTACGCCAACATCAAACACATAAGGCTGTTCCGGAGCAGAAATTTTTGAAATCTGTTTTATGTTTATGATTGGGATTGTTGACCCATCATATTGGGTTTGCTCAATTGTACCGGTCACCTGTACCCATTTATCTTTTGCCAAAGTCGTGACATCTCCTTTTGCCATAAAGCCATATACGGAAGCATCCGCGACACAACAAGTAATTCCAAATCGAGCGACGATAATTTGGTTTTGCATGAAATTCTTTTCTCGATAGACAAACCCTTTTGTGGTTACGGTTTTACCAATCATATCCTTTAGATTATCTTGAATGATATTCATCATGGGTACATATTGGTTATCGTTAATGTTTATCATATTTTCTTTTTTCAGTTTCTCCTTTAATGCGTCGTATTCCGATTCCGTTAGAGGATCAGGTTGATTACCGATTTGATTATTGGATGTTGAATCGGAATTATTGGGAGAAAGATTTATTTTTTGTGAATTTGCAATGTTTTTAACAGTAATGCTTTTGTTCGTAACAAGTGAATTTGCGCCAAGTTTAATCGTTCTATTCATTGCTACGGAGCTATTCAGAACGTTGTTTGCAAAAAGAAATCCAGTTATGATAGGGAGTATAAACAATAAATAAAAAAATAAGCTTTTAACGATCGATTTCGGGTAGGAATGTTTTCCATCACAATCACACTGGTATTGGTGTTTCTGATCGGAAGTTCCTCTAAGTATTAATAGAACACCTAAGATTAGAAAAATGATTATTGTAAAATAAATGAAATGAACCATTTTGGGTGCGATCAAGAGTGTAATATTGTTTGTTAGGAGTAATTTAAATAAAAACAGCATAAATCCTATAAGAATTATTCCTCTTATAAGTTGATGAAAGGAAGCTGCTTCTTCATTTTCCTTTTTCATAATATCTACCTCCTATAAAAAAATTATCTGAAAAATAGATACGGTAATATAGACGATTATGGGCGTAACCATTAATAATGAAAGAACAAATCTTTTCTTAAAATAGGCGAATAACATCAATGTATTTTTTATGTCAATCATCGGTCCAAATACTAAAAAAGCAAGTAGTGCTCCTTCCGTGAAAGTGGAACCAAATGAGGAGGCAACAAAGGCATCTGCTGAGGAACATACGGAAAGTACATAGGCAAATCCCATCATTACCCCTGGTGCTATGGTGGTGTTTGTCCCTAGTGATAAAAGCGCATTTCGATCAAAGAATGCCTGAAACAAACTTGCAAGGAAAGCACCAATAAATAAAAATTTTCCTGTATCAAATAACTTGATCACTTGCATGATATAACGTTTCTAAAAATTTATTTCCATTTTTATGTTGGTGATGGTGGTGTCCCTCCACTTGATCCTTTAAAATATTTTCTCCCTTACTTAGCTGGAACATAATGAGTCCTATGACTATCGAACTAATAAAGCCAACAAACATTCTAGCATTTGCTATGTACGGAGTGCTTTTAAAAGCAAAATAGGTAGAAGCATAAACCACAGGGTTGATGATCGGTGCACTAAGCATAAAGACAACACCAACATGTGATGGCATACCTTTCTTTATTAACCGACGAATGACAGGAACAATGGCACACTCACAAATAGGAAAAATAATTCCCAGCAAAGCAGCAGGTAAAACTGCTAAATAGGCATTTCGAGGCAGTAACTTCCGAATCGTATTCTCGGAAACAAAAGATTGAATGATTGCTGATACAAATACCCCTAATAAAATAAATGGTATGGCTTCTATAATGATACTTAGAAAAATGGTATTAACATTAAAAAAAGAATTTGGTATTCGATTAAATATAGAGATGTTTCTAATTTCCTCTGAAAAAAGGAATAGAAGCATAAATGAGCAAAACAAAAGAAAAACGATCCAATCTCTTATTATCCTTTTTACTATTGCCATAACAAAATCTACCTCCAAATCTAGTAGCTCTACCATATTGTTATGCACCGTTTTATAGTTCATTCATTAAAAATAATTAAAATACTCGGAGAACCCGTCTCTTAATTTTCTTTCGAACACGAAAAAAGTAGTTTCACAAGCTGTTTTTGTTAAAAACAATAAAAAAGACTCTTTTATTTGTTACTGATATATTTTACTATTTATAAGTAATTGTTAATTAAAATAGAAAGAAGAGAAAAAGATGAATAAACTTCCCCAATTTTTTCGAATAGGTTTAGGGCTTTTATTAGGCAGTATCATTTTTCTGTCTGGATGTAGTAATCTTTATTTGCCGTTAAATAAACAAGCAGAAGAACCAGTGAAAAACACAAGTACAAAACCTTCTGTGAATAAGAATATTTCAAGCAATCAACAGATAAAAAATAATAACAAGGTAGAACCTGTTAACTGGTTAATGCCCACTGGAGGAGTCTATCCGGTAATAGGTCCAAACGATCACATATGGATAAAGGTTTCCAAAGAAAAGCAAAGGGTTTATATAATGAAAGGCAAGGAAATTACCTATACGATGATTGCATCTACAGGATTAGATACAACTCCCGACACATCGACACCTGAAGGAACCTTTTATATTCAAAGGGAAAAGGGGACAAGCTTTTATAATGCCAGCGAAAAGGAAGGTGCTAAATACTGGGTTTCGTGGAAAAATCATGGAGAGTTTTTATTTCATTCGGTTGCAACTGATAAGTTCGGCAATGTGATTCAAAGTGAAGCCATGAAGTTAGGTCATAAGGCATCACATGGTTGTGTACGGCTAGCTGTTCCTGATGCAAAATGGATTTATGATAACATTAGATACAACACTAAAGTCGTAATAAGCTAACGAATAACTCTAAAAAGCCAAGAAAGGAAGAGGTTTCTTCCTATCTTGGCTTTTTGGTGTTCTGACTACAATTCTTTTAAAAGTACCTTTTGCATGTGATGCTGTATTATTTCAAAAATTCCCCTAAATAAAATAATTGACATATTAAATCGTAATTATTACTATTATAAATAGTAATAATTACGATTTAATATTAATCGCGAAGGATGTGTTGATTTGACTGAAGCAGTTACCCTTAATAATGTAAATGTCTCCCTTGATGGGAAATGGATTTTACGAAACCTTACTTTCTCAGTTGAATCAGGTGAATTCTTAGGAATCATCGGTCCAAACGGTTCCGGGAAAACTACGCTTATGAGAGTTTTACTAAGAATGCTTAAACCACAGGAAGGTGCCGTAAAGATCATAAATGCTTCTGCGCTTGGCTATGTACCACAATCTAGACAAATCGATCCTGAAACACCATTGTCATCTCGGAATTTTGTAGGTTTGGGGCTTCCTCATAAATTTAGACCATGGCTAACGCGCCATGATCGCTTTGTTGTTGAAGAGGCGATGGAGATGACCAATTCGATAGAATTTGCAGATAAACCGATTGGGAAGTTATCAGGTGGACAGCGGCAACGTCTTTTTTTAGCACAAGCATTGGTAAAAAATCCACAAATACTGTTACTTGACGAGCCCACTTCGAATTTAGACCCGGGTGCACAAGAAACGATTGCATCAGTAGTGGATCAAATCCGTCGTAAACGCGGGATTACCGTTTTATTTGTAAGTCATGATGTCAATTTAATATCGAGGTATGCAGATAAAATCTTATATATGACCCAAGACTCTTATGCTATCGGAGCGGTCGATGAAATTATGCAATCCTCCGTGTTATCAAGCCTTTATGGTATGCCTGTTGAAGTTATGCGTGTGGGCTCGAGTCTACTAGTTTCATTTGCAAATTCTAAAGAAACCGCTGCATCCATTTGTGTGCATTCGATGGCGGAATAGGTGGTGTTTTTTCATGTTTCAATTTGATTTTATGCAACATGCGTTTTTAGCTGGAACGATCGTCTCTATTATGTGTGGAGTAATAGGAGTTTACGTGATCGCTAGAAATAATTCTTTTATTGCCCATACGTTTTCTCATATAGGATTCTCGGGGTCTGCATTTGCGGTATATATGGGGTTTAGTCCGTTAAATGGGTTTCTCCTATTTACGATTGCAAGCGCACTTGCAATTGGTCAAATGGGGGTAAAGGTGTTTAGAAGAGAGGTCTCCATTAGCGTCGTTCTAAGTATTTTTCTAGGGCTCGGATTGTTGTTTTTGTCTCTTTCAACAAAAAACGCCAATTCAATGACTTCGCTACTCTTCGGGAATATACTTGGTATTAGTTCAAAGGATGTATGGCAAATTTCGGTCTTATCCATCTTGGTCCTCATCTTATTAACACTTGGTTATAAGATGCTGAATTTTGATTCCTTTGATCCAGTCGTGGCCCAGGCAGCGGGCTTACCCATACGATTTATCTCAATCTGTTTTTTATTATTACTGGCAGTAGCAACAACTGAAGCATCACAGTTGGTGGGGGCTTTGCTGGTATTCACCTTAATGACTACACCTGCCGCAGCTGCTCGTAACTTGACTCATTCGATAGGGCGAATGATAGTGTATTCTTCACTGATCGCTCTAATTGGCGTATGGACTGGTTTGGTTGTTGGTTATTATACAAACTTGCCAATCAGCTTTTTGATTACGGCGTTTGAGGGTGTTTTGTATTTCGGATCCCTCGGATGGCGTTTTCTTCGTGAACGAATGATACCTAATGATGCTACTTCTGTTTAGTAAATAGATTAAAGAGAGAGGTTAAAGAATAAGATGAAAAATAAAGTAATAAGGAAATTTCCATTAATTACCGGAATTGCAGTTTTATCTTCAGTATTTTTATTAAGTGCCTGTGGGGCTACTTCTAACACAGCAAATTCGACTAGCAAAACGTCATCCACCAGTAAAATAAAAATTGTTGCAGCGGAGAACTTTTACGGGGAAGTTGCAAAAGCCGTTGGCGGAGACCGGGTAGATGTTACCAACATTCTAGACAATCCTAACACTGATCCACATGACTTTGAACCAACACCAGATGTAGCAAGAACTGTTAGTAATGCTCAACTTATAGTATATAACGGGGTTGGATACGACGCCTGGATGGATAAACTGATTAGCGCGGATTCCTCTTCAAAATCAAAATCAATAACCAAGGTAGCAGATGACGTACTGGGCAAAAAAGAAGGTGATAACGAACATGTCTGGTACAATCCTGACACAATGCCGAAACTAGCGAATAAAATTGCCGATGATCTAGCTAAGTTAGATCCAAGTCAGGCTGAAACTTTCCATAAAAATGCACAAACGTTTATCGCTTCTTTAGCACCGCTTCAAGAAAAAGTTCAGAAACTAAAACAAACATCTGGAGTGAAGATTGATGTATCAGAACCAGTATTTGATTACATGGCAAGTGCAATAAATCTAAGTGTCAATGATGCCAAGTTTTCAAAAGCAATCGATGAAGGGACTGACCCATCCGCTGCCGATGTTGCTCAGCTGCAAAGTGATATAAAAGGCAGAAATGTAAAAGTGTTTGTTTACAATAGACAAAACTCTAGTCCGACAGTCGATAACCTAGTGAAACTAGCAAAATCATCTGGAATTCCGGTTGTAGAAGTTACCGAGACGGAACCAAAGGGTAAAACTTATTTACAATGGATGAATGATCAGTTAGATCAATTAGCAAAGGCTTTAGGCATAAGTAAATAGAGGAAAAAATTCAAAGAGGTAGCCTTTTGGAGGCTACCTCTTTCCTATTCTTAGTTTTGCTTTCTTTAGTAAGTGCTTTCAAGAAAATACCCTTGACTACGACGAATTTCGACAATATAATTTAAAAAGTGAAATTTTTTAGATAATTTATTGAAAAACATCGGAGGAACTTATGAGCAATCTATTTAGAAAAAAGTCTTTAAAAGTCATGATTGCACAGAGCCAGAAGGTCGAACTAAACCGTACTTTAAGTTTATTTGATCTAATATTTCTAGGTGTCGGCTGTGTAATTGGTACAGGAATTTTTGTTGTGACAGGTGTAGTAGCTGCACAGAGTGCAGGACCTGCCATAATTATTTCATTTATTATCGCGGGAATTGCCTGTGCGTTGGCAGCCCTTTGTTATGCAGAATTTTCTTCAACTGTACCAGTATCAGGAAGTGTTTATACCTATACATATGCGACAATGGGTGAAATCTTTGCCTTTTTGATTGGTTGGGACCTAATGCTGGAATATGTTTTGGCTATATCTGCGGTGGCAACCGGATGGTCGGCCTATTTCCGTTCCTTAATTGAGGGATTCGGTTTTCATTTCCCCTCAATACTATCTTCGGCACCTGGAACCGGAAAAGGCGGTATAGTAGATTTTCCTGCAATTATCATTATTCTATTGATAACAGCACTTGTCAGTATCGGTGTAAAAGAAAGCACGCGCTTTAATAATGTTATGGTTTTAATTAAACTAGTCGTCATTATTACTTTTATTATAGCTGGTATTGGATACGTCAAACCTGAGAACTGGACACCATTTGCACCATTTGGATTCCAAGGAATTGTAACAAGTGCTGCAACAGTTTTCTTTGCGTATATCGGGTTTGATGTTATTGCGACGGCTTCAGAGGAAGTAAAACACCCAAAACGCGATATGCCAATTGGAATTATTGTTTCGTTGGCGATTTGTACATTTTTTTATATAGCAGTATCACTTGTGTTGACCGGTATGGTTCCTTATACACACTTAAATGTTGGAGATCCCGTTGCACTCGCACTTAAATTTGTTGGACAAAATCAACTAGCGGGCATAATCTCCGTTGGAGCAGTGGCAGGGATTACCACTGTATTGCTTGCACTAATTTATGCACAAGTCCGTTTATCGTATTCAATGAGTCGTGACGGATTACTTCCGAAAGGACTTGCTTCTGTCCATAAGAAATACAGAACTCCCTTTTCAAATACATGGTTAACCGGTTTTGTTGCTGCAGGTATTGCCGGATTTGTTGATTTAACTACACTCGCGCATCTCGTTAATATGGGTACACTTGCAGCATTCACGTTAATTTCGATTGCGATTATTATTTTGAGGAGGAAACACCCTGAACTAAAGTCCACATTCCGTGTGCCGTTTGTTCCTGTTCTTCCGGCAATCAGTGCATTATTTTGCATCTATTTATCAATCAGTTTGCCTGCGATTACATGGATCTCGTTTCTGATTTGGCTTGCAATTGGAACGCTGGTTTATTTCTTATACGGAAGAAAGCATAGCCTTTTAAATAAGGAACATGAATAGAAGCACTTGCTATTTTTGTAAGCCATGGGTACCATGGCTTTTTTAGTCCTGTTTTTCTTATTTAGTTCATATTTAATTCATGTTTAGTTCATATTCCTTTCGTATGTTTAACCTATTAGGTAAAAAGATGAAAGGTATGGGGGAGATTGTATGAGCCATGTAAAATCAAGATTCAAGTGGCATTATCTTGGGTTAGCAGTAATTCTATTGATTTCGATCATTCTTAATTTTTATAAGTTAGGGGAAGAGGGGTATGGAAATTCCTATTATTCTGCAGCAGTAAAAAGCATGCTGTAAAGTTGGCACAACTTTTTCTTTAATTCATTTGATCCCAAAGGATTTATTACAATTGATAAACCACCAGTTGGCTTTTGGTTTCAAACATTAAGTGCGTATATCTTCGGATTTAAAGGGTGGAGCTTATTTTTGCCCCAAGCTTTGGCCGGTGTGTTTAGTGTAGCTTTACTTTACCATCTTGTGGCCCGCGTATTTGGTCGTGGAGCTGGACTGCTGGCAGCCCTATTTTTGGCACTTACCCCCATTGTTGTGGCTGCGGACCGGACGAATGAAGTTGATAGTATGCTTATGTTCGTTACATTGCTTGCCTCTTGGGCGATTAGCAAAGCTGTGGAGCAGCGTGGTTTAAAATGGTTGCTGTTCGCATTCTTTTTAGTTGGAGTTGGGTTTAACATTAAGATGATGGAGGCGTTCCTCGTACTACCAGCCTTTTATTTGTTTTATGTGATCTGCACCAAATTGACTTGGACTAAAAAGTTGGTTCATTTACTGGTTGCTACCATCGTCCTTGCTGTCGTATCCTTTTCCTGGTCGGTAATCGTTGACTCGATTTCTCCTGATCAGCGCCCATATGTTGGGAGTACTCAAAATAATTCTATGGTTGAGCTAGCCATTGGGTATAACGGGATCAATCGCTTGGTTGGGCAGCAGCGAGGTCAACAAGGAAATTTCCACATGGGGTCACAGCAAGGTCAGCAGATAAGTGTTGGGAACGGCAAAAGTAGAGCCCACCGAAATGCAGGTTTTAATGGTCAATCATCCATCGGACAACATGTAAACAGCAACGATACCCAGTTCATAAGGAAACTGTCAACCAATGTTGGGAACCATTATTCAGGATTTGGACAAACGGGGAACCAGGGTCTTCTCAGGCTGTTTACAACTCCGGAATTGGATGGTCAGCTCAGTTGGTTATTGCCGGGAGTCTTAATTAGTGTTGTGTCACTACTTTGGAGTATGCGTTTGGGAGTTTCCCTCGACCGAAAGCGCCAAACGGTCATTTTTTGGACAGTATGGGTTTTGACCATGTTCGTCTTCTTCAGTATCGCCAATAGGTTCAGCAGTTACTACATGGTGATGATGGCTCCGGGTATTGCTGCCCTTGGCTGGAGCTGGTTTTAAACACATGTGGAATCAATGGCGTGCAACTGGAAAAAAAGAAACCTGGTTTTTACCTCTTGCATTGGTATGTACCGTGGTCTTTGAAATTTCAGTAGTATGGAAGTATCCTACATTACGGGACCCACTTTCCATTGCAATCGGAATTCTTACCTTGCTTGCTTTGATTTGTTTGCTCTTTGTCCAAAAATTAAATGCTCCAGGTAAGAGAGGTATTTCTATCATTGCAATCATGGCTGGTGTTCTGGCTCTAGTAGCAGCTCCTACGGCATGGGCATGACGCCAATCGAATATGGAGGGTCCGTAACCAAACCGTTTGCTGGTCCGGAGCTAAAATCTCAGCATGGGCGCGATGGGATGACATCCAATCCAAAACTTGAAAACTATTTAAAGTCGAATTATCAACAAGGAACCTACATGGTGGCAACATTAAATGCAACTTCCGCTGCGCCAATTATTCTTGATACAGGCCTACCTGTCATGGCGATGGGAGGATTTATGGGGAATGATCCGGCTCTTACGGTTGAGAAGCTGCAAAAGTTGGTCAATGACGGACAAATTCGCTATTTCCTTCTTCAAGGAAGGTCATTTGGAAATCAACAATCAACAGTACTTAATTGGATCAGAACCAATTGTCGTGTTGTACCTGCATACAAATGGCAGGACACACAATCTAAGCCGAGCCAGAACTGGGGTGGGATGGGATTTAGAAATTCCTCTATGACGCTTTATGAATACGTAAAAAAATAATTCACCCTATATAAGGGAGGATGTAAACGAAGAAAGCCTATCCATATTGTTTGAGAACGCCATGGTTTGGAGCCAAACAAGGTAGTAAAACGATAAGGCGATATCAACTATGAAATAAAGAACTGTTATAATAAAGTTCAGGGCAGTAGGGATTCTAGATGTGGGAATAAAAATAGCTATTTTTGCTTCCTTACCATATACATGAGTCCCTAATGTGTTTTCTTATTTATTTTCATATAGCTACAGCGATTTGCTATAATAGTCTGGGATGAAATTATTATAGCGTTGAGTGGTAAATAGTGCTGGAATTATCTATGGGTATATTTGGTATGGAGAATAGTTAGCAGATACACCCTAATTTGGAAAAAAGATTTTCAGGAGGGAGTTTTTTGGAAACCAATACTTCAGATGAAAACTATATTCATGTTCCACGAGGAGCATTTTTAATCACGGTTCTCATTATTGGGATCCTACTAAGTGTTATTTCGGAAAAATTAACAATTGGTCCTAGCTGGACAATCCTTACTATTGTAGTTATTTTGATTATACCAACAACAATAAGCATGATTCGAGGGCACCATGGATGGACACGAGCTCTAGCCCTTACTATAACAGGAGTAGTTACGATTGGGTTAGTTAGTAGTGTGGCATTCTTGATTCATGCATTGTTCCAGCACAGTGCTAGCGCTGCCAGTTTATTCAAAAGTGCAAGCCTGCTTTGGATTATTAACATTGGTGTTTTCGCTGTATGGTATTGGGAACTCGATCGGGGTGGTCCCTTGAAAAGGCATAGTGGAAAAAGTGAGCAGCCTGATTTTTTATTTCCACAAATGACTTTTACTATACTTGAATTAGAAAAATGGACCCCATCATTTCTAGATTATTTATACTTAGCCTTCAATACAAATACAGCGTTTAGTCCAACTGATACAATGGTTTTATCTCAAAGAGCAAAAATTTTTATGATGATTCAATCATCTATTTCTCTAGTTATTGTGGCAGTGTTAGCTGCGCGTGCTATAAATATTGCTTGAGTAGAGACTGATGAATTTGGAAAAAAGGTTAATGTGTACGTTTGTTTTGAAGAAATGACACATTATGGATAAATACTTTTCAAAAAAGCCTTTTAAAAAAGAAACAATTAATATATTTCCATAAACAAGTTCTTTTTTCTATATCGATATTACATATAATGATAAAAGATTCACTAAAAGTTTACAGTCCTCTTTTAACCGAAGTCTTTTACAGGAAAGGCTTTTTCGTATGTTTTTAAAAAAATATAAACTATTCCTATTATTATAATATATAAGAAAATCTCTACTTGAAAAGCGATAGAAATATTTTGATGAAACGTTCGTCCAAAATTTAAGTAATCTAGAAAGGTTTGATTCTGTGACTAAAAAAATTCTGGTGATTTCATCTGACCATACAGGTCATGGACATAAAAGTATTGCTGAATCCTTGCATGAAAAAATTGGTGTGAATACCCAAATTGACATCCAAGTGGTCGATGGCTTTGCTTTAGGCGGAACAGCTTTATTAAACATCGGCAAATCCTATGGACCGATTACTCGATATTCTGCCCAGCTGTGGAACGCCATCTGGCATTTTTCTGCAATGAATTCCTTTTTAGTGGATAAATGCGTAGAAGTGGTGATCAGAAACAATTTTCTTGCTTTACTGAATGAAGTAAAACCCGATTTGATTTTATCGATTCATCCTAATTTCAATGGTTCCGTCATTAATATCTTGCGCAAAGAAAACATTCACATTCCTTTTGGCACCCTAATTGCCGATCTTGTGAATATTTATCCTTTATGGGCAGACGGGCGGGCAGATTTTATCCTTAGCCCTACTGAAGAAGCCAAAGAAAAATGTTTAGAGTTTGGCGTTCCTGAAGAAAAAATCAATGTGGTTGGATTTCCTGTTCGAGAAAGATTTCATTGCCATTCAGGCAATCGGACCAATGGAAAATCGACTATCAACTTTTTAATGATGAGCGGTGGTGAAGGAGTAGGCAATATGAGTGCGATAGCAGAAGAACTGCTTGAACATTTCGATTGTACGGTAAGCATCATTGCAGGCAGAAATGAAAAATTGAAAACGGAATTGGAATCTTCTTTAAATGAACGTTATGGAGACCGTGCTCAAATTCATGGATTTGTTAAAAATATTCAAGATTTGATGCTGGCAGCAGATATTGCGATCACAAGAGGAAGCCCGAATGTAATGTTTGAAACTGTTGCTACGAACTTGCCGATTATCATTACAGGAGCTTTACCAGGGCAAGAAAAAGATAATCCATGGTTTGCCGAAAAGCATAATTTAGGTGTATATTGCCAAAACACTGAACATCTTACTTCCATTATCGAAGAATTGTTAGATTATGACGGGGAACGTTTAACTTCTATCATGGAATCGCAAAGAAACTTTATCAACAAGCATGCAGCTGAGGATATTTTGAATTTTCTCCTCTCTGTGGAAAAAGAAGAGTTTGAACCTGTGAAGAAAAAAAGATTTGCTTTTGCTTTTGCTTTTGCTTCAAATAAATAAATTTTTCCATATTTTTGATGATATGAAGACTTGAGTGTCCATCCACTTGAGTCTTTTTTCTTTGACATTTCTCGTAAACATTGCTCATTTAATAAAAAATTTATTGAAATTTTTAAGCTTCTATCGTTTAACAATTTATTTACATAGTACCTAACCTTTAATCTCGTTTGAAATAGGCACCTAAATCAGTAACAGTGACCTAATTTGAATCATACTTTGTTGAAGAGAGATCACGAGGTAGCTTGTGGTTCTATCTAGATTAACACATGACTTAAGTATCAGTTTTAACTGATATATATTTTTTAATTATAAAGGGGAGGTAAGTATGCAAAATTTCAATGAATTGCAAATGTTGGGCATGGATAATTACCGAGTTGGTGAGGTAATTCCAATGGATCCTCAAAGCCAATTATATTTAGGAGATGCTCGGCGGTGCGGTGGATTTCGTTGTGGTGGATTCCGGTGCGGTGGATTCGGATGCGGTGGATTCCGTTGTGGTGGATTCGGATGCGGTGGATTCGGATGCGGCGGATTCCGGTGTGGTGGATGTTTCGGCGGCTTTGGTTGTGCCGGCTGTTTTGGAATCGGTTTTAGTTGTTTCGGATTTGGTATCGGTTTTATCTAAAGAGAAAGTGCCCCAGCAGCTCTGCTCCAGGGGCATTTCTTTTTTTGTTTAACATAATGGACAAATAAAAGAACATAAAATGATAATGGAAAATTAGAAAGAAATTTAAGAATAAGGAGGAGCTGAATGATAAAACTGACCTCGTCCTCACGTTTAAAAGTAAAAAGGGATACATTTTTTCTCCCGGATCCATCAGGTGGTGTTTATTTTAGAAATAATGTAAGCTCGTTCCAGATGGAAGGAGCCACCATCTATCAGTGGATTGAAAAACTAATGCCTATGTTCAATGGGGAAAAGACATTGGAAGATCTGACAGTGGGATTAACTCCTCCTTATCGGAACAGGGTATATAAGATCGCTGAAACGTTGTACAAGAATGGCTTTGTTCGAGATATAGGCCAAGATAAACCCCATCAATTAACAAGTATGGTTCTTCACCACCATGCTCCACAAATAGAATTTATCGAAAATTTTGTGGAATCTGGTGCGTTCCGATTTCAGCAATACCGTCAAGCGAAAGTGCTGACAATCGGATCTGGCGACTTCATCCTTTCAACTGTATCGTCATTACTAGAATCAGGTTTGCCTAAATTTCATGTTTTAGTAACAGATACTATACCAACCAACCTGCAGCGAATAAATGAATTGGTGGAGAAAGCTAAAGTGATCGATGCTGAGGTCGATGTAGCAGTGGTACCTTTTCGAAAAGAAGGGGGGATAGGTTATTGGATTGAAGCTGTGAAGCCATATGATTGGGTTTTGTATATGTCCCAGGATGGAAATATGAAAGAATTAAGGAATCTAAATCTGGTTTGTAAAGATGAAAGGAAGGTCTTTATACCCGCTATATGTTTAGACCATGTGGGGTTAGCTGGTCCAGTCGTTCATCCAGAATCAGATGGCTGCTGGGAGTCGGCATGGCGGCGCATTCATCAAACTGTATTCAATACAAATAAGCAGCCCCAGATCTTCTCTCCGACTACAGGATCACTGTTGGCAAATATTACAGTATTCGAATTATTCAAAAAGGCAACAAACATTGCAGGTGCAAATCAGGGGAACCAAATTTACCTTCTTGATCTTGAAACGCTTGAAGGAGACTGGCTTTCGTTCCTAACACATCCACTGACAACTAAAATGGATACACCAAGACAGGTTGAAGATCTTGATGCTAGGCTTAAACAGGAAGTAGTGAGAAATGAATCACCCAGTTACCTCTTGGACTATTTCAGCCGCTTAACCTCAGAAAAAACTGGAATTTTCCATACTTGGGAGGAGCGGAATTTGCCGCAAATACCGCTTCCACAGTGCTATATTCAAGCAGTTAACCCTCTGTCAGAAGGTCCGGCAGAGCTGCTACCAGAAGTTATCTGTGGAGGTTTAACACATGAGGAAGCGCAGAGGGAAGCTGGGCTGACAGGTATTGAAATGTACGTTTCAAACATAATTGATCCACTCGTTAAGGGAGACGTCAATAACGCAGGTGCAGGCCTTTCAAGCGGATTTATAGGAATCGGTGCCGGTGAAACAATTGAAGAGGTTATTTGCCGAGGGTTGCAAGCCTATTTAGACGAAGAATTAAGAAATAGAAAGGTCAATCAACTGAAAACGATTTCTCATATGGAGCTTGGATCGATGGAAGATCGACACTGCCGATATTATTTAGATGCCTTAACTACCTTGAATAGACTAACGACGATCGGAATAGAAGAGGAAATCCATGGCTTCCCCGTAATAAGAGTTAGATCAAATGACCGATGGTACACAAAGGTAGGTTTAAATACAACATTGGCGTTAAGGGGTGCATTACAACAAGCACTTATGGATGCTCAAAATCAAGTGAATACCAAAGAGAGGCAAGTGGTAAATCCAGCGGTTTTTTTGAAAAATAACTCTTCTAAGCTTGAAATTCCTTCTTGTGAGGAACTAACACAATCTGAGCTATTGCAATCTGCCCTTCAGGTCCTTCACAATAACAATAATCGACTAACCGTTTACGATTTTAGCTTTGAACCTTTTTTAAGCAGAATGAGCTGGCAGGAGTGTTTGGTGTGCAACTGCGAGAGGAGGAATCCTGATGGTTGCCCAAATTTTAATTGAAGGAGAGGGAGTATTAGCGGAATGTGTAAGTAATTTATTATCGGTCCAAAATAACGTCAGGCGACAATGTGACCTGGCAGAAGTTACAGAAGAAACAGATTTAGCTTTGGTATTACACGATGCCTGGTTTCCATCGATTCATCAAAAAGCGGAAGAAAAATTCCGAATTGCTGGGATCCCTTGGCTTCGTGGATTTGTTTCATTCGGGGAGGGAATCATTGGTCCAATTGTTCTTCCTGATGGACCTGGATGTTCTCGCTGTGCAGACATACGGCGCATAATAGCTGGACCCGATCGTCTACAAATGTGGAAACTCCAAGAAAGTATGCCAACAGAAGAAGGAGTCCAGCGTGATGCATGGGCATCACGAACAGGACTAATGCAGATGTCTTTCTTGATAAGCAAGGAGGTACAGCGGATTCTTAATGGTGATCGCGCCTACTTAGAAAATCGAATGTCCATTACGAATCTAAGAACATTACTCACTACCAGCCACTTTTTCTTGCCCGATCCTTTATGCCCAGTCTGCAGCTCTTTACCAGATGACACAGCGGCATTAGCCCAAATAAAAATTAAATCTAGTCCTAAAATCAGTGAGGACAGTTACCGCTGTCGTCCAATAAGTGAATTAACTACAGTTTTAACCAAAGAATATATGGATTTCCGAACCGGGGTCATGAATGGAAGAATGCAGGATTACAGACTGCCATTTGCAGATGTCCTAGTTAACATGCCCTTATTTGGAGCTGATGAGGGGGTAGCAGGAAGGTCGAATTCTTATGAGCTGAGTAAGTTAACTGCCATTTTAGAAGGGTTGGAGCGATATTGCGGGATTGGGCCTTGAGGTAAGAAGACAGTAATTCGAGGCAGTTATCGCAATTTGGAGAATATAGCATTACATCCTAGTCGTTTTGGTTTACATGAACAGGAACAGTATGCAAAAGTTAATTTTCCATTTAAACCGTTTCATCCTGATGCACAAATGAATTGGGTATGGGGATATTCGTTTTTACAAGAACGTCCAATTCTCGTTCCAGAGCTACTAGCCTACTACAGCTTGGGCTATCAAGAGGCCTGGTTTATGAAACGTCTAACGGATGTGCATTAGGAGGAAGTCTTGAGGAAGCAATTTTCCATGCCATTATGGAGGTGGTCGAGCGAGATTCATTCCTGTTAACCTGGTATGCAAGGCTGCCCCTACCGCGTCTTGACCTTCGTTCAGCAGACGATCAAGAATTACAGCTGATGATTGACAGGATACGTGAGGTCGTTGGATATGACCTCTATTTTTATAATTCGACGATGGAACATGAGATCCCAAGCGTTTGGGGAGTCGCAAAAAATAGGAGATCCAAGGGTGTTAACCTTATTTGTGCAGCTGCAGCAAATCCGGATCCGGTTAGTGCTGTTAAAAGTGCGATTTACGAGCTTGCAGGAATGATGTATAGACATGATGAAAAATTAGAAGAAAACCGACAGAAATATGAAAGGATGTTACAAGATCCATTCGAAGTCAAGACGATGGAGGACCATGGCCTGCTGTATGGTTTGCCGGAGGCGGAGGAGCGATTGAATTTTTTATTGGAAAGTAACCGTCCATTAAGAACGTTTAAAGAGGAGTTTAAGCCCCAGTCGAGAAACAAAGATTTGAAAGATGATCTAGAGGACATCTTGAAAAAGCTCCGTCGGTTAGACCTCGAGGTTATTGTGGTTGACCAGTCAACACCTATTACTAAACGGAACGGATTATTCTGTGTAAAAGTATTGATTCCAGGAATGTTACCGATGACATTCGGTCATCATCTAACCCGTGTAAAAGGGCTTGAGAGGGTTCTCTGCGTACCGATGAAACTCGGATTTACAAAGGAGCCGTTAGAATATAAACAGCTTAATCCATATCCTCATCCGTTTCCATAAAGGAAGAGTAGGAGGTAACAGGGTTGAATCTAGATACATTTCTATACCATCTGCATTTTGAAACAGATAAACTTTTTCCGGAGGATTGGCAGGTTGATTGGGGAAATGCACCACTTTCTTATAAATTGTATCGTGGCTTAACAGAGATTCCCCTTTCTGCGGAAGTACCGTTATCCCTCATGGGACGTGTTGCTCCAATTAAACCAAACCTTGAGGACGTCGGTCATTACCTATGGTATATATATGGCTTTACTCAATACTCTCAGACGCCTTTTTCAATGGATTCACGGAACATGATGTGAGTGTTGTCCCTTCGTTACGGAGATTTGTTCCCTCTGGGGGAGCAATGTATCCAAATGAATTATATGTCTATTTAAAGCTAGATGATATCCCAGAAGGAATCTACCACTATTCTGTTGCTCATCACCGACTCGTATTGTTGAGAGAAGGTAATTACGACTCCTATTTAACTAGGAGTCTAGGGAATAGCTGTGATGTTTCAGACTGCTTTGGAACCCTTTTTATTTCGACGGTGTTTTGGAAAAATTTTTATAAATATAATAACTTTTCCTATCGTTTGCAAGGGTTAGATACAGGAGTGTTGATTGGGCAATCGTTAGAAGTAGCTGATCGGCTAGGGTTATCTACAAAGGTATGCTACCAATTTCTTGATCGACCTATCAATCACTTGCTTGGTCTATCCGAACAGGATGAAAGTGTATACGCTGTTATCCCATTGTCGAATCATTCAGCTTTAAACTTTAGTGATAGCCATGAGCTAGAAAGTGTTTCTGTCAGTGCTTTATGCCGGGAGTTGCCAGTTTTGAATCATGAAACCTTTCAACGATCAAAAAGAATAGTAGATTATCCAATGTTAAGGAAGGTAAATGAAGCATCGATGTTAGAATCAACAGATTTCTTTGCCAAGTTGGAGAAACATCATCGTATGAGTGTTTCCTCAAGCATGGAGACTGTCATGTTGCCATTTACAGAGCCTATATCATATGATCTTGCAACAGTTTGCAGGAAGCGACATTCTCCTGATGCGGATTTTTTGATAGGAAAAGTAAGTCAAGCACAAATAGCCACTTTGCTAAAAGAGACTATTTCCTTTTCCTATCAGAATGACCTTGACAGAACAGATGGTAATTTCGAATCTCGTTTGGCCTTGGTTAGTTGTATAAATCATGTAGAGGACGTTCCAAATGGAGCATACTCCTTTGACAAAGGGGCTAATGCACTTCGGAGAATATCGTCAGGTGATTATCGGGAGTATTTACAAAATGGATTAACAATGGATAATGTGAATCTGTTCCAAGTCCCGCTTTGCTTCCATATCGTTGGAGACAAGGATCATCTCTTCAAGACATTGGGGTATAGAGGATATCGGATTCAGCAAATGGAAGCGGGCATTTTAGTGCAACGGCTCCTCTTAGCGGCGAATGCTTTAGATATGGGCGGCCACCCGCTTCTGGGATTTGATGCTAAATCGTGTGACGAACTTTACCAGATTGAAGCAAAAGGGAAAACCAGTTTAATCCAAATCCCTGTTGGTCCCTATCGTCCACGAGCATGGTTAAAGGGGAGTTTGCATAGCTAAATAGGTAAACGGTGAAACTACTAAACGAAAGATGAAGTTGGTAATCCATTTTGGGTAAAATATAAATTTACAATTTTGGACGTTTTTCAGGTAGTCAGTTGTTAAAAGGCTTAGGTTCATCCTATGCCTTTTTAATTTTATTGATTATTCTAGCTCAAGTAGAAGCAACAAATGTTGTCCCAGAGGTGAAAACAGATGACCTAGAATGGGCGGATGCTAATATTTTCAGTGCCGGAAGACACGATTATTTTAAACCAATAAATTAATTTTAGGTTACATAGAATTTCTGACGTTTTTTTATGTTAAATGTTCATATAGAAACCGAAGAACACACCTCTCATATTCTTCTTTACATATAAGATACGAATTAATATGTTCAATATCTTCTGTTAGCCACAATTCTTTATGGTGATCTGATGATATACATTGAAATATTTTTTCGCTCTCGGAGTAAGGAATTGCTTCATCACTCTTACTGTGGATTAAAAAGAATGATTTTCCTTTACAGTTTTTCACATTGTTAATTGGCGAAACTTCATTGGGGTCAATTTTTAAAAGTTTTCGCATCGAGTGAATAATTATCTGTGTAAAAGGGCGTTTGGGCAATTTGGACCAAAAAGAAAGATTTTCTCTTAAATAAGATTCTAAATCACTAAATGGACTGTCAGCAATGACAACTGAAACAGCAGAATGTTCGCATCCGGCAATAAGAGCAGTGGATGCTCCCATGCTCCAACCAAGAAGGGCAATCTTTTCCTGTTTTTTTTCCTGAATCGAATAATCAATCGCAGAAAATAAATCATGTTTTTCAAAATACCCCATCCCAGTGGTTCTTCCCTTTGATTTGCCGGCATTGCGAAAATCAAACATGAGAACATTATATCCGTGTTTTGAAAGGACTTTAGCAAGATGCAGCCCTTCAATCCCTTCCATGGAACGTTCATTGGTATAACCGTGGGCGGTAATGACGACTTTATTGCTATTGTTAGATGAAGCAGCAATCCACCAGCCCGATAGCCTTAATCTGTCTTTTCTGCTTAGAAATTCAATTTCTTCGAATTCAAGACCGTAATCCTTCGGGTTTTTAGTGGTTCTTGCAGGGAAAGGATGAGTGAGATATAAGCCTATGGTTAGAGGAGCGAGGAAAAATAATATCGGTGCGACCAAAAGCCATCGCCAAAGTGATTTTCATTTTTTCTCTTTTTTCATCATCGTGTCCTCCTTTCCATTTTAAGTTACTGATGTTTTATCATATGTCGGTGAACATTTTTTTGATAAAACGAAAAATATCTAGAAATAACCTTTCCCTTTATTTTTTTGTAAAAAAATTTAAAGCTGTGATTAATAATTATCTATGAGAAATGTCTTTGTGAAGGAAAAGGTTTTCCCCAAATGAGGAAGGCCTGTGCGAATAGTCCATTACATATTTTCCTTAACCTTCGCAACATAGGTTTCCTGTGTTACGTTACCTTTTCGTTTTAGTTTATTCCAACCAACGGTTACTCCCTTTATTGCCGAGAAGATAGATTTTATCACGACATAAGTCATAAGCTGCTTGTACAAGATTCGTTGCAGAAACAAGGAACCCAGTGGTTTAGGCCTTTCATTCTCCAATCGAAACGCATATAGAGAAGTAAGGAAATCCAGCAAGTAAAATAGGATAAATCCAATGGCTGCTTTTCCAGGGTGAGCGCCAAAAAGGGCCATAATAAACAATATATCCGCAATAGGCGATATTGTTTGATAAATATATTGGAAAAGCCACATGTTTGGAAGGCCGATATATCCTAATGAGTTATGTTTTTTATTGAATAAAGCCTCCCGATGTTTCCATAAGCATTGTAAAGTTCCATAAACCCATCGGAAACGCTGTTGTGCCAGACTTTTAATATCTTCCGGCACTTCTGTAAAGGCATAAGCCTTTTCCTCGAATTCAATCTTTTTCCCTTGGCGTAAAAGAGTAAGAGTGATATCGGTATCCTCTGCCAGTGTATCCTCTTTAAAATATCCTGCTTCTTCTACCGCCGTCTTTCTCCAGGCACCGATCGCACCTGGTACAACTGTAATGCAATTGAGAGCGGCAAAGGCCTTCTCTCTAGGTTAAAGCCTGTCACATATTCGATATGCTGCCAGTTTGTAAGGAGGTTCCCCTTATTGCCAACCTTGACATTACCTGAAACAGCAGCAACCTTTTCATTTTTAAAATGGTTAACAAGCAGTAAGATGGCATTTTCAGCAATAAGTGTATCAGCGTCAAGAGCAACTACAATTTCCCCTTTTGCTTCTTTAAAACCAAGATTAACAGCAGAGGATTTTCCCCCATTGGTTTTTTTAATTAATCTGACGAGAGGGTGGTTAACATAGGATTCTTGAACAACGACAGCAGTATCATCCTTTGATCCATCGTCAATAATCAGCACCTCAAAAGCTGGATAATTGCTGGATAAAATAGAATGAATCGTTTTACAAATTACTTTTTCCTCGTTATAGGCAGCAATAACAACACTTACAAAAGGTGTAAAGCTAGGGTCAATCTCGGTTTCTTTATACCTTTTTACCTGCTTTCTAGAAAGGAAAACGAAGATAGCCAGGCGCAGGATTCCTAAAAAGATAGCTGAGTAGAATAGGACACTTAATCCTAAACGCCAGCCTTGTATGAGCATAAATACAGCCTTGTCATAAACCAAATAAGGGCTGTCCTGATTAGCAGGGGGCATAATCTGACTATCACTTTTTCCTAAAAGACTCGCAATGGTAGTAAATGTATAGCCGCGCTTTTTAAGTTCATTAATAATTATAGGCAAGCCTTTACAGTATTGGAGCGATTACCCCCAGCATCGTGCAGCAAAATCACATTTCCTTCTGGCAGCTGATCCAATACCCGCTTCACAATTTCCTTACTAGAAGGTCTTTGCCAATCGTTAGGGTCAATTAATTCACCGACCATGGTATAACCCATATCCTGTGCCCGCAATATAGGCAGCAGTTCGCTCCTTGTGCTCGGTTCCGCATCAGCCACATACGGCGGGCGGAAAAGGTTCATCGAATGATTCGTAATTTCCTCAAAAAGCCTCTGATTAGCATTTAGCTCCATTTTCGTTTGAAATGGTGTAGTGGTTGCAATATCAGGATGGGTAAAGGTATGGCTGCCAATTTCATGGCCTTCCTTATACATCCTATCAATCAGTTCTGGATGCAGCTCAGCATTCTCTCCTACGATAAAGAATGCCCCTTTTATATGATTTTTGTCCAAAATGTCCAATATTTGTGGTGTATAGATTGGATCCGGTCCGTCATCAAAGGAAAGGACGACTTCCTTACGTTTAGGTTTTCCATAACGAACCACCTCAAAAGGCTTTGGTAAGGTAGAATAGATTTCTTCTTGAATCATACCCTGTGAATTGGATTGAATCGTTCTTATACCATTTTCTGATTGAGAAACAATGTTTAAAATCTCTCCAGCCCCTGTGTAGTGAACAGGTTCAGGACTGACTAAGGTTTTAAGAGCATTGGATGGATTCTGTATTTCCTTCGGTTTATTAATGAAATTCCAGATAGAAGGATCTTCAGAACCGAGACGCCAAACCGCTATTCCTTTTGAACCGCTATCGTTCGCTTGCTTCATTTGATTATAAAATGTAGCAGCATCTAAAAACCAAACAATGTGGCTTTTACCATTTATTTTGTAGCGTAAATAAGGGTTGGCAACTTGTTTATTCCAATGGATTTGGAGATTCGTACCAATTCCCAGATTCATGATATCCCCGAAGGTAACCGTATCTGCTGGCTGATTGGAGTTCTCTTCCCAGTCGTAACCGTAGCTACCCAAACTGACAATCAATTTTTGGGAAGGAATATTGAGCTGGTTTAAGCTCTCTTTTACCCAATCAGATGGAGCGATAGGTCCAGGTTTACCTATGGAGTTGTGCTGATCATATAGCATGACAATCATCCGATCAACGTCAGCTGCTAATGAAGCATAGTTATAACTAGTGTTCTTCGGCGGAACATCCAGTGTTACCATGAGACCATGTTGATGAAATTGCTCTGATACCTTATCCATAAATTGCGTCAAATTAGCTTTATCATTTTCATTGATTCCTTCAAAGTCAATATTGATACCGGCAAAGTCATTTGTTCTTACATACGTCAACAAATTTTTAATAAAAAGATCTTCAGCACCGGGAGTAGTAAATAACCGGTGCAGAGCTTCTGCATCCCATTTATTATTAATAAAATTATTAACTAAGGGAAGAATCTTGATATGATGCGCCTTTGCCAATTCAGTAATAGACGAGTCATTGCTGGTTTTAAAGGTAAGTTTGGAAGTAAGCTGCAGCCACTCCGGCATTAAGGTTGTAATAGAATTGATATTTTTTTAAAAGAAGTTTTGCTGTTTTCGTCCCAATTGACGTAAAAACCATAAACTTCTTGTTTGCCCACCATTTGATTCTTATTCAATAGACCATTATTTTTTTGAATAAGAGGGGAAGGATTTGTTTTTTGAAGCTTTGTTGCAAGCTGAGCATCACTGAAACTTTGATTAATCGGATCAATCTCGCTCGTTGCTGCTTGTTTTTTTAATTGCAGGCCAGAAAACAACGGGTCAGTATTAAGGCTTTCAATAAAAATAATCGATACGAAAACAATTAACATTGTAAATCCTATACTCATCCGTTTAATAATCGACCAGCGCCTTTTGGCGGGGTCAAGAAAAACATGCTCTTGATTTCGCTCCCTTTTTTTCAGTCCTAAATTGTAAAACCAATGGAAGAAAAAATAGCAGACAAGACCAATCAATCCTCCCAAGACTCCTGTTGCAATGCTTTGTGAAAGTGGGATTTTATGTTTCAGGGTAGAAAATAACCATTTATATCCTTCCAATCCTTGTAAATTGATGAAAGGTAAATGACGAATATAAGGAATAAAAATCGGAATCAACGTTCCAAGGAATAAGGCGACAATATTAAAACGCAAAAAAAGTGAAAGAACAAGCATTAATGGAATTCTTGCACTATATAAAGGTAAAAAGCCCAGAAAAAAACCAAGTGTACTTGCAACAGCCCCTCCATTTCCAGCTACAGGTGCAAACAACGATCTAACAATCCACCTAAAAACTCGATTCACTAAGTTCCCTCCTTTTGGTGACAGGCACCGTTTATGGACAGTCTATACTAAATGTCCGTATCCAGTGGACAGATTTTTTTCGACAAAAAATGACTACCAAAAGAAGGTTAGGTAGTCATTTTAAGATTTTGGGGGTAGGCTGATATTTTTTTATTTTTTAAATGGTACTGAAGTCTATTTTTGGTTTTTATTGTCTTGAATTACTTATGATTGATCAGTAAAGAGAGAGGTACTAGGCAGGAACATGAAAATAGCGAGCAGAATCCGAAAAATTGATCATTAATTATACCCCCATAAACCAATTAGGGTTGGACGAATTCTTGTAATGCGACCGCGCACAAAAAGACACGAGGGGAAAAACATGAACAAACTAACCAAAGGAGCCCTTACCATGGTATTAGTGGGATCCATTACGTTTTCTGTCACCAACGCTTTGTTAGCCGATCATTCTTCTAAACGATTAGCGCAAGCAAATGATTTAACCAATTCCGGAGACCAAAAAAAAGCGGATGACATCAACAAAGCAGAAAAAACGGTGAAAAATCAAACACCAACACCGGATGTAAAAGACGTGCAACCAACCCATTTTCATAATATTGCTGTTTTCCAAGCGGCGGTTTTAAATAATGGAAACAAGAGTGATAAAGCCATAGCCGTAAATCAAAAGAATACGAAGACAATTAGTGCTACGTCAACGACTTTTAATACACCAGCACCTGCTACTACCATTACGACGAATTCGAATACTCCTACAACGGGAACGACAAGCACGAAATCAGCTACCACAACAGCAACGAAAAACTCAACTGCAACGGCCAACTCAACGACAAAAGCGATAACGACGACACCGACAACAACAACGATGGCAACCACGACAACGACGGCAACCAAGACAACCAACCATGGAAAACAAGTTTCTCAATCCGCTAAAGAAAAAGCTGCGAGCCATCAGATTAAAAAAATAAACTACTAAAATAGTAAATCGTTGAAAAAGGGTCGCCAGAAGAAGGCGATCCTTTTTCATCATCGAAAGGGTGGTTTTATTTTGTATGTTACAGTATTGAAACCTTATGTAAAAATCGGACATTTATTTTCCTGTAAGGGCTAATATTGGAAATTTTAAAAGCTTGGATAATTTTAACTTAGTCTGTTTTAATTGCTTAATATTAAGGGGTTGAAAGCCCTTACATTTGATTTCCATGATTTGGACAATGAATAGAAATATTACATTTGATAGCCTAATAGTAGAGCAAACGAGAGGACTACTAGGAGGTTATAAAAACATGAATAAACTAAAAAAACTTAAAAAGTTAGTAATTGCAGCTGGAGTAATCTTATCAATGTCAGCATTTACTTTAAATAGTAAGTCTGAAGCAGCCACCTTTACTCACAAAATATCAAATGGTGAAACATACTGGAATATAGCAAAAGGTTTCGGGGTTCCTTTAAATAGTTTAGAAGGTGCAAATAATTGGTCATCTCTTTATGCAGGAAAAACCATTTTAATCCCGAATTCTCCGGTATCTACAGCAGATAAAGCCTTAATGGCACGTCTTGTTCATGCAGAAGCAGTAGGGGAACCCTACGCTGGGAAAGTCGCAGTTGCATCCGTAGTGTTAAACCGGGTAAAAAGTCCAAACTTCCCGAATACAGTCCCTGGGGTCATCTATCAAATTTCAAATGGACATTATGCATTCACACCTGTAGAAAACGGCCAAATTAATCAACCGGCAGATGCAGCTTCTATAAGAGCCGTTAATGAAGCAATAGCTTTAATGGGGAGAGGAAACGGATCTTTATTTTTCTACAATCCTACAACTTCAACAAGCTTCATGGGTCTCATCACGCCAAGTGACAGTTAAAATTGGACATCATGTATTCGCTAAATAATTATCTAGTAAATGGGCACTAATCTTTTAGGATTAGTGCTTTTTTGAACTAATTTGGTTTTTTTATTATACACAATCAAATCAGTCTTACATTCATACTGGAAAAAGGGATAAAATTGTCAAATCTTCACCCATTAATTTTGCTAAGCAGATACCTTTTTACTTTTTAAGACCTTTACAATCAGGAAAACTAGAATCACCAATACAATAACAGCAACCAAATAGGTAATAGGATGTAAAATATTTTGAATATTTTGCCAGTTTTTTCCCAATGCATATCCAACATAAGTTAAGATGCCAGACCAAATTAAGCTACCAATGGCTGTGTAAGTTAGGAACTTAACAAGGTTCATACGGGCAACTCCAGCCGGTAACGAAATAAAAGTACGAATTGCAGGTAAAATACGGGAAACAAATACTGTAATTTCCCCACGCTTATCGAACCATTTTTCAGCGGAATCTAAATGCTTTTTTGATAAGAATACGTACTTACCAAATCGATTGATAAATCTTTTACCACCCCAATATCCAATAGCATAGGCTATTAAGGAGCCTAAGATATTTCCAACTGTTCCAATCAAAATCACACCCAAGATATTTAAATGTCCCGTTAATACTAAATACCCGCCAAAAGGCATGATGACTTCACTAGGAATGGGAATGCAGGCACTTTCCAAAATCATCCCTAAAAGAATTCCCCAGTATCCAATTGAATTGATCCAGTGGATTGCTACGTCTCCTAATTGATGTAGAATGCTCATGTTTAAATCTCCCTTAAATTTGATAATTTTGGTATTGCAAAATGTTCCGCAACAATGAGATCTGTTTACACTAACTTTTTTTATAAAAAAATGCAATTTGTGATTTTTGTAAACCAATTATCTGTTTTACACATCTATAAAGAATAATTATACTCTATTTTTTGGTTTCCAAATTCTATGTTCAATGTTTTCGTAGAACTGGATGAGGGTTTCAGATATCCTTTTGAACAAATGGAAGGAACGAAACACCCTATTTACCAGCAATGCTAACAGAATACCAAGAATCGCTCCACCAATTACATCTGTAGGATAATGTATTCCTGACCATACACGAGAGAAGGAAATGGCTGCAGCAAGAATGAACCAAATCCACCCATCTCTTTTCCGCCAGAACCAAATAGAGGCTGCGATTGCAAACGATGCCGCCGCGTGATTGCTTGGAAAAGAAGCTGATGCCTCATGCATTACTAATTGAATCACATGATGATGAACAAAAGGGCGATCTCGGTGATAGAGAGTACCAATCAGTTTATTAGTTCCTAAAGCTAGGGAAGCAGTCACTAACCCCTGGAAGACCATCTGACGATTTGACTCCGTACGAGTGAACCAATAGATAATAACTCCGATATAGAAAAGATAATCCAAGTTATTTGCTGTAAATGCCATAATAGGGTTGAAAAAAGAGTAAGTGACTGCAAAATGATTAATCACTTGAAACCAATGATAATCTAGTTGTGATAAATTCATACTATCCTTCCTTTCTAAATTCAATTTCTAAATAATACCACAGGGTTATTAATAAAAAATAAAATTTTTATTAAATTAAGCGATGTTCCGACGACAACTCTATTGATTGGATTATAATAAGCAGGGTAAAGGGTCTATAAGGATTTTGATTAGGCGTATTGGATATTTAAATTAGGTTTATATGATATCTTGATTAGAAACTTTTTTGTTCTTGACAAAAAACAACCATTGAATCGTTTTAAAGACTCCTTGGTTGTTTTTTTGCTATTAGTCTCTAGAACACTATACTTACAATTGAAAATTTATGGTTAGTTTCATAATTAAGTTGTGACGACTAGTAGGGGAATATGTATGAAAACACAATTAGCTATCTGGGCGGGGAAGACAGCAGGATCAGTGAGTCGAATGATAGGTAATGGCGGAAGCACGATCTCCGGGGTCGTGGCAAGAAAATTAGATGGTCCATTTTTCGCCATTTAAAAAGAAATGCAAAAGAAATCATCTATATAACAGGAACAAATGGAAAAACGACCACATTGAATTTGCTTGCTCATTTACTAGAAACTTCCGGAAAAACGGTGATAACCAATCGCGAGGGTTCTAACATGATTACCGGAATCTCAGCAACGATTGTTCGCAATGCCCCTTTTATGGTGATGTTGCTGTTATAGAAGTAGATGAAGCAAGCCTTCCGAAAGCGGTGCAAGAGTGCCCGCCTGATTATCTGATCGTGACCAATTTTTTTCGCGATCAGTTGGACAGATATGGCGAAATTGACATTTTAATTCGAAAGATGAAAGATAGTCTAAAATCTACTGATGTTACATTAATCCTGAATGCGGATGACCCGTTTGTTCATCGATTATCTGACCTGCAAAAAGATAAGATTTATATTGGGCTTGGTGCCAATGCTTGCCGGTTTCACTCATATACTATGGGAGAATCAAAATATTGCCCAAATTGCCAAAAAGAGCTCACGTACAGTTGCATACATTTTGGTCAGCTTGGACATTAGCATTGCAGCTGCGGATTCACTCGCCCTAAATCAGATATTTTAGCAAAAAGGGTTTATGAAACTAAAAAAGGAATTGGTCTCATGATGGATGGGAAGGATTATCAGTCTACCTTAAAGGGAATGTATAATGTCTATAATGCCCTATTTTCCATCAGCGCGTGCAAGGCTTTGGGAATGGAAACAGAAACGATTCTAAACGGGTTAATTTCCTACCAAAAAGCAGATGGAAGAATGCAGGAATTTTTCATCAATAAAGATACCTGGATGCTTAATCTTGTGAAGAATCCTGATGGGGGAAACCTAACACTTTCAGAGTTTGTTAAAACAAACGAAGAGAAGCAACTCATTTTCTGTTTAAATGACTTTCTTGCTGATGTGGAAGACGTTTCATGGATATGGGATATTGACATGGAAATGGCGAACCGGAATGAGGTTAAGTTTTTTATTGCTAGTGGTAAACGTGCCTATGATGCTGCTCTTAGGATGAAATATGCGGGTATTCCAGAGGAAAAAATTTTAATTCTTCCTGACATGAAAAAAGCCGTTCTTGAGGCAAAACGTAATGGCTTGCCAGCTAATATTATGGCAACTTACACATGCCTTTCTACAATGGTTACCATTCTTTCAAAGGAAGCAGAAGAGCAAAATAGAGAAGATTGGTAAATTGGTAAAATTTAAATTATTTCACCTTAAACTGCAAGTGAAATGATCTATGCTAGGGTGGTTTCTATAGGCTTAGAAACAAGCCTGAAAATTCTACACCTGAAGGCACAATTTCTTATTTTGAGAGGGAACACGGTTTCTTAATACAATTGAAAAAGAATGAGGGATCATTTGAAGAAGAGAGTATCTTTGGAGCTCTGAAGCAGATGGAATTACAGATGGAATTAATGGAAATTAAAAATGTTTTACCAGTTAAAAAGTGTCCTCAATTGATTTCTACGATGACAAGTGATAAGTTTTAATAATTAAATTGGCTGAATGATTAAGGATTGGCATAATGCTTTTTTCTTAGATACTGATTAATTAGCTCGTTAAAAAATATTTTATAAGGGAGATTCGTATTTTAAGTGATTGAGAGTAGCATTCAACCATGCATCTTAAACCAGGATAGTTTAAGGTCAATATCTTTCATCCTGTTGTTGATTAGTAGTTTCTTTTCGCACTTCATATTATTTTTTAATAAAAATTTATTTAAAAGAAAGGGAGAATGATGAGACTATTATTACAGATTAGATCACGTTTCCTATTTATAGAAGATTGGACTGTAGAAGCTGGGGTTTTGTTAATTTTTCTTTTGCCCCCAGTCGGGATTCTATGGCTGTTTGTTGTGGGTTGGAGCCAAATTCAGCGAATAATCAACAATTCTTTAAAATTCCCATTAACTGTAATGACCTTTTTCTTTTTATGCCTGATGGTCTCCACAATCGGTGCGGCACTTACTGCAAAAAAAATAGAATATGGTCTAGTGCTTGCCATGTTGCTAGGGTATTTCGGACTGTATTTACGTGCGAAAGAAAGGTGCAGATTTCCACTTTTTAATGCATACCAACGAGCCGTAATTGTTGGAGGATGTTATTCCGTTCTTTCTAGTTTTCTTCCGATTTCGCTTCGAGCCCACCCCATTTGGGGGCTCCTGTTAGGTACCAAATGGCTTGGCGGAAATCCACTAGACCAACGCCTAGTGGGAAGTGAATATAATCCAAATTTTGCTTCCTTTCTGCTGTTGCTTTCATTTTCCCTTGTTCTTAGTAAGCTATTAAGACAAAAGAAAATTTCTGGCTACTTTAAAAAGAGGGACTGGTTCTTGGTCTTTTTATTAGGTTATGGAATCGTAGCAACTGAATCTCGTGCCTGTATAGCTACGATGATATTAATTTTTATTTTGTTTTTATTCCGGTATAAACGGAAGGTGGGTTTATGGGTAAGTGGTGTCGTGGTATTTTTACTCCCGTTACTGCTACGTATCATACCAAGATCCAATTTGATTGACTATTCAACCTCCGTTAGGGAAGAAATATGGCTGAACAGCATTCGTATTTGGGAGCAGCATCCCTTATTTGGTACCACTCCATTAGGATTTCAAGAAGCCTATTCGGTTTACGGTGGAGGGGTACCGCATGCGCACAACATCTTACTGGCTTTTTTCTCTGAATACGGAACAATTGGCGGTTTTGCGTTTGTGATCCTCCTTCTTTGGACAGGGTTGAAATATCTATTCGTGATTAAGTGTCCTTCTGACCATAAGAAAATGATGGATTCCTTTATACTTTCACTGCCAATTCTATTCTTTACCGGTTTATTGGACCACCCATTGTCGTCTCCGCAAACAGCCTTGGTAGTTATTCCTCTCCTGTCTTTTTGGGACAGGTATACGGATTCGTTACCTATATTGGACCATGTGGCGGAAATTAGTAGTAAATATCTTTTCAACACTGCCCATCCTGTAGAATATCAACCTTTTACTAATATGTGGGCAAATAATAAAGAAAAAAAAACAAAACCTGCTAAGCATAAAGAGTAAAGCTTGTAAGTTTGTAAAACGGTATAATTTCATTGTTAAACCATAAATTAGTCAATGTTTTTTGTCCGAATTATTTATTGCGAGAGGCGCATGAATTTTTTCATGCGCCTTTCTATTTGTATGGTTTAGAAGCTTATACACTAAGTAGGGAGAAGGCCCTTAAGGTAAAGTAATTTTTTATCTAATGCATTTTTTAATTATTAATTAAAACGGGTAGAAATGATAAGTTATAACACCTATTAGGATGCCTGTTATTGCACCAAAAAACACTTCCATAGGTTGATGCCCCAATAATTCTTTTAAATTATCTCTATATTCCGTTTTCTTTAAATTAGGGTTTTTTAAGGTTTCAATTAAACGATTGAAGTCTATTAACAGTTTATTTAAAACTTCTGCGTGATATCCTGCATGTCTTCGAACTCCAGTGGCATCATGCATGACAATTAATGAAACTACAACACAAATTGCAAATTCATTTGAATACATTCCCGATGTTAAACCTATTGCAGTAGTCAAAGAAATAATGGTAGATGTGTGAGAGCTTGGCATTCCTCCTGTACTAAACATCAATTTCCATTTTAATTCTTTAGAAGTAAAAAAGTGAATGGGTATTTTAACGAATTGAGCAATTAACATTCCTAAAAGAGCAGTCAAAATTGGATAGGATAAAAACATATTGTCCCCCTAATAAATCTTTACTAAATTTGTGTTATTTCAAGGTAATGAGAAAACGCACTATGTCTAACTGTATGAAAAAAAGCGAATTATGTAAAGTAATTTATAGTATATACTTTCATGAAAATGGAGGATGACTAGATGAAACAAATAGATGTAATGGCGAGATTTTGGTATCAAAAGTTTCAAATGTTCGATAATCCTTAATACAGCAAAAAAATGACGTGTGCCAATCAACACGTCATTTCTAATGTCATTTAATTGTTTAGCACCTATATACAGAACCATTCAAGATTATCTCAAGATCTTCTATTAATGACTGCTATAATCCCAATATTTTAGCGTATCCGTTTTCGAAGTTGGCACGCTTTTTTTTACCTTCCCATTTTTGTCCATATAAACCTCATATTCTTGGTACGTTTCAACGATAAAACCATCGACTTTTTCACGTTTTTTTAATTTTTCCACTAACTGAGGCACGTCTGTTGGCGGAGACTCATCAATCGGCTGAGCTACTGCCGGCTCAATTACCGATGCTGAGTAGGAGTAATTTTTATTAATAATGGAATAGGGGGAATCTAGATAGGCAACAAGGGCTAAGAGGAATAAAAGACATAAACCCATTATAAAGGTTTTCGATTTCATGGTTACCGGCTCCTTAGTTCATTAATACCTTTGTAACCCATTCTATGCATGTCCTAAAAACTTATGCCTCCAAGACCATTATTGCACATAATCACTTAAGGCCAAGTACGATGGTTTTGAAAAAGAACAAAACCAGAACTAAAAAGATAACTCCTGATAGTTACGAAAGTCCTATTCCCAACGATAAGACCCAGCATTCTATTAGTGGACCAGTTAATTCGAGTGGGTAGCAAGAAGATAGCAGAAGGATATCTGATATTTATCAATATCATAGCGTTATGTAACATGATGCTTTTGTCTTTCTATATAGGAATAGATGATGTTAAATTAATAATTGTTCAAACAAAAAAGAACACATCTCCCTTATTAAAAGAAGTGTGTTCTTTTTTATTTTGCTGCTTTCCTTGTACTTTCCGATGCGAAGTCGGCAATGATTACAAGAATCATATAACAAAGTAATAGAAGGGTGATATCTGTATATTGAAAATAACTCATACTCAGCTTAAACTGCATGCCAAGGCCGCCAGCACCAACAAAACCTACAACAATAGTGGTTCGCATGATGACTTCCCAGCGATAAAGAATGTAGGTAAGAAATCTTGGCATAACGGTTGGAAGGATGCCGTAAAAGAGCATCTGTCCTTTGGAGGCACCTGCTGAAGCTAGGTTACGAATCGGGCGCTGATCCATATCTTCGATGACTTCAGCCCAAAGCTTTCCAAGTATTCCAAAGTTATGAAGTGCAAGAGCAATTGCACCAGGAAGAAGACCTGGTTTAAAGATAAAAATAATCATCATCGCCCATACCAACTCTGGGACAGAACGTGAAAAAATATAAAGGATACGGACAATGCCAAACAAAATCCAATTGTACCATTTTTTCGACAAGGTTAAGCTGCCATTGGCTATATTTCTTGCAGCAGGAATGACCGTTAAAAATGCAGCAATGGTGGCAAAACCAATAGCCATGATACTCATTTCTAACGTTTCTAGCGTCAGTTTCATTGCAGACGACCAACTACTTGCATCAAGGAAAGAAGGATGTTTATCATTAAACCCGATCATTCCACCAAAGAACTTTTTGGCATATTCAAGGTTCTGAGTTGTGAGTAAGGCGAATAAATCAGCATTGTCCCCCTGTGTAATATACACCCAAGAACAGGTAATGAGGAGAATCGCAAAGAATGAAGATAGCCAACCAGATCTAAGCAACTTTGTTCTATTTTGCTCTGACATACCTTTTCGTACAAAATTACTCCATATATCCACAAATAACACAAGTACGATTAGAAAAAATACATATGTCCAAACTTGCTCATATTTCAAGTCAGCGAGGGACAATTGTATCTGGTAACCAAGTCCACCGAGCCCGACAAAACTCATAATTGCCGAAGAACGGATTGCACACTCAAAACGATACATCGTATAACTAACCATATCAATAAGGACAAGGGGAAGATAACCATAAAAAAGAATTTGCAGCCTCGAAGCACCAACCGATTTTAGCGCTTTAACGGGTTGCTCTGGTACATCATTTAACATATCCGCAAATATTCGACCAAGGATTCCACCATATGGAATGGCAATGGCCAGAATAGCTGCGTAGGGCGATAAACCAACAGCAGCAACAAAGAGCCATGCCCAGACGAGCTCATGAATGGAGCGGGTAAATCCTAATAGCCCTCTAAAAAAAACTTTAGAAAATAAGCGTGAAGTTTTACTTGATGTTAATATCCCTGAAGCAAGTATACCAACAATAAATGCATAGATAATCGCCAACGACATCCCGGAAACAGCATAAACTAGTGTTATCCATGCTGATTGAACACCAAGGATCAAAAGGGGTGGTGACAAATCAGGGTGGATGATGGCTTTAAGAATTTGTAGCATTGTCGGAATTCCACCGGTATGAAATACATCTTTATTCCATTCAACCGAAAACAGACTCCAGACAAACACAGCAATTAGTAGTAAAGTAAGAAAAAATCGTTTGGGCAAGTGAAAATTGAACCTATCGCTTTTCATTTTATCCTTGCTCCTTTAGCTGATAAAGCTCAGTAAGGAGGTCATCCGTTACTTTTTCTGTTGGCAAATCAAAAAATAATTCACCGTTTTTCAGCGAGATGATTCGCGTAAAATATTTGCGGGCATACTCAACGGAATGTAAGCTGGCTAACAGGGTTTGTTTTTCCTCAGAAACGAGTTTTGTCAGTATCGAAAGTAAATCATCTGCCCGGGCAGGGTCAAGGGAGGCTACCGGTTCATCGGCAAGAATAATTTCTGGCTTTTGTACCATCAATCTTGCCATCGCGACACGCTGTTGCTCCCCCCTGATAAATTAGAAGTAAGCTCGTACGATTTATCCGTAAGTCCAACCCTTTCTAGTGCTCGGACAGCTATTGCTTTTTCTTGTGGGATAAGCAGTGAAAGCATCGATTTAAAAAATCCCCAATCAGCTAAATTTCCGGCCAGTACATTATGAATGACGGCAAGTGGACCGATTAAATCAAATTGCTGGCGGATGACGCCCACTTTTTTTGCAAATAATTTGCCTTTTTTATAATTAGCTAGCGGATTTCCATCAATGATAACTTCACCATTCTGGAGGGGGACTAATCCAGCAATCGTATTTAACAAAGTGGTTTTTCCTGCACCACTGGCCCTATCAATGCAACCAATTCCCCATGTTTAATGGTAAAAGAAAGGGAAGATAAGGCTATCTTCCGCTCATACTTTTTCGTTATTCTGTTTACTTCAATCATCGTTTTTGAAGACATCTTTCCTACACCTACTACTTAATAATGTTTAATGCTTTCGCAACTTTCGCAATCTTATCGTAATTTGAATTTTTCGTTTCCACAAATTTATCCGTTTGGAAAAAGTCGGTGATCTCTTTTTGTTTTGTTGTGATGGAAAGGAGAGCATCTTTCACCTTTTGCTTTGTCCCTTTACCAAATACATCTTCTACATTACTATTTATCGTCCAGTTATAGTCATAGAAAGAAGGAGTAGTATAAAATACTTTTACTTTATTTGTGTCAACTTTTTTATCCTTTACAGCTGCTTGCCAGACTGCCTCATTTAAAGCACCTGCTTTAAATGCCCCAGATTCAACGAGCTTGTAGGTTGTATCATGTGATCCGGAGAAGTTTGGCTTGCCGTCAAAATCTTTATTGGCATCAATACCTGCTTCCATCAAATAATAACGCGGCATTAAATGGCAGAAGTAGAGCTTTCGCTGCCGAAAGTAAAGGATTTCCCTTTTAAATCTTGTAATTTTGTAATACCAGATGATGGTTGTGTGACAAATACCGAATGGAACTGAGAATCACGTGGTCTTTGAACAATCGAATCAGCAGCTGGGACTAGCGCTCTTGCTTGTACACTTGTTAAACCACCAAACCAAGCAAGGTTAATTTCTCCGCGTTGGAATGCTGTTACTAGTGCTGCATAATCAACAGACGGAACGAATTCAACCTTCATACCTGTTTTTTCACTAAGATATTTTGCAACCGCAGTCATGCCTTTTCCTAGGTCAGCTGCATTCTGATCAGGAATCGCTCCGATTTTAAATACTTCTTTTGCTGTTGCCTCTTTTTTTGCATTGCTTGCTTTATCATCCTTTTGTCCGCAGGCTGCTAATGCAAATACGAGAACAAAAAGAATAATGACAGAAAACCATTTTTTCATCAATGAATCCACCTCAACTGTTTTTTGTTTACTGAATTAGTTTACAGCATTCAAGTTTATTTTCAACGCACTTAATAATATTTACATAATAAAAAATATTGTTATATGAAGAAATTCGTCTTAGAATCCATTATTTCCCTTTATCAACAACAAAAACCCCCTGCCATTTAGGCAGGGGAATGGAAACAAACAATCAAATTTTAAACTGGTTGTTGTGACCATTCTTCCACATTCCAAACCTTTGTAACCCAATCTTCATAAAAGTCTGGTTCGTGGCAAACAAGAACAACGGTACCTTTGTATTCTTTTAATGCGCGCTTTAACTCTTCTTTTGCTACCACATCAAGGTGGTTTGTCGGCTCATCAAACAAAATCCAATTGCTTTCATTCATCATAAGCTTACATAAGCGAACCTTCGCCTGTTCTCCACCGCTTAACTGGTTCATTGGACGAGAGATGTGCTCGTTTTTTAATCCACAGCGAGCAAGTGCTGCACGAACTTGATTCTGATCCATTGAAGGGAACGCATTCCAGACATCATCAATCGGAGTTATTCCGCCTGCTTTAACTTCTTGTTCAAAATAAGAAGGGAAGAGGAAATCACCGCGTTCGACTTTCCCATGTAATGGGTCGATTTTACCTAGCATGGTTTTAAGAAGGGTCGATTTCCCAACACCATTACAGCCAATAATCGCAACTTTTTCGCCACGCTCAATCGTCATATTCATTTTTGGCAGCAGTGGATTCGAGTAACCAATTTCTAAATCCTTTGCTTCAAAAACATAACGGCTGCTACTGCGGGATTCTTTAAAGCCGAAGATGGGCTTCATGGCTGTTTCAGGTCGGTCAATCCGTTCGATTCGGTCAAGCTGCTTTTGACGGCTCTTCGCACGACCGGTAGTGGAGTAACGGGCTTTATTCTTTGCAATAAAGTCTTCTTGTTTTTTAATGAATTCCTTTTGCTTTTCATAGGCATTAATATGTTGATTCTTATTGATTTCAGCTAATTCAAGGAATTTCTCGTAGCTTGCTGTGTAGCGTGTTAGCTTAGAAAATTCCAATTGGAAAATAACATTTGATACTGGGTTCATGAATTCGGTATCATGGCTAATCAAGATAAACGCATATGGGTAATCTTTTAAATATGATGTTAACCAACGAATATGCTCAACATCTAGATAGTTGGTCGGTTCGTCAAGTAACAGCACTTTTGGTTGTTCTAAAAGAAGTTTAGCAAGGAGGACCTTTGTCCGCTGCCCACCGCTGAGAGCTGCCACGTCACGTTCTAAACCAATTGCATCAAGTCCTAATCCGCGTGCTGCTTCTTCAATTTTAATATCCAATGAATAGAAGCCGCCGGCATCAAGAGCATCTTGGATTTCACCCATTCTTCCAGAAGATCTTCAAGCTCTTCTGGTGTAGCATCAGACATTTGAGCGGTTACTTCATTTAATTCTTTTTCTTTTTCAAAAAGAGGTAAGAAGGCATCACGCAACACATCACGCATCGTTTTGCCTGGAGTCAGAACAGTATGCTGATCCAAATAGCCATAATGGGTACCGGGTGTCCACTCAACGCGGCCGCTATCATGAATCAATTGACCAGTAATGATATTCATTAAGGTGGACTTACCAACGCCATTGGCACCGACAAGCCCAATATGATCTTCAGCTAATAATCGAAATGAAACGTCTTTAAATAAAGTACGGTCGCCAAATGTATGTGATAAATTATCGACAGTAAGTAAGCTCATTTTTTGCAATCCTCGCTTTGTTCAAGAATCAATACATTATTACATCATACTAAATTTTCGAGGATTCGACTAGATTTTTAACAAGAAAAACACTGTGATTTAATTGGAAATATCATTTTGCGTCGTTTTTCCAGAATAAAATAGTTTTTCTAATTGTATTGGATTTGCTTTTGCAGTTATATTCTTTGCTTCGATTTTATAGACTGCTGTCCGACTTCCAAGCGAAGAACGGTATTTATCAACATGCGATTTGGACAGTGCTTTTTCGTAGTATCCTGGAACATATTTATCAAGCATTGCTTGCATAACCATAACTGCTTCTTCAAGATCATTTACTTTTTGGGCTTCCCCAAAAATCATTACGCTCAAATAGGCCGTATCTGTTTTAGCCGGTACGTGATCAGTAAGTGTTCCTTGAGCTTCACTAACCGTAAAACAGGCATTTGCGTTTTCCTCCATGATCGTCACTTTTCTACCTTCCGAGGCACCGTGGAAATATATGGCCATTCATCCATACAAAATTTAGGGGAATCACATAGGGCAGGGTGCCATCAGATAATCCTAAAAATCCCGTTTCCGCTGTTCGTAAGAAATCATTCATTTTTGGTTGATCCGACCATTCTAATTTTTGTTGTCTTATTGGTAACATAAATCTATCTCCTTTTAAACTTAAATGTTACACTCATTTTAAGAATCATTTGCCCTTATTAAAAGTGACAGAATTGGAAAATTCAAGAGGGACAGAAAGGAGCGTTTTTGTGAACTTAACACCTTTTATTAAAAAAGATGGTTCTATATCGCTCTATTTACAGTTGTATCATTATTTTCGGGATGAAATTGAGCATGGTAGATTGAAAGTAGGTATAAAGCTTCCTTCAATCAGACAGCTTTCCCAGACTTTAAATATAAGCAGGAATACAGTTGAAACTGCATATCAACAGCTTGTTGCTGAAGGGTATGTAGAAAGTAAAGAAAAGAGCGGATTATACGTTTTAGAGCTAGATGATTTTAGGAAAGAACAGAGCAAAATGCCAAAGGATGCTCCTAAAACCACCCTTCGTCCTGACCCAAGACATGTTATTGATTTCCAATATGGAGATATTGAGTTAGATCGTTTTCCACTTAAAGTTTGGAAAAAATGTGTGGTTGAAGCGATGGAAAATCCAATTCAAGAAGTATTTTCTTACGGAGAGAAGCAAGCCATTTTGGTCTAAGAAGTGAAATTGCCGGATATCTTCATCAGGCGCGGGGTATTTCTTGCAGTGCCGATCAAATCATCCTAAGTGCTGGGACCCAGACAGCTATCAGCTTATTATGCCAGTTGCTTGGGTTAACCAATAAAGAAGTGGCTATGGAGAATCCCGGGTATGATGGTGTCCGTTTTGTTTTCGAGAGTCATCAGTGCACACTTGTCCCCATATCAATTGAATCGGATGGAATTAATCTTGATGAGCTAGAGGAAAGTTCAGCAAAATGCACTTATGTGACACCCTCGCATCAGTTTCCTTTAGGTATGATCTTACCGATTCAAAAAAGGATAAAATTGCTGCAATGGGCAGCTAGAAATCAAAGCTATATCATTGAAGACGATTATGATGGGGAATTTCGTTATCAAGGACAACCAATACCGTCTTTAAAATCACTTGATACAAACGATAATGTCATCTATTTAGGAACGTTTTCAAAGGCATTTCTACCGGCAGCAAGGGTTAGCTATATGGTTTTACCTGTGGCTTTAATCAAGCGATTTCACTCGGAATTCTTCTTTTTTAACCAAACCGTTTCACCACTTATTCAAGAAGCATTGAATCGGTTCATGATGGAAGGACATTTTAGTAGGCATATTCGAAAAATGAGAAAAATCTATCAGGGGAAACAGAAGGCAATACTAGAGGCTATAAAATTATTTTTCGGAGATCATGTTAGGGTAATCGGGCAGAAAGCTGGACTCCATATCCTTGTTGAATTTAAAGGGATAGATTCGAGAGAATTGGTTTCTAAAGCAAAAGAATTAGGAGTTACTATTTATTTAACAGAAAAATACTGGATGAAAAATCCCTCATATTCATCTCAGCCAATTATTCTTGGATATGGTGGGCTAAAGGAAGAAGCTATTCATATAGGAATTCAAAAACTAGCTTGTGCATTCGCTGAATCTAGAAGAATTCCAGATTAAAAAATTATTAAAAAGGTTTTTTTAGTTAAAATGATTAAACAATCTCAAGAGCTTGTACATATTATATACAAACGTAATTAAAAGGGGGCTAATTATTGGGCTTTAATCAAGATGGTGTAAAAATCGGAACGGTTTCTGGCGGTATTGTTAACTTTGGTGGGGCGATATATATTTCTCCAATTTCAATAACAAAATCAATCACTGGTTCTGGTGGAAATAATTCTGGTGGGGTGATCACGACAAATTCAGGTTTAGAACTTCCAATCAAAAGAGTGTAACAGATTTAATCGATTTAATAAGACGGAGCTTGGAATAGCTCCGTCTTACTTAGGATGAACCTGTTTATGGGGCAAACATGAATTTGCGAGTGGAAGAAAAAAGACTTTCTATTTAATATCCTTGCAAACCCTTTCAAAAAAATGCTATTCTATAGAAGAATTATTTTTGTTCGGTGTAAAGGATTGTATAAGTACCAACTTTTCGTCTTGATGATCACTGAGAGCAAGAATAGTAACAAATTTTGTGTGTTAACGCACTAGGAGGCAACAAACATGGAAAAAGGTAAAGTAAAATGGTTTAACGGCGAAAAAGGCTTCGGATTCATCGAACGTGAAGGTGGAGAAGACGTTTTCGTTCATTTCTCAGCGATCCAAGGCGAAGGGTATAAATCATTAGAAGAAGGTCAAGAAGTGACTTTTGACGTAGAACAAGGTCAACGTGGGGCTCAAGCAGCTAACGTACGTAAATCTTAATCAGTAGGAACAAAAAAAGACAGACTCTGTTTTTAAGAGTCTGTTTTTTTGTTTGTAAGAAATAAAAAAACCCCACTCACGGATGAGTAGGGAACATGAAACAGTAAATCAAATGGTAAATAAATTGTAGCATATAATTGGTGAATCTCCTAATTTCCGTGTATTTATACAGAATAAACAGTTTTCACTTAAATTTAGAAATTGGTGTTTTATAATTTTAAGAAAAAATTCATATAAAAAAATTAGTAATAGACTCTTTTAAGTCTTATAATAATTGTGTTTTGAAAAATAGACTTGGCGGGTGGATTTTCATGTTTAAAGACAAAAATACCTATTTAATAATCCTTGGAATAACAATTATTATTTTTTCAAGTTGTAATTTATTAAAAGTATATAAATTGGATGTATCCAAAGATTTCGAAACGGCAATTACCATGAAATCATTAAATCAAAGTGATGAAGCAACAGTTCGAGATTGGGATAAATTATTTGGTAAAATCAAATATTGATGTTTAAGTAAAATCTAAGAAGGATATTCGACTATTGTTATAGAATTCAGAGAAGTAACAATATTAAGTCAGGGGTGAGGCAAGTTGAAAATTAAGGTAGTAATGAATAGTGGAAAAGAATACGTAATATGTGAAAAAAATTATTCATTAAATGACTTCACTCGTTCTTTTTTTAATGATTTGCCAAATGGAGGAAAAGTAATGAAAAATAATTTTGTTTATTTAGATGGTGATGAAAAAATTGTGGTAAATCCAACACATATTTCATCAATAGAAGTAATCGAAAAGTAAAACATACAAGAGCAACCATTTGTCCTGACATCCAGCATATAGAAATACCGCCTTTAAGACGTTTGCATATATTGCAGACGTCTCTTTTGTTTTTAGAAGTTGTTTAAGCAAATTGCGGATTTTGTCGTAACACTATGATGATTGTCCAATCGATTCTCGTCCTTAGAAATATATATAAATGAGAGGAAAGTATCTTCCTTCGGATAATCCAAAAGGTGGTGAGAGGTATGTGCTTCGGATATGGAGGCTATGGCTATGGCTATGGAGGTAGTAGCTTTGTATTAATCGTCGTATTGTTCATTCTGTTAATCATCGTGCTTTCTACTTGGGCTTTTTAAACTAAACGGAATGATTTAGATGAGTATAGTCCTTTAATTATATGGCTTTTTGCATGACTTCATAATTAGTTTAAAAGTGGCTGGTCGCTACTAGTAGAAAAATCCACGAATAGATTAAATGATAAGTTAAATGGGGTAAATATAAAAAAGGACGATACCTACTAATAAAGTATCGTCCTTTTTTATTTTATCTCCATTTTGTTTCTTCTTCATCCACCACTATTTAAGCAACACTTTGACTGTTCATTTGAGAGGATGATTGGTTTTGCTAAATTGGTTTAAAAACATTGAAGATAACATTTAGGAAAATAGCTGTGAAACTCCCAGAAACAATCCCGCTTATACAAGACGTTAAAGTGGATAATATCAACCTTTGTGATGAGTTTGGGATTGAAATATTAGATGAAAAAGAATAAATAAATACCCCTCAGTAAATTGAGGGGTATTAAATAGGGGGTTAATCAATGTATACAAATGAAACACCAAAGAGGCAACGATTGGATAGTAAAATCCTTAAAATTACAGAACTACAGCATGAAGCTATAGAAAAAATGATTAATTATAGAAATGATTTTGCTCATTTTAAACCAAGGGGATTATCTGTAATCCTAGAAAGTGAAGAATGGATTGTTAAAGAAGTCGTTGATGTAATTAAATTTCTTGCTTTAGAATCACGTAATGTTACTTATTTTGATGAAGGTAATATATCCAGAGTAAAACAGTTTTTAGAGCTATTTAAATTTTAGAAGGACATTTCTCCTATTTTGTCTAATTTATAGATGGGTTGGGAGGTGAAATAATGGCAAAATTTAATGTTACCTTTAGATTTGAAAAAGGAAATTCAGTAACAAATGTTGTTGAAGCACAAAGTAAGGAAAGTCTTTATGGATTAATTTCTTCAAACCAAAATTGGTTTAAAAATGAAGAACATCTTGGATTGGTTGCAGTTAATTTGAAAAATGTTAATTCAATCATTATATCTGATCATGTTGAACCAAGGTTAAGATCGCTTTAATATTTATGACTGAGACATCCATTGATTTGGATGTTTTTTATTTTGTTTTCAGGATTTTTGTCATTATTTTCCGAATATTGGAAGAGTAAATATTTGGTGAGGAGTGATTAAGTTGATACAGCAAAAAGATTATTATATTACGGCTAAAGATAATGAGTATTATCATGTTTTAGCACTAGTGACAAATTTGTTGAGAAGATCAAAAGACGATGGAATTATCCAGTTTGGGGAGAAACTTTAGAAAAGTTGAAAAATGAGTTAGAAGAAAATAAGGGTGAGAATATAGCTCCTTGGCAGTTCAATATGATAATCACTATTCTTTTATTCTTTTAGACTACGTGCCAGAAGAATTGAAAAATATTGATGTTTTAACAGAATGATTTTTTTATGCATGTAAATAAAAGGAGAGATTAATTTGACTTGGACTAAAGAAGAATTAAGTAATTATAATCATGCTAAATCACCTTGGTTTATTGTTTCGACAAATGGTAAAGTTGACATTGGTAATGAACGAGGAGACGGAGATTCAAAAATAGGATTACAACCGTGGGGCATGTACAAGTTAGTTCATGAATGGTTAAAATGTAATCATGAATTAAGCAAAGAACAGAAACTGGAACTAATTAATTTATTACAAAAATAAAGCAGTCCTTTCGGGGATTGCTTTTTTATTTGTCTAGATTGAGAGCTGTTCATTGAAGACAAACTAAATATCAAAGGGAGAAATAAATGTTGGAAATAGTTGTAATTGCTTTATTAAGTTTTGTTGTATTTGAAATTATAGAAGGTATTTGTAAATCAATTAAAAAAGCAAAGGTAAATAGACAGTTTGAAAAGTATCAATCAGTGAATATAGAATGCCTAAATTTTATTGCTGCTAATCATGAGAAAATTGAAGAATTAAATGCTGAATATGATAATGATAGGATTATTAAAGAAATTCAAGCAATGGTTATAGAAGTACGTGATGGTCTTTATAAAATAGTTGAAGTTAATGAAAAGTTGAATAGTCAAATATTGGATAAATTAGAAAAGGGAGATGAAATAAATGAATAATTTCATTGAAAAAATAGTTGCTTTAGTTACTGCACGAGTAGAAAACAGCCTTAAACAAAAAATGGTTACGAATGAAATGAAAACAAATTTTGAAAATGATTTATCTGTTATTAATACTAAAATATCTAATATTAAAAATGAAGCAGCACAAGTAGAGGCAGCCTTAGTTGACTTGTCAAAAAGGTATCCTTTTGTTGAAGTCGAAGATCAACTTAAAGCTATTTACAAGGGTTATGAAATTGTTAAGTTGGTTGCTGATAAGAATGCATGGTCTGGTAATAATGCTACTAATTAAATTACCAAATATTAAGATTCCAAGAGTTGAGATTCCAAAAATAGTACCAATAAAGAAAGTTGAATGGGCAATTGACACATATTGCGAAGTAAGAACGACTTTTTAATTTTCAATAAAAAAGGCACCCATAGGGTACCTAAGGAGAACATGTATCTCAGAACTTTTATAGTGTATGAAAATGCTTTTTATTTGTTAATAAAAAAATCCCCTAATAAGGGGAAAAGAAGCTAGAATCCAAATGGTGTTGGACAACATGGATTAACTGGAACACCGCACATTGTGTGTGTTTCACAGCATTCATTTACACATGATTCTGTGTGGGGAAAATAATGTTGATGATTAATATTAAGCTTGTTAACTGTTGTCGTATGAGAAGGATTGACATGAGTTACTACTTTATTAAATAAATTTGTTTTAACATATTGCTGACCCGGTGAAACTAGGGGAGGATCATACTGAGCTGGAAACACTTGAGGCGGACAGTATATAGGCGGACAAGGTGGTGGCGGGCAGTATTGGGCTGGCAATGGCTGAACAGGTGCAATCTGTTTAGGCATTATATTTGGTGGCATATTTGGTGGAAAACCACCATATCCAATATTTCTATTCATCATTAAATGACCTCCATGTAAAATTTGTCTTGTATCACCATTAGTCTATGTGAACTTTTGTTTATGTGGACTAGTTAGATACCTATTTTTATAATTAAAAATTATGACATTACGAAGATATTGTTTAGTTGGCCGACAAGGCGAAATGAAAAATTAATACAAAATAATTTGATGGGCAAATCTAATTGGTTTGTCCTTTTTTGTTTCTTAAAATTAGGGAGGAAATAGATGCCAAATAAACCAATGAGAATGTGTAAGAAACAAGTTGATGGTTGTCCTAACTTAACTAATGATAGTAGTGGATATTGTGATTCACATAAGTACCTAGCTAAACAGAGTAAGGACTATGATAAGCGAAGAGGTAGTGCTGCTAGTCGTGGGCATGACACTAAGTGGAGAACATACAGGATAGATTTCCTGAAGCGTAATCCTACATGTATATCATGTGGTGAGAAGGCTACTGTAGTTGACCATATCATTGCACATAAAGGTGATAAGGATTTGTTCTGGGCAAGGTTCAACCATCAAGCCATGTGTGCATCATGCCATAGTCGTAAGACTGTATTAGAAGATGGAGGCTTTGGTAATGGACAGAAGTAATTTATTATTATCCTATTTATCTTTATTGATTGAGGCTAATGACCGGATTAGCCCCCGAATTTTGGACAATAACTCACTTATTCTTTTGTTTTCACAGTTTTTTATTTGTTGGTTTTCTATCGTTATATTTCAGAAAGGCCATGTGGCTTGACATGGAGCCTCTGCGGGCATAATTCTCCTGCCAAGAAGCCAGCTGTTCAAACAGTTGGCATCGCCAAATGAGGCTATCATGCCCGCCACTCCAAATCAAGCCGGTGCTTTGAAGTTTATGCGCCCCTTATACTCGAACTTCTTTGATTACCAAGGTTCCTTGCTTTTCATAGAATTCTTTTGGGATAAATCTAGAATGCTAGAATGCATGCGGCGTTCATTATAAAACTTCATAAACCATGCCACTTCTTTGTAAGCTTCTTCGTATGTTTCGAATTGAAATCTACTAAAACAATCATCTTCTAGAATTCGATGAAACGACTCAATATGAGCGTTCATATTAGGTGTTTTTGGCGGAATTCTTTCGTGTTCGGTTTGAAATTCCTGGCAGCCCCGTTCAAAGGCGTGAGAAATAAACTGCGGTCCATTATCAGATCGAATCACAGGCCTTTCCTTTTTATCAACTTGTTTCCTTTTTAATAAAGCTCTTTGTAAAGTTTGTTTTACATCCTGACCACTGCAGCTTAGCCCAATATGATAATCAATGATGGAACGATCAAATACATCAATAAAGGAACATACGAAGAAAAATCTTTGTTCGCCTTCAATAAATCCATATTTGATATCCGTTTCCCAAAGTTGATTGGAAGCAGTGATGACTCGATTTCTTGCCAGTTTTCTAGGATAGGAGATTCTTTTTTGACGCTGTGGACGTAGAATATCCAGCTCTTTACAAAGTCTGTATACTTTCTTCTTATTAATGATCAAGTGGTATTTACGACGCAATTGCTTTGTTAATTTTCGATAACCGTAACCAAATCCATCGCCTGCAATTTCTTCAAGAAGCCATTCCTTTATTTGTTCATCTGAAATTTTCTTTCCGTCCTTTTTGATGGAATAACCTGGTGCTGGACGCCCCTCACTTACTTTCTTTTCCTCTACACGACCATTTTCTTGGTAGTAATAGGTTGAGCGAGGAATACCTATTATTTTTAGCACCTTTTGTTTCGCATAGCCTTTCTTAATCCATTTATCGGCTATCTCAAGCTTTTCAGCAAGTGAGGGTTTTTCTTTTTTATAAGATCGCGAAGAATAGCAATCTCTAAGTCTTTTTCACCCAATAGTTTTTTCAACTGATCGTTTTCTTGCGATAATATTTTAGTCTCCAAAGGAGTAGAATCTACTCCTAAGCTTATGTCATTGTATTTACCCTCTTTGTATTCTTTAACCCAACGGTTTACCATGTTTGAACTTAGTTCATATCTTCGAGCTACTACGGCTGCGTTACCTGTATCAATAGCTTCTTTACAAACTTGGATTTTAAATTCTTTTGGATGTTGAGTTCTTTTCATGGTGTCAGCTCCTTTAGATGTTGGGCATTCGGGGAGGTGTTATCACCATTGCTACAAATTCTAATTACATTTTCTGTTATTGATTATGTCACGGGATTGCTTGCAAGTGGTATAGAAGGTAGGTTAAGTAGCAAGGTTGGATTTAAAGGTATTGGTAAAAAGATTACAATCTTTTGCTTGGTAGCAGTTGGTCATCTTGCTGATAAAGCAATTGGAGGATACGGGCAAATAGTTACAGATACCATCTTTTTCTTCTATTTAGGAAATGAACTTTTATCTATCTTAGAAAATGCAGGACGTACAGGATTACCTATTCCACAACAACTTAAAGATATGGTGGAAGTCTTAAAGGGGAAAGGTGAGGGAAAATAATGAGTAATGCAATTGATTGTGCTACAAAATTAAATTCAACTCATACTGCTAATTTGGTGCAACAGGGGATTACACATATAGGTAGATACTTAGGTAACAGTTGGAAAGGGTTAGAACAGGCTGAAGTGGATGCAATCAAATCGTCTGGATTAGCCATATTTAGCTTATTTGAGAAAAATTCAACAAAAGTATCTTATTTTACATATGCACAAGGAAAATCTGATGCATTAGAAGCTACAGGATATGCTGAAGAATTAAGTCAACCACATGGAACAGGAATTTATTTTACTGTAGACTTTGATGCACAAACTAAAGATTTTTCTGCAATTCTCGACTATTTCAAAGGTGTTCGTGATAACCTTAAAAATTATTCAGTAGGTGCATACGGATCACATTCTACACTTTGCTACTTGAAATCACAAAACGTTGCTACATACTTCTTCCAAACAGTCGCTTGGTCACATGGTCAACATTGTAACTTTAACCACATTTTTCAATATCAATGTGATAAACCTTTTGCTGGAATCAATGTAGATTTCGTTAATCTTGAACAAAATGAAATAGGTGCTTGGGGAAAATCAGTAATTCCACATCCTAACGTGGCTAAACCAAATGGGGTTATTCAACGGGTAAAGGCATTAGTAGTTTCTGATATTCGTACTGCCCCTAGTCATACTGCTGGATTTGTTAGGAATACAGTCGCTGGTGAAGAATTTGATGTATATTCTCATCAAGGTGATTGGCATGAAGTTGGATTGAATTGTTGGATTGATGGGAACGGCGGGGCTAACCTTTCATGGATCGATAACCTAGCATTAAAAGCACAACCAGTTGCACCACAACCTATATTTTATACGGTTAGGTCTGGAGACAACTTAACTAAGATTGCGAAAAATAATGGAACAACGATTAGTCAGTTACAATCTTGGAACGGCATTAAAGATCCGAATAGAATTAGTGTTGGTCAAAAATTGCGCATAAAATAACTTGTATTTGATAAAATAAGATTGTGGTGATTGGTGTTAAAGTAAAGTTCGTTTCTTTAGCACTGGAGTGTATAAGAAGCTGGCCGGCTAAGTGGGTTCGACTCCCACCACCACATTTATACAAAAAAGCCCTTCTCACTAGAGAGGGGCTTTCTACATTTGTTCAAACAATGTTTTTTGTATTTTTATATGTAAAATTTATTTAAATGGACAAACTTCCCATTCATATGGATTCATTTTGAATATCTTATTTTTGTAACATAAAGAAAATAGGAATGGAGGGGAACAAATGGGATACGGATACTCTGATAAAAAAAACAATGAAGAAAAAGAAGCAGATTTTAAAAACAGCAACAAAAATAAAAACAATAACGATAATGATAACCAAAATGAAAACGAAAATGATCTGAAGAATAGTAATACTGCTAAAATTTTCAACAGTGGAAACTCTTATGTCGATGTTAACGTTAAAGTTAATTCCAAAAATGAATCTAATTCTGAATCTGAACAGGAACAAGAACAAAAACAAAGCCAAACAGAAAAAGAAAAAAAGTAGAGATAATTAAATAAAGATTACTACTAAATTGAGATAATATTTAACTCGATTTAGTAGTAATCTAATTTTTAAGTGCGGGTTTTTAAAGGAGAAAATAAAATGGGATTAGAACCTCAAGTCTTTTTTGGTCGATCAAAAATAGCTAATGAACAGATCGATGAAATAAGTAAAACCGATAATTATGATCAGAATGATCTGGTGAATGGTACACTAGCTAAAGTAAGTAATAGTGGTAATTCGGATGTTGACGTTAATACAAAAATTGATGTGTATATTGATGTAATGCCTATTGCATTTGCAATTCTATATTCTTCTTTAGCCAAAAAACAAATTTCAAAAAATGAATTTGAAAAAGCCATTAAGAAATTAAATGAGTATAAAGCGAAATAAGAAATCCATTTCTTTAAAAGAACAATGCTCCTAAAGAGGATGACAAATTTCGGAGCTATCCATAATTAATTCTTAGCTTTTAAATCACCTTTTAATCATTTTTCCACTCTTCAATCAGTTTCCAAATTTCTCATATGCTTTTTTATATATTATCATGGTAACTACTTTATCTTTTTATGTTTCAAACAAATAAGCCCTTCTCATTCGAGAGGAGCTTTTTCCAATTCCTTCATCAGCTGCGTAATATTCTCACCATCAGCAATTATCTTTTCTAATTCTAAATCTACATACGATTCTTTCCTTATTTGCTTCCACCATTCAAATGAAACTTGTTCAGGTTTTTTTCCTCTAAGTGGGAATGATCCTTGCCGCAATATTTTATTTTGATATTCTACAGCTATGTAATAAATCTCAATCGATACGTTCATTTTTCTCTTCCTCATACAGTTTCTTCATAATTTTATGCTGTTCTTTCATCATATCGTAAAAATGTACAATCATCTGAATAACTTCAGGTTCATATCCATTTTCCTCAAAATTCTTCAATCAGTTTCTTCCACTTTTCGTTCATAAAGATCATCCACCTTTACACCTAATAACTCAGCTAAATCAAATAATTCCATTGCAGAAGGATAACTTTTTCCAGTGCACCAATTTGATATTGTGTTTGCTGATTTATCATATCTATGTCTTAATTCCTCTCTAGTGTAATCTGATTTATCAATTAACCACCCTATATTACTCTTTAATTTCTTCAAATTCATCACCTATTAATACAATTCCCCATTTATTTTTTAATTCCTTTCACGATTTAATTTGTAATTATCAAAATTAATTTTGGATAGATAGGAATAACGGACAATCCAACCCCCATACCATTTATTAAACCAGATCAATTTCCACCCTAGAATACTTCCTTGGAATGTTCCAGATTCAATAATAGCAATAGTTTATACCCTCTAAATAGACTTCCACATTGAAGCAACTAATTACTCTGTAATTATCAAAGAGGTGGCGTTGAAAGAAGGAGGAATTGACTATGATTTTTGAAGCAGTCACAACAACAATTTTTGGAGGAATTTCTTTGAAAGCTTATTTATCAAAAAGTGGGGTGGGAAATGACTCGAAAAAAATTCAAAAAATTTTCACTTTAACAGGTTTGAATGTAAAAGATGGCAAACAAACCTTAACTACTCAATTATTAAAAAAGAAAAATTATGAATGGGGAGCTGAATATCGTTACCGTATCCCATTAGGAAGGAGTTTCGAAGATTATCTTTCTAAACAAAAAGCGATTGAATCAGGTATCAATACAAAGTCAGTAAAGATTGAATTTAAAGACCTTAGAGAACTAAAATTAAACGGAAATATCATTAATAATCTTAAAGATTTGTATACTCGAAAACTAACTGATAACAAGGAAATAGAACTTTCTTATGATGGCTTATTAAAGATTCGAGTGTATAACGAACCACAATCTACAAAAATTCTATGGAAAAAAGAATTTTTAAAACTTAATACTTGGTCAGTAATTATCGGTTTAAATCGAACCGAATGTATTTTCCATGATTTTGATAAAAGAAAACACTTATTAATAGCTGTTGCCACTGGATTTGGAAAATCAGTCATAATGAAATGTATCATTACTTCATTAATCCTTTCTAAGCCAAATGATGTTTCATTTTCTTTGATTGATTTAAAAGGAGGTTCAGCATTTGCACGGTTTAAGAATGCTAAACAAGTAATAAATTTTGGTGTGGAGAATAACGAAGCATTGAAAATTCTCCAAGATGTGCAAAAGAAAATGAAAGAGGGCTATAAAAAAATAGTTGATGACGGTTTTGAAGATGTATCAGAAGCAGGTATAAGTAAACGCCATTTCATTGTTATCGATGAAGCAGCAGACTTAGCAGAAGATAAAGCCAGTATGGAAATATTAACGGACATTGTGCGAAAGGGAAGAGGGGCTGGTTATTAGGTCATATATGCAACTCAATATCCTTCTGCTCAAGCAATCAGTATGCAAATAAAAAGAAATGTTCCTGCACGTCTATGTTTCGTTCCAGATAGTTCAACAGCATCCATAACAGTATTAGATAAAGGTGGAGCTGAAAACTTACCAGAGATTCAAGGAAGATCCATTTACAAGAATGTTAGTCAAACAATTATACAAACTCCTTTAATAAAAAACAGTGATATTGACGAACTAATTCAACCTTACATCATTGATAAAGGAGGTCTGGTTCATGAAGAACCTAAGCGAGAGACAAGAGCAAATACTTTTGTCGCTAAAGAAACTAGATTATCTTAATCGTGATCAATTAAACAAAATCCACAGATTAGGAAGCATTTGAAACACTAATCGTATCCTCAACCAATTATCCCTCTATTTATCTAGTTATCGTGAAGACTATTCCACAATTTATTATCTCAATAAAGAAGGCAGAGAGTATGTAAATTCCGAAAAAATTCGCAAGAAAACCAACTTTGTACAACATGTGATAATGAGAAATCAATTCTATATTTTCACTGAATTTCCAATAGAATGGAAAAACGAAATGAAACTTAGTGATGGAGAATATTCAGTGGTTTGTGATGCTTGGTTTAAATCAAACGGAAAATATCACATTTTGGAAGTGGATCACAGTCAAACCATGAAAGAAAATGCAAATAAGATTGCTAAATATAGAGGTTTGTACGAAAACAAAATCATGGAAAAAGACATTGGACATTTACCATATTTATTATGGGTGACAACAACTGAATTAAAGAAAAAGAAGTTAGTCGAGTTATGTAAAGGACTACCTTATGCAGTGTACACAATCAATGACATTATATGAGGAGTGATTGAAATGAAAAGAATCAATTTTCATGAATTTATGTCTGGTGAGTATAAGGTCAAAGAGAAAGAAAGAAAACAAAGGATTATTCGTAAAACTACAAAATTAGCTACTGCAGCCATCCTTCCATTAGCAACCTGCGGCGCTGTTGGAACATTAGGATTTGCAATGACAGCATTTGCTTCTACTAATGCAATTCCTGTATCTGCTCCTATGGCGGTTACAGCTGGAGCAAAGGAATGGATGAGCGCACAAACTTTATCAACATTAGCCCATGTATTAGACCCACTGGTAGATATTATGGTAGCCCTAAGCTTCCCAATAGCTTCTGTCATTATCGTGGGTTCTTGCTTCTTCTTTATGTTTAACAAGTCAGAGAAGGCATGGGAAATGATTATGAAGGCAGGGTTAGGTTATGTCTTAATTCAGGTATCTCCTCTTATTCTAGACGTGTTAAAGCAAGTAGGTAGCGCTGTCTAAGATAGGAGTTAATATACAACTACATCTGGGGAGGAACAAAAATGGGAATTAAAATTAAAATTGATGGTGTTTTGTATGCATTGTGCAAAGAATGTGGAGTGTATCACAAAACATCAAAGGGGAAAAAGAATAAAAAACTCGTGGTTTGTGTAAAGAAGTAAATTTAGGGAGAAGCAATTCTCCCTTTTTATAGTCTTCAGTTGTGCTTATTAAAGTAAAGGCTTTGTAATTCTGATACAGTTTACGCCCATACTTCTAAAATTTCACTCTGTCCATTCATAAAACTAAATTTTTAAACATAAATAATATTAACCTCTGTGAAATTTTTAAAATACTTTCTTCACTTTTAGGCGTCAATTTTTGAGCATTTTTTTTTGATATGAAAAATTAACTAATATTATTTAATGAGGCTAGCAAGAACCATCTCGTTAACAGCAACCATAACCATGATGGAATGGGTAACCACCATAACCATGATGGAACGGGTAACCGCCATAGCCATGATGGAATGGGTAACCACCATAACCATGATGGAACGGGTAACCGCCATAACCATGATGGAATGGGTAACCGCCATAACCCATGCCGTAACCAGGATAACCTCCATAACCCATTCCGCTTCCAAAGAATTGTCTTTCCATTTTAAATCTCCTCCTCAAATTGTTTCAAAAATAGTGTATGTGTCCATATTCAAAGAGGAATAGATATTTGCCTATTTGTATCTATATTCTTGGGTGTTATTTTATTGCAGTATGGTCATAACCCCTCATTGTTCTAGTGTTCACAAGACCATTAGCAATAGTCAATGATTTACTGTCTTCTTGTTAAACTACTGCCCCGTTATTACAATAAGAAAAAGCCACCAAGACTGTAGCAACTGTATCTTAAACTCAAGCACCAGTTAGCTAAATAGGAAAACTATACCTTTATTGAAGAATGGAAAACTTATTTTAAAAAATCCTGTAATTATTTCAATTTAGAAATCAGAATTTGAAAGATCCCTGACTAATTTACTTTTAATAAACACTTGTCCATTCACTTTTATTTTAAGTGCATATGTTATTACTACCTCCAGACATAATGCATATAGAAATATCTCCGATGAGACGTTTGCATGTGTTGCAGACGTTTCTTTGCGTTTTTAAATAAAACGCTAATTTTGTCTTAACACTATGATGATTGTCCAATCGAACCTTGTCTTATGAAATATATATATATAGCGAGTGTTTATACATTGGATATTTCATAGGTGGTGAAAAATATGGGCTTTGGATACGGCGGATGTGGTTATGGCGGTTACGGCTACGGCGGTGGCTTCTATGGAGGCAGTACATTTGTTTTAATCGTAGTATTGTTCATTCTATTAATTATCGTACTTTCCAGTATGGTTTTTTAAACCAAAGGTTTTGATTTTGGGTGAGTTAAGACCTTTTTTATCGAGTCCTGGAGGTGTTATACATGGGTGATGGAATGGGAAGCGCTTTTGCGTTAATCGTTGTATTGTTTATCCTACTGATCATTGTAGGAACTTCTTTTATGGGCTACTAAAATGTATGGAGCAAAGGGCAGGTTGCATTAATCTGTCCTTTGTCATATAGACTTCCTAAATGAAAGGAGAATGATTTAAATGCCATTTTTTGGATTTGGACGAAGAGACCTGTTTTTTCGTGACGGCTTTAGAAGGAGACGTTTTTTCCCCATTGAAATTGAAATCGAAATAGAGAGAAGAAGACGTTTTGAAATCGAAAGAAGACGTAGATTCTTTTAATTAAATGGCTTATTGCAAGAATCTTATTATTAGTTAGAGAGTGGCTGAGAAGTCGCTCTTTTTGTTATGGTAGAAAAAAAAGAACTCCAAAAATATCGATGGAGTTTGAAAAAGGGGAGAAATACTAATTCTTGAGTACTAAGGTGCAAACCTTACATTACTATTTTGCTCAAATGTGGTAGAAAATATACGAAAAAACCCATCCTTTTTCTATAAGGATAGGTATGAGGGAATTGCCACGTCCTAGGGGTTTTAGGCTCCTTGGTTCATTTTTATTATGGAATAAAGTTTCACAAATAATTCAATTGGAATTTTAAATAATTTGTAAATAATTACTTTACTGGGGGATAAGAGTATAAAATAATTTGTCGATAATTTTCTAAATAATTCCATTAAATTTAAAGTAAGATTGTACTATTAAATATAAAAAAAGGGGTTTTTGTATGTCCAAAGAACTGCCATTAGATATACCAAAGAAAAAGAAAAAAGGGTTATTTATTACGATTGGAATTGTTTTAATTTTAATCGCAGCCGCAGGTGCTTGGTATTGGAATTACTATAATACAGCAAAGGCAGAGAAACAATACAAAACTAATATGGCACTGGTCTTGCTGAGTGCAACAACTACTGCTGCAAAAGCAGAAGGCATGATTAACACGTATCAGCAGGTATGGCATGATGATATTTTTAACGGTGGGTATACCACCAGCAATGGAACCTATCATTCAGATCGGCTTAGTAATTTTAGTCAGGCAATTAAAGATCAGCATGACATCTATGATGAATTAGGTGACAATAAGAAATTAGCCGCTGGTATGATCAGTGTAAATACGACCATGGATGAACTAAAAAACCCACCATCTCAATACAAAGATTTGTATAAAGAAATTGTAGATTTATATTCTAGCTTATCCCGTTTTGTGGATATGGTGAATAATCCAACTGGGTCATTGCAATCGTATTCGAGTGACGCCAGCAATATGGATAATGATATATCAAAGAAATTTAATAGCATTAAGGTTCAATTGCCAAATTAATTCGAAATTTTAACTGGTATTCAAAATTAAATTACCTATTTAGATGGAGTGGCTGAAAAGTCGCTCTTTTTGTTTTTACATTTAATTACCACCGAGAATAAAAACTTGTCATGGTACAATTATTATGAGGTGGTAAATTTGTTTATATCTCCTATGCTATTACACAAAATTGATCATCCCTTTGACGATGATAATTATATAACTGAACTTAAACTCGATGGATTCCGTACAATATGGACTAAATTTGATAATAAAGTAAGAATCTATACTCGTCACAAGAATGAAATTACCTCCAAGTTTCCTGAATTAGTTAATATTCCTCTACCCAATGGTACAGTTTTAGATGGTGAGATTATTGTTACAGATCCACAAGGTAAACCAGACTTTGAAGCAGTCATGGAAAGATTTATGTATAGTAAGTCAGAGCATCAAATATCATTCAGTGTGTTTGATATAATTTTTTTTAATGGTGAAAAGATTACCAATTTACCATTGCTTGAGCGTAAAGAGATACTTGAAGAGGTAATACCTGAAGATACTCCACTACTCAATAAAGTTCAGTGGATCGAAGGGAATGGGGAACAATACTTTGAGTTAATTAAGCAACAAGAACTTGAGGGAATTGTACAGAAAAAGGCTAATTCAAAGTATCAAATTAATAAACGTTCTCATGATTGGCTAAAGGTAATTAATTATCATTATGAGAATGTCTATATATCTGGTTTAAGGAAAGATGAGTTTGGATTGCTCCTAAAATTTGAAAATGGAAAGTATGCTGGTCTGATGGAATTCATGCCAACACCAAACCGTAAAGAATTCTATAAACAGTATGGTGACTTTGTTGTTGAAGAGAATGATAAGTTTGTGTATCTTGATCCAAAACTTAAACTAAAAGTGAAGTATCGGAATCTAACGAAAAAGGGACTCCTTAGAATCCCTAGTTTTGTGGAGTGGGCTAATTAAAGCTCACTCTTTTTGTTTACATCTAATTAATTAGTAATAAAACAGAATATTTTGACACTTTAACATTAGTTAGATATAATCATTTCTTGCTGGAGGTGTGACTGTAAGTGTGACTAAATATCAAAAAGTTATGTTAAATGTTAAAGACATCATGGAAATAACAGGGATTGGGCGAGATAATGCATATGCATTGATGAGAAGTGGACAATTTCCAATTAAAATGATTGGTAGAAAAATGTTAGTTCATGAAGAGATATTCCAAAATTGGCTTAAAGGAGATTTAAAAGGTTATGAAGGTAAGAAAAAAGTTCATAACAGAAGAAACAGAGATTGAAGGAAATGAAGAAGTATTATAAATTAAAGCCCAGGAATTATTTTGGGATTTATTAGTGGAGTATGCCAATGAAAAATACGGAAGAGTTGTACTCGAAAGAGTATATACAACTCAAAAAAGTAGGTGACACAAATGAAGAAACAAATTACGGTAACTGAAGTAGTATTAAAAGAGTTAGAAGGTACTAAAATTGCTAAATATCTCATGTCAATTGGGGTATATAAAGAAACAGCTACTATAAAAAAGGTAGATGTTAATGAGGAAAAAAATAATTGAATAGAATAGTTTGGTGTGTTATGGAAGATCATTGGACTAATATAGAAATGGAATTGATAAAAGGCACAGACTTAACTAAATTGACTTGGGAAGAAATAAAAGCGATATTCCCAGATAAAAACGATACTAAATTAATAAAAAAATGACATGAATTAGGAAAGACAAGAATCAAGAATGGCAATGTTAACTGGAAAGAGAATACGCCACCATCTATAGTTACAAGATTAAATGAACCTAATATGGAGTTAATGGCAAAAGCAATTAGAAATTTATATCATGCAATTCAAAAAGAAAAGAGGAAAGAATCAGGATGGGAAAGCAAATAACAGTAATTGAAACAGTATCAAAGGAACTAGAAGGTGTTGAGATAGCTAAATATCTATTGTCAATTGGTATTAAAGAAACGACTAGTATAAAAAAGGTAGATGTCAAAGGGAAGGAATCAGGATGAAGAAACAAATCACAGTAACAGGAATAGTATTAAAGGAGTTAGAAGGTGTTAAGATTGCTAAATATCTCCTATCAATTGGAGAATGTAAAGAAACGACTACTGTAAAAAAGGCAGATGTTAAGACCAATGGATTTAAGGATGAATAAAATGGGTTAATTATAAAGTGGTAAAAAATGACGATACCTACAAATAGGTATCGTCCTCTTTATTTTATCTCAAATTACCTTTACGCTTAACCTTAACTAATGGGCTATATAGTTCATGTTGATTTTTTATCGTCTGCTCGTCAAAATGGACATATTTCTTAGTTGTGCTAATTTGGCTGTGTCCTACTATAGCTTGAACTGCAAAAAGCGAGGCTCCAGACGCTAACATTTCAGTAATGGACTGTCTGCGGAAATCATGACAAGTAAATGGCTTAGTAATACTTGCTTTTTTAACATACCTATTTAAATTTCTTCTAAAGGTATCTTCTGCCATTGGTTCCCCATACCAGTTTAAAAATAACCTTTTACTCTCAAAATGAGTTTCATTTTCTGTAATTAGTTCAATCAGCATTTTGATTACTAAACCAGCTAAAGGAATAATCCTTGATTTTCTCCCTTTTGCTTTTTCAGCAGGTAAGATTATTCTTCTTCCACTAAGATCAATATCATTTACAGTTAGACTAATTGCCTCTTTAATCCTCAATCCAGTGTCATAAAGAAGATACATAATACATTTATCACGAAATTGAGGATATTGTTTTATGTCAGGAACATTTAATAATTTTTGAATTTCCAATTCATTTAGAGGTTGAAAAATTCTTTCATCTTCCTTGATGAATTTTACCTGTTCAGGCGGATTGATATTTGCTAAATCATCATTCATCAAAAAATTATAAAAGGTTTTGAGAAATCTTAAACGAGCATTAGTAGTTTGAATAGATAACCCGTACTCTTTAGTTTTAAAATTGAAATGATCATTTCTTAAGTAATTAATATAATGTCTTACGATTTGACCGGTCAAATCATTAATATTTACTATCTCAGAGTGGGATTCTTTTAACCAATTAATAAAGAAATTAAAATGTTCATGATAACTGGTCAATGTTGGTTTCCGTAACCCCTCAGCCTTTTTAGAGGTAAGGAAATATCCATATGCCTGATCAAATTTAAAACTTACTTTACTTGAATCATCCTCATATAATTCTCTACTTGTTAATCGTTTTCTTTTCATTTTACGTCACCTCGGCACATTTTTATTAAGAAAATGTAGGCAACGTATTTTAGCTATTAATATGTTGGATATGATAGGAACACTTCATCCACCACTATTTAAGCAACACCTTGACTGTTCGTTTGAGAGGATGATTGGTTTTGCTTAATTGGTTTAAAAACATTGAAGATAACATTTAGGAAAATAGCTGTGAAACTCCCAGAAACAATCCCGCTGTTTGAGAGGATTTTTACAGTTTCCGGCATATGAGAGAATAAATTTGGAACTGCTGTTACTCCAAGTCCCATTCCTATTGAACAGGCAATAATTAAAAGATTTTCTTGTGATGCAAAATCAACTTTGCTAAGCATTTTAATGCCTGCGGCAATAACCATCCCAAACATGGCGACCATAGCCCCACCAAGGACAGGAGTTGGAATTACCGTCGTTAAAGCAGCGATTTTTGGCACGAACCCAAGGACCACAAGAATGCCACCCATTGTATAAATCACATTTTTTTCTTTCACACCTGAAAGTTGAACAAGTCCAACGTTTTGTGAATAAGTCGTATATGGAAAGGAATTAAACAATCCTCCCAAAATGCTTGCAAGACCTTCAGCACGGTATCCTTTAACCAAATCCTTTTCTGTCAACTTTCTTCCAGTGATATCACTAAGAGCAAGATATACACCTGATGATTCTACAAGGCTTACAATCGCCACAAGAGTCATCGTGATAATTGGTGCCAGTTGAAAGGAAGGTGTTGCAAAATATAAAGGTTTTACCATATGGAACCATGATGCATCGCCGACAGCAGACAAATTCACTTTTCCCATAAACGAAGCAGCAATTGTTCCTGCGATCAAGCCTAATAAAATCGCTATTGAACGAATGAAGCCTTTAAAGAAACGATAAAGAACAATGATAAATAGTAACGTACCAAAAGCAAGTGCCAGATTTGACCCTGCCCCAAAATCCGGGCTGCCTTGACCGCCTGCAACATTATTCATCGCTACTGGAATGAGGGTAATCCCAATAATCGTTACAACAGAACCGGTCACAACAGGAGGGAAGAATTTAACGAGTTTTCCGAAGAAATTTGAGATAAGAAGAACAATAATTCCTGACATGATAATGGAGCCATAGATTTCCCCTAGACCAAATTGACCACCAATGGCAATAATTGGGCCAACTGCAGTAAATGTACAGCCAAGGACAATTGGCAGCCCAATTCCGAAAAAGCGATTCTGCCAGACTTGTAAGATTGTTGCAATCCCGCTTGTAAGAATATCGATTGATACTAAAATAGTTAACTGTTTACCAGAAAAATGAAGAGCACCTCCAATTATAAGTGGGACGATGACCGCACCAGCATACATCGCTAACACATGTTGGATTCCTAAAGAGGCAATTTTAAAAGGATTTTGTTTCATTAGATTAATTCCTCCACTTTTTCATTCATAAATATTACTTCACCGTTTAACAATGATTCAATTCTTGCCAAGGATTCTACCCTTAATCCAAGGTCTTTTAAGACCTGAGCCCCAGGCTGGAAAGACTTTTCAATCACAATGCCGATGCCTGCAACCGTTGCACTTGCCTGTTGCACCAAATCCACTAAACCAAGTGCAGCCTGACCGTTAGCAAGAAAATCATCAATAATGAGAATTTTTTCATTCTCATTTAAATATTTTTTAGAAATGGAGATATCGTTTGTTTCTTTTTTGGTAAATGAATGTACGCTAGCAGTAAGTAGCCTTTGTAAAGGGTCAGGGATTTTCTTTTTCTGGCAAAAATAACAGGGACATTCATATATAAACCAGCCATTACAGCAGGTGCAATTCCCGAAGATTCAATTGTTACAATTTTTGTGATTTCTTCCCCCGCAAATCTTTTGGCAAATTCCTTTCCAATTTCATGCATCAATTGCGGGTCAATTTGATGGTTCAAAAAGGAATCCACCTTTAATACATTATTATTTAGGACCTTTCCATCCTTTTTGATTTTTTCCTCTAGTAATCTCATGTTTGTTTTTCCCCCTAAGTTTCATAGCTGTTTAGTAAAAAAAGAAAAGCCCAAATGCCATTTCTCACTATAAAATAGAGTGAGGTAATGACCTTTGGGCTTTTATGTCCGAAAGGAATAAGAAGAATTTCGCTAGCTATAGAAATGCGCAATTCTCATTACCCACTCATAGTCAGATTGTTCACGGCAATCCGGTAGAAACTTGCAACTGCCATATCCCTGCGATTATATGAGTGAAACCTTATGAATTTATTCAAATTATACCCGTGTAAAAAATATAACGCAATGTTTTTTTCACAAAAACCGAATATTCGATAAGAAATAATTAAAATCGTTCGTCTATTGAAAACGTTTAAATAAAGAGGTGACTAGCCATAACTCAAAGATTGAATAACCATTCAGTTTAAGGTACTATTAAGATGAGTCTTTAATTCAGAAAATTCAAAAATAGGGGTGAGTTAAATGAAAAAAACAATTCCTGAGCATTGGTGGAATCAACTGAAGCTGCCTGTAATTTCGGCGCCAATGTTCTTAGTATCTGGTCCAGAGTTGGTAAAGAATTGTTGTTTGAACGGGGTAATTGGAGCATTTCCTGCTCCAAATGCGAGCCAATTGAAATACTAGAAAGCTGGATGGGACAATTAAATGGAGAACTAGAGTTGGCAAAATCAAAAAATCCAAATCAAAAAATTGCTCCTTGGGCAATGAATATGGTGGTACATAGCTCTTATAGCCGCCTACAGGACGAACTGGAATTAATCAAAAAGCATAAGCCGCAATTAGTAATCACTTCTTTGGGCAGTCCAAAACAAGTGGTTGAGATTGTTCATGAATATGGCGGTCTTGTTTTCTCGGATGTTAGCGATTTAAAATTTGCCAAAAAGGCAGCAGAGGCAAAGGTAGATGGACTCATCTTAGTAGCCAGCGGTGCAGGTGGACACGCAGGGCAAATTAATGGTTTTGCATTTGTCGATATGGTAAGGACTTTCTGGGATGGCATTATTGTGCTTGCTGGAGCCATTTCCACGGGTAAAGGTATTTTGGCCGCACAGGCTGCTGGTGCAGACCTTGCCTATATGGGGACAAGATTTATTGTTGCAACTGAGAGTATGGCACATGACGAATATCGGGAAATGCTGGTGGAGGCAACTCAGGAGGATATCATTCTGACAGACGCTTTCTCTGGTGTGAAAGCAAACATGCTGAAGCCAAGTATTATTAAGGCTGGGTTAGATCCTGAGCAATTAGTGAAAAAAGAAAAGGTTAATTTCGATCATATGCAGAGGGAGAGCAATGCCAAAGCATGGCGGGATATATGGTCTGCTGGCCATGGTGTTGGTGCGATTGAAAAAATTGAAACCACTGCTGAAATTATTACTCGTTTAGAGGATGAATACCTGGAGGCTGTTCAAAACATTAATGACAAAGTGGATAAACTTAATTTACTAAAAGTAAAATAAATGTTTGCAAGCCTGGTCGTAGGGAACCTATCCTTTGAATGGATAGGTTTTTTTATTTACTCTTCTTTTTAACGATATTAACAACCTTATAACCAGGCTTTAATTTTACTTTTTTCTTGCCATTTTCTGTTATTACCTGATATAAAGTGAACTTCCGGGGCTGATGCTCAAGTATTTCAATCTTTTTAATGGTTTCTTTGCGAAAATGCTTGTATATTTTACGCTCTTGTTTTTCTTTTTTCTCACCGAATAATAAATCGTAGGCAAAAATAAACAAGGACACAAATATACCGCCAATAATGAACGTATATAGCACGGAAGACAAAAATGACACAGGGTGACATCCTTTCCAAGAAACAGACATGGTTTGTCCCATTTGGTTTAATGAACCTATTATACCGTTTTTTCATTTAATATCTAGTTATTTTATTTTTAAAATTATTCGGTTAATCCAGAGCAGAAATCAGTCTCAAAATATCCTTATTTCAAATTGGTTATTCTAAAGGAGTAACAAAAAATTTTTTTAACATATGTCCTCTAGATATGAACATTTCTCAAAAAATATGATAAAGTATTATACAGAAATCCTTTTATAGTAGTAATGAAAAGGGATTTAAGTGTCCACCCTAAACGGACAAATGTTTTCTAGTTAGCAACACATTGTAGTTCATGAGATATGAGGGGGAATATTTAGTGTCTAGTACTATTTTAGAGCAATTTTTAAATGAAAACCTTGATGATCTTAAAAGCAAAGGTCTTTATAATGTCATTGACCCACTCGAAAGCCCGAATGGCCTATGATTACCATTAATGGGAGAGAATTGGTCAATCTCTCATCCAACAATTATTTAGGATTAGCAACCGATGAACGCTTAAAGAAAGCTGCAACAGAAGCGCTTGAAAAATATGGTGTTGGCGCAGGTGCCGTTCGAACGATCAACGGAACTCTTAAACTCCATGTTGAATTAGAAGAAAAATTAGCTGAATTCAAACACACAGAAGCAGCGATTGCGTACCAGTCAGGTTTTAATTGTAATATGCCGCTATTTCAGCTGTGATGGACAAAAATGATGCGATTTTATCGGATGAATTAAATCATGCTTCAATCATCGACGGCTGCCGTCTTTCAAAGGCAAAAATTATCCGTGTAAATCATTCCGATATGGAAGATCTACGGACAAAAGCTAAAGAAGCTAAGGAATCTGGTCAATTTAATAAAATCATGGTGATTACCGATGGCGTGTTTTCAATGGACGGGGACGTTGCCTTATTACCGGAGATCGTAAAAATTGCCGAGGAATTCGATCTGATTACATATGTAGACGATGCCCACGGCTCAGGTGTCCTTGGCGATGGGGCAGGAACAGTAAAGCATTTCGGACTTTCGGATAAAATTGATTTCCAAATTGGTACCTTATCAAAGGCAATTGGTGTTGTTGGCGGTTATGTGGCCGGGAAAAAGAACTTAATTGACTGGTTAAAAGTTCGCAGCCGTCCGTTCTTATTTTCCACCTCCCTTACACCTGCTGACGTAGCAGCAAGTAAGAAATCCATTGAAATTTTAATGGAAAGCACGGAGCTAAACCAAAAGCTTTGGGAAAATGGGAATTACCTCAAAAAAGGCTTAAAGGAGTTAGGTTTTAATATTGGTAACAGTGAAACACCCATTACTCCATGTATTATTGGTGATGAATCGATAACCCAACAATTTAGCAAGAGATTAAATGAAGAAGGCGTCTATGCGAAGGCGATTGTGTTCCCAACTGTTCCACAAGGTACTGGACGCGTTCGCAATATGCCAACAGCTGCCCATACAAAAGCAATGCTGGATAATGCGATTTCTATTTACGAAAAAGTCGGTAAGGAAATGGGCATTATCTAACATCAGAAAAATAGCATACATGTAGAGGACGGAGAAGAAATGAAACGGATTTTAATTACTGGAGCTTTGGGGCAAATTGGTTCTGAACTAACGATGAAACTGCGAGAAACGTATGGTTCTGATAATGTCATCGCAACCGATATTAAAATGAATGACAGTGATGCATGTTCAAGCGGGCCGTTTGAAATTGTCAATGTAACGGATGTAAAAAATATGGTCGATGTCGCCAAAAAATATAAGGTTGATACCGTCATGCATTTAGCCGCACTTTTATCTGCGACTGCGGAAGCAAAGCCTGTATTTGCATGGAACTTAAATATGGGTGGTCTCATGAATGCGCTTGAAACGGCGAGAGAGCTAAATGCCCAATTTTTCACACCAAGCTCTATCGGTGCATTCGGACCATCGACGCCAAAGGATGATACACCTCAGGATACGATCATGCGCCCAACCACTATGTATGGAGTAAATAAGGTGGCGGGTGAGTTATTATCTGACTACTATTTCCATAAATTCGGTGTCGACACACGCGGTTTGCGTTTCCCAGGCTTGATTTCCTATGTGGCATTACCTGGCGGCGGAACAACGGACTATGCGGTAGAAATCTACTATGAAGCAGTAAGTAAAGGCAAATATACTTCTTATATTGATAAAGGTACCTACATGGACATGATGTATATGCCGGATGCTTTAAATGCAATCGTTGATCTAATGGAGGCAGACCCTGTCAAATTGAGACACCGAAATGCTTTCAATGTAACCGCCATGAGCTTTGCTCCCGAAGAAATTGCCGCCGAGATTGCCAAGCAACTACCTGGCTTTGAAATGACTTACGAAGTAGATCCTGTCCGCCAGCAAATTGCTGATAGCTGGCCAAATTCTATTGATGCTACTGCTGCAAAAGAAGAGTGGGGCTTTAAGGCTGAATATGATTTAGCAAAAATGACGAAGGACATGCTTGAAAAATTACGGCATAAACTATAATTGATTGGATCCCGGACCAAATGTGTTCGGGATTTTTTTATTGGGGTGCCATGTGTGGTGATTTGCCGATATCCTGCTGAAATTTGTTGATATATTTAAAAATTCGTTAATATCCTCCCAAAAATTGTCGATATATTAAATTTGGAACCGTAAAGAAGAGGTAATTCAATGAATGTTCAAACTGGATCGCACTACAAAGACTACTTTCAGGGGTTTTGCAAAAAACAGCGAAGCTTTAAAGGCATCGCTGTTATCTTTTTACATAAATAAGCTTTTCTTTTTTCAGGGTTACTCGTCCGACAATCGAAGCGCTAACTAAACCATTTGTATGAAGTGCATCCACGTATTTATTAGCTTCTTCTTCAGGCAATGACACTAAAGGTTCCGGAAGTTATCGCATCACAAAGGACCAACTGTTCGTCAGGAAGGATATTCTCGTAACTGACATCACCACTTATCCACTTATGATTAGATTTTGAACCACCCGGGACGACTCCATCTCGTGCGAGGTCAAGCGAACCTGCCAAAAGTGGTACTTGAGAGAATGAAAATTCGAAACTAACTCCACTTCCGCGTGCCATTTCACTTCCATGACCTAGGAGTCCAAAACCAGTAACGTCCGTAACAGCATGGGGATGATGGTCGAATAAAGTCTCTGCAGCTGTTTTATTCAGCATGGCCATTGTGTCTGTAACTATTTGTTCCTGCTCTTGTGTTACGGCATTTCGTTTAATCCCAGTTGTCAAGATTCCAACACCAATTGGCTTTGTTAACACAAGAACATCACCAGGCATGGCACCAACATTTCTCCAAACCTTTTCTGGATGGACGATTCCTGTAACAGAAAGACCAAACTTTGGTTCCTGATCATCAATGGAATGACCTCCGACTGTAATCGCACCAGCTTCTTTCACCTTATCTGCCGCACCGCGTAGAATATCAGAAAGCATGTCAGCGCCAAGCTTCTTAATAGGATAACCGACAATGTTCATGACCGTTTTTGGTACTCCTCCCATTGCGTATACATCACTTAATGCATTTGCTGCGGCAATTTGGCCAAACATATATGGATCATCCACGATAGGAGTGAAATAATCTAACGTCTGAATAAGTGCGATCGAGTCGGTTAAACGATAAACCCCGGCATCATCTGATGTTTCGTGACCAACTAGCAATTCTGGAATAGGGTCTTGTTTTGGTAATCGACGCAAAACTTGCGCCAGGTCCTCTGGACCAATTTTACAGCCTCAACCAGCTTTTGTTGATAAAGAGGTTAGGCGAATTTTTTCTTGTTCACTCAACATGTCCACCTCCATTTTATTAGTATAACTCTTTCATTTTGAATGCGCACTATAGAGGCAGCACATTTGCGGTAGAATAAAGGATGTTTTAAAATTATTGTACAATCATGATTTAGAAAGAAATTTATTAGGAGGTCAAAGCATGAAGAAATACTATGTAATTGTCGAATTTTGCATGCAATGAAACTACGCACCAAAAGCCGCGAGTTTCGCGGAAGAACTGTTTAACCATTTCTTTAGAAACATTGAAAAAATGGAGCTAATCCCTAGTTCGAGTGGAGCATTTGAAGTATCTGTCAATGGAGAGAGGGTTTACTCCAAGCTAGAAACTGGGATTTTTCCTGATACTGAGGAAATCATTCAAATTATGGAGGCCAAATAATATAAAAATAAGGAATACTCTTGATTCTGAGTCTTCCTTATTTTTATTTACAGTAATTTTGTTATGTAAACCGCAAACAAAAAAATTAAGTCTAGAAAGACTTAAGGCAGTGTAATAAATCGATTTTTTCCCAAACCCTTTTCGGTCTTTGATATTAAAACTTCCAAAATACCATTCGTAAATAGAGCAGTAACATTCTGCTTATTAATCTGGAAAGGGAAATCAATGGAACGAACCCGTTTTTGTTTTTTAGGAGAAGAATGTTCTAAGGCTGTAATAATGAGCCTTTTTTCTTCAATAAAAACCGTAATTTTAGATGATTCATATTCGTTTAAAATAGCTTCTACAATCCACTCCTTATCCGTTTCATATAAATCAATTCGGAATTGTGTGTGATCAAAGTAAGAAGTAAGTGGGTCAAGGAAATAGGTTTTTAGCCACTTTTCCAGTTGGTCATAATCAACAGATTCCTCATTTTTATTTGGCTTCATTTTAAACCCTCCCTGCTTGTTTATTTTATTCAAACCTGTTGAAAACGTGAAAAGTGGTATAATGGGACTAGAAAGAAACGTAAAGGAGTTTTTATGGTGAAAGAATGGCTGCGCTCGATTCCAGCTGTCCATGAACTTCAAAATCATGGCACATTTATCACTCTCCTTGAAGAGAGTCATTTGGATTTTTCCCAGTTAACCAAACAGTTAATAGAAGTGGTCGAACGGATAAGAGATTCTATATTAAACGATTCCTGGACTGGTGCTAGACCAGGAACAATCCTATTCATTGAGGATCTTTTTCAGCTGCTAGAGCGAAATTTGAAACATCGATTTTCATATACCATAGAAAAAGTAATCAATGCAACTGGAACCATTTTACATACCAATTTAGGAAGAGCAAGACTAAGCGAACATGCGATTGAACATGTTATTGAAACCGCCCGGAATTATTCAAATCTTGAATATAAACTAAAAGAGGGGGTACGTGGTTCAAGACACAGTCATGTAGAAGCCCTCCTTAAGGAAATAACTGGTGCAGAAGCAGCAATGGTCGTCAATAACAATGCTGCAGCCGTTTATCTTGTTTTAAGAGCACTAGCCAAAGATAAAGAAGTAATTGTTTCAAGGGGACAGCTAGTTGAGATAGGTGGTTCTTTTCGCATTTCGTCGATTATGGAGGAGAGCGGAGCAAAATTGGTCGAAGTAGGGACAACCAATAAGACCCACCTATATGATTATGAGAAAGCTGTTACCCCTGAAACAGCCATCGTCATGAAGGTGCACACAAGCAATTTTAAAGTGATTGGCTTTACGAAATCTGTCGAAACAGTCGATTTGGTTCAGTTTACCAATAGGTTAAATGATGTAATTTTTTATGAAGACCTTGGAAGTGGTGCACTCTTTGACTTTAGAAAACATGGCATTGGGGAAGAACCAGTAGTGAAAGAGGTTATAGAGATGGGTGTAGAGCTTGTTACCTTTAGTGGAGACAAACTTCTTGGTGGTCCACAAGCCGGAATTATTGCAGGGAAAAAAGCACTCATTGACCAATTAAAAAAACACCAGCTAGCCAGAGTGGTTCGGGTAGATAAGATGACTTTAGCGGCCCTTGAGGGAACGTTAATTGATTATGCAAGGGGAGAGAAAGGAATTTCCACTATCCCGACAATCCGTGATCTTCTGGTTTCTGTTAATGAATTAGACGAGAGATGCCAATTATTTGTTACAAACATGTTACAACAGACAAGTAATTATCAGACAAAAATCTTTCAGGATACAAGCCAAGTGGGTGGCGGGACCATGCCGGATGTAGAACTCCCCACAATGGTCGTTTCCTTAAAACATCATATGTTGACAGCAGAACAACTTGGAAGAAAATTACGAACGGAATCTAAGCCTGCAATTGTTGCTCGGATCCAAAAAGATGAAGTGATGATTGATTTAAGGACTGTTTCACCAGAAGAGGAACTTTTGCTGCTAGAAGCATTGGTTAAGATAAAGGCTGACTAATAATGTCAGCCTTTTTATATCACTTTCCCTATAAGAATATGCTTATATATCGGTACTTCATACCATATGAGCTCGGGGGTTTATTTAAAAATTCTGCGGGAATTTCCTAAATTTCGCGGAGTTAATGATGAAATTCGCGAAATATTAATCGAATTCTGCGGAATAAACGGGAAATACCTTTCTAATTACATATCATGGTGCGAATTATGTTTTGCACGAGAATGTTGGCGATTTTTCACCTTGTGAGATCCGCTCATTGGTTCTGGCTGACCAGACTGCTTTGGCGCATTTTTACGCATATCTTTGCCATCATTTTTGTTCATTTTCATCCCTCCTAATGGTTAGGATGCAGTGTTAAGGTGAATTTATGCCTGAATATTTTCTTCAATTTAAGTGCAATTTAAGTTGTAACAAAATGAAGGAGTGAGACAAAAGACATGCAAAAATATCCTTTCCATAAGGACAAACAACAGGCTTTTCAAGCAGCACAGCAAGGATATGAAAATGCTCAGGGGCTTTTTTTTGACATCGTCAGTGATAGTGCCAGCTATGCCACCAGCTAAAACATCTAAAGGATGAAGTAAATGAAGCCTACCAGCAAATTGAAAATGCGATGGATATAGCATCAGAGCATCAACGAGCTCAACTGGAGCGCTTTCAACAGGATTTGCAAAGTATGGTATCTGAAGTCAATCAATCAACAGAATAGTTGATTTAAAACATAGATAAAAAGCGGGGAGAACCCGCTTTTTTATTGGTTTTTCTTCCGTTTTTTGTTGTTCATTCTTTCTTTAACCGTTAAAGGTTCGTTCGCCATTTCTTCATTAAAACCTGCGCCCTGTCCTTGGGCTTTGGCAGCATTCGCACCTGGTATTACATGATTTGCCTTTCGCTTTGCCATTCCATTCACCTCCTAATACTGTTAATATTTCCTCTTTGGCTTGAAAAATGACAAAGAAAAGTTTTTTTGACATAATAATAACGAAAGCATGAAAATTTCCTATCTAAATTTCTTTTGCGTCCTTCTTATATTTTCTAAATATTTTGAACAATTTTATTAAAAAGTATAAGAAAAACTTATCATCCACAATAACTTTCTTGATATTTACTTATAAAGAAGGTTGTATTAAGATTAGAATTGTGAGAAAAAGTAAGAGTGGATGGGAAAATTCAAACTTTTCGATTTATCATTTATTTTGGGATATTATGACGAATTAGGGGTTTTTTACACATGGTAAAAAATGATGTATTTAATGCACGTTCTTCGTTTGAAGTAAACGGCAAACGCTACCATTACTATCGCTTAAATGCACTTGAAGAGGCTGGAGTTGGCAAAGTTTCTAAATTGCCATATTCCGTAAAAGTGCTACTTGAATCTGTACTTCGCCAATTAGATGGCCGTGTCATTACAAAAGAGCATGTTGAAAACTTAGCAAAATGGGGAACAAATGAGCTAAAAGAAGTGGACGTTCCATTTAAGCCAGCTCGTGTTATTCTTCAAGATTTCACTGGTGTTCCAGCAGTTGTTGACCTTGCTTCATTAAGAAAAGCAATGGCTGACCTTGGTGGCGACCCGGATAAAATTAATCCAGAGAAAACTGTTGACCTAGTAATCGACCACTCTGTTCAGGTAGATGCATATGGAACAGCTGATTCATTAAAAATTAACATGGATTATGAATTTGAACGTAATGCTGAGCGTTACCAATTTTTAAGCTGGGCGCAAAAATCATTTAACAACTACCGTGCCGTTCCACCTGCAACAGGTATCGTTCACCAAGTAAACCTTGAATACTTGGCAGATGTTGTTCATGTGGCAGAAAATGCTGACGGTGAAGTGGAAGCATATCCTGATACATTAGTTGGAACTGACTCACATACGACAATGATTAACGGTCTTGGCGTACTAGGCTGGGGTGTAGGTGGTATCGAAGCTGAAGCTGGAATGCTTGGTCAGCCATCATATTTCCCGGTTCCTGAAGTGGTTGGGGTTAAATTAACAGGTGAACTTCCAAACGGTGCTACTGCTACTGACTTGGCTTTAAAAGTAACACAAGTTCTTCGCGGCCAAGGTGTTGTTGGTAAATTCGTTGAATTCTTCGGCCTGGTGTCTCTGTTCTTCCACTTGCAGACCGTGCAACGATTGCGAACATGGCTCCTGAATATGGCGCCACTTGCGGATTCTTCCCAATTGATGATGAATCCCTTGGATATATGCGCTTAACAGGCCGTGAAGAAGAACATATCAATGTAGTAGAACAATATTGCAAAGAAAACGGCTTATTCTTCGATCCTTCATTTGAGCCTGTTTATACGAATGTAGTAGAAATCGACTTATCTGCAATTGAGGCAAATCTTTCTGGTCCAAAACGTCCACAAGATTTGATTCCTCTTTCAAAAATGAAGCAAGAATTTAACAAAGCTGTTTCTGCACCTCAAGGAAATCAAGGCTTCGGCTTGAAAACAGATGAAATTGAGAAATGCGCAACTGTTAAATTCCAAAATGGTGATGAAACGACCATTAAGACGGGTGCAGTGGCAATTGCCTCTATTACAAGCTGTACAAACACTTCTAATCCATACGTTTTAGTTGGGGCTGGACTTGTTGCAAAGAAAGCTGTAGAGCTTGGAATGGAAGTTCCAAAATTCGTAAAAACTTCTTTGGCTCCAGGATCAAAAGTCGTAACTGGATACCTTCGTGATTCTGGCACTTCCATACTTAGAACAAATCGGGTTCAACCTTGTAGGCTATGGCTGTACAACATGTATTGGTAACTCTGGTCCATTAAAAGAAGAAATTGAAAAAACAATCGCTGAAAGCGATCTTTTAGTTACATCCGTTCTATCTGGTAACCGTAACTTTGAAGGACGTATTCATCCGCTAGTAAAAGCTAACTACCTTGCATCACCACCATTGGTTGTGGCTTATGCACTTGCAGGAACAGTGAATATTGATTTTGCAAATGAAGCAATTGGAAAAGATAAAGATGGCAACGATGTATTCTTCAAGGACATCTGGCCATCAACTGCTGAAGTCAATGATGTGGTTAAACGTACAGTTACACCTGAACTTTTCCGTAGAGAATATGCGAATGTGTTCGGCGACAACGAGCGTTGGAACGAAATCAAAACAAGCAATGAGCCATTGTATACTTGGGATGAAGATTCCACATACATCGCTAACCCGCCATTCTTTGAAGGCTTATCACCAGAACCGGGTGAAGTTGAGCCTTTAACAGGACTTCGTGTGGTTGGTAAGTTCGGTGACTCTGTAACGACTGACCATATCTCTCCTGCAGGAGCAATTGGTAAAAATACACCAGCTGGAAAATATCTTCTTGAAAAAGGCGTTGAAATTCGCGACTTTAACTCCTACGGTTCACGCCGCGGTAACCACGAAGTCATGATGCGTGGTACGTTTGCGAATATTCGTATAAGGAACCAAATCGCTCCAGGTACAGAAGGCGGCTTCACTACTTACTGGCCAACAGGTGAAGTAACATCTATCTATGATGCTTGCATGAAATACAAAGAAGACGGCACAGGCCTTTATTGTTCTTGCGGGTAAAGATTACGGAATGGGCTCTTCACGTGACTGGGCTGCTAAAGGTACCAACCTTTTAGGCATTAAAACCGTTCTTGCTGAAAGCTTTGAGCGTATCCACCGTTCAAACCTGGTGTTAATGGGTGTTCTTCCACTTCAATTCAAAGAAGGCGAAAACGCTGAATCACTTGGTTTAACTGGTAAGGAAACAATCAATGTTCAAGTGGACGAAAACGTAAAACCACGTGACTTGCTAAAAGTTACAGCAACTGCTGAAGATGGCAGTAAGAAAGAATTTGAAGTTCTTGTTCGTTTCGACTCTGAAGTAGAAATTGACTATTACCGTCACGGCGGGATTCTTCAAATGGTATTACGCGAAAAATTACAAGCTTAAATCTTACATTGGAAAACACCATGCAGTTTTGGCATGGTGTTTTCTTACATAGAAGTAGTATGATTGAAAAAATAAAGATAAAAATAGACCTGTTCAGATCGAGGAGATGATTCTAAAATGACCAATTCAGTTCTGCAATCCGTTTCTTATGCAAACGGGGTATTAAAAATATTAGATCAAACCAAAATCCCTAATGTAACGGAATTCCTTGAAATCACAAAAATAGAAGATGCCTGGGATGCCATTAAACAACTAAAGGTACGAGGTGCACCAGCGATTGGAATAGCAGCGGCCTATGGATTACTACTTGGAATAAAAGAAGCACCAGAAACTTCATTTGAAGAATTTTATCCTTTTTTTAAGTATCAAGTTGACTATTTAGCTACGTCACGACCAACGGCAGTAAATTTATTTTGGGCATTGAAGCGGATGGACGATCGGGCGAAGAAAGAAAAAGAAGTGCAAGTCTCAAAAATCAAAGAGGCGCTCGAAAATGAAGCTCATTTAATTCGCAGTGAAGATGAAGAGGTATGCCGAACAATAGGCGAACATGCCCTCAAATTATTAAAAGATGGAATGGGAATTCTTACGCATTGTAATGCGGGAGGGATTGCTACCGCTCGTTACGGTACCGCATTAGCACCTCTTTATTTGGCAAAGGAACAAGGCTGGGATATCAAAGTATTTGCTGACGAAACAAGACCGCTTTTACAAGGAGCACGCTTGACAGCATGGGAACTTATGCAGGCGGGTATTGATGTCACTCTTATTACGGATAATATGGCAGCAATGGTGATGCAAAAGGGATGGGTTCAGGCTGTCATTGTCGGTTGTGACCGTGTAGCGGCAAACGGAGACGTCGCTAATAAAATCGGAACATACGGTGTCGCATTGCTGGCCAAAGCCCATAATATCCCCTTTTACGTTGCAGCACCAATGTCGACAATTGATCTAGAAACCAAAACGGGTACTGATATTCCAATCGAAGAAAGAGACGCAGCTGAAATTACCGATGGGTTCGGAAAAAGAACGGCCCCTGAAGGTGTGAAGGTATTCAACCCAGCATTTGATGTAACACCACATGAGTACATTACCGCGATCATCACGGAAAAGGGAATCCTTTCAGGTAAGTACCAAGAAGAGCTCCCTAAACTTTTTCAATGATAGAGACTATTGGGAGGGTGCCTATGATTACTGAAAACGAGTATAAAACGCAAATTTGTGCGATCGGGAAACGGATTTATGATAAAGGATTTGTCGCTGCCAATGATGGCAATTTGTCCATTCGGATAAGTGAAAATGAGTTCCTGGTTACGCCTACTGGTGTAAGCAAAGGGTTTATGACCCCAGAGATGCTTTTAAAGGTGGATGGGCAAGGGAATGTGCTTGAAGGCAGTTGGAAGCCAACTTCTGAAATGAGAATGCATCTGTTAGTTTATAAGGAAGAGCCTGAAATCCAAGCTGTTGTCCATGTTCACCCTCCATATGCAACTGCCTTTGCGATTGCAGGACTACCTTTAAATCAAGCAATAATGCCAGAATCAGTGGTGTACCTAGGGACCATTCCGATTGCGGAATATGGAACACCATCAACGAAGGAAATATCCGCTGCTGTTCAAAAGTATGTTCAGAATCATCAGGGAGTTCTCTTAGAAAACCATGGGGCACTAACTTGGGGAAACAGCCTTGAACATGCCTATTACTTAATGGAATCATTAGAATTCACTGCAAAAATTAACTGGATTGCTAAACAGATGAACGGGGACCGAGAGCTTTCCCAAACGAAAGTTGAAGAGCTTATAAGCATTAAAACAAAGTTGGGCATTAACGGTGTTTCCCCCATAGGTGCTGAAACAATGGAAGGAATAATGGCAAAGAAACTAACCCCTGCAATTGAACGTTCCTTGTCCGCAAAGGATATAGATTTGATTGTTGAGAAGGTCACGAAAAATATTCTCGAAGCATTGAATAAAAAGATATAAAAGCAAGCGAAAGCGCTTTCTTTTATAGTTAATTATAGCAAAAAGGTTTAAGAAATGTTCACATATTTGGCATACACAAGCTTTATTTCAACTTACTTTATAGTGTAAAATCAATGTAGCACTCAAATGAAGGAAAGAGGGTTCAGTGTATGGTAAAAAAAGTAATTGCAGCTGTTGTGCTAATAACCCTACTTACTGTGGCAATCGTACAGGCAATGGATAAAAAGGCAGAACCCCAGAATACAACTAATCAAGAAATAACCAAAACAGAAGGTCTTCAAATTGGGGCAAAGGCACCTGATTTTGAGTTAAAAACATTGACTGGTGAAACCGTAAAGCTTTCATCTTTAAAAGGAAAAAAAGTGATGCTAAACTTCTGGGCAACATGGTGTCCTCCTTGTAAAGCAGAAATGCCTGAAATGGAGAAATTCTCCAAACAAGCAGGGAAGGATCTTGTCATTTTAGCAGTTAATATTGATCCACAAAATGATGTAAAAGGGTTTGTCAATAAAAACGGAATCACTTTTCCAGTACTTTCTGACACAAATGATAGTGTTAATAAAACCTATCAAATCATATCGATTCCGACCACCTATTTTATTGATAGTAACGGTATTATTAAGAATAAATACACCGGAGCCATGCAGCTTGCTATCATGAAGGGATTTACGGACGAATTGAACTAAGCAAAAAGACGTTGGTTACTGCCAATGTCTTTTTATTTCAAAAAAATTTTAATACTATATAATTTTCAAAAAGTTGTAATAATTGAAACCGTTCCCGGGCATAATAACTGTTACAATAGGTGATAAAGAAGGTGATACTAATGAGAAAGCCTAGAAAACGATCCTTTGCAGAACTTGTATCCGAAAATAAAAGTCAACTTATGAAAGATAGAGCTGCTATGGAAAAAATCGAAACACGTTTGGAAGAAAAACGCCTTGGTAAAGCAGAGTAATCTCATTGATTACCAATCATGTTCTGCTCTCCTTATGGACAAAATGTAAATAAGGAGGGATTTAGACATGGGTAATCCAAAAAAAGATAGTAAACATTTTGCACCAAACCATATAGGAACTCAACCTCGTGAATTTGGAGGAAATAAAGGGAAGAAAATGCAGGATACTTCTGGAAAACATGTTCAAGTAATACAAACTAAAGGTGAATAATCTTATGACTTTTAAAGACTCGCAGGGCTCAGAGCCACCGGGTCTTTTTTTGTTGAAAAATTTGTGATATTTTTGCTTCTTGGTTACAAACTATATCTGTATCATCAACAACTCATGGAGGTATTATAATGGAATATAACAACAAACCGAAACCAGATGACCGTAGTGATAATGTGGAAAAATTGCAGTCCATGATTCAAGACACAGAAGAAAATATTCGAAAAGCAGAAGAATCGCTTGAGTTTACTGACAGCGAACAACAGCGTCAGCAAATTGAAGCAAAAAATGAGCGCAGACGTGAAAGTATTGATTCTTTCCGCTCAGAAGTAAAGGATGAAGCAAGCGCTAATCAAAATCAGACCGAATAGAAGGATAAGACCTGTTTCTTAGAGACAGGTCTTTTTACTGCCGAAACCTCTTATTTAGTGTGTTTAAGTTTGTTGTGGTAAGATAAAAGGGAAATTTTGATAAAGAAGTGATGATGTGACTCAACAAATAAACGTGAATGCTCAATTTAAAAAATGGGAAAATGAACTGAACGAAAAAGGTTTTATTAAAGATGAAAATAAATTAATCAATGCTATCCGTATCGAAACCAATCATGTGATATTATCACAATTATTAGTGTTGGCAGCCCATTCGCGGCTTGGTCGAAAAAAGGGGGATTCATTAGCACAAGTATGGATGGAAAATGCGCTTCAACTTAATCCATCAAACATAAAGGCAAAAGAATTCTTGTTACATGGCGATTGGAAGAAAAAGCAGGACATCCTCGGCATTTTAACTTTTCCATCGATAAGAGAAACAGATAATCGGACTGCCAAGAAGAAAATTGCTGAGCAATACATAGAAATTTGTCAAACCTTTTTAAGGGATGCAGACGATCATTTACAAGATTTAACGGCTATTTCGGATCAAGTTTCTCCTCCAGTAAATAAGGACCTTTATGCTCAAAATAAAAAACTGGCGGACCTTCTTGCTTCCGCTATTGAAACAACGGTTAACCTTTTAAAAGCAGCAGAGGAATATGAACAGTCTATAATAGGCGTATTCCATACATCCACCTATTACGAGGATTTAAAAACCCAATTATCCATTTTAGAAAAAATAAAACTGGAATGGCAACAGCTTTTTCAAAAAGAAGAAGCGCAAGAGCTAAATTTTGAAAATGCGCTGGATCAACTGAATGACATGATCGGAATGGAATTGGTTAAGAAGCGTGTAAATGATTTTTACCGTTTTTTAAAATATCAAAAGCAACGAAAAGAGCTAGGCTTTCAAATTAAAGATGAACTTAGCTTAAATATGATTTTAATGGGTAATCCAGGGACAGGAAAAACAACAATTGCGCGGTTATTAGCAAAAATCTACCACGAGCTAGGTGTCTTACCCCGCGCTGAAGTGGTGGAGGCAGATCGCTCTAAATTAGTTGGCGCGTTTGTCGGCCAAACAGAAGAAAACGTCCGAGCAATCGTCGAACGCTCCATCGGCGGGGTGTTATTTATTGATGAAGCTTATAGTCTTAAGCGAGAGGGTCAAACAGGGAATGATTACGGACAAACTGCCATTGACACACTTGTTTCTTTGATGACAGGAAAAGAGTTTGGTGGAAAATTTGCATGTATTATGCCGGTTACCCGGAAGAAATGCGCTCCTTTATTAATGCCAATCCAGGGTTAAGAAGCCGTTTTCCTCAGTCTAATTTTATCCAGTTACCAGACTACTCAAACGAAGAATTAATTAAAATTGCAGAGCAAATAGCAGCTGAGAATGATTATATCCTAACAGAAGAGTCAAAAATCGAATTACACCATCGTCTTGACATGGAGCGAGTGGATGATACCTTTGGAAATGCCAGAACGGTTCGCAATATTATTTTAGATGCCATTTTTAAAAAAGGCTCTGAAATATCTGTTCAAGACCGAGACATATTGCAATTTACCTTATTAAATAAAGATGACTTTGTTGTAGACAAAAAGAAAATGTCTGAATCAGCAACCGACCAATTAAACAGGTTAATCGGTCTTGATTCCTTAAAGGAAGAAATGAAGTCGCTAGCAACCTTTGTTTCGATGCAGCAGTTTAGAAGAAAAAAGGACTGCCAGCCGTTCCAATACAGCTGCATTCAGTTTTTACAGGCAACCCTGGTACTGGAAAAACGACGGTTGCCAAAATATATGCCGAGCTGCTTCGAGAATGTGGAATTTTAAAAAAGGCCATTTGATTATCGCAAGTAGGGCAGATTTTGTAGCCGGATATGTAGGGCAAACTGCAGCAAAGACAAAGAAAAAGATTAGAGAAGCGCTTGGAGGGCTTTTATTTATTGACGAATATTCACATGGATTCGCTACTTGGGCAAACCTCAGGCGATTTTGGTAAAGAGGTCATCGATACACTTGTCGATGAAATGACAAAACACAATGAAAATTTGGTTGTGGTATTAGCTGGTTACCCAAACGAGATGAATAACCTCCTTGAAAGCAATCCGGGGTTGCGCTCCCGATTTAAGAAATTTTTTCTTTTCCCAGATTATTCTCCAGAGGAACTCCTTTCCATTATGAAGGATGCACAAAGCTTTCAATACCAACTAACAAAAGCAGCAAGGAATCTATTGCAGCAAACAATGGAAGAATTTATGGTCAATGGAAATGGACGATTTGCAACAAACTTGATCGATGAAATGATTCAAGCACAAGCAATGAGGTTAATGGTGGGTGGAAATTCTGAAGAATGTCTAGTTGAAAAATCTATTTTTATTGAAGAAGAAGATGTCAAAAAAGCATTAAATAAAATGAAATAAGTTTCCCAACAAAGGGCCTTGAAGGAATAGTCAAAAATGGAGAATTTATTTGTTTCAATTCGCGAAATTCAGCTTTATTACGCAGATACGGATATGATGGGTGTCATCTATCATGCCAATTATTTAAAGTTTTTCGAGCTTGGCAGAGCAGGGCTTATTGAGGACATTGGCTATTCGTATATAGAAATGGAAGAGGCAGGATATTATGCACCCGTTTACGATGTTCAGGTTACCTACAAAAAACCTCTACGGTACGGAGATCAGCCTTAGTAAAAACATGGATTGACCTTAGTGATGGAATTAAAACTATTTATGGTTATTCAGTCGAAAATGGCGATGGGGACACATGTGCAGTAGGTACAACAACACATATCATTGTCAGGAAGGATAATTTTAAACCTGCAGCCTTTAAGAAAGTTTTCCCAGAGTGGTATTTAAAGTACGAAGAAATTAAGAAAAAATAGGGATGCGGAGTGGTTTAGTTGGCATTTGGCATAAAAAAACGCGAACTAATCGAGTGGAAACAGAAAATTGATCGTGGAGAAATTGCCTTTTTAACCCACTATTGGCTGGATGATAGGTTTCCCGAGAGTAAAACGGTTACGAAAGTAGGCTGTCATGATCTTGAGAAACTCGCTGAGTGGGGGGAAAATACGGTTTAAAAAAAGAATGGATCCACATCAGACGTGATGGCTTCTCCCATTTTGATCTGATTGGGGAAAGACAAAAAGAAATTTTAGAAAAGGAAGGTCTTTCTACTCATATTTGGAGAACCTGATGTGTCTTTATAATACCATTTTTTGATGCTAATGGGAGGTAAGAGAATGCTAAAGATTGGAATTATTGGACTGGGAGATATTGCTCAAAAGGCATATCTTCCTGTTATAAGCAGTATGAAAGATTTGGAGCTGCATCTGTTTACAAGAAACGAAGAAAAACTTGAAGAAATTAGTCAAAAATACCGGTTTTCTAATATACATCCAAGTCTAAAGTTTTTGATTAAAAGTGGAATCACAGCTGCATTTGTTCACTCGTCCACCGATTCACATTATGAAATTATCAAAGAATTACTACTCAATGATATTCATGTGTATGTCGATAAACCAATTACCAATCATTATGAAACAGCTAAAGAACTAGTTGAATTAGCTGAAACGAGAAAATTAATTTTGATGACTGGTTTTAATCGAAGGTTTGCACCGACTTATCAATCCTTGAAGGAAGTAGTAAATCCAAATATGATCATTATGCAGAAAAACCGGCATTCCCTTCCTGGAGATATCCGGACATTTGTGTTCGATGATTTTATCCATGTGATTGATACGGTCCGCTACCTAATGAACGATGAAATCGAGAACTTTATTGTTCATGGAAGAAAAAATGGAGACCAACTTTACCATGTGGTAGTCCAATTTTTCTCAAATGAATCGACAGCGATTGCGATTATGAATCGAAATAGCGGCTCTGAAGAGGAAAAAGTAGAAATTATGGGGCCAAGGAAAAAAGGACGGTCCATAATTTATCCGAATTGATGGTTAATACCAATCATATAGAAACGAAAAAATCTTTCGGAAATTGGGATACCACCTTACATAAACGAGGTTTTGAGCAATTGGTTGCAGAATTTACTAATTCTCTTCGCACGAATAGATTTCCATCCATGTCGATGAGAGATTCCTTACTAACTCATGAAATATGTGAAAAGGTTGTTTATGAGCTAGAAAATAACTAAAGAGCACACAAGGAAATCGTTCCTTGTGTGCTCTTTTTGAATGAAAGCTTTTAGTTGTTATGCTTGTTGTTTGTTATAAAGGAAATCTGGCTCATCGTATTCCGGACGAAATTCGATGACTAGATCATGTTCATCAAAATACCATATGTCTTTTTCTTCGATGTAAAAGGTAATACCCTCCTGCTCTGTTTTAACACTTAAATCAACCGGCTCTTCATTAGATACTCCGAGTGAAAAACCACTCTGGACTGTGCTACAACCGCCGTAGCGAACAAAGAAGCGAACAAAATCACCGTTTGCCAGGTCAAGTTCTTTTTTATACCATGCTGCTGCTTCACTCGTAATTTGAATATTCATGTGAAACTCCCTTCTTAATGGCCAATATTTTTATTATATAAGAAGATTCTATAGGAATCGAGTGAAAGCAATTTTACCTTTAAATGAAGGCCGATTAGCGGAGCCATTGGGTCATATGAGCTTGAATTTCTTTATATTTACCATCAGCATTTGGGAGACCAAATGAACCCGCATTACCCAATGGTACAACCCGATAGTTTTTAAAGCTTTGACTAGAAACAAAGGTTGGATCAAATACTGGGTTTGATAGCTCAATCGATTCTCCTTTTTCCGAGATATGTTTGGTGATGTCAATAGTAGCTAAACCACCAATATCTTTATAGTCATTGGTTTGTCCTGAAATGAAATTACCTAATGAATAGACGACAAAAGTTTTTCTACCATCCTTTGTTTTAATCCATTCCATAGGTTGTAGAACATGGGAATGGGAACCAAAGATGACGTCTACCCCTTCATTTGCAAGAAAATTGGCTAAGTCTTTTTGATCATTATTGGGAATACGTTGGTATTCTACACCCCAGTGAATGCTCATGACCACCACATCTGCTTCTTTTTTGGCTCTGTGAATTTCGTCCTTCATAAGATCGCGATTGATTAGGTTGACAAGAAAGTCTTTCCCAGCAGGTATAGGGATTCCGTTTGTTCCATAAGTGTAAGAAAGAAAAGCAATTTTAATGCCATTTTTTTCAATGATTCTTAATTTCTCCTTATCTTTTTCATCCACAAAACTCCCAACATATGGTAATCCGATTTTGTCCAGGTAGGCAGCTTCCGAATCAACCCCTTTTTCCCCTCTATCTAGTGAATGATTATTGGCTGTTGATACAATATCGACTCCTGTATGTTCGAGTGCATCTGCGACTTCGTGGGGGCTATTAAACAAAGGATACGTGGAAAGACCCAGTTCGATTCCGCCCAGCAAACTTTCTTGGTTAGCTGTTACAATATCCGGTTTTTCCAAAAGACTCTTTACATTTTCGAATATTGGATCAAAATTATACCGATTTCCCTTTAAAGCATCTTGATAAACAACGCCATGGATAAGAATATCTCCAATAGCGCCAATCGTAATTTTTTCGGTCAAACCTATCCCCATGTCAGTTTGGTGTCTTAACGCATGCAGTTTGATCGGATGGAACGTCTCTAATGCCAACTTAATTTTTTGTTGTTGGATGAAGATAGAAACTGCTAAAGCAATACAGACAATAATGATCAATAATGAAGGGATGGTGCCTTTCTTTTTCATAAATACTCCTTACTACTCCCATTTTGAAGCGATTCCTTTTTTAGGATCCTATAAATACTATATTATATTTATGAGGGATTTTGTCGATTTTTTCAGGATTTTGCATAAAAAATGGAGGGACAAAATAGAAGTAGACTTGATTCCATTAAAGATAGATTTGGTAGTGGCTGTTTTCAATTGATTAACATAAAATAGCGGCTGACTTTAGTCTGTCGCCTTTTCAGCAATGATAGAATTTAACAGCTTAATCTTCCAGCTCTTCAAAAAAATCAATTAATTCGTCAAAATTATGGGTTACTTTAAGAGGCTGACATTCATTTTGAACATTCGTATCACAAGAAAAAAATTCAACGACAAATTCATTTTCTGATGCTTTCTCAGAAACAATGGATTTAAAAATGTACTCCTGCTTCAGACCAAGCATTTGAACCGCTCCTTTAAGCTCACTTTTATACTCTAATTATATTAGAAAAAATCATATAAAAATGGGGAGAAAGTGAAATTTTCATGAAATAAAAATGGCTATAAAGGACCGAATCAGTCCATTATAGCCATTTTATTTTGGGTTCCGTTTTATTCATAATCCTTTTAATGTTTGCTCGATGTCGATAAATAACAAATGCAGCAATTAAGCTGACCACAACCAGTAGAGGGATGTCCCCATTGAATATTGCATAAATAACAGCACATACGCCAGCAAGCATGGAGGAAAGAGAAACAAATTTAGTTATGTACAAACAAATAAAAAAGACTACCAGAACGGTTAAAAACATAATCGGAGCATAAAACAATATTACTCCACCTGAAGTTGCAACCGCCTTTCCACCGCGAAAACCTGCAAAAATGGGATAAGTATGTCCAATAATAGCGAAGACCCCGGCAATCAAGGGGTTAATATCTAAATGAAAAAAATGGGTTAAAGATGCTGCTAATGTCCCTTTTAAAATGTCGGCAAGTGTTACGGCTAAGCCCGCCTTGACACCAAGAACCCGAAAGGTATTGGTTCCTCCTAAATTACCGCTTCCATGTTGACGAATGTCCGTGTTATAAAAGGCTTTTCCAATAATTAATCCGGAAGGGATCGAGCCAAGCAAATATGCGAGGATCATGACTACAATAATTTGAACCATTAATGATTTCTCCTTCTATAAAAAGATCCAGTTCTTTTATTTTACCATGTATTTGCGAAAACACCATCATTGGTTTTGTTGTCCTGCAACGGAATTTAGAATTTCTAGAGGTGTAAAAAGATTAGTAAAATATGGAGAATTATCTAATCATATGATAATTCATTGAATGAGTATTTTTCTCCCATTATAATTTAGATAACAATTTTTTAGGGGGCTGGTGAGCTATGGAAAAACTGAAGAAAATGGAAGAAGGCTATCGGGCTCTTGCAGAAAAGTATGAGGCATTGATTTGTATTTTAGAAAAAAGACTTCAGGAAGAAATGGCCAAAAATAAACAAAAAGATCATATCCTAATTAAACAATCAAGGCTTGCTGCTATGGGGGAAATGAATGTGAATATTGGTCATCAATGGCGACAGCCTCTTAATCGTTTATCGCTTTTGATTAAAGATGTGAGAGAAGCACTAGAATTTGGAGAGATTAACGACCAATATATTGGCCAATTTACAAGGGAAAGCATGATTCAAATTAACCATATGTCAAGTACCATCAATGATTTCCGGAAATTTTACCGCCCAAATAAAGAAAAGACTTCCTTTTCCCTTGCTGAATCGATTGAAGATGCTCTTTCAATCTTTTCATCAAGTTTAAAAAAACATGAAATTCAGGTTGAGTTTGAATACAGAGGAAGACAAATGGCATACGGTTTTCCAAATGAATATAGTCAAGTAGTATTGAATATATTAACCAATGCTAGAGATTCGTTTATACTCAATGAAATAAAAAAGCGAAAACTGCAAATCAAAATAGTCGAAACAGAAGAGCAAATCGTCGCAGAATTTACTGATAATGCAGGTGGTATTGACCAAGGAATCATCAAGAAGATTTTTGACCCTTACTTTACAACAAGAACAGATGGAACAGGACTTGGTCTTTATATGACCAAGATGATTTTAGAGAATATGAATGGATGTGTCAAGGTTGAAAACACCTGTGATGGTGCAAGATTTAGTCTTTTTGTTCCCAAGGTGGCCTAAAGTATTATACCTGAACATACCTCCGTTTTATCGGCTATGAAATAAAACTTCCAATGAGTTTGGAAGCTTTTTTTTAGAAAACGTTTAATTATGTTTTATTTTTAAAAAAAGGTAAAATTAAGAAAAAGATTTGAGGAGTGTATGTTATGACAATTGAAAATCCAAATCGTGAAGAAATTGGGATGATTTTAAAAAAAGCGAAAAGAATTGCTGTTGTTGGTTTAAGTGATAAACCTGACCGCACCTCCTACCAAGTTACCGCGGTAATGAAAAAGGCAGGATATGAAATTATACCTGTAAATCCCACAGTGGATGAGGTTCTAGGATTCAAAGCGGTCGCATCTTTAAAGGATATTAAGGGCCATGTAGACATTGTAAATGTTTTCCGCCGTTCCGAGCAATTGTTGGATGTTGCCAAAGAATTTGACGAGATTAATGCAGATGTATTTTGGGCACAGCTTGGGCTGTTCAATGACGAAGCCTATAAATTCTTAAAAGAAAAGGGCTATACGGTTGTAATGGACCGATGTATTAAAGTTGAATATGCGTTAACCAAATAAAAACTCATTTAATTGCTGCTAAAAATTAGCAGCAATTTTTGGATTTTATCACCAAAAACAGATAATAAATTTTATTACAAAAATATGTTGATTCGAAGAACGTATTTGCCAAATCGAAATAAATCGCTACAATTAAGCATAGACGTCAAAAGAACATGTGGTAAAATAGGAATAACAAACACCTGTTCTAACTTATATTTATTTTTCTTAAAGGATTATCGAATCTTTTAACCGAATGAATTATCAACTATATATTTTAGCAATCAGAAGAGATGTTTTCTTTTTGTAGGGAATGAAAGGGGTATTTAAGTGGCAAGGAATCAGCAAGCCTTTGATTATAATGATGATGCCATCCAGGTGCTTGAAGGTCTAGAGGCTGTTCGAAAGCGCCCGGGAATGTACATTGGCAGTACCGATTCACGTGGTCTGCACCATCTAGTATATGAGATTGTCGACAACGCTGTCGATGAAGCACTCGGAGGCTTTGGAGATCACATCATAGTTCGGATACACAAAGATAATTCCATTAGCGTCATTGATAAAGGACGCGGGATGCCCACTGGTATGCATAAAATGGGGAAACCAACACCAGAAGTCATTTTAACCATACTGCATGCAGGTGGAAAATTTGGGCAAGGTGGGTATAAAACGAGCGGTGGTTTACACGGAGTCGGTGCTTCGGTTGTAAATGCATTGTCGCAGATGTTAACTGTTACAATTAAGCGAGATGGGTTCGTATATGAACAACGCTTTGAAAATGGCGGCAAACCGGTAACGACTTTAGAAAAAATCGGGAAAACGAATCAAACTGGAACAACAATTCATTTTAAGCCAGATCCAACTATATTTTCGACAACTACTTATAATTTTGAAACCTTATGTGAGAGGTTAAGAGAATCGCAGTTTTTCTTTTAAAAGGATTAAAAATCGAGATTTACGATGATCGCAATGATTTTCATGAAGTCTTTCATTATCAAAATGGGATTGAAGCGTTTGTTGAATACTTAAACGAAGAGAAAGATGTCCTCCACCCAGTTGTTAGCTTGGAAGGAACACAACATGGCATTGAAGTGGAGTTTGCTTTTCAATTCAATGATGGCTATTCAGAAAATGTCCTCTCCTTCGTCAACAACGTAAGGACAAGGGATGGCGGAACACATGAAGCCGGATCGAAAACAGCAATGACTCGCGTTTTCAATGAATATGCACGAAAGATCTCATTGCTAAAAGAAAAAGACAAAAACCTTGATGGTGCTGATATTCGCGAAGGTCTATCCGCGATCATTTCCGTTCGAATTCCCGAAGAATTACTCCAATTTGAAGGACAAACAAAGGGTAAATTAGGAACAAGCGAAGCACGGTCTGCAGTAGATGCAGTTGTATCTGAACATCTTTCCTATTTCCTCGAAGAAAACCCTAATATTAGCTCCTTGCTTATTAAAAAATCGATTAAAGCCTTTCAAGCCCGTGAAGCAGCAAGAAAAGCTCGTGAAGACGCTAGAAGCGGGAAAAAACGCAAACGCTCAGAGGCTGTTTTGTCAGGTAAGCTGACACCAGCACAATCACGAAATCCTCAGAAAAATGAACTTTATTTGGTGGAGGGTGATTCTGCAGGAGGATCTGCCAAACAAGGGCGTGACCGCCGTTTTCAAGCTATTCTTCCGTTACGTGGTAAAGTGATCAATACGGAAAAAGCAAAGCTGTCCGATATTTTTAAAAACGAAGAAATCAATACAATTATCTATGCAATTGGCGGTGGAGTGGGGACAGATTTTAACGTAGAAGATATCAATTACGATAAAATTGTCATTATGACCGATGCCGATACCGATGGGGCACATATTCAAGTATTGCTGTTAACGTTCTTTTATCGATATATGAAGCCGCTTCTAGAAGCTGGGAAGGTGTTTATTGCCCTTCCTCCTTTATATAAAGTGAGTAAAGGGACAGGAAAAAAAGAAATAATTGAGTATGCCTGGAATGATGATGAACTTCAGGGTGCGATTAAAAAAGTTGGCAGAGGTTATATGATTCAGCGTTACAAGGGTCTTGGAGAAATGAATGCAGACCAACTTTGGGATACGACGATGGATCCAGAAACCCGCACATTAATCCGTGTCAAAATAGATGACCTTGCAAGAGCAGAGCGTCGTGTGACAACACTTATGGGCGACAAAGTTGAACCGCGACGTAAATGGATTGAAAGTAATGTCGCATTTGGTTTAGAAGAAGATGACACGATTTTAGAAAATGAAAATATTACGGTCGCACAGGAGGACATTGAAGAATGAGCACAAACGAAAAATACCGTGACTTACCTCTTGAAGATGTACTTGGCGATCGGTTTGGAAGGTATAGTAAGTACATTATTCAAGAACGTGCCTTACCCGATGCTCGTGATGGCTTAAAGCCCGTACAGCGAAGGATTCTGTTTGCGATGCATGTGGAGGGCAATACGTATGATAAAGGCTTTCGTAAATCAGCGAAAACCGTTGGGAACGTAATCGGTAATTACCACCCTCATGGTGATACCTCTGTTTATGAAGCGATGGTGCGGATGAGTCAGGACTGGAAGGTTCGAAATGTTTTGGTTCAAATGCATGGAAATAACGGTAGTGTCGATGGTGACCCACCGGCTGCGATGCGTTATACAGAAGCACGGCTGTCAGCGATAGCTGCAGAATTACTTCGTGATATTGAAAAGGAAACGGTTGAATTTATTCCGAACTTTGATGATACTTCAAAGGAACCAACTGTTTTACCAGCAATGTTCCCAAATTTACTGGTGAATGGATCAACAGGTATATCCGCTGGTTATGCAACGGAAATTCCCCCACATCATCTCGGCGAGGTCATCGATGGTGTAATCATGAGAATGGATCAACCTGATGTCTCCGTTGATGAGCTGATGAAGGTGGTCAAAGGGCCAGATTTCCCAACTGGGGGTATTATTCAGGGTATAGAGGGTATCAAGAAAGCCTATGAAACTGGCAAAGGGAAAATCATCGTCCGCGGGAAAGCAGAGATTGAAGAAATTCGCGGCGGAAAGCAGCAAATTGTCGTGATGGAGATTCCATATGAAGTTAATAAAGCAAATCTCGTCAAAAAAATGGATGAGTTTCGCCTTGACAGAAAGGTTGAAGGGATTTCTGAAATTCGCGATGAAACCGACCGGACAGGCCTTCGAATCGTCATAGAATTAAAAAAGGATGCCGACGCAGAAGGTGTTTTAAACTTTTTATATAAAAATAGTGATCTTCAAGTTACCTATAATTTCAATATGGTTGCGATTCATAAAAAGCGACCAAAACTAATGGGGCTAAGAGAATTACTTGATGCCTATATCGAACATCAAAAAGAAGTAGTCACAAGAAGAACGCAATTTGAACTAAACAAGGCCAAAGAACGGCAGCATATTGTCGAAGGTTTAATAAAGGCCTTATCGATTCTTGATGAAGTAATTGCAACCATCAGAGTTTCAAAGGATAAACGCGATGCCAAGGACAACCTAATTGCTAAATATGTGTTTACAGAGCCCCAGGCTGAAGCAATCGTTTCCTTACAGCTTTATCGCTTAACAAACACAGACATTACCGCGTTAAGAAATGAAGCGGAAGAATTAGCGAAGAAAATTGAAGAGTGGGCTGCGATTTTAAGCAACGAAAATAAACTTTTCTCCGTTATTAAAAAAGAATTAAAAGACGTGAAAAAACGTTTTGCCGATGAACGTCGTTCCAAAATTGAAGCAGAAATCGAAGAGATTAAAATCAATCTCGAAGTCATGGTGCCTAGTGAAGATGTCATCGTCACCGTAACCAAACAAGGGTATGTGAAACGGACAAGCGGGCGTTCCTATGCTGCTTCAAATGGACAGGATTTGGCGATGAAGGATTCAGATCGTCTCTTGGCACAACTTGATTTGAATACAAAAGATGTTATACTTCTATTCACAAATAAAGGGAATTACTTATTCTGTCCTGTCCATGAGCTTCCTGATATCCGTTGGAAAGATCTTGGACAGCATGTCGCGAATATCATTCCTATTGAACGTGACGAAGAAATTATCCAAGCCATTCCTGTAAAAGACTTTGAGACAGAAGCCTTTTTGGTTTTTATCACGAAAAATGGAATGGTTAAGAAAACAGAACTAAAACAATACAAAGCGCAGCGATACTCAAAACCACTTGTCGGCATCAATCTCAAGGATGACGATCAAGTCATTGATGTTCATCTTACAGATGGGTCAAATGAAGTTTTCCTCATTACTCAGTTTGGTTATGCACTGTGGTTTCATGAAGAGGAAATTAGTATCCTTGGCGTCCGGGCTGCAGGTGTAAAAGGAATAAACTTAAAAGATGGTGACGTGGTTGTTGGTGGAAAAATCATTTCACCTGAAAGCAGCCAAAAGATCATTATTTCCACACAACGTGGTGCAGTTAAGCGGATGAAATTGAAAGAGTTTGAAAAATCTACACGTGCGAAACGTGGAGTTGTCATCCTAAGGGAACTAAAAGCAAATCCACATCGGATCATGGGCTTTGTTGTTGCCGATGATCCGGATATCATTTTTATCCAGACAGAAAAAGGACACATCGAATCGTTAAAAGCGGAAGACATTCGCTTTAGTGACCGTTACTCAAATGGATCCTTTATCCTGGATGAAGGTGACAATGGAAAAGTTACAACCGTTTGGAAAGTGGAAGCTCGAGAAAAACCGCTTGAATAAAAAGCTACAAGAGGCGACTCACCTTAAGTCGGTCTCTATTTTTTTCATCTTTTTTCCAAAGTTGGGCATGCTAGATTGTATCAGCAATTGGAGGGGATCATGTTGAAAAAAGAGATAGTCATAATCGCTGCTGCGTTTTTTCTCACATCACTTACAATGATAACAGGTGTTTATGCCATTGAGGAAAAAGCAAAAACAGTCACCATTTTGAAGGAAGAAACAGATATTACGGGTGATGGACAAAATGAGGTCATTTATCTTTTGGGGGTTCCCTATCAGAATAAAGATTCTTATTTAAAAAAGATTTATATTGAAATTGCTGCTTCCAACGGTAAAAGGTATAAAATCCCTTTTGAAAGTGGTTCGAAAGCTTCACTGCGGTTGGCTGATCTAAACCATGATGGAGGGAAGGATTTATTTGTTAGTGTTCAAACAGGAGGTAAAAGCGGAATTACCATCAACTATTTGTACTCACTTAAGGATTTTATCTGTAAAAATTTAACCGTACCTGAACCACTAGAAGTGGAGAGCGGCTTTGTTGATGGCTATAAGGCAAATATTAATATAATGGAAACAGGTAAAAAGTATGTGTTTGATTTAAATGATCGTAAAAAGTATTATAAAAAGCTGGGACTATACCATAATGGAAAATTAAATGAACCGACAGAATTAACTGTTAATCCATATAGCACCCTTATTCCCATTCCGATTAAAGGGGAAGAAATGGGGTTAAAAGGAATACAAAGAATAACCGGAATTGCCAACGCTGATACCATCGGATATGTCGAAAGTTCTTGGATCAACGTCGATGGCAAGTGGAAACTAGTGAATGCCGATGTACAAAAGGATATTGCACAAAAGTAAATTTTTAGCGGTCAATATAACTGTATTTTAAAACACAGGAACTCCTGTGTTTTTTTCTTATTTAAAATTGACGAATAAATAACAAGGTAATATACTTAGGTTTGTAAATAGATTAGTAACCTAACTATTAGTATCAGAAATGAAAACGAGGTGGTAAAAATGGCAGATTTGGAGAGTGCCACAGCGCAAAAGCTTTTAAAAGCCTTTATGCAATTTAGAAAGACAGGTTGGCATGAGAAGAAAATCGCTGGTTATAATCCGAGCGAATTCAAGGTTCTTGTTACAATTAAACATGGAACAGAAGAAAAGAGTGATCTGAAAGTTTCTGAAATTAGTCAGAAACTGCATGTAACTCCACCAACGGTGACGCAGATAATTAATTTACTTGAAAAAGATGGCCTGGTCGAACGAACTAACGATCCCGAAGACAGACGGGCTGTGAAAATTAAACTCACTTCAAAGGGTATTGAGGTGACAGAGCAAGCAAGATCGGCGTTTAATGAAACCTTTGCTGGGTTAATTGATTACCTGGGGGAAGATGAAAGTGAACAGCTGGCACAATTACTTTCTAAAGTCCATCAATACTTCAATCAAATGAGTCACGAATAAGAAAGGAGTTGAAGATACTTGATCAAATTAAGCAAATTTTTAAAACCATTTGCACTATCCGTTACGGCTGTGCTCGTGCTCGTCCTTCTGCAATCCTTATCTGAACTTTATTTGCCGACATTAATGTCAGATATCGTCGATAAAGGGGTTGTAACTGGCGATACCCAATATATTTGGAAGATTGGCGGTTTTATGTTGTTAGTAGCTGCAGGTGGGATGGTTTGTTCCATCACTGCCAGTTTCTTTTCATCAAAAGTGGCTACTGGATTTGGAAAATCACTAAGAAGCAAGATTTTTTCACATGTTGGCGAATTTTCACTGCATGAGTTTGACAAGATCGGAACGGCATCACTCATTACAAGAACTACAAACGATATCACGCAAGTACAGCAAGTATTGGTAATGATGTTAAGAATGATGGTAATGGCTCCAATGATGTGTATTGGTGGCATTATTATGGCGTTTTCTAAAGACGCAAAGCTAACAATTGTCCTTGGTATTGCATTACCCATTTTAGTCCTTGCCATTGTCATTATTGCGAGAAGTGGGATTCCACTCTTTAAAGTGATGCAGATAAAATTGGATAATCTTAATCGTGTCTTAAGGGAGAATTTAACTGGAATACGTGTTATTCGCTCTTTTAACAGGGTGGAACATGAGAAAAAACGCTTTAATGAAGCCAATTATGATTTAACGTCTACAGCCATTAAAGTAAATAAAATCATGGCTGCAATGATGCCAATTATGATGGTTGTCCTTAATCTTACAACTGTCGCGATTATTTGGTTTGGCGGGATTCGAATTAGCAACGGACACATGCAGGTTGGTGATATGATGGCATTTATCCAATATGCGATGCAAATCATGTTCTCGTTTATTATGCTGTCAATGATGTTTGTGATGATCCCACGTGCATCAGTTTCAGCAGTCAGAATTAACGAAGTCCTTGGAACGGTAGCCGATATTAAGAATCCTTCTGTTTCTGTGCTAGGAGAAGGGAAAAAAGGGCTCGTGGAATTTCAAAATGTTACTTTTAGCTATCCTGGCGCTGAGATGCCTGCAATTTCAACTATTTCTTTCTCCATGAAGCCAGGGGAAGTGACAGCTATTATAGGCGGTACTGGCTCTGGGAAGTCAACGCTCATTAATTTAATTCCACGGTTTTATGACGTTGATAGTGGAAAAATCCTTGTTGACGGTGTAGATGTTAGGGAAATGACACAAGAAAGCTTGCGGGAAAAGATTGGCTTTGTGCCGCAAACGGCGATTCTGTTTACCGGAACCATTTCAGAAAACATCCGCTTTGGAAAAGAAAATGCGACAGATGAAGAAGTACAGCATGCTGCAAAAATAGCGCAAGCTACTGAGTTTATTTCAAACATGCCTGATGGATTTAATGCGGTTATCGCCCAGGGGGGAACAAATGTTTCAGGAGGACAAAAGCAGCGTTTATCAATTGCAAGAGCTCTTGTCAGGAAGCCAGAAATTTATATATTTGATGACAGCTTTTCAGCTCTGGATTTTAAAACCGATGCCAAGCTCCGTGCTGCATTAAAAGAAGAAACCATTGATTCAACCGTATTAATCGTTGCCCAGCGAGTAAGCACGATCATGGATGCGGACCAGATTATTGTTTTAGATGATGGAGAAATTGCTGGAATCGGTAAACATCGTGAACTAATGGAAACTAGTACAGTTTATCGTGAGATTGTGATGTCGCAGCTATCGGAGGAGGAAATTGCATGAGCAAAGAGACCACTAGCCAAAAACCAGAGGGCCAGGGCCAGGCGGTGGATTTGGCTTCCGCGGCGGCATTGGGATGCCTGTCCAAAAAGCAAAGGATTTCAAAAGAACTCTTAAAAGATTAATTAGCTACTTAAAACCTCATAAATTGCACCTTTTTGCTGTATTAATCACAGCAATTATCAGTACCGTGTTCTCCATTGTCAGCCCGAAGATCATGGGGAAAGCAACAACAAAGCTGTTTGAAGGGTTGATGTTGAAGTTTAAAGGTGTACCGGGTGCCAAAATTGATTTTGATTATATTGGTCATATTATTATCCTTTTAATTGGACTTTATATTTTGAGTGCCATCTTTGCGTATATTCAGCAATTTATCATGGCAGGGGTGGCTCAAAAAACAGTCTTCAATTTGCGAAAAGAAGTAGATGAAAAACTGAATCGTTTGCCGTTAAAATATTTTGATTCACGTACACATGGTGAGATTCTCAGTCGTGCCGTTAACGATGTCGATAATATTAGTACTACCTTGCAGCAAAGTTTAACCCAGCTCATCACCTCGATCGTAACGATTATCGGCGTTATCGTCATGATGCTTTCGATTAGTCCGTTGATGACTCTAATTGTAATAGTGACTCTACCGCTAAGCTTTGTAGCCACAGCAAGCATTGCTAAAAAATCGCAACAATATTTTAAAGGACAGCAAAAGGCACTAGGTCAATTAAACGGTCATGTAGAAGAAATGTATACCGGTCACAAGGTTATTAAAGTGTTTGGACATGAGAAAAAATCAATTGAACAGTTTGAAGAAATCAATGAAACACTTTACCAATCTGGATGGAAGGCACAATTCGTCTCAGGAATGATCATGCCGTTAATGTCGTTTGTTAATAATATTGGCTATGTGTTCGTTTCCGTTGCAGGTGGTCTATTGGTCACCAAAAAAGCCATTGAAATAGGGGATATTCAAGCCTTTATTCAATATGCTAGGCAATTTGCTCAGCCGATTACACAAACAGCGATGATCGCAAATGTGATCCAATCAACAATAGCTAGTGCAGAACGTGTTTTTGAGATATTAGACGAAATAGAAGAAATCCCTGAAGCAGTTGATGCAAAAGAGATCAACAAGGCAAAGGGTGACGTGAAATTCGACCATGTTTCATTTGGTTATGAGGAAAATGAAATGTTAATTGAGGAAATGAATATCGAAGTAAGATCAGGTCAGACAGTCGCCATCGTTGGACCAACGGGAGCCGGAAAGACAACACTGATTAATTTATTGATGCGTTTCTATGAAATCAATTCCGGGAAAATTCTTATCGACGGAATCAATATTCTAGATTTAAAACGCGAGCATCTACGAAATTTGTTTGGGATGGTACTACAAGATACTTGGCTATTTAATAGCACCATTCGTGATAATATTGCCTATGGAAAAGAAGGATCAACAGAAGTTGAAATCATCGAAGCGGCTCAAGCTGCTAACGCAGATCATTTTATCCGGACCCTTCCAGAAGGCTATAATACAATTTTAAACGAGGAAGCTTCAAATATTTCACAAGGCCAAAAGCAATTATTAACGATCGCCAGGGCTATTCTTGCTGACCCGGCAATTCTTATCCTTGATGAAGCAACTAGCAGTGTGGATACACGTACGGAAGTGCAAATACAAAAAGCGATGAAACATTTAATGCATGGTCGCACGAGCTTTATCATTGCCCACCGGTTATCCACTATTCGTGATGCTGATTTGATCCTCGTTATGAATAAGGGAAGCGTGATAGAAAAAGGAAATCATAGTGAACTGCTTGAAAAGGGCGGATTCTATGCTGATTTATATAATAGTCAGTTTTCTGGCGGCAATAAGATGAAGGATGTAGGATGATAAATATTAGCGTTTGGAAAGTCTTTGAGTTGGGCTTTCTGAACGCTTTTTTTTGAATTTTTGGGTGTGTGATTCTTAAAATTGGGTGAGAGTAGGATGATTTGGAATTTGTTAATTAAATTGCAAAGTTGTAAATAAACATTGGGAACTTGTAAAAAAATTCGTAACTTGTAAATATCCAATTATCGAGGGGCTAAAGATACATAATAATGTTATGTAAACCTAAATAACGTAATTAATTAAGTTAAACATGATTATGATCTAAGCATGAAATCAACATAGAATAATTCTAATGTATATAATAATTGTCAAAAAACCATGAATATCCGGACGTAATTTACTTTGTCCAAGCAATTATTTTAAACCCAGCAAATCCAGCTCAAATGACAGATTAATATTTGTTTAAAAGCTTAAGCATGTATTCTAAACCAAATTTTTCATTTCGTCTCACTTTCTTAAGTATACTTAGATATTGAGATGGTTTTATTTTCGTTCCATTCAAGTTCCTAGAATTTATATTATGTTAACTCGTGAAAATGCAAACAGCCCAATAACTCATCCCCTCAAGTACTGATAATATCTTGTATCGTGTACTTTTTCTCGTTAAGTTGACGATAATTATTAGGTCCGTTCCCATAAATTCAACCGAACTAATTTTTTAAAATAAATTTCTTACACAGGAGCATAACTTCTTCTTCCATAGAGCCGATTCGTTCCAACCATCATTTGATACCACCTGAGTGTTAGTTCAGACTGCTTTTATCGCTTCCATCACCCAAACATATGAGTTCATTTTTTCAAAACTAACCTTGAAACCATTCTTAGTGAAAAGTTCCTCAAGAACTTCTAAAGTTGAATAGTATTCTCTTTGTAGGTCCTCCAGTAGGTTCTCATAACCCTGTTCTCGAACTTTTCGTTGGCATTCCTGCCGGTCTTCTTCATTAATGAAGGCAGTATCAGCAAAAATGATCTTTCCCTGCTCATCCAGCATCGTGCTATAAAGGGAAATAGCAACTTCCTTCTCGGTATCTGTCAAATGATGAAAAGCATAGGTACTTACAATTGAGTCCACTTTCTCTGGCAATTCAGGAAAGGACAAAAAATCCCCATCGAATAACAGAAGATTCAAGAAACGAGCTTTTGTTTTTCCCCTCATAATCTTAGAAGGTTCAACACCAATAACCTTTCTACCCAACTTAATCAATTTCTCAGTTAGGTTTCCAGTTCCAACACCGAATTCAAGAACAGTGCCATGAGACCTTACAGCAACCGTTTCTAATATATGATCATACCGCTCAAAAACTTCTTTATATTCTTGATCCTGTCCTGAGACAGTTTCTTCATAATATTCTGCCCAATCATCGAACAACTGAATAAATTCTCTGCCCAATTTATTCGCCTCACAGTTTAATTTATACAATCCCTATAAGCATACTATGAATTAAATTGTTTTTGGTCACATAATTTAAGTATAATTCTTCACACTCTTTTCATTTATATAAACATAAATTTCCACCCCCTCCAATCGGTAATTCTTTTCTTTCTCCTTTTAATTTCTTTATAATCCTCTATCCTTGTTAGATAGCCTTGAAAAAATAAATGAAAAAGTAAAATAAAAAACACCAGGTTTGCTCTGGTGTTTTCTCTACTTCTATACTACTTTTTTGGTTTTAGTTTTGGTTTTCTTTAACTTACCGCGTCGTTGCTCTACGTGTTGAAGCAGCCCGGATGAAGTTCTCTTTTTTAACAAAGGATGTCCAAACAAAATTGCTGAGATTTCTATGTCTGTTCTATGTGGAAGATTGATAATGGTATTGTCGATCAATTCATCTTCTTGCGGAGACCAAAGTTTATTTCCAGCCATATTTTCACCCTTCTTTTGTTTTTTCCGTATATACATATGCAAACGAAAAAGCAATAGAACTTGAATCTATCATTTATGTGTATTTACTGAATAGAAATACGAAGGCAATAGAGTGATTTTAGAAAAAAAGAAAGGAATAGAGTTTCCTTTCTTCCGGTTAATTATGTGGTGCAACGCTTCCAAAATGGAAAATTTTTTATAATTTTCTTTTAAAACTTGGTAGAAAAAAGGCTCTGACCTGATGAGGTCCCACATTGTCCGATGGGAAATAAAATAGCTTCCCCCAGCGTCTTACTCTAGCACCGTTAGCCATCCATGCAGAACAAAATCAGTGCTGGACCACAGAAAATGAAAATGGTTAGGAAGGGTCAATACTGATACTGACCTTAATCCATTCAACCCTAATCCATAGACTTTTTAATTAACGCTCTCCTTTTTTTAAACGATTGAGCAGGGTCTTTCTTAAGTATTGCCATTTTTCTTTTCTTGAAGAAATTTATTTTTATGGTAGACATGCATGCCGTGCTACCGTTTTGCACAATACATTTCTTCACAATCATGCTTTTGAACCAATTTTATTCAACAATTCCGGTTCCATTTATTTTACAAGTCACATTTACGTTAAACTTGAGGTTAGAGTAAAAATTATCCCAATTCCTATGGTCAAAATTTTTTGAGTTGAATTTAAGACCTAATCCAATGGGGTCTAGTTTTGTTTTCTGTATATTATCTAAAAGTATATTGACCTCTTTTTTCATTTTCTTTTCAGTTTCATCCTGTATTATTTTTATTTGATCATCGGAAAGATTTATTTGATTGTCCATTTTTTCTTCTACAATTGCATTCAATTTAATTAAAAAAAAGGCTGATAACATGTTGTTTTTGGCTTCTTTAATTTTGTAGCTGGCATTTCCTTTTAAAATATTTATTGCATAAGTACCATCTTGGGTCTTAATATTTGTACTTCCATTCTTAATACCCACAGTCAGGAGTCTAAATAACTCAGATTCTCTAGGATTAAGCTTAGATTTCATTCTCTTTTTGCTAAAAAGGGCAATTGTATCAACTAAAATTTTATTGTTTTGAACTTCAATTACGGGCATAGCGATGTTAATTCCCGTTTCTGTTTCCCTTCTATACGCATCAAATAGTGTTAACGCTTTAACATATGGGGCATCAGAGCTGCTTTCTTCAAACATTGAAAATAAATAACTACCTGCAACTCTTTCTTCTTTAGGCTTATACTGTAGTACCTGATATGCAGTTGGAGCAGCAACACTTAAATAGGCAGTCTTGTGTATTTCGGGTCTTCTTACGAAATAATCTAATAAAGGTCTAATATCCCTCTTAGCAACTTTTTCTCCAATGAGAATTGTTTTTGTATGTCCGTAAAACAATTCTTTATCTGTCATCGACTTCATTCGTCTTAGAGCTTCAGAAATGGAATTGGCATCAAAAGATAGCAAAGTAAAATCGGCTCCAATTGTAGCTGGGTCTCCCTTTGAAAGTGAAATTTTGAGGATCACTTTAAATTTTTTTCCCAATAATTCAGACTTATCAATACCAATTGAAGTAACAAATGAACGTTTATCAATATCCTTAAATGAGCACCCATTAACTAATAAAGGAATTAACAATATTATCAAAAAAAAATACTATTTTTACATTTGCCTTTTTGAAGCTAAAACTAAAATTAACATTAAAAATAGATCTAAAATAATACGAGAAAGAAAAAAACAATTGAAAAGTTTTAACAACTTGAATTCGTCTGTAAAATGCTGAGTAATTAAAGCTGATATCACCACGACAAATATGCCGACCCATTTTGAACGTCCTCCAACATTTTTTGTCATTAACTGAAGATATTGTAGTGACGAGTGATAGGATAATATTATATACATCAACGTTATGCCAATTTGGACTAAAATAAAAATTGGTACCATTCTTTCTAAAAAGAAGTAATCAAAGCGCATACTGTCAACTGTAGTTACCCAGACATAGCTTTCCTTGCCTACACCATTAAGACCAAAGTATCCAATTGGTACGAAATAGGAAGAAAAAAGTACGAAACAAATAATTCCCAAAGCAATTAATAATTGTTTCTTACCAATAGAAAGAATATGTTCACCATAAATAAAAAAATTTGTGAATCCTGTAAAAACAAATAATCCAGAAGCAACCGAATTCATTTTTGGAAAATGCAGTAGGTAAGTCCAAGATTGTTTGATGGAATCAACCATTACTAAATGATCTGTAAAAACCCTCAACATGATAAAAAGATAGAAAGGTGTAGCGAATAAAACAATAATTTCCAGCATATACAATATGGAATTTGTTTTATTCATTATTGAAAATACGATTAACAAGAGAAAAATATAAAAAACGATAATTGAGTTCGGGGTTAAAAAATGGCTTACAATTTGCGTGTTTGAGATAAGAAATAAAATTCCTGCAAAAATTTGAAGTGTGAAATTAAAAAACAGAAAAGTCTTCTGAAACCATTTTGAGAAAAGCCTATCCATAATTTGAGCAATATTTTGTCTTGGGAATTTTTTCATTAGAGTTTGAAATAAAAAAAGAAGAAACGTTCCTATTAGGGTTGATAGAGCTAAACTAAATAAGCTCCCGTTAAATCGATCTTTGTAAAGGATTTGCGGGATAAAAGCAGATACGTTCACCAGTGCATTGATATAAAACAAATAAACGTAATAACGCTGTCCTAGCATTAAAATCCACCTACAATCAGTTTTTAGCAAATAGCTGCATGTACGGTTGACCTAGGCTACGTAAACTACATAGATATGCGATAAGAGCAAAAGCTCCTATTAGTACCCCTATAGTTCCAAATAAACTTCCAAGTACAATTAATGGATATCGTATAAGTCGGATTGCTTGATGCATGGCATTAACCGGAATGACAAAAATAGAAATTGCAACAATAGAAATTACAATAATCATAACATTGCCTATTAGTCCTGCTTGGGATGCTGTCTGCCCGAGGATTAAGCCACCTACAGTTGTTGCGGATGGGCTAATTGTTCTTGGTAAACGAATACTAGCTTCACATAAAAACTCTACCATCAGCATCATAAAGATAATTTCAAAGTAGGAAGGAAAAGGAACAGCTATTCTGCTTCCTGCAATTAGAAGAGCAAATTGTACTTTTAAAATTTCTGGAGAATAAGAAATTACGGCGACGTATAAAGCTGGAAGAAAAAGTGAAATCATAAGTGCTATGTATCGAATAAAAATAAGAAATTTTCCTATTGTGATTAATTCTACATGATCATCCATAGATTTAAAAAAATCAAAGAAACTAGCTGGTCCTAGTAAAACCCATGAAGATCCTTCAATAAGAAATACAATTTTCCCTTGAGACAGATTTGTTACTACTCTGTCGGGTCGCTCTGTTGTCATAAATAAAGGAAAAGGACACCACTTACTCTCCACCAATAATTTTTGCAACTGACCGGCAGATTGTAATAAATCAACTTTTAAGTCTTTTATTTTATTATTCAATAGTTGTAGAGCTTTTTTATCACAGAGCTTTTCATCGTACAGTAAAATAATATTCGTCTTGGAATTTTGTCCTAATGTGTGGTTTTTAGCCATTAAAGTTTCTTTACGATATCGATTGCGAATAATGTTTAATGATATACTTATTTTTTCATTTAAGCTGTCTTTAGGACCTTGCAAAATACTTTCTTCTGTCGATTCATTTACAGGACGTGATTCAATATTGTCCAGTTTGACAGAGTACATTTTATTGTTTTGTAAGATTATAATGCATCCGCTGAAAATTTTTTCCACAGCATCTTTTTCCTCTTTAATTATTGACCATTCTTCAAATGATCGTATATATTCTTCATACTCAAGAATTTCGTCTGTATCATAAAAAGTTGAGATTACATTACAAGTAATTTTTTTTTCGTCGCATAGTGACTTCAAATAAAAGAGAGTAATTTTTAGATTTCCCTTTTTAACTTCACGGTGAATAAAATCATCATTTTCTTTCAAGTCCTTAAGATTCATTAAAGTCACCTCAGAGAAATTATCCCCTAAAATACAAATTTATACACGCCAAACCAGAGTGCGTTCCCTTAAAATCATCAATCTCCTTCGTTAGTTAAGTAGAATTGGATACTTTCCGACTATCTAATAAACCCCTTTTTTTATTTCCTTATTAAGCTAACCTGCACCGTAAGTAGAACAAGGTAAAGGCGATGCCTTCTTAAAGCATCGCTCCCTGTTAGTTCCATATGTTTACCTAATATAAATACCGCCTTATGACGATCTACTTTTAGTATTCATAAAAAAACATAAGATTAATTTTGAGGGACAGTTTATGCCCCAAATCATTTACTTATTTTGACTTTTTTGGGCTCTTAATGCTATTTTTTCAAGTCCATTTTCTCCCGCAATTTCTGCATCTGCTTTTGTAGGTAGAGCATTTTTATTATTCTTAATTTGGTTATTCTTATTTTTACCCATTTTTTCACCACCCTTGTAGTTTGATTTAGTTATTCCTTCAAAGGTGCCAACTATTATAAATACACTATATAAAGATAACGGAGTAGTATTTTTTCATATTTTTTCGTTATCGGCACCCACGATTCTAGTTTGCTTTCTTATTTTGTATGCTATGCAATTTGAATTTCTAATTAAACTAAACTCCCTCTATAAAGAAACGATTATCTTCAATTTCCTCTTGTTTTCTCACGTTTTCATAATGATTCAAGTTTATTATTCATAGTAAGGCTGGAGTATAAATGTAATTGAGGATAATTTTGGAACCGGAAGTAAAAATGACCATTGCCACCTAACCACTTTCATCCAAAAATTCAAGAAAGTGGATAACCAGTAAAATTATGATCGCACTGGTAGATCTCCACATGTCTCAGGGAGGTGTACCCTCCCAAGTCTCACAGAGTCATGGCTCCAAAATTCCTTCGTCCAACCTTCCCTGCCCGACAGGGTCCTTGCCCGTATTTTAGTTGAATTACTGACTAATCCGTGCTTCAAATGTCTAATAAACTTTATTCTTGAGCCTATAAACCAGTTTTAAAAGTAAGAGTTAATGAGATTAAGCCGCGATCTTTAAGATTGCCATATGTGGTATATCCTGCAACATTCTTTCTTCACTAAACTCACATTGTTTCTTTCCAATGGCAAATAGAATTCGTATAACCTTATTACATATAGCGATAAGGGACTGCATTTTCTTTAATGGATTATTTGGACGCTTTGTATAATATTCATGTAAAGCTTTAAAAGCTGAGTTCTTAGCTACAAGGGGCATAGCTACTCGGAAGAGGAGAGCTCTAAGAGATTTTCTACCCCGCTTTGTTATTTTTGTTTGCCCTTTGTGCTTTCCAGATGTATTTTCCTTTAAACTTAATCCTGCTAATTTTATGATTTGTCTTGGGATTCCAATTGAAACTTGAGCTACTCCTGTTAGTTCCTTTATTTTGCTGATCCCAATTTCAAGTTTAACAACTTGTCTAACATGAATCAATAACTCTTCATATCCTCTTCACGGGTATTGAAAACGTTTACAGGTTGGCCTCCAACTGCCTTCGATGCTAAGTAGGCAAGTATTTCAAGCTGAACGGGTGCCTTTCCACCGTAGGCTCCTCCAACAAACGGCGTGTGAACAACAATTTTCCCCATATCCTCACCGAAGTAATCAGCTATAAGTGTTTTGACCATAAAAGGCGCCTGATCGCCTGGCCCGTCACTTTATCCCACGCCTCTTTACGAATGACACTCTTCCCAATATGACCATATAAGTGCTGCAAGTCCAGAAGCTTGTAAGATAGGAACTGCCCAAAATACATCCATTTTTCTTATGTGCATTTTGGATTGTCAACACCAAACTAAACAGTTTTTTTAAGGTGTGTAAGTTTGTATTCTATTGGGCTTAAAGAGTCTAACGTACCATGGATACGAAGGTGATTAAACCAATGAACATAATCGTGAAACTCTCTTGTCAGATCCTCTAAGGAATCAAAGGAGCGTCTTTTGACAAACTCTGTTTTAATAATTTTAAACGTGGCTTCTGCAACCGCATTATCATACGGGCATCCTTTCATACTTAGAGAACGCTTAATGTTAAACGTCTCAAGCGCTTCGTCAATCAGTTTGTTTTTAAATTCATTACCACGGTCTGTATGGAAAAGCTGAATCTTATGGAGGTCGGCTTGAATAGACGCGAGTGCTCGGTAAACCAGTAAGGCATCCTTATTCGGACCCATGCTGCATCCAATGATTTCTCGATTAAAGAGGTCGACAAATACACATATATAATGCCATTTTTGATTGACCCTTACATATGTCAAATCGCTTACAATAACGCTAAACTGGTCGGCTTGTTTAAATTCACGATCCAGTTCATTGACCTGGGCTGATTCGTTACACGTTTTTGCATGTGGTTTGAACTGAGCCACAGTGTAGGAAGAGACAAAGGCCTTGCTCGTTCATAATCCTTCCAATCCGTCGTCTAGAGACGATTTTTCCTCGCTTTTTTAATTCAAATTTTATTTTACGAGTCCCATAGTTTTGACGGCTTGCTTGGAAAATCTCAATGATATCAGAAGTAATATCATCCTCTGAAACTCGCTCTTTTGCTTCGTAATAATAGGTGGCTCTAGGTAATTGAAGGACTTTGCACATTGCCGATATCGAGTATTTGTCCCGGTTATTCCGGATTACATTTACTTTCGTCCTAGTATCAGCGCAGCTTGCTTTAAAATATCGTTCTCCATTAGCAGTTGCTTATTTTCTTTCCGTAGTCTGTTCAACTCAAGTTCTTCTGGTGTTTGGTTGTCTTTCTCCTTAAATGAACCCGTAGTTTTACTTTCGCCGATCCATTTATCCAGAGAGGATGGAGTCAGATCGTACTCACGAATGATATCCTTTCTAAGTTTGCCATTCAGGTACAGTTGCACCATTTGATTTTTAAATTCGTCCGTAAATGTTCTTCGCTCTTTTTTAGTCATAGTAGATTCTCCTCAATTTCATTATCTGTAGTCTACTTGACCTTAAAATTTCTGTCTAGATAAGTGTAGCCCATCCATTTCTGGCATGGCGATTGCTGCGGGGCTCTTACCCACTGCCTGAAGATTATATATCCAGACGTATAAAGGTAAGAACGTAAGTAGTCCAAGCACAGTTACAACCGTACCTGAAAGCAATGCTCTGTAACTACCAATTTCACTTTTGATTTCTTCAAACCTATTGGTTCACTCATTTTCTCTACCATATTCTCCCTTGTCTTTGTTTTTGAAAATATCAATATGATGGATTAAAAAAACTAAACCTATTCTTTTAAGTGAACAGGTTTAGTTTTTATTTTAATATTGGCAGAGGATCTACAAAGTGTCCTGTAAAATTCTATTATTTTTTACGGAATGCAACTACAGCTGCAACTAATGATATTAAAACGGCAACTACTGATAAAATAGTTGGAAGTGAATTGTTTGATGTTGCTACCTTCGTGCTTGTTTTTTCACTAGTGGTCATATTCATATTATCCATTACATTTTGGTCGGTCGAAGTTGCCTTTATAATATCTGTAATGGAATTCGGAGTTTTCGCACTTTCGTCTCCAGTCCATTCAACCACACTACCATCTTTATAGTATTGATAAGCATCCCAAGGTGCTTTTGTTGCTGTTCCTGGGTTTTTAGCCACGAAAACGAATTGTTGGAATTGACCAGGCTGAATTCCAGCACCAGTTGCTTCAAATGTGAAGGTTTTTGCTTTACCGCTTGAATCCTTTTCAGCGGTGTAATTCCATCCTGGAACTGGCTGATAAGACTCAATTTCAAATCCTGAAGGTACTTTCACGGTAACTTTTGTTGTAGGTACATCTTTTTCAGTTGGAACTTTTAAAGTATAAGTTTCCCATGCACCAATTGTTGATGTCTTTGGACTTACTGTTACGTGTGCACTTGCCACAGTCGAAAATAAGAATAAACCTAATAATGTTGGTAAAAAAACTTTTGTGAATTTTCTCATTGTTTGTTTCATTTTTTCTTTCCCCCCTTTTTATTATTTTATTGACTTCCAACTATGCATTGAATTTCAGTATCCATGGTTTCTAAATCCTTTGCAAGGATATGAACATGAACCTTCCAGCGACTCGCCATATTGAAATCCAAACCCTTTGCTTTATATATACCATCTTTGACTTTCGATAAGGTAATCGTGTCCTCTCCCATGTTCATCTCAAGTGAGGTAAAAGTCAATGTCACCTGATCAATACCCTTCATGGATTGACCATTTCGGTTTTTCAGCGAAACCTCATAGGTATTTTCACCAATAATATTGGGAGTAATATGTAGGGTTACTCGATTTCCATTTTCAACTGTTTTCGTTACGTTTACTGGTCCTGGAGACGCCATTGCTGTTGGTAAATTGGTTAATATAACTGAAAGAATTAACACAATCATCCCAGTTCCTAATTCACCCCATAAAGAGGTTGATAATCCTTTTTCACTGTTTCGTTTTCCTTTTATAAAGTTCCTTGATGCAAAAATGATCATTATTACAAGGAGAATAATCTTACCTGACAATATCCTTCCATAATCGGTATAAACAAGTGATTGAAGGTTAGGAATGTATAAAAAACTTCCAAAAACACCTGTAATCGTTAAAACGAATATGATGATGATTCCCCATTTGGAAAACCGTCTGATCATTTCTATATAAATTTTCTTTGTATCTAATTTTCTGCTCAATGGAATTAAAGCAGCAAGAACGATTAAACTCCCAAGCCAAATCGATGCTGATAGTAAATGAAAAAAATCCATTCCAACATTTAACAACGGATTTGTTAATGAAGCAGCATGACTTGTAAGAGCCTTCGTTAATAACAAACCTATTGCGAGAATAAATGAGGTCCAAACAAAAAATGGCTTATTAAACTGTTTGACACTTATAAGGTAAGTAAGAATAGAAAGGAAAAACAAACCATCTACTTGAATTATCCATGCCTTTCCAAATGTTGTATTCGTAATCATGTCCTTTAGCGTTTGGATGTTTAACACATTTCCCCATGATGTGGATAATTCAACGGTAGCCATTAATGGTAAACTAAAAAAAATACTTAAAAGTAAAAATAAGAATGCGAATTTAATTAATTTTGATAATGTATTTTTAACAAATACGTTATCAACTAATTCAATGGGCAATACAAATAGATAAAAGAACAAGACTCCAACATAACAGGCGTTACTAAAATACTGAATCCATCGAATAATGATTAGATCCAAATGAGGAGTATATCCCTTTGTCACCTGCCTCACTGTTGACCCATCTTTGTTTTTATTTCCAGAACCTATTTGAAATGGCATTACTCCTTGTACTGGGTGTCCATCATTTGAAATAACCTTCCACTGTATTCGATATGTACCATTTGGAAGGTTTGGTGTTAACCCGCATTCAAGAATGGTCGAATTTTTAGCGTTAATACGTCCATCCTTTTGATCTACCCGCTTACCCTCAGCATCATAAACTTGAATCGAATTATTAACAGGTTGAATTGTTTCATCAAACTGGATTGATACCTTTCGTGGAGATTGTTTGAGCATCTCATTATCTAAGGGGCTAGATTTTACTATGTATGCATGGGCAGAAATAAAAGTAGGAAATGAAAATAGAATTAGGCATATCACTGAAATCACTATGCTGACGTTTTTTCTACTATTCAAACCGCATTTTCCTCCCTATTTATGGCACCCACAACCCCTATCTCCACTCATTCTTTTCAAAATTTCTTCGACTGCTTCATTAAATTGGAAAATCACACCCCCAAAGCCTTTTTGAAATTGTTCTGCATATTTTAATGTATCAAAAGTAAGCACCTGTGGTTGGCAGCAATTTAAATTAAAATCTGAATCCATTAAAAAATAAGCTAACTTTGCACTAATTGTTGTATTTTGAAGAAAGTCTCGACAAATGATTTGTGAAACATTTTTTTCAATATCCCTATACCTTAATAAACCACAATGAGGGCAGCATAATTGTTCGACCTTTTGATCATGTGTAATGATTTGTACTGGATGTCTATTATTTAATTCCTTTAAACAATACGTGCAAGTATTTGAAGAAACATTTGCTATGGAGGCTAAAGAAATACCACGTGACGTTTTATTAATCTTATTTGCCTCCATTAATTGCTTAATATCCCGATATACAGTCATTTCGGATACATTTAAACGGTTGCTAATTTCTGTTATAGTAAGCGTCCCTTCTTCATTCAACCAATTCAATATTTGTTTTTGTCTTTCAATAGGTAACATTTTGCACCTCCTTAAACTCTTGTAGAAAATTTCTCAACAAAATTAGCTTAAATTACTTTTCCATCATAATCAAGATTGAAATGTGAAATAATTGTGAAAAAAACATTATTTTCACAATTATTCACAAAAATTAACATCACTTTTCATGAGACATGCTTACTTTTCATATATTGTAAAGAAAACAAAAAAGCTTTGAATTATTTGATTATGGGGAATAAATTAAATGATATAATAGGTGCGAATTTGATTAGATGTAATGGATGCCCTTTCAATCCCAATATTGAGGAAGAAGGCTGAGGTACGAGGATGCCGTTTTTTGCGAGTTTTATGTTAATTTGTTTATTTACAAGTATAGTATGTTACTACACATACATAAATAAAACATACCTTTCCTCCATGACTGGTATGATCATAAGTATGACAAACTCCATGATGACGAGTATTTCATTAGGAACTTTTATTGGTATCTTAATACAAGATAAGGATTTAACCACACCAACAATTATTTCGGTTTCAATAGGCATGCTCGTTGGATATGTTACTGGTAGATCAATTTCTCTGATAGCTTCTTTAGATGGTTTAACAGCAGGAATAATGGGCGGCATGATGGGTGCTATGTTAGGGGTCATGTTGCAGCCAAAATCAACTGAGGTTATGATTTACTTTATTGACGTGATAGATGTAATAGTAAATGTTTTACTACTTCGTGTAATAGATGAAGAAATAAAAACACATCAGAAAGAACCTTCAAATAAAAAACCTTTAATAATTAATTTCATTGTTTTTGTTGCTATATTAGTGTTAATGCTTTTACTGATTAATCTTAATCTTAAATTGGTTTTAGTATGAAATATGGTAAAAACATCTTCTAAAATCCTCTATTTTTCAAGAGGATTTTTTGATTAACGATCTACCAAACTCAATCAGATCACTAATAAGGCTTAGCCTTTTTTAAAAAAAGTATTTTTCTGGTCTATTTTTATATGCCCTTTTTTGGTTTTAGGACTATTTTAATTTTCATGGGAGTTGAAGTAGTAACCTTTTGATTAACTATATTTTTAAGACCATTCTTACTGTTTTTAAAGTGTACCCATCAAAGTCAAAATCAAATTCTGAATATAGCGCATCAAGAAAGTGAAGTATCAAAGTAAAAAAGCTGTATTTACAATTAGACCCAGCTTGGCGTAGCCAAACAGAATTGGTAATGGTTCCTCATAGAAAAATAGTCCATTGTCCGATACAATATAGTATGTCAACTCAGGCTTAAAAGGAAGTGCAAATCGATTGAATCTGAATGTAAAGAAGAAGAAACACCATGTTCCATTTCGGTTAAATGTGTTATTCCTGTTAGTATTTTTACTCTTTTCCACTCTTATTGTAAAACTCGGGGATCTTCAAATTATCTATGGTGCGGATTATAAAAATGAGCTTCAGCGAACGGATGCCACTACCACAAGCATCTCCGTGCCTCGCGGTAAAATATATGACCGGAATGGGAAAGTCATTGTTGACAATTCTTCGTTAGATGCAATTACTTATACGAAAGCCCAGAATCAAAATCCGGCGGAAATGCTGAAAACGGCGGATGTTTTATCTAAACTCATCACACCGGACGTATCCAAAGTCCGCGACCGTGATATAAGGGATTTTTGGATCGGTAAATATCCGAAAAAGGCATTGGCACTCGTTACCAAAAATGAAGTGAAGAATTTATCGAATAGCCAACTATATAACCTTGAGCTGAAACGAATTCCAACCAGCGAAATAGATGCCATCAAAAATTCTTCTGAACTGAAAGCAGTTGCGATATATAAACAATTTAACGGCGGCTATGCGATGACCCCGCAAACAGTCAAAAATAAAGGGGTAACCCCTGAAGAATATGCTATTGTCAGTGAAAATCTAGATCGTCTTCCTGGAGTGGATACGACAATGGATTGGGAAAGAAATTATGTGTTCGGGGACACACTGAAAACCGTTCTCGGAGATGTTAGTTCTTCCGAACAGGGATTGCCTCAAGATCAACTTGATAAATATTTAGCGGAAGGCTATAACCGAAATGATCGCGTTGGAACAAGTTATCTTGAAGAGGAATATCAAAATGTTCTCCAAGGTCAAAAAGAACAGATGAAAAATATCATCGATAAATCAGGCAACGTTACCTCAACAGAAGTGGTATCGCCAGGACAAAGCGGGAAAAGCCTTGTTTTAAGCATTGATATGGATCTTCAGCAGCAAACGGAGAACATCATAGAGGATGTATTGACAAAAACCAAACAAATGCCGAATACCAGTCTTTTAAAACAGGCGTTTGTTGTGTTGATGGATCCACACACTGGAGAAATTTTAACGATGGCTGGGAAGCAGCTTGCCACGGATCCTACGACAGGAAAACCTGGATTTATCGATGATGCCCTTGGGAATATTACGACTTCCTACAACGCGGGTTCAGCAGTAAAGGGTGCGACGGTCTTAACCGGATATCAAACAGGCGCTATTCATCCAGGGTCTACACAATTAGATGAACCATTATTAATTAAGGGCACACCGATGAAGAAGTCTTATAAAACGTTTGGAGTCATTAATGACCTAACAGCACTCCAAGTTTCTTCAAACGTTTATATGTGGAAAACAGTCATTGCTATGGCTGGCGGTCATTATGTCCAAAATCAACCTTTGGATCTAAATTTAGCCAAGACCTTTCATACAATGCGCCAATCCTTTAGCCAGTTTGGTCTTGGTTCTCGGACTGGAATTGACTTACCGAATGAAACAGCTGGATTTCAAGGGGCTGAACAAAAACCGGGTCTACTTCTTGACCTTGCCATTGGACAGTATGATACGTATACGACCATGCAACTCGCTCAATATGTTTCGACGATTGCGAACGGTGGATATCGGGTGCAGCCGCATATTGTAAAGGAAATTCGGGATCCTGATCCTAAAACAAATGAGCTGGGACCGATTATTGATGAAATTAAACCCAACATCTTAAATCGAATTGATGAACCAATTGACTGGATTAAACGGGTTCAAACCGGATTTCAAATGGTGATGAAGCCTGGCGGTACCGCGTACAGTTATTTTCAGGGTGTGGATTATAACCCTGCAGGGAAAACAGGAACCGCCCAAGCATTTGACCATGGTCAGCCTGTCATGAACGTGAGCCTGGTCAGCTTTGCTCCGTTCGATAATCCGGAGATTGCCATGGCAGTCCTTGTACCTTCTGCTTATACGAGCGCATCCGGTCCAAGTCCAAACGAAGAAATTGGTCGAAGGGTTCTGGATGCCTACTTTAATTTAAAGAAACAACGTGCTGCGGCAACCGCAGCTGGAGCTCCAAATCCAGCACCAACGACACCAGCTGGTCATTAAAAAACCCGTTCGGGAAATTCCGAACGGGTTCCTTTATGCAGGTTAGTAGTTGTGCTTTCATTACTATTTCCTACTGAATAAATTGGATTGGCTTTAAATAAAGGGTCAAGTAGATCCGCTTTCCACAAAGCACCATAATGTTCAACTTCTAATTTTCCTCCTTTAGTTCGGGAAAACCTATTACCAACTAATAATCCACCTGTTATACAAAACTTCCCGTAAATACGAACCTTACCGCCTTTTTGCCCATGGTCCATAGCTTCTTAGCTCATGTATTTTGTATCTTACCGTACAGGAATTACTTCAGTTCCGGTTATCCTAAAGCCTACGGTGGAACTTTTGGTTGGATCAGTTAAGATTTTGACCACAGCATTTCCTACGATCTCTGGAGTAACGAATGGCTTCATATCTTTCTGTTCAATAATTTTTTCGACTGGAACGCCTGTGTATTTGGAAAAATCACGGAGAGCTTGGCTCCCAACTTCACTCTCCGCAGCCATAATTGGGAGCAAACAGTGAACGCGAATGCCGAACTGTTCCGCTTCACCTGCTACACCTAAAGCAAATGCCCAAATGGCTGCTTTAGCAGCCGCATAGGCAGCGTTGACAAACATAGGACGTAGGGCGGCACCGCTCGATCCAAGTATTATCGTACTTCCGTTATCTAGAGGTGAATTCAATGCTTCTCTAACCCAATAGAAAGCGCTTTTCAAATCGACTTCGTATTGAGTTGAAAATGTTTCCCAAGTGTGTAACCGTGTTGGGCGATTAATTCCACGGGCACCTGCATTTAGTACAAGGACATGAGGTTTTTCCTCTTCAATTACCCTTGCGGCAAGTACGGGATCTGTCACGTTACCGCAAATAGTTCCCTTTAGGTCGTTCTTCAGCGTATCAAGATGTTCTTTGTTTTTAGCTATTGCTATGATCCGCATACCTTGTGCGTGCAAAGCTGTAACGATTCCGCGTCCAAAACCATTACTTCCTCCTATTACACCGGCTGTTTTTCCAGTCAAATTGCTTAATATTTTCTCCTTTGATAATGGTTAAATGTAGTACAAGACTAGTTTCATTTCAGTACATTTAAAATCCTTCTCCACATATTTTACACTTAATTTTTTATAATAATAAAACTGACTTATCATAATCCATATTCTATCAACTTAATCCTTTAGTTAAAAAATGATAGTTTTTCTAGAACTAATCCTAATTTCTTATGTGTTTCACTAAGCCATCCAACCAATTGTTCCTCTGACATAGCTTTTAACATATCAATGTGATCTTGAATGGCATGATGCCACATTTTCGCTTCCACTACTGTTGGATTTTCATCTTTTACTGTGAACCCGCAATTACATGTTAATTCTTTCAGTTTACTCTCTCCCTAGAGTTTCCCAATAAACTTTATTTAATCTGTACACTGAGTTTACAAGGCTTTAATAGTCAGATGTTATGATTGGTTTACCAACGATGAGGAGGCAGTATAAATGAATGTGCGTGCAATATTTATTGATATGGATGGTACACTACTAAAAGCCTCAAACAACATTTCCCGCCGAAATATGGAAGCCATTTATAGGCTCATTAATCAGGGAGTCAAAGTTTTTCTAGCTACTGGTCGACACTATGAAGTAACCGCTCCTTACCATAAAGAAATTGGATTACGAACTCCAATGATCTGTTTAAATGGTGCCGCTATTTACGATGCAGAGACAGGAAGAGCTATGCAAATGAAAACCGTCCGACTGAACGAAGAACGATTCCACCATCTGACCGCTGAAAATCCTTTTAATGTTATTATCCATACAGCAAATGGGCTTTATTGTAAGGAAACAAATGAAGAAATCGATTATTGGACAAAAGTTGGGCAAATTCCGCCACGGTATATTGGAGATTTAAGACAGGCAAATTATCAGGATGTTCTTAAATATAGTGTTCGAACAGGTGCACCAAGTCCTGAATTATCTGCTTTGTTTAAAAAGGAAGCAGAAGTCATCAATTGGAATGACGGGTTTGAAATGGTTGCTCCTAATGTTTCCAAATGGTCTGCTATAAAAAGCTTACTTCGCGCATTTCGAATTAGTCCAAATGAAGTCGTAGCCATTGGAGACGGACCCAATGATATAGAGATGCTTTGTAATGTCGGTACTGGTGTGGCAATGGGGAACGCTAGCGAAGAGGTTAAAGCAGCTGCTGATTTTGTTACAGGACACCACGAAAATGATGGATTAGCTGAGTTTATAGAACGTTATCTTCATAAATCATATGAATCATATGTGATTTAGGGTTATTTTAAAATATCCTTATATGGACTGAAAACCATTGATTGTTGATTTTGTATCATAGTACCCACCCGTTTGAAATTGATATTATAATTATACAGCAAAAAAGGTATAATTCCCTCAGAATATGAGGTATTATACCTTTTTTACATTATTTAGGAGGACTTTTTCAGTGCCCTCCCGCTGCAGCAATCCTTTTTTTACTAACGCACCCGTTAGCCATCCATGCAGCACAAAATCAGTGCTGCACCACAGAGAATGAAAATGGTTAGGAAGTGTCAATACTGATACTGACCTTAATCCAGTCAACCTAATCCATAGACTTATTAATTATCGCTCTCCACTTTTTTTTAAGAGCCAACGGACAAAAATCACTGACCCTTGATAATATTCACCTCATTTAATGTTTAATTATGAATGTGTTCCCTCAGCTACTGCTTGTAACGAAACCAATGTTATTTGTCAAATGCCATTTTGGGCGAAATACGACCAAAATCAAGCATTTTACATTATAAGCATCCTAATTATTTACAGGATTTTTGTGGAAAACAGAAACATTGCCCGATAGGGCAAAAAGAAAGCCATAATGAGTTTCCTTTGGTAAAATAGTAAGTGCCAACCAACTATCACGAAAGGAGTTCATTATGGCTACCTCTATTATACCAAAATCTTATTCTAATGTAATCTACCTTCAACCATCATTTTCAATTATGCAAGACAACTTTTCCTCTTTGCGCCACCTCCCTTATGTAAAATTGGCGCTTGACTTCCCCTGGGAGATGGTTTTCGCTACCATTGAACAAGAATATGTTAAGGCTCGATTTGAGCGCTATCGGAACAAGAAAAACCGCAAGTGTTTAGACATCAACCAAGAAGAATTATTTTCCTCTCTACCACAAAATATGAATATTCTTCCAGATAAATCTTCTAAAGGACGGAAAGGCATTAACTTTTTTGCACTATTCAAATCATTCCTTTTAGCCCCCCTTCTCTATGTTGAAGTTATGGTCTCAAGTGTTCATCTTCAAGTTGCCGGAAACTCGGATTTTCGAACTGTTTGTGGGTTTATACAGGTCCCCTCCCTCAAAACTTTTGAGCGTTTTGATCAAATTATGATTGAAAATGGATTATGGGAAAAGGCCGACAACTGATGATTCAGTTTAATATCGAACAAGGAATTATTGAAAAAGAAGAACAATTGGCCGTCGATACGACACATGTCGAGGCTGAGGCTACTCTTCACGCGCATCGCAAGTGTGGCCACACCGAGTCATGTGACTGTCCCAAAATCCCTACAGATGACAATGTTGGACTCATGAGAAAAAGTAACACTGTTACATATATCGCCCACAAAGTCACACTCATAATGTGGTGTAAAATCGGAACTGCCATTATCTAGAAGCGTTTTTAAAGGTGGCGAGCATGATGGTACAACTCTTAAGGCCACTTTAGAAAAGATAAAGTAAGATCTTCCAGAAGAATGGTTGGAAAATGTTCAATACGTGAGCGCAGATGGAATCTATCAAAATAATGAGAATCAAAAACTAACAAAAGGGATTCTTCATGCTAAACTGCTTTCTCCTATAAATCCGAGGAAAATTAAGGACCAAGAACTCAGTTCTCGTGGAATGGCGAAGCTTGATAAGTATGGTGTTCCGCACGGCATAAGCGGCCACCGATTAAAACTAAAAGGATTCGATGCAACAAAAGAACAATATATTTGGACATGTCCGGTATTTGATCCCAAGTATAAGCAGGAAGGACTTTCTTGCACAGAGGCATGTCGTGTTCAATGTTGTAATGGAGCTAAAACTGGAAGAACGGTTCGCATACAAAAATCATTAGCTCCACAAATTGATTCAGAATTCCGCGCACCTTCAATCTTTCAAAACCAAATATGCGGAGAGAACTGCCATTGAACGAGTAAACGCCCAAACCAAGGAAGGGCTTAGTATGCGAAGGGTCCATAAACGAGGCAAGTGGCAGTCGAAGCTCATGTAGATCGATGTGTCTTGACTGCACACGCCTTGGCTTATTTGTCCGTTCAAGAAACAGGACAGCTATACCGTGGTTGGACAAAACTATCCGCATAATATCACCAGTTATTGTTAATGCGAAACTGATGACGGAATAGTAATGGATTATGTAAATTTCTTTTTATTTTCCATAATGTATTGAAATCCATATAAGAAAAAAGCCTTGTAAAAGAAGTATAGGAAAAATTGAAATGCATTAAGTCGAACTAATTTAAATAATTTTATCTTTGTAAATAAACTTTTAGCTAGAAATGTAAAAATTAATTGGAAAAGAGCATTAAGCATAGTAAACTTTTTAAAATTTCCGTATGTCCATTTTAATGACCATAAAGCTACCGCCAACATTGGACCTATTAAAAAGGGAAATTCATTATAAACAAAGGAATGTGGTTTATTATAGAAATACCACCATCTTCGTTTCTTTCCAATTGGAACATCAATACAATTTATTAAAAACACAAAGATAAATGCTGGGAAAAATCTCTTTATACTGCGCCAATCCAAAAAAGATATTGATAGCCATGAGAGTAATACCATTGTAATATTAAATAACCACTTATTTTTCACTGACATATTAATTTAGGCTCCTTTTTTCCTTAGAGTTTCCTCTGCTTTTTTTAATATTCATTTAGGGTTAATTAATATAAAATGCTTGTAGGACTAAACTGCCACGTTAGTTTAAGCACATTACTTCACATAGTTAAATTTCTTTTATTTGCTCAACAAAAGGAGTAACTTGCCAGCTACTCCCATCAACCTACTATATTATTTAATTTAACCAGGAAACTTCTGAATTGGTCCTGAAGCGTTAGGCGGAATCCGTGAACCATCATGACCAAATTTATAAGTTCCAATTTTGGTATCATGACTCATTCCGCCATTGGCATATAAGTAATAAATTCCCACCGGTAAAAAGATGCCATAGGTCGCATTCAATATGCAGTTGTATCCGATATTGGATAAGGAGGGAATTTCTCATTCATGATGTTTCTGGTGGTTTATTTATTTAATGATACCTATCGGCAGGAAACAAGATTCGTTCCCTGTTACTCTTCCTCCAGCTCTGATTCCGATAGCTCCTGCTTCATTTCCTATCACGAAGCTTCCGAAAAACAGATGGGCTTCTTTTTTGCCATAGGAGTCATGACCTCCGATTTCGGAAGTTCATGTTCTTCTGTTGAAAAATATACATGACCTTCTTCATGCAGTCCCCAAATGTGTGCTTGCACTGCAAGTGCCATTCGACTAAGAGAGAGCACTTCAAGTTGTTACACTATCATTTGACTCTTCGATATAACCCTTCAGTTCCAGAAGGAATTGTCTAGCCTTTACAAGAGAGATGTGACCATCCTCCATTTAAGCTAGAAACATTTCGCACAAATAAATCTTTGAATTATATAACTAACCTGAATTGCCTTTTCTAAAAAACATATTTATTCAACATAGTTTACATTATTGTCTTGACACCATTCTATCGCAATCTCTTTAAGTCGTTCGTCACGAAACGAATACCATTGTTCTTCAATATCAAAATCGATAATTTTATCCTTAAACCTTCTAAAGGCACCCTTTCCTTTAATTGCATTTAATAAATTATCTCGCTTTCTTTGATTGTTTAAAGTTAGGCAAAAATCTTCCATTATTTCATATTCATTAACTTCATATTTTGTCGGTAGCTCTTTATACTTTTCAAAATTTTCACATACATCAATAGCAACATTTCTATTTTCTTGTTGCCAATCAGGTAAATGATCATAAGGCTCTTCATCTTCAGCAGCTCTTAAATCATCCGAAGTTATTGAAATAATTTCACCCGTTTTTAAATTAAGAAATGTACGAGATTCTTCAAATTGCATTTCCAATTCTTCAATAATAGATTGTAGCTTTACTGGATTATTCAATTATTGATCACCCTTTGTTTTTTATTAATGCACCCCGTTAGCTGAAGAAGTGTATCCATAAATGTGTCTTCTTTTATTTCAATTTACTATTTGCTAACTCCTCCCAATCCTCAAAGGACAATTTTGTCGTAATGTGTTTTAAATCGTTAGGAACTTCAACATAACACATCAATTCTAAACTGTTACCATCTGGGTCATTAAAGTAAACCGAAGCATTTCTTTGATTGGATCTTACAAAAGGCTCAATCGATTTTCTACTTCCAAAAGGTATAACTTCAACTTGTAGGGATTCGAGCCATTTTATAGACTTTTTTAAATCCTGATAAGTTAGCACAACAAGAAAAAGGGAGTTCCGCTGCAGTCCTAATCTTAAATGATACCCGACTCATTTGGTCCACCTTTAAAACCCATATCGCCCATTATCGTATTATCGTCTTTATGAATAATAATTCCTTCCCACTCATTCTCTTCTGGATACTTATGAAATCTTACAATTTTATAATCGAAAAACTGTTTATAGACATCTAATGGATATTCAGATGCAACTTTATATGGAGTGATGTTCTCAAGTTCGCTCCTACCTTTCAATAAGGCTGACATCATATCCCCAGTAAACGTGATTTATTGAAGTCTTTCAGTATTCATAAATGGCAAAGTAATTCCTCCAATAAACCTTCCCGATAATTTAAATAAAGCCTTGCTTTATTATTCTATTGACAGTAAAAAATTTCCTTCTTATTAAACCTGCCCGTTAGCCATCCATGCAGCACAAAATCAGTGCTGCACCACAGATATATATCAGACTGCGATTTATCCCCTTAATTGGTGTGTTATTTATTGTTTTCTCCTTTGAACCGAACTAGTTAAGCCCACTTCTTTTTTATTCAATATATATTTTCTATAGAATAGAAATATCAAAAAGTAGTTAGAAATAAAGTTTTCCGTTTTAACAATTGAAGATTTGCCTAATTCCATACTTTAACCCCATTCACAGCTCCTACTTTAGATCATTTTCCTGCTTTCTTTTCTTGCGATCTCGGTCAGGGTTTTTAAAATAATAGGCAAAAATAAATACTAACCCAATCGTAACTACCCATCCTCCTATATTTTCAGCTAAAGTAAATCCTAAAACTAGATAGTTCACACCGTTCACAGAATCATCCTTTTTTATACATTATACATTACCTAAGACAAGTATTTATTGTACGTCATTCAGTTCGAAGACTAGAAAACTTAGGTTATACTGTGACAATTACCGAAGCATCCTAATCCATTATTCCAGTCTAAAAACACCACTGATCAGGAGCTCCTCAATTTTAAAAAAATGAATGAGCTGCGTCTATTTAAGTATTGCCTCTTTACCGAAGTTACAGAAGTAATTTTCATGTTAGTAGAATAAGAAAAAAGGATCGCCGCAGCAACCCTTCTGGAACTCAAGCACACGTTAACTTAGTAATCCTATCTCATTCCTTCGGCATTTTGCTCATATCCATATACAACACATTCCACCGATGACCATCCAAATCAGTAAAACCGCAGCCGTACATCCATCCTTGTATCTCTGAAGGCTCTCCATATATTGTACCGCCAGCCTCTACTGCATTCTTTGCCATTTCATCTACTTCTTCTCTGCTGTCGGCATCAACGGATAACAATACTTCCGTAGCTTGCTTTGTATCAACAATTACATGTCTGGTAAAGTTTTCGAAAGTAGACTCTGGAAAAAGCATGACAGCAGCATTATTATCCCCGATGATTAATTGCGCTTGATCTCTTTTGCCATGTTGCTCATTAACAGAAAATCCGACCTTGCTATAAAACTCTTTTGATTTATTTATGTCTTTTACCGGCAAGTTAATCCAAAATTGTTTTGGCATCGTTATTTCTCCTTTTTTAATATTAATCCGATTTGCATGGCTATTCGAATATTTCTGAGTGGTGTTTATACCCCACTTATTTATTACTCTAAAATTAATTGTAATCATACCATATTATGAAAAACCATAAATGGGTATATCTTCCTTAACCTAATTGTCGTTATTAATTTTTCTTATTTCACTAACCTTTGTTCCTTGAACAAGAAAAAGCGACCTTCGATAATAAAATGCTCTCGAACAACTTCCCTCGAGCTATACTTTGTCACTCCAAACAAAAGACCGCAATTCTGCGGTCTTTTGCTGTTTATTCCAAATTCACTCTAATTCCTATCGCTGCCATAATTCCAATCACCGAAATAAGGATGGTTTCTAGTAGATTCATATAAATTTCTCCTCTGGCTTAATGAATATCTATTATAGCATTTATTGCTTGATTTTTTTTGCACTTAAAGTCACACGTATACCAATAATTATTTCACACCTAGATATTTATTCTGTAAATTTATATTCTAAATGCAATAAAATAAGGAAGAAATAATGATATATCAATAAAATAACGCACTGTAATTTGCTCTGTGAAATCCAGTGCTCCATGAATAGAGTTATACCTTGTTTAACTTAAAAACCAATTATCCTCTCGGGTTTAGCTTGTCCAGGGCAAACTTTCCCTTGATAAGCTAAATCCGAAATGGATACAATCCTAAAAGCTGAACAAGGATAACCTTAAAAACTTGGCACAAGGCAAAAACGTTGACGTTGGTATCTATGCTTTTGTTTAACACGAGACCCCATAACTACAAAAAAACCACTTAAAAATGTTAAGAAATTTTCTATCTCTACGAATAACCTATTTGCTAAATCTAACAATAGCTCCTCCATTTGGGAAGATTATTTCGATATTAAATTTGAATCTTTAATATCTAATGACCAGAGACCACTGTTTAATACAATATCGGTATGAGTCACTCGTAATCTCTTTTTAAATAATGGTCCATCGATAACAAATGTATGAAATTCCCCCATTTCCCCCATCGGGCAAACATGCGAATGGATAGCATGAGAGAAGAAATTTGCGTTTAGATTTGTCCCTAACCAAGACTTGTCTAAATAGCCACCTTTCACACTACAAATAACGGCCTTATAACCTACCTGCAACCATTCTTTTACTGACTCACTTACTTTTTCCGAACGAATCCAAAGGGGAAATTCCGAATTAAACTCTAGCAGAATTAATCTAAGTTTTTATAATTCGTGTTCGTGATCCGTTACCTTTACGAAATGAACATTAATATATTTTTTAGAGCCTTTTACTAAATTCATTTACTATTCTGAACGCATATTTCAAAAAAATAAGGTAGATCAATTTTCTTAATGCTAATACAAATTAATTGAATGAAATGAGCCTAAAAAAAGGATTTAAAAAATTGGGATTTCAACCATTTTATCCTTAGTTAACATAACAAATAAATCTTAATCCGTAACTATCGGAAAACAAGAATCGGTAAAGTAAACAATTTCAGAAAGAATTTTATAACCCTTGATTTTTTTTAAGGTTATTTTTGCTTCTTCTTCTGTCTCAAATTCAAACATTTTAATATATGAATCTAAATAATGAGTGATAATCCACATAAAAATCCCACCCTAATTTAAAGATTAGCTATTTGCTAGACCTACTGACCTTACATACGTCAATAACTTGACTAAATTAACATAAGCTATGTTGACCTTAAGGATAATTTGTTGTTAAAAAAGCAGCTAATTTTTTGCTCTTTTGTTTCGTTTCTTTGCGCATTCTTGCTCGCTCTGGTGCGGTCTCATGCAATTTTTTCTCTTCTTCTGTTTCTGGAATAACCTGTGGAACAGGTGTTGGACGTTTATGTTGATCAAGTGCGACAAATGTTAATAGAGCTGTTGCTGCAATTCTACGTTCACCACTTTTTAAATCTTCAGCAATAATTTTCACAAAAACCTCCATAGACGATGTCCCTGTCCATGTCACATATGATTCAAAACAGACCGAATCTGTTGTTCGAACAGGATATAAGAAGTCAACTGAATCGGTTGAAGCAGTTACACATTCCCTGCGACTATGGCGAGCCGCAGAAACAGACGCTACCTGATCCACATCACTCATTAATTTTCCTCCAAATAATGTATTGTGATTGTTTACGTCATTTGGAAATACACGACTTGTTCGTATAACTCGTGATTCTTTACAAAATTTTGATTCCATTTATATACTCCCCTAAAGAACTGCTGGCACAATCTTCTACGAAATAGCTTTTATTTAGTCCACCCTATAAAGCTCTTAGTCTTCTAATAATTAATTTAAGTTTCTGAACTTACAAATAACTACTTGACAATGCCAAGAAACTAACGATTTCTTTTTCCATCCCAATCCACGTAGGAAAAGGCAATATACATCTTTGGTTTTATGCATGCCGAGAATCCCCACTTGAGGGCTTTTTAAAATCCGCGTTGAACATTAAGGAACTAAAGACTCCACCGTTTGTGATAGTAAATTTAGGCTTGCAGTTCTTTGAAAGTAAGGACATTGTAACGTGCTTTTTTACTTAGGTAGCTGATTTCTCGCTCGATTTCGGCAAAATTTTTCTGATTCGCATCACAACTGGTACTACTAATCCTTCCGGTGCCGCGATGACAATTCTGATATCATAAAACTTCTTAACCTCCAGTTCATCCTCTTAAATTCGGCATTCAAAAGCAGAAATTGAGGCAATGAAAGTTTCGACATGGATTTTGTTGGGTATTCTATATTTCCATGCACAATATCCCACATGATTCTGTTTCTCCTTATGTTTCCCGAATTTAAAGAAGTAATTATTAATTTCTTATAACTAAGAATAATGCAATTATTGAAATAAATAAAATGATATAAAATTATAATTACATATAAAAAACTTTTATATGGTATAAATTTGAGAGGGAATAATGGATTACCGCGTTTGAAAGATACTAAATTTTCCCGATAGTTGAAAAACCTAACTAAATTTGACACGGCTTTTGTTTATTTCTCAAACTGCATTAACCAATCGTTTAAAGCATATTCAAGAAGTAATTGTCGCTCCCTCACGGTTAGCACTTAGGATAGATTAATTTTATTTGGTTGTTGCATCAGCCTTAAGAATTAGATCGCAAATCTCCCCTAAAGATCCGTCAAGGAATTTGTTTGTTAGATCTACAACAAGATGAACCGGATTTTTCCCACCAGGAGATTGATGATTAATAAATGTAAGTAAATCGGTCTTCTTATCTAAATGAAACGCACTGACATCGCTACAATCTCCATGCACCGTGTAGAGGAAATTCTTGTTTCGGTCAAAGGCAAGAAACGATGGATTGACTAAATCCTCCACAAGCTGAACATGGGTCCAATCACCGGAAATAGGGTCGACACGGTATTCGTTAATCCCTTTGCCTCTGGCATTGCGATGTCGTGATGTGCGGCAGCCGACATAAGCGAACATGTTAACCTCCTTCGATATCTTATCTGAAATCATAATAACTCTCCTCCCAAATTTCCTCTTCTATTTGGAAGGAAATGGCAGTTAATCCTCCCCTATTCAAACATCTAGATTATTTATTTCATCAATTCTCGAACTACTTTCTGCATGATCCCACCATTACGATAGTATTCAATATCTACGACACTATCAAGACGTACAATTACCTCAAAATCAAAGCTGCTTCCATCATTGCGTGTAGCTTGAATAATAATCCTTTGTCCCGGTTTGACCTCATTGCATAACCCTGTTGTTTTGAATGTCACAGTTCCATTTATCCCAAGAGAGGAAGCGTTTGTTCCATCGGCAAATTGCAAAGGTAGTACACCCATACCAACCAAATTACTGCGATGGATTCGTTCTAAGCTTTCGGCAATAACCGCTTTAACTCCGAGCAGATGGGTACCTTTAGCGGCCCAATCCCTGGAGCTTCCCGTACCGTACTCTTTACCCGCGATCACGACAAGTGGTGTACTATTCTCTTGATACTTCATAGATGCATCAAAAATGGACATGATTTCACCCGCCGGCAAGTATTGGGTATAACCGCCCTCCAATCTTGGAACCATCTGATTGCGGATGCGAACATTGGCAAAGGCACCACGGATCATCACTTTATGGTTGCCACGACGAGATGGATACGAATTAAAATTTTCTGGTTGAACTCCTTTAACTTGCAAATAAACTCTCCTGCAGAACTGTCAGCCTTAATTGTACCCGATGGAGAAATGTGATCGGTTGTTACAGAATCCCCAAGAAGAGCAAGAGTTCGCACCATTATCTCTCCGATTTCTGCCGGTTGTTCCGTTAAGTTTCTAAGGAACGGCGGTTCTTGAATATAAGGTGATTTTTCATCCCACTCATAAAGCATACCTTCTGATGCACTAATGTCATTCCATTCTTCATTTGCTTCGAAAACAACATCATAACGCTTGCGGAACAATTCAGGCCGCACTGCATTGCCCAACCATTTCTGAACTTCAGAAGAAGATGGCCAGATATCTTTTAAGTACACTTCCCGATTATATTGATCATATACGATTGGCTCTTTGGTCAAATCAATGTCAACGGTTCCAGCTAATGCATAGGCGATTGCAAGCGGAGGAGAAGCTAGATAGTTCATTTTCACTTGTGGGTGCACACGACCTTCGAAGTTCCTATTGCCGGAAATAACACTAGCTACTGTTAAATCTTGGTCGTTGATAGCTTTGCTCACCTCAGGAAGAAGTGGTCCTGAGTTCCCTATGCAAGTTGCACAACCGTAGCCGGCAATATGGAAGCCTAGTTCTTCAAGATAACCCAGAAGCCCGGATTCACTTAAGTAGTCGGTCACAACCCGTGAACCGGGAGTGAGTGAAGTTTTCACATAGACGGGCTTTTTCAATCCCTTCTCCACTGCTTTCTTAGCTACAAGTCCTGCCGTTATCAACACGGTAGGATTAGAAGTATTCATACAGCCTTTTCCGGTTCCTCTCCAGAAAATCCATAGCCTCCTTTATTAATCGGTGTGCTAATAACCTCATTGTATCTTTGTTTCATTTCTGTCAACTCGATCCGGTCTTGTGGCCGTTTTGGACCGGCAAGGCAGGATACAACCGTAGATAGGTCAAGATCAACTAGTTCTGAGTAGTATGGGTCTGGACTATTACTTTCCATATACATATCTTAAGCTTTATAGTAGGCTTCAACTAAAGGGACTTGTTCTTTATCACGGCCAATGAGTCTTAAATAATTTAATGTTTCTTTATCAACGGGAAAATAGCCCATTGTGGCTCCATATTCAGGAGCCATATTCGATATGGTTCCACGGTCAGCCAAACTCAATGTCCCTGCACCAGAACCGAAGAATTCAACAAACTTGCCCACAACACCTTTCTTACGGAGGATATTTGTTATCGTTAGGGCAAGGTCCGTTGCTGTTGCTCCTTCAGGAAGCAAACCCGTAAGCCTAAACCCTACCACTTCAGGAATGACAAAATACAAAGGTTTTCCTAACATGGCGGCTTCAGCTTCAATTCCTCCTACTCCCCAAGCTACTACCCCAGCCCATTTACCATGGTAGTGTGGGAATCTGTACCTACAAGTGAATCAGGATACACAATCGTATCACCTTCCACGTTCTTTTTGGTGGCAACTGTTGACAAATACTCCATATTAATTTGGTAGATAATGCCAGTAGCGGGTGGAACCATTCGGAAATTTTTAAATGACTTTTGAGCCCACCGAAAAAACTGAAAGCGTTCTTTGTTACGCTCAAAGTTAATCTTTTCGTTCAATGCAATCGCATCAGGTCTTCCAAAATAATCTACTGTGACAGAATGGTCCACCACAAGATCTACTGGGATCAGTGGATTGACTTTTGAAATATCCCCTCCCATTTGGTGCATGTTTCTCTTATTGCAGCTAAATCGACCATTGCAGGAAGCCCGGTCGTATCATGGAGTAAAATACGAGCCGGTTAAAAAGGAATTTCCTGGTTTGTATCCCGCTCCAATGTCCAATTTGCAAGCTTAGTAACATGTTCTTTCGTAATGGCCATTTCGTCAAATTCGCGTACTGCAGCTTCTAGAAGAACTTTTATGGAGTAGGGAAGTCTCGATACATTCCCAATCCCTTCTTCCTCCAATGCCTTAACTCTATAAAAATGATATTCTTTGCCATTAACAGAAAAAGTAGATCGAGTATTGTATAAACCTTTTAGTTTTGTGTCTTCCATCGTTTTTACCCCCATTGACTTGATCTGATGAATTCATTTGCTAAAACCATTAATCCTTTGTGTTTGATTTCATTTTATTGCAAAATAGAATTACTTAGGAAATACCTATTTTTCATGGAGAAGCATGAAAGTTTTATATTCATGTGTCTTTTCAAGTGGAGACTGGTTACAGCCAAGATATTTTTAAATTATTGTATAACCAAGAGGTTCATATCGGTTTTATTCGCGGCGAGTACGGTTGGCGGATCAGAAAAAATTATTATTCGATGAGAAGCTATGTATAGCATCAAAAAATAACATAAACCTAAAGGATCTCCCCCAAATGCCGAGAATAGACTATCGTACAGATGCTCTATACAAACAGTTAGTAGAAAATTGGTGGGCTGAACGTTTTTTACAGCCTCCATCTATGGCTATGGTAGTAGATCAAGGTGATACTTGTAAGGAAATGGTTGTTAACGGTTTAGGGTACGCGATTATGCCTTCTCTATTTTTAGAAAATGAAGAAAATGTCAATAAGATCGATCTTATGGATAAAGATGGTAAACTAATCATTCAAAAGACATCGATGCTATATCATCTAGAATCCTTAGAGCTCAATGTTGTTCGAGCCTTTGTGCAATTAATAGAAGGTCTAGACATGTACAATCTTTAAAAAAATAATGGAGCAGAGCGAAAAATCAAAACTCGTCTGCCCCATTTGCCTATTCATTTAATTCCTCTCTTACTTTTGTTAGAAAATCCTCTAAATATTTGATTACTTCTTCTGGTTAACCAGAAATCCTCTCTGCTCGTTTTATATCGAATTCTAATTTTTGTAACGACTTTTCCAAGACTTCTTGTTCGATTTCCTGCGGCACCACAACGACCCCATCGGTATCGCCTACAATAATATCTCCCGGATGAATCGTTACTCCACCACAGGAGATAGGTACATTCATTTCTCCCATTCCTGCTTTGCCGCTAGCAGCAACCGTAGTGTCGAGACAAAAAACAGGAAAATTCAACTGCTTTATTCCTTCAATATCCCGGATCACGCCATCTGCAACAATTCCTTTGATTCCTATGGTTTTGGGCAGTTCCTACAATAAAATCTCCCGCAATGGCCAGGTAGGTATCTCCTTTCGCATCCACAACAAGGATATCTCCCGGTTTAGCTTCCTTAATCGCTTTCAAAAAGACTAGGTTGTCTCCAACAGGCATTTTTACAGTAAAAGCTCTTCCTGCCACGCGATATTCATCTTTTAATGGCTTAATCGTTGGCGCCAGGTTATAGAGCCCTTGCATGCTATCAGAAATACAAGTTGTTGGAACGTTTTCAAACTGGTTTTCAATACTCATTTATTTTTCTCCCCCACTAAATATCTTGCTTAGATAGTTTGCTCCAGACTTTCGTTCTCTGAAGAATTATTCGTTTTTTCAATTCGCATGGATAGTACCATGATAAAAGATATAAACAAAAGGGCACTCAAGAAAATTAATCCCGTTTTCGTACTCCCTGTAGCACCTTTTAATGCACCAACAGCATATGGCCAACAAATCCGCTTAGGTTCCCAATTGAATTAATGGCAGCTATTGCAACCGCTGCACTTGATTGTGTTAGAAACAGTGAAGGCAAGGCCAAAAGGGAGATTTAAAACTATACATACCTGTCAGTGAAATTGATATTAAAGCAATAGATAAATAAGGATTCTTTGTGATGCCAGCGCCTATTAAACCAATACCTGCAACTAAAAGCGGAATGGCTGAATGCATTCGCCTCTCTCCTTTAACGTCAGAACGACGTGACCAATAAATCATCCCAATAGTGGCAACTATATAAGGAATCATTGCAATTAACCCTATTTGGGTATTTGTTACTGTTTTAGAAAAGCCTTTTATAATCTGGGGCATCCAATACCCAACACCGAGGCTTCCCGTTTGATAAACAAAATAAATAAAAGAAAGGAACAACACTTTAGGATCAGACATAGCTTTCAAGGTGCTTAGATTTTTTACGTTTTTCTTTGATTCTCTCTCTTCCCGTAAAGCTGATATTAGCCATTTCTTTTGTTCAATTGTAAGCCACTCAGCATTTTCGGGACGTTCAGTCAGATAAAAATACGTTACAATTCCCATTAGGAAGGCAGGTGCACCTTCCAAAATAAACATCCATCTCCCATCCATGCATACCTATAAAATTCACATGGTCCATAACCCAAGTACTTAGAGGAGCCCCTATTATGTAAGAGACAGGGATGGCGGACGTGAATAACGCAATTGTTGTTGCATGTTCTTTTGATCTAAACCAATTAGTCAGATATAGGATGATCCCTGGAAAAAATCCTGCTTCCGCTTAAAAATCTTAAAATATATAACTGTGTTGTGTTTTGTGCGAATCCTGTCAGTACCGAAACAATTCCCCACGTGATTAAAATACGGGCAATCCAGACTCTTGCTCCAAACCGTTGCATCATCACATTGCTTGGTACCTCAAAAATAAAATAACCGATAAAAAAAAGCCCTGAAACGACCCCGAATACCTCACTGGAAAGGGCTAAATCCTTGTTCATTTGCAGCGCTGCATACCCTATATTTGCTCGGTCCAGATAGGAAACTATATTCAATAAAAATGTAAATGGAATGATTCACATGGTACCTTTTCGTAAAGTTTGTTTTTCCAAAGTTATTGCCCTATTGTCCATCAAACGTTCCCCTTTCTAATTAACAGCAACCGCTTTCAAAAGTAAAAAAAATGCCTACAAGACAAAAATGTCAATCACTCCTTTTCTAGGGTAGTAGCCTTTCTTTTAATGTCAAAAAATAAAGTTTCATTAATCAAATATTAACTTAAAATTCAATATTTAAAAATTAGTTATAATTCATACCCTGCTATTCCTATTTAGAATATTAAAACTATTAAAAGTCAAAAAAACCTTCTATCCTTGTAAATCCGCATTTCCTGACGTTACCCATAGGAAGGCAAATAGGCGAACTAGGACATTAGATACCTTAGGTGCTTTTTTGTAACGATTGAAAAAGTAAGGATTCTGTTCTGGCTTAAAGGTAAAAAAAGCCCGGATTTCCTATTATTAAGGAGCCGAGCTTCTGCTAGAGATACAGCTATACTATATCATGGGGTCCTACCAACGAAACGGGGAAAACATACGCTTAGGCAATTCCTGGATGAAGTAAGTCGACTTTTTCCTTTGCTAAGGAATTAATGGCCTTTCATTTTGGCTAAATAATCCTAGAGTTCTAAGCGATGATATACTCCTATTTTTCTAAAACTCAACCTTACTAAACACCCTGAGTCCGAAAAACTACTATATCGGTTGCCAATGTAACACAATTTACTAGAAATAGCCCACTTTAATATACAATACAATTGAAAACAGGGTAAAATGACTCTAAATCTCTTAGCGTGGCTTTTTTACATAAAACGGTAGAATTTGTGAAAAATACTTATTGGAAAAAGCAATCAAAAGGTCGGACTTTTTTCCTGCTGGGAAATTTTAAAGTTAGGGCTTCAGGGGAGTCCGAACCAAAAAACTTTTCAACATCAAATGTTGACTTGACGCCAATCTTATCGTAATTTTCCATGATCCAGGAATCAGCATTTTTTTGGCCAAAGTCACGCAAGTAAATGAGATAATCCCATGAAACATTTAATTTGCTTGAACCATCTAAATTGTTCAAACCTTCACCTGTATTAATAAAGTGAATATTGACTTTCTCTAATTGACCATCGTAATCAAACCCATGATCGACAACTCTATTTAACGAATTGATGACGCGTATTTCACGCATTAAACTAGCGTTAAAACCGATGTCGGTTGCACGATCAACAATGTCATGAGCATTTGTCGGCAGCTCGGGGTAATTGGTCGGGTCAATTTGAACAACCATTAAATCATTACAATCATGCTCCCATAGCAGTGGGAAGAGAGAAGGATTCCCTACATAACCACCATCCCAGTAATGCTCTCCATTGATTTCAACAGCTTTAAAGATTTGCGGCAAGCACGCTGATGCTAGGACGGTATCGACTGTAATTTCATGGGAATCAAACACTTTAACTTGTGAGGTCCTCACATTAGTAGCAGATAAGAAAAGCTTTATTTTCTGATTGTTACGGACCTTCTCAAAATCAATCGTCTCATTCAGTGTATTCTTAAGCGGGTTAAAATCGAAAGGATTGAGCTGATAAGGGGAGAGGAATGAAGTGATGATTCCCCATGATTCATAGAGTGGGTTGAAATTCATATTACCAGGACTCACCATTTTATCCAACCATGTCGGTTGAAAAGGAGAAAACATTCCCGATTCAGCGTTTTTACGCCAAAATAAGTCGAGCTTCTCTCGCGCCGTTTGCCTGTTTCCAATCGACAATCCATAGGCCATTACGGTTGCGTTAACCGCCCCTGCACTCGTACCTGATACAGCTACAACTTCCAAGTTTTCTTCTTCAAGCAATCGATCGAGAACTCCCCATGTAAAAGCTCCATGCGCCCCTCCGCCCTGTAAGGCTAAGAGAATCTTCTTTTTTTTCATATTTTTTCTCCTCCTTAAAATAATTGGATTATTATATAGAAATATTTTATAACGAATAATTTCGATTGAGTGTGAAGTTTTTGTGTCTTACCTTTGCTTTCGTTGATTCCTTCCTTTTAAAAAGGAGAAATTATCATGCTAACTTATGAGGAAAGCAAAGAGCCGCTGTTTAAAAAGAATTTTCTTTCATTTTTCATGATAATGGGAAGACCTTGATTCCATTTAAAATCTTTTTATACTGTGACATTTTCATAGAAAGCTGAGCTAATACAACTACATCTATATAATTCTCTGCTATTAATTTTTCTACCATCTCTTCGATTAAAAATACTTAAAAAATGTTAAGGAAATCTATAAATGAATAGCCTATTAGCTATATCTAACAAATGCTCCTCCATTTGGGAAGATCATTTCGCTACTAATTTCAGGCCCATTAATATCTAATGACCAGAGACCGCTGTTTAATACAGTATCGGTATAAGACACTTCTAATCTCTTTTTAAATAATGGCCATCAAGAACAAATGTATGAAATTCCCCCATTTCCCCCATCGGGCAAATATCTGAATGGATAGCGTGAGAGAAAAAATTTGAATTTAGACTTTCCCCTGCCCAAGACTTGTCTAAATAACCATCTTTCACCCTACAAATAATGGTCTTATAACCTAACTGTAACCATTCTTTGGCTAACTTACTTACTTCTTCTGAACGAATCCAAAGGGGAAATTCCGAATGAAGTCCTGCTTTCGCAGCAGCTTGTTCATTCCACTGTCGATCTGTCTCTACATAAAGGGATCCGAAAATCACCGTATCGACATTTTGATTTTCCTTCATTTCTATTAGAGCGTTTACCAATTGATATTCGTAATCAGGAGTAGAATTAATAAAAGTGATAGGTATTTGTAATGCTTCAGCTTGCATTTTTACAACTTCTATCGGAATACCATGAGCACATGTTCTCCTAAAAACATCAGAAACCATGGTAATTAATCCTACAACTTGGTAACCTTGTTGAATAACTCTGTCTAAACACATACAGCAATCCTTTCCACCACTCCAAGAAATAACAACCCGTTTCAAATTACTCTTCCCCCTTGTTTTTTGCAACAATCTTATGGTCATCGTAATTCAATTTTAAAGAAAAAGACCGCTTTAAAGCAATCAGAACTTGTTGTATAATGAACCCGTTAGTGTTTAAACAAGAACCTTCACTTTTGTTGCACATTATCGTTGTTTACAATCCCCGCTTGTCTATCATATTTAACATTTTTCTCATAATCATAAATATTCCATCATAAACCTAACATGTTTTTGTTTCAAATTGAAGCGTCAATCTGACGCCTTTTTTGTTGTAAAAGCATCCATTATAATTCTTGAATAGTTACTATTCCTAAATGGTAGATTTTATAAAATTCCAAAAAATGTATTTTATTTCTCCGTTTGAACAATTTAAATAATACAGAACAAGGCTCGACACCCTTCATATAGAAATTACATAATTTTGCCTTGCTCTTTTTATGTTTTCTTCTCACTTACTTTTAACATTCTTCTGGTGTACAACTTCATTTTAACTCTTTGCGTAAATCATCCTCGGTTGGGCAAAATATGTTCTGGGAATGTGCTGTCAATCAAATAGCGCTTCCCCCAAAAAAACTAGGGAGTAGATGAATGACTGACAATAATGAACGCAATCGTGATGATAACGACGCTGGTGAAGCTGTAGGAACTAGCGTAGGTGCTGTTGCGGGTGCTGCAGTGGGTTCTGTTCTTGGACCCCTTGGTACCCTTGCAGGTGCTATAGCTGGTGGAGCGATGGGAAATAAGGCGGGCGATAGTGTCGATGCTGCTAACAATCGTGCCACGGACCGAGACGAGTAAAATTCAATAATCAAACGAAAGAGGGACTTTTAAATGACAGTTGGAACACAGGTAAAACAAGCTTTAGCCGGTTTAAAAAGTGCTCAGGCAAGCTTTGAATCTTTTGCGTTAGCTACCGATAATCAAAATGCAAAACAACTTTATCAACAAGCTGCACAACAAACAAAATCCGTGCTTGACAGCCTTGAACCTCGTCTTCAAGAAATTCAAGGTGAAGAGCCTCAATACAATCAGTAAGAAAATATAACCGTTATACTTAAATATGATAAACCATCCCAGATACATTTTCTGGCGATCAGAATATGATATTATATGAAAAAATCTATTCCATTTTCCTGAACCATCCCTTAAAAGGATGGTTTTGTTATATATAGAATGCAAGTTAGCTACTTGCTTCAAGGTTTAGATTAAGTATTAATTTAGATAAATTCCATGTTATTTTTAAACTTTACCTTCAAGCCTTATCTCATTATTATAAAATTGAAGCGTCAATTGACGCTTTTTTCTTTTCACTTCTTACGTAAATTGTGTCAATTACGACATTTACTTCTTCAACTCTGCTTACTTTAGTGGAATAAGAAAAAATCCAACAAGAATGGCAGCAGGATCTCTTGCATCCGCTACTTAAACAAGGAAAAGAACGGCATTAAAGTATCAAAAAGTAATTAATATGAAAAAATAATAAATATATGAAGGGATTAATTATGCTATAGAAGAAATTTGAGAATAGATAAACCAAGACATCTTAAACTAATAAAATAGGCAAACCTTTCCATTTATAAGGCAAATTATAATCTTCTTATTCAACAATCCTGCTCACGTTACTTGAATAAGTAAAAAGCAATCCTTCCTTATTGAAGCATCGCATCCGTTAGTGAAAAAGTATTCCTGTTTATAACGTACCTGCTACTTTAATAACCGAGTAAAGAAATAACAAAGCCAAAATAACTAGGATAACATATTTAGAAAAATGTTTAAACCTTTCATTTTCAAAAGATTTATTTAATAAGAAAAAAAGCCTAATACCCATACACCATCTTGAAAAAAAGTAAGTATTATATTTTTAAAAAAATTAAAAATAAGCACCATAATCTCCCCCAATATTGTTGTATTGTTGTACTAACCTGCTTACGTTAGAATTCCTGTAGAGAGCTATTTCTCACGTTTGAAAAAAATAGAGCCCCTCAGTAAGATGATTATACACACACAACACAAAATCATCTCTTAGGAGGAAGCTCTACTATGAAGTTTAAAATGCAAGACAAACAAAATCAACTAATTGAAAGAATTTCGATCAGACATCTTATTGTTGGAATTGATATAACACAACAGTTTCACGGTGCTCATGCTGTTAACTTCCGTGGAATTGTTATTGGTGACCCTCTAACTTTCGAAAATAATGAAGATGGATTTGCTAGATTAATACAATGGATTAACCGTTTAAAAGCCTTAAAGGGCTTAGATACAACGATCGTTGGAATGGAACCCACCGGACATTACTAGGTAAACCTTTCTAAATGGCTCTATGAAAGAAATATTGAAGTCGTAACAGTAAACCCCCACCTAGTAAAAAGAAATAAGGAAAATCGAGATAACACTCAATCGAAAAGCAATAAAAAAGATGCCTTAGTTATTGCTGATATGGTGAAGAATGGTTACTATTCGTTTATTCGCCCTTCCTCAGAAACCTTTGAAAAACTGCGAGTCTTAATGTCTAATCGTGACATGACCGTGAAAAGATTGGTAAGTGCTGTAAATCAGATAAATCGTTGGGTAGATATTGTTTTTCCAGAACTTCGGCAAGTGTTCAAAGATGTTAAAGGTAAAGGGGCAATCGCTACACTTCGCTTATTCCCTACCCCACATGAAATTAGTTCAATGAAACCACCGGAAATCGTTAATGGCTGGAAAACCTTAATGAAACGACAAGCTAGATTAAGAAAAGCACAACTACTTATAGAATTAGCTGCTCATTCTGTTGGTACATCACAAGCACTGGACGCTTATAAATTACATCTGGAACAATTACTTGAAGAATTTGATTTGGCTACAGCCCAGCTAGAAAGAGTTGAAAAGGAAGTCACTGAAGTTCTTAAACAAATACCTTTCGCTAGAAAATTGCTTGCCATTAAAGGTATTAGCGAAATTGCACTTGCCGGCATTTTAGGAGAAGCAGGAGACCTCAGTAGCTTCGCTCATGGTAATTCTTTATTACGCCATGCTGGGTTACCCTTAGCAGAGGCTAGTTCAGGTAAATGGAAAGGAAAAATTGTCCTCTCAAAACGAGGAAGATCCCGTTTGAGACGATTTTTGTACCTAGCCACAATAAGCCTTGTCATGAACAACAAAGATTTTAAAGAACTCCATTCTAACAATGTTAAGGTAAAAAAAATGAAGAAAATGAAGTCTATCATGAAACTAATTAATAAATTCGCAAGAATTCTAGTAGGAATGGCAAGAAAGAATGAATCTTATAGTTCCGAAAAAGTACAACCTTTTATTTCAATGGCTGCTTAATATAATTTTTCAACAGATCTTCAATTACAGGAAAATTAAATAAGCTAATACATTAATACATTTCGAATATTGGCTTATTCGTAGGATTTCAAAGAAAGTACGAAGGACCGGATTTATTGTGCATAAGGGCTCTGACCCGTTGAGACATGGGAGCGAAAACCTCCAGGGGTGGCGTGGAGAAACGTACATTATAATGGAAATTAATGGAGATATTACTACCTCCTTTATTTAAGTACGCCTTCATGTAGCCTAAATACTAACAACGCATTTCTTCAGTCCCCTAAAATTATTACAAGTGATTTGAAATCCTGCGAATAAGTGAGTATTCGAGAGATAATCGTATCTAACTGAGGGAGCTCAAAAAGAAAACCGCCAGCGGCTGGATCTTAAAGTAAAGCATCCATTAGATAATATGAAAAACGAATTTTCAAAACTCTCCTTGGTTTACTTTTGTAACCGTCGTTCAAACTGACTTTCTATGAACATTTTCAAAAACAAGCCAGCAATAATCGATATCTAGAACAACGTTCGATTCTGATCCTGCCAAGCATTAACCATTTGATCCTCTGTTACATTTTTTTCTTTCCCAATATCTACGATGGATTTTCCAGACTTTACTTCATCTTTTAATGATATAGGATCCATTTTCAGCAGATGAAGAAGTGTTTGATTGTCTGCTGATGCAACTTTTCTAGACTTTACCTTTTTTGCATTGGCAGTCATTTGATTTGCCTTATGATTACTCTTTTGCGTTTGGGACGAACAAGCTCCTAATCCGAAAGTTAAGAATATGGCGATAATCCCTAAAATATATTTTTTCATCGTGAATTCAATTTAATTTCAAAATTGATTTGTATAATTTATTTGGAGGAGGTAAAAAACCTATATAATCGTTTCATTTTTATCCCTTCCAAAAAAGACCTCTCTCATTCACATCTTATTTCTACCTTTTTGCTGTGAGTTCAACGGCATGCACAAACATTAAATCCGGCGATTTACTGTTCTGACCTGATACATTGTATTATAATGTTGTTGGAACCAATCCTAAAAAAAAGTTGGTACCTACCATTTGTAGAGAACCAACTAAAATTCATTAAAATATTGTTATGAATCAAGAAACCTGTCCATCAAAACCCACTAGAGAGTCTTTGTTTCCAGTCGAAATCCTTCGACGATCACATCTTCATCGATCTCTACTAATAGGCACCGTTTTCCATTGTAAGTAATATATTGTATATTTTTTAGGTCTTTCGGGCTAACGGATACATCTGCCACCTTCGTATTGATCTTAATCGATTTAGGTATTAAACTGCTTGCTTTGATTTCACGTTTTTCGTCATCTACCACACTTTTGAAGGCATGTTCCACTTTGGCGGTATCCACATTTTCGACGCCACTTACCTCTAAGATGCGTTCGATGTCCCGATAATCTAACATAGGAGATTCACTTTCTTCATGTTCTTCATTCTCCTGTACCATCTTATCGATTTCCTCATAGACATTAGAAATGACCCTGGAATCCACTTCGTCCCCCATCACTATTTTTAAGATTTGTTCGAAGCTGTCCTTATCTTCCACGGCGGTAATAATATCTTCACAGTTGAGAACTTCTTCTATAAATGAACCATCTGGTTGATTCGCTTTCCCTCCACAATAGACAATATGATTCACATCTGCCGAATTATCATTAAAGGCAGGAAACAGAAAACCTGTTAACGGAGAAGTCAAATTAATAATGGGATCAACTGCGTTATTCGATTTGAATTCTTTCTCAATATAATCAAACAGCAAGGCTTTTTTCGGCTGATCGGTTTTATTAAGACTAGAAAGGATAAACTCGTTGGAGTAAACCACATCATTCCCTCCCTCTTCGGATTCCGGATCCCGTTTCCTAGCCGCCTTTTGATATTCTCCCCGGATAAACGTCACCACTGTATCAAAATCATAAGCAGCGTGCGCAAACATTTTCCCGACAATTTTCAGCATATTTTCTTTCCAATCTTCCGTTGATTCTGCTCGTAATCCTTCGAAGAGGATAGTTTGTGTGCTATCTTCCACATCACGTTGAAATTTCAGTTCAAACAGCTTGGCATCAAGATGACCTGTCAAAACCTTTTTAAAGTTTGCTAAAAACAATTCTTGTGCTTCCTGTTCTAACATTTGAAACGGTTGACTGACTTGATGGTAAATCTCACCTGATTCTTTCTTTACATAAACATTGAAGATTTCTCGAATTTTCATAAGATGATTGTCTAATTTAAATTGCTTTCGGATATTAGCGATGTCTTTTTTATTCATTTGTCTCATCTCCCATTTTCGATTATACTGTTCAGACAATAAAATAGTAATACTTGATATTTTTTCAATTTTAATACCCGAAAAGAATAAAGTTCTTATTGTCCTATTTTTATAGAGAATAAATCCCCACTCACTCTAAATGATTTTTAACGTGTTACGAACGGATACTTCAGCTTTTCTTCAATAAAAAAAGCCGCCTGGATGGCAGCAGGATATTCAAGGAACGCATCCTATTGTTAAAGTAGAAACCTTCACACTTTCTCCTACACTTCAAAATATCCCAATCTCTTATATACGTATGTTGATTCAGTTTTCATGTTCTCTATATCGCCTTTTGAATAAAAGAATTCCCACTCGTTCCCGTCTGGGTCGGTCACCCAAAACTTATCCTGAGTTGCATAGCAACAGGTAACATCCATTTCCTCTCGTGCAAAAAAGCCTAGTTTTTCTAAACGGCCTTTATGCTGGAAAACTTCATCTTGATTTTCAACTTGAAAGCCAAAATGTCCTACCTGATTTCCTAATACTTCATCTTTTAAGTTCAATGTGAAATTCAATTCTGGATCATTTAGTAAAAATTTTGCGTAACCAGGTTTTATTTTAACAGGCTCTGCATTAAACACTTTTGTATAAAACTCAATAGACTTTTCTAATTCGGTAACATTAACACCAACATGCATTTTCATTATTAACAACTCCTTCAAGTTTATTAGTTTCATAAATCAACTTTTTTTGATTTATAAACACCGTATATTAACAATTATTTCTAATTACAACCTTTTTATCAAAAAAATTTGATTTTTAATTTGTAACATTTGAACCTTCTGACATATAATAAGATATAAGTTTAAATCAATATTTTTTGATTTAATTAGTTGACATATGAAAATATTGGATATAAAATGAATGCATCAAGATTATTTGATATATAAAAGAAGGTGAAAATATGAAAGATGAAATTCAATTACAAGATATATCTATGGATAAATTGTTTGAAGAATACGAACTAAAATTTAAAGCAATGGCCGATAAAAAAAGACTTCAAATCATGAATCTACTAACTAAAAACGGTAAAATGTGTGTTTGCGATTTAGCCCCAATGATTGATATGGCCCAATCAAAATTGTCTTATCATTTAAAAATCTTGTTGGACGCTAACATTATTAAAAAAGAAACAAAAGGAACTTGGAGTTATTACGAGCTGAATCAAGAGGAGCTTAATAATTTATTGTCACATGAACTTTGCTGCCTATTTAAACCAAACTGTTGCTAATTTTTTTAAAATAAATATCAACTTTTTTTGATTAATACATCAATATAAAATGATTAATTGGAGGGATTTAAGATGTTTAATGAGTTTGAAGTCTATCAAATGATGAAATTACGCAAGGAAGAAACAGAAAGAAATGCTAAAAATGCATGGAAAGTTGGGGACATTCAAAAGGAAACGTTTTTTCAAAAAATAATTAAGATATTGAAAAAAAGACATAGACATGAATTTCAGAATCTACAAACAAATTGCGGTTGCGTGTGCAGTTGTTAGGCAATCATCCCTATAGGAGAGGTGGTCATTTTGACCGTTAATCATGCTAGTACAATGAAAGAGGATTATTTTCTTCATTATATAAATTTGATCATGATTTCTCGAAATTGTTCCGAAGAACTGGCTAAGGAAATAACCATGGATTTGTTTTTTCATAATGACCCAATACTTTATGGTAACCAGACTTACGCACGTTTTTGGATGCCTATAATCAAATGGCATTCTATAAATAGCTTTCCAACAAAAAAGGTCTCAGTTGAGACCTTTTTTAACAGCATTTACTAGCACCTAATAAAACTAATCCAGCACCCTCTTGGCTTTCTTCTTTGTCTAATGTTAGTTCATCTGTTGCAGCAATTTGTGAGTCGATTGCAACTTTAGTAACGTATTTTCCCGATGGTGCCGTATCATCTTGTTAATTCTGGATCAACACTTGGTCCACATTCACCTGTAGAACAACACAAGCTGGGTCAAAAATTTCTACTTTATTCATTCGAAAAGGCAACTCGAAAAATAATATAAGCATATACTTATATGAGATTGCAAATGAAAAGCCACAAGACTCATACTCATGGCTATTTTATTACTTTTATTCTCCAGTTTCAGCGAAACGATGAATACGTTCACCGATTTCATCACGGACACGTTGGAAAAAAGCCCATTTTTCTTCTTCAGTTCCTTGTGCTTTCGCTGGGTCATCAAATCCCCAATGCACTCGTTTTACTTTTGGTGTTGTAATTGGACACTTATCAGCTGCGTCTCCACATAACGTTACAAGCAAATCAGCATTGTTTAAATATACAGGATCGATGATATCAGATGTATGATTTGAAATATCAATCCCTGCTTCTTTCATCGCTTTTACAGCATTTGGGTTTAATCCGTGAGCTTCAATACCAGCACTGCGTACTTCCCACTCGTCACCTAAATGTTTCTTAGCCCATCCTTCTGCCATTTGGCTTCTGCAAGAATTTCCTGTACATAAGAAGTAAAGTTTCTTTTTAGACATGATGTATTCTCCTTTATTTTTCGTGTAGTATTTTATAAATAACTGCCGCAAAACTTGCTCCTAAAACCGTAGCGACAATATACACCCATAAATATTGAGTTGCCCCTGAAACGAGCGCTGGACCAATAGATCTTGCGGGATTCATTGAAGCACCACTAATAGGACCGGCAAACATAGCTTCCAATCCTACTGTTGCACCAATGGCAATTCCTGCGAAGTCTTTTACAGCCTTCCCGTGAACCGCAGAACCAAAAATAACCATCATCAAGAAAAATGTAAGAATAAATTCCAATACAAACGATTGCCCCCATGTCCCTCTTGGTAAGGTGGTCCCTAATGATGCCACATTTCCAAATAAACATAACAACGTAGCACTTGCTGCAATCCCTGCAATGACTTGAATAATAATATAATTAAGTGCTTCCTTCTTTTTTATATCCCCATGAATTAAAAATCCAATGGTAACAGCTGGATTAAAGTGTGCACCAGAAAGGTGACCAAACGTAAAAATTAATGCCATTACGACCAGCCCAAATGTAAGGGCTACGCCTACATGAGTTAAACTTTTCGTTATATCATCTATTACTACTGCACCTGTTCCAGCAAAAACCAGAAAATAGGTTCCCAAAAATTCGCTGATTAACTTTTTTTTCATTTTTTCTAACCCCTTGATAATTCAATTGCTTACTCACAACAGGAAATTCGTAAGCCTTGTTCTTCTAATTCCTTTAATTTGAAATCTTGATTAGGTATATATAAAAGGATGTTTTGTATCATAGGATAAAATTCCCCTTCTTTAATTAGTGAATAAAAAATCCACTGCCCTCTCCTTGTTTCCCTTACTAACCCAGCATCTTTTAGCTTACGAACATGTTGGCTTATGGCTGGCTGGCTGGTTTTAAATATCTCAACGAATTCACAAACGCAACAATCATGGTTATCGAGAATTTTGATCATGGTTAATCGGGTTTTATCGCCTAGTAATTTTAAGATGTTGGCTGCTCTTTCAATTTCTATTTCAACGGTTGTTTTTGACATAATAAACTCCTCGTGACCTCCGTAATATATAAGTAAATAACAATATTCTTATGATTATTTTAAATAAAACATAGTAGTTTAGTTTTGGTTAGGTCAACAACCTATATGCAAAACTGTCATTGACGAAACTGAGATTCTATTTAAAGAGTCGTAAAACATTACTATATAACTATCTGCTTATATGGTAATTCACTTATAGAAAAAATTCAAGAGAGTGAATGTAAAGTTAATGTAAATAATAGGATCCCACCAAAAACTTTGCCACATATTGCTTCCCAATCTTTTTAAAAATATAAAAGGTTGCCATAGCAACCTCATTTAAACACAAGCACCCATTTAGTTTAACATGGGATTTTATGATCCCACTAAGACATCAAATCAACTAAATCGTTTTATTTTCTCAAACAAACACTGTACTCCATATAATAAATATGCTTTATAGTGTTCGATGTTTTGCAAGTTTTATTTATCGATATTTTTTGATTTATTTTATTAATTTTTCAAACTCTACTTAGTTTTTTAAACCTAATTGTATTCCTTTGGTATTAAACTTTCCTTAACATGCATGTAAGATTTTTAATACAAATTTAACTTGTCAGTTTAATAGTTTCCATGTAGAATTAAGTCGATTTTACTATTTGCTATGTCGTTTTTACTATTAACTATTAAAGGAGATGTGGCATGGAATTACAAACAACTGATACTGCTTACGTTTCGCGCCTTAACCGAAAACCAAACCCAAAACCAAAACGAAAACGTTTTTTGCGTATATTTTTAACGATCTGTTTAATCCTCGTCTTAGGTGGAGGCGGGTTTTTATATGGTACAAACCAAGGATTGCAAATGCGAAGAATGCTATTAGGGACCGTTTTTTCTACCTATAATCCCCAATATGAAAAATTTCTGAGACTTTTACTTCCACAATCAGAAATCGATGCGTTGTATAATGCAAGAAATCATCCACAAGCTGTACAAACAACGATTGCTAAAGCACAACCAGAACAACAATCAAAAAGTAATACAGAAAACATTCAAGTCGATACTGTAAATGAAGCCAATTTTACGGCGAAAATAATGGTCATCCCTGATCCTACAACAATTCATATTGTGGGAACAAAGTTTGCGACCAAAGGACAACCTCTTTCCGATTTAATCAAAGACAATAACGGAATTGCTGGGATAAACGCAGGTGGATTTTTTGACCCAAGCGGACGAGGATCCGGTGGTGAAATGATAGGACTTGTTATTAGTAACGGAAACATTCTTTCCGTTCCAGCAGGCGGTAAAAATGTGGCATCACTGGTAGGAGGTTTTCTAAAAGATGGTCAATTTATTACCGGAAATTATTCGGCGAATCAATTATTAAATTTAGGAGTAACGGATGCCGTAAGCTTTGGACCTCAACTAATTGTAAATGGTGTAAATCGAGTTTCTTCTACTGTTGATGGTGCTTGGGGCTGGGCGCCGCGAACTGCTATCGGTCAAGAGAAAAATGGAAGTATTGTAATGATTATTACTGATGGCCGTTTTTACTGGGACAAAACCCACCGAGGCGCATCTATGTCAGACATGGCTCATTTATTTGAGAAATACAATGTAACCAATGCAATTGCGATGGATGGCGGCGGCTCAACTACGATGATCAAGGATGGAAAACTTCAATTACAACCTGCAACAAGTACTTCTGTTGGCATGCGCTACTTACCAAATGCCTGGGTTGTCATTCCGCACTAACTGTAAATACACCTTCCTGCGTGGATGGTGTATTTTTTATTCCACAGAATGGTATCAAATCAATTTTAAAAATTGAATTTTAACTTCCCATACAATATGGGAAGATCCCCATTGGTAAAAAATTTTGGAAACTGTCACAAAACTCGCCAAAATATAAGGAGGAATTTGTCGATTTTGGAGGAATAAAGTAATGGAGTTAATAAAAAGGAGGAAAAGTGATGAAGAAATTTCTATCAGTATTATGCGTAAGCTTGTTCGTCTTTTTAATGTTTGGTACCTCAGGGAGTCCAGTAAAAGCAGCTAGCAATTTAGCAGATAGTACTGTAACTTCACCATTAGATTGCGGATGCAATGTTTCACCTATAGTGGGTGTGGAAAAGTATAAAATTATCACCAGCATCGTACTGAGTGATGAGTTTGTGAAGATGCTAAGGGATGCGACTGAAAATGGTTATAAATGGGATTCATCACAGGACATCCAAGTAATTAAGAACAATACTTTTGGTCAAATATTAGTGGGTTTCCCTTTTAAGAAAAAAGGAACTGTAGAAATGTTCGCATTTTTAAATGGAAAATACGTTGGCCATCATCCAATGTAAAAAGATTTTTCATTGATTTAAGTACATACATATGGTTAATTTACCATATCCTTAGAATTTTTTAGCTGGCTGTTGCCAGCATTTTTTATTCTTTAATCATCTCCCTTTTATCGTTGGGGTATACCCTTCTCACGATTGAAGAAGGAGTTCTTCTTCTATCGTGAAATGATAAAAATCCCGGATAGGCTTATATTACCAACCCCTACTCCCCTTCTTTTTTGTTACACTTTTTTAGTGGATATAAATCGGGGAGGATTACAATTTATGAAAAAACCTTATCTCCTCCTAACACTGGTAGTTGTCATTACCTTCATAGGGGGATTTTTTGCAGGAATTTTTTATTCCAAAATCAACGCAAATGAAGATTATTCAAAAACGCTTAAAATCGAAAATGCGCCCAAGTCAGCAATAAAGCCGGAGCAAAAAACATTACCGAATCCCGCAAAATCTAAAGTCCTTATCGGCTATGTACAGGATTTTCGGGATCCAAATGTGGTTGATTACGCCAAATTAACACATGTGATTTTTTCCTTTGCTCATCCAAAAATGGACGGAGGCATTCTGTTGAATGGTGATTCAGCTTTAAAAAACCTTCGCGCAATGGTTTTAAAAGCAAAAAAATATAAGACCAAAGTAATCTTGGCAGTTGGTGGGTGGTATAACATCCAGGGTGGAGAATCATATAAGTATTTTAAAACAGCTATTTCCAATCCTGTTTCCCGTACAAAGCTTGCCAATGAGTTATCAGGTATCGCAACACGGGAAAAACTAGGTGGAATTGATATTGATTTTGAATATCCGCGTTCGACAGCTGATGCCCATAATTTAACTGCATTCGCCAAAGAATTAAGTGATAAGCTTCATCCTCAAGGTAAGGAGCTATCCATTGCTGTTTATTCTGAAATAAATGCAGCAACTGAAACTGAAATGACCGCCGTAATCTATGAACCAGCAATTTTCCAGCTTGTTGATCATGTGAATATTATGGCATATGATGGTCAATGGGATGGTAAATATAATGCGGCTAATTTATCTCCATATCCCTTTTCTGAGAAGGTCGTAAACTACTGGTCACATCTGTTTGAGACTCACAATCTACCAAAAGATAAGCTTGTTTTGGGTGTTCCTCTATACGCGCAGCCAGAAAATCAAGCCAGCAAACAGGCATCCATTGGGGCAATTATCAATAAAAATCCAGCTAATGCCGAAAGTGATACGGTCAGCATGAACGGAACCATTTACCATTATAATGGCAAAGCCACCATGATAAAGAAAACAAAACTGGCGTTAGATCATGGATTTGGGGGAATGATGATGTGGGAAGTAGGACAAGATGCCAAAGGAACAAACAGTTTAACGGGGACTATTGCAGATGCACTTAAAGAATCAGCAAATCAATATGTTGTAACGTCAAAAAAATAAAAGGAAAGGCTGTACTCTCCGTTGTTGTTTAGAGTGTACAGCCTTTTTCTTATACCGTTGTTGTTTCTTCACTAATTGCCAATAAGCGTTCATTTACCTCTTCATTACTTAATCCATGTTGGGCTATATAGCGGTTCCGAGGATGAACCCTGCATTCATGAGAGCAACTGCGTAGATGTTTGTGCTCGTTTTCCTCTGAACATAGAATTTTTTTATTACATTCAGGATTTGCACAGTTTACATAACGTTCACATGGTTCACCACTAAAATAATCTTTCCCTACGATCACGTTCTCTTTTCGATTAACAGGTACACTAATGCGTTCATCAAAAACATAGAGCTGTCCATCCCATAATTCGCCTTGGACTTCAGGATCCTTTCCGTATGAGACAATACCGCCATCCAATTGTGACACGTCCTCATAACCCTCTTTAAGAAGCCAGCCTGAAAATTTTTCACAACGAATACCGCCCGTACAGTAGGTTAGGATTTTTTTCCCTTCAAAAGCCGTCTTATTTTCCCTTATCCATTGTGGCAAATCTCGGAAGTTAAGAATATCTGGCCATACTGCACCTCTGAAATGTCCCAAATCAAATTCATAGTCATTTCGAGCATCAATCACGACAGTATCTTCTTTTTGCATTGCCTCAAAAAATTCCTGCGGCTTTAAATGCTTTCCAGTTTGCACATTCGGATCGACATCATCTTCTAAACGTAATGTAACAAGTTCAGGTCTGAAACGAACCTTCATTTTTTTGAAAGCATGCTCTGCTGCTTCATCAATTTTAAAGACCGTATTAGAAAAAAGAGGATGCTCGTTCATGTAATTCATATACGCCTCAGTCTGTTCTACTGTCCCTGAAACAGTCCCGTTAATCCCTTCTGCTGCAATAATAATCCGACCTTTTAAGCCCAATTCATTACAGAATTGAAGATGTTCTGTTGTCACTTCTTCAGGATTTTCTATGGCCACATATTTATAATATAATAACACTCTGTATTCTTGATTCATGTAAACCACCTTACATCTTTTATATTAGGAAGTATTAAGAAACCTTTATACTAAATTAGTTAAAACAATAACCTTACTATTATATAAAAAATTCACTTGACTTTCAACTTTTTTATAAAAAATAAGGAATTGCTTGGTTCAAACTTGCTGTTGAAATAATAGATAAGGTACATTTAAGAAGTGCAAAGAAGGAGTGAATGAATTTGAAATATTTTGAAATTGCGAATACCGATTTAAATGTATCCAATGTGATTATGGGTAACATGCGTCTGCCACAGCTGACAAAGACTGATATCGAGGTGTTAATTCGTACAGCATTGGAAGAAGGCATTAATTTCTTTGATCATGCGGATATTTATGGTGCTGGGGAATGCGAAACACTATTTTCAGATGCCATTCAAATGAATCCATCAATCCGTGAAAAAATGATTTTACAAAGTAAATGCGGTATACGACCCCAAGAAAAAATGTACGATTTTTCAAAAGAGCACATATTATATTCTACTGAAGAAATATTAAAACGTTTGCAAACAGATTACTTAGATATTCTGCTTCTCCATCGACCAGATACTTTAATGGAACCGAGTGAAGTAGCCGAAGCATTTGAAGAACTGCATCGTAGTGGAAAAGTGAGATATTTTGGTGTTTCTAACCATACCCCTATGCAAATAGAATTGTTACAGAAATACATTCCACAAAAGCTAGTCGTAAATCAGCTGCAATTGAGTATCGTACATACACCGATCATCGACTCAGGAATTGCTCTGAATATGGGTATAGACCAATCCATAAACCGTGACAGCAGCATATTAGATTATTGCCGTCTTCATGATATTACCGTTCAAGCCTGGTCCCCCTACCAAAAAGGATTTTTTGAAGGCCCTTTCCTTGGTGATTATGAAACCTATGCTGAACTGAATGAATTAATCAAAGAACTAGCTAAAAAATATGAGGTTACGGATACCGCTATTGCTACTGCATGGATCACCCGCCATCCAGCTAATATTCAAGTAGTCCTTGGAACTACCAATAAAGGAAGGTTAAAGGATGCATGTGATGGTTCAGAATTACCATTAACAAGAAAAGAGTGGTACGATCTTTATCGTTTGGCTGGGCATATGATCCCCTAACAAACATGTAAAACACTTGGAGTGTTCCAAGTGTTTTCTTTGATATCCAATAATTACTTATAGAGTGTATAGAAACATCTCGGATTTGGTTTATTTATTTACTGTAATGAAAAAGAGCTTCAACAATCGCTTCACAAGTTGTCTAATAAATTTCCACTTTCAGATTCTTTACTAAAAGTCAGAACCTCTTCAACAGGCTCGTATGATTCGCCATAAAAATGTTCATCTCTATAGGTGTGAATCATATCATAGGTTTTTTTCATGGCTTTAAAAATCATTTCTTCAGACTCATTATTTGGTGCCCAATAAAGGATTTCCATCTTATTAATCTCTCTTGTCGCCAGGGATTTTCTTCTATACCCGATTGATCCTGCATGCTCAAACCCTTCACGTTTATAAAAATGAAGCCTTTTTTCTGTATCACTGTCTTCATAGTTAACAGGTTCTACTTCAAGTATAATTGGTTTTCCTATTCGTTTCATTTTTTCCATCAGTTTATGGTCTAGTCCCTGGCCACGGGCATTTTTTGAAACAAAGAGATAATCAATAAATACAAAATTATCTAATTCAGCATACATTAAAACATGATTAGGCCCCTCATCTTTATGATAGATATCTGAACGCTCTTTAAGTAATGTTTCCATGTGCTCTTTGGATTTCATTTCTTCCACCGGAAAATATAGATTTAACTTTTCATACCAATGCATTAAAGTGCTCCTTTTTAACGGATTTCCCTGAAAAATAGTCCACGAATACAATAAATCCTTTTAAAGAAGTATTTGTTGATTTCTACATTTAATACAAATTTATTTCTTATCCAAAAAAGAACCACCATGGTCCTCAAAAAAAGAGCCATGGCGGGTCTGCTAATTATATTGGGTTGATAGCAAAATCAAGTATGTCTTATAGTTTTGAAAACTCTTCAACTAGCACTCCAAACTTTTTTAGGGAATTTTCTATCGGGAATGGTGTTGTTAAGTCTACACCGGTCTTCTTTAACAATTCAAGTGGATAATCCGAACTGCCGCTTTTTAAAAATTCCAAATAGGAATGAAGCGTTGTTTGATCTCCTTCAAGTATTTTGGTTGCCAAATGTATCGCTGAAGCAAATCCAGTTGCATACTTGTAAACATAAAAAGGGCGATAAAAATGAGGAATTCTTGACCACCCGAATTTTACTTCATCATCAAATACAATTTCGTCTCCATTGTATTCCCTGAACAAGGATTCATAGGTTTGATTAAACACCTCAACGTTCAGTGGTATCCCCTTTTCAGCCATTTCATGTGTTTTCATCTCAAATTCCGCAAACATTACTTGTGTAAAAAATGTTCCTTTAAATTGATCAATGAAATGATTCAGTAGGTGTTTTCGAATTTCAGCATCCTTTTCATTGTTTAATAAATAGTTAATTAACAGGACTTCATTAACTGTAGAAGCAACCTCCGCAACAAAAATGCTATAGCGTGCGTTAATTTGCGGCTGGTGCTCGGAACTCAGCATGCTGTGAACCCCGTGTCCACATTCATGAACTAGCGTAAATAAGCTGTCTAAATCATCCTGATGGTTTAAAAGGATAAACGGATGAACCCCATATACTCCGAGATTGTAGGCTCCTGAACGCTTCCCAGGTGTTTCCCGAACATCAATATATCGACCGTCCTTAAACTCATTTAGAATGCTTAAATAGTTTTCCCCAAGGGGCGATAAGGCATTAATCATCATTCCAAATGCTTCTTCATAAGGAATCACTTGCTTTACACCGCTTACGAGCGGGACACTCATATCATATTGACGAAGCTCATCCACCTTTAACTTTTCCTTACGAATCCGAGTATAGCGATGGAGTGGAGCTATATGGTTTTTCGCTGTTTGGATAAGATTCTCATATACCTCTTTTGGTACTTTATCTCCAAATAAAGCTTTTTCAAGTGCTGAAGGATAATGACGAATCCTAGCCATTGTAACATTATTTTTTATTGCCGCTGATAGGGTTGAGGCAATAGAATTCTTTAATTGCATATATGGCTGATAATACGCTTTATAAGATTCTCTGCGCTTTTCGCGGTCTTCATCTTCGATTAATTTAGAATACATTCCCCTTGTAAGTTCTACTTTTTCACCGTTATCGCCGGTAACTTCCCCAAATTTAATGTCCGCATTATTGATCATGCCGAATGTATGACTTGGTGCCGAGAGTGCCTCACCCAGTTGGGAAAGTACTTCTTCTTGCTCTTTAGTTAGCACATGTGCCTTATAACGGTAAGACTCCAATAAGTCTTCTTTAAAGTATTCCAGTCCATCTTCTGATTCTATATATCCTTTTAATGTTTCTTCATCTAAGCTTAATAAAAAGGGCATGAAAAAGGAGATTGCAGAGCTAACCCTTACGCTTAGTTGTTTTGCGCGCTCCAAATACGATTGTGCCTTTGTTTCCCTAGTATTCTCATCTACTTTTAACATCGCATAAGCATATAATTTGTTCAAGACAAATGATAACTCTTCGCTCTGTTTGAGGTATTGATACAAGGAGTTTCCATCGTGAATTTTACCATCATAGTGCTTAAGCTTCTCCGCTAATTTTTCAATAAGCACATAATCCTCTTCCCATTTACAATGGTCAGCGTATATATCGGTTAAATTCCATTTCTCATGTAAAGGCACTTCGTTTCTGCTAGAGTAAGTGGTCATAATCCAGCTCCTTTTTCCAGTTTAAATTCATATTCCCTTATTTGCCTATCGTCCATTTATATAATCATACTAAATATATTCCATTAGTCTAATCCTAAAGTACTTTAAGCTGGCGAAAATGAAACAAAAATGGGATTTCAGACACTTTGGTCCAAAAAAAATGCCAAGCAAAAATCCAAATGGGACAGTGCCTGGCAATTTGTTCATTTAACTCGCCTTCATTCCTTGAGAACATACTTACTCAAAACTGTCCATCCCAAACGGACAATTCGCCCAACTGTCTTTTTAGGGTGACAGGCACCGGAATCTATTCATTGATTCTTTCTATTATGGTTGCATTAGCCATTCCGCCGCCTTCACATATGGCTTGGAGCCCATAGCGGCCACCTGTTCTTACTAATTCATGCATCATAGAAATCATAAGGCGTGCTCCTGTTGCACCTAATGGATGCCCTAACGCAATCGCTCCGCCATTAGGATTGAGTTTTTGTGGATCAGCCTTTATCTCTGCTAACCAGCACATTGGAACTGGTGCGAAGGCTTCGTTGACTTCGTAAGTGTCCATATCTTCAATCGTTAGCCCAGCCTTGTTAAGTACCTGTTTTGTTGCTTCAATTGGTCCTGTTAGCATCAAAGTTGGATCCGAGCCAATTACCGAGCGCGCAAGAATGCGAAATCTTGGTTTAAGTCCTAATTCTTAGGCTTTTTCTTTCGACATCAACAGAAGGGCGGCAGCACCATCACTCATTTGACTGGAATTACCTGCATGAATCATTCCATCCTCTGTAAATGCAGGCTTAAGTGAACCTAACTTTTCGATTGAAGTGCCTCTCCTTGGTCCTTCATCATGCTTGACAACGGTGGTTGTTCCATCCTCTGACGTTATCTCTATAGGCATAATCTCTCGTTCAAATCGGCCTTCCTCTTGGGCATTTAGGGCCCGTTGATGACTTTCTAGAGAAAATTCATCTAATTGTTGACGTGTAAATCCCCATTTTTTTGCAATCCGTTCAGCAGATAAGCCTTGATGGATCATCTCATAACGAGACGTTAGCGTTTCGCTCCATTTTGAATTTTGCCGAGTCGCTCCCAATGGGATACTGGACATGCTTTCTACTCCACCAGCAATGACAATATCCATGTCTCCGCTCAAAATCGCCTGTGCGGCAAAATGCACCGCTTGTTGACCAGAACCACATTGACGATCAATCGTTGTCCCCGGGACATGAATCGGATAATCAGCCATCAAAACAGCCGAACGTGCGATATTTACCCCTTGCTCCTCTACTTGTGAAACACAACCCATAATAACGTCTTGAACAAGATGAGGTGAAATTCCGGCACGATTGACCAATTCCCTTAACACTTTAGCGGCTAAATCATCAGGTCGGACTGTGCTTAATGCCCCTTTTCGTTTTCCAACAGGTGTTCGGACTGCTTCTACAATGACAACTTCTCTCATTCTAAATTCCTCCTAAAATTGTTATTTCATAGGATTACAATTACTACAATATTTCCAAACCTTCATTATTTGACATCATCTATATACAGGAAAAATAAGAGAACCATGGCTCTTATTCTAGTTAAATTAATATGACCCACACCATCTGTCTCAGAAACCCTAGGCTCGATAATCGTCCTATATATTATGAATCCCTACCTTTAAATAGATCAATTAACACTATTGTATGCTAGTTGATAAATTGATAGATATCTTCCTTGTTTAATGGCTTAGGACTGCGCGCAAGCAGTCTCTTTTGCTTTATGGCTAAATCATTGGTCACTAATGTACTCTTAATTATTTGCTAAAATACCAGTTTGTTACCGATTACATTTAGAAAAATAATAACAATTTTCCGGTAATTAAACAATTGAAAAGTCATTCTTAATCCCTTTACCATATTCCCTAAGTACAAAACGCAACACAATTCCATATATTGTTCAATAATCCTAACTATCGTCCCTTTCTATTAGTAGAATATTTTTTCTTCATCAAGTGTAATGACAGCCCTCGCCATTCCCACAAATAGGCCATTTTCTACTACCCCGGGAATCATGTTTAGCTTTTGTTCTAGGGACTGAGGTTTTGGATGCCTGGAAATAAACAATCAAAAATATAGTTGCCGTTATCCGTAATATACGGTTTATTCTCAGATAAACGGAGTTGAAGTAAACACCCAAGTTCACGAATATGTTTTTCAGTCATTAAAAACCCAAAGGGTTCCACCTCAACCGGAAGACGAAAGGCCCCCAATCGATTGACGACCTTAGAGCTGTCTGCAACCACAATAAAGGTATCAGCTGCCTTTGCGATTATTTTCTCTCTTAGGAGCGCTCCTCCTCCGCCCTTAATCAACTCCAAATCGGGATTCACTTCATCAGCTCCGTCAATCGCAACATCGATGTGATCAATTTCCCCAAAGTCAACGAGTGGAATCCCACATTCCTTTGCTAAATTTTCAGTTTGTTTGGAGGTTGGAATTCCTTTAATCGACAGCCCTTCGGTAACTAATTTTCCTAACTTTTTAATTGTATAAAAAACAGTTGAACCTGTACCAAGCCCAACTACCATACCATCCTTTATATACTCTACAGCTTTTTCACCAACTAAAAGTTTTTCGTTCATTATTTTTTTCCTTTCTTTAACCATGGTTCATAATTATTATGTATGAATATAGCAGGTAGCATCACTTCTAGCAAAACTGCTTTTAAATTAATTTTTGATAAAACTCATCATTTCTGGTTTTAAAAACCTTTTGTCTACACCAAATATTTCGCCCCACTCTAAAGACTAATCTTAAAAAAACGGACATTTTCTGTCCGTTTGTAAATTAAGTATTTAGTTATTTCTATAATTCTGTTTTTTACTGCTTTCAAATAGCTATAATCCAAACTGCCATACACTATGACTTAGGTTTCCATATCGAAAGCTGCGATGGAGTAAAGTTGCTTTTTGCTGATCATCTGCTGCTCCCATTGCATAGAAGAGTGGAACAAAGTGTTCATTTCCATATGGAGGTACGGCAAATTCTGCTGATGGAGCAAGTTTTTCATATTTAAATAAAGAATCAATATCCCATTTGTTAAGGTGATGTGCCAACCAATCATCAAACTCAAGGCCCATTGATCAACTTGACCATTGTCAGCCCATTTCACAGCTCTTAGGTTATGGACTGTACCACCACTGCCAATAACTAAAATATCATTTGCTCTTAAGACAGCTAAGGATTTCCCGATTTTATATTGTTCCTCTGGTGTAAGATGGGGATTGACTGACATGGAAATCACTGGAACATCAGCATTCGGGTAAAGTAAACGAAGGACAACCCATGCTCCATGATCCAATCCGCGATTGCTTTCAACGGCGAATGGAACGCCATTTTTTGTGAACAAATCCTTTATCTCTTGTGAAACGTCTTGACTCCCAGTTGCTGGATATTGAATCGTATATAAGGCTGGATCGAATCCACCGAAATCATAAATCGTACTATATTGATCGATTTCACTAACTCTTTGGAGCTCAGACTCCCAATGAGCGGAAAACAATACAATCGCCTTTGGACGAGGCAGGGATTGACCTAACTGATTTAAAAACTGCGTATATTCATTGTTTTCAATGGCTATTAATGGAGCACCGTGAGCAATAAAGAATGATGGTAACATATAACTTCCCCCTTTAAATTATATTCGGAATTCCTCTTAATTCTCCAATTGTACTTGTAACCATTTAATAAAGTCCTGTTGGTTCCTTAAAGAAACGGTATGCCCTTCCTGGTACGTTTTGAAGGTTACATTAGCCCCCAATTCCCGGAAAAACTCATCATTTGCAATACCCCATTCATATGGCAGTACTTGATCCATATTCCCATGTGAAATAAACAACGATTGTTGGTCAACAGGTTCAAGGTTGTACTCTTCCTTCACGAACGCTGGGATATATCCACTAAGTGCAACAATGCCTTTGATTCGGTTACCCATTGTCAAACCAAGTGTCATTGAAAGGATTGCACCTTGGCTAAAGCCAAGTAAGAACAAACGATTTATGTCTAAGGGATATTTTTCGCATGCATAATCAATAAAACTTGTTAACTGTTTCACTCCCTGATCGAATATGTCCCGATGTGGTTTTCCGTATCCCTGAATGGTAAAATAGGAAAAACCTGGAGGCTGAGGCAAATGACCTCGTATGCTGAAAATATAAAACTGCTCTTCTAATCCATCTACCAAAGTAAGCATATTTTGTTCATTACTACCTATTCCGTGAAGAACAAACAATGCTGGATACGTTTTATCTGGTTCTATTTGTGCTGGTCGTCTAAGTTCATAAATCATCGGTGAATTCATGTTTTATCCTCCCTTTTGTTTTTAAATATGATTATTTGTTTTTTATAAGATTACAATTTTTTAATATAGATTGTCAATGATTTATTTGCTAATATGTAAATATGTTTTTTATTAGGAAACTTTGAGGTGGTTAAACTGGATATAGGTTCCAAAATTCGATCAATACGAAAAAGGAAAAAAATCACGATAGCCCAAATGTGTGAGGGAACAGGCCTTTCAAAGGGGTTTATCAGCAACGTCGAAAACAATAACACTTCCCCATCGATCAATACTTTGCAGTCGATTGCAAACTTTTTAGAAGTACCTTTACCTTATTTATTGCTTGAAAAAAAACAACTTATGCGTGTTGTTAGAAAAGATGAAAGAACAAATAGTACATTTAATAGCTTGAAAATCGAGCATATATCATCCAAAGGTGGGTTAAGAATGATGAGTGTGGAGTTTCCACCTGGAACATCCATTGGTGAAGCACACGCTCATGAAGGAGAAGAGTGTCATTTAGTGCTGGAAGGTAAAGTACTTGCGGAACAAGGAGAGGATTCCATCATTATCGAAGAAGGAGATTCTTTTAGTTGGAATGCAAGTGTACCGCATTCCGTTAAAAATATTGGAGATGGAAAAGCCGTTGTATTGATTTCCATTTATTCGGATACCGAGCTTAATGATCTATTTTAAAAAGGCAGCAAGGTTGAAATCATCATTTGTTAAAGAGGAACCAAATTTTGGCTCCTCTTTTTTTAATTCTTATGTTTTTTCATTCCAAAAGCTTTACTTTTCCATTTCTGATAAAAATCGCTTTATTTCGTTAATCAGGTCAGTTGGATTCTCATACATACTCATATGCCCAGAAGCTTTTATTAAAGATTGTTTAACATTGGCTTTAGTAACCGAAAATGTTTTTTCAGAAGGAATGATCTGATCACTTTCCCCTGCAATCAATAGCACCGGCAATTCCGTACCCTCTAAAACATTGTTCCGGTTTGGACGATCCTTCATCGCAAGTAAAGTACTCATTGCCCCTTGAGGCGATGTTGCATAACCAATTGTTTTAGCTGCTTCAACATAAATTTCATCCAAATTATCTGGTGAAAAGAGCTTTGGAACTAAACCGTCGATAAGTGGATGAATACCATCCTTCTTTACTTTTTCAATATTAGCAGCCCTTCCTAGCTTCGCCTCGTCTGAATCTGGAAATGCCGTTGAATGAATCAACGAAAATCCATTTAAACGGTCACTATATTTTTCGGCGAAGGCAAGTGTTATGTATCCCCCTAATGAGTGTCCAAACATAGTCACTTGTTGTAGATTCAATTCATCTAAGAGGTCCCTAATCATGTCAGCAAGATCATCAATCCCATAGCCGTCATTGAGCATGCTTGAACCCCCATGTCCCGGTAGATCTGGAGCTATTACTCGATAGTTTTTTGACAGCTCTGGAATTACTTTTTCCCAATAACCAGAGCTTCCACAGAAACCGTGAAGGAGAATGATTGGCTTTCCATTTCCATTATCTAAATATGATACTGTTGAATTCTGCATCCTAAGACGTTTTGCTTCCATCATTTCCACACCCCATCCTTTCTCTTTTATCGATTATATTGTATACCATGTTAATGCTGGAAAAATGTTTTAATAGAAAAAAGCACTACTTCTTTTTGATGTAATGCTTACTAATTTGATATTCATTTTTAAACTTAAAGATTTTTACCCGATGTTTTCCTCACTATCATCGTTATTCAAAAATAATCTTTTATTAGAGATTAGCGTTAGATTATCCTTTTTTAATAAATAATTTAAATGATCAACTGGCATGGAACCATGTCCTTTACTATCCCCAAGCGAGAATTGGATGGTGATCCCGTTATTACTTTTTACAGTTAACGTTTCAGCGGCATTGAAATATTCTTTAGCCCCAATAGAAATTTGATATTTTGTTCCTTCTTCAATCAGCATTATGTATCTCCTTTTGTAAATATTTTCACTCTTAGTATACCTCAAAAACCCTTTTACATACATAATTTTTCCAATTGAGGTACCGATGATGGATTTCCAAGATCTCACCCCTCTTTTCCTTTTTATTTTCTGTGTTATAATAATTTTCGGCATAAGTATAGATGTAATACTATATGCGGGTGGGAGAGGGCGAAAACGAAAGTGTGATAATAATGAAGGGAGTATTCAAGCTTAAAGAGAACAAGACAAATTTTAAAAAGGAGGTTACGGCTGGATTAACATCATTTTTTTCCATCATTTATATTATCGCAGTGAATGGACATATTCTTCAGGATGCCGGAATACCACTTGAAGCTGGGATTATCGCGACGGTATTCTCTTCGCTAGTTGGGTGTTTATTAGTTGCGTTCATCGCGAATGCACCGTTAATCATCGTTCCTGGAATGGGCATTAATGCTTTATTCACTTATACGTTAGTAGGTTCCTTAGGACTAAATTATATGGAAGCTTTAGGAGCAGTTGTTCTTTCTGGTGTATTATTCGCCATTGTGGCCTTTACAAAATTATCAGCCGTTATTTCAAAATCGATTCCAACGTCTTTAAAGGAAGCCATATCGGTAGGTATTGGATTATTTATCGCTTTTATTCGGCCTGCAGAAAAGTGGAATTGTCGTGGGGAACCCACATAATTTTGTCGGTTTAGGTAATTTATCATCACCAATTGTTTTAGCTTCAATTATCAATCTTATCATTACTCTATTTTTATTTTTGAAAAAAGTACCTGGGAATTTTTTAATTAGTATCATTTTAGGTACAGTTACATCCTACTTTTTAGGAGTGATTAATTTTTCCCACATGGATACTAGTTTCATTTCTTTTGAGAATTATAAGCATGTATTTCTTGGCTTTGACTTTGGAAAATTTACGACGATCCCTTTTTGGACAGCGACCTTCTCGCTAACCTTGGTTTTGGTTTTTGAAAATATTGGCTTGCTTCATTCTCAAGTAGATGGGATGCTTCAGGCACCAGAAAAAAACAGCAAATCCTTAAGAGCTATTTCCATTTCTGCTATTGTTTGCGGACTATTGGGTACCAGTCCTACGGTTTCTACGGTAGAATCGGCTGCTGGTATCACTGCTGGTGGAAGAACTGGGTTAACCTCGGTTGTAACAGGTTTTTTCATTTTATTATCTCTTTTCTTCTTACCTTTTATAAAACTTGTTCCCAATACCGCTATCGCACCTATTCTTATTATTTTGGGCGGTTTAATGTTAACAAATATCGTGAATATCGATTTTACAGATTTCACTGAAGCTTTTCCTGCTTTTTTGATTATGATCATGATTCCATTAACCTACAGTATCGTTGATGGGATTGCGTTTGGGTTTATTGCTTACCCCTTAGTCAAACTTTTTACTAATAAGCACAAACAGTTGTCACTATCTATCTTTGTTATTTCTTTATTGTTTTTAACTAATTTTCTTTTACATTCTATAGGATAAAAAGATTAAGAGAGGGCGATTTACCCCCTCTCTTTTACATTTTACTCCTCTTCCTCATTCATAATTTCATCAAACGCAGCAGAAACCTTTTCAAATTCTTCGTCGCTTTCAATTGCGGCTAAATCACCCTCTTGGTCCACCTTTAAGAAGAAGATATCAATGTCGTCTTCACTTTCTTCTTGGATATCTTCAACAAAGCCAACAGCCACATAATCGGTACCTTCAATATTTATCGAGGCAAGGACTTCAACTTCTTGCTCCTCGTTATTCTCATCACTAATGCTAAAGATTTCTCCCACTTCAAATTTACTCATTGAACATTCTCCTCTCATTTTACAAAAATTTTCCTCATTCAAACAGTATCTCTAAAAACCATGGAATTAATGCTAAAAAGTAAGCTAAAATCATAGAAAAACCTTAAAAATGAAAACTTTGATAAGTTCTATTATAATTTAATTATAAAGGTTTAGAAGGAGAATTTAAAATGAATCAAAAGGATGCACAAGAAAGAATAATCCAAACGTATCAAAGAGATGAAAAAATGATGATTCTCATTTTTGCCCAATGGTGTATCAATCATGATCTTGCTCCAAAGGAATTATATTTAAAAGCTTATCCAAATCAGGCTGCAAATCAAGCGTTGCAGGAAGCAATGGATTTAACGGTCCCAAAAGAGGAAGCAGGTGAAATTGCAGACGAAACAATGCTTGGTGTTTTATCAATGTTTGGTAACGATGATCTAGCTTTTGTTGTTACGGAGGAAATTCGCAAATTGAAATAAAATTAACTTATTATCGTGAATAATCATCCAGTTTATGTTCAAAATAAAAATAGGACTTGTAGCTCAATGGTAGAGCAACCTGCAGTTATTCATGTTAGCTGTTGTGTATCTTGTGGGTTCAAATCCCACCAAGTCCATTAAATTAATTATCAAGAGACATGCCGCTTAGGAATGTCTCCTTTGTTTTTGAAGAAAAATATTCCTCACACTTATAATTGCTCAATCACTTTAATAAACTCGCGCATGTAATCTGGAAGATCCGGCGGACGACGGCTTGATACAAGATGCCCATCGACAACAACAGGCTCATCCAACCAAGTAGCACCGGCGTTTTCCATATCATCTTTAATCCCTGGAGTACTTGTCACTTTTTTGCCCAGCAAAACCTTAGCAGAGATCAAAACCCAGCCGGCATGGCATATTTGTCCTATTGGTTTTTTGTTTTCTTCAAAGTGATGGATAAGGGAAATTACCTCAGAAAAGCGGCGAATCTTATCCGGTGCCCAACCACCAGGCACTAAGATTGCATCGTATACCTCACCAATTATATCACGATAAGAATAATCAGAAATGGCTGGGACTCCATATTTACCGATGTATTTTTCTTGAGCATTTTCCCCGGCAAGATGAACAACTGCTCCCTCTTCTTTTAATCTTAGAATGGGATACCATAGCTCAAGATCCTCAAAATCATGATGTACGAGACTCACAATTTTCTTACCTTTTAATCGCATTTTGTTTCTTCCTCCTTTTTGTAATTACATTCAGTAAAATACCTTTTTAAATGATCTTAAATTGTCGCCACTCCAGTGGAAGGAGCGTTTGATATTGCTTTTGTAAAAATCGATCATCAACCAGCACAATCGTACCATGATCTTCTTCCGAGCGAATCAACCTTCCACCTGCCTGTAGCACTTTGTTCATGCCAGGGTAGACATATGCATAATCATAGCCGTTCTTTTCCTTTTTGTAAAAATGATCCTTGATTAGATTTCGTTCAAAACAAAGCTGAGGCAATCCAACACCTACAACCATGACCCCGTTTAAACGATCGCCGATTAAATCAACACCCTCGGAAAAAATCCCGCCTAGAACTGCGAATCCTACTAATGTCTCTTTTTGATCAAGCTTAAATGCAGCCAAGAAGGCTTCCCTTTCCATTTCAGACATGCCACTAGCTTGAATCAGGGTATTTGTTTCTCCAGCAACTTGTTTGAACTCATCATAAACCGCTAATAAATATTGATAAGAAGGAAAAAAGATTAAATAGTTTCCTGGTCGGTTTTTAATCAACGTTTTCAATGTGGTTACAATAGCTTCTTTTGTTCGATCACGGTCACGATAACGTGTGGACAATGATTTAATAAAAACGTCAACCTGTTCCTGAGAAAAAGGAGACGGAATGGAAAGTGCATAATCTTCTTCGATCCCGCCAAGGATATCCTGATAATATGGCAGTGGTGAAAGTGTAGCCGAAAAGAATACCTTAGACCTGTATCCTTTCCCCATTTGTTTAAGAAGAGCTGAGGGGTCAATACAAAACAGTTTTATGATGAAATTATTTCTATCTTTCTCACCATAGATCATATAATGATCATCTAGTAGTTCCGTGATTTTTATGAATTGTTGAACCATGAAAAAGGCTTCTAAAAGTCTTTGGCTGCTTCCATTACGCAGCATCAGTACTTCCTCGGCAGCATCCACAAATTTAGTAAGCCAATCCAAGAACGTACCATCCAGTTGTTCGATGATAAACTCGTTACTATCGGCATGTTCTTTTTTTAAAGAAATAAATAATGAATTAAGCTTATTTGCGGCTTCATAAACCATTTTATTTGCATCTTTAAACTCTTTTTTCAATTGTAAGAACATTTCTTTGTTTAATGAGGCTGAGAACATTTCTCTTCCACGATCAACAAGGTTATGCGCCTCATCCACCAGTAAAGCAGTAGCCTTCTTTTGCTCTTCAAACAGCCGTTTTAACGAAACTCGTGGATCAAAAATATAATTATAATCGCAAATCACCACATCAACAGAGTAGGCGAGGTCAATCGAAAATTCAAATGGACAGACGGTATGTTTCCGTGCATACGTTTCGATGACTTCGCGTGTCATTCTATTTTCATTCGCAAAAATATCGAGAATGGCATCGTTAATCCTGTCATAATAACCATTTGCAAATTCACAATAATCCTTTTGGCAGTTCGTTTCATCCTTGAAACAAACTTTGTCCTTGGCCGTAATCGTCAATGATTTCATAGATAGTCCGCAAGACTGCATACGTTCAAACGCCTCTTCGGCAGCCGTTCGGGTAATCGTTTTAGCCGTAAGGTAGAAAATTCGATTTAAAAGACCCTCACCCATTGCCTTTACCGTAGGGAACATTGTTGATATTGTTTTGCCAATCCCAGTTGGGGCTTTAACAAAAAGATTTTTTTCATCTAGAATCGTCTTATAAACAACTCCTGCTAATTTCCGCTGTCCTTCTCGATAGGAATCAAATGGGAAAGCCAACTCTTTACTGCTAGTATTTCGTTGGTTTCGATGCTCCTGTTGCAGCTTGGCATATGGGGCGAAGCCTTTAATTACCTCTAAAACAAATGTTTCTAGTTCAGAAAAAGTATAGTTCATTTTAAAATATCTTTTTTCTTCAGTCCCAACATGCACATAGGTTAGCTGAACAGAAATTTTTTGTAAATCATTGTCCTTCGCACATATGTACGCATACATTTTTGCTTGAGCCCAATGAACAGGATACCCGTCACCTTCAATTCGTTCGAGCGGTTGAGAAGAAGACTTGATTTCGTCTACCGTCACCTCTCCGTCCCGATCCAAAAGCCCATCACATCTGCCATCAATAAAAAATGTAAGACCTTCAAAAGGAATTTCAATACTGACGTACACTTCTTTTTGATCTCCGTCTCGATAGGTTTTTTGAATTTTTTGGTGAGCTCTTGTCCCATCTAGGAGAGTTGTTTGCGAACGGAACCGATTATCAATACTCCCGCTTCGAAACACATGTTCAACAAGCGTTCTTACGGATATTTGAACATTAGTAGACATGTGATCACCCGCTAAATAAGAATATACGTTTGTGTATTAGTATAGCAGAATCCTACCATGATAGATAGAAAAAAAGACTGACAATGGAGCAGTCAGTCCTTCTTTTACACCCGTATTTGCCCAGTTCCTTGCACGATTGCTTTTGTCGTCGTGATCGCCTTCAGACCCATCGGCCCGTGCATGGAGCTTTTGGGTACTGATTCCGATTTCCGCACCATAGCCAAATTGTTCCCCATCGGTAAACCGGGTTGAAGCGTTATGATACAGCACAGCTGCATCAATTGCTTGGAAAAAGAGACGTACATTTTGATCGTTATCACTAATAATGGCCTTGAGCGTCTTTTGTGCCATATTGATCAATATGATTAATCGCCTCTTTTACATCACCCACAAGTTTCACAGCTAAAATGGGTGCTAAAAACTCAGTGGACCAATCTTCTTCCGTTGCTTGGGTAACAAAGGAATAAGTTGAAGATAATGATTCATCACCGCGCAGCTCGACTCCTTTTTCCTGAAGTGTGCTCACTAACTCAGAAACATAAGGCCATTTTTCATGAATGAGCAACGTTTCCGCAGCATTACAAACAGATGGTCGGTGTAATTTCGCATTAATCGCAATATCGGTAGCCATTTTCTCATTTGCTGATTCATCAATGAAAACATGGCAGTTACCTACGCCTGTCTCGAGTACAGGGACTGTAGCATTTTGAATCACCGATTGAATTAAACCTGCTCCACCGCGGGGAATTAAGACATCAAGGTATTGATTTAGTTTAAACATTTGCGTAGCTGTTTCACGGCTCGTATCCTCTAAAAGTTGAACGGCATCTTCCGGAATAGCGGAACTTATGAGTGCCTCGCGCATTACCTGAACAAGTGCTTTATTAGAATGAAGGGCAGAAGAACTGCCTCTTAGCAACACGGCATTTCCAGCCTTTAAGCATAAACTTCCAGCATCAACAGTCACATTAGCCTTGCCTCATACACCATTCCGACGACGCCAAGTGGAACACGAATCGTTTGAATTCGCAAACCATTAGGACGTTCCCAGGATTCGATGGTTTCACCGATAGGATCTACTAAATGGATTAGTTGACGTATTCCATCGACAATCTGCTCAATTCTTTCTTCAGTGAGGAGCAATCGATCCAAGAGCGAAGCAGATAGTCCTTTTTCTTTTCCTACTTGAATATCCTTGGCATTCTCCTCTATAATCCAATCTTTTTGATTATAAAGCTGATCCGCCATCATAGCTAAGGCATTGTTTTTTTCTTCTGTTGATAGCATTCCTAAGGTTTTGGAAGCTTTTTTTAGTTTTTTTGCTTTCTCTACTAATTCATTCATAAAATTCACTCCTTTTGCATAGTAACCCAATTATCACGATGGATCACTTCTGCTCGTTGATTAATAGAATAACTTTTTGATCGCTCACTTGGTAAACCTTTTACTTTTTGTAAATCTAGAGAGGAATAATAACTTTGTCCTTTTCCAACGACCTGACCCTTTTGGTTTCGAACGACGACGACATCCAATGCGTTAAACTCTCCTATTACATTTGTAACACCAACAGGAAGTAAACTTTTTCCTTTTAAAACAATCGCTTTTTCTGCCCCCTCATCAATTTCAATAACCCCGCCAACATGAGAATGATAGGCAATCCATTGTTTTCTCATTTGCATTTGCGTATGGAATGGACCTCCGATATACGTCCCATCGCCTTTACCTGCTAAAATATCCGCGAGTTTTTCTTTTCCACTTCCAGTACCAACAAATACACTGACGCCAAGCGATAAAGCTTTTTTTGCTGCGAGTAGCTTTGATTTCATACCTCCAGTACCGACAGAGGAACCGCTGTCACCTGCTATTCCGAGGAGCTCATCGGACACCTCTGAGATAAAATGATATTTTTTCGCCTCTTTCGACACTTTCGGATTACCGTCATAGAGACCGTTAACATCCGTCAAAATCATCAACGCATTTGCATGTAGAAATCCACTCACAAGTGCTGACAGCATATCATTGTCTCCGAAAGTTAATTCTTCAATGGAAACTGAATCATTTTCATTAATGATCGGTATTACGCCTCTTTGAAGTAACTCATTCATGGTTGAAAATAGGTTATGAAACCGCTCCTGGCTGTAAAAATCTTCACGTGTTAATAATATTTGAGCGGGAACAATAGTAAACTCTTTAAATAGTGAAATATAATTCTGCATTAAAAGCCCTTGACCAACAGCTGCGGCTGCCTGTTTACCAGCCACCGTTTTTGGACGTGTTGGGTACCCAAGCGACCCAAATCCGGCCGCAACAGCACCGGATGAAATAAGGATGACATCATGCCCTTGCTCTTTTAAATAGGCAAGTGCCTTTACATGGTCGTATATTTTTTCTTCCGAAATGGTCCCTGAGGCATTGGTTAGGGAACTGCTTCCTATTTTTACAACCACCAGTTGCTTCTTCATTTTGTTCGACACCTCTTTTTTAAAATAAAAAAAACGACTCCTCTGTCCTTAAAAAAGGACGGAAAAGTCGTTTCCGCGGTACCACCTTCATTGATGCCTTAGCATCCACTTTGAGCCCGTAACGAGGGATACGGCTTATGTTTGCATAAGCGGCGCATTGCGGGCAGGTTCAAGCTTTTTTCCGTGAGAAACCTTTCAGCCTATGGGTTTCATTCTCTATCACGTTCCAAAGGTTTACTAATCCCATACCATTTTCGATTTTAAGATTTATCTGATATTATCCTCAGAAAGACGCTACTTGTCAAGGTAGTTTTTCGAAAATTAAAGTTTATAATCTGTTAATAAATTAGTTCGTTAACCAGGTTTCCTTATACCATTCAGCTGCAGCTTCTACTTCTTCGAAGGTCAATTGATGACCTCTATTCTCCCAATGAAGCTTTACATCAGCATTTGCATTTGCCAATAATGACTCGAGCTCACCAGATTCCAATGGCGAACAAATTGGATCATTTGATCCGGCACCAATGAACACTGAGATGTCAGTCAAATCTGGTAATTCAATTCCTCTTAAAGGAACCATCGGATGATGCAGAATAGCTCCCTTTAATGCATCCCGATAATGGAATAACAAGCTTGCCGCGATATTTGCACCATTGGAATACCCAATCGCAATTATATTATTCCGATCAAAACCATAGTTCAAAGATGCAACTTCAAGAAATTCATATAGTTCTTTCGTCCGAAACACCAAATCTTCCTCATCAAAAATGCCTTCTGCTAATCTTCGGAAAAAACGCGGCATCCCGTTTTCCAATAAATTTCCTCTAACACTCAGGATTGAAGCATCCTCATCTATTTTTCCTGCCAAAGGTAAGAGGTCTAATTCATTTCCTCCAGTCCCATGCAGTAATAAAAAAGTTGGCTTCGTACCGTCTTTACCTTTTTGAAAAATATGTTTCATCGTTTTTCTCCTCTCCATTCGATAGCTGGAAATTGAGTTTATTTTGGTCTTTCGAGCGTAAATACCTCGCCAATTTTAGCATAATCGTTCCCTGCTAATCGACTTACTGCACCTAATCCTACCTGATTAATCCGACCATTTTCATAAATAGCCTCATCAATATGGAATTGCACTACTCTTCCAATAATAAGGTCGCAGACTGGAAAATTACTACCACCTAACTCTAAAGATTGTTCTAATATGCACTCCAGCCGTATCTTTGCTTCTTTTATGCATGGAACTGAAATCTTGGTACTCTTTATAGGAGTGAAATGATCTCGAATTAAAATATCTTGAATATGAGATAATAATAAAAATGTTTTACCTCTGCGTCAACCATTTACTTTTTTCTAACCTACAAAAATTTTTTTAAAAAAGAGATAGCCATCGGCTATCTCTTTTACTTTTTTAGTTCCTCCTTACCTAACCTTACAGGAGGTCTTCCCTTATCCACTTTAGTCACTATACCCGTCTTAATTATTCCTTAAGATGATAAGGAACTGTGGTTAGAACTACATCTTTCCGAAAAATTAGGTAAGCGCGAATAAGTAAGCTTGATTGGTTATGCAATATATTATGCCATCTTTTCTTGGTAATAAATTGGGGTATTAAAACCGTGACTCGGTAGTTCGATTCACTTGCTTTATATTCTACCGTGTCTATAAATTTTGTTAATGGTTGAATAATGCTCCTGTAGTAAGATTGCAAGGTAACTAATCGAACATCCGGCTGCCACTTATTCCATTTTTCCTCAAAGATTTTTTCATCTTCTCTCTCAAACGAAACATAAACAGCAATGATTTGATCAGGCGACAGAGATTTGGCATAGGTTAATGAATTCTCTACTACGTGAGTCATGCCAGCAACAGGTACAATGAAAATGTTTCCTTCAATAGATTTAATTGGATCACAGGTTGTTGGACTTAGTTGTTTCCCAACAACTACATAATGTTTTTTAATCCGGTGAAAAACAAAGACCAGAAGAGGTAAAAAAATAAGAACATGCCAAACCTGGGTAAACTTGGTGATAAAGAAAATCATCGTTACCGTAAAACTAATTAAAGCTCCAATCAAATTTATTGTTAGTTTAACCACCCAGCCTTTTGGCTTTTCGCGTATCCATTTCACTAGCATCCCAGTTTGGGCTAAGGTAAATGGAATGAACACACCGACTGCATAAAGAGGGATCAACCTCGTAGTTTGTCCTTTAAAAACAGTAATTAAAAGGATGGAGGTAACCGCTAGAAAGATGATCCCATTCGAATAACCCAACCGATCCCCTCTGACGGTAAACATTCTTGCGATATATCTATCCTTTGCAAGATTAACTGCTAACAAAGGAAAGGCAGAATAACCTGTATTCGCTGCAAGAACTAGGATCAATGCCGTTGTGCCTTGTATGAAAAAGTACATGTAGTTCCTTCCAAACGTTTCAGAAGCAATTTGAGAAACTACAGTTTCTGTAGTTTTTGGTGCTATTCCATAGTAATAAGCTAAATAAACAATTCCCGCAAATAATAAGGCAAGCAGAGATCCCATAGCGATTAGCGTTTTGGCTGCATTATTTGGGGCTGGACTTTTGAAATTTGGTATAGCATTAGATACTGCCAACTCCAGTTAAGGCAGAACTGCCTGATGAGAAAGCTCTAAGCAATAAAAATAAAGTGATACCTGCAACTGGTGTCCCAATTGGAGCGTGTAATGCTGGTGAAACAGCACCGGTAAAAATTTTATATAGACCCACTCCAATCAGGATAAATAATGCCAGTACAAATAAATAAACAGGGTAGGCCAAAATCGAGGCAGATTCTGTTATCCCTCTTAAATTTAAGATGGTAATGAACACAACCAATAAACTAGCTATGACAACATTGTATGGATGTAAATTAGGAAAAGGCCAAAGTGATGGCGTCCGTTCCAGCTGAGACACTCACCGCCACAGTTAGGATATAATCCACCAGCAAAGAACCACCAGCAATTAATCCTGGGTTTTCGCCAAGGTTTTCCTTTGAAACTACATAGGCCCCACCGCCATGAGAGTAGGCAAATATAACTTGTCTATAAGACAATATAAGGGCTAATAAAAGAATGAGCACTCCGATTGCTATCGGGATTGAGTACCAAAAGGCTGCTGCACTTATAGTCATTAAGACAAGGAGGACCTGTTCTGGACCATAAGCCACTGATGATAATGCATCCGAAGAAAGAATAGCTAAAGCCTTCGTTTTATTTAGTTTTTGTTCTCCTAATTCTGTTGATTTTAAAGGTCGACCGATTAAAAATCTTTTAAGGGCAGTTAACACTATTTCCCCTCCAACATTAAGATATTTTTTTAGTATATCCCCCTGCTAATGAAATAACAGTCTTCAAATCGGGAATGATTTTTATTGACAAAAAATCCTTAAAATATAGTTGTTATCTTCTGTGGAATTAAAGAATTTTAATGGGTGTATGAAATTATTTCATTCGTGCAAAATATTGTTTATCATTATTCAATTAGGAGTGATTACATGTCAAAGGAAAACAAACCCTTATTATCAGAACAATTCTTAGAAGAGGTTGTAAGAGAAATTAATCAGCTATATAGTGGTTCCAATCTGGAACAGAATGAAGTGCTTGACAAAGAATAAAATTTATCTTCTCACGTGCTAGCTTTTTTTGTTTCCCTATAGCCATCCATGAAGCGCAAAAACCGGCGCTTCACCACAGAGAATGAAAATGGTTATGAACCGTCAATACTGATTCTACGGCTGGGAGAGGAAGGTCGATGAACTATGGTGCGTGAGAGCCCATCCTATAGTCTGACTCCAACGACCACGGTGCACCACTGACTGTCGCTCCCTTACGGGAAGCACACATGGTAGATTAATCCTATTCTGGTTGCTGCACCAGCCTCTAATTATATTCAGAGCCGTAGAAAGGATGTTTTCAATGGAAGTAGTCATTGAAAGAGCATGCGGTATGGATGTCCATAAGGACAATATTACTGCCTGCATTATGACACCAGAAGGAAAGGAGATTCAAACGTTTTCAACTAAAACTGTATTTCTATTACAGTTGGTTGAGTGGAATAAACAGCACAATTGTACCAATGTTGCCATGGAGAGTACGAGTGTATATTGGAAGCCAATCGTTAATTTACTAGAGGCTGAAGATATTGAGTTTTTAGTGGTGAATGCTCAACATATGAAGGCTGTTCCTGGACGTAAAACAGATGTTAAAGATGCAGAATGGATTGCTAAACTCCTTCGTCATGGATTACTTAAAGCCAGTTTTATTCCAGACCGAAATCAACGGGAATTGCGTGAACTAGTTCGCTATCGTCGGAGTATTATTGAAGAACGTGCGAGACAACATAATCGGATCCAAAAGGTGTTAGAAGGAGCGAACATTAAGTTGGGCTCTGTTGTTTCAGACATCATGGGTGTTTCAGCTCGGGATATGCTTGATGCTATTGCCGAAGGCGAAGAGGATCCCGAAAAATTGGCAAACTTTGCTCGACGTACAATGAAAAAGAAGAAAGATGAACTGGAACTGGCACTTAAAGGTTATATCAATCCACATCAGCAGTTAATGTTAAAGACCCTTTTAAAGCACATTGACTTTCTCACTGAACAAATTGAGATGTTGGATCAAGAAGTAGCTCAAAGAGTCAGTGCTTATCAAGAAGATATAGATCGTTTAGACTCAATTCCTGGCATATCTAAGAAAATGGCTGAACAAATGTTATCAGAGATAGGTACAAATGTTAAAAAGCAATTCCCAAGTGCACCTCATATGTGTTCCTGGGCAGGATTAGTTCCTGGACATAACGAAAGTGCAGGAAAAAGGAAATCAGCGAAAACTAAAAAAGGAAACAAATATTTAAGGTCAGCTTTAACTGAAGCAGCTCATTCAGTAAGAGGATCTAAAAACTATCTCGGAGCACTGTATAGGCGTACAGCATCACGAAAAGGCAAAAAACGTGCAGGAATTGTAGTCGCTCACGCAATATTGCGCATCTCTTATTATCTTTTAACCCGTAAAGAAATGTATGTAGATTTAGGTGAAGACTACTTTGATAAGCAAAAACATCAATCTATTGTTCGGCATTCACTTCGGAGACTTGAAAGTTTAGGATACACAGTTACTATACAAGAATCTGAAGTATCTTAATCTAATCAATTTACCTTCAATAAGACCATGTTAAGGCGCTCCCCCATTTTTAAAAAAATTGAATGAGCTGCGTCTTCTTTAGTATTGCCATTTTACCGAAGAAACAGAGGTTTATTTTCATGGTAGTTTATGTATAATATACACCTATTTCATTATGCTAATACCGCTTTTAACAGAATGCCAAGAGTAATCCCAAGAAACATCGATGTAAGTGTTCCTAAGAGAAAGTATTCAGCCCAATCGCGGTCATCCATTTGTTTAAATCTTGCAATCGACTTTGCTGCTACAATAAATCCGATGGCTGGATAGGCATTATAAAAAGTTAAGATTAAAACTAACAATCTCTCAATATAGCCAATTAATTTCCCTCGAGATAAGTCGTGTTTACTGAAAATCGTGTAATTATATTCCTCAGTTAATCCTCTTTTACCCAAATTTTTATCTACAAAATGGTCTTCTTTTCGTTCATTCTTAAAAGCATATTTCCCTTCAAAAGTTAAAATCTGATTTGGCAAAGAACCTAAAAGGATCCTAATCATATGACCACTGACACTTGTCGCTAAAATGACAATAATAATGATGAATAAAATGGATTCAAAAGAATTCAATGAAGCATGACTTAGGTGTGTACCTGAATCTAAACTTTGTAATTTTATCCCTAAAAATAGCTGACAGCAAACAAGAATCATTCCAAAATGTAGGCATTGATCTAAAATGAAGAAACCTAGCCGTTTCATATTTTCTTCATTCTTTATTTTGATTGTGTCAAGAAGCTTACTCTTCAATAAGTCGATCAGGAAATGGGTAATACTAATAAAAAACAATGGCGAAATTAGATTTACTAAAATATTCACTTTATCAACGTGAAAAAAACAAAAACTTATTAAAACGAAAGCGGTTGATAAAAAATGGTGGATAATATGCTTTTTAATATTCTTAAGTTTTTCCTTTACCATATCATCTGTTTGCAGATAGAAATCAGCAATTAGGTGTACAAGAATTAGACTTAAAATTATTTGCATGGATTACTCTCTCTCCCCCTTTGCTAAGCTATCTATCAATCAGCGACTTTAAGTGTTCTTTCAGATGCTTTCGAATGGAATCATTTAGATTCACATTTGTTTCCATTGGACTAGTCTTGGTAGATTTATAAGTCTTTTGCTCCAATGAGTTAAGTATAGTAATGATTTCAGTAAATGTATTGAGGATTTCATCACTATTTCCTTTTTTATAATGGCTTGAAATCGTTGGAGCCGTTCTATTAAGGAGTTCTCCGACCGCTTTTTGCTGCTGCAAGATCAAATACATAGAACACACCAGCTCCTGAATTTCCGTTTGATTCCATATAAATTGCTGTTGTAATTTCAATAGCGTGTTGATTAATGTTTCAAATTCAGATCGAAAATGATTATAGGAGTAGGTGCTACTCTGAACACTCGTAAAGAACTGATCCAACTCGAATTTAAATTGAGGTCTGGAATGTTCTTGTTTTAATAAATCATTTGCGTATCTAGCTTGTTTAACCAAAGGATGAATCCATTTTTCAATATCGATTTCAGTTATTTCCTTATCAGTATCACCGAACGCCAAACCAAAATAAGGCTGATGTTTTTTATACTTCCAAATCCTGCTTATATAAAAAGCAATGGTATAGGCTGTCGAATAGCCAGTAGCAATAAGGATAATTTCATCCCCTGATCGATGTTTTACCTTTATATGACCTATTTCCTTCGACCAGTTACTAATCCAATTTACCAATTCGTCCAAATAGCTGGTTAATTCCTCACCCTTATTATCAGAAGAGGAATTACTAACATCAAGAATAAAAATAGATATTGGGAAAGTCATTAAAATCTCCTTTCACCTTATGCAATTAGATTATATAGTCTAATTTTATTGAAATTCGAGTAAATAGTCAAATCAACTAAAACTTTGACTGATTAATAAAAGTTTTTGTTTGATTGTTGTACATTATTAGGCTATTCAACAACGAGAAATTGCCCTAAAAAGTATTCGGAAACCTTCTCGGAATCAAGTCTTGCAGCGACAAACGGTGGTTTTACTCCTTTTGCGCCCTCCAATGGTAATCCAAGCCAGAAAAGCCGTTGGTCAATGATAATAAATGGAAACGACAAGCTTTCATTTATCCTTTGATCTGGTCGAATCTCAGACCATTCTTCTACAGAAAAAACAGTCAGTTTAACACCTTTCCCCCGTTTTGTCAGTTTTTCCTCCCAATGCTCTGACAAAGCAGTCTCCACCGGTAAAGAGATAACAATAGATTCCCTTGCAGATTCAATATCTTGAAATACTTTTTCTAGTTTACGTGCATGCATCCATTGTAATCGTGGATGTTGATTTAGTATCCACGCACCAATTTCATTGGTCCTTATTACTTGCTGATGCCTCTCCTGATGTTCTACAAGTTGCCTTAAAGTTTTCCCATTAAAAACATGTTTTCGAATAAAGGATTGATTGCTGATATGAACGAATTTTCCCTTTGTTCTCGTTATGGCAACATTAATCAATCGTTCACTATCTTTGCCGGTTAAAAGCATACCTGCACGATCCTGTGGTTCACCGTCGACAGTATCGAAAATCATAACATCTCTTTCGCTGCCTTGGAACCTATGTACGGTCGCAGAAATGATATCTGCTGATAGACGTTCTTTTTCATATAAGTCCTCTACTAATAACCCCATTATATTTGCTTGGGCACGGTAGGGTGTCACATAACCAATCGACCTTGCCCCGCCCAAGTAGGATTCATGAATGACTTGAAATGACAACAGCATTTGCCATAGATTTATTCTAGAATTCGATGTTCTCTCGTTTATACAATGTGCCCCAGTATAGCTTGTATCTACAAGAACAGCTGACTGCATTGGGAACGGAGCTTGTTCAACAATTTTATTTCTGCTTTTCAGAACACTTTCATGATCACCAACAAGAGAATGATAGATGTAATGGTTGGTGAAGGCAGAAATATCGGGATGCATTCTGCGTTGTTCTTTCAATAAAAAGAGATGGGGATGCAGCTTCCCCTCCTCTACCCACTCAACAACACCCGCTCTGTGAAAAATATCCTCTTTCAACCACATCGTGACGTATGGATCCCTCGATGATGCGATGGGCGGTAATTGTTTAAAATCACCGCAAACAATGACTCTTTTTCCAAGCGTTGCTGCGAATGTGGCCGGGAAACATACGCCATGCTCGCTTCATCTATGATGACAACATCAAATTCCTTTTCATAAATCGCAGCGTCACCTGCCGCTTTTGCCAGCGTGGTTCCAACAACAAACGCATCTTTTACAAACTCGATTTCTTTTTGACGAATCTTTTCAAGAACCCTTGCAATCTTTGTCTCTAGCTCTAATAAATGGTTAGAATCCCTTTTACTAAAAGAACGAGCTAAATCTTGTTTTAATTTCTGTCTTTCCTTTATTAACATTTCTTTATCCTCTGCAAGATGCGGGTCCTGGTTCTGAAGCAACTGAGTAGTCGTAATAGCTTCAGAAATCACGAGATTACCCGTATTAGATCCGTAACGAAGAACATCTCCTTCATGGAAACGATTTTTCCTTTTTATAAACGATGAAATTTCACTGACAATAACATCGACAGCTTGATTGCTGTGAGATAAGATTAACACTCGCTTTTCATGAAAATATTTATTAGCGGCTACCCTAGCGAGTGTGTAGGTTTTACCAGTCCCAGGCGGACCCCAGACAAAGGTAATGGGATTGTATTTTGACCTTAGAACGAGCTCATGTACACTGCTTTTTATATGTTCGCTTGGATGCTTAGATGGCATCGAGGGGTCCATCAATTTTTTCACTCTTAAACGTTTTTGTTTACTTTTTTTGATTTCATCAAACCTTTGAATCAGCTGTTCAAGCAGCTCCCAAGGATCATGAAATAAATAGGCTTCATGAATTAAATCCCCGAATGATTTTTCTAATGAAAGCATCACACCTTTGCCCTCTGAAGAAAGCATACGTCCGCTCTGTTTGCTATTACCCCACTCAAGTCTGATGGAGGAGCCGACCGGAATCCGCATTGAAGCAGCGGTATCAAAGTAGTAGGTAAACGTATCTTCACTTGATAACAGCCTGCCATTTGATATAAGGAATTTGTTACTGCCATATTTTTTTAAATAGTTGACTTCATTTTGAAGTGCTTGCTGCCATTCTTTTATAAAAGTTATAACCTTCATTAAATAATTCCCTTCTAGAAGAACGTTCTTTGCATATCCTGAATACAAAAGAAGTATCGGAACTTTTTGCGCAACTTTTTTATGTAAATCACTAAAGGAGGTATTTTTATAATGAGCAACTTAGAATTTTTAGAAATAAACCGAAATTTTAAAAATTATTATAAAACACTTCGTGATGTAAATTATTATCTCACGAATGATACTGAATTGGAAAAAAGTCAAATACAAGCAACTTCTCAGGTTTTATCAAAATTAATTTATGGTTTTATTCGAACGAACGGAACAATGTTCAGAGAGATGAGCAACGAGCAATATGATAAAGAATATCATATTTTTTATGATGATTTTCTTAGTGTGATAAAAAATAGCGGTGAAAATAATGTTGAGTTTGATACTTTCACCTCACTTATTGATGAAATAATAGGAATAGCTAACCATAGAACAGAAGCATTGCGAAAAATCAAAAAATCATTACCAGAGGATGAAATCGATCTTGAAGATAATGTAGGTGAAAATGTAGTTAAGAATGAAAACGAGACCGATAATACCGATTCAGATGTTATTGATTTAACAAATGAGGTTGAAAATGAAAGTGATGGCAATAACGATGTAAATAATGTTGTTGGAGATATTATTGTTGCTGGTGAAGATGTAACTGTTGAAGTTAAAAGCGTGAATCATGTTGTTGATGCGGTAAGTATTGAAGTTGAAGGTGGAAGAGATGAGGTGGAAAAAGAGAGGATAGCAGTTGTAAATGTAATGAATGAACTTGAGGGCGAAAGCAATAAAGCTAACGCTGTTGATGATGATGAAGTAAATGAATTTCAAAGTGATGATCTATACCACTATAGACCAAAAAGGAAAAGATTTAGATAAGGAATTAGACTAAAAAGACCAGATTATTGGTCTTTTTTCTATGAATAGTAAACAATCGCCTTAACAGGCGATTCATCGGAATTCATTTTATTAAATCGTGAAATTATCAATCATTTCGCCAAAAGAAAAACACCCGTTAATTACAAATTGTAAATAACGGGTGTTCATTTCAGTTTCGTTATTGTTAAAGAATTTTATTTAGTGAGGAAGTAACCGTTTGAATGATGAAATCCAAATCTTCCTGCTCAATGTTTAATGGCGGTGACAGGGTGAGAACATTATTGAATCCAGCTACAGTGGCACCATTTTTGCCAATTATCAAACCATTTTGTTTGCAGTTAGCAATCACTTGATTAACTAGGGCATTATCCAATGGTTCCTTTGTATCTTTGTCCTTCACCAATTCTATCCCGATCAATAATCCCTTCCCGCGAACATCCCCAACATAAGGGTGGTCCTGCAGAAGGTTCGTAAAATTATTTAATGTTTCTTCACCTAAATCTCGCGAACGGTCGAATAATTTCTCAGCTTCCATAATTTCGATATTTTTTAAGCCAAAGCACATGCAGCTGGATTTCCCCCAAATGTATTGACATGACGGAAATAATCGTATTCTTCTGTTCCTTTAAAGGCTTCGTAAATTTCTTTTCTTACCGCTGTTGCGGAAAGTGGTAAGTAGGCGCTGGTTATTCCTTTTGCCATCGTAATGATGTCGGGCTTCACTCCATAATTCTGAAAGCCGAATGGCTTACCAGTGCGGCCAAAACCGCAAATTACTTCATCAACAATAAGAAGAGCTCCATGTTTTTCACAAATCTCTTTTGCTGCTTTCATATAACCATCTGGTGGAACAAGGATTCCACCACCCGTAATGATTGGTTCCATAATCATGGCAGCAATCGTTTCACTAAGTTCCCAAGTCATGGTCCGATCAATCTCTTTAACTGAAGCCAATTCCTTCGCGTCTGAAACATCGCAATCATCCCGGTAGGAATCTGGAGGAGATACATGAATGAACCCAGGTGCAAGAGGTTCATACTTGTATTTCCTTTGTGCTTGACCTGTTGCTGCTAAAGCGCCCATTGAATTTCCATGGTAACCCCGGTAGCGTGAAACGATTTTGTAGCGATTATGTTCACCTTTTTGCTGGTGGTATTGGCGAACGATTTTAAAGGCTGTTTCGTTTGCCTCAGACCCGCTGTTCGAGAAAAAGATGACATATTCATCGCCTAAAAGCTCATTTAGCTTTGAAGCAAGTTTAATTGCAGGGACATGGCTTTGTGATAGTGGAAAATAAGCCATTTCTTTTAATTGTTCATATGCGGCTTCTGCAAGCTCTGTTCTTCCGTAGCCAACATTGACACACCACAAACCAGCCATTGCATCTAAATAACGATTTCCATCGGCATCTGTGACCCATGAACCCTCAGCCTTTGTCGCAACAATAGTTGCTTTTGGATTATAAGGCTTCATCGAATGCCAGACATACTTTTCATCCTGCTCTAGTAACGTATCTTGGGAATTACTCGTTTGAACCATTCCTGTTCCCCCGTTCCATTTTCTTTATATGGTATAGACCCCCTGTTAAATTGCTTATCTAAAACTTTCTAATTAGAATCTTGAAGTGATCATTTTTTTACGGGTATAGAAGTTTAAACCATCCTTACCGTTAACATGAAGATCACCATAGAAGGAATCCTTCCAGCCGGAGAACGGGAAGAAAGCCATCGTTGCCGGTACTCCAACATTAATCCCTAGCATTCCTGCGTCTGCTTCTTCGCGAAATTGGCGGACGGCTTTCGCACTATTTGTATAGATGGTAGCACCATTTCCGAATCGAGATTTCCGGATATATTCCAAGCCTTCATCTAAATCTTTCGCACGCAGCAGGCTTAATACTGGGGCAAAGATTTCTTCTTTGGCAATGGTCATATCCGGAGTAACATGATCAAAAATAGTTGCCAAGAAATTCCCCTCTGGAAGTTCATCCATTTCTTTTCGTCCATCCCTGATAAGATCTGCACCATCCTCTAACCTTTTTTGAATAAAGCCAAGAGCTTTATCACGATGTTCTTTACGGATGACTGGTGTTAGTAGCACTTCATCATCCATCCCATTTCCAATAATTAATTCATCTGCACTTTTCTTTAGCGCAGCGATAAATGGAGCATTATCACCAACAACGACAACTGCACTACATGCCATACAACGTTGCCCGGCACTTCCAAACGTCGAACTCATAACATTTTGGACAGCTTTATCCAGGTCGGCATCGGGCATAACAATATGATGGTTTTTCGCACCAGAAAGGGCTTGAACTCGTTTTCCTTCGGCTGCGGCACGCTCATAGACATACTTCGCAACTGGCTGCGAACCAACGAAAGAAACTGCCGCAATATCTTTATGATCGAGCAAGCCATTGACGACATCATGGGCACCATGAACAACGTTTAAAACTCCGGCTGGTGCTCCAGAATCAAGGAACAACTCTGCTAATCGATTCGCTAAAATCGGGGTACGTTCAGACGGCTTTAAGATAAAGGTGTTTCCGCAAGCGATTGCCATTGGGAACATCCAAAGCGGCACCATCATTGGAAAGTTAAATGGTGTAATCCCTCCAACAACTCCTAATGGAAAACGGAACATTTCTGAATCGATCTCTTCCGCAATTCCAGAAAGGGTTTCACCCATCATTAATGTCGGAGCCCCTGCAGCGAATTCAACACACTCAATTCCCCGTTGAACCTCTCCATATGCTTCCTTGTAAGCCTTACCATTTTCTAAAACTATAAGTCTAGCTAGTTCTTCATGGTTTTCAGTTAACAGGTGATGAAATTTAAATAAGACTCTTGCTCGTTTTGGTACGGGCACATTTTTCCATGTTTTAAACGCTTCTTTTGCAGCTGCTACGGCTAGATCTACATCTTCCTTTGTTGAGACTGGCACTCTTGTCAAAAGTTCGTTCGTTGCTGGATTTGGAACATCTAGTGTTTGTTCACTATTAGAATTTACCCACTTGCCGTTAATAAAATTTTTTAAAACCGCTGTATCATTTTTTGTTACGCTCATGCTTTGGCCTCCTTATTTTTCAAAAAATTATTTTGGAATGAATATCTTATAATGTAATTATCTCGTAATTTGAAAATTCTTTCATTAGACAGAATGTAAAATGAGTTCCGCCGTTTCTTCGACAAAATGAACACTACGTCTACTTATTACTTATTTCCTTTGCTGAAAAAATAAGTCAACGGGCCCTAAATTCCTTCTTTTGGGAAAATGGATCTGCATAATCATTTACCAAAAGCATAAATTCAATGGCAACCCGTTTTTCATGCTCCATAAAATCATTGCCAAGAAGGCTTTCTAGTTTTTGAAGACGATGATAAAGTGTCTGCCTCACGATAAAGAGCTTACTGGATGTCTCCTGCTTTGAACCATTACACTCTAAATAGGTTTTTAACGTCTCAAGAAGCTTGCCGTTATATTTTTCGTCATATTGGATGACGGGTTGTAGGTATTCCATTGCAAGCGCTTGTAAATCCATAAGCTTGCTCATTTTGGAAATAAGACGATACAAATGTAAATCTTCATAAAAATGATAGATTTCTTTTTTTGTCATTTTGTGTTGAATACGAATGGTTTCTTTTGCTGAATAATAGCTTTTATGTACATCGGTTAAATGATCAATAAATTTCCCAGCAGCAATAAAGATTTTTATCGAATTTTGTTTTCTGATAAACTCTGAGTCTTTGATCGACTCAATTGCTTTTTTAATCCTTTCTTTCAAATTTGGTTTTGAACGATTGTTCAGTAAAATAAAAATAACTTCGTTTCTTTTTTCGACAGCAAAAACAGCAAAACCATTTTGTTCAAAAACAGAACGAAATAGCAATTTCAAATAGGTGACATCTTGATTTGATTTCCCTTTATTGGATAAGAGTTTTGCGATTATCACAACAGCATCATTCGTCTTTGTCTTGATCCCGTTTTCATGTAAATAATCGCTAATGCTCTCGAGCGGCTGTTCGCCCTCAAGCCACCCCTGGAGCCACTCAAACTCTTCTACTTTTTTCTTTTCTTCAACATACAAATCTCTAATAAATGCTGTGCTAAAGCGGTTGTAGTTCGATCCAAAATTAATAAATCAAATTCACCGATGGGAATTTCCTTCGAAAAAATGACTAATTCTGCGTATTCCTGACCAAACAGGTAAATGGGCGAAAAAGCAAAATGATCACTATCTTGCTTCTTTGCTTCCTCAAGCTGATGAATGATCGCATTTTGTTCGAATGGGTTTATCTCGGGAACAAATTCAAATTCCTGATCTTTAATTCGGAAAATGATTTGAATATCTAAAGTTGCGAAGATAAACTGAAGAATATCTTCATACGCCTCTATCGTTAAAAGCCGTTTATTTAGGTTTTGTGAATAGTTTTCTAAATCGGAAATCATCTGATATTGTTGATTAATAATACAGGAATGGATATCTTGGGTAATTTCCACAAATGGAACTTCTTGTTGAAAAACAATGAGCGGAAATTGATGTTGATTGGAAATCTCCATCACTTCAGCTGGAATTTTCGACACATATGTCCCCATTTCAATACAGAGGCTGCAGCATTGAATTCGATTAGCTGTTTGACCATTGAGACAAATAAATCAGGATTTTCCTTCCATGCAACTCCTGTGGATAAAATAAGTTCATCTCCGTTTAGCAGATTTCGGATACTTGTTACTTCCACCACATGAACCCATTTTACGATGTGGTGGATACCTTCTTCTCCTGCAATCACTATCGCATTTTCAAAGTGCTTTCGCCCTAAAATATCGGCAACCTTAAGCTGTAAATGTTCTTTCATCATTTAGATCTCCTTAAAATGACTTTATATGTAAAAAGGGAAAAGGATTGGTACATTTTAACCAATCCCTTTTCCTTAAACCAATATTTCATTTATGAATGATTGGGAAGTATTCTTTGATTTCATTCAGCATCGTTACAAATTCCTCTTTATCAATAAATTCATCTGCCTCCCAATTTTCCAGAATCCATCCAACTAATTCTGTTGGTGAATTAAAAACCTCACCGCTTGAGTCCGACTTACGAATCGTGTAACGGCCATTGTCCTCATCAATCGTCACAACACATGGATACGCATTATCTTTCGATTTTAAGAAGAATTCCATCTACTTCCCCCCTTTTCATTATCTTTTTTTAACTATTATTGCGTACCCTGATTTTGTTGTATGAGGAGACTAGAAAAATATTTCCTAGCATTCGGATTTTTTATCAGAATGGTTTCTGTTATATTTCCATTAGGATGTAAAAATCCGACCGTATCTCCATTTAAGTGTTCCTGAACCCCATTAATGCAATAGCCCTTTTGAATAAAAAAATCAATTTTGTCTCTTTCATCGAGAAATTGTTGATACTCTGACATCGTATCCCCCCTATTCAAAATGATTATAAAACGCATTTCCTAATCAATTTTAGCTAGATTGATAGTGTTTCATTTTGATTGACTGGAGTATTTACACTGTATTTTGCTCTTTTCAAATAGTGGCCTGAACCAGGTTTTCCAACAAACTGCTTTTCACGGATAACAAATTCACCTCGAGATAATACAGAAACAGGTTCACCTGTGACTTTCATTCCCTCGAACGCATTATAATCAACCGCCAAATGATGAGTTTCCGCCGAAATCACACGTTCTACATTGGGATCAAAAATAACAATATCTGCATCCGCCCCAACCGCAATAGTCCCTTTTTGCGGAATAAACCAAAAAGCTTAGCAGCACGAGTAGACGTAATGTCAACAAACTGATTTAGACTAATTCGGCCTTCTTTACCCCTTCCGAGAACATAATCGATAGGCGATCTTCGATAATCGGCCCCCGTTCGGAATTTTTGTAAAATCATCGCGTCCTAAATCTTTTTGTCCTTTAAAATCGAATGAGCATTGATCCGAGCCAATCGTTTGCAGCTGCCCGCTCTTCAAGGCATTCCAAAGGACATCTTGATTCCATTTTTCCCGCAACGGAGGGGACCAAACATACTTGGCACCTTCAAAGTTTGGTTTTTCCAAGTAGCTTTGATCAAGGACCAAATATTGCGGACAGGTTTCTCCCCATACATCGAAGCCTTTACTGCGAGCTTCGGCAATTCTTTCAACGGCATCTGCACAGGACACATGGACCACATATAATTGCGAGTTTGCTAGCCCAGTCAGCTTCGCAGCCCGGCCTGTCGCTTCTCCTTCTAATTCAGGCGGTCTTGTCAAGGCATGATAAATCGGCTCAGTTTTTCCTTCTTCAATTGCTTTTTTTGTTAAATAATCGATAACATCCCCATTTTCCGCATGGACCATAACGAGGCCCCCATGTTCTTTTGCAGAAACTAATGTTTTGAATAAGGTTTCATCATCTGCCTGGAACACATTTTTGTAGGCCATGAAAACTTTAAATGACGTAATTCCTTCCTCATTAATGACCCGAGGCAATTCATTCAGGACATTTTCATTGATTTCCGAAATCATTAAGTGGAAACCATAGTCAATCACAGCTTTTTCTCGTGATTTATCATGCCAAGTTTGAATCGCATTTTGCAACGGTTCCCCTTTATTAGTTAAACAAAAGTCAATGACCGTTGTTGTTCCACCAAAAGCCGCTCCGATGGTTCCTGATTCAAAATCATCCTTTGTCACCGTACCGCCAAACGGCATATCTAAATGTGTGTGCGGATCAATTCCTCCAGGGAGAACAAGACAGCCCTTTGCATCAATTACTTCAGCACCAATGGCTGACAGGTTCGCTCCGATTTGAGTAATCTTTCCATCTTCAATTAAGATTTCTGCTTGATAAGTGTCTGCAGCCGTTACAATCGTTCCATTTTTAATTAATTTCTTCATCGTCTATTCCCTCCCCAATGATCGCTTTACGTCAACCTTTGATTCTGCTTCCCGTTTCAGCGCAACCTGACGCTGATTCCATGTCATCGGCGGCAGCTCACTTGGCACTTCAATCATGTCGATTGCTCCATCAACAGGGCAGACGATCGAACACAAGTTACAACCGACACAGTCTTCTTCACGAACCTTCAAATAGCTCTTTCCATTTGCATCTGTGAGCCTGTCAATACATTGATGAGCTGTATCTTCACAGGCGATATGGCATTTATTACAGTTGATACAAATATCCGTGTTGATGGAGGCGACAATATTGTAATTTAGATCCAAGTTACCCCAATCAGAAAAACGAGGCACTGATTTTCCGATAATGTCTGTGACAGAGGCAATGCCTTTACTGTCTAAATAATGGCTTAGCCCTTCAATCATGTCTTCAACAATACGGAAACCGTGATGCATGGCCGCAGTACATACTTGAACCCCAGTAGCACCCATCAGTAAAAACTCCACTGCATCCTGCCAATTGGAAATACCGCCAATTCCCGAGATAGGGACATTAATTCTCGAATTTCTTGCACACTCTGCTACCATATTTAGGGCAATCGGTTTAACTGCTGGACCGCAATACCCTCCGTGAGCCCCTTTTCCAGCAACATGTGGAATCGTGTTCCAAGTGTCAAGGTTGACTCCAGCCAAACTATTGATGGTATTGATCATACTGACGGCATCTGCTCCGCCATTTACTGCCGCTTCAGCAGTCGCAGTAATATCGGTAATATTTGGTGTTAATTTGACAATGACAGGGGTTTTTGCTGCTTCTTTTACCCAATACGTCTGCCTTTCCACAAGCGCAGGTACTTGACCGGAAGCAGAACCCATTCCCCGTTCCGCCATTCCGTGTGGACAGCCAAAATTTAATTCGAGCCCGTCTACTCCGACATCCTCCACTCGTTTAACAATTTCATGCCATTTTTCCTGCTTTGGTTCAACCATTAATGATGCAATAATGGCATGGTTGGGAAACCGTTTTTTCGTTTCATAGATTTCTTTTAAATTAACATCTAGAGGGCGGTCGGTGATGAGTTCAATATTATTGAAACCAGCAACTCGTTGTCCGTTAAAGCTTACTGCTGCAAATCTTGAAGAAACATTCAAAATTGGATCACCCAAAGTTTTCCATACTGCTCCACCCCAGCCAGCTTCAAACGCTCTTTGCACCTGATAGCCTGAATTGGTAGGAGGTGCTGAGGCAAGCCAAAATGGATTAGGAGATTGAATCCCTGCAAGGTTAATTCTTAAATCAGCCATCTCTTTTTCTCCCTTCTATTGTCAAATAAGAAGATTGATAGAATGTCAGTGAATCTCATCATGCTGTCCCCACCGCGCTGTACATTTTGTGAATAGCATAGGCAGCTTTTTTTCCTTGTTGTGCTGCCGTTACGACCATGGCATCCCCTTTTCCTTTGCCGAAAACAATGTCACCACAAGCAAAAATTTTAGGGTTTGACGTTTGAAACGTTTCTTGATTCACTTGAACGACACCAGATTCATGTTTAAGTCCAAATGACTCGATTAATTCCAAATATCTTGTTTGTCCGATTGCTTTCACAATGGCATCAACTGGGAGGATATATTCGGATCCTTCAATTGGAACTGGACTCCGGCGTCCATCTTTTTCTGGTTCGCCGAGCATCATTTTGATGCACTCAATTCCAGTAACCTTGCCTGCTGAATCGCCAATAATCCTTTTAGGAGCTGTCAACCAGCGAAATTCGACACCATCCTGCTTAGCAAATTCATATTCAAAGTCATATGCCGTCATTTCCTCTTCGGTTCTTCGGTACAATATTTTTACATTTTCAGCTCCTAATCGTACTGAACATGTAGCGCCGTCAATTGCCGTATTACCAGCACCAATCACGACAACACTCTTTCCGACAAAATCCTTTGATTGTTGACCGCTTTTTGTTTCTTTAACAAATTCGATTGCATCAAAGACACCATCTAAGTCCTCACCCTCAACACCAAGGTTCGGAACATGGGCCATTCCAGCAGCTAAGATAATATGATCAAAATTTTCAGTCAAATACTCCGGTGATACATCTCTTCCCACCATCGTATTGGTCTTGATTTGTACATTTAGTTTTTCAACCTGTTCTACTTCCCAGAAGGAAATAGCCTGTGGCAATCGGAAGGATACGATACCGTATGTGTTTAATCCTCCTGCTTTCCCAGCAGCTTCAAAAATAGTGACTTCGTATCCTAATCTTGCAAGCTCCCTTGCAGCTGATAATCCAGCAGGACCGCCGCCAATAACAGCTACTGTCCGTCCATTGGATGTTCTAGGCTGAAACAGAGTTTGTTCATTTTTTATCGCCCAATCTGTTGCATATCTTTGCAGATTGCCAATCATAATCGGCTTAGTAGAATGGTTTAAGACACAGGCTCCTTCACAAAGCTCTTCTGTAGGACATACTCTAGCACAGCTTGCTCCTATTGGATTCGAAGACATAATCGTTTTGGCGGAACCAAGCAAATTCCCTGAGGCAATTTTTTTAATAAATGTAGGGATATCAATTCCTGTTGGACAGGCCTTGATACATGGGGCGTCATAGCAATAAAGGCATCGATTGGATTCTTCAACTGCTTCTTGATTGGTTAAACCTTGTTCTACCTCTTGAAAGTTCTTTTCAAGATTGGATAAGGAAATACGCTGTATTTTTTCATTAGCCAAAAAGAAACCCTCCTTTTATTGAATGATATTGAGGTTACATTATTTGAAATTTTTTTCTTAGTAGGTCAAGTTAGAAATGAAAGCGCTTAACTAAAAAAATATGAAAAAAATCGTCATTCGATCTGGTATTACCAAACCTCCTTTGTCATAATTATGGATTTTACAGAAAATTCTGCATCTAATCTTAATTTTACAGGCCATTCATAGGCATTTCATTATACAACCTGTCAAATGATGCAAGCATTTGATTATCCAGTATGTAAAATGGATTTGATTCCTTTTAAAGGAATTTAAGTAGTATTCATGTGGACTTAATTCGTTTATTGCCATTTGGAAGGTAGAAACTTGAAATACAAGATGCTGAGGAAAAAGTTTGCTTGTACTTTTTTCTGATTCTTTTTTCAATTTATCACAAGAACACAAAGAAATTTGTAGAATTATATCGTTTCGTTAACTTTTCTTCCATACTTTTTATATTCATTTACAAAATCATTAAATACTTAGGTTTTAGCCTGATGAAAGCGAAAAAACCCAATGACAAATAATGAAACCACTCTAAAACTTCTCGACATATTTCAACAAACACGCAAAAAAATAAAAAAACAGCATACCTTATAGAAGGAACACTGTTTTAAATGGGTACCTATTTACTCTTATAATACCTGACCAACTCGATGATCATGGCTCCCATTCTTTCATTGTCAGGAATAAGAACTTTCTCAATCCCCTCTTCTGTTAAGGCTTCTGCCGTAACTTTACCCACAGCTGCAGCAATTACGTTCTCCTTAAAAGAAAGAACAATATCAGAGTGGCACCCCTGTTTCCTGGCATAATCAAAAAGAGACCGAACTTGTGTAGCCGTTGTAAAACAAACGGCATCACATTGATTGGTAAGCAATTCTTCACACAATCTTCCCACTGTCTCTGATTCAGGTGCAATATGCTGATAAGGGAGAATCTTTTGTACCGTTGCCCCTCGGTCATTAAGATATTTGCTCAAAAATGGAGCTGATTCACCATGAAGCTGAACCATGACTTTTTTTCCAGCGAAGTCAAAATCATCAAGCGAACGAATTAGCCCCTGCGTTGTTCCGTCCTCATCCACCGCAACAGGGTTAATTTCTAATTTTCTTAGTGCAGCAAGGGATTTATACCCTCTTGATGCTACCTTAGCTTGACGAATCACTTTTAAAAATTGGTCTGCAATCTCCAATTTCAAGGCCAAATTTACAAGTGTTTCGATTCCAACCCCAGTGGTAAAAATGACCCAATCCGCCCCCTCTTGAACAAATTTAACCAGGTCGGTTTCTACTTCCCTATCTGCTAAAAAAACCGTCCCTTGAAGAGAACGAACGAGCGGAACTCCACCTTGTTTTTCAATTAACGTGCTTATTTCTTCAATTTTTCGTGAACCACCAATCACAATTCTTTTTCCAGCCAACTCTTTTTCCATCGCAATTCCCTCTCAATACTCTTAGTATTTCTTTTAAACGGATCATAATATACTTAGTATGTTTATGCGAATTATAAAGCAAATTTGAAATTTAAAAAGGCAAATGATAATTATTTCAAAATAAAAATCGCTATATTTCATCTTAATGAATATAAATATAATAAGCGGTAAGTTTGTGTTCGCTAGAAATATCTTTTTGAATTAATTCATTTTCCTTGGACATACTTATTATGTCTTTTGTTGGATATGTAATTTATGACAAGGAGGAACCCTTTTGACAAACGAACATCAATTCAGTAACTTCATAAATGAACTTTCTATCCAAACGAAAATGGAAAACGTCTGGGGAATTACATGCGGTACATGGCAAAACTGTAATGAAGAAACCATTCAATCTTTTCTAGCACAATGCCAGGATTATAATATCGACCCGCAATACTGCATGAGCTGGGTAGAAAAGCATCAGGACCAAATTCCAAACTGGTCTGCTGTTGCGGAAACTTCTCTCGGTTGGGTAAATCAACATACATCCACCGGTTCAGCTATATCAATCAATGAACAGGAACTAAGTTAACAGCAAAGGGCAAATTAATTTTCCATGCATTGAACGATGACTCAAAACAAGGGGCCAGCCGCCCTACCAGAAAATCCAGTAGCACTACTTATGGTGAATTCGTTTGGGGGCAGGTCCTTTTGAGTCACACATTTTTCTTAATGTATTAACTTAAATAGATTCTCTAATCCATCAAGAAGTCTTGGTGAAGGGCGGCAGAATAATTCTTCTTCAAGAATTAGGATTTGGCTATCATTTAGTAATTTTAGCTTCTCAAATCCAGGTCGTTTCAAAACCATACTTTTTTGAACTTTTTCCTTCCTTACCCCCACCCATGCCAGGCAAATAAAATCAGGCTTCCGATTCAATACATCTTCCCAATCCGCTTGAACACTGGCTAACTCTACATCAGCAAAAATATTCGTTGCTCCAGCTGCCTCAGATATTTCTGTCAACCAATTGATTTTACCAGGTGTAAAAATCGGCTTTGGCCACCATTCCCAGTATAAACAGGCCTATGACTAACGTTACGGCTTTTTCCCTTCAAATTCTCAAGCCTTATTCGAAACTCCCTTGCTGCCTTCATACCATGTTCCTGTTCTCCAAGTACTTCAGCAGTTTTTAACAAATCCTCTTCAATATCTATAAGAGATTGTGGGCTCAAGACAATATGTGGAATCCCCCGTTCCATTAAAGCTTCCACATTTTTTTCCATTCCAGGAACACTTAATGAAGCAAGAACGATATCTGGTTTTAATTGCTCGACTAAATCCATATTGATGGATAAATCCGGACCTAGCTTTGGCAAGCTGGAGATGGACGCTGGCCAATCAGAAAAATCATCTACACCGATCAAAAGATGTGTTAAACCTAAGTATTCCATAAGTTCTGTATTACTGGGGCATAAAGATACGACTCGCATCATTACACCTCAATTGCTTCACCTAGTTTAAATAGAAACCGATAGATCAACTGATACGCCTCACCTATTGACATGACTTCATTAAATCCGTCGACATTATTCAATGTAAAATTCAAATTCCATAAACCATCATCATGGTTAAACATTAAGTCAAATTTATCTTCATCACCCTGTAGACGATTATTCAGTTGGTCCTTTATTATTTTTTCAAATTTCTTCTGAACCTTTAATCCCAGCATCACATCATAGGTACCAAAAACATCATCAACTTCTAATGACACAGCATCCACACCAATCAACTCAAACCAATTAGATTCTACGTAAATAAATTCATTCTTGTGTTCTTTTAAATATGTAATAGCTTGATTTAAAAATGCTGCCGTTTCACTTGCAAGCAAATTTTCAGATTCCTTATCACAGCGCTCTATATAAGCATCTGAAAAACGGGCACTTGGATCTTTTTCTATTACAGCTTCTGAATCCGTTGGGATTAACCCATGTTTTACAGCAAACTCTTTTTCTTCTTTAAATAGCTCAAGCTTTTCCCCTTTTTGGTAGACCTCAGAAATAAATTGGTTCATTTGTTTATGGAACATAACAGAATTCCTCCTTTATATCAGTTCATTTTCACTGTTTTTCATTAAAATTTCAAGTTTTTCGTTGCAAATTAAACAGGCACAATCCAACTATTGGATCGTGCCTGGCGCCTACTAGTTTTCTGCCAACTTAGTTCTCACTTGGTTACTTGTTTGTTTTTCCATTGGATCTTCAGCTTGTTTAGCTCTTTTAATAAAGAAAGCAAGGATTAAGGCAACACTGGAAATTCCAACCGCCACTATGAATGAATCGTTAATCCCTTCTAACATTGCCTTCATGGCAACTTGCTGCTTCATTTCAGCGAGTATCGCTGGTGTTGGTTTCCCTGTTAAATGCTTCATGGCTGACGCCGCTATATCTGTCGCATGGGTTTTCGTACGATTGGACATGATTGTTACCAACAAGGCTGAACCAATCGCTCCAGCAACCTGCTGCAACGTATTATTCATCGCTGTTCCATGTGGATAGTACCGCGCTGGTAATTGGTTTAACCCATTTGTCATCACAGGCATCATTACCATTGACATCCCAAACATCCGTGCTGAATATAAGATAATTAATTGTGTATATGAAGTATCAAGTGTCAATTTGCTGAAAAAATAGGTCGTAATGGTTGTAATTGTTAAGCCTATTATCGCTAAAACACGTCCACCATACTTGTCAAATAATTTACCTGTGACCGGGGACATGATTCCCATCAAAAGTGAACCCGGCAGCATCAATAATCCCGAATGGAGCGTTGAAATCCCGCGAATCGTTTGTACATAAATTGGTAATAACAGCATACCGGAAAATAAAGCCATAGAAATAACAATTGAAATGGCTGACGATAATGCAAACATCGGGTATTTATAAACCCTGAAATTAAGCATTGGTTTTTCAAGTTTAGATTGTCGAAAAATAAATGAAACCAATGAAATAGCTCCAACAATAATCGTGATATATACCTGAGGACTATCCCAGCCCTTACTGCCCGCAGAACTAAATCCATATAACAAACCGCCAAAGCCTACGCTTGATAATAAAAGTGAAAATAAATCAAGACGAATATCAACTTTATCCTTTTTATCTTTAAGTAAGAAAATACCAATTAATAAGACAATTACAGCAATCGGTGTTACTAAATGGAATAACATTCTCCAGTCATAATGTTCAAGGAGATAGCCGGATAATGTTGGTCCAATTGCCGGCGCAAAAATAAACACTAAACCAAAGAGTCCCATCACACCTCCGCGTTTTTCAACTGGGAAGCCAGTTAACATCACATTCATTAATAGCGGCATCATGATCGCTGAGCCTGAAGCTTGAATCATTCTTGCAACTAATAAAATAGAAAAGTGTGGTGCAAAACCAGCAAGAATCGTTCCCACGGTAAACAAACTAATAGCCGTTAAAAATAATCGACGAACCGAATATTTTTGAATCAAAAATGCCGTTGCAGGGATCATAACCCCATTGACCAACATATAGCCTGTTGACAGCCATTGAGCAGTCGATGCTGAAATACTCAAATCCTTCATAATCGTCGGCAGAGCAACATTCAGAAGTGTTTCGTTTAACATTGAAATAAAAGCGCCAATCATCAGGATGGCAATAATCCCGTATGGCGGCCCTCAGTTTTTGAAATGGAATGGTCCATTGTATTTCCTCCTATAAACTCATCGTTCATTTTTTTGTACTGTTGTTTCACACAGACAATATCATATACCAGCAGTTCACTTTTTGCAATCATAAAATAACCTGTTATTTACTGGATTTGAATTTATAAAATAAATAAGGTACTATATTTTTATACAGGTAGTCTAATGAAAAGTAAAGGTGAATGTGATGAACGACCGGAAGCAGCACGTAATAGGTATGGCCCATCAATTATTTATTGAAAAAGGTTTTCAAGCCACGTCCATTCAGGATATTTTAGAATTTAGTGGAATTTCAAAAGGAACCTTTTATAATTATTTTTCATCTAAAAACGAATTATTAATAGCCATTTTTAAAACCATTTTCAAGAAAATGGATAAAGAGCGGGATGAATTACTAATAGGAAAAGACAGATCAGATATCGGAATTTTTATCAAACAAATGGAATTGCAAATGAAGGCGAACAAAAAAAATAAGTTATTTACCCTTTTTGAAGAAGTTATGTTTTCGAATGACGAAGACCTTAAACAGTTCATTAAACGAGGTCATTTAATGATGCTCCGTTGGTTATACCACCGATTCATTGACATTTTCGGGGAAAGTAAAAAATCGTATTTACTGGATTGTGCCATTATGTTTATGGGAATTTTACATCAAAACCTGCATTTTAAATATATGGCAAATGGTTCTGGTGTAAAAATTCACCAGGTGGTCCGTTATAGCGTTGATCGGATAATAAAAATCGTTGACGAGGTAACAGAAACTGGGGACCAATTGGTAGACCCAGAGCTCTTAGATACATGGCTTCCAGATTGCAAGGAAAACAACCATGGGTTTCAACAGAAATTATTTGACTCGGTTCAATCTTTGAAAAAAACGCTATGTAATGACGAAGAACAAATAAAATATATTGAGCTGCTTGACTTTATTCAAGAAGAGCTCCAAAACTCCAAATCACCAAGAAAATTTCTAATTAATAGTTCCCTTTTATCTTTAAAAGCCAATCATTCAGAATCTTGGATAAAAGAACTCCAGAAGTTGGAAGAATTAATTGTTACTTTTTTCAATTCATTAGAAGAAACCAGCGCCTAATCCAAGAACCTTGGATTAGGTTTTTTATCGCGGGCATAGAAAAAGTGCGGAATTGAATCCGCACTTCTCATTTAAATCAGGATGAAGAAAAAAAGCTTTTAAATTCCCAATCCCTCAAAATCCTGTAAGTCCAAGCTTCCTACTTAAATTCGAATACCATATTTCACGTCCATTTTTTTAATATAGTCTTGGAATTTTTTAATTGTCTTTTTCTTATAAGAAACAGTTTTCTTGTCCGTACCATGCATATTTTGAAGATTCATTACATCGTCATACAAAGGTTTTGATTTGAATACATCATCAACAAAACTTTGTTCGACTTTATTCAGAGCATTAAAGTCATGTTGAACTTGTACTGCATCGGAAAATGATTGAGCATCACGTTCCAACAATTTTGAACCAGAATCAGTGTTAACATTCCCCCCAGCATTATCATATTCAGTTTTAAGATACTGAGTTCCAGCTCGTTTAATATCATTATTTATTGAAGGAGTTGAAGGAGTTGAAGATTGATTTTGTGAACATCCAACTAAACCAAAAGCTGCTAATAGGATAAGCCCATGTTTAATACTTAATTTCTTCTTCATTTTTTCCATCCCCTTTGCTTAAAATTCATAGTAAAAATCCTAGATTAGAATTACTATTTATCTATCTTTTAAAAATATTATATTATGAGATTTTGCGTAGGTACACATTAATCTGGAAGATGATGATTATTTATCAAAAAAAGGAAAATGATCCTCATAAACAGTCTCATCTCAAAGATTTGTTAAAATTTGAGTTAAACGATTACCAGAAAGAAAATTCCCTCACAAATACAATAAGTCTCGAAGATAATAACTTTTCAAGACTTTTTTTCTGCCAGGTTGAAAGAGATTCCTCAAACCAAGTGATTGCATTAAAGTTATCACGTTAAAAGAGCATCGAAATTGATGCTCTTTTTTCTAATTATTACTCCCCATTAAAGGAACATTTTAAGATTTACGTTTGCTTTTATTTTTTCATTTCTAGGGCAACTTTCATTTCTTCTACCGATTCTACTTCGAATCCTAAATCAACTAACATTTTGTGATCTTCTGTTTCTTCTTGTCCAGTTGTTGTTAAGTAATCACCAACAAAGATTGAATTGGCTGCATATAGTCCTAATGGTTGTAGGGAACGAAGGTTGACTTCCCGTCCACCTGAAATTCGAATTTCCTTTGTTGGATTGGTAAAACGAAATAACGCCAAAACCTTTAAACAATAAAGGGGGGTTAATTCTTGTACTCCCTCTAGTAAAGTACCATCAATGGCATGTAAGAAATTAACCGGAATAGAATCCGCATCAAGAGCTTTTAAACTATTAGCCATATCGACTACATCTTGCTTTGTCTCCTTCATCCCTACAATGACACCTGAACATGGAGACATTCCAGATTCTTTTACATTCTCCACTGTACTGACTCGATCATCGTATGTATGTGAAGTTGTAATATTTGCATGGTTTCTCGCTGATGTATTGATATTATGATTGTAACGATCTACTCCAGCTTCTTTCAGTCGTTGCGCTTGTTCCGGCTTTAACAGACCTAGACAGGCACAAATTTTCAATCCATAGGTTTCCTTTATTTCTTTTACTGCTTCCACAACGTGATCGATATCTATATTCGATGGGCCTCTACAACTAGCAACAATACAGTACGTTCCAATATTTAAATCATGTGCATGCTTTGCACCTTCAAGAATCGTATCCTTATCTACCATTCTATATGTATTAATCGGTGCTGTAGAAATAGAAGATTGAGAGCAGTAGCCGCAATTTCCGGACAGAGTCCAGATTTCGCATTCATGAGTAACAGTAAGTCATCATCTGGACAGCCTAAGATGGAAAGTGCCTCCTCATTTGTTACTTCCATCCCTTCTAACACTCGATCTGCAAGTTCCATCCATTTATTCATCTTCCTATCTCCATTTGATTTATTAGTAATGTCAAATCTATGTGACCCTTTACCATTTTTTGAATGTTTTTTTGTTTATAGTTTAGGTGCTATACCTAATATAGGAACACCACATAAGCTTCAATTAGTTTCGTGTTTGTATTTTCCGCAAGTTCAGGACTTTCACTTATCCCGTAGATCACGATTCCTGCAACCCTAAGACCTTGCTTTTTGCGTATTGAACAGTTAGAAAAATAGTTGTTTCCATGACCTTGTTAGTGGAAAATCAAGTGGGTTTACGGGATTCGCCTTAATAAATAAAAATTTATGTATAGATTCAGAAGTGGAACTACCGTAATTTTTATTAACACGATAAATTCCGCTATTTAAAAGCTACATCAACACAATCTTTCAAATGTAAACCTAAATATATAATTAGTTAACAAATAAACGATAGAATTGTTAAATACTTCTGTCAATGCTTTACTATTAAAATCAGTGTCTTATTTTGGAAACGTATTAGCCTGTTTTTCGAAGGGATTGTGGAAAGAGCACATGAAAAAACGCATTTATAGTACCATGAGTAAGTGGTTAGAAATGCAACCTCTACTCTATTTTGGTAAAGATATTAGATTTATCCATATATTTAAAGGTAACGCATTGACCATCATATGCCTCAATCCGATTGATCCCAATCGCAGGTCGACGAATATAACGACCAATGTAACGGAGTTGCTCTTTTACAATGGGTTTATTCAATTAAGAGAACACCCACTTTCCCTTTAAATTGGGAAATGAGTAAAAATACTACTTTAAAGATAGGTTGATGTAAAATGAAAGGAATTAGGAGAATTGGGAGTAATACTTAATAATAACCTTGTATAGTTGGTTTTGCTAAAACTTCTGTCTGTTTGAAAGTAAAGTCATAAATAGGTCAAACATTTCACGCTTGGGAATCTTTTGTTAAATTTCTTTTACCTTTATTTTGATTCTTCCTAATATCAGTTTCCATAAAAAAATCTATCATTTATATAGATGGTAGACTTGACACACTAGTACTAGGTAATTTAAAGAAAATACTGGAGAATTTTTTAAAACCCTTAACTGCCCATATTACAGATAAAAACCTCACCGTAGATGGCCCTACCGATTATTTTCGGTTTACTACTCAAACTGTGACCTGTAATCATTGCTCAATTCGCTGTGATTGACAGGAATTCCTGCCTAAGCTGGAGCGGCAATTCCGGACGTAATGCCAGGAACAACTTCAAATTCGATTCCATTTTGGACCAGTACTTCAGCTCTTCACCGCCGCGACCAAAAATAAACGAGTCCCCTCCTTTTAAGCAAACGCCCCATTTACCGGATAAGTCCTTTTATACTAATAATTAGGTAATAGCTTCTTAGGAAACAAAATGGTTACCAGGCTCTTTTCCGCAATATATGAGGTATCAGGCACCTTTTGTCTCAATCGTTATTCAATTAATTTTTCCTTAAACATAAATAACCTATATCCATCCATTACTGTAAGATTTGATGCTTTACTGAAATATTTGTAATAAAAAGCGCTATTTTCAAAGGCCGTCAACCCTATTTCCCACCACAATTATTGGTAATTATCTAAAAAAATACAAATAATCACAGAATACTTATCTTTCAAATTGGAAGACAGAAATACTTATAAAATAAGTGTTCATTAATAAATTAATAGTTTTAAATTTCCTAGAGCATTTCCCCCTGTAAATTCCTTCCTAAAATATTACAAAAATAGCATGTTAAGATGTAGTTACTTATGAAAGACACTTTCTTAATACAGGATGATATGAAAATAATGAAGAAAAAAGCAATCGGTGTTGGGTACGTTTCACTAGGAATTTATTGGACAAAAGACTTAATTGGTAAATAAAAACAAAAATTATTAGTAGATAATGCCCCTATTGGGACAAGTCTACAAGCATATCTCCTTAAAAATGGGGCTATTTTCTTGTGTCCACCCCATGCTTTTTTCTGCAAAAAATTCAACCCTCGCAAAATCTCTTTTCTGAGCATCCAATAGATTCATTAATGTTAAATAACCTTTTCATCCAGATTGAAAAGTTGTCTATTTCCTGTAATCAAACAGTAATACTAATCTATCATAGATTTTCATATTAAAAGAAATAATACTAGAGAAGTTGAGGGGATAAACGATGAAAAAACTAATCTGCACAATGACATTAGGAGTATTATTGTTAATAGCTTCTCCTACTTTCGCTTATACAGTTAATAATGGAGATACAATGACGAAAATTGCAAATAAGAGTAATTTAACTTTACAAGAGTTATCTAAGGTTAACCCGCAAATAAAAAATCTTGATGTAATTTATGTTGGCGAATATGTGAATACTATTAAACCTACAATGAAAATAGGTTACTCAGAATATGAAAAAAATCTGCTCGCTAGATTGGTTAGAGCTGAGGCTGAAAGTGAACCCTATGAAGGAAAGGTTGCTGTGGCCGAAGTGGTACTGAACAGAGTGGAAAGCCCAGAATTTCCCAACACCATAAAAGATGTAATTTACGCCCCTGGTCAGTTTCAACCAGTTAGTAATGGAGAAATCAATAAGCCGGCCAATTCAGATTCCATTAAAGCAGTAAATGAAGCTTTAACTAAAAACAGGAATGTTGGAACAAAGCCGTTATACTTTTACAATCCGGAAATTTGTACAAGTCATTGGTTAGATAATATGCCTACTACATTCGTTATTGGTCATCATGTATTTAAAAAATAAATCGAAGAGAACATATTTAGTCTTGTACTAAATGTGTTCTCTTTTTGTGTCCACCCAAAGTTGTGGGAAGAATGATTGTAAAGCCTCCGTACATCGTTAAAAAATTTATCACAAGGATCGCATAAATTTATCCATAATAATAAGATATTTCCTTTCTTGAGTTTTAAGCTAAAAAGACAAAGGCAAACGAAAAGGTAGTTCTGTCTATATTATAACTGTAGTCGGGGTAGTATGTGCCTTCACGTGTTTTTATCAGGCGACAAGGTCTGCATTGTACCGCATTAACGCACTAGGGGCAGCTCCCCAGCGAATTAATGTATTATTGCGCTAATAAATGACATGAACAGTGCAGATGTTATCATGGCGATGCTTCCCATCGCTCCTTCGAGTTCGCCCCATTCAAAGGCGCGGTTTGCCCCAATTGCTTGGGCGGAGGTTCCTAATGCGAGACCCTTGGCAATCCCACTTTTAACCCGGATAAACTTAAATAGAATTGCCAGTAAGAAGAGAAAATATAGCGGAAATAAAAACAAACATGACGGTGAGAGATGGTATTCCACCCATCGACTGAGAAATGCTCACGGCAATGGGGGCAGTCACAGATTTAGGTATTAGAGTAAACATCATTTCCCGATTTAAATCGAGTGCCTTATTTAAAAGCACGACCGATACGACACCTGCTAAAGTACCTGGAATTACTGCCCAAACAATAATTGAAAAATATTTTTTAATTAATCTTAACTGTTTGTATAAGGGAACAGCTAATGATACAGTGGCTGTTCCCAAAAGCAATGTGAAAATTCCCGTGCCGGAGGAATAACGAGCAAAGTCTAAATGTAGCAAAAGAAACAGACTGATGATGAAAACTGTAACAGAATACAATGGGTTTAGCCAAGCCTTGTTATATGTCTGAAACACCCTTAACCCAATCACATAACTCATCACGGTAATAACTGTACATAAAAGAATATTGTTAATCATCACTTCCATTTTGTTTTCCCCTCTTCTTTTTGTATTTAGATATTCTGCGCTAAAGGCAGTTACAATTAACACAAACAGACTGCTGATTGTTAAGATGACAACTAATTTCAGTCCTTCTATCCGAAAAATGCCGGTATACGACCAAACACCAACTGCAAAAGGTATAAAGAGAAGTGTAATATGTTTGATATGCAGCTGGGCTGCTTTTTCCACCCACGTTAATTTACACACTCAGACAACAAAGCAAGGAATAATAGGGCCAACCCAACAATACTCCCTGGTACAGGAAGTCCCAACCACTCCACAAGCCTGTTTCCAATAAGATAAATAAAAAGGATTGTGATAAATTGAACAAGAAAGCGAACCATTCTGACCACACCTCCAGTCTGAGATTACACCCTCATTTGAATTTTCTTGGTAAAAGGGTATTCACTTGATTTCAAGTAAGTATGGCATACAAATAATTGTATTTCTGTAATCGTGTAAGGTTTTCTATCTAGATTTTTCAGTAGCGAGTTTATCATTGTTAGATTTGCTTACTTTTTTACTTTGGAGGATGATCTGAAAACGCAAAAAAGCCGATCCCTATTGTACATTTAGGAATCGACTTGAAAAATTATTTTAAAGAACTGCCTTGAAAGTATCTTGGTAAGGATTCTTACGCCAATGTGCTCGTTTAGTCTTTCTTTAAAAAGGTACTTGGCATAACCACCGCGACAACTTCACCTCGGGCACAAAGCACATCATTAGCATATACCTCTGTTTCTACCTTAAACTTCTTCGGATGAATCTCAGTCACGGTGCCGACAGCTTTTAACGCCACACCTTGTGGGGTTGGTTTTACAAATTCCACGTTTAACGAAGCGGTTACGAACCGAGGTGGTTCCCCACCATCACCTACTTCATGTCCATTTTTTCGGTGAAGTGCAAGTGAGGCTGAACCAGTACCGTGACAATCAATTAATGAAGCAACAATTCCACCATAAACAAAACCAGGTAGTGCCATATGCTTAGCTTCAGGTGAATAAATCGTTACAGTCTTCTCCCCTTGCCAGCCGGTTCGAAAATGATGACCCTCTTCATTTAAACGGCCACAGCCATAACACCAGGCAAAATCATCCGGATACTCATCTTGTATTGCTTTATGTACTAATTCATCCATCTTTTCTCCCCCTTTTTCTGAATAGTATAACACATCAGATGGAAAACCTGCTTCTTATATTGTTAATTAGATAAAACAAAAAAACCCTTCGTATGGGTTTCTAATTTCTTAAAGTATTAACTTATCTATCTATCAAATTGCACGAAACTAGATAAAGTATCCACAACAGATTTTGCCTCAATTTCCTTTTCTTCAGGTATCGGAATATAAAATTCATTAATAGTTTCTGAGTCACCAGACCCGTATTCTATTTTAAAATGAATACTTGGTGGATTTCCAGCTTTTATCTCTAATTTTTTAAATGTTGCTAGACGATTCCAACTGTAAAAAACAACATCGCCAAATAAAATTCCATCTAAGCAAATATAGATCTCCTTCACATCAGCTAATTTCTTTTTATATAACGTCAGCCCACTTCCAAAAGGTTGATAATCAGCTATATTAATATTGTCATACTTCCAATGTGCTAGAAATGTTTTGGTACCGCTTAAAATCTGACTTCTTACAGCAAATGTTTTTTTATTCGTATACCCGAAAATCAAATAAAAGATAATGCCAATAACCAAGATAATACCAATAAAAAAGGTAAGAAAAAAAACCATAACTTCACCCCTTAAATTATCATCTTACCTAATCATATTTGACATCAACTGTTTTCATGCTACTAAAAGTGACAGGCACCGCTTGTGGACATTTCGCGTTATTGTCCACCCGTAACGGACACCAAAAAGACCCAACTCTCTTGAGTTAGGTCTTGGGTCATCTTTTCTACTCTTTTTGCTTACTATTCTTTTCCTTTTACAGGTTGACCTGTTTTCTCATCAAGGAAAAGCTTTTTATTGCTTGGTCCCTTTTTAAAATCAAACATATTTTCAATGCTACCTGCTTGTGCATCAAGAGAAGTACCACCGATGCGGCCTAAATTCCAGTTATCTTCAACAAATTTAAGGACGGATGATTGATCAGTTAATGTATGATCGACAAAATTACTCTTTGCATACGGTGAAACAACGAGTAACGGTAATCTTGGACCATAACCCGCTTTCCCTGATTCAACCGATTGTCCGTTGCCGGATGCAAATACATGATCATACCAACCATCTGAATCATCATATGCAATGACAACAGCTGTATCCTTCCACTCCGGTGTTTTTTGAAGTTGATTAATCGTATTCACAATAAATTGCTGCTCGTCTAATGGATCTGAATAGCCAGCATGACCATCTTGGTACATTGGTGCTTTAAGGTAGCTTACACTTGGCATATTTCCTTTGTCCACAGCTGTCCAGAAATCCTTCATATCATATTGGTGATTCGCTTGATCTGTTTTACCAATCATCTCAGGTGAGCTTGGAGCCACATGATCCTTGTTAGCTGTTGACTTATAATATTCAAATGGCTGATGATGTGGGCTATAGTCGGTAACAGATGCTCCCCCAACATTTGAATGTTTAGCATTTGGATCAGCAAAGCCGCCTTGGAACCAGCCCCAAGTAATACCTTTTGCATTCAGTAAATCGCCAACGTTTTTATTTGTGTCGTTCATTGCAACAGTTGCACCTGTTGAAGTCTTGTCAAAATAAGGGTTTGGATCACCGGTAACAGTGCCATTTTCAAACTCATTTACAACATCACTTGTTGCTTTTTGGCCATTAGAATTATACAATGTCGCCCCATGAGTTTCACCAGAAATCAGGTTTAATGCACCAGGTGTAGATGGGCCATAAGTTGTTCCAAACGAATTATCACTCATGGCAAAGTTTTGAGCGTAGTTCCATAGCGCTGTCACTGTGTTGCCATCATAATAATCCATTACAATATTTTGCCCTCTTCCAGTACCCTCAACAAACTTGTCCATCTTTCCACCGTCAGTGGCAGCAATTTCATCATGATAGGCGTGGTCCATATCTGGTGTCATAGCTTGTGTGCGATCTAATCGTACAGGATTTGCAATGTTCGGATTATTAGTAATCAGGTTCGTCTTGGAGATATTCGGCTGTGTCCCATTATAATCTTTTGGAGTTAATAAAGTATTTACTTCCGGAGTATTTGCCTTTGCAGTAAATTTTGGTTCTCCTTTAATATTCAAAGCATAAGGATATGTACCAAAGTAATGATCAAATGAAACATTTTCCCCAAAAATAACAACGACATGTTTAATCGGTGTTTTTGTTACTGCCTTTGCTTCCTGACCATGTACACTTACCTTTTCATTAACCTGGGCATTCACTTGAGCATTAACCACGGGAGAAACAGTAAGGATAGTACCCAAAGCAGCAACACTTAGAACATTAATGATTTTAGATAGCTTCTTTACATTCACAAAAAACGCCTCCAATAAATAGTTTACTTCTAATACTTTAAATGAAAAATGTAAATGTAATATTAATCTAGAGTAAAGTATTGTTAAGATTGGAGATTGATAATTTCAAAAAATTTACTACAGTTTTGGAGCATAGATATGATTATCAACCCTTTTAACCCAGGAGGTACCCATGTCAAAATCACACAATCCTTCCATAAATCCATCTCTAATCGCACATAGCTTACTTCCAGAAAATCAAGAAACACCAATTCATTTTATTAAATCAGACATCATAGATCCTAAATTGTTTTATCGTAGAAATCACTTTTCCTATCCAATGCTTACCACTTCAAGTTATTGGCTATCTGTAAATGGATTGGTTGAAAAACCAAGATTGTTTACCCTGCAAGAGATGCTCACAATGCCTTCAAAAACAATCAAAGTTGTCCTAGAATGTTCGGGTGACAAGCGATATTTATTCGTTCCAAAAGCGTTTGGTGATCAGTGGCAAAAAGGTGCTATTAGTCAAGGATATTGGAAAGGCGTCCCTTTAAGGACCTTTCTCGACTTAGCAGGTATAAAGGCGGGTGCCAAAGAGGTAGTTGTGGAAGGGTATGATTATGGTAAAAGAACTGACTCCGATAGAGTCTATACTTTTTCAAGAAGCTTGCCTTTAGAAAAAGCCCTTCACCCCGACACAATCATTGGCTATGAGTATAATAATCAACCGATTCCTTTTAAGCACGGCTATCCATTGAGATTAATCGTTCCCCAGTGGTACGCAATGGCCTCCGTTAAATGGATTAAACAAATTAGTATAATTGATTCCGAGTTTAAAGGACCTTTTCAATCAACTGATTATGTATATTATCCAAATAAGGAAAACGAGGCAGGCTCTTTTCCCGTGACGACAATAAATGTGAACTCCACCATACAAAAACCACTGGACATGAATGTTCTCAATACTGGTAAACACTTCATTTCAGGTATTTCCTGGACAGGTAAAGGAGTTATTTCGAAGGTTGAAGTCAGTACAGATGGAGGAAAAAGCTGGTCAGAAGCAAACATTATCACTCAAAATAAAGGAAGCTATGAATGGTCCTCTTGGGTATTCGATTGGTCAGTTATGGAAAAGGGGGAATATACCATTATGTCAAAAGCCACAGATTCTTATGGTCGAAGTCAACCCTCTATCCCCTTCTGGAATCAAAAAGGCTATGGCTATAATGCGGTAGATAAAATTAAAGTTAAAATTGAATAATGAAAAGCCCAACAACCGACTACACCAGTGACCGGTTGTTGGGCTTTTTCATTGACCTACTTTATTGATTTGTTTTTTCCATCATCCGTTGGTCGAGCTGTTCAAGCACAAACGGCCATGCATATTCGTGCCCGTTCCTCGACTCCTCATCTAAAAATCCCGCGTGGGTAAGCCGAAGAAGCGTGCCGGTGCCATGATGTTCCAGTTCAACCGTGACAACTGTCTCTGCCCCCATCGTTCCTCCAGCCCCCGTAACCCACGTCAATTCGATAAGCCGATCCTGTTCGAGAGTAAGAAATCGTCCGTAATGGGGATGACGCTGGGCCTTGCTTTGTTCCTCGAATTTGAAAATGGTCTCAAAGAAAAAGGCGTATTGACTTCTCCTTTCATGATCACGGTACCAGGTGCGGCAAACCAGCGGTCAATCTGCTGCGTCCATGCTCGGAAAAGGACATCGGGCGATGATTCCATCAAACGCTCCACCTTTAAAGAAAACGGTCTTGATGAAAGATCAGGTATTGTAATCGGCATAGTCATTAAATCTCAACCCTTCCAGTTTTACACATTTTTAATTAGATATGGGTAATCTTACTAAAAATTATATCATTCTTTTTTAATAAATCCCTGTTCAACTCACTAAACAGAATTCCTCCTCTTCAATCCAAAAACGGTTTCATTTCGATCTAATAAATAATTTCATTTTTAAAAATATGAGGTCCGCAAATCGACAGAATATTTAAAAAAATAGCCTTGGAAATATGTATCAATAATTATCAAATCGCTGCTTTATTCTCCTCTTCTATATCTATGGATATAGTTATAATCCTTTAAACCTATCCAGAAGTAGATGTGTCTCCATCTCCATTCCTATAGTATTAGTACTGAAAATTGATTAATGATTAGAAGGAGAAATGACTTATGAATTCATCTGTATTGGTTGAACTTGCAATATTTTTGGTGATCAACTTGTATACTCAGATCGGGAAAAGAACGGTTAATTTTTATCGATTCATTCTTCCTATCGCAGTAGCTTTATTCAAAGGTAACCAATATTTCCATACCATCCCCACAGGGGGCTCAAACTTAATTGCGATATTTATTTGTATGGCAGCAGGCATCCTTTTCGGTGGCCTATTAGTCATGACAACCAAGAATGGACAGGATTCCACGGGAAAATATTATACTCAGGCTGGGATTCCATATTTTATCGTGTGGGTTTTAAGTCTAGGAACACGTCTTGGTTTAGCCTATTACGCAGGAACATAACCCGGCTGCAGTCGGCGAATTTTTATTTCACACCATTTGAACCCTTCGATCATAGGGCCAGCCTTCATTATCATGATGATAACGATGTTAGTAGTCCGAATCATCGGGATTATAGCTCGTATTAAACTTATTCCAAAAAAACATTTGAAGGCAGAAGAATCTACTTTTATTTAACAATTTTTTGACGAATGGCCATGACAACCGCTTGTGTGCGGTCTTCAACGCCTAATTTTTGCAAAATTGCATGCACGTGAGTTTTTACGGTTCCTTCTGTTACGAACAATGCTTTCGCAATTTCAGCATTCCGCTTACCAAAAGCCATCTGTTGCAATACCTCTATTTCACGTGCAGTTAAAGGTTCAATTAAATTTCTATCAGAATTGGAAGGTAGTTCAGTCGTTTCAGTTTCAGCAGAACTTAACAAACTTGCTAGTGCTTTGCTAGCTGTGGTTGTCCGATAAATAGCTGCGCCCCGGTAGGCTAGGTGAATGGCTTCAATCAAGTCTTTTGTATTTGTATCCTTTAGCAGATAACCAATCGCCCCAGCACGGATTCCATCATAAACATACTCCTGAACATCAAATGTGGTTAGGAGTATGATTTATATTCCGGGAATTCGTTTTACTAGTATTTCAGTAACTTCTATTCCAGTTAGTCGGGACATTTGTACATCCATAAGAACGAGATCGGGTTTCATTTTTAGCACAATATCTACAGCTTCCTCCCCATCTATCGCTTCACCAACTACTATTAAATCGGATTGAGCATTAAGGAGGTATTCTAATCCTTGCCTGACAATCGTTTGATCATCAGCTAGGACGATTTTTATTTTATCCATTATATGACCAACCTTTATTTTTTTGTTATGGGCGGATCGATCGGGACAATCGCGGTAACCGTTAATCCCTGAGGGCTAATGCCTGTAAAAGTGCATTCGCCACTTAAAAGTTTACATCTCTCCATCATTCCATTCGTGCCAAATCCCAGTTTTAAAGGATTTTCTTCAGTGTATATCCCATTATCAGCAATTGTTAAGATCACTTTATCATTTTCCTCTTCCACTACGATTTTTACTAAGGTAGCTTTACTATGAAGCAGAACATTTGTAAGTGCTTCCTGCAATACACGATATAGAACGGCACTTGTTTCAATGGACCATTCCGAAATGGGACTCTCCTCCATGAATTCACAGCGTAATTGTGAATGGCCTCAGTTTGAGTAATTAAACCCCTAAGAGCGACTAATCCAAGCATTTCATTGTCATTAGCCCATTCTCTTACAGCTCTACGCACTTCTTCCATCCCTTCATGAGCGATGGCTAAGATCTCATTTATTTTTTTACTCGCTTCATCTTTATTATTAGTCAACATAACTTCCAGTACTTGTAATTGGATAATGAGTGACGTCATATTATGACCCAAACCATCATGAATGTCCCTTGCAATCTTCGCTCGCTCAGCAAGTGCAGCATATCTCATGGATACAATATTGGCTTCCTGTAATTCATCATGTGCAATTTTTAAATCTGAATAGGCTTTATTTAATTCTTCAAGATGCTGCACCCTTAATTGATTGGCCTCCGGCGCACACGTCGACTTCGCAGTCCAAAATATAAACCTACTAGAGCAATTACAGTTGTGATTGGAAATGGATAGGATATAACTAACATTACAACTCCCGAGAGGATAACTAGTGCTTATGATAACGTATTAAATCTTGTTGGCATGGATGCTAAAAGAAAGTACAAAGGCCAAAAAAGAACCTCAGTTTGAGAAATTCCGTTAAAGTCCAAAGCAGTAATGATTCCAATAATTAATATAGAAAAAATGATATATACTATTTTCTGATATTTCGTTCTTAAAAGCAGAAGCATAACCAAATAAACGATAATCAAAAGTATAAAAAAAATTGGCCTAAGTTCTTCATTACTAACTAGGTGACGATAGATATATAGAAAGTATATGATAGATAAAATCCCATATGTTCCATAGGATAGCGGAATATTCTTTCCAATTGGAATATTCAACCAACAATCATCTCCAAAAAACTTTTATTTAATCAAAGTTGATTTAGTAAAATAAAACTTCCTACCATTTGATAATAAAGGAAAACAGACCTTGATACAAAATAATTAAAAACACCCTCCATTAACTGGACGGTGCCTAACACTTTTCTTTTATTTCCATACATCATTTGCAATTTCAACAACATGTCGTAGTTTCGCCCATTGCTGTTCCTCAGTAAGGAGATTTCCTTCCTCAGTGGAGGCAAAACCGCATTGTGGACTTATACACAATTGACTAAGTCGACAAAACGAGAAGCTTCCTCGATACGGCGTTTAATATCGTCCGGATTTTCAAGCTCACCGAATTTAGAAGTTACTAATCCAAGAACAATCTTCAAATCCGGTCTCTTTACAAAACGAAGTGGTTCAAACCCGCCTGCCCGGTCGCTGTCATATTCCAAAAAGAACCCATCAATATTGAGATGATCAAAAAGTTTTTCTGCAACTGGCTCATAGCCTCCGGAAGAAATCCAGGTGGAACGGAAATTACCTCGGCAAATATGCATCGTGATTTTCAAATCATCCGGTCGATCCGAAACCGCATCATTAATCGTTTTCAAATAGAAAGCACTTAATTCATCAGGATCAAGTCCTTTAACCTTGATTTGTTCTCTTTGTTCATCTGAACAAAGATAGGCCCAGGAGGTGTCATCAAGCTGCAAATAGCGGCAACCTACCTCATAGAATGCTTTGATTGCTTTTTTATATGTCTGTCCTAAGTCATGGAAAAATTCTTGTTTATCGCTATATGCATTCGTATCTATTTCTCCCCTGAAATGAAGCATACTCGGGCTGGGAATCGTCATCTTCGCTGTATGATTGCCAGCAATACTATGTAGAAACTTATAATCTTCCAACATTGGGTGATTGTTAAAATCTAGCTTTCTAGTTACTTTGATTGTATGAGATTTGGTTTGTGTTTGATGGAATTGGATACCGCTTTCTGAATCATACCCTTCCACCCCTACGAGATTTTCTAGAAAATCGAAATGCCACCATGCACGGCGAAATTCTCCATCTGTTACAGCCTTGAGACCCACTTCTTTTTGCTTTTCGACAATTCGTGTAATTTCTTCGTTTTCAATAAGCCGTAATTGCTCGGTAGTGATAATTCCAGCTGATTTTTGCAAACGTGCCTTTTTAATCGGCTCTGATCTTAATAAACTTCCGACCTGATCTGCACGGAATGGTGCTTCATTTGATTGAAGTGTTTGGTTAGCATTTTGTATTAGATTTGACTTTTGTACCATCAACGATCACTTCTTTCTTCTAATTACAATTAAATAATATAATAGCCCTATCATCTTACTATTTCAAGTATTCTTAATAATTCTTCTATTTCAGGATAATAATCATTCAAAAAACAGCTTGGCATCGTGCCAAGCTGCTTCAATACATCATTGACCCTTAATTTGAATAAAAGCTGCCTTAGACTACTTGAGGCTTTAATAAAACTTCCACTAATCGATCCATTCCGAGCTTTATCGTATCTGGTGTCGAATGGCTAAAGTTTAATCGGAAAGTGTTGTGTTTTGGATGATTTACGTAGAACGGTGCTCCTGGAACAAACGCGACGCCCTTTTCGACTGCTTCGCCTAGCAGGATGGTTGTGTTTAACTGCTCATTCCCTTCAACCCACAAAAACATTCCGCCCTTTGGTTCTTTCCAGGTAAACAAACCAGACCCTACCTTACTCAAACAATCTCTCATAGTGGTCATCCGTTTATAATACTCACTTCTCAATAAATCTATATGACTATCAAGATTAAAGTCTCGAAGCAAATAGTAAAGTGCTTGCTGGTCGATAGAGCTAGAATGTAAATCATTCATTTGCTTTGCTTGTGTCATCATCTTAATAACTTCGATTGGACCTGTAACCCATCCGGTCCGTAAGGCCGGAACGACGGACTTTGAAAAAGTACTCGTATACAAAACATGGCTCTGATGGGTATCAAAGGCTGCTATTGGATGGTATTCTTCTTCTTGATGAAATTGAATGTCACCGTAAGGATCATCTTCAAGAATAAGCACGTTATATTTATAACAGAGGCTAAGAAGATCTTGGCGCCGTTCATTGCTCCAAACCTTGCCATCTGGGTTAGAAAAAGTTGGAATAATATAAATAAATTTAGGATGTAAAATTTCTATTTTTGCTTGGAGATCTTCTGGATCCATCCCATTATCATCGCTGTTAACAGCAACAACTTGAGCGCCATAAGACCTAAAAACCTGTAATGCTGATAAGTAAGTAGGGTCTTCCGTAAGGACAACATCTCCGGGCGAAAGCATTACCCTCGAAAACAAGTCTATTACTTGTTGCGAACCTGTTGTGATCAGGATGTTATCAGGATTTGAAGAAATCCCTTTCCGATCCATTTTTGTTTGGATTGCTTCTCTAAGTGGTGTGAATCCTTCTGTTAAGCCATATTGTAACGAGGATTTTCCTGATGCAAATACTTTTTCATAAGCAATTTTCACTTGCTCCAACGGGAATATTTCTTCGGACGGTAATCCACCTGCAAATGAAATCACGTGTCCTTGTTGAGTAACCTTTAGTATGTCTCTTACAGCAGATGATTGATAGGTTTTTGTTTGAGGTGCAAATGAATAATTCATTGAAGTCCCTTCCTTTTTTTACCAAAAGTGTCTTACCATGTTTCGTGGTAGATTTGTTAAATATGTTATATTGTCATAAATAGTATAATAGAGAATATCATTTTGCAAGGTTTTCACTAAATATTCAGATAAAAATATTGATTTCGATTTTCTGGTAAACAAATAAGGCAACTTTTCAGCTAGTTGCAGATAAATATGTTATAATATATTTATTATATTATATAACATACACGGTAAAAGGAGTTATAGCATGGATAAAGACTTCTTATCTGCTCAAATAGGCCAACGGTTACGATATTACCGGCAACAGCGCAAATTGACTTTAGATGAACTCGCGGACTTAACGGGTGTTAGTAAACCAATGCTTGGACAAATTGAGCGTGGCTCCTCCAACCCAACTGTTTCAATTCTTTGGAAAATCGCTGCTGGGCTCCAGGTTCCATTCGCTTCATTCCTTACAAAGAATCCCTCTGTTAAAATTATTCGAAAAGATGAACAGCCTTTTTTCAAAGAGGATCACGATTTATTTGAAGTATACAACAACTTCGCTTCACCAGGGGTCCCATTTGAGAGTTATCGCATCCGTTTGTTACCCGGGTGCAAACATCTTTCCGAACCAAATGGAATCGGGACACTTAAATCGATAACCGTCCATTCTGGTATTTTTTCTATTAGGATTGGCGAAGCAGATCATTATTCTTTAAAAAAAGGCGACTCAGTCTCTTTCTCAACAGACGTTTCTCAGATTTATGAAAATGTCACTGAAACTGTATGTGAAATTAACATGGTCATTTATTATTCCAGTCCTAATATACAACTTTAATAGAGAAAGGGTGTTTTGCTTGAAAAATTCAATAGAAACTGTTTATGTCTTAGAAAATCCGCAAAAAAAGATTACTAAATTTGCAACTGGTTCCCAGCTACGCAATAAAGACATTATTAAAGAGGTATTTGGTGTGGCATGTATCGATGATTTACGGCTGATGATTCAATTTAACAAGAGTTTTCAAGATAGCATTTGTAATCATAATGGAATAAGTGAAAATAAAATTTCTTTAAGAAACATCCTACGTGTTGCGTCTAAAATGGATTTGCTTCAATTAAAAGAACAACTGATTAAGAATGTTAGAAAAGACGTGGATGTTCTGCAAGAAAATGTTGTCTCAATCCCTCGCCCATTTAATTCGATGATAAAGCTGCAAGAGGGCATTTTCAGTTGGGATGCCCAAAATTCTTCCTATAATTCCGTTAATCAAGGCGCCTAAATTATGTTAGGTGCCTGGCACTATCCATAAAATGGATGTGCAAGGCACCTCATGTTTTATTACTTCCCTTTATGTCCATGAAAGAAATGCCAATTCCCTCGTTCTGCCGGAAATAGGTTTAACTCCTTTACCTTGTCAGCGTGGTTAGTGATAATCTCATTAAATATTTCTTGTGTTGACTTATTTTTAGTTTCAATCCCCAACTTTTGGGCTGCTTGAAGAATGGTTTTCTCCCGTACTTCATGGGAAATTTCACGAAGATCTTTTCCATTTGTGTCAATCCCTAGCTCTTTGGCCTGCTTATGAATGCGGGCATCATACACTTCATGGGCTAAATTTTTAAGCTCTTTTCCTTCTGTTGAAATCCCTAATTCTTTGGCCTTTTTTTTATTTCTTTGTCACGAATTTCGGTAAATAACTCCTTATTATTCTTTCCTGTCGTTTTAATTCCTAATTCCTTCGCTTTATTATTTATCCATGTATCACGTATTTCTTTTTTTAGCGTCCTGCCGCATCTTTTCCTTTGGTATCAATGCCTAGTGCTTCAGCCTTCTTTTTGAACATCGCTTCCCTTACTTCTTTTGCAATGGTCTGATTATCTTTTCCTTTCGTTTGGATCCCCAGCATTTCTGCTTGTTTTTTCATAAACTCCGGATTGTTCCAAACATGACCTTTTTGAGCATTTCCATGAATTGCTGCTTGTGGTTCCATTTGAGAATTTTCTTGAGTTGCCGCAAATGCCGGTCCGGACCCAATTAAATCAAACAATAAAGCTGCTGAAATACTGTAAGAAATGAACATCCTCTTCATCATGTAACTTCCTCCTTAAAATTTGGGGTTTACAGAAAGATAGGATGTCCATCATTTGTTACCATTTTATGAATAATTTATTAAATAAAATTACTTTTCAATTCCTTGATTTAAAATGAACGAATCGTGATTTGGTTACCCTTTTTCAAATGCTGATTACTAAAATATCTTATTCCAATAGGCTGAATTCATTTGATCAAGATTCCAAACGGCAGATCCCGCTAAGTGAAACTGAGGAATCAAGTTTAGATAAAGGTTAAAGGATTTTTCAGTGGGAAGCCAAATCTTATATTGCAAGTTCTGAGAAGTATAAGTAGTATAGAACTCCCCTAAAGTAGAATCCCAAGTCATATTTCGATGATTTTCTGCCACTAAATTTTCAACAGATTGAATTGGCTCGGCAGGGTCTTTTACTACATGATTTTGTTGATTCTGCTCCCATACTCTTGTATAAGCAGGAAGACCTAAGATTAATTTTTCAGAAGGAATTCCTGTTTTAATAAATTCTTGTAAATTTTCCTTTAACCATGATAAGGATGTTATTGGCCTAGGGACGGAATCCGTTGACCAGTGTTGATCATATCCCATAAAAAAAACATAGTTACAATACTTCCCAAGCAGTTCATGATCAAATGATGCCTGGTTATTATTTCCCACACTGGGATCGGGAGGAAGATCAATCGACAGAATAGCCGTTGATTTGTTTAAGCCACTAGATAAATTTTTAACAAATTGAGAAAAGGTGTTCCGATCTTGAATACTTACATTCTCAATATCTAGATTCACTCCATCCCAATTTTCGGCTTTTACACTTTGAAGAATTTTATTTATTACAGCTTGGGTTTTAGTAGGGTTAGCTAGAAAAGCATGATCATTTGATTTGGTATCGGTTTGCATGATAATTCGTGCCCAAATCTTTTTTCCTTGCTGATGGATGGTGTTTATTAAGGTAGGATTAGAATTTTCCTGCAGATTATATCGATTATCAACAGAGGCTAGTGCTGGGGAAACTACCTTAAGATTGTTATAATCAGTTAAATGTTGCATGATAGTTCCACTTCCTTCTACCCACCCTATTTCTAACGGAGATTTTTGAGGAGAAGCCAGACCGATTTGGTTTTGGTTATGATTAGAAACTGAAGAAGCGGGTAAAAATCCATTCATATGGACAAAATTCGCTCCCGCTCCAAACACAATGATACTGGGGATAATCATGACAATGACGATTAGAAAAATGAATAGAATCCAGATAGATTTGTGAAATTGAAGTTTGCTAGAAGATTTAAAGGATCGATTATAGGCGTCTTTCAAGTTTAACACCTCCATTGCGAATTTAAAAAAATGAATTAAAACTTATCGTCGGTTGCTCCACTTCAATATAGTGATGACTCTTATTCAATACTTCTTTTCTATTCATATGTAAAAGGATTTGGACAAGTACTAAAACGATAATTGTTAATCTTTTTTTAATAAACGAAGTCCATAGTTAATAAAGATAGTTAAAATATCATCAATTAATCCCTTTTCATTTTTGAAACGGGTTTAATGTAGTAATAAAAAACCGTTAGGATCATGTAATCCTAACGGTTTTTTGATAATGTGCTTATCAGTGTTTAGACCCACTACTCTATATCACTAAAACCCGGTCGAGGCTTTCTTGGGAAGACTAGAGTTTGAATTGAAAAGGTCCCTTAAAACCTTTTGTTTCGATTACGCAAGAACGTTGGGATATCGAGCGATTCTTCTGGCTGTTTCGATTGTCGCCCTTTATCATGAACCGACTCTTCTGACTCCTGCCTTTGTTGATCATTACCATACACGGATTCTTCACGTATAATTTGTTCACGTCTAGGTCGTGTTTGTGTCTGAGGTTTTGATAATACTTCGTTTGAAGGATTAGAAGACCGGTTTAAAGACGGAGTCTCATGATCAACAAAACCAGTCGCAATGACAGTAATCATGATTTCATCTTTAAAGTTTTCGTTTATGATCGAACCAAAAATCATATTTAATTCCTCGTCTGAAGCTGAAGCAACAATGTCCGCTGCCTCCTGTACTTCATACAGACTTAAATTACTACCGCCTGTGATGTTCATTAGTACACCTTGAGCTCCATGGATGGAAGTTTCAAGTAACGGACTGGAAATGGCTTTTTTGGCTGCTTCGACAGCACGCCCTTCACCTTTTGCCACCCCAATTCCCATTAAGGCTGTTCCTTGGTTGGTCATGATCGTTTTGACGTCAGCAAAATCAAGGTTGATTAATCCCGGGACAGCGATCAAATCCGAAATCCCTTGAACACCCTGCCGAAGGACATTATCCGCTTCTCGGAATGCTTGAAGCATAGGTGTTTTTTTATCCACTATCTGTAATAAGCGATCATTTGGAATTATAATTAATGTATCTACTGCTTGTCTCATTGAGTCGATTCCGCTTTGGGCATTTGCTGCACGCTTACGGCCTTCAAAGCCGAACGGCCGTGTTACAACACCAATCGTTAGTGCGCCAAGCTCACGGGAAATTTGAGCAATTGCAGGAGCAGCCCCAGTACCTGTTCCGCCGCCCATTCCGGCTGTAACGAAGACCATGTCTGCTCCTTTTAGCGCCTCTTGTAACTGAGTTCTGCTCTCATCCACTGCTTTTTTCCCTACCTCAGGATTGGCACCAGCTCCCAAACCTCTTGTCAATGAAGTACCAATTTGCATCTTAATCTCTGCTTTTGATAGTTTAAGAGCTTGGGCATCTGTGTTCACAGCAATAAATTCGACGCCCTGTACGCCATCCTCGATCATCCGGTTTACGGCATTATTTCCTCCACCGCCAACACCGATTACTTTAATACTAGCTATTTGATCTACATTCATGTCAAACTCCCACATAAAAGTTCCTCCTACTCATCCTTTTAATCTAAATCTGAACCATGTTTTACTTATGATACGGAGGGCTTCCCACCAAATCTACAATTGGATTGATAAAAATATATATCAATATACCCTTTTCATGTATTTTGTAGTTCCTCTTTTTCTAAATTACTACTATTTTAGCAAGAAAATGTGAATTTTTATATAGTGCTCCAGTACTCCTATTCTACTAGAAAACTATTAAAATGCACACCAATTTTCAGAAGGAAGAAAAAAATAGAGCCTACTCATTGAGTAGGCTGTCAATTTCACCTATTAATATATTAATTCTTTTCTGGCAAACATTAATCTCGATCTAATAGAGAGGCACCAGCGATTCCAGGTTCTGTCATTTCATAAATATTTAAGATAACATCTAATTCTTCCTCTGTGAGAACATCATACTGTATGCATAATTCACGAACTGATTTCCCGTTAACCATTGCTTCTCTTGCAATTCGGGCACCACTTCGTACCCAAGTTGCAATATGAATTGCTTTCGGGAATACGTCATTTGTTGATTGCGACATATTTACATGACTATTTGGACTTAAATGAATATAAGCGCCTTTTTCATGGCCAAGAAATTCAAGTCCACGGTTGGCAAGCACTTCATTTACATTCATATTCATCGATGTCCCTGCTCCACCCTGAATGGGATCAACGATGAATTGATCGTTCCATTTACCTTCGATCCTTTCATCTGCAGCTTGACAAATGACATAACCAAGTCCAGTAAATAACCGCTTTGTATTCATATTTGAACTATAACCCGAATAATGGACACTAGTTAAAAAAGTGCCCCTTATTCGGGTTTTTCTACGTCTTCAGAAAGAAAACCCGTTTATAATAAAAGAATTATTGTGGACGGAGGATTTACATGAGTAAGAATTTATTTACCGATTATCAAATTAAAGAATTAGAAAAGAACCCAAACGTCTTACGTGTATCAGAACGAGCTATTTCCTATCATCCCGACTTTAAAGTAAAGGCTGTAATGGAATATCAAAGTGGAAATGTTCCTTCACAGAGATTTTTATTGAAAGTGGATTTAACATTGAAGTGATTGGTAAAAGTCAGCCGAAACGGTGTCTACAAAGATGGCGTGAAACCTATGAGAAGTTTGGTGAACAGGGTCTTCAATCGGAACGCAGGGGAAAGGCAGCTAGTGGACGACCATCCTCAAAGGAACTATCTGTAGAAGAAAAACTCAAAAAGGCTGAAGCCAGAATCAAATTTTTAGAGGCTGAGAATGACTTCTTAAAAAAGCTAGAGGAACTAGAGAGGCAGGCGTTGAAGAAAAAACGATATTAACTCCATCAGAGAAATTTCAACTCATTGAGCACACCATTCGTCAACACCAATTAAAGAACCAAGTGAGTTATTTATGTGAAATAGCTGGAGTCTGTAGAAGTGGATACTATGCTTGGTTAAAGTCAGCTCCTATTCGCCAGCGTAAAGATTTTGATGATGAAATAGACATCGAACTTATTCAGTTTATCTTTCAACAGAAGAAGGAGAAAGTCGGCGCTCTACAAATCAAAATGATCTTAGAAAATGATTATTTTGTTGAAATGAATCATAAGAAAATTCGGAGGTTAATGCGCAAATATCAACTGATTGCCAAGGTGAGAAAGGCAAAACCTTATAAAAAAATGGCTAAAGCTACTCAAGAACATCATACATGCCCTAACCTTTTAAAACGTGAATTTAATCAAGAAGAGCCTGGGAAAGTGTTATTAACTGATATTACATATCTATATTATTCAAATGGTCAAAAGGCGTATTTATCCTGTGTTAAAGATGGCAGTACGAATGAAATTTTAGCCCATTATTTGTCCTCTTCACTGGAAATGGATATTGTTTTATAAAACATTAAGAAGACTTGATGAAGCTATGCAGGAAGGTTTTCATCCTGAGGCAATCCTTCATTCAGATCAAGGGTTTCATTATACACATCCCCTCTTTCAAGAAAAAGTAAAGAAATTGGTACAAGAGGAGGACAAAAAATTGCGGGGAAACATAAACCCTCAATTTATTCTACCAAAACCAAGCTTCCCAGTAAATCGGGTAAATTGATGTAATTTGCACCTTCACTATTTAAAACTATACTCCTTTAATTTTTACCATTACCACTTAAGTAAAATCCCATACTCATCTTAAAATTCCACTACTTTTTGCTAATTTCCCCAACCAAAGTAGTCAGCAAATAATGGTGATAAGCGAGGGCTAAAAAATCAGTATGGAGTATAAATATTTCCAAAAACATAAAAAGAGTGCCAAAAACGATCCTAATTTAGGAAAGCTTTTGGCACGTTTGTTAATGCATATTGAGGGTATGCTAATTTATTTCACAGTTGATTTTGCAACTTGGTGGATTCTTGCTAGTAAATGTCTACGTTCATATTTTCATTGTTCGTCACCGAATCTGTTAAAGAATTTGGCGTGAAATTTTCGAAGCTCGTAATCTTCTCATATTCACCAGGTTGGAGAACGCTTTGGTCTCCTTTCATTAAAAACGTATAGGAAACAATAGAGATTAACAATCCAAACGTCCAAGCATTGTCCCACAAAAAGCGAAGTCCTGGAATGACTAGACCAAGTACGGGGATGGCTACACCAATTATAAGGGCATAAACTCCATTTTTATTAAAGCCACTTTTATAACTGTAACGACCATTCACATCATATAGCTCATTAAGAGCCATTTGCCTTCGGCGAACAAGCCAGTAATCCGCAATCGCAATCCCATCGATGGGACCAAGTAATGCACCATACGTCCCTAACCAACCAAAAATATAATTTCCGAAATTCCCCATGATGTACCACGGCTGCATTAAAATTGCGAATAATCCAGTGATTAGGGCACCCAGTCCAAATGTAATCCGTCTTGGATTTAAATTCTCAATGGCACGGGCAGGTGCAACGATGTTTGCACCAACGTTAATCGTTAAGGAAGCAATCACAATAACAACTGTACCTAAAAAGATAACAAATGGCGGGAATTTAGCAAGCAATTGCACGGGATCCCAAAGAGCCGAGCCGAAAATGACCACAGTAGCAGATGTGACGGCGATACCAATAAATGAGAAAATACTCATCGTAATAGGAAGGGAGAAACTTTGTGCAATCATCTGTGATTTTTGACTTTTTGCATAACGACAAAAGTCGGGAATATTCAAAGCAAGCGTAGCCCAGAAAGCAATAACTCCAGTGAGTGCCGGAAAAAACACTTTAAAAAACTCACCTGCAGTATTGAATTTAGATGGCGTTGCTAGAATTGGTCCCCAGCCACCTGAATGTGAAAATGCCCAAATGAGTAGAATAATAGAAGAGATACCTACGACAGGAGTAGCAATTAAACCTAATACTTTAATTGCTTGATGCCCCCTATATGCGACGACTACATTCAATGCCCAGAACAAGACAAATATGATGGCAGTATGTCCTGTTAAATTTGCCCATTTAGGGAATGAAGCTGATAGCAAGGTATCGATAGCAGTGGTTCCAATCCAGGTGTTAATCCCAAACCAGCCGGCGGCTACAATTGCTCGAGCTAAGGCTGGAATGTGAGCCCCTTTAGAGCCAAACCAGAGCCTTGCAAAAACTGGGTATGGAATTCCGAATTTTGTGCCAGCATGTGAGTTTAATAAAATGGGGATAAGTACAATGACATTTCCGAGAAAGATTGTTCCAATTGCTTGCCACCAGTTCATACCTAAAGAAATCATCCCGCTGGCCATTGTATAAGCAGGAATACATAAACACATGCCAATCCACAACGTGGCAAAGTTTAGACCTTTCCATGAGTGTTCCTTTAGTGTAGTTGGCCGTAAATCATCATTCCACATTTCACTGTTACTCAAGCCATTTGCTACTTCTGATGTCAGGGTTACAATTCCATTTTGCTCAATTTGCGTTTTCAACAAAAATTCCCCCTTGTTTCGTTTTTAATCTAGCTCTTCAAGCGAAACTTTGTGGCAGTTACGATTCAGTACGAAAAAGACCATTACTAAGCAAATAGAAATCATTAACTTTGTGGGAATATTGCGAAAATTTTAATTGTGTCTATAGATATTAATCATAGCATCACCATCCCTTTTTCATCATCCTCATACTGGGACAAATACAAAAGTCCTTGTACCAAATTAACCTGTTACGAATCAAAACAACCTATCTTCCTATCTTATATTATATAACACCAAAAAATGCTGTCATTGGACAAAAAGTAAAACCATTCATACTGAATGTTTTTACTTTTTGTAAATATGGCGAAAAAAAACAATACAGCATCCGCTGTATTGTTGGATAATCTTATAAGTACTCAAACAAGATTTCATATGGTTTCGCTACTAAATTATTTGCGTTTTTTCTGTTGCTTTGACACTCTTCCTAATAAGAATGCTCCTGCGGCTAAGCCGATCATAGTATTTGTTTTTTTGTTAAAAACTTGTTTGGCAACCAGATTTAAATTTTGGGGTCTTTCTGCAAGACGTCTCATGAAATAACCATACCAGTCATTACCAAAGGGCACATAGGTGCAGAAGTTGTAGCCTTCACTTGCTAGTTTTAGCTGCAGGTCTTTTCGGAAACCGTAAAGCATTTGGAACTCGAATTTATCATTGGGAATATCGTTCTTTTTAACAAATTCTTTCACATGGTTAATGATTCTATGATCATGTGTGGCAATGGATGTGAATTTCCCGTTTAACAGATGCCATTCAATTAGTTTAATAAAATTTTTATCAATCTCTCTTTTCTCTTGGTATGCATATTTTTCTGGTTCTTTATAGGCACCTTTTACAATACGAAGACGATAGTTTTTATATTTTTCGAGGTTTTCTTGTGCTTCAAAGAAATAAGCCTGTATGACGGTCCCTACATTATTATATTCCATCGATAGCTCGTCCAAAAGATCAAAAGAAGGCTTTAGATGGCCGTAGTCTTCCATGTCAAGGTTAACAAAAATATCATATACGTTCGCTCTATCGACTATTTCTTTTAAGTTATTTAAACAAAAGTAGTAATCAATATCCAACCCCAATTGAGTCGGCTTTAAAGAAATATGAGCATCTACTTTATTCGCATGAATCGCTTCTATAACGTTAAGAATTTGTTCTTTCGCTGCAGTCGCCTCTTCTTCTTTAAAAACGAACTCACCTAAATTATCGACCGTACATGAGATTCCATAAGCGTTAAGCTCTTTAATACTCTTGATTGCTTCTTCTATATTCGTTCCAGCAACCACACTTTGCGCTCCCATTTTTAACCCGTACTTTTTCGCTGTACTATTAAGAAATTGATTTTGTGATAAGCCTATAAAAAGATCTTTCAACATGGCAGATACTCCTTATTGTTGTTTGTTTTTATTTCATCCAAATCATTATAGCATACGCTTTCATTAAATATTATTTTGCGAATTTTCCCAATTTGGCGCGCCTGTCACTTCTCGAAGTTTGCCATATTTTGCTTATAAATATACTCGTTTCAAAAAATGGTATCGCTTGACCAGGAACTCTAATTATTTTTGTTAAAAAAAGACCGAGTTTACCATCCGGTCTTAGCAATTTCACATTTTCCTTTTCCCGCAAAATGTTCCTTTGTCCCAAAATCCTTTTTCGGAGCAGCTGATACAAGTGAATCCTGCGGCAATACAACGATCGATACCAAGTGACTCACAAGAATTAAAAGCCGTCGGACCCTTGCATCCTAGTTTGAACAAGCAATACCCTTTTCTTGCTCCTTCATCATCATAAGATTCTGCAAATAACTTTTGATCAAAAAACGCTTTTCGGTGGCATGTCATATGAACGGTTGCTTGATAGAATACCTTAGGACGCAGCTTTTTATCAAGTTCAGGCAGCCCCCCGTGAAATTGGATATGTAGTAAGGTGCCGACGATGACCTCAGGAATTGGCGGGCAGCCGGGGACAAGCGCAACTGGGACATCATCAGGAATAAAGGTTCTTAGATCCACCGAATTGGTTGGGTTCGAACCTGCAGCAGGAATGCCTCCCCATGCCGAACAGTTCCCAAAAGCAATGACAGCCTTTGCATTTTTTGATGCCTCTATGATTTCCTCACTGACCGATTTGTCAGCTATCATGAGAAATTCATCACTGCCTGGTATCCCACCTTCAACCGCAAGGACAAATTCACCTTTGTATTTTTCAAAAATCGATTCTTTATGTTCCTCAACCTGGAAGCCGCCAGCAACCGAAAGAAGCTTGCTATATTCCAAGGAAATAAAATTCAATAGAGTATCTAAGGCTGTGGGTTCAAAGGAACGAGTAAAGGCTTCCTTGCACCCTGTACAATCTAAAGCACTGATCCAAATAACCGGAAGCCGGTTATCCGCTTTCTCCAGCATCTCTTCCGTAACGTTTATTGTCTCCAACCAATTATATTGTGGCATCTGATCTGTCTCCCTCTTAAAATAAAGCCTTGAATTCTAAAATAGAGTTTCCATTGCATGCGGACTACGGGCATTCTGCCTAAAATAAACACTTTTTTTCTCGAATTTTACTACTTGCTCACTACTTCACAATCACTTTTATTTAATTATAGTTTCAATGGTTCCGTTAAAGCAATGGATAGGATGTGGATTTGAGGGAGATACACAAAAGTGTCATAATTAAAAAAGGCTTGTTTTCGTAAACATTGTTATTTTTACAAAACTAAATCATTTTCAAGTCGAACGGCTACCTTTACTTGTGAAAATGCAGCTTTTATTTGCGAAGAATCTCTTTCCATTTGCGAAAAAGCCATTTTCATTTGAAAAGAGCCTTAAAAAAAATCAGTAGATACAATATCCTACTGATTCAAAAAGAATTAGAATTCAATTTTCCCCAAAAGTAACTGAACCATTTCTTAAGAACTTAAGCGTCCCTTTAACGCTGATACTTTGATAACTTGGATGAAACTGAACCAGCCTGTTTCTCGGGTCTTTTTGTTTTTAGACTAGATGCCCAAGATACTCGAGACTCGTACTTCTGGGTATGTTCCTTGTTGGCTAGGTTTTGTAAACGATCTTTGTCTTTCTCAAGGAATTCCTCTAGAGATAGTAAGCGACGGGTGGGGAAGGGTAGCCCTGCTAAAATCGTTGTTATCGTAGGATCAACTTCTGAGATATAGGTCCCTTCGAATAATTGCAATGGATCTCCAACCCTTTCAAAAATAGATGGTACATTAATTAGCTTAGACATTTTCTCGGGACCTTCATAGATTAGACCAGCCCGAATTACACCTGTTGATTCAACAGGACAGAATATAGAGTTAGCCCATGATTGGTGAATTTTACTAGACACGTCTGACGTTGTCTTAGCGTCTGTGATCGTGGCTGAGGATATTAATGTAACTCCTCTGGTGTTAAGTATATTCAAAAGATCCGTTTCATCAAAGTTTCCGTATAAAGAACTCGTTTGTGTTACTTCCATTAAATTGCTAATTGCCTCCATGACTTGATGATTAGAAGATAGATAGATCTGCTGTTTGCTGGATTGTGGATTAATCTTACGCATCTGATCATTGTCTACCAGGAACACCGAAGAAATAGCCTCTATCTTTGAAATCTCTTCGATGCACTCAGCTGTATTGATTCGGTTACCTGCTAACACGTTTCGTTCAGGGACAATCGCAATTGCACCTACATTTACGCCCGGTAGTTGGTCCACTAACAGATCAATTAATAGTGGGCTCATCCCAGAACCGGTACCACCGTCGGTAGAAAAAGCTACCAATAACAGACTTATGTTCTTAAAGGACCTCTTTACAAATTCAATCATCTCTTGATAGTTTTCATTAACAGCCCTTATTCCAATTGATCGATCTTGCCCCGCACCATTAAATCCAGGGACAAAAAACTTCTTTTCCACTCTCGTGTTTACTAAGCCATCACGTTGGTTCGTGTTGATAAGGCCGTTTGAAAGCCCATAGTTGATGCTATCTCAGCTATATTACCACCTGCTTGACCTACGCCTAAGATTCCTATTGTTTTCACCTGATCGCCTCCTTGTCTTACTATGATAATACTCACGTTTTTTGAATTTAGACTTTTTTTCATTTTAAAAATGTATGAAATAGTTAGAAAACTACAGGTCAAAACATAAAAGAGAACACATATTAGTTTGGATAATACATGTTCTCTCTTATAGGTTAATTATTTATAGAAATTTTTACTTTTGCTTCGATGCGTCGGCGGTGTAAAATTGGCTCTGTATAGCCGTTTGGCTGATTGTAACCATTGAACACTAAATCACAAGCGGCCTGGAACGCAACGGACTGCTCAAAATCAACCGCCATCGGGCGATAAGTAGAATCCCCTGCATTTTGCTGATCCACAACCTTCGCCATCCTTTTCAAGGTTTCAAGTACTTGTTCATTCGTACAAATTCCGTGGTGCAGCCAATTTGCGATATGTTGACTTGAAATCCTCAAGGTGGCACGGTCTTCCATCAATCCAACATTATGAATATCTAGTACTTTAGAGCATCCGACCCCCATCTCGACCCAGCGGACAACATAGCCAAGAATCCCTTGTGCGTTGTTATCCAGCTCTTGCTGAATTTCTTCTGGAGACCAATTTGGATTTTTGGCTGCAGGAATCTCTAGAATTTCATCTCTTAAATCATGAATCTCTTTTGCCAACTTACATTGCACGTTTGTGGCATCCAATTGATGGTAGTGGAGGACATGCAAGGTTGCGGCAGTTGGTGAAGGAACCCAGGCAGTGGTCCCGCCGGCTTGAACGTGACCAATCTTTTGCTTCAACATTTCTGCCATCATATCGGGCATGGCCCACATGCCTTTTCCAATCTGTGCATGGGTTTGGAAACCAGTAGCAAGACCAATAAAGACATTTGATTTTTCGTAGCTTTGTAGCCATGTTGAAAATTTCATTTCGTTTTTCCGAATCATCGGTCCTATTTCCATAGAGGTATGGATTTCGTCGCCGGTTCGGTCCAAGAAACCAGTATTGATGAAGACGATTCTATTTTTGACTTCGCGGATACAAGCTTTCAAGTTCAAGGAAGTACGACGTTCCTCATCCATGACCCCAATTTTCAATGTATTTCGTTTAAGACCAAGCATGTCTTCTACTCGGTCAAACGTTTCGTTGGCAAACGCCACTTCTTCTGAACCATGCATTTTTGGCTTGACGATATAGATGGAGCCTTTAGAGGAGTTTTGGTATTTCCCATTTGCTAAAAACGAATGCATTGCCATTAAACTGATGAGAACCGTATCCATAATCCCTTCAGGTACTTCACTTCCATCCTTATCAAGGATGGCATTACTCGTCATTAAATGTCCAACGGTACGGGCAAACATGAGAGAACGTCCTTTTAGGGAAAATTCCTCATCCGACGGTGATGTATACTGACGATCAGCGTTAAGTGCTCGTGTCATCGTCTGATTGCCCTTTGTAAAGCTTGCAGTCAAATCTGCTTTCATCAAACCGAGCCAATTGCGATAAACTTGTACTTTGTCATCTGCATCAACCGCTGCCACGGAATCCTCACAGTCCATAATGGTCGTTAACGCGGCTTCCAGCAGAATATCTTTAATTCCTGCTTGATCCCTTTTGCCAATTGGATGATTGCGGTCTATTTGGATTTCAAAATAGAGACCGTTATTTTTTAAAAGGATGGCTGATAGGCCTTCAGGTTTGCCTTGATACCCTGCAAGCTTAGAATCATCTTCAAGGCCTGTCGTTGTTCCATTACTTAGTGAAACAGCCAATTTCCCGTCGACGATCGCATAGTTGATTGCTACCTTATGGGAGAATTGTTTCAGCGGCGCGGCATAATCAAGGAAATCTCTAGCAAATGAAATAACTTTTTCTCCCCGAACAGGATTATAGCTACCAGTACGCTGAGCACCACTTTCTTCACCAATGGCATCCGTCCCATATAAAGCATCATAAAGGCTTCCCCAGCGGGCGTTGGCAGCATTAAGTGCATACCGGGAGTTATCTACCGGTACTACCAGTTGTGGTCCGGCTTTCAAGGCCACTTCTTCATCCACATTTTCAGTAGTTATTTGAAAATCCTCAGCTTCCGGCTCCAAATAGCTAAGGTCCTGAAGAAATGATTTATAGCTTTTTAAATCAACGTTTTTATTTCCCATATGCCATTCATTGATTTTGTTTTGGATCTCATTCCTTCGTGCTAATAACTCCCTATTTTTCGGTGTTAATTCAACTAAAAGTGCCTCTAGATCGGACCAAAATTTCTCGATGTTCAGTCCTGTTCCAGGCAGGGCCTTTATCATTTATAAATTGATAAAGTACATCCGCTACTTGAAGATTACCTACTTTTACAAAGTGTGCCACCATTCCTTTTCCTCCCTTATGTATTCTAAACTTCCCAACCAGCAAAAACTTAGAATCATCTTTCTTCTTCATAGGACCATCTTTCCAGTAAGGAGAGCATCTATCTAGAAGAAAGACAAAATGAATCCTACTTTTATCTATATTCTAATCGCAGCACTAAAAGTATTTCTAAGAAGATAAAAGCGCTACCATTATTATACATTACTAGAAAAGCAGTTTTGTAATTATTTTATTAAAGAATTTTCGTTATATTTTCTTATTCAAGGAGGTGAACAGAATCCTGTAACCAATTAGAACCAAAAAAAAACACCCGATTATTTGGATGCATACTTAATGATTCCATGCAAATAAACCGAGTATTCTCGTGAAATACACTCTCTTAATTTGATTTTTCCCTCTTTTTCTAATTCTTTGACCAATTCTTCAATCGTAGTAAAATCATTATTTTTAGTCTTTGGGATTTCAATTGAAAAAAAGTTTCCTCGATTCGCATTCTGAAATTTTTTTAATAGTTTATCCTTATTCATTGGTTCATCCCCTTCATTATACCTACTTAATTCGACAAAGAAGAAGATTTTTCCTGTAAAAGAGCTAAGAAATTAAAACAGCCATTATTTTTAGTGATAGAAATAAACGATTTGGGTCAAGTTTACCGAAATGACAAAGGAGGTTGTATGTTGCGAATATGAGCCGGGGAAGTATAAAAATGTATTCTTTATAGTAACAACAATCAAGCCTATTGGAGATATAATTTATTCATTTTATCCATGGTTGCTGTTTTTCAATAAATCAGTGGCTTGCACTTCAGTGATTCCTCTGATTAACCCTAATTCCCCAACCAGAATTCTCTTGGCATTATCGAGCATTTGTTTTTCGCTGGAATTTAGCGTTTTTTCGTTTTGTATCCGTGTTAAATCACGTACGACTTCTGCACCTTCTATTAATTTACCTGACCGCACTTTATCCGAGTTTATCTTGTATCTTTCTTTCCAAGATAACGACCTATCGGATTCTCCGTGATGGAAAATGTCCAATACAACTTCCAAGGAAAGCTTATCGGAAACTGAACGTATACGTGAATTTAATATATTATTCATAGGCATAAGGACTTGCATATTATTCATTGGTATTCTAATGACATAATATTTCTGGGTTTGTCCTTGGATTTCTTTTTCTTCAATTCCTTCAATTATACCTGCTCCATGCATGGGATATATAATGTTATCGCCAATTTTAAACAAATAATCCACCTCCACGTATTGTATTTTAATGATAACACGATTTAAATTTTTTATCAAACTTATCATAATATCATTTCCTACAAAATAGTGTCAATAGTTTTTTTATTCAATTTAAAAATTCCGTTTATTTCCAATTACTGGAATAGAATAGTAATATGAGTAGACTTCATGGTTCCAAATAAATTTTTTATATAAAAAAAAGGGTGCATATAATCACCCTTTAGTCACGTTCCATAAATAAAGATCTTCAATTTCACAATTTAACTCTTTAGATATGGTCATCGCATTATTTAAAGTCATAACCTTCTTACTTAAATATTCATTTAATATGGATTTTGAGATTCCTGTGTTAGTTGCTAACACATCAAGCTTAGTGTTGTTTTTTGATAGAAGTGTTTCAAGATTACTTTTTTTGCTTTGTAATTGGCCAAAGTGACACCTCGCTTTTATATTACCTTACCATATTCCACTGGAAAAATAAAGAAGTATACCCATCCAGTGTTTATTTTGCAACGAGTAGAACAACCTAAAGTCTTGGGTAATCCTTTTGTCAATAAAGTGAATTCTTAGCATAAAGATAAATCAAAATTCGAATAATATCATCATATCAAATAAAATCTGGTAAGTAATACATACAGTTTCATGGTAAGCGTGATTTATTATTGGAGGTTAGTCCGTGGAAAATATTAGCCTTAACGTTCAACTTACTTCATCGGAATTAGCAAATCTTTGGACTCAATTTATGAATGATTCCTAATCCATTTGTATCCTTCAGCATTCTATTGACAAGGCAAAGGATGAAGAGATTAAGGATATACTTGTATTTGTTCTTACTATTGCAGAATCACATATTGGAAAAATCAAAGATTTTTTAAACGAAGAGAATTATCCTGTTCTAAAGGGATTTTCAATAAAAGAGGATGTTCAGCTTAGTGCGCCTCCCTTATTTACAGATACTTTCATGTTGGTCTATATGCATGTTATGGCATTACTTGGTTTGACAGGCTATGCTGGTGCTGTAGCTACTTCAGCCCGTGCTGACCAAATTACTTACTTTGTTCAATGTAATAAGGAAACAATGGAGCTATATGAACGAATCGTAGGTTTAATGCTGAATAAAGGAATTTACAATAAGCCCCCACGAATTAATACACCGAGTAAAGTTGATTTTGTAAACGATCAAAGGTATTTAACTGGCTGGTTTGGTAAAAAACGACATTTAAACGTACTCGAAATTAGTGCTTTAAGCTTTAACATGATAAAGGTAATCGTTAAAGTCGTATTAGAAATTGGATTTGGGCAAGTATGCCAAACAAAAGAAATCCAAAAATATTTCCAAAAAGGAAAAAATCTTTGTGAAAAACAATTCGGGGGTCTTAGTTCAATTTTAACGAAAGATGAATTGTCATCTCCAGCTTCCTGGGTAGCAGAAGTAACAAATTCAACCGTTCCTCCCTTTTCAGATAAATTGATGTTAAATCATATTGTCATTATGGTTTCAGCAGCTGTCGGTTATTTTGGAGCTGCTGCAGCTGTTTCTCAAAGAAGAGACTTAGCCTTGGAATACACACCTCATTGCTGAGATGGGATTATACGCAGAGGATGGAGCCCAACTATTGATTAAATACGGTTGGTTGGAGCAACCACCGTTAGCATATGACAGAGGAAAGTTAGTGAAAAATGAATAAAACTAAAAATAAATCCCATTTTCTTCCAGGAAAATGGGATTTTATCATTTTGTCACCAAACCTTCGCCAGTAACTTTTGTCAGGCAACTAGATACAAGAACTTCTATCATGTGAAATGCTCAATTTTCGCTTCGGGAAAATAGGTGTTGATATATTTGCCTAGTTTCCTTTATATCCTCTTGTTTACTATCTGTATATACATATTTGCCAATTCCAAAGAGATTAAATCTGCCTAAATAACCTTAAATTGGAAATGTTACACATGCTAAATTGTGGAACCTACAAAAGCGCTTAAAAATTATGAGTGCAAGGACTGAGGATAGGAAATGGAAAAAGAAAGTATTAGTCCAGGTCAATTGTTTGCTTTGATCTTCTTATTTGAAATGGGTACTGCACTTGTGGTACCAATTGGCTTAAAGACTTCAAAAGATGTCTGGCTGTCAATATTTGCTGCCTTATTTGGAGGTATCCTGTTATTTCTTCTTTATGATTATCTTCAACGTCAGTATCCCAAACTCCCATTAAGCGGGTACGCAAGGAAAATTCTTGGACCTTATATCGGATGGTTATTAAGTTTTATATATATTCCTTTTTTCATTTATGGCGCTTCCAGAGATTTGCGGGATGCAGGTGAATTATTGAAAAGGGGCATCTATGACGAAACTCCATTAATTGTAATTCTTTCCTTAATGATCATTGTCGTAATATATGCTCTGTATAAAGGAATAGAAGTGCTAGCAAGAACAGCGGAAATTTCCTTATTTTTTATGTTTGTTTTAGGTGTGGTTGGCAATCTATTAATACTCTTTTCAGGCATAATTAAAGTTGACAATCTCTTACCTTTTTTAGAAGAGGGGTGGAGACCTATTTTAAAAAATGCCTATCCAAATATCTTCATGTTTCCTTTCGGTGAAATGATTTGTTTTACTGCGATTTTCCCCTTTTTAAATAAATCCCAATCTAGAAGGAAGACGGGGGTAGGAGCATTATTGTTAAGCGGCATCGTATTAAGCTTTATTCATACTATTAAGATCTCTGTTCTTGGAACAGGTGTCTACGGGCGGTCACCTCTTCCTTTATTTGATACAGTAAAAAGAATTCAAATAGGTGATTTCATTGAACGACTTGACTCTATAGCCATTTTAATTTTAATCCTTGGGGATTTTTACAAAATAGCCATCTTTTGTTTTGCAGCAGTAATGGTCGCTGCCGACTTATTTAAAGTGCAGACAAAACAGCTTGTATACCCTTTCGGAATTTTGGTCCTTTTTACGTCGATAATGATAGCAGGAAATTTTCCAGAACATGTTCAAGAAGGAAACCTCGTTTTAAAGTCTCTCTTTCCTCTTTTTTCTGTTGGTTTCCCTGTTTTACTTGGAGTGGTTCATATGATTCGGAAAAAATTCGACCTTTTTTCTTCGAATGTCAGTGTAGAAAATAAAGAATAATGGAAGCAGTAATAAGACTTTAATGAAATGCTAAAGGAATTCCTCTCGAGATGGGCTTTTAATTTTTGCCTACTTTAATAAAAATAGGAGATATTTCACCCCTACCTTCTCGTAGTTATTATAACCGTCGGCATATCTATTAGGCTTTTCCACTTTAATGAAGGTAATGGTTGGTGAAAAACATTGATAACACTTGGCACAATCTCTTAATAAATGAAATTCCATTTGAGAATACTAAAAGCATCTAATTGGAATTGGGAGGATATAAAATTGAGCACCAATGAAAATACATTATCCATTTTCGCCTTAGGCGGCATAAATGAAATTGGGAAAAACCTGTATGTGGTCCAATATGCAGACGAAATCGTGATCATTGATTGTGGCGGAAAGTTTCCTGATGAAAGTTTGTTAGGAATTGATTTGATTATTCCTGATATTACCTACTTAGAAGAAAATCAGGATAAAATCCGAGGTTTAATTGTTACACATGGACACGAAGATCATATAGGTGGTATTCCTTACTTTTTAAAAAAATTAAATGTACCCATTTACGCTACACGTTTTACACTAGGGTTAATTGAATTAAAATTAGACGAGCATCGCCTTACACGAGATACAAAACTCATTCCGATTGACTCGAATTCAAAACTTGAATTCGGTGAAATAACGGCCTCCTTTTTCAAAGTAAGCCATAGTATTCCTGATTGTCTTGGCATTGTTTTTCAAACCCCTGAAGGAAATGTAGTCCATACTGGGGACTTCAAATTCGATTTAACACCTGCAAATAACCAATTTGCGGATATTCATAAAATGGCCAAAATCGGCAGCCAAGGGGTCTTGGTTTTAATCTCGGAAAGTACCAATGCAGAGCGGACCGGACTTACCCCATCGGAGCGTATGGTAGCTGGCGATATGAAAGAGGCCTTCATGAAAGCTCAAGGGAAGCTCTTTATCTCAACCTTTGCTTCGAATGTGAACCGTGTTCAGCAAGTGGTTGATGCTGCGGTAATGACCAATCGAAAGCTTGCATTGATGGGACGAAGTATGGTAAATGTTGTCTCGGTTGCGATCGAACGCGGCTATTTAACTGTTCCGGAAGGGATGCTAATCGAAGCACGCGATGTCGATCAGTTGGCTCCAGAAAGAGTAGCAATTCTTTGTACAGGAAGTCAGGGAGAACCACTGGCGGCCTCGCCCGCCTAGCTAGCGGAAACTATCGGGATGTAGCCATTTACCCTGGAGACACCGTGATATTAGCAGCATCCCCAATCCCCGGGAATGAACGGGATGTTTCGCGAATCATCGACAACCTCTTTCAACTTGGTGCCAAGGTGATTTATGGTTCTGGAAGTTCAACGGGGATGCATGTTTCCGGACATGGCTATCAGGAAGACTTAAAGCTCATGCTTACCCTAATGAAACCCACCTATTTTATTCCCATTCACGGTGAATTTAGAATGCTGCACCATCACCGTTTGCTAGCCGAATCGGTTGGTGTAGAGAAAGATAACACGTTTATCATCCGCAACGGTGATGTCGTTGATGTTGAAAACGGGATTGCCCGACAGACCCGAAAGATACCATCCGGGGATACGTATATTGACGGGATGGGTGTCGGAGATGTCGGGGAAATTGTGTTACGCGACCGAAAACAGCTTTCTGAAGATGGAATGCTCGTCATTGTTTTAACATTAAGCAAAACAGACCGAAAGATTATTCAAGGCCCCGACACGATTACTCGTGGATTCGTGTATGTAAAAAATTCTGAGGATCTTTTAAAAGAGGTGAATCGTCTTGTTAAAAAAACAGTTAATGATTTACAAGCAGAGAATATCCGTCAATGGAATGTAATGAAACAAAATATCAAAAAAACGGTAGGACAATATTTATTCACACAAACAAAAAGAAAGCCAATGATACTCCCAATCATTATTGAGATTTAAATTTTTTAAAAACTGGTGTCAGACACTATTTATGGTGCCTGGCACCACTGCTATAAAGAAATGATCGTCCAACAGAAATGTAACCACATTACAAAAAAGAGAGATCAACTGTCATCACAGGTTAGTACACAAATTAATAATCCGGATTAAATTTACGTTGACCAAACGGTTAATACTACTAAACAAGAAATTAAGGTTAGATAAAAGACCTACAACAATGGTTATTGGTCATCATGTATTTTAAAAGTAAAATAAAAAAAATCAGTAGAAAGGATTCTACTGATTTATCCGTGTTTATGGTTCCCTTTTCCTTTATTTTTCCCTCCACCTTTATTATCCTTCTCATTTTGAAACTTTTGGTTACCTTGATCTTGATTTCCACCATTATTAGGTGGGTTATTTACATTGTCGTTAATTTGGTTGTCGTTATTCTGGACTAGTGGGACATCGTCAGGATATCCACCTTTAATGTACAGCTCATTATTCATTCTATATACATCGCTTGGCTGCTGGAAGCTGGTTGTATCAGTTCCGAATGCTTGCATCATTGCTTTAAACATACGCTGCGAGATTTTCGTAGTATCGCCTAGCATATAGTTGCCTAGACCATTTTGCACGTAGCCGGTCCAGACAGCCATCGTGTATTGCGGTGTATACCCAGCAAACCAGCTATCATTTGTAGCGTTAGATGGGTATCCAAATTGCGCACTGGTCTTATCGTCAAAATTGGTGGTACCAGTTTTCCCGACAACGTTTAATCCAGGCACATTTGCTGCCGTACCGGTACCAGAGTTTACGACTGTCCATAACATAGACGACACCATATAGGCTGTATAATCGTGCATTACACGCTTTGGCTTCGGCGTAAAATTAACAACTTTGCCATCAGGAAAGACGACCTTCTGGACAAAATGCGGTGTATTGTATACTCCGTTATTTCCAAAAGCGCTGTAGCCCCCGCCATCTCTAAAGGATTAACCGTATTGCTACCAATTGCGTAGGATTCATATACTTGATTTTTATCAAATGTAATACCAAGCTGTTCTGCAAAGTTCTTTGCCTTCCCCATTCCTACTTCTCTCAAGGTGAGAAGAGCAGGGATATTGTAAGAGTTTTGGAGTGCAGTCCGTATTGACAACATACCATGATATTGATGATCCCAGTTTGAAATAGCTTGACCAGTTGAATACGTTGTCGCCTGATCATTGATTTGGTGAGCAGTAGACCATTTTAAATATTCAATAGCAGGACCATAATCAAAAATCGGTTTAAATGAGGAGCCTGGTTGACGATTGATATCAATAGCAAAGTTGTTTCCTCGGAATGCTCCCTTATAGTCGTTACGCCCACTTCCAATTGCCCGTACTTCACCCGTTTTTGTATCTGAAAAAACAAAAGCTCCCTGAAACTTCGAATTCGGATAAGCAATAATATCATTGGTGTTCATCATTTTGTCCGCATAATCCTGTGCTTTTGGATCTAAAGTCGTATAAATAGATAATCCATCCGTGCCGATATCAACATTCTTTAGTTTTCCTTCCACTTCTTTAACAACCGCATCTAAAAACGCTTCGTACGGCATACCTTGTTGATTGTTTTTTGGAACGGCCTTCTGTTACCGGAACTTTCATAGCATCCTGCATTTGCTGCGTTGTAATATAACCCTGTTTATTCATGGAGCTTAAAACAAGATTACGGCGCTTCGTAGCTGCATCTTTGTTTTCCGGTTTGGACGGATCGTAATTATTCGGACTCTGAGGCAGTCCCGCTAACATCGCAGCCTGCGGCAGCGTCAATTTTTTCAAATCATTGGCTTCGATTCCGTAATAGTTCTTCGCAGCTGCCGCCACTCCGTAAGAGCGGTCACCTAAGTAAATCTTGTTCAAATACATCATTAAGATTTCATGTTTAGAGTATTTTTGTTCCAGCTGATACGCTAAGTCCCATTCCTGCACTTTCCGTTTTATTGTTTTCTGCGGGGTCAAAAATGAGTTCTTAATCACTTGCTGGGTAATCGTACTTCCGCCCTGAGACCCGAAATTCCCTGTTAAGTTCTCGAAAATTGCTCTAAAGGTCCCTTTTAGGTCGATCCCATGGTGCTCATAAAAATGTGCGTCTTCAGTAGCAATAAAAGCATGCTCCAGCACACTAGGAACCTGATCGTAGGTGATTTTTGTGCGCTTTTCCTTCCCGTATTCATAAAGGAAATTTCCATTTTTATCATAAAATTTCGTTGAAAGTGGATCTACTAGTTTAGAAGAATCTAATTTTGGAGCACCCTTAATCATAGCAGCGAACGTAATGGCTCCTACTCCAACCGAAACGACACCAAGTAACAAACAGGCTATTAAAACTTTTTTCAACAAGGATCCCTTTTTGGGTGACTTTTTATTTCGTTGCTGTTCTTGTCTTGTTTTTTCCGCTTGTTTTCGTTCCTGACGATAACGATACGTTTCTGACATTATTCTTCTCTCCCATGTTTAAGTTACTCAAAGATGATGTAAAGTAAGAAACCTTTTAACTACTCCCTAGACACTGAATGATGAGAGTATCTTGACAATCCCTTATCATGCAAAACCCGTACATACCTTATTAAAGAAGAATTAATCCAATAATCCTCTTGGTCACCTTTTGCAATAAAGTACTTACTTTGTTCTATCTTTTCTAATATCTCTTGTACAACCTCTTCCTTCTTAACATCAATCTCTTTCATGATTTTCTCTCGTTTAATTTCATTTTCCAAAGTATAACAAACAACAAATTCCTTCAAACTAACTCTCTCCTATCTCATCCTATATCTGAAGGTCTAATGGTGAAATGAAGGTCTACAAATTCAAACGGTTAGACGTTGCATTCATTTATTTCATAAGCAAGTATTATCGCTTAGTTTTGTCTTTCATAGACGTTAGACATGAAACAAGGATCCATATTGCTAAAATGAGCGACAGCATTCCCACTATTTTTATATAAAGCCTGGGTGTACTATTAATAAACACTTCATAAATTCCATAGATTAAGCCTAAAAAAATATATAGTAAATCGTGTATCGTAAATTTCATTGTAATCACTCCATAAATCGGTACATTTATACTCATTCGAAAGCAATCATATTTTTTAGGGGGGTGGCAAAGAAATTTTTGTAAAAATGATTAATTGCTTTTTAATACTTCTGTAACAACATAGTATATGAAAGCTTATTATACCTGAAAACGAAAAGCCCTGCCGAATGGAAAGTATCAGCAGGGCTTTTTTTGTTCGAAGTAAGATATGTATATGCTTATGAACTAGCTCAAAAATGGATGCACCTTGAAATGATCAGATTCTTTTTGGTATTTGTTACGATTGGTTTAGCAACCATTTCCCCTCTCAGATGACACAAACGATATTCCATAACAAATGATCATGAAAAGACAAATGGCACATACGAGACCGAGCCAGTGAAAGTCAATCCATATAAAACCACCTGCCCAGCCAATGACACTAGAACCCAAATAATAAAATAACAAATAAAGCGACGATGCCGTAGCTTTTCGATTTGCAGGTGCCACCACCCCAACCCATCCACTTACCGTTGTATGGGCAGCGAAAAAACCAAAAGCAAAAACAGCAATCCCCAAAATTTTAATCCACAGGTTTGGAATGAGTGTAAGCAAGGCACCTAAAGCGAAAATGACACACGATATTCCCATCAACTTTTGACGGGAATGATGATCCGCGAGTTTTCCAAACATCGTCGAGCTCCAAGTGCCAATCAGGTTGACAACAAACAAAAATCCAAGTACCGTTTGACTCAAATGATAAGGCGATTCGGTTAATGGATAACCAATATAGTTAAATAGCATTATGTATGAACCCATCACCAAGAATCCCATACTGTACAAAAGAAACAATCGTTTATCTCTGAATCCTGTTACTAACGCTTTCATATATTCGGAAAAAGGCATTTTTTTAGCTTGGAAATTCCTCGAACGGGGAAGCTTGAACCAAAAATACATACTACACAGAAAACAGATAAACCCTAAGACAAAAAAAGCAATTTGCCACGAAAACCAGTCAGTCAATGGCAGAATTGCCACACGACCAACGAATCCACCTACGGCCGTTCCTGCTACATATGCTCCCATTGTACCGCCAATGCTCATTGGTGAAATTTCTTCGTTCAAATAGGCAATTGCGATGGCTGGAAAGCCTGACACACTGATGCCTTCGAGCAAACGAACAACGAGAAAAAAGCCAAAATTGTTACAAAAAGCAGAAATTATCGCAAGAATCGATGTTGCGAACAATGAAATTCCCATGATTCGTTTCCGACCGATACGTCTGGATAAAAACGGAATAAATAATAAACTTGCAGCGAGTGCAAGTGTGGGTAAAGATATGGAAGCACTAGCTGTCGCGGGGGATACTCCGTATCGCTTTGAAAAAAAATTTAATAGCGGTTGGGGTGCATACAAAACCGCAAAGGTAACAATGCTGCCAAGCAACATACAAACTAGTACACGACGATATGCCTGGTCTTTTTTCTCAATATACTCCAATGTTCTCATTTCCTTTCCTATTAACTGTAGAACAATATAGAGAAAAAATCAAAAAGTCGGTTTCAGGAACATCTTATGACAAGTGAAGAAGTAACCCGTTGGGAGATGATGCTGCTAACCTTCCGATTGTATTAATTTGTTCAAAATACACTTTATAATTTGTGAATTTTTGAACAAACTCTTTCAAAAAAGAACTCTATAATTCCCATGAACCCCATAATTAGGCAGGGGCGGGAACCAAAGGAGTTCTTTGATGCCTGCCACAATTGAAATTGCACTGTTCCCCATTATTGTAGCTTCAGGGGCATGCTCATTTTTTTTAGAGAACTAAACTTTCTTTTTATTTACAGACTCTACAAAAATAAATAAATCACTGTAATATTTTTGCATCTTCAAAATAGTGATATCATGTACCTTTAATAAGTTGATGGTATCTCGATTTAAACAGCATCCATCGCAGATTTTTTTCCAAACCGGAGTTAACCAATCCTGTAGGGTGGATAGAAACCGATTTTCCATTTTAACATGTTCAAAGAGAAGGATTTTCCCTTCAGACTTACATACTCGTTTCATTTCTAAGATAGCTTTTTCCGGGTTTGGAATAGTACAAAATACGAGAGTTGCTACAACTGTATCAAAAGTATTCGCTGCAAAGGGCAGTTCTTCTGCACTTGCCTGAACCATTTCAATTGGGACAAATGATTTTTTAAGTTTTGATAATGAACGCGCAATCATGTGCTGACTTGGTTCAATCGCAGTTACTTTTTCTGCAGCCTCATATAAAGGAAAATTAATTCCTGTTCCTGAACCTAATTCTAGGACATTCCCCGATGCCTTTGAAATAAGTTCCTTTCGAATCCTTTTAAACTTCTTTTTTTCCAAGGGATTCATAAAAAAATCATACCATTTAGCAAATAAACGACTCAAAATTTTCAACTCCCATAGATAGGAAAAATCACCCTATGGATCAAATAATTAAAAAACAAAAAAACACCATAACTATGAGCTATGATGCTATTTCAATATATATCATAATTCGAAACAAATCACCTATCACGCTTTTTGATAGTATAAAGTCAGATTGGTTTTTGAAATATGAAGCACCACAAAATGGAAAGCATCTTACCGTCTCAAAAAAGGATTACATCGTTGTTTCATTTCCAGAGTTTTTTCTAAATAAATGCACAATAAATGTTCCGAAGAAAATCGTGATTAATATGCTAAAGAATACCATTTCATCCATACGAAAACCGAATGCAGAAACGATCATTTTTACGGCGATTATGGCAATTAAAACAAACGCAGTTGTTTCAAATTCCGGTACTTTTTCAATCAATGTTAGGAATAAATGAGCGACCCCTCGCATCATTAGAATTCCAAGGATCCCTCCTAGGAATAAGACCCATTCTTGATTAGATACACCAAATGCTGCTATCACGCTGTCAAAGCTAAACGAAATATCCATTAGCTCCACTGTTAACACTGTTCTCCAGAAGCCCACTTTTTTATTTTTAGCTCCTTCATCATCCTTTTTCTGAAGGAAGTTTTGTAAGACAATCCAAAGTAAATAGTGACCGCAGACAATTTTTATCCACGCAATATTGATTAAGGAGATTCCTACTCCAATCACGATAATACGAAAAAAATAGGCACCAAAAATCCCGTAGAATAGGGCTTTCTTTCGTTGGTCCTTTGGCAAATGCTTCACCATTACAGCTAAAACCAAGGCGTTATCAGCAGATAATAATCCTTCAAGAATAACAAGCGTTCCTATAACTCCCCAGCTAGCAGGATTTAAAGCAACATTTTCAAAAGCCTCTAATGAAAAAAATGTACTATAATTATTCATTATTTCTTGTAGGAACTCCATCTTGATTTATTTTCTCCTTTTCTATCGGTTGATTTTCGCTCTGCTACCAAATTCGCCAAGGCTGGATTATCGACTGATAAATATCAATCCTTTTTTAGCAATGCATTTGGAATCTTTTCACTACTAGCACTAAATCATGCGAACGCCATGTCAACCATAAAAATCAGTATTGCAAACCTAGGTCCATTTTTTAGAAATGAAAAAGTTAAGAAGTAATACAGTTTGTCCAGATTATTCATAAGATTTCCCTATTTGAAGAACTCACTGTTGATCATCTTAATCTAAATGTATGAAGGGCTTTTAAATATATGTACAAAAAATATTTTGGCAAGGTATGTTCAGTCATTATTAATATTCTCTAGAAAATGAACGAATTGATCTTTATGGTTTAAGAGAGACGGACTTTGATAGCATAATCAATAGATGTCCAGCAGAAGAATAGTATGCTATCTTTATTAAGTAAAATATGGGAGGTGTTTCACCCATTGTCTCGAAAGGAAAAGGCAGTTATTATTGGTGGAGGAATTTCTGGAAAATTAGCTGCACGCGTGTTTTCTGATTTTTTCCAAGAAGTAATTATTTTGGAACGTGATCAAGAACCAGAAGGACCGTTCCCAAGAAAAGGTGCACCCCAAGGCGAACATATCCACGCACTCCTCCAAGCGGGTGAGTTTGGACATGAGAAGCTATTTCCGGGTATTACGGAGAAATTTTACTCAACAGATGCAATAAAAATAAATTCCACTAAAGATCTTGCTTGGTTTCACCATGGGGTTTGGAAGCTTCGCTTTGATGGCGAGTACACGACAACGCTTCAATCACGTCCACATTTAGAATGGCATATCGAACAATTTATTAAAAAGATTCCAAATGTAACAGTACTGTACAACCAAGTCGTCAAAAACTATTTATATAATGAAGAAGAAAATCGGATTGTTGGAGTGGAAAAAATAGATGACATTTCCTCTATTAAAACATTAACAGCTGACCTCATTGTAGATGCAAGTGGCGTAAGCAGTCTTTCCACAAGTTGGTTAAACAAGCGAGGGATACATATCCCAGATGAAAAGGTTCAAATCGGATTAAGTTATATTAGTAAATCTTTTCAACTGCCTGAAAGCCCAGCTAGAGACTGGGCAATTAAAATAGTCTATCCAAACCCTCCTCATGAAAAAATAGGAGGAACCATCTCAAAGGTAGAGGGAAATCGTTATATTGTCACGCTCAGTGGATACCATAACGAAGTAAACGAAAAACAGGTACTGAAAATTAATAGCGGCTTTATTGAACTAACAAAAAAGCTGCCAAATCTAGACATCTATCAAGAAATAAAGGATGCCAGCCCATTATCCAGCACCTCCATCTACCGCGTACCACATATAATTTGGAGGAAATATGAAAAGGTTAAGAATCTACCAGACGGACTCTTACTAATCGGTGATACACTATGCAGAATTGATCCCGTTTTTGGTCAAGGGATGAGTATAGCCATATTAGAAGCACTTGTACTAAAAAAACTGCTTCAGGATCATAGGCATACACATCCAAAAATCACTACTACCTTTCATAAACAAGCAGCGAAAATCATCTCCCCTATTTGGAATATGGTGATTACAGAAGATTTTCGATATCCAGAAACTACTGGGAGAAAGCCCTATGGTCTTTTCATCCAGCAATGGTACGCAAAAAACATATTTCTATTATCATCGCAAAATCAAGACATTTATAACTCGTTTATCCAAGTTATGAACCTTGTCCGTCCGATAACCATATTGATGCTCCCAAGAATCCTAAAAAGTGTATTGAAGCGGGCATTTTCCAGGTAAGCGATGAAAGTACAGCAGCAATTGTTTCCTTGATGTGCGGAGAATTCGGTGCCTGTCCCCATTACTTTATAGTTTTAAGGAGTGGGGTTTGGCACAAAATCCATCCATTTAATCCTGTATAACCCTTAACATCCCAAAGTTTAAATTTTCCGGATTATAGTAGTGTGCAAAGATACGTGGAAATGAGTCAGGATTTTTGAATTTAAGTAGCCCGTAAACATATCCTTGTACGGGATTCCGAGTCGCGTACCTGAAAAATTCATTTATATAGGACATCGGATTTTCGAAAAAATGTGGTCCTTCAACATAAATAAAACGCCATTGACTGGCGTTAAGATAATTGTTCATTGTTTTTATTTAACATCTCTCTAACATCTTCTACCATTTTATCAAAAGATTGATTCACTCTATTCATAATTGGATCTTGCTCAATATCATTAGTGGGATTACCATTCTCATGAATATTATTTTTCTCCATCTTCTCACCTCCATTAATAGGATGTGTAAAGATTGAAAGATTTTTGATTATTTTTCAATGAAGCCGGGATGCGAAGTTAAAGTTTTTTGATTCTTTTAAAAATGATTAAGCTGATACCTACCCAAATCCAATTATATAGGATTGCAAATACAAAAATGCCAATTGTTGTGAGAAATGAAAAGGAATTAGGTACAGCAGGACCTAGGACTGGGAATTGAAAAATATACAATAGGCTGATGATTCCTAAGGTTAAAATTACGGCACCAGTTACAATAATGCTCAATCTCTTCCTGAAAAAGGTGAAAGCCAAACCTATTCCTAGTCCTAATAAACCTGTTGTAAACGGAAAGACAATCAGTTCACTAGGCTGAAGGATGAGAAGCAATAGATTGGTAAGGATATAGGACATAATGCCAAGCGGGAGAGAAAGTATCGAACAGAAGAGAATCGGCGCTGTCGCAAATGGGCTGATAAAGTATCCAACACCCGGTAAAAAACCGCCAGCTGACTGAAGAACAGCTGCAATACTGCCAAAAAGCGCACCTAAAACATGCTGTTTCATTTTTGAATGATTTTTGAAAACTGTTTGGGATGATCTAACATCGTCGGAAATTGATTTTAAAAAATACATCGGTTCCTCCTCAGTTAAAACATTTCTTCGTAAGGTACATTACAATGTATTAACCATGTAATGATAATGGAACCGAAAAAATCTCAAGGAGTTTAAATAAATGATTAGCAAAAAAAAGAGAAGAAAAGCAGTATTTAATCTGTTCTCTTCCCTTCTAGTTATCTATCATCTCTCGAATACTTCTTTATTATGCTAATAATTCGCGACTCACTGTGAAAGACGCTTCTGTATTTTTGATTACGTCTTCTACGGTTATGCCCTCTTGTGTCTCCATGAGGACCATGCCTTCTGGAGTAAAATCAAAAACAGCTAAATCAGTAATTAATCGATGGACCACTTGTTTACCTGTTAAAGGAAGTGAACAGTCTTTTTTTACTTTAGATTCCCCATTTTTATTTACATGTTCCATGATGACGATTACCCGTTTGGCTCCATTAACTAAGTCCATGGCGCCGCCCATTCCTTTTACCATCTTCCCTGGAATCATCCAATTGGCCAAATCTCCTTGTTCAGAAACCTCCATACCGCCTAGGATGGCGAGATCAATGTGCCCCCCGCGAATCATCGCAAAGGATTCGGCACTGTCAAAAAAGGATGACCCTTTGAGAGCAGTAACGGTTTCTTTTCCAGCATTGATAAGATCAGGGTCTTCAGTGCCTTCTAAAGGATAGGGCGCTATCCCTAATAATCCGTTTTCAGATTGAAGCAGAACATTAAATTCGCTTGGAATTTCATTAGCGATTAGGGTTGGTATGCCAATCCCAAGATTGACATTCATTCCGTCTTTAATCTCCTGAACAGCACGTTTAACAATAATGGACCGAGCATTACTCATAATAGTTCCTCCTTTCCTCACTTTGGACTATGCTTGCAAGACTGTCCGCTTTTCAATTCTCTTTTCATAGTTTTCACCAAGTAACAGGCGTTGAACATAAATACCAGGCGTATGAACTTCATCTGGATTTAACTCGCCAAGATCTTTGATCTCTTCTACTTCTGCAATCGTAATCTTTCCAGCCATCGCCGCTAAAGGATTAAAGTTACGGGAAGCTTTACGGTAAATTAGATTTCCGATTGGGTCTGCTTTCCACGCTTTTACGAGAGCAAAGTCTCCAACGATTCCCTCTTCTAAAATATAGGTTCTTCCGTTGAATACCTTGTGTTCCTTCCCTTCGGCAATGGCAGTCCCTACACCTGTAGCTGTGTAAAATCCAGGAATTCCAGCCCCGCCTGCCCGGATTCGTTCTGCTAATGTACCTTGTGGAACCAGTTCTACCTCCAATTCCCCGCTTAAAAACTGTTGTTCGAAAATCTTATTTTCGCCCACGTAGGATGAAATCATCTTCTTGATTTGCTTGTTGGCTAATAATAGTCCAAGCCCCCAATCATCCACACCGCAATTATTGCTTACGATGGTTAAATCGTTTGTTCCTTTATCTCGTAATGCAATGATGGCCTTTTCAGGAATTCCGCACAATCCAAAGCCTCCAACAATGATGGTCGCTCCATCTGGAATATCATGAATGGCTTGCGTAAAAGAATCTATGATTTTCCCATTCTTCAAGGAAATAACCCCCTTTAATTCTCTTAAAAATTTTAAACAGGATAGACTGGATGCTTTCGTTCTGAGAAACTAGTATATTTTGAAGAATACGCTTCAAAACGATTGGCCAGCTCGTCACGCAGGGAATTGGCTGGAATAATCCCATCGATAATCATTTCGGAAGCTAGTCGATAAATATCAATATCTTTCGTATATTCTTCACGCTTTTGTTCAACAAAGGCAGCCTTCTCGTCATCTGGCAATTTCTCAATTTTATTGGAGTAGACTGCGTTAACTGCAGCCTCTGGCCCCATCACAGCAATTTGAGCTGTAGGTAAAGCGAGGCAGCAATCTGGTTCAAATGCGGGACCTGCCATCGCATAGAGTCCGGCTCCATAGGCTTTACGGACAATGACAGAAATTTTCGGGACGGTTGCTTCTGCCATAGCCGAAATCATTTTTGCTCCATGGCGGATGATACCTGCCCGCTCAACTTTTGTCCCAATCATAAAACCAGGGACATCAACAAGGAATAGGATTGGAATATGGAAGGCATCGCATAGATTAATAAATTTAGCTGCTTTATCGGCAGAGTCATGGAACAAAACTCCACCTTTCATTCGCGGCTGGTTTGCAATAATACCAATTGGCTTACCATTAATTCGCGATAATCCTGTAATTAGTTCGGCAGCAAAAAGCTTCTTGATTTCAAAAAAGGATCCTTCATCAATAATTCGGTCAATTAAATCATACATGTTAAAAGGTGTATTCTGGTTTTCAGGAATGAGGTCTTCGATTGTTTTTTCGAATGACTTAGGTAGTAAAGCTTCTTTAGTCTGCGGCTTTTCCGAGAAATTAGCTGGAAAATAAGAAAGGTATTTTCGTGCCATTTCAATGGCGTCTTCCTCATTTTTAGCCAAAATATCACCACAGCCCGAAACCGAACAGTGCATGCGTGCGCCGCCCATTTCTTCTAGCGTTACCTTTTCACCGATGACCATTTCCGCCATCCGTGGTGACCCAAGATACATGGAGGCATTTTTATCGACCATGATTACAATGTCACAAAATGCCGGGATGTACGCTCCACCCGCTGCAGAAGGTCCGAACAAAATACACACCTGTGGAATTTTCCCTGATAATTTCACCTGATTATAAAAAATCCGGCCGCTCCGCGGCGCCCCGGAAACATTTCGACTTGATCAGTAATCCGGGCACCGGCTGAATCGACGAGATAAATCAATGGGACTCTCAGTTTTTCGGCCGTTTCTTGAATTCGAATAATCTTTTCGACGGTCCGTGCTCCCCAGGACCCTGCTTTAATCGTTGAATCGTTTGCCATTACGCAAACGGTCTTGCCATTTATTTTTCCGATTGCCGTAACGACACCATCAGCTGGAAGATCCTCTGCTAGACAATTGGCAAATAATCCATCTTCGAGTTCAGAACCTGGATCCAACAATAACTTTAAACGATCACGAACAAATAGCTTTCCTTGCTCGCTGTTTTTTTCGTGATATTTTGAAGCACCCCCTTTATAAATCCGTTCAACCCGTTCTTGAAATGTTAGCTCCTCTGAATGAACTTCTATGGTCATGAAGTTTTCCTCCTTCTATTGATGTTACTCCCCTTTATAGACAGGTTTGCGCTTTTCTTTAAAAGCCTGAAGCCCTTCCAAACGATCCTTAGTCGGGATGGTAACTTCATAGGCATTCTGTTCAATCGCGAGCCCAGTCGTTAAATCAACATCATACCCTTTTTCAATGGCAAATTTGGCCTGCCTGACGGCAATAGGAGCATTTCGAACAATCTGATCTGCGATTTCAAGTGCCTTTTCTAACAGTGATTCTGGAGATTCAACAAATTCAACTAAGCCAATTTCCTTTGCTTCTTCAGCATCGATACGTCTTGCCGTAAAAATCAGTTCTTTCGCCCTCCCTTTCCCAACCAGCCTTGAGAGCCGTTGTGTGCCGCCAGCACCAGGGATAATTCCGAGCGAAGTCTCGGTAAGACCGAATTTTGCATTTTCTGAGGCCACGCGAATATCACATGCCAAGGCCAATTCAGTTCCCCCTCCAAACGCGGCCATTTACAGCAGCAATGACGGGTTGTGGTAAAGTTTCAAGATTGTTGATGCACGCCCGAATCAAGGAAACGGTTTTCCGTACCATCTGTGTATCCATTCCTGCCCGCTCTTTTAAATCAGCCCCGGCACAAAAAGCCTTCTCTCCAGCTCCTGTTATGACCAAACAACGAACGGATAGGTCAAATTTACAGGTGTCGATGACGTTTTTAAGTTCTTCTAGAACTTTGATCGATAGTGCATTTGCAGCATCAGGGCGATTCAATGTAATAACCATAACTCCATTCTCTTGTCTTGAAACCAGTACAGCTTGATCCATTTGTTTCACCTCTTATTAAAATGGAATGGTAGGATTGATAGTACAAGCTTGAAGATTTCTGCTAGATAGTGTTCTACCTATTTTCTCTTGGATAAAGTGACCAGCGCTAAGCTGTTTTTCCAGATTAACTCCTGTCTGAATTCCCATGTTATTTAGCATGTAAAGTACATCTTCTGTTGCCACGTTACCTGAAGCACCAGGGGCATAAGGACAGCCTCCCAATCCACCCGTGGATGAGTCGAAGGTTGTGATCCCCATGTCTAATGACGCGAGAATATTCGCTAGTGCTGTCCCGTGCGTATCGTGAAAGTGAAGAGCAAGCTTTTCAATAGGAAATCGTTTTAAGAGAATAGGTAACACCTCTTGAACTTGCTTGGGATTGGCCACGCCAATGGTATCACCCAATGATAATTCCTGAATGCCCATTTCAAATAAATGTTCAGCCACTCGAATCACATTTTCGACTGGCACCTGCCCCTCATAAGGGCATCCAAACACGGTAGAAACATAGCCCCGGACAGACTTTCCGGCCATTAATGCTTCCCGGACGACTTCTTTTAGCACAGGAAAGGTTTCGTCAATGGATTTATTGATATTTTTTTGGTTATGTGTTTCACTGGCTGACATAAATACGGCAACTTCATCCACGCTGCCTTCAATTGCCCTCTCCAGCCCATGACGGTTTGGGACAAGCGCTGTATAGGTGATACCCGGCAGGCGTTCAATTCCTTTTGCCACCTCAAGAGAATCGGCGAGTGCCGGAATCCACTTGGGATTCACAAACGAAGTAATTTCGATATGTTGAAGACCTGTACGAGACAATTGATTAATCCAGTTGATTTTATCCTCCACAGAAAGAAATGTCTGCTCATTTTGCAGCCCATCTCTTGGTCCAACTTCTTTAATGGTTACGTTCGTTGGCCAGTTCATGTTTTCATCTCCTTGAAGGTTTATTCCATTTCGATTAAGAGTTCTTCTTCGTTCACAAAGTCGCCTTCATTTACTTTTACTTCTTTAACCGTACCACTGAAATCAGCCGTAATTGGAATTTCCATTTTCATCGATTCCAAAATGATGACATCCCGCCCTTCCTCTACCAGGTCACCAGGTTGGACTAGGACCTTCCATACACTTCCTGCCATAATTGCAACAATTTTATTCATTTATAAACCCTCCACTTATTTCATGACATTTTTCTTCGTTTCCTGCAGATACTTTTCTACAAAGTTCGTTGTCGTATCACCTGAAACGTAGGCTTCGTGCTCCACAACTTTTTGGAGCATCGGGATATTTGTTTTAATTCCCTGTACTTCATAATGGGCTAACGCATCCTTTAGAATGCCAATTGCCTCCTCTCGATCCTTGCCCTTTACGACAAGTTTAGCAATCATCGGATCGTAAAAAGGGGTAACGACTGACTGTTCGCCCACTCCTAATTCATGTCGAATCCCAGGCCTCCGGTAAAACGAATGTTGTAATTTTTCCTGGAGAAGGGAAGAAGGTTTTCGGATCCTCTGCATAGATTCGCACTTCAATCGCATGCCCTTCACGTTTAATCTCAGATTGTTTAAACGGTAAGGATTCGCCGAAGGCAATCCGCAGCTGCTCGGCAACAAGGTCTAGCCCTGTAATTTCTTCTGTTACGGGGTGTTCCACTTGCAGACGGGTATTCACTTCTAAAAAGTAGAAATTTTTATGCTCATCGACTAAAAATTCGATGGTACCTGCATTTTTATAGCCGATTGATTTGGCTGCTTTTACGGCTGCTTCTCCCATCTTACTGCGGGTAACTTCATCTAAAAATGGAGATGGTGCCTCTTCGACTACTTTTTGATGGCGTCGTTGAATGGAACACTCACGTTCCCATAAATAAATGGTATTCCCGACTGAATCAGCAAGAATTTGAATTTCAATATGCCGAGGATTTTCCACATATTTTTCAATAAACATTTCTCCATTACCAAAAAAACTAACGGCGCGTTTCTGATTACCTTCAAATGCTTTTCTAAGCTCATCATCGTTTTGAACAATCTGCATGCCAATTCCCCCACCGCCTGCAGAAGCCTTAAGCATAATCGGATAGCCAATTTTCTTTCCTATTTCCACGGCTTCCTCCACATCAGCTAAAGGGTAGGTAATCCCTGGCACTACGGGAACTCCTGCTAACTCCATTAACTTTCTTGCCTCAATTTTGCTGCCCATTTTGGAAATAACATCGGGAGAAGGGCCAATAAAGACAATGCCTTCTTCCTCACATCGACGAGCAAATTCAGCATTCTCCGAAAGAAGTCCGTATCCAGGGTGAATAGCTTCTGTTCCGGATTGACGAGCGATTTCGATAATTTTATCGATGTTCAAGTAACTTTCTGAAACTTTGGGTCCCCCCAGTAAATAAGCTTCATCCGCCGCTTTCACATGGAGGGCATCCTTATCCGCTTCTGAGTAAATTCCGACCGTTTGGATCCCCAATGCATTACAAGTCCGGATTACTCGTCCGGCAATCTCTCCGCGGTTTGCAATTAAAACTTTTTTGAACATACCTTTCCACCCTTTCTAACATCGTTAAGGAGATATGTAAAAATCTAATCATTAATTTTGCAATATTCTTACGTTTATCTTTTACTACTAATATATTGGAACCAGTCGTTGCCGATCATTTTCTTGACAAATGACTGGCTCTAATTAATGACTATTTAACTGATGATTTTTCAGCAACTATTTTTTGTATTTGGGCAACGGTCGACGGATCTTCTAGTCCTGTAATGTCGCCGTCAACCTTTCCTGATACAACAATTTCCTTTAATAAGCGGCGCATGATTTTTCCGCTGACTGTTTTCGGTAAAGTATCAGTAAAAATAATTGATTTTGGAGCTGCAATCTTACCAATTTGTTGTATTATCCGATTATTTATTTGTTGTTTTAATTCTTCTGTTATTTTATAGCCATCAGCCAAACGGACAAATACGAGCGGAACTTCTCCTTTTATTTCATCAGGGATTCCAATAATTGCGGTTTCAGAAACACCCTCACATTCTAGTACAGCGCTTTCCATCTCCATTGTACTTAAGCGGTGTCCAGCTACATTAAATGCGTCATCAGAACGGCCAACTACCCATAAATATCCATCATCGTCTATTAATGCCAAGTCGCTGGCATAATAGCAGCCATCCACTTGGCTAAAATAGGATCCGTAATATCGCTCAGGTTCTTTCCAAAGTGTCCGGCATAGCATAGGAAATGGTTTTCTAATAACCAGATTTCCTATCTTACAAGGTTTAACTGGATTGCCTTCCTCATCAACTATATCCATAACCGCACCTAAAAATGGAGTACCTGAGGAACCCGGTTTCATTGGCGTCAGCCAAGCTGCTCCAGCTATAGGTGATCCCGCTGTTTCCGTTTGACCCCAAGTATTATTGATATATACCTTCTTCTTTCCTAAAACTTCATATGTCCAATGCCAGGTTTCCGGATCGAAAGGTTCTCCAACAAGGGATATGACATCGAGGCAAGATAAATCAAATTTCTCTAATGACTTTTCTCCCATACTTTTTAACATTCTTAATGCTGTAGGGGCAGTAAACAGTTTATTCACCCTGTATTTTTCAATGATTTGATAAAAACGGTCTTTTGTTGGATAATCAACCGCCCCTTCAAAGACAACGGTAGTTACACCATTTGCTAAGGCACCTGTAATTCCCCAAATATGCATTGTTAACCAACCGATATCCGCAGTACACCAGAAAACATCGTGATTATGGTGATCCATATGATACTTGGCATATGTGTAATTTTGAGTGACAAAAGCCATGCCGGAATGCACGACACCTTTTGGTTTACCTGTCGTACCACTTGTATAAAACACAATACCGCTCTCATTAGCTTCTATTCTCTCAGGTTCACAAACGATACTTGCTGCTTTTGTCTGCTCATGCCACCAGTAATCCCGGCCTTCTTTCATTTGAACCTCTGAACCTAATCGGTCTACAACAATGACTGCTTTGACAGATGGAATAGATGGTACAACATGATCGACTTTTTCTTTTAAACGAATGACTTTACCCCGTCGTTCAGTTGCATCTGCAGTTACCAAAACTTTTGGCTCAAAACTGATGAGTCGGTCTGTCAATGATTTTTCGGAATAACCTGAGAAAATCGTATTGTAAATAGCACCAATTCGAAAACAAGCTAAAACGGCAATAAAGGCTTCGGCGAAATTTGGAAGATAAATAGCTACGCAATCACCTTTTTTTACTCCAAATGATTTAAGAACATTGGCAAATCGATTTACTTCAGCAAGAAGCATAGTATATGTGTAAAATTTGGTGTCCCCGTTTTCTCCTTCCCAAATGAGAGCGGTCCGGTTTCCTGCCCCATTTTCTATATGCCGATCAAGTAAATTAATACTCGGGTTACTAATACCGCCGACAAAGAAGCGAAAATCAGGGAGTTGTCCACTTACGGTTTCATTCCATGGTTCATACCAAACAAGTTCACGGGCTGCACGATCCCAAAAGGTGGCAGGATCTTCTTGGGATTGTTTAAGAAGTTCTTGAAAAGCTTCGCTGCTCCCACTGGAGGTTGAACGCACTTTTTCTGGATAAACGAGTTTGCTATTTGAAACTACTTGCAAAATTCCACTGATATCCATGTAATTGCTCCCTTAACAATATTTATTTAATCTCTATAAAAATTCTTTAGCATCCAATTTCTTTTGCAATGACCATTCTTTGGACTTCAGAGGTTCCTTCACCAATCTCAAGAAGCTTCGCGTCACGGAAGAAGCGTTCCACTTGATACTCCTTCATATACCCATAGCCGCCATGGATTTGAACAGCTTGATCACAAACCCGCATACAGATTTCCGATGCAAATAATTTGCCATAGCCGCTTCCTTTTTAAATTTCTTCCCTTGATCCTTTAACCATGCTGCTTTATAAACCATATTTCGGCCACTTCTATGTTCATCGCCATATCAGCCAGTTTGAATTGAATCGCTTGAAAATTAGAAATGCTTTGGCCAAATTGTTTTCTTTCATGAGCATATTGAAGCGCTTTCTCGTAGGCTCCTTGAGCGATCCCAACAGCCATAGCGCCAATGCCGATCCGGCCTCCGTCAAGAGTAGCTAAAAATTGTTTAAATCCATTTCCTTCCACACCTAACAGGTCCTCTTTGGATACGCTTACATTTTCAAGTATTAATTCTGTTGTATTTGATGCGTGAAAACCCATCTTTTCATAATTGCTAATGACAGTAAAACCTGGATCTTCCGTCGATACCATAAATGCACTAATACCATTGGTTCCTTTCGAGCGGTCGGTTACGGCTGTAATGGCAAGATTTTTTGCATAGCTTGCATTTGTAATAAAACATTTGGAACCGGAAATGGACCATTGGTCACCATTTAATGTTGCAGTCGTTTGAGTTCCTCCAGCATCAGATCCGGCATTCGGCTCTGTCAGTCCAAAAGCACCCAAATATTCCCCGGTACAAAGTGGAGTTAAATATTTTTCCTTTTGTTCATGGGTACCAAATAAATTAATCGGTGCACCGCCTAAGGAAATATGGGCAGAGTAAGTGATTCCAGTAGACCCACATACGCGGCTTAACTCCTCTACTGCAATGGCAAAACTGACGGTATCAGCTCCACCTCCACCATACTGTTCAGGAAAAGGCAGCCCCATGATTCCTAATTTGGCTAATTTATTGAAAACTTCCTCTGGAAATTCCCCTTTCCGGTCGCGATCATCTGCCCCTGGAGCTACCTCTGCTTCTGCAAAATCACGAATTAATTTTCGAATCATCGCCTGTTCTTCTGTTAAATCAAAATTCATACTAGTATCAATCCCCTCATGTTTTAATAGAACTACATTTTGAACCAGATCTGATTGTTTCTAAGATGAATTTTTCAAACTATATTAATCTTCTAATAATTATAACGATATAACTTCAAAATGGCTATGTCTATCTTCATAAAAATGAATAGATAATTTTTGTAGGTTTTACACAAAAAGATTAAATTGCTATGTTTCCCAATGTTTTCTATAATTCTACTTAGATAGCTGTTTATTATGGCTAATTATTAGGAAAAGTAGTAAATTTAACATGAATATTGAAAAATTTTAATCTTTTTTATAAGAATATGAATTTGTTAATTTCGACTAATACTAGGATTCGAGTTAATAATTTCCTAATTTCTATGGAGGGCCAGAATGGAAGAAACATTAACACATCGCCAGCTTCAGTCCTTAATACATATTTCCAATCTTCTAAATACATCATTTGATATTGACACAATTATTGAATTAATTATAAGTGAAACCATTTCTGTTGTTGAAGCTGCGGAAGGCGGTTCATTGTGGTTATATGATCAAAATCAAGATTGCCTAATCGCCCATTCCGCTCAGGGAATCTTTTACCCAAAGATTTTTCAACAGATCCGGTTAAAACCTGGTGAATCAATGACAGGTAAAACCTATGAAGCGAGAAACTCTTTGCTATTTCCGAATGAGAAAGAAATAAAAAAAGCATTATCATCGTTATCTTCAGAAAATTCAGAGTTATTAAAGAGATCTATTCCTACTAATTTTAGTTTTTCAACAGTTATTTCTTCCCCCATATTTTTGAAAGGTAAATGCATTGGCGTGTTTACCTTGGATTCTTTCCAACAGGCTAAAAACTTTAAGCCTGAGGATATTCATCTATTAGAGGCAATTTGTCATCAGGCTGCTGTAGCTTTAGAAAGATCAAGCCTTTACAAGGAAAAAGAGGAGACCGTAAATAACCTTTCGGATTCGATCGAAGCACACAGAGCCTTGGCGAATCTAGTCCTTCAAGGAGAGGATCTTCATGCCATTCTTCAATACATTCATCAATGGATTGGGCAAAACACTTTTCTTTTTGATGATTTAGGAGAGCTGATGGCATCCTCCTATGATCCAGCCCTATCCCTCGAGATCCTAAAGTTTATAAAACAACAGGCTATTGTGTTTATGAAATCACCTGAAAATACCCTAGCTGTGAAGCAAATGGAAATAGATGGATTACCCTACCATTTGGTCAGCTTGCCTCTTGGATCTAAACCTAATTTTCTTGGTTTGATGATCATCCTTTCCACTAAAAAAATGGCAGACGTGGATATAGCGGCTCTCGAACATGCGTGTACCGTCCTTTCTTTAGAACTATTTAAAGAACAGACCTTATTTGAGACTCAACAACGATTAAAAGGAGAGTTCTTAACGAGAATCTTTTCAGAGCATATGGATGAAGTACTTATTCAAAAGGCAAAAAGTCTGGATTTAAATCCTGCACGAAACTACATCGCTATCATTATTGAATTTTCCACGACAGCTAATAATAAATTCCATCCTAAAGATGGTTTGGTAAGAAAAATGATTCAAATTACAAATCAGGCTTTTTTGGAACATTCCACCCAAGGCATGACAGTAAGGCATCATCAACAAATCGTCGTTCTTCTCTCTTATCATTCGAATATTAACTTTTCTTTGATCGTTTCTCGTATAAAAGAAAAAGCAAAGTGGATTCAGCAGGAAACTATGGCTAGAAAGTGGGCGGTTGAGGTCGCTTTTGGAATTGGAAGAGTCAAACAAGGATTACTTAATGTGCACAAATCCCTCCAGGAAGCTGAAAAATGTTTGAAATTTATTCAACGGTTTAATTGGGAAAATTCAATTCTCAGTTATAATGACCTTGGTATCCAAAGGTTCATCCTGCAACATCCGGAGGAAGAGGTGATTGATTTTATCAATGAAGTTTTAGGTCCCCTTAATGAATATGAAAATTCACGAAAAGGGGAACTTCTTAAGACACTTTATGAATATCTAGAGAAGAATCAAAATGTAAAGAGAACGGCAGATTCCTTGCATGTCCACATTAATACCCTAAGCTATCGTTTAAAAAGGATTGAAGAAATTCTCTCCATTGATTTAACAGACAGTAAACAATTACTCAACATTCATTTAGCGATAAGTATGTTCAAGTATGTAAAAAAACATTCAACAGATCAAAATTTGCAGGCTTGAGCCTTAAATTAGGTGATTACTGAAAAAAAGACCGAACATAGAGGGAACATGCTCGGTCTTGCCTCTTGATTTCAGCGATTTTATTGTTTGGTTAGACGTTAAATCTCCGTTTCGACGGCAAAAACTCGTTTATTCAATTCAGCGGTTTTATTATCAACGTGGTCCGCAATTTTTTCAGAATAAAGTCCAAGGCTCTCAATAATATTTTGTGAAAGTCGTTCTTGTCCAGATTTTAGGTCTTTCAAGTCTTTATCAATACCATCCAGACGTTTATTCATTTCTTTCCCATCTTGTCTAATAACTTCGAGACGTTTATTCATTTCTTTCCCGTGTTGTTCAATAGCATCAAGACGTTTATTAAAAGGTTCCAATTTTTCATTTAGAACTGAACGTAATATTTCTAATAATTCATTATTCATCATCGAGGACCTCCAAGTTTTAATACTATAACATAAGAGAATAAGCTAAAGGATTGAAGAATGGCTTTAAGCATGATTGAGAAGTGAAGAATTTTATCCGATCTAGGGAGATCGAATCATGTGGAAACAAAAAGGTTTATAAATGGGGAAAAATTATAAATGATACATCAACAAGAATTATAGCACTATTCTATAAAAACTAATCATCCATTAGTTAAATTTCACAAAAATGTAGATTTTTCAACAACAATGAAAGAAGGAACCTATTAGACATGACAAATAGGTTCCTTCTTTTTGTTCTCATATGTTTACCATATTTAACCTATATATAATTACAAACTCCAAAAATTAAGATAAACTCCTTTTACCATCAAATGGTTGATTGGATTATTTCTTCTTTTTCAATTTTCCTTTTGCTTTTATGAATCTTGCACGAGAACCGGCTATGTAATCACCTCATGTAAATACAATCGTTTTATTTCCATGAACAAGTACTTTATCTTCAACATGCCAGGAAACGGCTTCGGCAAGGACCCTTCTTTCCACATGCCGTCCGGCAGTCTTTAAATCCTCTGCTGTATAGCGATGATTAATCCGCTGTACATCTTGTTCAATAATTGGTCCTTCATCCAGATCATTGGTCACGTAATGTGCAGTTGCCCCTATTAACTTCACCCCTCGGTTAAACGCTCTCACATAAGGATTTGCTCCAACAAATGCCGGTAAGAAAGAGTGATGGATGTTAATAATTTGATTGGGAAACTTAGAAATAAATTTAGGGGAAAGAATTTGCATATACCTTGCTAGGACAATAAAGTCGATATTTCCTTTCAACAACTCTAATGCTTTCTGTTCGGCATCTTCTTTCGTTTCTTTAGACATTGGGATATGATAAAAAGGGATGCCATTACCCTCAACTAATTCTTTTAAATCAGAATGATTACTGATCACCATAGGGATATCCACTGGAATTTCCTTGGATTTCCACCGCCAAATAAGCTCACTAAGACAGTGGTCCGCTTTGGAAACAAAGATGGCCATCCGCTTTCTTTTTTCCTTACTGCCGAGCTGCCAATCCAAGGCATAGTCCCGCGCCATCACATGTAGATCTTGTTCAAGTTTTTCAAATGAAGAATCAAATTCTTCCAAGTCAAACTCGATCCGCATAAAGAACATACCTGCTTGTGGATCAGTTGTATGTTGGTCAAAATGTACGATATTAGCCTTGTGTTCTAATAAAAAATTAGTTACAGACGAGATAATACCTGGCTTTTCTGGACAGGAAATTAATAATTTTGCACGTTTCAGCTTTCCTTTAGAGATCATTACTTATCCACCATCCTTAGGATTACGATATTTTTGTTCTATTAATGTCTATAGGAAAACTTGGATTAATAATCATAAAACAGCTTGAAGCTCCTTACATTCTTACAGATCAGCCATTTCCTATTATTCGATTTCAATTGCACATGCACTAGAAGTAAAGCTTTCTCCAACTAGAAAACCGAGTTCGTTTCTATAATCAATTTGTGTTTCTTCATTTAAATAGCGTTTTGTAAAACGATCCAATCGTATCTGAATCCCGCCCATTTCTATGCATAAATCGTTTCGTCGTGGTTCATCAAAAACAATTGAAAACTTAACAGTCATTCCGCATCCGCCAGCGACTTCGGCGTCAATCCGAGGAGGTTGGTCTTCATTGACCATCATTTCCTTAAGCTTATTCATTGCCGCTTCTGTCATTTTTATCATCATTGGCCTCTCTCCCTTAATCGCATATTTTAATTGATTATGCATTCGCTTTTGCTGCATTAACCTGTTCGTCTGCATGATAAGAGGAGCGAACGAGCGGACCGGCTTCACAGTGACTAAATCCTTTTGACATAGCAATGATCTTTAGTTCTTCAAACTCTTGTGGGCTCCAATACTTTTGGACTTTTAAATGATGTTTGGTGGGCTGCAAATATTGACCTATTGTCATAATGTCTACATTTTTAGCACGAAGATCCTCCATTGTGTCGATAATTTCTTCTTTTGTTTCCCCTAAACCAATCATAATGCTTGATTTTGTTGGAATCTCAGCATTCATTTGTTTGGCGCGTCTCAAAAACTCAAGGGAACGTTCGTAGGTTGCACGAGCACGAACTGACGGTGATAAACGTCTTACGGTTTCAATATTGTGATTTAAAATGTCGGCCCGCGCATCCATTAATGTTTTTAAATTGTCATATTCACCCTTCATATCGGACGGAAGGACTTCAATGCTGCAAAATGGATTGCGGCGTCTGACAGCCCGTACCGTTTCTGCAAAAACCCCGGCTCCACCATCTTTTAAATCATCACGAGCAACAGCGGTAATCACGACATGCTTTAATCCCATTGTTTCCACTGACTCAGCAACACGTTCTGGCTCAACCCAATCAAGCTCTGTCGGCAGCCCTGTTTGAACCGCACAGAAACGGCAAGCGCGGGTGCATATACTTCCTAAAATCATAAAAGTCGCTGTTTTACGTACAGCCCAGCATTCATGAATGTTTGGACATTTCGCTTCTTCACAGACCGTATGAAGCTTTTTTTCACGCATCATTTTTTTTAAGCCCGTGTACTGTTCATTCGTATTTAATTTTATTTTTAGCCATTCTGGTTTGCGAACATAATCATTAGACATATCATTTCACTCCTATGAACAGTCATGAAGTTTTTGGTTTATTTTTAACCCACCGGGAATGACATTTTGAGAAGATTCATTTTCTCTTCATCTTCATTCCCAGTGGTTCATGCTCAATCATTCGTTTAAGACATTACGGTTTCTCTATTTACTGTTTCTTCTTTTGTATAACGCAAGATTGGTTGTCTAGCTGCTTGTACTTCATCCAATCGACCAATTACTGTGGTATGTGGTGCATCTAATACAACACCTGGATTTTCTTCCACTTCTTTGGCGATTTGAATCATTACATCCGCAAAAGCATCCAGAGTCTCTTTTGACTCTGTTTCTGTCGGTTCAATCATCAAACACTCCTCTACATTTAGCGGGAAGTAGATGGTAGGTGGATGGTAGCCAAAATCAAGCAGACGTTTGGCCATATCAAGTGTTCTTACACCAAGCTTTTTCTGTCTTGATCCAGATAACACAAATTCATGCTTACAAATTTGTGAATACGGTGCATCAAAGTACGGTTCGAGTTTTTTGCGTAGATAATTCGCATGAAGCACTGCACTTTCCGACACATGACGTAACCCCTCGGCCCCCATAGTGCGAATATATGTGTATGCACGCAAGAGAATACCGAAGTTTCCATAATACCCTTTAACTCGACCAATAGATAGCGGTTGGTTAAAGTCCAGCACATATTCCTCGTTTACTTTATCAACGCGCGGCACGGGTAGAAACGGGATTAGTTTCTCTTTCACACCGACTGGACCTGCACCTGGTCCGCCACCGCCATGAGGTGTTGTAAATGTTTTGTGAAGATTTAAGTGCACGATGTCAAAGCCCATTTGACCCGGAGTGGTTTTCCCTAAGATCGCATTGGCATTCGCTCCATCATAATATAATAAGCCGCCTGCTTCATGAACAACTTTGGCGATTTCTACAATTTCTTTTTCAAACAGACCGAGAGTATTTGGATTTGTTAGCATTAGTGCTGCTGTATGTTCATCCACATGTTTCTTTAATTCTTCTAAGTCGACTAACCCATGCTCATTGGATGGAATCGTTATCGTTTCAAAACCGGCTACCGATGCACTTGCAGGATTTGTTCCGTGTGCGGAATCAGGAACAAGGACTTTCGTTCTTTTCTCTCCTATATGCTTATGGTAGGCTTTGACCATCATTAACCCGGTCCATTCACCCTGAGCTCCTGCTGAAGGCTGTAAAGTCACTGCATCCATACCTGTGATCACAGCTAACTCTTCCTGTAATTCATATAAGACCTCTAGTGCCCCTTGCACCGTTTCAGTTGGCTGGTATGGATGAATGCGGCTAAACCCTTCCAAACGTGCTACATCTTCATTTATTTTCGGATTGTACTTCATCGTACAAGAACCAAGTGGATAGAAGCCGTTATCGATCCCATGGTTTTTATTCGAAAGCGCTGTGTAATGGCGAACAAGCTGCAACTCTGATACTTCCGGGAGTTCTGCTGGTACGTCACGAATTAAATGCTTCGGAAATTTATCATTTATATCAACAGGATTAACGTCACTTTCGGGTAGGCTTGAACCAACACGTCCTTGACGACTGATTTCAAAAATTAGATCATTATATTCAACCATTTACAACTGCCTCCAATACCTCGATAAATTGGTCAATCTCTTCTTTTGTTCGCTGCTCTGTTACTGCTAGTAGCATTTGATTTTCTCCAGGCCGTAATCTGTTCCTAAATCAAACCCACCGATGATACCTGCCTCAAGAAGTTTTGCATTGATTTCCTTTACCGGACGAGGAAGCTTGACAACAAATTCATTAAAGAATGGAGCATTATTCATAATGGAAAAGCCTTTTTCATCTAGAGATTTAGCCATGTAATCGGCTTTTTCAAAATTTAGTTGGGCATATGACGAATTCCTTGCTTTCCAAGTGCAGTCATACAAACCGCAGAAGCAAGTGCATTTAATGCTTGATTTGAACAAATATTGGATAATGCTTTATCACGACGAATATGTTGTTCGCGTGCTTGCAGAGTTAATACAAATCCACGTTGTCCTTTTTCGTCTGTCGTTTGCCCAACAATCCGTCCTGGGATTTTTCGCATGAATTTCTTACTTACAGTAAAATAACCGCAATGTGGGCCGCCGAAGGACATTGGAATTCCTAATGGCTGCATATCCCCGATCACAATGTCTGCTCCAAGTTTTCCAGGAGCCTGCAAGAGTGCTAGTGCTAGCGGATTGGCACTTACGATGAAGAGTGCTCCTTTTTCTGCCGCAATTTTCTTAATTTCCGCTAAATCTTCAATGGAACCAAAGAAGTTCGGATATTGAACGATAACGGCCGCCGTGTCCTTATCGATTTGGTTCTGCAGCTTCTCTAAATCTGTCACCTCATCAACTAGATTCACTTCTTCAACTGTATACTCTGGACCACCTGCGACCGTATTTAAAATCGCACGCGATTCAGGATGAACCGCCTTGGAAACAAGCACTTTCGAGCGTCTTGTTGATACAACAGCTAGTGATGCAGCTTCTGCAAGAGATGTAAAGCCGTCATACATCGAAGAATTGGCCACATCCATTCCAGTCAGCTCACAAACCATCGTTTGAAATTCGAAAATCGCCTGTAATTCACCTTGGCTGATTTCCGGTTGGTATGGTGTATAGGCTGTGTAAAATTCGGAACGTGAAATCATATGATTGACCACACTTGGAATGTAGTGATCATAGGTTCCCGCACCAAGAAAAGTTGGATAATGATTAGCATTTTTATTTTTGGAAGCAAGCTGATTCATTTTTTTCAAAAGAAGTGGTTCTGGGTCAGCCTTTGGGATATTTAGCTCACCTTTTAGTTGAATTTCAGCCGGAATATCTTCAAATAACTCATTTATAGAAGAAATAGTTAAAAAAGAGAGCATTTCCTCTTGATCATGATTCGTATCAGGGAGGTATCGATAAGTGGACGTCATTTTATTCCTCTCCTTCATTAATAAATGCCTGATAGGCGTCTTCATTTAAAAGTGATTCCAACTCTTCCGGATTTGACATTTCCACTTCGATTAACCAACCTCCTTCAAATGGATGTTCGTTAATTGTCTCAGGGGCATCTTCTAACTCCTCGTTAACAGTCACAACCGAACCTGATACAGGAGAGTAAAGTTCAGAAACTGCTTTTACTGATTCAATGGTTCCTATTGATTCATTCGCCGTTACTTTATCATCCACTTCTGGAGTTTCAACAAAGACGATATCTCCTAATTGCTTTTGTGCATAATCAGAGATTCCAATTCGAACCCGATTTCCGTCTAATTGTAATACCCACTCATGTTCTTTGCTATAAAGTAAAGTTGCTGTCGCTTTTGTCATTGTCATTTCTTCCTTCCGGTTGTAAATTCGAGTTTGATCATTTAGTTCGTTTTAATAAATAAGTTTGCGTTACACGCTGGTCTTCCTAGCTTCTTTATGCAAGATAACCAGAAAACTCTATCACTCTATTAACCCTTTTTATAGAACGGTGTTTTAACAACAACGGCATCAATCTGCTTATTACGGATTTCGACTTTTAATGGTGTCCCCACTTCTGCATGTTCCGCTGAAATTAGTGCAAGGCTATGCTTTTCTTTAAGGATGGCGATTGGGTTCCCGATGTAACAAAACCAATAGCCTCTCCATCTTCTGAAACTACTTTATAACCGTGACGTGGAATCCCCCAGCCTGTTACTTCAATCCCAACTAATTTCCGTTTTAATCCGGCTTCTTTTTGTGCTGAAAGTGCGGTTTTTCCGATAAAATCACTTTCTTTTTTCGTTTTTACGGCAAAGCCGATCCCGGCTTCAAGCGGACTAATATCACTTAATAACTCTTGACCATAGAGAGCTAAACGAGCTTCTAAACGAAGCGTGTCTCGTGCACCAAGTCCACATTGCTTTAAGCCATCATCATTTCCTACTTCTAAAAGCTTTTCCCAAAGTGCTTCCGCTTGAGAAGCGTCTAAATAAAGCTCAAAACCATCTTCGCCTGTATAACCTGTACGAGATACGAGCACATCTGTAATCCCTTCTAGGGTGACATGTTGAGCAAATGTAAACGAGCCAATTTCTGATAGATCTATTTCCGTTAACTTTTGTAAAATATCTTCAGCTTTTGGACCCTGAATGGCAAGCTGAGCGATTGTCTTCGAAATATTTTGGATTGTAATTTCTCCTCTTACATGCTGCTTCATCCATTCGTAATCTTTCTCAATGTTTGCGGCATTAATGACGAGTAAATATTTTTCACTCTCTAACTTGTACACTAATAAATCATCGACCGTTCCGCCGTCTGGATAGCACATAGCAGTATACTGTGCTTGATTGATGCTAAGCTTTGTTACATCGTTTGTGACAAGGTAGTTGATGTAGCTCTCTGCATCTTTCCCTTCAACAAGGACTTCACCCATATGAGAAACATCAAAAAGTCCTGCTTTTGTTCGTACCACCTCATGCTCATCTAAAATGCTGGAAAACTGTACTGGCAGTGCCCAGCCTCCAAAATCAATGACCTTACCACCAGATTTTCCATATACTTCAAAAAGCGGTGTTTGCTTTAATGCTGTTTCTATCCCCATTGATAGACCTCCTACCTAAGATTTCCTACAATATAGTCGTTCCTTCACCTGTTTACCTGTTTCTGTGGTTGCTAGACCACCAAGCGCTGTTTCCCGAAGTGTCCGAGGCATATCTTTTCCAACCCTATACATCGCTTCAATCACTTCATCACAAGGAATGCGACTTTCAATCCCGGCAAGGGACATATCCGCCGCTGAAAATGCGATGGAGGTTCCAATCACATTTCGCTTAATGCAAGGCACTTCAACAAGTCCTGCGACTGGATCACAAACTAATCCTAAAAGGGACTTCATGGCAATGGCAGTCGCATTCACAGCTTGCTGTGGCGTGCCCCCTTTTAACTCAACGATGGTTCCGGCGGCCATAGCGGTTGCCGACCCTACCTCTGCTTGACAGCCTCCAGCCGCCCCAGAAATGAAAGAACGGTTCGCAATGACATACCCGAGCATACTTGCCGTAAACAGCCCCATGACTAAATCTTTATAGGGCGTGCCATCATTTTTATGAAGTGAAATCAATACACCAGGCAATATACCGGCTGCCCCAGCTGTTGGAGTAGCCACAATGACCCCCATTCGTGCATTACTTTCAGAAGTTGCCAAGGAAAAGCTCATTGCATTGCTTATATACTTTCCAGACAGGGATTTACCTTGATGAACGTAATTAGACATTTTCACAGCATCCCCGCCGGAAATTCCACTCGGTGCGGTTGAAGCATCTTTTATACCGCTATCCACGGCTTCTTTCATTTTGATCAATCGCTCTTCCATCATGCTGATAATGGTTTTTTGGTCTCTTCCTGATTTTTCTGCTTCCATCATCAACATGATTTCACCAATGGTTTTTTGTTCTCTTTGACAAGCTGCAATTAGCTCTTTCATGGACTGAATTTCCATCATATTGCCTCCACAAGTACGTTCCCTCTTGGTTGATAATAACTAGCAAGGGCTGTAAAGTCATCGCCTGCACTTAAACGAATATCTACCATCTCATTGTCAATCATGAAGATCTTGGATAAGCCACCACCAAATGATGCGCCGCCAACCTTTACAACACGATCTTCGTGTTTCGCTTTTACGATTGTTGTATTTGGATGGTCATACAAGTCACAGTTGTCTTCAAATTCGAATTGGACTAACATGCCATTATCTTTTGCCCACTCCAACGAATGTTTAATGCGAGTATCATCGGTATTCATCCCAAGCAATCCACCAAGAAGTGCTTTATCTGTTCCATGCCCTTGATAGGTTTCAGCAAATGAATCATAAAATACGATGTTGACCTCTTGTGGGCAATCTCCTAACAGTTCATAAATAAATTTTCCGATTGATACGACACCTGCTGTATGAGAACTCGACGGTCCCACCATGATAGGCCAATAATGTCAAAACAACTCTGAAATTCCATCCTTATGCCCCTTTCTTACACTGTGATTGCTTGTTGAAATAACGGATAAGCACTACAAATCACTTTGGTTGTTTCTTTTGCTTTCTCAAGCACGACTTTGTCCCCTTTGCTCTTCAGAACAGCTGCAATTACTTCCCCGATTTTCACCATTTCATCCTGCTTCATACCACGTGTCGTTAAAGCTGCTGTTCCCATTCGGATACCACTCGTAACGAACGGCTTTTCTGGATCATATGGAATCGTATTTTTATTTACGGTAATGCCCGCTTCTTCTAATAATTTTTCTGCTTCTTTTCCAGTTAAATTCCACGGACGTAAATCTAAAAGGACAATATGATTATCCGTTCCGCCAGAAACAAGGGCTGCACCTTCATTTTTTAATGTTTTGCCAAGTGTTGCAGCATTTTCAATAATTTGTTTCGCATAGTCCTTAAAGCTCGGCTGCAATGCCTCGTTGAATGCAACCGCCTTGGCTGCAATAATGTGCATGAGCGGGCCACCCTGGATCCCCGGAAACACCGATTTATTGATGGCTTTTATTATCTCTTCATCATTTGTTAAAATAATACCGCCACGCGGTCCTCTCAACGTTTTATGCGTCGTGCTCGTTACAACATCTGCATATGGAACCGGCGATGGATGAAGGCCAGCTGCAACAAGCCCAGCAATATGCGCCATGTCTACCATAAATTTTGCGTCAACTTGATCAGCAATTTGTCTAAACCGTGCAAAATCAATCGTTCTAGGGTAAGCACTTGTCCCAGCAATAATCAATTTCGGTTTTTCTTTTTTCGCGATCGCTTCCAGTTCATCATAGTCAATTAATTGAGTGTCTTCTCTCACTCCATAGGACACAACTTCAAACCATTTTCCTGAAACGCTAACAGGACTTCCGTGTGTTAAGTGCCCGCCATGTGAGAGGTTCATCCCCATCACTTTATCACCAGGCTGAAGCAGCGCGAAAAATACAGCAAAATTTGCTTGTGCACCTGAGTGGGGCTGTACATTTGCATATTTAGCACCAAACAGTTTAGTTAAGCGGTCAATAGCTGTTTGTTCTGCCACATCGACAAATTCACATCCTCCATAGTAACGCTTCCCTGGATAGCCTTCCGCATATTTATTCGTCATCACACTTCCCATAGCTTCTAGAACATCTTGGCTTACGAAGTTTTCAGATGCGATCAACTCCAATGTTTGATGCTGACGTTGCTGCTCTTTCCTAATAGCTTCAAAAATAGTTGAATCATTTTGTTGTAAAACCATTCCTACTCCTCCTTGAAATGTTTTCAAACTACCTCTTTTGAGTGTCAAACATTGAAGATATTATCTCATTATCACTACAGATCTTTATTTCCAAGAAAACTGGAGCGAAACACTACCTTTTTTTGCACGCAAAAAAGGACAGAAAAGGGTAGCTTGAGCTTTCTTCTACCCTTCTCTGTCCTTTTACCTGAGAGTTTAGTTCCGTTTAATAATAGAACCTTCCCCTTTGGTGGCGTAATACTTTATACGCGCTCTCCAGAGTTGCGTCCCGTTGTGGTTCCATCTACCTGAGAGATTTGTTCCAAGGGTCTTTTTGGAACTTGCTCCTTCGGTGGCTAGTAAAATTGCACTCTCCCACAACCGTCATCCGCATATTTAATTTTATTGTTTTCAGAATAATCGCTAAGAGAATTTAAGTCAAGCATTTTTTGAAAGCGGCAACACGATTGAATCAAAATTAATATATTTTCAAGTTGTCTTTTAATTTTCCGCTACTTTCCCTGGATTCGCCTGATCCGCAAGATTTGCCTTCGTTTTCTGCAGCTTATAAATCGCAATCAGCAAAATAAACCAAACAGGAGTTACGAACAAGGCAATACGGGTGTCATCTGCAAGTGCAAGTACGACAAGAACGAACGCTAGGAAGGCAAGGATTAAATAATTTGAAAATGGATAAAGCGGTAATTTAAATTTGTTCACCTTTGCTAAATCTGGTCTGGTTTTGCGGTATTTCAAATGACTGATGACCGTAATTCCCCAAATAAAGATGAAACAAACTGTAGAAATACTTGTAATTAGCGTAAATACTCCTTCTGGCATAACATAGTTCAATATAACGGCAAGTAGGATGACGACAGTGGAAAAGAACAAAGCATTGGAAGGTACTTTACGGGAATTAAGTTTTGAGAATGGTATAGGTGCATTTTTATCTTTGGAAAGTGTATATACCATCCGGCTTGTACTAAAGATGGCGCTGTTACATGCCGAAGCAGCGGATGTTAGGACAACAAAATTGACGATACCTGCAGCAACAGCGATACCAACCGCTACAAAGACTTGGACAAATGGACTTTTCGCTGGGTTAAGAGCGCTCCAAGGATATACACTCATAATGACAATAAGGGCGCCAATATAGAAAATAAAAATCCGAATAGGGATATTATTGATTGCTTTTGGGATAACTTTTTCTGGGTCCTCTGTTTCACCTGCTGTAAGTCCTACAAGTTCAATGCCTGTAAATGCAAACACTACCATCTGAAATGAGAGGATAAAGCCATTTATGCCATTTGGAAACATTCCGCCGTGGCTCCATAGATTTGTGAAACTGGATGCGCCTGAATTTGTGGAAAAGCCTTTAATAATCATGAAAATTCCGATAACAATTAATGCAAGAATCGCAATGACTTTAATCAATGCGAACCAGAATTCCATTTCGCCAAAGAGCTTTACGGTTGCAAGGTTCATAATTAGCAAAATGACTAGTGCAATTAATCCTGGCACCCACTGAGGTACATTTGGAAGCCAATACTGCGTATAGAGACCAACTGCTGTTAAGTCGGCCATTGCGATTGATATCCAGCAAAACCAGTAGGTCCAACCGGTGATGAATGCTGCCATATTACCTAAATAGTCTCTAACAAAGTCAACAAAAGAATGATATTTCAAATTGGTTAAAAGCAGTTCTCCAAGTGCACGCATGATTAAAAAGCAAATTAAGCCTGTAATCATATAAGCAAATAAAATCGATGGTCCTGCTAAATGAATAGATTTTCCTGCTCCAAGAAATAATCCCGTTCCGATTGCCCCGCCAATAGCGATTAGTTGTACGTGCCGGTTTTTTAGACCTCTCGACAATTTTTGTTCCTGCATATGAGTTCCCTCTCCCTCTTCTTTTCTAGGAAGTTTGCAAATTTTTCTTGATTTTAATCATTCAAATAATTACAGATTAATATCCTAATAAAAGTTTAATATATTCTCAGTCAATTCGGCAGATAAAAACGCTTACAATTTTGAATAAAAAAATAGTCAACAGGACCGGCATGATCCGATCGGTCAGCTCCTGTCCCAATTACACCTTCAATCCCCAATATAGTGAAATTAAAGGCTCTTAAATCAATAGTTTTGTGTTTAACTCCTCCTTTTTTTTACTAATTCCTATTATTCTCCACAAAAAAAGGACAGAGAAAAATAGGGGTTTTCCTATTTTTCTCTGTCCTTTTACCTGAGAGTTTAACTCCTTTGGTGGCACATGGCTCTCTCCAGAGACGCGTCCAATTGTGGTCCTTTTACCTGAGAGATTGATGCCCAATTTTTTGGGATTGCTCCTTCGGTGCTAAACAATACGTTTAGTCTCTCCCACAATATTCATCCGCTATATTCATATAAATACAGGTTAGTCTATTAAGGGCATGATGTCAATCGAATATTCAGAATTTATTTATTATTTTAATTTATTAAACTATAGGATTAGTACTTACCTAATCCTATAGTTTAATAAATATCGATAAAATTCAACATAGATCGGGTGGTGCCAGGCACTGTTTTATTTTACTAAAATGGACATAAATTCCTCTCCTGTTATCGTTTCCTTTTCTAAAAGATATTTTGTCAATTCGTGCAATTTATCTTTATTATCCTCCAAAATCCGAATGGCTTTTTGATGGCAGGATTTTATAATTTTAAGGATTTCCGAATCTACCTTGGATGCCGTTTTGGCCAAAACCATCAGGGAGGTATCTCCGCCTAAGTATGGGTTATTAACGGTTTCTAGTGCCATCATATCAAATTCTTCACTCATCCCAAACCTAGTTACCATCGCTCTAGCAATCTTTGTCGCTTGTTCAATATCATTGGAAGCGCCAGATGTGATAGTTTTAAAAATAATCTCTTCTGCCGCACGACCTCCCATATAGGTGGTGATTTTATCCAAAGCCTGTTCTTTCGTCATCAAGACAGTTTCATGCTCATCCACCTGCATCGTATAACCTAGAGCACCAGAAGTCCTAGGGATGATGGTTATTTTATGAACAGGTGCCGAATGACTTTGTTTTGCCGCAACCAAAGCATGTCCAATCTCATGATAAGAGATCGTTAATTTATCCTTCATTGAAATCACTGCATTTTTCCGTTGATATCCGGCAATGACTACTTCAACAGACTCTTCCAAATCATTTTGGAAAACCTTGTTACGCCCCATTCTAACGGCCTTAAGTGCTGCTTCATTGATGATATTGGCTAAATCAGCCCCAGAAGCCCCCGATGTTGCCCTAGCTATCATATTAAAATCAATCGTATCATCTAACTTTACGTCTTTGGCATGTACCCTTAAAATCGATTCACGACCAGCTAAGTCAGGTAATTCCACCGGAACTCTTCTATCGAATCTGCCTGGTCTTAGAAGTGCTTTATCAAGTGTTTCAGGTCGATTGGTTGCGGCCAAGATGACAATACCTTTATCGGCATCAAAGCCATCCATTTCCGTTAGAAGCTGATTTAAGGTTTGTTCCCTTTCATCATTACCACCGGCATACCTGAATTACGGCTTTTTCCAATCGCATCGATTTCATCAATAAAAACAATACACGGTGCTTTTTCCTGCGCTTGTTTAAATAAATCTCTAACCCTTGCAGCACCCATACCGACAAACATCTCAACAAATTCAGAACCCGACATGGAAAAGAAAGGAACCTTGGATTCCCCTGCTACTGCTTTCGCAAGGAGAGTTTTTCCTGTTCCAGGAGGGCCAACTAACAAGGCTCCCTTTGGAATATTCGCACCGATTTCTTTATATTTTTTAGGGTTATGGAGGAAATCGACAATTTCTTGTAAGGCCTCTTTTGCTTCATCCTGACCTGCCACATCTTTGAATGTAATCCCTGTTTGTGTTTCAACGTATACTTTGGCATTACTTTTTCCAAACGATAAAGGACCTCCTCCGCCCATCACCTTATTTTGCATCTTTCTCATCAGCCATTGACCGAGAGTAAGAAAAATAAAGAAGGGAAGAATCCAAGTTAAAACGAAATTTAAAAGCGGCGAAGTTTGTTTAGGTATCACTTTTGTAAATTTAACATTCGCCTTATGCAGGCGGTCCACTAACTGAGGATCGTCTATTGTTCCAGTCTCATAAAGCTTAGCAACACTTGTATCAACAGGTTTAAACATAATGGTGTTATCCTCAATATCAACTTGCTTTACCTTACCTTTTTCAACCATCGTTAAAAATGTCCCATAATCGACTTCTTTTACCGAATGGTTTGATATTGCTGGAAATATAAAAGAATTTAGCAGCAAAATGACTACTATTGTTACTCCATAGTAAAAAAGGAGTGGTTTCTTCGGTGGTTTTATCTGTTTCATTTCAGTTCCTCCAAGTTGGTTAATAAAGTGTCCTTTTTACTTTCGAGCAAGTCCATTTTTTAGAAGATTTATTTCCATCCTATAGTTGTCCATTGCCTCTTGTTTTGATAATTCTTTGGCGAATTTCTCATCAACATTACGAATATAATGGTTAAACGATTTGAAAGAGATGAAGGAATTCCCTGTCATTTGAAATGTTTAAGCAGCCACTATTCATTATGGAAATAATATCTCTAGAATTATTGTTCGTTTCACGATCGCTAAAAATCCTTGAAAAAGTATCTTCTATATAAATAATCTACTAAATTCAACCCTCTTTCAAAAAAATCATGACACCATGTCATTATATGACTATATTAAGTAACAAAGAGTCAACTGTCAAAATATATGATGAATCTTTGTCATTTAATTAGGGACTACCTAGTAAAAACGGTACAAAATCTCCGCATAGAAAAAGAGAAAAAATGCAACGGCAACTTTTTCTCTTCCCTTCATTGATCCTTTTTATTCGATGCATGACAGCACCATCTGTTCCAAATTCTACTCTTTTTTTAAATGTTATCCGAATAAATAATTTTATTGTCTGGTCAATCGTTGAATCTCTGTTTCTAAAGCATAAACACGTTTATTTAATGCACCGGTTTTATTATCAACGTGGTCTGCAATTTTTTCAGTATAATGTCCAAGGCTTTCGATGATGTTTTTTGAAGTCGTTCCTGTCCAGTCTTTAATTCGTTTATTTTGTTTGTTAAGATATCGAAATTTTTGTTTGTGTCTTTTTTTAAAGTATAGAAATATCTTTCAAAGCCGTCAAGACGTTTATTAACAGGTTCGGTGCCTGTCCCTCACCGCTTTACAGTTTTAAAGAAGCGGGGGACAGTTACTGAATCCCGTCAAAAAGGGTGCCCTAAAAGCTAGGCTTTTGGGAGACACCCTCAAAATTTATGCAGTAACACTTGGGTTAAAGGGGGACTTTACTTCATTCTACTCGTCTCGGTTTGAGGCATGATTGTTGGCATCATCGGCACCTTCGCCCACTTTGTTGCCCATCGCACCGCCAGCAATAGCACCTGCAACGGTACCAATTGGTCCCAAAACAGATCCCATGGCAGCACCAGCAACAGCACCGACACCAGTTCCTACTGCTTCACCAGTATCGTTATCAATGCGATTACGTTCGTTGTGATCAGTCATTTATCTCACTCCCTCGTTTATTATAGGAAAATGCTATTGAAATGCCAGCACAGTCCCATATCATATTTTGCCCGGTAGAGACAGATTTATGAGGCGGGATTAAACTGAGAGAGAAAGCTTGATTTTAAAAGGTTTTTCAATGATTGACTACTTTTGTAATTTGATGTTAGTTTATTGAATTTAAGATGTGTGTCCTTGAGGTGTCCAAAATTCTGTCACAGAAGCGGGGAGTTCACCGCTTTTAACGGGATAAAATGCCCAATACACTTTTCATATAACAGCATGTAAAACAGGTCTGCGAATCACTAAAACATCAAATTTAGCAGACCGTATGATTGCTTCAGATACCGAACCAGTCAAGAAACGTTCAACCGCATTTAGCCCCGTAGCACCACAGATAATTAAATCAGCTTTAGGAGCGTGATCCCCTTATCGGAACCTCTAATTAGTCAGCTTTTTAGAAAATCGTTTACTGAAATGGCAAGATAGCTTTAAAGCTTAACCAAAAACCAAACAATCGACATCCAGAGCCTTTCTAGAAAGCCACTTTACTCACACTCAAAAAGAGAGCTCGGTGCTCTCTTTTTGAACGAATATTTTTTCACTATAGTCAGTTTTTGTCCTATGTAAATGGTTTGATTCAAAATGATAGGTTGTTTTAATCTTTCGAAAAGTCTGTTGAATATATTTCTCTCTATCGTTGAACGACGCAGCATTGGTTCAAAAAGAATTTACTTAAACTATATCCTTAAGGACAAGAGGTAGTGTCTAGTAAATTGTAAAATTTTGAATTTAAATGAATAAATAAAAAAAAAGCCGACTCTTCCTATTAAAAAATGGAAAGTGAGTCGGCTTTTTATAGGATTCCCACGGAAACCTTATTGTGGACTTGTCCTTACCTATATTACCTTTTCTTCCAAACTTAAGTCAGCTTCCATTTTTCTAGAAAATAAATTTCCAATAGCACCTGGGAGGGCAATCATCGCCGGCAAAAAGACAGGAAGTAGTATAAAGCAAAGTACTACAAGGCCTGTAATGACAGCTATAGCCAATTCAAACAAAAGCAGTATTCCGGAAGGCATAAGAGTAGCAAAGGTACCGCCAAGTATGATGGCTGCGGATATGATCACCCCGCCTGTCTGCCTGGATGCCAAAACAACTGCCTCTTTTGGCGACAAATGCGGATACTCCTTAAAGCGCATCATGAGGAATATGCTGTAGTCAACTCCCAAGGCTACAATGATGATGAAGGAGAAGAATGGAACGAAGGAAGAAATACCTTCAAACCCCAGCAAATCTAAGAAAATATAATTTATCATGAACATTGCTGCATAGTATGCTCCAACAAGAGAGCCAGTTATGAAAACCGGTATCCAGAAAGATCTTATGACAAAGAACAGCACTAGTAATACTCCGATAATAACGATAGCTGTTGTTTTATTCAGATCCCGGCTCAATATATTATTCATATCATTTGTAGTGGCACTTGGTCCTGATACTCCAAACTTTGCATGTGAAAGGCCTTGTGCCTTTAAGTCCATCAGAAACAGTTGTATTTATTTTATTTATCGTACTTAAAGCTTCTTTGGAATAAGGATCAGCCTTCAAAATAATGGTCATCTTTGTGACTTTTCTATCAGTAGACATGAATACGTCTAATGATTTTTTGAAGTTCTTGTCCGTCAACGCTTCTTTTGGAATAAAGAATGTTTTATTTGTTTTAAATTGAGTTAAGAAACCATTCGTCTGTCCTAGTCCGTCAGAAATTTGCTTTAACCCGCCGTTAACATCTGATAGCTTTTGTCCGAAAGTACTGAATCCATTAAGGCCAGCTACAAGCTGCTCCTGACCTGATTTCATCTGCCCCAGCCCATCGGATACACTATTCATATTCGTTACGATTGTGCCTATTCCTTGAGACACTTTTCCAAGGCCACTTTCGAGTTTTTTCAAACCAACTGCCAGTTGGGATAAACCGCTGCTCATGCTGACAAGATTTTTATTTGCTGTACTAAAACCAGAAGTTAATGCATTATAATTTTCATTTAATGTTTTTATTCCTTCAGGTGTAATTTGACTTAAAGACAATGATAACTGACCTATTGTTTGCTTTAATGCTAGGTAATTAGCGTCACTATTCGAATTTGAATAACTATTTCCTAAAGCAATTACCATTGATTGCATTTGAAAGAGTGCAGTTTTTACGCCAAGAAGAGCCTGCGCAGCATCTTGGTAATGGATACCCATCTCTGTGAAACCAGCCTGCATTTTTCCATAATTTTCAGCTAACACTGCTACTCCACTACTCATCTTTGAGAGATTCGTTTCTATGGCTGCAATACCATTGCTTATCGTTTGTGAATTACTTGCCCCATCATCGATACCCACTTGGATTTGCTTTAATCCATTAGTTAAGGCAGACATACCATCTTGAAGCTTTGCCGTACCATCAACCATTTGATTAACCTGGGAAAAGTCTGCAGATCCAAGCTTTTCTTGAGCCAGCTTTAATCCATCATTTATTTGATCCACACCATTTTGAGTTTTTGAAATACCATCCGTAACGGACCCCATTTGGCTGTCGACGTAAAAATCAGCAATTTGCTTACCCTGAGGTTGTGTTACCGAAGAAACTTGCTTTACTCCTTTAATACTCTTGAGTCTTTCGGTTAAGTTATCAATTACGGTAAGAGATTCATTATTATTTAGTGCTTTACTATTATCTATGACAACAGTAGCAGGCATCGCCTGACCCTTACCGAAATGGTCCGAAATCATATTAATCGCCTTTGAAGAAGGATATTTGTTTCCAAGTTCTCCAATTGTATCAAAGTTAAGCTTTTCCTGATGTAAATACACCATCGGCCTTAGGATCAAAAGGATAACGATCACTGGTAAAAGAGGATGCTTTGTTGCATAGGAGGATGTTTTACCCCAGAACTTATTTTCCTTATGACCCATTACATTCTTCGAAGGCCAGAACAGTTTTTGTCCTAAAACTTTCATTACGAAAGGTGTTAAGGTCAAAATTTCAAGCAATAGGATGGTTACACCTATTACCACCACAACACCGGATTTATATATTGGTGATTCAGCAAAAACGAGAGCAAGGAACGCAATAAAAACAGTGAGTATACTATATGCAATCGTCTTTCCTGCCGTTTTATAGGTGTTAACGATTGATTCATCTATCGAGTGGCCATGGGATAGTTCCTCCCTAAATCGATTAAAAAGAAGGATGTTGTAATCAGTCCCGATACCAAAGAGGATAAGTATTAGAAGCATTTGCGTTAGACTCGTAATGGGAAATCCGGCCTTATCAATTAATTGAGCAGCAATTCCCATGGAACAAAGATAGGAAAAGGCTACAGCCACTAAAGATATCAAAGGCGTAACTACTGACCTAAACGCAATGACAAGTACGACTAAAATAAAAATAACTGTCAATGCAGCACTCTTCTCAACACCACCTTGAGACGCTTTCAGATAATCATTATTGATAAAGTCTTCACCGCTTAGGTAGTATTCCACAGGTACTTTCCTGAGTTTGCTATCAAGTTCTTTTTTAATATCATCTATTTCTCTTGATTTCTTATCAAGCTTATAGCTTACCATAAGAGTTGTGCCATCTTTAGAAACTAAAGAGCTTTTGGCATCAGGCATACTAAAAGGATCAATCATATCTGAAATACCTAGCATTACGCTGCTATCGCTAATGGCCTTGACCGCGTCACCGATTTTGTTCATTTCTTCTTCTGAAATTTTATCTTTATTGTAAAAAACGATAAGGTCATTAGTTCCTTTAGCGGTATCAATCTTCTTTAAGAGATTATCTGCGATCACAGAGGGGCTTTCACTATTTGCTCCTTGCTGCCCTTTTTGTCGCAGTATGGCATTGATGTCTGGCTGAATAGCTGTAAGCACTATAGTCGCGATTAACCATATGAAGAATATAGCCCAACGACCTTTTATGATCTTTCTCACCTTGCATCCTCCCTGTTATTTTCGTTTACGTACAACACATTAAAACAACTAGTTATTATTTAAACACTCTGTTGATTTAATGGAGTAAACATAGTATATTAAATCTAATTTCAGGCAACAATAAGCAATTTGAAAACATGTGTTATCAAATAGACAAATTTTTGGATTTTGTTTAATAAAAAACAATATTGAAGATTTTTGATGAATAATGAGGAGGAGCATTACGTGGCTGGTACAAAAGGAAACCGAAGAACATTGTATAGTAAAAAAGTCATTATCGATGCTCTTTTAATGCTGCTTCAAGAAAAAAACTTAAATAAAATTACGGTTACCGATATTTGCAAAGAAGCAGATATTAATCGTGGAACTTTTTATTCATATTACAATGATCCATTTGATTTAATGAGAAGTATCGAGGAAGAAATGATTGAGAAAATGATGAGTACCATCATTATTTCAGGAGACGAATCCATCCAAAATATGCTAAGTGGAATTTTTAATCTGATACTTGAAAATAAAGAACTTTGTAAAATCATTTTTAATGAAAAAAATAGCTCTCATGTGCTAAATACCCTTTTGAATTCTGCCTATGAAAGAACAATTGAAGAGATAAGAAAACAGTTTCCAAATGCTAATGAGACTCAATTAGAATATTATTTCACTTATACAACAGGAGGAACGATTGAAATCATACGAAAATGGATAAATGATGATATGAAAATTCCTACTGAAGAAGTTGTCCGTATCTTAGAAAGTTTGTACGTGACCTAATCTCAATAACATTATTTTTAATATTGAATGAGTTTTCTTAAAAGTCATGAATTTATGAAACATTTCATCAAAAGTAAATTCGTCTAAAACTTCCGTAACCCCCTTATTATTACCTTCCACACGCTTTATTATGGTTTTCTTTTTCATAAAAATAGCCCCCTATGAATTAATAATAGGTGACTAAAGCAATTGTCCTTCACAGTTTCATTAAACAGTCTACTACACTCTAGTTAAGTTTCACCGTTCAAACTGTGAAGGGAAAATTTTATAAAAACACCGGGACTGCGTGGAATCCAACCCAACAGACCTAGCACGACTTATTTTTTGATTCTTTACTAGTCCATTGTATGGACCCTAATTCACTATGAGGATGACTATATAATTTAAAGTTTCTATATTCATTTTCTAGTTCCGTTAGTGATAACTCAAAAAGGTGCTTATCTTCTTTCTTATATACACTAAACACAAGCAGTTTTTCTATTAATTTTCTTCGTTTATTTTCCAATGATTTTCGAAGATTATTCCCCACACGAATCACTCCTATTTATAGATTTTAATTCATTCATGCAAAGTTTTTCATTTGAAAATTAACTTAGGATTTGTTAACAAGCAAATACGTACCAAGCGGTATATCTATAAAAGATAACTTGGGGTTTATTATTACTTATTAAATTTCTCAAGAACTCTTTCAAGATGGTCAATTCCTACTTTTGTGACCCCCTCATAAACCTTACCCTGGCCAATTTCAACCACAGGTACATGTCTAACACCATACTTAATTTCTAAAATATCTCGACGCTCATCATGATTGGTAACATCAATGGTTTCATATTTAATTCCTTGTCCTTGTAAATATTGTTTAACCTCTCCACAATAGTGACAACCTTCTTTTGACCAAACTACAACTGATAATTCTTTTCCCATCTTTTTGTCCTCCCTATTATTTTTCAATTTTCTTTTAACTAAAAAGGCTCTCTATTCAAGGTAAATAACATCTTAAATAGAGAGCCTCTAGTTGTCTAGCCGGCACAAATACTTATCGCAATTCATATTTTAATTTTGTTTTATCACCTTTTTTGAATATTGATTTTCTGGAAAAGCAATTCCTAGGTTCCCACGCAAGGTATCAGCCTCGTATTCTGTTCGAAATAGTCCTCGTTTTTGAAGAATCGGCACCACAAAGTCTACAAAATCATTCAATCCATTAGGTACGCTTGAACCGATAATGAATCCATCAGCCCCCTTGCCTTCAAACCATTTCTGAATCAGATCCGCTACTTTTTCAGGAGTACCAATGAAAGGAGTCTTCGGTGTAGTATCTCTTAATGCAACTTGGCGAAGCGTTAAATTTTGATTCTTTGCTTCCTGTTTAATACGATTAGTATGGCTTTGAAAGCTATTTTTACCTAAGTCGCCCAGTTCTGGAAACGGTTCATCCACAGGATATTGTGAGAAATCATGATGTTCAAAATATCGCCCTAGGTAATCAAGAGCTTTATCAATTGATACAAGATTGGCAATTTCTTGATATTTTCTTTCTGCCTCCTCTTCGGTTGCACCGATAATAGGTGTAATCCCAGGAAGGATGACGAGCTCATCTGGATTCCGGCCGAAAGCTTTCGCCCTATGTTTGACATCCTGATAAAATTCTTGTGCAGCTTCTAAGGTTGGATGGCCTGTAAAGATGGCATCAGCTTCTTTGGCTGCTAGATCTTTTCCCGCTGCTGAGGAACCAGCCTGAAAAATAACCGGACGCCCTTGCTTAGATCTACCAATATTAAGTGGCCCTTGTACGGAGAAAAATTCTCCTCTATGATTTAATGAATGTAATTTATCTGGATCAAAGAATACCCCTGTTTCCTTGTCGCGTACAAAGGCATCATCTTCCCATGAATCCCATAGTCCTTTTGCTACCTGCAGGTATTCTGAAGCAATTCTGTATCTTTTGGCATGATCAGGATGTTCTTCTATCGTTTTACTAAAGTTTAAAGCCGTTTTCTCTAATGGAGAGGTAACAACATTCCAGCCTGCCCGGCATGGCTGATATGGTCAAGCGAAGCAAATTGACGTGCGACATTAAACGGTTCACTGTATGAAGTGGACAGAGTTCCTACAAGTCCTATTTTCGAGGTGACAGCAGCAAGGGCAGATAAAATAGTAAGTGGTTCAAAACGATTTAAAAAATGTGGAATGGATTTCTCGTTAATATGCAAGCCATCCGCAATAAAAACTAAGTCGAATTTTCCTTTTTCAGCCTTCTGAGCCTGATTGGAGTAAAATTCTAAACTAACACTTGCATCCGCCTGAACATCAGGATGCCTCCACCCGGCAATGTTTCCACCAACCCCATGAATAATGGCGCCCAATTTCAATTTATTTTGATTAGACATCAAAACCCTCCTCTTTAAAATCAAATCTTTCACAATTTAACTCTCAATGCTCAAGTATTTTGTTTTTTTATTAAATCTAATTTATATCTAAAGATCCTTTTGAAAGGCGCTAATATCTTCCCAATCCCCACTAAAACTTGGAATCCGATAGTAACCTACTCGTTCATAAAGGGCAATAGCTTCAGGTTGTTTTGGACCTGTTTGCAGCTTTATGTTCCTGTAACCAAATTGAATCGCCAATCGTTCTATTTCTGCCAAAATGGCTTGAGCGACTCCCTTTTTACGGTAGTCAGGGACTGTATACATTCTTTTTACCTCAACAGAGTTTTCTGAAAGCGGACGTATAGCACCACATCCTACTGGATACCCTTCAATTCTCGCAACTACAAAAACTGCCCTTGGAACCTCAACGTCTTCAGGCTTGAAGCCCGCACTTCCATCTGAAACCTGGTAGAGCTCTGCGAGTTCATTACTTAGTTGATCTATCAACTGTTGTGAATCATAGCTTCGGACGTCTTCTGCTCCTGCCTTTATACTAGTAAAAATTGTCATCCAACCGCTCCCTTTCGTATATTTAATGAAAGAAACTTTTAATACGTTCAATCTGTTTAATATGGTGACGAACATGATCTATTACTCTATCACATTGGATTCAAGGGTCATTATTTAACTAAATCCCTGCTCATTCTCTTTAGGAATTGCCTTGTTCGTTCTTCTTTGGGTGATTCAAAAATGGTTTGAGGATTTCCTTCCTCCACAATGAGACCATTCTCCATAAACACCACATGATTCGAAACATCTCGCGCAAAGCCCATTTCGTGAGTTACAACAATCATTGTCACCCCTTCCTTTGCTATGTTGCGGATCACCTCAAGTACCTCTCCAACAAGTTCAGGGTCAAGCGCAGAAGTCGGTTCATCAAATAGGATTACTTCTGGATTTAAGGCAAGAGCCCTTGCGATTCCCACCCTTTGCTGTTGTCCTCCAGATAATTGGCTAGGAAAGAACTCAAGCTTCCCCCCTAGTCCAACCTTTTCCAAAACCTCGATGCTTTTTATCCGAGCCTGTGATTTGGGAAGCTTATGAACCATCACAAGGCCTTCCATTACATTTTCCAGAACTGTCTTATGTTTAAATAAATTATAATACTGAAACACCATAGCTGTTTTCTTACGAAGCTGATGAATTTTCTTTTTACTGGGTTCCGCATAGTCCATTGTAAAATCCCCAATTCTAACCTTTCCGGTCTTCGGCTTTTCTAAATAATTTAGACAGCGCAGTAACGTCGTTTTTCCAGAACCGCTAGCCTAAAATCACGACCACTTCCCCTTTCTTTACTGTTAAACTAATATCTCTCAAAACGACATGCTCTCCAAATGACTTTGAGATATTACCCAACTCGATCATGCGACACCTCCTCTATTAAAACGATTGATTCGTACTTCAATTAGTCCAGTCAGCCGTTCAATTACAATCGTGAACCCCCAATAAATGACTGCCGCTGCAATATAGGATTCAAAAAATTTCCAATTACTAGATGCGACTATTTGTGCTTTTGCATTAATATCAACTATTGACAAGGCAAAGACCAAAGTGGAACCATGTAACATCCCAATTAAAAGGTTAGAAAAGTTTGGCACACTCACAGCCAAAGCTTGGGAAAAACAATCCGCCGCAATGCTTGAGAGGTAGTCATCCCAATGGAATAAGCTGCCTCAAATTGCCCTTTATCCACCGCTAATAGTCCTGAGCGGATAACTTCAGACAGATAGGCTCCTGCGGTGATTGAAAAGGATAAATAGGCAAAATCAATCATTGGTATAACTGATGAATTAAATTTCCAACCAAAGTAAGGAACTAACCCATCCACCAAGGAAGATATGCCAAAATAGATTAATAATAAATGAGTGAGCATCGGTGTTCCGCGGATTATTACCACATAAACATGTGCGAGCATCCGTAAAAAAGGAACTTCAAAGTAACGGACAAAAGCCACGATTGTACCGATTATAAAACCTGCTAAAATAGAAACAGCCGTTATTTGTAAGGTTATTGGCAACGCAGATAAGAGACTGATAAAAGCTGTTAGGATAAATCCGGGGTCCAGCTTCATAACCGTGATCCTCCTTTCTGTAGCTTGATCTCCGATGGAAATAGATTAACTAACAGTCTCTTTCTTCCATACAGCCTCTTTCCAAATTCACGTTGATTTTCATATTCTAAGAGATGCCTTTCCGCCAACGAAAATAATTTTTCCAATACTAGACTTATAGCTAGATAAATGAAAGCGAGAGCAATATAAGTTTCAATAAAGTGTTGAGTTAATTGAGCTAGCGTTTGGGCTTTACCAGTTAAATCCATCACACCAAGGGTAAAGGCGGAAGAGGTGTCCTTCAAATTGGCGATAACGAGATTAGCAAAAACAGGGATCGCTATCGCTAATGCTTGAGGAATGACAATCCTTCTAAAAGCTTGATACTCCGTCATCCCAATGGAATATGCTGCCTCAACCTGCCCCCTATCAACTGAAAGAACGGCCGTACGGATTGCTTCCGAGAGAAAAGCTCCGCTGTTTAGTGCGTATGTTAAAATAACAAAAGTCAAAACAGGTGCTTTTGAAACGTTAATATGAAGCAATAATAATAGTTGAGGCAGTCCATAATAGATTAAAAACAGCTGTATTAAGATAGGTGTTCCTCGAAAAAATGAAATGTAGAGCTCCGACAGTCGCTTTAAAACTGGTATTTTATAAACCATCGGAAGAGCAGCAATTAGCCAAAAATGAATCCAAATAGCATAGAAAAAATAACAATCGACAGGGTTGTATTTAAACACGTCAACAATTTGGGAAAGTGTATAAAAACATAAGTAATATCAAATTTTTTACCCAACTTCTAATCTCCCTTTCGGCTATTTCTAAATTTACTTTGTTGTTTCCAGGTTTTTCGTATAATCCTGTCCTAGCCATTTCACGCTTAGTTTAGATAGAGTCCCATCAGCCTTTATTTGTTTTAAGGCTTGATCAATTTGATTAGCAAGTACCTGTTCCTTGTCATCATTTTTTCGAAAAACGAAATAGACACCGTTACTTGCGAGTGGTTCCCCGACAATTTTCAGCTTACCTTGAGGGTCTATTAGGGAAAGTGAAAAATCAGCACCAAGTGTAGCATCTACACGCCCTGAAGTGATTTGACTGACAGTATCATTGGATGCCCCGTTTGTGTAAACGATTTGGATGGCATCATGATGGCTTTTGTTATAGTTTTCTAGCAAGTTTGCTTCCGCAGATGTTGCAGAAGTTAACACTTTTTTACCTTTTAGATCATCCAGTGAATGAATTGGTTGATTATTCGTTTTTGCGACAATAATATAGGTTTTCCAAAAGGCATACGGTACTTTATTAAATAAATATTTTTGCGAACGATCTTTGTTTTTCTCCATTTCATTAGAAACAAAATCGATTTTATTTGTATTTAAACTAAGAAGTAAGTTAGCAAAGTCCATTGTTTGGAAATTAAACTTATAATCTGGCATGCGAGCGTCAATTGCCTTAACCAATTCAATATCAAAACCAGTCAGTTTTCCATTTTGGTCCAAAAAGGTGACTTGGGGAAAAGTTGCACTGGTTCCTACAACTATCTGTTGAATGCTCTTAGAATTACTGGTCTTATCTGAATTAGAACTTGCTTTATCGGTTGTAGAAAAACTGCAGCCGCTGAAGATAAATAAAGTAACTATAATAAGAAGACTAACTCCATACTTTTTTTTCATTTTAATTATTCCTCCTATATCTTGTAGAAAAGTTATTTTGAAAGAGATATTTCTGCCATGGCTTCACTCAACAAAACATACGATTTGAGTCGATCTTCAAAATTTTCAATCGGAGTTAAAATTATAACCTCATCCAGATCGTAGATATTTTGTATTTGGAGCAGTTTTTCTCTCACCGTTTTCTTCGAGCCATATAAAATGCTTGCTTCTTGAATTTCAATTCGATAACTCTCGTTCGCCTGCTTGGCAAACTGCTCAGCTTGCTCGGCGCTTCCAACGGTAACAGTTCTTCCGCTTTCTAGATGAACCTTGAAAATTTTTGAATTAGTTACCAATTGCTTGCCTCTCATCTGTGTCTGCAACAATGACGGAAAGTGATAGAATAAAGGAGATTGGCTCTGCCTTTTTGCGTTCCTGCAGACGGCTGAATATTTCAAACGCCTCATCAAGGACGGCTTCATTACTATTGATGAATTGGGCGAAAACAAAAGAGTATCCTAATTCACCAGCGAGTTTTGCACTTGATGCACTTGCACCCAATAGGAAAAGCTCCGCGGAGGCTGTAGGAACAGGTTCTGCTTTCAGTCCATAAAAAGGATTGTGAGGTTCAAGGGTGCCTGTAGCAAATTTTCTAAGATCAATAAGCTTCTCCCACAACTCTTTCGCGTTTTCTGATACCCCCTCCTGAAGGGCCTTCGTTGACAATGGAAGGCTCCAGGAGCTTTCCCAACCCCTAAATCTACCCTCCCTGGAGATAAAGTGGTCAATACATTAAAGGTTTCAGCCACCTTATAAGGACTGTAATGCTGAAGCATTATTCCTCCTGAGCCAATTCGGATGTTGCTCGTTTTTGCCAGAAGATGTGAGATTAAAACTTCCGGAGCCGATCCGGCAAGCTTTTCTGAATTATGATGCTCCGATACCCAGAATCGATGGTAGCCTAAACTTTCGGCCTTTTGCGCTAATTCGATTGTATGGTTAAAGGCATCAAACGCTGTTTCATTTTCTGCAATTACGCTTTGATCTAAAATACTGAGCCGTAATCCCATCGGATTTCCCTCCTAATAAATTGCTCGATTTATATAATAGTGCTGTTTAAACTCTTTCCATGGATGGATTTCAACGATGTTTCTAAGCGGTTTTTTGCTTCAATCTCTAATTCATAGCGATTGTCACCCAGCTTTTTTACTTGGCTGTCTAATATAAAGGCTCCTTTTAATATATGGGTTGCACCAAGTGCATTCAGGACCGGCTTTAGGGCATAATCAATCATTAATAGATGGCCAAAGGTTCCTCCGATAGCTATTGGTAAAATCGTTTTATTTTCAAGACTATTTTGTGGAAGCAAATCCAAGTAAGTCTTTAAAATTCCAGTAAAGGATGCTTTATAAACAGGGGTTAAGATCACAATAATTGTTGATTCCTCAATTTTTATATTGGCCTCCTTAATTTCTTCACTATTAAAATTCGCCCTGATTAAATCTTCAGCCGGAAAATTGCGGATATGGATAACTTCAGGAATTAACCTAGCTTCTTCAAAGTGCTTTACAACAAATTCCAATACCCCATTTAATCTTGTTTGCTCAGAAGGACTTCCGGAAATAATGGTCACTTTACTTGATCGCTCAGACTCCCTTTCTCCAATTGTTTAGTTTTATAAAAAATAAGGTCATTAATAAATAAAAAAGGCTCCTGTTTTTTAGCAGGAGCCTTTGGTAGACCAATCGGCGTTTTTAATATTTATAAATTCTAAGTTGAATACAAATATAGACTTGGTTTCTCACTTTCATTATCTTTTATTTTTATAAATTCTTTAAGCTGTTTTACCAGTCCCCCATTTCCAAATCGAATAAATTTTTGCGGGCCAGACACCAGTTCTTTATCCAAAACGAATCTTAAAAATGACAAAATATATAGTCGACGTGGAAGAATTTCCTCTAATCCATTGTCATAAAACCATTGATCCACGGTATTATATACGCCTCTGTTTATGTTGTATTGTTGATTGCACCAATTGAAAAACTGTAAATCAGGTAAGTTTAGATATTCATTTTGTTTTAAAGAATGTTTTGCTCTTTCCATTCTTGAGCTCAATTGGATTTCTGACATCTTTTTTCTCCTCCCTTATAAATCGTAGATGAAGTGGTTTAACTTATCCTTTTAATGAATTATTATTTAGTGACTGACTCTTAGTCACAAATCTATTTTTCTCTGTACTATCAATTTGTGTTATATGTCCATCATGGATTGAAATGGCCAAAGAACCGTACTCTAAGTTTTTTAACATGGCTAAGATATATTCCATTTTTTCTTTATCTACAACCGCCATATTTTTTCCCCCTCTCATTTTTGACCTTAAACTCAATAATACCTATTTGTATACTTGGTTTTAAGGGTAAAAATATTTCATAGTGTTAAAAGAAACCTACTACTCAACTTTCGTCAGTCTTAATTCACTAGTAGAAATTTTGCCTTTTCCCAAAATCCGATTCAATATATGGCTTACGGTTGGAGAAAATAATGGATGATCTCTCTGTCTGGGATATGGTAGTTTAATAGGATGATTCATCACAATTTCTCCATCTTCAATTAAAATGACTCTATTAGCGAGTGCAACAGCCTCTTCTACATCATGTGTTACCAAAACGGCAGTAAACTTTTTATCCAACCATAAATCTTCAATAAGCTGGTGCATTTCGATTCGTGTCAATGCATCCAGAGCCCCAAGCGGTTCATCTAATAATAGTATTTCTGGCTCATGAACCAATGCTCTTGCAAGTGCGACTCTCTGCCGTTGTCCCCCTGATAATACAGATGGCCAATCATATGCACGGTCAGCTAATCCGACTTGTTCCAATACTTTTTCAGCACGCTGGTGCCAGTCTGCTTTTAATCCTAATCCTACGTTCTGATAAACTTTTTTCCATGGGAGAAGTCTGCCGTCCTGAAACATGATTTTTGCTAATTGATTCCTGCCTTTTAATTGTTCACCATTGGTATATATCACTCCATCACTTGCCGACTCTAGTCCGGCAAGTAAGCGTAATAATGTACTTTTCCCACACCCGCTTTTTCCCACAATCGCAATAAATTCTCCTTTTTCAACCTTTAAATTTATGTCTCGAAGTACTTGATGGTTGCCAAATGATTTTTGCAGGTTAGAAATTTCTACTATCGGTGTTTCAGGCTCTATATTAACAGTCATTGATTACTCTCCTTCCTAAATTTGATAAGACGGATGCCATTTTAAAAATCTCTTTTCAGCTATTTTTGCTACAAGGTCTGATAGTTTTCCGAGAAGTGCATAAAGGATAATACTTAATACGACGACATCCAGCCTCATAAATTCTCTGGCGTTCATTGCCATATACCCAATTCCGGAATTCGATGCAATCGTTTCAGCGACAATAAGTGTGACCCAGGTAATTCCGATTGCATAACGAACTCCCACTAAAATAGAAGGAAGTGCTCCGGGAAAAATAATGTTCCAGAATAAAGAAAAACCTTTAAGACCATAAACATTTCCCATTTCAATAAGAGATTTGTCTATCGAACGGATTCCATGAAAGGTGTTTAAGTAAATTGGAAAAAACGTACCTAATGCTACCATAAACAGTTTCGCCTCTTCTTCGATTCCAAACCATAAAATGACAATTGGAATTAAAGCAAGATGAGGTATATTCCGGATCATTTGCAAGGAACTATCCAATAGACTTTCTGAAATCCTCGACAAACCATTCAATAGCCCTAAAGCAAAGCCAATGCCCCCCCCAATCAAAAACCCTATTAACGCCCGTATACTGCTGGCACTTATATATTCAAAGAGCTGACCAGATTGAGCTAATTCCACAGCTGCTTTGAAGACATTAACAGGGTTTGGCAACACTCGTGATGATAAAATTCCAAATTGACTTGATAACTGCCAAGATGCAAGCAATAAAATTGGAACGATCCATGGTACGATCTGTTTTTTATTCATATTCATTCCCCCTTTACTTTGTAACTTTAGGCAATTCGTTGTTTGCAACAATTTCTCCAAATGGACTGATGATATTGGTTGTATCTGAAGAAATAATATCCTGTTCTAAGGGAAGGTGCGGGAATAACAATTCTGATACGCGATACGCTTCTTCCAAATGAGGATATCCGGATAATATAAATGTTTCGATGCCAAGGTCTGCATATTCCTTCATTCTTTGGGCAACAGTTTCAGGGTCTCCTACCAATGCAGTCCCCGCTCCGCCTCTAACCAGACCAACTCCTGCCCATAGATTAGGACTAATCTCTAATTGCTCCTTTCTGCCATTATGTAATTCCGCCATTCTCTGTTGTCCTACTGAATCATATCGGGAAAATATTTTTTGAGAGGAAGCGATTAATTCATCATCCACATATTTAATCAAATCATTCGCTGCTGCCCAAGCTTCCTGTTCTGTTTCTCTGACGATGACATGTAATCGAATACCAAAGCGAACGGTCCTGCCTTGCTTTTTCGCTAATTGTTTGACTTGGTTAATTTTCTCTGCAACTTGCACAGGTGGTTCCCCCCATGTTAAGTATACATCCACATGCTTTGCGGCTATTTCCTGACCTATTTCAGAAGATCCACCAAAATACAGAGGCGGATAAGGTTTTTGAACAGGAGGATATAAAAGCTTACTATTATCTATTTTTAAGTAGTCTCCTGCAAAGTCCGCTTCTCCTCTCTCTAATAAATCCCTCCAAATCGTAAGAAATTCATCCGTTAATTCATAACGTTCCGTATGGTTCAAATGCAAGCCATCTCCTGCAAGCTCTACAGGATCTCCACCGGTTACGACATTAATTAATAAACGACCATTTGACAATCGGTCAAAAGTAGCTGCCATTCTTGCTGCTTGCGACGGAGAATTAACGCCCGCTACAGCGACAAGAAATTTCATTCGTGATGTAACGGAAAGTAAGCTCGAAGCCACCACCCATGAATCTTCGCATGATCTTCCTGTTGGGAGCAAAGCACCCGAAAAGCCTAGATGATCAACCGCATGAGCGACTTGTTTTAAGTAAGGAAAAGTAACTGCTCTGCCCCCTGTCGTTACTCCTAAATAACGTGAATCTCCATGTGTTGGAATGAACCAAAATACTTTCATTTTAAAATCCCCTCTTTTAATTTATTGTTTTTAAAAGGGCCTTGTACCTGGATGTCTTGCGGAATTAATTTAAGCTTGTAAAATGCATCAGCGATTTGTTGTTGATCCTTTGCTACTTCGTCATTCATTTTTTCTAATCCGTATGTTCTTCGATTCAGTGTTAGTTCTAATGTATCCACACTCATGCCAATTTGAGGAGCAAGGAAAGTCGCTGCTTCTTTTGGGTTTCCTTCCACCCATTTATCCGTCTTTTTCAGTTCTTTAAAAATGACGTCTAATACTTTAGGGTTCTCCGTAGCAAACTTCTTGGTAGCCAAGAAAAATTCTCGATTTTTCACTAATCCTGATCCATCTGCTAAAATTCTAGCATTCGTTGCGCGCTCGGCATCAGCAAAAAACGGATCCCATATTACCCAGGCATCTATATCTCCTTTTTCGAATGCGGCACGAGCATCTGCAGGAGGAAGAAATACTGTTTTAATATCACTGTATGGAATGCCCGCTTTTTCTAATGCTTTGACTAATAAAAAATGAACATTTGAACCTTTATTTAAGGCAATTTTCTTTCCTTTTAAGTCCTGCAGCGTTTTGATTGATGAATTTTTAGGTACTAAAATTGCCTCTCCCTTTGGATTTGCAGATGCATCGGCATAATACACGAGTCGTGCTTCTGCCGCTTGAGCAAAAATTGGTGGTGCTTCACCCGTATGACCAAAATCTAAACTCCCTACATTTAAAGCCTCTAGTAACTGGGGACCTCCAGGAAATTCTGTCCATTTCACCGTATATCCAAGTGGTTTTAGCCCTTTTTCAAGGATCCCCTTGGCCTTTAAAATATTTAAGGTACCAAATTTCTGATACCCAATGTTGATAACCTTTAAATCCTTGTTACTTGAACCAGCTTCTGTTTTTTTTCCTGATGTGGAAGAACTGCATCCACTTATTAGAAAAGACAAAAGTATGATGAATGCTATCCACCTATACTGCGTATATTTTTTAATCACGATTGCTCTCCTCCTAGTTCTCCATTTACTCTACTAATCTTGAAAAATTCCTTATTGCATACTCTTAACACACACTGAACCACATCCTTTCAGTTATTTAAATTCATTAATCCTATTTATTTGGTCGGAATAAAGTGTACAAAAAATAATCTCATTAAAAAGAGAAAGGAGCCTTCGGTAGTCCGATCAGCGCTATGATTTTCTATTTTATTTTCTTAATTTGTTTTAATCAATCGAAAATTTAATTTTTAAAAATTTAAATTCATACTATTCCGACTTTCCCCACCTGTCAAGTATGAATTTTATTTCTTATGTTACTTAAAAGTTGGGACTAGCAATTACCTTGATAATTTTCTCTCCATACTTCCACAAATCAAAACTTTTTTTGGAAAAACAAATTGTTTTCCTTTTTTTCCAACTTGTTTACTTGGATTTAAACTATAGAGTAAAATATAAAATCATATGGCACTATTGTCAATGGAATTTTTAGAAATTTTCGATAAAAATTTTCCCAAAACCCACTTGACTCATCGGAATAGTTTGGATAGTATTATGTTACATTCATATATTGTATATGCTGATTGGACAACCAAAAGCACCTAACCCATTACAGGGTAGGTGTTTTTATTTTTTTAAGGGATTTGGATAAAAGCGAAAGGAGAGATTTTTTATAATAGAAAGCTTGCCCGTATTAACTGGTGAAAAAATAGTCGAAGGAGTATTTGATTTATATAGTTTATTAGACCTATCCGACATACGGAAGGTCTTAGGCATATATGAAAAAGGAGATTATATTATCTTACTTAATTAACTAGTTGATTCCTTCCTTCAGTGGATCGGGATTTGCTCTATTTACATATTAAATTCAAAATAATACAAATTTTTATTGACAACAGTTTTTCCACGTTGCTATTATCAATATAATTTTAATTCATACTATTCAGGTGTGATTACTCAAAAATGGAGTGTTTATATGAAAATAATCAGTTATCGCGTGGCGATGCGGTCCATCCTTATCAGCTATCTTCTCATTCTTGTTGTATTGCCGATTTCAGCAGTATATGTGAAAGGTTTTTCTCTTGGCTGGGAGCCCTTTTGGAAGGAAGTTTCCGGTGTCATTGCTTGGAAAGCCATTCTATTAACCTTCAAACTTAGTATTTTCACTACTTTAATTCAGGCTGTTATCGGCACCATCATTGCTTTCGTTTTGGTTCGTTACCGTTTTTTGGGGAACCGACTGTTAAATAGTATGGTGGATCTTCCCTTTTCCCTGCCGACTGCCGTTTCGGGGTTAATGCTTCTGTCACTCTTGGCCGCAAAGTCCCTTTGGGAAATGGCTAGGTTCCATAGGTATTAATCTTCTTTACAATCAGGCTGCAATTGTTATCGGCATGGTTTTTATTACCTTTCCTTTTGTTATCCGTACCGTACAGCCAATGATCGAACAATTTGATCCGTTTGAAGAACAAGCTAGTTATACGCTGGGTGCCGGTAAAGTGTTTACTTTCTTTAAAGTCCTACTTCCTTCCGTTGTACCTGGAATCATCGCTGGCAGCATGCTCGCCTTTTCCAGGGCACTATCTGAATTCGGAGCCATCTCTCTCATCTCGGGAAACCTTCCGGGAAAAACACAGGTAGCTTCAGTGTACATCTACGGTGAGATTGAAAACTACAATCCCCAAGGTGCAGCAGCCGTTTCAATTGTCCTGATAACCATTTCTTTGCTGGTTTTATTACTGGTTAATGTCTTTCAAAAAAGGAGGGGCACACAAATATGAGAAGGTTCTTTATTAGTATTACTGTTCTGTTATTTTTCTTCATTCTTATCCTGCCCTTTTCCAGTATTGTAATAGCAGCTTTTCAAAAAGGAGTCGGCCCATTTTTCGCAGCACTAACGCGCCCCGAAGCCATTCATGCTTTAACTGAAAGCCTGATTATTGTTGTGAACGTCGTATTACTGAATACCGTAATTGGTATATTACTATCCCTGGAAATCATGCGTGGTACGTGGATATCAAAATGGCTTCGTCCGATCATCAATGTAATTGTCGACTTGCCGTTTTCCGTTTCTCCTGTAATCGGCGGTTTGATGATTATCCTGCTCTTTGGTCCAAATACAATCTTAGGGATGTTTTTCGAACAGATGGGGGTGAAAATCGTTTATTCCCTTCCAGGTATGGTGATGGCAACGGTTTTTGTCACCTTCCCGTTGATGATTCGTGAAATTGTTCCCGTTCTGGAAGAGCTTGGAATCACTTCTGAAGAAGCCTCAGCGACCTTGGGTGCTGGTCCACTCCGTACCTTTTTTCAGGTGACCTGGCCTTCTATTCGCTGGGCAGTATATTACGGACTAGTCCTCACCATTGCAAGATCTATCGGAGAATTTGGTGCTGTGTTAGTCGTATCTGGTAATATCATCAATCAGACGCAAACGGCAACCACGTTAGTCTATCAGGATTCCGTTGATAACAACATCGTTGCCGCTAACAGTGTCGCGCTTCTGCTCGGACTCATTTCTATTACAGTCTTGCTGATTTTAGAATGGATGAAAAAAAGAAGGGAAGATAAAAATCATGCACATTGAAGTAAAAGAGTTGGAAAAACATTTCGGGGCGTTTCATGCCATTCATAATACCAGTTTTCAAATCGAAAAAGGACATTTGGTCGGACTTCTGGGACCTAGCGGTGGTGGAAAGACCTCTATTTTACGAATGCTGGCGCCTTGAGCAACCCAATTCCGGAGAGATCTACTTTAATGGCAAGTCAGCCAATTCATTGTCAGTACAAGAACGCGGCATTGGATTCGTCTTTCAGAACTACGCCTTGTTTAAGCATATGACAGTCTTTGATAATATCGCTTATGGCTTGAGGGTCAAAAAACTAAAAACTTCTGCAATTAAGGAACGGGTTTTCAATCTTCTAATGCTAATTGGTCTTGAAGGTACTGAAAGAAAATATCCGCACCAGCTCTCTGGAGGACAACGTCAACGGGTCGCCTTTGCCAGGGCACTAGCACCCGAACCACAACTGCTTTTATTGGATGAACCTTTTGCAGCGATAGACGCAAAAATTCGAAAGGAACTGCGCCTGTGGCTTCGTAACCTAATTAATGAATTCGGTATCACCACAATTTTTGTAACACATGATCAAGATGAGGCAATAGAGGTTGCAGATCAAATTATTATTGTTCAAAAGGGAACCATTGAGCAGCAAGGGACACCATGGGAGATCTACAATAAACCAGCTTCTGCATTTGTTGCTTCCTTTATCGGTGAATCGAATAAAATCGATGTACCCATTTCGCTTACCGGTTTTCCTGAACTATCGGACTATCAAACTAGTAAGCATCCTGAATCGGATGTTCAAGTATTGATTCGTCCCGAATGGATCGAGGTTTGCGAAAAGACATCTTATCTTGCAAGTGCAGGTCAGGAAGGAACAGTGAAACATGTCCACTTTCGCGGTGATTCCTGGTTTCTGGAAATTGAAATTGTAAATGAAACCAAATTATTTGCCTACCAGGCCATTAATCAGAAGGTCTTCGACCCGGGCGACAGGGTCAATTTGTTAATTCATCAGCTTTCCGTATTCACACCTTCAGAAACTCGAGTGTTGGAAAATCGATCTAAAATCGATCCAATGCCTGTTTTTATATAACTTTAAATTAAAGGGGAGAAAAAGTATGAAAAAACGATTCTATTCATTTTTCGCAATGCTTACATTACTTGCTGCAGTGGTGCTTTCTGGTTGCTCTGCTTCCAGTGCTTCAACTAATTCTAAAAACACAGGAGAATCTGCCACTAAAAATAGTACAGTTACACTTACAATTGGCGGTTATTCTACCATCAAGGATGAATTTGAAGCGATATTTCCTTTGTTTCAAAAAGAATGGAAGAAAAAGACTGGGCAAAAAGTGGTATTTAAAGAGTCCTATCAAGGTTCAGGTGCTCAAGCCCTCAACATCACCAATGGCTTCGAGGCAGATATTGCAGCGTTATCTCTTGAAGGAGATATCGACAAAATTGTTAAAGCCGGCCTTATAACTCATGATTGGAAAAGTGCTCCGCACGAAGGCATCATTACCAAGTCCATAGCAGTATTCGGAGTGCGTGATGGTAATCCAAAAGGCATTAAGGACTGGTCAGATCTTACCAAATCAGGGGTTCAAGTCTTATTTCCAAATCCGAAAACATCCGGGGGCGCCCGCTGGGACGTAAATGCCATTTATGGTGCTGGATTGAAAATATCGGAGGAAAAGACAGGGAAACCAGATCCTGCCCAAGCCAAGGAATTACTCAGTAAAATTTACAAAAACGTAAAATCATTGGACAAAAGTGGCGAGGAATCAATGTCGACATTTGATAAGGGCACTGGCGACGTCATTATTACCTATGAAAATGAACTACTTGACCGCATCAAATCGGGCAAAAAATATGAGGAAATCATCCCTCAATACACGACTTCAATTGAAAATCCAGCTGCGATTGTCGACAAATATGTTGATAAACACGGTACACGAAAAGTTGCTGAAGCATTTTTGAACTTCTTATGGACACCCGAAGCACAAAAGGTATTTGCTGAAAGTGGCTTCCGCTCTGTCGATCCGGATGTGGCTAAAAACTATGCCGATAAATTTAAACAACCATCTGGTTTGTTCGATACTAGTTACCTAGGCGGATGGAGTAAAGTTGGAAAAGACCTTTATGGCGACGGTGGTATATGGGATCAGGTAGTTGCAGGAAATTAATAACCTACATTATATTTTTACTAAGGTCACTATAAAAAACTTGAAATTATACTTATCTATTTAAAAAGCCGACTCTCCTTCCTGATTTTTTCGAAGGAAGAGTTGGCTTTTTAATATTACCCTTACTGGTCTTTAAACTATTTGTGGTAGCATGTGTTTGTAATAACTTCAAATTCATTTCGGAATTAACGAAAGATCCTATTGGAAATTTTACGTTTTATCATACATTATTTATACTTGGAATATGTTCAGGTATAAATTTTTTTGCAGTTTGGATCCTGTTTTATAAAAGTTCTTTTAAGAGATTTTATCTCTCCTTATTTGCCATTTTGGGATCGTTTGGGTATTACTTCTATGTAAATTACACTAATCACTCTTTTTTGGGAAATAATATGATAACTTCGTTGCTTGTTATACGATCAGTTTTGAAGGTCATTAAACCGAAAGTAAATTATTACCTAAAAAGCATCGTATTTATGGTTGCACCTTTTATTGGAATCTATTTTAGTGGTAATAAATTCGCACTTTTATGGGCTTTAATGTTGAGTGCGGGATTGGTTCTATTATTTAGAGTTTCTAAATCTAAATCCAAATCGAATAAAAAGAAGCTCGAGCTAGAAGATACCAAAAGCAATCAGCTTAATATTTGTTTTAGAAATATATTTACTATTACGATCACAAGCAATATAAAAGGATTGAACCCTCTGCAATAGAGAGTTCAATCCTTTTTACTGCGTAACTATTGTTTAATATAGTTATTATGATTTTGGCTGAGTCAAGTCGTAGACAGTGACTCCATCCACTGTCTTGGATTTAAAATTGTTCTGAACCCAATTGGTGATCACTGAATTAGAGCCTCCGCCCATTGGACCATTTCGGAAATTACCTCCAGAAGTGCTGCCATTTGTTTCTCCACCGGTATTACCATTGGCTACGTTGCCGCCCATTCGATCAAAGCCTCTGCCAGAGTTAATAAGGTAATGAATCTTCCCTTCACTCACGTATTGTTTAAACTGGGCAAGTGTAGGTGTGGGATCACTTCCGGTAAAGCCTCCGATGTCCATGATTGGATCACCCGTCGCAAGCTGGTATGGTGCTGAAGACTGAGAACCCACCGTCGCAGCAACCCAGGTGTATTTGGAAGCATCCTGTTGCAGCAATTTCACGATTGCGCTGCCTGGTGTTTCATCAGCACCTCCAAAACCACCCTGTTTGAAGTTCCCATATTTATTACCGTTGGAATTGCCAGTGTTCCCGGAATCCCCTGTGGATGAATTGGTTGAGTTGGTCCCAGGCGGCATTTGACCGCCTCCAAAGCCAGAGCTTCCGAATGCCCCAGTGGACAAATTGTTTGAATTAGCCCCAGCTGGCATTTCGCCGCCTCCAAAACGACCAGGGAAACCATCTCCGCCTGTTGTCGGCCCGCAGAAGGCATCGATCCGGTATGTGGTGTGGCAATGGTCTGCATCGTGTATACAAACGGACCTGCCAGGCTGGCAGCCAACCCTGCCGCGGCAGCACCAATCATAAGACGTTGGCCAAGCCGTGGTCCAACCGCGATGAAAATCGCCGCCACACCACCGGGGATAAAAATGGCTACTCGTAACCATGAGTTCCATGTTGATGTGCGGTCGAGTAAGAAATAAGACCAAACCGCCGTCACTGCAATTGCCGCTGCTAACCCTATGCGAGCAGCCAATTGTTCACGTCGACTCCAGAGAACTTCGACACCAATACCTATGATTGCTCCTATTGATGGAGCCAGTGCAATTGTGTAGTACGGATGAATCGTTCCTTGGCCAAAGCTGAACACAACACCGGTGATGAGGAACGTACCCGCCCACAAAGCAAGAGCCGGAACGGTACGGTCACTTTTCCAGCCGCGGCGGACGAGCCAAACGGCAACGACCAAAAGAATAAGTGCAGCGGGAATAAGCCAAGAAATCTGGCCGCCCATCTCGGAGTTAAACAGCCGTGTCAAACCGGTGCTGCCACCGAAATTTCCTCCCATGCCAGCATGATTTCCCATGCTGCTACCGGGTCCTCCCATGTTAGCTGCTTGACTTGCCATGTCACCGCTTGGTGCTCCCATGGCACCTTTTTGACCGCTCATGCCGGACTCATTCCCGGTAAGACGGCCCAATCCATTGTATCCAAAGATTAGATCAAGAATGCTGTTTTTCTGGAACTGCCGATATACGGACGATTCGCAGCCGGGATCAGCTGGACAATCGCAACCCACCAGCCTGCCGATACCACGACAGAGATCGCACTGATTACCATTTGCCCCAAACGCCGGCGTACCGATACTGGAGCAAACAACAGATAGACCAATACAAACACCGGAATAATAAAGAACGCAGCCAACATCTTGGTCAAAAAACCAAAGCCAATTAGGACAGACGCCCACACGAGCCACTTTGTCTTGCCATCCTCAACTGCCCTCGTAAAGAAATAGGCACTCGCCGTAAGCAGCAGAACCAGGAGCGCATCTGGGTTATTGAAACGAAACATGAGTACGGCCACCGGCGTCATTGCAAGCACTGTCCCCGCGATTAGTGCTGCACGAGCGCTAAACCAGCGACGAATCGTCATATAGAGAATCCATACGCAGACTACACCTTCCAGTGCCTCAGGAACAAGCATGCTCCAGGAATTGAACCCGAATATTCGAGCCGACAACTCCATCATCCACAAGGAGGCAGGAGGCTTATCAACTGTAATAAAATTTGAAGCATCAATCGAGCCGAAGAAGAACGCCTTCCAACTTTTCGTCCCAGCCTGAACAGCCGCACTGTAAAATGAATTGGACCAACCTGATTGGCCAAGGCCCCAAATATACGCGACTGCTGTCAACACCAATAAGATCCACAGAGCAGCCTTTTCCCATGGCGGATCCCCCAGCCGCCTTGAAACAACGTAGAGAATTTCCTTTGACTTGTCTGTAATGTATCTGTTTCATGTTGTAAATTTGAGTTTTCCATCTTATTATTCCTTTCATCTCGCAGCCATATAAAAACCTGCAATTTTTTTGATTAATAGCTTCATATTATATATTTGGAAGTTAGTCTTCTATTAGCTGAGTTTTGCATCCGTTCTTTTTCTACAATACTTTCAAGATATGAAAAGAGGGTGTGGTGTAAGTCTTCACGCATTAATGCAACCTCAATCATTGCTTTTATATACCCTGCTTTATCCCCAATATCATAACGTTTTCCTTCAAGTTCTAATGCAAAGAGTTTTTCATTTTCACTTTGGAGTCGCAATGCATCTGTTAATTGCCACTCATTTCCGACGCCGCGTTCAATTGTTTTTAAATAAGAGAAAATCGACGGATTCAGGATGTAACGTCCCATGACAGCTATATTCGATGGGGCGTTTTCAATAGAGGGTTTTTCCACTAAATCCTTTACTGCATGAACCCGTCCAAATTTTCTGCCTGGGTCGATAATGCCGTATTTTGACACATCTTCATAGGCCACTTGTTTTACACCAATGACGGATTGTTTCGTATGATCATATGCGTCCATCATTTGTTTTAAAGCTGGTTGTTCCGAGACCATAATATCGTCGCCAAGCAGAACTGCAAACGGCTCATATCCTATAAACTGTTCCGCACATAAAACCGCATGGCCAAGTCCTAGTGGTTCTTTTTGCCGGATATAATGAATGTTCACCATCGATGAAATGCGCTGAACTTCATTTAGAACGTCAAATTTCTTTTTTTCTTCTAACATTTGTTCTAATTCAACGGATTTATCAAAATGATCTTCAATCGATTTTTTATTCCGTCCTGTAATAAAAATAATGCTTTCAATCCCTGATTCCACTGCCTCTTCAACGATATACTGGACCGCCGGTTTATCGACAATCGGCAGCATTTCTTTCGGTTGTGCCTTTGTCGCTGGCAAAAAACGCGTTCCTAATCCGCCAACTGGAATGATTGCTTTTTTAATTTTCATACTGACCCTTCTTTCCTTCAACTTAGTAAATACAAATTGTTTTGTTCCAATATAGTTAATTCCAACACTTACAGCTGTGACGAGTAACTTACTGATGAATAATGAAATACCTAACCATTTATAAAAAAGAGTTAATAAAAAAGTAGTAATGACCAAAGTAATCAGATTCACACCTATAAAAGTGAAGAATTCATGCTTTCTTCCTTTTCCTGTTTGTTCAAAAGTCCATTTTCGATTCATAATGTAGCTGTTTAAAACCCCGGCACTATACGAGATACATTGTGCCAGGATGTAGTTAACGTTGAACCAGGTGAAGAGTCCATAGACAATAAAATCAATTGAGGTGTTTAAAACACCAACAAAGGCAAATTTAATGAATGCCAGCCATTTCTTATTCATCGGTTCATCATTTTCATTTCGGATTTTTTCTGATAGACATCTCGAACGATATAACTCATATTCCATGCCTCCCGTTTGGATACTTTATTGATTTCATATTTTTTTCTAATCCCTAAATTGAAGATTTCTTGTGAATTCATGTTTTTATAATGCACCTGCAAACTGAAACTGACTTGAGAATGTGCTGAATGTTTCCTGAAAATCAAAGTATAAAATAAAAAGGAGAAGTATTTGACTTCTAAATAAGTCTTAAATACTTCTCCTTTTTTGAAATTAAATGATAGGAACTTATCGATGAAACACTTGAGAATTTAGTCAGGATTTCGTGACAGGTTGGGGGTAATTTATAGGTATGGGGAAAAACTTATTGAAAAATGAAGCTCATAGCTTTTTAAAATGGTGCAAATTTCGTATCAATTCTGTTTATTTTTGTCTAATAAACAATTAGACTCAAAAAATTGGATTCCTTGGGATTTCGTTTCTCCTTTCTGGGAAGTTTTTAGTTTTTCAATTATTTCTTGTTGCCACAATGGATCGTTCATACTTTTTGCAAAAAGATACAAATCTAAATAATCATTTATACACAATTGTATCTCTCCAAAGTTCATAAATTATTTCCCCTTTCAACTAACTCCTTTTTGAGCTATTAATCCAAGGAATTGACCCTAGTCACCATGGGCAGGACTTTTTGAAAGAAATTTTCTATAATCATTTTCAAGTTCAGATAGTGTTAATTCAAAAAGATGCTTATCATCTTTCTTATAAACATGAAAAGCAATTAATTTATCAATTAACATTTTCCGCCTAAACTCCACTGCTTTCGAAAAACTTCTCCCACATAAGTCACTCCTCTTATGGTTATTGGCTTTTCCTCATCAATTTTCATAGCATTCAATTGTTCCATATTGCCCTCCTGATCCTTTGTTTTTTGAAAATCAAAAAGGCTCTTTATTCTGAAATGGCAATCCTATCCAAATAAAGAGCCTCTTTTAGTTAAGTCGGCATATCTATTTTTTCCATTTACTTACAAATATCACAAAGACAATTAATTCTATGTGTCAAGTGTGAATTGGGAAAAATTTAACCAAGGTTCAATTGTTTTATAGGACTAATAATATTTGCGGGCCGCTTTAATCCTAAATTTTCCCGTAATGTGCTGCCTTTGTATTCTCTGCGGAATAATCCACGTTCTTGCAGCACTGGAATAACCATATCAACGAAGTCATCGAGACCGCCTGGTAAATAAGGAGGCATCACATTGAAGCCATCCGCTGCCCCATTTTCAAACCATTCCTGCATTTGATTCGCAATTTGTTCAGGTATCCCCTTGATTTCCCGGTGTCCGCGGGCACCGGCTATCCGTTGATAGAGTTTGCGAATGGTCAAACCTTCACGGTCGGCAAGATCCTTTACTAATTGGAAACGGCTTTTCCCGCCATTTATTTGACTCAATTCTGGTAAATCAGGGAGTGGCCCATCGACTGGATATCCTGATAAATCGACGCTTATCATGCCAGATAAAAGGGAGATCCCTGCTTCTTCGGGAATCAGTTCCTCGAGCAACTGCTTATTTTCTTCTGCTTCCGCCTCTGTTCTGCCAATAACAGGGAAAACACCAGGCATAATTTTCAATTCTTCTGGTGAACGACCGTATTTAGCCATTCTTCCTTTCACATCGGCATAAAAGCTTTGAGCTTCTTCAAGCGTTTGCCAAGCCGTGAAAATCACCTCAGCGGTCCGCGCCGCAAGCTCCTTCCCTGCTTCCGAAGAACCGGCCTGGATCAAAATAGGATGCCCTTGCACCGGGCGGGAAATATTTAATGGACCAGCAACGGAAAACCACTCTCCCTTATGATTGATCGCATGGATTTTAGAAGAATCTGCAAATTGGGCGGAATCTTTGTCTATAATTAACGCATCATCCTCCCAACTGTCCCATAGCTTTGTAACCACATCTACAAACTCTTCAGCACGTTCATAACGTCTTTCATGAAGAAGTTGTTTTTCCAAATTAAAGTTTTGTGCTTCGACATCGGTACTAGATGTGACAACATTCCAACCTGCACGCCCGCCGCTCAAATGATCAAGAGAAGCGAACCTGCGTGCAACATTAAATGGCTCATTAAAGGTAGTTGAGACAGTACCGACAATTCCGATATGTTTTGTCACAGCAGAAATCGCGGACAAAAGGGTAAAAGGTTCAAACAGCGTATTCACGGTCTGACTCAGCACCTTTTGATTTTTTCCTCTCACCGCATAGTTATCAGCAAGAAAAACCATGTCAAACTTTCCACGCTCTGCTGTTTGGGCAAGCCTTTTAATAAAATCAAAGTTCATGATTTGCTAGGCCTCTGCTTTAGGATGCCGCCATGCAGCAACATGATGTCCAGGGATCATAAAAAACGCGCCTAAATTCATTTCCCGATTAATTTCAGCCATTTATACATTCCTTCTTTCTTTATTATTCATTTGAATTTGTTTTCCAGCTTGAAAACCTTCTCTCCAAGGAGACTAAAAGATAATTTATGGCTACACCAAGCAAAGAAATCGTAAGAATGCCTGCATACATTTGCGGAATTTGGAAGTTCTGTTGCGAGTAATTAATAAGGTAGCCCAAACCTTCCTTTGCTCCAACCATTTCGGCAGCAATTAACACTAGAATTGAGGATGCCGCCGCCATACGTATTCCGGTAAAAATAGTCGGAATTGAAGCAGGTAAAATCACTTTATAAAATAGTTTGTAAGAGGGCAGCCCCATTGATTTGGCTGACTTAATCAGTAACGGATCCACATTTCGAACAGCATTAATCGTATTTAAAAGAATTGGAAATATACAAGCAAACAACACAATCGAAATTTTAGATGTTTCACCAATCCCAAGAAGCAAAATGAAGACCGGCAACAAAGCTAAGGCAGCGGTATTCCGAAACAACTCCAAAAGCGGGTTTAACAATTCATTTGCCAGCGGATACCAGCCAATCACTATGCCCAAAGGAATGGCAATGACGATCCCCAATCCAAATCCTATAAACGAACGCAGAATACTAGCTTGAAAGTGGGCATACAGGTCACCAGAAATGAGCAATCCCCACCAGCTCTCTGCTACTTTTGAAAAAGGCGGAAAGAAAGTGGAATCCACTAACCCAATTCGGGGAGCGGTCTCCCAAAGGATCAGTAAAAGCAAAATGACAATTGATTGTTTGACAAGCCTTTGCACCCAATAAAAGGAAAAACTAATGCGTTTTGACGTTTGCATGGGTGCTGTGATCGGTTTTTCAAAGCCAAGCATATTTCTCACCTCTTCTATAAAAATATAAGTTTGTCATGCTGATTGTGTTTTATTTACTTCCTCACGCAGCAAATGCCAAATTTGATGACGCGCCGTTGCAAATTCCGGTGTGGAACGTAAATCATCTTCCTGACTTGTTGAATGGAGCGGGTTATCGATAATTTGTTTAATCGTTCCCGGACGGGAAGTCATGACGGCAACTCGTTGACCTAAATATACCGCCTCATCAATTCCGTGGGTAATGAAAACGATTGTTTTTTTCGTATGTTCCCAGATTCGAAGCAATTCAGTTTGTAAGGTTTCACGCGTTTGCGCATCGAGTGCAGCGAACGGCTCATCCATTAACAGCACTTCAGGGTCATACGCCAAACTTCGGGCAATCGCCACACGCTGCTTCATTCCACCTGAAAGTTCGTGAGGATAACGATCGGCAAACCCCGATAACCCAACCAACGACAAAAAGTACTGGGAAATTTCAGCCCGTTCCTTTTTGGGAACACCCTTTGACTCTAAGCCAAATTCAATGTTTCCTTTCGCAGTTTTCCAAGGCAATAACGCATACTGCTGAAAGACAATCCCCCGGTCTAAACCAGGGCCTCAATAGGTTTTCCATCCAGTAAAATTCGGCCGGAAGTTGGTATCGTTAGACCTCCTAAAAGGTCAAGCAATGTTGATTTTCCGCATCCCGATGGCCGACTAATGCAAGAAATTCCCCGCTGTTTACGGCAAAATGAACATTTTTAATGGCTGTAAATTCTTTAAGTGCGCCCTTTCCCTGCTCAGAATCCCTTATTTTAAAGACCTTACTGACATGTTCAAACTGAATTTTTTCCGTCATTGTCTCACCTCATTTATTTTTTTCATCATCACTCTTATAAGGGTTAAATTCATTTGTATATAAATCACTCAGTTTCACTTGACTATCTTTGAACTCACCATTTTTCTTCAGCCAGTCAACCCATACTTTAAAATCCTTTTCCTGAATATACCCTCCTTTCTCCGCTATACCTGTGCTCTTCCAATATTGAACCTGGGTTGTATCCTCCTTACGTCCCCGTTCCTTTATAATCGATTCAAAACGGGCAATCACTTGATCTCTTGGAGTGGTACGTGCCCATTCAATTGCTTTCGCTGTAGCCTGAACAAATTTTTTCACTGTATTCGGATTTTGTTTTATAAATTGATCGGTAAATACATAGCTTCCAGCTGTAAAGGGCCTAAGAAATCATAATCACTAAAAAGCTTTCTGATCCCGCCTTTTTTGACAGCTAAATCTCCTAACATTCCAGATAAGACAGCCACATCAATTTGTTTTTGGCGCAGTGCCTGCTCGGTACTAACGGGTGGCAGAACAACCAAAGTTACTTTCTTAATCTCGTCATCTGTTAATCCATTTCGTTTTAAATACTCTTTCAAAATAAATTCAGCATGTGCTCCCATTGTGTTCATACCCACCTTTTTTCCGATTAAATCACGGGCACTTTTTATCGTGCTGTCATTTAATACGTAATAGCCGGTATATGTATCCTTATCACTGCCGTAATAGCCAATGACCGACTTTATAGGTGCCCCGCTAGCTATCAATTTGGCAATCGCGCCGTTAAAAGCACCGCCAAAATCCGTTTGACCGGTGGCTGCGTTTTGAATTGACGCAGGACCGCTTGTTTGGTTTCCAATCCATTCAAGTTTAATGGGACCAAGATAGCCTAAATCCTCTGCTAATTCTGGATATATAACTGACCCAACTGATCCCTCATATCTTATTTTCAGCGTTTCATACCCTCCATCTCCCTTCGCTCCTGTGGCTTCTGTCTTTTTCTCCTGGCATCCAGCCGATAAAACGACTGTTAATACAACCAACAATAAAAGTGCTTTGGTTCTCCAACTCTTCATGATTTCCCCTTCCTCCTCTTTAGTTTTTAACCAATCCATCCAACCAAGTGTAACTGCTGAAAGCACCGGCATTTTTCTCGATAAAAAAAACCGGAGACATCTCTTTGAAAAGAAAAGTCTCCGGTTGACCGCCGATAAAAATACCGTTTTCCTATTGGATTGCTTGGTTTTTACTAATACTACCAATTCCGTTTTTAATCGTCAACACAAAATTTAAAATTTTCCAAATTAATCAAAAGAAACGTTTTTCTTTTATCTTTACTGTGTGTGGATGATCCATATCCTTACGCTTAGATTTTTTAGAAAATTAAAATTATTTTATTGACAGATGTTTTCTGAAAAACTAAATTCACATTAAGCCGATATGAATTAAAGAATTTAACAGCAAATGAAATTGCTGACCAGTCATCTGGAAGCCAGAGCTTATATGCTCTGGCTTTCTTTCGTCTTATCGGTGGTGATTAAATCGTTTTAGCGGCAAAAAAACAAGGAGGAATTAAAATGAGTAATGTCAAAGAAGTTCAAGATGAAGCAAAAATCGTAGTAAAACCAGTGGCAGGGCGTATTGGAGCAGAAATATCAGGTGTAAAACTTTCCGGGGAACTGGACACCGATACCGTGGAACCTATCCGTAAAGCTCTCTTAAAACATAAGGTCGTTTTTTTTCGTGATCAGAATCATTTGGACGATCAGGGACAAGAAGCTTTTGCACAACTATTCGGTAATCCAGTGGTCCACCCAACAGTGCCTGCAAAAACAGGTACAAACTATATTTTAGAACTTAATTCTGATCATGGCGGTCGGGCTAATTCATGGCATACTAATGTAACGTTTGAAGCGGCGTACCCGAAATTCTCAATTTTACGGGAGTGGTAATACCAGAACTGGAATCCGTAAGCACGTCGTTTTATGTTTTTGATCTTATGATTGGTACCTTCGGTACGTCCATTTGTAAACGGTGTTTTAAAGTATAGCAGAATTTGAATTCGCCAGTTTTCTATCGTTTTTGCCACTTCATGAAATGATGAAAACGGGCTACTCCAGGCTAGTTGAAGCCACTCCTTTAGTAATTGGTTAGCTGTCTCATAATCATGTGATTTATAAAAGTCTCTGAATAGTTCTTTTAGATAATACCCATACGCTAGACTCTCGTGCGTCTCTAACAATTCATTTAGTTTTTCCCGATCCTTATCTTTTACATTTTCATAACTTTTCAGGAGAACAAATCGGGATTTCTTTAATCCAGGTATTTTCTTTCGGACTTGGTCTAAGGCTTGAGTAACTTTTTGAACGACATGGTACTTATCGACAATAATCTGTGCGTTGGGAAAGGCCTTCGTATGGCCTTATGAAAGGGATCCCACATGTCTACCACAACGTTTTTAACCTTATCAGGATGAATGACTTTTAATGACAAAAGTTTAAACGTTGAGTCAAAATCACGATTCTTATGCATACCCATGACAGCTCCTAAGTTAGCGTCATAAAGAACAGTTTCATATTTATGCCTCTTGCGAACGGCGATTTCATCAAGACTCAATGGAATGTCTTGATCGTCTTGAATCTCTTGGATAACTGCTTGATGATCCTTTGCCTTTTCGTAAGCAACTGAATAGAAAATACGCTCAACTGTTGAGTAAGCAATCTGATATTTTCTGCTAATATCCTGAATGGTTGTACCTAGAACTTGTTCATAAATGAATTGGCGAAAGCGATTCGAATAATGTTGATGTGAAGCAACTGATTCAAAAGAAGATGAAAAAACTTCTTCACAGTTCTGCCAGCGATACCTCTTTACGTAAACAAGTAAAAACAACGGTTTGTTGAGTACGGATAAATCTCGTATTTTCCTTGTCCTGCTGTCGTGGACAATGCGAGTGTGAAAACCACAGTGAGGGCATCGCTCCTCATCCATCTTTTTCTCAACATGAACCAAATAATGAGTAGATAAAATTTCTTGATTAACAACTTCAAATTCTGGCAATTCTAGTAACACGGAAAACACGTGATAACCTCCTATTAATGTTTGTTGGGTAACTAACATTATTGCCAGGAATTCATAAGTGTTTTCCTATTTTTGTGTTATTTTCACAAAAAGTGATGATGAATCATAACTATTAATAAAATTGAAATTTAAAAAATCATTATCATTTTTTTCGATACATCATACAACTTTAGGAGAAATTTATGGAAATTAGACACCTTATAAAGTTTGGAATAATATGGGTAAATTAAAATTCCCTTAAGAATCTTAAATTTCATTAAGATTCCGTGGGGATTTTAAAAGGTGTGGTATGCTTTCCATGTTCAAACTTTTCATTTTAGGGGGGTTTATCATGAACAAAACTGCGAATAAAGGTGCTATCGTAGTCGCTCTGTCTTCTGCTATCTCCCTCTCTTTAGCCGGATGTGGAACAAGCCCATCGGCAAAACCAGTTAAGGCTGTTACATACAAAACAGTTAATACCGTTCAAACGGCTTTCAATCAATATATCGTTGTAGAGGCAGGTTCAAAACTCGGTTCTGACGGGAAGAAGCACGATGCTTTTATCAACGGTGATATACAAATCACGCAAAACCAACCAGTCACTTTACACTTCTTGAATTATGATGATGCGGAACATACTTATGTTTCACCTGAACTTGGACTAGGTGTAAAAATCAAAGGCTCCACTAAGAAAGGTCAGCCGAAAGAGACCACCTATACCTTTACACCTTCCAAATCAGGCACGTTTACCTGGAATTGTACGGATGTCTGCGATGACAGCAACCATTGGTCAATGTCGCAGCAAGGGTATATGACAGGAAAAATTACGGTTCTTCCTGCTAGTAATCAAGTTCAGCATGTATCCATGGTGGTGAATCCTGGTTACAAATTGGGTCCGGATGGAAAAATGCATGATTCCTTTGCGACTGGCGACATCACTGTGAAAGTCGAACAGCCGGTAGAGGTGACAGTTTATAATCTTGACCAAGGTGAGCATTCCATTACAGCTAAAGACCTTGGACTCAATTTCGTAGCTAAAGCGAGTGCGATAGACGGTGTTCCCGCTGTGTCCACATTCACTTTTACTCCACAAAAAGAAGGGAAATTCATGTGGATGTGTACGATCCCATGCGATGACGATGCCAAAGGCTGGGCAATGTCAAATGACAATAATATGATGGGCTATTTCAATGTAGTCAAATAACTAAGAACCGGCAGACCATTGCCGGCTCTTTGTTATTTGACAGCAATAAAGATCATAATAAATGGTTTGCCTTCTATTTTTCTTCCCATCAACCCAAATATGCACTAGTTGCGGTTAATTAGGATGTGACTGGGAATGAAAAAGGGGCTTATGAGTTGTTTTCCGAAATGGTTAAAATGCTTTATGAAAGGTATCAGCAAATAGAGACAATGTACCAAAATGTGGAGTATTGTGATAAAATACTTCAAGTTTTTCACCACACATGGTAGAATGATGACATTCTCGGTTTTGGGAGAGTGGTTATTTTGAATAATTTTCTTGGAAATTCACGTGCAACGTCCAGAGCAAAAAGAAAAAAAACCAATTTCATTTTAAACGGATCAATTGTAATCGTACTTATACTTATTGCATTTGTTTCGTATTCGATTTTTTCCTCGGGAGATAACAAGGCAGCACCTAAAAAAGTGTTCAAGCCTCAGCCGAAAAACAATCGATTCACAACATAAAGAAGGATAAGCCAGCTGTGAAAAAGAGTTCAACAAGTAATCAAACAAATGGTGACTCATCGTCCCAAGATCAAACTCAAAATGATCAAACGAATAGTGAAACAGCATCAGCAGGCAATTCATCCTTATCTTCTTCGAGTAGCTCGCAGTCAAGTTTAACAACTTCACCAGCACCGGAAACACCGGCACAAACGGGTCAGCAGCATATTACAAGCTATGATTCAAGTTCTCAAGATTGGCAGGAGATGCTGCAGACAATCTCTTCGGCTGCTGGAATAGATCAAAGCAATATGACTGTATGGTTTTTAGGGAGCGACAAAAGCAACCCAGGCGGCTCAGTCGGGACTGTATCAGCAAAAGCAAAAGGCTCGCAAAAATATCGTGTGTATCTCCAATGGGATGGCTCAGGCTATAAAGCAACAAAAGTTGAACCAGCTTCATAAAAAGGAAAATAGGATGTCCTTAAGTTACATCCTCAGGCTGTCGAGAAACACTCGACAGCCTTTTATTTCGCATGTTTTATTTAATAATTTACCGCGTTAAATTTGTTATAATATATATGCCATAAACAACATTTTTTAATTGCCATATTCATTAATGGGTTATTTACAATAAGGTTAAAAATTTCACTATTAATTTTAATTATGGTTTATAAATACCGAAATCTAAGTACTTCCATTAAATATAAAAATGCAACCTTCATGATAAAAGGTTACATCGATTCCTTATAATATTTGTTAGGAAATATTTGCTATCCTCTTAAGAAAAATTCATCCTCCAGACCATCTTTAGAATTTGGTCCTACACACACTATAAACAAACCAGGTTCAACAATATACTTCATCTCTTCATTATGGAAACCAAGATTTTTTATCTCAAGCTCAAAACTTACGGTTTTGTTTTCTCCTGGCTGCAGAATGACTTTTTTAAATCCTTTTAATTCTTTAACTGGTCTTACTCTGCTTGCAATTACATCGGATATATAAAGCTGTACAATTTCTTCACCGGAGCGATGCCCTGAATTCCTTACATCTACACTAATCGTAATACAGCTATTCTTCGTTACTTCGGCAGACGATAGCACAAGGTTGTCATATTCAAATGTAGTGTAACTTAAGCCAAAACCAAATGGGTACAATGGTTCAGTTGGACCATCTATATATTTTGAGGTGAACTTTACTTTACTAGCAGGTCTACCTGTCCTGGGATGATTATAATAGATTGGGATTTGTCCAACTGAATACGGGAAGGTAGCCACTAGTTTGCCACTTGGGTTATAGTCTCCGAATAATACATCTGCAATCGCATTACCGCTTTGGACCCCTAATTGCCATGCTTCAACAATCGCCGATACATTCTCTGCTGCCCAAGGAATAGATAGTGGTCTACCGTTGATTAGGATTACAACTACCGGTTTACCTGTTTGATGTAAGGCTTTTAATAATTCTTCCTGTCTACCTGGTAAGTTTAAATCCATACGGCTGGAGGCTTCACCGCTCATGTCAGCATTTTCCCCTACCACAGCGACAATGACATCGGAGTCGCTTGCCAATTGAACAGCCGTACTAAAGTCAATCCCCTCATCTCCTGTTACTTCGCAGCCGTTGGTGTATACAATTTCTGTCTCCTCCTCAACCGCAGATTTAATTCCAGTTAGAACCGTTACTACATCCTCTGGATTACCAGTTACAGCCCATATGACCGGATTGATCAGTGCCTTTTAAACATTTTCCGTTTGAGATTATTCTTATTAAACAAAGGATTTTCCGCCACATCTACTTAAAAGTAAAAAGCGGATTCGGGAAGATGAAATAACCTTCCCTTTCTCGCAGCAAACTTGATCACTTTGTTTCATTACGACAGAACCGTTTTTACATTATTTTTAGATTTAGAATCTACAATTGTTGGATCAACCGTTTCATGATTTCCAACAACCATTAATTGCGCATCTGGGGAGTTCGAAAAGATAATCACTCCATTCTTTATCAATGATTGGCTCCCAATCACTGCATTTTCTATCCACACGTTCTCTTCAACAATCGTATGCGGTAAAATGACTGCATTTTTAATGTGTGAACCCTTTCCAATCTTGACTCCGCTAAACAAAACAGAATTTTCGATGGTGCCATATATTTCACAGCCTTCGCTTATTAAACTTTGTTCCACTTTGGCACACTCATCTAAGTAGGAAGGTGGTTCATGATCTTCCACAGTATGAATCCTCCATTCAGGCTTTTGAAGGAAAATGTTTTTCTCTTTATTTAAAAGATCCAGATTAGACTCCCAAAAACTGTGGACGGTCCCTACATCCTTCCAATAATCGCTGAACTGGTACGTGTATAGCTGCAATCCATCGCTCAGGATGGCGGGAATGATATCCTTAGCAAAATCCCTATTCGTGAATTCCTTAAGCTCCTCCTGAATCAAATAGTCTTTTAAAATGGGCCATTTAAAAATATAGATACCCATCGAAGCTAAATTGGTTGTCGGTTTTACTGGTTTTTCTTCAAAATACTTAATTTTAGAGGTTTTCCTTTCTGTCTTTATGAGACCAAATCGATTTGCATCTTCCCATGGGACTTCCTTAACGGCAATTGTACAATCTGCTTTTGTTTCAATATGCTGCTGAAGCATTAACGTATAATCCATTTTATAGACTTGATCGGCTGAAAGAATAAGAACATCATCCGGACAATATTGATCTATAAATTCAATATTTTGATATACAGCATGTGAAGTGCCTTCATACCACTCCACACCTGTATCACTCCGTTGAAAGGGTGGCAGGATCGTTATACCTCCATTTCGATCAAACAAGTTCCAATGATTTAAACGGTTAAGATGTGAATGCAATGCAAGAACCTATATTGTGTTAAAATTCCGACTGTCTCAATTCCTGAATTTTTACAGTTGCTTAATGCAAAGTCAATGATGCGGTATTTACCCCCAAACGGCATCGCCGGTTTAACAATGGTATTTGTCAGCTGATTTAATCTTGTCCCTTTGCCGCCAGCCAACAACATCGCAACCCATTTTCCTTTTTTCATTGTCCTCTTCCTCCTTGAAATAGGAATTCTACAATTCGTTAAGCCTTGATTTTTAATTCAGTTTATATTTCTATTATCTCCTCTTTTTTCCAGAATATTGTTTTACTTGTTACAGCTTTGTGAATATTACTTGTTTTTTAATCGACACCTATCTGATCCCCAAACCTCTATAAATGGTTTTTTTTGTCGCAAAACATCATACTATTAAAATCATGAAATAAAAAAGGGCCATCACTTTTTAAAAGTAAAGGACCCAACCTGTTCAAATTAATTATGATAAATGATAACGCTTAATCATTGAATTTTTTAAATTTTGAACGAGGGTGCAAGGCACATATATTATCCCCAAAGTAACGGGCAGTAAAACACCCACTTCCAAACTTTGAGGGAATAAAAAGGATAAGTGGGTTATCACTTGTTAGTAAAAGACCGACCTTAAGGCACACACTCATTAAAACCTCTATTTGTCACATAGTCTGTCCGGTTCCAAATATTTACTCTGTTTCTTTTTGCCAGACTCTCAACTTCCCTATATTGAAGTAGGAATTTATAAGGTGGATTCATAATGTATGCCACACGTGCGAATCCCTCTTTTAGCAGTGTTTCTTGCACCGATTTCCCATCCACACATAAACGCCCGTAAGAATCCCTAGCGTCCCCTTGTTCAAGCTCCAAGGATAATCTGCCGCCCTTCACCAATTGATCATTCCTTAGAGAAGCTTCCTTTGCATAAGGCTGGACACACATACCTGGCTTCTTCGAATCTGGAGTATCGACCAATAAATAGCGGACTTTTTCAACTTTTCCATTTACTTTTACTTTGATCGTATCCCCATCAACGGTTTCAACAAGTGTGATCGGCACCTGACCATTTGGAATGTTTCCGGCCTCTTGCTGGATTTTTCCTTTCTCAAGGGAATCACGGTTTTGTATCATATCTCGCTGGACGCTTACGTCGAGTTGATTTTCCCCTGTCAGGATTTGTGGCGGATGAAAAGCTAGAACCATAGAAGCAGCGATTAATGCGCCTCCTACTAGTCTTTTTCGCATAAAAACTCTCCCTCCTATTCTTCTAAATTAACAAATTGCCTATAATCGCTTGTTGAATCCTAGCTCTACTGTCCCATTGCCCTCTCATTCTTTAAATATAGAAAAAAGACTAAATAGGACAAGGTCAAATAATATATTTTTTTAAAAAAAATAAAGCTGACCCAAAAAGATCATGTTGATCGACCTTTCGAGTCAGCTTCTTTAGTATTTCTTTAATACTCCCCGTCGAAAGGGGTTACTTGAATATGGAATCTGTTTTCTAGCACACGAAGCCGCTGATTTACACGTTGTAGACGGCGTTGAAGCTGGTCAATTTCTTTTTCTTGCCGATCATTTTGCCTTTCAAGCTGACTAACTCTGCGTTCAAGCTGCTGCCATTGTGGAAGTTGCAGTAGCTGAGAGAGTTGTCTGTTCGGGTCATATTGCTCCTGCTGTGCATATGGATTGTAGTCGAACTGACCCTGTGGAATTAGATAATTTCCATATGGATACATTTGGGCATTCTCCTTTTAGGTTAATATCCTATAGGATATGCAGACATTTACGGTATGAATAGATAAATGCCTAAAAACTGCCTTTTAAAAAATGGTGCCCAAATCATGATTAGAATGATAACAGAAAGACCAGTAGTTTTAGAATATTTCCGTCGAGAAGATTTGTTCATGATTTTTTAGAGGATTTTCATTTTTAATTGTAAGCCAATCCACATGAAGAGGGATGGATGGATGGATGGATGGATGGAGACATTCCATAACCACTCTTGAGATACCACGTCAATTGCGCTTCTAACTTTAACAAATTAGCAGAAAGTAAAATCTGAAAAATTAGCAAACGACCTTTGTGAGGATATTGGTAAAAAAACGTGGGTACCTAAGAATTAATAAAGTTTAGGATTTTTTAAGGTATTTTTAATAATTAAATGACTACAGGTATGGTATCCTTTTTTTAGATATATGAGTATTTACCCCCCTCAATAATAAAGGTACAATTGACGTAATAAGGATCTTGTTGGGGAACTAACTCCAAATGAACGGATGCAATTTTACTAAATTAAAAATTAGCCTATCGATATTCGATACGAGGTGACATATGAAGAATAAACTACAAAAATATCATTTTTTTAACCGAATGGGACGAATGTTTAAGCTGAATTATTTAAAGCTTCTGCGGTCTCCGGGAGGAGCTCAGAAGGTAGCATTAGGATTTGCCATTGGGTTCGGATTAGAAATGCTAGTGATTTCAACCGCATCGCTTATTTATATATTTTTTGTACCTGTTGTCCGATTAGCTAAAGGTTCCTTACCGGCTTCGATAATTGGAAATGTTATTGGAAAACTCTCCTTCCTCCCTGTTATTCTTTTACCTTTTGGAAGAAAAATTGGGAAAATGATCTTGCCAATGAGGGTCAGCACAGGACATAATACTCCTTTTTCTTTTCAGAATTTCATTCATGGTGATTTCCATGGTTTTCTAAATCTCCTGCATGGAGGAGTGCATGTATTAATCGGTATGACCATATTCGGGATCGTTCTAGGGTTCATTTCTTACATTGTCGTTTACTTTCTGTATGATAGAGCAAAGGAAAGAAGGTTAATAAAAGGACGAAAAAAAATATGCTTCAGAATAATTTATTCGATAAGACAATGATATAAAAAGACCGAACATGCAGATGTCATGCCCGGTCCAGTAATAGACGGTTCCCTCAAAGGGGATCGGCTAAATTGAGAATAATCCACCTGAGCCTCTAACTCAAGGGTGGATTATTTTTTTGCTAAACAGAAGACCTACTCTTCTTCGTCTTCATCATGGACCCATCCAATTGTGTAATATGAATCCACTAAAGCTTCATGGAATCCCCAGCCGGTTCCGTCTGACTTGGACAGAACGTTACGTAGTCTAATCGAAAATTCTTTGTATAATTCTTCATTCCTATCACATTCAAAGGCTACCTGATGGAATATTATCTTCTGTTAAAAGAATTAGAGCTCTTAAAAAAAAATAAATATTTAAAACAGCTGCTATCAAATATGATGCACCAACGAGAAGAAACATCGCAAATATCCAATGGGGAAATCTAAGGGATATCGATTTTCTCAATTTAAGATCGATATACCATTCACTACAATTTTTTAATCATGTTGTACCAAATGACTCCACCATGTTCCGAGTTTGAAACACCACTGCTGAGGTATCCAAAATTTTCATAGAAGCGAATTAAGTTCTCTTTACAAGTGAGTGTGATCGTGTCACGGTTTTTCGCTCTTGCTTCTTTTTCCACATGTGTAAGTAACGCTGATGCCACACCACATTTTTGAAAATGTGGCGACACCGCTAATCCTAAAATACTTTGATGACCGCCGGACGCTGGATTTGCCTTTATCTCACTAAATAGGTCATCTGTAATGAATGCTGTTTCAATGACGGGTCCATTGACCAAACCCACAAGTCCCCCCTCCTCTTCTACTACAAAAAAACTATCCGAAATGAATTGAATTCGCTTTTCAAACGCTTCTTTCGTCGCAGCCTCTTGCTTTGTAAAGCAAAGATTTTCAATGACTACAAGTTCGGGTAAATCTTCCATTTTTACGTTTCGTATTTTCAAATTTCCATCATTCCTCCAAAATTGAACACACCTATCATAGACGACAAATTTCCCGTAAAAATAAAGCGTGTAATTTTCAATATTTCAAATGTTTAGTTAAAAATTTAATTTTAAGGGGTGTTTCAAATTGTTTTTTAAGATTACAAAAGAGCAACAACAATTAATGATATCAGACATTCAATATTTTTTTATCAAGAAAAAGAAGAAGAAATAATACCAATTTTATGTAATATTGTGAAACAGATTTAAAAAGCACTTCCGCTTTTTAGATTTATACATATTTTATATTGAGTAGATGTAAGGGAGGTTTGTAAATGGATGGTGCAGGCGGAGGGTTTGCCTTAATCGTTGTATTGTTTATCCTTCTTATTATTATAGGAGCGTCTTTTATAGGCGGAGGGTACGGCGGTTTTTATTAAAAAATAAATTTAAACATTATTGAAAGGGGAATTAACTATGTTTGGATACGGTGGATTTGGCTGCGGCTGCGGTGGCTATGGTTACGGTGGCGTAGGAGCAGGCGGAGGGTTTGCTTTAATCGTTGTATTGTTTATCTTATTAATCATCATTGGAGCAACTTGCTTTTATTAAATAAAGAGTCATCATGTCTTAATATTAGAAAAAGCCCTTTTTTAAGGGCTTTTCTCTTTTAATCATGTGCTTTATTGCATCGAACGCAATATAAAGTAATACGAGGAGGTAAGGTATGAAGGTTTGGCAGCTACCCTTTAGCTTATGCATCTTCACAAAATCCTCTTATAGTGGTACAGCCATCTTTTAGAAGTTTTCCCCTTAGGTTAAAACTATTTAGGTTTAACCTAAACTGCAATCCGAAGTAGCCATCTCGTTTGTTTCCCCACCTTCTCGTTACTTCTCAAACCAAAAAAAACGTCTTTTGTCGATCTTCCTTATTGAATAACACTTCCGTTATTTTACATTTCTTCACAATCTCTCCATAGCAATCATTTATTTGTACAAGAAAATCATTTAATCGTAAAACACCATATGTGTTTTTTCCTTTTTGTAATAATCCAGTCTGTCTTGTAAAGTGCCTGAATGAAATTCAAATTTATGTCCATCTAAGTCAGTAAAGTAAATAGACTTTTTATCTCTTTCGTCTCTTGAACGACCTGACAGGATGTTGACATTCAATTCCTTTAGTTTATGGTACATAATTTCAAATTCTGATTCTTCTATTGAAAAAGCTATATGTGTGTATGAGTGGCTAATTTCATTACGAGGAATATCTTTTTCTTCATTAAGAGCAAGCCACATACCATTTAAATCAAAATAGGCAGTACTTCTACCCTTAACTAACAGCTTTGCATCAAAAACATTTTTATAAAACTTAATCGAATCCTCTAAATTAGACACTGAAAATAAAAAATGATTGAGACCTTTAATTGACACCGTATCACCTCAAATTTAGACTTCTTAATATTCCCATCATACAAAGGAAATAAATCTTATTGAAGGATTCTGCTTACGTTAGCACAATAAAAAGGGACCGCCGAAGTCTTATTGAAGAAAGAGCAAGAGAAATATGTAGAATGAGGATGGTGCTAATATCAAACTTTCCTTCGTTGGAACAGACATTATTGGTGTGTCCGGTCGATCAATGCCTCCGTGATAACAAATAATTGTTTCAATATCGAGGTCCAAAAATTTTTCCAGAGATTCTATTGCAGTTTTCATATCCAATGTTGGAATAGGTCTCCGTAAAACACCATCTGCTACTACCATAGCATCACCTGCAACAAGAGTTTTGCTTTGCTTCAAATAGAGACTAATATGACCAAAAGTGTAACCTAGTGTAAAGATAACTTGAATACCACCACAAAATGAAAGTTCTTGACCGTCTTCTAATGTCTTATGCACCTTTGATTTCGGAGCATTCTTGTATAAAAATTGCATTTGTTCTGGTAAGGATGCCCATTCTTCTTTACTCATTCGATTCGGGTCCGTTTTAATAAGAGGTAACGTTCCCACAATACATTAGGAATTTTTTCATTTTGGGGATATTGAAGCGGTTTTTGATGGTGATAAAATCCTTTCCTTGGAGGATGGACAAAGAGAAAATGAGCAACTCAATTTAAACATCAAAAAGGCGATTTCTAGTCACTAAGAAATCGCCTTTTTCAGCTACTTTTTTTAATATGATCACAGCGAGTTTGATTGATGTCTCTCGTTTTGCCTGTTTTTATGTTTTTTCATGGCCTTAACTAAGAAACCACCTTTAAATTTTCTTGGTTCATACGAGATGATGAAAGCTTTAGGCTCATATTCTTCTATGATATTCATGGCTTCATTTTCCCGATTTCGTTTAGTTAAGATTTCCAATTGGTACCTTTTACTATCACGGCCCTTCCCTTCAAAGACCGTAACACCAAACCCTTTATTTCTTAATAAAACAATAAGTTCTTCATTTATATCTAATAAATTAACAACTAAAGAAGTGTATCCAATGGCTAACCTATTTTCGATTCGTGTGCCAATGTATAATCCTACTCCGAAACCAACAGCATAAACGACCATACCTGCGATGCTTTGATGCCGAAAAAACTAAGGAAAGACCAAAAACATAGATTAAAGCTTCTAAAATACCAAACGATGAGGCTGCTACACTCATATTTTTAACTAAAAAGATGGTACGAAGCGTCATAATAGGGACATAGACTAATTGAAGGGCAAAAATCAGAATAATACTTGACATAGTTGACTCCTTTTAATAATTGGACTTCTAATACTGTGAATTGGATTAATCTAAAATCAAACCAACCTACTCATTTTATCATGTTAAAAAGACTGATACATTACAAAAAAGCGATATAAGATGAAAAAATTTATACATAATTTTTATACTTGAGTCAATTTCATAATTGTATTTTTGAATTATTAGGCAAATCGAATTTTTATTATGAAGAGTAGAAAAAACGGCTTCAAAACGTTTCGATGGTTCCATTTCATATAAATCTTGCATGTCAAACAAGCTTCCTTGTCATATAATAGAAATGGGAGTCAACCTCTTTTCCGTTCTTGATTATGTTTGTTTGGTCACTTACATTATACAAGAATTTGGGTAGGTACTCTTTTTTACATGTATTGAAACGCTTGGTAGACAAGGGATTGGAACTATGAAATTCATTCACTTATTTAAAGCCGCTGGATTCAGGGAATCTTCCAATAGTTATCCCAAACTTCCGGATAAAAGTCCGGGCACATTGTTATATAATATCAAAAAAAACGCCCTCTCAAATCATCAGAAAGGCGTATCCAACACTCCTATTTTATGTCCTATTTCTATGACACTTTAAAGTTATCCTCTATTTGTTCTAATGATAGCCCTCTTGTCTCTGGTAAGTATTTTGCTACAAATATTACCCCCAACCCAGTTGTTTTACTGTCATGGCATGTTTGATATACATGGTGTATTCAAATCATTAAAAAAGTTTGCTTTTTAACTTCAGTCTTTTCAGATTTACCTTATTTCAATTTCTCTAAGTCTTGTTGAACACACGCTTTACGTACTTTCTAGAAGACACGGAGCTCCTAGCCAATTTTCCCTTTTCATTCAAAACAATAAGAGAGAAATCTCCATATGTAATCGCTTTCCTTTAAGGGTAAATAAACAATAATTATTCATTTTCAAATTAATAACATATCAACAAAGTAGCCGCCTTTATATTATGGAAACGTGTATTTTTATATTTTAAAGACATCATACTAAATTAACTTTTATTTAAAAAAGTATCTTCCTAGTTTTATTAGTTATATTTTCAAATAAAATCACCTTCTTTGTATTTAATAAATTAACTGTTTACAAAGGTAATTATATAAAAATCGGTAATAATAATAATTGCTTTTTAAAGACATGTTTTTAGATTCTAAGGACATTTTTTAAAACAACAACTTGCAATAGTTTCTTTATTAAAAAAACCCTACTTCCATAAAGTGGGGGTCAGTCCGAAAATGTAGTTGTTTTTAAGTCTAAATACAGAGAGCGAAAACGCCCAGGTGAACATTGCATCATAGAAGTAAAAACACGAGTAAAATATTGAACAGATATAAAGCCTGTTACCTCAGAAATTTCTTTTATCGTCAATTTTGATTTTTTGAGTAATATTACAGCTCTTTTTAACCGTTCATCTTGGACGTATTTTGAGAAACTTACTCCTAATTCTGATACAAATATTCGAGATAAGTAAAGGGAACACACTTTTATTATCAAAACCAGAAGTTTTACATCAAATAAAAAGTGAAAAGGGATTATTTCTATTATATGTTGCGTTTGAATTAATTGAATCGGAATCAAGTGATTATATTGCCCTTTCCCCATCCGTTTTTTGTGATAAAGTGCTATCAGTACAGCATAAGCACCTGTCACCTCCCACTATACTTGTGCGATCACTTAAGACTGTTCAATTTCCGTTTCCTCCTTTTTCGGATACTTTTCTTTTGGGTAGTGACCCATTTTAATAGGCTAAACCGGTCGCTCATAAAATATCATTCGCAAAAGTAGATTTAAAAATTATTATCTTCATTATTTTTTTCATATTTAAAGTATTATACGGCCGAATCAGTAGGAAATAAGGAAATGTTTTATATGATTCGGCAGTATAAATAGACTCCAAAAACAGTTCTTGCAAAAACTTCAAGACGCTTACGTTTTAGTGGTATTTAATTTCTAAATTTTCAAGTACATTCTTTAATGCTTCAGAGATTTCCCAAAGGTGGTCATCACCTAATGACTTGACCGAACTCTGCCAAACAAATAGGTAAATCTCAATAGGAGTAAAGGTTGTTTTTAAAAATCAGCATATGTCCAGAACAATTCAAATTTCGTGATAATGATTCCATTGACCTAATTTCTCCCATAATTGCTGATTCATCATAAATGGAGTACAAGTGTTTTAATTAATTTTTGACTAATTCTATATAGAAGAAATGTTAAGGGCTGGAAGTGAAGAATGAAACGGCAAAGAATCTTTTTTGATTGATGATTAACCATTTAAATTAAATAAACCTGAAAAAACCCTAAAAAAAATCAGAATAACGCAGACTAAATGACAAGTTTTGTTTAGTGTGTTTTGGCATGAATTTGTGCGACTAAATTAAGGAAAAGCCTTTGAAATAAATCTAGGTTCATGCCATTTAATCGCCGAGACAGCTGAGAATTACTGATAGAATCAAGGTCGATCCCTTTTTGAAGTTGGTCATCGAATAGGCAATCGCCCAGCGCATGCAGACTTTCGATTTCTTCTAGCAGCGCAAAAAGTAGTAATTTTAGGAATGACTCTGTCGTTAATTTTTTCGTATAGTAATCTAATTTCATCGTTTTCACCATTTCTTCAAAATAATTGAAGATTTATTGGTGAAAACCATTGTCCAAATGAAGTTTTTGGTGTAATTAACAACCCGAAAGGGTATTAAGGAAGGGTTATTCACCATTAACAAGTACAACAGCACCACATGATGGTACTGGATTTATGCATATTTTTTCGAATCCAGCCAACAACCAACAATAGCAAGGGAATCCCAATCATGTTGACGGGAAATACAAATGGAAGCAGGTAAAACTTGTCATAATACTGACCGAATATCTGGATATTTTTAATCGACACAGCCATAACAAACGAAATAGGAGTAAGAAACCAAATTACATTTCGCCAATCCTTTAGGTGAAACCATTGTGCCGTTCCATAACAAGCCATAAACATATATAATGCCAGCTTAACAAAAATACTGAAAAACCAAATAATCACAATCAATATATCCACATTTTGAATGAATTCCATGACGGATATGAACCGACTCATATCGTAAAACGGATACAAAAGCCTTGAAGGCAAATTCGGCCGAACGTGAAAATCACGACCAGTATTCCGATGCTACCATGAAAATCGCCACCCCTATTCCCCACATCGCCCGTGTTGACGCTTGGTCCGGTTTTTCCATAAAGAAGACGAACATTGTCATCATGACAGACTCTCCAAAAAAGGAGGCCATGGGGGTAAAGGAACATTTAAGGATCGGGAGCCATCCAGAATCTTGATAAATGGGAAGCATATAATGCCAATTCATATTGCCAAGGTCTAAAATGATTAAGATAGTAATCATCAAAAGAACCATTGGACCACCGATTTCACTTAAGCGTCCAATGCCTTCTATACCACCTTGGTATGTGATAAAAATGAGCATTAACATGGTGGTAAATACAATAACCCATAAAGGTGTCTTATGAAACAACGCGGTAATAATGAAATCACCAAATTCACGGACAATTACCCCAATTGCCGAGTACCATAGAAGGAAAAAAGAACCATCATCAGCTTTCCAAGCCATTGACCAAGAACGGTTTGACTAAAATTCAATCATGGTTTGGTTCGGATACAGCGAACTGAGTGTGGTTGCCAGAAAAGTAATGGCAATGCCAACAAGCCCTGCAATCGCCATCGAGATCCATGCATCTTGTTTTGCAGTACGGATCGTAGATGATAAAGTCAGAAGAAGTGCATTTCCCACTTCAAATGTGAACATTATCCAAAAGATTTGCGATCCAGAGATTTTCATTGATTTTGCCACAATCCTCATATCTCCTTATTTTATTATTTCATTTTTCTTTAACTGCAACGATGGTCCAGTCAGACCCACTCGTCGAATGGTCAGATTTGCATGGACTGCGACCTGTGCCTTTTGGAACTGTTTGGCCCAATTTTTCTTTAATGCTTTCCATTCGGATGGATATTTTTGATGAATGGTTTCGTCAAAGCCAAAGATATCGGTTCCATATTGTTCTTGAACCTTTTCAATGGTGTGTAGAGCTTGTTTTTCGCCTTTTTCCAATACATGTTCTAAAAGAGCAAGATTTTTCGATTGCGTAAGATCTAAATTCGTATTGTTCTCTCGAATGATTCCCTCACCAGAAAGGACAATGTCATACTTGATGGTGTGGTCTTGAATAAAGGGGATGATTTTGCTGTTCATTTTTATCATATGTAAACTGGCATTTCCATTTCCTTGAGGCACAGTTACCGTAATCGTCTGTTTTTTTAAATGGTTGACTATCCAAAGATAGCTTTGACTTTCCTGTATATTTAAGAACCCCGCCAATTTAAGGTCTTTGTTAAATAGCGCCATACCTACAATTTGAAATCCTTTGGTACTCGTTTGATCTTGTTCTTTAGAACTATGGCTAAGCGCAATAATGGGCAAGGTTGGGGTGATTCCATCACTTGTTATTGCCATAAGAAAATTTAATAATGACGTATCTCCCAATCCACCCATTTGGATGTGTTCTTTTAGTGCCCCGAGTGCAGGAATATTTTCTAAGGGGTACGATGCTTCCAGAAACTGCTTCGCTGTGTTCCCCTTTACTATGAGTGCATCTGCTCGTAAGCGAATATCGGGATCGCGGCTATAGGTATCTAAAACTGAAGATTTTCTAAAATTAAAACGGAGCCCCAAAAAGTCCAATAATGGAAAACATCTCAACATCCGTCGTTAAAGTGTCTCACCGCCCCAAAGAAAATTATTCAATCATTTCAAAAAATTTATTCTCCCACTACTTACCGGTGAAAATAATGACGGGAAGCAATTACAGACACTTATTGGTTTGAAAGCAGGAATGGAAATTGACACGGTTATTGGTGACACAGCTTATTCGGAAAAAACTGAAGCATCGGCACGGGTACAATGTTGCGACATCCTGGCATGGAATTACAAGGAGCCATGGCCATATTCACGTTGAACTTGAAAAGGATTATAAATCTCCTGGGTTAAAAGGAGTAATTCAGGAACTAGATACAAAAAAAGCCGACTCTTTTTTTCAAAAAACGGAATGAAGATCGGCTCTTCTTATGTGATTAACTAGAAAATCAGAAGATTTTCAGTGCCCTCAAAACCCGCCCGGACCTTTTTTGTTTAGCGAATATCCGTTATCTTGTACTCTATTCCATGTGCTCCTTTATAGTATTCAGGATACATTTTTCACATGCAAACATTGGTGGAGTTGTTGGATCTCCATCATCTATTAAGTCAAAGTCTCTAACTACACTAAAAGAGATACTTCCTTTTCATGACACGTTTCCCAGTGTTGATTTTCTTCAAAAAAATGCGTTTTAAAATATTTGTCTCCATATATGAAAAATACCACAGTATCAAGAACCGTGGTAGAGAAAAATTATATACTTTCTTATCTTTCTAGGAAAAGACATTGCTTCGCAATTTCCTAAAGCCCCCATCTTTGTTCGTGGGCAGGGATGGTTTCAGGTAATAACGAAAGTACTGGAAAAAAACGTGCAGAAGTAGCGGTTGGACTTAGAATTTTAACGATTGTTTATCATTTGTTAAACAAGAGACAACTTTATGTTGAATTAGGTGCAGATTACTTTGATCAACGAAAAAAAGAAATAGTGCTCAAACAATCTATTAAACGACTAGTGGTACTTGGTTGTAAAGTAACGGTTGAACTTATAGCCTAATGAAGGACAGCATATATTGTTAATTATGAGCCCAAATCCTTTTTTTTAAAGGATTTTAATAGGTCTAGTTTCGTATTACAAAGTTTTTCAGTTGAATTTTTCTCTACATGTAATAGATTTCAATCTTCAAGAAATTCTTGTTTAACTACTTAAAATTTTGTCTAGTTAAGTGTTGACAATCCAACTTCGTTACAGTTAGAACAATGATATCTATTTACTCTGATAAATAGGTAGTAAACCAAAAATCCATACCGCTTTTATTTTTTGCCTACAAGATACCGATTAGTTTGGGGCCAGAGGACATGCCCATCAAAGGTATGGCTGTACCCCAAATTATAGATGTGGGCTGACACGTGATGTTTACTTAAAACAACAGACGGACACAGCCCCGTACTTTTACTCCAATTGTTTGCCTTTCGTCTCTATACCAAACACTCCGACAATCAATGCCCCCAATAAGAGCACAGCGAAAAAGATACCGAAGATAATAGGAAAACCAACCTTTGCCCCAAGCAACCACCCAGTGAAAGTTGGCGCCAAAACGCCACCAATACGCCCGAATCCAGCGGACCAACCCATTCCGGTGGCACGGACTGCCGTAGGATACTGTTCGACGGTAAATAGATACGTGCCTGCCCAAGAACCTAACATGAAGTAAGAGATCAACAACCCGAACAGAATCAACGTGCTTGTGCTGGTCGCAAATCCAAAGCCTAGGGACGCGAGAGCAGACAGAAAGATGGCCATGACGAGTGTCTTTTTACGGCCCCACTTTTCGACCAGCCAAGCTGCTGTCAGGTAACCTGGCACCTGTGCAAGGGTCATGATCAATACGTACCCGATGCTGTGCACAAGAGAATAGCCTTTGTGCGCCATTATGGTCGGTAACCAGGTGAACAGTCCATAGTACGCGTAGTTCATAGTGAACCACAGCGTCCATGTCACTGTAGAGCGCCGGCTAATACCTTTTGACCATGTCTTAGCGAACGACTGTCTGAGCGTGAGCCGCTTAGGCAAGTTACGGTAGCGTGGTGTTTCAGGCAGTCCGATTCGCAGGTAGATCGTGTACAGCGCTGGAATAGCGCCAATCAAGAAGGCGGCTCGCCAACCGACGGACGGAATCACGAAGAATGCAATGAGCGCTGCGATCAAGGACCCAAAGGCCAAAAACATCTGTAGGAACACCACACGTCGGCCACGATTCACGTCTTTTGAGGATTCCAATACGTAGGTGGTGGAGACGGGGAGTTCACCACCTCCAGGTTAATAGACCAGTCAAAAAGCGTAACAGCATCAGAATACCCGCGGTTGCCGCAAGTCCAGATAAACCTGACGCTATGCTGTAGAGCAGAAGCGTCCATATAAACATAGTTCGCCGGCCGAAACGGTCAGCAAGGGATCCTGAGAACGCAGAACCAATAGCCATACCTAGCAACGCTAAACTTCCAAGCATACCCATTTCGCCAGAATTCAGGTGCCAATCCCGTCCGAGTGAAACAAGGATGTAAGAGAACAGCGCCACATCCATGGAGTCGAAAAGGGTACCGAGTCCGCATGTGATGAGAATGCGTGTCGGCGAAGGTTCTTTTACCTCAGGCGTCGAAACGGACACGTCACTCAACAATAACACTCCTTTCCAAAACTTAAGGGATACACCATTATATGCCCAAGGACAGAAAGAGGTTACAGGGGTATGGCCTATTGGTTCTGGTTCTAAAGTTTACGAAACCACAATATACAGTGGTGTATCATAACTGATTCCACACTACACGTGGTGTATTTAAATATTTTTGCACCAGAACCCAGGTATAGGTTCTGGTGCAAAGATAAAATAAAAGAGAATAAAGCGCATATTTTTCTAGCGGAATCGTATCTTATGCTTCAAGCCCAAACAATTGATGGATGAATTCCTTCTGATTTTGGATAGACTAATCCCGTAAAACAATCTGTTCTTTTTTGTTCATATGCATGGCTTCTACTCCCTAAAGAATGGATGTAGCTGTGTAAAAGACTTGAACCCTAACATAGGAAGGATTCGTTCCCCTAAAGAACAGTTAAAATCGGCTACTTTATCCATCCTTTATAACCTAGGGTCCTTCCAAAAATTAACCATAAAATCCAAATCTGGATTATAGGCTTGGAAAGTATACCCTCTCTATTTAAACAATATGATAATACCAGGTAACGATTTTAGAGTATAACCATGGTTGTGCATAAGGGCTACTTAAAGTAACCCACTAACTTCAATTCTTTATTATAAGCTGTGCTATATTCCAGCAGAATTTTTTTGCCAATCAAATAAATTAGGAGATTCACAAATTATATGTTACACTGTTTTTACCATTTGATTTACTGTTTTGTGTTTCCTGTTCCCTACTCATTCGTGAGTGGGGTTTTTTGTTTTAGACAAATAAAAAACAGACTCTAAATTAGAGCCTGTCTATATTCGTTCATAGAATTAAGCTTTACGAACGTTAGTAGCTTGGGGTCCACGTTGACCTTGTTCTACTTCAAAAGTAACTGCTTGACCTTCGTCTAAAGATTTGAAGCCTTCGCTTTGGATAGCTGAGAAATGTACGAATACGTCGTCTCCTGCTTCACGTTCGATGAATCCAAAACCTTTTTCTGCGTTAAACCATTTCACTTTACCTTGTTCCATTTGTATTTCCTCCTGTTATGTGCTGTGCACACATTGTGTTACTATCCTTGCTCAAATCTTCAAGACGAAAAGTCAGTACTTATACTATCCTTTACACCGAACAAAAATAATTCTTCTTTAGAATAGCATTGTTTGAAAGTTTTTGCAAGGTTACTAAATAGTAAATCGAATATGACCTAAATCATCACCTTGCTATTCTTGCTTGAACCTCTAACAATTTTTACTTAAAAAAACATCTTGTAAATTTTCACTTCTCATTCATCAAATACCTATGAGATACAAAATACGCTTTTAGTTTTCTTTATTGACTGTCGATTATCAAGCCTCCTTACTATTATTGGCTGGTTTCCATCAAACTGTTTATTACATTTAGGTTTTCATAATCTACTTCTCGAAGGCCTTCTTGGGTGCTACGTTTGTTTTTTATAGTGCAAAAAGTCTTAAAAAATCACATCAAATACAAAGACACCAATCATAATAAGCTGAATGATTGCTTTTGCAAACGTTCCGCTTAAAAAGGCAATTAAGGTAGCAAACGCCACTTTAATGGATTCTTGGAATGTTTTCTTTTGTATCATTTCAGCAATTAATACTAACGCAAAGGGCACAATAATGACTCCAAAAGGCGGAATCACAAAGCTTCCAACAATTAACCCAATTGTTGCCGCTCTCATCCCCCATTTTGATCCACCTGCTTTATCAACAAAATGAAGATTCACTAAATAATCTGCTAAAAATAATAAAATTGTCAATAAAACAAGGATGGTCCACGAAATCCAAGAAAGTTTATTTGGATTAATCCCAAAATGATATAATACGACTCCAACCCAAATCACCAAAACCGAAGGAATAATCGGATAAACGAGTCCTAGGAAACTAAAGATAAAACATGCAAGAATAATAACCCATAATATTATGTCCGGTATACTGATCACCTCTTTTTTCTATTATATAAAATTAAATGTACTATTTAAAAATTACAAACCTCTACTTATCCCTTCGTAAATACTTATTCCACTATCCTTACCCTTTACTTCAATTATTAACACAATAGCAATTACACGAACCTACCCAATTCTCCCGATACCGAAAAAGATTGTCAAAAAAAGAGTGACTCCTTATGACCGCTAAATGCGGAATAAAGTCACTCTTTTTGAAAATAATTCGACAGTGCCACTAACACCGATTAATTTTAATACACATCACGTTGGTAACGCCCTTGCTTTTGCATATCATTTAGATACGCCTCAGCTGCTTCACGGGTCATCACACCTTCTTTTTCAATAACGTTAATTAGTATGTTGTGGACATCTTTCGCCATATATTGCTTATCTCCACAAACATAGAAGTATGCTCCATTTTCTAGCCATTCAAACAATTCTTTGCTGTTTTCAAGCATTTTATGCTGAACATATACTTTTTGCGTCGTATCACGGGAGAACGCAGCCTCTAATCTTGTTAGTACCCCATCTTTTTGATATTTCTCTAACTCGTTTTGATAAAGGAAATCCGACGATGAATGCTGGTCTCCAAAAAATAGCCATGATCTACCTGTTGCTTCATTCACTGCACGCTCCTGGATAAAGGAACGGAATGGTGCAATGCCTGTCCCTGGACCAACCATTATAATATCTTTATCTTGAGACTCTGGCAGATTAAAGTGTTTATTTTGTTGAATAAATACTGGAAGCGTATCTCCTTCTTGAAGACGTTCAGCACATAAAACAGAACAAACACCTTTTCGTTCGCGTCCGCGAGCAGTGTAGCGCACAGCACCGATGGTTAGATGCACTTCCTCAGGATTAGCGGTAATGCTACTTGCAATTGAATATAGCCGTGGCGGCATTTTTCTTAATAAAGAGATAATCTCAACGGCAGAAGCTTTCCATGGACCAAAATCACGTAACAAATCAAGCAAATCACGCCCGTCGATATATTCTTTTAATTGATTTATATTTTCTTCCGATACAAGCTTTTTTAACTCTTCATTTTCTGTTAATTCCGCAGCCTGCTGTACAATTTTTTTCGTCAATAACGTAATTTCAAAATGTGTTATTAACGCTTCCTTTAATGGGAGTGTATCACCTTGCTTATTAATAGTAACAGCCATTTCTGTATCCCATTTCATTTCCTCAAGAAGAGAAGTCACTAGTTCTGGATCATTCTCAGGGATAATACCAAGGCAATCACCAGGGACATAGGACAGGTTAGATCCTTTTAATGATAACTCAATATGCCTCGTTTCTTTATTAGAGCTAGCTCCATTTAAATTTACATTTTTAGAATTTTGGCTTGAAATGGACTTGTTCTTGAAAATATTGTTGGCAGCTTTTTGTCTTCTTTTGTATTTTTAGGGTTTACTACAGTAAGTTGCATAATCTTCACCTCAAAAAGTAGTATAATGCTAGGATCTGGGCTCGTCTAGCCATTTCTCTTTAACATTACACCTAGTATATTTAAACAATTTTAAAATTCCCTTAAGAAAAATAGCCTTATAAAAGTTTGCACTTTCAAAAAAATTGCTCACCTCTAACGCAATATACTTGTAGCACTTGAAAAAGAAGACGGATTATAAGGAGAAATTTTTACAACATCACCCGTTTCCGGTGCTTGTATCCATTCACCATTTCCAATATAAATGCCGACATGATAGGCAGGGTCTCCTTTAAATACTAAATCGCCTTTCTGTACTTGATCCGGAGAAATTCTTGTTCCAACATTTTGTTGGTCTTGTGCAACTCTTGGAAGATTAATGCCAATAGAATGATAGACATATTGAACTAATCCTGAACAATCAAATCCGTTTGGCGTTGTCCCACCCCAAACGTAAGGAACGCCCAAAAATTTCTCTGCAGTCGCAATGACCTCATTTGCCTTTTCAGAGTTAGTTTGATTGGCTCCATTTGTTGATGGGGTTGATTTTGGAGCATTGTTTGCTGAAGATTGCGGTTAAGACTTTTGTAGGCCGGTTGTTGTGCTGGTTGTTGTGTCTGTTGTTGGGCTTTTTGTTTGGCCGGTTGTTGGGCTTGTTGCTGTGCCGGTTGTTGGGCTTGTTGCTGTGCCGGTTGTTGGGCTTGTTGCTGTGCCTGTTGTTGGGCTTGTTGCTGTGCCTGTTGTTGTGCCTTTTGTTGTGCCAGTTGCTGTGCTTGTTGTTGGGCAAGTTGAGACTGTTGTTGTTGTAAAGTGTTTTTCGAATCTGCCAATTCTTTTTCAATTTCTTGTTTATCTGCTTCAATCTTTTTTTGCTCGAAAGCTAATTCATCTTGACTCTTTTTTAAATTGTCTAATTCGTTATGTAATTGTTGCTCTGCATTTTTTAATGTTTGTTCTTTTTCATTTAAAGAAGTCATTAACTCGGTGTCACTTTGAAGAAATTGCATAATAGCAGTAGAGCGAGTTAAAAATTCGGATATGTCTTTAGACGAAAGCAAAAGTTCTCCGTAGGTGATAATAGGCGGTTGTCCTTGTGCCTGAATGCTTGTTAGTCGTTCAGAATAGAACTTTTTGTGAGTTTCAAAGTCTTTTTTGGCTTTTTCAATTTCAGCCTTTGTTTTTTCAATTTGTCCTTGTTGTGCTTTAATATCATCGTTTAGTTTTTGGCTTTTATCCATTCCTATGATAATTTTGTTGTCTGATTGTTGAATCTTTGTTTCTAATTTACCAATTTGTCCTTGTGTTGCATTGATTTGTCCTTGTGTAACTGATACTGGACTTGCAAAAGTAGGGGTTGCTTGCACCATAGTGGCTAAAACGGCAACCGATACCGAATATTTTAATGTTTTCTTTTTCATAACATAATCACCTTTTCTTACCTAAAATTATTCGGACTTAACTATAGTTTAAATTCGGAAGTGACTAAAAACAACGAAACTATGTGGAATGTAATATATTTGTAATATTATGTAGAATATTCATATAAAGAGTCGATTGTAATAAAAAGCAATGATAGCTCTTTGTCAGCTAAGGCACTGCTACGCCACTCACTTGTTGAATATTGGAGCCCCACATGAAGTAATTCAATGTTTACTAGGTCATGACGCAATTGCTTTGTTAATTTTCGATAACCGTAAGTAAATCCATCGCCTGCAATTTCTTCAAGAAGCCATTCCTTTATAGCTTTTCAGCAAGTGAGGGTTTTTCTTTTTTATAAGATCGCGAACAATAGCAATCTCTATGTATTTTTCACCCACTCGTTTTTTTAATTGATCGTTAGATAATACTATTATAAAATAATTAACTAGAGCTGCCCAAGTTCATTTTGGGGCATATGAGGAACTCGATTCTTTCCTAACGATAGAGCTACCTTGGTAGCTAATTCAATACTTTTTGCTACTTTCTAAAATGGTATACCACTTATATCCATCGCGCCATATCAAATAAAATAGAAATAATCCCCCTTCAGATCCTAATAGCAAGGCGATACCACAAATTATTTCATTCAAGGCTACTCTATACGCTGTGAATTTAAAAAACCGACCTCTGCTAAAAAAGGTCGGTTTTCATTTATAAGCTCGATTATTTTGTTGAGATGTCATTAACAATTTGAGTCAGTGCCTCTTTGATTGGCGTAACTGGTCGTCCAAGAAGTTTTTCGAAATCATTGCTCTCGACTTTTAGTGTGCCTTCTCGAATGCTTTTTTGGATGTCAACAAGCAAAGCAATAACGAAATCGGGTACGCCTGCACCTTTCATAATATCGGCATAAGTAGCGTCATCAACCTGTTGTACAGTTACTTCTTTACCCAGTAGAATTCCTAAAGCAGATGCTAATTCTTCCTGAGACAATAGCTTACCAGAAAGCTCGTAGATTGTATTTTCGTGCCCGTTACCTGTTAGTACCGCAGCCGCAGCTTCTGCATAATCTTGTTGTAGTGCCCAACCTACCTTGCCGTTTCCTGCTGAAGTCACCCAAGGAGCTCCTGCTAGGACACCTTGAATGCTTGAAATTTCATTTTCCAAGTACCAGTTGTTGCGTAAGAAGGAGTAAGGAATACCTGTTTTTAAGATTGCTTCTTCTGTTACCTGATGCGTTGGAGCGAACAAGTTTTTACTTTCCTGTGCATTTACTATACTGGTATACGTAATAAATTTAACTTGAGCACGTTGAGCCGCATCTACCGCATTAGTATGCTGTCTGATTCTTGTATTATTGTCCCCATCCGCAGATATTATTAAAAGTCGGTCAATACCTGCAAAAGCAGTATCCAATGTTTCCGGATGGTCAAAATCTCCGTGACGGACTTCTACTCCACGAGCCCGTAATCCTTCCGCTTTCACTGGATTGCGAACACTGACAACCAGTTGACTGGCTGGTACAGTCTTCAATAACGTCTCTACAACTTTGGTGCCAAATTTCCCAGTTGCTCCTGTTATTAACATTTTCATTTTTTACTTCCTCCAATAAATATTTTGTTGAAATTTTTTTGTAACAACAGTCTAAGTTATATTGTAACTAATTCGATTACCTGTATTTATATTAGTTACATTTTGCGTTTTTGTCAATAATTTTTAACTAACAAATTTTTGATTGGATACCCGAGCTTTAGAGTATAATTATATTTGTAACCATTCTAATTACATTTGAGAAAATTATTGTTATTCAAGTCAAGGAAGGTGATTAATCATGTCCATCAGTAGCCGATTTTCTGTAGGAGTTCATATATTATCTCTTATTGAGTTTAATAAAGACGGGGTAAGCTCATCAGAGTTTTTAGCAGAAAGTGTAAACACAAATCCTGCCTTAATAAGAAAAATTATCGGAATGTTAAAGAAAGCAGGATTAGTAGAAGTAAATCCAGGTATTGCGGGGACAAAGCTTGCTAGGAAATTATCTGATATTTCATTGCTAGACGTATATAAGGCGGTTAATGTTGTACAGGACAATGAATTGTTTAATGTTCACGAAAATCCAAATCCAAAATGTGTTGTAGGTAGAAACATTCAATATACTATCATTCCAATATTGTCAACTGCTCAAATTGCTTTGGAAAAAGTGCTAGGAAATATAACTATTGAAGATATTGTTAAGGATATTGTTGAAAAAGAGAATTTAAAATAATAAATTGTTAAAACACATTCGTGAAAACAGAGTTTCTTTTTACGTATTTTGAGTCTTTTCGTTCGTATTATAAGGTCAGCCAGATATTTCTGGTTGACCATTTTTTATATAGTTATATACGGTAGCCGAGGTAGAACGTACCTGCTCGTTTGGCTTAAGTTCACGTCAACTAAACTGTTCGCCTCCAATTTGCTTAAAATATTGCTTTAATCAATGAATTTTTACAAAAGGAACTCACAATTCCTTTGTCATAAATACACTATTTGGGTCCTCCATGTAATCTGAAAACGGCTTACAATATTGAAACCCGAAACTTGCATATAGCCTTTTAGCAGGTTCAAAAGCATCCATTGAGCCCGTTTCCAAACTTAGCCTTAGGTAGCCACGTCGCTTGGATTCTTCAATTATGTGTTGAAGAAGTCGTTTTGCAACCCCCTTTCTTAAATATGATGAAGAAGTTCGCATTGATTTTATCTCTCCATGTGGACCATCAAGTTCTTTAAGTGCCCCACACCCAACTAATTCATTTCCTTCCCATGCACTCCAGAATGTAATCTCTGGGCTTCGCAATTGTTCAAGATTTAGTGCATGTATACTTTCTGGTGGGGAATTCAATGCCATACTTTGAAGATGCTCCCTCACCAATTCAGCCACTTCATTTCCAGTTAAATCATCAATTTTAATATCCATAATAAACAAACCCTCCGACGTCTCTATTACTTTCTCTGATTTTCATAAAGCACCCTTTAATCTAAGAAATTAATGCTCCATATGTCTCTCCCTCAAATAGATTCTTTCTAGTTAATTTTACCACCTTAATTCACCGTTCCCATTCCCTTTTTGCTATAAACCTGTATCTTGCCATCAATTGCCTCAATGAATCTCACCTAATAGACTGCACCCATACTGGGCGCACAATCAAAGGTGCGACTGCACATAACAAAAAAAAGGGTGCCCAGTTACTATTGGGCCACCCTCTCATGAGAGAAGTAAAGTTACTATTGAGATTACTCAACAAGGTTTAACACAGTTACTTTTTCACGCGTCATCGATTCAATGCTTTTACGGATTCCTTGCGCTCCCATTCCGGATCCTTTTACACCAATGAATGGGAAGTGATCGGCCCGCGTTCCGTACGCCCGTTAATTTGAACAGAGCCTGTTTCTATTTTATTAGCAATCGTAAATGCTTTATTAATGTCTTTTGTAAAAATACTTGCCTGTAAGCCAAATTCAGATTTATTTGCAATGTTGATGGCTTCTTCATCGGATGATACACGGATTACCGGCAACACCGGCCCGAACGGTTCTTCCCAAGCTACATCCATGACTTCTGACACGTGATCTAGAAGAGTAGGATAGATTAAATTGCGTTCCCGTTTATTTCCTGTTACGAGGGTTGCACCCTTTTTGATAGCATCATCAATTAACCCTTGAACAAAGTCAGCTGATTGATCATCAATTAACGGGACAACTGTGCTGCCTTCTTCCGGAGAACCTACTGCCAATTTTTTAATTTCTTCTTTTAAAATGGCTACAAGCTTGTCCGCTACGCTTTCATGTACTAATACACGTTTAATAGCTGTGCACCGCTGACCGGAATATGAAAACGCACCGCTGATAATATGTTTTGCCGCTTCGTGTAAATCAGCGTCTTCACGCACAATACCAGGATCTTTCCCCCCAAGTTCAAGTACAAGTGGAATCATTCCTGCTTTTTTCGCTAAACGAATACCAGTGTTTGTCCCACCTGTAAAGGAGATCATATTAATACCTTTATGCTCAACTAGGTAATCACCAATGACAGAACCTCGACCTGTCACGATATTGACAAGACCTTTTGGAAAGTTTACTTTGTGAAGAGCCTCAATCATTTTAATACCGCTAATAGCTCCTTGCGTAGCAGGTTTAAAAATCACTGCATTCCCAGAAATAAGTGCCGGTGCCAATTTAGCAGCAGCTAAGTTTACGGGATAGTTAAACGGAGGGATGGCTAGTACTACTCCTAGTGGAACACGGTCAACTATTGCAAGTTTAGATTTAGATCCGCCTGGGAAGCTATCTCCCTTCATACTTTCACCATGCATATGCATTGCTTCTTCGACCGTGTACCGAATGAAATCCGCAGTACGTACGACTTCATTCTTTGCATCTTTCAAACTTTTCCCTACTTCTTTCATAATGATTTCAGCCATTTCATCTTGCATATTCACTAATTCATCTGCCCATTTATACAAATACCTAGCTCGTTCTTGAAGGGAGGTTTCTGCCCAAATTTTTTGTGCCTTATGAGCAAAATTAATTGCCTTATCTACCTCTTCTGTCGTAATCGCCTGGACTTTTCCGATAATTTCATCAAGATAAGGTGAAGTGATTTTAATCGTTTCTCCAGAATCACTTTCTTTCCACTCCCCATTTATATACAAATTATAAGCTGTTAAAGATAAAACGTTTATCGACATAATAAATCCTCCCTTAAGTAGCTGAATAAAAAGATATGTTTGAATAGGTATAATTTTCAGTCTTTAAATTGCAAAAAAAACTTTGGGTCATCCTCTAATTTAGGATTGTTGCTTATTCATTTTTCAACAATGTTTTTTGTACATTCATTAATCAATTAATTTTTGGTTCTTTAATGTCTCATTTAATTCCTTTAACACATCAATCTCATCTGAACCGGTAGCAGATATTTTTATTTGGCCACCTTTAACGACACCTAATGACAAAACGCCCAATATTGACTCTAAGTTTACCCTCCTCCCTTTATACTCAAGGTTTATATCAGATTTAAATTTAGTTGCAGCTTGAACTAGAACAGTTGCAGGACGTGCGTGAATCCCCGCTTCATCAATAATTGTAAAAATTTGTTCAGTCATTTTAACTACTCCCCCTATATTTAAACAGTAACTTAATTACTTTTTTTGGCTATCTTTTTGAATCGACGAACGATATTTGCAACTGTATAACTTTAAGCAATACTCAACGGAATTCTGTATCGATCAACAACATGGATAAACGAAAGAACGTCTCTAGGTTGGTACTATTTTTTTAATAAACTTGTACTCCTCCTAATCCAATTTTTTGATTTCAATCTTCGGAATAAGACGCTCTACATCTTCTTGCGTACATAGCTCTAGTGAGAACGCAGTGGCACTTCCAGAAGCAACACCCCTTCGAAACGCTTCGACAATTTCCCCATTATTTATAATAGTAGCGAGAAAACCAGCCACAAGAGAGTCCCCCGCACCTACTGAATTTTTCACATTTCCTTTTGGAACAGTTGCTTGATAGATCGCTTTCCTCGTAATCAGGAGCGCCCCTTTTCCAGCCATCGAAATGGCCACATTTTCAGCACCTAATTCAAGCAACCTTTGGCCGTAGGGAATCGCCTCCTCTGGTGTCTCAATCGTAACATCAAACAACTCACCAAGTTCATGATGATTCGGTTTAATGAAAAACGGCCCCTGCTCAACGATATCAAGAAGGACTTTGCCGCTCACATCCACCACCACTTTTGCCCCTTGCTTTTTTGCAATTTTTGAAAGCTTCGTATAAAAATCGCTAGGCAGCGAGCTTGGAATGCTTCCAGCCAGTACAAGAACATCGTCATTTTGTAAGTTTTCTACTTGTTTGATAAGCTTCCTAACCTGTTCATTGCTAATCACAGGGCCTTGCCCGTTAATCTCTGTTTCTGATTTTGTTTTCAATTTGATATTGATACGAGAATCACCGTTTACATGAATAAAATTTGTGGAAATGCCCTCTTCCTTTAAACATTCTTCGACGTATGCGCCTGTAAATCCACCAATAAACCCAAGGGCTTCACTTTCAACTCCCGCACGTTTTAAAACCCGGGAAACGTTAATGCCTTTCCCACCTGGAAATTTCACATCATATGACATTCGATTTAAATCACCTAATTGAAAATCTTGTACATGTACGACGTAATCGACAGATGGATTTAATGTGCACGTATAAATCATTATTTCACGACCTTCATTATTGTTTTTCTACTTCTAAGGAATCACCTTAAAAGTGGTGATGTTTTATATAATTGGTTGTTTATAGGTACAGCCATTTTCCACTGAATGTTTTTGATTGATTTTGAATGTTTTTAAAGTATTTTTCATAGATATTAACTATCCTAATTTCACATGTGTATTCATAAACAAATGTCTTCCATGCTTAAATCTTGATAACTTTATTATTCAGCAAGTATCTGTTTTTTATAAACGCCCTATGGTTGCACAGTTTTTAACAACTGAAAACAGCATCTCCCTTTTAAGACTAGCCATTATACATATTCTTCCTGAGATATCACTTCAATCTCTATATCCAAATTTTATCTAAGAGATTAACAAAAATCAATCACTTTCGTCCAAAAACATTCAAAAACATCCAAAAAAATAAAACTATTAACTCTTCCGTCTTTCTGAAGCTATGAACACAGAAGAGACTTATAGAGGGAGGATATCAAACATATGTGATGCTTTCTACTTTTTGGTGGGGTAAGTGTGGAGGAAAGAGATCAATGAAGACGAACTCAATCAAGAGGTTTATAGTTTTCAGCCTTTCGATATGCCTCTGTACGCATTTCCGTCAATACTGTTCACTAAAATTGATTGGTAATTTAACTTTTATTAAAGAAAAAAAGGAATAAACCATTTTTAAGTACTCTTAGGTTTATCCCAATTTATTGGCTTGTTTTGGTTTTTCTTTAATAGATTTTTTACAGGTGGAATTTGATGTAACTAACAGTTCTTATTGAATCTGTTCAGATATATGACTTAATGCTTCTCCAGCTTCGTTTACATGAATGTTGACGGTGGATAGGTCACCAATGGCACAAATACCAATCATTTCTCCATTTTGTACAACTGGAATGCGACGGATTTGATGGTCTGCCATCATACGAGCACATTCATGTACATCTGTATCAGGCGAGCAAGTGATTACATCCGAAGTCATACAATCATGGCAATGAACGGAATTGCAGTCTTTCCCTTGAGCTACACAATTCAGGACAATATCACGATCTGTAATCATTCCAACAACTTTTCTGCCTTCACAAACTGGTACTGAACCACAGTTGATATCGTGCATTATTCTTGCAGCTGCTGTCACAGGGTCATGTAATGCACACACTTTAACATCCTTTGTCATAATGTCTTTTACAATTGTCATTGTTTTTTCCTCCTTTTGGTGATCAATTTTTCATTCGTATTTTCTCCATTCGAATCAAAATTATTCATTAATCGAGTAGGTAGGTCTGACTAACTCCCCACATCTCACACCACCATATGTACCGTTCGGTATACGGCGGTTCAATTACCTCTTAGATAAAGCTCTCTTACCATCATTTTAAATCGTTTGATACTATATACAGATATCTAGGGATTCATTATTGAATCCCTTTTATAGTGCTTTGTTTTTACACAAAGAAACATTCCACTATTAGCTCAGTGGAATGTCCAAGTCATTTTTTAACCAGTTAAATAAAAACATAAAAAAAGGAAGAGGAAACACTCTCCCTTTTCCATTTTTCCCCGTTACTTATGGGTCGGTTCACCTTGGTGTAGCTAAATGAAGTCCAACTTTCATTCACAATTTCTTAAATTTAAAGAAGTGCCCATGTACCATCCTAAAGGCCACCAAAAAATAATCGGTTCGGGATACTCTCATGAAGTGAATGGAATAATCGCTGATTAGACTTCTGATAGGATTATTAGTTGGACCGTTCTTCCAACCAGTCGCCAATCGTTGGATACGTTATTTTTGAAGCTTTACTACCAAACGTAATCGACGTATGCCCAACTGGTAAATTTAAATATTGTTTATCTTTACTAGATATGACATTCATTAATGCTTCAACTTGATGTGGTTGGGCAATAATGTCGGATTCACCTGCTAAGTTAAGCACATTAGCAGTGATAGCCTCTAGTTTAACCTTACGACCACGAACAACCAGTTCCCCTTTAATCAGCTTGTTTTTTTGATAAAAATCCCTAATCCACTGACGATACGCTTCACCTGGGAATGGAATACCGTCGTTTAACCATTTTTGCAGCAATTTAAAGCCCTTTACGAACGTTTCATTATCCGCACGATCAACGAGACTAACAAATGGCCCATAGGTGTTTGCCATCGGTTTAATCATTTTGTTTCCAAAGTCAATCATTTCAGGTGGAATATTACCGAGTATTTCAACTACTTTATCAATATTAAAATATCGCTCATCCAGCATAGCACCATATGAGCCAGTATTTTCAAAATCAAAAGGACTTGTCATAAAAACAATGTTGCGAATAGGCAGATCAGGGTGAAGTGCAGCAAATACTGACGTCATCGTACCACCCATGCAATAACCAAGTATAGACACTTCATCCACATTAGACTTTCGCAATACTTTACGAACTGCACGTGGGATGTAGTCCATAATATAATCATCTAGTTTCATAGTTTTATCTTCGTAACCTGGTGTACCCCAGTCAAGGAGATAGACGTCAAAGCCACGATTAACCAGATATTCGACTAAACTGCCGCCCTTTGTTAAATCCAGTATATAGGGTTTATTAATCAGTGCATAAACCAAAAGAAGTGGAATTTTATGTTTTTTCGGTTGTTCAGAAATATATCGATAAAGCTTCGTTTTATTCCGTGTCCAAATAACTTCTTTCGGTGTTGCGCCTTCCGGCTCAGTATCGGACGTTAACACTTGAGTTGCCCTTTTAACACGTCGATACATCTGTTGGTACTCCTCAGGCATCATTTCGGCAAACTCTTCCAATTCTTTTGACACAAGAACGCTAATGACGATCCACCCCTTACATAATTAATTACCTCATTACAGCATATACGGACAATCAAGGGTTCATGACACTTTCATGAAAATCCACCATTAATATTTAATTGCTGACCAGTAATAAAGTCACCATCTTTGCCGTTGCTCTTATTTATTACTGATTTTATTCGTATCTTTTTGGTATTTTATTAAAGTGAGGATTTGATTCAGTTTATTATCAAGACTCTTCATATCCTTTTTTAACTTTCCCATTTCATGTTGCAGTGCCGTAGAATCTGCTTGATTAGCCTCGGATTCTTCCACTAACTCTTCTAAATCATCAACTTTTGAATCTATATTGACGATTAGAGATGCAATGTTAGCAAGGTCATTTCGAGTTGGTAGATTTACAAATTCTAAATACTGTTCTATTGTTTCATTAAACATTTTTTTGAATTGAAGATTCTTCTCCAATATCTGCCCTAGCCCTTGGGAAGGAAATTCCTCCTTCACTTTCTCATCCAAAAAGTTACTGGACTGAGAATAAAAATCTTTCCAAATTTCATAAAAGTTATATTCGTGAGCCATAATTTCTCCTCCTAATTACTTGATTAACCTTTTTAGCATACTAGTTTCCAACGAATAAGAGAAGAATAAACATTTATAATTATCCAAAAATATTATTCTTCTTTTCTAAAATAAACTTTTTTAAGTTTTTTTGACAAATCTCTCGTTTAGGTGTAAATTACACATATAGACTTTGAAGCAGGAGTGATACATATGACAACAAATCAGAACGAGTCTAACGATGGAAAACCAATCATATCTGTACCAAAAAATTTAATGATCCCTGTCCTTCTGTTAAGTCTCCGTAATTTGAACTTACATGGTTATAAGTTAATTCAAGAGTTAACACGATTTGGTTTCACATCTATTGACCAAGGAAATGTATATCGAACACTACGACAATTAGAAAAAGATGATTTAGTAAATTCTAAATGGGATACCACAACAGATGGGCCTGCAAAACGGATTTACTCCCTAACTGAAGCTGGAGAAGCTTATTTAAAGACCTGCTCCGGTGCACTTGAGCAATATCAATCTATTATTAACCGTTTCTTTACTCTTTATATGGATATGTTCCTGCCCACATCTCTTAGACAGCATAATGATACTGATGAATAATGGGCTATTGAATTAAATATTAAGATAGTGATTCTGCAGTAAAACTGCAATCATCATAAATTTATTGGAGGTTTTAAAATGGCACAAAATAACAAAAATCAAGAATCTGTCCGTTTCGGGGATTCACTATTTAACACTTGGGCAAATAGTTTGGACAGGGTAAATACTGCTCAAAAGGAATTAGAAGATCTGTTCCTTCAAACATTGGAGAAACAAAAGGAAACTTGGGGTAAAATAGCTGATGGTGTCACACGTAGCGAAGGAGAACAATTAATTGCAGTTATTCGTGAATCAGCTAATCTCAGCATTCAAAATACTTTTGGTCCTGAAGTAAGTAAAGCTTTCGAACAGGGGAATGCGCAATTTGATGAAGTAAGCAACCGCGTTTTTCAATTAATCGAAACACCATTTAAAGAAAGCTTGAATTTACTCAATCAGTCACAGGAGCAATTCCAACAAACTATCAAAAACGGAATTGATCAGCAACAAAAGTTTCGTGAAGATATTACAGTCCAATTAAAGTCATCACAAAAAATGCTTTTTGATATCTATGAAGCCAATTCAAAAGTGGCCTTGGGTTTCTTTAAATAGAAAAGTGGATTTTCGGACAGTGGGTTATCCACTGTTCTTTTTTTGCTATTATAAAAATCAAATTATCTCACCTGGTAATATAGTGAGCGTCTAATCATGAAAAGTAAGTTTTAATAGTAAAAAAGGGCATTCTATTCGAAGCCAACCAATGTTTTTCTTCCATAAAGTCTACAATGAGCTTGTTAAATTGTTGGGTACTTTCAATATTGGATAAATGACCATTATTTAAAGAGCGAAAGCGGGCATGAGGTATTCCCCATTTCATCTGATAAGATAATAATGGTGGAGTGACCTGGTCTTTGAGTCCATTTATAATTAAACAAGGAATGTTAATAAACGGCAACAGGGTAACATAATTGGCTTTCGAACAATTTTGTGCTGCCTCTAAAAATGCTTCTTTATGTATTTCAAAACTCCTTTCGGCTTTCTGAATAATTTCTTGGTCTTTTTTATGTAAAGAATGCTGGACGATGTATGTTTTTACTTCTTCCTCACTTAGTTTTCTGATGTTGTCATAAGCGTTTGAACTAATTAACCAAGGAATACAGTAAGCGGTCGTATTCGTTAAAATCAAGGCTTTAACTCTTTTAGGAGCTTGTTTAAACATTTGAAGTGCAACAAGCCCTCCCATAGATAACCCGCAAATATTAGTGGAGCCAATCGATAAAAAATCCATTAATTCCAGTACGTCTGCTGCCAAATTTGGCAAGGTAATATCTGTTTTGATGTCGTTTTCTCCATGACCTCTTAAGTCAGGAATAATTAATTGATACTTGGAGGAAAGTTCGTGTTGTGAATCCCACAGATGCTTGTTATTCCCTAATCCGTGAAGAAAAAGAATAGGTTCTCCTGTTCCATTTATGAAATAAGGCAATGTCATTTTTACAACCCCTTCCAGGTTATCATTGCCATATATTGCTAAAAATATAACGGAGTCCTTTTTCAGATTTCATCAGTTAATTCTTACCGTGTCCAGCAAGTAGTCAGGTAAGAATGGGAATTGTGTTTATACGAGCTGAGTTTTTGAGTGCTGTTTCCTCTTGGCTAGGATATACACTACCATCCGTCATTTGGGATATATTTATATGTATATGGGGAATATGCATGGAAAATTCTTTCAAATTTTCCTACCTTTGATAAGAAAATAAGTGAAGGGGAATTTAGGATAAAAAAATCCACCCAAAAAAGCTTGAGGAAAATTTGTCCTCAAGCTTTTAGTGTAATGTCACTACTTGACCAAAAGTTAACTAACAATTAGGAACAAAAGAAAATACGAAATACAAAGTAGCAGAGCATCACTTCCCTACTTCATATTTAAAAATCCATATCTATAACTTCTTTAATTGTCCCTGTTACTTGAACACTTTCGAGTAATTGACCTTCTTTCAAATCATTCACTTCTTCCGCCTGTTCCATAGCAGGTTTTAACTTATTTGGATCAGCAGGAACAACCGGACGGGAGGCAAGTTCATTTTTAAGTAAGTTAATCTCATCTAAAAACTCGCTGCGAAGGGAGTTTAACAACGTTTGGAATTCTTCCTTGTCTAATTTTTGCTCACCGAGTTTCGTTACAAAATCCCGCAACTCGTTGGCTTGGCCGGTATTCACTCCATTAGAATCGACAACTGGACGGGAGGCGAATTCTTGTTTAAATAAGTTAATCTCACTTAAAAACTCACCACGAAGTGTATCAAATAAGGTTATTGTCTCTTCTTCTTTGTCCAACTTATCTAAATCGTGCTCAACAAGCTTCGTTATATAATCCTCCAGCTCATTTGCTTTTGCTTTTTGCTCAAGAATTGAATACACCCTTGGAGAGATTTTCGAAGTTCCTAAAGTAAACATTTCACGTTCGTATTTACTCTCTGATTCCTTATTCGTTAATCTGACCGCATCCGTTTGGAGATTACCGGCCGTAAGGAAAAAGTTTGATAGAACGTAAAATGGTGCAGCCATCTGAGCACCTAGATGTGAATACATACTATTTAACTTTTCACCAAGAAGTAGATCTTGGTTGCTCATATGTTCTCCTCCTCTTCTTAAGCGAAAACTACGTTTGTTTCATGCCTGCTTATAATTTCTAGTCCATATAAATTTAACTTTCTTGCATCTGGAAGAAATAGATGATTTTCCTCTCTAATTTCGGCTCCATACCTTGTATCGATAAGTTCTTGGATGAATTGTTTAAGGATCCTTGCTATTCCACCAATATAAACATATTTATAGACCTTATCTTTAGGTGATGGGAATGTGTTTTCAATTTTCGTTAATAAAATTATTGTGTACTCCCTTAATGACTCATGGATTTGCTCTGTAAGATCAACCTTTTTACCGCTATTTCCATCCCTTTGCTCCATTTTTGATTTTTCAATGTTATTGATAATGAATTCTTCTAGTGAACGAACATCATCAAAGTACTCGAGTAACTTTTCACTTCTTAGTTTTTCAATGTGTTTTAAGTACGAAATGTCAGCGAAGCAGTTTAATGATTCCCTGCTTTTTGGTGCTTGAAGTCCTGCTTGAAGCAATGCAAGATCAACGGTCCCTCCCCCTAAATCGACAATTAGGGTTTCAAAGTTTTGAAATGAATTTGCTTCCACACGATCTTGTAAATCAAAATCTTTTTTAATTGCCCAACGAGCAACTTCACTTTCAACCCGACATTTGCTTGTTTCGACGTTAATGGTTACAACTCTTTCTAATCCTGGAGTTAAAATCGTTACTTGGTGCTCCCCTTTAAATCGGCTGGCCATTATATTTTGCATTTCACTGAACTTGTTCGTTTTCTTAAGCAACCAAATTGGAACCATGGTTGAAAAATAATTAATGTTCACTCGATTATCTTCTTTCCCGTTTCCTTTTAATACATTGTAATAAGCAACTGACGCCAAGAACATAATATAGGGAATCTCAGATTCCGTTTTATCATGAAGCTTGTTGATATGATTGTTTCCTAGGACCTGCTTTTCCGCTGCATCCCCAATTAGATAATATTTCTCTTCACCGTCTATCATCGTTGAAACGAGCAAACTTTGAAGAAGGAATTGGGGATCATGTAAAGTAGACGGAAAGTGGCCGTCTGCCTTTTCCTTCGTTATTTCTACTACATTCGTAGGAATCTCAAAATAATAACCGTCTACAAGGGTTTGAAAGATTGAATTACCAAAATCGACATTCTGACGTTTTATATCCATTATTTCTCCTCTTTTCATTCTATTTCCTGATAATTATTATATATTTTTCTCTTGTATTTGTCTAAAAATGTTAATAATTTAGATTATTTTAAATTAATTTCCGAAAGTGCGTTTGGAAAAACCAGCTCACATGTTTGAAATAATTCCTCAAAATATTTGCGCTATAATTCGACAGAAAACGAGAAGATTATAATTTTATTTTTATATAATTTTATTGTCACACATCAGATTAAACAAATTATGTCGAACAGAGTTTATAAAAGTCGAAATTATTTGATTTTTTCTTATTACCAGTTTTGCTACAATGGAAAACAGATTGCAACACTTCAACATGAAAGGAGCCAAATTTGATGCAAAGTCTATTAGATATAAAAAAGTTGGAAGACGCTTTTGCTATAAATGAAGAAGATGATTTAGAAATGGAAGAGTTATATTACAAACTATGGGAAGATGATCGTTTATAACATGAATAAAAATATAAATCTTTTAACAGGGAGGCAACGATGACCAAAAAACAATGTATAGCCATGCTTTTAGCTGGAGGGAGAGGTACTCGATTAAAAGAATTGACCCAATACATAGCAAAGCCAGCAGTTCCATTTGGCGGAAAATATCGAATTATTGATTTTACATTAAGCAATTGCAGTAATTCTGGCATCGATACTGTTGGTGTTTTGACTCAATATCAACCTCACACTCTTCAAAATTATATAGGCGATGGCAAGCACTGGGAATTAAACCGAAAAAATGGAGGTGTAACCATTCTTCCACCCTATCAATGTGAGATGGGTGAAAGATGGTATGATGGCACCGCCCATGCTATTTATCAAAACCTTCGTTTTATTGAAAGTTACAACCCAGAGTATGTTCTCATTATTTCAGGAGATCACATTTATAAAATGGATTACAGTAAAATGCTACAGCAGCATATTGAAACGTCAGCGGATGCCACCATTTCTGTCATCAACGTACCATGGAATGAGGCCAATCGGTTTGGCATTATGAATATCGATCCCGATTCGAAGAAAATAGTAGATTTTGAAGAAAAGCCAGAACAGCCTAAATCAAACCTCGCCTCTATGGGCATTTACATTTTTAATTGGAAACTGTTAAAAAAATATTTAGAAAAGGAAGAAAAAAAACCATTTTCTTCAAAGGATTTTGGGAAGGATATTATCCCTTCGATGATAAATGATCGTTGCAATTTATATGCTTATCGTTTCAAGGGATATTGGAAGGATGTCGGAACCATTCATAGCCTCTGGGAAGCGAATATGGATTTACTTTCATTTAAAAGCAATCCAATTTTACAAAATGAAGACTGGTCAATTTATACTCATGAAACTTCCCAACCGCCATTGTATTTAGACGGAAAGGCTAGCATACACCAGTCTTTAGTTAGTGAAGGCTGTAAGGTGTTTGGAAGAGTTGAAAATTCAGTTCTTTTTTATGGAGTGACCGTGGGTAACGGAGCTATCATTAAAGATTCCGTCATTTTGCCGGGTACCATTATAGGTGAAAATGCGGTGATTAACCGAGCTATTGTTGGTAGTGGAACGATAATTGAAGCGAATGTTAAAGTGGGAGAAGTACAGCAGTTTAGTGAAATTACCTTAATTGGTGATAACCAAACCATTCAAAAAAATATGGATGAAAAAATTAAGGAAAAAGCTGTGTAGATAATTCTTAAAATATAAAAATGAGCATTACTTTCAAACAGATCCTAAACGAACACTAACCGAATTTGTTAGACGAAATCAATATTTTGGTCCGATTGCCTGCTGTTCATGAAACAGTTGTTGGCATTTACCTTTCAGGTGCAGTATTAATGTTACTCAGCACTTGGAGGTTTTTTTATATGCTCAATTAATATGTATGGAGTTACTTTATAATCCTCATTCCATTAAATGGACCTATTGTTGAAGATCATTGCTTAATTCTTATTCAAAATAAGCACTCAATTATGGAAGATCTAATTGAAGATAAACACCCAGTTTGTTTAATATGAAATAGTTTAAATTCCCTTTCCTCCCCTTAATTTCTAAGAATTGATTCTTTCTATTTTTGTAATGATTGGCTTTGCACGTTTGATTAATGTTTGAGTAGCTTCAAGTGCTAATGATGTATTGTGTGCATTTTCATTGCATCACACTTCGTAAGTAAATACAGAATTTAGTTCATCATCAGATATATTTACTAGATATATCTCTCATTCATCCAAATTCTCCATCGACTCTGCTGCCTCCAACAGAATATCTACTAATGTGTCACGTTCGCCTTCTTTTACTAGAAACTTATTATACAATCCAAATTTGCTCATATTTGTTCCCCTTCATTATCGAATTCATTTTCCTGATTAAATATTCTGAATCATAATTAGTTTTTTCCTGTTACTTTTATATATAATTCCCTTTTTCTGCTCTACTGGCCGTTATTTGAATAACAAAAAAGAATGGATTGCCGTAGCAATCCATCTTCAACATAAGCACCCAGTTGGCTAAATAAAATGATATCCATAATTGTGCTGGTGCCTCTCCCATACGTCTTTTTCGATGACAAAAAAACGAAAAAATAAATGAAAAGTAACAGTTTTGCAAATTGAATATCATTTCAATCGAACCAACGTATTGATGTATTAAAAGAAATTTGGGCTTTTCATTATAAAATAATAAACAAGAGTTAAAAGGGCTAAAATCGAAAAGTTATAAACGCTAAACCTTATAAGGTACATTTTACTTTTTTGTGGATTTCTCTTAAAAAATAGTTTATATGAGATTACGCTTGCAAGTGAAGCAATAATCGTACCAAGTCCACCTATATTCACTCCTACTAATAAGGGCTGCCAATTCATGGAGAACTTTGATAAAAAAATTGCTGTCGGTACATTGCTTATCAGCTGGCTTAAAAATATAGAACTGAAATAGATGGATGTGGGACTTTTGAGGTTTTCACTTGCAAATGTGTGTATTACATTTAAATCCGACATGTTTCCAATAAATATAAAAAAACATATAAAAGTAATGAGTAATAAATAATCGATTTTTTTCAATAATTTTATATCAAGTATACATGTAGTTCCCAATACGATAATGAACGCAAGTTTGTAACTTAAAACTCCTAGTATGGATGCAGTTATGATCAAAAACACAATTGCCCATACCGTTGCTTTTTTTCGATTATCTATAGGAATAAATGGAAATTCCATTTTCAGCGCTTTACTTTGTAATCTTAGATTAAGGAAAAATAACAAAATAATTCCAAGGACTACTAATAAAAGAACCGTTGTAAAAAATTGCATCGGCTTATACCATATTTGGTAAATATGAATAGATTTTGAGGATTTCCCATAGGAGTTAGGCTGCTTCCGATGTTAGCCGCAATTGTCTTAAGTATAACAGTATCTAGCATAGTAATTTCTATAATCTTACTAATTATAAGTGTTAATGGGACAAACGTTATTAAGGCTACATCATTCGTTACAAGCATGGAACTAAAAAAGCATAATAAAATTAAGATTGCTGAAACACTTTTACTATTACGACATTTATTCAGGATAGCAATGGCGAACTTATCCAATAGTTTCAGATCTTCCAGGGCCTTAACTGCGAGCATAAGATTAAATAAACTGATTAATACTTTAAAATTAATATATTCCAGTTTTGGTGCATGGAAAAAACAACTTGTGATTGCTAACGTGAGTGATATAGTAAATACGATGTCTTTTTTTAAAATTCCGAATTTCAAGTTCAGTTTTTTTTCATTTTGAGCATAAATATATTCCTTCATCATTCCCCTCCAGTAATATCTATTGTAATACATTCTCCCGTTTGTTTCTTCTCCCTATTATTGACAAGACTGAGTTTCAGTTGGGATTGGTGCCATTTTTTCTAAGGAAATTGAAACAGATGAAGATTTTCCCTAAATACCCTAACATAAAATCAAGAATAATGCGAAGGAAACGAAATCTTTTCAATTGTTCAGGATAAGCAGGAATCTTTTGAAAACTAACTTTGGCTCTTCCTTTCTCCAGAATTTCAAATGCCGAAATGTTTAGAATTATACATGGACATTATAATCGTCTAATTCTGGACAGGCAATACCTTCAACTTTCGGTGAACGGCAATAACAATTAACCTGTCATTTAACTGATTAAAGACCAAGAAAATTGGACTACTGAAACAGTCCATCATTGTTCAATTCTTTCGCCCTTAACATAAAGAAAGAGCACAATTCCTGCTGCAGAATTGCGCCCGTTTGTTGAACAAGAAAAAGTAGAATTAGATTAAAAAAATATCAGACACTTAATTTTTAGCGTCTGATATTCAAGTCACAGTCCACTTAACAATTATCACTATTTTCTCAAGGTTTTTAATGCACCACTCCAGGCTATGACTTGGTCAAGCATTAAATTGACAGTATTAAGATGCAATTCGGCTGGTTTAAATGTCCTAACTTCCCCAGAGTTTTCAAAATCTGTAAATAATGATAATGTTGGGTGAGCCTTGCATCCGCTATTAGTAATTCTGCACAGATTCCACGTAAATGTTCAGCAGCACGAGCTCCACCAGTTCCCCCATAGCTGACGATACCTGCCGCTTTGTTAAACCAAGCTGGACGAGCAAGATCAGCCTGACTTCATTGGACAACTTCCTGAAGGTGAACCAGTGGCTAAAATATCACCCGGTTCTAGCATCATAACCTGTGAAATCCAACTGATAAGGTAAGGAATAGAAAGGGACATTTGATTCGTATTACCATCCTGAACCACTTTACCATTTAAAGTTGTAACGATTCGTAAATTAGTTGGATCTATCCCTGATACAATCCAAGGCCCCAATGGACCAAAAGTGTCAAAACCTTTGCCGCGTGTGAACTGAGGGTCCTTTTTTGTTAGATCTCTTGCTGTTACATCATTAAAGATAGTACAGCCAAAAACATAATCCAATGCCTCTTCTTGTTTTATATTTTTGCCACGTTTCCCGATAACGAGTGCTACTTCCCCCTCCATTTCGTCTACGAGGTACTAGAGAAGAAGGAAGTTGAGGAAGATATAGACAAACGCTGGCATCTTAAGCAAATGGCAATGCACTGGATGGAGAAATTGCAACCTTATGGAGACAGAGGATATAATAAGCCGGCAAATTAAAGCACTGCTTCAGTGCTTTTTATTTATCTTTTTTTGTGAATAATTTCACTTAAACTATCGGGTGCAATTCTTCAATAAGGAAGGATCGCTTTTTCCTTATTCAAGTAACGAAGCAGTTTAACAAGATATTGTGTAATTAAATTTATGTTTATTCAATTGATAAGTATCACCTAGAAAATTAAAATTGACACCCATTAATGGTGCCAGTTTAGGATTTATTATTCAGCATACTTGTAATTTTTAAGTTCAAAGTGGTATTAGGAAAATAAATTGGTAAAGAATTTCAGAATATCACAATTCCGGTCTTCTTTTAACCTCAAATTAATATAATGACTTAGTTAGCTTATTCCAGAGGTGAATATTTTGGAGATTTTTGGTTTGTCTTTTGCGGTTCTTTTGGAGGTTATTTTAATCAATATTGTATTAAGTGGGGATAACGCAGTTGTAATCGCAATGGCATCACGTAATGTTCCAAAGAAGCAACAAAAGAAAGCAATCTTTTGGGGAACATTTGGAGCTATTATTTTACGTTTAATATTTGCAATAGCAATAGTTTACCTACTAGGCTTACCTTTCGTAACTTTTGTAGGTGGTCTTCTTCTAGTGTATATTGCCATAAAACTTCTAATAGGTGATGATGAAGACTATCATAGAGAAGAAGGTTCAAGTTTAATTTCCGCTGTGAAAACAATTATTACTGCTGATGCAATAATGTCCCTTGATAATGTCCTAGCTATTGCTGGTGCTGTTGAAGGAAATATAGCCGGTATAATTATTGGAGTTATTGTTAGTATTCCTCTAGTTGTTTTTGGTAGCCAATTAATATTAAAAGCAATGGAAAAGTACCCAATAATCTCTTATGCTGGTGCTGGAATATTAGCTTGGACAGCAGGTGAAATGATGGTTGGAGAACCAAAATTCAAGTATATACTTCCACACGATTTACATTTATTGATTCCTTCTGCTATTACAGTTCTTGTCATTGGTTTGGGATATTCAACTAATAAGATTAAAACAGCTAAAGAAAGTTGAGAAAAAATGAAACGGAATTTATCTATTTCATTTTTTCTTAATTAATAAAAAATTAAGATAATTCTATTGGAAATTATTATTGACCTTGCAATCTAATTACTAGTGATAATAGCCTCTTTGGATAGAAGCGGTATTTAACATTTTGGCTTCTTGTAGAAGATAAATGGGAAAATAAGAAATTACTTATATGAAATAACGAGTGCGACTCTTCAAGATGAAGGTCTTTTTTTCTTACTACAAGAAGGTTTGTGAAATGTTGCACTTAAACTACCATGAAAACTAACTTCTGAAACGTTGGAAAATGGCAATACTAAAGAAGACGCAACTCATTCATTTTTTTAAAAAGGTGAAAGCGCCTGATTCTTTTGATATTTAATGAGATTGGTGGATCAAGAAGCTTCTGTAATTGTCACGGTATATCCTAGACTTTCCAGTCTTCGAACCGAATGTCGTACAATGGATACTTGCTTTTGTTTATCAAAGTAGTCTGCGCCTAGGTCTACATACATTTCTTTTCTTGTCAGAAGATAAAAAGCAATTCTCAATATGGCATGAGCGACGACAATGGCTACTCTTTTTCTACCTTTTCGTGCTAGTGTTCGTCTATATAATGCACCAAGGTAGTTTTTTGAGGCACCTACTGAATGAGCTGCTTCTGTTAAAGCAGATTTTAAATACTTGTTGCCCTTCTTGGATTTAGTTGATTTCCGGTTACCTGCGCTTTCATTGTGTCCAGGTACGAGTGCAGCCCAAGAACATAATTGTGGTGCAGTTTGGAATTGTTTTTTAACATCTGTTCCAACTTCAGCTAGTATTTGTTCAGCCATTCTTTTAGCGATGCCAGGTATGGAATCAAGTCGTTCTATATCTTCTTGATAGGAACTTACTCTTTGAGCAACCTCTTGATCAAGCTTTTCAATTTGTTCGGTCAAGAAGTCAATGTGAGTGAGAATCGTATTAAGCATCATGCGTTGATGAGGATTTACATAACCTTTAAGAGCGCGCTCAAGTTCGTCCTTCTTCTTTTTCATTGTACCTCTAGCGAAGGTTGATAGTTTCTCAGGGTCGTCTTCGCCATCTGCGATAGCGCGAAGCATATCCTTGGATGAAACACCCATAATATCGGAAACCACAGAACCAAGTTTAATGTTTGCGCCTTCTAGTACCTTTTGAATACGATTATGTTGTCTTGCTCGTTCTTCTATAATACTTCGACGGTAACGAACCAGTTCTCGAAGTTCTCGTTGATTTCGATCAGGAATGAAGCTTGCTTTTAGTAACCCATGGCGAAGAAGTTGGGCTATCCATTCGGCATCTTTCACATCCGTTTTACGTCCAGGAACAGCTTTCAAATGCTGCGCATTGACGACGAGAAACTCAATTTCCTCAGCTTCGATAAGATTTACAATAGGTTTCCAGAACACACCTGTACTTTCCATTGCAACATGAGTACATCCATGTGACTTGATCCAATCTACTAATTTTACAAGAAATACTGTTTTCGTAGAAAACGTTTGAATCTCCTTTCCTTCTGGAGTCATAACACAGGCAGTAATGTTGTCCTTATGGACATCCATACCACAAACTCGTTCAATGATAACTTCCATTGAAACCATCCTTTCTATGGCTATAAAAATAGGAGGCTGGTGCAAAAACCAGAAAAAGGATTAATCTACCATAAGTGCTTCCCGTAAGGGAGCGACAGTCTGTGATGCACCATGGTCGTTGGAGTCAGACTAACGGATGGGCTCTAATGGCACCATAGTTTATCGACCTTCCTCACCCAGCCATAGAAACAGTATTGACGGTTTTAATCTGTTTTCATCCTCTGTGGTGCAGCGCAATTTTGCGCTGCATGGTGACTAACGGGTGCAAGAGTTAAAGATCGGAGCTGTCATTGTGGCAGCTTTTCTTATTGTGCTCTAACGGGGCAGGTTGAATAACAAAGAGAAAAGACATTCCTTTGGAATGTCTTTTTTAACAGATATTTTCTTTAGTAGCAATATCCTTCACAACATCTTCTAAAGTAACATTTCTTAAAACCTTCTCCATTGCCAATTGTGCTGCTGTAAATAATTGTTCTATTGTATTCTGGATGTTCCTACCTACGGGACAATCAGAATTTGGATTTCCATGTATGCTAAACAATTCTTTCTCCTGTACAACATTCACTGCCTTATAAACGTCGAACATTGTAATATCAGATAATTCCTTTGCGAGTTTAGCCCCTGCAATACCTGGATGTACCTCTATCAAACCAGCTTTTTTTAGCATTCCCATTAGTTTTCTTATTACGGCTGGGTTCGTGTTAACACTTGAAGCTAAAAATTCAGAAGATGTTACTCCTTCTTTATTTAATTCAATTAGAGTCAATATATGAATTCCGACAGCGAATCGGCTGCTGATGGACATGTTCAGTCACCACCCATATTAACTATTCCGTTATTTAATATTATTTCTTCACCATGTAATTGATCTGATTACAAGTTTATTATACCAAATTACGAACAAAAAAAAATAGCATTTTACATGTTGACAAATCGATTACATGTAACTAAAATAACTACTTGTAACCACCTAGATTACAAAGTAAATGAAACTTAAATAACAGGAGGACTATAAAATGAAAATCGGAATTATTGGTGCAAGTGGTAAAGCAGGAAGTCTTATTTTGAAAGAGGCAGTTAGTCGAGGACATGAAGTGACAGCTATTGTAAGAGATGCGTCAAAGGTCAAAAGTCAAAATGTAGCAGTATTGGAAAAGAACATTTTTGACTTAAAAACAGAAGATATTAAGAATTTTGATATTATTGTAAATGCTTTTAATGCTCCATTTGGAGAAGAACATCTTCATGTTGAAGCAGGAAGAGTTTTAATTGAAGCATTTAAAGGTGCACCAAAAACAAGATTAATTGTTGTAGGAGGAGCAGGAAGTTTATTTGTAGATGAAACAAAAACAATACGAAAATTTGATACTCCTGAATTTCCTGAAGCCTATCTTGCAACTGCTAAAAATATGGGGAAAAACCTTGAAGAACTACAAAATACAAGCGGAGTCCAGTGGACATATATCAGTCCAGCGGGATTTTTCGATGCTGAAGGTAAACGTACTGGAACTTATCAAAAAGGTGGAGACCAATTAATCTTCAATTCAAAAGATCAAAGCTATATAAGTTATGCGGATTACGCAATTGCAGTTTTAGATGAAATTGAAAATCCACAGCACAAAAACGAACGTTTTACTGTCGTTGGCGAATCAGAGTAAGTAGTGACGGTGTAAAAAAAGGTTTGAAAGGAGGAGCTTTACTATGAATAACAAGGAACTTGCTCTTATCTATGTTTGGGATGCATACTGTGGCTGGTGTTACGGGTTCTCGAAGAGCCTTCAAGCCTTTCATGAGAATCACCCTGAATTACCCCTGACTGTTTTGTCTGGTGGTCTATTTGTAGGTCATAAAAAGCTACCAATAGCCTCTTTCTCACACATTCCAGAAGGAAATAAAAGAATTAGCCAGCTAACTGGTGCGGAGTTTGGTACCCCTTATCAAACGTTGTTGGAAGAGGGTACTTTTGTTATGGACTCCGAGGCGGCGGCTAAAGGCTTTTCTGCATTGCGTTTCCTCGCACCAGAACGTGCCTATTATTTAGCCTCGTCCATGCAGCGTGCGTTTTATTACGAAGGTAAGAGTCTCAGTGACCCAGCAACTTACCGAGAAATTGCTACTGCTAATAATCTTGACCCAGAGGCAGTTCTGGCACGATTCGAAGAGATAATTTCCACCGAAGATGCCCACACAGACTTTGCGAAGGTTCAGCTGCTTGGTGTCCAAAGCTATCCTACTTTGCTTTTGCAGAAGGGTGACGAATTTATCGGGCTTGGTGGAGGTGTTATGACCGTCGAGAAGATAGAGGCTCGTCTAGAAAGTGTCATTTCATAACTATCTTTTAAACAGTATAATTAAACTTAACTTAACCCGACCTTCTTCCGTTAAAAAGGGCGGGTTTTCAATATAAGAATTATGCAATGCCAATTAAAATCAAAGAAATATTTGTATATTAATACCATCATTAATTCCAAATCGGTTATAAGGGAATGTGAAGTATTGTACTGATATGAACGAAACTGTCAATGCCCCCTACACAATTTGATTCTGGTTTGGTTTTGGGTCAACTCTAAGAAGAGAAGCGTTTTTCGGCTTCTTTTCTTTTTAGTTTGGGTTCAGCCTTTCAAGGCTAGGGAATCTCCTTCTCAGCTTACTGACTGCTCCTCAATCTTCAAATTGTCTGTCAAGTGCTTTCCTTGACAGATAATTTGAAGATTGAGATACTTTTTAAAGTTGAGAATAAATAAACTTCTCCTTTCGCTTGATACAAAAAGTTAAGCACACGGCACGAAGGCAAAAATCTCTACTGCGGTTAGCACTCTGATATTCGTGGGTTTTCACATTTTATCTTTCCGTATAAAGGAGCTTCCACTAACTTAAAACGTGCGTTAGCCTATTTAGGCATAGCACAAGTACAATTCGTGGTTTCTCCTTACCGGTTTTTACCTTTGCCTTCGAGCCCTATGCTCCGACTTTTAAAGGAACTGACATTCATTTTATTCGTAATTTTTACTTTACAATAGAGTTATTTTCAATTTCTTGAGTTATTGCCCAAATAAATCCGGCGATTTTGAGCTTTCCATGAGATCATTTGAACACTAGGCAACTGTCCTTCTTGTTTGCCCAAATAGGGGAGTCACAAGTAATACAAACTGCTCCAGCTCTTTTATTTTCCACAGCTGATTTAAGTTTTTTCTTTATTTCCTGTAAATCTTCACTTTTATTATTTTTAACATAACTTTTAGCAAATTCATTAATAGATATAGATATCATCACAATTAAAATACTCCTGTCCTAGATCGATTTTTCAGATTCCTGGGAGATTGCTTTATTAATTTCCAATTAAATGTAATATATTATAATAGTTGTATTAGTTTACTTGAATGGACTACTCACTACGCTTTAAATTAGTGGTGCCTAGCATCCATACCTGAGAAGACTAGAAATCATGGAATTATTTCTAGTCTTCTCATTATACCAAACAGACATTCTATTTACTATTCTTATTATTCGTTAAACGAGGATTTAACGCGAAGTTAAAAGAAACGGTTAAATTCGCTTCCCTCCCAACAAATAGTGTTGAATGAGAAATTTATACCATTTTTAAGACTTATGAAAAATAATCACAATCGTACTACTGATGATTCATTTTTCTTTTCCCTTTTTGAACAAGTGCACAAGAAAGGACAAAAGATGCTGCTTCTTTTTTTCTATTATTCTTTTAGTCTACTTAATCTTATCTTTTTTGAATCCATTCGTAATTATACATCTATCAGTTATAAGGTACTATTTTCTTTAAACCATAAGAATCCTTTTGTCATGAAAAAAACAAAAAAATAATATTATCTCGATCGATGCATGTTATGAATTTATAAACTTATTAACTCTTCATTTTTTCCGAATCGTCAGCATATGGCTAATTGGGACGATATTAAACATTTCGCTCTACAAATACATGGTAAGACCATTACTTATGAAAGTTTCATCCTATTTAATTATTTGTGCATATTGTGAGAGGAAACGTCACTACCTTATAGACAATTCCCAAAGGATTATGGTTGTATAAGCAACCGTCAAGCAAGCTCGATGTTATCAAGACCTAAAATAAAAATATCCTTAAAAATAAAGGAGAATACATATGATAAATATGACTAATAAGTATTCTCCTTTTTCAATTAAAGCGCCCTATTCTTGAAAAAGCTACTCTTATAGGGGTACGACGGTCGTACCCCATTTTGCCAACATTCGAGATTACGAAAAGAGTTGGAAGATAGCCTAATCTGACTTTAATCCTTCAATTCCTGATTCTTTAATAACTCTGATACGGTAACAAATTCAAATCCCTGTCTTTTTAGTTCTGGTAAGATAATCTTTAGAGCAGAAATAGTGTCACTCTTTCCATTCACATGGTCATGTAGAAGGATAATATCACCGCTATTCACATGATTTAAGACCGTTTTAACAATATGAGACACACCTGGTCTATCCCAATCCCAAGAATCTTGTTCTGGGGACCACAGGACCATTTGAAGTCCTTCATCTTCCAGAACCTTTAATAGCTGCTTGTTATAAAAGCCTTGCACAGGTCTAAACAGATGTGGCTTATACCCGGATACACGGATGATGGAATTCTGGGCCAGCTTAATATCCTTCCGTAATTGATCCATTGAAACCCCTGGCTGACAAATCAGGTGATGATACGTATGATTAGCAATTTCATGGCCTTCTTCTACTTCTCTGCGTACGATGTCTTGATACCTTTCTACTCGGGAACCCACTAGGAAAAAAGTAGCTTTAGCTTCGTATTCCTTGAGCACATCTAGAATTTGGGACGTTTCATCAAGGGTCGGTCCGTCATCGAAGGTAAGAGCGATCTGCTTTTGGGCTGTCGGTATGATTTCACTAACACTACTGTTTAAATTAGAACCATTTCCTCCTCTGTGTGTAAGAGTATAGGCCAGAGTTTTATTCCCAGCCATCAATAAGGATAGAACAGTAAGACAGATAATGAATGAAAAGATGCGTAGCACATAAAGGCCTCCTTTTCATTTTTGCTACCAGTTAAGGTAACCTCTTTAAATAGTTTTTATGAACCCTTGGATTTACAAAAACTCCCATTTTGAAAACACTTTGTAGAATTGGAATATAAACGTTCGTATAGTGGAATAAGAGAAACGAGACTTAAAGTGAGGAGATAAAAGTGAACGTTCGAAAGTTTAGATACATACGGGTCAGCAGCAAAATCAAAGTGAAGGACGACAACTTGAAGCCATGAAGGAAAAAGGGATTTGTTGCTTTGAAAAAAAGTTTGATTAAAAATACCTCACAAGTCAGCACTCTACGATAAATAAAAAGAATCCATTTTGAAAAAAAGATTGATCAAAATGGATTCTTATCCAGCAGATTTAAGTTTCGGTTTTATAAAAAGTTTGATCATTTTCTACCTGTGTTGCTCCACAATCGCGCCCGATTGTGGAATAAGAAATATCTATTAACTCCACCAATCCTCTGGTATTTCTTCTTTCATAATGGACTCAGAAATTTTCAATTCATCGTTCAAGAAATCTGAAAAGGTATCCCAACTAAAAAGTATTTCGCCGTCTTTTTTTATGGCGTGAATTTTATTCTTACCTTCTACAAAATATCCGATATTTTCGTCATGACTATATTTTCGACAAATTACGACATATCTGTTACAATATCAATTGGATCAAAAAAGAGAGGGATATGATGAAAAAGATTAGCAGAACATTGCATACAATGATCGAAGAAAATAAACGTGAGATATTATCAAATCAAAATACACTGAGCAATATAGAGAAAAAGGTAGACACTAAAATTATTGCTAATGGTAAATAATAAAGATATAAAAGGACTGCTAAATGAATGCAGTCTTATTTGATTCAATAGCCTTTTATCACTATTTCTCTACCCCTTCTTCAATTAACCTGCCATTTAATTGAATAAAAAAAGCCGGCAATGATAGCCGGATCTTCAAGTAACGCGCCATTTAATTGAATAAACCACTAAATATTTTAGCTGTTATTATGGAGGAGAAAATGTAACTAAAGCACTCGTTAGCCATCCATGCAGCTCAAAATTCAGCGCTACACTATAGAATATGAAAATAGATTAGAGGCGAATTTTCATGATAGATTAAGAATCACCTGTTGGAAGATGAATTGAAATGTGTAAATAACTTATGTGAGATTATAGAGAATCTCAGTCTCAAGCTTTGATTCATCATCATCCCAATGTCCGTAAATCTCCAATATCGGAGCCTCATGGTGCTCTCCTAAAGCTTCTATAGTCGATTGAATTCTCCTATAAGTTTCGTCTAATTCACTATATGGTCCGATGTGTTTGCAATAAGCATATTTTTGAAAAATGACATTCCTCTTTTCAAATAATGAATCTCCTTCAGGCGGAGAGACCAACTCAATCCCAGCAAATATAATGTGATCAGCATCATAAACTACATGATTGATACCTGTATGTGAGAGTTTATTGCTTCTAACTTCCTCCCAAACCTGATCCAACAATTCGAAAATCGTTTCATTATAAGCTCTGTTTTGATCATGAAGTTTGGAAAAACCGAACAATGTAAAAGGTTTTCTTTGGTTTATAACTACCGCTTCCATGATTAACACTCCTTATTGCGTTCATTTGGTAGCTTACACTATTTCTAATTCGATATACTAGACTTCTTTCCTCCAAAATTGAGTAAAAATAGTTATTTCGTTATCCTGCCCGTGTAGCTATGGAAGATAAAGATAATGATATGATTGCTGCCTTTAGCTTGTTCAACTAACGCTACACTTTAGTTTAAGTGTATTTCTTCACAATCTTTCTAGGGCTATGACGGAGAAGTGTTTACATTAAAGGAACAAGCAAAAAGAGCGTTAATCCTTTTCGGATCAACACACTAGTTATTAAAGTAACATTCATCGATATTTTTTTAGGTTTGCCTTCATTAATAATGAAATCTGTTGAACATCTGTATTTGAAATCTGTTCCAGTTGATTAACAATTAACTCTTGTCTCTGCAAGGTATGGTTTTGACTTAACTTTGCTTTCCCTTCTATTTTGTTGATTTTTATTTTGAATCCTTGAACTCCTTTGTTCATACCTGCGAGAAACTCAGCATCTACATCTTGCAAACTGTATGAACTGTCAGGAGCTTCGTACTTCAATACCATATCATTAAAGGAGCTCATTAACTCATGTTCATCCTCTAATAGTTCGACTTCTCCGTAAACATGAACGGTCACATAATTCCATGTTGGTACTGCTTTATTCGTCTCATACCAAGATGGGGAGATATAACAATGCGGTCCATGAAAAATAGCTAAGACTTTTTGATTTTTAATATCTTTCCACTGAGGATTAGGACGAGCAAAATGTCCATATAAGTATGAATTTTCCTTATTCAAAATTAACGGTAAATGAGTCGCAAAAGGCATTCCATTATGTTGAGAAAAAAGAGTCGCAAAACTATGTTCCTTCATAATGTCCAATGCAAGTGTTTCCTCTTTTATTTTATAGTGTGCAGGAATATACATGTTTTTCTCCTATCAAAATCTTTTCTTATCATTAAACTTAAAATTTCTCTATAAGATAATCATTTTTTTACCCACGGTCTTTATCAATGACAACTTCTTCATTTAATACAATTCGGTTCTCTGTTACAGTTCCTTTTTTTTCTACGGGAGCATTTTTGCCTAATATAACAGAAAAGACAACAATCACTGCTATTACAATAGTGAATAATGTGATGGATTCATGGAGGAAAACTGCAGCAAATAGAATCATCAAAAATGGTTGTAAGTATTGAATCTGACTAACTCTTGCTATTCCGCCCATAGCCATTCCACTATACCAAGCAACATATGCTAGAAATTGACTAACAACTGCAAGATAAATAAAGCTGACCCAAGCTTGCAAAGGAGCATGTAACATTTCAGTTGTAAGATTTAGCCCAACTGGAATAATGAAGAATGGGGCACCAATCATAATCGACCAAGCAATTACTTGCCAGCTACCTAATTCTTTAGCTAATTTCCCACCTTCTCCGTAACTAAGTCCAAGTATAATCACTGCTACTAGTAAAGCTAAATCGGTAAATTGTAATTGCTCGAACCCTAGATGAAGGGCATACATAATAACAGCAAATGAGCCGATTATACTTGAAATCCAGAATTTGAGAGAAGGGACTTCACCAGCTCTAAACATTGCAAATCCTGCTGTGGCTAATGGCAAGAGGGCTAATTCCACAGCTCCATGAGAAACAGGCAAGGATTCCATTGCCCAAGAAGTGAGGAGAGGAAATCCTAAAACTGCACCAACAGCAACAATAAGTAAACTTATGAATTGGCGAGGAGAAGGTAGTTTTTCTTTTCGAACAATCAATACAATAGCAACTAAAATAGCGGCAACAACTGTTCTTCCTAAACCGACGACCGTAGTCCCAAAATACTCTACTGCAATTCTTGTAGAAGGGAGCGTTAAGCTAAAACAAATGACACCTACTAATCCCAACAATAATCCAATTTTCTCTCTGGTTTCTTTCTGCATCTTATCCTACCTCTATCTTTTTATTTTGTATCATATCTGTACCATTTTCTACTTTTATTAAAAAACAGTTCTGATATAATCAAAATAATAACGGGTACATACAATAAAAATAAATCATTTTTTTACCCATCTGTCCTGGTTCAGTTAAAAGGAGGTTCAAGATTTGAGCTCAAAATATAATAAGATAATGGAAGAAATTAAGCTTCGGCTAGCAGATGGATCGCTCCTTGCAGGCAGTAAACTCCCTTCTGTTCGTCAGCTATCTGAGCATTTTTCATGTAGCAAAAATACAGTCATTAAAGCATACGAAGAACTAGAAAAAGAGCATTTAATTTATTCTGTTCCTAAAAGTGGCTACTTTGTTGTGAATGAATTTCAAAATGCGACGAATGAAAATGAGGTGATTGATTTTTTGTCTGCTGGTCCAGATAAAAACGTTATGCCTTATCTTGAATTTCAACATTGTATGAATCAAGCAATTGAACAATATAAAGAAGAGCTTTTTACATACTCTGATCAACAAGGGCTTTACTCATTACGAGTACAGTTAGTGAAATATTTGGAGAATTTACAGGTGTTCACTCAACCTGAAAGATTAGTCGTTGTATCTGGTTCGCAGCAAGCCCTTAATTTATTAGTTTCTATGCCATTTCCCAATGGAAAAAACAATATTCTAATTGAACAGCCTACTTATTTCGGATTTATTGAGTCCATCAATCTGCACCAAGCTACTACTTTTGGAATTGAGTTATCGATGGAAGGGATTGATCTTGATCGTCTGGAATACATTTTTCGAAATAATGATATAAAATTTTTCTATATTATCCCGAGATTCCACAATCCTCTTGGACATTCTTACACGAATAGTGAAAAGAAAAAAATCGTTGAGTTAGCTGAAAAATACGATGTATATATAGTGGAAGATGATTTTTTAGGAGACCTTGATCCAAATGCAAAATCAGATCCTTTATTTTCTTTTGACCCTTCTGGGAGAGTGATTTATATTAAAAGCTTTTCGAAAATTTTTCTCCCAGGGTTAAGGATTGCTACTGTCGTTCTTCCTACATTAATGATTAACAATTTTTTACGATATAAATTTAGTTCGGATTTTAATAGTTCAGCACTTTCTCAAGGTGCTCTTGAAATTTATTTAAAAAGTGGTATGTTTTATAGCCATCTGAAAAAAATAAAAGAGGTATACCGCACGAAAATGCAAATCCTTCAAGAAGCGTGTGAATTATTGCTGCCTGCTAATACTCATTTTTCAAAACCGACTTCAGGATTCTATCTATCCATCAGTTTGCCCGAGAATGTGACAGCAAAACAGGTAGTTCATATGCTAAACGAGCAGCATATTTATGTTGATGATGCCTCTAGAATGTTTTTACCAGAATATAAAAAGGAAAATCTCCTTCGATTAAGTATCTCTCAAGTAAATGAGAGTCAAATTAAACTAGGGGTAGAGCGATTGGCTCACTGTATTGCTTTAATTAATAGTAGAAAAAATTATACTACTCCAAATAACTTTTTCTCTTTTAGTATGGGTAAGTTTATATAGAGGGTAGCGTTAGGATTAAGCGGTTTCCAAGGTTAAGAAAATATGTTCATAACGGTTGTTTATGTGACTTAGAATTATCAGCAAAATAAACCTCATTAAAAAGCACCAATATGGTGCTTTTCATTTTTTGTAGACAAGGTTTTAGCCTTATTTAGGTAATTGCTTGTTCAACTAAACTGCTTCTTTAGTTTAAGTGAAAGTTTTCACAAACTGTTCACCTATACCCAATTTTCTTTAAACGTTTTATTCCGTAATCTGCCCTTTAATAGAATAAAATTACAGGGATTTGCCAACATCAACAAGGGCAAAAAAGAAAAATCCTGTTTTAATACAGAATTTTATCAAACTCCATTCCAAATTATCAATCTTTTTTAAAAATTATCAATCTTAATTTGAATCCCACAACAATACCTAAATACATAGTATTCCCTATACGACCTCTACCTCTATATAAGTAATTTAAGAGGATTCAATCAGGTGCTCTGCCTCTTTGTCCGAATTATCATTGGCCTTTTTTGTCATTTTTGATAGTTTCTAGATAATTCGCTAGAAACTTTTCCGTAATTCGTGCTGGAACATATCCAATCCGCGATCGAATAATATTTTCCACAATAAATGCCTTTTTTGTGAAGTACATGTAATCCTGGCCTGATTCCATTTCAACTTAACGCAATAGGTAAATTTTGATGTAATCTCCGTCTTTTCCCCTGCGCCGCACCGTACGAGCGCCTTTCAACGCATACGGCGGTCCATCTCATTCTTTTAGACTAAAGCAACTAAATTACAAACTTTACGAAACGCGTTTAGTTTCTTCAATTGTTTTCCATCCAATTGAAGAATGTTCCTATAATAATCAATCGTTTGTTTTTTCTTTGCATGAATTAATCTATGAACATATTTATGAACAATTCTAAGGTTACTAAACTCGTCTGTTCCGCCCAATTCTTTAGGCAATCTGTGGTGGCAATGTACATCATTTGCTGTTAAGAATTCACTTGTAACTGCACATTTGCCCAATTGCATAGAATATCTGGAAATCCTATTATCTGCGTATTCTAAGTTGTTCTTATCGTAAGATGTTTTCAACATTTTATTGATTTCCAGTGCAATAACTGCTTTGATGTTCTTGTGGAGTTTAATTCTACCTTCCTTAGTATAGTTACATATATCCTGACTAAAATTAATAGCATTAGTTGTATTAATATCTGCAATTGGAAATAAGTGAATACCAGCAATCTCGAACGTTTTGTAATTATTCTTGTGAAAGTTTTTATATGTTTCAGATGGTTTAATAGGTATTCCGTATTTTCCAATTGATTTCAAACGATTGTATAGGTTTCGAGAAAGACGATAGGCAATTTCCTTAAAGTCAATACTTACATGTGTTGCAATCTAATAGTAGTTTTTTCTACCGAGAATAGAAGCGTTATATTGGTCAATAATTTTTCGTATCGGATTCTTTTGGATTTTGCGAATTAGTTGCCTTGTTTCATTTATGATGCTTTTCAGTTTCTTTTCCGACACATGCGTGTTAGCTACAAATTTATTTCGCTTCATCACAGCTTTAAGAGAGAAACCAAGAAATTCCGAAGCTTTTCTTCTTAAATTTGTAATTGTCGATTTCTCACATGATATATCAAGGTTCAATTGATTCTTTAAATATCCTCTTACAGCATGATAAATCTTTATTGCTGATTTATGAGAGTTTGTGAAAACTTTAAAATCATCAGCATACCTTACAATGTACATTTCTTTTAGTTTAGTTTGTTTCAGAGTTCTTATTTTATGACCATTTTTATGGTTAAGGTTAATCCCGAAAATGACCGGTTTGTTCCTGTTGCTGACGTGGACTTTTATGCCGGAGATGTCATTCTTTTTTTGAGGGATCACCATCTCCACGTTTAGGACCTTGGTACGCTGGAGGTTGATGGTGGTCTTGTTTCCGTAGAAAAAAATTCCATTCGTTGTGATGCTTAGAATCCCTGAATCGGTAAGATTCCATCCCTCGACAGCCCGGGATTGACCGATGCGTCCTTTTCCCACCCGAACGCTGGCATACGCCCTTGATGCCTTTACTTCATATAATGGGACATTTTCAAACTTTAAAAGAACGGGAAGACCATTGTTGACTTCCTTTAGAGGCATGAATCCCTTCTCAACGCATTGGTCGACGAGGTATGCACTCTGATTTTCCGCTTGCATCCTTGCTGATTGTTTTTCCTTCAATTTCCCAAATCCGAACATGACGATTTCCCCACCTTTGGAACGACTTTTTAGATAGAAATATTAGATGGAACGGTACAATGGGTTGCGTGACTGAGCCTTTTTATTAGTTTTTACTTATAGGGAAGGAACAGTCTGAACCACATTATGGTCTACTGTTAAATCATAGATTTGAATTGAAGCTCCTTGACCATCGTTGGTGTACTGAGCATATAGATGACTAAAAATATAGTTGTCTTCATCTGGGGTATCACTATTAGGATCCATTGCAGCAAGTTTTGCAGCTTTATCATCTGTATAAAAATTAATTTGTAAAGACATTCCATCCTTATAAACAAGTGATAAATCCTTTGTATTTTTTATTATGAGTTTTGGAACACATAATGGTGTTTGTGAAATTATCAGCAGGTTATTTTTATCAGTATAAATGTCCGTTTATGGAATCTTATTTATGAACTAAAAAACAGATAGCTAAAGAGAGCTTTGTTCAGCAATCGGGCCATATTCTTGAATAACACCTGGTAGTATAATTTGTTTATTTATGTAAAAAAGTAGAGACTGTTTAGGAATGTACTTAAAGTAATTGGCAGGTTCAAAATGGTGATTCATTGAACTTACTAAAAAACCACGGGGTTTTATCCCAAAATACAAATCCACCATCGATGGCGTTAGCCTCGAATCCATTATCTCTAAGCAGTTGTGCAGCCTTTTCTCCACGTAAATTTCCCCGATGGTACATATTTACAGTAAGAAACAACATCTTTCTTTAGTAATTTTGGAAAGTCTATTTGGCAATTCATTAATAGGGATGTTTATGGCGCCTGGAATATTTCCTTGACTGAATTCATCAGGCATGCGGATATAAATAATTAAAGGTGAATCTTTAGTATTTTATTTTTTCACTAAATCTTCAGGTTTTATAAATTCGTTTATGGATTTATCCTCCTAAGTAAGAACGAATATGACGATCCCACCGAGTGCAGAAATAATTACAACAATCCAAGGTGGAAGCTTCCAAATCATGAGTAAAGCAAAAGCAATAATTGCGAGGCAGAAATCATAAGGCGTTTTAATGGCACTCGTCCATACAGGATTGTACAAAGCAGCAATCAATATCCCGACAACAGATGCGTTAATCCCAGCAAGTGCTGATTGGAATTCTGGTCGAGATCGAAGGATATTCCAGAATGGGAGTGCACCTGCAACAAGCAAAAATGCAGGTAAGAAAATGGCAATGAGTGCTAGTATACTTCCGACTATCCCGTTAGGGTACGGTTTCGATACAAAACCAAGGTAGGAAGAAAAGGTGAACAAAGGACCTGGCACCGCTTGTGCAGCTCCATAACCCGCTAGAAATTGTGCATTTGTCATCCATCCTATTGGCACTACATCTTGCTGCAACAGCGGAAGAACAACGTGACCGCCACCAAAAACTAATGCTCCTGCACGGTAGAAACTATCAAATATAGCAAGTCCTTGATTATGGATGCCAAGTCTTAACAGAGGTAATATAATTAGAAATGCAAAGAATAGCGAAAGAAAAGCAATCCCTGTTTTCCGACTGATCGGAATTTGCAATGGTTGGATCCCCTGAGAAGAATTAGTTTTAAAAAGTCTCCATCCAATGAGTCCCGATACAATAATAATGAGCACTTGAACAATTGATGTAGGAACCAACAGGGTGACGACAGCAGAGAGTATTGCAATTGTACCCCGCATTTTCCCTGTTGCAAGCTTACTCGCCATGCCCCAAACCGCTTGAGCCACAACAGCCACGGCTACAATCATCAAACCGTGTAACCAACCCGCATGCTGGATATTTAGTCCTTTAAGCACCCAAGCAAAAATCATGAGTGCAATGGCAGAGGGTAGCGTAAATCCAAGCCATGCCATAAGCCCACCGATCAATCCAGCTCGTTGAATACCAATAGCAATCCCGACTTGACTGCTTGCTGGTCCAGGGAGGAACTGACAAAGTGCGACTAAATCAGCATAACTTTTTTCATCTAGCCATTTACGTCGCTTTACATATTCCTCATGAAAATATCCTAAGTGGGCAATTGGACCTCCAAATGATGTGAGTCCTAAACGAGTTGAAACCTTTAAAATCTCCAGAATGCGACTCAACCGACATTCCCCCTCTTAGTCTTTGATCTCTTTAAACAGTTCGTGTGCCTTTTTTCTGGCTTCATCAAGGACTACTGCTCCAAGCGATGTTGTGGTGTAATATTTTCTGATTTTCCCCTCTACTAGCCGATCTTCTCTATGCAAAAGACCTTCCTTTTCCAGGGTATGCAACACGGGATACAGTGTACCAGCACTTATGTTGTAACCGTGCTCCGCAAGTTCCTCCAGCATCCACATGCCATAAATAGGTTCCATCTTTGCGTGATGCAGGATATGGATTTGAATGAATCCAAGAAACAACTTTCGTAGGACGCGTTCCTCGATTTCACTCACCTCTTTTCGTAAGCTAATATCGAATTTCGATATTAGCTTATCATAATAATAACAAATTGTTTAGTGCCTAAGTGAATTAATAATATTTCATGCGAAATTGTGAAGAATTGTACTTAACGGGGGGTTTTCTTCAACAATGCTTAGCAATGATCTTCAACAAACGGGCGCATTAATTGAATAAAAAAGATTTAACGCTATCTTAAAGTTAGTGGATAAAAAGGGCTTTTTTGCACATATGGAGAATAATTACAAGAAAGCCAATTAAAGGGGAGAGTTGATATGAATAAGACGGAATTAGTAAATGCTGTTGCAACACAAGCAGAACTAACAAAGAAAGATGCCACAGCAGCTGTGGATGCATTATTTGAAACCATCTCAAATACACTTGCAAAGGAAGAAAAAATCCAGTTAATTGGATTTGGAACATTTGAAGTACGTGAACGTGCAGCTCGAACCGGTCGTAACCCACAAACAGGAGAGGAAATTCAGATCCAAGCTTCTAAAATTCCAGCTTTTAAACCAGGCAAGGAATTAAAGGAAGCAGTTAAATAATAGTTCGCATATCTATAAACGGCTCTAGGGAACATTCCTTAGGGTCTTTTATTATTGGCCAAGTAGGAAGGCTATCAACCATATTCTGAACAAGTCTGTTTGAACAAATTTATACATTGATTTTACTACATTTTTACTTGTTCTGGCAGAGTGTACTCTCGTTGAACACAAAAAGGATTATTCAAAGGACTTAAAAGAACTGAGAAAAGTAAAAGTTAAGCGTAGGAGAATTAAGTCGAATATTTATAGCAGGAAATCAAGAGGATATGCAGAAGTTCTTACACGCACCTTTGAAGAAGATACAGGAAGAGAAAGTTGTACCATTAGGGGTCTCGCCAACATTTCGGAAATCTTGTACGCTAAGAACTTCCCAAAAATGGTTTTGATTCGTTTTGACGGAACTTTGTTTTTGAGAATGAGTTTTGGTTCTAGAAACTAACGGTATGCAGGACATTTTAAACTGAGTGATATTTAGTCTCAAAAATGCACGTTTTCGGTACTTATTCAAATAAAATAAATGGATATTTATGTAAATATAAAGAAGAGATTGTGAAGAAATATACTTAAAGTAACGTGGCAGGTTACTTCAATAAGGGGTACCACCAGCAAAACGCGAAAAAACCACGCTAAGGATTAAGTACCATCAGAAAAGCATTTCAAAATGTACTTTAAAAAAATGACATATGTAAAAATGAGATAATTCGCCTTTTGACATACAGATTTGAACTATCTTTCTACTATGTCATTAAGTAAGCTTTATGACATTAAATATCGTTAACGCTGTGAATTTTTGTAACGAATTTTCAAATAAATTTACATCTTTTCTCAGGAATTATAACAATGGCTGTTGATTAGTACGTAATCACCTAATCTGAATAAAGATAAGCTCTTTCCTAGTACAGTATCATAACATAAAATAGGCTAGACATTCCCCTCAAAAAAGTAGGTGAAAACATGAATTCAGACATGAGAACCTATATGCCTCATCATTATGGAACAGGATATATGCCATATCCTTACTACGGAACCTATATGGGATACGGATACCCATCCTATGGAATGGGGTACTACCATCCCCACTACCATCCTCATTATCATCATAGTATGGACGCAACTTTTTCCGTGCCCATGAGGCACTGGTCCGGTTGGTAATGTAATTGGTAAAGACAGTTAGTCCCACCTTTGAAGTGGGCTTTTTTTATAGCCTATTCATATATAATGAAATCACCATGTTAAAAGATTTCCCATTGTCTCAAACTACTTAACGTTGTAAATTTGCGTTTTGCTGGTGGTGCCCCTCTAAGAGTTGGGGATTTTGGTATCTGGACAACAGAGGTTATAACAGCCCTTCATTATCATAAAAGATTAACTGCACCGCGCAAGAAAGAGCTAAATATAAGACTTCGTCTTTTATTTTCCTAGCATCGCTATATGCTTTATCTGTAGGGACGGCACCCAGATCAAGAAAATCAGAGATATTGCCAGCTGAACTTCCTAGACTGCGAATAAATCCTTCCGGCTGATGAAGCTGAATCAACCCAGGGGAAAATTTGTGTTTATATTGATTATCCCGATCAGCGAATTCCTTCGCATTTTCATAAATGTCTTGGAGAGTTTGATTGATATTTTCATTTGTTGATGGATTGGAAAGCTTCCCTTCATTACGGTCAAACAGTTGAAAAAAGGATGATGCACGTTCTTCTACACTGTTTTTCAATACTTTCACACCATACATAAACCCAATATTATCGAGTAAATCGTGGAAAAGGCTCAGTAAGTTGTCATATGAATAAGAGGATTTTGACATTGCAACGAGGTGATCATATCCTTCAGAATGACGTTTTGTTACGATTGGCAGCAATTCCAGGATCGTTAAGGATGAATCGATAATTCCTAACGCTCTCGATAAACATCCGCTTGCCCATACGGCTTCATACCCATTCAATTGGTAAGTGAAATTTTGCAGACGTATGATATGCTCCTCAACGTGTAGACCACACTGTTTTACTTGAAAGAAAAATTCTTTTGTTAAATTGTTATGAACCTTATTCCCGCAATCACATGCAAGCCCATTCGTATGAGAAAAGATTTTTTCATCATTTCGACCGATTCGATTAACCGTGTCCGTTTGATACAGCTCTACTTCATTTCCGCATTGATTGCATCTAATCGTAAATCCCATCATTCAACTTCCTTTCCCTTAAACTCTTTTTACATCACTATCCCACGGCTTTTGGAATTGTACCGGAAACAATTTGGCGAATCCTTCATATACATTCTCCGCTTCTCCGACCGCGGTGTTATCGAACGTCCAGACCATCTCACGCTTCAGGTCTTTTTGAAACTCCTCGCTTAATTCAATTTGTTGTACAACCTTTTCTGCAAAGTTCATCCTTTCATGGTTGTTAATATCATTCCGGTCCTCGACTATTTTCAATGATGCCAGGGCAATATCCATCAATCGGTTTGCCGGAATTTCCGTTTTTAAGGCGGTTTTCAAAATGTAGCCGATCGATTGTTTTTTTGTTTGGTAGCTCATCAAGTAGTCTCCTTTTTTCTGCGTTAATCAATCCTTATCCTACATGGTTTTTTCTGAGAGGGAAAAGGATATCCTCCCCATTTACTCAATACCATTAGTGTACAGAAGGTACAACTTTTAGACACTGTTAAACTGTTATTATTCATTAACCAAACTGTAAAGAAGATTACCAAATTGTTCTATTTATCTAACTAAATTGTAAACAAGCTATGATATAGTAAGTACTGTATCTCCTAGCAAACAGAAAGCCAGCTTTCCTTTTATTAAAGGTGCTGGCTTCTTAGAAACTTCAAAGGGCTTTAATGCAAACTGAGGAATGTGTGTTCTCTACTAGTATATTGTTTTTTATCAACCATAGAGCCTATTCCATCGCCTTGACTTTATCTTCAATAAAGGCGATTTCCATTTCAACTAGCCCATATTTCTTATAAAGTTGTTGGTCGATTTCTGGGATAGATTTGGACCAGTCAATATCAGAAGAAGGGGTAAAATCTTGCAATGGAACTTTTGACCATTTATCTCTAGGATTATCTTGAGTAATTTTCAAAATTCCAAGCATAGTACGAGCAAATTTTGATTTTACGTAATTTAGCGCAGCATTTGCCTCATATTCTGTTTCAAATGCTCCAATAGAAATAAATGTTTCAGTGAACCCTATGAGGGGTGTACTTAATACTTCACCAATAGATCCTGTTCCATTTGCTTTTGGAACAATGACTTTATATTTTTCAAAATTCAAAGGATTGCTCAAATATCTTCTATCAATCCAATAAAATACACGTTGATTATTTAACAGCCCTAAAACTTGAACGTATTCTTTACCATCGTTTGGCATTTTCTCGAAGAATATGATGTCCGATAAAATTCTTAGCGCACCAGAACCTACGTCTGTTTTATGCCCTTTAGATTGAATTTTTTCAATTTCTGGATGCTCTTCAAGCGCAGTTTTTGTTAATCGGTAAATGCCACGTCCTGAAATTACGGTGTCCAAGGTTACATCAGTTTTCTTTTCAACTTTAGAGAGAATAGAATTTAATTCTTTAGAAGTTGTAAAAACTCCAATTTCTCCAAAATCTTTTTCAGAATCACGATAAGTAACTACAACCCCACCTTTTTATATAAGTTTAATCTTGTGCTACCACTTCATACTCTATGACAAGTTTATAAAAAGTCGTCTTTTTTGACCTATTTCCTGCATGGCTTTTACTGCTTTCATTTCTCCCGATTTCCATCGATGATAAACTTGTTTAAATTCTTCGTAATAATAGATTTCGGTCTGCCAAAAACTACGCCATTTTTCATTGCCCCATCAATTCCTTAACGCTTCCATTTTCAAATTCCATTGTGTTCATCTTTTGCCATCCAAAATTAACTTTTGTCTAAGTTAACTTATATTTTGTTGTATTTAACAAAAGTTCCAACTTCATAACCAAAACATCAACTCGCGTAGATTAAAATTTCGGCATAGCTTCCACAGCATCTGCCAAGTCACTATAGGAATCTTTTAAATACCTTGCCGTGGTTGAAATGTTGCTATGACCAGCGAGTCTCCTCACCTTTTCAATGTCATTATTCGTTGCTTTTAACATCCATTTGCAGAATGTATCCCTGAACATATGAGGCGTTAATTTTTTCTTTGGCAAACTGTAATTTTCAATCATCGACTGGATACCACGGACTGTAAATTTTGCTGATCGCTGGCTATAAAACACAAAAGGTGACTCTTCCACATGAGGTTTCTTATTTGACATTTCAGCTCTAAACATTAACCAGTCATTCAGTTCCTGCCACAAGGTATTGGACATTGGTACCGTCCGAAGCTTCCGACCTTTCCCCAATATCCGAATACGCCTTAACTCCAAGTCAAGATCGGTTAACTTTAAGTTTGATAGTTCATCCACCCTCAAACCAGCGTACGTCAATACATAAATAATGGCGCGATCACGTCGGTACTTTTCTTCGGGATCCACTCCCCTGCTTTTGACCGGTGTCTTTCTCACCCTATGTAAAAGATCTTCAAATTCTTCTTCTGTAAGCCACATGATCTTTTCTTGATCTTCATCAGCAGATTTTAATTCAGGGATTTCCTCCATTGGATTATGTGGCAGTCTATTACTTTTTTGCGCCCATGAATAAAAACTTCGTAAAGAATTTAATCGGCGATTAATCGTCGTAATCGCTAAAGGCTTTCCTTCATGTGGATTTAACAAACCATTAATCCACTTTCTTACATCCGTTGCAGTCACAAATTGATCTGGATGAATATGTAAATCATCTAAAAATATATGGATATCATTCCGATAGGAAATAATGGTTTTTGGGGATTTGTTCTTTTTCTGAAGACTAACAATATATTCTTCTATCATCATTCTGGCCTCTTCACTTATATGCTGAGTTTAACTACTTAAAAATCATACCAAATCGAGTCAAAAAGAAGCATTATATGATGAGTATACCATATGATTTTGATAGTTTAAATGAATATAATGTATATTATACGCTTAGTTTAAATTCAAGCATTAAGCCTAGAGCAAACCTATAAAGGATTGCTCTTTTTGTGTTCAAAATCAAATTCAACATATCATCGGAGAAAAGTCCCTGGTCAACTACCCATATATTCATTTATTTCAGGTTAAAGAATTAAGGAAGATATTATTTGTTTTCCCTTAAGCATTTTTCAGGATCAATTTTAATCAATTCCCATTTAGCCTTAAGACCCTTTTTATATTGAGCAACTAAAACATCTGTATCATTCGTTAATTCAAAAAAGACAAAACGATATTCGTTACCATCTGTACCCTCGAAATCAATTTTCTTAATGTATCCATCCTTCTTTGTTGGCAATCTTTTTTTAACCAACTTACACCAATTACCATACTCAATATCTACGACAGCTTCTGCATCATGCTGCCAAAGGTGATAGGCAGCGCAGAGAAAGTCCTCACCGACTAATGTAATATCCTCAATTTTATATATGCTTTTTTCCTTTCTAAGGTAGACATATCCATAATAATATGCAAAATAAGTAAGATTCTTGGAGGAACCCTCAATGGTTTCAAGTTCAATAAAAAATCGTTTGGTTTGGGAGTGGCTCTCGACAGGTAATTTGTTTAACTTAATCAGATTAATATGTCCGATCCCTTTAAAAGATTGAAGATACGAAGTATAAGATACCTTTTTCTGAAAATCCTTTGTCAAGAAATTAAATGCTACAGGATAAGGTATTTTAGCCATACCTACTGTTCCACAACCACCTATTTGATTTCTGGTAAGATTTGCAGCCTCACGAAGAATGCTGAAATAATTGATAATTGTATTTTCTGGTGAATTCATAAGTGAAGATGGAAGAACAATTTCATCATATGATTTATCATAATATGGATTAAAAAAATGAAAATCCATTACACGGTTATTCAAAATAGGAAGGCACGATGGGCGAAAATATTTTTCTACATCCCTTATTCTATATTCATTTTTTTGTTCTTTTGCATCCGTTTGTTTAGAAGTTTGGTTTTGAAATTTTGCCCCCAACACAAGCATATCCTTCTTTTTACTAGGAGAATATTTCATTTTATTAAAAATCTTATTAATGAACTTCACTACTTCTCCCCATTTCTATACAAAGAAGAAATTTTAAACTAAAGTATGAGGGAAGTTCGAAGTAAGTGCATGTATGAAAAAACCAAACCAAAACCACAATAACTTTCAACATAATGTAAATTATCAAGAACTAAATAATAAAAATCCTTAAAAATAAAGAAGAGCACATATTATGATTAATATGTGCTCTTCTTTTATTCAATTAAAGCGCCCGATTGCGGAATATTGAAAAATGCGAAAGAGCTCAAAAATGGCTTCCCAGCTATTTTAGTTGAAGAGTATTTGTGTTCATTTTTTTACTATGTAATGTAATTCAACAAATTGATTAAAGGTTCTTGTACCTTTTAGAGAAAGGTCAAGTTGATAATCACCTACTTTAAATAAAGGAATTCCCTCTCCGATGATAGTTGGTGCAATTGTCAAAATCAGTTCATCGACTAATTTTTCTATTAAAAACGTATGTAGTAAGTCTCCACCACCAACGATCCAAATATTTTTTCCTTCTTCTTTTTTCAAGTTATGAGTAAAGTTAACAATGTCTTCATATACAAATTTAACATCGTTCGTATCGTCTAATGGTAACCTAGAAAAAACGTAACAATCTTTATTTTGATATGGGAATTGACCTTTTTCGTGTGTCATAATCCAATCATATGTTCTTTTACCAATTAAGATTGTGTCTATCGTTTCAAAAAATTCCGAATAGCCATTATCCCCTTCACCCTCAACTTTAAATAACCAATCTAAAGAGTCTTCTTTTGTTGCGATATACCCATCCAAGCTTTGAGCAATAAACAGCACTATCTTCCGTTGGTTCTTCATAATACGCCTCCTATTTACACTCTATATAATAGTACTTTAAGTATAATTCTTCATAATTTTCCCTTATATTTTAACACAATTATCCATTTATCTTTAGAGTTAGTTACTCAACTAAATGCCCAATTCATTAAAAGAGGCGCATTTCTTGCTCCAGAAATGCGCCCTTTAGTTATGATTTTTTTGTTCACCCAAAAGTAAAACAACAAGGGTTGACTCGTAGGAACCCCGCATGTTAAACAGTTAAGCTGACAGAAAACAATCTTGTTTACCCTGTTTTTGCTTATGTCGTCTCTTTTTGAACGAGCAGCGTGATTGCAGCGAGTAGCCACCATCCCCCTTGACCCATCGCCAAATAGTCGACCACGTACTGGAACGGACCAAAGAGACATACCATCCCGAAGATTGAAAAGGCGACACCCAGCAAAAGTGCAAGATACCCGAACACTTGTGGAAGGACCCGTGACCCAAGAATTACGGTTCCCAATGGTAGAAAGATAATTGGCGCTGCTACCATAGAGAATGCGTGTTGGACTGCCCTAATCAAGTTGAGGTTTTCCAACAGTGTGCTTACAGTGCTTGTTAAAAAGTTAATGTAGAATATGACTTCGATAACGCTGACCATCATGAGGACGATACCACCGAACATTGTAAACCAACCCGAGAATCGAGTTGTTGCTCCTGCCACATGGACAATTGCGATAGCAAACAACACAAGGAGAAGTGTGCCGACAGTCTGTAGCCAGCCCGCCATAAGGATTATGTTATGGTGTTCGTTTCCAAACACGATTAATTGTGTAATTGTATCCGTTGACGGAGGGGCTGGATTAATAATGAAGGAAGTTATAAGAATGATGCATCCTACTAAGCCACAAATGGCAGTTAGAATACGGAATTGCGTTTTTGACATGTTCCGCCTCCTTAATGGGAGAACTAACTTTTAGGTTAATACTACAGGATTATACGGAGATCAAGTATTTAGCTATAATCATATATATGTTAATTAGGTCCCCACTATTCGTAAAGGATACGCTTATAGCGCTCAAGCTCCGTAAGTAAAAAAACGTTCCTGCCTTGTTACAGAAACGCGCCCGATTGTTGAAGATCAATGCCTAAATCTTATTCGAAATAAGTACCCGTTGAAGTAAAACCACCCCTTAAATCCACCCTTTTCCATACTCACGAATGAATTTAATATCGTTTTGATAATGGTCAAGATGTCCTTCATCTATCATTTTTTGAAAAGCAATATCGCCTTCTTTGGCTTTTCTTTTTATTGTTTTACATAATCCTTCTAATCGTAGCAATACCATCTCTAAATAATCTTCTTCCATTCCCTTACCGTAGGATTCAAAAAACAATTTAACTCTTTGTTTTATACGGTCGGCATGCTGTAATGAATTATAATAAACTGCCTCACCTGTTTCAGTATGATAAACTCTACTTAAGGGGACGCAAGTGTAAAGAGTATAAGCTATGTCCCAAAGTCTTGGACCAGGACCAGCAACATCAAAATCAATAATACCTACTGGTTTTTCGTGATTAAAAATAATGTTGTATATTGCAAAATCATTGTGGCATACAACCTCTATTTTGTTTGGAGTATTATCCATGGGTTTCCAATCATCTGATAATGGAAAGTCACTCACAGCATCATGGTAAAGACGGAGCATCTTCGCTATCTCTTTTAAAACATCATTAGACCACATGTATTCTTTTAAAGGATAATTGCCAGCTTCTCCTTCAATAAATGATAATATCTCTCTACCTTTTTCATCAATGCCTAAAAACTTTGGTGCATAACTGAAACCTTTGTGTTCCAAATGCTTTAATAGCTTGTGAATTTTGGTACTGTCTGGCTTTAATTCTCGTCGAACAGTATCTCCCGAACGATATACGTTTGAGACATTCCCTCCTGTTAGCATTTCTTCGTTTTCGTACTGACTTTTCATTAAAATTCCCCCAATTTAGGGACTCTATGATTGTGTCAATAGAGATGCATTTTTACCCATAAATAAAAACAGATATACAAAGGTATCTGCTTGGCAATGGGAATTTAATTGTCCACACCATGTATCCCTTGAATGATTTCAGGTTCGACAAATAAACGTATCCTTAGAATCAAGGACCGCAACTGTCTCTATCCAATTAAATAATCATTTCAAGGTATTCCACATATGTAGTATAGATTCCCCTTTCTTTACATCTCTAAATTATATATTACCAAAGATTACTAACTAAATAAAAGAAAATTTCATACAGTTTTTCAATTATTCTGCCATTTAATGGATTAAAGACCAAGAAAAATAGACTGCTGAAACAGTCCCTCGTTGTACAATTCTTGCACCAGTTTATGGAAAACAAAGGCTATTGAAACAAGAAACCAGCTCTCACTTAATAAATCTTATCCACTTGTTCTAAAGTTATTCTAACTAAATTTCTTGAATCATCTCTACTCTGTTACCAAAAGGGTCTCTAAATTCAAAACGTTCAAAATTTGGAATTGGAACACCATCAAGTATTTTAATATTGTTTTGTTCTAAAACTTTTCTCCAATATGAAATATTGTCAACTTGATAAGCAATATGTGCTTTTGTTTTTAATCGGTCAAAATCATCCTCTGTTCCAACATGAACTTGTCTATCTCCAACTTCTAACCAAAACCCTCCACGACCCTTCAGCGAATCAGGTTTTTCGATTTCTAGCAAACCTAAAATTTTACAATAAAATTCTTTTCCCTGTTCTTCCGCACCTTTTGGAATAGTAATTTGTGCGTGATGTAATCCGAGAATCATTAAATCTCCTCCCCATTAATTAGTTTCAGAAATATAGTTATTATTACATATTTATTTGGAAGCATTTTCTAAACTATTATCATTTTAAATAACAAAATATAATAAGTAAATTATAACATTTTTATGCAAATCCATAAGTATTACTTATATTTCATGATATTTTGATTTGCTTGAATCACTATTCTGCCCTTAGTACAACAAGAAAAAGCAGTCTGAATGACGGCTCTGATATTTAATTTTTGCGCCCTTTAGTGAAATAACACCATAGATTATTACAACTAACTGTTGTCCCCATTTATGTCAATACTCGCCTTTTCAAAACATATATTAACTGTCCGTTCGTTTGAACGAGTTCGATGCATTGTATTAGCAGGAACAGTAAATATTTCACCTGGTTTCAAAGAAACTGTTTCATTGTTTTCTAAGTCTATGAAAAGTTCACCTTCTAATACAAAAAATAATTCATCGCAATCGTCGTGTTTATGCCATTGAAATTCTCCATTTATCACAGCTATTCTAAGAGCGTGGTCATTTACTTCGCTAACGATAAAATTTGTGTAGTCCTTTTGGTCTTGTATCAATTCGTGTAGGTTAAAAACTTCTAATTGTCCTTTTTTTGCATACTCCTTCTCCTTTGTAAATCTAATCTTCTTAAATAGACTTAATTCGACAATAGAACGAAATATCCTTTTTCTTCAACTGACCGATCATTAAGTCTTATTCCATTATCTGGTCCGATTGCGGAAGAATTTCTTTTATATGAATTTCCTATTTGCCATTGATTAATTACAGAGTATCCAATCCATCCAATTAGTAAAATGTTTGGTGACACCAACAATGAATGAAAAAGCTTCACGAATGGGTTTTTTTCAAAAATGAATAACTTTATTTCTGCCTGGAACAATCTATTCTTAAACGCCGGACGTGTGGCGTTGTGCTTCAAGGTTCCATGGCCTAACTAAAAAAGCGCTAGGCACCCTTCTATCGGCGACAAGTACCGACTACCCTGCTTAAAGGCTGTTCTTTAACCTTCTAGACAGATTGGCTATTAGTCCCCGAACCAATGACGCCTGGAGCTAGATTCAGTGCGCAAACTGAGTTAAGAAATGAAATAAATTCTGATAGTACAAAAAACCGGCAGGCGCCGGCTTTTTTGCATCATGACAATTTCAGCTCTTTTGAGCATTCATTGCTTCCCATTCTTCTTTGCTAGGACCATATACGCCAGGAACTTTCAAATCAGCTTGTCTCATAAGGATAGTCAATTGTCCGCGATGATGAGCCTGATGCTGAATGAGCAGACGGAAAACAGCCTGAACCGGCATGTCCATTCCAAATAAATTCACCATTTCGTTCATTTTTTCATCTGAAACCTGTTCAGAAAAAGCTTGTGGTAACCACTGACTTACTGTTTTGTATGTCTCGCTGATTTCAGCAGCTGATTTCAGTGCCTTTTTTTGAAGATCAGGAATCTCAAATTTTAATCCAACCTGTGAAGGAAAGTAGTAAGCTGTTCCAGTAATGTGCCAAACCAGGCTTCCAATGCTGTATAATCCTGGTGAAACCTCCTGATTCAACGATTCATCCGTCAGCACATCTAGTCCTTTTTGGGTAACAGCTGCTTCTTGTTTCCATTCGTTTAAGAAATCATTTACTCCCGAAAAAAGGAAGTAATCGATATAAGTATGTATTTTCGGACGGCAAAGGATTGGTGGAGCGATATAAAGGAATGTTCAAGAAATCAAGTAAGTCGATTGTCATTGCAACACCGTATTTCATACCAGGTAGGAATATGACAGAAGAACTACTAAAAGCTAGAAAACGAGGAGTTTCTTTGAAGATTTTGATACCGATTGAAAGCGATGCTCTCTTCATGAAACAAGCCTCTTACCAGTACGTGAGGGAGCTCTTGAAGCATGGGGCGGAAATTTATCTGTATCAACACGTTTTTTTTCATGGGAAGGTAATGGTTATTGATGGAAAGTTTGTTGATATTGGGACGGCTAATTTTGATTCTCGTAGTTTTTACCTTAATGATGAATCAGAATGCTTTATTTATGAAGGGCCGATTCTCGCTGAAATTAAAAGAAAACTAAAGGTAGATTTCCGACAGTCAAAGCGTCTTTCTGAGTCCTATTTTAAAAACTTGAATTTATGGGATCGATTTTTAGAAAAAGCAACTTCGGTTATGTCTTACTATCTGTAATATAAATGTACTTTATATAAACACTGTAAAATTATTTAATTGAGAAGAAGTGTAGGGATGCACTCGAAGCAATTGCCCTTTGAAGATTATCCAGACTGGACAACAGCTAATAAACGTGGAAATAATATGGAAAGGGCAGCAGTATAAACCATTCTAAGTAGAGCCAATAATAAGTAGCTGAAAAACATTTTGCCCAACCAATAAAAGATAAGCGTACTTTTTTGACGATTCATAAATTGAAAACATTTCTAGTGATGGACTGTTTGCAAGACAGTCCTTCACGTCTTAACAGAGCCTCGCTGTCAAAACCAATATGTTGAGTTCAATATAATTCACTAATCAAATGTTCTTATTGCTGATGTTAACAATTTTACAATGATCTTTATTGCTGTCTGCATAAGATTTTTTAGATTTAGTGAAAATCTTGTTCATTAATTTACATACTGACTGTTACAAATCATGCAGCTTGGACCTATCCCCAGTGTTTACGTTTGTATATGACCTTAGCGTAAAAATTGATTTTCCATTTTTAACATATCCCCCGATTCCATGCGAATATGGTCATAGAAGAATGAGTCTAGCTATCCTTTCCACATCGTAAGATTTTAAGATTAAATCCATTTATTGTTTACGTTAAAAATGATAATCACATAAATTCAGAAAGAAAATAAGGGTCCCTAGTGATAAGAAGTTAGCCCCCAGTGAACCCTATAGAGCCCTTATATAAAATTGGTGGCTGGGGGATATGATTCCCAAAATCACTATATGCAAAGTGCCTCAATGGGTGATAGTTCCCTTGCTGCATATTCCTTTAAATCAATTCCTAAGTCATAATTAATAATCACAAAAAAGCTCCCTCTTCTAATATGCGAAAAATTCATCACATTATCTCAGGAGAGTATAGATTTCAATCAGAAGGAATTTGAAAAAAACTGTTGTTTTTAAGAGGAAAGAAAGAGACTGTTTACATAAATGAAAAAGGCCATAAACAACAATTACCAATAGTACCAATCTTCCTCGACATATTCATATTCATCTTCTAAGAATTCCAAGAAGCGATCGGCAACGTCATGATGTGGACCCCATTTTTCAACTAAAGATTGCATGCGTTTTTTAGCAGCGTCCACATAAGGATGAAATTTAGATTGAATTCCTAAGTCTTTGATAATTTGTTCGTTAGGCTTATCTAATACCGTATAGAGTTCCAACATAAATTCCTCCTTACCACTGATATTAGATTATAGTCGTGCCTAAGACGCTCCTATTTGGCTTTTAAAGTATGTTTAAATTTTTCTTTATGAAGAATATACTAGGACAATCTATTAAAGTTATTTAAAGAGTCTATTTGAAAATCCATTTGGATTCTTGCTCCAGTAGCAGTTCTGAATATTTCATTTTCTTTTTTTCCACCCACCAAAGAATGGGATTTTATCACCATTAAAAACCGCTTCTATATCGCTAAAATGAAAGAATTCCTCATTTTCAAGATCATCATCTAACCTTGCCCAAAAGCCTACCCTTTCATCCTCAAGTTCTGTTATATGACCATGATAATAAATGTTATCTTCATTTTCTTTAGTCCAGTAACGAACAACAATTGTTACATAGTCGCCTTCCCGATAAGGAAAATCAGTTAAGCCATGTCCAAAGATGCTGCCATCTTTATATTTTACCTTCATTTAAACAACCCCCTCCTTATAATTGGTTCATTTTATTTATTAAGGGATCTTTGTTTGGACTCGAATAAAGTAATGTAGTGTGAATATTGCTATGTCCGTTTTGATTCACAACTTCATGAACGCGAACGCTCATTCCCTTACTTATAGAGGTACAGTCAACATTTCGGAAATTTTGTACGTTAAGCGCTTATTCCCAATAAGGTATAAACGCTCTAATTTTGGTGCTATTATAGGCAGAATTTAATGTATGAACAGTTGGTACAAGCAAAGCGCCGAAAATGAACGTTTTTGAGATTGTTCTTGTTCAACCAAAGGGCAGGTTAATACAATAAATAATACACAAGGAAACTATTTTTATTATTAGTTTCTTTGTGTATATTCGGTAAAATTCGAGTTGTCAATTTACATTTTTTCACTATTTTAGAGGATATTTTTTCTTGGTGGGGTACCGCCAGCATAACACGGTTATCTTTACTATGAAAATCGGGAGTATTTAAAGTATTCTAAGAAGAAAAATCGAGTGAAAAGCTACTTTGAAAACTTGATATCTTAACTCGGTAAACAAATGTATTCAACGTATTGAATGTAGTGGTGTCTTGATAATGAGAAGGCATCGAATACCCATTTAAATATGTAGGTACTTTGTTGGATTGTCAACACCAAACTAAACAGTTTTTTTAAGGTGTGTAAGTTTGTATTCTATTGGGCTTAAATAGTCTAACGTACCATGGATACGAAGGTGATTAAACCAATGAACATAATCGTGAAACTCTCTTGTCAGATCCTCTAAGGAATCAAAGGAGCGTCTTTTGACAAACTCTGTTTTAATAATTTTAAACGTGGCTTCTGCAACCGCATTATCATACGGGCATCCTTTCATACTTAGAGAACGCTTAATGTTAAACGTCTCAAGCGCTTCGTCAATCAGTTTGTTTTTAAATTCATTACCACGGTCTGTATGGAAAAGCTGAATCTTATGGAGGTCGGCTTGAATAGACGCGAGTGCTCGGTAAACCAGTAAGGCATCCTTATTCGGACCCATGCTGCATCCAATGATTTCTCGATTAAAGAGGTCGACAAATACACATATATAATGCCATTTTTGATTGACCCTTACATATGTCAAATCGCTTACAATAACGCTAAACTGGTCGGCTTGTTTAAATTCACGATCCAGTTCATTGACCTGGGCTGATTCGTTACACGTTTTTGCATGTGGTTTGAACTGAGCCACAGTGTAGGAAGAGACAAGCCTTGCTCGTTCATAATCCTTCCAATCCGTCGTCTAGAGACGATTTTTCCTCGCTTTTTTAATTCAAATTTTATTTTACGAGTCCCATAGTTTTGACGGCTTGCCTGGAAAATCTCAATGATATCAGAAGTAATATCATCCTCTGAAACTCGCTCTTTTGCTTCGTAATAATAGGTGGCTCTAGGTAATTGAAGGACTTTGCACATTGCCGATATCGAGTATTTGTCCCGGTTATTCCGGATTACATTTACTTTCGTCCTAGTATCAGCGCAGCTTGCTTTAAAATATCGTTCTCCATTAGCAGTTGCTTATTTTCTTTCCGTAGTCTGTTCAACTCAAGTTCTTCTGGTGTTTGGTTGTCTTTCTCCTTAAATGAACCCGTAGTTTTACTTTGCCGATCCATTTATCCAGAGAGGATGGAGTCAGATCGTACTCACGAATGATATCCTTTCTAGGTTTGCCATTCAGGTACAGTTGCACCATTTGATTTTTAAATTCGTCCGTAAATGTTCTTCGCTCTTTTTTAGTCATAGTAGATTCTCCTCAATTTCATTATCTGTAGTCTACTTGACCTTAAAATTTCTGTCTAGATAAGTGTAGCCCATCCATGTTTTAGTAAACGTCCTTCAGGGAAATTTGAAAGATACATAAAAGTGAATAAAGGATTTATGATGAGTAAATGCCACAAGAAAATCCCATTATGGCTTTTAAATACAAGCTCGTGGGAACTAAATTTCCATAAATGAAACTTGTTTAAAGCGAAAAATTTGTAAAGAAGATTTATAGCGACAATATAAATCAATGTTGAATAGTAGCGTTGCCATTCCTTCCAATTAGCCCATTTCAAAGAAGCTAATATCACTATTACTCCTATCGTAAAGTGCAATTTATACTTCGTCCTCTCTGTTCGTGGCGATATTCCCTCCCTTATTACAATTTAGTTTTTTTTACAAATGATTAATTTATTTGTGTTTTAAAAAAAGAAAAGAGCTGCCGAATGCAACTCCTAATGAAATTTAAGTAAATGCAACTACTGTCCCGGTGTACATAGAGGAACAAAAATAGGTTGGCAAATTTACCAACCTATTTGGGCTACTTACTGATTGTATTGTGGTTCTTCACCTTGAATTTCTTGAAGTCGTGGTTCAAGGCTTTCAAGTATAGTTTGTGTTTGCTGAGCAGCTTGTTGATAAAGCTGTTTTGCATTTTGATTATCGGTAGATAAAGCAAAAGTTTCGAAGCTTGCCTGAGCACTTTTTAAACTTGCTAAAGCTGTTTTAACTTGTGTTCCAACTGTCATCTGAAAATCCCCTTTTCATGATACGAATTAAAATTATAAAAACTTGTTTGCTGAATTGTTTTACAACTATATTGGTTGGAATAAAAGGCTGATCTATTATTACATAGTTAATAAATAGGTCTTAATAGAACCCTTAATAAGATGCTCAATTGCTTTATTATATATCCAAAAAAATTTTTAGAGATCAAGCACTTTTAATATTGTTCAGGCAATAAGATCCCATGGATAGATTAAGAATAATCTCCTCTAACCTAAAGTCGGAAAAATAAGTAATTTGTAATATTCATTTAGACTTATAAACTGCGGGTGCATTAATTACTATTTGAAACATGATTTTAGCTCACTTTTTTATGGACAAATACCCTTTTATTTCCCTTTTGAATAGGTTACCCGAACGAATAATAAATCCTTTAATAGGCTAAACCATCTGTGTTTCTTTTTATTTCGATAAATTATCATCAACTAGAAATATATTCCTAAAGTATTTTTCAAGAAGTTTTAATCCATCATAACATAGACCGTGGGTGCCCCTATCCCATGGTTATGTCGAAAAATCCATCTTTAGCCACCAAAGGATGGATTTTTTGTCTTCCGTCAAATGGTAATAACACCTAGCAACTTGTCTCATAATTTGCATAAGATATTACATAAAAAATTTAGCTCCATTTTCCTTAGCCATCCCTTTCTAGGATGGCTTTGTATGTTACATGAGTGTTTTTCTCCTTGCTTATTTTTTGAATTTTTAATACATAATAAGCAAGAAACATCGCTTAAAATCCATTCTTATATATCAGAGTGGATTTTTTTGTAAAAATCATAGGATTTTGTTCCGTTTCTTCGAACTACGAAATTTTCCAAATTAGCATAAATATGTATTTAACAAATTCCTTGAACTTGAATTTACATAGACTATAGATGAAAATAATCAAATTAAATAAAATGAAAATTAAAATTGGGATCTTTTATATGGTGAGGAATCGGCTTTTTTAGATTGCTAGCTAACCGTTATGGAGTAGATTTTGTTAAAAACATTTGGGTAAATGTCTAGTCCTAGGACAAAATTTGAACATAGCATAAAATTAGATTCATAAGAAAGGTAAAGAAATGATTTTGTTGAGGGGGAAAAGGAAATAAGCCTTTTATGAAATGTACTTTTGAAAAAATCAACTATCAACATTACCAAGTGACAATTTTTCTTATCTTAATCGAAATACTGTCCAAGATGTAATCTTAATGTGTTAGGAAAACATATTACACTTTATTTCGAATATTAAGGGTAAATTAAAATGAATTATTTATTAATTATCAGGAATTTTTCCACTATTTAAAAATTGAAATAGAAAAAAAGTAAATTTACATGAGTGGGGATATGCATGAAAATTGAAGAACAAAAATACTGTGAAGATTTGTTGGAATGGTGTAATAACATTTATTATCACTGGGAAAGTACGAAACCGAGGTTTTCAAAACTTTTTGATTTAAAAAGCTTAGAAGATTGGGAAGAGTCATACTGCAAATTAAATGAGAAATTAAAGGATGATTTACAAGCGGACCTCGATGATTATCAGACAGCTAAAAACCTTTATGAACAATGGGAGCAACTAGACAAAGAAGCTCATGCTTATAAAGAAATAGACGTTGAATCTGAAAGATGGATGAAAATTGAAGAACAACAACAATACCGTAAGGATTTGTTGGAATGGTGTAATGACATTTATCATCAATGGGAAAGTATGAAACCGAGGTATTCAAAATTATTAGATTTAAAAAGCTTAGAAGAATTGGAAGGGGCATACCGTAAATTAAAAGAGAAATTACAGGATGATGTAAAAGCAGACTTTGGTGATTTTCGGACAATTAAAAGCCCATACAGAGAAGCTCATGCTGATTATCAAGAAGAGATTGAAGTTGAATATGATAATGGGATGAAAATTGAAGAACAGCAACAATACCGTGAAGATTTGTTGGAATGGTGTAATAACATTTATTATCACTGGGAAAGTATGAAACCGAGGTCTTCAAACCTCTTTGATATAAAAAGCATAGAGGAATGGGAAGGGCATGCCGTGAATTAAAAGACAAATTACAGGATGATTTTGGATCAGACTTCGATGACTATCAGACAGCTATTAAACTATATGAAAAGTGGGAACAGCTACACAGAGAAACGCTTGCTTATCAAGAAGAGATTGAAGTTTAAATTTGATGTGAGAAAGAGTATTTAAGTATTTCATCGCATATTAGGGTGACGGAACTCCAAATTTACATGGAGAACCGACTATTTTTAAAAACTCAAACGGCTTAACTAACACAATTAGTAGTTAAACCCTTTTTCTTCGGTATCTTATAGATATTAATCTAGGTTTTTCTTAAATTGGTAACGCTTAATGTGCTCGCCTGTTCTTGTCTCCCATTTTTTTATCTCAGTTACATAGTCATCAAAAGATACCGAGGCAAGTCTTGATAGAATAGAGGGATTGTTAATTGCATCTTCTGCAAATACAATATACTCCCCATGCCGCATAATATAACGATTCCAATACCTTAAGCCCGTAATGCGACGATGTCTTCGTTTAATCGTGCGGAAGAAAAGTTTATGGTCATTATTTGTCCTTGGTAAAATTGGGTGGTCATAACAGGTAAATAAGCCTTTCCAAAATCCTTTACTATATCTCTTAAGATTATCAACAATTAGGAAATCTTCCCCTTTAGTCAGGGTTTGTTCAATTTCCTTTAAATATCTCGAAAGCCTCTTTTCAACACTTTCGCTTGTTTTATTTTTTGAAGGTTCTAATATGTTAGCGATCCGTCTTATTCTTGTGGATAATCTGAATACCTGTCGGTATTCGTTTGTATAGTTATCAACAATACCGACTATTCTGAACAATCTTTCAAGTAAGGGAGTCCCCTTTTTTACCCAGGCACTTTTCAAGGGATTGATGGATCTTACCTTATTTTTCACCACTTATTCCATTAAGACCGCAAGAATGGAAGGATATGTTTTGGAAAGGTAAATTGAAGACAATCATTAACAGCAAACATACTTTTAGGAAAGAAAATAAATAAAAAATCCTTATAAGTAACTCAAACTTCGCACCTAAATAATTAAGTAAACTAGTTGAGTTTAATTGGTTCTTTTGAGTTTGATTATATTCCTTGACAACATGCTTTATAAATACAAAAAGCACCTCATTCTTTGCTATAGTGGATTTGTCTAGAATACACTACCAAACAGAAGAGGTGCCTCCTTGGGCTCGTTTAAAATCTTTTCCACTTTGTTTGTCCATAAAGATATCCCGTTCATCTATCCCTTTTTCCTTCATGGCTTCAAGTTGTCGTATTTCATTTTGATCTTTGCTGCTGACTCGTATGTATCCAAACTTTCTAACGTCCACTTTAAATTCCCCTCATTTTTAATTCTCTTTTCTCTTATTCTACTATAATACGTTCGTAAAAGTGTTTTAAAAACAGAGAACGTTCATAAATTAATTTTTAAGTTTTACGAACGTGAAAAATGGCTATTTTTGAACAAAAAATACCCGTTCGGAAAAGTGTACTTTTTCGAACGGATTTGCAAAAGGAAAAGTTAAGAATTATCTTCCCTAACTTCTAATGTTAGATGAAATTTGAAAAAATAGCGGGAGTTTAGTTGAAGGAAAATTCTGGGTAAAATTAGATCATGAAATACATAAGTAGAACAATTATCCTTAAAGGGAATAATTTTGTGATGTTTGTAAGAGATTCGTTTAAATATTAAGCTACCAATAAAAATTAACTTATATAACATGTGAAAAAAAGGCAATACTGCTACCCAATTATACGGACTAATAGATAATGAGATGTAATCGGGTGTTGAATCTTTTGTTTAAAAAAGAAGAAGGCATTAGAATATATAGATCTTGATTTACAAAATTAGCTGAGACAAGAAAATTGAGCCATTATGGCCGTTTGAGAAGGAATTAAAATCGTTTGGTCGCTGGTATATATTGATAAGAAATATGGGGATTTAATCCTTAGTTGTATACTGCAGCACCTGAATACTTCATTCCTTTGCCACTTTTCCCCCATAAGGTAGCTCATCTATCAAAATAAACATCATTGGTATCAAGTACCGCAGTTATCGTGGCAGGACATGAATCAGATGCTGAATGCTTTAGCTCCTGCCCAAGGACAGATCCAGTCGCAGATGCCAAATAATAATATGTCTCACTAAAAATATTAAGGACATCTCCTCTTTTCAGTAATGGTTCACACACGGTTGAGGACACAATATTTTGAAAGAGGAGTCAGCCCTTTTAAGTTTTAAAAAATGGTCTCACTCTCAATTGACTGGATGTTGACGTCCGCTTCAGACTCACTATTTAATTTTCTTTTCATCATAATATAATAGAGGACTGCTGGAACCACTATTCCCAAAATCCAGGCAATATCTGCCCTCCCAATGCTTTGGCAACCGGACCCACATAGAGGGAGGAGTTCATGAACGGAACTTCTGCAATAATGGCCACTAAAAACGATATTGAGGTAATCTTGTTGAATTTCCCGTATTTCCCATTCAGATCGAAGATATCCTTAATACTGTATTCGCCGTGCCGCAGTATATAAAAATCAACGAGGTTAATAGCTGTCCATGGTATTAAGAAGTAGCTAATGAATAAAATAAAGTTGATAAAATTGGAAAGGAAATTTCCCTGCCAAATGGCTAGTAAGGTCCCCATGGTCGCAATCCCGAAGACAAAGAACAATCTCACTTTTGGGGTAACTTTTATTTTTGAAAACGGTTCAACAGTAGAAACTGTTGACATAAAGGCACCATATAAATTAAAGACATTGATGGAGAGCTGACCAAAGAGGATGACGGCAAACATTATGAAAGCAAAACCGCCAAACTGATGTGCCAGATGATCGCCGGAGTGGCTTAGGAACCCTGGAATGGCAGTCGTCAAAAAGACGCCTAGAATCATCATCCAACCCGTTCCCAGAATGGTCCCCGCATACGTATACCAGAAGGTTTGCTTATACGGAGTATCCTCCGGCAAATACCTCGAATAATCGGCAACGTACGGGGCAAAGGAAATTTGCCAGGTTGCCACTACACTTACACTTAACATAAAGGTCGAAAAATTAAAATGGGCTGGTGACCAGCTTCCTACGGGCACAGGCAATTGAAAGACAATAACGGTAGCAATAATAAAAACGATAAAAAACACCCATGATAAGTACTTTTGCATTTTATGAATGAGATCATGACCAATCATTGTGACGATAAACGTGATAATATTTAGGATAATGATGCTCCAAGTCAAATTGAGGTTCAAGGAGCTGCTCAAGACTTGAGCTCCCAACAAACCGCTGCTGGAAAAGAAGCCGAGATACATAAAAATAACAAGTAACAGTGGAATAACCGCCCCGATTACGCCAAATTGAGCACGGCTTTGAATCATTTGCGGAATGCCAAGTTTTGGCCCTTGAGCAGAATGAGAAGCCATAAAAATGGCACCCAGTAAATTACCAACGATAATCGCCACAACACTCCAAAAAAGATTTAAACCAAAGGTCACACATAGCGATCCTGTCACAAGTGTCGTCATGTGCATATTTGCCGCAAACCAAACAGGAAATAATCCTCTTGCTTTTCCATGACGCTCATTGGCAGGAATATACTCAATGCTCCTCGTTTCAATCTTCATCAACAAAACCCCCTATATTTTTATTTTAAGAATAGGTTCATAGGTTTTATGGAGCGTTTTACACAGAAAGGAAATCTTTCTATGTAAAACCAGGCTCCTCATTAAGAGTGAACTTCTTCTTTATTTGCACTGCCTTCTGCTGCGTTCTCTCTTTCTTTTAAAACAAAGCTGAGTAAATCCAAGGCGATCCGAGCACCGACTTCGCCGGTCATTCCTGCGGGATCATATGGCGGGGCCACCTCTACTAAATCAAAACCAATCACTTGGCCGCTTTGGCGATTCCTTCGAGCAATTCATTTACCTCATCGTAAATAAATCCGCCCGGAGATGGGGTGCCCGTTCCCGGAGCTACGGAAGGATCCAAACCGTCAATATCAAGCGTAATATAATATTTTTCACCTTTCGGAATCAGTTCCAGCACGTTTTCGATTCCCATCTTCCTCATTTGCCTTGGTGATAAAATGACACTACCATATTCTCTAGCCGCATCAACATCTTCTTTTAAACTGCTGCTAATCCCGCGAATGCCAAATTGGAAGATTTTCTGAACATGGTCCATTTCCGACAAACGGCGGATACAGCTTCCATGGCCATACCGCTGCCCGGAACGGTGGTCAGCCCAGTCCAAATGGGCGTCAATTTGAATCACATGAAAGGGACCTAATTCTTCCAAAGCTTTTACAACCGGAATGGTGATGGAGTGGTCACCGCCTAACACAACCGGCATCGCTCCTTTTGCGACAATTTTTCTGATCGCTGCTTCCGTATTTTCATGGCATTGCATGATGTCCCCATGAACCATGTCCACATCGCCGCAATCGACTACTTTCCATTTCGGTCCTAAATACATGATGTCTTTTTCAATATCGTAAGCACCATTCAATCCAAAACTGTACAATGTGGAGCCTTCCCGAATTCCCCTCGGCCCATTCTAGCCCCCGATTTCCATTGTGTGCCCATATCATTTGGTACGCCAATCACCGCGACATCCGCAACCAGCTTGTCTAGATCCGGACAAACCGGATACTTCCCAAACGTACAGATTCCTGTAAAAGGCAGATTTAGAAATTGCTTTTCATCTTGATTTGACATGAAAGAAGCCCCCCAACAAAATTTTGTTCTCATCTTTATTTATGCAACTCTCATGCCAAACTTCTAAGGGAATAGCGGGGGAAGCAGTTGAAGCGTACCATGTAACGGTTGGTTCATACGATTGTACGGTTTGGTCAAAAAAATGGCCACTATCAATTTGTTTTATATAGTCAATACTGACTACCTTCACTAACATATTTCCGTATTTTTCGATTGGCGGTGGATTGACTAATTCCTAATTTTTCAGCAAGTTTAATACTGCTTGGATATTTTTGATACATCCGCACAATATATTCATTTTCTAATGATTCTAGATAATCGTTTAACGCCATTTCATCAGATACAGCTGACACCTCCCTTTTTGTTTCCTGATTCTCCACCTCAAGAGCGAGTTCATTTTCACTCGATGTAATAATCTTTTTTTCGATAAAGTTCCGCAATTCCCGAACATTTCCCGGCCATTCTTGCTGGCTAAGCCAGGCAATCATCGATGGGGTAAAGTGCTTGTTCATTTCATATTTTCGATTCATTTCTTCGGTAATTTCATATATTAAATGAAAAATTTCCTCCTTTCGCTCCCGAAGAGGAGGAATCTCAATCTTCACCACGTTTATTCTATAATAAAGGTCCTCTCTAAATTTCCGCTCCGCAATCATTTTTTCCAAGTTTTGATTGGTAGCACAAATAATTCGGCAATTCACCTCTATTTTTTTACTTCCACCCACCCTCATGATGATGTGGTTTTGTAAAACAGACAGCAGTTTTACCTGCAAATTCATCGGCAATTCGCCAATTTCATCGAGAAATAAGGTTCCCTTTCCCGCTGCTTCAAAATATCCCTTTTTCCCGCCTTTTTTAGATCCGGTAAAGGCCCCCTCTTCATAGCCAAAAAGCTCTGATTCGAACAGTGCTTCGGGTATTGCCCCGCAGTTTACCTCAACAAAAGGGTGGTTTTCTCTTGCAGACATTTGATGGATCATATGGGCAATATGGTTTTTTCCCGACCCTGATTCTCCCTCCAAAAGCACAGTGACTCCTAAATTCGCCACTTTTGAGACAACATCAAAGACCTTTTCCATTTTGCTATTTCGCAAAAAGTAGTGATTGGCCGCTTGTTTTTTTAATTGTTCTATTTGTTTTTTATATAAGTTCAATGCCTCTGCGACCTGCTTATTCTCTTTTTTCAAATATTCAAACTCTGTAACATCTCTTGAAACACTGAGCGCTCCAACCAATTCCCCGGTTGGCCATAAATTGGGTATCCTGAAATAATCAGTTTTCTATTGTGCTTTGTTTCCTGGATTAGCGTGTCTTTTTGATTGGTTCTTAACACATTGGCAATCACGGAAGGTAAAAACATTCCCTGCTTCTCCAAGTCGAAAATATTGTGATGAACAATTTGCTCACAAGGAATGCCAAACACTTTTTCAGTAGATTGGCTTGTATATAAAACCATTCCAGTAGCATCCGCCACAAAGATTTCATCAAACGTATGCTGCAAAATATGCTGTAAAATAATTGAATCATCCAAACTTCCATTCATATTCATCACCTAGTCATTTTTGATTATAATTATATTCAAACATGACTAAAAATTCAAATTATTTTGATAATATGAGCCTTTGAGGTCAATAAAGTAGACACAATTTTTTAGATTTTTATTACTCTTTTACTCAATACTGATAAATTATGATGCTATTTGTTTAGTAAAATCAAAAAAGCCGATATATGTTTGGGAAAATCGACTTTAAAAAATATTTATTAAACTAAAGCACCCAGTCTTTTGATTCATTGCTTTCAAATACAAATCTAGTTTTTTAAATATGCAAGCAGTTCGTCAGCAGGTGCAAGATGTCCATGGGCTTCACCCTCTTGTTTCATCATAGTTGTATTGAATCTTATTTCCTAAGCTATCCGTAACCGACTTGATATAATTTCCACTGGCAGAATAACTAGTTTGGGACTGAATATTGTTTGTTCCATCGCCTATTTTGGAACTAGTGACATTGCCATAAGCAACATAAGTATTGCTGGAAACCACATTGGTGGAAGAAGTCTCCTTTGTCATATTATTATTACTATCGTACTCATACGTAATGGAATTCCCATTAGGGTCTATCGACTTTAACAGATTGTTATTTCCGTTATGATTAACTCTACATTTGAGAAATTAGCTTTAAAGTAGTTTCACTTTTTCGAATAACTTCAATTTTCCAATTTTTATTAGTATAATTGAACTAGATAGAACAAACATGCAAAAGGAGGTTATAAGTGTGTATTGCCATAAATGTGGTACATATGTTGTGGATGAGGAGGCCCCGTTTTTGCCCAAAATGCGGAACAGAACTAAAAGTTGAACCAAGATCGTCATCAACTTCAGAGAGTCCAATAGATTATCAAAGAGCGAATACCAGGGTAAGCATTGAAAAAGATAAAGATACTCAGGAAGTGGAAATGCGTTCTACAAAATTTAAGCGGGGTAGTTCATTATTCTGGCCAATCGCAATACCAGTATTTTTTCTTCTAAGTGCAGTCATTGTAGGTTCTGCTTACTATTACCACCAATTTCATTTAAATCACGAATTAAAAAACACCTCTCTCCAAGATCCTGTTCCCGCAAGCTCGACAATAAAAAAACCCGATGTTCCAATGGATCTTAGGAGCATAATTCAAGTGGCACAAAAGGATGTTGTTAAGATAGAGGTTGATAATAACAAGCTTGGTTCCGGCTTTCTATATAATAAAAGCGGGGACATTATTACAAATGCCCATGTCGTAGAGGGTGCAAAAAATGTAAAGATTACTACTTCCGATTCAAGAGAATTGGAAGGAACCGTAATTGGGATTAGTCAGAATGTCGATATAGCTGTTGTTCGTGTACCTGGTATGGCAAATACCAATCCATTAAGCATCAGTAATAAGAAAGCGGAAATCGGAGATGAAGTGCTTGCTCTTGGCAGTCCACTTGGCTTACAAAACACTGTTACTACAGGGATAATAAGCGGGGTTGGAAGAGATTTTGATATTGCTCCTTTCCATTATTCTGATGCGTATCAGATTTCTGCACCAATAGCACCGGGAAACTCAGGAGGACCACTTATCAATAGCAAAACGAGTGAAGTTTTAGGAATAAATACTGCAGGGACAGATCAAGGTACAATAGGATTCAGTATTCCAATTGTCAATGTTCTATCCTTGGTCGAGAGTTGGTCCAAAACACCGATGACAGAATTACCCTCCATCAGTACTGCAACAACAGGAAATAAAAATGTCCAAAACTCATCTTTTGAGGGAACGGCTCAGGATATTGTGAATTCCTTTTATCAAAGCATCAATAATGGTGATTATGTTACAGCATATTCGTTATTTGGAAGTTCTTGGCAGGAAAAAATGAGCTATACCAAATTCCGAAACGGTTATTTAAATACGAGATCATCTAATATTGAAATTCTTAATACCGTTAATAATGGTGATACAGTTACTGTGACTGTTCTCATTTCAGCCCAAGAAGGGACTGAGGGTAGTTACATTAATTCCAAATATCAGGCAGACTATACCATTGGTTATGAAAATCACCAACTTAAAATACTACATGGAACAGGAAAGAAAATCGAATAAGGAAAGGGAATTACCAAAGTACACTGTTTAAAGTTAGCAGCAAAAAATTTATTATTGGCGTTCTTTCACATCAAAAAGCTGACATCGAGAAAGCCTTAAACACAGTTTTTTATTATACTTTTGGTCATATCTTTGGTCATAAATTAAAGAAACCAAAGGAAATTACAGGTGATTTTTTAAACTAGACATAGAACCAAAATGTGATTATAAAACCTTTAAGGACACTTCAAATAACTGTAGGAAATTCAACTTTCCACGCTGGCAGCGTAGAGGTCAGTCAACAGAAGAACATTCTCATCAAAAAAAATCTCTCTGCTAAGCAGGGAGATTTCTTGTACACACGGCCACATCTTTATTATTTTAAAATTAGTAGTGAACAGCACTCCACATGTGTCGACTATGGAAACTGGGTAAGAATTATGAATCGTGTTGAGCCTACTTTTTGACGTTTTTCTACTATTAATACAATGAATCCTTTTAACTGATTTCAAACTCCTTAACTGACTCATAAAAGGATCTCTTTATTAACCCTAATTTCTTCCATCTCCCTCACAGCTGCAATCTCTCCTAATTTCCATCGAATTGCAGACTTGTTTAGATTCTTAATATATTTTTGATTTCAGTCTGCTAAAAGTGACATCACTTATCAAATCCACAGCTATCCCGTTCAAGCAGCATTTTCGAATTTCACTTAACACTTTTATAACCTCTTCTTAATTTCGGCATTCGTTTCTTGATTTTTTTCAACATAATGTCAACTATGTTGAATTCCCTTGGTGTCGATCGTATGATTTAGCGTATAAATCAACATAGTTTATAAATTAAATATAAAAAATAAATTCTACATTTATTTGAAATGTCAATATGCTGAATTCTTTAGGAGGTATCTACAAACTGTAAAGGACTTCTATAACAAAAAAAGCCGATTTCCTAAGACAATAAGTGGCTTTTTTTGATTTGTCTTATTACACAATCGCGCCCGATTATGGAATAACCCCTGAACTCCTAACAGCAAGTTTAGTTAAAGTATTTTTAATCCCATTGTTATCCTAAAACCACGCCTTTTGTTTTATAAGGGGTACAAACAACATTACTTCTTCTAATATTTCTTTACCTCTTTTACAATAGTTCGTTCCACTAATAATTGATAAAAATAAATAACGATTGCTGTTACAACTGACAATATGTAAAAATGTTTTGGTCGCATTTTCTTGAATTCGAATACTCCAACTTTAGTGAAAAATTTTGCGATAGGGAATGCAAGAAGATAATCGAGTACAATATTTAATGTTAAGTACTTTATAAAGCTACCATACGTTAATTTAAATACCCAAATAGTTGTTATAAAAAATAAACCTAAAAGGTAAGAGAAATCTAAACGATAATTTGGAAATAAAGCATTTTTTACTTTCCACCACTTACGTCTATCAGCAATTTCGCCTAACAAACTAAAGATATAACCAATAAAAGTTGCGACTGGAAGAAATCGAACAAAAGAATTTTTCCCTAGCAATGGAGTAGTTAACCAGGGAATAACTAATGTACTAAATGATAAAGCCTTTCTTTATTAATCATAAGATCCCTCACAAGATATAATTTATCGTTTATTATTCTCTTTTGTTCAGAAGTTTTATTCTATTAAATGGCCTAAACATAAAGAAAAAGCACAATTCTTGCTGCAGAATTGCGCCCGATAGTGGAAGATTGAATAATTCAATTTGGGAAATAAATTATCTAAAAAACTTTCCAATAATTTTATCCCTAAAAAAAAGCCTCATTTTCTCATGATACAGTTCACATTAACCTATCGAAATGAGTTTTGCTTTTAAAACATTTTTATTAACATTCTATTTTTTTAAAATAATGGTAAACCTTTTCTAGTTTTTTCGTCTGTTTTCCATTGGGGCTCTCCATTTTACCGAATTCAAAAAACTTCACTTTGTTAATCCCAACAAATTGAAATAAGGCCCTTTTCATTAATATTTTATGAGCATTATTTAACCAAAGAAGAGGATATTTCCCAGGCCCCTTCATGGTAGAAATACATACTACTGACTTTCCTTTTAACAGCCCCTCGGGTAAAAGTCCCTTCTTATCCCTATAAGCAAAGTTTGCTGCAAACATCTGATCAATGTATCCCAGCAGCATTGCCGGGGGTCGCCCCCACCAGATTGGATAGACAAAGACAAGTTGATCAGCCCATAATATTTGTTTCCTGTATTTTTCGAGGTCAGGATCACGATGCATATCACGCCTTCTTTTATTCTCATTAAATATCAGGAGAGGATTAAAGCCCTCTTCATACAAATCCAGCACCTGCAGCTCCTTTATGTTTGAGTTTTCATTACATCCTTTGATGACGTTTTGTAAAAAAGCATAACATAAACTTTGGTGATTAGGATGTGTGTAAATAATTAGGGTCTTCATAGCCCACCTCCTTTACTTATCAATTGATAACAAAATCATAGCATTCGCTCATTTTAGTTGTCAATTGATAATTGTATTTTGACAACTTTTTTGATATCTTTTCAAAAGAGGTGACTTTTATGGACAAATCAATACTTTTTACTAAATGTGTATTATTAATAACTTCTGTTCATCGAGTAACGCATGAATTAACAAAAAACTCCAAATCTGATTCGATTACACCAATTCAATATAAAATTCTTGAATATATAACGGTTAGTCAGCCCGTAACTCCAAGTGAAATTAGTGATTGCCAGCATATATCCATGCCAAATACCAGTCGTGAATTGAAAAAGTTAAGTGAAAAAAATTTAATTGAAAAGATCAGTGATCCTGCCGACCGACGAAAACAATTCATTCGTCTTACAGAGGAAGGAGAAGCCATGATGAGTGAATCCTTTAAGAGTTTAGAATTTCTTTTCCTCTCTCGTATACAAAATGCTTCGAAGGAAGATTTACAAGATATTGAGCATGCAATGGATATCCTGCAAACAAAAGTGTTTTATTAACAAAAGGAATCATAGAACAATAGCACTCAGTGGGGGGGCTATTCCTATTAATGATTTTTTTAATTATCAATTTTTATATGTTTTTTTGAGGTAATCACAAAAAGACTATTGATGTTAAAAAACCTCATTTACTTCGTACGGGTTTCTACTATTTGCTAAACTACATCTTCTACAATCTGGCCGATTGCTGAACAGTCGAGTAGAAGGAAGCCTTTCTACCTTGCGGTAAATTGGACTCCCCCCCCCCTCCCAGAACCGTGCTTGCGCTATTGTCTGGATAGAATTCAGGCGCGCACACTAATCAAAGCCACGTTTCCTGAAGCCCCCCTGCGATCCCGGACAGTCGGATTTCCCGAGTCCGGTTCTGACCTTGGATATATAATAAATGAGCCTTCCCTTATTATCCTAGGATTAAATGGCGACACCCATATTCCCCAATCAATAACAAGGTTTACTTCACAATTAGCCATTTTCGGGACAAATAACTTGTTATTATATTATTATTATTATTATTAAGGCTCTGTGTCCTATTTCATAATCCCATGGCATCCAAGTGCCCAGAGGTCCTTTGCTCAACTTTGGTGTTACCATTGTTGAAATATGTTTCTACATATTTAGAAAGGCATTACCCTTTCCTCTTGGCTACTACGACCTCATCCGTCAATCCTAAATCCTCCTATCAATTTCGGTAATACCTTATATGACTGGTCTTTGCTGGTTGTTGTCGTCCCAGCTGGAAGTAGGACCTTCCCGTCGTTATCTCTGAAAATCTTTCCCTAGATGCTAGAACCCATATCCCGGCTTCCCCTATAGTGCATATAACCGTTTCTTCCTATAGGGCTTTGGCCTTCCCCAATGCGTCAATGGGTCGGCGAATTACAACATTCCCTTCAACAGTTTCTGAAGGGGGAGCCATTTCGAGACTGCAGTATTCGTTAAATCCTTCTGGCCTCTAGGTTTGCTCGCCACACTGACTGTTCCTACCTTATATTCTCTGAGTAATATAGGCAGCTATGGCTTTTACGTCCGAGCAGAACGTGATTTGTTACCTCCTCACGCATCGGATATGCTAGTTGTCTGAATCGGTCAATTGACAACAGGAGACTTTCACTCCATTAGATCTTCAGCCTTGACGGCTGCTCCAACGCACACGGCTCCTCCTAGTTATCATTTACAAAATATAGCTAATCTCTTTTCTTAAATCATATATATTCACTTTAATTCTTGGTGATGGCAGTGGATATTTATTAAGAAATAGACTGAATTTATCCCATTTAAATGATTTCCTTTGGCTTCTTCTATTGAGCCATTTAAACAATAACTTTTCGATTTTGTCTTTGAAGTTGTTAACATTTTGGGTATTATCAGTAATGCAATAATAGTTGTAATAACCTATAAGTGAGCGTCTAAATCTATCCATAATCAAATGAATATCTTTACTTCTATTACTCTTCAGCCATTCTTTCGTCTCTTTTAATTTAGCTTGTACTTTCTTTCTGCTTGATTTCCGTTTTACTCGAAATTTCCCTTGTTTACTTTTCCCACAATAGTGAGTAAACCCAAGGAAATCAAAAGTTGCTGGTTTATTTCTCCCCTGTTGATTTGCATTTTGCTCCGCAAACCGCCCGAAGGGAATAATTTTGGTTTTATCCTCAGCTATTTCTAAATTAAATTTCTTTAATCTCAACTTTAGAGAATGGAAGAATTGCTGGGCTTCACTTTTAGATTGAAAACAACAAACAAAGTCATCTGCATATCTCACTATGTATGCTTGTCCCTTGCACTGTTTCCTGACCCTTTTCTCAAACCACACGTCGAGTACGTAGTGGAGGTATACATTGGCCAATATCGGAGATATTACTCCACCTTGCGGTGTGCCTTTGTCTGTATTATATTTCTTACCTTCCTCCATGTATCCACCTTTAAGAAACCTACCAATTATTCTTAGTAAGTTAGGGTCAGAGATTCGCAGTTTTAAGAACTCCATCATCCATATGTGATCAACGTTATCGAAGAATCCGCGAATATCTACATCCACTACATAATTTACTGACCTCTTTTCAATATAAAAGTTCAGTATTTTCAAAGCATCGTGGCAGTTACGATTTGGGCGGAATCCAAAAGAACAGTCTAGAAAGTCATTTTCATATCACTTGTAGACCATACTCTTGTATTAAAACAGGAAAAGACCGGTAGGGTCTCCCGAGTTGCCGTATCATATCAATGTATAACGTGCCAAGGTCACTGACTCCAGAGAGGTTTTATCCTTCTTGCCTTTAACGAAAGATAAAATGTAGCTTTCTGCTGTGCTTAAGGCATCAGCCCTCTCGGTTTACTAACATTATGGAGCTCAATCCCTTCAACCATTTGGCTTTCGGCCACCGTCGGGTAGAAAACAAGCGCGCGAAATCAATATTTAGTGATTCACGTTTCTTGTAGCCCCCCTACGATCCCGGACGGTCGGATATCCGGTTCTGACCTTGGATTATCACATATTCGCCTTCCCTAATAACCGTAGGATTAAATGTTGGTACACATGTTCCCCCATCAACTATTGGTTTACTTGTATGTTAGTCAATGAACATATTTATAAGCTCAGTGTCTTTGATGTTCTGACTATCCAAGTGCCCAGAGGTCCTTCGCTCCATCATAGGAGTTACCTTGATAGAAGTGTAATTTCCTTACACTTAAGAAGGAATTACCCTTCCCTCATCGCTACTACGACCTCATGCGCCAGTCCTAAATCATCCTACCATTTTCTATTAGCCTCTTATATGATAGGTCTTTATTGGTTAGTACCTTCCCAATTTGAAGTAGGACCTTCCCGTCGTTATCTCTGAGAATCTTTCCACAGATGCCAGAACCCATACCCCGGCTGCTCTTACGGTGCATTTAACCGTTTCTTCCCGTAAGACATCGGTCTTCCCCCGTTAGGCAAAGGTCGACGCTATGCAAAACATCCCTCGAACAGTTTCTTTGAGGGGCGTAGATTTCGGGATTGCAGTATTCGTTAAATCCTTCTGGCCTCTGTGTTTGCTCGCCACACAGACTGTTCCGACCTTATTCTCTCTTGTGTAGAATAGGCCGCCGTGACTTTTACTTCCAAGCAGAACGTAGTTCGTTACCTCCCCACGCATTGGATATGCTAGTCATCCGAATCGGTCAATTGATGACAGGAGACTTTCACTCCATAAGATTCTCAGCCTTGACGGCTGCTCCACCTAACTGTCTACGCTTAAAGACTAAAGTTACCTTTAACCCTCCAAGACTCGCTACGAGCGAATGGCTATTTCTTACTCGACGGGAATCCCACACCGCTATATGATACGACCTAAGCTCGGCCGCACAAGCACTCTTTAGCTATCTGTTTTTTAGTTCATAAATAAGATTCCATAAACGGACATTTATACTGCTAAAAATAACCTGCTGATAATTTCACAAACACCATTATGTGTTCCAAAACTCGTCCTTTTCTGAACACGATCCTTTTTACTTCGAAAGGGGCGCTTTTTATCATTCAAAACGCAACAAAACTCTGTTCATTATTCTATGTCTATTAACCTATTATTATTTATCTTATGTTACAATGAAATCAAAGGAAAAATGAGAAATGAGTGATTTTGTTGTTAATTGGATATGCCCGTGTGTCAACGGGATTACAAAATTTAGATTTACAAATGGACGCGTTAACGCAACATGGCTGTGCGAAAATCTTTCACGATTAAATGAGTGGGGCGAAAAAGAAGCGTCCAGGTTTAGAGGAAGCACTTCAGTATGCACGTGAAGGAGTTACAATTGTCGTTTGGCGATTAGATCGTCTTGGTCGCAACATGCAGGACTTAATACAAATTGTAAATACTTTGAACGAACGAGGAATAGGCTTTCACAGTTTACAAGAAAACTTGACCATGGACAAAAGCAATGCAACGGGGCAATTGATGTTTCACTTATTTGCAGCCTTTGCAGAATTTGAACGGAATCTGATTGAGGAACGCTCGGCTGCAGGACGAGCAGCTGCAAGAGCGCGTGGTCGTCTTGGTGGTCGTCCTGAGAAGTATGGACCAAAAGATATTGAAATGATGAAGGCTTTAATTGAAAGTGGGGCACCAATTAAAGATGTTGCAGAAAAGTGGGGTGTGTCTCGCACGACGATTTATCGCTATTTAGAAAGATAGTAAATCGGAAGGGTTGATGTCTATGCAGAATGAACATCTCCATTAACAGCTTATTCTAATGAAGAAACCCAGCTAATCTTCACATGTGAAGGTAGCTGGGTTTTAAAGTTGGATGTGCAAAATAGCATTTAAAATAAGTGCAAATTAATTATCGGACAAAGTGACAGTTGCCTTCAAAGCTTCATTGACCACTCCCGTCTAAAAGATATATAATTTCCTGCACATTAATTACAGACTAACTTTTAGATAGAAAACAAGAAAGAAAAGAAAGAAAAAAACCGATATTTTCGCAGTGTACAAAACTTACAACTCTTAGACTCCAGAACACTCCCCACAATTCGGTTATCTACGATCCAATACCCTTTAACTCCTGTCGGTTCATATACTTTTATTTTTAGCTAACGCTCATGTTTGTCAGTTAATGGCGATGATATTTTTACAATTATGGAGAGGGAACCGAATGGTAAACGTGGTTCCTTTTCCTTTTTGGCTTTGGACGGTGATTTTTCCATGAAGCGAGTCGATAATGCGATAGCTCACCATAAGTCCTATGCCGGTTCCTTTTTCTTTCAGGGAATAAAATGGTTGTCCAAGACGTTTCACTTCGTCTTCATTCATCCCCACTCCCTCATCTAGGATTTGGATCATCACATGCTGTGACTCCTGTTTCACGCAAATGGAAACCGCACCACCTTGAGGCATCGCTTCGATGCCATTTTTGATGATATTGAGAAAGGCTTGTTTCACTTTTTGGGGATGACCCAATATCGCACACTCTTGCTCCGGAAGTCGGACGTCTATGCTTACTTTTCGTTCTAAAGCATAGACGTAGAGAATCTTGACGACTGTTTGTATTTTTTGGCAAACATCGACGGACTCTTTCGTATCCGCTTCTGGCTTGGCAAGCGAAAGATATTCGGTAATGACGTCATTCGTTCGATCCACTTCTTCTATACAAATTTGAACATACCTTTTATACGTCTCTGAAATTGGCGATTGTAGAAGTAACTGGAGAAATCCTCGATTGGTCTGCATGGGATTTCGAACTTCATGAGCAAAGGAACTGGCCAATTCTCCGAGTATCTTATATTTTTCCGCTTGTTGAGCTTCCATGTGTAACTGGGCATTTTCCCTTAAGGTTTCAATCAAAGAGACGGTTACGATGGTGGCAACACATATCGTTAAAATTTCCTGAAGTGTTTGGTTAAAAAAATCCATCTCAAAATCCACGAGGATGTAGGTCAAGGACATCCCCGATGTTATCATCCAAGTCAGTTTCATTCGACCTGCTCGATCCTGTTGGATGAAACGTGGATATGCTAAAAAAAACATGGGTAAGAAGAAAAGGACTTCGTATGCCGTTGAATAAAAACCTGCCCCCCCGAAATACCAACGATACAACAATAAGATGATCGTGAGAACAATACCTGTTGCGTATCCACCTCCATAAAATATACCTATCATAAGAGCTACAAACCGCAGGTCATTTCGCTCGTTTACATCCGAATAGATCGGGAAGGACATGCACAATACTAACGTAATCGTTGCCAAGAAACTGAAAATTAATTTTTGACGTTTCGTTTCGATGAATTGATGACGATTGGTTAAATACATAGAATAAAAAAAGACAGGGATCAAAATAATCATTACTTGTAAGAGCAAGTTTTTAGTATGTTCCATACAGTTTACCTCATTGTTAAGCTCATTCTAGTATAAAAGAAAACCGAATATAAAAACAGGAGAAAAAAATGGGTTCTGGTGCAAAAAACTTAAAACAATCGCAATTAATCTCTAAAGCTTGGACATACTGATACTATTACTCTAAAAAAGGGGTATGATCAGTATGGGGTCCTGACGGCATTTCGCGGATTTTATACGCTAAGACAAATAATGTAAATTGGTACGCCCAAAAACGTTGAAAGGGCGATGTTTTGGGGAATTGTTTTTGGTTCGGCTTTTGGATATAAGAAAATTAGCCAAAGAACCAATAGGAAACTGCTCTACGATAATCACCAAAAACGTTCGTTATTGGTCAAAAATACCCTTAGCGTAAGAAAATTGCAGTTTTCACTTCCAGAAAATGTCTTAGCGTATAATATATGCGCTTTGACATCGAGACCCCTTCAAAAGAAAGGAATCCACAATGAAGGATTATTTTATAAAACTCTTTTTCGGGTTGTTGGCTATAGGGATTATGTATGGAATAGCCTATATCTTTAAAATTGACTGGCTTAGAAAAAACCGGGTTTCCCCGGCTTGTGTTAAGAAATCCATGTATGAAATGAAGGAATACGAAGTATTTGATTACTGGTCCAGTTTCTAAACTTAACGTTACATTTAATTCCTTCGTTAAATATGATGAGTTTGTCCGTTTCTTTTACGCCAATATTCCTAACCTTTTCATGGATATATTTTCTTTCTTGATATGGGACAAACTCCATGACACCAATATTTGTTCCGTCATTTATAGAACTAAGTAAAAACGAATTATCTTTTTTAACCATTCCTGTTATTAGAACATCTAGGTAACTATAATTAATGACCTTTAACCAATTATCGGAGCGCTTATTTATTTCATATTTGGAATCCTGTTTCTTATGGACAATTCCTTCTAAACCTCTTTCTTTTACAAGGTTAAAATAAGGTATTCCATTTCCTTCGACCCACTGAACATGGACCATCCTTTTTTCGTCGAATTCCAAATCCATTAACAGACTTTTTCTTTCCATCAAGGGTAAGTGCGTCACTTTTTGACCTTTATAGTAAAGGATATCGAACACACAATATTGCACGTAATACTCACTCTTTTTCGAATGAAACCGTTCCATCATATGTTCGAAAATCGGTGTCCCATCCGGTCCCGGAACAATTAGTTCACCGTCAGGGATAGTCGCGTCGGGTAGTTCGAGATCCTGATATATCTCTTGGAATAAAGATGAAACCTCGTTACCATGCCTCGTATATAAACGGACTATATCGTTAAATTTACTCAAAAGTAACCTTATTCCATCAAATTTAGTTCCGTAATATATGAATCATCATCAAACGTTTCATTGTTTTTTTGTAATAGGGATACAGCCAACATTTTGACGTAAAACCCACGCTAATACATTTTTTGGAAACAAAAAGCCGTTTTCTCCTACGCTAAGGGAAAAACGGCTTCTTTTTATCTTGTTTGTCTTATTCTGAAAGTCGATTCATTTTCGTACAGAATTGCTTGTTTAACTTACGCACCCGATCGTATTACTCGCTGCAAACACTGAGTAGTTTAATGAATCGCGGTTGGCTCAACTCAACATATGCCCCTTTTTCTTTGGCTAGTAGCTCAAGTGCACGGTTCGCAATGACTTCGTTTGCATTCATATTCATGGATGTACCGGCACCGCCTTGGATCGGATCTACGATAAACTGATCATGCCATTTTCCTTCAATGATTTCGTCTGCTGCCTGAACTATTGCATCTCCAAGGCCGTCGTATAAACGTTTCACATCCATATTCCCGAGCGCAGCCGCTTTTTTGACGATTGCCAATGCTCTAATTAATTCCTCGTGAATGCAATAGCCCGTAATCGGAAAGTTTTCCACAGCCCTTTATGTTTGCACACCGTAATAGGCATTAATAGGCAAGTCTCTTTCTCCCAAAAAATCTATTTCTATTCTTACATGTTGTTTTTCAAGTTGAATTCCCCCATCAATATCTTGCTCACTTATAATGTTAAGAAAAATTATGCTATATTTGTTTGCTTACTGGAGTCAAGTGATTTGATATAATCTTGCGCTTTTTGTTCATTGAATTGGCCTTCCCATTTCGTGATGACAATGGCTGCAAGAGAGTTTCCAACAATGTTGACTGCTGTACGGCCCATATCTAGAATCCTGTCAATCCCTGCAATAAAGGCAAGTCCTTCTACCGGAATACCCACGCTTCCAAGTGTCGCAAGAAGAACAACAAACGATACACCGGGAACTCCGGCAATCCCTTTTGAAGTGACCATCAATACAAGAACAAATGTGATTTGATGCCCAATACTCATATGAATTCCGTACATTTGAGCAATAAAAAGGGCAGCTATTGCTTGGTACAAAGTAGAACCATCAAGGTTAAAGGAATATCCAGTTGGGATAACAAAGGAAGTAATCGCTTTTGGACAGCCAAGCTTCTCCATTTTTTCCATAATTCTCGGAAGTACAGTTTCCGAGCTTGCTGTTGAATAACCTAATAATAATTCGTCTTTTAAATACTTTAAAAGTTTAAAAATGTTAAATCCGGCAATTTTTGCAGTAAATCCAAGAACTACAAGAATAAAGAATATCATGGCTCCGTATACCACAATAACAAGTTTCCCAAGTGGAATTAATGAAGTTAATCCGAATTTGGATACGGTGATACCAATTAAAGCAAACACACCAAGTGGGGCAACCTTCATAATCTGGTTTGTTACATTGAACATCGCATCTGCTGTTCCTCTGAAGAAATTAAGGATTGGTATTCCTTTCTCTCCAATCGCCGCTACTCCAAGCCCAAATATGACGGAGAAGAAAATAATGGGCAGCATGTCCCCATTTGCTAGTGACTGAATGATATTCGTAGGAACAATATTTACAAATGTGTCGATCTTGGAATGAGATTCTGTTATTTTAGCTGTAGTTTCATACGTACTAATGTCCGCTTTTGTTAGGTGGGATCGATCGACGCCTGCTCCTGGCTGAAACACGTTCGCTGCCAATAGCCCAACCACGATGGCAATCGTCGTAATGATTTCAAAATAAAGCAGAGTTTTTCCCCAAGCTTCCCCAATGACTTGCTATCACCTACACCAGCAACTCCAACAATTAAACTTGAAATAACGATTGGAACAACAATCATTTTAATTAAGTGGATAAATATATCCCCTATTGGCTGCAAGTAATCTGCCACATGCGGATTTCCGTAAAAGGCAGCTCCAACCGCGATTCCTAAAATGAGACCAATTACAATCTGCCAAGCTAAACCAAGTTTTGGTTTTTTCATCCCATACACCCCTTCAAGTTTATTACCACTACTAGTGTAAGCGATTACACACAAAAACCTACCGAATCCTACGAAAACCTACAAATAATTTTAAAAAATAAAAAATTTTCTCATAATTGTTTCAACTTTCCAAAGGTTTGAGTACAATGTGTAATGTTTGTACATTGTAATGTATGAAGGTGTCCGAATTGAAGGAACGAATTTCGGCAGTCGTATTGATGATGATTACCGTACCGCTCGCTGGAGAGCTTAAATTCTATCCGTTCAATGATGCATTCCGCGTCAGCCTAGGGACACCGGCATTTTTCTTGTTTTTGTTATTGGGCAGGGGCATTCACCCGAATATTGCAGGAATTTTGACTGGGACAAGTGTGTTTGTGTTTCGGTTTTTGCTTGAGGCCTTAGTTCATCCATACCTCGCTTATAATAAACTTTCTCTTTATCCTCCATATATTTAATCTCCTTTCTTCAATTCTTTATTAAATACCACATTTTCTTCAAGTAACCTGCCATTTAGCTGAATAACGATAATGAAAAAGGACTGCCGAAACAGCCCATTTGTTGTGAAACTAAACTTCTCCCAATTAGTTGAAAAACGAAGAATTTTTTATTAGTAAAAACAGCGAAAATAAAGTGCAACAAGAAAATTAATGACAATAATGAAGGAATAAATTTTTCCGAATAATAAAATACACCCTTTTTCTTTTCGTGTGTAAATCAACCAACCAATACACAATATCAGTTGAATAATATACAAAGGGGCTACAGCAAGTTTTGAGTATAGTTCTGGAAAGGATGTTTCCATAATTTATCATCCATTTAATTTTCTCTCCTAAATACTAAAGCACTTTGTTAGTTTATTAACCTATTTAAGAAATGACTTTATCGTACTTAACATAATAAGTACCAGTAACAATATATTCAGCCAAATTACTAACCTAACTAACCACATAGCCCATTGCTTTCTTTTTAAACTAAAATAAAGGATAAAAGCATAAAACAATATATTAAAAACTCAACTTTCGCAGTTGAATTTTAATCCTTAGTCTTTGTAATAACTTAGTTTAAGCAGAATTTAATACTAACTTGCTTTTTACTTGATTAGATGCCTACAAAAAGAAAGACACCTTCTCATTTGGTATAATAACTACGTCATTGTTTACTTGTAGTTCTATTTTAAATTCATAGGGAGTGGTAATAAAAGTTCTCCGTTCTCCTACCTTAATGGTCCAGTTCATTTTCTTTGCGTTATCACATATCTTATTATGCTCCTCCATCGATACTAAATAGCCAATGTGGTCAAACCTAATTTTCTTTCCGTAACCAAAAGTAATATTGACTGTCCCCTTCCTTGCCTCAATAATACGAAAAAGAATATTTTTCTCCCGAAATCTTTCCATGTTAACGGAGGATTAAACGTTTGAAAATCCCCCTTGTATTTTCCTATACGTTAGATATACAAGAGAAAGCCCCTTCTCCTCGAAGGGACTATTTATTATTTAAAAAGGCAGTTTATTAAGGCATCATCACGTTTTCACTCAATAGCATTTTCTTTCAACAGCTAGGTAATATCATGATTTTCGTCAGCAACGCCCTTTTCAAAAACCAGTTCAAAAGGATGCTCTCTTTATATTAAAACCACAATCTTTTGTAATAATCATATTCATAGATATCGAGATTCTCTTCCATATCTTTTTTGGGGAACACTCTTCACAAGGTTCCTCCGACTGGTTATGTTCACATTGTTCAAATAAAAGTTCCATGGTTTGTATCCCCTCTCCTATTTCTTACTATCTATACTAATGGAAGCGGTTTCATTTGTCTTGTGCTTTTTAATGGAAATAAAAATTTATTAGAAAAGTGAGGAAAAAAGAGAATAACAATTATAAAATTGTTTATCCTTTTGCATCTGGTTGATTGAACAGTTCCTTCAATCTTTATGTTCCCTCATAATCCATTGCAGCATTCTTAAAATAGACAAAGTGATGAAACCATTAATCCTAGACAATTGGTAAAAGCACGAAAGGCTGGAAGCACGACAGAAGTCCAAAATAAAATAGAATCATAACCAAAATTATAACCTAAGGGACAGTATAGAACCAAAAGAAGCTCCCAAACTGCCCCACATCCAGAAAAGATAGCTGTTAGGATAAGAATAATTTGAAAAAATAAATATTTCAATAATTTATTTTTTAACCAAAACGAGACGAAACAACTCAAAAATAAAAAAAAGGAGCATTTTTCCTTTAAGTTAGCTCCTTTACCAAATAAAAATGAAATTATGTCTTCACGATTCATTTTTATATTTTTTCCGTTTAGTGTGCATGAATCTCTCCCATACGGTCTGGTTTGCTTTGTTCTCCATATCATCATCGAGAGGTTCTAGTTTCCTCCCGGTCTTACGTTCATACGCCTTTTCAATTAAGTAATCGGCAATTTTTGGGTTTTTAGGTAGTATGGGACATGAAGATAGGTCCCGATTAAATGATGGTAATGAAGACCCTCTTCGCCGCTATCTTCATTATTTCCATATCCATTTATGACTTTTCCAAGTGTCTCAAAATGATGGTAAGTTTTTCCTCCATGGTTCTCAAATCCAACCACTTTCCCAAATTGTTGGGACTCAACTAAAAGGTTGGTCATGAGTCTATCTTCACCTGCCTTTGTGTAAAAAGGCAGAATGCCCATTCCTTTTAATTTTTCGCCATTTTTCATTTCATAATATTCCCCTAAAAATTGATACCCTCCACAAATGGTAAGGGCAGAGACCCCATCCTCTATCCAGGCCTTGATTTCCTTAACAAGGGGGGAAAGTCTTGATGTGGCGATGTGTTGTTCCCGGTCGCTGCCGCCGCCAATCATAAATAGGTCACAGCCAGTCTTTTTCGCATCATCAGGGTTCTTGATTTCTTCGATACGAAGAGAGATTCCCCTCCATTCGCATCTCTTCTTTAAGCAAATTATATTTCCTCTGTCCCCGTAAAGGTTTAGAGTGTCTGGACAAAAATGGTATAGTATAAGTTCCAAAATACCCTTCTCCTTTTTTTAGCACTTCTTCTTCCCCCGTAAGGATGGTAACTAAAGGTGAAAGACAAGTATAAGTAGCCATGATATAAGCAGGAATCTCTTTCTGTTTAGCATAAAGGACTGCCTGTTTCAAGTCTGGCAAAATGATAATTTTTTTTTCATCAACGCCGGCATACTTCAATCTAATCGCAGCATCATATGCTCTTTTTCCGCTTGCAATAAACACCTCTACTTCATCTTGATTGGCCAATTCCATGTCGATATCCCAGATCCACGAAATGTCTTCCCCATCAGCAAGAAGGTCGTTTAAGCAAAAAATCAGTTGTTTCTTTTCTTTTGATTGAAAAAACTCGGAAAGCGTAACGTTTCCTCCAGCAGGATTCTTCACAAGATTGAGTTTCCATGTTTCATTACCGATGGAAAATTCCTGCATTCTTCCATCTGCTTTTTGGTAGGACATAAACCCTTTCCGGATTGCTTTTGAATCCATCCCCAAAGCTTTGCACACGCTGATGGCAAATAAGGCGTTATATGCATTATACTTTCCCTTTAGTGTAGTCGGATATTTATCCCCATCCATAATGAGTTGAATCCCTTTTTTTCCTTGAAAAACCTTTTCTGCAGAAATGGCCGGCTTGGGGCGTGTAAACCCGCAGCTGCAATAATAATGCCCCAACTGACCAAAATGTAAATAGCTATATGAGAGCTCTTCTTGGCAAATTGGACAATATTTCGATTCCCCCATATTATATGTATGAAATCGGCAAGCATTGGCACTTAAGCCAACATATATTGTCTCTTTTTGAAGGTCTGAAAACCGATGGACAAACGGGTCATCCGCATTCAAAATGAGCTTAACATTAATGGATTTCAGACAATCTTTCATTTTTTGAATTAAAATGTCAATTTCTCCATACCTATCCAACTGATCTCGAAAAAAATTAGTCAAAATCAGATAATCAGGCGGGCACTCCAACACAACTTTAGGGAGGCTTGCTTCATCTACTTCCAAAACTGCCACATCATTCATCAACCATCCAATAAAAGGAGCATTGCGAACCATTGTTGCAGATATTCCAGTAACCATATTAGATCCCTCGCGATTGGCTATCACCGTTTTTCCAGAAGATTCTAGTAAATGAGCAATCAAATTCGAGGTAGTCGTTTTTCCATTGGTTCCTGAAATATAGATGATTAATCTGGCATTCTTTCTCAAATGGCGCAAAAACTTACCATCCAATTTCCTTGTCACAACCCCAGGGATGGTACTCCCCCCATAACCCATTATTTGACTCAATGTCCCTACTGTTTTCCCCGCCCAAATGGCTAATTGTGTTTTCATGTCTATTCCTCCAAAGGTTGTCACAAATTAATTTTAAATTAAATTAGCCATTCTACAAGAGTTTTTCAATTACAATTATATTTCTAAATTTCATGTAACCAAAATCGAAGAAAGCCGCAAAACAAATACTTTTTCTCTTCTCGATAATTTTTTTTAGTATTTTATGTAACCTAACAAAATCTTAACCCTAGGATATATTGTCATATATTTGGCTAATAATGGATTTTGTTTTTACCAGAAAACGAAAATGGAAATTCCTACTAACTTTAATAGTAGGAAACAAAAGAAACCACTTACAAAAAAACCCTTTTCAGGTATTTGTTGACACAAACAAAATTTATTTGTTTTTTAAAGTAATTATTATAGTAAAATATATCTAAATGTTGACATTTCGTCAATACTATTTTCCGTTTTGTCAAATAAGTAATATTATTATACTTTTAAAGTATGAATCTACTTAATTAAAACTGGTTATGCGTTGGATACCCTTAAGAGTTCAAAAAAAATCGTAACATTCTGTATCCTATTTGGAAAAAGGTAGCATGCGCTTCATACCTTCAAAAGTGAAAGTACTTGTGGAGGATAAATAGGATTAGGCCATCATCAAACGTCAAAGCAATAAACTTTTTCAATGTATGGACTTCCAAAACCACTTGTCCGGTTGGTTCCACTTGCTTCCTCCTTATCATCTTTGCAGAGGCATTTGTATGGAAAATAAAACTAAAACAGGTCAATACTTTTAGTAACCGTATCCATTTCATCCCTTTTATATGCCTCCATTTCTATAAAAAAGAAAATAGAGCTACTATTAGCCATTTACTTTAACTAGGTAATAATCTTGAAATTTTTGTAAGTCTTTATTTTCTCCCACAAGAAAAATAGAATTTTTGTTATTTATTTGCATAGTATTTACTGATTTTGTCGGATTATGTCTCTTATAAGATATATATCTGTTTAATAAACCAAAAATTCAAATGGAAAAGATAAATTATATTTCGAGTTTTATGAACGTCAAAATCGGCTTTTTCGAATAAAAAAAGAAGAAGCAGGAAATCATAAACGATTTCCTGCTTCTGTTAATGCTTTTAAAGAAAATACTTTTCAATGATTCAGCGAAAATGTCAGATCCTAACCAGGTAAATGAAAAATGATGTTATAAATAGCATAAGTTTTTGAAGTATTTTGATAACCAAATACTCGCAACGTTCTTAGTCGTTTCGGATGCATACATTGTCCCATGAGTTGATTGCCATTTCTTAATAAAGGACAACTGGTTCGTTTTGACTGAGATTATCATACACGGCTTTCATAACACTTGGCGGGGTGTTGACGCATCCACCTGACCCTTGGGTAAGATAGGCAGTACTTGCCCAGTTTGTCCGCCAGCTGGCATCGTGAAACCCGCATCCGCTGTTCGTAAATGGCGCTCAATAAGCTACTTTAACTGAATAATTCAAATTGCCTACTTCACTGCCCTTGAGCGTGGATGGTGACTGTTTATACATGATATACCACACTCCAGATGGTGTATCTTCATTGACCTCATGTCTGCCGGTTACAACAGGAGTTGTAACTACTAATTGCCCATTTTTATAAATCCAGATACGTTGTTCCTGAATAGACACTTCAGCATACGTATCGCCAATGCCGTTGTTCGTTATAGTATGATAGCCGTCCCATAAGTGCTCCAACCAACTCCGTAAATATTATCGGCAACAATCGATTTTTCTCCTTTTTCAGAGGCTTCCTGAATCCGCTTCGATTCTGCGCTTACATCCAAATTTTTAGATCTAATTGAAACCTCTAAAAATTTCCACCCCATATTCAAAGACCTGTACCGTGACACAATTTTTTATCCTATTAACCTCCTATTACAAAACCCTTTAGACTCTTTATAATAGCCGCTCACACTGAACTAGTTTAGTAAAATATTGGAATACTTTGATGTTTACCATACTTCCTAATTGAGTAACTATTAATAGAATATATGTTAAACTAGTTCATCATAATTTACCATTTTTTAGCGTTATACCTATTCATTTAAAAATATAAATCAGGGGAAGGATGGGTTCCTTGTGATTTGATATGTAAAAATAAGATAAAAGACCATAAAACCTTGATATTATAATAAAAATTGGCACGAAGTCTTCTTCGAGCCATTCTTTCCTTATTTGTTGTTTTTTAGAAGTGTTCTAATCTTGACCATGTGATTGTAGAAAGAAAAATGCATCCTTTGCATCTTCAAGGAAGAGTCAAGGTACCTGATAGCCATACTGTTTTTCCAAAAATATGTTTCTTTTCAATCATAGCTATCCTCTCCTTTTTCTTCAATATATTTGCGCTCTCCGGTATTCGGATTAACATAGACTCGTTTCAAAATCTTCGATACCGGGTCAATGGAAACTTCTTGTGTCGGCTCAAAGTCTTCCAAATGGGTACTGTTATTTGTTTTATAGCGCTTGTCCTTATGTTTAGAATAGAACCAGAAGACAAGTAAAAAGCAAATATGAAATAACAGATAATACCAAAGCCACTTCATATTTTACTCAACCTTTTCGACTACAGCTGCTGTCCCGTAGGCTACAATTTCACTCATGTTTTGCCCAATTTCCCCTGAATCAAATCGAAACATGACTATTGCATTGGCACCCATTGAATGGGCATTTTGTGTTAAGCGATCTAATGCTTGTTTTCTTGCATCCTCAAGCATTTCTGTATATTCATGAATCTACCCACCTGCGAGAGAATAAAAAGCCGCAGTGAGCTGTCCGTCAAAACCACGACTTCTCACAACAAGACCAAAACAAGCCCCTTTCACCTCTTTAATTTTATACCCATCAATCTATTCCTTCGTTACAACTAACATACAATCTCCCCATTTTCCATGATTAATACAAAAGTCCTGATTTAATTTTTCTTCGTTATCCTACGGCGTTTCCCGATGCATTAGAACTAAATTAATATTGATTATAGAAGGGATATTTGGAATTGTCATTATGAATTTACAAAAAATTCAATTAAAAGCATGCTTACAATTGCAATTATAAATCCTACTCAAATTCGGATGAAAATTACTTAAAAATAGCTATGTATCATTAAAAATGACTATCAATTGATTTGATAGTCATTTATCTAACATGTTTAATGTTTGTGATATGAAACGTAACCCGTTACTATTTCTCCCTCTTGTTATCAATTTTCTGATGAGTATAAGGCGTCCTTTAAATTGCCAATTTACCAAACAGTCTATTTAACCTTATTCCTATTTGGCTGCTGAATCGGTACATGGTTTGGTCGTTCGGGATATGACGCTTTACCCGAGTCGTCAGGACCAGTAAGATCATTTCTTTGATCGAGAACTTTCCCTGTATACTCAATAGGATTTTTCTCTGGCATTGATATCACCTCCAATTAACTTGATTATTGACCTTGCCCTTAGCTTATACCACTAGCTTTTCTTCCCTAGATCTTTCAGCTGCATCACTCATGTTTGGGTTATTTCTTGGTGGACTTTTTCTTAGTGATTTCTTTAATTCCACAGTGGCATCATCGTTCGTATTATACTTTTGATCCATTCTGTTCCCTCCTTTTCGTTATCTATTATGAACTGAATCACGTCGTTCATTCTTACATCGGGTTTCAAAATTGAGTTTCTCGACTAAATACACCCTCATTACAGTACAACAAAAAACTCTAGATCTGGAGACCTAGAGTTTTTGCCCTTTAAATACGGTAGGAACCTATACTTCTTAAACAAGAAAGATCTTCATGGAGGTTTTCCATACTTTCATAGTTTTCCTGTTCAATTAAATAATACGGGCTGTAACGATGCCTTCGATTTGATTGATTTTTTCCACCAAACCAGGAATGATTTCGCCGTTTACTTTATTGTCAATGTCAATCATTGTATAAGCGTAATCCCCACGGCTTCTGTTAACCATGTCAGCGATATTCAAATTATAGCTTGAAATAGCGGACGTGATCTGACCAACCATGTTTGGAACGTTTTGGTGGAAAGCTGCCACACGTCGTTTTCCTGTATAAGGAAGGGAAGCGTTTGGAAAATTCACAGAGTTTTTGATATTTCCTTTTTCCAGAAATTCCTTCACCTGGCGAGCTGCCATAATGGCACAGTTTTCCTCTGATTCATTTGTTGAGGCACCAAGATGTGGGATTGGAACAGCATTTTTCATTTTCAGCACATTTTCATTCGGGAAGTCTGTAATATACATACCAACTTTTCCGTCTTCAAGTGCCACTGCCATGTCGATTTCATTTACAAGTTCACCACGTGAGAAATTCAAAATATGAACATCCTGTTTCATGATGCTAAATGTTTCTTTGTTAAACATTCCTCTTGTGTCATCGGTTAACGGAACATGTACAGTAATATAATCTGAGTTAGCAAACAGCTGTTCAATCGTCATCGCACGCTGTACATTCCGTGACAAGTTCCAAGCTGTATCAACAGAGATGAACGGGTCAAACCCGATCACATCCATGTCTAAATCAAGTGCATCATTCGCTACAAGCGCACCAATCGCGCCTAAACCGATAACACCTAGCGTTTTTCCTTTAATTTCTTTTCCAACAAATTGTTTCTTTCCTGCTTCAACAAGCTTTGGAACTTGTTCGCCTTCGCCCTCTAACGTCTTTGTCCAGGCCACGCCGGCAAAAAGGTTACGGGATGAAGCCATTAATGTGGTTAGGACCATTTCTTTAACTGCATTCGCATTCGCACCCGGAGTATTAAAAACAACGATTCCTTGCTCTGTACATTTGTCGACTGGAATATTATTGACACCTGCCCCTGCCTGTGCGATTGCTTTTAAATTATTACCAAAATCGATTGAATGCATGTTATAACTGCGAACAACAATTGCATCAGGATTTTCACTGTCATTGTCAATCGTAAAGTGATCGTTACTGAATACTTTTAGACCACTTTCCGCAATATTATTTAGGGTTTTGATTGTTTTCACTTTGTCTAAAATTAGTGTGCTCATCTTGTTTTCTCCTCTTTTTTATTGATGATTGTTTCAAATTCCTCAATTAAATAAAAAAGTTTTATGAAAGGGAATTTGCCATCATCAAAATTTTATTAAAATCTGTATTTACAACTCTACAAATAAACATAAAGAGGTAAGGGATACTTCCCTTACCTCTGCCCAGGCGAACGGCCGCTACACTATGTGCTCCCTCACGGTTATCCGCGTTCGCCAGTCACACATAGCCTTTTCATTTAGTTTATCTTATCAGATTCTCCATTAACCTTCAACCACTTTGTTGTAGAATTAGCAGATTTTTTCGATAAAAGTTAAAGCTTCTCACTCCAAATTTATCAACAGTTACAAACGCTATTCCTGCATCTCCTTCATCGCAAAGAGCTATTTAGGTGGATAATAGAAGGTTAGCAATTAGATGCGAAGGAAGTTGCGGTAGTCTGGATCAATCCTTCTTTCCGGTCTCCTCAACAGAAATGCCATCTTGACCAACCAGGCAATTGAATTGGGAATTAGTCGACTGTTTTCTCCAGTAATCATATATAGCTTCTTTAAAAATAGTGTCTAACTCTCCTTTTTTTTGCTTAGCTAGCCATTCAGATTGGTCGACAGGTAAATTTAATTTTAACTTGACCTTTTCAATAGGCATTTCATATTTTCTTATTTCTTCTAACGTGATGCCTTCCTCTATTTTTGGAAACGAAGAATCGTTTTCTTTCACGATTTGGTAATCTTGATATTCTTCCAGATCATTCAAATCACAGTATAAATTGAGTTGAGGTAAACCTACTGACAAGCCTTGTAGATGCATAATTGAATTTATGACTCTACCATCTTGTAATTCTATCTCGATAATTAGGTTTTCCTCATTTCTATATTTTTTCAAAACAACCTCACTTACAATCATCCCTAATTCCAAGGTAAATCCCGAACTGGACTCAAAAATATAGATTGCGCTATTAAACATATGGATACACTCACCATCAATTTTTACCGATTTAATCTCTACCATTAATACTCTCCTTTCACGCATAAACAATAGCCATCTAATTCAGTAAATAATGTGGAAGATTATATAAATTACTATAGTTGTATGGAATATAAAATGAAAGTATTAGCGGCTTTTACTCTAATTTTATCAAAAAAACTCACCCAAATCATACTTGGGATGAGTTTTTTTACTATTTACAAATGGTTTTTGCTGCACCCTTGGAAGGTCATAGGATCATTTGTTGTTATAAACTGATTACAATCATTGGTCCCGTAGTTTTAATTATTCTTCGACTTCTTGCATTTTGCTTGGAAAGTGACAGTATATTGGTAATGAAGAGGTAACCGAAAAGACACAAGAAAAAGGGGTGTTTTGTAAATGGATGTGTGTATTTCTTGTGGAAACGAGTTGTCAAAAATGGAGAGAAATAGATGTGAATGTTGGGATTGTAGAGATAAGTCAAATGAATCGTATGAAGAAGATTCCGATAGTTAGCAAGGAAGTATTATAACCAATATAGAATGAACACGGATCAAAGAGATGAATCAAAAAATCGTTATTTAACAGCTTTTTGATTCATCTCCTTTTTATTTTTATTCGCTGTGCCCTTTTAATGGACTGAAAACGGCCTTAAGAGTTCATCGCCATTCTCAAAAAGCCGGCCGTCCTGAAGACTTACCATTCTGCTTGCTTGTTTTGCTATTGAGAGGTCATGGCTTATTAAAATAACGGTTTGCCCAATTCATTTAACTCTTTCATGACCTGCAGAATCTCCTTGCTCGTTTTACTATCAAGTGCACCAGTCGGCTCATCCGCAAGGAGTATCGTAGGCTTGGCAACAAGTGCTCTGGCAATCGCAACCCTTTGCTGCTGACCACCTGAAAGCTGTGTCGGCAATTGTCCGGCACGGTCTTTCAATCCCACCTGGTCTAGAACTTCTAATGCCCTTTCACGTCTTTTTCCTGCAGACATTTTCGTATATAGGAGCGGCAGTTCAACATTTTCCATAGCCGTCAATCTTGGTAGTAGGTTAAAATTTTGGAAAATAAAGCCTACTTCTTGATTGCGAATGGCTGCCAGTTGATTATCATCCTTTTTTCCTATTTCCTCTCCATGGAGGAAATAGGTTCCAGCATCCTGCCGTCAAGGCACCCAATCATGTTCATTAAAGTCGATTTCCCCGAACCAGAAGGACCAATAATCGCTAAAAATTCGCCTTTTTGAATTTCAAGTGAAACATCATTTAGAGCATGGAGAGTTTCACCGCCAAGCATATACCTCTTCAGTATGTTCTTCATTTGAATAATAGGAGTGCTCATTCAATACCGCTCCTTCCACTGGTGTCAAAACTCAATCCAACCTTAAGTCTTTGGGATAGTCGAGTGAATGGTAACATTGGAGATAGCTACTCAATTAGTGGATGTTTTTCAATGGCAATTGCTGTTACCTTTTCATTATATGTATGGTTAGTGAATGAATTGACAAGGCTGCTCACGATCTAGCTTGTATTAATTTTTGGAATATCTAGCTCGCCAATTTTGACTGATGTTAATAACAGCCCCATTAATTTTATAAAAATTTATTTTTCCTTCTTGTTTATTATCAGAAAATTTAATATAATTAATATTACAATGATTGTTACCTTCTATTAGTGGAAAAAATCACCATGGTGCTAGTTTAAAATAGATTCATATAAAATAAAAATGAGTGCTCCAGTTTTGGAACACTCACAAGGATGAAAGGATTAATCGCTAATTAATGCTATTAATCTATTAGTTTGACCGTTCAGCCAACCATTCGCTAATCGTCGGATACGTTATTTTTGAAGCCTTACTTCCAAACGTAATCGACGTATGACCAACTGGTAAATTTTTAAATTGTTTATCTTTACTGGATATGGCATCCATCAAAGCTTCTACTTGATGTGGTTGGGCAATAAGGTCATTTTCGCCTGCTAAGTTGAGTACATTTGCAGTGATATTCTCTAGTTTAACCTTTTGACCGCGAACAACAAGTTCCCCTTTAATCAGCTTATTTTTTTGATAAAAATCTCGAATCCACTGACGATACGCTTCACCTGGAAATGGAATACCATCATTTAACCATTTTTGTAGCAGTTTAAAGCTCTTAACAAATTTTTCATTATCCGCACGATCAACGAGACTAACAAATGGCCCATAGGTGTTTGCCATCGGTTTAATCAGTTTGTTTCCAAAGTCAATCATTTCGGGTGGAATAACACCAAGAGTTTCTACTACTTTATCAATATTAAAGAATCTCTCATCCAGCATAGCACCATATAAGCCAGTATTTTCAAAATCAAAAGGACTTGTCATAAAGATAAGGTTGCGGATCGGAAGCTCAGGATGTAGTGAAGCAAATACAGACGTCATCGTACCACCCATGCAATAACCAAGTATGGACACTTCGTCTGCTTTAGATTTTCTCATTACTTTTTTAACCGCTCGTGGTATATAGTCCATAATGAAATCATCTAGTTTCATATTCCTATCTTCGTAACCTGGTGTACCCCAATCAAGGAGATAGACGTCAAAACCTTGATTAACAAGATACTTAATTAAACTACCACCCTTTGTTAAATCCAATATATAGGGTTTATTGATTAGTGCATAAATCAAAAGTAGCGGAGTTTTATGTTTTTTTGGTTGTTCGGATAGATACCGATATAGCTTCGTTTTATTTCTAGTCCAAACAACTTCCTTCGGTGTTGGTCCTACTTCTGGCTCGGGATCGGTCGTTAATACTTGAGTTGCCTTTAATACACGTTGAAAAGTCTCTTGATACTCCTCAGGTACTAATTCGGCAAGATCTTTCCATTCTTTTTCAATAAGGACACTAATGGCTGCTCACTCCTCACATAATTTATTCATTTATTACTAAATATAAATCCATGTAAATTCAGGACAATTACATGTAAAGTCCGCCGTTAATATTTAATTGCTGACCAGTAATATAGGCACCATCTTTACATAAGTAAACAACACCACGTGCAACTTCTTCCGGTTTTCCTAAACGTTTTTGAGGAACCTTAGCTACAATTCCATCAAGGACTTTTTCAGGAATAGCTTGGACCATCTCAGTTCCAATAAATCCAGGGCAAATTGCATTAACGGTTACATTACTTTTAGCAAGTTCAAGTGCAAGAGATTTTGTATAACCAATCAGTCCTGCTTTTGCTGCTGCATAGTTGGTTTGACCAAATCCGCCAGCTTGTCCAATTATTGACGAAATGTTGATGATGCGTCCTGCATCAGATTCAAGAATGCTTGGTAAAGCAACAGAAGTAGTATTGAACACACTGTTTAAATTGACATCGATTACTTTTCTCCAGTCTTCTTCGCTTAGCTTTTTGAAGGTACTGTCTCTTGTAATTCCTGCATTATTGATCAGGATATCTAATCTACCGAAATGATTGACTGCTTCTTGTACAAGCTTTGCTGCATCACCACTATTTGAAACATCGGCTTGAACTGCATAAGCTTCCCCGCCAATTTCGTTTATTTCTGCGACCATTTTATCTGCTAGTTCTTTACGGCTGACATAGTTAAGTACGATTTTCACGCCATTTTTAGCTAGTTCTAATGAAATAGCTGCACCAATTCCTCTGCTTCCACCTGTTACAATTGCTACTTTGTCTTTTAGTTCAGTCATGTTTGCGCACCTCATGTATTTTAGTTTGTATAAATAATTGTAAATATAGACTCATTTATTTGTTTTTACTTCTTCTGTTTGTTTAAACGATTCTATTTGGTAGCTTCTGATGATTTTAACAAAGAAAGGATTTGATTCAGTTTATTATCCAAACTTTTCATATCCTTTTTTAAATCGGTCAATTCACGTTGAAATGATCCCTGATTTCCTTGCTTACCCTTGTTTTCTTCTAATAATTCTTCTAAACTATCAACTTTTGCATCGACATTGACAAGCTGAGAGGAGAGGTTAGCGATGTCATTTCGAGATGGTACATTCACAAATTGCAAATAACGTTCAGTTGTTTCATCCATCAGTTTTTTAACTTGTAGATTCATGTCTAAAATCTGTCCAAGCCCTTCGGAAGGAAAGGACTCCATCACTTTCTCATCAAAAATATTACTGGACTGGGAATAAAAATCCTTCCAAATTTCAAATAAGTTATAGTCGTTGCTCACTTTTTTTCCTCCTTGATTTCTCTATCATCTTTATTATCATACTAACATCCAAGGAACATTTAAAGAAGAAACATTAAAAATTATCAAAAAATATTATTGCATTTTTCGACAAATATCTACTTTTTATGTAATTTACACATATAGACTTTCTGCAAAGAAAGCGTCTTTATCCCATTATCATAAGATTCCTAACTGGAATAGAAAAGCTGATTTTAGGATAGATGATTTTGCCACCGTTCTTTTTTTGTTATTAAAAGAATAGTATTAGTTAGCAAATGGATATTACTTGTTCTGAAGAATGGTTGATGATTGGTTAGTTATTTGCTGTGGATGCTGGTATGTGTTCTGGATGAATGAATTTCAAATAAGAGGTGATAAGTTTGAGATTTTCTGAAAAGGTCGTTTTAATTACTGGCGGGGCACAAGGGATTGGAAAAGCAACTGCTAAAAAATTTCTCCAAGAAGGGGCAAGTGTTGTAATATGTGATTTTGATGAATCTGCTGGTAAGACTGCATTAAAAGAGTTGAATGATGAAAAAATAGATTTCTTCAGAGTTAATGTAACGGAAAGCTCCCAGATAGAAGAAATGGTTCAGTCGATATTAGAAAAGCAAGGCAGAATCGATATTTTAATTAACAATGCCGGAATTACCCTTGATGGGTTTCTAACAAAAATGCAGGAAACAGATTGGGAAAAAGTTATTGCTGTAAACCTATCAGGTGTTTTTAAATGCACGAAGGCTGTAGCCCCTATTATGTTAAAACAGGGATCGGGCGTCATTCTTAACGCATCTTCCGTCGTCGGTTTATATGGAAATATCGGGCAAACGAATTACGCGGCGACAAAGGCAGGAGTCATAGGATTGACAAAAAGTTGGGCGAAAGAATTTGGACCTAAGGGGATTAGAGTCAATGCAGTAGCCCCTGGTTTCATTGAAACCGGCATGACTGCAGCAGTACCAGAAAAGGTACTAAATTTGATGGAGGAAAAAACCCCTCTTAAGAGACTAGGAAAGCCAGAAGATATAGCTTCTGCCTACCTATTTTTGGCTTCAGAGGATGCAAATTATATAAACGGTACTATTTTAAGTGTGGATGGAGGCTTAGTTATTTAAATCGGAGAAAATCAACTCGAATCGCGTTTTTTTCTTTTTGGTGTTGATTTATCATTGGGAGAAGAGCGACGTAAACTAGTTGCTGGAGCTGAACAATTCTCAAAGCTAAAATGATATAAATTCTGAAAATAGTAAAAACGTTAGGGAGAAAACATCACTTGAAGATGATTTTCTCCTTTTTTCTTTTTAAGCAAAATTACTATTATTATTTTAGTGCATACTGCTGAATTGCTTTTAGGAATGGTTGAGAAAAAGATCTTAAATCAAATCCTTTTTTTCAAGTACTTTTCTACAAATTTCGACAAAATATCATAAAGTTCAACACAAATCTTCTTTTCTCAAATAAAGATAAATTCGAGTTATCAATTTTTGTCCAAGATTGAAATTATTCCTGACTTTTTCGACTAATTTCCTAAACAAGCGGTAGATTTCTAACTCGAAAGTAAAGCTGATAAATTGATAAAAACTTCTTTCATTTGCTGCAAATTATGTGTCTTAAAACACAATTGGTTGTTATAGCAATAAAACAAAAACTCTGAATTTGTCGAATTGTTACTTTTAAAAAAAGCCTCCAAATGTAGTATTATATGTGAGGAATTATTGGGAAAATAATAAATCATTATGGGAGAGATTCGAATGACAGTGAACGAAGTTGTAATTGTAAGTGCGGTTAGAACACCAATTGGAAGTTTTCTAGGTGGTTTACAAAATGTTTCAGTAACTCAACTAGGGGCCACTGTAATAAAAGAAGCCATTCAAAGAGCTGGAATTACTCCTAATGAAGTAAATGAAGTAATTATGGGGAACGTTTTACAAGCTGGAGCGGGACAAAATCCGGCTAGACAAGCTTCCCTTGCTGCTGGCGTGCCTCAAGAGGCACCAGCAATGACAATTAATAAGGTCTGTGGATCAGGATTAAAAGCAGTCCACTTAGCTACACAAGCCATTCTTGCTGGGGAAGCAGAAGTGGTTGTTGCAGGTGGAATGGAAAATATGAGTCAAGCTCCTTATTTGCTAAAGGGCGGCCGTAACGGATTTAAGATGGGCGATCAAAAAATAATAGACAGTATGGTTCAGGACGGATTATGGTGTGCTGAAAATGACTATCATATGGGAATTACAGCTGAAAATCTTGCTGAAAAATATGAAATCACGCGTGTTGAACAAGATGAATTTTCTGCCTGGAGCCAACAAAAGGCTCAAGCAGCGATTGAATCAAATCGCTTTGCCGATGAAATTGTCCCTGTAGAAGTTCCTGGTCGAAAAGGACAAGTAACTTTATTCAGTCAAGATGAGTTCCCTCGCTTTGGAACCACTGCAGAAGGTTTAGGAAAACTTCGTCCTTCATTTAAAAAGGATGGAACTGTTACCGCTGGAAATGCTTCAGGAATTAACGATGGAGCTGCTGCTTTTGTTGTCATGAGCCGTAAAAAGGCAGAGGAATTAAACATTAAACCATTAGTAATCATAAAAGCTAATGCGACAGCCGGTGTGGACCCAAGCATTATGGGAATCGGTCCTGTCCCAGCAGTCAAAAAGGCGCTAAAAACAGCTTCTTTATCATTAGAAGACATTGATTTAATTGAAGCAAATGAGGCATTTGCATCCCAATCGATTGCAGTAGACCGCGAACTACATTTTAATAAAGAAAAGTTAAATGTAAATGGTGGTGCAATTGCACTAGGTCACCCAATTGGTGCTAGTGGAGCAAGAATTTTAGTTTCGTTAATTCATGAAATGAAGAAAAGAGAAAATCGCTATGGTTTAGCTACGTTATGTGTCGGCGGAGGACAAGGTGTAGCAACAATCATAGAAAATGCCTAATTTATGTATGAGATAATAAAGTCAAAAACGAGACTTCTTAAATAAGGAGTCTCGTTTTTCTTGCTTATGAAAAGGTTTCCCCCATCCATCATTACTCCAACCCATAGTAGCCACATACAACGTAGCCCACTGATTTTGCTGCGACAATTAGGGCGTCTTCGTCCATTTCAAATTTGGGATTGTGATTGAAATAAGGCTTTTCGACGTCTTTTGGCGTACAGCCAATATAAAAGTAGCAACCAGGTATTTTTTCTAAATAGTACGCAAAGTCATCGGATGGTGACATCATTGGATACTCAACAACCTGCTTAATATCTGGATCTAATGCACCTTCAAGGCTTGCTTTCACACCTGCTGTAACCTCTGGATTATTATACAATGGCGGATAATCTGAAGTATAGGTTAACTCACATTGAACACCAAATTCAGCTTCAATCCCGCTGACAATTCGGCGGATTTCTTTTTCAATGATCTCTTTTGTTTCCACGGTCATGTAGCGGATATCACCTTCAAGCTCCACACGATCTTTAATGACATTAAAGGTTCCTTTTCCGTCAAAGGAGCCAATTGTAATAACTCCCATATCAAAAGGATTTAAACGGCGGCTAATTACCGTTTGTACGGCTGTGACAAAATAAGATCCGGCCACAATCGCATCATTTGCCATATGCGGGGAAGAGCCATGACCCCCAACACCTTGAACCCTCAATTTAAAATAAGATCTCCCAGCCATTGAAAAGCCGCTATGGTACCCAACATAACCAACTGGGTTCATTGGGAGTAAATGAATCCCAAAAATATTGTCTAGGGTCTCAAGGGCTCCTGATTCCACAATGCTTTTTTCTCCTCCTGGGGGGCTTCCTCAGCGTGCTGGTGAATAATTTTTATGGTATCTTTCTCTTCTATTTTATAAAATCGGCTATTCGCCTCCACTGTTAATTCGCCGTTTATAACAAATACAAATTGAATACCTCGATTAACCTTTGGTGCTAAAAATTCAATCCTTTTTAGCTCCAGAAAAAATCTGATACTCGATCCTCCAACAAGTTCACCCCATTTCCTAACCTTTCCTTTACGTTAGTTTATCACAAGCGTGATACCATCAATCCACCTTTTCTCTTGCAAAGTTCAGCCATTAAAAATCCTCCTTGCTTCATTGGGGTTCCCAACATTGCAAGGAGGCTTCACAGTTTGTTTTAGGGTACCCCTAACCATTATTTTGTTAAAAATAGCACTTCAAACCAAATTATTAAATCATATAGAAACGTTGATATTTTTTTATGGGCGGGATTATGAATCATTCCTGTCACCTGAATATTATTTCTATTGTTGTCCCTTTTCCTGGGCTGCTTTGAACTTTTATCTTTCCTTGATGTTTTTCAATGATCCATTTGGCAATTGATAAACCAAGGCCGGTTCCTTCGCCAGCTGTTCGTACTTTATCACTTTGATAAAAGCGGTCAAAAATTTTCGGAATGTCCACTTCGGGGATCCCAATTCCTGTATCTTGTACCTTTAGTGTGATGGAAGAACCGTTTTGGCGGGAGGAAAGAATGATCTTTCCTCCCTCACTTGTATACTTCATAGCATTGTCCAGCAAGATGACGATTAATTGGTGAATCCTTTCCTGATCGCCATGAAATAAGACAGGCTCTGAAACATCTAAGAGAAGAGACTTTCCTTGATAGGCAGCAATATCTTCAAATTGTTGCGTAATATTTTCTAAAAGCTCATCTAATTGAAAACCTTGCTTCTTTATTTCTATTTGATCCGAGTCCGATCTGGCTAGTGTCAGTAAATTGGCGACTAGTTTAGAGAGCCTTCGCGATTCATTTGAAATCGCGGAAACATCGATAATTTTATCGTGTATGCTGGCCGTCGGCGATCGAAATAATACATCTGTTTTTGCTTGTATCACAGCTAACGGCGTTCTTAACTCATGCGAAGCGTCGGAGACAAACTGCTGCTGTTTTTGCCAGGCATTTTTAATGGGAATTAAGGATCTTCCTGCTAAGAGATAACCAGAAACGACTGCACAGATCACTCCAAGACCACAACCAATCGATAAAATCAACAATAGCCGATTCAGCAATTCTTTTTCCGAATTCACATTCCGAATGAATTGGACTTTGATGTTATCAGTTCCCTTCGTACTTATTTCGACGGTAATATATCTAAAGGAAAAATCTCCGACCGTTACATCCTTCAAAGTATTTAAATCTTTCGGTTCGATCAGCTTTTCATTATCTTGTAAGATTCCTGAAACATGACTTTGCGCTGCTAGTAGGTTATTTTTTTTATCCCATAATAATGTAATAATCCTTGGATCTCCTCTCATTCCACTAGGTCCGCCAAAGACATCAGGTCCAGGCTGATTTTGCTGTAAATGACGGGCGGATTCGAGGAGGGATTGATTAACATCCTTGTATAAACTATTTTCCGTATAAAAATAGACAATACTACCGAGGATCCCAATCAAAACAATAAAAACTAAGGAATTTAAAAAAGTAAGTCGTAGATGCGTTTTGCGGAACATCCTAAGTTCTCCTTTCCCGTTCATTTTAGCTTTTTGCAACCTCATCCCTTACTTTAAGAAAAAAAGCGGTCGCATTCAGCGATCGCTTCCTTTCCTCTACCTATTCATACCGAAGGGCTTGAATAGGATTTAGTTTTGAAGCTTTGTTTGCAGGGAACACTCCAAACACGACCCCTACCACAAGGGAGAACAAGAACGACAGCAGCATGACCGATGTTGAGTAGGAGACAGACATATTCATAAAGGTTGAAACCACTTTTCCTATCCCCAGACCGGCGAAAATACCGATGACTCCCCCCATTGAGCTTAAAACAACTGCCTCAATAAGAAACTGCAATAATACGTCCCCTCTTTTTGCCCCAATGGCCTTCGAATACCGATTTCCTTCGTTCGTTCTGACACGGATACAAGCATGATATTCATGATCCCAATTCCGCCGACTAGTAAGGAAATACTAGCAATTCCACCTAGCATCAACGTCATCGTATTGGAAACTGAACTCATGGTATTCATTACGTCCTGCTGGTTTGTTACACTATACGAGTCACTTTTATTTGGATACAACGATGCCATTTCCATTTCGACCTCAGTCATGACAAAATCCATTTGATCCTGGCTTTTCCCTTGTAAATAGACTTGACTGATTGTGGTACTTTGAACTAAACGTTCACCTGTGCTAAGCGGTACAATCACCACATCATCCCCGCTTTGTCCCAATGAACTCCCTTTTGAAGCTAATACACCAATTACCTTGAAAGAAGTCCCTTCAATTTGGATAAATTGCCCTACAGGGTTGTCGGTTCCAAAAAATGTCGTAGCCGTATCCGAGCCAAGAACAACGACCTTTTGTCTGTACTCCAAATCCAGGTCCGTGATAAACCGCCCTTGATTCACCTTGGCATTACGAACCGTTTCATAGGCGGCATTGGTTCCTGTTAAGCTGACTTGGGACGAGGTCTTTTCTTTTTTAACCGTTACTCGACCTGATACAACTGGTGACACCGCATTGACTCCATTTAATTTACTTAACTTGCTGATTTTGTCTTCTGTTAAGGTGATATCCGATCCTGTAGAATTGATGGTTAATAGATTCGTCCCTAATTGATTGATTTGGCTGGTAACATTTTTCGTTGAGCCTTGGGCAATCGAAACTAGCACGATTACCGAAGAAACACCGATGATAATGCCAAGCATCGTTAGGACGGCTCTGAGCTTATTACTTTTAATACTCTTAAGAGCCATTTTAATCGACTGAATGATGCCCAAGGAGCACACCACCATTCTCAAAAAGCTGACCATCCTGGATACTGACCATTCGTCTTGCTTGTTTAGCAATCTCGAGATCATGTGTAATTAAAATAATCGTATGCCCCATCTCATTTAACTCTCTCATTACCTGGAGAATTTCCTTACTGGTTTTACTATCGAGGGCTCCGGTTGGTTCATCAGCAAGGAGAATCGCTGGCTGGCCAACAAGAGCTCTAGCGATGGCTACCCTTTGCTGTTGTCCACCTGAAAGCTGGGTCGGCAGGTGGCCGCTCGTTCTTTCAACCCTACTTTGTTTAAGCCTTCCAAGGCTCTTTCACGTCTCTCAGCTGCCGGCAGCCAGTATAAATCAAGGGTAGTTCTACATTTTCAAGTGCTGTTAACTTTGTTAATAGATTAAAGTTTTGAAAAATAAAGCCGATCTTTTGATTGCGAATCGCTGCTAATTTGTTTTCATTCATTTTTCCAATATCGTTTCCATCGAGCAAATAGGTTCCTGATTCGCCGATCCAGGCATCCTAGCATGTTCATTAACGTCGATTTACCTGAACCAGAAGGACCAATGATGGCTAAAAATTCACCTTTTTGAATTTCTAATGAAACATCATTTAAGGCATGAACGGTTTCCCCGCCAAGCTCATACGTTTTCGTAATATTGCTGATTTGAATGATCGGAGTGCTCATTAATTTCCACTCCTTCTACTATTACCGCCACTATATCCACTCATACCGCCAAATCCGCCTTGCATTAAACTAGTTGATTTATTGGAAGTAGACGTGGAAGTGGTTCCTGTAGCAAGCTTCGGTAATTGAACCGTCTCACCTTGGGTCAATCCTTGGGTGATTTCTACATTATCTTCATTCGCTAGTCCTGTTTGAACATTTTGTTTTTGCGTAGTGCTTGTTTGATTATCGGCACTTGCAGTTGTAACTAACACATATTTCTGATTGTTGGATTCATGAACAGCCTCAATCGGAACATAAAGAGCATTTGCTTTGTTTTCCGTGACAATACTTGCTTCTGTACTCATCCCTACCTTTAAGCCTGTTGGCTTATCTAAATGGACAGTAACATTAAAAGTCGAGACTCCATTAGTTGAGGTTCCTTCATTGGAAATCGCAGTTACACTCCCCGTAAAGGTTTGATCAGGGAATGAGCTTGCAGAAATACTGACAGCCTGACCCACTTGAACCTTAGCAATGTCTAGCTCATCGATGGAAACGACAGTTTGCAAATCATTATAATTGGTAAGATGTGCGACAACTTCACCATTTGTTACCCGCTCGCCGGCAACTACTGCAACAGATGTCACAACACCATCTGTAGGTGCGGTAATCGGCGTGCTTCCATCTGTAAAAGTGACCAACTCAGCCCTTTTGCTTACTGCCTGACCGGCCGTTACATTTACTGCACTAATTGAATTATTATCAATCGTTGATTTTAAATCTTCGCTTGTAACTGGTTGAACGGTCCCTGAACCACTGACTTTGACCGTTAATATTCCTTTTTGAACGGTTGCTGTTCGATCCTGCGTTGCGACTTGCTGAGCGCTCGTTTTTGACCCAAACAATGCATATCCTCCCATTCCGATAACTAAAACACCTATAATAACTATGATCCATTTTTTCATTTTTTCATTACTCCTTTGTTCCATGGTATAGTTCCGGATTCTACAACCAGGGGTTTTTTTAATTTGATAAGCCTATTATCATGTGAATGGCTTAACATTCCCTTAAGAAAAAAAGATTTATTCTTTCAAGTTAGAACCACTTGTAGGAGCATATCTTTATTTAAAGAAAAAAAACGCCCCGAAGGACGTTTCTTGTCATAAATGTAAGTGTTTTACAGGAACCATTGTTACATCAAGTGTTCGAACTTTTAATTTTGTAATTTTTATGATTTACAATGGTTGTAAGTGGTTCATCTTTATCTTTTGAATAACCGTATTGGACCATAACAGAGTTTTCCCTAATGCCGGATACGGCACCCTCAAGTGTTTTTCCCTCACGTTTAAAGGAAATAATGTCGCCAATTTTTACCGTGGCCATCCCATTCACCTCGCCTTTATATTATCCAAAAATCGATACTTTAAACCTCAACTTCAGTTTACTTTCCTATTCCTCATTCATGAATATATCTGTACCAGCAATGAGAATTTACTTACTTTGTTTCATCCTCCATTTGTGAAATGCACTCCCTAAGACGTCACTAGATTCTCTTTTTGACATCCGCTCTTATTGATTCAACCATTTCATCTGATAAATTTGCAGGAATAGAGGTACCATCCTCAAAAACCCAGGTATTAATTATTTCGAGGTCTGCTTTTTTAAAAGTAATGCTATACTCTTTATTATTGTGGGTGAAATCAGCTGTCACATATTCCTCACTTGCAAAATCATCATCGATAATCATGTTATTAATTTCATACGGCTTCACAATGGAAATCTCCTTTTAACATCTTTTATTATGTATATAGCGTTAACTTTATAGGATTGTTTATTCACTTTTATCCTTTATCTTTCACAGATAGCCATATAGCAATTTTATTAAAAAAACACTCTTAGCGTATAAATCTGATATAGTAGTTTTTAAGATTAAATGAAAAGGAATTGAGACATACAATGAAATGTATTTCAATTGATTTAGATGGTACCTTATTAAATTCTCAGCATGAAATTTCCGAAGAGAATGTAAAAGCCTTAGACGAACTGCAGAAATTAGCCCACTGCCTTATTTTGAACACCGGTCGAGCTTATGCAGATGTTATTAAATTAAAAGCAGTGCAAAATATGGAGGTTCCTATTTTTTGTATCAATGGTTCTGTTTTATACTCAAAAACAAGGGAATTGCTGTATGAAGCGACTTTATCAATTTCAACCTATAAAGAAATATTCTCAATTTTAAAGGGATTAGGTGTAGGAATTCTGGTATACACCAATTATGGCGGCTTTCCTTCTACCTTGCCTCCCTTACATGTAAAAAGTAAACAAGAACTCGATGTTCTTTTTCAAGAATTTTATTATGACGAAATTCTTGAAAAAGACAATCTAAAAATCTATAAACTTATTGCTTTGGTACACCATGATCAGTTAGAAAAAGTAGAAGAAGTAAAAACGGCGTTAGCTGGTAAACTTCCGATTACGATGGCTTCGTCCTTTCCAAATAATGTGGAAATTACGTCAAACGAAGCACATAAAGGAAAGGCTTTGTTACGTTACCAGCAAATGATGAACCTATCTTTTGATGAAATTATTGCTTTTGGTGATGGCGGTAACGACCTCGCCCAATTTGAAGTAGCCACCACATCAGTCGCGATGGGAAATGCTCCAATCCATATTCAACATAAAGCTAATATTATCACAAAAACAAATGATGAAGATGGATTTGCCTATGCTGTTCGTCATCTCTTACAATTAATCAACACCCAAGAGGAAATCTCCGTTAATTAACTGGAAACCATGCACCATTTGATTAAAAAACCAGAGACTTCTGTAACTGGTATAAAGGGGTATATATTCTTATTGGTAAATTAGACTATGAAAGTAATACAGAAACAAAGGAAGTGCTCATATTGTCTGGTGCCAATCTTAGAGGAGCTGACATTAGTGGAGTCGATCTCACTGGAAGTATCTTTCTCACTCAGGCTCAGATTAATGTAGCGAAGGGCGATGCCTACACAAAATTGCCGCCGTTGCTTACTCGTCCAACACACTGGTCTATCATTGAGCATAAAAAACAAATAAAATAACTTTTAAAAATCCCAACCACTCTCGTGTTTTTTACAGAGAGGTTGGGATTTTTTTTTGAATGAGGAGTCCCGTAATTTTTTCGTATAACCCACCTGAATAATTCTTCATACGTTACATATCCTATTTCTGTTTAGGAGGTGAAAAAATTGTCAAATCAAACGAATAATAACAACCGACGAAATGACCAAAGCTTTTCAGAAAACGTTAAAGATACCGCTGGAGCTGCATTTCATGGAGTTCATAGTGCTTTAGAAGCAACCGAAAACGCTGCTATGAGTGCTGTCGACGCAACAGCAAACGCTGTAAACAATCTAACAGAGAATGCAAATGAAGAAGAAAATCCCCTTGATTGAAGGGACTTAACTTATAAACAATAATGGACACTAAAAAAATCAAATCCCAACTGTACACCCACTGTGGACAGATTACGGAAAATGTCTTTTTATGGTGCCTGGTCAAAAAGCTTATCTTTCATAGATAAGCTTTTTGTTTTACTTCATAAATGGAACACTTTTACCGTTGGTTCATTTTTCAAAGTTTTATAGTAGGAATTTGGTCTAAATCTAGCTATAATCATATATTTTATATGAAGGGTTCAATATGATTACTTTTTATGTTACACATACTATATGAAATAGGTGAGACCAAAATGTTTGTTGTTCATTTTTTCGAAAACAAAAAACTTTTATTAATTCAGCTGCTTAAACGTGTTCCATCTGTAGGTGAAGATTTAACAATTAAAGGTCGTAAAGGAAAAGTTTCAAGTGTTATAAGTATTGATGAGAAAAATATCCATGTGCAACTTTTTGTGGAAATCGTTAATAAAAATAAACTGATTGTAGATAATTCAAAAAAGAAAAAAAGGTAAGTAAAATTTGTTTATCCCTTCCTTTAAGAGATAATAATACAATTCAAAAAGAACGCACATGTTAGATTCTGATAAGTGCGTTCTTTAAATACTGTTTCTAATTAAGGAAATGCACCCAGATAGCTGGATAAGATTTTACAAATTGACCTACTTATCATTGAGACATCCCTCATAAAATAGCACCAATTCAATATATACAATTCCAAATATGGTTTTTTCACTGTTTAACCTGCTTCGTTACTTGAAAAAAGAAAAAAGCGATCCTTCGTTATGGAAGCATCGCACCCGTCATTATTCCTCGGTTGGTTTTTCATTTTGGTAAAATTCTTTTGGTTTTTCTAATTGTTCCTGGTTACGATTCATCCAACGGTTTGTAAAACTCGGGAGCGGGTTCTCTTCTTTCCGTTTTTTCCTATTGTTTAGCCATTCCCGAATCCGCCTACGCAACCTTGATCGCTTTTTCATCGTTCTTCACCCCAATCACCTTCATTTTTCTCCATCGGCAATCCATCGGGTTTCCATTATGTGGTTCACTAGTAATGTATGTTTTAATTTTAACAGGTTATGGGCAAACAAGACAAATGCCTTTTTCCCTTAAAATTTTAATTATAAAAAGACACTCTTTTTAAAGTGCCTTCAAAAATCACAACATTCATTGCGATTTCTCATAGCCTTCCAAAATAGAATGCCATTAAATCCAATCGATATAACAATCGTCAAAAATTATAAATCCATTTAATTACGTACGTTTTTCTAATTTTCAAAAGACTTTAAGTTATCTCTCAGAAATCATATAGCACCATAGGAAGTCGAATATATATTGCCTATTATAGATTCCAATGTCCACATTTGCTCATAAGTAGGTATTTTTTGAATTTCTAAATTTTGTTTGATTCTATTGTTTGCATTTATGAAGTCAATCCGTGGTGTCATCACCTAATCTTTTTCAATCTCTTACAGATTTCCTCCCCTACCTCTATTGTCGAAGCTTTCCCTCCAATATCCACTGTTTTAATCCCATCATTCGTAACATCCTCTAAAACATCAAGTAGCTTTTGCCCCAGTTCAATCTCTCCAAAGTGGTCAAGCATCATTTTAGCAGTCCAAATTTGTCCAATCGGATTCGCAATCCCTTTGCCAAAAATATCTGGAGCTGATCCATGAACAGGTTCAAACATTGAAGGATACTTTCCATTTAAGTTAATATTAGCTGCTGGAGCAATCCCGATGCTTCCCATTATCGCTCCGCCAATATCAGTTAAAATATCTCCAAATAGATTGCTTGCCACGATGACATCAAAGATTTGTGGTCGTGAGACAAAGAAGGCAGCTAAGGCATCAATATGATAGGAAGCTGTTTGAATCTCGGGAAATTCCGTTCTCACACCTTTAAAAACTTCATCCCAAAATGGCATTGAATGGATGATCCCATTTGACTTTGTTGCTGATGTAACATGCCTCTTCTTTTCTTTGCTAACTCAAAAGCGTATCTCATGCCGCTCTGTTCCCTTCCTTGTGAATACCGCATTTTGAATCGCAACCTCATCTTCTCCTCGATGGATCCTGCCACCCACTTCACTATACTCACCTTCACTATTTTCTCTCACCACAATAAAGTCAAAGTCTTTAGGATTCACAAGCGGTGACTGAAGTCCTTTAAAAAATTTGGCCGGACGTATATTAATGGATTGCTCAAATTCTCTTCTAATTTTTATCAAAAGTCCCATAATGAAATATGGTCAGGGACAAGTGCTGGGTTACCAATCGCACCTAAAAAAATGGAATTGAAATTTTTTAATATTTCCATCCCGTTATCCGGCATCATTTTTCTATGTTCCAAATAGTAGTCGCAACTCCAAGGAAATTCCTTCCATTCAAATTCAAGTCCACCATGCAGTTCTGCAACAGTAGTTAACACATTTAACGAAACCGGTACCACTTCTTTCCCGATACCATCTCCGGGTAAAACGGCAATCTCATATTTTTCCATGATTACATTCCCCTTTATTTGTTGGTGTTAAACTTCACTATATTTATTCTTTTACAACTACAATCCTTATTTTACCTCATTCTCTCTCTCCAAAAAATGATAATGACATGCTGGACCATGCATGTTTACACCCCCATGGTAAAACGATTATGTAAAAAAATTCATATTGTAATAAAAAAAGGATAGATACTGTGGAATTCTCCTGTATCTATCCTTTTCATTTTTCAAATATAATCAATCAAAACATCCTCTAATGGTAAACGTGCGCTATTGAAAGCAGGTACAGCAACCTTTCCAATTGGAATCAAAACAATCGGGAAATAACGATCAGAAATGTTAAACTTTTGGACAAATTGCTCTTTGTTAAAACCACCCATTGGTACAGTATTATATCCTCTATCTTTCGCAATCAACATCAACTGCATGGATATGAGGCCTGCATCAAAGGAAGCAATATTTTTTCGCACTTCATCTGAAGTATGAGGGTACGTATTGTTGGTATCTTCGATTAATCGGTTCATATTCGTTTCATCCATAAAACCAGCTTCAAATGCGCTCCTGTATACTTTTTCTACGCTTTTATACATTTCTTTATCGCCTAATAAGGCAATGACTGCAGATGCTGTTTCTACTTGCTCTTGATTGTTTGCGATTGCGTGATTTGGAAAATGAAGGGTTAATTATCAAAAAATTATTTCCACTTCTCCTAAAAAAGTAGAATATGAATTAACACCAGTAGGAAAAGACTTTAAGAAGTTATCCATGTATTAATGAAATGGGTTAAAAACCGTGAAAAATCGATTTAAGCTCAGTACGTCCTGAAATGAAAATGGCTTTCACTGTTGAACTAAAACAAAAAAAGGAACCACGTATTTGAATCAGCATTAACAGAAGCATTATAGCCATTTTCCATATTACACAGATCCAGGTTAAGCGAAAAATACGTTATCGATACAAGCCATTAACGTAACAAATCCAATTAACATTGCTCCGACAATAATGAATACTTTTAATCCACAACAATATATTCCCCTAACATTTCAAAAAAGCTTTGTTTTTCTTCTTCTTGGATTATGAGGATATCTTCGCTTGCAGCAACAGTATATGGATTAATAATGGATGAAATAATAAATCCACCGAATAAGTTAATCACAAGTGTTGTAACGACATATTTTGGTTCAAATATTGTCATATACGCACCGACAATTGACATCGAAACCGGTGACATCGCTGAAGCACACAATGTATATAAGCGAAGAGCTTGCAGTTGTCCAAGTTGCTTTTTAACCGAGATAAATTTCGATAATTTTAAAATTTTTAACTGTAATGACCTCTAATAAAGTCCTTCCTGTTTTTTTCCTTCTTCAAGTTATTTTCTATCATTAACAAAAGTCCTTTTGCTTTACCGATTTACAACAAGTAGATATTTTTAGGTAAATTTACCGATGTCAGAATTTCAAGCTCATCTAATCGCTTATAAGTATATGAAGAACCGTTTAAAAGGATATTATCTAAATAGGCTGGATGACACATAATTTCGACGGTCAAACCATCCTCTATGCGGGTATGGAGGGTTGTAAAATAATTTGGTGTTACACCTTCTCCGTAGAAATCAAATAGTGATATGTCGGCGAATGATTCTACACCGTCAATGCCAATACTTCCATTCCGTCTTACCGGCAGTCCGAATTTTTCAGATAATCTTTTAACTACTGGAGACAGTTCTTTTAATGTGTGGACATGGTGATGACTGTCGATATGAGTTGGGTTAAGTCCTGAGGAAATAAATAGTTCGATTTGAGCGGTCCATTCTCTTTCTAGTTCATCTAATGAAATATTTTTTGTCATTAAATTAGACAAGGATTTAAAATGACCGTTGTCATCTACCAACGTAGTCACGTCTTCTAATAACGGCCTTCCGCATGTAAGTACAAGGTGAATTCCAACGCGGTAATCTGGATATTTCATGGCCAAGTGAATGGCATGTTCTGTCCCTGACATATTCATCATCATCGATGTTGAATTTACAATTCCATATAAATAACTATCTATAATTCCATTGTTTACTCCATGGCTTAATCCAAAGTCATCTGCGTTTACGATTAATTTTATCATGTTTTTATCACCTTTTATGGAAATTTCTAAATACACCGAGGCCACAATAACTCCAAGCAGGTGTAAACTTTACTCTTCCATTGTTTCACGTCCTGATAATTGAAACCTTTGATATAAATCAACCATTTCCGCGACCAATTCTTTTACTGTCATCGCATTCATTAAATGGTCTTGAGCATGAATCATTAACAGGGAAATCTCGTTTTTTTCTCCTCTGACCTCTCCTTGGATGAGAGATGTTTGAATACGATGTGCCTCATTTAATGCGTTTGCCGATTCTTTTAATTTATCTTTTGCTCCTTTAAAGTCACCCTGTTTTGCAGCGTGCATTGCCTCCATCGCAGCGCTCCTTGCGTTTCCTCCATGGAGAATTATTTGAAAGATTACTGCTTCTAGATTTTCCATTCTTTTTCTTCCTTTTCTGTTTATTAATGAAACTGCGGAAGGTATTTTTTGTGTGACTCAAGCATTTCGTCTAAAATAACTTTCGCGATTCTGTCGCTAGGAACCAGCGGGTTTATTGTCATGGCAAGTAAAGCCGTTCCATAATCACCGCTGATGGCAGCGTCAATAGCTACTCGTTCAAATGATTTCATTTGGATCACAAGACCACGCACTTGTATAGGTAAATCACCCATCGCAATCGGTTTAGGTCCATTCTTAGTGATGATACAGCTGACTTCTACTGCAGAATCAAAAGGGATACTGGCGATAGCTCCCTTATTCATTGTGTTAACAGTCTGGATATCCTGTTTATCCGTATACATGGAGTGGATGAGCCTTACTGCTGCATCACTATAATAGGCACCTCCGCGCTTCTCTAACTGAGGCGGTTTAACAGCTAAATTTGGATTTTTATATAACTCGAACAGTTCCGCTTCTAATTTTTTGACTATCTCGGCACGTGTTCCGCCTGCTTTAAAATTTTTCAATTCTTTTTCCAGCATGTCTCCAGCTTTATAATAGTAGTTATGATAGGGACAAGGAAAAACGTCTAGAGCTCTTAAGAATTCAGGCTCCCATCCTATTGCATGGATGTTCTGCATCGTAATGCTTTTATCGGGGTCAGTAATTAATGAAATTACTTGATCCTTCACAGATACCCCATCAACAAAAACATCAAGTCCATACACCATATGGTTCAAACCTGCAAAATCAATCCTAATTCTTTTATGGTCTACCTCTAACAGTTTGGCAACGCCCATTTCCATTCCGATCGGCACATTGCATAACCCGACCACTTTATCGATATTACTGTAACGGAGCACTGCCTCTGTGACCATGCCGGCAGGGTTTGTAAAGTTTATCAGCCAGGCATTCGGACAAAACTCTTCCATTTCTCTGCAAATCTCAAGGATGACCGGGATTGTCCTTAGCGCTTTAAATAAACCGCCGGGACCATTTGTCTCCTGACCAAGAACGCCGTGTTTCAACGGTATGCGCTCATCTAGTTCCCGTGCAGCAAGCAGCCCGACCCGAAATTGTGTGGTAACAAAATCGGCTGACTTTAAAGCTTCCCTTCGGTCTAACGTTAAATGGATCTCAATCGGTACTCCTGCCTTTTGAACCATTCTTTTTGCAAGATTGCCGACAATTTCAAGCTTTTCCTTTCCTTCTTCTATATCTACAAGCCATATTTCACGTACTGGCAGCTCGGAATGATAGTTAATGAACCCTTCAATTAATTCAGGAGTATAACTGGACCCCCCGCCAATGGTTGCGATTTTTAGACCTGATTTCATCTTTTTACACCTCTTGTGGTATCGGTTATTTTAATCGTCAAATTTTTATGTAAGACCCCATTTAAATGAAGCTATTTGTAAAACAATTGGAACCAACCAAAAGCTAAGCCCTGAGTAGTAACGAAATTGAAAGCATCTTCGACGATTCTATTTCGCTCAGGGCTTAAAGTAATTTTCAAAGAAATGCAGTTTATACACGTTCTTTAAAAACTTAAGGTATCAGTAGGTTCGGTTGAAGTATTACTCTGTTCTTTCTTTGCTTCCATTCGCCCTTGGGCAATAACAAAAGGGATATAAATAAGGATTGAAATAACTAAATTCACCGCTGCCAACACCGCACCTGAAATATGCCCGCCAGTAGCCAGCAGCCCACCAATGATTGGTGGGGTCACCCAAGGAATTACAGCAACAACGGGATAAACCAAGCCTAGACTTATAGCTAAATAGGATACGATCGTCATGATTATGGGTCCTAATATAAACGGTATGAACCAGATTGGATTTAAAACGATTGGAAGCCCAAACAATATAGGTTCGTTGATTTGAAAAATCCCAGGCGGTGTACCTAATGCAAGTAATTGTTTGTTACGTTTTCGACCGGCAATAAACATGGCAACAATTAAGCCAAAAGTTGCACCAGAACCGCCAAGGAAAACAAACGCATCTAAGAAATTGCCAGCAAGGACGTGATATTTGCTTAAATCATGCACGCCTTGTGCATACATATTTACATTATCTTGCCCCAACTTCGTCAATAAAGGTGTGTAGATTCCTCCCAGGATGTTTGGACCATGAAGACCGAAAATCCAGAAGACGTGAATCAAGAAAACGATCAGAATGGTGAAGCCAAGCGAATCTATTGCACCTGTGAGCGGTGATACCAGTACTTTATTAATCCAATCATTGAGGTAAGCGCCATCACTGATATATTTGCGTAAAATAAGTCCAAACAAACCTATGAAAAATATCGTCGCCATTCCCGGAGTAACTTTGCAAAAGAACGAGCTACTGCTGGCGGAACTCCATCAGGCAACTTAATCACTAAATATTTGACTTTCGCTAAGCGGACGAATATTTCAGTTGCCACTATCGCTACAATAATCCCGGTGAAAAGAGCAGTAGCATTGAAATAATTCCAGCTGATAAAACCCCACGCATCCCCTGTCAATGCTTTTCCGCTTGGAGGAGTGAGCGTAACATTTGCTACTTGAGGAACTAGAACAAAAAAGGAAGCAGCGGCTACTAACATGGCTTCGAAACCATCATCACCGTATGACCTTGCTAGTTTATTCGCAATACCAAAAACGGCAAATACGGTCATGAAGGCAAGTGTTCCCCACCAAACATCTAAACCCAATGTCTTCCAATTCGCACCAAAGATGTTTATCATAAATTTTTGGTAGTAATCACCAAAACCCGGTACTGCACCTAAGTTAGTTAATAACACAGATAAAGACCCTATAATTGTAATGGCGATCATTCCGACCAATGCGTCACGGATAGCAAGAAGATGTCTGTTGTTACCAAGTTTATTTGCGAACGGCATAAAAAATTTTTCAATAAAATTCATCATGTCCCTCACGCCCCTTTTAACAAATTGATTGCTTGTTTCAATACTTCCTCTCCATTGCAAAGTCCATAATACGTAGGATTTATAGAATCCACCGGAATTCCCTTCTTCTCCCCTTCTTTCTTAAGCTGTGAAAGCAAATAGCGTACCTGGGGTCCAAGGAGCAGTACATCAGCCTTGTCTAGATGGTTATTAACTTCTGTTGAACCAACCGCCCAGATTTCACAATCGATACCTTGATTTTTGGCACTTGCTTCCATCTTTGAAACCAAGAGACTCGTAGACATACCAGCTGAACAGCATAATAAGATTTTCATAATACCCCCCTAAGCAATAATGATAACGTTTACAAAAAAGAAATAATTGCAACAATAAAAGTTGCAATGTGATAACTTCATTGTAATGACAATTCAGAATATTTACAATACAATTTTTATAAATTTGTTGTAATTATTTTTATTTGTTATTACAAATTTTAAAATTTGTATTTTTTCTACATTTGAGTCCTAATTTTTGTTATTCTAAATATAGTAAGGAGGACATTCAATATGAAAGAAGATGTGAAAGACGGTAATGCTCTGCACCTTAGAGTGAAAGAGGCAATTATTCAATTAATCAATGAAGGGGAATATAAGCCGAACTCTCAGCTGCCGACAGAGGCTGAATTTTGCGAGAAATATGGAGTAAGCAGGACAACGGTACGAACTGCCTTACAACAATTAACGACTGAAGGTTATGTTTATCGAAAAAGAGGAAGCGGAACCTTTGTATCAACCAACAAAGTAAAACAAATATTAACTTCAACTGTGGAACACTTTACAAAGCAAATTACGATGCAGGGAAAAAATCCGTTAATTAAAGTTCTGCAATTGGAAGTCATACCAGCGGATGAGTATATTAGTGAGCAGCTTAAAATACGGGAGGGAGACCCCGTCAATATGCTAGAGAGGGTTCGTTTTGTTAATGAAGAACCTATTCAATATGAAATTGCCTATTTACCATGGTTTAAAACTCCTGCTTTAAATCGAGAAGATTGTGAAAAATCATTATATAAACTTTTAGAAATCCAATTTGGCTTGAAAATAAAAAAGACAATCGAAACCCTAGAATTGTTTATCGCCGACCATGAGGCAGCAGATAAACTAAAAATCAGCATTGATGATCCATGCTTTGAGCTTGATACTTTAGCCTACCTAGGTGACGGAACAATCATTGAATACTCAAAAACCATTTATCGTGGTGATATGGCTCATTTTGTGATTGAAAGAAACTACTAAAAAATAGCAGGCATGTCATTGCCTGCTTTTAGTTGCAATATCCAAACACATTTTGGCGGCTTTACTTCTACTTTGCATCCATTACATGGTAAAAGAAAAGAAGAGTAGGATACTTTTTTCAAGAATGCAATTATGATGAAATTCTTAAAATAGACATTCTAAAAATCTATAAACTTATTACTTTCGTTCACCATGACAAATTAGAAAAAGTAGAAGAAGTAAAAACGGCATCTGGTAAATTCCCTATTACAAGGGCAACTTCTTTTCCTAATAATGTGGAAATTAAAAGACTTTATTAATTTTACCGGTATGATGAATCTGACTTTTGATGAAATTATTGCGTTGGACGATGGCAGCAACACTATCTCTCCCACTTTGAAGTTGCAACCACTTCAGTTGCTATGGGCAATGCCCCTCTACATATACTAATTTTTGAAGTAAAGCACAATGGTAGTTTAACAAGCACCTCCAACAATAAATAAAGAGTTATTTGGCTCTTTTAACAGGTCAATCCTTCACTAATCCTGCTCTCAATTTATTAACACCACATTCTAAATAACCTCTTTTTTGCTTTATAGGTGTAGCAACCATCCATACATAACCGAACGGGTCAAAATCTTTCCTCCAAATAAAAAAGAATGACTTTTATTAGCCATTCTTACTTTCTATTTATCGCCTAATCCAAGCACCATCATGACCTAATTTATTAGAAGTTATCTTTGTCATGAGCCATTACTCCACTAGTATATAAATAATACCACTTACCATCGATATAAATCCATCCAGTACCCATAGAGTCGGCCTAATTTAAATACCAATTTCCCCAATATAGTACCCTGCCAGTTTTCATTGCACATGTTGTTTTATATTTCCTGCCCAACCTACAGTCCACTAGAATTAGATCATTTTAATGATGAAGGCGAAATCCTTGATGTACAATTTTAATAAAAATGCATCAGGCAATCTCCAAATTAATTGAATTGCCTGATGCATTAATGGTTATATTCATATTCCTTATTTAATTATGTGAAATAGGTATATCAATCTCGAGGTTAAGAAAACAGACTTTTAATACTTTCAATCATTTTTTTAAAGAAATCCGCTACTCTTTGGAGAAATCCCTTGTCTCCAACGGCATTTTCTATTTGCTGCTTTATGCCCTGTGAAAGGTTATTGAGCTGCGATTTGACGTTATCAAAATTGATATTTAGGTGACGCATTTTGTCAAATAAGTCAATCAAGAGCTGACGATCTTGGGGACTTAAGCTGATGTTGAGTGATTTTAACTTATCATCAATGATGTTAGCTATGTCTTCTTTTGTTGCTGGATTTTGTGCGGCAATCTCTTGTTTAATCTCTGTTAACAGCTGACTAACTTTATTAGAATCCATACCTTCTTTTTTAGCTAAATTAGTAGCAAGGTTCAATTCTTCATTTGCCACTTCTGTTCGATCCTTATTTAGCGCCGTGCCATTACCTGAGTCATACGCCTTATAAATCCCAACCAAGGCAGAATGTCCGCTGACTTTTATTGGAGAAGCGACATCAACTACAGCATCCTTTACTCCCGCAGTCAACAAGGCATTCGCATACATTTCCTTCGTAACCTCTGTAATATTATCAGGCGTAACCAAATTAATGACAATCCCTACACCCGAATCATTCCTCGTAATTTTAGCAGAAGAATACATATTGGAGCTCGGGTCCCCCTTGATGTAGGTCACGAGATCATTTCCCGTTACCGTAATCTCCTTTACCTTGCTTGTATCTGTTACATTTAAAAGCTTTCTGACTTCTTCCTTCTGAGCAGTAGATAATGCTGCCCCATAAACGACTACCGGCAGGCCATACTTTTCATTAATACTATCATCATTACTAAAGGCCAAGGCGATTCCAGAATTTCTTACGAATAATGCTGTTAAAAACACAGCAGCCATTATTGCCCCTTTAATAAAACGATTCCATCTCATCGAAGACTCTCCTTTTTGAAAATTACATGGGTTTAAGTAACTAACCGAACAAAACAGTTACCACAGTATATGACCCCTTTTGGTGCTCATATGATCAAATTGATACTACCCAATCGGATCTCTAAAAACTTATTTTACTCTAACATGTCAAGATTGTAATATGAATAGGTTCAAAGCAGTAAAAAATATAGGACTGGTTGGTATTTAAATAGAAATACGAAGGATTATAATTTATTTCTTATAGATGCTAAGAAGGCAAGTCTCATAAAAAGGCCTCTAATATTAGATAATGGATAACATCTTGGAATCTATTTACGACTGAAAAAAACCTCTCCTGAAAAAAGAGAGGTTTATATTAAACAAAATTTGGAAGCTAAATCAATCTAACCATTTACACATTTTCGCCGGATTTCCTCTGACAACCGTGTAATCCGGAACATCTTTTATTACAACCGTTTCTATTTTTTAACTTTATCCTGGTAATGCTTATTAACCTTCTAATAATAAGGTTTCAGGGTCTTCTAAAAGCTCTTTTACTGTAGCTAGAAAGCTCACTGCTTCTTTTCCATCAACGATACGATGATCATAAGACAAAGCGATATACATCATTGGACGGTTTTCCATTCGTTCTTCATCAATAGCTATTGGTCTTGTTTGAATTTTATGCATGCCTAGAATCCCTACTTGAGGACTATTTAAGATTGGCGTTGACATTAAAGAACCAAAGACTCCGCCGTTTGTAATCGTAAATGTCCCACCTTGAAGTTCTTTTAAGGTGAAGTTCATTGTCACGTGCTTTTTTGCCAAGGTCGCTTATTTCCCCTTCAATCTCAGCAAAACTTTTCTGATTCGCATCGCGCACAACCGGTACGACTAACCCTCCAGGAGCAGCAACCGCGATTCCAATATCATAAAACTTTTTAACAAGCACATCATCGTTTTGAATTTCCGCATTTAACAGTGGAAATTGTTTTAAGCTCGCTACCACGGCTTTTGTAAAAAACGACATAAAACCGAGACGAACTTCATGTTTTTCGAAAAACGCATCTTTCCGTTTTTTCCGTAAGTTCATAATAGCTGACATATCAACCTCGTTAAACGTAGTTAACATTGCCGCTGTATGCTGGACTTCCACTAGGCGTTTTGCAATAGTTTGACGGCGCCTGGTCATCTTGACGCGTTCTACAGGCTTATCGAACTCTGTTTGCACTTGAGCTGAGGTCGTACTTGGAACCGCTTTTTCAATTTTTGGCTCCTCTTTTTTCGCAGGTACCTGATTGTGTGCTTTTACGTCGTGTGGTCTAATCCTTCCAAGCGGATCGCTGCTGCCTACTTGTTGTAAATCGATTCCAAGTTCTCTTGCCAGTTTTCTTGCGGCCGGAGAGGCAATCGGGCGCTCTGCTTTTGGAAGCTCTGATGCTGATTGGATGCTTTGCTCGTTAGTCGTTTCTTCTGGTTTACTTTCTGGAACTTCAGTTAAAACAGCTGTGGCAGCAGCAGTCACATTTTCCTCTAATATCGCGATTACTTCACCTACTTCGACCGTATCACCCGGCTCTTTTAAAACCTTTGTTAATACACCTGTGAATTCAGCACCAACTTCTAAGTTAACCTTATCCGTTTCTAGTTCAACTATGCCTTCACCTTTGTTTACTTTATCGCCAATATTTACAAGCCATTGTAAAACCGTTCCTTCTGAAATCGATTCTGCCAGCTCTGGTACTTTAAGTTCAATCATGCTCGATATCCTCCTTAATCTTTAAAGCTTTCTATGAAATATTTCTTGCCGAATCAGTAACATTTTACTTTGAGAATTTTCCAGCGCAAGCAGCCCAGCGACTAGTGTACTGCGCTAAACCGGCGCTTGCGCTTTTCTTAGCTATGCACTAAAACTTTCTCATATTTTTCTTTATCTAGTAATTGATTAAAATTCAACGCTTTTTGAACGATTTGTTCTTGTTCTTTTTTATGAACAGTCGGGTCACCACCTGAAGGACTGGAACGATCGGGACGCCCATTATAAGAGACAGTTAGTCTTCCAGCGGCTAGTTCAGAAAGGATTGGCAAGACAAAATGCCATGCTCCCATATTTCTTGGTTCTTCTTGCACCCAGACAATCTCCTCTAAGTTCGGATATCGCTGTACGATCACTTCCACTTTTTCCTTAGGAAATGGATATAATTGTTCAATGCGAATGATGTGTACCCCACTGAAGTCTTGATCTTCTTTTTTTGATTCAACTTCCGCTGCTAAATCAATCGCCATTTTACCTGTTGTTAATACTAACCGCTTCACTTTGTCTACTGCTTTTCTTAGCTGTGGCTGCTCTACTACTGTATGGAAATGTCCCTCGCTAAGGTCAGTGCCAATAGAAGCAGTCAGTGGATGACGCAACAAACTCTTTGGTGTCATGATAACTAATGGTCGTATAAACTCTGTTCCAAGTGCAGCGGCTTGACGACGTAATATATGGAAATATTGGGCTGCACTTGTTAAGTTCGCGACCGTCCAATTGTTCTCTGCTGCCAATTGTAAAAAGCGTTCCGGGCGGGCACTAGAGTGCTCCGGACCTTGTCCTTCATAACCGTGAGGCAGAAGGAGTACAAGCCCGGATTTTTGCCCCCATTTGGCTCTACCGGCTGAAACAAATTGATCAAAAAGTGCTTGAGCAGTATTAGCAAAGTCGCCGTATTGCGCTTCCCATATCACAAGTGTTTCAGGTGCAAAGACATTATAGCCGTATTCAAAGCCGACAACCGCAGCTTCAGAGAGCGGGCTATTATGAACGGCAAAGGAAGCGCGGGCTTCCGGAAGACCTTGCAAAGGTGAAAAGGTATCATTCGTTTCCGCATCATGAAGGACAATATGCCGGTGCGCAAACGTTCCACGCTCAGAATCTTGTCCTGTTAGCCGAATCGGTGTGCCTTCTTTTAACATTGTAGCGAAGGCTAAACTTTCAGCTAACGCCCATTCTACTTTTCCGTTTTCATCCAATGCATTTTTCCGGCGCTCAAGAATGCGCTTTAATTTCGGATAGATATGAAAACCTTCCGCCATTTAAGTAATTCGAAGTTAATTCACGAAGTGTATCGAGTGATACACTTGTGTCAATTTTTGGAATACCTTTAGCAATAACTTCAGGTACCTCAACCTCATGAGCCGGAGCATCCTTCTTATCGGATACACTGTCATACTCGGATTGTAATGTTACTTGAACACTAAGAGTGATTTGTTCGATTTCTGCTTGACTAAGAATACCTTTAATTTGTAATTGATCCGCATAAATTGCTCTGACAGTTGGATGATGTGCCACTTTTTTATACACTTTCGGCTGGGTAACCGCAGGATCATCCATTTCATTGTGTCCAAAGCGCCTGTAACCGACTAAGTCAATTAAAAAGTCCTTTTGGAAACGAACCCGGTATTGGTAGGCAAGAAGGACAGCTGCCAGGCAGGCTTCTGGATCATCTGCATTCACGTGCACAATCGGGATTTCGTATCCTTTCGCCAGGTCACTAGCATATCTCGTGGAACGTGAATCACAGCTGTCCGTTGTAAAACCAACCATATTATTTGTAATAATATGAATAGTGCCCCCTGTTTGGTATCCTTTTAATCCCCCTAAGTTCAAGGTTTCAGAGACAATTCCTTGGCCTGGAAATGCAGCATCACCGTGGATTAAAATCGCAAACGCTTTCGAAGCATCTCTTTTTGGGAAGCCAGGTTTATTTCGATCTTCCTGGGCGGCTCTTGTAAATCCTTCAACCACTGGGTCAACAAATTCGAGATGGCTTGGGTTATTCGCTAAAGTTACACGTGTCCGTTGTGCCCCAGTGCTTTCGATGAATCGATCATAGCCTAAGTGATATTTCACATCTCCTGACCAGCCCTCACTTAACTCGACAAGACCACTCGGTTCGCCCGGCTGTTCTGTAGAAGCGTGTAAAAACTCAGCGAAAATCTTGTTGTATGACTTTTCTAAAACATGTGCCAGCACACTTAAGCGTCCACGATGTGCCATTCCAATCACTACATTTTGTGCACCATCCCCGGCACTTTTACGAATTGCTTCATCAAGCATTGGGACAAGCATGTCTACTCCTTCAATGGAGAACCTTTTTTGACCAACAAATGTTTTATGTAAAAACTGTTCAAAACCTTCAACCTCTGTCAGCCGTTTTAAAAGAGTGGACCGCTCTTCCTTTGAGAGTTCACGATGTAGAGAACTCGTTTCTACCATCTGACGTAACCATGTTCGTTCTTCAGTATGATGAACATGGTCAAATTCATAGGCTAAGGAAGAGGTATACATTGCATTTAATTGATTTACCGCATCCCATGCCGTTTGGATTTCAGTTGGCGCCTCTTTCCAAACTAATTTGGCAGGAATCGCTTTCAAATCTTCATCACTTAATCCATATTTCTCCGGATTAAGTAAATCATGGTCTTTTTCCTTCTCCGCTAAAGGAGTGATATTAGCTGATAAGTGACCATATGAGCGCAAGTCGCCCAGCAGTTCTGCTGTTTTAAGGATTTTTTCCATATGTGGCATATTCGTCGGAATAGAATCACTCGTTTCTTCCGTATGATTAATTTCCAAAGAAAAAGGTGCTCCCCATCTTACAAAAAGCTCTTTTAATTCCGAATCAATCGGTTCATCACCACTTGAGTACCGTTCATATTGTTCCATCACATAGCCAAGGTTTGGACCAATGAAATTTTCCCATGGCTTTTGTTGGCTTTTTTGTATTCCCATTCCCAATACCTCCATGATTGTGTTTCTTCCTATATTTCGTACCCATATTGAAAAGATTTATAGATTGCCTAGGGATAAGGATAATGTAATAATGGAAATAAATAAAATGCTAAAAAATTATATTTACTTATAAGAAACTTTTATATGGAAAAAATAGGGTGGGGACAATGGATTACCGTGATTGGGAAATATTGAAAGTGCTTCATAGTCAAAAAAATTTAACGAAAACAGCTAAGCTTTTGTTTATTACACAACCTGCATTAACCAATCGTTTAAAACATATTCAAGAGGAAATAGGTGCACCAATCGTAACCCGCGAAAGCCGGGGAATCCACTTTACCCCACAGGGAGAATATCTTGCTCAATGTGCAGAGGAAGCCCTCGCACATTATCAAAAAATAAAAGAGAATATCCTCAATATGGGTCATAACAAAGATAATGAAGTGGTTGGTACGTTAAAATTGGGAGTTTCCAATTTTTTTGCGAATTATAAACTTGCTCATATTTTAAAATTATTTAAAATGCAGTATCCCCATGTAGAATTCAAAGTAATTACAGGATGGAGCAAAGATGTTTCGCAGCTAATTCACAATAGAGATGTTCATATCAGCTTTGTTCGAGGAGATTATAGTTGGCGGGGATTATTGAAACATCTCTTATTCGAAGAAACCATTTGCGTAACGTCAAAGAAAGAAATTGACATTACGGATCTTCCCCATCTTCCTAGAATCGATTATAGAGGAGATTACTTATTAAAATCAGTAATTGATAGTTGGTGGACCAAAAGCTACACACAACCACCTTTTATCAGTATAGAAGTCGACCAAGTTGATACTTGTAAGGAAATGGTAAAAAATGGTTTAGGTTATGGGATCTTGTCAAGTAGGACACTTACCGGTATAGAGGATTTATATAAAATTGATTTAATTGATGAACAAGGCAATCCTATATTACGACGAACGTGGGTTTTTTATCATGAGGAATCTCTAGAATTGAATGTGGTCAGAGCATTCGTACAATTTATAAAAAGTTTGGATTGGAAAGACATTTAAATAATAGTGGAAAGGACAAAGCGCTTATGCTTTGTCCTTTGAATTGTTGTTTGACCATGTCCGAGCACCAATATTTCATGTCTATTCTAATCCTGCTTCTTCCATAGAGATTCTTGTTAAAACCTGACCAATCTTGATTTTCGCGACCTTTTGCTGCAGAGGCAAGTAAGCGATTATGTAATAAACTAGCCAATGGCAATGGTGTTTGTGTGGCGTTAGCTTCATTTAAGACGAGATTGCAATCCTTGACGCCAAGCTTGAGCTGAAAACCAGCAGGTTCAAATATCTTCTTGGCAATCATCTGCCGTATCCCTGATATACGGTACAATTAAATAAAGTGGAAGCATATACTTCCGCAGCCAGCTGCCGGTCGATTCCATTTTTCTCTGCCAAATTAAACGATTCAGCCATAGCTTCCATCGCCGCCATAATCATAAAATTCCCGCCAAGTTTAATCACATTCGCATTTCCTGGTTCTTCCCCAATATCAAAGACACGCTGTCCCAGTGCCTCCTGCACTGGCTTGACTCGCTCCTTTGCATCAATGGGACCTGATGAAAGCACATTAAGTTTTTGTGCTGCTGCCGCATCTGGCCTTTGAAATACAGGGGATGACACATATTGACTACCCTGCTGTTGATGATATCCTGCTAGTTTGCGTGATGTCTCAGGCGAAACGGTACTCATTGATAAATGAATGCCACCCTCTCCCAGTTTTCCCCAAATCCATCAGGCCCCATTACAACCTCTTCTAGTGCCTGATCATTCGCAACCATCGTGATAATAATGCCACCAGGTATTACTAAATCTTTCGGACGATTCACCTGCTGTGCACCTGCGGCTACGACATCCTCTGCTTTATTTGGCGTACGATTGTACACCTTTACCTTAAAACCCGCTTTCAACAGATTCATTACCATTGGTTGTCCCATGTTTCCAAGTCCGATAAAACCAATTTCCTTCGTCAAAGCTAACAACCTCCTTTGTTTAAGTTCTTTTCCTTATTTTAGTCTAATCAACTAAAAAAGGAAAATAATAAACGATTCTCAGTATCCTGATGCTACTAGGAAAATTTCTCGAGAGATTCATTTCCTTAGCGTAAATAATTAGACGATTACTCCATAAACTAACCATACTTGAACTTCACTGGAGTGTATTATTCGTGAAAAAAACTTTACTGGTTCCTATTCTATTATTTGTTTCTTTTTGTTCCACTCAAACTGCTGCTTTTGCTCATACAGCTAGTCGTGAGGACTACGAAAAAACAGGACATGTCATCTGGGAAGTGAACACAAAGGAAAAAATAGTTGCGCTAACATTCGATGATGGACCACATCCTGTTTTCACTCCTAAAATTCTTGATATATTAGCTAAATACCATGCAAAAGCCACCTTTTTTGTCTCAGGTAATAAGGTGGAAAAATACCCTGAAATTGTAAGGAGGGAAGTAAAAGAAGGACACGAAGTTGCTAACCATACTTATTCCCATATTTATGGTAGAAAACTAACAGCATCAAAATTAGCGTCAGAATTGGAACAAACAGATAATCTTATTCAGCCAATTACTGGATATAAACCCACACTTTATCGCCCAGTTGGAGGCGTTTTTACAATGATTTCATCATTAATACAGCTGTAAAAAACGGGAAACTTGTCGTTCTATGGTCATGGAATCAGGATCCCCAAGATTGGAAAGGTCCTGCAGCCAGCCAAATTTGCAGCTATATAACAAAAGACGTTAGACCAGGGAATATCATTCTACTTCATGATTGGCATGGCACCGAATTTTCCCAGGCTTGTCAAACAGTGAATGCATTAGATAGCATTTTAGAATTTTTATATAAAAATGGTTATAAAAGTGTAACCGTATCTGAAATGCTCTATCGTTCAAATAAAATAATTCCAGAACCATTTGATCCTGTTCATTAGAATAAAAAATAAGTGCCAGGCACCATTCAAACATTTGGAAGGTGCCTGGCACTCAATTTGTCAACGAGACCGAAACCTATAAAGCGAAATATTGATTCATTCTGACAGATTTAAGGATTAATAAGCCTCTTTCCATCCCAGTACCATTTATTATTTTTCAGGTTAACCCCTCCTACCCACCAATCACTCTTTTCTTTTTCAAAAAAGTCTCTTTGTTCCTTAAGGACCTCTAACCCAAAGAATGTTAGCTTAAGTTTTGCATGGGGTTCAGGGCTTTGATAATTTGGTAGAGGTCTATCGGATTCTAACAACGGGTATGGACCATTCATGAGCTCGTTTAGAATGGCAGCAAAGTGGAGATCACTCAAGCCATCACTGATTCTTAGCTTACTAACAACATGAAACAATTCCGTAAAAGGGCAAGTATAATCATACATATATTCTAGGACAAAAGTTTCAACTTCATTTAAACCCGTTTTGACTGATGGGAAGTAGCTCAAGTGAGACTGTAATGCTTGTTTTAGAAAAGGCACTCTCTCTTTTGATGTTGCAATCCATTTTTCAATATCAGTAGGATTCGTAGATATATAGGCTTTCCAGGCCAATATGGCTTCATTCATTTTCTCTTTTGAAATAGATTGTTTCTTATGGTAAAAAAGTTCTTCTAATTGTTGTGAAGATAATTGCCCAAGTCCATAAAAGGGTTCAATCCCTGGATACTCATTAATGGTAACCATGGAAAGGTTCTTAAACTCTTTTCGGGAAAGTTCGTTTAGCAAATACATCAACATCGTCTGGTCATATCGATCATGTTCAAACCAAAGTACAATCTCAGTCTCTCTAGGTATCTCGTCCAGAAATCGACTTTGTTCCCCACTAGTCTTAATAAATAAGGAAGCAGGAATTCCTACTTTTTCATCAAAAAAAGGGCACGTCGTTTGATCCATTCTTTCTCTGAAATATCTGCCGCTAGTGGTCCAAAATCGTACATTTCTCTCCAAACGAGAATATCTCCCGTGAGGATCCCTATCTTATTCCCCACCACATCCCCATTCACAATGTGAATCATCAAAACACCTCATCTTAAGTTTTGCTTCCACCACCTGTTATTAAAGAAATGAAACTATTTTCTTTGCTGTATGAATCCCATTTTCAATACAATCGGGAATTCCAACGCCATAATACGAGCAGCCGGCAAGGATCACCCCAGGATAGGATACCGCAAGTTTGCTTTCGAGAGCTTCCACGCTTTTGGGATGGGTGATTAAATAATTGGGCATTTGTTCAGACCAGTTTGTTACCACATTAGCAACTGGTTCAGCTGTAATTCCAAGGCTTTTGTGAATATCTTCAAGTGCAACTTGAAGAAGCTGCTCTTCGTTCATTTCTTTTAGAACAGGAAAGGACGGGTGGCTGCTTTTATAAAATAACCTTACGAGCAAGTTACCCGTTTCCGAGGTATGCTCCCATTTCCGGCTTGTCCAGGTGCAGGCATTGCACGACAATTCATTGGTGTTTGCTGCTATAAAACCCGTTCCGTCTGCAGGTAGAATGCAATCTGGTACTTCAAAACCAACATACATACTTATGAGCGAGCTGTTTTTCAAACCCGCAAATTCTTTTTCTAGTTCCTCATCTATGAATAATCTTTTAGTAGCAGAATGGGGAATACTGAGCACCACACAATCGGCTTCAATGATTTCATGATTATGTAAAAACACTTTATAACCATTGTTATTTTTTTCGATTTTGCTCGCTTCTGTGTTCTTTAAAATTTCAACTTCCTCAAGCTTGCCTGCAAACGCATCAATAAGTGAGCTCAAGCCCTTGCGAAAAGAAAGAAATTTCCTTTCCCCGCCGCTTTTAAATTTTTTCTGATTTGCTTCAAATCCTTTTATAATGCTTCCGTATTCTTCTTTATAATCGAGCAAATACGGAAGTGTTGATGCAATCGTTAAATCGCTCATGTTTCCGGAATAAACACCGGAGAGAACAGGCGCAATTTGTTTTTCAACTAATTCTTTTCCGAGAAAGTACTCAAGAAAGGCGCCGATGGAATCGTTTTTTGTGAACGTTTCATTTTTTGTATAAAAATCCTTCAGTGCCGCCACTTTTCCTTCTGCAGAAACGAGCGTACTTTTGGCTAAGGATTCGACACTGCCAGGAATTCCAAATACGGAATCAACCGGGATCGGCTTTAATTCTCCTTCTGTATAAATAAAGGAACTCCCCGTGGCATTGTATACCACTTCACTCTCCAAACCGAGTTCTTCAATGAAGGACATGCTATTCGCTTTACGAGTGACAATGGAATCTGCCCCTGATTCCATCACAAAACCTCCGTCTTTAACCGTACAAATTTTCCCACCAAGTTCACTGGACGCTTCTATAAGAATAAGCCTTACATCTGATTGATTCATCTTTTTCCATTTATTTAATTCGTACATGGCAGATAATCCGGTAATACCTCCGCCGATTACTAGGACTGTTTTCACTCAAGACACCTCAATTACGTTCATTCTTAGTCCTTTAAAGTGTACCATACAATTTAAAATTTGATTAAAAAATGAAAGGCATCTTCCAGATAGTAGGAAGGTGCCTGTTCTTATTTCCTATTTAAAGGCTTTTTTCAATGCATACCCTGCTTTTTCTAAAGCCTCTTGCCCTTTGCCAATAACGGCAGCCATGCTGACGAATCCGTGAATGACACCATTATAACGGACACTTTCCACTTCGACTCCTGCATCAGCTAGCTTTTTTGCGTATTCCTCGCCTTCATCTCTTAGCGGATCATATTCAGCCGTAATAACCAGAGCAGGTGGTAGCCCTTTAAAATCTTCATAGAGCGCTGGAGAAACGAGAGGATTCTGTTTGTCCTCTTCTCCATTTAAATAGCAGTCACGAAACCATTCCATATTTCCTTTTGTTAAGAAATAGCCTTCCGAATTTTCCAGCATAGAAGTAGTAGGTCCCCCGCCTAGATTTGTACTTGGATAGATTAATAGTTGGAAACAAATGGTTGATGCATTCTTATCTTTTGCAAGATTTGCCACAACCGCTGCTAGATTTCCACCCGCACTATCACCACCAACGGCAATTCTAGTACGATCGACTTGAAAGTCTCCTGCATGATCGTAAACGTATTGAATGACGGCATAAGAATCTTCCACAGCCGCTGGGAATTTATGTTCAGGAGCTAAGCGATAGTCAACCGAAATCGTCACACAGTCTGCGAGGTTTGTCAGCGCTCTACATATATTATCATGGGAACCGATATCTCCGATTACCCAGCCGCCCCCATGATAAAATACGAGTGCTGGATGGTTCGATTGAATTTCCTTTGGATAATAGATTCGGACAGGAATATCGTTGGCTGGACCTGGGACCGTTCTATTCTCAACCTTCCCTACAGGTTCCCGTTCTCCTTCTGGGAGCACGAATGCTTTCCTTGCTTGCTCGGGTGATAGTGTTTCCATTGGCGGGCCACCTGCAGCGGCTAAATGTTCCAAAACTAATTTGGCTTGTGGATCTAAGGTCATTGTTTCGCCTTCCCTCATTTGGAATATTTATACTTTTATAATGTTCGATGTAAGTGCCTTCTTTCCTCCCTAAAAATAAATTATTGTTTCTAGTTCAATTAGAAGAGCTATCTTTTAAGTTTACATAATATAATTATATTATAAAAAAGAAGTCTGCTTTTATTTATCAAAAGCAGACTTCTTTTTTATACTATCAGTTTTCAGGAACAAGCATTTGGTTAAAAAACGTTAACACTTTTTGGTAAGCATCCCTAGCTGCCTTCACATTGTAAGAAGCTCGGGTATCGTTAAAAAAGGCATGTCCGGTTTCTTTATAAATTTGATAATCAAATTTTTTGCCATTTTGCTCCATTTGTTCCGCAAAGGCAGGGACATTGTCACTGATCCGTTTGTCATGTTCACCATAGAATCCGTAAACCGGGCAATTAATATGATTTAGCTCTTCCTCTGAGGGAGCATTACCATAAAAGATGACTGCTCCTTTTAATTGAGGATCGCGACAGGCTAGCAACGCAGAAAGGGCTCCACCCATGCAAAATCCAATCGAAGCTACACCTTGTCCTTTTGATACCCCACATTCCTCCCGCAAATAGCTTGAGGTTGCCAAAAGCTGCCCAATATAATTGGAAGAATGCATCCCACCAAACATTCTTTCAAACGTTTTGGTAACACGATTTTGCTTTTCCTCGGCCAATTCGCCTAGAGCCTGTTGTCTTTCTTCCGGATTGTTCCACACTGTATGTGGTAAAGAATCAAGAAATGCCTTGACCTCCTCCACTCGTTCTACACGCAACTCTTCAATACGATTCCCATTTTTCGCATATAAATCGGGAGCAAATGCAAGATACCCTGCTTGTGCGAATCTCTCTGTTATATCCTGAATATGGGCATCAACACCCCATATTTCTTGAATCACAATAACTGCAGGGAGATTATCCTTCACATGATCCATTTTTGCCAAATAACCGGTATATTCTTGATTTTCTCCATACTGAACCCACTTTGTTTCCAACGCCATACATTCTCCTCCATTCATAGGGTAATGAAAGCCCATTCACATCTATCACTTGCTAAGATTTCCTTTATAACCATGTTAACAAATCCTAATCCAAATTCAAATTTAAACGGCCATTACCCATATTTAAATGAGCAGAAAATTTAGTCACTATCAAATTGTAATTAGTTTTTAACCGATTCATATTTTTTTAGAAGGTAACATAGAATAATAGGATACTTTGAAAAAAAGCATATGTTCCTCCGCACCTGCATATCGTTTTAAGACTGGAAAGGAGGATAAAGGTACTGGCCACTGACGAAATTAGTAAGAAAATTGAGAGTATCGCTCATCCAAAGGTACGAAACATTGTAAGAGTTTGTGTGGAACAAGGATGTAGGTTCAGAGCACATCCAAGCAATCCTAATTTAGTTAATTTGTTTGATCCTGTACGCGGGAAAAATATTATTGGGGATATCAACCCTTTAAGTCAAAGGGGATATTTTACATTAGAAGTGAATAATGGACGTTTCAAGCCATTTAGAAACGAAATACTGGGATTGGATATAGATCAAGCAAATTTCGAAGAAAGTGTACTTAAACGGTTAAAACGTTAGAATTATTACCAACCTACCATGGATTGAAAGATAAATATAATTGCATGAAAAGTACTCCTATGACCACGATTAATAAGAGTTCCAATAATAATTTGTCACATTTGGAACTCTTTTTCGCTTTTTTCCTTGTGCAATCCTGCACTATCCTATGCAAGTACCTTGAAATGGATGGTCATTGTATCTCCGTTGTCACTTTAGGAAAGCTCACTTTGGTCTTCTTTGTCTATAACTTTAGCTTTTCCGATAATTTCCACATGAGCTATTTCATTTTTCAGGGTCTCTTCCACATGCTCCATCTTTTGAAATTGTCGCTTGTAAATTTTGATATCTCCCAAATCAGTTAAATGTTTTACTACTTCAATCCGCTCTTCGCTAATCGGTATTCGAATCGTCTTCATTTTCTCACTACTATTTTCTGAATCTGATTTGTTATTTTCAATGATAAATTCAACACGGGTCACAGGGACAACAATCGTTTTTTCCTCTGTGATCACCTTTTTGCGAATGGTCACCCTGCCTGTATTCACCCATTTTTTAACGATATCCAATTGTTCTTTTCGAAGCTTAAGTTTTACTACTTGATTCTGATTAGAACTAATTGCATTTGGGATTTTGCCCGAATTCACTATCATCTTGCCTCCTTCATCCTTGGTTTTGTGAAACGGACATCAATTAACATGTAAAAGCACTTTTGAAAAAACACCTCACAAATTTTACCGATTCATGTGAGGTGTTTTTTCTATAAATTTTAGTTAATACCCTTATTCGTAATGGGGAATTTCCTCATCATTCACGATATTTGCGTCGCCAGATGAATCTACACGTGCTTCTTCTCTTCTAAGCGTTTCTTCTACATGTCGTGTTTCTTCTACCTCTCTCTTGTAAGCAGAAACCTCCCCTGTTACGACAGTATGTTTTCCTACTTCCACTCTTTCCTCGCTTACAGGGATGTGAATGGTTTCTTCTTCACTAATCGGTGAATCACTCATTTCATGGTTGATGGCTCTTCTTTCAATAACAACTTCTTCATGCATAACGGGAACGTCAACTTCCTTTTGCTCCTCGACAATTTCCTTACTCAGGACAACCTCGCCTGTTTCTACCCTATCTTTAGAAATGTCCAATTCTTCTTGGCGGAGAAGGAGTTTTTTATCATCTACAGCTTCCACTCTTTCATTTCTTTCTTCCCTATCATCGTTAAAAAATCCAAATAATTCGCTCATAGTTTACCCTCCTCTTGTTGTGCAATACATAATCATATTTCTCATTTAGGTTGTATACTATCCCATCTATTATCTGGTAATTAAGGTTTTTAAGAGAACTTGTATCCCATCCGACAAACTTATCAGCGAATTCCAATAGTTATCAGCGTTAATCGACTTTTTATCTTTTATTTATTGTTGTTTACGTTTTAAGAAAAAATTAATGTTTTTAATCAGAGTTAGGTCCATATAATTCAGTGATTAGTCACTACTGAAAGGGAGGATGAAAAATGTCAGAACAAACAAACAACGAGCAAAGCAATGATTTAAAAAATCAAATCAAAACAGAAATAAAAGCTGAATTAAATGCGGAATCAGCTCAAAAATCGGCTTCTGTACCCCTTAAGAAATCATTCACGAGGATACTCTATCCAGTCATAACATTTATTGTTGGATTGGGAATTGGATTGTCCACGAGTCAGTTTGGTGGGGTCGGACACCATGGCAACAAATATGAGCATCATCACGAACAGGGTTCCCATTATAATGGCAGTGTTCATCGTAATTAACAGCTACAGGACATAAAAGTAAAAGATTTTTCACAATGGATACTAGCTGCTTCGCTTTCTCATCTGTATCGGCCACAATGACCGAACGAGCAAGAATTATGAAGAATAATTCTGAATGTTTCCTTTCCTGCAGTCGACTGAATACCCCAAAAGTTTTTTCGAAGATAGCCTCATTACTATTAATGAATTGGCAAATAACAAAGAAGTATCCTAATTATTTGGAATATTAATACAATAATAAAAAAAATGGCTCCTGTTTTTTAAACAGGAGCCATTGATAGACTAATCGGCGTTTTTCATTATTCTAAATTGATTAATTATTTGTTTTTGATTATATTTATACTATCTCCATTCGTCAACTTGGTTTTAATAAAAAAGTTTTCTTTGTTTAATGAACTAGCTTGAAGATCTAATCGAAAGCATTTAACCAAGATATCATGGTTATAGAACTCTTTTGAAAGATCTCGGTTAAAGCCTAACCATTTATAGAGCTTGATTGCTTGATGCATCTTGTCGCTCGAATGAAGGTATAAGGCTATTGCTCCTTGTGTTTGTGCGTATTCCACGCTAGCCTTTAATAAGGCTTGTGCAACACCACGTCCCCTAGCTTTCGGATGGACCCCTAACAACCGAACAATGGGTGAATGGATTTGAAGTTCCGGTCTATTATATGCTTTTTCGGATGATTGAAAAAGCTGGAGTGACCCGAGAATCTCGCCATCACTTTCTGCAATTAGGATCTTATCCACCTGTTCGTTGTAAACAGATGATCGAATATTTTCTAAGTAATCAGACCAAACCTGTGGGTTCTTATAATCAGACTCATATTGTTGGTAACTACCAAGCAATAATTTCTGAACACTCTCCTTATCCTCTGGTAGTGCTTCACGAACCACAATTTGCTTAAGCATTAATTAGTCTCCTTTAAATCAAATATTTCTTTTAATCACTCAGTTCCTGTCATATATTTTGCTAACCTACCTCTATGGTCTCCTGCCTATTTCCTTTCTTGAAAATATTCCGTGAACTCACATTTAATTTGGTGGCTCACTTTTAAATTAACATATACAAATGTATAGTAACGTGCTTTTCTAAGAAGGTTGTAAACGATTCTGCCATAATGGTCATGACCCAATAAATTATAGCAGCTGCTATATAAGCCTCGAGACCTGCCACTTTCAATGTTATCCCTGCCTGCCTCATCCTCCGCTACAACTCCACACAAAAAAGACAACCCTTATCGAGTTGTCCTTCACATGCCTGGCAACGTCCTACTCTCACAGGGACAAAGTCCCAACTACCATCGGCGCTGAGAAGCTTAACTTCCGTGTTCGGTATGGGAACGGGTGTGACCTTCTCGCCTTAATTGCCAGACTATTTACTTTGAGGTTTCATTCCCTCAAAACTAGATAATGTAGAAGAAGTTTTGTAAAATCGAGTTCGCTTTAAAAATGTCTAGCTGCGGCTCCTAACTTCTCGGCCGTTTCGATCCGTCCCCACAAATCCAAAACCGGGATTTGTAGTGCCGGCTCTCCAACGTCTGTCGAAATTGAACAGTCGCCTCCGCATTTCGTTTTGGTTAAGTCCTCGAACGATTAGTATCAGTCAGCTCCACACGTCACCGCGCTTCCACCTCTGACCTATCAACCTGATCATCTTTCAGGGTTCTTACTAGCTTGACGCTATGGGAAATCTCATCTTGAGGGGGGCTTCATGCTTAGATGCTTTCAGCACTTATCCCGTCCGCACATAGCTACCCAGCGATGCCTTTGGCAAGACAACTGGTACACCAGCGGTGCGTCCATCCCGGTCCTCTCGTACTAAGGACAGCTCCTCTCAAATTTCCTGCGCCCACGACGGATAGGGACCGAACTGTCTCACGACGTTCTGAACCCAGCTCGCGTACCGCTTTAATGGGCGAACAGCCCAACCCTTGGGACCGACTACAGCCCCAGGATGCGATGAGCCGACATCGAGGTGCCAAACCTCCCCGTCGATGTGGACTCTTGGGGGAGATAAGCCTGTTATCCCCGGGGTAGCTTTTATCCGTTGAGCGATGGCCCTTCCATGCGGAACCACCGGATCACTAAGCCCGACTTTCGTCCCTGCTCGACTTGTAGGTCTCGCAGTCAAGCTCCCTTATGCCTTTACACTCTACGAATGATTTCCAACCATTCTGAGGGAACCTTTGGGCGCCTCCGTTACTCTTTAGGAGGCGACCGCCCCAGTCAAACTGCCCACCTGACACTGTCTCCCACCCCGATCAGGGGTGCGGGTTAGAATTTCAATACAGCCAGGGTAGTATCCCACCGACGCCTCCACCGAAGCTAGCGCTCCGGCTTCTCAGGCTCCTACCTATCCTGTACAAGCTGTACCAAAATTCAATATCAGGCTACAGTAAAGCTCCACGGGGTCTTTCCGTCCTGTCGCGGGTAACCTGCATCTTCACAGGTACTATAATTTCACCGAGTCTCTCGTTGAGACAGTGCCCAGATCGTTACGCCTTTCGTGCGGGTCGGAACTTACCCGACAAGGAATTTCGCTACCTTAGGACCGTTATAGTTACGGCCGCCGTTTACTGGGGCTTCGATTCAGAGCTTCGCTTACGCTAACCCCTCCTCTTAACCTTCCAGCACCGGGCAGGCGTCAGCCCCTATACTTCGCCTTGCGGCTTCGCAGAGACCTGTGTTTTTGCTAAACAGTCGCCTGGGCCATTCACTGCGGCTTATCAAAGCTATTCACTCCAATAAGCACCCCTTCTCCCGAAGTTACGGGGTCATTTTGCCGAGTTCCTTAACGAGAGTTCTCTCGCTCACCTTAGGATTCTCTCCTCGCCTACCTGTGTCGGTTTGCGGTACGGGCACCTTTTATCTCGCTAGAGGCTTTTCTTGGCAGTGTGGAATCAGGAACTTCGGTACTAAATTTCCCTCGCTATCACAGCTCAGCCTAACGCAAGTGGGATTTGCCTCACTTGCAGCCTAACTGCTTAGACGCGCATATCCAACAGCGCGCTTACCCTATCCTCCTGCGTCCCCCCATTGCTCAAACGATAAAGAGGTGGTACAGGAATATCAACCTGTTGTCCATCGCCTACGCCTTTCGGCCTCGGCTTAGGTCCCGACTAACCCTGAGCGGACGAGCCTTCCTCAGGAAACCTTAGGCATTCGGTGGATGAGATTCTCACTCATCTTTCGCTACTCATACCGGCATTCTCACTTCTAAGCGCTCCACCAGTCCTTACGGTCTAGCTTCAACGCCCTTAGAACGCTCTCCTACCACTGACATCAACGATGTCAATCCACAGCTTCGGTGATACGTTTAGCCCCGGTACATTTTCGGCGCAGAGTCACTCGACCAGTGAGCTATTACGCACTCTTTAAATGGTGGCTGCTTCTAAGCCAACATCCTGGTTGTCTAAGCAACTCCACATCCTTTTCCACTTAACGTATACTTTGGGACCTTAGCTGGTGGTCTGGGCTGTTTCCCTTTTGACTACGGATCTTATCACTCGCAGTCTGACTCCCACGGATAAGTCTTTGGCATTCGGAGTTTGTCTGAATTCGGTAACCCGATGAGGGCCCCTAGTCCAAACAGTGCTCTACCTCCAAGACTCTTACTACGTGAGGCTAGCCCTAAAGCTATTTCGGAGAGAACCAGCTATCTCCAAGTTCGATTGGAATTTCTCCGCTACCCACACCTCATCCCCGCACTTTTCAACGTGCGTGGGTTCGGGCCTCCATCCAGTGTTACCTGGACTTCACCCTGGACATGGGTAGATCACCTGGTTTCGGGTCTACGACCACATACTAATTCGCCCTATTCAGACTCGCTTTCGCTGCGGCTCCGTCTTTTCAACTTAACCTTGCATGTAATCGTAACTCGCCGGTTCATTCTACAAAAGGCACGCCATCACCCATAAACGGGCTCTGACTACTTGTAGGCACACGGTTTCAGGAACTATTTCACTCCCCTTCCGGGGTGCTTTTCACCTTTCCCTCACGGTACTGGTTCACTATCGGTCACTAGGGAGTATTTAGCCTTGGGAGATGGTCCTCCCTGCTTCCGACCGGATTTCACGTGTCCGGCCGTACTCAGGATCCACTCAGGAGGGAACGAAGTTTCAACTACAGGGTTTTTACCTTCTATGACGGACCTTTCCAGATCGCTTCATCTACCCCGTTCCTTTGTAACTCCATGTTGAGTGTCCTACAACCCCAAGAGGCAAGCCTCTTGGTTTGGGCTATGTCCCGTTTCGCTCGCCGCTACTCAGGGAATCGCGTTTGCTTTCTCTTCCTCCGGGTACTTAGATGTTTCAATTCCCCGGGTATGCCTTCACTACCCTATGTATTCAGGTAAAGATACTGTTCCATTACGAACAGTGGGTTTCCCCATTCGGAAATCTCCGGATCAAAGCTTACTTACAGCTCCCCGAAGCATATCGGTGTTAGTCCCGTCCTTCATCGGCTCCTAGTGCCAAGGCATTCACCGTGCGCCCTTTCTAACTTAACCTAAAAGGTTTGTTTCTCTTATTAAAAAGAAACGAAAAACTAAAATGGCGATGACTCGATGTTTTACTTTGACTTCTTCTTTACGATTATCTAGTTTTCAAAGAACGAATAAAAAAATCTTCGAGAGAATTGCTCCCTCAAAACTAAACAAACAAAGAACGTGTGATAAACAAACTGTTTTGTCTGGCTCATACGTCCAGCTTTTCTAGCTTCGGCTCCTAACTTCTCGCCGTTTCGTTCCATCACCACAAATCCAAAACCGAGATTTGTAGAGCTGGCTCTCCAACGTCTGTCGAAGTTGAACAGTCGCCTCCGCTTTTCCTTAATATCCTTAGAAAGGAGGTGATCCAGCCGCACCTTCCGATACGGCTACCTTGTTACGACTTCACCCCAATCATCTGTCCCACCTTAGGCGGCTGGCTCCTTACGGTTACCCCACCGACTTCGGGTGTTACAAACTCTCGTGGTGTGACGGGCGGTGTGTACAAGGCCCGGGAACGTATTCACCGCGGCATGCTGATCCGCGATTACTAGCGATTCCGGCTTCATGTAGGCGAGTTGCAGCCTACAATCCGAACTGAGAATGGTTTTATGGGATTGGCTTAACCTTGCGGTTTTGCAGCCCTTTGTACCATCCATTGTAGCACGTGTGTAGCCCAGGTCATAAGGGGCATGATGATTTGACGTCATCCCCACCTTCCTCCGGTTTGTCACCGGCAGTCACCTTAGAGTGCCCAACTGAATGCTGGCAACTAAGATCAAGGGTTGCGCTCGTTGCGGGACTTAACCCAACATCTCACGACACGAGCTGACGACAACCATGCACCACCTGTCACTCTGTCCCCCGAAGGGGAACGTCCTATCTCTAGGATTGTCAGAGGATGTCAAGACCTGGTAAGGTTCTTCGCGTTGCTTCGAATTAAACCACATGCTCCACCGCTTGTGCGGGCCCCCGTCAATTCCTTTGAGTTTCAGCCTTGCGGCCGTACTCCCCAGGCGGAGTGCTTAATGCGTTAGCTGCAGCACTAAAGGGCGGAAACCCTCTAACACTTAGCACTCATCGTTTACGGCGTGGACTACCAGGGTATCTAATCCTGTTTGCTCCCCACGCTTTCGCGCCTCAGCGTCAGTTACAGACCAGAAAGTCGCCTTCGCCACTGGTGTTCCTCCACATCTCTACGCATTTCACCGCTACACGTGGAATTCCACTTTCCTCTTCTGCACTCAAGTCCCCCAGTTTCCAATGACCCTCCACGGTTGAGCCGTGGGCTTTCACATCAGACTTAAAGGACCGCCTGCGCGCGCTTTACGCCCAATAATTCCGGACAACGCTTGCCACCTACGTATTACCGCGGCTGCTGGCACGTAGTTAGCCGTGGCTTTCTGGTTAGGTACCGTCAAGGTACCGGCAGTTACTCCGATACTTGTTCTTCCCTAACAACAGAGCTTTACGACCCGAAGGCTTCATCGCTCACGCGGCGTTGCTCCGTCAGACTTTCGTCCATTGCGGAAGATTCCCTACTGCTGCCTCCCGTAGGAGTCTGGGCCGTGTCTCAGTCCCAGTGTGGCCGATCACCCTCTCAGGTCGGCTACGCATCGTCGCCTTGGTGAGCCGTTACCTCACCAACTAGCTAATGCGCCGCGGGCCCATCTGTAAGTGATAGCGTGACGCCATCTTTCAACTTTCCCTCATGAGAGGAAAAGGATTATCCGGTATTAGCTCCGGTTTCCCGAAGTTATCCCAGTCTTACAGGCAGGTTGCCCACGTGTTACTCACCCGTCCGCCGCTAACCAATAGGAGCAAGCTCCTAATGATTCGCTCGACTTGCATGTATTAGGCACGCCGCCAGCGTTCGTCCTGAGCCAGGATCAAACTCTCCAAGAAAGTTGATTAGCTCATTTGTTACATTGGCTTAGCTTCACTTTCAAATGAAAGATTCACTAATAATATTGTTTGTTTGCACGTTTTTGTTTGTTTAGTTTTCAAAGAACAAGATTACTATATTTCAAAAGCGACAAGATTTATCTTATCACATTCCTTATTAAGTGTCAACCCAACAAATATTTTAATAGATAACTATTCGTTTTTGTTTATCCTGTCGTTAAGGAACTTTTATATAATAACATCGTTTGAGGCAACAGTACAAATGTAATTTTTTCCATTTTGCAATATAAGATAATACTAAATGGAAGAGATTTAAAGAAGACTGACCCAATTGAGTCAGCCCAAAATACTATTATTTCATAATTTAATTTTCCACAAGATTCATCACTGTGGCTTCATACTCTGTTAATGCTTCATCTAGTATTTGCAAACCTTCATCTATTTGTTCTTTTGTAACAATTAATGGCGGAATCATTCTTATCACTTCGCTGTGGTTCCCGCAAAGGTAAAATAATACTCCCTTTTCAAGCGCCAGATCGAGAATTTTTAATAATCCCTTTCCATCTGGCTCCCCTGTTTTAGGATCAATAACCTCTATCCCAATCATTAACCCAACTGCGCGAATACTGCCGATAACTGAATGTCTTTCTTTAATACGTTCAAGCTGCTGAACCGCATAACTACCCATTTTTCTTGTGTTTTCAAGAAGGTTTTCCTCTTTCATTACTCCTAATACTGCCAACCCAACCGAACAAGCAATCGGATTACCTCCAAATGTTGTACCGTGGCTGCCAAGCGGCCACTGCTTCATTAATTCACTGGAGGATACAGTTGCACTTAAAGGGAAAGCCATTAGCAATACCTTTTGCAATCGCCATAATGTCTGGTGTTACATCAAAGGTTTGTGCTGCAAACCACTCTCCTGTACGGCCAAATCCTGTTTGCACTTCATCAAAAATTAGTAAAATGTTATGGCGATCACAAATTTCACGGACTTTTTTCAACCAAGCTTTCGGAGGAACAATATAACCCCCCTCACCCATTACCGGTTCCAAAATAACACAAGCCACTTCCTCAGGTGTTACTTGATGGCTAAAAAGCGAGGCGAAATCTTTTTCTAATTTTTCAATTACATAGCTTGCCGGGTCTAAACCCTGAGGGCATTCTTTCACGTTCGCATAGGGAACTTGATATGTAAAGCCTGATGGCTGAATAAATTTACGGTATTTGCTTTTAGAGGTAGTTACACTTAATGCCCCTAATGACCGGCCATGGAAACAACCGGTGAAGGAAACAACATAAGGACGTTTTGTTACATACTTTGCTAGTTTAATCGCTCCTTCAATGGCTTCTGCGCCACTGTTGGCAAAGAAAAAGCAATCAAGGTCACCTGGTAAAATTTCTGCCAGTTCATCCGCTAAACGTAAAATCGATTCATACATAATGACGCCGGAAGGGCCATGCATTAAACCATCTGCTGCATCTTTAATCGCCTGAACAATTTTCGGATGGCGATGCCCGACATTTGTGACGGCTATTCCTGATGTAAAATCCAGATATTTCTTTCCATCTACACCATAGTAATAACAGCCTTCCTCTTTCACGACCGGTAGATTCGGATGATCCTTCGCCATACTAGGTGCTAACCGATTGGGCATATTTTTCACAAGATGATCCCATTTGTTTTCCATAAAATTGTCCCCCATTTCTTTCTGCCATACACACTGGTCTTACTTAAGTTATTACTATCGTTTTTTATTTAATAGACTTTAAGCTTTCTTCTCTTATTAGTGTTAATAATTCTTCTTTATATTCGGCAAATTCAACTGTAGCTTTGACACTGAAATCTCTTGCCTTTTCCAAGGTGATCGGAACCTTTTTCTTTAGGCGTCCCGGTCTTGCAGTCATCACATAAACTGAATCAGCCAAAAAGATTGATTCATCAACATCATGTGTAATAAATAAAATCGTCTTTTTGGACTCTTCCCATGCTTTTAGTAGCACTTCTTGCATAATGTTCCTTGTTTGGGCATCCAATGCTCCAAACGGTTCATCCATTAATAAAATTTTAGGATCGTTTGCCAACGCGCGTGCAATCGCAACACGTTGTTTCATACCGCCTGATAACTGAATGGGAAAATGCTTCTCAAAGCCTTCTAAACCGATTAATTGCAAGTAGTGCCTTGCCAAATCGTCCCGTTCTTTTTGAGAAACACCCTTTAACTTTAAACCAAAAGTAATATTGTCCTTTACGTTTAACCATGGATATAGTGTATAAGATTGAAAGACCATACCCCGATCAGGTCCAGGGCCATTTATTTCTTTCCCATCTAAGAGAACTTGCCCCGAGGTTGCTTCTTCCAAGCCGGCCACGATACGCAAAACAGTTGATTTGCCACATCCTGAAGGTCCTAAAATCGTCACAAACTCTCCTTCACTAATGGAAAAAGAGGTTTTTTCCAGTGCTGTCGTTTCTCCCCTTTTTCGTTTTGAATATTTTTCCTACCTCTTTAATTTCTAACTTTGGTTTTCCTATATTAGGAACAATCGATTCTTTCGTTATCGGTTTTACTATTTTTTCTACGTCTTTAACCGGGGTCACCATCTTATAAACCATCCTTTCTCATCCACGAAAATGAAGCTCGGTAAATGGCTTTAAAGATAATATCTGTTATAAGTCCTAGCAAACCAATAATCAAAATTCCAACAATGATTTTATCTGGTTGCAGAAAACGTGAAGCCTGCATAATCATATACCCTAAACCACTGGATGCACCTACAATTTCCGCTACCACTAAATAGGTCCAGGCCCACCGAACGTAATCCGAAGTGTATCGACAATTCCTGGTAATGAAGCCGGAAGAATAACCTTTGTAAAAACTTGCGCCTTCTTAGCCCCTAGTGTATAGGAAACATCTACTAAATCATTTTGAACATTTTTCGTAACATCCATGACCATTAGCGTAAGCTGAAAAAATGTTCCAAAGAAAATAACACCCATTTTTTCTGGCTCTCCAAGGCCTATCCATAAGATAAACAATGGGATAAAGGCAGAAGCCGGCATATAACGAATAAAGCCAATAAAAGGTTCAAATGCGCCTTCCATAATCCGTAATGATCCCATTAATATTCCTAATGGTATTCCGATTAAAGCTGCAACAAGAAATCCTATCAGAACCCGTGAAAAACTTATGCCGATATCAGATAGGATATCGCCTTGCCTAAATAAATCAACGGCTGTTACTAACACATCAGTCGGAGTTGGTAAAAACAATGGATTAACGATTCCTCCGTAGCTCAACACTGACCATACCGCTAGAAAAATAATAAAGGTAATGAAGCCGGCGAATGAATAAAGCGTTTTAGGTATCTCTTTATTAGGAGTAAACAATTTCGCTATCATTAAAACTCACCTAATTTCTTATGTACTATTGAAAAAGGCTAACTTAAGTGGCGGAAGAAAATCCTCATAAGTCAGGCTATTTTTCAAAGTGACGCAAATTATTTCTTTTGGAAGCTTGGATTTATTAAATCATCCACTTTTGGCTCTTTCGTAATTAATTTTTGATCTTTGTAAAACTTAATCGCATTTTCTGCAGATTGATAAATCGATCCTTTATTGCTTTCAGTACCAAATAATTTTGCGTTATCTTCTTTTGCAAAGAATTTCAAGCCTGTTATCGTGCCTTCAAATTCTTTCAAATCGATCTTTAAGCCTTTGGCCATGATTTGGTCTGCTTCTTTTGGATGCTCTTTCCAGTAAGTCATCGCTTCACCCATTGCTTTTACAAATGCTTGCACATCTTTTGGACGATTTTTAATCACGTCTTCTTTAAAGCTGATAGTATCGACGATAATGCCGGGTAAATCTTTTGTTGTTAACAAAATTTTACCATTTGCTTGAGCACCTTTTGTTAACCAAGGCTCCCATGTAACCGCAGCATCTACTTTACCGGCTGCAAACGCTGCACCGGCATCACCGGCTGACATCTGAACAACTTTTACGTCTTTTTCTGTTAAACCGCCTTGTTTTAACGCTTGTAATGCCAGCATATGGCTTGTTGAACCCACTTCAAATGCTACTTGTTTACCCTTTAAATCTTTTACACTATTAATTCCTTTTTTAACTAGAATTCCATCCCCGCCATGGGAATCATCCAATAACCAGACAACTTCCACTGGGATATTCGATGCCGCTAACGTTACTTGTACATCCAACGCAGTTGCCATACCATCGATTTTCCCACTGGCTAATGCTTGCTTGCGTTCAGCTAATCCCTCAACAATAGATAGGTCGACATTTACACCATTTTTCTTGAAAAACCCCTTTTCTTTCGCTAAAAAAAGCGGTCCATACCCGGTCCATGTAGGCAGCGTTACTTTCAACGGCTCTGAAGATTTTCCATCACTAGTACTGGAGGCAGTATCCTTTCCACAGGCTGCTAATGCTAATAACAACATAAAAGAACAGACAATCACTAACCATTTTTTCATCATAAGTTCCCCCTTATTTTTTCTATCATTAACAAACAGGCGGAGCGGATAAATGCTCATTTCCAATTTCATCTGCCCTGCGAATAGCTTCTATCACCATGTCCGGTGTGACTTTAAATGGCATATTAGCCATATCTTCAATCGTTACGGTTATTTCTCCAAGTTCATTCCATTGATAATCTGTTAAACGATGAATCCCCATTTGCTTTAATGTAATAGGAAGACCAATTTCTTTGTAATAACTGATTAAAGTGTTCAGTTCTTCTTTCCCCGCACCTTCCATGCACAACTGGGCTAAAATTCCGAAGGCAACAATTTCACCGTGATAGGTTCCATGAACCTCGGGAAAGATGGTTAAACCTGAATAAATAGCATGAGCACCGGCAGTACGGCAATCGTCACCACCATAGCCGCTGACACTTCCACTCACTAAAATAACCGCGTCAATTACGTCTTCTAATTCTTTTGTTAATCGATGCTTTTCTAGGGCATGAACAGCTTCTTTCCCAATTAGGAGCAATGTCTCGTATAACTGACCTGCGATCGCAATGGCCGTCTGATTGAACGCTGTCGGTACTGCTTTTTTCACCGAAGACTTCGTTTCAAACCATTTTGCCAATGTATCGCCAATACCTGCAATCAAATACCGAACCGGTGCATTCACGATGATGTTCGTATCTGCTAACACCAAATCGGGTGCTTTTGATTCCCGTCCGATTCCGATAAATTCACCCACATCACTGTAAAGTATCGAAATAGGTGTAGCGGCTGCACAGGTCGCAGCGATTGTTGGGATGCCACTAGCGGTATATTGAGCCGATAGGCAACAGCTTTAACCGTATCAATGGCCTTCCCTCCACCGGCAACGATGACAACATCGATGTTTTTGGACGCCAATGCTTCGACAAGGCGATCAATATTCGTTTGCGAAGATTCCCCACCGTACCATAGTGAAATTCCCAAAGTAATCTCGATCTCTGCTAAACTCTGTCTTATTGATTTTTCAACGATTGCTAAACTAGTATGTCCCCCAATGAGAGCAGCGGTTTTTCCGAAGTTTTGTATGTATGATCCCGCTTCATTTAATAAACCCGTCCTTCGAATATATTGCGCATGCCCTACCGTTACCTTCAAAATCCATCCCTCCATATACCATTATTTGTATAAATATAAAATTTTAACTTTTTTATGTCAATATATTTTTACAACATTCAAACATTTTGATAATTACAATAATTTTAATTAGAAGAGGGCATTTTTGCTATTTAAATATATATTTCTTTTCTAGCAGGCATTGATTAAGAAAGTAAAGTCTCATAAACTATCTTTTTGTACCCTCCATTACTTCTTATTTTTTTCACTTGTTACCTATAATCATGCAAGTTCTGTGCCACTTTTATTCTATTCTGTATTTTCTGATTTTTCTCACCACAGATGGTTGACTAATTCCTAAGGCCTTAGCCATTTTAATGGTTGTTTTGTACCGTTTCCTGGCATGGATTAGCACCTGCTTTTCTACGCTGTCAAGAATCTTAACCAATGAACGATTTCCATCATCAACCAATGAAACAGCCGAGAACGTTTTGCGATAACCTTCCGGAAGGTTTTCTATGTCAATAAGATGTTTTGAGGAAGTAACAACAAGGCGTTCAATTAAATTGATTAACTCTCTAACATTCCCCTTCCATTCTTGCGCTAATAATAAATGAATGACGCCTTCATCGAGACTGCGCTCACGGCCGTACTTTTCAGAGAAAAATTTTAAAAAGTAATCCACTAAGGGAATAATATCAGAAGGCCGCTTTCTTAACGGCGGGATCGTAATGGGGACAACATTTAAACGGAAAAACAGATCCTGCCTAAACGTTTTCTCTTCTATTGCCTTCTCCAACTCTTTATTCGTCGCTGCAATAATCCGAAAATCAACCGTTTGCAGCTTTGTTCCTCCAACCCGATAAAACTGCTTTTCCTGAATAAACTTCAGTATCTTAACTTGGTTAGCTAATGACAACTCACCAATCTCATCTAAAAATAACGTTCCTCCTTCTGCAAGCTCTGCTAAACCTACCTTGCCTTTTGTATTTGCACCTGTAAAGGAACCCGATTCATAACCAAAAAACTCTGCCTCAAAAAGGGTTTCCGGAATCGCTCCACAGTTTACCTCAATAAACGGTCCGTCTTTCCTCGGACTTTTGTTATGAATAAATTTAGCAATATGGGATTTCCCTACTCCTGATTCGCCAAGCAGCAGCACATTTGCATCGATTTCAGCCACTTGTATTGCAAGGTGAAGTACCTTTTTCATTTCATCACAGGTTGCAATCATGCCATCCGTATAGAAATGAAGATTTCTAAGCCTTTCAAGCTCACTTTTCACCCGTTCCATTTCGTCTTCAATTTCAGTTAAGTATTTTTTCATGTTGAGCAGCTCAGTTACATCATGTGAATAACTAACAATACGAACTAACTTATGGTCCTGGTCAAATACAGGAATACCTGTTACTAAGAGCTTTTTTCCATCAATGGTTGTTTGAACAAGGGTAATTTTCTTTTTTTCCTTAATCACAATCGGTGTCAAAATCGGTGTAAAAACACCCTCTTTTTCAAGATCGTAAACCGATCGGCCAACCATATCATTGGAATTCATATTATAAATAGCTACTGTTGCTTCACTTACTTTTAAAATTATTCCATCTGTATTGGTTACTAAAATATCATCTTGTAGCGAGTGAAGAATTGCTTCACTTTCATTCCAAACTTTTTTTCCATCCACTTTAAAATCACCCCCTTTCGAATCTTTTTTTTGCGGCAAATTATTCATTCATGAATATTTTTCAAGAAAAATCTCCTTATATATTAATTATATCAAACTATAAACAGTTTTTATACAATTTGGAATATTTTATTCAAAATTGTATAATTTCATAGCGTAATACCGGGATGAAGCCAGTTTACATCCCAGTAGGATTAAACACTACCAAAGATGATGTTGTTATCAAATTAAAAGAAAGTGTAAATCAATGTGGTACACAAGATCGAGATTTAAAGAATTCATGAAAAAAAGAGCCAATGGCTCTTTTTCTTATGTCAATCCTTCACTAATCCTGCTCTCAATTTATTAACACCAAATTCTAAATACCCCTTTAAACAGGTCAACATAAAGACCCAGCCTTCTTTATTGTCTAGCATTTTATGTACTAACTCTGGATCATTTTCATTAAAACCTTCTTCATTCACTTCAATAATAGTATTCGAGTGCTCTACTTCCTTCAGTGAAATCGTAACTATATTTCCTTTCTCATTTGCACCCCACTGGAACACGATTTTCTTATTGATCTCGATTTCCATTACTTCTATATCGAGCTGAGCATCGTATTCATCATATCTTAAAGTAACCGTTTTGCCTTGTTCCCATCTTTCAGAACTTGATGAGAACCAAAAATTTCCGATTTTTGCAGGATCTACAAAAGCTTCAAATACCTCATTAATTGGCTTTACTATTTTCATTTTCGTCAGATTGTTCATTTCCTATATCATCCCTCTTTCGATGTGCCTACTAAATTAATTGGTTACCCTATTAGTTTAATTTTAAAGAACTGGGGAATTCAAGTTCTTTTAATTTTTTCCTGGTTTTAGTCTCTTTAGAAAATTTCCCATTTTACTTTAAGGGTGTAGCTACCATCCACACATGCCCAAATGGGTCTTCGATTTTTCCTACACGGTCTCCATGTGGCAAGTTGTGAATCGACCTAAGGAGAGTTGAACCCGAACTCACAGCCCTTTCTACCACGGAGTCGACATTATCAACATATAAATAGATAATTACAGGAGTGCCGCCAAGCGATTTCGCCGTATGATTGTATCCAGGAAATCCATCCGCTATCATGATGCGTGCATTTCCAACTTTCACTTCGGAATGCTCAATTTTCCCATCGTTAGCGACGATTCTAGTTACTTCGTCAGCACGAAACACATTTTTGTAAAATTCTATTGCATTTATAGCATCATGAACTGCCAACATCGGGATTGCATGTGAAATATCCCTTCTCATTTTTCTAACCACCTAACTAACGGAAAATTATAAATATCCTCATTTTCTGTTTGTCTTTAATTTTGCTCTCCCTGCACGGAAGAAATCGATAGTATTTGTCCAAAACACTCCGTAAGCAAATAAGACTCATTGATTCGGATGAATTTCTTTCAAAAACGTTATAGATTGCTTTATTAATACCTTTAGAACCTCAACATTAATATCTGCTACTTTGTTGATGTATACACATGCTTTTCCTGTTGTGTGTTTTCCAAAACCTTTTAATAAATCGTCTCTGCGTGTATCACCTGTTGCAAAATATAAACTGATTTTAGCTTTTCGAGGTGAATATCCAACTAAAGGAGCATCACCTTCATGACCAGATTTATATTTATAATGATATGAACCAAATCCAATGATACTTGTTCCCCACATCTTCGCCTGGATACCAGTCGTTTTAGTAAAAATATCTAATAAATGATATGCGTCTTCACGTTTTTTTGGGTTTTCTATTTTTTCAATAAACTCAATTACATCGATGTTATTTTCTCTTGTTTTTAATTCGTACATAATTAGCAACTCTCCTTTTATTAGGTATAAAGGCTAAAGGAAAATAGAAGGATTTACTTTCCCCTTTCATATCTTAAAATACATAGGAGGGGGTAGAGTAACATGATCAAAAGAGTGATCATCCTTGTGGTGCTATCATCATTTCTATTTGCATTAGTACTAGTTAAATCTCATACAGCTGCCCCAGTTACCAATTCAAGTACTAAAAGCAATGGTTCCTCTGGGTACATTACGTTAGAATATACGATTAGCAATATTAATGATAATCAATACTACGGAAAAGGTGATGACGGGACAGGCATCCATTTTTCTGCTAAAAACATCCTTTCGGGTGAAAAGATACAAGTTCATGATGCGGTCATATGCTATTTTGATAAGAATAATTTAGGTAAAGGATTAGTTAAAGTCGAGAAGAAATAATATTAAGTGGCCACTTATGCCACTACTTCCCACTTACTACGTGGGAGCAGAATACTCTGAATAAAGTATGTCCTTGAAAGGGTAGTGATAGATAAGATGCTTTATATATGGGATATCGAAAAGATAATTAAAAATACATTACAGGTGCACAATTTAGATATAAATTATGAATTTACCAATAATCTAACTACACCTATGAGCTATAACGTATCGACCAATACGATAAAGTTTAACTACATAAAAGTTAACGGATATAAAGCTAAAATTAACTTTAAGATTAAAGAGACAGATGAAAACTTTGTTAAAATTATTCTTTATCATGAGATCGGTTATTATTTGGATTTTAAGAAAAACAAACATGATTTAAGGACACTAATGTATGGTGACGAAGTAGAAAAAGAACAACTTTTATCTGAAATAGAAACGAATGCTTGGGAATATGGAAGAAAATTGATTCCTACACAACTAATAAAATCATATGATAAAGTACGTGAATTAGATAAAATGCTACTACAAAGCATTTAAAAAAATCTATTTTTTGCGATCAGATTGATTTTGCAGTTTTTTAAATTTTCCATTCTAAGCCAATCCATATAAAAAGTGATGGTCATATTAATGAAACATACCCTAACCCTGCTTCAATTAGAATAAGCATTTTGGTAGAATAATAATTTGGATTTACTGTTAATATAATCTGATAAACTGAAAATCAAAATGGATTAAAATATCCTATAATAAACAATTGTATTGGATGTTATAAATAGAAAGCAACGATATCACAAGAGAAATAAAATAAACTTGCTAATTGGAGAACCCTGGTCTTGCATAAGATAATATCCAACTAAAATGAAAACAATTAAAGGAATTACATAGTTCAAAGGAGTTCTATGATGCCCGTCAACCACAAAAAAAGGCAAGGACGGTAACCAAAAGGGTCACATTTACCCATAATCTAGAAAAACCATTATCAAAATTGGTGTTTTCGTTATTAAAAAAGTTGAGCAGTAATTGAAAAAATGTATAACCTCAAAAACATATCCTAAAAAACTCGTTAAAATAGACGAGTTTTTTGTATATTTGCATTGTCAAACAAGATGTCATTTCCACTGTGCTATGAACAAAAGACTCCTAAACCAAACCCGTTAATTGATGAAAATGGCTTTTAATTTATTTTTCATCATTGCAAAATCCCTTTTCGATACAATTTACTGTTAGCCTTTAATGGTTATCTCCATTTTCCGTTAAACGTAAAGCTTTTAATTTGCTTTTATTCTCTGATTCTGTTATATGAAAGGATTTCAAGAAAACCGTAAAAGGCTGGGCTTGTAGATACCTTCTTATTTTCTTGATTTTATCCTAATCACTCTTTTGTACGTTATCAAAGACTTAATAATTTTTTTCCCACTCCCCATACAAGAAACTTTTCATTTTCTTCCTTTAACTTGACCATCCCCATCTTTATATATAACCGAATGGCTCGTTGATTCGTAGGAGAAACACTAATTATTTTCGGCCGCCATATACCCTATCGGTTACCTCTTTAAGGTCAGTGGCAACAATTATTGCTTTTGTTTTTGAAACCAATCCTACTCTAATTTGTGCATCTTTCTCTCCAAATACCCGCTTCTCTCCTCGATAAACTTTAAAATGACATCTAGCTCCTTGTCAAAGTCAGCGATGTGCTCCTTTTTATAAGGATCCTGAAGCACATAAGGACGAACGGTTTGGAGCAGCCTTCACTTTCGGAGTCATATATTCTACCGTAAATTGCTGATTCATGATTTCTTCAAGCAGCTCCCGATATTGCTTTCGAAAATTGGTAACATCCAACAGCCGTGCTGTTAATGTATTAAAGCCCTCAATCGGTACAAAATCCGCTTCCATAATTTTCCCGTTAACATCTCTTCCCCATGTTGCATCATAATCCCAAGGAATTACTTCAAAAAAGGCTGTTTCTTCATTCCGATAGAGAGCATAATTATGAACAAAGCCATCATAATTTGCAGTAAAAATGATACCTGCTATCCAACGTAAGTATTTTTCAATATCAATATAGTTTGGGATTTTTTTTTCAAAATCTACCCGTGAAATCGTATTAATATTAAAAATTAATTCTTGCAAATAATAATCATCTGTCGCTATTCCCCATTTTTTTCGTATCCCAATTCCAGAGATTTTTTTGCTTCTTTATCTAAATCACTCATCAGTGAAAAATTGGCATCGCCATCAACCGCATAGAAGATGGCTCCGTTAGGGAGATTCCTTCTTTTTAAAAAATTTTCATCAACTGATTCGATTTCCAAATAAACCCCTTCTGCTCTTCCGTTTAAGGTTAAAAATACATGCTTTGATTGTGGTGCTAAATTACCAATCTCCGAAAAGAAATCAAATGACAATTTATTTCGAATAAAGGAAGGATCCTTGAACTCAGCGTTTAAATGTACTTGTTTTACACCTTTGAATGTCTTTGGCTTATAAAAAGAAATTTGGTAAGATTTTTTCAGAAATTTACGAATATGGGAGCCGCGATAGCTTAAATCAATCTCGAGTTTTTTCCCTTCGACCGTTAATTGGGCAGGAATTGGGTCATCAATCCAAATGTCTCTTTTCAGTTCTCTAAATCCCGTCGGATTTATAAAAAGCTTATATTGCTGTAAATTTGTAGTCTCGTCCATTTTTAATCCCTCCTTCCTTATTCGTATGTATGAAGTAAGCAGCAGGTCACTTGGGGACAAGATTATTTCCATAATTAGATAATTCACCCATGCAAATAGGGCCGTACGAACGTAAATTAGTTAAGAAGAGGAGTTTCATGCTAAACAGCTTTCGTACTCCCTTTTCAAAATTTAAGGAGGTGCAAAAAATGAGAGAATTTTCTCAAGATGATATTCAAGGTGCAGTTGAAGATGCAAGAAGAGGCGGGGCTTGGGATTTCATGTTCAATGACCCAAGTTCAAAACGCACTTCTCGCAGAACTTCAAGACGAAATACTTCCCGTAGAAACACTTCAAGACGGAATACCTCTAGACGACGTAATACTTCACGCAGAAATACTTCTCGCCGGAATACTTCTAGAAGACGTAATACATCGCGTAGAAATACTTCTAGACGAAATACTTCTAGAAGACGTAATACATCGCGCAGAAACACATCGCGACGCTGCAGAACGCCACACGGGGGTCCATCCAGATGGGTTACTACATCACGTGGCCGTAATCAAGTAAAAAGATGTTGGGAAGGCAGTAACATGTGGGAATTCAGAATGAGAAGGAGATAATTCCTGATCAAAAAAGACAGGCACCATCCAACTAGTGGATGGTGCCTGTCGCATGTTAGAAATTCACAAATGCATCTTTCGGATTGATCGTTGTTTTTACGACTATACTGTCTTCTAACCACTTGGCAACATTGGTCCATGTTTGTGGGTCCTGATAGCCGAATGCTTTATCTTTGGCATCCATTAAAGGAAGAAGAATTTGTAAGCTTTTTGTTTCGACACCCTTATCAAGTGGAGTGGATTTATCTTCGTTCTTTAATAAAATCGCCAAACCATCTTTCGGATTTTGCTGAACATATTGTTGCCCCTTTCTAATCGCCGCCATAAACTTCTTAAACACATCCGGTTTTGCTTTCAGTTCTTTTTCACTGCCGACTAATACTAATTCATAATAATCTGGTACACCATATTCCTTTGGATTTAAGGCACGCATTGGATGTTTTTCTTTATCAAGCAATAATTTCTCATGGTTGATATAACCGCCGATGAGGGCATCCGTTTTCTTTGTGGCCATTGCAGGAATTAAATCCCAACCAACATCAACCATTTTAATTTTTTGCGGGTCGCCGCCAGCTGATTTCACCATCGTTTGGACAATGGCTTCATCTAAAGGTATGGAAGGATAACCGATTGTTTTTCCTGCTAAATCCTTTGGTGATTTAATCGGTCCATTTGAAGGTACCAGTAATTGATTAAGCGGATGGCGAACGAGAGCTGCAAACGATTGAACAGGAATATTTTCACTCCGTGCGACTAATACCTCTGGTTGATAGCTGATCGCCATATCGACTTGATTCGCTGCAACCAATTTTAGCGGATCGTTTGTATCAGCTGGCATCTTAATATCCACATCTAAACCTTGTTCTTTAAAATAGCCTTTTTCCTTGGCTACATAAAGTAAGGAATGCACAGCATTAGGATACCAGTCTAGCATTAACGTAACCTTCTGAACTTTCTGGTTTGCACCAGAATTTTTCTTCGTGCTAGTTTGGTTATCCTTGGTTCCTGCACTACAAGCACTTAATAAAAGTAATAATAAACTGATCATGACCAAAAAACTTTTTTTCATTTCCTTTTACTTCCCTTCAAGTTCTTACCGAATTTTATTTTTCAATAACTGCCTTTCTATGAAACCAATGAGTAAAAAGAGGATGATCCCAAGTAATGATAATAAGAAAATGGCGGCAAACACAGCATCTGCCTGCAAATTGCCGGACATTCGCCGGCTGAAGTAGCCCAAGCCTTCACTGGCACCTAGCCACTCTCCAATCGTAGCCCCGACAACACAATAAACTACAGACATTTTCAATCCTGAAAAAAAGGTAGGCAATGCTAGCGGTACCTGGACTTTCTTAAAAATTTGCCAGCGATTGGCCCCCATTGTTAACAGTAATTCACGATATTCCTCCCCTCCGGTTTTAAGCCCATCATAGGTACTAACAACAATCGGAAAGAACGCTGTTAAAATGGTAACGGCAATTTTGCTCCAAATCGAATAGCCGAACCACATGATAAAAATAGGAGAAATCGCAATTAGCGGCACTGTTTGTGAAATAACCAGAAAGGGATAAAGGACCTTCTCTAATGCTCTTGAAAAATGCATCCCAACCCCAAATATTACTCCACCGATTAGCGACAGGACAAAACCAATCAATACCTCTTTAAGGGTAGCAGGTAAATGCTGTTCCAACAAAAGCTGTCGGTTTTCCACCAATGAATTCCAGATGGATGATGGAGCAGGCAATATAAAGGATGGAATAAAACCTTGTCTAACAACCCATTCCCATACGCTAAGAAGAAGAACGACGACCAATAGAAACAGGCCATAATCTTCTGTCCATTTTTTAAATCTACTTTTCATTGTGAATCAGCAACTCCAATTCTTTTCTCATAGCAATGAACTCTGATTGATAAATAAGTTCTGAATTTCTCGGTCTCGGCAATTCGACCTTCCATTCTTTCACACTTCCACCATCTTCACCTAGCAACAGATAAATTCGATCGCTTAACAGGATTGCTTCTTCCAGATCATGCGTGATGAACAAAACCGTCTTTTGTAAATCTCCCCATAATTCTAATAACCAGCTGTGCATATTATGCTTTGTCATAGAATCGAGGGCGCCAAACGGCTCATCTAATAATAAAAGATCTTTGCCAATCATAATGGTTCTTAAAAAGGCGACTCGCTGCTTCATTCCACCGGAAAGTTCATGCGGATAGGCCTTTTCATACCCAGCTAAGCCAAACCGTTTCAATCCTTCCCTAATTTCGTCCATTTTGCCTTGCTTCGATCCCTTAGTAAGCTCTAATGGTAACATAACGTTGTCCACCACTGTTCTCCAAGGTAAAAGCAGATCCTTTTGCGGCATATAGCCCACTTTCCCTAATCGTTTTCCAGATTGCCCGCCATCAATCCAGATTTGTCCTTCGTCAGGCTCCAATAAACCAGTAATCAGTTTAAATAGCGTGCTCTTTCCTGAACCACTTGCTCCTATCACCGAGACAAACTCCCCTGGCAGCACGTCGATTGAGATGTGTTGAAAAATGGACTTTGCGTTCTCTTCACCGGAAAAAGCATATGAAAGTCCTTTTATGGATAAAATCGGCGAACTAGACACGCCACTCGCCCCCCTGGTAGACCATATCCCAAAACAAATATTCAAACCGGGATGTCGTTAAGAAATGGTCCTCGATGACTTCCAGCTCGCGCTCTGGTTTTCCCTCCACCAATTGATTTAACAAATTGATGAGCCAGGTTGCTAAAGAACCAAATTCACTAGATGAGTACATTTTGACCCATTCACCGTATAAAGGATGCTCTATTGAACCTGGATATTTTTCCGCAAGCATTTTGCCAATTTCCCAGTAGCTCCACATACAAGGGAGCAGGCTTGAGATTAATTCATCAAGTGAGCCATTCTGAGCTACATTTAACATGTACCGTGTATAGGCTAGGTTAATCGGAGTTGGCTTCGTTTCCTCAAGCTGTTGATTGGTAATGCCAAACCGTTCAGCGTATTGGCGGTGCAAATCCATTTCACCATTCAATGTTTCATGAAGCAGCTTTGCAAAAGCGGCCATCGTTTCAATGTCTTTTGCTTTCACTGCACCTAAAGCAAAAAGCTTGGAATAGTCGATTAAAAACACGTAATCCTGTTTCATATATCGAATAAAAGATTCCACAGGTAACTCACCAGTACCCATCCCGACGACAAATGGATGCTGATGGGTCTTGTCCCAGATTTCATTTACTTTTTGAAAAAGAATTTCAGTAAACTTCATCATTTAACCCTTCCTTTCTAGTGTTGCACCACTCAGCAATAAATGCGGCTAAAATTTTGGTAAAATCCACCAATTGACGAACCTCAACCTTCTCATTGACAGAATGAGCATCTTCTAATTTTCCTGGTCCAAAAATTACAGTCGGAATCCCGGCCGTCCTAACCAGCCCGCATCGGTAACAGTTGGTGACATACCTATTATTGGTTTTTGCGTTAATAATTTTTCATACGAATCAGCTAAAAGAAGTGTTCCAGGGTGCTTTGGATCAATTTCTAATGAAGGGAAAATTTCACCACGATCCTCAATCATCGATTTCCCCCCCATGTGAATTGCGGCGGATTATCGCGCAGCCATGGATCGGCCGCAGCCACTGCGAGGATATGCTGTTCAATTTCTTTGATAACCTCTTGGTAATCTTCATTCGGATAAAAATGAACAGTAATCCACAGTGCGCAGCGATCGGCAACAAAAGCCGCATGCCTTCCCCCTTCAATTACCGCGGGGTTGATAGTATTGATCCCAGGTTCGAAACCCTCATAGCTTTTTGTCACTGCCCAATGGCGCTCAAGCTCCTGCAGGCCGAGATAACCTTCATCATTTTCTCAATCGCACTAGCCCCTTTGACGCCGCCGCCCGCATGAATCATCTTCCGACGCAGCCCATCATGATGGGTTTCTTTGCTTTGAATCGTTATCCAGCCAGTGATAACGCCGCCCTGTCCTTGGATATGTAAGTCACTTGTATCAACGACAACTGCATAATCGGCTGTATATCCCTTTTCTGTACAATCAAGGGTTCCAGCTTCTCCCACTTCTTCTCCGATAACCGACTGAAATTGAAGATCGCCATTAAGCGATACGCCTAGTTCTTTTAAAAGTTTAATAGCGATTAACGAGGCGGCAATCCCACCCTTCATATCAGCAACACCGCGCCCATAAATAGAGGAATTTTTGATATAGGTGGTAAAAGGGGATTGGTCCCATTCTTTATCATCACCAACTTCTGCTACATCTACATGTCCATTGATGATCAAACTACTATATTGCTCAGAAACTTCTCCTTTTAAGATACCCGCAACATTAGGGTCTCCTGGATAAACATCCCACTTCTCCGTTTCAAAGCCTAAATCCTCCAAGTAATTTTTAATGAATTCCTGGACATCATTTGTATTCCGGGCAGGTGGACTTACCGTTGGGAATTCAACTAGTTTCGTTACTAGCTCCATTAATTCTTCTTTTCTAGCTTCGACTTCATCTGAAATCCTTTGTACTAAATCTGCCGTCATTTTTTTCACTCCTAAGGCAAAATAAAAACCACTCACTTCCATAGAAGTGAGTGGTTTGAAGATTAATGTCATAATAAATTCGGCTGACATAAAGGTTCGTTCCACTTCCCTCCGCTGGCATCATCCAGATCAGGTTCAAAGGGTCTAGAACGTTCGTTCCATCTCAGCCAAAGGCCCCCCTAGTGTGATTCGAGTAAAATATAAAGTTAGAAATATAGTAAAACTATAGCACAGATTTAGAAAATGTAAAGAAATTCGGTTTTTTCTCTGGATTTTGTTTAATAATTGGCCACAAAAAAGGGTCTAGCCGCTGCAAGGACTAAACCCCAAAAAATTACTCTTTCCTCTCTGGAATTGCACAGCTGCCATCCACACAGCTTGCATCCTCTGCATTCTCGGTTGAAAGGTCCTGCAACACCAGTGATGCAGATTCCTCTTGCCATACTTGCTGAAGAGCACCTGCAAAGGTTGCCGTTGGCTGTGCACCAGAAATTGCGTATTTTTGATTAATTACAAAATACGGTACACCGCTAATTCCATATTGCTGAGCAATCGATTCGTCCATCCGAACATCATTTGAAAAAGCGTTTTGATCATTTAGCACCCCTATTGTCTCTTCACGGTCTATACCCGCAGAAACGGCAATGTCCGCCAAAGTATCATAATCCCCGATTTGCTTTGATTCAGTAAAGTAAGCATATAGCAGCTTTTCAGTCACTTCTGCTTCTTTCCCAAGAGTTTTCGCAAACTTAGCCAAGCGATGAGCGTCAAAGGTATTCGTTGGTTTCATCGTGTCAAAATGATAAGTCAACCCAACACTTGCAGCCTGTTGCCCAACACCCTGATTTGCTTGTATCGCTTGTTCAATGCTCATGCCATATTTCGTTGCTAAAACTTCATGTATACTTTTATCAATATTCTTTGGTGAATTTGGATCTAGTTCAAAGCTTTTAAATTCCACCTGAACCTGTTCCTTATGTGGAAATTGAGCCAACGCCTCTTCTAACCTGCGCTTCCCAATATAACAAAACGGACAAACAAAATCAGACCATACTTCAATTTTCATGCTAGCACCTCGTTAGGATCAAAGTAATCCAATAGTATCATACTCTTAGAAAAACCCCTATTTACATGCTTAGAAACGCATTTATTTGTTCTTTAATATAGTGTTTTTTTTCTTAAGATTTTAAACCAAACCGACAACCACAATGGAAATAGTGCCCTTCTCAGCAAAGGTCTTCAATTTTTGCTTCCAATTAATATTCATAGAATAATAATAAAACCGGCCACAATATGTGGCATCCCGGTTTCGTAACGTTTTACTTCGCTTTATCAACAAATTCGTTCGTATAAGTCTGGCTAAGATGAACACTTTTTACAGCTGGTTTAAATGCAGATAGAATTTTTTGGACATTTTCCGGGTCGCCTGCTGGCATTTTTCCATCTGTTGTGAACATCGGAAGTTGACCTTTAAGCGCTTGGATGTATAACGCTTTATCCCCTGCATAATATTCTTCTGGCATCATATTTGCGATTTCTTCAGGAGTATGGGTACTCATCCATTTCAATGTTCTAACATACGCATTAGCTAATTTTTGCACGACCTCTGGGTTCTTTTTCACATAATCGTTATTCATATAAAGACTAGTAGAGGCATATTTTCCACCTAATGCAGCTTGTGTACCATCTTTCGAGTTCATATCCACAAACGTAAACGCCAAATTTTTATTCTTAAGCAAGGTTGCAGTAGGTTCACTTGTTACGGCAGCATCGATTCGGTTATTTTGCATCGCAGCGATTAAGGTCTGACCTGCTCCAACCGGTAATGGTTTGTAATCGCTTTCTTTATTTCCACCTTTGACCACGTTATAGCTTGCGAGCATATTCGTGGATGACCCAAGGCCTGTTACTCCAATGGTCAGTCCCTTTAAATCTGCTAACGTTTTCACTTTATCCTTTAATCGGTTGGATACCATCAACTGCTCACCAGGAACGTCAGCCATTGTTACAACTGATTCTACTTTTTTCCCTTTTGTTTGTAAGTCAAGGGTATGATCGTAGAATCCTCCTGCCCCATCGACCTGTCCAGCTAGAAGGGCTAACTCCGCATCTTGACCTGCGCTTTCCTCGACCAGTGTTACAATTACCCCAGCATCCTTGTAATAGCCAAGCTTTTCAGCCAGCATATATGGCATGTAAATAATTTTCTCTAATCCACCAACCATGATGGACACCCTTGGAGTAGCTGTTGAAGCAGTACTGCTAGTGTCCTTTGATTTTACTGGTGCTGAAGTTGAAGTTGATGAACATCCTGATAGTAGCATGGCTGCTACTGCTACCCCTGAAACCCCTAAGCTTAATTTTTTCATCGTCTTGTTCATTCATTGATTCCCCCTAATTTTTTTATTTTTATTGGCGGATATGCCGCCAAGCAATAAATCGTTTTTCCAGCTTCGATACTCCCCAATCGGCAATCAACGCGGTAATCGAAAGGATAACCATCCCGGCAAATACACCAGTTGTATCAAACGCACCCTGAGCTTGGGCGATTAGGTAGCCGAGTCCTTGTGTTGCACCAATGAATTCACCAACTACTGCCCCGATTAAGGCAAATCCAAAACTCGAATGCAAGCTGGATAAAATCCAGGTAAGAGCAGATGGGATAATAACATGACGCGCTAATTGGCGTTTGCTTGCACCTAAAAGACGTGCGTTGTTCACTAAATTACGATCCACCTCTCTAACGCCCTGAAAGGCATTAAAGAAAACAATGAAAAACGTAAGTACTAAACCTGAAGCAACCTTGGATGACATGCCAAGTCCAAACCATAAGATAAAAATTGGAACAAGAACAACACGCGGAATGGCATTAATCATTTTAATATAAGGTCCTAATATAACCGAAAGCAGTTCATTGACACCTAAGGCATAGCCGAAGATGATTCCTGCGACACCACCCAAAATAAAAGATAGAATTGTTTCCTCAAAGGTAACTAAGAATTGAACATATAGCGGACCAGCCGTTGTTCCATTCACAGCCCACGTCCAAATGTGCTTCACGATTTCAAATGGGCTAGAGAAAAAGAACGGATCAATCATCGCTCGATTGGATAAAAATTGCCAGGAACCCATCAGAATAATAAAGACTGACAGCTGTAGACTTAAATTGCGTACTCGTAGTTTTATCGCTTTCCTCCTCATCTCAGCTCTTCGTGAAACTACTTCCACAGTAGCAGGACTAGGAAGGGAGTTTGTTTGCGTTCTCATAGCTAATCATCACCTCGTCCTTCAAATCTTCCCAAATTTGTTTATGGATTCGCATAAAAGCAGGATCAAAACTGATTTCAGCTACATTGCGGGGTCTTGGCAAATCAATTTGATAATCCCCTTTAATCGTAGCGCCAGGTCCTGCCGTGAGGACTATTACCCGATCACTTAAGGCAATCGCTTCTTCTAAATCATGAGTGATAAAAAATACGGAAGCTGACGTTTCTTCCCAAATCCGCAGTAATTCATTCTCCATCAGGTGCCGTGTATGGACATCAAGAGCAGAAAACGACTCGTCCATTAAAAGAATTTCGGGTTGCACAATTAAGCTTTGAGCTAAAGCTACCCTTTTTCTCATCCCCCCCGATAGTTGAGAAGGATAATGTCCTTCAAATCCTTTTAATCCAACTCGGGCAATCCATTTTCTCGCTTCATCGTAGGCTTCTGTTTTGCTCATTCCTCGTAAACGCAATCCTAAGGAAACATTATCAATGACTGTTTTCCAAGGAAAAGCGTTTTCTGTTTGGAACACACACGCGGCCATTGGGTTAATTCCTTCTAATTTCTCACCAGAAATGATAACTTCCCCTTCTGAAGGAGGTTCAAACCCTGCAATCAAGCTTAATGTGGTTGATTTTCCACAGCCTGTTGGTCCCACTATCGAAACAAATTCTCCTTTTGTTATTTTCAAATCAATATTCCGCAATACAGTGTGGACTTCGCCAGACGGCTTAATAAATTCTTTTGTAACACCCTTTAGTTCCATCATCGCTGGAGCCGATTGTGTCATAGCCTGATATACCTTTTTCTCCAAAGCACCCACCAGATTCCCCCATTTCTAAATTTTTTTGATAACGTTTACAAATTGAATTATAGAAAAATCTAAACATTATGAAAATATTTAACCGATATGTTTGATAAAAACAATAAAAACAATTTAAACAATTTCCCCAACGCTGTTTCTTCTATTAAAATGTTATTTCGATATAGACTACTTCTTGGTTCTTCATTTAAAATAGAGTTAGTTATATTTTTCTGAAAATTATTAAAATACCCCTTAGAAGTGGGCAAGGATGTGTACCGGGATGAAATCTATAAAAGGTCCCATGAAGTTACGTACCAAAATTAATGGTCTTATTTTGCTAAATCTCCTATTTGTCCTGATTCTTTTTATCGTCACATTATCGATTATCATGGTTCAAAGGGAATATGGTGAGACAGGCGCAAATGCTTTGTCAGTAGCGGAAACGGTAGCAGGGTTGCCAGAGGTCGTCCAAGCCTTCAAAGAGCCTGATCCCTCTTCGATCATTCAACCAATTGCCGAAAATATTCGAATGAAAACGGGGGCTCAGTTTATTGTTGTTTCAAATATGAAGTTAATTCGCTATAGCCATCCTGACCCATTGAAAATTGGCAGGCATATGGTGGGTGATGATGATAAAAAGGTGTTACTGGGACATGGCAGCATTACCCAAGCAACAGGCACTCTCGGTTTATCCATTCGAGGGAAATATCCTATCTTTGATCAACAACATCATCAGATTGGCATCGTTTCCGTCGGTTTTCTTATCCAAGATATTTGGAAAAAACTCACTTCTTTAATTCTAGAAATTATCAGTATTGGAGCGATTGCTTTAATCGTTGGACTTATTGGTGCTTTTTTACTCTCCGGTCATATTAAAAAGCAAATTTTTAACTTGGAGCCCCACGAAATTGCCTTTCTCACCCAACAGCAAGCAGCGATTCTTGAATCGATTCGAGAAGGGATCATTGCTGTGGATACAAACGGAATGATTACCACTTTTAATCGGGAAGCAAAAAGTATGTTACCTGAAGAATTAGGAGAACCGATTGGGAAAGCGGTTACATCTATTCTTCCTAGCTCACGACTGAAAGAAGTCATCAACGAAGGAACCTCCCATTATGACCAACAAATGATTGTTGGTAACACATTGGTGGTTGTAAACCGCATACCCGTTAAGCTCGGAGGTAAAGTAATTGGTGCTGTAGCAAGTTTTCGTGACAAAATGCATCTGGATCAATTGGACCAGCGGTTAGCAGATATTGGCCAATACGTTGATACGTTACGGAGTCAACGCCATGAATTCATGAACAAGCTTCACCTCATTTCTGGACTCATCCAGATGAAAGAATATGAACTAGTTCGAGAGCTTATTGAGGATGTCCATAGCGAGCAGCAAAATGTACTCGAATTTTTCCTTACCCGAGTCCGCGACCCAGCAATTGTCGGAGTCCTTATCGGAAAAATGCATCGGGCAAAAGAGCTCGGCATCCAGCTTACCATAACCGATGGCTCAAGTGTACCGGAGCTATGCCCCCATCGGGAAACGGTTCTGACACTTCTTGGAAATGCCATTGAAAATGCGATGGAAGCGATAAAAACACTTGATAAGCAATTGCACCCTGTTACTACGATAACAGTTCATATTAAAGAAGAACCTGAACGTCTTTATATTGAAGTGAGTGACACGGGACCGGGAATTGACCCCGAACTGGGTGAACAAATGTTTGAAGATGGCAAGACAACCAAAGGGGAAGGGCGAGGATTCGGCTTAGCATTAGTATCCCGTTTAGTCTCGAGGTTAGATGGAAGTATCTTTATGATTTCTTCCCCGGAAGGTGCAACATTACAAGTAAGTTTACCAAGGATGGAGGGGTAGTTAATGAGTCATCAATTATTGCGAGTAATGGTTGTGGACGATGATTTTATGATTGCAAAGCTTCATGGGAAGTTTATTGCTTCTCAAAAAGGCTACCAATTAGTAGGAACGGCACATAGCTTTGAAGAAGCCATCACGATGATGGACATGGTGGAGCCCGATTTGCTTTTAGTAGACGTTTACCTGCCGGACCATTCCGGAATTGAGCTATTGAAAAGGATTCGCTTGCAAAATAGACACAGTGATGTGATTTTAATCACTGCAGCAAAAGAGCTGGAAATTGTCGAAGAAGGATTCCGATTTGGTATCATTGATTACCTAATCAAGCCATTTGACCTGACCCAATTACAGACCTCCCTTTTAAAATACGCCAAATTCAAATCTCGTCTCTCCTCCTTCAACGAGCTTGATCAAGGTACGGTGGATGACTTGAAAAAATTACGTTTGTCAGAATCGTCTGCCCCCCTTAATCAAAAAGGCATTGATAACCGGACGTTAGAAAAAATAAGAAAATGTGTCATTAACTCTTCTGAGCCCTTGAGTGCTGATCAGATTGCAAAATTGGCTGGTGTAAGTCTCTCGACAACCAGAACCTACCTGGCCTATATGGTTGAAGAACAGGTATTGATCGAAGAACAACAATACGGAACTGTTGGTCGTCCACTGAGGATTTACCGGATTGCTAACTAGGTATAACTTTTTTCATTTCATTTTTAAGGAAAAAGACTCTTAGCAAATACAAAAGCAGTGAGACTTTATCTCACTGCTTTACCTATTGTTCTTCATTACCTGGTAATCTTTTGAAATTGTTTTCTTGGGACAAGGAATAGGTAAGTAAAGACTGCACCGCTGCCGGCAAAGACAATAACGATTCCCATTGGTATCGCTGAGTGACCTCCCCCTATGCCAACAAGAGGAGCCACAATGGCACCAAAGGCTAACGATAACACTCCAAGCAGCGCGGATGCACTTCCAGCTGACTTTTTTTGTTTTTGCATGGAGAGTGAAAAACCGGCTGTATTCACCACTCCGACACTTGATACAACAAAAAATAGCGGTAGTAAAATAAAAATTAGGTCAGCATGGACTAGGAGAAGAATAAGCAAAATGATTCCTCCAATAAAGGACATACATAAACCGAAGACAAGAAGCTTAGATTCATGAATCCTCCCCGCCAATCTTCCCGTAGCTTGACTAGCGATCATAATCCCAATTCCATTAATAGCAAAAATGAGACTAAACATTTGCGCTGATGCACCATAGATATTTTGCACAACAAAAGGTGAGCCTGAAATATAGGCGAACATAGCTGAAAAAACAAGACCCTGTACCAAAGCATACCCTATGAAACTTCTATCCAAAATAAGATTTCGAAACGTAATAAAAGTATTTTTGATTCCACCTGCTGAACGTCTATCATCATGAAGGGTTTCTGGTAAACCGAAAAGCACGACAAAAAACATCACTAAACCAATTAAACTTAAAATGATAAACACTCCCTGCCACGGAACAATTTTAAGCAACTGGGCACCAACAACAGGAGCGAGAATCGGAGCAACTCCATTCACTAAGGCAAGCATCGCAAAGAATTTCGTTAATTCGTGTCCGGAGTATAAATCACGGACGATTGCCCTTGAAATGACAATCCCGGCTGAACCTGCTAAACCTTGGATAAATCTTAAGGTAATTAATACCCCAATGGTTGGACTGAATACACACAATAGAGATACAACAAAATAAATAATCAATCCAATCAGAAGCGGTTTACGGCGCCCACCTACATCACTTATCGGACCCGTTATTAGCTGCCCGAAAGCTAAACCCAACAAGATAGAGGTTAAACTAAGCTGAACAAGTGTTGGGCTTGTGTGAAAATCTTTTGCCAAATTTGGCAATGCTGGCAAATACATATCGATGGATAGGGGACCAAATGCGGATAACGAACCGAGCACAATAGCCATCCAAATCCGTTTAGATTGGGAAACCACCCCATGGTCGTTTTTCAGATCCTCTAAAGATTTTCCCATATTTTTAATTCATTCCCTTCCTTGCTATTGGTGAATAGACAAGTAATTTATTCATTTCAAGAAAAAAGCAATGTATTTCGCTTTACTAAGAAAACCTCATTTCACATATTATCAGATTTTATTAAATATGAATAATAAAAAATTCCACATCATGGATAATGTGGAATTCCTAAATAATTGATAAATATGAACGGCAACCCCCCTGGCAGCTTTGGCCTGTAGCTCTTATCCGTTAAATTTAATAGTATGTGGATTTCACCGGATTTTTCATTTCTTTCTTCACTTCTACACAACGCCCGGGAGTTGGGAATAGCTTCCCTGCGTTTAATAGATTGTTAGGATTAAAGACTTCCCTAATATCGGTTTGGGCTTTAATTTCATCATCATTAAAAATAAAGCGCATTTCTTCCTTTTTCTCTATTCCAACCCCATGCTCACCGGTTATCGAGCCGCCAAACTCTGCGCACACCTTTAGGCATTGACTACCAGCCTTGATTGCTCCCTCCGTTTCTCCTGGCTTTCTAGAATCAAAAAGGACAAGCGGATGAAGATTTCCATCCCCAGCATGGAAAATGTTTGCAATCCTTAAACCGCTTTCCTCGCTGATTTGATTAATTCTACGTAAAACCTCTGGCAGCTTACTCCGAGGTATGACACCATCCTGAACCAAATAGTCAGGTGAAATCGCACCCATGGCACCGAAACCTGTTTTCCGATTCGCCCACCATCTCCCTCTTTCCTCTTCATCTTTGGCTACTTTTACTTCCCTTACATTTCGGCTTTTACAAACACCAAGAATTAAATCAATCTGATCGTCAATACCGGCTAAGATTCCATCCACCTCTATCAACAATACTGCTTCAATATCCCTAGGATGGCCTACTGGGAATGCAGCTGACTCTACACCTTCAATTGCCGTTTTATCCATCATTTCTAATGCTGCGGGAACAATTCCGGTAGAAATGATATCTGAGACTGCCCGACTTCCATCTTCAACTCTATCAAAATATGCCAGCACTGTTTTCTTGCCCTCCGGGTTTTTCAATAGTCGAACCGTTATTTTTGTCACAATCGCTAGTGTTCCTTCTGATCCGGTTAGGATACCGAGCAAATCGTAGCCAGGGAAATCAGGTATACCATTTTTTCCAATTTCAATTATTTCTCCATTTGGCAAAACAACCTCTAAGCCCAAAATATGGTTCGTGGTAACACCATATTTTAGACAGTGGGCACCGCCTGCATTTTCGGCGACATTTCCGCCAATGGTGCAAGCGTATTGGCTCGAGGGGTCTGGGGCATAATAATAACCTTTGTCAGAAATTGAGTTGGTTAGCTTTAGGTTAACAAAACCAGGTTCCACCACGGCAAGGCGATTCTCTAAATCAATCTCCAAGAGCCTTTTCATTCTGACAAGACTTATAATCACCTCACCATTAAGAGGAATCGCTCCACCACTAAGTCCTGTACCAGCTCCTCGCGCTAGAAATGGCAAATCATTCTGCGCGCAATATTGGACAAGCTTTGAAACCTCTTGCGAATCCTTTGGAAAAACAACCGCCCTTGGTAAATGCCTTTCAATCGTAAAGCCATCACAGTCATAGGCTAATAAGTCTTCATATTTGAATAAAATTGACTGAGGACCAGTAACAATTTTTTCCAGATTGATGATGTGCACATCGTTTGTTTTAATTGTTTTTAGTGCCATCACATTTTCCTCCCTTGTTCCTCTTCCTTTTGATAAGCCCAGTCAAGCAATTGAACTGTATGAACAATTTTTTGATTCCTTCCATACTTTTGGACACCCACTGCCATTTGGAGCATACAGCCTGGATTCCCCATTGAAATCATTTCGACATCCTCAGGAACATTGGTCATTTTGCTTTCCAAAACAGCTGCAGCCATCTCGGGATTTGTGATGTTATAGATTCCAGCACTTCCACAGCAACGGTCCGCATTTGGCATATGTACCATTTCTACGCCCGGAATATTAAGAAGTAGATCACGTGGTTCTTGCCGAATCCCCTGACCATGAGCCAAGTGGCAGGCATCATGATAGGTGATACGTGTATTTAATTCTGCCCTTGGCTTTTCATAGCCTGTATCAAGAAGAAACTTGGAGATATCTTCTACCTTTGCAGAAAACAGTTTTGCTTTTTCAGCCCACTCCTGATCTTCATGAAACAATTCCGGGTACTCTTTTAACATGCAGCCGCAGCCCGCGGCGTTGACAATTACTTTATCGGAATCCTTAAAGGCTTCTATATTTTGCTTAGCTAATTTTCTCCCGGTTTCACGATCTCCAGCATGAACATGCAAAGCACCGCAGCAGGTTTGATTTCTGGGGATCGTAACGTCATTGCCATTGCGTGTTAATACATTAATCATCGCTTCATTAATCTCGCTGAACATCACATCCATTATACAGCCTGTTAAAATGGAAACTTCACGTTTTGTACCGCCCTTTGCTTTTATCCGTTTTATATTTTTATATTTTTTCCGAATCGGTGTTTTTATTTCTGGCATAATCGATTCCATTTCAGCCAGGTGATTGGGCATCCTGTTAATGAGACCTGTTTTCCGAATCACCTTTTGCATTCCACTTTTTTGATAAAACTTCAACAAGTTTCCTACAGCATTTAACCGCTCTTGGTGAGGGAATAGAGTCTTGAGAAAGAATTTACTGACAACCGCCTTCAACCCCTTTAGTGGAATTGCTTGCCTGATCTGACCCCGTGCTTCTTCAATCAGCCCGCCAACATCAACATTTGCTGGACAAGCAGTGGTACAGGCGCGACAATCAAGGCATGCGAACACGGGATCTGCAAAAGCTTCATTGACCAACAGCTTTCCTTCGGCCACAGATTTTATTAAGTGAACGCGGCCGCGCGGCGAATGTTGTTCCTGACCTAATTCCTCATATGTAGGACAAGCCTCCAAGCACATCCCACAGTGTACACAATCAGCCCATTTATGTTCCTTTGGGGGATCACTCCATAAATAATTACCTAAGCTACCCGTTGAACCAGCAGGTTTCTGCTTCAAATCCACTTCTTTTAGGCTCATGGTTAAATCCCCCCGACAAAACGTTTGTGATTTAGAATTCTATTTGGGTCCACTTTTGTTTTAATGCCTTCTAGCAGAAAAAAATGAGCGGGTTTTTCACCCCATACCTCGATTTGCTGACGCAGTACTAAAGGTAAGTGTTTAACAATGGCATACCCACCCAGTTTCTGAACAAACGTTCTGAGCTGTAAGATTGCTGATATAACATCAACCGCTGCACCTGAAAGATTGAGTTGACATAAGCCGTGTCCTAGTCCCCCATGTGCTTCAACGATAAGATTATGGCTGTCCTGGAGAAGCAGACATTCCTTCATAACCTGGATTACATCTAAATTTTTCACGCCTATTTTTAAGGCGCTGATTGTCACATTTCCATCCGTGGAAATGCTGCTAGTTGGTGATTGTTGAGCGAAAGCGTTCCAAAATGCTTGTGCATCATTCTGTTCGAGTATGGATAATTTCGTATTTAGTGGTTGTTGACTTTTTACAAATTCTATTTGGTATTGGACAGAACTTTCGACATCTTCAAAGCTAATAGCCAAAGTAAAGTAAGGTTGACCAGTTATTTTTTCAGCCAAAGAAGGCTCAATCAATTCTATTGCATTGGGTTCCATAACTGAATCTAAGAGGTTGACGGTAAATGAGCGGATTTCTTTGAGGTTTCCATCTGGGAAGGATAGTAATACAAGACTTTCATATCTTTGCAGGGGCCGAAGTTTTAACGTTACTTCAGAGATCACCCCAAGTGTTCCCATTGAGCCAATAAATAGTTTATTCATATCGTACCCCGCTACATTTTTCACGGTTTTTCCACCAGTACGAATGATGGTTCCATCTGGATAAATGATTTTCAAACCGATCGCAAAGTCCCTTGCTGAACCATAGCCGAGCCGTTTGGGCCACTATCATTCGCGGCAATCACTCCGCCAATTGTCGCGTGTGAAGGCCATGCAGGATCCAGTGGGATTTTTTGCTTATAGACTGCTAAATAATCTTGCAATACTTTAAAATTAGTGCCGGCCTTAACCGTTAAGGTCATATCCCCAACGGTATGCTCAATCACTCCTTTATACTTTGCCATGGAAAGGAGAAGATCTGCTGAAGCTTCAATACCACCAAACCCTCTCTTAGTCCCACCGCTAACAATATTCACTTTCATTTCATGTTCATTTGCGTATTTAAGCACTCTGGAAATTTCCTGCTCAGTTTGTGGATAAATAACTAGTTGACCATTATTCCCTAACCATTGATCTGACTCAGTTTCCTCTTCCAGCCGGTCCTCTGGGATTACAGACCTAAGCCCTGCTTTCAGTTCAGTAGCATTCATTCCTACACCTCCTATTTTTCCTTCATCTTAATCCAAAAATTTTTTTTACAGGATTTGATATACCTATGTCTATTATAAAGCTAACCGGATAATTATTTCTAATTTTCAAATAATAAATGATCCACTAATATTCTTACAAATTATGGATATAATACAAAGGTAGTAGAATGTTTTTTAAGGAATAGAGGTTAAGAAAATGGAAGATAAAACAAAAATACCGTTAACTTTGGCCGAAATGTGTGGATTATGGACCCAATATATGAACGATTCATTAGCGGTATGTGTAAATCGTTATTTCTTAGAGAAGGTAGAAGATGAGGAAGTACACCCTGTTATTGAATTTACACTAAACACAGCGAAAAATAATATTTCTTTTATGGAGGATCTTTTTGAAAAAGAGGGTTTCCCCATTCCTATTGGATTTACGGATCAAGATGTAAATCCAAAAGCTCCAAAGCTTTTTTCAGATTCTTATGTATTAATGTATTTACGACACATGTCCATTCTTGCCATGCAAGCAAGTGGCGGGGTATTAGGATTGGCTACACGTCCCGATGTAGTTTCTTTTCATAAAAATGTATTAAACAAAGGGGTTACATTGCAGGATTTAGCACGTGATTTGATGTTAAAACAAGGAATTTATATTAAACCACCATACATATCTACTCCAGAAACAGTTGATTTTGTGAAGAAACAACATTTTTTGGCCGGTTTTTTTGGAAATAAAAGAACCCTTACTTCAGTTGAAATAACTCATTTGTTTTTCAATATAAAAACGAATGATCTTGGTAAATCATTAATAACAGGGTTTGCACAGATTGCCCAAAACGAAGAGGTGAAACAATATTTTGTCCGAGGGAAACAAATCGCCCAAAACCACATGGACACATTTAGCGATTATTTAACGAAAGAGGATTTGCCCGTTCCAATGAGTTGGGATTCAAATGTTTCCAATCATACCACAACTGTTTTTTCCGATAAGCTAATGATGTATCATATATCAGCCATGAATGCATCAGGAATTGGAAATTATGCGATGGCCATGGCAGCAAGCCCAAGAAGAGATATTGCATTGAAGTATACATCCTTAATTCCAGAGGTTTCAATGTACGCGGAAGATGGTGCGAAAATTATGATAAAGAACGGATGGTTGGAAGAACCGCCGCAAGCAGATGACCGAGATCATTTAATAAATGGGTAATGTTATGCATTTCCATGGAATTATGCTTATTTAGAAAAAAAATCAAGCTACTAACGGAGCATTGGTGGATAAAAACCAATGCTTTTCTGTTTTTAAATCTAATGACTCGTTTCCTCGTTAGCTATCCTTCTGAAAGATTCGCCGAAATGCTCCCTTTTCTCAAATAAAAAAGTAGGCAACAAACTTGCCTATTTTTAAACAATACATTCGTATTTGAACTAACCATTTCTATAGATCGCTACCTCAAATGCAACATGCCCCCAAAGCGTTTCTTTTACCTTTTCCTCTTGATGCTCCGCACAGTTAATAATTACAACTAACTCGGTCCTGGAATCTACTTTTACCTGAACATGATATTTGCTCCTATTGTAAAAATAACGAATGAAAAAGCCTAGGAGTATGCCGAGAACAAGTCCCATTAAAGCCCATAGAATCGGTCCCCACTCTAACACAAATCCATATATGGCACCTAATAGCATAAACACCATACCTAATATCGCTGCCAAATCCACATAGCTTTGACCATTAGAGTCATAGATTGAATCAAAAATTTTCGTTTTATTATTCCGCTTATCTAATGGTAGAACAAGAATTTTATTATTTTCCAAGCCGATATTTTCGATGTCAGCAATAGACATTTCGATATTTTTCGAATGCTGAAAGGTAGCAACAACATACATTTCGGTCCTTCACCTGCTTAGTTTGGCATAATAAAATCCTTATTCTGGTATTCCTTTTTAAAATAAAACGCTTGTTCTTTTTCAAAAATTTTATTATATTCAATCGTTTGAACATAATAATCATAAATGACAAAAAGATAAATAGATGGTATGTATAAAAGCCATTGTGGATCTAAAATCTGTTTGGAGGCTTGGAAATTACCAACCATAGTTAATTGAATAGCTGGCAATAGTTTTGAGAAATAAACAATGGCGATAAACCATAACAAAAAAACCAATACCGATAAAAGGCGATTTATATATAAATATCCCATTCCTGGTGTAAAAATGGACCACACCATAGAAAAGAATGGATTGCGCTTTTCAAGTTTATTCAGTTCAAATGTATTAATATTTTTTGAAATCACAGGATAGCCTTTCTTATAGCTTAAAATATAATCTTTTTTATATAAATTTGTCCTTGTAAAACTATCCCAAATGCCATAGATGTACAATGGAATATATAACAAAAACCACCTTGAATTTATTACATGCTTAGCCTGATCAAACTCGCCAATCATCGAATAGAGGATGGCTAAGTTAATCCCTGATTTCTGATTAATAAAAAATTCCCAACTGATTAACCCATAACCGATAATATATTTACACATCATGATTTGACCAAAACCTGGGAATGCCGCTGACCAGAAGGCGGAAACCCATGGATTTCGGATATGTAAATAATTTATGGACAGTGGAGAAATAAAGGCAGCAACATCACGAGTTTGGGTCTTTGTTCCAGATGATTTGCTCATGGAAACCTCCAGAAGTACCTAGCTATTATTTAGAACAAATAATGATGATAGTTTTTACAAGAAATCCCATCATTATTCCTTGCCATTATAGGAGGTGTTTACTGATTGGCCAAAATCGTGATCATTTTATCTTCTATCCTTTTCCCCTTCGAATCATCCCACAAATTATTTAATAAAATCGAAAAAATCAAGGTTTGTCCACTTTTGGTTTTGATATACCCTGATAACGAGCTGACTGTAGAAATGGTTCCTGTTTTTGCCTCTACTTTCCCTTTAACAAGTGGGTTTTTCAATCGATTACGAAGTGTTCCACCCACCATTTTATCCTTCTCACCAGCAACAGGTAAAGAATGAAAATAGGATGTAAACCATTTTTCTTTCTGTACAGCAAATAACAGCTGCGATAGTTGGTTCGCTGGAATTAAATCGACGTGGGAAACACCTGACCCGTCTCTAAGCACCAGCGTTTTGGTGTTAACTCCATATTTGGTCATCTCCTCATTCACTACCCCTAACCCTTTTTCCCAGCTACCTTCCCCTTTGACCACTTTCCCCATTTCCTTTACGAGGGTTTCTGCGTGGCCGTTATTGCTCTGCTTAATAAATGGGACAAGCAACTTGGATAAAGTCATGGATTGATGTACAGTTAAAATTTGAGCTTTTCCCGGAGTAATTCCCGTTTTTATTTTTCCAGTAAATTTAATTCCGTGTTCGGCTAAAGATTGTTTAAAAAGGGCGAGCGCATATTGAGTTGGTTCCCATACTGAGACCCATTCTTTTTCATCTTTCGACTTAATTGGGATGGTACCATTTATCGTAATTGTGTTTTTTGCATGTTCCCGCTCGATTGTGATTGCCTTTTTGCCATCCTCTGGGACGGTTACTGCATGGTTGATTATTTTCACGTAGTTAGTTTTTGGGGTTATCCTCACTGCAGCTTGTTTCCCGCTATCCTTGCCAGGCTTAACTACAACCATCACTGTTCCTGCATCGTAATCTATCGTTGGTGAAGCTGTAAGAGCAGAGACTTGAGCACCGTAATAAGTCGTTTCATCACTCCATGGCAAATCTAACGAATATCGGACATCATCATACCAGGAATCATCACCAATAAGATTTCCATCTACTTTTTTAATACCACGTTTTTGAATCTCTGCTGCCATCTTATCAAAATCTGATTTTAGTAATGTTGGGTCACCCTTTCCTTTTAAAAATAGATCCCCTTTTAGTGAATTCTTTTTCACAGGTCCATCTGCAAGCACTTCTGTGATAAATCTGTAATCCTCACCCAAGACAGTGATTGCAGCTGCAGCTGTTAGCAATTTCAGATTGGATGCTGGTCTTAAGCGGATATCACCAAGATGGTCGTAGATGATTTTACCAGTATCAGCTGAACGGATGCTGATTCCCGCAATAGCCCCTTGTAAATCAGGCTCCACATTTACCAGATGATTTAACTGCTGATTCAACGCTCCACTGTCTGCTGTTGCCAGAACAGAATGTTCATGGAGGTAGGAAACTGATGCAGCAAAAAGAATGAATAGCAGGAGTAAATAATTTTTTATTTTTTTTAACAAGCGTTTTTCCGACCTTCCTTTAAGTTAGTACAGTGTTTCTTTTAAACCAGTATTTTTATTACCATTCTATTGTTTCACAACCGCTATATTTCTATTTACGTATGCCCAATTCTGTGGTGCAGGCAGGCTGATTTGCCAAAAGGTTGTTCCAACTAATTCGTAGACATCAATTAGTTTATACTTTTCAATATAGCTTCTAATGTCTTCATACCAGACTATATGCTCCTCAGTTCCTTTCCAATATCGATACCATGGTGATTTAGTAGTGGCATCGAATTGAATGGGTGCACTTATTAAAATAGCTTGATTTTGTGCAGCCAGTACAGATAAGGCATGCGTAGCGTTCGTAGGGACTACTTTGTCATAGCCATACAACGGCATGGCAATTAACAGTTTACGAGGATGAAGTTGAGTGAGAGCGTACTTAATAACTTGTTCCATCCATCCGATTGGTGCGATCGGGTCGGTGGCCCGCCTGGGTAACCATAATCAATCGTCATAACCGCCATTAGATCCACAGCATTTCCAATGGCTGCATAATCATAAGCTCCTACAATCCGATTCGTCGGTAAATCGGCTGCTTTGGCGTGGACATTCACTTGTAAAATAAGGTTTCCGAGTCCTTTCTTTAATTCTTTTAGAAACAAAATGAAATCATTACGCCTTGCTGGTGGAATAAATTCAAGGTCAATACTGACACCACCAAACCCTCTTTGCGTTGTTAGGTTTACAATACTTAACACTAAATTCTGCCGATAAATGAGGTTTTCTAGAACTCCTCCAGCTAGATCCGCACTGAAATTCCCCTTCGTATAGTTTCGAATCATCAATAATGGGGTGATTTTTAATTGTTTGCATTTTGTTACGATTGCGGAATCCTCTATTTCATTATATGCAAATCCTTCATTTGTAAAGGAATAGGCGACTACTGCTAAATAGGTAAGTTGACTTGAGAGTGCATCTAATGTAGAAAGAAGCGTAGCATCTGATGAAGGGACAATAAATCCAAGTGTGGCCATTTCTAATTTTATTGGTGAGGGAATATTAATGGTTTGGCCGATATAGAGCTGGTTTGGATTAATTCCTGGATTAGCTTTTAGAATCAAAGAAATATCCGAGCTAAATTGCTGGGCATTTGCCATATTTGGTCGCCAGCTTTAATTTTATAGAAGCGGACTGGTGGCAAATTGTCTGGAATATAAAGAGCAAGTCCAGGAACAATATTACTAGCAGATAGAAGCCCGTTTATAGTGATAATTGATGAAACGGAAACACCATACAGCTTTGAAATAGACCATAAATTTTCTCCAGAACCCACCACGTGAAGTGCCATACTTCCACATCCCTTCTATAAACCATCATATGGGCCAGTGGTGTTAATATACTTGGACTACGTATGTTTTTTTTCATGATAAAAAACAAAAGAAAAGGATAGATAAAAGCAGATCACCTCAGCCATATCTATCCTTTTTATCCTCCATTTAACCATAATTAAATTTTCTCATTCTACTTTCCTGGCAATACTTTTTTCCGCAAAACACTGTTTAAATCATTGGCTTTCCAATAAGCTAATCCCGTTGCTGCTAATAGTAAGATGCCTGTTACCGCGAATACACTTTGTATGGGAAAAATTCCGCCAAGAAAGCCTCCAATCACAGGACCAATCATCCCGCCTAATTGGTTGGCGGTTTGGTTTAACCCGAATGCTCTTCCTCGGAAATCATCCGGCGTCGATTTCACGACGAGACCATTTAATGCGGGGTAGACTGCACAGAAAAACACACCAAAAACAAAACGAAACATGGAAAATCCCCATATATGAGTGAATAGAATTTGTGCTAATGTCCCAACGCCGCCACCTAGCAACCCAATCATTAAAACTCGATGAAATCCTACTTTATCTGCCCTTCTTCCCCAGATTGGAGCGAATAATGCACTTGCAATCCCAGGGAGTGAGAAAACAATTCCAGCGAGAAAAGAAGCTTTTTCAGAAGAGCCACCTAGCTTTACGATATATAAGGGAAGAACCGGTTCAATGGTCATGACCGAACAGGATGTGACAACTGTTAAAATAAGTACCATCATTAAGGGACGATTTATCCACGCCACTTTAAGGTCATTTTTAACAGAGCCACCTTCTTTGCTTGGAGTAAAATTTTCCTCTGTTACCCAAAAAATTATCAGCAGAGTGGAAATAAATACGATTATTCCGGCACTGGCAAATGCCCATCTATTTCCAACTAGATCAGCAATTCCCCCTCCTAGTAAGGGCCCTACAATCCCTCCTGAAGCTGTTGCGGTAGAGATTAAAGAAAGTGCATATCCTACTTTATCATTTGGCGTATTCGTACCAATCAATGCGATGGCTCCAGGAATAAATCCGCTTAATAATCCCTGCATGATACGTAATCCTAATATCTGATATGGATTCGTTACAAAAGCCATTAAAGTATAGATAATAAAAAGGACAAAACCCGCGCGGACAATCATTGGTTTTCTACCATATTTATCAGCCACCCTTCCCCAGAATGGCGAAGCAATAGCTCCTGCAAAAAAAGCAGAACTAAATAACAAACCTGACCACATTTCCGTATGTTGGTGCACACCAATTTGAAGAAGAAAAATCGGCAAAAAAGGGATCACCATGGAGAAACTTGCTGCTGTAAAAAAGCATCCAATCCAAAGTACCCATAAATTACGTTTCCATATTAACATGATGTTCGCTCTCCCAATTTATCATTCAAATTAAACAGTTCCACTTAATTACCAACTATAATAGTTATTCATGGCAATAATATCATAAAGTTAATTTATTTTCATTTCCGAAATATTAGATTATAGAAAAAAGTCGCTATCGCGACTGCATCCTAATAAGTCAACTAAAGGTCAAAAAAAATCCACCTACATATTGGTGGATTTTAAGTTTCAATGTTATCACTAGTAAAAAAATGTTAAAAATCATCGATGCCGTCGTACCGAGATCTCCTATATCTTGCTGCATGACAGGAATCACAGATGGGAAACGAAAAGTCCCATGGTAATTTCTTGCCACAATTTTTACATTTTTTGACGAATTTTTTGATATCCGTTTTTAACCGTTCTTGGACCTTATCACTTATTTCTTCACGAAGTCGTTCCCAGTAAACCGCTTCTGTCGGTTGACCCAGGCGATATAAAAAGAGTAGATGGAGTCCAATCCCTTTATAGGTAAGTTCGAGTTCTTCAAGACTGCCCCCTTTAATAATCGGTTCAGGAAGCTCGCTCCCCTGAACAATGGCATACATGGTTTCTTCCCATTGCTTCGTCAACCCTTGTTCATTTTTTGAAAAAGGCAAGTGTAAGAACCCATACAAATCCATTAACGAAAGACGGGCTTCGATTTCTGTTCCTATAATCAATTGATAAAGTGATCGCTCCTCAGAAAGCGAGGCTTTTTTTGTTCCTTTTGGGCTATCAAATTTCCCCCATAACTCAAAGAATGACCCCAGGTCACGATAGTAGCTTTGAAAGCGTTCAAACACTGAATTCGTAGGCGCGATAGCAAATGTATGAACAGGCTCATCCTCTTGAATGAGTAAGCGTCTCATTGTTTTAATATCATTGGTAAAGGCTACTTTCCCGATATCATAGATTCCTTTTCGACCAGCACGGCCAGCAATTTGCTTTACTTCTTGAGAGGTTAACAGACGCCTTCTCGTTCCGTCAAATTTTTCATTTTCTAAAAATACAATCCGACGGATCGGCAGGTTCAAACCCATCCCAATTGCATCTGTGGCTACAATGACCTTGGTTTTTCCCATATTAAATTGCTGAATTTGTTTTTTTCTTGTTTCCGGCGGCATACTGCCGTAAATCATACTAACGGAATGACCATCATTTTGCAGTCTTGACGCGGTTTCAAGTACACGTCTTCTGGAAAAACATATTAAGGCATCACCTTTTTTAACGTGTTTAATATGGAATTCTTTCGACTCAACCTCAAGCGGTGTATCACGGCTGTACTCGTTTATTTCAAGATCTGAATCTCCCAAAAGCTCTAGCAGCATTGTTCGCGAGTTTTTGCTGCCAATAATATGTACTTCCTTGGCGTTGGCTTTTGTAATCGCCTTATACCAAGAGAATCCGCGGTCTTTATCAGTAATCATTTGCGCCTCATCAATCACGATGACATCATAAAAATCTTTCTCATGGAACATTTCCACTGTACAGGAAATATGCGCTGCATTCGGGACGACTTTTTCCTCTTCACCGGTTTTTAACGAACAAAGGGTGCCCTCCGCATTCAATTTATCATAAACCTCTAATGCCAACAGCCGAAGTGGCGCTAAATATAAGCCGCTTTTTGCTTCCCTCATCCGTTCCAAGGCATGATGCGTTTTCCCGGTATTCGTTTCCCCGAGATGGAGGACATAGTGAAGATGCCTTTCCAAGGATGGATTGTACTCTTGGCGAAGATATCTTCCATCATTCTCGTTTCTTCTTCTTTTTTACGTTGGATTTTGGCCGTTTCTTCCGCCTGCTTCTTTTCTCTTTTCCTTAAATTTTTTTCAAAAATCTCTTTATGAACAGTTGGATCAAATGGGACCTCAGCCAGCTTTAATAGGTCGGAAAGATATTCTTCTTGTATATCCTCAATATAATAGCCTTCAACATCGTAAAGGATTTGTGCGATGCTCCCTTTCACGAAGGAAGGGGATAGTTTTTCATGAAAGGTTTCTTCAAATTCATCTTTAAGCTCTTGAGACAGCTGTTCCAAGACCTTTTGTGGTATAAATTCAGAAAGAAAATCAGAAATTAAGCCTTCATACATAAAGAAATACGTTTGATACTCAAAATAACTCCGTCCCCAGTGAAGTGTTTTATGAATGTCACCTGTCAACTCTTCGAAAAATGTTGATACAGTTGTATAGACTGATGGATTAAAATGCCCTTCATTTACCAATTTTTCTTCTAATGCAAAAGTGTCAACAGATTGAAACTTAGGATTATTTTGGACATCTGCTGCTAGCTGACTGGCAACAAAATGCCTGACATGTATGTAGAATAGCTGAAAATTCTCTTCAATAAATTCACTAGCCTCTTCTTCAATTTCAATTCTTATCGATTGTTTTTTCTCTTCCAACTGTTTCTGTTCTTCGATTTTTATATAATTAGACTTTGCATGATGATAACGATTTTCCCACTTATCCACATTTCCCGCAAATGTTTCATTCAGCCATTCCTCAACATTAAATGGCTGATAAATTCTCATTTCATCACGAAATAATTTATTTATGATTTTCCGGTCAATCCCCTGAACCTCATACCCTTTTTCACTAAGGAAAAGCTTCTTTTCATTCCTCGGCACATCGTTGGTTGATTTATTTAACCAAACATTTATCCAAATTTGTTCAATATAATGGCTACGATCTGAAAAATATTGATCAAATGATGGAAGTTCAACTTTCGTTTCAAAATAATGGTCAATATCTTCAAGTACTTTCATTTTGGTATGTTCAACGGCTGAAGGGTAAATAGTCGTTAACTTACTCATACAATTCCTCCTTTTGAATGTAGTTCTCTGAGTTCATTTTATCAAAAAATAAAAAACCGAACAATTATTCGGTTTTAAATATTGCGCTGATTACAATAGTGATCGACAAGGTCTTCAATTTGGTCAAGTTCAGGAACCTTACCGGAAAACTGAAATTGGATTTCTTCGATAAAATGATCTCTATTATATACATGAATGGCACCGTTTTGTTGAATCACACTATATTCAGGTACAAATCGATAACCGTTTCGTTCAATAGCCCCCATGAGAAGTCTCCTTTTTTTGCAATATTTTTTATAGTATAAGCAGAAAATGGGTGAGTAATCCTCTAAAAGGGATTACGTGAATAAGTTCTTTTATTCCGCGGATAAATTAAATAATTCCGTGAGATTTTTAGTTTATTCCACCTTTTTTCAATCCTTTCCGCCTCTTAGTCGATATTTCGGCAAACTCTCCAATTACAATACAAAAAAAGAAGACGGTATCCTCTCGGCAGCCGTCCTCATCACACTCTTATGCTGTTGTATAAACCTCTTCTTTATTATTTTCATGACGAATCGTTGCTTGCGCCGCAGCCAATCGTGCTAATGGTACACGGTATGGCGAGCAACTTACATAATCAAGCCCTGTTTTGTAGCAGAACTCAATCGAGCTCTTTTCACCGCCGTGTTCACCACAAATGCCTGTTTTGAGCGAAGGCTTTGTTTGGCGACCAAGCTTCACTCCGGTTTCCACCAATTTACCTACTCCGTCTTGATCAAGTACCGCAAATGGATTTTCTGGGAGCACTTTATTCTCGATATAGGCTTGCAGGAATTTTCCTTCGGCATCATCCCGGCTGAAACCGAATGTTGTTTGTGTTAAATCATTTGTTCCAAAGGAGAAGAAATCCGCTTCTTCCGCAATTTGGTCAGCTGTTAAGGCTGCACGAGGAATTTCAATCATCGTTCCAATTGTGTAATTGAATTCTTTCCCTTTTTCTTCCTGAACAAGGTGTGCAGCATCGATGACTAACTGGCGCATTTGCTTTAACTCATTTACATGGCCAACAAGCGGAATCATAATTTCCGGCTGTACCTCTATTCCTTTTTCAGCTAGTTTAGCAGCTGCATAGAAAATCGCCTTTGCTTGCATTTCGTAGATTTCCGGATAAATCATACCAAGACGGCAGCCACGATGTCCAAGCATTGGGTTAAACTCATCTAATTGGCGAACTTTTCTAAGCAATTTCTCTTTTTCCTTTAGTTCCTTTGAGGCAGGATTTAAAATTTGAAGCTTTGTTACTTCAACTAAAAGCTCCTCTTTATCGGGTAAAAATTCATGCAGCGGAGGATCTAATAAACGGATGGTGACAGGATGCCCATGCATCGCTTCAAAGATTCCTTCAAAATCCCCTTGCTGCATCGGTAAAAGCTGCCAGGGCATCCATTCTCTCACTATAGTTCTCTGCTAAAATCATTTTTTGAACAATCGGAATTCGATTAAGGTCCATAAACATATGTTCAGTCCGGCACAACCCAATTCCTCCTGCACCAAATTCAAATGCCTTTTTCGCATCTTCTGGGTTATCCGCATTGGCACGGACACCCATTTTCCGTTCCTCGTCGGCCCACGCTAGCAATAACTGAAATTCTTCCGAAAGCTCTGGGTCAATCATTGGGATTTCGCCGAGCATAATTTCACCTGTGGAACCATCAATGGTAATGATCTCACCATAGTTAATGACGGTTTCGCCAACAGTAAATCGTTTAGCTTTTACATCGATTTTAAGGGCTTCACATCCACAAATACAAGCTTTACCCATTCCACGTGCCACAACGGCTGCATGACTTGTCATCCCACCGCGGCTAGTCAAAATTGCTTGCGATGCGACAATTCCATGAATATCATCCGGAGTCGTTTCTGGGCGAACCAGAATAACTTTTTTTCCTTCATTACTTAAGTGTTCTGCTTCATCCGCATCAAAAACCACTTGGCCCGTGCCACACCTGGTGATGCCGGTAAACCCTTTGCCAGCAACACGCGTTGATGTTTGTCATCGATTCGGCGGTGGAGAAGTTGATTTAATTGGTCTGGGTCAACACGGAGTAGCGCCGTCTTTTTATCAATAATTCCTTCTTCAACCATTTCTACGGCTATCCGTATCGCAGCTTGCGCGGTTCTTTTACCATTACGAGTTTGGAGTATAAAAAGCTTGCCTCGTTCAACCGTGAATTCTATGTCTTGCATTTCCTGATAATGCTGCTCCAAACGATGGCAGGTATCTGCAAATTGCTTGTATACTCCTGGCATTTCATTCTTTAAGGTTGCGATAGGCTGTGGCGTACGAATGCCGGCAACCACATCTTCCCCTTGGGCATTGATTAAATATTCACCGTAAAGGACATGTTCCCCTGTAGATGGATTCCTTGTAAACGCGACACCTGTTCCTGAATCATTTCCCATATTACCAAATACCATGCTTTGAATATTGACAGCTGTACCCAGGTGGTCGGGTATTTTATTCAAACGGCGGTAGACAATCGCACGCTGATTATTCCATGAATTAAACACTGCATTAATGGCAAGAAACAGCTGCTCTTTTGGATCCTGTGGAAATTCCTTTCTTGTATGCTTTTTTACAATTTCTTTGTATCCGGCAATAACCTCTTGCCAATCTTCCGCCGTCATTTCAGGATCAGCGTTATATCCCTTATGCTCGCGCGTTTCTTCTAAAAATTGTTCAAAATAATAGGTATCTATTTCCAGAACGACATTGCTAAACATCTGAATGAAGCGGCGGTAGGAGTCGTAAGCAAACCGTGGATTATTGGTTAATTTCGCTACCCCCAAAACGGTTTCATCATTCATTCCAAGGTTTAAAACGGTATCCATCATTCCTGGCATCGAAAAAACAGAGCCTGAACGAACGGAGACAAGTAGCGGGTTCTGTGGATCGCCAAGTTTTTTGCCCATTTTTTCTTCTAAGCGGCTTAAGGCTTCTAATGATTGGATTTCTACTAAAGATGGAATCGCTTTTCCAGCTTCATAGTACGCATTACATGCTTGAGTGGTTATCGTAAAACCATAAGGAACAGTTACGCCAATTCGCGTCATTTCCGCTAAATTTGCCCCTTTCCCTCCTAGTAACTCCTTCATTTCGCCATGGCCTTCATGAAATAAATAAACGAATTTTTCCATCATTAAAAGCTCCTCTCTTTTTTTAACACTTCTAAAATTAAACCAGCTGTTTCTTCTATTGCTTTATTTGAAACATCAATCACTGGGCAGCCAACGCGCTTCATAATTTTTTCCGCATAGTCTAGTTCGTCGAGGATTCGTTCAAAGCTTGCATAGTTCGCTTGTGATGCCAGTCCTAGAGCTTTAAGGCGTTCCTTGCGAATTTCGTTTAATTTATCGGGAGAAATAATTAAGCCAATACAATTTTTCCTCGGAATTTCAAACAATTCATCTGGCGGCGGCACCTCTGGAACTAATGGAACATTTGCTACCTTAAACCGCTTATGTGCTAAATACATGGAAAGCGGTGTTTTAGATGTTCTGGAAACACCCACTAAAACAATATCCGCCTTTATAATTCCTCTAGGGTCACGGCCATCGTCATATTTCACAGCAAATTCAATCGCTTCGATTTTTCGGAAGTATTCTTCATCCAATTTTCTCATTAACCCTGGCCGATGATGAGGCTCTTTGTTAAACCTGGTGCTGAAGGCATTCATCAATGGACTTAACAAATCCACAGCAAGAATTCCTTCTTCATCTGCTCGACGGTCCAAATATTCTTGTAAGGCAGGGACAACGATGGTGTAGGCAATGATGGAATGGGCTTTCTTTGCGAGAAGAATGACATCTTCAATATCCTCCAAATCATCCACATAGGAATTTCGACGAATATCAACTTGACCTCCATTAAATTGTGTTGCTACTGCTTTTACTACAAACTCTGCTGTTTCCCCAACAGAATCTGATACAACATAGACAACTTCTTTCTTTTCCAAAATTGCCGCCACTCTCCTTAGCCTAATTTTTGATCCATGATTTCTAGGTATGCCCTTGTTATGGTTGTCTTGGTAATCCGACCAACCAGTAAATATGTATTCTCTTTGTCATCTCTTTCCTTCACAACAGGCAAGGAATCGATATGATTATTAATCATTTTTTTGGCTGCTTCTAACAGGGTTTCATCAGGGTTGATCGTGATGATATTCGGCATTCGCGTCATAATTACACTAACAGGCAATTCATTGAGATTTCTGTTGCCAATTGCTGTTCGTAGTAAATCTTTTCTTGAAATGACCCCAGCTAGTTGCCCTTCACCATCAACAGCATAAAGTGTTCCTACATCCTCTAAGAATAACTGGACAATTGCATCATAGACGGAGGTAGATTTCTCTACGACAATGGGGTGCGCCTTATAATTCGAAACTTTTTGGTGTAGAAACTTATCCGCCTGAAGCTTGACTTCATAATTATGGTTAAAAAAATAACCGACCCGCGGCCTTTGCATCAAGGTTACCTGCCATTGTTAAGATAGCTAGGTCAGGTCTTAATGCTGCCCTTGTTAAGGATAACTTTTCAGCGATTTGCTGTCCCGTTATGGGTCCGTTTTCCTTAACGATTTGGAGGATCTCATCTTGGCGTTTAGACAGTTTAATTATTTCCACCACCTTAAACTTAATTATGTTATATTCTTTGAGTTTACTATCAATGTGTTATACTTATTTTTATTTAGTATATTACATTTGTACAAAAAGCGAAACAATAACTTTTATTTTTTTACAAATTATGAAACTAATGAAAAAATAAAACTTAAATACGAATACAAAAAATCCAGTATTTAGCAACGGAATCTTAGGACAAACTCGGTTTCTCAGCTAGAGGAATGTCTTTAATCATTCTTGGTTGCAAAACCTTGTGCGAATTGTCCTCTAAATCAATCAAGATATTCAAAAGGACAGCTGATTCGCTGTCCTTTTTTGCTGATACACATTACATTTTAAAGTCATAAAACAAGTCATTTCCTACGTAATTTGCTTTTGAACTGAGAAGTGAGCCCGATAGCTTTGAGCTAATTCGGCTACATTATAGATCAACTACTTTTGTTAACAACGGAGACTCAAATATATCTTCTGGTGATGGCAGGTTTTGCTTCGTTAATTTAATTCCCACACTTGCATATGCTGCATTTACGAAGGTAGAACAAACATACCTTCCTTTCTCAATCCTGTTATTTGGAATATGAAATACATACCTAAGAAACATATCGACAAGTTCCTCGTAATCATAAGGTTTTCCTAGCTGTTGTTCAGCATATTTTACGATATTTGCAGCTTGTTCATCCGTAAGGGTCGTCATACGATAAACAGTTGAGGATCCGATAAAGCCGTCAAGATTCGTATGAACCACCCCATTAAGGGATGCTTCAATCATCAGCTTTTTCTCCGGGTCTGCCACTATTGCCGCGTGACTAAATTGAGAATCGGTAAAAAATTCTATCTCTCTACTTAACCGCCCTGTCCCTCTTCTGAGAATTATATCGCCTTTTTTCAGGTTTAAATCTCCCAAAACCTACTACCCCTTTATACTATTTTACTAGTATAAATTATGTAAGGTGAAGAAGATTAGTTCTAGGTGATTTTTCTTTTTATCCAAAACGGGCTGTATTGAATGTAAAAACATAAAATCATCACTAGTTCCATCCAGATTAGGTACCATGGCCAGGACCCAAGAAAATTTAACAAAGAAGCGTTTCCTGGTTTTTTCATGATATACAGATAATTTGCTCCCAGCAACTTATTAAGAAAAAAGATACTCGCTGAATATAGGTTGACAATAAGAATCGTCATCCACATCGCACGAATGGTCGGCCTAAAGCTAAACGCTACCACCATAAACAAACATGCTAGCACTACCCCTCCGTGCGAAACAAAAAACTCGATATACTGAAAATGAGGAAACGAAAACTTGCCAAGGTCAGGTGTCAAGATGGCTTGAATGGAACTTCCTAGCCCGGCAAAATACATAAATTGAAAAAGTGCATTGCTTCTTGTCAGCAGCATCACAATGGCAAGAATGACAGCAAGATCACTTAACTGAAGCGGTAAAGCTCTTTTCAATGTCCAAGCATTCTCATACAAAAGCCAAAGATGTTGCAAAGCATCAGTAACCAATAAAAGCAATGCCAGAAAATAACCAAAAATCCTTCGATTTCTTTTTTCCACAAGCTTATTTCTGAAAATAAAAATGAGAGCAGAGAGCAATAAAATAATTCCCATCGTCAAAAGATGCTCTACTGAAAAAAGATGAAACGGTTCAAGTTTTGAATGAAATTGAAAAAATGCTTGCATTTAATACCCCCGTTACCTGATCTGATTTTATAATGACTACTTAATTTGGGGCAAAATCCTCCAACTCTATTCCGATTTATATATGCTATATTATTCCTCCTAGGAACAGCTCATTAAGTATTTTAGATAAAGGCACTAGAAAATGCTTTTTATAGATATCGACCAATTTATCTTTCTATTTATACAACCAATGCCGCCCAGTATTGGACGGCATTGGTTGTTATTACTGTAGTTTCAATCCATTTTTTTGACTATAGAATTACCGACGTTTATAAAGAAGAATGATAGCCAATATTATTGCCCCCATAATTAAAAAAGGACTGACTCCTGAACTATACACTACATATACAGTCAGGTGGCGTAAAATATTCACAACAAGAAATAGGAGTAAGAAGATCGACAAAAATATGATTAGAGCCGTATTTTTTTTCTTCATAACAACCAGCCCCTTTCACAAGCAAAAAAACCATCTCATTCAATTGTATTTATGACCGGTAAATTTTATTGATGATTTTCCCGAAACGATAACAAATTTCAAACTTACCTTTCTAAGGGCTCTCCCAATTCCCAACCAAATTTGGGCTATTATGCTTCGTGATAAGCTTTTTCCCCATGCAGTGTAATACCTAAGCCAAGAGATTCTTCTTGTTCATTTGCCCTGACAGGGATGAAGACTTTTACTACTTTAATAAGTATATAAGAAACTATCCCAACAAATAGATAGGTTGCAACAATTGCAGAATGCTGAAAACGTCGGTATGACGATCATTCTCGTTTTTCTTTCGTAAATAATTGATACCAGTAATTATTAACCATAAAAAGGCTTCTTAATTAGTACAACTCCCCCACATGATTCATATAAATACAGAGTAAAAAGCTTGTTTAATTAAAAGGGGGAAAATTCATTTATGTTTAAAGACATGATGAAGTCTTTTTTAGGTAAAGTAATCAAGATAGATCGGGGTGGCCAGAGAATCCAGAGTTGGAAAGTTATTAGATGTTTATAATGATCATCTCGTCCTACTTACTGAAGAAGATGGGGTCGTTTACTATAACACCGATCACATAAAAAGTGTGACGGAGAATACGAAAGATCAGTTGGAATTAAATATTGTGATTCCTAAAGACTTCGAGTACAAAAAAGCCGATAATATTCCAAGTTTGTTAGAAATCCTAAAATTCCAATGGGTCAAAATAAACCGTGGTGGTCCAGAAAAGATTGAAGGAGTACTATGCGACATAAATAATAATATGGTTTCATTGATCAATAAAGAAGAAATTGTTCACATCTCCTTGTTCCATCTTCGCAATATCAGCAATTGACTAAAGCTTGAAAAGACTAAGGATGAAAAATCAGAAAACCAAATCTTCGTCTACCAATCGTATGATATGGAAGATTACGATGAAAGTAAGTGAATACGATGGTAACACTTAGAACAGGACCGTTTTTAGTTCCAAATAGTACGTCAAGAGGAAATCCTATTACTCATTTGTTTATCACATTCACCAATCTAAGCCGCAGAACGTTGTAAGCGACTTTACAGATTCATCAGGGCTTTACGGTAGGATTACCACCTTCACAAGTTACTTCACCTGTACCGATGACTCCAGTATTCCCACCTGTCCCAATGAGACTTACGCCAAGTTCCGTTGTGATGCTCGCACAAAATATCGCTCCTGCTTCTCCACCCGATACCTCAAGTAGCACTAACCCTCAAGTTTTGGTCGTTATAGTAAGTGGGGATGTTGATATTTCAGGTTACTTAATTCAAGTCAGCGTCTCAGGCGGTTTTTCATCTGATGGTGGTCAGTCACTGGATGACGTCGAACCGACAATGTTTTTCAGACATGACGACTTTGTGATTGTTCATAGCAACCACCCTCGTCCTTTCCATCATCCCCTAGACCCTACCAATGATGAAAGCAGCCTTGAACGTAATGACTAACGTTTGAATACGAAATTTGACCGTTCCTAATTTATAGAGCGGTCTTTTTTGTATACTTCAATTACGTACGCAAAAGTATACTTTTACGGAAAGGTTATGAATCTTTATTACATATTTGGCACCATCTCTTTTTTCACCATCTCGAAGTTTGCGTAATTCTATACTAATCATCCTAGGATTAACTTTTTAATATTCAGCTATTCCCTTACCACTCCACCCAATATCCTTGAGACAATTCGCTTCCAATGCATTTGTAAAAGATAGTTTCCTCCAATTTGTACCATCTTCCATCATATCCAATCGATTATCTTAAACAGTTCCGGTTTTTTAGTGATAAGGATTACAACAGGCGAGATTACCACATAATTTGTGTCTAACAAGATGACCTTCGGGTATAAACATTTTGATGGAAGAATAAAAAACAGGGAGTAATTTACTCTCCGTCAGCTACTACGATTTCATAACCAAGTGGTTGTAGTCGGCTTACGAAAACGTCTAGGTCAACAATGTAAAATGTTTCGTGAGCATTATCGGAAACCACTACTTCACTCGGACTTTTATCTACTTGTGCTTCGAGCAGATTATCGTACCGAGATCCTAAAATGTCGGATAAATTTACGGCCATTCTTAACACACCTCCTATTGCGTGTGATTCTAACAGAAAAATACGGAAAGTAAAAGAAAAATTATTTGAAGAAGAGCAACACTTTTTATATACGAACAAATATTCCGAAAGAAGGGAAATGACCCATCTAAAAAAGAGTTGCTTTTAACCACTCTTTGTAACTTTTCCCTTTAATTCTATATTCTAAATAATTCATTGCTTGTGAATTGCTTAATACAAGATACTGGACCGCCTGTAAAGAGACAATGAAAAATAACCAATACTGTAAGTGTAAATTCACCATTTCCTTCCACTTTAATTAAGTTCCGGTCACTATAAACTATTCTAGGATCTCCTGATATTGGATCCAACGTCCATCCTATGGATAAAGGAACTAATTCCAACGCTGATGCAAACGATTCAAGGTAAGCCTTCACCTTCGTTCCCATAATCCGAATTTCCCGTTGATCCAACACGTTCTTTCTCCTACTCATCGATTCATTCGACCTCCACTGTAAATTAACAGGTGCGTCAGAATTGAACTTATTCGTCGACGATTTTCAGGACAACGAAAAAAGCGTCCCTACCGTAGCAGGAACGCGTAAAACGTTGATATGACAAGCATTCTCGTTTTTCTTTCGTAAAAAATAGATACCGGTGGTCGGGGTCGAACCGACACTCCAGAAGGAACACGATTTTGAGTCAGGTTCTGAAACCTAACATTCAAAAAGCTATTATTATCAAAGCATTGAGCTTAATTGTATTTTTTCAATTCACACTATTCTCCAATTTTACGCCGAAGATGTGAAAACTTCAAGACAATTAACTCACATATTTAAAATAATAACCAGATTTGTGTCTGCTGTTTCTTTTAATACTAGTAATGATACTTGAGCGTGGAATATTTAATATTTTGCCAGTTTCAGCAAGTGAATTAAATTCCATTTTTTCATTATCATTAAAAGCTAAAACTTTTCTCTGTTGTTTATCATGATGAAGTTTGTTATTTTCTTCAGCAGTTATAACCTTGCAATTTCCCAAACTGTATATCATCCCACCATTTTTGTCTTTGTCAAGTTGATAACTTTTATGGTAAAGCAAATAACCGTTTTCCATATGGTTATCAATATCCTCAACAAAATTCCAAAAATCATGCCATCTGTCACAAACTGTGACGCCTTTAGCACCATAATATTTATAATGTGAATGATATGGTTTATAGCACCTGTACATCATGCCAGCCCATGTTGAAAATAATGTGTGATTTCGTTTAGCAATCATTACCTTGCACCTTTCTTATTAATTTAAAAAACAAACCACAAGCTCGTCAAAACCTGCGGTCTGGTGATTATTTAACTTGTCTAACTGCATAACTTTCAACGTCTTTTTCAGTTATTTTTACCCATGGCAATTCTCTTTTAAGCTTCTGTAAAGCATTATAGTATATGGACCTATTTTTTTGATTTTGTGACATTTTATTCCAACGAGCTTTTTGTTCATAAATCGGCACCATAAACGGGCTGTTATCTCTAAATAATTTAATTTTAACTTCATATTTCCAATCTTTCATATCGGTAAAACCTCCAAGTTTTTGTTTTGTTTTTTGCTTCTGAAGGTATTGTAGTGTCTTTTTTTAAAACGTAAAGCAAGTTTGAAAACTTTTTTAAAAAATAAAAAAACACCAGCTCATTGAGCTGATGTGATATGGTCATTTAATGTATTATAGTATTCTTTCCAGCCCAAGCCATAAATTGTTGCTTTACAGGAACCGCATACTGGATAGCCAATTAGAATATGGTAATTTTTTTCAACTGTGTTATCACAATCAATATTACAGCATTTTGTTTTAATTATCGTTTTATTACCTTGATATTCTCCGATTGACACAATATCGAGACCAAAAATATTAAGATTTTCTTCAATATTTTGTGGATTCAATTTTGACAATCTTTTCAATAAGCCATTTTCTTTTGCGTATGTGACATTGGGTATTTCAAACTTTAATTCTTTTTCACCATTGTAATAAAAACGATAACCAAAAGTAGAAGGTTTATGTCCTCTCAAAACAGCTGATACGCTTAGCTCCGTTTTCAACCCAACGGCACGACCAGCTTCATACCCAGTCATGAAAGGACCAATTGGTTCACCTACATTTTCAAAAATAGCTTTTTTCAAATAACTTCCACCAAAAACTTTATTTACTTTTTGAGCCCAAATTAAAGGTACTTTATATGTGTTTTCGATTGGTGGTATCCGTTTCATCTTTTTATTACCTCCAGTAATTTTGCTTCATTATGTAATTGGAGGATTTTATGTAATTATTCCGTTTATTGTACTACCCTGTTGGGCGTATTTGTATATTAACACGGAAAGTCGAACTTTGTCTATACTTTTGTACGAAAAAACCCAAAAAATCCGAACGTATAAACAAATGTTAATAGAAATCGTTCGTGTTTTTGAATATTAATATTCAATTCGCATGGTATCCAGAATAAAATGCCGCGGGTGGCATTTTACGTTTAGGGGGTATTTCGAGGTGATATACGCTGAAGTCGTTAAAATCAAATGCTGGTGCCGGCAAATGAGAATTTGAAAGTTGTTAAAAAATAAAAAAAGCACTCCAATGGAATGCTTAAACTTTATTTTTATATTACTTTCTCTTTTGCTGTGCCTCTTCCAAATTCATATTTATCGTCACATTCTTTACAGTAACAACTAATATCTGTTTCTTTAAATCCTGGAATATCATCTTTTTCATAAACTACTTCGCCGTTACCGCATGGACATTTATATTCTTCTCGTATTACTTCACCACTACCAGCACCATATCCTGAATGGGAAGTTCTACTTCTACCGACTAACTCCAATTTCATGTTATCACCTCCTTTCAATAATCATCTGGATTTTCAACAGTCCTATTGATTCGCATTTGCTATTTCTTTAACAATCTGATTATAACTTTCAGTAGCATTTACAAATCCACCGTTTCCACCGTTTGACATATCCATAAGTATACTTGTTGAAGTACCACTAGCTGTAACAGTTACAATATGGTTAATGTTAATGTATTGTACACCATAGTTTTTATCATGAACTTCTATAAACTGGCTGTGTGGTGTTGGCGTTGATGTTGTAGCTTGTGTTTGAGTAGCAGAACATCCTCCCATAATACTTACTGCCAAAACTCCTACCGATACCGCTAAAGCTAACTTCTTACTTGTCATCTTCAATCCTCCAATTTTAGAATCACTATTTACCATAATTCGGCAGGGTAGGACAAAATTCCTGCTAATCAAACAAGCACTCCCGAAGGAGTGCTTTTGGTTGTTATAAATAAGTTTTGAGCATTTTAATTTGAAATGCTCTAAGATTGTCTGAAAAATATTTATAATTATAGATGGCTGAAACAAAAATTATTATTTGAATGATTATACCTATAATTAAAAAAATGTAAGCCAGCAAAGAATGATTTGAAAAATCAGTTCCAAATATAACTGCTGAAGCAACCATAGATAACGCAGAACTCGCTCCCAATGCACCAAGGCCATGTATGGTTCCTAATATATGTCTGTAACGTCCTTCTACATACGTTCTTGTTTCAGAATTCATTTTGAGCAAAACTGAATGCCATACGTATTCAAATTGATAATAATTCCCATGAGGATTAACCTTTTTATTTTGTTTATAATTTTGGTCATTTAGTTCAAGCCAATCGCTATGTTTTGGGAATTTATCTCCAACTTTTTCTGCAGCATCGTTGAAATCATGCTTCATGTTTTTAACCCAAATCACACCAAAATAAAATTGATGTAAGATATACCCAATTGGAACACCAATCGCTGCTAAAGAAATCAGCAAAGTGAATCCTTTTGATATCTCTGCAAGATTATTTTCTAAAGGATTAATACCTTTTACAAATAATATCCCATAGAACACCCAAAATATCAGCACCCAGCCAGGAATGCCCCAGCGTATTAAATATTTTGTTTCAAATTTCATATTCTCACCTCCCATTTACCACAATTCTCCATAATAGGACAAAATTCCTGCAAATAAAAAGACATTCCCGAAGGAATGCTTTAAATTTTTTTTAAAAATGGAACTTGATAACCATGAATTTGAGATTGTTCCCATAATTTATCATTTCGATTAAATTTTCTTTTATCTGGTAGAAAACCTTTTGAATTAAATATATCAAAGACAATTTTAGTCATTGCATGCCCTGAAATATATTTTAACCCTTGATTTTTTGCGAAATTTTCCAAGTTATTAAGAACAATATCAAAAATTCCATTCTTTAATCCATCAAGTTTTTCATTTTTAGCTAAGACCACATCATTAATAAATAATTCTTCTTTATTAAGTTTTGAAATGTGTAATCCAATAATAGTACGGTCTAAACCTAAAGTGTCTTTCCATAATATTTGAGGAAGATTTATTTTCATTAGGTCTTTATATTCGAAACTATCACTATATTTTTTATAGTATCGTTTTAACTTTGAATCCTTATTATCGTTGTATGCTCTTGCTGTAATAGACATATTATAATTACTTGGATTAATTTTTCTTATCTCATTATCAAAATATATTTTGATATTAGGGTCCTTCCCTAATACTTCTTTTATTTCTTTTATGGGTAAAATACTTTCTAAATTATCTAATGGTGCATTCCATTTTTCTGTAGCCATATCTTTTCCTCTCCTAGCCAAATATATTCTTCTTCTAATATTCGGAAAGTGATGACCAAAGTCCTTCCAAAACAAAAAAACGTGCCATCAATCAGCACGTTGTATCAAATTTTTCTAATTTTCCCTACATTTATATAAAAATTGCTATAATGGAGCAAAATGGTAGATTTAATATGGGGGAAGATTCATGAATAATGAGGTAAAAAGGATAAAAATTCACTTCATGTATGTGGTAATTATTTTATCTTTAATTGGTGTATATTTAGGCGGAGCTTTATTAATCGGGCATGATGGCACAGTTCAAACATTGTCCAATGGGTCATTGCTTTTATCAATTGTATTAGCAGTTGTTGCTATTTTGATAACTTTATGGGATGTAGCTGGGCAAAAAAGTAATATAGTATCACTTCAAGGAATGATTAGAGGATTAAGAAAAATTATAATTGAATTTGAGAAAATATCCGAAGAAAATGGAACGGCTATTAATGAATTAAGAGATGTTGTCATAGAACTTAACGAAAGGGTTTTATTTTACGAAAAGAAATTTGCTCAAATAGAAAGTTTAATTAATAATTCAGATGAAACTACTGAAATAACAAATGATTTAAAATTACTTTTGGATTATGGTATTCATACTGGTGTTGATAATAATCTTGATACTAAAGTGATAATTTCATCGCCGAAACAGTCTGAATTTATTCAATCCAGTGGAAGAACTAATCGACCAACATTAACAGAAGTAATTAAATTATTAAAAATGGAATTTAAAAAAAATGAAGTATTTTCATTTAAATCGTTTTTTGAATTACTTAATAAAAATTATTCTATTTCAGCTTCAATAGCTAGGTCAGTTTTGAATGAATTAATTCAAAGAGGAGAATTAGAAGAACATCTAGATAATGATGGGTCAATTTCTTATAAATTGTTAAAAAACTAAAAGCGCTCCTATTCGGAACGCTTATTTTTTTCATATTTTATTATTGAATTAAAATATTTATTTTCTTCCAATCGGTAAGTATCTTCGCTAATTCTGGCGCTTAGTGATGTATTAAAGTTCATCCTTCATAAGTTGCTTCATTATCCTGATAATGTCACGTTTTTCCAATTTGTATTCAAACGACTCAAAATGATATTCGGGACCTTCGTACATTGGCATAACTGTTATGCTTTGCAATACTGAACTGCGGTAATAATTGACCCAAATTTGTGTATCTTGTTCCTCGACTTCGCCAATGTATGTTACTTGAGCATTGTATCGAGGACAATCTTCGTGACCATTTACAGACAATTGTAATTTTACTCCATCAACTTCAATTTCTTCTGGGATAAGTTCTGGGTCATAATCAATCCAAGCATATTTTTGAGTGAATGCTTCAACCAATTTTGCTCCCAAATCATTAGCCCACATTTGTTTATTAAACTGCGTATTTATCATAAGATTTTTCCTCCAGTAAATCTTTTTTGTATTACACTACGTATTGTATTGAATTACTAAAAAATGTAAGGAATGGCTAAAAAACAAATAAAAAAAGCATCCCATTTGGGATGCTTCTTGAACTATTTTCTATACTTATCAAATAATTCACCGATTGATTTTCCTTTATCGTCTTCAGGAATTTGCTTAAAGAAGTTTTGCAAATTCTCCTTTTCCTTTAAGAATTCCTCCTTTTTAAGGGTTCTACGCCTTCTCAATGAAAATTCTCTTTGAATGATTTCATTCCATACATCTATTGATTCTTCAGCTTTATAAATATAAGACAAATCTTTAATTTCTTCTAACATATTTTTTGTTAGAGGAAAAGGTTCTCCATGTTCTTCTTCATATCGTTTTCCCAAGGATTCATTATTAATAATAGCTTCACCAAGATGACAAATTTCATTGCTTAGATGATGGCTCATTTCATTGATAAGGGAATTGACTAAGAATTCTTCCACAAAACTCTCCTGATAAACTAAATACTTTAATCTTTTTTCGAGCGATTGGATATTCATATTATTTTTTATGTCTTTCTGCCCAATTACAGTTCCTAAGAAAAAACATGCATCTTCAATTTTTATTCTTTTGTTCTTACATGTTTCATCCCATTCTTTTAGCGCACCAATAAAAACATCAATCCAACTCATTGTTTATCAATCTCCTTTCAACTTATAATTCGACACAAGGCGATAATTTCCTTCAAAATCAAAGCATTCCCGAAGGAATGCTTCTAAAAGTTTCTTATTTGCTTTGAAGCTTCTGCCACTCACGAGTAGCAACTTGCATTGATTCTTGGAAATCTTGGCATTTTTGTTCGAATACTTTCGCGTTGTTGCTGTCTTTGGTTATTACCGCATAGAAACCATCCACACGTAAAGATGCTCCTATATTATATTGTTCTTTTTCCATAATTTTCACCTCTATTGGAATAATTCGCCATAAAAAAGCTACTTCCTGCAAAAATAACTTTTAATGCCGAAAATTTGATATAATTGTAGAAAAAAAGAAGCTGAGCTATGGTTAATGTGCCTGTCGAAATTGTGAAATACATTTGGGTTATTCCGATTATTATGGGTTTTGTCGAACTCGTCATTTTTTTATTTCCCTGATTTTATGAATAAAAAGAAATCCGATTAGTAAACGGAGATGTCCCCAATTTTGGGGAGGAGAGAAGGATTATAATTATGAATGATATTAGAAAATTTTGGTTAACTGTATTAATTATTATAAACATCGTTATCATGGGAGCGTGTTTTGAAAGTCATAAAAATTGGTTTGTATATGTAGTTATATTAGTTTTTGATATGTTTTTATGCTACCCTGCCAGATTGAAAACATTAGAAAAAATGAAACAAAAAAAGTAACGTGATAACTAAATAAATGTAGTCACAATGTGACTACATTTAATGCTCACCTTTTGCTTTCAATGAATTTACTACTGCATGAATCATTTTTTGGTTTTCATCCCAACCTTGTTCAATTTCAGGAACTACAGGAAAAGCTGTATGGAATATCATAACTGCCATAACAACTAATATTCCAACTGCTATGGCACCTGTAACAATAGTTTTAATGATTGATAGTATTTTTTTAATTTCTGCTCGCATGCAGTTCCTCAGTAAGCTGTATCAAATCTTCTATGAGTCGAGGAGTTTCCTCGAACATATAAACCTGATATTTTTCATTGTTACGATTCCGAGTGCTGTAAAGAAAGTTGTGATTTCTACGTACAAGCTCAACCATTAAGCTTTTTTTATAAATTATTTTAACCCTCGGTTTTTCTTCCATTTCAATATCCCTTTAATTGTTCTTCAAGCTTTTCTAATTCTTCAGCCAAATTTCTTTTCAGTAAGTTATAAATAATAGGAATTAACATTTCTGCTTTTTCTTCAGCGATAACCTCGTTTACAAGCTCATAATTGTCAAATTGTCCTGTATCACAGCACAAATCCAAATACTCAGACACGAGCCATTCATCATCTGGATTGTAGGCAAGTGCCAACGCAATTCGAATAGCTCTTTTTATTAAATCTTTCATAATCAACCACTCCTATTTCCATTTTTTTCATTGTACAATGTGCACATTTTGCCGTCTAGATAATATTTAGAAAATTCAGAAAACATTTTCCGACATTAATTATTTGAGGAGGCGGCTTTATTGGCTGCCTTTTTTTTACTGGATATAAACGAATTGAATTTAGAAATAATAATATTACAACATTTCAGGAGGTAGATAATCAATAATGAAATTATTAATAACGCTTGTAATAGCTATAGTACTGACTGGATGTCAAGCTAACACAACTAAGCAACAACTAAAAGATAACACAACAACTAACGTAACTAACAATGCTAATCAAGGACATCATTATGGATGGAACAATCCGAAGAATCCACATTATATAGCTCCTAAACCAAAAGAATGGACTTTCTATGGTATCCTAATTAATATGAGAGAAAACATTACAATGTACGCAAACTTTGGAGATGGAGATGGAACCCCATACACTTGGAATGGTAAACAATATCAATATTCAATGTGGATGGGAGTAAAGATTGCCAAAACTAATGGATTTAACATGACACCACAACAAATTATTAACTATATTGAAACAACCTACGGTGCAACTGATGTAACATTTAGGCATATTAACCCTATTATTCAAAATGGAGATGCAGAAGAATATCAATTTTACTTTAATTTACCATACACTCCAGTAAAAGACTTTAAAGAATATCAAGATTGGGTAGCTAGTCAAAACAAATAAATTTTGAAATAAAGCAGCCTTTACGGTTGCTTTATTTTTCTGTACTCAAATTGAGTTAATGAAATCTGAGGGAACTATTCACTCAGTAAATGATTATTCCTTGAGGGAACCATACCCTCAGTATTAATTCGCTGAGGGAACTATTCCCTTTTTGGTGAGGGAACTACTCCCTATAAATAAAAATATTAAATAAAAATATATATAGCCCGAATACTAGCGTATTCGAGCTGCAGAATTATTTCTTAAGGAATTGAATGAAATAAGGTGCAATCCTTAGAGCTAAAATTTTCACAATATAATATCGGTATATCAAAAATATAAAAAAATTGTTCCAAACCTACTTACTTTTTATTGACCTATGTATATATGTTTTAAGAACGATAAAGGAGATTGAACTTAAATGAATAAATTAAAAACTTCAATACTAATGACCGTTGAAATTTTAAACCAAGCAAAGACAAAAGCAAGTTCACTTGGATTATCATTTAGCGCTTATCTTGAGCAACTTGTTCGCAAAGATTTAGAACAAAACAAATAATTGAAAATTAATATTCAAAAGTGAGGTTTTATTAATGAAGGCAAAACGTATTTTTACAAAAAGTGTTGCTGAAGCATTAATTCGCATGGGCCACAAAGTTAAAGGATACGAGACAAATAAAAAGAACGATAAGTTAATAATTTGGGTTTTTGAAGTTACACCTAAATTTATTGAAGATTTAAGCTCTTTAAGTTAATCAAAGCTTCACAGTCAAAATAACAGTCAAAAGGATGGAAATTAAATATGAAAAATTATATCACCAATGCATACATTGATATGCTCCACGACAAAACGAAAGCAACTGGTGTTTATTTCAATACGCCAAAAGTTATTAAACATGGCGTTAAATATCGCAAAGCTTTAAGTCGACTTCAAAAAGATGTTTACGCAGAACTTTGGGACATGGCTATGAAGGCAGCTCATAAAGGACAAGTTGATGAAAAAGGACGAGTTTATGTTGAAGTTGCTGATTCTTTTATGGCTGTAGCAGTAGTTGCTGATGTAACAACGATTAAACACAATTTAAATGGCACAGGCAAAAACGGAAAATACACTGAGCTTTTCGATTTGGGTTTAATAAGAATTAAAAAACGTATAGAACGTGAAACCAGTGAATATTACGTTATGGCTCCAGTTTATGAAGGTGAAGATGTAAAGTTTTTAACAAATGACATTACTACTTCAAGTCACAAAGCAGATGCTGAAGAATTAAAAGCGAAAAGAAATAAAAATGTTACAACTAAACGGAAAACTGAAAACGAACAACTTGAAGAGGAGCGAATTTTCGATACTAAAGCAGATACTGCTGAATATGAAATCATTGAAAAAGAAACCGCTGAAAATGTGCCAGATTTTGATGAAGAACCACAGCCACAAATTATTGCTGATGAAAAACCAAGTAAACAGATGTATTTTCTTGTAATGGACGATTTAGATGGTACTGGTTTATACAGTGCTGAATTTATTATTGAACAAAATGGAAAAATGATGGAATCTTGGACATTGAGCAAATTTGCTCAAAACATGAAGCTTGGTATTGAAACTGAACGGAAACATGACAGTGATATTTTAAGAGAAATCATGATTGCTACTGGTGGCAAATATGAAATCAAAACCAAAGAAAGGACGATTTATTAAATTATGAATTATGTTGACGATATTTTAAATGACGATGATGGCGCTGATGACGAATAAACGCTGTCAGTTTTTTTAATTTAATTTATACGGAAGAATACGTCACTAAACAACAGCTATTACATTATTACAGATTGAGTTCGTTTGAGATATTGATATGAACCACTTGAACGAATGCTGACACCAGCAAATGCGTTTAATAACGAATTGGAATAGGAGATTGATATATTATGCCTAAGATGAAATTATGCTCTTGTGGGAAAAAAATAGACGAAAAAGAAAAATGCAGTTGTAAAAATAAACGGAGTAGGTCGCAAGCTGATATTGACCGTAACAAACCATTGACAGAAGTTAGATGGAGGAAATTTAGGAAGCAAATCATAGATAGAGATGGTGGTATATGCGTTCGCTGTTTCATTAAGTTCAACATAATCGAATCCACTAACTTGCAAGTTCACCACATAAAACCCAGAATCAGATATGAACACCTGATGTATGAAGCCACCAATTGTGTGACATTGTGTCGTGACTGCAATACTGAACTGGGAACACGGGAACATCTGGATTTTCCTTTTAAAGCCAATGAGTTGGATAATGATTATTGCTTGTAAGGCATGGCCTCGTCATGCCTCCTTTTTTTTGACGTTGTTTACCAGGACTCATCCCTGATTAATACAAAAAATATCCAGTTCCCAGCTAAATTTTTTCCACAGCTGTCCCTGGATATTTTTTATAAAAATCATACCATTATTAAATTTTCATTGCCTGTTTCTATATTTCTATTATATATGATAGGAAATTTTTGTAAACTAGAGCGAAAATATTTTTTTATTTTTTTTTGGAAGGAATGACTGAACAAATGCCACAAGCAACTTCAATTATAAATCAAGTAAGACATAATTCTAAAGCACAAATTGAAGCTAGACAACAAGCAGAATCACAAGTTGTGACCAATGCAACTAAACCTTTACCAAATGCAATAGTCAAGAGCAACAAAGCGATGAAAAAGCTATTTAAACAACTCATTGCACTCAATGACCCTTTTACAGAAGCTGATGGTATCTCTTTAAATACATTAACTTACAATTTACATCTTAAAGCTCAAAACGAACAGAAATTGCTGGAGTTTGATATTGAAGATGAGCAGTATGAACGGTTCTTAGTTCGCTTAGAAAAAATAGACAAGAAAATCAATGAATCAATGAAACAGCTATGTTTGCCGCTTACTAATCGCTTATCACTAGCTAATGATATGGCTAAAGTAATGATTGAAGAAAAAGAAACTAGAGCAGATGATGAACGGACAACCACAAGTAGTAAACCCATTAAATGAATTTCTGGAGGACGATGACAATGAATAAATCAGTAGAATATTCCGAAAAGGTCTTGTCTGGTGAAATCGTTGCTCCTTCCCAAGTTAGACAAGCATGTAAAAATTTCTTGCACGAGTTCAAGTCCTACAGCACCAAGAAGATTATCCTTACAAGTGGAATACCAAAATAGAAAAGAAAATTGACGGAATTATCAAACAATTAAATTTTGCTCGTGGAGCCAAAAGTGCTCAACCTATGTTTGATAATTTAGCTCTGTTTCAATGGTTCCTACTTCAAAACATTTTCTGTTGGGTTTACAAAGAATTTCCAACTAAAAGGAAAATTCGAGAAGTGATTTTCACTGTAGCACGTAAAAATGCCAAGTCAGTGTTGAGTTGTCTAATTCATCTGCTGGCTTTTTTTATAGATGAATCAAATGCCACCCATTACATAGGGTCAAATACTAAACAGCAAGCTAGTATTATTTTTGAGGAGCTAGTGAATATTATCAAATCCTCGCCCAATATGTTGCCGTTCTTTAATATCAAGAAAACATATCTTGAATTTATCCCCAAAAACGGAAAAATCGTGGCTTTGTCAGGAGATGCTTCAAAAGCAGATGGAACAATGGTGTATGTTGCCAGTGTCGATGAATTAGGTGCGTCCAATGATATTTATAAAATGGTTTCTTCTTTAGAAACAGGACAATTCGGACCTCGGAATCCATTAATTATTAAGATTTCTACGTCATATCCGATAGAAAATAACTTCAACTATTGGAATGATACTGTTGAAGAATTGCGTAAGAACACGTTTGCTCAAGAGTCAAATCCAAGGAAATTCGGTCTAATTTTCACTATTGACAATCCTAAGGAGAAAATCAAAGTAAATGGCAAAGAAATTGAAAGATGGGAATGTCAGGACATATGGCCTGAAGCCAATCCACTTGTCGCTGAAGTCGAGGAATTACACGAAAAATTGATTGAAGATTACAAAACCAAACGTGATATTCCAAAGGATTTCTTCTTATTCAAGGTCAAAAACCTGAATTTATGGTTGGATTTTAATGAATCAGACAATAACTTTTTCGTTGACAGCCATACTTTGAAAAAAGGTAAATTTGAACCAGCATCTGATTGGGAATGGTGGCGTGGTAAACGTCAGGTCATTATTGGAATTGATTTATCCTTGTCTACCGATAATACTGCAGTTACATTCATGCACCACAACGCAGGAAACGGACAATATTACGTTAAAAATCTAGTTTTTTACCCTAAGAATAAAGAAGAAGAAAAGTCAAGGACTGAACGTATTCCTTATGCTAACTGGGCAAGACAAGGTTTTTGTCAGCCAATCGGAGAAGATGTTATTGATTATGACCAATTAGCGAACATTATTATGGATATAGTACGCACTTATGATATTGAAGTAGCTTCAGTGGCATTCGACACTAAATACAGTTACACGTTGATTAAACGTCTAGTCGATGATATGCCTATGGATATATCCTACGACAAAATAGAACAATCGAGCCGCAACTTAGGTGATAGCATTTCTTATCTACAGCGAATCATTTATGAAGGCAATTTTAAATATGCTCCCAATCCATTAATGGAATCTGCTTTTTTAAATGGTTTAATCGAATTTAGGCTTGGCAAACCGTATATCAGGAAATCAGACAAAGAAAGAAACAAAATTGATAATTTGTTTTCTACCTTCAATGCCATAAAAATCCATCAGTGGATGGAAATGAATCATTTATACGAAACTGAGAGGGATTTAGTTCTGGGACTTTAATCAGTATCGAGTTGGTATTGGTTATCTGCAAACCATATTGTAGAATATGCGATTAATTTATTTGCTGAATGTTATGGTTTGATACTTTAAGTTGTTGCTGCTGAACCAGTTTCACTCGACAAAGTAAAATAAAACTTTTATAATTCTAAAACAGTCGAGTTCCGAAAATGGATTCTCGACTGTTTTACGTTATTGTGCAATTTTAAAATTGTCTTTAATGAACGCTTCTTCTTCTGCTGGTGTTGAAATGCCGTATGCTTTTCCAATCGTTCCTCCCTGTAAGCCCCAAATATCATTATGGTCCTGAACAACGTGAGAAAAATCATTCTTTGCCCATCTTTCAAGAATAATCAGATATAAATCAGCATGAACATAGTTTGATTGGTTGTTTTCTACCACTGCTATTAACCTATTAACTCTCTCAGGAGTTAATGGAATAGCTCCCCATTTTTGGTCTGACTCAACCTTTTGATGGCTCATTTTATGAATGGCATCTAAAACAGCATCTTCAGACATATCCATAGGAAATTCATTTGCTACATCTGTGCTCGTATCTTTTACTTTAATTACAGTATTTCCATCTTCTGTTTGTTGTTCCTTTACAGTAACAACTTCTTTAAAAAAAGGTAAAGAACCATGAGAAGAATAATAAAAATAAATTCCGATACATATTACTGCAATCATAACCATAGAGAGTTGTACTTTTGTGAATTTTTTGAAATATGTAGTCATAGCTGCTGCTCCTTTGTTGTAAAAAGAAAGCTAATCGCTTCCTAAAGTCGATTTAATAAATCCGCCTTCTTAGTTTTAAATTCTTCTTCTGTTAGAAAATTTTGTTCATAAAGCTTTGCTAATCGTTCAATCGTTCCAATAATATCTTCTTTTTTATCTTCTTTTTCAGTTGAAGTATTACTTGTTTGAATAACAACAGGTTGTACCATTGACTGTTTTTCGATATGTTCTAAAATAAAATTACAGGCATCACGAAACTTTTGAGCATCTTTTTTATCTTGAAGGGTCACACAATTTGGAAGCTTTGAAGCTTCTGTATATAAGTTTAGAGGACGGTTTTGATTTCCACCAAGCCCCAATTCAAAATATGCTCCTAAAAACCCGACTTTTACATCTGCACTTGTTATTTTGCTGTACAAAAACTGGTTAAATCCAGTACCTCCAGTATAATATCCTGTTTTTATAATGAGCACTCTTCTATCGGTACAGATAAGTGCTTCTTTACCTTTAATTCCAGCTAATTTAATATGAATTGTTTCGTCTTTAAGATTTTCCTCCAACATTTGTTCTAACTTTTTATGTAGCTTTTCTACTAACATCGTTGTTCCCCTCCTCATGGCATATATTCCAATTCTAGTTAAAATTTACTTTTATAATTTCATTATTACAAAATGGGGCATATGTAACAAGTACTTTATCCTATAATAGAATAAACATAAGATAATAATTTCTTAGGGTTATAAAATGCGAGTTTTAGCATGAGAACAGCCACTTTTCGTTAATTCGATTGGTGGCTGCCTTTTTGTCGTTTATATAACATAGATATAAATTTTATACATTTTCTGTATATAAACATTTTCTAAAATATATACGATTTATATACATTCCATATCTAGCCGTTATGGAGTGACATACATGTTATATCCTATTGGTTCTGCTTTTACTTCTTCTTGTTTCGGAAAAGCCCCGTAAAACAAAATAATTGCATAAGCACAAATCATTAATGCAAAAAGCATTGATAATGCAATTATCTTAACTATTGGACTTTTGATTAATTTGCTCATGATTCATCCTCCGTTGGTGAAAGGTACGGGATATTTATATGTACTCATTTTGATAATTGCAAGATATTTTTTAAATTATTTCCCCTGATTCTTCATATCGAGCTGTTGTTGCCGTTCTAATTCCCTGTTATTTTCTTCAGTAGCTTGTTGAAGAAGCCATTGTTCACGGTCACGTTGTTGATTTTCCAATTTTTCTTTTTCAGATACCGATATGACTGTATTCTCGTTGGCACCTGGAGGACCAATGATTTTTTCTGCAAGAAGGTAGCCACCAGCGATACTGCTCGCAGCTATTACTATAGCTGTTCCTCCGATAATTAATCCTTTTTTCATTTTAATAACCCCCACTTGAAATTGGCTCTATTGTAATTGAATATTAATATTCAAAATATACCATATTTGGGTATGTTATTGATTTAAAAAATCGTAAAACGCTTGGTTCATTTCATTAGCGAATACTTTGCTGCCACTTTTATATTCCTTATGATTAACAACATTTCGTAATGCTCCACGTAAATATCCGTTAAAATTATTAACGGAATTATTGTTCTTCACTTCTGCCAATATCCTCTGGAATAACGCTTTACCAACGCCTTTTGTTGAAAATTCTATGTATAATTCATTGATGATATTTTCTTTGTTAACATTTATTATGTTTTTATTATTTTTAGTTAGATTAGAAATATTAGAAGTGGGTTGGCTTACCTCAATACAAACGTTATCAGTATTGACAAGCTCTTGTTCTTGTCCGTTTGACATACCGTTTGACATACCGTTTGACATACCGTTTGACGTTTCTTGTGGAATGAATGTAAATATCAATGAAGCAAAACGTTCTTCAACATTTCGGTTTTGTTCAATGGTCAATAAGTCGCTACATTTTTCTTTCAACTTCTTCAAATTCCTACTGATGGTAGAAGCAGTTACATTACATTTGGTTGCTAAAGTAGAATTTTTCTGTGACACTACAAACGAGCTTTTGACGTATGCTTGACGGGAAATTTCTTGAATGATAATGTACAATGTTGACCCATTTCGCACGTTTAGACGGTCAAGCAGTTGTTTTTGTAATTGATTGATTTCTGATTTAATATTCATTATGTAATTCCTTTCGAGAAGGAACTTTGCTATAATGGACATGCAAAGTCCCTTGGATTTTGTTGTCGAACGAATGGTAGAGTTGGTAGCTCTGTGACCCATTCGTTTTTATTTTGTTTATAAACTTTTACATACTAACACAAGTTCAAAGCTTTCTAAACACTTTTGTTATCAGAATATATTGCTCAAAGCACCGTATTTTTTATGGCTATCTGCTACATCTTTTGACCACAAATTGACGTATTTTTTTGTAATTTCCAAAGAAGTATGTCCTAACAATTGCTGTAAATGAAAAGCGTTACCACCATTTTGAATGAAAAATTTAGCTGATGTATGCCTAAAAGTATGAGCAGAAACTCTTACATTGTTAATGCCAGATAATTTTGCGTAATGTTCAATCCTCGTTTGTATACTTCTTCTTTTCAACTCATTGCCATCAACATTTATAAATAATCTCTCAGTTGTTGCTTTGCCCCTAATTTTGATGTAAATATCCATTTGCTCCTTCAATTTCTTGCTCATCGGAACAATTCGTTCAAAAAATGTTTTGGTTTCACGAATTACAATTTCATGCTCCTTCACATCTGTAAGCTCGATATTAACCAATTCATTGAGTCGAATTGCTGTATCCAACATTAACAACATAATGGTATAGTCACGAACACCAATGAAAGTTTTCTTATCACAAAGCGAAAATAAAAGTTTCACTTGCTCTTTCGAAAATGATGGCACCACTTCCCTCCGTTCTTTCAATAGCTTTACGTTTGCCATCGGATTCTTTTTAATGTGTTTGTTCTTATACAAGAAATTAAAAAAACATCGTAGTGCTCGTAGCTTGGTGTTTATGGTTGTTGTTTTCAAATCCCTCTCTTTCATTTCTACAATCATTTGTTTAATATCACGTTCAATCATACTGATTAATGTTTGCTGTTTGTAATACAAATTTTCTCGATAATATTTAATGGTATGAGGTCGTAAATTTCTCAAAAGACAATCTTCGTAGAATAACTTTAGAGCTTCTTCATCGGTGGTTACAAACGTGGTTTTCGTGGCGATTTTCAGTTCATCATCTGATAACAGATTTCTTCTTTTGCTCATTGCACACTACTCCCAGCACACTTTTAGTGGTTATTTTGTCGTGTGAAGAAAACACAAAAAAAGCTTTACACAATTAAGTGCAAAGCTTGATTTAATAGCATTTCATGATACCGGTGGTCGGGGTCGAACCGACACTCCAGAAGGAACACGATTTTGAGTCGTATCGTTTGTTGTTCCCCACACCGGCTATTGGCCTATCAGCATTTGTTCAATTACCCTAAAAAACTCCGCATCTGATTATGAACAATTATGCCTTAGACTTCCATTTTGGTCAAGTTTCAATTTTTTTGTTTATTGAATTTTGCTTTTCTTAGATTTTTGTATTTTTGTATAAGTGCAGTTTCATATTTCCTTGCATCTTCTTCAATTTCAAACTCAGCTACAATTTTATAATGAATCTTTCCTTCTTCCATGAGCTTCCTATGCAAAGTATTTCTTCTGTTAGTATATCTTCTGCAACGATACCAGCCCCACTTCCAACATAAACGACTTCATCTTCATGCCAATGCTCGTAAACTATGAACTTGTTTATTTTTCTTAGTTCACCTGGATTTAGCTTAACTTAATTATAAGTTGGATGATTTTTTGGTAAGAAACGCCATTGATTTTTGCAATATCTTGGTTTGTCATTTTGTCTAATAAATGCTGCTTGAGTACTTCTTTAGTTGGTAGCATTCTTATCACCTCACAATTCTTCTATCTTTGAAATTCAATTTGTAAAGCAAAGGTGATAAAATTATGAGGAAAGGGGGAATTTGGAAATGAAAACTGCTGAGGAATTATTTGAAATGGTCGGATCGATGGACAATGCAGAACGTTGGAGATTCCTTTTGATGATGTATAACGAATATTTTTGTAAAGGTGAACCGATTAGAGAAGAAGATATTGAATTTTAATAAAAAAGAAGCTAAATACCTGTAACTTTTTGAAGTTTTTTTATTTTTTTTTGTATAAAAAATGGAGCTTGTATTTTCCTGAAAACATGGCAAATAAGGGTAGAAATTGAGGGGTAAATAAGTTTTTAAATAAGAAATTAAATACTAATTTATTTTATAATTTAATTTAAATATAATTTAAATTTTCATTTAAAACTTTATAACTGGGTCATGTCTGTCATATCAGACATAATTGAGGATAAAATAAAGATTGGTTGTGCTTGTGAGGAAGCGTAGAAACGCAAAATAAGCTCCTAAAGGGAACTTATTTCACTCTACTACCAAAGTTATCTAATATATATTGAGCTTCTTCTTCTGGAATCGTACCAGGCTAAATCACTAGAGTAGGTGGGGTGGGTTATGGTTGGCTGTAGGTGGCAACTCCCTTAACGTCTACTTGGAAATTGGAGTCAAAGTAGGCTTGCTCTTCCGCAGGACTTAACAATCCAAATGCTTTACCCTCAGAGCCACCTTCTAACTCCCATAAGAAGTTATGGTCGGCATCAGCAGATTTAAAGTCTCCGCTTTTCCATTTATTAATAATGGCAAGAAGCTGTGCTTTGTGCTCAAACTTTGATACTGTAACGACTCCCTCCACTTGACGGATTGTATCAATCGACATAGGCAGTGCTCCCCACTTTTGTACAGCTCTAACTTTCTCGTGGGACATTTTGTGCATTGCATTAACGACGTCCTCTTCGGTTGAGGCTGAGGTAAGCCCTAAATCAAACTGTACCAAATTTAGAGGAGTAGGCGTTGGTGCAGGAGCCGGTTCTAGTGTTGCTACAGGCGGCTCAGGCGCCGCGGGAGGCGTTACCGGTGTATCATCGGTTGTTGAAGTTGCTGTATCCGCTGCAGTAGTGTTGTCCTTCTTAGGTGTAGCAGGTGGGATGTTTATGTACCAAGCTAGGACAGCTCCGGTTATGATAACTCCCCCGATGATTGCTGCAAGTTTCTTTTTCATAGTAGTTGCCTCCGATTGATTGAATAATATTCTTAAATTTGAATCCCGTACTTTTCTATCAAACTACTAAAATACTTCTGAAATTGTTTTTCAGTATCTTCCTTTAATTTTTACAGTTTCTTTTTTTCATTTTCGTTTTCTTGAGTTGCATTTTTTATGTATGCGTTATCAGTTTTCTTATCATCAGGAATAATAAGGGCAGGAGGTTTCATTCCCCTAACAGTCATCAGATTCTCATACAACACTCTTGAATTGACTACATCATCTACAAACTTTGATTCAGTTTTATTCAGACCATTCCCATGCTGGGTATAATCTACCCATAAATCAGAAACAACATTTGCTTGGTTATCTAAATTGGTTGTATCTACAATAACTAGACTGGCAGCAATACTGTATTCGATCTTAACAAGTTTTGAGCCAGTATCCAAAAGGTCCTTATGTATTGATGGACTAGAAGTTTGATTTTGTGAACACCCAACTAATCCAATTGATGTTAACAAAATAAGTCCGTATTTTGTATTAAATTTCCCCATTTTGTCCCTCACCTTTGCTGTAAAAGTCCTAGAATAGAAGTACTATTTATCTAAATTTATTATATTATGGGACTATTAACAAGTATATACTTTATAGGAATAAGATGTAATTTTTATCAAATAAAAGGAAAATGACAGGAAGAGAAGACTAAACTAATTTGAAAAAATCACCTAGATTTCTATATATCAAGGTAATTTTTTGAAAAAATAAAATTGATATTTTATAATTAAGTTCTCTTGATTTTCTTGTTAGCTTACTTACCCGATTTTTAAGGAACGTCTTCAGGTAATTAGATTATTCGAGCTTGAATATATCATTGAGTTTGTGAAAATTTTCACTTAAACTACCATGAAAATAAGTTTCTTCAAGATTAGAAAAATGACAATACTTAAGAAGACCCTGCTCAATCGTTTAAAAAAAGAGGAGAGCGATAATTAATAAGTCTATGGATTAGGGTTGACTGGATTAAGGTCAGTATCAGTATTGACACTTCCTAACCATTTTCATTCTCTGTGGTGCAGCACTGATTTTGTGCTGCATGGATGGCTAACGGGGCAGATTAGTTTAAGTGCAAATATTCACAATCTAAATCAGTTAAATACAACGTACAGATTGGCTTTATCCTTTTCCTCTATAAAACTTCACCCCCGCCACCAGGCAGGGGGGTTCATCCGTTTATGGTTTGGTCATATTTATCCCTCAGGCTTTTTATGACCATGTTATTTGCATTACAAATTCCTAAAAATAGTATAGATTCGTTAAATCCATGCTTTTCTCCTGTTTCCGAGGCTTTTACTCTGTTGTTAATGTAGGGTGATGGGGAAATAAGAAAAAACATCCTAATCAAAAATAATTCCGTTAAGCATGGCGTGGCATTCACTCTCAGCTTTACGTCTTTTTCTCTCACGGATCAATACCCTTGCTGATTTTGGTCATATCGACCACCTGGGTATAAGAGTGGTTTCCAACAGCAGGATTTCCCTTAGGTCGGCTTCCTGCCTTAACGGAACTCCTCTTTCTAATTTGACCGAGCCTTTCCTTCCATGCGATTGAAATCTTGATTAAAATATCCAATGGAATACCAGCTTGTAAATGGCAGGTTTATAATACTCAGCTTTTCTAAATACAATTAACATCTTTTACCAGTGCAGACATTGATAGAAGATCATTTAAGTTTATCCACCCCCCAATACTTCCATATTGGTCAACACCCTCGATTTTGAATGATAGTTTGATATTGTTTGGAAAAGTCAGGGTTGCTGTTTTGCCAATGCAATTTTGAACGTTTTGGACAGAATAAAGCGATAGTCCATTACATATAATCTGATATTTATTTTTTGGTACGTAAACTAAAGCCCCTCTAAAAAGATCATACGCACTTAAAAAAGCTTCAACACTTGTTCCATCATGAAAAGATAATCGTATCCATCGCCTTTGGCTATTGCAAGCAAGAATTTTATCTAAAATGCTTTGTCTGTGAGGCGGAGGAGTTGGAGAAGGAGTAGGAGCGGGAACCGGAATATATAAATTATTCTCATACGCCCACCCTGGCTTTGAAACAAACATTCTAAGGAGGGATGCATATCGAGATGCTTTTTCTTCACTAAACTTAAATTTTTCTTTTGGATCAGTTAAACACTTCTTAAATAAGTCCGGATCTGAAGTTCTTTTATAGCAGTCATAAATAGGAATTGCGTCATCCCATACCCAGTCTTTAATTGAAGCTGAATTGGCATATAACCAAGCACAAAAGCTTCCTACAGCCGTTACGGTGCCTGAAATTACGATTGTACCCTTTGATTTGACAATACTACCTGCACTTTTTAGCCAGCCCCATGTGCTTATTCCCATTTTTTTTAATAATTCTAATTTACTCACCCTAAGTACAGCTTGTTGCGGGACCTCAACGGATGCTGGTACAGCAAGTTGCAGGTGTTCAAGTGGAACAATTATTCTGGTTATTTCTAATACTTTTCTTACTGTGTCTAAAAAGGGGTCAATCATAAGTCCTACATCGGATGGTTGGAAAGATTTATTAAATTGTACTAACCTCAAATAAATAAAAGTCAAAAAATTATTGCCAAGAAAATTTAGATTCGGATCGCGCTGGAGTAACTCCCCAGCTTTACCAATTGCTGCAGTCACTTCATTCATGAAACTCTGCAATCCTTCATTCGATTCTGTATTCGCACGATCTGCTGCATTCAGGATGTCTATATGAAGGTCTACTATGGCATTAGTTAACATAGGATTCACTTGGTAAGTAGCTTGTCGCGGCTGAGAAAATATTTGATTATTTATAATGTAAGGGTGATAACGATATGAATCAAAATCCATCACTTTATTTCCTCCCTAGGAGCTGAGCTTAATTCCTGATAATTTATGCCTGAATCTGAAAATAAGAGCTTGCTTTTTTCGTCCTATATAAGCCCTATTTTCCATGGGATATAGAGTATTTTGAATGCATTAAAAGCAAATTATCACGCAAACTATTTCGAGAAAATGAGAAATTTAAATTAGGCAAATAGGAATGGTGTTTAACCGAAACAACTTTAGTTTCAAAAAAATTTACTTGCTTGAAAATAAAGGGCGTGGTGTACATCTTACAAAATCGATATATTATCGCTTTATTGGGGGTATTATTAATGATACCCTCTGTTATTATGGCAAGCGAAGAAATTAATTTTGTTGAGAAGCAAATCAAAACGGCTCATATAGATATCAAATTTCCCGAAATATATGGGCTTAGCAATGATCAAATTCAGAATGAAATAAACGGAATGATCTATAATAAGGTTTTTGAGTTTATGAATGAAGACAAGCTTCCTCCAGAAGATAAAAACAAAAAAAACTATTGGGGAAGCTATGCTATACCTTTTCGAAAAGATCACATTATTTCTATTGTTTTTAACCAATTTGGATATCTACCACGAGCTGCTCATCCCAATAGTGGGATCAAGTCAATTACGATTGATTTAGATAGAGGTAAGGCTTTGAGGATAGTGGATTTGTTTCGCAGTCCCAGCAATTATCGTTCCATTCTAAACAATATCATGACAAATCAGCTAAAGAAAAAGAGAATACATTTGTTTACTGACTTTAAAGGAATCCAAAATGATGACCAAGAATTTTATCTTACAAATAAAGCACTTGTTATCTACTATCAAGAAGATGTGTATACGCCGCACGCATATGGACCACTCGTGTTTACCATACCGTACACCGACTTAAAAAATGAGTTAAAATACATTTCCTTATGGTAGTTAATAAAGAACATATTAGAGGTCATAAAACCAAAAGTAAAATAATGAATATACTTTTAAGACACGCAATTTTATAGCGTGTTTTTTCTGTGATTTTAAAACACCAGCATGATTAAGAATTTCCAATATATATTTAAGATTTTGATAAAATTGGGAACTACGGGGAACTAGTCCCCCAAAAAATACAAATAAGTTTTATGTTTATATGTAAAATAGCAGCTAGCCTTTACGTTTTGTTATTTTACTTTTAACCTTTCATTGATAAACAGGCTCCCAATCATGGAATTTAGAATAGTTTAAAATGCGTCGTTCTTTACTCGTTTTAAGGAGATGATATGATTTATGGATCCATATGATTTTTATATCCATCCAAATTATATTTACAATAGAAACGCATATTATCCTTATTTTCATCCGAGTTATCCCTACTACTGTACGGGCTATTCCTATTATTCACCGGAATATAATTCGACTGTTTATAATCGTTACCCTGTTTTGAACGATCCCCCCGATGTAAGCGGAAATTGGGAAACTTACTTTGGTTCAGGTCCAACAAAATCGATTATGAATCTAACTCAACAAGGAAACACCGTAACAGGTACGTATGAGTTTGATTCAAAGAAAGGACAAATACAGGGATTATTATCAGGATATACGCTACGAGGAGAATGGTCCCAAACTCCCTCTTATCAATATCCGAATGATAGGGGACAATTGATCTTTGATTTCACACCTCAAGTACATCAACCCTTCGACTTTACAGGATATTGGAGTTATGGAACGAATGAACCACAACGTACCCCGGAGTTTTTATGGAAAGGTCACAAATTTGGTTTCATTTTAGGAGTACCCATGCCTGAATTCGGAACCATGCCTAGATAATATTTAATAATTCATTGTTCATGAATGTTTCGTATGGTGCTGAAAAGAATCAGGAGTAAGCTGAGTTGTTAATTTCTAAAATAAACGTGAAAAAGTGCCTAAAAAACAGTCATAACACCACTTGCTAGGTGAAGGCATACGATGAAAAGGAAAATTCTACACAAAAAGCGGAGGTATTAACCAATGAGTTACCAATCCCCAGGTACACAACCAATGCAGATACTGCATAGGACACACCCCCAAATGGTTCATCACCTGAAATCACTTCGTGACCATCTACTCAATCTATGCAGACTTTATGTTAATAAGGAAGTAAGAGTCGAAACGATTGATGGTCATGTTTATGAAGGTATTATTGTTAACTGTGATAAGGGACATTTATACCTTAGTGTTTCTAATCCCAATCGTGTCTTCACTCCTTACACTCCTTCAATAATGCCACTCGTCCTTTATGACTTGCTTGTTATTTCGTTGATGAGCTATCGTGACCAACCTGACCAATCCCAAAGCCCTGTAGTTGGGAATTGGGATACCGATTTCGGAACTTGGGCGGCAAAAGCGAGTAAAGAGGAAGGTGTGTATGGATACTATAAAGACGATGCAACCGGATTATGGGGAATGATTCGTGGAACAATGTTTGGAAATAAATTAACTGGAACCTGGGATCAAACAGAATACAATGGTAGAAAAGGAACTTTAGAATTCGAATTTAAAGATAATTTTACTAGATTTGAAGGCAAATGGAATTACGGAGATGCTAAACCTGATCCTAATAAACAATGGAACGGCAAAAAACGCTAATTCAAATTTACCGGAGGTTATAAGACATCGCTCTTTTTGCTGAAATGGGTTATGGAAAGATAGGCAGAGAACCAACAGTCTCTGCCTCTTTCTTATCAACAAAAATGAGTTTGTGAAAAAATGTTCTTAAAGTAACGGGTGCTTTAGTTGAATAAGTGTAAGGAGACCGACATAAAAAGTTGGTCTATTTATTTACGAAAGATACACATTTTAAGGTTTTTGTATGTAAAATGCAAAAAAATAGAACTACATATTAGTAGTCCTAGTCTTAATCAATTTTATCATCTTATTCTCCGTACCCTTCTGGTTTGTATACAAATGAATTTACCAGTTCAATCAAGCAGCCTTCGCACAGATCAAACTTCCATTGCTCCTCGTCGAACTTGCTTCCATATCCAAAGCTAAGTTTGAAAGATTGAAACATGTTATCTTGCCATTCTCTCTCATGGTCTTCGCCACGAAAAACATGTTTAATACCACACTTATTGCATGAAACAGATTTTAGTTCGGAATCCTTTGTTGTCTTTTCAATTAACTCATATTTCCGCATTGGAAATTCCTCCCTCTTCTCTAATTATACTACTTCTGATTCTTCTGCTTCCATTAATAACGGAAACGAAGGCAAAAAAAATAGCACCGACTATTTAGCAGTAGATAGCTTTTACAAGTGCTTCCGCTTTTTCTCGTTGTGCATAACCATCAATTAAAAATCCATCAATTACGTCGCTGAATTTCTTAATAATGAACCTCCCTGAATTTTTTACAGTTTTTGAAAAAAATGTGTACAAACTACTATTGTGCTTTTATATTAAAAGAAAGATATATTTGCAGTAACTTAACTATGGGGGAATTGAGCATATGACACTCAAAATTGATTCAATACGGTTTATAAACATTAAATGGTTATTGGTAGGAATATCGTTGATAGTCGGGATTTTATCGTATATGTATCTTTTTAGAGGTGTAGTTGTTGATAATGTTTATGATTCATCTCATATTTCAATCAAAAATTACAGTATTTTTCCGACAACATTAGAAATTATGCCGCAAACACAGTTTCATGATGGTAATGGCGATTGGTCTGATGACTATGAATATCCTATAACTATCACATTGAAACCAGAAGAGAAGATGTACAAAGAAATTGATAATAATTATGATGAAAGATCAGGGGACCACACAAGATTTAAAGTAGAAGTGAAATGACACTGGAGGAATTATAAATGAAATTTTGAGTTAGAACACCATCTTTTAAAAAATCAATCTCAGCAAAAACAACTGGTCGAATGACAAGAGCTGTGAAAAGATCGGTAAATCCTTTGTATGGAAAGAAAGGCATGGGGTTGGTTAACAATCCAAAGAAAGCAGCTTACAACTACGTTTACAAAAGAACAACAGTTAGTGCATGGGGTCTTCTAAAAATAATTTTCAAAAAAATGTAAAAAGTCGACTAAAAGTGTGTACAACTGTCAAAATATGGGATATAATATATATATATCAAATACATACTTAATCACCCTTTAACTTATTACAAATTTTTACAAATTTGTAAATTATAGTTGAGGGTATTTATTTGTTTAGGTACCTGTTCTGTATCTGACACTCCCACTGTTATACAGGAGACTCTTCTGTTTTTTTGCATGGCAGTAGGGCGTATCAGTCAGAACGTCTGCTCTGCCTACCCAAGCCAGTACGTCTGTTCTATTGCAACGCATGTTCTACTTTTGCCAACCCAGACTGCTACAGCCATGCTCTCAGCCTTAGCTACTCTTGTCTACTACTTCCACTCGCATCCCTATGAACTTGCTACTACTACTTACTACACTGCTACCTCATGCTCTCTACTACCTTCTACTCTATGCTCCATACACTGCTACTACACTATGCCCTGCTACTGTCTACTACTTACTACTACACTCCGTCCTACTCATGCTATCTCCTACTACCTTTGTCTTCTCAACTATTACACTACCTCTGCTCTACATCTGCTATACTCCTGCTCTCCTATCTGCTTTACTGCTGCATCTTTAATGTCTATATCCTTACATTATGATCGATTTATATACTCCTCCTGCTATACTGCCTTACCTACTATTTAGAGTGATCGAATATATCCCTTATATGTGTTAAATTAAATGAGGGAAAATATTAGAGAATGCTTTGTCGATTCAATACAGGTGCAATCTGAAACACTACTTTTCATCATTTTTATCAATTTCATTCATTAACAAAGAAAAATGACAAAAAAATAACGTCTAACAATCATTTTACTGATTATCAGACGAATTTTCTGAAAAATTTATAAGTATAGCCCTTGCATCCACGACTTTCAAGTTGTCTATTTGTTTTGTTAGCCACTTCTTGACGGTTGTCCGTTTGCTTTGAATAATATATGGCTAATGCCGTAGCACAAGCAGAACGGTATCGTTCCTCCCCTAAATCTTCCTTGATAAGTTCAAGTGATTTTAAATATTGGTTCATCGGTTCCCAACCTTTAAATTAGATTAAATTGACCATCTCAGAAGATGGCCCAGTTATACATTATGCTTTTTTAAATTTTTTAATTGTTCTCTAAGCCAACGAAGTTCTGTTTTCCATTCTTTTTCCAATTTAGCAATCTTTTTCTCGGCCTCGTCTGTGACTGTTAGGTCACGTTCTTCTAATATTTTTCGATCAAGTCCTAAGGCTCTTATTTCCATCATTTTATTTGCCTGCCCTTTGTAAATAATCAATTTTTTCAACTTTAGAAATTAAATCTTCTACTTCTTTTGCTAGAGCCTCTTGTTGTTTGTCACTTAAATTCGTTCTGCCAACTAAATCATTAAGCTTCAAAACTTTCGGGGATAGTATTGCTTTAAACATTGTGCCAAAATTGTTATACATTTAGAATCATCCTTTTATAATGAAGTAAGAGAAGCCTTTCGACCTCTCAATTTCTATTTTTTATTTTCATCAACTAATTCAGCGAAACCTTGATCGATAAATCTATTAGCTTGTTCTTCATACACCCTTATTACTTGATTAGTGAGATAATGTCCACCTATTGCACTATCAAAGCAAAAGAAATCTTTTAAAATCCTTACTTCAACTATTTTCATATAGTTCTCTCCAAATTTAGTATTGAGCAGCCATATAAAATGAACACTCAGTTTATTTAACTAATAGTTATGCTACTTTACCCACTGCAAGAGCAGCATAATTTGTTACGCAACCATCAACTAACATATAGACTGTGAAGGTTACCGTACCTCGAAGAGCATCAGCTGTACTAGAAGTTGTATAGCTTTCGATCTCTTTTGCAATTCCACAAGTATATCCCATTGAAATGTCTCCATATACAACTGGAATATTGCCTGAAGCAGTATCTGCAGCCAATCCACCAGTAATTTCAATTGGACTTCCAAGAAGATAAGGAACTCCCGATTGATAAGAGACATAATAATTCTTATTGCCATCTTGTAAACGAGTTACTTCATTGAAGAATGTTCTGTTCATATACCAAACTGAATTCGGAAGAGCTTTATCATGAACTAAATTTTGAATCGCTCGAAGTTGATCGATTGTAGCAGCATTTATATTTAATGGACTAGAGACAACATTTGTATCTTTTGCAATTCCAAGAAAACCTAACTGACTACCATCTCCATTGAAGATTGATTGTTCAAGAGCTGATCCTATACGTTCTACAAGTAAGCTCTCAATATAGTCTTTCAAATCAATTGCTGAATCTTCCATCATATTCTTAGTAACTGTTATTGCTACTCCTAATCGTTTGTCTCCCCTAAGCTGAGCAGTGCCATTCAAGTAAAGATTGATTGAAGGGACATTGGTATTTTCTGGAACAAATGTAGCATTATCAAGATTGCCTTCGATTGGCAGTTTTAAGAATTGCCTCGGAATAGAATTTTCCTAGCAAGATAATATGCAGTAGATACTGATTCAAGTTTATCTACTATTGGGGCTACAGAAGTTGGTAGATCACCATTCATATTCCCTACGACTTGCAAATCTCTTATCTCATTCTCTAATTCTTCAATTACCATTTCATTAATTGTCTTTTCCATTATCTAGTTTCCTCTGTCTTCTGTAATTTTGATCTTAATTGCGTATGTTGAGCTTTAATTATTTCTGCCCGAAGGATAGGAATTTTAGCTTGTAAATCACGTAATTCTTTTTCAGCTTCTTTAATCAGTTTTTTCAATGTTGTTTTCCTTTTTATCCATTTTTTAGATCTTTTTTTCATTGATTGATCCTCCTTAAAAATAAAAAAGAAGCCATAATATTTGGCTCCTTGGTTGTGAATCTCTATATAAAAGTTAGTTAATTAAAAAAGGAGCTTCAGGACAGATCTGAAGCTGAGATTATAAAAATCCCAAAATACCTATGTTAACAAGAAAAAATCTAACGGCAAGATAGATATGTTGCAGCAGCCCTTTGTGCTAGCACTACTTTAAAAGGAAGAAGTCTGAGCTGGACCGAGAATAAATACTCATTCTTCATGACTAAATTAGTCAAGGCTTTCCAAAGCACAAGAAAGGAGTTATTCACATCCTTTTCATTAATAGTACTCACCATTTTCTGGTGGCAAATATGTCATTTCTATAATCAGACTATCTTAATTAGGTAAAAAATAATCTGATTATAAAAACGATTAAGAAAGGAGGAAGGCCAGGAAATGGAAAAACCTGACCTTTACTTGCTTCACAGCAAGCGATCAATTATGAAATAAGCACTAAAAGAAAACGAATGAACCTTATTACGATGGCCTTGCCAAAAGGCGTCTATAAAAATTTTGACCAATCGGTCAAATAACACTAAAAAAATAATTGGAGTGTTATCACTATGATGAACGATAACACCTCTCTATAATATATATCCCGTTTTAGCAGCTCGCGCCCCTAAATTCCGGCAACTTTTTTATAAATTTTTTGAAGTCTATATTGCGTTTGTTTGTATGTAATTCCAAGCTCAGCAGCTATCTCTTTGATTTGAAATTCATCTCTTATCATTGCAACCATCAATTTTTCTTCATCATTTAAACACTTTTCCATTATTGTTCCTAAGTCTAGTAGAATAAGACATAAATCTCGATTCGGATCAAATTCAACTTTCAGTGGAATCAGTGCTTCAATGTGGGCTGGATTTCTTAAATCGATGAAGCTTAGGTCATATACTGTTGATTCGCTTGGGCATGCATCATAACCAAAAACACCATCTAAAATTCCTTTTGAATCAGTCATATCATTAAGAACTGAACATTTTATCTTCGTAAGCAAGTATCTATTATGCTTCCTTTCTTTTCTTTTTCTTAATTCTTCAGTTGCAAAATCAAGGAGAGGTTTGTAATTTCTTAAGATTTCTCCTAGTTCATCATTTCTTAAATAATCTTTAGCTTCAATTTTGGGCTTACCTTTGGCAACTTTATAGTTCTTACTGTTTCTTATTAAAAAATGAATTATATCGTCTGCATTTAAAGTTCCATTATCGGAACCTGAATTTCCCTTTGAAGCAAGTCCTTCTAAAGATACTTCACTATTCATTTTTTTTATTAAGTAATCTGGGTCATAGAATCCTCGTTTGTTGGCCATAATTAATTCCTCCAATTAAGTTAATTTTTATTACTTAATGTTTATATCCGAGGAATTTAATTTGTAAATGAGAAATGAAAAAAGTAAAAAAATGAGACAGCAATTAAGCTATCTCTAAATATTTTTTAATTTTGCATTGTTTGACAGGAATTCTACTAAACACATAAACAGTACAATCATTATCAATCAGCCTTGCTCTACCAACAGCTTGCTCTATGTCAGAAGATGTTTGCCATAAATGAACTACTCTAGCGTTATAGTCTTCAGGATGGGTGAAAGTGTTTATCGCAAATTGATAACCGGATTCTTCCATTTTTTGCATCTTGAAGTCGAAATCAATTGTTTCTCTTTTAGTGTTATAATAGGTTGATCTAGGTAATTTTCCAAAGATTTGGTAGGTTAATAAAGCTAACTTCCAAGGTGGTAAACTTGGAGTGCCAACTACCACAATATTTTTACCATTCAGCTCATCATAACCAGCACAATTGCCAAAGTGTATTTGTTTATGGACCTTATTATCTTCAAATAGATACTTCCTATTTTTGTTAGTTATAAGAGCTTCATAATTAAAAGGTTTAATAATTTCTTTAATAACTTCACCTAAGTCAGTATTTTTCAAAGCTGTTTTTGATGTAGAACGATCAGCAAATAATATAACTTTACCTTTAGTTTCAATTGGAGGAATTTCAATCCAATTTGTATTAATATTAACGTGCCTAAGAAATAAAGGCATGTGAACTTTCTTATTTAACGTGGCACTCATTATCATAATTTTTTTATGCCTGAAAGCGGTCAATAAAGATGAAGTGCAAGTAGTTTCAAGTTCGTTCTTTTTGTTTCGATGCGATATTAAGCAATCTGATTCTAAAGCTGCAAATAAATTATTTTTAATCATCGGGTTCTTCATAATGATTGCAGCTAATTTATTACTGTTCAGCTGGAAGAAGGGTTTGTAAGAATTAGGAGTTAGTTCTAATCTGCTGCTTTGTACTAATTCCATAAACTTCTTCACCTTACTTACAATCTCTTCCTCAACTTCGTTCAGCTCTGCATTTACACCAAAACCCTTAGCAGTTATTGTTGCTATTAATTGATTTAGTTCATACAACAACACTTCAGTTGAATACGTCTCATCAGTTAACATCTCATTAACTGGGTCCTCGTCAATAATAATAGAATCGACTTCAGGAGGGTTTATTGCCTCTAAGAATCCATCAGCGAAACGTTTATGAGTAATAATGAAAAATGCTTGTTTAGTAGATAGAGCTTGTTTATATTTTTCATGCTTAGTTTTAATTTCTTCGTTATCACACTTCTCAATAGCTTTGTTTCTGTAATCTGATGCTTGTTTACCTAAACCTTTTTGCCTTGCTCTAAACATCTCTTCTTTTTCAGAGCAATCAGGAATTTCTTTATCATCAACTGGGTCAATCATTACCACTTTTAAATTTTGATGTTTATTCTCTACTTTCACTTTTAATTCTCGTCCTAACTTTTTTGTGGGAAGGATAAACAAAACTCTTTCTCTTGCAAGTTCAGCAACTGTATGTGATTTACCGATGCCTGTATCAGCTTTCAAAAGCCAAACTTCTTTTTTATTTGATTCTAGATAGTCAATGAGATGTTGTTTTAACTTTAGTCGACCTTCTACTTTAGTAATTGTTTCTGTGTCCTTTATCCTCATTGTTGGTTGCAAGCGATTATTAATAGCTTGAGATAAAAATTGATATTCAAACTTTCCATCACCTACGACTCTTTGGTAGGATAATGGTCCGTTATAACATTTTGCTAAATGTATGAAAATTGCGGTCTTACGGTCTCTCCGTTTTCTTTCGTTCATAAGTGTTCTTAGAGCTTTGAATTCAATAGCATTGGTGTAGACCCATAGCAACTCTTCATTAGTCAGCTCTTCTTCATTGAGCCACCTGTCAATCAACTCTGATGAGCCTCTAATTTTATCTAATGACTGCTGATAATTGTTTTCATTTTTTATCTCAATCTTTAGCAGCTTCTCTTTTTGAAAAGAAAATACTAAACCGCCATGCTTAATCATATCTTCTCCATTGTTGGACTCAGAGTAGATTGTACCATCATCAAGTTTAATAGCAGGAATGCTGTTGTAAAGATTTAGTTTATAGTAGCTAGCGAATCTCATAGAGTTATGTACCACTTGACAAATTGTGAGCTCTCTTAAGAATGATATGAATAAGTCAAACATACTTACTAAATCTGTACCATTTTTAGCTTCCTCTATTATAATATTAATAGAGAAATCCATTTTTTGTACACATTTTATTTCATAAGCTGCATTATTATAATAGCGCCCTGTCAATTTCTTAACCATGCCAGCCAAAGCTTCATTAACTCTTACATCAGCGCTTAACTCAACATTAACAAATATCTGAGCAGCAAAGAATACATGTTTGATTCCATGCTCATTGAGTTTATTTGATTCTTTCTGCTTTGCATTTCTGAGAATAATCATTTGATCTTCACTCCTGTGGCTTTCTCAAATTCAGCTTTTGTAATTTTACTCTTAGCTAATAATTCTTCCATAAGTTCGTCTCTCTCTTGTAGACTCTCACAGCTTTCAGTAAATGCTTTCCATAGTTGAGCAACAGTAATAGGTTTTAATGTATTTTTCATATTAGTTCTCCTCCTCAATTGGGTCATTCAAAAGATAGATTTGATCTGTTATCCATAATTCTTCTAGTGGATGCTTGCGTTCAATAATGAAAATTTCAAGAGGCTCTTGTTTAGGATTCTCACAGAAGCCATGCCAAGTCTCCGATTTCCTCCTAACTTCTATAGCTTCTTTAACGGCTTCCTCTTGCTCTTTAATTTCAGCTAATAGTTGTTGTCGGAACTTATCAAATGTGTTCATAAAAGATTCCTCCTAGATTTATTTCTCACAATATGTTTATATACTGGTCGTGAAAAACGTAAATGATAACTGGAAAAAATTATAACTTTTTGTGAAATAATAGAATAAAAAATAAATTTCATAATAGGTTGACCAAGCATAAGCCTGATCAAAAATCTGGCATGCTACCATCAGCAAGGTTTACTCCTGGGGTAGCAGTTGTTAGACTACTGAACCCCGTGCCTTTCGTAGATATTGAAGAACTATTATTTTTATTTTTTACCCCGTCTAACTGTTTAGCTCTAAGCTGTTTTGCAGTAGAAATCTCAGTTGGGTTATATGCTTTTGCGTCGATGAAAGGAGTATCACCAGCAACAATTTCCATGAAGCTAACATAGTTTTTATTTGTATTTGAAGATACAGATAAGCTTGTGTCACCAAAGCCATGATTTTGTTGAGTTGTTTCAGACTGTTCAACGCAGTTGTTAAGTTGATAGATTAATCGACCAGTGGTACCAGGAAAATATAGATTTTGAAATGGTGTATATATGTTAGAGCCAATGATTACATTTTTAAGTTCGATGATTTCGTCTTGGTATCCAACAGTAAACCCTTTAACGTAATAATCACCAGTAGGTGAACCATCTACACTTAATTTTGGAGTGTATGACTCAACAATAGTTTCGATAGAAGCAAGAGCTTTATCAGGTTGGTCGTTAACTTTTAATCGAGTGAAATACATACCCCTGATTTCATTGAAGCTAGCTATATTGCCTTGATTGTTGTTGTACTCACATAATTTTAATGTGCCTGTTACCTTAATACGATCAAGTTCACGATACTCGTTCATGACTGTTAATACGCCTCGATAAAATTTAGAAGACTCCATAACAAAGACTTTAATATTTTGCTCGTGAAACCTGTTACCGATTTTAGTTTGAACAACTAGTTTACCAGTAATATAATTTTTATTTGCTGTACTTGTTTTAATTTCGAGCTCCTTAGATATAAGAGTACCGATTACTTCCACATTGTTATTTAATTGACGTAATTGATTGTTTTCCATTTTGAATAACCTCCAGGTTTGTTTGTTTTCTTGCTACGAGGTTGTTATATTGTCCACGGGAGATTTGTAAACCAAAGAAGCCAAAACAAGCCTTTAGTCTCAGAAATACGAATTACTAATCAATTTTATAAGAATTTGCACTCATATAAAATCCACAATTTACTAAAAATTTCATCTCACTGTCCACCATAGAAGGACAGATTATTTTTGAAAAAAGCAAAAAAAAGAGACCGAAGTCTCTTCTGATTAATTTCTTTCCAAATAAAAGAAAGCTGGCCTATGCTGTTTGTTGTTCATATTCTTCTAAACTCAGAGCTGACCAACCTTTCCATCTTCCTCTTTTTGGATAAACACCATTTAGCCTCAAATAAAATTGAAATTAAATCACAATTGGTGTAACAATATTTTTTATGGCATCTACACTGTCAATTTTCTAACCAATCTTTTATATAGTGCTTTGGCATAAATTGATTCCATTAAGTCCAGTAATTCAAGATCTAATGATTATTTATGCAAAAGGAGTCTCTTAATTCCATTGTTTCTAGAAATTCTGTGCAATTTCTGTGCAGTTGTAATCAATAAATATTAGTTGAGATAAGGGTAGGGTGTGTTTTATTCCCCTTATTTCTGTTCCCACATTCAACATGTGTAGAGTGTATGCGGCAACACATGAGATGTTGGTTTGTTTACAATCAAGATTATCTCCAAATTATTCAATACCGCAAAAATTTTCATGTTTTGTAAAAATGAAATTTTCAAAATCATTGTTCTTCCTAATAAAAATATTAAAGTTGTTTTCAATGAACCCAACTGCAGTTCCTTTATTCTTAAAACCTAATTCTTCTGTTGCAGTAAAAGGGTTTTTATAATCCATTTCATAGTAGTTCAAAGAAAGGTATTTACCACTAATTTTTCCGTCAAATTTATATTTTTTCGACAACTTCATCCATGAAATAATTAATAAGTCTTTTTCTAGCTCAATTTTAGACTTATAATTATTATTTAATATCCCTTCTCCAAGCATTAATTGAAAGTCTGTTTCCGGGAAATTATCAAATCTAGCAGATGCTAATTTTCTTTCAAAAACTCTTTCTTTTGTTGCTTTCCCTAGTGTTTCTTCTTCTTTTTGTTCTTCAGAATTAATTTGATCACGCAGAGTAACAAGAGCTTTCCCAACAAACTCGTGAACATCTTTTTTGGCATTAGCTTCTAATAAGATACCTTCCGCCTCTTCCTCTAACCCAACTTTTATATATTCGTGAGCTAAATTTGATGCTGCCAAGGTATTTCCTAACTCAAAAGCTTTTTTATAACTTTTAACTTTATTAAAATGCATATCTAATCCTGAGTATAATACGCCTAAATTATTTAATGCATTTTGATGGTTTGGTTCAATACTAATTAGTGTCTTGTAATGCAAAAGGGCTAATTCGCTTTGGTTATTTTGTCCATATGCGTAGGCCAAATCAAATAAAGCACTTACATTATTAGTCTTTATTTCCAACGCTTTTTCTAAAGCTGAAATTTGATAATCAAGTTTGCCTTCCTTTTTGTATAGTTCTGCTATTTTTATATAGTTGAAAAACTTTTCCTCGTTATCACTTACGGCTATTGTTTTTAATAATATTTCATTTGCCTCTTCTTTAAAACCAAGCATAAACTTAGAGGTTGCTAATCCTCTAATTAAAAGCCCTTTTATTTCAGAATCATTAGTACCAAATTTTAATCCTTTTTCATAATACGGAATGGCAGCTTCATAGTTCTTTGTATGCTCAAATGTAAATGCAAGGATATGCATCACGTTACCGAATACATCTGTCTGCTCAGCCTTTTTCTCGATAACTTTAAAATTTTGGTTTGAATCTTGCCCCATTCGAAAGAGGAAACTATAATATAAAGCTTCATTTTTTAATTTTTCGCTACTTTTTGTTTCTTCTTTCTGTAATATCTCAAATGCACTTTTTAATTCATCTTTATCTTTATTTATCCATGCCCTAAAAAATCTATGAAATTTACCACTTTCCTCCTTTTCTTCTTTTTCTTCAATTTGAACTTCAAGCCCCTCTCTTTTTTGTGGTTCATTTGCTACTTCTTCATTTTCATTCATTTGTGCTTCTTGGTTATTAACTGGAGTACGATCCGAATTAATTTCTAATTCTTTAAATTTTAAAGTTTTAATGTTTTCAATAACCGGGTTTAATTGCTTTTTAAATATTAAAATAACAATAAAAACAATTATCACAATAAAAAAAGCTATACCACCTAACGCTCCAATAATGTTCATAAAATTATCCAACTAAATCTATCCTTTACGATTTTTAGATAAAGAAGGTTCCATTGATTATATTTCTCCATCCTTTTCCTGTTCCATATTATAACATTATTTAAAAATTAAAAATTAAAATTTTATAAATAAAATAAGAAAAAGGATATCTTGTAAAAAAATAAATTCTTTCAATAAAATGTTGCACTTTATTTTCGAAAAGGTTGTATTAACATCACAAAATTAAATCCCGACAGGGTCAGATACTCACCCTCTGTCAAAAAGCTGTCGTTTAGGTAGTGTTCGACATGAAAGAACTACGAAGAGAATAACCGTGGGAAATGCCCTTAAGTAACGCTAAATAAGAGGTCAGGTGAGCTGCGCCGATGCGACAAAGAAAATCAGCGTAGCAATCATTAATCAAGTTCTTTTCTGCTGTTTTGACTAGATTGTTAGAGTGGGAGCGGGAACGGCTTCTTGTAAGTAACGGTTCGGTGGAGTTTCGATTGGTTACGGCCAATGGTGCTTGTCACGATGTATTAGGGCGAAACTGCGTACGCTTTAATAAAAGCTAATGACAAGTTGAAGAAATTCAGGTATTAACTTCAGCATCATCGGGTTCCCTGCTTTGCACTAAAGTATATACCCCTTGATAAATACCACTTCCCCTTTAAAGATATCTGTATTTCGATATTTTTATCCATAGGGGTGGGGTATTTTCATAGTCAGTAACCCGCATAACCTAAAAGTATATACCCCACCAACTTGTTTTCAATTGATAATGACGACCAACAAATAACCTCCACTACAACTGAGAGCTTATCGTATAAATATCTTCCGTTACATATTTGCCGCTGTTAATAGACTTTAAATACATCCCTTAACAACACTAAGATCCTTTACAGGAGAACGGACTTGAAACCCTAATTAGTGTCCATATTTATTATAATTCTTTTTAAACAAAAGCCCCCGTTTAAGTGCAATTCTTTAGAATCAATCTTACACCTTAACTAGGGGCTTGATCATTTTCACTCCGCGCTTTTTACCTCCAAAATTCTCCGATTTATTGTTGAATTCATAATTATTATATTTCTCAGTCATCCACATTGTACCCAAGGAATTTTTTAAAAAAATTTCATATTTTGCTTTGAAAGTCCTTCTAGAGGGTGGAGTGAGTATGGAAAAATCAAGCAGCATTGCATAGTTAGCAATTATTACCATTCCATCTTCAACAAACCTGAAACCTTAGTAAAAAAAAGGCGATCCATTAAAGGACCGCACCTGTTTAACACAATGAATATTTATACATAAACACAATAGCAGGAGTACAAAAAAAATAAAACTTTGGAGTGCTATGTTAATATGAATAACTGGTTAGACTGGTTGGGGCAGCTGTTTTAACCAATCATTTTAAGAAATTTTTTAACGGTTTAGTCAGTCACTGTTACTTGCCCATTCATCAGCATTGGTAATAGCCAATCCTTCAGACCTACAAGTTCCTGGTTCTCGCAAATGTTTTTACTTATTTTTGCATATATGCACTTTGTAGCATCATGATAGAGAGATAAAGTTTTATCGTCGGGAATAACCATAAATACGCCGTCTAAGTCATCATTATTGACAGCTTCCTGGGTTGCACCATGAGCAAGGGTATCTTTGATGGTTTCAAAATACGAATAACCGATAAACGATGAAATATACTCAAAACTTTTCTCTGTACACTGCAAGCCACAGAAGCCAGTTGACAGTATTGATGAATTAATAAGAGAGATCATTTCCTCATTTAAGAACAAATGCTTGATGCTATTTTTCATTTTCGCAAACCATACTGAATTGACTGTGGGCTGCATATTTGCCCGACTTTCACGAGTGGCATACTCGACGACATTACCTGTTGATATGGATGTTCCATTTACTTCAGCTGTAGCTAAATATGTTTTACGGTCAAAAACGTCCACTCCAGGTTTCAATACGGTAACGAGTGGATTGTTAATTATTGATTTCGAAGTCCATCCAAAAGGTATCTCTCGTTTGAGATTCTCATCCCAGACCATCTGACCCCCAGAGGCTTTGTATGGGTTCCCGTTCACATCCGGGAAGTCGAACTGAGTGAACCAGTAATCATAGAGTAACTTAGCTTGTTGCTGTAAATTATCGTTTATTTTATTATTAATATCAATTTTTTTATCGATGTTATACAGCAGAAGAGCAATACTTCTTTGGTCCTTTATTTTAGGAATCCAAACCTCAACATCATATATTTTTTCCGGTGAAGTATGCTTAACTTTTGTTCCTGAAGATGATCCCCTTAGACGTTTTCTCACACTCTTTGTCATAAATAAATAGTAAAGGAATAACTTGTCCACCAAATCATTTTCTGGAAATATCAAGCCTATTCGTTGGTTGTGTAAATATAAATCATCTTCTGGAACGAGAGCAGTACTACCTAAAAGTCCTTCTGCCTGCTCAGTCATAGCTACAATTAAATCACCTTTTTTACAAATATATTCTTCTGAAACGTCACCTAAGTAAAACTTTTCTTTTCCTGCAATTCGCTTAAAACCTCCTTGCTCATAGAAATTTCCCGGAGTTAAAATGATATATTTGCCTTCGTCTGAAAAATACTCCCCTTGAAATGGATATCCATGTTTAATTCTACAAAGTTCTCCCATTTTATATCTCATGAAAGAATTATTCATACTTCACCTTCTTTAACTGTTCCAATATTTCCAATTGTAATTTTTCGTTCTCTGTAAAGAATGTTTGTAAATTCACAGTATATTCTTCAATCTTTTGATTAAACTCCTCCATAGATAATTTGGTATATTCAATTTTAATATCAAAATATTGTCCTGCAGAAAGAGAATATTTTTTAGATGTAATCTCATCATAAGTTACCGCTACAGAGAAATCATCAATAGCTTCTTTATTTTGGAAAGTTGAAACAATCTGGTCAATCTCAAAATTTCTTAATCTTCTTTTTTTATTGTTACCATCTTGATACTCTTCTCCCATTTTTGAAGCATCAATTAATACAACTTTTTCTGCTGTCTTTGAATTATCAAAAAATAGTACAGAAACATTGGTGCCCGTAGTGGCAAAAACATTCGAAGGCATACTTATACAACCGTAAACGATATGCTCATCAACAATGTGTTTAATTATTTTATTTTCCACACCGCTTTTTGCGGTAATAAATCCCGTAGGAATAACTATAGCACCTTTACCTTTAGATTTAAGAGAATTAATTACGTGCTGAATAAAGCAAGTGTAAATAGCCATCCTTTCTTTTTTCTTAGCTGGAATATTAGGCACTCCTGCCCAGAAACGTGCAGGCATTGCTGCAATTTTTTCTCTCGTATCCGAAAAATCCATCTTAAACGGAGGATTAGATACAACGTAGTCAAACTGACGCAAAGACTGTCCATCGTCGCTTTTATGATAAGGAGCAACAAGAGTATCTCCTTGAATAGCATGATCAAGTGAGGATACAAGACCATTCAAGATGAGATTAAGTTTTAGCATTTTGTTACTTCTTTGAGAAATATCCTGTGCAAAAATTGTACAACGGTCTTCACCAATTTGATGGCTAAGCGCCATTAACAGTGTGCCTGTTCCAGCAGATGGGTCGTAGCATTCAATGCTATGGAGGTCAGACCTATCTCCAACTAAGAGACGAGCCATTATTGTGGCTATCGAATGTGGAGTGTAGTACTCTGCGTATTTGCCACCACCTGCAGTATTGTAATCTTTAATTAGATTTTCAAAAATTGCAGCAAAGAAGTCATAATGCTTTGCAAACGCCTCTTCAAAAGAAAAGTTAACTAGTTTATCCACCAAGGCACGTGCAAAAGGTGCTCTTTGTGCATCATCAGTAACATACTGCGTAAGTTTCTCAAAAAGAGGAATCTTTGTGTCTTGCGTTGTTTGTGTAGCGAAGATTTCCATGTTAACGTCAGCAATATCGGTCATTGTACTATCAAAGATTAAATCAAAATCACCCTTTGCCTGCTGATTCCAAAGATTTGAAATTAGATGCTGTGGGTATAGACGAGGGATATCAGGCGAAAGTTCGTCAAGAATATCTAGTCTATCATCCTCTGACATTTCCGCATAGGCAATTTCCCATTTTTCAGCATTTGCAAGCACCGCACTGATTTCCTTTACTGCATATCCGAATTTATCATTGATAAACTTATACAGAAACACCTGTGTAATAATTTTATATTCATTTCCGTCGTTTCCCATTCCGTAGGTTTGACAGGTTGATTTTAACGCATCAATTAGTGCAATTGTTTTTTCTTTAATGTCCATAAATTTCTCCTCTATTTTTTATGCAACTGGATATGTTGCATTATATTGGTTAAGATATTGCTTAGTAATACGACTCTGAATGAAAATGCGATCTTCGCGGTCATTATTAAAGCCTAGCTTTTTCATACCTTCTTTTATTTGTGTCATTACAGTTTGCTCAAAATACGCATCTTTTTTAAGAATATCACTCCTATCATATACCTTTTGGTCTATGTCGGATTTGATAGTAAAAAGTACACTCATAATGGATTCATCGTAAACAGACACAATCGGCTTTCTGTGTGTAACTTCTCGTTTTTCGTTTTCTTCGCGGATACGCTTGTGTACACGAGCAAACTTTGCATCACCTTTATATTTTTTTAGAAGTGCGTTATTGCGTTTTTGCAATTCAGTAAGTTTTTTCAGAACCTCGTCCAGTGCCTTGGAATGCTCATTAAAATGAGCAATATTATCAATTACAAACCCGTGCTCCTTAAAACGCTGCATAAATGCCTCACGCAAAGAAATAAACTCGGGGTCATCCTGATCTATATTGTCGGTGAAGCTGCGAATTGTACGTTGCCATTTCTCCTGTAATTCCACTCCACCCGCTATCAACTTCATCTCTTCTTCTCCAATTTTGCTAAAGTTAAAAGAAATATCCTGCATTGCTTCATTTACAAGCCGTCTGGTAGCGTCATCGTCAGAGAATGCATCCTTTTGGTTAATGTTATCAATGTGGTGCTGAACCTCTTTAATCATAGCAGGAAGTTTTGTGATTTCAAGATCAGAAAAAGCTTCCTTGAGGTCATCATCACCAAAAGTACGCACAATATTACAACAGTCTCGGGCAGCAATAAGAACCTTCTTCAACTTAAGAAGTTCACTCTTATCTTCAATCGTTGAAATTTCAGAACTGAATTCCTCAACATTGTCCGTAGTATAAAAGAATAACGTTTGTCTTACTTCCTGCATTTGGGATATTAGCGCATCTTTATCCTCAATAATTTGACGAAATGTATCAGTTTCATTTCCTTCTCCAGTTTCTGATGGGTCGTTAAAACGATCTAATTCCTTCAAATAAGCTTCATTGGTCTGCTCAAAATTTTGCTTAATATTAGCAAAGTCTATTATATAGCCATATCGGTTCTTTTTGTAAGGACGATTTACACGAGTGAGTGCCTGTAATAAGTTGTGATCCTTAAGTTTACGTCCAAAGTACAAACGCTTAAGCCTGGGCGCATCAAAACCAGTAAGAAGCATGTTGAACACAATCAATATATCAATGCTCATATTTTTCTTAAAGTCTTTTACAATCTGTTTACGAGTTTCCTTATCATCACTATCATGTAAAATTAATCCAACCTTAAAGTGACTTGTAACCGACGCTTCAGCATTAAGCTGACATTGAATTTCATCAAAGTAAGCAAAAAGTTTTCGTGCCTGCTCACTAGTTTCACATATTACCATACCACCTAAAGTATCGTCTCCCTGTACTTGCCTAAACCTCTTAAGGTCGTTGATGATATAACGAAGCAGTTCTTTCACATAGCTATCATGCTCAATGATCTGACTCTTCTTTATATCTTTTTTCTCAACCAAAGACTCAAGTCTTTCATAGATAGACGATAGTTTTTCGCGGTAAGAAGTTTCAATATCTTCACGAATTATTTTCAAGGTGTATCCGTCTTTGATGGATTTATCATAATAGTATGTGTGGAGATATTCCCCAAACACTTTCCACGAGGCACGTTCTTCTTTTAGTAATGGTGTGCCAGTAAGAGCAATTTTTATCGAGTTTTTATCGGCATCAAAAAGGTTAGCAAGAAAACAACCTTTAGGGTTATAACCACGGTGTGCCTCATCAATAATAAATATACGTTGTAAATTTGTAGCATAGGCAGGCAAATCAACCTTTTCTTTATCTTCAGCAAAACGTTGAATGTTTACCACTGTGATCTCGTGTTTTCCGCTATTTCCTTCTTGTGCTTGATTAGTACGAAATTGCTCCATTAGTTCAATACGAGAGTTTGCGGTTTTAACTTCCAACCCACGGCCTTTAATTCCTGTGTAGATTGTTCAAGCAAGTCGAGTCGGTCTACAATAAAGTAAAATTTTGCAACCTTGTTTTGTTTAGCGAAATAATCCGACAAAGCATAAGTAAGATGGTAGGAAAGTGCTGTTTTACCACTACCTTGTGTATGCCATATCACACCGGATCTGATGCCCTCGCTTAATTTTTCGCGAACAGTTAGGCCGCAAATAACTGCTGGTATCTCATAATATGCTTCTGGTCGGTTGACTCAATTTTACCATCAACCTCGCGTTCCATTTTTACATATGCAATTCCATATTTAAGAATAAAAAGCAAACGTTCTGGAGAACACATTGAAGTTATAATACGGTTAGTAGGAGTATTAATATTTAAATTAGTTTGATATTCCGGCGCATGATGAATAACTTGACAGTTAAAATCGCATAGAATACTTTTCTCAACAGCATTATCAATTTCTTTATATGGATAGTTTTTAATAAAGGGAGCAATTTCTTCTTTCCCAATATTCTCTTCACGAAAACAGTTAAATGGTGCAGCGTCTCTTGCAGCTGTAGAGTAGAATGCACCTTGAATAGGCACAATACCCCCTTGTGCATCATACTCCATATTATTTGAGAAAATCATTAGTTGTGTAATATTTATGAAACGACGAAACTTTTTGTTAGGAAAACGCTGACGATTCATACGATCACTTTCCGCCACCATGCCACCGTGATTATTTGGCTTTTTAACCTCAATAAACACAAGTGGAAGCCCATTAATAAACAATGTAATATCAGGGCGGAACTCATCCTGATCTCGTTTGCATGTAAATTCTGCTGTAAAATGATAAGTATTTTTTTCAGGATGTTCAAAGTCAATAAGACGAACCGGAGAAACATTTGTTAACCTCTTATAAAAGCTACGTCCAAGATCATCATTATCCAATTCTTGACGAATTGAACGTAATACTAGTTCTACTTCTCCTTCACGTCCCGGATTAAGAGCGCAAAACTGCTGCTTGAAAATGTCCTTCAAAATGTTTGTGTCTGGGTCATAAACCATGCCCGCCATTTCTTCAGATATCTTCCCAAAGTATTCATAGCCAAGTCTAGTTAAATGAACAAGAGCAGGCATTTGAACACGAGTTGCCTCGTTAAATTTATCATGACTATTCATAACTGCCATCTATCATTCCTCCATCTAGAACTTCTTAATATTCCCCTATAATTTATTTGCTGTCATCATAATGTAGCAAGTTTACTGTCCCAAATTCTGTACTAATTACTAATCTACCGTAAAAAGTTCTGGTATATTGTACTATATATCATCTGCCTCACGGCTCATTACTTTCCATAAAAGTTCATGTCAGACAAAGGTCCACCATTAGTATACATTATCGATTTGTCATCTTATAAGCCCGCTCCCTGCCTCTATCTATTTATATCAATATTATAACAAAAATACTTCTTCCACTAAACTGCTACCTTAAGTAGAAGAAGAAAAAGCCCTTTATTTTCAACCACTCCCTATATCCATAAATTACCATTTGGATTTATTTCTCTATTGGTTACATTTCTTCCTGTCGGTGGATGAACTATCGAAACTTTAGTCTCAGTGATAGAATATCGTTTATTAAGGACCAATTACATTTTCTTGTAATTTTCAGACTTTCTACTGCTTTATCGTTGACTCTCAATGACAAATGGAATATTATTCTCTTCAAAGAATGAATTGTACCAAATTTATTACTTTTGTTTGTTTATTTATAAAGAAAAGATAATTGCCCCAGAATTGCAAACTGGAACAATATTGTTAGGCAAAAAAAGAAGAGCTTTGAGCTCTATTTAAGATTGACTGTTGCAGTATCTAGATCAAGGAATCCGGTCCCTGACATAGCTTCTAAAGTATATGATGTTAACGTAGTTGGTACATCGAACACTATTGTAAATTGTCTAGGGAGTTGAGGATAGACCTTGGTCCTGTAGAGCTTTATCTCCTAAGTTGACGACCATAAGTTTACCATTTGAAGCACCAAAACTTGTTTCTCCATTTTTAAGACTGAATAAACCTAACCCAATATTCTTCGGGTCTTTCCCTAATTTAGTAATCGTAATATTCATCACAACAAATTTACCATTAGCAATTACATATGGGATAAGTCGATTTTCCACTGTGAATTTCATGTGCTTCATGAACATTAGAAACTACATATTGTAAATCTCCAACTCTAAATGGAACATCAATGCGAGGTTTTTTAGCTTCTTCTTCAGCTTTCTTTTGCTAATTCTTGAGCTTTCTTTTTATCATCATCAATTGAATTAAGTATTCCACCAATTATTGCTATCACAGAATGATTATAAATATAGTTCCCATTATTTTTTACCTCCGATTGTTTTCTTATAGTATGTTGAAACATCACCGTAATCGAAACCTTCGATAAACTTAGTAGCCGTATAAAATAGTTTTACTGGTAGCTCTTTCTCTACCGATTTATCTTCAATTGGTAGAAGATATTTATAAATATTTACACCTTCATTAGTGATAACATAGAACTCATTTCTTTCAACAAAAAACGATTCATTACGAGGTAGTGGGAACATTCCTCTATAGATCCATTCACCATTGATTAAAACTTCCATTGGATAATTCATTTTAAGTTCCTCCGATTATTTATTTGATTTATTAATATTGTTTTCCAGTTTACTTTGTTGGTGCCATGTAAGGAGTAAATATAATTACATTGTTATTGTCAATATGTGCAGAAACCTCAGTATAGTGAGTGTTATATACTACCATTTGATGCATAGCCATTCCAGTAATACCAAACAAGTTATAAGCACTGTCTTGTCTATCCTGGAAAGTTATTACAATCTGATAATCTGCTAGTAGCCATGCAGTTGCAGGTGAATAATTGGGATTATCTATAACCTCTACCTTGAAATTTTTGGAATACCGTGTAATCTTAGCTAAGTTATTTTTTATCCATTGTGCATCCAAACGAGTATTTACAGTAACATTTCCAGTATCTGCCTTTGTTAAAACTTGTGGATTGCTTGTATCTACGTTCGGTGCCTTTACAGTGTGATGAGGGTTGTTAGGATTATTCCATCCATTGTGATTTCCATTGTTTGTTCCTTTAGCAAACGCTGAAGTACCTAGAGATAATGTTAATGCACCAGTTAATACGATTGTAGTTAATTTTTTCATTTTAATATTCTCCTTTTCTCAACATATCATCTAGTTTTTTATAGGTCTTACTTAGTTTTTCAGCTTCTTTCCTTGTATACGGTTTATTACCTTTACTCATTAACCAAAACGCTAACATGATGCCTAATGCAATTGTTATAATTAATCCCATTTAGAATTCCTCAGAATATTTTATGTCCAGCGGATTTATAGTTTGTGAAATTTTGAGCATGAGTTACTAGAATAACACGTATTGCATTTTGTTGAAGTGATATAGTTCACATTTAATTTTGGTATTATTTTTCTCAACAATTTTAAAAAAAATAAGAGAGCTTATGCCCCCTTAGATTTCAAAGTTTATCCATTGTTTCAATAAAACTCTCATTCTAGCAGATGGAATATAGCAGTTCATTGGTTCTCCATTTCTGATGCATCCTCTAAACAGAAATTGAATCAAATCAGATACAGCTAATAGGTCCTCACTAACTTCGATTCCTCTGTAAGAGAAAAACTGCTTTTCATTAGGATTCATAAATCTGTTTAGAACGAAAGCTACTGCAGTTTTATCTGCATAATCATTTGTTGCTCTAGTGTTGAAAGGAACAAAATTATCTTTTGAACGATCATCTTTCTTATTCAGTTTACTCTTCTTGTTCTTAATTTCTGGAGCATGTGATTTAAAAGTAGTCCAGTATAATTCATTAACTTCTGTTGGAGCTTGAGTCATGAAGAATGTGAGAAGGTTCTTTTTAAGTTGCTCAATCTGTTCTTCATCTGCTTTTTCAAACCAACTCTTAGACAGAGCTCTTTCAGGTCTATTATTCTTGTTTAAGTAGCTTGTGTTCAATCTGCTAACCGATTTTCCTTTTTGGTAGTCCTCATAAATTTTAAGAAGCTGTCCAATTTCATTTCTTGGTTCCAAAGACTTGTCATACTTTGTAAGCTCATATCGTCCGTTTTCATTTTTGCGAACTGAATACTTCTTATAATCCACATCATACATATCATAATAGTATCTTTGGATCTGACCATCAAATAAGTATGTAAGGATGTAAACTTCTTCAAACGATTTAAAATTGATAATAGGCATTGTCCAAAATAAAATTGTTCCATTGTGAAGAAACAAATTTCTCTTACTGCTTAGTATTTTCAAAGCATTAAATTGACCCTTATAAAGAGGATCGATCCAGTTTATTTGTCCATCAGATTGTATTTCAATTTTTTTAGTTTCAATCAACATTCTGATGTCGTCTTTTTCAATTCGCGATGTTTCAAGAACATTTGCAACTTCATCCATAATTAATGTATAACCTTGTTCTTTAATGTCAAGAAGTGTGTCTTCATGTAATAGAGCAAACAGTTCATGTGACATAACAATATTGCACCCTTCTTCAACAAGAGTTTGAACGTGCTCTCTCTTAGCGCCTATTTTATAGCTAGCTATAGGTTCAAAGAATTCCAGTATTGTCAGCTCTTTAATGCGTTGTACTTCAGATAAGAAAGGAGTGACATAAATGAACTTCTTATCGCTTGTATATGATTCATTATCTGTTCCAAATCCAGCTTTAGTAGAATCATTCATCATTTGAATAGCATAACTTGTTTTTCCAGCACCACAAATTGCATCGATTACTTTGACTTTCATATTTGTTCCTCCGATTAATTTATTTCTCTTACATAATTGTTTATATCTAGAGAAATGAATTCGTAAATCAATCGGAGCCAACTTTTTAACTTTTGCAGCACTACTGTCGTAATACTTCATGAACTTTCTCCGAAAGGTTCATGAGTCGTCAATTTTAAAAATTTCTATTTTTTTATTCTTATTTATACAAAAAGGTCCACGAAGTGTTGGTGCGTATACCTTTCTGGACAACGTATTTCCATTTTTTGGAAAGCGTTAAAATCATCAATTGGACAACCGTTAGGTTGGACAAACCTTACGGTAGTAGTGCCGCAAAATATAGCATAAAATATGAATTTCATTAAAAAAGACCAGGCATTAAGCCCGATCTAAATTCATTAAATAATATTTTAAGTAAAGGTCATATGCTAACACAAAAGTTCTATGTTGAGCGTCCTTATGAATCTGCTTAAACTGTTCTGGAGTAATGTATTCATTAATAACTTCGCTGGCCGCTGACGTGCTCTTTTCAAAGACCGGTTTAACTTCTTCCAGAAATGAAACTAATAATGATGCCAATACTTTATCTTCCATTTGAATTCCCCCAATAGTTTATTATAATTCCCAAAGCCGAGCATTAAGCTCAGTCAATAGAAACAAGTTCATAATCCTCAGTTAGTCTCCACCATTCAGACATTGGAACCCAAGCACCATATTCATACACTTCTTCTCTAGAAATAAGAGTTTCATTTGCCATACGGTAAGCTTGTTCAGCTAGTTTAGGAGATACTCGAAGCTCAATAAATGCAAGTTCAGTAAGACAATCTTCAAAAGGACCATCATAATACTCATAGGCTTCATTAAACTCAACCCAGTAATAACGCTGAAGTTGCAAATTAGCCATTCTCTTTAAGAGTTGAGCTTCAGACATTGATTTGATTTGTTCGATAGTTAGTATAGTTGTTTTTTCCATTGTAAAAGACCTCCATTAGTTTTGTTTTAGGAATTTATGAGACCAGCATTAAGCTGATCTATTCCATCCAGTATTCATCAAATTCTAATCCACCTACTTTCTTAATTTTCCTTAAAACTTCTAAGTACATGTAGATTGGGTATCCACCTATCTGAATAGGATAAGAGTCTTCTGGTCTTTGGAAGACCCTATCATCATGTCGTTCCATAACTCTCCAAAATGCCGACTTTTTATCAGTAGCACTTTCCACATCTTTGTGCTCAGTCAACGACCTTAAGGTATAAAGAATAGATAAATCGACATGATAGTTATAATTCTTTTCACGAATAATTCTGCCTGCTCTTTCTAGATCTTCTTTTGTAATATTTCATGCATTGAAAATTGCCATGATTAATGACCTCCGATTAAGTAGTTGATTTTTCTCTCTTGATGCAGCTATTATAGGTTCTCAATCAAGAACGTAAAGCAGAAATGAATAAATGAGTCTAAAGACATAGAAATGTTGTAAAAGCATCGTTTACAAGCTTAGCCTTAATAACTCATTACCAGAGCTTAAAATACTAGCTTTTTAACTTTTCTTAGAATAACTCTAAACTATCATTCTAGAAGTCATACATTGACCTGTGTTGAACTTTTCTTATCGAGTCAATATGAATCTCTAGACACAAAAAAATAAGAGTCTTAGAAGTTAATCTAAGACCCCATTTCCAGGATGAACCTACGTTAAATCAGATTTGAATTGAATGAGTGATTATATTACCTACCTTCTTGCCGATTCAATACACCTCACGTCAGAAACACTACTTTTCAATTACATCAGTCCTAATCGAAAAATTATTGCACCTATGACTAGAATAGCCGCAATAATAATCCAACTAGCTCCAGAACTATGAAGCATTGTTATAAAGACAACTCCAACTGCCATAATTATGAAAACAGCAATTATTCCCAACAATTTTTTGTTTTTCAAGGTTCAACATCTCCTTATATGGACAAACAAAAAGACATAGTATTTGAGCTGATCATCATTAAAATTTATGCACTAAAAGTGGGAAATAATTTGTCGTTTATTAATAGAAAGTCCGTCCTGGTAAGGATGTATAAATTACTGTATATTTAACCTTTAAATTTAAATAAAATATAAATACTGTAAACTACCGGAATGGAGAAGAATAAAAAAAGACAAATTGTAGCAGCAATTTTATTCTTTGAAGCAGAACGTTCATCACCTTTATGTAAGAATTCAAAAAATGTAAGTGTATAATTAAAACATAAAACGATTAGCATTGGTACAGATAGTCCACATAGTATGGATACAAACAATGCCGGTCCGTTTAATAAGCCTAAATTAGACATTTCTCCACCTCCTCCTTTATTCCCAATTCTAATTTAGATAGATTTCTATGCTAAGAAATTTGAAGTTTACACAATTAGCAGACTTGGAACATGACTCTGCATACTTTATACAAAAACTTCATGTCAATCCCTCGTCCATTTCTACCCTTTCAGCTCTTCATTTTCTTCAAGTAGTTCTTCATATCCTTCTCGAAGTTTTTTGTTTTCTTCTTCTAGTTCTCTATTCGCTTTATGTAATTCTACAACTCTTTTTCGTGTCCGTTCGATTTCTTTTAAGAACTTCTCGTTCCCTTCTTTCTCTTCGTCCTCCTCTATCATCTCTACAACTATTTCTTGATTTATAAATGTTTCTTTAACTTGTTTTGACACCATGAAATAAGGAATCCATATTACCGATGTTATTAAAGCGTTTATTACTCCGTACGAGCTAGGATAATTACCTGGAGCAGCTCCATAGCCTAAAATATAATCAAGTCCTTGCAAAAGAGTGTCGATAACTAAATAAAAAATCATGAATTTAGGGAAAAATCGACTCTTACTAAACATCAAAATAAGTGCACAAATGATAAAAGCGATTACTAACGAATTAAAGATTACTTCATATAGAGTCCACACGCCAAGCGTTGACCGCTGAGCACCTGTTATGTAGGAATTTACTGTTCTTTGAATCAATGCTTGTTGATAAAATCCGCTAGTTAAATCATTTAGTAAAAAAACCGTTCTTACAAGGGAATAAATTAATCCAATAAAAACTAAAAGCAACCATCCTTTTATACTTATTAAAAGACCATTTCTCATTTTCTTCAGAGCTATCACCTCATTCATTTATTAAATTCATTGACTCGTTCAAGGACAAATTCTTCATTTTCCAAACACTCTCCTGATCCATCCTTTTTCTTTTCCTGAGTAGCAGCAATTTCCTTCATAAGCTCATTGAACATCCTGTCACTTTTCTTCCTTTCAGCTTGAAGTTCTTCGCTTATGATGCTCCCATTAGATTCTATCAATTTTCTTGAATTCATCTGCTCTTCCTTTATTTCTTGAAGTTCTTTGTCGTTCTTTTCTTCCAAGAACGATACTCGTTCTCCTGATTCTTCAATTTTCTTTAGCAAGAACGCCTGTCGTTCTTCATGCTTTTTCTCTTTCTCCTCTAACTTACTTAGAAAGAACGAGTCTCGTTCTTCTACTATTTTCAACCAGAACGAGTCTCGTTCTTTTAGCTTTTCATCGAACATTTTTGACATGGTTTCCATGTAAGTAGGGTCAGTAAGTGGAACGAGTGCCGTTCTTTCTTCTTCAACAGGAACGAGACTCGTTCTCCATTTGTTGAGAGCTATTTCCGTTGCCTCAAGCACAGACCTTTTTTTAGGGATAGGAGGCTCTTCTTTCATCTTTAAAAGAAGTTGAATGTCGGTCTCTAAGAACAACCGTCGTTCCTGATCTCCTTTAATGAATGAATGACCTTGTTTTTCAAGAGCGATAGACCACTTTCTAAGAGTACTTTCTCCCATTTCCAATCGTTCTGCAACTTCATGAGTCCAGTAGACTCGCTCGTTCTGTTCCACGTTCTTCACCTCGTTCAATGCTCGTTCTACCTTATAAATACTACATTTTCCAATGAATTTCCTCTATTTCGTCTAGCCAATTGCAGTAAGAAATTCCAAAGTATGTTCTATCACCGTCACGAGTTGAGCAAACTTTCTGTTTTTTTGAATGCTGCTTAATTTAGAACGAAGTATTTCTTCGTATAGTTGGTTGAATGTATCTGAAGACATTATGCTTCCTTCTTTAAAGGTAAGTACCCTAACACATATAAATAATGTTTTGCTCAATTATCTTAGAAAGAAAAGGTTTTAAATCATCCCATATTGGATTTTAAGACGTTACCTAAATATTTCTATTAAAAAGTTTAAAAAACCCAATACAGTCTGATTATGGACCTCATATTACTATCCTTAGGTTACAGTTATCTACTCCGGTCATTTTGCCAATTCATCATTGATGATTTTATGAAACTAATTAGGTCCTCTTCTAAGTCGTCTAATTTTTTTCGTGTATCAATTTTTCTATGTTCTTCAATTCTATTCAATTGATCTTGCAGTTTTTCCATAGTTTGATTCTGCTGAGTCACCAATTGTTTTAAATGATTGATTTCCGTAATCATAAATGTTAATTGAGGAGAAACATCATTAGTACTGTAAATTCCTCTTTCCTTTAGAAGTTGCTCCACTGCTTTAGAAACATTCATTCCTGGTTTATTCTTTAAATCTATTAATTTTTTAAATAACTCAATATCAACCTCAGAAAACATAAGCTGCCCATTCTTATGTCTCTTAAATATATAATTATATTGTTCGAATAGCAGATAATATTTTTTAATTGTTGAAGGAGTAATACCAAGAGATTTTGCTACTTCATTTACTTTAAAAAATGCATCCATCTATTTCCACCCCTAAATTTTTTATTGTTCTAACCAGTTATATAATGGAATATCTGTTCCAGTTGGAAAGTTTGTTCTAGTTGTATTGCTGTTAACCTCCTTCATAACTTCCAGATAGGCAGCATATTCATCAGAACGCTTGTAGTCTGAGTTGTCTACAATTATCTCCAAGGATTTGTAAGCAAACCCTTTTATCTTGTGTTCTGGGACAGTTTTGTAGTATCCTCTTTCAATGGAGTCATTAACAAATTTTCCGATTAAAGTATTCCATTGGTTTTTAGAATATCTTCCAACTGAATAAGTTGTATAGAACTCGTTGCACGCATTTGTTAATAAGACCTTAAATTTTTTAAAGGTCATTGGTTCCTTGTAATTACAATTGATATTACTTAAAGGTTTAGTTAATGCTTTAGTTAAAGACTTAGTTAAAACTATATTATGCGTTTCAGTTGGCGTATTATTGAGTGTTTCATATGGTGTATCATCTGGTGTTTCTACTTCAACTTTTGGTTCCTCGGACACTTCTTGTTCCATTGGCTCAATAATAAAGATGTTTGCAGATTGAGTCCTGTTTTTCCTTCTACCTTCGTTAACTGTTAATATTTGAAGTTCTTCTAACAACCTAAAAAATCTTTGAACAGTAGCTCTACTGATGGTTAGTTTAAACCGGTTTTCGAACATCTCTCTGAACTTCTCATTAGAAACTGAAAATACTCCATTTGCTTTTTGAGCCAAATCAGCTGTAAGATAAACCATTCTGATTTGTTTGTCTGATAGTTCCCAGCGGTCTGCTACCCTTGAAATATATCTCTCTTTGTTATAAGTTCCTTTGCTATACTTTACTAATTCTTCAGGCTTTGCATTTTGAAGAAATTCTTTTTCCAACATTTAACTTCCTCCTTGACGCAGGAAGAAATTGGTGATAAATTAATTTTGTAGAAGTCTATTCTTCTGCTCTATTTTTGAGACTTGTCCTAGAGCCGCCAAACTCAAAAAGGACAGGTCTTTATTATCATTATAATACTTTAGCGCTTTAAAGTACAACAGTATTTTCCGAATTTTACCAATTTGTATGATAATGTTAAAATTCTAACTTGTCCAAAGAGCTAAACTTCTTAGCTTTCTCTTCTAAATCATTCCCCCATAATGCTACATATTTTTTTGTTACTGATAAATCACTGTGACCTAATAATGCTGCCAATGAAAAAGCATCCATTCCATTTAAAATGCCGTTTTGCATATGTGTGTCGAAGGATATGAGGACTAAACTGTTTTTCTAATCCTACTTCTGCCTTATATTTTTCAAATCTAGTCTGAATACTTCTTGTCTTCAAAGGTTCATTATCTCGATTGATAATTAAGTAGTCATGGGATAAATTCCCTCTAATCTTTATGTAGTTTTCAAGGCATGCTTGAACTTTCTTTGATGGATATACTACTCTTTCGTTCAAATTTTTAGTGTCCCTAATAATCAACTTATTCTTCCTGACATCTTCGACTTTAATTCCTACTGATTCTGAGAGCCTTATTCCAGTGTCGAGCATTACTAAAAAAATGACTAAGTCTCTTTCTCCAACAAAGCTCTTTTGTTTTTTCATAAATTTAGTTAAGCGAATAATTTCATCATCTTCCAAGGTTTCAATAACTCTTCGACGATCTCGAAGCTGCCGAATATTTTTCATTGGATTTGGAGTAACAGCTCTGACTCTATATAAATAATTGAAAAATGCACTAAGTGCTCTAATTCTTGTGTTTATGCTGACAATTTTAATTTCTTCTTTCAAATGAAGAATTAACTTTTCAAAATCTTGCTTTTTAAGCTCAATAACATCTTTATCAATTTCCATTTCTACTAACGATCTTTTTACAGCTTTAAACTCATTATTATAGAACTCTATTGTTGAGGGTCTTAGATTTTTAAGCTGACATTCTCTCACGAATTTAGAAAAAGCTTCTTCATCGGTTAATTTTTTTCTAACAATCTTTACTTCTTCTTCTGTTAAATCTCCTCTTCTTGCCACAGTATCCACTCCTAAGCGTAAGATTTAGCGCGTACTATTTTAGGGGTTTTGAATCTTATGCGAATTAAACACAAAAAAGACTTCCAACAAATGTTGGAAGCCTTTGTAAATAAGGATTCTCACCTTATTTCTGATACCGGTGGTCGGGGTCGAACCGACACTCCAGAAGGAACACGATTTTGAGTCGTGCGCGTCTGCCAATTCCGCCACACCGGCAAATTTATTAGACTTACAATATTAATGGCAGGGGCAGTAGGAATTGAACCCACACTGGAGGTTTTGGAGACCTCAGTTCTACCTTTAAACTATGCCCCTAAGTGGTGGAGGGGGACGGATTCGAACCGCCGAACCCGGAGGGAGCGGATTTACAGTCCGCCGCGTTTAGCCACTTCGCTACCCCTCCACATATAAAGAAAAATTAGAATGAAGGAGGAAGAGGGATTCGAACCCCCGCGCGGTTTAACCCGCCTGTCGGTTTTCAAGACCGATCCCTTCAGCCAGACTTGGGTATTCCTCCATATTATTTAAAAAAAGTTGGTAGCGGCGAAGGGAGTCGAACCCCCGACCTTTCGGGTATGAACCGAACGCTCTAGCCAGCTGAGCTACACCGCCAAATATAAAATAGAATTATGATGGATCCAAGATGAATTGAACCGCTGAGTTAATGCCCCTAATTTAATTAGAAGAATGGTCGGGAAGACAGGATTCGAACCTGCGACCCCTTGGTCCCAAACCAAGTGCTCTACCAAGCTGAGCTACTTCCCGTTAATAATGGCGCGCCCGGAAGAAGTCGAATCCACAACCTTCTGATCCGTAGTCAGACGCTCTATCCAATTGAGCTACGGGCGCGTTATTAATATATAAGTGGTGCCGAGGACCGGAATCGAACCGGTACGGTAGTCACCTACCGCAGGATTTTAAGTCCTGTGCGTCTGCCAGTTCCGCCACCCCGGCAAATTGAGAGCGGAAGACGGGATTCGAACCCGCGACCCCCACCTTGGCAAGGTGGTGTTCTACCACTGAACTACTTCCGCATATGGTGCGGGTGAAGGGAGTCGAACCCCCACGCCTTGCGGCGCCAGATCCTAAGTCTGGTGCGTCTGCCAATTCCGCCACACCCGCATATTAAATCAATTTGTTACCAAGCATTCTTATGATTTCGTCTTAGCGACAAAATCTATAATACTATGTATTTCAGCAAAATTCAACATTTTTTTCTGCAATCTTTTATGGAAATAAATGAAATTGCTTTTTTATTGACCATTTTATACTAGCAAAGTATTCCCCCTTGTTTATTAAGGTGAGGCTGATCAGATATCTAGACCAACCTCGTTCATTTTAATAAACCACTTTATTAGTGTGAAGATCCACCTGCTATTTTTAAATATTGGCGGCCCGAAATGGCGACAAGAACGCCCATAGCCACGGCGAATGCACCAAAATAAAATGGAATATGCGGATTAAACCATTCTGCCAGCTTCCCTGCTAACCATGGACCAATAGCCCCTCCGATAAAGCGAACGAAGCTATATGAAGCAGATGCAATTGAACGTTCAACCGGAGAAACCTCCATTACGGCTGTTGTAATTAATGTATTGTTTGTACCTAAAAACGCACCCGCAATAATAACCGAAATGACCACGGTGGTAACAGACGATGTCCAAATTCCCATCACTAATAGGGTTGCTGCAAATAATAGTAAGGAAATAACCATCGATTTCAATGTTCCAAAATGTTTTTCTAGTTTTGGGGCAACAAAAACTGACGTAAAGGCAAGTAAAAGACCCCAGCCAAAAAATACATACCCAAGACCGTGTGCATCTAAGTGCATAACAAAAGGTGTATAGGCCATTAGCGTAAAAAAGCCAAAATTATATAAAAATGCAGTAATCGCAAGTATTAATAGTCCCCGATGCTTTAAAGCCCGGAAAGGGTCGAGAATGGAGCTGCGTTTTGCAGGTTTTGGAATATTCGGTAATAGAATAGCAATTGAGCCAAAGGCAATTAGCATCAAACAGGCTACTCCAAAGAATGGCCTTCTCCAAGAAATAGAACCGAGCTCTCCTCCTAATAATGGCCCAACGGACAAACCTAACCCAAGTGCTGCTTCATATAAAATAATGGCTTTTGCTGTTCCTCCAGTCGATACGCTAACAATAACAGCAAGTGCAGTCGCGATAAAAAGGGCATTACCCACCCCAACCACCCCTATAAAAAACAAGTTGGGAAATACCTCCTGAAAAACCTCCTAATGCTGAGAAGATAATAATTAAAATTAACCCAGATATCAAAGTTAATTTGGCCCTATTCGGCTAGATATAAAACCAGTTATAAGCATTGCTAAACCTGTAATTAAGTTATAACTAGAAAAAAGCAATGATACCTGACTAGGTGTTGCATTTAAATTTGCGGCAATAGCTGGGAGAATCGGGTCCACTAAGCCGAGTCCCATGAATGAGATTACACATGCAAATGCGACAGCCCAGGCTGCCTTTGGCTGTTTTTCTTGTTGTTTGATTGTATTCATTAAATATACCCCTACTTTCTACCGTATCTCTGATTAACTAAGCTGTATAATTTTGTTCCTCGCCCTTGTTCGTAAGTCTTCCAATTCTTTTTTTACATTTTGGATTTTCACAAATTTCTGATCGATTAATTCTAGTTGCCGATCAAGAACCTCAACCATTCTCTTCAGTTTTTCTTTTTGATCTTGATCATTATTCGCATTTCGGTAGATTTGCTTTTTAGTTTCCAATGCATCGCTTATAGCAACGTATTTTTGTATCTCCTGCAAAGTAAATCCTAATACTTCTTTGGCATTCATAACTTTTTTTAAGAACTCAATATCCGCTTGAGTATATAATCTCGTTCCCCCCTCCGTCCTTTGCAGTTCAGGAAGAATCCCAATTTCCTCGTAATAACGGATTGTCCGCTTTGTTAAACCCGTTTGCTTCGCTACCTCATCAATTTTCAAATAATTCATGATATCACCCCAAGTTTAATGCATCACCGCGTCGAGGATCAGTCCCATCAGTTTAGTGCATTACCAGTGTATTTTTAAAAGTTAAATCTAACGTTAACGTTAACTGTATTCCACTTGCTCTATTCTACTCCTGTAAAAATGTTACGTCAACGTAAAATTTTAAAACATCCCATTGTCGATGCTTAGCTTGAATTTAGTGTTCTCCTATCTTTACTTGTAAAATTCCCAATAGAAAAAAAGGTTTATTTCGGTTTTTTATGGGTAAAAATACTTTAGTAACACATATGGTAATGATATGGTAATGATATGGTAATGAAGGAGATGGTCTTTTTGGTGAGGATGAATCAATTTAAAAATGAAGATGACAAGGAAATCGTAAGTTTTGGTGATCAGGACCAGTGGGAAAACGTTAATCAAGTTGAAAGGCTGCCAGAGTTCGATGTAATTGGAACGCCACTAAATGACATTTAACATTTTTCTAAACCTCACAAAAAACCCTTTGCACTAAGAGATTTACTCTTCCGTGCAAAGGGTTTTTCATTACCTTTTAATTGCCTTCAAAACGATTGCTTCACCCTGAAATGATATTACCTGATTATCCTCAATGACAATCCTAAATTTATCTTTTACTTTTTGGGATGCAGCAACAATAAATAGAGATAATTTGTCCTTTTCCTCCTGTGATACATTCATGCGCTTACACCAAGGTCCAAAACGAAAGGTCTTTTCAAAACGCTGCCATTCCACAATCTCAAATCCAGCTAATTCCAGCATCCGTAACCATTCCGTTTTTTTCCATGCGCGAAAATGGCTAAAGTCCCTAATTTTTTCAATTGTATTGTAAAATTGGTCCAATTCATCATCTTCGGGGGTTACATTATCATCGAGCAGAAATTGACCTTGTGGCCGAAGGACTCGAAATGCTTCCTCAATAAACTTCCCCACATTTGGGAAATGGTGCGGTGCTATCCGGCACGTCACCATATCAAATGTTTCGTTAGAAAACGGCAGCTTTTCTGCATCACCTTCAACAAAATCGACATTTTGATGGCCATTTCCCTTAATAAATTTATCAGCGGCTACTAACATTTCATGAGTTAAATCAACTGCTGTTACTTTTTTTACAAAAGGAGCAAATGCGTTGGCAGTATGGCCGCCACCCGTTGCAACATCGAGTAGGTGTTCCTCTCCATTAACCGTCGCCATCTCCAATAGCTTTTGCAGATCTTTCCCCTCTTTATGGATGGTGCTCGAAACATACGATTCTGCACTTTTTCCAAATTGCTGTTGAACGTCTTTTTTGATATCCATCTTCATTCCCCCGTTTTCATTCAACTAAGGTAACTATAAAACAGGATCCGAATAAATAAAATTCTGAGTTTTTTATGAATGATGATAAGTATAATTTATGTTAGCTTAATTCAAGGAGAACAGGGCAATGGTCACTGCCCATTATTTCAGAATGAATAGTGGCATCTATTAAGCGATCTCTCATCGAAGCTGAAACAATAAAATAATCAATCCGCCATCCAATATTCTTTTCTCGGACCTTGCTCATATACGACCACCATGTATAGGAGCCTTCCTGAGCCGGGTAAAAGTGACGGAAACTATCTATAAAACCCGCTTCCAAAAATACGGTCATTTTTTCTCGTTCTTCTTCCGTGAAGCCGGAGTTGCCGTGATTTGATTTTGGATTTTTCAAATCAATTTCTTGATGTGCAACATTCAAATCCCCGCAAAGAATAACGGGTTTTATTGCATCCAATTCTTTAAGGTGGCCAGGATTCGATCCTCCCACTCAAGCCGGAAACCAAGTCTTGCTAAATCTCTTTGCGAGTTTGGTGTATAAACATTGACAAGATAAAATTCTGCAAACTCTAATGTAAGGATTCTTCCCTCAGCTTCCGAATCATCCACTCCTAACCCGTACTTAACCGATAAGGGCTCGTTTTTTGTAAAAACAGCTGTGCCGGAATAGCCTTTTTTGACTGCATAATTCCAATATTGGTGGTATCCTTCTAATTCAAGCGCAATTTGCCCTGCCTGCAATTTTGTTTCCTGTACACAGAATATATCGGCATCTACTTCTTGAAAATAGTCTAAAAATCCTTTTTTAACACATGCCCGAAGGCCGTTAACGTTCCAAGAAACAAGTTTCATAATAAAAATTCCTTCTCCCTTACAAATTCATCTTCTCTATTTTTTCATTTTGTCTTAAACTGCGCTTAATGGCAATGGAAAATCTCATGAAAAAAACCGGAATCCAAGATCCCGGTTTTTGAATATTAATATAGTGGGAAGTTTTTGTTCGTCATTTTTTCCGAAAAAAGTTGAGAGACGGGAACAATCTTTATGTTTCGTCTTTTAAATTCCTCGATTGCTTCAAAAACACCAATGGAACATACTTTTCCAGTAACACCAACATGGCCAATGGCAATCCCTTGTCCTTTTATTTCGGTAACTTTCGCAAGCCGGACCATTTGTTTTCTTACATGGGATGAAGAAGATATATCATCTAGGAATATATCCCTTTTTAAAAGTGGAACACCAAGTTCTTTTGCGATTTCCGGGAATTTTGTTCCAGGACTTGTTCCGCTGTCAATAAGAAATAGTTTTCTTTCTTTTGCTACTTCAACAATCGTCCGGACGATTTTTTCGTCTTCTACAGCAAGTGAGCCCATATGATTATTGAGCCCCACCGCGTATGGCACACTATCGATTGCTTCCTCGACTCGTTTCCTTACTTCTTTGAGGGAAAGATCGACTGTTATCGGTTTTGGCCCTAGCCAGGATCTTTTTCCTCTTTTTGGCTCCATCGGCAAATGAACCATTACTTCAAAACCGTTTTTATGCGCCCATTCGGCATGTTGTTTCGATGTGGGTGTAAACGGCATAACCGCGGCCGTAATAGGAATATCCCCCTCTAAAAAATCCCTCACACCACCAGTGCCACCGCCAAAATCGTCAATAATTATCGCAGCCTTTAGTTCTTTTATTTCATTGGTTTCGGCTTTGGCTGTAATTTGAAATGAAAAAAACAGAAAAGGGAAAAAAATTAGAGCAAACTTTTTCATATTGACCCCCAAAGTGAACATTTTTCTTTAATTTGCCCTTAGGGGGCAAAAACATTCCAAATTAAACAAAAAGAGAGCTAACTCAAGATTAGCCCCCTTTTCCTTACTTATTCAGCGTCATATACCTTTACTTCTTGCATTTTATCACCATTTCGCATTGCTTTTGCAGCTTCCAAACCAGATGTTACTTGTCCAAAAACAGTATGAACGCCGTTTAGATGTGGTTGCGATTCATGGACGATGAAAAATTGGCTTCCACCAGTGTTTTTTCCGGCGTGTGCCATTGATAAGGAACCAGGCACATGCTTGTGTGGGTTTCCTTCTGTTTCACATTTAATCGTGTATCCAGGACCACCAGTTCCAGTTCCATTCGGACACCCACCTTGACTTACAAAGCCAGGAATAACACGATGAAAAGTAAGGCCATTGTAAAAACCTTTGTTTGCTAAGGTTTCAAAATTTTCAACTGTGCCAGGTGCTTCATTTGGATATAAATCAAACTCGATTTTTTCTCCGTTTTCCATTAAAAAATGTCCTTTTTTTGCCACTTAAAACACTCCTTTATGTAAAAAATCATTTTTATCATACACTTTTCAAATGAGAAAAGAAAGTAAACCTATTTATATTTCATCCAAACTTGTGGTAAACTATTACTACCCCTTCCCGACATTCGCTTGTTGCGGGACACTTAACCACTGTACGGACGGGTTGGGGTAGGTGACGCATGGGCGATCACCGCAAAAGCCAAGACATCAAGTCTTGGCTTTTGTTTTATCTTTTTCGCTTTTCCAACCATTGATGAAATCCATAAATAATCGATAAAAATAAGAGATAGCCCGCCAATGTATAGATATGTTTCCATTCGCTTGAATGGACAAACAAGCCGCAGACTTCTGCTAATTTTTCAAAAATGGGCATTAACAAGCTTAAAAATAGGGTGAGACCCACTTTTCCCCAAGGATTTACTTGATTCATATAATGGAGAAAAATCATCACAAAGATGGGAAGCCCCACAAGTGTAAACGCAATATTGACCGAGAATATCTCGGGGAATGGTCTTAGTGGAAACGCGTATAGCCGTTGTTTTACAAAATAATCGTCAAAAAACGTTCCAATCACCGAGGCAAGCAACATCGCGGGAAAATAATCTTTATTCCAAAATGGAAATCGCCTTTTTAGCAAGAGCCGTAAGCTCGAGCCGTTCAAGTGTTTTGCAGTATTCATTCTTTATCTCCCCATCTAAGATTTCATTTTCTTCTCCTAAATAATCGACCACCTTTTCGTCTTCAAACCAATCTCCTTTTTCGGCCTCTTCTTGGCTTACATTTTTCCAGGCACTTTCAAGATCTGGACTATAAATTCTTCTTGCGCCTGAACGAAGCTGGCATGATTTTAAACGAAGCTGATAGGAAAACCCTGGAATTCCTTCATTTACATTGTTAAATATATGGGCCAATAATCCTTTCTTGATCCTGTATGCGGATGCTGTTTAGCCCAATCCCTTACCAACTTCAAACGATCTTGATTTTGAAAAAGAACGGCATACAGCCTTTTGCCAAGAAGAATCCGCTCATTCAATGAATCAAACTGATGAAGCGTTTGCCCAATCAAGTTTTTTTTTGCATATGGAAACAGAATATGGTTGAAGGAAAGAAGGTCTTGTAGTTTAAACTCCAATTTACCGAATACTTCTTTTTTATATTTTAGATTTTGAACAACCCTTTTTTCTAGATAGCTTTGTTCATTAATGATGAGTGCCATTGTAAGAATATAGGTGTCATGACTTCTCCAAAAGTAACTCCAAACGGTTTCCATAAAGACCGAAATATTTAAATGTGGAAATAGGTGAAAATAAGGTTTGTGTCGTTTTAAACTTTCTTCGTAAAGTAAAAATTGTGGATAGGCATCTTGGAAAATTAACCAGTTCCCGCGCTCTAAAAAGGCAAAAAACGAATTCCTTTCCTTACTAGATAACAATCTTGTTAGGAATTCCCCTTTTAAATCGGTCATGTTCCAGCCGCCATTACGAGAAACCATATGTCCTAAAAAGGACCAATGGACCTCCGGGTGCTGTTTGTAAAAATCGAAATAAGCCTTCGTCCTCGTTACATTGTTTATATTCCATTCCCTCGTTTTTAGTCCAATTTTCTCTAAAATAATTTTTTCTTCTTTCGTTAAGTGTCCATCATGAATTGAATTTTCACTTGTGGCTTTACTTTTCTTCTTTAATTCTTCCTTTAACCTTTCTAACGGTGTTTTTTCTCGTGTTCTCATAAAAAAAATGGCACATGACCTCCCTCATGAATTCTCCTTGCACTTTGAGAATATGTATAGATGAGAATGGCATTTGGGAGAGGAATGAGGACGAAAGATGGATAGTACAAAAAATGGCATTGAATGGATTATTGAAATACTGAGAAAAGATCAATCTCCCGACGGCTCATGGAATTATCCATTTGAAACAGGCCTTTCAACAGATTCTTATATGATTATTTTATTACGGACATTGGAATTAAATGATGAAGATTTAATCCAAGGGCTGGCGTCAAGGATCATAAGCAGACAAGAGAAAAATGGGGCTTGGAAACTTTATTACGATGAGGGCGATGGAAATGTATCTTCTACCGTAGAAGCCTATTACGCATTGCTTTATTCAGGCTATTATAATAAAGAGGATAAAAGACTACGAGCCGCGAAAAAATTTATTTTGGCAAATGGCGGCTTGGGAGAGGCTAGTATGTTCACAAAAATCATGCTTAGTATAACGGGGCAATATAAATGGCCATCTTATTCCCCCCTTCCAATTGAATTGATTCTTTTGCCGCTTCATTTACCAATTAATTTTTACAAATTTTCAGTATTTGGGAGAGCGAATCTTGCTCCCATCATGATTCTTTCTGAGAAGAAATTTAAGATGCAGACTGCTAAAAGCCCGGACCTTTCAGATTTGCAAACACACCGGGATGTTGAAGATTCATGGGTTCGTTCAGCCGAATTGCGTTCGGTCTTTTCATTTATTGAGGATGGAGTGAAGAATTTACTTGGTCTACCAGAACAGCTTCATATAATGGCCCTTGAACGTGCCAAAAAGTATATGCTCGAGCATATTGAAGTGGACGGGACTTTTTCTAGCTATTTTAGCTCGACGTTTTTAATGATTTTTGCATTATTAGCACTTGGCTATAAAAAGTCTGATCCGATCATTCTAAAAGCCATTGATGGAATTCTCTCCATGAAATGTGAAATTAACGGATTACCCCATATGCAATACACGACGGCCAATGTTTGGAATACATCTTTAATTGGGTTTGTAACTCAGACGGCAGGTGTTTCCCCTGAAGACCCACTAATCGTGAAGGCAAATCGTTATCTTCTAGAACGTCAACATCATAAATTTGGAGATTGGGTGATTCATAATCCTACTAGTTTGCCTGGAGGTTGGGGCTTTTCTGATGTGAATACTATCCTCCCTGATGTAGATGATACGACTGCAGTACTGCGGTCCATTTCAAGAGTGGTACCAAATGAGCTTCAGGCTTGGGACCGAGGCATTAGCTGGGTATTTTCAATGCAGAATGAGGACGGCGGTTGGCCAGCCTTTGAAAAAAATGCCGATACGAAGCTAATCGATTTTTTACCGATCGAAAAAGGCGAGTTTTTGCTATCAGATCCATCTACTGCTGATTTAACCGGTCGAACTCTTGAGTTTTTCGGGAATTATACCAATCTAACGAGGAATCACGAGTCAATAAAAAAGGGCGTCAAATGGCTTTTGAAACATCAAGAAAAGGATGGCTCTTGGTATGGTAGATGGGGCATATGTTATATATATGGCACGTGGTCGGTAATTACAGGGTTATTAGCTGTCTCTGTTCCCTCCAGTCATCCCTCAGTCCAACAGGCAGTTAAATGGTTACAAACTATTCAGAATGAGGATGGAGGTTGGGGTGAGTCCTGCCAAAGTGATAGTAAAAAAGCCTATGTTCCATTGGGTACGAGCACATTAACACAAACGGCTTGGGCACTTGATGCCTTGATTGCAGCAACGGATAAGCCAACTTCAGAAATACGTAAAGGAATTTCCTATTTGCTCTCTTCACTTCAAAAAGAAGATTGGACTACAGCATACCCGAAAGGACAAGGAATGGGAGGGGCCTTCTATATTCACTATCACAGCTATCGCTATATTTTCCCATTGCTAGCCCTATCACATTATCGAAGGAAATTTGAGTCATCGTAATAATAAGTAAAAACATCGATGGCAATGGGTTTTCAGTCGATGTTTTTATTTTGATTTAAGTTCTGTGAGCTGCTTATAGATTTCAATGATCTCATCCAATTTCATTCTGACTAATCCGCTCGATGATGGTGCGACAAAGTCAATTGAACCTGGAACAACATGTACGTTTTGCATTCCCCATGGAGAAACTTTTTTCCCACTATATTGCTGGTATACGCCTTTACCGACAAAACAAACTACTTTCGGTTTAAGAAGTTCAATTTTCTTTTTTAATACTTCTCTTCCCTCTTTATATTCTTCCTTCGTTATTTCATCAGCTGCTTTCGTTGGCCTTGGAACGATATTCGTGATTCCCATCCCCAACTCAACTAGCTGGTCATCCTCTGAATCCAGATATTTTCTCGGCGTTAATCCTGCTTCATAAAGAATCCTCCAAAAACGATTGTTAGGATTGGCAAAATGGTGCCCTGTTTCACTAGAGCGAAGGCTAGGATTAAAACCAACGAATAAAATCTGTAGGTTTTCTTTTACATGATCACTGACTGGTTTCATGAAAAACCCCCCGGTACTACTAAGATTGGTCGATTTCTTCATTTTACCATATCAAACTATAGAACCTTAAAGCTCACTTCGTATAAAACTGAACACTTCGAAAAGAAGTAATCAAAGTAGCAAGTAAACCCACAATCGATATGATTAATAACGAATAAAATAGTTTTGCATCTTGAAGGACAAGCAAGCCGCTGATGATGACGAACACGTCAAGCGCAAAAATTATGACCCCAACATTTATCTTGGACCATTTTGAAAGTAATAGGGCAAGTAAATCCATCCCGCCCGGGCTAATATGATTCCTTAACATCACTCCAACCCCTGTTCCAATAAAAACGGCCCCTAGAATAACACTGCTAATAATTGGCAAATGGATCGTTCCATTTAACGGCATGAACAATTCAATCATAAAACCAGAAATAATCGCCCCAATCAAGCCGTTAACAAAGTATAAGGGGTCTGATTTAAGGGCGAACATGTATACAGGAATATTTAGAAAGATAAAGGTAAGACCCGCTTTAAATCCCCATAAATAGTTTAACAATAAGCTAATCCCCAAAAATCCTCCATTAATCAAATGAAAAGGAATAATAAAACCGTTTATTCCTATTCCAATTAGTGTACTTCCGACTCCGATTACTGCCATTTTTTTGACCATTTTACCCATCCCTTGTCCAAAGTTCTTTATTACCACTTTATGTTGGGTACTGGAACTTCATTCGAAAAAGGATATTTTAAGAATCTCAAAATAACGAAGCTTTGTAAGGCCCGTTTTTATGCTGTAGCGGTTCGCTTTATTTTTGAATGACGCACTTGTTTTACAAACGAGATGACAAGGGTTAATAAAGGTAATATCCATAAAAACAATGCATATGGCAGATAGTTTAACAAGGGGATTCCGACAATGGTACTGCACATAATTGCTAGTACGCTCCACGGAACCATTCCCGGAAAGAGCATTGTGGTATCGCCCATTACCCTCACTAATTCTTCCTTTCCGTATTTACTAGCCCAATGTGGAAGGAAGGATCTTCCTGTTAAAATGATCGGCAAAGTCTGGTTTGCGGCAATGAAGCTAATTAATAGAGTAGCCGCTAGTGTTTTAAAGGTATCACCTAATAGGGAACGAGAGGTTTGTAACCATTTATCTAAATATGGCTGAATGACATTCAATTCCTCTAATAATCCATTATAGGCTCCAGCCAATGCTAAAAATAGCAATAATTCGTACATACGAAGGAACCCTCCTCCAAGACCATTAATACCGTACCAAAAATCCGCAGCTATTTTAGGAAGGGATGAACCGTCAAGGAAGGCAATCACGGCTGCTGATAGAATACTAGAAAGAAAAGCGTAAACGATGCTGATACGAAAAAGGACAAATAAAATTAATACCAGAGGCGGGATAAATTTTATCCAAGAAAGGTCGGTCCAATGAATGGGCTTAGAATTTAATGTGAGTTTGCCTGCAACGAAAAAATCGAAAACGCCATAAAAACATAGACATATCGTAATTGCGATTAATGTTGATAGCAGCATCGCTTTCCATTGTCTTTTCACTGGGACTTCAACAGTGTGGGACAAAAGTTGATGTGAACTAGAAAACGGCGAAGTCCTGTCCCCTACAAATGCTCCCGAAACGAGAGCACCTGCTACGATTTCAACAGGAAGATGGAGTACGATTGCCGTCCCCAAAATAGGAACACCTATTGCACTTAAAGTCCCCACCGTTGTACCGAGAAGCATCGAAAAACCAAGAGCAACAATAAATGATAAAACGAAAAAATGCTGTGGGAGAATAAAATGCAAGGCCACTAGCACCATTTGATCAATCGTTCCAGACAAATACCATGATGGGAGCAAAAAACTAACAAGAAAAAGAATCAGAATAACAATTCTAGTTTTATTAACCCCTTTTAAACTAATATGTATTAGCTTTTTCAATGTCATTTTTTTCATAATAGAAAGCAGAACAAGAACGAGAAAACCAGGAAGAAAGCCGATTACAAGCGGGTGATGAAAGATGACAGACCAAACTACCCCCGATAACGTAATAATGATAAGACAAAGTACCTGCTTTACTGAGAAATTGTATGAATCCACTCAAGACCACCCTTAATATTAAGAAGATACCTAATTATAGAAAAAATTTCGGTTTTCGAAAAGTGCTTAGAAATTATTTGTATAAAAATAGAGCCGCTTAACAAACGGCTCTGTGTGAATTAAAAGGTATTATACACATTTGCACACGTTTCACCTGTTGGTTGATAAAAACAGTGTTTCTTATATCGAGAGACAAACGGCTGGTCATACCATGTTTGTGGGCAATCCTCTGGCGGCCTAAAATACCAAAGACTGAATTTTGCTGGCCAGAACCTTTGACCGTTTAATACTTTTTTTGCTAGACGTATTTCAGACGTTCTTGGACTTTGATAAAAATATCCATGTGTAACTGCCTCAAATGCATGTGGTTGATAAACCATCTGCGGAATGGTGCGAAGTCCTTTAAAATCTGAACAGTTCGCCCGAATCCGATTTATTCCCACGTTTCCGACAAGAAGCATGCCAAGAGTCCCTTCCCCTTCTGCTTCTGCCCGAAGTAATCTTGCTAAAAGATCAACATCCGATTTCCGTGCCTTAACTACTGCCATCCCATCACCTCCATTGGTGTTCACCTACATCATATTCTTGAAACTTGAAGTGTTGCCATTGATTTATTGAATACTGGAACTTCTTTAACACTTTAATGCACAAGGGATAATCCATCGGATTAGCGCATTAAGCAAAAAAAGGCTGCCTTGATACAGCAGCAGGCCCTTTAAGTTCTGGCTTTTCTTGGACATTTATTTTGATAATTTAACTGTTAAATTAGTAAGCTTACCGTTTCGGTATACACCAAATTTGACTTCGTCTCCAATATTTACTTTTGTGTATAAATATTTTCGTAATTCAGATGAGCTGCCAATTTGTGTCCCATTCATTGAAACAATAACGTCTTTAACCTGGAATCCTGCATTTGCGGCTGAAGAGTTTGGTTCAACCGTTGTTATCATCACACCTTTTTGGATATTGTTAGGTAAATTTTGCCAATATACTTGTGGGATTTGATTCAAATCCTCTAGACCTACACCAAGATATGGTCGTTCAATTTTTCCATTTTTAATTAATTGATTAACAATTGGTATAAGATCATTACTTGGTATTGCAAATCCTAACCCTTCGACTCCACTTTCGGAAATTTTCAAGCTGTTAATCCCGATGACCTGTCCTTGAGGATTAATAAGGGCACCACCGCTATTCCCTGGATTAATCGCGGCATCCGTTTGAATAACATTTGTATCCCAACTCCCTGCAGAAGTATCAACAGAAATACTACGATTGGTTGCACTGACAATACCTTCTGTAACTGTTCTTGATAGGTCAAGTCCAAGCGGATTACCAATGGCATACACTGGGTCACCTGGTCGCAATACCGAAGAATCTCCGAAGTTAGCTGTCATATTCACATATTTGCCATCAATTTTTAAAACCGCAAGATCTGTAAGTGCATCGGTACCAACCACTTGTGCAGTCGTTTTTGTCCCGTTATACAAGGAAATTTCAAGCTTGGTCGCACCTTCAACCACGTGATTATTCGTGACAATAAAAGCACTGCCATTAATTTTTTGAAAAATAACTCCTGAACCAGAGCCAGTTTCAACACTTTGCTGAGAGGTACTATTATTACTATCACTATTACTATCACTATTACTATCACTATTACTATTACTATCACTATTGCCAAAAAAATCATTGTTTTGTTGTTGCTGTTGCTGTTGCTGCTGATAATTGACAATCCCGACTATCGCTTTCGAAACCTTTTCAACTGTATCAGCTATTGACGAAGAAGATGATGATGAAGCTACAGTAGGCTGGGCTGTTACCGCTTTTACCACTTCATTCCCCGTTTGTGTACTACTAGGTTGACTTTCCACACTTGGATAAAAACTCTTTATATAGTCGGTATGTGGTAAGATCGTTAATGTCAGCACAGAACCGATTACACCTGCTGCAAGGGTGGATGCAAATCCCTTTAGGTTTCTTTTTTTATTGTTTCTTGCGTCACTATTGTTTACAGTGCGAGTTTTATCCGTTACGATGGAATCTTCAGCTGCTTCTCCTGTTTCAGCTCTGTTCTTTGTATTTTCTGAAGACATTTCATCAATTACATCGTTTATGATTTTTGAACGAGCAAATTCGTTTGATGACATTGCTTCAGATTTTTCCGTTGGTTCTTCCTCTGTGTTCCCTGGAACAGTTATGTCAATTGAATTTGATTGGTTAAGTTCATTTTCATTCTCAAACCCGTCTTTATAACTCATAGCCTTCCAATCTCCTTTATTATTTATAAATTGTTATAATCCTTATTATTACTTTATCTGACAAATGTGAAAAAACTATTAACAAACTTTAAAGGCTTTTGGAAGATTACCAGAAAAATAGGAAACCTTACTAACGAGAATTTATTTTTCGATATATTTCCCCTTTTTTAGACAGTCTTTGGAATAGAGAAAACTGCGAAACATGCACTATCAGTTTTCTAGGACTGATTTAATTGTTGAAATCGAATGACAAATTTAGTTCCTTTCCCTTCTTCGCTGAACACTTCAATTTCTCCGTTATGCAGAACAACTAATTGCTTTACAATCGAAAGACCTAACCCAAATTCACCATACGGGTTGCTTGTTCTTGAAATTTCGGCTTTATAAAAACGATGCCAGATGTTTTCGACATCATTCGGATCAATTCCAATCCCCGTGTCTTCTACTTCAATAATCGTTTCGTTTTGCTCGGCTCTTCCTCTTAGCCAAATTGTACCATCGGAGGTAAATTGAATACTATTTTTTGTGATATTTATCAATATTTGAATCAAGCGATCATAGTCGGCATTGACAAAAACATCTGGCGCCACATCAACGAGGATTTGATTATTTTTTTCTTCAGCTTGAAAGGATAATTGCTCTTGAATAATTTCTAGCACTTCAAATAACTGAATATCTTCCCTAAACAATTGGATTTGATTTGAACGGATTTTGTCATAATCTAAATTTTCATTGACAAGGCGAATCAGTCTTTTTGCCTCTTGACTTACTAGGTTAATACCTCTTTCCTTATCAACCTCTGGAATCATATCATTTTTTAAGCCTTCAACTACCCCACTAATTGTCGTTAGTGGTGTACGCATTTCGTGTGAAACATCGGCCATAAACTGCCGCCGTCTGTTTTCAAGGCTCTCAATTTCCTCCATTGAGGTATTTATTTTATCAACCATATGGTTAAAATCATTTGCTAATTCGCCTATTTCATCAAAATTAGATGAATAGACGTTGACATGATAATTACCCGCTGAAACGAGGGAAGTTGCTTCACGGAGCCTTTTAATACGATTAACATGAATTCTTGATAATAACCAACTAAGGAAAAAAGAAACACCAAATGCGATTAAAATTGTATACAGTAAAAACTGATTGATTTGATGAATCATTTCACTTAAACCGCTAATCGGAGAAGTTAACAAAATCCCTCCGACGAACCTTCCTTGATCTAAATAAGGCAATACAACAAAGGTAACCCCTTCTTGACCAAACCGTTTAAAATCACTTTTCACAATAATTGTTTCACCTTTTGTGATTTTATTCCATTCAGTAGACGATAATTTAATCGCTGGACCATGCTTTCCCACTGAGTAAAGGTTCCCATCTTTATCAAACAAACTAAAACTCATTTTTCTCGTCATTAAAACAGAACTATACTGATTAATTATTTGCTCTGTGGATACTGGAGTTTGTTCAATATCTGACAAGATCGCTTTGCCGTATGAAATAAGCTCCTCCGCTTTATTTTCATAAACCAAGTTTTCTACATAATGAGCAAACAATAAACTTAAGATTAAAAACGCAACAACAATGATACTTATATGGCTAAAAAACTGTTGATAAATATACTTAAATTTCATCTGTCTTAATCGACTCATCGAACTTATAACCTACTCCCCATACGGTGTGGAAGAATGGCTGTGAAGCAGTTTGTACCTTTTTCCTCAATCGTTTTATATGAACATCCACCGTTCGTTCATCACCGTAAAACTGATATCCCCAAACTCTTTCAAGCAATTGCTCTCTTGAGAACACTTGCTTAGGGTGTTCGACCATATAATATAGCAGGTCGAATTCTTTCGGCGTTAAATTGGTTATCAGATTTCCATCGACAATAACTTCTCTCGTATTTTTACTCACTTGAAAGTGTTCTGACTTTAGAAGTTCTTCCCCATCATTGGTTACTTGATTTTGGAAACGACGTGTAACTGCCTTAATTCGAGCCATAAGTGTGAGCGGGCTGAACGGCTTTGTGACATAATCATCTGCCCCCATTTCAAGCCCGAGTACCTGATCAGATTCACTATCTTTAGCTGTCAACATGATAATAGGAACTGTGAACTTTTCCTCCCTAATTTTGCGACAAATGGTTACTCCTTCCATTCCCGGTAGCATCCAATCGACAATTAGAGCATCCCAGGTCCCACTTTTAAAACGGTTATACCCTTCCAAACCGTCATTCACAAACTCTCCTTCGATCCCCTCCTTTGCAAAGAACATCTCAATCATGGAACATACACTTTTATTATCTTCAATCACCAATATTTTCAAATAAGTCATCTCCTACAGTAAAAAATTCAGGTCTTTTTATTAAGTTTATACGAAATTTTAAGCATATCAACTATCTTGAGAATTCTTCCCCACTAATTAATACTTTGGTCATAGTTTGTTAATATTTTACCAAATGACAGGAAATGCGGAAATGACTTGAGAGGCAAGGCGCTCGTGCTGAACAATCATAAAAAAGAGACCTTGAATCACTCCAAGACCCCCATTCACACGTTTATAATACTTTTGTTGCAGCTCCAGCAAACAATGCTTCTACATTACCGCCTAGCATTTTGTCTAGTCGATTTTCGGAAATACCGGAATCGCGTAAGGTTGGCAGGATATTTAAAAAGATATGACCTAAGATGATAGTTCTCCAACACACGATTTAATTTGGACTATACATTCCTATTTTCCTTTATAAACTGGTTTTCTCTTTTCTTTAAATGCTGTAACGCCTTCAAGATGATCCTCGGTTTGCACCATTAATGTCTGGGTGAACCGTTCTTGTTCGAGAATTTCTTCTAGCGTGGCTGTGAACGAATGGTCTATTAATTTCTTCTGCATTCCGAATGCCTTGCCAGGACCTTGCGCCAGTTCCAATGCCAATTTGGTGGTTTCTTCCTGGAGATCTTCCAATGGAAAAAGGAAATTGAGGACACCAAGCTGATAAAGCCGTTCGGCTGGAATTGGCTCCGCGGTAAAGAAGAATTGCTTTGCCAAATATGGTCCTATTAGTCTCGGGAGTAGATAGGAACCGCCACCATCAGAAACTAAACCTACCTTTGAAAAACTAAGAGCATACTTACTATCCTCTGCTGCAACGATTAAATCACAGGCTAATACCAGGTTAAACCCTGCACCGGCAGCAAAGCCATGTACCGCAGCGATGATAGGCTTCTCAGTCGCTTTCATGGTTAAAATCAGTTCATTGAGTCTGCCGATATGTTCATACACTTGAACACCATTCGCCTGCCCCATTGTTTTAACATCGCCGCCGGCACTAAATGCCCGACCAGATCCCGATAAGACAATGACTTTAATATCTGAGTCGTGCTGCGCCTCTTTAATCGCTGATGTTAATCCTAAAACCATTTCCGGGCTAAACGCATTTAAGCTTCCTGGTCGATTTAATGTTAAAGATAATACAGGTCCCAATTTTTCGATTAATAAATGTTCTTGAGTCATCGTAATCTTCCCTTCTATCATCTTAGTCATCTTATAATCTCTCATCCATACTACCTATTGTCACACATTCATCATTTAATAAGTCAGCCTCTATCTACCAACAAATCAGATACCGTCATATAAGAGGCTTCATTTGGAGCTGTTTTGGGAAATCTCATCCATCCCGCCCCTTTTAAATAAATTTTGCTAAGTGTGTTTCCTGTCCATTCAATTCTTTTCAATCATTTATAAGCAACTCTGGCTGCATGTTGGATTAAGTTTTTTACAAAATGGTCAAAGTTGGCAAATCGCAAATCTTGGGTTTGCCCCTTTTTATAGCGGTAATAGATTTGTTGGCAAATGACTGCGAGTTTAAAATAAGCAAACGTTAAATAGAAATTGAAATGGCTTACATCACGTCCGCTCTTTTTTGCGTAAAGCTCTATAAATTGCTCCCTTGTCATGAAACCATCATAAATGGCCGTTACTGGGTCTTTGCCAAACCCCTTTCGCAAAAGCTCAGAATCATCAGCCTGGTTCCAATAACTCATCGCAACACCAAGGTCTGCAAGCGGGTCTCCAACTGTTGTCATTTCCCAATCAAATAACCCGGTCAATTCAGTGAAATTTTCGTTAAACATCGCATTATTTAACTTATAATCGTAATGAATAATCGTTACCTCGTGGTGGTTTGGAATATGGTCTACAAGCCATTTTTGTAAGGAAGCAGCTACCTCGATTTCTTCAGTCTTGGCTCGTTCATACCTGCCAATCCAGCCATGGACTTGCCTCTCCATAAAACCATCAGGCTTACTCAATACAGTGAGACCAGTCTTTTTATACTCGATAGAATGCAGCTCAACAAGCTTTTCAACCATTATTTCAGAAATCTGATGACAAAGTTCATTTGTCACCTTTATTCCAATAGGAAAAGAGGTATCGAGAACTAGCCCGTTTTTCCTTTCCATTATGAAAAATGGACTGCCTACTACTTTAGGCTGATTTGAAAAAAGCAGTGGCTTTGGCGCAACAGTAAAGATTGGATGTAGTTCAGAAAGGATTCTAAATTCCCGCTCCATATCATGAGCTTTTGGTGCAACCGGGCCTAAAGGTGGACGCCTTAATACCGCTTCCCAATCTCCTATTCTTAATTGATAGGTTAAATTCGATGCCCCGTGGAAAATTGAAGGATTTCAAGAGGACTACCCGGTAGACTCTCAATGTTTTCCCGTAAAAATTTTTCAAGAATAGTAAGGTTCAATTCTTCGCCTTTTCTCATCGGGATTGTATCTTTACTCCATTGATAAGGCATAATTACCCTCCCGCTAATTTGTAAAATTCAGATTTCTCAAGACAAGCGAATCAACTTATAATCCTACCAGGTAGTGATTTAACCCTTCTCTTAACAATTCTGGAACAGGTTCACTAGCTTGCTTTTCAAAATCAAAATACACCATTACGGCATTTGCCTTTGCAATGACTTCTCCTGTATGGGCACAGCCTATTTCATGCTCCAGCTGAAAACTTTTTGTCCCGATTTTTGACACCCATGTTTTAATTAATAATCTTTGATTAAAATAACCTTGGCTGACAAAATCACACTTGGTGGATGCTAAAATAAAATTCCATTGCTGAACGTCCATGGAGATTCCTAAAGCCTCAATAAAACGGATCCTTGCCTCTTCAAGGTAAATAAAATAACTTGTGTTTTTTACATGACCGAGTGCATCTGTTTCACTGAAACGGACATCTACCTGTATTTCGTGCATCATATTTTTTCACCTCAGTACCAACCGGTTAGTATGTTGATTTTTAGAAGAGGGCTTTTAGATAAAAACCCTCTGAAACATTTTCGTCAATTTACTTGAATTCCCTTTAAAATCATTTCGACAAAAATCTCTGCTACTTCTTGATCAGAGCAGCTTCCTTTTGGATTAAACCAATTGTAACTCCAATTGGTAATCCCTAGAATACCGAAAGCAATAATGGAAGCATTTAAATCAGGACGGAATTCGCCACTATCCATACCCACTTCAATTAACTCTTGGATATTAAAACGAAATTGATCTCTTTTCGGAATGATCAAAGCTGTACGTTTTTCATTTAAATTTTTCATTTCTCTGAAAAAAATTTTTGCTACAGCACCACGGCTTTTTATATCAGAAATCAGCAAATTTACAATATCAAATAATTTTTCCTTATACGTCCTCGATTCATCCTTTAAAATCCGGTTCTGATGAACAAGCAGTTCATCAATGTAGCTAAGATGAATATCCATCAACAGTTCTTCTTTACTTGAAAAGTAATAATAGAAGGTACCCTTTGTTACTCCAATTGAATCAACGATGTCCTGAATCGAAGTTTCGCTAAATCCATTCTTTTCAAATAATTGGATGCTTGCTTCTGTAATTTTTTCTTTCACTTTTCTGTCCTCACAATCTGTAAAAAATGTCTATTGAAAATTATACCATATTCACTTTCTCTCCTTTATGCACAGTCAAAGAAGCTTTTCATTTTCATTTTCGGGCACTCTAGAATTAGTTTAATGCTTCTTCTCTTAATGAGCGGCGAAGAATTTTCCCAACACTTGTTTTCGGTAATTGGTCGCGGAATTCGACAATCCTTGGAACCTTATAGGCCGCCATGTTCTTCCTGCAATATTGGATTATCTCTTCCCTGGTTGCCGTTTTATCTGTTTTTAGGACAATGATCGCCTTCACCTCTTCTCCTCTGTACTTATCAGGAACACCAATAACAACCGTTTCTTGAACAGCAGGATGCTCATAGATTACTTCTTCAATATCCCGGGGATAGATATTGAAACCACTGGCAATAATCATGTCTTTCTTACGATCAATGATATAGAGATAACCATCTTCATCCACTCGTGCGATATCCCCTGTATAAAGCCATCCGTCTCGCAGGGCATTGGCGGTTTCTTCAGGCATGTTCCAATAACCCTTCATTACTTGAGGGCCTTTTTATGATGACTTCGCCCAACTGTCCGACAGGCACTTCTTGTGTGCCTGTTTCGATATCAACAATTTTATATTCAGTGGATGGTACACCAATTCCAACACTACCCGGTTTTCTTTCTGCAAACATAGGGTTGCAGTGTGTCGTCGGGGATGTTTCAGACAATCCATATCCTTCTAATATTTTCGAGCCAGTTTTTCCTTCAAATTCTTTCAGCAACTCAACCGGCATTGGTGCACTGCCGCTATTGCATATTTCAATACTGTCAATGCCATATTCCTCTGCCCGAGGGTGATTGGACATCGCTACATACATGGTCGGCACTCCTGGAAATACAGTCGGCTGTTCATTTTTTATTGTATTTAACACTTCCTCTAGTTCAAAGCGAGGAAGCATGATGTTTTCAGCAGCCGTGAAAATTGAAAGGTTCATACAGGATGTCATTCCGAAAACATGGAAGAGAGGAATGACAGTTAAATAACGTTCCTCGCCAATATCAATTTCATGTTTAAAAAACTCATATGCTTGAATCACATTTGCTAACAGATTTCGATGTGTCAACATTGCCCCTTTGGAACGCCCTGTTGTACCACCGGTATATTGGAGAACTGCGACATCATGCTGTGAATCAATCGAAATTGGGAGAACAATCCCACTGCTTTCTGTAAGAAAAACCTCAAAGCTCCTGTCTGGAGAGAACTCATGTCCTGATGGCTGTAAACTAACAACAATCATGTTTTTCAAATTGGTGTGTTTTTGGACACTTTTTACTTTAGGATAGAAGGCATCAAGGACCACCAATGTTTCTGCACCGGAATCCTTTAAGATATATTCAATTTCACGTTCAACAGACATCGGGTTCACCTGTGTCACAATCGCTCCAACCGTTAAAATTCCGTAATAAGAGATGACATATTGTGGACAATTGGGGAGCATGATGGCCACACGGTCCCCTTTTTGGACTTGATTTTGTTGCAGCGCTGAAGCAAATGTACGAGCCGATGACTGTAATTGGTCGTAGCTAAACTTTTTACCATAAAAGGATAGGGCATTTTTAGTAGGATATTTTGCCGCAGTGTCTTGAAGTATTTGCCCTATTGGAATCTCCGGAATAGTGACTGTCTTAGAGATGTTGTCGGGATAATGGAATAACCAGACTTTCTTTTCACTCATGGGCTTCCCTCCAAATGGTATATTTTATTTTTCAAAGGTTATGAATGCCATTATCAACTTGTTTTTAAAATTAAAATGAGAGCCCGCCGCCGTCTACCGAAAGCGTCGCTCCTGTAATAAAGGCCCAATACCGCCACCTCCGCCTGTGACTATCGCTGTTTTTCCTTTCAATCTCATTGCTCTCCCAGCCCTTTAACCATGTCTAGTTCAACTAATAAATAACGATTGTTATTGATATTTTTTTAATTCAAGCCTTGCAAGCTGGGCACGATGGACTTCATCTGGTCCGTCTGCAAGTTTTAAGGTTCTAGCATTCGCCCATTGAGCTGCCAGTGGAAAGTCGTTTGAAACACCTGCACCGCCAAAGGCTTGAATAGCTCGATCAAGCACTCGTAATGCCATTGAAGGCGCAACTACTTTAATCATAGCAATCTCTGTTTTCGCCTCTTTATTCCCAACCGAATCCATCATATAGGCAGCTTTTAAAGTAAGAAGTCTTGCTTGTTCGATTTCAATTCTTGAATCGGCTATCCACTCCTGAATGACTCCTTGACGGGATAATGGTTTCCCGAAAGCAACACGATCTTGAACACGCTTACATAATAGTTCAAGTGCCCTCTCTGCTGCTCCAATTAATCTCATGCAATGATGGATTCTGCCAGGTCCCAACCTGCCCTGGGCAATCGCAAACCCTTTTCCTTCACCCCAGAGGATATTTTCAGCAGGAACACGAACATTTTCATAAGTAATTTCCCCGTGTCCGTGTGGCGCATGATCATAACCAAATACTGGCAGCATTCGTTCAATCTTTACCCCTGGAGTTTCAAGAGGAACAAGAATCATCGATTGTTGTTCATGACGGTTGGCATTTATGTCGGTTTTACCCATCACAATGGCAATCTGACAACGAGGGTCTCCAGCACCAGATGACCACCATTTACGTCCATTAATAACATATTCATCGCCATCTCTTTCAATTCTTGCTTCAATATTGGTCGCATCCGCAGAAGCAACAGCAGCTTCAGTCATCGAAAAGCATGAACGAATTTCGCCTGCTAACAATGGCTTTAACCACTCTTCCTTGTGTTTTTCGTTGCCGTAACGGACGATTACTTCCATATTACCGGTATCGGGGGCACTGCAGTTAAAAACCTCAGGTCCAATAAGGGATCTTCCCATAATTTCACATAATGGAGCATACTCCATGTTCGTTAGTCCTGCACCGTATTCACTTTCCGGTAGAAATAAGTTCCAGAGACCGGCAGCTTTAGCTTTTTCTTTAAGTTCCTCCATAATGGAGGGGACCGTACTCCAACGGCTTTCTTGCACATTTAATTGTTGCTCATACACTTTCTCGTTCGGGTAGACATAGGATTCCATGAAGGCAGTTACCTGCTCTTGTAAATCTTTAACTTTTTTAGAATATGAAAAATCCAAACTTTCCACTCCTCTCACCTACTAACCAGTTAGTATGTTATAATTTCTATTATACTCACAAAATTTAGATATTCAAACCCTTTTCTAAATATTCTAACAAATCCGAAAGAGATGAACGAATCTTTTTTGTAAACGGAGAAGGGATTATTCTATGCACCCAAGGGTCTCATTTTCATGCCGAAGCTTTATTAGAATCTTTTGTTCATAACCTTTTGTTTGTTCATTATCTCATATGACTTTTCAATAATATCGGTTAAAACATCACCTTTATACACTCTGCCGAATTTCATATTTTCCTGATAATAATCGACAATTTCATCTAATTTCTCGCTTATTTCCTTGGTTACTCTCACATTTAATTGTATTCGTTCATTTTCAGACATGATAGGCACCTCTATGTAAATGATATAAAACGGCTAGCTCTTCGCTATAAATGGATTATCTACTGCTACTATACTATTTTTCAACATTTTTTTCATTATTTTTCAAAAAGAAATAAAACAAAAGTTTCAAGTAGGCTTATTAATTCAGGGTGGATCGGCAATTCCAGTAGATAAAAATTCATTTGGAGATTTATTATAGAAATTTTTAACTTTTACTTCACCTATTTTTACATGAAATGGCAAGTTTCAAGTCATATTAAAATGAGGTGGTTTTATGAACATCATATATTCGGGGATAGTTGGATTCATGCTATTGTATCAGCAAGTGAATCCTGCTCCCAACAGCTTATACATAACAAAAGATGGACAATCAGTTTCTATTATCGATCGTTCAGCTTTTTCATTTCCTTACCCTGGCTTACCCATTTTGAATATCCATAAATATAATCAATTTTTGGATAACTTGGAAAAAGAAATATCTATTGAACCTGAGAATGCCACGCTGGACCAGTATGGAAATATTATTCCGGAGCGTGTCGGTACTCGACTCTATCGCCAGGCTTTTACGGAACAATTTTATGCCTATTATTTTGGACATAGAACGGTAAAAATGGAGGTTCCTATGCTTTCGGTTTATCCCAAGGTGGATAGTGAATTACTCGGCAATATTCGAAGTAAGAGGATTGGTCGTTATATAACCTCTTTTAATTCTCAAAATAAAAAACGAACAACTAATATTCAGCTCGCCACAAAAGCGATAAATAATTATGTTGTCTTTCCTGGAGAGACGTTTTCCTTTAATCGGGTTGTTGGAAAAAGAACAGTGGCGAAGGGATATTTACGTGCAAAAGTTATCGTTAGAGGTGAATACGCTGAAGATATCGGTGGTGGAATTTGCCAAGTGTCATCTACCCTTTTTAATGCTGTTGATAATGCTGGTTTACAAATCGTTCAACGTTTTTCTCATAGCAGAGAAGTACCTTATATACCACCTGGCCGTGACGCTACGGTTAGTTGGTATGGGCCGGATTTTGTATTTAAAAACAAGTATAATCAACCGGTATTGATACAAGCAAAAACGTTAGGACATTTATTGATCATTAAGCTCTATTCATCAGATGTTATCGAATTCACACCGCGAAAAGTACCCAATCCTTCCTATTGAAAAAGTCCGCAGATAGCGGACTTTTTCATTTATTTTTTATTTTTTAATGCACTTGATAATAATTCTTCTGAGAACTCAGTTAATGCTGCATTGTTCATCAAATTGAGATCGGTTTTTGTCGAAAAGTTCTTTGCTAGGTTTTGTAAAGGAAGTGCATTTACGGTTCGCTTTCCTCTTGTTATCCCAAAAACAGCTGCGCTTAAACCAATACCAATGAGTGATGCCCACATCGTCCCTCTATTCTTGCGTTTCTGCCCAAACAATCTGAAAAACGATTTTCTCATATCTCTCATCTCTTTGCACCCCTTCAACATATAATGGAAAAAGGTTTTACCCCTTCCATTCACTTAATTTGTGCATTCTAAAGGTAGATTATAATTGGGAAACCACACATCAACTGTTATTTGCTGGCATACTTCTGGAAGTATCTGTCGTAAAGTTTTTCTTTTGACATGAATAAATAATTTAACCTATTTTTTTTAAAATCCCTAAGAGATGAGCTCGATAGTAAGAATATCGGAAGCTGACCAATCTTTTTTACCTTTTTGTAAAATAGATTGGTGGGTGCAAAACATTCAAACCCTAAGGGTTTTACACCCTTATTAATGGTCGTAATCCCAATGATTCCTTTTATATGGCACTCTTCAGGATGGACTTTCAAATAATAGGCTAATGAAGGCATTGACGTGAGTACCAATTTATAAATTAGCCTTGCCCGATTGAGATCATTTTTTATTTTTACATATTCATTCAATAACCGCACATTGTGCAAATGAATTTTTAGCAGTAGGTCATTCTTACAAATCCTTGTTCCGTCCGAAAGAATTAAGTTTTGCCCTTTATATTTTGTGACACGAACTCGAAATACGGACTTTTCCCTATTTTCCTCCCTAATGTAATGTAAACGGGAAAATAAATAAAATATCGGATCAATTAATTTCCACAACCATAAAATTGTTAGGCGTAAACGCATAGTGCCTACACTCCTTTTTCAAACCTTCCTCCATAGGATGATGAAATTTTTCCTTTTTTACTTTGGTAATGTCAGGATATGAAAAAGAATTTTGAAAATGTTAAAAAGCCAGGAATTTACTCCCTGGCTGCTAAGAAATTTGATGAAACGTTATTTCTGGGCGACTTCCAATTCTAATATTTACACCTGTTTGACCAAGACCTTCACTAATATAAAAAGGCTTTCCATCATGATAGTGTAAACCTTTAACAATATTCATGCGAACAAGTTTCCCCATCTTTCGCAAATGATATGGCTTCGGATAGTGGATTTGCCCGCCATGAAAATGACCTGATAAAAGGTAATCATATGGGTAGTCTTTCATATTTAAAACAACATTTGGGTCATGTGTTAACACTAGATTATATCCTTTTGGCAAATCTTGATAGGACTTTTTAATATCGCTATGATGTGAGTGGAAATCGTCAATCCCAATGATATTAAGGATTTCACCATCGACATTTAAAGATAGATTCCGATTTTGAAGGGTGACACACCCGTGATCCTCTAATGTTTTTTTCAATTTTTCAAACTGTTCCTCTTTAAGGAAGTAATCATGATTTCCAAAGACAGCGTAAATGCCTAGTCTTGGTTGTAAGCTGACTAGCGCATTTAAATAGGGAATGAGTTTTGGAATGCTTCTTTTACGGTCTAGGAAGTCTCCAGTTAAAGCAATCAGGTCTATCGGTTGACCTAAAACAGATTGTAATAGCTTTTCTGGTGAGATAGAAATATTTTCAAGATGAAGATCCGAAAGATGAAGAATATTTAAATGCTTATGCGATAATTTTGAGTGAGAGACTTTGATGGTATTAACGGCTACTTTTCTTGTATTCTTATGTGCCTGATGAAAAATAATGATAAAAACGAATAAAATAATGATTCCAAAAAGATATTGCATGTAATCCCCTCCCACTACAGAGTATAGTAGCTTGACGGGAATAGTTATAGTGGGAGTTGGTGGGAGTTTTTTGTTTACATAATAAAATTATAGCTTCTTAACCTTGATGGGACTCACCATTAGGACTGCAAGAAGAATAGTAATCCAGGCATTGCTATATAAGAACAAGCCCATTCCAGCTAATGGTAGTCCAGCGGCAGGAATGGGAATGCCTTTAAAATAGCCAATGGTTGGCTTGACGCTAAACCTTGCTAGCCTTAATGCCCCCATCGTCGGAAAAAGAATAAATGCCAGAGAAGTAAAAATGGATGGTGCCGCTATAGAATGAAATAAAAGGGCAGGTGCTACTCCAAAACTTACAATATCTGCCAACGAATCAAGCTCGACACCAAATTCACTATTTACTTTTAATTTCCTTGCGATACGGCCATCTAAAAGGTCTAACACAGCCGAGAAAAAAATGAAAATGGCAGCTATTTGCAAAAATCCACTCATATTTAAGGTAATGGAGAAAACACCACATAATAAATTTCCAATGGTAAATAAATTGGGTACAGCTTTCACAAGATGATTTACCAAGGCTAAAACCCCCTCTATTTTGGCCAATCCTCCTATCTATGTAGCATTTTCTTAAGATAACCTCATTATTCTAATAAAAAAACAAAAAGGAGAACATAGTAGATCTGGTTCTCCTATTCTTCTTCCTCGAATGCAAGTTCTCCGTATCCGAGGCGATGTAGTCTTTCAGCCATTTGCTCGTGTCCAATGTCGTTTGGATGTATACGGTCTATTGATAAATACTCTGACTCATATTCTTTAAACACTTGATTTATTTCCACAATAGATATATGGTAATCTTTTGCCAAACTTTTAAGAAAGTGATTGAAATTTTTTACCCATTTTATCGCAAAATCTTCTTTTGGAAATGGATTATATAGGTGAAATATGCGAATAACAAAGGGACGAAGGGCTTCCTTTTTTAATTTGGCAATTACCTTCATCATAGCTGAAAAATTCTCTTTACATTCTTGAAATGATATCTTCAATCCATCCGCATTTTTGTCGGTCTGATATTTCCTGGCAGCATTAATTAAATCATTAGTCCCGGCAGTAATCGTAATAATATCCGCTTCTTTTATCCTCTCTCTAATAAAATCTTGCTTCAATTCATTTAAAACATCCTTTGTTACAGCACCTGGACGGGCGAAGACATGGACTAAGACTTGATCGTCCAACTCGAGTTCCGCCATTCTCCTATATCTATGGACAAATCCTGGTGAAAAAAGCGAAGTACCAACCCCTGCTGATATTGAGTCACCAATGGCAACGTATGAATAACTCATAAAATGCACACACCCCCTGAATAATGTCTCACTATATAGGTATTCTTTTATGGGCAGATGTGCTAATCAAGATAGTAAAACAAGTGATATTTCTAGCTTGTTTTTTCCAAAAATAAAAAAAGAACCACTACCCGCATTCTTTCATAATATACAAAAAAGATGAGTAGGTGGTGTCTATGGGAGGCTTAACATATTTTGATTTCTTGGCCAAGTTTGGAGTTGGTGGAGCCCATCCCGGTGGAATCCTTTTAACAAAAGAAATTTTATCAAGTGAAAATTTAACCAGCATGTCAAATGTATTGGATGCCGGCTGTGGAACTGGGCAAACAGCTGCATACTTAAATCAACAGTTTCAGGCAAATGTTACTGGACTTGAAATAAATCCGATTATGATAAAAAAAGCGAAACGAAGATTTCAAGCACAAAAATTACCCATTAAATTAATCGAAGGATCAATCGAATCTATTCCATTTCCTGATCAAACCTTTGATTTCATTTTGTCTGAATCTGTTTTAGCATTTGTTGATAAACCGAAAGCACTTCGAGAATTTTTCCGTGTATTAAAAAAAGGTGGACGTTTAATCGCTAATGAAATGACCATTAACAAAAGGCTTACTCTAAAAGAAGAACATGAAATAAAGAAATTTTACGCATTAGATTCATTATTGGTAGAAGAGGATTGGAGAAATTTATTAGAGGATATAGGATTTCAAAGGATTCAATTAAAAAAAGAAAAACAAGCCCTTAGCAATGGCAACCATATACCTGAATTCCAATTCTCAAATAACTTTGAGCCTAAGCTTTTTGAAATTTTTAATCAACATGCAAGCATCATATTAAAGTATCAAGATACCTTAAGCTATAGGGTTATAACGTGTACAAAAATGTAATTTCAAAAAAGTCTCAATTTTCAGTGTGTAAAATGAGGCTTTTTCCTTTTTATAAAAAAAGACAAGTTTAGGTTGATTGCCCTTCCTACTGAATAACACTTTTCATACTATATAACTAGTCCAAGTGTGGAAGGAGGATTTCTAAATGCAATTAAATTATGAGGGCGCACGTCATTTAGAAGGAAATATAATTCGTTTTAAAAATGAAAGTGGAGAATGGGCGATTGGTAAGGTCGTAAGAGTAAAAGAAGATGGTCTAGAGATTGCTGAATTAGGATCATCTGATTCGAACGAAGGATTTGGGTATGGATTTTTCGGTCCAAGACCATTTTTTAGACGGCCAATCTTCGTTCCTTTTGTCGCTTTTCCCGTTTTTCCATTCTTTTTCTTTTAATTCTTTTTGTGGCATAATGTTCCTTTCAATGTCCTTTTTGTTTTCAACCCGGAACCTTTACGCGTATATTATTAAAATCTCGTCGAAAAATAAGGGTGCGAAAGGATGGGTGATGATGAATGGATCAAACATTGGGGTATTTACGTGAGATTTTGTCGAATTATTCGGACGAGCATTCTGAGGGCAGGCATTTATACAGAAAGCTTTCAGAAGGACACTTTTCATCCGAAGGTTCATTTGTAAGGCATTTGAACCAAAAGGAAATTGATTTTTTAAATAAAATCCTTCCAAATGAGATAAAATATGCTAGAGAAGAACAAGATGTGAAAAGAGCCCATGAATTAAATGAGGTATATGAGTTATTATTTTAAATAAAAAAGATGACAGTTGTTTTTCTGTCATCTTTTTTCGTTTAGGAAATAAATCATTGTTTTAAAAAATATTTCCTAGGCAAGCGCATACACCGACAAAAGTTGATATATTCCTGTTGTTTTTCTGCTTAAAAACGACACAATCTGATTGATTTCTTATTGTTTTTCCTGTTTACGACAACCTTTTAAATTTTAATGGATATCTTTCTTTTTAAATCTCCCGCCGCGGACTTCGGCAATATCCGCTACTGCTAAAAATGCGCTATCATCATAATCGGTGACGATTTCTTTTAATTTTGCTTCTTCAAGACGATTAATTACGCAAAAGATTACTTTTTTATTATCCCCCGAGTAGGCACCCTCTCCATTAATGTAAGTTACCCCACGGCCAAGGCGGCTCATAATGGCATCACCTATTTGACTTGCATGATCACTGATGATCCAAACCGATTTGGATTCATCAAGTCCAGTAATCGTAATATCAATCGTTTTGTATGCAACAAAATAGGCGATGAGTAAGTACATTGCTCGATCCCATGTAAAGACAAATCCCGCACTTCCGAGAATAAAAAGATTGAAAAACATAATAATTTCCCCAACGGAAAAGGGAAGTTTATTATTAAACAGTATGGCAAGGATTTCAGTACCATCTAAGGAACCTCCATAGCGAATGACAATACCAACACCTATGCCAAGAACAATTCCCCCAAAAACAGCGGCAAGTAAAATATCTTGCGTAAAAGCATGTACAGGATGAAGTAATGTAGTAGCAATCGAAAGGACAATAATTCCATAGAGCGTGGACAAAGCGAAGGTTTTTCCAATCTGTTTATATCCGATGAAAAAAAATGGAATGTTTAGTAGAAATAAAAATACTCCCAACTTCCAACCTGTAATATACGATAACATGATAGAGATACCAGTAATTCCTCCATCGATAACATTATTGGGTACAAGAAATATTTCTAGCCCTACCGCCATCAGGGTCGCTCCAAGAGTAATTAACAAGATTCGTTGTAAAATCTTTTTTTTGTAAGTCGCCGATGCTGAATTTTTTCCATAATTGCTTCCTGCTGTTTGATTAAACTAATTTCTTGAATTCCTGTCATTATCTTTCCCCTTTCAATTAACTTCCTCTCTTTAGTATATCGAACACGGATCAATATTTGTATTATTTGTTTCTATTTACTTCTGTTTTAGAAGCAAATTTAAAAAAACTGCCTTCAATCAGGCAGTCTTTTAGTTAACTTGGATCTACTTCGTCATAAGAAAGTGTGGTAACACTCGTATATTCCCCTCTTTCAACCTCTTTTTCAGTGGCGCTTTTATCTAATTCCTCTTGGTCATCCATTCCAGGAGCAAGTGTAGGTTTCATTTGCTTGTTATCTTTTCGATTAAACATCTTTTACAACTCCTTTCCATGAATATTTTCCCTAAAAAATCGGTTTATATTCTAATACGTTGGCCTATGTAAAAATCTCCAGGATTTTTAGCAATAATAAAAGTTACTGATTGGACTCATATTGTTAAACAAAACAAAAAAGGCTAACAAAGCCAGCCTTTTTTGTCGTTATTGGGCTTTTACTCGTGCCCGTTTAATAAAGAACGCTAAAATCAAGGCAATAAAAGAGATGATCGTTGCGACGATAAAGGAATCATTTATCCCCTCAATGGTTGCTTGTTGCATCGTTTGCCCATAAATCATATAGGTTGCAAGTTGGTTACCAGCCGTAGTAGGAACACTGGCCATAGCAGCTATCCCCTGTCCCAGTTGCGCCATTTTACTTGCGATGAAGGGATTTGTGCTGGTAATAACATTTCCGTATTCCCCCATGTGGACGCCTGATCTTGTTGACATAACTGTTACTAGGAAGGCAGTACCAATACTTCCTGCTATCTGCCTTGCCGTATTTGAAGCAGCCGTCCCATGTGCACCCAGATGTCGAGGTAATTGATTTAAACCTTCAGTCATAACCGTCATCATTAAGAAGGACATTCCAAACATACGCATAACATAAAGAAATAGAATATGAGTATAGCTCGTTGTCATACTTAAAGTAGTAAATTGCCATGTAGTAATAACCGTTATTGTTAAACCAGTGACAGCAAGCCATCTTGCTCCAATTTTGTCAAAAATAGCTCCCGCAATTGGCGACATAATCCCCATTATAATTGCCCCAGGGAGTAACATGAGTCCAGATTGTAACGCTGTGAAGCCACGAATATTTTGTAAATAGATTGGCAGCAAAATCATCGCACCAAACATGGCCATATTAATTATCATACTAATAATTGTCGTTAGCGCAAATATATCATATTTAAAAACCCGTAGCTCAAGCATTGGTTTATCAGTTGTAAGTTCACGTATTACAAAAGCAATTATTGAAATAATCCCGATTATTATAGAGACTACAACAATTGTACTTCCCCAACCCTTGCTTCCCGCTTCACTAAAACCATATAAGAGGAATCCAAACCCTAATGTTGAAAATAACAATCCAGGGAAATCAAATTTAGGATTGGTCACTTCGGTAACGTCCCTCATCCATAAAAAGCTTAGGATCAAATCAACGATACCAATTGGAATAACAACATCAAATAAAAGCCTCCATGAATAATGTTCGATAATCCATCCGGAAAGTGTTGGACCGATGGCTGGAGCAAATAACATAACTATTCCCATCATTCCCATTGCCATTCCTCGTTTTTCTGGTGGGAAAAGGGAAAAGAATACAGTCATTAAAAGTGGCATAATGACACCTGCTCCCGATGCCTGGACAATCCTTCCAATCATCAGCAAACTAAAACTTGTTGAAATCGAACAAATTATCGAGCCAATTGTAAAGAGGAGAACAGCCGTTATAAATAGTTTTCTGGTACCAAACTTTTCAATTAAATAGGCGGTTATTGGGATACAAATTCCATTTACTAACATATATCCTGTCGATAACCATTGTACAGTTGTAGCAGAAATATTTAAATCTGCCATTATATGGGGAATGGCGACATTTAGCAATGTTTGGTTTAAAATTGCAACAAATGCCCCAAGCATTAAAGCCGTAAGAATTTTTCCTTTTCCAACTTCTTTTTTCGCGTCTGCAACTCTAGACAATCCGTCAGACTTTTTCTCTATTTTGGGTTTTACATTTGCCTCAACATACTCTAAAGCAGGTTCGGCAATAGCTGATTCCTGTAGCAAATCCTCTACCTGTTCGTGTAAATCCTCATGGTTTTCTTCTTTTTCCATTTGAATGCTGTCATTTTTTTCTGGAGAACGACTTCTTCTTTTCTTTGCAAATAAATAATTCAAGAAAATTAACAGCAATATGCTGAAAATGATATAAACCGTGATATAAATTGACATCTTATCACCTACTTATGGATTCTCACGGTCACGTTCATACCAGGAGCTAATTGTAGTCCTTTGTAGTCATCTAATGAAATTGTTACAGGAATAACTTGCGTAACTTTCGTATAATTTCCAGTGCTATTCGTACTAGGTAAAAGTGAAAAAGTGCCTGATGTAGCTAAGCCAATTTGCAAGACCTTTCCTTTAAGTGTTGTATTTGGAAATGCGTCAACATAAACATCTACATCCTGGTTAACGGCAATTTCGTCGATACTTGTTTCCTGGATATTAGCAGTTACCCAAAGATGATCAAGGTCGTAAACGATAGCTAAAGGCATACCAGCTGCAACAAATGAATCTTTAACCCCATTGTTTTGAACAACTGTTCCGTTAGTTGGAAGAGTAACAGGGATTTGTGTTGGTGCAGCTGCAGTGCCAGCGGAAAGGATTGTGCCAATTTGTTCATCCTTTGTAAAATGATCCCCGACTTTTGCATTCCAGTCGAATAGTTTACCGTTCGCAGGCGCCATTATCGTTACTTGTTGTCCTGAAATTTGAGCGTTGTCTGTTGATAAATAATTTACCGTACGATTGTAATAGGAATAAGCAGCAAAACCTCCACCTACTAAAATAATTAAAATAATGATATTTAAAACCAGCAGTCGTTTTGTATTCATTAAAACTTTTCCTCCTCAAGCTTTAGCTTTGATAAAACAAGTTTGTGTAAACTCAAAAGGTGTGCAATTTCTTCCTCAGGTAAATCAAGGACTTCATTCAATTTTTTTATAAAAATGGAATCTGAGGAATATAGCTTATCTAACAATTTTTTTCCTTTTTCTGTTACATGTATCGAAACAGATCTGCGATTTTCAGGAGGAATGACCCTTTCAACTAATTCACTATAAACTAAACGGTCAATGACACCACTAACTGTACTGTTCGTAAGACGTAACTTTTCAGCCAGTTCCCCTAATCCAATATTTGGACTATTGGAAAGTTGATAAAGTGCTTTAAGTTGAACAACGGTAATCCCCACTCGATCAGCATCCAATTTAATTAGCCGATCAAATGCCTTATGGATTTCCGAAAACGACTCCAATATCTCATTATTTAATGAGTACATCACTTCCTCCTTTCTCTAGATAACCTAAAGTTTCACAGCGAAACATTTCGTGTGCGAAATAATTTATTACAAATATGAATTATAAACAGATACCCTTTAGTATGTCAAGAAGAAAATTTTTCACACTAAAACATCCCTATTTTAATAAAATTCGCTTGGCAGAAATAATCTCTTTTGAATTTTTAAAATAGGTTGAAATTTATGTATTATTTGATTAATCTAGTAAAAGCAAAGGGGGCATTGGAATGATAAGAAAACTAACTGAAAAAGATCACGAACAAGTTCTTTCTTTTTTAAGTGAGGAACCGTCTATAAATTTGTTTATTATTGGAGATTTAGAAGCATTCGGGTACGACTCAGAGTTCCAGGAAATTTGGGCTGAATTCGATGAATTGAAAGAAATTAAAGCTGTATTACTTAGGTTTTATCAGTCTTTTATTCCATATGCCAAAGGGGAATTCGATATCGGAAGTTTTGTAAGGATTATGAAAAGTTTTAAACAACCTATATCATTATCAGGAAAAACCCAACTAATCGATAAGTTTGAACAGTTCGAAGAGTTAAAGCTCGGCAAAAACCAAGTTACCTTTTTTGCTGAATGCCGGACTGCTGAATATCTAGGTACTACTGATTTGAAAATTAAGTTGGCTGGAATTGGTCAAGTTGATCAAATTATAAGTCTTCGTCGGAAGATTGAAGAGTTTCATATTAAAGATGATGCTCGGGACATTTTGGTTAGAGCAATGGAATCCAATACGTCTAGGACTTATTATACAGAAGAAAATAATGTCATTTCGGCTTGTGTATCAACAGCCGCTGAAAATTCGAAGGCAGTAATGATTGTTGGCGTTTGTACTAGAAAAGAAAATCGTCGTCAAGGTCTAGCAACGGCATTATGCAAAAATTAATTAAGGATGTTCTTGATGAAGGCAAAATCCTTTGCCTATTTTATGATAACCCTGAAGCAGGTAGAATTTATAAACGGCTTGGATTTACTGATATCGGGAAATGGACGATGTATCGGTAAAATCAATTTATCTGCATTAAAAAAACTCCCTCCTTTCCAGTTTTGGAAAAGAGAGAGTTTTTTTGTTTTCTTTACTCAATAATCATTTTTGCTCTGGAAACTATAATATGAAAAGAAAGGACTGACTTAGACTGGTTTATGTACCTTATTTATTTCCTGGTGCGGGCTGGTCTACTCCCTTAACATGATGTCTATGCCCATCGTTTTCTGAGGTCTGGAAATCATAATAATGTACATGCATCCCATTTCCTACAGGGATGGCTGGTCCTGAATAAGCCTGGTAATGATGAGTATGACCATCCTCAAACAAAACATATCCTTCCGTATAATGTATATGTCCCCCATCATGTGACATAATTGGTGGAGATGTGACATCTAAGCATTGGTGAACATGCCCCCCGGAAACACCGGTATAATCAACTGAGCCATGATTATGATGTGGAACAAAGCCTTGAACAAAATCGTCTTTCCCTGCTTTTCTCACTACCATCACCCCGTTATTCTTGAGATGTTTATATATATGCATAAACCCTTAGGTAAAATATCCATTTTAGACATTTTAGAAAGGAATTTAATCTCTCCTCAATTAGGTGTTTATTTCCATTAAAATCAAAATACATAAGCTGCAATTCAATTCCGCATACTACTTTTGTAATTTCAATTCAAACACGAAAGAGGGACATTTAAATGACAGTTGGAACACAGGTAAAACAGGCATTAGCAGGTTTAAAAAGTGCGCAGGCAAGTTTTGAAGCTTTTGCGTTAGCTACTGATAATCAAAATGCAAAACAGCTATATCAACAAGCTGCACAACAAACACAATCGGTTCTCGATAGCGTTGAACCGCGTCTTCAAGAAATTCAAGCTGAAGAACCTCAATACAATCAATAAATAGAATAAATAGGTTGGCGATTTTGCCAACCCATTTTTCATTTTTATCTTGATTTACCCCCTCTTACTGATTCTAAAGCAAATGGAAAGGTAGTTGATTTAAGGTGACCATTGCTGCAAATGTAAAACAATGCCTATCATCCATAAAAAATATAGAATCACAATTATCCTCGCTTGCTTTAAATTCTCTTGATGAGGATGCTAAAACAGTTTTTCACGAAACGATGTTAACAATGATGGATGTGAAAAAAGATCTTCAGACACGTGTTTTAGAACTTGAACGTCAAGAACCGCAATATAAAGGTTCATAATTTCGAGGTGAGTAATCGATGCCTGGATGGCTTGGAATTGTATCGAGATCCATTATTTTCTTACTGCTCTTGTTTATAACAACAAAAATAATCGGAAAAAAACAAATCTCCGAGCTCTCTTTCTTTGAATATGTTGCAGGTATTACGATTGGAAGCATTGCCGGTGAAGTAGTTACTGGACTTGAAAGTAATATGTATCACGGTGCATTAGCAATAATCGTATTTGGACTTGTTACTTTTTTGGCGAACTTTTTTTCATTAAAAAGTAAAACATTCCGTGATATTGTCGAGGGAAGAGGGACTGTCTTAATTAAGGATGGGAAAATTTTAGAGGATAATTTAAAGAAGGAAAAATATACTATTGACGAATTATCAGCATTGCTTCGTGAGAAAGATATTTTTAGATTTGCAGATGTTGAATTTGCCGTCTTGGAACCACGAGGAAACCTAAGCGCCTTATTAAAAAAAGAAAACCGCCCATTAACTCCGAAAGATTTGCAAATGAAAATGGCGAATGAGAAAGAACCCCAAACCGTTATCATGGATGGGAAAATTTTAGATGAACCATTACGTTCATCCGGAAAAAGCCGAGGATGGCTGCATACAGAATTAGAAAAGCTTGAGGTTACCCTTGATAATGTTTTTCTTGGCCAGATTGATTCATATGGGGAAGTTACCATCGATATTTATGATGATAAATTGAAGGTGCCTTCGTCTACACAACGTCCTCTTTTACTGGCAACGCTAAAGAAAACCCAAGCAGATTTAGAATTATTTTCACTAGGTACCGATTGTGAAAAAACAAAAGAAATGTATAAAACAAATGCAGTTAAAGTGCAAGAGGCTATTGATAAACTAACCCCTTATCTTATTGGGTGACCCCATTGGAACAAAAAAAGATCCTTATCTAACAAATCGATAAGGATCTTTTCCTATGCACTCGCATTTTGCCTATAAGGAAGATCCTTTTTATTCGATACATAACTGTGTAAAATCATTCCACCCATAACTAATACCATTCCGCTCCACGATAACGCAGATGGAATAGGAGAGTTTAAAAGGGTTAGCTCACCGATTAAAGCAAATAAGACTTCCATCGATTGGGTTGCTTCGACCGCAGCAAGCTTCTGCATATTACCTCGCACTAAATCTGTAGCTTGAAAAAATAAAATAGTTGCAATGACCCCAGAGGAAATGGCAACCAATCCGGATTGAATGGATTGCTCACTACTTGGCGGACCCACTGAAATTAGACCATATATCGCCAAAACAATCCAGAAAGGCAGACTTGCCAAAGTCATTCCTAGTACTCGTTGAAAAACATCTAGGCGACCTCCACAAACCTCCATCATCTTTCTGTTTCCTAAAGGATAAGCAAATGAAGCAACGACAACGGGAATTACGCCTAGGAATAACTTAAGAATGGATAGATGATTCGCTTGTTCTAATTGCATCAGGATGATCCCAAGTAATATAATCAAGGACATTGCTAGACCTTTAAAGGGTATTTTTCTTTTTACCTGAATTGGACCCCTTTTAGTCTGAAACGATTCGTAAAAAAATGGAGCCAATAAGGAACCAGAGATAATCGTAGTTTGCCATGTAGCTGCAATCAGCCATCCTGGGGCGTAGGCGGCTGAAAAACAAAGCGGCGCATAAAATAAACCGAAACCAATAGAACTCCATAAAAACCATGCAACCGGTTGCTTTTTCATTTCACTTAGCAATGGTTTAAGATTTCTTCTGCCCATGACAATTATTAATAGAAAAGGCATCATAAAGAAATATCTTAATGAAGCACTCCAAATCCAGCTTCCTCCTGCTAAATCCATCATCCTATTAAGAATAAACGTAAATGCAAAAAAGAAAGCGGCAAAAATGCCTAATATAATGGAACGCATTGTTTCTTTTCCCTTCTATTACCATATTGTATTTATCCATTATTCTAGTATATCAGATTTCTGAATTATTTGTTAACGGTAATAAAAATGATACAAAAAATAACCCCAAATCTGGGGTTATTTTACTTTATTGAGGGCTGGCAGATGAAACAGCCCCATCACTTCTATCGTTTCGGTAATATTGACAAATGCAGCTGTGTCGATCTCTGCGATAAGGTTCTTTACTTCGTTAAGTTCATAACGGGAAATTACGGTAACTAAAATATTGCGTTTGTCATTCGAATAGCCTCCAACCCCGTCCATGATCGTCAAGCCCCTATACAAATTGGATAGTAAATGCTGACGCATCTCCTCGCCCTTATCGGTAATGATCATGATTGTCAACTTCGCATGATCGGTATATATAGCATCCACCACTTTTCCGGTGACATAAATGGAAACTAATGTATTGAGCGCCGAATCCCAGTTAAACAAAAAGCCACTGATTACGATGACAACTGCATTCATCCCCGAAAGCAAGACACCGATGGGAAAGTCTCGTTTTCTTGCAATAATCATACCAATGATGTCAAATCCGCCAGTAGACCCTGAGCAGCGGAAGACAATCCCTACCCCGAGTCCTGTTAAGGCACCGCCGAAAATCGATGAAAGTATGGTATCCTTCGCGATTTCATGGACAGGAACTAAATAAAGTCCTAATGAAATAATCACTACTGAAATGATTGAATTCACAACAAATTTTTTACCTAGCATTTTATATCCAATAATCAATAATGGAAAGTTCAAAACGAAGTTAACCAATCCCGTATTCAGAGGGGTAACCATCCCCAAAATCATTGATATCCCACTCATTCCGCCACTTAACACTTCATGTGGGATTAAGAAAAGGTTAAACCCCAATACAATAACGAGGGATCCAATCAATATTCCAATAACCTGCATGGAAGTATCCTCCTAATACCTGAAAATATTTCTTAGTAAAGAATACCGATTCTCAGCTTACATGTAAATTTAAAAGTTTTTTATAATAATAATAAATTATCTGACGATTCAACTATACACAAAATTGCATAATTATTTCAATATCATGTTATATGTTATAAGAAAATGAATATTTATACAAATCCACACGATGACCATAAGTATTATTAAGCCTTAACACTTGTTTTTGCTTTGTAAATATATATTGACAATTTCATAATAGTAATTATACTTTAGTAATATATCAATTTCATATGACAAATCCTCATCAAACCGATGAGGTAGAGGTCGCGGTTTTTATAAGTATTGCGGACGAGATGCAGAGACATCCCTGACTCCGTTAGAAAGGAAAAGCTGCCGAAGTGTGCTTTCATCTCGGGTAAAGCATGCTGGGGCTGTCTCCAAAAAGGAACAGAACTGTCACGTCTGACCCTACCAGTCATTCGTGTTGAGCTATCTTTCGGAAGGTATGATGCGGGGTATTTACAATGCCATCGATTCTACTTCGATGGCATTTTTTATTCCAAACTCCTTCCAGAAAAAAGAAAAAGGAGTCTAGACAATGCAGACAGCACGGGCTTTACGAGAAAATGCTAACACTAGTGTTAATTCATCTAAACAGGAAACAGCTGAATTAAAACGCAGCTTAAAAGCACGTCACCTTACGATGATATCCCTTGGAGGAACGATAGGTACTGGACTATTTCTAGCCAGCGGTGGAGCCATTCATGCTGCAGGTCCAGGTGGTGCCCTTCTTTCTTATCTTGTCATTGGGATAATGGTCTATTTTTTAATGACAAGCTTAGCTGAAATGGGTGCTTATATGCCTGTTGCAGGTAGCTTTAGCACATATGCAAATAAGTTTGTCGATCCCTCCCTTGGTTTCGCCCTTGGATGGAATTACTGGTATAACTGGGCAATTACGATTGCAGCCGAATTATCTGCAGTAACCATGATTATGAAGTTCTGGTTTCCACATACTCCTTCATTTATATGGAGCGCTGTCTTTTTAGTCATAATGTTTCTATTAAACTATCTTTCTGTAAAAGGTTTTGGGGAAGCTGAATATTGGTTCTCTTTAATTAAGGTGGTAACTGTTGTTATCTTTGTTATTACAGGTGCTTTGATGATTTTTGGTATTATGGGAGGCCATGTAATAGGATTTAAAAACTTCACCATTGGTGATGCACCTTTCCACGGCGGCTTTATGTCTATGCTAGGAATCTTTATGGCTGCTGGATTCTCCTTCCAAGGAACAGAGCTTTTAGGCGTTGCAGCTGGTGAAACTGATGACCCAGCTAAATCCATTCCGCGTGCTGTAAAACAAGTATTTTGGCGCATTCTTTTATTTTATGTATTAGCTATTTTAGTAATAGGACTGTTAATTCCATATACGAATGGAAGTTTGGCAAACAGTGATGTAAGTGTTAGCCCATTCACACTTGTATTTCAAAAAGCGGGAATTGCTTTCGCCGCGTCTGTTATGAATGCCGTTATATTAACAGCAGTGTTATCTGCAGGAAATTCAGGCATGTATGCTTCAACCCGTATGTTATGGGATTTAGCCCGTCAAGGAAACGCACCAAAATTCCTTGGAAAATTAAACAAAAATGGTGTCCCTGTTAATGCGTTAATTTTAACTTCGTTAGTAGGAACACTCGCTTTCCTTGCTTCATTATTTGGGGACGGTACAGTTTACGTCTGGCTGTTAAATGCTTCAGGCATGTCCGGATTTATCGCATGGCTTGGAATTGCCATTTGTCATTATCGTTTCCGTAGAGCATTTGTTGCTCAAGGTATGGACCTTAACAAGCTGCCCTATAAATCAAAGTTTTTCCCATTTGGTCCAATCTTCGCCTTTGCTGTCTGTGGATTTGTTGTATTAGGTCAAAACTACTCAGCCTTTATGGGTAATCATATTGATTGGAATGGCGTTTTAGTTTCTTATATTGGATTGCCCCTTTTCCTCATTTTATGGCTTGGTTACAAATTTGTGAAAAAGACAAAGGTAATCCCATTACAGAAATGCGATTTAAGTAATTAATGATCAACTTGTTAAAATAGCACGCAAAATGCGTGCTATTTTTATATCCACTGATCCAAGTCCTTTTTTGCCAATTTCTGCGCTTTGTGATATAAAAAAACTCACCCTGAAGTGTCTAATTTAATCTTTCTTTTAGTGGCAGTTTTATAGTGAATCTTGTCCCTTCAACTAATTTACTTTCAACAGTTATGTGACCACGGTGTGCTTCAACAATCCACTTGGCAATCGATAATCCAAGTCCTGTTCCACCTTCCTCCCTTGTTCTACTTTTGTCACTTCGATAAAATCGGTCAAAGACAAAAGGTAAATCACTTTCGGGGATCCCCACTCCTGTATCAAATATTACGATTCGTAATAAGCTCCCTTCCTTTTTGCAGGAAATATTCACTCTACCTTTAGCAGATGTATATTTAAGGGCATTATCAACGAGAATGACAAAAAGCTGGTGCAATCGATTTTTATCCCCAAAATATTGAAGCTTATCTTCTATATTATCTTCGATTAATATATCTTTCATTTCTGCAATTGGGGCAAATTGTTCTATGATTAATCGAAGTAGTTCATCGAAAAAAAACCAATGTGGATCTATTTGTTTTTCATCTGAATCACTCCTTGCCAATGTGAGTAAATCCTCGACTAATTTGTTAATCCTTTTTACCTCAGATAAGCTTTTAAAAATGGTTATACTTTCTTGTTCGATTGTATTGGTTGGATGGCGAAATAGAAGTTCTAAATGGGTTTGAATGACTGATAGTGGTGTTCGCAGCTCATGAGATGCATCAGCCACAAATTGTGATTGTTTCTCCCATGATTTTTGTATCGGGACAAGTGCTTTATTTGCAAGAATAAGCCCCGCTAAATAAGACAAAATCAAGCCCACAGCAATACCTAGACCAATCATTCCAAGAAGATTATTTAATATAGTTACTTCAGGGTCAATATTATATACAAGGTCAATGCTCGTAACAGGTTTAATACCAATCTGGTTAACTTGCCTTTTTTCCATGATTAAGATTCGATAAAAATGACCTTCTATTGATTGTGTCCTTAAATAATCTTTTTGATTCGATGGTTTTAAATAGCTAAGTTCCTTTTGATTAAAGACGTTCTCTGGATAACTTTTTATTAATTCGCCTTTTTTACCCCAATAGAGGTAAGAAACCTTTCTCTCCGACTCACTCTCATTTTCCTCAAGTGCAGCTTTTCCTTTATTTATGATCAAGGCACTCGCCTTATGTGTTAGTTTATCATCAATCGAAGAATACGAATTTCGATCCATATAAATGTATAAACTCATTACTAAGGCACTTAATATAAAGAAGAAAACGAGCGTATATAATGAAACAAGCCTAATTTTAGTTTTTCGAAACATCGGCTTCGTCCCCTTTTAGCATAAAACCAATCCCACGTACGGTTTTTAACAAATGATCGCATTGAAATGTACCCATTTTTTTTCGAAGATGGTGTACATAGACATCAACTACATTTAAACCAGCCTCGGAGCTAAACCCCCAAATTCGATTAAAAATTTGATCTCTTAATAGGATTTGCTCTTTGTTTCGAATAAAAAACTCCAATAATAAGTATTCTTTTATTGTTAAATTAAGTTTTTGACCATCTATATAACCATCATGTTCATGTTCCATTACTTTTATCGGTCCATATATAAGTTCATTGTCACTGTCACCTTTACCACGCAGGAGAACACGGATACGCGCAAGCAATTCAGGTGCCGCAAATGGTTTAATTAGATAATCATCTGCACCTAAATCCAACCCTTTCACACGATCCTCAACACTATCTTTGGCAGTAAGGAGAAGTATTGGGGTCTTAATGGAGTTATCTCTCAATGATTTTAAAACCGAGAACCCATCAAGTTCAGGTAACATTATATCAAGGATGATTACATCATAGATATTTTGTTTCGCTAACTGAAGTCCATCAAAACCATTCCCTGCAGTATCAACATAATAATTTTCTTCAAGTAAAATATGGGTGATTCCGTCTAAAAGAGCCTTTTCATCTTCAACAATTAATATTTTCATCTTTTCCTCCACCCATTGAAATATGACGTTATTAACTATTTCATTTGGATAATGTCCTCTACAGTTAAGGATACCTTATCTTTTTTAAAAAAATATTAAAATTATTTAAAACAATTCCAATAAAAAAGAACTACTTTTGAGTGGATGGGTCTGTCTTTTCCCTGCAGCAAATTGATCAATTCAGTGCTTTTTCTTTATCTAATTTTGCTTTTTCAACCAGAGGTAATACTCTTGTAATATCGTCTTTCATTTACAATTCCCCCTCTTTAAATAAATAAATTAAATTATTTTATAAAAATCACAAAAAAATTAAACGAAAACATTTTCATTTTTGTTTCGCGTTCAAAGAAAATCAGAAATGGACATAATAATCAGGTATTCTTTTATTCGTAAAAAAGGACTTCATCATAATGTGGTATACTTAAAAAAGGAATGAAAAAAAGGGGTGTCAAATTGAGGAGCCTAAATAACCGTTACAAAAATGGTCAAATTGTGAATATTAAAGAGACTGGTGAGGAAGTCACCATAGTAAAATCGCAATATGTAAAAAATATGAAACGATACTCTTACATTGTGAAGGAACATCCAGGGACATTTTTCTTCGAAGAAGAATTGCAAAATCCGTAGAAGTTGCAAATTAATAAGAGACCAATTCAGCCGAATTGGTCTCTTATTAATTTGTCTTTTATTTTACATGAAAATATTTTTGGCATAAATTAAAAGTCAGCATTTCCCGGTGTTCTTGGGAATGGGATCACATCACGGATATTAGACATTCCTGTTAAATACATAATTAATCGTTCAAAACCAATACCATAGCCAGAATGTTTTGTACCTCCGTATTTTCTTAATTCAAGGTACCACCAATAATCTTCCTCATTCATGCCGAGGTCAGTAATTTTACCTGCCAAAATTTCTTCGCGCTCTTCACGTTGACTTCCACCAATTAATTCGCCAATCCCTGGCACTAGTAAGTCAGTAGCGGCAACAGTTTTGTTATCTTCATTTAATCTCATATAGAACGCCTTAATTTCTTTTGGATAATCGGTAACAAATACCGGTCTTTGGAAGACTTTTTCGCAAAGGTAACGCTCATGTTCTGTTTGTAGGTCGAGTCCCCATTCAACTGGATAGGCAAATGTTTCTTCTGAGTTTTTTAACAGCTCAATTGCCTCTGAATAAGTGACGCGGCCAAAGTCTGCATTATGGGCATTATTTAGACGATCTAATAAGCCCTTTTCAATAAAGCTGTTAAAGAAGTTCATTTCTTCAGGGGCTTGTTCTAAAACATAACCAATGACAAACTTCACCATATCTTCTGCAAGGTCCATAATATCAGGAAGCTCCGCAAAAGCAAGTTCAGGCTCAAGCATCCAGAATTCAGCGGCATGTCGGGCTGTGTTTGAGTTTTCCGCTCTAAATGTCGGACCGAACGTATAAACGTTGCGGAAAGCTAATGCAAATGCTTCAGCATTAAGCTGCCCACTTACAGTAAGATTCGATTCCTTACCAAAAAAGTCTTTCGTTGAATCGATTTTTCCTTCATCATTTCTAGGAAGGTTACCCATATCCAGAGTTGTCACTCTAAACATTTCACCCGCACCCTCGGTGTCACTTCCAGTGATAATCGGCGTATGAACATAAACAAATCCTCGATCCTGGAAGAATTTATGAAGGGCATAGGAAGCCAATGAACGGATGCGGAAAACTGCCGAAAATGTATTAGTTCTTGGTCTTAAATGTGCAATTGTTCGTAAATATTCAAAAGAGTGCTTTTTCTTTTGTAATGGATAGTCGACGTTTGATGTACCTTCAACTACAATTCCCGTTGCCTTAATTTCAAATGGCTGCTTTGCTTGCGGAGTATGAATAAAATCTCCTTCGACTTTAATAGACGAACTGATTGGAAGCTTAGCTATGTCTTTGAAGTTCGCCAATTGTTCATCAAAAACAATCTGCACCCCTTTAAAGAAGCTTCCATCATTTAATTCGATGAAACCAAAGGTTTTGGAATCACGGATTGTGCGAATCCACCCTGATAATTGAACCTTTTGATCAACGAAGTTTTCTGTATTTCTGTACAAATCCTTAATTAAGGTTTGTTTCATTATGTATAGTCCTCCTAAATCTTACGTATAAAAAAACCTTCCAACCCATTTGGGACGAAAGGTAAATTCTACGGTACTAATGTTTTGCTTTTATCCCTTCAATATTATATAAAATATTATACCAAATAAGCAATACCGACATATTTCAGTGTTAGAATGTAAAATTATTTTGCTTACGAGCAGATCCCTTCGAAATTGTGGCAATTTCTGTGCCAATATGCTCACAAAGCCACTCAAGACGGTCTTGAAAAGCTTCTTCACAATTCGTAAATAGGTGGTCAGTGTCATACCAAGAGATTTTCTTTGGAGAACTTGCAGCTAAAAAATAGGAGGAGGACTGATCATGATTGATATATTCATCATTTTTTGCACATTGAAAGTAGATGGATGCAGGGGCAGCATTTTTCACATAGTGAATCGCATCTAGCTTTTTTAAATTTGCTATAAAATACTCAAATCGCTCAGGGGTTAGGAAGCATCGAATTAATTCTGCCATTGGATGGTCACTTGTCAAATGCCATTCGGAGGCATTTGGATAACCTGCGATTAAGTTATATGTTTTGATTCTATGTTCGATTCCCGCCAAAACTCCCCCCCAGGTACCTCCAAAGCTTTGGCCAACATAAGCAATTTTGTTTTCATCAACACATTCCAGTTCGCAGAGAAGATCTATCCCCCTTCGTAAATCCATTATCGTTTGAATATATTTTTCTATATCCGCCAGCACCTCAATGGTTCTAACTAACTTTTGTTTTTCAGGTATTTCCTGTGTTCTCTCCTTACGGTTAAAAGGGGCATTGATCAATAATGACATAAATCCTTTTGAGGCAAGGAGCTTAGCTTCCTTTAAAAATGAATCGCGACTTCCATGCCCCGGATGCAAATAAATAACAGCGGGATGCGGGCAAGCTGTATCAGGAACAATTAAATAGGCTGGAACCTCCCCTTTGAAGGGGCTTTCAAAATAGACATCCTTAATGGAATATCCTTTTTTTGAAACAGACGCAATCTCTTTAAATCCTGTAAGACTATTTCCTTTGTATTCAAACATCACTTACCGCCCCCAAGATAGATCTCTCTTCTAAACTTATTTGAATTTTCAGTAAAATATAAGTAAAAAATAAAATAAAAAGCCATGAATATTGCTAAATCTATTAAAAAAGTTTTATCTATTTTTATTATAATCCTATTTTACCATCTTTTTACTTCATGTAGATAGGTAATTATTCCCTCCTAAAATAATATTCAGAAAATTAGCAGGAAAATTTTGATTGTGGTCGAATATATAAACAAATGGTCGATTCTTGATTGAGGAGGGTTTCCTTTGGATAAAGTTACTTGTCTTGCATTTCTGCTTTACCATTCTTCTAAGAGTCAAGATATCAGAGAAAAAGCCATTCAATTGTTGAATGGCGATGTATCACTGCGGGATTTAAAAAGGATTGTTGCCGTTCAGCCCCATTTATTGGTAGCCGAATCATTATTGAAAAAGAACCAACTAGACAAAAACCAAATCCAATGCTTTGCTGAGGAATTTATGTTAATTGAAGTTTAAAACTTCCTTTTGGAAGTTTTTTTCATCCTAAATGTTTCTCATAACATAATATTTCATTGCCGTATTTCCATACTGAAGATTTGTAATAAACAAAGCCAATTGATTTCCAAAAGGAATGTGCCTGTGTATTTACTTTTAATACACCGATCCGAACATACTTAATACCTCGTTCAAGCATTTCATTTTCAAAAAGCGTATAAGCTTCTGCACCAAATCCATACCCTTGGTAGTCCCGATGGATCATTAAAAGCCCAAGCCAAGGATAATGATCATTAGGATTTTCCTTTAAATAATCAATCAAGCCGATATAGGTGTCATCAAGTTTGATGAAAGAACTAGTTGAAAGAGGATTAATAAACTCTCCTTCTATTTCATCTATTGTCCTAACTGCCTTGCCATTTTCAAAAGTATTGTATTCATGATTTGAATTGATGATCTCTAAGGCAATATAAAGTGTTTCATGTGTAATACCTTCCAAATACATAGACATATAGTTTTTCCCCCATGGATAATATAGAAACCATTATAACAAATTAACTTAGAATAAATTCCCCGATTTCGTTTTTTCCGTCATAGTTTTCGCAATGTATGGATATGATGAAATGTTGTGTGTTGATTAAGAGCGGTAAAGAAAAATATTCTTCTAGATAGAGAAAGGTGATTTAAATGGTACAAGTGAATGTAAGGGTGACTTACGAAGGAAAAAGTTATTTAACAAATGTCATAACCAATGAAACTACATCAGATGAAGAAGTATTACGGATTGCATATGAACAAGTACATCAACAATGGAAGAAATGAATAGATTTAGTTTCATTTTAAGGTAGACAAAGAAACAGCGACCTTGTGGCAGCTGTTTCTTTATTTTATGCATTTAATTTTACAGTTTCTATGACGTAATATTCCTTTTGTATATTTGCCATCAGGGGACTTATTCCTTTTGTTGCAACCATATGAAGTTCGTGCATGGCCCTTGTGCAGACAGTATAAAATAGTTTTCGTTCACTTTCATTTTTATATTGAGAACTATCATAGAGGATTACTGTATCGAATTCAATTCCCTTTGCTAAATATGAAGGAATCACAAGAATTCCTTTTTCATATGAGATGGTTCCTTTTTCAATTAAATGAAGCGATATTTCATTTCTAAGTGCATCGTAGGCTAATTTACTTTCCTCTATTGTTCTACAAATGATTGCTATGGTTCGATACCCATCCTTCTGAAACTCCTGTATTTTATTTAGTATGAACCTATTTACCTGATTAGGTACGATCTGGGTGACGGTTGGTTTTCTACCTGTACGATTAAATGGTTCAATTTTTTCGCCACCTTCTATTAAAGAACTTGTGAATTCTACTATCTCCTTTGTAGAGCGATAGGTTTTGGTCAGGACAAAAGTTTCCACATCCTCCCCTTCTATGTCAAGATCCGTTAAAACAGTCGTAGATCCAGTTGCACCTGAGAAGATGCCTGATTAAAGTCACCAAGTAACGTCATTTTGCTATATGGGAATAACTTTTGAATAAAAGCAAATTGAAAAGGAGTATAATCTTGAGCCTCATCTATAAAAATGTGACGGATGGCTGTGTTTGACTTACGTCCCTCGATCAAATCCTGTAAATAAACAAGTGGTGTAGTATCCTCATAGTAAATTTTCATTTTCGTCAATTTTTCAACAGTTTGCTTACAAATTTGCTCCCAATTAGAGGGTAGGCCTTCCATTATCATTTCATGTCCTTTAAACAACTGGTGGTAGATTCCGATCATGTCAATGAATTTCATGTTTTTGACTTTAGCAAAAAGAGGCTTAAATTTCTCTTTCACCACCATTTCCGCAAGGAGCCTTTGTTCTTGTGCAAAATCATCGAACGTTTTGTCTGTAAATCGATTCTTTTCTAACATTTGGGTAAATACTTCCACATAATCTTCTTTTTCAAGAAATTGGACCTCTTCCTCCACCCAGCTTTTCGAGCGTTCTTGTTTTACTCTTCTCTTTAACTCTCTTAAAAGCCATTCCTTCACAAGCTGCATTCGGTTTGGAATAGAGATCTGTTGTTCAAGTGAATAAAAATATTCTGAAATCGCTTCATTCGTGATTAAAATCTTACTTCTAAATTTCAAATCTTTAAAGATAAGACCTTCTGTAGACAACCTTCTGGCATACTGATCGATCATTTTTTTAAAATCGAGACTTGCCTTATAGCGTATTCCTTCAACCCTTACATGAAAGTTTGGCTCATCTTTCCCGTTAAGTAAATATTCCATTTGACTGAAGGGGTCTTCCACATCCAGCTTTCTACCCAAACGATGGTTTAAATACTCCATGAAGGTGGATTGCTGCATGTTTTCTTCCCCTAATTCAGGTAACACGGTAGCAACATAGCTATTAAACAAAGGATTCGGTGAAAAAAGCATGATATTTTCTGACTTTAATGTTTCACGATAACGGTAAAGCAAATAAGCAACCCGCTGCAATGCTGCTGATGTTTTGCCACTCCCAGCAACACCCTGAACGATGAGCAACTTACTGTGCTCATTCCGGATAATTTGGTTTTGTTCGCGCTGAATCGTCGCGACAATACTCTTCATTTGCACGCTGGCATTGTTCCCAAGTACTTCCTGAAGCATTTCATCGCCAATTGTTACACCCGTATCAAACATCCCTTTAATTTCTGAAGCCCTTATAAGAAATTGACGTTTTAACCTCATTTCTCCTTCAATCATGCCATCCAGTGTTTTATATTTTGCTGGACCCGGGGGGAAATCATAATAAAGACTTGAAATTGGAGCGCGCCAATCATAAATTAAAAAGTTTTCTTCAGCCTCGTCCATAAAGGAAGCGATTCCCAAATACACTTGATCGGCTGATTTTTCTCCATTTTCCAAAAAGTCAATTCGACCAAAGTACGGGGAATATTTTAATCGGCCAAAGTTTTAAGCTGCTTATCCATTTGTTTATGGGTCCGCTCACGCTCTGAAAGTAACTCGGCCTGCTGCTTAATACTAGCAGCCGTTTCGGCGATATCATCAGCTTCATCCATATTGACAGTAACATCCTGCCAAAAGGTTTTCCGAATTTCGAGTACATCGGAGCTTACTTCTCCGACATTTTTCCCAAGTTTATTTATCTTTTTATCAATCTCCTTTACAACGAAAATGACACGTTCTTGCTCCAATTTCCATTCCTCATTTTGTAAATTGCTCATAATCCACTCTCCCGAAATAATTTGGGTCCCTTTTATTTGACAACTATAAAATTATATGGTAATGTTATTATAGAAAAACTATATTAATAAATAAAATAACTTAGACCAACTTTTATCATACCATGGAGTACATTCCTTTTCAATAATGATTGCAAAAAACGCCGCGAGGGCGTTTTTTTATGCAGTTATATTTATTCATCAATTCTATTTGTTGTTTCTAATTAAAGAATCTTGTCAGTACTTCTAATGTCTTTTTCGTATTCCTTTTCACTCTCTCCATATACCCAATCTCTAAATTGCCCATAAAGACTAATCATCAGGATACGAAGGATGAAAAATTGCGATTCACGAAATTTACTTTTTACAATCCCCAACCGTTCTAATAACTCTTTTAAACTAAAAGCGAATAACAACACCCTCAACTTTGCATCCCAACTATTCTTGATTCTAAATGACCAAGTCGCAAAAACAGAGATTGAAATAGAGTATAACGGCACAACGATAAAATGTTCGGACCATGAATGGTACCTCCCTTTACCTAACCTTACCCTACGAAGAACCGCTAATATAAATAATAAATTTGCTTCTGAAACCATGATCATAAAGAAAAGTGAAATAAATTTCACAATTGGATTTTTTTTACAAATGTAGTAATACCACAGATCACTCAATTTAAAATAAAAAGGAATTAGAATTAAGGTATAAATAGTTTTCCACCAATTATGCCTATACACTCCAAACCAAATAAATACCTTTTCAACTAAATAAAAATAGAAGCCCACAATCCATTTTGCTTTCCACCCATATTTAGAAACAGATAAAAATACTGCAGTGAAGGGTAAAAATAATGCTTGTGATAGAATAGCACCAAAATTATTATCAAATACATTTTTTTTCAGTATTTTTGGTTTATATTTATAAGCCTTAAATATGTTTAAAACAAAGTACTCTAAAAGATAGGCAAATCCTATATTCGACATTAGCAGCACAAATAATGTTTTTCTTTTCTTACCTTTATAAAAGGAAATACCTAATAGAATTGAATGGATAACCAATAAAACGATAAAAGGAATATGATTCCGTTTTGTTTTCTTCATAATCATTTCCTATTCCTTATTAATTAATATTAGTAGTATTTGATAAATTGGCCTTTTTCATTCTTATTCATAAAGAACAAAATAATTTGAAAATTTTTTTGAAAAATAAATTGACAATATAGGGGCACACAACATATAATTTATCTCCAATTAAATCATTTTAGTTTCAAGATAAATAGTTTCAAAACAAACAATATGGAGGAGAAACAAAATGACTAAAACTAAATGGGCTCTTGATCCATCACACAGCAGTGTAGATTTTTCTATTCGTCATATGATGATTGCAAACGTGAGAGGTACTTTCAACAACTTCAATGCGACTATTGAGGCAGATCCAACTGATTTAATAACTGCAACAATTGAATTCACAATTGAAACTTCAAGTGTTGACACTCGTAGCAAAGATCGCGATGGTCATTTAGTTTCTGCAGATTTCTTCGATGTAGAAACATATCCTACTATGACTTTCCGTTCAACTAACATTGAAAAAACTGATGATGGTGAATATAACGTTACTGGGGAATTAACTCTTCGCGGGACAACTAGACCGGAAACATTTGCTGTCACATATGAAGGCCAAGGTAAAGATCCATGGGGCAATGAAAAGGTTGGCTTCAGCGCATCTGGTACTGTAAACCGTTCTGATTACGGCTTAACTTGGAATGCTGCTCTGGAAACCGGCGGCGTTCTTGTTGGGGATAAAGTAAAAATCAATCTTCAAATTCAAGCTGCAAAAGCAGAATAATTTATGTTTAAAGTCAGGACGGAAGGATCTCCGGACTGCCTTCTTTTATTTTAACAATAAAAGACATATCAGTCGGATTGATTTTCATTTGTAAGAAAACGAAGAAACCCGCTTCTTGTATCTCAGAGGTGGGTTTCTTTGTTTTCTTATTATTGTAGGATTGCCACCCTTGTTCCATTCGGAACCAGATCAGCCAATTGAAGAACGTCCCGATTGTACATTCTCACACAACCATGTGAAACGGCCTTTTCCTATCGAGCTTGGATCATTTGTTCCATGAATTCCATAGCCTTGTCTAGAAAGTGAAAGCCACATCACCCCAAATGGACCTCCTGGATTCAATTGGCGATTAACAATGACATATTCTCCTGATGGTGTATTTGTTAGCATCTTCCCAACCGCAATCGGATAAATTTTCATCAGACCTCCATTCTTATATAAGGCTAGCCTGCGCTTTCCTACTGTGATTTTAATGGAATACGGAATGGTATCAGGCTCCGGCAGCCCAGGAATTTGAATTTTTTGTCCAACGTACAAATGACCTATTCCCGGATTTGCAGCATAGAGGCGATGGAGGTTAACCCGGTAATTAGCGGAGATGGAGGCCAGTGTTTCACCAGGTTTTACTGAATGAATCATGATTTCCCACCTTTTTTACTTTTAGCATATGCCATAACAGGTTAGCCGTTGCCTATATACTGAGAATGTTTATGTTAAATAGGTTTTCAACTTATTGCTTATCCTTATTAACTTCTTTCAACATTTTTCGGCTATAATAATTCATAGGTTTTGGAGGTGCTTTTTTTGGAAATAAGACAATTGAAATATTTTTTGGAAGTAACGAAACATAAAAGTATTACCAGAGCGTCAGAATCACTGCATATTTCCCAGCCAGCCCTTAGCAAGGTGATTAAGGGCCTTGAGGAAGAATTAGGTATGCCGTTAATTATTAGAACAAATAAGACAAGTGACATAACTGATGCGGGATTGATTGTAATCGAATATGCACAAAAGATGATGATTCTAATGGATGAAATGTCCACTACGTTAAACGATATAACTAACCTTTCGAGAGGGCAGATCCATATCGGTCTTCCGCCTATTATTGGGAGTTTGTTCTTTCCTAGAGTACTTGCAAAGTTTCACCAAAAATTCCCAAATGTTACTATTAATATTACTGAATACGGTGGTGCTCGGGTTGTAAAAAGTGTCGAGGAAGGAGAATTTGAATTAGGGGTAGCTGTCCTGCCAATCGAAGAACAAAAATTTGACGTTTACCCCATTGTTGAAGAGGAAATGAAATTGTTGGTCCATCACAATCACCGTTTTGCCTCTAATGAATTCGTTGAATTAGCTAAACTAAAGGATGAAGAATTTATTTTTTATAATGAGGAATTTGCTCTGCATCAAATTATGCGGGACGAATTTATCAACCAGGGATTTGAACCGAAGATATTATTCAAAAGTTCGCAATGGGACTTAATGTCTGAAATGGTGGCAGCGAACTTGGGTGTTACTGCCCTACCCGAGTCCATTTGTAATCGCGTGATGAATCCGGATATTAAAATAATTAAACTCCAACCAGCGATTCCTTGGAAGCTTGCTGTCATTACAAAAAAAGATCGTTATCTATCTTATGCAGGACATACTTTAATTAACTTTATCTTAAATGAAAAGCAATTTTTCCATTATAACTAAAAGTTATACATATTATTCTAATTATGTATTTTACGAATAACTAAATTCGTCGTAACATTACGTAGTAAATACGAAATGAAAAAGGAGCTATTCAAGCTCCTTTCATTTATTAGGAAGGTTGTTACGATGAAATTAATCAAGATTATCATGCAAATATTATTTATTCATCTTTTTTTATTTTTGGGTTTAGGGATTAAGTTGTTAATAACTGTGCCGATTCCTGCTTCGATGATTGGATTAATCCTATTATTCTTAGCGTTACTACTTAAAATTGTAAAACTTGAATGGGTGGAACAAGGTGGTAAATGGCTTTTAGCTGAATTACTACTTTTCTTCGTTCCTTCTGCTGTTGGTATCGTCAATTACAAACAAATTTTAGGCTGGCAAGGGATTGAATTGGTTGTCTTAATTGGCTTTAGTACGTTAATTGTAATGGGTTCAACAGCTTTTATTGCTGAGAAGCTTTATAATCGAAAGCGAAGTGCCGCCCTATGAGTATGGTTTTATTTACGATTGTTACCTATATCGCATACAGGGTAAGTAAAAAGGTTTATACGAAATGGGCGTTTCCATTTTTGTACCCACTAGTAATAGCACCAATAGCTCTAATTATATTGATTAGTTTTATGCACGTGTCAGCAAATCAATATTTAGATGCGTCCAAATGGTTAACATATATGTTAGGGCCTGCAACTGTCGCCTTTGCTATTCCAGTTTACAAACACTTTCATTTAGTAAAGAAATATATAGGAACCATATTAATTAGCATCACAATGGGTACGCTAATCGCCATTTTTTCTTCGTTTGGACTTTCCGAGTTATTTCATTTCAGACCTGATTTTATCTTGAGTATTCTCCCAAGGTCGATTACAACCCCTATTGCAATCGAAGTATCAAAAGAAATTGGAGGTCTTCCAACCCTAACCACAGTATTCGTAATCATGACCGGAATAATTGGTGGTGTTATTGGACCATTGGTAATTAAAGGATTATCAATTAAAGCCCCAATTGCAAAAGGGTTAGCTCTTGGTACGGCCGCTCATGGATCTGGAACGAACAAAGCAATGGATTATGGTGAACAAGAAGCGACTTTTTCAACACTGGCAATGATTTTCGCTGCTTGGATTACATTATTTTGGGGGATGTCGTTAATTCCGGCATTAATGAGTTTCGTTCATATTCACTAAAAAAACGCCTATCACAGTTACCATGACTATGGGTAGGCGTTTTCTTCTATCATTCAAACCGAAAAAGTGGTGCCATATCTTCTCTTATGTGGTGAATATAAAAATAATCATTGCTTGACACATCATAAATATAATCTTTTTTCCACTCTCCAATGTTATTAATAATCTCTTTAACAGCTTTTATAAACAATAGAATCTCCTCATTTGTCATGATCGGGTGTATAGAAAAACGTACCCAACCTGGCTTATCAGATAAGTCACCTTGATCGATTTTATCGGTAATTTGTTTAGATTTATTTGGATCAATATGGTAAAGATAATGACCGTAAGTTCCCGCACATGAACACCCGCCCCGTACTTGGAAGCCAAACCGATCATTTAACAATCGCACAATTAAATTATAATGAATATTTTCAATATAAAATGAAACAATGCCCAAACGGTTCTTAATATGGCCATCTAATATGTGAACCGTTGGGATTTTTTCTAAATAACTTAGTAATAATCTTAACTGTTCTTTTTCTCTTTTTAAGATATTTTCTACACCCATCTGTTTTTTTAAGTTTAAGCAAAGGGCTGTTCGAATTCCTTGTAGGATCCCCGGTGTCCCGCCATCTTCACGGAGCTCAATGTCGTCGTAATATTGATGTTCACCCCACGGATTTGTCCACATAACCGTTCCGCCACCGGGATGGTCTGGGACATTATTTTTATATAAACTCGAGTCAAAGACCAAAACCCCGCTCGACCCTGGCCCACCTAAAAACTTGTGTGGTGAGAAAAAAATAGCGTCTAACTTCTCCATCGGGTCTTGCGGATGCATATCAATGTTGATATAAGGAGCCGAAGCAGCAAAATCAACAAAACAAATTCCACCGTGTTGATGCATTACTTTAGCTAATTGGTGATAAGGGGTTTGAATACCCGTCACATTCGAACAAGCCGTAAACGATCCAATCTTTAGTGTCCGATCCTTATATTGATGGAGAAGTTTATCTAAATGATTAATATCCACCTCTCCATTTTCACCAGGGCTCATTAACACTACTTCACCCAACGTTTCAAGCCAGGTAGTTTGATTTGAATGGTGCTCCATATGTGTAAGGAAAATAACTGGACGTTCTTTAACAGACAAATTCACGCGATCTTTCCACCGGTCTGGTACTCTAATTCCCATTATTCTTTGAAATTTATTCATCACAGATGTCATTCCGAATCCCTCAAGGATTACTACATCACTTTCATTTGCATTAACATGTTCCTTTATTATTTTCTTTGATTGTTTATAGATTCCTGTCATCATTAAACTGGTTATATTTGATTCAGTATGAGTATTCGCCATAAAGGGCCAAACACTTCAGATATTTTTTGTTCAATCGGCCGATAAAGTCTTCCACTAGCGGTCCAGTCTCCATAGATGATTCTCTTTTTTCCAAAGGGTGAATCAAATTCTTGGTTCATGCCAATGACTTGTGAACGAAATCGATTGAAATACTCTTCAAGATTTTCTGGAATATGATAAGTTTTATTTCCGATTATCGCTGTGATCATTTGTTTCACACCTCACTTTACAATCCTTCTAATCAATATATGCAAAGCACTTTGCCGCTGGTTACGTCGGCAAATATCGATTTTCTTCACAAGAAAAAAGCAACCTGTCCAATAAATGGTCAGACTGCTTCTAGTCATATTGTTATTATTACGTTATCTTAGCAGATTCTTTTCTTGTCACTTCTTCAATCTTTTGTATGAACATTTGAAATACCCGTTTTTTTTCTTCTAGGTCACGTATGTATTCTTTAAGCTGATTATAGCTCTCTTCAAACGGTTTATGGTACATTTGGCGAATTTTTTCAATAATCTCTTCGTTTACTGTTGATTGGATCACTTGTTTAGTGATGCCATATTTATAAGAGTAGACTTTCAATTCCTGGGCAACTTCCTCATATTCCTTAGCAATTTCATCTAGTACGATGGTAATATCATCTTTCCATTCATCTAATGATTTCTGCAAATAGGATTTTACTAACGTTTCTTCCATACAAACACCCGCCCGAATAATATCTTTATTATGTTTATCTTATTATACCGATGATTAATTACATGAAAGTTTCGGGGAGTTTACAAAGTATTATCATTATTTACATTTCTATTTGATGCTTCATTTGTAGTTTAATCGTTACAAATTGTTAACATACTAGTCATCAGTTCTTAAAAAGAATAGTTTATTATATTACTCGGAGATAAAGTTGTTCGGGCTTATCTACTCTGGTTACGAATTTACATAGTTCTAGGTTAGTGGCTATGATTTTAAGCTCGAACAACGACAAAGTATCCTCTAATTGCCAAAATATATCTTTATTCTGCCTTCAAGGCTTTTGCAAAGTCATTGACTGTTGTTGAATATTTCACATAGATTCTAGGGATAAGATAGAGTTCGTTTTTACTGTCTTTTTCAGAAAATAGTTCTGGCGTTGTCGTAATCCCAAAATGATAGTATTTCATTGTCTCAGTGACTACCTTTTCATTAAAGCTTCCATAAGGATAGGCAAGAGCAAGAACGGGTTTGCCTGATATTTTTTCAATTTTTTCTTTTGACCCTTTCAATTCATATTCGTAATTCACAATTTTTGTCAGATCAGGATGTGTTGCTGTATGTGACTGGATCGAGATTAGCTCCGAAGCAACCATCATTTTTATATCGGATTTCGATAATCGGTTGGAACGACCAATAAAATCAGAGATAACAAATATTGTACCTGTGGGCTTAAAATGTTTGGTTTCCAACTTTTGAAAAATGGCGAATGCATTCAGATTATTTTTATATCCGTCGTCAAATGTGATGAAAATAGGTTTATTTACTTTCTTAATATCTTGCCAACGTTCAAAAGTTAATAAGGTATACCCATGATTTTTGAGATAGGTCATTTGTTCCTCAAAATTACCAGGTGTTACATATAACTCCTTTATCCCATGACCCTGAAACTCATCGATAGAGTGGTAAACTAAAATAGGAACCTTTTGCTGAGCAAATACTTGCGTAGGAATTCCCACAATAAGAAGACAAAGGATTACTATTTTTTTCATAAAACCCCTCACTTTGTTCTAAGAAATATGGTTTTCACCTATTGTTTCCAGAACAAAAATGTCTATCCAAAAACTGGATAGACATTTTTGTTCTACACCCCTCTTTTATTCCCCCACAAGTAGGTGTGCAATTGCGGAAGAACTTTAACATTCGTAAATTCATGGTCAGCGATGACTTTATTAATCAGCCAATCATATTTATTTAACATTCTTCGAATTAACTTCTGATTATCTGTGGTCGTTATGTCATCATTTCCAACCTGTAAAAAGAAGGGAACATTAGGATATCGTTCGTAAACTCTCTTTGCATATTCATAGTCCTGTTCATCAAATATGACAACCTTCAAACTAACATGTTTTGCTGAATCATTAGACTCTAGTCTTTTAATTATTGAATCAAGTACGGTAAAGTCGGTTTCCATTCCTGAGCTTGGCGGCTTTGGCGAAATCGTTAATTCATCAATCGCCAAAAACCAATCCTGCCACTTGCTTCCTTGTGTTTCTAAACAAACTTTTATATGATTTTCCTTTAAAAGCTCTATTAAACAATCAAGATTTTTTAATAATGCCGGATTACCTCCGGAAATGGTCACAAAGGAAAATCCCTCTCCTCCAAGGCGCTTCAGCTCTTCCCATATTTCCTCGGCATTCATCATTTTTGTATCTTCTTTCCCGCTTCCATCCCATGTAAAGGATGAATCGCACCAACTGCAGGAATAATCACAGCCTGCCGTTCTAACAAACATCGTTTTCTGTCCAATGACCATGCCTTCGCCTTGAATGGTTGGGCCAAATATTTTCTAAAACAGGTATTTTACTCACACTCGATCCACTCCCTTCTGGCTTCCGCATAGCTAGTGGGAGTTTCAAACAAACGAACAAATTCCACTCTCGCCCCTAAGTATTGCTTCTGTCTGCCTTCTTTTTGTAGCGACTCCGCCATTTTTTCGTAAATCCAAACCACCATATTTTCTGCTGTCGTGTTCATTAGCGGTAAGGTTTCATTTAAATATTTATGATCAAGATGTATTTCAATTTCATTTTTCCAGATTTCTTTAATATCGCCAAAATCAATCATTAAGCCACGTTCATCGACAAAACCACTCAAGCCAAAAATCAATCGATACGTGTGGCCATGTAAATTCTTGCATTTCCCTTCATAATTGTGCAAATGATGGGCGGCGTCAAAGGTAAATTCCTTACTTACCAATACCCGCTTAGAATGATATTTTAATTGTTCTTTTTGAATATCTTCATCAATTTTCTGGAGTTTATCGACAATTCGAAAACCATACATGGTTGTTAAAACTCCCTTCGAGCTTTCAAGTATTCTTTTAAGCCTTTCTGCCTTAGCTTACAGGAAGGACATTCACCACAGCCATCAGCGATAATTCCGTTATAACAAGTTAAGGTCTTTTCCCTGACAAAATCTAAGGCATCTAATTGATCCGCTAATTCCCAAGTTTCTGCTTTATTAAGCCACATAAGTGGTGTATGAATAACGAACTGTAGTTCATTGATAGGTTTAATGTAACATTTAGTGATTTCACAAAAACATCTCTGCAATCAGGATAGCCACTAAAGTCGGTCTCACAAACACCGGTGACAATATGGGCAGCACCAATTTGGCTTGCCAAAATTCCGGCAAATGATAGAAAGATTAAATTCCTTCCCGGTACAAACGAAGAAGGAAGTTCACCATCTTCTCCTTCTTTCACTTCAATATCATTCCTGGTTAACGCACTTGGAGCTAATTGATTTAAAAGAGCCATATCTAGTATATGGTGCTTTACTCCAAGCTCATCCGCAATATTCTTTGCACACTCGATTTCAAGGCTGTGCCGCTGATTATAATCAAAAGTCACTGCTTCTACTTCTTTAAATCGGTCCAATGCCCAAAATAAACAGGTCGTACTATCCTGCCCACCACTAAATACAACCAGCGCTTTACTGTTTTCCATATCTTTCAATCTCCTTAAAATAGAAAAACAGCACTACTAAGGAAGCAGTACTGTTTCACTTAGTTTTTTTTGAGAGGGGTGCTAGAACCTCTTCCGCCATACGAGCGGATTATATTTATTTCCGTTACTTACTATACCATAAAAATATTTTCATAGCATAAAATTTAACTAAATTCATTTTAGAAAAATCTTCTACACTTTATTAAATTCTATGCTTAATTTTCTGGTATCATCCCAAGACCTTTGATCTTTTGTTATCCCATCTTTTTTTCAAAACAACAAGGAGTGAATCTCCATCCTGGTCACCTCTTTTCCAATAAACCGCTCCCCGGTATGTTATGTACTTCTAAAACCCTAGAAACAAGGTCCTAAAAGGTTTTATGATAAAGTCTTCATAATCACGTTAAAAATGTCACTTGTTTCCACTTTATCCTCTTCAGATGTGGTCAATACCTGGGTTACGCGTAGTCCATATGAAAAGTTCATTAGCAGAGCAGCTATTTTTTTCAGCATTTATTTACTTATTTTTCCTAAACGATAAGTTGTATTTTCAAAATGTTATATAATTAAGCAAAATAAATAAAATCATTAACGGGAATGAGGTGATTAGTCTGGAATGGGTATCAATTGGCTATTTGGTTGTTGTTTTCTTACTCCTTTTCGGTACTACTAAAAAGGTGAAAACTTGGTATCTTAGCATTTATGCAGGCATTGTGGCAGTTTTTATCATTGGGGAGCTGATCATAAAATTCAATACAGGCTTCTTTCAGAAGGGGCATTCCGATTGGACCACAACGAATGGACCGATTACACTTGGTTATTGGGTTGTTCCATTTTATATTCTCCTAGCTATAGCATTGTTATGCAGATGGGGTTGAATCGTTCAAAGGCCATGAAGGAAAGTACATACACAGTGAGTTACATATCAATGGAAGAGGAAATCACCAGAATTTTTGAAGCGTTGGCGAAGGATGCTAAGGTTAAATTTCATTACAAGATACATTCTGGGGAGCAAAACATGGTGTGGTAACAGATTTATATCGAATTACTTGGGGATTAAATTTTGCAAAATAGGCAAACAAATAACAAGGCAGAGGGCCAAAAACCACTGCCTTGTTTGTTTATGGTCCAAAAGGAAAAAACATAAAAGTAATAAAAAATAATACAAAACAGCCAAACCCAATATAAATCAGATTAAAAAGAAATGGTTAAAATGATAAGTATCCATTTCGTTTTCGTTGTAATTTCAGATCGAGTCGCCCTTTTAATAAGCCTGAAATCGATTAATACTATATTCCAAAGCTTCTTTACAATTTTCCACTGCCAGATTGATTCTAATATGTTTCATCGTGATTCCCCCAACATTTTGATATTATCCTATAATATTTTATATTTTTGTAAAAATAATACCCAGTAGAGCTGAAAAAACACCAATAACTTGATATAGTTTTAGTTTTTCCTTAAAAATCCAGTATCCAGCTAGGACAACTACCAAACAATTTAAGCTTACAACTGGAAAAATAATACTTGCCATCCCAGAATGTAAGGCATAGAAATATGCACTATATCCCAGGATGCTAATTATTCCAACTAATGCTCCTACATTTACTTCAGATTTTTTCCATTTTTCTCTCCTAAGTAAACTACATACCGCTAAATAGGCAGAGCCTCCTCCATACATTGAGATCAGTATGTTTAATGAATTTATTTGGAGGTAAGAGGATGTTTTCATTAATATTCCTAACAAGCCAAAAGAAAAAATAGCCAATAAAACACGGATCATCCAAGATAAATAACTTGTTTTCCGATTTTTAACAGGTGAATATTGGATGGCAATTGCGGACCCAAGCATAACGACAATTCCAACCCATTGCATAAGCGTAATTTTTTCGTGGAACATAATTCCTGCACTTAAGATTGGAAAAATAGCATTGGTTCCTATTAAGGGTGAAGTTAAGCTAGCTGGTCCTTTTTCAAATGCTTTTGACATTTGAATATTGCCATTTGCATTTAAAATTCCAATCAACGTTCCCAGCAAAATAGTTAGTAAATTTATCGGAGCTGTTCCATAAGAGATCCCGAATCCAAAGGTAAGTATAAAAGCAACAAAATAAAAGAAGAATTGAATATGAACCTTCGATAAACCGTTGCCGGTGCTCCACTTGAAAATCGTATTATTGGTTCCAAAACTAATCATTGTCACAAATGCAGCTGCTATCCACATGTTAGTCCTTCCTTCCGCATCATTTCCACTCCAAATTTTAGACCTTTTTTTCACTATTCACAATAATTTTTTGTTATTTTTTGATATGGATGCTCATTTTGCAAAAATATGTTGTTATTTCGTGATTTCCGTCTTGTTTTGATAGCTTTTGTCATGTAGCAGGAAAATGGACTACTCTATGGTGAATTACTAACCAAAGATGTTGAAAAATTATGAATTTTCGATAGAAAGGATTGAACTTTATGCAACCCTATGCAATGAAAGAGGCTGCCAAAAAAATAAAGGTACCACCAGGGACAATCCGACAGTGGGAAAAAGACCTAAATGGATTACTCGAAATTCCCCGAACAAAACAAGGGGCAAGAATTTATACAGATTTAGAGATTAATCTTCTTCTTGAAATCAAACTAATGTACGCAAATAAACTAGGAATTGAAGTAATCAAGGATTGGTTACAAAAAAGGCTGGAGCCTGAACGTGAAGCTATTGATGAAATACCGGATACTGAACCTTCATTCACCATTCTAGCCAATGAAGTGAGTCAGATTCCTACTGATAAAGCCGCGATTCAAAATGCAGATCAATTTTTCGACGCGATGGATACATACAAGGAAAATTTCTTAAATGAGGTAAAAGCCGAAATCCGTAGTGTCGTTCGAAAAGAGGTTTTAGACGAAGTAAAAAAAGAGATTACAAAAGGAACTTTATTAACTGTTAAATCAATCTCCGATTCCATTTACAAATCGACAGAAAATACAAAGGCTGGAATTCAAGAGCTTGCAGGAACGATTGAAAAATCATCTGAACACACAGTTGATTCTTTGCAGTATCTTTCTAACCGCATTACGAATGTTTCTCTTGAGACATCTGAGGAAATTTTCACACTTTCCCAGCAGCTATCCGAAACAACTGAAGAGTTAGCTCATTACGTGGATGTTACAAATAATGAAATCTACAGTCTTACCGAGGCGATTTCAAAAGATCGTGAACACCTTGTCAAAGAGCGAGAACAATACCGTCATGAAATAAGTCAAAGAGAAGTTGCCTTTCAAAACATGTTATCAGGCTTCAGAGATGTTGCTGCATCAAAAGAGAAGAAATGGTGGAAGTTCTGGTCTAACTAATAGCAGATGAACTCGATTAGAAAAGAAATGTTTGACGCTTATCACTAATAGTGAATTGAAGACCTATTCAATCAATGGGGGGATTCGATATGAATACAAGTGAAGTAGCAAAATTATTGGGAGTTTCTTCCAGTACAATTCAACGTTGGGTAAAACAGCTCAAATTGCCGATGGAACGGAATGAACGTGGCCATTATTTCTTTAACAATGAAGATATTCAAGTGTTAAAAAAAATACAGGAGCAAATTCAAAATGGAGCAATTCTTCAGGAAATTACACCATTGCAAGAGAAAAAACCTCGTAAAGGGGCTGTTAAGGTAGTAGAAGATGATCAAGCTCTTGAAAAATTATTTAAAAAAGTAAGTGAATTAGAATTAAGTCTATATGCGAAAGCTGATTCAGTCGCTTCCTATCAACTACTACAGCATCGAAATGAAATCGAAGAGCTGCAGATCCAAGTAAAAGAATTAAGCCACCAACTAGAAACTCTTCAAAGTCAGCTTAAAGAACTAAAAAACCCCCATTTCATCGAACCATTAACATTTGAGCAAAACAAACCAAAAAAGAAAACAAAAAAGAAAAACATCGTCAGCGCATTATTTGGATTTTAGCACTTTAATGTAAATTGGCATCTACTTTGTATGAACATATATAATGGAAATGAAGACGATTTACCAAAAGAGGTAAGTAAAAGGAACTAGGTAAATCTTAATAAACTAAAGCAAAAAAGGACAGAAGCCTGTGCGTGACTGTCCTATTTTTATATAGTGCATCTAAAATCCTATAATCCTATTCTAAATTACTATGCTGTTTAAAGGCCTTGTTCGTGATCCACTTGATTGAGTTCACTGAATAAAAGGCAAATTGTATCAAAAAGAATATGCACACATTGATCAAATAATGAGCCAAGAGGTTGAATGGTTATTAATTCATTCTCTCTACGATACTTTGTCGCGGCGGGAACATGAAGAATCTGTCCCGAAAAAGCAGCTAAAGGTGACTCTGTATTGGTTGTAACAGCTAAAACGGAGTAGCCGATAGACTTCGCTTTTTCTGTAGTCCAAACTACATTTTTCGTTGTTCCAGAACCTGAAACAGCTACTAAAACATCCCCTTCTCCAATAGAAGGTGTGATGGTTTCTCCAACAACAAATACAGCTGCTCCCAAATGCATTAATCTCATGGCAAACGACTTTGCCATGAGACCGGAACGCCCCTCACCAACAACGAAGATCCGCTTTGCCTTTTGCAATCGAATAGCGAATTCTTGAAGTTCTTCCTCCTCCACCTGACTAAGAACGGTTTCAATTTCTTTTAAAATTGTCGAAGATAATTTCATATCTTACACACCTTCCACGTGAAATATCACTTGTTTAAATTTTGCTGCAGCATCTGCAGGGTCTTTTGCTTGCGTAATGGCGGAACCAATAATCGCTACCGACGGATTTAATTTCTGTTTTAAGGCTGCTAATGATTCCAAAGTAATTCCTCCTGCGATAGCAATCTGTCTGGTGGAATCTGCAAAAAGTAAACCTTCGTCCACTCCGAGATTACGTGACCCGGATTCCTCTTGTTCATCCTTACTTACATGATCACAAAAAATCGCTTCACTATAATTCATTAACTCTTTCTTTTGTTCTTCAGAGGTATTTAATAAGTCAATCATGACTCTTCTATCAAAACGTCGGGCAACCTCCATACAGGTATCAATCGTGACATAAGGAGATACTCCCATTACTGTTGCCACATCGGCCCCTGCATTAAAGCACATTTCAAATTCATAGCGGGCGTTATCAATCGTTTTTATATCAGCAACAATCACTTTAGTGGGAAAAGCCTTTTTTATTTCTTTAATACTGGAGACGCCATATTCTTTTATTAAAGAAGTTCCAACCTCAATCCAGTCGATAGAATTTTCCACTAATCTTGTTAATTGAATGGCATCTCCTATTTCCATACGATCTAATGCTAATTGAATTTTCAAGTTGTAAACTCCTCCTTAATTAATAAATCGGTTTACTAAATCGGTTTATAAAAAAATTATAATCTATTTGTAAGCGTTTTTCAATCCAATTAATCAAAAGGAAATATTTTTTCTCCAGCCTATGCCACTCTGCTTTGAAGATGAAAAAAGCAACCGGCAGTTTTCCACCGATTGCTATCCCAATATATACGAAGAATGACGAGGAAATGATTAACGGAAAAGAATCTTGCTTGGAAAAACAAATTCTTTAGGTCCTTCATCCGTTTTATTAATTTGACCGAACAATAATTCTGCTGCTTTACTACCCATCTCAAAGGCTGGTTGAACAATGAATGAAATGGGTGACTCTATCAAATGGGCAAAAGGAATATTATCAAATACAATTAAATCCATATCCTTACCTAATTTAATACCTTTTTCTTGTAGAAATTCTACCACCTCTAAAAAAACACGATCATTTCCTGCAAGTAAGGCAGGTAAGGTTATCTTCTAATAAAAATAGTCTATCCAGCCCCTTTTTCATTTCAGGAATACTTGCTTCAAGAACTAAATCAGGATTAATTTCAATGCCAGAGTCTAGTAAGGCCATTTTATATCCTTCTAATCGTTCTATACGGGTGCTAATCGTGAGTGGTTGAACAGCAAAAGCAATTTTCTGATGTCCTCTATGAATAAGTTCCTTAATTGCCCTATAAGTAGACTGCGTGTTGTCCGTAACAACCGAACATGCTTCAAGGTCAATTACTTTCCGGTCCATAAATACCACTGGATATCCTTCCTTAATCATTCTTTTATACAAATCATTATTTTTTCCAGTTGGAAATATAATGAGCCATCCACCTGCTTGCCTTTAGCATTTCAATATATTTTTTCTTTCACTGGGTCATCGTCTGCGTTACAAACGATGGCATGCAAATCTTGTTTATGAAAGAAATCTTCTATCGCACGACTTACCTCTGTTGAAAAACGATGCATAATGTTAGCCACAATAATTCCAACCATGGAGGTCCGCTTTTGTTTTAAACTTCTTGCAATATAATTTGGCTGATACCCTAATTTAAATATCGCCTCTTCAATCTTGATTTTTGTTTTTTCGCCCATATATTCAAAGCGATTATTTAAAAACTGTGAAATGGTACTTTTGGATACGCCTGCTTCTTTTGCAACATCTGCCATTGTGACTCTTTCCATATGTATCAACTCTTTCAATGTTTCAATGATTCCATTTTAGCGGTAAATACACTGATAATCCAGTTATTAAAAAAGGAGATGACCTTTTTGTTCAGTCATCCCCTTAATCCTATGAATTTATGATTATCAAGCAAATGATTTTTTAAGCACTTACTTTTACATTAAATGTTTTGCTAGGATTTTTTGCAGCTTTTACTGCCCAGATTGTTAAAATAGCCGAAAGGAACAAAGAACCCGCCATGAAAATATAAGAAGCACCGAACCCTCCCGTTGTACCATTCAAGTAACCTACAACATAGGACCCAACAAATGAACCTAAAGCACCCATGCTATTAATCAAAGCCATTGCACCGCCAGCAACATTACGAGGTAAAATTTCTGGAATAATGGCAAAGAATGGTCCATACGGTGCGTACATTGCACCACCAGCAATCACTAGGAGGATAAAGGAAATCCAGAAATGATTGGTTCCAATTGCATAAGAGATATAAAACGCGACTGCACCAATTAACAGGAATGGCCAAACAAAAGCGTTTCGGTTTAAAGTTTTATCAGAGAAATAAGAAGCGACTAACATTAAGATAACAGCTAAAATATACGGTACAGATGACAACCATCCTGTTTCGACAATGCCCATATTTGGCGCTGCTTTAATAATCGATGGAAGCCACATCACAAATCCATATACACCAATGCTCCATAATGCATATTGGATGCTTAACAAAATAACTGGCTTTGATTTAAATGCTTCACCATAGTTTTTGACAGGTGTTAAACCTTCTTGTTCTTTTTCCATCTGTTGTTCTAAATCCATTTTTTCTTGATCGGATAACCATTTCACATCTTTCGGTTTATCATTGACTATTTTCCACCAAATGAACGCCCAAATCACAGCCGGAAGACCTTCTAGAATAAACATCCATCTCCAGCCAAATGCTTTAAGAAGATATCCTGAAGCGATTGACATCCATAAAACAGTTGCCGGGTTCCCTAAGATTAAAAAAGTATTGGCACGTGAACGTTCAGCTTTCGTAAACCAGTGACTCAAAAACACAAGCATCGCTGGCATAACAGCGCTTTCTACAACACCAAGAGCAAACCGTATCACAAACAAAATTTTAATATTTGTAATGAGGCCTGTTGCTGAAGCTAGTATCCCCCAAAGAATCAAAGACCAGAAAATTAGTATCTTTGCACTTTTCCTTTCGGCATAGTGGGCGCCAGGTATTTGGAAAAAGAAATACCCTAAAAAGAATAGTGACCCTAATAATGATGAAATGCCTGGCGTAATATGAAGATCCTTTGCTAAACCTGCAGCTGCACCAAATCCATAATTGGCACGGTCCAGATAGGCAAGACTATACGTGATAAATGCGATTGGAATAAGTCGGAGCCATCTTTGTTTTGCAATTGTCTGTTTCATTTTACTTCACTCCCTGTAAATTATTTTCTATATAGTTGCGCAACTGACACTTGGTAGGATAGCCGTCATTATCCCCAGGTGCTTGGACAGCTAAAGAACCAATTGCATTTCCTTGTAAAACTGCGTCATGTATGGAGAGGCAGTCTAACAAACCGCTGATTACTCCAACCGCAAAACCATCGCCTGCTCCAACGGTATCTACCACTTTTTGAACCTTGAATCCCTGAACGGTGCCTTCTCCTATTTGTGTTTTATAAAATGCCCCTTCTTCACCTAACTTAATAACAACTAGCTCTACACCCTCATCTAAGTAAAAAGAAGCAATATCTCTTGGATGTTTAAATCCTGTCAAAAGTTCTCCCTCGGCAATACCAGGCATTACATAGTTTGCTTGAAAGGCAAATTCATTTGTTACCTTTACCATTTCTTCTTTACTTGACCAAAGTGTTGGACGAAGATTGGGATCAAATGATATCGTCCGACCCTGCATCCTCATAAAAGATAAAGCATGTTTTGCAAACTCTCTCGTTTCTTTCGAAAGTGCCAATGGGATTCCAGTCATATGCAAATGCCTTGCTGCCGTATAATATTCTTGATAAAAATCGTCTACACTTAAATGACTTGCAGCAGAACCCTTCCGGAAATACTGAACTTCCGGATCCCCTGCTAAAACTTTTGATTTTAGTTGGAATCCTGTGGGATAGTTATCATCGATTAGAACTTGACTAGTGTCAACGTTTTCATTTTTGAGTCTTTCAATAATAAATTTCCCAAAAGCATCATTTCCTACTTTACTAATCCACCCTGAATTTAAACCAAGACGAGCAAGCCCAATTGCTACATTTGTTTCTGCCCCCGCGAGTTCACGGGTAAATTGGTTGACTTCATGTAATGAACCAGGATGGTCCGCAATAAACATTGCCATTGCTTCTCCAAAGGTAATCACATCTAGCTTTTGCATGGTACTTCCTCACTTTCCTTTGCAAGTTCTTTAATAAAACTTATATACTCAGCTGTTTTTTCCTTTGGCTCTATCGGAAATTCAAGCGCTTTCACAATATTAATAGGAAGCTCTGCAAATGCTTTTTTCCAGAAAGTGTTCCCTCCATTGTGTAAGGGAATGGTAACAAGCTCCCCGCATTGATTTTCAACCTGTTTTAAATGGAGATAAACCACATAAGGTGCCAGTTCCCTTAAAGCGAATTCCGCATCTTGGTTAGTGTAAAGCCAGTTCCCTGCATCAAATGTCATATAAACTCGTATTTCATTTTGAGTCACGCTTTCAAAAAATTCCTTAAGATGTTTTACATTTCCTCCATATTGAGTTTGATCATTTTCAATTAATAATTGAATTTCATGATGATCATTTGCGAAGTTTTTTAGATCTTTCATACTTGATTTAACTTTTTCATAATGCCCTAAGCATACTTTTAGCCACTTGGCTCCAAGAACGTTTGCTTCATTGAAAACTTTCGAAAGAACCTCTTTATTTAAAGAAGAGTCCTCTCTCCATAATTCGATTGGAGCAGAGTATACCGTAAAGAGCCCGAATTTTTGAATCTCACTTTTTATCATATCAAGTTGTAAATTTTTTTCTGGTAGCAGCTCACGGCGAATTTCAACACCAAAAGCCCCTGATTGAGCAATTAACTTTATAAATGATACCTGCCCATTCTTCAAAACTTCTAATCTTTCAAAGGCATTTAACGGAACAATTACATTGGTCATTAGAAAGATCCTTTCAGCGAATAATTAATAAAATACTTTTTAGTAAATCGGTTTAGTAAATCGATTTATTAATAGTATAGCCCGGATGTAAGCGCTTTTCAAGAGATATTTTAAAAAAAGTTGAGATAAATTGTTGCCCCTTGTGTCTTCACCATTTCTTTTTTATTTAATACAAAATAATATTATCAATTTATATGACCAGGTAACAAATATCACATACATTACATAATTGTGGTGGTAATATTCATAGGAAGTCCATCAATATATCAATGGAAACGGGGTTTTGAATTGAGCTTCCCTCAGTTAAAAATAGGTCATATGATGCCTAAAGTTCCGATTATGCAAGGTGGTATGGGCGTTGGTATATCATTAAGCAAACTTGCTTCAGCGGTAGCAAATGCTGGCGGGATCGGCATCATTTCAGGTACAGGAATAACGGTCGATGAGATGCGCGACCATATCAGAAGAGCAAGGAAACTAGTGAGTGGAGTAGGATTTATTGGCGTCAATGTATTGTTTGCTATGAATGATTTTGCTGAAAAAATGAAAGCTGCTCTCGAAGAGAAAGTTGATTTTATTATATCCGGTGCAGGTATCTCAAGGGATATGTATGCTTGGGGCAAACAAACTGGTATTCCCGTTATTTCTATAGTCTCTTCTGCGAAACTGGCTAGAATATCTGAAAAACTAGGTGCTGCAGCAGTTGTAGTGGAAGGTTTTGAAGCAGGTGGCCATTTAGGTACGGACAGACCAATGTTTGAAATTCTACCGGAGATTATTGAAGCAGTTTCCATACCTGTCATTGCCGCGGGAGGAATCATGACTGGCGGTGATATTGCAAAAGCTCTTGGAATGGGCGCATCAGGAGTTCAAATGGGCACTAGGTTTGTAGCAAGTGAGGAATGTGATGCTCCTCTCGCTTTTAAACAAAAATATGTGGATGCAAAAAAAGAGGATACTGTTTTGGTCAAAACAACCGTTGGGTTACAAGGTAGAGCGATTATAAATAATTTTACCAAATTAATTAGTGGACCAGACAAATTGAAAATCGAAAAATGCCATGATTGCCTAAAAAATTGTTCTTACCGTTTTTGTACTCTCGATTCTTTACTGACATCTGTCTCTGGTGATGTAGAAAACGGACTTGTTTTTGCAGGGGCTAGAGTAGACGAAATCAAGGAAATATTGCCTGTCCAACAAATCATCAAAAATCTTACAGCAGAATACAGTGATGCAGTTAAGCACGTTCTTTAGGACCATCTCGGTGGAATAATATAGGAACCAAAAAATAGGAAAAGTAGACTAAAAATCACCTCCTTGTACAAAATAATCACCTAAGAGATTCGAAAGGAGGTTAATCAATCATGACAAATCGTAACGATAACCGCGAGCGCATGAATAAGTACCCAAATAACAAGAAGCAAGATACTGAATTCGCTAAAGAAACGAATATTCGCAGTGAAATCACAAAAAAAGACTTGCAAAAATAATTTAATATCCATGGAGTTTCTTTCAGGTAGACGGTAATACCGTCTACCTGTATCTTTCTCAATCTATCCTATTTTAAAAAACCCCTTTTTCACCCCAATAATACTTACTCCGTTTACTTCAGCTACATTTACTTGTAATCAATAGACAATCAAATGGAAAGTCGGATCGACTTGTTCAATTTAATATCGATTCGACAAACCAACAACTTTCATGTTAACATTAAGTTGTTACATTACAACTAGTTATTATTTTTAAAAGGAGGAATGAATTTGATCCAGTTTAAAAACATCGAAAAGAAATATCGAACTAAAACGATCATTAACCCTTTTTCATTGGAAATTGAGGCAGGTCAATTGGTTGTTTTTATTGGACCGAGTGGTTGTGGTAAGACTACCTTACTCAAAATGATTAATAAATTGATCCAGCCAACCTCAGGCAAGATTTTTGTAAATGGGAATGATATTTCCACAATGAATGCCATCGAATTACGAAGAAACATTGGCTATGTCATTCAAAATACGGGGCTATTTCCACATATGTCCATTAAAGAGAATTTAGAGTTGATTCCAAAGCTCAAGGGCGAAGATCCAATTCTCATTGCCAAGAAAACGAAAGAATTACTAGAGATGGTTGGATTAGACCCAGTAGAATTCTTGCACCGGTTTCCAAAAGAATTGAGTGGTGGACAGCAGCAAAGAATTGGGGTAGCAAGAGCCTTCTCAACAGACTCTGATATTATCTTAATGGATGAACCATTCAGTGCGTTGGATCCTGTTACAAGAAGCGCTCTGCAGGATGAACTCTTCCAGATGCAGAAGGAACTAAATAAAACCATTATTTTCGTCACACATGATATGGACGAAGCTATTAAAATAGCTGATAAGATTTGTATTCTAAAAGACGGAGATATTCTCCAATTCGACACCCCGGAGAATATCTTAAAAAATCCCGCAAATGACTTCGTTGAAGATTTTATTGGAAAAAGAAGAGTTTGGAACAATCCCGAGCTATTAATGGCGGAGGATATAATGATTCATAATCCTGTTAAGATTACAACAAAGCGAAATGTTCTCCAGGCTATTGAGATTATGAAGGACAATAAAGTTGACAGCTTAATGGTAACAGATAAAAATAATGTCCTTATTGGTTTGGTGACATTAAAGAGCATCCAATTGCTAAACCGAACTACAGCAATTGAAATGATAATGGAGCAAAATATACAGTCCGTTTCGGAGGATGCAAATTTAATCTCAGTATTAACTACGATGAATGAACATAAAATCGGATACCTGCCTGTCGTAAACAATGCCAAACGGTTAACTGGTCTCATAACGAGAAGCAGCATTTTATCTGCATTAAGCAGCCAACTTATTGATTTGGAGGTGGCCTTTTAATGGGTGGATTTTGGAGTTATTTAACTGCAAACTATCAGCAAATATTCAGTCTACTAGGACAACATCTTTATTTGAGTATCGTTTCGGTATTAATCGCGATTGTAATCGGAGTTCCACTTGGAATTCTTATTTCACGGGAACCGAAGCTATCGAAACCAATCATTGGGACAACAAATGTCATCCAAGCTATCCCAAGCTTAGCCCTTCTTGGATTTTTAATACCATTTATCGGAATCGGTAGTACCCCTGCTATTGTTATGGTCGTTCTTTATTCCCTTCTTCCAATCGTCAAAAACACCTATACGGGCTTAACAAATATTGATGCAGATATTCTGGAAGCCGCCAAAGGTATCGGTCTGACGAAGAGTCAAACGATGCGAAAGGTTCAGTTGCCATTAGCCTTCCCGATGATTATGGCGGGTATCAGAATTTCGGCGGTTACCGCTGTCGGTTTGATGACAATTGCAGCCTTTATTGGTGCAGGTGGACTCGGTTACCTTGTATTCTCAGGTGTGCAAACGGTTGACAATCAAATGATTTTAGCCGGGGCCATTCCAGCATGTATTTTAGCTCTACTCATTGACTTCGTTGTTGGGAAACTTGAATCTTCACTCTCCTATACAAGTAAGCAGAAATCCTCAAAAATTACAACTAAGTCAGGGAAAAAAGCGAAAAAGTGGATGCTTGGCCTTGCCTGTATACTCTTAGTTGCTGCAGGTGCATTCACTGTTTATTCAAAAGTGAATGCAGCAGATAAAATCATTATTGGTTCAAAAAACTTCAGCGAACAATTGATTTTAGGTAATATGTTAGCGGATTTAATAGAAAAAAAGACTAATATAAAAGTAGAAAGAAAATTAAATCTTGGTGGCAGCCAAGTAGCCTTTAGCGCCTTAAATAATGGGGATATTGATATGTATGTAGAGTATACCGGGACCGGTTTAGTAAATATCCTAAAACAGCCACCAGAAAATGATCCAGAAAAAGTCTACAAAATTGTTCAAAAGGAATTCGCGGAAAAATATAGCATTGACATGTTAAAACCAATTGGATTTAATAACACATACGCTTTGGCGGTTCGACAAGACACAGCGAAACAATATGGATTAAATACAATCTCTGACCTTGCCAAGGTTAGCAATGGCTTGATCATGGGTCCTACCATTGAATTTCCAAATCGGCTAGACGGATTAATTGGTCTTTCAAAAACATATAATTTGAATTTCAAAAATGTAAAAGCGGTAGATGGTGGATTGCGTTATACTGCACTTAACAATCATAAAAGTGATGTCATTGATGCCTATTCTACCGACGGATTACTCAAGGCTTTTCATTTGAAAGTATTAAAGGATGATAAGAATTTCTTTCCTCCCTATTATGCCGTACCAATAATCAAAGAAGAAACATTAAAAAAACATCCAGAATTGAAAAACGTCATTAATTCCTTATCTGGTAAGCTCACTGATGAAAAAATGCGTGAACTAAATTATAAAGTTGATAGCCTTAAACAGTCCCCTGCAAATGTAGCAAAAGAATTCTTAGAAAAAGAAGGATTATTGGATTAAAAGGAATAAGCCGGTTCTCTCAAAATGAGAGTTAGACCGGCTTTTTCTTTTATAATTAATTGGCCAGGCTTAATTTTAATCCTCTAAATAATGAACAACTCTGTCAAATGTTTCTTCATCGCCAATGATTAGCAGTATATCCCCTTCAAGAATCAAAGCGTAAGGACCTGGTGAGATCACTAACTCTCCATTTCTTTTCATACCAATTACCGTTCCCCCTGTATTCTGCCAAAACTTCACTTCCGAAATGGTTTTACCGATGTGACTGCAGCCTGGAAAAACCTCCACCTCAATCGGTGCTAACGGATTGGTATGCCGCAGTTTCCCGGAATAATCCATAATCTTTCTTAATGTATCAAAGAGCTCTTCATCTAGCTTGTCTCTTTCTGAAATGAGTGTGTTCATTTGCTTTTCAAGATCTTTGATACTCGCTAAATTAGAAAAGCGATGAATATATTTATAAGCGTTCTCGCGGGATGATATTACAATCCCACTGCCTTTAGTGGATTGAACAATCTCTACATCCTCTAAAATCTTTATTGCTCTCCGAACGGTTTCAGGGGAAACCTTGTATTCACTTGCTAGTGTCGATCTCCCATGAATTTTTTCCCCTACCTTGAATTTTCCATCGTATATTCTATTTGCCAAATCAATTGCAATTCGTTCATAGGTTGGTATTTGTACCTTTTGCATTGCAACCCCCACCAGTATTCATTCATAAAAATAACTTTACGTTAATTTGTTCACTTTTCACTATAAACTTTTAACGACAAGTTTGCGAGCAGAAAAACATTGAAAATCAAAATGACCGCCAGACTGTCAATGTTAGTATGACAGCCCGTCGGCCATTTTAAAGTCGCATATAATGGAATATGACAATTTACACTGTCACTGCAGCAAAAAACTCTTCATACAGCGCTTGAACTGCCTTTTTCTCTTCTTGTTCTTTCACCCCAAACATCATGCTCACTTCCGAGGAACCTTGATTAATCATTTCGATATTGACCTTTGCCTTTGCTAAGGCTTTGGAAGCTCTCGCCATCGTTCCTACATTACGGCGCATGCCCTCACCTACAACCATAATGAGTGCCAGACCATGCTCGATTTTCACTTCATCTGCTTGTAATTCTGTTTTAATGCGTTCCTTTATCTCATTTTCCAGTTCTGAACTAATCTGATTTTCTCTTAATATAATTGAAACGTCATCAATCCCTGAAGGAGTATGTTCGTATGATAGCCCAAATTCTTCTAATATACTTAGAAGCTTTCGTCCAAACCCAATCTCTCGATTCATTAAGTATTTACTAACATAGATACTGCAAAACCCTTGATCACTTGCAATACCAATAACTGGACCATTCGTATTGTCCCGTTCATATACAATTCTCGTTCCTGGTGCAGTTGGATTATTCGTATTCTTAATCTGAACGGGGATACCAGCTTGAAAAGCTGGCACGAGCGCTTCGTCATGTAAAACAGTAAAACCTGCATATGAAAGTTCACGCATTTCTCGGTAGGTTAATTCCTTTATTGCCTTAGGTCTTTCAACAATATAAGGATTGACGGAGTAGACAGCATCCACATCCGTAAAGTTTTCATACAGGTCCACTTTTAGACCATTAGCAAGGATTGAACCAGTTATATCCGACCCGCTGCGTGAAAACGTGAACACTTCTCCTTCTTTACTATAACCGAAGAAACCCGGAAAAATTAAAATTCCAGAGCGCTCTCGAAGTGAAAAGAGCGTACCATAAGATTCCTCTAACACTTGAGCATTTCCTGGCTCATCACTTACTAGAAGCCCTGCGTCTTGTGGGTCAATATAATGTGCTTCTATTCCCTGCTTGCGAAAATAAGCAGCCACCAATTTTGCGTGATTATCCTCTCCACTTGCCTTTACCAGATCCATAAACCTGTCAGGCTTGCTTCTATCTCCATTGAGCCTTTCCGATAAATCATGACGAATCTCCTCAATGATTCCATTCGTTAGAGCTAATTCTTCTGCAATAATAGCATATCTTTCTAGAACTGAATCAAGTGTTTCCTTTGGGTTCTTATTCAGCAAGCATTGTTCAGCACACTCAATTAATAAATCAGTTACCTTCTGATCTTCTGAAAACCTTTTTCCTGGAGCAGATACAACGACTACCTTTCGCTCGGGATCTGAAACGACGATCTGGAATACCTTCTCAATTTGTTTTCCAGATGCTAAAGAGGATCCTCCAAACTTAATTACTTTCATTCTTACATCTCCTAATCACTGAAAAATATAATCTTAATTTTAATCCTATTCAGAAAATAATCAAGTCTTTTTTCTACTATATAAGGACATTTGTATATTTCCGGAGGACATAAAAAAACAGTGTGATCTCAACTATGATATCCACTGTTTCTTTCATATCCGTTTACAACTTTTTTATTGAAGGATTTCAACAAAGTGGCTAAGAATTTTAGCGGTTAATCCCCAAATGACCTTCTCACCATAGGTATAAAAATATTCGTCTAATCCTCTTGCCCGCCAATTATAATTCTCCCCGCCAGGTATTAAATTAAATGGAAAGTTTCCCTCAGGTTCCACCTTAAAGTTTATTTGATATATTTCCGGTTTCGTATTCATAAAAAAAGACAGAGGAACGGTGAAAATTTCTCCAACCTCTGATGGGTTTGGCTGAATGTCTTCTGGGCTGTTGATAAGTCCCACATATGGATAAACAATCATTCCGAAAGGAGAAAGCATAAAATCAAGTTGGAAAACTCCAGTAATATTTTCTTTGTGTATTCCTAGTTCCTCGACAGTTTCACGTATGGCTGCACCTTTTTCATCAGCATCCTTTGGATCAATTCTACCACCTGGAAAACAAATTTCTCCTGGCTGTCTTCTTAACTCTAACGAACGGACTTCAAATAAAACATGTAATCCATCCGCTTTTTGAATTAGTGGTAAGAGGACAGCATATTTTGAAAATTTCTCACTGCCAAGAATTTTAGGTGTATGTGTTTGTAATTTTGTGACTAGTTTTGTTAGCTCCATTGATTTCACCTCTTATCACCTTAAAAACTTTGCTATATAGATACCATACCACTTTTAATAGGATTAATCTTTTTTTATTTCCATGTTTTTAATCTCTAAAAAAAACAACCCATCCTATTTCAAGTTGGATTGTTTTACTTACGAATCTTATTCATTTTTCTCCATCCAGGAATACATATAAGCGGGGTCTTCAATTTGACCTGCTTTTTTGACCACTTGGAGAGGGTGAAAGGTGTCAATCATCACTGCAAGCTCAAGTGTTTCTTTTTTTCCGATGCTCGCTTCAATTTTCCCCGGATGAGGTCCATGTGGTATTCCACTTGGATGTAGTGTAATTGACCCCTCTTGTATCCCTTTACGGCTCATAAAATTACCGGCAACATAATAGAGTAGCTCATCACTATTAACGTTACTATGATAGTACGGTGCTGGTATGGACTCTGGATGATAATCATATAGTCGTGGGACGAAGGAACAAACAACAAAATTGTTTCCTTCAAAGGTTTGATGTACTGGAGGCGGTTGGTGTATCCTTCCTGTTATTGGCTCAAAATCCTTAATATTAAAGGCCTAGGGATATAAGTAACCATCCCAACCAACCACATCAAGAGGGTGATGACCAATAATATGGGAATGAATGGAGCCTCGCGATTTTGTTAACACCTCATACTCGCCTTTTTGCTTAAAAGTAACTAACAATTCTGGCCGCGGATATCTCGTTCGCAATATGGACTATTCTCTAATAATTGACCGTATTCATTCCGGTATCGCTTCGGAGTAGTAATTTGACTAAAGGACTCAACAAATAATAGTTTTGTCACTTCATTTTCATTTGGAATCAATCGGAAAATCGTGCCAATTGGGATAATCAGATAGTCCCCCTGACAATACGAAATCGTTCCGAACATCGTCTCTACCTTCCCGGTGCCGTAATGAATAAAGATCATTTCATCTCCGTCTCCGTTCCGATAAAAGCTTTGCATTGCTTCCGTGACATTAGCTATTCCAATTAATAAATCCTGATTTCCCAGCAGATATTCTCGGGCTATAAGTGCGTCTCCTGTTTTTGATAACTTACTTGTAAAAAAGTGACGATGCTTTAAGTTATGTTGTTCTTCATATTCCGGCAAATAACTGCCGACTAATTCATGTTTACCTACTTCTGTTGGCATGTATTGATGATATAAAATCGATTGGGTTCCAGAAAAACCACGTGTCCCCATTACTTGCTCACGATAAAGGCCGCCTTCCTCTTTTTTAAACATTGTATGCCGTTTATGTGGAATCTTTCCCATCTGACGGTAATACATCTATTCACCTCTTTTCCATCTTAAACAATGGTATTCTTTAACACTCCTAATCCTTCAATCTCCATTTCTACTTCATCTCCCGATATAAGCCAGCGATGGGCTTTTGCCCAAGTTCAAGGATACACCCCGTCCCAACTGTTCCAGAACCAATAATTTCACCTGGATATAACGTAACGCCTTTAGATGCCCTTTCAATCATTTCATCAAACGAAAAATAGATGTCTTTCATATTTCCTTCTGAAAGTGTGACTCCGTTTACGCTCGCTTTCATTACGAGGTCGAAGCCTTTTCCAATTTTTAATGGTTCCAACTCATCCTTTGTAACAATCCACGGGCCAATTGAGGTAGCGAAATCCTTCCCTTTTGCAGGCCTAAGCCCCACTTTCATTTCCTTCCTTTGTAAGTCCCTGGCACTCCAATCGTTTAAAATACAATAGCCAAAAATATAATCTATTGCCTCATCAGCGTGTATATTTTTCCCCCTTTTTCCAATTACACAAGCAATCTCAAGTTCATAATCAAGCCAGTCACAGTCTTCTGGTTTAGCAATTTCATCATCAGGACCCTTAATGGCTAGATGATTAGAAAAATAAAAAACGGGGATTTCGTACCATTCTGGTATCATTTTAAGACCCCTGTTTTCTCTTGCCGTTTTCACATGCTGCTCAAAGGCATAAAAATCACGGTAGCTTCTTGGCTGAGGCAGAGGTGCTTTTAATCGAAGTTCGTTCAAAGGGTAAACCCCTTTATGCTCCTTATTTAAAAATAATAGAGAGGAGGCTTTCTCTAATAACTTTTCGCTGCAATCAATAAAATCCAATAAATTATCAGGTAACTCACCAGCTGTAGCTTCTTTTAGATCAACTACAAAATCTTGATTTAATAATAAACCCGCTCTAATTGCTCCATCCTTTTTTTCAAATGTGACAAATTTCATTAACTCACCTTTCTTCCGTTTATCGGACGATATCAAACATTTTTTCCATTGGATCGGTAAGTTTGTTTCCTGCCATTCTTCCAATTGGATGTATCTTAGCTTTCCATTCAAGTGTTTCCGGGGTGATTTCCATTAAACTCCACCATACTTCCCTTTGGGGATATTATCTTTGAAAAAAGGGAGAAACATTTTCTCCCTCTTTTCACTATATTTCTAGACTATAAAAATATAGCGTTCTATTTTAAATTTTGGCTGTGTTAAACCTGGCTGTTGATTTGCGCTCCAGGCGCTTCGCTTTCCGCGGGCGTGCCGGGGAGCCTCCTCGGCGCTTAAGCGCCTGCGGGGTCTCCCCTTGCCCGTACTCCCGCAGGAGTCTCGCGCCCTCCACTCCAATCAACATTGATACAAAATCAACAATGACCTTTAACATAGCCTAAATTTTTAGAGATTTCCCCGTCTTTCCTGCTCCCTTTCAATGGACTCAAATAGTGCCTTAAAATTCCCTTCACCAAAACCACGCGCTCCCTTGCGCTGAATAATTTCCACAAACAAGGTCGGACGGTCAACGATTGGTTTAGAAAATATTTGCAATAAGTATCCCTCGTCGTCACGGTCAACTAAAATATTCAAGTCTCGAAGCTTCTCTATTTCTTCATCAATCTTTCCAATTCGCTCTCCCAATGCTTCATAATAAGAACCGGGAGTAGTGAGAAACTCAACGCCGTTCTTTTTCAAAATAGTTACTGTAGAAACAATATCCTCAGTTAAGATTGCTAGATGCTGAACACCTGGGCCGTTATAGAATTCTAAATATTCTTGGATTTGGGATTTCCGTTTGCCCATGGCCGGTTCATTGATAGGGAACTTGATTCTTCCACCATTGTGCATGACTTTTGACATAAGCGCGGAATATTCAGTCGTAATGTCTTTGTCTGAGAAATGCTTCATTTCCTTAAAGCCCATTACTTTAGAGTAATATTCTACCCATTCCTCCATGCTTTCCACGTTTCCAACCACATGATCAAAACCAATTAGACCAGCATCTTCAATTGGTAAATACATATGCAATGGTTCAAAGCCAGGCATAAAGGTCCCTTGATAATTTTTTCGTTCGATTAAGGTATGGATGGTATCACCATATGTACCAAGAACCGCTTTTTTCACCACACCTTTATCATCATTCAACTCAAATGGGGCTGCATGGACAATCGCACCTCTTTCAACCGCTGCATGGAAGGCTTTTTCGACGTCATCCACTAAAAGGGCCACATCCTTCACACCTTCACCATGTTTTTTTACAAATTGAGCAACTCTGTTTTCTGCTTTGTATGAACCAGTCAGAATCAAACGGATATTTCGCTGCTTTAAGACATAAGAAACCGTTTCTCGATTACCCGTTTCAAGACCAGAATAAGCAACTGGGGTAAACCCAAAAGCTGTGCAAAAAAAGTGACAGGCTTGTTTCGCATTTCCTGAATAAATTTCAATATAATCAACATCTCTCACTGGAAAAAAGTCATCAACTAGTTGTTCAGCTTTTATCCTTTGCTCCTTCATTTAAAAACCTCCACTTATAAGTTTTACTATTCTGAATTAAGTTTAAATGAAGGATTCCATTCTTCTCAAGAGTAGAGGGTGAAGCAACACCGCTTTTTGGTACTAAAGGAAATTACATGAAATGCCGGGGAAAATCGCCAAAAAAAAGAAACATACATGAGTGATATGTTTCTTTCGCCAAAATATAGGTAATTTCTTAGCCAATAAAATTTTTCGTCAAAAAACTCATTTTAAGAAAGTATAGCTCGGTCGCTTACCATATGAACGCCGCGTATTCTTTTAAATTCCTCCAATAAGCTTTCAATTGTCAACTGTTTTTTATTTTCTTCATCCACTTCTAAAATAATTTGTCCTTTATCCATCATGATTAATCGATTACCGAGATCAATCGCTTGCTGCATATTATGAGTAACCATTAATGTTGTCAGCTGATACCTGTGAACAATCTCCCTTGTAAGGTTTGTAATCAACTCCGCCCTAGATGGATCAAGTGCAGCCGTGTGTTCATCAAGAAGCAAAATCGATGGCTCCGTGAACGTGGCCATTAGTAGGGAAAGGGCTGTCGCTCCCCACCCGACAGTAAACCAACTTTTGCATGAAGCCGATTTTCTAAGCCAAGATGCAACGATTCCAGTACTTCGCGAAAATAATCGCGTCTTTTTTTCGTTACACCCCTTCTAAGGGTTCTCGATTTGTTTCGTGAAAAAGCCATCGCAAGATTTTCTTCAATCGTCATACTTGGAGCGGTTCCAGCCATGGGGTCCTGAAAAACATGACCTACCATTTTGGAACGTTTGAACTCGGATATATTGGTAATATTTTTACCACCAATATGAATTTCTCCTATATCCGGCACTAAAACACCGGAAATGATATTCATTAAGGTTGACTTACCAGCACCATTACTACCGATAATGGTCACGAAGTCCCCTGGCTTCAAGGTTAGGTTGACATGATCGATAGCGATTTTTTCATCGGGTGTCCCTTCATTAAAAATCTTATGAATCTGATTTAAGTGCAACATGGTTTTCACCCTTTCGCTCGCTAGAAGCCTGAATGATATTCATTCTTTCAACTTTTCGGCGGGCTCTTCGCTTTTTCTCTTTTGAATTTTCAATTATTTTCGGTGCTGTTAATGCAATAAGGACAATGATTGCAGTAATTAGTTTCACATCACCAGGACTAAAGAACTCAATTCTTAGTGCTAATGTGACGACAATTCGATAAATGATTGATCCTCCAATTACCGCAAGAGTCGTACGAGCAATGGTTTTGGTCCCAAACAATGCCTCACCAATGATGACGGATGCCAGCCCAATAATAATCATCCCAATTCCCATACCGACATCTGCAAAACCTCCTTGTTGGGCAATCAATGCCCCCGAGAAAGCAACCAATGCATTAGAAAGCCCAAGTCCTAGAACAACAAGGAGATTGGTATTTGCCGATAGACTTCGGATCATTCGTTTATTATCACCTGTAGCTCTCACCGCAAGCCCAATTTCTGTCTGTAAAAACCAGTCAGTAACCCATTTAATTAAGAAAGTAATGATAACCATTGAAATAAGAATTCCCCATGTTTCAGGTAAGCTATCACCAAGACCAACCGCCGTTAACATTTTATTAAGAAATGAATCAATTCCCGTTTTTTCAAAAATGCTGCTGATTTTCGTAAAAGCTGTGTCGGTATTTAAAAGTGGGATATTAGATTTACCCATTATTCTGAGATTAATAGAATAAAGGGCAATCATCATTAAAATCCCTGATAACAAATTATTGATTTTTCCAAAGGTGTGGATGATCCCTGTCAAACATCCTGCGGCAAAACCAGCGATAAGCGCCATCGCTGTGGCCAAAAACGGATTAACCCCGCTAGCAATCATGACTGATGAAATTGCAGCACCGGTTACAAAGCTCCCATCAACCGTTAAATCTGGAAAATCCAGGATTCGAAAAGATAGATAGACACCGAGTGCCATAATTGCATAGATGATACCGGCTTCAAATGAACCAAATATGGCTGTAAACATTTTGATCGTCCTTTCTTTTCTTATGTCATTTGGCCTAAGCAAAAGGCAGTTTGCCATCATTCATGTATGTATGAGTCGAGGCTGACTCGGGATGCATCGGGTCAGCCTCGTTACCTTAATTTTATTTAATTTCCTTCATAAAACTCGCCTAGCTTTTTCCAATCCTCGTTTACTTTTAAACCTTGTGCTTTAGCTGCTTTCGTGTTAATCATAAGCTTTAAGGTTTTCGGAAGTTCAACTGGGATTTCCGAAGGCTTTTTCTTTCCAGTTAAAATGTCGGCAGCCATTAAACCTGATTGATAGCCAATATCAAAATAGTTAAAACCACTCGCTGCTACCGCACCTTTTTTCATCGAGTCAAGTTCACCAACGAAAAGTGGAATTTTCTTGCTATTAGCTACCGAAATAACGGACTCCAAGGCTGAAACCACTGTATTGTCTGTCGGAATATAAATGGCATCCACACGCCCTACTAAGGACTCTGCTGCCTGCTTTACATCTGCAGAGGTAGAAACGGAAACTTCTACTAGTTTACCACCCTTCTCCTCAACTAATTTTTTGACTGATTTCACCTGGACAACCGAATTCTGTTCACCTGAATTATAAATCACCCCAATTTTCTTCGCTTTTACTTCATCCGTGATAAAGCTAATCGTCTTTTTGGTTGCATCTGGGTGATTATCAGTGGTACCGGTAATATTTTTTCCCGGTTGATCAAATGACTTTACTAACCCGGCGCCAACAGGGTCTGTCACTGAAGTAAAGACTATTGGGATTTCTTTGGTAGCATTTAATGCTGCAGTAGCACTAGGCGTTGCATTTGCAAATATTAAGTCTACTTTATCCCCAACAAAGTTCTTAGCGATAGTTTGGGTATTTGTCATATCTGCCTGTGCATTTTGTTCTTCAAATTTGACCTTGATCCCTTTGTCAGCCAATGCTTTTTTAAATCCATTTGTTGCTGCATCTAAGGAAGGGTGAACGGCAAATTGAGTGATACCAATTTTAAAAACCTTAGCCGCTGCATCTTTTTTCGTGGTTCCTGTTGTTTCTTTACTTGCACAACCGGCAAGCATTAACATTCCCGCTAACACAAAGGAAAACGCTTTAACATTCTTCTTCATAACCATAAATCCCCCTAAAGATAATTTGTTAAAATACTATTCTAAAAATTTTATATATTTAAAAATTATTCTAGTGTTTTTTTGCTCCACAATCAATAGATTTCCTAACAAAATTTTTACGCTTTAAAGCATGTCATTCAAAATTAGATAATTTTTATATGAAATCTTGCCAAGGTACCTTTAAAAATCATTCAAATTCCAACAAAAAAAGCCTTCTCAAAATGAAAAAGACTTTTATCAAAATGTATTTAAGGTATAAGTGGGGCAACAATGTTAAGTCCAATCACTAGTTTTCTCAAGTAATTGGTCAATTTCGATTGGAAATACTTTGAAATTACTTTTTTCAGATGTTAGATCTGATGTAGATTCTAGTAATTTGTCAATATCAATGATAACGGTTCCCATATCTAACCTCCTATGAAGATTTATGTGATGCTTTATCAAAAAGTTCGGACCATGAGCGGCGATTTTGGGGGTTCTATTCCAAAAAAATTTGATTTGTGCCAAGAATGCCTAATAACCAAAAAAAATCCGGCTATAAAAGCCGGATGTCAAAAGGGGGTTTGTGTGATTGTCCTTAACAATTTTTATCTTACTAGACAAAAATGAATAAACTATGAACAAAGCTTGAAAAGAATATTAACTCCCTTGGTTAATTTTATTAACCCCTTTTACCTTCAAAAGAGAGATTCGCTCGTTTCTCCTTTATAATGAAATGGACAGTTTGGCAACATTATCGTTTTTTCTCAAAATGTGTTTTTTATCAAAAAAAGTTGTATCTTGTCGATAAATATCTGTATGATTAAATCATTACAGAATAGTTGGAGGCAACGATGTTAAATTTTAACGAAAAACTTGCGATTATTGAATCATTTCCTGAATTAGAGCGGAAAAATGTATCCCTTGGCCGTATCAATTTTCAATTTCCTGAAAGCATTTCAGACAAAAAAAATATTGTTTATCATTTACATCCAAATGGGAATGGCTTTGTCTATATTGGCGATTTACCAACTTATATCAAGGATGATAAAGGAATGGTCAATATTCGAGATTTTTCTGCGGATGAATTGCATGACGTGATTAAGGAGTCGATTCGGGCATTATCTCCTTTTGAAAAAGCTTTATCTGAGGAAGGATTTATTGGCGTTCTGCCTGAAGAGCGCTGGGTCAATGAAGAAAACGACCTTCTCCTTTTGAAAAATGAAAATGATGCATGGAATATTTATTTTGGTTTAAACCTTGATGAAAGCTTTAATTCGCATGAAGAAGCGATTGAATTTTTAAAGGAAGAAGGTTTTCATCGGGATTAGTTATGCAACTAATTTTATGAATAAAAAAGCTGTGTCTGGGTTAATTGACACAGCTTTCACTTCCTATTACTCCTCATTTACATAATACCGATCTATCCATTGGTCTAAACGGATAATGCTTTGTTTTGCACGTGTAAATTCAATGGTGCGATAATGATGCAGACCACCCTCTTCTTCGTCTTTTTCATCCGCCCATTTTACAATTTGCTGTAATGGAGTTCGGACAATATCATTCGAAGGCAAAAATGAGTCTGTGTGGAATAAAATGGATAAGGCAATTGTCTTCGCTTTTATCGGATTCTCACCCAGCCGAATCAATAGTTTATGGCCCTTTCAGCTCCTTTAATCGCATGAATGTCATTTTGCTTGTATAATTCATAATCCCATTTCCCATTTTTATACCATGTATAATGCCCCATATCATGAAGTAGTCCAGCTTTCGCGGCAATGTCTACATCTAATTGACGTTCTTTGGCTAAATGGAATGCGTGATAGGCAACCGCAATCGCATGAGCTAATCCAGATCGGTTCAAATACTTTTGAGCAATACGATGTTCGAATATATTTAATAATGTAACGTCTCTCATGCAATCTCTCCCAACTTATGCTAAATTTTTTCATCTATTATATGATATCCAACATAGCAAAGCTATTATATTATCGCCTAAAATGAAAAAAAGCTGCAGAATTCATTTAAGAAAGTCTGCTGCTTTAATCAAGTTCCCTTATTTTTTGACCTATGATAACCTGCATCTTCGGCTTCTTTTTCGGTACAAAACCAGACTATATTATCTTTAGTAGAATCATAGTAAGCTCCGCCGGGAACATGGTATATATGTGAATTGGCATTACCTTTAATTTTCCCTTTACAGCTTACGTTTGATTCTTTGTCATCACTTGGGTTATTTTGAATACTTTTCCCTAAGGATGACTCTGTAGAAGCCTTTGAAGTGCTTCTTGGTGAATTGTTCTGTCCCTTGGTAGCTTCAAGGTGATATCCATCATCTTTAGCATAGTTTTCAATCGACCAGATTCCTATGCCTTTTTTCTGTGCTTCCTTTTGAATACCATAAAATTCATCAACATATTTCGTATTTGGAGCGTAGACATAGGCTACCCGAGCCAATCCTTGTTCCAGTAACATTTCATTAAACATTTTTCCATTAACATAAATATATGCAAGGAGACGACCATATTTATCACGGCCTCCTCCGATACCGGTTTCAATTTCAATCTCAGTACCCACTGGGAGTATTTTTTTCGTGTATTCTGCTGCTTCGGGACCAAATGGCTGTACTCCTAACCGCGGATGATGTGTTTCAGGTGTGTCAACACATAGCATTCTTATTTTTTCTTCTTTCCCATTTAAATTGATATCAATTGTGTCCCCATCGATATTTTTCATAATGGTTGCTGGCAGCAAATTCTTCTTTTCATTTACGGTAGCGCTACTAGAGCATCCGGAAAGTACGACTGCTAATAAGACCATCAGCGATAGCATTGATTGCAGGATTCTTTTTTCCATATTCATACTCCTCTAGAGTTTTTAATAAATTAATAGTTTAATTTTAACAAAAAATAGGGGAAGAATAATTGACATTTAACACATGAGGAGAAAAAAAGAGGGAAGAATTTATTTCTTCCCTCTTCACACCATTTTATGGAGTTTTTGTGCCGGTCGCTTTGTTACTTTTTGGACCTAAATATTGATAGTTGTTTGGATCAATCGCTTTATATCCTTGCGGTTTATAGAAACGTAAAAGATCCTTTGTGACAATTTCATCTGACATTTGAAGTTCCGTTTTAACTTTTTCACTATCCGGTTTACATGCACTGGCATCTGCCATTAATTCGCCAGTATTTGTATTATAGCATTTATCACTTAATTGAATGGATTGAGGAGATACATAGTCGCCATTTCTAAATGCTACCCAGTCACGATGATTTTTAGATAATAAATCTGATCCAAATTCCATGTAATCTTTTGTATCAATTCCCATTAAGTGAAGGAGTGTCGGACGAACGTCTACTTCCCCGCCGTATTGATGTTGAACCCCACCTTTTACGCCTGGAACATGAATAAACAGTGGTACTTGCTGCAATTTAGCGTTAAGTGTTGGTGTAATTTTATCGACACCGAGAACTTTCGCCATGGCATCATTATGGTTTTCAGAAAGACCGTAATGGTCACCATAAAGGACAATGACGGATTTATCATATAGGCCATCAGCTTTTAAATCATTGAAAAATTGTTCAAGCGCTTGGTCCATATAATTTGCTGATTGAAAATATTGGTTTACAACCGTATCACCGAAATTACCTGGAGGGAAGCTAGTGTCCTGAGGATCCATTTCAAATGGGAAATGGTTCGATAGGGTAATAAACTTGGTGTAGAAAGGCTGCTTTAAGTTTTCAAGCATGGGCATGGATTCTTTAAAATAAGGTTTATCTTTCATCCCATAGTTTTTCTTATTTTCAGGTGTCATGCTGTAATACTCGGCATCGAAAAATTGATCATAGCCTAAAGCTTTATACATAACATTCCGATTCCAGAAGGTCTTATAGTTACCGTGGAATACGGCAGAATTATATCCATATCCTTTTAAAATTGCTGGAGCTGCCTGGAAAGTGTTCTGTGCTTTATTTATAAAAACAGCACCTTGCGACATTGGATATAAAGAGTTTTCCATTAAGAATTCGGCATCTGATGTTTTACCCTGTCCAGTTTGATGGTAAAAATTATCAAAATAGAAAGTGTTGCCATCATGTGCTAATGAGTCCAAAAATGGTGTTACAAGCTGCCCATTTGGCATTTTATAGTCAATCATAAAGTTCTGGAATGATTCTAATGAAACATAAATAACATTCATCCCTTTAGCTTTACCAAAATAGACTGGATTTGGTTGTGCATAGTTTGCTTTTCGATAGTTTTCAACATCTGTAATATCGCTGCTATCAGCAAAGACGCGCTGACTGGAAGACTGAATGTTTTGAATAATGTCATAAATTGTAAAATTGTAAGCACCTAAATATTTAACAATATAGTTTCTGTCAAAGGAACGTGATAATAGCTGTGGTCGATCCTTTTCTGCCAATCCAAGGTTAAATAGAAAAACTGTTATTGAAAATAAAAGAACAATTTTGAATGACTTTCTATTTTCCACCGTAACTTTTTTAAATACGGTTAATGCCAGAATAATTAAAATAATGGTATCAGCAAAATAAAGAAAATCAAAGCCAGACATTAGGGATGTGGCGCTGTCACCTAGTTGACCCGCGTTTGTTCTTGCTTGCATTATTACTGGAATGGTGATGAAATCATTAAAAAATCGATAATAAGCAATATTTGCGTATAATAGAAATGACAATAGGAAATTGGTTATAATCATTACAAGTTTTGTATGTTTTTTGAAAAGTAATGAGATCCCAAAAAAGAATAGTGAAGAACTTAATGGGTTAATTATTAATAAAAATTTCTGCATGTTATTATCTATACCAAGTTTAAATTCATTTTGGTAGGCAATATAGGTCTTGATCCAAAATAAAACTACAGCAATGGCAAAAAAAGTCATATAATTATTATTAAGTTTTTTTGTCAGTTTAATTTTTTTCATTTTAATTCTCCCCCCACTTACCAATTACCATCGGTAAACAAACCTCAATAACTATATCATATTTTGATTAAAAGTAAAAACATAAATAATGACATTTTATATTTTCATTTACACTAAATTTTTCGTCATTTTTCATTCTAATTTATGACATATGACGAAACGATTTTTTAAATTTTACATTCGCCTATAATCTATTAGTCATGCTAGTGTGGGGCATGGGTAGTTTACAGCCTTAATAATTTAATACGATATTGACAGTGTTTAAGTTTCATATGTTTAAATTCTTTTTATACATTCTTAAATATCATAAACCTGAAATAAATGGTGTGCAATATGATTTTAGACTTATCTTTTAACAGAATATTAAACAAGCCTATTATTTAGAATCAACTATTGAAGATCTTATTGTATATCAAGAAGTATAAATGCAAAGGATACTAAAAAAGATCAGAAAAGGGGAGATAATATGCCGATAATTAGACCTGAATTCACTAAAAGTCCTTATTTCGTCGATGAACCTGGGAATTGGCATCTGAAGCCTGGAGCTTCGGAGGACCTTCAGATTGAATTAAAAAATTATCTAAATTCACTAGAACAAATCGACGATCCTGGAACCATAAATGGTATCCGAATTGACTACCCTTATGATCGATAAATTTTTAATTTCCGCTTTTAGTTATCGATAACACATGGGCTCGATTACAAAGTTTTTTTAAAATGTAATATAGGAATAAAAATAAATAACCTGAAACCCAATGATTAATGTTCCAAAGAAAAGGTTCATCCCCATGCCACCTATTATAATAGAAGAAAGCCGTACGAACAAAGCCTTCAATTGGAAAAATGTATGAAAAATCAATTTTTGACAAAAAATAAAAAGACAAATTTTTTGGGGAGTGATTGCAATGAATGTTAACCGCGTAAAACAAATTTTGTCTTCTTCTGCAGATATTGAAGTTAAATACAATGGCACGTCCGTTTGGATTGACCAGCTAAATGAAGATGGGAGAACAGCAACTGTCCATTTGCGTGGCCCTCTAGAAGAAAGAACGACTGTAGAAATTGGCGAACTAATTGAAGAATAGAAACATTTTTACCACCATTTCGTTGAAAGGGTGGTTTCTTTGATGCTTTCTTCTATTGAAAAAGGCAGGGACCAATTCCTGCCTTTTACCTTATACCATATCCTCATTTTCCTTTTCGATATCAGCTGGTTGGGGTTGTTCTTGTTGAACAATGCTTCCGAGCACCTCTCTATTCGTATCACTAGCGTCTTTTCCTGCTCCTGGTGCTATATTAGACATTGGAAGCTGTTCTAATTCTTTACCTCTCGGCATATTCTTCACTCCTTTCTTTTAAGTTGTTCAACCTGAACTAAATTTAATCAAATAAAAAATTTCCATCATGTTATCTTTATAAGTTTATTAAACAAATTTCAAAAAACCAGCCTGTCTTTCAAGGCTGGTTTTCGGTTTAATAGCTTAATTTTTATACGAATCGGAAATGGCATGGCTTGCAAGTAATTGTATCGTCATGTCATCCATTGGTGGATTGTGAAGCCCTGCTCTTACATCCCGATAGTACCGTTGCAAGGGGTTTTTTAGGGAAAGACTCCTTGCACCAACAATTCTCATCGCAAGATCGACCACATCAATCGCGATGTTGGTCACCGTTAATTTAGCAGCTCCCAGTGCTGGACCCAATTTCTCTCTTTCTTGGTCAGCTAGTCGATCCCATTCTCTTGCTACGCCATATAAAAAGTACTCAGCCTGCATGATCTTTAACTCGATTTCGCCTATTTTTTGTTTTACAGTCGGTAAATCTATAATAGCTCCTTCGATACTACTCGGAGAATACTCTCCCGCAAATTGTATGGCATACTGTTTTGCTGCCTTGGCAATCCCAAGATAACATGCAGGTATGTGTAGGAGCCAGCCATTTACACTATTTTTCTTCTGGCCCAGCTGTTCCACAAAGTTTTCTTCAGACACCACTACATTTTTTAGAATCAAATCATGGCTGCCCGTTCCTCTTAAGGCAATACTATCCCATGTTTCTTCAATCTCTATGCCTTTAACAGATCGTGGAATGAGGAAGTTACCTACCTGGCGATTATCCCCTTTAATGGATGCACTAACAATAAAAAAATCAAGAACAGGAGACATCGTCGTAAACGTTTTCCGACCATTTATGACCCAGTTAGAACCCTTTTTTTCTGCTGTAGTTTCTGGCCTGCCGCCACGAGTAGGGCTACCTGTTTTTGGCTCAGTCGCAGCACCATTTATTAATGATCCCTCAACTACTTCTCCACAAACCTTTTTGAAAATGGCTTCTTTCCATATCTCTTTTTCTCCAAGATTCAAAATGATTCCCATATGCCAGCCTATGGAAAGGGAAGTCGCTCCATCCCCTTCAGCCATTTTTTCTTGGAGTCGCACCATTTCGTAAAGGGAGATACCCTTTCCACCATATTTTTTGGGCACTGTGAGGCTGGTATAACCGGTGTCCTTAAGATCTTGGATATTTGCAAAGGGGAAGCTTCCTTCACTATCTATTTTGTGGGCTCGTAATAAAAACTGTTTAGAAAGAACATCCATGAGGTCCAGCCGTTCCTCCAATGTTTCTTTCTCTTGGAAATTCATCATTTTTTCTCTCCCATCCAAATGCATACTTATGTATCTTAAAATGTATATTCTTATATTAGAAATATTATAGTACATAACTCAATCTTTATGCTCTAATAAGTCATCTTGATTTCCATTTTTAAGCTATCAGTAAATTAACCCCCAAACACAAAAACGGAGGATTTTATTTAATCCATATTTGAAAATCGTTCTAGATTTTGATTTTCCCTATAATCACTAGTATTATTTTGCTAAAAAAAATATCTCATATAGAGATAAATCGTCGAAATCAGTACCGATACTATCATTAAGGGAAACCCAATCTTTAGGTACTCCATAAATGAAATATGGTGACCATCTTTTGAAGCGATTCCTGCTACAACCAAATTTGCACTAGCACCAATTAAAGTACCATTCCCACCCAAACAAGCACCAAGAGATAGACTCCACCAGAGGGGATCCAAGTTTGTTATCCCTATTTTCCCCATTTCTTTTATCATGGGAATCATGGTAGCCACTAATGGAATATTATCAACAAACGCTGAAATAATGGCACTCATCCATAGAACCAGTATGGTAGTTGCTTTTAATTCTCCACCTGTCCAGGAAATCACCTTTTTTGCTAATGTAGAGATTAACCCTGTTTCAACTAAACCACCTACAATTACAAATAATCCTATGAAAAAGAAAAGGGTTGTCCACTCTACTTTTTCCAAAACTGTATCTAAATATTTGTCCCCTGTTAGGAGTAATAGAACAAAAGCACCGATTAAAGCCATCGTTGCTGTTTCAATATGTAACCATTGATGGGCGAAAACCCCCCCTAGCGTATTAACAATTACAAATAAGCATTTTACCAATAGGTCTTGATCCTTAATCTCTTCTCTAGCTTTTTTTTTAGGAGCTGTTCCTTTAACAAAGGCGTCGACTTTAAGTATTTTTTGTAGATAAGAGTAAAAATTAATAATGTAATAGCTAAAATGAAGAAATCAATAAAGGCAAGATTATTAATAAAATCTAGGAAGCTTAAATCTTTAACGGCACTTCCAATCATTAGGTTCGGGGGATCACCAATCATAGTTGCAGTCCCACCAATATTAGAAGCAAAAATTTCTGACATTAAAAACGAAATCGGGTGTACTTTTAATTGATGGGTAATGCTTAATGTGACAGGAACAACAAGTAGAACGGTTGTCACATTATCTAAAAAAGCGGAAGCAATTGCGGTAAACAAACTTAATGCGATAAGAATTTTCACTGGTTCTCCCTTTGCTTTTTGGGCAGACCAAATAGCAATAAATTCAAAAACACCTGTTTGTGCCGTAATTCCGACAATAATCATCATTCCTACTAACAGACCAATGGTGTTGAAATCGATGTAATGGATGGCTGCCTTTTGGTTAAGTACACCAAAAGCAATCATTAAAAGCCCACCAAGCATAGCAATTGTTGTGCGGTGGATTTGTTCTGAAATTATCAACGCATATGTAAATAAAAAAATAACTAAAGCAATTAGTTCATGTGATCCCAATCCATCCACACCTACCTTACTATTTAAATATTACAAAAAACCTTGCTTGTAAATATTGTACACTTTAAAAGGTGTAATTTTCATCAAATTAACCAAGATTAATGTTAATTGATGGAATCCATAAGTTAAACCATTTTCCCTAAGCTATCAAAAATTCAGCAATAAAAATTTGAAATCTATGAAAGATTTGTGTCATACCTCACTGTTTATAAGAAAAAATAGTTTTATAATAACAAAGAAAATTCTTCCATCAATGGGATTCCGTTTTTTCGCTACAAACGATTTCAAGAAAATAATGACAAGCATATGGATAAGGGGGATTAGAATGAATCAAGGAAAGAAACAACTGTTTATTCAAACGACAAGCCTCGTCGCTGGGTTCATGGTCTGGGTACTCATTTCATCACTTATGCCATTCATACAAGCTGATATTAAACTCTCATCAACGCAAATTGCCTGGCGCACAGCAGTTCCTGTTATTCTTGGATCTTTGCTAAGGGTACCAATTGGTTATTGGACCAATCGGTATGGTGCCAGAATCTTATTTACGATTAGTTTTATCATACTGCTTCTTCCAATTGCATTAATTAGCTATGCCAATTCAATACTCATGCTGATTTTGGGCGGATTTTTGCTTGGAATTGGCGGAGCTGTTTTTTCAATCGGGGTTACCTCACTTCCAAAATATTATGCCAAAGCAAAGCACGGATTCATTAATGGTATATATGGAGCCGGTAACATAGGAACAGCAATTACCTCCTTTTCAGCTCCTGTTCTCGCTAATCAATTGGGATGGAAGAATACGGTAAGGCTATTCCTAATTCTTGTTTTGATTTTCGCCATTCTGAACTTTTTATTAGGCGACAGGAAGGAACAGAAGGTAAACCACTCCCTATCTGAGCAGATTAAAGAGGTTTATCTTAACCCAAAACTTTGGCTCTTAAGTTTATTTTATTTTATCACGTTTGGTTCGTTTGTTGCTTTTACCATTTATTTACCTTCCTTTTTGGTTAATCATTTTGATTTAGATAAAGTTGATGCAGGCCTTCGTACTGCTGGCTTTATCGCATTGGCAACACTTTTCAGGCCAATTGGCGGCTTTCTTGGAGATAAAATAAACCCATTTCTTATTTTAATGGCTGTTTTCTTCGGTCTAACCTTTGCTGGTTTTCTTTTGTCTTTTACTCCATCGCTTCCAATCTATTCTTTGGGATGCCTTTTGGTGGCTTTCTGTGCGGGAATTGGGAATGGGGCAATATTTAAGCTGGTACCATTATATTTTTCAAAACAAGCTGGGATTGTTAATGGGATTGTAGCTGCCATGGGAGGACTTGGAGGATTCTTCCCGCCATTAATTCTGACAATTCTATTTAATTTTACGGGGCATTATGCGATTGGATTTATGTCACTGTCTGAGTTTTCATTATCAAGCTTTATCTTAGTTGTTTGGCTGTATTATCAAGATAAACTAGACATTTCAACTAAAATTGTTGATACCGCTGTAGATGGTATTGTTGTCACCGATATTAACGGTTTAATACAAAGAGTAAATCCTGCTTTTACCAGAATTACTGGGTATAAGCAGGAAGAGGTTGTCGGAAAAACACCGAGTGTATTGCAGTCTGGAGAACACGACAATGAATTTTACAAGAACATGTGGTTTCATTTAAAATCAAATGGATTTTGGGAAGGCTTTATATGGAATAAGCGAAAGAATAATCAAATTTATAAAGAATGGTTAACGATTACCGCCATCAAGGATGATGTCGGAGAAACCAAAAATTTTGTCGGGATGTTTAGTGAAGAAAATAACCAATTAAAAGAGAAATGATAAGTGAAGCAAAAGAGGATGACTCAAAGTCATCCTCTTTTCTATTTCTCAATAAAGTTTTCTTAGGTGCAATATATTACAACTTTTTGTCAACCATAACGAGTTCACAATTCATTCACCATTTTTGTGACGTACGTCACAAAAATCACACATGATGTGGTTTATATTAACATCATAAACAGCGCATTAAAAAATAACGATAAATGGACATAGGGGGAAATAAAAATGGCTCGAATAAAATATTGGAATCCAGAAGATGAAAAATTCTGGAATGCGGAAGGAAAGAAACATGCAAAAAGGAATCTCTGGATCTCCGTACCATCATTAATGTTAGCTTTTATCGTCTGGCAAATTTGGTCAGTGGTTGCAGTAAGATTAAATGATATTGGCTTCCATTTCACAGATGAACAATTATTTACTCTTGCAGCTATACCTGGTCTTGTTGGAGCTACACTTCGATTTGTCTATACCTTTGCAGGTGGATCTATCGGAGGTAAGAACTGGACAGTAATTTCCACTGCAATCTTAGCAATCCCAGCAATCGGAATCGGATTTGCTGTTCAAAATCCTCATACTTCTTATTCAATTATGCTATTACTTGCGGCACTTTGTGGCCTTGGCGGGGAAATTTTTCTTCTTCTTCAGCTAATATTAGCTTCTTCTTCCCTAAGAAGGAAAAAGGCACTGCCCTTGGTATAAATGGTGGGTTAGGAAATATGGGTGTTTCTGTAGTACAATTTATAACACCTTTAATCGTAACAACCGGAGCATTCGCTTTCGTTGGAGGAAAACAGGTTTTAGCAAACGGCCAACATGTATGGTTACAAAATGCAGCATTTATTTGGGTAATTCCAATCATCATTATGACGGTTTTAGCCATTTTCGGAATGGATAATGTACCAAATGCGAAACAATCGGTAGCTGATCAATTTGTTATCGTTAAACGTAAACACACTTGGATCATGACAATTCTTTATGTGGCAACATTCGGATCTTTTATTGGATATTCTGCGGCATTCCCGCTTTTATTAAAATCTCAATTTCCAGAGCATTTATCACTTGCCTTCCTTGGTGCTCTAGTTGCAGCAGCAGCAAGACCTGTAGGTGGCTGGATCTCTGATAGACTAGGTGGCGCAAAAGTAACTGCTTATGTTTTAGTAGCCATGGCAATTGGAGCAATGGGAGTTATCTATTTCTTAAATGCAAAACAATTTCCAGGATTCTTAGCTTCCTTCTTGGTTCTATTCCTTGCATCTGGTATTGGTTCAGGATCAACATTCCAAATGATTCCAAACATCTTTATTCCTAAAGAAGCTGCACCTGTAATTGGTTTCGCAGCAGCCTTTGCAGCATATGGATCATTCTTTATTCCTAAATTATTTGGATGGTCAGTAAAAACAACCGGCACACCCGTTACAGCATTCTACTTCTTTATCGGAGTTTATGTAATCTCTTTTGCAATAAACTGGTTCTATTACCAAAGAAAAACTGCAGCTGTTAAAACACTTGCAAAACAGGTCAGTTAATAATAATAGGTCGGATTACCGGCCTTTTTTTATTTATAGGCAAAAAAAACTGCCAGAATAGGCAGCTTAATTTAATATTTTAACTTTTAAATTTTTTGTCCCAAAATTAATGGCATCGTGTTGGGATGGAATAAAAACATCAATTCGATTACCTTTAATGGCCCCGCCTGTATCTGCCGCGATTGCCTCACCATAACCTTCAACATAAACTTTACTACCAAGTGGTATGACCGATGGGTCCACAGAAATAACCTTTGCATTTGGGTTAGCTTTGATATTAATTCCTGTTGCCGTAATACCTGAACATCCGCCACATGAAGCAGTATAAGCTGTTGCTTTCACTATGATTTCTTTTGAACCGGTATCACTTGTAGGAGCTGGTTTTACCTCCGGCTTTACCTCAGGCGTACTTTCCTTTGTTGCTTGCGCTACAGGTTTTGGTGTGTTTTCAACCTTTGCAGTTGATTCATCATTAGTCGCGCTTGATTTAGATGCTGCGGGAGTGGTTGGTTTCACTTGTGTTTCCGTTACAGCTATTTTAGGAGTGTTTAAACCATTATAGATTACTAGATTTAATCCAGGATGAATAAGATCAGTAGTTAATTTATTCCATTCCTTGATTTGTTCAACTGTTACATGATTTTCATTGGAAATTTCCCATAATGTATCATCCTGTTTAACGGAGTACTGTTTTTCCGTTGCAATCATTAATACATCACCAGGGTGTATTAGGTCAGTAGACAGATGATTCCATTTTTGTATATTTTCTACAGATGTATTATGTACTTGTGATAGATCCCAAAGGGTGTCCCCTTTTTTCACCGTCAATTCTTCAGCATGTACATTAGCACTTACAGTTCCTGAGAGTGCAGCAACTGCTATGAATGTTTTAATCTTGTTAATCATTTTTTAACCCCCATGTTCTTTCGTAGCTAACTTGTGATAATCATAACATGGATTTTTCTGATACAAAGAACAGGGAGATGTTAATTCGTTTACATCCGTGGCAGTTATATTACGATACCATTTCTAAATAAACTGATAATTATAAATATTATAGAGTGCTCCAACGTTCTTTCAAATTGAAAAGCGCGGCATTTTCACCCGCGCATTTTCTTCTACATTATTTTATAATCGGGAAATGGCAACAGCACATGCTTTATATTCTGCTGTTCCAGAAATAGGGTCAAATTCACTTAATGTTAAAACATTTGTTGGTGTTTCAATCCAGTGAAAGCTCATGAAAACAAGGCCAGGTGCCACTTGTTCCGTTACCTTTGCTTTTACCTTTAATTCTCCTCTTCGAGAACGGACCTGGACGACTTCACCATCTATTATCCTAAAACTAACGCATCTTCAGGATGAATATCAACTGTCTCTTCTGTTTGTTTTACCTTGACACCATCTGTAACAACACTAACAACTCCTTAGGTATTGTTACCTTTACGTCTACGATTCTTAGATAAACCCTTATATACCAACGTTTTAAGCTGTTTTCGCAGGTAACAAAATATTAAAGGTTGTTCCTTTATTCAATTCACTTTCTACAAACACCTTGCCATTATGGCTTTCAATGATTTTAAAGCTAACCATTAAACCTAAACCATTACCATTTTTCTTTGTGGTGTAAAATGGTTCTCCTAGATTCTTTAATTTTTCTTTAGGGATTCCAACACCTGTGTCCTGAATGGAAATTTGAACATTATTATCATGAATAATTGTTTTAACATGTAATTCTCCGCCATTTGGCATCGCTTCAATTCCGTTTTTAATGAAATTTAAAAAGACTTGCTTTAAACGGTTTTCATCACAATCAATTTGGATAATTTCGTGATTACAATCAAAGGTTAAGCGAACATTTTTCTTTCTCGCTTCAAACTCAAGCAGTGAGACAACATTTTTGATAACAGGGACCACATTCTTTTCTTCTAATTCCACAGCCTTTGGTTTTGCTAATACCATAAAATCCTCTACAATGGTATTGACTCGCTCAATTTCATCGAGGATAATGCCTAGAAACTCCATACGTTCTGGATTTTTTTCATCTAATTGTAAGAACTCTGCGTATCCCCTCATAGAAGTAAGCGGATTGCGAATTTCATGTGCAACCCCTGCAGCTAATTGCCCAACTGCAGCGAGCTTATCCTGGCGATGAAGAACCTCTTCTGTTTTTTTACGTTCAGTAATATCATTTCGAATGGCAAGATATTGGTAAGGCTTCTCTTCTTCATTAATGAAAGGCACGATGGTTGTATCAACCCAATAATAAGTCCCGTCCTTTGCCTTATTTCTAATTTCACCTTTCCAAACCTTTCCTTCGCCAATGGTTTTCCATAAATCCTTAAAAAATTCTTTGGAATGAAAACCTGAATTTAAGATATGATGATTTTTTCCAATAATTTCATCACGATTGTATCTGGAAATTTCACAGAATTTATCATTCACACTGGTAATATTACCTTTTGCATCAGTAAAGGCAACAATGGAGGATTGATCCAATGCAAATCTAATATCGGTATTGTCCTTAATTGTTACTTTTAAATGCTCCTCTGCCTTTTTTCGATCACTTATATCTGTTCGAATGGCAATATATTGATATGGCTTACCATTTCCATTTAAAAATGGGACGATCGTTGTAGCTACCCAATAAAGTGAACCATCTTTAGCACGATTGCATATTTCACCATTCCATACTTTCCCATGCCCAATGGTAATCCAAAGCTCTTTAAAAAATTCCTTCGAATGATACCCTGAATTTAATATCGAATGGTCTTGACCCATTAATTCATCGCGATTATATTTGGAAATTTCACAAAATCTTTCATTTACACTTGTGATTTTTCCTTTTTCATCTGTAATTGCGACGATGGATGATTGATCAAGTGCAAAGGTAATATCTCGAATTTCTTTAAGAGAGTCAAAAAGATGGTTTTCTGCTTCTTTTCGCTTGGTTATATCAGAGCGAATCGCAATATATTGAAACGGCTTACCCTTTTTATTTAAGAAAGGGACGATTGTCGTATCTACCCAATAAAAGGAGCCATCCTTCGCTTTATTACGAATTTCTCCTCTCCAAATCTGTCCGGATTGAATCGTTTTCCACAAGTCTAGGAAGAAATCTTTTGAATGGTAGCCTGAATTTAATATTCGGTGATTCTGCCCTAAAATTTCTTCTTTTGTAAATTTTGAAATCTCTTCAAATTTTTCATTTACAAATAAAATCGTACCGTTCCTATCGGTTATAGCAACAATGCTCGATGCATCAAGAGCCGCCTTAATATCCTTTAAATTCGTGTCAGTTGCTGCTAATTGTTTGTTAATTAATGTACTAGAAGCAATTAGACCACTGATAATTAAAATGGAGATAAACAATACCAAATAAATAATAATTGTATCTTCCTTGCTGGCAGCTAAATTGCCTATGTTTGCGGAAGATAAACTTGAAGCCCTTTTTAATAATAAATAGCCTTCGACGATTGCACCTGACATAATGATCGAACTTATTGGCTTAAGCCAAACTTGATTCCCCTTTGTCAAGTTTATCGGAGAAAACAGGATCCATAAGGAAAATAAAAACGAGCTAAATATTAATAATCCCGAAAAAATAAAAAGGGGAACATTATAGCTAATTGTTAGATTCATTGCATAGATATCAATGATATAAACAGCAATAAGTGCAATCGTTAAAAATATGCTTCCAATTATTAAATGGAAAAGGTGAATACCTTTGCCAAAAAAAGAAACAAATGCCATTCCCGCAAAAGCAATACCAATAAATATGGAAAGAATCGTAAGTGGAATTTGATAGCTTGCAAACCGACTAATATCTGCTGCAAGAAGCCCTAGAAAATTCATTACCCATATTCCTATTCCTAATGTAAAGGTACCGCCTAGGAATAAAAGTCTTTTATTTTGACCTGAAGGCCTTATTAAGGTAAACATGTCAAGTGCTGTATATGAAGCTACGATTGTTAAACCAATAGCAATTAGGATAACATAAGGATGAAACGTGCCCAACACTAAATTCATTTACAAGCATCCCCCCAAAGCCCTACTTATTTCTACTATGATTGTAATGTAAAGTCTAAAGTTAGGGAAGTACTAAAAAAAGATTTGTTTTCACCAATCTTTATTCTATTCTGAATAGAACTAATCATGATAATTTAACAATACGATATTATAGAAAGAAAAATAACCTATGACAAAAGAACTATTTTTTAAAAAAGTCAAAATTTTTAAAAAAAGGTCTACACATTTTTATTTTTTTGTTTATACTGTACTACAACAGGTTGATTAAAAATAAACTGTATTAAAAAAAGGAGTGGTTAATATGTTAATGAGTCCAGTTGAATTTTTTCGGAATCTGCCTAAAAAGGAATGTCCAGAATGTGGTCAGCACATGGAGGAGCAAGCTGAATCCTACTTAATGGAATGTGATCGGTGTCTTGCTAAAAAAGAGGAATAACTATCAAAAAGGCTGGCTCAATTGGGAGCTAGCTTTTTTTTAAAGTATAAATTTTTTTACTTTGAGAATTATCCTGCAGTCCAAACGCAGCTAAACGGGGCGCTTGCGCTTTTCTAAATCACAAAAATTCTACTACATTAAGAAATAGGAAAGCATAAACCATAACTCTAAAGCACAACCTTATTACTAAGGAGTTGAAGGGGATGGCAAAAAAAGAGGATTATCTTACAACCGCACCAAAAAGGGCACAAATTACCATAAATAACGGCTCGATTTTTCCAAATCTAAAAAATATTGCTGGTGATTCAGTGGATGAACATAAATATCTTGAGGAAGCAAACACGATTATTGCTGGTGATGAAATTCGCCAACAGAACGAAAACTTGTAAAGTGAAAAGACCGTACTAATTGGGAAGAAAAAAGACTGTCCTAAATTTCCGGCAGTCTTTTTGTATCATTTATAAAATTAGATTTTTGGGAGCTCTCGCATTTGATGCACCATTTCATTTCCACACATTGGGCATAATAGGTCATCAGCTGCAAAATCTTTCCTCATCCATCCAATGCATGAATCATCGGTACAAGAATAAATTTCAGTATCCACTAATATTATTTCAATCTCTTCTTCTTTTGCCCTTTTACCATAAAAAATTGGAACCGCCTCCTTTTTAATTAATACTAGTATGCACCAAAACATTCCTTTTCATTTCCAGCTTTTATTACTTTTTGAAAAACAGGAAGGATCATGCTACCATGAAATCTATTGGAAAAAACACTACAATTGTAGGAACAGATATCGCTGAAGTCAAAAGATTAAATGCCCAGTCAGGTTTAAGCTATAACGAAGTAAAGCAATTGCTGGCAGAAAAATATGGCATGAATAAACAGCAAAAGGAATAGCCGCCGCTATTCCTTTTCTGTGAACGATTGGTGGACAAAATCATTCTCTTACGAATGATTATCTTCCATTCTTATTATACCCATGCCTTGAGCGGTACTGCTGTGGTGCCCGTGTTGGGTACCGTAGAGGAAAACTAAACATATGGACAAGCATGGTAAAAGGTATAGCGGCAAATAAAATAAACGATAAAATTATATGGACCTTAAAGATGGTAGGAACCCCCAGCATTAATTGGGACTGAGGATGGAAGGTAAATAAACTCCTGAACCAAGGTCCAATGGCTAATCGATACTCATAAGCACCAACAGTGGTGTTGTAGATAAGGGTCATATAGGTCCCTAACCCTACAACCAGCAATAACCAGATGATTGTAAAGTATCCGCCTCTTGTGGTATGGGCACGAACCCTTGGAAATGAAAACTTTCGAATGAGCATGACCACCAACCCAAATACCACCATTAAAGCCGCTACACCACCGCCTGCAATCGCAAAGAAATGGTATACATGGTCTTCAACACCCAGCGCATGATACACTTCAATCGGAATTAGCACGCCCATAACATGTCCTAAAAAGGCAAAAATAATCCCATAATGAAAGACCATAGAACCTATACGAAGCCATTTTTTCTCAAAAATTTCAGTTGAAGGCGCTGTCCAGCTTTTTCCTCGAAAAACAAATCTGTAAAAAGTAGCTATAATTAGGATCGTACCACAAACATAGGGAAAAATGGTCCACCAAAATACAACTTCCATCTCCAGCCCTCCTTCTTATCGATACATCAAGGGATATGGCAGTTCATCCAAATCCGCTTCCTCACGCAGGATTTCCAGCGAAGAGATTTCATCTAGTCCAGGAGCTTCAAAAACATTCATCATTAGTAGTTCGACTGCATTTTTGTAGGGATTGCCGCTAGGAAGATTATCTAATAACCGATTTATCGCGTATGCTACCCTTCGGGAAAGGTTAATAAATTTCTCATCCTCCGGTGCAATTGCCAAAAGCTCTAATAGCATTGGAATATAATCAGCCAATTCCTTGCCTTCGTATTCATATCCAACTTCACAAATCAGCTTCTGTAATTGAATGAGAGCAACTCCGCGCTTTCTGCTGTCACCTAATTCATGGGCAGTTAAATAAAGGTTTGTCCTTTCCTTATAATCGAATGTTTCTACGTATAGCTCCTGTAAATCCTTTAAGTTCATTGAATATAGGGGGGTGATTCTTTTTAACACTTCATCCTGAACGTCATCAGATAAAAGATATTCCTTTATTAATGATAAAATAGATGATTGTTCGTCAATAAAGGTTTGATCTGGATAGTCCAGTAGCCTTGACAAAATGACTAAAATCGCTTTTTTTTCATCCTTCATTGACTTTCACTTCTTTCAAATGGATAGGTGACCATTCCTTCAGGTGGAGCCATTTCTTCAATACTGCACGCTCCTTGCCTGTAATGTACATCGTCAAGCATCTCCCGGCGACCGGTTGGAATAACAAAGCGCTCATTATATTTAGCGACCGCTAGTAACCTTGCCATATCTTCTAATTCATCTGCTGTTGTGTTTGCTTCTCCAAGGAGCTTGTTCTTTTTCAACTCATCTATCCCGCCAACTGTTTTAGCCCGCATATGAACTCTCATAGCTGCCATCTTCAACAAAACCTTCCGGATCACTTTGGTATCGTCTGCTGTTAACAACGAAGCTAAATATTCCATTGGGATTCTCATTTGATCGACAGCAGGAATATAACCGTCAGCACCTAATTCCTGTTCATTTGTTATATGATGCATGATCGGACTTAGCGGCGGCACATACCATACCATCGGCAATGTCCGGTATTCTGGATGGAGCGGTAAGGCAATTTTCCACTTGATCGCCATCTTATAAACGGGCGATTCCTGGGCACTTTGAATCCAACTGTTATTTATTCCTTGCTCTTGTGCTTTTTGGATAACCTCCGGATCAAATGGATCTAAAAAGACAGATAACTGAGCCCCATATAAATCCTTTGGATTTTCTACCGATGCGGCAGCTTTAACCTTATCTGCATCATACAAAACCACACCGATATAGCGAATCCTTCCTACGCAGGTCTCAGAACAAATGGTTGGAAGACCTGCTTCTGTTCTTGGGTAACAAAAATTACATTTTTCCGCTTTGTGTGTATTCCAATTGTAGTACACCTTATGGTATGGGCAGCCATTCATGCAAAAGCGCCAACCACGGCAAGCATCTTGGTCCACCAGAACAATTCCATCTTCATCCCGCTTGTATAAAGCACCCGAAGGGCAGGATGCCACACAAGATGGATTCAGGCAATGTTCACAAATCCTTGGCAAATACATCATAAAGGTTTTTTCATATTCTGTTTTGATATGTTCTTGGAGCTTGCGAACATTCGGATCATTCGGTACCGATTCACTTCCTCCCGCCAAATCATCATCCCAGTTCGGTCCCCATTCGGGTTTGTCGAGATAATTTCCGGTTATCATTGAACGGGGGCGTGCAACTGGAATACTTTCCCCTTTTTCTCCTGTGCAGATGCTGAAAATCGTAGGTCCACGGCTCATAAAAATCATTTAGATCCGCCATGTTTGGATTGTAAAAAATATTGGCTAGCTTCGACAATGGTCCACCTGCTTTTAAATGCAGACTTCCATTCCGTAAAACCCAGCCTCCTTTGTAACGTTCGGTATTTTCCCATTCTCTTGGATACCCAACCCCCGGCCTAGTTTCGACGTTATTGAACCATACATACTCCGTCCCTGGCCGGTTGGTCCATACATTTTTGCAGGTAACTGAACAGGTATGACAGCCAATACACTTATCAAGATGCATAACCATGGCGACTTGTGCTTTAATCCTCAAGCCAATCGACCTCCTTTAACGGCCGGATAATCGTCATCGTGTCCCTCTGACTGCCTGTTGGTCCATAATAATTAAACCCGTAGCTTAATTGTGAATATCCACCAATCATATGGGTTGATTTTGGGTAAATTCTCGTCACACTGTTATGAGTTCCACCTCGGGTTTTATTGATTGTATTACCTGGAACTCCCATTGTTCGGTCCTGTGCATGATACATATAGACTGAACCTCTTGGCATCCGGTACGTCAAAACAGCCCTTGCCACCACAACACCATTGCGATTATATACCTCAATCCAATCATTATCTTTAATCCCGATGGTAGCAGCATCCTCTTCATTCATCCAAACGACCTGCCAGCCACGGAACAACTGGACCATATTCGATGTATCTGTAAACATGGTATGGATTCCCCATTTTTGATGTGGGGTCATATAGCGTAAAGTGATTGACTTTCCGCTATTTTCAATTTCCTTTTCATCCTTGATAAATGGTCCCTTAGTGATCGGTGGGATATACAATGGGAATCCTTCTCCATAATCCAGCATCACCTCATGGTCAAGATAAAAGCTTTGTCGTCCAGTAAGAGTGTGCCACGGAATATTGAATTCTTTATTGACTGTAAATGGAGAATAGCGTCGATTATCATTCTCTAATCCACTCCATACAGGCGTAGAAATAGCCGGGCGGGGTTGGACGGTTAACGCATCTAAGGTGTAGTCCTCTTCTTCGCGCCCTTCTGAAACGTGAGCAAGTTTTTTCCCAGTCTTCTCCTCCATGGATTTCCAGCCTTCCACGGCACGCTTTCCATTCGTAGCCCCAGACATCAGAAGAATCGCATTTATGGCTTTTTTATCAGAAAATAAATCAGGATAACCTTTACCAATTCCATCATGCTTTGATGGTCCAAGTCGATCAAGTAATTCTTGATAAACCTTGTCTCCAGGTATCTTTACACCCTTTGTGCCATATCCATTTTTGATATTTGGGCCAACAGTAATCCACATATCATACACATGAGGATAATCCCGTTTCACGAAATTGAAATTTGCCATCGTTTTTCCAGGGATCCCTTCGGTCTCACCTTTGCGCCAATCCTTCACTTTTCCAAATGGCTGTGCGATCTGGTTAATCGTGTCATGAGCAAGTGGTGACATAACAAAATCTTCTTGTGCTGGTAGATGATCTTTCGCAAGCTCCGAAAAGGCTTTGGCAATTTCCCTAAAGGCATCCCAGTCACTTCTCGTATCCCAAGGTGGGCTAATCGCCGCATTAAATGGATGTACAAATGGATGTAAATCCGTGCTGCTAATATCATATTTTTCATACCATGTAGCGGCTGGCAAAATAATGTCAGAGAAAAGACCTGAACTTGTCATCCGGAAATCCATACTTACAAAAAGGTCAGTCTTCCCTTCCGGCGGTTTTTCTGAAATATTTACATTCTCCGGCTGCCAGGAGTTTTCAGTATCCGTTAACAAAGAATCTGTTGACCCGATTAAATGTTTTACAAAATACTCATGACCCTTTCCGCTGTCGCCTAACAGATTGGAACGCCAATTAAAAAATACCCGAGGGAAATTACGCGGATCATTTGGGTTTTCGATTGCAAATTCCAGCTTTCCATCAGTAAGCTGTTTGGCGATATCTTCAACCACCGCATGATCATCAGTATGACGGGAACGTGCATCTTTTATCACATCTAAAGAATTTTGCGAAAGCTGCGGAAAACCTGGTAACCAGCCTAATCGTACGGAAAGTGCATTAAAGTCTGCAGGGTGCATATTCGAGTACTTACTGCCCCACTCCGTTTCTGCTTCATGTTTCTCGTACTCATAGCGAAATTGCTCTGTTGCAAAATAAAAGAACGAGGTTCCATTCATGAACCTTGGAGATTTCACCCAATCATTTGCAAACGCAATTTGCGAAAAACCTTCTAATGGGCGAACTTTTTCTTGTCCAACATAATGGGCCAGCCTCCGCCATTCACACCTTGTGATCCTGTTAATAAAACAAGATTCAAAATGGAACGGTAAATTTGGTCGCTATGAAACCAGTGATTTGTTCCTCCACCCATCGCAATCATAGATTTTCCCTTAGTGAGAGCAGCGTTCTCAGCAAATTCTCTTGCTACTTGGATGACATGTGATTTATTCACACCTGTAATACTTTCTTGCCAAGCAGGTGTATAGGGTTTATTTGCATCATTATAGTCAGTCGGATAATCTCCCGTTAGCCCTCTGCTGATTCCCGTATGTGCGAGCATTAAGTCGTAAACCGTTGTAATGATGAGTTCATTACCGGATTTGTCTTTTATCTTTTTAACAGGAACACCACGTTTGATCATCCCGCCGTCTTTTTCACCAAAGTAAGGGAATTCAACCATAGCGATCGCAGATTCGTCCAAAAAGCTCATTTTCGGGTTTATCTCATTTAAATCGAGATTCCAATTTTTCTCTTTATCCCAACGAAACCCCTCACTGCCATTTGGAATAGCAAAATTTTTCGTGTTTTCATCCCATACAACCGTTTTCCATTCCCCAAGTTCATGCTGGTTTGAAATATCCGATGCTCTCAAAAAACAATCTGAGCGGTAAGATTCATTCTTTTTGTTTAATTGAACAAGGAAAGGCAGGTCAGTATATTGTTTGGCATACTCGATAAAATAGGGAGTTTCTTTATCGACGTAAAATTCTTTTAAAATGACATGAGTCATCGCCATGGCAAGTGCCCCGTCCGTTCCCGCTTTCGCAGGCAGCCACATATCAGCAAATTTTTCATACTCGGCATAGTCCGGACTAACACCCACTACTTTCGTCCCGTTATATCTTGATTCCACCATAAAGTGGGCATCAGGTGTTCTGGTTTGCGGGATATTCGTTCCCCAAATGATGAAATACTTGGAGTTATACCAGTCACCGCTTTCAGGAACGTCCGTTTGATCACCCCAAACCTGTGGAGAAGCTGGCGGTAAATCCGCATACCAATCGTAAAAACTTAAAATCGTGCCGCCGATTAAGGATAAAAATCTTGTCCCGCCGGAATAACTAACCATCGACATAGCCGGTATCGGACTGAAACCGCAAATTCGATCGGGTCCGTATTTTTTTATAGTGTAAATGGATGCTGCTGCAATCATTTGACAAATATCGTTCCATGTTCCACGGACGAAACCGCCTTTTCCTCTTGCTTTCACATAACGTTCGCGTTTTGCCGGGTCTGAAACAATATTTTCCCAAGCTTGAACAGGATTATTAGCCTTTCCTACCTCTTCTTTCCATAACTCATATAGATCCCCACGGACATAGGGATACTTCACCCGGGTGGGGCTATATGTATACCAAGAAAAACTGGCACCGCGAGGACATCCTCTCGGTTCATATTCAGGAAAATCATCACCTGTTGAAGGATAGTCTGTTTGCTGGGTTTCCCATGTAATAATTCCATCTTTCACATGAACTTTCCAGCTGCAGGATCCTGTGCAATTCACCCCATGAGTGGAACGGACAATTTTATCATGTCCCCAACGGTTGCGATAGGCGGTTTCCCAATCACGAGGGCGGGGGCTTTCTTCAGTCCAACCATCATTAATTCGCTCCCCCCGAACAAGATGTTTAAGAGAGTGCAGCAAATTATTATGCTTCTTTTCCATCGATGCCATCCCTTTCTTCCAGAAGGTTTCTTAGGGGGTTAAAATTCTCCCCTACTAGTCGAAACGAATCCCTACCGGCATTAAACTCCTCCAAAAAAACATTCCAATTGGCCGCATTTGCTGCTGAAAGAATGAGACGTTGCAACGTATTCATGTCACCAATTTCATAGATTTTTTCTATGAATTCACCTGTGATATTTCCGAATCGCAGCTGAAGCACAGCAATTAAATCTTCTCTGTCATCAACGAGCAGCGCTTCTGTTTCAAATGAAAACAATCGTCTTCCAGCTCCTTTTATAGCTTTATCATTTTATAATAATCTGCAATTAGGGTGGACTTACATTTAGCTGCCGCCTCTTCAAAGAAACGTGTCACATCTTCATCCGGTTGTGCCACCTGTTCATTTTTGAGATCGATTGTTACAGTCTGAGAGAAATCATTTGAAAACCTTAAGGTGACATCAAATCCACTCTCATTTTTAAAAATAGTGGCTTGAACATCGTAAGGATGAATATGAAAGGTTGAAAAGGTTTCGACCATTCTCTGATATAACGCCGGCGCAGCAAAACGTAATAATCTTTCCTCTACCATTTACATCACCTTTTTCCATTACTTCCTAATTTTTATCATTCGTTATTAGCTAGAAGCTTATTCATTTCGTCTTCATTATGGATAGAATCCACAATAATAAGGGAATCCAGTAAAGCAATCATCCTTTCATCCATTTCATTCTTTATGAGCAGCTCTTTCATTTGTTCCACCATTCTGCGCATGAGATCATGATCGCGTGTCAGCTGAATAACAAGAGGATTTAAATCAGTGTTCTCTTCCACAAGATCCTTATATAAACCTTCCTCTTCTGAATCGGCATGCTTCAGAGTCCGTGATTCCCAATGTTCAATGACAATTTCTGCAACTTGTAATGCCATGTCCTTTTCTCCATCCTTCAGACATTTATAAAATAATCCTCTTAATTCTTTCGCTTCATTTAATGCAGCCTCATGGATAGATGAATGTGCATCTTGTTTCTTTAAACTTGGTCCTGACATCTTTTTTCTCCTTTTTTATATATGAAAGTTTTCATCATAAGCCTTTCCATAATCTTACTCCCTAAACTTTAATACAACAAAAAGAGCTGAAGTCCAGCCTTCAGCTCTTTAGTCCTGTCATGTCTATTGCTTATGCTTTTACTTTTCTTAAAAAGCTTGGTTTCATTGTTTTTGTTTTATTGTTTGTCAGCTCTAGATGTTGTTTTTGTTTTGCTGGGGATGAAAGATATACATACATCCCGCCGACAAATAATCCGCCACCGATAATATTACCGATTGTTACCGGTATTAAATTATGAATCGCTCCTATAAGGGTGATGGTTACTGGGTGTGGTACAGACAAAGCGATTGAAAATGTCACCATATTGGCAATGCTATGTTCAAACCCAGAAGCGACGAAGGCAAAAACTAATAACATCATTACAGTAATTTTTGCCATATCTCCTTTTACATGCATTGGAAGCCAAACTGCTAAGCAGACAACCCAATTACATAGAATCGCACGGAAAAATAATTCAAAAGTGGTACCATCCATTTTATGTGCTGCAGTAGCCATTAACAGCTGGCTACTTTCCAGAGAGGAAAATAGCCCAGAACTCATGACCAACAAAGCGAAGAAGACAGCACCAATTAAATTCCCTAAATAGCAGGCAAACCAGTTTTGCATCGTATCCTTCCAAGATGTTGCTTTATTCAGCGTGCTCATTGTAAAGTACATGGTGTTTCCAGTAAATAATTCAGAACCTCCATAAATGATTAGAATTAATGCGATTCCAAAGAAAATCGAAGTCATAATAGATGCTACCGGAGAATGAATTTCAAAAAACCCCTCCCCTAAGCGAAACGATAACATAATCCCAAATCCGATATAGATACCAGATAAAGCTGCTCTCATTAAATATCTTACAAATGAATCATTAAGAATTTTTTTCTTTTTTAAAGCAAGTTCAATTACTTGTTCCATTGGTTGAAGTTCCACAGGAAAGACTCCTTTATTTTCAAATTGTGAATAATTTCACATGCGATTTATATTTACATCATATACCCCTATTCCTGATTTGTTAATAGGTACAACCATGAACGATATATGACAGTTTTTAAAACGTTTTCAAGTGATATTCTGAAATTCTTCATTGACAAATTAAGTTATTAAATGGAGGAGCATATAGTCCAAGCCTAAAAAGCTCAATCTAACTAATCTATCGTAATAATTACTTTTTGTTCACAAAATATCCATGTCTTTTTCGTGAAAACTTCTTTATCTTATTGTTAGGAGGGATTCGTTATGAAAAAGATCTATCTAATATGCAGTCTCGCTGTCTTCCTCGGGATTGCGGCTGGAATATCTTTTTTTCTTATTCGAGATGCAAATGCAACAATACCAACAACTACTTTAGTAAACCAAACCGGTGATACATTCAAACTTGGACAAGATCATACGAAATTAAAACTTGTCGAGTTTATTTATACTCACTGTCCAGATATTTGTCCCACTACCACTCAAAAGATAAGTCTTTTGGAAAAGGATTTAGAAAAGAAGGGCATTTTTGGTAACAAAATTGAATTCATTACCATATCCATTGACCCTTACCGAGACACTCCTGAAGTTTTAAAAGGATATATGAAAGGGTTTGGCATCAATAATGATGGAAACTGGATGTTCTTAACAGGAGACAAGCAAAATATCAAGAGGGATCAACAGAAAATTCAGGAGATTGCAAACTCACTGCAATTTCAATACAAAGACCCAGGTAATGGTCAATTCATTCATTCAACCTACACTTATTTAGTTGATAAAAATAATAAATTTATTGCCAAGTTCCCAATGGGTAATGACTTTAATAAACAAGAAGTTTATAGCAAAATCTTAGATAAAATTAACTAACATAAAAAAAGCGGTTAATCCCAAAGGTTAATCGCTTTCCTACTTATTTAATTCACGGATGAAGGATAATTTTTTATTTGCTGTAAAGATAAAAGGTAATTGGACTTTGGTTTTGTTAAACTTGCTTTTATACCAGCTTTTTTTAATTTATTAACTAGTTCAGTAAGCTGTTTTTTTGCCATACTTCTCACCTTCTTTAATTACTTCTTAAAATAATTCTACAACAAAAGTATGAATAAAGTGTGAAAACAAAAAAATATTTTTAGAAAATTTTTCATGAAGAGTTTTTGGTATTTCCTTTTATTGAAACCTAATTATTAAGTTTGTTCTATTCCATCCATATTTAGGGAATAAATTAAAAGAATTCGCTCTTCCCTTACATTAATGATATAATTTAAAGATATTTTGTTTTGGAGGATTTCAATCATGATTACTGTAAGTAACGTAAGTTTAAGATATGGAGACCGTAAACTATTTGAAGATGTTAATATTAAATTTACACCAGGTAATTGCTACAGGCTAATCGGTGCCAATGGTGCAGGGAAGTCAACCTTCTTAAAAATATTATCCGGAGAAATTGAAGCACAGACAGGGAATGTTCAGCTTGGTCCAAATGAACGTATGGCTGTGTTAAAACAAAACCATTTTGAGTACGAGGAAAATGAGGTTTTAAAAACAGTCATAATGGGTCACACCCGGCTTTATCAAATCATGCAGGAAAAAGATGCAATTTATATGAAAGAAAACTTCACTGATGAAGATGGTATGAAGGCGGCTGAGCTTGAAGGCGAATTTGCTGACTTGAATGGCTGGGAGGCAGAGTCCGAAGCTGCAATTCTCTTAAAAGGTCTTGGGATTGAAGAAGAACTTCATTTTAAAAAATTGGCTGAGTTAACGGGATCAGAAAAAGTAAAGGTGCTACTTGCCCAGGCTTTATTTGGCAGACCGGACGTGTTACTTCTAGATGAGCCTACGAACCACTTGGATATTAAGGCCATTCAATGGCTGGAAGAGTTCTTAATTAATTTTGAAAACACAGTCATTGTTGTATCCCATGATCGTCATTTCTTAAATAAAGTCTGTACACATATTGCTGATTTAGATTTTGGGAAAATCCAGATTTATGTAGGAAACTATGATTTTTGGTATGAATCAAGCCAATTAGCCGTAAGATTGACATCTGATGCTAACAAAAAGAAAGAAGAGAAAATAAAGGAACTTCAAGCCTTTATTGCTCGCTTTAGTGCGAATGCCTCTAAATCCAAGCAGGCAACTTCTCGTAAAAAACTATTAGATAAGATTACACTTGATGATATCAGACCTTCTTCACGTCGTTATCCCTTTGTTGGTTTTACTCCAGAACGTGAAATCGGGAATGACTTATTGCGAGTAGAAGGGCTTTCTAAAACGATTGATGGTGTTAAAATCCTAAACAATATTAGCTTTATCGTGAATAAGGGTGATAAAATTGCTCTTGTCGGAACTAACGAGCTTGCTAAGACCGTTCTTTTTAAAATTTTAATGGGCGAAATGGAAGCAGACAGTGGCACCTTCAAATGGGGAATCACGACTTCACAGGCTTATTTCCCAAAGGATAACTCCGAATATTTTGAAGGCAATGACTTAAATCTAGTGGATTGGCTTCGTCAATTTTCCCCTAAAGATGAAAGTGAAAGCTTTTTGCGAGGATTTTTAGGAAGAATGCTATTTTCTGGTGAAGAAGTATTGAAAAAAGCTAGTGTTCTTTCTGGTGGTGAAAAAGTTCGGTGTATGCTATCGAAAATGATGCTAAATGGAGCCAATGTTTTGCTTCTAGATGAGCCTACAAACCATCTTGATTTAGAATCCATTACCGCATTAAATAATGGATTGATAAACTTTAAAGGTTCTCTCTTTTTTGCATCACATGACCATCAATTTATTCAAACGATTGCTAATCGAATTTTTGAATTGACACCAAATGGACTAGTTGACAAGCAAATGACTTATGATGAATATCTTGAAAATACTGATTTACAAAAACAAATCGCTGAAATGTATCAATAAACAAAGTGCGGATGACAGGAGTCATCCGCTTTTTTCCGTACTTCAGCTTCTTTTTTGTATTCTACGGGAAGATGATTCTTTCTTTGTCCCCGTTTCCGTTGTTGTGGTTCCTTGGCCTTCAACTTGCATCGAATTTAGCCCAATGGTTGATGGATCACTTTTACGTTTTCCCATTATCTACACCTCCAATCTTAGTTTTTGGAAGATTATCGCTACTTATGCGGAATATTTACAACAAACTTAGGCAAAATAATCTACAGGAGGAGGTGTTTTGTATGGCAAAAATTGGAGTAGAACAATCCCTTACAAATATTCAACAAGCTCTTCGTGAAAAAGGTTATGATATAGTGGAATTAAAGCAGGAGTCAGACGCTCAAAATTGTGATTGCTGTGTAATTTCGGCCGATTCAAACATGATGGGGATGCAAGATACCTTAACAAAAGGTGCAGTCATTGACGCGGATGGAATGTCCGCTGATGAAGTATGCCAACAAGTAGAAAGTAGATTTCACTAATACTTACTTAAAGACTAAAGGATTCAACTTTAGTCTTTCCTCATTTCTTCTTGTCTTTTTGCATTTATATTTACTTTAGGGCCCTTTTCAGTGGATGAAGCCTTACTCCAATCTTTCTTCCTTATTTCCTCCTTTTCTTCGTCATCTATTTTCGGCGTGAATTCACTTCCGTACGTGGCACCAATATTTAATTTCCCCTTTAATTCTTTTATTCCAAGCTGGCCGAAATTATTATTTAACTCATATTTATCAAAAATGATTTTTTCAATATTTATTTTTTCAATAATAATGGGCGGGTCATTAGCCTTTACCTCCGCCTGAGGTTGTTTCTGTTCCTGAAAAAGTAATAAAGACTTTTTTAATTCTTCTATATTGGATTCTAAGGAAGACAATTTTTTCTTTAAGTCCTTTTCATAATCATTTTTATTGAATATGAGGAATAAATCTTTTAATGACATGGTCATAAACGCTCCCTTATTAATACCTTACTATCATATATATGGTGAAGTACGCTGAACATGTCCAAATAAAAAAAAGGTTAAAGCTGCTAGTCAATTGTAATTATTTCTCCTTTTTCCAATATGCGTTGATAGCTGACAAACAAAATCCCATTCCAGAATTTTGCATTTAAATCTTTAGGATTGATGGTATCAGGTAATTTAATCTGCCTCTGGAACTCACCATAAAACCTTTCAGAATAAGTAACCTTTAAATGATTATGGATTGGGAGTGCTGTACCTTTAATGGTAAGTGTATTACCATTTAGCCCTAATTCTATATTTTCTTTCTTTACCCCGGGTAGCTCAATCAATACCAGTACCTCTTGTTCTCCTTCTAATAAATCAATCATGGGGAAAGTTCGCGTATTTTTTTCTTCACGAAATGATTTCTCCGCAAAACCAGTAAAAGGAGATTTAAATTGTTGTTGATCGTTTATAAATTGTTTGGCGAATTCTTGGTCAAAAATATTTTTCCAAAAATCCCCGCCATGCATATTTTGGGCAATTTCCATCCATTGTTTTAATTTATCCATTTCCATTCCGCTTCAACTCCTTCCTCCTGATTTCTAAAAGGGCCCTAACTGCAATATGTCAATTTTTAATTATTTTAATTAAAATTTCCTACTACTCACATCATACTGAAGCAAATCTTAATTTAATCCAATTAATTGACTCACTACATAAACCTTCAGAAAGCGCATATATATAAAAGCAAGTATAAGGAGGAGATAAAAGTGCCAGCTCCGATTCCATATATTAATATTAATATATTTATGATTAAAATTAATTCCTTTGAAAATGCATCAGCTGTAAATATTGCCAAAACCTACTTGCAGATTGGCATAATTCTGATAAAAAAAACCAAGGCTACGGTCAAAATTTCGGCGATAAAAGTGATTTTTTGGGCACAAGGAGTTTTGTTGACGACAGGGATCAAATTGATTCTCCCAGTTCATTTGAATCCTATCCCAAAACTGTGGATAAGGAGTGTGAGTAAAAGCAGGTGTAGTTTAATTGGTATTCACTTGAAAACGGCATATTGGCAGTTTTCAAGTGAATTGATACTTTAGATGATTATCAACTGATGGCTATTATAAATGTAGAACGATCACTATTACATAACAAAGATAAATAAGCCATGAAAGGTAGCCCTTTCATGGCTTATTTTTCCATACATTCTATTCTCTTTTTCGCGAAATCAACAGAGTAATTTGCGCCATGGTAAATGGTAAGGAAGATTTTTTACGGTAAGCCAAATATTTTGGTTCCCAAGTATCAGCGTACTTTTCATTAAATTTCCATAATCCTTGAAAATGGTAGAGAAAATGGCCATGAAAAAAAATTTGCGCAGCAATTTTTTCACTCAAAAAGGAAAATCTTGAAAGACCCACATTAGCTAATGGTGACATTCCGATATTAAAACGACCATATCCCTTTTGTTTTGCCCAATCAAATAATGATATAAAGAGGAAATCCATCGTTCCGGCTGGTGCTTCGGGCTTAAATCTCATTAAATCTATGGAAATGGTGTTATGTTCATCATAAACATGCATAATGCTGGTAAATCCCCAAATTTGATTTTTTTCATCTTTAATAATAGCAATCGGAGCTTTATTCAAGTATGCAATGTCAAAAAAGCCAAGTGAAAAACCTTTCTCTCTTCTTCCTTGGAGCCAATCATCAGATATTTCTTTTAATTCGTCAAATAACTCCATAGAAAAAGGAGGTTTTTTTACTTCAAAATGGTAGTTTTCTTTTAAAAAATTACTTTTCACGATACTTAATGTCTTCATTTTATTTCCAGCAAGTGTAAAGTTTCTTAGATCAATAAAAGCTTCCTCTCCTAATTTAAAAAAGGCATAGCCGTTGCCGTGCAGGAATGGAAGCATCTCATCACTAACATGATAAAACACCGGTGTAAATCCATGTAAGTCCGATACTTCTTGAAATTCTTCAATTGCTTTTGATAATTCACTTTTTTCTCCAATTGGATCGCCAAGAATGACCAGTTTATCTGCATATTGTTGAAAAATGATTAATATATTTTTCTTACTATTCCAAAAGGTATATTTGTCATGTAAGAAAACTAAATGGGACAAAGCTTTCCCGTGATATTTCAATAAATGTTCATTGATTTCTTTTTCCTGACCATTTGACTTCACGAATTGCCAACTTTTTGGTTTACTAACCAAATAACCGATTAGAATGATCAGAAATGCAATCAATAAGCCAATAAGTGCACTACTAAACAAATCACGATAATCGACAATCACATATGGTAAGAACTTTTTCGGTATTGTCAATTTTGCAGAAGGCAAATTTAAATACCCAATTACTATATACATAGTTGTAATTATGAGAATGATTGTGATATCAAAAATCGTTTTGCCCCATGTAAGGACATAGCTTTCCCGATAAAACTGCCCCTTAGACATCCTAAGGAGAAGTGCAACAATGATTAAAAAAATCGCTTCTTCATAATCAATGCCTTTAAAAATAGAGAATAATGCAGCAAGAATCAAAGCAAGCATCGTTAAATCATATGTTCTCTTTACACTATACTCAATCCCTCGTGATAACCCTAACAACAGAAAACCCGCCGCAACCGAAAGCTGATGAGAAATATTAATGATTGGAAAAGATAAAATTTCCTGTGCGATTCGAAGCCTTGACATAATTCCCGGGACACTTGCTGATAGCAAAAGAATCAAACCTGATAAAAAGATCAAAGCAGTTAGTACAACATGACTAAATCCCTGAACGATTGCTTTAGGTAGATTATTCCATGAGCTATTCCACTTTTGCCAATACAGTTTTACAAAAAGAACAATACTGATCAAAAATGGCAAAATATAATAACCAAACCGATAAAATAACAGCAGGACGAGAATTTTTTCTTCAGGAACATGTAAATCATGCATTCCCCAAATAAATACTAAATCAAAAGAGCCTAGTCCCCCAGGAATCATACTGATAATTCCCGCACATGCGGCAACAATATAAATAGGAAATAGGGTTTCCAAGGTAATGGAGATGCCGAGTACTTTATTCAAAATCCAGATGGCTACGAATACGCTTGACCATTCCACAACGGAAACAATGACAAGCTTTATGCCAGCATCTATGGTAACAAGAGATTCATTATCCTTTTTTTCTTAACAATATGTATAAAAATAAATGCCGGTAAGTATAAACCAACAACTAATACAGCAAAATAAATCCATCTCGTGCCTACAAATAATGGGAAATGATGGTATCCAAAGATTACTACCCAAGAAAGAACGGATATTCCTGTTAAATAAAAAAAGAAACAGATGCGATTCCGCCCAGCAGCCTTCGATTATCTTGTTCAAGCTTATGATAAAAATAAGTTCTTAACATAGCTCCAATCAAGCCGCCAAAACCGATTAAATTAGAGAAAGAATTTGCAATAAATGCTTGTTCGAACAATTCCCTTTTAGGAAGACGCAATTTTAAGATTTGAACTAAGATTACATCATAGAGTAACATTGGTAACACTGCAACAAATGTAATGACCAAAATTAGTACTAACGTCCCGAAATTCAGTTGATTTAGTTCATGTTTAAGTAAATGTATATTTAGGTTTTTGGTAAATTTCCTCATTTCAATGATTGTAAAAATCAGTAATAAAAGAGGAAAAATGAATTTTGCTACATTTAATAATTTTTCCTTATTAATCCCCAACAAGAAAACCACCTATTTTTTCATTACTTATTTAAATATAAACTTTTCAACAGGAAAAACAAAGAAAATTATTCCTGCATTAACAAAAATCGCTTATTTACTTATTAATATTGTTGACATTTTATTTTGGGTTCAACCATTACTTAATACCTATCTCATAATATTGTTTGTTTTGAAGAATACGTAAATTGATTTAAGAAAAAATAACAGATATGTAAATACTTTTTTTTGTACAGGATGATTAAACCATGGAAGCTGTTATTACTTCGATATGTAGAACGACGATTGCCATCATTCTTTTATTAAGTGTTGCCTACCTATTTGGTAAACAAATCGGTACACATAAAAATTATTTTACCTTTGCTCTTTCGATAACCCTTGGATCATTTACTGCCAATATGGGTTTTGATTTACATCTAAAATTCATTCCATTACTATTGTCATTTTTCACACTGATTCTGTTCTATTTTATTCTGGCAACACTATCCTTTAAGAGTGTTAGACTAAGAAAATGGTTTGCAGGAAAACCCACCATTATAATTGAAAATGGCATTCTTTTAGAAACAAATATGAAAAAACATAAATACACCCTTGATAATTTGACTCAACAATTAAGAGAATTAGGGATATTTAACATTGGGGAAGTTAGCTATGCACTATTAGAAGTAAATGGAAAGCTCTCAGTCTTAAAAAAAGAAGAATACCAAGGGGTCAATAAAAAAGATTTAGCCATTATCGCTAGTCAAAAGATAAACTTTCCGATTGAAATCATTACCAATGGAAAGTTACTGGTAGAAAATTTCACTCAGAAATATACCATTTCTTGGATTGAACTTGAACTAAAAAAGAGAAACCTTTTAGTCAACGAGATAAACTATGCAGTCATTTCTACAAATGGGCAATTATACATTGACCTGTTTAACGATCCAGTAAATTCAACCTCAAACTAAATTTTCTTTTGAAAGTAATAAAAAAGAGACAAGTTTTAGAGCCCTCTTGGCATAAACATGGAATAGGACAAATATACAAGGGGGATATCAATGAAATTTTTGGTGTTAAAAAAGAAACACTCTTTTTCTTTTTAGCTATCGGTTTCATGCTCGTAACCATTACAGCATGGTTTATGTTAAGAGCGGGGGATACAGCTGTTTTTAATCAACAAGCAAAAAATCAAATTCGTGAGATTCATATGGTTACAGTCGAATTTAAAACCAAACTGAAAAATGGGAAAGAAATGGAAGCATATCGCTGGGATCCAGGAACGATATTTATAAAAAAAGGACAAAAAGTCAAATTGTATATTACTGGAATAAACGGTGATGAGCATCCATTCTATATAGAAGGCACAAAAATAAACGGAACCGTAAAAAAAGGACAAGAAACAGTTGTTCCACTTCAATTTGAGAAGGCCGGAACGTACCGACTAATCTGCGAGCTTCATTCAGACATGAAACATAATGGACCAATGATTGCTGATATTGTTGTAAATTAAGTAGGAGAGTTTTTTCTTCCTGCTTTTTTTCATTAATAAAAGCTGGCCTGTTCCAATCTATTTCACTTTTAATACATTGATATTATTGGTTTTTCTTTATATAACAGATTAGATTTTTAGCAGTTATTTTATAGTACAGTTTTAATTTCGACAGTTCATCGTTCATAAAATATTCACTTCTAACCTCAAAAAAGCCTTAAAAAATCATACTTCACAATATCTTAACATTTACCCCCCTTTTTATGTGACATTTCTCACTTTTAAACTGTTACACTGAATGTAAGATAAATACATCAAAACTGTTATATATTTTTTAAACTAATTTGAGGTGATTAATCATGGAAAAATGGCAAGGATTCATAAAAGGAACATGGACAAAAGAAGTAAACGTCCGTGATTTCATATTGAAAAACTTTACTCCTTATGAAGGTGATGATAACTTTTTACAAGGTCCTACAGATGCAACGAACAAACTTTGGGAACAAGTAATGGACTTAACAAGACAGGAACGTGAAAAGGGCGGTGTCCTCGATATGGATACGGAAACGGTATCCACGATTACGTCGCATGGTCCCGGTTATCTTGATGAAGAACTAGAAAAAGTGGTGGGTGTTCAAACCGATAAACCCTTTAATCGTTCTATGCAGCCTTTCGGCGGAATTCGGATGGCAAAAGCGGCATGTGAAGCTTATGGTTATCAACTTAACCCTGAAATCGAAAGAATTTTTACAGATTTTCGCAAAACTCATAACCAAGGTGTTTTCGATGCCTATACAGATGAAATGATGCTAGCACGTAAGGCAGCGATTATTACAGGACTACCTGATGCATATGGCCGTGGCCGTATTATCGGAGATTACCGTCGTGTTGCGTTATACGGTGTTGATTTCTTAATTCTAGAAAAACAAAAGGATCAAAAGAATACAAATAAAGTAATGACAGAAGCTACCATGCTTCTTCGCGAGGAAATTGCCGAGCAAATCCGCGCGTTGAAAGAACTTAAAGAAATGGCAAAAAATTATGGATTTGATATTAGCCAGCCTGCCCAAAATGCGGTTGAGCCTTCCAATGGGTTTACTTCGGTTATTTAGCAGCTATTAAAGAACAAAACGGCGCAGCAATGAGCCTTGGACGAGTTTCATCCTTCTTAGATATTTACATCGAAAGAGATATACAATCCGGAACATTAACGGAAGAAGCAGCTCAAGAAATTGTTGACCATTTTATTATGAAGCTACGTCTTGTAAAATTTTCCAGGACACCGGATTATAATGAATTATTCAGCGGCGACCCTACATGGGTAACAGAATCCATTGGCGGTATGGCTTTAGACGGACGTTCACTTGTAACAAAGAACTCTTTCCGTATCCTTCATACTCTTGATAATTTAGGTCCTGCTCCAGAACCGAACTTAACCGTTTTATGGTCAGCACAGCTTCCTCCAAACTTCAAAAAGTATTGTGCGAATATGTCGATTAAAACTAGCTCCATTCAATATGAGAATGACGACATTATGCGTCCAGAATATGGCGATGATTACGGCATTGCCTGTTGTGTTTCTGCTATGGAAATCGGAAAACAAATGCAGTTCTTCGGTGCCCGTGCAAACTTAGCGAAAGCTCTATTATACTCCATTAACGGTGGTGTCGATGAAAAATTAAAAATTCAAATTGGTGCGTACCAGCCAATCACAGCTGAAGTGTTGAACTATGAAGAAGTAATGGTGAAATTTGATCAAATGATGGAATGGCTTGCAGGTCTTTACATTAATACTTTAAATGTCATTCATTATATGCACGACAAGTACAGTTATGAAAGAATCGAAATGGCATTACACGACACTGAAATTCTTCGTACGATGGCAACTGGAATTGCCGGCTTGAGCGTTGTTGCAGACTCACTTAGCGCAATTAAATATGGTGAAGTGAAAGTGATCCGTGATGAAAATGGGATTGCTACCGATTTTGAAACAACTGGTGAATATCCAAAATACGGAAATAACGATGATCGTGTGGACAACATTGCAGTAGAAATCGTGAAAACTTTTATGAAAAAGCTTCGTAAACACCGAACTTACCGGAATTCCGTTCATACAATGTCAATTTTGACGATTACCTCAAATGTAGTTTACGGTAAGAAAACTGGTAACACACCTGATGGACGTCGTGCGGGGGAACCATTTGCACCTGGAGCAAATCCAATGCATGGACGCGATACGAAAGGAACTTTAGCTTCCCTGTCTTCTGTGGCTAAACTTCCATACAACTATGCAATGGACGGAATTTCCAACACTTTCTCCATCGTTCCAAAAGCATTAGGGAAAGAGGAAGAAGTACAAATTAATAACCTAGTTTCCATATTGGATGGCTATGCAATAAAAAATGGGCATCATCTTAATGTTAACGTCTTTAATCGAGAAACACTAATAGACGCAATGGAACATCCCGAACAGTATCCACAATTAACGATTCGTGTTTCTGGTTATGCGGTAAACTTTATAAAATTGACGAAAGAACAACAGCTAGATGTTATTAATCGTACATTCCATGAATCTATGTAAATAAGATAATGGGAGCCCCCGCATTGGGGTTCCCATTATAAATGAAGGGAGATCATCTTTATGAACGGAAATATTCATTCGATCGAAACACTGGGCACAGTCGACGGACCTGGAATACGTTATATCATTTTTACACAGGGGTGTTTATTGCGCTGCCAGTTTTGCCATAATGCTGATACTTGGGAAATCGGCACAGGCAAAGTTATGACTGTTTCTGAAATCATGGATGATCTCATAAGCTATCTCCCATTCATTCAAGCTTCTGGTGGCGGGATTACTGTTAGCGGTGGGGAACCACTGTTACAAATCCCTTTTCTTCTGGAACTATTTAAAGAGTGTAAAAAGAAAGGGATCCATACCACTATTGACTCCTCTGGTGGCTGTTTCTCACATTCCAAACTTTTTATCGAACAGCTAGAAACATTACTACAGTATACTGATTTAATTTTACTGGATTTAAAACACATCAATCGAAAAAAGCATATACAACTTACCGGAATGGCAAATGATCATATTCTAGAGTTTGCTAAGTTTTTATCAGCCCGGAATGTATCTGTTTGGATTCGCCATGTGCTTGTTCCAACGATAACGGACGACGAAGAAGACCTTAAAATGCTTGGTGAATTCATCGGCACACTCGAAAACGTCAAAAAAATTGAAATTCTTCCCTATCACAAACTCGGAGTTTATAAATGGGAAGCACTTGGTCATGAATATCCTTTACACCATGTCGAGCCACCGAGTGAAAAAAAGGTCCAATTTGCAAATGAAATGCTCACGGCCCATTGGGTTATGCCGCCCTTAGCTAATTAATATTTTGCAATAAGCTGCCACTCGGCAGCCTTTTTGTCTTCTAACTCTGCTATTTTCCAATAGATTAAATTGATTATTTAGCTATTCTACATTATACTCTTATCATTGGCAAAAAAGTGAGGTGAAAATTTGTGTTTCAAATTCTGATTGATCATTCAGACATAAATGCATTAAATGCTCTATATGTCAGTATTTATTTAGGAATAACAATAAAATTCCTATGGGCTTGGAGTATTGAATATTCATTTATTGGGTCAGTATCTCAAAGTGCGAACACAAAAATTATTCACCCGTTGTTTTTTTATAAGAAAAAAAGCCGCTTGAATCGCAATTTTATTCTGTTTAGAATTGTAAAATATATTCGTAGAAAAGAAAGTTCACAGGATGACCCAGAAGAACCTGTTTTCTTCCTTATACACTAATATTTACTTACACCATTTTTAGGAGGAAATATGAAAACAAAACGTTCTTCAATCACAGTAATCTTTCTTTTAGCCTTAACTACTTTATTGCTTTCTGCCTGTTCAACTCAATCAACAAATAGTAAGAATCCTAACTTTTTCACTCATTATGTAGTTAATCCGTTTTCGATTTCTATTCATACTGTTGCAAACTTTTTTAATGGGGATTATGGTTTGTCCATCATTATTATAACACTTCTGATTCGATTAGCCTTGATGCCATTAATGTTAAGACAATATAAAAATCAAATGGCGATGAAAGAAAAAATGGATGTTCTAAAGCCTGAGATGGACGTTATTCAAAAGAAAATGAAATCGGAAAAAGACCCGAAAAAGAAACAAGAGCTACAAACAGAAATGATGGGTCTTTATTCAAAACACGGAGTAAACCCTTTAAATATGGGTTGCTTACCAATTCTAATTCAAATGCCAATTTTAACGGGTTTTTACTACGCTATTCGTAGTTCAAAGGAAATTGGAACTCACCATTTTTTATGGTTTAGCCTTGGTCACCCTGATATTGTCATTACCATCATTGCCGGTTTGGTTTATTATTTCCAATTTAAAGTATCTCAATCCAATATGCCTACACAACAGCAGGAACAAATGAAATATATGGGTTTACTTTCACCATTAATGATTGTTATGTTTTCATTAAAAGCCCCTGCTGCCCTTCCACTATATTGGGTTGTTGGAGGAACATTCTTAATTATTCAAACGATCATTAGTAGAAACCTTTATCAAAGCAAAAAAACTTCAGATATACCTGTAAAACAAAAATAATTAAAAAAGAAGCATCGTTAAGTCGATGCTTCTTTTTTATCTCCATTTTCTAAGCGGTTCTTTGGAATAGATTTTTTCAATAATGGAATCCTATCCTTGTACAACTTAGATAAAGGAGTGTTTTAACAACATGAAAAAAAGTGCTTTCTTAATTTCCACCCTAATATTTACCCTTTACTTATCAGGATGCGCAAGGAATAATGTGAACAACGACAAGGTCGCCTATCGAGATCGAAATGCGACACAGCCTACAAGGGTTAATTATAATCCAAACATCAACCCGGCTGTCCCTGGTGTCGATAATACGGATGTTCAACTCGGTAGAAATGTGAATAACTACAACAACAATATTACAAATGGTAAAAACAATTATGACAATCGCTCCAAAATGAGGGTTGCCGACGATGCTGCAAAAAAAGTAGCTGATATGTCAGAAGTGGACACGGCCAATGTAATCGTAACAGAGAACAATGCCTATGTAGCAGTCAAGCTTTCCCCTTCATCTCGAAATAAGATGACTTCCAAGATTGAACACAAAATATCCAAGAAAGTAAAATCCGTTGACCCTGATATTGACAATGTGTATGTCTCAGAAAACCCAGACTTTTATGATCGAATGAACAACTATGCTAGTGACATCCGAAATGGTAGACCAATTTCAGGATTCTTTAATCAATTTACCGAAACGATCCGCAGAATCTTCCCTAAAGCGAAGTAATATGAAATAAAAGAGGATGACTCATATGGGTCATCCTCCTGTTTTATTTGGCGTCCTGAAAGTACTCTTTATAAAAGCCACCGACTTTCCCGGTATTGTCAATAATGTAATAAAATTCTTCTGTTTCATTTTTGACATCATAGAGTTTTCCAACTGTTAATGCATTATTTACAAGATATTTTTTTGCATCTGTGTGAACACATTTTATTTTTTTGAGTGTTTCACGGTCTCGCCATGATAAGTGAATCATTGTTGCACCGTCCTTTCCATTCATTGTCCCACTTTCTAGTATAATCAATGAAAACAAGGAAGTGCAACTAATACATGGGTGTGTGAATTAAATCATTTACTACTGTCCCCGGATACCTCTGTTACTCAAATGGATCTTCTTTTTGAAAAATAATAAAATTTGGGACTTTTCAAATTGAAATAAAACGATTACAATATAAAAAACTGAATATTCAATCCATTTTTCTAAAGGAGGCATTCAAAAATGAAAATTATGAGTAACGAGCAGTTGGTTGTTTCGTACCGGGATGCATTAAAATCTGATAAGGAAAAGGAATGGATAAAGATTTTAAAAGATGAAATTATTCGTCGTGGATTAAAGCCTTTTAAGAAGCGCTAACCTCATTATGGAAAAAACCGCCGAAAAAGTTTCGGCGGTTTTCCAATTTAACCAACAACATAAATTTTAGTGTTGTTAATTTATTTATCCTTCAAGAAGCAGATTTTCGGGGTCTTCAAGTAATTGCTTCACTTTAGCAAGAAAACTCACTGCTTCTTTTCCATCAACAATCCGGTGGTCATACGAAAGGGCAAGGTACATCATCGGCCAATTTTCCATTTTCTCTTTATCAATAGCAACAGGTCGGAGTTGGATTTTATGCATTCCAAGGATAGCAACCTGTGGTCCATTTAGAATAGGCGTCGATAGCAAGGAACCAAATACTCCCCCATTTGTTATGGTAAAAGTCCCACCCTGTAAATCCTGTAAAGATAATTTATTTGTTCTCGCTTTTTCGGCGAGTTGTGAAATATCTGACTCAATTTCAGCAAATGACTTTCGTTCAGCATCTCTAACCACAGGAACCACGAGCCCCTCTTCTGCAGCCACTGCAACGCCAATATCGTAAAACTTTTTAAGCAACAATTCGTCCCCTTGAATTTCCGCATTTAAATAGGGGAACTTTTTTAAGGCTGCGACAACAGCTTTTGTGAAAAATGACATAAACCCAAGACGGACATCGTTTTCTTCAAAAAACTTATCCTTTCTCCTCTTCCTCAAATCCATTATTGCTGTCATATCTACCTCATTAAAAGTCGTTAGCATTGCAGCAGTTTGCTGAACTTCCACCAAACGCCTGGCAATGGTTTGCCTACGTCTTGACATCCGTTCACGAATCATTGGTTTTGAGCCTTCTTGTTTGGTCACTTGCTCAGAGTGTGTCTCTTTTTTAGAAATTGATGGGCTGTTATTATTTTTTTCTAATTGATAGGAAGAAACATCCTGCTTACGTACTCTTCCAAGTGGATCAATTGTCGGCACATCATTCAAATCGAGTCCTTTTTCTCTGGCCAGCTTCCGAGCTGCGGGAGAAGCTATTGGTCGCTCTCTGTTTTGTTCGCTAACTCCCACCTTTGGATTAGCGGGCTTAGGTTTAGCCTCTCCATTAGGAACCGCATGAGCTTGAGGAGCTGATTTCTCGTTTTTTAGAATAGGAGCATTCATTGGCTCTACCTTTTCTTCGCTTGAAGGTCCTGCACCACCCCCGCTTTCATCAACAATGGCAATTGTCTCACCTACCGTTACCGTATCACCTTCGCCAAATTTCTGTTCTTTGATTGTTCCTGCGTAATCTGAAATAATTTCTATATTCACTTTATCCGTTTCTAATTCAACAATGTAATCGCCTTTCTCGATAAATTCTCCTACATTTTTAAGCCATTTTGCAATTGTACCTTCAGAAATCGACTCTGCGAGTTCTGGGACTTTTATTTCAGCCATGATTTAATCCTCCTCCTTCTTCAACCCTCGTTAATGCTGCTTGAAGAATTTTAGATTGGTCAAATTTATGAACAGTTGGATCACCCTCTGCTGGACTAGAACGGCGGCGGCGACCAATATACGTAACTTTAATACCATTTGGAGCATTTTCATTAATACGAGGTTCAACAAAATTCCATGCACCCATATTTTTAGGCTCTTCCTGAACCCAGAGAATCTCTTTTACATTTACATATCGCGTAAAAATATTCTTCAGTATTTTTGTTGGAAACGGGTAAATTTCTTCTAACCTTAAAACTTGGAGCCACTCATAATTGCTTTTATCCTTTAATTGTTCTGCTATATCAATAGCGATTTTTCCTGAGCACAAAACAATTCGTTCTACTTTTTCATCCTCTCTTTTAAACCCAAAATGCTCAATCACTGGCTTAAATTCACCTTCACTCAACTCAGTGCCAGATGAAGATACAAGGGGATTACGCAAAAGACTTTTTGGTGACATAATCACAAGTGGCTTCACTTCATCCCTTGAAAGAATTGCTGCTTGGCGCCTTAATATATGAAAATATTGTGCTGCACTTGAAAGGTTAGCGACCGACCAGTTTTTCTCGGAAGCAGATTGTAAGAATCTTTCCATTCTTCCACTTGAATGTTCAGGACCCTGACCTTCATATCCATGTGGAAGTAACAAGACAAGACCTGATTTTTGTCCCCACTTTGCCCTGCCTGCTGCTATGAACTGATCAAACATAACTTGTGCCGCATTCGCAAAATCCCCATATTGTGCTTCCCATATGACCAATGTTTCTGGTGCAAAGACATTATAGCCATATTCAAATCCGACAACCGCAGCTTCTGTTAGTGGACTATTATGGATCGCAAATGAGGCTTTAGCTGCCCGAAAATGATGTAGCGGAGAAAATGTCTTTCCCGTCTCGCTATCATGAAGCACTAGATTCCGTTGTGCAAAGGTTCCCCTCTCCGAATCTTGTCCGGTTAACCGAATCGGTGTTCCATCTTCCAATATTGTGGCGAAAGCTAAGATCTCTGCTAATGCCCAATCCACTTTTCCATCTTCAGCTAGTGCTCCGCTGCGACGGTTTAATATTTTTTCTAACTTATTAAATACTTTGAAATCAGAAGGAAATTGAAGAAGCTCCTGATTTAGTTGTTGTAAAGTTTCAATCGGGACACTCGTTTTAATAGCTGCCTGCTCTTTATAAAATAGAGGAGGTTCTGGCACTTTTATCTCTACTTCTTTCTTTATCATCGAAACTTTATCATTGCCTTTTTCTAGTTTTTCCTGAATTTCCTTTTCGAACTTATTAAATTCTTCATCCTCTAAAATACCTTCATTTTTCAGAACTGCTGCGTATAATTCTTTTACGGTTGGATGTTTATGAATAAGCATATACATTTGCGGGCTAGTGGTCATTGGCTCATCCATCTCGTTATGACCAAACCTCCGATAGCCAACTAAATCAATAAGAAAATCCTTATGGAAGACAGAGCGATATTCGGCTGCTAACAAGGAAGCAGCGATACAGGCTTCTGGATCATCTGCATTAACATGAAGAATGGGAATTTCAAATCCTTTAGCCAAATCACTTGCATAGCGGGTTGACCTGGAATCTAATGATTCTGTTGTAAACCCAATCGTATTGTTTGCGATGATATGGATGGTTCCACCCGTTCGATATCCCTTTAATCGGCTTAAATTTAGTGTTTCTGCAACAATCCCCTCTCCAGGGAAAGCTGCATCACCATGAATCAAAATGGCAAGTGCTGATTTTCCATTTTCTTCAGGATAACCTGGATTGCTTCTTATGTCCTGTGCCGCTCGTGTGTACCCTTCAACGACAGCACCAACGTATTCTAAATGACTTGGATTATTTGCTAGGCTTACTTTTGCTTTTACAGTATTTTCGCTTTTGATTTGACGGTCTAAACCAAGATGGTACTTAACATCACCTGTCCAGCCAAAGTTGATTCCGATTGATCCCTCAGAAGGGACGAGCTCTTTATTTGGAGCATGTTGAAATTCAGCAAATATCATCTCATAGGGTTTTCCTAACACATGGGCAAGCACATTCAGCCTTCCCCGATGAGCCATTGCTATGTTTATATTTTTAGCACCATCGTGAACTGCATCTGAAATAATTTCATCGATAATTGGTACCATTATGTCAAGTCCTTCAATAGAAAAACGTTTTTGACCAACAAAAGTTTTATGCAGGAACCTTTCAAATTCTTCTACTTCCATTAGTCTTTTTAATAAGTTTATTTTTTTATTTTTGGGTAGGGACGGAATTACGTGACCTTCTTCAATTTTTTCTAATAACCAATTCTTTTCTTCTTCATTATGAACATGGTGGAACTCATAAGCGATTGATTTCGTATAAATTTCTTTCATAAATTCATACGCCTCAAATGCCGTAGGAATAGACGTTGGAGCGTTTTTGCAAATAATTTCAGCAGGCATTGCCTTTAAATCATCCTTATTAAGCCGATAATTTTCAAGTTCAATGTGTTCCACCTTAGGTCTAGAATTTCCAAGTGGATAGATCTTCGCTGCTAGATGGCCGTAGGTTCGAATATTTTCAGCAAGTTTCACCGCTTCTACTATTTTCTCCATTTGAATCGTATTCGTTTCCGGAGCAGTTTGCAAAGTAGAAATAGTCTGGTTGAAGTCTGCCTCATCCATTCCTTCAAAAAATACTTTTAGCTCAGGGTCAACCATCTTAGGATTTTTTTGAAACCGTTCAAATTGCTCGATTACATAGCCAAGATTACCCCCAAAAAACCTTCTAAGAAAGCTTTTTTATTTATATTTGGCCGTTCATTCATCAAACCCCCTTAAATCGTATGTACCTTGATACATAATCTTTATTACTATTGCCATTTCAATGAAAAAAGGATCGAAAAAATTATAAATCATGATATTTTTATGAAAGGATTTATTTTTAGTGAAATAAATTAAATAATTATTCATTTAAAAAATCTTGACAGGACTTAAATGGTTTCTAACATAGAAAAAGGCGGGATTCCCGACCTTCCAATTTACTTGTGTAATGATTTAGAATTTTTCCTTTTCTCAAACAGTAGGTAGTAAGATGTTAACCTTTGTTCCAATTCCTTCTTTACTCTGAATCGAAATGGCGCCATTGTTTTTTTCAATTAATTGTTTAGCGATAGACAACCCCAACCCAGTACCTCCGCTTTCACGGCTTCTCGCCTTATCTATTCGATAAAAACGATTAAACACCTCTGGAATATGCTCAGATTGTATCCCGATTCCCCTATCCATTACGGATAATAAAATTTCATTGCCCTTCCTTTTAGCAGAAATAACAATTGTTTTATTTTCCCGTGAATATTTAACCGAATTATCCAATAAGATAATCAAAATTTGCTGTAAATGTTGTTCCGACATCGCGATAAGGGGTAATTGCTGATCTACTTCCATTGTGAATAGAAAATCTGGATGAATCATTTCTAGATTTTTTACCAATTGCTGCAAAATTATTGGCAGATTGGCTTTTTCCCCACTTAGTACCCTCGGATTCTCTGCTCTTGTTAGTTCTAGCAAATCAATGATTAACTTTTTTAATCTTGTTAGCTCTTGTAGTGATGCTTCAATTGATTCATCTAAGATCATGGGATCTTTTTTCCCCCACCGGTTTAACAATGAAAGATGCCCCTCAAGGATTGAAACAGGTGTTCTTAATTCATGTGAGGCATCCTCAACAAATTGTTTTTGCTGTAAAAAGGACTTTTCAATTTCATCCATCATTTTATTAAAGACATTTGTAAGTTCCGTTAATTCATCTTTTTGCTTATAGACCTCCATTCGTTCTTGGAAGCCGTTTTCTTTAATCTTTTTCATTGCACTCGCTAAATCTCTTACCGGTTTTAATAACTGATTTGCAAGGAAAAAACCGCTTATTGCACTTAAAAGGATCGCAGCAATGCCAAAAACGGTCATAACCCAAAAGAGGTGATCCATCATTTTATGATAATTATCTAATTGACGGACAATCTCAAGTGTCCCTTGAAAATTCTGTCCTTTTATTGGCAATCTTGATACAATTGCTTCGTTTCCTTCCTCTGAAACCTTTTCAGAAACCTTCTTTTTTACTGGAGTTGGCTCTAGGACAGCAAATTGTCCATTTTTATCCGACACAAGTATTTTTCCTGTTTGATCATACACTCTGATGAGTTGATCTTTATCATTCATTTTCCTTAAAAATTCTTTGCTATTTACAATATCCTTATTAGTTAGAGAACTTTCTCTATCTTTATAATAAGTTGCAATGTCCGTAATGGTTCTATTTATCGCAACCTCTTCTCGTTGCAACATCCAATTTGATACCGTGTGATATTCCAAAAAGCTAAATAAAAAGAAGGTGAAAAATATCGCAGTTGATCCGCTTAACACCAATTTTGTTTGCCATGGAAGCCCAGTAATACGAAAACGAATTCGCTGGATCATCTCATCACATATCCAGTGCCACGTACTGTTTGAATAAAGCTTCCTTCATTTTGATCATCAATTTTGTTTCTTAAGTACCGGACATAGACATCAACAACATTTGTTTCTACTCCTGTATTGTAGCCCCAAACCTTATTTAACAGAACTTCTCTAGTTAAAACGATGTTAATATTGCTCATAAAAACTAGCAATAAATCATATTCTCGTTTCGTTAGACTAATGACGTTTCCACCTTTTTTGACAACACAGGATTCTACTTCAACAATAAGATCCTTAAATGTATAGGTGGTCATACCATTTACAGTAAGTGCTTCAACCCTGCGCAGCAACGACCGCATTCTTGCCAATAGTTCTTCAATTGCGAAAGGTTTTATAATATAATCATCCGCCCCGCTATCAAGTCCTGATACACGGTCTAAAACACTATCCCTTGCGGTAATCATGATAATTGGGATCGTTTTATTGGTTTGCCTAATCCTTCGGCACACTTCCATTCCATTTAATTCTGGCAGCATTAAATCAAGCAGGATGGCATCCCAATTTTCTGAAAGTGCTAATTGTAAGCCGCTACGTCCGTCAGAACATACATTGATTTCGTACCCTTCATATTTCAATTCAAGTTCAATAAATCTTGCTAAATTCTTTTCGTCTTCAATAATTAATATTTTTGGCATCCATGTCACGCTCACATTTGAAATTTGAAAATACTACTATTATTTTAACTGATGTTTATTATGAACAAAATTCATTACAGCATGAATGATTTCAATTGATTGGAAGGACATAAGCGAAAGCGCACTTAGAGAAAAGAACCCTACGATTAAAAAACGTACCCACATATTTCATTCCTCCTTTTTGCTTTTTCAATCATCAGCATTGTCTAGTTGGAATGGAGATATATTGTACTGTTTAAACTGCTTATATTAAAATAATCTTAACTCCAATAATTAAAACCAACATGAAAGGAAAATGAGAATTCCCTAAAAAAGTAAATTTTTTGTTATCAAATGGATTTAAAGAAAAAACACATGCAAAATGCATGTGCTTACTAGTGGGAACTTTCGCTTTGGTTATGCTGTGTCTTAGCAGCAGGTGAGAGACAGCTTAAGCAAAACGAAATCAATAAATCCGACCATTTATGTTAAATTCCCTTTATCTATCCATACAAATACAGCATACAGGTGAAGCAATAAGGATTAATGAAAATAACATTAAAATTTGATTAGAATTGATTTTCTAAGGTTTTATCACGTTTAAATAGTGTATTTTTCAACTCAATTGCAATTTTTTCTGCTGCTTCGTTTGGTTCCTCCGCAAAAATGTCGATAAACTCTCCTTCATATTCTTTTCTTGCATGGTTATAACGCGGATCATAATAATGTTCAAGTAAGATTCGAATCATTTCCTGGTAATTACGGTTTACTAATGTTTCAACAAGCATTTTCTTAATTTCTTCCGATTTGACCCATCTTAATACCTTATCAAGGCCATCAGAGATTTTATCGTAATACCACGGTTCATTTTCATATGGTAATACATATTCGGAGACTAAATGTTTAATCCTTTGTTCAATCGGTATGTGGAGATGAATGTTAAGTCCTTGCATTTTTTTAGTCATTAATTCCTCTGATTGAACAGCTTTCCCAATCCGTTTACTCTCTGCCTCCATTAGAAAATAAGCAGATCCCTGTATTTCCTGAAGCCTTTAAATAAAAGCGAGTCAAACATTTTTTGATTATGACCATCTTCAAGACCGATGGTTCCAAAAATAGAACCACGGTGGCCTGCCATTTCTTCAAGATCTAAAATAGGATACCCCATCACCTTCAAATATTTTAATACTTCTGTTTTACCGACACCTGTTAGTCCATGCAAAACAACTGCTTTTTCTGGAAACATCGTCGGAATTTCTTTCAGAATATATTGGCGGAAAGCCTTATATCCACCTTCTAAACGTGATGCATAAATTCCTGCAAATTCTAAAAAGGTAACTACCGCTTTGCTGCGCATTCCTCCACGCCAACAATAGATAATTAAATCACTCCCCTTCGATGCTGCTTCTTTCATTGTCTTAAGCAAAAATGGAATCTTTGGTGAAACCACTTCCATCGCTCTCCATTTTGCGTTGGCTGGCCCTTCGTGTTTATAAATAGTTCCTATTTCTTGCCGCTCTTCGTCTGAAAATAAAGGGATATTGATTGCTCGTGGAATCGAACCATCTTTAAACTCAATCGGTGAGCGTACATCAATGATAATTGGTTGCTTCGTTACTAGAAGTTCTTCAACAGAAATTTCCTTCATCTTATTGACTCCTTATCTAATATAAAAAATCGTCTTTATTTAGTAAATAACGAGTAAAACAAACAAAACTTCCAATACAGGAAGTTTCAAATTAGTTGATAGATCATCTTCAAAATCTCTTATTCATTGATAAACTTAAAAATCAGTTAACCTTATTAGTATAATCTTATTATAGTAAAGATAAACGTTTCTATCAAGGAACCGCTTCTGACTGTTAGTATTTAACATCTATCTGAAAAGGTAAAAAAGGATGACCTAAGTCATCCTCTTTACCTATACTAATTTTGATTCTTTTTTGAAAACAGACATCAATTTTTCCATTTCTTCAAGATTATTTTTTTCAAATAAATCCACAATCTTACTACCTACGATGACTCCATCACAAAATTTTGTTAATTCCACTATTTGATTTCCATTTGAAATACCGAAACCTGCTAAAACAGGAATAGGACTAACCTCTTTTACATTTTTTAAGAATTGATTCAAGTCACTGTCATACTCATTCCTAGTTCCCGTGATTCCTTTTACCGTCACGGTGTATAAAAAACCTTTTCCTTTATTTGAAATCATTTTAATCCGTTCTAGAGGGGTAGTCAGCGTTACAAGTCGAATTAATTCAACTTCAGCTTGTTTAAGTCGGAGAGCAATGATATCCTCCTCCTCAATCGGTAGATCAGGAATAATGCAGCCATCTACTCCAGCCTCCTTAATATCTTCCACAAACTCTTCAATCCCATAGGCATAAATTGGATTTAAATATGTCATCAATACTATCGGTACAGATATTAGCTCTCTTGCCTTGGCAAGTTGTTTGATAATTCCTCTTAAAGTCGTTCCGGTTGCTAATGCTCTAATCCCAGCCGCCTGAATTGTTGGTCCGTCTGCGACGGGGTCAGAAAAAGGTACTCCCACTTCGATTGCCGTTGCTCCGAATTTTTCAAGTGTAGCTAGCCGGTCAACAAGACATTCCAGCCCACCATCTCCTGCCATTATATAAGGAACAAATGCTTTCCTGTTCTCTTTGGTTAATTTTGAAAATGTGTTTTCGATACGGTTCATCACTTATCTCTCCTCTTTTAACCTAGATTTCACTGCATCTACATCCTTATCACCACGGCCTGACAAACAAATAACGATATTCTCGGTTTCTTGCATTTTGGCAGCAAGTTTAACAGCGAAGGCCACCGCATGTGCACTTTCAAGAGCTGGAATGATACCTTCTAGTTTCGATAAAAGCTGAAATGCCTCAAGTGCCTCATGATCTGTAATCGAGTTATATGTTACTCGGCCAATGTCTTTTAAATAGCTATGTTCTGGTCCTACCCCTGGATAATCAAGCCCCGCTGAAATCGAAATGGGCCTCTTGAATTTGGCCAGGTCCTGATTTTGCAGCAGATACATTAGTGAACCATGTAACACACCCGGTTTACCTTTTGTTAATGACGCTGCATGGAAATCAGTATCAACTCCCTGTCCGCATCCACACCATAAAGCTTAACCTTTTCATCTTCGATAAAGGCGTGAAACATTCCCATCGCATTGCTGCCACCACCGATACAGGCAACAACAGCTTCAGGAAGCGAGCCTTCTCTTGCAAGGTACTGTTCCTTCGTTTCCTTTCCAATTACACTTTGAAAGTCCCTTACCATTACAGGGAACGGATGTGGCCCCATAACCGAACCTAAAAGGTAATGGGTATCATCAACATTTGCGACCCAGTATCTTAACGCTTCGTTAACTGCATCTTTTAACGTTGCACTTCCAGATGTAACACTAACAACCTTTGCACCAAGCAATTCCATCCGAAAGACATTCAATGCTTGCCTTTTGATATCTTCTTCACCCATAAAAATAATACAATCAAGATTTAGTAATGCACAGACAGTTGCCGTTGCCACTCCGTGCTGTCCTGCTCCAGTTTTGGCCACAATTTTCCTTTTTCCCATTCTTACTGCAAGCAGGCCTGACCGATCGCGTTGTTGATCTTATGCGCACCAGTATGGTTTAAATCTTCTCTTTTTAAATAAATCTTGGCTCCTCCGGCATAACGCGAGAGGTTCGCTGCAAAATAAAGTGGTGTCTCCCTGCCAACATATTCTTTTAGCAATCTCTGAATCTCAGCTTGAAAATTGGCATCTTGCTTTGCCACGTCATAGGCCTGTTGTAATTCAGTTACAGCTTTCATTAGTGTTTCCGGTACAAACCTGCCGCCAAATATGCCGAAATGACCTCTTTCGTTTGGTAATGTATAGGTGTTCATTTCATTTCCCCCCAATTAGTTTGCTTTTTGCCATATCGATAAATGATTGAATCTTTTTAAGGTCCTTTTTACCATCAGTTTCTACCCCACTGCTTACATCAACCATAAATGGAGCTATTAACCGAATTCCCTCTTCAACATTCTCTTCAGTTAATCCTCCAGCAAGGATTACTTTTTTCCCCATAAAATTATCAGAGTTTATCGACTTCCAATCAAAAGCTGTTCCATTTCCTCCTCTATACTTCCCTTTTGGACCATCCAGCAAAAGATACTCACATGGATAATTCATTATAGTTTCCAAGCCATCACTATTTTGTAAACTCAGTGCTTTTATCACAGGTAAAGAAAGTGATTTGCTAAATGAAGCTGGTTCATCTCCATGTAACTGGATATGTGTCAGTCCCACATTGTTAGCTATATTTTCAATTTCCTCAATTGTTTCATTCACGAAAACTCCTACCTTCAGGACATATTCTGGTAGTTCACTGACTATTTCTTTCGCTCTGTCGGGTTGAACTCGTCTCTTACTCTCGGCAAATACAAATCCAATTGCATCTGCCCCACATTCTACAGCAGCGATTGCCGCTTCCACATCAGTAATTCCGCAAATTTTCACTTTCATTTTTTAAATCCTCCAACAAGTGGTATGCGAAAATCTAAAAATGATTGTTTTACGTTTGGACTTTTCATCAACGCTTCTCCTACTAAAATTCCATTTGCACCTGCTTTACTTACCTTCTCAACATCTTCCTGAGAGTGAATGCCACTTTCGCTTATAAGAAAGGCACCCAAATTTTTTACTAATGGAGCTAACTTTTGCGTAACCTCGAGGCTCACCTGGAAAGTTTTAAGATCTCTATTATTTACGCCGATCAGCCTAGCACCTGTTTTAAGTGCCTTTTCTAACTCCTCCTGGTTATGAACCTCTACAAGCACTTCCAATCCTAGGTTTTTCGCATATTGAAAAAGTTCTCTTAATTTCATTTCATCTAATGCTGCTGCGATTAATAAAATGATATCTGCCCCATTCATGGAAGCTAGTTCGATTTGTACCGGGTCAATGATAAAATCCTTGCAAAGAATAGGGAGATTCACCACTTCCCTAATAGCTCGCAAATCTGAAAACGAGCCTTTAAAAAATGTTTGATCGGTTAACACTGATATTGCTGAAGCTCCATATTTTTCGTATAAATTTGCTTGTACCGTTGGAAGAGCACCATTATTAATGATTCCTTTTGAAGGCGAAGCACGTTTATATTCTGCGATAACCGAGATTTCTTCGGCTTTTTGCAGCTTCTGAATAAAAGATCTTTTTGGTGCTGTTGTTGGTTGTAACTCTTTGATACTTTCACGGAAGCTGCTTAATTCTTTTTTCTTCTGATCTATGATTCGATCCAATATTGTCTCCATTTTATATCGCCTCTCTTTGACCTAACCGTGTTTTTTCAATTAAGCTTTGTAATTTCCCATATGCAGCACCAGAGTCAATAATTTCCTCTGCCACATGGATTCCTTCCTTGAGGGAATGTGCCTTGCCTGCCGTAAATATTCCAATTCCAGCATTCATTAAGACCGTGTCCCGGTAAGCACCCTTTTCTCCTTTTAGGACATTTACCAAGATTTCAGCATTTTCCTTGGAATCCCCGCCTCTTATGCAGCTATTATCATATTGTGGTAAATCGACTTCTTCAGGGTAAAAAGAATAATCCCTTATTAATCCATTTTCTAAAATGGTAAGATAATTTTCACCTTGGAGTGAGGCTTCGTCCATAAATCCTGCACCATTTAGCACGGTTGCCCGCTTGCGTCCAAGCTTTTGAAGTACTTCTGCAAACACATTTAGCAAATCCCTGCGATATACTCCTAATAGTTGGAAATCTAAATCAATTGGGTTGGTGAGCGGTCCAATAAAATTAAAGATTGTTGGTATTTTTAATTGTCGCCTTACAGCCGTCACTTTCTTAAGCTTGGGATGGACATTCGGTGCAAAAAGGAAGGCTATGCCGATTTCCTGAAGGATTTCCTCTATCCTCTCAGATGATAAATTTAAATCAATTCCTAAATACTCAAGGACATCCGCACTTCCTGTTTTACTTGAGATACTTCGGTTGCCATGTTTAGCAACCGTGATACCAGCACCTGCAATGACAAAAGCAGAAGTAGTGCTGACATTGAAACTCGAAGATCCATCTCCTCCAGTACCACAATTATCAAGAACATTCGGAATTTTCTTGTTAAATAATAAGGTATTATCTTTAAGTGCATGGACAATCCCGACTATTTCCTCCACTGTTTCTCCTTTAGATTTCAGCCCCATTAAAAAGGCCGCAATCTCAGATTCAGAAACTTCTTCACCTAATATTAAATTAACCGCTTCTTTCATTTCTTTCTCTGAAAAAGATTCCTGTTCAGCTAACTGGAGCAAAAATTTCTTCATTATTTTTCTTCCCTTCTGTATCAAGTAAAAAATTCTTTAGAATTTGTTTCCCATAAGGAGTCCCAATGGATTCAGGATGGAACTGCACACCGTAAACTGGATAAAAACGGTGTTTTACCGCCATTACTTCCTGATCATCCATAGCAGTTGCGATACATTCGAGTTCAGAAGGAAGACTACTCCTTTCAATTATTAAGGAATGATACCTCATTACTTCTAATGGCGATGTGAGGTATTGAAATACTCCGATACTATTATGGGTAATAAAAGACGCCTTCCCGTGCTTGATATGATTAGCTCGCTTTATATTAGCACCGAATGCTGATCCGATTGCCTGATGGCCAAGGCAAATCCCTAAAATTGGAATCTCTTGATAAAACGTTTGAATGACATCAATGCAGATACCAGCATCCTCAGGTTTTCCATGGCCCCGGTGAAAGAATAATGGCTGCTGGGTTCAGCTTTTTAATATCGTCCATATCTAATTGATTATTTCGATAAACAACTACTTCTTCTCCCAATTCCCCTAAATACTGATAAAGATTAAACGTAAAAGAATCAAAATTGTCGATGAGCAGTATCATTTTTCACCCTCCAAAAAGCCTTTTAATTTATTAACGGTTTCTTCATATTCAGCCTCGGGATTTGAATCATAAACAATTCCTGCACCAGCTTGGATATAGGCAATTCCTTCTTTAAGAATCATCGTCCGAATAGCTAGGGCAAAATCCATATTTCCATTTGCAGAAACATAACCAACTGCACCGGAATAAAGGCCGCGCTTTGATTCTTCAAGGTTATTGATAATTTCCATGGCTCTTATTTTTGGGGCTCCTGATACTGTACCAGCAGGTAGGCAGGCAGCAATGGCATCTAATGCGGTATATTCAGGTTTTAACTGCCCAGTAACCTCAGAAACAAGGTGCATCACATGCCTGAATCTTTCAACATTCATATACTTTTCTACTTGTACGGTTCCGAATTCACACACACGGCCAAGATCATTTCTGCCAAGGTCAACAAGCATCTTGTGTTCAGCTAGTTCTTTTTCATCCGCTAATAATTCTTTTTCAATCGATTGATCTTCGTCAAAGGTGCTTCCTCTCCTTTTTGTACCAGCAATCGGGTTAGCGGTGACAACCTTCCCTCTCGTTTTAATCAAACTTTCAGGAGATGAGCCTACCACCGTGCATTCTTCAAATTCAATATAGAACATATAAGGTGTAGGGTTATTAGCCCGATGCTTCCGATAAAGGGACAATGGTGATCCTTTAAATGAAGATTTCATCCTTCTTGAAAGCACTACTTGAAAAATGTCGCCTGCTTTAATATGCTCTTTTGCTATTTCAACGTTTTTGATAAACATTTCCTTGGATGTTTCGGGTTCAAAACCTTCAAAGTGAAAAGGCTCTTCTTCTTGATAGATATCTGGCTGCTTAAGCTCCTCTACTCTTTGTTGAATTCTTTTTTCAATGGCTGAATCGTCGCTTTCTTTTATAAGTGGGATCCCGCAAATGATCACCTTTTCCTGGAGGTGGTCAAAAACGATGATTTCTTCATAAAACATAAGGTGGACATCGGGCATTTCTAAACTATTATTTAAAACTTCACCAATCTCCTCAAACTGACGAATAATATCATAGCCAACATATCCGACAGCACCAGCTAAAAAAGGAAACGGAAGATCTGGATAGTTTCTTTCAGGAAGAAGATTTTTCACAACTTCAAGTGGATTCCCTTTCAAGAGCTGGACTTCACCAGTTCTTTTTACAAGTTTATTGCTATCATCGAAAGAAATCAGCTCCAAAGCTGGATCTGATCCGATAAAAGAGTACCTGCCTGAGTCATTGTATTTATGGGAACTTTCCAGCAGAAATTTCTTTTGGCCACTTATTTTTTTTAAAATCGATATGGGAGTGAGAGTGTCACCTCTTAATTCTTTATAAAAATACCCTGACATTGTTTTCATTTCGCAACTCCTTTTCTATAAATAAAAAATCGCCCTCTATGTGCATAACAAAAACCTATGCACATAGAGGGCGATTTTATAACCGCGGTGCCACCTCCATTTGAAACAGAAAAGTCTTCTGCTTCCTCTTTCAGATACAGAACCTTAGTTCGATACCCTATCCTTTTAACGGTGGAGTCCCGGGCAGCCCTACTCAAGTTTTCAGGCTGCCACTCGCAAGTCCATTCCACAAATTCGTTCTTGCCGGGCTCTCACCACCCCCAGCTCTCTGGAAAGAATAAATAATGTGTACTACTCTTGCTCAACGATTTAACGACTATTATTTTTGAAAAACAAAAAGAGCCCTCCATCCAAAAAGGACGGAAGACCCGTGGTGCCACCTTAATTAGCTGAAATTCAGCTCACTTTACCGATATCAAAGCAATTGCTTGAATATCTGTCTCATGTAACGATGAGATTTTCGCCAAAGCCTACTTAGCAGTTTTGCAGTTCGGTTTGGAGGCTCCGAAGTCCATTCACAGTTACGTCTACACTGATTTGCACCTACCATCAGCTCTCTAAAGAATCCGTAAAAGCTACTACTCTTCCTCAATGCCAATACAATCATATTTGTTGTGTTTTATATTAATACATTTTAAAGTCTTATGTCAAGGCCTGGTTTTAGAAATTTTCAAAATAAAACATATAATCAGAGTAAATTCATTAATTTTTTTCTCCATACATCAGCCAATTCCTTAACCTCAAGAATTTTTCTAACTGCCTGCTGATTTTTTTGATCATGGAAAAGTGTTTGATTTGCAAACAACACCGAAATTCCTTTAGGATGCTTTTCAAGTAGCTTGAATTCAGATTCTATGGTTATTGTCCCTTCGTTCAACACTCTGAAAAAATACCCCGTTAATCCTGTTGAATACACCCTGTTTAAAAAATGGTCAATCCCATTAAATTTAGAAATGGTGGAACATGGGATTCTTCCTTGTGTTACTTGAATGATTACGTCCCCAATTTGGTAAATATCACCGATATGTACATCCTTTTCCTTCATGCCAGTAGCAGTGATATTTTCACCAAACGCAGGTATGGGTAAACTGGAATGAAACTCCTTCTCCCATGTTCGATAATGTTCAAATGGGTACAAACAAACTGCGCGATCATCTCCCCCATGAAACTCTACATTTGCTACCTCATTACCTATAATTCCTGATTTCCTTATATTCATACTGGTCACATTTATTTTGTTTATCGCCGAATACTCTGTTATTTCATTCCATTGGTATTCCTTGGACATTCCAATCGCAAAATTAATTATTTTAGGTTTGTTCATGCTTGGTTCTCCTTCTCTTCCAATAAAAGGATTTCGTTTTCCTAAATTATTTCTAGTTAGAAAGTTAATATTAACTTTAGCACATTATGAAGGCGGGATAGAACGATAATGGAAAATATTGAGCAAATTTGCCAACCACGGGCAACAAAGAAACGTTCATCTTCATCTGAAAAGAAGAAGTCCGGTGAAGTGTCAAAGCAAAAGTGGGCATTTTATCCCTATCTTCCATTCCCTTAGTAATGACATTAGGGAATTCTATGTTAATCCCTATTTTACCTTCCATGGAAAAAAAATTATTAATCTCCTCATTTCAAACAAGTATGATTATTACGGTTTATTCGATTGTAGCTATCTTTTTAATACCAATAGCTGGCTACTTATCCGACCATATTGGAAGGAAAAAAGTAATTATACCCAGCCTTATCATTGCCGGCATCGGCGGAATAATATCTGGATGGGCTGCATGGAAAATGGATAGTGCCTATTGGATCATCTTACTTGGTCGATCATTGCAAGGGGTTGGAGCTGCTGGAGCCGCTCCTATAGTCATGCCATTAGTAGGTGACATGTTTAAAAGTGATGATGATGTAAGCAGTTGCCTTGGTCTAATTGAAACATCCAATACCTTTGGAAAGGTATTAAGTCCAATATTAGGAGCTTTTTTAGCAGGTTTTGTATGGTTCTTACCATTCTTCTCCTTTCCGGTTTTTTGTGCGCTATCTGTGTTGTTAATGATATTTTTAGTTAAATGTCCAAAAACTACTGAAAAACCGATTCCCTTCAAACAGTTTTTCAAAAATGTAAAGGCAACATTTACTGAAAAAGGGCATTGGTTGTATGCCATTTTTTTTATTGGTGGCACCCTGATGCTCATTCTTTTTGGGATATTGTTTTACCTTTCGGAAATATTTGAAAAAGAATATGGAATCAAAGATATTAAAAAAGGGTTCTTTTTAGCGTTGCCTCTTGGTGCACTTTGTTTATCTTCCTTTATTAGCGGTAAAATTATTAAGAAAAATAAGGTGTTAATGAAGTGGCTAACTTTTGGAGGTATCTTGGCAGCAGCTCTTTCCATAGCGGCATTATGGTTTTCGATTAAGTTGTGGTTTATGATTAGCATGTTTTTAATCAGTGGTATCGGAATTGGGGTTGGACTTCCTTGTTTAGATGCCTTAATTACCGAGGGGATTGAAAAAAAAGAGGAACCATTACATCCATTTACAGTTCCATGAGGTTTATTGGCGTAGCTGCGGGCCTCCGATTATAGCGGTATTTATGAAGCACTCAAACCATTGGATTTTTATCTTACTAAGTAGTCTTAGTTTAATCGCAGCTTTCGTTGCATTAAAAGCAATAAAGCCAAGTGCACAAAGTCAGTAATAAGAGCGCAAGGGGTTATGATCCCTTTGCGCTTTTTTGTTAACTTAATCGCGGTTTTGTCGGATCGCAATTTGGCTTTTCAACTGTTGTCGATTCGGCAAGCTTCATTAAATAATAACATTCTTCACGGGACATATGGTCCGCCATTAACGGAGAAAACGTACCTAAGGCTTGTGCACTTAACTCTAGCTATTCTATTTCTTGAAGAAAGTTCTGAAATATTTTTATTTCTAAGGTAACATCTGAATTCATTTTTTCAATCGCGGGAAAAGTGGTTAATTTAGTCCTTAAAAATCCAGCCATTTCCACTGCTTTTAAATAAAAATCTTCAAAATGCTTTGTATAAAGGTCACTTTTTTCTTTTAATCTTTTTTCGGCACTGTCTAAATTGGAAGAAATAGCACTAGCATGCCCAGCAGCATCCAATTGCCAAACCAGGTGATGATGAAGTTCATGAAAGATTGGAGGAATTTGCTGCTTTGAAAGGTGCTCTAAAATCCGCAAATACTCTTCTAATTCGTTTACCATATGATTGATAAATGATGGGGAAAGATGAATTTTTATTTTACCTGAAAGAAGCCTTTTTATCAGCTCTAACTTAAAATCACGAAGTTTTAATGCTTCCCTTTCATCTGCTGCAGTCAATTGCAGAATTTCTTCTGATTTCGCTTTATTAAGTAGTGTATCAAATTGTTGAATAAACTTAGCGGCCATTTCAATGTCCTGTTTTTCAACTGGTGCTAATGCTTCATGGATAAAACGGGAATGATCTCCTAAGATTTGCAACCAAAACCGATGTTCAAATCTTGCTGTTTTCTCAAATTCATTCATGGCGTTTCCCCCTAGAATAATAAAAATACCCACACCACTTTGATATTTATTCCTTTTCCCCTTTTCTTATGAGTAAAAATAAAAAGCCGGCAAACAAGGTTTGCCGGCTCATTTTTTCATGCTGTTTTCACTGGTTTTTTTAGGAAGCCGATTAATAAGGCAGCCACAACGGAACCAATTAAAATGGCTAATGCGTACTTTAAGGCTCCATGTTGAACAAGTGGAACTACGAAAATACCGCCATGTGGAGCTCTTAATCCGATTCCAAAAGCCATTGATAATGCCCCAGAAATAGCTGCACCAATCATATTAGCTGGAATTACACGTAATGGATCAGCCGCGGCAAAAGGAATAGCTCCTTCAGTTATAAAAGATAAGCCCATTATATAACAAGCCTTCCCAGCATCCTTATCCTGTTTATTAAATTTATTTTTAAATAAAGTAGTAGAAATCGCAATCGCAAGCGGCGGCACCATTCCTGCTGCCATTATGGCTGCCATAGGTTCATAAACACCACTGGATAAAAGTCCTGTACCAAATACATAGGCTGCTTTATTTACTGGTCCGCCCATATCAAATGCCATCATAAGTCCTAACACAATTCCTAATAATACAGCATTTCCTGTTCCAAGACTTGTCAACCAATGTGCAATATCTTTATTTAAAATACCAACTGGTTTATCAATTGCAAAAAGCATAATGAAACCTGTAATTCCAATTCCCAAAAGAGGATATATTAGAATGCTTTTAATCCCTTCCAATGATTGAGGAAGATTCGCAAACACTTTTTTCAATAGAACAACAACATAGCCTGCAAGGAAACCTGCAATCATTCCACCAAGGAAGCCTGCGCCACTACTGGCGGCCATCATACCACCTACCATACCTGGTGCAAATCCTGGACGATCAGCAATACTTAGAGCGATGAATCCTGCTAGAACCGGAACAATCAATCCAAAGGCGTTTCCCCCACCAATTGTCATCAATGCCTCAGCAATCTTGTTATAGGTTGGGTCACCAGGTTTGAAAGAGTTATAGCCAAACATAAAGCAAATCGCAATTAAAATACCACCGCCAACAACAAATGGAAGCATATTTGAAACGCCATTCATCAAATGTTTATAAAAACCTGTTCTTCCTTTTGCTCCCCTGATGATTCGTCTTTATTTCCACTTCCTGAATAGACTGGAGCATCCTGCTTTAAGGCTCTATCAATTAATTGTTGCGGTTTGCGAATCCCATCCGCAACCGCTGCTTGAATGACATGCTTGCCTTTAAATCTTTCCATTTCAACGTTTATATCCGCGGCGATAATGACCGCTACTGCATTATCAATTTCTTCTTTCGTTAGGACATTTTTTGCTCCGCCAGAACCGTTGGTTTCGACTTTAATATTGACTCCCATTTCAGCAGCTTTTGCTTTTAATGAATCAGCAGCCATATAAGTGTGAGCAATTCCCGTTGGGCAGCCAGTTACTGCGACAACTGCGTTTTTCTTATTTGATACATCTTGTTCTTCATTATCTTCTACATCATAAATATTAATAACATTAATAATTTCATCTGCACTTGCTGCGTTCATTAACTTATCGCGTACTTCCTGTTTCATCAATAGGCCAGAAAGACGAGCTAACGCTTCTAAATGCGTATTATTGGCTCCCTCGGGTGCAGCTATCATAAAAAACAGATGTGCTGGCTGCCCGTCCAATGATTGATAATCGACACCAGTTACTGATTTACCAAACGCAATCGCTGCTTCCTTAACAACTTTTGTTTTTGCATGCGGAATGGCAATTCCCTCACCAATACCTGTCGTACTCTGTTCTTCACGCTTTAATATCGCAGCCTTAAATTCAGAGCGGTCGGATATTTTTTTAGCATTTAATAATACATCAACAAGTTGATTGATTGCTTCCTCTTTATGTCTGCCTTCTATATTTAGAAGAATCGTTTTCTTTGTAAGAAGTTCTGTAATTTTCATGCCAATCTCCCCTTATAAGATTTCTCTAATATGAACCTGTGAAAAAATTTCCCCTATCTTTTCCTGTGTACACAAACCGAGTGAAAATGCAGTAGCACTTCCTGCAGCAACACTGTATTGAAAAGCCTCTTTATAATTTGAACTATTCAAGTATTCAGCTAAGAAGCCTGCTACCATCGAGTCCCCAGCGCCAACCGAATTTTTCACCTCACCTTTTGGAACATCTGCAATCAAGGACATGTATTCATTAATCAATACTGCCCCTTTGTCTGCAAGGGAGACAATGACATTCTTTGCACCCATTTCAATGAGCTTTTTACCATATGGGATAACTTCCTCACAGCTTGAAATCATGGTCTGAAATAAATCCCCAAGCTCGTGATGGTTTGGCTTGATGAGAAAAGGATGATAGGGCAGAACTTTTTTTAGAAGGTCTCCTTCAGCATCACAGACAAACTTAACCCCGTTTTCCTTGCAAATTTTTACGAGCTCCTCATACGTTGTTTCAGGTAAAGTTGAGGGAATACTTCCTGCCAGTACTAACAGATCGTTTTTTGTAAGTTGAGCAATTTTACTCTTTAGTAACTGAAAGTCCACCTCTGTTATATCTGGTCCTGTTGCGTTAATTTCAGTTTCTTGCTCCGTTTTAAGTTTAATATTAATTCGTGAATCATCTTTTACTTTGATAAAATCGGTTTCAATTTTTTCATTCTTGAGATAATCCTCGATGTATTTGCCTGTAAAACCACCGTTAAATCCCAGTGCAATACTTGCTACACCTAATCCGCTCAAAACTCTTGAGACATTTATACCTTTTCCACCAGGGTATTTTGCTTCTGCTAGAGTACGATTTAAGTTGCCCAACAGAAAGCTTTCAAGTTTCACAATGTAATCCACGGAAGGGTTTAATGTTAAAGTATAAATCATGCTGTCACTACCTTTATCGTTGTTCTTTTTATATATTGTATTTCTGTTTCCTCTTCTATTTCGTTCGTAATAATTACGGCATCCTCAATATTGGCTATTTTTGCAAATGATATCTCAGAAAACTTCGTATCATCTGCCAAAACATATACTTCCCTAGTGAGAGACATAGCCTTTTGCTTCACCATCGCTTCTTCTTGATCAGGCGTTGTGAAACCAAACTGAGGATGAACTCCATTAACTCCCATAAAACATTTATCAAATCGATAAAGATCAAGTCCTGCTAATGCTCCTCTACCGATAACTGCGTTAGTATTTGGTTTGGCAAAACCTCCGATTAAATAGGTTTGAATACCTTTATTTAGCAAGGAAGGTAAATGCATTAATCCGTTTGTAACAACAACAATATCTTTAACTGTTAAGAATTCAATCATTTCAATAACAGTTGATCCTGCATCAAGAAAAATACAATCACCTATCTCCACCAAACTAGCAGCGTACTTAGCAATTCGTCGTTTTTCTTGAAGGTTTTTGGAAGATTTCTCAATCATGCTCGGTTCTTGTAATTTTCCTTGAAGCCTTGAGGCACCACCGTGAATCCGTTTAAGAAATTTTTCCTCTTCCAATTGTGATAAATCCCTTCGGATTGTTGATTCTGAAGTATTAGTTAGTTCAACAATTTCCTGGATTTTGACGATACTTTTTTCTTTTAATAGCTGTAAAATGATTCGATGACGTTCTGGTGTTAACATGTCATCACCACCTTGAATTTTTTATCTTGATTATATCTTACTGAAAACGATTGCAAAAATCAATCATTTTCTTTCAAAAAAAATCATTATTTGATTGTTTTTGATTGTTATCAGAATTATTTGTTCACAAATTACTCCTATTGTTGTTTTCACAAACTTTTGGCTAGTGAAAAGTTCAATAACTATGCTATAATAATATATATTGGTATACATATTTGCGGGTGTAGTTTAATGGTAGAATTCCAGCTTCCCAAGCTGACAGCGGGGGTTCGATTCCCCTCACCCGCTTTCTTTTTCCAAATTTAAGGAGAAGTACCCAAGTGGTTATAAGGGGGCGCACTCGAAATGCGCTAGGACGGGTGACCGTTGCGTGAGTTCGAATCTCATCTTCTCCTCCATACGTAAACTCTTAAAAACACTTTTAATAAAGTGTTTTATTATTTTGTCCAAATAAAAAACGCCTATTTAAGGCGTTTTTTTGAAAATATTTTGCACTTAAAAAAAATGTGTATAATAGTAGTGAATACATTAAAGAAAAGGATGATACACTTGAACATTACTGGTCATTCGGTTGAAAAACTAGAAGATCCATTTGGCTTACTTCCTGGTGAACGTTTTGAATTTTTCCTAGAACTTGATGTGGATGAAGAGGATGAACTTTATTCTGATAAAGGACTCGGGTTAAAAGTAATTTTCGTCGTCGAGGATAATAAGGAGAGGATTACGAATTATCATTTTTATGAAAGAGGAAGCGAGAAAGTTTTAGACTTCGCACTCGAGGAAGATGAAGAAGAACAAGTCCTTGTCTATTGCAAGGAGAATAGTATAGATTAAAAAAGCAGGGTTTGAGCCTGCTTTTTTAATGCATAAATATTCTTATTTTTTACTCACATGAAGTTCTTACTATGATTATGAATTACTTGCAATTCTTTTGTGGTAAGACTCATTTCACTTTTGCAAATAGGACACAGGGGAACGTCAGTGCTCTTAAAATTATCGCGAATCCAGCATTTGCAATTATCTGAATTGCATACCCAAATTTTTGTTTCTTCTAATTTAACTTCCTCATCATTTCTTCTGCCAAACGCCAAAACGATCACCCCTTGTACTTATTGCATAACTGATTTTGAACACTTCGCTTCTTTAAAAAACTAATGAAAAATAACCTTAACTTTAGTAAGAAAGCAAAGAGCAGGTGGATTTTATGCACCATCTTATTAATATGCTTTACATGACTGACTTATTACCTATTAACCTATTTTTATATAAAAATAGGTGATGCCCTTATCATTGCATCACCTTTTATTTAAGTAAATTAAACTGTTTTTACGTTAGCAGCTTGTGGTCCACGAGCGCCTTCAACAATTTCAAATGAAACTGATTGGCCCTCTTCTAAAGTTTTGAAGCCTTCGGATTGAATTGCTGAGAAGTGAACGAACACGTCTTGCCACCTTCAGATTCAATAAATCCGAAACCTTTTTCTGCATTAAACCATTTAACTTTACCGTTTTTCATGGATATTACCCCCACCAAATTGTTCACTTTAAGTTATTTTACATTGAAAATAAAAAAACCACATCTGCACTTTGGGTACTCGACATCGTCCACCTTTTTCATGCAGTTACAGCTACGTAATCCAAATAAATATTAACGAACTTAAAAGCGTATTTTAATTTTATCTTATTTTAGGCAGTAAGTCAAATAGCTATCATAATAGTAGGTAACTATAATGTAGTTTTGGAAATGGTAAGATTAGTAGACATACGCTTAACCTTTCATAAATATTTCCATAAAACTCACAATAAATTTCTGAATATTTGCTTCCATGCCGATGTAGTCTAAAGTCCCAACCGGCTCATTATCGGGTTTTTCGGCCAAAAATCCGCAATACTTTTTCCCTTGGCCGTACCAAATTCCTCTACTCTTACTCTTCTTGGAATATACTTTACAAAATCAGGATTTGTTAGGGCAATTAATGGGACAACATCATGGAGTGGAGCTCCTTGAATACCGGGCACATTTTTCTGATAAGCTTTAAAATAATAATCAAATGCTGGTTTTAGTAATGGCTTAAAAGGTGTAGGACTATTTTCTGAAAGATAATTAATAATTTCAGGTGAAATAATTGCTTTATTGGTAATATTTAATGGGTGCAAATATATATTATGTGCTTTTTCCATTACCGTATTGGCAGCAATCGGATCCGTATAAAAATTCGCTTCTGCTTCAGCGCTAATATTTCCTGGCACTAAGAAAGCCCCTCCCATTATATAAAATGCATTAACACCTTTTAAAGCATTATTACCGTATAAGATAAACATCAGTGCCAACTCGGTCAATCTGCCAACATTCACAATAACGATATTTTCATTATATTGAGTAACAATTTCAATGACTTTGTTAAAATCGAAAATTTTGACATTTTTCAAATTTTCCGGAGGCTTAATTGGACCCAATCCTTCTTTCCCATGTATTTCTGGGTAATATTGGGTCGGTTCTCCTAATAACTGACCTGCAGCACCTGCAATAATAGGAATATCATCTCTTCTGGCTAAATTTAGTAAGTAGGCCGTATTTTTTATCGATTTCTCTTTCGGTGTATTTCCATAGCCACTGACAATACCCACAAGGTTTATTTTCGGATTAAGTAGCGCATACATTATTGCAAAAGAATCATCAATACCAGGGTCTGCAAACATAAGCACATTTACCATTGTGTCTCCCCCTTTACCAATTGCTCCTATTTATTCTATTCCTATTTATGGAAAAGAAAGACCCGACTCGCATTAAAACAAGCCGGTTTTAGCTATTTCTTTATGCTTCCTTTTTCACTCTTGGTGTGGCTTTCTTTCTTGGTGTCGCTGCTTTTTTTGGCTTTGTCCGATCAATCGATGCCTGCAATGCTGCCATTAAATCGGTGACATTGGATGCTATCTCTTTTGTTGCAGGAGTAACCGTTTCTTTACCCGTTCGTTTCGATTCAATCAATTCCAACAGCGCTGTCCGGTATTCGTCTGTATACTTTTCGGGTTCAAATTCTGATGTTAATTGGTCAATAAGTAAAATGGCAGTATCCAGTTCTTTTTTTGTTACTTTATTTTCGGAAGGAACACCTGGCACATCTCCTGCATTGCGAACTTCGTCGGGATAATGAATCGTTTCCATAACTAGAGTATTTTCATAAACCCGAATAACAGCAAGCTGCTCCTTCGAACGGATAATGATTTTTGCTAGCCCGACCTTTTGTGTTTCCTGCAAAGCTTTCCGTAATAACGAATACGCTTTTCCCCTCCTTCATGAGGAGACATATAATAGCTTCTATCAAAATAGATAGGATCTATTTGTTCCATTTTCACAAAATCAATTATTTCAACTGCCTTCTCTTCATTTTCCTTCCGTAACTTTTCTAGGTCATCATTTTCAAGGACAACAAATTTTCCTTTTGTGTACTCGTAAGCCTTCACGATGTCCTCAGGTTTTACTTCTTCCTCACAAACAGAACAAATTTTTTCATATTTTATCGGAGCATGGCATTTATTATGCAGGGTACGGAGTTTAATATCCTTATCTTCTGTAGCAGTATGGAGCTTGATTGGAATATTCACAAGACCAAAGCTGATGCTACCTTTCCACATTGTATGCATAAAATATTTCTCCATTCTTTTTGTTTTTATTTTGCGTTTCTGCGGCAATCACATTCCTATAAACAAATGGAAAAGGATGATTTTCAACTTATTTATACAAAATAAAAGAAAAGAAGGGAAAAAACGTGATGAAACCAATGTTGCCAACCCTTACCTTCGACCTTCCGATTCATTCCGATTGGTATTACGAGGTCAAATACGATGGTTTTCGAGCAATCCTTGAATGGACTATCCAAGGAATTGAATTAACTAGTAGAAATGGGAAACCATTATTACCTCAATTTCCTGAAATTAAAGATTTCTTACTCGCCCACACTGAGCAATTTAAACCTTTTTTGCCTATTCGACTCGATGGTGAGCTTGTTTTCCTCGAAAATCCTTATAAAGGAAATTTTTCAAACTTACAAGTCCGGGGCAGGTTGAAATCAAAAAAAAGGATACTCGAACAAGCAAGTAAATCTCCTTGCTATTTAATGGCTTTCGACCTATTAATGGTAGCGGGTAAACCACTTTTTTCTGAAACCTTTAAAAAGAGAAAAAATGAGCTTAATAAGCTGTTTCAGAAAATTGGTTTAACGTTGGAAGTTGAGCCACAAGAACTACAATTACTTCAGCTGGTTGAAGCACATTCAAATTTTAATGAACTGTGGGAAAAGGTTGTTCTCTATGATGGTGAAGGTATTGTTGCAAAACATAAAGATAGCCTTTGGGAAGAAGGAAAACGCTCAACCCAATGGTTAAAGTTTAAAAATTGGAAATATGTAAGTTGTTTTGTTACATCATTCGACAAAACCAATGGATATTTTTATCTAGGAGTTTACCATGAGAAAACGATCCATGTGATTGGTCAAGTTCTATTTGGGTTTAAACCAGAAGAAAAACGAGCATTGCAACAAACCATTAGGCAAAATATGCAGCGTGAAGATTCCCAATTCATTTATGTCGAACCTGCTATTTGTCTTGAAGTAAAATATTTAGAGCTATACGAAAATCAACTGCGAGAGCCACATTTTGATCGCTTTCGATTTGATTTAATACCACTGGAATGTACATACGCACATTTTTTATTCCAACAAAAAAATTTACCAGAAAATTTGAAAGTCACGCATCCAGATAAACCGCTTTGGCAAAAGCTTGATATCCAGAAAGCCGATTATATCCTGTATTTACGGGAAATCTCACCCTTCATCCTGCCTTTTTTAAAAAATCGCTTATTAACGGTCATCCGTTATCCACATGGGATGTTTGGGGATGCCTTTTATCAAAAGAATTGTCCCGATTACGCACCTGACTATGTTCAAACTTATAACAATGAAGGTATTGACTATATTATTTGCAATAATCTTAAAACACTAATTTGGCTTGGAAATCAATTAGCAATAGAATTTCATGTTCCCTTTCAAACCATTAACAATATGGGTCCAAGTGAGATTGTTTTTGATTTAGATCCTCCGTCCAAAGATGCTTTTCACTTGGCAATAAAAGCCGCTTTACTTATTAAAGAGGTTCTTGATCAATTACAATTAATTGGTTTTGTAAAAACATCGGGAAATAAAGGATTACAGATATACCTACCCTTGCCAGAAAATATTTACACATATGAAGATACAAGATTGTTTACTAGCTTTATCGCCGAATATTTAATTTCTATGGACCCCGATTCATTTACAATAGAAAGGATGAAAAAAAATCGTGGAAGTCGCCTATATGTTGACTATGTACAGCATGGCGAAGGCAAGACCATTGTTGCCCCCTATTCGATGAGGGGAAATGAACATGCCGGTGTGGCAACACCACTATATTGGGAGGAAGTAGACGAAAAACTTGAACTAGTATCTTTTAATATGGAAAAGGCATTAAATCGAATACGAAAAAATGGGAATCCATTTCATCACTACTTTCAATCAAAAGAAATTCAACCCTTTACACCGGTTCTTGAATTTTTAAAAAAAGGTGCAGCAAAAAAAGGATAAGGTTACCTTATCCTTTCATTGTTTGTTCGATAAATTGCAGTGCATCTTCTTGTAGCTTTTCGTAGGCTGTTTGTTCAGTATAATCATTGTGGGTTATCAATGAAAAAGCTCCGCCCCCGAGATCAATATTTACACTAGCTTGATAAAGATATATGGCATTACCAATTAGGTCAATAGTGTATTTACCCGCATCATCATGAACAACACATTGCACTTTCCCGCCATTATTGTATACATTAATAATCGTTTCAAAGTCATTTAATTCTTGTAAACAAGTAACAAGAGAGGAGGCTGACATCGCAGTTCCACAGGCATTGGTAAACCCAACACCCCGTTCAAAGGTTCTTACATAAATGTTTCCCTTGTTGATGGTGTTAACAAAGCTGACATTAACCCCATCTGAAAAAAATGAATTAGGACCATTTACATATTCGCTAAGCTGCTTTTGAATGTTCATTTTAAAAACATTTGCTTCAACAATCGATATTAAATGAGGATTGGGCACAGCAAGTGCCGTAAAGCTTAATTCTTCCGACAACGCTGGTATTTTTTCATTTAACAATATTGGTTGGTTTAGTTGTAAAGGTAAGTCGCTTAATTGAAATGAAACAGGTGAAATTTCCACTTGATAGGTAGCTACATTCGGATATAGATCTGGTTGTTTGCTTACTTTTAAATCAGCTTTCATGGTTTCTATGACCGCATCATTCAGATGAAGCATTTCACAAATATACCTGGCTACTAAGCGAAGACCATTTCCACACATGGAAGCTTCTGATCCGTCAGCATTAAATACACGCATCCTTCCATCGGCATGATTGCTCTTCATGACAAAAAGAATCCCATCGGCTCCTAGTTTCGTTTCCCGATTACATAACAATCTGGCTAGCGCTGCTCTTTCGTTTTCCGAAAATGAATAGGAATTAGAAATTTCATCAATCAGAAGAAAATCATTGCTTGATCCATGACCTTTGATTAAATCAATTTGCACTGTTATACCCTCCAAAATAAATAAACAATTTTAAACCTATTCTATCAAACAACGAGGATGAAAGAAACTGTCATCCATTGTGCAAAGTATATTCTTCCCTATTCAATTTGGTGATTTTCACCTTTCAATAAAGTACTCATTAATTAAAAATGACATTCTAAGGAGCTTATCCTTTTCAGTTAGCCCCTCCCAAAACGACAGCACAGGGGTATTTGGCTCTGGAAAAATAGGGCTCCATTCTAAAGGCATCCACCCTCGCCGCAATCTCCCTACTACATGCTTCGACTTATCCAATAGATGCTCATCCATGTAAAAGGAAGATCCTTCTATTTCACCAATGAATCTACCTGATGCATCTAGTAGTTCCTTTTTATGCTTCATCCAAGAAACCTTCTTTTTTTCATAGCAACCCAAATAGACATTGTTTTGGTCATAAACATCAATTTTCAGATGGTTTTTTCCTTTTACTTTAAAAAATCCAATCACTTGGCCATGAAAATTATGTAGTGCAAACGTTTTTGTTAATTCGAAAACACGGTTTCCTTTTACACGGTATTTTTTGATTTCTCCTGCAAGATGGCCATCGGGAAAATAAAGTAATAAGCGTGGATGTTGAGAATTTAAATAAACCACCAAAAGTTGCTTTACATCAAATAGCGATTGATAGAGGCTTTTAGATTTAGTCATATTTATTCCAATAGCGATTGACTGCTTTAATCTGAATAAATAAATTTGAAAACTAATAAGACTGTAGACGAGAAAAGGCAATGTTAAAATCATGATTTCTTTGTTTTGAAAAAATGAAATATTCCCTCCAACGATCATGACTGTTGGAACTAATGCAGCTAAGCTACCATTTAAACATATATTGGCGGTATCCCGGTAATATTCATGTATTTTCATCTAGAAAACTCCTTATCAAATCCTCTTATATCAGTCTATTATTCAAAAGTCTAAAAAATGATAGGAGATTTTCTATTTTCAAACTTCATATCCTATTATAAATATAAAAGAAGAGGCTATTCTTTTGCCCCTTCTAATTTATTTATCCAATTCAAAATATTCCCAACCAAAGCCTCCGCATCCTCATAACCTTGATTGTACAACTCTTCTAATCTTTGCGGATTTCGTTCCATTCTTCCAACCTTCAACGGCTTGATTGGTCGAATGATGAAAACATTCCCTTCCTTTTCCTCATTTTCAAGAAACGTAACTGTATCATTGTATATTTGATACCGTTTCCTTAGTGCTTGTTGCAGCCCTTTATACTCAGGATACTTTCTATCGGCAAGAAAATGGAATTTAGATGGTTTCTTCTGATACCCCTCGTTTCTTGTTAAAATAACAATATTTTTCGTAAATCCATCTTTCTGTGCTTTTTTGATTGGGATGGGATCACTTATTCCGCCATCAAGCAAAATCTTATCTTTATAGCTAATTTCTGGTGCCACAAAAGGTAACGAACTAGAAGCACGTAATACGGTCAATAGGTCTTTTCCATATTGTTGTTTTTTGTAATAAACAGGTTCTCCTGTAATACAATCAGTCGTACCCACGACAAATTCAGTGGGACTATTATAAAAAACATCATAATGGTAGGGGACATGTTTGTTTGGTATCTCATCAAAAATAAAATCCATGCCAAAAAATTGGCGATTTTTAAAGTAATTTCTCCAAGAAATATATCTTGGGTCGGAAGCATATTGAATCGTGACGGTTTTATTTCTTCCTTTTTGTTTTGACAAATATGAGGCTGCGTTACATGCGCCTGCAGAAACCCCAATAACATACGGAAAAAACATTTGATGTTCTAAAAAGTATTCAAGGACACCAGCAGTATATACACCACGCATTCCTCCGCCTTCTAAAACCAAACCGACTTGATTTAACACGTTCCTTCTTCCTCTCTGTAAACCGTAGCTTTTATTTATTCTGGACTAATTATATTGCATCTTCTCCTATTCACAAAATCATACGCTTCATTAAGCTGCCAGTTCTTTCTTTCTAAAAATAAAAATACTAGATATAAGCAATAGGATGATGCATGCTACTGCTACTAGACTTGCAGGCAGTAAATATTCAGAAATCTCTCCAGACATTATCATTTTGTTGGCGTAATCAGTTAAAAGAGCCGGGCTCCATTCTAACCACTTGGAAAGGGAGCTACTTATTATACTTAAGACAATCACCACAGCCAACGATATAAATCCAGCAACACCTGGTGTCAAGAGAGATGCACTAAAGAATACAGCTATTGATAAAATAACTGTGAGCCACAGACCGTAAAAAAAGAACGATTGAAAAAAGTCCCCGATCTGAATCCAATCAAATAATAACCCCGTATAATACCAGGTTACGAGATAACCTATAAAAAAGGAAAACCACATTAAAAGAAGACTACCCGCCCATTTTGCTGTGACAAAAGACTTGTAGGAAACTGGTTTTACCAGAATCATGGCAGCAACGCCGCTTTTTCTTTCTGCTGCAATTAATCCCATGGTGGTAAGAACAATAATTAAGACGCCAAGTGATGTATATTCACCAAGGCTTTGAATTAAAACCTCCGCTGCAGATGGGGTAGGGATTTTAATTACAGCTCCCTTAGGCAGTCCCCCTATTGAATCAAGTATTTGCGGCATATAATAATCTGATAAAGGCTTTTGAACACCTAATAAAATAAAAGTAATCGGAACCCAAATCCATTTGAAGTTTCTCCACATTTCTAGGATTTCTTTTTGCAATAGTGTTAACCACTGTTTCATTTGCCAACCACCTTCATAAACACATCTTCAAGCGTCATACTGCTGACTTCAAATTTTTCAAGCGGCCAATTTTGTTCTGCAATTTCTTTCAGAAATGCATGTCTTGCAAGCCCTACATCTTTAACAAATACACTTACCCTGTTACCTTCCTCCATTACGGACTGCGTTAAAGGATGACTTGATAAAATAGTAGAAAATTGATTGGCTTTTCCTTGGAAAGTGAAATCAATTTTTGGTTGTTGGTTTCGTAAACAAAGTTCTTTCATTGTCCCTGCTTCAACAATTTTTCCTTTATGTAGGAACATAATCTCATCACATACCTCTTGTGCATCATTTAAGATATGCGTGGAAAAAAGAATCGTTGTTTCCTTTTTTAATCCTTCGAGAAGATCCAATACTTCTCTTCTTCCTAAAGGGTCCAATGCAGAAACAGGCTCATCTAGGATGACTAGCTTAGGACGGTGAATTAATGCTTGTGCAATACCTAATCTTTGCCTCATACCACCGGAATATTTACCAATTTTTCTGTTCTTTGCATCTACTATTCCAACTAATTGAAGAAGTTCAATAGAACGTTCCTTTGCGACTTTTTTCTTCAATCCCGCAAGTTTTCCAACATACTCCAAAAATTCAATTCCTTTCATCCAATCATAAAAAACTGGAAACTGCGAAAGATAGCCAATTAAATGGCGGATATCCTCACCTTTTTGAGTATCCATAAAGGTAATAACACCCTCTGATGGTTTCATTAATCCCGAAAGCATTCTTAGAGTGGTTGTTTTCCCTGCACCGTTCGGACCTAAAAGCGCAATACATTTACCTGTTTCGAGGGTAAAATCAAGCCCCTTAATTACTTCCGTCCCTTGGAAACTCTTTTTTAAGCCGCTTATTTGAATTAGGGACATTACGTATTTCTCCTTCCTACGACAAAATAAAGGATTGGACCAATAATACTTACAAATAAAATTAACAATGTCCAAAGCCATTTTGGACCATTGGTTTTCTCAATCCGAATTAAATCAACGAGTGCTACAATTAATAAAATCAACTCAATAATAATAATTGGTGCTAATAATCCAAAGTTTAAGTTTGCCATCCCGTTTCCCCCATTGGAAAATTTTATCTTTCTACCTTAAAATTTACGCTGCAGTTTATAAAAGGTTTCATCATTTATAGAATTTTGTTAAAAATAAGTGAATATATGTTCCACTTTTCCATCAGCATTCCTCTTGATAAAATAATAAAAATACTATTATAAGCATGAAGAAAGGTTATATAATGACAAAAATACTTTTAAAAGAGGCAACTATTTACCCAATTACATCAAAACCGATTAAATCCGGTGATGTATTAATTGAAAATGGAAAAATTTCAAAGGTCGGAGTCAATATCGCGATTGAAAAAGATGTTAAATTAATTCATTGCGGAGAGTATTACCTATTGCCAGGCTTTATTGATGTCCATACACATTTGGGTCTTTACGATGAGGGGACTGGGTGGGCAGGGAATGATGCTAACGAAACAGCTGAGGCTTTGACACCACATATCCGGGCAATTGATGGAGCGTATCCCTTTGACCCAGCCTTTACTGATGCTCTCAAGAGCGGTATTACAACAGCACATATTATGCCTGGCAGCGCTAATGTCATTGGTGGGACCACCTCTGTTATTAAAACAACAGGGAAGAATATAAAACAGATGATTGTCAAAGAAATAGCTGGACTAAAAATCGCATTAGGGGAAAATCCGAAAAGAATTCACAGCCATGGTAATAGTGATTCGATTACAAGAATGGGTATAATGGGCATGCTACGGGAAGCCTTTTACAAAGCCTTTCATGCTGATAACCCTGAAGATTTGCGGATTGCCCCCCTTGTAATGGCTCTTAAACAAGAAATTCCTGTTCGGATTCATGCACACCGAGCAGATGATATTATTTCGGCTATACGTTTTGCAGAGGAATTTAATCTTGATTTGCGAATTGAACATTGCACAGAGGGACATTTGATTGCTAGTGAGTTAGCTGGAATGGGTTTAAAAGTTTCAGTAGGTCCAACATTGACGAGAAAATCAAAGGTCGAATTAAAAAACAAGACATGGAAAACATATCAGGAATTATCAAATCATGGTGTCGAAGTGTCGATTACAACTGATCACCCCTATACTCCAATTCAATACCTGAATATTTGTGCTGCTATCGCTGTCAGGGAAGGTCTACCAGAACAAAAAGCATTAGAGGGGATTACCATTCATCCTGCAAGGAACTTAAGAATTGAGGATCGTCTTGGAAGTATTGAAGAAGGAAAAGATGCTGATTTAGTGCTATGGAGCCATCATCCATTTCATTATTTAGCCAAGCCAAAATGGACCATGATTGGTGGAGAAATGGTCTATTCTGAATCGTAGAAATATGTAGAAATTTACCAAATAATATTCTAAAAAATAATACAAAAATCTATTTATTTTTTTCGTTTTTTTTTGTATCATACTCTTAAGTGAGACTGTATTAGACTTGAAAACCTTGGAGGTTTTTACACATACTAATTTCAACAAAAAAAATGAAATAGGGAAGGCAAATGGTGCGCCACCAGTGATACTGGTTCTAGTGGGTTCGATTCCCACCCCGAAATTTTTTAGTAACTTAAATAAAAAATTTCGAGGGTGGCCACTTCTTTAGACATGGGATCGGATTGCCCTAATTGGAGGGAAATTCATGCTCAAGAAACGCGATTTGCATGACAGCCACACATTGTACGAATTAATGACGCATCCAGATGTCTTCCCTTTTGTACGTCAAAAAGCTGCATCATATGAAGAATTCTTATTTATTACCAAGCAAACGATTGAAGCTGAAGAACGCGGTGAATTAATTTCTAGGACTATTCTTGATGAATGGGGAGCCCCGATCGGCACAATAAATCTGTTTGACATTGAAAATAATGCAGGATTCTTAGGCACTTGGCTTGGAAAACCGTTTCACGGTAAAGGCTATAATAGCCCGGCTAAAGATGCCTTTTTTCAAGAGCTTTTTTATGAAATGGGGATAGAAACTGTTTTTATGCGTATTCGAAAAGTAAACATTCGATCCATTAAAGCTGCTGAAAAACTTCCTTATGTAGTAAACGCAAACAAAACAAGGGAATCAATTTATGAGCAATTAAACGCAAATGGTGATGTTTACGATTTATATGAAATCCCAAAAGACCAATATACCTTCCACCTCATGAGGACCGGTACTTTACAATCTGATTCTTCACAGTTATTGGAAGCATAACATGAGAAGGCTGACTCAATTTGAGTCAGCTTTCTTTCCTTTATTAAATAAATTAGGAAAGAAATTTCGAATTAGAAAAAAAGACTAAGTCGCTAACGCGGCAAAGTCATAGGTTTTAAAAAAGTATTATTCCGTAAGATTTTGTTCTAGTGCTTCGTTTACATCACTAAGACCCATTTGGAGCAAAAAATCATCTAATTCCTCATTCGTTAACGTTTCAAAACGGCCATCATGAAAAAATACTTGGGTTTGATTTGGATTAATTCGATTCATGTTAAAACTCATTTTCTTTGCTCCTTTCATTGATGATTAATACTATTATCCACTAAAGAAGACATTTTCATTCCACGAAATCAAATAGTTCAAAAAATTGTAAAAGCAGTTTGAATAATTTGTGAACATAACTAGGATAAATAAAAAATGACCCTTACAGATAATATTAGGGTCCAAGGTGGGTTATTCTTGTTTATTTTGTTTCCTACAGTTTATGAAAGATTTGCCTTAATATTCCTTATGTACGCAATAAAACTATTTTCCATGTTATAATGTTTTTCGTTAAACTAATGAAAATGAGGAAAAACAATTGAAGCAAACATATACAAAAAAACAAAAGCTAAGACAACTTATTTATCTTCTCATTCCAATCTTAATTACACAGCTAGGTCTTTTTTCGATGAATTTTTTTGATGTTACAATGTCCGGGCACTATAGTCCATCTGATTTAGCAGGTGTTGCTATTGGCTCTTCATTATGGGTACCTGTTTTCACTGGATTGAGTGGGATCTTACTCGCTGTTACCCCGATAGTAGCGCAATTAACTGGAAGCAAGCAGCAAGATAAGGTGGCTTTTTCCGTTATCCAAGGGGTATACCTTTCCGTTTGTATTGCGATTTTAGTTATGGCAATAGGGTCGTTTATCCTTAATCCACTACTTAATGGAATGAATCTAGAAGAACATGTAAGAAAGGTAGCACATAACTATTTAATTGCCTTAAGTTTTGGGATGATTCCCCTTTTCGCTTATAACGTGTTACGGTCATTTATCGATGCCCTTGGAAAAACGCGAGTTACGATGATGATTACTTTAAGCTCTTTGCCGATAAATGTTATTTTTAACTATTTTCTTATTTATGGGAAATTTGGTTTTCCTGAACTAGGAGGAGTTGGATCTGGTTTTGCTACTGCCATTACATATTGGATTATTACTTCTATTGCCGTTTTTATAATATGCACAAATCGCCCATTTTCTAATTACGGTATTTTCAGTAACTTTTATCGTGTTTCTTTTTCCAAGTGGAAAGATATTCTAAAAATTGGCGTTCCAATTGGTTTCTCCATTTTTTTTGAAACGAGCATTTTTGCTGCTGTTACCTTATTAATGAGTACCTTTGATACAAATACAATCGCGAGCCATCAGGCTGCATTAAATTTTGCCTCCTTTTTATATATGCTTCCTCTAAGCATCTCGATGGCATTAACCATCTTGGTGGGATTTGAAGTAGGAGCAAAAAGGCATTATGATGCAAAGGAATATAGCTGGATCGGCCTTGGAATTGCTATTTTTCTTGCAGGTTTTTGCGGAATGATTTTACTTTTATTCCGTTTAAAAATCGCAGGTATTTATACAAATGATCCAATCGTGCTAAAATTAACTGGCCAATTTTTGCTATATGCATTATTTTTTCAATTATCAGATGCTATACAAGCCCCAGTCCAAGGAGCACTCAGAGGTTATAAAGACGTAAATATTACCTTCATAGCCACACTCATATCCTATTGGATTATCGGATTGCCCATAGGGTATTTAATGGCAACTTATACAGGACTAGGAGCTTTCGGTTATTGGATTGGCCTCATTGCAGGTCTTGCTGTCGGTGCAATTTGTCTATTATGTAGGCTTCTATGGGTTCAAAAAACAAATCACCCTGCAATTGAGGAGAAAAAAGCCTAATTCTTAAAAGGATTAGGCTTTTTATATCTTTGGTTCTTCATCAATTTTCACTCTATTGACCTTATTCAACACATCCGTCCCACCTGTAACAGGTATAATGCTTCCAGTTATAAAGCTAGATTTGTCGTCGATAAGGAACGAAACAACTCTTGCAATATCCTCTCCGGTCCCAGGTCTGCCCACAGGTGCCTGTTCTTCATTAGAAATTAAAGATTCATCAATATTTTTTTCTTTCCATTCATTCAGAATGTCCCCTGGGCAAACCATATTTGCCGTAATCCCATATCCAGCCTCCTCCATTGCAATTGTCCTTGTAAGGGATGCCAGTCCTGTTTTTGCAGCCGCAAATGCTGAACGATAAACCCATCCAGGTGCCGTTTCAACCCTGTCAAAGCCCATCGTAATAATTCTCCCCCAGTTCTGCTTTCTCATTATGGGTATAATCAGCTTTGATAAATAAAAAACGGCTGATAAATTTCCAGCTAACAAATAATCCCATTCCTCAAAACTATACTCCGTTAGCTTTTTTCTTTCATGTATGTATGGGCCTGCATTGTGAATCAATATATCAATGGATGAAGAAGATTGAAAGTGATTGATTAACGATTCGGATGCAGTCATCCTTCTTGGCAATATCCCCTTGAATCGTGATAACCTTTATCCCATAGTGATCGTTCAAATGCTTTGCTAAAAGAATGGCTTCTGACTCACTATTTCGGTAGTTGATAACAATTTGGTATCCCTTTTGTGCTAGCTGGAAAGCAGTAACTTTCCCAATACCGGAAGCTCCTCCTGTAATCAAAGCAGTTTTAGTGTTCACGTTCATTACCTCTCAACTTTTAATTTTTCTCTTTCCTCTATGTTAAAAAGATTTAAATATATATGCAAATTTTTAGAGATTATTCTCCGCAAATCGTTCAACAAAAGAAGAATTCACAGTAAGTTTTAATAACGGTTAGACAATATATGCATATCATGGATATCAATAGGACCAACTTGATACCCCGGAAGTACCTAGTTTAAAGCTATTTTTATTCCATGAAAGGATGGAAAATTATGTTCCCCTGGAATATGTTCCCTTTTGGTAAAGATATGAAGGATGTAATGCAAAAAGTGAAGCCTGATCAAATTGAAAACTATGTCCAAGATATAATGGGAAAAATGATGCCTGGAAATATGAGGGGAATGATGAACCCTCAAGATATGTTCAGCGGTTTCCAATCTTCTGTGACACAACAGCAATCTACAGTAGGTGAATTAAATTCATCCGCCTTTGAGACCCACGATTTTGTATTTGTGAGGATCCCGATTAGAAATGATGAATGGCTAAGACAACTACGCATTTATCATACCTCGAACCAGTTGATAGTAGAGCATATCCCACAGGTCGAGGATAAACATACAATCACACTTCCAGCGATTGTAAAAAAGAAAGGTGCATCTGCTAATTTTAAAGAAGGTATCCTTGAAGTTAAAATCCCGAAGAATGTTGATATGCAGTTTTCTCAAATTGATGTAACTGAAATCATGTAAACTTAAATCTTTTTTGCATGAATTTCTTATCTTAAAATAAGATGGAATAACGGATTACAAGTAAGAGGTGCATATATGGAAATAGATAAGTTTAAAAAATGGATGGACGCTGCTCAACAATTTCAATCCGATAAGTTCTGGAATCAAATTTTAAATGAAAATAACGAAAACATTCCCTCTTTAAATTCCTTAACAACTATAAAGGAATTATTTCCAAAATGTGATTTATACGAAACCGAAAATGAACTCATAATTGAAGCAGAAATCCCAGGGATGGCCAAGGAAGATCTCCACATTACCGTCAATCAGCAGGTTTTAACGATCACTGGGGAATTTAAAACATTAAAGCAAAATTGTAAATATTTTCTTAAAGAAAGAGCCAATCGGAAATTTATAAAGGAACTAACACTTCCCTATCCTATTTTTGCTAATAAAATCCGTTCGGAAATTCGCAATGGAATTCTTGTTATTTTCATGCCTTTTTACAGAGAAGATAGCGAAAAGATCCCTATTAACTTCAACCATACAAACCCTGATAAATACTAAGAGGCAGCCTAAGCTGTCTTCTAGTATTTATCCTAAAGAAGATCTACTTCTTCCATTATTTGGTTATGAATCTCAATAATAAGTAGTTTACCCTCTTGTGACACCGTAGAATTCATAACTCTTTTTATTGCAAAGTAATATTTTTCATACCTATTCTTTCGAATTCTCGGATGTGAGTTTTCATCTAATAGTTCTCTTTTAATAGCTTCTTTTAGGGTTGCCTCACTATTTTTTTCACAAGTAACTAATAATCGATTGTTCCAAATACTGCGATATTCCGCTAATAATCTATCAAAATCTTCCTTTTCGTTTGACAATTAACTCAGCTCCTGTAAATTTTACATATTTTTTAACATTATAGCAAAAAATAGGTTTATACAATTCAATTGAAGGAGAAACACATGTCAACTCCATACAGATGCCCAAATTGCAAAACAAACCGCAGTCGATTTAATATCATCCAACAGGTTGCTCAATCAGTAAAGCTCGACCCCCAATCCGGTGATGTGGTTCGTGAGTACGGAGAAAGTGATTTGGAGCCATTTCATCTCCCCTACAACGGCCCTGATTATCGCGTACAATGTGGTGCATGCGGCTTAATCGAAGACGAACGAACCTTTATTAAATTCGGTGAACAACCTATTTAAACTGATAAACACCTTTATGAAGGGAATTACCATAAAGGTGTTTTTTTATTATTTAAGGTTATTTTCTTTTAAAAACTGTTTTGAATCCACTCTCCAAGCATCAATGGGTGAAAAACGGACTAAGTGGATTTCTCCCTTGAACATTTGCCTACCTTTGTTTTTTATGTACCAATCAATTTCAATCGGAATGTCCAAATTAATTTCTGCCGTTAAATCCTCGGCAGGTAATAGCGGCATCCTTGATATCCTTACATTATCAATTTGAGCTAAGATTGGTTTCCATTTAATCCTTTGCAGTGATACTAAGGACGAAATCCTTTCATCCTGTTGCTTAAATCCTGCTATATAGGCACTAATGACCTCGTAAGGATTCGCTTTACCTAAGTAGCCATTCAACTTTCCAGAAGCCTTCAATACCATAAGCATATGTGACAAATCCATTGAATTTGTCCGATGAGTTGTACTTCCATAAAAATGAATACAAAAATGGCCTGGAAAATTATTTTTTAAGGCGCCTGCACCATGTGGCATGCCATGCATCGAGGCTGCTAGCCATTTATCCTTATGAATCACGATGATTGCTCGGCGCTTCCAGCTCCATTTTCCTCCGTAAATCTTTTTCATTATTTTTGTGTCTTTTGATGTCAAGGGCTGTACATCTGCATGATGACTTCCGGCTCTTCTTTGCACGTTGAATTTCTTTCCCGTTTCAATATCTAGGACAGTGAATTTTGAAAACCTGGGTACTAGATGATCGACTTCATTCCATGGCAGCATCTCAATCTTATAGCTAATTTCAGAGGCTGCTTGAATATTTTGTCCATTAAGGAGGGTAAGTGTTAATACAAATAAAGCAAATGACTTTTTCATCTAATCCCCCTCTCAATGTAATTTAAACTACATTAAAAGAGTTACCTGAAGATGGATTAATCATTCATGAACCTATTTGATTTTTGGATTATTCTCTAGACCAACAAGCTGTATCTCAATTTGATTCCAATCAATATTTTCACCGATAAAAACGAGGTTTAAAGGAAAATTCATATATTCCTGCATATAAATCGGCATCCCATAAGAAAATTGAAAAAGTGTTGGGTAATTAGAATGGTCAAACTTTACATAGCCTTTGATCCGATAAATAGTATCCGGTAGACTTTTTAAAAATTCTTCAAACTTTGTATGGCTTATTGTATTGTCAAATTGGAAAACAAAAGTTGTTAAATTTAATTTCTTTTTCTGTTCTAATCTTTCTGATTGCTTATCAAATGAAACCGAAAGCTTTCTTAATTGGTCGATAGAGACCTGTGAATAATTAGTAAGCAGACATCTTGCTTCGGAATTAATCGATTGTACTTCAAAGGTTATCCTTGCTTGCTCAACCTCTGTTATCTCATTCATTTTGTTAATAAGAATAAAATCAGCATGTCTTACTTGTTCAAGAATGAGTTGTTGAAGTTGAGGGCTAAGCGTTTTTCTATTCAACCATCGTAATCCATCTACAGTTGTCAAAATTCCTTTTATTAATAAGTGCTCAGCAAACAATGGTGAAAGAATAGCATCCAATACTTCTATAGGATGTGCAGCACCTGTTGTCTCAATATAAATGACTTCCGGCTTTTCTTCTAACAATAACCCTTGAAGCTGTGATTCAAGTTTGTCCTGGATGGAGCAGCAAATGCACCCACCTAACAATTCTTTCAATGCCACATCATCATTAATTACAGCATCAGAATCAATCGAGACTTTACCCAATTCATTCATCATTACCGCAATTTTTCTTCCCAGCCTTCGTTCATCTTCAATCAATCGTTTTAATAAAGTTGTTTTCCCGCTCCCTAAAAAACCTGATAAAATATAAACTTCTGCTTTCTTCATATTCATTTCCCTTCGCATTCTATTAACATTCCTTCTATTATATCTAAAAACAATTGAAGAATTCATCCTAAAAATAGTTGAAGCGGATGATTTCACTCATCCGCCGATTTTTAATATATTCTGCTGTTTAATTAAATACCCGATTTTGTCCTTTTTTACCAACAATTGAATTTACCGTGTTTGCCTTTTCTAATTGATTTTTCCCTGCAAGTTGTAAAGATACAATCGATGTTATCGGGTTCATCATTGCTGAGTATCCCAATGCCATTAACTCTCCTTTTCCTAGATCCGTTTTTACACTTTTGATCGCTTCATTAATAATTGAAGGGGCTAAAGTAACTAGCTTTTCAGCCGATTGACTCGTTTCTATTTCATTTTTTAATGCTGATACTACCGCGTTTATTTTATCGGGATTACCAGTATTAATGATTGAGACGAATTCATTTCCATTCAACTTATTGTCACCATTCCCCCGAACATATTTGCTGGAATCATGATTCAAATTAATACCTTTGGGAGCAAGGAGATCAACGATATGCGCCAGTCCGACTGAATCAAGATTGAAGTAATGATCAATTGTTACCTTGTAGTCTTTTTCCACTTCTTTTTTCATCGCGTCTAGGTCATTTCCATTACCATTAGTGAGGTTACCCGGAAGTAAAATAGAAGTGACCATTAGCTTATGTTTTTCATTATCATATCTCAGGACCATCGCAGATCCAGTTAAGGAAGACTTTTTATCACCACTATTTTCGGTAAGCAAATAATTCTCAACTTTCTTATTATCGCTCTGAGGAAATAAATTTGTTGAGTCTTTTATTTTTTGTATGATTGTTTCACCAGACGTGCTTTTTCCATCAGTATTCATCACAGTATGAAAGAAGGACTTTAAAGGTCCATAGCCAAAAAAAGATAGTACAATAACAACAACGCATAATTTCCTCATTTCCACACCACCAAATCTCGTTAGTCTAATTCCATTGTTGGAAAGTATGATGACAAATATACAAGAAAGATGACAAAAAAATTGAGGCTACCACAATATGGCAGCCTCAATTAGCGTTTTTATTTCATTCTTCCCTTTAATACTTCAATTGCCTTTTGTAGTTGTGTATCATTCGCTTTAATCTTTTCTCTTAAAAGATCCATTAATTTTAAGGTAGAGTCACCTTTTAAAATTCCATCTGCTGGTAGTTTTTGTGCAGTTTGGAAAGCAACAACCGCCGCTTTTGTTTTTTCATCAAAAAATCCGTCATCACGACCTGGATCATAACCAACTGCTTTCAGCATTTTCTGTGCTGTTTGAACATCCGTCGAAGCATTAGAAAGCGACAAGGCCGTATCCGGATTAATAATTGACAAGGACGCATAATCTGGAAGTGCTACAGGATAATCAGGTTGAATCCCTTTTTTATGAATCCAATTTCCATTTGGCGTTAACCATTTGGCAATTGTTAACTTAAGGTTAGATCCATCAGTAAAATCTTGAACTGTCTGTACAGTTCCTTTACCAAATGATTTCTCTCCAACAAGTGGTACACCTGCTGATTCTTTCACTGCAGCAGATAGAATTTCCGAAGCACTAGCACTACCCTTATCAATTAATACGACCAAAGGAAGTGTAGGGCTCCCAGTATTCTCTGAAGGGATTTCTGTTATCTTTCCATTGCGGTCTTCTTCTTTCACAATTACTTTCCCTTTAGGTACAAACATGCTAGAAATACTTACTGCTTGGTCCAATAATCCCCCTGGATTTTGGCGTAAGTCTAATACTAACCCTTTCATTCCCTGTTTTTGTAAGTCATTTAACGTCTTAACCAGCTCTTTTGATGTATTGGTAGAAAAACTGGTAATTTGTACTTTTGCAATGCCATCACCAACCATTTCACCGTAAACTGTTTCGATTGGAATCTCATCACGGATAATCGGCAACTTAACCGATGCCGCTGTTCCTGGTCGCTGAATCGTTAATTCAACTTTTGTCCCTTTTTTCCCTCTAATTAACGTAACTGCTTGTGTAGAGTTCATTCCTTGAACGCTCTTTCCATTTACAGCAATAATAATATCATTTGGTTTTAATCCGGCTTTTTCAGCAGGTGATCCTTTGATAGGGGAAACAATTACAATATGCCCATCCTTCTCCTCAATTTCAGCTCCAATCCCTTCGAAGGAAGAAGAAATGCTGCTATTAAAGCTTTTTGCTTCCTCATTACTCATATACACTGAGTATGGGTCACCAAGAGACTTAACCATCCCGTCTATAGCCCCGTTAATTAGTTTTTGTTGATTCACACCTTGATAATATCCACTTTTCAACGTATCGTAGGCTGTATAGAGTTTATTAAATTCCGTCCTATCGGTTCCAACTGTTACAGCTTTTTCTTTTCCAAACGCAAGTGCAAATGTTGTTATCCCAGCCGATAGAAAAACAACAAAAAATACTAGCATGATAAAATGAAATTTCTTTAATCGAATATAACCTGATTTGTTTTCAGTTAGTTGCTCTTGTTCATTTTTCTCTTCATCCAAAGCTTTCACCACTTTCATTAACCATAAAATACATGAGTAAACGCCATAAATAAACCCTTAGTGATTAGAATAACATCTTTTTTATAAAATTAACAAAGAAAAGTTAATGAATTTGTCCGAAAAAAATTAAACGGCAAATCCCCACAGGAAGTACCGTTTAATTTAAGCTATATTTTTACTCGCTTCAAACGAAGTGAGTTAGTCACAACAGATACTGAACTGAAAGCCATTGCTGCACCCGCTACCCAGGGTGCTAATAAGCCTAAGGCGGCAATCGGGATACCAGCTGAATTGTATATGAGTGCCCAGAAAAGATTTTGGCGTATGTTGTGCATCGTTTTTTTACTTAAACCGATTGCTTTAGGTATCAAGGTCAACTCGCCACCGAGAATGGTGATATCAGCAGCTTCAATCGCCACATCTGTACCTGTTCCGATAGCAATCCCTATATCTGCAAGAGCAAGTGCAGGTGCGTCATTAATTCCGTCACCTACCATCGCCACAATTTTCCCTTTTAGCTGTAGCTCCTTCACATGATTTGCTTTTTCATCTGGGAGAACCTCAGCAATAACATGGGCTATGCCAACTTGATTGGCGATTGACTGAGCCGTACGCTCGTTATCACCCGTTAGCATATAGACCTCAATACCCAATTGTTTTAACTGATCTACCGCTATTTTTGCAGTCTCTTTAACTGTATCCGCTACAGCTACGATTCCTATTATTATTCCATTAATGGCAATGTACATAGCCGTTTTTCCTTCGGTTTCAAAACGAAGCATATCATGTAAATAATCGGAATAACCTATTCGTTTTAAATCCATTAGTTTTCGAGTACCAACAAATATTTCGTCATCGCCAATTTTCGCTTCGATTCCATATCCAGGTATTGCTGTAAATCGTTTTACAGGAAGAGTGCTAGTTCTCCTTTCTTTTCCAAATTGTACAATTGCTTCAGCTAGAGGATGTTCAGATGATGTCTCCGCTGAGACAAGATATTGAAGTACCTTTTTCTCATCCTGATAGGCTATAAAATTGGTGACTGTTGGTTGACCCTTCGTAATGGTTCCGGTCTTGTCAAGCACAATCGTATCAATTTTATGAGCTGTTTCTAGATGCTCTCCTCCTTTAAACAAGATTCCCATTTCTGCCCCTTTACCTGTACCAACCATAATGGAAGTTGGTGTGGCAAGTCCTAAGGCACATGGACAGGCAATTACAAGAACAGCAATAGCGGTTTCTAATGCAGCGGGAAAATCTCCAGGATTAATGAATAAATACCAAACCAGAAAAGTAATGAAGGAGAAAGCAACAACTACAGGGACAAAATATCCTGAAATGGTATCTGCTATTCGCTGTATAGGTGCTTTACTGCCCTGTGCCTCTTCAACAATCTTTATAATACCAGCAAGGGCGGTGTCTTTTCCCACCTTTGTCGCTTTCATAATGAGTGTACCGTTTTTGTTTAAAGTTGACCCTATAACAGAATCACCAATGGATTTCTCTACTGGGATGGATTCTCCTGTAATCATTGATTCATCAATTGAAGATCGACCAGATTGTATTTCTCCATCAACAGGAATTTTCTCCCCAGGCTTTACTACTAATTGATCGTATACTTTCACTTCTTCTACTGGAATTCGAATTTCCTTTCCACTTCTAATAACCATGGCCTCTTTGCCTGTAAACTTAGCAATTTGGAAATGGCAACTGTCGTTCTCCCTTTCGCCATGGTTTCAAATAATTTCCCCAAAAGGATTAAGGTTATCAGCACTGCACTCGTTTCAAAATAAAGATGTGGCACATAGGTATTATTGCCAATCGTTTTTATCCCTTCTGACAGGCTGTAAAAATAAGCTGCTGACGTTCCTAAAGCAACAAGGACATCCATATTCGCACTATAATTTTTTAATGCTTTAAAGGCACTAAGATAAAATTGGCCACCTATATAGAATTGTACTAGTGATGCAAGTAGTAATTGAAACCATGGATTCATCAAAAAATCGGGCATTGGAAATTTACTATTCAATGGTAAATGAGCCAGCATGGTATACAAAAGTGGAAGTGAAAAAATTACCGAAAGGAAAAACTTTCGCTTCTTGCTTTTAAGCTCCTCTTCTTTATAATGTGCCTTGGTTTCCATATGAACTTTTTCCTTTGCTTCATATCCAAGCTTCTGGATTTGATCAATCATTTGCTCTTTTGTTACTTCTTTATCGTTATACTTAATAGCAGCTGATTCAGTTGCCAGGTTGACTGTTGCATTTGTAATTCCATTCATCTTATTTAGAGATTTTTCAATTCTAGTTGAGCAAGCAGCACACGTCATACCGAAGACATCAAGCTCCGTTTTTTCAAAATGGACTCCATAGCCAAGATTTTCAATTTTATTTAAAATGTCGTCCTTGGAAACTAAATTTGTCTCATATAAAACGGACGCGCTTTCCATGGCCAAATTGACATTAGCCACTACCCCATCCATTTTGTTCAGCCCTTTTTCGATTCGGATTGAGCATGCCGCACAAGTCATACCCGTAATATCTACTTTAAGCTGCTCCTTCATGTATATCACCTCACTTTTATACTATACCCCCGCACCGTATTTTTGGTCAATGAATTTTTCCATAAAGTAAGAAAAATAAATATTACCATTAATTTTACGCTTAATTCGACGAAATTCGATGATAATTATCACACCTTTATCCACTATACTTTTGGATCATCACTTATGAACTACTTTATTAATCATTCTATTTACCCCAACGAACGATAATAAAATAATCGATTGATTTATTAAATTCTCCATCGTGTACGTTTGCTCCTTTATCCCATAAAAAAAAGAGGTTCATGAAACCTCTTTTTTCATTTAAATTTTCTTGACTTCATTAAAGTATTCCTCTAATGTCCAATTGTGTTGAAAGATGACTGTAGCAGCTTTTACTCCTACATAACGGAAATGCCATGGTTCATATTCGTAATTTGTTATTCCTTCTTTCCCTTTTGGATAGCGAAGGATATAACCAAAGCGATGAGCATTTTCTGCTAGCCATTTACCTTCTTTGGTATTTTCAAAGCCTTGCGTTAAATTTAAATTCGTCGATTTACTAGCAATATCCATCGCTAATCCAGACTGATGCTCGCTTGAACCAGGAATTGCAACAGCCTGTACCGCTTTTTCTTTTCCAACCTGATTAATTTCAGCATCAAATAAATCCTTTTGACGGCTATAGGAACGATAACCAGAAACAGCATACAGCTCAATCCCAGACTTTTTTGCATCATTAAACATTTTGCTTAAAGCATCCGCTGCTTCTTTCCTCATATAACTCTTTTCCTCTTTTAAATCACCAAAAGAAAAAGCAACATTTGGATGAACAAGGTCAGCAGGAATGTATTTATCTGGAAGTAAGTATTGTTTATTAATTCGGCCAAGATATTCGTAGGGTTTTGAATAACATTTTGTCCATCGACCTGTTTAATCTCATTAAAAAATATCGCTTGCAAATTAAGAGAATTTTTACCAGTGAATGGTTCCTGGTATGCTTTGTTCGTTTTCACTGCTTTTTGTTCTTGACTGTCCTTACTTAATAATGGAACCTTTTTAAAAAAAGAATCCATCTGACTGCACCCGGTAATTAGAAAAATAGATGCAAAAATTACCAATAAATTTTTCACTCGCATTATACTCACCTATCTATTCTTTCAGATATCACTTATGCACTATATCGATTTTTACTTAAAAGGTCAAGTTACAAAAGACATACGAAAAAGGCCACTCCATATGGGATGTGAGCCTCCAATGGTATTTATTCCTTGATTGCTGCTTCTAAAGCAACTTCAATCATATCATTAAAAGTTAATTGTCTTTCCTCTGCAGTTGTTTCTTCACCTGTAAGGATGTGGTCACTTACGGTTAAGACAGAAAGAGCTCTCCGACCAAATTTTGCTGCTAATGTATATAAGGCCATGTGGTCTCCATTTCTATCGCCAATATTTGATATCTAGCCCATTTTTCCAGGTCGGCATTATCGTTATAAAACGAATCGGCAGTAAATACATTACCAACTTTTAAATTAAGACCTTTTTCAATGCCTGCATCGTAGGCCTTTTTCAGTAATTCAAAGTTTGCTGTAGGAGCATAGTCCACTCCCCCAAAGGTTAGGCGATTCATATTAGAGTCAGTTGAACTAGTCATTGCCAAAATTACGTCGCGAACTTTTACGTCTTTTTGAATCGCACCGCATGTACCGACACGAATTAGATTTTGAACATTATAGCTATTCATTAATTCATTTATATATATAGAAATAGATGGAACTCCCATTCCGGTTCCTTGAACAGAAATTCTTTTTCCTTTATAGGTACCAGTAAAACCAAACATATTCCGAACTTCGTTATAGCAATTGGCATTGTCTAAGAAGTTTTGTGCGATATATTTTGCGCGAAGCGGGTCTCCAGGTAGCAAAACCGTTTCGGCAATTTCATTTTCTTTTGCAGCAATATGTACACTCATGTTAAGTCCTCCATTCCATGTTAAGTAAAGTAAATTTACTCTACCATAGCCACTATATCATACTCATTTTTCAATAAAAACCTTTCATGGAAGCTGTCATGAATTTTTTATTTTGTGGAAAGCTACTTTTAGATTATCCAAAGGGGGGAACTTTAAATGGGTAAAAAACATCGTAGTCGAATTAACTCACCGAAGAAAAATAATCATATACCAGCAGAGGCGATCGTAGCAGAACACGAAGCCCACGCAAAAGAACATAATGCGACTGGTGGCCGAAAAAACAATTAAAAAAAGGAGGGACACATAAGGGGTTAAGCCTCATGTGTCCTCCTTTTTTGGTTCAGAAGACTATCGAAGAAGAATTCGATTTATAGGATGCCAGCCGCCAGATTTTAATTGATAGTAATGTTGGCCACCACGACCTTCATCAATTAAAATAATATCTCCTGTTGAAAGAAATCTTCCTTTATAATTTTCAGGTATCCGATCGGTAACATTAAAACGGCTAAAGGTTTCCTGCAAGCAGTTTTTACGGCTATTTGCTGGAATGAATGTGCGACAAACCGCCTTATATCCTTTATATTCACGGTACTTTGGAGTTTGAAAGATCGTCACATCATATTGCATACTCGCTTTTTTTGATAACATTCTGATCATCATATCCCTCCAATCATTAAAATAAAATTCATTTTTTAATAATTAGAGAAACCACTTGTTAATCCCTTTGTCGAAATTATTCTATTTTTGTCGAATGATAATATTTACAGAAAAAACTTAAAATTTAGTTTAAATTAAAAAACTTTCTACACTCGTAAAAAACGAACATTAATGCTCGTTTTTTCGTTTAACTCTATTATAAAAGAAAAGTAAAAAATCCCTCTTCTTACTATAAACGGTTTTATTCATCTTGTACTTCCTCATCAATAATACTTTTCTCGATAAGGTATTCGAAGGTGATATCTGCGATTTCTTCTAACTCCTCTTCTGAAGGAACGTATCCCCTTTTTACAAGCTCATGAAAGAAAAATTCGGCAATCTCTTCCGTATCAATAAATACTTCAATTTCTCTCATAGCATCGCCCCCTTTTTACAGAATGTATGATGAATCAGGCTTTTTCATGCTATTAACTTTGTATAGCAACTATTTAGTATTATAAATGCAAACGCTTTAGGAGTAAAAACTCATTTTAACCTGAAAAAACATGTCTTTTTTGATTTGGACAAGCATAGGATGAATGAAAAGAACATGATGAGGTGAAATGAGATATGATATCAAATTTAAAGTTGAAGCTAGAAGCATTGATTGAAGACGTAAATATGGAGGATGGAATTACACTCCAATTATTTCAAAAGGTTACAGACTCTCTGTTTTTTCTCATAAAATGGGCAGGAATCCCATTTATTTTATATTTATTATTTGAAGTCACAAGACTATAACTATACATGGCTTTTGCCATCATTATTAACCAGATTCTCTAATTTTTTGAGGACCACTCTCATAACTTGATAGTATTCTTGATCATGAAATGATTCGTATAGTATTCGGTAATCATTAAATATATCCAATAAATTGTCTATTAACTCTTTCTTTTCCTTTTTTCGTTCAATTTCTTCAAATTCCGCTTTTCTGATAATGGTCTGGGATTTTGGTATGTTTACTGTTTTTTCCTGCTTGTTAATTAAGTATAGGAGGCCAATTTTTGGATGAATGTGTCTGCGCTTTCAGCATCAGCGACTAGTGTAAGCTCTTCTTCGCCTGCTTCAAGCCATTCTCCATCACTAACCCTCGATAGCTCATAAATGACATCTTCCCATGCATCTTCTTTATAGCGCCAAATTTCGGTTCGAAATCCAACCACTTTAAATAGTTCTGAACCGTAACCACTTACTTGAACTAAATCACCGAAAAAAAACTTATATTCTATATCAATTTGTTCCTGCTCCATTACTGTCCCTTCATATTCTGAAAGCAGCTGCAGCCCGGTTTCAACAAATAGACCATCACTTTTATTTACTTCGTACACGTACTTCCCATCAAGCCATTTTATATCTGTTAATTTGCAAAATTTAATGGCTTGGTAGTTTTTGATATAATAAGATTTATAAACTTCCATAAAAAAAAGCTCTGTACCATATGATACATGAGCTTATCTGCTTTTGTCATTTCCATTTTTTTCTTGATTACTTTGTATTTTAATTTTATTCGTTAGTTCAATTAGTCCCCTTGCTGCTTTCTCCGAATTAAAGGTTCCTCTTTCAGCATATTTCACTTTCATGATGAGATCACCTCATGAGCAAAATATGCTACCGGCTCTTATTTGGTATCTTGTCTGTAATATTTATTTATATGAAGTTTTTCAAATTCACCTTTAGAAACAATTCGTGTACATTATCCACTTGAAAAAAAGTGATACTACGTCAAGATAGTAGACACAGAATTTCTACCGCGCTTTCGCTTGGTGGCCTTCATAAAAAAGTTCAAAAGAAAGGCGTTTTAAACTTTTTTATGAAGGTGAAATCAACCGGCGATTTGATCATACATTTTCTCAAATTCATTGGGTGTATGATAGTTAAGTGTGGAATGAATTCTCTTTGAATTATAGAAAAACTCAATGTATTCAAAGAGTGATTTTCTCGCTTCTAGTCTCGTTTTATACCTTGTTTGATAAACTAGTTCTCGTTTAAGAATCCCATGAAAGGATTCGATACAAGCGTTATCATAACAGTTTCCTTTACGGCTCATGCTTCCTGTCATCTGATATTGTTTTAATAGATTTTGATAGTCAATGGAAGCATACTGGACACCACGATTGGAATGATGAACAAGCCCTTTTGCGGGTTTCTGACGATTGTAAGCCATTTTTAATGCATCCATTACTAACTCTTTTGTCATGGTTTTATCCATCGACCATCCAACGATTTTTCGTGAATACAGATCCAACACTTCATAATATGGATAAATAATAAGCGACAAGTTATTCAAACTTTCTCAATTCCAAATTTTTTTCAAATTAAGAAATGCTCTGTTTAAAAAACTGCGATTCCCTATCATAAAAAAAGACCTTATCATAACGTTAAGGTCTCGGCATTCCTGAATTTACTAATCAATCTTATTGAGATCGGAACTTTGCCCATGTGTAATCTCCAATTTCAATCGCTCCTGTTAAAGAACCGCCAATGGACTTTAAATTATCAAGTGCATCGATGTAATCATTCATTAAACTTAAAGATCTGAGAATGTGCTTGATTGCATTGTCTGAATCACCAATGTATCCATAGCACTCACCTGAATAGTTCTCAATAATGTGATCACGAATCGTGCATTCCTCCAACAATTGGATTGCCTCGTTATAAAGGTGGATCATCATTTTCTTTATTGCATTTGCAAATATAATTGTGTCATTGTTTTGTATTTTTGTGATTAATAAGATCAGCCACTATTTCCAACTGTTCTACTGCTTCATTTCTCGCAAGCCTGCGATATAGATATAGGGAAATAATGGAATGGGCGCGGCAAAGGTTATCAAAGTATTTTTCCTCAGCCGTCCATTCTAATTCTGGAACAAGTTCTGGCAAAGAATATTCATTTAATAACATTCTTAAGTGAGAAGTGTCGTTGTTACTATAGTCTATCTTTTTAGAAGAATTAGTATTGTGTTTTCTGTAAAGGTATAAAACTTCTGGGACATGTACTGAATCCCACACATTCGTAACCTTACATAGTAAATGATTGTCTTCACCAATTTTTAGATTGCAATCATATCTTAACCCACCATCAAAAACCTTGCGCCGGAACATTACAGTAGCACCTGCCATTGGCGAACCTATTTTGAAAAAGTATCTTAAAGCATATTTCTTATCAATATTCCTATTAAGTATTAATTTAAGTGGTTTTTTGTTGGTATCCATTAACATAATGTCGGAATGGACGAAGGCCGATACGATCGCATATAAAATTCTGTAACAATGTAAGAAACCTTGATGGTAAAGAGATATCATCAGCATCTTGAAGAACGATAAATTCGCCCCTTGACATCTCTATCCCTTTATTTCGAGCATTTGAAACTCCCATATTTTCTTGAACAAAATACACAATTCGTGGGTCGGAGTATGATTTGATAATTTCTTCGCTATTATCAGTGGAACCATCATTTATTATATTCGGTAATATATTTTATCATGCGTTAAATATGCGATCAGATCAAGTGGTTCCATCATAACGAAGCTGGTAGAGGAACGATTGTAACGGTGTATTCTGAAGCAAATGGCTGGGCAAGAGTAACAGCGAATAGACAAACTGGTTATGTCAGCTCAATACTTATCGACGAGAACCGTTAAATCCAAACAATAAAGCAGTAGCTCTGACATACTATATGATAGCTGTAACATTAGGTTAAGTGACATAACAAATATTAAGATAGCAGCTAGTCCACAAACGGATTAGAAATACAATACATACATAAGGGAATATGCATTGCTCTAATTAGCCCAACGTGTGGAACAGTAAAAGGTGACGGTTAGAATGTAAGAGGAGGTGCCGGCACGAATTATTGGGTAATCGGGCAAGTGAATAACCAGGTTCCTCTTCAAATTCTCTCTAAAGTTAAGGGTACAGATGGAAATGATTGTTACCAATTCGCTTATAATAATACATGGTGAAGATGTATCCTATTATTTGGATTCCAATAATTATCTAAGTAGTATAGTTGATTCCTTGCAATTTCTTAAGCTATTAGAAACAACTATTCTTAATCCAGATGAGGTAAATAATAGAATCCTCAGTGAAAAAGGTATTCTAAGTGGATTAGCTTCTGCTTTAATTAAATCCGAAAATACATATGGAATTAAGAAATTTATTTAATTTTCCACGAATTTCCAGGAACGGTAATGGTACCTCAGAGCTTGCTAACGGCGTTCAAATAAATGGAAAAACTGTTTACAATATGTATGGTATTGGTGCCTTTGATAGTTCTGTTGTTGAAAGCTGCGCCCAATTTGCTTATAATGCAGGTTGGTTCACTACTGAAGCAGCCATTATTTCTGGAGCTCAATTTATTGCGAATGGATATATTAATGCCCGGTCAAGATACTCTCTATAAATTGAGATGGAATCCAAGTTCTGCTGTGACAAACGGCTATGCATCCCATCAGTATGCTACTGATATTGGCTGGGTTTCAAAACAAGTGAACCAAATATATAATTTATACACTTCATTAGACTCTTATAAGCTTACGTTAGAAATTCCTCAGTATAAATAATCATTCAACGAACGGGCTTTCCCTGCGCTATAGGATTAACGCACTTATGTGAGCAACCTTCTGCACGGTTGCTCTTTTTTGTATACTTTTCTTACCCGAAAATTGCCATAAAACTTGGGTGTGAGCATATTTTTAAAATATAAAAATTCAACCTGGAGGTTTTATGAAAAATAAATTGAAGGTAATGACTGTTCTTGGGACTAAGCCTGAAGCAATTAAAATGGCTCCTCTTATAAAGGAATTAGAAACAAATAACCAAATACGTTCGATTGTAACAATAACTGCCCAACATCGTGAAATGCTTGATCAGGTTTTGAATATTTTTCGGATTGTTCCGGATTATGACTTAAATATTATGAAGGCCAGACAGTCCCTTAATGAGGTCACTATGCAGTGTTTAGAGGGGTTAAATGAACTTTTCCAAAAAGATAAGCCCGATATTGTTCTAGTTCATGGAGATACAACGACTACTTTTACAGCTAGCCTGTCTGCCTTTTATCATTCTATCCCTATTGGTCATGTTGAGGCAGGACTTCGTACAAGGAATAAACATTCTCCATACCCTGAAGAAATGAATAGACAGCTTACTGGGGTGCTGGCGGATCTCCACTTTGCTCCAACTCAACAATCCAAGCAAAACCTTTTAATGGAGAAAAAGGAGAAAAAGCCATTTTTGTTACAGGGAATACAGTGATTGATGCATTAAAAACAACTGTCAAAACCAATTACACTCATCCATTATTAGAAAAAATTGGGCAAAGCCGTTTAGTCCTTTTGACGGCACATCGGCGTGAAAATATCGGCAAGCCAATGGAAAAAATGTTTTCCGCAATTAAAAGGATTGTTGAAAAGCATAAAGATATCAAGGTCGTATATCCGGTTCATTTGAACCCACTAGTCCGCGAGATTGCGAACAAGGTTTTAGGAAATCATAATCGGATTCATTTAATTGAGCCATTAGACGTAATTGACTTTCACAATTTTGCTTCAAGGGCTTATATGATTTTAACAGACAGTGGGGGAGTCCAAGAGGAAGCACCTTCCTTAGGTGTCCCGGTTTTGGTCTTAAGGGACACGACAGAACGTCCTGAAGGGGTAGCTGCGGGAACATTAAAGTTAGCGGGAACAGATGAACAAACTATCATTCGTCTTGCAGATGAGCTATTAACAAATAAACTGGCCTATGAACAAATGGCGAAAGCATCCAACCCATACGGAGATGGCCTTGCTTCCAAAAGAATCACAGCCGCTATTCTTTATTATTTTAATCTTCAACCTGAAAAACCTGTTGACTTTAGAGAGAATTGACATTTGCCATTTGAAGAATTTCGTACCTAAGATACTTCTTGAACAAACTTCCGAAAAAAAATTGCTGAATAAGATGGAGAAGGAAAATGTTCTGGGGGTGTGTGTAATGGGAGTACATCGAGTTTTGGTCGGGAGTCCGGTCCATCGTAAACCGAATATTTTAAAAGAATTTCTTTCATCTTTATTAAAAATAGATTCAAACGGATTAGAAATCAATTATTTTTTTATTGATGATAATATTGAAGCTGAATCTACCAATTTATTGAATAAATTTTCTAAAGAAAATGAAGGGGTCACTCTTATTTCATCTCGGTATAATGATACGTTTAGGAGTAATGAAAAGGGTACGCATATTTGGAATAGCAATCTAGTTTGGAAAGTTGCTGAATTTAAAAATCAAATAATTGAGTTTGCATTAAAAAATGATTATGATTATTTATTTTTAATTGATTCGGATATTCTGCTTCACCCTAAAACGATTCAACATTTGATTGGGGAAAAAAAGGATATCATCTCTGAAATATTTTGGACAGATTTTGGTGGTGATGGAAGGGAATTACCTCAAGTTTGGTTACAAGATGAATACAATTTTTATTATAAGGACAATGAGAATACATCAATTGATGAAATTTACAACACAATGGCTGAATTCCTTAACAAATTAAAGATACCAGGTGTATATGAAGTAGGCGGTTTAGGTGCATGTACATTAATTTCGAAACATGCTCTCCAAAAGGGAGTGAATTTTAGCAGAATTAAAAATGTATCTTTCGCAGGTGAGGATCGGCATTTTTGTATAAGGACAGTAGCGTTAGGATTAAATCTTTATGTTGATACTCATTATCCTGCCTTTCATATCTATAGAGAATCGGACCTAAGTCGAATCCCTGATTTTAATGAAACGCCAAGAGGAAGAAGTCAGTATATCAGGTACTTTAAAAGCTTCAATAACAAATTAACGCTTTCGATGGTAGTGAAAAATGAGGCAGAACATTTTTTAGAACATGTATTAATGGAACATAAACATTATATCGATGAAGCGGTTATTATTGATGATGGCAGCACCGATAATAGTGTTGATATATGTTTGGATATTCTTGAGGGGGTTCCTGTTCATCTTGTAAAAAATAATACCTCAAAATTTGCAAATGAAATCGAACTAAGGAAACAGCAATGGGAGGAAACAATTAAAACAAATCCAGATTGGATTTTAAATTTGGATGCAGATGAAATGTTTGAAGAAAAATTTAGAACAAACCTCCGGTTCTTGATAAATCAAGATAAATATGATGTTTATTGTTTTCGTTTGTATGATCTATGGGATATGGACCATTATCGTGATGATGAGTTATGGTGTGCACATAAAACCTTTCGTCCTTTTTTGCTCAGATATCAAAAGGATTTCCCTTACCAATGGAGAGAAACGGCTCAACATTGTGGACGATTTCCACACAATATCTTGTTAAAACCCTATGATTTATCTCCTATTAGGATGAAACATTATGGTTGGCCAGTCAATCAAGAAGAGAATCCAAATTACAACGTTATCTGGAATTGGACCCGGAATTTAAATATGGTTCAAAGGAGCATATTTTTTCTATACTTGATGAACAACCTAATCTAGTAAAATGGGTGGAGTAAATGAGTTTATCTAATTGAAGTTTGACAGCATAAATTTATAAGTAAATAATAAAAAAAACGAGACATAATTCATTTAGTCTCGTTTTTTTTATATGGACAAAAGAAACCTTCATTGGTGGTGTCAAGAGATCTTTATTTCGATATTTTCTCATCTAAAGAGACTTTTTAGATGTTCAGACAGTTTCATTCTCCCCATGTTTGAAGCAATTATAGAAAAATTTTCAGTACCCTCTTTGGTCTTCATCATTTGTTTTTTTGCAAAGGAAGTGACGTAATGCCTTGCTGCCAATGTGTAATTCCCAATTTCAAAGTTAATATTTCCAATTTCTTCATTTACCGCTGTTTCTTTTTCCAACAACACATTTGCCAAATTCAGGGCTTTCTCGAATTCTCCTATTTTTCGGTACGCAATCATTTTTAGAAAGTCAGTCCCTTTATCACGCCAAAATTTAACGTCGTGGTCATTACCCATCTCTGTTATTAAGAGATTAGCTATTCTTTCATAATCCTCCCATTGAAGACAAAGTTTCAATTGTATAGGTAGACAAATGTCTTTAAATTTTTTTTCGTGGTTCATAAATAATTCTTTCGCATTTTCTACCATTCCTAATTCTTGATATATTTCTATTTTTAGTATTTCTAATAAAGGCATGCCACCCTTATACCCCTCATATTTGTCTAAAATATTTTTTAACGTTCGTTCTCTTGAGTTTGACAATTGGGTTTTGGGGTTTATAAACCCAAGTATTTCATGTGCTCTTTTACTCCAAGTCTTATCTTTTAGGTAGTCTAAATCTCTTTTAAAACCTTTGTTTTTTAATACCTTTTCGATTAAATAAGAAAACTCTTCTGCAGTCTCTGCTAGTTCACAATTTGGTTCTTTAATCAATTCAGGAAGAGGTGTTGATACAGTCGGTATTCCTGATGATAGATATTCAAAATATTTAATTGGGTTGGTATTAATAATCAAATCATCTATTTTAAATGGAATGATTCCAACGTCAAAATGCTGCATGAATGTAGGAACTTTTGTGTATTCAATTGTACCTAAGAAGTGTATGTTTGGCTCTAGTTCCAGCATGGAAATGTCAGTAAAAATTTTACCTACTAAGACAAATTGCTTTTCTGGGTTCATTCTTGCAACTTTTACCATTAGTTCTTGGTCAAACCACTTTGCAATCGCACCTGCATACCCTATGATAGGTCCACCCATATCCTTTAATTGTTCTGGTTTTTCACAAGGCAATAGAAAATCTTCATAATTCACTCCATTTGGAATTAGGGCACAGGGCTTACCACTCTTTGTCTTATGAACATACAATGTATTCGAGGTAACAATCACTCCATCCGCGATGTCCAATAGTTTTTTCTCTTTTAAAATTATTTTTTTTGTATCTTGATCTCCTGTCCTCTCATCAACGCACTCATAATAAATTCTGATATTATGTGCTAAGGGTTCCAGATCTTCTGAAAATTCCGGTAAATATGTAAGAACTGTTGTGTCTCCTCCTTTGTAAAAACGAATAAATTCTTTGATATACTGGTCTCTAACCCATAAGGAATTTCCAAATTGATCATTTATATAATCTATTCGATCGACCACAATTACACCATTATCCTCTTTTCCTTGTAACAGCGTTTTTGTAAATATGCTTGCCGGGAGACCATTTTCTCCCAAATTCCAACCTACGTTTAGCGGAACAGAGCGATTGTTTAAAAAAACAACTTTTTTCCCTTTCCTTGCCATCTCCACAGCAAGTTGTTGTGGCCTTTGCCACAAATCCTTTCGAAAATGGACAGAAGATAACATTAATACAGTATCTTTTTCTTTTTCTTCACGTATGTGGTTGTAATAATTTTTCTCTCTATTTCGTCTAATTGAATCTGCCTTAAAGACAGATACCAATAAATATCCCTCAATTTCTGCCTTTTCTTTGTCGGATAATTGTGCAAACCATTTCCAAATGCATCTCTTACAAGTTGGGATTCCGGCAAAAAAGAAAAAAAATCGAGACTTTCTTTAAAACCGATTGAATATTCATCTAATAAAGATAGTCCTAATTCCTCGCCTATTTCTTTTAATGTGTAAATGGGGAGTTCTTGTCCATAACTCCATTGATTGGTTTTCTCCATATACCATTTCCCAATCCTGTATAATAAACACTTAGCATTTGGATTTATCGTGATAAGAATGCCATCGGGTTTTAATATACGCTTCATTTCTGTTATGGAAGAACACAACTGGTTTTTATCAAAATGCTCCAAGACTCCTGCATTCCATACGACATCATAGGTATTATCAGGGATATCCTTCATATTCATGATGTCGCATGTAATAAATTCAGCTTTTAAGTTTCTTTTATTAAATCTTTCTTTTGACTGTTCGATAGCAATTTCCGAAAAATCTAATAAAGTTACATCCGCACCTTCCATCGCAAACCTTAAACTTATCCTTCCAGTGCCAGAACCTGCTTCTAATATTTTTTTCCCTTCTAATTTCCCTGCTTCTTTTATGATGGAGTCGTAAATATTCTGAGAACTGCTATCCCAGTCGGAGAATTCTTTTTCCGCCCACAAATTATCCCATATTTTCTTCTGAAACATTCAAGCATCTCTCCTATATGTTTTCCTTTTTACCTTTCCGTTTTTTAGTATTATTAGAGAATTCATGGAACACTTTAGAGCCCCCCTTAAATAACGGGATCTCGCCTATGAATGTCTCCCATATATATATATGACGTTAAGGATTGAGCGATACTTGACAGCCTTATTCAACACATGCGTTACAAAAAACTTTACCAATATATGTTGTGATATACATGGGCTTACATAATTCCAATAGGTTACAATTTTTCTTAAACAAAGTGACGGAGCGTGAAGTTTAATTTAGAATGGCAAGGAAAAGGTACCTGTCTTGTGAGGGAAGTGTGGGAATATTAGGATACGTATATTAACTCTGTATTACTTAAGACTTTTGGGGGCCACTTAACTTTATAAAAGAATTTCTATAAAAAGAAAAACGAGAATCATTCCTCTTAGAACGTCTCGTTTTCATTTTTGTGTTCAGGATAAGCTAAATGTTTCAACCAGTAAGTGCTCCCTCCTCTGTAAATTGCCCGATTTTATATTTTATATAAAGCAATAATTTTTGAAGGATTGGGTGGGATGGTTTGAATTCAGATGCTTTCTTTAAATAAAATACAGCATCTTTTATGTTACCCTGCATTAAGTAAATCGTTGTCAGCTCCGTTGCAGGTATAAATCCCCAAAGGTCCTCCGCCATATAGCCAAGATCTTCGTTCGGTTTTGTTAGGTTTAAGGCAATTTGAAACCAAGAAATGGCATTTGATATTTTCCCCTGCTCCTTATAAAAATAGGCAATTTTGCAGACAATTTCAGCTCGAGGGGGAATATATTCAAAGCTTCTTAGAAGGGATTTAATCGCATTTTCTTTATCATTTAATTCGATGTAGCAGTGGTATAGGTCCTGAAATGCTGTTAAGTAAAAGGAGGTAGATTGCTCAGTATCTTTCATTAAGAACACATTGAATGCAACAATTGCTTCCTTATATCTTTTATTGGCTGTAAGTTCTCTGCCATAATAGTACAATTGCCTCGAGTTTAAAACGCCCTTGTTCTCCAATATATTTTCAATAATTTTTAAATTTCGGTCTGTTATTCTGTTATCTCTTTGCCGATGCGTAATCCCAATATCCGAATATAGGATTTTATGGCTATAGTTAAATAAAACATATTCATGAACAGGTTCTACCCATGGGTAATTCCTGCTTCTTTTGATAAGTCGCTCACGTCTGAATTGTACCTTAGGCAAACCATTTTCATCTACCCCAAGATTATAATTCATAATCACTACATCGACTTCTGGATTCAATGATTTCTTTAACTCGAGAAATTTATCTCGGTCTTTAGGCAATAATACATCATCGGCATCTAACCACATTAAATAGTCTTTCGTTCCTCTTGAAAAAGCAAAATTTCTGGCAACTGCAAAATCACCAACCCATTCAAAATCATAAATTAAGTCAGTATATTGCCGCGCAATCTCCTTGGTATTGTCTTTTGAACCTGTATCCACAATTACAATCTCGTCCACAAGGTCCTTTACACTATCTAAACAAGTCCCTAACATTTTTTCTTCGTTTTTCACGATCATGCATAGACTTATGCCTATCAAAAATATCACCTCATTTTTTCCTCTCGTTTAAAATATTCAAAAGGAATATTTTTGTGTGAAAGCAAGAGCCCACCCAAGTGGATGAGCTCATGTCAAGTTAATAAAATATTTCTAAAATAATGGTTAATGTTCTTCTGCCGATTAATTATAAAACACTTATTAAAGTCATTAACAATTTGGACAGTCCCCGAGTAGAGGTGAAAGGTCGCTGTGGCGGAATAGTAATGTAGCATCCTTTCCAGAGTTATCACCGACCCACCCATACATTCCAGGTTTAAGTCCAAGGAATCGGACTTCATAATTTGTATTATTATTTATACCGAACGTAGTATCCCTGATGCTGCAAGCAGGAACAGTTAATGTAATCGGTGTGCAAGTTCGAGGGTTATTTTGACCAGCTAATACATTGATCGTAACAGTTTGAGTTGTTAAAGTATTATTTAATACTTTAATCCTGATTGTACCTGCTCCGGAAGTAAAGAACGGACCAGTGGTGAAATTGTCATTGGCAATCCCCAATTTACTTTCGATCGCCCGAATTTCAGATTTGATTTCCAGTAATCCAAAGGTAGGGCTGAAGATAGCACTTTCAATTGCCCGAATTTCGGATTTGATATCCAGTAAGCCAAAGGTTGGATTGAAGATGGCACTTTCGATGGCAGCGACTTCAGATTTGATTTCCTGTAAGCCAAAGGATGGATTAAAGATCGCACTTTCGATGGCAGCGACTTCAGATTTGATTTCCTGCAAGCCAAAGGATGGATTAAAGATGGCACTTTCAATCGCGGCGACTTCGGACTTGATCTCTTGTAAACCAAACGACGGGTTAAAGATGGCACTTTCGATGGCAGCGACTTCGGATTTGATTTCCTGTAAGCCAAAGGATGGATTAAAGATCGCACTTTCAATGGCAGCGACTTCAGATTTGATTTCCTGCAAGCCAAAGGATGGATTAAAGATCGCACTTTCAATCGCGGCGACTTCGGACTTGATCTCTTGTAAACCAAACGACGGGTTAAAGATGGCACTTTCAATGGCAGCGACTTCGGATTTGATCTCTTGTAAACCAAACGATGGATTAAAGATCGCACTTTCAATCGCGGCGACTTCGGACTTGATCTCTTGTAAACCAAACGACGGGTTAAAGATCGCACTTTCAATGGCAGCGACCTCGGATTTGATTTCCTGCAAGCCAAAAGACGGATTCGTTAAGATGCTGATAATTGATCCCAAGGAAAGATTGGATACAATACTTTCAATGTTGGCGACTTCGGACTTAATTTCTTGTAAACCGAACGATGGGTTAAAAATCGCACTTTCGATAGCAGCGACTTCAGATTTGATTTCCTGCAAGCCAAAGGACGGATTGTTTAAGATGCTGACAATTACACCAAGAGAAAGATTGGAAATAATGCTTTCGATGTTGGCGACTTCGGACTTGATTTCCTCTAAACCGAAGGATGGATTAAAGATCGCACTTTCAATTGCGGCAACTTCAGACTTAATTTCTTGTAAACCGAACGATGGGTTAAAAATCGCACTTTCGATAGCAGTGACTTCGGACTTGATTTCCTGCAAACCAAAAGACGGATTGTTTAAGATGCTGACAATTACACCTAGAGAAAGATTGGAAATAATGCTTTCGATGTTGGCGACTTCGGACTTAATTTCTTGTAAACCGAAGGATGGATTGAAGATGGCACTTTCGATGGCAGCGACTTCAGACTTGATTTCCTGTAAGCCAAAGGACGGATTGAAGATCGCACTTTCGATGTTGGCGACTTCGGACTTGATTTCCTCTAAACCGAAGGATGGATTAAAGATTGCACTTTCGATAGCAGCGACTTCGGATTTGATTTCCTGCAAGCCAAAGGACGGATTGTTTAAGATGCTGACAATTACACCAAGAGAAAGATTGGAAATAATGCTTTCGATGTTGGCGACTTCGGACTTAATTTCTTGTAAACCGAAGGATGGATTGAAGATCGCACTTTCAATGGCAGCGACCTCGGATTTGATTTCCTGCAATCCAAAGACGGATTCGTTAAGATGCTGATAATTGATCCAAAGGAAAGATTGGATACAATACTTTCAATGTTAGCAACTTCGGACTTAATTTCTTGTAAACCGAACGATGGGTTAAAGATCGCACTTTCGATAGCAGCAACTTCGGATTTGATTTCCTGTAAGCCGAAAGACGGATTCGTTAAGATGCTGATAATTGATCCAAAGGAAAGATTGGATACAATACTTTCAATGTTAGCAACTTCGGACTTAATTTCTTGTAAACCGAACGATGGGTTAAAGATCGCACTTTCAATGGCAGCGATTTCGGACTTGATTTCCTGTAAGCCGAAGGTTGGGCTGAAGATGGCACTCTCAATAGCTCGAATTTCGGACTTGATTTCTTTTAACCCAAAGGAAGGATTTTTAAGAATTTTTTCAATTTCTTCGATTTCATGCTTTATTTCTTTAAGATCATGTTTAGTATGGTGTATTTCTTCCAAAAATTTTTTAAAAAAATGTAATACCTTTTCAAAGTCCTCTTCCAATTCGTCTATTTCTTCACGTATTTCTTCTAAAATATTTAATACCTCTTGTGAACCTTTAGAGTTGTTAATTTCATTCCTTATTTTTTCGATAATTCGCAAAAGTTTTTGTAAATCATCGTTAGGTCCCATTTTTCACGCCCCTTTATCAAGTTATCAAACATATAATATTCAGTTAAGTAAGAAGAGGTTTGGGGGATATAGACTTATTTTATTTTTTTCTAAATTTTTTCTTACGGATTGTCATAGCTGATCTAGCAAATCTTGGATTCGCTGCGATCTATCTTTTGTGTAAGATTCATCGATAACGTTTTTTACAACACGTTGGCTTCCTCTAGTTTTTTTGGACTTGTCCATATTTGCCTCGCTGTTTCTTTGATTCTGGGAGTTTTCATCTTTAGCCTTTTCAATTATTAATCCGTAGCTCACATTACGGAGGTGGAATAATGAATGACGGACAACTTCCTCTTTACTGACCAAAGTAACACAATGATCATTTACATCAGTAAGGATACCCTCCATCTTTTCAGGACCCCCCCGATTAATCCTTACCCATTGAAACTTCAGAGAGTCAAGCAGTTCTTTGAAATTTACAGCTGTTTTATAGTTTAAATCTTTATGAACCTCAATGTTTAATTGCATTGGTTCCTTTGTATACTCGGTCACGCTTTTAATATGCTGCGTACTATAATAAACAATCCCATCTACTTCTGTAAGCAAAACGATATGGTCATCATTAACATCCATTAACAATCCCAATCGTGACTCTGGGCCACCACGATCAATTTTAATTACTTTCCCCACCCTATCCTTCATAAAATCTTTGTTCATAATGAATTTTCCCCCTTAAAATTTCCTGTGATTTTTACACTGTATCATACGTATCGCGTAAGAATGTTGTCCTAATAAAAATGCCTTTTTTCTTTAGATAATATGAAATATACTTCATGAGAAATATAGCCAGGCAGCACCACTTTGGAAGGTCGTTTAACTAGATTGAGTAATGACTATGATCGGGGCATTGCAGATAAATTAGGGGAATGGGCTATCGATTCATTCAGCTGGCTCAGAAAGAGGAAGTGCAAGTGACATGAACAAATAAATAACCGTACCTCTCTTCGCGGCCTAGGAGATAAAGCACACCATGCATGAGTCGTCGACCGCCTACCGGACGCCTTGGGGATTTAATGAAAATGGCATTATATTAGGTGAGCTTGGTTTCAATGAAAAGGGTACACTCATGTTATTCCGAACTTTTGACCTCCACCCCGTTGAGGCATTAGAGGGAAAGCCTCCAGGGGCGGCGTGGAGATGTACATTATATGGTGAAATATGAGTGGTAGCTGACTCCTTTATTTAACTATGCCTTCACGCAGTCGAACTGATCTGAACTCATTTCCTTTACCTGTAAATCCAATTACAAGGGTTATGAAATCCTGTGAATAAGTGAGCATTCGAGAGATATTCGTATCAAACTGAGGGAGTAGAAGGGTACGGAAACGATTCGCAGATTGAGGGGCCACATGTGAAATATTTTCCAATTTTTATAATTTTTCTTCTTCCATTTCCTTTAGCTTGCGATAAAACGCTGCCTGACTGACTCCTGTAATTGCACAAATTTCCTTTACGGTTTTATCTGTTGTTTTTCGTAATTCAATGGCATGAATCATTCCTGGATGTTTATGTGTATATTTTTTTACCCTTCCTCGATATTTGCCCTTTTGCTTCGCCAATTTAATTCCTGAGCGTTGCTTTTCTTTAATCATGACTCGATCTAGTTCACTAAATGCTGCCATTACAGTTAAAAAGAACTTACCAGTTGGTGTCCTTGTATCAATTCCTAAGTACAGGATAACAAAATGTATGTTCCTTTCACGAAGCTGCTCAACTAACTGCAGTAGTTGAACAGTATTTCGACCAAGACGATCCATTCGCGTTACAACCAAGGTATCATCTGAAGCAATTTCGGAAAGGAGTTCATCCAATTGTGCCTTTTTCTTAGAAACACCACTAATTTTCTCCTTCAAAATTTTGTCTACCCCATATTTTGTAAGTTGTTCAATTTGGCTATCTAGATTTTGATCTTGTGTACTTACCCGAGCATATCCATAAATCATTTTTCGTCCTCTTTTAATATGTATTTTTGATAGGTGTTATTGAGAGTCTATCAATCCTCTTTACTCGGAAGTTTCCTTGCTTACTCTTCCCACAATAGTGTGTAAAGCCTAAGAAATCGAAGGTTGCTGGTTTACCATCAACCCTTTTGATTTGCGTTTTTCTCCGCAAACCTCCCGAAGGGAATAATTTTGGTTTTATCCTCAGCTATTTCTAAGTTTAACTTCTTTAATCTCAACTTTAATGATTGAAAGAATACCAGAGCTTCGCTCTTATATTGAAAACAACAAACAAAATCATCTGCATATCTTACTATGTATGCTTGTCCCTTGCACTGTTTCCTAACCCTTTTCTCAAACCATAGGTCAAGGACATAGTGGAGGTAAACATTGGCTAGTACAGGAGATATAACTCCACCTTATGCAAAGTAAAATATTATGCAAAGTAAACTTTCTAAAGCTATAAATTATCAGGGCTTATATTCCATTTACTTTGCATAATTTCTGAGCTACTTTAATTCGGACAGCCAAGTAAGCAGTGCCTGATCCTTATTCCAATCGGGAAGATTGCTATCAATCAAATCAGGATAAACATTTTCAATTGCCTTTCTTTTCGTCTCAGTATCTGTTCTGGCGTAGATTTCTGTAGTTTTTAAATCAACATGGCCAAGAAAATCACGGATGTATATGAGATTTACCCCTGCTTGTAGTAAATGCATGGCCTTCGAGTGACGAAACATATGAGGTTTCACTTTCGAAGGTACAATTGATGATTTATTCCTTGCTAATTCAACTTATTTTGAAATAATGAAGGCAACCCCTTCTTTGGTTAGCTTGTTTTGCTGGTTGTTTGTAAATAGGGGATATTTTTTTCCATGGTTTATCCAATTTATTTTCAAAAATATAACGTTCCAATAATGATACGGTATTCTTCAGAAGAGGAACACTTCTTATCTTATTTCCTTTCCCTATTGGACAACATATAATCTAGGACAAAATCAACGATTTGCCTAAAAAAAAGCGAAGAAACGTCTGCAATGCTTGCAAACGTCTCGTGGAGGTATAACTATCTATGTTGCTGGCTCGGTGGTAGTAACAATATATGCACTCAAAAATAAAAGTGAATGGACAAGTTTTGATTTAAAATGAAAATTCTTAATTGGTTCAAAAACTTCCTCAAAAATAAGGCTTAACCCATTGATTATTTACATGAACAGATACATAAGTTAGAGTTTAGCCAAAACCCAATCCATAACATTACCATGCACATACATCTTACTAAGGAATAGTATCAAACACAAAAAAGCCCTACAAGGGCTTTTTTTGTGTTTTTAAGATGAGCGTGATTGCTTTTTACTTAAATACAGATTACTGCTCCAACGATGATTAACAATATAAACAATACAACGATTAACGCAAAACCGCCGCCGAAACCGCAACCGCCGCCGTAGCCAAAGCCACCACAACCGCAACCACCATATCCGCCGTATCCACCGTATCCAAACATTTCATAGCCCTCCTTTTATAATTCTTCCTTACAAAATATGCTGAGAAATTAAGGACGGAAGGGCTAATTCCCTAGTTTTTATGAGGACAAGCCAATAACATATTACAAAATCTGTGTTATGTAGCGAATCAAAAGGACGGCGTAAAATTAAGCCGTCCTCACTCCGCAATATATTATTTAAATCATTTGCTTAAAAGAATCTACGTCTTCTTCTTTCGATTTCGATTTCGATTTCAATGCGTCTTCTTCTTTCGATTTCAATTTCGATTTCAATTGGGAAAAACCTTCTTCTCCTAAATCCATCAGGGAAAAAAACCATGTTCTATCATCCTCCTTTCATTACTGAATCTATGACAAAAGGACAGATTAACACTCAACCTGCCCTTTGTTCCGTACAATTAGTAGCCCATAAAAGAAGTTCCAACAATGATCAGAAGAATGAACAGTACCACGATTATAGTAGAAGACATTCTCAAACCGTCACCCATGTATAACACCTCCAGCACTTGCTTAACAAGTTTTAATTAAATATTAAAAAACCATACTTGAAAGTACGATAATTAATAGAATGAACAATACTACGATTAATACAAAGCTGCTGCCGCCATAACCACCGCCGTAGCCGTATCCGCCATATCCAAAGCACATATTTATCACCACCTATCGGGATTAACTGAAGAAAGATTACTTTCCTCTATTTATATATATTTCTAAGGACGAGAATCGATTGGACAATCATCATGGTGTTACGACAAAATTCGCGATTTGTTTAAACAATTTCTAAAAACGCAAAGAAACGTCTGCAATACATGCAAACGTCTCAAAGGAGGTATTTCTATATGCTTGATGTCTGGATTGGAGGTAATAATAACATATGCACTCAAAATAAAACTGAATGGACAAGTGCTGATTAAAAGTAAATTAGGCAGGAAATGTACAATATCAACCATTCTTGACCCCATACTCTTCCTATTCTTGTTAGATTATTATTATAAATGGATATGTAAATTAGAGAAAAAAGCATCAGATATCTATGAGTAATGAATGTAATAAATTAATTCACAACTATGAAAGAACGTAATTTTCTTACATTTTCTGTGGTTAGGCCCTGCTTCATCTTGGCTAACGGGGCGATACTTCAAGTGTCGCTTTTCTTATTCCACTAGCGGGTGCTTTAATTGAATAAACACATAATGTTTATTATTGCGACTTTCTAGATGGTATAGTGGTCAAGCAAGGGGTATTTGTACAATACAATTCACTCTCCTACGAATATTATACAGTGGGATAATTAAACTTCATTTGTGACGCCTTTCAGCCAGGGCTAGGGACGTTACCAAAAGAAGCCAAATTTTAATATGGGCTGCTTTTTTGTTTTGAAGGTAAGTATAGAAAAGCTTTTCACTAGCTCGTATAATATGGAAAAATAAACTGTTCCCCGATCACAGGAGTGACTATTTTTAAGAAGCAAAATACATTTTTGCGAAGAATGTAATAACTGCTTTCTCATATACTTTTACGCCTACGTCTGATTTAAATGAATATTGGTCTTAAGAAAATAGCTTGCAGAGTACTTCAAGCTATTTTTTATGTGAATGTATATGCGTTTTATATTGGTTTCGATTTTTCATCTTTTAATGAACCAAATTATGTGTCATACAAAAGGTCATACAAAAAAAGTTCATAAGTCCGATTTCCTATCGGATCATTTATTTCAGGAAGCCTCTATGCATTGGTGTATTAAGGGTTTTAGGGTTTTCATTATCCTCGCCTTTTGATAACATTTTTTCAAAAATTGCACATTAATAGACAAAAAATTTTTTACACATACAACATTCATGTTCGAATAGGTTAGCAGTCTGACGTTACATTTCTTTCTAAGTATCCAATGTCCATCTGCTCCAGTCTTTCGGCTAAAATCTTATATTTTGTTCTAGTGCCCATATTTTCTTTCCAAATCAATTTGATGTACTTTCAGAAACTAAGTCTTTGAGCAATTCTCTTCGTGTTCTTAACCTCGATTAGGTATCAGTTACTTCTCTAACGATTTTGGATCTAATTTGTGTGTATTGAAGCTTATGTCTTTTGTGTAATTGCCAGATTGCCCAATCCTAATTTTTATTAAAAACATAACTTAATAATGGAATTTTAATGATGCAAACACAAAACAATTTAAATCGTATTGTCATAAGGTTGTACAGCATTTTAGGAAGGTAATATGCATACATCATTTGTTATGTTGTTGCTTTTTGCTACTGTATATGCTTGTTACCTTGAAACAAAATAATTTCCGTAATTAGTCAAGGAATGATTCCTTTAACCTGGGCAATGTTTCAGGTTTGTAAAATCAGTTTAGATAAGCTGCTGGTGGCCTGCATGGGATTTTTTAGTTCCATAGCGTCGTCGAGAAAATTAATTTCACCTATAAAAAAGGGGGAAGGGCTGTTTGCGTACAGTTGTATTTATAGGATTACAAAAATCGGGTTCAGGCCGTGAGGCGGTTCGAGCAGCTGAAAGCCTTGGTTATTTTACAGTTGTTTTTACGAATATAAAGGGAAATCTGCTTCAAAGAAATGAATTTCCAGATGTTCATAAAATGATATTTGTTGATTTAAATGATGAAAAAGTCATGCAGGAGAAAATAAAACATTTACAAAATCAAGGACTAATCATAGAGGCAGTCATTAGTTTTGTTGACGGTTATGTCCATACCGCTGCAGAACTTTGTAAACAATTTTGTATTACAAAAATGCCAATAGAAATAGAAGCCATTGGTAAAATGGAAAACAAAATAGAAACACGGAAGTTTTTACAAAACACGGAATTTGGGATCAACCATGCGATCTATGATAAAGGGCAAACACTAGATTCCTTTATGGAGAAATACAATTTCGATTATCCTGTCATTTTGAAATCTCCAAACTCAACCGGTTCAAAAGATGTATTGAAAGCCGAAAATGAATCCGAATTGAAAAAACATGTGGAGAGGCTTCTAAGAAGATACCCCGACATTCCAATTCTTTTTGAAGAGTACATTGAGGGACCACAATATTTAGTTGAAGTGCTTGTATATAACCATGATATTCATATAGTTGCTGTTGTTGAACAAGAAATTACCAAGGGAGAACGCTTTATCATTACCGGTTATTCTTTGCTTGCCCAAGTACCGCAGGACTTATATGAAAGCCTTTCTAATGTAGTATCTGCCATCATTGAAAAGCTGCAATTTACAAATGGTTCCTGTCATTTTGAATTGCGATTGCAAGATGATCAATGGAAAGTTATAGAGATAAACTCTCGGATATCGGGTGGGGGCATGAATAAGATGGTAGAAGCTGCCTATGGAATTAACCTTGCCGAACAAATAATTAAAGTTTGGCTAGGCTTGGAGCCTTCGCTAAAACATAATAATGAGAATTTTGTATTTACTCAATATATAACGGTATCTAAAAAAGGTACACTGCAAAAAGTAACCGGTAAAAAAAGAGCATTACAACACAAAGGAGTTTTGGATGTGTATATAAAGCCAAGAAAAGGTGCTCTATTACAACCTCCATTTTCCATGGGACACCGTTATGCCTACGTTCTGGCCACCGGATCTACAATTGAAGAAGCTAAAGGAATTGCAAAAGCTTCAGCCAAGGAAATTGAGTTCCACCTTGACAAATGAAAGGGGAAAAGTCTTCGTTTATGATTACAATTGGAATGCTACATTATCGTAAAGACCCGGTGAAACTATTTAAAACTTATATGTATGCAGCAGCGGCGAAAATGGAAGGAGTGAATTTTTTTTATTTTACTCCCAGTCGGGTAAACCTGGAACAGAAGCGGATTAGAGGAGTGTTTTATGAAAACGGAAAGTGGATTGAGCGTGAAGTAGGATACCCTGATGTTGTCTTTAATGCCGGAGGTACTATTACAACCAAACAGGATGAAATTGTAGATGCTCTACAAAAAGAGATCCCTTTTACTAGCCACCCTATCGGGGATAAAATGAGCGTCTATAAACGTATTAAAAAAAGCGGACAATTCACTCAGTATTTAATTCCGTCTGAAGAGCTTGTAAGGGTAACAACTGTATTTTTGTACCTGAATAAGTATAAGTCAATCATTATTAAACCAGTGTCCGGGGCGAAAGGAGAAGGAATTATATATATAGAGAAACAGGATAAGAATTTTTTCTTGAAAACTGATGAAATGGAACTGCATTTTTCAGAACAAGAACTTAAAGAATGGATTGCTGAACTTCTATTACTCGATGAAATGTATTTAATTCAACCGTTTATCCAATCAAAGACGAAAACAGGGCTGCCGTTTGATTTTCGGTTACATGTTCAAAAGAATGAGCAAGGCAAATGGGTGATTACTACAATCTATCCTCGAATTGCAAATAGTGGAGTCGTTTCAAATATAAGTCTTGGAGGATATACAAGTTATTTGCCAGGTTTTTTAAAACAGCAATTTGATGAAGAATTCTACAATGTTCAACGCTATTTAGAAGTGTTTGCTATTCAATTTTCAACCCACTTTGATAGTCTTTATGACGAGCCATTAGATGAATTAGGAATTGATGTAGGAATGGATGAGAATAAGAAAATTTGGATATATGAGGTCAACTGGCGACCCGGTACACCAGTTTTGTTCTATTTAGAAATGGATGTTGCAAAAAGAACAATCGAATACGCTGTATATTTAGCACAACAGAGTAGAAAGGTGAGATGACTTGAAAACGCTACTGTTAGAGGAAATAATAACTGCTATTGGTATTGAACCCAAAAAAATTCATGAAGGTGTTTTTATTTCAGAAGTTATCCATGACACAATTAAGGTGAAAAACCAGACATTATATTTTCATATAAGAAAAAAGCAAATACTTGATGGGGATATGCTGAAAAATTACAAACACTTATATATAGTGACTGACACACCTTTTACAAATATGGAAAAATTAGAGCCTGAGCAAATTATATTGGTAGATGATGTGATGTCGACCTTCTTTAAATTCACTTCCTACTACCGCCACATGTTTACGATCCCTATTGTCGCAATTACTGGTACTTGTGGGAAAACGACGACGAAGGAAATGCTCAAGCATATTCTGCAATATGATTTTACCGTTCAAGCGACCATTGGAAACAAAAACAGCTCTTACTTTCATCTCCCGTATCTAGTTGGAATTGATGAAAAAACAGATGTAGCTGTGATTGAAACGGGGGTAGCAGAACCCGGTGACATGGTAGAAGCGTGTAACTATTTTTTTCCAATTATCGGGATTATGACCATGATAGATATAGATCATACGGATGAATTTCCTTTATTTAAAGATTATATAGCGGAAAAAGAAAAGTTAATCAATGGTCTTAATAATAAAGGATCTCTTATTATTAATATAGATGACCCACATATATCATCAATGGACTTCTCCAAATACAAAGGAAACGTTGTCACCTATGGTAAAAGTCATAAAGCATCCATTCAGATCAAGGACATTCGCTTTGATAAATCCGGTATGGGGTTTATTGTCGAATATCAAAAGAAAGAGTATAAGGGACTTATTCCGGGAATAGGAGAGCATAATGTATACAATGCAGTCGCTGCCATCGCAGCAGCAGTAGAAATAGGTATTGAAGTAACGGTTGCCATAAAGAGACTGGCTCTCTTTCAACACGTAAGATCTCACTTTGAAATAATTAAACTGCAAAATCAAATCACAATTATTGATGATACATGGAAAGGAAATCAAACTTCTTTACAAAATGGATTACGATTACTTGACAGAATTTCATTGCCATCTCAAAGAAAAATTGCCGCATTAGGAAGAATGGCACCACTTGGACAATATTCAGAAGAAATGTATAAAAAAATAGGTGAATTGCTCGCGGAAATACGAATAAACAAACTAATTACAAAAGGATTTTTTGGCAAAGAAATTGCGAAAGCTGCACTATTAGCTGGAATGAGCAAGCAGGATGTCCATCATTTCTCAGAAACACAAGAAATTAAAGATTTCTTGGACTCATTATTGAAGCCGAATGATATTGTATATTTTAAAATTTGGGCGCGTGACGGATCATTTTATGATCTCATTCAATATCTAAAACGGGAAAAATAAATACTTTCCCATACCTGGAGAAATTGCTTATAGGCTGTTCCAGAGAAGTATCGTTCTTCTTTTTTCAGTTATTGGGCTCGTTCAATATATTGTTGTTTCAAATCCTCCATCGAAATAGTCTTCATGTACATTTTATACACCTGCCTATTCTATACTTTCTTGTTGAGAATATTATACTTAATGAGGAAAAAAGGTGTCTTGAGAGGTGGATGTGCAGACAAATGAAGTCCATTGTATTTATTGAGGCAAATAATTACGGTTCAAGTGTAGAAGGAATCAAAGCTGCAAAAAAGTTAGGATACTATATCCATATAATTACAACACGAAAAAAATTTCTGAATCAGACCTTACCGGAAGTTGATGAAATTCTTCTAATGAGTGTTCTTGATGAAGTTTTATTAATTGCTAAACTTGAAGAAATCAGGGAGAAGCACGAAGTTGAAATTATTATCAGTTTTCTTGACCCCTTTGTTACCTTGGCAGCAAAGTTGCATAATCTTTTTTGTAATCAAAACATTTCTCATGATATTTTTAGAATAATGGAAAATAAAATATTAACTAGAGAATTTCTTCAATCTAAACCCTATTCTCCCAGCTATCTCATCTTTAAAAAAAATGATGCATTAAAGAATTTCTTGTTTCAAATTAAACATAAATATCCTCTCATTCTAAAATCACCTACATCCACAGGATCCAAAGATGTTTACCTGATTAACACAGAAAATCAAATGAAACATAGAATAAATTTTCTAAAAAAACGAAATTCGAATGAAGATCTACTTATTGAAGAATACCTTACAGGACCTCAATTTATTGTGGAAGCAATTGTTTTTGAAGGAATTATACAAATTGCCGGAGTGATTGAACAAGAAATAACTAAGCAAAATAAATTTATAGTTACTGGCTATAGCATATCTTCAGAAATGGATGATAGTATATATTCGAGTATTGCTGAAGTTACACAATTGATTTTAACTGATTTAGGAATCAAGAATGGAAATTTCCATTTAGAGATGCGGTTAGTGAATAATGCATGGAAAATTATTGAGATAAATCCGCGTATTTCTGGGGGATCGATGAACAAGTTATTGAAGGAAGCCTACGGCTTCGATTATGCAGAGCAGATACTAAAAGTCTATCGAGGAGAACAGCCGTCCATAGAACGCAAATTTGAATATTGTATATATGCACATTATATTACAGTTAATAAAGTAGGAAAACTTATATCAGTGTCAGGGATTGAACAGGCAAGGAAGGAATCAGGGGTCATTGAGGTTTTCATTAAATCCAAAGAAGGTCAAGTTTTGTCCCCGCCTCTCTCAATGGGTCATAGATATGGATATGTGATAGCAAAAGGGCAAAACATGGATAACGTGAAAGCAAGTGCATTGCAAGCTGCAGATTACATTAATTTTCAATTGTCACCGATTTTATAGAACTACCTGGGGGTAATTATATGGTTGGTTATCAGCAAAAACATGAGAATTACATCGTTCAAAGTTTTGAGAAAATTTTAGAAGAGGACGTTGTCATACCTTTTACCTTATTGACCACAAAAGGGGAGCTTTTCAGTGTGGTAACAAGCAATCAATTTTTCGAAGATGTAAATACACCTGTTTTTACATTAAAAATATTGGATAAGAAAAAGGGACTTATTGTTCTAAATTCATTAATACCAATAGACATGGAAGGTTGCCCAGTTGATTTAGGTCCTGATTTATATTCTTTAATATTGACAAATACGTGTTTTACAATGAAGATTAACTGTTTTAGTGAGATTGTACCTTTGCCTTCGGATTTGATAGATAAATATATACCGATTATAGAATCAAAATATTAGGTAGGGCCTTACAAAACTTTGAATTCAAAAATCTCTTTTGGCTAGTCACATTGTAAGAAGCTTTCAATAACCGTACTTATAAAGTACCAGCAAGGAGGAAAAGCCCTAAAACAAGGGTTTTTTTGTGTGCCAGGCATGTTCATCAACTTGGCGGTGAAAGTCCACTATGGACGTTGGGATATGCGAACCATTAGCTGAAGGCAAGGGCGTCCGCGGTGACGTGGAATCTGAAGGAAGCCCTAGGCAATCCCTCGCCGAGGTACACGAATCACATTCGAGGTTAATTCAAGTGCTCGGTAGGAACGATAAGCATCGCTACTGATCGTCGAACCTGGTTGGATTCTTTTCTCGGCAAAATCAATCAAAGTTTCCCCTTTGATGTTAGGGATGACCTCCATTTTAAGATAAAGAGGATGTCCTTTTTTGTTCAAGGATAACCCCACTAAAACCTTGGTTTTATCTGTGCCTTGCCCGCGTTTTCCACCTTCAGAAGGCGCGCCAAAGAAAGCATCATCAAGTTCTACTATGCCAGCTAATGTGTATTCTGCATCACGTTTTCTCATAGCTTGGCGGATTTTATGAAGCATGAGCCAAGCTGTTTTATACGTGACTTCAAGTTCTTCAGAAAGCCTTGTCGCAGATACACCGCGTTTATCATGAGCGATTAAATAAATGGCTAAAAACCACTTAGTTAAGTCCGTTCTTGTTTTTTCCATCACGGTTCCAACGGTAACAGTGGCTTGATAACGGCATTTCTTGCATTCATAAAGCCTGTTCTTACGCGTTTTCGTCTCAAAATAAGCATCATGACCGCATCTCACAACAATAGCCGATTGACCACTTCAATGAAAATAGATGGTCATGACAAGCCTCTTGGGTAGAAAACTGTTTTTGGAAAGAAATCAAACTCATTTGTTGGTATTTGGTCATTTTAAACACCCTTTCAAGAAACGATTGTTTTTATCCATTATGGCAAACATTCGTTCTTGATAAACGTCATTCTGAGTTAAGGGTATAATCATTTTTTTTCTTAAACGGCTAAACTAACACAATTATCGGTTTAGCCATTTTTCTTCTACTTTTCTTAGATACCCTGCGGGATCTTTCTTGTATTGGTATCTTCTCACATGTTCATCTGTTCTTTCCTTCCAACTATTCATTTCTATACAATACTTCTCATGACTTACAAGGTTTAATCTATTTATAATATTCGGATCGTCGATTGCATCTTCGACAAATACAATATATTCACCATGTCTCATAATGTAGCGATTCCATGATCTTAGTCCTGTAATTCTCCGATGTCTTCGCTTAATTCTGCGGAAAAACAATTCATGATCATTGTTAGTCCTAGGTAAGATGGGATGATCGTAACATGCAAATAATCCTTTCCAAAAACCATTACTATATCTCATTAAATTGTCTACAAATTCGGCGTCTTTCTCTTTTGTTAACTTTTTTTCACACTCTTTTAGAAAGCTACTCAATCTAGTTTGAACGGACTTACTGGTTTTACGTTTTGAAGGCTTTAGGATATTAGCAATCCGTCTAATTCTACTGTGGAGTCTAACGACCTGCCTGTAATCGTTTGTAAAGTTATCAACATTACTGACTATTCTGAACAGCCTTTCGAGTGCAAGGAGCCCCTTTTTTATCCAGACATTTTTCAAGGGAGTCTTGAATCAACTTTGTTTGTTCGTAAACCTTTATTCCTGGTAATTCAAGTGGTGGGCAGCCGTCCTCTAATAGGACAGAACGTATCGCTGCCGTATAAGCTAGTGTTGTTTCCGATTCTAATGTATCTTCTTTTAATGCCTTTTTCTCTATCTCACGAATCCCACGCAATTTCTTTTTAATGTTTGTCTTTAATTTCCGATCTTTATCTACAACAGGTTTTGAGATGTCTTTTAAGTAGTGAAACTGGCAATATTGATAGGGTGTTTCAGGGGATAGTGTTTCAAATGCAAGTCGAATTGATTTTTGACCATCACTAACAAAACCAAGAATAGGAAACCCATAACCAATTATCGGCTTTATAAATTCCATTAGCTCTTCAGTTGAACTGCTCTTGACATTCTTGGCAGCTAAGATTGTCCCACTAAGAACTTCTCTAATAACATAGAGGGTTTCATTCCCTTTTTCTGGCTGCACACCATCCATAGAAAGAATAATTCCTCCGTGTGTTTCGACCGTTTCTTTAAGAATTTCTTTACTATTATACTCAGCACTCGCACGAAGTAAAACTGTATATCTTTCATATAGTTTCTGAACATGACGCTCTGAAACAACAACACCAAGTCCATTTAGGACATTCATAATTTCTTTACGAGTCTTGTGCTCTTTAAAACGTAGTTCTCCAACAAAAGCCAGGACATCAATTCCATAAGTGATATGTTTAACACTTAAGTGCTCAGCTTGTGCAGAGCGAAAAACCGTAGAAATGTTTTTACACTCAGGGTTGGTGCAGCGATAGCCCATATTAACAATTGTTTTTACTCCATTAAGAGTAGAGATAGTCTTCTTCGAGACTGTATGACAATAGTCCAATTTAGATTGGCAAGTTGGGCAGTTTGAAAATTCGGGTCTAAAGTATTTTATTTCATCAGCAACTAAACGGTTTTTTGTACGCATCTATTTCACCATCAATTATAAATTTATTACCTATATTTTATCATAAACCAATAGTGTTGCGCCGTTTTAACCGTTTAAGTTTTTTTTAATTAAATACTTCAGTTTCCAAAAGGATTTCATCAATGTTAAGGGCGATAGTGTTTTTTGCGACTAGCTAGCCCGCAACACTAAGTATAAAGGGACAACAGTGAATTTTTTTTAACTACTCATCTCATAAAAGTTCAACAAAAAAAAGCCAGTGTAACAAACTGGCTTTTTTCAGTCATACAAACCACCCCTTAATTTCCCAAGGTAAATTTTCACAGTGCAGAATCTGCACTTTTTTCTAGGTCATTTTTTATAAATTCTTCTACCAACTTAACGACTTGTTCATTCTTTTCCGGATTTCTCCTGATTATATCGCATAAGGTATTTAGGGACCGATTGGTTGCCGGTCTAATTTCTGGATACTTCTTGATTGTTGTAGCAAGTCTCTTTAATCCACTATATTCATATACAAATTTAGGCTCCATATAATAATCACCTAAAATCTTGTCTCTATGTATTCCAAATTCTTGTTCTAAAATTATTATGTTTTCCGCGGTTAATGATGTTTTTGGTTGTTTTGTATTTTTTGCATTGTTTATCGTATCAACAGATTTTTTAAACCTTGCCGCGATTTCCCTTAAAAAATCCTCTTGGCTCCTATATTTGTTTGGATTCTTTTTTTCTTCTAATGAATTCCTCTTTTAAGGCGATAGAAAAATTTGTGGCTATAAGGATTGAAATATTTCTATCAGAGGCTCCTAAATTAATTCCAAATTCGTTGCAGAATTTTAACTTCATTTCTCTAGTTATTTCATCAACACTTTTTTCAGTTTCTTCATGGTAGATTTGGCAAAAAGATTCAAATATATCCATATGTACGTTTTGCCTCCGAAATTCTCACTCAATTTCTAATAATTATTATCTCCAAATTTTACACAAAAGGTATATCAGTTGCTTTAATATTCACAATAATTTGTATTTTCTTATAAACTCTTTGGTCGATTGTTTGAAAATCCGTTCTTCCATCCTGGGACGATTACCTGAATTTTTCGATTTCCCAATAAAAGTCCTATAGATTTTGTGTTATTTTGGTAAAAAAACACCTATTCCCTCTTCTCCTTTAAAATAAAACAGGATGGATAATTTTTGTCCATCCTGTTTGTTATTTATTATTAGTTCTCAATTGTCCATTTCTTTGGATAAATACCAAAGGGATAAACCTGCGGTCGACAAAGATGGCTAATTTTCGAGACGACTTATTGCGGTATGAAACATGGGAAGAATTTAAGGAAAAATTGAATCTTTCATCGATGCAAATTCCGAGAGTATTTGAAATGATCTAGGATGAGTTTATTTACACGCCAAATGAAATTGCGAATATGATCGGCAAATCGGAGGACGCTCTGTGACGAAGTTAACTAAGAAGTACCGTAGGATTATCCATCTCGATTCGTTTCAGTACGTTGTGTTGACCTTTAGGATTCGAGATTTGACATCCATGTAAGTGAATTAATTTCTGACGATTGCCAACAATATAGATGCGGAGATCCCCTCCGTAGCACTTAAAGGGTTTGTAATTTTTGGGCATTGACGTTAAGGGGCGTCATTGCTTTTTTTTCTCTTGCTCGTCTCGATTCGTTTTGCTGGACATAGGGCGGTATGAATTATTCGGGTCTGTAGGAAAATAAAGTGAAGGACGTGAAATGACTATGTGGTTCTTATTTCTTACCATAATTGTGCTTTGGTGAACCGTATGCAGACCGCCTGTTGCCGTCAAGGGTTCGAGATTTTGCGTGAATGTGTACGTTATGCAAGGCTTATCCGATATGACGCCCCCCTAAAGTTTGGTGACGGGTGACATAGGGGATGTTGTTTACTACAGAAAAAGACGACCCAATTTTGAGTCGTTAACAATTCAAAATGTTAATAGGCTCGTTCTAAAACAGGAAAGTAGTAGTTCTCTGTTGGATGTTTTTGAAATTCCAGTTCAACGTTACTTATGATTTTCGTAGTTCTAAAACCCTCTTGGACTTCTATGACAAACTTTCCATCGTCTCTTTCACGTATGGCAACATTGCTTTTTTCAAAATACAACTGCTGACTGCCAGTATAATGTGCTTTCCCATTATAAAGTATTCTTCCGCCAACAGTCTTAGGCGTATAAGTGTACAACATCCTCTCACCTCCCTCAATGAATTATTCGACAGAACAAATGTAAACCCTTTCAATTGTAAAAAATTAATTTCAGTCGACTTCATTCCAAACGTAATTTGTCAAGAAAAACTTTTTAGTTAAGATACTTCACAACACATTAACTGTATTGTTAAGATGTATTCAATCAATTAATATCTTAACGGAGTGAACAACGATGAAAAAATACTTGGGCTACATTCGTGTTAGTACAGATGAACAAGTCGATGGGTTCGGCTTAGACGCTCAAAGGTCGGCAATTGAACTTTATTGCAACGCTATGGGATACGAACTAGAGCGAATTATTGCTGACGAAGGATGTTCAGGTTCTACATTAGACCGCACAGGTATTCAAGAAGTTATCGACAGTATGAGCCGTTGTGATTATTCAGGGGTCATTGTTTACAAACTAGACCGCATAAGCCGTAATCTAAAGGATATATTGGTACTACACGATGATGTTTTCGAAAAATGTAAGTCTTCTATTATTAGTGTCAAGGAACAGTTCAATACGCAAACTCCGATGGGTAAGCTAATGTTCCAAATGATCGGTGGGTTCGCAGAGTTTGAACGTGAGGTCATCAAAGAACGCATGTTAAATGGTAGGGTCGAAAAAGCCAAATTAGGTAAGTTTGCAGGCGGTTCTGCACCATATGGCTACGATTTGGTTACAGGTGAACTTGTTGTAAATGAAGAGCAAGCAAACATCGTCCGTTCAGTCTTTAGTAAACGCACTGAAGGATTGTCGCTACAGAAGATTGCAGATTGGATGAACGAAAGCGGATTTCAAACTAAGCGTGGCGGCAAATGGTCTAAGGTACATGTCAAGAATATGTTAGAACGCCAAGACTTTTACTGCGGTACTTATAAGCATGGTGACGTATCTACACAAGGAACGCATACACCGATATTGTAGTACGAATGAATAGCGACCTACAAACATCGAACCATAAAAAAGGCTTTTTTATTAGTACAACCCCCCCACATGATTCATATAAATACAGAGTAAATGCTTGTTAATTAAAAGGGGGAAAATTCATTGATGTTTATAGACATGATGAAGTCTTTTTTAGGTAAAGTAATCAAGATTGATCGGGGTGGTCCAGAATCTAGGGTTGGAAAGTTACTAGATGTTTATAATGATTATCTTGTCCTACTAACTGAAGAAGATGGGGTTGTTTACTATAATACTCATCACATAAAAAGTGTGATAGAGAATACGAAAGAACCGTTTGAATTTAATATTGTGATTCCTGAAGGCTTCGAGTACAAAAAAGCTGATAATATTCTAAGTCTGTTAGAAATCCTAAAATTCCAATGGGTCAAAATTAACCGTGGTGGTCCAGAAAAAATAGAAGGAATACTATGCGATGTAAATAATGATATGGTTTCATTAATCAATAAAGAAGAAATTGTACAAATTTCCATGTTTCATCTCCGCAATATCAGCAATTGACTAAAGATTGAAAAGGCTAAGAATGAAAAATCAGAAAACCCAAACCAGGATGCAAAAGAAAAAACGTCTTAAACCAAATATAAAGCTATGTGGCAACTTCAACATGAAGGACTACGCTAACAATAGAAATGAGGGACGGCTATCGGACGAGGATGGTCGTCTTATTTGCACTTATCAATGAATATCCATACATAATCATGCGTATGTCATACATTTTTTGGAATTATTCTCGATCACCGTGGTCTATACCATTCATCTTAGACGCTTTCTTTTCCTCCATATCGACCCATTCCGCTATCATAGACTTATTTAAGAACTGTATTTGTTCGGGTTCTACTAAAGGACTTGCACAGATCATATTGGTATCGTAGTGAACGTAAAGAAGTAACTTATAAAGGAAGCCTAATTCGGACGGCTTTAATTCGTCCTTGAGTTGCTTTAACGGAGTGGTGAACAGTTTAATAACACGGTCTGAGTTCGCCTGTTGACGGAAGTGGAAGCGTGGATTAATGTAAAATTCTCCGTTTTCTACAGTAACAATACCGTTACTACGAACTTTACTAAAGAACCGCTTGAAAGTAGATTCTGATGTTCCCACGGCTTTCGGCATTTCCTTCCTTGTGAGATTCAGCTTCCCTGTACCGAACTCCATGTAACACTGTAGAATGAGTAAGTAACCGCAATGAACTGTTGATAGATTTGAAATAACTTCTCTGATGTTTTCAATGTCTGCAAATGAGAAATGGCGGTTGTCTTGTTGGTCGTATTGGATAAATTTATATGCTTCGTCTTGCTTTCTCGAACGTAGGTAATAATCGTTCTTGTCAAATAGTTCTCCTGTTTCTCCATCAATAAATTGGTCAAGGTTAGTGTTTTTCATTGTAAATTCACTCCTGTTAAATGTAGTGGGTATTGCGAGGTATTTCGGCATTGCGAGGAAATAAAGAAGCCACCAACGATTTACCGCTAGTGGCATTTGCTAATGTGTTGATATGTGTTAGTTGAATCGCTCAGTGAAAGCCTGAAGGACGTAATCCATTAGGGCATCATCTATTTCTTCTTCGGTTGGCTGCGTTGCTACGGGTGTCTTCCCTACGATATTTCTAAGAAGGGAAATCTCCATGTCTAGCAGCTTCTGAGCGGATGACTTGTACTTGTGCCATAGAAAGGACTGTAGTTCCGATTTTTTAAAATGCAAAAAAGACGTAACCAAATGGCTACGCCTGTAAAATATCTATTGACTACAATTAAATGGTATAATTTTCAATATGAATTAATTTGGGGGTAGGTACAGATGATAGATCAAAATTTAGAAGATAATTTAGGTTATCTTAAAATCGAAAAAAACACTGGAAAACCACTATATCACTATACTTCAATTTCTAATTTAAAAAGTATTATTGAGGAGAAGGAATTTTGGGTAACAAGAAGTAATTTCCTTAATGATCCTGGCGAAGTTATTTACTTTGTAGACTTGGTGACAAAAATTATTTATCATCTGAATCTTCCAGAAGAATGGTCAAATCGTTTTGTATGAAAATTTTAAAACCTATTTTCCTACTGCTTTTCAACCACGTTTTTACATTCTTTCTTTATCTAGTAATGAAGATTCATTAGCAATGTGGAACTACTATGGAAAAAACGATGGTTATTGCATGGGAATAAATTTTAATAAAATATTAGAAAACGTTAACTTTAAAGGTTACGATTATAACCATGGTTCCGTAATCTATGATGAAAAAGTTCAAATTAAGATTTTAGAAAACGAATTACTTTATACCTACAACTATTGGTTAACAAATCATCAAGAAGCAGAAGAAATGTTGCAGGCGATGATTGATACTATTATTAAAAGATGGGTGTTTTATGCATTGTTCTTTAAACATAACGGATTTCAACAAGAAGAGGAATATCGAATAGCATTCCAACATCAAAACCATTTGACTGTTAATTATAGGACAGGACATGGCGTTTTTACACCATATATTACTGTTCCAGCTGTACAGAACAAGGACGATAAGTTCCCTTTAAATTCTATAACTATCGGCCGTTGATTAAACACGATAAAGCCGAAAGAGGCTTAGCTGAATGGAGCCGAAAACTATTTGACGGACCACAATCTATATTCCGTTCAACTATTCCACTTAGATTTTAGAATGGATTTTAACCACTTCATAAAAGATTCTGTCCAAAAACGCAAACTGGAATAGATCCTCTTGTTAGTCTAATAGCGAATTAGTATCTATTAAGCTATTATGTGGTGAAAAGCTATGAGTAACGGTGGTTATTAACGAATCTGGCGTTATCTTCTTGAGAAGAAACGAAAGAATCCCTTTTTAGGTTCCACTTTGGTCGTTGCTTCTTCTAATTGTGCTTGCTTTAGTTCCTGTTTGGCCCGGATCAATTCCATTAGTTGCTCATCACGTTTGATTACCAGTTCTTTCTCACGTTCAATAGTTCTACGCTCTCGTTCTTCCTCACGTTCTATAGCACGAAGTTCTTGCTGTCTCCATGTTTCACGCAACTCTTCATGGATCTTTTCACTTACAATTTTCAATAATTCCTCTTTTTGCTGCTCTAATAATTGCTGTGCCATCTGGAACGATGTAGCGATATGCAACCGCCAGTTCTCTTGTTCGTTAGAAGGTTGCTCAGGTGGCATAGCGACATGCAACGGCTCGTTCTCACGTTCTTCCAGAGCCACAGTAACAGCTTTCTCAAGCGTTGTTCCTGTCTCGTTTAATACATCTCTCATCTTCGCTAAGACCTCTATGTCGCTCTCTAGAAAGGCTCTACTGCCTCTTTGCCCTTTCGTGAAATGGTAACCATGCTCTTCTAAGCACAGACAATATTTTCTCAGCGTGCTATGACCAATTTGCAATCGATCTGCAACATCCTTTGTCCAATACGCTCGTTCATTCTGTTCCATCGTTTTCACCTCGTTCTTACGTTATTGCATTAGTATTTCTATATCCGAGGCATAAATTCCTTGTAGATTAAGGAGGGCGAGATTTCCGAATCAGAAAAAATTTTTGAAAATGGATTTACCTTTTCAGATCATCAGCTTCTTACCAAGTAGGGGGCATAAGGTAGGATTTCGAGATTGGACGTACATGTTCGTCCATCACTAGGCACCTTTTATCTTTGTTTATATGTATCTATAGATAAGCGTTTAAGGACTTGACTTGGAGCCTCCGTGAGTACGATTTGTCTTGAAAGGCTGAAGCAGTTGTTTCATCAGGCAGCCTATCATACCCACCCCTCCAAATAAAGTCCTATGTTTGTTAACGTTGAAAACTATAAATACATACTGAAGATAATAAGTAAACAAAGTTAGAAAATACGCTATTTTTGTTTCGTTATTTACGATGAATACGGTCAAAAATCATACTGTATATAAACACACAGTTAGTTTAATAACAGACTTTATTAACTTATCAGACTTAAATAGTAAAAATGCCCCTGACTTTAACACAAGGGGAAAAATAAATCTCAAAATTGTTTTTTTTACCAAATTTTGAGTTCTCCTAATCTTACCAGTTTAATAATAGCCTGTGTTCTTCCCTTTACGCCAAGCTTTTCCATAACATTGCTAATGTGAATTCGTACAGTTCCTTCAATTATAAAAAGCTGCTCAGCTATTTCTTTTGTGGTGTTGTCCTGTACCAATAACTCGAATACTTCTCGTTCTCGGTTAGTGAGTAATGGCTTTTCTCTAGGATCGGTATTAAATTCCAATAATTTCCACCACCTTGCACCTTATCTATATATTAGAAAATGCAAAATGATAAAAATTGATTGGACTAATAGATTAAGTTTTGTTCAACAAACTACATCCTCTTATGACACCCACGATATTTACGGATCTAAAAAAATTTAAAAACGGATTTGGCTATTTGGACCGACTGATATTTGTAGAATAGTGGGGTGCAGCTCGTCAAGGTATCGAAACACCTCGTCCATGTTCGTCTTTCACTAGGCATATGTCAATATACATATGGGGTCAATTTTGTGATAGGGTAGCTTCCTTGTCCAAAAAAAGACCGATCTATACGCTAGAAACGGTCAATCCTTCTTATCCAAACGCTAATCGCCGTTTTCATCATGATATGTTTGAAGAGGATGATGGAAATGATGGTGGTTGTGATGAACTTCCACGAAGTCTTCATGTCGGAAGAACATAGTCTGCTCTGAGACATCTAAATGAACTGCCATTAGATGAGAATCCGCCTGTTACACTAACTAGGATTTTATCGCCTGATTTTTCAACGTCTCCGCTTACCGTGACAATCAAAGCACGTGGGTCGCTTGATGCCGCGGCACTGGTGCCTCCCGTGTCGATGAACAGTGGTACATTGATTCCAGCTGCTGTATTCGGAGGCAAATTAAAATTCGTTGGAGGTAACAGCACAGTCACAGGTTGCAGAGGATAAATCGGATTCAGAGGAAAAACGACTTGGTCGATTCGTACCGTAGCCCTTAGCGTCTGGTTCTTCTGGTTACTGAGCGTCACGATCACGGAGTTACAAGGATTAGGTGGTAACTGGGCAAAATTAGGAATAAAAAAAGGTCCAGTACGTAGAATACCCATAAAAAACACATCCTTTCTATTTAGAAATCTATCAATCAATTTATTAGATGCAAAAGTTAATCTATCCGAAATGGACAAGTAATACAGTTAATCCGTACATTTTTGGAGTTACTTTAACAATTACATTAAATAATACTAATGGGACATAAATAGGAATATGCTCATTAGTATTATTGTTTATTCATTATTGGTTATTTAAAGCCATTCAATTTCAATAGTAACTTCGGGAGTATCTTTTTTAGTATTATAATTTGTTATTGCATTAGTTGAGAACCAAATCTTTTTTATGAACGTTTTAAGAAATGTATTACATTCTTGTGGTTCAAGTATTTCTAACCTTGACAACGTTTCAATGCTTTGTTCTAATCTTTGTTGCTGTTCATCTGTATTGTTGAGATTTTCTAATTGAATTTTTATTAATTCCATTTGCTGCTTAACTTGATTTATTTTCTCTTCGTTTTCTTTACTTAATTCAAGAAAGTCTATTTTAGTTATTTCCCCATCCATCCGCATGATTTTGAGATTTTTTTGCCTATTATCAAATTTTTCCAACTGTTTCTCAAGGGATTCCTTTTGTGTGAGTAATTTTGTTTCCTCTTCTGAAGTGTCCATAATCTTCATTTTTACTAAAGCTTTTTCAAAATCTGTCTTTCGCTCTTTTACTTTTTGTAAAACATACTTTTCTACAGGCATATATTTGTGCCTCTATCTTTACATATATTATTACTGATCTTATAAGAACACGACTTAATAAAATCCGTTCCGGCACCGTCCATCTGAATATATCTTTTTCTGCTACAGCAATTACAATAAAGCAAATTTTGTAACCTTCTTGTAGCCTTCTTTTTATTAAAGAAATTACCTGTAGAATTTTCATCCAGTATTTTTTGAACTTCCAACCATTGCTGTTTTGAAATTATTGGTTCATGAGCATTTTCAACAAATACTTTATCAACCACTCTTCCGTTTACCCTTCTACAAGCTTGAACTACTCCATAATAAACAACATTTCTTCTTGCTGATGAGATATGAGAAGTCGTTAGAACCTTACCACTTCTGCTCCTCCAACCAAGCAAATCTAATTGTTTGGCTATTTCGTTTGCACTAACTCTTTCTAAAGTCTTTTGGAATATATACCTAACGATTTTTGCTTCATCCTCAACAATGACTAATCTTTGATTTTTGTCCTTTTCATATCCCAATGGTACCTGATTACTCATTGTCCATCTTCCTTGTTCTGCTGCTGCTAATCGACCTCGTCCCAAACGTTTTTTGATTTGTTTATATTCAAAATTTGCCATCATAGCCTGGAAAGAATATAACATTTCATTACTTTCTTGATTCAGATCAATAGCTCCCTGTGGTGTTAATATTTTGATGTCATGTGCAATTAACACTGATTTAATTTGTTCAGCATAGGCGTTGTCTCTAGAGATCCGGTCTATATCCATCACCAAAAGAAAATCATATACATCTAATTTGCTTAACAATAAATTCAATTGTGGTCGTTTAGTGTTGACACCACTCGAAATTTCCTGGTAGATGTCAAACGTTAAATTATGTTGATTCGCAAGTTTAATTAATGCATTTCGATGATTTGTTAAAATTTCTTCAATATTTAATTGCTCCTCATTTCTTGATAATCGTAGATAAATAGCCGCCAAGGACATTTTTGTTTTACCACTCCTTCGTTATGTAGTATTACCAATAAAATAGCAAACTTACATCTGTTACTTTACCAACTGTTCCATACATCGTTATCACGACCGTATCACCGATCTTATACTTCGGTTTTTTCCTTTTTCCATATCCTCCATCCTCTCAGGTGTTGAGCCGTGAATTTTGATTACAATAGTATATGCACAGTTTGCTTACTCGCGCTTGGTTAAAAAAAGAAAATCGCCGTTGGGTGGGCGATTTTCTTTTTAATCCTTATATTATCCTTCCCACAATTCGTATTGCTGCCAAGCTTCATCAAATACAGACATCGAATCCAAATAATGCCATTTAATTCAAGATAAGAACTTAATTCATGATAGTCCTCAGATGTTTTTGGGAAACTGTGATCTAAATAAGCATGGTTAGCAAAAGTACTGATTGTATCCTTTGGAGAAGGATGCCTAAATTTCATTAAAAAATGATAAAAAGATTTACTCATTGAGAACGCCTTTCTTCTTAACGGTATATGTTTTCTTAAGAACAATATAACGGATACAACTTCTATCGTCTAGCAATCAAAAGAAAAAACAGTCTGTATACAGACTGTTCAGCATTCATGAAGTAAATACTATTGTACGGCCGCCCTTGATGAACAATAGTTACGACGGCTTTTTTCAAGTCATACCTTTATCGTAAATCATCAAGAGATTTCGCTACTGTGTGGGCAATTGGTTTCCATTCAACGTCCTTAAACAGGGCAATGGCAGAAATAGGTATATAGGTAATCATAAAAAACGGAAAAGTGATGGTATATGCGATTTTTTTCCAGCCAGAGCAATGAATTTTTCCCCACTCCGTCAAGGTTGTAATTAGACCAAGTATAAACAGTATACTATAATTCCAGCCAAAGGATTTTAACATTGCCATAGTTATTGCATAAATAGTCACTTTCCCATCAACTAATTCAAATAAACCAGCTAAGTAAAATAATCCATTTACAATAATGCTGATACTGGAAATGAGCATGGATGGCATGATCGTCATGATCATATCGTAGCATGAAAACCTGTTACGTTCCCCTCGGAAAATACCCCCGACCAAATTCCTTCCATATTTAGCAAAAACTTGGTAAAACCCCTTTGCCCAACGTAATCTCTGATGCCAAGACTGGTCGAAGGTCACTGGCTGCTCGTCATAGAACACGGCGCTTCTGCAGTATCCAATCTTTTCTCCTTTAAGGATCTGAGAAACGGAAAACTCGATGTCTTCAGTAAGGAGATGGTGGGTCCAGCCACCATTTTCTTTGATCAAATCAGCATGTACCAAAAATCCTGTTCCAGAAATGGCACAACTGGAATTAAGGGCCATTCTTGGTAGGTTGATATATTCAGCTTCATGCAGGAACCAGAGGGCATAACCTGCAGAAATCCAATTCTGGTCGTAGTTCTTGGAGTTTCTATAACTGGTGATGACCCTGTATCCTTGACTGAAGGTTTTGTTCATCTCCAATATATAATTTTCATCAAGGAGATTGTCGGCATCAAAAACAAAATATCCTTCATACTTTCTGGATGAATATTCCTTCTCGATGATTTTTAACATATAATCGAGGGCATACCCTTTCCCAATAAGAGCCTTATTGAAGCGCTCCCTGACAATTGCCCCCGCTTCCTCTGCAACCCGTGCAGTATTGTCGGTACAGTTGTCTGCTACGACGAAAATATCAATTAATTTCTCGGGATACTTCTGGTTTTTTATACTTTTGATCAGTTTTCCGATCACGAGCTCTTCATTTCGAGCTGCGATGATCACTGCGTATTTGCTAGGATGAATAATCTTCATTTCAGGTTCATTGTCCTGTTTGGCCTTAAATGCAACCAATATGTACACAATCTTATATGAATACATTAATGCAAACAATAAAAAAATGAAAAAATTAAAATCATTAATAAAAGTTGATATAGTTGAGCCCACGCTGACACCCCCACGATATTATCATTTTATTTTTAATATTCCCAAATGACCTACATGATCATGGAAGCTATACCAATTAAAGTATAAACGTCAAATTCATGCAGCTAGTCTAGAGACTCCTATGAAAATAAAATCTAAAATAAAGCTTGCACTCTTGTTTTCACAAACATAATGCCCCCGTCAAAAGGCATCAAACATCTGTTTATACCCTCTAAATAAGAACTTACAGCTATTCAAATCAGGTGAAACCTAAGTAAATTAGTAAACATTAAAATAAATACAAAAGCATCTCCAACCTATTGTATTAAAATTCAACCCTCGGTAGCAACTGCAAAATAAGAATCCACTCGATTTAGTTATCCCATTCATAAAGCCGGACACCTAAAAACAGGAACTTGTTTCCATTTCACCATGTTTTATTTTGGCAGTTCAAGTGGTACTTCGAATGTTCGTAAAAAGAAAACCATTGAAAGAATCATTCCAACAAGAAGAAATTTAGCCGGTGTTGATCGTTTATAAATTGCTTTCATTCACTGGATTCACTCCTACTATTGTATCAGGTAAAGGATTCTTTCTTCCTTAAAAAAAGCTATTTTATGATTATTTTTATTTTCTTTTAAAAAACTACCATGATATAGTTATTGTGTTCAGCATGGAGAGGTGAAAAATATGAAAAAAATTCCTTATAACTATCTTGTTTTTTACGGCATTGCGGTTGTGTTTTTATGGATGAAAACATATATCGCTTATCAACTTAATTTTAAACTCGGAACCGACGATAATCTTCAAAAGTTTTTATTATTTGTCAATCCATTGAGCTCTGCTCTTTTCTTTTTAGGGTTAGCTCTCCTTTCTAAAAAGTATTTTAAACGTGTATTGATTGGAATCCAATTTTTCTTGTCTTTTTTATTGTATGCCAATATTGTTTATTACCGCTTCTTTAACGATTTTATTACAGTCCCTGTTTTGCTTCAGGCGAAATCCAATGCCGGGGGACTAGGGGATAGTGCTGCAGGTTTGATGTCTCTAACTGATATTTTTTATTTTACAGACACGATCCTCTTGATCGTTCTTGCCTGCACTCTTTTTAAACAGGTGAAAGTCAAAACCCGGAAAACGTACCAAATCGCCTTTCTGTTTTCGATCATCGTTTTTTTATTAAATTTTGGACTTGCAGAAAAGGACCGGCCGCAACTTTTATCCCTCTCCTTTGACCGGAATTATATTGTTAAATACTTGGGTGCGTACAATTATACTGTCTTTGACATCTTTCAATATATTCATTCATCAAGTCAGCGTGTTTTCGCATCCAGCAGCAATCTTACGAATGTGGAGAACTACCGAAAAGCAACCTATACCCCTCCGAATCCGGCTCTCTTTGGAAAATCGAAGGGGATGAACGTCATATTTGTTTCAATGGAATCATTCCAAAATTTCATGATAGATTTTAAAATGCCGAACGGACAACTTGTCACACCTTTTTTGGATTCATTGGCTCATGATGGCAATACCTTTTATTTTGATCATTTTTATCATCAAACCGGACAAGGGAAAACGTCCGACGCAGAATTTTTAATGGAAAATTCGCTTTATCCTTTGAATCAAGGCGCTGTGTTTATCAACAAAGCGCAGAACACCTACCAGGCGACTCCTGCCATTTTAAAAGGATACGGATATAATTCAGCGGTTTTCCACGGAAACTATAAGACTTTCTGGAACCGCAATGTCATGTATAAGGCATTAGGATACGACCAGTTTTTTGACGCTTCTTATTACAGCATGACGCCGCAAAATACAAAGAATTTCGGAATGAAGGATAAGCCGTATTTTGCTGAAAGCATGCCGATGCTTGAAAGTTTAAAACAACCGTTTTATACGAAATTCATCACTTTATCAAACCATTTTCCATTTGAGGTTGATCCTGGTGATACCAATTTTCCACAAGGAAATTTTGGGGATTGGGCTGTGAATCAATACGTCCAATCTGCACATTATATGGATCAAGCACTGCAACAATTCTTTGATGCCCTTAAAAAAGATGGATTATACGACAAGACGGTGATTATTCTTTATGGAGACCATTACGGACTTTCAAGTAACAATTATACTGCCCTGGCAAAAGCGCTAGGAGTGAATAAAATTACGCCGGTAATGGACTCTAATCTTCAGCAGGTTCCATTGTTCATCCATGTTCCAGGCGTTAAAGGAGGAGTGCAACAGCATGTGGGCGGGGAAGTTGACGTTCGTCCAACACTCCTTCATCTTCTTGGAATTGATACAAAAGATTACATTGAATTTGGTTCCGATTTATTGTCGCCACAGCACCGGAATTGGGTTGCATTTAGAAATGGGGACTTTGTCTCATCCACTGTGATTCAATCACAGGACAAATGCTATAGCTTGACTACTGGGACTCTCGCAGCTGATCAAAAAGCATGCACTAGCTTCAGCGACAAAGTGAAAAATGAACTGCAAATGTCTGATATGGTCGTTAACCAAGATTTGCTTCGCTTTTATCATCCGAATGGTTTTAAACCGATCAATCCAAATGATTATCAATATTTAGGACCGACTAAGAAAAAGGGAGCTTAGCTCCCTTTAGATTGTAGTGACTGGGAAAATGATAATTTGATTGACTAGGTAAAATCAAAATAATTTCTTTTCAATAGCCTTGGCAGGGCCATCAAATCCTGATAACTAATCGATTTACCAATCTTTTTCGTATCTACTAAAAATAGTTGGTTTTCAATTTGTTTTATTACTTCATCTGTTTGGTATACCATGTCACAGTTTAGACAGATAGCGGCAGGTGTTGTTGTGATTTGGATGGCTCTTGAACCATCAGGCAGTTCCCAATAAACCGTGTTCTCACCTTTATTTGCCTTTCCTCCGCACCATTCACATAATTGCTCCATATCCACTACCTTATTCATCCCCTGTCGAATTTTTGGTTTTATCCTTTAGGTCAGCATCTGTTTTGTTTTGCTGTGCCTGGAATTTCTTTTCCTTTAGCTCATTCCGTTTTTCGCGTTTATCCTTTAAGGAAGTATGTGCGGAATCTTCTTGGTATTTATGTCGCCTGTCCAAACGTTGCAAGTTTTCAGGGATGAGGTTGAATTGGCTATCATTCATAACGGCAGCGATTCCGACATTTGATTTATATGTTTCGTAATCCGGGTAAACACCCTTAAAATAATCCTCTGCTCTGCCTGGCACATAGTTTTCAGGTTCAGGGTAGGAAGTAATGACGCCTTCAAAATTCCGAAGGACAACTTTTTCAGGGCTTTGTGAAATCAGATAATTCGGTTGTAGAGCAATTTTCCCTCCACCACCAGGACTATCCACCACAAAGGTAGGTACTGCGTAACCGGACGTATGCCCTCTAAGACCCTCAATAATTTCAAGTCCTTTTGAAACAGGTGCTCGAAAATGACCAATCCCTTCAGATAAGTCACATTGATAGATATAATAGGGCCGAACACGAATTTTCACAAGATCATGCATGAGTTTTTTCATAATTGCAACACTGTCATTGATTCCTGCAAGGATCACTGATTGGTTGCCTACTGGCACACCAGAATTGGCAAGCATTTCACAAGCCTTTTTCGATTCCTCTGTAATTTCAATCGATGTATTAAAATGGGTATTTACCCATACAGGATGATACTTTTTTAAAATAGTACAAAGGTTTTCGGTAATTCTTTGCGGGAATACAACAGGTGCCCTCGTTCCGATACGAATGATTTCAACATGGTCAATCTCTCGCAAATTTTTCAAAATATATTCCAATATATTGTCATTAATCAAAAGTCCATCCCCGCCGGAAATCAATACATCCCGAACCTGCGGGGTTTGCCTGATATACGAAATCGCTGCATCCAGCTGCTTTTTGGGTACCCCCATCCCGATTTGCCCCGAAAAGCGTCTTCTTGTACAATAGCGGCAATACATTGAGCATTGATTGGTAACCAGAAACAGGACACGGTCGGGATACCGGTGGGTCAACCCCGGAACCGGTGAATCTTCATCCTCATGCAATGGATCTTCGAGGTCATATTTTGTTTTATGAATTTCTTTTGAAACTGGAACCGACTGCATTCGAATTGGACAGCGTGGGTCATCTGGATTCATTAATGAAGCATAATATGGTGTGATATTTAAAGGGATGGTTTTAGTTGAAATTCTTACCCCTTCTTCTTCATCTGGAGTTAAATGAATAACTTTTTTTAAATCCTCTAATGTGCGAATCGTATTGGTGAGCTGCCAAAGCCAATCATCCCACTGCCCATCCGTTACGTCTTTCCAAAGTTCAATTTCTTTCCAGTGCCTCTTCGGCTTATATAAAAATGGTTTCATTGAAATTCCTCCTATCCTGCTTTATAAAATATTATGCAATTTTCGTGCCAATTCCATAAAATCAGGCGAGGAATCATCTTATTTTAAGATACATACGCAACTAGCTAATAAATTTTATATTGAAATTAAAAAAGCGCCGAAATATCGGCATCTCTTCATTCAAAGGTCTTTCTCATTTTATATTGCAAGGTTTGCCGTGGGATCTCTAAAAGCTTTGCAGCTTGCAGAATATTCCCATTAGTTGTAGCCAAGGCTTCTGTAATCAATTTATTCTCTAAATCTTCGATGTTTTTTCTTAAAGAAAAAGTCTCGATGTTATTTACAATGCTTTTTGACGGCGCGGTGTGTTGCCTTAACATGATTGGTAAATTCTTTACTTCAAGCAACCCAACCTCGCAAACATTCATCATATATTCAATTGTATGCTTCAATTCGCGAACATTCCCTGGCCAGAGATAGTTCATAAAGAAACTCTCAAGACTACGCTCCATACCATGAATGCTTTTGTTCAATTTATGATTAAATACTTGGATAAAGTTATCGGTTAAAAAGAGAATATCTTCTCTTCTTTCCCTCAGTGGCAACAGAGAAAATGTAAAAACATTTAGACGATAATAAAGGTCAGCGCGAAGCTTTTTTTCTTGAAGAGCCTTACTTGGATGCTCATTCATCGCGGCAATGACTCTAACATTCACGGAAATATTATGTGAACTGCCAACTCTTCGTACCATCCCATCCTCCAACACTCTTAATAGCTTTGCCTGCAATTCAATCGGCATAGTGTGAAGTTCATCCAGGAAAAGTGTTCCTCCATCTGCCAGCTCAAATAGACCTTTTCGTTCAACTGCCCCCGTGTAGCTCCCTTTCGCTGTCCCAAAAAGAATACTTTCGAGCAGTGCTTCAGGAATGGCGGCACAATTCTGCGCTATAAACGGTCCCTCAGCTCGGAGTGATTCGTGATGAATACCTTGAACAAGTAATTCTTTTCCTGTTCCGCTTTCACCATAAACCAAGATTGGAGAGTCTGATTTTGCAAGCTTCCTAGCCTCTTCTTTCAATTGTTTAAAACTAGGATTAACGGTCATTATGTCGTTTAATGTAAAGCTTACTTGCTTCAAAACCTTTTTTGTACTGCTGTTATTTAAACCCTTCTGCAAATCTAATAATCTTTCGGCAAGCAGCTTCATTCGTGAATAGTCTTTTGCAATTTCAACAGCACCAATAATCCTTTCTTCTAAAAAAATAGGCAGTGTCGTATTCATTGTGTCTATTCTGATTCCATGCAGATTCACATATACCTGTGTCTGATTATAAATAGGTTTGCCTGTTTTAATTACTTTTAACAATGTACTTGATTCTTCTGTTAAGGATGGGAATGCAGCAAGTAAATGCTTCCCTTGTACTTCTTTTACATCCATACCATCATGTCTGGCTGCCACTTCATTATAAAAAATCGTTTCCCCGTTCATATTAACGACATGGATTCCTTCATCAATACTTTTAATTATCGCAGTTAAAACTTCTTTCGTTAAAGCCGTTAATTGCCCCAACGCTTTCACCTTCCCCTAATCACTATATGAGAAGGTGCCGAAAAATTGTCACTTTAAGCCAAAATTTTAGCAGTTTGCCAGATTCTTTACCCACATATTCATATTTTCAAGTTTGTCATATATAAAGCAATTATTCATTAATCTTCCACGATATTTATAGTTAAGTTGAAATAAAACAGCATTCATGCCAAAGGACAATGACCTAGCTATCGAATAGGCACAAAAAATTCCTTTTCTTTTCAATTCACCTTCAAGCTCATGAAGAATAATTTTCATCAGGCCATATTTTCGATGATCCGGTAGTGTGGCGCAATCCGTTAATTCAGCATTTTTATAAAAATGATTGATTTCCGCTGAGGCTGCACTGACGATTTCACCTTGATGAAAAAAGCCATAGTAGATCGTCCCTTCTTTCATCGTCTTTTTCACATATTCAGGATTATGCAACGGAGTAGGATAGATTTGAAAAACTTTTCGATAAAGGTCAGAAAGCTTTTCAGCACAGTTTTCTTCTACTTTACTCAAAGCGTACTCTTTTGGCGGGTAACCCCTTTCAATGGAAGTGTCCAATTGATAGATGCTATGAATCATTCCATCTTCTGTTATCCAATGGTCGTTTTTCTTCCGATTGGGAGTATAAAATTTCGAAAAAAAATGGGCATCTGAACCAAGGTAATAGCGGTCGACAACAGCCTCAGTCTGAAAGGCTCTTTCTAGAAATGAGGGAAAATCTTCTGTTCGGACCTTAACAATTAGCTTTTCAGCTAAATGCTGATGAACTAGCTCCTCTGTTTTTTCTATTAGCTGATTTGTATTTCCTCGATAATCATCAACCCGGATTCTTTTATTAAAAGGATCCAAATAAACTTCTAAATAAAAATTACTTTCTTCAAAAATAATGGTGGATGCAGTCTGATTCATGGACTCCTCTCCTTCTCGATAATTTTTGTAGTTTAAAAAATGCCTAGCCGCCCAGCGGCCAGACATCTTCTTTTAATCGGTCTTAAAACTAATCAACTTCAGCTCAGCCATTTCTTCAACTGCATATTTAATACCTTTCCTGCCCATGCCGCTCATAGCATTTTATCGACCCGAAAGGTTATTTGTAATGCTCATTACTATTGGCAACAAACGGTGATGGCTTTTTCCAAAACATCAAGGCCTTCGTTAAGTTGTTCGTCTGTAATAACAAGAGGGGTTAATAATCGAATCACATTGCCATATAAACCAGCAGACATAATCATAAGCCCATTTTGATTTGCGGCTTGAATAATTTTTAGGGCTAGCTCTTTATTAGGAGTCTTGGAATCAACATCCTTTACTAATTCAATTGCGCACATTGCACCAATTTGGCGAACATCACCGATTTGAGGATAAATAGTTTTATGGTTTTTAAATCGTTCTTGAAAAACTTTCCCAATTGTGAGGGCACGTTCTAAAAGGTTTCCTTCTTCAATTGCCTTCACCACTTCAAGTGCCGCTACACAGCCAAGCGGACTGCCTCCATATGTGCCGCCTATTTCTCCAATGTTAGGAGCATCCATTATTTCTGAACGTCCCGTTACTGCACTTATTGGCAGTCCGGCAGCGATTGATTTTGACATGGTCATCAGGTCCGGGACGATATCAAAATGTTCAACAGCAAACATCTTCCCTGTTCTTCCAAAGCCTGTTTGAACTTCATCGGCAATAAACAAGATGCCATGCTTTTCACAAAGAGACTTTACACCTTTAACAAAACGTTGTGATGGAATTACAAACCCGCCTTCCCCTTGGACAGGCTCCATAATGACGGCAGCAATTTCTTCAGGGGGGACTTCGCCCTGGAAAAAGGTCTCAAATCGTTGTAAAAGGGCATCATCTAATTGTTCTGTTGAGTTAAATTCGGAGCGATAATAATAAGGATACGGCCATTTATACGTCTCCGGAGCAAAAGGGCCAAACTCATATTTGTACGGTTTCACTTTGCTCGTTAATGACATTGCCATATAAGTGCGCCCATGAAAACCTCGTTCAAAGGAAATAACTGCTTTTCTACCTGTATATTTTCTCGCTATTTTCACCGCATTTTCAACAGCCTCTGCACCACTATTTAAAAAGAAAGTTTTCTTATCATGGCTCCCAGGGGTAATGCGATTTAATGTTTCTGCCAGTTCAATATAAGGCTCATACATCATCACATGAAAACAAGGATGAAGATAGGCATCAATTTGGCGGTGAAGCGCTTCAACCACACCGGGTGGGCGATGACCAACATTTAGCGAACCGATAGCACCGGCAAAATCAATAAATATGTTACCGTCGATATCTGTGACCAGGGCACCCTCGCCTTTTACTGCAAAGGTTTGAATCGTATTAAACGGTCCTTTTGGGATACACTTATATTTCCTTTCAAGTAGATTTTTTGCCTTTGGACCCGGAATTTCCGTTCGTATTTGAATGGATCTCTTTGTCTTACTCATTCACTTCACACCATTTCATTAAAGTAAGAGCAATAATCTCACTTGAAATAAACAAATCTTCAAGATTAATATGTTCATTGGCATCATGGCCGTTGCTGTGATTCCCGGTCCAAAAACAACAACTGGAGTATGACCAATATTTGAGAGAATGCCACCATCTGTGCCCCATGGGCTGGCTTCAATAATAGGTGCTTCTCCCCTAATTTCTATGAAGCTTTTTGAAAGTTCATTCATTAATGGATGGTTGGTTTCGAGATTTCCTGGAAGCCATCTACCTCCAAACCATTCTATTTGAAGTGGATTCTTTTTAAACCACTCATCGGTTTCATTGAGTTCCTGCAAGCTATCGACCATTTCCCTTTGTGCAGCTTCAATTTTTTCTTCTGGAGATACCCCCATTCTTCCTTCTATAATCGTCCGGTCAGGAACCGAAGATGGCCATTCACCACTTGTAATTTTTCCAATATTGATTGGAATCGGAATAGGGATTTTTTCAAAAAGGGGATCGCTGATCGCTGCATTTCTATCTTTCTCTAATTGTTGTAATCTCTCAATGACTAGGAGTGATTTCTCAATAGCGCTTACACCCTCGTACCTTGTTCCACCATGTGCAGCCCTGCCTTTAACCGTAATCCTAAACCACATGGAACCCTGCTGCTTTGGGAAAATTTTTAAATTCGTTGGTTCAGGAATAATGGCGCCATCGGCACGGTAGCCCCGTAAAACAGCAGCGAGTGTTCCGGCACCACCGCTCTCTTCCTCAATGACACTTTGAAAAATAACATCCCCTTTAAGCTTTACACCAGTCGCAATCAATGATTCGATTGCCAGTAACAACGCAACACTTCCACCCTTCATATCTGTTGCTCCTCGACCGTATAGTTTACCGCACTCAATCTGGCCGCTAAATGGGTCATGCTCCCAATTCTTTTCATCACCAACTGGGACTACATCAATATGACCATTTAAAATAATCGATTTTCCGCCACCCGAACCCTTTAATACTGCTACCAAGTTGGGGTTTCCTTCAAAGCTTTGACGGTCACAACAAAAAGCTGAGTGTTCTTTAAGCTCATCTCCACCAATTTCCCAAATATCAAGTATTAAACCAAGCTGCCGACATTTTTCAATAATAATCGCTTGGGCACTACTCTCATTTCCCCTTGTACTGTTTTCTCTCACTAGTATTTGTAAAAGCCTTGCCCCTCTAGCTCGATTCTCCTTCAGCCATTGCTTGATGCGAATTTCTTTCTTCTCCAACAGATTCACTCCTTAAGGGCATGATGAAAGTATTAATAAGGGATTCGCCTAACATTTTCACTAATCATAAATTCACAATCCGTTTTTTTAACGACATCTCCCAAATCATATGGTGCAAATAATTCCGTTAAAAGTAATCCTTGTGATTTGACTTGAAAAATAGCTAATTCTGTCACAATGAGATCCACACAGGCTTTAGTTGTTAAAGGGAAGGTACAGCGTGGTACGATTTTTGAATTCCCTTGTTTATCACAATGATTCATTAAGACGATGACCTTTTTTGCCTTTTGCGCCAGTTCCATTGCCCCACCCATTCCAGGAACTTTTTTCCCAGGGACAATCCAATTGGCAAGATCCCCGTATTGGCTGACCTGAAGCGAGCCTAAAATGGTAATATCCACTCTGCCCCTCCGAATCATTCCAAATGCAACTGCACTGTCACAGTAAGAACCCCCTCGGCCTAGCGTGACAGGATATCCCCCAGCATTGCATAAATTTTCATCCTCTTCCCCTTTTTCAGGACTTGGTCCCATACCGGTAATGCCGTTTTCAGCATGAAACATAACCATTATTTCTTTTGATAAATGGTTGGGAACAAGGGAAGGAATCCCAATGCCGAGATTTACGACCATTCCATTGTGGATTTCTTCCGCTGCTCTCCTTGCCAAACGATTACGGATATCTACTCCCATGCCCATTTCCAATTCACCCCCTTAGAAGGAATAATATAGTCAACGAATACTCCAGGGGTCATGATTACTTCGGGGTTGAGACTGCCAATTGGAACAATTTCTTCAACCTCCACAATGGTTAAATCTCCTGCCATGGCAACAAGCGGATTCGTATTTCGGGCACTTTTGTCATAGATTAAATTTCCATATGCATCAGCCTTTTTGGCATAGACAATTGCCACATCAGCCGTTAAGGCTGTTTCAACAAGATAATCCTTCCCATTCAGTTGAAAATGGGGTTTATTCTTTGAAACCAGCTCATTGTCCATCCCGATTTCGGATAAAATTGCCGGCAGCCCCACACCGCCTGCTCGAATTCTTTCAGCTAAGATCCCTTGGGGTGAAAACTCAACCTCAAGCTTTCCAGCATGCATTAACTGGCCTGCAATAGGGTTTGAACCAATATGTGAGGCAATGACCTTAATAGCTCTTTCCTGACTTACTAATTTACCAATGCCAATATGCGGAAAACCGGTATCATTTCCGATTAGTGTGATATCACAAATTCCTTTTTCAAGAATTCCATCAATTAATGTCGGCGGGGATCCAACACCGCCAAATCCTCCGAACATCAAGGTCATCCTGTCATGAAAAAAATGCAAAACTTTTTCTAATGTAGTAATTTTCCCGAACGGATTTTCCATTTACACCCCCCCGTCCATACCATCATCCTTCAGATAGGACGATAAGGCTTCTAATGATTCTTTTAAAAGTAAAGCTAGTTCTTCGATCTCCCTTTTGGTAATCGTTAATGGGGGAGATATAATAATCGAATCACCATTAACACCGTCAATTCCAGCTCCGGCAGGATAAACAAGCAATCCTTTTTCCTTTGCAATGGAAACTATTTTTTTAGTAATCGATGCTTTTCTGGAAAATGGTTTTTTGCTGTCACGATCCTCGACAAATTCGATACCGAGCAACAAGCCTTTTCCGCGAACATCACCGATAAACGAAAATTGATTTTTTAGCTTATCAAGCTGGTTTCTTAGATAAACACCCTTACATTCAACATCCTTCATAATCTCGTTTCTTTCAACGTATTCGAGTACGGCTAAGGAAACGGCACACGATTGGGGATTGGCACTTAATGTATGGCCACTCATGACTGATTTACTCCCTGCCAAAATAGGCGCCATGATTTTTTCGCTTGCGAGGGCTGCTGCTATCGGTGCATATCCGGCTCCCATCCCTTTACCTAATGCAACAATATCAGGGATGATACCCCACTGTTCACATGCAAGCATCGTGCCCGTCCGTCCAAACCCGGTCATCACCTCATCGGCTATAAACAGAATGTCATGATCCTCACAGATTTTTTTAATCACTTTAAAATAATCCTTCGGAGGTGCAATTGCTCCTCCTGCTGCTCCAATTACCGGTTCGGCAATAAAAGCGGCAATTTTATCCGCTCCAATACGGTTAATCGCTGTTTCCAACTCAAGTGCGCATAAATGGCCGCATGAAGGTGCTTCTAGTTTATATGGGCAACGGTAGCAATACGGGGGATGAAGGGTAGGAAAATCCTCTAATAGCGGTACAAATCTCGATCTCCTGCCTTGATGGCCAGACATTGAGAGAGCCCCCAAAGTAATTCCATGGTAACTAACCCATCTCGATAACACCTTCGTTTTCGTTTGGATTCCTTTTTCCTGCCAGTATTGAATGGCCATTTTCATTGTGGTTTCTGTTGCTTCAGAACCACTGTTGACAAAAAAGCACCAATTTAGGTCGCCAGGTGTTATTTCGGCAATTTTATGGGCTAACTTTTCAGCTGCTTCACTAGTAAATTGCGACCGATATACGAAAGAAACTTTTTTTGCTTGTTCGTTCATTGCCTCAATAATCTCCGGCACCCCATGACCTATATTTGCTGTGACTGCTCCTGAAGCGGCATCAAAGTATTTTTTTCCCTCGATATCAAATAAATAGACTCCTTTACCATAATCTATAACCGGATATGTTTCATCGAGCATTGGTTTAATTAGAAACGATTGTTCCACAGTTACACCACTTCCTTATCAGAATAAGTCAGGCCATTAGTAAATTGTATGAAAGGTTTTTTTGATTCTTTCGTTATTTTTGAAAAGCTTAAAGGGGAATAAAAAAAAGCCGCACTGGGCGGCTTTCTTCTAATAGGTTTTATTTTTCAAAAAGACTTAGATATTCTCCGTAGCCTTTCTCTTTCAGCTTTTCTTTTGGTACAAACCTCAGTGCTGCGGAGTTAATGCAATAACGCAAGCCCGTTGGATTGGGGCCGTCGTTAAAAACATGCCCAAGATGGGAATCAGCCGTTTTGCTTCTTACTTCGGTCCGAATCATAAAATGGCTGTTATCATCTTTTTCAATTACCTCTTCTTCTTGAATCGGCTTTGTAAAGCTTGGCCAGCCACATCCGGCATCAAATTTATCTAGCGAGCTAAACAAAGGTTTCCCTGAGACAATATCCACGTATATACCTTCACGGCTTTCATTCCAAAATTCATTTTTAAATGGAGGCTCAGTGGCATTGTTTTGTGTCACCTCATATTGCATCGGATTTAAGTCCTTCTTTAACTGCGTTAAATCTTTAATATTCATGTTCTCCCTCCCAATGCTTTTGTCTAAAACCAGACCGGCCAGAACCTATATGATAGGACTCATAGTGGGCGCGATTCTTCTTATAGTAATGCTGATGATACTCCTCTGCTGGATAAAATGTCTTTGCAGGAATGATGGGAGTGACAATCGGTTTATTGAACCGTCCACTTTCCTGCAATTTTTGTTTTGATTCCTCCGCAAGTCTTTTTTGTGTCTCATCATGATAAAAAATCGCTGTTTGATAGGATTGACCGCGGTCATAAAATTGTCCCCCTGGGTCGGTTGGGTCAATTTGCTGCCAAAATAATTCAAGCAATTTTTCATAGGAAAAAGTCGCAGGATTATAGGTAATTTGGACGGCTTCATAATGTCCGGTTGTATCGGAACAAACCTGCTGGTACGTAGGATTTTCAACTGTGCCCCCTGTATATCCGGAAACAACCTTAATAATTCCCGGTTGTTCATCAAATGGCTTTACCATACACCAAAAACAGCCGCCGGCAAAGGTTGCAATTCGTTCGTTTTTTTCCATGTTTCCACCTCAAAATCATACACTTTTAACCCTAGTATACAGAATGTTTTCATAAAAATAAAATTACAAAATTCAAATACAAGGTTGTTATTTATTAGGCACCTACCTACCCTAGTCTGAATAGATTATGTTGTAAACCAGAGAATAGGAGCGGAGTTTATGTCGGAAAAAAGAACTCATTCTGATTATCTTCAAAAAGCCGCAATATATGATCTATTAGCCCAATTTTATAAATATTCAAACCCAAACTTACACATACATTACTATTTAAAACACTTTAAATACATGAATAAAGCGAATTATTCCATGCGTGTTCATGTCGCATCCATTCAGGAGGAAGCGAGGGTTAGAGTTCTCCATACTTCCCACGATGCCATAAACATTGACGTTTATATTAATGGAAGGAGGATGCTAAAAGACCTGCCATTTAAACAAGTTAGCGATTTTCTAGCTTTAAAAGCTGGTAAATATCATTTTGATATCTATCCAGCAGGAAATATGGTAGATAGTATCTTAAACAAAAATATTAGTATTGAACCTGGAAAATCGTATACGTTAGCAACAATTGATCATAGTAAAAAAATGCGTCTACTTGTTTACCAAAATCATCCTGAAGTACCTATGAATGAAGCAAAAGTTCGTTTTATACATTTATCACATGATACACATCCAATGGATATTGCCGTAAAGGATCGTGACGTAATATTTCCACATGTCTCTTACAAACAGGCAACAGAATATTTAGGACTAACCCCAATGACCGTAGATCTTGAAACTAGAGAAGTAGGCACTAGGAATATTATCCTACCAATGCCCAAAATACAATTTAAGGCAAATGAAACGTACACAATTGTGTTTCTTGGCTCATCCAAGGAGAAACCCGACCTAGAAGCAATCATCTTAAAAGATTGAATACCGAGTCTCGACTGGGATCCATATTTCTCAGTCTTTTTTGAATTTAGAAAAAAATATAAGGTGCAATGAAGGCACCTTATTTTACTGGAACTAAAATTGTAAAAGCAATGTCATCCTTTTTTAAATCAAACTTGTTTACTTTAATTTTTATATTACTTTTCAAATTCAATTGCTGCATATTAATATAGATAAGCTGATCATTTGGCTGAATGACGACGCCTTTAGGGAGTTTATAATTTTCACTGATAAATTGGAGGACATAGGAAACAGGCAACTGGAGACTGCCGATTGATATCGATTTTTGCTTTAACACCAAGTCACCGTTTTGAAGTGCTTCTGGTTCAAGGGTAAGCTTCATATTCAAGGTGTCACTAATGAACGGCAAAACTCCGTATAATTCCACTTCATTTCCCAAATGGACATGATAATCAATCGGAGAATTGGCAGCTTCTGTTTTTAAATAATGATTTATGAGCTGATTAAGATCGTTTTTATTTGATTTTACATGAAAGGAAACATTATCACCGGTCGGACCACTTTTAATCATTTCCTTGTTATTTGCTGATGGAATCAAAATCATCGATAAAATGATAACAACAATTAAAAGGTCTATTCCCAATAAAAGCAGGAATCCCCTTTTCCATTTGTTTTTCATAAAAGCATTACTCCTCTTTACTATTCCAATGCTTTAATATCGCTCATAATTTCATCAAAGGGAATATCATTCAATCCGCTATAGGATTTTTTTATTTTCCCATCTGGTCCAACTAAATAAATGGAGGTTCCATGGATGACCTGATTACCCGTTTCGGGTTTTTTCACAAGTGCTTTGTAATCCTTCAATGCAAAGTTTTCAATAAAATCTTGAGAATATCCAGTTAAAAAGGTCCAATTTTTAAAATCCACGTGGAACTGATTCGCAAATTTCGTTAACACTTTGGGTGTATCTACTTTTGGATCCACGCTAAAAGAGATGAACTCGACATTTTTTAGGTTTCATCTTTAACCTTTTTTTGCAGCTTGGTCATATTAGCGGTCATTGGTAAACAAACATCTGTACAGCTCGTATACATAAAATTGGATATCCAAATTTTCCCTTTTAAATCTTTCAATCCAAAAGACTTTTTATCCTGATTTGTTGCTGTAAAATCCCTAACTGGCCAGTTGGTTGCATCCTTAATTCCTTTTTGTCCACAAGCGGATAATAATATCGTGCTTACAACTAACAACAAAAACAAATTCCGAAACTTCATAATATCACCCGAGCCTTTTTCTTTTCCATTCCATGAATATTTTAACAAAGATATGAAAAAGAAGAAAGTAAACAGTTTTTTAATCAATGACACCTGTTTGGACGATTTTGTTTTCCACTACGACATCAAATTTAGCGTGCTTGTATTTTTGTTTCCATTCCTCAGTTGTGGGAATTTTACCTCGATAATGAGCTTGATATTCATTCCCAAAACCTACAGGATCAACTTCAAGCTTCTGAAAATGATTGAGTAGGTCCACAATATCTTTTTTTACTGCTTTGTTAATTTCTTTTTCAATTAATTTTACTGCTTCTGGGTTTCCTAAATCTAATGGCTCTGTTGCTTCCAATAATCTTGAGTTAAGCTTTACATCGACTCTAAAACGAAGATTTTTCATATCTATTAATTTTATCCTTGAATTAGTTTGTATATTATCAAATGATATATATAATTTATTGTAAACATGCCTTTCTTTTTGGAAAGCACTTTTCAAAATGATTTTTTCAAAGTGACCACGGTTAAAACCGATTTCCTTTGTCCCTGCTTTATATTTATCGATTAGTATTTTTAGAAAGAAAAGCTTTTCTGGTTTTAATACATCGATCATCCGATCATCGTTAAAAAGTGCCAAACCTGATATGATGACATCGTTTTTCTTGATTTTTAGGATCGGGAGTACGGGGTCTTTTCCAGTATCATTATAGTTACGGTTAAATTCCTGCAGTGTTGGAGAAATAATTTGTTCTCCATCGACATTTTGTTTGATTAAGTTATATAAGTATGTGCCAAGATTAATGGAAGTAGGAGTTTTTAGGTCAATCTTCATAATGGAAGAAGCAGAGCCGTCCGCAACTGTTAAATAAACCATGTTCCCGACCGTAGAATCACGATTTAATGTATCAACAAGCTGAATAATTCCTTTTTCTGCAAGCTCTTTGCTATAGACAGCGATTCGCAGCTGACCAGTAACAAGCTTTTGATTGGACTCGAGATTTTGCTTTTGCCTTAGCCCTCTGCTTGTGTGGGCTATATCAGCGATCACCTTAGTCATATTCTGGGCTATTGGATCAAATTTATGGATGACCACTGTTCCTTTAATTTTATTTTGTTTTTCCATATCGAATCCAGCTGCGGTAATGAGTCCTAAATTTTCTAGCTGCTTTCGTTCGACACAGCCAACAATTAAGACAGTAGCTATGATAAGAACTACAGGTAAACTCCACTTATGATACCTGTGCACTGGCTTTTTTCCTCCTCGTAAACCACTTTTTAACCAATACAATGATGGAAAGTAAAACAGGATAGCAATAGGCTGCTAAAAATCCAGCTTTTGCTATGATATCGGTCATTTGATTCATCTGATAGCGTGCTTTAAAGAAAAATGTTCCTCCCCAAACTATAAGTGCAATCAGCCAAATTCCTTTTTTTTGTTTTTTATTCATAATCCTTGAAAATCCTTTGGAAGCTGCCCACAAATAGGCACACATATTTGGCAAAACAATAAGCATCCAAAATGAAACGGCAATAATCTCGAACCTCTCAAGATTGGGAAGGCGGACGATTTTGAACATCGATAAAACCGGCCAAGTTGTTCTCGCTAAGCTTGTTTCAGCAAAGAAAGTAATCGAAACTATTGTCGTAACCGTAAAAAGCAACGTCGTAAAAAGATTTCCAATTTGAGCAAAGAGAAAAACTTTATTTTTCTCTTTTACATAAGGATAGAAAAACATAATCAATTCAAAGCCCAACATGGAAAGCGAGCATCTATACATACCCATAATCAAATGCTTCATATCAATATTCCAGATTGGGAACAGATGAGTAGGATCTGAATAATGTATAGGTACGATTAAAACAAACGAAAGCCAAATAGTCCCAATAAATGATATAAAGGAAATTCCAACAATGACACGGATTCCTCCTAAAACAGCATAGACAACTAAAAATATTAGAACTAAGGAAAGTACCCATGTCCTTAAATCTGGAAAAATCCAAACCTGAACAATTTCAATATAGTTCATGAGTATGACAAAAAAAGCAGAACACATATAAAGCATATAAATGATATTTAGGACATTGCCCATGTATTTTCCAAAAACGTCCACTTGAATTCCATATAAGTCTGCACTGTCATATTGCTTGAGCATGGATATCATTAGCCATAAGACCACTCCAGTAAATAATCCCGCGAACAAGACAGAGATCCAGGCATCATGTTTAGCCTCTAAATAAACGATACGAGGTAATCCAACTATTCCAACTCCTGTTTGCACTTTGGTAATAATAAATGTTAATAGAAAAGTATTAAATAACAATCCTTCCTTCGGATGTAAATTTACTTTCATATTAAACCTCTCCTATTCATCTACATCCTTTTTTTCTTTCACTTTTTGAACAGGGTAATGTTGATTATCTTTCGTACGGTTTGTTTCAGGCCGGTAGGATAGGTATTGTAATGGAAATCTGAATACACTGTATCCTAAATCCTTCCATCTAAAAGGGTAAATTGGCATAAGATAGGGACCGCCCAATGTTTCTAGTTTTAAAAGGTGTATCAAGATAAAGCAAAATGCAACCATGATTCCGATTCCTCCCCATATTCCTGCCAGAATAATAATGGGAAATCGAATAATGCGGATGGCAGTGCCCATTATATAGCTTGGAGAAGTAAATGATCCAAGGGCACTGAGAGCAATTATGATAATTAAGATATTGCTTGTAAAACCTGCATCAACAGCTGCTTGACCAATTACGATACCGCCAACGATACCCATGGTTTGACCAACTTTTGTTGGAAGCCTTGCACCTGCTTCTCTTAATAGTTCAATAACAAACTCTAAAAGCAACGCTTCAAAAACAGGTGGAAATGGAACGTTTGACCTTGACTGGCCTAAAGTGACGAGCAATGGAGACGGAATTATTTCATAATGATACGTCACAACAGCAACATAAGCTGGAGTTAGTAAAACAGATAACAAAATCGCTGTTAAACGCAGCATCCGTAAGAAAAACCCCATATTCCAGCGCATATAAACATCTTCTGTTGTTTCAAAAAAACTGAAAAAAGGGGTTGGACCATATAAAATGCCGGACTTCGGTCCATTAAGACTGCAATCTTCCCCTTTAATAATGCACCGGTAACCCTGTCAGGCAGTTCCGTTGTCATTAATTGAGGAAATACAGTCCAACTATTACTTTCTATCATTTGACCAAGTACGGTGGTGTCAGCAATATAATCAACCCTTAGATCACTAATTCGCTGTCTAAATGTGTTAACGTTTTCTTCATTTGCAAGATCTTTAATATAAACTATTTTTCCTTTAGCTTTTCCCCTTGTACCAATTACAACGTCCTCCATACACAAATTAGTGTCTTTAATATTGTTTCTCAGAATATTTAAATTGCTATTAAGTGATTCTGTGAAAGAAATTTTAGGTCCATAAACGAGTGATTCGGTTTCGGCTTTTTCTAATGACCTTTCAACAGTTTTACTCGAATTGGCAAGGAGACCGCATGGGTCACCTTCAACATAGATATAAACATTTCCTTCGATTAAAGATGAAATTACCTCTTTTAATTGATTGGTTGCAGAAATTTGAGCAATCGGAAGTATTTGAGCAAGATTCTCAATGCTCCAGTCAACATCTGTGTGTTCTTGAATGGTTCTAACTACAAAATCATCAATTGCATTTTTATCTATCACACTTGCAAGGAAGCTAAATAAGATCCTCTTTCCGTCCTTTTTTAAGGTCCTGAAATTCAAATCTGAACTTGCATTCAATTCTGATTTTAATTGTTCCTTTAACTCCTCCAAATCTAAACTATGGACTTGCTGCTCCTCAGTTTGCTTTTTTCCGGATTTCCATATAAACATAGGCAACACCTTTAGGATTTCATTTTTTTTATCTTTACCATGAAAGACAAATTTTACCCAAATAAAAACTGGATCGTGCCCAGTGCACCATCCAGTTTTTCCTTTCTTAACATAAATATGTATCCTTTTTCACCAGTTAAATTTCCCAGGTATTTTATACTCTTGGGTATAAGTAGTTTTCTGACTATACATGCTTTAATTCGACATTTAATGTTTCATGAGAGATAGAAATTTGATATTCAGTACAGGAATCTAATTGAGCCTGGTAAATACAAAATAATCTGGATGGTGCCTTAACCATCCAGATTTTTCAATCGTATTAATCAAAATAATACATAAAGCCAAGGGCGCCTGGGCCTGCGTGAGTGCTGACTGTTGGACCAGTATAATCAATTTCAATATCTTGAAAGCCTGTTAATTCGAAAATACTCTCTTTTATTTTTCCAGCAAGCTCATGAGCCTCAGCATGGGCTATTCCGACACCACGAATCGTTTTCCCCTTCATATCTTCTGCAAATTGCTTAGCGAAAAATTTGACGACCTGAGAATGGCTACGCACTTTTGTTACAGGAGTATACTCAGCACCTTCTAGGGATGCAATCGGTTTAATATTTAACAGTGAACCAATAAACGCTTTCCCTTTTCCAATTCGTCCTCCCTTAACAAGGTTCTCTAATGTATCAACCATAATATACAACTTTGTATGATTGCGAACTGTTTCCAGACGTGCAAGAATTTCTTCCATCCCCTTCCCTTGCTTCGCCATTTCTGAAGCTTCCTTTATTTGAAAGGAAAGGGCTTTGGAAATAAACTTTGAATCAACCACGGACACTTTCGTTTTCGTCATTTGGGCAGCGCTCTCAGCAGAGCGAACAGTACCACTCATTTTTCCAGTCATATGGATGGACAATACTTCGTATCCTTCCTCTCCAAGGCGGTCATACACCTCAAGAAAGGAACCGGCTGATGGCTGAGAACTTTTTGGCAATTCAGATAATTTGCTCATATTTTCAATAAATTCAGCCGGATCTAATTCTACCCGGTCTAAATAAGTTTCTCCATTTATGGTCACGGATAATGGAACAACAATAATGTCTAATTTTTCAATCATTTCTTGTGACATATCCATTGTTGAATCCGTTACAATTTTAATTTTGCTCATGCATTCACATCCTACAATTACTTCCTTGAATTATACATGTTTCAACATATGAAAGAAATATAATCCTCACTTTTCTTCTCGAAATATGAACGTATTTTTAATATTCAAATAATAAAAGAGCATCGGTTTCCCGATGCTCGAAAACTTTTAAGCATTATTCTTTAATTCTCCAACTTTAAACAGTTGTTCATAATCAGGCCATTTCATGACCTTTTTCAAATAGTCTTTAAAGGAGTAGCATTTCTTCGGTTTTTTCTCCCCATAGATGGAAGTAACAAACGTCTGCAAACGGACTTGGATCATAAATTTATAAGTGCTATCTTCCTCCAATACAGGAATATCCATGACTTTAACCTTCTGTCCAACTTCATTTTTGAACTCTAGGCTTTTGAATAACAAAATATCAATCCTCTTTTTCACCCGTTTGATTATATTATACATCACCTATACCTCGAAATGTGTCTAATTATGCCCGTACCAAAAAAATATTTGTGAATTTTTTACTGGAAATATTTATAAATTTCTAATTAACTATAAAAAACAGGTCAGTGGGATGACCTGTTTTCTAGATTACTGATTTGAAGGATTATTTGCTGCCCAATCGTTGAAATTTCTCGTTTTGTTCGAAATCACGATTTAAACCTTGAAATCGTTGACGTTTATTTCGATGACACCATCTGTCTACGTTATTGTAGTTGAAATTGAATACCTCCTAATATCAATAAAAAGCCAGTTCCAAGGAGGTTAAACATATTCGTGCTCGTAGAAGGCAATGCGACTCCTGGAGTTACGGGAACTCCAGCTAAAATCCCCTGGGAGGTAAATCGAAACTCCAATTCACAATCTAAGCCTTGAAATTCATTTCCCAAAGTTGTTGGAGCTACCACATCTGCAGCTGCAGCAGTCGAAGGTGGAAATAGGAAAGCAAAACTAATCAAAAGAAAGTACATAATGATAAGTCGATTAAGGTACATTATTCTACTCCCTTAGTTTTAATCTGATTCATATATTTCATTTCTTATAAATTTCTTCTAATTGATTGGTAGAGTCTGAATTTGATTTCGTTTTAGTTTTAGTATTTTAGTCATTCGCTGGATTTTGAAAACTTTTTATTATCTTCATTACCTAACCACTTCCTAACATTTTCCTTGAAAGGAAAAACGAATTATTATTTATTTGGGGAAGTAACAGTTTTTAAAGTATTCTCATTAAAGAACTTTCAAGCTAAGTATAAACCAAAATAACAAACAAGAAAAAGTCGAAAAACAGTCTCTTTTTCTTAATAATGAACATTTTTTGTGAATCTCCTAGTATTTCCTCTGTTTTTTCTTATCATTTCGTTTTATATAAAGAATATTTTGTTTTAAATAAAATAAAGGAAAATGTAAATAGGTCCATGATTTATATTCATTAAATTTCCTTATTTTATTTTGTGCTTTATTACGAATTTTTTTTCTATATAATGTGCATATTAAACATGAATATGAAACGGACTAAATTTTAAAGTGGGGAAGGGATATGATCGGGAAACGGATTAAGAGGTTAAGGGAGAAAAAAGGCTTCTCTATTACAATGTTAGCTAGATTAGCAGGTGTTTCGAAGTCGTATTTAAGCCAGATTGAAAGAGGATTGCAGTCAAATCCATCACTGCAGTTCTTAATTAAGGTGGTAGCACCATTGGGGAAAAACCTTGACTACCTGTTAGGTGAAGCACGATTAATGGCACACTATGAATCGGAATTGGATGAGGAATGGAAGGTATTAATTAAACAAGCAATTGAGCACGGATAAAAAAAGAAGATTTCCTGGAATATCGGAATTATATTAAATTCCAAAACTGGATGGAGGAACAAAAAAGTAAATTTAGACCTCTTATGGGAATTATTACAATACCACGCCAAGCTTCATCACATCGAGTCAAATATTTGTTCATCCACTGATGGATTACCTGATTTCCTGTTTTGCTGACAATGGAAGGATGGTTATTAATTCCTGTTACATTATTATCCGTTGTAAAAGGGTCTGGGACATATCCCCTGGCTCGTCGGAAGAAATCAACCTTTCCACGCATTTTATAAATGTTTAATATTGTACCTGTGAATAAACTTAGCAAAACCACAAATACTAAACCTACCAATTTATAGGGAGGTTTTACATGAAATCTGAATCTAATTTTGCCGCAACGGTTTTCCTTTCTATCCTGGGTATAATCTTAACTACAATCTATAGCAGTATCATAATTTCGCAAAATAAACGGACACAATCAATGCTGAATAACAATGATAATAAAAATAACAAGAACAGTAGCAGATAAGTAATTAACTTCTAAAATCTGAGCATGAATTCAATTCTTCAAGCTCGGATTCTTTTTTTTAAAATAGTTTTTCAGATTGAACTTCCTTGTAAAATTTAGACGTTCAAATACTCATCCGGCTAAAAATCAGGTTCTAAACAGAACTTTACTTCTAAATGGAATAAACTAAGCTTTATGCCTTTGTTTTTGATCCCCCACCATGACGGTATCGTACATGGTTTGAAGTTCTTTAATTTGTTTAGGATCCTGCCTTCCCTCTGGCGCATTAACCCATGAATCAGGTATGCTACCATCGGTGAAATACTGAAGGAAATAAAGCTGATGCCTGATATCATTTTTTTAGGCATAAAAAATAGCGCTTAATAGCGCTGGTTTTTAGTCCATTCAAATGTTTCTTTCAGTAGAATACAGTCTTTTAACCGTTCCTACCCCGATTTCCTCTTTTTTGACCATTTCGGTAGTGTTGGCTTTGTTTTATTTCTTTTTTCTCTTTAAGTAATACTGCACTTTTACGTCTTTCGTATTTCAATTCTCCTTTAAGCCTTGTAATACGTTTCCGTAAAATGAACATTTCCTCTGCTTGTGTCTGTAATTGTTCATGTAATCTTGTGCAATCTTCACACATAAGCTGTATCAACTCCTAGAGAAAATAGTCAACCCTACCTTTTAGTCACCTCCACAGCTCATAATACCCATATTATTAAATTCGTCCTCAATTCAAAAAAACCTCCTTGTGAATTTAATCACGCTTAGAATTGACTCCTACCGCTTTTTCACTTAAACCGCACAAATAAACTCACGGTAGAGCTTCACATTGTTTAACTCATCGCCAATTTCAAAAAGCGCATCCACTCGATTGAGAAAGTCTTGTAATTGCTCGTATTGTGTTGCATTCAGCAACAATTTTGTTTTGATACCGTGAGCAAACTTTACTTTCACATGGTATAAAGATTCGCCGTTTTCTTCTAGAAAAATAGATTAGTACATTTGCTGCTACAATCAGCAGCACCGTAATGACATAGATTAAAATGGTTTGTCACCTCGATTCAGTGAATAATGAGGTTTTGGATTGTTGACCAATTTGCTCATATTCACTTTGCATGAAACATAACCACGGACCGTCTTTGCCTATCTGTTCCATTGAATAGCGCCAGGCATCCATCAAGTGAGTAAAGTCGTCTATTGGTTTGTTTAACATCTTGCCTGACTTGTCCGATGTCCACACATAGTTGCTTAGTTCTGTCATCGTGTTTGTACACTTCGGATGGACATAGATTTTATATTGTTGAATCAACTGAATGCCATTGGTGATGCTGTCAAATTCTTTCAATCAAAGCATAAACGACCTTACAAGTTACTGATCGGAAACTTCGAATTTGGCAACTACCGATTCTAATAATTTTTATATTTTACAAATGTACTACCCAAATTAGTAAAACAAAATGGAAACCCGACCAAGTGCCAGATTTTACTTTTTAACCATTTTTTAGATGTGTATTTTCTTCGAATTACGCATAAAAAAATAATCCACTCTTGCCGTTGCATATATATATTACTTTAATTGAGGCGTCAATTAGACGCTTTTTTCAATTTCCAAATAAATTTAAAATGTTTATACGGTTGTCCCATACAAAACTAATATTTTTCAAGTATAATATCAAACCCTATACATTGGAGGTGTAAAAATCGGGAAACCCTCATAAGCGTCCTAATGGATTAATTCTTAATGTTGTGTTTTTCATATTGTTGATTATTATATTTGGAATACATTTATTTGTAGGATAGTAGGAATTTGTTTTCAAATTTATATACGTTCTTTTGAAGAACGTATTTTTTAGCAGTTTTATGCTCCACTAGAAATTCCACCTTTTATTGCACAATATGGGTCAATCGTCCTGTTTGATTAATTAGTCTTATAGACCTGAGTTTTTAATCTTAAATCTACTGGATCAAATTTACACACTTTTAACAATTTATTAATACATAATTGATTCCTAGGGGGTATGATAAAAACGTGAAATGGAGATGATCAATTCACACCCCGATGATTGTTTGTTTATCTGGCATTTTGCCGGATATTTTTTGTACATTCATGTCATATATTTACAAAAATTCAGTAATTTCGTAACCTGAATTTAAAAATAGTGATTTATGCTATTGTTAGAAAACTTGATAGGGGATGTTAATTTGAAATCAATTTTGGTTTTATTTCAAGGAAAGAAACACAAACTGATTCATCAATATTCCTCAGGTTATTGCGAGATCCAAAAAGAGGAATATCGACAGGACATTATACTTGTTCATTTTTCCCAATTGACATTTTTTTCAAATCCCAAACTTACTCATGAAAAACTCCCTTAATTCCAAAGTCTTATTTACCAAATATTAGATTAAATAATTTTCTATTTGTGAAAACTTATATTAAGAGCAAGGAAATAATCGCCTTTTGCCTAAACCGCCAAGAAATTCCTTGCTTTTATACTTTTGTTTCCCGGGTATCCTCCTACCTGGGGTATTTCATTTAATCCCAGGCTTTTTCATCACATATTCCCTAGGGGTACAAAGGCGTTTACCGTTGAAGTAACCTTCAATGAAGTATTTTCACATAATATCAAATATAAAAAACTTAAAGATAAAACGATTAGGCGACGAACAAATGAATATAAAAATCACATTCAACCCTTTTTTGGGCATATAAAGCTCAAGGATCTAAATGTGCAGCACGTAATGGATCTTAAAACAAATTTAGAAAACCATTTTGACTCTTTAAACAGTACTCGAACGGTTTACGGTAACTTTAAAATATTAATCAATCATACAGTTAAATTTTTCGGCTTGGAAATGGATCCATCCATTTTAGTCCAACCGATTAAGAGGGTAAGGTCAAAAATAAACTTTATAAAACATGAGGATTTTGAAGATAGAGTAAAGAATTGAATCTTCATCACTATAAAGAACTAACTAGGTTGCTTTTTAACACTGGCCTTAAGGTTGGAGAAGGGTTTGCTCATACATGGAGAGACATTGATTTGGAGAAATATCAGCTTTTTGTAAGTAAGACACTTGATATGAAGTATAGAACGCCAATGTCTCCAAAAACGGCTGAAAGCGTAGGATATGTGCCTTTTCCACAATTCAAGGAGAGATGTTGTTAGAAATAAAAAAAGATTCCTAACAAAAAATATACGGATTCAACGATGATCTATTTACTTTCGGTGGACTAACACCTTATCATTATTCACATTATCTTAAACATATTAAGATGTTTTTTCAAGAATTGCGCATACACGATTTGCGCCACAGTTACGGATCATATTTAATCAACAAAGGAGTTGATATCTACCTAGTAAAAGAATTAATGCGCCATGATGATATTAAACAAACAGCTAACACCTACGGTCATTAATACGTTGAACTTAAACAGGAAATAGCCTTTCACACTTTGAAAAAGACGGTTGATTTGTCGGGTCAATAAAAAATGCCTTTTGAGATTGAATCTCAAAAGGCATTTTTATTTTTCTAATTATACTTCTATTATTTCTTCTTCCGATTGTTTCTTTAATTTTTTCCTATAAACAATTTTTGATAAATTAATACTGATTTCATATAAAAGCAAGAGTGGAAGTGTCACAACGAAGTCGGACATAAAGTCTGGTGGTGTGATGACCACTGCAATAATTACAAGAACAAAATAGGCATATTTACGAATCTTCGATAAAACAAATGGATTAATGACCCCAAGGGATGTTAAAAACATTACAACTACTGGTAGTTCAAATAGCACTCCAAACGGTATTGTCATATTCATGATAAAGCTAAAATATCTGTCAACTGTGAAATTGGTGACAAACATATTTCCACCGATGCTAACCAAGAACTTTAGGAGCATTGGGAAGATAATAAAATAACCAAACGATAGACCAATCAGAAATAAGAAAAATAGTGCAGGTATATAGGAAAGCGTAACTTTTCTTTCTATTGGTTTTAAAGCTGGTTTAACAAACAACCAAATTTGAAATGCAAGAACAGGAATGGTTCCCGCAACGGCAACAACGGTTGCAAGCATAAAATAAACCCAGATTATATCGCTAGGTCCAAGAACCATTAATTTCATATCCCCAACAAACCATTTATAGATTTTATCTACATAAATAAATCCGACAATAAAAAAGACTACAAATGTAAGAGCAGAAATTATTATTCTTTTGCGTAATTCTTCTAAATGATCAACTAAATGTAATTCTTTATCTTCCATTTACTTCCCCTTCCAATTTCAAAGGTTGCAAATTAAATCTATTAGAAGAAATAAGGTGTAAGATAGAATCTTACACCTTATTTAGTCACATTTTTCTTTTCATCATCAAGATCCTTCATTACGTCTTCTGTTAGTTCTGATGTTGATTTTTTAAATTCCTTCAATGTTTGACCAAAGGCACGACCGATTTCAGGTAATTTTTTTGGTCCAAAAATGATTAATGCAAGTGTTAAAATTAATATTAATCCTGGTACTCCGATATTTGAAAACATGGATATACATCCCCTTTAATTGTAGTATCACTCTACTTCGATTATATTATTGAAAAATCAATTTGGGTTATTTATTCGCAAGAATTCATAGTACGTTCACAAAATCTATCCAAATTATGTTAGAAGTGATGTTGAGGATTTTTTCAAAAAGAATCACATAACCTTAGCCTTCTCTATAGACAATTTATCAATATCCACATATGAAGTCAATGTTCAGACAAATATACGAATTTTTAAAATATTTAGAAAATAATTCTTTGCCCGTATATAATTTGAACTATATCAACATATACTATTGAAAAATAAAATGCAGAAGAATTGGATGTGGTTAAAATGGAGTTTTCTCTGTCCAGTTTTGATGGAGCTTTACCAGTTGAAGTCACAATTGATGATGACAACGGGAGATATACAATCCGCAAAAGTGATAGAAGCGGTGAATACTTTAATAGCCCTAATGAATTAATTCAATGGGTAAAAACGCATTTCCGAGAAGAATTATTTTGTCATCCACAGGAATTCAGAGGCATGCTGGAAAAGTTAGCCGACTACGAAGTAAATGGTTCTCATTTTTAAAATGAAAAAAAGCATCAGCTGATGCTTTTTTTCATTTTAATTTTCTTTCATAGATCCTAAATTCATAATTGTATGGATTCTTTTCATCCTTTATTCCTGTTTCATAAGAAGTGAGATCCCATTCGGTTAAGTCAAATTCCGGAAAGAAAGTATCGCCTTCGAAGGCTTCGTGGATGAGAGTAATATAAAGACGGTCTGCATAGGCAAACGTTTCTTTAAATATTTCTGCACCGCCAATGACAAAAACTTCAGCCTCCTGCCCGCGGCAATACTTTACAAAATCCTGAACAGAGTAAAAAACGGTACATTCTTCTGACTGGTAATTTAGTTGGCGGGTAATCACGATGTTTTCTCTGCCTGGTAAGACACGCCCAATCGAATCATGCGTCTTTCGTCCCATAACAATCGGGTGGCCCATTGTCACTTTTTTAAAATACTTCAAATCCTCTGGTAATCTCCACGGCAATTGATTATCTTTGCCTATGATTCTGTTTTCATCCATTGCCACTAGAAAGGAAATCATACGCTAACTACTCCTTTTATATGTGGATGGGGGTCGTATCCTTCTAAAGTAAAATCTTCATATTCAAAAGAAAAGATATCTTTTACGTTCGGATTTATTTTTAGTTTTGGCAAGCTCCGCAGTTCTCTATCCATCTGCAGTTTCACTTGTTCAAGATGATTTTCATAAATATGGACATCACCAAACGTGTGAATAAACTCCCCTGGCTTTAAATCACATACTTGAGCAATCATATACGTAAGCAATGCATAGGAAGCAATATTAAACGGAACACCGAGGAATACATCTGCAGAGCGCTGATATAACTGGCACGATAATCTTCCATCTGCGACATAAAATTGGAATAAGCAATGACATGGCGGCAATGCCATTTGATCAATTTCAGCAACATTCCAAGCATTAACAAGCAGTCTTCTTGAGTTTGGATTTGTTTTAATTTGTTCAATTAATTGACTGATTTGGTCGACTGTTGTTCCATCTGCCCCAGTCCAAGAACGCCATTGATGCCCATATATCGGCCTAGTTCTCCGAATTCATCAGCCCATTCATTCCAGATGCGGACACCATTTTCCTGAAGATAACGAACGTTTGTATCACCCTTTAAAAACCAAAGCAATTCATAAATTATCGACCTTAAATGAAGCTTTTTTGTCGTTAGAAGTGGAAATCCTTCTTCTAAATTAAATCTCATTTGATAACCAAAAGTGCTAATGGTCCCTGTTCCTGTTCGGTCACCTTTAATATTCCCATTTTTCAACACATGCGCACATAAATCTAAATACTGTTTCAAGTAACCCTCCTTGTCTGCCATTCATATCTTTTCATTTTACCAAAATACAGAAAAAAAGCCACCTAGGGCAGCTTTCTCCTATTAAAAATATTAAGCTTCTAATCCAAAGTTGTGGCAAAGGGCGGCTAATCCACCGGCAAAACCGCTGCCGATTGCGTTAAATTTCCAATCACCATTATGACGGTAGAGTTCACAGATGACGACGGCCGTCTCAACTGAAAAATCTTCTCCAAGATCAAACCTCAAGATTTCACGGTCACTGTCTTCATCGACAACTCGGACAAAAGCGTTCGAGACTTGGCCAAATTTTGGCTCCTAACCTCGGCATCGTGAATAGTTACTGTAATCGCAATACGATGTATAGTGGATGGAATCTTACTGAAGTTAATTTTTATTTGCTCATCGTCCCCATCGCCTTCACCTGTGCGATTATCTCCTGTATGCTCGACACCGCCTGATGGGTGAATCAAATTATTGTAAAAAACAAAGTCGGAATCCTGTACAACTTTACCATTTTCATCAGCTAAAAAGGCAGATGCATCAAGGTCAAAGTCATGTCCCCCGTGATAACGGTTTGTATCCCAGCCCAGTCCTACAATAACTTTTGTTAACCCAGGGTTGGTTTTTGTTAAATCAATTCTTTGTCCCTTTGCTAAGTTAATGCCCACATATATCACTCCATTAAGAATGTTTAATTATTATATTAGCTATAAGAACGAACAATTTCGCTAAAGCCCGCAGCATTTGTACCATTGCCGACTGCCGCAAATTTCCATTCATTACCATGTCGATACATTTCCCCGGCTACAAGGCAGGTTTTACCACTATAATCCTCCGATAAATTGTAGTGGAGCAATTCTTGTTGGTTGCTTGGATTAACTACTCTAATAAAAGCATTTCTAATCATACCAAAGTGCTGTTTTCTTTTCACACAATCATAAATATTGACAACGAAAACAAGCTTTTGAATAGATGATGGTACTTTACTTAAATCCACTACTATTTGCTCGTCATCACCTTCTCCGTCTCCAGTCAAGTTATCGCCAGAGTGCTGCACACTGCCATCATTGCTTTTTAGGTTTCCAAAATAGACAACATCTTTGTTGTTTTGAAGCTTATCATTTGCACCCAGCATAATCACTGATGCATCACAATCAATGTTAGCAGAACTGCCACCGCCAAACAGCGAACCGAATAAGCCACCGCCGCCACTTTGAACGGGATCCCATCCCAACCCTACTAAGACTTTAGAAAGCCCGGGATTTGTTTTCGTTAAATCTATTCTTTGACCTTTTTGCAAATTAATAGCCATTTCTTTCACCCCATAATGAAAATTAGTGGATCAGCAATAATATATTGGGTATTATTGCTTCATTTTTTTAAAGTTATCTTGTAACTGTTCTAGCCGTTTTGTTCCCTCTATCCGCATACGTTTGTTTTCTTCTTCGATAGCCTTTGTTTCCTGCATGCCCTTGATGATAATATTCCAAGATTCTTCAATTGTCTTAAATTTTTATGCTTGGTCCACCAGCAAGTCTTGCTATATCTGTGCTTTGTTGAGAAATGTTTTGAGCATTTTTCAGGAGCATTTCGTTTGTTCTGCGATCAAGCTCACTCATCGAATCAGCTACTAGCTTTTGTCTTTTCGCAGCAACAGCCTGAATTAACCCATTTTTAAAGATAGGAATGGTGGTTACGAACGCAGAGTTAATTTTCCCAATTAATTTTGTATTCCCTCTTTGCAGTAAACGGATTTGCGGAGCCGTCTGCAAAGAAACCATTTTCGCCATTTCTAAGTCATAAATTCGTTGCTCCAATAACTCAATCACATTTTTTAGAGAGTCCAATTGCATGGAAGCAAGCTGGTCCCCCGAAGCAGCCCGTGCTTCAAGCTGCGGCTGCTGATTGTTTTTGAGATCTTCCACTTTCATTTCACCAGCAACAACATATTTTTCAAGGGTTAAATAATATTGATAGTTTTGCTCATACATTTGCTCAAGCATATTGGTTGCATCAACCATCTCGTGTTGGTATTTGGAAATTTCCACATATACTTTATCGATTTCCTGCCCCATCGTCTGATACTTGCCAAAGAGCTTTTCAACCATTTTTCCACCCTTTTTAAAGAGCTTGTCAAAAAATCCCCCAGAAGTTTTTGAAAAGTCTTTGGCATCAAATTTATCCATAATATGTCCTAGATGTTTAAGGAGCTCTCCGGAATCCTCTACCTTAGTGGTACGCATATTACTTAAAATTTGATCGGAAAAGCGGGATATTTGAACTGCGGGTTCTTTACCAAACTCTAATACTTGAATCTGGTCACGCTCATCAATAGTGCGTACCAAATTTTGAACTTCCGGCTCTTTTCTTAGTGCAAGCTTTATGTCAGAAACTCTTGTTTCAGTCAGTTGATCATCTGGTCCAGTGGTAGATAAACCTGTAGGCGGGTTAGGCGATTGATTCACTCTTTAATCTCCCCTTAAATTTTTTAAGATTCCTTGAAAAAGTACCTTTTTTAAAATAGAAGGTTCTTTATATTCCAATTCAAAAACAACCTCGTCAAGCCAATGTTTATCATATAAACTTTCATAAAGATAATTTTCAATATCATTATGACCCGGAGGATTATAAATGACAATATCAATTCCAAAGTGATTCAGGAGCAGCAAAAGGGCAGCATCTGATCTAGAAAGTATTCCGGTTAATTCATTATTGTAAATAATAAATTTTGGAACCTGCTGAGAGTAATCAAATTTCTCTAACAACTGAGTAATATTTTTAGGCATAAACATTGACTGGCTAAATAAATATATTTTTACCTCTTCAGTGCTTTCCATCGGCAATGGCTTTAAGGCAGGTTTTTCGCAAATTTTCCTTATAGCATTAGCAATTCCTTTTTGTAAACCAGTTGGTAAAAAGGAATAGGCAATAGTGGGATTGCATCATTTTTTCAGGACTCAATATGCCGTCACTATCTAACGCGTTTCGGTAATGGAAACGATAGTCGCTTGAGCCTGCCTTTGTAAATGGTAATTGACGAATGAGAAAACTTTGCTCTAACTGTGTAAGAGCTTGCAGTCTGTCCCAATACTCTTTTCTATTTTTACTAACACCTTGTATTTTCGCAAATAAGGAAGGAATCTTAACTTGTCCGTTTCCCACTTCGAAATCTGGACGAATCATGGCTATTTCTTTACAAAGAATGAACAATTCATCGTAAGTTGTTTTCAACGTAATCGATTGTGGCGTATAATCCCTTAACTGCCATGGTTTGTAAAGACCGGACCCTTCCTGGTTAAGGATGGTTTCAATCTCTCTAGAAGCACGATAAGCAACTGTTGTTTTTCGGCTACGTTTTTCTTTCGGGAAAGCTTCCGCTGGTAGTTTATTTTGAAAATGATGAGTAAGGATTGGCTCAGTTATCAGGTCAGCTAAAATATCCTTTCCTTCCGGATGGAATATAACTACATCACAGCCAAGCTTAATTAAATAAAATAAAAAATATTGATGGCTCTTTTTAAAGTCTCCATACCATAAAAACTTGGGCATTTCCCTTTGCGGATCTGAATTCTCAAGTACGGGTTGCAGATGATTAATTGACCATTTAACTAGATCGACAAGAATACGTCTTAAATCAGGATTTTTTAATCCATCTTTTTCATTGCTTGCATACTTTTCCATTGTAACAATCATGGCTTCTCTTATTTTTCGATGGATGACGGGTATATCTGATTTCAACAAAAGCTTTTCTCCATCAAGAAAAGCAGTAAAGCGGTTAATTGACAGCTTTTGTTCATGGTTGATATTCAACACTTTTTGTATGGACTGAAAGTGAGTATTGTTAATTGATTTATCCATGGACTCCTCACTTAATAAATGTAAGTTCCATTCGGGTAAACTTACATAATCCAAAAGCTGGTTATAGTATTCATCAGTGTCGAATGGTATTCCAAAGAATTTCCCAAGTACTTGTCCAATGGTAATCGTTCCATTTTCTAATGAGAATTCAGCCGTTCGTTAATTGGTTTTTTTAACAAATTCAGCCAATTTTCATATGAAAGGGACACAATACGGACGTTCAATTGATTTACTGATGGATTCATTCATGATCCCTTCCCTCTGAAAGCGAAAGCTTTTTCAATTGGTTAGTAAAATTATGTAAGGTTTCCCCTTCATCATATCACAGTTACCAAAATGGTTCATATTTTTATGCGCAAGTAAGCTAAAAATGTTTCGATTCAAGAGCCATTCTATCTTTCACCTTTTCCCTTGTCCTTACATATATTTGAGTACGTACATTAAAGAAGGTGACTCAAATGCGTTTTTTATATAAACGGCCAAGATGGAAGATGTAAGTGAAGAATTAAATTCGCTCATGGAGGTCATGGTTTCCGATTCATTAATATATGTAGATTTATTCTTGTATAGCCTTTTCTTCACACTACTTCTTTCTCCGGCATTGCACTCGGTTCTTTTTTCGATTCTATTTTTTTTCACTTGCTATGGTTTATTTACTTGCCTTTACTATTTCGTTTTTAACCGATTATTGAAAAAAAGCTAGACTTTTAATGGTAATAGGTCCAGGAATTGTTGTAAGATCTCCGCTCCTGCATTGACGCCATTACTTCTGGTAATGGTAAAGCTGATATTTTCGGACACGCTTGCAAGCTCGCCGTGCTTTGGCACATATCGATATCGACAATATTGGAGAAAATCCAAATCAAGGATTGAATCACCAGATCCTGCAAGCGCTTCCATTCTCTCTCGATTGCAAATAAATTCAAGTGCATTCCCCTTACTAATAGCATTTGGAATAAAATAAAGCTTCCTTCCTTGCAAAGAAATTCTCCAGCCCAATTTGGATGTCAATTCATTAATAGCCCTTTTTTCAGAAGCGGTTGGCAAATTATTTAAAATATAATAGAAGAATTGATTCTCAGCCTGCTTCAAGTGCCCATCAAAATAAAACCCTCGCGCTTTCATAATGGCAAGCAATTCTTCCTGTAAAACCGATTCTTTTTCCAATCGCGTGAAAATGTTTGTTGACCACTCCTTTATTAGTTCGCCTCGATAAAAGATATTGGCTCCATTTGATGTAATTACATAGGGTAGTTCAATATCTTCATCAAAAATGAATCGCTTAAATTGATCCGTTGTCCTAGTAGTGACTGGGATAAATAAACAGTGCTTGCTAAGTTCTTTTAATGAGTGATATGACCTTTCTGTCATAAATGAAACCCAGTTGCCATCTTTTTCTTCAATTGGTTTTAACTCTGACTTTTCAGGTCCACCAAGCTCTTTAATAGCTCGACTTGAGTAAATCAATGTACGGTCAAGATCCGATGCAATAATCATTCTTGACCAACATCTACAGATTTGATTAAACCGCAGCATAAATAATTCAAATCTGGAAACTCCACAACTTCAACACCCTTTTCCTCTGCAAGCATGAGGATATGTTTGACATAAGGGCTCGAAGGATCACGCATGAGAATTTTCCATGGCACTCTTCTAAGAAGAACCCTTGTCGTTTCACCAACCCCCGGCTTGATAAAATGAGGATTGTCAATTTGGAATGTAGCTTGGATTTTTCTAACATCCTTCATACCTAAAAATTCTGTTCCTATTTTTTCCTGTTTTATTTGTAATGAAGCTTTTGTTGCTTCAGCTGAGATAGTCGGAAATTCAGCCGCAATCAAATCAATATATTCGTTTGAAACGTCTATTGGAATCAGTTCATTGTAAAATTTAGCCCCATGAAAATCATCCTCATTAATGTACAAGTCATTTAAAACAGTTCGACTAACTAGCCCGGATACAGTAGAATTTAAACAAGCACTTGGGATCAAAAAATCCTCTCTGGTACCAAATAGGGTCGTGCAAAAGCCTGGATCAGCAATTACGGCGAGTGTGGCATCTAGTTTTATTCTGTATTTCTTTTCATACTTGCGACAGGCATTACTTAGTTCAACGGAAATGGCCCTTTTCCCGTCCAGCCATCAACGAATTGGACGCCACCAGAAGGATGCATAGTTTGAATGTATTGCAGGGCATTTTCGTCAATCCCTCTATCACGAATAATCGAAATACTATAATGTGGCAAGGAAACATTGTAGCGCATTTTTAAATATCTTTTTAACAAGATCCCTACCGGAGTCCCCGCACGTGCAAGTGAAACAAGTACGGTTTGATCACCTTTTACTTGATAGATTTGTTCAGCAACAATGCCAATACATAAGGCGACCTTCTGTTTATATTCCATCAAAGTCTCCCAAAAAAGCTCAATATATTCTTTTGGAGGTTGGTACTCTATTGGTAAAGATTCACTATAATGCTGCCCTGTTTGAATCCTAAGCTCACGATTAGTGGTGGTATCTTCAAGTTTAGCCCTACTTAAATCCTTTAATAAAAAAAGGACATCATCAGCTTTGTAGGTTCCCATCATGGCAGGTTGATTGAATGTTTTTGGCATAAATTCACCTCGGGTCGCTTTGAAAAAAAGACAAGCTTTATTGATTTTATCTGTAATTTTTCCAGTTCATTCAATAAAGGTTTAAGATTCTTTAATTCTATTTCTCTTTCAAAAAAGATAAATATCTCATCGTAATGACAAGTTGGGATATTATAAACAAAGTGTGAAATGGAATGATCTTCAGGATTTGGGAAGGTAATCCCATGTTTAGCCCCGTATCCTTCGGTATTTTGGATATAGATAGGACTTCTTGTGGTTGATTGATAGAAAACACCTTTACCCATTTCCGCTGCCAGTTTCATTGGAAGATACATAAATTCTCCGGTTCCAAGGCAAAGTGTCTTTTTACCTTTCCTTTTTTGACTGAGAAAAGTTGCTGCTGCTTCTATTTTGAATTGAGTTGCTTCATTATTGGTACTTCGCAGCCCAAATCGCCCTGTTTCTTGAATATAAGGTGCCTCATCCCACGAATTAATAGATATAAAATTAGACGTAGAAAAAAATGAAGACAGTTGTAAATATTCTACTTTTGCCTCCATTCTTATGTTCATACCCTTTTCAACCAAATGTTCATGTAATTCCTTATACTTTATTACCTTCATCTTACCCGCAAGTAAACTTACCACATGAATCGTAATCCCCAATGTTTTCTCAAGCAATGCAAATTCTCTTTTATGATCTTCAGACCGCCAATCCAAAATTGATACAACAGTATAATCATGTCTCGGAAATTGTGCATGAATGGACTGGATAATGTTTAATGCCGTTTTCCCTGTGGTCATTTCATCATCAACAAGAATTATTTCTCGCTCATGTTGTATCATCTCTCTTGGTATATAACAGAGGTGTGAGGTAGCATGTGAATGCTCTTCTTCAAACGTAATTTCCGGATCCTGGTCAAGCAGCAGTTCTCTTGTTGTATGAAAATACTCAGCAGATTCAAAACAAGCAAAAAAGGCGTGACCTAGTGCGGTTGCAGTTTCTGCAAAACCAATCACCAACGGATTAACTGGTGAAGGAACAATAGAAATGCTTTTAAATGAAGGTTCATCCATTGTAAATAAGGATAAAAGTCTATCTTTTTCCGCACATTCCAAGCCTTTTACTGATTCGGCATATTTAGCTGCAAGTAGGGCAGCTGTCAAGAGCCCCTTATTCGGATTGATTGGCAAATGTTTTCCTAATACTTTACTAACAAATAAAAATGATCGTTTTTTATTAATCCTTGCTGCCATTGTAAATAGCTTTTCAATAGGTAATTGAAAAGGATTTTTCGTTATCTCCATTTCAACTTCGATTGAATCAAGAATATTATGCGTATACTTCCTTTTGGATAATGTCGATATTTGTGAATTCATCATTCAGCACCCCGTAGAGCTGAGATTTTAAAATAACCTTTCTAGCCCAGTAATAATGCGGTTTTATTTCGTTCATTTTGTTGGAAAAATCGCTTTTCATAACCCCTAAATCGCCAGTTGCAGCGTTAACAATATTACATGCATCAATGTATTGCTCAAATGAAACAACATTAAGGGCTTGGACTCCTTTAATGTGAGAAGGATGGATAATTGTTTTTCCAGTTAATCCGTTGGCAATGTCCATCCTGATTTCCCTAATAAATCCTTCTAAATTGTCAGTTTTAAAGTATTCCCATACTGGACCGGAAATTACATATGGACAAGAGGACCTTTGAAAAACGTTTATAATATCACCAATACAATCCCTTAAAACCACAATATCGTAAACGGTTGTATCTATATTCCTACGTATACCATATAATCCGCTAAAATCAGTCGCCCCTATGCGGACATTTAGAATATTATCCCTGTATTCGTCCAGGAGCCGCTTAATTTTCATTAATTCATCTATTCTAGTCTCTTTATGAATAATTCGTGAACTTTCAAGAATTGGCATCGCATAAAAAGGATGTTCATCTGTATGAATACTTTTAATCTCTCTTAATAACTCCTTACCTGAATCTGCTGAAAATTTAGGCAAAACAGCTCCTGTCAACAGCTGACAAGCATCCCCCAGTTGCTCTATCACCCTTTTTAATTGCTCCAAATTACGAATTCGGATAAACATTAATGGAAAATCTTCTATGCTTAAAAATTGTTTTATTAATTCCCCGTGCAGCTTTAACAATTCCTTAATCAGTAATTTTTCTGCCGCTCCTACCTCGTTATCCCCCACAGCATCTTCAAGATCAATAACAAGTGAAGTTAACCCAACATGTTTTTTCGAAAGGATATCTTGATGAATATTCAGTCTTGTAGCTGGCATATAGAGCGTGGCACCTAATCCGTAGGATAAAAGCTCGCTGTTTGAATATTTATTAAAATTTTGCGGTTTTTGGTAGAATAAATGTTCAATTTCATCATCATAAAAGTATGTAAAAAATCTCATTCACCTTACTCCTTTAGAAAAGGTAAAAAATAGGGGAGACGGACATCACGTCAGCTCCCCTCACTTTATCAAATTTTACATTGTATTATTTGCTGACTTCTCTTTTCTTGTTTAGGAAGTGAACTATAAAGGTTGCTCCAAAGGTGAACAGCAAGATAATGAAGAAGTATAGTGGTGATAATTCATAGTGAAAGAACACACCAAGAAACATCTTAATTGAAATAATAAGAATTAAGATATAAGCTGTTGTTTCTAACTCAGGAACACGGTCAATTAATGTAAGGAAAACTCCAGCAACACCACGCATCATTAATACACCGAGCATACCACCGATTAACAAAACCCACACTTCGTTACTGACTCCAAATGCGGCAAGTACACTATCAACCGAGAAGGCAATATCCATTAACTCCACGGCTGCTACTGTTCCCCATAAAGTTCCAAATAAGCGAATCAATAAGCCCTTCTGGTTCATTCCTTCTTGCTCTTCATCATCGCCATCAGTTTCTTTTCTCTTATCTATGAAATACTTTATTGATAGCCAAGCAAGGTACGCGGCGCCAATCGCTTTCACCCACCATAGCTCGATTAAATAGACACCAAGACCAATGGCAACAAAACGGAAGGAGTAAGCCCCTAATAAACCATAGAAGAGTGCTTTTTTACGTTGTTTAGCCGGAAGGTGCTTTACCATAACAGCTAACACAAGAGCGTTATCTGCAGAAAGCAATCCTTCTAAAATAATAAGAGTACCAATCAGACCCCAGCTTACAGGATCTGTTAATACCTTCACCCACATATTCCATTCAAAAAATTGTGAATATGTGTTTAATATTCCATGCAAAGCTGACATTTTAAATGTATTCCTCCTGATCTAAAAACAAAAATTTATTAAAAGACCCTATCTTGTGCAGGGTCTCTTAGTTCCTATTCCTACCCAATTTGTAAGCCAAAGTCAGAGGCTAAGGCCGCTAATCCACCTTGATAGCCGCTTCCAATTGCACTAAACTTCCATTCGCCATTATGACGGTACAATTCTCCAACAACAAGTGCTGTTTCAATTGAAAAGTCTTCTCCTAAATCGTAGCGAATAAGCTCTTCACCTGTTGTCTCATTGAAAATCCGGGCATATGCATTTGAAACTTGTCCAAAATTCTGACTTCTACTTTCCGCATCATGAATGGTAATGGTGAGAGCAATGCGTTGTATGTTCGCTGGAATCGCGGTTAGATTAATTTTTACTTGTTCGTCATCACCATCTCCTGCACCCGTACGATTATCCCCGGTATGTACAACTGACCCATTAGCACCCTGTGGATTATTGTAAAAAACAAAATCTGATTCTGTCGTCACTTTACCACTTTCTCCTAATAAAAAAACAGATGAATCTAAATCAAAATCCTTGCCGCCATCATATTTATTCGTGTCCCATCCTAGCCCAACGACAACATTCGTCAACCCTGGATTTGTTTTCGTTAAATCAACCTTTTGACCTTTTGATAAACTAACTGCCATTTTTCATTCCTCCATATTAGTTAATAGTCTATATACGAGTTTTCCTTAAAAAGGTTTCATTTATATAATAAAGTTTTTTTCCATCAATTAGCAAATAGGATCTTTAGCTCATCCATTTTGGCGGGGTATTTTTATCCCAGTAGATGGATCCAAGGTCATGGTGGCTTTGGTATTCATCATGGTAGGTGTGATAATGAAAATTAAACCAATATCCAGCTTGTGGAGGATTATCCCTTCTAACATGGAATCGTAAAATATCTTTATTTGTTAAACTATTTTTTATATTAAATATTTTCTCTGATTGTCCTTTACCAGGTTGCTCTGTAATAACAAGATTTTTCAAATCTTCCTCAGGAAATTGAGAGGCTGTTTCCCCAAGAGCTTTTTCGATATTTGGAAAAATAACTTCACGAAATTCATTTTCAATGACAGGCTTAATTTTCATTCCAAACTTTTGATATGACTGTTCTTCTGCTTGTTTAATTAAGTCTTCCATAAATTTATCTTTATTAAACTCTGCTTCTCCAAGGGAGCCTGTCGCTTTAGCAAAGGTGCCTTCTGTCGTGGAAACTTCGAACGCATCCCTATTACTGATCGGTTTCTCTGCATTTACATTATTAATAAACTGCGATGGTGTTACAAGCCCAAATGTTAAAATGGAGACCATTACAACAAACGATTTACGAAGCCATTTGTTCATACTAACACACCCTTATACGTTCAATAAGTTTATTCCAACTAAATTTTCTGTATTTGTCTTACTTACAAAATATTATACTTCTTTTTATAAGAAAATGGAAAAATCAGTTTAGAATTTTATAGGACATAATAATAGTGTGGTTACTAGAATTGTAGTTTGTTACAGCAAAAAAACTGCGAGCACTGTAGCTCACAGTTTTGCTAAACTGAATTTTATCAAAATCCTTCTATAATCTCCTTAATTAGCAGTTGGCCTCAAATGCAGCCATTAAATTTTGCATAACTACTTCCATTGGAGCACCTTCAATATCATGACGTGGAATGAAATGAACGACTTTTTTGTCTTTCAATAAGGCCATTGAAGGTGATGATGGCTCGTAACCTTTAAAATACTCACGCATTTTAGCGGTTGCTTCTTTATCCTGACCAGCAAATACAGTAACAAGCTTCTCCGGTTTTTTATCACTATTTAACACTGCTTGTGTAGCTGCTGGACGTGCCAGCCTGCTGCACAGCCACAAACAGAATTAACGACCACAAGCGTGGTGCCATTCGTATTTTCCATAAATTGTTCAACGTCTTCTAAAGTGGTTAGTTCTTCAAATCCTGCTCTTGTTAGCTCCTGACGCATTGGGATGACCATTTGTTTCATATATTCTTCATATGCATTTGACATATTACTTTCCTCCGATTCTTTGTTTCATTTTTAGCATACTAAACCTAATAACTATTTGCAATTTACTTATCCGCATTCCTAGCCTCAGTCATTTGTTTCCAAACGGAACCTTTCGCTTCTTCACCGCCTTCGATTCTTTCAATCGCCATCTTTATTTGCATGCTTACTTCAAATTCTGGATCGTTTTCTGCTGCTCTTAATGCTGTCAGCGCCTTTTCATCCCCAACTTCGTATAAAAACATGGCTGCCCGCCAGCGGACCAATTTGCTCGGATCCTTTAAAGCATCGGCCATTTCACCTGATGCCTCCGGAAATCCTAGGTCCGACAAGCAGTCTCCGGCAGTCCGGCGAACGGTGACTGTTTTATCATGCAAAGACTTATACAAATAAGGTAAAACAGCTTTATCTTTTACCATTCCAAGATACACGGTCGCAAGTCTGCGGATGGATGGTAACGCATCCGATAATGCCTTCTCCAAAACGGGCAAATCCTCTAATTCCGGATTATCCATTTGCTCGAGAAGCTGGTAGCGAACATGCCAATCAGGATTACTTAAGGAATCAATGGTTATTTTTTTGCGGGAACGTAAAGGTTTTTGCTCATCCTGATTTTCATTTGATTGAGCACTTGAAATCAATGCTTCCAGACGTTCCATGGGATAGGCAGCAATTAATTCTTCGACCACCTCTTGTCCAATTTGATCAAAATCTCCGTATCGGACACCTTGATTCTGCCATTTTCTAAGTAAAATATAATTATCTTCAGGAAGCTGGGCTTTTTCTCTTGCCTTTAAAAAGTATTCAGGCATTCCAAACCTTTTTTCCGTTGATCCGTCTGAAAGCTTCACTTGAAGCGGAATATCCTTAAACATTTGAACCTCGACCAAAATTTCGCCGAAATGCTCATCTGCCATATTTTCACGCTTGCCCGTATCCGAGGTCTTTTCTCCGAACGCGAGTCGTACCTTCGGTAATAACTCCTTCCAATCAAACTTAGCGTTCCTTTCAACTGCAAGAAAATCGGCTACATGATACACACCCTTTATTCCTTCTATTTGTAAAATTGTCTGGATTACAGCTGGGGCATCAGAGGCTGTTTCTTTTTTATAATTATGGCTTTTTCCCATCAAGAGTTCTTCATCCAAAATAATTTTCATTGTATTTGGGCTTGGTGTTGGTTCGATTGTTTTAATTTTCAACATGGTCACCTTCTTTCTTTTACTGTCTATTCATTTTCGGCTAGCTCAGCCAAATATGACCAGCGTTCAATTAATTGTTCAAGCTTCTCATTTAAGTCTGCTTCCTGTTTCATTAAATCCTGAGCCTTTGTAAAATCACTTCCGGTAGAAGCCATTTCCAAAGCGATTTCCTCAAGACGTGCTTCAGTTTGAGCAATCACGCCATCAATTTCTTCCCATTCTTTTTTCTCCATATAGGCCATTTTTTTCTTTTTTTCCTTTTTCGGAGCTTTGGATGGTTGGTTTATCTCGCTCTTATTCCTTCTTGTTTCAAGCACCGTCTCTTTTTCAAGGTATTCCGTATAATTACCATAGAAAGAATCAATTTTTCCTTCTCCCTGAAGAACAAGAAGCTGCTCAGCTACTTTATCAAGAAAATAGCGATCATGGGAGACAGTAAGGACAACACCCGGGAATTCTTCAAGATAATCCTCGAGAACGGTTAAGGTTTGAGTATCCAAATCGTTTGTTGGCTCGTCTAACAAAAGTACATTCGGTGCACTCATCAATATTTTTAATAAATATAATCTTCGTTTTTCTCCTCCGGAAAGCTTACGAATAGGGGTACCATGTGAAAAGGGCGGGAAAAGAAAACGTTCAAGCATTTGGGCAGCCGAGATGGTTTTTCCATCTGATGTTTCTACAATTTGAGCCGTTTCTTTAATGTATTCAATCATCCGCTTGTTTTCATCCATATCCTCGCTTTCCTGTGTATAATAAGCGATTTTAACCGTCTGCCCCATGATGAATTCACCTTCATCAAGCGGGATTTGTTTAGCTAGGATATTTAAGAGGGTGGATTTACCCGTTCCATTTCGCCCAATAATCCCAATGCGGTCCCCCGGCTTCACAAGCAAATCAAAGTGATTTAGGATTTTTTTATCCGCGTATCGCTTTGAAGCATCCTTCAGTTCAAAAACCTGTTTGCCAAGCCTGCTTCCATTAAGTGTAATGTCAAGCCTTTCATTGGAGGGCTTCCCACTTGAAAGTTTTTCCTCCAGTTCGTCAAACCGTCCAATCCTGGCCTTTTGCTTAGTTGTCCTCGCCTTTGCGCCACGTCTGATCCATTCGAGCTCTCTTCTAAATAAATTTTTTCTTTTTTCAAAAGTGGCGGCCTCATTTTCTTCGCGAATTGCCTTTGATTCTAAGAAGGCAGCATAATTTCCTTTATAGCTATAGAGGGATCCGCCATCTAATTCGAACATTCTGTTGGCAACCCGGTCCAAAAAGTAACGATCATGTGTGACAAGCAAAATAGAGCCGTTATACCTGCTTAAATAATCTTCCAGCCATTTCACCGTATCAAAATCAAGATGATTTGTCGGTTCATCTAGAATAAGTAAATCAGGTTCAGCAATTAAAACCTGCGCCAAGGCCACGCGTTTTTTTTGGCAGGCCGATAGATTCCCAATCTTCTCACCAAAATCTTCAATTCCTAATTTCATTAGAATCGATTTGGCATTCGTACTGGCATCCCAGGCATCAAGTGAATCCATTTGTTTTTGTAGTTGAAAAAGCTCTTCCTGTATTTTTGAATCATTCGGAGCAGTATGAAGCATTAAAAGTGTTTTTTCATATTCACGCATCAGCCGTAAAATCGGAGCTTCACCGCTAAAAACTTGTTCAAGTACAGTTCTATCGGATTCGAATTCCGGTTGTTGGTCTAAATAGGATATCGAATAGTCTTTTCCGGCGATAATATTACCCTCATCAGGTAAATCCCTGCCGGCGACAATTTTCAACAGTGAGGATTTACCGGTTCCATTGACCCCAATTCCACCACACGTTCTTTTTCGGCTATAGTAAAGGAAATATCATTAAATAATTGTTTTTCTCCATAGGTTTTTGAAACATTTTCTACCGTAAGCATTTTCATAATTATTGACCATTCCATTCATGAGAAAATTGCAGTAGGAAGCTCTCCATCATTTTTTGTCGGCTTTCAGCCATCTCCTGCGCTGTCTTTGTATTCAGTAAGCCCTTTAGTTTAAGGAGTTTTTCATAGAAATGATTGATACTTGATGATTTTCCTTTTCGATATTCTTTTGTGCTCATTTTTCCCCTGACATTAATGGTAGGATTGTATATTGGCTGACCTTTTTTTCCGCCGTAGGCAAATGCCCTGGCAATCCCGATGGCACCAATAGCATCCAATCGGTCTGCATCCTGAACGATTTTTGCTTCAACAGAATGAAGTTCTGTAATACTACCACCCTTAAATGAAATCGAAGCAATAATTTGTTTGATATGCTTTTCAGCCTCAGTTGGCAAAGAAATCGATTGTAAAAATGATTCCAGTTTTTCTTCACCTTTTTCGGCACTTTCATTTAGTTTCTCATCGGATATATCATGAAGGAGTGCAGCCATCTCAATAATGAATGGGTCTCCTGTCTTTTCTTGGTTACAAATATGTATTGCATTCCTTCGGACACGGTCCACATGATACCAATCATCGCCGGTTGCATCTTCTCCTAATTCGTTACGGACATATCGTTCCGCTTGTTCGATTATGTGTTGTTTCATTATAAGTGCACCTTCTTTCATCCATGCTATTTTATCATGAAAAAAGCGACTAATAAAAACTTTGGTTTGATTAGATAAAAATTAGCAAAAAAATAGACCTCGATACTGTCGAGGTTATATTATTGCATGCCCTTAAACCAGCTGATTCCAAGTGTATTTTCTCCTGCATGTACACCAATTACCGCTCCCAAACTACAGCAAATAAAATTTAGCATCGGAAATTGTCTCTTTAACTCATCCCTCCAAAGAACTGCCTGTTCTTCATGTAAACCATACATGATATATACCTCCTGAAATGGGTTAGGTTCATAGGCTAATCTTAAATAGTCGACAATCTTCTCTTTGGCTTTCTTCTCGCTTCTTGTTTTTTCTTTGACATATAGTGAACCGTTATCAAAGGAAATGATGGGCTTGACGTTTAACATACTCCCTAGAAAGAATTGGACACCTGACATTCTACCGCTACGATGTAGCTGCTCCAAACTTCCTACCAATACGTATGTTTCATTCGTTGCCCGGACTGCTGCAAGTTGGTCCAAACAATAGTCTAGGCTATTTCCTTCTTTCAACCATTTCATTCCCTTTTTTAGTAAAGCCGTCATTGGGTAAGTTAGAATGTTAGAATCAAAGGTTGTTACAGGGATTGACACTAGCTTTGCTGCCTGTTCACTTGCAGATACGGTTCCACTTAATTTTCCTGATAGTAGTACGGCAATAACCTGGTCATAATCTTTTGCAAGCTGTTCGTATAGGGTTTGAAAAGCACCGACAGAAGGCTGAGAGGTTTTTGGAGGAGTTTTTAACTGCTTCAACCGTGAAAATAATTGTTCAGCAGTTAAATCAATACCATCAGAAAATTCTTCATTATCAAGTACTATAGTTAAAGACACAATGTATAAATCTGGATGATTTTTTAATTCTTCGTCTAAATAGGCGGTACTATCCGTTACCCAAGCAGTTTTGACCAACGTCATCTCCCCTTTTCCAATAAAATGAAAAACTTTACCAATTCTGGAACTTATTATAATCGTACCTTCAAATTACATTATTGTAAATATTGTAATTTTCATATGAAAAGGCTGACTGAGTCAGCCTCTATAGTAAAGAAAGACATATTAAAATCTACTTTTGTATGACTGCAAATGCCGTAAGGTAGTAATCATAAAATCAGTCATTTCAACCAAATCATCCATTTGGTCTTCACTAATTAATCGATCAAATTCAACTGTTACCACATTCCTTTTCTTTGTTCCATTTTGTAAGGGATTAAATTGGACAGACTGATAAATCTTTCTTGTCTCTCCCCAGATATCCACAAAAATTTTCTGAATCCGATTGTACTCTTCCTCTTTATCGGTCTGTTCAATAAGGAAATACAATCTTACGTAGCATCCTCCTTGATTCTCAGTTGGTGTGCCTGCTAGAAGTTCCGCTGCCAAATTTGTAAGATGCGATTCCATTTCTATTTTTGCCGAAACAGGTATCCCTTTGCTATCTGGGAGTTTAAAACAAATATCGAACCGACGCGATAATTTAGCCATATTCATGATATCGTTTCGGTCCGTGATGACAATTTCACCGCTGCTGTCCATATCGTAAAGAGAACCCTCAATGACCACTTTCATGTTATCAAAGGCTGTTGGATCAAACACAGGTTTCATCTCCATTCTTTAAAATAGTCCCATTGCATATCCGTTTTCATCCACATCCATATTTAATGCAGCAGGTTTTTTCGGAAGGCCCGGCATTGTTATAACCTCCCCTGTCAATGCAACAATAAACCCTGCACCAATGGATGGTTTAAATCCCCTGACGGTGACGGTAAAATCAGACGGTCTGCCTAATTTGGTAGGATCATCTGATAAGGAATATTGTGATTTAGCCATACAAACTGCCAAATTGGACCAGCCGAATTGTTCAAAATCAACAAGTTGTTTTTTTGCCTTTGAAGAAAACTCGACATCCTTTCCACCATAAACCTTCTGGACGATGGTTCGGACTTTTTGCTCAATCGAGTCTGATATGTCATATAATGGATGGAAATTGTTTTTTTCCTTTTCAATTACGGATAAAAGCAGTTCGGCAAGTTCAACCCCACCTTTTCCACCTTTTTCCCAAACTTCAGTTAAGGCTACAGGGGCATTCTCCCGCTTGCACCATTCGAGCAGGGTACTTACTTCCTGTTCAGTGTCAGTTATGAATTTGTTGATGGCAACAACTATTGGCAAACCAAAGCTTTTGATTGTTTCAATATGCTTTTGAAGATTAGTAAAGCCAAGGGTAAGAGCAGGGATGTTTTCTTGTGGTAACTCTTCTTTTAAAACTCCGCCATGCATTTTTAAAGCGCGGATGGTTGCGACAATAACAACTGCTTCCGGTTTAATTCCCGCACTCCTAGATTTAATATGTAGAAACTTCTCCGCTCCCAAATCTGCACCAAAACCTGCTTCTGTGATGACGTAGTCAGCTAATTTAGAAGCTGCAAGAGTAGCAATAACACTGTTACACCCATGAGCAATATTAGCAAAAGGACCGCCATGAACGAGCGCAGGCGTATGTTCGATTGTTTGAACAAGATTTGGTTTCATCGCATCTTTAAGTAAAAGTGTTAGCGCACCTTCAACACGGAGGTCACCAACCGTGACTGGTTCCTTTTTGTCATTATAAGCAACAACCATCCTTGATAGTCGTAATTTTAAATCCTTTAAGTCGGAAGCCAAACATAAGACAGCCATAATTTCTGAGGCGCATTATTGGCAGTCGTAATGGCATGGAAATCACCTGTGAAATGCAAATTAATTTCCTCCATCGGGAGCACTTGCGAATATCCACCGCCGGTTGCCCCACCTTTAATACCCATTGTAGGTCCTAATGAAGGTTCCCTTAACGCTATCATTACCTTTTTTCCAAGCCGATTGAAGGCATCACCTAGCCCGACCGTTACGGTAGATTTCCCCTCCCCGGCTGGTGTAGGATTAATCGAAGTGACTAGAATGATTTTGCCACTATCCTTTGTATTAATTTTTGCCAATGTATCATTCGAAATCTTCGCTTTGTATTTGCCAAATAGCTCGAGATCATCTTCCTCTAAGCCAACCATTTTAGCGATTTCGACAATCGGCTTCATTGGTGATTCTTGTGAAATTTCAATGTCGGACTTAACTGTTGTTTTCATTTCCAACTTTATCCCCCACATTTCTTTTAAAATAAAACTCCCGATATTATTGTATCAAATTGGCAATTTGTTACGATATTTAATTATGAACAAATTATATTTCTTTTCGGAATTTATTATAATGTTTATAATGTTATTGACCGAATTATAAAAATATAGCAAATTTAATGTCCCATTCTGCCATCAAATGTATTATATTATTTTTATTAATCTAAAAAAAAGGGGATGGTCACTTGCCTATCAATATACCTTGGCTTTTACCAGCAAGAGAAATTCTAGAACAAGAAAATATTTTTATCATGGACGACGAACGAGCGAATCGTCAAGACATCCGACCACTAAATATTCTTATTTTAAATTTAATGCCTGAAAAGGAAACAGCTGAAACTCAGCTTTTACGACACTTAGGCAACACACCGCTTCAAATAAACGTGAATTTTTTGAAGACCAACTCTTATGAATCTACACATACCAGTAAACAGCATTTAGAACAATTTTATACAACCTTCTCTGATATTAAAAATCACAAATTCGACGGGATGATCATAACTGGAGCACCTGTTGAGCTTTTAGAATTTGAACAAGTTAAATATTGGGAAGAGTTAAAAGTAATTATGGAATGGTCCAAAGCGAATGTTACCTCAACATTACATATTTGCTGGGGAGCTCGCCCCCTTTACTATCATTACAATATTAGCAAATTTGAATTGTCGAGAAAATGCTCAGGGATTTATCCACACAGAATCGTCGAACAAAATGATATTTTGTTGCGTGGCTTCGATGATCAATTCTATGCTCCACATTCGCGGTATACGGATGTATTAATTGAAGAAATTAAACAAAATCCTAAATTAAAGCTTTTAGCTGCATCAGATGAAGCAGGGGCATTATTGATTGCATCACGTGATCGGAAACATGTAATGATAACCGGTCATTTAGAATACGAATCTGATTCGTTAGCGCAGGAATATTCAAGAGATATGTATAAGGGGTTAGAAATTCATATACCTGAAAACTATTTTCCAAATAATGATCCAAGTGAGCCACCAATCAATCGTTGGCGCTCCCACGGCCATTTATTCTTTTCTAACTGGCTGAATTATTATGTTTACCAGGAAACACCTTTTATATGGGATTAAAAAAGAGCGGCAGACAAAAGAAGCAGTCTGCCTCTTTTATTTTGCTTGTTAAACCTTTTTGTTTATTATTCGTACTATATAGAAAGAATAAAAAGGGAAAGGAAGGGTTATTGTGGAAAAACTAGTTGCCATTCATCGTAATCATTTTGGAGACATTATAAGCTTCGTTACTTCTGAAGGCCTGAATAATTTCTTATCGAAAAGCATTAATGGAAGCGGAAAATGGGATGCTTCAAGGAGTCTTTGCAAATGAAGATACAGATGGCTCGGTCTATTTAACACCTGAAAAGGAGCAGTCCTTTGATCATTATCCTAATTTATTTTAAAAAGCACCCGGCAAATATCGCCAGGTGCTTCCTTTTTACTCATTTTCATTTTCATTTTGTTTTTGAATTTCTTTTAATGCTTCAATTCGGGACTGGTCCTCTTCAAAAAATTGTACAAGATCACCGATACGATCAATTGAATCCCAGCTCAAATGGTGTTCAATTCCCTCTACATCATTATAAATGTTTTCATTTTTTACACCGATAATTTTCAGCAGCTGTTCAAGCAATTCATGCCGATACACAAGACGTTTTCCAATTTTTTTACCCTTCGATGTTAAAATAAGCCCTCTATATTTTTCATAGACCAAATACTCGTCTTTATCTAATTTTTGAACCATTTTTGTAACTGAGGAGGGATGAACAGACAACGCTTCAGCGATATCAGAGACTCGAGCGTATCCTTTTTCTCCAATTAAAATATAAATTTGTTCAATATAATCTTCCATACTAGGTGTTGGCATCCCATACCCTCCATTAAAAATAATCATTAAAAGTTTACTATATTTAAAATTTAGTGACAAGGTGCTTTATCACTTGAACTTTAATTTATTAAAATAAAAATTGAATGGAGCATTCAGCTATTTAGTATACGCTTCTTCAAATAAAAACCTAACCTTTTTTTCCTTTTCATCTAAGAAAAGCCTTGCATTAAAGGTTTTATCTTTATTCGTAAAGCCCTCAATCATCTCGGTTTTTCCATCTGCTAATAGCAATTTAATGGTTTTTTGGGTAATATTTTTCCCTAATATTTTTTAGAAATGGTGAAGTCGCATTTATTGTTTTTATAATTTGAACAGCCATAAAAACTTCCTTTATCGACAATCGAACCATCACACTTTTTACAAGGTCCCAGTTTTGTACCTGTCCTTGTTTTTTTAATCCGTGGAGAAAATTTTTGGCGATCCTCTTCAGAAAATAACCAGTTTGCGGATTGGCCAATACCTGACGAAATCAAATGGAGGACCATTTTTTGCGTTTGTTCCATAAAATGCTTTGGAGAAGCAGTCCCATCTGAAATTTCTTTCAGTTTCTGCTCCCATTTGGCAGTCATTTCAGGGGAGGCAAGAATTTCTTGACCAATTGCCTCAATGAGAATTTTTGCTTTTGCCGTTGCATAGACTAGATTCTTATTGACTTCAATGTAAAGACGGTCCTTTAACATTGTGATAATCCCAGCTCTTGTTGCCTCTGTCCCTAATCCTTCAGTCTTCGTTAGAATTTTCTCAAGCTCTTTATCCTCAATATGCCTACCAGCCGTTTTCATTAAGGTTATTAGCTGGCCTTCGGTGTAACGCTTAGGCGGCTGGGTCTTACTTTCTTTAACCTCTACTTTTTTCGTTAATCCTTGCTCTCCTTTTGTAAGCGGAGGTAGCGAAGGTTCGTCATCATGCTCCTTTTGTTGGAGGACTTTTCTCCATCCTTCCTCCAATTGAACCCTGCCTTTCGATATAAATGAAGCACGTCCATCTACAAGTGTGGTTACAGTGGTATATTCTGCCACAGACTTATTATAATGGGCTGCGATTAAGCTTGTAACAATTAAATCATAAATTTTCCGCTCATCTGGACCCAATTTGCCGACATTCGGTATTTGATCAGTTGGAATGATTGCATAGTGGTCAGTTACCTTTTTTTCATTCACATATCTTTTATTGTCCTTTATTGAGGTAATTGGTAATGGGAAAAATGGTTCATAATCTTTTATCTTATTTAATTTATTGAGAATTTCAGGGAAAGAATTAGCCTCTTCTATTGTTACGTAACGCGAATCAGAACGAGGATATGAAACATTTCCTTTTTGGTAGAGTTTTTGCAGGACATCAAGCGTTTTTTTCGGCGAGAGTTTAAAGCGCTTATTCGCTTCTGCTTGTAGAGCAGATAAATTATAGAGCAATGGAGGTAAAAATTCCTTTCTTTCAGAAAGAACCTCTGCCACCTCAGCAGGCTTTTCCCGGCAAAAGGCAGCAACCTTTTCAGCTAAATCCTTCGTTTTAACACGAATTTCGCCATCATTCTGCCACTTTCCGGTATACTTCTTGCCATTGATTAAAAAATGAGCAAGGACCTCCCAAAAGGGTTCAGACTTAAAATTCTCAATCTCCATTTCCCTTTTAACAATGAGGGCTAAGGTTGGGGTTTGTACCCGTCCAACAGAAAAAACATCTGAAAAGCCGTGTTTTTGAAGAAGTAAGCTATAAAGCCGTGAAGCATTCATTCCAACTACCCAATCAGAGCACGCTCTGGTGTATGCTTCAAAATATAAGCTCCGTGTCTCCTGCTCATCCAATAGTTTTCTAAATCCTTCTTTAATTGCATTTGCTGTTAAAGATGAGATCCATAGTCTTTTCATCGGCTTTCGGCAGTTTGTTAACTTGAGAATATTCCGAATGATTAATTCTCCTTCTCTTCCTGCATCACCAGCATGGATTATCTCTGTTACTGCTGGATTCGAAACCAATTTTTTGATGACAGCGTATTGGTTTGCTTTGTCTTTTGTTACCTCATATTCAAATTTTTCAGGAATCATTGGTAACGTCTCTAATGACCATTTCTTCCACCCGGTCTGGTACTTTTCTGGAGGAACCAGCTGACATAAATGCCCTATTGCCCAAGTCACATAGGCACCCTTGTTAAATAGTTCATTAGGAAAAATTTCTATAAAACCATTCTGTTTTTTATGTTTAAATATTGAAGCTATTGTTGAACCCTGGTCCGGTTTTTCGGCAATAATTAATTTCATAATGATTGCTCCTCTTATTTAAAGCTTCCCAGACTCCATTTTACCCATTATCTCCGTTAAACGTAAAGAGGTAAAAATAACAACAAAACAAATCCCTTTCAGTAGACTATTGAAACTGAAAGGGATTATTGCTTCATATTTTCTTAATTGGGTTTATCGCTGAATTTTGAATATACCAATTTTCTTCTGCTATTATATTTGATACCGTCAAAATAAAAGACGGTATTCTTTCTACATCAAAAACAATGGCTCCAATTTTCTTTGTAAACATGAGAAAGGTTTCTCTCCATGCGAAAAAGCAGATAAATCATTACCAATATGAAGTAATGACATTAAAATTGCCTGTTTCTCATCAGAATCAATAAACACTTGTGGTGAGAATCTTAAAATCCATTCCTCTCCCTCAACTGAAAATCGGTACATGGTGTCCCCACCCCTCTATAGGTAAAATTTATTTATTTTAACATATGAGAAAGTAGGAATTTTATGTTAAGCGATAAGATAAATACAGTATTATTTAACCGTTTTAAACCGTTCAAAAATTGGTTGAAAAATCGTTTACATTCCTTGACTGCCCAAAATCATTGATGTATATTTAATTCGTCATGCAACAATTTAGAAAAGGATTTAATTTTCAAGCTTTGAAGCATGATAATATTTAAACTTGGCACTCGGGAAGATGTGTCATGAAAGGCTTAGGAGGAAGAAGTACATGCAAAACGGTAAAGTAAAATGGTTCAACAATGAAAAAGGTTTCGGTTTTATCGAAGTTGAAGGCGGAGACGATGTATTCGTACATTTCAGTGCGATCCAAGGTGACGGCTTTAAATCATTAGAAGAAGGCCAAGAAGTTTCTTTCGAAATCGTTGAAGGAAACCGTGGACCTCAAGCTGCAAACGTAGTAAAACTTTAATTCTAAAATGATCATAACTAATCAAAGGCTAACGAAGTTCGTTAGCCTTTTTATTCGGTCTGTTTACCATAGTTAGAACGGTGTTTTTTTATATCAGCTTTTTCCCGTATTCCTGTAGCTTCTCCCCAACCGTACATTGTGATATACAAAAACGGTGTGCCAATCTCCGGCCTTCCTCCTTTTTTAATTGTTGATGTAAAAAACATCCTTCACAGTATTCGACTATTAAGTTTTCAACACGACTTAATAGTTCCCTTCTGTCTGAATTCTTCACTATACACGAAACCCCGTTTCTTATAGAATTAAAGTTTTTGCGAAAATTTCTTTTCCTTCTAATGCCTGGGTTGCCAATTTATCCGCTTCTTTGTTCTCTTTCCTTGAAATTGCCGTATATGTTGGCTCAATCCCAAGTGCTTTAATTTTTTCTTCAATCCGGTCCAGCCAGCGATTAAGTGCTTCTTCATAGCAAGGCCATTCTCCAGCTAACTGGTTTAAAACCACTTGGGAGTCACCTTTAAATTCACAAGAAAGATGATGGACCCCTAAATCCTCTAAAATATTTAGAGAATAATAAAACGCTGCATATTCAGCTTCATTATTCGTTTCCATTTCATCAAAACGTTCATTGGCTCGGATTCGATATTTCTTTTTTCCTTGTTTAAAAAAGATAACAGAACCGAAACCGGCTTGGTTCGTTTCCTTTTGAAATCCTCCGTCAAAATAGACAGTAATTTCATGGGGATCTTCCTCGATTTCAGTTAACAGCTTTTTCATTTCTTTCAAAATCCAAGATGTCCCTTTTTCATCATAAAAATACAGGTCACTTGCTTTACCCGACTTTTCAAGCTCTTCTCCTACTTGGATTGCTATCTCACCAGAAACCCAATCCGAAGAAAACTGGATTTTTTCTTCGCTTCCTTTTAATTTATAATTCCAATCAAGCCTATATTTCATTTCTGGTCAGCCTCTCTTGAAAAAATTTCGTTCGTAAAATGTATACTGGAATGCTTCACGATCAAACGCGCTTTCTTACTATACTATGTTAAGGCATATATTCTTATCATACCCAGTTTTTTTAATGTAGTTATAGAATTCATCTATTCCTGCATGGATGTATTAAAGTATGATAAACTTTTCTATAAATACATACTTGGAGGATACTGTTTTGATTGAAGTTTATATTGATGGAGCTAGTGCTGGTAATCCTGGACCTAGCGGTGCCGGAATTTTTATAAAAGGTAATGGGACTGTTGAAAAATATTCCATTCCTCTTGGAATTATGTCTAATCATGAAGCAGAATATCATGCCTTAATCAAAGCATTAGAAATTTGTATTGAAAAAGGATTTTCCAACAATTTGGTCTCATTTCGAACGGATTCAGAATTAGTAAATAGGGCTATTGAGAAGGAATTTGTTAAAAACAAGCTCTACACTCCATTGCTAGAAACGGCATTACAACTATCGAAGCAGTTTGATTTATTTTTTCTGAAATGGATTCCAAGTATAGAAAATAAGGTTGCGGATGGGCTTGCAAGATTGGCAATCCGAAAAAATTCACTGGGGGAAAAGTAAGCACTATGAAGAAACCAATTTTTGCAGATATCAGCTTGCTATTTGTCACACTATTTTGGGGAACTACTTTTGTTTTAGTTCAAAATGCGATTAATTCGATTGAACCATTTTCTTTTAACGGAATTCGTTTCCTAACTGCCGCCATACTACTTATGATATGTCTTTTAATTTTTGAAAGGAAACAGCTGAAGCTTTTAAATCTAAAGTTAGCCCTTTCCGGAGTTTTCATCGGATTTTGGCTTTTCCTTGGTTATGCGACACAAACCATTGGATTATTATATACAACTACTTCAAAAGCGGGATTTATTACAGGCCTAAATGTTATTTTCGTCCCCCTGTTTTCATTGTTTTTATTCAAACAATATCCCAGTAAAAATGCGATTTTTGGGGTGCTAACTGCAACAGTAGGTCTTTTTCTTTTAACGATGACAGATGTTGCCGGGTTAAATATTGGGGATGGCTTTATGTTTATTTGTGCAATAAGTTTTGCTTTACAAATTATTTTAACAGGAAAATATAGTAGCAAGTACCCAACATTATTATTAACGGTCATTCAAATATCAACCGTTGCCATTCTATCGATCATTTCCGCTTTCCTTTTTGAGGATTGGAAAAAGTCATTAAATGTGAAGATATTACTTTCACATGATGTCTTTATTGCTTTGCTAATAACTAGCATTTTTGCTACTGCGATTGCCTTTTTTGTCCAAACGAATTTTCAAAAGTACACCACAGCAACTAGGGTCGCTTTAATTTTTGCCATGGAACCCGTTTTTGCGGCAATTACTGGATACTTTTTGGCCAATGATCGTTTATCTTATAGTGCCTTATTTGGCTGTTTGCTTATTTTTGCCGGTATGATATTTGCTGAGCTCCCGACAAATAGGATTCCATTATTAAGAAAAAACAATAGTTTTGAACGATAAGATGTTCATTAAAAAAACTCCCTTTTCCAGACTGCAAGGGAGTTTTTTTAATGAAGCCTATATGGCCATTAATTCTTTATCTTTGACAAACTTTATGGCATCTTTTCTTGACTTTATCTTGTTTGACATTAATGTTTCAAGCAATGAGACATAGAAACTGCCATCAAAGCTTTTTTGTGCCTTTAATGTCAGTTCAATTGCCGTATTAATCATTTCGTCAGAGGCATTTGTGTAGTGTTTCCCAAAGTATATAAAGCCAATTGCATCCTCTTGAAATTGAAAACCCTTTCCATGCAGGTAGTGCAAAAATTCTTCGACAGTTCGCACTGAGCAAAACATCCCTCTCCATACCAATTAAAAACATCCCTTAAAATCTTAACTTATAGTTGGACCATTTTCTATCCTTTTTTGTACACATATGACCTGCAATTCCAATTAAAACACCGAATAAGGCACCGCCGATTACTTCTTCCGGTTGGTGTCCTAACATTTCTTTTAATCTTTTTGGTTCGGTTTGTTTAAATTCTACGGTTTCCTCTTTTTGGATTTTCTCCATTAAATCGTTCAGCGAATTTACCCTTAAGGTAAGTTCCCCTGTTTGGCGGCGAATTCCTTGAGCATCGTACATCACAATTAACCCATAAATAAGCGATAGCGCAAAATCAAAGGTTGGGAGTCCTTGTCTTAGTGCAATATAAGTTGTAAGTGTGGAAACTCCAGCCGAGTGTGAGCTAGGCATACCTCCGGTTTGGAAAAAAAGTTCGGGACGCCATTCCTTCTTTTTATAATAATGAACCGGAATTTTCATCCCCTGCGCTAGTCCAATGCTAAAAAGTGCTAAGTAAACACCTTTGTTCATTTGATCACCTCTACCACTAGTGTTCGAAAGCCCGAGTTTTATTATTCCCTTTGGAAATACTAACTACACTGGAGGTGATCATTTATGAGCAAAAACCAAAATAGAAACCGTGGGGTAAAAGCTCCTGGCGTAAATCCTCATGGATATGGTCAGGATGCAGAATTTGCTGAAGAACCAAAAAGTAAACTAGAAAATGCCGCTAAAAAGAAAAATACAAAATAAACAAAATGAGGATGACTCAAAAGTAAGAATCAGACCCTTATGAGTCATCTCCTCAGTTTAATCAATTAAAAAAGGAGCTTTTTTCGGGAGGGCAGGATATTATTTATCTTCATACCATCAAGTATTTTAAAACCCTGGATTTGTACAGCATACAGAAGTGGTTGATAACGAATTTTTAAATATGTCTCATAGTCCAATTCCTTGAACCCCTTAAAACTCGGATAAATATTGCCTCTAATATCCATGGAAAGCCTTTTTCATCTAATGCGATATCTAATCCGAATTCAGCAAAATGTTCGTCTCCCTTATTCATTAAATAACAAAAACTGTGGCAAAGTTTGATAATACTTTTATAAACATTTGAAAAGGAAAAGGCCTGGGTAGTGGTCTTTATCACACTCTCTAAGGACATTCCTTCTCCGCCCCTAGCAATATTTGTTAGATCATCGTTTTCACGGGCAACCCTGCATTCTATTCCTGAGCATTTCCATTTCATTTTATTGTATTTCTGCATCACAACCCTAACGTCAAAGGCTCGATTATTAATTTTTAAAAGTGGAATATACGTTTGAAATAAGTACCCATGGTTTAGAATACCTAATTTATTCAGCATCTTTTCTAATTCAACATTGTCATGAACCTTGTGTTCAATTCGTGAATTATTGCGATAATCGTATAAAACAAATCCTTTACCAGGTTGTTCTTTTTTTTCTAAAATGAAGATTCCACGTCCACGAGATAAGCTTACTGGTTTCAAAATGATTTTCTGTTTATGGTTAATAAAATCAATTAATTCTTCGATGTGCTTTAAAAGAAAGGTTGGTGGTAAATGGTCTCTAATTTCGGGCTCATTTTTTAATAACAATAGATCTGATTTTTTTAAATGATAGGAATTAAATAAATTGCCTCCCGTCAATTCTTTTAGACGTTTAATTCTATCTTTGTTTTGATGGAAATTTCGCCTATAGATAGTCGAGGGTATTGGTGCAGAATCATATCGCCATTGTTTTGTTGATGAATCAAAAACCATTCCGTAAGCAATTTTTTCATTCCAATCTACTGAACGGGGGAAAAGGCAATGATTAATCCTCCAAATGTTTCATATTCACCAAAGCGGTCATTGTATTTTTCCATATATGTTAGGTCATATAATTGATTCTTTTCCCCTAATAAAAAGCCAATTGTAGGACCAATTAAGACTTTCTTATTTGAAAATTGAATTTGATAAATTAAATCAAGCGGCAGATGCATTTTATCTACAAGTGTTTGGGAGATCAAAATTTCAATTGGATAATGATAAGAATTATTTTTTAATGGGACCGCATCTTTATAAATGATACATTGACAAGGCTCCTCTTTTACACCAAGTTTTATACTAGTTGGTGATTTTTGCAATTGGTTTGCAACACGATCTGGTACTTTAATTGTCATCTGATTATCTTGAAAGGCTTTGAACTTCACCCAAAAATTAAATTTTTCCGAGGATGATTCTTCAATTAATTCCGAATAAAGTGTCTCATCCCATGATTTTCTCTTTTCTTCATACTCCTTTTGTGAATTTCTTAAAGTGTACTCTTCCTTTTGCGTTGTAATTAAACGAATGGAATTCGCCAAATCAATCGGCCAATTTACAATTTTTTTATATAATTTGTCATTCCAGTTTTGTAAGTCTTGAGCAATCGTAAAAATGGAACAGGTGGATTGCAGTTGTATTTCCTCATTGTCCAAAATGAATTGCAGACCTATTTCAAATACCCCTGGATAATAATAATGGAGAATTTTAAATATTTTTTGACTTACCTTATAAATTTCTCCTTTTAATTCGTCCATTTTCAGATGATTATTGAATTTGAGCGTATATGCTTCTTCAAATGAATAAATTTTGTTTTCCGAGTCCTTTGCATATAGAATAGGAATTTTCCATTTTTGACGAATCCCCTTTTGTCCTAAGACTTGAAAGATTAAGGCTGATTCAATCTGCTGTTCTTCTTTTTTCATGTATTGTTTTAATTCCTTTTGAGTTTCAATTAAATCAAATAAATGTTTTTTCTTTACACTATTACGCTCGTTAATTATGTGAATACTTGGGTTTTGTCCTAGTTCAGCAATATTTCTTATTATTTTCCTACTATTATATTTTGTCGTGTTATAAACGATAGAAGGAATACTAATATAGCCTTTTTCTATTAGTGTAGTTCCTTTTATAACAAAGGCATTACCCTTAAGTTCGGGTAACATTAGATGCTCGCTATTAAAGAATAAAACTTCAATAGCTAACTCTTCACCTCTTTTGGCATATTGGTAAAAAGTGACGTCATTACCATTGTCCGTCTGTTTTTGAAGTAGCCTCTTCCATTCCTGCTTTGATAAAAAAATGCCAATAGACTTTTCATACATTCCCTTTTCACCTACAATCATTTTCTGGTCATTTATCATAATATATATTCAAATGAATCCAAAATGGTATAGGCACAGCCTTTTTCATACAAAAAGGTTGCCTCATTTTGAGACAACCTTTTATATCATGAGACAAAAGCTTCATCCAATGGAAGGATTCTCTGTAACCCACGGAGCTCCAATTCCATTAATTTATTCAGTGCTTTTTCCTTTTCAATTCTAAGTCCTGCTTCTTCTAAGGCGCAACTAACTGGAACATCGCACTTAATTTCAGCTAAAATTCTCGATAAATGAAGCATTTCTAAATCCTGCTCGATTTTGGTCTTATTGGATTTTGAAAGTAGATCGAGATTTGAAATAATCCCATCAACATGTTCAAATTCTTGTAAGAGTTTAAGGGCCGTTTTTTCCCCAATCCCTTTTACACCAGGATAATTATCACTTGGGTCACCCATCAATGCCTTTAAATCAATCATTTGTCGCGGCTTAATCCCCTTTTCCTCAAAAAAGGTTTGTGGTGTATGAACAAGATAATTGCCATAACCTTTTTTCAACAAAATAACAGAGATATTTTCTTCAAGTAGCTGAAGAATATCTTGATCACCTGTTAAGATTGATACTTTGGCATAAGCCTTAGCCTGGCTCGCAATCGTACCAATGCAATCATCTGCTTCATAACCTTTCAATCCAATATTGGGAATATCAAATGAAGCGACAACTTCTTTTACTAAATCAAATTGCGGTATTAGTTCAACGGGTGCTTCTACGCGATTTCCTTTATAATCCGAAAAAATTTCTGTGCGAAAGGTTTTACTTCCCATATCCCAACAAACCGCTAGATGAGTAGGCTTAAAGGAAGATACGGCCGTAAACAAATGCTTAACGAAGCCATGGATTCCATTTGTCGGAATTCCTTTTGAATTTATCATAAATTGCCCTGAGACAGCCGTAGCGTAAAAAGCTCGGAATAAAAGAGCCATGCCATCTACGAGCATAAGCGAAGGCTTTTGATTTTCCAATTTTGGACCTCCCTTTTTGTACCTAAAAAAACAACACGATTATTATTATAACATAAGTAAGGTTTAAAAATTATTTAATTTCATTTTCCTCATATGAAATCCAATCACTAAAGCTTCCGACGTAGAGCTTTACTTTTTCAAAACCAGCTTCCTTTAACGCTAAAAAGTTGGGCACCGCAGTTACACCAGAGCCACAGTAAACAATAAGCTGTTTTTCTACTTCAATTTCCGAAAACCTTTGTTTTTGTTCCTCAACGGTTTTATATTGACCGTTGCGAAGCCCCTCAAACCAAGGCTTGTTAATTGCTCCTGGAATATGTCCTGCTTTTTTGTCAATCGGTTCCTCAATCCCCATAAATCTTTTTTCTTCACGTGAATCAATTAATACTACTTTATTGGTACTGCCCAAGGCCGTTTCCTTCACTTCTTCAATATTTGCTAAAAATTCTGCATGGATATTGACTTGAAAATCCGCCTTTCCAAAGGCAGGTATTTCTGTGGTAACTGGGAAATTTGCCTCATTCCAGCCTTTAAATCCTCCGTCAAGTACATACACTTTTTCATGCCCCAGGTAATGAAGAAGCCACCAAAAACGAGCAGCAAAGGCTCCTTCCCCGTTATCATAGGCGACCACAACTGTATTTTTATCAATTCCGACCTGCTCTAGCTTTCCTATAAACTCATCTAGGTTAGGCAATGGATGTCTTCCTCCATGTTCGCTTACATGACCAGAAGAGTCTTTTTCAAGATCAAAAAAGACCGCCCCGGGGAGATGATTTTTATCATAATCTTGTCTACCCTTTTCTGGTTCAGCAAGTGAAAAACGACAGTCTACAACCCTTACTTCATATTCGTTTATATTTTTCAGCAGCCATTCTTTATCGATTACAAATTTCATCAAAATTCCTCCTCGAAGTATTTACTACAATTCTTTTAACTTTTGTTGAATCCCAATTAGATGTTCGATGGAAATACCACCATCTAATGCTGAAAGGAGACTTAAATTAAAATCATCTGTCTGCTCGTTTATTTCGATCAACAAGCGATTAAATTCAATCGTTAACACTTGGGAGTAATAGTGACTCATTCGATTTTTTTCATTGCTTAAATACTCGTCTGCTTTTTGTGACAACGTGTTATAAAGCTCATCGCTCATGAGTTTCTTTTCATCTTTCTCAAAAAAGGATTTTGGATTTTTAAAATACGACAAAGCTTTCGTAAACATTTGCCGATTTACATCTTTAAATGCAGATTCGAAGTCAATATTTCCTTCATGGTTCATATCGAACTCTGAAAAAGAAAGTTCTTCATTGATTTCACGTATGCCTCGAATGATCGATGTTTGATAATCAGCTAATAACTTTTCTGAAAGCCTGTCTAATCGAACGGTTGTGGCTCTCATTTCTTGAGCGAAATCAAAGCCAAGACTTTCTAAGAATTCATCAAGTGCAGTTTGTAGTGCTTTTTTAAGATTGCGTCCATCATCTCGAAGCGCTGCTGGATTAAAGGCTTCTTTAAAGAAATCACTGAAACGAAGAAAAACTCTTTGTTTAATGTAAAAAATGAGCTCTTCGGATTCCTGAAACAAGCGATTCTGTAAGGTTTCCACCCCAAGATTATTCATTAATCCTTCGATCAATGTCTTCTGCCTTTCAATATCGATTCGTTTTTGCTCTTTGATAGTCTGGTCTTCCATTGAATTATGAATTAGTTTCGTAACCATGTCTTGTACACGTCCTAATTCACTTCCAGCAGCAGTGATAGCCATTTCAGTTAAGTCATTCGAAATAAATTGATAAAAAGCCCGTTCGAAATCGTGCATTCCTGAATAAGACTCTATTTCTTGCTGTATTTTTTCATTGATTGCTAGCAGACTTGATAACGAGAAGAGATGGGGATTTCGAATTCCGTATTTGACAAGCTGCTCTTTGACATAATTAGCAACAGTCACCTTTTCTTCTTCACTATCAGCAAGGTCAATGGCATTAATAATGAAAAACATTTTATCCATTTGAAAAGAATCCTTTACACGTCCAAGCTGAATTAAAAACTCCCGGTCTGCCTTTGAAAAAGCATGGTTGTAATAGGTAACAAATAAAATCGCATCTGAGTTCTTGATGTATTCAAAAGCAACACCTGTATGACGGGCATTGATGGAATCGGCACCGGGTGTATCGACGAGAGTAACTCCTTTTCGGGTTAATTCACAATCATAATAAAGTTCAATCCATTCAATAAAACAGGATTTTTCTTCTTTAGCGACAAAATCGCTAAATTCATTTAAATCTGTTTCCATGACCGTCCCAAGCTGTTTGACGTGAGGGTCGAAGCCTCGATTAAATGCCTGTAAAAAGGCAAAATTGGTTTTTTCTATGACACCTTCATGACCTGATTGAACCATTATCCGGTCAATTTTCTTAGAAGCTTCTTCAAAATTTCCTGCCTGCAGTTCAAATACCTTTAAGGAGCGATTTATATCCTCAAGCATTGCATCTGTTTCTTTAAATTTAACGAGAACAGTTCCGTGATGATACCTTTTTGTAACTGGTTTAATTTTATTAATTGCCGCAGTTGTGGGGTTCGGTGATACCGGTAGAACCTTTTCTCCCATTAGAGCATTAGCAAAAGAAGATTTTCCGGCGCTAAAGGCACCAAATAACGCTACTGTAAATCCCTTGTTCTCCAACCTCTCCGCTTTTTCCTCTAATTCCTTACTAAGCTTTTGAAACCCAGGCAAATCGTTGATAAGCTTGGATGATTTATGAAGCCGATCTATCATTTGCTTTAAGTGAGCATTCTCCTCCGGGATCTTTTCATTTTGACTTTTAGCTGCGGAAATTGACATCGAAACTTTAGGTACGGCGGTTTCATTACTAGGCTGACACAAATTAACCTGACCTTTAATCACTTCCACTTCTTCAACTACCTGACCAAACAAATGATAATGATCATCCTGTATAATGTTAACTTGTGTTAATAACTCTTCCATTCTTTTTTCTTTAAGTGTCATTCTTTGTTCAAATGTATTGAGTTCAGTTAATGCGTCTGCATATTGTTCAATTCTTGTAAATTCCTTATCAAACTGTTCTTTTTGTTTAGATGTTTTTTCATCCAGTGACTTGAGGAATAAAACTTTAAATTCGGCTATCTCTTCTCTTGCCATTTTTTTTATCTCATTGGCAACATCTTCTGTGTAGTGAAGGACATATTCGCCTGAAATCCTGGCACCGGGCTTTACTGTATCAACCAATAAATCGGATGAAATTTGGATTGCGAAAGACTGAGCTATAGCTGGCAGTTCATGTTGATCAAGACCTTTATCCTTTATGGCACGGAGCAAATACTCTCGTAAATGCCACTCGAGCTGAGATTTTGTTTTTTCAACGATATCTTGATAAAAACGTTCAAGCCTTGCATTCTTTTCTTCCTGCGTTTTTTGTTTAGAAAATAAAAATCCCACCTTAAATTCCGGCTGACATGATTCAAGGAAAGCCTCTGCTAATTCTCTTGTTTGGAAAGGCATTAAATAAGCATTCTTCAATATTTTTGCAATTTCCTGATCAAAATCCTTCTCCGTTTTTCCGATTTCCTCCGTAATAGTCTGAAGAGACACTTGGAGATCACGGTAGACATTCGTAATTTCCTTTTGTTCATTTTCGGTTAATTCATTTAAGGGTTCTACTATTGGCTGTAATGCTTCTTCTTCCACTTTTCTAGACTGATATAAATGATCCTGGGCTATTTTTTTTAATGAATGAAAAACGGACGGAACTAATAATTTGTCTTTGGCGTTTAATTTATCAGAAATAAATTCCTGGAGCTCGTTAAATTCATTAAAACTGTGCCTTGGATTTTTCAACGATGTATAAAAGATACGTGCCGGCTCCACTCCCCAAGAGGAAAACGAATCTACCACACTCTTTTGAAAATCCTCGAAACTTAATTCCTCATCTTTATGTTTATCAATCTGGTTGATGACCAAATAGACTTCCTTTCCAGCTTCTGTTAATTCTTTTGTAAATAAAAAATTTAATTCCGCTTGAACATGGTTATAGTCCATGACATAGAAAATAAGGTCGGAGAGATGGAGCGCTGATTCTGTTGCAATCCTATGTGCATCATCGGCAGAATCGATGCCCGGGGTATCCATTATGACTGTATTTGCAGGTAACCTGGAGTCAGCGTGGCTGATTTCGATTTCCTCAATTTGGTCCCCATCTTTACAATAATTTTTTACTAATTCATAATCATACGGTGCCAAATAAATACGTGGTTTTTCATTTTTGAATACAACCTTTGCATAATCTTCCCCGGTTTTTACTTTTACAAGATTAGCACTGGTGGGAATCGGGCTGGCTGGCAGTAAATTTTCACCAATTACTTTATTAATCATCGTCGATTTCCCGGCAGAAAAATGCCCGCAAAAAGCGATTGTGTACTCACCATTCTCCATTTTTTTTGCAAGTTGCTTTATTTTATCGGCCTGATCGTAATCCTTATTTTCAATTAAGTTTTCATATATGGTAGAGATTTTACTTTTTAATGTTTGAATTGTTTCTTGCTGGTTGGCTGTTTTGATCATTAAACTAATTCCCCTTAAAAGCATAGTAATAATCTTATTTTAACCGATTATTTAATCTTTTCCTATCTTGATAACTAATTTGGTGTTAATAAAATGAAAAAGGCCAAGGATTGCTCCCTGGCCTTAATAAGAATTCCATTAATGTGTAACGTTTCTTAAGACGTGCTTCATGACAAATGCATAAATAATAACCGTACCACCTACAAAAGCAAAAGTCATTTGTAACACCTTCCTTATCCGGACTCTCAGATGAGAATGATTTTCATTGTTGATTAAAGTTTAACATAGGTGATAATCATTTTCAACATAACAATAGTAACTGTCACATTTATTTAACAATCTTAGGAAGAAAGCGATTGCAGCTTTTAAACATTCCTTCATATTCAGTCAGTTTCTTAAGTGCCGCTTCTTCTTCAGGTATACGTTTAGACAGCATGATGAAATTTAGAATTGTAAACAAGCCAGCAGTAATATAAGCACCAAATAGCAACGGCACGACGATTAGCTCTACAGAAACAATAAAATAGTTCGGATGCTTAATATAACGGTATGGGCCTTTTCCTGACCACGTCAGCATTTGGCAGCACAATAATTTTCGTATTCCAATATTTTCCTAAAGAAGATATGCGCCAAATCCTAATTATTTGCGCTAGCAGAAAAATGAGAACTAAAAATCGCCAAATAAAAGACAATTCTTTCTTAAATAGGAGTTTTTCAATAAATAGTGATAAAAAAAATAACAAATGCATCCACACCATGTATCGATAGTGCTCCCTTCCGAATTCGATTGCTCCTAGTTCCTTAATCCATTTTTCGTTTCTTCTTGCGATAAATAGCTCAACAATCCGTTGAACAATAACAATCGACAAAAAAACAAGGAATGGGATGAAATCATCCATTTAAACCCACCTCAATATAAGCAATTCTGAGCTAAAGCCTGGTCCTAGTGCTGTCCCAAGTCCATATGCTCCTTTTTCAATATCCAACTCCATAAACTGTTTCAACACATATAAAATGGTTGCTGATGACATGTTCCCAAATTGTTTTAGAACATTAAGGGAGATCTCGGTCATCTCTGCAGGAATTCCCAGTGATTTCACATAAGCATCTAGAACTTTTTTTCCACCCGGATGGGCAATAAAATGGTCGATCTGTCCGAGTACCATCTGGTTATCTGCCAGAAAACCGCTAACATTCGGCCTTAACCAATCCTCAATAATATGTGGGATATCACGTGAAAATATAACATATAAACCTTCATTTTTTAAATCCCAGCCCATGACATCCAACGAATCTGGCATAAGTGTGGATTGTGTTGCAATGATAGAGGGTGATGTGTTCTGTTTTCGAAACACTTCAATGTTCACACCATCACCGCAAACTAAGGCACAGGCAATTCCATCAGAAAATAGGGAAGTACCGATTAGATTACTTTTTGAAAGGTCATTTCTTTGAAAGGTTAAACTGCAAAGTTCAACGGATAATACTAGAACTTTTGCTTTTGGAAAAGGCCAGACAATATTCAAAGGCTCTCGATATTCCAACAGCTCCACCGGCACATCCAAGCCCCCAAATCGGTGTCCTTTTTGTGTGGCAGGCAAATGGCAGCTGATTCATGATTCTTGCTTCAATACTTGGCGTTGCAATTCCGGTCGTTGAGATAAAAAAAATCGCATCAATTTCCTCATAAGGAACGCACTTTTTTAAGAAGGTTCGATCGGTTAAACACTTCTCAATTGCTTCCTTTCCCAGTTCGACAGCTGATTCAATATAGGCGTTATTCCTCTCTTCGAATGAGCGCTCCTGTTTAAACCATTCAATATTTTTGGCAAAATGCCGCTTTTCAACTTGTCCATTTTGGAACGCCTTTAAGAGCCTTTCGATATCCCTAAACGACTCAGAAAACAGCTCTCGTGCAAATTCTGAAGCTTGTTCTTGCTTTATTTCAAACGGAGGGACTACTTCTGCAACTGAAATAATCGTCGGCATCTTGAACTCTCCTTCAATATATATAGGGATATTTTTTCCAGATGTTATAAAATTATGCAAATTCCTTGCAGGAACTATACAATGGCATTTTATTTTGTAAAAACAAGCAAAAAAAAAAGCTTCCCCAACATAGGGAAGCAAACGTTTTGAAGGTTGTTGTTGTGCTCTTAAATTATATCCCAGATTTTGATTCTGTACATTACATAATCATTTCCAGTTCCTCAAAAAACGAAGAGTACCAGAATTGGTGAATTAAACTAGCTATTGTTTTTCCGATTGCTTTTGTACCTCTATTTTTATCTTTTTACTGGCCAACAGCCCGCAAATTTTGCAATATTCTTCTTGGTTGTAAAGAAGACGGCACTGTTCACAATAGTATTTTTCCAAAAGGATACACTTCCTCACCAAAAACTAAGTAGGGTATTTAGTTTCATTTTATTTTTTAAATTTCTTATTGTGACAAAAATAAAAAAACGAAAACATTCTCTAATCCAGTATTCTATACAACTACTTTTATCACAGGTTTCATGTGCAAATTCACATTTCCGCCACATTGCTATATCGGCTTTTGTGACAATAATCACGGTTATATCAGGTTTTTATCATTACCATAGGAATTAACTAAGGAATGAACAATTTGTGAACTATATAAATTCGTATTTTTCATTCACGATTGTTTTGTATTATAAAAGAGAACTTATTTATTCTTTTCAAATAACCGAAGGGGGTCTTGGGGATGGCAAAAACAGAACTGAAAACAAAAAGAAAAACAGAAGTTGATGACAGTTCTTCTCTTAAAGGGACACTAGCATCCGTTTTCTTTTTGGGGATCTTTATCGTTGTCACTTGGGCGAGTGTCTACTTCTTATACCTAAAACGATTTTAGAGATAGAAAAGGGGGGGGGAATTATGCATATGCACAAATTTGAAAAAATTTGGCTTACATTTGGAATAGGTGCACTTGTCTTTTTCTTATCAACAATTGGTGTAAGCGCATTCTATCTTGGAAACAAACCAGCAAGCTGTTTAACTACCATTAACCCGGTAAAGGTTGATCAAACAAAGCCCTTTAATGCACCTGGACTACATAAGGTTGAAGAAAAAGACTGGGACTATGAATTAGTATTTGTTGCACAAACATTTTCTTTTAATCCAGCTCAAGTTAAGGTTCCTTTAGGTGCAAAAGTAAGAGTTATTGCCACTACGAAAGACGTTGTTCACGGCTTCGAAGTTGCTGGAACAAATATTAATATGATGCTCGAACCAGGTTTTGTTAGTGAATATACAACCACATTTAACAAAGCTGGGGAATATTTAATTGTTTGTAATGAATACTGTGGTGCTGGACACCATTTAATGAGTTCGAAAATTGAGGTGGTTAATTGATGAAAAGCTCTACAGCAAAGGTTAAAGTCGACCCACGAGATGCAAAGCTTTCAATGCCCATTTTATGTGGCCTTTACAGCACTTGCATTAGGTGGCCTTATGGGTTTATTACAAACATTAGTCAGATCAGGGAAATTTGAACTCCCTCTTGGGATTGGTTATTATGAAATCTTAACTGTTCACGGCGTTATGATGGGTCTGGTTTTAACCACTTTCTTTATTATGGGATTTCAATACGCAGCAGTTAGTAGGACGGCAGGCACACATTCAGATAAAGCCCGCCGTGCTGGCTGGATTGGTTTCTGGGTCATGCTGGCAGGAACCGCTATGGCTGCAACAATGGTATTGCTTAATAAGGCATCTGTACTTTATACATTCTATGCACCATTGCATGCCTATTGGATTTTCTACGTAGGATTAACATTTGTTGTTGTGGGAAGCTGGATTGACGGAGCCGCTCAAATCATGACTTATGCAAAATGGAGGAAGAATAATCCTGGAAAACCAAGCCCGCTGTTAAGCTTTATGGCAGTAATTAATACCGTAATGTGGATTGTGGCAACACTTGGAATTGCAGCGACCGTTCTATTCCAATTGCTTCCATGGTCGCTTGGTATTGTTCCTACAGTTGATGTATTAGTTAGTCGTACATTATTCTGGTATTTCGGACACCCACTTGTTTATTTCTGGTTACTTCCGGCTTATATGTGTTGGTATGCCGTAATTCCAAAAGTTATTGGCGGCAAAATTTTCTCCGATCCTTTAGCTCGGTTATCATTTATTTTGTTCCTGCTCTTCTCAATTCCTGTTGGTTTCCACCATCAATTAACAGAACCAGGAATTGATCCAGCTTGGAAATTCATTCAGGTGGTTTTGACCTTCATGGTTGTTATTCCATCATTAATGACTGCTTTTTCACTGTTTGCAGCCTTTGAAAGAAACGGCCGTTCAAAAGGAGCAACAGGACTATTCGGCTGGTTCAAAGTACTACCATGGAATGATGCTCGTTTTACAGTTCCATTTATCGGAATGGCTTCATTTATTCCTGCTGGTGCTGGAGGTATCATTAATGCATCAAATCAAATGGATGAAGTTGTTCATAATACCATTTGGGTTACAGGTCACTTCCATTTAACTGCTGCGACATCCGTCGTATTAACATTCTTTGGAATTTCTTACTGGCTGGTCCCCCATCTAACTGGGCGTAAATTAACAAAGGCAATGAATAAATTAGGAATTATACAGGCATGGGTTTGGTTTATTGGAATGGTTTTCATGTCTGGAGCGATGCATGCTGAAGGACTTTTAGGTGCTCCTAGACGTTCCGCTTTCTCTACTTACGGTGGTTCGAAGCAAGCAGCTGAATGGATACCCTATCAAATTGCCCAAGCTGTTGGTGGTTCGATCCTTTTCATCGGCATTATCCTAGTTATTATTATTTTTGTTAATCTCGCTTTCTTTGCTCCTAAAGGGGAGGAAGAATTCCCTGTTGGTGAAGCAGAAAATGCAGAAGAAAAAATACCAATGGTGTTTGAAAACTGGAAATTATGGCTTGGTATCACTGCTGTACTTATCCTTTTCGCTTACACAATTCCGTTTATAGATATTATTCAAAATGCACCACCTGGTGTTAAAGGGTATAAAACCTGGTAAAAAAATAGTATGCAAAGTGGTTGGCTCTTAATGAGTCAGCCACTTTTATTTACACCCTTGAGAAAATTTACGATAAAAAAACAACAGAAAATGAATTCTGTTGTAAAATATGTTAATAGGGAAAAGAGGATGTTCACGGAAAATAAAATATAAACACAGCTAAAATGCCTTTAGAGAGTTAATTAACAAACCGGGTTTAAAAACCTGATCAATACGGACTACTTCTTAGAAATAGCTACTCGCCAAGTATCTGGCCTTCTTCAAGGTACTCCCAAGCGAATTGCTCAGTTCTTTCCATCATGAATTGATAATGAAGCGGTCTTGGATCATGATCATTTACAATCTGCATTACTTCTCCAGATTTTAACCCGTCAAAACCATTTAAGATCGTTGGATGTTTTTCACGTAGTGCATAATCTGGAACATTAATAATTTTTGCAATGGTTTGCATTATTTTCACTCCTTTAATTTGTTTTCTACTCTTTTATTATAAAAAAAGATAAGCCAATTAAAAGAGAATCACATCACACCTTGAAGATGATATTTTTACTATTAATTGAACAACTTAGGGGGGCGTAAGAATGAAAGAATTAGTAGGCATGTGCAAAAACTGCAACAAGGACATCTTTTGTTTAGATGGTTTTTTTAATGGTGTTATTACAGAGGAGAAAGAGATCTTTTGTTTTGAATGCTTTGAAGAATTTCCCAAAGAAGAAGAAAATCCGCAAAGTTAAACCTTGCGGATTTGTTCTATTAATCTTCATCTAATGATAAATCTTTTACTGGTAATTTTTCATTTTCTTTATGTGTTGGCTTGCGTAAGTTAAAGATGGCTTTAATACAAAAGATTAGTAATGTTATAACACCGATTAGAAAGATGGAATCTGGTAAGGCCGCCATGTTAATAACGTTTGCACAATATTCTCCTTTAAGAAAGAGGACGAACGGGATGCAGCGTAACCATTATAGAAAGCATCTTTAATCTGTAGGAAACCAACCGGCAGCAAAGATACGAATACCATTCCTGCAAGCCCTACGTTTAATAAAATGCAACTGATTTTTAACCACTTATCATTCCATGCCTCTGGTTTTACAATGTTCCTTAATGAGTAAAGAAGCACTGCAATAGCAAACATACCGTAAACACCCATCATCGATGCATGGCCATGTGCTGCTGTCAGGAATTGGCCATGTTCAAAGTAGCTGACCGCTGGGAGGTTGATTAGGAATCCTAGTACTCCAGCACCAACCAGGTTCCAAATAGCAACAGAAATAAGAAACCAAAAAGTTCCTTTATACGGGAAATCCACTCCGCCCTCACGCATCATTTTATATTGCTCATATGCTTCAAGAATTAACAATGTTAATGGAATGACTTCTAATGCCGAGAATACGGCTCCAAGGCCGATCCAAACCTCTGCTGAACCATTATAGTAATAATGGTGTCCAATTCCAAGAACGCCGCCACCTAATAGCAAGATCAATTGGAAATACAATTGTCTTACTGTTGATTTTTTCGTTACTAAACCAAGTTGAACCATTAGGAAGCCAATAACAACAACGGCAAACACTTCAAAGATACCCTCTACCCATAAATGGATAATCCACCAGCGCCAGTAATCAGCAAATGTAAAGCTTGTGTCAGGGTTAATAAATAAGGCAAAAATATAGAATGCTGGTACTGCAATCGCAGAGTAGAATAACAGGTGGATCAGTCCGCCCTTATCTGTTTCTTTCTTCAGTCCAGCTTTAATCCCGCGGTATACAATGAATAACCAGATTAGCATACCTGCAATCAAAATAATCTGCCAAACGCGTCCTTCTTCTATATATGTCCAGCCAGTGTGACCAAATAAAAACCATTCATTGCCCAAGTAACCATTTGCCCCGAGCCATTCTCCAATCATACTTCCACCAACAAGTACGACTAAAGCCCAGAATAAAATGTCTACCAACAATCCTTGTTTTTTAGGTTCATACCCACCGACAAGCGGCGCAATGTAGATACCCATTCCTAGCCAAGCAGTCGCAATCCAAAAGACGGCAAGCTGTAAATGGTACCCTTTTGCAATATTGAATGGCAGGATATCATGAATCCATTTAATTCCAAAGAATCTTTGTGGCTCTGTATAATAATGAGCAAGCAATGCCCCAAACAAACACTGGACAAAAAATAATGCGGCTACAATCACAAAATACTTACCGGCTTTAGCTTGTGAGTTGGTCACCGGTATTTTTCGTAAATCAATTTGCGGGAAATTCCCCTCTGTGTATGCTTCCTTCATACCAAGTTGATAACGATGGAAAAAGTAAAGAATAATACCAATAAAAAGAATTAGGATTGTAACACTGGCCGCTCCACCAAATAGCTGAGAAGGAGACATGGTTTCCGGCATCTTCATAATATGGCCAGTTATTCGTATAGGTGATTTTGTCACCGGGACGAACAGTACTTGATAACCATGCAGTCCAGAAAAAGAAATCTGAGATTTGGGTAATTTGCCTACCATTTGCAACAAAGGCACGGTTTTTAGCAGGCATATCTTTCTCTTGAATAAGATTTGCTTTTAACCCCCAACCATCACCCTTTGTAAATACATTTTTATAAAATGCTCCTACCTTTTCTAATCCTGATGCTTGCGCATTTGTTAACTTCAATGAATCTTTACTGCTATCGTAGCGATTTTTACGCATTTCATTGATGACATTACTCTTAATGACAGTTTTTTGATCCGTATCTAAAGCAGCATAGGTTTTTCCAAATTTCTCTTTTGCTTTATAGTCTTGCATGCCTTCAGTGTAAATTTTTAAAGCCTCAGCTGTATAATCAGGACCCATATACGAGCCGTTTCCTAAGGCAGTACCGTATTCCATCAAGCCGTATTTTTGCCATACTGCCTGGCCGCCCATAATGGATTCTTTTGTAAATAACACATCACCTTTTTCATTCGTAACCTTTAACGGTCTCGGTGCCTGTTCCTTAAATATCCAGTAACCTCCTGCAAGCAATACCGTGAAGGTCAATAAAATAGTCGAAATTAAAATAGACTTTAATAGTGAGTTTTTATTTTGCTTCACAGCCTTTTTCATTGGTATCCCCCGATGTATTTCCATTTCCGTTCATCCTCTCTTGTTTCATTACATTTCGTATTGTAACTTTCACAAGAATGTCACAAAGTGAAACTCCTCATCCAGCCCGTGTGATTTTTACCACACTATTGAGAATTATTTTCACAAAATTAATCCCTCTATGATTAAGGTCACATATTTGCGATGAAATCACTGCTACAATGTGTTTATACAAAATTAATAACATAAAGGTGATGTTAATGAAGCACGAGGACATCGTAAAAAGATTATCAGTTGTTTCAATATTTAAAGAGTTATCGACTGATGAATTAGGTCCAATCATCAAGATCGCACAGGCTCGTTATTATAGGAGTAAGATGTATGTTTTTATGCAGGATGACCCGCTAGACCGCGTCTTCTTTATTCATTCAGGAAAGGTCAAAATTAATAAAACTGACTTTTCTGGTAAAGAACAACTAATCTCTGTGCTGGAAGCGGGTGAAATGTTTCCCCTTGCTGGCTTTTTCAGGCAGGGAAGTTACCCTGCTCATGCAGAAATAATGGAGGAGGCAAATCTGATCGTTATCCCTATTGACAAATTTGAGGAAATCCTTATTACCTATCCAGAACTTTGTGTAAAGCTGTTTAAAATGTTAGGAGAGAAAATTGTTGATTTACAAGGACGACTAGAAGCACAGGTCCTTCATAATACTTACGAACAAATCATTTTACTTCTTATAAGACTATGTAAATCAAATGGTGATAGGGAAAACGATCAATTTAAGCTGACGACACAATTTACGAACCGTGAACTAGCGAATATGATTGGAACCTCCAGGGAAACCGTTAGTAGAACCATTAATCAGTTAAAAAAGAAGGAATATATTAGCCAGGACGAAGAAGGTCTTTATTTAATCGATCGAGAGGCATTACAACAAGAATTATTTTATTGAGGAAAAAAAAACGATAGTAAATTTTCTATTATAAACAGGAGAAGATGTATATATGGAACAAAGAATAATTGAACTAGATGTTCGTGAGGATTTAAAAAACAAAATTGAACCTTTTCAAAAAATCATGGGGGCTATTAAGGAACTTGACGATAATGATATCTTTATTCTTCATGCACCTTTTAAGCCAGTACCATTATTTGCAGTTTTAAAAGCAAAAGGATTTATACATGAGGAAGAAGAAATTGATAAAAAGCATTGGAAAGTTACCTTTATCAAGAAAAAAGTAAAATAATTGAAAAGAAAGGTGAGTGTTTATGATTCTAGATAATAGAGGTTTAGAACCACCACAACCCATGATGAGAACTCTTGCCGCTTTGGAAAACCTTGGCGAAAATGAAATCTTAACCATTATAAATGATAGAAGGCCAATGTTTCTATACGAACAGCTTGAGGAAATTGGCTATAAGCAACGGACAGAACAACAAAACGACGGAAGTTTTAAAATTGAAATCTTCCGATAAAGAAGGTGAACAAACATGCTTCCTCAAAATTTAGGAAGTGAAACAAATATCAAACTTCCCTTTTTCTTTATACTTTTTAGTTTAATCGCCCTAGTTATTTCACAAATTCTATTATTGGTACATGGTTACATGTTGGTAGATGGAAGCTTTCGAATCCCAGCGATATGGTCCTCTGCCCACCTGCTTGTCTTGGGATGGGCATTGATGGTGGCGATGGGTTCGATGTATCAACTTGTACCTGTTGCCTTTTTAACGAAAATATGGAATAAGAAGTTTGGTTTTATTCAATTCTTTATTACTGCAATTGGAATTTCAACATTTGCTGGTATGTTATATTGGGCACCACAAAAAGCACTAATTCCCGGAATCCTTACCCTATTAGGAATCTTAATGTTTTTATTGCAAATGTTCATGACATTAAGAAAACAAGCAAAACCTAATATCCTCACTGCTTTTGTTGGTACAGCATTGGTTTGTTTATTATTTACTATTTTCATGGGGATTACATTAGTATATTGTCTTAGAACGGGAGTGGGTGCCGAGTATTATCAAGCTATTTTTAAAAGCCATTTATTAATGGGGGTTACAGGGTGGTTCACCCTCTTAATTTTCGGATTCTCCTATAAGATGGTACCCATGTTTTCTTTATCTCACGGATTTCCGATGGTGCAAGCAAGATACGTCTACGGCTTTTATGTAGCTGGTCTAGTTGTCACTATAATTTCTTTTTTTATCGATAGTTCTATTTTTATAAAAATTGGTTTCATGTTAATGTTTTTAGGTTTTTCGATTTTTAGTTGGCATATAAGCATTATCATTAAAAAAAGGTTGAAAAAAAAGCTAGATAAACCTTTTATCTTTGCGTTATCAGCAATTGGCTTTGCCAATATCCTTCATCTTGCCGCCTTTGCATTATTATGGGGCAACCATTTTGGAACACTATTTGGCCCCTTGGTTTATACGTATTTATTGCTTTGGATTGTACTTAGCATTGTAGGCTATTTATATAAAATTGTGCCGTTCCTTTGGTGGACCTACAAATACAGTAAGGAAATCGGTAAGCAATCAGTCCCTTCCTTAAAGGAGATGATGAATGAAAAAATCGTTGGCCCGCTATTTTCTTTATTTATTGGAGCGGTACTAACTATTTTCTGTGCTTTAGTATTTAAAACAGCGATTCTCTTTAATGTTGGACAATTTGTTCTTTCAATTGTATTTATCATTGTTGCAATAAGTATCTTAAGTGTTATAAAAAAATAGTGAGGTGTTTATTATGAATTTAAAAGAAAAGGTCCTAAATGAGTTAAAAAGTGTCTATGATCCCGAGTTGAATATAAATGTCGTTGATCTAGGCTTAATCTATAATGTTGATATTTCTGATGGAGCAGACGTCCAGATTACAATGACATTAACAACACCTGGCTGCCCACTCCATGACAGTATTACAACCGGGGTTCGCTATTGTGTTGAAGGCATAGAGGAAACAAGAAATGTAGAAGTTAATCTTGTATGGTCACCAGCGTGGTCTCCTGAGAAAATGACACCAGAAGGACTAAGATTATTGGGTAGATAAAATGAAAAAGGTCACGCCTAGAAGGTATCTCATACCATACCAGGCTGACCTTTTTTATCTTATTTACTTTCAATTGCGATTGTTGGCAGGATATCTTTAATCCTATCAAGGACATTCCGATCAATGCCATCGTCTAGCAAAATATGAACAGACCCACAATCCGTTTCAGTCCGTATCAATCTACCTACTCCCTGTCGTAAGCGAAGGAGCATGTATGGTAAATCCACTTCCACAAACGGGTTATCAACCCCATTTCTTTTTGCAGTAAAAACAGGATCATTCGGTGGAAATGGCAGCGAAAAGATTATCACGTTTTCAAGTGATCTACCAGGAATATCTAGACCTTCCCAAAGATGAATGGAACATAAAATCGCATGCTCCTCATTTTGGAATTTTGAAACAAGGGTACTAATCTCTTCATCCCCTTCAAAATAAATGGGATAATTTATTTTACCCGATATTTTTTTCTTCAAATGACGCAATTCATTTTTATTGTTCAAAAGAATTAATGCACGACCTTCTGATTGCTGAACCATTTGAATGAGATAGTTGATTTTTTCTTCGGTCGCCTCTTTCGGAAATTTAGGAAGATATATTTTCATTTTTTCGTCATAATCAAAGGGCGATGCGACTGAAAAGGACAGAAATTCCTTAACACCCAAGCTGTTAGTAATATAATCGAACGATTTTTGATTGGACAACGTTGCTGATGAAAAAATAAAAGGTTTTTTCTGTGAGAAGACCTCTTCCCTCATCACTTCTTCTACCATTTTTGGCATAATGACAAGCGTCCTCTCACCTCCACTTTCTTCAAACCAGGTTATTCCAGTTAATTCTTCAAGAAAAAGCTTCAAAGAATAGGTAATTTGCTCTAAATATTCTTCAACGATTTTTAAATCGTATTCATTGATCACATATAACTCACTTTCAAACACCAACTCTTCTTCTAATACTTGAAGCTTATACAGTAGCTTTCTACCATATTCCATTACCAAAGGATGCCTGGTAATGATTTGTTTCTCAGAGCCTTGTGATTCGTTAGAAAATTTTGAAATCGTATCAAAAAAAGCTTCATTTTCCAATAGAGCCTCTTCAATTGTATACAAGGTCTTTTCACGGACTTCATTTTCCATCAGCCTCGTTAGCAAGGTCTCTAAGGTATAGTCAGTAAAGCGGTAACTTAACGCTTTTTGGCCGCATATTCAAGCAGATGTCCTTCATCAAATACAACGGAAGAATGATCGGGTAAAAGCGGTAGCTGACCCTCTCGTTTTCTTGATTCCTTTGTCCAAATATGCTCCATATAAAAATCGTGAGAACAAATAATCAAATCTTCGGAATGACGATAATACTCCCGATTTAAGGTAAGTCCACAGCGATGACGCTTTTCACATGCAAAACAATCCTGTAGTGCATCCCAACTGATTTCTCCCCATTTTTCATCTGTTAAGGATGGGTAATCTTTTCTGTCACCATACTTTTCAAATGCTTGCATCGACCCTCCAAAGTGGATAAAATCAGGGAGCTGTTCATAGATATCCTCAATTTCATCATTTAAATCATTGTTTCTTACGTGATCTAGTTTTTTTAAACACAGGTATTGATCCCTCGATTTTGCCAAACGGACATCAAAATTTAGTCCTAGGACCTTTTCAAGTTTTGCGATATCGCCTTCCTTTTTCACAAGCTGTTCAATCAAGGTTTCATCGGCACAGGCAATAACTGAAGGTCTATTTGTATACCGTGCATACATAATGGCGTATAGTAAATAAACGATTGTTTTTCCCGTTCCAACTCCGGCTTCAGCAAACATTACCTTCTTATCCTTAAAAGCTTTTTCCAATTGAAAGGCCATGAAAATTTGTTCATCCCTTAGCTCGAAACCTGCCTCAGGTAAAATATCATAAAATAAGTCACCAATCCATTCACTTAATTTGTCGTAAAATGATTCTGTTTTTGATACTTCAAATGGCATACGGTTTTGCATCTTAGCCCTCCAAAAAAAGAATAGCGCCTTTCGCTAGACGCTACCTTGTTATTCTAATTTTTATAATAGCGATTGTCTTGGATGAGAGTATTATTTACCGTCATCAAGGCGTGGTGGCTTTTTCCCCCAATATTGATATAGGTCTGTACGGATAAAACCATTAAAAAGCTTTCTTTTTTTGTAGCCGGTTTTCCATAAAATTGTTCAAATTCTTCGTTGGATGTCAAGATATAAATGGACCAGGTATCGAGTTTGATAAATGCCTCACCCATTTCACTGTACATTTGCTCGACAGCTTTTTTCTCACCAATTCTTTCCCCGTATGGAGGATTTCCCACAATAACCCCATATTCTCGAGCAGTTGAAATATCTTTCACCTGCATTTGTTTGAAATGGATTAAGTCACCAAGACCTGCCTCAAAGGCATTTTCTTGCGAGATTTTCACCATCCTATGATCGATATCTGAGCCTGAAATCTCAAGTGGTTGGTCATAATTTGCAACGTCCTCTGCCTCAGTTCGAACCTCGTCCCAAATCTTCGGTGAGATCCAATTCCAGCTTTCAGATACAAATTCACGATTAAACCCTGGAGCGATATTTTGCCCGATCATTGCCGCTTCGATTGGAATCGTTCCAGAGCCACAGAAAGGATCGATAAAAGGACGTTCAGGCTTCCAATTTGTAAGCATGATGAGCGCAGCAGCGAGAGTTTCCTTTAATGGAGCTTCCCCCTGATCCTTACGATATCCACGCTTATGAAGTCCTTGACCACTAGCGTCGATCGTTATGGTAGCAATATCTTTTAGCAAGGCGACTTCAATACGATATAAGCCACCCGTTTCTTCAAACCAGGTATTCCTTTTATAATGTTTTTTCATTTTTTCGACGACAGCTTTTTTTACGATTGCTTGGCAATCCGAAACACTAAATAGCTTTGATTTCACTGACTTTCCAATCACAGGAAATTCTGCATCTTCAGGCAGATAGTTTTCCCATGGTAGTGCCTTTGTCTTTTCAAATAATTCATCAAACGTTAATGCCTTAAATTCGCCAACCTTTATTTTGATTCTATCGGCCGTCCGAAGCCATAAATTACTGCGAGCAATTGCATACTCATCACCAGTATAGGTTATTTTTCCATTTTCCACTTCGCAGTCGTATCCAAGTGACCGCACCTCTTTGGCCACAATCGCCTCAAGCCCCATTGCCGAGGTAGCTATTAATTGAAATTTTCCCATTTTTTCACCCTTAACCTATTCCTAATATGTAACATTATAGACCAAAAACGATGGTCGAATGCATTGGTTATAACTTAAACATATAAAAAGCCCTCCTCATTAGGAGAGCCTATATACATATCTTTACTTTACCATTAATAACGTTCTGTAAGCCATGTTTTGTACCATAGTACTGCAAACGACAATACATGTCTCGTACTTAGGTGGTAATCATCTATCTACAGATTCATAATGAATCTGTCCTTCTCCTCGTTCAATTCCTAAGAGAAAGTGCCCCTACCATTATTTGGGTTTCTCGCTCGTGGGGTTTACCCGTTCCACCCTCTTCATTTCTGAAAAGGCTACGTCACTGTGGCACTTTTATAGGTATTCATACCATATCCAAAAGGACTTAGGTATTTTCCCTGCCGTCAGCAATGTAATATTGCTGCCCTAGCTTATGAATTCGCTAGGCACGAACACTACGAGCATCTCAGCTCGTGCGAGCATGGACTTTCCTCTACAATTCGCACTGGGCTTATTGCAGCGATTACCCGAACGTAATTAATGAATACATTTTTTATTATATGTAATTCATGCTGCTAATACAATGTTTTTATCAGGAAAATGTGGCACAAATTGTTAATCGTAAAGTTTATTCCCAAAAACATGCTTTTCAAGATTGGATAGCCGTTTCAAAATGTCAAAATTAGTCGTACCTGCGGGTTGAGCTACTGGTTGCCTTCTTGAAGATTCTTCTAATTGTTTACGCAAACGAAGATTTTCTTGTTGAAGATCTTCGATTTCTTGATGAAAGGTTTCATAGTCCTTAATAATTAGATCTAAAAATTTATCTACATCTTCTTGTTTATATCCACGTACACCGGACTTAAACTCTTTTTCTAATATATCCTTAGCTGTTAATTTCACTTTATCCGATATCATTCAAATCACCTCAGAATTCGCCAATCATTTCCTATTATTTTTTCAAAAATATGTTCTTTTGTCAATTTTTCTTTTGTTTTTTAATTTACTTATTTGCTAAGCACGTTTCCCACTATGAATATAGATATTAGAAATATTAAAAAATATTCAGAAATCTGACCTTTTTAATTCTTCTTCCTCGACAATTAATTGCAAATCATAAAATGTAATCAAACGGATAGGATATGGATGATGACTTTGATAATGTGAAGCCATTTCATATAAGTATTTTGGGCTTCCTTCTTTTTCTTGATCATATAAAAGGAGAAGTGCATTGCTTTTTTCGATAAAAAATTGATTTTTTATTCGAAATTGCCATGGTTTTTCATACCCTTTTTTGGTCACAGAGTCGATAAAATCTGCCTGAGCAAGAATGGACTGATACCATTCCTTGTTATTGTCCTTCCAAGAAGCTTCTTGATCTAAAAAAGGAGTGATGACGGCTAGTTTTAAGTCCGTAAATTCTAATTGTAACTCAAATACCACTTCAGCGGCCCAAAGTTCCACACCAAGCTGACCACTAATCAAGACCCATTCTAACCCTTCTTCAATCATCGGGATTAATTCTTTTTTTATCGCAGCTTTAATAAATAACACGGATGGATGGTCGTTTTGAAAAACCCCTAATTCAAATGGTTTGTAACCAGATATGGCCAGTACTTTATTCAAGACCGTTCTCCTTAATGAAATTTTTTTAAAAAAAGGACAAACATTCTCTCAAAAAAATCATATCATATAGTAACACAAATAGAAAAAACAAGGGCAAGAAAGCCCTTGTAAATTTCCTTAATAAGGTCTTGGCCCATGAATGGTCCCGGAGCAAATCCTGGGCCTCCTGGCATAAACCCTGGGCCAACTCCTCCAAAACCTGGGGCGGTAGGTCCACAAGGTCCACAAGGCATAGGCGGTGGGCAGCAATTAATCTGCTGACTGCATACCTCTTCAGCACATGAAGCTGATTCTGTACAGTAATGTTTGTGTTGGTACATATGATGATTGACTGTTGTTAAGTGTGTTGGATGAATGTGCGGTACCACCGTTGTTGAAAACGTATGGTTCACAATTTGGTTCGTCGGATGAATGACTGGCGGCATAAAATTAGTTCCAAGATACATATTAAGCTCTCCCTTCAATTATTCTGTTTACATTAACAGCCTATGTTGAAAGGATTACTCTTGTACTAATGAAAACACCTATTTTTACAAGAAAAGAGAAAGCGCCCCCAAGAGGCTCGGCGCTGAAGCTAGACAGTTCTCACAGTTTTATATTTTTTCATAAAAACGAATAAAAGCTATCTTTTAAGCTTGTAAAAACGACGCCAGTCAAACAAACGATAATAAAAAATAAAAACAGAATTGCTTTATACATATAACCAGCTCCATATTGTTTAAAGTCGTTTTTTACTCAATACAATTTTACATTTTACCTTGTTCAACCATGAGAAACAATATGGAATTTCTGGTTTTTCGAATAGAAATTATGAATATTTTGTTACGTTCCTTCGAAATTTGCCAAAAAGAATTATTCCGGCAATATTTCGGACGCATTTTTCACTTCCCAGGAAATTGTTCAGATTTTCTCGTAAGCCGTTTAAATCTAGATTCGAGCTGATCAACTACCGATTGTAATGCTAAGTTAGATAGGTTGTTAGAATGATTGACAATTTCCATTGCTTTTTGACAGTAATCAATGGCAATCTTAATATCTTTTAATCTATGTTCATGAATTTTTGCTAACTCAATACACGCTTCAAGCATCATCCGTTGATCACCCGAGTCCACAACATCTACAAATAAGCTTCGTGCATATTCCCATTCCTTTTCTTTTTTATGTTGATAGGCCAAGGTAAGTTTCGCTTGAAAGGAGGTAAAATCATTGCCCTCTACAAGCTTCGTCAATACGTTTTCCGCTTCGAGTTTTTCACCTAATGCAGCATACCATCGCCCGACCTCATAAGACTCTTTACGTGTTTGTTTCATGTCCATTCCACAAAGCTGGAATGTAAGATGGGTGTACAAAGTAACAAGCGATAGGATATCGATTTCGTTATGCTTAAGAATGCCAATCATGCCATTCGGCTGTTTACTTTCAATAAAATCAAAATAGATCATTGGGGCCAAAAATCCGGGAATATCGTCCACTCTCTCTACCCCTAAAACCTCTTTTTCAACGATAGCTAATTTTAACCGCTCCAGTTTATGCTTCCATAATCTTCTCGCAGCATGAAACAAATCAAAATGGCCAAATGCGGGCAGCTTTGGAACATGCTCCCTTACGAGAGTATGTCTTGTTTTTACTTGGGGGCAGTCAAACGATTTTCCGTTATAGGTAACTAGTGTTTTATAGTTCACTTTTTCCAAAAAGCTTTGATATAAAGGAACTTCTGCGCCCGGATTTGGTAGAATATGCTGCCTCAAAATAAGCTGGTCCCCTATAACACTGGCATAACCGAGCAAGAAAATTGTATTTCCAACACCTCCACCAAGTCCTGTCGTTTCTGTATCAAAAAAAAATAATTCTTCCGGATGATGCCCTTTTGCCGACAAGGGATGACTGATTTGCCCTGTATCCCAGAGCTTAACCGCAGTTAGAAAGTCGCTGAAACGGTAGTGACCATGCTGTTGTGAGAGTGGGTAACTTACTTCTCTAATTAGGCAGTAATTTTGATCTAATACATAGGGAAAAACGTTAACCTTTCCCCAACTGTCAAGGAACGGAACTTCTATGGCGGCAGATTCTGCAAACTTCGTTATTTTTTCTTCACTTACGCCAATGGACAGATGTGGTTTTAAGCGATTTAATTTATTTTTTAAGGACATTACTGCACTTCCCAATTCATATTGGAAGGCTGCAAGAAGGCTTCAATAATTAATAATGCATCACTCTTTGCTGTTTCACTGACTGAATCATTCCCAATGCAGGACGGACATCCTGAGGTGCACTGACAACCAGTTATCATTTTTTTTGTTTCAGCGAAAACCTCTAACATCCCAGAATGAATTTTATCACTTAAGCCAATACCTCCGGGATACCGATCATAGAAAAAGATGGTAGGCATTTCATTGTGGTCTGCCTTTACTTGAGGAATCACATGAATATCCGCTGGATCAGCCATTACGAATAATGGAGCAATATGATTTAAGGCATGTGCCGTCCCAACTAGCCCTTGCTCCAAGCGTTCCTGACCTAAATCCGCCAATGGGTGATTTAATGAAATCCATGCTGCATTCGTATGAAGTTCTTCTTCAGGAAGATGAATCGGCCGGAACCAATATTATCATGGGTTTCAAATTTAATTTTTTTAAAAATGGTCGCCATAGCCCTGACACTTACGTCACCATAACCGATTTGGACATCGTTCATTTCCATAAGCCTGTCTACTTCCAGCACTTTCAACTGAACTGCTAAATTTGCATCAGTAAAATAATCAACATCTACTTCACGAACAAACGCTTTTTTTTCTTCCCAATCAAGCTTTTCCACCTGAAATTGTGTCCCCTGATGTAAATAGATGGCTTCATCGTGAAGAAGCGTCATGCTTGAGAAACGGTCCATCTCACCGATTACTTTTACATTGGCAACATCTGATTGATCAACGATGATTACATTTTCTTGGGAAGCAGACCTCAAACTGATATTATGGGCAGGAAAGGAATCGTTCATCCAATACCATTTGTTTCCGTTTTGATAAAGAATCCGTTCCTCTGTCAAATACTCCAGTAATTCCTCAGTCCCCACTTGTCCAAACTGCTCACCGACTTTAAATGGTAGCTCGTAAGCCGCACATTTGATATGATCAATTAAAATAATCAAGTTATCAGGATTAATTCTGGCAGTTTCAGGGCTTTTATTGAAGAAGTAATCCGGGTTTTGGATAATATATTGATCAAGCGGACTGGAGCTGGCGACCATGATTACAAGAGCCTCTCCGTGCCTTCTGCCTGCTCTTCCGGCCTGCTGCCAAGCACTTGATATCGTGCCTGGATAGCCAGTCATAATACATACCTGAAGAGTACCGATATCGACTCCTAACTCAAGGGCGTTTGTACTTACTACACCATAGATTTCACCTGAACGCAGTCCTTTTTCAATCTTCCTTCTTTCCGTCGGAAGGTATCCGCCTCGATAACCCATAATGGATTTTGCCCCTAATTGATTTCTCACCAAGTCTTGTAAATAGGTCAGGATAATCTCTACTCTTACTCGGCTTCTAGCAAAAACAATTGTTTGAATTTTATTTTTTAATAGTTCTCCAGCAATTTTTCGAACCTCCAAGGTTGCACTTCTTCTAATATTAAGAGGTTTATTTACAATCGGAGGATTGTAAAATAGAAAATGTTTTGTTCCACTTGGTGCACCATTATTATCAATTAAAACCATTTTCTCTTCTGTTAACCCTTCTGCCAGTTCAAGAGGATTGGCAATGGTTGCCGAGGTGCAAATAAAAACAGGATTACTTCCATAATAGCGGCAGATCCGTTTCAACCTTCTGATTACATTCGCAACATGGCTCCCAAATACTCCTCGATAGGTATGAAGTTCGTCAATGACAATAAATTTTAAATTTTCAAAGAGCGAAACCCATTTTGTATGATGAGGAAGAATCGCTGAATGAAGCATATCGGGATTGGTAATAACCACATGTCCCGCTTTTCTTACTTTTTGCCTAATATTTGCCGGGGTATCTCCATCATAGGTATAGCTATTTATATCTACACCTGCCGCTTGGATAATATCGTTAATTTCACTTTTTTGGTCTTGAGCAAGTGCCTTTGTTGGAAATATATACAGCGCCCTTGAATTAGGATTAACTAGAATAGTTTGTAAGACTGGTAAATTGTAACAAAGTGTTTTTCCGGAAGCTGTAGGAGTAACGGCAACAATACTTCTACCTGACCTAATTGTTTCATAGGCAGTTTTTTGATGGGTATAAAGCTGTCCAATTCCCTTACTTTGAAGAGCTTTTATTAAAACCGGGTGTAGATCGTCTGGCAAGACATCCGTTTGTGCTTGTTTTTCCTCTATTGTTCGCCAGGTGACGATATTTTCGTTAAATTGATCTTTAAGTTTTAAATCAACAAGTATTTCCTGCAAACTTTTTTTAAATTTCATGTGTGTCACCTCAATACCTATATTTTATCGAATAAACGTTCGTTACAAAAGAAAAATCGGGTAATTTTTAGCCAAAAACGCCAAGAATTTTTTTCCACCTAAATGCTACTGATTTGTCTATTTTGTGAATACTTTATTTTAATCTATAAAACGCAAGGGTTAAGATTAAAGTAAACCTTGAATTTTTGCTACAATATGAAAAGATGATCCATTTACAGAGGTGAAAGAATTGAAGATTGAAGCAATAAAAAAAGTCCTTTCTGAATTCTCCCTTTTTCGAGAATTAAACGATTATGAATTAACAAAAATCACTGATATCGCTATTGCTAGAGATTGGAAAAAACAAAGCCATGTTTTTCTCCAAGGGGACCCACTTGAAAATGTTTATTTTATATATGATGGAAAAATCAAAGTGTACAAAAGTGATGTGAATGGGAAAGAACAAATTGTAGCGATCATGAAAAAGGGCGAAATGTTTCCCCATGTGGGCTTTTTCAGAAAAGGAGATTACCCGGCGTATGCTGAAGTTCTAGAGTCATCTACATTGATCACTGTTCCGATTTCCAAATTTGAAGCCGTTCTGATCGATAACCCCGAACTTTGCATTAAGGTATTTAGAGTCTTAGGTGAAAAGATTGTTGATTTACAAAACCGTCTTGAAGAACAAATCCTCAATAATACCTATGAACAAATCGTCAAACTCCTTATTCGAATTAGCCAAAAGCATGGTAAAGAGTTAGAAGATGGAAGAATCTTGTTGAAGGCCGAATTTACGAATAAAGATCTTGCGAATATGATTGGTACTACTAGAGAAACGATAAGCCGTACCCTGACAAAAATGAAGAAGGATAAATTAATCGAAGTAGATGATGAAAGCAATATGTTATTAGATATTGAAAGGCTCATGGAGGAAATCCATCTCATTTGAAGAACAAAAGCGCAGGCGCCCGTTTAGCGGCGTATGGCCTGGAGCACTTCGACTGAGACAAAGGAAACACGGAGCGATAGCGATTCGATGTTGACTTATCGTAGGGAGAAGAACGAAGGACACTGGGCGCTGGAGCTGGACATGTCTAAACCTGTAAAAAGTTATCCACAATTTCTAATTCTATAATTTCCTAGAACATGAGAAAAGCCACAGCCTTTTATTGTGAGGCTGTGGCTTTTTCTTATTTTGCAGTTAGTTGAAGCATTTCCTCCATGTCTTCTTGTGCTGTACCAATTAACTTTAGATTAAATGTATCTTGAAGGACCTGCAAAACTCCTGCTGAAATAAATTCTGGTGGTTTTGGCCCAATGCGGATATCCTTAATTCCTAAGCTAAAGAGTCCTAGAAGAATAGCAACTGCTTTTTGTTCAAACCAGGATAAAACAATACTTACCGGAAGCTCGTTAACTTCACAGCCAAATGCATCTGCTAGCGCCATAGCGATTTTAACAGTAGACCCCGAGTTATTGCATTGTCCTAAATCAATATAACGAGGAATATTCGTTCCTGGGACTACTCCATAATCAACATCATTAAAGCGGAATTTACCACAAGATGTTGTTAGAATAACCGTTTCAGGAGGCAGTGAGGTGGCAAGCTCACGGTAATATTCTCCGCCTTTACCTGGTGCATCACAACCTGCAATCACAAAGAAGCGTTTGATTTTTCCAGCTTTCACTGCATCAATTACTTCTGGCGCTAATCCAAGAACAGTTTCATGATGAAATCCTGTTAATAAAGTTTCTTCGGAATCAATAGCTGCTTCCGGAAGCTCTAATGCCCTTTCAATTAAAGCTGAAAAATCATCATTTATTATTTTTTGTACATTTTCTAGACCTGCCACTTCATAGCTGAACATACGATCTGCATACGTACCTTTAATTGGCATCACACAGTTTGTTGTTGCTAAAATTGCCCCAGGAAAATTCTCAAATAATCGTCGTTGGTCATACCAAGCTTTTCCGATGTTCCCTTTTAAGTGGGTATATTTCTTTAATGCTGGATACCCATGCGCCGGCAGCATTTCCGAATGGGTATAAATATTGATTCCTTTTCCTTCAGTTTGCTTTAATAATTCCTCTAAAGCGAACAAATTGTGACCCGTAACTACAATACATTTACCTTCAATTTTATTCTGGCTAACGCGGATTGGCTCTGGAATGCCTAAACGCTTCGTATGGGCTTCATCAAGCATTTCCATTACACGGACAGCTGACTGACCTACTTTCATTGCCATATCAATATGTTCCTGAACATTAAAGTTTGAATTAGTTAATGTCAAATAAAGTGCTTCATGTGTTGTCGCATCAACAAAGGGATCGGTATATCCAAGCTGGTTCGCATGGGTGCGGTAGGCTGCAATCCCTTTTAAACCAAAAATAATCGTGTCTTGTAAGCTGGCAATTGTTTCATCTTTACCACACACGCCTATTACTTTACATCCGCCAGATGGGGTTTGTTCACATTGATAACAGAACATTTTTATCACTCGCTTTCCCTAAATTACTGCTTAAGCATACAAAGGCTGCCCTATTATTAATGTGATAAACATCACATTAAATTAATTTGTAACAAATCGTTCAAAAAGATATTGCGAAAATATGTCGGGCACCAACCTAGTGGAAAAAGCATATGATATCGTGTGAAATTTTGGAAAGAGAGGGAACCACGATGTCATCTATGCTTCCTGGAAATCAAAATAACCCAAAGAAATCCAAGCAGGAACCGTTTGGCGATTTAATAAAATCCATGAACAATTTTTTCAATGAAAAACCGATAAGGGGGTTTTTACAATCCATAGATGATTTTTTCAATAGTCCATTTCCTTCAGGTGCATCCTTTCATGTTGAAACTATTAAAACCGGAAATGAATATCTTATAACAGCCGAATTACCTGATGTGACTAGGGATCAAATTCATTTAAATGCCTTTGGAAATTATTTAACAATTTCAATTGAAAATAATGAATTGGTAACCGAAGCTAATGACAAGAATCAGATCTATCGACGCAAGCAATACTATCAACAATCATCAAGAACAATCGCTCTCCCACAGCCAATAAATGAAAAGAAAATCAAGGCCTCCTACCGAGATGGATTATTACAGATTCGAATCCCACAAGAAAAAGGGAAAATTATTGAGATAGATGATTAACGAAGGCAAATACGTTGCTTAACTGAGCAAGCAGGGATTAACAATATAAGAAAAGACGGCTTCGCCGTCTTTTTTTACGCTTTAAATATTCCACCAAAACCTTTTACAAGTGATGATACTTGGTTTACGGCATTCATCATCTGACCAGCGGTATTCATCATTTTATTAAAGTCAACTGACCCATCCTGTGACTTAAAAGAGTTCATAAAGGATTGCATTCCTCCAGCATGTTTAGGGATGGTATTTTGTTTTGGATATGGATTCATCATTGGATATCCATTCATTGGCATATATTGATTTTGTTGTACCACTTCTTCCTTTGGCTGAAGTGGGTTTTGGAATAGAAATTGCGAATCCTTCTGTTGAAACTGCTGCTTTGAATAGGGCACCGTTTGTGGGATGGGTCCGGGCTGAAAGTTTTGGCCGAAGGGCTGGTATTGTTGTGGATAGTACGGATTTTCCTGTTTGTAAGGATACCAATCATAATTTTGTGGTGGTGTTTGAAAAGGATAAGGTTGATTGGCTGGAATTGGTTGATGATTCCTTTGATAATCTAATGGTCCCCCGTGCTTCATTTGCCCCGAGTATCCATAATTAATGAAGTGATTCGGTCTATTTGTACCAAACATGGGCAAACATCTCCTCCGCGTTATCATTACTACACTTTATGATGATTTTAGCTCAATGGTGATTATTTTGAATTGGATGGACAATGTCAAAAACACAAGAACTTTGTCTAAAGTTTAAATATTTTAAAAACTAGAAATCCTTTTTTTTCATGTTACGATAGAAAAAAGGATGTAGGAGGAGCTATTTATGGATATTCGTGAATTAAAAAGCAAATTTATTCAAAGTCGGGATTACATTACTGATGATGTAAATGCATTAATGGATTTTGCTAAGAAAGCATACATTCACAACGAAATCGACATTAAAGAATATCGCCTTCTTGTCCGCGAGCTTGAAAATCAAGGCGCGGTGATACCTGACAATTATAAGGAGAACTCCCTCATCGAAAATTCAAAATAAGTATTTAAAGAGATGCCTTTTAAAGCATCTCTTTTCTTAATTTCCTAATTCTTTTACTATTTCCAATAGAAAGTATTCAACTGTTCGATTCGTGTTTAAAAATCTTGAACGGCTTGTTTCTGGAAAAAAGGATTGGATTGACTGCAGTTCGATATGTTCGAATGTAGTTTCTATTTGCTTCACATGAAGATACTTATGTGGGCTTTCTTTGAGCCAGCTTCTCATTGCCACTCTCCACTCTTCGTTAACAGATTTTACTTCATCCGCAAAGGGTTTTATCACTTCATGAAAATCCTTCTTGACACCCTTTTCTCGTGCTTCCTGATAATTTTTTAGAAATAAGCGATTGTAATTTAATAGTTTTTCGGTTAACAGAGCAATTTCTCTAGACATCTTTTAGAGTTCCTTTCTCAATATAAAAAGTAGCACTGAAACTCAAATGCTACTCTAAAAAGATAACTATTATTTTATCGTAATTTAAAATCCTAATTCAAGTTTTAAGGGTCTAGAGACTTGTTTTGGATTAGACCCTAAATCATCCCCGGATGCAAAAAGGTTTATTTGTTCTAATTCCATTTCTACTACAGATAATCTTTGTTCATTAACCTTTAATTTTATAAGCTCTTCCTTATTTAAACTGAGGCGAAGGTCTGAGAAAGATGCTTCGAGTACCGACTCCAATTCTTCTAATTGATCGTAAATTTCCGTCAGCGTCGTAAGCAGCCTTTCCTTTTCGGACAATGAATTTTTCATTTATAAAAAACCTCCTCACGTTTATCTATATGGTATAATTCTCTTTCTTTATCGAGCTTCCTTCTGCCTTGACAAAACTAGAAGCGATTCGTCAAAGATAGTGTCAATATGGCAATTTACCAATTTTTTTCGACAAAATGATAAATTCGTATGAAAAATGAAATCCCGCACAAGCTAATTATGGAGGTGTAAGGATGCCAAAAAAGGATAAACAAAACAAAAAACAAGGTCGTGTGGCAACTGACCAAAAAACTGGCTATGGCGATAAAAAGCTAGAAGGACCTAATCGACCTGCCGATTAAAAACATTTTGATTGAATAAAAAAGCAAGGTCAGTCATCCTTGCTTTTTTATTTCCATTTTTCCAGGTTCAACACCTTTTGGAGTGAGAGCAATAATTGAAGTTGGTTTGACTTAGCGAAATACCAATCCGTTAGATGGATCGGATGACGATGTTTTATAGCTGCATGCAACCAATTTGGTGACACCTTTCCATCCTTACTCCAGTCCTCGTATTTATGTTGATGGTGCTCAATAATCGGAAAGCTCGTTCTTAACATCGGTGTATTTCGCGTGGTTTTGATTTTAAAATATTGTTCATAATCATATCGAGAGCCCGTATGTGGAGTTTTTTCCGCAAACTCAAAGAAATAAGGAAAAAGCCGTGGATGGAAAAGAATGTTTGCAAGCCTTTTCCCAAGATCAATTCTTTTCGATAGAGTTCTAAAGCCATTAACACTAGCTCCGTAAACTTCACCACCACATGTAGGGAACAGAACACAACTAAAATGAAGCCAATCTTGAAAAGAAAATATAATGGAACGAAAAACCTTTTTCTTATAGACTGGATGATCAATGACCGGAGTTTGAATCACATTTTGCTCATTTATGATTAAGGCAGTAGTTAGTCTATACCTATCACTATCCTTCCAATATCGATTCCATTCTCCTTGAATAAAAGCTGAGACATTAAAATACGGGAGTAAATGAAACATAGGTCGATTTATTTTCGTCGAATATTGGTATAGCAATAATTGCGGAAATACATCATGGAAAATTAACCAATTCGCACGTTCATAGGTTAAAAAAAGCTGTTTTCTTGTTTTTGGATCTAACAACTGGGGGAAAATGGCACCTTCAAGATCACACATATTCCAACCACCATTTCTTGAAACCATACTTGCAAGGAAGGACCAAAGGATATCAGGGTTCTTTTTAAAATATGAAAAATAAGCGTCAGTCCGTGAGATATTATCTATATTTCGTTTTCTTGTTTCATTTAGAATTTGACGAATGATCTCAATTTCCTGTATTGTTAAATGATTCATATTCTTCTTCCCTTATTAAGGATAACTAGTTTTTTAGAGTTTGCCTGGAGAATTCTTAAGAAAAATGAATCATGCTTTCTTTTGGAATTACCTGTACAATTATCATCATTAGCATCTGTTAATCATTAATTTTTATACACCCTAATATCACTTAGATTTGGTATGATAGGTAATAGCTTGAGAGGTGCTTATCATGAATTTTAACTATCCAAACGGTAAACCGTACATACCAAAAGATACTGCTCATGAGATTAATATGAAAAATAAAAAAAATGGCACATATAGCAATAGAGGTATGACACTTGAAGAAGATTTAAATGAAACAAATGAATACTACAGAGGGAGAAAAATTGCAATTATCCATAAAAAACCAACTCCTGTCCAAATTGTTCAAGTAGATTATCCGAAAAGAAGTGCTGCGGTTATTAAAGAGGCCTATTTTAAACAAGCTTCTACTACCGACTATAACGGTGTCTATAAAGGTAAATACATTGATTTTGAGGCGAAAGAAACACAAAACACCACTTCTTTTCCATTAAAAAATTTTCATCAGCATCAAATTTACCATATGGAAGAAGTATTAAATCATGGTGGTATCTGCTTTGTGATTCTCCGGTTTACAAGATATGAACAAGTTTATTTGCTTGAAGCGGAGCATTTGTTAGTATTTTGGGAAAGAATGGTAAACGGTGGAAGGAAATCAATTACGAAAGAAGAAATTGAACAAAAGGGGCATTACATCCCGCTTGGATTTCAGCCAAGAATTGACTATATTAGAATAATAGATACTCTATTTTATTTTTCTTAAAAGGACATTTAGTCATGGTTAGAAAGGAAGGAAATTATAATGGCAGATCAACCTCAATCAAGAGAGGAGCGCCGAAAGCAACACCAAGCAAAGGGAAACCAAAAAGGAAAGAAAAAACCTGGAGGTTTATGGAAGAAAATATTTCTCACCCTTATTGCACTTGGAATCGTTGGTATTTTGCCGGAGTTGGTACTTTTGCCTATTTAGTAAAGGACACTCCTAAACTTGACCCTAAATTATTAAAAGATCCAATTTCATCAAAAATCTTAGATAAAGATGGAAATCTGATAGCCGAAGTAGGAGCTGAAAACAGGGACTATGTTGCCTATAAAGATATACCAAAAGGGTTAGAAGATGCAATCCTTGCAACAGAGGATTACCGTTTTTATCAGCACCACGGTATTGACTTTGTACGCCTTGGCGGTGCCGTTTTAGCGAATCTTCAACATGGATTTGGTGCTGAAGGTGGTAGTACCATCACTCAACAAGTGGTCAAAAATTCATTTTTGACCCAGACAAAAACATTGAGAAGAAAAGTAGAAGAAGCGTGGCTTTCTTATCAACTGGAACAAAAATATACGAAACACCAAATTTTTGAAATGTATGTCAACAAAGTGTTTATGTCTCAGGAAAGTTATGGGATGGCAACAGCAGCAAAGACCTATTTTGGTAAATCATTAAAAGAACTTTCTCTTCCTGAATATGCCTTGCTCGCTGGGATGCCGCAAAGTCCAAGTAATTATAACCCTTTTCTGCACCCAGATTTGGCAGAAAAAAGACGGAATATTGTTTTGAGTTTGATGAACCAGCATGGCTTTATTACAAAAAATGAAATGGAAGCAGCAATGAAGGTTCCGGTCCAATCCGCCTTAGTGAAAGAAGATCAACGTAAGATTAATGAAAAGCCGTATGATTCATTTGTCGATGAAGTTATCAATGAAGTCAAAGCAAATACTGATTTTGATATATTTTCAGATGGTTTAACTATCTATACAACTGTGGATCCGAATGCGCAAACATATGTGTATAATCTTCTTAATTCGAAAGATATAATTAATTACCCAGATGATCAATTTCAGGCTGGAATTACCCTGCTTGATACGAAAACCGGGGAAATCCGTGCACTAGGGGGCGGTAGAAATCAACAAGTTAAACGTGGTTTTAATTACGCAGTCGACACTAGAAGACAGCCTGGTTCTACCATCAAACCAATACTAGATTACGGCCCAGCTATTGAATATCTTAACTGGGGAACGTATCAAATGATAGACGACAAGCCTATTACCTATTCAACAGGAGCAACATTCGGTAACTGGGATAATAGATATATGGGACCAATGACAATTAGGACCGCATTGCAATTATCAAGAAATACACCTGCCGTCCAAACCTTACAGCAGGTCGGTTTGGTTAGGGCTAAAACCTTTGCAAATAACCTGGGGATTCCTTTAAAAGATATCTATGAATCCTACGCAATTGGCGGCTTTAATACTGGTGTTTCACCTCTTGAAATGGCAGGTGCCTATAGTGCCTTTGGAAATAATGGATTTTACACAAAACCACATGCCATCAAGAAAATACAACTTCGTGATGGTACCGTGATTGACTCAACACCACAATCTAAAGTTGTTATGAAAGATTCTACTGCTTTCATGATTACTGATATGTTGAAAAGTGTTCTCCAATCCCCTGGTACAGGAACTAAAGCAAATGTACCTGGACTACCGGTTGCCGGAAAAACAGGTACAACCAACTATACCGACCAGGAATTAAGTCAGTACCATATTGCAAGCAGCAAATCTGTTCCTGATTCTTGGTTTACGGGATATACAACCAATTATACGGCATCCATCTGGACTGGTTATCAGGACCGTAAAACGCCAATAGTTCCAGGTGATAATCAAAAAATAGCGCAGTATATTTTTAAAGACTTAATGGCTTATGTTTCGAAAGGAACCAATACACCTGACTTTGCCGTTCCAAATAGTGTTCAAAAAGTCAGAATTGAAAAGGGCTCGATGCCACCAGTCTTGGCCAGCGACAATACACCTGAGAGCGATGTTATTACAGAGTATGCTGTTAAGGGGCATGCTCCTACTACAGTATCTCAAAAATATAACAAGCTTGATGCACCATCAAATGCAGCTGCAAAATATGATCAAACTCAGAATGCAATTACTCTTACATGGGATTATAATAAATCCACAAATGCAAATGTGCAGTTCGATGTAACGACGGATAGCGGTACTGGCGCAACACATACTACAATCGCTGAAAATACTTTGAAGATCCCGAACCCTACTCCTGGATCAAAGTACACTTTTACAATCGTTGCAAAAAGTGCCGATAAAACCAGTAATGCTGTGACTGTTTCGATTGATATTCCTAAGCCTAGCACTAACCAAGGGAATAATACTGGTAATAGCAATGGACAGGGTAATAATACTGGCACCGGAAATCAGGGTACTAGCGGGACGGTAATTCCGCCAGTTACGACTCCTGGAAGTGGTTCCGGAAGCGGTTCTAGTACTGGAGGTACTACTGGTGGTAGTTCTGGCGGAACTTCTAGTGGCACTTCTGGTGGAACTTCTGGTGGAACTTCTGGTGGAACTTCTGGCGGAACTTCTGGTGGTACTACCGGTGGAACTACCAGTGGAACTACCGGTGGTACTACCGGTGGTACTACCGGTGGCTCCAGTGGCACTAAGGCGCATTAAAATTAATCTTTGAATTCACGCCTCACACTTCGCATTAACAATAAAAAAGCGTCTAGCCGTTTGGCTTAGACGCTTTTTTCATACTATTTTTTTTCATAAATTGCTTTTCTTGTTCGACCATGAGCTCAGAAAGTTGGCGAAATGAGTGAAATAAATTGGGCATAGATTTAATAAAAGCAAATCGTTCTGTTATATTTACTGGTTTGTACTCTAGTAAATTCCACTCGATATGCTCTATGAGAATAATAGGCTTCTCATTTGTCAGAAACATTAAATGTTGAAATAGTTCAATTCCTTTTTTCATATTTATTAATGTCTTAGCTTGATCCCGTTTGTTGTAGCATTCTTCAAGATCTACTTTTATGTCATTCCATTCTTCTAGTAAAGACGAAATTTCTTCGTTAGGATTTTGCGCTGGTTTAGTGAGATCGAACCGATTATCCATTAGCAGCAGCACTACCTTTCATCCTCTTTTTCCCTTCTCTGCATACCTCTAATAATGGGCAGACTGGACACTTTGGATTTTGGGCTTTGCAATGATATCTACCAAAAAATATCAATCGGTGATGTGTGACCGACCATTCTTCTTTCGGAATCTTTTTCATTAAGGTATTTTCCACTTCAAGAACCGAGTCCTTCCAACGGCAAATCCCTAACCTCTTACTAACTCGTTCCACATGCGTATCAACCGCTATTGCAGGGACATTAAATACAACAGACACAACAACATTTGCCGTTTTCCTGCCAACGCCCGGGAGCTTTGTCATTTCATCTCGATCAACAGGAATTACCCCATTGTATTCTTCCAAAACCATTCGACAAAGATTTTGAATATTCTTTGCTTTGTTCCGGAACAGACCAATAGAACGAATATCGTTTTGAAGCTCTTCAAGAGAGACCTCTAAGTAGTCTTCAGGTTTTTTATACTTTTTAAATAACTCTTTTGTGACTTTGTTGACAAGTGCATCAGTGCACTGTGCAGATAGTGATACGGCAATTATTAATTCGAATGGATTTGAATGATTTAATTCACAATGTGCATTCGGAAACATTGTGCCCATTTGATCAAGGCAAAAATGGATTTGAGCATTGTTTAACAGAATAGTCACCTACCAATTTAAAAGCGTAAACTTTTATTAAAAATGAAACAACGAGAGAATGGTTTCTCTCGTTAGATACTTTTATTGTTCTAACCAATTGTAAAACGGGACGGAAGAAGCTTGATTTGGCTCATCCTTTACGGGTCTATTATTTGTTTGCTTTTGACGGAACTTTTGACCATGGGTTTTCGCTTGCTCGATCGTTTTAATTCCATTTTTCTTCCATTCAAATAGAATGCGATCAATATAACGGAAATTTAATTTACCAGACATTACTGCTTCCTTTAATGCAGCTTTGATGATAACAGATTCATGGTGGTCATCATCCATCCACATGGCGAGTGTCTCACACTCAAAGGGAGATAATGGGCGGCCAAATTCCTTTTCGAAACAAGTGTATAGATCCGTTTCATCCGCCTGCTTACTTATTTCTCTGTTAGTTTTATTATTCATCAAGAACAGGTCAATAAGTCTTTCCCATAGCGCCTGAACTGAATATTTTTCAAAACGAATCCCATCATTTGTATGTCCGTCAATTATTTCGATATAACCTCTTTGAATAAGCTTTCTGAGCATTTCGTTACATTCCGAAATGGAAATAGTCATACGGGATGAAAGTTCCTCTGGGGTAGGAAATTCATTTCCTTTTTCTAAAAAAGCAATAATATTTAATAAGAGAACAAGCTCGAATTCATTTAAATTAAGATTTTTGTATTCAGATAATAAAACAGCCGGTATGGTAATATTTCCTTCCTGAAGCCAGGATAATATGTTTGATTTCATCTATATGACACCTCCTTTTAAGTATAACATGAACAAACTCCCCGAGTAAGAGGATTAGACAACCATCTTTGGTAAGTAAAGCAAAAAGTCTGCAGCGCAGACTTTTTGTTATTGACCTATTTAGTAATCAACTCAAGGATTGACACTTTAATTCTATAAATTGGTGAATTCTCGACACTGCCTTTTCTAATTGATCAAGGGAAGTAGCATAGGATAGACGGATATTTTCAGGTGTCCCAAATCCTGATCCCGGAACAACGGCTACCTTCGCTTCTACCAAAAGAGCCTCAACAAAATCATCAACATTATTATAACCAGTTAATTCAGCAGCTTTTTTCACATTTGGATATAAATAAAAAGCACCTTGGGGCTTAACACAAGTAAAGCCAGGAATGGCAACTAATTTTTCATAAATAATTTCTAATCTTTTTTCAAATGCCTGGCGCATCACTTCTACAGGCTCCTGTGGTCCATTATAAGCTGCTAGTGCTGCATATTGTGCAGTAGTAGTCGGATTTGATGTGCTATGACTGGCAAGATTCGTCATCGCCTCAATTATTTCTTTATTACCAGCTGCATAGCCAATTCTCCAGCCTGTCATCGAATGAGATTTTGAAACCCCATTTATGATAATGGTTTGGTCCTTTAATTCTGGCGATAATTGGGCAATTGAGATATGCTTATGTTCACCATAGATAAGTTTTTCGTAAATTTCATCTGAAACGATAAGAATGTTTTCATCAAGGCAAATCTTTCCTAACTCAAATAGCTCTTCAGCAGTATACAGTACCCCAGTTGGATTACTTGGTGAATTGATAATAACCGCTTTAGTTTTTTTGGTAATTGAGTTTAGCAATTGCTCTGGAGTTATTTTAAATTGATTTGCTTCTAAACCTTCAATATAAATGGGTTTTCCGCCTGCCAATTTGACTTGTTCAGGATAACTTACCCAGTATGGAGTAGGAATGATGACCTCATCCCCTTCATTTAAAAGAACCTGGAACAAAGTATATAACGCATGTTTCGCACCATTTGCTACAATAATTTCATTTGGTTGATAGGTTATACCCTGGTCTCTAATTAATTTCTCAATAATTGATTTTTTTAACGCCGGCAGCCCTGCTGAAGGAGTGTACTTCGTATACCCCTCATTCATTGATTGAACAGCTGCTTCTATAATATGTTGAGGAGTATTAAAATCAGGCTCACCTGCACCTAAACCAATAACATCCTCTCCTTGCTCTTTTAATGCCTTCGCTTTTGCGGTAATCGCTAATGTTGTTGAAGGCGAAAGTGCCATTACCCTATTTGCAAGATTCACTATCATACCTTTTCCTCCATTCTCCATCCAAACTATAAATTTTCAATCTTCTTTAACCATTCACCAGTTACAAAGTCAACATAATAATAATTTATTAAATTATTTTCAGAACGGTAATAAATTTCCCATAATGGAATATTTTTTTCCATACCTAAGCGTACTGAAATAATTTGTTTTGGTTTCTGTTCTTGCAAAAGCTTTTGTATGGCAGCCTCTTTTGAGAGACCACTCTTCGCTTTTTTCACTATTACCTGCTTACTCTTTTCGGGAATCCACACAATGACTTTCTCACCTTTTTTGTTTTTCCCTTCAATAATATCTACAGTTTCTAAACTGTGATAAAGATGGAAATCATCCACTTCACTTAATTGAGTCTTTTCTTTTGCCAGTTTGACTGCATTGATTTCCGCAGCCTTTACAGGGTCAACTGCAGTTATATATACTTTCATGAAAATTCCAACGATGACTAAGACAAAAACAACTAAAAAAATAATCCACTTTTTCACTTATATTCACTTCTCTATGTACGATAAATGGTAAAAATCGCTTTATTTTTATCTTCTTGATCTAGGGCTAAGCCAAACATAAGATCTTTTTCTTTTAATGTTCGATTAAGTGCATCAACAATTTTATATAAATCAGGACTATGCTGGATTTTTACTGTTGATAGTACTTCAATTTTGCTTTCCATCCATTTTCCTCCTTAAATTTCTGAAAGAATCTACTCAAATCATTATAACAGGTGTCGGAGTATATGTGACAAGGAAACACTCAATAATAAAGTAAAATTTTAAAGAACTACAACCTATACCCCCACAATAGGTATAGGCTGTATATTTTCCCCTATTTTATCAAAGCCATGAGTGGATTAACTCAACAAGTTCATCCATATTTCCTTTTTTTACTGGCACGGAAGGTATTGATTTTATAAAGGCCCTTCCATATTTTGTGGTAATAATTCTTTTATCAAAGACAAGCATAATTCCGCGATCTTTTTCTGTTCGGATTAATCGACCAAATCCTTGTTTAAATCTTAGAATTGCTTCCGGCAATGAATAATCAGAAAAAGCATTTCCACCCTGCTGTGTGATTAACTGGCATTTTGCCTCTGTTAAAGGCTCATCTGGGGGGCTAAATGGCAGTCTGACCATTACTAGGCAAGACAAATCCTCACCAGGAATGTCCACACCTTCCCAAAAACTGCTCGTACCAAGCAATATTGCCTTATCATAACGCTGAAAATTCCTCGTCAATCTTGTCCGGCTTCCACTGGTAATCCCCTGGGCAATCATAGCATAATCATTTAGAAAACCACTTTCCTTAATTAATTCATAGGCTTTCTTTAGCATGTCATATGCTGTAAAAAGAATAAGCATTCTTCCCTTTGTCGCTTCGGCAATTGTGATAATATGTTCAGTTATCGCTATTACATATTCTTCTAAGGTGACCTTATTTATTTCTGGTAAATCCTCAGGTATTAAAAGCTGGACCTGATTTTGATAGTTAAAGGGTGATGGAATCATCATTTGGGTGGTAGAGCCAGGATCAAGTCCTAATTCTTTAATAATATAATCAAAAGATTTGTTAACAGTTAATGTTGCAGATGTTATAACTACACCCTTTTTTACATTAAAAAATTTCTCCACTAGTGCGGTAGCCACTGTTGCCGGTCGTGCCAAAAAGGTGGTCACATTTTGTGGTGAACGACTATCCATTTCAATCCATCTTACGAAGTTTGTTTCCTTCGTAAAACAATCTTGAACATTGTTCCTTAATCGATCGAGTTCCGTTAAGAACGTTAAAATTTCCTCAATAAGACTCTTCTGTTCATTTGATAGTGATTCCTTCTCTTTTTTTATCCATTCAAGCCGAGCCATTATCGCAGAATGTAAGTCCTTAAGTAAAAATGCAAACCTCTCGGCACTTATTACTAGCGCCTTTTTCTCTTTCCCTTGATCCTCAGAAGAGAAGCGTATTTTGAACCTGTTAGAACCCTTTTTATGAACTGACTTCACTTTTGCATAAATAGCCATCAGCTTGAAAAATTCATCCATTTCATAAGAAAGGTCTATTACCATTCGATTCAATTCGAATGTTTGAACAAGGTCGCCTTTTTGGAGAAACATGGATGCCAAAAGGTCCTCCATCTTATAAAAGAGTAGTTTTTGTTCATACAAACCAAATTGTCCTAATAATAACCTGGTTGTCAAATAGTCTAATGAATGACCAAAAAACTGACTTGCAACCTTTTCAAAATGATGGCCTTCATCAATAATGCAATAGTCAAATTCCGGTAAAATTGATCTTTCTCCGGAAAGGTCACTTAATAATAGCGAATGATTGGTTATGATTATATCAGCTTCCTGTGCCGCATTTTTAGCACGCAAATAAAAGTCTTTTTCATGCCAATCTTGATTTAGCTTAAAAACGGTTGGTTCATTCTTGATTTTATTCCAATAAATGGCCCCGCTGGAGAGATTCAATTCATCCTTGTCACCCGTTTCAGTTTCGATCAGCCAAACGAGAATTTGCATTTTTGTTAATGTTGTATCATAGTTATCGTTTTCATCCATAAGACTTTGACTAAACTTTTCTAAACTGATGTAATGGTTCCTCCCTTTTAAAAGGACAGACTTAATTGTAAAGGGGAGAATTCTAGTAAGTAGCGGAATTTCATTCTTGATGATTTGTTCTTGAAGTTGAATGGTATGTGTACTTACGACAATGGGTAGGTCTTTTTGTTTTGCAAAAAAAGCAATCGGCACTAAATATCCAAGCGACTTACCTACGCCCGTTCCGGCTTCAATTAATGAATGGTGTTCATTTAGCAATGATTGAAACACACCATCCATCATGATAAATTGTCCTGTTCTCTTTTCAAAAAACTCAAAGCCTTGTTTTACCATATCAATTTTTTCTTCTTCGTTTACTGGATATTGGTATTGTTTTAAATCCTTTTTTACTTCCATACTCACAAGATGCTTTTTAAGTGCAATATTTTTAAAAATTTCAATTGTTTCAGGCAATTTCTCGATATTCTTATCCTTTTCAATAAGAATTTCATCTAATAATTGTTGAAGGTCGCTTTTTAGTCCACCTGAGAGCTGCTCTAGCTGCCTGAGCGTCCTTAGAGGAAGCAATGACAGCCTCTCTAACAAAATGAGGAAAAGTTCCGCCGTAACCTGTGCATCACTATCTGCTTGGTGTGGACGATCATGGAGTAAATTTTCCTTTTCAGCTAAATCAGAAAGCTTATAACCATCTGCTGTTGGAAATAGAACCCTAGCCATTTCTACTGTATCAAGTACAGGTCCGTAGAATCCTTCAAATCCAGCTTGAAGTAATTCTTCCTGCAGAAACGAAAGATCAAATAAAACATTATGAGCAACAAAATAAGCGTCTTTTAATAACGGTATGATATTTGGTGCGATTTCAGAAAATAATGGTGCATTCTTCACCATTTCATTATTTAAACCGGTCAATTCTTCAATAAAAGCTGGAATGGTCTTCTTTGGATTAATTAGCGATGAAAATTTTTCGGTAATTATCCCATCTTCAATGACAACAGCAGCAAATTGAATAATCCGCTCACCTTTTTTAGGGGCGTTTCCAGTAGTTTCTAAATCTATTACAACAAATTTATTTATCATTTCACTTAACACCTCAAGCCTTCATACAAAAACGTACCACAAAAAGTTTAAAAGAAAAAGAAAACAATCTACTCTATTTATGATTTTACCGGAGTATTTTTCTTGTCACTTTAAATCATTATAGTAAATTTGAGTAAAAAAGGAAAAAATCCCCGAAATCGGGGATTACATAATAGTAAATGCAGGTTCAGCATGAAGTAGTTCTTTGATTCGATTATTTTCATCCATAATTGCCACCTTGGGCTTATGAGTAAGTACTTTATCTTCGGGTACTAGTGCGTAAGAAATAATAATTACGATATCGCCTTCTTGGACAAGTCGAGCTGCAGCTCCATTTAGACAAATGACGCCGCTTCCTCTTTTCCCTGGAATAATATAGGTCTCAAGCCGGGCACCATTATTATTATTTACAATTTGCACTTTTTCATTTGCCGTCATCCCAACTGCGTCCAATAAATCTTCATCAATGGTTATACTGCCAACATAGTTTAAATTCGCTTCTGTAACGGTTGCGCGATGGATTTTGCCGTTCATCATGTTACGAAACATCTGTCTCTTTCCTCCCTTGTCAATCCTTTATAATTACCTTAATGAATCTCTATTATAATATTGTCAATTAAACGAACCTTTGTAAATTTAACTGCCAGTGCAATAATAATGGTACCCTCTAAATTTCCCATCGGTTTCAACTGTGGATAGGAGAATAATTCGATGTAATCAATTGTACCATTTGACTCGGCCGTGACGATTTCGCTAATTAATGAAATTAGTTTACTAGGGTTGCGCTCCCCATCAGCAATTGCTCTTTTTGCGACAATCAGGCTTTTATTTAGCACGATCGCCTGCTTTCGGTCCTCCGAGCTAAGATATACATTACGGGAACTTTTCGCCAGACCGTCTTCCTCACGTACAATATCAACCGGTATTAGCTCGATTGGAAAATTGAGATCTTTAATTAATCCTTCTATTACAGCTACTTGTTGGGCATCCTTTTTCCCGAAATATGCTCGGGTCGGCATCAAGATATTAAAAAACTTTGTTATCACTGTTGCCACTCCGTCAAAATGACCTGGACGTGATTTGCCGCATAATACATCTGCCCTGTCCTGGACTAGAACCTTTATAGAAGTAGGATGAGGATACATTTCTTCTACAGATGGATAAAAAAGATAATCTATTTTTTCACATTCAGCCAAGGCACGGTCCCGTTCAAAATCACGCGGGTATGTGGAATAATCTTCAGTCGGTCCGAATTGCAATGGATTAACAAATATACTTAAAACAACAATATCATTTTCTTGTCTTGCTCTATTTAAAAGTGTTAAATGACCTTCATGTAAAAATCCCATTGTCGGAACAAATCCAATCGATTTCGACGGGACCTTATGTCGATTAATTTCAGTTTGCATGTCCTTAATGGTTGTAATAACTTTCATTCCTTACCTCCATAAAGCCCTTTTAGTTCCTGCTCATTCATCGTAAACGAATGTTTTTCTTCAGGAAATTGATTTTTTTTAACCTCTGCTACATAGGATTGAATAGATTCAATCATAAATGGATTTACTGTAGTGTATTGTTTTACAAATTTAGGAACACGCTCAACACCATAGCCTAAAATATCATGATAGACAAGGACTTGTCCATCGACCCCAACCCCTGCTCCTATGCCAATAACTGGAATTGAGAGGGTTTTGGTCACCTCATCTGCAAGTTGTTTCGGTACACATTCAAGTACCACCGCAAACGCGCCTGCTTCTTCACATTTTTTTGCATCTTCGATTAATTTTTTGGCAGCCCCTGCCTCTTTCCCTTGAACCTTATATCCACCTAATACCCCAACAGATTGGGGTGTTAAACCCAGATGGGCACAAACAGGAATTCCTGCGTTTGTTAAGGAAGCAATTTTTTCAATTACATCATTTGCACCTTCAATTTTTACAGCATGGGCACCCGTTTCTTGAATAAGTCTACCCGCATTTACTAATGTATCTTTAATCGATAAGTGATAGGTTAAAAAAGGCATATCAACAACAATAAATGTTTCTTTAGCCCCTCGTTTTACAGCTTTGGTGTGATGAATCATATCATCAAGCGTTACAGGTATTGTTGAATCGTAACCAAGTACCACCATTCCAAGAGAGTCACCAACTAGAATAGTGTCCACTCCCCCTTGCTCTGCCTGTCTAGCAGATGGGTAATCATATGCAGTTAGCATGACGATTTTTTCATTATTTTGTTTCATTTTCAAGAAATCCGTTGTTTGCTTCATCCTTTACCCTCCTTATTATGGGAGAGGTGACAAAACCTATTTTAGAGCAATAAAAAAGACCCTTCTGAAGGCAGAGGATCTTTGTTACTCTTTGTATGTTCCATCCCTCTGTCCCGGTCCGTTATACGGATCTAGGCAGAAACCTTTTTTAATTTTCATAGACATATAAAAGGTGCAGTTCACTTAAGGATACTGCCCATTGGAATGAATTATAGCAAAATTATCAAAAAGTGCAAGTACTTGACCACTTATAGTTCGATATCGGCAGAATAAACAAGATGAATGATACCATCCTGGTCTTCTAGTTTCAAAACACCTTCATCAGTAATTCCTAGTGCTTTCCCTTCGATCGTATTCGTAATCGTCCGTGCTTTAAGATGTTTGCCAATACTGACAGCATAGCTTTCCCACAAAAGCTTAATGGGGAAAAAGCCCTGTTCCAAATAAAGTAAATACAATTTTTCAAAATGCATGAAAATACACCTGATTAATTCCGCGCGAGGAACGGGTTTCCCATTTTCAATTAGGAGGGAACTTGCCGTTTCCTGAAGCTCCACTGGAAAATCATCTAGCTTTTGATTTACATTCATTCCGATCCCGACAATAATTGAATGAATACGATCTGCTTCCGCTTGAAGCTCAGTTAGGATCCCAGTTACCTTTTTCCCGTTGATTAGAATGTCATTTGGCCACTTTATTTCTGGAGTAAGGTCAGTCATCTCTTCAATCGCATGGACGACGGAAACAGCCGTTAACAGTGTCAGCTGCGGTGCTTTCGTAAGCGGAATATTGGGTCGAAGGATCAAACTCATCCAAATTCCTGTAAATTTAGGTGAATGCCATTTTCGGTCCATTCTTCCTCTGCCGGAAAGTTGTTCCTCAGCTATGATAGCTGTTCCTTCTGGCACATCCTCATAAGCAAAACGGTGGGCAATCTTTTGCGTTGAGTCAACACTTTCTTCATAATGGATGTTTTTTCCGATAAACTTCGTTTTCAGTCCAAGCCTTATCTCATCTGCTGTTATTTTTTCTGGTGTTTTCAAGATACGGTAGCCTTTCCTTCGAATTGCTTCTAACTCAAAACCGTCTTTCCGCAATTCTTCAATATGTTTCCAAACGGCTGTCCTTGAACAGCCAATTAATTCCGCAATATGTTGCCCCGATAAGTAGGAATCGCCTGCACTAGTGAAGGCATCCAGCAATTCTTTTCTTATTTCTGATTGCACTCCATCAGCCACTCCTTAATTTTATTATTATCGTTAACTGCCTTTCCTTCTAAAATGGCTTGTTCGATTTTGGTTAGCATTTCATGTAGCCAAGGACCGCCTTTAGAATCAAACCAGGCGAGTAAATCATTTCCTGTCACCTTCATATCAGATCGTTCCTTAATAGGCAGCTGCTTATACAAATTTACCCATCGGAAAATAGATTCAAACTCCTTATTTCCTTTTAATACTTGAAACAAGGTTTCTACTGACTTGATCGTGTCACTTCCAGCTAGATATAAATCATATACAGTCCACTCTTGTTTTAGCCTTTTAAAAAGGAAAAGTAGAATTCGCTGAATATTCCTTATTTCTTTAAGTGGAAGGCGCCAATTTCTTAAAAAGCCTTCAATTGACTTTTCTTCAAGGTTTAAACAAAAGATTAACAGTGTCCACATCTCATCCTTACTTAAAGTATCAAAGTCATAGTTTTTCAGCTCTTCTAAATGCTCCTTGTGATTGCTTAAACCAGGTAAGTATGAAAACAAACCTGTTTCAATTAATAGGTTTAATGCTTGTTTACGATTCTTCCCTTTTAAAAGCTTTTCAAACTCTGCTCGTTTGCGTTCTATAGCAATATGAGCAAGCAATGGAACAAGATGGTCTAAAGCCTTCACTGTTTCTCTTTCAAGTTCAAATCCGAGCTGGCTGACAAAACGAACGGCTCTCATCATTCTTAATGCATCTTCTTGGAAACGCTCCGTTGCTTGACCAACTGTTCGAATCATTCTTTCCTGAATAGCAAATTGCCCATTAAAAGGATCAATAAGTTTTCCAAATCGATCCATAGCAATAGCATTCATCGTAAAATCTCTTCTTTGCAAATCTTCGTTTAAACTACGGACAAATGAAACCCCTTTCGGTCTTCGAAAATCCTGATATTCTGACTCTGTTCTAAATGTGGTAATTTCATACGATTTATTCTGAAAAAGGACAAGAATTGTACCATGATCAATTCCAATATCAACCGTCTTCGGAAAAGTTTTTTTTACTTCATTTGGTGTTGCAGATGTCGCAATATCTACATCATTAATCGGGTTCTTTAGAAGGAAGTCTCTAACTGCTCCACCAACAAAATATGCCTCAAAACCTGCTTCCTCCAACTTTTTCAAAACAGGTACAGCAGATACAAATGGTTCAAGCATATTTTTCACCTTGATTCACTAACTTAAAATAGATTTGTTCATATTGCTCAACTATATTATCAGCCTTGAATTTAATTTTTACTGTTTCAACTGATTGATCGGAAAATTCCTGATGTAGTTTATTATCATTTAATAAAACGATTGCTTTATTAGAAATATCTTCAATATCTCCTACTTCACAAATATATCCAGTTACTCCATGGTCAATTACTTCTGGTAAGCCACCTACATTTGTTCCAATACATGGAACACCGCAAGCCATTGCCTCCAACGCCACAAGCCCAAAACTTTCTTTTTCAGATAGTAACAGCATTAAATCACTAATGGAGTATAATTCCTCGAGACTTTCCTGTTTCCCAAGAAAAATAACCAAATCTTCTATTCCGAGCTCTCTGACCAGTTTACAAATTCTAGTCATTTCTGCCATCACCGACTAGCAGCAGTTTAGCAGGCATAATATAGGAAATTTTCGCAAAGGTTTTTACTACATCCTGGACCCGTTTTACCGTTCGAAAATTCGATACATGAATGATTACCTTTTCTTCTGTACCTAACCCGAATTCTTCTCTTAAATGTTGTGCTTCACTCTTTTGATATACTCTTTCATCAATGAAGTTATAAACCGTTTCTATTTGTTTATCAGGGTTTATAAGTTCATACGTTTGCTCAACTAAAGCATTGGAAACTGCCGTGACCACATCAGATTTTTCGATACCAAATTTAATAGCTTCTGTTAGTGATGGGTCGTACCCCAAAACAGTGATATCCGTACCGTGTAAGGTGGTAACAATCTTTAAATCCCTGTTGCTCATCTGCTTAGCCAAAATGGCACAAACTGCATGAGGAATCGCATAATGGACATGAAGCAAATCTAACTGTTCCCGATTTGCGACTTCTGCAATTTTACTCGCAAGAGCAATATCATAAGGAGGATATTGAAATACAGAATATTGATTGACTTCAACTTGATGATAATAAATATTATGGTACATTCTATTTAATCTAAAAGGGATACTAGATGAGATAAAATGGATTTCATGACCCTTCTCTGCTAGCATTTTCCCTAATTCTGTAGCAACGACTCCTGATCCTCCTACTGTCGGATAGCAAGTGATCCCAATTTTAAGTTTCTTCATGATTGTTCTCCTATTAAGTCACGATCCAAGAGAATGGGAATGTTTGTTTTGAATCCTTCTGCAAAGGCAACACCAACCTGCTTACCAAACATTTTTTCCCTTGCCTCAACTGTTTCAATATAGCCATTTACAAGTGGTGTTTCAACGGTATCTTCAGTTTGTTCAAATTGACTTTTATATGCCCTTAATGCCGTAAGTTTTTTATCCATAAATGGTGAAATATCGATTGTGAAATCTGGCCTATGGAAACCATTGATCATATAAAAATACAATCTTTCCACACGATGTGGGAGATCGTCCTCCTCTGTCTTATACTTCCTTATGCCAGCAGAAAAAACCGCCTCCTCTACAAGGCGGGCGCAATTTCCATGATCTGGATGACGGTCTTCGAAATAGGGTGCAAAAACAATTTGAGGCTTCCATTTTCTGATGACACTAACAATCCTTTTAATATATTCTTCCTGCAGGAATAATCCTCGATCTGGAAATGCAAGTGAGGTCCTCATTGATACTCCCAAAATTTCTGCAGCAGAAGAAGCTTCTTCTTTCCTAAGCGCTACATTTCCATTGGAAGATAAATCTGCATCGGTTAAATCACAAATCCCGATTCTTTTCCCAACAGATGTCAATTTAGCAATGGTTCCTGCCATGCCAATTTCAACATCATCCGCATGGGCCCCAAATGCTAGGATATGAACATTTTTATTCTCCATCGATCTCACCATTCTCTTTGATGATATTTCTCCATTCAAAAACCGCAATTCCAACCCTCTTATTAATAATTCCGCTGTACCCATATTGGTAGCAAGCGGGATGGAATAAACATCACAAAGACGTACTAGTGCCGTCACATCTGGCTCATGTGGTTGGGCAGTTAATGGATCTCGAAAAAGAAAACAGCATCCATTTTGTTTTTCGCAATCATTGCACCTATTTGTTGATCTCCACCTAAGGGACCTGATTGGTAACGTGTTATGTTTAATCCTGTCGCCTCACTAATACGTAAGCCTGTTGTCCCAGTTGCAAATAAGGTATGTTTTGAAAAAATAGCTTGATAGGCGGTGGCAAATTGAACAAGATCGTTCTTTTTCTTATCATGTGCAATTAAGGCAATATTCATTTTCATAGCTCCTATTCTAGGATATTTTCAAGACCGTATACAAATGTATTAAGCTTCATCACTTTTTCTACTGCTACCTTTACACCAGACATAAAGGACCCACGATTATAGGAATCATGACGAATCGTTAAAGTTTGGCCTTCTGAGCCAAATAAAACCTGCTGATGTGCCACTAATCCAGGTAACCGTACGGAATGAATATGCATTCCAGTATAATCGGCACCCCTAGCTCCTGCTAAAGTTTCTTTTTCATTTGGGTGACCCTGTTTTTTGGATTCCCTAACAGCAGAAATCATTTCAGCGGTTTTAACTGCAGTCCCAGATGGTGCATCAAGCTTTTGGTCATGATGCATTTCAATAATTTCTACATCATTAAAGTATTGGGCTGCTATTTGTGAAAATTTCATCATTAATACAGCGCCGATCGCAAAGTTCGGGGCAATAATACAACCTAGATTTTTTTCTTGACAAAGACGCTCTAATTCCGCTAAATCACTCGGTGTGAACCCTGTTGTACCAACAACTGGTCGAACATGATAGTGGAGTGCTGTTTTAGCATGATACATCCCTACTTCAGGTGTTGTTAAATCAATTAAAACATCTGAGTTTGTACTTTGTAGACATTTTTCTAAATCCGTATAAATAGGAACATTGTTTATATGGTGAAAGCCTTCGAGATCACTAAGCATCTGCCCTTCGTGTTTATGGTCAATTACAGCTAAGAGTTCAAAATGTTCTGTAGTGTTAACAAGTTTGACTGCCTCACTGCCCATACGACCACGTGGTCCGGCAATAATAATTTTTACCTTATTGTCCATAATCGTCACTCCATATTTTCAGTGTTAATTCTTGTCCAGCGGTTTTTATCCCTTGTATTAAATTTATTCATTACATAATCATGGGCTTCTTCTAGATTAATATTTAATGAATTTGCAAAGCAAATTAGGACAAATAGTAGATCTCCGAGCTCTTCTTCAATTGTCTTTGGCCCTCATCCGTTTTCTTTGGTTTCTCCCCATAAAAATGATTTATCTCTCTGGATAGTTCACCCAGTTCTTCAGTAAGCCTTGCAAGCATTGCTAACGGACTGAAATATCCTTCTTTAAATTGGCTTATGTATGTATCTACCTCCATTTGGAGATCTTTCATTGATTTCCCATCTGCCATATTTGTCACCCCTTTATACTGTTTCTTTTATTTTACTGTTAATATTTTAATGTTAGCTAAATAATTAAAGATTTACAAATATTTTCGTTTAAAACACAAGCTTTCTACTGGTAATTGCTCTTCTATAAGGAATCAGCTATAATAAAAACCGCTGAATTAGAGAAAAATATGGAAGAGGAGGAATATTAAATGATATTGGGTCTCAAGATTAAAAATATATTATTGATATTAATTGGTGCTGCAATCATGTCATTTGGTCTTGTAAATTTTAATATGCAAAATAAGCTTGCCGAAGGTGGGTTCACAGGAATTACCCTCATTTTTTACTTTTTGTTCAAATGGGACCCTTCTTATACAAACTTAATTCTTAATATTCCTTTGTTCTTCATTGGTTGGAAATTGCTTGGGCGAAACTCCTTTTTCTATACTATTGTTGGAACGGTTGGTGTTTCAATTTTCCTTTGGATCTTTCAACGTAATACGATTGAAATGCCGCTTAAAAGCGATTTAACATTAGCTGCCCTTTTTGCTGGTGTATTTACAGGAATTGGTCTAGGTATTATTTTCCGTTCTGGAGGAACAACCGGTGGAGTGGATATTATAGCCAGACTCGTCCAAAAATACGTTGGATGGAATATGGGCAAAACAATGTTTTTATTCGATGCATGTGTCATCACCATATCATTAATTGCCTACTTAAATTATAAACAAGCGATGTACACCCTTGTCGCAGTTTTTGTCGGTGCCAGAGTGATTGATTTCATGCAGGAGGGTGCTTATTCAGCAAGAGGTGCAATGATTATTTCAGAGAATAACGAGCAAATTGCCCAAAAAATAATGGCTGAAATGGAACGAGGAGTCACCGCCCTTAAAGGTTATGGCTCTTATACCAAAAATGATCGTGAAGTCTTATACTGTGTGGTCGCCAAAAATGAACTAATCAGACTGAAAAATTTAATTACTTCAGTTGATCCCCACGCATTTATTTCCATCACAATAGTTCATGATGTTCATGGGGAAGGCTTTACACTTGATGAAAATAAAATGCCAATTACAGACTAAAGAGGATGACCATGGGTCATCCTCTTTTCTAATCGTTATTATTTCTACTCATCCCAGTATAAATGAGTACAAGTCTTACTAGTTCTAATACAGCTACAGCTGCGGCGGCTACATACGTAAGAGCTGCAGCATTTAAAACCTTTCTTGTTTCCCTCTCTTCAACGTTTCGAATCAGTCCAAGAGAGACGACCTGATTCATTGCCCTATTTGATGCATTTAATTCGACAGGGAGGGTTATGACTTGAAACAGAACAGCCGCTGCCATGAAGATTATTCCTAATAGGAGCATTCCACTTAAATGGACAAAAATGCCAATCATAATTAAAACCCAAGATACATTTGAGCCGAGATTAGCTACTGGAACTAATGCATGACGAAAACGTAAAAATGCATACCCCTCTGCGTCCTGAATGGCATGTCCACACTCATGTGCAGCCACTGCTGCGGCTGCAAGAGAATGACCATGGTAAATTTCAGATGATAATCGTACTGTTTTCGTTCTCGGATCATAATGGTCGGTTAATTGACCTCTTTGTTCTTCGATACTAACTTGATATAAGCCATTAGCATTTAATATTTCTCTAGCAACTTCTGCACCTCTTCGATGGGTAGAAGAAGGTACTTGAGAATATCTTGCGAATGTATTTTTCACTTTCATCTGGGCCCATAATGGGATCAAAATGATTATAGCAAAATAAAAAAGGTAAAACATAGTGAACCCCCAATAAAGCTCTAGTTGCTATACATTGTAGTAAAGCCGAAATTCAGAGTCAATCTTTTTGGTCCCTGGAACGATTTTTTTTCAAATCTTTTTCACCTTGATACTTTCGAAAGCCAACATAGGATAGTGTCATGATTATAATACTGCCTGTCGAGATGATGACCCACCATATTGACGGCTCTGCCTGATCCTCATCCATATTGTCAAATAGATTTTTTAAATCCGTTTCGAGCCCATCGAGTTCCTTTTTGCTATTGGCATTATTGACTACTTGGGTACGATATTCATCTATAAAATTGATTCGTGCATCCAATTTTTGAATATTTTCTACCGGAACATCAATTTTTATACTTGGGTAAATGACATTATATAAAGATAAAAACGAGTTAAAATTCGAATGAAAACTGGCTGTATCACCTTTATAGGCTGCCTCTTTGGCCTGATGGAACGCCGTCATTACTTGATCCTTCATTTCTGTCCATAGTGGTTGATGGCTTGTAGAAATTGCATCAATGACAAGGCGAAACTTTGTCAATTTATTTAATCTTTCCTGATATTTCATATTAGGACTAACAGTCGCTTCTACTGCTTCATCATGTGAAACCGTGACAATCCTTAACTCGTCCATCGTTAAAGGCTTCTGTTCGCCTTTTATACTTGTGAATTGGGCAGTGAAATAATCAAGTAGTTTCTTAGCATCATCGTATCTATGAAACTTCACCATTTGAAGAGCTTCATCGGAGATATCATCGAGCTTCTCCATTGGCGATTGTACTTCAGCATTTACGGTATTGGGAGCGAGCATAATGATAATTGCAATTAAAAGTAACCATTTGATTTTCAATCCTTGTCCCCCCTTTTATTACTAATAAAATGTATGAGGGGTTGGACAAGGATAGACCACCTTTTATGATAATGAAAGACTATTTTATAGACAGTTTAAATCGATTAGGGCGAATACAGAAATAGTAGGCGATTCCTATAGACAAAATCGAAAGCCAGAAGGTGAAATAGCCAATTTCAGGTGTGTATTGGTCTAGCATTTGATAGCGAGGCATCATGAAAAAAACGTAATCAATTATAACATCATGCAGTGTCCAAATTGCTGCTACAACCAGATGCCATGGTTTAATTCTGTAAAAAGGCGCAAAAAGTACACCCTCAACAGCCATTAAGAAATGTGAGATAATTAACATATAACCAGCCCAGTCCAATTCACCTTGTACAAAAAGAACCAGGATATTCATTACAACAGCCCAAATTCCATATTTAAAAAGAGTTACGATTGCAAGGGCTTCTATTAAAGGCCAATTTTTCTAAGTAAGAAAGCAATAAGGACGAATACAAAGAATAAACTTGCTGTTGGGCTATCAGGAACAAAGGCTTTAAAAATAGCAGGCGTGTCATTCAACTGCCATCCATACCAATAATACCCATAGATAGTTCCAACAGTATTAATTACTAGCAAAAGCTTTAAAATTGACCGGTTAGCCAAGAGAGGATAAATCCAGTTCACTACTACTCCCCTTTTCATTATTAATAAAAAAGCTGACGAAACCGTCAGCTTTATCACTCAATTATTTACTACCAAGACCTGCGATAAACTCCGTAAGGTTCTTAAGCTGAGTTGCATCACCTTTAAAGATGCCGGATGGCATTTTGCCTCTACCATTTTTTGCAATTTTGGCAATTTGATCAGCCTTTACCCTGTACCAATCAACGAAGGCGCACCAGCACCGCCTTGTAGGTTTTCACCATGACAGTTAATACAGCCTTGGCTCTTAAACACAACGTAGCCTGCACTTGATTTATCAATATTAACCTTTGCAACAATTTTACCTTGACGCTCTGCAGCAGCCCAGTCATGTGTTGCAACAGATTGCCATGTCAAAAACACAACAGCAGCTAATGCTAAAAGCATTATTGATGTGGCTACAGCCGTTTTAATGGACGACGTTCCGTTCCACGATCAAGAAACGGTGCTAATAATAATCCCCCGAAGGTAAGTCCAGGAATAATTAATGCGCCAATTACCGTATATGGTCCAGAAGCATATGAGTACTTAAGCAATTGATACAAGAACAAGAAGTACCAATCGGGTAATGGAATATAACCTGTATCAGTAGGATCCGCTATTCTTTCAAGCGGAGCTGGATGGGCAATAGTTAAACAAAGAAAGCCAACAAGAAATACGGCACCGACCATCCATTCTTTTAGAAGGAAGTTAGGCCAGAATGCCTCTGTTTTACCTGGGTATTCTGAGTAATCTTTCGGAATCATTTTTTTTCGTTGAGAAGGATCTAAAACACGTGAATCACCAACGAACTTCATTCCTTTACCTTTATGCATCGAGCAATCCCCTCCTTTTTCCGTAAAGTAAAGAAAAGATCCAATTACAATTCAACCAAAAACTAATTTTTAAAGTGGTCCAGAAATACCTTGCTTCCGAATCATCAAGAAATGGGCTCCCATTAATCCAAGCAATACTCCTGGCAAGAAGAAAACATGTATCGCGAAGAAACGGGTTAAAGTTTGCGCACCAACAATGTGCTCATGTCCCGCAAGCAATACCTTAATATAAGAACCAATAAATGGTGTTGCCTCAGCAATTTGTAGCCCTACCTTTGTTGCAAATAGCGCTTTCATATCCCATGGCAATAAATACCCAGTAAAACCTAAGCCAAGCATGACGAAGAAAATAAGTACTCCGACAATCCAGTTCAGTTCACGAGGTTTTTTATAGGCGCCTTGAAAAAAGACGCGTAATGTATGTAAGAACATCATTACAAGTACTAAACTTGCACCCCAGTGATGCATACCACGTACGATTTGTCCGAAGGCTACCTCATTTTGAAGATAGTATACGGATTCCCACGCGTTTTTAATATCCGGGACATAATACATAGTTAAAAACATACCGGAAAGAATTTGAATGACGGTGACAAAAAACGTTAGACCACCAAAGCAATAAACAAATGCAGAAAAATGATGTGCTGGGTTTACATGCTCAGGAACTTCATGGTCGGCGATATCGCGCCACAGTGGCGTAATATCTAAACGTTCATCTACCCAATCGTAAATTTTGTTTAACAATGAATTACACCTCCGTCCTTGGTTTTGCTTGTCCTAGGTATAGATAACCGCCTTTTTCCTGAATCGGATAAATATCCAATGGTTGTGGTGGTGGTGTACCCGGAACATTTTTACCATTTTTTTCATAACGGCCAGAAGTGACATGGACAGAAGAATTGGTTTGGATGGTCCTTGTTCGTATTCCAGTTAACCGTACAGCCCAAATGCTTACAAATTGGAGAAAGGGCAACAATTTTGCCTCCTTCCTTATAAACCCAGGCAGTATTGGTAACATCGGACTCATACCATGCATCTTTTTGCTTAAAGGTAAAGTCAACACGTACCGGTTGGTCTGTTAAATCAGCAACCCTTTGCTTCGTTGGTATAAACCCCCCACCTGCTTCCTTCTTTAAAACAGGATCAACAGCGAATCGAACCATCGGCATTAACATTCCTGCGGCCATGAATCCTCCTACACCTGTTAAAGTGTAGCTTAAAAATTGACGTCTTGAAACGCGATTTTTACTCATGTTATCCCCCCTCTATTAACGAAGTTAAGTACATCGGACAATTATAATACTGATATAAAACTAGGACATAATCATGATATATCAATCTTTAACCAAGGTCAATATCATACTATTTCAAAAATATCTTATCTGGATAATAATTACTCAATTTCATGCCATTTCCGGGTAAAGAGGTTTAATAACTGTTTCACCTGACTATCAATTATGGACATCTTTTGTGATTCATTCATATGCTCTAAAGGGATAGAAGGTATCCAAATTAATGAACCTGTAAGACTCTCCTCGTGCAATTTCCATTCACTTTCAGAAGTTATGTAAAAAATGTGTTTAAACTCGCTTTCTTCGATATACTCTTCCCATTTCTTTAATTCATTTATTACTATGTCACTTTTTTCATTTTTTATATATGTAAATGGGGGAATTAATAATAATCTTCCCGTAAACTGCCTTTCTAAATGAAACGTTAATAGTGTGATAAATTCAGCCATTGCAGCAGATTGTTTCATTTCATCTCCAAATGAAACCGAATATAAGGGAATAACAGCTGTATCCACATACTCTTTTTCATTTAAATAGGTCTCTACTTCTTGAGGAATCCATTTCATTCTTTCCACCAACCTTTTCCATTCACTATTTCAATAATATCATTATCTACTGTAACATCAAAAGATATTGTATGATTTTTGGAAATATTCTTTTTAAAAGAAAAATTTTGCGCCTTGCTCAGGGGCATATAACACTGACCCCCAGGCGCTGGAGTTAGACAACACTCAAAGTCAATAATTTATACATTTTTATCTTTCAAAAAAATAGAAGCTTGTAATCACAAGCTTCCAGTTTGTTCAGCCATTTTTAGTTTATTTAATTGTTCGGTTAAAACCCGAAAGGCGTCCCGATCTTGCTTATCAAGTGCCTCGTCAATTAAATGAAGAAGTTTTTCACGGTGAAATCGTTCAATACTACTTTGCAAAAATTGCTCCGCAATCATTCCGTCCTTGTCATTCACTTGCAGATGTTTGGGAACGAATGGGTTTTCTTCTAGCACAGCTGCATATTGATGCGCCTGATTGGATGCATGAAAGTTTAATTGAATAAAAATATCTTCATCTCGATTTAAGCGAATATCATGAAAAGATTTTTCAGCATCTGTCGTCATCACATTTTCTTTATAAAAGCGAAATGGTACTTTATCCACACAATGGGTAGACATAATTAACCCTCTTGGACAATACTGTGCTTGTTCTACAAAATGAACCTTTTCCATCAATTGATCGTGGCTCATTAAATAATTGAGGATCCAAACACATTCTCTTCTCTTTAATTGATAATGATTTAAAAACCAACGAATAAAGTCCTTTTTCTCGTTGACAGAAACAGGGGTTGCCATGATAGTTTCCCTCCTCTGCAGATTCAGCTTTTTTATTAATCTCCCGTACTTGTTAAACGTTCAAGTAACTCTAAATACTCTTCATTTGTTGGATCTTCATTTTGTAGCTGTTTAAAAATTTCGGCGGCTTGGTCGTTTTTTTCCTTCCTCTATTAAAAAATATCCGTAATCAAGTAAAAATTCTTGATTATTCTTAAAAAAAGTATATGCAGCTTCATATTTGTCTAATGCATCTGAAAATTGCTCGAGTTTATTAAAAGCTAAGGCAGAGTCCCATAAGAGCTGGGGCTCTTCATCATCCACAAATTCAAGTTGTGATATCAAATCAATGATATCATCAAATCTCTCTTGTTGAAAAAAGAGCTTGTTTAAGGTAAGGGCAGCCTCGGTAAAACCGGGATCTAATGCAAGCGCCTCACGGAAAAACGTTTCTGCCTCTACTAATTTTCCAAGCTTAATGGCAATTTTTCCGCCGTAGAAAAATAATTCTTTATTAAATTCATCCTGTCTAATGCCCTCTTGAATGGAAATCAAACTATTTTCAAGTTCTTCCTCTCGCTCATACGCTTTTGCAAGATGTAAATAAAGTGAGTGATATTCTGGATCAAGCTCCTTTAGTTCCTTAAACTTTTCAATCGCAGTTCGATTAAACCCAGCTTGAAGTGCTGTAAAAGCATAGCCAAATAGTGTATTAATTTCTAATTTCTCATCTAGTGCCTTACCATAGTAGCTTAAGGCATCTTCAAAAACCCCTGATGCACTTAATAGGTCGGCCATTCGTTGATTTATATTCACTCCAGCAATTTCGCTCTGTTCCTTTAAAACCAATTCATAGGCATTCATAGCCATAGTTATCTCGCCTTGTTCACTGTACAGCTCTCCTAATGCGAAATCAATAATGACCTCTTCCGGTAAAACTTCCTTTGCTTTTAGAAGCTTTCTTTCGCTGACTTCGTAGAGACCTTGGATCTGATATAAATCAGCCAACAGCATTAAAGATTGTCCAAAATTCGCGTCCTCTTGTGAAATCTTTTCTAGAATGAGAATGGCTTTCTCCTCTTCACCCAGTTCAACAAGGATTTCCCCTAGGAGAACAAGAATTTCACCCTCTTCAGGGTAGATTTCAAGTAAGGTTTCAATCAAAGCCCTTGCTTCCTCTAAAAATCCAAAATGATACAATTCTTCACCAAGAAGGAATTTTTCATCTGGACTACCGCCTTGTAATACAACATTATATTCATTTAAGGCCTCTTTATGTTGACCGTTTTCTAACATGTTAATAATTTTATTGACTCTTTCCATATAAATCGTTCCTCTCGTTCCCCTGACTTCATAAAGAAAAATAGGATGGGGTTCGCACCTTAACATATTCTCCATTTCCGGGTTTAAATAAGACGTCTTTAGCAGATCGAATTACCTTTCCCTTGTGAACTGTAACCACAAGTCTATCACTATGATAATGAAATAAATTTACTTCATCAACATCCTTGGTTTCTTTTCCTCTTAAATATAGATTATAACTTAATTCTGCCCCGTGCGTTAAACTTGCCTTTTGAGGGTATAAACCAATTTTATTTAAAATGTATTTTGACAAAGGCTGGTCCTCTTCAATTTCCTCGTATACGGCAGGGATTTTTTCTTCAATCATTGTCTCTTTCCATTTCGACAAAACATAACTCGCTTCCTTCTTTTTAGAGGAAGAAATAATTGGTATAAGGGGACTGTTATATGGAAATAGCGATTCCTTTATCCATCCCCAGGGCATTTTATCTAGCTCATCGGCATCACTAACTTCCACAAAAATGGCAGGAATCTTCTCTATCTTGCATTTTCTAATAAAAGATTGGCTTATAAGTCGGAGAGGGATTCTTACACCGATGGTAAAATCGATTGGACTGCTTATTAATGCCGTTTTTATATCTTTTATTTTGTCTGTTAATTCGTTCTCATAGGAAATATTTGCATAAGTCAAAAAGGTAGTACAGCCAGTCAATAAAAATTTATGAATCATAAATTCCTTTAATTGTTGGAAGGTACTTGTAAGTGGGATTTTTGTATTTAATAGACAATAGCTCGGGGTCATGATGAACGCTTCTGCATTCATTTTCATTAATTTGTATTGTTCGAAGCCAATTTGCATTGCTGTAATTCTATTTTCTTGGATCAGCATTGAACTCTTGGTAAATTTTCTTTCTTTAAGAATATTGGCATTTTCAATGATATATGCCATTTACACACCACCTTTTTCTCTCTCTTAAAGACAAGCTATGTAATAAAACTTAAAACTATGACAATCTCTCGCTATTCAAAAAAAGAAAAAGCTGCAATAAATGCAGCTTCTACTGAATCAAGCTATTTAAATGGGTGAAAAAGTTCGGATACGAAACAGAAATAGCCTCCGGATTCTCGAGTACAACCTCGTCATCACATTGGAGGGCAGCTATGCCAGCATCATTCCAATCCGATGGTCTCCATGACTTGAAACGGTTCCTCCATGAAGTTTACACTTTCCATAAATAATCATGCCGTCATCAGTAGCTTCTATTTCAGCACCTAATATTTTTAATTCTCGCACAACTGTATCAATTCGATTTGTTTCTTTTACCTTTAATTCTTCTGCATTTCTTATGACCGTTTTCCCTTCAGCCTGTGTAGCCAGTAGAGCAATAATAGGAATTTCATCAATTAATTTTGGGATTAAATCTCCTTCAATCACTGTTCCTTTAAGACTAGAAGTCTTAATGACAATGTCTCCAACTGGTTCAAAAGAATTTTCCTCATACTGGTTAATTTGGAAGTTTGCGCCCATATTTTTCAATACTTCAATAATCCCGGTTCTTGTTGGATTTAACCCAACATGTTTGAGGATGACCTCACTACCTGGAACAATTGCACCAGCTACGAGAAAAAAGGCAGCGGATGATATATCACCTGGAACATCAATGGTAGCAGCCGTTAGCCTTTGACCGCCTTTTAACCTGATACCCTGATGATCCTTTTGAATTTCCCCGCCAAATTGACGGATCATTCTTTCAGTATGGTCTCGTGTTTCCGCTGGTTCAACAACGGTAGTTTCACCATCTGCTTGAAGACCCGCTAGAAGAATGGCTGATTTAACCTGTGCGCTCGCTACTGGAAGCTGATAATGCATTGGTGTTAAACTCCCGCCACGAATGGCAATCGGGGTATAGGCACCGTTCTTTCGCCCATCAATTCGCGCTCCCATTTTTGCTAATGGCACCGTTACCCTTGTCATCGGTCTTTTTCCAATCGAATTATCCCCTATCAGGGATGAGAAAAAAGGTCTTCCAGACAAAATACCTAGTAATAACCGAATCGTCGTTCCAGAGTTACCTACATCCAACACTTCATCAGGTTCTTCTAAACCCTCGAACCCATTTCCGATAATGCGTACCTCGTTTTCACTTTCCTCTATTATTACACCTAGCTTCCGAAAGCACGATATAGTACTTAAACAATCATCACCAGGCAAGAAATTAGTAACCCTTGTTTCCCCATAAGCTATTGAACCGAACATGACAGATCGATGGGAAATTGATTTATCCCCAGGTATTTTAATTTCACCTGATAAACCTTTTAATTTTTTCTGTAGTTTTAACGACTCCATGAAATCACCTTTTATCAAGTATCAATTTAATTTCCGATGGAAGTGACATAGCTTGAATAAGAATGAATGCATCGTTCTGCTCTTTGCCGATCTTCTTCCGTTTGAAAACTTATAACAAGAACTCCATTAATGTCTTCTCTTGTTTCTAGGATCCGAATGTTTGTAATACTAATCGTTTCCTTTGCCAAATAACCCGTTATTTCTGAAATGACACCAGGATAGTCAGGTACATCAACAAATAAATCATAAAAGGAGGGAATTGCCCCCTTTTCTTTAATTGGCAACCCATCCCGAAATTGCTTCGCTTGATGAAAATAGTCGTATATTGCACTACCGTTTTCTTTTTCCAGTAACTCCTTAACCCAAAACATTTCTTCCTGCCATTGGCTAAGAAGCTCAATCAAGATTTCTTTGTTGTGTAACAAAATGTCCTTCCACATTTCCGGGCTGCTTGAAGCAATCCTTGTTATATCCCGAAATCCACCTGCTGCAAGACGTGGGATAAGGCTTTGCTCTTGTGCCAACTTTTCTGTTTGGCGGACAATAGAAGCGGCAATAATATGAGGAAAATGACTGACAATCCCAGTGAGATAATCATGGTTTTTGGGAGAAACGGTTAAAAACTTGGCTTTTGTTCCATTTAACCAACCAATTAATTCATCTACCCTTGTTTTTTCGATAAATTCTTCAGGGGTTAAAAGATAAAATGCATTTTCAAATAAGATTTCTTTAGCAGCGGAAACACCGCTTTTATGGGAACCCGCCATTGGATGGCCGCCGATAAAGGTGAAGCCCTTCTGCTTTAGGTTGATTGAATTTGCAACAATTATACCTTTTGTGCTTCCTGTATCTGTGATGATAACCTGTGGATTTAATGGTAGCTCAGATAGCAGTTGAATGATTGCCACTGTTTCTTTTACAGGAGCTGCAATAATGATTAAATCGGCATTTATGGCACCTTCATCGATTGTTTCAGCAATTTTATCAATGACACCCAGCATTTTTGCCAGGCGGGCTTGTTCACTATTTATATCATATCCGATGATGTTTGCCTCATTGTGTTCTTTTCTAATACATAATGCCAAAGAACCGCCTATTAATCCTAAACCAATGACAAAAACACGGCCTTTCAATGAAACTCCCCCTATTTTCCATTGAGCTGCTCTTGTTTGTTGCTAGCAAGAAACTCACTTAATACTTTTAATACTCCCTCATTTTGTTCAGCTGAACCCACTGTAAACCTTACTGATGTAGGAAACCCTAGGGCTTTTCCTGAACGAACGATATAACCTCTTTCAAGTAAATATTGAAATACCTTGTCCCCATCTACCTTGAAATCAATTAAGATAAAATTTGTTTGTGAAGGATAAAACTCGAGTTGATGTTGTTCGCAAAACTGATAAAACAACTCAAGCCCTTCTCGGTTTTTCTCTTTACAATCTTGGACAAACTCTTGATCCTCTATAGCTGCAATAACCGCTGATTGACCAAATGAGTTGACATTAAATGGTTCTCTAGCAGGTTCAAGTGCTTTGATTATCGCTGGATTTGCAACCCCGTATCCTACTCTTAATGATGCAAGACCATATATTTTGGAGAAGGTTCTCAATACAATCAAATTCGGAAATTTCCGTGTTAAGCTAATGGATTCGTAGTAATCATCTGCCACTACATATTCAAAATAAGCTTCATCAAGGACGACAAGAATATGCGGAGGGACTTTTTCAAGAAACGCAATCAAGTGTTTTTCTGGAATATATGTACCAGTAGGATTATTCGGACTACATAGCCAAACGACATTTGTCAACTCATCTATAGCCTTCTGCATTTCATCCAAATCATGTTCTCCGTTTTTTAATGGAACTTCCTTAATAATCGCCCCTTCAATTACTGCATTATGTTTGTATTGTGAAAAAGTAGGGGCCGCCATTACCGTGCTGGCACCTGGGTGAAGAAGAGATCTGGAAATAATTTGAATAAGATTATCAGAGCCATTTCCAAATATAAGTTCTTCAGATTCCACTTGCAAAAATTCAGCTAATGAATCCCTCAAATTGGTGGCGTACCCATCAGGATAAATGGGCATACTTTGGTTATTCAGTTGGAGGGCTGAAAGTGCCTTACCTGAGCAACCAAAAGGATTTTCATTTGATGCAAGTTTCACAATTTTATCAAGGTTATATTGTTTTTTGACTGACTCAATTGATTTTCCTGGTTGATAAGGAGTCAGTGTTAATAACTGTTCTTTCCACCTCATGTTATACACCCCATCAGCAACATAATAAAATATCCTTAGATTTTCTTAAATGACTTTTTCATTTTCTAAATCTGGCCTTAAAACTTTTGCGCCTCTTAAATACACATGAAAAATTTCTTCCTGAGATTTTCCTGAATTCATATGAATCATAATTCTGATACAAAGTTTTAAAGAATTAGGAACCTGCATTTCTCGCATACACATGACAGGAACATACGTCCACCCCTCAAATTTACGCAATACCTTTGCAGGGAATGTGGCACTTATATCTTCAGTCGTTGAAATGAAAACAGATGCGACTGAATCCGGCAAAATATGATTTTCTTCAATCATTTTCGCCACAAGCTCTTCAGTGGCAGATAAAATTTCTTCTTCAGAATTCTCGCCAACTGTGGTTGCTCCCCTTACCCCTCTGATCATGAAAAACCCCCCTATCTTTAAAAACTTTTTAGTTGTTTTAATATTACATCATCAGAAATCCCTTGAAGCTTTGGTTTTCCCAATTGTTCAAGTAAGACAAATCGAATAGAATCTCCTATTGACTTTTTATCCTGCCTCATTTTACTAATGAGCAATTCATTCGAAAGATTAGCCGGGATTCTAGTTTCATAACCAAGTGTAGTAACCCAATTCGTAAAATCTATTATATTAAAAGAAAGTCCCATTAGTTCATTGCTTAATTTCAATGCAAAAATCATACCTATTAAAACGGATTCCCCATGGGTAAAATTTCCATATCCCATTGCCGATTCAATCGCATGTCCAAGGGTATGACCAAAATTTAAATAAGCACGGATTCCTGTTTCTTTTTCATCCTGGGAAACAAATTCTCTTTTTATCTTAATGCCCTTCGATAATGAATAGGTTAGTTGTTCGATTGTTAATGCATTCAAATCGTAAACATTATTTTGAAGCCAGGCAAAGAAATCAGGATCATAAATAAGTCCATGTTTAATAACCTCAGCAAACCCTGAGCGTAATTCTTGTATTGGTAGCGTGTTTAGGAGAGTTATATCGTAAAACACTGCTTCAGGCTGATGGAACGCACCAATCATATTTTTTCCTAAAGGGTGATTTATCGCCACCTTCCCCCAACGGCACTATCATGGGAAAGAATCGTCGTTGGAATTTGAATAAAGGGAATGCCTCTCATGAACGTTGCTGCAACAAAGCCTGATAAATCACCTACAGCCCCGCCGCCAAACGAAAGAATAACAGATTTGCGGTCAAGACGGTTCTCCAAGGCAGTAGATAAAGCATCATAATAAACCTCAAAGGTTTTTGCTTTTTCTCCCCCGGAGCCGTAAAAACAACCGGTTTATAATCAGGTAAACAGGATAATAAGGTGTCAAGATGAATTTTAGCAACTGTTTCATCTGTTATAATTAATATTTTTGTTAGATCCTTAAAATGATTAGCTAAAAATGGATGAACTGTTCTTAGTACACCTTCGCCCAAGAATACATCATAATTTTTGGACTCCGTATGAATATGGATCGTTTCCATTAAAATTCCCTCGCAAATTTCCGTTGCCTTGTAATTTCCTCTAGGAAGGTTTCAAACCGATCACTGTAAAATTGTTCAATAAGGGCAGTCGCTAATTCCCATGCAACAACATTTTCTGCCACAACCGCCGCCGCTGGGACTGCACAGCTATCTGAACGCTCGATGCTTGCTGCAAATGGTTCTTTTGTTTCTATATCGACGCTCATTAATGGTTTATACAAGGTTGGAATTGGCTTCATTACGCCGCGGACAATAATCGGCATGCCAGTTGTCATTCCTCCCTCAAAACCTCCAAGACGATTTGTTTTACGGTAGTATCCTTTTTCTTGTTCCCAAGCGATTTCATCATGGACTTCGCTGCCTGGTTTTCTTGCTGCTTCGAAGCCAATACCGAATTCTACTCCTTTAAATGCATTTATACTTACAATAGCTCCTGCTAATTTGGCATCTAATTTTCGATCAAAATGAACATAACTACCGACTCCAGCAGGCATACCTGTTGCTATAACTTCAACCACTCCACCAATAGAGTCACCGTTTTTCTTTGCATCGTCGATAGCATCCATCATTGCTTGTTCTATAGTTGGGTCTGCCACACGAACCGGTGAAGCTTCTGTACGTTCCTTTAATGTCTCAATAGATAGGGAACTGTCTACCTTAGCTTTAATTCCACCTATTTCAACGACATGCGAAACAATGTTTATTCCTACTAGTGATAAAAGTTTTTTAGCAACTGCACCAGCTGCAACTCTCACGGTTGTTTCACGTGCGGAAGAGCGCTCAAGAACATTTCTCATATCCCGGTGGCCATATTTAATTGCTCCATTTAAATCAGCATGACCAGGACGTGCACGGGTTATCTTACGTTTAATCTCATCTTCTTGCCTTCTAATAAAGGATCTGCTCCCATAATATTTGTCCAATGCTTCCAGTCGTTGTTTTTTACGACTAGGGCAATTGGAGAACCTAAAGTTTGCCCGTGTCGGACACCAGAAACAATTTCTACTGTGTCTTTTTCAATTTGCATCCTCCGCCCACGACCATAACCTTTTTGACGCCTCGCAAGTTCCTCATTTATATCTTCAGATAATAATGGCATACCTGCTGGTAAACCTTCCAAGATTGTGGTTAATTGTGGTCCATGGGATTCTCCTGCAGTTAAGTACCTCATTCCCATTGCTCTTTCCCCCTTCAACTCATTAAAGGATTTCTTTCCAATATAACATATACAGCCTAATAAACCTAGTATAAACTATTCGGAAAATAGCGTTAATTTTTGTATGCGCATACAAAAAGCACCCGTATAATAACGATACGGGTGCTTCCAAATTTTAATTAATAGATCCATTCGTTTACGAGCTTTGAAAACTCAACCAACTTAGCCTCTTTAAAGAATAATCCAATTTCACGCTCTGCACTTACAGATGAATCAGATCCGTGAATAATATTCTTACCAACTGTTATTCCGAAATCACCACGAATCGTACCTGGTGCCGCATCCTTTGGATTTGTAGCACCCATCATTTGTCTTGCAGTTGCAATAACATTTTCACCTTGCCATACCATTGCAAAAACAGGACCAGATGTTATGAAATCAACCAATTCACCAAAGAAAGGACGTTCTTTGTGTTCACCATAATGTTCCTCAGCAAGTTCTCTTGGGATACTCATCAACTTCGCTCCAACCAATTGGAAGCCCTTTCTTTCAAATCGTGCAACAATTTCCCCTATTAAGCTACGTTGTACACCATCAGGTTTCACCATCAAATATGTTTTTTCCATGCATTCCACTCCTAAATCATTATGTATAGGATTGCCTTGAGGGCAATCCATGAAAATATTAACATTGTTTTGAATATTTCGCAAGCTGTTGTTTTAGAATTTTCGTCGCCCAATGAATTTAGCAATATCGCGAAGCGTTTTTTTTGCTTTATTCGAAGGAAGCTCTTCCAATACTTGTAACGCTTTATCAAGATAACGATCGCTCAATGAAATCGATTTTTCAATTGCACCAGACTGTTTAATTAAAGAAATGATTCTTTCTATTTTTCCGTACTCCATATATTCGCTAACCTTTTCAATTTCACATCGAATTCCGGCATTTTCCATCGCAAAAAGTGCAGGAGCAGTAATATTTCCCTGGTGAAGGTCACTTCCTGCTGGTTTTCCTAGCTCCTCTTCCGTAGAAGTAAAGTCTAAAATATCATCAGTAATTTGGTAAGACATTCCAACGTAATAACCAAAACGATAAAGTTTTTTATGGATGGACTCTTCTACATCAGCGGCTATTGCTCCTAACTGACAGCTTGCCGCAATTAACAAGGCAGTTTTCCTTTTAATTCTACGGAGATAATCTCGAAGATTTTGATCAAAACGGTATTTGTCTTTTATTTGCTCAATTTCCCCCACTGTTACTTCTACCATCGTATGGGCTAATATTTTATGGGCAGCAGGTTTATCAATATTAGTCATCAATTCAAGTGATAAGGCAAAAATAAAGTCGCCAGTATACATGGCAATCTGATTATCCCATTTCGCTTTTACTGTCGGCTGACCTCTCCGAAGCTCTGCATCGTCGATCACATCATCGTGAACAAGCGATGCCATATGAATTAGCTCGAGGGCTACCGCTACGTTTTTCATCCTATCAATATCATATTGACCAAATTTGCCAGCAAGCAAAACAAAAATAGGACGAATTCGTTTTCCTCCGGCTTGCAATGTATGTAAAGAAGCTTGTTTTAAAAGAAGAGACTCTGCTTGAATGGTCTCTTCTAGCTTTTTTTCTATTATGTTAATATCCGAATTCAAAAATGAATACATCATTTTTAATTTCATTTGTATTCACCCAGCTTTTCATCCTGTCTACAGTAATTCAATTATTTCTTATAACCTATATGAACGGCAGCTGCACCACCACTATACGGTTTATATTTGACATCTTTAAAGCCTGCATTCTCAAAAATAAGTGCTAATTCTTTAATTCCTGGAAAATCACGCGCTGATTCCTGAAGCCAAGAGTACTCTTTATAGCTTTTAGCAAGTAATTTACCAAACATTGGCATAATATAGCGAAAATAGAAATAATAAAGCTGTTTGTAACCGATTAAAGTAGGCTGAGAAGTTTCTAGACAGACTGCAATCCCACCCGGTTTTACTACCCGATGCATTTCTTTTAATACTTGTAGGTAATCAGGTACATTTCTTAAACCAAACCCAATTGTTATATAATCAAAACTATTATCTGGAAAAGGGAGCTCCATCGCATTACCGTGGATCAATTTCACCTGATTTAAACCAAGTTTCTTGACCTTTTCAATCCCAACATTAAGCATGTTTTGGCTAAAGTCCAATCCGGTAACTTGACCGGTAGGACCAACGGCTTCAGCTAATGCAATCGTCCAATCAGCTGTACCACAACAAACATCAAGCGCTTTTGAACCAGGCTGTACATTCATTCTTTTCATAGTGTCTGTTCGCCATTTGATGTGTTGTTGAAAACTGATAACAGAGTTCATTTTATCGTAGTTATCGGATATTTTTTCAAATACATTATGAACTCGCTGTTCTTTCGATTGCTGCATTTTTTACCCTTCTTCCACAAATGTTTTTGCGATTGGCTGATGTTGATTTAAAATTGAAGTAATTCTCAACTCGAGCAATTCATTTAAATAAGGAATCTGATTGATGCCTGTTTCAATGAATTGCTTAGAAAATTCAATATAGCGATCACAAATCATTAACAAATATCCTTGCTGTTCGGTTGAGACGTTTTTTACTTTTATATCATTTTTTGGAAATACAATTTTTCTTAAAGCATCGAAGAAGATAGAGCTTTCGGTATGGATAAACTGACTTTTTTCATAAAGCAAGCGTTTAAAAAGTAAAAGATGTGAGATGAATTCATTCCATAAGTCCACTTTAAAATACTCCGATACGTTTAGCAGTAATGAACTTTCAATCATTTTAATACTCGTCATCAGCTTTTCTATTCCGTCGCATTCCTTTTGATAGACCGCTACCTTATGCACATTAACCTCTTTAACGCCTTTAGAAAGAGCCCTAATCATTAAGTGATCTTCGGAATCAGCTAGAAGCTTATAATACAAACCACTAAAATAATCACCAGACAAGACCGTTAATTGACGCCTCTTTTCATTCTCAGATGAATTTGATACATGTTCATGGGTATCAAGAGCAATTTGAATGAGCATCGCTGCTAAAGCAAAATTCTGCATTTTACTGTAAGACAATTCGAGTCGATCCATAATTGAAACAAGGATAATAAGTTTGTCTTCATCAATTATGGGGGTTTCAATATATTTGAGCAAATACGGGTCATTAACCCTTCGTTCGACTTGCCCCTTAATATCAATAAATTTCTGCCGAATGTCTTGCAATTTAATCACCCTTGCTTCCCCGAAATAATATTTCTTTATGTATTACTTTCTTTATTCATTATGTATATCTTATTTCCTAACAAAGAAGTAAAATCCGCGACAAGAAAAAATAGAAAATTAGAGATTCAAGTCTATATTTCCAAGCAATGCAGTCACCATTATATCATAAAAGCCATTTTGTGGGCAGAATTTCACAAAATTAATACATTTCCATTGTTAGGGAATAAAGAATATAAAAGTTTCATTTAGCAATGCATTTCTTAATGATCCCTTTATTATTTTTTCATTTCACTTTCAATTTCACCTAAGCACGTTAAAACCTTCGCATTTCCTCTAATTTTAATAGCCGAAGTATGTTCGGTAAATTGGGCAATCAAGATTTCCCCTTTATCAAGCTTTTCAGAATGATGAAATCTTGTATCGGTTCCCCTGGTTAGCCCAATGACGCTGACACCATCGTCAACTGCTTTTATGACCACGTAATCACTATTTTGTGATTGGCGCTTTTCCATTTTATCACCCCAAAAATTCTAATAAAATTAAACGATGAAGAATAATTAATTCTTAATCAAGGAAAGGATTTCTGAACGAGCAATAACATCATTGGCTAGAGTGCCACGAACAGCAGTTGTCACTGTTTTTGATCCGGGTTTTTTCACACCACGCATTGTCATACACATATGTTCAGCTTCAACTACAACCATTACACCATGGGGCTCTAGTTTTTCCATCATGCTTTCAGCAATCGTGGATGTAATTCTTTCTTGGAGCTGAGGTCTTTTGGCCACAGCCTCTACAGCTCTAGCTAATTTACTCAACCCGGTCACTTGCCGTTTCTTGGTATATAGGCAACATGCGCCTTTCCAAAAAAAGGTACAAGGTGATGCTCACACATAGAATAAAATGGGATATCTTTAACTAAAACTAATTCTTCGTAATCTTCACTAAAAATTGTCTCAAAATGTTGTTTTGGATCCTCGTTTAAACCACTAAAAACTTCCTCATACATTTTTGCGACGCGTTTAGGGGTATCCAACAGACCTTCACGATTTGGGTCTTCTCCGATTGCTTCTAATATTAGACGTACCGCCTCTTCGATTTGGGCACGGTTCACTTCTGACATGATGATTCCTCCTAATATATATCAGTCAAGTATATATGACAAATACATATTAGCACAACCCTTTCAAAACAAGCAAAATTCAAAGATAAATGGATAATGCAGATTAGATTCCTGAATTAAGGATAATCTTTCTTTTGTTTCCGGCTCGATTCTCTAAATATAGAAAAAAGGCCATGGTTTTTTCCACTGCCTTTTGCCTAAGCATTCGCTTAAAGCAATAAATTTATGTAATTATTTTACTGCATCTTTAAGCGCCTTACCTGGTTTGAAAGCTGGAACCTTGCTTGCTCCAATTTCAATTTCCTCACCTGTTTGAGGGTTGCGACCTTTACGAGCTGCACGCTCGCGTACTTCAAAGTTACCAAAACCAATAAGTTGAACTTTATCACCATTTTTTAAAGCATCTAAAATCGCATCAAAAACAGCATCAACTGCTTTTGTAGCGTCTTTTTTTGAAAGCTCGCTAGCTTCAGCTACTGCGTTAATAAGTTCTGTCTTGTTCATGCCATTCACCTCCTCCCAAAATAATTCCAAAGATTCGTAAATAAGAATACTTATCTACATTTCTAAACAATTTTTCTAATTTCTATACGTCATAGTGCGGTTTTATTAGCAAATTAACTATAAATAATACCTTTGGAGTCTTCAATCTACTTTTTTTATAAAAACCCTATAATATAAAGGTTTTAAGCACTATAACTTAATTCTGTTAAAAGATTATCATAATCATATCAGCATATCAAGAATATTTCATGAAATAATGGGAATCTTTTCTGTGATTCGACAAAATTCTATTAGATTCTTCTCGTTTTCTTAGAAAATGCAGTCCTGACTCAAAAAAAAGACTCCAATTGGAGCCTTTTCATTTAAAGTATTATTGCGATCAAACCACCAGAACCCTCGTTAATGATTCTCTCAAGTGTTTCTTTTAATTTATATCTGGCATTTTCCGGCATCAGGGATAGCTTTGCTTGAATCCCTTCACGAACAATGGAGCTTAAAGAACGTCCAAAGATATCAGAATTCCAGATCGATAGCGGGTCGTCCTCAAAGTCCTGCATTAAATAGCGGACAAGTTCCTCGCTTTGCTTTTCAGTTCCAATAATTGGGGCAAATTCGGATTCCACATCAACCTTGATCATATGAATGGATGGCGCTACTGCTCTTAACCTAACACCAAACCTTGCGCCCTGACGGATGATTTCCGGCTCTTCAAGACTCATATCTGCTAATGATGGTGAAGCGATTCCATATCCAGTTTGTTTAACCATTTTTAATGCGTCTGAAATATGGTCATACTCTGCTTTTGCATGGGCAAAATCCTGCATTAGCTCAAGAAGATGATCTTTCCCCCTTATTTCCACTCCAACAATTTCTTTTAAAATATCATCATATAATTCATCTGGTGCAAATAAATCAATTTCTGCAACCCCTTGCCCCATTTCAATCCCAGCTAAACCCGCTCTTTCGATGAATTCAAAATCACTAAATTGTTGAACGACTCTATCAACATCTCGTAACCGCTTGATATCTTTTACAGTATCTTTAACAGCTTCTTGATAGCTTTCACGAAGCCAATGATTCTCCCTTAACACCATTACCCAGCTAGGGAGATTCACATTAACTTCAAGAACAGGAAATTCATAAAGTGCCTCACGGAGAACATTAAGTACATCGCTATCTCTCATGCTTTCTACACTCATGGCGATGACCGGAATGTCGTATTTTTCAGCTAAACTGGACCGAAGTGTTTCCGTGCTTGGATGATAAGGCTGGGCACTGTTAACAACCATTATGAATGGTTTTCCAACCTCTTTCAGCTCATCTATTACTCTTTCTTCAGCCTCAATGTAGTTGCTTCTTGGAATTTCACCAATTGTACCATCTGTAGTAACGACAACACCGATTGTAGAATGTTCTTGGATCACTTTTCTCGTTCCAATTTCAGCAGCTTCATGGAATGGAATCGGTTCCTCATACCAAGGTGTGTTAATCATTCTATTGCCATTCTCGTCCTCATAGCCCTTAGCTCCAGGAACCGTATATCCTACACAATCAACTAGTCGGATATTTACATTCAGACCATCATCGACATGAACGGATACAGCCTGATTCGGAACGAATTTAGGCTCAGTTGTCATAATGGTTTTCCCTGCTGCACTTTGAGGAAGCTCATCCTGGGTCCTGTTTCTTTCTGCCTCATTTTGTATATTGGGTAATACAACAAGCTCCATGAATTTTTTAATAAAAGTTGATTTACCAGTTCGAACTGCTCCTACCACTCCTAAATAAATATCACCGCCGGTTCTTTCGGCAATATCTTTAAAAATATCAACCTTTTCCAAGTGATCCCCTCCCGATCATTGAGTAAAGTGGGATAATAACATCCAGCTAGGTATTTTTGGACAGTATATATTTATGACGTTGTCCTATATGGTTATGACTCTTTTTAAAAATTTTTACCCCCTTATTTAAAATTTCCTAATCGTACTGGTATCTATCGTGTCTGAACATTTTGATCGTATGAGGGTTTCTGATAAGGAACAAAAGGTGACGAAAAATCCGTAGTTGTTCTTATCGGGATAGTTGCAAACTACCTAGAAGCCTAAAAAAACCCTTCTCCTACATTTATATTTCACAGGAAAAGGGTTAGAACAAAACAATATCTATCTCATTACTTATTGTTTTTTTTCTAAAAAAATAGGCTCTTTCGTTTTTGGGTCTACAGTGTAAGGTAAAGAGTAGGCAGGAACGAACATGGAATTATTCACGAGAATAGGACGAATGTCCTCACCGGGTTTCACCGAAATCTTTGACTTCTTTAATGCCTGAAATAAATCAGCGCGATAATCCACATAGACCACCGCACTCCCAGTAATCACAAATGGTAGATTTTGATTTGTATACGGGCTAACCGCATATGGAGGCTGACTATACCCTAGCTGTTTATAATCAAGTGTATAAACATTATCCGCGATTTCTTCTTTATATGGTGGGTACCCCTTCGATTTTATCCTTAAATTTATGTCTCGGATCGTATCAGCAATCGTTAAGTCAAATAGTTTAACCTTTGGATTGGTTTCAACATCGACAAGAACATATTGAAACACCCCCCCATTTTCAAAGGCATTTCCCGGCGGTTCAGCGAGGTACTTTGGAGCTATTTTTTTAAAATCGATTGGATATTTTTGATAAATTGGCGTATCCGCTTCTTTTGTCTTTATTGGTAAAATTCCACCATTGTCTTTCCTAAAGGAATCCACCGCTGTTTGAACAGACTGGATTTGGTCTTTATAAGGGATTTGATTCTTTGCTAAATCTTCATTAGGATACATACATCCTGTTAAAAGAATAGCTGTTAAAGCAAGAAGGCAGCCTAGCATTTTCCATTTCATACAATCACCTTTATTTTTATGTATTTGCAAATGATTAAATAAAAAGAACAATAAATAACGTTATGCCGGCAACGATCATAAATAAATACGCAATTACGGCAGTTATAACCTTTAGAATGCCTCTCAGTTTAAAACGGCTAAAATAAATTGTTAAAATGGCAAGAAACATTAGCCAATTCCGGCAATAGATATCCACATCTTTAGCATAGCTGGTGACAAACAAAATTCCTCCTTTTTTACCGAAAGTAATTATATCATAGAGCTAAAAAATTACATACAAATAGACTGAAGTAAAGAGGGGCGAATTCTTTACTTCAGCCACTTAGACTAAACAACCCATTCTCCAGCTTCATACTACCAACATGCTTCGCTGCATTGTATGCAATCTAGACAAAAAGCGTCTCATCGAAAGCCTATATTTTCAAAAAAAAGAACATTTTTAATCTTCAATATTTCTCTCGTCTAAAATATTGATTAAATCTTCCATTTCGTGGGTCTTTCCACGTGCCATAAGAACGTCGACAGCATCCTTCGCGCTTTTCCCATTAAATAAAACATCGTAAAGGGCAAAGGTGATTGGCATCTTAACATCATACTTTTTGGCTAGCTGATAGGCAGCTTTTGTGGTTCTAACACCTTCAACTACCATCCCCATATTTTCTAAAACTTCTTCGAGTGTTTGCCCTTTACCAAGAAGATTCCCAGCTCTCCAGTTCCTTGAGTGGACGCTTGTACAGGTAACGATTAAATCACCAATACCTGTTAATCCCGAAAAGGTTAAAGGATTTGCTCCCATTTTCGTTCCTAAGCGTGCGATTTCCGCTAAGCCTCTTGTCATTAAAGCGGCTTTGGCATTATCACCGTAACCTAAACCATCGGTAATTCCCGCTGCTAGGGCAATAATATTTTTTAAGGCTCCGCCAATTTCAACGCCAATGACATCAGGGTTGGTATAGACACGGAAATTTTGATTTATGAATAAATCCTGGACCTTACCAGCTGCTGTGATGTTTTCTGAAGAAACCGTAACAGTAGTTGGCTGGCGCAAACTAACTTCTTCAGCATGGCTTGGACCAGAAAGAACAACAACACTTTCTAAAAACTGTTCAGGAAGTTCTTCCTTAATCATTTCTGAAATCCGCATCAAAGAATCTGGTTCAATTCCTTTACTAACATGTGCAATCGTTAATGGGGAGTGCCTAACAGCGCGAATTTTCCCAAGTACTTCACGTATTGCCTTTGTTGGAACTGCTAAAATGACCGTTTCTACTCCCGTTAAAGTATCATTTAAAGAAGCATAACCAACTATCAATGCAGGAAGAACAATTTCAGGCAAATACTTTTTATTGGCGTGATTTTGATTAATTTCTTTAACCTGCTCTTCATTATGGCTCCATAGGCGGACTTCATGACCATTGTCCGCTAAAACAAGAGCTAGAGCTGTTCCCCAACTACCTGCACCTAAAACAGCTATTGTTTCTTTCTGTTGTCGCATTACTCATTCCCACCTTTTTGTTATTTTCGTTCTCTAGCGAATAGTTTGATCGGAGTTCCTTCAAACCCAAAAGCGTCTCTAATCCGATTTTCTAAGAAGCGCTCATATGAGAAATGCAGTAATTCCGGTTCATTAACGAAAACAACAAAGGTCGGTGGTTTGATAGCAACTTGTGTTACATAGTAAATTTTTAAGCGTCTGCCCTTATCCGTTGGAGTCGGATTCATTGCTACCGCATCCATAATAATGTCATTTAATACACTTGTTTCTACGCGCATCGAATGATTTTCACTGGCAACATTTATCATAGGGAGAAGAGTGTGAATGCGCTTTTTGGTTTTTGCTGATAAAAATACAATTGGAGCATAGCTTAGAAATAAGAAATGTTCTCTAATCTTTCGCTCTAGGTCATTCATTGTCTTTTCATCTTTTTCGATTGCATCCCATTTATTTACAACAATAACAACTGCCCTTCCAGCTTCATGAGCATACCCGGCAATTTTCTTGTCCTGTTCAATAATTCCTTCCTCGGCATCAATGACAACGAGAACAACATCCGATCGTTCAATTGCCCTTAAAGCACGAAGCACACTATATTTTTCTGTACTTTCATAAACTTTTCCTCTTTTTCTCATACCTGCCGTATCAATAATCACATATTTTTGGCCATTATACGTATAAGGTGAGTCAACAGCATCACGGGTTGTCCCAGCAATATTGCTGACAATGACACGCTCTTCGCCCAAAATCGCATTTACTAACGACGATTTACCAACGTTAGGACGGCCAATCAAGGAGAATTTAATTACATCTTCTGCATAATCTTGTTGGTTGTTTTTCGGAAAATGCTTTGCTGCCTCGTCTAGTAAATCCCCTAAACCGAGACCATGTGAACCGGAAACAGGAATTGGTTCTCCAAATCCTAAGGAGTAAAAATCGTAAATTTGTTCTCTCATCTCAGGGTTATCTATTTTATTTACGCCCAAAACGATTGGTTTTTTTGATTTATATAGGATTTTTGCCACTTCTTCATCTGCTGCAGTGACCCCCTCCCTGCCGTTCGTCAAAAAGATAATGACATCTGCTTCGTCAATTGCTACTTCAGCTTGCTGACGAATTTGCTCTAAAAAAGGCTCATCTCCGATATCAATACCACCAGTATCAATAACATTAAAATCATGTGTTAACCATTCTCCAGAACTATAAATACGATCACGTGTTACTCCAGGAACATCCTCAACGATGGAAATTCTTTCACCGACAATACGATTAAATATAGTCGATTTTCCGACATTGGCCGCCCTACAATGGCAATAACAGGTTTTACCATTATAATCGCCATCCTTTCTATCCATATATTGAACAAGCATCTTGTTATATTTTATCCTTAAAGCAAAAACTCAATTTTAAAAAATCAAGAGAAAAATGCCAATGATAAAGAACCCTTCGATCGATTGAGAAGGGTCTAACTATACTAGTTTAACAAATGTTAATCCTACACTGCAATGGTAACCTTGCCAATCTTGGAAACTCAAGAAGATTTTTGCTTTCCTTTTTCGATGAAATTAAAATGGGTTTGAAAGAATGATCCCGCATTTTCAATGCAGAACCAACCGACAAGCAAAGCAGACGTCAACGAACAAACATCAAGGTAGGCAAAATCTCCTATTGAATAAGGAAATTGATACTTACTTAAGATAAAGGCATATAAGAATTCACCTTGCATGGTCCCACTGACAATAATTAACAACCTTCCTTTTAACGTTTTTTGCAAAAGAATAGCCAAATACCCAAAGCAAATTCCCATCATCCATTCTTTCTTAAAGATCACCCAGATCGGATCAAATATTTCAAATAAATGAAAGGTTACATAAGCAATCGAAACAATAAATGAACAAATAAAAAAATAAGTCATTGCTCCACGTTTTTCTTTACTTATAAAAAGATAAGACATTAGTAACAAGAATAATCCACTGTCAAAAACTTCATCGCTTCCTACCGTGAAATGGAGATTTGAAAGAATAATAACCATTAAAACAGCAGCAGTCAATTTCAAGCGATATGGGTTTTGCTTCTTAAATATAAACGTCAAATAAACCCAAAATGACCAACTTATCAAATAAAACATTGCACCTTCCATCCACTCCACCTCCTATTATCCCTATTATTGGTATTTTTTATGTATTTTCATACTTACTTGTATAATCTTTACACAGTGAATCATCTTATAGAGAGGAGGTGTATAAATGGGAAAGGACCGTCAAGAAAAAAAGCTAAAGGCGAGTAGAAGGGTAGAGTCTGATCGTGATCAGGCTCTGCACTATCCCGGCTCAACAAAGCTTCAAAGCCCTGAAGAGGCAAGAGGATTAAATGATTCAAAATAAGATTAGCGCATACGCTATTCCAGGGACGATTGGCTTAAGTCGCTGCGGCTAAACAATTATCAAATAAGAAAAAAGCTCTCGCAACTGCGAGAGCTTTTACTTTATTGTACGCTGACTGTAGCTTTTTGTATCTATTCCCCTTTGTTCTAACCAATGATAGGTATTTCCAGAGATGATTACTGGTACTCTTTTTAAATCAGAAATGGTTCTTGCCCCTAAAGCGGTCATAATCATCATTATTTCATTATGGACCGTTGTAATTTCCTCCTGTAAAGCTTCGATACCTTCTTCAACAAGTATACGCAGGAAATACCCAGCAATGCCAATGGCGTTTGCACCTATAGCTAACCCCTTCACCATATCGAATGCCGATACGAATCCACCCGAGCCAATAACAGATACCTTACTCGAGGCAAATGATGCTTCAAGTATCGAAATTGCAGTAGGAATGCCCCATTGATTAAAAAAGGAGAGAGATTTCCCCCGCGCTTATTTTCTATTTTAGCAAAATTTGTGCCGCCAAACCCGCCGACATCGGCAGCAGAAACACCGACTGATGAAAGCATTTCAACTGTTTCTTTGGACATTCCAAAACCAACTTCTTTCACAATTACAGGAATATCCACAGCTTTAACAATGGCCTTAATTCTCCTTAAAGCTCCAGAAAAATCCCTATCACCCTCAGGCATAGTCAATTCTTGAATAACATTTAAGTGAATTTGCAAAGCGTTGGCATCTATCATTTGAATGGCCATGTTGGCATCTTCAGCTGTTGCTTCGCTCCCCAGATTGGCAATCAGAATTCCTTTTGGGTTCTCTTTTCGGACAATCTCGTATGTATATCTTTCACTCTTATCTTTTAAAGCCGACATTTGGGAGCCAACAGCCATGGCTAAGCCGGTATTTCTAGCAACCGTAGCAAGACCTTTATTAATTTGAAAAGTCTTTTCACCGCCCCCACCTGTCATCGCATTGATAAAAATTGGCGAACTCAAAGAAAGCTCGCCAATTGAATGGTCTAATCGGATATTGGACACATTGATATTCGGTAAGCTTTGGTGGATGAATTGAATATCATCGAAAGCTGTCCGGCCTTCCTGCCCATAATCTAATGCATAGCGAATATGGTCCCATTTTCTTTCAGATCTAGACACTAAAAATCACCATTATTTTCTTAGATTCTTTAATTTATCTCCAATTACTTCGCCAAGCTGAAAGCCTTTTGATTCTTCTGGGAGAACGTAATCAAGGTTTTCCTCAGCATCCTTTTCTAGAAGCTCTTTAATGCTTAATGAAATACGCTGTTCTTGTTCGTTTACTTCAAGAACTTTCACTTTCACTTCTTGTCCTTCTTTCAAAACTTCGTGCGGTGTACCAATATGCTTATGTGCAATTTGGGAAATATGAACTAAACCCTCCACACCTGGGAAAACTTCAACAAATGCACCATAAGATACTAACCTTCTCACCGTTCCATTTAAAATACTTCCTTTAGGAGCTTTTTCAGAAAGATTTGACCAAGGTCCTGGGAGTGTTTCTTTAATTGACAAAGAAATCCTTTCATTATCACGGTCAACATTTAAAATTTTCACTTGGACTATTTGTCCTTCTTGAACAACATCTGTCGGTTTATTCACGTGTTCATAAGACAATTGGGAAATATGAACAAGTCCATCGATGCCACCTATGTCAACGAAAGCACCAAAATCAGTAATTCTTTGCACTTTACCTTCTATAACTTGCCCTACATGTAATGCATCAAGGATATTTTGTTTTTGTTTACCTTTTTCAGCTTCAACAACCGCGCGATGAGACAGAATTAAACGGTTCTTGTCTTTGTCAAGTTCAACAATTTTAAAGGTAAGCTTCCGTCCTTTGTATTCGGAAAAATCCTCTACAAAATAAGCTTCAACTAATGAAGCAGGGACAAATCCACGGACGCCAAGGTCGACCACAAGTCCGCCTTTTACTACATCTTTTACTTCCGCCTCAAAAACTTCACCGCTTTGGAATTGTTTTTCTAAATTTCCCCAAGCGTTTATAGCATCTACTTTCCTTTTTGAAAGAATTAAAGCATCCTCTTCCACTTTTAACACTTCTAGTTCTAGTTCTTCACCCTCTGTAACTACATCTGAGGCTTTTTCAATATGCAGGCTTGAAAGTTCACTTATTGGTATAATTCCATCAAGTTTGCTATCTTGAATATTCACAAGCACCTGTTTTTCTTCAACTTTTGTAATTTGTCCTGTGACCTTGTCCCCAATTTCAAAACTTCTTACTTCTACTTGATTCATATCTTCCGACATATGTATTCCTCCTTAATCCATATACTACTAAAAATAAAATATATGATGTGGTGCATGCGCCTTATAACCATCATATAATAAAGGTAACTTTAAAAAACTAAAGAATATTCAAAAAAAAAACTTCTTTTAATTAACTTCTTATAAATAGCTAATTTTGTCAAGTACAACCTATCGATGCACTTTCATAAGTTTATGAATTTCCATCATAATTAATTCAGTCACTTGTTCAGCTGATGCTTTCGTTTGTTTTACTTCTTCCATAGGAATTGGCTGTCCATAAATTACTTTTAATTTTTTAAAGCTTCTATACGGACCAATAATAGCACAGGGTACTACCAAAGCATCGGAACGTAATGCAAAAAAACCGGCTCCAGCTAACCCCTTCCCTAATTCACCTGTTTTGCTTCTGTGTCCCTCTGGAAAAAGTCCAAGTACTTTTCCATCTTTTAAAATCTTTAAGCCGGTTCTAAGCGCATCACGGTCCGCTAATCCCCTTTTTACTGGGAAGGCATTGCATTTTCTAACAATATTACCTAAAACGGGAATCGAGAAAAGTTCTTCCTTTGCCATATAGTGGACAGGTCTAGGTACCATAATTCCTGCTACGATAGGATCTAAATTATGGATATGATTACAGCAAAGCAACACCCCACCATCCATAGGAAAATTCTCTACTCCTAAAGCTTCAATCCGATACCAAGGTTTAAAAATTGATTTAACAACTGACCTTGCAAATGCATAAAACGTCACACTCAACCAATCCTTTCATGCACCAAGGCCATTATTTTTCCAACAACATCAGGAATTGTCAAGGAGGTTGTGTCCATTTCGATAGCATCATCGGCTTTTTTTAGTGGAGCAACTTCTCTTTCAGAATCAATTTTATCTCTACGGGCAATTTCTTCTTTTAATTTCTCTAAATCAGATACGAATCCTTTATGGATATTTTCTGTATGACGGCGGACAGCTCTTTCTTCAACACTTGCAAGTAAAAAGATTTTTATTTCAGCACCGGGCAGTACGTGGGTACCGATATCTCTTCCATCCATTACTACACCGCCATCTGTTGCAAAAGCTTGCTGTCTTCTAACCATTTCGTCACGTATCTTTTGATGTTTTGAAACAATTGAAACTGAATTGGTTACTTCAGAAGTACGAATTTCATTCGTAACATCTTTTTTATTTAAATAAACTAATTGGCCATTATCAGATGGGAGAAGTTCTATTTCAGAAGCTAAAAGTGTTTCTAATAAAGGTTCTTCCTCTTCCAGATTAAGATGTTCTGCAATGGCTTTATATGTCAAGGCCGATACATGGCACCTGTATCAATATATATGTAAGCTAAATTTTCTGCTACAATTTTTGCAACTGTACTTTTGCCGGCAGCAGCTGGACCATCAATTGCAATTGATATTTTTTTTCCCATAAATCCTCCTAATACACATCTAAACTATATATTTATTTTACCATAAGATTTTGGAATGCCTCTTTTTTTTGCATATGATTTTTTATTTTTTACTTACTTTTTAATTTAAATGACAATAAAAAAAGAAAGCAGGAAGACCTGCTTTATCAGTCTCCAAGAAAGGTTTGGAGTATTTCGGTAAAGGTATTTTCATTCACACCCTCATATTCAGTTAACTGATTTAATTGCGGAAATACATTCAATTGATGAAAAAGAATCTGCGATAAAAAAAGAAAGACAAACTGGATGATTACAATTTTTATTAAAATCCGTTCTACCACCTTCAAATCAACACATCCTTATAAAACGTCTTGATAGGTTGCCTCAGCATTTTTTAGTTTTTGAACTTTTTCCTCTATTCCGTTTTCAGCATTTATAAATATTCGATAGGTATCTTCACCAATTGTACCAAGGAATTCATAACATAAAACTTCCTGATTTAAGTCGTTTAATATGATTGCCTGGCGATTCTCCATTACTTTAAAGTTTGGATTTATTTTTTTTCTAGCTTGTTCGACCGATATCTTAGGTGCTTGCATTGTTCTATAATGATGTGATTTTAAATATTCTTCAGCAGAAAACCCATTAATATTTCCATTATCAAGTGCAACTTTAACTTTTATTGATTCTGTATACACTCTAATATTGTTTATATTTGTTACAAAGTTAAAAACACCAATATTATCATATTGCGTACTTTCAAACAACTCAAGATTGGTATAGCCTGCTCCCTTTAGAAAAGCAATCGCTCTCTTACTGGCATCATTTAAGCTAATTACTTGTTTTTTTACATCATGTTGATTGATAAACCAAATCGGATGTCCACCTTTTTTGGTTATATCCATACTTGCTTCTTGCCCTGTTTGTTTATTCTCTAAAGAAATGCTATAAAATCCATAGTCAGATCCTTTTCCGTTTTCGGTTACTTTAACTTTCGGATTCCCGTCAAATCTTATATATTTTTTTGCAATATTTACTGCATCTTGACTCGTGATTACTTTACCTTGGACTTTATTATAATTCTCATCCTTTTTTTGTAGGTTGGCAAAGGTCGGTCCGAAGTTTGTTTCGTCATAGCCCGAGACTGTGTTCTCGACCGTCTTAAACCCGTCAATAATGGTGTTATCTGTCATTTCTTTTCCAGATGCTAGAGCCAATTCTACGTCCATCCAACGCAAATTATTTTTAAGAACCATATGCTGAACATTTCGAAGCTCATTTTGAATATCCCCAGATTGCTTATATAACACCTTTAATCCCTGATACTCTTGGTTTGATAAAGGAGTTTTGTCTAAATCCCTTATTGCTGTTCTATAGCTAAAATTGCCTATTTTCGCTAAAAAGTCTTCCGTTTTGTTAAAAGGTAATAAGGTTAAGGGCAACTGTCCCACATCACCATGTGCTTGAGATGTGATTCTCCAAACCTCTGCTAAGGAAGGAGATAATGAGTTTCGGGAATTCATCGCAAGTGTCGTCCCGATTTTGTCGTGCAATAAATCCATTTGATAGGAAAGATCATGAAAAGCACGCTGATAATTGTTTTCTGAGTTCAATAAAATTGCATTTTTTTCTTGATGTTCTTGATAGCCCCAATAGGCTGTTCCTGCAACGCCCATCGAAAGAACACCTATTAAAATACCTCTTATCAATTCCTTCACCTCTCTATTTACAAAAAATATGTTTCCCAATTCTTTTTATTTGCGGTCTACCCCATATCCACGGACTTGTGGCTGTGTCCGGATTAAAATAATACAATGCTTCCCCTGTCGGATCCCAGCCATTTATCGCATCAATAACTGCCTTCTTTGCAGTTTCATTCGGTGTCAGGTATATCTGACCATCAGCGACTGCTGTAAAGGCCCAGGTTGAAAAATAACTCCTGAAACAGTATTAGGAAACGATGAACTGTTTATTCGATTAAGAATAACCGCCGCCACTGCTACTTGACCCGTAAATGGTTCCCCCCTTGATTCACCATAGACAGCATTTGCCATCAATTGGATATCATTTGATGAAAAACCATTTGGCGTATTTGATGAAGTTGGTTTATTAGGCGGTTTTTGTGAATTTGATGCCGGAGGAGCCCCGCTATTTATTTGGCTTTTTACAAACTGTTCATTATATTGTGTCACCTTAGCCAACTTTGTTTTTGTTGTGGCACCAGCTAGTCCATCAATTGGCAAACCAAATTCAGATTGAAAATTTCTTAATGCCCAATACGTGCTCCAGCCAAAAACTCCATCAATTTTCCCATGATAATAACCAATAAATTTAAGCCGTGATTGGAGTTCAATCACATCATTACCAACAGCTCCTTGTTGAATCACTTGGCTAGTAAAAGCCTCAACCTTGTTACTTTGCATAAATAAAAATGGCATGATACAAACGGAGATAAGTATGAGAGATTTTAATAGGATTTTTTTCTTAATCATGGAACTGTAACCCCCAAATGTAAATCATTTTAACAGTAACCCTATTTTTTGTTTTAATGTCAATTTTATTCTTAAAGTAACAACAAAAAAACCTTCATTAAGATTGAAGGTTTTTTTGCACGGAATATTGTTTTTTCATATACTTTGCACTTAGTACTTTTGCCATTTTTACCTTTCTAAGACCAAACCACCAAAGGAAAATCATAAATAGGAAAATAATAAAAATCCAATGTTCTAGTGATAACAGGATAAAATCATAAAACCCATGAAGTAAAAATGGCAATAATAAGGAGAGGATTATCCATTTGGCTTTATTGCCTTCAGTAAATTTGGCTTTTCCAATATAAAAGCCCATGATTACTCCAAATAGGGCATGGCTTGAAACAGGAAGTAACGCACGTGTCATAGCATGTTCAATGCCATTTGCAACTAAATAAACTATATTTTCTATCGTTGCAAAACCAAGTGAAACAGCTGCGCCATAAACAATGCCATCGAAGGGTTCATCAAACTCCACATGTTGGTAAACTACATAAAAAAGGATGAACCATTTAAAAAATTCTTCGAGTAAGCTTGAGCTTAGAAAAGCATCTATTAATTCAGATTTAATCAAATCTTCCGTCATGAGTACATGCTGGATAAACATTATTGGAAACACAAGGAGTGCCCCATACAAAAATGTTCTAAGAACAAAGGATATGGGCTCTGAGTCATATTCATCTCTCAAATAAAAATAACTTAGTAAGGCCAGACCGGGGGCAATTCCGGCTGTTAATATTCCCAGCATGAAAGATCCTCTTTTCTACCCATTTTCTTAATCGTACCATGTTATGTACTGAAAGAAAATGAAAGAATCTTTTTCAGGATTCCAATTCCATCTCTAAAATCGAGTTGGCAATTTGTCCTCCATGAAATCTGCCATTCTCAATAAATATTTCATTTGCATTATTACCAGCCGCTATAACACCAGCAATATAAATACCTTTTATATTTGTTTCCATTGTATCTTCATTAAATGTTGGTCTTCCTGTTTCTTCATCTATTCTAATTCCCATTGTTTTTAGAAACAGATGGTCAGGATGGTAGCCAGTCATGGCAAATACAAAATCATTAGGGAGTGACTTTTGTTTCCCATCTTTAAGATAAATCACTTGATCTTCCAAAATTTGTTTTACACTTGCATTAAATTCCATCAGAATCGTTTCATTTCGGACTAAAGCTTCGAATTCTGGAAGAATCCATGGTTTAATACTTGGTGAATATTCACTCCCCCGATATAAAACCGATACCCTCGCCCCTGCTTTAACAAGCTCGAGTGCTGCATCCACACTTGAGTTTTTCCCACCGATCACACAAACATCTTTATCAAAATACGGATGGGCTTCTTTAAAATAATGGAAAACCTTTGGCAACTCTTCGCCTGGAACATTCATATAATTAGGATGATCATAATATCCGGTTGCTATTATTACGTACCGGGCAAAATACGTATTTTTATCTGTGGTTACTTGGAATAGGTTTTCCTGCTTTATCACCTGAGTAACTTTTTCAAATGCATTGACACGCAGTTTTTTTCTTTTTACCACATCTCGATAATATACAAGCGCCTGGTTTCGTTTTGGTTTATAGCTTTCAGTAATAAAAGGGACATCTCCAATTTCTAACTTTTCACTGGTGCTAAAAAATGTTTGATGTGTTGGATAGTGGTAAATAGCATTTACAACATTCCCCTTTTCAAGAATGAGTGGATTTTTTCCAATTTCCTTTAAAGAGATGGCTGCCGCTAACCCACATGGGCCACCCCCGACAATAATGATATCTTCTATTTGCAAAATTGTTTCACTCCTTAATCATAACTTCCTAAAAAATAAGTTATTATTTCAAAAAAAACTCCTATCGTTTTATGATAGGAGTTTTTCCATTATGTTTCAACGTTAAAGATTAAATCCAGCCTCTAAAGCGGCTTGCTTCTGCCATTTTTCTTACCCCCACCATATAGGCAGCAAGGCGCATATCAACACGACGTGTTTGTGAAGTGTCATATATATTTTTAAATGATTTAACCATTACCTTCTCAAGTTTCTCTTCTACTTCTTCCTCAGTCCAATAATACCCTTGATTATTTTGAACCCACTCAAAGTAAGAAACGGTAACTCCTCCCGCAGATGCAAGCACGTCTGGCACTAGTAAAATTCCACGCTCAGTTAAAATTTCTGTAGCCTCCAAAGTCGTTGGACCATTAGCCGCCTCGACAACGATGCTCGCACGAATATTATGAGCATTTTCTGCTGTAATCTGATTTTCAATTGCAGCAGGAACAAGAATATCACAATCAAGTTCAAGAAGTTCTTTATTTGATATAGTGTTATTAAATAATTTTGTAACAGTTCCAAAACTATCTCGTCTATCCAATAAATAATCAATATCAAGTCCATTTGGATCATGTAATGCACCGTAAGCATCTGAAATACCAATTACTTTCGCACCCGCGTCGTGCATGAATTTTGATAAATAACTTCCCGCATTACCAAAACCTTGAACAACAACCCTTGCACCCTCAATGTTTATTCCGCGCTTTTTAGCTGCTTCACGAATACAGATTGTTACACCTTTCGCTGTTGCAGATTCACGGCCGTGTGAGCCGCCAAGTACTAACGGCTTGCCGGTAATAAAACCAGGTGAATTAAATTCATCAATTCGGCTGTATTCATCCATCATCCATGCCATTATTTGAGAATTTGTAAACACATCCGGTGCAGGGATATCTTTCGTGGGTCCAACGATTTGACTAATCGCTCTTACATATCCACGGCTTAATCTTTCCAGTTCTCTAAAAGACATATCGCGCGGGTCACAAACGATTCCGCCTTTCCCCCCACCATAAGGAAGGTCGACAATGCCACACTTCAAGCTCATCCATATTGAAAGGGCTTTCACCTCTGTTTCAGTCACACCTGGATGGAAACGAATACCACCTTTTGTAGGTCCAACTGCATCATTATGCTGGGCACGGTAACCTGTAAATATTTTAATAGAACCGTCATCCATTCTAATTGGAATTTTCACTGTCATCAAACGTAACGGCTCTTTCAAAAGCTCGTATACTTCTTCAGGATAACCTAACTTCTCAAGGGCTTTATGAATTACAGTCTGTGTTGATTTTAACACATCATTTTTTTCCCCTTGATTAGTTATTTCAGTACCTTTTTCGGCTACCATTTGTAAACCTCCTAAAAAATCTCTTTTACGAATGTTGTCCGCTTTCAGACACAAGTATACACCTTTAATCAATTTATGCAAGATGAAATATGAACTTTTTCTATCTTTTAAAATAATTTATGTAAACGCTGCCACCATCATTTTAATAGGGTGAGTATTATATAGGTAAAGTGATTTTCATAATGTGACTAAATTTTAGATTCAAAAAACAAAGGGGCGGTGGCCGTTTTTAAAATACTTAATCCTTGAAAGTTTATTTAAAAAAATGAAGAATGGTTTCCACCGCTTTATTTTCAATAATTCGTTTTCCATACTCCGCAAGAACGTATGGACTGAGAATAGAGGGGTTTCCATATTCTGATAGTAACGAGGCAGATGCATCCATTTTTGATGGATCTAATTTATTGATGTGAAAAAAGTAACGGTCGTTCATTGAGTATAGACTGCCACCGCATATGTTAATGGAGAAAAGTCTTTTCGAAAGTTCAATGATATCCTCAAAGCTTTCAAATTCATACAAGATGTCATCAAAGCCTTCAACTCTTACTTGCATTTCAATAAATCCATCATAAAGGGTCTCTTCATCTTCCGTTACTTCATCAACCGTAATAATCATGACCATTCCTTGAGCCTGTATAGAGAATATTTCAACCGCAACAGACCCCTGTATTTCAACATCAAATTCCTCGCTTGCCTCTTCCAGCATATCATGAAAAAGTTGATGCCATTTAATTGAATCCTTCCAAATATCTTCCTTGGAAAGTCCCCTTTCGAATAAATCATCAGAGGTTAAAAAAATTTTTATTTTATTGGCTGTTAAGCGTTCTAAGCGCATGCTTTTGCCCCCTGCCGTGACATAACTCTTATTTTCAGTGTATGTCGAAGAAGTCTGTTGGTGAATTGTCTATATCATCCAGATCGATTAAGTAACCACTTTTCCCAATCTGCACGATTTTGCCCAACAATAAAAGCTGAAAACTGCTCTTTATCTGACTGTTTCATTGAATTAACCGCATAACCACCAATACCGATTTTAAGATTTTTAAAGTTTAATGTGATACTAGTTACAAGGGATAAGACATTCGTCAAATTTTCCTTCATCGTACAAGAGATAAATAAAAAATCCGGATGAATATTTTCCAATGTTTTGTTTAAGTCTTCTTCTGCCATCCCGGACCCTAAGTAAACCACATCAAATCCTTTTCGCCGCAGGACCAAGGAAAACATTAACAAACCAATATCATGCCATTCTCCAGGGCTGCATACTGCAACTACTTTAGGAAAATAATGGTTTTGTGGTGAATTATAGAATACTGTTACAATTTTTGAGCGAATAATCGAAGATGCAAAATGTTCATGGGCACTTGTTATTTTACGAGATTCCCAAAGATCCCCTATCTTTTCAAGGAGTGGTACAAAAATATCCAACATCACCTTTTCAATTGTAAAGAGACTAAATAATGAATTAATAATCTCCTGCGCTTTATATTCATTAAAATTTAATAATGAATCCAAAAGCTCAACCGACATACTAGTGATTTCGTTTTCTTCTTTAGTATTGAAAGCATCCGAAAATAGTTGGTTATTTGCTAGCAAGGAAACTGCCTGGCTGGTTGTAAAACCCTGATTTATCTTCTTAATTATCCATTTAAGAATTTTAATATGTTCGTCCGTATATAGTCGATAACCTGATTCATTCCGAATAGGCTCAATTATTTGATATCGCCTCTCCCATGCCCTAAGTGTACCTGGTTGAATTCCGAGCATTTTTGAAGCAGCATTAATATTATACTTTCCTTCCAGACAATCCATCTGATTCTCCTCCGATATAATTAAGCACCTTCTACCTTACATGCTAGTTAACTCAAATGCTTAGATTGACCATGTTTAATTGTAATTAAATGGCATTCTGCTGGAGCACCAAGCCGTAACGGAATCGTCGTGGTACCATAACCATTACTAATTAATAACGTTGTATTTTTTAATTTTTTTATTTTTCCTCTTTCAAATGGACTATATCCAAAAATATGTATTTGACCGCCATGAGTATGACCGCTTAAAACTAAGCAAATGTCGTGTTCTGGTTGAATTTTCTCGGTAATCCTCGGATAGTGACTTACCAATATCTTAAAACTATTTTTTTCAGCATCTAAAATGGCCAAATCAAGTCGATCTCGATTCTGATTAAGATCATCTACACCCAGCAAGCATAGTTTTTCCCCGTGCTTAGATTCAAACGTAACCGATGTATTGTCTAAAACTTTTACCCCATTATCCAAAAGAATGGCATCTAATTCATGATAATCGACTTCATAATCATTGTTACCCCAAACAAAATACACAGGGCCAACTTGTGTTAATTTTTTCAGATTATTCTTCACTCTCTCAAAAGGGACACCTTTTTCTGTTAAATCCCCTCCGATAATGATTATATCTGCCTTTCCTTTAATGGTCCTGATCACCTTATCAGAAATGCTCCTTCTGTGTATATCCGAAATAAAGAAGATCGAGACTTTTTCAAAAGAATAAGGAAATTCTTGAAAAAGCATTTCGTGTTCAACCACTTTATTAAGAAATGCCTCTCTTAACATGTATAAGAGGAGACAGGCTCCAATAAGTAACACCATTAGGATATAAATAACCATTTTCTCGTTTCCCCTTTTAAAACGGATTATTCTTTATGTAATACGAAAATCATACCATAAAGAATACTGAAACTAAAAAGCAGAAAACATAAAAAGCCCTCCCATACAAAGTATGAGAAGGATCTTAATTATTTTCCTTAAATAATTACTACTCGTCTTCATGTATACTTAATATCCGGAATCCATGTTCCTCAAGTTTTTTTGTAAAACGGTCAATATTGTCCTTTTTTTCGATCTTCATAACAATTCTTCGAACTAGTTTATCAGTTTCATCAAAGGTTACTAGCGAAATAATATGCTCGTGGAAATGATGGGCAATTTCGGAAAGCCTTGCAATACGGCCTTCTGTCTCAACAGATGTAAAAGCAATTCTAACACCTGGTCGATTAACGCCAAATGCACTTTGGAAAGAACTAAGAACGTCTGAACGTGTTACAACACCATGGAAATTACGGCTTGAATCAATCACAGCTAATAAAGGGAAATCCTTTAAATCAAGCAGTGTTTTTTCAAAAAGTTCTCCCCCTTCTAAAAACTTATCCTGATGTGTAGCAATATCTTTAACAATTATAGAATTTAAATAGTCATCTTTTTGCTTATTTGAAAGGAAATAGTTGGCATAAATGTTATACCTTGTTACAACCCCTACATACTGCTCTCCTTGCAATACCGGCAAGCCATCAATTTGATGAGTTTCTAACTTTTCCAAAGCAGCTATCAAGGTTTCATCATGTTGAGCGGTAAAGCATTCATGCTTAGGTATCATAATATTTTTAACGAACAAATCAATCCCCCCATAGTATTAAACCTTCCTCCCTATTATACTTCAACAAAACCGCTAAATACCTTCCTTCTTATTAAAGATTTGTGTCATGAGTATAGAAAATGTTCCATATTAATTAATGATGTTGAATTTAGGGAGGGCTACAATGTTTACACATCAAAAATCCTATCATCCTTATACGAGTCCATTTGACCCCTGCAAGCCAATTCTAGAAAAAACATATTCTACCGCACCCCATTTATATATAGGATTCCAACCACCAAATCTACCTCAATTTACGCCGTTTGAGGCACTAAAATACGGAACTCTTTGGAAGGATTTCTATGACCCCTACTATAATGCCAAGGAAGAGGCCAAGGGGGTCTGCCAATATGAAGCAGGTTCCTGCAGAATATTACCAAATGATGGAACAGCTTCAAGCTGTTGACTTTGTTTTAGTCGAGCTTACTCTTTACTTAGATACCCATCCTGATGATGTCGAAGCGATTAATCAATTTAATCATTATGCAAAAGAACGGAAACAGTTAAAAAAAGCATTTGAAAGCCAATTTGGACCGTTACTGCAATATGGCAATAGTTACTCAGCTTATCCATGGAACTGGTCTGACACCCCATGGCCATGGCAGGTTTAAAAAGGGAGGTAAGTGCGTAAATGTGGGTATATGAAAAAAAACTGCAATATCCCGTTCGAGTCAGTACGTGTAATCCGACACTTGCCAAATTTTTAATCGAACAATATGGAGGAGCAGATGGAGAGTTGGCTGCTGCCTTACGCTATTTAAATCAAAGATACACAATCCCTGATAAAGTTATCGGGTTATTAACGGATATTGGAACAGAAGAATTTGCCCACCTCGAAATGATTGCAACAATGGTTTATAAATTAACGAAAGATACTACCCCAGAGCAGATGAAGGCGGCAGGCCTTGGAGATCATTATGCAAACCATGACGGAGCCCTATTCTATCAAAATGCTTCTGGTGTTCCATGGACAGCCTCCTATATCGCTGCAAAAGGAGATCCCATTGCCGATTTATATGAAGATATAGCAGCAGAGGAAAAAGCAAGGGCCACCTATCAATGGTTAATTAATTTAAGTGATGACCCTGATATCAATGACAGTCTGCGCTTCTTACGAGAACGTGAAATCATTCATTCTCAACGTTTCCGGGAAGCTGTGGAAATACTAAAAGACGAACGGGACCGGAAGAAAATCTTTTAATGAAATTTAGAAGCAGTTTATATCTTCTTCTTATTTTTTTCTTGATATACGTTTATACCATATTTATTTTTCATCAATTCAAAAACAAGATCTTGGTTCTTCCATTTCTCGAAGATCCAGAAATTATCAAAATTAAAGGGCATGAGTCCGGTTCAATACCGAATTCATGCCTAGGAAGCTACCTAATAATCATGTCTAACTTTTTGAGTTCAGTTCAATAAGGAATCGACTTTTTTAGGTGTCTTGTTAAACTAACGCCCCCGTCAGAGGTTTAAATAGTGATTAACACAAATTTACCACCATGAATATCGTAAAGGTGAATACAGAAAAATTTGAGCAACCTTTATTTAAGTTGGTAATTTGTAAAAATACATGTCGTTTAAAGCGGTGACACTCTCTTCTAGATTACTTCGCTAAACGAACGCTTCCGCTTTTCTTGTTAAATCTCCTGCCGATGGTGTTTCGATGATCTTCTTGACCTTATCTAAAGAATCAGTTTGTCCAAGCGCCCACATTAATTTGGCAACGATTGCTTCCGTGTTCATATCTCCGGATAAAATAACTTGATTTTGTGCTACCTTACGTCCAACCTCATATAGAAACAGGTCCTCTCCTTCTTCAAGGCATTGAGTCGTGATGACAACTGCAATTCCCTTTTCCGTAAGCTCTTGAATTTTCGAAAGCAAGTTCCTTCCCTCAAAAGGTAAACCGCCGTTTCCAAAGCTTTCAATAATAATTCCTTTATATAAATCTTTTAGACAATCAAAAATCTCTGGCTTCGTACCAGGATACAATTTCATAAGAAATACATCTGTACATAAATTAGTGTTTAACGAAAGGGCTTTCGTTACAGAAGCAGGTTTCCAATGATATTTAACTTCTTTCTTATTTACATAAGCAACATATGGATGGTTAATACTCTCAAACGCATCATAACTTTTTGTCCGCATTTTAACTGCTCTCGTTCCGAGAATCACCCGGCCATCAAAAACAATAAACACTCCACCAATATCCTCGCAGGCAAACTGAAGGGCATCAGCGACATTTTTTTTGGCATCGGTTTTTTTGAAGCTGATCGGAACCTGTGAGCCAGTCAGCACAACCGGCTTTCCTAGGCCCTGAAGCATATAAGAAAGCGCGGAGGATGTATACGCTAACGTATCTGTTCCATGTGTAATGACAAAACCTTCGTAGTCCTGATAATGTGTATAGACAGCATTAGCGATTTTTACCCAATGCTCAGGCTGCAAATTAGTACTGTCAATATTCATTAAAATTTTACCGTCAATTTTTAAACTATTATTATTCGATTCTGGTAAGTAATGAAGTAATTCCTCAACAGATAATTCTGGAACAAGTCCCCCATTTCCCTCCACTGAAGCAATCGTTCCACCTGTAGCAAGCAATAAAATTTTCTTCATAAGCACACCTCCATAGCTAGTGTTTTGTTTGCGAATTGCGTATTTATATTAGCTATTATAGAACTAAATTATAAAAAATCAAGATATCGTATTCGTTTCGCGTACTTTTTTCTGGTATAGTCTATTTTACTATGTTAAAATGAGGTCAATATTTTAATAAATGGAGTTTGAGAGCATGCTGAAACCTTTATCTATATTGAGAAAAAAAGAAAATGGTCCTTACAAGATACTGCGGATCAACTTGGGATAGCAAAAAGCACTTATGCGGGGTATGAATCTGGGTACCGTGAACCATCCCTCCGTGCGTTATCACAAATTGCAGATTTATTTGATACAACTGTTGATTTTATATTAGGAAGAACAAAAGAAGACCAGGATCCCATAAAGACTACAAACCTAATAAAAATTCCTGATCACGGCTTCTCAATAGACGAAGAACCTTTATCAGCGGATGAAATAATCGATTTTGTCGCCTTTGTGAGGATGAAAAGAATTTTAAGCAAGTAATGGAAGGTGCACTTTCAAAATTGGGCTTGAACGAGATTATGTATGCATTTCCATATCTATAAAAGCATTTATATTATGCTATAACAATAGTGGAGGTAATAGAATTGGCAATCGAAACAGGTAAAAGCACACATATTATTATGCGTCTACAATTAGATTTAGAGGTTTTTTCATTTGCTGAAATTGTGAATTGTATAAGCGCTGCAGGCGGAGATATTATCGGGGTGGATGTAATTTCCTCAAGTAAAACCCAATCGATTCGTGATATCACGGTGAATGTTCATGGAGTAAAACAAAGTGAACTTATTGGAGAGCTGCTTCCAAAGCTGAAAGGTGTCAAGGTATTGCAAATTTCAGACCGAACTTTTCTTATGCATATTGGCGGAAAAATTGAGACTGCGCTAAAAAGCAAGATTAAGAGCCGGGAGGATTTGGCAAGGGTGTATACACCTGGTGTAGCAAATGTTTGTACAGCTATTGCTGAGGAATCAGAAAAAGCTTATTCATTAACAATTAAGCGGAACACAGTTGCTGTAATCTCCGATGGGACCGCTGTTCTTGGTCTCGGGAATATCGGCCGTTTGCTGCTATGCCTGTAATGGAAGGAAAATCAATGCTCTTTAAGCAGCTGGCAAATATTGATTCCTTTCCTGTCTGTCTTGACACTCAGGATACAGAAGAAATTATTCGTACGATTAAAGCAATAGCCCCGGCATTTGGAGGAATCAATTTAGAAGATATCTCAGCGCCAAGGTGCTTTGAAATTGAAAAGAGACTAAAAGAGGAGCTTGATATTCCTGTATTCCATGACGACCAGCATGGAACAGCGGTTGTTTTTTTAGCAGGACTTTTAAACGCACTGAGAATTACGAAAAAGAAGATTGAAGATATTAAAGTGGTTTTCACTGGCATTGGTGCGGCAGGAATTTCTTGTACAAAAATACTTTTATCAGCCGGAGTTCGTAACATTATTGGGGTGGACAAGCAGGGAGCCATTCATCGTGATGTCCAATATGAAAATAAGCATTGGAATGAATATGCTAAGTTGACAAATCCAGACAACTTAAAAGGAACTTTATCCGAAGTAATTGTTGGAGCGGACGTATTTATTGGTGTATCCGCTCCCGGGATATTAACGGTCCAAGATATAAAGACAATGGCCAAAGATCCAATCGTATTTGCGATGGCGAACCCTATGCCGGAAATTGACCCGGAATTAGCTGAGCCCTATGTTAGGGTAATGGCAACTGGCAGGTCCGACTATCCAAATCAAATCAATAACGTGCTTTGTTTTCCTGGAATTTTCCGCGGTGCACTCGATTGCCGTGCAACTGAAATTAACGAGGAAATGAAATTAGCAGCTGCTAAAGCAATCGCATCCGTTGTCTCGGATGAAGAACTAAGTGAGTCCTATATCATTCCAAGTGTGTTTAATGATAAGGTAGTAGAACATGTACGTGCTGCTGTGGTCAAAGCAGCGAAACGTACAGGAGCTGCACGGAAAGAACCGCGTGAGTAAAATAATCATTATTTAAAAAGTGCTTGGTCCGGCTTGATTAGGACCAGGCGTTTTTTTATGACAAATAATAAAAGGTGGATGAAATAGAACAAAAAGTTCGCGAAAGGAGTACAAATATTGATTTTTTACTAAATTCAATCTATAATTTATTCAGAAAGTACGCATAACGCGAATAAAATATATTTTTCTTTATGATGGAGGTGTTATGTTAAGAAAGTTTTATTTCTTAAAAAAGTGGAACCATTGCTTTCGTCAAATGGAATGATGCTTTTCCATACTGAAACTATTAATCTAGAAAAAGGAACTTAATCAGTTTTGGAGGAAGCAAAAATTATGTTCTATTGAGGGAATTTTTGTATACGCTTTATATTGTTTTAATCTTGTTAATCACTTTAAACGGAGGAATTACATTTGGACAAACTAGGGGCAAAACAAGTGAATAATTTGCATCGAAGGTTAGGGACTTTTTCGTTGACTATGGTAGGGCTCGGATCTATTATTGGATCTGGTTGGTTATTCGGAGCTTGGAGAGCTGCACAAATAGCTGGACCAGCTGCCATTATCTCTTGGATTATTGGTATGATTGTCATTTCATTTATTGCACTTTCTTATAGTGAATTAGGCTCTATGTTTCCTGAAGCTGGGGGAATGGTCAAATATACGCAATACTCTTATGGTTCTTTTGTAGGATTTCTTGCTGCTTGGGCAAATTGGATTGCCATCGTTTCTGTCATTCCAGTTGAGGCAGTTGCATCCGTTCAATATATGAGTTCATGGCCATGGCAATGGGCACAGTGGACACATAGTTTAGTAGTAAATGGGAGTCTTACTGGGGGAGGTTTAGCAATTGCCTCTGGCTTACTAATCATTTACTTTTTATTAAATTACTGGACAGTTGGTTTGTTTTCAAAAGCTAATTCATTTATTACTGTCTTTAAAATTATTATACCTGGACTTACGATTGGATCACTTTTATTTGTTGGTTTTCATGCATCTAATTTTACGTCTACAGGAACCATAGTACCTAATGGGTGGCCAGTGTACTTACGGCTGTAGCGACTTCTGGTATTATCTTTGCTTTCAACGGTTTTCAAAGTCCGATTAATATGGCGGGTGAGGCAAAAAATCCTGGACGTTCTATCCCCATTGCGGTAATTGGTTCAATTTTAATTGCAACAGTTATCTATGTATTGTTGCAGATTGCTTTTATTGGAGCCGTTAATCCGTCTATGATTGTAAACGGATGGCATCATTTAAATTTCAATTCGCCGTTTGCCGACCTAGCCATTGCTTTAGGCATAAACTGGTTAGTTATTATTCTTTACTCTGATGCTTTTATTTCTCCTTCTGGGACAGGTATTACTTACACCGCAACAACTTCACGAATGATTTATGGAATGGAACAGAACAAATATTTACCAAGCGTGTTTGGAAAATTACATCCTCTTTATGGCATACCGCGTCAAGCTATGTTTTTAAATCTAGGTGTATCTTTCTTATTTTTATTCCTATTTAGAGGTTGGGGAATATTAGCAGAGGTTATTTCGGTTGCAACATTGATCTCTTATATTACAGGTCCAGTTACTGTTATGTCATTAAGACGAACAGGAGCAGACTTGTACCGACCATTACGTCTAAAAGGATTAAGTATTATTTCACCACTTGGATTTGTTTTTGCTTCTTTAGTTCTATATTGGGCGAGATGCCACTGACCGGAGAAGTATTTTTTATCATTATGATTGGTCTTCCTATTTATTTCTATTATCAAGCAAAAATAAAATGGAAGGGATTCCGTCAAAACTTTTCAGCAGGGCTTTGGATGGTTGTTTACTTATTATGTATGATGACTATTTCATACTTAGGAAGTGAAAAGTTTGGTGGAATAAACGTAATTCCATTTGGTTGGGATATGGTCTTAATTACATGTTTATCTCTTGTGTTTTATAGTTGGGCAATAAAGAGTGGATTCCAAACAGAATATTTGGAACAAGGACAGAAAGTAAACGACGACTTGAGATCAACAGAGAACAAAATAGCATCTCAATCGGATAAGAAAAATGCTATATAATGAACGTTTTTCTAGTCGAATTTTTTGACCGCAGTTGAAGCTGACTCAAAAGGTCGTTGAATGGCGACTCTTTTGAGTTTTTTATTTTCCCTGTTTTGTCCGTTGGCCTTCTTGCATGATTTTTAAATGCGTTAAGAATCACGAAGAAAAAAATTGAAGATATTAAAGTAGTCTCACTGGAATCGGTGCAGTCGGAATTGCTATGAAGGACAAAGGTTCACCGCACCTTTTACCTAGCAGTTTTTTTTCTGTTCCAAGTGAATTGAAACTCTCTCCCTCCGTGTTATCCCTCAATTGATTTACTTTTCAATAAGCGCTTGGCTAGTCTCTCTAAGTCAAGCTCCCCATAAACTCGAACCTCTCCGAATCCCTCAACTCTTGTCTCCCTAGTGAGCTTTCTCCCCTTCAGAAATTCCTCACTTGTTTTTCTCACGTTGCCCCACTCTCCAAACTGTCAGAATATGAACAAGAAAGTTTGTCCTATTACTGACAACGAAAATGAGTTGACGCTGTTACTCTGCACAAAGCCTAGATATCTTTCAACATTTTTTCAAAACAAAGTGTTGTTTGTTTGGGAACTTATTAAAGGGAAACCCTGGATTACTTAGGGTCCCAATTGGGAATATAAAAAGACAAATAAAAAGTCTCCGTTAAAAGAGACTCATTCTGAAATGTTTCTGGCATTTAATTTATTTATACTTTGGCAGTATGTTTATAAAAATTTATAATTGTTACAAAGTGAGATATTGTTTAATCACTAATTTTTTATGAAACCTATGAAGTTATGCTATTGTACTAACGCACCTGTTTGCTGAATAAGATATTAAACTGGTTAGCTACTTTTGTAAATCTCTTTGTCCTAATATAGCATTTACAACAACTCATCACCCAGTGATTAAAGCGAGACCAATTAGTTATCCCGAACTATTGGTTGGTCATTTAAAGCTGATTGTACAGCATCAGTTGAACTAAATCCACTATTAACTATGATTTGAGTCCCTGTATTTGAAGACCCTGAACCGACGTTGGTTTTGGTAGCAAATTTAGGAGAAATAAAAACTGAATCTCCAAACTCGATGATAGCTGCTACACCTACATTTATTATTGTAACAGGACCTGTAAATGCCGGCATTAAAAAACATCCTTTACTTTTTGATGGGTTTATACAGAGTATGCCAACGATTTGCTTTTTGTTCGCTTATGGTTTCGCATCATCATCATTAAGAACTCCCATAGTACGATACGTATTCCAAAAGACAATCCCGACTGTTAAGGAGGGAACTGAAAAAGTCCCTTTAAACAGTTGAAGAACGTAACATTCTTTTATTTTGGTAAATACTGCAATTATAAAAACTTTACTTTTTGGGACGTTTATCCCTTACTTACACGATAAAAAATACCAAAAGTATAAAAATGAATTGTAAGATAGTTTCCCTGTTTGATATTGAAACTCTGTAAAGAATAACCCAGCATTATTACTGGCTTTCTTTATTTTAAATATAGAGGAGGAACGGAATATGCATTGGGAAATGGCAACGGGTCAGATTGTTAAAGTCGTATGCCGTATTCAATCCTTACTATGTTTAGCTCTAGGAATCGTATTTTTAATATATTTACATTGGGATACATACTGGTATGCTCTATAGTTAATACTAGTTGGATGGCTATCTTGGTATCAATATAGAAGTTATCTCTAATTGAGCAAGAAGAGATAGAGTGAAAAGAGGATAGCGATGATAAATCATATGAACTTATGGATAGTAGATGCTGAGTGTATAGCATTAAAGTATTAACTCTCTCTTTATGTTAAATGGTAATTACAAAGTTTGCCAATTTAGGCATTAAACACACGACCCTAGGATCTGCATCCAAAAAAAATGAAACAACAATCATCATCAAAAGGATGAATATATGATGACCGTAAACAAAAACACAATTTTGGATAAGCAGCTTTTATTTTTCATTATTCAAACCCAAGTTGGTGTAGGTTCCGGAGCGCTTCTATTTGCTCCTCTAGGCCTTGAATTTGGTCTTTAAGCTGTTTTATTTGCTTTCTACATATACATATACAGAAGAACTAAACCGAGAAGTAGTACGTTTAAAGTTAGAGGAGGGCTGGTCCTATCGCCAGCTTCGTATGGAAGTCTTATTCAATTAAATGGCCGATTGTTGAATACGATGACTGGAGTTTTTAACTTTATTATCATAAAACAGTTAATATCAAAAATTAATCGCTACTTTTTATAAAGTAGACTTTTCTATGCAATTACCGTAACAATAACGTTCGTTTCTGGTACGCGGTGTAAAAACAAATATTCTGTCTACCAATCTCTCATAAATTACGTAACAAAAATATGCAACAAAATATTTTGTAACAATATTAATTATTTGATATTTTTGGTCAATAATGTAGGAAGGTGAGGATGAAATGACATTTGGTTACATGCGCGTTTCCACAATTGAACAAAATTTAGATCGCCAAAAGAAACAGCTTGAAGATTTCAGATGCGAACGTATCTTTTTTGAAAAAATGACTGGTACCGAACGGGATCGTCCGGAATTAACCGTATGAATTTCTTCGAACGGAAGATCTGATTGAGATTACAGAGCTAATTTCACAAAAAGGAGCGCATTTAAAAAGTTTAAAGGAGTCTTGGCTGGATACAACAACAAAACATGGAAAAATGTTGTTTACCATTTTTGCTGGGATTGCACAGTTTGAGCGAGATCTCACCTCTGAACGGACAAAGGAAGGCGTTTTAGCTGCAAAAAAACGAGGCAAACTTCCTAGAGGACAAAAGCTGATGAGGAAAAGATTAAGTATGCTCTATATCGGTAAAAATTCCTCCATATAAAACGATAGTAACTATAGAAAAATAAATAAAAAACAAGTTAAAGAGCATTATTAAGCCTCCATTTTTACTAATGCACTATTTAGGTTGAAGGAGTTACCTAATTCTCAGGATACGGAAAGACTACCTGCCCCTTACTAAAAAAGGCTTTTAGTTCAATAGTTTTTTTCAGTCGACTCAAAAAAACTAGAGATGGCCTTATTAATTCTGCTAATCAATAGTGTAATAAATTGTAAGATTGTAAAATTATTCTTAATTGTTTTGCTCAGAATTCCTTTTTTTAATTGCTCTATATAAACTTCCTTGACCAATTCCTGTCATCTTAATAATATCTTTGATTGTCCATTTACCACTGTCATATAATCTCAGTGCACTCTCTATCTTTTCATTATCAAGTAAAGGTCTGCCACTCCTATTACCTCTCCTCTTAGCACTTTCTTTACCTTCCTTAACCCTGCTTGCAATTAAGTCTCTTTCAATCTGTTCAATCATAAACATCACATCAAGCATTGCTTTTCCTGTTGGTGTAGCAGTGTCCATATTCTCCTTTAATGAGATAACAATAACATCCATCTTACATAGTTCCTCAACAGTGTTGTAAATGTCTAAGATACTTTTGCCAAGTCTAGATAAGGATTCTACAATGACAGTATCACCTTGTCTGACATTATCCATTAGTTTCTGTATACCTTTCCTGCTCTTCTTAGCACTAGTATACTTCTCTTGTATTAGCATTTCATATCCTGCCTTCTTTAGCACTTCAAGCTGTTTGAAAAGTTCTTGTTGATCTATGCTTGCTTTGACATATGCTATTCTCATGGTGAATTACACCACCCTTTACCATATAATGTTACAATAAGCATATCATAGTAGTGATTTTTGATAATATAGAAATATTGTTATATCAACCTCTTTTCGTAAAAACAACAAAAATATGTAAATTTATTGTATAATAGGGGCACTTAAAATTCCAATTCAAGTAAAAAACTCCAATACCCTTTCCAGGATTGGAGTTCTTCATTATTTCGCTAATTCAAATGATTGTTGAATCTCTTGTATTAATTTTTCTGCACCTTCGCGAGAAAGGATTAATTTACTCTCAGCAAGAGTTAGATTATTATCAGAAACTTCAACAGTCAAGACGCAGGCATTATTAGGACTATATTTCTTCAAAATAATTTGTTCTCCCTCAACAAAAATTTCTACAGGATCTTTCAGATCGATTTCTAGGGCTCTTCGTAGCTCAATCGGTATAACAATTCTTCCTAATTCATCAACTTTACGGACAATTCCAGTACTTTTCATTAGTTAATTTCCAACCGAAAATAATACCGAACCACATATTCTTTCGTTTCCAATGATGGGCATCCCCTTCTATCATCTCATTTGATAGCCCTCTCGAATTCATTATCAATACGATTCCTTCAATAAGCAGTATAACACCAATCAGCAGGGATAAGATCAAAAGCCCCACTGTATCAAATATCTAATTAATTTGGCTTCATAACCTTTGTTCCTATAATTTTCATGCGTTACAATATCAAATAATCCTATGTATTCATCTTCTAAAACACCTAGGCCACAAGCTACGACTGAATCATCATCAATTAATAAAATAAAGCAAGTGGTAGGAACAATATTTTCTAGCATTTTCTTTAACGTTAGTTGGTGGTTTTCACTTATATTGTTTAAAATACAAAAATTATGAAACCAATTTTCATGTAACTTATTATAAATAACAACATTTGTTTCTATTGTTTTATCAATTTCTAATATCGGCAATAATTGAACACTTGTTTCACCCTCAAGAGTGTATTCAGACTTTTCTAGGACGCTATCTAAATTGCTTGAACCACCAACTAGTGGTGTCATTTTATAAACAACCCTTAAATTGCTTTCACGATACAATTTTTCATTATTCTCTATCTTCCTTTTAAAATCTTCAATTGAGGAATAAATAGGATTGATTGAATTTGCTCTTTTTGTATATCCTTCAGAAAAACGTAATATCCATCCAGCATGCATTAGCGTTTGAAGTGCTGGTAAAAAGCATTCATTGATAATTCTTCTATTTTTTGTATTAGAGCTTTATTAGACATTCTACTCCTCCTCTTTACATTTTATATTTAAACAAATAGTATAATTATTCACAATAGCATATTTTTATACAATTATATGTTTTTATTTTCCCTATTATCGAATAATACTAAAAAGCACATCTCATTATTTATGAAATGCGCCCTATTCTGGAATTACTCAGGTCGTTGAAACGTGTTCACACCTTATTACATTAGCACTCTTTTAATTGAAGAATTTTTATAAAAATATACAAGACCCCCAGACGAGTAATCATGAAGTTTGGGGCATGAACAGGTAAAGTCCATAATCTTGCATCACGGAGGTGTGTCCCATTTGCCGTAACATGGTAGCTATATTGCCACGATGATAAGATCCGTGTGTGACAACATGTAGCACCGTTTCAGAAACAGAAGTTTCAAGTAATCCAGCATAGGGGTTATCAACCACTATCACCTTTTCAATATTTTCTTGGCTGTTCAGAAGTTCTTTGTAACGTTCAGATAAGTCTAAAAAGATCTTTTTCATTTCTTCAATACTTTTCGTTTCGATCTGTTCTCTTAATTGATTCGTGGTTGCGATTGCTTCATTCATACTTTTACCTGAGATAATGTCAAACCATGCATAATCAGTAAGATAAATGTGAGACAACACCTTTGATACCGAAGAAAAACCAGTCTGAATTTCCTTATGATAAATGTCTTGCGGAAGTTCTTTTAAACGATCAATTATAACTCCATCTGCCCATATGTGGTAGTCGTACATTTTTAATGCAGGATGCGTCATTTTAAATTTCCTCCTTTTTTTCATTATCTTGTATTTTTTAATTGATACCTAATGATAAATAACTTGCTTACAAATTCTGGAGGTAAATATAATTATTCTGTTTTAATTACAAAAATCCTTCTACAACTTAACTGCAGTTAGCTCATAAGCCTTATTTCATTAAATGGCCCTAAACATACATAAAGAGCACAATTCTCGCTGCAGAATCGCGCCCGATTGCTGAAGATTAATATAATTATTATGATTGCTACTGCAGTTTGCTGAACTCCTCAATAAAGAATGCGAAATCTCCCGAATTCTCCTTTTTTCTTAGATTTTCATAGTAGTTTATTTACTGGTGATTGCTTTATTGGTGGGTAGATATTACTCCAAAGGATAAAATTGAACTGTAGGAGAAAAAAGACTCATAACCCACCACCCAATTACTTACATAAATTGGTGAATGAGTAAAAATATGATCGCACTGGTGGATGTCCACATTTTATGGAGGTCAACCCTCCCATGCCTGTTCTATAGTATGACTACTTTCTTATCAGTAAAAACAAATAGATAAATGGCTATTGCGAAGCTTCTATTTTTGTCGATATCTACTCAGGATTTGTAGATATTTCCCGGGAATTTGTTGAATTTTGAAAAATAGTGAATTCAAATAGTCGGAACAAAAGAATTTTTGCTTTTGATTTGGTTGTCTTAGGTTTAAGAGTAGTTGTTTGACCATTTTAAACAAGGTTCTGGGGAGTTATTTGCAAGTTATATCGCCCAGCGATACGAGTCAAAGAAAGAGCGGATCATCCACTTTCTTGAGGAACATTATAAAGGACATGATGATCTTGCTGAAGCCGAAAAACCGTTGTTTAGGCTGAGACATATCGTTTGTCTGTTGGACATTCATTTCTAGTGTTTCTCTGAGTTCATTAGCTAAAAACATTAAAATCTCTTTTAATTGATTGGGATTGTGGGTTAAATTGTCTTATGTATCGGTTATCATAATCTCTGTATCATTGGATCCTTCTAATCTTTCTTTTTGTTGATATACAAGGTCTTAAGCTGTAACGTTTAGGGGCTTGTCCGTATCGCGTACCGCTATAAGCTCTTCAATGTCGGATTGAACAAAGATAGGAGGAATGCCATCTTTTAAAAGATCATATCCATTTCGTTCTATGATTTGACCATACCCCCGAACAATGGGTGCAACATACCTAATTCTTATTCCGCTTCCTAAGAAGAGGGGGCTCGTTCATTCGGTTATATATCATGTCGCATATCGGAGCCCATTTTCTATTAATATAAAGGTTTTGGATTTAATTTCAAGTTATATCGCCCGGTGATATGAACATTTAAAAAGAAATTTGTTTCCACAAATCTTAACACACTTAAAAAAAGCCTTAAATAGTCACTTTATTTTCGGAATATAAAGAAAAGCCTCCCCCAGTTTCCTTTTGGTTTTTGTATCGCTTCTTCTAAACGTTTATTAAAATCATTTTGTGAACGCCATTCTTTTTTCTGTTCGTCCCGCATATTTTGTACTTCTTTTTGTAAGAATTCGCTTTTTTGTTCTTCTTGTTGCAGCAATGTTTCGTAATGGCCTTTTGTTGTTCAGTTAATTTTTCAATTTTAGCATGAAGTTTTTTGCACTGAATTTCCAATATTAGAACTTATAACATGATGATCTTGCTGGAGCCGAGAAACCGCTGTTTTAAGCTGAGATATATCGTTTATCAGTTGGACATTCATTTCACGTGTGGCAGCGAGTTCATTGGATAAAAACATTAAGATCTCTTTTAATTGATTGGGATATTGGAGTAAATTGTCATATGTATCGGGTATCGCAATCTCTGTTTCATTGGAACCTTCTGATCTTTCTTTTTGTTGATACACAAGGTCTCTAGCTGTATCGTCTAGGGGCTTGTCTGTATCGCGTAACGCTATAAGCGCTTCGATGTCGGATTGGACAAAGATACGCCGATCGCCATCTTTTAAAAACTCATATCCATTTCGCTCTAGGATTTGCCCATACTTTCGAACAGTGGGTGTTGCAATCCCCACTTCTTCTGCCACTTCCTTGGAAGAGAAAGCACGTTCATTCGGTTGTATATCACGTCGCATATCGGTCCTCCTTTCTATTAAACATGAAGATTTTTGGATTTTTTTGCAAGTTATATCGCCCAGCGATACGAAACACAAAAAAAGAGCTGTTCATCCCCTTTCTTGAGGAACTCTATTAAGGAGACGCTTACGATCGCACCGCCAGTTTTGGTCTTGTTTAGGACTTGTTATGGTTTCCCTGTAACTGTGTTCATAGTTGTCATTAAATCCTGTTCGCGTATTCGCCATCGCCTTTGAAAATGATTTCAGTTCCATCTTCCTTTAACTGGTTCAGCGTTTTGCTCCATTAGTTGAAATAGCACCACTTTTATCGTCGTATAGTTCATTATGCGTGTAACATTATTTATTGATTTTAATTATGATGTTTTGACCGTATCGATTGGTTACATTGAAGAAGGTGTAGTGCTGACCTTCTTTTAAATGGGTAAAATACCAATGATTATATGTTTGGAATACCTTATAGCCTCTCGGTGTTTTTGCTTCAAAGGAATGTGAATCTGCCCAGCCGGTAAAGGTACCGCTGATTGGCTTTTGAACCGTAACAACTTTGTTCACGGGTAAAGAAGTCGCTCCAGCTGCTGGATGGCTATTAGCCAATAACACTCCAGCCAACACAAAAGATAAAACTGCCTTTTTAAGTATTTTCATTGTATCCCCCCAGATAATTAAATTTTGAATGTCCCATATCGTATTTTGAACTACTTCTTCAGAGTTTCTTAAATTCCCTTTTTTTTGTTCGATTTTTTTTTGTAACTGTTGGTTTGCTTCTCTTGATTTTTGTAATAATTCTGACAAAAATCCTTCATGCCCCACACTCCTTTTATTTCGAATTTGGGTCAAATGTTACATAAAAGAGAAAAAGAACATCATTTCTTTCTTCAACTAAACAGCCCGTTAGCTAAAGTGCATTCCTTCATAATGTATTTTACATTACAACATCAATCAATAGATCCGGAAAAAAAGTTCCTGAATCGAATATGCAGGAACTTTTTTCTTTGCATGAAATCTGGTACGCAACGATGACTCCATACGGTTGTTCATCGAAATTTACCACTTACCATTTCTGTTTTATTTTGAAACGATTTCCCGATTTACCAACGTAATTAATATTTGTAAACAAAAAATATTCCCATAATGATATTTAGTCAAAAACAACGAAAATAAAAAATCCCCTACTCATTTAAGTAGGAGATTTGATTTAATGTACGATATGAATACTTCCATCATCAAAGATTTGAACCTCTTGATAACTGCCCATGTACTTTATGGCATCGGTGATAATACCTTTTGTCACAAATTCATTCTGACCGGCTTCATATATTTCCCAATCTAAAATCAAATAATAAAAATGACATTTCTGTTCATCGATAATTTCAGAACCGGTTAATATGAAGTTATTACCGTATTTATTATTAAACCATTTGAGAGCTTCATCATGGCTGTTGAAAAAAGGGAGCGCTGCTTCTTCTTCTTGAGTGATATATCCTGGAACGTACATCGTTCAACCACTTTCCTAAGTATTATTACTCAACTTTCGCAGAGTAAAACGGTTAATTGATCCTTATTCGATATGACCTAACGGTCATTCAGTTATGTTCCTTGACAGTAAGCTAAGACAAAGAAAAACACCTCAACTTTTGGTATAGTGAATTTGACTAGAATACACTACCAAATAGAAGAGGTGCCTCCTATATGATACCGAATACTAGGCAAAAGAATCAACCACCAAAAGAGTTAAAATCTACTTTTGATGAACTTGAAGTTCTTAAACATTTACGGAAACCAGGGATTAAGAAATCCTTTGGATTTTCGTGTTCTTATTTATTCCAGCTTATTTTCTGTTTGATATTTCAACATAAGAATTGGTTTCGCCTTCTGGAAAGTAACCAGTCTGACACTTTTCCAGCTAAAGATGTGGTATATCGTTTATTAAATCATTCTAAATTTGCATGGCGTCGTTTTTTACTATTGCTTAGTGCTTCTACCATTAGTAAAGTAAGCAGCCTAACGGATAAAAGTCGCTTAAAAGTGCTTATTTTTGATGACTCTAAATTTGAACGAAACCGTAGTAAAAAAGTAGAATTATTGGCCCGCTGCTTTGATCATTCTTCAAAAAAGGATCGTTTCTATAAAGGATTCCGTATGCTTACGATGGGCTGGTCAGATGGGGCAACTTTTATGCCTATCGACTTTTCATTATTAAGTTCGCTAAAATCACAAATTAATGGTATTTCAGAAAAGATTGATAAACGTTGTTCTGGATATAAGCGACGCCTTGAGGCGCTGCAAAAAGCACCGGACCAAATACCAGCTATGATTGAACGTGCACTTTCAGCTGGTGTTGACGCATCGTATGTTCTCATGGACACTTGGTTTACGCAACAACCATTAATCAAATCAATCGGTAATCTAGGACTTGATGTTATTGGAATGATCAAACCAACAAATCAACGTTATATAATTGGTCAGGAGTCTGTTGACCTTAAGAAGTTATTCCGTCTAGCCAATCCTGTAACAGGTAATAAAGGAATTCTTCGTTCTATCCACACAACGATGGCTAACGGAGTTGCGGTTAAAGTCGTCTTCGTACAAAACAGAAATAAGAAAAGTGATTGGTTAGCCATCTTAAGTACAGACTGTACTTTAAACGAAAAAGAAATAATACGTATTTATGGATTGAGATGGGATATTGAAGTCTTTTTCAAGACTACAAAATCTCTACTAAAACTCCAAAAGGAGTTTCAAGGTCGATCCTACGACCTACTCATTAGCCATACTACAATTGTGTTCACTAGATACATTCTCTTATCTTGGCAAAACCGTTGTAGCAAAGATGACCGAACACTTGGTGGAATGTTTTACGAACTTTGTGATGACATAAATGACCTTGATTGGGCTATCGCACTTCAACAGCTCATTGAACTTCTTGATGATGCCATTAAAAAGACGAACGGCAAATTTAAGCATTTAATTAAAAGTCAACTACAACAATGGGTTGCGCGTCTGCCTAATTATATCAAGGCATACCTACCTAGTTTGGTGTGCGAAAGTTGAGATAATAAGAAGTAGCAGCTGCTGCTTCTATTTCTTTTCATGATAAAGGTTAATGTCATATTTTTTTTTCATCATTTCAAAAACAATATGCCGGTTTTTCCATTCTTCTTCCCTTTTCCAGTAATCCTTACTTCTGTCGACAATTTCACATCTTAATTCATGGAATTCCTTTTCTGCTTTATCCTTCTTTTCTTTAAGTAAATTCATCATGCCGTACATGCCCACAGTAAAAACTAATAAGGTTAGATTATGGGAGTCATTGACAAATGCCGAAAACATAGCGGCAAATGAATAAGAGTAAATACTTGCCACTGTTAGGTACAAATAGGCAAAGAAGATGGATGCCATAATGATTGTTCCCCATATTGACAAATTATGGCGTCGTTTAAATCGATCAAACTTTTCCTTTCTTTTCCTCACATTTTCAAGTGCTTGCTTCGTGGCTTGGTCTGTATTATCCAGTAAAAGGATTGGAGAATCCATTTCATCACCCTCCATTTCTCCTTATATTCTTATGAACTTGTCCTTCATAATATGATTTTATAGAAAAAAAAGAGGCATATATTTAGCCTCTTAGTTGTTTAAAGGAATCTTCAAAACCTGTCCTTCTTCAATTTGGTCGTCCTTAAGGTGATTTTCTTTTTTAATAATATCCATACCTGTTTGAGAATGGTAGTACTCTATCGCAATACGATATAGTGTTTCATGAAGTTTGACAGTATGATAGACGATTTTTTTTGTATTTGTTGATGTATTTGTTTTACTTGAATTGGTAACCGGCTGCGGTAAACTATTTTTATTATCAGTTCCATTCCCAATGAGATGATCTACCACTGCTTCTGTTTTGGGGACAGATACATTTTCACCCGGATTAGGTTGTGAAGTCTGGGTTGTAGAATCTGAACTACCGGAAGTCGTATCATTACCCCCATTATTTTTCTGGTTAGCAGCAGATTTACTTGAACTATTATTTTTTTCGAGATTAATAGTTTCAACACCTGCAGGTTCCGAATTTCCTGTAACTTTATCCCCCACAGCAATTTTTTTTCCATGAAGATATGAAATGACACTAAAACTAATAATCGGCAGGAGAATAAAAATTAATACTAATAATCGGATAACAGGGAATTTTAGTTTCCATTTCGTTTTCGGTTGTTTTTGCCTGTGTAATTGTTCTCTTGGAGGTAAACTATTACCAACTTCATTTTTTTCGTTAATCTTTTCAATTCGTTGCTTTAATCGTTCTGCCTGATCTCGATATGGCTCCTCTTTATTCATAGAACAGCTTATCCTCCTCTTCATCACTGTTTTTTCGTGCGTATTTAATATAGATGCCTAATAAAAAATCAATGACAAAATGCATAATAATCGTAACCGCTAAATTATTTGTCCATTGATAAATAAGACCGATAAAAAAGCTTAGAAATACAATGTTTAAAAATAAAAACCAATTAAAAAGGTATCGATAATGGATAATAGCAAAAATAATGCTGGCCAGCACCAGTCCAACCTTTGTTTGAATAATTCCTCGAAAAAGTAATTCTTCACTAAAAGCAACAACCGCTGCGATCAACATGATGTGAAGGATATTTTTATTTCGAAATAATCTTTCATTTAAACCTCCATCATCATAAAAAGAGGAGGGCAGCCATTTCATCAATCCCATATCCATCATCACAACAGCCACACCCATAGGAATTCCGATAGAAATAATATGAATGTCGGTCCAATCTAAACGTTCCAAGAATGAGAAATGATCAAATAAAAAAATTCCTAAAATGAACGAAATCGTTAATAGAATTAGTTGTGTAAGATACAAATGAAATAGTAATTCCTTATCAGTCAACCCATTGATTAATTCCTTATATCGATTTTTCATTCATTCAACTCACTCTTCAATAAAATTTTGGCAAGATGATCCATCCAATTCTCTTCTACAGAGACACTGGAAATGGTATGATTTGAATTTTGGTAGTTAGAAATTTCTATGCCACAATAAACACAACACGGATTCACTGTGTTCGTGATTAGTTCTTCAAAATAGTGTAATATAAATTCTCGTTTGCAGGAATTTGTATCAATCCAATTCTTTAGTTTAAAGATATTGTTTTTCTTAACAGTCAGCCTGTCATTTACAAACGACTTTAATTTCCTTTGTATTTTTCCAAGGTCAATCGATTCGGTTTGTCGATTGTTCAAGAAATCTTGTACAATTCTCCACTGAATTTCTGAAAATCCACCAAGATCCTTTAGGGAATCATTCGAATCTAAGACACCATTATTATTTGGATTTTGCATTAACTTGGAAAACAGCCAATCAATTTGCTGTTCTGAAGGTAATTCTCTTTCTGCAAGTTGGATTGGTAGCTGTTCATCCCCTGGAGAATACAAAAAGATAGCAATACTAGGGAAACCATCCCGGCCAGCTCTTCCGATTTCCTGAAGATAGGATTCCATCTGCATCGGCATATGGTAATGAATAATAAACCGAATATTTTCTTTATTCACTCCCATTCCGAATGCACTTGTTGCACAAATCACATCTAATTGACCGTTGATAAATTGCTGCTGAATTAAAATTCTCGTGTCTTGTTCCAATCCCCCGTGATAAGCCATTGCACCACTAATACCATTCTCCACCAAGAGATTCGCCATCTGTTCAGCTGATTTTTTACTAGAGAAATAGATAATACCTGGCTTTTGCAATTTTAAAACAAAGTCAAGGACTCGACTTTGCTTTTCATGATAATCGGCTATTTTTTCAACATAAAAAGCAATGTTTGGGCGATCAATCGTTGATTCTACTTTATTTATTTTTTCTATTTCAAGGGAACGCGTAATATCCTCACGCACTTTTTTTGTTGCTGTGGCTGTAAGGGCAAGGGTAAGCGGATTTCCTAGCATTTTACGGATTTCGCCTAGTTTTGAATAATCCGGTCTAAAATCATACCCCCATTGTGAAATACAATGGGCTTCGTCAACGACAAATAAAGATATCGACAGTTCTCGTAGTCTGCTAATAATAAAGCTGACCCTTAACATTTCAGGTGAAATAAAGATAAACTTGTACCATTTTAGATTACGAAAAGCACTCTTTCTTTCTGTTTCAGAAAGAAAAGAATTCAAGGCAATGACCCGTTTCTCCCCAAACTTCATTAACTGCTCTACTTGATCCTGCATTAGAGAAAGAAGCGGAGAAACGATTAAAATTTGTCCTTCTAAAATATAGCCTGGAAGTTGATAACATAACGATTTACCAGTTCCAGTTGGCAGCATTGCTAATGTATGATTTCCAGCTAGGATAGAAGAAATAACTTCCTTCTGCCGTCTTAAATGCGTGGTAACCAAAGTGTTTTTTCAAAAGGTTTTCTAGTTCCATTGTCTATCACCATATTTCGCCAATACAAGCCGAATCTGAAAATAAGAGGTTGTTTCACTATCATTTCTTATTCTCTTTAGTTGCTTAGTTTCCGCTTCACGTGATATCTCCAATATCCTTTTCTGCATTTCGATATCAACATAAGTGTCTATCGAGAAGTTATCAACGTTTAAAGCGAATTCGACTAGATGATCCTCAATTGTGCTTGTTTTTAAATGTCGAAGTCCTGCAATTTGTTCTATGGAATAACCTTGATTCAAAAGCACCCATGTTTTACGTGATGATTGTGTTAAGGAATCATTTCGCTTAATCCCTTTCAATAGGTCTGATAATATTGGAAACCGGCTGCAGTCGTACATGACCGTGCTAATTAAAAAGTGGATGACATTTATAAAATTAATTTGATAATCTGTATATTCAATTTTAAATTTTTTGGCCATTTGTAAAGGTGTTAACCCAATTTTTTGATAGCCTGTTAACCGAAAAACGAGGATAGACGGATCGATATTTTTATCCATCTCGAAACACATCATCAATTCATCAAAAAGCATTTTCCCTAATTCATCCCTTGGTATCTGGAGGTTCTTTAAAGTTGATTTCAACCAAATGTGGACCACTTTGTTTTTTTGGATCGGAACATAGTGCGTTTCTTGATAAACAAGATTAGATGTGACCTGAACAAGTAGTGAAAGTCTTTCCCAAAACAAATCTGTTAAATGATGATAGTCCCAGCCATTAATAAAGGAAGGAAACGGATTTTTTTCTAAGCGGAGTTCACCTGCTACCGTCAAAAGAAAACGTTGTTCCCCACTTTCACGAATCAACGCTTTATTTGAAATATTTTTAATTATTTTATCAAATGATTCCCTTGTTAATAAGTCAAAAAGACGAAAATAGTTCTTTAGTGAAAATAAATGTGAATCTTGGATGGTTTGCGATGATTTTTTGCCATTCAAAAGATGATAAATGGAATAAATAGTTCGTTCCCCATTCAATTGTTTTATACAATATAGAATAATGTTTTCTATATTAAGCATTACACCCCACCACTTTTTTCATTAATCGACAAAATCGGCAATTTTTCTATTTTTATTTTATCACGAAAAAGCTGCTATTGTTGCTAAAAATGTGGAAGATTCGAGAAAAGCATTAAACAAACCAATGGATTAGTAGCATTTTTCTATTGAAAAGTTACCCATACCGTTTTACAATAGGAAGTGAGAAATGCGTTTCCCTACAAAAGTGGTAAACGAGTAAGTTTAATTTTTGTTATTTCATTGGGAGGTTTTATTCATGGCGAAGTACACAATTGTTGACAAAGAGACTTGCATTGCATGTGGTGCTTGTGGTGCAGCTGCACCTGATATCTATGATTATGATGATGAAGGCATCGCATTTGTAACTCTTGACGATAATGAAGGGATTGTTGAAATTCCTGATGTGTTAATCGATGATATGATGGATGCTTTTGAAGGTTGCCCTACTGATTCTATTAAGGTAGCTGACGAATCTTTTGACGGCAATCCGACTAAATTCGAATAATTTTTTATGGTTAAGCTACTAGACCTCTCAACTTTTGGAGAGGTTTTTTTATTTCCTTACTCAAAATTCTTTATTAAAAGACAAAAGCAATCAGCGTGTTTTGACTGATTGCTTTTTTTCTTTTATACGTTTTTTACGAAAGTAATTTTATTTATCCATGCTTGCATCCGAATGAACAGTAACATAAAAATGGATGACATGATAACACCTTTCAGTATGTTGAAGGGTAAAATAGCAGGTACCACTAAATTACGCATATCAGGAAATTTCAACAGGGACGTGTAGGCCGGTAGAATGAAATAATAATTTAAAATACTCATTATAACCGCCATTGTAAGTGTCCCAAGTGTTAGAGCAAGTGTCATGCCCTTTTTCGTTTTTAATTTTTTATATAATAGATAAGTAGGCAAGATGAACAGGATTCCTGCTAGAAAATTAGCAATATGGCCAACAGGAATTCCTGTTTGACTTCCTGTCATAAAATAATTAAGGACATTTTTGAAAAACTCGACTAATATTCCTGCCATTGGTCCAAAAATTAAAGCAGCAATTAATGCTGGGATATCGCTGAAATCAATAAATAAAAAATTAGGAAATAGTGGCAGCGGGAAATTCAACAGCATTAAGAGATATGCAATACTGCTCAGCATTCCGATTGAAACAATTGCCTTCGCATTCATTTTTTTTGTCTTTTTCATTTTCCTCTCTCCTTTTTGATCCATCAAGTTAGGAAGAGAGGTTCAGCAATAATCAACTGCCATTGTAAATAAAAAACCCTCAAGAAAGTTAGCTTGAGGGATTAACAAAGGCACGCTTAATAAACGTTCATTTAGCCATAATTTTTGAACGTCTGCAGAACCTCCATCTTCTCCCATCCAGACTATACTGTCGGCTTTGGATTCGCACCAAATCCTGCCATAAAGGCTCGCGGGCTTAAGAGTTTTATCTCCATACCGCCGATCGGGAATTTCACCCTGCCCCGAAGATAGATCGATATTAAATTACAAATTCATTATACTGGAAAATAGAGGTTTTGTGAAGAAAGAAATAAAAGACCGAAGACTTGTTCGTCTATGGCCTTCTTCTTAATTAACAATTAAAATTTGCTTCGGTATAATTTCTTCGGAAGTCAGGCGGTTTATCTCCTTAATTTTTTCAACTGTAAGATTACTTTTCTTGGCAATAGATGTTAAAGTATCGCCAACTTGGACTATATATTCTTTTCTGGCGTTTGCTAATTTTTTTTCACTGGATTTATTTACTGGACTTTGTTCAGCTATTGGATGAACATGTGAGCTTGCTTCCAAAACATTATTACCTGCACTGGCAACTCCTTTTTGTACCGAAACACCAACTTCTGCTTTTCCAAGCAATTTCTCTGGGTCAAATGCATACTTTTTGTCAAACGTCCATTCTAATTGATGAGTTTCAAAATGAAGATGAACACCTGTTGCTTGTCCCGTTCTTCCCATTTTCCCAATTATCTCTCCTTGTTTTATTCCTTGACCTTCTATTACAAGACGTTTGTTTAAATGGGCATAAACGGTGACAAAATTATTGAGTAGTTTAACAAAAACTACATTACCATATGTATTAGAATAATAGGATTTAACAACCACGCCATCAGCAACAGCAAGGATTGGAGAATCTAACTTTCCTGCGATATCGATTCCTTTATGCTTTCCAAACCTTGTTCCAAATGTGTCTGAAATAACCCCATCTGCTGGCCAAATCCAGCCAACCTTTAACCCGTTCTCATCCAGCATACTTGCTTCTGAATGTTTTGTACCAAGAAATAATAAACTGATACAAAGCGCCATTATTATGGCAATAAATAGCCTCTTTATGTAGTCCCGCATTCTTTTCCTCCTTGAATCTTGTTTCTCTCCTCCTCACCATATGTATACCTACCCGAGTTTAGAACAGATTGGTGAGGAAGAGCGGTTAAACATACTTGTTATAATTTGGAGGTATTCACTTTTTTATTCATAAAAAAAGATCAACCTTTAAAAGGCCGACCTCATTGCTATATTTAATTCTTTTTTCTCACCAAATTGGCCAATTTGAATCCCTGGTTGACCATTTGTGGAAAGTTTGATTTTTTTCACTTGACTATTAGATGAAACATCCTTTTTAATAACATGACCAATAGTTTAGATTTTTTCGGATTAGATTTCTCCATTGTTTTTAGTGAGGAATCCTGTTTACTTGCTTTCGTTGAATCTTTATTATTTTCTGAAAGGCTCATTTCCTTATCTACTGAGTATTTCGCTTTATCGGCTTTATCCGTCCAATACTGTGGCCGCTCATTAATCTTGGACCTAATATGAGTAAAGGAACAAAGACCGCAGCAGTAGCAATACCTGGAAACAATATTCTCGATTTACGCTTTTTTAAAGGGAGATTTTGGTAGATGTCACAAGGATGGCGAAGATCTTCTATTTTCGGCATTTGCCTTAGTAATTCTTCGAGCTCATAATCGCTCCACTCTGACTTTTTCACTATCTAATCCCTCCTTCACATAAAGCATCTCCATATATTTCTTTAATACTTTTAATGATCGATGCTGAGTTGTTTTTACTTTACTCTCTGTCCATCCCAATGTCAGTGCAGTCTCAGCAATGGATTGATCTTGGATAAAACGTAATATAATAACTGCTCTTTGATCCACTGTGCAAAATTCAAGACATTTATAAACCCACTTAATTTCCTCATTTTGAACGGTAATTTCTTCTGGTATGGGATACTCATCTTTCATTTGATTTGTACACCAATCAAATCTTTCTAGTAATCGTTCCTTCCAACCTTTTTGCTTGCGAAAAAAGTCTATTGCAACATTTTTAGCGATAGAGAACAGCCATGTTTTTTCACTACTTTTTCCTTCAAAGCCACTATAGGACTTAAATACTCTTATATAAACTTCTTGAACGAGATCCTCTGCGTGTTCTTTGTTTCTAACCATATAAAATAGAAATTGAAAAACCTCATGATGATATTTTTTATATAGTTGATCGAAACTGGAGTCCATCAATTCCCCTCCCAGTTCATAAAATTAGTCGACATATATGTATAAAAAGTTTCACCATTTAAATATAGACTTTTCTTTTACAAAAAGAAAGGAATTTTTTGGATAAATAACACCTATAATTTCCCAATCAATTATTAAAACTAAAGAAAAAACTCATCCAACATTTAGATGAGTTTTTTCTTTATATGGCAGGGTATATCGCTTATTCGAGGATGTTTCTTCAACTCGTCGCATGTCGCAAGGATGTACATTCTTGATGTAGGCATGTTCCCCGTGTAACAAGAACAGTCGGCACATTTATTCTATTTCTACCTATTTTCGAGGAAGAAAGAAGGAAAATGTCGTTCCTTGACCAATTTTACTTTGAACAGAAATACGCCCCCGATGGCCTCGATAATATTTTTCACAATTGCAAGACCTAAACCGGTTCCTGACCTACCCCTTGTCCTAGCTTTATCCGCCTTGTAAAAGCGTTCAAAAACAAAAGGTAAATCTTCATCCGGTATGCCGGAACCTGAATCGGACACTTCAATCATTGTTCCTTTGTCTTCCTGAATGACTTTTAATTTAACCGATCCATCCTTGGGCGTATGTCTTATGGCATTATCGATTAGGTTGGTAAGAACTTGTTCAATTCGGTCAGGGTCTAAGAAAATAGGGGGCACTTCGCTCCCAATCTCAGCACTTAATTGAATCTCATGATCTTTAGCAAGTCCTTGAAATTTATAAATAATGCGATTAATAAACGATGATAGAATGACTTCTTCAACCGTCAATTGAATATGTCCCGCTTCCATTCTTGCTAGGTCAAGCAGTTCGTTGACCAACCTCCCCATACGTAAGGATTCATCATAAATGACTCTTGCCATTTCCTTCTTTTCTTCCTGGGTTTGTGCAATATCATCAACAATTGCCTCACTATAGCCCTGCAACATGGATATGGGAGTTCTTAGCTCATGAGAAACATTAGCGATAAAGTCCTGCCTCATTTTATCTAATTGCCTTTCTTCAGTCATATCGCGGAGCACTGCGACAGCACCACGAATAAATTGGTTGCTATAGAGTGGACTGACAAGAATTACCCAATGACGGCCTTGAAGGGATATTTCTCCAATTTTCTCTTTCTCCGTATCCACTGCTTGTTGAAAAAGATCCATTACTTGTGATGGAATCGCTTCTGAGTTTGAACCAAATCTTCCTTTTTCATAGTACCAATATTGAAGAAAACGATCCGCAGGAGGATTAGTGATTAAAATCGTACCATCGCGATTAAAAGTGATAACTCCATCTGCCATACTGCTTAAAATACTTGAAAGCTGCTCTTTTTCTTGGCTTAGTGCATTCATATTAAACTTTAATTGTCTTCCCATCTGATTAAAGGCAGTTGCTAATTCGCCAATTTCATCGTGAGTTAGAATGGGAACTTTCGTATCGAATTTTCCTCTTGCCACTTCAAAAGCTGCTTCCCTCATCTTTCTTAATGGAGCTGTAATCCTTGTTGATAAGAAGAAGGCAAAAATAGTTGTTAGAATAATGGCAACCCCAGCAACAAGTAAAATAAATTTCGTGGTGGAATGGGTAGTTTCTTGCATGACCGCCAATGATTGGTAAATAAATACAGCTCCATTTTTTTCTCCTGGAAGATGTAACGGTACACCAATAATTGAATAGTTAGCATTTTGTACATTTCCACTGTGATCTGGTGCGAGATTAGAAATTTTTTCTACTGTTGTATTTTTATTAAACACTTTTGATAATTCTGAGTCACTCCGAATATCGTCAATTGTCAACTTTTTAGTTTTTTCAGTGTTAGGAGAGTAATAGATTTCATGGTCATTTTTTACGATGACCACTTTGGTTACATTATCAATAATTTCCCATGATATTTCTAAGCCGAGCGGAAGTTTCTCCCCCGAATGTTCTTCTAACACTTGAGCAATTTTTTCTGCTGTATTGGTTAAAGATTTCTTCGTTTCTACAATATTGTAGTTTTGAAAAAATTCGAGGAGCATGACGGTTAAAATGAAAAGTACAAATGAAACCAGCAATAGGATGGTAAACCATAGTTTACCTACTACACTTCGTAAGAAGGTCATTCATTAACGACCTCAAATTTGTATCCTACTCCCCATACTGTAACAATCATTCTTGCAGCCGGTTCTGACACTTTGTTTAGTTTTTCGCGAAGTCGTTTCACATGGGTATCAACAGTACGTAAATCCCCAAAAAACTTATAATGCCAAACTTCTTTTAGCAATTGTTCACGGTCGAATACTTTGTCCGGAGCTCTTGAAAGAAAGTATAGCAGTTCATACTCTTTTGGCGTTAAGCTAACTTCTTTGCTATCTGCAGTTACTCTATGGGCATCATTGTCAATTGTTAGATGCGGAAAAACAATTACATCCTTGGTTGTTGTTTCCGTTTGTAAATAACTCGTTTGAGATGATCTCCTAAGGAGAGCTTTTACACGTAAAACAACTTCTCTTGGGCTAAATGGTTTAACAATATAATCATCTGTTCCCACTTCAAAACCCTGAACTCGATTTATCTCTTCACCTTTTGCGGTCAGCATAATAACTGGGGTGGCTTTCTTCTCCCGTAGTTCGCGGCAAACCTCAATGCCGTCCTTGCCAGGCATCATTAGGTCGAGCAGAATGACATCATAATCATTTGCAATCGCCTTCGTTAAAGCTTCGTTTCCATCTTCTGCTTCATCGATAGAAAACTCTTCACGCTCTAAATACATTTTTAATAACCGGCGAATTCTTTCCTCATCATCTACTACTAAAATTTTCACGTCTTTTTCCATTTATAATCCCCCCATGCAGTTATTTTACAGAATGGTTTTATTTATTGCTATGCTTTTCAAAGGAATGTCTCTTTAAAAGTGTCAAAAATTTGACAATCACCATCAATCACATTTTATTTACCTATATTGTGAAATTTTTAAAAACCTTCACTCATATTAAAGTGAAGGTTTTACAATTAAGACCCTGCGTAAGAATGAAGACCGGCAATAACAAGATTTACAGCTACAAGGTTAAACATGATAATAACAAAACCAATCACAGCAAGCCATGCTGATTTTTCCCCATGCCAGCCTTTTGAAAGGCGAAGATGTAGAAATGCTGCATAGAATAAAAAGGTAATTAATGCCCATACTTCTTTTGGATCCCATCCCCAGAACCTGGTCCAAGCCATTTGTGCCCAAATCATCGCAAAAATCAATGCACCTAAGGTAAAGACTGGGAAACCGATTAAAACAGACCGGTAACTAATTTCATCCACAAAATCCAGCTTTATATTTTTTACAAATGGCTGTAATGCAGCAGCTATTCGTTTCCTTAATGCTAACCGAATTAATCCATATAATAATAATCCAGCCATAATCGACCAAATAACAGTGTTCAATTTTTTGGCATTAATAAGAGCTGGCATTGCAACGAGTGGCTTAAATGCGCCTTTCGTCTGTAATTTATATTCATGTGGTCCGGTAAGAGCAGGCATCGTGTAGTCAACGGAAACTTCATTTTTGTTTTTATCTATCCATTTGAAAGTTTCATGATAGCCCAGACCTGAAAAAGTGGATGCAATTAGAACAAAACCAAGCGTGGTAACCATGGAAAACATCACCATTTCTAACCAGAAAGTCCGTTTACTCGATTTTGTTTGGTCAATTGCTTTTACAAGATAGATAAGTCCAGCCGCAAAACTAATTGAAAGGATAGCTTCTCCCATTGCAGCTGTCGTTACATGAATCTTAAGCCAATAACTTTGCAGTGCTGGAATTAATGGGGTAATGTCTCGTGGAAACATGCTTGCATAGGCAATAACTAAAACAGCCACAGGCATTGTGAACAATCCTAGAAGAGGAGTACGGTAAATAAAATAAATAACAATAAATGCACCTACAAGAGCCATTCCAAAGAAGGTGGTAAATTCGAATAAATTACTAACAGGTGCATGTCCTGCAGCAATCCATCTTGTTATGAAATATCCCAATTGCGAAATAAACCCAATAATCGTTAAAAATACGGCAATTTTCCCCCAGCGATTGGTCCCTTTCTCTTCATCGATTTCCTTCTTTGATTTAATCGAACCTCCATAAAATAATGTAGCAACCAAATAAAGAATAAAAGCAATAAACAATAAATTACTACTTAATGTTACCAACTAGACTTCCTCCTAATCCCTTATTTCCTTTTGCTGTTGATCCTCTGGCATATTTAATTTCGTATTTGAAAGTGCCGCTTCAATTTCGCGCTTCAATCCGTACCAATTCTTATTTGTATGGGCAGCAACCCATATTTCACCATTTTTATGTTGAATCCAAATACGACGGTGATTCCAATAAGCTCCTTGAATTACACCAATCATGAAGATGATACCGCCCAAAATAATAGCCCAAAGAGTTGAATCCTTACGAACCGTTAAGCCAGAAACATTTTTTGTTTCAATCCCTCTAAACGACATTTTATATTCATTATTACCAAATGGCTCAATCGTTTGCTTGATGGCAACAAAACTTGTTTCCCCTTTTGGTTTATCAGGAGTAATCATGCGAAAAACAAAGGCAGGGTTATTTGGAATTCTTGTTTTCGTAGTGGGCTCACCACTCTTAGCAAATTCAAAATCTGGAAAATAGCTTAGTATTTCAACAGAATAGCCATTGCCTAAATTATATTTTGACTTAGGGTCATAAAGGTTAATCTTAAGATCACCATATGATTGGCCCGTATTTTCGTTTGTTAAGGAAAATGACATTGCATTAAGTTCGTCTAACTTATAATCAACCTGATAAACTGAATAACCATCAAAGGTTAGAGGCTGATTCACACGAATTTCGTCTATTTTCACTTTTTTTAAATCGGGCTTTTCACCTGGAAGCCCCTTTCCTATTCGCTGATAAAGCACAACGTTTGACTGATAATTTTTCGCTACTTGGTCCACCCGATTAAGTGCCTGTGCATAGGTTTTATCTTTATTTTTATCATAGAGTTGTAGGATAAATTTATCGTTTTCAAGATAGTATTGCTCATTTGTTCCAGGAATGACAGCGGTCTCTCCTTCCCGCAGCCACATTGTCTTATCCACATACATCCCAGGAATGGAGCGGAGCAAACAGCCACATAAAAAAATAATTAAGCCAACGTGATTAACATATGGGCCCCAGCGGGAAAATCGCCCTTTTTCAGCTAACAAATCTCCATTTTCTTCTCGAATGTGGTAGCGCCTTGCCTTTAAATGGTCTTTAATTGACGAGAGATCATTAACATTTACAGCTTGACTTACACCAAAAAATCGTTGACGACTTAAAAAGCCTTCATGTCTTGTGACATTTTGAGCCTTAAGTGCCTTATATAATGGCACGACCCGATCAAGACTACAAATCACCAGTGAGACTCCAATCATGGCGATTAACAATAAATACCACCAGGAGCTATATAAATTATTAAATCCCAATTGGTAATATAATTTACCAAACCAGCCATATTGTTGCTGATAATACTCATCAGCAGGTATCGTAGGGGGAATATACATTTCCTGAGGTAGGATCGTCCCAACGGCTGATGCAATTAAGGTAATGAGGATTAACCAAACCCCTACCTTAACCGAAGAGAAAAAGTTCCATATTTTATCAATAATGCTCTTATTATATGTTTGTAAGAGCGTCGTGCACTGCCTTCATAACGCATATCTAGCAGTTGATTATCTGTCTCTTGTTCATCCAATATTTTACCGCATGCTTCGCACAAAACGGTCCCATGTGGATTTACATGCCCGCATTCACATTTTACATTGTTCATTGTAAAAAACTCCCTACAACCTTAAGGTTTAATTTTCTCCATAAATCCCCTAATATTGTCCTCCGTAAGCTGGCCAGTATAGTACTTAATTACATTTCCATTTTTATCAATTAAAAATGTAGCAGGGAGTGGATCAATGCCATAAACATTCATTACTGTTTTATCTTTATCAATCATGATTGGAAAATCAAGCTTATGAAGACTGGCAAATTGGTTCACTGCAATATCAGATTCATTAATATCTACAGCAAGAACCTGTACTCCTTTATCTTTAAACTGATGATATTGATTATTTATGTATGGCATTTCCGTTTCACATGGCTTACACCAGGTTCCCCAAAAATTCAGAAATACTCCCTGTCCCTTATAATCTGATAAGCGATGTTTATTCCCCTGCATATCCGTCAAAACAAAATCAGGAGCCTTACTCCCAATTGCTACCTGCTCCACGTCATCCTTTGTTAGATTTGCATATAGTGAATAGGCAACGGCAGCACCAAGAACAAGTAAAATTACCGTCCTCATTATTAAACGCCGTCTTTTCATTCATAACCCTCCCGTGACTCTAATGGCACATTTTGTCTAAATTATATCATTTATCAACTCAAGCATAGTGTTTTTAGAGAAAACCAAATGTGACACTTCTATGAATTTTTTTTAGTTGATTCCATCGCCAGCGCCCTGAGCTGTTTTACTTCATGTGGAGTCAGCTCTCTTGCATCACCAGCTGTTAAACCATTCAATGTTAAAAAGCCAAAACGTTCACGTTTTAATTTCGTTACCTCATGACCAATCGCTTCAAACATTCTTCTAACCTGGCGATTACGTCCTTCATGAATAACAATCTCTATAATCGATGTTTGTTTTTTCTTATCCATCGAGAGCATTTTGACTTTTGCTGGTGCTGTTTTCCCATCTTCAAGACGAATCCCTTTTTCTAATTTTCTTAGGTTTTCTTTTAAAGGAATCCCTTTGATCTTCGCAACATAAAATTTATCAATTTCATTTCTTGGATGCGTCAGTAAATTAGCAAATTCTCCATCATTGGTTAATAACAACAAACCAGATGTATCATAATCAAGGCGTCCAACAGGGTAAATTCTTGTCATCACCCCTGGAAAGAAATCAGTGACCACTTTTCTTCCTTTGTCGTCGTTAACACTCGAAATGACTCCTCTAGGCTTATATAAAAGAAAATAGACAGGCTCTTCTCTTTCAATCTGAATCTCATTCACTTCTACCCTATCGGAAGAAGAAACCTTTGTACCAAGCTCTTTTACTACTTTTCCATTTACCTTTACTTTACCTTCTTTAATTAATTCTTCTGATTTCCTTCTTGAAGCGATCCCTGCTTGGGCTATTACTTTTTGCAATCTTTCCATATTTCCACCTCATATGTACCTTAATAAAGAAAACGAATTCATATATCTATCCTTATGAATTATGACACAACTTCTTCACTTTTCAAAGTCAAGGATATTGAATAGTATAGAAAAATAAAAAAGCAAGCTCCTGGGACTCAGGCCACTTGCCATTTGCTTTTTCCCACATTTTATCAATGGGGGACTATTTATTCCCAAACAAAAATGCAACAACAGCAATTGCCGCAACAATTCCAACTAAATCAGCCAGAAGCCCCACTTTTAGGGCATCCCCCATTTTTTTAATTCCTACTGCCCCAAAATAAACCGTTATAACGTATAGGGTAGTATCTGTACTTCCTTGCAAAACGGAAGCAAGTCTGCCAATAAAGGAATCAGGTCCATGTTGGGCAATTAAATCGCTTGTCATTCCAAGTGCAGCAGTACCTGAAATAGGTCTAATGAACACTAAGGGGACAATTTCAGCAGGCATACCAATTGATTCCATAATTGGACGAATCCATTTCATTAATGCCTCCAATGCACCTGAAAGGCCCGAAAAACAGAGATGGCAACAAGCATTCCAACAAGAAACGGAATAATTGATATCGCAATTTTAATTCCTTCTTTGCCGCCCTCCACAAAGCTTTCATAGGTAGGCACTTGTTTAAATGTCCCGTATAACAGAATAAAACCTATTAATAGGGGGATAAATGCTAGTGAAATAAGCGAAATAAATTCCATGCTTTTTCATCCTTTTCGGCTTCTTCGATAATAAAAATAGCGGTCAATTAATATTGCCCCAATTGCCGATATGATTGTCGCAATTAATGTGGGCACAACAATTTCAGTAGGAGAGGCAGAATGATAGTTCATTCTAATGGCAATAACCGTTGTGGGGATGATGGTGATGCTCGCTGTATTTATTGCCAAAAAGGTAATCATGGATCGACTTGCTGAGTCTTTTCCGCCATTTAATTGCTGTAACTCTTCCATTGCTTTGATGCCAAGAGGGGTTGCTGCATTGCCTAAACCGAACATATTAGCAATCATATTGGATAAAATATAGCCCATTGCAGGATGATTGGCTGGCACTTCAGGAAATAAACGTTTGACTAAGGGACGAAATAATTTCGATAGGTGATTAAGAAGTCCCGATTTTTCGGCAATTCGCATCATACCAAGCCAAAATACGAGAATACTAATTAATCCAATACAAAGAGTTACAGCTTCCTTCGCCCCATCAAAGATGGCTTTATTCACATCCTCCATTGTTCCATTAAATAGTGCAAACACAACGCCAACAATTGTCATAAATACCCAAATGTAATTAACCATTTGCTCTTACACCAAATACTGTTAAAAAGAGGTCCTTCACAAAGTCAAATAGACCTTTCTTCTTTATAGGAATGTTTTGATAGTAAATCGGCGCTTCCTTCACGACTTTTCCATCCAAATACACTTCTGCCTTGCCAACGACACTCTCCTTTATCTTAGGGTTCCCTCTGCTTTTAGTTGGCTTAGTTAATTTATACTTTACTGAGAATAAACTCATTTCCTTGTTCGTGGCTGGATAAACAACGGAATCCTTTAGAAATAAATGATCCTTATAATCGTTATTATTCACAATATCAATTTTCCCTTTAGGAAGGACTTCTGCCATATCGAACCCTTTAAATCCACTTTCGTACATGGAAATATGATCGTTCCAATCATCCGAATCATTCAAGGTTACCGCTATTAAACTCATATCACCTTTTGTAGCCGTTGTAACGAGGGTTCTTTTTGCCAGTTTTGTATAGCCAGTTTTTCCTCCGGTACAATATTGGTATTTTGTTAATAGTCGGTTTTTATTTTTCCAAACTCGATCCCAAGCTTCGGTAGGATTCGGGGACCGATATACTTTCGTTCCGGAAATAGTTTGAAATGTTTTATTTTGCATCGCATAACGCATTAGGACAGCCATGTCATATGCTGTGGAATAATGGTCCTTAGAATCATCAAGACCATGGGGATTGGTAAAATGAGTATTATACATGCCAATTTCCCTCGCCTTTTGATTCATTAATAACGCAAAGCCGTCAACACTTCCCCCTACATACTCAGCGATTGCTACCGCTGCATCATTCCCGGATCTTAGCATTAAACCATAAACCAAGTCTTTAAGCTTAATTTTTTCACCTGGCTTTAAATAAATCGATGAACCTTCAGCATGTGTCGCTTGTTCACTTACCTTCACATTTCGATTCATTTTTCCCGATTCAATGGCAAGAATCGCTGTCATGATTTTCGTTATGCTTGCAATTCTTCTTTTTGTATTTGCATCCTTCTCATAAAGGATACGACCCGAATTTTGCTCCATTAAAATAGCACTTTGTGCACTAACGGAAACGGAAGCATCCACCTTTCGAGGAATGTTGGCAATGATTATTGAGACCATGATGGCAAAAATGACTAGCTTCAAAATCATTCTCATTAGCTTAACCTCGTCCCCTTCTTTATTTGTACAAGTTTATGCATTTCAAGGTCTGATATGACAATATGTACGGAAAAAAACAAAAGCAATCGATGCTAAATCGATTGCTTTTATCTATTTATATCTTAACCTTAGAAAGCAGGCCATTTTATATCAGCAGCTTTTTCATATCGTATTTCTACATCATTCCAGTTGACAAGGTTCCACCAATTTTCAACGTACTGAGAACGATTGTTTTTATACTGGAGATAATAGGCATGCTCCCAAACATCCAGGACTAGAAGAGGGATCGTATCCCATTGAGTTAATAGCATATGCCTTTCAGATTGTAAAACCTCCAAATGTCTTGCTCTTGGTGACCAGACTAGTAGTGCCCAGCCTACTCCTTCTACTTGTTTGGCAGCTTCAGAGAACTGTTTTTTAAAAGTATCAAAACTACCAAAATAATTTTCTATTTCTCCTTTTAAAAGGCCATGAGGACTTGATCCTCCATTGGGGCTCATATTTTTCCAAAAAATAGTATGAAGATAATGCCCCGAACCATGAAAGGCCAACTCTCTTGACCAGTGTTTAATAAGAGAGAAATCATTTGTCTCCCTTGCCTTTTTCAATTGTAATTCAGCCCTGTTTAAACCATCAACATAGGCCCATGATGCTTATCATGGTGAAGCTTCATGATTTCTTCGGAAATATAAGGTTCTAGTGCTTGATAGGAATAAGGCAGTTCTGGAAGAGTGTGACCACCTGGGGGAACATGTTTTTCAACTACCCAAATATTCCCGTTTTCTTGCTTTTTTCTAAAGTAGCCCTCCATTTGCTCATGGATATGCTCAGCCTTCGATTGCAAATTAAGCAGTTCAGAATCTGTTAATTCCCTTCTTGTATTTTCTATCAATTCCGTAAAGTCATCTAGCTGCTCCCATAATTCTGTATCTTCCCCTACCTTCTCTGAAACAAGAAATTGTTTCATTTGTTCATTCCATTCAAATATTTCCCTTACATAGCCACTAAAACGGTCCATCATATCCCTCATTTCCATCTTGCTTTTGAAAATTTAATCTAGATAGAAAATGGTATGTAGAAACATCGGTGATAAGAACGATTGGCTGGAAAAGAAAAAAGGCTGTTCCTAAAGAAGTATCTAAAGATACCAAAGGAAAAGCCTTCAATGGAACTATTTAGACTGGATCATTTTTGTTCGGTAATCAGTTTCATAAAATTCAAGTTCTTCTCTAATCCTCTGAAATTCACCTTCTAGACCTTTGACTAATTGCTGAAGATTTTCAACTACATTTCGATAGAACTTGATTGAGTTCTTTCCAGTATACGCGGATCGGCTATCTTCAAACCAGGCATCATTCTTAGGTGAAAAAAACTCTTCTATACATTGGTGATAAATTCGATAAAGAGTTTTTTCAGCAGCAGCTTTTTGAAATGGATCACTTTGCAATATAACAGCACAAGAGTCTAAACTTTCTTCACTATAAACAACCAGTTTTCGTAAATTAGAAAAAATTAATTTATAGTAATTACGATCTTCCGCGTTTTCTAAATCCATTTGTGAAAGAGTTGATTCATTCAAAAAGTCTTCAAGTGTAATAATTGTCCTTTTTAAAAATTCCTTAACGTCATTCAATTGAGATTTTACTAATGTATTTCCCATATTTACACCTCCGAAAATTTTTAACATTTATGCTTAATTTGGTTGCAAAATAAATTCAAGCGGTGAACGAAGCTCAAAGCTTTTCTTTTGTTTTATAGAAAGAAATATTTCTGGTAACTTATTAAAATCAATATCTTGAAAATAGAAGGCAAACTCTTGTTTAGAATTAATGTATAAACGTTTACGATGGCGTAATCCAGGGTTTTTAATCAAGCAAACAAGTGCGACGATGTCCTTAATTAAAACCTCATTATCTCCATCTTTCCAGATAGGATTTTGCTCGAAGGGAGTGAATTCATTAAATATCTCATCGAAGTATCTAACATACAATACATGAAGTGTTTTTTCCAAACCATCTTCAATAAAAGTAACTTCACTTCTATTGAAAAAGTCTTCAGACGTATTTGATTTTTCTTTTTCTAATTCATACCCTATAAATTCTTTAATAAGCAAATGAATCCATCTCCTTCAGCCATTAACTAAACAATCATTAATTTATTAAAACGATGTAAATATCCATATTTTTATTAACGTACATTTATTTTAACATAAATGCAAGAAATTAAGAGTTAATCGTTTCTTGAAATTTCTCAAAAAATAAGTCCGCTTCCTCTTGGACAAACTCTTCATCCACTTTTTCAGGAAGCTGAGGTAATTCCTCAATACTTTTTAAACCAAAATAATCAAGAAACTCCTTTGTGGTCCCATAAAGAAAGGCTCTTCCCGTACCTTCAGCACGTCCCACTTCTTTAATAAGTACTTTGGACATCAGGGTATGCAGGGGTCTTTCTGTTTTCACACCTCGAATTTCTTCAATTTCTGCTCTAGTGATTGGCTGTTTATAAGCAATGATAGCTAAAGTCTCTAGCGCAGCCTGCGACAAGGTCGCTGTATTCGGAGAATCCACCAGTTTCTTCAGATAGGCTGCATTCTCTTTTTTGGTTGCAAGCTGATAGGTTCCAGCTAGCTGAACAATCATAATTCCCCGTTTGTTGTTTCGCTCATATTCTTTTCTTAATTCTTCAACGATTTCTCCCGCCTTCAGTGTATCAACTTCCAAGACCTCTGCCAATTGTTTTAATGAAAGTCCTTCATCTCCCGCTGCAAATAATAGACTTTCCAATATACCATTCCAATTAATATTATCCAACCACATCTGCTCCTTCCCTTACAGCTTCAACAAAGATTTCGCCAAAGTTTTCTTGCTGTTCCACATCAATTTCTTTCCTTTTTATCAGCTCAAGTATGGCAAGGAACGTTACAACGATATGCTCCTTTGCAGGGTATGGAAATAAAGTATCAAATCTTTTTCGCCCTTTTATCTGCTTCAATTCATCCATAATTTCATACATTCTTTTCTCAATCGATATTTCCTGACGGGCAATCTTGGTGACAAGCGGGCGTTGTAGTTTCTTTCTTCGTAATAATTTTTGAAAAGCAGCTAACATATCATAAAGGGAGACATTTAATTCCGTTTGTTCTGGTTGTATTTCTTTTGCAAAACCGGAAAGATCACTTGGAGGCTTCGTATACATAAGGGCCCGTTCTTCCTCCATTGATTTTAGGTCTTGTGCTGCTTCTTTGTATTTTCGATATTCGATTAATTTCTCAACGAGCTCATCTCTTGGGTCTTCTTCAAAGGAATTTTCAAAATCATCTTCATCGATAACCGCTTCATGCTGTGGCAATAGCATCTTACTTTTAATTGCCAGCAAGGTTGCGGCCATCACTAAAAATTCACTCGCAACATCTAGCTTTAATTCATTCATTGTTTTAATGTAAATTAAATATTGCTCGGTTATTTGAGCAACAGGAATATCATATATATCAATTTCAAGTCCATTAATTAAATGGAGAAGTAAATCCAATGGACCTTCAAAGGCATCGATTTTCACCTGGTATGGCATAATATCTCACCAAATTTCTTTTAAAAAATTCATCTTACATACAAAAGGACTATTAATAGTATAGAGGATTCAAATAGGTTATCCAATAGTAAAATCAACCGCAAACCGTCTTTAATCGCGAAAACATGATGATTGCCCATAACATTGGACAAATCCCCTACATATGATGACAAGGAAAAGAACAAAAATTTTTAGGAGGTTTTGAATATGTCTGATGGCGTAGGCGGTTTCGGTGGCGGATTTGCGTTAATCGTAGTTCTATTCATTTTGTTAATTATCGTTGGTGCTTCCTGGGTCTACTAATACCAAGATATTATGAGTAAGAACTCAAAGCCCGTTGTTTAGGCGGGCTTTTTGCGTTCACAATGTGCTAAACTATATAAATAACATTCGGGAGGGGGATCTTTTGTATCCAAAAGAGTTCGTTCAATATTTAATGCATTTTCATGGTGACAGGGATTATTTTGAGTGCCATGAAATACTTGAAGAGTACTGGAAAGAAAATGATAAAGGAAACAAAGATTCCATTTGGGTAGGCTTTATACAGTTAGCTGTATCTACCTATCATCACCGCCGTGCCAATTTTAAAGGTGCAAAAAGAACGTTAGAAAAAGCATTAACTATTTTTAAAAGACAATCATCTTCATTAACCAGTCTTGGTTTAGATTCCACTATTTTGATCCCATTGTTACATAAACGGTTCACCACTATCGAAAAAGAAGAAGCCTACACAAGCTTTAATTTGCCAATTTGCGACCTATTTCTTCTAAAAACATGCATAGAGGACTGTAAACAATCCGGATTTATATGGGGGAAAGAAAGTGACTTTGCAAAAGAAGGCTTAATACACCGCCATAAATTACGGGACAGGACTAGTATCATTCAAGAACGAGTTCTTGCATTACAAGAAAGAAAAGGCAACGAATAATAGTTTAATCGTTGCCTTTTAATAGGTGTCCATCAAAAACATCACATTTTCCAAGAAATGCGGCTGTATTTTCATTTGACGTTATTTTTTTATCAGGATACATATCCTTTAGCGATTTTACCATTCTTTTCCCTATCCCTTGATAACGATGTGATGGATTTACTGATATATGCTGTATCTCCAAAATGTTTCCATCGTTATGATAAAGAATCCCAAGAAGTCCAATAATATCTTCTTCCTTCCACAAAAAGAGCTGCCAATCCTCTTCCGTTTCATATTCCTTCATAGTTAGCTGGAGTTTCTTTAAATCCTTTTCATTTGGCATAAAAGAAAGTAATCCCATCGCAATTTTTTCAAATGTCTTCTTATAACGTATTAACATATAAATCGATCCCTCATTATATTAAATAAACCATGAAAATCCCAGGTTTAGTTAGCAATAGTCTTTTTATAAAATGAACGGTTACTAAACAATTTTGTCTATTATATGTTGCTTGAGCTAATAATGTTTCACTACCAACCATCATACAGAATTAATGTTTATTCATCAATCCTAATATTACTAATGCTTAGGGCCAATAAAAACCCAGTAGATAAATCCCCAGACGGCGGATAGACCAATAAGGATACTAAATACGGCCCAGTTATTTCTTTTCATAAAAAATCTCCTTCAAAGTAGATATGAAGAGGCGCACTTGTCCTACATTCTACACTATATACCTGAATTAATCCATTCCCTTATTTCTAGATAATAAAAAGAGGCTGACCCTTTTATAAGTCAGCCTCTAGCTTATTTCAATGGTAAATCAAGTCTTATTAAATCCTCATACGTCTCTCTCTTTACTACTAGTCTTGCTTCCCCATTTTCAACAAAAACGACAGCCGGCCGCGGCAAGCGGTTGTAATTGTTTGACATTGAGTAACCATAGGCACCTGTACAAAATACTGCCAGAATATCATCTTCTCCTGTTTCAGGCAGTGGTAAATCCCATATCAGCATATCACCAGATTCGCAGCATTTGCCGGCAATCGAAACCGTCTCATCTGTTTTTGCTAACGGTTTATTTGCAAGCACTGCCTCATACTTTGCCTGGTAGAGGGCGGGTCTTATATTATCGCTCATTCCACCATCGACAGCTAAATACTTCCTAACACCAGGAACTTCTTTGGAAGAGCCGACTTGGTAAAGGGTAATCCCTGCATCACCAACAAGGGATCGTCCTGGCTCTATCCAAATCTCCGGCATATTTAGCGAATATTGCTTTGTTAATCTTTTTACTTCTTTAATTATTTCAATCACGTACTGTGAAGGTTGGATCGGCTCATCGTCCTTTGTATATCGAATTCCAAATCCTCCACCTAAGTTTAGGACCTTTGCTTCAAAGGAATGCATATTTTTCCATATTTCCATCTTTTCTACTATTTTTTTTGCAGCAAGTAGAAAACCTGTTGTCTCAAATATTTGTGATCCAATGTGGCAGTGAAGTCCAAGTACCTCAAAATGATGACACTGAAGCGCCGTCAGTAATGCTTTTTCCGCTTGCCCATTTTGGAGATCAAAGCCAAATTTCGAATCTTCTTGCCCAGTTAAAATATAATCATGCGTATGCGCTTCAATCCCTGGAGTAATCCTTAATAGAATGTTTACCTTTGCATCTTTCTCGCAGCAAATTGTTTTTAACAATGCTAATTCATAAAAATTATCAACAACCACGCATCCAATCCTGTTGTCTAAAGCCATTTCCAATTCTTCTCGACTTTTATTATTTCCATGAAAATGGATTCTTTCTGCAGGAAAACCCGCTTTGATAGCAGTGTATAATTCACCACCTGAGACTACATCAAGTGATAACCCTTCTTCGTCCGCAAGCTGTAACATCGCAATCGTCGAAAACGCTTTGCTAGCATAAGCAACCTGTGCGTTTATTTGTTGTTCTTCAAAAGCCTTCTTAAACCCCTTTGCTCTTTCTCTCATTAACGCCACGTCATATACGTAAAGGGGAGTTCCAAACTCTTGTGTTAGTTCAACTGCATCGACTCCCCCAATTTCTAAGTGTCCCTTATTATTAACGCCTGTTGTCCCGTAAAAATACATTCCCTTCCCTCTCTCCGTTCTATTCATAATCAGTTTATGTAGACAAACAAAAAAGATAATAAATAAATAAATAGACAGAATCTACAAAAGATACTGCCTATTTTAAATCCTTTATCCCTCTATTTAATTAAAATTACTTTAGCATAACAGAAACAAATCTGCAATTATTTCTCATTGGCATTAGGTGGTTGCCGATAGCGATTTCGCGGGTGAACTATACTTGGTCTGAGAAGGGAGCCAGGTATCGCCCGCCGAAAAACAATTTGCATGAATCCTTTCGGTTCGAAAGGAAGAAGGCAGAAAAATAAGGTGTATTAAGCGAACGAGTATTGACAAGAAAAATAAATAGTAAAGTAGTCCCTATTACAAAGCCTGGTGTATGGAATAGTGCCACTAAAGCCAATAGGGTTAATCTAGCCATTTTATTGGCTATACTTAGCTCATAGCTAGGTGTTGTAAATGTCCCAATACCAGACACTGCTACATACAGTATTACTTCCGGAACAAATAGACCTACACTAATGGCAATCTGCCCAATTAACACCGCCGCAATTAAGCCCATTGCAGTTGAAAGTGGTGTTGGGGTATGAATGGCTGCGAGCCTTAAAAATTCGATCCCAAAATCAGCTAAAAATATTTGAACAATGATTGGAATATTGGTCTGTTCATTTGGTCCGATAAAAGAGAGCTTATCAGGCAATAAGGATGGTTCTAATACAAATAGCAGCCATAACGGAAGCAATATAATCGACGTTAGGATCCCTAAAAATCGAGTCCAACGCAAAAAGGTCCCCGATGCCGGTGATTCCCGAAATTCCTCCGCATGCTGTACATGATGAAAAAAAGTAGTTGGAGTGATAATTACACTCGGTGATGTATCTGTAATTATAATAATATGACCCTCTAAAATATGTGCTGCAGCTACATCTGCTCTCTCTGTATACCTTACGAGTGGAAATGGATTAAACCCCTGTTTTAAAATAAATTCTTCAATCGTTTTATCAGCCATTGGGATCCCATCAATTTCAATAGCCTTTAATTCTTTTCTAAGAACATTTACTAAGTCGGGGTCCGCCACATCTTCTAAATAGGCTAAAGAAACATCTGTATACGACCGTTCTCCAACTCTTATCATTTCGTATCGAAGCCGTTCGTCTCTTATTCTCCTTCTTATTAAAGCCGTATTAAGAATGATATTTTCAACAAAACCATCCCTTGCCCCTCTGACAACCTTTTCTGTATCTGGTTCCTGCGGCGAGCGCCCAGGGTAGTTCCTTACATCAATAACAAATGCTGTACTTTCACCATCAATTGCTACTACAATTAATCCAGACAGTAAAAAGTCGACCAATTCGTGTAGTAATTTGATTGGTTGTACAGATTGGTTCAAAAGACGGTTTTCAATTATCTTAAAAACATCTGAAGATAATTTTTCATGATCATTAATCTCAACTAATTCTTCGATTAGTTCAATTGCAAATCGAGTATCACATAATCCACTAATAGAATATATGTGCACATCTTTTTTTAAAACCTTTATCTTTCGAATATTTAAATCAAAGCTTACTCCTAATCCAACCCTTTGTTTCATGTAATTTTCAATCTCATGCACTGATTCGGGGATTGGCCATTGGGGATCAGCTTTTCTTGTCATGAAAACCGCTCCTTTCGAGTATTAGTTCTACCGCTTTTCTTGTAATCGGTGAACCGTGTTCGTAGTGATCACGTTTTGCCATTTTTCCAATATCGCCAATACCAACGATAATAGGGATATCTAATTCATCTAAGCAATAAACTGTATCACCATTTAGTCTACCAATTTCGAGTTCCGGGATACCGAACTTGTCAACACCATATGGCGTCAACTCTCCATCCCGGTCGATGCTTACATTGACCTTTGTCCATTCTGCCTGTCTTGTTTTCGCAGCAACGGCAATGATACCAAGAACTTCAATTTCCTCATGGGTTGCCACAAATTTCAATGCTTTTTCTCCTGCCCCCTCTCCTAATAAACCACTGTCATCAAACATCACCAATACAGGATCATACGGAGTCTTTTTAATTAATTGAACAAGTTCAGGACCTGTTAAAACGGACGGATTCCCTTGTGACATCGAAATGCACCGGCCGCCTACTTCATGAGCAACATGCTCTACTGCCCTTTTTGCATATTCATCTCCATCAGTTATTAAAATAACACGCCTCCGAATGCTCATTCTGTGATGTCCTTTCATGGCGTACTCTTATTTGTGAGGTATAAAATAAACCCATTGAAAAATTGATCCAAAGATTTTTCCTAATACAATAGCCATTATCAGCAGAATGATTTTCCCATCCAATCGGATTCTTTTTGCTAATATCGGAAGAACATTCAAAACCTCTGTTAGGGCAGCAGCTAACATCCCAACAAAGATTCCGTCGGTTACTCCGAGGGGGATTAAAAAATAGGCAGAGATCCCTAAAAATGGATCCCTCAAGCTTGCCAATACTCCAGTAAGAGCGCCGATGACTACAGCCCATTCATAATGCTGTATCATTCTCTTTGTTTTTGATAGCTGCGTCAGCCTTGGAATCACCCCGAGGACGGTAAGAAAAGCCACAAATCCGGAGCCTACCGCCAATCCACTTGCTAAGCCCAAAAAAATTGCTCCAAGAATCTTAATCGTCATCAAGCTTTTTCATACTTTCCTTATTTTCATGAATGATTACATAGTTATCTAAATCCTGTTGATAATTAAACATTTCTACTTCCAGTGGACTGGGTTCCTCGTTTATGCGCTTTTGAAATACATGATTAAAAAATAAAATCATTCCAAGACCTAATCCAATCGAATAGGGAATTTGAAACAATAATGGCTTTGGCTCTTTTATTCCGGTAATGATCGTATACAATTTTTCCTGAACACTTTTCATGCTTACATCATCATGGAAATTCATAATCGCCATTGCTGAACCAAAAAATAGTAAAAACCAAATTAAAAGAAAAAAAGGAATGGTACCTCCCTTTTTCTTGAATTTCACTTCAATAATAGTTTGTGCAGGTCCAATCGTTTGTATTTCCACTTCCTTAAAAAAAGAAGTAATCATATCAATCACTTTCATGACATCAATGATAATAATATTTTTATCTTTTTCTGAAACTTGATGGATTAACATTTTTTCTAATTTTGAAAGATAAGCCTCCGGAGCAATGATTTGTGCTACATCCTTAAAAAAAATCTTTTCATCAGGAATTGCCTGAACACGATTCCGCATTCGGACGTAGATTGTTTTTTCCAAAACATTCACTTCCCACACATAGATTTCCTCGTATAAATAGTATGAGTATTAAGCAACTTTTTCATGATTACCAAAAATAGGAATAAAAAAAGACCGTCTGGAATCAGAGATCCATACGGTCTTTCATTTGCATCAATATTTTTTTTTCAAGCCTTGAAACCTGAACTTGAGAAATACCAAGTCGAAGTGCAACCTCAGATTGAGTTTGATCTTTATAATATCTTAGATAAACAATCAGTCGTTCACGTTCATCTAATTCCCGTATTGCTTCTTTTAAAGCAATTTTATCAAACCATTTTCCTTCGTTTCCGTCATCGATTTGATCCAATAATGTAATCGGATCTCCGTCGTTTTCATAAACCGTTTCATGAATTGAGGAAGGTGTCCTGCTCGCTTCCTGCGCAAGGATGACATCCTCTGGAGATAGACCAAGATGTTCTGATATTTCGTTAACAGTTGGGACTCTTCCAAATGTTTTCGATAATTCATCTTTTGCTTTTCTGATTCGGTTCCCCATCTCTTTCAATGATCGGCTCACTTTAACGGTTCCATCATCGCGAATAAATCTTTGGATTTCACCAATAATCATTGGAACAGCATAAGTAGAAAATTTAACATCATAAGATAGATCAAACTTATCTACCGATTTTAATAATCCGATACAACCAATTTGAAAAAGGTCATCCGGATCATAGCCCCTGTTAAGAAAGCGTTGCACAACGGACCAAACGAGACGCATATTTTTTTCAACAATTAAATCTCTTGACGCTTGGTCCCCATCCTGGCTTTTCTTAATAAGCTCCTTTACTTCATGATCCTTTAAATACGTCTGTTTTTTATCGTTCTTGACCTCCACATCCATTGGCAAGTCTCCTTAATTGCAAAGCATTTTGCGCTCTATTAAATGCTTTCTTAATCTTACCTCGGTTCCTCTACCTGGCTGTGAATGAACCTCAACCTCATCCATGAAATTTTCCATGATGGTGAACCCCATACCGGATCGTTCTAAGTCCGGTTTCGTTGTAAATAATGGCTGACGAGCTTCTTCCACATCTACAATTCCAAATCCAACATCTTTTATTGTCATATCAATTAAACTATCCTCGATAGATACTTGAATATAAACAATTCCATTTGGATCATTTTCATACCCATGTATAATCGCATTGGTCACGGCTTCTGATACAACTGTTTTAATTTCTGTTAGTTCATCCATTGTCGGATCAAGCTGGGCAATAAAGGCTGCAACGGTGACACGTGCAAATGACTCATTTTGACTTAAAGCACTGAATTGAAGATTCATTTCATTCTTCATATCAGGCACCCCCAATCTATGCAATGCAAATTCTTCTGTCGGTTCCATTTTAATGATTTTAAATAAACCAGACATATCGAATAATCTTTGTATTGCAGGGGAAATTGCACAAACAACCATTTCGCCGTGCACCTGCTTGATTTGTTTGTACCTTCCTAAAATAACCCCTAAGCCTGAGCTATCCATAAAAGAAAGTTGTCCCAGATTCAAGACAATATGACGTATATCGTTCCTATCAATGACAGTTGCGGCTTGTTCTCGAAGTTCGTCCGCAGTATGGTGATCCAATTCACCGCTTAAGCGAATGCAAAGAACATCTTGTTTAATTTCCAATTCAATGTTAAGACTCACTATCCCTAGCCTCCTTAATCTGGTATAGTGAGTCAATTCTATGCTTGTTCTTTAATTTCCTTCTCTTGGACAAAACTAGTTGTATTTCGCTAAAAATAGTGACTAATATTTCTTATTCGACAGAGAAAAGGAAAGATACTTATTTCCCTGCTTTTGTAAACATTCCAAAGGAGCGTTTATAAAGCGTCCACCAACTTGCTTCTTTCACATCTTTATTTGCCACTAACGGACTTTCTAGGATTACTTTTCCATCCTTAATCAGTTTGATGGTTCCAACCTTATCTCCTTTATGAATAGGAGCATTAAGATTTTTTTTAAGAATTATTTTCTTTTTTACAGTATCTGTCTTTTCTCCTTTTTTGTCGGTTAGCAAGGAAAGTGGTTCACTCGTTACGGCCTCAACAGACTTTTCCTTTCCTTTACTTATGCTTGCTTTAGCAATTGGTTGATTTCGTTTAAACATTGGATGTGTTTGATATTGACTAAATGCAAAATTAAGCATTTTCGTAACTTGTGCGTTTCTTTCCTTAGAAGTTGGGGCACCAAAAACAACTGCTATCACACGCATCCCATTCTTTTGCGCTGTTGCCGTTAAACAGTATTTTGCTTCAGCAGTAAAGCCGGTTTTTAAGCCATCTACTCCCGGGTAAAAACGTACCAATTTATTGGTATTCACAAGCCAGAATTTTTTATCCGTATTTTCACGGAGGTATCCTTCATACATACCTGTAAATTTCGTAATGTCTTCATATTTTAATAGTTCCTTCGCCATAATGGCCATATCATAGGCTGAACTAAAATGGCCACTGACCGGTAATCCTGTTGTATTTTTAAAGAAAGTATGTTTCAAACCAAGTTGTTTTGCCTTTTGATTCATCATGTCAACAAATGCATCTTCAGAACCTGCTATTCTCTCCGCCATTGCAACCGCAGCGTCATTCCCTGAGCCAATTGCGATACCCATAAGCATTTGCTTCGTGGTCATTTCTTCTCCCGGTTCCAAGAATATTTGTGATCCACCCATAGAGGCTGCATATTCGCTGGTCCGAATTTTTTCATTCCAGCTAAGCTTTCCATGATCGATGGCTTCCATGATGAGAAGCATCGTCATAATTTTTGTCATACTTGCCGGCGGAAGCTCCTCCTGGCTATTTTTCTCATAAAGGATCTTGCCTGTATCACGTTCAATTAATATCGCAGACTTAACATTGCTGACAATATCAGTAGTGCTTTGTTTTTCTGCTGCCAATGCAGAAGGAATACCTAAACCGGTAAACAAAAAGAATATCACCGATAAAGAGATAATTCGTTTCATTCGCATAACCCTCCATTCTTTATAGCCTCCATTTTTTCCAAATCGAGCTACTTTATACAGTTATTCCCTCCAATTAAAATAAAAAAGTCAGGGAATTAAATCCCTGACTTTTAAAGGTATAAATACCGGCTCCGTAGCCTTGACAAGGCGCTGAAGCATTTCTTATTATTCCGTTATTTCTTCATGGATAAGAATCGGTGCATCTACTTTGGTTGCTGAAACCTTAATATTTTCATAAAGCTTATCTTTTACTTCTTTTACATCTTCAAAATTGCTGTAAATCGTTACTAAAGATTCACCTTTTTCAACTTTATCGCCAATTTTTTTCCTTAATACAAGCCCTACTGCTAGATCAATAATAGATTCTTTCGTTGCCCTGCCTGCTCCCAAAAGCATCGCTGCTGTGCCAACTTCATCAGCAACGATTTCCGAAACATAACCGGCCTCTTTCGCCTCAAGCTCATAAATATATTGTGCTTGCGGCATTTTCGAAGGATCGTCAACAATTGTAGCATCCCCGCCTTGCGAACTTAAAAAGGCTTTTAATTTTTCCAATGCAGTGCCGTCTTTTATTACATTTTCAAGCATGGTTCGTGCTTCAGCTAATGAACTCGTCTTTTCAGCTAAATAAACCATATGGCTGCCCAGAGTTAAGCAAAGTTCTGTTAAGTCCTCCGCCTTCCCCTTTTAACGTATCAATCGCCTCTTTAACTTCAAGCGCATTTCCAATTGCAAACCCAAGCGGCTGACTCATGTCAGAAATAACGGCCATCGTTCTTCTGCCAACATTATTCCCGATCCGTACCATTGCTTTGGCCAATTCTCTTGAATCATCCAATGTCTTCATGAAGGCACCTGCACCTGTTTTAACATCAAGAACAATGGCATCGGCACCCGCAGCAATTTTTTTGCTCATGATGGAGCTTGCGATCAATGGAATGCTATCAACCGTTGCAGTAACATCTCTTAGTGCATAAAGTTTTTTATCAGCAGGAGTTAAATTTCCGCTTTGACCAATTACGGCGATCTTGTTTTTGTTAACAAGTTCAATAAACTCATCATTTTCAATTTCAACATGAAACCCTTTTACTGATTCTAGTTTATCTATCGTCCCGCCAGTATGACCCAAACCGCGTCCGGACATTTTAGCGACGGGAACACCGACCGCTGCAACCAACGGACCAAGGACAAGTGTGGTCGTGTCACCAACACCGCCTGTTGAGTGTTTGTCTACTTTAATTCCTTCTATTTCAGATAAATCAATTTGGTCACCGGATTCTACCATTGCTAAAGTTAAATCGGCTCTTTCTTTTTCAGTCATTCCTTTAAAAAAGATCGCCATTGTTAAAGCACTAATTTGATAATCGGGAATCGAGCCATCTGTATATCCGTTAATAATAAAATTAATTTCATCTGTCGATAATTCGTGTCCGTCTCTTTTTTTCTCAATTAAGTCAACCATTCTCATCGCTAATCACCACTTTATCCTATGTTTTTAACAATTTCTTTTATATATAAAAGAAAATTTGATTTTACCCGTTCAGTCGTTTCAATGACTTCTTCATGTGATAATGGCTGATCAAGTATTCCTGCAGCCATATTAGTTATGCAGGAAATTCCCAGTACCTTTAAGCCTCCATGCCGAGCTACAATCACTTCTGGCACTGTTGACATCCCGACCGCGTCTCCGCCTAGAGTCCTTACCATCCGAATCTCTGCCGGTGTTTCATAGACCGGTCCAGAAAATCCAAAATATACCCCGTCTTTTACGGCAATATTTAATCGGACAGCAATTTCTTTTGCTATTTCGCGTAATTCTCTTGTATACGCCTCTGACATATCAGGGAAGCGGACACCGAGACGAGAATCATTCGGACCGATTAACGGATTGGAACCCATATAATTGATATGATCTGAGATGATCATTAAATCCCCAGGAGAAAAGCTTTCATTTACACCGCCTGCTGCATTCGTCACGATTAGCTTTTGGATTCCTAATTCTTTCATCACACGAACAGGAAAGGTTACTTTATCGAGGCTATATCCTTCATAAAAGTGAAAACGCCCTTGCATTGCGACAACTTCAACACCGTTAAGTAAGCCAAAAACAAGCTGACCAGCATGACCTTCTACTGTTGAAATTGGAAAATCCGGAATCTCGTTATATGGTATTTTTACAGAGTTCTCAATTTCATCAGCTAACACCCCTAGCCCTGACCCTAATATAAGCCCAATTTTTGGTGTTTTTGCATATTTTCCTTTTAAGAAACCTGCAGCATTTTGAATTTTCTCGAAATCCATATTCCTACCCCTCCTATTTCAATTCATTTAAAAAGCTTTTCCCATACTTAGGCATTTTTACATTAAAGTTTTCAGCGACAGTTGCTCCAAGATCAGCAAAAGTTTTTCGAATCGGAAGTTCTTTTCCTTCTTTCATTTTCTTAGAATAAACAAGCAATGGAACATATTCACGAGTATGGTCCGTTCCAGGTGCGATCGGGTCATTCCCATGGTCAGCTGTGATCATTAATAGATCATCTTCCTTCATTTTTTCAAATACCTCAGGTAAACGAGCATCATATTCCTCAAGTGCTTTTCCGTATCCTTCGGGGTCACGACGATGTCCGTAAAGTGCGTCAAAATCAACTAAATTTAAGAAGCTAATTCCTGTAAAGTCCATATTAAGCGTTTCTAGTAACTTATCCATACCATCCATATTCGAGACCGTTCTTAATGACTTTGTCACGCCTTCTCCATCAAAGATGTCGGAAATTTTTCCGATTGCAATTGACTCGAAGCCTGCATCTTTCAATTCACTCATAACTGTACGGTCAAATGGTTTTAGTGCATAATCATGGCGGTTGGCAGTTCGTTTAAAGTTTCCTTGTTCACCTAAAAATGGTCTGGCAATGACTTGGCCACCATGTATTTTTCATCAAGTGTCAATTCACGTGCTATCTTACAAATCTTGTATAGTTCCTCGATTGGAACAATCTCTTCATGTGCAGCAATCTGAAGTACAGAATCGGCAGAAGTATAAACAATTAATGCCCCCGTTTTCATATGCTCCTCACCAAGCTTATCCAAAATTTCAGTTCCGCTCGCAGGTTTATTACCGATTAATTTTCTGCCTGTCCGTTTTTCAAGTTCAGCAACCAGCTCTTTTGGAAATCCATCTGGAAATACGCTGAAAGGAGTCTGGATATTTAAGCCCATGATTTCCCAACTGCCGTCATCGTATCTTTACCGTTGGAGCCTCCATCATCTTTGTATAGAAAGCTAATGGAGTTTCGGCTTTTTCAATCCCCTTTATTTCTCGGATATTACTTAAGCCTAACTTCCCCATGTTAGGCATGTTCAGTCCATTCATTCTTTCTGCAATATGACCAAAAGTGTCTGCCCCTTTGTCACCAAACTTTTCAGCATCAGGAGCCTCCCCAATACCAACTGAATCCATTACGATGATAAATATCCGCTTATATGTATGATTAGCCATTCGTTATTCCTCCTTTTCAATGGAAACGTTTGCAATCTTAAAAAGCGATTTCACAATAATATGTTGCCCTGTTTAAATAGAAATAACCACCATCACAAATCTATTTGTCAGAAGTCTGACATCTCTATTTTACTAAAAGTTTTAGAAATTACAAGAAAAAAGCCACCATTAAATTTTGGCAGCTTTTTGATATTTTTATGATTTCTTGAAATCTACAATGATATTAAGCTCGTGGATGGAATTTACTATAAACATCCTTTAATCTTGTTTTTGTAACATGTGTATAAATTTGTGTTGTTGAGAATGTCTGCATGCCGAGCATTTCTTGGACTGCTCTTAAATCGGCCATTTTCCAAAAGATGCGTAGCAAAAGAATGTCGTAGTGTATGCGGAGTTAATTCTTTTTCGATTCCAGCTTCTTTTGTTATTTTTTTAATATTTTCCAAAACCCCTGGCGTGTTAACCTTTTACCTTGATGGTTTAAGAATAAGGCATTATCTTTATGCTTTTTTGAAATAAACATGGATCGACCTTGGTCTAAGTAGCGTTTTATCGCTTCAGCTGCTGTTCTTCCAACAGGAATTATTCGCTCTTTATTTCCTTTACCGATACAACGGACAAAGCCCATGGTGAGATGGACATTGTCTATATCAAGGCCAATCAACTTACTGACACGAATTCCCGTGGCATATAGAAGTTCTATCATTGCTTTATCTCTTATACCGAAATGGTCATTCGGTTTTGGTGAATCCAAGAGTATCTCTACTTCTTGTAGGCTTAAAACCTTAGGCAGCGACCTTTCTAGCCTAGGAGTTTCAATATGCACTGTTGGATCCTGATCTGTTGCTTTATCCCTTAATAAAAACTGATGCATTGCTCGAACAGATGCAATATGTCTTGCAAGAGTTTTCGACGATTTCCCCTGCTCCTTTAAAAAACCAAGAAAATGAACAATATGAACACGCTGTACGTCATTTAGCGTTTGGATAGATTCAATATTTTTTAAATAACGAATATAGCTTTTTAAATCTCGCTCATACGACATAATGGTATTATTAGCAAGTCCCTTTTCCACAATCAAAAAATGTTTAAAGTCATTTAAGTGATCTTCCATCGTTTTTACTCCCCATTTAAATAAAACAAGATTAGCCGATCTAACATGGAAGAATTATCTTCTTTTACCACATTAGAAACCTTTAATGCAGCTCCTTCCGGTGCATCAAAGCGATGGTAATTTTGGTATTCCTCACTTACCAACATGATACCATAATAGAAGAGAATCGTGCACCCGGTGAATATAATAAAAACCTTTAATGTTTGCAGTGCCACTTTTATAAAAGAAAACATTTTTACTTCCCCCAAACCACCATATACTAGTAAAAGGTATGCCAATTTGTACAAGTTTTATACCTCTACACCGTTAAATGGGGAGAAAAAGGAAAAAGTCCCTTCAGTAAAAAGGACTTCTCTTTTTTTATTCATCTTTTTCTTCTTCCTTTACTTTATCTTGGCAACGGTAACAGATACCATGAAAGGTAAGGCGATGATCTTTTATTTTAAAATTCCATCTACGTTCTACGATAGCCTCTACATCTTCTAATAGGTCTTCTTGAATTTCATCCACCGCACCACATTCAATGCAAACAAGATGATGGTGAAAATGTGCCGCTCCTTCTTGACGGAGATCGTACCTTGATACACCATCACCAAAATTAATTTTATCGACAATTTTTAATTCAGTTAACAATTCCAAGGTTCGATAAACAGTTGCTAAACCAATTTCAGGCGACTTTTCTTTAACGAGGAGGTACACATCTTCTGCACTTAAATGATCCTCTTCATTTTCTAGTAAAACGCGAACGGTTGCTTCACGTTGGGGTGTTAATTTATAGCTAGATGAATGCAACTGTTTCTTTATTCTCTCAATTCTAGTTTCCATCTCGAAGTCCCTCCCTCGCCACTGTTAAATCTCATTATAACAGATGGCAAATGAGATTCAAAATAAAATTATTATAAATAAGAATTTACAATAATTATTATATAATATTCAATTTATTTAACTGTGTGGATGATTGTTTTCATCAACCATGGAGACAGGTATGCTTCTACCCCTGATGCGACCGAGATAAAAATTACAGCTGCTAAAAGTGCGACAATATATCGTTTAAAAAATGGCATAATGGGCTGTCCGTATTTTTTCATAAACTGTTTTTTAATCATTCTCATTGAAAAAATAACTGATAATGCGGCCATCATGATAAACACGGGAATGTTAATCAAATTTTGTGGCAGGATAGAACCAAAAGCTAGCATAAATCCTTTCCAGCCCATTTGACTTACTAAAAATCCAACAGTAAACCCAACAACCATACCTTTTAGAAATAGAAGAATAAGAATCACAGGTAAACCGATTATGGAAATCCCTAGTATCCACATTAAACCAATAAATTTACTATTATCAAAAAAGCTTTGCAGAAATAAATCGCTGTCTTCTGCTACTTTTCCATTCGAGACTTGGCCAAAAAATTGTGATAAATAGTAGAATAAATCTTCCTTTTGTGTAATGCTCATGCTATTCACTACTATCGCCCCAAAAATGACACCCATTAAGAACAAAATCACAATAAATAAAAAAATTGAGGAATGCTCACGGAAATAACTGGCGGCATCGGACTGGTACAATCGTTTCTTCATCTCAAGTTTCCTCCTATTATTGGTCAATCAGTTATTACATCTTATGCCTTCCTAGTTTTTCTATGACCAAATTTTAATAGATAATAGAAAAACCCAGCAGAATTCTGCCGGGTTTCTTGAGCTATAATTTAATCCGCGATTTTTCCGTATTTTCCTCCACCGCCTGCAGCTAGGTTTACTTTCCCTTCTCTAGCTTTCATGATCATATCAGCAATTTTTATGGGGACAATCTCTTTTAATGCATCACATGGAACTTCATGTAATATTGCCATTTCACTCCCAAAGTGATTAACAAGTTTTTCAAGCAATTTTTGCCTAAGCCAGGAATAAACTCGAGTGGTACTTGATGAACATATGGCGGACGTCCCTCAGGACTGCCTTCCGCAGTTTTTAGTTCAAGAATTCGGTCTGCTACCCCTTTAATGATCTTTTTATTTCCACATAAACTGCAAATTTGGTCATCAAGAGTTGACGGATTAAGACATTCAGCACACACTGTTTTGTGATATTTTCCCAGCAATGGGTCAAGACCATAATTGGCAATAATTTCACGGCCATCTTCGCCTTTTAATGCTTTTTGTAGTTCCTTAAACGTTGGCTCTTTCATAGCGATTACTTGATATTCCCGTGCAATTTTTGCTAATGAGTGGGCATCGGAGTTCGTAACAAACGTATAATGGTGTAATTCTTTTAATTGGTCGGCCATGTGAGTATCTGAGCTTAATCCTAGCTCAATCCCATCGATTAGTGCTGGGTCTAACACTTCGGATAATGATTGATTGACTCCTTTTCCATACAGGCTTTTAAACGGTGTAAAAACATGCGCAGGAATAAATAATCCGCCTAGGTCTTTTACTTTTCTTTGAAGAATAAAGCCTGTTACGTATAATCGTTGTGAGCTCAATTGAATATTTTTCAAATGACCTGAAAGCCAATGAGAAAACTCCTTCATAATAGTTAAGGTTGGAAAATAGCAAAGGAGATGTATCGGTCCATTACATTGTTCATCATAAATTTCTAATTCCGAACCTGGTATGACCGTTAAATCTCCAAATACTAAGCCTCCGTCAGGGTGTTCATAGAGTTCTCCACTTTGAATAAGATTTTCCATTTCAAGAATTACTTCTGGTGAATGACTATCAATAATTCCAACCATATTCAACCCTTTTTCATGCCTTGCATGTTCAATAATATTCGTAAACGTCAACGATTTGGCACCAGTTATTTTGACGGGCTTGCCTGTCCAAGTTCTTCCAATGTGAATATGTAAATCTACATAGTAACGTTTCATTTGCTTCCTATTGCCTCTTGTAGTTGAAGGTATTGGACGGCAAAAGCAGTTTTAGCATCATAGATTTTTTGATCCTCTACATATTTCATCGCTTCAGTGAGTGTTAATTCCTCAAGATTCACAAATTCGTCTTCATCTAGCGCGGCAGAGTTTTCTTTTTTTGATAAACCTTTTGCTAAATAAACATGAACAATTTCGTCAGCAAAACCAGGTGAGGTGTAAAAAGAGGTTAACAGTTCAAGGTTCTCGCACACATAGCCTGTTTCTTCCTCCAATTCACGGCGGGCACAAACTTCAGGCTGTTCGCCTTTTTCCAGCTTTCCAGCAGGTATTTCCACAATGGTTCTTTCTAATGCTTTACGATATTGTTCGACCATTACAATTTTATTTTCATCGGTGACAGCTAAAATCGCGACTGCACCAGGGTGCTTTATAATTTCTCGTTTTGATTGTTTTCCGTTTGGAAGTTCAACATCCTGAACATGCAAACTGATTACTTTTCCTGAAAAAATCTCTTCGCTATGGAGCGTTTTTTCTTCAAGGCTGCTCATAACTGTCACTCCTGTTCTAATCGGATATGTATTGCTCATACATTTTACCATACTTTATTTGGAGGGGCATGGGATGAAGATATACGTGCATGAGAAAGGGATTATCCTTGTCGGGAAAGGTTGGGAAGTTCTGCAAAAGCTTAAGGAATATAACAAGGAATTTGCCTCCGTTTCAGAATGGGTTCAAAATGTTAAAGTTAAATAAGTTCTTCCGTTTGTAGTCTTTCCCGTTCTTTATTAAAATTGTAGAAAAAGAACGGGGTGTTTTTATGAAAAAGAGAAAAGTAGGAAGCTCTGACCTATGGGTATCTGAATTAGGTCTTGGCTGCATGTCAATTGGTACGGAGGAAAAAGCTGCACGACTTATTATTGAGTCAGCACTTGATGAAGGCATCAATTATTTTGACACTGCCGATTTATACGATTTTGGTGAAAATGAAACCATTGTGGGAAAAGTCTTAAAAGATGTACGAGAACAAGTTATTATTGCCACAAAGGTAGGAAATCGCTGGAATTCCGATCGATCTGGCTGGTCTTGGGACCCTTCAAAAGTCTATATAAAAGAAGCAGTAAAAAACAGCTTGAAACGGCTTGGGACTGATTATATTGATCTTTATCAGCTGCATGGTGGCACAATCGAAGATCCGATTGATGAAACGATTGAAGCTTTTGAGGAATTAAAAGAAGAAGGCTATATTCGTTATTATGGTATTTCATCGATTCGACCGAATGTGATTCGCGAATATATGAAAAAGTCCAGTATCGTCTCTGTGATGATGCAATATAGTATTTTAGACCGTCGTCCCGAGGAAGAGTCTTTACCGATGTTGCATGAACATGGAATTAGCGTAGTAACCCGCGGCCACTTGCTAAAGGACTCCTTAGTGATCGGATGCTTGCAAAAGCTTCCGAAAAAGGCTATTTGGATTATAGCCGAAAAGAATTGGGTGAAATCCTGCCATTGCTAAAAGAAAAAGTAGCTGTGTCACGCTCATTAACAGAAGTAGCTCTTCAATATAATTTGGCTAACCCCACTGTGGCATCTGTTGTTGCTGGCGCTAGTAGTCCCGAACAAATTAGGAGTAGTGCCAATGCGGTCCGAAGCCTGTCATTGACTTCAGAAGAAATTGCGGTTATTCAGGAACTATCAAATGCTGCCACGTATAAAGAGCACCGTTGAAAAGGGAGAGTCACCAGGACTCTCCCTTTTCATTCTTATTGGTTTTGGACCATTCTAACGCCCTTTTTTCAAGCTCTTTTATGATCGAATTTTTAAAATCCATATTAAATAACTCGACCCATTCCTTTCGCTACGGGACAACCTCTACTTTCCGGATAGTCATCTATTTAAACGCCTTCCAGTTCATTCCACTTTCGTTCAATAGCTCTTCAAACGATTTGTTCTTTTCCTTTAATCTTCGCTCTTCCCGCTTTCTTTGCTCTTCTTCTTCTTTTCTTTTCTCTTCCACTGCTTTAAGCTGCTCCTGTTGTTCTTTTAACTGCCTGATTAAATCCGGATTAATCATATCTTTTAGCGTTACCGCTGACTCATCGTTTTTCGGTTTGATTGATTGTTTTTTTTGTTTAGAATGTTTTTTCATTTTCGCCACTCCTTTAAATCATAATTCTATTACTATTATACCATTTCACCTTAACGTCCCATAAAAATTGTACCTTTGAACAAACGGCAGATTTGCGCTCTTCTTATAAACAGGCTGCTTTTATCATCTAAATAAGCTTCTACCTGTTTCCCTTCGATGATGGATTGAACATAAACACTTGGTGTATGAATAAAATTACATATATTCTTATCTTTTGAAATTATCGCCTCTACAATGAAAGTATGAATAGGGGAGGGAAAAAATGATGCTAAATTTGCCAGGAAAAGTAACAATTATTGAAGTTGGCCGGGACGGTTTGCAAAATGAAAAATTGTTCGTTCCTACTGATATAAAAAACAGTTTATTGCAGGATTACGGAATGCCGGTCTGGAAGAAATGGAATTGACATCATTTGTATCACCGAAATGGGTACCACAAATGGGTGATGCAAATGAAATTGTTGATGATTGCCTTGATTCAAAGGGAAGAGACATTGTTCTTGCGCCAAACCGTAAAGGAATTGACCGTGTTTATTCTACTAAATGTAAATCAGTTTCCATATTTGTCGGGGTTAGTAACACGTTTAATCAAAAAAATATCAACAAAACTACAAAAAATAGTATGTCAGAATTGAAGCTGATCATTAAGGAATTAAAAGAGAAGGGTTGCTTTGTTCGTGCTTGCATTTCTACTTCCTTTTATTGTCCTTATGAAGGGAAAATAGATGAAAGTGATACGGTTCAGCTTTGCCGTGAATTTGTCGATGCCGGTGTTGATGAGTTAAGTGTGCCGACACAATTGGGATGGCTTCACCGACTGAGTCCTATTCCTTATTTTCGCAATTAAAACGGGAATTTCCTCATACGCTTTTAACAGCCCATTTTCATGATACGCGCAAGCTTGCACTTGCCAATATTTTTGCTTCCCTTCAGGCAGGAATTGATCGCTTTGATACCTCCGCTGGCGGGCTTGGCGGCTGTCCATTTGCACCGGGGGCTGCGGGAAATGCGGCGACAGAGGATGTTGTTTATTTGCTTGAGCGAATGGGGATTCATACCGGAGTTGATCTGAATAAGCTTGTTAACGCTATTGAAATCGTTCGGCCTTATTTATCAAGACAGATTGAAAGCGGATATTATCGGCTTCATACCCAAACTGTTTAGGCTCAGTTTTTTCATGAATAATCAGTCTTCAATTAATGCATCTTATTAGATGTAACCACTTCGAAGGGAGACTGACCATGAGCCAAAAACGGGATAAAGGATTCAGCCAACAAGGAAAAAATTATGCAGATTCAGCCGGTACGGGCAAGAGGATGATTGCTGCAGAAGAACTTGAAAAAGCACTCCACCCAACGAAGCGACAGAATTCGGAGCAGTCATAAATCCTATCTTTTACATGAAAGCCGCTCATTGGTGTCAGCGGCTTTTTTCATGTTAAAATAACTGTTAATAGAAAATTCACTTTGAGGATGTTAGATCTTATAGAAAGCAAACTAATGGAGGTGACGCCTTTTGAAGAAGACATTTCGGGCCTTTATTTATTTTGCTGTTTTTTTGGCTGGCCCTCGGTATTTATTTTACTAACCGCTTGATGTATATGAAAAAGAAGGATGAAACGTTTATTTTAAAACGGGAAAAGGAAGCCGGCAGATATAAACCCGATCAATTTGATTCACTTCCAAAGCGGGAAATTGCCATTGCTTCGCCTTTTGGCTACACAATCAAAGCACAACTTGTTGAACCGCATCAGTCAAACCGCTATATAATCATTTCCCATGGTGTAACCGAAACGAAAATCAACTCGATTAAATATATGAATCTTTTCTTAGCGCGCGGCTTTAATGCCCTAATTTATGACCATCGACGCCACGGTGAATCTGGGGGGAAAACAACAAGTTATGGGCACTATGAAAAATTCGATCTAAAGTCAGTCGTCGACTGGCTAAAAAAAGAAAAAGGGCCATCTCGAACTAGGGATTCACGGTGAATCAATGGGGGCGGCGACCATGCTGCTGTATGCAGGAATACTAGAGGATGGAGCTGATTTTTATATCGCGGACTGTCCTTTTTCTGACTTTAGAGATCAACTGGCCTATCGCCTAAAAAAAGAAATGAAGATTGCACCTAGGCTATTACTTCCGATTGCCGATGTTTTCTTGCGTGTCCGTGACAAATATTCTATCCGTCATGTTTCACCGATTTCGGTTATTGAAAATATTAAACATCCCATTCTGTTCATTCACAGCCAAAAGGATGATTTTATTCTTCCTACGATGAGTGAAGACTTGTTTGCGCAAACAAAAGCTCCGAAAATGCTTTATCTGGCAGCAAACGGCCTGCATGCCCAGTCTTTCAACGAAAACCGTGTCGAGTATGAACGGGTCATTGATGAATTTTTGCAAAAGTATGTTTTTCATGAATCTTTATCTATTTAAAAACAGACTATCCAAAAGGATTAGTCTGTTTTTTCTGTGATCACTAAACTCATGTGCCCATTTAAGATTTGCTGCGGGCTTTTTAATTGAAAACAATTTGAGCTATTAGAAAAATCTATTTTCATTTGCTCATCAAAGAAAACAGTCTTTGATTTTTCGACATAAATCGTTCTGTCGTTCGTTTCAATGGGAATATCGTCATCATCCAATACTGGTACGAACCATAAAGCCACTACGCCGTTTACCGCACAGCCGCAGCCGTCCGTATCGTATTTTAGTTTTAAAAAACCTTCCTGGCCTTCTGTTCTCATATTTATTTTTTCAGCCGCAGCTGCTGTTAATTCTATTTCCATGTGTAAAGCCCCTCTCTATTGTCATATGATGATTGTATCACATGTTTTTCTGGGCTCTTGTTTTTTTGCTTATAGCCTCCAAGGTTGCATTTTCCTCTGATTCCATTTAATCTCAGGGGGACGATGAATTTAATTATTGAAGGGATGTTGGAAATGTCAAAAATTCAAATTAAAGTAAACGATAACGGGTCACTTAGAATTACCGGTGATGTTGAATTGTTAGACGGCGAAGGTAATGTCTATACAACAAAACCCTCCTTTTCCCTTTGTCGCTGCGGCCTATCTCTAATAACAAACCTTTTTGCGATGGCTCGCATAAAGGTAAATTCGAATCCCAAGTACGAGTTCCTAAGGAAGAATAAGAATGATGAGCGGCTTATCCATTCAGCCGCTCTTTTTCTATTGGCTCTTCGCCTAATCAGCAAGCCTGATGTCAGCGATCGCACCAATTGGAATGCGATGTACCTCCTCAAACCGATCGACGACATGGAGCTTCCCTGCTATTTCATCCCAATAATGAATTTTCCCTATCACGATTTCATAATTTCGATTCCGATAATGGGTGATTGCAACAAACTGATCAAATTCGATTGCTTCAGATAAAATGTCATTCATGAGCTCCAGCTGCTGCTCATCCATTTCTTTTTTGCCTTCGTATTTATCTTCCTTTACCCAGTCCCTAAGCAATTTCACATGCTCAGGAAGCATCATCGACGTCCATTTGATTCTCCCGCGGTCACGAATCATCCGTCTCCCTTCTTTCTCCATTACATTTTATGCCCGCCAACAAGCGTTGCCCGATGCTTAGCGGTTCCTGCTGCCGTATAAGAAACAGCCCGCAGCAAGGCGCCTGACCCAAAGCGCCTGCGGACAGAATCAACTACATAACCAAGCTCCCGTCTCTTATACGCACCCATGTCAAAAAGATCAAGCTGAAGCTCGTGGTCATCGACAATGTTTCCAATCGCAAGCGATATTTGCCTTACCGTTTTTCCGTTATAATGCTCACGAAATAATTCGAGACAAACACGGTAAAGGTCCATCGTTACATTCGTTGGCTGCTTGATGGTCCGCGCGCGATGAAAGCCCCCGCCAAACTCATCCTGGCTGTAGCCGATTCCAAGACTAACCGTCCTTCCCGCCTTTCGATGCGTTCTTGCACGTCGGGCAACTTCCTCACACATTTCTAAAATCACATGCTTAATTTCCTCTTCCTCCTTATAATCCCGGAGCAGAATTTGACTTTTTCCAAAGCTGATTTGCCCTTCAATAATCGGTGCACTGAGCTCTGAAAGGTCGATTCCCCAGGCATGATGATAAAGCTGGTTCCCCATAATTCCGAATTTCTTTTCCAACTGTTCTAAATCATATCGGGCCAGCTGTCCAACAGTGAAGATCCCCATTCCATTTAATGTTTTTTCGACACGTCTGCCGATTCCCCACATTTCCCTAAGCGGCGAAACACTCCAAAGCTTTGTTGGCACATCTTCATACGTCCATTCAGCGATTCCTGTTTTTTTTGCATCAAGGTCAAGACAAAGCTTCGCCATTAGCATGTTGGGACCAATACCAACCGCACAAGGCAACTCGAATTCTCGCTCAATATCATCCCTTATTTTTTTCGCGATGGTTGTAGCATCACCCCACAAATGAATGACACCATCGACTTTAATGAAGCTTTCATCAACGCTGTAGGCATGGAGTGCGTCCTTTGGAACATAACGGTTAAAAACACGGATAATTTCGGTGGAAATACGTAAATAAGTTGCCATACTAGGCTCGACAATTTCAATCCGTGGGTCGTTCGGAATTTCAAACATCCGTGAACCTGTTTTGATGCCAAATTCTTTTTTCAGACGCGGCGATGCCGCAAGCACCACGCTTCCCTTCCGCTCTTTGTTGCCGCAAACAGCTAAATAACAGTTCAAAGGATCCAGACCAAGCATGACAGCCGAACAGCTTGCATAGAAGCTCTTCATGTCGACACATAAAATTTTATTTTGCGGTGCTGTGCTGTAATCGACCATACTTTTTCCTCCAACAAACACATTTTAACGAACATCAGTTCTGTTATAGTATATTCACTATCTTAAGCGAATATGCGTTCGTATTCAATGGAAATTTTATGACAATTTTCCATTGCGGCGAATGGACAAAAATTGCGGTATAATCGGTGAGAGGTGCTATTAATGGAGAAAAAGCTGATTACCAAAATGATTAAAAATTGTTTGAAGCAATATTATGAATCGGATTCCATGCCGATTGGTGAAAAAGAGTTGGAGGAGATGACCAATCGGATTCTTCAAACCAAAGAAGAAGAACCAACTGCAGATCTATATGAGGTAGTAAATGATATGGTGTATGAGTTCTTAACAGGTAATTTTGAAAAAAAAGCCTCTGAAAATGAGGCTGAGGCACAAACTATTTTTGATTTAAAACCCGTTTACCAATCCGTTCAAACAGCCGTGGGAAAAGCACATAGACAATGCTCCCCATGTTCATCCATCGCGGCAGATTAATCTCCCTCGTCTTCGTAAGCATGGAATCAACAACCTTCTGCGCGACATACTCAGGCTTGAGCATAAATTTTTGAACATTTTTTGCATACGTGCCTTCTTCATCAGCAATTTCAAAAAAATTGGTGGCAATCGGCCAGGGTTCACGGAAGTAACAAGTACATTGTAATCGTCAAGTTCCATCCTGAGCGAATTGGTGTACCCAAGAACAGCGTGTTTGCTGGCCGAATAAACGCTTGATTTTGGCGTGGCAATTTTTCCGGCCTGGAAGCAATATTAATAATATGGCCAAAGCGCCTTTCGCGCATCTTCGGCAAAACCATGCTCGTGCATGCTATTAACCCAACCACGTTCACATTAAACATCCCTTTAATTTCATCGATTGTTACTTCATGGGCTTCCCGAAAAACGCCAAAGCCTGCATTATTTACAAGAATATCTATATATCCAACCGACGCAAAAATCTCACCAAAGACGTTCTGCACCTGATCGGTATCAGATACATCAAGCTGAAATACATCCACTTTAACATGATGCCTTTGCTGCAAATCCCCTTGCTGCTGTTTAAGCTTATCAATGCTCCGTGCAAGCAAAACAAGATTGGCACCGCTAGCCGCACATCGCTTAGCAATTTCCGCTCCAATTCCTCCGGATGCTCCGGTAATGACAATATTTTTTCCTTTTAATCGATCCCTAATCACTACATCACCTCATCTGGGCAAGATCCCGTTTCTCCTCAACGCTATTAGCCTTCTAGCCTAGCTTGATAGAGGACGGGCTGATTGTTATTACTACTAATTTCCCCGATAGATGATAAATAGTCAAGTTGTGCGACTGTTTCCGACATTGTCAGCATCAATTCACGCTGATAGACAGACGGAAAAAGACGTTTGCAAATTTCAAAAACGGTGAGTTGCTCTTCCTTCAGCCAATTATGGACCGTCACTGCCCGCTCGTGCTGACGGGTTAGCCTTTTTTCAATCAGGTCAGATAACTGATAGACCTCCTCGCCGTGCCCCGTATATACGAGGGAAATCGGATAAGAAAGCAGTTTTTTCATCGAGTGATTATGCTGCAGCTGCGGTTTCGGCCTTTTCCTTCTCGCCCGGTGCAGGCGGCTCAAGTAGGGGATTCGGTGAAATATGGGCAAGAATAAGATCTCCGCCAATTAGAATTCCATCCTTTTCACGGAAAAGAGCGATCTGACTTTGGGCGTGACCGGGTGTTTCAATTACCTGCCAGTCGCTGAGTCCTTGTGCCATACCTTCAACAAGCTGCCCCTTCAGCGAACGGTTGCATGAATACTTCAGCGATTTTCTTAGCAAAGAAAGCTGCGGTAAATATTCCTCAGGCAGCCGAATTCACGAAAATACCCACGAAAAAAATCCTCCTGCTCCTGAAGAAAAACCTCCGTTGGATGGATCCATCGTTCATTCAACGGATGTCCATACACATCTAACGAGTCTGGAAAAAAATCAAGCATTCCAGCATGGTCCGGATGATGGTGAGTAAGAATTACTTGCTCAATATCAGCTGGACTCAGGTTTAAATCGGCCATTTGCTTTGTCAATGAATTCCAAGATTCTTCTGTTTTCGGTCCTACATCAACGAGCGTTAACCGATCTCCCTTAATTAAATACGCATTCACATCCCCGACTGGAAAAGGTGTCGGTAAAGTAATCTTGGCAATTCCGTCTTTCCATTCTGTCATAAAAAAATCCCCTAACGTTATTGTTATATAAAGATAATTAATTCCATGTATGTAAAAATTATGTGTCAATTAATATATAAAATAAAGTGTACTGATTGTTTAGCCAATTGTCATTATTTTTGCATAATTTTTTGGAAAAAATAAAAAAATTCAGCAAATTTATTTCTTGACAGACAGGCTGTTTTTCAAGCATAATCACTAGTAAAATTTGATTCGTTAAAAAGCGATGAGTAAAGCCAGTAAATGAGAAATGGTGAAAGAGAGTGAAGTCCAAAGGCTGAAAGGCTTCACCGCCCTCTTGATCATTGAACCTACCTTATGAGCACTTAGGAAAACCTAACGTAATCCGGCGTTATCGGAGTTGAGTGAACCCTTTTTAAAATTGTTTTTTAATTGGGGTAAATGAAGGTGGTACCGCGGAAGATAGACCTTTCGTCCTTTATGGATGAAGGGTCTTTTTGTATTTAAAAGCGTTTATTATAAAACTAAAAGGAGGAGTTTTCATGAACAAAATAGCAATTGTTGGCGCAGGTTCAATGGCTGAAGCATTTATTTCAGGAATCGTTGAAAATGATTTAATTGATAAGAAAAATATTTGGATTACTAACAATAGTAATAAGGAAAGGTTATCCAACCTCCATGGGCGATACGGCGTCAATAGCACCTATGATTTAAATGAACTGTTTGACGGAGCTGACATCGTGGTCTTAGCGATGAAACCAAAGGATGCAGCTTCAGCAATCAATCAAATTCGCGAGCATTTAACGGAGCAAATGCTCGTGATTTCTGTATTAGCAGGTGTATCAATGTATGCGATCGAGACACTAGCGAAAAAACCGCTCTCGATTGTAAGAGCCATGCCAAACACTTCCGCAACGGTAGGAAAATCGGCTACAGCGGTTGCCGTAAATACCAGAGTCTCTGAAGACCAAATCAAGAAAACGGAAAAACTTTTCGGCACCGTTGGTTTAACCACGTTTGTTGAGGAGGAACAACTTGATGCTGTTACGGGGTTATCTGGAAGTGGCCCAGCTTATATTTATTATCTGATCGAAGCAATGGAAAATAGCGCGGTTGAGGTAGGGCTTGAAAAGCAAATGGCACAAGAACTGATTGTCCAAACGTTAATTGGGGCAGCAGAGATGGTGAAAAAATCAACAAAAACATCAGAGCAATTGCGACTAGACGTAACAAGCCCTGGAGGCACAACCGAAGCAGGGATTAAGATTCTAGAGGAAAAAGGCGTTCAGGAAGCGTTTCTTGCTTGTATCAAAGCGGCAACTGCCCAATCGAAAAAAATGGGAGACGCATTATGTTCACAGCTTGCTGCAGAGCAGCCTTCCTAAATTGGATGTTCGGCTCTTTTTACTTTAAACTGTAAAAAAAGGGCTGGGAAGTGTTAAGACATGTTAACCGTTTTATTTACGATAGGTATTCTAGTTTGGATTTTCTTTCTCGTAGATGCCCTATTTGGCCTTAGGAAATTAGATGCTCTGGAAACAGAAGAATCCTTGAGGAAAGGACCGCTTCTGTCGGTTATCGTTGCAGCAAGGAATGAAGAAAAGCAAATTAGTGCCAGTATCCATAGTCAGCTAAAACAAACCTATACAAATGTAGAATGGATCCTCGTGAATGACCGTTCAACTGATACAACCGGCCATGTTATGGATGAATTAAAAAAGGAAGATCAGAGAATAAAGGTTATTCATATTAATGATTTGCCGGAAGGATGGCTTGGAAAAAACCATGCCTTATATACAGGCAGTTTACAAGCAAAGGGCAAATGGATTTTGTTTACTGACGCAGATGTATTATATGAGAAAGAAGCTTTCGCAAAAGCATTGCATTATTTTAATAGAAAGAATCTCGACCATTTAACAGCAGCACCTAATTTAAATGCCAAGGATTTTTGGTTGAAATCGTTTGTCGCATTTTTCTTGTTCGGATTTTCCTATTTCAAGCGCCCGTGGCTAGCGAATAACCCAAAGTCCAAAACCGGAACGGGAATTGGCGCGTTTAACCTCATCTCTAAACATGCCTATGAAGCATTCGGGACACACGAAAAAATAAAAATGCGGCCCGATGATGACTTACAGCTAGGGATGAGGATGAAACGGGCTGGATACCGGCAAAGAATTGTTACAGCGCTAAGACTGATTGAAGTGGAATGGTATGCGAGTTTGAAAGAGGCATTTATTGGTCTTGAGAAAAATACGTTTGCAGGGTTAAATTACCGAATCAGCATGGTGCTTTTTGCCATCCTTGGGGTCTTTCTTACACATGTTCTCCCTTTTGTGACTGTTTTTTCAACAAATAAAACAATCGCACTATTGAGTTTGGGGAATATTTTGGGTAGTGGGCTTCTTTATATAATGATCATCAAGAGAATGACTCTATTCTCCCCTATCATGTTTTTTGTTTTTCCAATCACAGCTTTATTGTTTATCTATTCGATAATAAGGGCAAGCATCCTAACTTTTAAGCGCGGAGGTATTGTTTGGCGGGGTACAACCTACAGGTTAAGTGAGCTAAGAGAAAAAGAATAAGCAGGATTTTTCAATAAAATGGGGGCCTTTTGCTATACTAGAAAAGGTTTAGAAAATAGACTAGGAGGGCTCATTAATGTCAGTAAATTTATTTTCTCCCTATACAATAAAGGGTATCACGCTTAAAAACAGAATCGTGATGGCGCCAATGTGCATGTATTCAAGCCACACAGAAGATGGCAGCCTGCAGAATTGGCACCGTACTCATTATACAACAAGAGCAGTCGGACAGGTGGGACTCATAATTGTTGAAGCAACTGCGGTCACACCTCAAGGAAGGATCTCGCCGCAGGATTTAGGAATCTGGAATGATGATCATGCCGAGGGATTCAAGGAACTTGTCGGGCTTGTTAAAGAACACGGAGCTAAGATTGGAATCCAGCTTGCACATGCAGGAAGAAAAGCTGTTTTAGAAGGCGAAATCATCGCCCCTTCTGCCTTGGCATTCAATGAAAAAATGAAAACACCAAAAGAAATGACAAAAACGGATATCGAAGAAACAATAGAGGCATTTAAAAAAGGGGCGGAACGGGTCGCAAAAGCTGGATTTGATGTGATTGAACTTCACGGTGCCCATGGATATCTGATTAATGAATTCCTATCTCCTCTTTCCAATAAAAGAACGGATGAATATGGAGGGTCGGCTGAAAACCGTTACCGCTTCCTTGGCGAAGTCATTGATGCCGTTAAAACGGTTTGGGATGGCCCACTGTTTGTAAGAGTTTCCGCCAATGATTATCACGAGGAAGGATTAACAGTGGAGGATTATGTGCCGTTCAGCAAATGGATGAAGGAACAAGGCGTTGACTTAATCGATGTCAGCTCTGGAGCTGTCGTACCGGCACGTATTCATGCTTACCCGGGCTATCAAGTAAAATACTCCGAAACGATTAAGAATGGTGCTGATATTCCAACTGGTGCGGTAGGATTAATTACTTCTCCAAAACACGCAGAAGAAATTTTGCAAAATGAAAGAGCCGATCTTATCATCCTAGCCCGTGAATTACTGCGCGACCCTTATTGGCCTCGTACAGCTGCAAAAGAGCTTGGTGTTGCAATCGAAGGACCTAGGCAGTACGAACGAGGCTGGAATTTTTAAAAAGTTGAAAAAAGCACTCACCTGCAAAAGGTAAGTGCTTTTTCATTTTAACGGAATGGTAATCTCTTTAAAGTCCTCAGCGATTTCCGTATTCGAAAATACTTCTTTCGCTTCATCCACTAATTCTCTCCAAGCATTCCGATCGTAACGGGAGCTAATATGGGTCAGACAAAGTTGTTTACAATTAGCTTGTTTTGCTATTTCAGCAGCCTGATGTGTCGTTGAGTGAAAATAATCATAGGCGAGCTTTTCTTCCCCTTTTGAAAAAGTTGCCTCATGAACTAATAAATCTGCATTTTCCGCCAGGTAAAGGGCATTTTCACAGGATCTAGTATCACCGAGAATAGTGACGATTCTCCCCTTTTGTACAGGTCCTAGAAAATGCGATGGCTCTATAGTCCTACCATCTTCAAGTGTAACCGATTCTCCGTTTTTTATCTTTTTAAAAATCGGACCTGGTCGAATCCCCGCTTCAATAAGCTTATCAGCAAGGAGTGTCCCCGGCCCGGTCCTTCTCTACCATCCGATATCCGTAGGATAGAATACCATGGTCTAAAGGAAGCGATTCGACCACAAACTGTTCATCCTCAAAAATAATTCCTTCCTCGATTTCAATGATATGTAAAGGGTATTTTAAATACGTTTGGCTGATTGAAAGGCTGACATTAATATATTCCTTAATTCCCTTTTCCCATATACCGTGACTTCAGACTCTCCGCCTTGAAACGAACGACTTGATAATAGACCAGGTAATCCATAAATATGGTCACCATGAAGATGAGTAATAAAAATTTTTTCAATCCGCCTCGGTCTTATCGACGTATGTAAAATTTGATGCTGTGTTGCCTCCCCTGCATCGAATAACCAGACCGCCCCTCGCTCCTCCAACAATTTCAACGCAATTGATGTGACATTGCGAAGTTTAGCCGGCATCCCGGCACCTGTTCCTAAGAAAAAAATATCCACAAGATATACCTCTCTTCACCGTTCAATAGATATTCATTACTATATCATAAATAAAATTAGTTTGCTTTCGGGTTGATTTTTCTTTTTAGGGAGATGCTATTTTTCGATACATGCATTGCATTATATTTGCGAATTCTAAAGGAAACCGATAAAATTTAATAAATGTTAAGAGTATGCGAGGTTTTTCACAAGTACATAAGCAAAAGGTACAAGAAAAGAGGTCTATAAGATGGAACAAAGCATGTCTTCATTAATCATGATATTTGGGGCAACAGGAGATTTAGCAAAACGAAAGTTGTTTCCTTCTCTTTACCGGTTATTTGAAAAAGGGAGATTGACCAAACAGTTTGCTGTAATAGGTGTTGCAAGAAGATCACTTTCAACCGAAGAGTTTCAACAATCTGTGAAAGACTCCGTTTTAACAGCATTAAAAAGAGATGAATATATCGACGAATTCATTTCACATTTTTCCTACCATTCGCATGATGTGGCTGATTCAAGTTCATACGTATCGTTAAAAAAATTAGCTGATCAGATTGATGATCATTATAAACTTGAAGGGAATCGCATTTTTTATCTCGCAATGGCACCCGAATTTTTTGGCCCTATCGCTCTACATTTAAAATCTGACGGGTTAACAGATGTAAAAGGATATAAACGTTTAGTCATTGAAAAGCCATTCGGACATGACTTAGAATCTGCAAAAGAATTAAATAAACAAATAAGAACGGCATTCACTGAAAATGAAGTTTATCGTATCGATCATTATTTGGGTAAAGAAATGGTTCGAAACATTGAAGTAATACGGTTTGCAAATGCCATCTTCGAACCCTTATGGAATAACCGCTACATCTCTAATATCCAGATAACTTCTAGCGAAACCCTTGGGGTAGAAGAACGCGGGCGTTATTACGAATCGAGTGGAGCTTTACGAGATATGCTGCAAAACCATATGATGCAAATGGTCGCATTGCTTGCGATGGAGCCCCCAATCAAGTTAACCACTGATGAAATTCGTTCCGAAAAAGTACGGGTTTTTCGAGCATTACGAACCGTTGAAGGAGAACAGGTGAATGATTACTTTGTTCGTGGACAATATGGTAAAGGTACTATTGCAGATCAGCAGGTTCCAAAGTATCGCGATGAACAGATGGTAGATAAAGAGTCTAATACGGAAACATTTGTCGCGGGAAAAATAATGATTGATAATTTCCGTTGGGCAGGAGTTCCTTTCTATATTCGAACTGGTAAGCGAATGACTACAAAATCGACGAAAATTGTTGTTCAATTTAAAGATATTCCAATGAATTTATACTACCAAACAGAAAAAGAGTTGAATCCAAACCTACTGGTTATTCATATCCAACCAGAAGAAGGAATTACCCTTCATCTAAATGCCAAAAAAGCTGGGGGACACTTGGACGCACAAGAGGTTAAACTAAGCTTTGCCAATACAGGTATCCATGCAATGAACACCCCTGAAGGTTATGAAAAGCTTCTATACGACTGCATGCATGGTGATGCAACGAATTTCACTCATTGGGACGAAGTTGCTTATTCCTGGAACTTTGTAGATAAAATTTCTGAAGTTTGGCAAAAAACAAAAGCTGCAGATAGCTTTCCAAACTACCAATCAGGAACAATGGGGCGAAAGAAGCAGATGAACTTTTGGAAAAGGATGGGTACTTCTGGTGGCCTGTAACAGATTTGGAAGTTGATATTTGTAAATGATATGAAAAGCTCCACTTTGTTAAGGCAAAGAGGAGCTTTTTTATTCTTCCTTATTACTATTCATAAAGGAGCGAAGAAAATCTTTATTGAAGCTAGTCTCCGTCCCTACATTGTGATCTGGATCACCTTTATGCGTACCCGCATTTTCAATGATATTTTCCCCATATTTTTCTCGGAGAGTGGAAAGGGTCTTCAGCAAGGGTTCTTTTTTAGCATCTTTTTCATATGAAAACAAATCCAGCTGTTTATAGGCTAAATCATGCTCGACTAAATCATAGCCTGTAATCCCTAACAACCGGACGGCATCCCCATTCCAATTTTTAAGAAGAAGCTGCTTTGCAACCATAGTAATGTCATCTTTATGATTAATCGGATTGGCAAGCTTTTTACTTCTTGTAATCGTTTTTCGATCCTTAAAGCGAATGGTAATTCCTATTGTGGATGCCAGGACATTTTTTCGTTTTAGTCTAACTGAAACCGTTTCAGCTAACGATTCCAATACACGGAATAGTTCTTGCTGATTGGTGGCATCCTTTGGAAGTGTGGTCGAATTGCCAATACTTTTAAAATCCGTTACCGATTCTGGGTCAACCAGCCTGTTATCAATGCCGTTTGCCCTCTCCTTTATACGAGTCCCATTTATACCAAGCAAGGCTTTAAGTTGAATCTCATTTCCTCTAGCTAGTTCACCGATGGTGTTTATCCCAATTGTTGTTAGCTTTTCAGCTGTCTTTTTTCCGATCCCGTGCATCTCGTTGGTATTTAACGGCCAAAGTACAATAGGGACATCACGCTTGCGAAGGATGGTAATCCCCATCGGTTTTTTCATATCCGATGCCATTTTTGCTAAAAATTTATTCGGGGCTATCCCGATGCTGCAAGGCAAATCAAGAGTAGCCATAATTCTTTTTTGGATACTTTTCGCTATTTCGATTGGACTGCCAAACTCGTGGCATTCAGAAATATCTACATAACCTTCATCAATCGAAACTGGCTCAACCTGCTCTGTAAACTGTCTTAAAATTTCAAACATGCCCATGGACGCCGACCGATAGCGATCAAAGTTTGGCGATTTTACAATTAACTGCGGACATAGTTTCTTCGCTTCCCAAAGCGGCATCGTTGTTTTTACACCAAATTTTCTCGCTTCATAGCTGCAGGTAACAATGATCCCTCTTCTCTCCTCAACATTACCCGCTATCGCTAATGGTTTGCCTTTTAATGTAGGGTCATAGGCCATTTCAACCGAGGCATAAAAACTATTCATATCAACATGTAAAATGACTCTTCCGTTTTTCGGATACATTTCCTTCATGCAAAATCATCCTTAAATCATTTCTTCCTTAAGTATAACAAAAAGGAGAACCAATGGCTCCCCTTCTCTTATCGCTATTGATTTGTCACTTCGTTGATGATGGCAACAGTCATTTCCGCAAGCTTGTTTAATTCTTCAATCGGCATCCGCTCATTTGTTGTATGAATGTCTTCATAACCAACAGCAAGGTTTACGGTTGGAATGTCAAAGCCAGCAAATACGTTAGCATCGCTGCCACCGCCACTATGCTGTAATTCACAGCTGCGGCCAATTTTAGCTGCCGCCCTACGAGCAAGTTCAACAACAAGATCACCTTCGCCAAATTTAAATCCAGGATACATAACTTCAACATTGACTTCCGCTTTTCCACCCATTTCTTTGGCGACCGTTTCAAATGCTTCCTTCATTTTTTGAACCTGAACTTGCATTTTTTCAGGAATTAGGGAACGAGCCTCAGCTAAAATATCAACGCGGTCACAAACGATATTGGTTTGTGTTCCACCTTCAAAGCGGCCAATGTTAGCCGTTGTTTCTTCATCAATTCTGCCTAACGGCATTCTTGCAATGGATTTAGCAGCAATCGTAATCGCCGAAACACCTTTTTCAGGAGCTACACCAGCATGAGCTGTTTTTCCGTAAATCACAGCCTTCACTTTTGCTTGTGTAGGGGCAGCTACAACAATGTTACCAACTAAACCATCACTATCAAGTGCATAACCGAATTTTGCCTTCATCAACGATGAATCGAGAGCTTTGGCACCTACAAGACCAGATTCTTCCCCCACCGTGATCACAAATTGGATCAATCCGTGCTCAATATTTTGCTCTTTTAACACGCGGATTGTTTCAAACATTACAGCTAATCCTGCTTTGTCATCGGCACCTAAGATCGTCGTACCATCGGTAACCACATATCCGTCCTTAATGGATGGCTTTACGCCTTTACCTGGTACAACTGTATCCATATGGCAAGTAAAATAAATTGGATCTATCCCATCTTTCGTTGCCGCAAGCGTGCAGACTAAGTTCCCTGCCCCATGGCCAGTTTGGGCAATCGTATCGTCTTCGAAAACATCAAGACCTAAATCAGTAAACTTTTGCTTTAACACTTTTGCAATTTCTGTTTCATATTTAGTTTCCGAATCAATTTGTACTAGTTCCAAAAATTCATTCAAAAGACGTTCCTGATTAATCATCTTGCCCGACCTCCATAATATGTACTGTACTCACTATTTCAGTATACCTTTTCCCCTTCCTATCATCAAATGAAAGATATCTTTAGCCTCTCTCAATTCTAGGGGAAGAAAGATTGGAAGTTAAAGTGGGATATTTCCGTGTTTTTTATAAGGTCTCGACTCTTTTTTATTTCGCAGCATTTCTAAGGCTTGAATAATTTTTATTCTCGTTTCTCTTGGATCAATGACATCATCGACCATTCCTCTGCTTGCAGCTACGTAGGGATTGGCAAATTTATCACGATATTCTTCAATTTTCTGCTGTCTCAACATTTCAGGATTGTCGCTATTTTGAATTTCCTTGGCAAAAATAATATTTGCCGCACCTTGGGGACCCATAACGGCGATTTCTGCATTTGGCCAAGCAAAGACAAGGTCTGCACCAATCGATTTACTATTTAAGGCTACATAGGCACCGCCGTATGCTTTTCGTAAAATAATCGTCAGCTTCGGAACTGTTGCCTCTGAATAAGCAAAGAGGATCTTGGCACCGTGACGGATGATTCCCCCCAGTTCTTGTTTAACTCCAGGGAAAAAACCAGTTACGTCTTCGAACGTAATAAGTGGGATATTAAAAGAATCGCATAAGCGAATGAAGCGTGCAGCCTTATCGGAGGAGTCAATATCCAAACCACCTGCCATCACCTTAGGTTGATTGCAGACAAGACCCACTGATTCTCCTTTGATTCGCGCAAAGCCAACCACAATATTCCTAGCGAAATCCTTGTGAATTTCCATAAAGGAAGCTTTATCTGTTACTTGGTCGATAACATTACGAACATCATAAGGGCGAACGGCATCGAATGGAATCACTTCTGTTAGCTCAGGACGATAATCATCATCATCCTTGACCTCTAGCCTTGGTGGCTTTTCCTCATTATTTTGTGGAAGATAGATTAATAGCCTACGGACTTGTTGTAAGGCCTCTGCTTCCGTCTCCGATTGAAAATGAGCATTCCCGCTAATCGTGTTATGGACATTTGCTCCACCAAGATCTTCCGCAGTAATTTTTTCTCCTGTGACCGTTTCAATTACTTTCGGACCTGTAATAAACATCTGGCTAGTTTTTTCCACCATAAAAACAAAATCCGTAATCGCTGGTGAATAAACAGCCCCGCCTGCACATGGGCCCAATATGACGGATATTTGTGGAATCACACCCGAATAAATGGCATTTCGGTAAAAAATATGTCCATAGCCATCTAATGAGACAACACCTTCTTGAATCCTTGCACCGCCAGAATCGTTCAATCCTACAAACGGTGCCCCGTTTTTAGCAGCTAAATCCATCACATTGGCAATTTTTTTCGCATGCATCTCCCCTAACGCGCCGCCGAAAACGGTAAAATCCTGTGAAAATAAATAAATCGGACGTCCATTTACTTTCCCATAGCCCGTGACAACCCCGTCACCAGGCCCTTTTTGTTCATCAAGACCAAAGTCGTTAGTCCGGTGCTCGATGAACGGATTTAATTCAATAAATGACCCTTTATCAACTAATAAATCAATTCTTTCTCTTGCTGTTAACTTTCCTTTTTCATGCTGTTTTTCAATTTTCTCGTCACCGCCGCCGAGTTCGACTTCCCTGCGTTTATCATATAATTCATTTATTTTTTCATAGATGTCACTCATGATACCCCTTCTTCCCTTTCTTTTCACATAGCTCAAATAAAACACCTGAAACCGACTTCGGGTGCATAAAGGCAACATGTGCTCCTCCGGCACCAAGCTTAGGCTGATCTTGAATCATGCGAATTCCTTTTTCTTTTATTTCCATTATTCGTTCTTCGATCGATTCAACGCCTAATGCAATATGGTGAATGCCTTCGCCCCGTTTTTCAATAAATTTGGCAACAGCACTTTCCTCTGATAGAGGCTCAAGCAATTCAAGTTTCGTTTCACCAGCCTGCAAAAAGGCCACTCTTAACTTCTCACTTTCCACTTCCTCTATTCCGAGTAACGGAAGATTTAATACCTCAGTATAAAATGGAAGCGTTTTCTCTAATGAACGCACAGCAATTCCGATATGGTCGACTTTTTTAATCATGTTTTCCCCTCTGTTCCAAGAAAAGCGGAGGCGCCTTGCTCAGCCCCGACAGCTGCTTGCGGGCCTGCCGGTGAAGTCGTTCTTTGACTTCATCGGCACGCCCGAAGCGACTCGAGGGGCTAGGCGCTGAAGCTAGACAGTTCTAAAGCTTCAATTGCATTTCTATTTTAAAATATTCGACAATTACTTTATTCGCTAAAAAATTCATAAATCCTTCATAAATTGTTCAGTTGTTCATTTAGGCTTTTCCCTGTAAAATATATGTTAAGGTACTTTTAAAAAGGGAGGTCTTATCCTTGTCTAATCGAAAAAACCGAAAAATCATTGTTTTTTTAATGCTTTTTGCTATGTTGGCCTCAACCCTCCTAATCGGAATCGCTCAATTTATTAAATAAAACGCATATATAAAGGGACTGTTTACATACAGTCCCTTTTCCTCATTTTATCGCACCCATCTCTTTTCCAAGCTTTTCAAAAGATTTTCCTGAAGTAGTTACTAGTATTTTAGTTCCTAATGGAATTAAAGGAAAAAGTGAGGTAATGACCTCATTTTGAGTGCGGATACACCCCTGTGAAACATATTTTCCAATCGAAGCTGGCTGATTGGTCCCATGAATTCCGTATATCCGTCCATCGGTCCCCATTGCATCAAAGCCAATCCATCTGGAGCCAAGTGGATTTTTGGGATCTCCACCTGGAATATCGTTTCGTCGAAAGTAAGGATTCTTGGCTTTCACTACAATCGTAAACAATCCTTCGGGTGTTAGTTCTTGTTTTTTCCCCGTACCAACGCTAACTACTGTTTGGACCTTGTTATCTTGAATGAAAGCCAGTTCATTATTGCTCTTGTTAACTATAACGAATGGCGCTCCAGGCAAAGGATTCGGGTTAGGGGCGGGAGTGGGGAAATGAAAAAAGCAATCAGGATCGACGATAAGACTTTTATCAAAAAGTCCACCTGCCTTTTTCTTCCTAGTTTGCTTCAACTTTCTTTTGTTCATTCATAATAAAATAAAGAAATCTTGACGAAACAACTATGAATTTTATCAAGATCATAAGTCCTTAGTTCTTATTACAATTTTGATTTTTATCTCAAGTCTTATATCACTCCTTGGAGGATGGACAAAGAGAAAATGAGCAATCAATTTAAACATCAAAAAAGCGATTTCTAGTCACTAAGGAATCGCTTTTTTCGGTTTTTTTTTATATGATCACATCGTGTTTGATTGATGTCTCTCGTTTTTCCTGTTTACGTGTTTCTTCATTGACTTAACTAGGAAACCACCTTTAAATTTTCTTGGTTCATAGGAAATGATAAAAGCTTTAGGCTCATATTCTCCTATGATATTCATGGCTTCTTTTTCCCGATTTCGTTTAGTTAAAATTTCTAATTGATACCGTTTACTATCACGGCCCATCCCTTCAAAGACCGTAACACCAAACCCTTTATTTCTTAATAAAACAATAAGTTCTTCATTCATATCTAATAAATTAACAACTAAAGAAGTATATCCAATGGCTAGCTTATTTTCAATTCGTGTACCTATGTATAATCCTACTCCAAAACCAACAGCATAAACGACCATACCAGTCATACTTTGATGCCGAAAAAACTAAGGAAAGACCAAAGACATAAATTAAAGCTTCTAATATACCAAACGATGAGGCTGCTACACTCATATTTTTAACTAAAAAGATCGTACGAAGCGTCATGATAGGGACATAGACTAATTGGAGGGCAAAAATCAAAATAATACTTAACATAGTTGACTCCTTTTGCTAAAGTAGATTGCTAATACTGTAAATTGGATTAATCTTACATGAAACCAACCAACTCATTATATCAAGTTAAGAAGCCTAATACATCACCAAAGAGCGATATAAGATGAAAAAATTTCAATTTTTTTAAGCAAAAATTTATACATAATTTTTACTTACTTAATGCCGCCGGATTCATCGAGTCGATGTCGGAACGTGTCCTACACAATCCATAAACGGGAGTTTCACTTGCTTTTTAACATCGGAATAATCGGCAATATCATGTGGGAAGGATATTGCTTATTATGATAAATAATTTGATGTGCTTTTACAGTCTCTTTGCTGTTAATCATTGATTTTCCGGTATTTGGATTTGGCGCATACTGGGGAAAATTGCTCGACGAAATTTCGAGTGTGATTTGATGCCTCGGAAGAAATACATTACTTGTTACCCAAAGGTCAATTTCATATGCAACGATTTCCCCGGACAAAGCCTTTTCCGGCAGATTACCATTACGATATTTTTTCGGATCATATGTAAAGGTATCCGCAATTTCCTCAAAAGGAGTGTACACGGTAAGGTGGCCATCGCCCTTTTTTGTATTTGCTTTTCCATTACTATGCAAATAAAAATTCGTATATTGGTTTCGTTCAAGCGGCCATTCCATTTCATCCCGCCATTTATTGATTCCCATCACGAAAATTTTAACTGGTGCCTCTGTTTCAACACCAGTATCCATTCCTTTTAACCAATGGCTAAACCAGCGAATATGAAGATCCGTGATATTTTCCTCCAAGTCAATCCAATCGCCTGAAGCATGTATGCCAAAAAAGCATTCACCTTGTACAGAGGAAAAATTGCCATGCCCCCATGGCCCCACAATCAGTTTTTGTCGTTGTCCCGTTTTTACCATTTCTACATAATTGGTTAATGTCGGTCCAATAAAGCAATCATACCAGCCGCCTAAATGAAAGGCCGGCAGCTGCAAATCCTCGTATTTGTCAGTAATGCTTATTTCTTCCCAGTAGTTTTCATCCTCCATAGGATGAGACAATTCCTCGAAAAAAAAGCCGGCGATATCAAGTTCTTTTATTGGTGGCCATTGATTAATCGGGGCAAAACAGTATAGTTCTTCAATTTTATTAAGATAATTAGCAAGCTTTCGAATGGCCTTTTTCTTTCCGACAAGTGATCGTATTTACGCTTCAGTAAGTCAGGAGCAATTGATTCAAGTGTCCAGGTTTCAGACAAACCGGACAAGTATATACCTTTCCGGTAACTGAAACCATTTCTTTGGTCATTCAATGTCATCGCTGGAAAAATTGCAGCCAAGTGCGGCGGCTTCTTTGCTGCAGCCAAAAGCTGTGTATACCCATAATATGACATGCCGAACATGCCGACTTTTCCCGTTGAAAATGGCAGTACCGCCGCCCATTCAACGGTATCATATCCATCATTTGCTTCTTGTTTAAATGATTGGAATTCCCCTTCCGACTGAAAGCGTCCTCTTACATCTTGAATAATCACGACAAATCCATTTTCTACGAGTCGATTAGTATCTAAATATCGATGTGAATAATGCGGTAAATCCTTACTGTATGGAATTCTTGTTAACAGAACCGGAAAAGTCCCCTCCCTATCAGGGCGATAAATATCGGCATAAAGAATGACGCCGTCTCTCATCTTACACGGTACATTTTTTTCAACTAAGATCTTTATTTTCTTCATCCTAGAACACCACGTTTTCACGATTTTTATTTAGTTATTCGATTGAATGTGAAAAAAGACTATCCCATAAGTACATGAACCCATGGGATAGTATTCTTATTATAAATTGCTTGCCTGGTCTTATAAATGAATTAATTAAGAGAGATAGATGAGGCACTCAGGTTAATGATTGACTATTTTTGCTGCATGGATGCGCTCGATTTCTTGAAGTTCACCCGTCGCTGTCAATTTGGCTTTCATCCCGTAGTAGTACATGACGGCTGGTAAGATTAAGGCAACGGTCCATGAAATGTCGGCGTGACCGATGACTTTGGAAATGGGTCCTTCATATATACCCTCTACATTCATAAAGGGAATTTGTGCTACGATGCTGATAAGGTATGAGCCAATACAAGTCCAGTTGAATTTTCCGTATTTACCGTTTACATCAAAAATATCTTTGATACTATAATTTCCACGACGAAGCACGTAGTAATCGACTAGGTTGATCGCGCTCCACGGCACCATGATGTACTGAAGCAATAACATGAAATCATTCATGATGGTCACAAGGTTGCCTTGACCAACAATGCCGAGCCATGTTGCAATAATCGTGCAGATTGCAAGGATGCCAAACCGTTTGGATGGTGTGACTTTTATTTTCGTGAACGGTTCAATTGACGTAACTGTTGCCATGAATGCACAGTAGAGATTCAGTACATTAACGCCTAGGATCCCTAGTACGATGACGATATAGATGATCGGTGCCAAACTGTGTCCGACCATGTTTGCAAGAAATCCAGACGGATCGCTCCCGAATTTTGGGGAAGATGCGAGAAGGATGACACCCAGCGCCATCGTCCATCCTGTCCCTAGAACACCACCAGCATATGTCCAGCCAAACGTTGCACGTGGCGATGTGTTGCGTGGTAAGTACCGAGAGTAATCGGCGACGTATGGTGCGTAGGTCAACAACCAAGTGGTGCAAACACTTAGTGCCATCAAAAACGGCCCAACTTTAAAACCGGTTACCGACCAACTATGTGCGGGCAATGGAAGTCGGAAGGCTTGGATGGTTATCACGATGAAAACGATCGCAAAGATAATAGCGAAATATTTCTCAATTTTATGAATGAGGTCATACCCATAGGTGGTGACAATCAAAGTGACACCGTTCAGTACGACCATTCCAAGCCATACGGGAATTGCAGGGAAAGCGCTATGGATGGCCTGTGCACCGAGTAAACCACTGTAGTACACGGATCCGATGTACATGACCATGACGAGAATTAATGGCAAGATAGCGCCGATGACACCAAATTGTGCTCTGCTTTGAATCATTTGAGGTATGCCGAGCTTTGGCCGGGCAGAGTGTGTCGCCATAAACAATCCGCCAATCAAGTTGCCGAGAATCACCGCAGTGAGCGCCCAGAATACGTTCAGACCAAGTGATATGGCAACGGCTCCGGTAATAACCGGTGTAAGCTGCATGTTACCACTAAACCAGATATTAAATAAATCCCGTGCTTTGCCGTGCCGTTCCGAATCCGGGATATAATCAATACTATGTTGTTCTACTTTCATTAATAGCCCCTACCTCTCATCTCGTTATCTCTAATTGAGTGCATGTCGTACCATTTTTGTGAAAGTGATGCAAACCCTGCTCTGTCTAACTCCGCGTTTGGTTGTGGAGTTTGTCGTTGGTTGTTCTGTCGTCCTGTCACCTGCTTTTTCTCTTTTTATTTTTCAATTTTAAGATTTTAATGTTTCGCTTGTGGCCTTTATTTGTTCAGCTTCTGCATTATCGGATAATTTATCTTGGAAAAGTCCTCCTTCTTTTAATTGAACAACCAAAAAGAAGGGGATAAATCGATAAATGGTGTTACCATTTTTCCTCCCAAAAGAAATGAACATTAAGCCTTTATGGACGCAAGCGATTGAATAATCTCAACAGCACGTTTCCCGACTTCGGAAGTGGTGGCTTTTCCCTTGATATCAAGTGTTAAAACTTTCCCTTCCTCAAGCAGTTCCTCGATTGCCTCCAGCACGAGTTTCCCGTAATGTTCATATCCTAAAAAGTCGAGCAGCTGGCTGGCCGACCAAATCGCCGCCAAAGGATTGGCCAGGCCTTTTCCTGCAATATCAGGGGCTGATCCGTGAATCGGTTCAAACATCGATGGGTATTTTCTTTCAGGATTGATATTCGCCCCTGCTGCAAGCCCAATCCCCCCGCCAAGCTGCACCTAAATCGGTTACAATATCACCAAATAAATTTGAAGTAACCACGACTTCAAACCGCTTCGGATCGGTAATCATTAACATTGCCGCCGCATCGACGAGATAAGAGGCAGTTTTTACATCCGGATACTCTTTGCTCACTTCCACAAAAATTTGATCCCAGAAAACCATCGAATAATTCAGGGCATTTCCCTTGCTTATGCTAGTGAGCGATTTCCCTTCTTTTCTTGCTGTTTCAAATGCGTAGCGAATCACCCGTTCTGTGCCTTTTCGTGAAAAAACACCTGTTTGTAAGACGACTTCGTTCTCTTGGCCTTTAAACAGCCAATCTCCAGCCCCTGCATATTCACCCTCGCTGTTTTCACGAATAAACAGCATGTCAACATTTTCTCTTTCCACGTCTTTTAATGGACATGTGACACCTTTGATTAATTTAATTGGACGAATATTAATATATTGATCAAAGCTTTTTCTGATTTTTAAAAGCAAATCCCATAATGAGATATGATCTGGTACGCCCGGATAACCGACCGCAGCAAGATAAATGGCATCATAATCAATTAACCTCTCAATACCATCTTCATCCATCATTACGCCATTCTTCGTGTAATATTCACAGCCCCACAGAAAATAAGTGTATTCAAATTGAAGGGAGCAGTCCAATTCAGATATCTTATTAAGGACTTTAATTCCTTCTTGAAGCACTTCAGGACCAATACCATCACCTGGAATCACGGCAATCTTGTATGTCTTCATTGTTAAACTCCTCTATTCCAAACAACTAGTTTTAACTCGGTCATTTCCTCAATGGCATACTTTAGCCCTTCACGGCCGGTTCCACTCTCTTTTACTCCTCCATATGGCATATGATCCACCCTAAACGTTGGGATATCATTAATCATTACTGCCCCTACTTCGAGAGTGTCACTTGCTAATAAGGCATGATCAATATTTTTCGTATAAACACCCGCTTGCAGGCCATAACGGGATTCATTGACATAAGCAATTGCTTCTTCAATAGATCTTACTTTATTAATAATAACAACTGGAGCAAATACCTCCTGGCAGGATACCTTCTGCAATGGATCGACGTTCACAATCACTGTCGGCTCCAAAATGCCATCCATTAGTTTTCCACCGGCTACAATCAGTGCGCCATTTTGTTTTGCTTCTTCAATCCAACCTAAAGCACGTTCCGTTTCCTTCATTGAAATTAAGGAAGAAATGTAGGTGTTAGAATCTAACGGATCACCGATCTTTAGTTGTCTTGCCGCTTCCACAAACTTTTGAACAAATTGATCATACACGTCCTCGTGGGCATAAATGCGCTGTAATGAAATACACACCTGTCCTTGATTCGAGAAGGCCCCTGTAATACAGCGGTCAATGACCTGCTCAACATTGGTATCTTTATCTAAAATCACTGCCGCATTGGATCCAAGCTCTAATGTTGTTTTCTTTAACCCGGCTTTGTCCCTAATTGTAATCCCTACCTCCGGGCTCCCTGTAAACGTTATCATTTGTACCCGGTCATCTTCAATGATTGCCTCCCCGACCACAGAACCTGGACCAGTCACAACATTTAGCACACCATCCGGCAGTCCTGCCTCTTTGAAAAGCTCAGCAATATACAGGGCAGAAAGTGGTGTTTGCGAAGCCGGTTTTAACACAAGTGTATTTCCTGCTGCTATGGCTGGTCCAACCTTATGTGCGACCAGATTCATTGGAAAATTGAACGGTGTAATGGCCCCGATGACTCCAATTGGCTTACGAAGAGTATAACCTGTTCTTCCTACACCTCCAGGAGCAGCATCAAATGGAATGGTTTCACCATGAATTCTTTTCGCTTCTTCTGCAGCAAATTTATAGGTTTCAATTGTACGAGATACCTCACCTTTTGCAAAAGAAATCGGCTTGGCAGACTCTCGTGCAATCAATTCCGCTGCCTGGTCTGCCCTTTCTTTCAATAAAACTACCACTTTTTCTAAAATCGCTGCACGCTCAAATGCTGGCATTTTTGAAAATACTTGAAATGCATCAAACGCTGATTGAATGGCAGCCTTTGTTAACTGTTCATCTGCCATGGCGATTTCCGCAATTTTTTCTCCGGAATAGGGCGAGTAAAGAGGGGCGTAATCAGCAGCCTTAACATTTCCCCCGTTAATGAATAAATGTTTTTTCTCTGCTACTCCTACTTTTGTCATCGACCTAACGCCTCCAATACCATGTCGTGAAATTGAACGATTGCTCTTTCGGATTTTGAGTACCTTCCTTTACTAAAGGCACGGGAACGGAATCCAATTTGTTCGAGTTCCACTAATTCGACATCCTCTAGTCTTACTTGCTCCGCAAAAGCGACTAAATCTTTTTCTTCTTGGGTTAAGTTTTCATCCCTAAAATAATAAGTGTAAACCCCTAATGTTGTTTCATGGTCAATTGGAATCATTTGGATAGTTGCCATATTTCCCGGACCCGGATAAATCGTTACCATAAGGTTCGGCCATAACCAGTAGAATTCTCCGCCCTGCATTTCCGCTTCATTTAAATCGGTAGTACCCATTGTTTTATCCGGTTTCACGACGGATCCTTGTACAGAATAGTTTTCACACGTAACAATTTGGTAATTTTTCATATCTAATGTAGCCACAAAGCCTGGGTGCGCTACATGACAATGGTCACACTCCAAATAGTTGTCAATAAATGCCTTCCAGTTTGCTTTAATGACACGTGTTTTTTGGTTTACTCTTTTCAACTCTCCCATAAACGGGAATTTTCCTAATCGGTCAAAGAAATCACCATACGTTTCACTCAACGGTTTTGCATCATCATCAAGATTAACAAAGATTAATGATTCGATTATTTCCATTCTAACAGGTCTTAATTGGCAATCACTTACACATGCAGCATCTTCACCTGTAAAGTTAGGGGCTTTGTTTAACTTTCCATCCAGATGAAATGTCCAGCCATGGTATGCACATTGAAAAATTTTCTTTTGTCCTAATTCATTTTCTCAAGCTTTGTCGCGCGGTGCGGGCATACATTATAAAATGCCCGAATGACCTCATCATGTGCTCGAGTGATGATCAACGGCTCACCTGCTACTTCTGTGGTAAAAAATTGCCCAGGTTTTTCTAACTGACTTACATGACCAACTAATTGCCATGATTTAGCGAACACATCCTCCAATTCTTGGTTCAGTACTTGTGGATCTGTATATAAATCATAAGTCAAGGTTCTTTCAAATGTTCTGTTTGCCTTATTTTGCACCTCGTTGTATGCCATTCTTGTATCCTCCTCTATTTTCACAACTCACACTAAAAATAAATCAGTCTTAAAATTTGAACTTTAAAAAATCTCCTCAATCGAGACTCTAACACCTCTATTCCGATCGATTTGTGAATCAAGAACGCTTCACTTCGCAAACTACTAAACTATAGTTAAAATAGTAGAGATAAGCGTTTACAAAATACCGAAAATTTTGTTAAATAAGAATTAATTGAGCCGCAATAGTTTTCTCTCTTGTGAACTCATCTTTAATAATGCAAATATCGTGCCAATATTAAAAACTGCTTAATTGCTCAAAATATATTAATTTCCCTTGAAAATTAATAAGAAAATTGAGTTGATTTAAACTCAATTGAGTTAGAAACAACTCAAACAAATTAGTATGGAGGCAGAGTGTATGCTAATCGAAATGCAAAACCCAATAGAGATTACAGGAGCAACATAGAAAAAAATTCTCGATTATTCTTCTGATGAAATTTTTGTGCTTGACGGAGAACGCCGCATTATTTTTGTTAATAGTGCATGTGAAAAACATTACGGATTAAAACCAGAGGATGTCATAGGGAAATCTAACGAAGAACTTTTGGAGAAAGGATATTGGAAACCTTCTATTGTACCTTTGGTTTTCAAAGAAAAGAAAACGGTTACAATAAAGCAAACAACTTATATTGGGGCGGAGCTTTTAACTACCGCGGTTCCGATTTTAAATGACAAAAATGAAATCGAACTCGTTGTAACTACTTCACAAGAAATACAAAACTATAAAAGTATCAAACGAGAAGGAGATAAAGAAAATAATTTTGAAACCTATAATAGCTCTACTCCCATAACAAATAGCGAAAAAATGAAAAATATCTTAAAGGTTTGTGAAAAAATCGCTAAAGTAGACTCAACCATTTTAATCCAAGGAGAATCAGGAACTGGAAAAGGAATACTAGCCCAATACATTCATGACATAAGCAAACGGAAAGACAAAACGTTTTTAAAAATTAATTGTGCGGCATTACCTGTTGATTTACTTGAATCGGAACTTTTTGGATATTTAGAAGGGTCATTTACCGGAGCAAACAAGTCGGGAAAAAAGGGGTTGCTTGAAGTTGCCGATCAAGGCACACTGTTCCTTGATGAAATCGGCGAAATGCCTTTATCATTGCAAGCAAAACTATTACAGGTCATTCAAGAAAAACAATTCCTACCGATCGGAGGACGTGAAACGAAAAAAGTAGATGTTCGCATTATCACTGCAACAAACCGTGATTTAATCGAAATGGTGAAGGAAAAATTGTTTCGTGAAGATTTATTTTATCGCCTTAATATTATTGATGTCCACCTGCCTCCACTGAGGAAACGCAAAGAAGATATTATTCCCTTAACATATAATTTTTTGTATAAATTTAATAAGAAATATGAAATGAATAAAATTATCTCACAAGAATGTCTCGATATATTTTATTGTTATCATGGCCAGGCAACATTAGACAACTTGAAAATATAATGGAAAGGCTCGTCGTCACCTGCGATTCAATCATCCAAAAAAGTGATTTACCTGAATTAATTGCAGATAACACCCAACCACATACCAAACATACTCTACCCACTGCCCTTGACGATGCAATTGAACTTGTTATGAAAAAATTAGTCGAAGAATCCTATAAAAAGCACAAAAGCTCCAGAAAAGTAGCAAAAGATTTAAATATAAGTCAAACAAGAGCCGTTAAGCTTATAAACCAATTTTGCAACAAATCAGTGGAATAAAATGATTTATCACTTTTTACTCCAAAATCATGGAAAAGCTTCTATCCCTACTGACAGTGATCATGCATTAAAAGGACAAACCAAATGCCAAGCGTACAAAGGACTAATCTCCCTACTAGAGATTAGTCCTTTGTACATTCTATTATACTTCTTCACAATATTGATCAAATTCTTTTTGAAGTTTTGATACAACCGTTGCTGGATCGTAGCCTTCAATTTGGTGCCTTTCAACCATAGAGCAAATTTTCCCATCCTTCAAAATAGCAAAGGAAGGAGAGGATGGTGGATATCCAGTAAAGTAGCTTCGGGCTTTTTCTGTTGCTTCCTTATCCTGTCCAGCAAAAACAGTTACTACATGATCTGGACGCTTATCATAATGTAAGGCATGTGCCGCTGCCGGGCGTGCCACCCCACCTGCACAACCACAAACAGAATTGATCATGACTAATGTGGTTCCCTTTTGTTGAAGCGCCTCATCGACTTCTGCTGCTGATGTTAATTCTTTATAACCGGCAGACACGATTTCTTGACGTGCCTGACGAACGATATCATTCATGAAAAAATTAAAATCCATGCTCATAAAACCACTCCTTAAAGTAAGTACTTAACTACATAATAACAGTAATAATAAGTTTTTTTCAAATGATGAAACTATAATTCATAAAAAGTTCTTATTCTTTTTTAAGATATTAAGAAAGAATAACTACCAAATGTCAGCCGCTTTATTCTTTTCCAATTAAATAAGCATGGAAAAGTGTATCGACAACGGATGCAACTGTTTTTTCCCCGCCATCACTTCATTTTCCAACTGTGGAAGCATTAACCTAACATCTGGATGGCGAAAGAAACTATATTGTAGTTGATCGGTGATCATGGAATAAATCCACTCTCTTTTTTGCCCATTTCTTCTATCTTCAAAAACTCCCGTTTCTTTTCCTTTCTTCTGATAAGCTTTAACTATCTCCCAAATGGCTTCGATACCTTCGCCGCTAATTGATGAGCAAGTGTATGCCTTAGTTGACCAGCCCTTTGTAGCTGGCTGTAAAAAATGAAGAATCCGGTTATACTCTTTTCTTGTTTGTTCAGCCTTCTGTTTATTGGTTCCATCTGCTTTGTGAACGATTAGGGCATCTGCAAGTTCCATTATCCCTTTTTTCATTCCCTGCAATTCATCACCGGCACCAGTTAATACAAGCAGCAGGAAAAAGTCAACCATATCTCTGATAATGACTTCACTTTGGCCCACACCAACGGTTTCTACTAAAATCACATCAAACCCGGCTGCCTCACAAATCAGCATCGCTTCTCTGGTCTTTCGGTGGACACCGCCTAGCTTCCCTGCAGCTGGTGAAGGGCGGATAAAGCCACGAGGATTTCTTGCCAATTGTTCCATACGCGTTTTATCTCCAAGAATACTCCCACCACTTACCTTTGAGCTTGGGTCGATCGCTAGCACTGCAACTCGGTGCCCTAAATTGCATAAGTAGGTTCCAAATGCCTCAATAAAGGTACTTTTTCCAGCTCCAGGAACACCCGTGATTCCAATTCGGATTGAATTACCGCTGTGTGTTAAAAGTTTTTGAAGAAGGTTCTGTGCTTTTTGAAAATGCTGTTCAGCGTTACTTTCTACTAATGTTATCGAACGAGCAAGAAGGCCTCTGTCCCCTGATAACACGCCTTCATATAATTCTTCTACCGAAGCCTCCGAGGAACTGCGTTTTTGAAAACGGACATTTTTCTGGAGTGAAGAAGACTGACCTTCCTGCACAAGTCCTTTCCTTATGACGCTTGAACATTTATTCGGTTCATTGGCGTCGCTCCATTCCGGCTTTTTATCCTCGTCCATTTAGTGTGACACTTCCTCATAACCGAGTTGTTTATAAATTTCTTTGATAACCTTCTGAGCAGCAACTGGGATAATCGTTCCAGGCCCAAAGATGGCTGAAGCACCTTCTTCATATAAAAATTGATAATCCTGTGCTGGGATAACGCCGCCAGCTACGACCAAAATATCTTCACGCCCCAGTTTTTTCAATTCTGAGATAAGCTGTGGCAGCAAGGTCTTATGCCCAGCAGCAAGGGAACTCATGCCAATCACATGAACGTCATTTTCAACTGCTTGTCTGCCGTTTCCTCCGGTGTCTGAAATAAGGGACCAATGTCCACATCAAACCCTAAATCGGCGAATGCAGTGGCAATGACCTTCGCACCGCGATCATGACCATCTTGACCCATTTTAGCTACTAGAATTCTCGGTCGTCTCCCCTCATTTTCAAGGAATTCATCGGCCATATTTTTCACTTCTAAAATCTCTTCTTCATTGCTAAATGCTGAGCTATAAACACCACTAATCGAGCGTATTACCGCTTTATGTCTGTTTGCTACTTTCTCAATCGCGTCAGAAATTTCCCCAAGCGTCGCTCTCACTCTTGCAGCCTGAACAGCCACCTCCAACAGATTTCTTTCACCGGTTTCGGCTGCTCTTGTTAAGGCTCTCAATGCTTCTTCCACCTTTTTTTCTTCACGGCTTGCTTTTAAAGCATTTAATTTTTCAATTTGCTTCAAGCGAACAGCCGTATTATCAATATCTAAAATATCAAGTGCTTCTTCTTTTTCCAAGCGATAACGATTGACACCGATAATCGTTTCCTTTCCGGAATCGATTTGTGCTTGCCTTCGTGCAGCAGCCTCTTCAATTTTCATTTTCGGAAGACCTGTTTCAATTGCTTTGGCCATCCCACCAAGACCTTCAATTTCTTCGATATGCTTCCAAGCTCGATTGACCAATTCATCTGTAAGCTTTTCAACATAATAGGAACCTGCCCATGGATCAATAACTTTTGTAATTCCAGTTTCTTCTTGTAGGAATAACTGTGTATTCCGGGCAATTCGAGCAGAGAAATCAGTTGGCAGTGCAATCGCTTCATCCAATGCATTGGTATGCAAGGATTGAGTATGACCCATTGCAGCAGCATGCGCTTCAATCAAGGTTCGAATCACATTATTAAATGGATCCTGCTCCGTTAAACTCCAGCCAGATGTTTGTGAATGGGTTCGAAGTGCCATCGATTTAGTGTTTTGCGGGTGAAAGGATTTCATCATTTTTGCCCATATCAATCGGCCGCCCGCATTTTCGCAACCTCCATAAAATAATTCATGCCGACTGCCCAGAAAAAGGAAAGACGCGGTGCAAATGAATCTATTTCAATGTCGGCCTTAAGACCTGTTCGAACATATTCCAATCCATCTGCCAGCGTGTAGGCTAATTCTAAATCAGCAGGTGCTCCCGCTTCTTGCATATGATAACCGGAAATACTAATGCTATTAAACTTTGGCATGTATTTGGATGTATACTCAAAAATATCAGCAATAATTTTCATCGACATCTCGGGTGGGTAAATATAGGTGTTGCGAACCATATATTCTTTTAAAATATCATTTTGAATGGTTCCAGAAAGCTTTTCCTGGCTTACTCCCTGTTCTTCTGCGGTCACGATGAAAAAGGCAAGGATTGGCAAAACAGCCCCATTCATCGTCATCGAAACAGACATTTGGTCCAAAGGAATTCCATCAAACAGTGTCTTCATATCCATAATGGAATCAATCGCAACTCCTGCTTTACCAACATCCCCGACAACACGCGGATGATCTGAATCATAGCCTCTATGGGTCGCTAAATCAAAAGCGACCGATAGACCCTTTGACCCATCGCTAGATTGCGCCGGTAAAAAGCATTACTTTCTTCTGCTGTAGAAAATCCAGCATACTGTCTAACCGTCCATGGACGGTTGACATACATCGTCGGGTACGGACCACGAGTATAGGGTGGAACACCGGGCAAATCATTTAAATGTGCTAATCCTTCCCGGTCCTCATTTGTATAAATCGGTTTTAAGTTAATTTGTTCATTGGTTTCAAATAATAAATCATCAATGGAAGAAGCTATTTTTTTATCAACTTTTTCTTCCCATTGCTCTTTCGTAATGAATTTTTGCTTATCAAACAATGATATATTTTGAAAATCAGGCTTTTGTTTACTCAACTTTGGTCACCTTCAAATCTTCAAGTATCGTAGAAAGTGTTTCATAGCAATTGCTTTTCACATGGATAAACTGCTTAATTCCTTCCTGGATCCATTGAGATTGCTGTTCTTTTTTAGGTAACCCTGCCAAGTAAAAAATTCTGTCCGGAAAAATTGCTTTTAATGTGACAAGGATTTCATGCCCAATTTCTTCATATTGTTCATTGCTTCCGCATAAGCAAAAATGCGTTAAATTACTGTTTTTTACAAACTCTATACTAGATTCTACTGAAATAATCGATTCGCTTGCTACTCCGGTGATTCCCCCTGCGGCTAAGAAACCTATGACAAAATCAACCCTTGCTTTATGTTGCTTAAGATTACCAAGGCCTATCATTCCTACCAGAGGTTGTGATCCTGTTTTTACCTTTAATACTTCAGCTCTTTTCCTAAGAGCTTCGTACGGTTCTGCTAATCTCATTTGAGGGATAATTTGAATGGAAATTTGCCCATTTAGTTCATTAGGTGAAAAATGACTGCTCGACCACTTTTCTTCTTCAAATCCATTATCATCTAGATTCGTATAAACGTTTGTACCGATGATACTTTTTTCTCTTGTAAAAATATCAAGTTGTCTTTTCTCATTGACAACAGCAATCCTATGTTGTAACCAACTACTTTTCAACACATCCAGTATACCGCCATTTGCCTCAATTTCTTGGAAGAACCTCCAAGCTTTCTCGGCTAGCTCCCTCGTTAGTTCCTCGACATACCACGAGCCGCCGGCAGGGTCCAATACATTTTGCAAAAAGGATTCCTCTTGCAAAATCAGCTGAGTGTTGCGAGCAATTCTTTCTGAAAAAGAGCTAGAAGTATTTATTTCATCAAATGCAGTAACATGTAAATATTGAACTCCGCCTATTACTGCAGCAAAAGCTTCATTTCCGGACCGCAAGATATTTACATGCTTATCATAAACAGTTTTTGTAAATGTGGAAGTTTCTGCCGCGATTTGCATTCCACGCCAGTCCATTTCAGTGCCGTAAACTTCAGTAATTTTATCCCAAAGAATGCGGGCTGCGCGTAGTTTGGCAATCTCCATAAAAAAGTTAGCACCAATCGAAAATTGAAAAATCATTTTTGATAGCGCTTGTTCGAGATTCAAATTGGTACCAAGTAACTGCTGCAGATAAAATACCCCTGTGGCTGCAGCAATTCCAAGCTCCTGAACAGCATTTGCTCCACCATTATGATAGGGAGATGTATTGATTAAAACAGTCTTTAGATTGGGGATATTTTTGTTTGCTTTCCTAATGGATTCCGACCACTCAGTAAAATACAATTCATGGTCTCTTGGCAGTAATCCGTCTAGTACAAAAGAGGATAACGGATCAGATGCTACATACCCAGTCACACTTGAACAATCGCTTTGATTTTCAATTAATTTTGCCAAGGTGGTTAACATTTCTTTCTGCTGCCACTTGCATTAATCGCGAGTGGATATTCACAAATGTAGGCCTTTAATAGCTTCTCTAGAAGATCTCTTTTTTCCAAAAGCTCTTTTGACATTTCAAAGGATATCACAGTTTGTCCCCTAGCAAATGCCTGTTCAAGTTTTACCTGTAATTCTTCTATTGTTTTATAAGGTATTCGTTGGGCGACCTTCCATTTATTCGTGGTGTAACCTAGCGACTCAATCCCCCTTCTAAAATCAGATCCTGCAGGATATGCAGATACCAATTTTTCATCTTCTTGGGAATAAAGCGGTTTCAAAACTATGTTTTCATATGTAGAGTTTTGGAGTGATTCAATCGGTTTTCCTTTGATAGATTCCTCAGCTTTTCTTTCCCAGTCATCAATATGATTTCTTGGAAATGATTGATTCTTCATTTCTGCTAAACCCATAATCTAACCTCCCCATCACAAATTCAAATTGCAAAAAAATTCTAACCTTTCACCTAGTTTTATTTTAGATTACAAACACCATTCAAGCAACGAAAACCATCATCAAGCATGATGAATTGCACATGCTAATTTGGAATATAAAGTTTCTAATTTTTTATTCCTAAAAACACTAAATCATTTGACATTTACAACAAAGGCGGTACTATTATACATATAAGGGAATTTTAAAATTAATATGTGATGCTTATCCGCTAGGGGTGCCTTTTTAAAGGGCTGAGATTGAAGTACTACTTCGGGACTCTATGGACCTGATCTGGCTTATACCAGCGTAGGGAAGTGGAAAACTGGACGTTTGAAAAATGAAATCATGATTATTTCAAATTTTCTACCACTTTCTTTACATAAAGAAAGTGGTTTTTTGTTTTTCACGTTTATATCTTGGATAAGCGGAATATTCATAAGGGGTGGATTGAATTTTCTAATTTAAAAGAACTACACGTCATATCAAACGGTAAAATGTCAATGGAACAGTTAAGTGAGATTTTACTTGAAATTCACCCTTTTGTAACCGTGATTCATTTAAGAGAAAAACAAAAATCAGCGCGGGAATTATATCACGCAGTCAACCTCTTGACCAAAATGAAGGTGCCATTATCAAAGATTATGATCAATGACCGGGTGGATGTTGCCTTGGTTACTGGTGTAGCGGGAGTTCAATTAGCTTATCATAGTTTAGAGGTCTCAATTGTCAAACAAAAGTTTCCTGACCTAAAGCTTGGTTGCTCCATTCACTCCTATGAAGAGGGTCAACAAGCGGTACTAAATGGAGCAGATTATGTTTTATATGGTCATGTCTTTCCTTCCAAATCAAAGCCAGATTTAACACCAAGGGGTCTTGAGGAATTAAAAAAGCTGACACGGCAAGCCACTTCTGTCATTGCAATAGGTGGCATAACAGCAGCGAATACACAACAAGTGATTAATGCTGGAGCTAAAGGCATCGCAGTCATGTCAGGAATATTAGAAGCTCGTGATCCATTAATGGCAGTAAAGGCTTACCAAAATGTATTGGAAAATGGAGATGTTTAAGGTGGAAAATTCATTTGATGTTGCCATTATCGGGGGAGGAATTAATGGTTCCTCTATCGCACATCAGCTTTCAAAAATGGGGAGAAAAGTAATTATTCTTGAGAAGGAACGCTTAGCTTGTCAAGCTTCCAGTGCTGCTGCCGGGATGTTAGCAGCGCAAGCAGAGATAGAACATGACGGTCCCTTATTTCAGCTAGCTTTAAAAAGTCAGGCAATGTTTTCAGACTTATCGAGTGAGTTATATGAATATACCGGAATCGATATCGAATTTTTAAATACAGGAATGTTTAAAATTGCCGAAACCGAAGAAATTGCCTTGGAGTTAAAAAAACAAGTCTCCTTTCAACAGAATTGGGACCCTAGTATCCAATGGCTTGATTCAAGGGAATTACGAGAAATGGAACCGTCTCTATCACCACATATTTCTGGAGGGATGTACCTTCCGAATGATGGGCATGTTCAACCCTCAAAATTATCACATGCATTCGCTATGGCAGCCATACATTTTGGAGCAGTAGTCCATGAAAATACCGAAGTCCTTTCTTTTATCTATGAAAACGGGCATGTCAAAGGGGTAAAAACCACTAAAGGCATCATCCATTGTGAACAGGTTGTCATAGCAACTGGAGCATGGGCGGCCAAATTAATGCATGAAACAGGGTTAGACATAAGTATTTATCCGGTCAAAGGAGAATGCTTTTCCGTAATGACTGAGGAACCGATTATTAACACGACCATTTTTTCAGATAAACGTTGTTATCTTGTCCCAAAACGAAATGGTGAAATTTATATCGGTGCTACTATGGTTGAAAATTCATTTGATAAAAAGATAACGGCCGGAGGAATTGCTACATTAGTAGAAAGAGCCTTTCAGCTGGTTCCAGAGCTTAAAGATGCAGCCTGGTGCCGGGTATGGTCGGGAATAAGACCACAGACAGGGGATGGCAATCCCTATATTGGTGAGCATCCAGTTTGGAAGGGGGTATTCATTGCTGCTGGACATTTTCGAAATGGGATACTCTTAAGCCCGATTACTGGAAAACTAGTAGCTGAATTAATGAATGACAGTTTAAGAGACGATACCCTTCTGACTCATTTTCGCTTGGATCGACATAAAGAAGCAGTTAGCTAGGAGGGGAAATATGGAAATTTTGTTAAATGGAGAAAATATTCAATTACCATACCATATTGCGTTGGTTTCAGACCTGCTTAAACACTACCAGGTTCATGATAAAGTAGTGATTGTCGAAGTGAATGGAGAAATATTAACAAATACAGAACATCAAAATACTAGATTATCTGATCGTGATCGAATTGAAATTGTCCATTTTGTAGGAGGCGGTTAATAATGTTAAAAATAGGCTCATTATCATTCCAATCTCGTTTGTTACTAGGAACCGGAAAATATCCAAGTTTTGAAATTCAGAAGAAAGCAGTAGAGGTATCCGGGGCAGAAATTCTGACATTTGCCGTCAGACGGATGAATATTTTTGAAGCAAGTCAGCCAAACTTTTTAGAACAATTAGACACAAAGAAATATAGTCTTCTCCCTAATACAGCAGGGGCGAAAACAGCAGCAGAAGCAGTTCGAATTGCCAAGCTTGCCAAAGGTTCAGGGCTCTGCGATATGATTAAAGTCGAAGTGATTGGCTGTAATAAAACCTTACTTCCGGATCCGATAGAAACATTAAAGGCAACTGAGGAATTAGTTAAAGAAGGATTTATTGTTCTTCCTTATACCTCTGATGATGTCGTTCTTGCTAGGAAACTCCAGGAAGCTGGATGTCATGCAATCATGCCAGGTGCATCTCCAATTGGTTCAGGCCAAGGCATTATCAATCCGATAAACCTAAGCTTCATTATAGAACAAGCAGTCGTACCTGTTATCGTTGATGCCGGAATCGGTTCCCCTGCTGATGCTGCCTTGGCTATGGAATTAGGAGCAGATGGTGTTTTATTAAATACAGCGGTATCTGCAGCTAAAGATCCAGTTAAGATGGCAAAAGCAATGAGTCTTGCAATTGAGGCCGGTCGTTTAGGCTGTGATGCCGGTCGTATCGAGAAAAAAAGATATGCTACAGCAAGCAGTCCTAAGGAAGGAATGAGTATTGGGTGAATAATCGATACTCGCGGCAGGAATTATTTCCGCCAATCGGCAAGGAAGGGCAACAAAAAATTTCAACCAAGCATGTGCTAATTATCGGTGCTGGAGCACTGGGAACTGGAAGTGCAGAGGCTCTTGTACGCGCAGGGATTGGCAAACTGACTATCGTTGATCGGGATTATGTGGAATGGTCGAATTTACAGCGGCAGCAATTATATTGTGAAGAAGATGCAATAAACCGCATTCCGAAAGCGATAGCAGCGGGAAATCGCTTAAAAGCCATCAATTCATCGGTAGACATTAAGACATTGATTGCAGATGCCTCCGGTTTAGAGCTAGAAGAATGGGCAAAGCAGGTAGATTTGATTATCGATGCTACTGATAATTTCGAAACCAGAATGATGATTAACGATGTCTCTCAAAAATACCAAGTTCCCTGGATTTATGGGGCTTGTGTTGGGAGCTATGGCATCGCCTATACGATTATTCCTGAAAAAACCCCATGCCTTGCTTGTTTATTAAAAACCATACCAATCGGAGGATTAACCTGTGATACAGGAGGGATTATTAGTCCAGCTGTAAACATGGTTGTGGCCTATCAAATATCTGAAGCACTGAAGTTATTAGTTGGAGACATGGATTCATTGCGGAACAAGTTAGTTTCTTTTGATCTGTGGAAAAACCAATACAGTGCGATTGGGGCAGATAAATTGAAAGACGAACACTGTCCATCCTGTGGGAAAGAGCGATCCTACCCTTATTTATCCTTTGAAAATCAAACGAAGACAGCCGTTCTTTGCGGGAGGGATTCTGTTCAGATTCGTCCCCCTTCTCCAATCGAGCGTGACTTAGAAGCATTGGAAAAGGCATTTTTGAAACAAAACGGAACAGTCCAGCGGAACCCTTACCTTTTATCTTACAGCATTGACCATCACCGTTTAGTCATCTTTAAAGATGGAAGAGTTTTAGTACATGGAACAAAGGATATCACGGAAGCAAAAGCCCTCTATCATCGATATTTAGGATAAATAGAAGAGAACCGCTACCTTTAAGGCAGCGGTTCTCTTCTATTTTCTTAATAAATGGATGTTGTTGTTTTCGAGGTATTCTCAAGAATTTCTTTTACACGTTGTAAGAAACGTCCGCATACGAGTCCGTCTAATACACGGTGATCAAGTGACATACATAAATTCACCATATCGCGAACAGCAATCATTCCATTATTCATGACGACTGGGCGTTTGACAATTGATTCCACCTGTAGAATCGCAGCTTGAGGGTAATTAATGATCCCCATTGACTGAACGGAGCCAAATGAGCCTGTATTGTTGACTGTAAATGTCCCACCTTGCATATCATCGGACTTAAGCTTTCCAGTTCTCACTTTTACCGCAAGCTCAGCTATTTCGCGAGCGATTCCCTTAATTGTTTTCTCGTCTGCTTGTTTAATAACAGGAACGTATAGTGCGTCATCAGTGGCAACGGCAATCGAAATATTAATAGCTTTCTTTTGAATAATTTTTTCTCCTGCCCACATTGAATTAATTTGTGGGAACTCCTTAAGTGCCTGTGCAACGGCTTTGACGAAGAAAGCAAAGAAAGTTAAATTAAAGCCTTCTTTTTTCTTGAATTCGTCTTTAAGAGAGTTTCGATATTCAACTAAATTAGTGGCATCAACTTCAATCATTGTCCAAGCATGCGGTGCCTCATGTTTACTGCGAAGCATATTGGTCGCAATCGCCTTGCGAATGCCGGTAACTGGAATCTCAATATCCCCTGCTTCTACTGGGATATTAGCGGCCGAAGCCGTTTGTTTTGGCACAGAAACTGGTTGACTAGCAACCTGACCCGCTGGTTCTTGGATTGTTACCTGCTTAGCAACTTGTTCACCTGCAGTTGGAATAGTACCAGATTCAATCAGTTTTAATAGATCTTTCCTTGTGATCCGCCTCCAGCTCCCGAGCCTTGAACTTGAGTTAAATCAATTCCATTTTCCTGTGAAATTTTTAACACAGCAGGTGAATAACGTGCTTTGTTTCCCTGGTCTGCTTGAGGAACAGCTTCTGCTGTGCTTTTTGCTTCCTCATTATTAGAAACTGCTGCCGGGGCTTCATCTGAATTACCGCCTTCGATTTCAACCGTACAAATGATTTCCCCTACCGCTAAGGTATCTCCTTCTTCAGCAATAAGCTCTTTTATGACACCAGTAAAGGATGAAGGAACTTCTGCATTTACTTTATCGGTCATGACCTCTGCCAGAGAATCATATTTATTCACTTTGTCCCCGACAGAAACCAGCCACTTACTAATGGTGCCTTCTGTAACGCTCTCACCTAGCTGAGGCATTTTAATTTGTTCAATTGCCAATGGGTTAAACCTCCTTAGTGCATTTCAAAAATAACTTTGATTACTGTCTAGCTCCGGCTCCTAGAAACTCGAGAAACTTCAACTCCCCTGAAAGAAGCAAAAAGCACGCTTCTACCAGTGGAGTCTCCAGTTTTCTCATTTCTAAACTCCGCTTTTCGATTTAAAATTCAGCAAGCTCACGCATTGCTTTTTCAACTTTATCAGGATTCACCATAAAGAATTTTTCCATGGTTGGAGCATATGGCATTGCCGGTACATCCGGTCCCGCAAGACGCATAATCGGAGCATCTAATTCGAATAAGCAATTTTCAGCAATAATCGCTGAAACCTCACTCATGATGCTGCCTTCTTTTGTGTCCTCAGTGACAAGTAAAACTTTACCTGTTTTAGATGCGGCTTCAATAATCGCTGCTTTATCTAGAGGATAAACGGTTCTCAAATCAAGTATGTGTACTGAAATTCCATCCTTAGCTAATTTTTCTGCCGCTTGGAGGGCAAAATGTACACAAAGACCGTACGTAATGACGGTTATGTCTTCACCCTCACGCTTTACATCCGCTTTTCCAATTGGCAAGGTATAATCGTCAGCTGGCACTTCTCCTTTAATCAAACGGTACGCACGTTTATGCTCAAAGAAGAGAACCGGATCATTATCACGAATGGCTGCTTTTAATAATCCTTTCGCATCATAAGGAGTTGATGGCATCACAATTTTCAAGCCTGGCTGATTCGCGAAAACTGCTTCAACCGATTGGGAATGATATAATGCTCCATGAACGCCGCCGCCATAAGGTGCACGAATCACAATTGGACAGTTCCAGTCGTTATTCGTGCGATAGCGAATTTTTGCTGCTTCAGAGATAATTTGGTTAACTGCAGGCATGATGAAATCAGCAAATTGCATTTCGGCAATCGGGCGCATCCCATACATAGCTGCGCCAATTCCAACACCAGCAATCGCTGATTCAGCAAGTGGAGTATCAATTACCCGCTCTTCCCCAAACTGTTGATACAAGCCCTGTGTCGCTTTAAACACGCCACCTTTTACCCCTACGTCTTCACCAAGTACAAATACCTTTGGATCTCTTTCCATTTCTTCACGTATTGCCATTGTTATTGAATCAATATAAGAAATTACCGCCATGTTCCATCCCCCTTACAAGTCCGCATAAACATACTTCAACGCTTCTTCTGGTGCAGCATACGGTGCATTTTCAGCATAATCAGTTGCTTCATTCACCAATTTCATCATGCGGTCATTAATTTCTTTTTCCAATTTATCATTCATAATTCCTGTTTCCTTTAAATAGGCACCAAACGTTATTAACGGATCTTGTGTTTTGGCTTTGGCAACCTCATCAGGAGCTCGATACGAACGATCATCATCATCAGACGAGTGTGGGGTCAATCGGTATGAAACAGTTTCAACTAGTGTAGGTCCTTCCCCGCGACGACCGCGGTCAGCAGCTTCTTTCACTGCTTTATATACTTCCAATGGATCATTCCCATCAACCGTGATTCCTGGCATTCCATAACCAATTGCACGATCTGATACCTTTTCACAAGCTAATTGTTTCTCAATCGGAACCGATATGGCATATTTGTTATTTTCACACATGAAAATAACCGGAAGTTTATGAACTCCAGCGAAGTTAGCACCTTCGTGGAAATCACCTTGGTTGGAAGAACCTTCACCGAAGGTTACAAACGTAACAAGGTCTTTTCTTTCCATTTTACCTGCTAATGCGATACCAACTGCATGGGGAACTTGTGTTGTTACTGGTGACGAGCCTGTGACAATTCGATTTTTCTTTTGCCCAAAGTGACCCGGCATTTGCCGTCCACCTGAATTGGGATCTTCCGCCTTTGCAAATCCAGATAGCATTAACTCCCTAGCTGTCATTCCAAATGTTAAAACTACACCCATATCCCTGTAATAGGGAAGCACATAGTCTTTTTCCCGGTCGAGGGCGAAAGCTGCTCCAACCTGTGCCGCTTCCTGTCCTTGACATGAAATAACAAATGGTATTTTCCCTGCACGGTTCAATAACCACATCCGCTCATCAATGCGGCGGGCCAAAAGCATCGTTTCATACATTTCCAATACTTTTTCATCGCTTAAATCTAAAGCTTCATGACGCTTTTCTGTCATTTATTTTTTACCTCCTATTTTGTCCGTTTAAAAATTTTAAGAGTGTATTGCCTTTCCATCAACCGCGAGTGCGGCTTCCCCAATGCGCCTCTGATAAAGTTGGGTGAGGATGAATGGTGTGAGCAACTTCCCAAGGTGTGGCATTTAAAACCATCGCAAGCCCTGCTTCTGAAATCATGTCTGTTACATGCGGACCAATCATATGTACCCCTAGAATATCATTAGTCTCTGAATCTGCAACAATTTTCACAAAACCATCAGATTCTCCAAAAACTAGTGCTTTACCAATCACACGAAATGAAAACTTACCAACCTTCACATTATAACCTTTTTCTTTTGCCTGATCTTCGGTAATACCAACGCTCGAAACTTCCGGACTACTATAAATACATCTAGAAATAAGGTTGTAATCTAATGGAGAAGGATCATTCCCAAAAATATGCTCAACAGCAACAATCCCCTCATGTGAAGCCACATGTGCCAATTGTAAGCCGCCAATTACATCTCCAATGGCATAGATATGAGATTCCTTCGTTTGGAAAAATTCATTTGTAACAATGAAGCCTTTATCAATCTGAATATCTGTATTTTCAAGCCCAATGCCTTCCGTATTAGCCTGACGACCCACAGAAACAAGAATTCTTTCAGCCTGATACTCTTTCACTTCAGCTTTTACTTCCGCCGAAATAGCTACTCCGTCCCCTTTTACAACTGTTTCAGGGAGTACTTTCGCACTTGTTACAAGTTTAACTCCTTTTTCTTCATTAATCGTTGCATTTCTTTTGAGATTTCTTTATCTTCTGTTGGAATAATACGGTCTGCATATTCAAGTACCGTTACCTCAACCCCAAAATCGGAAAGCATCGACGCCCATTCAATTCCAATTACACCGCCGCCAACAATGATGATTGAATTTGGAAGCGACTCAAGCGATAAAGCTTCGTCAGAAGTCATGACAAACTCTCCGTCGATTTCAAGACCAGGAAGGGTTCTTGGTCTTGAACCAGTTGCAACAATCACATTTTTTGGGAGGAGCATCTCGTTTTCCCCGCCATTATTCATTTCCACTGAGATGGTCCCAGGCATTGGTGAGAATATCGATGGCCTAAGATTCTTCCGATTCCTTCATACACATCTATTTTCCCTTGCTTCATTAAATGCTGTACACCCTTATGAAGAGTTTCGATAATTTTACTTTTTCGTTCCTGAACCTTACGAAAATTAACGGAGACTTCACTTGTCATAACGCCAAATTCTTCGCTTCGTTTAGTGGTGGCATAAACTTCCGCACTTCTTAGTAACGCTTTACTTGGAATACACCCTTTGTGTAAACATGTACCACCAAGTTTACCTTTTTCAACAATTGCTGTTTTCAGCCAAGTTGAGAAGCCCGGATGGCAGCAACATAACCGCCAGTGCCGCCGCCAAGAATGACTAAATCATATTCATTTGCCACTTTTGTTTCCTCCTCAAATTTTTGCTGTTTTGAAATTGCCTGGATACACTTTTACCTCTTCTTCATTACGTAAAACCCGGAGCGCTCCTCCGCCAATGCCTGAAGCTCATTTTCACCAGGATGAACAATTGTATCCGCAATCCAGTTAATTCTATCGGTGATTGATTTCACAAAACCTTTTCCATAAGCCAGGCCGCCTGTTAATACTATGGCATCGACTTTACCTGAAAGCACCGCACTTGCCGCACCAATTTCTTTCGCCACTTGATAGGCCATCGCATCATAGATAAGCTTTGCTTCTAAATCACCTTTTTCAATTCTTTTTTCTACTTGAACCGCATCGTTTGTACCAAGGTAGCCAACAAGCCCCCCTTGTCCGACAAGCTTCTTCATTAATTCTTCCCGATAATACTCTCCTGAAAAACAAAGAGCTATTAAATCCCCTGCTGGAACAGTTCCGGCACGTTCTGGACTAAAAGGTCCGTCACCATGAAGACCGTTGTTTACATCAATTACCTTCCCATGCTTATGCACTCCAACAGTAATTCCGCCGCCCATATGCGTGACAATCAAATTCAGTTGTTCATATTTTTTTCCTAATTCTTTTGCTACCCTTCTGGCAACAGCTTTTTGATTTAACGCATGGAAGATACTCTTTCTTTCAATCAATGAAAAACCAGATATCCTTGCAATTGGTTCCAGTTCATCAACTACAACTGGATCGACAATAAAGGAAGGAATGTTTAGCCCAGAAGCAATTTCAAATGCGATAATCCCACCAAGATTCGAAGCATGCTGTCCAGAAAAGCCAGATCGCAAATCTGTTAGCATGGTTTCGTTAACAGCATAGGTTCCGCCTTCAATCGGACGTAACAATCCACCACGACCACATACAGCACTTAATTTAGATATATTTATTCCTTCATTAACCAGTGTTTCCAAAATAGTGTTTTTTCTAAAATCATATTGGTCAATTATATTAGAAAAGGAATTAATAATCTCTGTCTCATGGCGAATTGTTTTTTCAAAAATAGAAATTTCATTATCGAAGATCCCAATCTTGGTTGATGTTGATCCTGGGTTGATGATGAGAATTCGATACTCTTTATCTTGCAACGTATTGACCCCCAAAAGGCAAAGACGCTGAATTTCCTATTCAGCGCTCTGCCGTGTTCTACTATTTCAAGGACTTTTCTTATTTATGAGATCTACGACTTAAAATATGATGTCCATTTTGCAGGAATTGGCTACGGGAATTGCGCATTCTTTCAATCCGTTCTTCTACCATTCTGTCAGCTGCAACGTATGTTGGAACACCATCACGCTTCGAAATTTCAATTATTTTTTCAATGCTTGTATAGAGCTGTTCAACCTTTTTCAATGCGCGATCATGGTTATATCCATAAAGCTTATCAGCAACATTGATTACACCACCAGCATTAATAACATAATCTGGTGCATAAACAATTCCCATTTCATGGATGATATCCCCATGACGTGTATCTTTTAATTGATTGTTAGCGGAACCAGCTATAACTCTAGCCTTTAGTTGCGGGATCGTATCATCGTTAATTGTTGCTCCAAGAGCACATGGAGCATAAATATCACATTCCACACTGTAAATTTCATTTGGATAAACGGCACGGGCACCAAATGCCTTAACAGCGCGCTGAACCGCTTCTTTATTAATATCCGTTACAATTAATTGTGCACCTTCTTCGTGCAAGTGTTGACAAAGAGTGTAGCCACATTTCCGACACCCTGAACAGCAACCACTTTTCCTTCTAATGAATCTGTCCCAAAGGCTCTTTTGCCGCAGCTTTCATTCCAAGGTAAACCCCGTACGCTGTAACTGGTGAAGGATTTCCTGATGAACCGAATGCTGGAGAAATACCAGTCACATAATCAGTTTCTTCATGGATTAAGTCCATGTCAGCAACCGTTGTACCTACATCTTCTGCAGTAATATATCTTCCGTTAAGTCCCTGGATATAACGGCCAAAAGCCCGGAACATTTCTTCATTTTTATCTTTACGTGGGTCACCGATGATAACTGTTTTACCACCGCCAAGGTTCAAACCGGCTGCAGCATTCTTATAAGTCATTCCTTTTGCTAATCTTAATGCATCTTCAATTGCTGCCTCTTCTGATTCATACGTCCACATCCGGGTTCCGCCTAGCGCAGGTCCTAAGGTTGTATCATGAATAGCAATAATGGCTTTTAAACCTGATGATTTATCTTGGCAGAAAACCACTTGCTCATAATCGTATTTTTCTAAGTATTTAAAAAGTTCCATGTTAAGAATCCTCCTCTAATTTTAAAAAATCTTGTTTGTCACACAGCATAACGCTAGTGCAAGGGAATAAAGCTTACTTTCGGCAGTATCCGCACGGGATGTTAACACAATAGGCGCTTTTGCTCCAGCAATAACTGCTCCAACTTTTGCCTTAGCAAAATATACTAAAGATTTATAGAGAACGTTACCGACCTCTATAGTAGGGACTAATAGAATATCCGCTTTTCCTGCCACTTCACTGTGGATGCCTTTATGTTCGGCTGCTAGGGAGGAAATTGCATTATCTAATCCAAGTGGTCCATCCACGATACAACCAGTGATTTGTCCACGGCGATTCATCATCGTCAACGCTGCCGCATCAACGGTAGCCTGCATAACTGGGTTAACTACTTCAACCGCTGCTATCGGAGCCACTTTAGGATTTTCAATTCCAATCGCCTTCGCGAGAGCTACAGCATTCTTTATGATTTGTGCTTTTTGTTCTAAGTCCGGGAAATATTCATTCCCGCATCAGTTACAATCGTTAAGCGATCGTAGCCAGGAATTTCAAAAAATGAAACATGCGATAAAACATTCCCTGTACGAAGCCCATATTCCTTATTCAATACCGCTTTTAAAATGAGATTAGTAGGGATATTCCCCTTCATTAACACGGTGGCTTCTTTTTTAAAAACTGCCTTGACTGCTAATTCCGCCGCTAAAGCATTGGAATCTGCATGAACAACCTTCAGCATTTTTCTACTATTTGTTCCTTTTTCCCTTGCTTTAATAAGTGTATTAATTTTTTCTTTATCACCAAATAAAATAAAATTGGCGAGATTACGATCCAATGCATCCATAACTGCTTCAATGATTATTAAATCCTCTGCCGCAGCGACTGCAACTGTATTGGTGGTTAATAGGGCTGCTTTATCAATAAGCGTTTCCAGCAACAAGTTGTCATCAACCCTTTCTTTGTTAACTGCAACTCCGATAAAATAATATGCAATAATCGTGCCAATTTTTTTTGTTGAAAACGCTTAATTATTCTCTATACAACACTGCAATAATTTTCATACCCTGAAGATTATTGCATGCTATTATTTTCAAGATTGTATTTTTCGAGTTTGTAATATAGATTCCTAACTGACAAACCAAGCTTCTTGGCAGTTAGCGTCTTATTTCCATTTAATTGAAGAAGCGCTTGCTGAATTATTTTTGATTCATATTCCTCGATCATAGCAGATAGAGCCTTTTCCTGTTTGAAAGAATCATTTTCATAAAAAGAAGGTTCATTGCCTATTTGTTTACTCTTAAGTTCGGGTAAGTGCTGAACGTCTATTAAGGTTTCATAATAATTCATGAAAATAATCGCTCGACCAAGAATATTTTCTAGTTCTCTTACATTCCCTGGCCAATCGTAGCCCATCAATTGCTGCAATGCAGCTTGATTGACTCCTTCTACATTTCGACCATAATCTCGATTTATTTTTTGAATTAATCTCTCACATAATGAAGGGATCTCCTCTTTTCGTTTTCTAAGAGGAGGAATATGAATGGGCATGAGGTTCAAACGATAGTATAAGTCTTCCCTAAAGGAACCTTTAGCAATACCTTTTTCCAAATTAACATGTGTTGCCGCAATGACCCTTACATTAATTGAAACCGGATTTGTTCCGCCCACTCGAATAATTTCATTTTCTTGCAGGACCCTAAGCAGCTTCGCTTGAGTATTGGCTGACAGTTCTCCAATTTCATCCAGGAAAATGCTTCCGTTGTTAGCTTCCTCAAATAACCCCCTCTTCCCACCTCTTCTAGCCCCGGAAAATGCTCCCTCTTCATAACCAAATAATTCACTTTCTAATAGTGTTTCTGAGATAGCAGCACAATTAACACGGATAAATTTGTTATATTTTCGATCGCTTGCATTATGTATGGCATGGGCAAACAGTTCTTTACCTGTTCCTGATTCTCCGCGAAGGAGAACAGTTGCAGGAGTTTTTGCTCCAAGCTTTGCCTGCTCGATGGCAAGCAACATTTCATCCGACTTCCCTAATATATCCTCAAAGGTATATTTTGCTTCCAGGGTACGAATAATCTGTCTTGCCCGGTTCAATTCCCTGTTTAATGATTTAATCTCTGAAACATCATGGATAACACCGACACTGCCTTTCAGCTTTCCTTTAACAATAATCGGAGCAACGTTTACAATTACTTCTTTTTTATTGGGACCTAATCTCATGGCCACTCCACGAACGGCTCTCCTTGTTTGCAAAACCCTCATATGCATACTTTCACCTTCAGAAATATCAGCTGTTGCAGGTTGTCCGATTACACGGTCTTGGGAAAGCCCTGTTATCCGAGTATAAGCTGGGTTAATAAGAATTCCCCGTCCATTTTCATCGACCACTGAAATCGCATCGTCACTTGATTGAATGATTGCTTGCAGCATCGTTTGAATTTCTTTTAAATCAGTGATTTCCTCCGCCAAATTAACGACTTCTGTAATATCTTTAAAAACAGCAAAAGCTCCGATTAACGTTCCATTTTCTTCAATGATTGGGATACGAGTGGTTATGATTTTTCGCCCATTGCTCAAAACCATCTCCTGATTAGCCTCAATTTTTCTGGTTTTTAAGATTAACGGCAGTCTGGTGGTTGGAATGACTTCGGCTACAAATTTACCGATGCCGCTTCTTTTTTTACCCCCATCATTTCTTGTGCCCGTCGATTGAATAAAATTACGAAACCATGGTCATCAATGACCACCATTCCATCATTTGTTGCATTAAAAATTAGTTCTTGTTGATAGGATTCATGTTGGTGCTTTTTGATTAATTCTTCTTTTTCTTCCATTAGTTTTGAAACAAGAAAGGCTACACTTCCAGGAATTAAAACGGTCTTTTTATCTTTAGCATTTCTCAAACTTTGAAAAACACTATCATCCCCCGTTACTTCGATAATAATGTCGATATTTTCTTTCAAAAAGGGTTTCCAATCTGTTCCCGTTTTAATTCCTTCTTTTTTCGCTAATAAAATTCCCGGAGCATCCAAATGCCGATCAATCACAACATGGACATTTAGGACATCAGTTTCATATAAAATCTTTAAGATCGCTGTACCGCCTTTTCCGGCGCCAACAATCATGACATTTTGCATTTTTTCCGCCCCTTTAATTGAGAAAGTTTTTTCATATTGTTGTTTGGAAAGATATGCAATTTTTTTCATTACCTATTGTATATTTATTTGCTTACCTTGACAAATTTTATCTATGTACTATTATTTTCTTCGTGAGGGGTAATTTTCTTTCTTCACCAATTCAGTTGGAAGGATTTCATTATGATGCGTATTATCGCCCTAATCATATTATTAATACCAGGTTTTCTAGCTGCTCTAGGAATTAAATTAATGCGAGATATGACTTTCGGCATTCTCCAAGCCCCCTTCCCTTATCTATGGTTACAATTCCTGTCTGGACTTCTCTTTTTTATCTGCGGGCTAGGGTTTGTTGCAGGATTTATTTTCCATCGTGACCGAAAGAGAAATAAAGTTCAAACCCGCTTCCAAGATAAGGAAAGTGCAACAACAAGCGAGAAACAAAGGCGGAGTTAATCAAATTTTTTTCGCAAAAAAGAAGAGGCCGGCAGTTACGGTCTCTTGTCATATTGTTTTCTAATTCGCAATGCTTTAACTGGATCATCGGTAATAAATGCAGTGCAGTTAATATTAAAAAGTCTGTGCATATCTGCATCTTTATTGACTGTATAAGGCCTTACTGCTATACCATTTGCCATTGTGTTTACGATTACTTGGTCGCTTACTGCTGCGTAGTTTGGATGGATGCCTTTTGCCCTTATTGATTGTGCATAAATCCAAGGCATATAGAGTCCTTCAAGAAAAGAGGCCGTTTCGATTTCAGGTGCTATTCGGTAGCTATAAACGATACTGTAGTGATTAAAAGAGGAGAAAATAATTCGATTACTCAATCCAAAGGCACGAACAAGCCGAATAACCTTTTCTTCCATTCCTTCGTAGGCAATCAAGGCCATTTTTCAACTCAATATTACAAACCAACTTAGTATTTTTTAGCCACTCAAGTACCTCTTTTAAGGTGGGAATCGGTTCCTTCTTTACCCCTTTTTTATTGGCATTTAGCTTTATAATATCTTTAAATAAAAAATCTTTTACAAACCCGGTTCCACTAGTGGTCCGATCGACAGTTTCATCATGTATGACAACAATTTCACCATCTTTTGTTAATTGGACATCTAGTTCTATCCCGTCCGCTCCTGCCTTTTCCGCTTCTAAAAAGGCTCCCATGGTATTTTCTGCAAAAGAAGCGGAGTAACCGCGGTGAGCAAAAATCTGTGTCATATTTTCACTTCCTAAATAAGAAAATGGAGGAATTTCCAATGAAACCATTACAACTATCAGCTGAAACCGCTTTAAATCTTTCCGAAAAATTAAATGTGCCGATAGAACAGCTTATGCACATGCCACAACATATTCTCATTCAAAAATTAATGGAATTAGAAAAAGAAAAAAATTAACTTTTACTCTTTGTCCTATCATATGTGAAAAAAACACAATTACCCTTTCTAAAAAGGGTAATTGTGTTTTTTTACTTCTTTCAAGAAGCCATATGCTCCAAGCGCAGCTTATCTGCTACCATAGCGATAAATTCGGAATTTGTTGGTTTTGCTTTAGACATACTTACCGTGAAGAACATTGATATAATAGGGTTTTTGGTGTGTAATAAATATTTAAATTTTTTCAGTTTATTGGTTTGTAATAGGAATATTTATTGGTCAACCGCGTAAGTTGATATGCTCATTTTAACCCTAATATTCATACTTTTTCAAGTGTTTTATTTTATGGTTAAACAAAAAATACTGTACTAATAAATATCGTATTCTTTCCTTATTATATAAGAATAACAAAAAAAGAGTGACTGCTTAGCCACTCCCAGTGTTACATCAGAATAATTCTGTGAAAAATATTATTAATTCATCTTTAGCAATTTCTTTTCATCCTTAAGTCCATTGGTCTTAACATCTATATTTTTTATAGTATTTGTTTCTTTACATTCTCCAATTGAAAGGAGATATTTAGCAATTTTATTTCCAGTTAATTCCGAAATAATTATCTCTGTTACTGTTATTTTTTTCTCATTTTCCCACATCCCGTTAAATCAAGTTTGAAATTAACTATAGTTTCATCTCTAAAACTTCATTTTTCATCAACATTAATAATTTCACGGTCTTTATCAGGTTTGGTCTTTTTCTTTATTTTTCTTGTTTGGTAATATAGATTTGTAAAAGCCTTTGCCATTAGTTCGAAGTTTGGTTCGTTTAATAGTGTAACGGTACAAGGAGGTCTTTCTACATTTGTTTCCTTCTTGTTAATTTTCATTTCCCCACCTTTTTTTCAATCACAGTTCTTCCGTATTTGTCATTCACATAATCCACAAACAGTTCGCAAATCAATTCTTCTGCTAATTCCTTAAAATACTCTTCATCTATATTTATTATTGTTCTCTCTGTGATAAATTTTCTTCTTTCCTTCATCGGGTTTTATTTCTCCTTTAAGCTAATTTTGGAATACACTTATAGTTACACCTCCAAGACGGAATTGATTATAACTAACTAAGCTTAAAATGTCAAAATAGTCTGTTAATAATAATTAATTAGAAGTAAACAAAATCTGTTAATACTAATTAATTAGATGTAAACAAAATCTGTTAATACTAATTAATTAGATGTAAACAAAAGGAGTGAGCTTTAATTAGCCCACTCCACAAAACTAGGGATTCTAAGGAGTCCCTTTTTCGTTAGATTCCGATACTTCACTTTTAGTTTAAGTTTTGGATCAAGATACACAAACTTATCATTCTCTTCAACAACAAAGTCACCATACTGTTTATAGAATTCTTTACGGTTTGGTGTTGGCATGAATTCCATCAGACCAGCATACTTTCCATCTTCAAATTTTAGGAGCAATCCAAACTCATCTTTCCTTAAACCAGATATATAGACATTCTCATAATGATAATTAATTACTTTTAGCCAGTCATGAGAACGTTTATTAATTTGATACTTTGAATTAGCCTTTTTCTGTACAATTCCCTCAAGTTCATGTTGCTTAACTAACTCAAAGTATTGTTCCCCATTCCCTTCGATCCACTGAACTTTATTGAGTAGTGGAGTATCTTCAGGTATTACCTCTTCAAGTATCTCTTTACGCTCAAGCAATGGTAAATTAGTAATCTTTTCACCATTAAAATAAATTATATCAAACACACTGAATGATATTTGATGCTCTGACTTACTAGACATAAATCTTTCCATGACTGCTTCAAAGTCAGGTTTACCTTGTGAGTCTGTAACAATTATTTCACCGTCAAGGACAGTTCCATTGGATAGAGGAATATTAACTAACTCAGGAAACTTAGAGGTAATTTCATTCTTGTGACGAGTATAGATTCTTATTTTATTATCAAATTTAGTCCATATTGTACGGAATCCATCAAGTTTTAGCTCTGTTATATAATTATCATCATCAAAAGGATGATCAATTTTGTGTAATAACATAGGAGAAATAAACAAATTTACCACCTCATAATAATTGTACCATGACAAGTTTTCATTCTCGGTGGTAATTAAATGTAAAAACAAAAAGAGCGACTTTTCAGCCACTCGAATAAGTTTATGATCGCTTAATCAAATGTATCGCATTCCAAATAAATGGAAATCGCTTATTAAAGGGGTGGTTAAATGATTGGATTAATTATGGCAATTATATTAGTAAATTTTATTGCTTTTAAAACAAATAAGAGGCTTACAAAAAACCAAATTGTCCACATTTGGTTGTTCACAATTGCATTTCAAATGAACTTCGATTTCTATATTGATATGGAATATCACGGATATTGGTATTTCACTCAAAATGCTGACTTGAAGGAATTGCCTACAAATATCGCACTTGTTCCACCTGCTAATATGATATTTTTAAACTTTTATCCTTTTGAAAAAAGTAAAATAAAACAAGGTATTTTCTTTATACTATTTTTAATTGGAATTTTAACCTATGAGGCAATTTCATTACTTCCAGAACCTTGGGGATATTTTCATTTTGGATGGTGGAATTTAGGATATTCTGCAATTTTAGACCCAATCCTTTTATTGATATTATTGGGTTATTATAAGTGGATTTGTACAATTGAATCACAATAAATAATGATTATGCTTTGTTTACTATCGAGTTTGTTATCTTTAGATTGTATATGGGCGTTTTTTTAAAAAATAAAGACTCAATCAACATCTCAATATAAAAAAAGAGTAACTTTTCAGTGACTACAAAACATCTGAGTTAATAAGTAAAAATGGTTTATATTGTAACCATTTCATCCACTCTTTAACGTTGTTTACAGATGTAAATACATGTGTTAATATCTATAACTGGGTGAATACTGTTTAGTGTTTTAACTCATTTCCTACCTAAAGTAGAAAGTTGAGGCAGTTTATTTGTTAATAGTATATATAATCACTTTATTATTATGGTTTATAATTATTGTTTCAAAGAAGCAAATTTCTCTCTTAGAGATGTACACAACTTCATTTTTTGCGTTATATTTTGAGTTAATTTGTGATGTTTATTTAGATTTAAAGTACGATCTATATGGTTACTTTTATAAAGGAGTAGACTGGGCTTCTCTTCCGATTATTATCCTTCTATATCCAGCAGTGAACATACTATTCTTAAACTTTTTTCCTTTCAAAAAATCCTTCTCCAAAAAGATGGTCTATATATTAATCAGTACAGTAATTTCAGTTATTTTTGAATGGATTTTTCTCAAGACCCCATTCTTGTACTATAACGGTTGGAAACTTTGGTATTCTGCAGTACTCTATCCTTTTATTTTTATAATACTTCTTTTAAATTTTAAGTTAATTAGACTGTTTCAAAAAATGTCTAACCCCAAATAACTCTTGGGGTTTTTAATTTACTCAAAAAAAGAGCGATTTCTCAGCCACTCTTTAAACATCCATAATAAATAATCATAATTGGGGAAATTATAAAAAGGAGTTAAATTTAGGAAATAGTCAATTATCACTCACAACCTTCTTCCCAGGGAAAGGGCAAATACAAATGCGTTTTGGACTTATGTGAAAAAATATCCCTTTACGATAAAGGAAGTTAATACATGGAGAATATAAAGATAAATGCATACCAGATGTTTGTCCTAGTGGTTTTGTTTGAAATGGGTAGTGCTATTCTTTTTGCTGTAGGAGCGGAAGCAAAACAGGACGCTTGGATTGCAATTTTGCTCGGGGTGGTTGGTGGTATATTGATCTTTCTTATATACTATCGACTATATTTGTTTTATCCAGATATTCCGCTAAAAAGTTATGTTCAAAAAATAACAGGAAAATGGATTGGACAATTAATTGGTATTTTCTATATTGTCTATTTTATTTATCAAGCAACAAGGGTATTGCGTGATATTGGTGGGCTATTAGTAACGGTCACCTATACAAGTACACCGATATTTGTCATTAATACATTGATGATATTAACAATTATTTACGCCCTTCATAAGGGTTTTGAAGTCATTGCAAGGGTTGCAGAGGTGTACTTTTTTATTATCTATTTATTAGCAATATTTGGATTTATTCTAATTCTCTTTTCTGGTTTAATACATTTAGAAAACCTTCAACCAATTCTCGAAAATGGGGTAAATCCCGTTCTTAAAACGTTCCTTGGTCAAACAATTAATTACCCGTTTGGTGAAATGATTGTCTTTACTATGCTACTCCCGTATTTAAACGATCAAAAAAAAGCGAAAAAAATCTGTATCGGTGGGATATTATTAGGCGGACTAAATATCCTGATTACTACTGTGATAAATATTGCCTGTATAGGAGTAGATTATTTTGTTCGGTCTCCTTATCCACTTTTATCCACAATCAGCAAAATCGAATTGGGCTTTATTGAGCGTCTTGATGTTTTTTTTATGCTTTATTTAGTGATTGGGGGATTTTTTAAAATAACTCTCTATTATTATGCTGCAGTGGTGGGAGCAGCTGATATTTTCAAATTTAAAAACTATCGTAATCTCGGGTTTCCAATTGGGCTTATCATCCTTTTCGCTTCCAATACTATTGCATCTAATTTTGCCGAACATATAAAAGAAGGTGTAGTGGTTATTCCGATTTATTTACATTGGCCTTTACAAATAATCATACCTGTTATTCTGTTAATTATCGCTTTTTTTCGAAATATGGGTCAAAAACTTTAGAATGGATTCTTAGTAATAACACAAGAAAAAATATACTTATCGCAAAAAAAGAGCGACTTTTCAGCCACTCTTTAACTAATTTACTCTCCCAAAATCCCATACCGTTAGTTTATTGAACATTAACGGAAACTAGTTAATACGATAATTAATAGAATGAACAATACTACGATTAAAACAAAAGTACTGCCTCCATAGAAGCCACCGCCGTATCCGTAACCGCCATAACCACAGCCGCCGTATCCAAAGCCCATATTTTTCACCACCTTTTGGAATATCCTAAGAATAAACACTCGCTATATATATATATATATATATATATATATATTCTTAGGACGAGAATCGATTGGACAATCATCATAGTGTTAATACAAAATCTGCGATTTGCTTAAACAGTTCTAAAAACGCAAAGAAACGTCTGCAATACATGCAAACGCCTTTTCGGAGGTATTTCTATATGCCAAGATGTACTGGAGGTAGTAATAATATATGCACTCAGAATAAAACTGAATGGACAAGTGCTGATTAAAAGTAACTTAAGCAATAAATATTGTGAAGGTTTCTACTTAAACTAACAAAGCAGTTTAGTGTAAGAAGATTTCATTAATATTTATGTCCCTGTTTAACTCATATAGCTTTTATTATGGGGTAAGTGAATTACAAAAACTTTATTTTTCTGACATCTAACAATGAAAAACAAAGAAAAAAGCGGCATAGCATCACTAGTTAATAAAGGTATCGCCAAATATACTATTGAATAATTATTTATTGGGAAGGGATATTAAAATTAAAATCCTTGTGAGGGAGGTAATGAAATTGTTAACAAACCATAAGATAGAATTAACATCGGCAGAAATTGCGAACCTTTGGACAAATTATATGAGTGACACCTCAGCAATCTGCATAATTGGAACCTTCTTATCCCATGTAGAGGATACTGAAATTCGTTCCGTCCTCGAATTTGCAATGCAGCTTTCCCAAGCACATGTTCAGAAATTACAATCAATTTACACCGAGGAACAGTATCCCCTTCCAGTGGGATTTTCAGAAAATACAGATGTTAATAAAGAAGCTCCTCGTTTATTTACGGATGATTTTTAGTTTGATTTTAGTGGATTATGGTATATATATAGAACAAACTTTTTAATTTCACCTTTTAATTCAATCGAACGTCCAAATACTTGTTGAAAAGCAAACATTTTCTTTTTAACTTCAGTTGGATCAAGACCATTCATTAATGTGAAAGTGATTTCAGTACAATTTTCTTCATCTTTCTTAATTACAGAATGAACTTTAGGATAGATGTAAATTGTTTTATCCCCTAATTTAGAAGTAAAGTATAAATTAGCTGCCCTAAAACAATCCTTCATTTTTCGTTTCATATTCATTTGAAATAACATTTCTTTATAATCCATTATCCAACCTCCTTTTAAAATACTGCAACAATGCCGAAATAAAGGAATAGATAAAAGGCTAATGGTAATATTACTTTTGTTGCTGTTTGAATAGCATCTGCGGTATTTTCCTTCCCTTTTGTTCTGTAATAGTATTCTAATGCTGTTGAAAGTAAAGCAAATCCTGCTACTGCAAAAACTATAAGATAAGCACCAGAATAAGCTGCACTAAAAAAGGTGTGATGTGTGACATTTATTCCCATGAATGTGAACATTGGTGTATACTTTTGTTGAGGTGTTTTACTTTGAGTGGGTTCTTTTGGCTGGCGGGCTAAAAATTCCTTCAAAGTGAAAACCTCTTTTTTCGCTGCAAATATCATGATTGTCATCCCTTCGGTTAATTAATTCCCGTTCAACTTTCTTAAAAAGATTAATCTGTTTATTAATATAGATAGGGTTATTGCTGTTTTCCATCTTCATTAAACAATCTGTCATTACAGTTTCTAAGACAACTAGACTTAAAGATTTGAGATTCTTCACATTAGCCCCCCTTTTTTTATTGGCTCATGCAATCGGAACACATATCCCCATAAAAATCTTCTTTTTCCTTACCACACCAATAACAAATCCTCGCTTTTTTGACGAATAACTTTTTAAGTAATTTTTTCATGATATTTCCCCCTTTTATTAGATAAACCATGAAACACAATCTAAAATGAAATGCCAATCAATTAAATCCATAATTGCATGTAAGTCGATATAATCAGGAAGAAAGTTGTCTGTAAATCCTTGTTTAACAACATGTATTCTTTGAGTTATAAATTTGTAAAAGTCAGATGTTAATTCTGTTTTGTTCATGATTGACCAGTTGAGGGAATCCGCATAGCAATCTAAATTTTGATTACAAATTGCTTGAACTTGGTTAAAATTTTCAACCAAGTCAAATTTTTGTGGTGTGTATTGATACCATTCAGATTGATGTATAGAATCTGATATTTTTGAAAAAATAGCATCTCCGATAGAATCATAGGTATTTTCTTGTACTAGTTGGTGAATATGGTCATAATTTAATGAATTGTCCGCTGAATAAATAATTCCGTTAATTTTAATATTCAGAATAATCACCTCTCTCTATTTTGAATTTTTTTTGGTTCCCCCTCTCGGCGCTCTCCCCCTCCCCCTCGCGATCTAAGAAATGACTTAGGTGTTTCTGGTTCTACTTTGGCGAAAATGACCAATAATGAATATGTGGCATTAGATGTGATTGGACTTATCTGTGAATACCTAAACTGTAAGATTGACGAAGTAGTTGAATTTATAGAAGTATAAAAAAAGGGTGATGCTCAATTAAATAGCATCCCCTTTTTGTTTTGACTAATTTAAAACGTATTATTAGGCATGTAAACTTATTAAGCTACAATCACCCTCTTAGACCTTCGAAACCCCTTGTAAGCCAACTGAGTAAGTCTGATTTCATTCTGTTACTTTATAAGTCTAAATTGCTTAATGGCGAATGTTTTTGATATTTCCTTCCTATTTCTTCATCAGTGAAATCTAGATATGCTTTCATCGTCACATCAGGAGAACTATGACCAAGAATACGACTGAGAGTAGCAAAATCCCCATTTCCTTCAATCAAGTAATATTTCGCAAAATTATTCCTTAGTAAATGAGGATGAATATTAATTCCCACTTTATTTCCTGCCTGTTTTAATGACCTCTCAAAGTTCCGTAAATCTAATTGTGTTCCTCTAATTGTTGGAAAGAGATATGGACTATCTGAAAATCTATCCCTATACTGCATCCATCTTTTTAAGTCATTTGACATTTTAAATCCAAAATACACATATCTTTGCTGATTATTTTTAGGATTTTCAATTAGGATTGCTTTGTTTTTGAAATCTATATTGTCGGGAAGTAAATCACAACATTCAGATGCTCTTATACCAGTGTCTAAAATAAGTCTACTTTGCATCCATGTACGGTAAGAATGAAATACAGTTAAGTCAAAAGTATCTAATACTTTTTTCAATTCTTCAGGACTTAATAATGTTTTTTTCTTCCTATTCGGTTTAATATTCTCAATATTTTCAACTGGATTAACCTTTAATTCTCTTTCAGCATAGAGAAAATTGAAAAACACTTTAATATTCCTTAAATAATTAGCAATTGTTGTATCAGATATTTGCTTATTAAAATCATGCCTATGGTCAGGATGATTTATTTGTCTTGATGTCTCCTTGGCAACAACAGTGTATTTTCCTCTTTCACGTAAATATTTGATGTAATGTCGAATATGAGCAGATTTTACTTTAACTGGATCAGTTATTTTAAATTCATGTTGTAAATAAAATGTAAATAACTTCAATGTCTGCTCATAACTAGTTAAAGTTTTCTTTGATAAATGCTTCGAATCACAGTACAACATAAATGAGTCTAATTGTATTTCTATATCTGTCAAAACAAAAAACGCCTCCAATTTTATCAGATTTTCCCATAAACCCAATAAACTGAAGACATTCATTATTAGTTGGTTTTCATTTAAATATTTATACATCACTAAAACCTATTTATTGGTCACTTGTGTCAGCTTTCCAATAATTAGAAACTAGCTTGAAAACCAGTTATATCAACGCTTTTACTTCTTTCAAGAAGCCATATGCTCCAAGCGCAGCTTATCTGCTACCATAGCGATAAATTCGGAATTTGTTGGTTTTGCTTTATACATACTTACCGTGTACCCAAATAAAGATGAGATGGAATCGATATTACCTCTACTCCAGGCAACTTCAATTGCGTGACGGATTGCCCGCTCAACACGGCTGGCGGTGGTATTATATTTCTTTGCAATGTCAGGATATAACACCTTTGTAATCGAACCTAAAAGTTCAATATCGTTATATACCATTGAAATGGCTTCCCTTAAATATAAATAGCCTTTAATATGGGCTGGAACACCGATTTCATGAATAATACTCGTAATACTAGCATCGAGATTTTTTGGTTTTTGTTCTGTTTGAGGACGATAAGATGTGGATGGAAGCTTTCGAGTAACAGGGCTACTTTTGCCACTAACTTGACGAATATGGTTACCAAGATTATCCATATCAAATGGCTTTAAAATAAAGTACGAGGCTCCGAGCTCGACTGCTTTCTTCGTAACATCTTCCTGTCCAAAAGCAGTTAGCATGATTACATTAGGTAGAGTTCCTTTCTTAAGTTCTCTTAGCCTTTCAAGCACCGCTAAACCATCAAGGTGCGGCATAATAATATCTAAAACCAGCACATCAGGATCAACCGTTCCTAACATTTCTAAACACTCTTGACCATTATGGGCTATTCCTGCTATTTCCATATCATCTTGGGACGTGATATAGTCCTCTAATAATCCTACAAGTTCCCTATTGTCATCAACGACACAAACTTTTATTTTTTTCAACGCTATTTTCCTCCTCAAATCCATTTGTGGTCTATAGTCTATATTCATTCTGTAATTTCATTCTCTTAATTCTATTCTAAATTAGAAATTCGACAATGCAACTAAAATTCCTTTCATTTTTTTAATATTTCTTAAAATGATGATAAAATCTTATCTTTTCTTCGTTTTTCTCATCTTTTCGACGAAAATCGCATATTTTCCAAATAATAACTGTAATTTGTCGAATAATCTTTCCGCATAAATAAGAAGCAAAATAGGTTCAAATACCTATTTTGCTTCTATTTAAATCAGCTTGCTTTATCTTTTGGTGTATCATATATATTAATTCCCGCTTCATCCAGCATCCACTCTATATGCACGCCATAACCAGAGGTCGGATCATTAACAAAGACATGCGTCACTGCCCCTACGAGCTTTCCGTCCTGTATAATCGGACTGCCGCTCATTCCTTGAACAATACCTCCTGTTTTTTCAAGGAGCTTTGGATCAGTGACTTTAATAACAATGCCTTTGGTGGCTGGAAATTTTTGCGGGATCGAACTGACAATTTCAATATCAAATGCTTCTACTCGATCGTCATTTACCACTGTCAAAATCTTAGCAGGTCCTTCTTTGACCTGATTGGACAAGGCAATAGGTATTGGCTTATCCATAATACCGTTTTTTAGTTCTTTGTTCATTTCACCAAATATTCCAAACGGACTATTCTTTTGGATATTTCCTACAATTTCGCGATCAGAGGAGAAACGGGCAAGCTTTTCACCTGGGTCACCATTACTTCCCTTTTCGATGGATGTTACTGTGGAGCGAACTATTTGTCCATCTTCTACTACGATAGGCTTTTTTGTATCCATATCAGAAATGACATGCCCTAAGGCACCATATTTTTTAGACCCTGGGTGGACAAAGGTCATTGTCCCAATTCCTGCTGCTGAATCTCTAATATATAATCCAAGTTTATACGTGTTTTCACCCTTATCTTTTAAAGGAGTAAGTTTTGTTGTAAATTTTCCAGTTTCTCTACTAACGACTATATCTAATGCCTTACCGCTTTGCCCTGCATTTTGTACAAATGGAGCTACATCTGTCATTTTTTCAATTTTACTTCCATTTATTTCGGTAATCATATCGCCAATTTTTATTCCTGCAATTTCACCGGGGGACTTTTTCCCTTGTTGGGTATTTACAAGATGGTGTCCAACAACTAAGACACCTACAGTATTTAATTTAACACCGATTGATTGTCCACCTGGAATAACTCGAAAATCCTTTAAGACATTGACATCGACTTTTTTGACAGGGATTCCTGCAAATTCTAAAAGCATTTCATTCTTGCCCTTTTCCTTTGCCTTAACAGATACTGAATAAGTGTCTTGTCCAAGTGCGATACTTGAATTGTGAGAAACTAAAGTGGCTGATACCGGAGCAGCCTTTTGGAATGTGTAATCTTCACCTTCAAAGACGGTTATCGTCTTTGGTATATCAAGATATTGTTGTATTGGCTGAAAAAAAATAAGACTGATTAATGAAACAAGGAGAATTCCACCAATGATCTTTCTAATGATTTCTAACTTCAAACTATTCACTCTCCTCGCTTCTAGTTCATTACATTGAAATGGCTACATCTATAATTTTGCCTCCTTCACACGCATTTATAACTTGCTCTAACATAAAAAAGCTACCCAGAATGGATAGCATTTCAATTTTTATAAAAAATATAGAAATTTTAGCTTTCTAAAATTAATTAAAACTAACGCAAGGCGCTTCCGCTTTTCTTATTTCCGGCAGCTAAATACAATAATTCCTCTGCATGTTTTTTGGTCAGGTCCGTTATTTCGACACCAGAAATCATACGACCTATCTCTTTAATCTTCTCTTCGACTTTTAATGGAGTAACCGAGGTTTTTGTTCTTCCCGCTTTTGTAACCTTGGAAATGAACAAGTGAGTATCTGCCATTGCAGCTACTTGAGGCAAATGCGAAATACATAAAACCTGCGACCCTGTGGCAACTTTATATACTTTTTCAGCAATTGCTTGGGCAACTCTTCCACTAACACCTGTATCCACTTCATCGAATATGATTGAAGTGACACCTTGATGTTGTGAAAAGATGCTTTTTAAGGCTAACATAATTCTCGATAATTCGCCTCCTGAAGCGACTTTTGACAAAGGCTTTAACGGTTCTCCAGGGTTGGTAGAAATATAAAATCCGCATTTGTCAACACCATTTTTTGTAAAATGCTGCAAATCAGAATTTATTCTAATTTCAAAAACCGTTTTTGCCATATACAATTCTTTTAGTTCTTTATGGATTAATCTTGTCAGTTTTTCTGCCCATTTTTTGCGAACTTCCGTCAATTGTTTCGCCTCGAGCATCAAATCCTTTTTAATTGAAGCTAATTCTTTTTCCAGACCACTAATATGTGTTTCCTTATTTTGCAATGTTTCAATTTCTTCTTCTATTTTGGCCGCATATTCTAAAATTTCATTTATAGTTTTGCCGTATTTCCGTTTTAATTGGTTGATTTCATTCAATCTTTCTTCAATTTCATTTAACTTTTTTGGATCATATTCCAATACATCCAATTCATTTCTCAATGAATGCGATGCGTCTTCCAATAGATAATAACTATTCGCTACGGATTCAAAAAGCTCTTTATATGCTGCATCTAGCGCTGCGGCATCTTCAAGGTGTCCCATTACCATGCTTATCCAGTCCAATCCTTTTTGTTCTCCATTTAAGGCTGTATAACCGGATTGTATGGCTTCAAATACTCTTTCAAAATTGCCAAGCTTTCTTTTTCCTCAAAAAGCTCTTCATCTTCATTGGGCTTTAAAATTGCCTTTTGGATTTCATCAAATTGAAACTGAATTAAATCAAGACGATGAGCCGTTTGCTGCTCGTTTTCACTTAGAGATTTAAGCCTGTTTAGTGTTTGTTCATATCGATGGAAGACTTCTTGGTATTCCTTTTGGGAAATAGAAATTTCATCAATACCATATTGATCTAGAAGCATTAAATGTGTTGACTCATCCATCAATTCTTGATGTTCATGTTGACCATGAATATCAACAAGGGCTGAACCAAATTCGCGAAGCGTTGAAATAGTCACAAGCTTTCCATTTATCCGGCAAACGCTTTTACCGGTTCTAGAAATATCACGCCGTAATACAACCATTCCATCTTCAATTTCAATGCCAAACTCAACTGCTCTACCATAGCAAGGATGGTGCAGATCGTCAATTTGAAATAATCCCTCTATTTCTGCCTTTTCTTCGCCGTGACGGACAAATTCAGCAGATCCTCTCCCGCCAACTAATAAATGAATCGCGTCAATAATAATCGATTTTCCGCCAGTTTCTCCAGTCAATACGGTTAACCCCTTCTCAAAAGAGATAGAAAGGGCCTCTATAATGGCAAAATTCTTTATCGATAGTTCGGATAACAAAAAACATTCCCCCAGTTAAAGCATATCAAGGAATCGATTCGTGATGATTACTGTTTCTTCCTGTGTTCGGCAAATGATCAATAGTGTATCATCACCACAGATGGTTCCTAAAATTTCGTCCCAATCAAGGTTATCAATTAATGCCCCAATCGCCATAGCATTTCCCGGTAAGCATTTCATGACGAGGAGATGCCCAGCGGAATCAATACGAACAAATGCATCCATTAACGACCTTTTTAACTTTTGTAATGGATTAAACCTTTGATCAGCTGGAAGGCTATATTTGTATCTGCCATCAATTAAAGGCACTTTTACAAGGTGCAATTCTTTTATATCACGAGAAACAGTAGCCTGGGTCACATTATAACCTGCATTTTTCAGCTCATCTACCAACTCATCTTGAGTTTCTATATCATTATTGGTAATAATATCCCTTATTTTAATATGGCGCTGACCTTTATTCATTTTATCACCCCGTAAACATTCAAAAACACTGTATTTTGTAGTAAATTGTCGCTTATACACCTATGTTAGCTGATTTTGATATAGATGTACATATTCTTCTCTTAAGAAAAGCGGAGGGCGTCCGTTTAGCGACGTATGGACTGGAGCGCTCCGAATGAGATAAAGGAAACACGAAGAGCGATAGCGATTCGATGTTGACTTATCGTAAGGAGGAGAGCGAAGTACACTAGTCGCTGGGCGCCCGGAGCTAGACAGTTATCAAAGTTCTAAACTTATCCTTTTCTTTAAGAATAAAAGGATAAGCTTATGCCTATCCTTCCGCCTTCTCTTTAGTTTTAAATTCTTGGTGGGATTTCATTACAACTTCCAAAGGGGAAATAGGTAGCTCATTTACCCCAGTTTCTCGTTCTCCTTGCCATTTTAAGTGAAGAAGGAATTCAATATTCCCTTCCCCTCCAGTGATGGGCGAAAAGGACAAATTTTTCACATAATAGCCCTGTTGGATGGAAAAGTCAACAATTTTATTAATGACCTGCAAATGTACTTTATCATCTCGGACGATTCCTTTTTTACCGACCTGCTCGCGTCCTGCTTCGAATTGCGGCTTCACAAGTGCAACAATATCACTTCCTTGTACAAGGAGTGTTTTTAGTACAGGGAGAATTAAGGTGAGCGAAATAAACGATACATCGATGGTTGCAAAATTTGGCATTTCACGGATTAAATCAGCCGGAGTAACATAGCGAAAATTGGTTCTTTCCATAACAATCACTCGTTCATCCTGCCTGAGCTTCCAAGCAAGCTGATTATATCCAACATCTAAGGCATAAGATATTTTAGCACCATTTTGCAATGCACAATCGGTAAAACCACCTGTCGATGCCCAATATCCAGTAATATTTTATCTTGTACTGTAACATCAAAAACTTTTAGTGCCTTTTCAAGCTTTAATCCGCCACGGCTTACATAGGGGAGCATGTTCCCCTTTATTGTAAGGGGAATGTCAGCCATAACTTTTTCTCCAGGCTTCTCTAACCGTTCTTCATTTGTATAAACAAGACCCGCCATTATAGCCCTTTTAGCTTTTTCTCGTGTTTCCACTAAACCTCTTTCAACTAGTAAAACATCTATTCGTTCTTTATTTTTCATATATTAGGCCCTTTGTTGTTTTTTCTGTGCAAGTATTGTAAGTCTTTTGACCACTTCTTGTGTGGTTAGACCTATCTCTTCAAGTAGGGAGTTGACGTCACCATGTTCAATAAATTGGTCCGGGATTCCGATTCTGTCAATTACAGCGTGATAATACCCATGATCATGGGCAAATTCAAGTACAGAGCTTCCAAAACCGCCTTGTAAAACAGCTTCCTCTATCGTGAGTAATGGAATGTTTTTTGCTAAAAGTGCTGTCATCATTCTTTTATCTAAAGGCTTAATAAACCGTGCATTAACCACTTTTACGGAAATTCCCTTTTTTTCTAAAGTCGCTGCAGCTTCCATGGCCATTGGAACGGTTGTTCCGAACGTTAATATTGCAGCATCTTCGCCTTCCTTGATCGTTTCCCAAGTACCAATCGGTATACTATGGAGCTCTGCATCCATTGGTACACCTATTCCATTACCACGGGGAAATCGCATGGCAATTGGTCCATTGTCGTAGTTTAATGCTGTATAAACCATATGCTGTCCTTCATTTTCATCCTTAGGCATCATGACAACTATGTTTGGCACATGTCTTAAAAAGGCAATATCGAAAACACCTTGGTGAGTCTCACCATCTGCACCCACTAATCCAGCCCGGTCAATCCCGATAAAAACATTTAAGTTTTGACGACAAATATCGTGTACTACCTGATCATATGCCCGCTGTAAGAAGGTTGAGTAGATGGCTAAAAAAGGCTTCATATTTTGTGTAGCCAAGCCTGCAGCCACTGTTGCTGCGTGTTGTTCTGCTATCCCAACATCGTACATACGTTCAGGAAATTCACTCGCAAAGCCTTCTAGCTTTGATCCTACCGGCATAGCAGGTGTAATCGCAACAATTCGTTCATCAACGCGCGCAAGCTTCCTTACAGTTTCACTCACCAGACTGCTCCATGCAGGCGGTGGCGTTTTAGCTGGTTTTACGAATGCTCCTGTATCAGTTTTATATAGGCCTGTTCCATGCCAGGTCCCTGTTTTGTCACTTTCTGCTGGGAAGTACCCTTTTCCCTTCTTTGTAATAACATGAAGGAGTACAGGTCCTGGTGTTTTTTTAGCATAGCTTAAATTATCAAATAAATCTTCATAGCTGTGCCCATCAATTGGTCCTAAATAGGTAAAGCCCAACTCTTCAAAAAACATTCCAGATACAAGTAAATATTTAAGGCTATCTTTTATCCTTTCGGCTGTTGCAGCAAGCACTCCTCCAACTGCAGGAATTTTCTTTAACAACACTTCTAATTCATCCTTAGCCCACTGATACTTTCCGGCGGTTCGCAGTTGACCTAGAATATTGTTAATGGCTCCCACATTTGGTGCAATTGACATCTCATTATCATTCAAAATAACAATCATGTCTTTTTTCTCATGTCCTATATGATTTAACGCTTCTAATGCCATTCCACCTGTTAAAGCACCATCACCGATTACAGGGACAACAAATGATTTTTCCTTTTTCAGATCCCTTGCTATAGCCATTCCCATTGCAGCTGAAAGAGAGGTTGAACTATGCCCTGTTTCCCAGACATCATGCGGGCTTTCAATTCGTTTTGGGAAGCCGCATAGTCCTTTAAATTGGCGCAGTGTATCGAAATCACAAGCCCTGCCGGTTAAGATTTTATGGACATACGACTGATGTCCGACATCCCAAATGATTTTATCCTTAGGGCTTTCAAAACATTTATGTAATGCTATGGTTAATTCGACTACTCCTAAATTTGGTCCAATATGGCCTCCAGTAACAGACAGCTTTTCAATCAAGAATTGGCGTATTTCTTGACTTAAAACCTCCAATTCTTTATTTGACATCCCTTTTAAAAAGGATGGGTCTTTTATTGATAACAGATCCATTTTTGGACCACTCACTTTCATACTTTTTCTATCTACGTTTATTTACCTTTAATTGATTACTTCATTTCACCATGAAATATCCCATTAAAATCTATAATTTAAAAATAGCCGCTAACACGAAAGTGATAACGGCATTGACAACGTTTTCTCATTAAAAACAATTATAACACAATTAGAAAAAAGCTCAAATGCCGTTATTTAGTGGTCTCTAGATGCAACTAATTCAGTTATTTCCTTTAACAAGCTCGTATTTAAATCTGTCCGATTCAAATACCCCTTTGATAAGATTGTATGATTTAGTAAGGCTTTTTTTGCGCCTTCCATTGATAACAATTTTGGATAAGTGCTTTTATGGTTTGAAGCATCACTTCCCACAGGCTTGCCAATTATTTCTTGATTTCCCTCCAAATCAAGAATATCATCCTGAATTTGGAAAGCGAGCCTAGATGGTGTGCGAATGCCGATAGGTTTTCAATTTGGTTTTGACTTGCTTCAGCAATCATTGCCCCTGCTAAAACACTAAAGCCTAAAAGCTTTCCGGTTTTATGAATATGTATGTACTCAAGCTCTTCAATAGTAAGAGTCTTGTCTTCCCCTTCCATATCAGCAACTTGGCCACCAACCATTCCTTCTGTTCCGGCAGCTTTTGCCAGCTCAATCACCAATTTTAGTTTTGTTTCCGAAGTGGCATATTCCTTTGGGATTTTCCCCATAACTTCAAAACTATAGGTTAATAAAGCATCCCCAGCTAATATAGCAACTGCTTCTCCAAACACCTTGTGATTAGTCGGCTTTCCTCTTCGTAGGTCATCGTCATCCATACTTGGAAGGTCATCGTGAATTAACGAATAGGTATGGATCATCTCGATGGCTGATGCTGCAGATAGCCCTTTCTTAGGGTCAATCCCGAATGCATCCAATGTCGCAAATAACAATAAGGGACGGATTCTCTTTCCGCCTGCTCCTAGGGAATAATGCATGGCATCTTTAATCACAGGAGGAGCATCAAGCTTATCCACCAGAGTCCGAAGCTCTGCTTCTAGCAGCAGTTTATATTTGTGTGCAAATGCATCCAGTAACCTGGTTTCCAAGTCTATTCCTCCTCTTCAATTGAAAAACTTTCCGTACGCCCATCCTCTGTAATAATTTGTGTTAATTGTTCTTCAACACTTTTTAATTTATCATGACATAGCTTGGAAAGTTCCATTCCATCTTTATAGATAGAGATTGCCTCTTCTAATGGAACATCTCCTTCTTCCAGCCTATCCACAATTTGCTCCAGCTTATTCATCGCTTCTTCAAATGTCACATTTTTTTCAGTTGCCATCCTTTTCATTCTCCTTTATATTTTCCACCTTACAGAAAAGGTTCCCATCGGTTAATTGGATTTGGATCGATTCATTAACTTTTACTTGTTTAATGCTTTTTACTAGGCGGCTTTCATCGGTGTAGACAAGGCTGTACCCGCGGTCCATAATCTTTAATGGACTCAATGCCTCTAAGGTCGAAATGACAGAATCAAATTCTGTTTCTTTCTTTATAAGGATTTGTCTCATCGCACGATTTATATCTTTTTGTGAGCGCCTAAAGCGATTTTCTGCTTCACGTAAAGCTTCTCTTGGATGATTCCTTACCAACCTTTTATAAAGATTTTCCTGCTGTCCCCTCTTCAGCAAAGTCAGCCTTGTTGCACCTCGGACGAGCATCTCTGTTATTTTGTCGACTTGCTCAAGCTTCTGTTCATAAAGGCGATGTGGATAGCGAAAAGCATATGATTTTTGAGCACGATTTAACCGATGCCTTTCAAAGCGAAACTTTTCGTTCATTGCCCGAAGCAACCGTGTTTGACGCTGCAGCACTCTCTCCATTAATTCCTCAATATGTGGGACTGCCAGTTCTGCAGCACCTGTAGGTGTTGGAGCACGCAAATCGGCAACAAAATCGGCAATCGTAAAATCCGTTTCATGGCCAACCGCTGAAATAATAGGAATATCTGAGTAGTAAATGGCTCGAGCGACTAATTCTTCATTGAATGCCCAAAGCTCTTCAATTGATCCTCCCCCACGACCAACAATTAACACATCAATATCAAATAACTTATTTGCCTTTTCAATTGCCTTGGCAATCGAAGGTGCAGCATGATCGCCTTGTACAACTGCAGGGAAAACAAGAATATTGACTATGGGAAATCGTCGTTTAATGGTTGTGATAATATCCCTAATGGCAGCACCTGTTGGGGAGGTAATGACACCAATGGTTTTCGGGTATAATGGGATGATTTTTTTCTTTTCCGGTGCAAAAAATCCTTCCGATTCAAGTCTTTGTTTTAATTGTTCGTAAGCTAAAAATAATTCTCCTATACCGTCAGGCTGCATTTCCTTAATGTAAATTTGATATTGCCCGCTTGGTTCGTAAACTGTGATATCGCCTTTAATGATTACTTTCATCCCATTTTCAGGTGTGAATTTCATAAATCGGGAATGACTTGAAAACATAACGGCAAGGATACGTGCTTTTTCGTCCTTTAATGTAAAATACATATGGCCACTTGAATGCTGTTTAAAATTTGAAATTTCTCCTCTCACATAAAGATCATGCAAATGTGGATCGGCATCAAATTTTCTTTTTATATACTTTGTTAGTGCGTTTACAGATAAATATTTTTGCTCCTGCATAAATAACTCCTTTAAGCACTGAAAAGAATAAAAACTGTCCTTATCCATTATATATTTAGAGCCCTTTTTTGTCTTTAGCCGACAAAAAAAGACTATAAGTAACAATAAAGGATAAGGACAATTTCTAACTTTCATTTAGTTTTCTGGCCTGATTCAATTCAAGAATTGGTTTACATGCTTGCGCCATTCTTCGCCGATTTTAAAGTATTATACATAAGCATCGTTATCGTCATCGGACCTACCCCTCCAGGAACTGGAGTTATATATCCTGCATTCTTACTAACTTCTTCGTAGTCTACGTCACCACAAAGTTTACCTACTTCATTTCGATTTATTCCCACATCAATAACGACAGCGCCCGGTTTTAAATGCTCTGCTTTAATAAAATTCGCTTTCCCTACAGCAGCAACAATAATATCCGCTTGAGTAGTATGTACCTTTAAATCCTTTGTTTTTGAATGACAATAGGTTACTGTTGCGTTTTGATTAAGAAATAATTGTCCTGAAGGCTTGCCGACAATATTGCTTCTCCCAACAACAACCACATTTTTACCCTCGATTGATATTCCTGATTCCTCAAGGAGTACCATAACTCCATAAGGGGTACATGGTAAAAATGCATCTTGCCCAGTCATCATTCTTCCAATATTAATCGGATGGAAGCCATCGACGTCTTTTAATGGGGAAATGGCTTCAATCACTTTTATTTCATCAATATGCTTTGGAATCGGAAGTTGAACTAAGATTCCGTGGATATTTCGATCTCTATTCAGCTCTTCAATTTTAGCCAGCAGTTCCTCCTCTGAAACTGTCTCTGGATATTCAATTAATAAAGAATGCATTCCAAGCTCATGACAAGTCTTTTGTTTGCTGGTAACATATGTTCTTGATGCCTGGTTATTTCCAACTAGAATGACTGCCAATCCGGGTGTAACTCCTATATCCTTTAATTTTTGAACCTCTTGAGCAATTTCTACCCTTTTTTTAGCAGCTATTTTTTTACCATCAATAATGATTGCTGACATTTTTATTCCCCCTTTTTGATATAAGATACACTTATTAATTAATCATTAAGATTCTTTTGTTTTACTTTTGAAAGAACACCATTAATAAATCGGCTAGATTGGTCGTCCCCATATTTTTTAGCTATTTCAATAGCTTCATCTAAAATAACATTTTCCGGAACATCGTTTTTGGCGAATTTCAATTCATAAACAGCAATTCTTAGCAAGTTTCTATCAACGGTGGCCAAACGATCGATTGACCATTTTTCAAGATTTTCTTTAATCAGTTGGTCAATTTCATTTTTATGTTCGACAGCTCCAGTAACGAGCCTCGTTAGATACTCGTCACCTGCATCCCCTTCTAAAACATGTTCAATTGCTGAAGATGGTTCTGTATTACTAACATCGATTTGAAAAAGGGCCTGTAAGGCTTTTTCTCTTGCTATTCTTCTTTTCATTATAGCGTTAACTCCTTTAAAGATAGTAAATTAAATTTGTCTATTTTCATAAATCATGACGGAAATTTGTCGAATCTAAAGTGAATTATTTATTCTGCCTCAGGCGGAATAGTATAAACTAGTCTTTTTGTTTTGCACATAAAAAGATAATAGCATAACTAAAAATGATTCGCACTGTACAACCAAATTTTTTCTGATAAAGGTTCCATTTACTTTTAAAAAAATAAGAAAACCAAAGGAGATAAATCCTTTGGTTTTCGCATTTTATACTTCTTGTTCAATTTCCGGTTCTAACTTCTGACTTTCAAATTGAATACCAACTACGTGTATGTTTACTTCTTCAGCATCCAATGCTGTCATATTAAGCAACGCTTGGCGAATGTTATCTTGTATCTTCTGGGCAACTGTAGGAATGGAAACCCCGAATTTCATTAAGCAATATACATCAACTTTAATTCCAGATTCGGTTAATTCCACTTTAACACCCTTACCGTGGTTCTTTTTCCCTAAACGCTCCACCACTCCTGTTGCAAAATTCCCACGCATCCCTGCTACACCATCAACCTCGGAAGCGGCAATCCCTGCAATCACTTCAATGACTTCCGGGGCAATTTCTACTTTTCCAAGCCCATTGTTTCCTTGATTCATTTCCAAGACACTAAACTCGCTCATTAAGAACACCTCCAGATTTTAACTAGACTTCATCACATCATGCAATTCAAGAAACTTCGTGTTAAATTGTCCCTCAACGAATTTTTCATGTTCTAGCAGTTTCAAATGAAATGGTATCGTCGTATGAATACCTTCGATAACAAATTCACTTAGTGCACGCTTCATTCTTGAAATGGCCTTCTCTGCTGCTGCCGTATGTGATGACTTTCGCAATCATGGAATCGTAGTAAGGCGGAATGGTATATCCTGGATACGCCGCAGAATCAATTCGAACACCAAATCCTCCAGGCGGCAAATACATGTGGATCTTTCCTGCTGATGGCATGAAGTTCTTTTCTGGATTTTCAGCATTTATTCTGCATTCTATTGCCCATCCTGTAAAAGTTACATCCTGTTGATTTAATGTTAACCTTTCTCCAGAAGCAACCCGAATTTGCTCTTTCACCAGGTCAATACCAGTGACCATTTCAGTTACAGGATGCTCCACCTGAATCCGAGTGTTCATTTCCATAAAATAATAGTTACGATTGCGGTAGTCATATATAAATTCTACCGTGCCGGCACCTGAATAATCAACTGCTTTTGCTGCTTTTACAGCAGCATTTCCCATTTCTGCGCGAATTTCCCCATCTAAGGCTGGTGAAGGGGTTTCTTCAAGAAGCTTTTGCAGCCTGCGCTGAATGGAGCAATCACGCTCCCCTAAATGGATCGTGTTACCATAAGAGTCCGCCATCACCTGAATTTCAACATGTCTGAAATCCTCAATATACTTTTCTATGTAGACACCAGGATTTCCAAATGCCGTTAATGCTTCCTGCTGTGTAATATTGATACCTTTGATTAGTTCTTGTTCATTCTTAGCAACACGGATTCCTTTGCCACCTCCGCCTGCTGTTGCTTTGATGATGACTGGATATTGAATTTTTTCAACTAGTTCTAAGGCTTCATCAATATCATTTATGATTCCGGTAGACCCTGGTACAATGGGTACACCTGCCTCACGCATCGTTTCTCTAGCGATGTCCTTTGTCCCCATTTTTGTAATTGCTTCGGGGCTTGGGCCGACAAATATAATATTACATTCACGGCAAAGCTCAGCAAAGTCAGCATTTTCAGCAAGGAAACCATAACCTGGGTGTATAGCATCGCAAGCTGTCAGTATGGCAACACTAATAATATTTGTGAAATTTAAATAACTGTCTTTTGATGATGTGGGTCCAATACAATAAGCCTCGTCTGCAAGCTGTACATGCAGGGCTTCCCGATCAGCTTCGGAATAGACGGAAACAGATTCAATGCCCATCTCCCTACAAGCCCGAATGATCCTGACTGCAATTTCTCCTCTGTTTGCAATTAACAGTTTTTTTATCATTCTGTTATCGCTCCTTATTCAGGCTTTACTAAAAATAAAGGCTGCCCGTATTCTACTAATTGTCCATTTTTAACTAGTACTTCAACAATTTCACCATTTACTTCTGCTTCAATTTCATTAAATAATTTCATTGCTTCAACAATACAAACGATTGAATCCTTTGATACCTTAGAGCCTGATCTTACATATACATCTGTATCAGGGGTTGGTGAAGCATAAAAGGTCCCGACCATTGGGGAAGTTATTTTGAGTAAATTGACTATATCAACTTGATTGGATGGTTCTACTTTTGCAGTTTCCTGTTTAGTTTCCTGCACTTGGGCTACAGGTGCAGAAGTTTCGACTGGAATCGTTTGTATAGTAGGAGCTATGTCAACTGCTGCCGGTGTAATCGGTTGGATAGTGGTCACAGTTGAAAGAACATTTTTCTTCATTTTAATTTTAGAGCCTTCATTTTCGTATACAAATTCATCGATACTTGATTGGTCAACCAATTTTATCAATTCGCGAATTTCTTGTACTTTTAACATTGAGTAACACTCCTTGTACTACTAAATTGTGACTAGCTACTAATACTATACGATAATACCTTGTAAAAGTTCAATCATCTAAATCGTAAGCAGCTTTAGCATTTTTCTAATTGTTCTTCCTTTATCTTAATATTTTCTGTTTAAAATTGAAACATTAAACTACCAATCTACCCTCAAAAGATTATTTTCCCCAGTTTACTCAACAGTTAAACAAATGAATCATGATTAAGGCAAAAAAAAGGAAAGCCAAAGCTTTCCTTTTTTAATCTATTCATTTTCATTTTGAAGGTTGGAATTCGACTGCTACGTAATTCGTTTCCCCAATTTCTTTTTTAACCTTTTGAATGATTTCATTGGCTGCCGATGGGGTTGGCTGTTTCTTAGATTTAACTGTTACCCTTACTTGTTCTCCATCAGCTCTTACAAGTGCATCTTCATATCCCATAGTTTTAATTAGTGTTTCAAGGATTTCTTCTTTTTGGGCTGTTTGATTTAATTTTTGCATTTGATCCATTGCTTTGCTTCGTTGATCTGCAGGAATGTCAGTAGATGCTACCACAGTAGTTAATTCTGCTTTCTGTTCGCTACGCTGATCTTCAAGCTTCATTCGAAGGGCCGTAAACTCATCATCGCCTGCAACTTGCGTAACAGTTGTTTTACCATCCTTGGCAACCGTATTTGACTTTGATTGCTGTTGAACCGTTTGATCTTTAGCATTTTGCTTGACCGCTGCTAAATCATTACTTTTTTGTTCAGGAGAGGTAATATAATAAACTGATAAGACAACAACTAAACTTAACATTGTTAATAACCAAACTGTTTGTTTTTTCAAAAGCATTATGAATTCCCCCTTTTATTTTTTAAACATTGGTGTTACTGCAACTTTATAGCTAGGTACGCCTAAAGCCCTTGTTACCGCTTCAACAATTAACTGTTTAATTTGTATATTATCTGCCCCTTTGGCAACTACCAAAACACCGCGAATTTCTGGTTTCTTTGTTTCTACTACAATAGGAACCTCTTTATCGCCATTGCGGGTAATGACAACCTGTTCATCTGTGGAGGTGTCAGTAACTTTACGTTGCCCTCCACTTTGATCTGTTTCCTCTGTTGTTTGCGATTTAGTGTTTTTATTTTTTTGGAGAACTTGTTGATCGGTTGAATCAATTGTAACAACTACGGTTACATTGTTTACACCTAACATATCCCCAATTGCTTTCTTTAGCTGGTTCTCATATTCTTGTTCATAATCAGCTATTGTCTTATTGCTAGAGTTATTTTTTTGACCAAAGGCCGCTACATCTCCTGAATTATCTTGTTGGGTCTTTAATGCAGGAATAACTGGAGCTGAGGAATTGGTTTTAAATAATATATTGCCAACTAACATACATGCAGCCCCAATACATAGAACAAGAATTAAATACTGATATTTACTTGTTTTTTTATTTGGCTGATCATTTCTTAGTAGTAATTTTTTTAACCATGATAATGGTCCTTGGTTGTTATCCATTGTTATTATTAGTCCCCCCTTCAATCGAGACTTCAACTTTGTTTCCAGTTACATTCCACGTTTGCGCTAGATATGCGGCGATTTTTTTCGTATTATCTGTTGATCCTTTTGATGCAGGAGGTGTATCAGCGTTGATTTTGACTGGAGCTATTGCTTCGACTGCCTGCATTGAATTGTCAGATTGCTGCAGAAGAACTGTAACCTTTTGAAGGTTGTCAGGGAATGCTTGGTTATTATTGTTAGTTGCGATATCTATTTTCACTATCTCCAAACCGTATTGTTTCATCAACTCCTTTTCTACATCCTTTTTCAGCTGGACAGTCATCTGTTCTAAAATATATGCATTTTGAGAGGCTTGTATTTCTTTTTTCTTTAAATCTATCGAATTTTTCATATTTTTTTCTCCTGGTGTTTGAATAGAAGGTATGGAAACAAGTGTCGATTCGAAATCACTTGAAATTAATTTGTAAATCGGGGTGAAGAATAATGGCAATCAAAAGTAAGCCTGTAACCATTTTTGTATATTTTTGCATGCTTGAATTTGGAAGAAGCATATCAATAACAGTTGCTAGCAGGATAAAAAGGATAATATTCGTTACCCACTCTTTTAAAAAATCCAATTTCTCTCACCCCTATCGCATCATCATCGTTAAGTTTCCAGCAGCAACAATCACCGTAATGCTTAAAAAGAACATTAGCGATACAATTCCCAATGCTGCAAAAACATATATGACACTCTTGCTAATAATATCCAGACAGGTAATAACTGGACCACCGCCTAATGGCTGCAAAATAGCTGCAGCAAATTTATAAATGAAGGCAATCATTAAAATCTTAATAGCTGGAAAAGCTACTATGATTAACAGGATTGCCACCCCGGCAATACCGACTGTATTTTTTAGAAGCGATGAGGCACTAACGACGGTATCGGTTGCGTCAGTAAAAATTCTTCCGATAACGGGGATAAAGTTTCCAGTAATGAATTTAGCTGTCCGAATTGTTACACCGTCTGTTACCGCGGCTGAAGCACCCTGAACAGAAATAACACCCAAAAATACGGTTAGAAAGAGCCCCATTAACCCAATGCTCCAGTTTCGTAGGAGCTGTGCTAGCTGAGTCACTTTATATTGTTCTGACATTGTACTAACAATGCTGAGCAGAGTAGCTAAGAAAAGTAACGGTAGAATGATATATTGCATAAATAAGCCACTCATATTCATTAGAAACAAGATTACTGGGTGGAAGAAGGCCGCTGAAACAAGTCCACCAGAAGCTGCTATTAAGGCAAGTAAAAGCGGGATAAGCGCAAGCACGAACGATATCATCGACCCAATCGCATCATTCGTATAGCTTATGGCTACATGGAAACTATTTAGAGCAATAATCACCAGCACCATATAGACGATTGAGTAGGCAACCTTACTGATTGTGCTTTTTTCAAAGGCATTTTGCATGGACTGAAGGAACATACTAAAAATCGTCAGCATAATCAGTGTGCCAAGCAATTTTCCATTTGAAACAAATTCCTGAAAGGCAAATTTTAATAATCCTTGGCCCCATTCTTGTAACGAAAATTTTTTATCTCCCTTGATAAAATCGTATAAGCTTCCCTTCTGGCTTTCAGGGAGGAACCCCCCGTACTTATTATTGACATCATCCCAAAATTGCTTTAGATCTGTTAAATCCATCGTTTTTAGCTGAGAGTCTACCAATTGCTGTGGTGAAAGAGGTGTCGATGAATCCTTGGTCGTTTCAGCAGCTTGTACCATAGGAATATTTAGGAAAAAGAATAAAAGAATAATAATGGGAATAATCTGCAACCTGTGCTTCATTTTGTTTCTCCACCTCTTCTTAAAAAAGGGTAATCTGTTCTAACTTGGAATCAATTTGATAATGGTTTCAATCATAACGGTTAGAATGGGGATAGCCATAGCAAGTATTAAAATTTTACCTGCTAATTCTATTTTGGAGGCTATCGCTCCTTGACCTGCATCCTTAGTAATTTGGGCGGCAAATTCAGCTATATAGGCGATTCCAATAATCTTAAGTATGGTTTCGACATACACCATATTGACTTTTGCATTCACAGCTAATTTTTCCAGCATATTAATAATTTCAGAAATCTTGTCCACTAAAAACAGAAAAATGGTGCAGCCGACAAATACTACTAAGAGGAAAGCGATGTTTGGTTTTTGTTCTTTAACAATTAATGCGAGAAAGGTGCCAACAAGTGCCAAGCCAACTATTTTAAGGATTTCAATGGCAGAGCCCCCCTTTCTATTGAAACAAGAAGACTGATTTAATTTTTTGGAAGAGGTCATCAACAATGGTGGCGACTTGAAACAAAATATAGATGAACCCAAATAATGTAACCCATTGGGCATATTCTTTTTTCCCAACCTGCTCAAGGACAGTATGCAAAAACGCCACAACAATTCCCACCCCGGCGATTTTAAAAATAATATCAACGTCTAAGCCCATTGCTTTTCCTCCTAAAATAATAAAATAATCAGTAATAACCCCGATAGGAATCCTAGACTCTTTACCATTTTTTCGTACTTTGCTTGCCTGTCGATTGCGTCAGCTTCTTCTCTTTCAAGGTGTGTTAAAGTAAGAATGATTTGCTTTTGTTGGGAGAAGCGGTCATGACGACCAAGGGTTTCCCCAAATTGTTTCATGATTTCAAATTCACCCTCTTTTAAAGCTGTAGACTTCCAAACCTCTTTTAAGCTATTTTCCCACGCCTCTTTTACTGTTGTTTCTGTATCGGTTAGCTTCTTCGCAAAAGCTTCAAAAAACCATGAGAGCGGCTTTGAAAGCTGGGAGGATAACCGTCTAGCCGCTTCATGTAAGGGGGTATGACCATACATGATTTCAGCTTCAAGCGATTGTAAGGCAGATCTTAATTGTCTAAGCTGCCTTGGTCGTTCACTAAAGTGCCGGGATGCCTCAAAACCTGTCCAAGTGGTTGCAACGATAATAAATATGGACCCTATAATTTTAATCATTTATGTCACTCTCACTTTATGGATCATTTCTATTCCATTTTCGTCTAAAATTTGTGTTATGGTTCCAGGTCCTGCTTTCCTACTTAAAACGACGAAGCGTTGGAAAATCCGTTGGTCAAGAATTTCCCTTAATGAAGGTCTTTTCCTAATTTCATCCATGCTGGTCCCATGTGTAGTCATGATGAGTTTAATCCCTGCATGTACAGCCTCCTGTATGGCTTCAGCATCTTCCTTCCGGCCAATCTCATCAACAATCAAAACATCAGGACTCATGGAACGGATCATCATCATCATTCCTTCTGCCTTTGGGCATGCATCTAATACATCCAGGCGATGACCAAACGTTAATTGGGGAACTCCATTTACACATCCTGCAATTTCAGAGCGCTCATCCACAATTCCGACCTTACTTGCATGAATGCCCTCTTTCATGTTCCCCGTTGAAATGATTCTTGCGATATCACGTAACAATGTCGTTTTCCCGGTTTGGGGCGGTCCGATAACCATTGTATGCATCCAATTTCCTTTAAAAACAAAGGGAATGATTGTTTCTGCTATCCCGACTTTTTCCCTCGCAATACGAATATTAAAGGAAGAAACATCCCTAATCGCTTTGACCTTGCCCTCCTCGAGAATGACCTTTCCTGCAAGCCCAATTCGATGTCCTCCCGAAACCGTGATATATCCGCGTTTCAGTTCTTCCTCGAGTGTGTAAATGGAGAAATGACTTATTTTATTCATTAAATGGAAAGCATCGTCAGGCTGAATAATATAAGATAAGAACCTAGGAGCTCCCTTCAACGTAATTTCAATCGGTCGATTAATACGGATTCGGATTTCTTCTAATTCATCTTTTTGATTAGGAGGGATTTGATCGATTAAGGCTGCAATATTTTTTGGCAAAAAGTTAAAAATAGTTTCCAAATTGCTTCCTCCTTGTTGTTGCTTGTCTCATTAATTAAAATGTATGCCTTTCTTGACACAATATGACTTTCAAAATCGTCAACTCTTTCAAAATATATATTCGTCCTCTTTTTCCATATGAATACTAGAACCAAATGATATTGGTAATAAACAAATGGGAAGATTTCTAAAGTGGAACACTTCTTCAGGTTAAACCGTATTTTATATGAGGAAATAAGGAGTAGGGGGAAAAGAAAGGTGTTTGGATACCAACCAAATAACCCTAAAGGACAGTATCACGGGGAGCAATTGATCAAAGTAAGTGGTGAAGGGGAATTGGCGCTTCAACCTGATTTTGCTTCAGTAAACCTAGGAGTCATAACAGAGAAAAAGGAACTGATTTCAGCACAACAACAAAATTCAATTGAGGTTACGAAAGTGATTCATTCTCTTTTATCCCTAGGGATATCAAAAGACCATTTGCAAACCTTTGATTACCGAATTGAATCAGATTACGATTTTGAACAAGGGAAGCAAATTTTCCGAGGTTATAAAGTCACCCATATTTTGCAGGTGAAAATAGAAGACCTATCAATGACTGGAAAAATCGTTGATACAGCGGTCCAAAACGGAGTAAATTATGTTGCCAATGTTCAATTTACATCTAAAAACAAGAATTCTGTTTACCAACAGGCCCTTTCAATCGCATTAAATAATGCAATCGAAAAAGCAAAAACGATCGCAAAAACGTTAAATGTCCAGTTAATTCCTACACCTACTTTGGTTATTGAAGGGGGTAATATGGTTAATCCCTTGTATAATCAACCAGGAACATTCGTCAAAGGGATTAGCTCAACTCAATTTGAACCAGGGCAAATTCTTGTCAAAGCGAGTGTTTCAGCTGAATTTCATTATCGAGCCGCAGCCTATTAATTTATAGAAAAAAGGATTGAACCAATGGCTCAATCCTTTCCTATAAATTTACTTATCGTATTTTTTTGCAAAATCATATAATTGCATTTCGGTAAGAGGTCCATTATAGTGCACTCTTATTACTCCCTGCCTATCAATAATAAAGGTTTCTGGCTGCCCGGTTACATTATACAATTTCGACACTTTAGCATTATAATCAAATAAATAGGTTGCTGGAGTATTATATTTCTTAAGAAATTGTTTCACCTGATTCTTCGTTTCGCCTCTGTTGATCATAATAAATTTGTATTTATCACCATAATCTTTTCCGAAAGCCTAAAGTTCAGGTGCTTCATCCTGACATGGAGCACACCAGGAAGCATAATAATTTATTTCAACCACTTGACCTTTAAAATCCGAGAGCTTTGTTTTGCTTCCATCCAGATTTGGCAGTTCAAAATTATAAGCTTTATCACCAACATCCGTATGTTTAGCACTACTTACCAAGCTATAAGCAAAAAAAGAAAACATTCCAACAAATAGAGACAACACGAGTACTTTGATGACACGTTGGTTCATCACATTACCTCCTAACACTGCTAGGTAAGAATAAATGAAGTTATCATTCTTTCTTATTTATCAAGTTGCTTTAAGAATTCAATTTCTTTTTTTAACTTACTATGACGCTTTCCCATCATTACTAGGTATCCAAATATCACTAACCAAGCTACTGAATATGCACCATATATATATCCCATAATAATTTCCTCCTATTTTTCTAATTCTTCACGTAATTTTTCTTTATATTGATTCACTTTAATTCTCATATTTTCAAAAGATACTCCTTTTTGCAGTAAATAGGTATATAGCAGCGTCAATGCGATGATAGTCGCTATCAGGGCTACCATCATGTTCCCCGCAATTCCGCCACCAGTTTGTGAAACCCCTTTACAAAATACAATGGGGTGGAATTTTGTTTGTCACCAACGAATCGCAAAAAATACAATAGGAACATCAGCAAAACCGAGAATTCCAAAAACAGCTGCAAGCCTTGCTTTTTTATCCCAAACGCCATCCATCTGACGAATCATAATATATGCCATATAAATGAACCAAAGAATAAGAGTAGTAATTAAACGCGGCTCCCACACCCACCATGTATTCCAGGAGGATTTCGCCCAAATGGGACCTGTTGTTAATACAATTGTCGTAAAGAAAACTCCTATTTCTGCAGATACATAGGCATATGTGTCAAAAATTCTTTTCCGTTTTACTAGATAAAGAATGCTATAGGCAAATGTTACAAAGAAGGCTAAAAATGCGCACCATGCGGAACTTACATGAATATAAAAGATTTTTTGGACAACACCCATCGTTTTTTCAATGTGTGCATACATAAATATTAGATAAATAGCCGCTAACATTGCGACAACAGTTGATTCTAATGGAGAATAATGATCGTAAAGCAAGCTGGAATGGGGTAAATAACCTAATAATCTTTTTATTTTTAAATGCTCCTTTTTCAAATCCATCCCCTTAATCTTAATTCGACCAGATGTAGGTTTCATAAGGCTTGCAAGCACTTTCAAAAGAGTACTTTTACCTGCACCATTTGGCCCTAAGATGGCTACCGTTTCTCCTTTTTCAATTGAGAGGTTTATACCACGTAAGATTATCTTATTGTCTGCTTGCTTAATAAGCTTTTGTATTTCAATCATTTGCAGTCCCTCCCATCCCAGTTTTTACTCGATAAATTTCCGTAAATTTAATTTAACTTGTACTAGATGCTGTTTATAAGCTTCTAACTTTGCATGATATTCATCCTCTGACAATGCATCATTACCGAAGGTCTCTTCCAATTCAATGATCTTTTCCATGATTCCTTTTTGCTTTGCCATTAAAATCTTAAACGCTTTTTCTTCCTGGTCTGCCCCAATTCTTACCTCTTCTAATTTTGTTTTTCTTCTAAAGTAGGCATAGTAAGAAAATTAATGCGATATGCCCCGATATCGATTGCTTGACCTAAAATAACTGTTTTCATTGTTTGCAGGTCATAGTTTTGCGAACCTATAATACCCATTGTTATAAATGCAATCCCAAGGTGCACCAGGTAGCCTCCATACCGGCGACGGTTCTTAACCATTAGTCGATACAATGCAATTAATGGGCTCTCAACCGTCATTTCTTCTTGCTCTAACTCCTCTATAAAACTCCAAGTGTCCACTTTACTTTTGTGCTACTGCAGCCAGCTGCAACTCCCACTAAAAGAATGCAAATGAACAAAAGAAAAGTTTTTCTTTTCATTTTTTGATCACACCTTCTCTTTAATATTTATTTCTAGTTCATTTTAGCAAAGTCCAATTTACTAAAAATATTCTAAATATTACCATTTAGTGAAGTTTAACAATGGAATAAAAAAAACCTTAGTGCCGCCGAAACGGACTAAGGTTTTTATAAATTATGCACGTGATACGTATGAAGATTCAGTTGTATTGATGATTAACTTGTCACCTTGGTTAATGAAGAATGGTACTTGAACATTAAGTCCGGTTTCAAGGGTAGCAGACTTGGTTCCACCAGAAGAAGTATCACCTTTAATTCCAGGTTCTGTTTCCGTAACTTCTAAAATAACTGTGTTAGGTAATTCCACCCCAAGGGTTTCATGATTAAACATCATAATGTGAACTTCCATGTTTTCTTTTAAAAACTTTAATTCATATTCAATGCTGCTTTCAGGTAGTTCAACTTGTTCATAGGATTCCATATCCATAAACACATGCTGATCACCACTTGCATATAGGTACTGCATTTTGCGGTTATCAATCTGGGCTTTCTCAACTTTCTCACCTGCACGGAATGTTTTTTCTTGAATTGCTCCATTACGAAGGTTACGCAGCTTAGAACGGACAAAAGCTGCTCCCTTACCAGGCTTTACATGTTGGAAATCAATAACGCGCCATAGCCGCCATCTACTTCAATTGTTAACCCTGTTTTGAAATCGTTAACAGAAATCATTGATTAATCCTCCTATATCTATTATAAAATAATAAGTTCTTTTGTAGAATGAGTAAGAGCTTCGTTAAGATCCTTGGTTACGAGGGTATCATCTTCAATGCGAACGCCACCAAGACCGGGGATATAAATGCCTGGTTCACACGTTACAATCATTCCAGGTTCTAATACTATATCAGATTTTACTGAAAGTGCGGGACCTTCATGTACTTCCAGGCCAATCCCATGACCAGTCGAATGTCCAAAGTACTCACCATAACCTTTTTCCGTTATGTAGTCTCTAGTTAAGGCATCTGCTTGTTTACCTGTCATTCCTGGTTTAATTCCATCCATGCCCCTAAGCTGCGCTTCAAGGACAATCTCATAAATTTCCTTAAGCTTAGCATCAGGTTCACCGACAGCTACAGTCCGAGTAATGTCAGAAACATATCCTTTGTAATAAGCGCCATAATCAAGTGTGACAACATCCCCAGCTTCGATTATTTTTTCACTAGCTACTCCATGAGGCAGAGCAGAACGATGACCGGATGCAACGATTGTATCAAAGGATGAAGATGTTGCTCCTGCTCTTCTCATAAAGAACTCTAATTCATTCGATACCTCAAGCTCTGTTTTTCCAGGTTGAATGAAGTCTAAAATATGTTTAAATGCAGCATCTGCAATATCCGCTGCTTCCTTTAATATCTTAATCTCTGCATCCGTCTTAATCAAGCGTAACTTTTCAATTACACCTGAGATTGGAATAAGTTCAGCTCCAACCTCTTTCTCATATGTTTTGAAAGCAGAGAAGGTTAAATAATCTTCTTCAAAGCCAAGTTTTTGAATACCAAGTTTTTTTACTTGCTTTGCAACTTCTTCAGGAATTGTTCCAGAAATTTTTACAATTTCATACCCTTGGCATTGTTTTGAAGCTTGTTCTATGTATCGGAAATCTGTAATAAATTGTTCCTGATCTAAACTAATTAAAACAACTCCAGCTGAGCCCGTAAAATTTGTCATGTAACGACGATTATATGGACTAGTTATGAGAATACCATCTATTCCATCTGATGAAAAGGTAGCTCTTAATCTTTCTAATTTATTCATTCGTTTCCACTCTCCTTTTTCAATTGCAGTAGGACCAAAAATATTTTAACACAACACATCGATTCCGACTATTATTGAAATCAGGTTGCAGCTTCTTTCTTCTGAACTTTATTATTTTGATACTCATAATTAATGGAATATCCAATGAAAATTCCATATACGATATATAAACAAACAGAAGTGATAATGGTATCTCGACTTAAATCAAAAAATGGTTTCATCCCTGGAAACAGCGGATTTAAAACAAAGAACACGATTAAAAATAAAACAAGGCCAAATCCAAAGGCCAAACCATATTCCCTTGAACTTTTTAAAGGCTACATAATAAGCAAATGCTGCAGCAACTGAGAAAATTCCAATTATAATTATGGATATGATAGTACCGATCCATCCATTTTTCCAGCCCCCTAAAGCCCATGGTTCAAGTATGACATTGGGAGATATCTCAGAAAAATTAAGAAAATATGCGAAATAGCCTAAAGTTCCCCAAAAAAGGCCACCAAATAAACCTGTCCAAAAAACCATAACTAAAAAAGGCATTGGTCCTTGATAATTTGTCTTTTTTTGTTCATCACTCATGGTACGTACCTCCTTAAAAAAATTGCTGACCATATGAATTCCACTTTTATTATGTCCTGAGGATTCCATTCACTTGCATAAAAAAAAATTAATCCAAATTAAACTGGAAAGATTATGTCATTCCTAGAGGTTTTTTCGCATATCGAGTAGAATAAAACTAGGTACATACAGTTTTATTTTTTTCTGCTGATGTGCAACTTTGTAATAGGTTGGTGTTAACTTACATGTCTAATTCTCAAAAACCCGTTTATGGCGGCCAGGCGGTTGTCGAAGGAGTAATGTTTGGCGGAAAACATCATTATGTGACCGCGATTCGTAGAAAGGATCGTTCTGTTGAGTACTTACATTTGCCCCGCAAAGCAAATCCAACTTTTTCAACATTGAAAAAAATTCCCCTCTTACGTGGGATTATTGCCATCATTGAAGCGAGTGCCAACGGCTCTAAGCATTTAAACTTCTCTACTGAGAGATTTGATGTTGATCCAAAAGAAGACCATACCTTGAAGGAAAAAGAAGTTTCAAAGCTTACCATGTACCTGGGTGTAGCGGCAATTGGTGTCATTTCATTTTTATTTGGGAAATTCGCTTTCACTTTGATTCCCGTATTCTTGGCGGAACTAACCAAACCTATATTTCCATCTGATGTAGCTCAAGTTTTAGTGGAAGGCTTTTTTAAGCTTTTACTACTCCTTTGCTATATATACTTTGTATCACTGACACCTCTGATAAAAAGAGTGTTTCAATATCATGGGGCTGAGCATAAAGTTATTAATACCTTTGAAGCCGGAGCGGAACTGACCGTTGAAAATGTGCAGGCACATTCCCGACTCCATTACCGCTGTGGCAGTAGTTTCATCCTGTTTACAGTCGTGGTTGGTGTTTTTGTTTATTTACTTGTCCCCACATCCCCACTCTGGCTAAGAGTTGTGGATCGCCTATTGTTAATACCCGTTGTTTTAGGTATTGCGTTTGAAGTCTTGCAGGTTACTAACAAGTTACGGGATGTACCAGTTTTGAAATATTTAGGTCTTCCGGGTCTGTGGCTTCAACTATTAACAACAAAAGAGCCAAGTAATGACCAAGTAGAAGTTGCTATTCTTTCCTTTAAAGAATTATTAAAAATGGAAAAGGAAACGGAAGATCAAATGGAATCGGAAGAAATTGTCTAATCTTTATTAGATAAGTGTTTAAAAGATTAAAAAAATGCTTAAGATGCTCTTAGGGAGGTGGCATTCTTGAAAAATCGGACATCGTCTGTCATTGTTGGTGGACTTATTATCCTTGCATTAATTGGCATTATCAGCTCAATTACCACTATCTCAACCGGTTTTATTCAGAGAATAGCTGTCATCGCAGTGGTCGGTATTGGTATTTATTTAATTGTTCGGAGATTTTCATCCTCAAGCCCCCAGAAAAAAGAGCAGCGGGCATTTCTAAAAGCAGCTAAAAAATCAAAAAAACGCTTGCAGCTAAAGGATGGAGACTCACATTTAAAGAGCTCTACTCTTGGGACTCTGACATCATTAAAGAAAAGCTCCAAGACAAAAAAGAAATCTCCTGCTCATTTAACCGTTATCGATGGAAAAAAGGGGAAAAAGAAAAATCGAGCGTCGTTTTGACGCCCGATTTTTTTAATAGCCCCATGTGTTTAAAAATTGTCTTGCTTGTTCTTTACCTAAATTAAACAATTGGCGCTTCTTTTCTTCAGTTAATTGAAATTCTATTGATAATACACCTTCTGTCGGAATAAAAATAATATTTTTGGCATGCTTTTTAGAAATATACCGTGAATCATGTGCATCTTTCATCGTTTCAAATAATGCTCCGAACAATTGTATGGCGTTTTGAATTTTATGTTTTTCATGTTCATATTCACTCGGGCTTAACTTGATTCCCAGAACAGGCCTTATTTTTTGGACATTTTCCTGATCAAAAAGCCATATTGGAAAATTACTTAGTACCCCTCCATCAACAAGAATATCCGGACCATCCATTGACCTCATTTTTACGGGTTCAAAAAAGTAGGGAATACTACAGCTGATTCTAATGGCTTTCGCAATTGAAAACGAGCCTGGTGCAATCCCGTATTTTTCTAGGTCATCTGGGAGAACCAGCAACCTTCCATTTGATAGATCAGAAGCAATAACCCTAAGTGATTGTGGCGGTAGGTCCGAGAATGTTCTTAACCCTTTTGCTTCAAGCTTTTCCTTCATCCATTTTTCAAGCTCATTTCCTTTATATAACCCAAGTTTCCAATACAGGAATATCCATTTCGCAATTGGAAAAGGAAGAAAGGTTTTTCGAGCATCGAGTATTTTTGAAATGTCCAATTCATCGAGCAATTGGTAGATTTCTTTGCTAGTGTAGCCAGCGGCAATGAGTGCAGCTAAAATTGACCCAGCACTTGTTCCAGCAACTCTGACAAATTGCAAACCCCTCTTTTCTATTTCTTCGTAGGCTCCAACTAGGGCAAAGCCTTTAATGCCACCTCCAGAAAAAACACCGTCTATGTTCATGGCAGCCACTCCCAACGATGTATTTATTGTTATATCTTTAAGCGGCAGTTAGAAGAAATAGTACGGTGGACAAAAAGAAAACTAAATTAAGTTTTTATGTGAAATAGTGGATTACTGATTTGAGTTACATATATACAATTCGAATTTTTTTCAGCTTATAATGAAAAAGAACATCGCATGCGATGTTCTTTCCGCTAATTATTCAACTTGTTAGATGCGCTTTGCTCCAACATATCTAGGTTTCCAATAGCTATTGCTTGTGTAGGTAACCATTACACCCTTAGAAGAGGAAGCCATAATCATTTTTCCGATATAGATGGCTACATGTGTTGGTTTACTGGCTTTATTCGGCGCAAAAAACATTAAGTCCCCAGCCTGTAATGAATGCACACGATAGCCTTTTGTATAGAACATTTGCGCTGCTGTACGTGGCAATGGTTTCCCTGCTTTACCATATGAATACTTTACAAGTCCTGAACAATCAAACCCGCTTGGTGTTATTCCGCCCCAGTGATACCGAACTCCGAGATTCGCTTTTGCAACGGAAATTGCTTTTTCATGATAATTATATGCCGCTTCAGCTTTATCACCCATAGTGGTAAACAAAGAGCTTAAAGAAGCTATAATAGTTAGGGTAACAATAAATTTCTTTAGCATGATTGTTGTTCCTCCTTGGTGTGATTTGATACTCATACTATACAAAAAAAGAATAACAAGGTCATCACAGCGAGATTACAATCCTATTACAAAAACTATTTTAAAATAATGATTTGAATGACAATTTAAAGAGGATGGGAAAAGTTTTCCCATCCTCTAACAACTACTATAATCCACATTTTAATTGGGCGTTACAATTCGTACAAGTGTTGCAGCCGCCGATTTCTTTCACTTTTCCAGTCCTACAAACTGGACATGTATTTCCAACTTCAGATCCAATTGTTACATCCGTTGAGCGAAGATCGCTGATTGTGTCGACAAGGACAACATGTTGTTTTGTCTTTCCTTTTTTAATTGTTGAGTCGTCAACAATGTTCTCTTCTGCCTTAAGCGTTAGAACCTGAGAATCACGAGAGCCATCCACATAGACGGTTCCACCCTTCGCACCGCCACGGTATAATCGTTCGTATACTTTTTCAACCTGTTCCACACTGTATCCTTTTTGTGCATTGACCGTTTTACTAATGGAGCTGTCAATCCATCGCTGAATGACACATTGAACATCTGCATGTGCTTCAGGTGCAAGTTCCATCGCTGTGACGAACCAGTTTGGAAGATTATTTGCATCTGCTTCAGGGTGTTTTTCCAAGTATTCTTGGACGATATCCGCATTTACCTCAATAAATTTACCAAGGCGACCGCTGCGGAAGTACGAGAATGAGAAATAAGGTTCTAATCCAGTGGAGACGCCCACCATTGTCCCAGTGGATCCCGTTGGAGCAACTGTTAGTAAATGTGAATTTCTTATTCCGTTTGCTAAAATGGATTGACGAACATCTTCAGGCATTTTTTTCATAAATCCTGTTTCGATAAATGCCTGTCTTAAACGATTAGTTTCTTCAGGTGTTTCAGCAGTTAAAAATGGGAAGCTTCCCTTTTCTTTCGCCAATTCTACAGATGTTTTATATGCAATTGTTGCAATCGTTTCAAAAACTTTATCAACAAGTTCATTACCTTTTGATGAACCATATTCCGTTTCACAGTAGATAAGCAGGTCATGTAAGCCCATAACTCCAAGTCCTACACGGCGTTCACCAAGTGCTTGTTTTTTGTTTTCCTCAAGGAAGTATGGAGTAGCGTTAATTACGTTGTCCTGCATCCGTACCCCAACGGCAACTGTTTTCTTTAACTTCTCAAAGTCAACAGTTTTCGTGTCCTTATCAGCCATTTCCGCTAGATTCACGGCAGCAAGGTTACAGACTGAAAATGGTGCAAGTGGTTGTTCCAGTTGTTATCCTAAAGGCTTTTTATCCTCTAGTTCTAACGGTTGAGTTTCCGTTAGTTCAGCATATCTTTTCATTACACAGTTTTTCATAAAATTTATGAGTTCTTTTCTTCCACAATCCTTACCAAAGACAGAAGCAGAGATTACCTTTAAATCTTTTACACCATCTACCATTTTTTGTTTAGACAGACTATTAGAATCCCATAATTTTTTGTATGCTCCCCAATTTTCTTCTTAGCATTTTTAGTATGCATGATGTTGAAGTGAGGATTTAAGGATCCAATATGTGACATATTTATAGTAGTTTTTTCATTGTTAATGCACTCTGTTATAGTTGAATTCAATGAAAAGGGTAAATCCCTATAAATGTCTAGAAGCTCTACATAAGAAATTAGGTCACAATGAATTTTATAAATAGGCTTTATGAGGGTTATGGATTTTAAAGCTTTATCTTTAGCTTCTTTATTCCGAGATTTAATCTCAACAATTTTTTCTAATTCTCCGTTCGGATTGTAGATAAAAAAATCTGGCTTATAAATTTTATAACCTAAATCATAGGTCTTCTCTTCATATCTCCAGGGAATGGAATAGCAGTTAAGCTGCCGTATGCATATTCATATGAGCTTCTTATATAAATGCCTTTATAAAATCCTGCATACCCTCTATTCATCTCAATAACTCCTTTTCCCCAAATTTTTAGAGCATGTGTAATGTTGCGGCCTTGTGCGAAGATTATAGTCTGCTGTCGCAGGATCACTTCGTATGCGTTGCCCCTGACTGAATTTTTACCTTCAGCCTTCGGTTCGGATTCCCAAATTATAACTAAGAATTAATACTTAGTATAATCACATCTCAGGGTTCCCGCTTTATTCCGCAATTTTTAACGTGAGGCAAACTAAGCCACTCTACCACACGGATTTGTTGCAACAACTTTTTGACCGTAAGCTTTGGCGTTGGTCATGTCATTTGCATTATCGATAAAGAAAATACCTGGTTCTGCAGAGTAGGTCGCACATATGTTGATTAAGTTCCAAAGCTCTTTAGCTTTGATCTTTTTGTATACCCGCACTTTGTGGCCAAGCATTTCCCACTCACGCACGTCACCAACATTATGCCACTCTTCATTGTAAACTTTCATTTCCTCTTGATCATAGTTTTCAACATACGGGAATCTTAGTTCATATTCACTATCAACTTCGACCGCTTCCATAAATTCCTTTGTTAAACAAACGGAGATGTTCGCTCCAGTAAGAAATTCTGAATTATGGACTGAAAAATGACCGCCGATTTCTAGTTTTTCTTCCGCATCGGCGATGATTTTTTCGTCAAATCCACCTAAACCTGGGATATTTTTAAAATTAACAATCCCTTGGTACATTGCTGTTTCTTGTAGGCTTAGAGGTGTAAATTTAAGCTTGTCTTTAGCGTGTTTTTTAATTGTTTCATCACTTGTGTTTTCAAGTAAAAACCGTAAAATCCTTGGATTTTGCATCTTTGAAATAATGAATTCGATAATGTCTGGATGCCAATCTGCCAGCATGATCATTTGGGCGCCCCTGCGTGAGCCCCCTTGCTCAACAAGATGAGTCAATTTCGCAATATCATCCAACCAAGAAACAGATCCAGATGATTTCCCATTTACGCCTCTTGCCAGGGTATTACGAGGTCTTAAAGTGGAACCATTCGTTCCTACACCGCCGCCGCGGCTCATGATCTCCATTACTTGCTTTCGGTGGTCTGAGATACCTTCTCGAGAGTCTGGTACGAAAGGCATGACGTAGCAGTTAAAGAAAGTAACGTCAGTATTTGCCCCAGCTCCGTATAGAACACGGCCAGCAGGAATAAAATTCATGTTAACTAACTCTTGATAGAACCTTTCAAACCACTCTCTCCGCTTTTCCTCTGTGGTTTCAACCGAAGCAAGACCAGTAGCATTCCGCTTTGCTATTTGCTCGTAAAACAGCTCCAAGGGCTTTTCAATCACATCAAGTGAACGAACAATGAATCCAGTATTTGCTTCTTCTGGGTCATCCAGTACTCCTCTAAACTCTTCTTCAACTAAAACCTTCGCCTTTTTATTCTCCCAATCAATATCCATGATGTATCCAAGGCCGCGTGCTGGAAATTTTGGATCCTCTTTAATTGTAAGAACAACAAAGTCGCCATTTGTGAGGGTAATCTTTTCAGTGTCTTTAAAGGTGTAACGGTCAAGCATCACTAGTCGTGAAACACCCTTGTGAGTTATTTTCATATCCGGGGTAACTGGGTGTACCTGGGGAAATAGGTGGATATCCTCATTCAACCTTTCAAAATTGATATTCATTTGCTGTCTAAAAACTACAGACATGAGAACAACTCCTTCTAAAAATAAAATCTCTATCTTTGCTAGATTCTAGAAAGTTTAAGCTATATCTAGCTGACTTAATATACATAAGTTATCATATTACCAAAGAATAAATCAATATATAGTACCGAAAATATTTTCGACACCACTATATATTGTGTTTAATTCAAAAAATAAAAATTTTGTCAAACTTAAAAGAAACTAGATTTAAGAGTAAATGAAAGGTTTCAACTAGTTTTCGGCATAAAACAAGAAATTTTAACAAAATTCGAGGCTTGCGCTTTTAAGTTCAACCAAAAAGAAAAAGCAGCATTCGCCGCTCTTTAAGGTTTACCTTTTAAAATTCCATTCATCACTTTCATATCGCTCTTTTGCTATTTTTTGAACGTAAGCAAGCTCTTCATCTGTTAATTGATATGGTTCAAGGTCAATATTTAGCCCTTCAGCAAAGCCTTTATAAAAGGCTTCCTTTGCTTCCTCTATGGTAATCCTTCGAGGACTAATCGCATTTATGGCAACAGCTTTACTCTTAAATGCCTTTTTCATCCGTTCCTTAACTCGTTCATTTGAATATTTGAATAAGCTGAACAGCTTATCCTCATCTAAATCCAGAAGAATCGAACCATGCTGTAAAATAACTCCCTTTTGTCTCGTTTGTGCACTGCCTGCCACCTTTCGACCCTCAACAACAAGCTCATACCAGCTAGGAGCATCGAAACAGACGGAAGAACGTGGATTTTTCAATGCTTCCCGTTCTTCATCCGTTTTTGGCACAGCAAAGTATGTTTCCAGTCCTAAATGTTGAAACCCTTTTAGGATACCTTCGGATATCACACGATAAGCCTCTGTAACGGATTTTGGCATTTCAGGATGGTCTTCAGAAACAATCACACTATAGGTAAGCTCATGTTCATGGAGCACACCGCGTCCACCAGTTGGTCTTCTAACAAATCCAAGCTGATAGGCCTTTACCGCATCCATATCTATTTCCTTTTCAACCTTTTGAAAATAACCGACAGATAATGTTGCAGGATCCCACCCATAGAAACGAATCACAGGTGGAATTTTCCCCTCACTGTGCCATTCAAGTAATGCCTCATCTAAAGCCATATTGAATGATGGTGAACCGTTACCAGAATCAATAAAACGCCAAACTTCTTTATTCATATATAACCCTCATTCTAATATTGTTTATTAATTTTATTCGAATTTAAGTCTACCAAATTCTGATAGGAATTCAAAACAAACAGTTTCTGGTATAATTTTAAAAGGGCAAAATGAAAAGATTTTTTGCTATTCATCTTTACTCTTTAAAGGAATCTTATATAATAAAAACTAGTGCAGCATAGCTTGAAAGGAGCAAAAAGAAGTTGAATTCACTTTATTCCCTATTAATCATCGTCGTGGCAGTTGTAATTTATTCCGTTTTTACTTATTTTTACCAAAAAAGAATTGTAAAAACGTTATCAGAAGAGGAGTTTCGTGCAGGCTATCGAAAGGCACAGCTTATCGATGTTCGTGAACCAAACGAATTTGATGCAGGTCATATATTAGGAGCACGGAATATTCCAATGTCGCAAATGAAAATGCGAATGAAAGAAATTCGTTCTGATATGCCTGTTTACTTATATTGCCAAAGCGGTATGCGCAGCGCCCGAGCAGCACAATTTTTGAACCGTAGAGGTTATAAAGAACTTACTCAACTCAAAGGCGGCTTTAAGGGCTGGTCAGGGAAGGTTAAAACAAAAAAATAATCTATGAAAGGATCTTTGCAGGGTGCAATGGTCCTTTTTTAAATTTATTTACAAATTCCCATACTTATCTACAAATATCTACTCCCGTTCTAAATCTCACATACAAAAACGGGAATTAGATTTCTCTAATCCCCCTCTTTTTATTCCATTAAGCCTTTTGGAACCTTAAAATCGGCTTTCTTGCAGCAGTTGTTTCGTCCATACGACCGACAACAGTTGTATGTGGTGCTTCTTGAACGATTTCGGGATTTTCTTCCGCCTCTTTGGCAATTTGAATCATGATATCGACAAATGAATCGAGTGTCTCTTTCGATTCGGTTTCTGTTGGCTCAATCATAATACACTCTTCCACATTTAATGGGAAGTAAATGGTTGGTGGATGGTAGCCAAAATCAAGCAGGCGCTTGGCAATATCCAACGTACGGACACCTAATTTTTTCTGGCGTCTGCCGCTAAGGACAAATTCATGCTTACAATGCCTATCAAACGGCAGATCATAATATTCAGCAAGTCTTCTCATCATATAGTTGGCATTCAATACTGCATATTCCGTTACTGCCTTTAATCCATCAGGACCCATGGAGCGAATATAGGTGTAGGCACGAACATTTATACCAAAGTTACCATAGAACGGCTTAACGCGGCCAATTGATTGAGGACGATCATAATCAAAAACATATTCTTCGCCACGTTTTGCAATAATTGGCTTTGGTAAAAATGGAATAAGGTCTGCTTTTACCCCTACCGGACCAGAACCAGGACCACCGCCACCGTGTGGACCTGTGAATGTTTTATGAAGATTTAAGTGAACAACGTCAAAGCCCATGTCCCCTGGACGTGCTTTGGAGAGGACTGCATTTAAGTTAGCTCCATCATAATAAAGCTTTCCACCGGCATTATGAACAATTTCAGCCAATTCAAGGATATTTTCCTCAAATAGTCCAAGCGTATTTGGATTGGTTAACATTAAGGCTGCAGTATCTTCACCAACAACCCTTCTTAAATCCTCAAGATCGACAAGGCCATCTTCATTCGATTTTACGGTAATCGTTTCAAGTCCGGCGATCGTTGCCGAAGCAGGGTTTGTACCATGGGCTGAATCCGGAACGATTACTTTCGTTCGTTTTAAATCACCATTAGCTTCATGATAGGCACGGATCATCATTAGTCCTGTCCACTCACCTTGTGCACCTGCTGCTGGCTGCAGGGTCACTTCATCCATTCCAGTAATCTCAATTAAATGCTGCTGCAAGTCATACAAAAGCTCTAGAGCCCCTTGGACTGAACTTTCATCTTGAAGCGGATGCACATGGGCAAATCCGTTAAAGCGTGCTACATTTTCATTGATTTTTGGATTGTATTTCATCGTACAAGAGCCTAGTGGATAAAATCCTGAATCAACACCGTGATTCCGTTTTGAAAGTGCCGTATAGTGACGCATGATATCAAGCTCAGAGACTTCTGGAAGCTTAGGCTCTTCCACACGTAAATACCCTTCAGGAAGAAGGCTGCCAAGCTCTAATTCCGGAACATCCATTTCTGGCAAGCTGTATCCGATTCGGCCTGGTGTACTAAGTTCAAAAATGAGTGCCTGGTCTTGATTATGCATGCAAATCCCCCAATTCTTTGACAAGAGTATCAATTTCTTCCTTCGTCCTTTGTTCCGTTACCGCAATCAGCATATGGTTAGATAGTTCAGGATAGTCACGTCCTAAATCATAGCCACCAATAATTCCTTTTTGTAAAAGGATTTGATTCATTTCTTTTACTGGTTTGTTTAATTTAATAACAAATTCATTGAAAGAATGGCCATCAAAAATAACTTCTACACCATTCTCTTTAAACGAATTTTTGGCATAGTAAGACTTTTGTAAATTCGCTGCAGCCATTTCACGAACGCCTTTTTTACCAAGAGCCGTCATTGCGACCGAGGCAGCAAGTGCATTCAATGCCTGGTTTGAACAAATATTTGATGTTGCTTTATCACGTCTGATATGCTGTTCACGTGCTTGAAGTGTCAATACAAAACCGCGGCGTCCCTGATCATCAGTTGTCTGTCCAACAAGACGACCTGGTACCTTCCTCATTAATTTGCTCGTTACCGCAAAATATCCGCAGTGAGGGCCGCCAAATGCAGATGGAATCCCAAAAGGCTGGGCATCACCAATAACAATATCTGCACCAAATTTCCCCGGAGGCGTTAACACTCCTAGAGATAACGGATTGCTAGAAACAACAAACAAAGATTTATTTAAATGAATGATTTCTTCAAGCTCCTTTAATGGCTCAATCCTGCCAAAAAAGTTTGGATATTGGACGATGACGGCAGCAACTTCCTCATTTGCTATACCTTTTAACGCATCTAAATCTGTTATACCATCTTTAACTGGAACTTCAATCACTTCAAGATATTGACCCTTTGCATAGGTTTTAAGGACTTCACGTGATTCTGGATTTACGGCACTTGAAACGACGATCTTTTTCCGTTTTGTATGTCCTGCACTAAGCATTGCCGCCTCAGCAAGTGCCGTTCCGCCATCATACATGGAAGAGTTGGCAACATCCATTCCCGTTAATTCACAAATCATGCTTTGGAATTCAAAAATCGCTTGAAGCTCCCCTTGGGAAATTTCAGGCTGATATGGGGTATAGGCTGTATAAAACTCGGAACGAGAAATCACATGGTCGACAATAACCGGCATGTAGTGGTCATAAACCCCTGCACCAAGAAAAGATACATTTCTTTTTAGGTCGGCATTACGATTAGCCATCAAAAATAATTCTTTCATTAATGCAGTCTCAGATTTTGCTTCCTTGATATTATACTCACCCTTAAACTTCACTTTTTCTGGGATATCGTTGAACAGTTCATCAATAGAGGAAACACCAATCGTTTCAAGCATAGCCTTCTTATCTTCTTCAGTCATAGGTAAATAGCGATGTCTCATTAACCTAACTCCCTTCAGTTATTTCTTTTCTTTTTTATAAAAAGGTGTTGGAACCACTTTAGCTTTTAAATGTTTACCGCGAATTTCAACTTCAACCTCTGAGTCCGGCTCGGCGAACTCTGATTTAATAAGAGCAAGACCAATATTTTTCTTTAAAGTAGGAGACTGAGTTCCAGTGGTAACTTCTCCAATTAGTTCTCCCTCTTTATAGACAGGATATCCGTGACGTGGAATTCCCCGGTCAATCATTTCAATCCCAACCATTTTTCTGGGTATTCCGTTCGTTTTTTGCGCCAATAATGCAACTTTACCAATAAAGTCTGTGTCTTTATTTAATTTCACAGCAAAGCCGATTCCTGCTTCAAGTGGAGAAATTTCAGGTGATAATTCTTGACCATAAAGGGCTAAATTCGCTTCAAAGCGAAGGGTGTCCCTTGCCCCTAATCCGCAAGGTAAAACACCTTCCTCTTTACCTGCTTCTAAAATTGCTTGCCAAAGTTCAACTGCTTCATTGGCATCGCAATAAACTTCAAAGCCATCTTCACCAGTATAACCTGTTCTTGAAACAAGTGCTGTTTTGTCAGCCAATTTTACTTCTTGCTTGAATTTGAAAAAGCCAATTTCACTTAATTCCGTTTCACCCGCAAGCTTTTGCAAAACCTTTTCAGCAAGAACCCTTGAAGCGCTAATTGTGCTGTTTTTTCAGACAAGTTTTCAATTTGTACGTCTCCAGTTACATGGGACTCGAGCCATTTGTAATCTTTATCAATATTCGAAGCGTTAATAACAAGCAGGTAATGATTGTCTTCGATTTTGTATACCAGCAAATCATCTACAGTTCCACCGTTTTCATAACACATCGCAGTGTACTGTGCTCCACCATTTTTTAATTTTGAAACATCATTTGTCATCATCTTTTGCAGGTATTGTAGGCTGTCAGTGCCCTTTACTTCCACTTCACCCATATGGGATACATCAAACAAACCAGCTCTTGTGCGGACAGCCTGATGTTCTTCCTTAATGCTTGAGAATTGGACAGGCAGCTCCCAACCTCCAAAATCGATTGTTTTTCCTCCGTATTCTTTATAAACACAAAAGATCGGAGTCCGTTTTAATTCTGGCATGATTAATTCCCCTTTTTCAGCATTTTTTTTAAACAAAAAAGGACAGAAACCTCCCTTAGAAATATAGAAGGTCTCTGTCCTTGCACCTGAAAGTTTACCGAAATCGGCTTTCCCCTTTGGTGGCTACACATTTAGGTAGCACTCTCCAGAGCTGCGTCAAACAAGAGTTCTTTTGCCTGAGAGATTCACAATTCTGCTTGCTCCTTCGGCGCTACAAAGGTAGTCTCTCCCCTTGTTGTCATTCGCATTATAAAATTTTCCATTAAGGTCATACTAAATTATACCACTAAAATAAATTACTTTATTACAATATTAAAAACTTTCAAAGCTATTAACATCCTACCATTAAAACGATATTTTGAGCAATATATTTTATGCACAAAAAGGAGCTGAAAACCATGTCGGTTCAAATTGAATTTGATTCCTCTTGGCAGGATGATTTTTTACATCGAATTGACCACGATGGTCCATGGGGAAATTGGGAGCTTTTTAAACTAGCAATCGGGGTGGAAAAACATCTCGTGATTCCTGAATTTGAGGGATTGCAGGCGCCAAGTCATCTACCGCATTTAACACCACTTCCCCACCAGCTCGAAACAGCAAAACAAGTAATTGAAAACATGAATGGCAAGGCATTCTTGCGGATGAAGTAGGACTTGGAAAAACAATTGAAGCAGGCTTAATTTTAAAGGAATACATGATTCGCGGTCTCGTAAAAAAAGTATTAATACTTGTTCCGGCATCATTGGTCACGCAATGGGCAATCGAACTGAATAGTAAATTTTTTATCCCAGCGATTACGCAAAGAAAAAGCTATGTATGGGACCAATGCGATGTGGTTGTTTCATCGATTGATACAGCCAAACGGAATCCACATCGGGATATTATATACAATCAAAACTATGACCTCATTATTATCGATGAAGCACATAAGCTAAAAAACAATAAAACGAAAAACTATGAATTTGTTCAAAACTTGAAAAAGAAATTTTGTTTATTGCTTACAGCAACACCCATTCAAAACCGTATCGAGGAAATTTTCAACCTTGTTTCACTATTAAAACCAGGACATTTGGGAAGTGAGACCGCCTTTTTTGAAAAATATAAACGTGATTCCCGTTCGTTAAATGATGACGAACATCTAAAGGAATTAGTGAACAAAGTGATGATTCGTAATCGTAGAGCTGATACCGGGATTGAATGGACCAAACGAAAGGTCGAAACGATTCCTATTGAATTTACACAACAAGAAAAAGACTTATATGATTCCATTACAGAACTAAGGAGCGAGGGAGATTGGGTACAATCTAGTGCCTTCTCTGTCATGACCTTACAAAGGGAAGCGTGCAGCAGCCGGGAAGCCGTTTTTTATACACTCAAAAACATGCTGCAAAAAAAGGAAAATCCCTCCCGTGCGTACGAAGAACAAATTCAGTATTTAATTTCTAAAGTGGAAGCTGTTCAGCAAAATTCAAAAGCAGAAAAAGCTTTAGAATTGATCCAAAAAGCAAATGATAAGGTTATTATTTTTACAGAATATCGAGCAACACAGTTGTACTTACAATGGTATTTAAAGCAACAAGGAATTTCCTCTGTCCCTTTTCGCGGAGGTTTTAAACGGGGTAAAAAGGATTGGATGCGGGAGCTCTTTCAAAAACATGCCCAAGTCTTAATTGCAACGGAAGCGGGAGGAGAAGGGATTAACCTCCAATTTTGTAATCACATTATTAATTTTGACTTGCCATGGAATCCAATGAGACTGGAACAGCGAATCGGAAGGATTCATCGTCTCGGGCAGGAAAAGGATGTCATGATTTACAATTTTGCAATAAAAGATACGGTCGAAGAACATATCTTAAAGCTTTTATATGAAAAAATTGAATTATTTGAGCATGTAATTGGTGAACTTGATGACATTCTAACAAAATTAGAGTTTGGCAATATCGAGGATCATCTAATCGATATTTTCGGAAAATCCTGCTCCGAGGGTGAAATGAGAATTAAAATGGAAAACTTAACATCCATGATTGAATTTGCAAAGGACATAAAGGAAGGAGATTCACATGCAGCAGCAGGAAATTCATAACTTTCTTATCCACTATTTTCAAGCCAATGAATGTGAAGTAGTTGAAAATGGACGCGGGTTTTTGACCGTGCAATTAACGATTGAACTCGATAAAGAGCTAATGAACCGCCCTTTTTACTGGCACTATTTAGAGAAAACTGGGGGCATCCCAAACCCAATGAAGCTGACTTTCATTACAAACCAGGATTCAGCACCAGAAAATATAAAGGGTGAAACCATTTATTTTGGTTCTCCAAGGCTGCACCAAATTTTTGAATCAACGAAAAATTTAGCTGGGTTTATCCGTTTATACGAAAATCACCGCCATATTAATACGCAAACACCCATGCTGCCATGGCTGTGTATGAATGTAAAAATATCCTATCAATGTGACCGCAAGCGTGATATTTTTAAATCCATTGGCTTACAGCTCATCAATGGCCAGATGGTTGAAGATTTTCACGATCGGTTATTGCAGATTTCTTTAACACCGAAAATACCTGATTATTCTTTTACCTTATCACCATTGGTGAAACCGAGGAGTGGGATGTCCAGGATTGAAAATTATCTTAAATCCGTCATCGAAGAAGATGACCATACATGGGCAGACGATGCAAGAAAGCGATGGGATCAAGATTTACAGCTATTGGACCACTTTTATGAAGACGTGGAAGAACAAAATGAGAGCTATGAAACAGAAAAAAGGGCACTCCAAGAACAATATGAACCAAAAATTCAAATTTCATTTATTAATGGCGGGTTGTTTTATTTAACTGACAAGGCAATTTAAAACACAAAAGAAGCAGATAAATCTGCTTCTTTACCCTTTTTTTCTATTCTTTACTTCCGTGTAGACGACATAAGGGAGAATTCCAAACCATCGATACCAAAAAGCCGCTTTTGCTTGCTTTCTCTCTGTCCGCAGCCTTTTTCGTTCATCTTTTGGCTGATCTGCATACTTTACAAGAGTTTGAGTCATGTATTTTACATAATCATTTGTTTTCATGGACACACCTGCCTTTTTGTTTCACTTACAAGTATGCCCAATAATGATTAATTCAATCAGCTTTGTTCATTAACCCATTTCCACCCATTTTATCATCCTTTTTAGCTTAGTATCAAAATAGCCGCTTCCAATAATTGTCTCTCCGGTATTTAGACGCAGGGTGAAATTAACCTTTTGTGAGGTTCCAATTAGAGTTTCCGCTTGATAATCCATAATCCCGTTAGAATACTTAAAGGTGCCTTTGGTTTGAATTCCAGTAGATTGGTACATCTTTTCAATTTTTTTTACAGTGGATAGGAAATAATAATCCTCTAGTAAAATGGTGGCTGTTTCATGTGCCATCTTTCTTTCCGTAAGTAACTGCTCCACATGAAAAGAGAAAAATAATAGAAATAGAATTAAAACACATAATGTAAGTGGATAGGTAAATCCTTTTTCAGTATTTCTCATGAGGCAGCATTCCAATTAATTAAGGAATACACACTAACAGCGTATTCTTTTCCCCAAATGTCTTTAACAGTAACTTTTACCGAATTATTCATAATTGTAAAAGTATATTCTGATACATTTTGAAGTAATGTTTCATTACCCGTGTAATTAACACGCCTGCGAAGGTTATTACCGTATTTTTCATAAATGACAGTATCTGGGGCATCTGTTAACACCAATCGACCGGCTACAACTTCAGCATGAGTGCTCATCCGAATTTCCTTTTTAATTTGGCCACAAAAAACTTCCCACTCCATTTCTTGTATTCTCGGCTGATCTCCCTTACTATTTAACATAATTTGCAGGGTGGGCGTTATAAAAAAAGCAATGATGGTAAAGATCGAGAAAGCAAAAAGAACCTCAATGAGCGTAAAAGCCTGTTCATTCGGGGACACCGCATATTTCTGTATTAGGATAAAACGAATTTTCTTCAACCTTTACGCACACCTCCTTTGAACTAGGATCTGACGAATCTCGCCAATTGATTTTGAATTCTTTTCCATTAAGAAATACCGAGTAGCTTTCGTAAGATTGTCCATCGATTAATTTGGCTTGCAGCTCCTCATACAAAAGTTGACGGGCATATTTATCCACTTCTAGTTGTTTGTATTGACTGGTCAAATCAATTAACAACGGAAGCAAAAACAAACCTATTAACAACCAGGCAGACAATGACAAAAGTAATTCGAGCAAAAAGAATCCTTTATTCTTCAATAACATAGAACCGTCCCTTTCCAATCAAAACGGTTAATCGATAATTCTTTTTACTGGTTTTTATAAAAAAGGAACCAAACCTGTTCACATTTCCATCAGGAAGGAATTTGAAAAATAAGGGAAGGGAACCACCATAGACAATCATATTGGTTGAATAATTTCTCTCGATTAAGGAGGGAAGATCAGAACGCATATAAATATTATATTTATATTGATCGGACATAAAAATAACGGTTACTTCATGTTGATGGGAAATAGCATAAGCTTGTGCATAATGTAAGTCCGCTTGAAGCTGATTTAAGAAAGCTTCATCGTCGATCACTGAATTCTGAGGTTTAAGGGAGAAGGCTGTTATCGAGGAAATAATCAAAAAGATGGTAAAAACAAGTAATGACTCAATTAAGGTAAATCCCTCTTGATTGTTTTTCATTATGGAGTGGTTGTTTTTGCTACTGCTGTTACGGTACCATCGGATGCTATTGTTACATCAGTCTTTCCGTTTGGACAGCCTTTAGCATCTTCCCTCAGATAACCTGCCTTAACAAGTTCATCCACACCAGTTGGAACTCTTTTGTTTTCCATTTCAAACGATTGCTCTTGGGCTTGGACCATTTTCACAAACGCCTGACAACCTTTATCGTTGATACTAGAGTTATGTTTCGTAATATTTGGAATCGTGATAATTAATAAAACGGAAATAATCAGCATGACGATCATCATTTCAATTAAGGTAAAGCCTTTTTCATTTTTCATTTAGGTAACCTCCATTTTTTTAAATTCCATCCATTAAGTGGAACATTGGTAATAGGATTGCTAAATACATCGAAACTACGAGAAATGCGATAAAAAGATACAGTATGGGCTGAATAAATTTCGAACTCGCTTCCAATTTTTCTTCGATATTGGCTACACAGTGTTGGCTAAAAAAAAGTAATTCCTGCTCGAGTTTTCCATTTTCTTGACCGTGTTTTACAATAACGGAAAATTCTTTTTCAAAAAAAGGGAAAGTGGATAAAATAGTCTCTAGTTTTTCACCTGAAACAAGCTTTAATTTAATCTCCTTCCCGAGTTGACTATAAAATGGCTGCTTTAGATTATTTTCAAAGAGGATTAATGCCTCGGATACCGAAATACCTCCAGATAAAAGGAAACTCAGCTGAACGGAAAAATAGTGGGTAAATAACAATTTGAGGATCCTTCCAGCTATCGGGATACGAACAAGCTGCGACCTTTGCTGCAGGATGGAGATCTTCTGAAAAATAAGAAAGTAGTAGCCTGCTAAGAATAATAAAAAAGCCAGGAGACAAATAATCGCAACGGGGAAATATTGTCCAAACAGATAGATAACTTTCGTAAAAAAATTTGCTTCAAGTCCCATTGATTTAAAAAGAATCGTAAACCTTGGCAACAATGTATTTTCTACGAAAATAAATAAGATTCCGGTTATGAAAATAAGTAACATCGGATATTGTAGTAATTTTAAAAGCTTTCGAACATCTTTATCCTTTATTAATGCTAAACCACTTCCTTCCAAAAGTGCTTCTGCAAAACTGCCATGCTGTTCTGCAAAATAAACATAACCGATTAAGTCTTTGTGGAAACCGAGATTTTCCAAAATATCATGAAATGCCAACCCTTTTCTTAATTCAATTAAACAATCATTTAACTCCTCCTTTCGATAGGAAGGCAAATGTAGGGATATTGATTCAATCGCTTCAGCAATCGGATATCCCCGCGCCAATAATTCTCCAGTTCTTTTCAAAAAACTCGCTTGTTCATTCACAGACCATTTATGTCGTTTCATGATCATACACCAAGCGTTCGTATTCAGATTCTTTAATGTATCCGAGCGCTATTCCCTTTTTAATAACTTCCTTTAATGTTCTGTATCGTGATTCAACATTTTCTCCCTTTGCTGCTTTCATAGCGATGCTTAAATTTCTCCCTGATAAAAGTTCAAACACACTGGCTCTTTTCCATCTGCCATATGAATAACAAAAAGGTGAACATTCATCTTCACACAAGGGGCATGTCAGTTCTACTAGTCGCTGTGCAGTAACCGCAATCAGTGTTTGTTCGACCTCAAGCCAATTTACCCCAAATTCATGCAACCGATAAACTGCCCCTAATGCATTCCTAGTATGCATGGTAGAAAGCACCAAATGCCCAGTTAATGCAGCACGAACAGCGATTTTCGCGGTCTCCGCATCTCTGATTTCTCCAACCATAATAATGTCTGGATCATGTCGGAGGATGCCTTTAACCCAGCTGCATAGGTAACGCCCGCTTTTTCATTCACCTGTATCTGTAATACTGAATCATAGTTTTTTTCGATGGGATCTTCGAGTGTTATTACATTCCGATGAAAAAGGTGGGCAGTTTCATTTAATAGGGAGTAGAGCGTAGTCGTTTTTCCGCTGCCGGTTAGTTACGCATTTAGGGATAACATGATATAATTACCTTAGAAACAACATTTCAGAGGTGATTATATGAAAGTTGCCATTTATTTAAGACGTTCCCGTGATGAAGAAAATCTTGGAATAGATGAAGTTTTGAAAGTTCACCAGCATACACTTATTAGCCTATGTGAACGTGAAGGACATTCATATGATATTTACCGTGAGGTTGCTTCTTCATCAAGCATTGAAAACCGTCCAGAAATGGTTCGTTTGCTGGAAAATATCAAAGCTGGATTATATCAAGCGGTTGTTGTAATGGACATAGATCGACTATCAAGAAATGAATATGACGCAAGTGATATAAAACGTATTTTGCATGAAAACAATGTGCTAATTATAACACCGTATAGAACGTATGATTTAAGGGCTGATGATGATTCTTTGTTAGTTGGTGTATCAAGTCTTATTGCTTCACAAGAATACAAGATGATTCATAAGCGTATGAAACGGGGAAAAGTATACGCAAAACAGGAAGGTAAATGGACAGATGGAATCCCACCACTAGGATATTCAAAAGGCAAAGACAAGAAGCTTCACCCTAATGATCGTTCCAATGACTCAAAATATATATTTGAATCCATTGTTCAAGGTATTACCATTCCAGATTTGATACGGAATCTTAACAGGCTTCAAATAAAGACACGTACGGGTTCAAAATGGCATTATAACGCAATTCAAAGGGTTATCAATAATGAGGTTTACAAAGGTTGGTTGCATGGTATAGAAGGTACACATGAACCCATTGTGGACGGTGAAATATGGGACAAGGCTAATAAGATTGTAAACGAATATTCATTCAAAGCACCAAGAAGCAAAAACAAGATTTATCCGACAACATCTTTAATATTTTGCGGTAATTGTGGAAAGATTCAAGGTACAAATTACCACCCACATTTAGATAAATACTATTTGAAAATGTGTAGGTGTAAGAATAGGACGTTTTATTATAATGATGTTTTGACTTCGATTAAACAAGAGGTTTTGACACACAAAGAGACGCTTCTGGACGCTATTTCAAAGCTTGATAATGATTCAGATGTAAAAAACACTCAATTTCAAATAGATGGGTTAAAAAAGGCTATTCAGAAGGTTGAAAAGGCAATGGAAAAGAACCAGATTCTTTTTGAAGAAGATGAAATCGACCTACCAACATACAAGAAAAGAAAGGAGATAAGGACAAAGGAAATAGAGGACTTACAAGCGGAATTAAACCAGCTTAAAGAAAGTAATCCAGATGATAAAAAGAAGTCATTACAAGACTTGGTTAAGGTAATTGATCAATTGTTTGGTAAGTGGGGTTTTCTAGACGGAGAAGGGTTGTCAAACGAGGATATAAACAGAAGATTGCATATGTTAATTTCTGGAATCGTTTGGAATTATCCAAAAGGTGCAGATAGTCCAGTAATGCGAGTAATATATAAAGAAACCCCTATTTGCTAGGGGTTTTTGTTTGTCTCAATATCTCTTTTGCGGTGTCTTGAATTGTTTGTTTGGACGGTTGGTTCATGACATATACAGTGATAAACTTTTTCATGATTGATTTCTCACATGCTTCTTCTTTATTCAACCCTTTAAATGACTTTCTGATTTCGTCCATTCCCATTTCCCTCACCCTTCATTTGGCTTTCTTACTTCCTCTATCGTTTCGAGGTTGAGAGATTCACAATGAGGACAAAAAAAAAGACCACTCCAATAAATGGAATAGTCCAATGTGAATGTTGTCTCCCTCTCTTTTGTTTTTAGTTAAGCTGAAAAACTAATTGCCAATTGACAACGTCAAGCAAGTAACTAAGTAACTATTGATATAGAGAGAAGGGAGATTAGTCATACCGGTCATACTATCTGGTCATACCGGTCATACTGGTATTACTGGTCATACCAAAACTTTTTTAAACTTTTTCTTGACGTTCTTTTGAATAGTATGGTACAATGAATTTGTAGATAAGTTACCAAAAACCTTTTCGCTTTCATAGGAAAAGGTTATTAGTGTTGGGCAAAAAATGTCCCACCTGTTTATTTTGGGAAATAATAGCGAAAAAAGTGGGGAAGCGTGGTCTTCGGTGCAACACCTCTAGAAAATTCAACCCCTGGGGCGGGTATGTAAAAACCTGTCAGACTATTCTTACAATAATGTGTCATAACTACTTCTTGACAACCATACATCCCCAAGCCAGCCACCAGCACCATGAAAAATATGAGGGCACTATTCTGCCACCCTATCCCCACTAGTCAAATTGCTAGGTCATGTCCCTTGTTACCACGTTTGTTTTTGCTTTTGTTTATCTGTTCAATCAAAACATGCAATGATGACTTATACACTGCTGCACCATGTATATTGGTATAGTTTGCTTTTCTTCGTTTCGATACCCTTCTGCCAGCCATTACACAACAACCTCTTTGTTATATCTGAATTCTTGATTCTCTTTGTTAGTGCACCAACGTAAGTTACTTACATGGTTATTCAGTGGGTTGCCGTCCATATGATCGATTTGTGGCTTATTGTGTGGATTAGGTATAAATGCTTTCCCAACAAGTCTATGAATATAGTGTTGTTTTCTTTTGCCGTTATCATCAATAAGACACACCCTATAATCAAACCTATTTTCTTTGCCTTTGCCTTTGTTGTGCTTCTGTTGTTTCAAAGGAAACACTATCCCAGACCTATTAAAGCTTCTGGAAAATACACGTCCCTTATTTGATATAAAATACTTGCCGTTATAACCTTCGATTTCTGTTATTGTTTCGCCAGTGTTCCAGATACTCATTTTGATTTCCATTTCCCTCTCTTGTGTTAGATAAGATATTTCAATTCTTTTTCTTCTTCATCTTCAAACATTCCATAATGTAGCTGAATATGTTGGATAACTGATTCAAATAATTCGTTGATATCATTGTGGTATTCATCCGTATAACGGTGATGACCAGTTTCATCATTACGTACTACCATTAACCATGCTTCCTTGTCGTTTTCATCCATTGTGAAACGAAGGTCAGCACCATCATCTAATTTACAATCTACTTGCATAGATTCATGTTGTAGGATTGACCCATCTTTACCGAGAATTCTTTCTGCATATCCAAATGTACAAGTAATGTTTTGTTCAGAAAGCATATCCCCAAATTGATAGCAGCCTTCGATAAATAAATTGAAATCTAAAGTTGTTTTTGTCATTTCAAAATTCCTCCTAATAGTTTAATAAGTTTATAACCATTTATTTCGCAAGTACCATCAATGCTATTTCTAAAAGCACCCGTAATAATATTTAAATTACATTCCACATGAAAACGTGCTTTTGATATACTTTCAGCAATGATTTCAGAACCATTTTTTAAATTGATGATTTTTACAGGAATCTTCATCCCTCTACCAATTAACGTTCCGTTTATGACTTTAACCAAAGTAATCAACCTCCAATTAGTTTTAGAAATGACATTTTTGTCATGAATTTTGTCATGAAAATGTCATGTGTTTTTTTCACAATCTCAACAAAGAACACTGTTAAATCAACGTTTGTAAATCAAAAGTTTGTGAAAATGACAAAATGACAAAATGACAACTCTAAAAAAATTTAATAGAATTTCATAGTTATAAAGTTTATATAGAATTTATTTATTTTCACTTTTAAAAATGTCATGATGTCATTTTGTCATAAATCACGTATAAACCTTGATATATCAACGTTTTCCTCATGACATTTTCATGACATTTTCACTTTTAAAAATGTCACGAATTTTGTCATAGACTAGATTTGTCACTATGCTGACCTTGGTTTATTATTGTCAACGTATATTCTTGCCGTTTTATTATTGACAGTTGTTCGACCAACCTTCAAACCATATAGTTTTTCAATGGTTTCTTGTAATGTTTTCTTGCCAATTGCTGTACCTTCACCATAGTTTTCTTCAACCCAAATGACATATTGGTCATAAATCTCTGGTGTACGCTTCCCTATGAAATCATCTGGTTCATGGTCACGAACAAATGTTAAGCAAGTATTATTTTCTTCGTGATATTCTTGTGTGTAGGCTTCAACCCTTTCACACTTTGTCATATCACCGTTGGTGATCAATCTATCAAGTGCTTCCATAACCAGACGCAACCAATATTGCAAAGCTTGTTCAGACATTAGCTTTTCTTGAAAGTGTGGGTCGTTCTCTTTCGGCTTATGAAAAACAGGACACCATACGGCACGTCTTTTCCATGCTTCACCTTTTTCAAATGATTTCAAAAGGTGGTTTGTCGTAAACATTTGCGTTGCTGTCACTACCACGTCAACGGGTTGTGCATATAGTTTTCGAAGTTGTATTTCGTCATATCCAGACAGGTTCTTGAGGTTTGACATTATTTCGTTATTGAGTGGTTTATTCTCAATATCATCACCTAAGTTTGCAAGCATACCTTTCATTGAATAAAGATACCTTTCATCATCAAAGCGGTTTAGTTTGACTGGTGAATAGTTACCGATACCGACCAGTTTCTTGATTACATTGAACAATACACCCTTACCGTTTCCACCGTCTCCCATGAAGAAAAATACCTTTTGAAAGTTACGATTCCGTTTGAAACTTGGATTTGTGATATAGGATAAAGCAATGATTTCTAATAGAAGTTTTCGATAATCTTCGTCACCTTCTGTTAAATCATTGATGAAGTTGTCAACTACCTTGACTGGTTCAGCTTCTTCATCTAAGTCAATATCAATGTAATGAGGTGTGAATTCAGTTGAATCAACTTCAATCCATTCACCATTTCGCAAGATACCGTTTTTGAATCGAATATCCCAGCCTTTTGGTGGTTCTGGTTCGTTGAATAAACGATACTCCATTTGTTTAATCACTTCATCAATATACCGTGTCTTCTGTCCTTCAAGTTGTTCGGCAACAATGGTTCTAAACTCTGTATTTGCCGTGTATTTACCATCTTGATAAAGATATAAGACTTCACAATATTTCTTGACTTTTAGTTTGCGAATTAATTGTTTTGCAACCTCTGGTTCACCGTTCTTTTCTGCTAGGATTTCTTCTTCCCGTGTGACGGTTTGAAATTCTGATTCTTCCAATGGATTAGCAAAAACCTGACTGTTAATAAATCTCAAAATTTTTTTAGAATCATTCAAACTAGCGATCTTGAACTTCCAAGCATGAAGTTTCTGATTTCTACCTTCTCCTTCGTCCAAACCTATCAAAGATTCACCCTTGACAACTTTCAAGAAGTTCGGTAATGGTTCACGCTTTCCTTCATTGTCTATCTTTCTCATTTTGCCATTCTGCTTTATCGTAATGGCTTGGGTATTCTTGATATGCTTGTACTCAACAGGAAACCCTAAAGCACATACACCCGTTGAACCTTTAAAACCAGAAGGTTTTTTGTAATAGACATGTATTCCACGATTTGTATGAACGATTTGAGTCTTAATATCAAAGACACGAATAAAAGCTTCTATTTGTTTCTCATCCAAACAATCAATATCCACTATCAAGTCTTCATCTGTTAATACATAACCGCAATCTTGAAACGCTTCGTGAAATGGTGAAGTGTCAGCAAGTTTACTTGCATATTTTTCATTTGGCTTAAACTCCATATAATTTGTCATAATGCTTTACCCTTCGTGATTAACTCAATAATCGAATCAATCATCCTTTCATGTTAGTTGTTGGTTGTTTTGGTGTTCGTTGTTATTTTGATTAATTAGGTTATTCAATTAACCAGCCCAATCAATAGTAAGAACTTTGTCAAGAATGAATACTTTTCCAGTGTTCTCACATTGGATATACTTCTTTTCCAGTGCTTTTTCTAAGTCTGTAATGTATACATAGACTTTCAAACCTGTGATTAAAGTCAATCTATACCTTTTCATTTCTTTCACCTCCTTACTAATAGGACTAAAAAACGTAAAAACTAACCTATAAATCAAGGAATCTGTGAATAAGTCAGATGAAAATTTACCATCCTATTCTCACGCCTCTTGAGTCATATTTGTTTTCACCAGTTTCAGTTGAAACAAGTAAAGGAATCTTTTTGAAAGTATCTGTCATTACCTTCTCTATCGTGTCACCAGCTTGATTTGTAAACACGAATTCTGGCTGATTTAAAGCCCATTCAGTGTGTCGTTTTTCCTTTGTTTGCTTAGATACCCTAAAACCTTTTCGACGTTCCTTAGCAACCATTAAAGCCCTTATTGCCGGTGTGAAAAATGGTTCAAGAAGCTTTGATTTAATATTGATTCCAGAAGACAAAGTAAGGTCTATCAAAACGAATAGTTTAGTTAAATATCTAGCTATCATTTGTGACGATACTTGAAGGATTTCAGCAATTTCTTTGAATGTTTTACACTGGTTTACCCACAATTCAAAAGATATAGCTTGTTCTTCTGTAATGTCCTTCTTACTTCCGTTCCCGTTACCAGCACTGTTTAGAAACAGTTTCATTTGTGCCCTTATTACACTGAAAACAAATTCCTTGTCAGCTTTGAAACCTGTTTCTAAATGTTGATCATTGTTGAAATGCAACCAACCAAGGTCAACCTTACCTTTCCAAGATGTTTCTGGTAGAAACTTTTTCTTCTGTGTCAACACTGGAAGCTTGTATTCTTCGTTGTAAATCCTTTCTAGTTCTTTGTCTTCTCCCATCTTGATTCGTGTTCCAAATCCTTTGATTGTCATTCCTTTTCCTCTTTTCGTTTTGTGATTTTCCCCTTCTAATTTCACCTATCGTTTTTAGGAATGAGGATTCACACACAAAGACAAAAAAAAGCCCACCAGCTTTAGCAGCGAGTGGGAAGAATCGACTATAACAGAAAAAACCAATTTTTAGGACTTAAAGCTTTTCAATCAATTTCTTTATAAAATCGTTTGCCTTAACTAAGTCACCCATGATTAGTAAGGTGGAAATTATGTAAACATAAACAAACTTATAGTTGTTTACCGATTTTTGATTCAAATTTCTTTTTTAAGGAAATTAAGTGAGGTATTAAATTATCAAAATAATCCTTTCTATTGTTGAATGCTTTGGATTCTACACTTTCTGTTTCAATTATCCTAAATGGATATTTATTATACTTAATTCTTTTTTTATAAAATTTAAAAAAACCAATTAAAGAGTATATTTCACTTTTAATTTTGACTACTTCCCTATAATCATTACCAGAATCTTCAATTAAATTATCACTTTTAATATAGTCAGAAATTTCTTCTTCAATATTTATTACCTTTTGACACATTGATTCTACCCATTTATTTTCAAATGTGTTCTCAAATTCTTCATAAGTCAGTAAAAAGATGTTTCTTCCCTCTGCTACTTCATAAGCCCCCTCCTGGAAACCTTTTTTCGATATAATATATCCAACATTAGCCCCTAAATCATTCATAACTGACCTAAACCCATCTACTACTGTTTGGGAAACTGATTTCCCCCAATGTTTACACTCAATTAAATATATCAAAGGAGTAGGATGGCTATTATCCTTAGCCCAAACATCAATATTTACTATAGACCCATTTAAAGAATTCCGAACAAAGTCCTCCCCAATTTTCACCTCGAAATTTAAATCCTTAAAGATTTGACCAACCCAATCCTCTAATTCCCTCCAATTTGAAGGGTTTTTCCCCATTATCATACAACATGTCTCCTCAAAGAGTTTTTTATTTTGCATCTATTTTATCATTTATTTTCCATAAATCACTTTAATAATTCAGACTTTTACCCCTTTGACCTATCCAAGCAATGCAAACTTGCGTTTAATGTCTGCTAGCTTTTCCTCATATGTTCTGGAATCTGTAACAGACTGTTTGTCAGCATAATAGTCATTGGATTCTTCAAACCAAGAAGGTAATTTCTCCGTGCGTGCTGGCTTGTTATAGGTTTGTTTCTGGCTTTTTTTAGGCTTGTTTTCTTGTTTGGCTGGTTTAGTATTTGAAATGATTTTCTTTGCAACGTCTACCAGCTTGATTGCTTTCTTGCTAACCTTTCTAATGATAGTCAAAACCCCGTTAACCATTTCAAAGGGTGCATAGGCTACCATTTGAATAAGGTTAGTAGTTTTTCTCATTTTCCCGTCCAGCGTTGGTTCAAAGCGGTCAGACACTTGGAAGATTCCTATCTGTTCAGCGTGCTTTACTGCACGTTGTACGGTTTTTGTACTGATCTCTAATACACTGGCAATGGTTTTATATTTCTCGAAGAATGAACCGTGGTACTTTCTTAACTTTGAAACAATATAGGAAATAACTGTTTGTTCAGCTTTTCCAAGATAGCGGAATTTCGTAGACATGTGGCGGTTACCGTGTTCAAAAATCATTTCTGCCGTTGTTAGGATTTCCATTGTCTGACCCCCCTTCAATTTGTTTACTTTTCTATCACATTAAAAATATTACCACAAGGGTAAACAAAGGTCTAGACTTTTGTTATATACTCGTTTACTTTTGTTTGTGATACAATAAAAGTAAACAACTAAAGGGGTGATAACGTGGCAATTAAGAAAACAAAAGGTGCTATCAATATCACATTGGAAAAAGAAATGATTGAAAAATTAAGGCAAGAATCAGAACAAAATAAAAGAACGCTTTCCAATGAGATAGCGTTCATTATAGAAGAATATTGGAAAATGAGGGCTAACCAATAAAAGGGTTAGCTTTTTTTTACAAAAATGAAAAAATTTTTTGTTCAACTAACGGTGCAGGTTAGTTTTAGTAGAAAAAGTAATAATTGGGTTTATTATGAGGGATATTAAAAAGAATGTTATGGTGCGAGGATATTATATATATCGGTCAGTTTTTAATTTAAAAGAGGAGGAGAGTCATGGAAAATTTTCAAAAAATAGATAAGACCTATGACTACCTCCGAAAGTTGTGGTTCGATTACTGGACTCAAGAAGTGGTTTTTACATATCAGTGGTGGATTGAAATGTTTGTTGTTATTTTTTCATTGTTTTTATGGTGGAGGTTTGTCGATAAAACCCGGTTAAAGGAAATAACTCTGGTTGGGCTGATTACAGCAGGAATTGCTTTCATTTTGGACCAAATTGGTACATCTCTAGGGTTATGGATATACCCTTATACTTTAACGCCATTAGAAAGAGATGAGTTTGCCCCTGCTGATTTATCTATTGTTCCCTTTATTTACACGATGATTTATCAGAGATTTCCTACGTGGATAAAATACATATTAGCAACTATAGCCTACGCGTTTTTGGCTGCATATATAGGAGAAAACATCTTTCAATGGCTTGGGATATATAAAATAAAAAAATGGAATCACTTATCCTCTGTCCCGTTTTATATATTAATTGGAATATTTGTAAAAGTGGTTCTTCAAAAATTTAATTCAATTGAATCTCATTCCAAGGACAAAGAATAAATTTTATTTCTTTCACTAACGGGTGATTTACTTCAATTAGAACCGTGGAAAGACGGTTCTTTTTTATGGTTTCTGATTGAATTGAATTTTGATTTTGGGCTGATAAATGTTTTATAATCAATCTTTTTTAAAGGAATATTTTTTAAGACATTCTTTTTCTGTGCGGACGTGGCACTGGACAACCCCACTGACAGACCACTGGACATTTTTCTGATAAGTTATCCCGAAATACTCTTCTAGTTGGACCGGTGAAAATAATTAAGCCATGAGCGTGTTTAAGGAGAGCAAGAAGCTTTCTAGTCATCGCTGGGAATAAGGAAAGTTGATGGAAGGGAATCTGTTCCTGCTGAGGTAAAAGCCTAATGACGAGGCTCTCTCTGTTGTTTGATGGAAGAGTTGAAAGCCTAAGTCCCATTAATTGTCCGTCTACTTCACAAACAATTGCTCCGTTTTGCGGGCGTCTTCTTTCCCGATATCCATATTGGCAGTGAATTTAAAATGTGAAATTAATCGGTCACATTCATCTTTAGGAAGGGTTAATCGAGGAATTAATTTGTTGGTTAAGCGAATTTGAACGAGTGTATCTTTCTTTCTTGGTACAATGTGAATATCTGTCGCCTGATTTCGAGTTGCATCTGTGATAATTCTGTTTGCTAAAATTTCAATAGCACTAACAATGAGTAACACCACCTTTTGATTTTGTCTTTAAAGATTTCGACAGTTTTCTACGTTTTCCTTCTAACAAAAAATAATTTTTTAAAAAAAATTTTTTGTTATTATCGAAAATTTCCATCTGAAAAATTAGCATTTGACATAAAGATTGTATATACATTGTACATTATTTGTATAACCAATTTCCCATATATAGAAGGTAAATGTGAACATTTTCTAAACATACAGTGTTAACATTGTTAACCTCATTCCCATGCGATTTTGGCTGTATTATAATGGAATAAAATATGGGGGCGGGTAAAACCCAGATGGAACAAGGTTTTTTGAACTTCCATCAAGGTAAAATTAAAGGGTTTTATAACAGGTCAGTCTTTAGTGTAGCATTCCAATATAGTTAACTTCAATCACTAAAAAGTTTCCTCTAAGGTTAACATAAATATGAAGTTGCAGTTACCAATTATAATTGTTAAAAATTTCAAGAATTATTTTGGCAGTAATAGTTATTTTAATTTCTGGCATTGGACTATTTACAAAAATATTTGATTTTCAACCATATATGATGTTTTTCTTTAGTTTATTTATGTTGGTAATGGGATTAGAAGAATTTCAAAAAGGACGAAAAGGTATTGGTTGGATAAGTATAGTAGTATTTTTATTTCTATTATTTGTATCAATTCAAGGGTTTTTATTGTACTAACGGGTGCGATTCTTCAATAATGAAGGTTTCGGCAGTCCTTTTTCATTGTATAGATTAACTCGCTGATTAGCGGAAATCGCTAAATGTAATATAATAAATTTTCTATTCTCTAATACCGAAATCCTAAACAGCTGTTTATTTAAAGCACCCCTACCCAGTACCCCATCATAAACCATCGAATAGTAATTTAACTGGTACATTTTATCAATCAATACGAATATTATTTCTTAATATATATAACTATTTTTTATTTGTGTATTAACAGTAAAGTACATATTATTACAGGTTTTTTTAGACAATACGTGACATCCCACAAACTCAATAATACCAAGTGTTTTGTGGTAACATGGTTATTTTTAAACAGGTCAATACTATGACATTTTACCCTGAATATGTGCATATTTTGCTACTGATTATTGTACCGTTTATGTATGGAATCTGTATTAAATATGTAGGTTATATGTACGGAATATGCATTAAATCTTACTCAATATAAAAACCGTCTTTCGACGGTCTCTATGTCCAAACCATTTTTTTAGTTAGGTAATTCCAGTTCCTTATCCATACTACCTCCCACTGGATAAAGGACTATGTTTAGATGTCAATTGTAGCACCCTTTCATCAGCGATTGATTCTAAATATCGCTGTGTCGTAGTAATTTTACTATGACCAACCGTCTTAGCCAAAGTATAAATATCGACTTTTTGAATCATATCCTGAATATAGAACCTTCTAAAATTATGGATAGTGTTAGCTACATCAATCCCCAAAGTTTCCCCCATCTCCTTTATCAGTTTAATCAGGGCAAACCTTGTAACCTCTTTACGGTATCTACTAACAAATAACAAGTCACTTTCATAAGTTTCCATATACTGTTTACGTATCCTCAAATACTTTGTTAGTTGTAGCTTCAACACCTTGGATATTGGAACGTACCTAACCTTGTTTCCTTTACCTAATATACGGATTGCATTATCAGAAATATCTTCTAACTTAATGTTTCTCATTTCAGCACTTCTAACACCTGTTTCCGCTAACATTATAATCATTGTCTTATTTCTTACAGGGATAAAGTTATTACCTTTCCAGTACCCTAGCATACGGTTAATATCATCACTGTTGTAGGCTTTAATAATCGGTGCAGGTGCTTTCAAAAACTTAATCTTAGCAAAAGGGTTTCCGTCAATTATTTCTTCCTCTACAAGCCAATTAAAGAAGCTTCTGACACATATAATCTTGGTGTTAATGGTATTAGCCTTGCACGTCTTCTTTTGTTCAAGAATCCATCTTCTAAGCAGTCCTGTATCAACATCTATTACATCAATATCTCCTACATACTTAATGAATTGATTTATAATGACCTTGGTTGTTTGTAGAGTGGCGGTGCTATGACCGTTGCTTTCACATACTAATAAATATTCTTCCGCTAAACTTCTCATTTACATAAACATCTCCTATACAGTTAACTTGAACTGTACAAAACCCTTTAAACCGCACCAATTATGAACAACTTGTGTCAATATAGTGTTAACATTGTTAACCTCATTCCCATGCGATTTTGGCTGTATTATAATGGAATAAAATATGGGGGCAAGGTGAGCCAATATGGAACAAACATTAAAAATAACAAACGTTTTGTCAGATCCAACAAGGTATTACATTTATCAATACATTACGAAACGTCATCAAGAAGTAACCGTACAAGAGGTTGCCGACAATTTTAATATTCATCCAAACGTTGCGAGACTTCACTTATCAAAGCTTGAGGATGTTAATATGTTAATATCGGAAACGAAAAAGACTGGTAAAGGCGGTAGACCAAGCAGATTATATCGTTTATCCGATGATGTGATTCAACTACATTTTCCATTCCGCGATTATATGCTTTTATCAAATGTTGCCATTCAAACAATGATGACGCTTGGAGAAGAAGGTAAGAAAGCGCTTTATCAAACAGGTAAGCGATTTGGTATTGAAGTCATTGAACAGGAAATAGCAAAAAGATCGCTGGGTGATGAATTAGATTTTGACCAAAAGCTAACCATATTAAAAAGTGCTGCTACCCTGGCTGGCTTTTATCCAGAATTTGAAGTAAATGGAGAAAAGACAAAAATCTATTTCCAAATTTTTAATTGTCCATTTAAAGAAGTTGCAGAGGAAAACGAAACAGTTTGCAGCATGCACCATGAGTTTTTGAAAGGCATGTTTGAAACACTATTTGATTCTGTAGATCTTATTGAAAAAGAAAACATGATTTCTGGATGCGATACCTGTACCTATCAAGCACTTGTGACAAACTAATCCGAAACCATTATTTACATTACTATTACTTTTACCTTATAATATTGTAATGATGGTATCATATGGTAAAAGGAGGGATACATATGGATCGTATGTTTAGAGTTTTGGGTTTTTGGACCGGCATTTTTACAATAATGTTTTATCTTGGTCATATGGATAAAACAGCATTACTTTTCTTAGCCCAAACTGGATTCTTTGTTTTACTTAGCTATCTTAAACTGTCCGAGCGTATGTATATGTACATTTTCGCAGCATATTTAACGATTTTCTTTGCTGGCTTCACTTATTGGACTACATTCATGATGCCTCTAGGTACCATGGGACCTGTTGGACCTTTGTGAGCAATAAGAAGCAAATCATGTACGGTAAAACGCCAGAGTATCTCTGGCGTTTTTTCTTGTTAGTATTCAAACAAATCAAGTTCTTTCAACGTAAGTCCTTTTTGCTGAATGACCACATGAAAATACGAACTTATTCCAGAGGGCATAATTAAGCTTCGTATGGCACGGTTACGTTTGCTAACCTCTGAAAAAGGATTTGCATCAAAATGCGCTTCTAATTCCTTTAGAATACCCACTTTTAATAAAAACTCATCTTGCCTTAGTTTAGTTAATCCTTTCAAATCAACTTGTTCTCCTTTTTGAAGGAGATAATCAAAATGGATATGTGAGGTGATGTCCATTTCCCCAGGATACTGCAGGACGTCATCAACCATCTTATGTTGGTTATAGCCTCTTAAACTCCCCTTTGCTCTTTGTGGCTCAAGCCATTCTTCATTTGTATATCCATAATCAGCCGTAACCACAATCCCTTTTGTTAAGGCATCAGATATCTTTTGAAGCATCCTCCCCATCGATAAAGGAATTTCCATCCGCTGCTTTTCGTTTACCTTGATGTTTCCTTCCTGTAAAAAGGTAAGAATATCTGGATTTGTTAGTGGAACCTTTTCCTCCAACAGTACATCATTTTTCATTCCGACCATTACCTCAAACAATTGACCATTTTCTTTTTCAATAACGTGAACGGGTAGGGCATCAAAAAGTTCGTTTGAAAAAACGATTCCTTCAAAACCACGGATTTCCTCAAGGCTTGCCACTTGAACAATAGAATAATCGGGGATAAGTAAATCTGTTTGTAATTTTCGATGAAAGGGACTGCTTTCCACAATTAAATATTGCAGTGGAGAGTTAATGGAATCCTCCCATTCCTGTAAAAAAGCCTTTGCAAAGCGACCATTGCCCGCTCCTATTTCACAGAATACAGGAGATAGATCATTTTTTTCACAAACCCTTGAAACCCATTTCGCAACCATCCTGCCATAAACATCAGAAATATTGCTTGTGGTAATAAAATCCCCGCGCCGTCCAATTTTCTCTTTATTTTTCATATAATAGCCTAATTTAGGATGATAAAGTGCAGCTGATATAAATTCTGCATATGAAATTAACTTGTTCGGTGAGTTCGAAATTAAACCGCTTAAATAGGTGATCATATTGGCTCCTTTTCTATTTAACTCTATTGACATAGTGTAATCTTTATTATATTGTAAGGTTAGTAGCTTAACAATATCCCCTCCCAATATATGAATAGAATATCCCTCAGAAAAAACCTTCTCTAATGGAGAAGGTTTTTTCTATTGTCGCTTAGCTCAAGCACCTTTTGTTTTTAAAATCCATTCAAAAATGGATTGCTGTCCATTTCTTCACCAATGGTGGTAATTGGACCATGTCCCGATAACACAACCGTTTCTTCTGGTAAAAATAAAAGCTTTTCATGTATACTCTTTAACAATTTTGATTGGTTCCCACCAGGAAGATCGGTACGTCCAATACTGCTTTTAAATAAAGCATCACCAGATACTACAAACCCATCCTTTTCAAAGTAATATGAAACACTTCCAGGAGAATGGCCTGGAGTTTCATAGACAAAAAACTTAAAATTACCTATTTCTATCGCTTCTTCTTTTTTCAAAATATGATCTGCGGGCTTCGCTTGAATACTATTTGGCATTGTAAAAAATTTCGATCCATTTAATTTAGGATCTCCCAGCCACGCTTCTTCCTCTTCATGAATGAAAACAGGTATTTTATACTTTTCTCTTACTTCATCAACTGCTCCAATATGGTCAAAATGGGCATGAGTTAAAAAAATGGCAACTGGATTTAACTCTCTCTTCGTTAACCATTTGATTAGCTTTTTCCCTTCACTGCCAGGGTCGATAATTAAACAGGTTTGATCCGTGTTTTCTATTATGTAACAATTTGTTTGAAGAACTCCTAAAGGGATTTGAGACCATTTCATTTCTTGTACCTCCAATAGATTACTGCATTAGTTTTATTTTACACTATATAACCTATAGACAAAAAGAACCTTTAAAAGCTAAAGTCAATTATTTGCCCTCGACAAACAATTAAAAAAAATATAAAATAAGAGACGAATGTATATAATATTCCTACATAACTTTCTTTAAATTGTGGGCAAATTGCCTACTTATTATCTAATAAAGGGGGCTTTATTAATGGGATTAGTTATTATTTTTCCTTTAATCGCTTTGCTTGCAGCATATGGAGCGTTTAAAGAACTAAAAAATAAAAATTTTTTAGGTGCATTTTGGGGAGCTGCTTCCTTCTTCGTACTAGGTTGGTTTACTGTAATGACCGTTTTATATCATGGAATTCCTACAGGAACACATTAGATTAATAAAAAGACTACCCCTCGGGTAGTCTTTTTTTTAAGCGGTTAGCTTTCATGTAACAAGCTCTGTACCCTCTCCACTTTGTACTCCATACTTCTCTTAACATCCCTGCGGTCATCGATTCGAATCGTTGTCGCGACCCGCTGGATTCCCTCAGAAAACGGTACCTCATGCATCGCTTGAATGATTTCAAATAAAACGGGCAAATCCCCTTCGATGATGGTATTCATTGGCGTTAGTTGAAAATGAATTTTTCCTTCTGCTTCATATTTTTGTAAAACCTTATGAACACTTGCAACATACCTGCTAACACTAGGTGTTTCGGTAGCTAACGGGATGACCGCAACATCAACAATGGCCATTTTTCCACCTTCTTCTTAAAATTTTCAATTCATTAAGATTTTATCATAGCCATTATAAAAGAAAAAAAGAATGACTCATTTTTTCTCATTCTTTATAACCTCGTATATTTTTTTGGATTGTAAATCAATGATTTTTTCAAAGCTGTTTCCATATAAACAGGCTTCACCAGAAGGAGAAAAATTTAGAGGAGCATTGTCCACCCCCTCAAGGATTCGTTTGCTGCTTCCCTTCTTCAAATCATAAGTAACTAACTGAAAGCCTTCCGTATAAGAATCAACTTCTGTACTTTTCAATGGGCGAAGATTAATAAATTCTTGCAATTCATCATTATAATCATAAAAAGGAACCAACCAATCTGAGTACTTTGTTAATTGAGGTATCGTAAAAGTGGAGATTAGTTTTTTTTCTTTGTCATAAAAGGAATAGACTGCCTTTGATTTATCCTGTTCATTAACGGTTATTGTCATAAGCAAATTACGAAACGCTGAAAATTGAAATACGGCAGGATAGATTGTTTTTTCCTTATTATCACCAAATTTCTTGACTATAAGCGGGGCAAATAAGGATGGACTATTGTCGTTCCAATTAATATAGGCGAGTGTTTCCTTGTCAATCCACTTATTAAAAGGCTGTGGTAAAGAAACCTCTGATGCTTTTGGACTACCTTTAATGTCTACTACTAACATTTTAAAAGTCCAATCTTCATTAAACTCAGAGACAAGGATTTCTGTATCGTTATAAGGATTCCACTCAAATGCCAACTCATAGGATGCTATTGATTGCTGCCATATCTTAGATCCCTTTATATCAATGATGGTAACCAGTCCCTCATCTTTAGAAGAAGATGACTGAATCAAAATATATTTTTTTGAAGGACTAATTTGCACTGTAACAATAGGATGATCACTTTTATAAACTAATTCGCTTTTTCCAGATAAAAGATTATACTTGTAGACATTGGAATTTTGTTCATGATTAGTAATATAAAGGACTTGGTTCTCGGAAAGCCAACCGCTAATTTTATAAAATTCACCTTCTGGTATGGAAATAGGTAATTTCCACCTTTGCCCAATGGGAGTGAGTGAACCCTTTTTCATTTCACTTTTTGCAGAAGAAATTGGCTTTGAATGAGCTCGATTCGAGCAAGCACCTAGAATGAAAGTCAAAACGATCAATAACAATAGGATAAAAAGAAATTTTGGTACTTTTCCTTCTTCCGAGTGAACCATTTCTGCCCTCCTCCTAAAAATCTTCTTATATTAGAACGTTTTTAATAAATAAATGTTTCAATTATTTCAGGTTTACTATAACAAATAGGAAAAAAGCCATACCCTATGATAAGGACAAGGCCAAAATAAATATCCCTTCCACCCTTTTGAGCATTTCCGGAAATTGTGAAAGTGGTAAAGGATTGATTCCCTTCCCCAGCTCTAAAGTAAAGCCTGGACGCTTAAATTCTTGAATATACCAATCTTTATATCCAGCATGGCTTTCAACGTACCGAATAGCTTGGTAACCACTCATACGTTCAAACTCTTTTGCAATTGTTCCAGATTCAGGAGGCTCGTGTCCCTCATAGCCCCAATAAAACTCTTCACCTTGGGTATGAAAGGCCAAAATACAATCAAATGAAGCAGTTTTCGCCAAATCCGCCATGGCAATTGCTTCAGGTTCCGTCAAAGGAGCACTCCCTGGATAGTCTCTGGGTGCTGGTGACAGAGACAGCTTGTTCTTAGTAGCCATTCCCCAATTTGCTGGATATTGTTTATTCAAATCTACTCCCCTAATATTTGCTTTCCAATGAACAAAATCATCGCTGCCCTTATTGATTTTCATAACCTCCTCTCTTAGTTTTAAAGGAGGTCCATTTAATACAAGATCCACTCCATCAGGATTGACCATTGGTACAATTGATAACGCAATATGATCATATTGCGTTATACAATTCAGACCTCTCATTAGGTTTCCATTCGTTAAGGAGAGTAAATATTTATTTAAGAGATTCATCAATACCATCGTTGTAATCCATTCGTTCGCATGGAATGACGCATTCATATGTACCTTTTTCTTGCCCTTTCCAATACGAATTTCCTGAATCGGGTTGCCTAAAACACTGGATCCAATTGTTGAAACGGCTATAAATGGATATGCCCTTTTTAGTCCGTTAATCATTTCGCAAACCTTCTTATAATCCCAAGGAAATGTGTTGTTAGTAATTGAATGGAGTAATCTTTTCGGCAATAGGATTGTTGCTCCCGGGGTTAGGTGATCGGGCTGAATTTGCTGATTTAGTAGCATTAATGCGTCGATAGAATAATTTCTTGACGCAGCAATTTTTGAAAAAGTATCGTTTTTCTTAATTGTATATGAAATCAATTGATAGCCAGGTATGGCTATTTTTTCTGAGATTTTTAAATTGGTTGGATTTGCATTTGGGTTTGAATCAAGTATGAGATTTAGTGGTATCTTGAATAAACTGCTGTAATACGATAACGAGTCTCCGGTACGTACCAAAACCTCCATCTTCTCATGCCTCCCATCATAAAAATTTTATGACGTAAATGGAAAAAGATGATTTGGTAAAGAAAAAAACCTGCACCAATAGCAGGTCTTATTGATAGTTCTCTATAAATTCAATTTATTTTTAATGAGCCAGGCTGCCCCAAGCACACCCGCATCATTTCCTAAAGTGGCAAGAGTTAGTTTCGTCGATTCCCTTACGGAGGTAAAGGCAAATTTAGCTAGGTATTCTTTAACATTGTCTAATAAAATGGATCCTGCCTTTGAAACTCCACCGCCAAGAACAATTTTTTCCGGATTAAGCGTGTTGGCAATGTTAGCTAAAGCGAAGCCTAAATGAAAAGAAACATCATCCAATACTTTGGTAGCCAAAACATCAGCATTGCGTGCTGAATCAAACACATCCTTAGCAGTAATTTTGCCATTTTCATCAAGCTTCTCTGCTAATTCCCCCACTGATTCGCCTCTTTTAAGCTCCAGCATAGCTAAACGGACAATTCCAGTTGCAGAAGCAACGGTTTCAAGGCAGCCTGTTTTGCCACAATTACAAGCCGCTCCTCCATTTGGGATGGAAGTAATATGACCGATTTCTCCGGCTGCACCGTTGATACCTTGGACAATGTTTCCATTAGCAATAACTCCGCCGCCTACGCCTGTTCCAAGTGTTACACAAACGAGATCCTTGGCCCCATTTCCAGCACCTTGCCACATCTCACCCAATGCTGCACAATTAGCATCATTTTCAATCGCAGCTGGAAGCAATGTCGCTTCTTCGAGACTGTGCATTAATGGATAGTTATCCTTCCACCCTAAATTCACTACATTTAATATCACACCTGTTTCGTAATTAACCGGACCAGGAGCACCCATACCTATTCCAATTAATTTATCTTTCGTTAAAGATAGTTCTTCCAATTTTTCATCGATTGTGTTTGCGATGTTCTTCGTGATATTTTGACCTTCATTGGAATTATCCGTTGATATTTCCCATTTATGAATAATTTCTCCATCCATATTAATAAACGCTAATTTAGTAGTTGTCCCACCTAGGTCTACGCCAACAATCCATTGATCTGCCATATTTCTCACCTATCTTTTCTTTGACTTTTTTCTTTTTCAAGTTGGATTTCTTGCCTTAGGATTAGTTGTGCAGTTTGGTATTCGCTTGGCTCAATAAGCTGTGATTGATACAGCTCCCTAATCTCTGATTCCATTAATTCTAAATCTGCTACTCTATCTCCTATATAAATAAATGTTCCAAATTTCTTTAAATATTGTTGAATCTCATAAATCGTTTTCATAACGATCCCCTTAAAAAAAGTATGGAGGAAACATATAACATTATAGAAAAAGTATAACTCATGGTCATAATCTCCTCAAGAAAATCTTATATGTCTAATCCCACCAGATTTTTAATCATAACGATTTCCCCAATATAATCCACCTAGGTGGCATTTCTTATAAGGGATTCCCATATAAAGATAGTAGGACAAACAAGTTGCAAATTTCTAGCAGCAAGGAAGGATGCGCTTAATGAAAAAAATATCTCTTCTTCTTGGTATTTTCCTTTTAATTTTCGCAACGACATTTTTTTATGAACATAAAAATCCAAAAGTTCAAGAAAGCATCACTTTTTTTCCAATTGATCCAAAGGTTACTTATAAAATAACAAATACATCGTTAAGGTTAATAGACCAAAAACCGGCTGAACATGATTCTTTGCTGTGGAGAATAACTTCCACACTTGATCAAATTGCCTATTTAAGGCAAGACGCAGGATTATTGTTTTCTAATGGGAGATTAGTTGGAGAGCTTCGATATTGGAAACAAAACACCACTAGTTTGACACAAGAAAAACAAATCGTTAATGATAAGAGTGCCATTTTTGAAGCTATTACCTTCCACCATGCTGAGCTTCATGAAAAAGGAAATCAGATTTTCAGCTCGCAGGCACTATCAGAGGATCATTTATACCTTATCCATTCCGCCTCAAGCAAGAAAGATTCCTTTCGAAGCCCAATGACTCAAGAGGAAAGTGAATGGAAGCAAAGATTGGATGAGCAAACAAGAATGCTACTCCAGTACAGTTGGAGCAAAGGGACCCGCTACTTTTCTATTCCATTAAATAATTATCAAGCATTTCCTTTAAATCTTTTTAACGAAAAGGCAAAGACTGGTTTACCTGGATTTACAAGCACCGAAACTGCCCGGATTATCGGTAATTTATGGGAAGGATTATATAAGAATTATTTCCTTGGAATAAAAAAAGCGGATGGTACGATTGTAAGTCCCATCGGCAGTACCATCCCCTTGATCTTAGTAGCTAATAATAAAACCCATTTATTGGTTCTGACAGAAACAGCAAATGGTGAACCAATTCTACTTCGCCAAAGAATTAAAGATGTTGATTAATTTCATTGACTAAATCTGAATATTTCTTTTCATCCGGTTTTAATTTGGCTGCTTTAACAGCGTTAACTTTAGCCTGTTTGAAGTTATTTTCATCAAGGTAAATAAGAGCAATGTTAAAGTAGGCTTGATCAAAATTAGGGTTCAGTTGGATTGCCTTTTGTAAATGCGTTTTAGCCTCTGGAAATAAGCCCTTTTTTATTTCAGCAAAGGATAAAAGAAAATACACTTTTTCTGAAGGTTTGTTTGCTACCTTTACAAATTTATTTAAAACATTGTAAGCCTGATCATAATTACTTTGGTTAATATACTCTTGCGCCAGCATTAAATTAGAACTTTCATCTTGTGCCCTGACAGTACTGCTATAGCCATATGCTAAAGAACCCCATACAATTGCAATAGATGAGACTAAAAATAGCAATTGTAGCAATGGCTTTTTCTTCTTTGGAAAGTGTACAATCCCAGCTGCGAGAAATCCTCCGGCTATGCCTCCTAAATGACCAGCATTATCAATACCAGAAGCTGAGAAATCAAATACTAGATTGATAAAGAGAATGACAATCAAATTAACCCCTATTGTACGAAAAAAAGGGTCGGATAAATAACACCAAAATAAACTAATGCTCCCAAGCAACCAAATATTGCGCCACTTGCTCCAGCGGAAATGCTTGAACTAAAGATGAAACTGGCAATAAAACCTGTAACCCCAGCAAATAAATAAATAAATGGGAAGCGAACATTGCCATAGATTTTTTCAACTGCAACTCCCAGAAAAAACAAAGACAATGTATTCGAAGCTAAATGTAAAAAACCAATGTGGATAAAAATGGGTGTGATAAACCGCCACCATTCCCCTTGAAAAATTAACGGGTTAAATTTTGCACCATAATTAATTAATGTCGTGGTATTGGTGCTCCCTCCATGCATTTCCATCCAAAGGAATACAGAGGTTTGGATAATCATGAAAATATACGTAAAAAATGGTTTCCCATTTGCAAAAATCGCCCTTTCCACACTTGCTTTTGTCCTAGCATGCTCGAGAGCTTCTTTCTTTATTGATTCGACTTCCTGTTCTGTTGGTTCGTTTTCAACGGGAATGAATACCTGCATCTCTAACCGATTAGAAAGCCTTTGGAAACCATTTTCGTATAGACCATTTGCAATTAAATAAGAACTAACAGTCGTTTTATTTCCTTCCGGGAAAAGAAATGGCTTTTCAAGACGATATTCATATTCATCCACAGGTGGAAACTCACTGATGTATATATTCACAACATTTAATTTCCCACGACGAATTTGTCTGCGAATTTTTTCCCCATTTGACGCAGTCAACTCGATGTCTCGTTGCATTGAATTGCTCCAGTCGATATTATGAAGCAATACTCTTACGATTGGAGCCTTCTTATTTTCCAGCTTTTCAAGCCATAATTCTTTTTGATTTTCAAATAATTGGATGATCCGATAACCATGGTCAGAAATGAAAAAATAGCCAACCTCCAAAAAATGAATTCTTCTCTTTTCTTCAATTTTCCCCTCCCGCTTTCTATGAAAAATGCTATTTCATCGTTCTAAATTTGATTACTCATTTTTACCCTTTTTCCTGTATTATAAACGAAATCCGGAAGTTCCCTTCAATAAACGATTTATGGAATTTTTCTCTTTATGAAGAAACAAATTGACAAATAAAAAACCATCTGTGGTTTTCACCACTCAGATGGTCCTCCAAATACTGACTGCATCATTTTTCTCTTTACACCTGGCATGCTCATAATTGAGCCAACTGCAAGACGACGCATCCAACCCGCTCCAAGCAAAACATTGATAATCCGGTATCGGAATCGAAACGCAAAATAGCCAATTGAGCCAATCATTAATATGGATGTTAATATGCGTGACATCATCATCCCTCCTATATCATAGTCTGCTTTGATTGGATGATAATTATCCCATTTTTCACCGATTATTTATTAAACACTGGCTCCATCGTTTTCTTTAATACTTGAACAGAATGAGTGAATTTTTCCTTTTCTTCATCATTTAGTTCAAGTTCCACCACTTCTTTTATTCCGTTTCGATTTACCACTGCTGGCACTCCAACGAAAATATCCTTTTGCCCATATTCACCATCTAGGTAGGCAGAAACGGTAAGGACAGAGTTTTCATTTCGCAAAATGGCTTTTGTTAATCTCACTAACCCCATAGCTATTCCATAATACGTGGCCCCTTTTCGCTCAATAATATGGTAGGCAGCATCACGGACATTTAAGAAAATTTGATCAAGGTCAGCTTGATTATAACCAGCCTTATTTTTAGTCCACTCAGAGATGGTTGTCCCGGCAATATCGGCATGACTCCAAACTGGAAGTTCCGTATCACCATGTTCACCTATAATATAGGCGTGCACATTGCGAGTATCGACATCAAAATAATCGCCAAGTAAAAAGCGGAAGCGAGCAGTATCTAGTATCGTACCTGAACCAATTACTCGCTCTTTTGGCAGACCTGAAAATTTCCATACAGCATAGGTTAATATATCTACTGGATTTGTTGCAACAAGGAAAATCCCATCAAATCCAGAAGACATGATTTCATCCACGATACCTTTAAAAATTCTCGTATTCTTCTCAACCAAGTCAAGTCGTGTTTCACCTGGCTTTTGGTTTGCACCTGCCGTAATCACAACGAGGTCAGCTTCGCCACAATCTTCATAGTTGCCAAACCAAATTTTCGTTCGAGACGGCGCAAATGGAAGACCATGATTTAAATCCATTGCGTCTCCTTCTGATTTTTCTTTATTTAAATCAATTAAAACTAGCTCCTCTGTGATTCCTTGATTTAAAAGGGCAAAGGCATAACTTGAACCAACAAAGCCAGTTCCAATTAGTGCAACACGATTAACTCGATTTAACATAGTATTTTCCTCCTCGGAAGAGTAGCTGAAAGGTTTAGATATACACTATATGAATAGTGTTTTCAATTCACAATTAGATTGTACACTATTTCACAAACACTTTTCATTATAAAAATAGCACTGAAACCGTTGTCTTTATATCGATTTTGTTACAATCAGACGTTTTTTGGATTCACATGATGAAAGTAGAAATAAACTAATTACTCTGTAAAATAACCACCATTGCTAAAAGAGCTGCAAGGAACCCAGAAAGAAAGTTAACCATATCGTTATCAACAAAAGAAAAGCCTTTTATCCTAGTTGTCGGAATTTGACAATGGAGTTTTCTTTCTGTTTCAATTCCACATTGAGTACATACATATGCTTGTTGGTAAAATGCACCAACCAATGTATCAATGGTATTACCAATAAAACCAAAAAGAAACACAATCAAACTATTAGTACCATCCAAATGAAATAGCCAGGAACTGAATAACGCAATCACCAACGAGCCCAAAAGAGCGGAGGTACTTCCTAATAAACTGATTGCACCCGATGTTCCTCTTTCTACCCGCTTAAATGTTCGAATAGAAATCGGATCCCTCTTGCTTAACGAGCCTATTTCCGAAGGCCATGTATCCGAATTAGCACCCGCGATACAAACAACAAACCCAATTAACCAAATTTTGTCATGATGAAAATAAAAAATCATACTGAACAGTGCAGCAGAACCACCATTTGCAAAAACCTGACGCCAATCTCTTGTGGTTCCTTTTGCTAATTTTTCCTCTATTGCTATTTTATATGTACTTTTATATTTTGACCATAAACTTGAAGACACAAAAAATACCCCTAGTAGGAAAAGACCTCTTACTCCAAAGCCTACAAAAACAACCAATCCAACAATAATTGCTGCAATGGCTCCTGAGAGGGTAAATGATCGTAGGAAATAGCCCACTATCCCAGTTAAAATGATCACGAAAAAAATCAATAGGTTTTCAGTCATTTTGTCATTAAGACCTCATGATTGGTTATTATTTTCGAAACAGGAATATCATGTACTTCAACATCAAAGTTGGGGACTATTTGATGAGTAAAGGCTAGTGAAATCGTTTCACCAGAGAAACCTTTTAAGAAACGATCATAATACCCACCACCAAAGCCAATTCGATATCCTTTCTTTGTAAAGGCAAGCCCAGGAACGATTAATAGATCAATCTGGCTTGGCTCGACCTCGTTCGTTTCCACTACAATTGGTTCCAATAATCCATAAAAAACAGATTCAAGTTGCGAAAATTTTGTTAATGTACGGAATGATAGCTTTTTCTCTTTAGGATAACATTTTGGGACTACCACCTGTTTTCCTAATTCCCATGCTTTTCTAATAATTTGATAGGTATCTACTTCTGGAGCCTTTGAGACTGTAATTCCAATTACCTTTGCTTCTTTCCAATTTAAATCATCATAAAGTTTGGTTGCAATTTTATAGGAATAATCTTCATAAAGAGGTTTTGGAATTATAGACAGAATTTCTTTTATCTGGGTACGGACAATGGTTTTGTTATTCATTAAGGAAACCTCCAGATTTATACCGAAAGATATAACATATGTTTATTTTTAGGCAACAAAAAAAGCAGCAGGAAGCCCTACTGCTTATTTTGTTTCACGATGTGCTGTTGTACGCTTTTCTCTTGGGCAATATTTCTTAAGCTCAAGACGATCTGGGTTATTACGTTTATTTTTTGTTGAAATATAGTTACGATCTCCACACTCAGTGCAAGCTAATGTAATATTCACACGCATGTTAATTTCCCTCCAAACCAATAAGCTAGTTCAATCATACGACTTTTCTATAATATCATTTTTCAAAAGGAAATGCTAGTGTGTTTTTTAAAAGTGCTTCGTCCAATAAAACGACCTCGTTTTTGTTCGTTCCGCTGATTGCCCAGATATTCATTTTTTTAGTCTCACGCGGCGTTATTGTCATTTTCATCGTGAAAATACTTGACGCCGGCCTTTGGCCATCGGCTGGTACATCAGGCTCCCGTTTTTAAGAGAACTCCAGATTTGGTCAGTATAAACTCTCCAGAAAGGCTGAATCGTATACTCATGTATTCCTACACCATCGAATTGGCCATTGACCAAAAATATATCATTATTGGCAAAATGAAAAAGTCTATTTTCCATTGGCGATGCAAATGAAAAGTGCTCTCGACTGACATTTAAATGATGATGCTGAGCCAAAATTTTAATCTCTTTCGTGTGACTGCTATGATTACTGACATATAGGCTATAGAAATGAATTTTTGAGTGAATGGGTTCTTGCTTTACCCTAAGGATCAATTCCTCATCGTTAATAACCTTTTCTGTAGTATGTTGGAGCCAATAAGAACTTCCATTGACCCAAATTCCCGGTATAAATACAAGTTGTTCCAATGGCTTTTTGATAAAAGGGGTCTGATTTTTAGTTTCAGTTAGTTTCATCATGATTTTTTCACCTTTTATAAATTTTTTGGTGATTCAACTTTTTCAATGCCATTTACTCGTTTATATAAAAGCATATCCTCCATTATTCTACTTGTTTCTGATGAGATCCGATTCCAGCCATACAGACTCTTCACAATTTGCATTCCTCTTTTGCCCATTTCTTGTGCGTTCTCTGGATTATGAATCAGAAAATCTATTTGTTCAAGTAAGCTTTTTGGATCACCAGGGACCATCAATAATCCCGTCTTCAAGTGTTTCACAATCCCTTTTAAACCGCCTGTATCAGAAACAATTGTTGGTTTTCCAAGGACCATTGTCTCTAGCGCCACGATACCGAATGGTTCATACAGGCTTGGAAAGACCGCGATTTCACTATTTAGGATAAGTGCGTTCCTTTGTTCATCGTTAATATACCCAACAAATGCAATTGTGTCTTCTAATTTTCTATCAATAATCTGGCGGCGATAGGTTTCAAGCATCGGTCCTTTTCCAGCAATAACGAAAAAAATGTCCAGTTTTTTCTCTTTTGTAATTATCGCTGCTTTAATAATTGTTTCAAACCCTTTCTCTTGAACCATCCTTCCCATTGATAAGATATATTTTTTCCCATTAAGCTCTGGAAATATCTCCTTCGGTTCAATCTCGATGGATAATGGTTCAATTCCATTTGGGATAACAGCCATTTTTTTATCAACCATTTGAAAAATAGAAACTAGTTCCTTTTTCATGTAATCACTACAAATAATAATTTGATCGGCTTCTTCAATAAGCTGATGCTCTTTATCATGAATAAATTGCTGCATACTCGTATGGATACCGTTATTCCTGCCATATTCGGTGGCGTGAATTGTTGTTAATAAGGGAAGTGACAAGGATTCCTTTAAAACGATAGCGGCTGTGCCGACCAGCCAATCATGAGCATGGATTAAATCAAATCCAATTTCTGCTTCCATTCTTTCACCCTTGAACGCAAAAGCTAAATTAAGTCCACCAACCCAGGAAAGGAATTGATCATCATGTTCGTTTAAGGGTCTAATACGATGAACAAATACGCCTTCCATTCTTTCAAATGAGGAAAGGTTGCCGCTACCAGCTGTCAAAACATGTACTTCATGACCCATCATTGCCAAATGAACAGATAATCCATGGACATGCCTTGAAAGTCCCCCAATAATATTAGGAGGATACTCCCAACATAGCATGAGGATTTTCAAATGATTACGAAACCCTAAATCCTGCTTTTGTCTTTCATGTTGGATAGATGTTTTACTCATTTTTTTCCTCCATTTTTTTTGGTTCCATGTAATAACTATAAGTGCTAACATGATCAATCCATTTTGGAGGACGGTCTTCTATTTGCTGAAAGCGTAGTAGTTCATGATTCATTTCATTTGCATTTGATATTTTCATCAATGGGGTTTGAAGGGTATTCGAACGAAGAATCGGGAAGAAATCGGTTGTCGAAGATTTCACTCCTAATTCTGCAACATAGCATCGATTTGATTCCAATCCTTTAATAAACCAATGTCCATTGTGATAAAGGACAGTAGTCTCATGAAAATGATGAGCGTTCTTGCCATTAAAGTTAATTTCGGTAACATCATAAATCCTCACAACTTGTATGAGTTCATCAACCTTGAGGTTAAAAAATAATTGGATGACTTTTGTAGGTATCTCAGAGACTTCCCAAAAGAGAATAATTTTCCTATACGATACAAGTTTCATTTGCAGTTCGCCTTTTATAGGGACAAAATCACGTGGAGTTCGATTACTCGGGGATTCACTCATTTTTTACCTCCTTTCTGCAAAAAATCAGTATATGCATAAAGAACAATATTATTCATTCATGTGATAGTTTTATGTTAACACCTGAATGGTTCCTGCACAATGAACGCAATTTGTCGGTTTATGGATTGTCCTCGACAGAATTCTGATTAAACAAAAAAAGATGAAGCAATGCCCCATCTTTAAATCATTATGCATTCAAATCATAGCGTTTCCCTGTCACTAGGAAAATCACGTTCTCTGAAATATTCGTTGCATGATCAGCTAGCCTTTCAATATACCTAGCCACAAATGCCAGTTGGGTAATCTGATTGATATTTTGTGGGTATTGCTGAATATACCCCATAAGCTCACGAATTAACTTTCCGTACATTTCGTCCACATTATCATCTTTTTCAGCACATCTCTTTGCAAGTTCAGTATCTTCGGAATAAAAAGCTGTTAAAGACTCAGAAAGCATTTCTAGTGCCATATCCATCATCTTCGGAATATCAACAATTTCTTTAATATGTTTTTCATTACCAATATGAATGGTTGACTTAGCAATATTCACAGCCAAATCACCTATCCGTTCTACTTCAGAGGAAATTTTTAAAGCGACAATAATTTTTCTCAGATCTCTTGCGACCGGCGCTTCTTTAGCGATCAGCACGATTGCTTTATCGTTGATTTCATGTTCTAATTGATCAATTTCATCATCACCATTTATGATCATCTCTGCTTTTGCAATATCTTGATTAATTAGTGCCTCTATTGATTCTTTAATTGCATTTTCAGATCTACGGCCATTTGTAAAAGCATTTCTTTTAACTGTAATAAATTACTATCAAAATTTGATCTCGTATTCATAGTCTGCACCCCTATTAACCAAATCTTCCTGAAATATAGTCTTCTGTACGTTTGTCTGCTGGCTGAGAGAAAATCTTGGAGGTAGAAGCCAGTTCAATTAATTCTCCCATTAAAAAGAAAGCCGTTTTATCTGATACTCGAGAAGCTTGCTGCATATTGTGGGTAACAATAACAATCGTATATTTTTCTTTTAATTCTAAAATTAGCTCTTCTATTTTTAAAGTGGAAATTGGGTCGAGCGCTGATGTTGGCTCATCCATTAATAACACATCGGGCTTAGTAGCAAGCGCTCTTGCAATACATAGCCTTTGCTGTTGTCCGCCTGAAAGCCCTAAAGCAGGGGCATGTAATCGATCCTTTACTTCCTCCCATAGGGCTACATCCATTAATGATTTAATGACAAGTTCATCTAAATGCTTTTTCTTTTTTATTCCATGAATCCTTGGTCCATATGCCACATTATCATAGATCGATTGTGGAAAGGGATTTCCCTTTTGAAAGACCATCCCCACATTTTTGCGAAGCTCCACAAGGTCCACTTTTTTGTTTAAAATATTTTGGTCATTATAATTAATTTCACCCGTCATTCTAACATTTGGAACCACATTTATCATTAGGTTCAGTGTTTTAATAAAAGTTGACTTTCCACACCCAGAAGGTCCGATAATTGCGGTGACCTCTTTTTTTATAATTGGAAAGTTAATGCTTTTTAATGCATGGTGCTCACCATACCATAAATTCAAGTCATTTATTTGAAATACTTGTCTATGAGCTGTAATCACTGACATTATCCTTCCCCCTTATCCGAACCTTCCTGAGATATATTCTTCCGTCTTTTTCACAGCTGGATTGGTAAAAATCTTTTCAGTCACGTCAAATTCAATCACATCGCCGCTTAAGAAGAAGGCTGTTTTATCTGATATCCGTGATGCCTGCTGCATGTTATGAGTAACAATGACGATCGAATAATCCTTTTTCAATTCTACAATCAATTCTTCCACTTTTGCATTAGAAATAGGATCAAGCGCCGAAGAAGGTTCATCTAGGAGCATAACCGTTGGTTTCATCGCAATCGTCCTAGCAATACAAAGCCGCTGCTGCTGTCCGCCCGATAATGAAAGTGCGGATTTATGAAGACGGTCCTTTACTTCATCCCACAATGCTGCTTTCTGCAAGCTATCTTCAACGATTTCATCAAGCTGACTTTTCTTTCTTAGACCAGAAAACTTTAGTGCATGTGTAATATTTTCGTAAATAGATTTTGGAAATGGATTGGGCTTTTGAAAGACCATTCCAATTTCTCTCCTTAATGCGACTACATTTATTTTATCCGATAAAATATTAAGGTCTTCATATATAATTTCCCCTTGTGCCCGAGCACCTGGAATCAGATCATTCATTCGGTTAATACTGCGTAAAAAGGTTGATTTCCCGCACCCCGAAGGACCAATAAGAGCTGTTACAGAGTTTTTTTCGATATCCAAAGAGATTCCATTTACAGCGCGTTTTTCCCCATAAAATATTTCTAATTTATTAACCTGTAAAATATGTTCTTTAGGCATTGGGGCGTTAAATTGTGTTGTTTGTGTCACTGATTCACGCTCTTTGATTGCTGTACCCATCTATTCTCACCTATTCCTTATTTAGTAGCTGTCACTTTTTTATGAATAAGGCTGCCGATCCACCGGGCTAATAAATTAAAAATTAACACGGAAAGAACCAAAACCGCTGCCGATCCATTTGCTACATCTTTTACGTCCGGTATCAACCCTTGTGTGTTAACGGCCCAAATATGCACAGCCAATGTTTCTGCAGGACGGAAAATATTCAAAGGCGATGTTTGAGAAAAGGGATTCCACTCGGTATAATCTAACCTTCCTGTCGACTGACCGGCTGTGAACAACAATGCAGCAGCTTCACCAAAAACTCTTCCGGCAGCGAGGATTGCACCGGTTAAAATAACTGGAAATGCACTAGGAAGTAAAATGGTTTTAATTGTGTGCCAATGTGTTATTCCAAGTGCAAGACTTGCTTCCTTTTGGTCACGTGGTACTGTACGAATGGCATCTTCACTCACCCTCACCATTACTGGAAGGTTAAAAACGGTAAGTGCTAGTGCACCACCTATAATGGTATATCCCCATCCTGTTAATGTTACAAATATTAAAAGACCGAACATCCCAATTACAATCGAGGGAAGTGAAGCTAGTACCTCTATACAAGAGCGAATAGTATTGGTTACCTTCCCAGGTTTAGCGTATTCAGCCATATAAATTCCGCCGCCAACGCCAATGGGAACGGTACAAATCATAGTAACGAGAAGAACATAAAACGAATTAAATAATTGGTCACGGATTCCCCCGCCCGCCAGCAAATTACTTGACGGAGTTGTTAAAAAATGAATTGAAATATGCTGTACACCATTTATTAAGATAAAAGAAAAAAGACCAACTAAAACTAATACAATGACAAAAGCAATTGCTATAAAAACGCCTGTCGCTATTCGATCGGCTACTCTTGAGTTCATTAAATTTTCCTCCTTGATGAAAGGTAGCGGATTAAAAGAATAAAGGCGAAAGACATAATCAATAGCAGTAACCCCATAGACCATAGAATATTATTTTCAGGACTTCCGAATGTCGTTTCACCCATATCTAACGTAATAATTGTAGTTAAGGTTGCTGAAGCATCTAAGAGACTATGCGGCATATCTTTCACATTACCGATTACCATTTGAACCGCTAAAGCTTCACCAAATGCTCTTGCCATTCCAAGAACGATCGCAGTCAATAAATTCGGCAGTGCCGCAGGAATTAACACTTTTCTAATAGTTTGCCAACGGGTTGCCCCTAAAGCAAAGGACCCTTCGCGAAGATTATTGGGAAGAGAACTCATCGCATCAGTAGCGATAGTCGTAATTGTTGGCAATATCATTATAGAAAGCACAATCATCCCTGAAAGCAAACTAAATCCAAGACCGCCAAAATGTGTCCGAACAAAAGGAACTAATACTGTAAGCCCAATGAATCCATAAACAACGGATGGAATTCCTACTAAAAGTTCAATTACGGGCTGCAAAATTTTCCTACCCCATGATGGCGCTATTTCTGTCATAAAGATAGCCCCTCCAATACCAAGGGGTGCGGCAATTAGCGCAGATAAAAACGTAACAGCAAATGAACCCGTGATAAATGGAAGTGCTCCATATAGTGGTTTTGCTTGATCTGAAGGATTCCAAAGCTTACTGGTTAAGAATTCAATAAGACTTACACCATTTTTAAAAAATGATTGCAAACCCTTTGATCCAAGAAAGATGGTTATAGCAATGGTTGCAGAAATCATAATGATGGCACATAAATAAACAATGATTTTTCCTCTAACTTCCCCATTCATCCAATTTTTTTCAGATTTCAATAATCTGTCTTTTGCTGGAGCCAATTTTTCCATAAAAAATAAAACACCCCTGTTTTACGTCATAATAGGGTAAACGCTCTAGAGCATTTACCCTTTTTTATTTTTCTGAAATTCTTATTTGTTAGTAGTGTTACCTTGAGCATCACGTTGTACTTGCATTTTTGTTACAGGAAGGTAACCCTGTTTAGTAACCATTGTAGATTGAACCTCGTCACCCATCATATAATCAATGAATGCTTTTTCAAGGTCAGTAGCTTGACCTTTCGTATACATGTGCTCATAAGCCCAAACTGGGAATTTACCAGATTGTACATTTTCAGCAGTTGCCACTACACCATCGATAGACAATGCTGTAACAGTATTATCAGTTAGATATGAGAAGGCAAGGTAACCAATTGCACCAGGAGTTTCATTAATAATCTTTTTAACTGTGTTAGAAGCATCTTGTGTAATTCCTTCTGCAGGTTTTGCGCCACCAAGAGCAAATTTATTGAATACTGCACGAGTACCTGAAGACTCAGGACGGTTAACAAGAGTAATTTTTTGGTCTGGACCGCCAAGCTCTTTCCAGTTTGTGATTTTCCCAGTGAAAACTTTGATTAGATCGTCTTTTTTAATATCCTTAATACCAACTTTAGGATTCACCGCAGCTGTCATACCAACTACAGCAACTTTATTATCTGTAAGACCAGAAATATTTTTTTCTTCAGCAAAAACGTCAGAATCACCGATTTGAACTGCTCCTTGTGAAACCTGTGAAAGGCCAGTTCCAGATCCACCACCATTTACTTGGATACTAACTTTTGGATTTTTAGCCATGAATTGTTCAGCAGCTGCTGCTGCTAAAGGTTGTAATGCAGTTGAACCAGAAATAACTAATGAACCGGAAAGTTCTTTCGTTTTTGTTGTATCTGTCTTTGTAGTTTGATTCGATTTATCAGTTGATGTTCCGCCTCCGCAAGCAGCCATGACAACCATTAAAGCTGCAAGTATTGTAACGAGGCTTAATTTTTTCAAACTTTTCATTTCCTTTATTCCCCCTAAGGTTATTGATGTTTGTTTGTGTTTGTCTTACATGTTTAAGAATAACGCTTGACTGTAAATTTGGTTTTAACGGAATGTAAAGGTTTTGTAAATCCATGTTGAACTTTTGTAAATAAAACACGTAAGAAAACGATTAACAAATCATTAGAATTAGTTTGCACTATAATAAAAAAAAAACACTCGTCTCGAATAATGAGACAAGTGTTTTTTTTAATGGCCAGCTTGCTGGGTAGTTTGATTTGCAGTATTTCCGCTAGTTTGGCCAGATGTCGCTGCATTCTGATTTTGTTGTTGGCGTTGTTTCTTTAAATTGAAGTAAGCATCCAATGCAAGACGGCCAATTTCATCGTTAGGACTTGGACCCGTTGCTCCCTGATAAGCCGAAGGGACTAGGACAGCAATTGCTACCTCTGGATTATCAGCTGGTGCAAAGCTTACAAGACTTAAGTTCATGACTGGCTGACCATGATCAAAAGCTTGAGCGGTTCCTGTTTTCCCTGCAGGACTATAATCAACACCCTGGAAGTAACTGTATGCTGTTCCGCCTGGCTGCATGACCATTCTGAAACCGGTTTGAACCCGCTTAATCCAATCATCCTGAGCATCAATTCGATTTAAAATTTTCGGTTGAATTTCCTCAACTATCGGTCCTAACTGATTATTATCCAATTCAGGGTCGCGAATATCCTTTACAATATGTGGTTGAACACGATAGCCACCGTTTGCAATCGTTGAAACATACTGAGCAAGCTGCATAGTGGTATACGTATCATACTGGCCAATGGCAAGGTCAAGTAAATGACCTGGTTGTGTCATGTCAGGACCTTGTAATCCTGTTGTTTCATTCGGTAAATCAATTCCAGTTCTTGCTCCTAGACCAAACTGACTGAAGGATTGTCGCAACGTATTAAACCCTTTAGTTAAATTCATGTCCAATGGTTGGTTTCGTACATAATGCCCACCAGCCATGGCAATGACTGTTTTCCACATATAAACGTTGGAAGAAACTTGGAGCGCAGTTAGGTCGTTGATGACACCAAACGTTTTATAGGATTTCTTCATAGGTGTGCCTTTAATTAATAATGGTTCATCCAGCTGAGTAGACCCCGGATGAATCGCACCTGTTTCATATCCCGTTAAGACCGTCGCCCCTTTTACCGCAGAGCCTACGTTATAAGCGGTTGTGATATTTCCAAGCGCAAAATCATGCATTTCAGGCTTCCCGGTTTGTTCATTTTTAGTTATTTGCTTACCAGCCATTGTTAAAATTTCTCCTGTATGGGGATCCATTAAAACAACAAACGCTCGATCTAAAAGACCTGTATTCGGTTTTTGTTTTGTTTTCCATAGTTCATCTTCAATGATCTTCTCCACTTGTTGCTGCAGATCCATGTCAATCGTTAAGACAAGATCTTTCCCTCGTTGTCCGTCAGAAACGGTTTCCGTGGAAATGACATTACCGGATTTATCTGTTACATTCTTCACTTTAGCTTTCTGTCCTTGCAGAACGTCTTCGTATTCCATTTCGATATAGCTTTTCCCTACACGATCATTACGGCTATAGCCCCGTGCTAAGTATTGATCAAGAAGTTCTTTCGGTAATCCCTGTTCCGAAGAGCTAACATCTCCTAAAACTGTTTTTAACGTATCACCAAAAAGATAACTTCTTTCCCAATCCGTTGTCGTATCGACTCCTGGGAGATTATCTAAATTTTCACTAACAACAGCATATTCTTCTGGTGTTACGTTTTGATTTTTGACGATTTGTGGGGTTAACGCATAACCACTGTTAAATTGTTTAAATACAGCAATGGTTTTCATTTCATTCTGATTTTTCGATAATTCCGTGATTACTTTTGCAGGAATTCTTTGAAGTTCTAAATTATAAATTTGTTTATAATCTAATTTTTTTAGTTCGCTTTTAGTGATTAATGCAATTGCCTTTTTAGGGTATTTTGTAATCCAGTAGTCTTTGATATCTCGGTCTCGAATTTTTGATAAATCGGGATTAATTATTTTAGATAGGTGTCCTGCTGTTTTTAACATATCCGTTGAATTTACATTTTGTGATTTTGTGTAGGTAATCGCATTTAATGGCGTATTATCGACAATTACCTTCCCATTTCGATCAAACATTTTTCCACGGGGTACCGGATTGCTTGTCGTTATGGCATCTGTCCGTTGAAGCTCACGTTTATAATCATCACCATAAACAATTTGAACCATGCCTAGTTTTAGAATTAAGATTGAAAACAGCAAAAATACAACGAAGAATAACATATTTAACCGAAATGGCACATGTGTCTTCTTCTTTTTCTTTTTATTATTCAAAGCTATCTCACACTTCCTTTTTAATGCTTAACATAATACGCTCTATTTTATAAGAAAAAGCACGATTTTACTACGAAGAACCCTTCTTACCAATTTACAAAAACTAAGCAAATGGGGGAAGTGTCTTTTTTACCTTTCTTTGAATTTTTCTTCGGCTATCCGCAACTTTAATTAAACAAAAAAAGATGAGTAAATAGTATACTCATCGTTCTTAGGCAGTTGGTAAATGAACCCTTTTTATAAACCAGTAGATACATGTATGACCTGCCCCTAAAAACAAAAGTAAGATTGGGATGCTTTTTTCATCATTGAACCAAGTAATCGCAGCCAAAAAGCATAATATTGATACGATCCTGCCAACATTTAAGAATATTTCACGAACGACAATATACTCAATTCTCATATCTGCAGCATTCCAGCCTGTTCCAATTACATCGTAGGTTGTTGAAATATAGGGGACAAGCAAGATTGGATAAGCAATAGCAATCAAGGCAGCATACAATAACAGTTTAACAAAATTTATATCCCAGACAATTAACAGAATGGCTAAGTAGAGAAGAACACCACCGACGAGAATGGCCTTTTTTCGATTTCTTTTCTTTATCATTCGAGATGCTGCATAATACGCAATGAATGAAATACCAGAATTAATGAGACCAAACGTCCCTAAAGCCATTTCACTGCCTGTTGATATGAAGACAAAGACAGATATGATAAATAAAAACGTCCCTTCTCTTAGACCCTGAAAAAAATGGGCATTAGTTACGAGACGCCAATTTTCATTTAATTTTCTTTCCTCTAATATTCTTTTAAAACAATATTTCCCATGCGCAGGCCTTGGCTTTAATGAAAAACTTAAAATAACAGCGAGCCCAAACAAAGTTAAAGATAAACCAAACACAATCGAATAACCAGTGAACTTCTCAAAGCGCGTAATAATGATTCCTGCTGCGAGCGGTCCAATCATCCCACCTGTGGAGGATAAAATTCCTAAAAATCCATTAAAAAAGTCTCTGGTTTCAGGCTCAGTTATTTCGAACGTTAAAACATTATAGGCAAGCCAATAAAAACCATATCCAATTCCTAAAAGGCTTCCTAATAAAAGTAAATAAGTGGAAGCATGTGTGCCAGCCACTAATACTGTTAAATAAAATAGAGCCAAAAAGCTGACCCCAATTCGTAAGACAATAACCCTGTCAATTTTCTTTGCCCATCTCCCGGCTAAAATAAAGGTCAAGGGTTGTAAAACGACAATTGCAAGGTTATAAAGCGCTAAATCCGAGTATGACCCCGTTTGTTTCCATAAATAAATATTAACAAATGTGTTCGAGAGTGCCACACTCAAAGAATATAAACCACCTATGATTAAGAGCAAGGATAGGTCCTTTGTTAATTCTACATCACCTAAAATTTTAAATTTTTTTGCCATAAAAACTCCCCTTTTTCAATAAAGGTAGTCTTTAACAAGCAAGTTTTTCTTATTCATTTTTCATTAAATCGACAACCTGAATAATCTTTATTTACACATTGAAAAAAATAGGCTCTGATTTCATGGTTTTCACCCAATTCTCAACCCATACAAAAGCCTCTTTCCAGTTATTTACACGGATTACTCCAGCCGGGATCGGGTCCTGGTTATAAGGTGTATCAAATAAAATGACAGGAATTTGGCATTCCTTATGAATTAGGACTGCATTATCATGTTTATCCTCGAAAAAGATTTCTATTTGATGCCTTTTTATGGTTTCTACTTTATCATGCGTTCCAATTAATTCGATATGATGAAAGGTTAACCCCTTTTCTGTAAACCACTCTCTTGTACAATCAAGCAAATGGGGACCACGAGCACTGATAAAATATAACTCATGTTGACTTTTCCATGTATTTAAAACAGTCTCTGCACCCGGTGCAAGCGGTGATCCCTGATAAATAATCGGCTCGTTTTCAATAAACCATTTTGCAAATTCCTCTTCAGAAACGTTGACAACCGGTGTTAAATCGTATTGTTTAACGTCATCTAATATAACATTCAATCCAAATGCACTATTTATAAAAGGTAAAATCGCATCTGGGGTTGTTACCGTACCATCAATGTCGATACCAAATTTTTTTCTCATTTTGAACTCACCTTCATATTGCTAACTACTATCTGCTTATATTTTACCAAAGAGTTGTACCTTACTTTACAAAAATAAATGGTTAAAAGGAAAATTATTTTAAATGAAACAAAAACCTATTTAAGACAAACATTAACATATTAAAAACAAGAGACTTATCAAACAATAATAAATGCTCCTATAACTGAAAGTGAGGGATTACGATGGCAGACCAAGAGAGAGATACCGATGTGCGAAATTATCGCCAAAGTGCATATATTGGCGATAGCCTACCGAATGACCCTTCAGAGTATAGAGAAGAAACGGCAGCAGAAATCGCTGCACCCGTTCCAGTAGTACGAAGAAGAGGTTATGATGATATTCGGGGTAGAACAGATGCCGGCACTGGCACCGGTTATGTCGCTTTAGCTCTATCGATTTTATCTCTGTTTGTATTGCCCATTCTCTTTGGTGCAGCAGGTATCGTGTTAGGATTTGTTGCTCGCCGCCGCGGAGCTGTAGGGCTTGGGGCTTGGGCAATTGGGATTGGAGCCGTATCAATTATTATCGGCATCTTTGTCCTTCCATTCTTTTAACAATACCTTGCGTTCGGAGCAAAAAAAGAAACCCGGTAGCGATATCGGGCTTCTTTCTATTTATTTCGGTACTTGTTCTGCTTCAGCTGCTTTTTTCTGAAAATATTCTTCTGCCACTAGGTCGATTTCTTTTTTCAATTCTTCCACCATCTGGGCTTCAGGAACCTTGCGGACAATTTCACCCTTACGGAATAATAACCCTTCACCGCGGGCGCCTGCGATTCCGATATCAGCTTCCCTCGCTTCACCTGGTCCATTAACCGCGCATCCTAGAACAGAAACCTTGATTGGAGCTTTAATGTTTTGAATATATTCTTCAACTTCATTTGCAATGCTAATTAAATCAATTTCTATTCTTCCACATGTAGGACATGAAATTAATGTGGCAGCATTGGAAGAAAGTCCAAAAACCTTGAGAAGCTCTCTTGCCACTTTTACTTCTTCAACAGGGTCAGCACTTAACGAAATACGGATTGTATTGCCGATTCCTTTGTTAATAATTGCCCCTAAACCTGCTGCACTTTTTACGGTTCCGGAAAAAAGCGTTCCGGATTCAGTAATTCCCAAATGCAATGGATAATCAAAAGCACGGGCCGCTTTTTCATAGGCTTCAATCGCAAGATTCACATCAGATGCCTTCATGGAAACGATGATATCGTGGAAATCCAAATCCTCCAGAATTTTGATATGATGCAGTGCACTTTCCACCATTCCATCCGCAGTTGGATAACCGTATTTTTCCAAGATTCTTTTTTCAAGTGAACCGGCATTGACCCCAATTCGAATTGGGATCCCTTTTTCCTTTGCTGCTTTTACAACAGCCTCAACCTTTTCGCGTTTACCAATATTACCAGGATTGATGCGGATTTTATCGGCTCCGCCTTCAATCGCTTTAAGAGCTAATTTATAATCAAAATGAATGTCAACGACAAGAGGGATATTGATTCTCTTTTTAATTTCAGAGATAGCATTTGCAGCACGTTCGTCAGGACACGCTACTCGGACAATCTGGCAGCCTGCTTCTTCAAGACGTTTAATTTCAGCAACAGTCGCTTCTACGTCATGGGTTTTGGTTGTTGTCATACTTTGTATGATTAATTCATTACTCCCGCCAATGGTTAAATTTCCAACTTTTATTGGACGGGTTTTCGTGCGATGTATAATTTCACTCACGTGGAATTCGCTCCTTTAAAATGGGATTCGAATAAAGGTAATTAAAAACAATATGACTTTATTTTATCAGTCTATCAGTAATTTTGACAAGGATAAGGAAATATCCTTATTTTTTTGAGTAGTCAGGAAACTGGTAAGTAGAACCTATCTGGATTTTCTCAGGTGTTTTACCTGGATTCAGTGTACCAAAATCATGGATTAAATCATCGATTGAAACAGGGAGAGCTTTATTTATGTGGTGTTCGACTATAGAAATGACGGTTTCACCTGGCTTTACTTTAGCTGCAAATGACGGTAGGCCCATTCAGGCTGAGACGTTACTTTAGCTTCAGCCTCAACCGTTTGCGTAGCATTAGGCAGTGTACCGACCGTTAAATCAATGTAAATGACATATATGATTAGGATAGCAAATAATACGCCAAATAATTTTTTCATTGTACAAGCCTCCAAAAAGGAAAGTTTGTACATTGGTATGCTTGTCCACCCTCCTATAGAACAAAAAGCATCCGAACTGGATGCTTTTTTATTGAGCCTTTTTTGGTTTTGGAATTTCATTAATTGTTAAATATAAGACGATGATGACGACAAACCAGTTGATAAGAAAGCTATTCGGAACGTTTGTTTTGATAGCTGCCATGATGGTAAAGAAGACAGTTGGCAGTGTTTCACTATAGGCAGCCATTCTCCATAATTGACGGTAATTTAATTTTCTGCCAGCAAGATTTTTTATCGCCAATCCAATTAAAGCCAAAATGCTGATTTCAATAAAGTTAGATGCACTTGAAAAAAGATAAATAAACACTGACAATACTGGTATGATAATCCCTTTGACTCCATCTAATGTGTCAATAAAATTCAAGAAATCCTTTTTTGCCACATGTAAGCTTTCCAACATGGAATAAGGATATGTTTGTATCTCTCCACCAGCAGCCAAGACAAATTCACTTTTCAAAAGGGCAAAAGCATTCCCTTCATCTTGAACATCTTTTTCTGCTATTGTTCCAGTGGGGTCAAGAATAATCGCGAAATTATTCTTATTGATGTTTATTGGAACTTTCGTGGAAGAAGTAAGTTGGCCATTTTTGATTGAAAAAGAAGGTATTTCATCATGGATGACTGATTTAGCTGTATTAATGCCAGTTGTTAATGTAGTACTTAAGTGATATACCGACGGTAAAATCGAAATAATGGTTAGGAAAAATACATACAAAATTGTTTTTCCAATCCCTTGAAAGCGAAATAATGCTATATCCTTGGGAGAATATATACTTTTAATAAATTGCTTGAAAATATTCATATTGACCACCCTTATACTTATTCACCTATCTATTGTAGCTTTTGAAATGGGTATATACAAGAATGACCGTAAAAGAAAAACCTTTTAAAATAGAGTAAAAGGGCAACTTTTAGATTTTTAATTTAGCCCGCAAATTTCATAGGCGCAGTTTTCGCAGTCGACTTCATCTTTTAAATAACTTAATTTTTTTACTGTGAATTTTTGTTGCTCATATGAAATGATGTCCTTGTCACGGAGTTCTCTTTTAATGAACGCTGAATGACTTCCCTTGTCCCATAAGTTAGATTAGCTAATTCTTGATGTGTTAACGGCAAGTCGATAAGAATCCCATCTTCCGTCATAATCACATATGAATTACATAGACGGATTATGATTGAATAAAGACCACCCTTTATAGATAGAATAGCCACTTTTCTGCATGTTCTCCACTCCTTTTATCCTTTCAATTTGATTAAAATGAATTATAAACATCATGTCAATAGAGTATTAACATGTATTGGAAGTAATGGTTTGGGAATATGACAAATATCGTTGACAGAATACTGTTCAAGTGACTTTGACAATTTTTCGAAAGTTATTAAACGAAAATGAATATCGTTTTTTATTTGGCTTCATTGCATTAAAAATCCCCGCAATGGGTATTGTATTTATGGTGGTATCAAGCATTTTTATTGAAACGATAAACAAAATTTGGTACTCTTAAGCTGCAAAGCTTTAGAAATATTCTAAAAATCATTTTGATTTTCAGATTGACTAAGGCTAAAAATAAAATGGTATACATAGGAGGAACTATCATGGCATTTGAATTACCACAATTACCTTATGCAGAAGACGCATTAGAGCCACACATTGACAAAGAAACAATGAACATTCATCACACTAGACACCACAACACATATGTAACCAACTTAAACAACGCTTTAGCAGGAAATGAAGAATTACTTTCTAAATCTGTTGAAGAAGTGGTATCTAATTTAGATGCAGTTCCAGAAGCTGCTCGTACAGCAGTTCGTAATAATGGCGGCGGACATGCAAACCATTCTTTATTCTGGCAAATTCTTTCACCAAATGGCGGCGGCGCACCAGCTGGTGAATTAGCTGATGCAATTAGCAATAAATTTGGTAGCTTTGAAAACTTCAAAGAAGAGTTTGCAAAAGCGGCAACAACTCGCTTCGGTTCCGGTTGGGCATGGTTATCTGTAAACAACGGTGAATTAGAAGTTTCCAGCACACCTAATCAAGACTCGCCATTAATGGAAGGAAAAACTCCTATCCTAGGCCTTGATGTTTGGGAGCACGCTTACTACTTAAAATTCCAAAACAAGCGCCCAGATTATATCAACTCTTTCTGGAACGTTGTTAACTGGGATGAAGTAGCAAAACGTTATAATCAAGCAAAATAATAAGTAAAAAAAACGCCGTTTCTGGCGTTTTTTTTTGAGGCTCTTTATACCGTACATTCCGGACAGCGTCCATAAATTTCGAATTTATGTCCTGAAATATCGTATCCTTTTAAATCTTCATTTAACTCGTTCATCGGACATGTATCAATTTCTTTTGTTTTACCACAATCAAGACAAATAAAATGGTGATGGTGATTATGGTGTGAACATGTAATACGGAAATGTTTTTCTCCCGATAATTCCGTCATTTCCAGAATTCCCATGGTAACAAATAAGGAAAGATTTCGATAAATGGTATCAAAGCTTAACCCTGGATAGTTGTCCTTTAATTGATCTAAGACATCCTTTGCTGTTAGATATTTATCATTGTCTGCAAACAATTGGAGTATCTCTTCTCTTTTCCCTGTATGTTTAAACCCTTTTTCTTTTAAATATTGAATTGCCTCATCTACGTTCACATGAGCACCCCCTATACTACCCTTGTTTTTTAATCGATATTTTTTTATAAAAGATGGCAATAATTAAAATAGCCACCGCAATCATGACGATCGTTCCACCAGGAGCTAGATTTAAATAGTAAGCGGTAAATAGACCGCCAAGCACAGAAACCTCCCCAAGGATGATTGAAAATAGAATTGTTTGTTTAAATCCTTTTGCAATACGAATACTCGCAGCCACAGGCAGGGTCATTAATGATGAAACAAGGAGAATTCCAACAATTCTCATTGATGCTGCAATAACAAGGGCAACCATGACAATAAAAATGAAATGAATGCTTTTTGCAGCAATTCCTGATGCCTTAGCATGTTCCTCATCAAATGACAATAAAAAGAGCTCTTTGTATAATAAATAAATAATTAAGATAACGACGATGCTAATCGTGAAAATCACCCATAGATCGGTACGACTCACGGCAGAAACACTGCCAAATAAATAACTAAATAAATCAGTATTAAAGCCATTTGCAAGTGAAATAAAAATAACCCCAAGGCCAATACCACTTGACAAAATGATTGGAATTGCCAATTCTTGATAGTGCTTATATACCCCTCTAAGTTTTTCTATAAATAAAGAGCCTCCAACAGAGAATGCCATCCCCAAATAAAGCGGGTTTAAACCAGCCATTACGGCGAAATTTTTCTCAAGCAATAGACTCGCGGCAATTCCCGCAAGTGTTACATGGCTTAATGCATCTGCAATTAAAGACATCCTCCTGACAACAATAAAAACTCCTAATAATGGTGCAAGAATACCAATCATAATTCCGGTTAGGAAGGCATTTTGTAAAAATTCATAGTGAAAAAGTGCTTGAATCAATTTAAAACGCCTCCGTGGTCGTGGTGATGAGCAAGCATGCGAACTCCATAACCATAGAGTTCTGACATTCCGTCTGAATTAAGCTGTTCAAAGTCCTTCATTTCTCCATGAAAATGTAAAAGTTTATTTAAGCATGCGACATGTGTAACTTTATCAGAGATGGTTCCAATGTCATGTGTAACCAACAAGAGGGTAATGCCGCGGTTTTTATTTAAATCAGCAAGCATTTGGTAAAAGGCATTTACATTTTCTACATCTACCCCTACTGTCGGCTCATCAAGGATTAATAACTTCGGTTCACTAACAAGGGCACGTGCAATAAAAACTCTTTGCTGCTGTCCACCGGAAAGTTCCCCAATATTTCGGTTACTAAACTTATTCATCCCAACAGCTTCAAGTGCTTCCATCACTTTTTGTTTATGCTCCTTGGTAAAGAAACGAAACATTCCAAGCTTTTTTGTTAAACCACTTGCAACGACTTCAAAAACTGTTGCAGGAAAGCCAGTGTTAAACGAATTGGCCTTCTGTGATACATAGCCAATCATTTGCCAATCTTTAAATTTGTTTAGTTCCTGTCCAAATAATAAAATTTCACCCTTTTGCGGCTTTAACAGCCCTAAAATTAACTTTAATAATGTCGATTTACCAGATCCATTTGGTCCAACAATGGCCAAAAAAGACCCATCAGGTATCATAAGATTGATATTCTCTAAGACAGTATCTTTTTCATAGCGATAAAAAAGCTGCTTTATTTCAATTATAGATTGTGAAGTCATACGCTCTCACCTTTAATTTTAAGAATCATTCCGATTTAACTTCATGTAGTATACAATAGGTCTTTCTAGTTGTAAAGTATCATGCTTCAACAAGAATTCTAAAATCAAGTATATTTTAGTCACAATCTTACATCTCTTTCATACATTAGGATGGAGGAGTGATGAAGATGAGGATTTTTGAAAACATCATTAATCATAAAATTAACACGATAACAGCCGATGAACTGCTAAAGTACGCCCAACAATTTAACATCACATTAAATCGACCACAGGCAAATAAAATTTCCGCTTATTTAAGGGGAAAGAATGTCAATATTTTTGATGATAGTCAAAGAGCCGCATTAGTCAAAGAAATTGCCAAATCGGCAGGTCCCGAAACCGCACGTGAGGTAAACAAATTATTTATGCAATTTACCAAATCATAATACGGGAAGCTGTGCAACTATGCACAGCTTCCCGTATTATTAATTATGACTGCATGATCAAATCAAGCAGATTTTCATTGAATTTCTGTTCTCTTAACATGGCAATCTCTTGCTTATATGGCGGCTTTTTGTCGTTTTTATCTTCACCAACAAATGGTGTTTCAAGGATTTTTGGCACATTCGTCAGCTGTGGATGATGAACAATATAATTGAGTGTCTTAAATCCAATATGGCCAAAGCCTATATTTTCATGGCGGTCTTTTCTCATACCTACAGCATTTTTGCTATCGTTGATATGCAAAACCTTTAATTTCTCCAACCCAATCATTTTATCAAAATCATTTAATACTCCGTCAAAATCCTCAATAATGTTATATCCGGCATCATGGGTATGACAGGTATCAAAACAAACGGAGAGCTTGTCACTATAGTTGACACCGTCGATAATCATCGCTAATTCCTCAAACGACTTACCACACTCGGAGCCTTTTCCCGCCATCGTTTCTAATGCGATTTGAACTTGTTCTTTACCGGTTAATACTTCATTGATACCTTCAATGATTTTCTTAATACCTGCCTCTGTTCCTTCACCAACATGGGCTCCTGGATGTAAAACAATTTGCTTTGCTCCTATCGCTTCTGTTCGTTCGATTTCACTTCTAAGGAAGCGAACTCCTAATTCAAATGTATCGGGATTGATGGTATTTCCGATATTAATGATATATGGAGCATGGACAATAATTTCTGAGATCCCATTCTCCTCCATATGTCTTTTCCCTGCTTCAATGTTCAGGTCCTCAATTTTTTTCCTTCTTGTGTTTTGAGGTGCACCTGTATAGACCATGAAGGTATTAGCACCGTATGAAACGGCTTCCTCGCTCGCAGCTAGCAGCATTTTCTTTCCGCTCATGGAAACATGAGATCCAATTTTCAACATACCCTCTCTCTCCCTTCTTTTTTTTATTTCTTTCTCTGATCGATTCTTCTCTGGCGCTTTTTTATTTTATCCATTTCCCATTGCATTTTCTTTTTATAACCAGGTTTTACTTTTGACGGTTTGCGAATCATCGATTTCGCAGCTTTATCTGCTGCATCCTCTTGTCTTACCCGTGTCTTTCTTCTATTTCGATCATCTAATTCAATAAATTCCTCTTTCTTGATATCAACGGTTTTAAATTGAATGCCCATCTTTTCTAATCGATTTAAAGCGTCCTCATCGGAAATATCATAGATTGTAAGGGCAATTCCAGAATTTCCTGCCCGTGCTGTTCTTCCCACCCGATGGATATAAAAGTCTAAGTCAGTCGGTAATTCGTAGTTAATAATATGACTGACTCCTTCAATATCAATTCCTCTTGAGGCAAGATCGGTGGCAACAATATATTGAAATTCCAGGTCCTGAATTTGTTTCATCATTTTTCTTCGTTCACGAGGGTTTAAATCCCCATGGACTCGTCCTACCTTTAACCCTTTGGCAATCAAAAAGTTTGCAACTTCCTCAGCCATTTTTTTTGTGTTCGTAAAAACTATGGCTAGATATGGATTGTAATGAAGAAGCATATCATGCACTAGCTGCTTTTTATTTCGGTGTCTTGATGGTAAAAGATAATGCTCTAAGTTTTCGGCAGTTTTTCGATTGGATTCAATCTGAACTGTTTTTGGATTTTCCATATATTTTTTTAGAAATGGTTTTAGTTTTTCAGGAATGGTTGCAGAGAAAACCAGCATTTGAAGGTTTTCAGGCATTTTAGCGGCTACCTGGTCCAAATCTTCAATAAATCCCATATCCAACATCATATCCGCCTCATCGACAACGAGGATTTCTGAAGTATGAACTAAAAGTGCTTGATCAATCATAAGGTCTTTGATACGTCCAGGAGTCCCTACAACAATATGTGGCTGAACCTTTAATTTTTCAATTGTCCGCTGCTTGTCCGTTCCACCAATATAGCATCTGGTCATAATGGGGTTTTCTGGACTGCAATGTTCTGTCACTTTTAAGATTTGGTGATAGATTTGTGATGCCAATTCCCTTGTCGGTGCGGTGATGACCGCTTGTACTTCCTTAATCTTTGGATCAATTTTTTCAAGAATGGGCAAGACAAAAGCAAGTGTTTTGCCCGTTCCTGTTTGCGATTGACCTATAGCGCTTTCCTTCTTTAATACCAATGGGATCATGCGCGCTTGAATTTCTGTCGGCTCATAAAAACCGAATTCCTTCATCGCTTCTATAATAAAAGGTTGAAATTTAAAACGATCAAATTGATTTACCTTCATGTATTTGCTCCTTAATTTTATCTATCTTTAGTATTTGGAGTGGTTTTCTTCCTTTAACAAGAGCTTCCACATTTATTTCCATCATGTAATTATATTAAAGTTTAAGACAAATCTCCACCTATCTATTCATTTATTATCAGCTTTTACACTTAAGCTACTTTTAATCATAAAAAATTTTGAGCCCGTCTTGGCATAAGACCTAAACCAAAAATGCTTCCATGCATACCTTAAACCATGGAGATAAAAACAAAAGGAGGGATGAGATAATATGCAGCCAAGACCAAGAATCCCCATGCAAGGGGGAATGGGACCGCAAATGATGGGGCGATCTCCATTTGGCGGGGGAAATCCGATGATGGGACCTGGTTCCAATCCATTCGGAGGAAGAAATCCACTGATGGGTCAAATGATGGGTAGACCCCAACAAATGAGCAGAGGGGGCGGTGGTTTACTTTCTAAGATTTTAGGAAGGGGGAATCAAGCAGCTGGTGTTAGAGGACTCGGAGGAATACAAGGTGCTGGAAGGGCAGCTACCGGCGGCGGTGGTGGTTTACTTCAATCTTTGAGTAATCCAAGCGGAATTTCCAGTATGTTGAACAATACCCAACAGGTTTTAAAAACAGCACAATCCTTTGCCCGATGATTCAACAGTATGGTCCAATTGTGAAGAATCTTCCTGCGATGTGGAAATTATACCGCGGTTTAAAAAATGCACCAGATAGCACGGAGGAAGCATCTACTGAAAGCAAAAAGACGTCAAAGGAAACGGAAAAAAAAGTTGAAATTAACTCAAATGAAAATGAATCTGCAAAAGGAAAACATAAAGTAAAGAAGGAAACAACAAGCAGCAAAGAAACACCCCCTGTACGGAGAGGGTCTTCTCTTCCAAAACTATATATTTGAATATTCTGGGAGGATGCTGGTAACGGCATTCTTTTATTAGCTAATCAGAATTTATATCCATAAATTCTGAACGCATAAGTGCAACTACGCCTATCGACTCGCCAATCGGCGAGTTTTCTTTATGGAAAAAATGTATCTTTGAATTATATCTATTAGTTTTATATAATCAATACATAGACTAATGTTGAACTTTGAGTACTTTTTGCTGCAGCGCACAGCGCTTGCGCTTTTCTCATTTAGGAGGACTTTTTTATGCAAATTATTAAAATTTCACCACGGGGATATTGTTATGGCGTTGTCGATGCAATGGTCGTCGCCAGAAATGCCGCCTTAGATAAATCATTACCTCGCCCTATCTATATCTTAGGGATGATTGTTCACAATAAACATGTTACCGATGCCTTTGCTGAAGAAGGGATTATTACTCTTGACGGCAACAATCGAAAAGAAATACTTGAAAAAGTAGAAACAGGAACGGTTATTTTTACCGCTCATGGAATTTCACCGGAAGTAAGAGAGCTTGCTAAGAAAAAAGGTCTTGTGACGATTGATGCAACCTGTCCTGATGTAACAAGAACCCATGATATCATTCTTGAAAAAGCTAAACAAGGATATCAGATCATTTATATCGGTAAAAAAGGTCATCCAGAACCAGAAGGAGCAGTCGGAGTTGCACCAGGGGTTGTGCATCTCGTGGAAACTCCCAGTGATGTTGAAACGTTGAATATTGTATGTGAAAAACTTATTGTCACCAATCAAACAACCATGAGCCAATGGGATGTTGCCGATACGATGAAGAAGGTTCAGGAAAAATATCCGGATGTTGAGGTCTATAATGAAATTTGCCATGCAACACAAATACGGCAAGAAGCGGTTGCTGAACAAGCAACACAAGCAGATGTGACAATTGTTGTCGGGGATCCCAAAAGTAATAATTCCAATCGTTTAGCTCAAGTTTCAGAAGAAATTGCTGGTACAAAGGCATATCGTATTGCTGATATTACAGAATTAGAAATCGAATGGATTAAAGATGCCAAAAATGTTGCAGTGACGGCGGGTGCCTCAACACCAACTCCAATTACCAAGGAAGTCATTACCTTCTTAGAACAATTTGATCCAAATAATCATGCCACATGGGAACGCAGAAAAAGTGTCCCATTAAATAAAATTTTACCAAAGGTAAAAAATTGACAAAAGGGTCTGACCCCTTATGAAATCTCAGTTAATTGTGCTAACAAGGAGCACCATTGCTGGATTTATGGGGTCTGACCCTTTACTTTTTATACAAATTGAAAAGGATCTGTATTCACTATTGAAGGAAAGACCTCTACTTCATAGCTAGATGCCTGACATAACTTTTTTAGAATAGCTGTTAATCCTTTTTTCATGATCTTTTCAACATTATGTCCCGGGTCAATCATGTTTAACCCATCCATCATAGCGTCATGTGCCGTGTGATAGTAAATATCCCCTGTGATGTACACATCGGCCCCTTTAAATTTAGCATGAGTGAAGTATTTATTACCGTCCCCACCTAAAACAGCCACTTTTTTTACGATAGCGGTTAAATCACCGACAACCCGGACCTTATCCACCTCAAGAGCCATTTTTACTTTTTCAGCAAACTCTCCTAACGTCATTGCTTGAACCGTTCCGATTCTGCCAAGACCCAGTATTTCCCCTTTATTTTCCACTGGGTACACGTCATAGGCTACCTCCTCATATGGATGTGCTTTAAGCATTGCGGTTATTGCCTTATTTAACAAAGCTTCGGGAACAATCGTTTCAATTCTGACTTCATCGACAGCTTCTAACTGCCCATTTCGCCCGATGTATGGAAGAGCATTTTCACCAGGTAAAAACCTTCCCGTTCCATCTGTAGAAAAAGTACAGCTGCTATACTTACCAAAAGCTCCCGCCCCTGCATTTCCTAATACTTGTCTCATTTCATTCGCATGACTAGCAGGTACGAAAACAACAATCTTCTTAAGCTTTGTTTCATATGTAGGAACTAGCACTTCAGGTTTTTCCAGCCCAAGTGCATCCGCAAGCAAATCATTGACTCCACCCTTGGCAACATCAAGGTTTGTGTGGGCTGCATAAACTGAAATATCATGTTTTAATAATTTCTCAATCATTCTGCCCTGGACCGTATCTGTGATCACGTTTTTTAACGGTCGAAAGATTGGCGGATGATGTGCAATGATGAGTTGAACCTTTTTTTCAATTGCCTCGTCGATTACTTCTTCTAATACATCCAGAGCTATCATGACCCTGTCAATTTTCTTGTTAAGACGGCCAATTTGTAAACCTACCTTATCCCCTTCCATGGCCAATCCTTTTGGGGAGAACTGTTCAAACAACTGAATGATTTCATGACCGTTTGCTTTCTTCACCATCTAGCGCCTCCTCTACCAGCTTTATTTTTCCCAAAAGTTCCTGCTTTTTTTGGATTGTTTCCGTCGTATGTGCAGCACCTTCAAGCTGGGAAACGATCCGTTGCCAATTCCTTTTTTCTAAGCGCCATTTTTTCGTAAAGATTTGATTTTGATTTTGAACTAAAAAAGGTCCTAATAACAGTCCCTGATTGATTTTTTTTGGGGGATAGGGCTTACTAGGCTCCCCTTTTTCAGCAACTAAAATTTCGTAAATTTTCTCATCTTCCTCTATGATTTCTTCAGAGATAAGCTCCCAGTTGTTTTCAAAGAACCATTTTCGGATTGATATCGCCCCTATATTCGGTTGTAACACAAGTCGATTAACCGAAGTAAGCTTATCCTTACCTCTTTCTAAAATACTTGCTATTAAGGCACCACCCATTCCAGCAATTGTGATGCAATCGACTTCATCATTCCCTATTACATCTAAACCGTCACCCAAACGGACGGAAATTATTTCAGATAACCCTTCAGATAAAACATTTCTTTCTGCTGACTGAAAAGGACCAGCCACCACTTCACCTGCGATAGCAAATGGAATACCTGCATTTTTAGCCAGATAACAAGGCAAATATGCATGGTCAGAGCCAATATCAGCAAGTCTTGCATTCTTAGGAACATATTTGGCAACCGTTGCCAAACGAAACGACAATTTATCAGTATTCACAAAATCTCCACCACGCTTCTATGTATAGTACTTCTACTCATCATTATGATAAATGTTCATTCAATTCAGTATAAAAAAAGTCCTTTTCAGATGCAAAGGACTTTTTGAAAAAAGTTAAAATTATTGAATTTTGGAAACCCAATCTGCCATTGCAGCAGCTTGTTCTTGTGGAACAAGACCAGGAGGCATATTGCCCTTCCCTTTGGTGATGAAGCCCATAATTTGAGCCTTTGTAAACTTTTTACCAACACCATGTAAGGATGGTCCTACAACCCCTTGATACTGGTCGCCATGGCAGCCAATACAAGTTGACTTATAAATGTCTTCTGGTTTAGCTGAAGCAACAGTTTGTGTCTGTGTAGTTTGGTCGGCGCTCGTTCCTGAATCCTTAGCTAATTGTTTCGAATCACCGAAGCCTTTGAAGGACAAAAAGAACATAAGTCCAATTCCAAAAACCATAATAATTACGAATGGAATGACTGGATTTTTATTCATACTATAACCTCCCTTATGTAAGTACTCTGTTAAATAATAGAACGTTTACAAACAATTACTATTTTACTTGAAAATCGACAGAAGGAAAAGACCTAAACTTACTTTGTCCAAAAACTTTGTAAATAAAAATAAAAGAGGCTGAATAATGAAATGATTATCATCAACCTTCTAAATATCGTTCCAAAGACAAAAAGTTTTAGATGTCTATTTGCAAAATGAAAGACAATTCAGTAAAATAAATGACAAATATATAAAACGGTTTCACTCTAAAGTATTTTAAAACACAAAAAAGTTTACTTCTATTGAAGTAAACTTTGGATAGATATTTTATTCTAAAAAGTCCTTAAGTCGTTTACTACGACTTGGGTGGCGTAATTTCCGTAATGCTTTTGCTTCAATTTGACGGATTCGCTCGCGTGTAACCCCAAAAACCTTACCTACTTCTTCAAGGGTACGCGTACGTCCATCATCCAAACCAAAGCGTAAACGGAGAACATTTTCTTCCCGATCTGTTAGGGTATCAAGGACATCCTCGAGCTGCTCTTTTAATAATTCATATGCGGCATGCTCAGAAGGGGATGTTGCATCCTGATCTTCAATGAAATCTCCAAGATGGGAATCATCTTCTTCACCAATTGGAGTTTCAAGAGATACTGGCTCTTGGGCGATTTTTAAAATTTCTCTTACCTTATCCGGTGTTAAATCCATATCTTCTCCAATTTCTTCTGGAGTTGGTTCGCGGCCAAGGTCCTGAAGTAATTGACGCTGAACTCGAATCAGCTTATTAATGGTTTCGACCATATGCACAGGGATGCGGATCGTTCTTGCTTGGTCTGCAATTGCCCTTGTGATCGCTTGACGAATCCACCATGTCGCATACGTACTAAATTTAAATCCTTTGCGGTAATCAAACTTTTCAACGGCTTTAATAAGCCCCATATTACCTTCTTGAATGAGATCAAGAAATAGCATTCCTCGCCCAACATAACGTTTAGCAATACTTACGACGAGGCGAAGATTGGCTTCGGCAAGGCGTCGTTTTGCTTCTTCGTCGCCTTCTTCGATACGATTTGCCAGTTTTATTTCCTCTTCAGCCGACAGTAAGTCAACTCGCCAATTTCCTTTAGGTACATACGAACCGGATCATTGATTTTAACTCCAGGAGGAACGCTAAGATCATTAAGATCAAATTCATCGTCATCACTTTTTGCTAATTGTTTACTGTTTGGGTCTTCCTCGTCACTTTCACCGACCAATTCAATTCCTTGATCACCTAGAAATTCTAGAAACTCATCCATTTGTTCAGATTCTAAATCAAAATTAGCCAACTTTTCAGCAACATCATCGTAGGCAAGGACGCCGACTTTTTTACCCAGTTCTGTTAACTGGTCTTTCACTTGTTCAAAGGTCAATTCATTTTCCGTCTCTTTTGAACGGGCTGATTTTTCAGCAGCCATAGGTCCCCCTCCTTCCAGAATAAAAGAACTAATTAAATGGTATCTATAAAGATTTACGCAATTGAATGATTTCCATTGCAATTGCAGCAGCTTTCGAATAATCTTTTTGTCGTTCTGCTTCTTTTTCTTCCACTTCTTTTTCTTTTATCTTTAACATTTTTTGATAATTCAACACCTGTTTGATATAATCAGTTAATTCTTGGTTGCTCATTTCCTCATTAATGGACATCATTTCTATGTTAGCAACCATTCTTCTAAGATTGTCATCTTGAATATAGGTTAAAAACGCACTTGAATCAGGATTTAAATGGTCTTCGTAAAATCCGAACAGATAGGTTATTATTGCCTGATGTTCATCAATATTAAACGTGTTTCCTTTTAATAAATCCTGCACCTTAAATGCAACATCCCGATTTTTTAGCATATGGGCAATTAAACGCCTTTCAGCAGTATAATGAGCAGGCTTTAATTCATTCACTTGCTTAACGAAAAGCAATGGCTTAGTTACTGTTTGATCTTTCCCATTTGATTTTCTTTTTTCAGCAAAGAAAATCTGTTTTTGTTGTTGCTTTAACGCATCCAAGGATAGCGAAAATTCAGAAGCAAGCTGCCTTAAATAATGGTCTTTTTCAACAGCTTTCGTCAATTTACTTATTTCTCTTAGTATTTCTTCGATATAGGCAAGTCGATCTCCTTCATGCTGAAGGTTTTTTCCTCTGCGAAAATAAAGAAATTTAAAACCCATCCAGGTGTGACTGGCACCAATAACTTCGTTGCGAAATTTTTCGGGACCAAATACTTTGATGTATTCGTCTGGATCTAAGCCATCGGGCATTATTGCCACTTTTAATTTAAAATCTGCATCCGTTAGAAGATTTCCCGCACGGTATGCAGCTTCAATTCCCGCCTTATCGGAATCGTAGCAGATGGTTACAGATTGGACATTTTGCCTCAGAAGGGTGATATGCTCTTCCGTTAATGAAGTCCCCATCGTGGCAATTCCATTTTCCACTCCAGACCTATCTGCCGCAATCACATCGGCAAACCCCTCAAATAAAACAGCTTGCTGTATTTTTCGAATATGGGGCTTAGCTAAATGAAAATTGTATAAAATTTTGCTTTTATTAAAGATTGCTGTTTCGGGACTATTTAAATATTTGGGCTCTTCGCCAAGTGATCTCCCTGAAAATGCAATCGTATTTCCATTACGATCAAAAATCGGAAACATAATTCGATCTCTGAATCGGTCAAAATAGGTCCCATCCTTTTCACGCTTGATAATTAAACCGGCTTTTTCGATCCATTCAGGTGCAAACTCCCTTTTTAGAAGAAACTTACAAACAAAATCCCAAGAATTTAATGAATAGCCGATTTGAAATTTATCAATTGATTCTCGAGAAAAGCCTCTTTCAAGCAGATACTCTAATGCATGCTGACCCTCTTTTGTATTTACCAATAAGTGATGGTAAAATTTACGTAAAAGCTCATGAGCATCATGAATCGCTTGCAGCTCTTTGGAAATCGTTCTTTCTTTTCCAACGGTAGTGAGATTCATTTGAAGATCGATATTTACCCTAGCAGCTAATTTCATTGCAGCTTCTTGGAAAGAGCTTCCTTCAAGCTCCATTAAAAATGAAAAAACATTTCCGCCTGCACCGCAGCCAAAGCAATGGAAGATTTGTTTATCAGCAGATACGGAAAAAGATGGGGTATTTTCTCCATGGAAAGGACATAATCCGAAGTAATTTCGCCCCTGTTTTTTCAGTTGAACATAATCGCTGATTATTTCGACGATATCAACAGCCTGACGAATTTGATTTATTTTTTCTTCGGCAATACGGTCTGCCATGAAAACAACTCCATTTATCCTAACAGGTATTCTATAAACATTTGCTAAATTCCTGCAAATTTCGACAAAATTTTTGTCAATTGCAGCATAAAACTTTCTCGATCTTCAGATTGATAGGGTTTTGGTCCTTTCCATAAACGCCTTTTTTTCTCTCCTTGGCATTTAAATAGCGCAAATCAAGGGCAGTTTGTATTCCTTTTTCCTCGAATAAAATTCCCCTTGGAGATAAAACATGAACACCCTTAAGAAGCAAGTCCAATATCATGTGTGATAACAATATCTCCCTTCACGGTATGATTCATAATGAACATGTTCGCAGCTTCCTTCCTTGAATCAACATATTTCCATGTTGCATATGTAATCTCCTTACTTACATGGTGATCGTAGGAAGCGATAAATAGAACTTTAATCGAAAATTCGGAAGCAATTTCGACAATCTCCTCTTTAACTGGGCAGGAGTCTGCATCGACAAAACTTGCTCGGAATGCCTTTAATATAAGTATTAATTCTACATCACTCCACATATTCCTTCTTTAATCGTTAACTTTTATCAAAAGGATTTATGTCGAATTTTTTTCAATAGGTTTCCTTGACATCTAACAATAAATAGTTTATTCGTTCACATGCAAGTCTAAACCTAAAAGATTCATTTTTATCACAATTTTTTATTATAGTATATTCTTTTTAATTTTGCTATATTTTTTTTATAAAAAAAGAAAACACATAATCCCATGATTATGTGCTATGCCCTTCTTTTATGAAAGTAATTTAGGATAACATTAGCGGTTTCTTCTACCGCCTTATTCGTTACGTCAATAACGGGGCAATTTATTTTACTGACAACTTTATCAAAAAAAGTTAATTCTTCTTTAATTCGTTCGATATTAGCATAACTTGCTTGGTCATTTAATCCCAAGGATATTAATCGTTCTCGTCTAATATTATTTAATTTTTCCGGACTTATTTTTAAACCGAAGCATTTTTCTAATGGTACCTTGTAAAGTTCTTCAGGTGGATCCACTTCTGGTACCAATGGAACATTTGCCACCTTTAAACGTTTAAGGGCTAGATATTGTGATAAGGGTGTTTTAGATGTTCTTGATACCCCAATTAAGACAATATCTGCTTTTAAAATCCCTCTAGGGTCTCGCCCATCATCATATTTAACCGCAAATTCAATCGCTTCCACTTTTTTAAAATAATCTTCATCTAGTTTTCTAACAAGACCAGGTTCACATAATGGTGTTTTCCCGCTGTATACTTGTATTTGGTCCATAACAGGTCCAATTAAATCTACAGCATATATTCCCTCTTGGATTGCTTGTTCCTTCATATATTCGCGCATTTCCGGCTTTACAAGCGTATAAGCCACCATTGCCTTGTCCATCGTTACAAGAGATAATACTTCATCAATATGTTCTTTGTCTTCAACATATGGAAATCTTTTTAATGTCATTCCTGAACCATTAAACTGACTTATTGCTGCTTTTGTCACTAGTTCAGCGGTTTCCCCTACTGAATCAGAAACCACATATATAATCGGCAAACTCATTCTCCCTGAACAACTCCTTTAATTTGATTGTCTTATTCCAGTGCCTTGGGGCTTTCTCTATTCTTTTACTCATCACCAAGTGCAACAAAGGCTTTTGTAATGTTTGTTTTCGTAATTCTTCCGATCACTTCATACCCTCTGTCTGTCTTTCTTACGATTGGTAAGGCATCGATCTGTTTATCAATTAATTTCTTTGCAATTTCAATTAGTAAATCTTCCCTTTCACACATCGTAATATTCGGCATCCTTGTCATAATGATATTAACAGGAATAGTCGTAAGCTCTTGTTTGCCAATACTTGCTCTCAGCAAATCCTTTCGTGATAGAACCCCAACTAAAATAGCATGTTGGTCCACAACAAATAATGTTCCCACATCTTCAAGGAACATTGTACAAATAGCGTCATATACAGAAACATTTTCATTAACCACAACAGGAATCGACTGGTAATCTTTCACATAGATTTTCTGAAGATTTTCAGTTAGAAGCTGGGCCCAGATTTTCCCGTATAGAAATAACCCACACGAGGTCTTGCGTCTAAATATCCTGCCATAGTTAAAATGGCCAAGTCAGGTCTAAGTGTAGCCCGCGTTAATCCTAATTGATCCGCGATATGCTCTCCCGTAATCGGCCATTGTCCTTTACTATTTGCAAAATCTGTTCTTGGCGTTTAGTCAGTTCTATTGTCCTCACCACCTTATAAAAGCCTTTATGTATAAACCTACAACTGCGCAAACGTTATACTTTAATAGCAATATTATATACTAATTATTTTGTGTGGAAAAGAGTTGAGCCTGTACCAAAGGAAAAGGTGCGGAAGTTACCGCACCTTCATCTTTTAAAATATAATTTTTTCTTGAATGAAGCTTACAAGATCTGCAATTGGAATACGTTTTTGCTCCATAGTATCTCGATCGCGGACCGTTACTTGTTTGTCTTCTTTGGAATCAAAATCGTAAGTAATGCAGAACGGTGTGCCTATTTCATCATGGCGACGGTATCTTTTACCAATAGAACCTGCTTCATCATAATCAACCAAGAAATGCTTCGACAATGTTGTGAAAACTTCTCTCGCTTCTTCGGACAATTTCTTTGATAATGGAAGAACTGCAGCTTTGAATGGTGCTAAAGCAGGATGGAAATGCATAACCGTTCTTGAAGTACCATCCTCAAGCTGCTCTTCATTATATGCATCAATCAAGAAAGCTAAAGTTACTCGGTCTGCTCCCAATGATGGTTCGATACAGTATGGGATAAACCTTTCATTTGTTTCCGGATCAAGGTAATTGAAGTCTTCACCAGAAAATTGCATGTGCTGCTTCAAATCATAATCTGTTCTTGATGCAACACCCCATAATTCGCCCCATCCAAACGGAAATTTAAATTCAAAGTCGGTTGTGGCGTTGCTATAGTGGGAAAGTTCATCCGCAGAATGGTCTCGAAGTCTTAAATTTTCCCTATTTAGACCTAAAGAGAGAAGCCATTTTTCAGCATATTGCTTCCAATAATCGAACCATTCCAGTTCATCACCAGGTTTACAGAAAAACTCAAGTTCCATTTGTTCGAACTCTCTTGTACGGAAAGTAAAATTACCAGGGGTAATCTCGTTACGAAAGCTTTTTCCGATTTGGGCGATACCAAAAGGTAATTTTTTTCTCATCGTCCGCTGTACATTCTTAAAATTAACAAAAATACCCTGAGCGGTTTCTGGACGAAGGAAGATCTCATTCGTGCTTGTTTCCGTTACACCTTGGAATGTTTTAAACATTAAATTAAATTGACGGATACCGGTGAAATCATGACTGCCACAATCAGGGCAAGCAATATTATGCTCTTTCACCAATTCTTCCATTTTTTCAAATGGCAAGCCATCCACAATCATCTCAATTCCCTTTTCCTCAAGAGCATTTTCAATTAATTTATCAGCACGATGGCGTGCTTTACAGTTTTTACAATCAATCATCGGGTCATTAAAATTTCCGATATGACCAGAGGCTTCCCATGTTCTCGGGTTCATTAAGATGCTGGCATCTAAACCAACATTGTAAGGGGATTCCTGAACAAATTTTTTCCACCAAGCCTGTTTAATATTATTTTTAAATTCGACACCTAATGGGCCATAATCCCATGTGTTCGCAAGTCCCCCGTAAATTTCTGAACCTGGAAAAATAAAGCCTCTGTGTTTTGCATGTGAAACTATTTGCTCCATTGTTACCTTCATTGTTTTTCGCTCCTTTTTAAAAAATCATCTAGCTCCAGCACTTGGCTAACCGAGGCACTTCCGCTTTCAAACAAAAAACTCCCGTCTCTATGCTCTTAGTAAGCATAGGGACGAGAGTTACCCGCGGTTCCACCCTATTTGCTGCATACCGCAGCCTCTTTAAAATGTGTAAAAACACATGATTGCTCAGGAATGCCTTCCATAGTGCCCTATACCCTAGCTTCCACCACCCTAGGTTCGCTTTTATAGAGATTGCTAAGTACTACTTTCCGTCACAGCAACTATTCTTATTAAAAAGATATTAACGAAAACTTGGAAAATTGTCAACCAAGCATCTATAAGAGATTTCGGAATTGATCCATTGAACTGAGAAATTTTTTCGTTTTAAGATATAACCCTGAATACTCATCGTAATAGGCTGATATCACTTTTTTTAACTCAGCCTTAGTTTCTTCTTTTACTGAAATATTTCCTAACCTTGAAAGATCAATATAATAAAATAGCCGTAATAGTTTTACAGTTGCCTGTGATAATTTCAAATGATAAGGGTCATTTGCGAGACAACGGTGACAAATAAAGCCGCCCTCTCGAATGGAAAATGAAAAAAGTCCGTCTGTACAACTGCAAACGGAACATTGATTTAATATTGGATACAAACCCAAAACATTTAGCATTTTCATTTCATAAATATTCATCAATACATCAGGATCAAAGCCTTCATTCATATAATTTAATGTTTGATAAAGCAATTCAAAATGAAAAGGATTGGGTTTTTTCTCCTCTGTACATTTGTCTGTTAATTCGACAATATAACTGGCATACGCTGTTAAAAATATGTCCTCACCAATTGACCGCAAAGAGGTTATGATTTCACCTTGCTGAACACTTCCCAGCCTGTTCCTTTTTGAACAAGAAAATATCCGTGGGTGAATAGCTGGGTAATGGAGGAGAGGCGGCTATTGGGCTTTTTAGCACCTCTAGCCATTACCCCTATCTTCCCCCATTCCCGGGTATATAAAGTAACAATTTTATTGGTTTCACCATAATCTGTTGTTCTTATAACGATGCCTTCACATTTCTGAAGCATATCAATCACATCCAGTGCAGGCTAAAGACATACTTATGAAATGGGAAAATCCATTTGCGCTAGCTCTTCATTCAGATTTCCGGGTATTTCTTGGTTTTCCTTCTCAAGCTCTTTAAAGAGAAGATATGTGTCAATACTACCTGTCTGGGTAAATACTTTCCACGTAAAATCCATCATCGAAAACCCCACCTTTCATTATTTAGACTAGCCTTTTTTTAATCCCAACCTTACATTTATCATAGCCTGTCTTTTCAAAATCATAAGACGAAAAATTTGTTAATGTTGTCCATGCATATTTTTAACATTAGGGTAATATTTTAGATAGGGTTATTAATCAATATTCATCTTCATTAAAGCCAAAATCGCGAAGTTGGGACATTTTATTTCGCCAATCTTTTTGTACTTTTACCCAAAGTTCGAGGAATACTTTTGACCCTAGAAGATTTTCTATATCCACACGGGCACGCATCCCTATTTCCTTAAGCATACTGCCTTTCTTTCCAATAATGATTCCTTTTTGCGAATCTCTTTCAACAATGACAGTTGCCATTACATTGATAATATCCTTGCCCTCTTGCCTCTCGATTTTATCAAGAACAACGGCTAAAGAATGTGGAATTTCTTCCCTTGTTAAATGCAGTGCTTTTTCCCTAATTAACTCAGTTATGATAAACCTTTCAGGATGATCCGTTACTTGGTCAGCAGGATAATATTGTGGCCCTTCCGGCAAGTATGTCTTGATTTGTTCCAAAAGACGTTCGACATTATTCCCGACAAGAGCCGATATAGGAACAATCTCTTTAAAAGGGTATTTTTCTTTATATGATTCAATAATGGGTAATAAATCATCAGGGTGAATTTGATCGATTTTATTGATAACAAGAAAGATAGGTGTGTTTACCGTTTGGAATTTTTCCAGGATAAATTCTTCACCACGTCCAAATCCTTCTGCAGCGTTTACCATAAATAAAATTAAATCCACTTCTTTTAACGTGTTTTGTGCTACCTTCATCATAAAATCGCCTAATTTATGCTTTGGTTTATGGATTCCTGGAGTATCAATAAAGATCATTTGGGTATTATCCATTGTCAAAACACCTTGGATTTTATTGCGTGTAGTTTGCGGTTTATCGCTCATGATGGCAATTTTTTGACCAATGACTCGATTAAGATAGGTTGATTTTCCTACATTTGGTCTGCCAATTATCGAAATAAACCCTGATTTATAGCCCTTGTTTTCTTCTAGATTATTTTGCATGAAGATCCTCCGGTGAAAAAGCCCCTGGCAGTAAATCTGCAACAGTAATTTCTTGTATATCCCCTTTAAGATTTGTTAAAACCACTAACATGTCTCTTGGGCATAATTCAGAAATGACTTGACGGCATGCGCCACACGGGGAGCATGGGCGTTCAGTATCGGCTACGATAGCGAGAAGTTGAAAATCACGATCACCCTCTGAATACGCTTTAAAAATGGCGGTACGTTCAGCACAATTACACATACTATATGCTGCATTTTCTATATTACAACCTTGATAAACTTTTCCATCCTTTGTTAAAAGGGCAGCCCCTACTCCGAATTTAGAATAAGGAACATAGGCTTTTTCTCTTGCTAACTTTGCTTCTTCAATTAATTGATCAATGTTCAATAGTGTTCTTCCCTTCCAGCATGTATCTGCTGTTATCTATATTTTACCTCAAAAAACGGATAAAAACATTACTTGTTGCAAAAACGTAATAAAGAATTTTGAATTTTCTCATAAATTAAACCAACTAAGAATTCTTGCTAATACATCATTTTAAACAAATGATAATCCCTTTTCAAATCCATGAAAAACCACTCTAGAAGGAGAGCAATTTTAAAATATGGGGCCAAAAAACAATCATTCCAATTACTACAGAAATGATTGCATAGATGAAGACCGCTCCTGCCGCCATATCCTTCGCTTGTTTCGCGAACGGGTGGAATTCCTCTGTCACAAGATCAACTACACGTTCTATTGCTGTATTTACTAATTCTAAGGCAAGCATGCCACCAATTACTATTAGGACAATAAGCCACTCAATCGTGGATATCGAGAAAAAAATCGAACTGCCGATTACGATGACTGAACTAAATAGATGAATCCTCATATTTCTTTCAGTTAAGAGTGCAATTCTGATTCCATTGATTGCAAAAGAAAAGGAATCCAACAAAGAAATGGCTTTTCGCTTACCGTGAGAGCCCATATTCGTTCAAAATTTCCTTTTGAAGAGTAAACATTTGTACTTCATCAGCTTCATTCATATGATCATAGCCTAAAAGATGCAGAAATCCATGAACAGAAAGGAAGCCAAGCTCTCGAATAAAGGAATGACCATATTCTTCTGCCTGTTCCTTCGTTTTTGGTACTGAAATAATAATATCGCCTAATACACGCGGCATATCTGGACCAACTAATTCCACTTCCCCTTCACCTAGTTCTTCCATAGCGAACGAGATCACATCTGTTGCGTTATCCTTGTCGCGATATTCACGATTAATCTCCTGAATTCGTTCGTTGGAAACAAAGGTCACGGAAACTTCACTTTCTTCTTCAATATTCTCTTTTTTTGCCGCAAAATTTAATAATCTTTCTATTTCTTGTAATTGTTCCTCAGTTAGTTCATTTGTTTCATCTAAAAAATCAATCATTAAATTCATGCTTGTTTCACCTTCTTCGTTAATTCTGGATATTCAATTCTTGAGTGGAAAATCCCCTTTAAGGTTTCACATAAAGTGTGGGATACTGTTTCAAGCTCCCTTAATGTTAGGTCACATTCATTTAATTGTCCATCCTGCAGTCGATCCGCAACAATTTTTTTAACTAATGATTCAATAAGTTCCGGAGTTGAATGAGTTAATGAACGAACAGCTGCCTCGACACTATCTGCGATTCCGACTATAGCTGATTCCTTTGACTGAGCCTTTGGACCAGGATATCGAAAATTTTCTTCGATTGTATCGGTTTCATTCTCGAGAGCCTTATGGTAAAAAAATTTCAACAGCGTTGTGCCATGATGTTGTTCAGTGATGTCAATCAACTCTTTTGGCATGTGGTATTTCTTCAATATAGTCGAGCCCTCTGTCACATGATCAAAAATGATATTCGCACTTTTATCTGGTGGAAGGCGATCATGTGGATTATCTAGGTGCATTTGATTTTCGATAAAAAAGTTGGCCGTCTTGTCTTTCCAATATCATGATAATAGCTGCCAACTCTTGCTAAAAGCCCATTAGCTCCAATTGCCTCACATGCGGATTCCGCCAAGTTAGCTACCATCACACTATGATGGTAGGTGCCAGGGCCCCATTAATATTTTCCTAAGGAGTGGATGGTTTGGATTCGATAGTTCAATTAGCCTCATAGTTGAAAGTATACCGAAGCTAGCCTCAAAGAAAGGCAGTAATCCAATTGTTAAAACAGCAGAAGCGATCCCTGAAACAAGAGCAGTTAAAAAATAATACCCATATTCGAGACCGGAAAATTGTCCATTTGGCAAAAACATTAAAGCCCAAATAGTAAGGAGATTTACCGCTGCAGCAAATGATCCAGCCTGTAAAATTTTCGATCGTTGATTATGATTACTTAAAAAAAGGATACCAGCTAACGCACTGAAGAGAATATAAATTCCTTCCGAAAAATTAAAGGTTCCTGTTAATCCTTCATTGAAAACAACGCTTCCACAAACCGCCATAATAATAGACATGAGCACCGCAAGCTTTTCATCAATTAATATCTTGATTAACATACCGCCCATAGCAGCAGGAAACAGATAGCCAATCCCAGAATAATTGAATATTTGTAGCAAACTTACTATTTTCAAGATGAAAATTGACAGGACAAGAATGATCCCAAATAAAAGTAAATTGGTTTGTCTTTTTTCCGGCAATGTTTTCATTTGATAAAAGTAATAATAGATCGCTGAAAGAATGAGAATAATGAAAAAAGCTAACCCAATAAAAGGCTTAAAAGATTTTTCATTGGCGAGAAGACCAACAAGCTTTAGTTGACGGTATATTTCCCGGTTAATTAAAGCTCCTTCTTCGACGATAATTTGCCCCTGAAGAATCTTTACCGGCTCGACACTTTCTGCTGCTTGCTGCCGCAATTCCTCTGTTGCAACAGGATCATAAAATTCATTTTGTATAACAGCATACCTTCCCAATTCAATTGACGCACTTTTTAGTTCATCATCTAAAGTGGAATATCTTAATTCTTCTTCCACTCTTTTTTTAGCATTTTCCACATCGTCTGCAGAAATTCTTTTTGTCATGACATTATTGATTGCAGTCACCGTTAAATCTTTAGCGATTGACAATTCTGCCTTGCTTGCTTGGACTATTCCTGAAAAAACCTGTTCAGAAAGGTCCTTCGTCACACTTGGGGTCAATTTTGCTTTTAATTTTGCTACTTTCTCAGGAACACTTGGTTCTGCAACTTTAATAGATTTATCCACAGATGCTTCTGACTGTTTCTTCATCTCTTCGTTAATTTCATCATTTACTTCTGTAGCAGAATCAAATATCGAGGTAATTAAATCAACCCGATTTTGTGTATACTCCTTTTTTAGCGCGTACACATCCTGTACTTGATCCACTGCTTCTTTGCGTTTTTTTTCAGTACTTTGCTTATCCTCAACTGTCCCTGGCGAACGGATCGTTTTATCAGCAATCGAAAACAAATTTAAATCCAGCTTTTCAGGTCTTACATTACTAAACATCGCAGCATAAAGGACTATTCCTAAAACAAGAAAAAATAATACTCGAAAAAAGGTAATATCGAGAAGCTTCCGTATCTTAATGAAGTGCTGCTGCAGTTTTCCCACTTAAATCCCCCCACGCCCATAAACAAGCCCACACACGTAGACATCATTTATATGGGTCCTATCTAACGATACACCAAATAAAACTTTTTCACATCACTTCACTATGAAAACCTTTATACAATATCATTATTTAAAAATATAGATTTTTGCTGGACAGTTTGCTTTAGGTAAAATGATAACAGTTTTTCCGAGACTTTTCACCTGCAAAGAGAAGAAGATTCCTTTTGCACATTTTTTTTATTATATACTAAAAAAAGATAAACCAATTTTGGCCTATCTTTTTGTCTTTGTGGTTTCATTTTTGTTCATCCTTCTTACCGTATGCTTCAATTATTCTTCCAACCAGAGGATGGCGAACAACGTCACTTTGTTCTAAAAAGACAAACGAAATTCCTTTTACATCCTTTAGTATATTCTCCGCCACAATTAAACCCGACTTCACGCCTTTTGGCAAATCCACCTGTGTTTGGTCACCAGTAATGACCATTTTCGAACTAAACCCGAGGCGGGTCAAAAACATTTTCATTTGGGCATGAGTTGTATTCTGTGCTTCATCTAAAATAACAAATGCATCGTCTAATGTCCTGCCCCGCATATAGGCAAGTGGGGCAATTTCAATCGTCCCGCGTTCAATTAATCTCTGGGTATGTTCGGTACCAAGGATATCATGGAGTGCATCATACAATGGCCTTAGATAAGGGTCTACCTTTTCTTTCAAATCGCCTGGGAGAAACCCAAGACTCTCTCCGGCATCAACTGCTGGTCTTGTTAAAATAATTCTATTTACTTGACCATTTTTTAGGGCACTAACAGCCATAACTACAGCAAGATACGTTTTACCAGTTCCAGCAGGTCCTATCCCGAATACTAGATCATTTTTCTTTATCGCCATTACATATTGTCTTTGCCCAAGCGTTTTAATACGAATCGTTTTACCTTTTACATTTTTGGCAATTTCCTCATCGTACAAATTCACAAAATAATCCAATGTTCCTTTTTGAGCCATTTGGACTGCATATAAAACGTCCCTCTGACTAATATTTACACCCCTGCGAATTAAGAAAATTAGTTTATTTAGGATTTGACTTGCCATTTCTACATGATTACTGTCACCAGACAAACTAACAGATTCGCCCCTAGTGACAATAGAAACATCCAATTCTTGTTCAATAATTTTTATATTTGAATCCGCGTTTCCTAAAAGAGAAATTGCCTCTGTAGGATTTTCAAGTTGTACATTTATTGTTTTTAGCTCTTCTGTCATTCATGAGTCTCCTTGGATATCGGTTGTCCGACAGCAATATTTTCGATTATCTTAAAATGGATATCTAGCATAACTTTACCATTTTTAATTGCCTTGTGTAAAATTTTTTCATCTTTAATGATAGCATCTTCATCTAAATGTGTTTTTATTTCTTTTTTAGCCATCTCTAATGCAATTTGTTCTGCCTCTTTATTCGTATACGTACGGGTTATTTCTTCACGTTCACGAATGGTTTTGTTAACATAAGAAATTGGCAGATCCCATTTTAAGAAATGAATTTTGTGAACGATCTTTTCGGTTTCTGATTCCTTAAATTTTGATTTTCCAAATCCCCATATTGGTATATCAAATTTCCCCATTTCAATGTAATATTTTTGCTCTTCCTTTCCGTTAAATACGTTAAAGTTTGTTTTCAATGGCAGTTCAACATGACTCGTATACCATGTTTCCCCCCAAACCTCACCTTCAGCCGGTACAAGCTGTGTTTGCCCTTCTTGACCAATTTCTCCAGAAACAAGTAATTGTCCTGGTTGAACTTGATCGTTTTTATCAACAACCATTTGACCAACATGAATATTCATCCTTACAATTGTTGCTTTCTTTTTCGCCACTAAATTCCTCGGCGATAATAGTTCTGGTTTTTTTGGCTCGTTTTTTTCTACCACTTGAAAGTGGTAGGTTGTCCCTCTTAGCTCGACGCCAACCCATGTAAGGTCAGCAATATTATTAGTCAACTTCTTCTGAATGGCTTCCACATTGTCAACAAAAAATTGTACCTTACCTATTTTAACGCCCATCTTGTCCAATTCTTTGCGAATTTGATACTCTGTTGCGGGTTTTGCTCCTTTTATATCAATTCCCCATATCACATTTGATAAAAATAAAATGAGAAGAAAGAAAACAGCTGCTCCTGCCAAAAATCCACTGTTTTTTAACAGCCGTTTAACTAAAAATGGCACCCCACTTCGCTGTAAAAAGGAAATCGAACATTCACTTTTCCGCGCGAAATGCCGAATATTCTTTGCATCCTTAAGCCTCATTTTGAACGTAATCGTATCGGTACCATGTCGTTTTACATTCCAAATATGGAGGCCATTCCTAGTAAGAACGTTTAAAAATCGTTCTATCCCCCTTCCCGATACCTTGACTGTTACCCTGCCATATAAAAATTCGATCCACTGGTTTTTCATTTTGTTCCTCCCGAATTGTCATTAATATAAATGACCTGATCTATTTTTCCTTGCAGTAATATTTCTTCCGGCAAAATAGTTTTTATAACGAATGCGTTGCCTTTTATCAACAACTGCCCCTGCTTTAACAACAAGCGTAGTTCTTTATCTGTAAAGGTTAACAAACCTCTATGATTTTCAATGTAAATATGAATCTGCCCAATCATGGTAATACGGGGCAAATCCATCATGACATCCTGAGGAAGATCCATTTTTTTTGCCATCCAGCTCCGGACGCGTTGCCCAATGTTTTTGCCATAAAAAAAGAACCCCCTTTCATCTCATATTTATGAAATGAAAGGGGGTTCTAGCACATCTTTTTCCTCAGTGCATCCTTGTTTTATTAAATTCAACCTTAGTTTTTTCTCATAAAATAAGGTTTTTTCGCTCGCGGCTCCCCAAGGATTTCAGCCCAGATAATACCATTAACCAGCGTTTTGGCATCTGGACTCTCTGAAAATAGCTCTTTTCTTTCTTCTTTTCTGTCTTTTTCCGTCATTTTAACTTGCTCGGTTTGTTTTAATTCGGGACGCGGACTAGCTTCAGGAATATGTTTTATTTGTAAATACTTTTTTTCGATACTTTCCAGATTGCCTGGTTGAAATTCAGGTTTCATAGATGGCTTCGGACTCGTTTCTTTTGGGAGATGATTCGTTGTTTTATTGTTAAACAGTTCCCGGAAATCATCAAAACGATTGAAAGAAAATGATTTACTTTTCGATGGTTCTTTGTTCCCTTTCGCCTTAGCAAATATTGTTGAAAGAACACCCACGATAATCATGAAAATTATAGTACTCAATCTCCCACCTCCTTTTTTCCAAAATGTCCAAACGGTGGTAGATATTAATTATCGTCCTTCTTCTCACCCGTTATCTTCCCAATGGAACCCCTCATATCTGTATCAGCAGAAATATTTTTTATGTTCATATAATCCATTACACCGATATTTCCGGATTTAAGAGCTTCAGCCATTGCCCGTGGCACTTCTGCTTCGGCTTCCACTACCTTCGCTCTCATTTCTTGAACCTTTGCCTTCATTTCCTGTTCAAGTGCGACAGCCATTGCCCTGCGTTCTTCTGCTTTAGCTTGTGCGATTTTCTTATCCGCTTCTGCCTGTTCAGTTTGTAATTCAGCACCAATGTTTTTACCAACATCGACGTCAGCTATGTCAATTGAAAGGATTTCAAATGCAGTACCCGCATCAAGCCCCTTGGAAAGTACTGTTTGTGAAATTAAGTCAGGTTTTTCGAGCACCTTGAAATGGCTGTCCGCTGAACCAATGGTAGATACTACCCCTTCACCAACACGAGCTATAACTGTTTCTTCACCAGCACCACCGACAAGGCGCTCAATATTTGCCCTTACGGTAATTCTTGCCTTTACCTTTACTTCAATTCCATTCATTGCAACACCTGGAATAAATGGTGTCTCAATAACTTTTGGATTTACACTCATTTGGACCGCTTGCAGGACATCTCGCCCAGCGAGATCAATCGCCGCACCTCGTTCAAATGTTAGTTCAATATTTGCCCGATGTGCAGCAATTAAAGCATTCACAACCCTATCCACATTCCCACCAGCTAGATAATGGCTTTCAAGCTGATTGGTGGTAACATTTAAACCCGCTTTATGGGCCTTTAATAAGCGGGTTTATAACCCTGCTTGGAGTAACCCTCCGGAGCCTCATCCCGACTAGGGTAAAAATATTCACATGGACACCTGCAGCAAGGGCAGAAATCCAAAGCATGACTGGCACAAAGGATAATAACACTCCTAAAAATATTAAAACAACAATGACTACAGCAATAATAAAAATTGTTCCACTTGTTACCATTCGCCAAACCTCCTCAATAAATTATATCTCTCTTACAACAATGCTGGCACCTTCAACCTTAATTACCCTCACTTTGGCGTTTTGATCAATGAAGCCGCCTTCACTCACGACATCGATCCGTTCTGAATGAATAATAACCGTCCCTGCAGGTCGTAAAATGGTTAATGCTACACCTTCCTTGCCCAAAAGATCAGTACGGTTAATATTCGAAACATAACCATCTTCCTTTCTGGCTGATTCAAATAAAACCATTTTATTAAAGAGAATCAACCTTTTATCAAAAACTTTGATCATAATAAACAAAGCTAGTATTGAAAAGAAAAGAGAGATTAATATAGAAACACCCATTTGCAGGGCATTCCCTCCTGCAATAAACAGACTCAAAAGTAATGCTATTGTTCCAAGTGTTCCTGAGATCGCCCCTGGTAAAAAAAACTCAAGAAAAATAAGTAGAATACCTGCTACAAATAATAGCACTGTCCCATATCCAGCAAGACCAGCTTGAAAATGTCCATAAAAGAAAAAAAGTAACGCCAATACTCCAATAAAGCCTGAAACTCCAAACTTAGGAGAAAAAAGCTCGATTACGATACCGACTCCGGCAATCGTCAATAGCACGGTTACTACAATCGGGTCAGTAAGAAATTCAACCATACAAACCCCCCCTTCAATCTTTTACTTGACATTAATATGTACGTTCAATATTCAATAAAGTTTCACCTTTTTATAGAAAAGCGGAGGCGCCGGAGTTAGGTTATAATCCTAATTTCACTTTCTTATCTAATGATAAAAACCGTAAGCATAGCGCTTACGGTCTTGATGTCAGAATACTTATGAAAGGTGTTGTTGTACAAGTTTATTAACAAGTGACCCATCTGCTTTGCCTTTAACCTTCGGCATCAACGCAGCCATCACTTTTCCCATATCCGCTTTTGATTTTGCACCGATATCAGAGATCGCTTCTTTAACGATTTCTGTCAACTCTTCTTCGGAAAGCTGTTTAGGTAGGTACAGTTCAACAAAGGTCAATTCTGTACGCACTTTATCAACCAAGTCTTCACGACCTGCTTTATCAAATTCATGGAGGGAGTCTTTGCGTTGCTTTACTTCGCGAGAAAGGATTGTTAACTCTTCTTCTTCGGATAACTCATTCTTACCGAGCTTAATCGCTTCATTTTGCATGGAAGCTTTAACCATCCGAATAACAGAGAGTTTGTCTTTTTCCTTGTTTTTCATCGCTTGTTTCATGTCATTATTTAAACGCTCGAGAAGACTCATAAATAACACCCTCTCTTAAAACTTACGTTTTCTTGCTGCTTCAGACTTTTTCTTTCGCTTTACACTTGGCTTTTCGTAGAATTCGCGCTTTCTTGCCTCTTGCAAAGTACCAGTTTTTGATACTGTACGTTTGAAGCGACGAAGAGCATCTTCAAGCGATTCGTTTTTACGAACGACGGTTTTAGACATTCTCTTTCCCTCCCTCCGAAACACAACACACTTACATTCAATCCATGTACCTTGCAATTATAATATAACCTTGAAACAAGGTCAACTGTATTTCGTTCAGTTAAAGCAAGCTTTTCAAATTTTTATTCATTAAAATGTAATTTATTCATTTGAAGGTCTAAATTGCCCTTGAAAAGTGGCATGTCCTTTCCCTCCTGACCATACAATGAAGCGAGGGGGCATAAGACATGCTATACATATTATTATTTGTACTATGCATTTTATTATTTATTTTTGGTATGACCATTATGAGATTTGGATTATTTAATCTGTCTGCCGAAAATTTGCGCGTATGGCTGATCAAACTGACAAGTACACCATTAAAAGGAATGGTCACAGGGACGTTTATTACTGCCCTATTACAAAGCAGCACAGCAGTCATGGTCATCACCATTGGATTGATTTCAGCAAGAATCATGACCTTTCCTCAATCAATAGGAATAATATTAGGAACAAATATTGGAACCACTTTCAAGACAGAATTAATCACCTTTAACTTAGACTCCATTCTTGTCCCACTAGCCATTGGTGGTGCCATGCTTATCATATTTAAAAACAAGAAGGCAAGAAGTATTGGCATGCTCTTATTTGGAATAGCCTCAGTTTTTACAGCAATGAAAGGGTTCGAGCTATTGGCACATCCATTGACATCTCTTCCTTTTATTAATAAATTTATCCTTTCCATCAATGACAATATCTTCTTTAGCATTTTAACCGGTGCAATCCTCACTGCCATCATTCAATCCAGTACGGCCATGACTGGAATCGCCATGGGATTTTTAACGGCTGGACTACTGCAGCTTGATGCTGGAATTGCCATTATGCTAGGTGCTAACATTGGTACCTGTATCACTGCCATTATTGCTTCTATTGGTGGAGGTAAGGAATCCAGACTTGCAGCATATGCTCATGTTTGGCTTAACGTATTTGGGGTATTGCTTTTTATTCCGCTCATCCCAATTCTAACGGAACATGCCACACTCTTGGCCAGTCAAAAGGATGTTCAGTTAGCACATATCAGTGTAATCTTTAACGTTGCAACCTCATTGCTTGTTTTACCTTTTGCAACGAAATTTGGAGAAATGATTTTGTACTTTCATGGCAAAAATCGAAAGGAATAATGATAAAACAAGACGGCCAGAAGCTGTCTTGTTTATTTTAATAATTAGAGGTTGCTGTCAGTCCATTTAGAATGGCCACACTTGAACTTGCACCAATTCTTGTTGCACCTGCTTCCATCATATTTTCAGCATCTTCTGTACTTCGCACTCCCCCAGACGCTTTCACACCAATATTCGGTCCAACAGTTTTCCTCATTAATTCAATATCCTCTAGCGTTGCTCCTCCTGTTGAGAATCCGGTTGAAGTTTTCACATAATCGGCACCTGCCTTAACCGCAAGCTCGCAGGCTCTAATTTTTTCTTCTGTAGTTAAAAGACTCGTTTCAATAATCACTTTTGTTAACGCTCTTCCTTTAGCCTCTTTAACAACAGCGCGAATATCATTTTCCACGAATTCATCGTTTTTATCCTTCAGTGCACCAATATTGATTACCATATCTACCTCTTCGGCACCATGATCAATCGCATTTTTTGTTTCAAAAGCTTTTGTTTCTGTTGTTGTTGCACCTAAAGGAAAGCCAATCACGGTACAAACCTTTACACCGCTGTCTTTTAAAAGTTCCTTTGAAGTTCGGACCCAAGTTGGGTTTACACAAACGGAAAAAAATTTATACTCTCGAGCCTCCTGGCATAATGTTTCAATTTGTTGTTTACTTGCATCAGGCTTTAATAAAGTATGGTCAATCATTCCAGCAACATTCTTAGTATCCAATAGACATACACACTCCCTTACCCATTTTTTATGATTCCAAAAGTGATGTTGATATGACTTGAAGTTTTGCTACTGAATTTTAGCATACCCAAAATGAATGAAAAAAAGGACCTGAAAGGTCCTTACATTGCTGCTTCTTCTTTTACAAAAATCTCTTTTTTAACCAAGGTATCCTCAACAACCCTTATAAATTGACCTTCATTATAAGGATAGCCAGCTTTTGTAATCTTAACTTTAACAATTTTCCCAATCATATCCTCTGTGGCAGGAAAAACAACCTTCAAGTAATTATCTGTATAGCCTACATATAGACCAGAGCCAGCTTCTTCTTTGTATTCTTCTTCTGGAATGACTTCCAAAACATCGTTTTCAAAAAGTGATGCGTATTCTTTAGCCAGTTGATCGGATAGAGAAATCAATTGGTGAACACGCTCATTTTTCATTTCTTCATCCACTTGGTCTTCCATCCTTGCTGCAGGTGTACCCGTCCGTTTTGAATATGGGAAAACATGAAGTTCAGAGAATTTATTTTCTTTAATAAAATTATAGGTTTCCATAAACTCTTCTTCTGTTTCACCCGGGAATCCAACGATTACATCCGAAGTAACTGCAAGCCCCGGAAGTACTTCTTTAAGGCGTTCAAGCCTTTCCCCAAAGAACTCCATTGTATATTTCCGGCGCATTCTTTTCAAAACGGAGTTAGAACCGGATTGAAGCGGAATATGCAAATGACGGACAACAATATGGGAATGTTTAATCACTTCAATTACTTCATCAGTAATTTGGCTTGCTTCAATAGAGGAAATTCGAAGGCGTTCCAAACCTTTTACTTCCGCTTCTAAATCACGGAGTAACATGGCAAGATTATAATCCTTCATGTCTTCGCCATATCCGCCAGTGTGAATCCCTGTTAAGACAATTTCTTTGTAGCCAGCATCAACTAACTGCTGTGCTTGGCGAATAACTTCCTTCGGGTCACGCGATCTCATTAACCCTCGAGCCCAAGGGATAATACAGAATGTACAGAAATTATTACAACCCTCTTGGATTTTTAAAGATGCTCGTGTTCGATCTGTAAACGCGGGAACATCAAGTTCTTCGTAGACACGGTTTTTCATAATATTACCGACAGCATTTATCGGTTGACGTTCATTTTTATATTGTTCAATAAATCCAAGCATTTTCACACGGTCCTGTGTTCCCACCACGATATCAACACCTGGAATGGCCATGATTTCGGCAGGCGATGTTTGAGCATAGCAACCTGTTACACAAATAACCGCATCCGGATTTTTCCGGACTGCACGCCTAATAACCTGACGGCTTTTTTTGTCTCCAGTATTTGTTACTGTACATGTATTAATAATATATACATCTGAAAGGGATTCAAATTCGACCCGTTCATAGCCTTCTTGTTTAAACAATTGCCAGATTGCTTCAGTTTCATAATGGTTCACCTTGCATCCAAGTGTATGAAATGCGACTGTTGGCATGTAAAATCACCTCATTAACTCAAAATGATAGGAAATTGCCGCGAGTGTATATAATGGGCCGTTTCCGTTCTTAAAATATACGCGGCCTAGCCCACAAAGCGAAAAATCATTTTCCCTTAATAGCTTAACCTCATCCTCGGTTAAGCCTCCTTCAGGGCCAAAAACCAATAGGAGCGATTCACCTTTTTTTATTTGTTGGAGTGTAAAAGGAAAATTGGTGGTTTCCCCATTTTTGCTCTCCTCTTCATAAGCAACTAATTTATAGTGATAATCTTTGCTTTTTTTTAATAACGATTTAAAGGTTATTGGGCTCACAACCTCAGGCAAAAAGGAACGATGGGATTGTTCAGCAGCTTCTTTGGCGATTTTTTGCCATCGCTCTATTTTCTTAGCTGCTTTTTTTTCATCCCATTTAACAACCGATCGTGCAGCAGAAAACGGAAGAAACTCATGGGCACCCATCTCCGTTCCTTTTTGAATAATCCATTCAAGCTTGTCCCCTTTGGGTAGACCGCTTGCTATCGTTATTGAAATCGGAAGTTCCGAAAGGTCTTCATTCCATTGTACAACGACTGCAACGACTTGTTCATCGGTAATTTCTGCAATTTTACAGACTGCCGATTTCCCTTCTGAATCCACACAAACGATTTGGTCACCAATTTGCATGCGCATAACATTAACGATATGATGGTGATCTTCCGTGCCGATAACAAAACGATTATCATTTGCTCGTTGATTTACAAAGTAGCGTTGCACACGATACACCCTCTCTACAGCATTTTACTCCTAATTTTACTAGTATGAAGCAATTTTTAAAAGAAAAAAAGGGGTTCCCATGCCCCTTTTTTAATCATTATTTCCTTTTCGCGATAATGGCAACCCAATCTTCCATTAGGATGGTTTCGGTTATTTCAAACCCAGCATCGACCAATGCATCTTTGACTTGGTCTTTTTTCTGCTGGATAATACCTGAGGCAATAAAAGAACCTCCTGGCTTAACCACATGGGCAACATCATCTGTAAAACGTAAAATAACTTCCGCCAAGATATTGGCAACGATAACATCTGCTGAATTTTCCTCAACACCATCAAGAAGGTTATTTTGTGATGTGGTTACAACTTCATTTACTTTATTTAACTTGATATTTAGTTTTGCCGTTGTTACTGCAACTTCATCAAGGTCAAAAGCACGGACATCTTCAGCTCCTAGCATCGCAGCTGCAATGCTTAATACCCCAGACCCGGTCCCAACATCAATCACTCGATCACCAGAACGGACGGTTCGTTCAAGAGCCTGGATACACATAACGGTTGTCGGATGTGTTCCTGTGCCAAATGCCATTCCCGGATCTAATTCAATAATAAGTTCATCACTGCTAACAGGTGTATAAATTTCCCAGGTTGGGACAATCGTGAATTTCTCAGAGATTTTAACAGGATTATAGTATTTTTTCCATGCCGTTGCCCATTCTTCCTCGTTTACTTCACTAATGGTAACTTTGTTTATCCCTATATCAATATTATAGATGATTAAATTATTAATCGATTCTTTAATCGCGTCTACCGTTTCACCTAAAAAGCTGTTAACTGGTAAATACGCTTTTACGATTACCCCTTCTTCTGGATAATCATCTGGATTGAGTTGGTAGATTTCCCCAAATTGATCTTCTCTTTCCTTCGTGAGATCAAATGGATCTTCAATGACTACACCGCTCGCACCAGCTTCATGTAAAATATGAGAAATAGGTTCGATCGCTTCATTTGTTGTGTGGATACTAATCTCGGACCACTTCAAATCTACCAACTCCAATCCTTACTCGCCTTTAAAGGCACGTTTTACTTTAGAAAAAAAACTTTTTTCATGATCACCAATTGGAGCAGAACCACTTATATCAGCAAATTCACGTAAAAGCTGTTTTTGCTTATCAGTTAGCTTCGTTGGAGTTATGATGCGCACAAGAATATGCTGATCTCCTACTCCATATCCACGGACATTTGGTACCCCTTTTCCCTTTAAACGGAATTTGGTTCCTGTTTGCGTTCCTGAAGGGACTTTTAGCTTTACTTTTCCGTGTAAGGTTGGGACCTCGATTTCATCACCTAATGATGCTTGAACAAAAGTGATTGGCATTTCACAATAAATATCATCGCCATCTCTTTCAAAAAATTCATGTGCACGGACATGGAAGACAACATAAAGATCCCCTGAAGGCCTTCCGTTTATACCAGCTTCACCTTGACCAGACATTCTTAGCTGTTGACCATCGTCAATACCCGCAGGAATTTTCACATGGATTTTTTTCCGTTTCTTCACTTTTCCTGCGCCACCGCAGGTTGTACATTTATGTTTAATCTCTTTTCCAGTCCCATTACAGTAATGACAAGTTCGACGATTAACAATTCTACCAAATGGAGTGTTTTGCTCAACATTTAACTGCCCTGTTCCATGGCAGTGCTGACATGTCTCAGGGTTCGTCCCTGGCTTTGCACCAGAACCGCTACATGTCTCGCATGTTTCTTCTCGTGGAATTTCAATATCTGTTTCTTTCCCGAATGCTGCTTCTTCAAACGAAACGGTCATTGTGTACTGAAGGTCTGCCCCTTGCCTTGGCGCATTAGGATCTCTTCTCCTAGAACCGCCACCTCCAAAGAAGGTATTGAATATATCTTCAAAACCGCCAAAGCCGCCGCCAAAATCACCGCCACCTCCAAAACCTTGATTTGGATCAGTATGACCGAATTGATCATAGTGGGACTTTTTTTGATCATCGCTTAAAACTTCATAAGCTTCAGCTATTTCCTTAAATTTATCAGCTGCATCTGGCTCTTTATTAATATCTGGATGATATTGTTTGGAGAGCTTTCGATAAGCCTTTTTTATTTCATCCTTTGAAGCGCCTTTACTTACCCCAAGCACCTTCATAGTAATCTCGTTTACTCATTGATTACCACTCCCGAATCTGTCACATAAAGATTATTGTAACACCCTTGTGAACTATTTTGCAATAAAAAGCATTGTTAAAAACATAAAGAAAACTCGCCGATTGGCGAGCCGTTAGGCGAAAACAAAGCTGTAGTTGCACTAATAAGTTCAGAATTTATGAATATAAATTCTGATTAGCCAAGAAAAAGCCAAAGCCGATTGACTGACTTTGACTTTTCTTGCTCTTCAGCCGATTATTTATCGTCTTTTACTTCTTCAAATTCTGCATCCACAACATTGTCATCTTTGCCAGCATTGTTTCCGCCCTCTTGACCTTGCGCAGCTTGAGCTTGCTTAGCAGCCTCTTCATACAGCTTTACCGTCAAAGCTTGAACAATTTCTTGTAAAGCATCCTTTTTTGCACGGATTTCAGAAAGATCATTTTTCTCAATTGCTTCTTTTAAGGCATCTTTTGCTTCATTCGCTTTTGCTGCCTCAGCCGCATCCACTTTTCCTTCAAGATCCTTTATTGTTTTTTCAGTTGTAAAGACAAGCTGGTCAGCTTCATTGCGAAGCTCCACTTCTTCTTTACGCTGCTTATCTGCTTCAGAATTTTCTTCCGCTTCCCTAACCATTTTTTGAATTTCCTCATCAGAAAGGCCTGTTGAAGATTTAATCGTAATTTGCTGTTCTTTATTTGTACCCAAATCTTTTGCACGGACATTCACAATACCGTTTTTATCAATATCAAAATTCACTTCAATTTGCGGAATTCCACGTGGTGCTGGTGGAATATCACTTAATTGGAAGCGTCCTAGTGTTTTATTGTTAGCTGCCATTGGACGTTCCCCTTGAAGAACATGGATATCAACAGCAGTTTGGTTGTCTGCAGCAGTTGAGAATACTTGAGATTTAGATGTTGGGATTGTTGTATTACGATCAATTAACTTCGTAAATACGCCACCCATTGTCTCAATACCAAGTGAAAGTGGAGTAACGTCAAGCAATACTACATCTTTCACATCACCTGTGATGACTCCGCCTTGAATAGCTGCGCCCATTGCCACCACTTCATCTGGGTTCACACCACGATGCGGCTCTTGTCCAGTTGCTTTTTTAATCGCTTCTTGAACGGCAGGAATTCGTGTTGAACCACCAACAAGAATGACTTTGTCAATTTGTGATGGCGTTAAGCCTGCATCACTTAAAGCTTGTCGAGTTGGACCCATAGTCCGTTCTACAAGGTGCGCTGATAGTTCGTCAAATTTCGCTCTTGACATTGTTACTTCAAGATGAAGTGGACCCGCAGCCCCTGCAGTGATAAATGGTAAGGAAATTTGAGTTGACATGACACCAGATAGATCTTTTTTTGCTTTTTCAGCAGCATCCTTTAAACGTTGTAATGCCATCTTATCTTGAGACAGATCAATCCCATTTTCTTTTTTAAATTGTTCTACTAAATAGTCGATAACGACTTGGTCAAAATCATCTCCACCAAGACGATTATCACCTGCAGTTGATTTTACTTCAAAAACGCCATCCCCAAGTTCAAGAATGGAAACGTCAAACGTACCACCCCCAAGGTCGTAAACAAGAATCGTTTGATCTTGTTCTGTTTTATCTAATCCGTAAGCAAGTGCTGCAGCAGTAGGTTCATTGATAATACGTTCTACTTCAAGACCGGCAATTTTACCTGCATCTTTTGTTGCTTGACGTTCTGCATCATTAAAGTATGCAGGAACGGTAATGACTGCTTTTGTTACTGGTTCGCCAAGATAATCTTCAGCATAAGATTTTAAATACTGAAGAATGATCGCAGAAATTTCTTGTGGAGTATAATTTTTTCCTTCAGCATCTACCTTATATGCGGTACCCATGTGGCGTTTAATCGACATAATCGTGTTAGGGTTAGTAATCGCCTGACGCTTAGCGACTTCCCCTACTTGACGCTCGCCATTCTTAAACGATACAACTGATGGAGTTGTGCGATTTCCTTCTGGATTTGGAATAACTTTTGGTTCCCCGCCTTCAAGAACAGCCACACAAGAGTTGGTTGTCCCAAGGTCAATACCAATTATTTTGCTCATTGCCTTTTCCTCCTTGAAAAAATATGTAATTTTTATTGACTTACTTTTACCATTGACGGCCGGATTACACGGTCTTTCAACATGTAACCTTTTTGGAATTCCTCGATAACGATGTTTGAACCAAAGTTATCATCTTCAACCTGCATAACAGCTTGATGTAAATGAGGATCAAATTCTTTATTTACAGCTTCAATTGCTTCAACGCCTTCTTTTTTCAAGGCATCCAATAAACCGCGATAAACCATGTCCATTCCTTGAAGCAATGACTTAGTGTGTTCATTTTCAACTTCCATTTTCAATGCTCTTTCAAAATTGTCTAATGCTGGCAATAAATCAGTAATCAATTTTTGTGCTCTATATTTTTCGCTCGCCTCAACGTCCAATCTTGTACGGCGTCGGAAATTATCAAAATCAGCTTGCAGGCGCAAATAACGATTTTCCGCTTCTTCTACCTTTTTCTTAAGAGTTTCAATTTCGCCCTCGTAAGTATTCACTTCAATTTCTTCTGGTTTTTCTACTTCATCAAAAACGGTTTCAACCGCTTTTTCTTCAGTAAGTTCACCATTTTCATTTAGTTCATCAACTTCATCATTGATGGTATTATTTTTTTCATTCGTCAAACTTACTCACCTCCCTTAAAGGGTTTTATTATATTGAGAAATTCATCATCCAAGTAAAGGGGTTAAACGAAAACGTTCCACCCATACTCAATATTTCCTGCACTAATTATTTTGATACAGTTTAGTTAACACAGCAGTCAAATCCTGGCTCAATAACTGAAGTAAGCCAATTACGCGAGAATATTCCATTCTTGTTGGACCAAGGATAGCAATTGTCCCCAATTTTTCAGCTCCCACTGAATAAGTGGCTGTGATTAAACTACAATTATCCATAGCACTAATATTGTTTTCTCTGCCAATTTTCACATGAATACCAGCTGACTCTTTTCTAATTAAATTATAAAACCATTCTTCTTGGTCAATCATGTTTAAAAGGCTGCGGATTTTTGCAATATCGTGGAATTCCGGCTGGCTTAACATATTTGTTTTTCCGCCGAAAAATAGTTTTTCATTAACTGGCATTTTAAACGATTCAGCGATGGTGTTCATCATAAAATCGTAGTTATGGATATGCTGCCTTAGCAGCATGGCAACTTCTTTATAGATTTTATCATTTAATTCATCAAGCGGAACCCCTGCTAAACGCTCATTCAGGATATTTACCATTTTCTCTAAATCACTAACATCAACAGAAGCTGGCAACTTAAAGGTCCGATTTTCCACATGACCTGTGTCGGTAACAAAAATGGCAACTGCTGTTTCTTCGTTTAAAGGGATAATTTGAATTCTTTTTAACTTATTGATACTAACGGCAGCCCAAGAACAATTGACGTATAGTTGGTAAGTTCAGATAAAATCTTTGCCGATTTTTGAATAATCTTTTCAAACTCAAAAATTTTCTCAGCAAAAATGGAGTGGATAATGGAAATATCCTGCTGATTCAATATTTGAGGCGAAAGCAAATGATCAACATAATACCGATAACCCTTTTCCGATGGGACACGCCCCGAAGAAGTATGAGTCTTTTCAATAAACCCCATCTCTTCTAAATCAGCCATTTCATTGCGAATCGTCGCCGAACTGAATGATATTTCCTCTTTTTTCGACAAACTTCTAGAGCCGACAGGTTGTGCAGATCGAATAAAGTCATCAACAATAACCTGAAGAATCAATAATTGACGATCTGTTAACACATGCATCACCTCTGTTAGCACTCATAGTAACCGAGTGCTAATTATATTAATAAATTATCATAAAAAGGGGGGATGGTGTCAATCATTACACACTCCTAAAAATGATTGAAAAACTTCGTTTCCTAGAAGTCGCCCCCTTTTAGTTAAATATATATTATTTTCATTCACTTCTAACCATTGTTTCCCAACTAAATCCTCAATCTCACTGTTAAATAATTGGAGTGGGTCTTTTCCAAATTTGCGGGTAAAATCAGGAATCGATACTCCTTCAGCTTTACGTAACCCTAAAAACATTTCTTCTTCCATTTGTTCCGCCTTCGTTACTTCATGCTCTTCAAAAACAGGTAACACTCCATTGTTAATTTGGTCAATATATTTTTTTAACGGACCAGAATTAGACCGTCTCAGCCCATTAAGATAACTATGTGCCCCTGCTCCGAAGCCATAATAATAATCGTTATTCCAATAAGTCAAGTTATGCTTACTTTCAAAGCCAGGTTTGGAAAAATTGCTTATTTCGTATTGTCTAAAACCATTTTTTTTCATTTCCTCCATTAAGAGTTCATACATGGAAGCTTCGAGATCTTCACCAGGAGTGGGAAGCTTACCTTTTTTCATTAAATTATAAAAAACAGTCTTTGGTTCTATAATTAACGAATAGGCAGAGTAATGAGAAATATCGAGAGAAAATGCCTCTGTTAAAGATTCTTTAAAGTCAGCAAGCGTCTGTGTCGGTAAGCTAAAGATTAAGTCGATACTGATATTTTGAAAGCCTACCGTTTTTGCATTCTCAATAGATTGAAAAACGTCTTTCTTTCGGTGAACACGACCGATTTTTTGCAATAGCTCTTCATTAAAGGTTTGGACACCTAGACTAATGCGATTAACACCAGCATCTTTTAATATTTGTAATTTCGCTTTTGTTAAATCACCCGGATTTGCCTCAAAGGTAAATTCGAGTTCTTCACTTTTAGGTAGGTTTTTGTTTATATTTTCACAAAATCTTTCGAGCTGCTGCTCATTTAATGATGTAGGTGTACCGCCACCTACAAATATTGTATCTAAATTGTTAGTCGGATACTGACTTAGTGTCCTCTTCATTTCTTGATCAAGAGCACGTAAATATTCATCTACAGGCTGCCCTTTTAGAAACACTTTATTAAAATCGCAGTAATGACAAATATGTTCACAGAAAGGTATATGGAGATAGGCAGCTTTAATCATATTTAACACTCCTAACATGTAACAAAAAGAGGCTAAGCTTGCCTATAATAAGGCTTGTCCTAACCTCCCGCAAGTTTATTTTTTTGTATTTGTATCGTCCATTTTTAGGACAGCCATAAATGCTTCTTGTGGTACTTCAACGGATCCAACTTGTTTCATCCGTTTCTTTCCTTCTTTTTGCTTTTCTAATAATTTTCGTTTTCGAGAAATATCCCCGCCATAGCATTTTGCTAATACGTTTTTACGCATCGCTTTAATCGTTGAGCGTGCAACAATTTTTTGACCAATTGCCGCTTGAATAGGTACTTCGAATTGTTGTCTTGGAATTAATTCCTTTAGCTTTTCTACAATTATTTTTCCACGTTCATAAGCAAAATCATTATGAACGATAAAGCTAAGGGCATCCACTTTTTCAGCATTTAGTAATATATCCATCTTAACCAGTTTGGAAGGTTTATAACCAATAAGTTCGTAATCAAAGGAAGCGTATCCTCTTGTACTCGATTTCAATTGATCAAAGAAATCATACACAATTTCTGCTAATGGCATCTCGTAAATAATACTTACCCTATTTTCAGCCAAGTACTGCATATCAACGAAAATCCCTCGTTTTAGCTGGCAAAGTTCCATAATCGACCCAACATAATCATTCGGTGCCATCATGGTTGCTTTTACGTATGGCTCCTCAACACGATCAATTTTCTGTGGCTCAGGCAAGTTAGATGGATTATCAACATTTAGTTCAGAACCATCTGTCATATGAACATGATAAATAACACTTGGTGCGGTTGTGATTAAATCAATTTTAAATTCTCGCTCAATCCGTTCCTGAATGATTTCCATATGAAGAAGTCCTAAAAATCCACAGCGGAAGCCAAATCCAAGTGCTTGGGAGGTTTCAGGTTCAAATTGGAGTGCCGAATCATTTAATTGCAGCTTTTCAAGGGCTTCACGTAAATCATTAAATCTTGCTGTATCAATCGGATAAAGTCCGCAATATACCATTGGATTTAGCTTACGATACCCTGGGAGTGCTTCAGTAGCACCATTTCTAGCATTCGTAATCGTATCCCCAACTCGAGTATCTCCGACATTTTTAATTGATGCAGTTAAAAAGCCAACATCCCCGACTGTTAACTCATCAAGCAAAACGGATTTCGGCGTAAAAACGCCTACTTCATTTACTTCAAACTCTTTCCCAGTGGCCATCATTCTAACTTTATCGCCGACCTTAACAGATCCTTCAACGACGCGAATATAGGCAACAACACCGCGGTAAGCATCATATAAAGAATCAAAAATCAAAGCTTTTAGTGGCGCTTCAGGATCTCCTGTTGGCGCTGGTACGGTTTTTACCACTTGTTCAAGAATTTCTTCAATACCAATTCCAGCTTTAGCAGAAGCCAAAACAGCTTCAGAGGCGTCTAAGCCAATAACTTCTTCAATTTCATTACGAACTCTTTCAGGCTCAGCACTTGGTAAGTCAATTTTGTTAATTACTGGTAAAATCTCAAGGTTGTTATCTAGTGCAAGATAAACATTCGCTAGTGTCTGTGCTTCAATTCCTTGTGCAGCATCAACGACTAAAATAGCCCCTTCACATGCAGCAAGGCTTCGCGAAACCTCATAAGTAAAATCGACGTGTCCTGGTGTATCAATTAAGTGGAAAATGTATTCTTCTCCATCTTTTGCTTTGTATTTTAACTGTACTGCATTTAATTTTATCGTAATCCCGCGTTCACGTTCGAGGTCCATAGAATCCAATAGCTGGGCTTTCATTTCCCGGGATGATAATGCATTTGTCTTTTCTAAAATACGGTCAGCCAATGTTGATTTCCCATGGTCTATATGGGCGATAATTGAAAAATTCCTTATTTTAGCTTGTCGTTTGAGTTTTTCTTCTCTGTTCATGACGTTCACTCCTACTATACTCGCACATGTACACTATTTTTGATTATATCAGTAGGGGAATTAAGATTCAACGAAAACTAGAATTCATCCTTTTTTTCCATAGAAATAGCGGTCCCGTGTGGTTCCGCTATTTCTGAAATTATTTTGTTATAACATGAACAAGTATCTCGGAAGCACTGGATATCCCGTCTGACATCTTCTTTCCCATGGATGAGAAAATATTAAAAGAACTTAATTCCTCAAGTTTTTTTTGTTTTGCCTCGAAGTCATGACTAGTTAAAACTTCTCTTAATGATGAAGCTCTTCCGTTAATGTCTTTCTCTTTTATGGAGATGGCATCTTGAAAATTTGGATCATTGTAGCTCTTCATTTTATGAATCCCGTTATTTGCCATTTGCATTCCTGCTAAAACCGAGATAAACATAAGAGCTGCAATTCCTATGCTTTTTAGCATAAATATCTTCATAAAATGCTCCTAACATATTTATTCAGCTTATTTTGTATAATACCCGGCATTTTCCTGATCAACGGCACTGTGAAGACAAGCATTTAAACCATTGGCAATGAGGTTTGCCATGTCTTCGATAAAGACATCTACTTCCTTTGGTGTAACCATCAAATTATGACCGATTGGTGACAACACCTCATAAATCAATTTTCTTTTTTCTTCATCAGTTAAGGTGCCAATCATCCCAAGAAAAGTCTTGCGATGTTTTTCTTCTGGCAAGTCCTCCTCTGTAAGCTTTCGGCGTTCCCCAAAACTCATCCCAGCTGGTGCAAGCGCTCTTGAGGGACGATTTCCTTCTCTAAGCTCCTTCCCAAAATGCTTAAGGATGAAATCAATGGTATCACTCGTAATCGAAACAGCATCTACAACTGTCGGGACACCAATGGCGATAACGGGAATTCCCAATGTTTCTTTACTTAGTTCCTTTCTTTTATTACCAACACCGGAACCCGGATGAATACCTGTATCAGAAATTTGAATGGTCGAATTCACCCTTTCGATTGAACGTGATGCTAATGCATCAATCGCAATCACAAAATCGGGCTTTGATTTTTCCACTACACCAAATATGATGTCACTTGTCTCAATTCCGGTTAATCCCATAACACCAGGCGATATGGCACTTACGGAACGATAGCCTTCCTCCACATTTTCTGGCTGCAGTTGAAATAAATGACGAGTAATTAATAAATTTTCACAGACCATTGGTCCCAAAGCATCTGGCGTGACATTCCAATTCCCAAGCCCTACTACAAGACAAGAGTCGGTTTTCTTAATTCCTGACCCCTCTAAGAAATGAGAAAATTCATTTGCAAAAATCTTCTCAACCTTTTGTTGTATTTCAGTGTCCTGCCCACGGATTCCTTGAACTTCTACTGTTAAGTATCTTCCAGCTTTTTTTCCTAAGTGTTTTTCTCCTTCCTTCGTCACTTCTACTAAAGAAATTTTGATATCTTCAACATCTTTTTCTTTTATAATGACGCCTTCGATTTGTGAAAGGTTTTCCTCTTGTTGTACAGTATTACCAAGACCAGCAAGGACCATTTCCCTTGCCTCAATGGCTAAATCTGTACGAACAGAGTACTTGCTTAAATCAACTGATTCTTTCATGTTAGCAACACTCCCATCCAAAATTCCTTTGAAAAATAGAAACTATTTCCTATTTTCCCCCTATATTCGGTAAAACATGCGAATGATAATTTCTGTCCTTTATAAACAACTATTGCAAAAGGTTAGCACGTTTGATAAAATATCTCTTGTTCTGAATTAATTTTTTATGAATGTAAAGTCGAGTTCATATAGTCTCGATTCTTTGTAGGAGGTGAATGTAATGCCTAACATTAAATCTGCTATTAAGCGTGTAAAAACAAGCGAAGCTCGTAATGCTCAAAATACAACTGCGAAATCTTCAATGCGTACTGCTGTGAAAAAAGTAGAAGCTGCTATTTCAAATAACGACGGTGCTGCTGCTAAAGAAGTATTAGCATCCGCTTCAAGTAAATTAGACAAGGCTGCCGCAAAAGGTCTTATCCACAAGAACGCTGCTGCTCGTAAAAAATCTCGTCTAATGAAAAAAGCTAACTCGCTATAATAAAAGCACATAAAAAAAAACGATTCCTAACCAGGAATCGTTTTTTTTACCTTTTTAACCGGAATAATAACATTTCAATTAGTAAAGACTTATTCATGCCTCCGGTTTTCATCTGGTAATCGGCTTCTGCCAGGAGCTTCATGAATGATGCCAATTCTTCATCTGTAAATTTACTCGCTTGACCCGCAGCAAGTTTTACACGAAATGGATGGATTTTCAAGTAAGTTGCCATTTGCTGTTGACCATATCCTCTTCGAGAGAGTTCTTTTACTTGATAAATTAGCCTAAATTGTCCGGCAAGTAAGGCCAAAATTTTAATGGGCTCCTCGTTTTGCTTTAACAAATCAAAATAAATTCGGAGTGCTTCATCAAGCTTCCTTTGAACTACTTTTTCAATCAACGTAAAAATATTTTGCTCAAGTGACCTTGCCACTAATTTTTCAACGAGCTTAGCATCAATTTTCTTTTCCCCTGAGGCATACAATGCTAATTTATTCACTTCACTTGAGATCATAAACATATTCGTTCCAACAAGGGCGAGTAATAGGTCAAGGGCATTGGATTCGAATTCGATTCCGTTCGCTTTTGCTCGTTCCTTTATCCAATTCTTTAGTTCATGTTCATTTAGTTTTTTCGCTTCCACTATAACCGTATTTCTTTTTAATTCTTTCGTGATTTTTTTTCGTTCATCAAGCTTTTCATATGGAGCGGAAATCACCATCACTGTATAGGGTGCCGGTTCTTTCAAGTAAGATTCCAGTCTTGATAAGTTATGTTCAACCTTTTCTTTTGATTTCTCAGCTGTTAAAAACGATGGGTTATGTAAAAAAATCACTTTTCTTTCACCTAAAAAAGGATAGGTTTCCGCATCTTCTATAGCTAACTCAATTGGCGTTTCCTCCAAATCATAAGCGGAAAAATTAAAATCCATCTCTTCTTCATCCAGAATATGATTAAGAAGTAATTGCTTCGTCTCATTGATTAAAAAGCCTTCTGTTCCGTATAATAAATAAATAGGAGCAATGTCCCTTTGTTTGATTCGTTTCCAAATATCCAATACCATTTTGTACCAGCGCTCCCTTTGTCCACTTAACACATAACTATCGTAAAGAAGCTTGGTCAATTTGACAAGTACTTAAAGGGAATTAGCAGCATTTTCTGCGCCAATTCCCGATCTATAGTGAACGCCTGCAACAATAGCCCTAGGTTCTTTCATTGCTTGGCGGAATTCCTTTGTAAATTTTAGTCTAGCCCAATCGGGATAAACTATTTGTGTTAACTCTTGTCAGGTTTGGATAAGCAAATCTAAATGCTTTGTGGATTTTTTAGAGAAAATCGCTTATACTAAATTGTGAAATAGGAGGGGTAGCTTGTGAATGAATTTGAAAAAGACGTGCAAAGTAAACGCAACGATGCAATGGATTCTGGAGTAGGATTTGGAGTTTCCTTTGGTTTTTTTGCTATTATGTTTATTGTCGCTACAGTCATTAAGCAAATCGGATCTTAATAATTGGTACATACGTATAATATTGGGCTGCAGCAGATGCAGCCTTCTTTGCTTTGTGATCTATCTTATGGAAGATAGGTAAAAAAGGTTCCTTTTCCTTGATAAAATTGATAAGTTATAGCACCTTGTTTATCCGTTCGGTAAATAATGGCGTTAGCCTTTTTTAAGCGATCTAAGACCTCTTTGTGTGGATGTCCGAAACGATTTTTTTCACCTACTGAAATTAAAGCCACACTTGGTTTAATCTGATTAATGAAATCTGGAGCACTAGAGGTTTTACTCCCATGATGACCAGCCTTTAGTACATCAATGGTCAAATTTGGGTATTTGCTAATAATTTTTTCTTCTCCCACTTGATCAAGGTCGCCTCCAAAAAACCATGTGACTCCTCCTACTTTTGCAAAAGTAGTAACTGATCCCCTGTTTCGTTCTCCTGAGAAATTCTTTTCTGGCGAAAGTATATAAAAGAAACCCTTACTATTCTGCCATTCAAATCCTTCTGATACCTTCAAAACGGGGATACCTTTCCTTTTAGCAAGTTGTCTAATGTTCAATTCAGTTTCGGATGGTTCGACAACCGAAGGCATCAGAATTTGTTTCACTTCCAATTCCTTTAGGATGGAAAAAGCACCTCCGATATGGTCCATATCTCCATGCGTTAGGATTAGTTTATCGATTTTCGTAATCCCTTTTCCTTTTAAAAAAGGAACCACTACATCCATACCCACTTCATATGGGTTTGTGCGCTTTTTCCACAGTTCTTCAGTAACGGCAAGCGTACCTCCAGTATCAATTAAATAATTCCCTTTTCCAAAAGGAAGGTGAATCAATATGCTGTCACCCTGACCAACATCAATCATCGTTACTTCCCCAAAAGGATTTAACCAGTTCCAACCGCTTTGAAACACGAAAAGAAAACCGATCAATAGGATAAGGTGGCGCCTTTTTTTAGGATAAGCTCTCACTTCCCAGATAAGAAAAATGACTAAAATGGCCATTATATAGAGGATGAGAAAAACCCCAGTAGGTCTACCTGGAGTAAATCGAGCAAAGGAATAATTGGCCAGATGGTCAATTAGCTGATTTGAAAGAGTAATTATTTTTATAAAGATGTCCTTAACCATATGAGGAGTCTTACCGAACACAAACTGAACGATAAACAATAAATACAAACCAGGGAGATAAACAAAAGAAAATAATGGGATATATAATAAATTTGCCAAGATACTAATAAAGGAAAGCTCGAAATAATGATAAAGCAAAAGTGGTAGTGCAGCGAATTGCGAAGTGATTGAGGTTACCAACATTCGGGATATATTTTTGATATCGCTTTAGAATATTCGGTGCAGATAAAATAATCGCGAGACTTACAGTGAAGGAAAGCTGAAAGCCAATATCAAAAATAACCATTGGAGAAAAAAGTAAATAAATCATAAGGGCTAAACTAATCGCGTCAATAGGTAAAAGTTTTATTCGCCTTTTCCATTTAACTGCAAGGAGGACAAGAAAAATCATCATTACTGCACGGATGACTGAGGGTGAACTGCCAGTAAGAATGACATACACAGGAAGAATCGTAAGGAGAAAATTCATCATAACCTGCTTGGTAAATCCAATTCGAATCCCTAGGTAATAGACCATCCCGACTAACAATGAAACGTGAAGTCCAGAAATGGCAAGTAAATGGACAATTCCTGTTTTTTGGTAATCACTTAGTAAAGAGGGATCAAGCAAACTCCTGTCGCCAAATATTAATGCCGCTGAAAGGGAAGCAATTTCGGGAGGAAAATGATTTTCGAGGTATGCAATTCCGTAAAAACGAATTTGCTTGACCTTGGACAAGATTGAAGGTTTCAGGTGGGAACAGGTTTGAAGTGGACTTTCTACCATATCCATAATCCAATAGGTTTGTTTCGCAGCTAAATATTGTCGGTAGTTGAAACCATTAGGATTTTTAGCAATTGCTGGTTTTGATAATACTCCTGTAGCATGACCAAGACAACCATAAAAGTCTTTGCTTTTTAAAGATTCTTTTTCCTGCTCGGATTTTATTTTGTAACGAACTAGCAGCTTTTCCTTGTACATTTTTTCGGTTGCCATTACTTGAAATAAATCTCCATCGATTTTTGTATCTTGGTTGTATTCGAGAATAAAAGTTGTATTGGAATCTGGGATGGTTGTTTTATTTTTCACTACAGTATGATGTCCTTCGCCAAAAATACGAAAAATAAACAACTAATTAAGGCAAGTTGTGGTTTGGTATAACCTTTGTATCTAAATAAAAGAAAAATATAAATCAACGTTAACAGGAAGAAAGGAAAAAAACTAATAAGCGAACAAAGCACACCTAATAATGCGCTCAAGGCAAAATAAAAGGATCGTCCAATCATGTTTTTTCTTCTCCAATTTAGAATGAGGTTTTTTTATGAGGATAACGCCGGCTTTAAGCCGGCGTTTTAAAGGAGATTTATTTACTGATTAATCTTCCGAAAATCTATATATTGGTCTTTCAATTCTACTTTCTCAATTTTCACGTTAGCTTGTTCAAAAAGCTCAATTGCATATGGGTGATTCTTATAATCCTGAGCATAATAAACCGTTTTAATGCCTGCTTGAATTAGTGCCTTACAGCACTGAAGGCAAGGAAAATGGGTAACATAAATTTCCGACTCAGCGGTAGGAACCCCAAACTTTGCACACTGCAAAAGAGCATTCATTTCAGCATGAATCGTTCTTATACAATGGTTGTCCACCACGTAGCATCCCTTATCAATGCAATGGTCCCCTCCTGCAATCGAACCATTATAGCCACCAGCAATAATTCGCTTATCTCTAACAATGGTTGCTCCGACTGTAAGTCGAGTACATGTACTTCTTAATGCAAGTAAATGGCTTTGTGCCATAAAATATTGATCCCACGAAATGCGTTCCACTTTCTCCCACTCCTCCAACAAACTTTTCTGATACTATTTTAAGTGTAATGTGTCCTGCATCCAATGGTCAATTAGAACCATTAATGAACAAAAATTAGATCTTTTAATTTTTCAAATGTTTTGTCCCCGATACCACTAATATTTTTTAAGTCTTCAATTGTTTTAAACGGCCGCTTTTTTCCCGGTATTCAATAATCGAAGCCGCTTTTGCAGGTCCAATTCCAGGTATGTTTTGCAATTCATTGGCGTCTGCTTTGTTTAAATCAATTTTTGCTTGTTTATTACTAGGACTCCCTCCTGCTAAAGAGCTCACACTTCCAACTGATGCCCCCGGTCCTGCCTCCCCCTTTACCGGGATATAGATAACCATTTCATCTTGGACATGCTCAGCAAAATTTATTTGGCTTTCATCTGCTTTGTCCGTTAATCCTCCTGCTCGATTGATGACATCCATCACGCGTTCACCCTGGCTTGACTGATAAACTCCAGGATTTTTTATTTGTCCTTTTACATCTACCATGATTTTTTCTTGCTGCTTTTCTTGATTCTGTTGATTTGCTTCGGTTTGCTGTTTCTTATTCCCCGTTGTTGCCTTCGCATCCGATTGCAGCTTATTGCCAGCCTCATTAATTGAAGAATTTAGTGAAGGATCTGAACCATTGTTATAAAAATAATAAACACCACCTAAAGCAATCATTACTGCAACTAATGCATGGAACTTATGTTCAATTAGCCAGTCTTTCAATTGGATCCATCCTTTCTAAAGGTATATTTCACTATCGATTTTCATATGGTATAAGAGAAACTTGCATGTGAAGGAGGGTCGGAACAATGAAAATTGGTTTCATCGGTACCGGTAATATGGGGAGGATTTTAGTGGAGGCTTTGATTGACGCAAAAGCCATTTCCCCTTCTTCAATGATGATAACAAATAGAACAAAATCAAAAGCGATGTTGCTTAAAGATAAATTTAAGGAAATTAAAGTTGGGGACAATGTGGTAGAAGTGGCAGCCTGGTCTAATTTATTGTTTATTTGTGTAAAACCATTGGATATGTATAAAATTTTAGAAGAGATTAACCCACATTTATCTGCTGATAAATGCATCATTTCTATTACAAGCCCTATCAGTACAAGCCAAATAGAAAAAAAGGTTCAATGTTCAACCGTGAGGGTCATTCCAAGCATTACAAATAGGGCTTTATCTGGGGTGGCATTAATAACCTATGGAGAGAATTGTCGTGAAGCTTGGAAAATCAAAGTAGAGAATCTGTTTTCACAGGTTGGTATTCCGGTATTAATCGATGAAAAAATTACGAGGGTGGCCTTCCGATATCGTAAGCTGTGGACCTGCATTTTTTAGTTACCTCCTTCAACGCTTTATATTAGCCGCAGCAAAGGAAACCGATATAGATGAAAACACAGCAACAACACTAGCAAGTGAAATGATTGTCGGTCTTGGTGAGCTGTTAAAGCAAGGTCATTATACATTACCATCATTACAGGAAAAGGTATGTGTAAAAGGTGGGATAACAGGTGAGGGAATAAAAGTAATGGAGAATGAGCTTGGAGATATTTTTGAGCATGTTTTTCAGGCCACACATGCTAAATTCCAGGAAGATCTAGAAAAGGTCGAAGAACAATTCTCTAATGATTAATTCGCTAGTAAAAGAGAAATTCCTCCTTCTCTTTTATTAAAAAGCCATCTTTTTTTCATGAAGATGGCTTTATTTTATTTTTTTGTGCCAGAAAAAAAACTCTTTCTGAATGAGGTTGCGGCGGAGCATTTTCAAAATCAGCGCTTACCTCCAACAATTCAAAACCCGCATGCTTTAACCAGTCTGTATATTGGACCACAGGAAATGTTCGTTGAAAATGAAGCTCGTCAAAACGATCATACTTCCCTGTCCACTCATCCAGAGCGAAAAAGCTAAGCTCGTGTTCAACACTATTAGGAAACTCACCAGGAAAGCTATTCCAAATATACGCTAAATGATCTTCATTTAAAGCAAATGTTTGATTGATGAAAACCTGGGAGATTTTATAGATAGAGTGTACATCAAAAAGGAAAATACCCCCATTATTCAGATGCTGAAATACGGTTGAGAAGGTTTGAATAATTTCTTCTTCGGTTTGTAAGTAATTCAGTGAGTCACAGAAAATCCCAATAATATCAAATTGTCCTTGACCTTCCAAGTCAGCCATATTTTGTTCGAAAAATGGAATCGAGGTTCCGGCCACTTCTGATTTTGCTTGTGCAACTGCCAGCATATCGGAAGATAAGTCAACACCTGTGACAGAAAATCCTTCTTTCGCTAAGCGGATGGATAGCTCACCTGTACCACAAGCTAGGTCCAGGAGAAGATTGCCCTCAACATGATATTTCTGAAGTTTTTCTTTTACGAAACTCACCCACTCTTCATAAGGGGCATCCTTCATCAGTTCATCGTACAGATAGGCAAATTGTTCATAGCTCATGTATTTAGCTCACTGCGAATATCTTCTAATGGTGCATCACCCCATAGACGCTCTAGCTTGTAATAGCTTCTTTCATCGCGATGGAATACATGTGCCACGACATCACCTAAATCAATTAACACCCATCTCGCCTCATCAAAGCCCTCGATTCTTTTAACGGTATAACCATTTTCTTGAGCTTTTTCTTTCATTTCTCTGGCAATGCCGCTGAACTTGCTTATCAGAATTTCCGTGGCAAATAATAAAATAATCAGCAATTAAGGAAATCCCCTTCATATTAAGAGCAAGAATGTCTTCTGCCCTTTTATCATCCGCAGCTTTTACAGCAATTTTAAGTAATTCTTGATTATCCATTAATTAATCCTCCAGTTTTTGTACAAGGTCATTGTAAGTATGAAAAGTGTCTGGGTATACTGTTTGATTTTTCTTCATTAGAAACAAAATCGTATTTTGAATCGCCTTAATTAATGCTTTTTCTAAACTTTCCTTTGCGATTTCCCGCACTTCCTCAACTCCAGGAAAATGACGTCCTGGTTCAATATAATCTGCTAGATAAACCACTTTATCCAGTAAAGTCATTTCTGTTCTACCAGATGTATGGTACCGAATGGCATCCAATACCTCCTGGTCGGTTATTCCTACTTCTCTTTCTACTAGGTAAGCCCCAACAGGCGCATGCCATAGTTCCCCATTAAATTCGAGTAAATCTTTCGAAAATCCCTGTTCCTTAATAATTTTCTTCATTTCCTCTTTTGGACGGAATTTCGCATAATCATGAAAAATGGCTGCTATTTCGCCTTTTTCCACATCGGCACCATATTGTTCTGCCAATTTTATCGCCGTTTCCATAACACCTAACGTATGCTGATAACGATGTTCTGTTAGTTGTTCCTTGACAATTTTTAAAGCCTCTTCACGCTCCATATAAATGTTTCTCCTCTATATAATGGATAACCGGATCAGGCAATAAATAACGAACCGTCTTTCCATTTTTTAATCGCTCACGAATCATACTGGATGATACCTCCATAGCGGGTACATTAACATATAGGACAGGATAGTCTGTTTGATGGCTATATTCAGGTCTTTCAACTCCTACAAAATTCACTAGCTTTATCAGCTCATCAATTTTATGCCATTTCGGCAAATATTCAATCATATCGGCACCAATGATAAAGAAAAATTGAAAAGTAGGATTTTGGTTATTTAATATTTTCATCGTATCAACGGTATAGGAGCGTCCCTCCCGCTCAAGCTCAATAGCAGAAATTTTAAAATGGTCATTATTTTCAATTGCCAGATTTAGCATCTGAAGGCGTTCATCATTTTTAACAGAATCAGATTTTTCTTTATGTGGAGGCTCTTGATTGGGCATAAACCATACTTCATCAAGATCAAGTGCGGAATATACCTCATTAGCGATTAAAAGATGCCCAAGATGCGGCGGGTCAAACGTTCCTCCCAAGATCCCGACTTTCTTCATGCTCTAAGCCTCCTTTACTTCCAGTGTTTATGGTAACGTAATTTGTTTCTTTTCAGTGGATTCCTTATATAGGACGATCGTATTACCAATTATTTGCACAATTTCTGCGTCAGCACCCTCAGCAAGATGCTCAGCTACAACCGTTTTATCTTCCTCACAATTTTGTAAAACACTTACCTTAAAAAGTTCTCTTGCTTCTAACGCCTCAGAAATTTGTTTAATCATATTCTCGTTTACTCCACCTTTTCCTACCTGAAAAATAGGATCTAAGTGATGAGCCTTTGAACGTAAAAATCTTTTCTGTTTACCTGTTAACATAGTGTGCCTCCCAGCTGTTCTAAAACATTCTCTCTCATTCTTTGGACATCAGGGAAAATCCCTGTCCATTTTTCAAAAGCAAGTGCTCCCTGATATACAAACATGTCCACTCCATTTTGGACATTTGTTCCTATCCGTTTTGCTTCCTGTAAAAATTGCGTTTCAAACGGGTTGTATATTATATCACAAACCATCGCCTCTTTACTAAGTTTAGAAAGGGATAAAGGAAGTTCTGAAATCTTCGGAAACATTCCAATCATTGTGGTTTGGATAAGTAGATCATAGTCCGCTAAATGATCTTCTGCTTCTTTTAACGTAATTGCTGTTGAAGAAATTGGATGAGGACAATCCTCAACCAACTGTGCTGCTCTCTCAATGGTCCGGTTAGCAATATTCACAAACTCAGGGTTATAAGTTGATACAGTAAAGTAAATCGCTCTCGCTGCTCCGCCGGCACCAATGATTAAAACCTTTTTTCCGGAAACTGTTGGAAAATAGCCTCCAATCCTTTTAAAAATCCCAGACCATCCGTATTATAGCCTATTAGTTTTCCGGCTTTGTTCACAACTGTATTCACGGCTCCAATGCTTAGGGCTAATTCATCCACTTCATCTAAAAAAGGAATGATTGTACTTTTATGCGGAATGGTTACATTGAATCCCGCAGCCCCGATTGCTTTTAATCCTTTCACAGCAACTTCTAAATCATTTGCCTTAACTTGAAAAGGAAGATAATGGGCATCAATATTATAGAAAGAAAATAAATCATTATGCATAACTGGGGACATTGAATGTCCTATTGGATCTCCCAACACCGCAAAAAGCCTTTTCACTTGTTTCGCTCCAATCCCTTTATAACGCGGCTTATAAAAAGTGCGCTTTCTATATTAATGATTTTCGAATTAACGTTTGAACACCCTTGGGTACGTAAGCAATAACTTTTGCTCCTGGGTCATTAACCGTAATCCAACCGAGTCCAGAAAAGACAATATCCGTTTTCGCTTCTTTTATCATGAATTCCTGCTTAACAAGCTCAGGAAAGGTTTCCATTTGCTCCAAACGCGGCGGCGTTAACATTTCTCCGGCATGCTTCATATAAAGTTCCGTGGCATTTTCTGTTTTGGTCCGATGAATAGGAAGTTCATTAGACAGATAGCAAACAAATGATCTTCTGCCACCACTCACATAATCGAATCTAGCCAACCCACCAAAGAATAAGGTTTGTCCTTCATTTAATTGAAAGACTTTCGGCTTGATTTCCTTTTTTGGCGTAATAATTTTTAAATCATTTTTATCAACATAATGTGCCATTTGATGATGATTAATTATTCCTGGCGAATCAATTAATGATTTTCCATCCTCAAGTGGGATTTTTATAATATCTAAAGTTGTTCCCGGAAAGTGTGAAGTAGTAATCACATCCTCTTCACCTGTTACTTCTTTTATGATTCGATTAATAAAAGTCGATTTCCCAACATTCGTACAACCAACCACATAGACATCTTTTCCGGCACGCATTTCATCAATAGCTGCTGCTGTTTCTTTTATAAACAGACCCTTTGAGGCACTGACGAGGAACACTTCTTCCGGCTTTAGACCAAGCTCCCTCGACTCTTGTTTCATCCAATGAATTAATTTATTATGCTTTACTGATTTAGGCAATAAGTCTACCTTATTCCCTACCAGCAATATTTTGTTGTTGCCTACAAATCGGTGTAAACCCGGCAGCCAGCTGCCATTGAAATCAAAAATATCAACGATCAAAACAATGAGCGCTTCTTTCTGGCCAATACCGTTTAAAATTTTTAAAAAGTCATCATCGGTTAAATTAACATCCTGAACCTCATTATAATGTTTTAAACGAAAACATCTTTGGCAAATAATCATTTCCTTTTCCAAAGCGGAAGCAGGTGCATATCCTAATTCATTAGGGTTTTCGGTTTGGACCCTTACGCCGCAACCCATGCAAATATTTTGTTGTTCACTCACTGATTAATCCTCCCACTGCAGCATTCCCTTTTTGCGAAACCAATTTAATATTCTTCGTTCAACAAAACGATTAAACTTTGTAAAAAATCCGTCTGTTTGAGCAACCGGTACTACGAGGATTGTATGAAAGCCAGTACGGTTTCCTCCAAGGACATCCGTTAATAATTGATCGCCGATAACAACTGCTTCTTCCTTTTTAATCCCCATTTGGGCAATTGCTCGGTGAAAGGCAGGACCCATTGGTTTCCGTGCCCGAAAAATAAACGGAATTTTTAGCGGATCAGAAAACGCCTTTACACGTTCTTCATTATTATTTGAAACGATTGTAACAAGAATATTATGCTTTTTTATTTCATCAAACCATCTGATTAATTGGGGTGTGGCATTTGGGCGATCCCATTCCACTAGCGTATTATCCAGGTCAGTGATAATCCCTTTAACCCCTTTTTCTTTCAAATCTTCAGGATTTATGTCCAGAATACTTTTTACATGTTCATTAGGTAAAAATTGTTTTAACACTAAGCGTACACCTCTTAGATTTGTCCTTTAATAAATGGTCTCCGGATCGATTTACACCTTTCCATTTTACCATCATAACGAATTTTAACTTTTGTTTCAAAGAATAAAAATTTTCCCTTAGAATCGCGATGCGTCAATTGGTATCTTTATTGTTCGTCAAATAACGACATTACATGATAAGGATTTAACTATTCCAATAAAAAATGAAGTGATTTTTAATAAAATTACTATTTTTTTGCTGTATTTAAAAATATTTTTCGACAAAAACCCTATTTTCCCATACCTGTGGATAAGGTTATTAACATTATACCCATTGAATCATTTACATTTTAATATTTTATAAACAAGTTAATCACAAGTTATCCACTGAATCCTGTGGATAATTAGAACGGTTGTTCTTAACCTTTAAATTTGGTAGATTTAGGGTACACCAATGAAACCTACCATTATATGTTTGTTATTAATTATAAAGAACACGTTATCTTAAATTTGGAGGTGCATTCTGACATGCGTAAACTGTCAGATGAATTGTTGATTGAATCTTATTTCAGAGCAAGAGAATTAAATCTTAGCCCAGATTTTATTCACCTCATTGAAACTGAAATTCACCGACGTTCTTTATATAATAAAATGAAGGTTTCGTCCTAATTTTTCATATGCCCACTATGGGCTTTTTTTATTTACCAGAAAAAATACGGCGCATCTTAGCGCCGTCACCTCCTTTGTTCCTCAAATTTATTTGCTCAGGACTCCTATTTTTTCCCCAACCTTTATATCGTGAGGAGTTTGAATAAAGGAAGCAATTTGAAAGATCCCTTTTTCAAACAACAATACAACAGTGGAACCAAAACTGAAATATGCCATTTCCTCACCTTTTTTTAGTTGGGTTCCTTTATGTGTGGTTTCAATGGAGTTAACAAACATTGCTCCCACTTTTACTACAGCCACATGACCAAATTCTGTAGTTAATTCCGAAATCACGCGATAGTTTTTCGAAAGGGTTGCTACCCCATATTTTAATCCCCATTTATTAACAGGGTATGATTTTGAACCAAGAGTCCATTGCTTTGTGACGGTACCCACTACAGGGCAGTGAATACGATGATAATGACTTGGACTTAAATAGAGAATCATATATGTACCGTTTAAATACTTTGTTAAGCGTTCATGGTCTCCCAACATTTCTTTAATTGAATAAACTTTTCCTTTTACTACAATTTCGCTTGATTCTTTTATAGTCCCCACATCCTCGATGACAGCATCAACCGGACTTACCACAGAGTTATGGCTTTGCTCTATTTCTCTTGCTTCTTTTTTTAGTGTCCTAACAAATAAATCATGAAGAGTCGGATACTCATGCAATCCTTTTTCCATTTCATCTTGATTTAAGTGATATATTTTTGCAAATGAAGGAATAATGAAACGACTAAGCCCTGAACGAGCAAAACGTCTTAAAATACTCGAAGACCATCTTCCATTTGTTAATTCTATAAGCAAGCGATAAAAAGTCCTGATCATGGAAATACCCCCAAATAGTGTAAAAATACTCTTTACGAATTGTCATAAAACACATAGAATTAAATAATATAAAGTAAATGACAGAAAATTGGTTCTCTTTTGGCTTGTTAAAAAGGAGTGATGAGGAGAAATGTTTTTACTTGACGTTTTCGATCAAACAGTGAAAAAACTGAAAGCCCAAACAGCAAATGTAATTACCTTAACAAATTTATCATTGGGAGGCTTTGCCATTGTTTTAAGCCTTCATGGAAATTTAAGGTTAAGTTTACTACTAATTTTTATTGCCGCATTAGCCGATCGCTTTGACGGAATGGTTGCAAGAAAATTTAATATTGAATCAGAACTAGGGAAACAATTGGATTCCATGAGTGATATTATATCATTTGGTGTGGCACCTGCACTATTATTGTACCAAGGAGTATTACAGGATTTTGGCGGACCTGGATCATTTTTCACCGTTTTCTACATTGGCTGCGGTGCTTTCAGATTGGCACGATTTAACATTACGGAAAGCAATGGATATTTTACCGGCTTACCCATCACAGCTGCTGGCTGCTTGGCAACATTAAGCTTCCTGGCTATCCCCTATTTACCAGCCCAAACATATTTATTCATCATCATCATTCTATCATTCCTAATGGTCGGTTCCTTTAAACTAAAGAAGGTTTAATAAAAGAGAGCTTATGCGGACTGCATAAGCTTTTTGTGAGCTAATAAAACCGAGTGTACCACCACCAGCCGCCGAAAAGTAACAACAAAATAAATAGAACAATTACGACTGCAAGCCAAAATCCACCACCGCCTGCATAGGGTACAGGATAGGCTGGATAAGGGGCTGGGCAGCCGTAGGAATATGGATAACCATATGGTATTAAAAATCCCCCCTTTATCCTTTATATTATTAGGGTATGAGCCCTTAAATGGCATGTATAGGCAGAAGTGTATGTCCTATAAATTTAATTTCAACACTTCTAAAGGTTTTACACAGCTCAAATGTACCATTTGTAGTATAATTTATTTCTACATATATATTGAGGTTAAAATTGGAGGAAGAAAAGTGAAGGTTCAAAAGAAAGTGATTTTTGCGATTCTTGCAGTAATGTTTTTGGTTCTTTCTGGCTGTAGCAGCAACAGTCAGAATCAAGACGAACAGAAACAAATAAGTAAAGCTCCGTCAAAGTTTGAAATTGTTCAGGCAAAAACAATAAATATGAAAACCATTCAAGGAATTGGATATCCAGGCAATGACAACGCTTTATATATTGCCGCAGATAAGGGTTTAAAAATATATAAGGATTCAAAATGGTTTGAAACAACTACTAATCTTCATAACTATATGGGGTTTCAACCCATTGAAACAGGGTTTTTAGCAAGCGGGCATCCACAAAAAGGCACAAGTCTGAAGGACCCCCTTGGTATAGTAGAAAGCACCGATAAAGGGAAAACACTTAAAAATATCGCGTTTTATGGTCAAAATAACTTTCATTTCATCTCTTCCAGTTTTTCGGGGAATGAAATTTATATCCTTAATGAGCAACAGGATAAAAATCTAAATTACGGTGTTAACTATTCAAAAGACAATGGGCAGACTTGGAAAAAGAGTACCTTAAAAAATTTTAATTCTGATTCCCTTGGAATGATTGCAGTGCATCCTAAAAATGGGGATATCATGGCAATGGCAACAAGAACTGGAGTTTTTTACTCAGAAGATAACGGAAATACGATGAGGCTTACTGCAGGTCCGTTTATGGTTACCGCCCTAACCTTCGATGGGGATCGTATTTTGTATTCCAGTGTTGTTGAAAATAATACTATTTTATTAAACACCGTGGATCCGAAAACAGGGCAACAAGGAAATATCACGATTCCTTTCCTTGATCAAGATAATCCGATTACATATCTAGCTGTTAACCAAAAGAATGCAAATCAAATTGCTTTTACTACCTATAAAAATGATTTATATCAATCCTTAGATGGAGGGAAAAATTGGAACACACTTTTAAAAGACGGAAAAATCGAGTAGGAGTAATCTCCTCTCGATTTTTTTAGATTCTTGTGCTTCAGCGATTTTTCTTCCGTTCTTTTTCCGCTCGATAAAATTCGTGGAACATTTTCATAAGAGCACGTTTCTCTATCCTGGAGACATAGCTTCTCGATATTCCTAGTTCCTTCGCAATTTCCCGCTGTGTTTTTTCTTTTTGCAGGTCAAGTCCAAACCGGCCGATAATTACTTCTTTTTCGCGGTCATCAAGCACATCAATATATTGTCTGATTTTTTCAAGCTCCATATTTAATTGAATAGTATCGATTACATCTTCCGATTCTGATTTCAGGACATCAATCAGCGAAATTTCATTTCCTTCTTTATCCTGGCCAATCGGGTCATGCAGTGAAACATCTTTTTTCGTTTTCTTAAGAGCACGCAAATGCATGAGGATTTCGTTTTCAATACAACGTGCAGCATAGGTGGCAAGCTTTGTGCCCTTCCCCTCTGAATAGCTTTCGATCGCTTTGATTAAACCAATCGTGCCGATCGAAATTAAATCCTCCGAATCCTCCCCAGTATTTTCAAATTTTTTTACTATGTGTGCAACCAGACGTAAATTATGTTCGATTAGCATATTGCGGGCATGTGAATCTCCCTCTGCCATTAAACGTAGGTATTTTCTTTCTTCTGCAGCAGAAAGGGGTTGAGGAAAAGCATTATTTTTTACATATGAGACTAGAAATAAAAACTCTTTTACTAAATACCCGAGGGCTGTAAAAATTCCAGACATTTACTTCCACCCCAACTTTCCTTAGACTATTCGCCTATAACTAATTCCTATGAAGGGAGAAGTGAGATTGTGTCTGTCCATTGTATTTTATTTAAAAAAGAACGATAAATTTTTCGGTAGAAAAAAAGCATCCACCCTTTAAAAGGTCAATGCTTTTACCTTGCTATTATGCACTTACATCTGCACAAATCACACAGCCAATAACGCCAGTAATGACGAACGTCATCACAACTAAAAATAACAAATTCTCCACCCCTTAAAATTGATTCTACAAATTACAATTTATCATATTTTCCAGCATCTAACTTTAAGAAATGTGAACATTTTGTTAAAAAATATTTTAAGCTATTAGCAAAACCATATAATTATGATATCATTATTAATCTTTTTTCTTTATTCGAAAGAAAAGCGATAATAATACACTATGCACTGGCATTTTGATGACCTCCTATATATATTCACAGCAGTTAGGTGGTATCTTTCATATCCCACAGGCTAGCTCCTCGTCCTTGCATTAGAAAAATCATCAGTAAAACCACCTTTCCTTTAATCAAATTTTTTTCTCACTTACATGAAATAGCGCATGGACATTTGGCGGTCCTTGTTTTCCTCATAAAGTTTTTTAACCATTTCCTGATGGTCAGCTTCTTCAAGACTGATCTTTCTCCTTTTGATTGTAATCGAAAAAAATAAGATATTCAGGGTCATTTAGAATCACCTCCTTTAAAGTTGCTAAATCCTCCCACAACATTTCCAATTTATGCAATTCCTATCTGACTTGCGAGTAAAAAGGGCAGAAAAAGGCCGCAAGAAGGATCCTCCCTGCGGCCAGTTTTTAAAATCACAAAAATACCGCAAGGCGACATTCTCCCTGCGGCATGGATATGTTTTGTAACAAAAGCTGTTAAGCAATCCATTCCTGTCTGGTCGAATGCGTGATATTCAGATATAAATATTTTCCAACTGCATATACTAACATCATGTTCTTCGACCTCCTTCGGAATTTTTAACTAACTATGGTAATTATATCCATAAATAATAAATTTGTAAACCTTTTTTTGAATTTTTTAAAAAAGAGCAAAAAAAATAAGCGCCCGAAAAGGAAGCTTACTTTTTCATTTGCATGTCTTGGCTATCTTCCATTTCTGACAGCTTTATTTGACATTTCTTAGATTGTATAAAAAATAAAAATGATACGGCTAAAAAGGACATGGATGAAAGAATCATCATATTTAAATCTGTCACACTTCTTGTTTCATTTGGAATAATGACTCCTAAATAAAAAAAAGCTCCGACAGCTAATAACACTGTTGCGAATCGTTTATAGTCCACCATTTTTTCAAATAGATTTTTTGCTTGTGTTTTCACGTTCATCACCTGCTTTTCTTAAAATCTACTTAACTACTTTAACACAGAATGTAACATTAAAGAGATTGTAAATAATAGAAAAGCTGGAATTAGAAAAGCCCAGCTCAAATGGAGCCGGGCGAGTATTTTACGATTCTAATGCTTGTTTTAGATCCTCAATTAAATCTTCGGCATCTTCAAGGCCTACAGAGATTCGCACTAGGCCATCAGTGATCCCTAACTCAGCTCTACGTTCTGCTGGAATCGAAGCATGTGTCATTCTCGCTGGAACACTAATCAAGCTTTCTACCGCTCCAAGACTTTCCGCTAAGGTAAAATAGTGGATCTTACTTAATAGCTTGTCGGCATTTTCCGCACTACCAACATCAAATGAGACCATACCGCCAAACCCTCTTGCTTGTTTTTTGGCAATTTCATGATTTGGGTGGGTTTCGAGCCTGGGTAGTATACTTTTTTTACGGCTGGATGCCATTTAAAAATTCAACAATTGCTGCTGTATTGGCTTCCATTTCTTCTAAGCGAATACCTAACGTTCTAATACCGCGGATTAACAAAAATGAATCCTGTGGTCCTAAAATACCACCTGTAGAATTTTGCACAAAATGAAGATCTTTTGCGAGCTCGTCAGTATTAACAACGACTAACCCTGCAACGACATCACTATGACCGCCAAGGTATTTGGTTGCACTATGCAAAACAATATCAGCACCAAGCTCGATTGGATTTTGCCAGTAAGGTGTTGAGAAAGTGTTATCAACAATTGTCAACAGATTATGTTCTTTCGCAAGCTTTGCAGCTGCTTCAATATCTGTAACCTTCAAAAGTGGATTAGTGGGTGTTTCTAAATAAATGGCTTTTGTATTTGGCCGAATTTCACTTGGAATATTCTCCAAATTGCTTGTATCTACAAAAGTGGAATCGATGCCAAATCGGTTCAATACCTTTGTTATGACACGAAAGGTTCCACCATAAACATCATCTGTTAAAATGATGTGATCACCGCTGTTGAATAGCATAATAACAGCTGTAATAGCCGCCATACCAGAACCAAATGCAAAACCGGCTTTACCGCCTTCGATATCTTTAATTAGCTCTTCAAGTGCATTTCTGGTCGGGTTTCCCGTTCTTGAATATTCGAAGCCTTTATGACCGCCTACACCTTCTTGTTTATAAGTACTTACTTGATAAATTGGAAAAGTCACCGCTCCTGTAGCAGGGTCATTACTAATACCGCCGTGAATTAATTGTGTTTTTCTTTTCAAACTAAATACCTCCTTCAAAAATCTTTTTGCTCAAGTATCGCTCACTGCCATCAGGGAATAAAACCACAATATTAGTCCCTGGTTTTGCCCCTTTCGCCTCTAATAGTGCTGCTTCGAAAGCCGCACCAGAAGAGCTGCCGACGAGAAGACCCTCTTTAGCCGCTAATTCTTTTACGCGGTTGAAGGAAATTTCATCGGAAATCGTGTGAATCGAATCAAAATACGCTGGATCCATATATCCAGGCAAGAATTCCATCCCAATGCCTTCTGTTTTATGTGGACCTGATTCACCACCATTTAAGATGGAACCTACTGGTTCAACAATTACCGTCTTAACATCCGGCTTTGGTCTTTTAAATAGCGGCCGTTCCCATAAATGTACCACCCGTCCCAGCACCAGAGACAAAGATATCAATCTTTCCATCCATTTGTTCCCATAGTTCAGGTCCAAGTGTCTTATAATAGGTTTCCGGATTCGCTGGATTGGCAAATTGCTGCGGACAATAGGAACCAGGAATTTCCTTTAGAAGCTCCTCGGCTCTCGCAATGGCTCCTTTCATCCCCTTTTCCGTCGGTGTATGAACAATCTTTGCCCCCAGTCCTTTCATCAAATCCTGCTTTTCGATGCTGAATTTTTCAGGAACACATAAAATAACCTGTACTCCTTTATTTACTGCAGCTAAAGCTAAGCCAATTCCTGTGTTCCCAGCTGTTGGCTCAATAACAGTACCACCTTCCCGCAGCTTTCCACTCGCAAAAGCTTCCCTTAGCAGTTCCACACCAAGCCGGTCTTTTATACTGCCACCAGGGTTCATAAATTCTAGTTTTGCAAAAATCCGGACGCCTTTTGGCAAGGAAAACTGAGAAATCTCTACTATCGGTGTGTTTCCGATTAACTCATGCACATTTTTATAAACCTTCATATTTTCTACCCCTTCTGCTGCTAGTTAACTCAAAGATGCTATTATTTTCATGACGAGGGTCGCAGAATGAAGTGCTGCTTTATCTAGAAATTGATCAAAAGAGACATCCGATTCTTTACCTGCAATATCCGAGAGCGAGCGAATAATAACAAATGGAACGTTAAACTGATATGCCACTTGTGCGATGGCTGCTGCTTCCATTTCAACGGCCTGTAAATTTTTAAACTTTGTTCGAACAAAATCCACTCTTTCTGGATCACTCATGAATGAATCCCCTGTTGCAATTAATCCTTTTTCAATTTGAATTTCTTCAATTTCCTTTGCCGCCGCCTCAGCAACTGCTACTAATTTTTCATCTGCTAAAAACGCAGCAGGTAATTGCGGGACTTGACCGTATTCATAGCCAAAAGCCGTGACATCCACATCGTGATGACGAACCTCTGTTGAAATAACTGCATCTCCGACATTAAGTAATGGATTATATCCTCCGGCTGAACCTGTATTGATAATGCAATCGGGCTTGTATTTTTCAAGTAAGATCGTGGTTGACATTGCTGCATTAACTTTACCAATTCCAGATCGCAGCAAAATAACATCTGCACCGCGCATTTTTCCAAAGGTAAATTCACAGCCAGCGACCGTTTCTTGTGTTCTTTCTTCGATGTTGTCTCTTAGTAAAGTTACTTCTTCTTCCATTGCTCCAATGATGGCGATTTTCATGCTAGACCTCTTTCTTATTGTTTTACACCTTCCATAAACAAGACAAAATCAGTATAACTTCTAAACGAAACGCTAAAACTGTTATTTTCTAATATATTCTTAAATACAGAAATTGTCGTATACTATTTAGTTTCCAAATCATTTGCCAGGTTATGAAAGCCTTCATTTTTTGCTTTTACGATTGATTATAATCTTCCTCGGATTCATATATCGTATCCGCAAACACCATTTTACCATCTTTTGAAAGGATGTTCAGCTGTTGTTCATTTTAAAAAGAAATAAAGGATGACTTGTGTCATCCTCGTTAGTTTGAAAGTTGTTCTACCTTAGTAGGTTTCCAGCCTTGACCGTCAACCCATTGAATATAGACTTTGTATTTCTGCTTTGTATCCTTAGAGGATACAGTGCCGACTGACCCATTTCCTGTTGATTTGTCCCTGCCTAAAAACCACACCGTCATATTACTTTGGTTTATTCCTGTTGCATAGGAAATCGCACTTAACATTTCCTGCCAATCGGTTGAACTGGAATCATACACGGTAGTATGCTGGCCTGATTGTGAGGTACCAACAGATTTCCAATCAGGATTTTCAATTGTTTTTGTGACATTAGGCGTACTGCCTCCATTTGTAACCACCGCCTGTGATTGGTCTACAGTTCCTGGCGTGGAAGCTTCCGCAGTCTGCCCCCCCACACTAGAAGTAGTGTCAGAACTGTTATTACCCGTTGTAGCAGTATTATTTTTTTTGCTTTCTTTATGTAAAGCCTGTTTTTGTGCTGTAGTAGAACTATCTTTTTTTGTTGTTGTATTGTTATTACCCGATGAAAAAATATTGTATGCAACAAAAATAATGAGTGCAAGCACAAGAACAATTAAGCCATTCAATACGAGATTCGTTTTCTTTCTTTTGGCCAGGCTCCCTGAACGCGAACCAGATTGAAAATCTTTACTCAACTTTATCCCTCCTATAGAATTAGGCTCTCAACATTCTAACATGTTTTGCAAGGAACTTGAAGAGAAACCTCTCACCTTAAGGAAGGGCCTTTTCATGTTCATGATCACTGTCATACAACATCTTCACCATATCAGCAAATAAAGGATTCACTCCGCCCACGTTATCCAACACATCCAAATTAACGGCTACAAGTGCATATTTAGGATTTTTGTAGGGAAAATAGCCAGCAAACCATTTATTATGCAGCTGCTTTCCATTTTCATATTTACCTGTTTCTGCTGTCCCTGATTTTCCAGCAACGTCATATGGGAGGTTTTGAAACCATTTGCCTGTCCCATTCGAGTTAAGAACAACTTCTCTTAACAGTTTTTGCAGTCTCATTGCCGTATAAGGTGAAATGGAATTACCCTTAATTTCCTGCTCAGGAAAATTAACCATCGTCGTACCGTTTTTATACTCAATTTTCGATGCCACTCTAACCATTTCTTTTTTTCCTCCTCTTGCAATTGTGGCCATCATATTTGCTATTGCTAATGGAGTGGCACGAACCTCATGTTGCCCAATTCCTGACATCGCAACATAATTTGGATCCTTTCTTGCTTCATCAGACAAAAAAACTCGTCCATTATCTTCATCAGCAAGCTGTTTGAAATTGCTGGTATGATAGACATCCCCTTGCCAACCAACAGTACCAGTTAGTGACAATTTAGCTGCATACTCTTCTAAAAGATGCGGGTTGATTTTTTGTAGAGCATTTGCCAGTTCGCCGAAAGTTCGATTACAGCTTCTTGCAAAGCTATTCGTAAAATTCAGCATGCCGTAATTATAGTTCCATTCCGGTTCACCATTTATTTTTTTACTGCAATCAAAAAGGCGGGAAGAAGAATCAAGTTTATAATCAATTGCAGCGGCTGCCACAACGGTCTTGAAAACAGAGCCCATGATTTGCTGTTTTACCATCTGATTAGTGATCCCATCCTTATAGGGATTATTCTTATTCATTGCCGGCCTAGATACAGATACTAAAATACTATTATCCTGTAGATCAAGGAGGACTAACCCTCCCTTCCTTATATGATACTTGTCGACTAAATTCTCTGCTTTTTGCTGCAGGTCTTTGTCAACCGTTGTTCGAACATTAACCGGGTAAAACGGATTAGCAGGATCCACATACCTGACATTAATACCAAACAATGGAGCACCATCGCCGTCAACATGATAAACAAGCTTTGATTTTCCATCAGGGATCAGAAATTCATCAAAGCTTTCCTCAAGCCCTGATACTCCGATTAATGTTTGTTCCGATAGTTCTTTCTTTGGATAGCGTTTTTTTAATTCTTGTAGATTTTCACCTGTTAAACCCATTAACTGGTCGGCAAGAATCGTGGAACGTTCATATTTTTTTTCTATGGCAAAAACACCGGGTATATTCAATGCATTAATTCTTTCCATCTGTGAAGATGATAGCTCAATTGGATTGGGATCTCCGTATGCAAAAGGCTTTTTTGCCTTTTCAACAGTATGTTTTAAGAAATCACTTGGAATCCCGGTAATAGTGGAGATTTTGTTAATGCTCCAATCCATCTTTTTTAAAAAAGGAAAGAGAACCAGTACGGGTACTTTTTTATGAGTGAGCATATTGCCATTACGGTCAAGGAAATTTCCTCTTCCATTATCGATTACCAATTCTTGCGTTCTTTGATGAACACTTTCCTCTAATAAATTTATATTGTGCTTAGAAAAGGTTTTGGTTTCAAATAGCTGAATTTGCATTAACCTTACTAAAAGCAGGATAAAGCAAGTGATGCAAATAATTAGCCATGCCTTTGCCCGTCTTCTCCACATAAAAAACACCTCGTCAAAAGTTTTGACGAGGTTTTACTTTTTTAACCAAATTGATAACGCACCAATTACTTTATGGAAACGATTCGTACGCTCATTTCACCACCGGGAGTTTGAACAGAAACTTGGTCCCCGACCTTTTTACCTAGTAAGCTTTTTGCAATTGGAGAGTCGTTTGAAATTTTCCCTTCAAACGGATCTGCTTCAGCACTTCCAACAATGGTATACGTTTCTTCATCACCATTTGGAAGTTCTACAAATGTAACAGATCTTCCTAACGCTACAGAATCGCTCGTCATTTCGGTTTCTTCAATGATCTTGGCATTGCGAATCATATTTTCTAGTGTAGTAACACGCCCTTCAACAAAGGCCTGTTCTTCTTTTGCAGAATCGTACTCAGAGTTTTCTGATAAATCTCCAAAACTTCTGGCAATTTTAATTCTTTCAACAACTTCTTTCCGTTTAACGGATTTTAAGTATTCAAGCTCCTGTACAAGTTTGTCTTTACCTGCTTGTGTCATTGGAAATACTTTTTCTGCAGCCAAAACTCTTACTCCTTCTAGTCTTCACAATCCCCCATTAGATTGTGTATGTAAGGTATGTAGGTATTATGCCATTGGCATAAATACATAGGAGCGCGTCCTAATAAAAAGGGCGCGCAATAACAATATTTATCCATTTTGGATTAAATTAGGCTTATCTTTTGCTATTGTTTCATAAAATTGACTTTAGTTCAAGAATTGTTTGAATTTTTGTCACCATTAAATCAATCGCAACATGATTATGCCCGCCTTCGGGGATAATGATATCCGCGTACCGCTTGGTGGGTTCGATAAACTGGTTATGCATTGGCCGGACCACATTCACATATTGTTCAATTACTGACTCCATTGTCCGACCACGGTCTGTTATATCCCGCATAAGCCGGCGAATGATTCTTAAGTCTGCGTCTGTGTCTACGTATAGTTTAATGTCCATTAAATTTCTGAGACGCTCATCCTCAAGAACGAGTATTCCTTCCAATATAATAACATCTTTCGGTTCGACTGGAATGATTTTCTCTGATCTTGTGTGAATGGAATAATCATAAACTGGCTTTTCAATGGGTTCGAACCGTAAAAGTTTTTCTAAATGTTCAATTAGTAAATCATTATCAAACGCAAGCGGATGATCATAATTCGTCTTAAGTCGCTCCTCAAATGGCAAATTACTTTGATCCTTATAATAATAATCTTGTTCAAGCATTAAGATGGAATGTCCCTTAAAGCTTTCATAGATAGCTTTTGTCACGCTAGTCTTTCCGGAGCCGGAGCCGCCAGTTACACCAATAACAACAGGTTTGCGCATCTAGCTAGTTCTCCTTTCGCATCATGTTGTTAGGGTATACCGGTTTGTCCAATTTAAATTGTACAATCTGAAGCGGATGTCTTGCTGCGTCCAGTTCATTTCCTTTTTCATCCCATATCATGTCAATCACATGAGTAAAGTTTTGAATTTCCGGTCCGAAGAATTCTACTTCGTCACCCGGTTTAAAATGGTTTCGCTGCTGCAGTGTAACCATCTGTGTTTCAGCATTATAATTTAACACAAGACCAACAAATTCAAACTTTGTCTTCTTGCTATGATTACCAAACATTTGCTCTTTATACCCGGGCACACCTTCAAAAAATGCAGGTGCTGTTTCACGATTCGCACACTTGTCCAGCTCATTTAACCATTCACGCTTAATGACAAAGTTATCTGGGTCTGCACAATATGCATCAATGACCTTACGATAAACACTGACAACAGTTGCGATATAATGAATCGATTTCATTCTGCCTTCTATTTTCAAGCTATCAATCCCTAGCTCAATCATTTGCGGAATTGCTTGAATTAAATTTAGATCCTTTGGGCTCATGGCGAAAGGATCATCATTTTCTTCAAATAACGGAAGCTCCGTATCACTGCCTTCTAGTTTATAAAGGTCATAATCCCAGCGGCATGACTGGCAGCAGCCACCACGGTTTGAATCCCTTGCGGTCATATGGTTACTTAACGTACAGCGGCCGGAATAGGCAATGCACATAGCACCATGGATAAAGGTTTCAATTTCAATATCGACCTTTTCCTTCATTTCCTTGATTTCCTCTGCACTCGTCTCGCGAGCAAGCACCACCCGTTCTAACCCTTCTTCTTTCCAAAATTGGACAGCTTTCCAGTTTGAAAGGGATTGCTGAGTACTTAAATGGATTTCAATTTCGGGTGCTACTTTACGGCAGGTTTCAATAATTAATGGATCAGCAACAATAATTCCTGCTACACCTGCCTCTTTTAATCCAAGAAGATAATCCTCTAAGCCTTCAATATTTTCATTGTGGGCATAAATATTCGTTGTAACGTAAATATTAGCACCATAATTCTTGGCAAACTCTACGCCTTCTTTCATTTCTATAAAAGTAAAATTATCCGCGTTTGAGCGTAGTCCATACTCTTGACCGCCGAGAAATACGGCATCTGCCCCATATTGAACAGCAATTTTCAATTTTTCAAGATTACCGCCGGAGCTAGGAGTTCCGGTTTCTTTACTATGACACGCTTTCCATCAATAATCTCCGAAATCTTTTCTTTGACTGCACTCATTATTACGAACCTCCTTTTCTAAAAAGTTTTATTAATAAACGGTCTCTTTAAAGAAGAATCCTGTGTCTAATGGGCGATTAACTGGTTGAATTTCTTCGATTGCCGCTAATAGCTCATCTTTTTTGTCCTCATAAAGGTCCGGATCTTCAAAAAATAAATCGATAGCCTCCCGGAAAGCTTTTGTGACCGCTTGAATGTACTCAGAACTTTTTAAAATCCCGTCTATCTTAAAGGAGTCTACACCAGCCTCCAACATTTCTTGAAGCTCGTCAATAATGCAAATATCATTTGGGCTCATAATATGTGTTCCGTTTTCATCTTCAAAAATCGGATATTTATTAGCTCGTTCCTTATCATGTAGAAACATATTTTCTTGCATTTTACGATTCTCAATTTCCATTACTTTTCCTTGATATTCGTAATAATTGCCGAGTAAAGATCGCTTCGATTGGAACATGCAGCTCATCCCATGGACCAGTACTTCTATTTCAACTTCAGCATGCTCTTTTATTTCAACGATTGATTCCATGTTAATTTCACGGGCTAGAACTGCTCTTTTTGCGCCTTTTCTCCCCCAATAATTACAGGTGTACCAGTTCGTCCCTGTAGTCTCTGTACTCCAATGAAGTTTCATCGTTGGTGCCACTTCTTTTGCAGCCATTAAAACAGCAGGGTCCCCGAAAATGACAGCATCTGCAGATGTCTCTACGGCAAATCGCAGATAATCACTTAATTCTTCAATCTTTTCATTATGAAAGATTCCATTCATGGCTAAATAAACTTTTTTACCTTTTGAGTGTGCCAGTTCTACCGTTTTCACTACTTCTTCGCGGGTAAATTCACCTGCAAGCCGCAAACCATAACGTTGTTCTCCTACAACAAATGCGTCTGCTCCTGCTTCAGCGAATGGCAGAATATCATCGATTGTAATGGGTGTTACTAATAGTTCCGGTTTTTTCATTGAGTTTCACCTCTTCTTTTGCTAATCGCAACCCCATCCCCTACAGGCAGGATTACGGAATGATAATCAGGATGGGACATTAACCAGTGGTTAAATTCATCTATTTTCTTCACAAGATTACGGATTCTCTTTGACTCAATCTCAGTTTCGGTCACTAAACCCTTAAATAATACATTGTCAGTTATAATAATTCCGTCCGCATGAAGATATTTCGAATAAATCTCAAAGAACTTTTTATATTGACCTTTAGCCGCATCGACAAAAATAACGTCAAAGGGGGCATGTACAGATACTAAGTTCTCTACATCAAGCGCATCACCTTCGATGAGAGTAATGTGGTCGCTTCTGCCTGATCGACTGATAAAATCCTCCGCTTGCTGCAAACGGTCCTCGTCCCTCTCAATTGTAACAATCTTTGCTTCAGGTAAAGCATAGGCCATTCTTAACGCTGAATAGCCAATCGCAGTTCCCACCTCAAGAATGTTTTTTGACTGTTGGATTCGCAGTAATTGAAGCATCGCTTCAATTCCCGCGAGCTCCATAATTGGGACATTATGCTGTTTGGCGTAATCCTCCATTTCCATAAGCAATGAATTGCGTTCGGAAATAAGACCTTCAATATAAGAATGCAGCTTCTCATTTAACAAGCTGCGCTCACCTCTAATCTATATAAATGATCTTTAGACATGAAAAAATAGCGTTCACAGTAAACTTACGACCCACCCGAAATCGGATTCCAAGTGAATTCGTTTAGGCAGGAAATGCCTCCAAGTAACTAACTGTGAGTAACGCTATAGATTATTTATTAAAACACTTGAATCATTTTATCACAAAAAAAGGAGGAATGCTAACAATCCTCCATTAGACTCATTTATTTTTTATTGGAAATAAACTTTGCTTTTTCCAGGTTATGTTCTTCAAGTGTCTTGGTAAAAATGATACTTCCATCAGGTGCCGCAAGAAAATAATAATAATCCGTATTATCAGGATTTAATGCGGCTTCAATTGAAACCTTCCCTGCATTTGAAATTGGTCCCGGAGGGAGCCCTGTGTTTTTGTAAGTATTATAGGGCGAGCTTACTTGTAAATCTTGATATAATACTCGTTCTTTGTGCTTTCCTTCCGCATATAGAACAGTAGGGTCTGTTTGCAACGGCATACCTTTCTTCAGGCGATTATAGAAAACACTTGATATCTTTTTACGGTCAGCTTTTGCTGTTGCTTCTTCTTCGATTAACGATGCCATTGTTAACAATTGATGAACGGAGAGATGTTTGTCCTTACTTTCTTGTAAATAATCAGCTAAAACTGTTTGTGTTTTATCAAGCATTGCTGTAACCATTTCTTCGATGGTTGGATTTGGTTTATAAAAAGAATAGGTAGCAGGGAATAAATACCCTTCTAACGGGTATTTTACTTTGCTATTCATAATTTCACTCGTTAATAAATCAGGATAATGAACCATAAGCTTATTAATTAATGCCTTATCATTTAGTCCTTTAAATATTTCATCATCTGTTTTCTTCGTAGCCTTTGCCATAATATGAGCAATTTCCTGTAATTGCTCTCCTTCGGGTATGATGATTTTAAATGCCGCTTTTTCCAGGACTTTACCGGTTTTCAAGCGATTAAGGATTTCAGGAATATCCATTGAAGGACTTAATTCGTATTCTCCCGCCATAAAACCTCCTTCATTTTTAAATTTTACATAGTATTTAAAAACCTTAGCGTTTTTAATAATTCCCTTTGATTCTAATTCTTCGCCAATTCCTAACACCGAGGATCCAATTGGAATATCTACCTTTTTAATTACCTTACTCATCGGATTAACCGGTTTAAGTGCTGAGTTTATGTAAAGGAATCCTCCACCGCCAATAATAACAATCAATAAAATGATGACAATAGAGATGATCATGACAATTCTTCTGACAATCTTCGCTTCACCTTGATGTTCTAGTAATTTTTGACGAATCATAGCTTTTTTTATGTCTTTTTTGTCTGTTGCCATATAACTCCCCCTCATTTTGACAGTGAAACGAAAACATATCTTTCACGAATTTTCATTGTTATTATATAAAAGTATAATTTAGGCATCGTAGTTATTTCAGCATACAGATCGAAAAATGTCAATTTATCCATTAATTTGACGATTTCAGTAGGATTATAGCAAAAAAAAGAACCGACCCAATCAATTGGGCAGGTTCTTCTTCTATTAATTATTCTTCGTCGTCCTCTTGTTCTTCAAGGAATGTATTAAGCATTTCCTCGATCATGTCCCATTCCTCATCGGTTTCAATTGGCATTAATTCGCCATCTTCACCATCTTCTTTTGGAATAAATGAAGAAGCATGAATTTCGATATCATCGGCATCATCTTCATCTGCACCCATTGGATAATACAAAACATAGGACTTTTTAAATTCTTCTGAATCAAATGTGAAGAGCACTTCACATAATTGTTCGTTGCCATCTTCATCTACGACTGTAATATTGTTTTCTCCGTGTTCCATTTTCTTCACCTCATTAATTTTTGCTATCAAGATAGCCTTGTAGAATCAACATTGCTGCCATTTTATCGATTACCGTTTTCCGCTTTTTTCTGCTGACATCTGCTTCAAGCAAAACTCGTTCAGCAGCCATCGTCGTTAAGCGCTCATCCCATAGAACTGTTTGGACGGAAAATTGTCTTTCAATTTCACTCGCATATTTCTGACTAGCCTCGCCCCGCGGTCCAATCGTACCGTTCATATTTTTCGGTAACCCGATTACTACCTGGCTTACTTGATACTCTTTTATTAATTGACCAATTTCATCAAAACCAAACTCCTGCTTTTCTTCATTGATTTTGAGGGTTTTTAAACCTTGTGCAGTCCACCCTAGTTCATCACTTAGAGCAATACCAACTGTCTTAGAGCCAACATCCAATCCCAATATGCGCATTCCTTAACCCTCTCGTTGTTGTTTTAGATAGGATTTTACCAACTCTTCAATAATTTCATCGCGTTCTAGTTTCCGGATTATGTTTCGCGCATCCCGATGCCTAGGGATGTAGGCAGGATCACCTGACAATAGATAACCGACAATTTGATTGATAGGATTATACCCTTTGTCCTGTAAAGCCTCATACACTTGAAGAAGGACTTCTTTGACATCATGTTCAAATGGCTCTTCAGGAAAATTAAATCGCATCGTTTTGTCAAATGAGCTCATTTCATGCACCTCGCATTTCTATTAGAGGAGAGAATTGTATTAGTTACCTACATTTTACACTAGTTTTTCCTATTATCAAATGGATTTTACCCATTCATCGACGAATTGAATAGCGGCATCAAGTTTTTCTGGGTCTTTACCACCCGCTTGTGCCATATCCGGACGGCCGCCACCTCCGCCTCCGCATTTAGCCGCTACCTCTTTAACAAGTTTCCCTGCGTGGTAGCCTTTATCGATTAAATCTTTTGTAACAGCGGCGATTAAGTTCACTTTCCCTTCATGAGCACTGCCTAATAAAACAACTGCTGATCCAAGCTTTTGCTTTAGATCATCTGCCATATTTCTTAGATTGTTCATATCGGCAGCTTGAACCTTAGCAGCTAAAACCGTTACACCATCAATTTCCTTGGCTTTCGAAACGAGGTTGCCTGCTTCGATATTTCCGAGTTTAGTTGCAAGTGATTCGTTTTCACGCTGAAGTTGCTTGATTTCACCTGTCAAACCATCGATTCGAATAAGAATATCTTTAGGATTCGTTTTCAGTTTCTCTGCCGCTTCCTTTAAAAGGGCTACTTGATCATTTAATAACTGGTAGGCATATTCACCTGTTACCGCTTCAATTCTTCGCGTTCCAGCACCAATACCACTTTCAGAAACAATCTTAAATAAACCGATCACAGCCGTATTCGGAACATGACATCCACCGCAAAGCTCTAGGCTGTAATCTCCAACCTTAACCACGCGGACAATATCGCCATATTTTTCACCAAAAGGGCCATAGCTCCCATTGCTTTTGCTTCAGCAATTGGTTTTAAATTGATATCAACTTCGATGTTTTTCCAAACCTTTTCATTTACGATTTTCTCAATTTGTTCAAGTTCTTCTGGCTTCACTTGGCCAAAATGAGAGAAATCAAAACGTAAACGATCTGGTTCGACCAAGGAACCAGCTTGATTAACATGGTTTCCAAGTACATCTTTTAATGCTTGATGAAGCAGGTGGGTAGCCGTATGATTTTTAATAATCTTTACTCGATTTTCACTGTCGATTGTTGCAGTGACTTTTTGGTTCGCTTTTAGAGTCCCTGTTTTAACAACGGCTTTATGAAGGTTTTGACCGTTTGGAGCTTTTTGGACATCTTTAACAGCAACGGTAGCTCCTTCACCCTCTAAAACACCGCGGTCAGCGATTTGTCCGCCGCTTTCTGCATAGAATGGCGTCACATTAAGGATAAGCTGTACTTCCTCACCACTTGCTGCCTCATCTACTAGCTCACCATTTTTCATGATTGCAACCACAGAAGAGCTTGTCTCTTGCTGATCATAACCAACAAACACACTTTCTACTTTTAGGTTGCCAAGTACTTCGCCTTGCACTTGCATGGAATCAACATCATGTCGCGCAGCACGAGCCCGCTCCCGTTGTTGCTCCATTTCTATTTCAAAACCAGCATGATCAATTTTCATGCCCTCTTCGCCTGCGTATTCTTCTGTTAATTCTACCGGGAATCCGTAAGTGTCATAAAGACGGAATACATCAGCACCAGTTATCGTATCGCTGCCTTTTTCCTTCTGCTTTTTAATAACAGCAGCGAGGATCGCTAATCCTTCATGGAGTGTTTCATGGAAACGCTCTTCTTCATTCTTTATTACCTTTTGAATAAAATCCTCTTTTTCTTTTACTTCAGGATAGAAATCATGCATGATTTCTCCCACTACTGGAACAAGCTCAAACATAAAAGGGCGATTTATGTTGATCTGTTTTGCATAGCGGACAGCACGGCGAAGCAATCGGCGTAATACATAACCGCGCCCTTCGTTTGAAGGCAGGGCCATCACCAACAGCAAATGCTACCGTACGAATATGGTCTGCTATGACTTTAAACGCAACATCTTGTTCCTCGTCGCCCCCGTATTTTACGCCTGAAATTTCCTCAGTGGCACGAATTGTTGGCATAAATAGATCTGTATCAAAATTGGTAGGGACATTTTGTACAACGGAAGCCATTCGTTCTAATCCCATTCCCGTATCAATATTTTTCTTTGGCAGCGGTGTATAGGTGCCATCAGGATTATGGTTAAATTGTGAAAATACTAAGTTCCAAACTTCAAGGTAACGATCATTCTCGCCACCTGGATAAAGCTCAGGATCAGTTGGATCATTTCCATACTCAGAGCCGCGGTCGTAGAAAATTTCTGAGTTCGGCCGCTTGGTCCTTCTCCGATATCCCAGAAATTCCCTTCAAGTCGAATAATGCGGTCCTCAGGAACCCCAATCGTTTTATTCCAAATTTCAAATGCTTCATGGTCTTCTGGATGGATGGTAACAGATAGTAATTCTTTATCAAAACCAATCCATTTTTCATCCGTTAAAAACTCCCATGCCCATTCAATTGCTTCCACTTTGAAATAATCACCAATCGAAAAGTTACCAAGCATCTCAAAGAAAGTATGATGGCGGGCTGTTTTTCCAACATTTTCGATGTCGTTCGTACGGATGGATTTTTGTGCATTCGTTATCCTTGGATTACTGGGAATCACCCGACCATCAAAATACTTCTTTAATGTTGCAACACCGCTGTTGATCCATAACAATGATGGATCATCATGGGGAACGAGTGATGCACTTGGTTCAACTGCATGGCCTTTTTCTTTAAAAAAGTCTAAAAACATTTTCCGAATTTGAGAACCAGATAAATTTTTCAACACAATAGACCTCCTTTTATTTTTAAAAAAAAGAACACAAAAAAGCCCTCATCCCAAAAAACAGGGACGAGAGCTCTTCTCGCGGTACCACCCTGATTATGAATACAAGAAAGCTATATTCATCTCTCAAATCTGCCTTAACGCGGCAATAACGGCAGTGGTTAGCTGCACTCTGGATTAGCTTTCTGTTATCCTTCATCTAGAGCTCCTTTCAGCCAGGGAAGCTCCTCTCTTCTACGCAAATGCGCTACAGATGGACTATAACATACTTGTGTCCTTCAACATTTTCACACACATATTCTATATGACGAATTATAGCCATCGAAAAATTGTTTGTCAATCAATCATGATGAGGACTCATTCGACTTTTTATGAATAAAATGATTTTTGGCGTGGATAATCGCCACTTTAAGGACAACGAGAGCTGGGACAGCCAATATTAGGCCTAAAATCCCTCCGATTTCTCCCCCGGCTGTTATCGCCAGCATAATTAAAAGCGGATGCATGTGCAGGCTCTTCCCGACAATATAGGGCGATAGAATATTCCCCTCAAGAAATTGGAGGACGATAATGATCACGACTGTAATGACAACTAGTTTTACCGATACGGTTGCAGCGATAATGACCGCTGGGACCGCTCCAATGATTGGACCAAAATATGGAATGACATCTGTAATTCCCACCATAAATCCTAAAAGCAACGGATACTTTAAATGAAAAATCCAAAAGAAAAGTGCAGAAATGGTGCCGATAATAACACAAACAAGGAGTTGCCCTCTTATGTAACTTCCTAACGACTCATCGACATCCTTGAGAAAGCGTGAGCCCTGCTGCCTCCACTGTTTAGGCGTCAAATACCATGCAGCTCTTTTTAGCAAATGAAAATCCTTTAACATATAAAAGGCTAGGAAAGGAATAATCATGATAATTAATGCTGAATTTAAAAATTTTAGTAACAATGCAACCATAACAGTTAATAGAGAGTCGAGCTTTTTTTCAAATGCATCAATGCCATCATTCATTTTCCCTTGAAGGCCATTTGCCAGTGCACTGGTATGAGACTGGATCATATTAATCCAACCACGGTATTGTTCGGCAAAATAGGGAGCATTCTCTGAAAGGTCTTTCAATTGAGCTATAAAAACCGGGATTCCTCGATATAATGCATATCCGACTCCGCCAAAAAAAATAACATAAATCAAAAATATCGCTAGTCCGCGATGCATTCCTTTCTCATGCAGCTTTTCAACAATTGGATGGAGCAAATAGGTGATGAAGCCTGAGATGAAAAAAGGAAGAAGTATTGCAGCTATCACCTCTAAAATTGGCAGCCATACATCGCGAATTTTAAAAATAACGTAAATGGCAATTAATAAAAGGAGAAAAAAACCGATGCGATAATACCATTTTAAACGAATATCCAACGTCAATGCCTCCTTTTTATTATTTTTTGAGACATGTGGTGGAATTATACATTCCTCAAAAAAAGAGGCTGACTAATGTCAGCCTCTTACCATTTAAAATATCGCTCGTTTTATTGTCCGTTGAACTCGTTTCATATTGCGGGCTGACATCAAATTATTTCTTTGTGCAACATTATATGCAGCCATTCCTGCACCAAAAGCAATAACAGTGGTCATCATTTTATTCATACGTTTCACCTCTTCGGCTAGAAGATAACGAAAATAAACTTTTGACTTCGAAAACGGTCACTTCCGCTTGTAAATTTAAAGGGTGTAACGACGCTCTTCTTCTTCAAACAAGTCATCTAAGGAGCTTAGTGACCCGTCTTCTTCCACTTGATGGGTATTGATGATGCCTTTGGAAATCGTTAGCTCAATAAAACAATTCCAGCAATAATATTGGTTTATACCAATTTTGCCGATATCCTTGCTCTGACAATTGGGACACTTTAACACAAAAAGACACCTCACGTTTTGTTTACTAATCAGAATTTATACCAATAAATTCTGAAAGCATAAATTCAACAACGCTTTATGAGCCGCCCTTTAAGGGCTCGTTAGTCAGCGAGTTTTCATTTACGTCTACGATGATGGCATCCTTTCCGATCGCTGGGGGCTTCTCGGATTCAATAACTTGTTTCCCTTCTTTAATATCTGAAAAGAAACCATCCGTAATTTCGTACCCTACGATTGTGCCCAATTCTTCCTGAAAATATACATCTTTTAACAAGCCAAGTGAATCTCCACTCTTAGATAACATCATAATCCCATCTAAGGAATGTTGATGTGTCAATGTATATTCTGGAATTGTTTTCAGCTTTTCCAAATGCATGATATCCTCAATCATAACCCCATCCCAACCGAAAGAAGCCACTTTTTGAATGTCGAGAAAAAAGGTTTGCTTGAAGAAAACGCCTTTTTTAACCAATAGACCTTTAACCGTTCCACTGCTTGAAATGCATAAATCAGTTACTTCACCGATTTTTGTCCCAGTATTCGTTTCATAAACTGGCTGTCCTTTTAATAAAGAAAATGTCCGCAAAGAGTGTCCCACCTCCTGTGAACATTTATAGTTTCAGTCAATCACCATAAAATCATAAGGGGTAACGTTTTCCATTCCTACCAATGGATCTACTTTCATTAGTACTTCTTCTAATGATAATCCTTCGGGAAGTGTTTCATTTTCTTCTGTCTGAATGAATGAAATCGTCTCTTGAAGCTTTTGGCAAAGGCTTGTTTGCCTATTTTGCTCATCTGCACGTTCAACACCCATCCTAAATGCATCTTCTTCACCGCATAAAATCAAAAACTGTTTACTTCTTGTAATCGCTGTATAAATCAAATTTCTTCTTAACATTCGATAATAGCTTCTAGTTATGGGGAGAATAACAATTGGAAATTCACTGCCCTGCGATTTATGTACGGAGCAACAATAGGCATGAGTGATTTGATTCAAATCCTGTCTAGTGTAGGTCACTTCATTCCCTTCAAAGGAAATCAGGATCATATCTTGTTTTTCCGTGTTTTCCTTCGCATAAAAAATCGAGATAATTTCCCCAATATCACCATTAAACACATTACTCTCCGGTTGATTCACAAGTTGCAGTACTTTATCGCCAATCCGGTACAACACATCACCAAAAGATATTTCCTTTCTTGTCCCATCCGGATTAGGATTAAAGATTTCTTGCAATAATACATTTAAGCGATCGATTCCTGCGGGACCTCTGTACATTGGTGCCAGTACTTGAATATCCTTTGCTGAATACCCTTTATTTTTGGCATTAAGGGCGACTTTTTCGACAACTTGAGAAATCTGCGTCGATGAACATCTGATAAACGACCGGTCTGGTTTCTGTTGGGATACATCAGCTGGTAAATAGCCTTTTTTAATATCATGCGCAAGCTCGATAATGGACGAACCTTCAGCCTGGCGATAAATATCAGTTAACCGTACTGTAGGAATCCGTTCTGAATTCAATAGGTCTTTTAAAACCTGACCAAGGCCGACAGATGGCAATTGGTCTTCATCACCAACGAGTATGACCTGAATATTCTCAGGAAGAGCTTTGAACAATTGATTGGCCAGCCAAATATCGAGCATGGATGTTTCATCAACAATAAGGATTTTCCCTTCAAGTGGACTTGTTTCGTCATGGTCAAATCCTTCGGTTCCGTTGAATCCTAGTAAACGATGAATCGTAACAGCCGGTAACCCTGTTGATTCACTCATCCTTTTAGCAGCTCTTCCCGTCGGTGCTGCAAGTAAAAATGGAAAGGGCTCCTCTTTCTTTTGATAATCCTTCGGTTCTAATGAACAGCCGTGCAATTCAGCATAGAGCTCGACAATCCCTTTTATAACAGTGGTTTTCCCAGTTCCAGGTCCGCCCGTTAAAATCAACATTGGAGACATAAGAGCCGTTTGTATCGCTTCTCTTTGTGTCGGTGCATATTGAACTTTTAGCCTTTCCTCTAGTTCACCTAAGACAAGCAAGAACTCAGATTCAGGAAATTGATCCTTGTACTCTGTTTGTTCAAGGACTCGATTGATGCTTGTAACAAGTCCTTTTTCTGCATAAAACAAGGAAGGCAGATAAACACGTTTCTCTTCGCCAATTAATTTTCCCTCTTCTTCCAGCTTAATAATCTCATTGGATATATCTAAAAATTCAATTTGATCACGCTTGTTCTCTTCTAAAAGGCTTTTCACTTGCTCGAGTAAGTCTTTAACATGCATGAATACATGCCCCGTTTGCATGCTTTCACTTTCAAGTGTATATAAACATGCAGCTTTTATTCGGTCAGGGTGATTTCCAGATATCCCTAATTGGTATCCTAGCTCATCTGCCCGCCCAAAACCAATGCCTTCGATATCTTCAACAAGTTGATAAGGATTCTTTTGAATTATATCAAGGGTTTGCTCTTTATAAGCTTGATAAATGCGCATCGATATTTGCGGACCAAATCCATATTGATTTAAGCCACCATGACCTGCTCGAGACCTTGATGTTCCATGAGGGTATCGTAAAGTAATTTTGCCTTATCCGGAGGAAGCTTTGGTATAGAATCAAGTAAGGATGGTTGATTAAGAATCTTTGATATCGCTTTTTCACCCAATGTAGCAACAATGTTTTCTGCAGTCTTTTTACCAATTCCTTTAAAGATTTCGCTAGATAAATAAGCCACAATGCCTTGTTTTGTTTGCGGTATATCCTTTCGAAAATGCTGCGTTTGAAATTGCAGCCCAAACTTAGGATGATCCTTAAATTCCCCAAAAAAGATATAAGTTTCTTGCTCATGAATTTTCGGAAAATAACCAGTTATGACTGCTTCCTTGTCCTCATAATGATCATTTGTTTCGTCCACACGTATTCTTAAAACCGTGTAAAGGTTTTGTTCATTATGAAAGATTGTCACAATAGGTCGTCCTTTTACAAACTTCCCTTGTTCTGCAAATAAATCAAGCGAATCTTGTTTTTCCATTTTGCTCCCTCCTCCCAAGACCTTATTAAAGCTGTTTAATTTTGGTTGTCGATTAATTTTTTCCCGTAGCCTGCAAGAAGATGATCAGGCTGGATTTCAAGTGCTTTTTCAAACATGGCTAATGCCTTTGTTGGATCTTCTTTAAACCCATAGGCGACCCCTAAATTATAATAAGCGTCTGAATGCTCACCATCGAGTTCAATACATTTTTCAAATTGAACGATCGATTCGTCGATTAGTTCTAATTGAGCAAGACACAATCCATATTGGAAGCATGCTTCCGCATCGTTTTCGTTCAGCTCGACACTTCTTTGTAAGTACGGTAGAGCGAATTTTCCTTGATCCAGTTGAACGAGTGTCAGACCTAACATAAAGTAATTATCGCTCGTTTGCAGTCCTTTTTTCATTGCCGTTTCAAACATATTTTTAGCTTCATTAAAGCGGTCATTGCTAAAATATAAGTTCCCTGCACTATAATAAGCTGCAGCCGCATTTTCATCTATCTCCATTGCTTTTTGATAAAATTTTAATGATTTTTCGTCATCACCTACAGCAGAAAGAACATTGCCAAAGTTTATATAGGCAACAGGATCCTTTGGGTTTTCCTCAATTGCTTCATTAAAAACCTTCGCCGCTTCTTCCCAGTTACCTTCTTGCATGTATTTTACACCTAATTGGTTTTTATCCATCAATAGTCAACTCCATCCTAAAAGGAGTATATCATATTTCGTTTTTGTCTTTAAGATAAGATAAAAATCCCCGACTCCAGGAATAGGAGTCAGGGATTTTTTTAACCAACATACGTTAAACGTTCGTTATTTTTATATATTTCGTCAATTGTTCCACCGCCGAGACATTCATCCTCATTGTAAAAAACAACGGCTTGTCCTGGTGTAACGGCACGAATTGGTTCGTGAAACGTTATTTTAGCTTTATTGCCCTCTAACAGACGAACAGTCACTTTATGGTCTTCCTGACGGTAACGGAATTTTGCCGTACATTCAAATTCTGCTGGTTTTTCCTTGTTTGATACCCAGCTAATACCTTCTGCCAAAATGGAGTCAGAGTAGAGGGCTTCATGATGAAATCCTTGTCCAACATAAAGGATATTTTTTTCCAGGTCCTTCCCAATCGCAAACCAAGGATCACCAGCACCGCCAATGCCTAATCCATGGCGTTGCCCAATCGTATGATACATCAAGCCCTCATGCTTGCCTTTGACAATACCATCGAGTGTTTCCATTGTTCCCGGCTGTGCTGGTAGGTATTGACCTAGAAACTCCTTAAAATTCCGTTCCCCGATAAAACAAATCCCGGTGCTATCTTTTTTCGTTGCTGTTGCCAGGTTTGCTTCCTTAGCAATTTCACGAACTCGTGACTTTTCAAGATTTCCAATTGGAAACATCACTTTCTTGAGCTGCTCTTGTGTCAATTGGTTTAAGAAATACGTTTGATCTTTGTTTTCATCCAGACCGCGGAGCATTTTGTATTCTCCGTCCCGGAACTCTACTTGTGCATAATGACCTGTTGCAAGATAGTCGGCACCTAAATTCATCGCATGCTCTAAAAAGGCCTTAAATTTAATTTCCTTATTACACATAACATCAGGATTCGGTGTCCTTCCAGCCTTGTATTCCTCTAAGAAATAAGTAAAAACCTTATCCCAATATTGTTTTTCGAAATTAACTGCGTAATAAGGAATACCGATTTGATTACATACACGAATGACATCGTTATAATCTTCTGTTGCTGTACAAACACCGAAATCATTGGTATCATCCCAGTTTTTCATAAAGATGCCAATCACATCATATCCCTGTTGTTTTAATAAAAGGGCAGCAACAGAGGAATCTACTCCGCCTGACATTCCCACCACAACTCTTGTATTTTTTGGATCATTTCTTTCCAAGATATTCACCTCTCTTTACTATACAATGGTAGAGTATTTATTTTTTCAGGCGCAAAACAATCTTAGCCGTTTCTTCCACTGCTTTGACAATTTGTTCCTTTGTCGTGTTGTAGCCAAAACTGAAACGAATCGAATTGATTAACCGCTCTGATTCTTTACCAAACATGGCAACAAGGACATGGGAGGGTTCGATTGAGCCAGCTGTACATGCAGACCCGCTTGATACGGCAATCCCTGCCAAATCAAGGTTGACCAGCATCGATTCCACATTTGTCCCTGGAAAGCTTAAGTTTAATACATGAGGCATTGAAAATTCAAGCGATCCGTTTAGTTGGAACTCGACTTGTTGTTCTATCAACTTTTGAATAAATAAGTCTTTGAATTGTCCAAACCTTTCTCGCTTGGCCGTCCGTTCCTCACTTGCAATTAGAACTGCTTCACGGAAACCCGCAATGGAAGGGACATTTTCTGTGCCAGCCCGTCTTTTTCTTTCTTGGTCACCGCCGAATGCTCGAGGAGTGATTTTTATGCTTTCACGATTAAAAAGAAAGCCGATTCCTTTCGGCCATTAAGTTTATGAGCAGAAACTGATAATAAATCGATGCTGCACTCGTTAACATCAATTTTTTCCACACCATATGCTTGTACGGCATCAGTATGGAAAAGGGCTTGATGGTCTTTTAAAAGCGCTCCGACTTCTGATATTGGTTGTATCGTCCCTACTTCATTGTTTCCATACATAATGGACACCAAAATGGTATCCTCCCGTAATGCTGCAGTAAATTCCTCAATTGAAATGCGGCCTGATTCGTCAACAGGCAAGTAGGTGACCTCATAGCCCATTCTTTCAAGCTTTTGGCAGGCGTGCAGTACCGCATGGTGTTCAACTTGGGTTGTAATAATATGCTTTCCATGATGCTGATAACTCTCCGCTACACCGAAAAGGGCCATATTATCGGCTTCGGTTCCACCACTAGTAAAAATAATCTCGTTTTCCTTTGCACCAATACTTCGAGCTAAGGTTTCACGTGCAAGATCAATATGATGTCTTGCTTCCCTTCCAAATGAATGAATGCTCGAAGGATTCCCGAAAGTAGAATTCATTACCTCCAACATTTTTTCTACTACTTTTGGATGCATTGGTGTTGTTGCGGCATGATCGAGATAAATTCGTTCCATAATATCCACCTTCAATCAAAATAATTCTCTATTACTTTTAACCTTAAATATAAAACATATAGGCGTCTGATTCACCGTCTTCACTATGATTAGCTAAATCTTCGATCGTAGTGCTATCAAGAACATTCTTAATTGCATCTCGAATTCGTATCCAAAGCTCTCGTTTTGCTGGTTCTTCATCTTCAATACCTTCGACAGGGGTGATAGGTCCTTCTAAGACACGAATAACGTCCCCAGCGGTGATTTTGGAAGGAATATCTGAGAGAACATAGCCACCGTAAGCCCCCCTGATGCTTTTTACCAATCCGGCATTTCTTAATGGGGCAATTAATTGCTCTAAATAATGCTCAGATAATTCGTTTGCTTGGGCAATTGCTTTTAAAGAAACAGGACCCTCACCGTGCTTTTTAGCAAGCTCAATCATGATGGTAAGACCGTATCGTCCCTTCGTAGAAATCTTCATATTTTTACACCTCATAATTTTTTTCATTTATATTTATATAAATTTGCTGGTTAACAAAATCCACAGTAAATAGATAGGCATTATATATTATATCACATCGGACTTTAATATGCTTTTTGATAAGAAAATGTTATGGTAAAGGTAATTAAAAATTAAATGGAGAGATGAATGATGCAGCAAAAGCCTCTAGCATTTCGCATGCGTCCAAGAACAATTGAAGAGGTCGTAGGACAGCAGCATCTTGTGGCTGATGATAAAATTATTGCCAGAATGGTGAAAGCAAAACAACTAACTTCGATGATTTTATACGGTCCTCCCGGCATTGGTAAAACATCAATTGCCAGTGCGATTGCCGGAAGTACGAAATATGCTTTTCGTACCCTTAATGCCGTAACGAATAATAAAAAAGATATGGAAATTGTCGCAGCCGAGGCGAAAATGTCCGGGAAAGTGATTCTCCTCTTAGATGAGGTTCATCGTTTAGATAAAGGGAAACAAGATTTCTTATTACCTTACTTGGAGAACGGAATGATTACCTTAATTGGAGCAACCACTAGCAATCCTTATCATGCTATTAATCCCGCCATCCGCAGCCGCTGCCAAATTTTCGAACTAAAACCACTAGCTCCTGACGAAATCCTAATCGCTTTATCAAATGCCCTTGAGGATGAAGATCGTGGCTTAGGGACATTGCCTGTAATGGTTTCAAAGGAAGCAATGCAACATTTTGCTAATGCCTCAAATGGAGACGTTAGAAGCTCCCTTAACGCGCTGGAATTAGCAGTTCTTTCTACAGATAAAGATGAAGAGGGTGTCATTCACATTGATTTGCCAATTGCCGAAGAGTGCTTACAAAAGAAGAGCATTGTTGCAGACAAGGATGGGGATGCACATTATGATGTTCTTTCAGCCTTCCAAAAGTCGATTCGTGGAAGTGATGTGAATGCAGGACTCCATTACCTTGGAAGATTGATTGAAGCTGGGGACCTTTTAAGTATAAGCAGAAGATTGCTTGTCATTGCCTATGAAGATGTGGGTCTCGCAAATCCTCAAGCAGGTGCACGTACTTTAGCGGCCATTGAAACAGCTGAAAGGATTGGTTTTCCCGAGGCAAGAATTCCTCTAGCCAATGCAGTGATTGAGTTATGTTTATCGCCAAAATCAAACTCCGCTGTATTAGCTATTGAAGCAGCCCTTTCTGATATTCAAAAAGGAATCACAGGAGAGGTTCCCGACCATTTACGCGATGCCCATTATAAAGGGGCAAAAGAGTTGGGAAGAGGAATTGGATATTTATATCCACATAATTATGAAACAGGCTGGGTTCCACAGCAATACTTACCGAACAGAATCCAAAACAAACAATACTATCAACCTAAAAAGACAGGAAAATTCGAACAAGCTCTTGCAACAGTTTTTGAAAGGCTCTCGAAAAGAAATTAAGAGGCTGACCCAATTGGTCGTTATAAAACGACCATTTGAGCCAGCCTCTTTTTCCTTATTCAAAATTAAATTAGAAAGGGATAGCGATGGCTACCACCTGTGATTAATTCTAATTTTCCATTGGTTTTTTTCGGAAAACGATAAATTTATTAAAAATAAAGCTAGCCGTTGATGATAAGAACATAGAAATTACCTTAGCCAAGTTTGTTTTTACCCAAATAGGAAAAATGTAGATAAAACCGAATAACCACAGTCCAAAAATAAATACCAAATTTGCAATCATAAGACTTACTAGAGCTTGAATGATAAAAGCAATTAATTGTTTTTTGTTTTTCCTTACTTTAAATGTGTATTTGGAATTCCAAATATAACTATTCAAAACAGCTAAACTATAGGCAATGGAATTATAGAATGAAAGCCAATAAGGATGGTTGGTTGGAAAAAAATAAAGGAATCCATTCAGCACTCCAAGGTCGATTACGGCACAGCTGATGCCAACGATACAATAGTTAAAATATTCTAATATGCTGTTTTTATATCGTTTCAGAAATGTCATGGCCTCCACCACTATATAATTTTCCTATTTATACAAATGATTCTCTCTTAGCACCTTTGCTGGTTGACGGTGTTTACTGAATGTTTCTTTGTAAAAATCAAGTAATTGATTAGATGGTGCATCCCATCCCACCATTTGACTGACTGTACAAGCCTGCTGACCTAGTTTCAAACGAAACGAGCCGTCCTTTAGCTCGAAAATCAACCGAACAAATTCATTTTGATTGGTGTAAAGCAGACCAGTGATTCCATCATTGACTTGCTCACTTGTCGGCCCGCTCTTTGCCGCAACAACTGGAAGCCCAGAAGCCATCGCCTCTAATAAGACAAGACCTAACGTTTCCGTCGTTGAGGGGAAAACAAAGATGTCTGACGAAGCATATGCACTGGCAAGCTCATCTCCATGAAGAAATCCAGTAAAAACGGTGTCCGTGTCCTTAAAGTATTGTTCAAGAAAAGCTCTATGCGGGCCATCGCCGACAATCGCCAAGCAAAAGTCATTTGACTGTTCGAGAACCAAACGAATCTTTTCAATATCTTTTTCCGGAGCTAACCGCCCCACATAAAGAAGTAATTTTTTATCCTTTTGACCAGCTGTTAATCGTTCACGCATAGCAGCATTAAATCGATAGGGATGATATTGTTCTGTGTCAACCCCCCGCTTCCAATAGTGAATATTTTTGAACTTTTTCTCTTTTAATTCGGTAAGTACAGACTGGGAGGTACATAGGTTTAAATCTGCTCTATTATGGAGCGTCCTAAAATACCACCATAATGCTGGTTTTAAGAATGAAAGATGATAATAATCTGCATACTTTGGTACATTTGTATGATACGAAGCGACCAAGGGGAACATTAATCGCTTTGCATAAAAAATGCCCGCTACTCCAAGAAAAGCAGGATTTACAACATGGACAAGATTGGGTTGAAAATTTAGTAAATAGCTTTTTACTTTTCGCGAAAGAAAAGAAAATTTTTTATCTTTATAAAGAAAAAAGGTGTAGGCGGGAACACCCGCAACAGGGGTCCCTTCAAAATCAGTTACCCCTAAGTCAGGGGCAATAATTAACACCTCGTGCCCATTGTTTTTAAGCCAGCGAATGGACGCACACAGTCTTGTTACAATCCCATCTGTTGATGGTAAAAAGGTTTCAGTGATGATCGCTATTCTCATTTCTGTTCACTTCCGACTACCATTTGACATCAGGTAATATTTTCTCCTTAATTACACGGTTTTTTTGTTCAATAATGGTCATTAAAATCTCACGAAGCACATCTTTTGTTAATAAATTCGACTCAAGTCCGAGATCCACAAGTTTTGTGTGTACGGCATGGTAATAATGATCTTCTTTTTCGATACGTGGATTTTCAAGATGGACAATCCTCGCATCAAATCCCACTTCCTGAGCAACCTGCTTTACTTTATTGGCTAAATCCAGGACGGAAAATTCCTCTGTGAATTGGTTGAAAACGCGGAATTCCCCTTTGTCGGCAGGATGATTCGCGGCAATTTCAATACAACGGACCGTATCTTTAATGTTCAAGAAACTGCGTATTTGTCCTCCTGACCCATAGACCGTTAACTCATGCCCTACGGCTGCTTGAATCAGAAAACGATTTAAGGCAGTTCCAAACACCCCATCATAATCTAAACGATTAGTCAGTTTTGGATCCAGCTTCGTTTCGTCAGTTTCCAGCCCATAGACAATCCCCTGGTTCAAGTCCGTTACACGAAGTCCCCAAATTTTTGCGGCAAACATTAAATTATGGCTGTCATGAACCTTTGAGAGATGGTACATCGAACCCGGCTGCTTTGGATAGGGAAGAATATCTTCACGTCCATTGTGGGATATTTTAAGATATCCTTCTTCAATATCAATATTAGGCTGACCGTATTCGCCCATCGTACCCAGTTTAATAATATGACAATCTGGAACAAGTTCCTTCACAGCATAAATAACATTTAATGTTCCTACAACATTGTTTGTTTGCGTAAATACTGCATGCTCACGGTCAATCATGGAATAGGGCGCAGATCTCTGTTCCGCAAAATGAACAAATGCATCAGGAAGTTCTTGACGGATTACTTCCCTTAAAAAGTCAAAATGATTTAAGTCACCTTGATATATTTTTATTTTCCTCCCAGTGATTTCATGCCAACATTGAACACGTTCCTCGAGAGAAGCAATAGGTGTTAACGAATTGGCCCCTAACTCCAGGTCCCACTTACGCCGAATCATGCTATCTAAAATTGAAACATCATGGCCTTGTTTTGACAGATATAGGGCTGTTGGCCAGCCACAAAAACCATCTCCGCCTGCAACGATAATTTTCATTTTCATACCTCCAAGACATTATTATCAAAATAAAAACAACCTATATTTAAAACTTTTCCCCTTCAATGTAACACCAATTTTTTCAAAACATTTCCTTTTAAGAAACATTTAATAATACTATAAGATTTTATTTAGTATTTAGACTTTATAATTGAAATTAATGAGATGGATTTCTACTTTCGTTTTAGGAATAATAAAATATATCTCAACTGTTTATACAGTAAATTCTTCATATTCTGAGTACAAAAGTACAAAAGGAGGGCAAAATGTTTTTATCCTATCCAATTGTTGCTTCTCTTTTAGGTATGTTGATTGCCCAATTCGTAAAAATTCCAATTCATTTTTTAACATCTAGGGAATTAAAATGGAAACTGATGTTTAGCACAGGTGGAATGCCAAGTTCTCATACCTCTACGATTGTTTCTTTGACTACAGCAATCGGATTAACTTCCGGTTTCTTTTCAAATGAGTTTGCAATTTGTGTTGTAGTTTCTATGATCGTCATGCATGATGCGACAGGTGTTAGAAGACATGCAGGGTACCACGCAGAAGTTTTAAATAAACTGCTAGTTGATTTCAATCGTTTAATTGAAACCTTAAAAGACCCGAATTTAAAGAAAACAGAGTCTAGAGAGAAATTGAAAGAATTACTTGGGCATCAACCAACAGAAGTGTTTTTTGGAGCTATAACGGGCATTATAATTGGTATCTTAACGTATTATTTCTATCCGTTTTAATAGCCATATCAAAATGCGATAGAGTGACAATAATAAAAGACTGGTTTAGTAAAAAATACCCCCGGAATCCCGGGGGTATATCTATGCTGCAACATCCCTTTTTTTGAAAACAATGAAGGCTAAGAATTGGAAGATCAAAAAATAGACAAAAAGCATCAATACTGAAAAAGGCAGTGTCATTCCATCTACCATTGGAGTACCTTCGAAATATTGCATTAAATCAGTATTTGCAAACAAGATATACTTTGCCCATGAAAACTTAAGAGATATCAGGTTTGTTATTTGACCGCCAGTAAACATTAAAAATAAAGACAATCCGATGGCCAGTGAGCTGTTCCGGAAAACCGATGAAATCATAAATGCCATGGTAGCAAGCATGATCATATTAATTGAATTCAAGCCATAATAAATCAGTAAATGGACAACCATATTTTGCTCGGTAACCTGGCCATTATAATAATTTAAATAAGAAACAGCTTTTTCTGGCATTCCAAAAAGAATGGCACCAATCGCTGTTGAATATACAAATAAAACGGCGAGCATGGTTAAGGCAAACAAAAGGATCGTTAAATACTTGGAAATTAATATTTTACTACGATTAATTGGACGAATTAAAAGGAGCTTAATGGTTCCCCAATTAAATTCACTTGCGACGATTCCTGCGGAAATGATAATCGTAAACAGTCCAGCTAATTGGATAAGCTGAGAAGCATCAGTTACAAACTTCCATACATCATAATTTTGTTCTGGTGGAATATGATGCTTTATCCGATAATCATTAAGCGCAATCGACTTAGTAAAAAAAAGCTTCTCCACCTTTGTCCCACTGGATTCTTCTTGTTTTTTTAATGCATCGTTTTCCTGCTGGAGTGTTTGCTCCCATTTTGGATCGACAGCGGTGTTTTTACCGCCCTCCTGATACTTAAGAAATGCACCCACAACGGAGGTCATCACAATTAGAATCGCGATCATCACATAGGTACCAGGTCTTCTAAATATTTTCATCCATTCATTTTTAATTAGGTTAACCACGGCTTATCGCCTCCTTTTCCGATGTAACTTCAAGGAAGCGATCCTCTAATGTTTTGGCCACTTCTTTTATCCCAAACACTTGAATTTCTTCTCCAACGAACAATTTAACCAGATTAGGAATTTCTTCTTTTGGAAGTTCAGCAGAAATTCCATTTCTTGATCGAGTAGCAGGCACATTTGGATAGTTCTCTAGTACAAGCAAAAGTGCCTTTTCACGTGGGATGACTTCAAGTTCATAGATTACTTCCGTTCCATGAACGAATTCTTGGACAAGCTGAACATCAATCAGTCGCCCATTTTGAATGATTCCAATTCGATCACACATCATTTCCATTTCCGAAAGCAAATGGCTGGAAACGATGATCGCCATATTTTTTTCTCTAGCTAGCAGCCTTAAGTAATCTCGGATTTCTCTGATTCCAGCGGGGTCAAGCCCATTCGTGGGTTCGTCTAGGATCAAAACCTCAGGATCATGTAAAAGACATTGGGCTAATCCTAATCTCTGCCTCATTCCAAGTGAGTAGGTTTTTACCTTATCATGAATACGTCCAGTTAATCCCACAAGCTCTACCGTTTCATCGATTTTTTCTTTAGTTATCCCTTTTGACATTCTTGCATAATGTACAAGGTTTTGATATCCGCTTAAAAATTTATACATTTCCGGGTTTTCGACAATGGCACCAACATGACTTACTGCCTCTTCAAACTTACTTTTTATGCTATATCCGCCTATCGTAATGTCTCCTGCTGTGATTCCCATTAAGCCAACGATCATTCTAATAGTGGTAGTTTTCCCTGCTCCATTTGGACCTAGGAAACCAAAGACCTCTCCCTTATTCACTTGGAAGCTGATCTTATCTATAATCGTTCTTCCTTTAATCACTTTGGTAACATCCTTTAATTCTACAATCGATTCCAAATTTTTTCTCCCCTCTCAAATCAATTCAGCATTTCAATGTCCCACTCAAGTTTACCTTATTGTAGAAAAATTTTCCTTATTTTCTAGAAAACCCATTGAGCTCCTTTTCACAATTAAAGTATAGACATATCATTCATTTTCTAAAAACGGCTTCAGAATGAAGCTTCTATAGGGCTGAGGGCTGAAAGAGGAAAAAACCCCGAACTTTTTTTAGGTTCAGGGTTTAATAAACTTAATTTTCATCGGCCACACGTTTTATTTTGATTCCATTCAATAATTCTCTGACAACATAACTTGCCTGAATTAAACCTACTGCTGAAGGAACAAAAGCATTGGAAGATGGCGGCATCTTCGCTTTGCGAATAGCGGCTTGATCGTTTCCTACTTCCTTGCGAACATCCTCACGAATGACAATTGGACTTTCATCGGAAAAGACCACTGGTATACCTTTATAAATTCTTTCTTTACGTAGCTTTGAACGGATCACCTTGGCAATAGGATCGGTATGCGTTTTTGAAATATCAGCAATTTTGAAACGAGTTGGGTCCATTTTATTAGCGGCACCCATGCTCGAAATGATTGGAATATTCCTTTTTAAACATTCTTTCATAAGATGGATTTTATACACGATGGTATCTGAAGCATCAACGACAAAATCCAGGTTATGGCTAAAAAACTCTTCATAGGTCTCTTCTGTATAGAATATTTTTAATGGAATGACTTCACAATCTGGATTAATATCCTTAATCCGTTCTGTCATGATATCCACTTTAGGCTTGCCGACAGTGGATAGAAGCGCGACTAGTTGACGATTCACGTTCGTAATATCAACATCATCCTTATCTACTAACACTAAGCGCCCAACACCTGAACGTGCCAGAGCTTCTGCAGCAAAAGATCCGACACCGCCAATTCCTAAAACAGCAACCGTACTGTTTTTCATAATTTCAAGCCTTCTTTTCCAATTGCAAGTTCATTACGGGAAAATTGATGTAACATTATGTTCACTCCAAAAAGTTGAATTCGCTATTTTTTATCTTTTACCCTAAAAAAATATATCATACCAACCGATAAAAGCAAGTATCACAATAATGAGAAAAGCTGGAGCTAGATATTTCTCAAAGTTCAAATGACCACAAAAAATAGCCTCCTGCTTTGCAGGGGGCTATTTTTCTAAGTGTCCCAATCATGCCGTCGCTTTGGGTTCCTTCATTTTGATCCCGCACAATGCAGGTGGGTGTCCTGTTCCTAATTTTGTAAGTCCCCTTAACCGAAAAGGTTGGGGCATTTACGCAACTAGAAAACTCTAGACTCCCGAAGAAATAATGTTGGTCAAAATTTCAGGTAATACAACGTACATTTCAGGACTCTTATTTGATTGCTTTTATGATAGCATAAAACAATTTCTCATTCAAGCGATCACGAAAGCGTTTTCTCATCTTTTTTAACATTTAAGGACAAATGAAGATCCTTTAATTGCGCCTCGGATACTTCACCTGGTGCGTCCGTTAACAAGCAGCTTGCACTAGCCGTTTTTGGAAACGCAATGGTATCCCGTAGGTTGGTGCTTCCGGCAAGAAGCATGACCAATCGGTCTAAACCAAGAGCGATACCACCATGTGGCGGTGTACCGTATTCAAAGGCATTTAACAGGAATCCAAATTGATTTTGTGCTTCTTCAGGAGTGAACCCAAGAATGCTAAACATTTTTTCTTGGACATGACGTTCAAATATCCTTAATGAGCCACCACCAAGTTCGTATCCGTTTAGAACCAGGTCATACGCCTGCGCGCGTACTTTAGAAGGATCCGTTTCTAAGTATTCAAGGTCTTCCCTGAATGGCATGGTAAAAGGATGATGTGCCGCATAATAGCGACCTTCTTCCTCATCGTATTCAAGTAATGGCAATCGGTAATCCATAAGAAGTTGAATAGACTCTGATCAATGAGATTTAATTCCTTACCAAGCTTTAACCTTAAAGCACCAAGTGCATCGGCAACGACACTCTTTTTGTCGGCAACAAACAACAATAAATCTCCTTCTGATGCTTCAAGAGTAGCTTTAATGGCAGCTGCATCCTCTTCTGAAAAGAACTTAGCAATTGGACCTTTCAAGCCGTCAGCTTCCACTTTAAGCCATGCAAGACCCTTGGCCCCATAGACCCCAACAAAATCTGTTAAAGCGTCGATATCCTTCCGTGAATAGTTTTCCGCTGCGCCTTTCACATTGATGGCTTTCACTTGGCCACCATTTGCTACAGCAGAAGCAAAAACTTTAAATCCGGAATCCTTAACAATTTCCGAAAGATCTACTAGCTCTATTCCAAAGCGAGTATCAGGTTTGTCAGATCCATAACGGCCCATCGCTTCATCGTATGTCATACGTGGGAAAGAAGCGGGTATATCGAGACCTTTTACTTCTTTCATTACCTTATTCATCATTTTTTCCATTAAGCTCATAATATCTTCTTGGCTAAGGAAGCTAGTTTCAATGTCGATTTGGGTAAATTCCGGCTGACGGTCAGCGCGCAGGTCCTCATCGCGGAAACAGCGTGCGATTTGATAATAACGCTCAATTCCACCCAACATTAACAACTGTTTAAAAAGTTGTGGCGACTGTGGTAGAGCATAAAATTCACCTGGATGAACACGACTAGGGACAAGATAATCGCGTGCCCCTTCAGGAGTACTTTTTGTTAAAATAGGCGTTTCAATATCTAAAAAGCCTGCTGTGTCAAGAAAATCTCTAATTTGCTTCGTAACTTGATGGCGCATTTTTAATGTTTCAAAAATAACAGGACGACGGAAATCCAAATAACGGTATTTCAGACGTACGTCCTCTGCAACATCTGTTTTATCTGAAATCATAAATGGAGGTGTTTTGGATTCATTGATAATCGTTAATTTTTCAACCTGGACTTCAATTTTTCCGGTTTTCAGATTATCATTAACCGTCCCGGCTTCTCGAGCCACTACTGTTCCCACAACATCAAGGACAAATTCATTTCGAACCTTTTCAGCTGTTTGAAGTGCTTCATTTGAAACATCAGGATTGAAGACGATCTGTACGATACCAGAACGGTCACGGAGATCTATAAAGATTAATCCGCCAAGGTCACGTCTTCTTTGCACCCATCCCTTTAATGTTACTTTTTCCCCAATTGCTGATTCTGGAACTTCACCACAAAAATATGATCTGCCAAACATATAAATCCCCCTTTGTCATTGCAACTCTTGAAAATATTTAATAAATGAATAAAGGTCTATTTCTACCTGTTCCCCTGTTGCCATATTTTTCACGTTAATTTTATTGTTTTTTAATTCTTCATCGCCAAGAACAGCAACGTACTTCGCTTTTAAGCGATCAGCTGCCTTAAACTGAGCCTTAATCTTTCTATCCAAGTAATCTCTTTCTGCAGAAAAACCTGCCATTCTGAGCTGTTGTAATAGTCCTACTGTATAGTCCTTCGCTTCGTCACCAAGAGCAGCTAGATAACAATCGATGCCTTCGTTGATTTCAAGCTCTACACCTTCGGCATTTATGGCAGCAATAAAACGTTCAATGCTTAAGGCAAAGCCAATTCCAGGCGTTTCTGGGCCGCCGATTTCTTCAGCTAAACCGTTATAACGTCCGCCGCCGCATAAGGTGGTAATGGCCCCGAAGCCTTCGGCATTGCTCATAATTTCAAATGCTGTATGATTGTAATAATCTAAACCACGAACAAGATTTGGATCGACCTCAAAAGGAATGTCTAATTGAGATAAATACTGTTGTAATTTTTCAAAATAGGCTTTTGAAAAATCATTTAAATATTCAATGATAGACGGTGCCGATTTCATAAGTTCGTGATCATGGTCCTGTTTACAATCCAGAATCCTTAATGGATTTTTTTCAAGACGATTTTGGCAGTCTTTGCAAAACTCGCCAATCCGAGGTTTAAAGTGGTTAACGAGCGCATCCCGGTGAGCAGTTCGGCTCTCCTTATCTCCAAGGCTGTTGACAATCAATTTTAGCTTTTTTAAGCCCATTTCTTTATAGAGATTCATCGCAAGAGAAATCACTTCTGCATCAATCGCTGGATCATTACTTCCTAGTGCCTCAATTCCAAATTGAACAAACTGACGGAATCGTCCTGCCTGTGGGCGTTCATATCGGAACATCGGCCCATATAATAAAGCTTTACAGGCTGGTTGGCATAGCCAAACATCTTTTTCTCAACAAAGGATCTTACTGTTGAAGCAGTTCCTTCAGGTCTTAGCGTAATACTTCGACCTCCCCTGTCTTCAAAGGTGTACATTTCTTTTTGAACAATATCCGTTGTGTCGCCGACTCCCCTTAAAAAGAGATCTGTATGTTCAAAAATTGGTGTACGAATTTCATGATATTGATATTTCTCACATAGCTCTCTCGCTTTATTTTCAATCAGCTGCCATTTTTCTACCTCGCCGGGTAATATATCCTGCGTTCCTCTGGGAATGCTAATAGACATAGCGGAAATCCTCCTTGCTTACATTTATGTATGCAGTTTTTAACAAATAAAAAAACTCCCATCCCTTGTATAAAATACAAGGGACGAGAGTTATTATATTCCCGTGGTGCCACCCTAGTTGAAGGCATCGAAATCATGCACTTCCTCTTTTACAGTTAACGCCTGCTAACGTTCATCTTTTACTAAGCTTGAGCTTTTCAAAGAGAAGCCTACGGAGTGTTCATTCATTAAGAATCATGTAGAAATGCTTTCAGCCTAGGGCATTTCCTCTCTATTCATGTGTTTTGCTTAATTACTATGCTCCATCAATGGTTATTTCTAAATTATTATTATCATTTTATTTATATAATAATACGGAGCATCCATTCTAATGTCAAGAAGGTTTTTACGATCTCTCTAAATGTTTTTTTAACTTTCTGACATCACCAATTGATAAACCAAATTCAGATGCAAGCTCAATCGAGTTGGAATGCTGTTCTTTTTGAATAAAATCATGAAAATCAACGCCAAAAAGGCGCCCATCCATTGACTGAATACTCATTCCCTTATCACTTGACCTCAAAACTAATCACCTCTGTCCTATTTCACCATTATCTCTATTATTTCCACTATTACGGAAAACTTGCAGGTGATTTTCTACAAGTTTGAAATTTTATCAACAAAAAAAGAAAGGCTTGGCACCGAAAAAAGTGCCAAGCCTTTTTATACTTTACTTTCTAAAATCAAGGTCACAGGACCATCATTGGTCAATTCAACATCCATCATTGCTCCGAATTGGCCGTTTCCACATGAACGCCCTTTTCACGCAAAATATGGTTAAAAGCTTCATATATTTGAAGAGCATGGTCTGGTTTCGCCGCTCCCATGAAATTTGGCCTTCTTCCTTTTCGGCAATCCCCATACAATGTAAATTGGGAAACGGAGAGAATATCACCACCAACGTCCAATAATGACAGATTCATTTTTTCTGACGAATCCTCAAAAATTCGCAGATTGATAATTTTATCAGCTAAATAAACAGCATCTTCATTCTTGTCCTCGTGCGTTACCCCAACAAGGAGGACAAGCCCTTTATTAATCTGACCAGTAATTTCCCCAGCAACTGTCACTCGGGCACTCTTACTTCGTTGTACAACTACTCGCATTCTAAACTCCTTAATTCATAATCCGGCGAACAGAATAGATATCTGGTATTTGTTTGATTCGATCAACTACTTTTTGCAAATGGCTCACATTGTGTATTGCAATCGACATGATAATAGTCGCCATTTTATTACGATCTGATCGTCCAGAAACAGCAGAAAAATTCGTTTTCGTTTCATTTACTGCTTGTAAAACTTCATTTAGTAGTCCCCTACGATCATAACCGCTAATTTCAATATCTACGTTATACTCTTTCCGGTCATTTAAAGACGATTCCCATTCTACCGGTATCAGCCTTGATTGAGCATCATTTGAGTCTATATTAGTGCAATCAGACCGATGAACAGAAACGCCTCGACCCTTTGTAATAAATCCGACGATTTCATCCCCCGGTACTGGGTTGCAGCATCTTGATAAACGGATCAATAAATTATCAATTCCAGATACACGGACGCCGGATTCGCGCTTTTTGGTAGAGGGGAACGATTTTAAATCAGTAATAGCATTGGTGATGTTCGCCGACTGTTCTTTGTCCCTTTTTTTGCGCCATTTTTCCGTTAAGCGGTTGGCAACTTGCAGGGCGGTTACGCCATTGTAACCAACAGCTGCATACATATCATCTTCATTGGAAAAATTAAACTTTTCAGCAACCTTTTTTAGATTGTCGATCGTTAAAATTTCTTTAACATCAAACTCCATGCTGCGAATTTCTTTTTCAACAAGTTCTTTTCCTTTGTCGACATTCTCATCTCGTCGCTGCTTCTTAAAAAACTGTCGGATTTTATTTTTAGCCTGTGATGTTTGAGCTAGCTTTAACCAATCCTGACTAGGTCCATAGGAATGTTTGGAGGTGAGAATTTCGATAATATCACCGGTCTTGAGCGTATAATCGAGCGTCACCATTTTGCCGTTCACTTTTGCTCCTATCGTTTTATTGCCAATTTCCGAATGGATTCGATAGGAAAAATCAATCGGAACTGAACCGGACGGCAGCTCAATAACGTCCCCTTTCGGAGTAAAAACAAAAACCATATCCGAAAATAGATCGATTTTAAGTGATTCCATGAATTCTTCCGCATTTTGCGTTTCATTTTGAAATTCAAGTATTTCCCTAAACCAGGTCAGTTTTTGTTCAAAAGTTGTACTATCGTTAAGCGACTTACCTTCTTTATAAGCCCAGTGAGCCGCAATACCGAATTCAGCAATTTGGTGCATTTCGATTGTTCTAATTTGAACCTCAAGCGGGTCGCCCTTAGGACCAATCACAGTTGTATGCAAGGATTGATACATATTTGGCTTCGGCATCGCGATATAATCCTTGAAGCGTCCTGGCATCGGCTTCCAGCAGGTATGAATAATCCCTAATACTGCATAGCAATCCTTAATACTGTTAACAACAATCCTTACTGCAAGCAAGTCATATATTTCACTGAATTGCTTATTTTGCAGGACCATTTTCCGATAAATGCTGTAAATATGTTTTGGCCGTCCAGATAGGTCCGCCTTAATGGAAACTTCACTCAGGCGCCCCTTAACTTCTGCAATGACATCCTCTAAATACTGCTCCCGTTCCGCACGCTTCTTTTTCATTAAGTTAACAATCCGGTAATATTGCTGAGGATTTAAATACCTTAAAGCAGTATCTTCTAACTCCCATTTAATCTTAGATATACCAAGACGATGAGCCAAGGGTGCAAAGATTTCAAGTGTTTCATTTGAAATCCGACGCTGTTTTTCAAAAGGAAGATGTTTTAGCGTACGCATATTGTGCAAACGGTCTGCAAGCTTAATCAGAATAACACGAATGTCCTGAGCCATAGCCACAAACATTTTTCTGTGGTTTTCTGCTTGCTGTTCCTCGTGAGATTTATATTTAATTTTTCCTAATTTGGTTACACCGTCGACAAGCATTGCCACTTCGTCATTAAATTCATTTGAAATGTCTTTTAAGGAAACATTCGTATCTTCAACGACGTCGTGAAGAAAACCAGCTGCCACTGTTGAGGGATCCATTTCCAAATCAGCCAGTATACCAGCTACCTGAATAGGATGAATGATGTAGGGCTCACCTGATTTTCTATATTGGTCACGATGAGAGTGCTTGGCAAATTCATAAGCCTTTTTTACTAATGCTACATTCTCATCGTTTAAATAGACTGCTACCTTGTCGATGACTTGATCGGCGGTTAACACTTGATCGTTCGCCATAAAATCACCTTTATTTTCGTCTCAATTTTATTATTAAATGTCATCCATTAAAATATAGTTCCAAAATTAGAATGATTGTTACTATTATCGAAAAAAAAAGCGTAGATGTAAAGAGAAAGCGAGTTATTTTTCTTAATTAACGAAAAAAATGTCGAAAATTATTTTTCAAACAACAAATTCGACAGTTTTTTTGTTATAAGAAGAGAGCACTCATTCACTCGAGTGCTCTCCTTCATGTTAATACTGCATTAAGGTTAAAATATCATAACCATTAAGTTTTTTTCTGCCATCTAAATAAGATAATTCGATTAGAAAAGCGATCCCTGCAACAACTCCTCCAAGCTCCTCAACTAATTGGATCGTTGCTTCGATTGTTCCTCCAGTTGCTAATAAATCATCCGTAATCAGAACGCGTTGCCCTGGTTTAATGGCATCTCTATGAATTGTTAATACATCTTTACCATATTCCAGGCCATAGCTTACTTTAATTGTCTCCCTAGGTAGCTTTCCTTCTTTTCGGACCGGTGCAAAGCCTATACCTAATGAATAGGCAACTGGGCAGCCAATAATAAAGCCACGGGCTTCAGGCCCAACAATAAGATCAATTTCTCTTTCTTTTGCATACGCAACAATCTGGTCAGTTGCATACTTATATGCTTCACCATTATCCATTAATGGAGTAATGTCCTTGAAATTTATTCCTGGCTTTGGATAATCTGGCACGATTGTAATAAATTGTTTTAAGTCCACTCTTTTATTGCCTCCTCAATTTCAATCGACTCTTGAATCACTTGCTCGAACCAGTCTTTTAAATCCTGAAAGGATGAAAACAACAAATCCCTTTCAAGAGCATATTGTGCTTGTTTTGATTGATAGGTTCTTGAGTCTGTTAAATCACGCTTTTGCGCGGATCTGTTTAAAGTTATGAAACCCTTGTTTATTGTAACAAAATCCAGTTCAGAAAACACCTTTGACATGAATCGTACGGTTTCCTGTGACCAGCCTTTATGCTTTGCAATTTCATCCCCATAGCGTGCAAGGTCAATTGGACCCTTTTTTAAAAGTAAAGCATAAAACCACTTAAAATGATCGCGAGTTGGAACCGTACTGAAAAAATCACTGGATTCTTTATAAAAGTAGGTATAAATCCTAGCTGGTTGTTTCCCTTTTATTAGATGGCAAAGTAATTCTTTTGAAGGGGGAAGATCCACTAATACAACATTAGCTCCTGTAATATTGATAGACCTTGCCTCTTCCACATCACGAATAAAAATCATTTCGCTCTCCTGGTGAGGGATGATTTTTTCAGAAAAATCCTTGTTAAAAATAACAAACTTCCTATTTTCAGGTGGAATCCCTTCAGCAATATTTTTCATCCGCTTCACACCGCGATAATCAAATAATTGCCATGACCTGACAGAAATATCCTGGATAAAAATTTGTGGTTTACGGATATTATTCCATTCATTTACAGATAATTCTCCAATTAACGAAATGCTTGATGATGGCGAAATATGATCTACTAACGGTCCTAATCCAAATCCTATCCCATCGAGGTTGGATCCCTTTTCATTCATCAATACCTTCAAATGGTTTTGATTGCTGCCAATTTTCCTCATGGTGGCAATTTCAACATTATTTATTAACACTTTTGGCTTTGGGTTGTCCATCCCAAATGGGGAAAGGAGATTCATTTCTTCTAAAGCTGCTAAGTTTATTTCGTCGAGGCTAATTTCACTGTCCAGCAAGGTTATCGGAATAAAATCTTCATCAGTTAGCTGTTCATTAGCAAGTTTATTTAAACTCGTTCGAAGCGTTGAGACATCTTCAAGCTTTAATGTCATTCCAGCAGCCATCGGATGTCCACCAAAGTGTGGCAGAATATCCCGACATGTTGATAAATTTTGAAAAAGGTCAAATCCGGAAATACTCCGGGCTGAACCTTTGGCTAACCCTTTATTTTGATCAAAGCTCAACACAATTGTTGGACGGTAGTATTTTTCAACTAATCTCGAAGCAACTATTCCCACTACCCCAGCATTCCAACCTTCCTTACCAATAACAAGCACGCTATTTGATTCAATCGGATAGTTCTTTTCGACCTCTTCAATGGCTTCGGCAGTAATGGTATTAACGATGGATTGCCTCGTTTTATTTAAGGCATCAATTTCTTCTGCCCAGCCCTGTGCTTCAGCTGGATCTGCTGTTAGTAAGAGTCGAACGGCTAGGTCAGCATTTTCCAAGCGTCCGACAGCATTTATTCTTGGTGCAAGCGTAAATCCAATCGTTTCTTCATTTATCGTTTTTGAATCGACTCCAGCCAATTTAAAGATGGCTTTAAGCCCAATGTTTTTCGTTTCCTTAAGTTTTTCGAAGCCTTTTTTGGCAATCAGCCGATTCTCACCTTTCAGTGAAACTAAATCGGCAATCGTTCCGATTACCGCAATTTCAAGCAAATGCTCAGGTAGTTCTCCATAGAGCGCATGTGCAAGCTTGAAAGCTACTCCGACACCAGCGAGCTCACGAAATGGATAAATGCTATCCGGAAGCTTCGGGTGAATGATAGCAAGTGCTTCAGGCAAAACGGGTCCTGGTTCATGATGATCGGTAATAATTAATTCAAGTCCCAGTTCTATTGCAATCGCTGCTTCATGTACAGCAGAGATTCCTGTATCAACAGTAATAATTAATTTAATTCCATTGTCAGCCGCCTTACGGAAGGCCAGCTCGTTTGGTCCATATCCTTCAGTGAAACGATTTGGAATATAAAAATTTACATTGGCGCCTAATTCACGAAGGGTAATCATTAAAACCGAAGTGCTACTAACTCCATCTGCATCATAATCTCCATATATTAGGATAGGCTCCTGATTATTAATGGCTTCATGTATTCTTTTTACCGCAATATCCATCCCTTTAAAAAGGTATGGGTCGTGGAATTGTTCCTTCCCAAATAAAAAATACCGCGCAGAATCAACGGTATCTAATCCGCGGTTGACAAGCAATGATGCAACAAGAGGCGTAATTTTCAATTCATTTTCTAGGAGTTTGACTACTTGCTCATCAGATTTGTTCACAATCCATCTCGTTTTCGACTTTAGCATGCTTCACACCTCTCAGACTTTACTATTATACAGGAGTGGATTTGTGCTTTCAATTAAAAGAAAAAACCGCAGGCTACCTGCGGTTTTTTCTTACAATCAGACTTGCGGCTGATCGGAATATCTTTTCTTCTCTTTCACAGTTTTAATTACACCTTTTTTCTTTAACTCTCTTGCTTTCAAGACTACCCATAAAGCAGAAGCGATAAAGACGGAGGAATAGACACCCACCAAAAGCCCTACAAGCAATGCAAACGAGAAGTTACGTATTGCTGGACTACCGAAGACTAACAGTGAAATTACTGTGATCAAGACCATTAACACAGTGTTTAAGGAACGTGTTAATGTTTGATGAATACTAATATTTACAACATCCGCAATATCTTTAAAGGTCTTAAGTCGTTTTTTCTTATGCATATTTTCACGCATCCTGTCAAATGTAACAATCGTGTCATGGATGGAATACCCCACAATGGTTAGGACAGCTGCAATAAAGTTTAAGTCTACTTCCAATCTTGTAATACTGAAAAAGGCAACCATGAAGAAAGCATCATGCAGCATTGCGACAATAGCAGCAATAGCCATATAGATCTCAAAGCGGATCGTTAGGTAAAGAATGATACCAATTGAAGCAATTAAAACCGCAATAATAGCATTTTTAGCCAGCTCTCTTCCTATTGTTGGCGAAACAGTGCTTACGTTTGGCTCTGATCCATATTCCTTACTAAACTTGGACTTCAAATCAGCAATCTCATTTTTTGATAAGACGCCAATCAACCTGGCTGCACCTATTTCATTGTTCTTTCCTGAAAGGGTAATATCATCTGTTTTCAAATGAATTTTATCAAATGAACTTTTTATTTGTTCTGTCGTAAGTGGTGTTTTAGATAAAACTTCCACTCGTGTCCCACTTGTAAAATCAATGGCAAGATTCAACTTCATTACAAATAACAGAACTAGCCCAATTGTAAGAAGTGAACCGGAAAGAATGAAGAATTTCTTTCTATTTTTCACAAAGTCTATTTTGTCAAATTTCGTTGGAAGATCAAGCGTATCGTAATTTTCCTTGATATCTTTTATTTCGGATGGTTTCACACCAAACCAGCTTGGTCTTTTATTTAAGAAACGGCTGTTGACCCATAGTCCAAGTAAGAATCGTGAACCGTAAACGGCTGTTAAAAAGCTCATGACTACACTCAAGATTAGCATTGTGGCAAACCCTTTTACAGAGCTTGTCCCATAAAAGAATAAAACCGAAGCTGTCAAAATGGTATTTAAGTTGGAATCAAGAATAGCAGTAAACGCATTTTTTTCTCCAGCCTGAAATGCTGATTTAATGGACTTACCAACCTTAATTTCCTCTTTAATTCGTTCGTAGGTAATAATATTAGCATCAACGGCCATACCGACCCCGAGAATCAATGCGGCAATTCCCGGCAGTGTCAGGACTCCATTCATCCAATCGAAAATTAACAAAATTATATAAATATAGATGCTTAACGAAACAACCGCAATGAAACCAGGGAAACGGTAATACACAAGCATAAATAGATAGATGATCGCAATACCGATCATTCCTGCTAAGACAGTATCATGTAAGGCTCTGCTCCAAATTTTGCTCCTACAGACGTAGAATAGACTTCCTTAAGTTTAACTGGAAGTGCACCTGCGTTTAAAAGCGATGCTAAAGTTTGCGCTTCCGTTGCAGTGAAATTACCAACAATACTAACCGTATTTTGGTTAAATACTTGCGAAACAGATGGTGCAGACAAAAATTTTGGTTTTTTCTTTGTTATTTCATTTTTAAAAGAGTCTTTCCCTTGAATAAAGTCAAGCCAGATAACAAGGACATTATTTGGAGTATCTTTAACAATTTCTTGGGTTACTTGTCGGAACTTATCAGCGCTTTTTAATGTTAAAGAAACACTCGGTTTCCCATTCTCATCAAAGGTTTGCTTCGCCCCGCCTTGTTTTAAATCCGATCCATCCATCATTAGCTTGTCATTATAATCACGGAACGTAAGGTTGGCTTCGGTTGATAAGATTTCGCGCGCTTTATTTTGGTCGCTAACACCGGCAAGCTGAACGCGAATCCGATTATTACCTTCGATTTGAATACTCGGTTCACTTACACCTAGGACGTTGATTCGCCTGTCCAGTGCTTGAGCGGTACTCGCCAACACATCTTTAGTGATTTTTTGACCTGGCTTAGCAGGTTGTACATCATACAAAACCTCAAATCCGCCCTGAAGGTCTAGACCAAGCTTTATTTTGTCTATGATGTTTTTTGTTGTGACTCCCATGGTACTTCCAACCAGTAAAATAACAAGTAGGAAAGCAACGATTCTACTGCGTTTAACCATTATGTAATGTTCCTCCTTAGAGTTTAAGCAAAACCACTTCGACGGTAAGCCTTATACAGAACTAATAAAAAATGTCATTGCCTACATTATGAAATAAGATGGAAAAGCTGTCAATTTACAAAAAGGTGAAAATGCTAAATGCGATTTACCTATTTCAATAGCTCTTTCCATTCGTATTCATCCTGCAATGAGAACTCGGCCGTTTTATATGATTCCATAGTTGTAAAATTCATATAATCACTTACTTTAACCGCAAGTATATCCTGGATAACTTCATATATTCTGATTTCTTCCTTTACTTTTTTCCACTTCTTTTTTGTTAAAAAATTCCAAATATCTTCTTCTGAAACAGAATCATAACCAAGCAGTCGAAATTCCGATAGTTTACTAGTTAATGCGGGTTGAACCTGGGTGCGAAAATGATTGTACTTGTTGCTGCTCTCCATCGTATTTGCCTCCCGGACATTTATGTATACATTTTCTTTTACTTGTTCTTTTATAAAAGCAACCTGCTTTGTTGTCATGCTTTGTCCACCCAACTGCATATAGTTAATTGTATATGAATTCTTCTTTTTTGAGAAGGTGGGAAGTAGATGTCGAAGTTTTTTAAAGGGACTTTTATCCTGTTAATCGCAGGATTTTTCACGAGAATCCTCGGTTTTATTAATCGAATTGTCATTGCTCGAAGCATCGGAGAAGAAGGCGTAGGCCTATACATGATGGCGTTCCCTACATTTATCCTTGTGGTTACGATCACCCAGCTTGGGCTACCAGTGGCAATATCCAAAAATGTAGCAGAAGCTGAGGCAAGAGGGGACCATGCTGAAATAAAAAAAATACTCGTTGTTTCACTTGCCACAACGATGGCACTTTCCATTATTTTTACACCAGCATTAATTCTACTTGCACCAATCCTATCCACAACGCTTTTTACTGATCCAAGAACGTACTATCCTTTAGTGGCAATTGCACCGGTCGTTCCCGTTATTGCCATTTCCTCGGTATTAAGAGGCTACTTCCAAGGGCGGCAAAATATGCGGCCAGCAGCAAACTCACAAATATTGGAGCAGCTAGTAAGAATTACCTTAATCGCGGTTATGACAAGAACATTTATTCCTTATGGAATTGAATATGCTGCGGCAGCGGCGATGGTTGCATCGGTTATAGGAGAATTTGTTTCACTCATATATTTAATGACTTCTTTTAAATTAAAAAAACGGTTTAAACTTAGGAAAGATTTTTTTCAATTTGTTCATAAAGGGAAAAAAACTTTTAAAGATTTAATGGAAATTGCAATACCAACGATGGGAAGTAGGATGATCGGTTCGGTCGCATGGTTTTTTGAACCCATTGTCGTCGCCCACAGTTTGGCCCTGGCTGGTGTTGTCGCGATTGAGGCTACAAAACAATACGGCGCCTTAACTGGTTATGCTATGCCGCTCTTAATGCTGCCATCATTTGTTACGTTTTCGTTAGCTACATCCCTAGTCCCCGCCATTAGCGAAGCGAATACGCAAAATAACCACAAATTGATAGAATACCGACTTCAACAGGCATTACGGTTTGCCTTTTTAACTGGTGGACTAGCCGTGATTGTCCTCTATGTCTTGGCAGACCCACTTATGCAGCTCATGTATGGATCAGCAAAAGGCTCCTATTTTATTCGTTTAATGGCGCCGTTCTTTTTATTTTATTACTATCAGGGTCCTTTGCAGGCAGTATTGCAGGCATTAAATCTTGCACGTGCAGCAATGATTAATAGTTTAATCGGCGCCATCGTAAAAACCGCTGTTATCTTTTTACTAGCCTCCCAACCATCCTTCGGGATTACTGGAGCAGCTTTGGGAATTATTGTCGGGTTTGTTTTAGTTACGGTTCTTCACTTTGCCACAGTCCTTAAAAAAATTGCCTTTTCCTTTTATATACGAGATTATTTGAAAGCATTTTTTGTCATGGGTGCGTCAGGCTGGTTTGGGTTTTGGCTATTTGCTCATATCCTCTTGAAAGAGCATTTAGCGATTCGAGTAATAGCCTCTACATTGGCAATGTCCATTTCCTATTTGGTTTTATTAATAATACTTGGGCTTATTAAAAAGGACGAGTTAAAACGAATCCCGATTATCCGAAACTTTTGGGTATTTCGATAATTCGAGGAAGACACGCCACTTAAAGCGTGTCTTCCCCATATTGTCTAGCTCTTAGCGCCTAGGGGCTGGAGCGTTCCTATTCATCCTCAATATCAATAAAAAACTTACCATTTTCATAGCTGCAGAAGGAAATTTTCTTAATGTCCCGGTATCCCTTCTTCTTCAATTCTTGACGCAGCCATAGATTCGTTTTATTGATTCGTTTCAAATTTTCCTCTTCAATCGCCCCATCCATTATGAGCGGGATAGTAATATCACCATTCTTTTGTGGTGTGGTAGGGTCCTTTAGTTTTTCAATAACAGATAATTTTCCTGAAGACTCCAAAATCGCAAATTCAACGTCGGCAATGCTGCGAATGTCCTTCTCTCTTAATTGGGACATGAGGTCATCAAAATTGTATCGCTGCTTTCTCATCGCTCCCTCATCAATTTTCCCTTGATTAATAATAATACTTGGCTGGCCATCGACAAGATCTCGAAACTTTTTACTTTTTAAAGAAACGATTGCCAGTGTGATTTGAATGAACATTAATAAAACCATTGGGATGATTGTATGGGTCAGAGGATCATTTGTATTTTCAATGGCAATTACCGCCATCTCACCGATCATAATAAAGACGACAAGATCTAGGATACTTAACTCTCCGATTTCCCGCTTCCCCATTAAACGGAAAATTACTAACATAAGTAAATATAGAAATAAAGTTCGTAAGCCTATGTTCAAATATGTTCCCACTTATTGTCGCCCCTTTTTTTCCATTCAAATATATTGTTGGCAATCTAAATCAAAACATAATCGGTATCATTTTCCAAATCATTCATTTTAAACAAAAACAGCTTGAATTTTAATTCTACATTCACACCCCCAAGAATATGCTTGTACTAGGAAAGATCCTGTTTTCCTTAAGTTTGATACTTAAAGTAAATAAGTCTGCCTTAATGGCCTAAAAGGGGGAGAGAAATATCGAATCAAAAAGCTTTGGTACATCAGTTTTGTATGGATTAGTTTTTATCTTTTTATTTGCAGGGGTTTGTAGCCTTATTTTTGCTTTCATCCTAAGATTTACGTCCGCCCGTGAAACATCATTACAATACATTATCACGGCAGTATCATTTATTGCGCTTTTTGGGGGCGGATTTTTATCTGGAGGAAAGCGAAAAGAAAAGGGTTGGCTAATCGGGGGCGTAACAGGAATTATTTACACGCTAATTATTTTTTTGTTTCAATACCTGGGCTATGATCGATTGTTTTCCGCTAACCAAGTAATCTACCATACTTGCTATACATTGATTGCGATGATGGGTGGAATTTTGGGAGTTAACGTATCATCGAATTCTCGAACTGCATAAGTAAAAAGGAAGCCATTTGTTTTGGCTTCCTTTTTGTTTGCTGCTATTTTTCAAGATTAACTTCCTTCGTAGCTTCTTTCGTAACTTCCTTACTAGCTTCAGTTACTTCACGAATGGCCGAGCGGTCAAATGTTAGACGGCTGCCGTCACCACATTTAATTACAGCCTTGCTATCGTCAATCGAATCTACAAAACCATGTAGACCACCAATCGTGACAACCTTATCACCCTTTTTCAATTCACGCTGCATTTGCTGAACTGATTTTTGGCGTTTTTGCTGTGGGCGAATTAATAGGAAATAAAACAACACAAACATTAAAATTAATGGAACGATTGTACCAATTCCTTGCATTTAGTTTCCCTCCTTTCAATAAAGCATCTATTAGAAATTTTTCGCGTTCGGCTTATTAAAGCCATAACGTTCAAAAAACTCTTCTCGGAAATCACCAAGCCGGTCTTCCATAATAGCTTGTCTGACTTGCTCCATTAATCTTAACAGAAAATAGAGATTATGGTAAGACGTTAATCGAATCCCAAATGTTTCATCACAGCGAATAAGGTGACGAATATAGGCTCTGCTGTAGTTTCGACAAGTATAGCAATCACAATTTTCATCGAGCGGACCAAAATCCCGGGCAAATTTTGCATTTTTGACTACTAATCGGCCCGTACTTGTCATTAAAGTTCCATTTCTGGCAATCCTAGTTGGCAGTACACAGTCAAACATATCAATTCCGCGGATGGAGCCATCAATTAATGAATCCGGAGATCCGACTCCCATTAAATAACGTGGCTTATTACTTGGTAAAAGTGGTGTTGTGAACTCGAGCACCCGATTCATTACATCCTTTGGTTCACCCACTGATAAGCCGCCGACAGCATATCCCGGAAAATCAAGAGAAGTAAGATCTTTGGCACTTAACCTACGAAGTTCCTCATATTCTCCTCCTTGAACAATCCCAAATAAGCCTTGGTCTTGTGGACGCTGGTGAGCATTTAAACAGCGTTCCGCCCATCTAGAGGTCCGTTCGACTGATTTCTGCATATATTCAAAAGTGGCAGGAAATGGCGGGCACTCATCAAATGCCATCATAATATCAGATCCAAGCGCATTTTGAATTTCCATCGCTTTCTCCGGTGATAAAAATAATTTTTCACCACTCATATGATTGCGGAAATGGACACCTTCTTCTTCAATCTTACGAAATTCACTCAAACTGAAAACCTGGAATCCACCGGAATCAGTTAAAATCGCTCGGTCCCAATTCATAAATTTATGAAGACCGCCAGCTTCCTTAATAATGTCGTGGCCTGGGCGAAGCCACAAATGATAGGTATTACTTAAAATAATGCCGGCTCCCATTTCTTTTAAATCCTCTGGTGCCATTGTTTTCACAGTGGCAAGAGTTCCAACTGGCATAAATGCCGGTGTATCAAAGGAACCATGTGGTGTGTGTACTCTGCCAAGCCTGGCACCCGTTTGCTTACATGTTTTAATTAATTCATAGCGAATTGCGCTCAATGCACTTTCTCCTTCCTAATGCTTAACCTAGATGATCAACATGGCATCGCCGAAACTGAAAAAGCGATAACGCTCTTCTACAGCTATGTTATAGGCATGCAAAATATTTTCTCTTCCAGCCAAGGCACTAACGAGCATAATCAGAGTTGATTTGGGCAAATGGAAATTGGTAATCATTCCGTCGATTGCTTTAAAGGTATACCCCGGATAAATAAAAATATTCGTCCAGCCGCTGCCTTCAGCAAACTGTCCATTATTGTCGGAGGCAATGGTCTCCAAAGTCCTTGTGGAGGTTGTACCAACGGAAATGATTCTGCCCCCCTTGCTTCTAGCTTCATTCAGCAAACGAGCCGTTTCTTCAGTGACTGTATAAAATTCCGAGTGCATATCATGTTCTAATACATCATCAACACTCACTGGTCTAAACGTTCCAAGACCAACATGCAGTGTAATAAAGGCGACATGAACACCTTTTTCTCTTACCTCATTCAATAATTCTTCTGTAAAATGGAGTCCTGCCGTCGGTGCAGCTGCTGAACCAGGTTCACGGGCATACACCGTCTGGTAACGGTCACGATCATCTAACTGCTCTTTAATATAGGGTGGAAGTGGCATTTCTCCTAATTGATCAAGCACCTCGTAAAAAATTCCCTCATATTTAAAATCGAAAACCCTTCCACCATGGTCAGAAGTGCCCGTGCACACCGCTGTGAGCAAACCTTCACCAAAATCTATTTCCGTTCCTTCTTTCACCCGTTTAGCAGGCTTAACCAGCGTTTCCCACTGATCACCCTCAAGTTGTTTCAATAAAAGAACTTCAATTTTTGCTCCTGTATCTTTTTTGACACCAAAAAGGCGTGCAGGAAGTACCTTGGTATCATTTAACACAAGGCAATCCCCTTCACGCAAATATTCTGTAATGTTTTTAAAAATTTCATGGTTTATTTCGCCTGTTTGTTTATTTAAAACCATTAACCGGCTATCCGTCCGATTTTTCAACGGAACTTGCGCAATTAACTCTTCAGGCAAATGAAAATCAAACAAATCTACTTTCATCATATAACATCCTTACTTTATCGAAATCGGCCGAGAAAATGAAAAATCACGGATAAAAATAATACTTACCACTATCGATGTGATAATGGGGAAATAAAAAGTCGCATTTCCTTTTTTAATCATAATATCCCCTGGCAGTTTACCTAGATGTAAAAATGGCATCAGAAGCTCGATAACAAAAATAATCGCTCCAACAATCATGAGCGTTTTTGATAATTGCGTCATGGGGCAGGCACTTCCATGCCGAAATGATGATAAACCGCACCTGTTACCACTCTACCTCGAGGAGTTCTTTGTAAAAAGCCAATTTGCAGCAAATACGGTTCATAGACATCTTCAATCGTTTCGGATTCTTCACCAATTGACGCAGCAATGGTATCAAGCCCGACTGGCCCACCGCGGAATTTTTCAATAATTCCTTTTAGTAATTTATGATCAATATGGTCGAGCCCGAGCCGGTCAACTTGCAACAGCTCTAAAGCTTCCTTGGCAAGAGCTAAATCAATTTCACCGTTCCCCTTAACTTGGGCGACATCTCGAACCCTTCGCAGTAAACGATTTGCAATCCTAGGGGTACCCCTTGCTCTTCTAGCAATTTCAGCTGCTGAATGGTCATCGATTTGGGTCTCGAACAAATCAGCCGTTCTTTTGACAATGCTTTTAAGATGGTCTTCCTTATAATACTCGAGTCGGCTCAAAACTCCAAATCTGTCCCTTAATGGTGCAGACAACGAGCCTGCTCTTGTCGTTGCTCCGACTAACGTGAATGGGGGAAGGTCAAGGCGGACGGAACGGGCGCTAGGACCTTTACCAATGACGATATCAAGGCAAAAATCCTCCATCGCGGGGTAAAGCACCTCTTCAATTGTCCTTGGAAGCCGATGAATTTCATCAATAAATAAGACATCCCCTGGCTCAAGTGCAGTCAGAATCGCCGCTAAATCACCAGGCCGCTCGATTGCAGGTCCAGAGGTTGTACGGATATTGACACCCATTTCATTCGCGATAATGACCGCAAGTGTCGTCTTCCCTAATCCTGGAGGTCCATAAAGAAGGACATGGTCTAACGTTTCCCGTCGAAGCCTTGCTGCTTCAATAAAAATTTCAAGATTGTTCTTCACCGTATCTTGCCCGATGTATTGTTTTAAGGTCTGTGGCCGGAGGCTTTGCTCAAGGGTTACCTCGCTTTGGTCGGCTTCACTAGAAATAATTCTGTCTTCCATGAATCATCACCTTATTTTAAAAGCCGCTGCAGGGCTTTTTTAATGTATTGGTCAGTGGATAACGTTTCTTTTCTTAATTCAGGGGAAATCTTTTTAATTTCTTTTTCTGAATAGCCCAATGCTTTCAAAGCGAGAATGGCTTCCTCAAAGGCTGCGTTGGATGAATTAGATTGGACTATATAGGTATCAGCATTAAATAAATTCGGAAAATAGTCGGGCACGATATCTTGTAATTTTCCTTTTAAATCGAGGATCATTTGTCTTGCCGTTTTTTTCCCTACTCCAGGAAATTTCACCAGGAAGCTTTCATCCTCATTTTCAATTGCCGAGACAACCTGCTGTACTTCACCAGATGCCAAAATCGCCAGAGCTCCTTTAACCAATTCCGGAAACATTTAATAATTTAATAAAGAGTTTTTTTTCTTCTCTTGTTTCGAAGCCGTACAATGCCATTATGTCCTCGCGAACGTAATGAAAAGTAAATACAGTAACCAAACTCTCTATTTTACTAGAATAAATAAATGGATTAGGCGTTGCAATTTGATAGCCAATCCCATTATTCTCAATCACAATATATTCAGGTCCGACAAACTCTACGGTCCCTTTGATAAATTCGTACAATGTTATTCTCTCCTCTAGGGTCACTGTACTCCATTCTATCATAAAATTTTAGCGTGTATGAAGAAAAACAAAAAACCAGGCTGATGGGAAATCAGCCTGGTTTGAATTTCGGTTGCTTTAATTTTCTTGCATTTCCTTTTTAGAATAATGCTTAAAAGTTTCTAAAACTTCCACATAACGGTCCTTTGTTTTAATTGGAATTCCTTGTAGCAGTTCTTCTTGTTTCTTGCTCTCAAGTTTTTTGATATCTAGTTGAAAAAAGGATTGAATAATTCTTAATCGATCCGGTCTGCCATTAAATATTGTTAACACACCTTCATCGGTAATTCCAAAATAACCATTTGCCTTAAGCAATGGCGAAATATCATCGATTTTCTTTCTAAAGACCATTTTGGACTCATCAATATCTGTTAGCTGCCATTGATCGTATTTTGTCCAGAAATTTTCTAGTGACCAGCAAGTCTCGTGAACAACTTCTTGACTTATTTCTCCATCTAAATACATTCTTTCTAGTAGAACAGTAATGTGCAGAGGTTCCGTCTTTTGCAGGTAGTGAGGATTATCCTGTTGCGCGGCGGAGCCGTTCATAAGCATTCCCGGAGCTCTTCCAAATAACATGAAGAGTACTACTAAGAATATGGTTAAACAATACCGAGAAATTGCTATCCTATTGAACCTCATGCATAATCACCTCTTTTGGTAAAAGTCGATCAACTCTTGCAGTCATAGTTTAGCCTTTTTTTGCCTTATTATCCTAAAAGAGATGTGTATTATTATCCGTAAAACATCTAAAAAACAAAAAACGGCCGAAGACCGTTTTTTGTTTTATTTGGAGGATTACTTCGCGCCTTGAAGGTCAAAGTTGATGTTTCGATCCCGGCTAAAAGTTCCTTCGTCGGTGATTACCGTTACAGCTTTACCATTAACGTAAGGCTTGACCGCCGCCTTGATCGCTTTTTTCGTTTCTGCTGCACGTTTATTATCGACAAAGTCGACCGAAATTAAAACAGAATTCCCATAGATAACGGAATGAACATCCTGCACGTTTTTAACCGATTCCGTTTTTTTCCTGATTTTATCGGATACTTTCTTTAGTGATCCATAATCAGTGGAATAACCGGTATTTGCTATATTTTGATTTAAATGACCATGATAATTCACATCACTGGTACTAAAGCGATTGTCACGTTGAAAAAAATTACGGTCATAGCTTGCGAGCGGTTTCGTTGGGTTGGGTGGATTTCCATTTTTGTCCCTTGTCTGTAAAAGTCGTTGATTTTGATCCTTTTGGAATGTACCCTCTGCACCGAGATTATGGTCCATCAATTCTGTTAAGGGCCATCATTGTCACTTAATCCGGGATAGGTTCCTGTCGGATGCTTTTCATTTGAGTAATATCCCATTGGCCGTGCAGGATTTTCATTATTATTCGTGACACCTGCTCGATTGTTTGTTGCACAACCCGCAAGTCCGATTACCATCACAGCTGAAAGAGGAATCATCCACTGCTTCTTGTTCAAGCGAAAAACCCCCTTGGTAACATCCTGAGCATAAGTATTTATGCTTATTCATAGGTTGTTCCTTAAAGGGGATTTCATACTGCCAGAAACGACCAAACCATCTTTAGGTGACCATGTTTTTTACTTGATCAAAGAATTGTTTTCTTAAATAAAACTGACCAATTGTCATACTCATGACTTGCTTAAATTTCGTATGATCTGTATAGGTTTTTTCTCTAATTATTCTGTTCCATTCTCGAAAAATGTCAGCAGGAAATGCTAGGGCAAACAGAAATGCGTTTTCATTTAAGAAGGGCTGAAGCTGTTTCATGCGTGCAAGCTTGTTAAAAGACCAGTCCATAAAAGGTAGTATTCGATTGGCATATTGTAAATAATCTAAGGAATTAGGTCCAATACTAATTAAATCAAAATCGATTAATTGCAATCTCCCTGCGAAATCGCGTAAAAAATTGTGATGGGCCACATCTCCATGGAGAATGGCAAAGGGTTCCTTTAGAAAAAAAAACCGATTCTGCTCCATGCCGGTTAAAGACCAATTTGCCCATGATACTATTTCTGAAAGAAACGATTCATTTATAAAGTATTCTATAAAAGGTAGATTTTTCAAAAATATATTAAACCGCTCACTCCATTTTTCAAGTAGATGGGCATTTGGTATTAGGGTACGGTATCGTGCCTCGAAGGTAGAGGTCACAAGATGGAATTGTTCTAATAATTCCATTCCTTCTTGGCGATTTTTTTGAGAATGAAATGAAAAAGGGATTTTATTCGGTTCAATGTATTCCATACACCCCCAATGCATTCCTTCAAAAAAGAGCTGTTCTTTTACAGGAGGAGAAACAAACAGATAGGTCTTGGAGAATCCTTCTTTTCTAAGGGTGGCCGTAAAGGCTTCTTGAAGTCTGAGTCTGCTATATATATGATATCCTTTGATCATATAAGTATTTTTTTCAGTTTTTAACAAAAAAACCGACTTTCGAAACGGAACAAAGTCAATTATTTTTTCGGAAAATTGCGATCTAAAATAAGAGAGGAGACGATCAAAATAACTATCGTCTCCGTTTTTGTCAACCGCCGTATTCATTGCTTTCATCTTGGTAACGCGGCATACTATAAGGATTTACTCCTTCAGGACCCACTCCATATGGGTTCATAAATGGAGGCTGTGCTACATTGCCCGGACCAGTATATGGTGCACTATATACTGGAGGTGTTGTTGGAATGTAGTTAGGCGTTGGCACTTGATTTGGCACTTGATTTGGCACTTGATTTGGCATTGGCACTTGATTTGAAATTGGCATCTGAGTTGGCACTGGCCGCAGCCACAATCACCGAATGCGCCCGTTCCTACTGGAAGACCCTGTGGGTATGGCTGCTGCATAAACGGCATTTGTGCCGCGGCAGCAGGCGCCATCATTTCTGGTGATTCAAATTCCGCTCCCATCATGTGTCCCCCCATTTGTGGGTAACCATAAGGGTATTGGCCATAGGGTGTTCCATATGGTGCTGCCATTCCTGGATTTGTATATCCTGGCACAGGTGCTGTTGGAGCATACTCAGCTGGGTATTGAGACGTTGGATAACCGGCTGGATATTCGCCTGGATAGCCTCCCGGAACACCGGCTGGGTAACCTGTTGGCGCCCCTCCTGGATAACCCATTGGTGTTCCTCCCGGATAGCCCATTGGCGCTCCTCCTGGATAGCCCATTTGCGTTCCCCCCGGATAGACCATTTGCGTTCCCCCCGGATAGCCTTCAGGATAACCTCCTGGTGCCACTCCCGAATAGCCTTGTTGGTATCCCCCCGCTGGAAACTGTGCTGTTGGATCCATCATATACGGTGATGGTACCGGTTGTTGTCCAACCTGGCTTTGAGCGCCCATTACAGCTCCAGGATTATACCCATGGCCCATCATAGGCATTTGCGGCATAAACGATGATGACTCATCACCGAAGTGCGGCGGAATGTAGGATGCGCCTGCGACAGATGGAGCGACTCCAGAAGGTACTGGCGCATAACCAGGTCCAGGCGGCATATAACTTGGCGCTGTTGGCATATATCCTGTGCCCATTGGATATGCGGCACCTGGAACTTGTGGAAATGGCATGCATGGGTCAATTGGCATGAACGGTTCAAATGGCGGGCAAAATCCAGGTCCCGGCATTACCGGTGTAACAGGCACACAATATTGCGGCTGTTCAACCGGCGGCGGTGGTGGTGTCACTACGGGCGCTTCAACCACCGGTACTTCTTTCATCGGTACTTCTTTTTTCGGAACTTCTTTTACCTCAGGAAGTATATTTGCTGGTTTTGGCGGCAGCTGCGGCTGTTGAACAGACATATTTTGCATGTTCATCGTATAATAATTGTTAATATCAATTTCTGGGACAATTTGTAGAGGCATTTTAGGAGTGTAAGGTACTTTTGGTGCTTCTTTTATTATTGGAACTTCCTTTATTGGCATTTCTTTTTTTGGAGCTTCGACAATTGGCATTTCTTTTGGCTTCTCTTTGGCAAACGGGTGCTCAACAATCGGCATTTCTTTCTTAACCCCTAAATTAAGTGCAGTTTCCGGTTTGACTCCCATCGGTGCTTCTTTTTTTATCAATCCACCTGTGGTTGGGACTTTTACTTTCATACCGGGCATAATCATATCAGGGTTGCTGAGCTGTGAATTCATCTTTTTCAGCTCTTCAAAATTCACGCCGTACTTCTTGGCGATCTTCCAAAGAGTATCCCCTTTCTGTACGATATGGATCTTCACAATGATTTCCCTCCTATGCATAAGTCCATATAGTGTATGTGAGTATGGGCAAAGTGCTATCATTCTTCTCAAAAACTTATGCTTTATTTCAAAAAAATATGAATCTCAACAATGATGATTAATTAGGGAAGCGACGAAAAACCCTTCTGTTCAACTAGTAGAAAAAAATAGATGCAACCGTATAATTGCATCTACTTAATAATACTTATGAATTTTTCAACATATGCTCTAAAGCTATTTTAGCATTGCTGGCTATCGTCTTACTCACTTTAATAAGATTATGCCCGTTGTTGTCTTCAAGTGTATCCAAACTCCAAACTAAATGTGGCAGATCGATCCGGTTCATGGTCAGACATGGGCACATATGTGGATTTAATGAAATGATGTGCTGCTCTGGATGATTTTTTATCAAGCGATTGACAAGGTTCATCTCGGTACCAATTGCCCATGAGGAACCTGGTTCAGCCTTTTCAATTGCTTCAATAATATAACTGGTTGAACCAGCTTCATCCGCTAACTCCACGACCTCACGTCGACATTCTGGATGGACAATGATTTTCATGTCAGGATATTGGGTACGTGTTTCATGCACATTTTGAACCGTAAAATTTTCGTGGACGGAGCAGTGGCCCTTCCAAAGAATAACTTTAATTCTTGAAAAATCACCTTCATATTCTAGCTTGTGGACAAGCGGATTCCAGATCGCCATTTCGTCTAACCCTACACCTAAATCAGCAGCCGTATTCCTTCCAAGATGCTGATCCGGTAGAAATAGGATTCGCTCTTTTTGTCCAAATGCCCATTTAACCATAGTTTCAGCATTGGATGAGGTAACCGTTGCCCCGCCTTTTTCACCCACAAAAGCTTTAATAGCAGCAGTTGAGTTAACATAGGTTAATGGCAGAATGGTATCTCCAAAAATCCCTTGCAATTCCTCCCATGCCTTTTCTGTTTGCTGGATATCTGCCATATCGGCCATCGAACAGCCTGCACGCATGTCCGGTAGGAAAACCTTTTGCTTTTCACTTGTGAGGATATCTGCCGTTTCTGCCATAAAATGAACACCACAGAAAACAATAAATTCAGCTTCGGTATTTTCAGCCGATAATTGCGCTAATTTTAAGGAATCTCCAGTCGCATCGGCAAATTTGATGACCTCATCTTTCTGATAATGATGACCAGGGATAAACAGTCGCTTGCCTAGTCTTTCCTTCACCTCGATGACCCGAGCCTCAAGCTCTTCTCTCGACATTTGCCGATATTTTTCAGGAATCATGATATTGGTTGTTAAAGAAGCCAAAATGTTCATTTTATTCCTCCTCTTTGTTCACTAACACTCTCACGCTAATGTCTAGTGCTTTATAAGAATGGGTTAAAAAGCCAAGGGAGATATACTGAACTCCAGTATCCCGATAGTCGGCGATGTTGCTTAATTGGATTCCGCCTGAGGCTTCAGTGATGATCGTTGACGGCACTAACTGAATGAATTCCTTGATTTCAGCCGGTGTACGATTATCAAACATGATGACATCGGCACCAGCGTTAACTGCCTCAACAACTTGAGCAGCTGTCTCAGTTTCGACTTCGATTTTCACCATATGACCTGCTTTTTTACGAACGGCATCCACAGCATTTGCTATCGACCCTGCAAACGAAATATGATTATCCTTAATCATAACGCCATCATACAAGCCAAAACGGTGATTAAAGCCGCCGCCGCAGCGGACTGCATATTTTTCCAGCATCCGCAATCCTGGGGTCGTTTTCCGGGTATCACAAATTTTTGTATGGTCGCTGTTCAATGTGGTAACTGTTTTTTGTGTTAACGTGGCAATTCCACTCATCCTTTGAACTAGATTTAGGACCACTCTTTCTCCTTTTAACAGGTCAGCGATTTTACCGGAAACGACGGCAAGCTGTTGGCCGATTTCAATTGACTCCCCATCTTTTACAAAAACCCTTGAAGTAATTTGATTGTTTAATAATTGAAATCCAGTCCTAATGATTTCTTCTCCACAAAACACTCCATCCTCTTTTGCTAAAAAGACAATTTCTCCATCCGTATCTTCTGAAAAAATCAAATCTGTGGTAATATCCTGTTCACCAATATCCTCGATAAAAAAATTCTCAATTAGCGAGCGCAGTTTCAATAGGTTCATTTGTCTTCTCCATTCCCCGGTTATGTTTATGGGTGATTGATTTTCTTAACCAATTACGATCATCTTCAAATGGATAATCACTTCTAAAATGCCCCCCACGGCTTTCCGTCCGCTCGAGCGCTGATTTTGTGATAAGTTGAGCGATAATTAACATAAATAGCGTTGTTAATTCTGAAACTGAGTAGGAATCCCATTCATTTATTTCATGAGTCTTAAATTGCTCGAGCCATGCTTTCTGTTTTATGAGATCCGCGTCATTGCGAACGATCCCCACTCTTTCCATCATCAAATCCTTTAGTAGCCCAATTTCCGGCAAACCTACTTTATTTTGCTTAAGAGAAATTGTTAACGACTGTGGTTCCGGATCTAAAGACTCTAACGGAGCTGAGTTAATCCATTCCGATAGTTTTTTCCCTTGAAACAATCCCTCTAATAAGGAATTACTCGCTAAGCGGTTTGCGCCGTGCAATCCAGTGCAAGCTGCCTCTCCTATGGCAAATAGTCCATCAATGGAAGTACTCCCGAATAAATCGGTTTTAATTCCCCCCATTAAAAAGTGACAACCAGGGGCAACAGGAAGCCTTCCCTCTGACAAGTGAATCCCATTTTCTTCACAAAGAAATGTTATTGAAGGAAATCGTTTATGAAAGTTTTCTATTTTACTAATATCTAAAAAGACTTTTTTTCCATTTTTTAAATATTCATAGATGGTTTGCGAAACCACATGCCTTGGAGCAAGGTCTTTATAGGGATGAACTCCATCCATAATAGGAATTCCATCTTCCGTTATCAGGATCGCTCCTTCTCCGCGAACGGCTTCAGAAATTAACCCCTTTGTTTTACCGTCAATATACAAAAGCGTCGGATGAAATTGAATAAATTCCATGTCTTCGATTTGAGCTCCAGCCAAATAGGCCATCGTAATTCCATCGCCACTTACTGTCTCGGCATTGGATGTATAGTTGAAAAGTTGTCCGCAGCCACCCGTTGCAATAATAATATGTGTACCGTAATGGACTTGAATCGTTCCATCAGGCTTTTTCACCTTTACACCAATACAGCGATTTTTCTCCTTATTGACAATCAATTCATAGGCAAAGGCATTTTCTTCGATGCAGACATTTTCCTTCAGCTGGGCAATTAGGAATTCCATTAGGTTCTTCCCTGTTGCGTCTCCGCCACCATGAACGATTCTATTTTCACTATGGGCACCTTCCAACCCAAGGAGCAAATCGCCATTTTGATTTTTATCAAAAAGATTACCTTTGTTGGAAATTTCCATTATAAGTGCCGGCGCTTCATCGATAATTTGCTGGACCACTTCCCGATCATTTTGGAATCTTCCCGCTTCGAGCGTATCAACAAAATGTTTGGAGGGATGGTCATGTGGACCAATAGCAGCTGCGATTCCACCTTGTGCCAAATAGGAATTTGCCGTTCTTATTGTCGACTTTGTGAGAATCCTCACATTTAAATCCTTATTTAAACGGATAGCCAATTGTAATGCAGCAACCCCGCTTCCAATAATTAATACATCAGCATTTGTCATCATTTGATCCTCCTGGATTAACAGGTGTCTTGACATATATATTTACATAGAATTAAACTAATTACAAGCATTTTTCGTATTAAAAATATGAGTATTGGAGAAATAGAATGATATATTTTGATTTTGCAGCTACCACTCCGCTAGATACTGAAGCGGCAGAAGTTTATATAAAGGTCGCAACTGAATACTTTGGAAATTCAAGCAGCCTCCATGACATCGGTGGGCAATCAAATGCATTACTTGAAAATTGCCGTGAAGAATTAGGCAGGCTATTAGGGATTGATCCAAAAGGCCGTTCTTTACGAGCGGAGGTTCTGAGGGGAACTTTTTAGCGATTGAAGCACTATTGTCTTCTCCTAATAGAAAAGGAAACCATATTTTAATCGGAATGGCTGAACATTCTTCCATACAAGGAGCAATTAAAAGACTAGAGCAAGCTGGTTATCGAATTACTCTTGTACCGTTTCAATCCTCGGGGCTGATTGATTTGGAAAAACTAGCTTCTTCGATCACAACAGAAACCATTCTCATCTCGATTCAACATGTGAATTCGGAAATTGGAACCATCCAACCGCTCGAAAGGATTGCTAAAATTTGCAAAGATAATCAAATCTTACTTCACAGCGATTTTGTCCAGTCCTTTGGAAAAATTGATACAACAAAAATGGCAAGTCTTGTTAGTAGTTTTTCTTTTTCCGGACATAAAATATATGGTCCTAAAGGGATTGGCGGTGTTTATATCGATCCCAGTATTTCCTGGAGTCCCTTTTTTCCAGGAGGCACGCACGAAAAAGGGCTAAGACCTGGCACACTCAATGTCCCAGCCATTGCCGCGATGACGGTTGCAGCACAAAGAATAGGCAATCAAATGCACGAGGAATATCGTAAATTCCTTTTACTTCGAAAAGCTTTTATGGAGGCGATTGAGCCAATAAAGGAATCGGTTCAAATATTTCAGGCTGACGAAAACGCTCAGCTTCCGCAGATCATTGGCTTGCGTTTTGCTGGAATCGAGGGGCAATGGATGATGTTGGAATGTAATCGGCGAGGATTTGCGATATCTACAGGAAGTGCCTGCCAGGTAGGCATGCAATCCCCTGCAAAGGCAATGCAAGCCATGGGATTAGGCATTAGAGAAGCGAAGGAATTTATCCGTATCTCCTTTGGTAGGTCAACAACATTGGATGATGTTGTAAGGCTCGGACAAAATATAGTCATCATCGTTAGCGAGTTTAAAACCACTTCAGTTATTTAAAGATCATTATTATGCTAGAATATAAAAACAAGAATAATTTAGGGGGGTTCCTATGGCGGAGCAAAAAAAGATACTTGGAGAGGAAAGGAGGAATTTGATTTTACAACAGTTAAAAGAAAGCTCTGTTCCGATTACTGGGAGTGAATTAGCAACGAGAACGAAGGTAAGCAGACAAGTAATCGTTGGCGATATTACGCTCCTTAAGGCAAAGAATGAACCAATCATGGCAACGAGCCAAGGTTATTTGTATTTGAAGCAAATTACTGGTGCTCCTCTTTTCCAAAGGACGATTGCCTGCCGCCATTCACCTTCAGATACGGAAAAGGAACTTAATTTATTAGTGGATCACGGAGTAGTGGTGAAGGATGTAAGAATCGAGCATGCAGTTTATGGCGATTTAACTGCCTCGATAATGGTATCGAATCGGCAGGAAGTGAAACAATTCATGGAACACATTCAAAACACAAAAGCCTCCTATTTATCAGAATTAACGGGCGGCATTCATCTTCACACCATTTCGGGAGCGAATGAAAAAATCCTCGATCAAGCCGTCAATGCCCTCAAAGCAGAAGGATTTTTGATGGAATCATAAAAGGACCCGTTTTTTTAGAACGGATCCTTTTTTATCTCTGCTTCTCCCTTATGTCTGAACAGCTTCTGGAATAGAGTAAACATCATTCCGCGAAAATAGATGATAATCCCGCGAACTTTTCGATTCATTCCGCGAAACCCAACAATTCCTCTAAAAAAGTACCGAGCCCTGTGCTCGGTACTTACTTTTTAATTCAAATCCACCATAAAGGATGGATAGCTTCCAAATAATTTCACTCCACAGCCCAATGCCTCCAGCTCGGATATGGCACCGGGGATCAATACTTCATCAAGCTCCATTTCCAAATCAACGATGAAAAAATAATTGCCAATTCCTGTTTTCATCAGCCTTGATTCGATTTTCGAGAGGTTTAATTTTCTCCAGGCAAAGGCAGATAATACTTGATGAAGAGCACCCGGGTGGTCCGATGGAAGGGTGATCATTAAAGTCGTTTTATGACCGGTTGAACTTACTGACGGAAAATCTACATTTTGTTCTGATAAAATTAAAAACCGAGTATGGTTATAATCAAAATCATGAATATCCCTTTGGACAATAGTTAGCCCGTATTCATTGGCTGCTAGTTCATTAGCAATCGCGGCTGTATTCATTTCGGGCTGGCTCATCACCATCTGTGCAGCTGCAGCTGTAGAACTCACGCTTTCAAAGGGGATTCCTTTAAACTGAGTATGTAAAAATTTATGGCACTGGGCTATCGCATGGGAATGGCTGTATACCTTGCTCACGGTCTGCCAATTTCCCCCATTTGATGGGTGAACCATTAAATGCTGTCGTATTGGGATTGTGATCTCACCAACGATTGGAATTTGAACCTCATGTGCTAAATAATCAAGTGTAATATTGACGGATCCTTCTAGAGCATTTTCAACGGGAACAACCGCCAGTTCCACTTGTTTTTCCACTATAGCATCAATACATTCTGGAATCGTTCGATACGGTTCAAATTCTAATTCCGGAAAAACCCGCTTCACCGCTAATTCAGTGAATGTAGCCTTTGGCCCTAAATAACCAACTTTCATTGCTCTCCACTCCCCTAAACGCTATAAATACTTAAAAAGAAAGCTGGAAACAGCTCGGCATATTGGACATTTCTGTTCCTTATGCACCTGTTCCCAGCACTTCCACTTTTTCTACAAAATCTAGTTTTCTTAATTCATTCAGTAAATCATCAATTTCAATTTGAAGATTGGAAGTGTTTAATGAAAGAGTGACGTTCGCTCTTCCTTGTAAAGGGATTGTTTGGTGAATGGTCAATACATTACATCCTGACGAAGCAACAACACCGAGCAATTTTGACAGTGTTCCTGAGCGGTCCTCGATATGGAAAAAAAGTGAGACCAATCGTTCCTTTTTGATCGTCGAGAACGGAAAAACAGTATCCCGATATTTATAAAAGGCACTCCTGCTTAAATCAGCTTGACGTACAGCCTCCCAAACAGATTCCACCTTCCCTCTTTCAATCATTTCTTTTACTTCAAGCGTTTTTTTCATTGCTTCTGGTAATACATCCTCACGGACCAAGTAAAATTTTCTATCTGATTTATCTATTTTCATCTCTTTACACTACCTCCTTCTCTCCAGGGAAGGCTACTCAATAAATTCGAATTCAAAGTCCAATAATTTTACGATATCTCCATCTTTTGCTCCTCTTTGCCTTAAAGCATCATCCACACCAAGCCCGCGAAGCTGCCGTGAAAAACGGCGAACAGATTCCTCTCTCGAAAAGTCTGTCATCTTAAATAATTTCTCAAGCTTTTCACCTGAAACGACAAAGGAACCATCTGGGTCTCTCGTAATTGTAAATGCTTCTGGATCTGCTTCGTGTTTATAAAGAACACGATGTACACCGGTTTCCTCTTCCTCGTGTTCCAATGGGAATTCTGGTGTTTCCTCTATCTTATCTGCTACAGCAAATAACAGTTCGCGCAATCCTTTTCTCGTCAAGGCAGAAATCGGAAAAATCGGATAATCTTCTTTAAGCTGCTCTTTAAATTTCCGCAAATTTTCTGCAGCTTCAGGCATATCCATTTTATTGGCGACAATAATCTGCGGACGCTCTGTCAACCTAAGGTTATACTCTTTTAATTCTTTATTAATCGTGAGGTAATCATTAAAAGGGTCTCTGCCTTCCAATGCTGCCATATCAATAACGTGAACAATAACCCTTGTTCGCTCAATATGACGTAAAAATTGATGGCCAAGCCCAACGCCTGCATGTGCTCCTTCAATCAGCCCTGGTAGGTCTGCCATTACAAAACTTCTGTTATCCCCTGTTTCTACCATTCCAAGATTCGGTACAATCGTTGTGAAATGGTATTCAGCAATTTTCGGTTTGGCTGAAGATACAACAGATAATAAGGTGGATTTACCAACACTCGGGAAGCCGACAAGACCTACATCAGCAAGAAGCTTTAACTCAAGCATGACATCACGTTCTTGGCCTGGTTCCCCATTCTCTGAAATCTCTGGTGCCGGATTAGCGGAAGTAGCGAATCGAATATTTCCTCTTCCACCACGCCCACCTTTCGCAATAACCGCACGTTGACCATTCTCAACTAAGTCGGCAATGACTTCTTGTGTATTCGCATCAACGACAACTGTACCTGGTGGCACTTTGACAATCATATCCTTGGAATTTTTTCCATGCATGCTTTTGGACATCCCATGTTCACCACGAGGTGCTTTAAAATGCCGTTGGTAACGGAAATCCATTAATGTGCGTAAGCCCTCGTTAACCTCGAAGATCACATTGGCTCCCTTTCCGCCATCTCCACCTGCGGGTCCACCCATTGGTACATATTTTTCACGGCGAAACGCGACCATTCCATCTCCGCCGTCTCCGCCTTTTACATATATCTTCACTTGATCAACAAACATTAAAATCCTCCCGTCTGCATTTATAGATTTACTGATGTCTCGACGAGAATCGCAGCTTTATCCTTTCATTATTTAAAAGGCATAAAAACTTCCAATGCGAGTTCGTTTTCAAAAAATTCCTTGACCACAAGATCCATTTCACTTGATTTTGGGTCATTGAGGAATTTTTCAATCAGTTCATTTTTTATTATTATCCCGCTAAAATCAAAAAAGAAACGAACACCTTCTGCTTTCAAATCTATCGTTATCGACAAATGGTTCTCTTGAAAGGCTTCAATCGCCGAGTTCAAGCAACCAAAAAATGAGTTTGTCCAATTTGTCAGTAGACAATCGTTAAACGTTAATGATTCGGATTCTTGAAGGACCTCATATTCAAGCTGGAAGGAATGACCCTCCCAATTAGATTTCAAGAGCAATGAGGCAAACAGTGGACAATTTAAATTGGAAAGCTTGGACTCATGCTGAGCCTCAATAACAATTTCATCAATCACTGCTTTTGCTCGGTCCAATCGGTTTAAATCCAAATTTCCTTTTATTAATTGTAATCTATTTAACCAATCATGTCGTGAATGCCTTAGCACTTCAACGATATCCCAATCTTTCTCCATACCTACACTCCTACCCTCAAGTGCCCTAAAAACTGTTTGCTGATAGTATATCAAAAAAGCAAGCATGAGTAAGCTTTTTTTGTGCGATTGTTGTCAATTAAGAGGTAAATTAAGAGGCTTTTTGGAGGGGATAACCTCTGGAGTTTTGCGAAGAACGCCTTGTTTTATGCGTAAATTCAACAAAGTAACAAAAAACCTCACCCATATGGAAAAATTCACTTTCCTTTACAAAAAGAAACTCTAACCGGTCAGGTTAGAGTTTCCGATGAATTCTTAAGCTTCTTGAGCTACTGGATAAACGCTCACTTTTTTACGGTCACGACCGAAACGTTCAAATTTCACAACGCCGTCAACTTTAGCAAAAAGAGTGTCATCCCCACCACGTCCAACGTTTTCACCTGGGTAAATCTTTGTACCGCGTTGACGGTAAAGGATTGAACCACCGGTAACGAATTGACCATCTGCACGCTTAGCACCAAGGCGCTTAGCGATAGAGTCACGTCCGTTTTTTGTTGAACCTACTCCTTTTTTAGAAGCGAAAAACTGAAGATCTAATCTTAACATTTATTCCACCTCCTACTTTTTGAAGGTAATTTTTATGTGCTTTCCGTACTCTTTTTCAATCCCCTGCAGTGAGACAACCATTGCTTCAAGAAGTAATTGGACTTTTTCCTCATTTGCGTCTGAAAGATTTTCAGGAAACACACACTCAAGAAAGCCGCCTTCTCCTTGTTTAACATCAGGAACGACACCGGTTAAAACCTCAATAGCGTTCACGGTGCCGAAAGACACAGCCGAAACACCGGCACAAACGATATCTTCGCCGTGATTCGCAAAATCAGCATGCCCACTCATGGTAAAGGACTGAATAGTTCCGGATTCAGTACGAGTAATCGTAATTCTGATCATCTAGTGTCAACACCTTACGCGTTGATTTTTTCGATGATTACTTTAGTGTAAGGTTGACGATGACCTTGCTTTTTACGGTTATTTTTCTTCGCCTTGTACTTGAAAACAATGATTTTCTTTTGACGGCCTTGTTTTTCAACAGTAGCTGTAACAGTAGCACCTGCAACAACAGGGCTTCCTACTTTTACATTTTCACCGCCAACGAAAAGAACCTTGTCAAAAGTAACTGTTTCGCCTGCTTCTGCATTAAGCTTTTCAATGTAGATAGCTTGCCTTCTTCGACTTTAAGTTGTTTACCGCCAGTTTCGATAATTGCGTACATAAACTGCACCTCCTTATAAACTCAGACTCGCCATACACAGGCGCTTATGCTTTCGCATAAAACTTACTACCTGTTCTGTGCGGTTGTAGCACGGGTGCTACAAACATAACATTAAAATCCTACCATAATATTAGTCAATGTGTCAATAGTGTTCGTTGTCTTTTTGGGATATCTCCCGATCATCGCCAAATTGTTTCAACAGATAATAAGGACGTACCGAAGGACTGATTGAAAAGTATATTTTTAAATGCAATAAGTCTTCGATTGCTTGCTTGTGGCTTTGATTGGTGCCAATAAACGCCCTTTTTACCTCTTCTGTTGTTTCAATTAGGACTGCCTCATAGGTAGAATGCCTGTGCTCTACTAACTCGCGTTCCAGCCTAAAGGCCACCGTTTCAGCACTCTTTATTTTCCCCGTCCCTTGACAAACCGGGCATTTCACCTGTAATACCTCTGACAAGGAGACCCTCGTTTTCTTCCTCGTTAGCTGAAGAATACCTAAGGGAGTAAAGCCAATGATTCTTGTTCTTTTTTCATCCTTCATTAATTCTTTTTCTACTGTAGCTGAAATATACTGCCTATCTTTGTCCCGTTTCATATCGATGAAATCAATGAGAACGATCCCACCAATATCGCGAAGCCTAAGCTGACGAACAATTTCCCGAGCAGCGAGCTGATTTGTCTTTAAGACCGTGTCTTGATAGTCGGCTTTTCCGGAAAACTTGCCTGTATTCACATCTATAATCGTTAACGCTTCTGTCTCATCAAAAATAAGATAGGAGCCATTATCAAGCCAAACCACTCTTTTAAGTGCTTTTTCAATTTCATGCTCTACTCTGTTGGCAGAAAAAATATTTTCTTTACCGTTATAAACGCTAAGGATGACCTCTCCAGTTATGACACCACTTTGTTCGAGCCATTTTTTTATTGCTAAATCATCCACTATTACTTCGCCAGTCCGGATGTTGGCAATTACTTCGAGAATTGTATCAAGAAAGGTGTCTTTTTGAAAAAGTAAACCAGCCTTTTAAGTAAAGCAGCTTTCTGTATCAGTTCTTTGCAATGCTTTCGCAGTTCGAAAAGCTCTTCAAGAATCTCCTCCTCCGTGCAAGAAAGGCTGGAGGTTCGAAAAATGATTCCTTCTTCCTCTTCTTTTAAACGGTTTCCGAGGCTGCGAAGCGCTGTTTTTTGGTGTTCATCGGCAATTTTTTTGGAGACAGCTACATACCGCCCATATGGCATGTAAATGAGGTTAGTACCTTGAATCTCAAAAATTCCGGTTACTCGCGGTCCTTTTGTCCCTGTAGCGTCCTTATCCAACTGCACAAGCAATTTTTCTCCCTGATGGACAAAGCTTGAAATGTTCTTCTTCTCTTTTTCAAGCGACTTTTCAGCTGATAATACATATGCGGCTAGCGCATCGCGATGCAAGTAAGCATTTTTCTCTTCTCCGATGTCGATGAAAACTGCATTCATCCCCGGTAATACTTTCGTTACGGTCCCAAAATAAATATTACCGACCAGGGAGCGATGCTCTGGTCGGTCAAAATGGATTTTCTCAACCCGTTGGTCTCTGAGATAGGCAAAGCGCTTTTCCCTTGAAGCATAATTAACAATCAATGTTTCCAAACCAGTATCCTCACTTTTTTCAAATTAATTATATTATACCTTTTCAGTATGAAAAGAGAAGGTCACTGATTTTATCGGATAATCGTTTTTCCGTAAAATAAGCGTGGAGTAATTCATTTTCATCGAGCATGCCTTTTTCCTTCCCATCACTTTCAATAATGATGGGATGTTTACAGCCCCGTTGAAATTTTTCTAAAACGTGAATGAGCAAATCCTGTTCATTTGCCTGAATCGGTTTTAGCTGACCCAATCCAGTCTTTTTCCCATAATACCGTTCTAATAAAAACCTCATAAAGATAAAGCGGCGTTGTTTCCATTCGTGGTAGAGTGAAAAATACAAAAAGGCAATCACCACCCAGACGTTTAAATGTGCGGGGGCTGTTAGCAATATTAAAAGGGAAAAAATACTTAGACTAAAAAATGAAATGATCAAGCACATCCGATGTGCTTCCGGAAATGCTTTTTGTAAGGATAGCAGCAAAAAGATCAATTTCCCGCCATCAAGCGGCCAAACCGGGAAGAGATTGAAGACTAAGATCATGAGGTTGTAATTAATAAATAGTGCAAATAGCTCCTCTGGTACCAGGTCTAAAGAATACATTGCGTACGCTAACGCCATCATCCAAAGATGCTGAAGCGGTCCCGCAATCACAACGATTGCTTCTTCCTTTAATGGGCGATTGCCATGCTCATCCATTTCAGCAACACCCCCAAACGGAAGGAGGGTGATTTTTTTAATCCTCCATGAAAAAAAAGAAGCCGCTGCAGCATGCCCCATCTCATGGATAAAAATAATGCCTAGTAGTAAGCAGACTTCAAGGAAATGTGCTGTAGCAATCGATAGTGCGATAACAATCCATAACAGCGGATGGATATGAACATGTTGTAATAAATATTTCACTCTAATCAAAGCGTATCACCTGGTTCGGGTCGATGAAAGCATCGCCTTTTTTAATCGCAAAATAATATTTTCCTTTTGTTTTATCCTCACCAGTGGAAGTCGAAACGGTGCCGACCACTTTGCTTTTATCGACATATTCATATAAGTTAACCTTGATTTGATCTAAATTTCCATACCAGGATTCAGTTTGGTCTGCGTGCTGAATAATGACCGTTTTCCCTAGCCCATCTTTTACCCCCGCGAACTGGACAATTCCTCCATTCATCGCCTCAACAGATGCACCTTTTCCTGTTTCAATCATGATCCCCTGTCCGTTTTTTTTGAAATTTTCAAGGATTTTCCCTGAAGCCGGTATCGCTAAGCCTTTTTGTGTTTGTGCGACTGTACTTGTACCTGTTTTTGACTTTTCCGTAAATGGAAGAAGGGTCAGTGGTTTTCCAAATTTATCTTCGTACCACTTTGAAACAGTCGCAAATTTAAAATCGGTATCCATTGATTTCAGAACCCAGGTTCTTGCAGGGTCTAATGTCCCTGTATGATTGCGAAATAAAATAGCAATACATAAGAAAAGGCAAACAGAAGCCAAGATTTTAAATAGAAATACTTCTTTTTTAAACAATGGATGTCCCTCATCAGCTTGTTCGCTATCAAAGATAGGTGTTGGATCATACCCGTATTTTTCTTCGTCACCCGGCAATAAATTGTTATTGCTTGGACTTTTTCCTCCAGACGTTCCTTTTCTTTTGGCGATTCGTCGCCGTATTTCTTCCGGTGTAGACCGCGCCATACCCATCAACCCTTTTCCCTCTTTTTTGTACAAGTTTATGAATGAAATTTAGAGAGTATGACTTTCCACAAAAAGTTTGCTGGCAGTATACGGGCAATAAAAAAAGCCCGTCCCTTTTGTACCCGAGGACAGACTAAAACATTACTTAACGCCAAAAAACTTTTTAATTTTCGTAAAAACACCTTTGTTGGTTTCTTCAAGTGGCTGGAGCGGGATTGATTCGCCAAGAATTCGTCTCGCAATATTCCGATAGGCAATGGAAGCTTTGCTGTTTGGATTCAAGGCAATAGGCTCACCGTGATTCGAGGCTTTAATGACTTCTTCATCGTCTGCAACAATCCCAACTAGCTCGATAGATAGATGGTGTGTAATTTCCTCTATTTCAAGCATGTCGCCGTTTTTCATCATGTGATTTCGAATGCGATTAATAATTAATCTTGGCGGCTCCATATCTTTTTCTTTTTCAAGCAAACCAATGATGCGGTCTGCATCCCGAACGGCAGAAACTTCAGGAGTTGTAACAACAATGGCTTTGTCTGCTCCAGCCACAGCGTTTTTATAGCCCTGCTCAATTCCGGCGGGACAATCTATTATAATATAATCATAGTCTTGTTTTAAATCTTCAATAAGATCCTTCATTTGCTCTGGAGTTACCGCTGATTTATCAACGGTTTGTGCAGCGGGCAGCAAGTACAGTAAGTCCTCGAATCGTTTATCCTTCACCAATGCTTGGTGGATTTTGCATCTCTTTTCCACGACATCGACAAGATCATAAATAATTCTATTTTCTAGCCCCATGACAACATCCAAGTTTCGAAGGCCAATATCTGTATCAACTAAGCATACTTTCTTTCCATTAAGGGCCAATGCTGTACCAATATTAGCGGAAGTCGTGGTTTTGCCGACGCCGCCCTTACCGGATGTAATTACTATTGCTTCTCCCACACTAATATCCCCCTTCTAATCTCGTTAAATTAGGCCTTAACTGGATTAAAACTTGCATTCTATCGACAATGATTTGGCGATTTTCGTCTATGTATGCGCATTCCATTTCACGTTTTTCATTATTCGCAACAGTGTCAGGAGCACGATTTAAGCAGTCATTAATTCTTAGCTGTGACGGTTTCATACATGATGCGGCAATAACGGCTTCATCATTCCCATAGCATCCTGCATGGGCTATTCCTTTTAATATACCCATGATGAAAATATTTCCTCCCGCCATTACGGTGCCGCCGGGGTTCACATCCCCAATCAATAACAAATCACCGGGGACTTCTAGGACTTGGCCGGAACGAATGATTCTTGATACAGTCACAACTTCCGCTTCTGCTTTCAGTCGTTCTGCTTCTTTTTTCGTGATGACATTGGATTCAATATCATCAACTAATAAATTCTTTTTTTGTCGAATCAGATTTTTCAATTCTTCCTTCTGGTCCTCGTTCAAAAATCGATTCCCTATTTCAACTTTTACAGGGGTTAAATGGCGATCTTCCTGTGCTCTTGAATTTTCGGATAGTTTTTCATCCAGTTCTCTTTTTAATTCCTCAAAGGAACAGTTATCATCAAGATGAAGGACAATTCCATCCTTTGTCCCTTTTATTGTAACATTTTGCCGTTTTTTCATGGAGAATTTTCACCTCTAAAATAAGAAAAGCGTAATTCATTTCGGAGCAAGTATGATTGCAACCGTAACGATTGCCCAGTACAAAATACGTTTAATCGCAGAACCTGTACAAATACATTTGCCCTCATACCTATCCCGAAAAAAATTAGACTCTTCTAAATAGAATTCGACACGATCCCTTTATTCTCCTCTTTTTAAAAGAAAACCAACTAGATTAATCATTTCTTAGTATTAAAGCGATTTTTTCAAATTGTCTTTTTAAAGGGTAACCAAAAAGGATGATAAATACCGCATTAAGGATCAAAGTAGGATAGAAACGCGTGTTGAAAAAGCTCATATAATCCATATCGGTCACATGGATTAACACATTCATTTCATAAACGCCAACCTCTAACAAGGCAATTCCGATTAGCGTAGTAAAAAAGACAGAGATCATATTAGCATTTACCGCGTTGGTAATTTTTGAAACGAGGTAGGCAACAAACGGAAATAAAAACATATAAATACCGAGAATTTCTGTATTAACAATGTCAAATAAAAGTCCAAAGATGAACCCATAAATGATTCCTTGTTTCTTACCTCCGTAAATCGTTAAAAAAAGGAGACCGGTAAAAAGAAAGTGAGGAGCGCATACTTTTCCAAATATTTCTCCGGGTAGATACTGAACAAAAAGACTTTCTAACAAAAAAAGACACAAAAACAAAAGAGGAAGAAGGAATTTATTCACATTCCTGCCCCCTGACTATCACTAAGTGCGCTCGTACCTGGCTGCATCATTTCTCTTGTTATGACCATAACATTTTGAATATCATAAAAGTCTGCACCTGGTTTTACCAAGGCGGTTTGATTTAAACCATATTGATCCGGTTTCACATCTACTACTTTTCCAATTAAGAGACCACTAGGGAAAAAACCACCCAATCCGGAGGTAACCACTGTTTGTCCTTTTTGAATTTTCGCACTAGATGGAATAGCTTTTATTTGCAGCTCATTTTTAACATTATCATAGCCTTCGACAAGGCCGTACACATTGGTAGCGCCTTGAATGACGGCAGAAATTCGATTCTTCGGATCACTTGAACTTAATAATTGAACGGTCGAACTGAATTGATTCACATTTTTTATTTTTCCTACAAGGCCATTTGCGGTGACAACAGCCATATTTTGTTGTATACCATTTATTTTACCTTTGTCGATAATAATCATTTCATGCCAAAGATCAGGGTTTCTGCCAATTACGGTTGCTGGTAATGGTTTAGAGTCTGCAAGGGTCTTTTTTTCACCAAGGATATCACGGAGATCTTTATTATCTTTTTTAAGCGATTGAACTTGTGCTTCAAGACTAACGAGATTTTCGACACGTGATTTTAAATCTTTATTCTCTTGATAGGTAGTTTGCAAATCCTGGAGACTCCCAAAAAAACCCGCAACCAAATGGGCAGGCTTTGACACCAGGGATTGAACCCAGCCGGTTGTGTCTTTTACAAACTGCTCCGGCAGGATAGTTTACTTCTCTCCCTTAAAGAAAACCCAATCAATGCCACGAGAATAATAATGCTGACAAGCAAGATGATCAGTCGTTTATTCATAAAGAACTGTGGCATGATTATACACCTCTATTTCTTCTATTTGATAAGAAAGATTTTTCATTGAGCTTTGATAACTGTCTAGCACAGCTGCCCGTGGGCGCTTTTAGCTTTTATCGTGAATCCTTCGATTTGTTTTTAAATAAATGAATATGTTCTAATGCTTTTCCTGTTCCGATTGCCACACAGTCAAGTGGGTTTTCCGCAATCAGCACCGGCATTTTTGTTTCTTCACTGATAACCTTGTCCAAATTTCGAAGCAACGCACCGCCACCCGTTAATACAATGCCGCGGTCCATAATATCAGACGCTAATTCCGGCGGGGTTTTTTCAAGGGTGTTTTTCACAGCTTCGACAATAGCATAAACCGTATCACGCAGTGCAGAAGCAATTTCTTTTGCTGTGATTTCGATTGTTTTTGGCAGACCCGTTAATAAATCACGACCGCGAATTTCCATATTCTCGATCTCTTCAGCATCACTCGCTGAACCGACTTCTACCTTAATCGTTTCTGATGTCCGTTCACCAATCATTAAATTATAATTTTTTCGAATATAGGAAATGATGGCATCATCCATTTCATCGCCTGCCACACGAATCGACTGGCTTGTGACAATCCCGCCTAATGAAATAATCGCAACTTCAGTAGTTCCACCGCCAATATCAACGACCATACTTCCAGTTGGCTCCCAAACAGGAAGATTGGCACCGATTGCTGCTGCAAACGGTTCTTCAATTGTATAAGCATCCTTCGCTCCTGCCTGACGGGTGGCATCAATAACTGCTCTTTCTTCGACCGCCGTAATTCCAGATGGAACACAAACCATTACATAAGGTTTCCCAGAGAAAAGTCCTTTGTTGTTTTTCGTTGCTTGACGGATGTGATATTTCATCATCGATGCAGTCGTTTCAAAATCAGCAATGACTCCATCCTTCATTGGCCAAGGCCACAACATTCCCTGGTGTACGACCAATCATATTTTTCGCATCATTCCCAACCGCAACAATACTTTTTGTATCTGTTTGCATGGCCACAACTGATGGTTCTCTTAGAACAATTCCTTTTCCTTTTACAAAAACAAGCGTATTAGCTGTACCTAAGTCAATCCCAAGGTCTCTTGAACCAATTCCAAACATACGTGTATCTCCCTTTCTGATACGAAATCCAATCATTCCTAAAGGTAAGGTTATTACCTTTTATTCGTGTTTTTTTTATGCTATTTTTACTAGTCAATTCGATAGCAATCCTAAAAAATCATAACCAATATTATATCCTAACGTCAATTAAAAGCATAGTGTTATAAATACCCTTTTTCCTTCAAACTAACAAATTTATTTTCACCAATAATCAAATGGTCTAAAAGATCAATGCCAATTATTTTTCCACATTCCACGAGACGCTTCGTGACCTCAATATCCTCGCGGCTTGGTGTGGGATCGCCTGAAGGATGGTTGTGAATGGCGATAACTGAAGCAGCGGATCGCTTTAATGCTTCACGATAAACCTCCCTTGGGTGGACAATTGAGGCATTTAGACTGCCGATAAAAATAGTTTGTTTGTGGATCACTTGATTCTTGGTGTTTAAATACAAGCAAACGAAATGCTCTTGCGACAGAAACCGCATATCGTTCATCACATAATTGGCTCCGTCTTCCGGAGAGCGGATGACATAGCGATCGTTATAATTTAAATTGGCAATCCTTCTCCCTATTTCAACAGCTGCAAGAATTTGGATGGCCTTCGCTGATCCGATCCCTTTAATGCTGGTAATTTCTTCTAAGCTAGCCGCTTTTAAAAGACGCAATCCTTCAAAATGAGTCAGTAAACGATTGGATAATTGAAGAACGGATTCTTCCTTTGTTCCTGTTCGCAGCAGGATCGCAATGAGTTCATGATTTGATAAACTCTGGGGACCATGCTGAATGAATCGCTCTCTTGGTCGTTCGTCTTGAGGGAAATCACGGATCATTAATGTATTTGTGGACACTCTTTTTCCTCCCCTAAATCGGGAGTTTAGAACTGAGAATGAGCACTAATACGGCAATTGGTAGCCAGCCTTTTTTAATTCCCGTACCGTCCTTGCTAGGGGCAGCCAACAACCGCAAAATAATCTCCATTTATTTTTTTGACAAGCATGCTTCCGAGCTGTTGAATTCCATATGAACCAGCTTTATCAAACGGTTCACCACTTTGCACATAGGCTCGTATATCCTCATCCGTTAACTCCCAAAACCAAACTTCTGTTTTTTCATAAAAACGTGTAGAGCTTGCCTGCGACAAAATCGACACACCCGTATAAACATCATGCTTTGTTCCAGAAAGCATTTTTAGCATGCTGATGGCGTCTTCCTCATTCATAGGCTTTCCTAAGATTTGACCATTCGCAACTACAATGGTGTCAGCTCCAATCACATAGGCATCTGGATTTTTTCGAAAAATAACCTGAGCTTTGCGATTGGCTAGTTCCGTTACTACTTCCTCAGGTGAAAGACCTGGGTCAAAGCTTTCATCTACTTCACTGCTTGAAATCTCGAATGATAAACGGAGGTTTTCTAGAAGTTCTTTTCGCCGTGGAGAAGAAGAGGCTAAAATGAGGCTCTGCATTCAATCACCTTACCTTTTTGCTTCGTAATAGGGAGATACATGTTTATCCTATCAGAAATTGTCGATTCAAACAATTTTTATATGATTAAAGTTTGATTAAATATGACAAATTATTCAAAATTTCATCTTCTTACTAAAAATAAATATTTGACCATACTAAAAGCCTATCCCATTTTCCAGACAGGCTTGATTCTTTTAGTATTTCCCAGAAAATATCGAATGATGTTTGTTATTGTCGCAAAACTTTTACAGTGAATAGTAGGTGGTAAGAAAATTTAGTAGTTTCTTCTGTGCCTCTTCAAGGTTTTTAGTAGTTTTTGACTTTTGATAGGCTTTTACTTTTTCAACCGCCGTGGTTAAATCGGATTTTAGATTCTTTACCTTTTCATTCTTAATTTTTTTGCTTTCGATTTTATTCAGGAGTCCTTCTGAGCTTTTAATCGAATTACTTGAAATCGTTTTTGTTAAAAGCGCATTAGCTGTCATTTTTGAAAGATCCTGATAAATGGTTAGAGAAGATTCTAAAAAACCCATCTCTGCATCCGTTAGGTCAGAAACTGTTTTCTCTTTCGATGAGATTGATTTGGCGTAGGGAACATTGTCTAGTCCTTTATCATTATAATAACTAACCAGTTGTTTCGCGGTTTCAATGGAATCAGTAACCCCTATAAACAAGTATTCCTTATTGTTCATTGCTAATATTTCTGACGGAATCCCTTTCGCATCCATCAGATCGGATGTTCCTTTTGCGGCATCTTTTGTAGAAAACACTCCACCTTGAACAACAAATGCGTTAATCGGTTTAACGGTAGCAGAAGTAGTGCTATTATCCGTTTTCGCTGTATTAGTATCTGTATTATTTTGGACGGCCACATTCGAAACCGTGGTTGTTGCTGGTTTATTGTTATGTCCTGAAATAACAAGCTTTAGCATCAGAAAACCGAAGCCAGTACCAAGTAAAATGGCAAAAACGACCGAAATAATGGTCGATTTTATGGCGACTCCACCCTTTTTCTTTAAAGAATTGGCGGAAATGGACGCTATTTTCACTTTCCCCTTTTTAGAGGATTTCTGGTTATTGACAATTTTATATTCCTCAATGTCATTATCAGATGATTCAGGGATAATCCAATCAAAACTTTCTTCGGCAGATTCTTGTGCAGCAGCTGCTTCTAAAAATCCGTCCGCTTCTGATAGATTTGAATCTATTGTTATGACAGGAGAAACTGGATCACTACCAGTTTCTAGCTCCTTTTCCTTAGACTCTTCGATAAATGTTTGTTTTTCTCCATTTAATTTAATGGTGATGGTACTGCCGTTTTTAGGCTTGTCCAAGATATGTACTCCTTTCTCTTAACGACGGCTAATTTATTACAGCCTATCATATTGGCAAAAAAAAATAACAAGACTTTTGTCGTCTTGTTATCGAATGATTTCGCCAAATTAACTGTTCCTTCGCAAGAGGTTATTTAGACGCAGTTGTCGTATCAGAAAAAGTACTTAATGGATTTTCCTTGTTGGCTGGAGCAGGTGTGTCGATTTTTGGCAGCTCAGCTTGTAAATCAGCTAACCCTGGCATGTAAAAAGTAGAAATCGTCAGGCTATAAGATAATGGCTGACGATTTTGAGCAAGTGATGTGATTTCTTGTCCACCAGAGTAACTGATGTTTTCAACCACGACAATCCGCTTTAAGAAACTGAATCACGAGTTCATCACTTTCACCGGTATATGTACACAGCATTTGCCCTGAACTATCCCGTTTTATATCCCAGTGTTCAATATTAAAGGGTAATGAAAAATGACGCATGACATATGGCATAGACTCATCAAAAATACAGAGATTAACACCGGTCAAATCGAATTGAACGGTGAAAAGGACTTCGTCTTTACGGGCCTTATCAAGCTGGTAATACAACCGGGACAATGCTAATGGCGATATATCCGCGGCAACAGGTATAAGTTTAAGGCTTGTTAATAAATCTGCATATTCCATCACCTGTTGTTCCGGTGCCGCAAATAAGAGTAAATCCTTTGTTATCCCATTTTCAGCAAGTGAATAATAATCAAATACCGGTTCTTCAAAAGGGAAATGGATACTAGAACCGAGCTCTAAGTATAAATAGCCTTTTAATTCATCATCCTGGATATCAGCGGGAATGGAAATTTTACGAATGATAACAAGAGGAACCGGTACCAAAAAGCGAATCGAACGACGCCCGATTCCATTCATCAATACATTCTTCCAAAATGTTTGCTAAGGAGTCAATATCCGTAATCTTTCCCTCACTGATGATTCCTGGTGGAAGAAAGCGCTCGTTCTATCTGAATGCCGTTGGAGGGTTCGTTTGTTTTAATTCAACAAAGCGAATGGAATGGTCATTTAGTACCAGGTTGATTATTCGGTTTTTAGGTGTAAATAGGGAAAAAGCCATATAAAAACCCCTTAATTAAAATCCGTGATTAAGAAAACGTAGATATAAATCGATAATTTCCGATCCCCAATAATAGGATGAAAGGGTTCCCGCAGCAATAAACGGTCCAAACGGTATCGGCTGGCGTCTTTTTACAATTTTAAACAAAAGAGCTAGTCCACCAACAACAGCACCGTATAATGTCGATAAAAAGAAGGATAGTAAGACCAATTTAAAACCCAATACCAGGCCAAGGAGTGCGTAAAGCTTCACATCCCCGCCGCCCATCCCGCCTTTACTGACAAACGCGATAAGGAGAAGAAGGAGAAAACCTGTTGCTGCACCCAGCAGGCTGTCCCACCAAGGTGTTAACGGCCAAAAAATCCGTTCCAATAAAAAAATCCCTGCAAACCAGATTAAAATTTTATCAGGGATGATCAAATAGTGAATATCGGAAACGACGATAATCGTGAACATTGATATGAGTGATAAGGCTACTAATAATTCTCCAGACCATCCAACAAGAAGTGGTGCTGTTACAAACAGAATTCCTGTTATCAATTCCATGATTGGGTAGATAGGAGAAATCCGCGACTTGCAGCCGCGGCATTTCCCCCCTTGAATTATGTAAGAAACTACTGGGATGAGTTCGAATGCTTTTAATTGATGGCCACAGGTTGTACAGGCAGATCTTGGTGCGACAATTGATTTCTTCAATGGCACTCGTAATCCGACGACGTTGAAGAAGGAGCCGAGAGTAATACCAACTATTAAAAAATAAAAATAGACTAATAAATTCTTCATGAATATCAACATCCTTTTGTATTTCCAATAATGGCTTTTACTTTAATAAAATCTTAAAAATAAGAAACAACACTATTAAAATACCTTTTCAGTTTATTAATTTAGGTTTAGTGTAGCAGTATGAAATTTACTTTTCAACAGTGAAAAGAATTCTGAATTCTTGTGAAAAAATGCCTAGAAATTATTTTTAGTTTTTTAACAAAAAAAGAAGGAGACCATTGTTATTTTACCAACATAGCGGTCACCTTCTTTATAACAGAAAAAACTCCCATGCAACTTTTCTACAAATTAAATTAACCTTCTGTATTTATGATATATCTTATTAACACGACGAATACTCCGCGACCCGATTCCTACCAGCCCTTTTCGCTCCCACATAAAGCGCCCTGTCAGCATGCCGTATCAATGCCAAATAATCCTCAGCATCCTCTGGAGCAGTATCAACCCCAATCGACGCAGTGATCATTGCCTTCTTGTGCAATTTATCCGCATCTAAAGAATGGTAAATCGTAAATGGCCAATTGGAGATGGATTGTCTGATTATCTCAGCCAGTTGTAAGGCATCTTCCCTTTTTGCATCGGGTAGGAGAACGACAAATTCCTCTCCACCCTATCGTGCAACTGTTCCTCGGCTTCCAACCAGGTTACTTAGCCTATTTGCAAGTTCAAAAAGGATTTCATTGCCACCTTGGTGGCCATAGGTATCATTTAAATTTTTAAAATGATCAATATCAAGGATGATCAATGATAAGGTATGAAGCTCAAAATGCTGCAATTTTTCAAATTCCTCGATAAGAACGCTTTCGAAATAGCGATAATTATATAATTTCGTTAAGGAACAGCTTTCAATTTGCATTTTCGTTAACTCATAATGCTTGGCATTTTCCATGGCGATCGCATAGTAGGAACAAAGTATGTCTACGATCATAAGCTGCGATTTTTCATAGGAATATTTCCGCTTAGAGGCAAGAAGTAAACCGCCTATATTTTTCTTATTTCTAACAATTGGAACGCATAAAATACTTTCCGCATCAATTGGAAGAAACCGGTTTGTACTATAACACCATTCGTTCCTCGTTTTAAAAAGGAGAGATTTTTGCTTCGACCAAACTAATCGACTGATGCCTTCATTAATACTAATCGGTGGCATGCTTTCGGTTATCACCACTCCATCGACAAACTGGCGAACGAGATGAAGTTCAGAATCCCCAACAGCCTGGAAAATATAAGCATAATCAACAGGCAGCATTTTACTTAGTTTTTGTATAAACAGGTCGATGACATTATTGACTTGAAGACGTTCAGCCATTTGATGGCCAATTTCGGCAGCCTTTTGCAAATATTCATTAATGTTTACACTGGAATAATATAGTTTCAATATCACTGATAAACTGATAAACGGGACTCCTACAAACAAGAGGCCAGTAATCCCACTTGGGAATATAAGATCTAAAGAACAAAGCCAATTGGAAAAGTAATCAGTGAGGTAACCGTCTCCCAGACAAAATCCTTTCCGAAATAAGATTCTTTGCTTTTATAAATGAAATAAAGATTGAAAGAAACAATGATTTGATTCAAACAATAATTCAAGACTACATAAAACGCTGCGAGCCAAAGTGAACGGGTATCGGTAAGTAAGTTGCTTCCAGTCCTACCACCTAGTGAATAATAAACGAAACCACTAATGAGGGAGACAAGGAAAAACATATTAAAATTTAATGGAAAACGAAAGAATTGATCTTTTTGAACCTTTAGTTTTAGTAATAAAACGATTACCGCTATCTGGACAAAAATCATTTCCACAAATAAACCAAAACTTAAAAAGGTAGCAAGCGAGACCCATTGGATTAAAAAAATTGGCGTATTATTAATCACCATGGGCATGGAGGCAACAATAGCGGCTAACACCAAAAACGCCAAAATGTCCACCCAATGATCGGAGTTTTGAGGAGGATAAGCGTTAAAGACAAACCACATTCCTGCTGGCACCATTAGAAGCCAAACAAGAAAAACAGCTCTTTTTACTTGCACATTAACACTCATCGAACTCCCCTCCCATCCAGTCTAACTATTATAATGATAAAGCAATTTTATCAAATCCAAATGGGCTTGTCACAAGCTAATTATGGTGTTTTTCGAAAATTTGAATAAATATGGTTTTACTTCAGAAATAAAATATAATGAACCAGTTATGACAAGGACGCTATTTGGTTCAATCGATTTAATTACCTCATCAAGATAATCTCCCCAGTTATCTTCTACTGCTATTTTATTTTGTGAAGTGCTTATCATAAACAAATCTTTCGCTTCAGCCGCACGTGGAAAATCAAAGGAGACAAAGGAGATTTGACTCGCAATTTGGTCAAGCTTGGAAATCATCTGATCAAGTTTTTTATCCTTTAAAGCAGCAAACACAATATGAAGGGAGCGATCAGCATAACGAGTTGATAGTTCGTCTACTAGCGCTGTTATTCCCTCATCATTATGGGCCCCATCAATAATGATAAGAGGATTTTCAGACACTATTTCAAATCTACCTGGCCAATAAGCATGTTTTAAACCAGATCTAATTGCTTGTTCGGTAACAACTATTGACCCGTTCTGCGTTAAATATTGTGCCGCGACAACGGCTAGTGCTGCATTTTCTGTTTGGTGCTTACCCAACATGCTGATTTCTAACTGCTCCATGATTTGAAACTCCGTCGTTAATGTATACATTTCTCCATTTGCAAGCGTCCTGTGAGCGGTAATCGAAAATTCCTGATTCAACCGGTAAAGGGGTGCTTGTCTTTTTTCTGCCTGTTCTTCAATGACTCTTCGTGCTCCAGGGTGTTTGGCTGCAGTGAAAATGGGTGTTTTTTCTTTTATAATTCCTGCTTTTTCAAAAGCGATTTCTTCATAGGAATTTCCTAAAATATTCGTATGGTCCAGTCCGATATTTGTAATAATAGAAGCGATTGGTTGAATAATATTGGTTGAATCAAATCTTCCACCTAGCCCAACTTCAAAGAGCACAATATCAACCTTGTTAACCTCAGCGAAATAATAGAAACTCATGGCTGTGATCACTTCAAACTCGGTTGGTCCTCCAAGCTCGGTTTCCTCTAATTCATCGGCAAGCGGCCGGATGATATTCGCAAGCTTTAGTAAATCTTCGTCACTGATTGATTTTCCATTTACACTAATCCGCTCATTAAATTGTTCGATATAAGGAGAAGTAAAGGTGCCAACCGTATATCCCCCTGCCTGCAAAATCGACCGCAGAAAGGTTACGGTCGAGCCTTTGCCATTCGTTCCGCCAATATGGACTGCTTTTATTCTAGCTTCTGGATTCCCGAGCCTCTCCATCATCCATTCCATCCGTTTTAACCCTGGTTTAATCCCCAGCCTTAACCTAGCATGGATCCATTCAAGGGCTTCTTTATAGGTTGTAAACATTCATGCCACCCCACTTTTTTGTCTAGTAAACAAACGGAAGAGGCTGATTCCAGCCTCTCACTACATTATAATCCTTTTAATTCCTTAATCCTTGCCTCAACAACAGTTCTCTTTTCACGATAATCATTTTCTTTAGCCCGCTCTTCAGCCACAACGCTTTCTGGAGCCTTTTTCATAAACCCTTCATTGCTCAATTTCTTTTGAACTCGTTCTACTTCTTTCGTAAATTTATCGAATTCCTTTTCAAGGCGAGCAATCTCTTCTTCAATGTTAATCAAGCCTTCCAATGGAAGAATTATTTCCAAGCCCGTAATCACAGCCGTCATTGCTTTTTCTGGCGTTTCAATGTCGGTACCTATTTGTAATTCTTCTGGGTTACAGAACTTTTCAATAAAGGCACGATTTTTTTCTACTGCTTTTAAGACTGTTTCATCTTTGGCTTTAATGAGCATTTGATCTTTTTGCTCATTGGTGTATTTACTTCAGCACGGATATTCCTTACTGAACGAATCATTTCCATTAACAGCTTCATTTCTTGTGCCGCTTGCTCATCAGATAGCTCTGGATTTACTTCAGCCACTTCGCTGTCGTAATCGATTCACCATCATGAGGGAGGTTTTGCCAAATTTCCTCTGTAATAAACGGCATGAATGGATGCAATAGGCGCATCGTTTGATCTAACACATAAGCGAGAATCGAGCGAGTGGCTTTCTTCGCAGCCTCATCTTCACCGTATAGTGGCAGCTTCGCCATTTCAATATACCAATCACAGAAATCATCCCAAATGAAATTGTATAATGCACGCCCCACTTCACCAAACTCATAGCGAGCAGATAATCGTGTGACATTTTCAATCGTTTCATTCAACCTTGTAAGGATCCATTGATCGGCCACTGACTTTTCTCCGCTAAAATCAATCTCAGCATAGGTCATACCATCCATATTCATTAATGCGAAACGGGAAGCATTCCAAATTTTATTAGCAAAGTTCCAGGTTGCTTCAACCTTTTCGGTGGTATAACGTAAATCCTGACCTGGTGAGCTTCCAGTAGATAAGAAATAGCGTAATGAATCGGCCCGTATTTGTCGATAACATCCATTGGGTCGACACCGTTTCCAAGCGATTTACTCATCTTCCGACCTTGTGCGTCACGAACGAGACCATGGATGAGAACATCTTTAAATGGACGTTCACCGGTAAATTCAATGCTTTGGAAGATCATTCTTGATACCCAGAAGAAAATGATATCATAGCCTGTTACAAGGGCATCGGTTGGGAAATAGCGTTTGAAATCAGCCGCTTCTTTATTCGGCCAGCCCATTGTCGAGAACGGCCAAAGCGCTGAGCTGAACCATGTATCTAAAACATCCTTATCTTGTTCCCAATTTTCAATGTCCGCTGGTGCTTCATGACCAACAAAAACCTTACCCGTTTCCTTATGATACCAGGCAGGAATGCGGTGGCCCACCAAAGCTGTCTCGAAATACACCAGTCACGGATGTTTTCCATCCAATGAAGGTAGGTTTTTTCAAAGCGGTCTGGTACGAAATTCACTTTATCTTCTTTGTTTTGCAGAGCAATTGCTTCATCTGCGAGCGGCTGCATTTTCACAAACCATTGAGTTGAAAGATAGGGTTCAACCACTGCGCCGCTGCGTTCTGAATGCCCCACTGAGTGCAAATGATCTTCAATTTTGAAAAGAACGCCTTGCTCCTGCAGGTCTTTGACAATTTGCTTACGACATTCGAAGCGATCAAGACCTTGATATTTTCCAGCCCTTTCATTCATTGAACCGTCTTCATTCATCACCAAAATCCGCTCAAGATTGTGGCGGTTACCCACTTCAAAATCATTCGGGTCATGCGCTGGCGTAATTTTTACAACACCTGAACCAAATTCCATATCAACATAATCATCACCCACAATTGGAATCTCACGGCCAACGATTGGCAGGATTACCGTTTTGCCGATTAAATGCTTGTATCGTTCATCTTCTGGATGGACCGCAACGGCCGTATCCCCAAGCATCGTTTCCGGACGAGTGGTCGCGACCTCAATATGACCAGTATCATCAGCCAGCGGATAATTCATATGATAAAAAGCACCTTGAACATCCTTATAAATTACTTCAATATCAGATAAAGCTGTTTTGGTGGACGGATCCCAGTTAATAATGTATTCCCCGCGATAAATAAGTCCTTTTTTATAAAGGGTAACAAATACTTCTCGAACCGCGTCGGATAAACCCTTATCAAGAGTGAAGCGCTCACGGCTGTAATCAAGTCCCAGTCCTAATTTTGACCACTGCTGACGAATATGGGAGGCATACTCTTCCTTCCACTTCCATGTTTCTTCAACAAACGTTTCTCTGCCTAAATCGTAGCGGCTTTTTCCTTCACTGCGAAGCTTTTCTTCTACCTTCGCCTGCGTCGCGATTCCGGCATGGTCCATACCAGGTAACCATAAAACATCAAAGCCTTGCATCCGTTTCATCCGGGTAAGGATATCCTGCAGAGTGGTATCCCATGCATGACCTAAATGTAGTTTTCCCGTAACGTTTGGCGGGGGGATGACGATTGTGTATGGCTGCTTCTCCTCATCATCTTTAGCCTCAAAAAACTTTCCTTTTAGCCACCAGTCATAACGTCCTTGCTCGATCGATTGCGGATCGTATTTGGTTGGCATCGTGATTTCTTTCGTTTCCATCTAATTTCCTCCTTCGGTAATTCTTATATACAAGGTACCTGAAAAAAACAAAAAACCCCATTCGCCATAAAAGGACGAATGGAGTTTGCTTCGCGGTACCACCTTTTTTCCAACCATAAACACATGATTGGCACTTCATCGGATAACGGATTTCATCCGTCTTCAACTAATCGGATTTTCAATCCTTTCGCTGAAGAAGCTCAAGGGCGACCTTCTGATGTTCTGCCTAAGAAATCTTTCAGCTTGTGATTTCCCTCTCTTTAAGCAGGTTGACACCGTACTCTTCCCTATCTTTGCTTTTGTTTTTAATTTATATTGTTATACTACCCAAAAAAGGGGATTGACGTCAATCATGATAACCAATATTTTTATATTTTATACGTTTTGGAAAAAATGGTTCAACTTTTAGGGGAATACCTAGAAGGTGACGAATATATATATAGAAATGTCATTTTGGCAAGGGAGAGGTTTTTGATGAGAGGAAAGTTCAAAAAATACGCTTACCATCCCTGGTATCGAACCTGTAGGAGAGTATGTGCGCAATTCATCATTCCATTTCTAATCTTTCAATTGATTCGAACCTTATTGTTACCAACTCTTTTTGATATTTTTTTATTATCCCTTTTTATTGTCATCGCCATTTCTCTTTTCTTTGAAGCTATTTAAAAGGAGCCCATTAGCTGGATTGCTGCTGCTGGGCTCCTTCTTTTGCTTGCTGCTGTTGTGCATCCATTTCAACCATTCTCATAACTACATATTCATTGTTTTTTAGGTGCCAATATTTTCGTTGAAGCTGCCTGACGAACTTTAATTCATTTTTTGACTGTTGCTTGCGATAATAAGTTTCTGCCACCTGGATGATCGGAATTGGGTAGGCTAAATAACTATAAAACAATAATTTTTCATCCTGTTTAAACGGGAAGTATTTATGATAATGATAAATCCAATCGACGGCTTCATCATTTCTCTTCGGATTCGTATTTAACGCCCGCGATAAGAAAGGCAATAAGTCATGGATGGGTGACCCAAATTGGGCATTTTCAAAATTAATAAAATAACCATAACCATTTTCATCATAAAGAAAATGTTCAGAAGATAATTTTCCGTGAGTGATCACCATTCGTGCTTTTTCATTTTCCTTTGTATTTTCATACCATTCTTCGAATTTTGTTTTTGAAAACTTTAAGGCCTGGCTGATTTCATTATAATAAATGCAATATAACAATTCGAAGGGTGACATATAGGTCTTTTTTTCACATTCATCGACGAAGCCATCGAGAAATTCCAGATGTTTTTCCAATTGCTGAATGGTTTTTTCATAATGCTCGGTACGTTCTTCTTTATTGATTGGAATTTCTTTGGTGGAAAGTGTATGAAGTCTGGCTAATTCACGGATCAACTGTTGGTTTCGATGCTGACGGTCTTCTTTTATTTCATTCGGCATCCAGGGCATTAAATAATAAAGATCTTTATCGTTGAGGACCGCATACCTGCCATCCATTGTAGGATAAATCGGGACTATGCGGTTAAATCCTTTTTGGTATAGCTGATGAACATGGCGAATAAAATCCGTTCCGGCCGTGGGAGCAATTTTTTTTAGGGCAAAGGTTCCCTTGTTGGAGTAGATTTTTTGAATCCTGCCATAATCTTCAACAAAATAGGGTTCAATGAGATAATTTTTTAAAATAGGGCTTACTTCTTCCAAGCGATTCAAGTCACTCATAATAAAACTCAACTCTCTTTCAGAAAAGGAAAAGCGGAAGCGACCGTTAAGCGACGTATGGACTGGAGTGCTTCGACTGAGATAAAGGAAACACGAATTGCGTTTTTTGCAATTCGATGTTGACTTATCGTAGGGAGAAGAGCGAAGTACACTAGTCGCTGGGAGCTGGAGCTATACAGTTACCTAAGTTGAAGAATGAAAGAAAGGTGAGCAGGTATGAAAACCCGCTCATCTTATTTTTAAAATCTGTTATTTTTTAGCGAATACAATCGGAATATATAATACTTGACCTTCATAAACATCTTGATTGATTTCCAGCTGATTCACGCGGAGCAGATTTTGAATGGTTACATCATAGCGTTCTGCTAGACTGTCAATGGTGTCTCCTTTTTGGACGATACATACCTTTAATTTAGCCTGTTCTGAATTTTCTTCCTTACGGGCAAAAAACTCTGTCAGCGTCATACTCTTCTTTTTCGCAGCTGTTTTCTTCTTCTTTTCATGCTTTGGAGCCACTGCTTCAGACGAGGAGGAGCTTTCTTCCACAACAGTTACACTTTCTTCGAAATGCACATGATCGCTAGGTACTTCCTCTACGACCACTTCCTGCTCGCTGACAATCTCAATTGGCTGTTTTCCTTCACTTCTTGCTTCCTGGTAGTCCCAAGCAGGTTCTTGTTCATACTCATTCTCAAATTGCGCTTGATAGGAGAAGTTTGGGAATTTCGGAAAGGCCTCAACCTTTTCCTCTTCTTGTTGTTTTCTTGCCTCAGCCTCAAATAAGAAGGAATCTTCAAAATGATTTTCTTCAAGTTCATTCAATACCTCTTCAGCTTCAGAACGATTGAGCACCTCTAGTTCAGGCTGCTCTTCCTCCTGCTGAGCACCATATAACCCGCTAATGGTCAGTTCTGCAGACAATTTTAAACAACTGCGCTCCAATAAGGAGTAATCAAACGATTCCACCAGGACATCAATATCATAAATACTTTGAATCCGATTATTTGGAATGGTAATATCGACGGGAAAACGATGAGAAAATTGACAGCCTCCAACTTCTTGCTCTTCTACCCTTTCAACAAACTTCTGGGTAGAACTATTTTCTTCCTCGCTGGCATGGTTAGCTTCGTAACTTTTATATTCGCCGGTCAATTCCAGCGAACCACGTATGGTTACGTACTGATCGTTTTCCTGGATGGTAATATCCGGGTCTAGAGAAATCGAGACAAGTTCCTCGACTTCCTGTCCTTTTCTAAACCACAAAGATTCCTCCAAGGAAAATCGTAGGCACGATTGATTCTCCTGAGACAAAGCGACTCCTCCTTTCGTTTCCTATCACTAAAAAATCACTATGTCACTTACACTCTATGAGGAATCTCATTTATTTATGATTAAAAAGCATTTTTAGGGAAAGAAAAACACACTCCATCATTTTGATGAGTGTGTTAATCATTTGTATCCTTTACGATTTAGGATTAAGAGTATTTTTTACCATTTGATAAATATCAGCCGTAGTATTTTCAATATTATGTGTACCTTTGCTTCGGTTATTCAACAAAATAACAATCGAAGTATTATCATTATAATAGGCATGCATTGTATACCAACCGCCTAAAACACCTACACTGAAAACAAAATTCCCTCTGTTATAAAGACCCAAACCATATGTTGACTTAGTAGATGACGTAAGCATTTGATTGAGGCTTTCTTTCGAAACCAATTTTCCATTCATTAACGCTTGATCAAATTGTGATAAATCAGATGCGGTTGCGTAAATATCCCCACATCCAAAAAGAGCATAGGTATTAAGGTACTTGGTTGATTGGATTTTATTATTCTTTGTTAAATAGCCAACCGATGTATATGGAACGGGATGCTCATGCGTAATAAATCCTGTCTCCTTAAGTGGAACCTTATCAATGATATTTTTTTGGATAAAATCATGCAGCGGCGCACCCGTAACTTTTTCTATCACATAACCAAGAACCATATAGTTGGCATCTAAATAGTCCCATTTTTCTCCAGGTTGGAATTTTAATGGCAGCTTTTCAATTTCGTGTACTAAACTTAAGGGTGTTGTATCCCCCTTATGCCAGAGTGGCCTTTGAATCCCGGATGTATGGGTTAAGAAGTTATATAACTTAATTTTATCCCCGTTTGGAAAATTAGGAATATACTTCGAAATTGGATCCTGAATTGTTAATTTCTTTTCTTCCTGCAATTTCATAATACTTGTGGCAACAAATATTTTCGTAATCGAACCGATTGGGTAGGTAGTGGAGGGCTCGTTTAATACCTTTTTCTCGACATCGGCATAACCAACACCTTCATTAAAAAGAAGTTGGTTGTTGTGTTCCACAAAAACACTACCACTATTGTTATTGGCAACTAAATAGTCACTAATTTTTTTCTGCAGCAATTCTTGATTTTTTCGAGATATTTCTAGTTTCTTTTGATTTTCCAATATTTTCAAATTTTCTTTGCTTGCTTTAATTTCTTTTATTTTTGTGGTCTCTTTGTTTGAACTCTTACCACTTTGGAAGAACTGATTACCGCAGCCAACCAGATTAATAGCAAGTGCAGCTACTAGAAAGAAAAATCCAAATTTCTTATATTTCATAACATACCACACAACCTTTGCTTAGTGTCCGCAACAAATGCTTGATTTGTTCGGATTATTATAGCATACAGCTGTGACAAAAATAAGTATCTTTCGAAATAGGTAAAAACCAAAATTTGTCTTTTTTCCATTTTTAAAAATAAAAATAAAAAGCACACTCATCGTTTATCGCTGAGTGTGCAATCGTATATTATTTTAATTTAGAGAAGGCATTTTCGGCTGCTTGAATCGTTTTCTCAATATCTTCATCAGAATGGACCGTAGAAAGGAAAAGACCTTCAAATTGCGAAGGAGGTAAAAACACTCCCTGCTCTGCCATTTCCCGATAATAGGAAGCAAAATAGTCAAGATTTGACGTTTTCGCTGTTTCATAATTAACCACATTCTCATTTGTAAAGAAGAACCCAATCATCGAACCGGCACGGTTGACGGTGATGGGAATGCCATATTTAGCTGCAGCTGCTTTTAAGCCTTTTTCCAGCAGATCCCCTTTATGGATAAAAGCGCTGTAATATTCGGGCGTTAATTGCTTTAATGTTTCATATCCTGCAGTCATCGCAAGTGGATTTCCAGAAAGAGTACCCGCTTGATAAATCGGACCACTTGGAGCGATTCTTTCCATAATTTCCGCTTTTCCGCCATAGGCGCCAACAGGAAGCCCTCCACCAATTACTTTGCCAAGACAGGTTAGGTCCGGAGTCACATTGAAATAGCCTTGAGCACAATGATAGCCAACCCGGAAGCCTGTCATGACTTCATCAAAAATAAGCAATGCACCATATTTTGTGGTTATCTCACGAAGGCCTTCTAAAAATCCTGGCAGCGGTGGGACCACTCCCATATTACCAGCAACTGGTTCAACAATGATACAAGCAATATCTTCACCAAATTGCTCGAATGCATACTTCACACCTTCAAGGTCATTGTACGGCACAGTGATGGTATTTTTTGCAACCCCTTCAGGTACTCCAGGGCTGTCCGGTAAACCAAGTGTGGCTACACCCGAGCCAGCTTTAATTAATAATGAATCACCATGGCCATGGTAGCAGCCTTCAAATTTCATAATTAAGCTGCGTCCTGTGTACCCTCTAGCTAAACGAAGGGCACTCATAGTCGCTTCCGTACCTGAAGAAACCATCCTTACGATTTCAATTGACGGCACACGTTCAATGACAAGCTTTGCTAATTCATTTTCCATCAATGTCGGAGCACCGTAGCTTGTACCCATTTCTGCTACTTTTTTAATCGCTTCAACCACTTGATCATTTGTATGTCCGAGGATTAGTGGTCCCCATGATAATACATAATCAATGTATTCATTTCCATCAATATCATAGATTTTTGAACCCTTTCCTCTTTCCATAAAAATCGGGTCCATCTTTACTGATTTAAAGGCACGAACGGGACTATTTACACCGCCGGGCATTAGGGTTTGGGCTTCTTTAAATGCTTCAATCGATTTTGTATACGAACGCATCCTTTTCCCTCTTTTCAATAATGATTAAACTTCTTCTTTTAACCAGCGAATGGCATCTTTTGCTGCATACGTAATAATAAGATCAGCACCTGCGCGTTTCATTCCGATTAACATTTCCAGCACGGTGTTTTTCTCATCAATCCAGCCGTTTGCAGCTGCTGCTTTTATCATGGAATATTCACCGCTGACGTTATATACAACGACTGGTAAATTAAAGGTATTTTTAATATCACGAACAATATCAAGGTATGGCATTCCAGGCTTAATAATTAAAAAGTCTGCCCCTTCGGCAACATCGGATTCGGCTTCCCGAAATGCTTCCATACGGTTAGCTGGGTCCATTTGATAGGTCTTTCGATCGCCAAACTGTGGTGCGCCTTCCGCTGCTTCACGGAAAGGACCGTAGAATGCGGAAGAATATTTAACCGCATAAGACATGATTGGTACTTCCTCAAAACCCGCTTCATCTAAACCAACACGAATGGCAGCAACAAAGCCATCCATCATGTTTGATGGAGCAATAATATCTGCCCCTGCTTTTGCTTGGGCCACCGCCGTTTTCACGAGCAATTCAAGTGATTGATCATTTAAGATTTTCTCGCCTTCAACAACTCCACAGTGACCATGGCTTGTATATTCACATAAGCATGTATCCGCTACAACGATAATTTCCGGGAATTTTTCTTTAATAAAACGTGTCGCTACCTGTACAATGCCATGATCATGGTAAGCTTGTTGTCCACATTCATCTTTGGTTGCAGGGATACCGAATAATAAAACAGACTTAATCCCATGTTTTACGATATCTTCCATTTCTGCTTGTAGATGGTCCATCGATACTTGGAATACACCTGGCATCGATGAGACTTCATTGCGGATGTTTTCACCCTCATAAATAAAAAGAGGATAAATGAAGTCTTCCGCTATCAAGTGATTTTCTCTGACAAGTGCACGCATGCTGGCACTTGTACGTAACCGACGATGACGTTTAAATTGCAATTCCATTTATGATTCCTCCAATTCTAAGTAAGCAATCGTACTGTTAATCATTTCTTTTACTGTATATTCTTTAGGTGAAGCGTGAACGGGTAATCCATATGCCTGTAATTTTTTCTCTGTAGATGGTCCAATACACCCAAATATACATTCATTTAGATAGTGCATAAGTTCTTTCTGCTTCACCACATCCATAAAGTGATCAACCGTAGACGGACTTGTAAACAGCAAGATGTTCAACTGATTAAGGACTAGCATCTCAGCTAATTTTTTCCGGCTTTCTTCAGGCATATACGTTTCATAAATGACTACCTCATCAACATTTGCACCAAAATCGGTTAAAGAAGCAGCAATATATTCTCTGGCCAAATTCCCCTTTGGAATCAATACCCTCGAACTTTCATGGATAGACGGCAGAAATTCCTCCACAAAGGCTTCAGCCACATATGTTGATGGCACAAACTCAGGCTGCATTCCTTTTTCTAACAGTCCTTCTTCAGTTTTTTTTCCAATCACAGCAATTTTCGGAAAATAGTTCCCCGTTTCAGCGAGACTGAAAAACGAAAAGAAGGTCTCTACGGTTACATTACTTGTGAAAATAATCCAGTCATATGTATCAAGTGTCTTCAGGATGGTAAGAAGGCGTGGGTTTCTTTCAATCGGACGAAAGGCAATAAGAGGGATTTCAATCGGAATCCCTCCATACTTTTCAATTAGCTGTGAAAAAGACCTCGCTTGATTTTCTCCCCTTGGAACAAGAACTTTTCTCCCAAGCAAGGGTGAAGATTTAATCATAGACCTTCAAGCTCCCGTTTAACCTTTTCAATCAGGTCTTTGGCTCCTTTTTGAATTAAGAGGTCAGCCGCCCGAAGGCCAAGCTCTTCCGGATTTTGCCCTCTTAATTCCTCTTTGTAAATCTCTTGTCCTTCCGGGGAAGCGACTAAAACAGTTAGAACAACTTCATCGTTATCATTAATGCGGGCGAATCCTGCAATTGGTACCTGGCAGCCACCCTCCATTTTTTGCAAGAAGGCACGCTCTGCTCGTACGGCTTTTTCTGTTTTCTTGCAGGTGAATTTTTTAAAAAGCGCTAGTAGTTCTTTATCATCCTCGCGGCATTCGATGGATAATGCACCTTGTCCAACTGCTGGAATACAAATATCCGCATCCAAAAATTCAGTAACTACTTCACGCGCCCAGCCTAGTCGTGAAAGTCCTGCTGCAGCTAAAATGATGGCATCGTATTCTTCTTCTTCTAGTTTAGCTAATCTAGTATCAACATTGCCACGGATCCACTTGATCTCCAAATCCGGACGTTGTACCAAAAGCTGAGCGCTGCGGCGCAGGCTGCTCGTTCCAATAATAGCACCCTTCTTTAAATCCTTTAACTTAATATGCCTTGGAGATAAGCGCATCACGGTGGTCTTCACGGAAAGGAATACAACCGATTGTTAGGCCCTCGGGTAATACCGCAGGCATGTCTTTCATACTATGAACAGCCATATCGATTTCTTTATTTTGCATCGCCTGTTCGATTTCTTTTACAAATAACCCTTTTCCACCCACTTTTGAAAGGGTTACATCTTGAATTTTGTCGCCTTTTGTCACGATTTCTTTGACCTCGAACTCGAAACGAGCATCAAGCTTTTTAAGCTGTTCAATCACCCAGTTTGATTGTGTTAAAGCCAATTTACTCCGTCTAGAACCAACAATAATTTTCCTCATGACTGCCTCCTAGGTTTTACCCATACCAAAAATGAAAAGAAGATAATTTCCCAAATAAGAAAAAGTTAATTAACACGATTAAAAAAGAAGCTACATTCCATAAAGCTAATGATTTCCCGGCTAACCCTTTGACAATATGCAAATACAGGTAAATGCTATATGCGGTTAGTAATAAAAAAGAGCCAATAATTTTCATATCGTACCAGGGCATCCCGGGGACTTTGAGAAATGCCCACTGTAAGCCTAATATTAGGCTAAGGATCAGCATGGGAACACCTATAACTGCCAATATGTATGATGATCGTTCGAGTGTATTTAAATCAGCAAGCCTTAATAGTCTTGTTCCCCATTTCTTTCTTTTCAATAAGTCGTATTGGAGAAGATATAGCAGTGAAAAGACAAAGGAAAGAGAAAAAGCTCCATAGGAGAGAATGGCCATTGTAATATGGATTAGTAGTAATTCAGACACAAGCTGTTTGCCCACAACATGGGAACCATATTGTTGTGGGACAAAGGTATGAATGACCATGACAATAAATCCGAGTATATTCGTAAAAAAGACGATAAAGTCTACTCTAAGCAATCGATTAATCCCTAGTGATAAAGTGACCAGTACCCATGCATAAAAATAAAAACCCTCAAAAATTGTCAAAACAGGGAACCTTCCTGTTTTAACCATATAATAAAATAAAGATACCGTTTGTAACACCCATACAAACGCAAGTAACCAGAAGGCGATACGGTTTGCCTTCCGGTTATGGTTGAGAAAATCATAAAAATATAACAACACGCTGAAGGCATATAGAACAACAGTTAGTTCATGCAGCCGTGTCATATGAATGCTGAACATAGACACAACTCCTTATGGTTGAAAGGAAGCCTGCTGTACATGAACCATGATTTTATCGGTTTCGGCTGCTTTCACATGTTGTTCTTGGGCAAGTTCTTCAATATTAAATATTTTCATAAATAAATCCAGTGCCTGATCGGCATAAGGCCTAGCAGCCAATTCTTTAGCTTGTAAAATAGGGTCCTTTAAGAGCTGATTGATGATGCTCTTTGTATGCTTGTTTAATACTTTAAGATCACGGTCAGATAAATGAGAAAGCTTCCGTTCAAGGCTTTCCATAGTCTCTGTCTGAATCGCTGAGGCTTTTTCCCTAAGTGCTGAGATTACAGGGATAACACCAAGCATTCCAAGCCACTGCTTGAAATCGACAATTTCCTTTTCAATCATGAGCATGATCTTTTCAGCTGCCTTCTTCCGCTCTTGCAGGTTGGCTTCAACAATCCCCTCTAAATCATCGATATCGTATAAAAATACGTTTTCTAGCTCGGCAATTTTCGGGTCTAAGTCACGTGGTACGGCAATATCAACCATAAATAATGGCTTGCCCTTCCGCATTTTTTCGACCTTGGCCATCATCTCTTTTGAAATGACAAAATCCTTCGCACCCGTTGAGCTAATAAGGATATCGGCATCGATTAAAGATTTTTGCAGTTCATCCACTGTTTTGGCTTCACCGCCAAAACGGATTGCAAGTTCTTTCGCTTTATCATAGGTCCGATTAATAACCGTCACTTTCTTTACACCGTTTCCGTTCAGGTTTTGGGCTGCTAACTCTCCCATTTTTCCCGCTCCAAAGATTAATATATGTTTCCCCACAAGAGAGCCAAAAATTTTCTTTGCTAATTCCACGGCTGCATAGCTGACAGAAACAGCATTTGCACCAATATCGGTTTCGGAATGGCCTTGTTTTGCAAGAGTAATGGCCTGCTTAAACAAGTGATTAAATATTGTCCCGGTGGTACCTTCTTCTTGAGCTAAGATAAAGCTCGCACGAACCTGACCCAAAATTTGTGTTTCACCTAATACCATCGAATGGAGTCCGCAGGTCACATTGAATAGGTGATCGACTGCGCCATCTTCTTCGTAAACAAATAAATAAGGAGCAAATTCCGCTTGTTCAAGTCCGAACCATTCTGACAGAAATTCTTTTATATAGTAACGGCCTGTATGCAACTGGTCTACGACCGCATAAATTTCCGTTCGATTACAAGTAGATAAGATAATATTTTCAAGGATGCTTTTTTTTGTATTTAGCTTTTTTATGGCATCCATAAGATCGGATTCATTAAAGGTCAACCGCTCACGGATTTCAACAGGGGCAGTTTTATAGTTTAGACCGATCACTAATATATGCATTGGTAAGGACACCCCCATGTAGTAATTACAAAATGAACTAGTATGATTATAGCACGGAAAAAATCGATTTTCCTCGAAAAATGTGAACATAAAAGAAACAATGTGATAATATAAAAAAAGAAAAATGTCTTTTATAATCATTATAAATAAATACTTCCTTATGTACAGTATCAAAAAAACAGAATAGATTCAAGTGAACCTTACTGGAAGTGGTGTTTTAAATGAAAAATCAGCGGATTTTCCCTGGAATTATTCTAATCGGCTTTGGAGCCTACTTTTTTTTACAACAATCAGGCATTACCTTGTTTCAAAATTTTTATACTTGGCCGACCTTAATTATCATTGTAGGGATTGCCTTCTTAGCGCAAGGCTATCTGGCAAAGGATTATGATGCAATCCTTCCAGGTGTCATTTTACTTGGATTTGGTCTTCATTTTCATATTGCAGGTCGTTTGAAATTTTGGCCAGACAATACGATTGGACCATTTATATTAATTCTTTCACTTGGCTTTTTCCTTCGTTTCCAAAAAACCGGAACTGGCTTATTTCAAGCCTTCCTTTTTTTAGTTTGGGCATTATTGCTTTTATTTTATGATAAAATTGCTGGATATCTTGGATTTCTTCAAAATGGCATGTCCCAGGTATTGAAATTTTGGCCTGCTCTCATCATTATTATTGGTATTTATCTTTTGTTAAAAAAGAAAAAATAAACGCTCGAGGCTAATGCCGAGCGTTTATTTTCTTACATATAACTTTCTAAGATTGCCCATGCTTCATTCTTTCCTAAGCCTGTTTCTGATGAGAAAAGAATCATATGGTCATTTTTATCAAAATTAAGCGTTTCGCGAGTGACTTTTAAGTGTTTCTGCCATTTTCCTTTTGGGATTTTATCAGCTTTTGTCGCGACGACGATACACGGGATTTCGTAATGTTTAAGAAAGTCATACATCATCACATCATCTGCTGATGGCGGGTGTCGTAAATCAACAATTTGAATAACGGCTCTTAATTGCTCTCGACTCGTTATATATGTTTCAATCATTTTCCCCCAAGCTGCTCGCTCACTTTTTGATACCTTTGCATATCCATATCCCGGTACATCAACAAAATGAAGAACCTCATTAATTACATAAAAATTTAGCGTTTGAGTTTTCCCTGGCTTTGATGATATCCGAGCTAATCCTTTTCGATTAAGCATCTTATTGATAAAAGATGATTTCCCCACATTTGAGCGGCCGGCTAAAGCAAATTCAGGTAAAGAAGTCTCTGGGTACTGTTCTGGCTTTACTGCACTGATGACAATTTCTGAACTTATTACCTTCATTTCATGCCACCTTCTAAAAGGGCATGTTTTAAAACTTCATCCACATGGGAAACCAGCACAAACTCCATTTCATTCCTTATGCTTTCAGGTATATCATCAATATCCATTTCATTATCTTTTGGAAGAATGACCTTGGTTAATCCTGCTCGGTGGGCACTTAGGGTTTTCTCCTTTAATCCACCGATTGGAAGTACCCGGCCGCGTAACGTGATTTCTCCTGTCATTCCTACTTCACGGCGGATTGGTCTTCCGGATAATGCTGATACAAGAGCGGTCGCAATCGTAATACCGGCAGATGGTCCATCCTTTGGTACCGCACCTTCAGGGACATGAATATGAATATCATATTTTTCATGGAAGTTCTCTTCAATGCCGAGTTCCTTTGCTTTTGAACGAACATAACTGAATGCTGCTTGAGCCGATTCCTTCATTACATCTCCAAGTTTTCCAGTTAACACAAGTTTTCCTTTACCAGGTGATAACGAAACTTCGATTTGCAGCGTGTCTCCTCCAACTGTGGTATACGCCAAGCCTGTAGCAACTCCAACCTGGTTCTCTGTTTCAGCTTGACCATAGCGGAATTTCGGTTTTCCTAAAAATTCCTCTACATTCTTTTCGGTAATGACAACGCGCTTTTTCTCACCGGAGACCACAATCTTAGCAGTTTTGCGACAAATCGTCGCCATCTGACGTTCTAGGCTGCGGACACCTGCTTCACGTGTATAATAGCGGACGACTTTCAGAATCGCATCTTCACGAACCTGAAGAATTCCTTTTGTCAGTCCATTTTCTTTAATTTGCTTCGGCAGCAGATGATCTCTTGTGATATGAACTTTTTCCAGCTCTGTATAACCAGCAATAGTGATGATTTCCATTCTATCTAACAGCGGTCCTGGAATGGTTGACAGATTATTTGCAGTTGCAATGAACATAACCTTTGATAAATTGTATGGCTCTTCGATATAGTGGTCACTAAAATTATGATTTTGTTCCGGGTCAAGGACTTCCAGCATCGCTGATGAAGGGTCTCCTCGAAAATCATTCGACATTTTATCAATTTCATCTAATAAAAATACCGGGTTGATTGTTCCCGCTTTTTTCATTCCCTGAATAATCCGTCCAGGCATTGCTCCAACATACGTTCTCCGATGCCGCGAATTTCGGACTCATCCCGAACACCGCCAAGCGATACTCGAACAAAATTACGATTAAGTGATGAGGCAATCGACCGGGCAAGGCTTGTTTTCCCAACCCCTGGTGGTCCTGCAAGGCAGAGAATCGCCTTTTAGAGAGTTGGTCAATTTTTGGACAGCCAAAAATTCCAACACACGCTCCTTCACCTTTTCAAGTCCGTAATGATCTTCGTTTAAAATTCGCTCAGCACGGAGGATATCAATGTCGTCCACTGTCTTCTTCGACCAAGGAATGTTGAGTAACCATTCAATATAATTTCTGATAACTGCACTTTCTGCGGAACTGGATGGGACTTTTTCATAGCGGTCCAGCTCTTTAAGAGCAGTTAGGCGAACTTGTTCAGTCATGCCTGCTTGCTCAATCTTCTCAGTGAGTTCAGCAATTTCACCTGTTTTTCCTTCTTTATCGCCTAATTCCTTTTGAATCGCCTTCATTTGTTCCCGCAAATAATATTCTTTTTGCGTTCTTTCCATAGACCGCTTAACACGTTGGCCAATTTTCTTTTCAAGATTAAGGACTTCTTTTTCATTATGAATTGTGTCAATAACTCCGTTTACCCGTTGTTTCACATCAATGGTTTCAAGAATTTCCTGTTTATCCTTTAGCTTTATGGGTAAATGGGAAGCGATGATATCGGCCATTCTCCCCGGTTCCTCAATATCTGTGACCGATGCGAAAGTTTCTGCAGAGATTTTTTTCGATAATTTTATGTATTGCTCGAAATATTCAAGCATTGTTCTCATCAAGGCTTGGTCTTCCACATCTTTTGTGTCCGGGTCTTGATACGTTTTAATAGTGACTGAATAATAATCGTCCTCATCATGAAACGTTACGATTTCCGCTCTGTTTAATCCCTCTACCAATACTCGAATAGTTCCATTGGGTAGTTTTAGCATTTGCTTAACCTTTGTTAAGGTTCCAATCGCATATAGGTCTTCTTCGGAGGGTTCATCTATTGAAACATCCTTTTGTGTCGTTAAAAAAATTAAGTGGTCATCTACCATTGCTTTTTCTAGGGCTTGTACCGACCTTTCACGTCCAACATCTAAATGAAGGACCATCGTCGGATAGACAAGTAACCCTCGCAGCGGCAGGAGGGGGACGAGCAATTCGTTACTTTCCGCCAAAATACTGCACCTCCATATGCATATTCATTTTTCCTACTAGGAATAGTCTTTGTACAATTCTATCTCATTTGCAAAAAAGTGTCTAATTTTGAGAAAAGCGAAGAGCGCTGGACCAGAGCCGACAGGCATAAGACGAATCATGCAAGAGACGTTAGTCTCTGGAGGGATTTGGCTTATGACCCCGAGGCTCTAGCGCTCGCAGCTAGACAATAAGAATTAAGAATCCACTTTTTTCATATGATTTATTTTTCCCAAACATAAGGAAATCTTCCTACCTTCTGAATGGAATTCAACAATAAAAAACTTCGGCTTGCCTGATTATTAACAAACAAACCGAAGTATAAATTTAAATTGTTTCTTTTTTTGAAAGTTCAATGGAAGCTGGAATGGCATTATTTTTTACAAAGTCATTCACGAGCGCGATTTCAAAAACTTCATGTAAATGGGTAACTGGTACAATAGTGATACCGTCGATTTCGTTTAATATTGACTGCATATTTTCTTCGGGAATAATGACTTTGTTTGCACCCGCTTTTTTCGGCCTTTACTTTTGGATACACGCCACCGATTGGTTTTACATTCCCATGGATGCTTATTTCACCCGTCATGGCAACTTTATTGTCAATCGGGATTTTATAAATAGCGGAATAAATTCCAGTCGCCATTGCGATCCCCGCGGACGGCCCATCTATTGGAACCCCACCAGGGAAATTGACATGAATATCATAATCATCTGCGGGAACTCCCATTGATCTTAACACCGTAATAACATTTTCAATTGATCCACGGGCCATACTTTTGCGGCGAATCGATTTTCCTTGACCACCAATACTCTCTTCATCGACAATTCCAGTAATATTGATCGACCCTTTATCTCTTGCTGGGATGACCGTTACTTCTATTTCGAGTAGGGCACCAGAATTCGGTCCATAGACAGCAAGTCCATTCACAAGACCAATATGTGAAATGTCATTGATCTTTCTTTCCATCCTAGGCGACATTTGACTTGAATGGATGACCCATTCAATTTCTTCATCCTTAATATAATCACGGTCTTCTGTTATCGCAAGCCCAGCAGCAATTTGAACCATATTGACTGCTTCTCGGCCATTTCTTGCATAATTGGATAGTGTCTCTACACCAGAATCGTTAATAATAAGCCCCACTTTGTCAGCAGCCTTTTTGGCGATAGCTAACACTTCTTCTTGGTTTAGATCCCTAAAGAAAACCTCCATACAGCGCGAACGAATAGCTGGAGGAATTTCATTTGGCGTTCTCGTTGTCGCTCCGATTAATCGAAAATCAGCTGGCAGGCCATTTTTAAAAATATCATGGATATGCGTTGGGATTTGTGTATTTTCTTCATGATAATAGGCACTTTCTAAAAATACTTTCCGATCCTCCAAAACTTTTAAAAGCTTATTCATTTGGATTGGGTGCAATTCGCCGATTTCATCAATAAACAGCACCCCGCCATGGGCATTTGTTACGGCCCCTTGTTTTGGCTGCGGTATGCCCGCTTGCCCCATTGCACCCGCACCTTGATAAATGGGGTCGTGAACGGAACCGATCAACGGGTCTGCAATTCCTCGTTCATCAAATCTTGCTGTGGTCGCATCCAATTCGATAAAAACGGATGCGGGTTTAAATGGAGATTTTTGATTTTTTTTCGCTTCCTCTAGCACCAAACGAGCAGCTGCCGTTTTACCTACTCCCGGCGGACCATAAATAATTACATGCTGTGGGTTTGGTCCACATAATGCTGCTTTTAACGATTTTATTCCATCCTCTTGGCCTACAATATCTTGAAAGCTTGAAGGACGTACTTTCTCGGCTAATGGTTCTGTTAATGAAATGGATCTCATTTTTCGAAGCTGTTCCATTTCTTTTCGGGATTCACGATCAATGGAGACTTTTTGTGTTCGCTGATTCCTAAGCAAATTCCAAAAATATAGCCCAATGATAATTCCGAAAAAAAGCTGTATAAATAAGGCAATCCCCGTCCAACTCATACAATTCCCTCCTCCTGAAACTGAATATTCATAGATATTAAACAGTATTTCCTGTGGAGGGATGGAATAAACCACAAAATTCACCTTGGTTAACAGTTAAACAGAGTTTTGGCTATTTTTTTATTGGATTTTAGCACTTTTTGAGGGCATTTGGCTATTTAAACATAAAAAAAGGCCTGGGCAGAGATGCCAGACCATAACTCTTACGCAGAAGTTTTTCTTTCTTCATCAACAACCGTACCATCTTCAAGAACTAATTTTGGCAGACTGTTATCGATAACCGTTTCCTTTGTAATCACACACTTCGATATGTCATCACGAGATGGAAGGTCAAACATGACATCAAGCATGATTCCTTCAATGATGGAACGCAAGCCCCGTGCACCTGTTTTACGTTCAATTGCCTTCTTGGCAATTTCTTTTAGTGCACCTTCTTCAAATTCCAAGTTCACATCATCGATTTCAAGCATTTTTTGATATTGCTTAACTAACGCATTTTTAGGCTTAGTTAAAATTTCAATCAATGCCTCTTCATCGAGCTGTTCAAGGCTAGCAATAACCGGCAGACGACCAATAAATTCCGGAATTAAACCGAAGCGCAGCAAGTCCTCAGGCAATACTTTTGAAAGAAGCTCTTTTTGTCCAATTTCTAACGACTTTAAATCAGAACCGAAACCAATCACTTTTTGACCTAAGCGACGTTTAATAATTGGCTCAATCCCATCAAAGGCTCCGCCACAAATAAATAGGATATTGGTAGTATCAATTTGAATGAATTCTTGATGTGGATGCTTTCTTCCACCTTGAGGAGGAACACTAGCAACCGTACCTTCAAGAATTTTCAATAATGCTTGCTGAACGCCTTCACCTGAAACATCTCTTGTAATCGAAGGATTTTCAGATTTACGAGCAATTTTATCAATTTCGTCAATATAAATAATGCCTTTTTCTGCTTTTTCAACATCATAATCAGCGGATTGAATCAATTTTAATAAAATGTTTTCAACATCTTCCCCAACATAACCAGCCTCAGTTAGAGAGGTAGCATCAGCAATGGCAAATGGTACATTTAAGATACGAGCCAATGTTTGCGCTAACAATGTTTTACCGCTTCCTGTTGGTCCAATCATACAAATATTACTTTTGGATAGTTCAACGTCATCAATTTTACTATTGGAATTGATGCGCTTATAGTGGTTATAAACTGCTACCGACAGCGACTTTTTTGCCTGATCTTGGCCAATGACGTATTCATCAAGAATTTCACAGATTTCCTTTGGTTTTGGAACATCTTTAAATTCTACTTCTTCTTCTGTGCCAAGTTCTTCTTCAACAATTTCTGTGCAAAGCTCGATACATTCGTCACATATATAAACTCCTGGCCCGGCAACTAATTTACGAACTTGATCCTGTGTTTTACCACAGAAGGAACACTTCAATTGTCCTTTTTCATCATTAAATTTAAACAATCCTTTCACCCCTTTGACCTTGTTAAAACCCAATTAAAGCTCCAGAATCACAAGCAAATCCGAATCTTTTTCAAACATTTTTTGTAGTATGTATTGCATTGTAACACATAAAGCCAATGGACTGGAAATAATAAGCTTAACCCTATTTTGTCTAATTTCTTTGTTTGGAAACGACCTTTAAAATGAAAACCTATGTACTCATTAAGCTTAACCATTATTGATTAAAATAAATCTTAAAACTGCTGGGAATTAATAAATTCGCTATGTAATACTTATATTCCTGCCCATTGTTAAAAAGGTTTCCCTTTGCTTATTATAATATGTAATTCAAAAATTGTATAAAATAAGGCACGATATATATCGTGCCTTCTTATTTTATTTATTATTTCTTGTTTTCAACAAGAAAGTCAACTGCTTTTTTAAGTTTAAGATCCGCTTTAATGCCATCAAGACCGCCAAGTGCTTTCTTAATACTGTCAACAGTCATGTTATACATTCCAGCCATGTTCTCAAGCTCAGCATTTACATCTTCGTCAGTTACTTCAAGATTTTCAGCCTTAGCAATCGCTTCTAATGTTAAGTTCACACGTACACGAGTTTGTGCTTCATCTTTCATTTGCTCACGTAATGCTTTTTCATCTTGACCTGAGAATTGGAAGTAAAGCTCAAGGTTCATCCCTTGCATTTGTAAGCGTTGCTCGAATTCTTGCAACATGCGGTTTACTTCGTTTTCAATCATAACTTCAGGAATTTCAACTTCGGAATTTGCTGCAGCTTTTTCAACGATTGTATCACGAACATGGTGTTCAGCTTCGTGCTTTTTGCTATCTGCTAAACGAGTTTTGATTTTTTCTTTTAATGCATCTAATGTTTCAACTTCGTCATCCACATCTTTTGCAAACTCGTCATCTAATGCAGGAAGCTCTTTACCTTTGATTTCATGAATTGTAACTTTGAAAGTTGCTGGTTTACCTGCTAGCTCTGCAGCATGGTATTCCTCTGGGAAAGTAATTTCTACTTCTTTAGATTCGCCAGCAGCTAATCCTACAAGCTGCTCTTCAAAGCCAGGAATGAAAGATCCAGTACCTAATTCTAATGAATGGTTTTCAGCTTTCCCACCTTCGAAAGCTTCTCCATCAACGAAGCCCTCAAAGTCGATTACAACGGTATCACCGTTTACTGCCGTTCCTTCTTCTTTAACAACAAGCTCAGCTTGACGGTTTTGAAGTGTTGTTAATTCGCCTTGGATGTCTTCATCTGTAACGTTAGTATCAAATTCTTCTATTTCTAAGCCTTTGTACTCGCCTAATTTCACTTCTGGCTTAACAGTAACTGTAGCTTTGAAAATAAGTTCTTTGCCTTTTTCCATTTGCTCGATGTCGATATCAGGACGGTCAACTGGATCAATACCAGCTTCGTCAATAGCATTTCCGTATGCTTCTGGAAGAAGAATATCTAATGCATCTTGATAAAGAGATTCAACACCAAAACGCTTTTCAAACATTCCACGAGGCATTTTTCCTTTACGGAAGCCTGGAACGCTAACTTGTTTAACCACTTTTTGGAATGCCGCGTCTAAGCCTTTGCTAACCTCTTCAGCTGTTACTTCAACTGTAAGAACACCACGGTTTCCTTCTAACTTTTCCCACTTTGCAGTCATACTTATTTCCCTCCAACAATCTATTCTCATTTCATTCTTAACGAATTAGTAGGAATATGTCTTGTCTATCAAGTCACTATCCTCTTTTGCTGTAAAATATTAATTTTTACATAATGCAACCCCTACATTATATCATAGGTTTATTTTCTTTCAACAGCAAACCCTATATATTAGGATATGAAATTTCTTCTATTTCCCTTATTTTAGCCATTGCTAGCTCAATTTTTTCACTAGAAACCTGATATTCACTTGAGATTTTGTCCATTTCAGGATCTATTCCCAGGTAATCATGTGCCAGTAAATGAAAGGCTGCAGCCCAGGCATGGGTGTTTTCCGGTTGAAGATCGAATGGATAACTAATAAAAAAGATTTGTTCTACCATCCCTATGATATTTTCCAAAAGAACAGGATTGCTATTTTCTAATCTATTTCCTACTAGTTCTTCAATTTCTTTCATTCTAGGTTGTAAATTTATTTCTGGCAGCTCCGTTGGAATAACGTTAAGCTGGTTATTAAATTTATTAACCACTAATTCCCGGTCATATTCTTGTTCTTTTAAAAGAGTTAGCAGCATGGTTTTAAGAAAAGGATGTCCTTCTTTTGCGATTAAATAGTCTTCGATTTCAGGAAGATACGGACGAACATTTTTTTCAGCAAGATTCGCAATGACAAGCATTTGTTGGTTCAAATTATCTATCGAAAATAGGTTTAGCTTGTTTGTAATGCTTTCCTCTGGCAACTCTTCATTGAATTCTGGCTGGTTATGCTCCGCCATTCGACGACTGAACTGGAGGATGGTTAAAAAATGATCATGTTTATCTAGTGGAATTTCTTTTTCTTCTAAAAGCGCTTCGATTGTCGCAACGATTTCTGGATATTCATTTAGCTGGATTAGGATGGTCAAATAAAGGTCGACCATTTGAAAATAGTCACCGATTCCCTTTAACAGCATTTCATTAGCCAAATCTTTTGCTTTTTGAAAAGAAGCCGCTTCAAAATATGCGAGCACAAGCCCGATTAAAATGTCACCATTATCCGCGTCAAGTTCCCTAGCCTCTTCCAAAAGGTTAATAGCTTCTGCATACTTTTTCTTTTGCAAGCTTTCTAAGCCTTTATCAGCTAATCTTTTTTCGAGTCCGGGAAAGAAGATGATATTGTCTATACTTTGAATTTTTTCCCGTTTTTTCATCTAAAACCGTCCTTAAGTTCATATTGAAAAATAGTGTAGCACGGAAAAATAGAAAAGACAAAAAACTTACCTTTTAAGGTGAGTAAATGATGATGGTTTTTTAGATTCAGAATTTCTTCTGCTCCACTAATCTAGGTGCGACTATTCTTGTCTTGGATAGATAAATGACTAGTCCTAATATATTACGTGGAAGATTGCCTGCTACTTAAAATGCAGTTAAACATATGTAATTCGCGCTACTAATTTTCAGGAAAGAGTTTTTAACAATTCAAGACCAACACAAAAAAAGTTAATATATTATACACCTCAGATTATTTCTAATCTAAAACCCCTAATATATTAACCTTTTCCATTTGTTTACGTCCCAGGAGAGATTCGAACTCCCGACCGACGCCTTAGAAGGGCGTTGCTCTATCCAGCTGAGCTACTGGGACATATCGCTATATTAACGCTTTTTGAAACGGGCACTGATACGGTCATTTGCCGAACTTTCGACCGTTTTCATTATAACATGAATTATAATAGAAGGAAACGAGGAATTTACGCAATTTCAACGCAATAAAATAGAGCGGACGAATTTACGCCCACTCAACAAAACTAGGCAAACGCAATAATCCTGCATTCGTTAAATTACGATATTTCATACAACATTTAAGAGGCTCTATGAATGAGAAATCCTTCTCTTCACGGATCACCGGCTTACCGTAAATCTGCTTACGAACCAACGGATTTATACCCAGATCCATTACTCCAGCATAACGTCCATCATCAAACGTAAGCAGCAACCCGAAATCCCCTGTTTTACGATAGCCAACGACAAGCACGTCCGCGTACTGGTAGTTAATCACCTTCAGCCACGAGTGTGAACGTTTGCCGACTTCATAACGAGAATCCTTATGCTTTAATACGATGCCTTCAAGATACTTTCCCCTTTAAACTTTAAAATTTCCTGTTACTATCCATATAATAGAATACAAAATAGCAGAATCAATTTTAAAGAAAAGGAGTGTATCATTGTGCTACTGCCTCAAAAACTAATAATATCTTGGTGTAATAGCAACAGAAGGCACTACGAGGATAAAGGTTATCAATTTACTAAGAATTGGGATCAATTTGAGGTTGATGTAAAAGATTTAGCTAAAGGATCTCATGCCGAAGTACTTGTAAAATGCGATTATTGTGATAAAAAATATCCAATGGTATTCAAAGATTATGTTACTAAAGTAGAAAATTGCTCTGTTCAAAAATGCGCCTGCAAAACTCATACACCGCAAAAACAAAAGGAAATTAGAGCTAAGAAAAAAGAGGAAATTGGATTAACGCCAAACGATAATGGTTACTACGGTATTAGAGAGAACCGAATTAATGAATTCAAGCAGTATATAGAAAAAAATAAAGAGTCAATTGGTTCTTGGAAATATAACAAGGAAATTAATCGTTTCAAGGTATTATTCGCTTACTACAACGAAACTCTTGACGAGATAATAAACGAACTCGGATTAAAATATGAAGATTTGTTCAAGTATAAGCGCGATAATTATTACGATGATTTTAGTAACCTGGAATTTGAAATAGAGAAATTGATTAAAAAAATTGGGAGATTTCCTTTCAAAAGGGAGTTAGCTACAGACCTAAATATTGGTTCTAATTCTTTGAAAAAACATGGAGGTTACTGGGAAGTTAGAGAAAAAATGAATTTTAAGGCAAAGGACGCTCTTAAAGACGATAGGGGGTATTACAATCGTTCGTCTTACGAGTTTATTGTTGCACAATTTCTAATACATAATTATGTTGATTATAAAAGGGACAACATGCTTTTGAAGGTGAAAATTACCTAAGCGACTTTACCTTTTACCCAAAAGACGGTAACGAGATTATCCATGTAGAAACATGGGGCGGTTTCCGTAAAAATGATGGCCTGATAGGCGAATCCTACAATAACCGAAAAGAAAATAAAATGCGACTTTACGAGCAATACAAACACAAAATGACCCTAATTTCAATAGATCCCCAAATTTTCAAAAAGCGTTATGATGCCATTCAAGAAGAACTAAAAAAGCTCTTTGAACCAGTTCTGAAGTTAGAATTGAGGGCTGTGGAAACGGAAGCATTAATTCCACCTTATCTTGCTAATGATAAAGAAATGCTAGATGAGGTCATGAAATTTAGTACAGACGGAGAGTCGCTCCCACCGGCTAATATTATTCAAGAAAAACGACAAACCCTTGCTATTGAAATCAGACGAAGATTTGGAGGTTATTACGAATTTGCCAAGCATTTTGGAAAAACAAAAGGTGTAATAGTTAATTGGACTATGGAAGAAGTATACCAAAGGCTCTTTGCTATGCTAGATACAGAGGGTTCGTTGAAATCATTGAGTAAATCTGGTACTTTACACGACAAGGTTACAAAAGATGTAAGGCTTGCATTCTATGAGGAATGTTTAAAAAGAAAAGTTGAAATCCCTGAAGAGGAAATTGATTATTTAGTAGGTATGGCAAAAAGATATCGATACCATGAAAATGATACCGAATCTCAGCAAAAAACTGCACAGAAATTGCTCAAAGAAATGAACATTGATTACGAGAGTATTCCCAGCAAAAATAGGGCTTGGTCAGCTAAATTGTCGGACGAACAAGTGAGAGCAATACGAAGCAAGGCTGAAAAAGGAACTAAATTAAAGCATCTTGCTGAAGAATATAATGTAAGTATCGATACCATCAGACGTGTAGTAAATAGGAAATATTACAGCAATGTAATATAACTGTTTTATATAAAAACGTTAAAAACTCCTCAAAAGACAGACTCAAACATTTTTTGCTGTTCACTTCTAAAAAAAACGTTCCGTTTGATGGTAACTATCTTCATAGGTTAAGGTTTCGATATTTGACGTCCATGTGTGCATTACACCAGGCAATCATCAATATGGTATAGAGGCTTTGTTCGTGATAGGGCAGCCACCTGCGTTTTATTGTTAAAACAAACGAAAAGTGAACCATCTTTAGGCTCGCCTTTGATACTTATACTTTCAATTCCTAATGAACAACGGTAAATTGTGTGTCGGCTCTTGCAACATTTTGAACTATTATAGTGGAACAGAGAAAGATTTTTATTCTTGGATTACTTCTTTGTCTATTCAGCAGACTTTTCAGAAGGCTTTTCACGAATCTGGCGTTATCTTCTTGAGAAGAAACGAAAGAATCCCTTTTTAGGTTCCTCTTTGGTCGTTGCTTCTTCTAATTGTGCTTGCTTTAGTTCCTGTTTGGCCCGGATCAATTCCATTAATTGCTCATCACGTTTGATTACCAGTTCTTTCTCGCGTTCTATAGTTCTACGCTCTCGTTCTTCCTCACGTTCTATATCACGGAGTTCTTGCTGTCTCAATGTTTCACGCAACTCTTCATGGATCTTTTCACTTACAATTTCCAGTAATTCCTCTTTTTGCTGCTCTAATAATTGCTGTGCCATCTGGAACGATGTAGCGATATGCAACTGCCAGTTCTCTTGTTCGTTAGAAGGTTGCTCAGGTGGCATAGCGACATGCAACAGCTCGTTCTCACGTTCTTCCAGAGCCACAGTAACAGCTTCCTCAAGCGTTGTTCCGGTCTCGTTTACTTCATCTCTCATCTTCGCTAAGACCTCAATGTCGCTCTCTAGAAAGGCTCTACTGCCTCTTTACCCTTTAGTAAAATGGTAACCATTCGCCTCTAGGGACAGACAATATTTTCTCAACGTGCTGTGACCAATTTGCAATCGATCGGCAACATCCTTTGTCCAATATGCTCGTTCGTTCTGATCCATCGGTCTCACCTCGTTCTTACGCTATTGCATTAGTATTTCTAAATACGAGGCACAAATCCCTTGTAGATTAAGGGGGCGAGATTTCCGAATCAGAAAAAATTCTTGAAAATGGATTTACCTTTTCAAATCATCAGCTTCTTACCAAGTAGGGGGCATAAGGTAGGATTTCGAAATTCCACGTCCATGTTCGTCCATCATCAGACACATGTCGATATAACACATCCCCTACGTTTGTGATACGGTACCCCCATCAATCTATTAATCAATTCTTCATACGTTCTTCTCCGATTCCCTTTGCGTTAGAATTACGTTATCTAAACATTACGCTGTGTACCTTGTTTTTCCTTCCCCATAGCGTCTGTAATGAATCAAGTCTCGATGCCTTGGTCGATAGATCGTTTCTCGATGCGTCTCAGCGTTCTTCTTAGACGTTTGCTAAGAGTGGACAAAATAAATAAGACCGCCATTTGACGATCCATTGTCGTTAAACTAACGCCCCCTATAAATAAAAAATACCATACCATCGAACCAAACAATTTTGGAGATTAAGGTTAACCGTTGATTTTTTGGTAAAAAATCAGCAGGATTCAAATGGAAGTATTATAAAATAGCATTGGAATATACTCCCTAATCATAAAAAATATCCCTGCAGGTTACACTATCATGGTATTGAAGATAGGTCATTAGGAGAATACTCATGAAAAAACAAACAATTAGCTTGCTTCAAATGTCTCTTATTTTAATTGGAAGCACCGGTCTAATTAACCATGTGGTTATCATTCCTTTGATTCTGGATGTTTCCGGCCATGATTCCTGGATTGCTATTTTGTTCTCATGCGTTGCGTATATATTCTTGATTCCTATTTTCTATTTTATTTATACACGTATGAATGGAGAGCAGTTGTTTCTTTGGGTTAGGGGGAACTTCGGGAGTTTTATTGCCTATCCTTTAATTGTTATTATCCTCCTATACCTATTTTCCTTGAGTGTTATTACGTTACGAGAAACTTTAACCTTTTTATCGTTTTATCTCCCAATGACACCTAAAATTCTTTTAGGCTCTTTATTTTCTATCGTTTGTTTTTATAATGCAAAATACGGGATTCGATCCATCGCGTTAACAGCGGGTATCCTCTTGCCAATCGTTATGGTTTTTGGCTTTTTTGTCATGACGGCCAATTTTCCACATAAAGATTTCTCATTATTAAAACCATATATGGAGCATGGCCTTACTCCAATCCTTGAAGGCATTGTGTATCCTGTATCAGGATATATCGAATTAGGCTTTATCCTCTATTTGCATCAGTATGTAAAAACAAAAATTAAGTTCACTTCCTTGATTTGGATTGGAATCATTTTTTTGATACTCACTCTGGGCCCAACGATAGGAGCGATTACGGAGTTTGGACCGTTTGTCGCTGCTAAGCAGCGATACCCGGCCTTTGAGGAATGGAGGATTGTTTCAATCGGCCGTTATATTGAACATCTCGATTTTATATCTGTTTATCAGTGGTTTGTAGGGGCTTTCATCCGCTTGTCCCTTTTAACCTTTTTAATTCCTGACCTTCTTCAAATGGCAAATAAGAAGGCAAAATACGGATTACAGCTTTTCCTTCTCGGAGTGATTACGGTACTATCCACTTGGCGGATTAACGATAGTACGTTTTATTGGTTTTTAGCCCAGGTATTTATGCCATATTCTATCGCATTAATACTTTTTATTTCTGGACTTTTAGCATTTCTATCGTTGTTTGCAAACAAAAGGAAGGGAATAAAAGCGAATGAAGTACAATAAACAGGCTGCTCAAGATACGATGAAAGTTAAGTGGGATGAGGCAGATATAAGAGGCTGGTTTGAAGGAAGCAAAGATGTCCTCATCGAAAAACAACCAATTGGTAAAGGTTTACACCCTTTGTCTATTTTAACAGTATATTGTATCGGTGTCATTGATATAACTGAGTTGAGAAGAACGATATTACCTCATCTTCATGAGGTGCTGGAAAATGGATTCGGTGATCCAAAGGAATTGGAGTCGAAAGTTGTTTTTCCTATAACACCCCTGACACCAGAATTATCACAGGAAGATATTGCTCAAAAAATTTTTGAAGGTGAATTGATTTTTTTCCTCCCTGATTGTCAGCTGGCGTATTCGCTCAAATTATCTAAATTACCTGCGAGATCAGTAGAAGAGCCTAGCACAGAAGTGACGATGAGAGGAGGAAGGGACGGTTTTGTTGAAGAGCTGATAACAAATATAGGATTAATTCGGAAAAGATTAAAAACCTCCACCTTAAGTTATGATGAATTTGTCATTGGAACTAGAAGTAAAACGAAGGTTGCCGTTTTTTATATAAAGGATGTAATTTCACAGGATTTATTAGCACAAGTACGTGCCCGTCTAAAAGAAATCAATGTCGACGCTGTGGTTTCTGCTACACAAATTGAAGAGCTTATTTCCGACAAAACGTACAGTGTTTTTCCTTTATTGGATTACACAGGAAAGGCCCGATTATGCCGTAAATTGCTTACTTTACGGCCGCTTCGTTATTTTAGTCGAAGGGTCGCCAACTGCGTCAATCGGTCCGGTAACACTGCCATTTTTCGTGAATAACGCGGAGGACCAATATTCGATGGCCCCATTTGCAACCTTCGCCAGGGTACTAAGAATTTTCGCCTTATTGGTTTCCGTGTTTCTTCCAGGATTTTGGATCTCTTTATCAGCGTTTCACCCTGATCAAATTCCCTATACGCTGTTGGCAACCATAACTTTATCAAGAGCGGGTGTTCCATTGCCTGCTGCTCTAGAGGGCTTCATTATGATCTTTTTGTTTGAGCTGCTTAGAGAAGCTGGACTCAGGTTCCCGTCTACGATTGGCCAAACGTTATCCGTTGTAGGAGGCTTAATCATTGGACAGGCTGCTATCAGCGCCGGATTCGCATCTCCTGGTATAGTCGTTATGATGGCGATTTCAGTCGTTTCAACCTTTACTTTAGTCAATCTGTCACTAACTGGATCCTTAAGTATCCTCCGCTATTTTGTCTATATTTTATCGTCCTTTCTCGGCATAGTGGGGTTCATTATTGCTATCTTTTTCATTACGATTCATGTTGTGAATCTGCGCTCCTTTGGGATGCCATTTATGGCACCCTACTCTCCTTTGGTTCCATCAAGTGTTGTACCAGCAACATTCCGGATTCGCTTTAAAAACATGCTAAAACGGCCTAAAGAGCTTCATACAAACGATAGCACCAGAAAAAAGGATGAGTAGAAAGCATGACAAAAATTCTATTTCAGAGAAAGCTTTTAATTGTCTTTGCGTCCATTTTCCTGTTATCCGGATGTTGGGACACAAGAGCAGCGGATAATGTCTTGTTCATTAATGCTTTAGGAATTGACTTTCAGGATAATCAATATGTAATTTACCCTCAATTCATCAATTTTTCCACTTTCGCAAAACAGGAAGGACCGGCTAATCGTGCTCCACAGCCAATTTTTATTGGAAAGGGAAAGGCTAAGCTTTTAGACGAAGCAGCATTCGAATTTTATAAAACGGCTCAACAACAGGTATCTTGGGAACATATTAAAACCATCATTTTCTCTGAAAATGTGTTGAAAAATGGAGATATAGGACAAATTGATGAATTCTTTGCCCGCTTCTTTCAGTTTAGAAATACGATGTGGACGTTTGGAACTAAGGAATCAGTTCAAGATGTGTTGGCAACCGGGACCATCCTGAATATCTCACCCCTATTTACAGTAATGAATATCCCAAGTGAAACGGTAAAAAACTATTCCATTTTTAGACCTGTGAAGTTTTTCAAATTTCGTGCCAATTTTTATGAGCCCGGAATGACAACCCAAATTCCTTTCTTATCGATTGCGAAAAAAGAATGGAAGGCAGACAAAAAGAATTTCCCCTTGCTGCAGTATAGCGGGTCGGCTTTTGTAGCAGCGGGGCATTATAAGGGATATTTGTCAGATAAGGAGTTATCAGGCTTAAAATGGACGGAGAGGGGGTTAGCCAGAGCACCCGTGATTTTAAAAAAAGATGGAGAGTCTGTTGCGGAATTAATATTGAAAAAACCAAAGGTCAAAACACAAGCGTACACAAAGAACGGTGAACCGTATTTTCGGATGAAGATTAACCTGGAAGGAGATATTTTTCAAATTGTAAAATATATGCCTTCAAAAACGTTTGAAAAAATAGCGGAAGAAACTTTGAAAAAGGAAATTGTAGGAACATACAAAAATGGCCTAAAAAAAGGAATAGATGTCTATCATTTATCACAAATACTGTATCGCGATGATGTGAATACTTGGAAAAAATATAAAAAAAACGGCATTGTCCCACTTTCGCCGTCGTCCTTTGCTGTGAATGTAAATGTAAAAATATTAACAAGCGGCCAGTGGAAGCAAACAAATTTGAAAAAGCCTTTTACTCACGAGAGATGAGCATGTTCAAGCCAACAAGGATGCCTCGAAGTATTAAGCTCTAACGGAGTTCTTTAGTTGAAGAATGGATTATAGCGGGATTAAGAGAATATAAATTTTAAATTGCTAATTCTACTTATATATTTCATCAGGTAATTTCCCACGAATCTCTTATCAACTATCCTGATCCGTTAGTTTAAAAATACCTCCAAGATTTCTTGATTCGGAAAAAATTTTTAAAAACGGATTTGATTATGTAGACCTACCAATGTTATTTAGTCGAGGTGTCTTTCGCTTGTTCACTCCTCGCGGTTTCGAGATTTGACGTTCATGTGTACGTTATACCAGGCACATGTCGATAAACATATGGGGTCGATTTCAAGATAGGGCTGCCATCACGTTATTTATCCATTCTTCATACGTTTGAATTCATTAACTAACGTTTTATCTGTGTACCATTGTTTTTCATGCTTTATAGCATTTCAATGAATTAAGTCGATCACAGGTCGATAAAACGTTTCTCGATGCGTCTCAAAGCTTTTCTCAGCGTTTAATAAATGTAGACAAAATAAAAAATGACCGCCATTTGACGATCATCGTTTATAAAGTAGTCGAGTAGAAGGAAGCCTTTCTACCTTGCGGTAAATTGGACTCCACCCCCTCCCAGAACCGTGCTTGCGCTATTGTCTGGATAGAATTCAGGCGCGCACACTAATCAAAGCCACGTTTCCTGAAGCCCCCCTGCGATCCCGGACAGTCGGATTTCCCGAGTCCGGTTCTGACCTTGGATATATAATAAATGAGCCTTCCCTTATTATCCTAGGATTAAATGGCGACACCCATATTCCCCAATCAATAACAAGGTTTACTTCACAATTAGCCATTTTCGGGACAAATAACTTGTTATTATATTATTATTATTATTATTATTAAGGCTCTGTGTCCTATTTCATAATCCCATGGCATCCAAGTGCCCAGAGGTCCTTTGCTCAACTTTGGTGTTACCATTGTTGAAATATGTTTCTACATATTTAGAAAGGCATTACCCTTTCCTCTTGGCTACTACGACCTCATCCGTCAATCCTAAATCCTCCTATCAATTTCGGTAATACCTTATATGACTGGTCTTTGCTGGTTGTTGTCGTCCCAGCTGGAAGTAGGACCTTCCCGTCGTTATCTCTGAAAATCTTTCCCTAGATGCTAGAACCCATATCCCGGCTTCCCCTATAGTGCATATAACCGTTTCTTCCTATAGGGCTTCCGGCCTTCCCCCAATGCGTCAATGGGTCGGCGAATTACAACATTCCCTTCAACAGTTTCTGAAGGGGGAGCCATTTCGAGACTGCAGTATTCGTTAAATCCTTCTGGCCAGGTTTGCTCGCCACACTGACTGTTCCTACCTTATATTCTCTGAGTAATATAGGCAGCTATGGCTTTTACGTCCGAGCAGAACGTGATTTGTTACCTCCTCACGCATCGGATATGCTAGTTGTCTGAATCGGTCAATTGACAACAGGAGACTTTCACTCCATTAGATCTTCAGCCTTGACGGCTGCTCCAACGCACACGGCTCCTCCTAGTTATCATTTACAAAATATAGCTAATCTCTTTTCTTAAATCATATATATTCACTTTAATTCTTGGTGATGGCAGTGGATATTTATTAAGAAATAGACTGAATTTATCCCATTTAGATGATTTCCTTTGGCTTCTTCTATTGAGCCATTTAAACAATAACTTTTCGATTTTGTCTTTGAAGTATTAAGGGGTTTACGTACATAAAGGAGGCAAGACGGTGAACGATTTACTTGAGGCGAAATTAACGATTACTCGTATTAAAACGCAACTCCTCGACCATACTGGCGAGCTTATTGCGGATGATCTATCGGGTAAGGATTACGCAATCCAACGATTGCTTAAGGTTGTGGAATATATTGATGAACATGACGTAAAAATTAGCGATATTCAAACGTAAAGCCCCGGCAAAATCGCCAGGACCTATTACTACATCATTACGAAGTGACCATCGGTTAGTTTCCAGGGGTTTCTTCTTCTTGAAATTTCCGTAGTTTATACAACGCCATTTCCTTCGCAGATTCCTTAGTGCTGCCATAGCAATTATATACCGACCTCTTTCCGTCAGTCGCCATTGCTTTGTAACTGTCATTGCCGTCATAAAAAACTGTTACCTTTACACGATTCTTTCTTAGAAAAAACAACAATCATCGCCTCGCTTTCCTACGTAAAAACTTCGGTAGTATACGGGCTATTTCCTACGCTTAATTACGACAGTTTTGCGAACATAAATGGGAAATTATTGTTACGATTCGTATCCTAATAATCAATAACACCCACTCCAACGACATCCTCGAAATTAATCCGATCAAACTCGCCAGGCTTAACTTCAATTCGGAGCTGATGCGTAATTGGATCAACGTAATGAATTTTTCCAGTAACACCAAACGTAAAGCCATCGTCCCATACCGTTATCTTTACCCGGAAGATGATACTCCAAAGCGTGGTAAATCCGCTGGTAGAATTCCTCCATTTCATATTCGTCTATTATCGACTTAGACTGACGTTCTTGATCCTTAAACATTGAACGTTGTATTTCGAATGCTAACGGGATAAAAGATGCAGGTTGCCATTTAATTTTACCTCTGACTCGTATGACCATTTCGTTCATCCCTTTCTTATTCTTTTTATATGACGAACTAATGTTCTGTATGTATAAAAAAGGTCACATTTAGGTCCAATGAATACCTTACTTTTGTGGACATTTATTATATACACCCGAGTTATATGATGTTCATACCCCTTGTGCCAGTTTAAAACAACTCTTAGTTTCCCGTAGAAAAAGGCATACTGTGGCATGAAATAGGCACCTAAATCAGTAACAGTGACCTACTTTGAATCATACTTTGTTGAAGAGAGTGCCTGAGATATTTGGAGGTTTATCTAACAGAACAAAAAATTATCTTAATGATACTCTCTGTTCAAATATCTGTTTTAACATTTTTTATATATTCTATGGGGGGGGGGGATAAATGTGCAAAATGTTCCAAATGGATTACAGATGTTGGGCTTGGATAATTACCAAGTTGGAGAGGTTATTCCAATAGGTCCTCACCAATTTCTAGAAGATTCACGGCGTTGCGGTGGATTTGGTTGTGGAGGATTCCGATGCGGTGGCTTCCGATGTGGAGGATGCTTCGGCGGATTTGGCGGATTAGGATTAGGTTTAGGATTAGGTTTACTTGCTGGCGCTTGTGGTGGCTGTGGTGGCTGTGGTGGCTGTGGTGGCTGTGGTGGCTGTGGCAGTTGCTTTGGCTGTGGCGGTTTTGGTTTTGGTGGTGCTTGTTCAGGACTTGGTATCGGTTTTATATAAAAAGAATGTGCCCCTGCTGGTTCTGCCAAGGGGTATTCCTATATTCTCTGTGAAAGTTAATGTTCCTTCTTCATACCTGCTACTTTAGTTCAATATGAAAATGACCTAGTTCTAACAGAGCCAAACAAAAAAAGCCACCCTTAAGGTGACTCAATATATTTCGTTATTTAAATACGTAATTTAACGGAGAATGCACACTATGTTAATTTTGAACGTCCAGATTCGTCATTTGCACATAACGTAGAACCATGTCCATATGTGAGTTACTGAGTATTCTTTTCAAACTGAAACGGATCGTCAATATAAAGTATATAAATCATCCGAGCCATTTTAGAAAAATACTTTTTACAGACCTTCAAAACCCTTTTCAATTGCGACCTCTAAGTCTTTTCCGTATATCTCTACATAACGACTTAAAATTTCTAACGACTGGTGTCCGGATAATCGTTGTAACACAAAAATATTTGTCCCTGTTAAGTTAACTTCACAATTAACACTTATAAATATTTCCTTAAGCTCTCTGCAACTTCTTCCTTATCAAGGTGTAGGTATTGTGTTGTTACAGCTAGGTTACTATGACCTAACGCCTTGGATATCTCCGCAATATTAGCACCTTTATTCAGAAGAGATTTTGCGAATCCACGTCTTAACGCATGCGGGTTAATATTGCGTAACCCATATACTCGAGCGTACTTGTTTAAACGCTTTTGTATATTGTTATGTGTTGGACTTTTCGATGTGACTCCGCCTTGCTTCGTAATAAACACGTACTTATTTTGAACTCCATACGCATGTCTAATAGCATCATTCTGACTCACTAGCACGCTTAGCAAACGGTGCAGTGTATCATCGAATGGCAACAGTAACTGATCGTGATTTTTCATGATGGCACCGTCAAGTCTTAGTAATTTCTCTGTGAAGTCAATATGCTTATTCTCCAGGTGAACGATTGTATTTATTCGTATCCCCGTTTTAAACATCAGTAGAGCCGCTGTAGCGTCTCGTAATTGTACAAAGTCACCTAAGTCTAGCAAAGACAATAGGGTTCGAATTTCACGCTCTGTAGCCCCTTCCTTAACATTACTATCGACTCGAATTGTGATCGATTTCCAAAACTGTTTTTCTAACCACCCATTACTAAAACAGCGTGACAAAAACGCCTTTAAACACTTTAAACGGGTTAGCTTCGTTTGGTTGCTTACATCCATGCGTGACAGCCATTCATAAATTGATTCGGCTTTCAGTTCGTCTAAATAAGTTAAACCGGTGGTTTCCGAAAAATGATTAGCATGAATAGTATAGTCGCTTATCGTCCTTGGTCGGTTTCCGCTGATCTCCATTTGGCGAGTAATCGTTGTGAGTGCCTGTTTGATAGTCATTCGGTCTAAATCGACCGTTGTACGTGGGGTAGGATTTTCCGAGAATAAACCGCTTAAATCATCTGAAATAGATAGAATACTTTTCTTTTTGGTCATAACAAAAATAACCTCCTAGCATACGCCTAATTTCGAGTCATTTTCGGTTTTGACCGATGCACTGACCTTTCATTTGGCGTCCTAGAAGGTTGATATATAGCGATCTAATTGGTATGTAGATGACGTCCCAGGAGAGATTCGAACTCCCGACCGACGCCTTAGAAGGGCGTTGCTCTATCCAGCTGAGCTACTGGGACATATTTAATTATCAAAGACAAGATTTATTATATAACCTCTATATTAAAAAGTCAACAGCTTTTCGTCGATTTTTTTCAAGAAGGAAAAAGAGGGGGAAACCCCCACATTAATTGGGCAAAACAAATTCATGAGCTAAATCCGCAATTTCCCGCCCATTCAACTCAAACACAGATAACTTGATTTTATCGTCTAGTAAATCAAGAATTATATACGTTTTTTCGAATCGCTCCCGTGGCAGGCGGATGCTTCCTGGATTTAAAAAGAGAATCCCGTCTATTACTTCTGCACCTAGGACGTGAGAGTGACCGAAACAAACAATATTTGCTCTAAATTCCTGAGCTTTATATTTTAATTTCATCAAAGATGTTTTAACAGAATACTTGTGGCCATGAGTAACAAAAATTTTGCGTCCAGCAACCTCTGTGATTGTTTCAATTGGATAGCCGCCAAAGTCACAATTTCCCATTACCGTTGAATAACCGGAAATGTACTTTTCGTCGGGCATTAACTGTGAATCGCCACAATGGATCATTAAATCAACTTCCTGAACATGCCTTTCCCTTAAAACCTCGAGCTCTTTCGTCAATCCATGGCTATCACTTACAATTAAAATCTTACTCATGATTGGTCAGCTCTTTTTAAAATAGAATCAAGAACCGTGTCTAGTTTTTTCAACGCATTTGCCCGATGACTAATTTTATTTTTTTCTGAGGATGACAGTTCTGCCATAGCCAGCCCTTTTTCCGGCACATAAAAAACTGGGTCATAACCAAAACCATGGGTACCTCTGCGTTCTTCAAGAATTCTGCCTTCACAGGTCCCTGAAACGGTAAACGTTTCTTGGGTCGGTACTGCTACTGCTAAGGCGCAATAAAATCGAGCTGTCCTTTTATCTACTGGAAGACCCGTTAACTCCAGAAGAACTTTATCAATATTTTCTTGATCGTTTTTTTGCTCTCCGGCATATCGTGCGGAGTATATTCCTGGTCGTCCTTCAAGCGCATCGACCATCAACCCTGAATCATCACCAATCACCATTCTATTAAGTAGCCGAGAAATAGCCTCCGCTTTGAGGATGGCATTTGCTTCAAAGGTCGTGCCTGTTTCTTCAATATCTGGGATTTCTGGAAAATCAAGCAAGGTCCGAACTGCAATTCCCCGTGGTGCAAAAATATGTTCGAATTCCTTTGCTTTACCTGGATTTTTTGTCGCAATAATGACCTCTTTCATCTCTATCTCCTCTTATTTTTTTCTTCTTTCATCTATCTTTTTAACGATTTCTTCACCTAGAGCCATTTTTTGTTGTTCGAAAAGCTCGATTAACCCTTCTTGGGCCGCATGTAATAATTCCTGAAGCTGCTCATAAGAAAAAGTCGCTTCTTCACCTGTTCCCTGAAGCTCAACGAATTCCCCATTACCTGTCATGACGACATTCATATCCACTTGTGCTTTTGAATCTTCTGCGTAGTTTAAATCGAGTACAGTCTGGTTATTTTTTAAAATACCAACACTCGTAGCTGCTAAGTAATCGTTAATTGGAAACTTAATCGCCTTTTTCTCTGATAGTGAATTTAAAGCGAGTGTCATAGCTACAAACGCCCCAGTAATCGAGGCAGTACGAGTTCCACCATCGGCTTGAATGACATCACAATCAATCCAAACGGTTTTTTCCCCCAAAGCACTTAGATCGACAATCGCTCTAAGGGCTCTGCCAATTAATCGCTGAATTTCCATCGTCCGTCCTGATACTTTTCCTTTGGAAGACTCTCTTATGTTTCTAGATTCTGTTGCTCGAGGAAGCATCGAGTATTCCGCAGTAATCCAGCCTTTGCCCTCTCCTCTCATAAAATTGGGAACGCGATCTTCAATACTCGCTGTGCAAATCACCTTGGTATCCCCCACAGAAATGAGAACAGAACCTTCGGGATGCATCAAATAATTGGTTTCAATATGTATGGGTCTTAATTGCAATGGTTCTCTTCCATCAACACGCACAAAACTTCCTCCTTCATTGTGAGGTATCTCCCCACTTCCCTATACCCAGCCTTTCAGCCGGTCACTATCAACCTAAATAAGAGGCGGCCTAAAAAGCCAACCTCTTTTCTGGTCACTATATAGTATAACAAAAATGTTTTTTTAAAAACTACCCGTATTTACTTTTTCTGGACGAGTTACTGGTGCTGTTAATTTTTTTCCGTCTTCTTTAACTAATTCAGCTTTTCCTTTTACGGTTACAGCTACCTGCTTAACACCTATTTGTTCTGTCAATGATAATACTAACTCGTCTAGTAAATTTTGCGAAATCACATTTTTCTTAAAGCTGCCATAAATATTTTCATTAAAATCCAAAGTTACCTTGCCGCTCTCGACCTTTGGTGCTTCAAGGAGTTTTACATCTGGCATAAACTCAGATACGAGGTTAGAATTATCACTTGGTCCCTGAATTAATTCATTTACAATTGCCGTTATATTATCTTTCTCACTATTGCTAATCCTTCGGGTAACCGGTACATAATAGTACGAACCTTCATTCCCGCCTATATAATAAACTGTGACAGGCCTTGTATTTGTAATATCCGTTACATCAGCCGTATCGATATTGATTCCACTTGCCCTTGATAGATTTTCACTAATAGGCGTTCCTTTTACAGGCATTGCTGTTAATTCATGACCACTCATTTGCAGTTTAACTTGCTTGATCGTATCAAATTGAGTGAGTGTCCAAGTGATCGATTGAAGAATCTTCATTTCATCCGCTGGCAGGTAATTCTTAAATTCCTTTGAAAAATCAACAGTTGCTACACCATCTTTAATGGCAACAGAAAGAGTTGTATCAGCAGGTATTACTGCTCTGAACCCATTTGGAAGCATTTCAGAAACAGGACCATTCGTAACTAAATATTCAAGAGCTTGTTTGGCTAACGAAGTGGTTTTCGGAAGAGCTAATGTTTTTGGTACAACATAGCCATTTTTATCAATAAGATAAAGTTCAGTTTTTACCGATCCTTGCGTTTTATTCGCAGTTGTATCCTTGCCAGCCTTATTATCAACGATCGTGACACTTTTTGGTGGATCTATTTTCTTTGCCACTTCATTACTGAATAGCCCACACCCTGATAAAAGTACGGAAGAAGCAAACACAGCCGTAACCAGGGTTGTTGCTTTATTTTTAGACATATTTATTCCCCCCTAAAACTGTTTGTACTATCATATATACGAGCCTTAGGGAAAAATAGACCGTTTCAAAAAAGAAAATAAGGAGTTTCTAACAAATAATTTTCCAAATTGTTTGCGTAATCTGTTTTATCGGAAATAAACCATTATACATTTTATGGAAATTAAAAAAGAACTCCAAACACTTTCTGGAGTTCATAGTTTTATTCTCTTGACATTCTTAATTGGTATCCCTAGCCATTGGGAAGCAATTTTTGAAAAAATCGCGGTTGAACCGGTTGTGTAAAATTCATATTCAGGCTCGTCCTCATCTGAGTCAAGCAAGCTGTTATATTGAAGGATAGCACTGATTTCTCTTGCGGTTTCATCACCTGAGCTAATGACTTGAACATCATTTCCCATCACATTTTTAATTAGTAATTCTAGCAAAGGGTAGTGGGTACACCCTAAGATTAACGTATCTAAATTTTGATTTAGTAACGGCTGTAGCGCTTCGTCGACAATTCTTTCTGCAATTGCTCCATTATATTCACCGCTCTCAACAAGCGGGACAAATTTAGGACAGGCATGGCTTTTAACAAAAAGTCTGCTATTTAACGACTTTAATGCCTTTTCATATGCACCGCTTTTGACGGTACCTTCTGTGCCGATAATCCCAACCCGGTAATTCTTTGTTCGCTTAATCGCCGCACGTGCACCTGGATTAATTACCCCGAGCACTGGTATTTTTAGTTCGGTACGAATCTCCTCTAGAACAGCTGCTGTTGCTGTGTTACAAGCAATCACAAGCATCTTAATCTCCTTTTCTAATAAAAAGGATGTCATTTCCCAAGTGAACCGTTTTACTTCCCTAAGAGATCTTGGCCCGTATGGGCAGCGTGCGGTATCTCCCAAATAAATAATTTTTTCATTTGGAAGCTGCCTGATAACCTCTTTTGCTACAGTTAATCCACCAACACCAGAATCAATAACGCCTATCGGTTGTTTCAAACTTCTCGCCTCATTCTAACGCATTTCTTGATGTAATTTTGTCAGATTGCTTTGAAGAAATTGAATTTCTTCAGAAGAGAAATTCTTTAACACTTCCTCTAAATACACCTGACGTTTTTTTATCACTTCATCTATAATTCTCTCGCCTTCCTCGAGCAAGTGAATTCTTACCACACGTCGATCACCGGGATCCTTTACTCGAATGACAAGTAAATTTTTCTCCATCCGGTCAACCAGATCGGTGGTTGTACTGCATGCTAGAAACATTTTATTCGAAAGCTCTCCGATGGTCATATCTCCATCTTCAAAAAGCCACTGCAAGGCCACAAACTGCGGTGGAGTAATTTTATAATTACTCAACATTTCTCTGCCCTTTTGCTTAATAATTCCAGATATGTAGCGCAAATCTTTTTCAATTGTAGCAAAAATATCTGCATTCACTCTTTGTGAATTTTCGAGTTTCATCTATCATACACTCCTATAAAAGGATTTTCCTCAAGACTATTTCTTTGTAAAAAATAGGATCTTCGGCTGATTGTCTTAAGCTTTTCTCTTATTTTCTACTTTTTTCGCCAAAATTTCAAGCGGAATCTTCCCACATAAATGATGAACCGCCTTCCATAAGGATGCCGGTCATGATTAAAGTTCTAGCTCTCCCATTCGAAGGAGCTCTACAACTGCTTGTGAACGCCCCTTGACACCAAGCTTTTGCATGGCATTTGAAATATGATTTCGAACCGTTTTTTCGCTTATAAATAATTCACCAGCGATTTCCTTTGTTGTTTTATCTTGTACTAACAGTTCGAATACTTCTCTTTCACGTTTGGTGAGTAACGGCTTGTGAGTATAATCATTCTCCTTCAAGTATTGTGACCCTCCTTGCCTTCGCCAGTTATGAACCGTGGGGTGGGTATATATTTAGTCACCATATCTTATGTGAATAATACATAGGTAGTGACTATAATCGCTTTAAGGAGAATAATTTTGCAAAAAAAATATGCGTTTTTTTAAAATTAATTTGAATATTTCCTTAAAGTTCTTGTACCAAATGACAAAAGCATAAAAAAAGTCCCTAACCAGGGATTAGGAACGAGGGAGCAGTCTGAAATTATTTAGGCTTTGCGTATATAATATACCGTTTTGGCGCGTTCCCAATATAATGGAAAGGATAACACGTCGTTAAAATTAACTCTTCCTGCTTGTGTTGTAAGGTAATAATACTCGTATCCTTAGAATCAACAATTTTTGTATGGGTAATCGTATAAGTAAATGATCCGTAAGGCATTTTTATTTCTAATGTATCGCCAATTTTCAACTCTCCTAAATGACGAAAAACAGTGTCTCGATGCCCGGATAACACAATCTGCCCATTATCCTTGGGAAAATAAGAGCCTTTATAATGGCCTACACCTTTTTTTAGATCATCCGGATTCGTTCCTTCTACAATAGCTAATTCCGCTTTGATTTTAGGAATGGCCAAAATTCCTACAATATCACCAACAATCAGATGAGTGCTATTATTCGTACTTTTATTTGCACCTATATTAACACCTTTATTGGGGTTTTTTTCCTGGGCTTCTACTGGCTTTTCAGCAATTATCTCCTTCGCTTTTTGAAGAGAAGAAGAGGTTTGAGTATTCACATCAGCAATTTGCCAAATCCCTATTCCTAATATGATTATGCCAACAAAGATTATTATCAGAGGAAACTTTGATTTCACTTTATAGTACCTTCCTTTTCTATTAGGCATTATGCGAATATCCATAGTGTAACAAATTAACGACTATGGAACATAATTAATAATCGAGATAAAAGAGCAAAACACATGCACGTTGTAGTTAATTCTCTGTAATAAAGATAAAAACCTTCTTTTCAAAAATAGAAAAGAAGGTTTTTATCTTTATTAATCATGGTCACTACCAAAGAAGTTTTTAAAGGATTGTATTGTTGCTTCACGGTTAATTGCTGCAATGGAAGTAGTAATTGGGATACCCTTTGGACATGACTGCACACAGTTTTGTGAGTTCCCACAACCTTGCAATCCCCCATCCTCCATAAATGCGTTTAAACGATCAGCTTTATTCATCTCACCTGTTGGATGTGCGTTGAATAAACGAACTTGGTTAAATACCGCAGGTCCCATGAAATTAGACTTACTATTCACATTTGGACAGGCCTTCTAAACATACACCGCAGGTCATACATTTTGATAGCTCATACGCCCATTGTCGCTTTTTCTCAGGCATACGAGGACCGGGTCCCAAATCATACGTTCCATCAATTGGAATCCACGCTTTAACTTTCTTTAAGGAATCGAACATTCTACTACGGTCCACCATCAAGTCACGAACTACTGGGAATGTTTTCATTGGTGCTAATCGAATCGGCTGCTCAAGCTTATCAACAAGAGCCGTACAAGATTGACGAGGCTTTCCATTGATTACCATTGAGCAAGCCCCGCAAACCTCTTCAAGGCAGTTCATTTCCCATGTAATCGGGGTTGAACTTTGTCCTTTTGCATTTACAGGATTTCTACGGATTTCCATTAACGCCGAAATGACGTTCATATTCGGACGATAATCTAGCTCAAATTCCTCCTCGAAAGGAGCAGAGTCTGGGGTATCCTGACGAGTTATTATAAATTTCACTGTTCTATTTTCAGCCATTCTTTCCTACTCCCCTTTAACTTTTTGCATAATTGCGCTCACGTGGCTTGAGTAGCGTGATATCAACATCTTCGTAATCGAAAGCCGGAGCAGATTTAGAATCAACAAACTTCGCCATCGTTGTTTTTAAGAATTCCTCGTCATTACGTGTAGGGAAATCAGGTTTATAATGGGCACCACGGCTTTCATTACGATTGTAGGCACCCAGCGTAATAACACGGGCCAATTGAAGCATGTTCTGTAATTGACGTGTGAACGCTGCTCCCTGGTTGCTCCATTTTGATGTATCATTGATATTTATGTTTTGATAACGCTCGATAAGCTCTTGGATCTTTTCATCCGTCTTTAACAGCTTGTCATTGTAGCGAACAACCGTAACATTTGCTGTCATCCACTCCCCAAGCTCTTTATGAAGAACATAAGCATTTTCAGTACCATTCATTGACATAATGGAATTCCACTTATCTTCTTGTTCTTTCACATGACGGTCATATACTGAAGAAGAAACCGCATCAGAACTCTTTTCTAATCCATTGATATATTTAACAGCATTAGGTCCGGCTACCATCCCGCCGAAAATAGCTGAAAGCAAGGAATTGGCACCTAATCGATTCGCACCATGCTGCGAATAATCACATTCACCTGCCGCAAAAAGACCTGGGATTTTCGTCATTTGGTCATAATCAACCCATAATCCACCCATTGAATAGTGAACCGCAGGGAATATTTTCATTGGAAGTTTTCTTGGATCATCACCCGTGAATTTTTCATAAATCTCAATAATTCCGCCCAGTTTAACATCCAGTTCATGAGGGTCCTTATGGGACAAATCAAGATATACCATGTTCTCTCCGTTAATTCCAAGTTTTTGATTAATACAAACATCAAAAATTTCACGAGTTGCGATATCACGCGGAACAAGGTTTCCATACGCAGGATATTTTTCTTCCAAGAAATACCAAGGCTTCCCATCTTTATACGTCCAAATTCGTCCACCTTCACCACGAGCAGATTCACTCATTAAACGAAGCTTATCATCACCTGGAATTGCTGTAGGGTGAATTTGGATCATTTCTCCGTTTGCATAAGCAGCTCCCTGTTGATAAACGATGGAAGCAGCAGAGCCTGTATTTATAACTGAGTTTGTTGATTTTCCGAAAATAATTCCGGGGCCACCTGATGCTAGGATAACTGCATCCGCTGAGAAGGATTTAATTTCCATCGTTTTTAAATTTTGTGCAACGATCCCACGGCATACACCATCGTCATCAATGACAGAACCCAGAAACTCCCAGCCTTCATATTTCGTCACTAAACCCGCTACTTCTTCGCGGCGAACTTGTTCGTCTAATGCATAAAGCAACTGTTGACCCGTTGTTGCACCGGCAAAAGCGGTACGGTGATGCTGTGTACCCCCGAAACGGCGGAAGTCCAATAATCCTTCTGGAGTACGGTTAAACATAACTCCCATACGGTCCATTAAGTGAATAATACCAGGTGCGGCATCACACATAGCTTTTACTGGTGGCTGGTTAGCCAAGAAGTCTCCACCATAAACGGTGTCGTCAAAGTGAATCCACGTGGAATCACCTTCACCTTTTGTATTTACTGCTCCATTAATACCACCTTGGGCACAAACAGAGTGAGAACGTTTAACCGGTACTAGAGAAAATAACTCAACCGGTGTTCCTGTTTCTGCAACTTTAATGGTTGCCATTAAGCCGGCTAATCCGCCGCCGACTATAATCACCTTACCCTTACTCATCGTGACTCACTCCCTTAATCCAAAATCCAATATTTTTCCATTCTGCAAATGAAACTTTTATACAAAAGCTACTAGTGCTTGTATTCCAACAATGGAAAGTAGCACAAAAATTACAATTGTCACGTATGTAGAAATGACTTGAGAACGTGGCGACACTGTGATTCCCCAGCTTACCATGAAAGACCATAGTCCGTTAGAAAAGTGGAAAATCGTTGAAAGAATACCGACCAAATAGAATCCGAACATAAATGGTGATGAAAGAATATTATGCATCATTTGGAAGTTAAGTGCTGTTCCGAATGCCATCGCAATACGTGTTTCCCAAACATGCCATGCAAGAAAAATAAGAGTAATTACTCCCGTTATACGCTGGAGCAGGAACATCCAGTTTCTAAAAAAGCCAAATCTGCTAGCATTATTTTTAGCAGTAAAAGCAATATAAAGTCCATAAATTGCATGAAATAATAATGGTAAGAAAATAAATACAATTTCAAGGACGTTTAGAAACGGTAAACTCTCCATAAAATTTGCTGCTTTGTTAAAGGAATCTGCTCCCCCTGTTGCATAATGATTGACTACAAGATGGATTGTCATAAATAAGCCAATCGGTATAACTCCTAGCAACGAATGCACTCTTCGTGAAATAAAATCTCGATTACCCGCCATAATGTACCCCCCTTTAAATTTTAAAAATGATGTTAAGTTTTTTCCCTTTCTATGTTCCCTCTTAAAAGTACAATAAACCTAGCATCACTATGACAATTATGTGACATGTCCATTTTACTCTCATCATCTTGGAGCGTCAAGAAACCGGATACATAAAAGTGTTCATTAAAATAAAATATTATAAATATATTAATATTATAAAAGACAGGTAAAATCGCTCGTTGTAATTCGGTTTGATAGCAATGAAAGATCAATAAAGATACAATAATTTACCAACAAATATAAGGGGAAAATTTTTTCTGAGCCGGGCAACATAAGTATAATGATAAACGTGATAAGGTATTGTACCATAAGAAAATTCGTTTCAATTTCTTTATCATTTTAAAAAAAAAACTATAATGCAATAAAACACAAATTGTATATAATAGAATGATAGAAAGAGGTGAGACCCTTGAAAGATAGTACAGTAGTAGAACGTGATGTCGATTCTGAAGAATCAAGAACCGTCTCAATCTTTGGATATGAATTAATCAGGGAAATTGTTTTGCCTGAAATTCTGGGCAAAGATATTACAGAAATCTTGTACTGGCCGGAAAGCGACTAGCGAGAAAATATCCTTTGAATACTTTTGATGAAATGAAGGAATTTTTCGCTAAAGCCTCGTGGGGCCAGTTAGAGATCACAAGCGAAAATAAGGATGAAATGGAATTTGAGTTAATGAGCCCTCTCATTGTGTCGCGTGTCAAATCGAAAGCGGAACACTTTTTTCAACTAGAAGCAGGATTTTTAGCACAACAAATCGAGTTCCAAAAAGAGGTCATTGCCGAAACATTTGAACATCCAGTAAAGAAATCAAACAAAGTACAATTCACCGTCAAATGGGATAAAAAAGACGAAGTCTAAAGATAAAAGCTTTCAGTGGAGCGTGTTCTCCACATGAAAGCTTTTTCTTTTTGGATGTGTACGCTCGAGACGGACAATATACTAAAAGTGTCCACAAACGGTGTCAGGCACCATGTGAAAGTTCGAACGCATCATGTAGGGCTTCGACGGCTTTTAGCATGCTTTTTTCTTCGACGACCGCTGATACTTTGATTTCTGATGTGCTGACCATTTTTATTTGGATATTGTTTGCCGCGAGAATTTCAAACATTTTTGCAGCTACACCTGGATTGGAAATCATTCCTGAGCCGACAATCGATACTTTTGCTAATTTGTTTTCGGCATCAAGTTGGTCATAATTCAATGATTCTTTGTTATCTTCAAGAACACGTAAAGTATCCATTAAATCTTCCGTTTTAATCGAGAAGGACAAATTTGCCGTTTCTGCTTCCGTTGTGCTTTGAATGATAATGTCCACATTGATATGATTCTGAGCTAAAGTTGTAAAGATCGTTGATAGGCTTGTTAAAGAATTGGTTAAGCCTAATACCGTAACTTTCGTAATTTCTTCTTCAAATGCGACTCCCCGAACCACTAAATTTTGTTCCATAGTTGCTTCCCCCTCAATCACTGTTCCTTCAATTTTTTCCATACTTGAGCGAACCTCTAGCCGAACATTATAGTTTTTAGCAAACTCAACTGCCCTTGGATGCAACACCCCTGCTCCCAAATTGGCAAGCTCAAGCATTTCATCATAGGAAACAGATAATAGTTTGCGGGCCTTTTTGATATATCTTGGGTCTGTTGTGAAAACACCGGTTACATCTGTATAGATATCACACTTATCTGCTTTTAATGCAGCTGCTAAAGCTACAGCAGTTGTGTCGGAACCGCCACGGCCAAGAGTCGTAATTTCACCATTTTCCGTGATTCCCTGGAAACCGGCAACAATCACAACCTTTCCAGCCGATAATTGGTTCTCTATTGCCTCTGTATTTATCTTGGTAATTCGGGCATTTCCATGTACTGGTTCTGTGACAATTCCTGCTTGCCAACCTGTATAAGAAACAGCTTGAAGTCCTTTTTGATTTAACGCCATCGACAACAAGGCGATTGTTACCTGTTCTCCAGTCGTTAACAGCATATCCATTTCCCTTTTATCGGGCTGAGGTGAAATCTCTTTTGCTAGGTTGACCAGCTGATCTGTTGATTTCCCCATCGCGGAAACGACAACAACAACATTGTTGCCTCTTTCCATTTCCAACCTAACACATTCAGCTACATTTAAAATTCTTTCAACACTTCCAACGGAAGTTCCACCAAATTTTTGCACAATTAATCCCATTGTTTCCCCTTCTTTCAGTTGATGCGTAAACATTAGTTTTCTCTAAAAAACAAAAAAAGCAATGAGAGGGCATCTCATTGCTTGGAAAACACAAAAAAAATTTGTGCAGACAATGTAAGATAGCTCTCCAAGACAATCGTCTTGACAATCCGGTATTTATTCAATACAGGACCAGCAAAGAAAGAAATGAGGCTTTCTTCACTTCGGCGAACATTCCCTTTCAAAGTTCTTCCTAGAAGCTCATCCTTCTCAGAACCTTTACTCTTGAAGCTCGCACCTCTACCTTCACTTTCACACTTAAAAGTGATAGTAAATTAAATTTTCACTTATTATATCATAGGCATTTTTTTCTGACAATCACTATGTCCGAAGTTTATTGATTAATTCTTCTGCCACATTTGCAGGAATTCCGAGGGCCGTAAACTCCTCGATACTTGCTTCTTTCATTTTTTTTACTGAGCCGAACTGTTTTAACAATAGTTTTTTCCGCTTTTCTCCAATTCCAGGAATATCATCAAGCAGGGATTGAAAGGCACTTTTCCCGCGGATTTGCCGATGAAACGTTATCGCAAAGCGGTGAACCTCATCTTGTATTCTTTGTAATAAATAAAATTCCTGGCTGTTTCTTGCTAACGGGACAATTTCTAATGGGTTGCCATACAGCAATTGCGATGTTCGGTGTTTTTCATCTTTGACAAGTCCTGAAAGCGGAATATCCAAGCCAAGTTCATTCTCCAAAACATCTCTTACAGCCTCAACATGTCCTTTGCCGCCATCAATAATTATCAAATCAGGCAGCGGCAGGTTTTCCTTCAGGGCCCTGGAATATCTTCTTCTCGTGACTTCCCGCATTGATTCATAATCATCAGGACCCTGAACCGATTTAATTTTATATTTGCGGTATTCCCGTTTGTTTGCCTTCCCGTCAATAAACACAACCATCGCTGAAACAGGGTCGGTCCCTTGGATATTGGAATTATCAAAAGACTCGATCCGATGAGGAGTATAAATACCAAGCAGGTTCCCTAAGGTTTCAACCGCTTTTATTGTTTTGTCCTCATCTTTTTCAATTAATGAAAACTTTTCATTCAAGGCAATTTTGGCATTTTTTATCGCCATTTTCACGAGGTCTTTCTTTTGACCTCGCTGTGGCTGCAGCACTTTTACTTCAAGAAGCTGCTCGGCAAGAATCAATTCGACATCATCTTGTATAAGGATTTCTTTTGGTTTAAGATGGTTCGTTTTTGAGTAAAATTGGCCAAGGAAGGTTAGCATTTCTTCCTCTGGTTCATTGTAAATTGGGAACGTTGAGACATCTCTCTCAATCAGTTTTCCTTGGCGGACAAAAAAGACTTGGACACACATCCACCCTTTATCAACGGCATATCCAAAGACATCACGATCTGTAAAATCCGTCATTGTAATTTTTTGCTTTTCCATTATCGTTTCAATATGATTAATTTGATCGCGATATTCCTTTGCTCTTTCAAAATCTAATTCTTCTGCCGCACTTGTCATTTTTTCCTTAAGTTCTTTTTTAATCTCATTATACCCACCATTTAAAAAGCGGGTAATTTCATCCGTCATTTGTTTATATTGTTCTTCGTGAATGTCATAGACGCAGGGAGCTAAACATTGACCTATATGGTAATAAAGACAAACCCTATCTGGAAGGGTCGAGCATTTGCGTAACGGATAAATTCGGTCCAGCAGCTTTTTAGTTTCATTGGCTGCTCCTACATTCGGGTAGGGACCAAAGTATTTCCCCTTATCTTTTTTCACTTTTCTCGTGATAATCAGCTTTGGATGTCTTTCAGCTGTCAGTTTAATAAACGGATAGGTTTTATCATCCTTAAGCATGATATTGTATTTTGGATCGTATTTTTTAATTAAATTTAATTCAAGTAATAGTGCTTCAATATTTGAGGAGGTAACAATATATTCAAAATCTTCAATCTCGTTCACAAGCCGAAAGGTCTTACCATCATGTGAACCGGTGAAATAGGAACGAACGCGGTTTTTTAGTACCTTTGCTTTCCCAACATAAATGATCGTGCCCTGACGATCTTTCATTAAATAGCAGCCAGGTTGATCAGGTAACAGTGTTAACTTTTGCTTGATTGTTTCATTCATTCCGGCCAACCCACTCCGTCCCAATTTTTTTATGTTTATCTTTAAAAATTTTAAATCAAATTAGTCGAAAAAAAAAGTACTCTAAATTGGAAAAAATAAAAACCTTAGCCAGAAAAATCCTAGCTAAGGTTTGAGTTTTCTTAATCGATTACACGTGTTTTTCTAAAACACCTGCTAAAGCTTCTTTTGGTTGGAAGCCAACTACTTTATCAACGACTTCGCCATTTTTGAAAACTAATAATGTTGGGATACTCATGACACCGTATTTTGCAGCGGTTTCTTGGTTATCATCTACATCAAGTTTCACGATTTTCACTTTATTACCCATTTCTGAATCAAGTTCTTCGAGAACTGGAGCTATCATTTTACAAGGTCCGCACCATGGTGCCCAGAAATCAACAAGTACAAGGTCTGAACCTGTTTCAGCAGCAAAGTTTTGATCTGTTACATGTGCAATTGCCATTTGTATTGCCCTCCTAATGAATACTGAAATACTACCGAAAGTATATCACCGATTAAAAAATCATGCTAATAATATGTTCCGCATGTAGTATTCCCCAAATTTCTTGATCAATAAAAGCGAGCGGACCCGCCTCCGCTTTTATTATTATGAGTGTACTTTAAGTTTTTTAAACTCTTCGGTTAATAATGGTACTACTTCAAATAAGTCGCCTACGATTCCGTAGTCAGCTACTTTAAAGATGTTTGCTTCTGGGTCTTTGTTGATGGCTACGATGACTTTTGAGTTGGACATACCAGCTAAATGCTGAATCGCTCCAGAAATTCCGCAGGCAATGTAAAGATCTGGTGTGACAACCTTACCAGTTTGGCCAATTTGTAAAGAATAATCACAATAATCAGCATCACACGCACCACGTGATGCTCCAACAGCACCGCCTAAAACTTGTGCCAATTCTTTCAACGGCTCAAACCCTTCAGCACTTTTCACACCGCGTCCGCCGGAGATTACCACTTTGGCTTCACTTAAGTCAACCCCTTCGCTTGCTTTTCTAACAACCTCTTTAATGATGGCACGAAGGTCTTTGATTTCGACTGAAAGGGAGGTAACTTCACCAGTTTTGCCTTCCTCTTTTTGTAATGGAGCAATATTATTTGGACGGACAGAAGCAAAAATTAAACCTTCTGTCACTATTTTCTTTTCAAATGCTTTTCCTGAATAAATTGGTCTTGTAAAGACAATATTTCCACCTGCAGCTTCAACGGCTGTAGCATCGGAAATAAGGCCGGATGAAAGTTTTCCTGCAATTCTTGGCGATAGATCTTTACCAAGTGATGTATGCCCTAAAACTAGACCTTCTGGCTTTTCTTGGTCAATTACTGCTAAAAGTGCTTGTGAATAGCCGTCTGATGTATATTGGCCTAATTTTTCATCCTCAACCACAATGACTCGGTCTGCTCCATGTTGGATTAATTCTGTTCCTAAAGCGCTTACAGATTGGCCCACTAAAACACCAACCACTTCTCCACCCTCTGCCACTGTTTTTGCCGCAGCAATTGCTTCAAAAGAAACGTTACGTAATGATCCATCACGGACTTCCCCTAATACCAATACTTTTCTAGCCATTCCCTTTACCTCCTGCAAACATTTTTGTGAAAAACCGATTATATTACTTTAGCTTCAGTATGAAGAAGTTGAACAAGTTCTTTGACTTGGTCTTTTAAATCGCCCGCTAGAACCTTACCAGCTTCTTTTTTAGGCGGCAAATAGATTTCAATTGTTTTTGTTTTTGCTTCTACATCATCTTCTTCAAGATCGAGGTCATCCAATTCTAATTCATCAAGTGGTTTCTTCTTCGCTTTCATAATTCCAGGCAATGAAGGGTACCGTGGCTCGTTTAAGCCCTGCTGAGCAGTTACTAATAATGGAAGAGTTGTTTCAATGACTTCAGAGTCCCCTTCAACATCACGGGTTACAGTTGCCTTAGTTCCATCGATTTCAAGCTTAGTAATTGTTGTTACGTAAGGAATATTAAGCAGTTCAGCTACACGTGGACCTACTTCGCCGGAACCGCCATCAATAGCCACGTTTCCACCTAAAATCAAATCAGCATTTTTATCCTTAAAGTATTCAGCGAGGATTTTTGCTGTAGTAAATTGGTCGCCATTGTCAATTTCATCTTCAATATTAATAAGGACTGCTTTGTCAGCGCCCATTGCAAGTGCTGTCCGCAATTGTTTTTCTGTTTCTTCATTACCCACGGAAATAACCGTTACTTCCCCGCCATTGGCATCGCGGACTTGGATCGCTTCTTCCACAGCATATTCGTCATAAGGATTGATGATAAACTCTGCTCCATCCTCATTGATTTTCCCGCCTGATATTGTAATTTTTTCTTCAGTATCAAAGGTTCTTTTCATTAACACATAAATGTTCATGGTTTCCCTCCTAAAATTTCGAGCATTCGCTCAGTTTGAAAGATTGAGAAAATATTTCCGAAAAAATTTTTTTATAACTTTACCAAAAGCGGTGAAACCGCCACGGTTAATTTATTCACCTTTAAAATGGGGCTCACGCTTTTCAATAAAGGCTTGTATGCCTTCTTTGCCATCTTTTGACATAAAAACCTCACCAAATAATTCAGCCTCTTTGTCTGCCCCTGCGTAGAACTCTTCAGTCTTTGCATAGTTTAATAATAATATGGCTGCCTTTAAAGAACCATGGCTTTTCTTGGCAATTTTCCTGGCAAGCTTATAAGCCTTTTCTAATACTTCATTTTCTGGATAGGCATGGTTGGCTAATCCGTATTGAACAGCTTCTAACCCTGTAATTGGCTCAGAAGTGAATAGCATTTCTGCCGCTCTTGCAACACCAACATATTTTGGCAATCGCTGAGTACCAGCAAATCCAGGAATTAAACCTAGCTGAAGCTCAGGAAGTCCAAGCTTGGCTGTTTCACTTACAAGACGGATATGACATGCCATTGCCAGTTCAAGACCGCCCCCTAATGCAGCTCCATGAATAGCAGCGATAATGGGGATTGGAAATTTTTCCATCCGGTCAAACAAATCTTGTCCAAACTTTCCAAGTTTGGAAAAGTCTTCAGACGAAGCAACCGTTGTAAATTCTTTAATATCTGCTCCTGCAGAGAAAAAGCGTCCTTCCCCATGGAGGATTATGACTTTCAGTTCACGAATGGTTTCAATTTCATCAAGTACTGCCGACAGTTCCCTTATTAAACCAGTGGAAAGGGCGTTCGCCGGGGGACGCTGAATAGAAATGGTTACAATATTGTCTTGATGAGTCCATTTTAGAAATTCCAAATTAACTCCTCCTTTTCTTAAAATGCTACCTGTCCCTGGCTCCACATCCGTTAATCAATAACCGATGGACCGAGTGGGTAAGTGCATTTAAATCATACTTTTCCTCATTCATCACCCAGGATGTTACCGTTTCATCTATCGTACCGAAAATCATTTGACGAGCGAGACGTACCTCAAGATCACTTGAGAACTCTCCCGTTTCTTTCCCTTCAATCAAGATTTTATCAATTACTGATAAATACCCTTTAAGAATATCGTTTATCCTTAAACGGAGCTCTTTATTGGATTGACGTATTTCGAGCTGTGTTACGATAGCAAGGTGATGATCAACAGAAAGTAGTTTAAAATGAGTTTCAACCAACATTAATAACTTCTCTGCCGCCGACTTTTTTCCTGCTATTTTTTCATTTATTTTTTCAACAAACGTCCCCATTTTTTCTTCAAAGAGGGAGATCAGTATGTCTTCTTTGTTTTTAAAATATAAATAGATTGTTCCATCAGCCACGCCCGCCTGTTTGGCAATCTTCGATACTTGGGCTTGGTGGTAACCATTTTCAGCGATTGCTATGACCGCCGCATCAATAATTTGCATGTATTTCGGCTTACTTTTTTCACGTAATGTCCCCCCTTTGAAGAAAATCTTCATTCATGTTCAACGAACGTAATGAATGAATAATCATTCATATTTTTATCATAATTTTTGAAGGCATTTCTGTCAAGAAATACTGTACATTCTTTTTAATATTAATTCTCATTTTCAATTAAGACAAGCTAAAATTCACAAAAATAAAGAGCCGAATGGACGGCCTTACAATGTTAGGCTTGTTTAGGACGATCTTCTTCTATCTTTTTCATTTCTTCATCAACAAGGGATCTTCGTAATATTTTCCCTACGGCCGTTTTAGGTAATTCCTTTCTGAATTCATAGATTCTAGGTGCTTTATAGGCAGCAAGATATTTCCTTGCAAATTGGTTCAATTCCTCTTTCGTAACCGTCGCGTCTTCTTTTAACACAACGTATGCCTTCACGGTTTCTCCGCGATACGGATCTGGGATACCCGCAGCAACTACTTCTATTACCTCCGGATGTTCGTACAAAACTTCTTCGATTTCCCTTGGATAGATATTATACCCCCCTGCGATAATCATATCTTTTTTGCGATCCACTACATAAAAATATCCTTGCTCATCCATATAGCCCAAGTCACCTGTTAACAGCCAGCCGTCTTGTAAGGTTTGATCAGTGTCCTCAGGACGATTCCAATAGCCTTTCATAACTTGCGGCCCTTTTATGGCAATTTCACCGACTTCACCTTCTGGCAAGTGTTCACCGGTTTCTAACGAGAATATGGCGGCATCGGTATCCGGATAGGGAACACCTATACTGCCCTTCACCCTTGGTCGGTCCCATAAGAAGTTGGAATGGGTAACCGGAGAGGACTCTGTTAAGCCATACCCTTCCACTAATTTCCCACCTGTTATTTCCTCAAACTTCTGCTGCACTTCAACTGGAAGTGGTGCAGAGCCACTAATACAGGCTTCAATCGAAGATAAATCGTATTTTTTTAAATCTGGATGATTCAATAACCCAATATAAATCGTTGGTGCACCGGGAAAAAGGGTAGGGCGTTGTTTTTGAATCGTTTTTAAGGTGGTTTCAACATCGAATTTTGGTAATAAAATCATTTTTTGTGCTTGCATGACCGATAATATCAGAACGGTCGTCATTCCATAGACGTGAAAAAATGGCAAAATTCCTAGCACGGATTCTTCACCGGGTTTACTTTTATATAGCCACGCTTGGCACATTGCGGCATTCGACACGAGATTTTTATGTGTTAACATAACCCCTTTCGGAAATCCAGTCGTGCCACCTGTATATTGTATAAGTGCCAGATCTTCCTCAAAATCAAATTCATGGACAATTAATGTCTCCTGCTTCGCTTTTACAATTTCCGAAAGTAAATGTGTGCTGCCTTCATGCTTTACCTTGACGACAAGCCCATATTGCTTTTTCTGGATAAAAGGATAAACTAGATTTTTGGGAAACGGCAAATAATCCTTAATGGCGCTTACAATAATATGCTGCAAATCTGTTTGCGGCATCGCTTTAGAAACACGAGGATAAAGAATTTCGAGGGTGATTATCGCTTTCGCCCCTGAATCCTTCATTTGGTACTCCAGCTCCCGCTCTGTATACAATGGATTTGTTTGAACGACTATTCCTCCCGCTATTAATACCGCATAATAGCCGACTACTGCCTGTGGAGTATTCGGGAGCATAATTGCCACTCGGTCTCCTTTAGAAATGCCTATTTTCTGAAGGTATCCGGCAAAAATGAGCGCTTCTTCATGAAGTTTTTTATAGGTGATTTCTTTTCCCATAAAATGAATCGCGACTTTTTCTGGAAACTTTTCTGCGGCATTAACTAAGTATTGCTGTACTGGCTCTCGTGAGTAAACAAGTGTAGCAGGGATTTCTTCAGGGTAAATTCGAAGCCACGGCTTTGACTCTGACATTGTATCCCCCCTAGAGTGAATTATTAAAAAATTCAAACTTATATATCAATTATAATATAGTCATCCTTTTTAGACAATGAATGAATTGACACCTTAGAAAAAGAAAAACCATCGCTCACCATAATCAGCGATGGTTTTTGACTAAGAAAAAAACAGCATATACACCAATCCAATTAGCAAAAACAAGCCACATAATCCTAGAAGCACTTTAGCTAATCTCTCCACTTTATTCTCCCCTTAAGAAATTCCTGCTCCAATCACATAAGATAATCCGATCGAAATGACCATAGAAATTAATCCTACCGCTCGATTATCATTTTGTATTTCCTCATCGATTTTAAATTTAGGTGTTAAAAATTCATAAATAAAATATCCAGCTAATAAAAGGACAAACCCAAATATCCCCCAGCTAATCATCGTGAGCAATGAATTATGCTGTTGGATGGAATGGCGAAAAATATTGGCAATCCCAAATATTTTCCCTCCCGTTGCCATGGCTACTGCCAAGTTTCCTTTTTTGATTTCTTCCCAATTTTTATATTTTGTTACCACTTCAAAAATCGCCAAAAAGACAATCATACATAAAATTACTACACTATAATAAGCCGCAATTTGAATATATTCGTTCTCCCAAAACTGGTCCATTCCCCATTCTCCCCGAACATTATTAAAATTCAACTACGGTAACACCAGATCCACCTTCACCTGCTTCTCCAAAGCGGATTTTTTTAACGGAACGGTGATTCCTTAAATATTCTTGAACTCCCTGCCTAAGGACACCGGTACCCTTCCCGTGGATAATTGATACGCGAGGATAGCCTGATAGTAGTGCGTCATCAATATACTTTTCTACCTTTAAAAGGGCATCTTCATATCTTTCCCCACGAAGGTCTAGTTCCAATTTGACATATGAATCTCTGCCCTTTACAATCGCCATTGGTTTTGTCTCTACCTGTTTTGGGGTACTTATATACTCCAGGTCTTTTTCTTTGACCTTCATCTTTAAAATTCCAATTTGTACCTGCCACTCATTTGAGGAAACTCTTTCTAATAAGTTTCCTTTTTGGCCAAAGGTAAGAACTTTTACTTCATCCCCAGGCATATAGGTATGTTTCTTATTTTTCTTGCTTGTTAGCTTCTCTGATTTCTTTATCTCTGGTGCTGCTTGCTGAAGACGTCTTTTAGCATCAATCAATTCATGTTCTTTAATTTCGGCATGCTTTTCGATTCTCATTTTACGGAGATCGCGAATTACCTTATCTGCATCGCTTTTTGCTTCATCAACGATTTCAGCTGCCTTTTCCGCTGCTTTTTCAAGCATTGAGTCTTTGTTGTCATAAAAGTCCATCATTTGCTTTTGTAAATCTTGATGAAGCTTTTCCGCCTGCTTTAGATAATCCCGCGCCTCATCATGTTCGATTTCTGCTTGCCGTTTACTTTGTTCTAAGGAAGCAATCATCTGATCGATTTGGTTCGTATCCTCACTTACATAGGAGCGGGCCGCGTGAATGACACTTTCATTCAAACCTAATCGCTTCGAGATCTCAAAAGCATTACTTCTTCCAGGTACACCTAACAAAAGCTTGTACGTTGGGCTTAATGTTTCGACGTTGAATTCAACACTGGCATTTAAAACCCCTTCACGGTTATAGCCGTATGCCTTTAATTCTGGATAATGCGTGGTGGCAATGACCCTTGCCCCCTTATTGTGCACTTCATCTAAAATTGATATCGCTAACGCGGCCCCTTCTTGTGGGTCAGTGCCGGCACCAAGTTCATCAAATAAGACAAGACTTTTAAAATCAACTTTATTTAAAATATCAACAATGTTTACCATATGAGAAGAGAAGGTACTGAGGCTCTGCTCAATTGACTGCTCATCACCAATATCAGCAAACACAGCATCAAAAACGGCTAGTTCCGAGCCATCTAGCGCAGGTACCTGTAAACCAGCCTGTGCCATTAAGGAACATAACCCTAATGTTTTTAAGGTTACCGTTTTACCGCCGGTGTTTGGTCCGGTAATCACAATCGTCGTATAGTCCTTCCCAAGCATGATATCATTGGCGACGACCTCCTCAATTGGAATTAGCGGATGTCTTGCCTTATAAAGAGCAATTCTACCTTCATTATTCATTTTCGGCATGGATGCCTTAATTCGACGGCTGTATCTAGCCTTTGAAAAAATAAAATCTAAATTTGCTAAAATCTCGACAATTATCTGTAATTCGATTTCCTGCTCAGCAACCTTTGCGGATAGCTCTGTCAAAATTCGCTCAATTTCAAGTTGTTCTTTCACGCGAATATCCTGCAATTGATTGTTTAATTGCACAATTACCTGCGGTTCAATAAATAAGGTTTGCCCCGATGAACTTTGATCATGGATGATACCGCCATAATGACCACGATATTCCTGTTTTACTGGAATAACAAAGCGATCATTGCGAATCGTAACAATCGCATCAGATAACATTTTTTGGGCACTTGATGAACGAATCATGCTTTCTAGCTTTTCCCGAACACGAGCTTCATTCGATCGCAACTGGTGTCTTAAAGACCTCAGAAGATCACTAGCGCCGTCTAGAACCTCGCCGCTTTCATCAATGGCATATTTTATCGATTGTTCCAGATTTGTTAGTGGGACCATTCGCTCAACTTGCTCTAATAAAATCGGAATATCAATTCTCTCATCTGCTAGGTCCTCGATAAAGCGTTTCATTTGACGACTGGCGTGAATGGTACTTGCGATTTGAACCAGTTCATGCGGGCTCAAGATACCACCAATGACCGAGCGTTTAATATGGGCGCGGATATCATGAACACCTGAAAGGGGGACATTTCCTTTTATACGTAACACCGTTGCTGCCTCATCTGTTTCAGCTTGAAGTTGTACCACTTCATCAAAATCTGTTGAGGGCACCAACTGTTTAATTTTTTCAATCCCAAGTGATGAAGCAGCATGTTCTACTAGCTGCTCCTTCACTTTCGTAAATTCTAATACCTTTAGTGCTCTTTCTTGCATGGAGTTAATCCTCCCTATTGCTTCTATTGTGTAAAAACTCAAGCAAGTCATTCTTATCCAGTGCATTTAACACCGATGATTTTTTTATCCAGCCTTTTTTGGCCGTGGAAACACCGATTTCCATATGTGTTAATGTATCCATTTTATGAGCATCTGTATTGATGATAATTTTTACGCCCGCCTCTTGGACTTTTCTCAAATGTTCAGCAGCCAAATCTAGACGATTGGGATTGGCATTTAATTCTAATGCTGTATTGGTCACACTAGCTAACTCAATTAATAGATCGATATCAACATCATATCCAGCCCGGCGTCCAATTTTTCTGCCGGTTGGATGGGCAATCAAATCTACATGGGCATTTTCGAGGGCCGTTTTGAGCCTTGCCATGATTTTTTCCCGCGGCTGGGAAAAGGCAGAATGAATCGAGGCGATGACAAAATCCATTTCCGCAAGGAGATCATCCTCATAATCCAACGTGCCGTCAGGAAGGATATCCATTTCTACACCTGAAAGAATAACAAAATCTTCGTATTGTTGATTTAATTTCTTAATTTCCTCCCGCTGCTGCAGTAACCGCTCACGAGTTAGACCATTGGCCACTTTTAAATACTTCGAGTGGTCGGTAATCGCCATATATTGATACCCTCTGGCACGGCAGGCTTTAGCCATTTCTTCAATCGAATGAGCTCCGTCGCTCCAGGTCGAATGCATATGAAGGTCACCTTTAATATCTTTTAGTTCAATTAAATCCTCCATAGCCGAATTTTCTTCAACTTCTTTTCCATCCTCTCTCATTTCAGGAGGAATGAACGGAAGGTCGAAATGGTTGAAAAATTCTTCTTCTGAAGTGAATGTTCGAATTACACCAGTCTCGATTGTTTCCACGCCGTACTCGCTTATTTTTTCACCACGTTCCTTGGCAAGCTGTCTCATACGAATATTATGTTCCTTTGACCCTGTAAAGTGGTGTAGGGTTGTTGTAAATTCCTCTGGTTTAACAAGACGAAAATCAACAGAAATGTCGTAGTCTAATCCGAATGTTAATGAAACCTTTGTATCTCCAGCACCAATGATTTCTTTAATTTTTGGCAATTCTAGCAGCTGTTGTTTCACAACCTCTGACTGATTGGTAGCAATAATAAAATCAAGATCTTTAATTGTTTCCTTCATTCTTCGCAAGCTTCCTGCCCTTGAAAATCGATAAATCTCAGGTATTGTTGCGAGAATCGCCTCAATTTGTTCAGCTATTGGAAGCATATAGGCAATTGGAAGCCGGTCTGGCCTGGTGCCGAAATTATGGATGGCACTTAAAATTTTTTCTTCTGATTTCTTCCCAAAACCAGGCAAAGCTTGAACAAGTCCTGATTTACAGGCTTCTTCTAAACTAGATACGTCCTCAATTCCTAACTCTTGATTCAGCTTGGCAATTTTCTTTCCACCGAGCCCAGGCAATTGCAGAAGTGGGATTAACCCAGGGGGAACTTCTTCTTTTAGTTCTTTTAACACCGAAGAAGAACCTTCCTTTATGTATTCATCAATAACGGCTGCGGTACCTTTACCAATACCCGAGATAGCCGTAAAATCTTCAATGGCTGATAAAGTACGCTCATCGCCTCCATTGCGGCGGCTGCCTTGCGAAATGCAGATACTTTAAATGTATTTTCCCCTTTTAACTCTAAATAGATTGCGATTGTTTCTAATAATCTTATTACGTCTTTTTTATTAACTTCCATCTAAACCACCTACCTTGAATTTAGCATTGTCATTTTTTCCATATTATTTCTATCCGAATAAAAAACTTCTCTGCTACAGAGAAGTTAAAGCAGCTGAATATTCAATCCATAGACTCTTTATTTGCTGGGAAAGGAAAGGAGTGTGATTTACAATTGCTTTTGCCAAAAATGATTGGTCCAAAGGATTCTGAAAAACTCCCATTGGAATTAGGGCCGCAATATATAATAAAATAAAGATCATTAAATATACTTCACAAAAACCTAGGATTCCGCCTGCCCAGACATTTAACTGCCTGAGAATTGGTAGATGGGCAATAAAATCAAGCATAGAACCGATAATCTGCAGTAATATTTTTACTGCAAAAAAGATGACAACAAAAGCAATGGCACGGTAGAAAGCAGCTTCCATGTTATTTGTGCCCGTTAACAGTTTTAAGGTTGTACTGTTTCCGAAGTTTGGATAAGGAATCCATAAAGTTAGTTTTGGAGCTAACTTTAAATAGTATAAATTTGCGACAGCATATGCAATAATAAAACCTGTTAAGTGAACAAGCTGAAGAATGAAGCCTCTTCTAAGTCCGACAAAAAATCCCATAATTAATAAGATAATTATTGCTATATCTAACATATCATTTCAATCCTTTTCTTTTTGTTTGTCTGAATGCAACCGCTCCAATTGATCCTTCATCTTAAGATAATCATTGACAGCATTGACTGCCGTTAATACAGCGAGTTTACTTACATCAAGGGATGGATTCTTGGAGTTTATTTCACGCATTTTATCGTTTACCAATGAGGCAACTAGCCGAATATGGCTTGTGCTTTCGGTACCTAAAATGACATATTGAGCTCCAAATATTTCAACAGTCGTTCTATTTTTGTTTGTATTTGACAACGTAAATGCCTCCATTCAAGAATCCTACACTATATCATAACACGAACCGTTATTGGTGGAAAAGTCAAACAGTCTTGAGCCTAGTTTAATATTTAACAATTTAGTAGAAAAGTGGTGCTTTTATTTTGGGTAATGTGGTATTAAATCGAACCATGAATGAAATTATGGAAATGAAAAATCATTACGGCTCCTTATTAATCGATAAGAATATTCCGGGAAGCGTGTTTGCTGCCAAAACACCAGCCTGTATGATTACAGCCTACAAATCTGGTAAAGTTTTATTCCAGGGAAATGACAGTGAAAAGGAAGCTGGCAAATGGGGGAGTTCCGGTACATCTTCAGCAAAAAAGGCAGCTCCTACTAAAGCAAAAACAGCAAAAGGCGACTTGCCTGATGGGATCGGCAAAATGTCCGCAATTGGTTCAGATGAAGTAGGTACGGGAGATTTTTTTGGCCGATTACAGTTGTTGCGGCCACGTGAAAAAAGAAGATATTCCTTTGCTTAAGGAATTGGGCGTGAGAGATTCAAAGGATTTAAACGATGAAAAAATTATTGCGATTGCAAAGATAATAAAGGATATTGTCCCGTATAGCCTGTTAACCTTAAAAAATGAAAAGTATAATCAACTGCAACAATCTGGAATGTCGCAAGGGAAAATGAAAGCCATTCTTCATAATCAAGCCATTCTAAATGTGTTGGAAAAAATCTCACCACTAAAACCGGAAGCCATTCTTATCGATCAATTCGTTCAAGGGAGCACTTATTTCCAGCACGTAAAAAGCCAAAAGGCGATTGCAAAAGAAAATGTCTATTTCAGTACGAAGGCGGAAGGAATCCATATCGCAGTTGCGGCGGCTTCTATCCTCGCCCGATACGCCTTCGTTCAGTATATTGATAAATTAAGTGCAGCGGCAGGTTTAACAATTCCCAAAGGAGCTGGAGCTCAAGTCGATGTAGCAGCGGCAAAGCTAATTGTAAAAAAAGGCCGTGATATCCTGCCCTCTTTTGTAAAGCTCCACTTTGCCAATACTGATAAAGCGCTGGCAATTGTCAATAAAAAGCGCATATAGATCGTTTGACAATAATATATATGGCCAGGAGGGATTTTAGTGGCGAATAGACTAAGTGATACGGAGATAAGCACAGCTGTTGCTCAATTAACTGGTTGGAAGTTAGACGGCAAATTCATTGTGAAAAAATATCGTTTTTCGGAATTTTTAAAGGGCGTTGCTTTCGTGAATGAAATTGCTAATCTTTCAGAGGAAAAAAATCATCATCCATTCATTGCGATTGACTATAAATTAGTAACACTAAAACTAACCTCTTGGAGTGCTGGGGGATTAACTGACTTAGATACTGCATTAGCTAAGCGTTATGATGCAATCTATGAACAAATATAAATTGAAATAAAAATTGAAAGAGGTTGTTCCGAAGTCTAGGTGGCGGGCAACCTCTTTTGGTATTTTTAGCAAAAAGGCCAGCTAGAAACGGTCATAATTTACGACCTTTCCTAACTAGCCTCTTTTGATTATCCTCGTAAAACCGCGCCAGCCTTTTCTTTCAAAGCTTCAAGTACCCGATCATGGACCTTCGTGACTTCTTCATCAGTCAAGGTTCGTTCCGGATCCGCATATTTTAACGAGAAGGCAATGGATTTCTTTTCTTCTTCCATTCGTTCACCTTCATATAAATCAAAGACATGTACCTCTTTAAGGAGCTGTCCACCCGCTGATAAAATGATGTCCTCCAGTGTTCCTGCTACTGTTTCTTTGTTTGCCACAAGAGCAATATCTCTCGTGATGGATGGGAAACGTGGAATGGCTTCATATTGCAATGGTGCTGCGTGTTCTTCCAATACCGTTTTTAAAGAAAGCTCAAATACATAGGTATCTTTTAAATCAAGCTCTTTTTGCATGGTAGGATGAACCTGACCGACGAACCCGATTTTCTTACCATTTAAGTGGATTTCTGCTGTACGTCCAGGATGCATGCTTTCCACCTTCGCTTGAACATATTCCACTTTGTCAGCAAGACCTAACTTAGCAAACAATCCTTCTAAAATTCCTTTTAATACGTAGAAGTCTACAGCCTTTTTCTCCCCCTGCCACGAATGAGTGTGCCATAGGCCAGTTATTGCACCTGCTAAATGCTCTTCTTCTACCGGAAGTACATCCGTACCATTGGCCAAAAATACTGCTCCCGTTTCATATACTCCCAGGCTATCGTTTTGACGGGCGCTGTTGTATTTTAAAACCTCCAACAATTGAGGCATGATGCTTAAACGAAGCACACTGCGGTCCTCACTCATTGGCATCGCAAGTCGTATATAGTCGCTGCTTTCAAGTGCGAATTGTGCTGCCTTTTCTTCATTTGTTAAAGAATAGGTAATGGCTTGAAAAAGACCCTCCCCTTCAAGATATTGGCGAACAATTCGGCGCTTTTTCTGGTATTCAGATAGCTTACCAGGAGTTGAAGAACCAATTGGCAAGGTTTTAGGAATATTGTCATAACCATACAAACGGGCCACTTCTTCAATTAAATCTTCTTCGATTTTAATATCGCCACGACGTGTTGGTGCTGTAACAGTGATCGTATCTTGTTCAATGGTTACAGCAAATTGTAAGCGGTCAAAGATGGCTTTTACATCATGGCTGTTTAGATTTGTTCCAAGAACACGATTGATTTTTTCCAAAGTAATTGAAACAACCGCTGGTTCCACAGTAAGAGTGTCCACTTCCCCAGCACCTTCTAACACTTCGCCGTTCGCGTATTTAGCCATAAGGTAGGCGGCACGCTCACCGGCGGCACGAACCCGATTTGGATCGACACCTTTTTCAAAACGAGCGCTTGCTTCGCTTCTTAAACCATGGTCTTTAGAAGCTTTTCTTACTGCTGCTCCGTTAAAATAAGCTGCCTCCAATAAAACTGTAGTGGTGTCGCCGTTACTTCGGAATTAGCCCCACCCATGACACCTGCAAGAGCCACAGGCTCAGTTCCATTTGTAATCACGAGATGATTGGATGTTAATGTACGTTCAACGTCATCAAGAGTAACAAATTTTTCTCCGTTTGCGGCACGGCGAACAACGATTTCTTTTGAACCTAAACGATCATAATCAAATGCATGCAGCGGCTGACCATATTCTAAGAGAATGTAGTTCGTAATATCGACTACATTATTATGTGGACGGATACCCGCAGACATTAATCGGGTTTGCATCCATAATGGCGCTGGTCCGATTTTTACATTTTTAATTATTTTTGCCACGTATAGAGGATTATCCTCCTGTGCATCAATAACAACTTTAATATAGTCAGATGCTTTTTCATTTGTGGATTGAAGATTGATTTCCGGAAGCTTCACTTCTCGCCCAAGAATCGCAGCAACTTCATAGGCAACGCCTAGCATACTTAAGCAGTCGGAACGGTTAGGAGTTAATCCAAGTTCAAGCACTTCATCGTCTCTATTTAATAATGCTAATGCATCCGTTCCCACCTCTGCATCAGCAGGGAAAACAAAGATTCCCTCTGAATATTCTTTCGGAACAATTTTCCCTTCCATACCAAGCTCTGTTAGGGAACAGATCATCCCATTTGATTCTTCGCCACGGAGCTTCGCACGTTTTATTTTAAAATTTCCTGGTAAAATAGCGCCAACCATTGCAACTGCAACCTTTTCGCCTTTTGCCACATTTTTCGCTCCGCAAATAATTTGAACGGGTGCTTCTTCCCCAACATCAACCAGACATTTGCTTAATTTATCGGCATTAGGATGCTGTTCGCGTTCGAGGATGTAGCCAATAACGACACCTTTGATGCCCTCGTTAAGAACTTCTACTCCTTCTACTTCGATCCCGCTTTTTGTAATTTTTTCTGCTAATTCTGTTGCTGTTACTCCAGATAAATCAACATAGTCCTGGAGCCATTTATATGAAACGAACATGTCGTAACCTCCTATTATCTAGCTCCAGCGCTAAACACGCGCTTTCGCTTTTATTATTATTCGTGTTTACTAAATTGTTTTAAGAACCGAACATCATTGGTATAGAAATGACGAATATCATCAACACCGTATTTCAACATCGCAATTCGCTCTGGTCCCATTCCAAATGCAAATCCTGTATATTTTTTCGAATCATAACCGGCAGTTTCTAGGACGTTTGGATGTACCATACCGGCTCCAAGAATTTCAATCCAGCCTGTTTTCTTACAAACGTTACAGCCTTTACCACCGCAAATTTTACAAGAAATGTCCATTTCAACAGATGGTTCTGTAAATGGGAAGAAGCTCGGACGTAATCTGATTTCTCGGTCTTCGCCGAACATTTTTTTCGCGAATACCTCTAATGTTCCTTTCAGGTCACTCATGCGAATATTCTCGCCGACCACAAGCCTTCGATTTGCATGAACTGGTGGGAGTGTGTCGCATCATCATTATCGCGGCGGTACACTTTACCCGGGCAAATAATTTTAATCGGCCTTTTTCCTTGGTGCTTTTCCATTGTCCGGGCTTGAACCGGCGATGTGTGAGTGCGAAGTAAGATTTCTTCCGTGATATAGAAGGAATCCTGCATATCGCGGGCAGGGTGCCCCTTCGGTAAATTGAGCGCTTCGAAGTTATAATAATCCTGCTCTACTTCAGGTCCTTCAGCCACCTGATAACCCATGCCAATAAATAAATCTTCAATCTCTTCAATGATTCCTGTTAGTGGATGGTGGTTTCCTACTTTCACAGGACGGCCTGGAAGGGTAACATCAATTGTTTCAGAAGCTAATTTTTCAAACACTGCTGCTTCTTCTAAGCCCTTCTGCTTTGCTTCCAATTTTACGGCAATAGCTTCACGGACTTCATTTGCCAATGCCCCCATAACTGGACGCTCTTCTACTGAGAGTTTTCCCATGCCGCGTAATACTTCTGTTATCGGCCCTTTTTTGCCCAAATAAGCAACACGAATGTCATTCAATTCTTTTAAGCTCGAGGACTGTTCAATTTTTTGAATAGCCTCTTCCTGCAATTCCTTTAATCGTTCTTGCATTAGAATGATTCCTCCTTAATTTTGTAAAATAAGACCATGGTTTGGCCGGACTTTTTTCGAATGAACTTTTTTACAAATAAAAAAACCCCATCCCTGGAAAGGGACGAGGTTTATATTCGCGGTACCACCCTTGTAAACACCATATGTATAACACAAGTGTTCGCTTCATTCGGATAACGGCATACGCCGATGCATCATTACACGAAAAGCAGAAATGAGCTAGACAGTAATCTACTCTCAAAGCTATCACTTTTTATCGTGGTCCCAATGCCAACTCAGGAGGTGAACTTCTTCTGCCGTTCCCATAAAAGTGCTTTCAGTCGCGGCACTTTCTCCCTAAATGGTGGTAGACAAAATACTTTTCTCCGTCATCGTTTTTAATTTTATCAATATTATTTGACTATTATATAATATTTTCTCGGTTGTTTCAAACTAGTTAGCGCTTATTTTTTTAAATAATAAATAAGGATGCCGGTTGCAACCGCGACATTTAACGATTCACTTTTTCCAAAAATCGGAATATAAAGATTTGCTGTTGTGTTGACAAGTATTTCTTTGCTTACACCGTTACCCTCATTCCCTACAATAAGAGCAAAATGCCGGTCGGAGAAGTCTCGGTATAAACAGAAGCATTTTCGAGGGCAGTTCCGTATACTGGGATCTCGTTTTCCTTTAGCTTCCGGATCCATTCATTGATGTCACCGCGAATGATCGGCAGGTGGAAATGGCTGCCTTGCGCCGATCGTAGTACTTTTGAATTGAATATGTCAACACTGCCATGGCCAACGACAACGGCATCAATTCCGGCGGCATCAGCCGTACGGATCATCGTTCCGAGATTCCCCGGATCCTGTACCGCATCAATTAGAAGGAAGGTTCTCGCATGATCAGCTGTTTCCTTACTAATCTGTCGGCAAACTGCATAAATTCCCTGCGGTGTTTCTGTATCCGAAAGTGAATTGGAAATCTCCTCGGTAACAACTGTTACGGCTGTGGCACCTGAATCCCAGCGCGGCGGCAGACCTACCTGCTCGGAAACAATGATTTCTAAAACTTGTTCACTTTGTTTGAGTGCCTCTTCAACTAAGTGAAAACCTTCCACAATGAACATTCCCGTTTTATCCCGCTCTTTTTTTGTTAAAAGCTTTTTCCATTGTTTAACCTGTGGGTTATTGATCGATTGAATATGCTTCAAGCCTAAAGCTCCTTTTATTTTGATTTTTTTATTATAGCTTAATTTAAATACATAATAAAACCAAATTAAGGAAAGATATTAAAGAATTACAGGATAAAAAAGGAGTGTGCATTCATGAATTTAAATTTACGTAATGCCATTGTTCACAATGTATCCGGAAACTCACAAGCAGAATTAGAAGATACAATTGTTGATGCCATTCAAAACGGCGAAGAAAAAATGCTCCCTGGTCTTGGCGTGTTATTTGAAATCATTTGGCAAAATTCATCGGAAGAAGAAAAGAAAGAGATGCTGGGAACCCTTGAGAGTGGGTTAAAACATTAGGGTAAGAGATCGCTGCCAAAAAACACTGGCAGCTTTTTATTTTTTAAATTTTTTAAAAGATTGTGGCTTTTCCCAAATGAATCCGCCTTTTTCCAAAAAAATTCCCCGAATCACTCTCGGGGAATTTTATCTAAATTATTCAAATGTAATTTTTTCTACTGTTTCGCGGTCTAAACGCTTAATGACTTCAACAATCAACTTCACTGCGTTTTCGTAGTCATCGCGGTGGAGCATCGCTGCGTGTGAATGAATATAACGGGTTGCAATCGTAATCGCTAGGGTTGGAACACCGTTATGTGTCATATGGATGGAACCGGCGTCTGTACCGCCGCCTGGAATGGCATCAAATTGATATGGAATGTTTAACTCATCTGCAAGGTCGGTTACAAAATCTCGTAAGCCTTTATGGGAAACGAGGGAGGCATCATATAAAATGATTTGCGGACCTTTACCCATTTTGCTCATCGCTTCTTTTTCAGAAATCCCCGGTGTGTCGCCAGCGATCCCGACGTCAACACCAAAACCGATATCAGGATTAATGGCCGCAGCAGAGGTACGGGCACCACGAAGGCCAACTTCCTCTTGAATCGTACCTACACCGTAAACAATATTAGGATGATCTGCACCCTTTAATTGTCTCATAACATCAATCGCAATCGCACAACCAATTCGATTATCCCAAGCTTTTGCCAATAGCATTTTCTCGTTGTTCATCACCGTAAACTCAAAATATGGAACTGTCATATCTCCAGGCCGGACGCCCCATTCCATTGCTTCTTCACGGTTTGAGGCTCCAATATCAATAAACATATCTTTGATTTCTACTGGCTTTTTACGAGCCTCAGCTGATAAGATATGCGGTGGCTTTGAGCCAATGACACCTGTCACATCACCCTTTTTCGTGACGATGGTGACACGTTGGGCAAGCATAACCTGCGACCACCAACCACCCACCGTTTGAAAACGAAGGAAACCTTTGTCATCAATTTGGGTAATCATAAATCCTACTTCATCTAAATGCCGGCAACCATGATTTTGGGGCCGCCTTCTTTCCCAACCTTTTTAGCGATGAGGCTGCCTAGACCGTCTGTTGTGACTTCATCTGCAAATGGCGATATGTATTTTTTCATGACTTCACGTACTTCACGCTCGTTGCCGGGAATCCCCCTGGCATCGGTTAACTCCTTAAGCATGGTTAAAGTTTCATCTAATTTTGCCATTGTTTCGCCACCTTTATATTTGTACGCATTCATTATACAGAACTAAATGCTTGATTTACAATTATTCTGTTAATAGTTATTTTCTTGTCTCTGATAATTTACTTCGTTTTTTTGAAAATATGCTTGTTCTATTTCCATATTTGTCATTCCGAGTAGCGTTGCTAACTGCAGATAAGATTCAAACAATCTAATAAAGTCATTTAGACTTTTGCTTTTTTGAAACCTACCGATCATTTCATAAACAGAAAGAAATTGCTCGGTTATATTTACCCTTGGCTGCTTCTCTTCCAAAATAACTGGTTTTTCATCAAACCCACATTCATTTCCAAGCGATAAAATAAAATGTATTCCATCCACAAACTCCTCTAGAACCACCTCTTTTGCCGAAGATGGTTTTACACTCCAAAATTTAAAACACCGGGTTTCATTCGCTAATTCTCCTATTTCCACTAGCAATGCAAGAAGTTTTCGATTAAACAAATCTTCCTCTTGTAGCTGGTGCTTTTCTTCAATATGGGCATCTAATGCTTTTTGCATGTGAAACAATTTTTTAAGCTGTATCATTCCTCTTCACTCCTTATGAAAAAATTATATCAAAATGAAAAATAGGTGAAACTTTTTTCGAACAGAATCGTATGAAAAGAAAAATGACTAGGGGGCTTAACCAATGGTTTGGTTGCTGCGCTTTGTCTTATTGTTTTTAATTATTTTCTTTTTATCTTTCGTATTTAAACTCCTTTTTACTTCTAAAAGAAAGCTTGACGCTGCCCGGAGGCAAAAGCGTTTTTTACTTTTAGACCATAAAGATGTCAGAAGGAATTTTATACTGACCTATAAAGGTGATGTATTTGCAGGTGAGAAATACTTAGGAAACTCTGATAACATTTTGGACGTCGTCTCCATCTGCATTTGGTCACAAAGTACATCGACACTAAATGGTCTTGTAAAAGAAGACTTGTATTTTATCGAGAGAAAAATACATGAGCAATACCCTATTGCAGAAATTACTTGGAAAAGTCCGGTAAAGGAATTTTTACACAAAAAATAGATGCTAGTATTAATGTAATAAAAACAAAAAATAAATAAACAAAATGAATTCTGCTAGTGCAAGAAAAGGAAAGCCGATTTTAAATGTTAGATGCTTTGTTTTATGTCGGAATACCTGCATGCCAATTGTTGTTCCGACACTCCCGCCAAACAAAGCAACCAGCCAAAGCGTATTTTCACTAATGCGATACTGGTGCTTTTTTGCCCGACTTTTATCTTCCCCCATAATATACAGTCCAACAATATTCATGAATAAATAGGCCACTATCAAAACTGTCTTTCCATCCATTCTCTCATCCCCCCATAGAAAAAGCCATCCTCTTGTTGAGAATGGCTTTTTAATTATTACTTGTTATATTGTTGTTTTGCAACATTTGCGAATTCAGCAAATGCGTTTGCATCACTTACTGCTAATTCAGCAAGCATTTTGCGGTTTACTTCGATACCAGCAAGCTTTAAGCCATGCATTAAACGGCTATAAGAAAGACCGTTCATACGAGCTGCTGCATTGATACGAGTAATCCAAAGTTTGCGGAAGTCGCGTTTTTTCTGGCGACGGTCGCGGAATGCATACATTAATGATTTCATAACCTGTTGGTTAGCAACTTTATATAATGTATGTTTGGAACCGTAATAACCTTTTGCTAATTTAAGAACTTTTTTACGACGCTTGCGCGTAACTGTACCGCCTTTTACACGTGGCATGTAATTCCCTCCTATATAAATCGATCACTTCTAGTTTTACTTCATGTAAGTTAATAATTGACGAATGCGTCTGAAATCGCCTTTAGAAATAAGTGCTGATTTGCGAAGCTTACGCTTTGCTTTTGTAGATTTGTTTGCAAATAAGTGACTTGTATAAGCGTGGTCACGCTTTAATTTACCAGAACCAGTTTTCTTGAAACGCTTTGCAGCGCCACGGTGAGTTTTCATTTTTGGCATTGGGATATCCTCCTTATTACTTGTCGATTTTAGGTGCTAAAACCAGGAACATGCTCCGTCCATCCATTTTAGGATGTGACTCGATGGTCGCCACCTCTTTGCACGCTTCAGAAAAACGATCTAAAACACGTTGACCGATTTCTTTATGGGTAATCGCCCGGCCCTTGAAACGGATTGAAGCTTTTACCTTGTCGCCTTTTTCCAAAAACTTAATGGCATTGCGAAGCTTTGTATTAAAGTCATGCTCATCAATTGTCGGGCTTAGACGAACTTCTTTAGTAACGATAATTTTTTGATTCTTACGTGCTTCTTTATCTTTCTTTTGCTGCTCGAATTTAAATTTGCCATAGTCCATAATGCGGCCTACCGGAGGCTTTGCATTTGGTGCTACAAGTACCAAATCAAGATTCACTCTTCCGGCAATCTCCAAGGCTTCAGTTTTGGTTTTAATCCCCAACTGTTCGCCATTTTGATCAATTAGGCGAATTTCGCGAGCGCGAATGCCTTCATTTAACAACATGTCTTTGCTAATAATTAGCCACCTCCAAGGTTAATGTGAATACAACGAAAGGGTCAAGATGGTGCCTTTTTAACAAAAAGGGTCCCTTTGCCAACCTGACGCTTGACACCTTGTTGAATCGACAAGTAATAAGCAGTGCTTTGTTTAAATACACAAACAAAAAAGTGCGGATGAAAACACCCACACTTTACGAAACATCATTAATGAATCAATTGTTCACGTAATACCTGCCAACTGCCTATCGCGTCAATCAGGTGAGAAGCGGGTGCTTCTTCTTTTCCCAAAATCGTATTCAATTTTTATACCTTAGTTACTATATCATAATCAAAGACGCAATGTCAAACAACTATTTATATGACAACGAAATGTATTGTAGCATAATTCAATAGAATTATTCAATAGGTTTATTTTTATTTTTTTAAAAAGAAAAGCGCAAGCGCCCGTTTAGCGACGTATGGACTGGAGCGCTTCGACTGAGATAAAGGAAACAAGAAGAGCGTTAGCGATTCGATGTTGACTTATCGTAGGGAGAAGAGCGAAGTACACTAGTCGCTGGGCTGCTTGCGCTAGACAGTTATCTTAGTTCAAAAATTTATACTCACTTTTTTGCAAATTATCCTCTTGAAACTTCTGCTTTTAACGAAGCAAGAAATTCTGCAAATGGCTTTGTTTCTGAGTTTTGCTCCCCATATTTACGGACGTTTACGGCATTCTCTTCCACTTCTTTATCACCGACGACGAGCATATATGGTATTTTTTGCATTTGTGCTTCCCGGATTTTGTAACCAATTTTTTCATCACGGCCGTCCAATTCAACTCGTAAGCCTGCGTTTTGAAGCTGTTCCTGAACCTGCTTTGCATATTCGTAATGAGCGCCTGGTGATACAGGAATGACTTGAACCTGAACTGGTGCGAGCCATGTTGGGAATGCCCCTTTGTATTCCTCTATTAAGAAGGCAATGAACCGTTCCATAGTTGAAACGACACCACGGTGAATAACAACTGGGCGGTGCTGCTTCCCATCTTCACCAACATAAGTTAAATCGAATCTCTCAGGAAGCAAGAAATCCAATTGAACCGTTGAAAGTGTTTCATCTTTACCTAAAGCAGTTCTTACTTGAACATCAAGCTTAGGTCCGTAAAATGCCGCTTCCCCTTCAGCTTCGAAATAATCGAGACCAAGATCATCCATCGCTTCTTTTAGCATGCTTTGTGCTTTTTCCCACATCGCATCGTCATCGAAATATTTCGCTTTATCTTGTGGATCACGATAAGATAATCGGAAAGAATAATCTTTTATATCAAAGTCTTTATAAACCTCTAACACTAGGCGAACAACACGTTGGAACTCTTCTTTAATTTGATCAGGCCGAACAAAGATATGGGCATCATTTAATGTCATTCCGCGAACACGCTGCAATCCTGATAGGGCACCCGACATTTCATAACGGTGCATTAAACCAAGCTCGGCAATCCGAATTGGAAGCTCACGGTAGCTGTGAATGCCGTTTTTATAAACCATCATATGGTGAGGACAGTTCATTGGACGAAGAACAAGTTGTTCATTATCCATTTCCATTACAGGGAACATATCTTCTTGATAATGATCCCAGTGTCCAGATGTTTTATAAAGATCCACGCTTCCCATTACAGGAGTATAAACATGGTCATAGCCGAGGCGAACCTCTTTATCAACAATATACCGTTCCACAATACGGCGGATTGTTGCCCCTTTCGGCATCCAGATTGGTAGTCCTTGACCAACCTTTTGTGAATTGGTAAAAAGGTTTAGCTCTTTTCCAAGCTTGCGATGGTCACGTTCTTTCGCCTCTTCTAACAAGCGCAAATGCTCTGCCAATTCCTCTTTCTTAAAAAAGGCAGTGCCATAAATCCGCTGCAGCATTTTATTATTGCTGTCTCCGCGCCAATAAGCACCAGCAATGCTTAATAGTTTGAATTCCTTGATTTTTCCAGTTGATGGAACATGAATACCGCGACAAAGGTCAAAAAAATCACCTTGTTCATAAATTGTTACTGTTTCATCATCTGGAATCGCTTCAATTAGTTCGAGCTTGTATGGGTCACCAGCTTCTTTAAAAAGCTGCACTGCCTTAGCACGGCTGACTTCTTTGCGAACAACTTCAATGTTTTCATTTACGATTTTTGCCATTTCCTTTTCAATTTTCGGAAGGTCTTCAGGTGTTAATGATTCATCAAGATCGATATCATAATAAAATCCACCTTCAATGACTGGACCCACACCAAGATTTACTTTTGGATACAATCTTTTAATCGCTTGAGCCATTAGATGTGCAGAACTATGGCGCAAAACTTCTAGCGCATCCTTTGAATCAGGTGTAACGATTTCTATAGTACCGTCTTCAAGGATTGGACGGCGAAGATCAAACATTTGACCGTTCCATTTACCTGCGATTGCTTTTTTCTTTAAGCCCGGGCTAATGGATGCAGCAATATCTTCAGTTGTTGTCCCTTTTGGAAACTCCTTTACTGCCCCATCCGGAAACGAAATCTTAACAACGTCTGACATGGTAATTCCTCCTTTGTAATTAAGCATAATTTGTAGAACGGAGCCCAAATATAGCTTTAAAAATAAAAAAACCCGTCCCTGGAAAAGGGACGAGTTTTGATTAACACGTGGTTCCACCCAATTTTTCAAATCTAATGAACGGTTAAATGCTCATTAAAAATGACTTTAGGTCAGGTAACGGCTGTGGCCGTCAGCGATTACTTGCCTCATGGACATCATGAAGGGTTCACTGCCGAAGTTTAAAGGTGGTAAGTATTGATTCCGTGATAGGAGATTTTCAGCCAAGCTCTCCCTCTCTAATATCCGTAAAAAAATACTATTATCCTTATCATTACTTTTACTGTAATTATTGACTATGTAGGTTATTATAATAATTAACATTTTAAAAATCAAGGGACATAAACCTGATAATTTTCATTATTGCACTATTTTTTAGTTTTTATCCATGATTCTCCGATGCAGTATCGTCTTTAAGAAGCAACTTCTTCGTACTACGGAGAGCATCAAATGCTTTAATTGTGACTCTTTCTTCAAAGATATTTTTAATTGTTCTGATAAGTGGTTCTTCAGGATTTTTTGCATAAAGAAAAATCGTCGTCGGTGCAAGTGATAATAGCGGTGCAATCGAAGCAGAATCAACATATACCGGGTGATTCACCAGTAATTTCCGGTCAATCATTTTTATTAGTTCTCCTCGTTTGATTTCCTCAAAGTCATCGGTGTAAAAGGTAATCTCCTCATCGAATAATAAGTGAAGAATTTCCATTTTCGGTTCACGATTCACCAAAAACTCCCTAAGCGTTTGAACAAACATTTGGTACTCCTGCTCCATTTTGTATTCATCAATAGAAAGTTCAACATAGCTCTCCAATTTCTGAATGTAAGAGCGCAAACGAAATCTGAGGAAGGAATCAAAAGAAAACGAAACATTTTCTTGAAAAATCTGCTCAATGGCGGCTCTTATATTTGGTTCTTCACTGACTTCTTTCAAGAAAGAAGCAAGATCCTCTCTTTGACCTTCGTGGATGGAATAAATAATCTCCATTATTTGCTGCTGTTCTTCTGGATCCTCATAGAAATAATGTTCCTTTAAGATGTTTCTTAGCCAATCATCCTGCTTAATTTTAATGATAAACTCGTAAAATGCTTCTTTTGTCTTTTTTAATACACGTTCAGACAAATAGCCTTCATAAATTTTCACTATATTTCGATCTTCATAAAGAAGAATTTCATTTTTTTCATGATTATATGATAAACACTTCAGCAAGTGATCATAAAACCTGATTGCATCCATCTTGCTTTGGAAGATGATTTCTGCCAACCAAATCCCCCCTTAGACCAAATCTTGTTTTAATATATATGGGGAACTTGACCAAAATAGAAGTTAGCTTCAAAAGAAAAAGGACTGCCAACATTTGATTGGCAATCCCATTCATCTTCTCTATTAATCTTATGTTCGTCGGTTCGGTCCATCCACTAACACCGGTTCACTTAAGCTCTTAATTCTTTCCATGATTCTACGTGCTTTCATTTTCTCTTCTTCCCCACGCTGGCTATAGGTTAAATGATGCTCCAGCCCTTGAAAGTCAAAATTCGAAGTGAAAAAGGTTGGAAGGTTTTCAAGCATCCTAAATTGCAGAATCGGACCTATTACTTCGTCCCTTGTCCAGCTAGACACGGCTTCAGCACCAATATCATCAAGCATGAGGATTGGTTCTTTTTTAAGTGCCTCAATTTTTCCATTTAAGGTTGAATCAGCGATGGAACCTTTCATCTCTCTCAATAGCTCTGGAACATAAACAATCATGGATGAAATCCGCTTTTTTGCAAGTTCATTTGCGATTGCACCTAACAAATAGGACTTCCCTACCCCAAATTTCCCATAGAGATATAACCCTTTTTGTTTTTTGTTTGTCTCATAATTCATTAAAAAGGTAGCGGCTTTATCGACTGCATCGAGCCTGCCGGAGTCACCTTCAATATCCTCGAAGGAAGCTTCTAATATATCTCTAGGTACATATAGACTTCGAATAAGCTGCTGATTTTTCCTTTTTTCATCGTCCATGATTTTTCTTGGACAACGTTCATAGGCAACATCGATTGTGTTACGAGTTAATACCAATTCAGGGTGATACCCTTTCATAATATTGATACATCCCTCAAGACTAGGGCAGTGGTTACATTCTTTACTTTGATTGGTATACTCGTATAATTTAACTAAGCTTTTTTCAATCATCTCTTGGGTAATCTCATTCTGATGCTTTGTTAAAAAGCCTTTGATATCGGGATGTTTAAGTGTGTCGTTGCGCATTTTTTCATAACGTTTTTGAAAGTTTTCATTAGAGGCTAATCGTTTCAATGTTTGATTGATTCTTTCCAACTGGCCACCTCCTATTTTCGAAACGCCTTTAATTTTTCTTCAATCGCACGCTTTTTTGCTTCAAGCTCAGAATTGTTCCCATTTGCATTATCTTTACCATCGTCATTGGATTTTTCCTCAAACCAATCTGGAAGGACTTCTGTCCGTATGGGCTTTTGCTTCGTTGATTTCCCAGCTTTTTTACCATCGCCCCAACCAACGTAGGTGGTATGCTCTTTCTTTGCCAAGTCCATTGCTTCTTTTACAGTTTTTACTTGTTTCCTCGCCCAATGACCGGCAAGTTTTTCAACATAGCCTTTTGTGAATTTCATATCCGTTCTTAACATTACAAAGTGAATCAAGACATTAATAACACCCGGCAAAAGCTTTTGCTTGAACATTACCTCTTCTATGATTTGAGTATCAGAACGAGAGGGCTCACCACCGCCTGAGAGATCCTTTAAAAATTGAAGCGGCGAAGCGGTTTCTAAATACTTTACTAATTTTTCTTCCTGGGTTTTCGGCTCCACTAATTGAACTTGATGTTTGGCAGGCTGGGTTCGTTCTATCAGGTTAGGCAACTGATCATAATTCACATATTGATACCAATCCCGGGCACCTTTTCGTAATTCCTCGATATCGATCTCGCTGTTCTCATTAATGGCACCTAATATGATATTTTTCATTTGAATAGGATCAATCGTATAAAGAAAGGCAAGATTGCTAATAACCTCTTTAATCCTTTGGGTAAGGGCCTTCTTCGGCACGAGTGATTCATTTAGACCTGCCATTAACAGATCAAAATCAAAGGTATTGGTATCAATTTGTACCTGCTGTGGGTCTCTTCGGCCATAAATTGCTGATTCACATCAGCTTCAAATTCCCCAGGGATGTCATGCAAATATTGGAGACTGCCAGGTGTAGCCGATTCAAACACATCTTGGAATGCTCTCGTCACATTAAGAAACTCTTTTTCTTTAGGCTTATGTTGATCACTAAAAAAGCGTTTAAGCCTTGCAAAGTGGTTTTTCCCAATCTTTCGATATAAATAAATATTTAACATTCCATCTAAAAAGAATTGCTCAGGGTTTAATGGTGGATAGAGTTCATAAATAAAGGACCGCTCTCCTTCATCTGTTTTGACAAACGTTTTTAATAAACCAATTCCTTCTAACTTTAAACGCGCTTCGTATATATCCTTTAAATTCATTTCTAATAAATTCATCAAAAGGTGATGTGTGGAGGATTCGGACCATAGCCGATTTTCCTCCAGTTCTGCCCAGAGTGTCATATACAAACTAAAGCAAGTGGAGCCAATTAAAGGCTGATATAAAAACGTCAGCACTTTGCGATCATAATCATGCAGCAAACCATTTGCCGCTACAATATAACGGTCGATAGGAACGAGTTCCTGCCAATGCTGCACCATAAAATTTCAGACCTTTCCTATAAAGTAAGTGAAAAAAGAGCCAAAGATCTTTAGCTCTCTAGGATTTCTCTTTCTTTATCAATTCCTTTAATTCTTCAATGAATACATTAATATCTTTAAATTGACGATAAACAGAAGCAAAGCGGACATATGCGACCTCATCTACATGCGCGAGCCTGTCCATCACCATTTCGCCAACTAAATCGCTTTTTATCTCAGAAATCCCTTGATTACGAAGTTCTTTTTCTACCCTTTGGGTTATATCTTCTAATTCCTTCAAGGCAACAGGACGCTTCTCACACGCCTTAATAAGGCCTTTAAGATTTTATCTCGGCTAAATTCTTCCCTTGTACCTTCTTTCTTTACAACAATCAAGGGGATTTCTTCAATCTTTTCAAAGGTTGTAAAGCGATATCCGCATTCTTCACATTCCCGTCTCCTTCGTGTTGCACGCCCTCATCAACCGGGCGGGAATCGAGCACGCGAGTACCGTAATTTTGACATGATGGGCATTTCACAATTAATCAGCTCCAAATCTATCCGGTAAACCTCGAACACAAGCATAGCAATATTCTTACTATTATCATATTAAAAAGGAAATCTTAACACAAGCACAAGTATTATCTGTTTTTCCCGGATCTCACAAATGTATGTAACTGGTTAAGCCTTTCATAATAGGAGATAACCCGCTTCTTTAATGCGGGGTAATTTCCACCTATCGAAAAGCGTTCAGTGGAAATTTTGAAGTCAACAGCCGTCTCCAAAGGTCTTTCCGTTACGACGGTAACGATAAGGAAACTAGGAAAAGGTTTATTGACTTCTACCGCGATTTCTCCATGCTCCTTTGATACGGTCGTAATTCGGCAATCAGCATCATCATGAAAGAGCTTTTCAACCGATTGAAAAAGCTGATTAAAGTTTGCTTTGTAATAATGTGTTTGTAACTGTTCATCTGAAAACGAATCAGAAGTTTCAATTTGTTTACTAAAACGCAAAAATAAATTCCCAAAAATAGCCATCATTATCCTCCAATATTAAATCCCTTTTTCTTAGTTTACACATTTGGAGAGAAAATAAAAAGAGATGCATAGAAAACTATACATCTCTTTACTCATTCATTTTATAATAATTAAAGAACTTTTGCTTGTTTTACGTGTACATGCCTCATACCGCGCGGAATTTCGATATTTTCACGAGTCTCGGCATTTAAGCTTTCCGCAATATAATCAGCCGCAATATTAGGATTTAAATCGCCGCATGTGTACACATCAATGCTTGCATATCCATGTTCAGGGAAGCTGTGAATTGTTAAATGTGATTCAGAAATTATTACGACACCACTCACACCTTGTGGAGCAAATTTATGAAATGCTACCTCACGGATTTCAGCCCCAGATTTAAGTGCTGCTTCGACAAAAGTTTGTTCAATAAAGTTCATATCATTCAATTTTTCAAAATCGCATCCCCAAAGTTCAGAGATTACGTGACGTCCCATTGTTTCCATATTCATATTTCCCCCTCTAACCTTTTTCCGCTTCGATCTTGAAATCCTATTATTGACGGTGTCAAAGTAACTACCACGGGGGAAAGTTAGTCCAGAGAGGTCCTAACCCTTTAAGTAATTAATCGGTACCTAATTTCAAGAAGTTCACGATGACTAGTATACTTTGTTTATATTTTTTTTGCAACCTATCAAATTAAAATTTTTAAAAGTCTAAAAATACAACAAGGTTCGATGGGCATATCTCTCTTTAATATTACAAAAAGTCAATAATTTCAACTTTATACTATGCTAAAAAGGTGAAAAGGCTACAAAAAAATGCTGTCAATCGACAGCATTTTTTGTCTAGCTACGGCTCCTTTGGGTAGTCGACTTCGCTTTTCTAACTAGCCCACTTTTACTTGGTTGGTTTTCGCCATTTCTTCTGCCACATATAGGGCTAGATCGACTACACGTGACGAATAACCCCATTCATTATCATACCAAGCTAAAACTTTAACCTTTCTTGTGCCTATAACCATCGTAGACAGTCCATCAATAATGGCTGAATGTTGATTTGTATTGTAATCAACTGATACAAGCGGTTCCATTGTAAAATCTAGAATTCCTTTTAAGGACCCGGTAGCTGCTTCACGAAAAGCACGATTAATATCATCAATTGTTACATCTTGTTTTAAATCGACCACCAAGTCTACAAGTGAAACATTTGGAGTTGGCACTCGAAGTGCCATACCATGCAGTTTACCTTTCAAGTGTGGTAATACCAGTGACAAGGCTTTTGCAGCGCCAGTCGTTGTCGGAATGATGGATTGTCCACATGCACGTGCCCTTCGCAAATCTTTATGCGGGTTGTCAATGTTATTTTGATCATTGGTATAGGAATGAATGGTCGTCATTAAACCGTTTTCAATACCAAACATTTCATCCAAAACTTTTGCAACAGGTGCAAGGCAATTGGTTGTACAGGATGCATTGGAAATAATATCGTGTTGGTGGATATTTAGCATTTCATCATTTACACCCATAACAATGGTAACATCCTCATTTTTCCCAGGTGCAGTTAAAATTACCTTTTTAGCTCCAGCATCTAAGTGAAGTGCTGCTTTATCGCGCGAATTAAATTTTCCAGTAGCTTCAATGACTAGATCTATATTGAGTTCTTTCCATGGGAGCTGCTCTGGATTGCGACTATTAAGTAACTTAATTCTCTTGCCATTTACAATTAATTCATTTTCAAAAGGAATAACTTCCCCATCAAAAGGTCCATGATTTGTATCATATTTTATTAAATGAGCTAAAGTTTCTGCAGGATAGCTCGCATTAATGGCTACAATATCAAATTTATTTTCGAGGACTGCTTTCCTAAAAACCATCCTCCCTATTCTCCCAAAACCGTTAATTGCTACTCTTGCTTTCATTTTACGGCCCCTTCCGCATTAGTGTTATACTTTTAACTTGTTTTAATGTAATTAGTATAACATATTTATCGTAAAATGCGATAATTAAACTGCGGATTTTTTAATGTTTTAATATTTAAACTATTTAATTGACTTGAGTTTACTCATTTTTTTCAATAAAAAAAGAGAAGAGGAAGTCTCTTCTCCGTTTAATGTTATCTCTTATTCTTTTTTATTCCCCATTGAATTAAAATATCATTGAGCTGTTTTTTTGTTTCTTTGATTGAGCCATTGTTGTTTATAACCGCATCCGCGATACTAACTTTTTCTGAAAGGGGCATCTGGGAATTCACCCTCGCCTCTGCTTCCAACGCCGATAGGTTATTTCTTTCCATTAATCTTTGCAGTTGGACGCTTCTATCAACATAGACAAGAAGTGTTTTATCTACCATATACGTTAATTTACTTTCAAATAAAAGCGGAATATCCAGAACAACTAATTCTTCTTGATTTTGATTAGCTTCTTCAATTTGCCGGGTCATCCTTTTTCTAACTTCTGGATGAACGATTTCATTTAAAAGCTTTCTTTTTTCAGCATTATGAAAAATAATAGACCCTAATTTTTGTCTATCTATTTCTTCATTGGGCAGTAAAATGCCATGACTAAATACTTCAATAATTTTAGCGTAAGCAGGTTCTCCCTTTTGAACTGCAAGGCGTGCTTCAACATCTGCATCAATGACTGAAATGTCCAATTCCTTCAACATGGTTGATACTGTACTTTTTCCACTGGCAATTCCGCCTGTTAAACCAATCACTAGGGACATGCTCTTTTCCTTTCCAATTTAGAATAATTTCCATATTCCAATCATCATTAATAAAATTCCCGGCAAAAAGGTGAATTTTTGAATCCATCCGAACCGATGGAAAAAGGTTCCACTCTTTATACCAAATAGGACAAATAAGGAGCTCATTATTGCTACTGTAATGGCTAAATAGTATGGGGAAAACCCTAGCATCGAAGCTCCAATTCCTGCACCAAAGGAGTCTAAAGACAAGGCAAAGCCTAGCATAAGTGCTTCTATACCTGTTATCGTACCTGAGTTATCAAAGTCAGCAGACATTGGTTTTTTCAATATATTAATGACCAAACCAAGGGAGCGGATTTCAAAGTTTATAATCGTTTTTTCATGTTTTTGAATATCCTTTTCTTTCTCTGGTCGGAAATATTGATACAAAACTCCTGCACCAAGAGCAATAAGGATGATTCCCCCTAGGCCTGCCGTGATGCTCGGTGATAATATTTTCGAAAGACCATGTCCAATTGACACAGCTAGCATCATTGAAATAGCCGAGCAGCTTGCAATAATGAGCACAGATTTTACTGGCATGACCATTTGCCTCAAGCCATAAGTAAAACCTACACTAAAGCTGTCAAGACTGAGAGCAAAAGCTAGAATGAGAAGTGAGAGTAATTGAAACATGATGTTTAGGGCTCCTTCCTGTCAATCACTACGATAGTATATGGAAGGAGCCTATCCTTTGTTAATAAGAAAAACTAAAAGTGCTCGTTGTCCCCCTTGGAAAAGCTAACGCTTTACCTTCAAAGGAATCGCTTCCGAAGCTTACTCTTGTTGAGCTAGACAACAATTCCTAAGGTTTTAAAGCTTTTGGCAATTCGGGCAATAATGCGTTCCTCTTCCGCCCACAGTCGTTTTTTCAATTGGAGCACCACACCGTTTACATCCCTCTCCTTTTCGACCGTAAGCAAATAATTCTAGCTGAAACATACCTATTTCCCCCTGTGAATTCACATAGGAACGGATCGTGCTTCCTCCTTTTTTGACCGCTTCATTTAATGTAGCCACAATTTCTTGGTGAAGGACGGCTATTTCTTTTTCATTTAGCGAGTTAGCAGGTCTCTCGGGATGAATTTCTGCACGGAATAAGGCTTCATCGACATAAATATTTCCGAGCCCAACTAGGGTTTTCTGATCTAAGAGAGTTGGTTTTACCTTCCGATTGGTCTTTGCAAGCCTTTTAGCCAAATATTCCTGTGTAAAGCTCTCTGCGAATGGTTCTGGCCAAGCTCAAGCAGCGGCGGTTTTCGAAATTCCTCTCCTTTTTTAAACAGGTGCATCGTTCCAAATTTTCGAACATCCCGGTACCTTAATTCAGTTCCATCCGTAAAGTGAAAAATTACATGGGTATGTTTATCAAAAACCTCTTCTTTTGAATATAGACCATACTTACCCTCCATCCGCAAATGGGAAACTAAGGCGTATCTTTCAGTATAGAGAATTAGAAATTTCCCTCTCCTCCCAACATCCTCTACAGTTTCCCCTTTTAAGGCATCGATGAATTGTTCTACCTCTACAGGATTTTTTATAATCTTCGGCCAATAGACCGTTACATTCTCAATTTTTTTATTAGAAACAAGCTTTTTTAATGTTTTTCTGACAGTTTCAACTTCAGGCAGTTCCGGCATTCAGATCCCCCTTTTATTTAGCATCGAACCAGGTTGGACCATAGGCATAGTCCACTTTTAATGGTACCTTTAGTTCTAACGCATTCTCCATAACATCAGGAACCAATTTTTTTAGAGTTTCAAGCTCATCCTGTGGTGCTTCAAAAATTAATTCATCATGTACTTGAAGCAGTAAACGTGATTTTAGTCCTTGCTCTTTTAGCGCAGCATCCATATCAATCATTGCCTTTTTGATAATATCGGCAGCACTTCCTTGAATCGGCGTGTTCATAGCTGTTCTTTCAGCAAAGCCTCTAAGATTAAAATTACGACTTGTTATTTCAGGAATATATCTTCTTCTTTGCATCAAGGTAGAAACATAGCCTTTTTGTTTTGCCAGCTGAATAATATCATCCATGTACTCTTTAACACCTGGATAGCTATCGAGGTAGCGCTCAATAAAACGGCCAGCATCCTTCCGCGAAATACCCAGGCTTTGCGAAAGACCATAATCACTAATTCCGTAAACAATTCCAAAGTTAACCGCCTTTGCTTGGCGTCTCATATTAGAGGTTACCTCGTCCGCGTTTACATGAAATACTTCCATAGCCGTTTTGGTATGAATATCAAGGTCATCTTTAAACGCCTGGATTAGCTTTTCATCCCCAGCAATATCAGCAAGCACACGAAGTTCGATTTGCGAATAATCAGCCGCAAAGATAACCCAGTCCTTTTCTGAGGGTACAAAGGCCTGGCGAATCTTTCTACCTTCCTCAAGACGAATGGGTATGTTTTGCAGGTTTGGATCAATCGAGCTTAATCTGCCGGTTGCTGTTAAGGTTTGTTGAAATCTTGTGTGGACCTTTTCCGTTTTTGGATTGATTACTTTAAGTAAACCTTCAATATAAGTTGACTGAAGTTTCCCCAATTGTCTGAAGAGGAGAATATGCTCAATAATTTCATGATCGGGAGCCAACTTTTCCAACACATCAGCTGATGTAGAATATCCAGTTTTCGTTTTCTTAAAGGAATGAAGATTTAATTTTTCAAAAAGGATTACGCCTAATTGCTTAGGTGAGTTAATATTAAACTTTTCACCGGCCAAACTGTGAATCGTCTTTTCTATTTCTACTAGCCTTTCATTTAACTCTACTCCCATCAAACGCAGGCGATTACGATCAACTTTCACACCACAGGATTCCATATCCGCTAATATGAGTGCTAAAGGCATTTCTAACTCAGCAAATAACTCGTATTGTTCATTTCTCCTTAAATCACTTTCTAGCTTATCCTTTAAATCAGACATCGCTAAACTTTTGCGCACCAAATGTTCAGCAAGCAAAGGCGGCTCGGGAACCTTTCGCTTTGCCCCTTTTCCATAAAACGATTCGTCCGATTGGATCGTTTGGACATCGTATCTTTTTGCTATCGATGAGAGACCTTCGATGGTCTCGGACGCATCGATAATATACGAAGCAATCAATGTATCAAACTCAACGCCCCTTAAATGAATGCCATGTCTCCTAAGGGATACCTCCGAGCGCTTTACATCATATACGGTTTTCTTCTTTCCTTCGTCTTCCGCCCATTTTTTAAATTCTTCCGATTCTAAGGCTTTTTCAGTCGGTAAATAATAATATCCTTTTTCATTTACAACTGAAAAACCGATTATATCTGCATAATGATAATTATCGTCAAGGATTTCAATATAAAAATAATTGACCTCTGCGAATAATTCTGCTGTTATTTCTTCAGGTATTTGAAATTCAATCTCTTCAAGTTCAGCTTCTTCAGGGACAGCGGTATCTCCTCCAAGCTTGTCCAGAAGCGAATGAAAGCCTAATTCTTTAAATAGTGCTAGCACACACTCTCTCGTAAAACCCTCATATGCAATATTTTCTATTGATATTTCTACCGGGGCATTCCTTTCAATGGTAGCAAGCTCTTTGCTCATTATCGCTTGATCTTTAAATTCTTCCAGCTTTTCCTTCAGCTTATTTCCATTTACTTGATTGATGGAATTTAACAAGTTTTCAAGTGTGGAATACTCCTTTAACAGTTTAATCGCTGTCTTTTCTCCCACACCAGGCACACCAGGAATATTGTCAGAGGTATCGCCCATTAGGCCTTTCATGTCGATAATTTGCTCGGGGATAAGGCCGTACTTTTCTTGAATATGGTCCGGTGTATATTCTTCAATGTCTGTGATCCCTTTTCTTGTAATCCCGACCGTCGTTTTATCAGAAGCTAGCTGGGTTAAATCCTTATCCCCTGAAATAACTTTTACGTCATACCCATCCTTTTCTGCTGCTAATGAAAGGGTCCCAATAATATCATCCGCCTCATAATTTTCCAACTCATACCTTGAGATTCCATAAGCATCAAGAAGTTCACGAATAAACGGAAATTGCTCCGATAATTCAGGTGGTGTTTTTTGCCTTCCGCCTTTATATTCTCCAAAGGTTTTATGGCGGAACGTCGTTTTTCCAGCATCAAACGCAACGAGCATATGGGTGGGCTTTTCATCTTCAATCATTTTCATTAACATCATAGTAAAACCATAAACAGCATTCGTATGAATTCCTTTATCATTATTTAGCAGCGGCAGCGCAAAAAAAGCACGGTACGCGATACTGTTCCCGTCAATTAGCACAAGTTTCTTTTTATCCATATTTTCCTCCCGTATTAAAATCACAAATTATGTACTAAAAAAGTCCGTTATCTCTCATTCCATTTTATCATGAGATGAAATGGAAAAGAAAATTAACGGACAATATGTATTGTATTAAGAAAGCGAAAAAGACAAAAGCGGGGTCTGCTTTTGCCTTTTTCATGGCTCCTTGGATAGGGGCTTTCAATAAGTATCATAAACCTTCAATATTAATGAAGGATAAAGGAATTGTTAAGCCTTTGTAAATTTTATGATTTGTTACGAAAACCCTTCCCCAAGTTAGGTTAAATATTTAGAGAGTTCGATGATAAACTCACTCCCTTCTCCTACATCACTTCGGACGCTTATTACTCCATGATGGGCTTCCACTAAATGTTTAACGATCGCAAGGCCAACCTGTTCCACCCGAATTTCGGCTTCTTGCACGGTCGACGCGATAGAAGCGTTCAAAAATACGGGGAATTTCTTCTTTTTCGATTCCAACCCCTGAATCCTTCACATGTACTCTTACTTTTTCACGCTGCTCAAGAAGGATAACTTTTACAAACCCTTCCGTTGGAGTGTAGGTTATGGCATTGGCGATCACATTAATGAACACTTGCTTTAAGCGATTGATATCTCCTTGTATTAGGACCTTTTCCTGCTTAGCTAAAAATTCGATTTGAATTTTCTTTGCTTCCGCCTTTCCATTGAGCATCGTAATCACCTCTTCAAGTAACACGTTTATATCAAAATTCTGAATTGTTAACTCGAAACCTTGCTGCTCGATTTTTGAAAGGTCAAGAAGGTCCTGAATAAGCGATTGAAGACGGTCACTTTCTTTTAATATAATCGAAAGAAATGCGTCAAGCGTTTCTTGATTATTCATTGCTCCATCTAAAAGAGTTTCTGTAAAACCTTTAATAGAAGTGACTGGTGTTTTTAATTCATGTGAAACATTGGCTACAAAGTCCTTACGCATTTGCTCGAGTTTTTTAAATTCAGTAATATCGTGAAAAACGAGCAATACCCCTTTCCAAACATTATTTGATCCGATAATTGGAACGCCATAAACATCAAAGTATTTTCTCTCAATAAATAGCGGCATAAGCAATTGTTTACTTACTTTTTGTTCAGTTCTAAAAACTTCCGCAACTAACTGACAAATTTCTTCTTGGTCGATCACTTCGTAATAAAGTTTAAATAAATAATCATCGGGTTTTACATGGAAGATATCGATATAACCTTTATTTACAAGATTAATAAATCCACGACTATCAATTAATACTAAACCGGCTCCCATGTTCTCAATCAACGCACTTAAGCGGTCCTGCTGCATTTCTTGATCCTTTACCATCTCTTGGAGGTTTTGAGCCAGCATATTAATGGCAGTACCCAATTTCCCGATTTCATCCATTCGGTCAACCGTTGTTCTGGCCCATAATTTCCATTTGCCAGTTCAATTGCAACATTCGCAGCAGATTCTATTGGCTTTGTATATCTTGATATGATTCTTATGGCAAGTAAAATAATAATAATTAATGCTATTCCTAAACTAACGGATAGTACAAGGCGGTCATTAAGGGAATGCAAGTAAGAGTTCTTAAATAACTGACCGATTAATATTCCTAATCCAACTAATACAATACAAATGAAAGTAATTAGTGCGGTTAGGAGCCTTGTCCGAAATTTTATCATTCTCCTTTTGGCTCCTCAAGTTTATAGCCAAGGCCACGAATCGTTTTGATATAGGATGGCTTTTTCGTGTCCTCCTCAATTTTCTCTCTTAAATGTGATATATGTACATCAACTATCCGAGTATCCCCTGCAAAATCATAATTCCATACCGCACTTAATAATTGATCACGGGTAAGCACTCGGTTTTTATTTTGTGCAAGATAGAGAAGCAATTCAAATTCTTTTAAAGTAAATTCTAAAAGGTTATCTTTAATATAAGCTTCATATTTTTCAGGATAGATTCGCAAGTTTCCAATTTCTATTTGCCCCAAATCGTCTTCAGTGTCATCTTTATTTTCAGATTGAACCTGAGTTCTTCTTAAAATAGCTTTTACACGAGCAATCACTTCTCTTGGGCTAAATGGTTTAATCATATAATCGTCGGCACCAAGTTCAATGCCAATATTTTATCAAACTCATCATCTTTGGCAGTTAACATCAAGATAGGGGTCATGATCTTTTGCTGGCGAAGCAGCTTGCATACTTCAATTCCATCCAATTTAGGCAGCATCAAATCTAAGACAATAATATCAGGCGCCTCTGTTTCAGCCATACGTTTTCCTTCTTCGCCATCCATTGCTGTAAGACAATCAAACCCTGCCTGCTCAAAATTATATTGAAGCAAAGTAACAATTGAATGCTCATCATCGACAACAAGTACTTTATTTTTCATAAAATCCTCCGTTTTTAAAAGATTTACCCCTATTCCATATCCAAGTTTCCAATTTCATTATAATATATATTGGTTAATAATACTCATTAACTAGCATTTCACAATTGGACATAAAAAAAGGAATGTAATCACATTCCTTTAAAAAAATTAAAAATTATCTAATGCCCGCCCCTCAAGCCCTTCTAAACGGTATGGAGGACACACTTTCAATTGTCCCTTTATTACAATCTCTTCTTTTTCATTCTTACCTACAACCTTCATTCTCACGTAATGCTGTTCATTGTTTACTTCTATTACTTCAAACAAAAATTGGACGGTTCCGTAATGAAAAACCGGCTTAGAGAACTCAATTTCCTGGCTCAAAATATGACTTCCTGGACCAGGTAAATACTTCGATATAGCTGAAGTGATCATACCTGTGAGCATAACACTCGGGACAATTGGTTTTTCGAATGGAGTCTGTGAAGCATAATCATGCTGAATATATAGTGGGTTTGCATCATCTGTAAGCCCTAAATAAAGAAGGAGGTCTTTATCTTCAACTTTTTCTGCTATTGCTAATTTTTCTCCGACCGTCATTTCTGAAATCTTTCGTCCAAGCTTTCTTTTTTTACCTAATAGCATTAAACTTCCCCTCACTGAAAGCGATTTCATTTTACTGCAGAGAAAAATCGGGGTTCACACCCCGAATTTCACTATTGTATCATGTAACCAGCACCTAGTTTCGCTGGACATTTCCTTTTTATGCTAATACTTGCATGACATTGCGAACAGATTCAACAGATTTGTCTAATGCAGCTTTTTCTTCTGCAGTAAGTTGAAGTTCGATTACTTTTTCAATACCATTTGCACCAAGGACTGTTGGTACACCAAGATATATGCCTTCATAACCAAATTCGCCTTCAAGGTATGCAATCGTTGGAAGCACACGACGTTGGTCCTTAAGAATAGCTTCACACATTTCAACTAATGATGCAGCAGGAGCGTAATATGCACTACCGTTACCAAGTAGGTTAACAATTTCTCCGCCGCCTTTTCTTGTACGTTCCACGATAGCATCCAGACGTTCTTTTGAAATTAATGTTTCAAGCGGAATACCACCAGCATAAGAATAACGAACAAGTGGAACCATATCGTCGCCATGTCCACCTAAAACAAAACCTGTAACATCTTTAACAGAAAGATTTAATTCTTGAGCAACAAAGGTACGGAATCTTGCAGTGTCAAGAACGCCTGATTGGCCAATCACGCGATTTTTAGGAAATCCTGATTCTTTGAAAACCGTGTAAGTCATGGCATCAACTGGGTTTGTTAATACGATGATTGTGCAGTTAGGTGAATATTTTACGATTTCCTGAGTTACACTTTTCATAACTTTTTGGTTTGTTTGAACTAAATCATCACGGCTCATCCCTGGTTTACGAGCGATACCTGCTGTAATAACCACGATATCAGAATCACGTGTATCTTCATAGTTAGCTGTACCCGTAATATTGGCATCAAATCCTTGAACAGGACTTGCTTCTAACATATCCAATGCTTTCCCTTTTGTAGGGTTTTCAGCTTGCGGGATATCAACTAAAACTACATCTCCAAGTTCCTTTTGGGCTAGTAAAAATGCAGTTGTAGCTCCAGTAAATCCACCGCCGATAACAGAAATCCTTTTACGTTTTAATGACATTTTAGTTCTCCCCTTTGCTACTAGATAATTTCCAGGTTCCTTTCGATATACAAACATATCTAGGCAAGGTCTATTATAAAACAGCCCTTGCCTTATTTTTAAATCTTAAAAACTTATGCGGCTAGGCACATTGTTTTTATTTCTTATTCCATATTCTTAATTAGCTCGTCAGCAAATTCAGAGGTTTTCACTTCTGTTGCTCCGTCCATTAAGCGTGCAAAGTCATAGGTTACTACTTTGGATGCAATGGTATTTTCCATTGATTTAACGATCATTTTTGCTGCTTCATTCCAACCTAAATGCTCGAGCATTAACACACCAGACAAAATAACAGAAGAAGGATTTACTTTATCAAGGCCAGCGTATTTAGGTGCAGTACCATGTGTTGCTTCAAAAATGGCATGTCCTGATTCATAGTTGATGTTAGCGCCTGGTGCAATACCGATACCACCTACTTGTGCTGCAAGTGCATCAGAAATATAATCACCGTTCAAGTTCATCGTTGCCACTACATCAAACTCACGAGGACGAGTAAGGATTTGCTGTAGGAAGATATCAGCAATCGCATCCTTTACTATAATTTTGCCTGCAGCTTCTGCATCAGCTTGCGCCTTGTTAGCCGCATCTGCACCTTGTTCTTCTTTAATGCGATCATATTGATTCCATGTAAAGACTTTATCGCTAAATTCTTTTTCAGCAAGCTCATAAGCCCAATTTTTAAAAGCGCCTTCAGTAAACTTCATAATGTTACCTTTGTGCACGATTGTAAGGGATTTACGGCCTTCTTTAATCGCATAGTTAATCGCAGCACGTACAAGACGGCTTGTTCCTTCTTCGGAAACAGGTTTAATCCCAATACCTGAAGTTTCAGGGAATCTAATTTTCTTAACACCCATTTCATTTTGCAAGAAGTCGATTACTTTTTTGGCTGCGTCAGAACCTTTTTCATATTCGATACCAGCATAAATATCTTCAGTATTTTCACGGAAGATAACCATATCCGTATCTTGTGGGCGCTTTACTGGTGAAGGAACACCTTCAAACCATCTTACTGGACGTAAGCATACAAATAAATCTAATTCTTGTCTAAGAGCAACGTTCAATGAACGAATACCGCCGCCAACTGGAGTAGTTAATAGGCCTTTAATGGCAATTAAATATTCATTAATGGCATCAAGAGTTTCTGAAGGAAGCCATTCGCCAGTTTGATTAAAAGCTTTTTCACCTGCAAAAACTTCTTTCCATACAAGCTTGCGCTCACCTTTATAAGCCTTTTCCACTGCTGCATCTAAAACTCTGTAGGAAGCTGCCCAAATATCTGGTCCGGTTCCGTCCCCTTCAATAAATGGGATAATTGGATTGTTTGGTACATTTAATACTCCGTCTTTAACTGTGATTTTTTCGCCTTGCATAGTTGTTTTCCCTCCTATTATGTAAAAAAGCTGGCAAGAATGTGATTACACCTATGTCCCACCATCTACTTATTCAAAGGTTAGAGCATTTTATCTCTAACCTTTAGTTAATCATATTACAACAATAATTTAAATAAAAGAAAAATTCAAAGATTAACCTCTTTGCTCAATTGGCACATATTTCTGCATTCCAGGACCGGTATACTCAGCACGAGGGCGGATTAACCTGTTGTTTTCATATTGTTCAAGAATATGAGCAAGCCATCCTGAAACCCTGCTTACTGCAAAGATTGGTGTCATTAAGTCATGGTCAACACCTAAACTGTGATAGACAGAAGCTGAATAGAAATCAACGTTAGGCGGTAATTTCTTTTCACCTGTAACGATCCCTTCGATTTGAACTGACATATCGTACCAATGTGGTTCGCCAGTAAGTTCCGTTAACTTCTTAGACATTTCTCTTAAGTGCTTGGCACGAGGGTCACCTTTCCGGTAAACGCGGTGTCCAAAGCCCATGATTTTTTCTTTGTTTTCAAGCTTTTTACGGATATATGGCTCAACATTTTCAAGCGTGCCAATTTCAGTAAGCATTTTCATTACTGCTTCATTTGCTCCACCATGAAGCGGACCTTTAAGAGCTCCAATGGCAGCAGTGACTCCGGAATAAACATCCGATAATGTTGCCACACAAACACGAGCCGTAAATGTAGAAGCATTCAATTCATGGTCTGCATGTAGGACTAATGCTTTATTAATAGCCTCAACAGCAATCGGTGCAGGCTCTTTTCCTGTCAACATATATAGGAAATTGGCGGCAAAATTTAAATCCTGTCTCGGAGCAATCGGTTCAAGCCCTTTACGTACACGAGCAAATGTTGCAACAATAGCAGGCATTTTTGCTTGGAGACGAATCGCTTTTCGATAGTTTGATTCCGTATCCATTAAATCTGCTTCATCATCATATAATCCCAATAGTGATACTGCAGAACGTAATGCTGCCATTGGATGAACTTTTTGAATTGGATACATATTAAAGTGTTCAATAACTTCCTTTGGCAAGGCTGCATTTTCGACAAGTTGTTGTTTCAATTCTTCTAATTGCTGCTTGTTTGGCAACTCTCGATGCCATAATAAATAAATTACTTCCTCAAAACTAGCATTCACAGCTAAATCGTCAATGTCGTAGCCAGCATATGTTAGCGTGTCATCAATAATTGAGCTTATGGAGGAAGTTGTTGCCACTACCCCTTCAAGACCGCGCGTTACTGTCATAATTAATCTCTCCTTCACATTCTAAAATTCCCCATTACCCTTGTGTTTATAAAACTTATTGTTTATCAGCTGGAAGACTCAATCTTTCCCAGCCTGCTGAAAGAAATGGCTTTTTAAGCAATATAAATAAATTTCTTTTCCCCTGCTAATTTATCGCCGTACTACATCCTTTTTTTATAAAGTGATTGAGCGTTTGCTCGGGATAAAGATAAGGAAACAAAAAGGCTTTCCTTCACAAAAGATAGATTATTTTACAAGTTAACCGGCTTTTAATGTGATATATGTAGTTACGGATACGCTTACAAGTACTATTATAAACAATTATCAGATTTTTGTGAATGAAAAGGGCGTCGAAACTGCAAAAAAAATATTATTTCACAAAAAATCTATGTGAAATAACCAAATATTTTTATCGCCGTATAGGCTATTCCCGCACCTATTAACGGTCCCACAGCTACCCCCTTAAAAATTGAAACGGATAAAATTGTACCTAATACAAGAGCAGTTGTAACTTGGGGATCGTTTGCTAATAATGTTACACCTCCTTTTGCTAATAACGCAACTAACATACCTGATATGAGTGCGATCCAAGCAATCGGAGATTTAAAAGCATCTGTTAAATCCTTAAAGCCAATTTGTCCACTTGCAATTGGCGCTAATACAGCAATGGTGATAATAGTGACTCCCCAATTTATACCTTTTGTTTGTAAAAATGAGAAAGACTTTGCTTCTAATCCACTAATTTTCAACAAAATTAGCACTGCAATAGAAATCATTAAGGAACTATTTTTCGCGATAAATCCAATAACCAATAAAAGTAATAGGAACAAAAATGACTGATTGAACAATATTCTCACCATTCCCTACTTAAAATTATCGTACCATAATTTCTATTTAAAGTATAAAAACTAGCCTGACATGAAATAAACCTAATTCCGAACTGCAATTTTTCTTATTTTGAAACCTTTCCCGATAATAATCGTAAAAACATCGTAAAGGAATGAATTTAATGGAAAATTATGCAGTTTTACTCATAAAATGTTAAACTGGAACTATACAATTTCACTGTAAAATTGTATAGAAGGAGGTTTGTCTTTGAATCCAACGTACATATATCGGACGCTGAGGTTCCTATTTGTAATTAGCATTATCATATTGTCCGTTTTTTCATTTTATTATTTGGCTACCGTAACCTATCCATTTTTAATCGGTCTTTTAATCGCTTTTATGATCAATCCGCTCGTTTTTATTTTTGAAAAAAAGGGCAGAATGCCACGTGCACTTGCTGTTTTTGTTGCACTCATCATTATAGTCGCTTTATTTGCAGGGTTAATTACTCTTTTAATTGCTGAAATTGTTTCTGGGGCTAATTACTTGGCCAGAGTAGTTCCAGAACATCTTGATACATTAATTAATTATATTGAGAAGGTCTTTACTGCTCAAATTCTTCCACTTTACAATCATTTAACCAGCATGTTTAACAAACTTGATGCAGGTCAGCAGAGTACAATTATTGGAAATATTCAAAATGTCGGCAAGAAAATTGGCACAACTGCTGGTTCATTCATTCAAAATCTGTTTGGAAATATCCCAAACATCTTATCTTGGTTCCCAAATGCAGCAACCGTGTTGATTTTCTCATTATTGGCTACTTTTTTTATAAGTAAGGACTGGGATAAGTTTTCTGCATTTTGGACGAGATTATTACCAGAGAAAGCAAAGGTAAGTGGAAGAACTGTTTTTATTGACTTAAAAAAGGCTTTGGTCGGTTTTCTTAAAACACAATTAACCCTTGTTTCGATTACGGCTGTCATTATTTTAATCGGATTACTTGTTTTACGTGTCGATTATGCTATAACAATTGCACTTGTAACAGGTGTCGCTGAAATTCTCCCATATATTGGTACAGGAATTGTTTTTGTACCTTGGATCATCTATGAAATGATCGGCGGTGATACAAGGCTCGCAATTGGTTTAGGGGTACTCTTTTTTATTGTCATAGCTCAAAGACAAATAATTGAGCCGAAAATACTCTCATCTAGTATCGGTCTTGACCCATTAGCAACATTAATTGCATTATTTGTTGGATTTAAGTTAATCGGTTTTTTAGGGTTAATCGTTGGCCAGTCGCCCTTGTCATCATTAATACTCTTTATCGTGCACATGTTTTTCATGATTTATGGGTATTTATAAAGGGCAAAGACATATAATTTATTAAATAAGAAAGAGGCTGATACTTTAAAAAAGTTCAGCCTCTTTTTTATTTAATAATTTTGATTTGCCCTTTATTTATCCATCTTCTAAATGAATTTTTCATAAAAAATTTAAACAACTTACGTGTTGGTGGGAAAAGCATCAGAAATCCAAGAATATCAGTGATGAAACCAGGTGTTATTAGAAGTGTCGCACCGACCAGAATACATATCCCATCCAAAACAGCTTCCCCTGGAATCTGCCCATTACGCAGTTGCTCCTGAGCCTTACGAATCGTTTGTATACCCTCTTTTTTTGCTAAATATGATCCCACTACCCCTGTGAAAAGAATAAGAAATAGCGTATGGCCAGGCACCAATTAATTTACCAAAAAAAAGCAACAAACCAATATCTGCAGCAGGAATGATAATAATTAATAAAAATAAATAACGCATGTTTTATCCCCTTCCAACCAGCTTGTTATAATTATATATGATTGGAAAATTTCTTTAATAAAAAAAGGGGAAAATCCCCTTTTTTTTATTAAAGAACACTAGCATGTCCGTTATAAATAATTCCTCTTGTTGCATCTACGGTAATCTCTTGTCCTTCTTTAAGCGGCCCAGTGCATTATCTACGCCAACAATGACAGGAATGCTAAGATTTAAACCAACCACAGCTGCATGGCTTGTTAAACCGCCTTCTTCGGTAATCAGTGCCGCACATTTTTCAATTGCTGGGACCATATCACGGTCAGTACCGAGGGTCACTAAAATCATTCCTGGCTTTACTTTTTCGATAGCTTCCTGTGCGTTATGAGCAATGACCACTTTACCAAAAGCTGACTTACGACCGATTCCCTGTGCCTTTGAAATAATGTCACCGACTACATGAATTTTCATCAAGTTCGTTGTACCTGCTTCACCAATCGGAACACCAGCAGTAATGATTACTAAATTGCCATGCTTCACGATTCCACTGTTTAAGCTCTCTTCTACGGCATAATCAAGCATTTCATCGGTAGTGGTTGCTTCCCTGCCTGGTTGTGGGTATACACCCCAAACAAGTGATAAACGGCGTGAGACAGAAGAATTAGCTGTTACTGCGACGATTGGTGCCTTTGGACGATACTTTGAAATCATTCTTGCAGTATGCCGCTTTCAGTTGGAGTAATGATCGCATTTACATCTAAATTTAAAGCGGTATGTGCAACAGACTGACCAATCGCATCTGTAAGATTATGTTCAGTATCCTTACTGCGGATTGATAAAATTTCTTTATGATCTAAAGCAGATTCAGCTCTTGATGCAATATTATGCATGGTTTGAACTGCTTCTACCGGATAAAGACCTGCAGCTGTTTCACCAGATAGCATAATTGCATCTGATCCGTCGAAAATGGCATTTGCCACATCGCTTGCTTCTGCACGAGTTGGTCTTGGGTTTCGTTGCATAGAATCCAGCATTTGCGTAGCGGTTATAACCGGTTTTCCAAAGGAATTACACTTTTTAATTAACATTTTTTGAACTAACGGCACTTCTTCTGCTGGTATTTCTACCCCTAAGTCACCGCGAGCTACCATAAGACCATCGGAGACTTCAAGAATTTCATCAATGTTGTCTACACCTTCCTGATTTTCAATCTTAGGAATGATGTGGATATGTGTAGCGTGGTTTTCTTCTAAAAGCTGACGAATTTCCAAAACATCTTTTGCTCTACGTACAAATGATGCAGCAATAAAATCAACATCCTGCTCAATACCAAAACTAATATCTTGTGTATCCTTTTCGGTTATACCAGGCAGATTAACCGAGACACCTGGCACGTTAACACCTTTTTTATTTTTCAAAGTACCGGTATTTAATATTTTCGTATGAATTTCATTATTGGATTGATCAATGTTGGTTACTTCAAGACCGATTAAACCATCATCCAATAAAATTTTTGAGCCAACATGAACATCTTCAATTAACCCAGGATATGTAATTGAAAACTTTTCAGTTGTACCTTCTACTTCAGTCATGGAGACAATTATATTATCGCCAGATGTAAGCTCAATTGCCCCATTTTGCATGTTGTGGGTACGAATTTCAGGACCTTTTGTATCAAGTAAAATGGCAACGGTTTTCCCGGTAAGTTTCGAAGCCTCACGGATATTTTTGATTCGTTGTCCATGTTCCTCAAAATTACCATGAGAAAAATTCAAACGCGCCACGTTCATCCCAGATTCAATTAATCGTGTTAATTTTTCCACGCTTTCACTAGCTGGCCAATCGTACAAACGATTTTTGTTTTTCTTAACATCTTTTTTCCTCCTAATTAGAAAAGCGCAAACGCCTGTTTAGCGAACGTTTACTAAGAGCACTTCGACTAAAATAAAGGAAACGCGAAGAGCGAAGTACACTTATCGCAGTGCTGCTTGCGCAAGACAGTTTTCAAATTTATATTTCTAAATAGATAATTCCTTTGATAGTTTGTAAAGGTCAAGGTCCAAGGTGTGCTTTCTAGCTAATGCCTCAATAATGTCATAGTCAACAAGGGTATTTTTTTCAATACCAACTGCACGCCCGCCTTTTCCTTCAATAAGAAGTTCTACCGCTCTTGCTCCCAATCTACTTGCAAGCACTCTATCAGCAGCGGTTGGGGAACCACCTCGTTGAATATGCCCCAATACAGATACTCTCGTGTCAAAATTAGTTGTTTCTTGGAGCTGCTTCGCAAAATCAACACCGCTGCAAACTCCTTCAGCAACGATAATGATACTATGTTTTTTACCGCGTTCTTGTCCACTCCGCAACCGGTCTGCAATTTCATCCATATCATAGTTTTCTTCAGGAATAAGAATGGTTTCTGCACCGCCGGCAAGTCCAGCCCAAAGAGCAATGTCACCGGCGTTTCTCCCCATTACTTCAATAACAAAGGTTCTTTCATGAGAGGTAGCAGTATCACGGATTTTATCTAATGCATTAATAACCGTATTTAAGGCCGTGTCAAAGCCAATCGTAAGTTCAGTTCCCGGGATGTCATTATCAATCGTCCCAGGTACCCCTACACATGGGAATCCTTGCTCAGTCAAAGCTTTGGCTCCGCGGTAAGAACCGTCTCCACCAATGACAACAAGCCCCTCAATTCCATGGGCTTTTAATTGCTCAATCCCTTTCTGTTGCCCTTCTTGTGTTTTAAACTCAAGGCAGCGAGCAGTATGCAGCATCGTCCCTCCGCGATGGATAATATCTCCTACAGAGCCTAGTTCAAGCTTTTTTATATTTCCTGTGATTAGTCCTGAATATCCGCCATATATACCGAATACTTCCATGTCATGAAAAATTGCTTTTCTAACAACCGCACGAATGCCGGATTCATACCTGGTGAGTCGCCACCGCTCGTAAGAACACCAATTTTTTTCATATTTATCACCTCATTCATTGATTTAACGAAAAAACGATTATAAAATAAACAAAAATATGCCGTTTTTAACTCCTTTTATTATTAACTTAAAACCTTGGAATATTTATAAAATAACACGTTGAAATGCTCATAACAACTGTATCACACTATCAATTTAAATAGGCAGAATAGTCAGTAAATTGCAATCGTTTCCCTTATAGATGTAAACGTAATCATTGTCTTTTTAAAGATTTTTTTATGTATTTATTGTGACAATAGGAAAAAGAAAAAAGAAACGTGCCCTAAAAGAGCACGTTATTTTACACCGACATAATCATTTACTAATGAATATTCTCCAATTGTCCTAAAACGATTATAACGGTCCGCAATTAATTCATCCTCTGATAACTTCAAAAGCTCGTGTAATGATTTTTTTAGCATCTTTACAATTTCTTCCGCTTGCAATTTAGTATCCTTATGTGCTCCGCCTTTAATTTCTGGAATAATATCATCGATAACACCCAGCTCTTTCAGATCAGGAGCCGTAATCTTCATTGTTTCCGCTGCTTTTTTCGCAAGCGATGAGTCTTTCCACAAAATAGCTGCCGCACCTTCCGGAGAAATAACAGAGTAAGTAGAATTTTCAAGCATGTAAATACGATTCCCAACTCCTAGAGCAAGGGCTCCACCACTTCCTCCTTCGCCGATAACAATACAAACAACTGGGACCTTTAAACCTGCCATTTCAAACAAGTTTCGGGCAATGGCTTCACTTTGACCGCGTTCTTCAGCAGCTTTCCCTGGGTAAGCACCTTTTGTGTCAATAAAGCAAATGATTGGCCGATTAAACTTATCCGCCTGCTTCATCAATCTTAGCGCCTTTCTGTATCCCTCAGGATGCGGCATCCCAAAGTTCCTGCGGATGTTTTCTTTCGTATCTTTTCCCCGTTGATGACCAATGATGGTAACAGGTAGTCCTTTAAATTTGGCGATTCCGGCGACAATGGCTTCATCATCTCCATACGCTCTATCCCCATGGCATTCGAAGAAATCATCAAAGATGTATGAAATATAATCAAGTGTTGTTGGCCATTTGGATGACGTGCGATTTGCACCCGATCCCAAGGTTTAATATTTTCGTAAATATCCTTCTCGAGTTTTTCGAGCCGTGCTTCTAATTTTTCAATCTCGGAGCTTAAATCCACATCGGCTGTTTTTGTAAAATCTTTCAACTCGGTAATTTTTTTCCTCAACTCCACTACCGGACGTTCAAATTCTAATTCCCCTACCATTCAATCTCACCTCCAGGTTGATGAATTTCTAGAATGTTCGTTATTTTCCCAACTAAATCAAGGCGAGAGATAATCGCATCAAGCTGGCCATGTTTTAAAAGAAACTCTGAAGTCTGAAAGTCCTCAGGTAATTCCTCTCGGATTGATTGTTCAATCACTCTGCGGCCGGCAAAGCCAATTAAGGCTTCCGGTTCAGCGAAGTTGAAATCACCTAATGAGGCGAAGCTAGCTGAAACTCCACCTGTGGTCGGATGAGTCATAATTGAAATAATCAATCCTCCATGATTACTAAATTTCTTTAAGGCGACACTAGTTTTCGCCATCTGCATTAAACTTAATGCACCTTCCTGCATTCTGGCTCCTCCAGAAGCAGTAAAAATAATAAAAGGTACTGAAAGGTCATCAGCTTTTTCGATTGCTCGTGTTATTTTTTCACCAACTACTGAGCCCATGCTGCCCATTCGAAAAGTGGAATCCATAACAGCTAAGACTATTTTTATTCCATTTACAGTCCCAGTCCCTGTTACGACCGCTTCATTTAATTTCGTTTTTTGACGGTCCTTTTCAATCTTTTCAAGATAATCAGGGAAATTCAACGGATTTCCAGAAATCATATTCTCATTGAGCTCTTCAAAACTGCCTGCATCTAGGAAGCTGTCAATTCGCTCAAATGAATTCATCGAATGATGATATCCGCAATGTATGCATACCTTTAAGTTCTTATTTAGTTCTTTTGTATACATGATTTTCTTGCATGAAGGGCACTTTGTCATAATCCCTTCCGGTACTTCACTTTTTACCATTTCAGATGGAATCGTTGCATATTTTTTCTTTTTTGTATTATTTTTTATAAAAAGCTCTTTAAGCAAAATTAAACCTCCCTCGTCGGTATGCTTAAGGCCTGCCGGCAAGTTTTTTTCAATCTACTAATCAAAAGTCTTTCTATTCTACCTATACTTCATACCTTACGCACCCATATGAAGTGGCCAGACCACTTGATGAATTTAATAAATTACCCATTTCACAGGGGAAATTTGCTTGTCTTATTAACTATAAAGTAGACTGTCTACAAAATCTGTTAGTTTATGTCGTAAGAAAAAGACAATTTTCGTAGTTCATGATAAGCGGAAAGCGTCTTTTCCTCGTCTTTTTCTGATAAGGCATTAAGCAAGACAAGATAATCCTTCCTCTTATACACTACCTTACGACAATGTAATGAAGCGTAATAATCTTTTAATACAATCCACATTCTTAATAATAAGTGGTTATCTGCAATCTCAATAATTCGGTAAAAAAATTCGTCAGCATCCTGGAATTGATCGGATTCTACCCATACCTTTAAATCCACCGTATGTGTTTTTTCAATCCTTTGAAGTGCTAACCTAAGACAATCCATTTCAATGAGGTTCTTTGTCTCGAAAACATCTCGCTTCGCTTTTTCATCCTGTAAAATAAAGGTACTGAGAAGTTGTACAAGCTGGTGACCTCGAAAATCCCTAATAAAGGTCCCTTCGCCTCGTCTAGTTTCAATTAATCCGAGTAGTTCCAAGCCTAAGTGCCTCTCTAACGGAAGAGCGCCCGACATTCAGGCGCTCAGACAATTCACGTTCAGAAGGTATTTTATCTCCGGACTTAAGACTGTCAGCAGTAATCATTTCTCTTAACTGCTTAACAATCTCTATATATACTTTGGTATTTGTCACTTAGTCAGTTCACTCACTTTTACCAATAATAGCGAGCCTCATTGTTTTCTCTTTTACTTCCTGTGGGTCTACTTTAAGTCGAGCCACACCTGTTTCCATAGCTGCTTTTGCAACAGCAGCAGCCACTTCTGGTGCTACCCTTACATCAAAAGGTCCTGGGATGACATAGTCTGCACTTAGTTCGTTTTCAGCGATTAAACTAGCAATAGCTTCAACAGCAGCCACTTTCATTTTTTCGTTAATATGTGTTGCACGGACGTCAAGTGCTCCACGGAAAATTCCAGGAAATGCGAGGACGTTGTTAACCTGATTAGGAAAATCAGATCGTCCTGTACCTACTACTTTAGCTCCGGCTTCTTTTGCTTCATCAGGCATAATTTCTGGATCCGGGTTGGCCATTGCAAAAATAATGGAATCAGAATTCATGGATGCAACCATTTCCTTTGTTAACGCTCCAGCGACTGAAACACCAATAAAAACATCAGCGCCCTTAATAACATCTGCAAGACTACCAGTTAGATTATCACGATTCGTGTATTTCGCCACTTCAGACTTAACCGCATTCATCCCTTGAGGGCGTCCTTCGTAAATGGCACCTTTCGTATCACACATAATGATATCCCTTACACCGTAGAAATATAATAACTTAATGATGGCAATTCCTGCTGCCCCTGCACCGTTTGCTACCACTTTAATTTCAGTCATTTTTTTGCCGATTAGTTTTAGTGCATTAACAAGGCCAGCAACCGTGACAATAGCGGTTCCATGCTGGTCATCATGGAAGATTGGAATATTTGCTTCCTTTTTTAACCTTTCTTCAATGACAAAGCAATTTGGAGCAGCGATATCTTCAAGATTCACCCCGCCAAAAGTAGGCTCGAGTAACTTTACAGTTTCTACAATTTTATCAACATCTGTTGTGTTTAAACAGATTGGAAATGCATCTACACCAGCAAAGCTTTTAAACAAAACGGCTTTACCTTCCATAACAGGTAATGCTGCTTCAGGTCCAATATTACCAAGTCCCAGAACCGCCGTTCCATCAGAAACCACTGCAACCATATTTCCCTTCATGGTATACTCATAAACCAGCTCAGGTTTTTCGTAAATATCTTTACATGGCTCAGCAACCCCTGGTGAATAGGCTAAACTTAAATCTTTCGCATTACGGACTTGTACTTTCGATTTTGATTCTAATTTTCCTCTGTTAATTCGATGCATATGCAGTGCTTCTTCACGCAAAGTCAAGATCGTCACCCCTCAAATTTTAAAAGAAATTTAATGATAATATCAACAATAATTGCCCGAATAAAAAGGGTGGTCAGACCACACTTGTCTCATTATCACTATAACATATCTTCGATAGTTGTAAAGAATTATTCTTTTAGGACGACATTCGTTGAGCCAAGAAATTCTCTTAATAAGTCCAACAATTTTGCGTTAGGATTAATATTGTTCTCAGCAGTTAATCGTACAGTTTTTTTGCTGGCTTCATAATGTACTATCACGCTTGTGGTCCCTCTACTACCTTTTAAAAGTCGATTTAATTGTTGTAACGATTTTTCATCTTGTTTTTCCGCTTCGATTTTCAAATACAATACGGATGGTTTGAAAGTTTTTGCTTTTAACCATGTTTCTATTTCGAAAACTTGTTGAATGATGAATTGAGGCTTCCCTTCACGTTCTTCTACTTTTCCTTCAATCAAGGCAAATTTCCCCTGATCTAATAGGTTTGAATATTTTCTAAAAACATTCGGAAATGCAACAGCCTCCATATCACCGCTGGAATCACTGACTGACATAAATGCCATGGAGTCGCCTTTTTTAGTGCGGATTTTTTTCATTGTCGAAATATAAACGCCTGATGAAGCCCATTTTTGTTCTGCCCCTAAAGCAAATAATAGATGTGCCCCACTTTGTTTAAGCCTTTTTTCATAAAGAGAAACAGGGTGGTCCGAGAGGTAGAAGCCAAGTGCCTCTTTTTCAAATGTAAGCTTATCCTCAAGCCTGATAGGATCTACTTGAACATACTTTGGCTTGAGCCCTATCTCTTCTGCAAATAATTCAAATTGATTTAAATCATTGGGTTTCATTAATTGGGCATGCTCAATTGCCACATCCAAGCTAGCAAGAAGGACTGCCCGATCTTCCCCAAACTCATCAAAGCTTCCGGAATGGACAAGTTGTTCAAGGGTTTTACGGTTAATTGCTTTAGAAGATACCCTTATGCAAAAATCAAATAGATCTTCAAACTTTTTCTTTTTTCGGGCTCGGAAGATTTCCTTCAATGCAGCGGCACCCACGCTTTTTATTGCGGCAAGACTATAGCGAATGCCCTCTTTTTCAGCCTGAAATGAGTATCCACTACTGTTAATGGAAGGAGGAAGAACAGTGATATCGCTTTGCCTTGTTTCCATTACATATTGAGATAATTTTACTTCATTTCCAATTGCAGACGTGAGAAGTCCGGCCATGAAATAAATTGGGAAATTAGCCTTCAAGTATGCCAATTGGTAGGCAATCATGCTATAGGCAACTGCATGACTGCGATTAAAACCATAATTAGCAAATCGGACAATTAAATCATAGATATCATTAGCAAGCGAACGTTCATATCCTTTATTCATGGCTCCCTGAACAAAGTGGGATCGTTCCTGGTCTAACGCATCTTTTTTCTTTTTTCCTACTGCTCTTCTTAACAAATCTGCTTCACCAAGAGAGAAGCCTGCCATGGTAGATGCAATTTGCATGATCTGTTCTTGATAGACAATAACACCATAGGTATTTTCTAGGATTGGTTTTAAATCGGGATGTGGATAATCAACTTGCTGACGCCCATGTTTCCGGTCAATAAAAAGTGGAATATTTTCCATTGGTCCAGGTCGATACAACGCATTAACAGCCACAATATCTTCAAAACGGGATGGTTTTAACCTAGTTAAAACCTTTCTCATCCCTTCCGATTCAAGCTGAAAGATGCCCGTGGTTCCAGCCTTTGCTAATAATTCGAAGGTTTTGCTATCCTGCAAAGGGATAGACCGAATATCAATTTTTCTGCCAGTTTTTCGATGAATGGATGACAAAATCGATTCAAGAAGTGAGAGATTTCTTAGTCCTAAGAAATCCATTTTCAATAAACCAATTTCTTCGAGATGCTCCATAGAGTACTGAGTCAAATATACGTGATGAGACCCTTTTTGAATTGGAATTAATTCAATAAGCTGCTTCTTACTTAAAACCACGCCTGCAGCATGTGTAGATGTGTGTCTTGGCAAACCTTCAAGCTTTATTGCTGTGTCGTAAAGTCTGCGGTTCATTGGACTTTCGTTAATAAAGGAACGAAGCTGTTCTGATTCTTTATATGCCTCAAGCAGGCTAATTCCTAAGCGTGAGGGTATAAGCTTAGATAAATGGTCTAGCTCTTTTGAATTTAACCCAAATACTCTGCCTACATCTCTTAATGCTGCTTTTGCAGCAAGAGTCCCAAAGGTTACAATTTGTGCCACATGTAACTCTCCGTACTTCGTTGCTACATATTCAATCACTTCATCACGGCGATGGTCAGGAAAATCGATATCAATATCGGGCATTGAAATCCGCTCTGGGTTTAAAAAACGCTCAAATAATAGATTATGTTCGAGGGGGTCTACATCTGTGATATACAATACATAAGCGACCAGTGACCCAGCGGCGGACCCCCTGCCCGGCCCAGTTAAAATACTATTTTCCCGAGCATATCTCATAAAATCCCAAACAATCAAAAAATAGTTGCTAAATTTCATTCGCTTGATTACTGCTAATTCATAGGACAAACGATCAAAGTATTCTTTAGAAGGAGCGGAAAAGCGTTCATTTAACCCCTGTTCGCATAACCTTTCTAAGTATTGTTCAGCTGGCATTCCATTTTCTGTTGGGTAGGACGGTAGATAGGTTTTATTTAATTCAATGTTTACATTACATCTTTCAGCAATTCGAAGTGTATTTTCTAATGCTTCCGGAAATTCTGAGAATCTTTCTACCATTTCATCAGCTGTTGTTAAATGAAATTGGTCACTTTCCAACTTTTCATGATCCTCGTCCTGCAGTTTATCGCCATTCTTGATCGCTAACAAGCATTCTTGAGCAAACATATCCTCTTTTTCTAAATAATGAACTCGGTTGGTTGCCACAAGTGGAATAGTCAATTCTTTCGAAATCAACTGAAATTGGTTTCTAATCGCTTTTTCTTGTTCTAGCTGATGATTTTGAATGGATAGAAAAAAATTACCGGTGCCAAAGATTGCGTCTAGCTTTCGTATCAGGTCTTTCGCAAGACCTTCATTATCGTTTAAAAGATACTGTTCAATTTCTCCTTCTACCCCTGGTGTAATGGCAATTAGTCCGTCAGAATAATGCTTTAACCATTTTAATGGAATTCCATTCTCGGCTTTTGTTTGAACCGCACTGGATATTTTTAAAAGGTTCTTAAACCCCTGGTCATTTTCAGCTAGTAAAACGAGTGGAAAGATTTTTGTTTCTGTAATTTCACTTTCCACATCAACTGTTAGCCAATAATTGGCTTAATATTGCTTTTTATACATAGCTTATAAAATTCAATCGTTCCGTACATCACATTTCTGTCAGTTACCGCCAAAGCTGTAAATCCCTTTTTTTGGGCGTTTTCTATTAAATCAGGTACAGAAGCGGTACTCGTCAATAAACTATAAGCACTATATACATGAAGGTGAATAAAAGACATTTTGTCACCCCTTTAAACTTGATCTCTATCATTTATTATAGAGTTAATTTCAGAAAAAGAAAGTATGTTCTCATATTGAAAAGCGATGTATCGCTTCCGAAGCTTATTCTTGTGGAGCTGGACAATCCTCATATTTCTTTCAGAGCCTTAAAACATAATCATATTGGTTTGTCCATATACATGTTTAAGAGGTCTTTATTTTACGTAAGGGCGGTTGAAATGATGAAAGAAATCGGTTTTTTCCCTGCTTTTATCGAAAGCTATTTTATCGCGCTTGGAGTCATACTTGGCGGAGCATTAATTGGGGGAATTGCCTCCTTCCTGACAGGACACCCTCCGTTAACAAGAGTTTATCAATTATCTTCGTTGCTTCGAATCTGGGCTATTGTTGCAGCCATTGGGGGAACCTTTGATACCGTATATAGTTTTGAAAGAGGGTTATTTAATGCGGAAACAAAGGATGTTTTCAAGCAAATATTATTGATTCTCTCTGCTTTAGGAGGAGCTCAAACAGGTGCACTTCTAATTAATTGGTTAACACAGGAGCATATTTCCTCATGAGAATTCCTCCATTTTATCGAAGGCTTCATGGCAGCGTTTTTTCTCCGGAATGGTTGTTGGCGGAGCCATTAGCTGGTGTATTTTTTTATATATAAACGGTGTCTGGCAAGAAAAGGATACAAAATTAATTCGAAATCAGCAGCAGCAAATTAAGGACCTTAATGGAGAGATTAAGATTTGGCAAGATGAGTATAAGGAAATGAATAAAAGAAATATTGCAAAACTTACAATCCAGAAAATCAATGTAAAAATAACAAACTGGGAGAAGTACAAACTCGATTCATTAAGTGTTTTAGAGACAGAGGATTCAGTTAAAGACGACATTAGTATGATGATTGCTAAAGATATTGAAACCGTGTATAAAAGCAAAGAACTGATAAAAAAAACGATTGAAAATAAGCCTGTTAAAATCAATGATAAAAGATATAAGCTTCAGGTTAAGGAAATGGTGATTTATACGACACTGTCCATCCAACTGGAGATCCATTTTGAGGATGAAAAGACGGCTCTAATACAATAGAGCCGTTTTTATGTGCTGAAAAAGATTAGGAATGTTTTTCACATACCTCACTTAGTTCTTTTAGTACATGTTCCACTTCGTCCCATGAATATATGGATGCTCCAGCAGCTAAAGGATGACCGCCTCCATTAAACTTTCTTGCTACCCCATTAATTACTGGACCCTTAGAACGTAGTCGGACTCGAATTTGATCCTTTTCCTCAATGAAAAAAACCCATGCTTTAATCCCTTTAACATCTCCTAATGTTCCTACAAGAAGGGACGCTTCAGGTGGTTGGGCATCAAACTCATCTAACAGTTTCTTCGAAAGGATAACTGAGCCAACACCGTTTTCTTGAAGCTCAAAGTTTTGTAAAATATATCCATTCAACTTGATGATATTTGGATTAAGCTCATACATTTTATCAAACAATTCAGTACGAGAAAAATTGTAATGAATCAATTCACCAGCATATAAAAAGGTCTTATCCGTTGTACTTGGAAAAAGGAATCTTCCCGTATCCCCCACAATTCCTCCAAACAACAACCTTGCACTTTCATCACTCATTTTCAAACCCTTATCTTTTCCGGATAAATAAAATTCATAGATCATTTCACTACACGAGCTGGCACTCGTATCAACCCATAATAAATCACCATAAGGGTCTTCGTTTGGGTGATGATCAATCTTTATTAACTTATCTCCCATGGTATAGCGCTTGTCACAAATTCTTTCGGCATTTGCCGTATCGCAAACAATAACCAAAGCACCTTTATATACTTCATCTTCGATAGAATCCAGCCGACGCATATAATTTAAAGAAGGCTCTTCTTGACCAACCGCGTATACCTTTTTAGCAGGGAAGGACTCTTTTAAAATCTCAACCAGGCCACATTGTGACCCATAGGCATCCGGATCGGGGCGAACGTGTCGATGGACAATAATGGTTTCAAATTGTTTAATTGTTTCTAAAATGTTTTCTTTCATACAAGCTCCTTTGTCTTCTAATCGTTTTTTTGACCCAATTCTGGCATTTTGTTAAGAATACAGTTACAATAAATAGAGATTTTTGAAAGATGGAGGAAGAGAAATGTCTGTACTTGTAATCCCGATTGTAATTCTATTTGCTTTCTATTTATTCTATAAAACAAAATACTTCCGAAGCAACCGTCCAGTTGAAAAAAAATGGCTTTCTGCTAAATCAAGTATTGCACTCGGGTTATTTGTCTGCATATTTGGAATTAACCATCTACTATTCATTTCGCATTCCATGATCACCTTTATTATTGTAGCAATCTTTATCATTTATGGTGGTTTTTTTACCTGGATAGGCTTCAAAAAGTATAAGCATTACCTACCATTTGCGGTTCAGGAAGCAGAAATGTATGTAACAAAAAAATAATAATTTGAGCCGCTATCCAACTGGAAGCGGCTTTTTTGTTGTTCATTAACCCCGGTCAAGCAACTGACACATCATCATTGCTTTCCCAACGAGAATTCCATCATTAAAAACTTCTACATCCACTTTCCCAAATTTTCGTCCTACTTCAAGCACTTTTGGATAGATTTCTAATTTACTCTCCATTTGCACTGGTTTGAAAAAATAAATTGTCATATTTTCAACAACAAGGTCACCTTTTTTATAGCTTCGTAATACCCGGTTGGCAGCATCCGACACGATGGTTGTAAATACACCATAAGAGATGGTTCCAAGTTGGTTTGTCATTTGGGGGGTAACCTCACATGAGTAAACTTCTTCCCCCTTTGCTTTTCCACGCACTAGGACCATCTGATTGGTAACAATATCATCAAGAGTTTCCCCAACCTGTGGCTGACGCTGGTTCATTTGCAAAGCCTTTAAAACATCCTGCCTGCTGATAATCCCAACTAATCTGTTAGCGTCGTCCGCAACTGGGAGCACTTCAATTCCTTCCCAGACCATCATATGTGCCGTTGAAGCGACACTTGTTTTTCCGTTAACAGTCATCGGATTTTTTGTCATAATCTTGTCGATGGAGGTCTCGGGAACCTGTCCCAAAATATCTTTGGATGTAACCATTCCCTGAATCCTCATATTTTGATCAACCACAGGATAACGGCTATGTGTTGTCTCAGTATTAAATTCATGCCATTTTGCTACTTTATCGGACGTTTTTAGAAAAAATGTATCCGATAAGGGTGTTAAGATATCTTCGACCAGAATAATTTCCTTTTTTATTAATTGGTCGTAAATTGCCCGGTTAATCATTGTGGCAACCGTAAACGTATCATAGGACGTAGAAATTACCGGCAATTCTAACTTGTCTGCAAGTTTTTTTACATGTTCTTCAGAATCAAATCCACCAGTAATAAGTACGGAAGCACCTTCCTTTAATGCAAGCTCGTGTGCTTGCGTCCGGTTTCCGACAATTAGCAGGTTGCCTGCCTCAGTATACCGCATCATGCCTCTAATTTCATGCCCCAATGACAAATTTATTCAAGGTTTTATGCAAACCAGCTCTTCCGCCCAAAACCTGACCATCTACGATATTTACAACTTCCGCAAAAGTAAGCTTTTCAATATTTTCTTTTTTCTTCCGTTCAATTCTTATTGTTCCAACTCTTTCAATCGTACTAACGTATCCTTTATTTTCAGCTTCCTTTATCGCTCTATAGGCTGTACCTTCACTTACGTTCATCGCCTTGGCGATTTGCCTGACGGATATTTTTTCACCGATTGGGAGTTCATCGATGTATTGCAAAATTTGTTCATGCTTTGTAGCCAATAGCTTCACCCTTCATATTCGAATTCCTAAATTTTATTATAAAGAGTAAAAAGCATTGATACAATGCGGATTCCGTAATTGTCAGTGAATAATCAATGAAAAGAACGGGATTTCTTCTTTAAGCGCTCTGAATGATGTTTTTGAATCTGTTTTTTTGGTGCATAAAGCAAACCAGTCAAATTACCAGCAATCACAATCAACGCAAAAGAAAGCCATGCAAGTGAAAACAACCCTTGTGCTCCGTCAGCTGTTACGGACAATCTCGGTATTGCAAAATAAAGCATAAATCCACAAAGCAATAAGCAGAGTAAATATCTATTCTTTTTCAATTCTTTTTCCTCCTTAAAAAAGAGTGCTTGTTTCATCTTTATGCATATTGGAGGAAAAAAAGTAGCTATATGACCTAGAAACATTAAATTTCTATGGATTCCCCGGGATGCAGGACCTTCCCATTTTTATCTTCAAGCATTTCGATAAACTTAATTGGGTCCTGCATAATTGGAGGAAAAGTATTATAGTGCATCGGAACAACCGTTTTTGCCTTTAAGAGTTTAGCAGCATATGCCGCATCCTCCGGTCCCATCGTAAAATTATCGCCAATTGGCAAGAAGGCTAAATCGATTGGATGGCGTTCTCCAATCAGCAACATATCTGAAAACAAGCCAGTATCACCAGCATGATAAATGGTTTTTCCTTCATTCATAAACAAAATCCCCGTAGGCATACCGCAATAGATGATTTCCTTATTCTCTGTTGCATAACCGGAACCATGGTAGGCTTGTGTTAATTTCACTTTACCGAAGTCAAATTGATAAGCACCACCGATATTCATTCCATGAGTATTTACCCCTTGCCAGCTTAAAAACGTGGTAAGATCAGCGTTCGCAATGACCAGTGCATTATGTTTCTTCGCTAGGGCTACAGTATCCCCAACATGGTCATTGTGACCATGTGACAAAATTATAACGTCTGGCTTCACACCATCTATCTTAAGATCCGTTAACTGATTACCTGTAATAAAAGGATCAATTAAGATTGTTTTCCCATTCGATTGAATTTGTACAACAGAATGACCGTGAAAAGAAACTTTCATTTTCTTCGCTCCTCTCAAAATAGTTCATTTATATACTTCCATAGGAAAGATAGAATTCCTCCCTCCCAATTATTTTATACCCAACAAGTGAATCATTTAGCACATGATATGAAAGATTGTATGGAAACCTAATTTCTTAGTCCGGATTGTTTACAATTTATAGTTTAATTGATAATCTCGAATTAGGATTTAATTTTTTAGGGGGAGAAAAAATGAATCAACGATTAGAAAAGCTTCAAATATGGATGAAAGAAAATGATATTGAAGTCAGCTTCGTTACCTCTTCTGAAAACGTATTTTATTTAAGCGGATATTATACCAACCCACATGAACGTTTATTGGCTTTAGCCGTTTTCCAAGAGGAAGAACCGTTTCTTGTTTGCCCGGGAATGGAAGTGCATGATGCTAAGCGTTCCGGGTGGGAACATGAAATCATCGGTTTTAGTGATATTGATAATCCATGGGAACTAGTAATGAATTCTATTAACAAAAGAATGAAAGATGTATCAAAGGTTGCGATTGAAAAAGAACATATGAATGTTGAACGCTTTGAGCAGATTTCCACTTTATTTCCAAGAGCTTCATTTGTTTCAGCCGAAGAAAAATTAAGAAAGCTTCGAATGATTAAAGATGCAAAGGAATTAAAAATCATTGAAGAAGCCTGCGCTCTTGCTGACTATGCTGTAGAAGTGGGCGTAAGTGAAATTAAAGAAGGTAAAACTGAATTAGAAATTCTTTCAGCAATTGAATTCGCCCTAAAGAAAAAAGGCGTAACCGAAATGTCATTTGCCACAATGGTCCTGACTGGAGCAAACGCGGCTTCCCCACATGGGAATCCGGGATTAACAAGGATTCAAAAAGGGGACTTGGTCTTATTTGATTTAGGAGTAGTTGTCGACCGATATTGTTCTGATATCACTAGAACCGTTGCCTATGGAGACATAAACGATAAACAAAAGGAAATTTATGATACTGTTTTAAAAGCTCAATTGGCGGCATTAGAAGTAAGCAAGCCCGGAGTTACGGCAGCAGAAGTCGACCTTACTGCACGTAAAATTATCGCAGGTGCCGGTTACGGAGAATACTTCCCTCATCGACTTGGTCATGGACTAGGGATCAGTGTCCATGAGTTTCCATCGATGACAGAAACCAACCAACTAATTCTTGAAGAAGGAATGGTTTATACGATTGAACCAGGTATTTACGTTCCAGAAATAGCAGGTGTGCGGATTGAGGACGATGTATACGTTACTGCAGATGGAATAAAAGTTTTAACAAAATTCCCTAAAGAACTTCAAATTGTCAAATAGTTTTTTGGTGACTTTGGTTACTTTTTACATTGAATAAATTGTTTAATTGCAGTATGATACTTATACAGGCTGCGTTGTACGTAATGATAATAAAGTTTTAACCTTTAAGCTGTAAAAGGGAGTTTTACTATCGAAACTGGAATGACAAGCCTCTGTCTATAAGACGTGGAGGACATGCAGAAAGGTTTTTGCGAACACCCACTTTGAGGAGTGGTGGTTTAAAACTTTCTTACAATATTTACGGCAAATGCGGCTTCTTAAATGAATAAATTTTAAACCGGCTTCCAATGGGAGCCGGTTTTTTGTAAGGATAAAAGAGGAAGCGGATCCTGAAATCTGCTTCCTCTTTTGTTTATATTTTCTCCAGTAGTGTCCTTGTATCCGAGAATCCCAGACCGTGTGCTTCTGCTACTGCTTCATAGGTAACAAAGCCATCGAGGGTATTAATACCTTTTAATAAGGCATCATTCGCCAGACACGCTTGCTTATAGCCCTTATTGGCAATTTGAATGGCATATGGAACAGTGACGTTGGTTAAGGCAATCGTTGAGGTCCTTGGTACTGCTCCAGGCATGTTGGCAACAGCATAATGGACTACCCCATGCTTATGATAGGTTGGATTATCATGTGTGGTAATCCGATCAGTCGTGTGAAATATTCCGCCTTGGTCAATCGCAATATCTACGACCACACTTCCAGGTGTCATTGATTGTATCATCGCTTCGGTCACAAGTTTTGGCGCTTTGGCTCCCGGGATGAGAACAGCACCGATTACTAAATCTGAATCTTTAACTGCTTCACCAATGTTATAAGGATTAGACATCAATGTTGTAACATCTGATCCGAAAATATCATCTAATTGACGAAGGCGATCCGGATTTAAATCAATAATGGTAACTTTAGCTCCCAAACCAATTGCCATTTTTGCTGCATTTGTGCCTGCTACTCCGCCCCCGATAATGGTAACCATTCCTCTTTGTACACCGGGAACACCTGAAAGAATGATACCTTTCCCGCCATTGACTTTTTCAAGAAATTGGGCTCCTATTTGCGGAGCCATTCTGCCGGCAACTTCACTCATCGGTGTTAATAATGGCAAGGATTTATTTTGCAGCTGAACAGTTTCATACGCAATCCCTACCACTTTATTATCGATTAAAGCTTTTGTTAATTCAGGTTCCGGTGCCAGATGTAAATATGTAAATAAAATTAATCCTTCACGGAAATATTGATATTCACTCGGAAGCGGCTCCTTAACCTTCATGACCATTTCCATGGACCAGGCTTCTTCTGCTGTATCAACTATTTTTGCTCCTGCAGTTTCGTAATCCTCATTTTTGAATCCGGAACCAATCCCTGCTCCTTTTTCAATAAAAACGTCATGGCCAAAATGCAAGAGGTTAATAACCCCTGCAGGTGTCATAGCTACTCGATTTTCATTATTTTTTATCTCTTTCGGTACACCGATCCGCATGCGTTTTCCTCCTAGGAAAAATCAAAAATGAAATAAACAAAGGTAGTAATAATATATCCATAATACCAAGAAAAGATGTTAAAAGGAGTCCTACACTAAGATTCTAGAGAATAGCTTTGCCGATGGCAAAGCTATTTTCAATCACTTCAATACCATGGGTAAGGATAAGGGTAATATTGGTCATAGTAAGGATACCCATAGCCATAACCATAGCCTGGGGATAATAATGCCCCAGCTGCTAACCCAGTCAAGAAAGGAAATCCGAACCCAAATCCAAAAGGACGGCCAAATCCAAAACCGAATGGTCGATGGAAACCGAATCCAAATGGACGACCAAATCCTGGTCGACCAAATCCTCCGAAGTGTCCAAAACCTCCGTGTCCGAAACCTCCAAAGCCCCCATGGATTCTTTCATCAGCTTGATTTATAGTATCATAATACATATCAACATTATTAGGCATTGCTTGCATATTCATTTTCTCCTCCTCATCATAGTTATTCACACTAAAGAATATGCACGGTAGAATGCAGATTCTTGGGTAGATGCCCTCCTAATAAGAATTTCCCAAGACAAATGCACAAGAATTTTTATCTAAAACAAACCAAAAAGGCTGTCCACTAGTGGCAGCCTCTCATTTTTTTAACTTAACCTATCGCTCTGTTTCAGTAAAATTATCACTGTTAGTCAGTGCCGTTCCTTGGTCAATAAAACCACTATTATATGAGTCCATAATTTGTTCACTTACTTCATTTGTTCCTTGTGGATCGAACTCGAACAATTGTTTATTAGGTTCACGTTTTAACATCATTCTAATCTCCCTTCCTTTGTTAGTTACTTCATTATTGTTCGATAAATTGAAACACATATGCATTTTTTAATATTGTATAATTAAGGTAAGGATGGAGATTATCATGGGACTCAAATATCAGAATATTTTAGTCGCTATTGATGGCTCTAAAGAAGCAGAATGGGCATTTAAAAAGTCAATTGAAATCGCAAAAAGAAATAACGCCAAACTACTATTAGCCCATGTTATTGACACTAGAACATTTGCCATGGTGGAAGCCTATGACAGGAACATTGGAGAAAAGGCAGATATTTTCGCAACAGAATTATTAAGAGATTATCAAGATCAAGCTATCGATGGCGGAGTGTCTGATGTTCAATACGAAATAGAATTTGGTTCTCCAAAGGTAAGAATCCCGAAGGATATTGCTAAAAAATACAATGTGGATTTAATCATTTGCGGGGCAACTGGTATGAATGCAGTCGAAAGGTTCTTTATAGGAAGTGTCTCTGAACATATAACTCGTTATGCTCCTTGTGACGTTCTCGTGGTACGCACTGAGAAGGATTCATAAACAAACTAGTGAAGTACGCAGGCATTAACGCTACGTGCTTTTTACTATTATTTTCATATCCTATATCTTTAAACCTATTTTATATGCATCTTGAAATTTATCGTGAAAGGGCTATTAATCTGTAGTAAAATAAAAATCATCATACGTCTTGGAGGCTATTTTATGAAAGAACATTTTTCTTTCGATCAACGGCTTGGAATACTGTTGCCGGAATTTGCACTGGAATGGGACCAATATAATAAACAAACACAGCAAGAGATATTATTATATTGGGAACAAATTCGCGGCTCCATACCCGATCGCATGGCGGAGCTCGAAAATATAATCAATCAAAAGCAAGCACAGCTTTCAAATGAAAGCAACTTCCCTCGCTCTTGTATACTCAACAATGAAATAGCAGAACTCGCCTCGATTATTAATGATTTATGGATTTGGTACAGAACAAACCAAACTATTTCAGCGAAAGTACACCAATAAACTAGAAAAAGAGGCTGACTCAAGCTAGGAGCCAGCCTCTTTTTCATTTGATTAAAGGTCTTTTTTTAATTCGCTCACTACATGACCAATCTCGGGCAAGATTAATTTGTTCATTGCTAGCATTACGGCACCAGATGATCCTGGGGTGGAAAATACGGCTTTATCTTTAATCACACCAGCGATTGCCCTTGAAAGAATGGCAGCAGAGCCGATATCCTCCTGATAGCTAAGCATTCTGAATAATTCTCCAAATCCAACAATTTCTTTTTCAAGGAGAGATTGAACGGATTCAATTGTAACATCACGTTTCGCTATCCCTGTGCCGCCATTTGTTAGGATGACATCAATATCCTCACGGTCGCATCCTGTTTTTATCTCATGTTGAATAGGATTCATTTCATCCTTAACAATCACATAATCGACAACCTTATGACCCGCTGCTTCTAGCAAATCAATCATCAACCTGCCACTTTTGTCTGAATCCTGACCTCTGGTATCACTTACCGTAATCACCTTACAAATAACCTTCTTTGGTGCTTCTTTTTTATGTGCTTGGTTACTCATTTATAAAATCCTCTTTTTCTTTAAAATAGCGAAGTTGATAATACTTATTGGCTAACTCTGTCACTTTTCTTGTTAATTGGTAATTCGCTCCTGCCCCAATGGCCAAGCTGACAAGTGGAATGCCTTGAATTACCCTTTTTCGAAATAAAATAATAACCATAGCTTTTAGGATTTGTTGAATAGGTTGTTCCAACCAGGTAATATCAGTAATTTCTTCCTTTCCTTCATAAAAATAATGATCACCTTCACCATCCATTTCATTCTTTAAAGAAGCCCAACCCTCTTTTTGAATTCTTGGCGGTAATGTCGCTGTATGAAAGACCTTGAGAGAGGTCATCATTTCAAATGGAGAATTTACCTCAAAGCCGTAGGTCATAGCAATTAATTGAACCACTCTTAAATTAATGACTGCCATTGCCGGAATGTCGCTGCCTAAAAGAAGAGTACTACCTGTTCCAGCTAATCCACCTTGTGCAAATGAATAAAACCGGTGCCTTGCTATTTGCTGTTGTGCTATGTATTGTAATTGGTCAATGCCTAGATGTTTTAGGTCGTCAATTTTTTCTATATCCTTCTTAAAGATTCTCCCTGCTGTAAGAATTCTTTCTTTTGCATCCATTTGAAGTTGAGAGCCTTGGATGATACCGTGTAAATGAAACAGCCAGCTATCAATAAGTGAAAAAAACTGCTTTTGAATTTTCTCAGGTAACAATGCAAAAGATCGGTCCAAATATTTTTCATATGTTAACTGAAAGTCATTTGCCTCGTAACTTACTAAATTCTTTTCCCAATCCCGTATTTCATTCAAAACCTTGCTTTCACGCTCTGACAATGGCATAACTGTATCCCTCCGTTCAACTACTCTCCTTTTAGTATAGCACAAAGCATTAGGAGGGTTAAAAATGGAAATTTACAACCTTAAGAAAAAAGAGGCTGACCAAAATTACAAAGGGGTCAGCCTCTTTCTTTTTAAAGATTATTTTGTTAAACGAACTACGTCACGAGCAATCATGACCTCTTCATTTGTTGGGATAATAATTACTTTTACTGGTGAGTGCGGGTAGTTGATAAATGCTTCCTCACCTCTTACTTTGTTAAGAGCTGGGTCCCAATAAACACCCATAAATTCAATGCCCCTTAAAACATTTTCCCTAATCGTATCACTATTTTCACCAATACCTGCTGTGAAAATAATCGCATCTACACCATTCATGCGTGAAGCATATGAGCCGATGTATTTATGGATGCGGTTAGCAAAAACATCCAATGCAAGCTTTGCCCGATCATTTCCCTTTTTAGCTTCAATTTCAATATCTCTTAAGTCGCTTGAGAAGCCTGATACAGCTAACATACCGCTCTTCTTATTTAAAACATCAAGCACTTCTTCAGCCGTTTTATTGGTTTTTTCCATAATATACGGAATAAGTGCAGGATCAATGTTTCCTGAACGAGTTCCCATTGTTACGCCAGCAAGTGGTGTAAAGCCCATTGATGTATCAATTGACATTCCACCTTCGATTGCAGCAATACTTGCGCCATTCCCTAGGTGACAAGAAATAAGACGAAGTTGTTCGACCGGACGGCCTAATAATTCAGCTGCCCGCTGGGATACATATTTATGGGAGGTTCCGTGGAAACCGTACTTACGAATACCGTACTTTAGGTAATATTCAAATGGAAGACTGTAAAGGAAAGAACTCTCTGGCATCGTCTGATGGAACGCTGTATCAAACACAGCAGCGGCTGGAACATTGGGTAGAACGGTCTGGAAAGCCCTAACACCTGTAATATTGGCAGGGTTATGCAATGGTGCTAACTCCGATAATTCTTCTATTTTATTTAATACTTCCTCCGTTATAATAACGGAATCATTGAACGTTTCTCCACCATGGACAACACGGTGTCCTATTCCTTCGATTTCACTTAATGATTGAATAATCCCTAATGTTGTAAGCTTGTCTAACAGCAACTTAACTGCGACATCATGATCAGGAATATCAATAATTTCCTGAATCTTTTCACCGTTCACTGTAATATTGAAAATCGAATCATTCAATCCGATTCTTTCTATTAAACCTTTTGTAATAACCTCTTCACTTGGCATTTCAAATAATTGAAATTTTAATGAAGAACTGCCGGCATTAATTGCAATAACTTTTGCCATTTTTGCTCAAACCTCCTATTATATAACAACATCCATTGGATAAGAAATTTTTGATCTATTTTATTTAATACGAAATGACTATATTATTCCCTCAAGTTCTCATTTAATCATTGTAGATAAGACATTTCAAGAAGTATTTTCACTGACAACGGTTTCATCTAAATGTAATTCAATTCAAACATTTCGCAATATTTTATACCTTGAATTTAACCAAGAACAAAATAAAAAACCGGTAATTTCTTACCGGCTTAGCCTTTATTTTCCTGAAACCATTTTTCAATTTTCGTTATCATTTTATCCATTTCAGCTACATTTGAAAGCGTTGGCAAATCCACAAGTAAAGCCTGTTTTGGGGGCTGAACATTTTCTCCCTTCTTTTGTAAAACCAAAATGCTTTTCGCAGCATTTTTATTTTTAAACATACTGGTCGGCAATTGAAGAAGGCCTTGAACAATGACATTTTCCTTAAAATATTCCCTGAGCTGTGCTACTTGATCACTTTCGAACAATCCATTTGGAATAATGAAGAATAAATATCCTCCTGGCCTGGTATGTAAAACACTTTGTTCAATAAATAAATGATGCGCATAGGTATGGCCAACACTCACCTTTACCTGGTAGTCCGATGCCCTTATATCATTCGGATAAAATCCAATTGGCAAATCACCAATTACCGCATCAACAGGATCGATGAACAAAGGCTCAAGGCTATCCTGATTATAAAGTTGAATCGGATGTTCCTGTAAATTAGCATTAACATAAGCTAATTTTATTAAAAGATCATCAATATCGACACCGATTGAATCCACTTTCTTATGAGATTGATTTAACACGGTTGTTAATAAATTCCCTGTTCCTACCGCAGGATCGAGCAACCGGAAGGCTGGTTGTTTCATGAACTTCTCTACTAAATATCCAACCAGCATCCCAACCGAATCGGGTGTCATTTGATGATTAGGCTGAACATTTTCTTTCATCCCTTTTAAAATAACCAACTGGTAGGCTTTGCGGATTTCTTCATTTGTGTATTTTTCTAAGTGAATTTCTTCGTATTGCTTTTTCAATCTTTTTACAGTGATTTCAGATAATTCTTCCTGAAGAATCGACCCCTGAAATAAATTCTCACCTGTTTCGGCAAGTGCCTCAAGGTAGGTACAAAATAATTCTTCCTGCAATACTAGGGCTGTTTCATTGAAAATTGTAAAAAGATGTTCAACTGGAGAAATTTTCATTTTATATACTCCTATCATAAATTTCCTTATCCATTCTAAACGAATTAGTTTAATTCATACAAGCACAAACAAGAAAAAGACCCCGCCAGTGACAAGGTTTTATTGTCATAAAATTACTTAGCGCTTTTTGCAGCTTCGATTGCAGCTTCATAGTTAGGATGATGGGTTGCTTCACTCACATACTCAACATATGTCACTGTGTCAGTTGAATCAACAACAAATACAGCACGAGCTAATAATCTATGTTCTTGCATTGCAACACCAAATGCTTCACCAAATGAAAGGTCGCGATGGTCGGATAATGTTTGAACATTTTCGATACCAGCAGCAGCGCACCAGCGTTTTTGTGCAAATGGTAGGTCACAGCTAATGGTTAGGATTTTCACATCTCCTAATTTATTAGCTTCTTCGTTAAAACGACGAGTTTCTGCATCACAAACACCAGTATCTAAAGAAGGTACGGATGTAATTAAGCGCACCTGACCTGATGTATCGTTTAATGTCACTTCTGATCGATCATTTGCAAGCACAGTAAAATGAGGAGCCTTGTCTCCTACCTTTACTTCATTGCCAAGTAGTGTTACTGCATTTCCTCCAAATGTAACGTTTGCCATTGTATTGCATCCTCCTTTGTCGTATCCAAGCTTTAGCGAAAAAAGTAAACGCATTCGCTTCAAATATGTACAGTGTAAATATATCTTCTCAGAATCTTTTTTGCAATTGATTTAGCTTCCCAATTCAAGAAAAAAGTTAACCTTCCTTATATTTGGAAGATTAACCTGTCCTGTTATAAATCAAGATCATTTTTAGGTTGCTGGTTTATAGAATGGTTTTCTTGATTGACTTCATCTTTTTTTGAGAACATTTGTTGAATTTTATCTACAGCCTGTGGAGCCATTTCTAAAATTTTCTCATAAAGATGAGTGCTCTCATCTAAATGCAGCATTTTTACTCCATGAGAGTTAACAATTAAAAAAGCAATTGGAGTGATCGAAACTCCGCCTCCGCTTCCCCCACCAAATGGATGCTTCGGTTGATTTTGTCCCTGGCCTTGACTTTGATTCTGTGATGGAGCTTGAGAGCCATCTTGCTTAAACTCACTTCCACCTGCAGCAAATCCAAACCCAACCTTTGAAACTGTCAAAATGACACTCCCGTCAGGGGTTTCAACAGGGTCTCCGATAATTGTATTTACATCAATCATTTCTTTTAAACTTTCCATTGCAGTCGTCATCAAACCTTGGATTGGGTGGTCAGACATGGCTGTTTCCTCCTCATTCAAATGGATTTAGTTTTTTCCTTTGAAGAATTTGTTTTTGTTTTAAAATGCGGGCGCCTGCCCCTCCAGAATTTAATTATTTTTAATCCTGCTAAAATAGCATGCCCGATTCGAAACTGAAAAATACATGTTAACTGTGTTTGAATAATTGCTATTTGGAATTGTGGAGTAACTGTAATATTAGGCATTTCTTTTAGTTTTAAATAATGACTAAGCACTCCTACGATACTCTCTTTAATCGCCCAAATTGCTCCAGTCAAGGTACCTGTATAGGCAGCATCGCCTAACCCAACCAACGAATGCCATTCAAACTGTTTTATCGAAACTTTTCCAAAAAACTTTCTAATAACCACATGCAAATTAAAAACATGCTCAAATAAATCTTTTGCAGTTTTTAGATAATTTATAACATCACTTGGTGTGATTTGATTAACCTTTTTATCTGTTGTTTTGTCTGAAGGTTGTTCCTTTTGCTCTTGGCTTTTTACAATAACACTAGGAGAATCATCATCAATTTTTATCAAAGGAATGTTAATTTTGTATTTAATTAATCCAAACCAAATCCTAATTTCAATCTTTAAGTCATCGTTATCATTATGATGATAATAATTTATTGAAATTGTCAGTTTAGTACAAATGATAAGGATGAATAAGAACAGTAGGATTGTAAGAGTGACAAGTAGCCATATCAAATTCGTTCACAACCTTTCAGCCTATTAGTATCGCCCTTTAGAAAAAAAATAAACCTATCAACTAGTTGATAGGTTGCTTATTAATGTACGAATGACTTTGACCCAAAACTTTAAATTTTTATTCTATATTGCTTCAAATTAATGCTAAACTTAAATCAGTCATTCCATATTTCACCAACATTATAATTCGATTTAGGTAAAAACATCCAATTTGTCTGTTATATTAAAGGAGGCCACTATATGGAAACAAGGCGTAATATTTATTTTTACCACAAACGGGATGCGGACATCCTTAGCAAAGCAAATCCAATTTATGAATTGGCAGTGCGTTATGGCTTTACAATCGTTGATGATTATCGGAAAGCAAATATTATTGCCAGCATTGGAAATGACGGGACTTTTCTACAGGCAGTACGAAAAACTGGTTTTCGCGATGATTGCCTTTATGCTGGCATTTCAACAACCGATAGTCTAAATATGTATTGCGATTTCCGAATCGATGATCAATCGAAAATGATTGAGGCTGTAACATCTAATCAACATATAGAAGTTCGACGCTATCCAACAGTTGAGGTGGCAGTCGATGGTCAGGGTACATTCCCATGTTTAAATGAGTTTAGTATTAGATCCTCTATTATTAAAACACTTGTCATTGATGTATTTGTTGATCAGCTTCATTTAGAAACATTCCGTGGCGATGGCTTGATAGTCGCAACGCCAACAGGCAGCACTGCATACAACAAATCGGTGAATGGCTCCGTTGTTGATCCATTACTGTCTTGTATGCAAGTAAGTGAGGTAGCATCAATAAATAATAACCGTTACCGAACACTTGGCGCATCCTTTATTTTAGGAAGCGAAAGAACTCTCACACTTAAGGTCATCTCTGAAGGCAACGATCACCCAACAATGGGTATGGATAATGAAGCATTAAGCATTCGTCATGTTGAAAAAATCCAATTAAGAATTAGTGATAAACAAATAAAAACACTCAAATTAAAAGATAATTCCTTCTGGGATAAAGTGAAGAGAAACTTTTTATAAAATAGAAAAGAGGATGACTTCAAGAAAGGTCATCCTCTTCTCCTGATTACATGCTTGCTCTTTTTTCCCTCCGCCATTTAAACTCCCTTTCAGGTAATAGCTTTGTTTTCGATAGGGAGTAGATGGTCAACGCAGACCATATGAACATAAAGGAAAGTAATTGCACGTTTGAAAAATGTTCATTATAGACGAATACCCCTAAAATTAAGGTCAGAGTTGGTGAAATATACTGGATGAATCCAAGTAAGGATAAAGGGATTTTTTGTGCTCCTTTTGCAAAATAAAGAAGTGGCACAGCAGTAACTGCACCTGCACCTATTAAGAACAAATCGGTTCCTGCACTTTGTGTTAGAAATGAACTTGAACCATTAATAAATAAGTATCCCATATAGATTACAGCAATTGGTGTTACCACCAAAGTCTCTAATGTCAATCCGACGGAAGAATCTACGTTTATAAGTTTTTGGCTAAACCGTATAAGCCAAATGATAACGCTAAAATAATTGCAATCCATGGGAATTGACCGTGGGAAATGGAAATAATCAATACACCAATCGCTGCCAGCACGAAGGAGACATATTGGTAAACCGTTAATTTTTCTTTTAATACCAGCATTCCCAATATAATACTAACAAGAGGATTAATATAATATCCAAGACTAGCGTCAATCATATGACCACTATTAACTGCCCAAATATAAACAAACCAATTCACACTTATCAATAAAGAGGCAAGAATTAATGCATACATCTGCTTTTTACTCTGGGCAAATCCTTTTATCGTTAGAAGAAAAAGGCTCCACTTTTTCGTTAACAAAAGAATCACCGTCATAAAAATAAATGACCAAAAGACACGATTAGCAAGGATTTCCTTGGCATTTACATCGCCCAAAAGCTTCCAGTATATCGGCAATAATCCCCATAAAATATAGGAAATGCCTGCATGAATAACCCCCATTTTTGTTTCGTTTTTATTCATATTTTTTTAATCCCCTATTCTTTCTAGTTTCGAAATATTATTAATTATATCGTGAAACTTCCCGAATAGGGGACTTTTTTAATTTTGCTTTACTGCTTCAAATTCTTTTTGACGAAGTTCAATCCGGCGAATCTTTCCGGAAGTTGTCTTCGGAAGCTCTGATAAATATTCAATTTTTCGTGGATACTTATATGGTGCAGTCAAGGTTTTAACATGCTCTTGAAGTATTTTTGTTAATTCCGGCTTAGTCGAATCTACGTCATCTTGTAACACAATAAACGCTTTAACAATTAAGCCACGAATCTCATCAGGACTTGCTACTACTGCACATTCCTTTACGTATGGATGTTTGACTAGTGCATCCTCTACTTCAAAAGGTCCAATTGTATAGCCCGAACTGATGATAATATCATCACTACGACCTTCAAACCAGAAATAGCCTTCTTCGTCCATTTTCGCTTTGTCACCGGTTACATAATAATCACCGCGGAATTGCATGGCTGTTCTTTCCGGATCTTTGTAGTAATTTTTGAATAAGGCAGGTGTTTCAATATGTACTGCAATATCGCCAACTTCTCCTACTGGACAAACTTCACCTTCCTCATTAATGATTTCCACTCTATTTCCTGGTGTTGGTTTACCCATTGAACCAGGTTTCAACTCCATTCCTTTTGTCACGCCAACAAGTAAGGTATTTTCCGTTTGGCCATAGCCGTCACGGACATCCACATTAAAGTATTTTCTGAATATTTCAATTACCTCACGATTAAGCGGTTCGCCCGCAGAGACAGCATTATGAAGCTTTGGTAATTGATATTCATTTAAATTATCTACTTTTGCCATTAACCGATATTCAGTTGGCGTACAGCAGAGAACATTTACATCATATTTTTGCAAAAGACTTAAGTACTTTTTCGGTTCGTATTTTCCGTTATATACGAATCCAGTAGCCCCTGACCCTAGTACTGATAGGAACGGACTCCATATCCATTTTTGCCATCCAGGTCCTGCGGTTGCCCAAACAGTATCGTTTTCTTCTATACAAAGCCATTTTGGCGCTGCCGTTTTTAAATGGGCAAAAGCCCATCCATGTGTATGGACAACACCTTTTGGATTTCCAGTTGTTCCAGATGTATAGGATAAAAACGCCATATCATCTCTAAGAGTTTCAGCCAATGGGAAGTCTTCGGAAGACTTACTCATTTCCTCGTCCAAAAGGATCCAGCCTTCTTCCTTCCCCCCGATAGTAAATTTAACGAGTGGTTGGGTTTCACTAATTTGTTTAAATTGGTCAGCATATGGATAGTAACTTACTACAGCTTTTACATCTCCATGTGAAATCCTGTATTGGAGATCCTTTTCCCTTAACATTTCCGAACTTGGAATTACGACCATACCCGCTTTTAATGCTGCCAAGTATACAACATAGGCTTCAATAAGTCGTGGAACAATGACAAGAACAACGTCACCCTTTTTCAAACCGTTCTGAACAAAAACATTTCCTGCTTGGTTTACTTTTTTCAATAATTGCTCGTATGTAGCCTGCTCGGTTTCCCCTAATTCATTTTCCCACTTTAGTGCAAATTTGTTCGGGTCTTTAGCAAAACGCTCTACTTCAGAAACAAGGTTATACTTTTCTGGCGCAATTAAATCTTCTCTCTTCATTGTTTCTCCCCCTGATATTCCAGCGTTAATATCCCACAAATTCATTATACAAAATTATTTAAAAATTATAAATTATTATTCACACGAAATAAAAGAGAGCGGGATTGCTCCCGCTCTCTGTAGCCATATTATTTACTTTTTATCGAGAAAATCCGCTGCCGCCTAATTGAGACTCAGCCATTGCGACTAAACGCTTTGTAATTTCACCACCAACAGAACCGTTAGCACGTGAAGTAGTGTCGCCGCCAAGTTGTACACCAAATTCAGAAGCTATTTCGTATTTCATTTGGTCAAGAGCTTGTTCAACACCTGGAACTAGTAATTGATTAGAGTTGTTGCTAGCCATGTGATAATCACCTCCTTGTGAGTATAGAATGTGTAGAACTCACAAGGTTCATTCCAATAATAAATTGGTAATTGTTCACAAAAATTTAATATTTACTAAAATAATTCTTTAAAGTCATTTTGTTGAATATTTTCTGGTTTAATATAAATGGTTTCGACCCCTTCAATGGCTTCTTGAATCAATGATTCAAAATCAAAGAAGCTTTCGTAAAATCGCACTTTCTCTCTTCGCGGTTTTGTCTTTGGAGATGCCGGAACAAAGATAGTGCAACAATCTTCAAATGGTCTAATCGAAATATCATGAGTATCAATTTCTTTCGCTATTTTTATTATATCTGTTTTATCCATCGTAATCAAAGGTCTTAAAACAGGGGTATTGGTTACATCATTAATCGCATACATACTTTCTAAGGTCTGGCTTGCTACCTGACCAAGACTCTCACCGGTAATAATTGCCAGCCCTTCTTGTTTTCTTCTAATTTCATCGGTGATTCTAAGCATGACTCTTCTTGTTGTCGTCATCGAATAATTTTCCGGAACCTGCTTTCGTACAGCCTGCTGAATATCTGTAAATGGGACAATATGAAGGGTCATGGAACCATAGATTTCAGAAAGCTTTTTTGTCAAATCGATTACTTTTTCTTTTGACCTTTCGCTCGTAAAGGGAGGACTGAAAAAATGAACAGCTTCAATTTCTATTCCTCTTTTCATGGCCATATACCCCGCCACAGGACTGTCGATTCCACCTGAAAGCATGAGCATGGCTTTTCCCCCTGACCCAATAGGAAGTCCACCGGCACCTAGAATGGTTTCACAAGATAAATATACCGCTTCTTGTCTGACCTCAATTCGTAAATTAATATCAGGATTTTTCACATCTACTTTAATCCCTGGAATGTTTTTTAGAAGATGCGCACCAAAGGCTTGATTGATTTCATCCGTATCAAGTTCAAATGTTTTATCAGACCTTTTCGCTGTTATTTTGAAAGTTTGCCTTCTTTGTAAAGGCCACCAACTAATTCGAGAGCTGCATTTTTCATTTCTAATAGGTCCCTACTAACTTTAATTGCAGGGCTAAATGACTGAATCCCAAATATTTTCTTCAATTCCTCGATGATTTCTTTACCATTTTCACCATTCAATAAAACGTACATTCGATCCCGACTTACTTCCATTTTTATTTTTGGATAGGAAGCCAGAGCCCATTTAATGCTTTTTCTTAGCTTCTCTACAAATTTATTACGGTTTCTGCCTTTTGTAGAGATTTCTCCATAGCGAATCAGTATGCGATCATATTTCATTTAGTTCATTACCTTTCTTAATTGTTTAACGGTTTCTTCAATAGCTATAATAACGGCATTTGCTTCAACCTCCGTATTTTCAAATGATAGGCTTATTCTGATGGCACTTTCAGCTAAAGCATTAGGAACACCCATAGCTAAAAGAGTCTTACTTGATGTTTTCTTCTTTGAAGAACAGGCACTTGTCGTCGATACATAAATTCCTTTTTCCTCAAGAGCATGAATGAAAACTTCAGATTTCATTCCTTTAATTGAAAAGTTTAAAATATGGGGTGCAGCATTTTCAATTGGTGTATGAATTTGAATTTCTTCCATCAAACTAAGTTTTGTTTTTAGGATTCGTTGAATTTTTTTCATTCTTTCGGTGCCTGACTCACTTTTCGTAAGCGTTATTCGGAGCGCCTTTGCCATTGCTACTGCTCCAGCTACATTTTCCGTACCACTTCGCATTTTCCACTCCTGATTTCCACCGGTTAATAAGGGAGCGATTCTTGTACCTTCACGGATATAAAGAGCTCCAGTCCCTTTTAATCCATGAAATTTATGCCCAGAAATAGAATATAGGTCAATCTTGCTTTCTTGCAAATGAAGTGGAATTTTTCCAATACCTTGCACTCCGTCCACATGGAATAATATGGATGGATATTTTTTTAATATTTCACCAATTTCTTTAATAGGTTGAATCGTTCCGACTTCATTATTCACGTGCATAATCGAGATTAAAATCGTATCCTTTCTAATCGCTTTTTCGACCTCTTCTACGCTGACTCTTCCATCCGCATCAACGAATAGATAGGTTATTTCAAAGCCATTCCGTTTGAGCTGCTCCATCGTAGCACTCACGGATGCATGCTCGACGCCCGTTGTGATTATATGACGCCCCTTATTTTTGTGTAATAAGGCCGTACCCTTTATCGCTAAATTATTACTTTCCGTGCCACCAGAAGTAAAATATATCTCCGAAGGTTTTACGGCTAGTAGATTTGGCCACCTGTATCCTCGCCTGCAAAAGAAGCTTTTCTGCTTGTCCTCCTAACCCATGAAGTGAGGAGGGGTTGCCAAAATATTCAGCCGCTACCGTTACAAAAGAATCTAAAACCTCTTTATATGGTTTTGTTGTTGCACTATTATCAAAATAAATCATGGTCTTCCCCATTCTTAACCGAAAACCCATTCGCAAAAATAAATCTTATCATAAACTTTATGAAATGAAAAAGAACATAGCTAATAATTCTCCCTGAAAATACAAAAAACCGATTCGACCAAGAGGCTGAATCGGTTTTAATTCTACAGTAAAGTTTTTTTATTCTGCTGCGACGGTAGCTTTAATTCTCTTCAAGGCTCAGGATCAATTCCCTCAATGGATGCTGCAGCCTGTTCTAGTGCATCCTGATATTCATAGTGCCTAAATGCCTTTTCTGCTTCCAACAATCCTTTAGCGACAGAAGGATATTGGCTCCGATAACGATTTCCGTATTGAATGGCCTTTTTCTGCGAGCATTACATTTTCTATCAATTCAGTTGTTGTATGAACAAGTTTTTCTACCGTTAAAATTGCCATCTCTAAATATTGATTTAGCGAGAGAATGTTAAGCGGTTTTTCCTCAAGCTGAAGCTTTACATTGTGAATACTTTCGTCCGTATCCTCAATTAAATATTTGTAATCATCAGGCAACCCCGGCATATTACTTTTGGAAACAAGCCTGAGCATTTCGCCAACTTTTTTTGTTAATTCTGTTATTTTTTCTCTCGCTTCCAACTCATCTTTTCTTAGTGCTTGGAGTTTGTTTGCAAAATTTTGTTGTTCATCTCGAATCATATCTAGCTGATCCTTTATTTCGTTTAATTCTTCGCTAATCAAGGTTTGGGCTGTCCCGTTTATTTTTATTTTTTCGCTTATGATTTCATATCGTTTATAAACGGAAGCAAGTTCTTTTTCCAGATTCCTTTGGATTTCAAAGTCATTCTCCGTTAAATGATAACTTTGCTGAACATGAATGACTTCATTTATCAAATAATCATTCTCTTCTTGAACTGTTAAAAGAAGGTTATTTGTTTTCCTTTCATTTTGAATCACAAAATGCTTTGCATGAACTTCTCTTTCCAAATGGTCAAAAAGAATTTCAATTCTATCCTTCGTTTCTTTAATTCCTTCTTCTGCTTTTTCAATTTCTGTTTCTTCAATAAGACTTAAATACTCCGTTAGTTTCTCTTCCAAATGACTGATTTCTGTTTCTAGTTGAATATGTTCTAAATAATAGCCTTGCTGTGACATTTCATGGAACCCATCAAGAACCTCTGAAAGCTGGTTTGGAAGGATCGATTGACATTCGATTAAGAGCTGCGGAATTAAATCCATATGATTTTTTATTTGTTCCAATTCGTTATGAATGGTCAAGACAGTTTCACGGGCTTCAAGGTAATTCCCACGTTCGGTCAACTCATGAAAATCTTGGAACTTTTTTGTCACACCATCAAGGAGAATTTCTAAGTGTTTCTCCGCTTTCCCAAAACTATGCCTGTGAGCAAGCAGCATTTTTTTACTTTCCCTATATGATTCCTTTAACTGTTCAATCTCTACTCTGTTTTTTTCTTCACTGCCCACGAGCTCGTGTAACTCTTCCAATACCTTTTTTATCTGCTCTTCTGTCTCCTGCAATTTATTATCAATTGCTCGTTGGATTCCTTTTGCTTTGTTAAAGCGATAACGATCTATGTACTCTTCGGCATCAAATAACATCTTTTCTAAATCCGGAAGTTTTACCGTCACGACATCATCCCATTGATTTCGCCAATGCTCAAAAAGCTCTTCAGTTTGTCCAGTCATGTTTAGCTGTTTTACCTTGGACATTTCATCCAGTATACAGATTTACTATATCAATTTTCCAAGATTCCAACCGATCCATTTCTTTAAAATATTTTTTCTTTATTAAATATCCCAATACAAATACGGCTAGTAGTAGGATGAAAAATCCAATGAAATATTTCACATCTGGCCTCCTGTTCAGCAGTACACAAGTTTCAATTAAAAGCTGTTTTTAAAAATATATATGAAAGATCACGTAATGTTTAAGTTCAATGCTTTTATGATACCATGTATACGACATTTTTTGACTATTATTTTCAATTTTTTTGTAAAAAGAAATCAAAAAACTACGTTTTGAAACCGAAAAACGAAAGAAATATTGGAAATAATCAGCAATTTTCGGTGATATGAGAGGTTTTAGTGGATGAGTAGTGTGGGAAATCATCCTATTGAGGAGAGCTAAACTTTTTCTCATGTCAAAAAGCACCGCATCGATAAAAATCAGCTAGTGCTTTGATTTCTCTCACTATCATTTGTTTTTGGTTTTTATATCAATGCTTCTTTCTTTGCTTTGATTTCAGCACTTAACGTTTTCTCAATCCAAAAATTGATTTCTTTTAAATATTTTTGTTCAAAGAATGGTTCGTTAGGGAAAATGTATAATACTTCCCTTAAATAATGTGTATTCATATATGGCATCATGAGTAATCCCTTAAGTTGAATAATCAAATAGGGAATAGAATGGGGACGGAATTCATTCCATTCGAAGCCTTTTTCAAATATTTTTTGAAAATAGTATTTTTCTTTAAGGGAATAGGTTGACATAATTTCCCTTACAACTTGAGAATCTATCGACATTTCGCGATACACCACACTTGCAAGATGGTTATGTTCACATTGATAATGAAGCAAATTGGCAACAACACGCTTTAAACATCCCTTTGCTCCTTGGTCAATTAATGTATAAGCTTCTTCAATTTTACTGATGTATTGTTCAAAAAAGGAAGTAAAGCAATATTCCAACAAACCAAGTTTATTATCAAAATAATACGCAATAGTTGCAGTGTTTACTTTTGCAAGCTCAGCGATATCCCTGATGGAAGTTCCAGAGAATCCATTTGAATTAAACAGCGAAATTGCCGCGTTTACAATCGCATCTTTTGAATTTTTCTTCACACCTATTCCCCCCCTATAGACACCTAGTTCATTAATCTCCTTACCTAATGATTCTTTGACGTCCTCAATTATTCCTTTATGAATATGTCGACAAAATCAGCTTATTTTCTTGAGATTTTGATAAAATACTATATATTATTTAAGAAGGATAGGTGAAAAACCATGTTTAACGTCGAAATGTATAAAGAAAGCCGCCTTGAAAATTATGAACTTGTCAAAAAGCAATTACAGGCTCTTCTTCATGGTGAGAAAAATCAAGTTGCCAATCTTAGTAATGCATCAGCCCTTTTAAACCAATTCCTGGACCGCATCAACTGGGTTGGATTTTATTTAATGGATACGAATGAAGAGCTAGTTTTAGGACCATTTCAAGGCCTTCCAGCGTGTATTAGAATTCCCCTCGGTAAAGGGGTTTGTGGTACAGCTGCAAGGAATAAAGAAACCGTCCGTGTTGACGATGTAAATCAATTTCCTGGCCATATTGCCTGTGACGCTAAATCACAATCGGAAATTGTTATTCCGCTTTTAAAAGAAGGCCAATTAATCGGAGTTCTCGATATTGATTCTCCAGAAAAAAATCGCTTCGATGAACTTGACCAAGAAAAATTAGAAGAGTTTGTAACCATATTATTGGAGTATATTTAGAAAAAAGAGGCTGACTTAAAGGTAAAAGTCAGCCTCTTTTTTCTAAATTTTTCTTATCGCCTGTTCAAGGTCATCCCTGATGTCTTCCCATGCTTCAAGTCCAACCGAAAGGCGAAGCATCGTATCTTCAATCCCCATCTTTTTCCTGTCTTCTTTTGGCACAACCGCATGGGTCATAGTTGCTGGATGCTGAATCAATGTCTCAGCATCACCAAGGCTCACGGCGATTTTAATAAGCTCTAATTGATTTATTAACATTTGTGCCGTTTCTTTAGTGCCTTTAACAGTAAAAGATAGAAGACCCCCGGGCTTTTTCATTTGTTTTTGCATAATCGCATAATCCGGGTGCTCACTATCACCTGGAAAATAGACCTTATCGATTTTTGGATGATCTTTTAAAAACTCAAAAAGCCTGTTTGCATTCTCACAATGCCGATCCATGCGAACAGGCAGTGTTTTTAAGCCCCTTAATAATAACCATGCATCAAATGGCGATATAATGCCTCCAATGTCTTTTTGTGTCGTCCGCGATACTTCTTGGATAAATTCGGTTTTACCGATAACTAATCCGGCTAGTACATCGCCATGTCCACAAATATATTTTGTAGCACTATGAATGACAATATCGCACCCGAGAGTGAGGGGAGTTTGTAAATACGGTGAACAAAAGGTATTATCGATGACCACTGGTATTCCTTTTTCCTTTGCAATTTTCGCTATCATCTCTAAATCTACTAGTTTCATAGTTGGATTTATGGGTGTCTCAATATAAATGCAGGCGGTGTTTGGATAAATCCCATTTTCTATTTCCTCGATTGAGTTCATTTTGGAAAAATCATGGCTAATACCGTACTTTTCTTTCAGCAATTTCAAAAGTCCGAAAGTACACCCATAAACTCCTTGTGAACAAATAATATGATCACCGGTTTTGGTTAAAGCAATCAACACGGCAGAAACAGCAGCCATTCCTGATGAAAATGCTAAAGCCGCTTCCCCTTTTTCTAGTTCTGCCACCCTGTCTTCGAGTATTTTCACAGTTGGATTTCCTAAACGGGAATAAATAAATCCGTTTTCTTGTCCTGCAAATCGTTTTTCCCCTTGTTCTGCACTTGTAAATACGAATGTCGATGTTTGATATAAGGGAGGTATTAAACTTCCTTGGCATTCATCTGAATGATAGCCAGCATGGATTACTTCTGTTTCAAACTGCCAATTCTTCTCCTTCAATGTGGGTCCTCCTCATTGAAATCGCTTTCATTTTTTTAATTTCTTTCTATAGAATATGATTTTTGTTCCTAAATAGTTAAGGCATTCACAAAAATAGAATGCCTTAACTTGCTCTTATGCTGTTTCTTTGGATAACAACCTTGTTCTTTCCCGTTCCTTTTGCGATGTAGAGTGCTTCATCAGCACGTTTAAATAAATAATTGTAGGAATCAAGTCGATTTTTATTCCAATAAGAAACACCGCATGAAACGGTGATATGTGGATTCGAATATTGTGCAACTTTTTCAACCAATCTCTCAGCAATCACCACTCCTGCCTCAAGTGGTACTTTAGGTAAATAGATTACTAGTTCTTCCCCACCCCAACGGGCACCTACATCAGTTTCACGGATATTCCCTTTTATTAAATTTGCCACTTGAATTAGCACTTCATCACCAACCTGATGGCCAAAAGTATCATTTATATCTTTAAAATTATCAATATCAATAATAATAAAGGTACCTTCCTGATCATGTTTCATGGACCATTGAATTTTTTCATCCAAATAATTACGGGAATGCAAATTTGTTAAATGGTCTGTGATGATCATTTTCTCTAATTCTTCTCTTAGCATCGAATTGGTGAGTGCGAGTGAGGAATGATGAATGAGCGATTGTAATAACTTAAATTTTTCAAAAGAAAAAAAATAAGGATCCTGGTGCATGACAATGGAAAAGCCTTTCAAATTCTCGCTTTCACTCATCGGAACAGCCATTACGGAACGGAAACACGTATTATCGTTTATACTAGAAAGGGTTAAATTCCCAATAAACAAGGAATCTTTTTCTTGTTGTATTTTATCTTTTATATATTCAATATAGAATCGTGCTTGTTTCGTATAAAAGAAAGAGGTAGAACCAGGCAGTATATTTACTGTTACTTGATCGTGGGAGAACAGGAAGAAACCGACTTCTTGTGAATCAAAAGAATGTTTGATTTGTTCACTCATATACGTCATCGTTTCAGCTAAACGCAGATTAGAGTTTAACCGATGGAATGTCTCATTGATTAATTGCAATTCAGAAATGACCCTTCTTGACTGTTGATAAAGCTTAGCATTTTCCAAAGCTCCACCGGCGGCATTTGCAAATAAAGTAATAAATTCTATTTCAAATTTAGGAAATTCGAGCGTATCTGCTGCTATAACCTGTAAGACTCCGTAGACTCCTTGTTTCCCCTTAAATGGAGCATAAAGGATAGACCGACTCTCTACCAAAGACACTTCTATTTGAATAGAACCTGAAACGTATGCCTTAATTGCAGCTATATTTTCACTATCATATTCCAGATCCATAATCGGTAAATCATTATGGATGTGATTATCCTGAGAAAGGAACAAATAAAAAGAAAAAGAAGGATATAACTGTTCGAAAGATACGGTAATTTCTCGAAGTAAATCATCCTTATCTAAGAAAGAATGAAGCGTTTCAGCTACGAGGAATAACTGCTTATATCTCTTTTCCTCATTTCGTAATAATAAATCTCTATCGAGAGCATTCATCCAATATCACCTATTTTTATTCAACTCCAAAAATATACATCATATCCTAATTATAGTGAATATTGGACAATTTTTGTAAACTTTTTTTGAATAATTCTTTAACTTTTATTTTTATGACTTTAAACTATTTTAAAAGTATCCTTGACTTTAAAGTAATTAAAATTGTATAATATTTTTTGTGTAAAATATTGCAGCCTATGTGAACACTTTATTGGTCTCATTTTGTTCCTCGAAAAGACATGTTTCTTTTATGATGGTGCATCTTGTAACCCTCTGCTGCTAGGGCGAAGGTGCATGAAAACAAAATGGCTTTCAATGTTGTTTCATAACGGTTTTTATTTTACCAAAAAAATAAAAACACGAAGGAGGAGTCTTTCATGGCTCGTTATACTGGCTCAAGCTGGAAAATCTCCCGTCGTCTTGGAATTTCTCTAAGCGGCACAGGTAAAGAATTAGATAAGCGTCCTTACGCTCCTGGACAACATGGTCCAAACCAACGCAAAAAACTTTCTGAATATGGATTGCAATTGCAAGAAAAGCAAAAACTTCGTCATATGTATGGAGTAACTGAACGTCAATTCCGCAATCTTTTTGATAAAGCTGGTAAAATGGCTGGTAAACATGGTGAAAACTTCATGATTCTTCTTGAAACTCGCCTTGACAATGTTGTTTACCGTTTAGGTTTGGCTCGCACTCGTCGTGCAGCTCGTCAGTTAGTTAACCATGGTCATATCCTAGTTGATGGTGCTCGCGTAGATATCCCATCATACCGCTTAACTTCTGGCCAAACCATTACTCTTCGTGAAAAATCACGCAACCTAGATGTTGTTAAAGAAGCAATCGAAGTAAACAACTTCGTTCCTGACTTCTTAACATTTGATGCTGATAAGCTTGAAGGTACTTTCACTCGCTTACCAGAGCGTTCTGAACTTCCTGCTGAAATTAACGAAGCTCTTATCGTTGAGTTCTACTCTCGTTAATCGCTTGGTTCTTAAACCCCTTACCAACTTGGTAAGGGGTTTTTTGTACTAAATTAAAACAAAAAAATAAAGGTTGACCGATTGTTTGGATGGGTCAACCTTTATTTTTCTAATAGTTAATAGCTAATTAAAGTGTATTTCTTTTTCCTCTTCTGATGATGGTAAACTGTCCTTCAATACGGTCGCTTTCCAGAAGGGAATAAGCTGCATCTGTGATTTTTTCCCCATTTATCGAGATCGCACCATTTGTGATGTCTTCACGTGCTTGTCGCTTTGATGGTGAAATCTTGGCCGTAACTAAAAGGTCTACTAGATTTCCGTCTACCTCACTTGCATTAAAGGATGGAACATCTTTAAAGCCTTGTTTGATTTCCGCTGCCGAAAGGTTCTTTACATCTCCACTAAATAATGCCGCCGATATTTTAATTGCTTGATGTAAGGATTCTTCGCCATGAATAAGTCGAGTCATTTCCTCTGCTAAAGCCTTTTGTGCTTTGCGAAGATGTGGCTCTTCCTGTAAAGCTGTTTCTAACTGCTCGATTTCTTCATGGGAAAGGAATGTGAAGAATTTCAAGTATTTCACAACATCGGCATCTGCTGTGTTGATCCAGAACTGGTAAAACTCATATGGAGTAGTTTTCTCAGGATCAAGCCAAACAGCACCACTTTCTGATTTACCGAACTTCGTCCCATCCGCTTTTGTTACAAGCGGTATCGTTAATCCATAAGCCTTGGAACCCTCAGGTTGCATTTTGCGGATTAATTCCAAACCAGACGTAATGTTACCCCACTGATCACTTCCACCAATTTGCAGCTTACAATTGTGATTCTCGTACAAATGTTGAAAATCCATTGCTTGAAGAATCGTATACGTAAATTCTGTAAAAGAAATTCCTGTTTCCAGACGGGACGCGATTGTATCTTTTGCCAACATATAATTGACACCGATATGTTTTCCTATATCACGTAAAAAAGTAACAATATCCATGGAGCCAGCCCAATCATAGTTATTTACCATAATCGCTCCATTTTCACCTTCAAATTCAAATATGGACTCTAGCTGCTTTTTAATACCTGCTACATTTTCTTGCACTGTATCTAATGTTAATAATTTACGCTCTTCACTTTTACCACTTGGATCACCGATTAAGCCTGTTGCCCCTCCGACTAGTACAATCGGACGGTGACCATGTTCCTGAAAGCGACGGAGCGTTAAAAATGGAAGCAAGTGTCCAATGTGCATACTATCTGCAGTTGGATCCACCCCACAATAAAGGGATATTTTCTCCTTCTTTAACGCATCTTTTAAACTTTCTTCATCTGTTTGTTGGTAGATAGTTCCTCTCCACGCTAAATCCTGCAACAAATCCATCCTAGTTCCCTCCATTTTCATAAAAAAATAAAACGCCCCTGCAAAAATGCAGGGACGAAAGAATCGCGGTACCACCCAGCTTGAGGAAAATTTCCTCCAACTTAAAAAATTAACGGTTTTGACCGTTCTCCGCTACTACTGTATTCACGGCGAAAGCTCTAGGACGTAATTCATTCTTCTATATGTGCCAGCTTCCACCATGCGCTGACTCTCTACGAACAGGGATAGAAGAACTACTGGATTCCCTTCACAGCTTACTATTGAAATTAAACTTATTTTTACCACAATTTCTTGTGACTGTCAAACCTGAACGGGAATTACCAGAAAAATGTAGAAGTTTGTCATTTTTTAGAAGTCTATATGCTATAATGTATGTGATTTTATAAGAGGTGATGCTATGAATGAAAAGTTGCAGGCATGGATTGAAAAAATAAAACCTGCTCTAAACTTGATTACCCATAAAAACACGGTAAAAAGAGTGCGAATCAGTTACCAAGTAGTTTGGAACTTATTTCTTTTATTTTTGACCGTAGTAATACTTGGAGGATCCTTTGCAACAGGTGTTGGTGCAGGCTATTTTGCCTCACTAGTAAAGGACGAACCTGTCCGCTCCTACAGTAATATGAAAAAAGATATTTATAATTATACCGAAACTTCCGATCTATATTTTTCAGATAATGTCTATCTTGGAAAACTCCGGACTGATCTTGAACGGGAAGAAGTAAAAATTGATCAAGTATCACCATACTTAGTCAAAGCAATTGTGGCAACGGAAGACGAATACTTTTACCAGCACAATGGTGTTGTCCCAAAAGCTGTTTTCCGTGCCCTTTTTCAGGAACTCACAAACTCTTCTGTCCAATCGGGCGGAAGTACTTTAACCCAACAATTAATTAAAAACCAAATTTTAACAAATGAAGTTTCTTTTCAACGAAAAGCAAATGAAATTTTACTCGCTCTTCGTTTAGAGAAGTTATTCACAAAAAAAGAAATCCTTGAAGCCTATTTAAATGTTACCACATTCGGAAGAAACTCTTCTGGACGAAACATTGCTGGAGTTCAAGCCGCAGCGAAAGGAATCTTCGGGAAAAATGCCAAAGACTTAACCTTACCCCAAGCTGCATTTATTGCTGGCTTGCCTCAAAGCCCTTTCGGATATACACCTTTCACAAAAGATGGAAAAGTGAAAGATGACCTTAAGCCAGGTCTTAGCCGAATGAAGACGGTTTTGAAAAGAATGTATGATGGTGAATACATAAACAAAAAGCAATATACAGAGGCATCTACCTATGATATTGCTAAGGATTTTATTCCACCAACTATTAATCCAATCGAGCAATACCCTTGGCTAACGGCGGAAATAGAAAAGCGTTCAATTGATGTTCTCGCCACAGTTTTAGCCAAAAAAGATGGATACAGTGAAAAGGAATTAAAAAATGATGCTAATCTTCATTCCAAATACCAAACAGTAGCAAACCATGATTTGTATCAAAATGGGTATGAAATCCACACGACAATTAGCAAAGATATCTATGATGCGATGCAAAAAGTAAAGGATAATTATCCCTCCTATGCCGGATAAACCTCAGGAAAAAGTAGATCCGGAAACAGGTGAAAAGAAAACTGTAATGGAGCCAGTGGAAGTCGGGGCAGAACTCATTGAAAATAAGACAGGCGCAATAATCAGCTTTGTTGGCGGAAGAGATTACAACAAACAGCAGCTGAATCATGCAACGAGTGCAATCAGACAAAATGGGTCAACCATGAAGCCATTACTTGTGTATGGACCGGCAATTGATTTAGGAATAGCTTCACCAGGTACACCCCTACCCGATGTGGCATTAAGCCTTAATCCAGCCAGTAGTAGTCCTTGGCCGCACAACTATGACCTCAGGTACAGCGGTTTGGTTTCAGCAAGATATGCACTAGCGAAGTCCTACAATGTTCCCGCGGTAAAGCTTTATAGTGAAATTGTCAATCACCGACCGGCTAAATATCTTGAGAAGATGGGCTTTTCATCACTTAGAAGTGATGATTATACTAACCTCGCAACGGCAATTGGATCGATGAAGAATGGGGTAACGATTGAAGAAAATACAAATGCCTTCACCACTTTTGCAAATAGTGGAAAATTTATTGACGCCTATTTGATTGATAAAATTGTTGATAAAAATGGCAAAATTATTTACCAACATGAAGTGAAACCAGTTGACGTTTTTAAACCACAAACGGCTTACTTAACACTTGATATGATGCGTGATGTGGTTAAAATGGGGACAGCTGCTGGAATTAACAGTAGACTGAAATTTAAAACAGGCTGGGCAGGAAAAACCGGTACAGGGGTAAATTATTATGATTCTTGGTTTGTGGCCACAAATCCAAATGTTACATTTGGGATCTGGACAGGTTATGATACTCCGAAATCATTGCAATCCTCTGGATCATTGTCATATAGCCAAAGAACAAATAATTTATGGGTTGACTTAATTAATTCCGCGTACGCGATACAACCCGATTTAATCAGTCCAAAAGCATCATTTCAAATGCCGGATGGGATTGTGAAACGTACAATATGTGCTGTTTCCGGATTACTCCCTTCAGCAGCCTGCTCTAATGCAGGATTGCTTGAGAGCGATTACTTTAATGTAAATAATGTCCCGACCAAACAAGATAATAGCTTAATTCAAGGAAATTTCGTTCAAATTAATGGGAAGAAATACTTGGCCTTGGATTCGACACCAAGTGATTTTGCCCAAAAGGGTATGATGTTAAATCCGGATTTTATTACTCAAATGGTCGGAAAGAATTTCCGAAATACAAGTCAGCTCATTCCTAAGAAAGATCGATGGGCGAATATACTCGTACCTAATGCGTTGATAGTTGATAACGGAAAAACTCCGGATAGCGTATACTTAACGGCTTCTGGTAACACATTAACTTGGTCAACTTCTGGGGATCATGATGTAATTGGATATCGTGTTTATCAACATAATGTTTTCTCAACAAAGGTAGCAAGTATTAGGAGTGGTTCTAGCCAATCGTATGCGGCTTCAGAAGGAACATATTATATCACAGCTGTCGATATTGCTGGAAATGAATCAGCACCATCGAACGAAGTTGTGATTGGAGGTACACCAGTTCCACCGGTGCCTTCAGTTCCTCCCACGCCTTAAGAATAACTATCTCAATAGAAAAACCGCACCGGATCGCAATCCGGTGCGGTTTTTCTATCCACTTTTTTTGTTAGTCCTCCATTGTTGACAGGTCACCTGCTGGTAAATTTAGCTCCCATGCTTTCAAGACACGGCGCATAATTTTACCGCTTCTTGTTTTTGGAAGCTTATCGCGGAAATCAATTTCTCTTGGTGCAGCATGTGCAGCAAAGCCTTCTTCACAAACTGTCTAATTTCTTCTTTTAATTCATCAGATGGTTCATACCCATCCCGTAGTGCCACAAAGGCTTTGATGATTTCCCCGCGAACAGGATCGGGCTTACCGATTACACCAGCTTCGGCAACAGCCGGATGCTCAACAAGCTTGCTCTCCACTTCAAATGGGCCAACTCGTTCACCAGACGTCATAATCACATCATCAATTCGACCTTGAAACCAGAAATAGCCTTCTTCATCCATGTAGGCTGAGTCTCCTGAAAAATACCAGCCACTTGGCATAAAATAGGATTCATATTTCTCACGATTATTCCAAATGGTGTGCATCATGGATGGCCAGCCTTTTTTAATAGCAAGGTTCCCCATTCGATATGGAGGAAGCTCATTGCCTCGATCATCAACTATCGCTGCCTCAACACCTGGAATAGGTTTACCCATTGAGCCAGGCTTAATGGTCATACATGGATAGTTACAGATAAGCTGTGCACCTGTTTCAGTCATCCACCATGTATCATGAATCCGGTGGTTAAAAACTTTCACTCCCCATTTTACGACTTCAGGGTTTAATGGTTCGCCGACGCTTAACACATGACGGAGGGAGCTTAAATCAAATTTTTTTACAATTTCATCGCCTGCGCCCATTAACATTCGAAAAGCTGTTGGAGCACTATACCAAACGGTTACTCCAAAATCTTCAATCATTTTATACCAAGTGTCAGGACTAAAACGTCCGCCAACAATCACATTTGACGCACCAGTTAACCAAGGGGCAAAGATCCCATATGAAGTTCCGGTTACCCAACCAGGGTCTGCTGTACACCAGTAAACATCATCTTCTTTTAAATCAAGAACCCATTTTGCCGTTTGATAATGCTGAATCATCGCATTATGTACATGTAAAACACCTTTTGGTTTCCCAGTGGAACCAGAAGTATAGTGAAGGATGAGACCATCTGTTTTGTCAACCCATTCAATTTTTAAGTTTTTGCTTGCTCCCTCAAATTTTTTCAAAAAGTCAATATTTTTCCCTTGTTCTTCAACATGATCACCAACTAGGAAAATATGCTTTAATGCAGGCAATTCATTAACAGGGACTCGCTCTAATAAATCAGGTGTTGTAACAAGAACTTTTGCCTCGCTGTCTTGAAGGCGGTCTTTTACTGCACCTTCCATAAATGCTTCAAATAATGGACCTACGATGGCTCCGAGCTTAATAGCACCTAAAACAGTAAAATAAAGCTCCGGTGAACGTGGCATAAAAATAAAAACCCTGTCCCCTTTTTCAACATCACCATACGTTTTTAGAACATTTCCAGCCTTATTGGATAATTGCTTCATTTCCCTAAACGTGTATTTCTCATCTCTTAAACCATCTCGATAGTAAAGGGCAACCTTATTTTTCCGGAAGGAAATTGCATGGCGGTCAATGGCTTCATATGCCAAATTAACGAGACCGGTTTCATTCCAAGTGAATTCCTTTTCTGTTTCCTTCCAATTAAAACTTTTGTACATTTCATCATAATTTTGTAAATTATAATCCCCTTGCACGACTGGCAGCGCTTCCACGTTCATTTAATTTCCTCCTTTTATTTAATTGAGTTAATTATATTACAAGCAGTGACTATTCACAATTTTTTAAAAATAGTTTTTTCACAATAATTCTATTTTTAATTAATTTTAATATATCAAAAATAGTTTGAATAAAATAGAAAATTTTGTGAAAACGCTTTTATGCAGGAGTTTTTATGTATAATAGAATTGATATTCGAAAGTTTTATCTAGGGGTGTCCTAATGAAACATAAAAAAACTTATAATGCCAAAGAATTAAAAACTCCTCATGGGAACTTAATTATCGAAGGTCCTATTTCTCCTGATAAACTAGCAGGTTATGATTTTCATGAACAGCTTACCGCTTTTCGCCAGCCAGCTCCACAGCATAAAGCTCTAGTCGGAATTGCGAGGCTGGATGAAGGCAGAATTATTATTGCCAGAAATCAGGAAACCATTGTTGGGTATGTTACCTATCTATATCCTGATCCACTTGAAAGATGGTCAGAGGGGAAAATAGATAATTTAATAGAATTGGGTGCGATAGAGGTGATTCCACAATTTAGAGGCTGTTCGGTAGGAAAGAATCTGCTGATTGTGTCAATGATGGACAATGCGATGGAAGATTATATTACCATCACAACAGAATATTATTGGCACTGGGATTTAAAAGGAACAGGCTTAAATGTATGGGAGTATCGAAAAGTCATGGAAAAAATGATGAAAGCAGGAGGCCTGGAGTGGTATGCCACCGATGACCCTGAAATTTGTTCACATCCCGCCAACTGCCTCATGGCTAGAATTGGTAATAGGATAGATACCGAATCAATCCAAAGGTTTGACCGTCTTCGGTTTATGAACCGCTTTATGTATTAAATCGAAAAGCTTCAGCTCCTTAACGCCCAATTCGAGAGCTAGACACCAGGTACTAATTAAGTAAAGGGGGATTTTCAGATGATTGTTGAAGAAATCATGAAAACAGATGTCGCGAAGCTTTCTCCGACAGCTTCAATTGCGGATGCCATACGTTTAATGGAGTCAAAAAAAATCCGCCATATTCCCATCGTCAACTTAGAAGAACACCTAGTAGGACTTGTGACAGCAGCTTGTATACGAGATGCAACTCCATCTATCTTTCACGCCAATGAACATTTAGAGGACTTACAAAAACCCATTGATTCCATTATGAAAAAGGACGTCATCACCGGGCATCCCCTTGATTTTGTTGAAGAAGTAGCGGGCTTATTCTATGAACACAAAATCAGCTGCCTTCCCATCACGAAGGATGGAAAATTAGTTGGAATTATTACCGAAACTGACCTTTTACGAACAATGGTCGAATTAACTGGAGCTCATCAGCCAGGTTCACAAATTGAAGTAAAGGTACCAAACATTGCTGGTATGCTCAGCAATATTTCGAATATTATTCGAAATCGGAAAGCAAATATTCTTAGTGTACTTGTTTACCCGGACAAAAAGGATGATCGATATAAAATACTTGTAATTCGAGTGCAAACGATAAACCCTGCCCATCTTATTCAGGATTTGAAAGAGGCTGGACACGATGTTTTATGGCCGAATCTTCCGGGTATTTCGCTATGAAGGATCCTTGTTCCTTTGTTTTTTCAGAAGAACTGCTGAATTATAAATTCAGCAGTCATCATCCTTTCGATCAATTCCGGCTCAAGCTAACAGTAGACCTATTAAAAAAGAATCATGCATTAAATGATAATCAGATTATGACGCCACGAAGTGCAACCGTAGAAGAGCTAAGCCTAATCCATGATCCAAGCTACATAGATGCAGTAAAAAAGGCTGGGGATGGTCAGCTGCCAAAAGAAGTGGCTGAAAACTATGGGTTGGGTACTGAGGACACGCCTATTTTCCCAAATATGCATGAAGCTAGTTCTCTGCTAGTTGGAGGCACCCTAACAGCTGTCGATCAAGTGATGACAGGACAAGCCACCCATGCGCTCCATCTTGGTGGAGGGCTCCATCATGGCCTTAGGGGAAAGGCTTCGGGATTTTGCGTTTATAATGATAGTTCCGTTGCAATAAAATATCTGCAGATGAAATACAATGCACGTGTTTTATATGTTGATACGGATGCCCATCATGGGGATGGCGTGCAATGGGCATTTTATGATGATCCAAATGTTTGTACCTTATCCATTCATGAGACAGGCAGATACTTATTTCCTGGTACCGGAAATGTAAATGAGAGGGGCCAGGGCAAAGGTTACGGTTTTTCTTTCAATGTTCCAGTAGATGCTTTTACGGAAGATGAATCATGGCTGGATGTTTATACACATTCAATTAAAGAGGTAGCTGACTTTTTTAAACCGGATGTTATCCTTACTCAAAATGGTGCTGACTCCCACTATTTTGATCCGTTAACACATTTATCAGCAACTATGAAAATCTATCGAGAAATTCCAAAGATTGCCCATGAAATTGCCCATCAATATTGTGGGGGTAAATGGATTGCGGTTGGTGGTGGAGGGTACGATATTTGGAGAGTTGTCCCGAGAGCTTGGGCCTTAATTTGGTTAGAAATGACTGAAAACTCAAACTGTTACGGGGATTTACCGGAAGAATGGGTTGAAAACTGGCAAAAAGAAGCTCCTATCAATTTACCAACGGAATGGGATGACCCTGAACAGTTATACAAACCTATCCCAAGAAAAGCTGAAATTAATGAAAAGAATTTACGGACGCTAGAAAAAGCACTTTACCCGATTCGAAATCATCAAAAAAGTGAATCCATATAAAGAGAAAAAGGGTTGTCCAAATTGGACAGCCCTTTGTTTCCTTTATTTCGTTGATTGTCGATGTTCAATGCGATGTGGAAGAACAACAATTTGTTCACTAACTTTTTCTTTATTCATTAATTTGGTAAGCAAACGCATGGAGACAGCACCAATGTCATATAGTGGCTGTATTACTGTTGTAAGCTGCGGGCGCACCATGAGTGAGAGCCTAGTGTTATCCGAAGTGATAACCTCAAAATCTTCAGGGATATGAAACCCTTTATCCTCGGCACCATGAACCACTCCCAGCGCCATTTCATCGGAGCCAACTAAAATAGCCGTCGGCTTCTCGGGAGCTTCTAATAATTTATCAAAGGCTCCAGACCGGAATCATACGTATAATCGCCTTCAACAACAAGGTCTTCATTAAAAGGAATCCCAGCTTCTTGAAGTGCTGCCTGATAACCTTTTAGCTTTTTCTCTGAAGTTCTTTGGTTCATGCAGGGGCCCAACCACAAAAGCAATATTCCTATGCCCTTTTTCAATAAACTCTGTGATAGAGTCAAAAACGGCTTGTTCGTAATCGATATTGACGGAAGGAATGGTTTGCGATTCTTCGATAGATCCAGCAAGAACAATTGGAACTGGAGATTTTCCAAATTCCTCTACATGATCTGCCGTTATATTACCTCCCATGAATACAAGCCCATCCACTTGTTTTCCTAACATTGTATTTAATAAGTGTAATTCTTTTTCCTTGTTTTGATCTGAATTGCTTAAAATGATATTGTACTTATACATTGTGGCAATATCTTCAATACCTCGTGCTAATTCAGCAAAAAAGATATTTGAAATATCCGGGATAATCACACCCACTGTCGTTGTTTTTTTACTAGCCAATCCTCTAGCAACAGCATTAGGTCGGTATCCTAAACGTTCGATGACTTCTAAAACTTTTTTGCGGGTTACTGGTTTAACATTGGGATTTCCATTCACTACACGTGAAACCGTTGCCATCGAAACATTCGCTTCTCTTGCAACATCATAAATCGTAATATTCACGTCCAACACTCTCCTTAAAACGATACGTTATTTTCTTTATTTTACAACAGCATTCGGTAACCTAGTCATTAATTGTACAAAATACGAATAATATCCACTGAACTTTAATACCTAGCTCCAGCGTCTAGGGGCTTCTGCATTTCTTTGTGAGAAAAATAACAATCTTTTATTTTATGTATTCAATAATACGATAAGAATTCTAATGCCGCAATTGGATTAGCCTCTATTTTCATTATATTTTCATGAATTAACTTAAAAAACCTTCTGCAAGTACGATTGCAGAAGGTTTTTGACAATTAATGTGTTGTGATCAGATACGAACAAAGTTTGATGTAAGTAATTCATTATAGAATTGATCAAACTGTTTAAGATCCATTTGCTGTTGTGCATCAGAAAGTGCCACGGCAGGATCTGGATGAACTTCAGCCATCACTCCATCGGCACCAATAGCTATAGCGGCCTTAGCAGCAGGTAATAAAAGGTCCCTTCTTCCGGTGGAATGAGTTACATCAACAAATACCGGTAAATGCGTCTCTTGTTTTAAAATTGGAACCGCAGAAATATCAAGTGTATTTCTCGTTGCTCGTTCGTAAGTTCTTATTCCCCGTTCACAAAGAATAATTTGTCCATTTCCTTGTGCCATAATGTATTCAGCGGCATTAATAAATTCTTCAATTGTAGCTGCCAGCCCTCTTTTTAAAAGTACTGGCTTATTTACAGCACCAGCTGCTTTTAATAATTCAAAGTTTTGCATATTACGTGCACCAATTTGAATAACATCAATATAGTCACAAGCCATTTCAATGTCCGCAGGATTAACAATTTCGCTGATAACTGCCATACCATATTCATCGGCAACGCGCTTAAGAATTTTTAATCCTTCAACCCCTAAACCTTGGAAATCATATGGAGATGTTCTTGGTTTATAAGCACCCCCGCGGAGCAGTTTTAAGCCTTTTTCCTTCATTGATTGAGCAACGGCTGCAACCTGTTCATATGATTCAACAGAACATGGCCAAAAACGAAGTGAGCCTTCCCGTCCCCAACATTTTCTCCTTTTAATGTAACAATCGTATCCTCTGCCTTTTTCTTACGTGAAACAAGTAAGGCTTTGCTATGATCATCTTTTTGCAAATCTAATCCCGCTTTAAAGATCTCTTTAAAAAGATGATCGATTGTTGCATTATCAAACGGGCCATCATTATGTTCTTTAACGTTATCAAGCATTTTTCTTTCACGGACTGGATCATAACGGTAAACACCTTGGTGTCCTTTAACTCGTCCAATCTCTTGTACAAGTTCTGCTCTTTCGTTTATAATCCTCAACAATTCCAGGTTTAGTTCATCGACATGCGTTCTTAATTGATCCAATTCGTTATTGCCCATCATTCTCCCCGTCCTTTCTTGAGCTACCCAGTATTTAAATCCATAAATTCTGAATGCTTACGTAAAAACAAGCTTCTACTAAAACAATATTTTGCGAATTTTAAATTTTTACACAACATTTATATAATTAGGCTTTATTATAGCGGATATAAATTTCTTTGTCACGTCTTTTTTCTTTAACGATTAACCGCTTTTAAGTATTAAAGCATTATATGCAATTTCACTGCGAGAGGTGCAAAATTTAAATGTTTAAAGATTTTCGCTAATTGCACCGACCAAAGAACGATTGGTTATTTTCCAGTGAGAAGCGTTCCAACGTACCTCTCCGTTTGAAAACAATATCGCCTGTGGTGATTCATGCTTAATCTGGAATTTCTCTGCAATTTCATTGGACAGCGGCCGTGATTCTTGTACAGCTAAAAAATAGGTAGGTACATCCTGATGCTCGTTTGCATATTTTTGATATTCTTGGTATGCTGCATGACTAACCGGACAAGTTAAACTATGTTTTAACAGAAAAAATCTTCCTTCCGTTTTCAATAATTCATCAAATTGCTCAACTGTATCTAATTTTCCTAACATTTCAAAACCTCCATAATAGTAAACGGTGAAGTCATTTTATCACTTCACCGTTTCTATCACAAATAATTTAGTTTGATGGAGATTGATATCCTTACTGTTTTACTTTAAACTCTTCCTCATCAAAGGCTTTTTTTGCTTCTTCTAATTTTTTTCTGATGTCTGAATCGTTAGTGGTTGTCCCATCTTCAAATGAGTTTTTATTAGTTACTTTTTCTGTTAGATTATGAATCGGTATATAGTGAATCTCTGATTTTCCTTCATAATCATCATTTGTCTTTGACATATTTTTTGCCTTATTCAATAATTCAGTTGATTGCTGAACAAAATCCTGTGAAAGCGATGATGTTTTGTTAACAATTTCACTGCTTTTATTTAACACATTTTCTCGTAATTGAATTGTTTTTTCCTTAAGTGAGCCTGTTTGATTATTTAGGGAGTTCCGAAGCTCTTTTCCGGATTTAGGCGCAAAAAGTAGCGCAGTTGCTGCTCCCACCATTCCGCCAATCAATGCGCCGAGTAGAAAGTTATTTGAAGATTCCTCATTCTTGTTTTGGGCATTTTCTCTTGTTTCGTGTTCTCTAGTGGTCATTTTTTATACCTCCTTAAAAAACTAGTTAGACCTAACCCTCCGTCTTTCATTTGGAGTGCTTTCATTTTTTGATTGTTTTCTTGCCTTCCACTTATCTTTTATTTCTAGCAGCACATCACTCCACTGGATGATTTGCGATACTTTTTCTTTATTTTGCTCGACTTGCTTATCAAATGAAGTGGATATGCCTTTAAGTGTTCCATTAAATTTACTTACTGTTGTACCTACGTCTTTTACCGCATCAATCACACTATTTAAGCTTTCCGCTTTCGCTTGAAAATCATCAGCCAGGACATTCGTTTTTTGTAAAAGTAAAGTGGTTTCAGTTGTAACCTCTTCTAAATGTTTTTCCACTTCCTTTAACGTGTTCGAAACACCAGTAAGAGTAAACTGAAGTGATTTAAGCGTTTTTGCTAAATAAATCACAAGGATAAAAAACGCGATTGCTATCAAAGCTACGCTTAAGTATAAAATAATCTGCATCCCGCACCTCCGCTTAATCTATCATTATGTATAACCCATCTATAAGGTATCTAAACCTCGCTATTCATCTTATAATACTTCAATAAATTTGTCTTGTTTTCCTGCAAAAAGTTAAAAATTTGCCTAGTTTGATTGCTTGAGTTTTTTTCAACTTTATACCTTTAATCGGGTACAATAGAAGTGTATCTTAACTTAAGGTGGAGGCGTTATAAAAATGAAAAATCCGCGTATTGAGAAACTCGCTAACGGTTTAATAAATTATTCTGTACAGCTTCAAAAGGGTGAAAAGGTGCTAATCGAAAACTTTGGCTTGCAGCGTGAACTTGTTACAGCTCTTGTTAAAGAAGCTTATTTAGCAGGAGGCTATCCGTTTGTTCTCTTAAAAGATCAACAAGTAGACCGTTCTCTATTGCTAGGTGCTGAGGAAGAGCAATTTAACATGATGGCAGACTTTGAAGCAAATGTAATGAGTAAAATGGATGCATACATAGGTCTCCGTTCTGGTGATAACATAAATGAACATGCAGATGTGCCAGATGATAAAATGAAAATCCATGGGAATACCCTTGGCAAAAAGGTTCATCGTGACATTCGGGTTCCAAAAACAAAATGGGTTGTTCTTCGCTACCCAACATCATCCATGGCTCAACTAGCGAAAATGAGTACGGAAGCATTTGAAAACTTTTATTTTGATGTCTGTAACTTGGATTATGGAAAGATGGATAAAGCAATGGACAGCCTTGAAGGTATAATGAACCGCACCGACAAGGTCCGTATCACGGGACCTGGTACAGATCTAACTTTCTCCATTAAAGATATTCCAGCCATTAAGTGTGCAGGAAGATTAAACATCCCTGATGGTGAAGTATACACGGCTCCTGTCCGCGACTCCGTCAACGGGGTAATCACATATAATACTCCATCACCCTACCAAGGCTTCACATTTGAAAATGTAAAACTTACATTTAAAAATGGAAAGATCGTTGAGGCTGAATCAAACGATTCTGAACGTATCAATAAAATCTTCGATACGGATGAAGGCGCGCGTTTCGTTGGGGAATTTGCAATTGGAGTAAATCCTTTTATTTTAAACCCAATGCAAGACATTTTATTTGATGAAAAAATAGCGGGGAGCTTCCACTTTACTCCTGGTCAATGCTATGATGATGCTTTTAACGGAAACCATTCCAATATTCACTGGGATATGGTTAATATTCAACGCCCCGAATATGGCGGCGGTGAGATCTACTTTGATGATGTGTTAATCCGCAAAGATGGTCTGTTCGTGGTTCCAGAATTAGAGGGATTAAATCCAGAAAATCTAAAATAAATTATAAAAATAAAGGATGTCAGCGTATGCCGACATCCTTTATTTTTTATTTAAGTCAATTGTTTTTCATAGGAATCTTGAAATTTTTGAATGTCTCCTGCTCCCATAAAAATGATTACACTATTTTTATGTTCTTTTAACATGGATGTATTTTCTTCAGAAAGGATTTCAGCACCCTCAATTTTATCCTGTAGGTCTTTAATTGTTAATTTCCCATGATTTTCCCGGGCTGATCCGAAAATTTCACACAAATAGGCCTTATCGGCTTTACGCAAGCTTTCAGCAAAATCATCTAAAAATGCTTGGGTACGTGTAAACGTATGGGGCTGAAACACTGCAACAATTTCTCTATCAGGATATTTTTGATTCGCTGCATCAATGGTAGCTTTAATTTCTGTCGGATGATGCGCATAATCATCAATTAAAATTTGAGAACCAATTTTCTTTTCTGAGAACCTTCGTTTCACACCTTGGAACGTATTTAGTTCTTTCTTTACAACAGCGACATCTATTTCTTCATAATGACTCAGGGCGATGACGGCAAGAGAATTTAAAACACTATGATCGCCAAAAGTAGGAATGGAGAAAGTGTCATAGAATGTATTACGAATAAAAACATCGAAGCTAGTTCCATTTGTTGTTTTCACAAGATTTTTGGCGATAATCATTTTCTTCCCCAAATCCGTAGAACAAGACAGGAACTTTTGCTTGAATTTTTTGAAGTTGCTCGTCATCTCCATAAGCAAATATCCCTTTCTTCACCTGGATTGCCATCTCTTGGAAAGCTGAAAAAACATCATCAATATTGGCGAAATAATCAGGATGGTCAAAATCAATATTTGTCATGATGGCATAGTCAGGAAAATAGGACAAAAAATGCCTTCTATATTCACATGCCTCAAAGACAAAGTATTCCGCTCCTTCCGCACCTTTACCAGTACCGTCACCAATCAAAAAGGATGTAGGCTTTGCACCCTCCATAACATGTGCAAGTAAACCTGTTGTAGAGGTTTTTCCATGTGCACCTGTTACCGCAACGCTTGTAAAGTTTTGCATAAAATCGCCCAAAAATCGATGGTAGCGAACAATAGGAAGCCCGAGCTTCATTGCCTCTTGAATTTCTTCATGAGTATCAGGAAACGCATTTCCTGCAATAATGGTCATTCCCGGTTTAATATTTTCCTTTTGAAAGGGAAGGATCTTTATTCCTGATTGTTCAAGGGCTAGTTGAGTAAAAAAACGCTTTTCGATATCGGAACCTTGCACCTCGAAATTCATATCATTTAGAACTTGCGCCAATGCACTCATTCCAGACCCCTTTATACCTACAAAATGGTAAATAGTCATGTAAAAGAACCTCCAAGCAACGTCTATCTGTAAAACAGTATATGACATCTTACTGTATTTGGTAATTATCAAAAACAAAGTGAACCAGTGAAAACAAATTCTTAAAATCACATTAAATTATTATAGCACTGTTTATTAATAAAAACTATTTTAGGTACCTATTAAACCTGATATTATTTTGTCCATTGTCACCAAGAAAGAAAGTTTAAACAATTGTACTAGCTTCTTGCAAGGATTCTAGGTCTGCTTCTGTAATCAAGACCTCGCGAGGTTTACTCCCTTTAGCACTTGAAATGTATCCTTGATTCTCAAGCATATCCATTAATCGTGCAGCACGGTTATAACCCATTTTAAAACGCCTTTGTAAACTAGATGTTGATGCACCGCCTTGGTCGATGATAAACTCACAGGCTTCATAAAATAATTCGTCTTCTTCTTCCGTTACTTGTGCCTTTTTTAAAAGCTCTTCTTGTTCAAACAGGTAATCAGGCTCTCGTTGCTCCCTCACATGCGCAACAATGATATCAATTTCATCATCGGTTACAAATGTGCCTTGGAGGCGAACAGGCTTGGACGAGCCATTTTCTAAAAAGAGCATATCACCGCGGCCAAGTAATTTTTCCGCTCCGCTAATATCGATAATCGTTCGGGAATCAACTTGAGATGAAACCGAGAAGGCGATCCGTGTCGGGATATTTGCTTTAATTAATCCAGTGATAACATCAACAGATGGTCTTTGCGTCGCTACAATCAGGTGAATACCGCATGCTCTGGCTTTTTGGGCAATTCTGCAAATAGCTTCTTCAACATCTGCTGGTGACATCATCATTAAGTCGGCTAATTCATCAATGATAATAACTATAAACGGAAGTTTATCAGAATACCGTTTGTGCTTTATTGCCAGTTCGTTAAAACGATTAATGTCGCGAACCCCTGTATGGGCAAATAATTCATAACGTCTTTCCATTTCATCGACTGCCCATTTTAAGGAAGCCGTCGCGGCCTTCACATCCGTTATTACCGGGCTGACAAGATGCGGGATTCGATTATACGGTGCTAACTCTACCATTTTCGGATCAATAAGCAATAGCTTCAAATCATCAGGGCTTGCTTTATATAATAGACTAATTAAGATCGAGTTAATACATACACTTTTTCCCGAACCAGTTGCACCGGCAATTAACCCGTGCGGCATTTTTTTCAGGTCAGTAACAATCGGTTTCCCAGAAATATCTAGTCCAAGTACAGCCGTTAACGGTGATGGTGATTCCCGAAAAACATTGCTTTGAATAATTTCATTGATGAAAACAGGTCTTGATTTTTGATTAGGCACTTCAATTCCAATTGTATGCTTTCCCGGAATAGGGGCTTCGATTCTAATATCCCTTGCAGCAAGGCTTAACTTAATGTCATCACTTAAGTTCGTTACTTTGTTTACTTTTACACCTGGTTCTGGCTGAACCTCAAAACGGGTAACAGAAGGCCCTTGTGTTACATTGACAACACTTGCCCCAACATTAAAGTTTTGCAATGTTTTGTTTAAAAGCTCCTCTTGGAATTGTATCCACTCCGTATCCATTTCTATCGCTACTGGTGGATTTAACAAGCTTGAAATCGGGAACTCATATAAATTTGATTCTAATGCTAGCTGTTTTTCTTCCTCTTGCACCTCGACAATCGGCGTGCTTTCTACTTCCTTTTCAACTTGATGGTTACGAATTGGTTCAATTGGGATCAACTGTTCAACTCTTCTCTTCTTCCTTTCTTCCCATTTTTGTTTATCCTGCTTTAACATCATTACATTAAATGGTAAATGAGATCGCTTTGGTTTGGGTGGTTCTGGTTGGTCAATCGCGATTTCTTCTTTGTGATCGGAAAGAACTTCCTCTTTAAATTGATTTGAACTAGCCTCATTCGAAACTTGGATACGATCCATTTCCCTTGAAAATGCTTCATCTTTTACAGCCAACAATTCTTCTTCCTTAATGGGCTGACTTGGCATCGTTTCAACAGGTACGAAAATCGGAACATCCGGAGTCTGAAAGCTTGGTTTGATTACTTCAGTTTCAGTAAGTAATTCTTCCAATACAGGTAAGGGCTCTAAATGAGTTTCAAAATCTTTGTTTAAAAAATGGCAAAGCTCATGTTCGACTAATTCAGTCTCTTTCGTCATTGTAGTCGAATTATTCGGTCTGTTAAATCCAAAAACAGGTGAAGGAATTTCAGTTGGGTGAAATGGCCTTCGTATTTGCGGAGACTGTTCATTTCTGGTTTTAGGAATTTCTTTTTTTACTGACGGAACTTCAATAATCGGTTCCGACTTATTTCTTTCAGAAGGTCGCTCTTTTCTTTTACGGATTGGTTCATCCTTTGGCTTTATTACTTCTTCAGGAAAAGAAAATAAGCGAGCCTTTCCTTTTGGATAGTGGTAAGAAATCCTAGCTTCAATATCCTTAACGCCTTCATTCCCACTATGGAGTGGAAAAATACCTTTTTTGTCTTTATGTATACCTTTGTCAACTACTTCTTCTTCAATTTCAACTTCCACTTCCACTTCCACTTCTTTTATAAAAAAATGCACAAAGTTTTGGATCCAGCTCAAAACTATCACTCTTTCTACTTTCATCTTTCATTCTATTTTATCAGGATTCGCTAAAATTTCGACATAAAATCTCAGAATAAGTCGAAATATTGATTGTTTGGTAAAAAAATCCATTTAACGATGAAAAAAGACCACTATTTACCGTGATCCTTTCCTTTCTCCCTACTTGTTTTTTCCTAAAATAAAAATCGGCTCCAATTCTCCATTTTCGTAGATAAATGACAATGCGGTTATTGGCACACGACCATTGGCAAAAAAGCTCATCGCCATTTGTGCTAAAACATCATATCCTGTGTTATTACGGACATCTGCAATAATCAAAACATCCTGATGCGGGACAGCGATAACCATGGTACCAGTAATTCGCTTTTTCATTTCATTCAAAAAGCCCTTATTTAAAATACGACTGGCATCGTATCCATCTTTTGTGTTAAGAAAATAAAACAAATTCCCTCTCACTTGGTCTTCCTTTAATGCAGTTGAAAGTGACCTTACATTAAATAAGGCAATTTCCCTGATTCTGCTCGCTTCCCAACCTTCCCGTTCCATCACTTGTACATCTATTAACCGATACGTTTTCCCCATGTCCACCGCATAGTAGATTTTGGTTTCGGCTGTATGCTCATCAATTAAAAATGGGACACCCTCCTCTGCTTCGACTGGAAAAGAAGCAGAGCGAATAACAGGATAAATTTTTTTCTCGTGATCGCTTAACAGAATAGGATCCGTCATAGCGCGGAGCCCTTCTTCAACATAATAAACGATCCTCTCAATGGCCATTTCTTTTTCGATATGCCATTTGGCTACAATCCCAGACAAAGAAATCGTAATCCCTTTCCCGGTCAATTTATTTTCGATTCTAAGCGAATCTTTCTCACGGTCATAAGAAAATACACGGTCTTCTCCACCTAACCGTGATTCTAATTCCTTTTTCATTTTTAAGCTATCCATCTTCATCTCAATTCCTCCTCTTTAGGAGCTGTACATACTATTGTACATTAAAAACCCCCATCTCAAAAGGAGATGGAGGATAAAGACTCAATTATTTTAACCCCGAAATGAATCCTTCGATTTCTTCTTGCGTTTTTCTGTCCTTGCTTACAAAGCGACCTAGTTCTTTGCCGTTTTCAAATCCGATGAAGCTAGGTATTCCATAGACATCTAATTGTTGGCAAAGATCGATAAATTGATCTCGGTCAACGTGTATAAAAACATATTCTTTAAACTTTTCTTCTATTTCAGGCAAAACCGGCTCAATTACTCGGCAATCCGGACACCAACCTGCTGAAAACATAAAGATTGTTTTTCCTTGATCTCGAAGTTGCTCAAATTGCTCCATGGATTCTAAATTCTTCATTGTTCAAGCCCCCGTTTAAATGATCCTTTTATCCACTTCAAAAGCTTCCATCAAAAATATATCAGTCTTCCTACTGTTCAGTCTAATTATATGCATCAAAGTTAAGCTGTGAAGCCCATCTTATTGTTCCCTATTTAGAGATTTTATTTTGTATTGATATTGTCCGACTAAAATATTCATTAGGTGGGTGAACATATCGACCCGATTAATAAGACCATTTGTAAAAATTCCGACAGCCCCTTCCTGCTTTCGGACATTTTGCCTTTTGGCGTAATCATCCATTACAGGACCAAGTTCCTCCCCGCCTTAATCTTAAAGCCACTTCCTCTGGTAGCAGAAATCTCGCTCCACCGGCTATAATGGGTTCCATATCCTTTGTGGCAAGTGCTCCCCAATTGCAAATTAAAAGTCCTAATCTCGTTTCTTGGACTCCACCTTCAAGACCAATCCCAACATCACCATTCCCTTGCCTTAATGCTTCAACGGCCCGATTCATGGCACCATTAATGGTTTCTTCGTCTGAAAATGGCTGCTCGTTTACCCCTGAAGGAATATCTAAGGAAATTAACTCTATTTCACTTTCCGGAAAGGCATTCTTAACAGCAGTAATTTTAGCTGGATTTTTTGATCCTATGATTATTTTCATCCTAACTTTAAAACTCCTTTATTGAACAGGTAAAAGAGGCATCCTTCAATGCCTCATTTTTCTAGCTGTTGGCTTTAATTGAATCTATTGTTGATTTATCGCACGCTTTAACGAGCTTGACTATTAATTCTTTTGCAGCAGCATAATCATCAATATGAACAATCGATGCATGTGTATGAATATAGCGTGAACAAATACCAACCACTGCACTTGGGACACCTTCATTGGAAAGGTGAACACGTCCGGCATCTGTCCCACCTTGTGATACAAAATATTGATAGGGAATATTATGTGTTTCCGCTGTATCAAGAACGAATTCTCTCATACCGCGATGAGTTACCATCGAACGGTCAAGAATTCGGAGTAAAGTCCCTTTCCCTAATTGCCCAAATTCCGATTTACTTCCAGTCATATCATTTGCAGGGCTTGCATCTAGCGCGAAAAAGATATCTGGATTAATCATATTAGCTGCGGTTTGTGCACCGCGAAGTCCGACTTCTTCTTGAACAGTTGCGCCGGAATAAAGGGTGTTCGGTAGTGGTTCATCCTTCAATTCTTGTAACAATTCAATAGCTAAACCACATCCGTAGCGATTATCCCAAGCCTTCGCTAAAATTTTCTTTCTATTTGCCATCGGGGTAAATGGGCAAATCGGCAAAATTGCCTGACCAGGCTTTATTCCAATCCGCTCAGCATCTTCCCGGTCATCTGCACCGATATCGATTAGCATATTCGAAATTTCCATTGGCTTACTTCGTTTTGCTTCATCCAAAAGATGAGGCGGGATGCTGCCGACGACACCAATGATTGGACCGTTTTTAGTCATAATTTGGACTCGTTGTGCTAAAAGAACTTGGCTCCACCACCCACCAAGCGGTTGAAAACGCAGCATTCCGTTATCTGTGATAGTTGTAACCATAAAGCCAACTTCATCCATATGCCCTGCAACCATGACAATTGGTCCATTTTCGGTTCCTTTTCTTACACCAAAAATACTACCTAGGTTATCTTGGACGATTTCATCGGCATATCGAGTCAATTGTTCCCGCATGAATTTTCTAACTAAATGCTCATTTCCAGGGGCTCCAGGAAGCTCTGTTAAGGTTTGGAAAAGTTTTAAGGTTTGCTCGTTCATTTTTAGGCTCCTTTGGTTAGTGTCTGAAATGGTTTATGTATAATGTTATTTTACAGATATTCCGAACCGCTTACCAATAATTCAATTAGATAAGGTAATAATATCTTCCACTCTTCAAATACGATATACTAAAAAGAGATTCTGGGAACGAATGGAATTCTTTTTCCAAAAAAATATTTTGGAGGTGTGCCTGATGAACTGGAAATCATTTATCCTTGGTGTTGCAGTTGGTGCTATTGGTGGTTATGCCGTTAAAGAACTCATTTCAAATAAATCGGATGTATCACCGGAAACGGTTCTAGAGCTGGTAAAAAAACAATTTAAACAAAATGGTCCTATCAGCGGTTCATGGATCCATATGGAAGCCGAACCATATAAAACACAACAAATTCATTATCGTGTTTATAAGGGTGGAATTTCCAGAACAAACAAGGGTGAAGATAAACAATATGAATTTATTGCTGATGCCACCACAGGAACGGTGCTGGAAGTACGCCCTTTTAAGAATGAATTTGCTTTAAAACATAACCAATAAAATAGAGCCGTTTCAAATTGCATTGGCACTATTTTATTGGTTATGATTATTCTTGTCTTTTTATACTTTCGACTATTTGACCATCTGCACCCCATTTTACCGCTCGGTAAAAAGCATCATGATAAAACGTAAACCAGGCGTTATGCTCTAAAGCATAGGGTACCCATTTTTCCTTTGCAGCAATGGAGTCCATCGGATAATCATCATATGCCATAACCCATAAGCTATTTTGATGGGCATGTGTTGGCATGAGATCAGCCATATGGATAGCAACCTCTCCACCAGATTCAATAATAAGGATGGAATGACCATTGCTGTGTCCACCCGTATGGGACAAACGAATTGATCCCAAATTCCATTGTTCCTCAAACGGGACAACTTGCGTTTCGATTGCTTCCCAATTTTCTTTCCAATATGTATTTTTAGAACGAATATTTGGGTTTCTCATCTCGTCCCATTCAATTTTGGAGGTAAGAATTTTTGCATTTGGGAAGGTTGAAACAAATTTTCCATCTGCAAGTCTGGTCAAACCACAAGCATGGTCAAAATGGAGATGGGTCATCAGTACATAATCGATGCTTTCAGGATTTAGCCCTATGGTTTTAAGTGAAGCTTCTAACTCTGATTCTCTTGTAACACCATAGTTCCTTAATTGCTTTTCGGTTAATTTTCCTTTTCCAATTCCAGATTCAACTAAGATATTTTTCCCGTCGGCTTGTATTAAAATGGGATCCGTCGGTAATTCAATTTGGTTCTTTTCATTTGGTGGATACTTTTTAGACCACAGCCCTTTCGGAACAACACCAAACATCGCACCGCCGTCTAAATTCGTAACCCCACCATGTAACCACGTTAATAAAACATTGCCTATCTTTAATGTTTCCATATTCCCTCTCCTCCCTTTCCTATATCTTATCATTGACAGATATTTATGAGAATGAAAAAGGACAGTCCGGGTAATGAACTGTCCAAACAATTAATTTTGATACTTTACTTCACAACGATAGATGCGGTTTCCCATTTCAGAAAACTTTTGTTCATATTCTGTCATGATGTTTCCTTGGTAATCACTTTTATGAAAATCAAGACTAACATATTTCAATAGTAATCCATATTCAGAAAAACTCATTAAAGAATATTCAAATAAACCTTGGTTATCCGTTTTAAAGTGAATTTCACCGCCATCGACCAGAATCTCTTCATATAGCTTTAGAAAATTCTTATAAGTTAAGCGCCTTTTTTCATGACGGATTTTTGGCCATGGGTCAGAAAAATTCAAATAGACTCTGTCTACATCATTTTTCTCAAAATATTTCCCTAAATCACGTGCATTTACATTTAAAAGCTTAAGATTGGGTAAATCAGCCTCAATTAAGCGATCTAAAGCATCTACAATGACGCTATCGTATAATTCAATTCCCATATAATTTATCTGAGGATTAGCTTTTGCCATTTCTGTTATGAAACGGCCTTTTCCAGTACCAACCTCAATATGAAGCGGTTGATTAGAAGCAAATACTTCATTCCATTTGCCTTTATACTGTTCCGGCATAGCTACTATATATTGGGGATGCTGCTCTATTTTATCCTTTGCATAAGGTTTATACCTAAGTCTCATTTTGACACTCCTAAAAAAATAATTTCGTTCAAACCATAACATTCAAATTATTTGCTTGCAAGCCATTTCTTATTTGAAAAAAGAAAATCGAAAGTGTCTTATTTCTCAAGGGTTAAAAGCCAACTAAAAAAGAAAATGAATAAACAAAAAAAGAATTCACAACCTAACTGTGAATTCTTTTTTGAAAGGGTGTGCTTTCGTGCCATTAAGTCATCAGGACCAAGTTACATTACTTAAAGATATATTAAACAATCACCAAACGGATTGCTGCGGATCAGTAGCAGAATGTGAACAATTGGAACGGTTAATAAAATCCCTTATGGTAAACACACAGGTTGATCAAAATGTCAAAAATATCTTGCAGGAGGTATATGACTATAGCCAGCAAGGTGTCGGGACGGCAAATTTAGATGAGCATATTCTTTCCAACCAAGAAAACTTGTCAGATTGGGTCAGCAATATTGATCAGTTTTCATAACAATTAAATGACCTTTAAGAACTCTACCCATTTATCCATTTCTTGTAAACGGCTTTTATTTTTATGCCATTGAATGGAGGATATGGTTTGCAGTGCCACATACCACTTCATTCGTAATCTTAAATCATCGGTCAACGATTTTCCATACATGGCCAGCCAATTTTCCCAGTTTTCCTCTGGGATGTACCAGTAAAGCAATAACCCTAAGTCAATGGCAGGATCGGCAATCATCGCTCCATCCCAATCAATTAAATACAACTGGTTGTCTTGTGCAAGCAGCCAGTTGTTATGATTGACATCTCCATGGCAAACGACCATCTCATCACAAAAAACATTTGCCGCTTCTCTTTTCAAAAAGTCGAGTTTTTTTTGGACTTCCTGCAAAGAAAGAACCTCATCATCCAATTCGCTTTCCATGTTCTGAAAAATTTTGTTAGGAAGTAATGGTGATTTTTCTAACCGACTTAACATTCCAAGCATCGGTTCTGAGCAGTGAATTTTCTTAAGAAGCTTCGCAACAAGCTCTTGATTCATCTCAGACGGCTTAAGCTCCCTACCGGTAAGCCATTGTTGTGCAGTGATTACGTCCCCATTTTCCAATCGTTTCGTCCAAACAAGCTTCGGGACGATGCCTTCAGCTGATAGTACTGCTAGGAATGGAGAAGAATTGCGCTTTAAGAAAAGCCTTTGATCTTCGTACCTTGCATAAAAGGCTTCCCCAGTTGCGCCTCCCGCAGGGACAATTTCCCATTCTTGTCCTAATATATGTTCCAAAATTGTTCACCTTCAATTTATGCCGTTCTAATGGGCTTCAATCTCCATCAATATATAGAGGTTATCTCTTGCTGCTGGAAGGTTTTATATACCACAATCATTTCAACAGCCTTTTAAAAAATAAAAAAAGCTATTGAAACAATTGCATACAATAGCTATCTTAATAAATTTTATCTCCAATATGCTTTTTTAGTCAAGTAAATCTCAAGAAACTATTTTTTTGCTAAAACATTAAGACAAACTGGTTCTATCGTGATTTCCCCTCCATTTACAGATCTTCTGGAATTAATTTCCGAATAGAGATGATCTGCAAGCACCAACCATTTTCCCTCTGGAATTGAAATCGTATGCTTTTCCTGAAAAGGGTTAATCAAAAGTAATACCTCATCGAAATCACTATTTTTATTCAGATATGAATAACCAATGATGGGGACCTCATTGAGGGGAAGAAGGTGCATACTGCCTCGGACTTCAGTTGCGGACCTCATTCGGAAACAGGGTAACAATTTGCGGATCTGAATTAGCCCCTTAATGTATTGTACATTCTCTTCGTACCGATTTTTTCTGTCCCAATCAAGTTGATTGATATAATCTGGCGAACGATAGCTGTTTCCCTCGCCTTGTTTTGTTCGGAAGAACTCCTGACCGCTATGAAGAAAGGGGATTCCTTGTGACAATAAAACCATTCCAGTGGCCAGACGGTGATATTTCATCCGAATCGAATCCTCCACATTCGGATAACAAGAGATAAGTTTATCCCACATTGTATGGTTATCATGGCATTCGATATAATTTACTGATTGGTAGGGCTCATTAAATAGCCCATTTTCTGGTCTTTTGAAGCCAATACTTCCAGATAGCATCTCGCATGCTGCCTCGTAGTAATGAGCATTTCCAAAGGCATATCCTTTTTCGAACAAATTAAAGGTACTGCCTTTGATGGTATCCCTAAATTTATCATTAAATTGGGCAATATTAGGCATTTTAGACTGATTGCGAATAATCGCCTTTTGCTCAACTGGGAGCGGGGTGTTAAGATTCCATCCCTCACCAATAAGCAGTGTCCCATTTTGCAAGCTGTCACAAGTCTTTCTCACTTCCGACATTGTATCGACATCCAAAATCCCCATTAAATCAAAACGAAAGCCATCAATGTGATACTCCTCCATCCAAAATCGAATGGAATCAACGATATACTTTCTGACCATTTTCCTTTCGGATGCAATATCATTGCCTACACCCGTCCCGTTCGATGGTAAACCAAACTCATTGTGACGGAAGTAATAACCGGGCACTACTTTTTCAAAAGATGAATCTTCTCGAATATAAACATGATTATAAACAACATCCATAATTACTCTTAGCCAATGCTATGGATATTATCAATTAATTGCTTTAATTCTTTGATTCTGGAATAGGGATTAGAAGGATTAGTAGAATAGCTGCCATCAGGAGCATTAAAATGAATTGGGTTATATCCCCAGTTATACTCCTTGTTTCGGTCCGATTCATCCACACCGGCAAAATCATTAAAAGGGAGAAATTCAATATGGGTGATGCCTAACTCCTTTAGGTAGGATAATCCTGTGGCCTCCATCCCGTCCCTTCGTATTCAACTCGCCCGCACCTAAATAAAGTCCCTTATTTTTCACTCCACTATTTTGATGAATCGTAAAGTCCCTAATATGTGTTTCATAAATAATAGCATCAACAGGGCTTTCCATTTCCCGTAAGGCTGGTTTCGGCCATTTGTTCCAAGTTTTACTACAACTCCAAACTCACCATTGGAGGTAACTGCCATTGCATAAGGATCTACTGCCTCACGCCATTCCTGATTCACTAGGACAAGATAGGTATATTGATAAGAATCTAAGTCTTGGTTTACAGCGGCTGACCAAATACCACTTTCCTCCCGTTTCATCTTAACAATTTCAGAAAAGAAGGTATTTGGAGGCCGTAATTTTAATTTAACTTGGGTAGCTGTTGGTGCCCAAAGCTTAAAACGAGTCTGATTGTTCTCCACCTTAACACCAAGATCATTCCCTACATAATAGAATTTTTCATCAAAGGTTTCTGTGCGGATCACTGCACCTATTTGCAGATCTGTCTTACTTCCGTGCTCATCAATAATCCAATATGGTTTACCAAAAGAAATTTCCTCTGCAAGATGACAAGTATATTTAATATTATTTTCAATTTGACTCTTCCCCATGATTTTCAAAGGGAATTCTTGAAAATCACATGAGATAGAAAAAGAAGATGACAATCCTTGATAATAGGAAAGTGGAAAAAGAATCGTAATGATATTCATCTCATCCAAATAGGCAAAGAAATTTCGTTCAGTTGAAATCATTCGAGCCCCCCTCTTTCAGATTAACCTCTTCCTTACTTCGTTTTCTCGTTAGCACTTTTACCGCTTTGGAATGAAGATTAATAGTTAATGGTGTATATCCGATAAACTCTCCATCTGCATGTACATATAACGGAGAGTTAGTATGAATGGAAACAAGGCTTCCCTTAAAGGTTTTAACTTCTTTGAAATGGATATGTTTACCCCCAAAAACACTAATAAAGACGAATAAGAGCTTCAACCTTGATAAGCGATGAACCACGGTTATATCGAAAAGCCCATCGTCGGCTAAAGAACCCGGTGCAATTTTCATGCCTCCGTCATAATAGGGTTGATTGGAAACGGTAACAAACCATGTATGTTCAAATATATGCTTTTTCCCGTCAATTGATAAATCAATTGTTGAGCATTTATAAGTAAATAGTTTTTTCAAAAGAAAATAGACATAAATCAACCTCCCTAATGAAAGTTTATTAAACAAGGCTTTCATTCGAGAATGATTCACTTCATAGGATATTATAGCATCAAAACCCGCGCCCATATTATTTATAAAGTAATGGTTTATTTGATCATGCATCGTAATTTCCCCAATATCAATTAACGATGCCTCTTTTTTCATAAGCCGGATGATTACGTTCAATGCTTCTTCCGGATCAACAGGAATTTGAAATCCTCGAGAAAAGTCGTTGCCAGAACCACCTGGTATAAATCCAAGAATGATATTCTTATATAATACCATTCCATTCATGACTTCATGCATCGTTCCGTCGCCGCCAACAGCAATTAGTATTTTTATCTCAGTGCTTTTTATCGCAATTTGGTCGGCTAACCTTTTTGCGTGACCGGGATATTCCGTAAAAAGTGCCATATATGAAATATTTTTATTCTTTAGTTTAGACTCGAGCCTTTCCCATATTTTTAAACAGGCTCCGTTTCGCGCTTTTGGATTGATAATAAAATAGAGTTGTTCCATACAACCAACCTTTAACTTGAATTTTCATTCTTGTTATGAATGAATGGAAAAACTGTTTTCGCTTCGTATTTTGGTGTTTTCGTAAGATGTGTTTGATATAACACTACATCAGTTGCTTCAAATGCAAGTGGTTCTGGCTGAAGTTCCAGCCACCGATCAAGCAGCTGTGTTTCAAAGGGCTTTTCACCTATCCACTTTCTAGCAAGTGTTATATGTGGTCGAAATGGCCTTGTTTCAAGTTGAAATCCTGCACTCTCACATGCTGAAAACACCTTTTTTCTCACGATCTGTAGCTGATCACTTTCCATTGTATCCGCCCAAAAAATGCGGGGTGAATCCGCTCTGCCGAAAAATCCCAGCTTATTTATTTGCAGTTTTAGTGACTCTGTATGATTTAAGACCTCTTTTACTTTTTTTTCAGCGTCATTATGTTTTTCGGACGGCGCAAAGCCTAAAAATGCTAAAGTAATATGCAAATCTTGATAGTATACCCATCGGCTAAAGGAGATGGTTTCTTTTAATTTCTCGCAATGGTCTTTCATGATTAATTTCGTTTCCGCAGGAATTCTTACTGCAAAGAAAAAATGTGTTTGATGCTCCATTGGCTTCTTCATTCCTTTTCTCAATTTTAAGCTATTTTAGCCCAATTGTATCTAATTGCCGTTAACAGTTATCCGATATTTTTTACTTCATCGGGGATTTTATTTATGATAAGAAAGAGAGAAAAAAATAATTACTTGAAAGGAAGGCAAACAATGAAGGTTGTAAACAATATTGCCGAATTGATTGGGGAAACACCATTAGTTAAACTCAATCGATTAGCACCTAGAGACGGGGCCTCTGTTTACTTGAAGCTGGAGTTTTATAATCCTAGCAAGAGTGTGAAGGATCGCGCAGCTTTTAACATGATTGTCGAAGCTGAAAAAGCCGGCTTTCTGAAGAAAGGTTCAACCATCATTGAGCCGACGAGCGGAAACACCGGAATTGGCATTGCCATGAATGCTGCGGCACGAGGCTATAAATCAGTAATTGTCATGCCTGATACAATGACAAAAGAGCGAATTAATCTATTGAAGGCATATGGTGCAGAGGTCGTCCTTACACCTGGGGATGATAAAATGCCTGGAGCTATAAAAAAAGCCCAAGAACTAGCAAAAAAGATCCCAGATAGCTATATCCCGATGCAATTTGAAAACAAAGCTAACCCTGATGCCCACCGTTATTCGACAGCGCTTGAAATCATCGAAGCAATGAAGGAAATTGGAAAGCCGCTTTCTGCTTTTGTTGCAACAGCTGGCACAGGGGGCACCATCACAGGAACTGGTGAAACGCTAAAAAATCATTATAAAAATTTAACTGTCCATGTAGTGGAACCAAAGGGGTCACCTGTTTTATCAGGAGGGAAGCCTGGAAAACACAAGCTTGTTGGGACAAGTCCTGGATTCATTCCTGAAATATTGAATCAAGATGTATACGATGAAATTCATCAAATAAAAGATGAAGATGCCTATGATATTACTCGCCGGTTGGCAAGGGAAGAAGGCATCCTCGTATGCCCCTCAACGGGTGGTGCTTGCTTTGCCGCTTTAGAAGTTGCCAAGCGGCTATCTCCTAATGAAGTGGTTGTTTGCATCGCCTGTGATACAGGGGAACGATATTTATCTAGCGACTTGTTTCAATTTGAATAATTTTTAAAAGACGTGCAGTCCAGCACGTCTTTTAAAAATTAGGCTGTGTTAAAGGTCATTGTTGATTTTATAACAATGTTGATTGGAGCGGAAGGCGCGAGACTCCTGCGGGAGTACGGGGCAGGGGAGACCCCGCAGGCGCTTAAGCGCCGAGGAGGCTCCCTGGCACGCACGCGGAAAGCGAAGCGCCTGGAGCGCAAATCAACAGCCAAGTTTAACACAGCCAAAAGTTAAAATATTAGCTTATCCGCAAGTTTACCACATTGTTTTTCAATTTCTTGATTAAACAATTCCTGAAGTTTTTTTGTGATTGGACCAATTGCTCCACCGCTTACTTGATTTCCATCCATCTCGACAATTGGCATTACCTCGGTTGTTGTACTGGAAAGGAATACTTCATCCGCTTGTTCAAGCTCTTCCAAACTGAAAGTGCGCTCTTCATGTGGAATACCATTTTGGGAACAAGCCTGTAATATGACATCTTTTGAAATTCCTTTTAAAATGAAATGATTTGATTCATGAGTGATTAATACCCCATTTTTCACGATATAAATATTGGATGAACTTCCTTCTGTTACCTCATTACCGCGATGTTGAATAGCTTCAAAGCATCCCGCTTCACTTGCTTTTTGTTTTGCCAATATATTCCCAAGCAAATTTAAGCTTTTAATATCACACCGCAGCCAGCGAATATCTTCAGTTAGGATTGTTTTCACGCCGGTTTTCAAGCTTTCTAAAGGTCGAGTTAATTCTTTTGTGTATGCTACTAAATTTGGAACGACATTTCCAGTTGGAAAGGCATGATTCCGCGGTGCTATTCCCCTAGTAATTTGCATATAAATAATTCCTACATGAAGTTTGTTTTTTATAATCAGCTCTCCAAGCATTTCCGTTAAATGTTCAGATGTATATGGGAGCGTTATACCAATGCTGTCAGAGCTTCTAACAAATCTATCTAAATGCTCCTTAAGCGTAAACATTTTCCCATTATAGACACGTATGACTTCATATACCCCATCACCAAATTGGTAGCCACGATCCTCAACATCCACTTTTGCTTCTGAGCGTTCAATGATTTCCCCATTAAAAATCGCAAATTTCATTTCTCCCAATTCTCCTCTGTTTACTTATTCACCTTTCGCCAATTCATAAATGGCTTGGGCGTAAATGGCTGTTGCTCTCAGTAAGTCTTCAACAAACATATATTCATCTTTTTGATGGGCAATATCCGGTCTTCCTGGAAATAATGCCCAAAGGCAACTCCAGATTTAAGAGAACGTGCATAGGTCCCTCCCCCAATGGAAAGTAATTCTGCTTTTGCTCCAGTCTGTTTCTCATAAACCTTCTTCAATGTTTGGATGAGAAATTCCTTTTCATCTACATGGTGCGGTTTAGAATCAGAAAAGTTTTCAATCACAAACTCTTCTTTTAGCAAAAGAGCATCTAACTTTTCTTTTGTAGCTTCCATTTTGTTTGTTACAGGGTATCTAAAACTCATTCCAATTCTACCACCGGATTCTTTTGTAAAGATAAGTTTTCCTGCATTAATCGTTAATTCCCCAGAAATATCATCTGAATAGGCAACACCAAGGTTTACACCTCTTGAATCGTCAAAGAAATAGCGGGAAACGAATTGGAAATAATGCAAGGCATTTTCATCTAGGTTTAACTTTGACAGGAATTCTGCTAAATACAATCCCGCATTTTTCCCATTTTTCGGTTCCATTCCATGTGCAGAGACTCCCTTTACTTCTAAAATCAACTCCCCATTTTCAACATGATAACCATTTTCCAACTCAAAATGTTTCACAAACTCTATAAACTCCTGAATGGTCTCCAGTTGATTATCTCTTACGATTAATGTAGCTTTTGCATAATCAGGAACCATATTGTATCTTTTTCCCGATACAAAGCTGAGGACTTCAACGTTCGTATCAGCCTCACTCGGCAGCGATTTTTTCTGAACCATATCCAAGTCAGCAATTCCTTTTTCAGCATTAATAATCGGGAAATCAGCATCCGGTGCAAATCCCAAGGTTGGCATTTCTTCATGCTCAAAATAATGTTCAACACAACGCCAGTTGCTTTCTTCATCTGTACCAATAATCATTCGCACGCGTTTCCTTAATGGTAATCCAAGCTCTTTTACAATCTTCATTGCATAATAGGTCGCCATTGTAGGTCCCTTGTCATCGAGTGCTCCTCGGGCGAAAATCTTCCCATCACGAATTTCAGCCGCATATGGGTCGCTTGACCAACCATCACCTTCTGGAACCACATCAACATGGCAGAGGATTCCAAGTAGATGCTTTCCTTCACCAAACTCAAGATGTCCAGCTAAATTCCCGACATTTTTTTGGGTGAATCCATCTTTTTCACCAAGGTTAAGCATAAAGTCTAATGCCTCTTTTACGCCCTTTCCTAGCGGAGCATCGGAGGTAGCATGTTCTTCATCTAAAAGACTTTTAATATGTAATAACTCTTGTGTATCCTTAATGAGCGCATCTTTTCTTTTTTCTACCTCACCCAGCCAATTAATCTCAGCCAAATTTCAACGCCTCCTAATAAGAAAAGCAGAAGCGCCTTGCCCAGCCCCGACAGCTGCTTGCGGGCCTGACGATGAAGTCGCTCTTTGACTTCATTGGCAGGACCGAAGCGACTCGAGGGGCTAGGCGCTGGAGCTAGACAGCTTTCTAAGTTTTTTTAAGACAATTCCATTATTGCAAATATCTTATCAATTTTCTAAAAAAAACGAATTAAATTTTATTAAAAGCTCGTGGTTGGACAATTATTAATTATTGTGTCGTTTTTCTCGCCGAAATATTTACTAAAAATTCAAATAATTTATCATATTTCTAGCTTAGTCCCCCATATCCTATAGTAAGTGAACTGCAAGGAAGTAGGGTAGCCAAACAATTTTTGTAAATTTTTCATGATTATTTTGTAAATTCTTGCAAAATGGTGGAAATTTTCAGAAATTGTGGTTACAATAATATTAGAAGCACACTTCTTAGTACTCACTTTAACCATTCATGTAAAGGAGTTGTCTGCGCGGAAAAGAAAACTACATATACTTGGAGATTTATTCTTCAAAAAGGCTGTCGGTAGAGGGATTTAGCCATAGGTTTATAAAATGGATAGGGAGTGGTTCTTTGAAACCTTCAACTAACCGGATGTTAAACCGCATCAAATGTATCTACATGTTTATTCGCAATAACGGCACTGTGACAACGCAGGAACTTGTAGAGGAATTTGGTATCACTCCTCGCACCATACAACGAGATTTAAATGTCTTAGCCTATAATGACTTGGTAGTAAGCCCAAGCCGCGGAAAATGGACGACTACAGAAAAGAAAGTGAAAATGACATCTTAAACGTTGAAATAATAGCATTAAAAAGCACGCAGCCATTGCGTGCTTTTTTGATTTTAATCGTTTGCTGAAAGTAAAGGAATGTTCGTTATGCAATTTAATCATGGTTTGACATCTTACTAGAATATGATATATTAGTATAATACTTTAGTGCTTAAAAGCGTTTAAGTAAAAAAGCAAGTTAGATAGATTACATATATTGATAGGAAAAGGGTAGGAGAGAAATGGGAAAAAATCAGCAAGACTTAAAAAAAGGCCTATTGCCGAGACATGTTCAGTTTATTGCCTTAGCAGGAATGATCGGGACCGGGATTTTTAAAGGAAGTTCAGATACATTAACTATCGCGGGACCAAGTGTCGTGTTTACCTATTTAATCGGCGGGCTATTATTATTTATCGTAATGGCAGCATTAGGGGAGATGGCTTTAGCTTTTCCCAACTTAAACGTTCAACATCTTGTCAATAAAGCATTTGGATTTCGCATATCCTTTATCGTCGGATGGCTTTATTGGATTAACTGGATTATTGTCACTATTGTCGAATTATTAGCATCAGGGAGTTTTTTACAATACTGGTTCCCTTCAGCGCCCTTATGGCTTTTAAGTTTTCTTTGCGGAGCTGTCATTGTAGGTATTAATTTGTTTCAAGTAAAATATTACGGGGAGCTTGAGTTTTGGTTCGCCGGAATAAAAATTCTTGCCTTAATTGCTTTCATTATTTTAGGTATTTTCATATTATTAGGTATTATTCCTAGTTCCATCCAAAACCCAGTTTCTAACTATACCTCCCATGGAGGATTTTTCCCGCATGGACTTGGAGGGACGTTAAGTGCATTTTTAGTTGTCATGTTTTCCTATGGGGGTGCTGAACTAATTGGGGTTGCAGTGACAGAAACGAAAGATTCCGAAAAAGTTTTGCCCCAAATTATTAAAGGTGCCGTATGGCGGGTGATTATTTTTTACATTTTTCCTATCCTTATTATTTGCGGAATTATTCCTTGGAATAAAGTGACTTCAGAAAACAGTCCTTTTGTACAGGTGTTTAGCATAACAGGACTTCCAGGTGCCGCTCATATTATGAACTTTGTTCTTTTAACTGCGGTTTTATCAGCAGCTAATTCAGGTATCTACGCTACCTCAAGAACCCTATATTCGATGGCTCAAAGCGGAGTAGCACCTAAAGGGCTTCAAGCAATCTCCAAAAGAGGGATTCCTCTAAAAGGAATTCTCATAACGAGTATTTGTATTTTGTTTGGTGTTTTTCTAGCCTATTTAACTCCGAATCAAGTAATTAGCTATTTAATGTCCATTCCAGGTTTCACCGTTATGATCATTTGGCTTAGCATTTGTTCAGCACAATTAAAGCTCCGTCCACAGTACAAGAACCAACCAGCCTTTCAGGTAAAATGGTTCCCCTTTACAACGATTTTAGCGATTGTGTCACTTACATTAATCTTTATTGGTTTTATGGTAAATCCTGATAATTTAATTGGTTCATCAGTATGTCTTATAACATTATGTATACTTGGCATCCTGTCGTTTATTAAAATTAAATAAAGTAAATCCAGCCTAGGAAAATGGTAAAGGAGAGGTAACTACTTACCTCTCCTTTCTTTACATTATTTTGTTTTCCTTTGTTCAACTATTTCGATGGGGGGTCAATATTAGTACCATCCTTTGCATCGGACTCAATGAATAGTTTAAGGGCGGCCATCTTATTTTCCCAGAATAGTTCAAAATATTGAAGCCAGTCTTTTAACTCCAGCAGTGGCTCTGGATCCAGCCTGTAACGTGTTTCTCGACCCACTTTCCTCTCTTTAACCAGTCCTGCATCTGCTAACACATGAAGGTGTTTGGAAACTGCCGTTCGGCTTATCGGAAAATTTCCACTTATTACGGTGACAGGTAGTTCCTGTTGGCTTAAAAGTTTCAATAACTTACGTCGAGTAGGGTCAGCGATTGCTTGAAATACATCATGCTTTGCTGATAAAGACATTTACTCCTCAACATATCCCTGCAATTTTGTGACAAGGCCTGCCCATCCTTGATCCATATTTGGGCGTACCACAGAATGTGGTGCACCGAATTCTGTAACCTTGTCCGCATCCCAACCGGAATGGATCACCGTAATCTCCGTTTTATCTTCATGCTCTGTTAATTCAAAAGTAAGGGTCCAATCTTTTCCCCAGTTAAAAGAAAGGCTGTTGGGTGAGTCAACTTTCGTTACTTTGCAAGGAGACATGCCAAACTGACCTGCATTTAAATGAAATTCATGTCCCTCAATTGGCTGTAAATCATTGGGCATGAACCAGGCAGAAAGGCCTTCTGATGTTGCAACTGCGTCCCAAGCTTTTGTAATGGGTGCATTAACGACTACTGTATGTCTGATGTCTACTAATTGTTGTGTTTCATTTCCCATTGGAATATCTCCTCAATTCATTTTTTAAATTTTTTAATTACGAAACCATTTGGTTTCATAACTTACACTATATAACACCATTTGGTTTCACGTCAAGGAAAAAAGTCAGCGATTACTTTGCCGACTTTTAGTATTTCCAAAACAGGGAAATTCCTTCATTATTTATAGTAGTAATTCTGTTTTACCATTATTTATTAATGTTCCAAGCTGTTCACCCGAACAGATCGCTTTCATTGCCCCAACTTGGTTAAAATTAAAAACATGTACTGGTAATTCATAGTCTCGAGCTAGCAATAATGCTGATTGATCCATCACTTTAATATTATTTTGGACCACATCGTTATAATGCAAATTCTTATACATCTTTACGTTACGGTTCATTCTTGGGTCAGATGTAAAAACGCCATCTACACCTTGTTTTGCTACAAAAAGGGCATCGCAATTTACTTCAATCGCTCTTTGCACACTTGGATAATCCGTCGTTACAAATGGCTGACCATTCCCTCCGCCAAAAATGACGATGTAGCCCTTTTCCAAGTGATGAATCGCTCTAAGTCTGATATAGGGTTCTGCAACGGTCGGAGCAGGAACAGAGGTCATTACTCTGACTTCCTTGTCTAATTTCGCTTTTAATACCCCTCGGAGCATTAAACTATTTATGATCGTACCTAAGGTACCAATATTATCAGCCTCTACCCTGTCAATCCCCCATTGTTCCGCAAGGTTTCCACGAAAAATATTCCCGCCGCCTATTACAATTGAAACCTCAATCCCTAAATCTGTTAAGGAGATGATTTCATCCGTTATATGCTCCAAGCTATCAACTCCAAAACTATTTCCCTCTTGGTCAGCCAATGCACCTCCACTAAGCTTTATTAAAATACGTTTATACTTATTCATTACAATCCCCTCCCCAAAATAAAAGGACCAAAGCAAAGTGCTTTGATCCTTAAAAATAAATGAACGAAGAAGTAAATTGACAGCTTAGTACTTTTTGCATGTCACGCACTCCCTCCGAGTACTTTGCAATTCTTACTTTATTATACATAAAATATATTTTATGGCAATATTTAAATTAAAAATTTAAATAAAAACACATCATCGATCTTTATTTGTACCAGGCAAGGATATCACTTTTTTAATGATTTGTTTTTATTAGCTATTAAACAATATTTTTCCCATAAAAAATCTCATCCATCTCAATCTTTAATCTTTCGGTAATTTCTATGAGTTCATCAGGGTCTAGTTTTTCCTTTGTATAACCAAATAAATAATGATTTAAGTCAAATTCCCGGAGCTTGCATTTAGTGTGAAAAATATTTTCTTGATAGACATTCACATCAATCATGTCAAATAATTCTCCGACATCTTCAGGAATATAATTTTGAATCGAGCTGATTTCGTGGTCGATAAAGAGCTTATGACCATTTTTGTCCCTTGTAAAACCGCGAACCCTGTAATCGATGGTCATGACATCTGTCTCAAACGATCGGATTAAATAGTGAAGTGCCTTTAGCGGAGAAATCTCACCACATGTTGAAACATCAATATCTGCCCGAAATGTACTGATTCCTTCTTCGGGATGGAATTCAGGATATGTATGGACTGTTATATGGCTCTTATCTAATTGCATCACAACCGATTCAGGGAGAGGACCCGGTGATTCTTCGAAAGATTCTGATGGCGCATTTTCCACTGGACCTTCGGAAACTAGGAAAGTCACGCTCGCCCCTTGCGGCTCAAAATCTTGACTTGCAATATTTAATACATGTGCTCCAATAATATCTGATACATGTTTTAAAATTTTTGTTAATCTGTCTGCACTGTATTGCTCATCAATATACTTGAGATATGCTTCACGTTCTTCCCTATTTCTAGTGAAACAAACATCATACATATTAAAACTCAGTGATTTTGTCAGATTATTAAAGCCATGTAATTCGATATGTTGTTCATGTGTTAATTTCATGACTGCTCCCCCTAATTACAGTTATTCGCGCTTAAATATTTTTTAGGATACCCATTGATTTGCCTAGTTATTAAATATTCTTGTATGTTGCTTCGAATTAGTGCTATTTTATACTTATTAAAACAAAGCTTTTTCCAAGGAGAGGTTTCTCAAAATGAACACAAATTTCAATTCTGATGAGACTCTAATTAGAGAACTTTATCAACGGTTTATAGAAGGCTGGAACAATCGGAGCGCCGATTTAATGACTGAACCATTTGCGGAAGACGGAGAAATGATCGGATTTGATGGAAGTCAGTACATAGGACGTATTGAGATGTTTTCAAATCTTCAGCAAATCTTTACCCATCATCCCACCGCCCCATATGTGGTAAAAGTGACAGCGGTTCGCTCCTTGGGATCTGATGGAGCTGTTTTAAGGGCAATAGCAGGGATGGTACCTATTGGCCAATCGAAGATAAACCCGAATGTTAATTCACATCATACACTCGTTGCTGTTAAAAAAGACGGAAAGTGGCTGATTGAACTTTTTCAAAATACTCCTGCCCAGTTTCACGGCAGACCGGAATTTGTAGAAAAAATGACAGAAGAACTACAGAATTTATTATAAAACTTGATTATAAAACATGAAAAGCAGTCTAAATTATCCAAGTTAATTTAGACTGCTTTTTTTATTGTTTGGATAAAATAATTGAGGTGATATCAGGATTCCAATTTAATTATAATTATTATTATTTAATATTTATTTTAAAGTAGTATATAATATAATTAAATCAAATAGAAAAGAGGAGGAATTATCCATGACACTAGAACAAGTTTTTAATCAACAAATTGCAAACTGGAATGTCCTATATACAAAATTACACCGGTTCCATTGGTATGTGAAAGGACCTCAATTCTTTACCTTACACGCTAAGTTTGAGGAGTTGTATAATGAAACAGCAAGCACCATTGATGAATTAGCAGAACAGCTATTAATCATTGGCGGCAAACCAATTTCAACATTAAAAGAATATCTTCTAATTGCAACAATTAAAGAAACAACAGAAGTTTTAACTGCAGAAAAAATGGTACTAGCAGTCGTAAAAGACTATACTCAACTTATTAATGAATTAAAAGCTGGTATGGAAGCAGCAGAACAAAGCAATGATGAAGTAAGTAGTGATATGTTCTTAGACTTAATCGGCAAACTAAGCAAACATAACTGGATGCTTAAAGCTTTTTTAGAAGCATAACAAAAAAGCAACCTGACTTTCCTAGAGTCAGGTTGCTTTTGCTTATTTTACTTGATAATCCTGCAATAATTCTACTTCTTCATCCGTCAATTCACGATATTCACCAAGTTCGAGCGTCTCATCTAAGGCTAGCGGTCCCATCGATATTCGCTGAAGGTAAACAACACTTTTTCCTACGGCTTCAAACATTCTTTTCACTTGATGAAATTTACCCTCCGTGATCGTCAGCTCAATGTCGGAGCGAATTCCAGATTTTAAAATTTTTAGTTCACCCGGTTTCGCTTCATACCCGTCATCAAGTATTACGCCCTGAGCAAAGGCCTTCACATCTTCCTCGGTCACTTCCTGATCAATGATAGCAAAATACGTCTTCGGTACATGTTTTTTGGGTGATAGCAATTTATGGGCTAACTGCCCATCATTTGTAATCAGCAGCAATCCTTCCGTATCCTTATCCAACCTTCCAACGGGAAACGGTTCATACACCTGGTCTTCAAGCTCCAATAAGTCGATTACCGTTTCATCTTTGCTATCCTCAGTGGCTGATAGGACTCCTTGAGGCTTGTTCATCAACAGATAGATAAATTCTCTATATTCAATGACTTCCCCGTTTAAAGTGACGGTCTCTTTAGTTGGGTCTACCTGCTGTTTGGCATCCTTCACGACAACATCATTCACTTTGACAGCACCGCTTTTCAGAAGCTGCTTAACTTCCTTTCGACTCCCGTACCCTAAATTGGCAAGCATTTTATCAATTCTCATTTTGTTATTCTCCTTTAAGTTAAGAAGATATCATTTTTCAAAATCAAACAGGCAATCTCAATTTTTGCTTGATGCGGACTATTCGATTACCGAATAACTTATCAGCAAGTCCTGATTTGAGCCCTAAGTAAAAATAGATACCAGCTCCAATTCCTGCACTTATTAAAATAAGAATTAACGATTGAACCCTTGATGCAGGAGATAAGAATATTGATAGGAATTTATATACGATTTCAGTTCCTAGCCACATCATCCCTGCAAAAATAACTATTAATAAGCTTCTTCGCCATACGAGACGAAATTGATAGCGGGAGTAAATTTTAATCACAATCAGATTAATGACAATCGATGCAGTATAACCAAGTGCTGTAGCAAGAACGGCTCCCCTTGTATCCATCATTTTAATAAGAGGTATATTCAGGGCTAATTTTATTAATAGCCCAACAAGCAAACTTAAAATCGTGTATCGCTGTTCATTGATTCCCTGCAGAATGGCTGCTGTGACCGAATATAGGGAAAATAAGATTGCGACTGGTGCATAAGCGGCTAACACTTCTGTACCAAGGGCTTCATGCTCATAAAACACTGTATAAACAGGTTCAGCCAATAACGAAAGCCCGATTGCCGCAGGCAGGGTTAAAAATAACATAACCTGGAGGGTCTGATTTATCTGGTAATTCATACTCTTTTGGTCTTGATTTACAAATGCCTGGGTAATACTTGGCACAAGAGTTAAGGAAAAAGCAGTTGCCAGTGAGACCGGGATAATGACAATCTTTTGGGACTCAAAATTCAACGTCGAAAAAGCTGCTGTTGCGTAAGCCCCGACTTCCCAATTTCCGCCATAGCCCTGCTAAAGGTAAATTGGTCGATCGATTGGAATAAAGGATTGGCAATTCCAACAAACACAAACGGAGCGGCATAAATAAAAATCTCTTTATACATTTCCACAAGTGAGATATTTAGCGTGCCTTTATCGTGTTCAAGAAGTTCGTTCAAATATGGTTTTCTTTTGTACCAATACCAAAACAATATAAATAAACTGCCAATTGCTCCAATAAACGCTGCAAAAGTTGCAACACTAACGGCCGAGACCATACTTCCACTCATATATTTTAGGACAACATATGCCCCTATTAAGGTAAAAGCAACCCGAACAATTTGCTCAACAACCTGGGAAACAGCTGAGGGACCCATCGACTGATGTCCTTGAAAGTATCCCCTAATTAAACTCATAAATGGGACGACGATTAACGCCCAGCTAACGGCACGAATAACCGTTGTCACATCGTCCACACTTATTGATTGTTTTTTTCCGCTTATACTCATTTTGGCCAACATCGGTGCTATAAAGTACATTATGAGGAAGGCAGCAAACCCCGTTGTCATCATAATGATTAATCCGGATTTAAATAATTTCCTTCCCACCGCATATTCTTCAAGGGCATTATATTTTGAAATAAATTTTGAGACAGCTAACGGTACACCTGCCGTTGCAATACTTATAAATATAGTATAGGGAACATAGCCAAAATTATATAGTGCCGTCCCTTGTTTTCCTACAATTTGATAGAACGGAATAACATAAATTAAGCCGAGAACTTTCGAAAGCATTGTCCCTACTGTTAATATAAACGTTCCCCTTAAAAGCTTTGACCCCATATAATCCCTTCCTACTAAAGAAAAATAAGTGCATTAAATCACAAAGTAAATTCGACCTTTTTTGCACACTATTGTAGTTTACAACTCTTTTCTCTACTATGCTACTAACAATCATATTAATTTTATTAAATATCATTGACATTGTCCGTTTTCTTTTCAGTATAAGTGGAAATGTTTATAATAAATGATGCTGTTACTATTATTTTATCCGTATTTGAAAGATTTTAAATAAAGTTGGTGGATTATGGAATTTGATGTCATTGTCATTGGCGGCGGCCTTTTGGGGTTAATGGCAGCCATTGCGGCTGGAGAAAAAGGTGCAAAAGTATTGTTAATCGATAAAGGAGACAAGCTCGGTAGAAAACTAGCTATTTCCGGTGGTGGCCGCTGCAACGTCACAAACCGGCTTCCTATCGAAGAAATCATTAAGCATTTACCGGGTAACGGGAAATTTTTATACAGTGCTTTTTCTATCTTTAGCAATGAAGATATTATTAGCTTCTTTGAAAAATTGGGAATCGAGTTAAAGGAAGAAGACCATGGGCGAATGTTCCCAGTTTCGAATAAAGCGCAATCCGTTGTTGATGCTCTTTTGAAAAAACTAGAGCAGCTCCATGTCCGAATCTTTAAAAATTGCCCTGTAAGTGATGTGATCTATGAAAACGGGCAAACTGCTGCAGTGCTATTAAAGGATGGTTCTAAAATTATATCAAGGTCCGTTGTTATTGCCGTGGGTGGAAAATCTGTTCCCCATACCGGTTCGACTGGTGATGGTTATGCCTGGGCGGAGAAAGCAGGGCACACAATAACTGAGCTATTTCCTACCGAAGTGCCAATCACTTCAAGTGAACCGTTTATTCAAAATAAAACGCTTCAAGGGCTTTCATTAAGAGACATTGATTTAAGCGTCTTGAACCCTAAGGGAAAGCCCATCATAACACATCGCATGGATATGATATTTACCCATTTCGGAATCAGCGGTCCAGCAGTACTCCGTTGCAGTCAATTTGTTGTCAAAGCGATGAAGAAATGGAGCATAAAAGAAGTTACGATGAGTCTTGATGCCCTGCCTGAAAAAAAAGAGGAAGAAATCTTTCAAGAAATCGTTAAGCTCGTGAAAAATGAGCCGAAGAAAATCATTAAGAACACCCTTAAGGGGATTCTACCGGAACGCTATCTTCTATTTCTATTAGAACAAAATGATATAGACCCCGCTGAACAGGGCGGAACGATTTCCAATGAAAAAATCCGGAGTTTTTCGACAAGCTGCAAGCAATTTACCCTTAAAGTAAATGGCACACTTCCGCTCGAAAAAGCCTTTGTAACCGGTGGGGGAATTTCTGTCAAAGAAGTCGAACCGCAAACGATGGGCTCGAAATTAATGAATGGTCTGTATTTTTGCGGTGAAATCCTTGATATTCATGGTTATACAGGCGGTTATAATATCACCTCTGCTTTGGTAACCGGCAGGCTTGCGGGAACCAATGCCGCAATATCTGCCAGAAAAAACATAAATCAGGCCTGACAATTGTCATGCCTGATAAATAATCATCGCAGAAAAACAATAAATTTGTTCTTCCTCTTCTTCCTCAGTTATGGCAGCCACATTATATTTAATATCCACTAATTTCTTCTCCTCCAAGCCTTTTAAAAAGTGATTCATTTCTTTTTCCAAGTCCTTTTCGTGTTCTCGATCAAACAGCTTTACCTGTATCAATCCTATCCTCTCCCTTTCCTCTTTTTCATCATTATTTCCACTTTTCCGAATTTTTAAAATTAAATTTCTAGTAATTTTTTAAGTTTATATTAAGAATTAACTTGTAAACTGCGTTTATAAGGATTAGTAGACATGGAAGGAGCACATAAATTGGATAAAAAACAACGTATTTCTTGGGGAGTAAGTTTTGGCAGTATTGCATTGGTTGCAGGAATGGTTTCCTGTCTAGGATTATCAAATGGGGATAAAACGAATAATCAAGCTACATTCTCTTCCAGTAATAACACTAATCAGCAGCAATCAAATCAAAATACAAATGATACAACTCAAAGTTTTTTTGATAATAATTCGAATAATAGTAATGGGTTTTCAGATAACAACGGAAATTCCTTTAATAATAGCAATGGTTCACTTAATGATGGGTCTGCCCAGCAAAGTCAAGATTCATTTGGGGGTCATTCAAGGCAACAGGGTGGATTCGATACAACAACGGGTGGAACCTGATTTATAGCTATCGCTTCAACTCTATGAGTACTTTAGTCCAAATTTCAATCAATCAAGAATTGTTTGCGAATCCGCAACTATTACAGCTCCAGCTGCTTTAGAAGCGGATGTGTGGGCAAAACCTGTTCTTTTATTAGGGAAGGGAAAGGGGCAACAGTGGATAAACAAAAATGGAAATTACACGGTATTAATTAATAAATCAGAACAAATGTGGAAAGGAGGAGCATTAGATGGAGAGTTTTGAATGGTACGTGATTCGAGCAACTGGAACTGTAGCCTACCTTTTATTGTACCTGTCTGTCATTATTGGGCTGTACACACAAGTCCAGAAAAAGCGAAAACAAAAAATAACGATCACCCTTCATTTACATGAAACTCTTGCTAACTGGGCCTTCTTTATGGTTTGCGGACATTTAGGATTTTTACTGATTGATTCGTATATTTCGTTTAAATGGGCTGAGGTACTGATTCCCTCTAATACGACCTATAAGCCATTGCCAATGGCCATGGGAATCATCTCGTTTTATTTTTTGATTATAACCATCGTAACTTCAAAAGCCCGAAAAAAAATTGGTTATCAAAGATGGCGGAAATTACATGCCTTGAATCCAATTCTTTATGTCTTGGTAACTTTACATGGGTTATTCATTGGCACTGACTTCCAAGGAGGAGTATTGGCCGTAGTCAATATTGTCCCATTGATAATCATGGGTGGATTGCTTCTAAAGGGTCAGCAAAAGCTTAATATGTCAAACTGATATTAAGTTGAAAATATCAAATAAAAAACCAACTCCAAAGTTCGGAATTGGTTTTTCCTTTATTTTGTCTCACCTGTCCATGCTAGCATGCCGCCAATCATATTGCGGACTTTATATCCCTGTTCCTGAAGATAGTAGCATACATTTCCACTGCGGTGGCTCGAACGGCAGATGAAAATGTATTCTTTATCTTTATCAAAATAATCAAGATTCATCGGGATATCCCCCATGCGAATATGCTTTGCCCCTGGAACCATACCCGCTACCACCTCTTCATCTTCTCTTACATCAACAATCTCGAGCTTTTCCCCGTTCTCAAGCTTCTTTTGTAGTTCTTCTGGTGTAATGATTTGAATCTCTTCCATTAGTCCATCTCCTTATAAGAAAAGGCCTGGAAGAGCCCCTTCCATTATTTTAATTTGCAACAATATTCACCAATTTTCCCGGCACCGTAATGACTTTACGAATCGTTTTTCCTTCGATTTGTTCCTTCACTCGGTCATCATCCATGGCAATTTCTTCTAATGATTCTTTGCTTGCATCGGTTGGGACCATAAGCTTTGTTTTTACTTTCCCATTCACTTGAATAACAATTTCAACTTCTTCATCCACTAGCTTCGCTTCATCATATGCAGGCCACGCTTCATAGGAAATGGTATCATGATGTCCTAACTTAGACCAAAGCTCCTCTGTAACATGAGGACAAACTGGGGAAAGTAATTTTACAAAGCCTTCCATATAATCCTTTGGAAGAACGGTTGATTTATAAGCTTCGTTAATAAATACCATCATTTGCGAAATAGCCGTATTAAATCTCAAGCCTTCGTAATCCTCGGTTACTTTTTTAACTGTTTGATGATACACTTTTTCCAAATTAGAAGCATCTTCATTTGGCTGAATTTTTGGATTCAACTCTCCATCTTCTTCGACCATTAAGCGCCAAATCCGATCTAGGAAACGACGTGATCCATCAAGCCCATTCGTCGACCAAGCAATTGATGCATCAAGCGGTCCCATAAACATTTCATACAAGCGAAGGGTATCCGCACCATGGCTGCCAACGATATCGTCAGGATTCACAACATTTCCTTTTGACTTACTCATTTTTTCATTGTTTTCGCCGAGAATCATCCCTTGGTTAAATAGCTTTTGGAATGGTTCTTTGGTTGGGACAACACCGATATCATACAGGAATTTATGCCAAAAGCGGGCATAAAGTAAATGGAGGACCGCATGCTCTGCTCCGCCAATATAGGTGTCGACTGGAAGCCAGTGTTTTAATTTTTCCTCAGCAGCAAGTGACTGATCATTTTTTGGATCAATATAGCGTAAATAATACCAGCAGCTGCCTGCCCATTGCGGCATTGTATTGGTTTCACGGCGGCCTTTTTACCAGTTTCCGAATCAACCACGTTTACCCAATCCTCAATCACGGCAAGTGGGGATTCGCCCGTTCCGGATGGTCTGATTTCTTTCGTTTTCGGTAATGTTAATGGAAGCTGAACCTCTGGAACGGCAGTCATTGTGCCATCTTCCCAATGGATAATCGGAATCGGTTCTCCCCAGTAACGCTGGCGGCTAAATAACCAATCGCGTAAACGGAACGTTACCTTCTTTGTTCCAATCCCCTTTTCTTCAAGCCAAGCAATCATTTTTTGAATTGCTTCAGTCTTATCTAATCCATTTAGGAAATCAGAATTTATATGTTCACCATCACCTGTGTAGGCTTCTTTTTCAATATCTCCGCCGGCAACAACCTGCTTAATAGGTAAATCAAACTGTTTAGCAAATTCATAGTCACGCTCATCATGAGCAGGTACGGCCATGATTGCACCGGTACCGTAGCTTACCAATACATAATCGGCAATCCAAATTGGCATTTTCTCGCCATTTGCTGGATTGATCGCGTACGCACCGGTAAATACTCCTGTTTTTTCTTTCGCAAGGTCTGTACGTTCAAGATCACTCTTGCTTTTCACTTTATCTAAATAGGCATCAACTGCGGAACGTTGTTCAGCCGTTGTAATTTTATCAACAAACGAATGCTCAGGAGCAAGCACCGCATAGGTTGCACCAAACAATGTATCCGGACGTGTCGTAAATACGGTAAAGGTTTCATCGTGACCATCGATGGTAAAGGTAACTTCTGCTCCTTCAGAGTGGCCGATCCAATTGCGCTGCATATCTTTAAGACTTTCCGGCCAATCAAGCTCTTCAAGGTCTTCAAGCAAACGATCCGCGTAAGCTGTGATTTTCAACATCCATTGCTTCATTGGACGGCGTTCAACCGGGTGTCCGCCGCGTTCACTTTTTCCATCAATCACTTCTTCATTTGCTAAAACCGTTCCAAGTGCAGGACACCAATTCACCGCTACTTCATCAATATAGGCAAGACCTTTTTCAAATAGCTGTAAGAAAATCCACTGTGTCCATTTATAATATTCAGGGTCAGTCGTATTCACTTCCCGGTCCCAATCATACGAGAATCCAAGTGATTTAATTTGTCTGCGGAATGTATCAATATTTTTCTTTGTAAATTCGGCTGGATCATTACCAGTATCTAGGGCATATTGTTCAGCTGGCAGACCAAATGCATCCCAGCCCATTGGATGAAGGACATTGTAGCCCTGCATTCGCTTTAAGCGCGAAAGGATATCGGTTGCCGTATAGCCTTCAGGGTGGCCAACATGTAGTCCCGCCCCTGATGGATATGGAAACATATCTAAAGCGTAGAATTTCCTTTTCCCAAATTCTTCGCTTGTTTTAAAGGTTTTTTCTTCTTCCCATTTCTTTTGCCACTTCTTTTCGATTTGTTGATGATCGAAACTCATATCGATTTCCTCCTATAAAAAAATAAAAAACCTCTCATCCCAAAAAAGGGACGAGAGGATTGTATGTATCTTCCCGCGGTACCACCCACATTAGTGTTATAAACACTCGCTTCATTCATCCTTAACGCGGAAAACGGCAAACATTACTTTTTCATTCACGTTTGCAACTCATAGGCGAGTTCATGATGTACCCGATTGACTCTCACCAGCCGTCAACTCTCTAATTGCGGGTATTAACCATTACTATTCCTCATCACTGTTTTTTCAATATAGAAGTATACGGTTATTGTATTAAATTTTCTAACATGTTGCAAGCGAACGTGCGTCTATTTTCATCATATCCCCATGTTCTCCCATTTAAACTCAAAAAAAGACAAAGAGTCCGAAAACGCCCTGTCCTCCCTGAGTGGACAAATATGAAATTTGTCCACGAACGGTGCCTGTCACCATAAATGACCCTCAACACAATGTTGAGGGCACTTTGAATGTTTTATGATGATTATTCATTTTCTTGATGAAATTTAGATTTAACAGGCTGGCCGCCTGTTTTTTCATAGTTCTTTTTTGACTGTTTCACAAGATCGTAATCCTGCCCAAGCTCCATATCTTGGTTATTGCTGCCGTTACGAGTCTTTTGTTCAGGGTTTTGTTGCTTAGAACGTTTTTTCAACAGGATTTCCTCCTTTAATTTCTTAAGCCTATTGTAAAATCATCGTGTTTTGAACCTGCTGAAGCTGCAGTCTCATTCTGTGCAGCTGTTCCCGTTGTTGCGAGTTTGCACTATGTGCCATCGTTGCAATATCCTGATACGTTTCTTCAAGCCCCTGCAAAGCTTTTGTATAATCATCATTATTATATTGCTGTTGAAGGCTGCTTTCTCTATATTGGTTCTGGGCATATCGAATAGCATCCTCACATTTTTGCATTAAATTATCCATTGAGTCACGAGTAGCCATCTAAGAACCCCCTTTATCTTCATTGAAGCACACTGCTTCATTTCTTATTGTGTTCTCCATTCTTTTTCCTATGACTATGGAATATTGATAATTGCTGCCAATTTGTACAATTGGATATGCCATAAACTTCATGATAAAATTGAATTTATGTGATTAAATTTTTCAATAAAAGGAGGTTTCTGACATGCTTCAGACCAAACCTTTTCCATATGCCTCTGACGATAAACGTTACCACACATGGAACTATCATCTTCGCAAGCAATTCGGCCATAAGGTTTTTAAAGTAGCACTAGATGGAGGCTTTGACTGCCCAAACCGTGATGGTACGGTCGCTCACGGTGGCTGCACCTTTTGTAGTGCCGCCGGTTCCGGGGATTTTGCCGGTGATCGGACAGAAACCCTGGAAACACAATTCCGTGAAATTAAAGAAAAAATGCATACAAAGTGGAAAGATGGCAAATACATGGCCTATTTTCAAGCCTACACGAATACACATGCCCCAGTAGAGGTTCTTCGTGAACGATTTGAGCAGGTTCTCGAGCAGGAAGGGGTAGTTGGACTATCTATTGCTACACGTCCCGATTGTCTTCCAGATGATGTAGTTGAATACTTAGCGGAATTAAACGAAAGAACGTATTTATGGGTTGAACTTGGCCTACAGACTATCCATGAACGCACAGCACTACTCATCAATCGGGCCCATGATTTTCAATGTTATGTTGATGGCGTTAATAAGCTAAGGAGGCACGGGATTCGCATTTGCTCACATATTATTAATGGCCTGCCGCTTGAATCCAATGAAATGATGATGGAAACAGCCCGTGAAGTTGCGAAATTGGACGTGCAAGGAATTAAAATCCACTTACTCCATCTTTTAAAGGGTACACCAATGGTTAAGCAATATGAAAAAGGACTGCTCGATTTTCTTTCAAAAGAAAATTATGTAAACTTAGTATGCGACCAATTGGAAATTTTACCGCCGGAAATGATTGTTCATCGCATTACCGGCGACGGCCGATAGACTTAATGGTAGGTCCGATGTGGAGTGTAAACAAATGGGAAGTATTAAATGCCATTGATGCTGAGCTAAAGCGAAGAGACAGCTGGCAAGGTAAATTTTATCGTAAGGGGAAGTAATATCATGAAATTGGACCGAATTCTTCCCTTTACTAAAAGGTTACTTGAAAAGGTGGTAAAAACTGGAGATATTGCTGTGGATGCGACAGTGGGAAATGGCCACGATATTTTGTTTTTAGCCGAACTTGTTGGTAAGGATGGCTTTGTATTTGGCTTTGATGTTCAAAAGGAAGCCATTTTAACAAGCAAGGAGCGACTTATCCAGCACGGTATGCTGGAGCGGGTTTCCCTTATTCACGAAGGACATGAAACTCTTTTTGATAACATTCCTGCAACATATCACGGCAAGGTTTCAGGTGCCATTTTTAATTTAGGCTTCTTGCCTGGAAGTGATAAATCGATTGTTACTAAATCAGAAACAACCATTGCAGCAGTTGAACAGTTGTTGGAGATGATGGCACCTGAAGGAATCATCGTTATTGTGATTTATCCCGGTCACCCTGATGGTGCTATAGAAAGGGATGCCCTGCTCCATTATTGCCAACAAATTGATCAAAAAGCTGCAGATGTCTTACAATATCAGTTTATTAACCAAAAGAATAATCCGTCTTTTATTGTTGCGATTGGAAAACGGTAAGACCAGGCTTTTGGGTTTTTTTTACAGTTTGTTCCCCCCGGTTTATCCTTTTTTTATTTTAAAATCAGCCTCAAAACCGCAGATGGCACCCATTTTTGAAAGGAACGATAGGCAAAGGCCATTTATATAAAAGAAATAGCTAATGATTCCACCCGATTTAATGATTCCTTTTGCAAGCTTCCTGACATTTTTTTGTTTTCGAACCTTACTATCCGATAAATAAATCCCTAATAAGCCCCGATTGATAAGCTGATGAAACTTTTTATGTGGAAGGAATTCCGTATGCCGATCAGCTTCTATAAGGAAGTGCTTTAAGCGATTAAAAAGCCTTTCCTGATTTTCGTAATAAAAACAAAAATTCAAGTCACCGCCTGCCAAATCTTCCTCCTGGTCAATGAAATAATCCAATAAGATATGTAACCCCTGAATATAAGGAAAATATCCCTTGCGAATATTTTCTGCATCACTTGCCTGAAAATCCTCGCGCATGGCATAAGAAATCAAACAAAAAATCCCCAGTGTCGATCCAGAGCAGGCTGAAAATTCATACCATTCCATCTCCGGCAGCCTATTTTGATAAGTATGAAACCATTTTTCCAAACGTGGTACCCGCTCCTCAAGGGCCACATGTTTGTGAATCTGCAAATCGCAATAATACTGGCAAAGTTCTAGGAGATAATCCTTAATTAATTCATAATTCGGCAATTCCCTTAAAACAGAGCGGCAGGTTTCCGAGAGATCATGTAAATAGTTGTCATCATCTTGATCCGCACGAAGCCGGTAATAATTCTTGTCATTGTCCCCCAATGTTAAGGCATCCGCCATCGATTCATGAAGTGCTGCAAAGTCATTGGGATCAAGAGAAGTACTTCTGTCACAAAGATTATCTAAATAGTCGCTGATGGTCTGGTAGGCGACGATAAATTTAATCGCCTTTTGGAAATGCTCCTCTGCCATTAAAGCAAGAATCGCCCCTCCTTCGCAGTGAAACGTTTTATGCTCGATACTGGCAAGGGCCGATTTCGCAGCTCAGGATTCGGAATTTTCTCAGCACGGCTTTTCCAGTAATCCAGTTCTTGATGGACTGTTGGAATTATTTTGCGGTATACCTGTGACATGAGGTAGATTGGCGTCATAGAAAACTTCATCCCTTCACCTCTTTTAAACGATATAGCCAATTGATTTTAATTGGCTGTTGACAAAATCCTTGGCGTATTCAAATACCTCTTCACGCTCAGGTTCATTGAAAACTTCGTGGTAGCATTTTTGCCATTCTTTAAATCTTTTTTCTGAAAGCGGAACATGATTAAACCACTCCTTAACCGTCGCTTTTTTCACGATCTTGTCATCACCGCCTTGCATCACAAGCATAGGAATATCTTGAGTTTTCCCAAGATTCACGAATGCTTCATTCATTGCAGCCACTAGTTCGCGATACCACCTAATAGAAATTTTTGTAATATATAGAGTATCGTTCGAGTCTGCTTCTCGAACATCCTCATTTCTTGTTGCCATTTGAATAGTTAAACCGGAATTCATTCTTAATGATGGAAAAACCACATTTAATACATGTGAAACTAATTCTAATATTTTGGGTTGTGTTTTAACAAGTCCAAGACATGGTGAAGAGAGAATGACCCCAGCAATATTCAACTTCTCTTCCTGCAGGAGGCGAATTGAAATCAAACCTCCCATACTATGACCAAGCAAAAAAACAGGTAAATCATACCGATAGGCTGCCTGTACCCAGTCCTTCACTTCATATATGTATTCATCAAAGGAATCAATATGCCCCCTGCGGGATCTTGTTGTCATGCCTTGTCCAGGAAGATCAGCCATTATCACATGAAAGCCTGATGTTCGCCACATTTCAATGAGCCATCCATATCGCCGATGGTGCTCCATCGCCCCATGAACCATCACAATGACTGCTTTCGCTTCCCCTTCCGCTTCCCACTTCCACATATTTCTTTTCCTCCTAAAAAATAGACTCCATTTTTTTATTTTAACATTATTACACTCCAAACGTATAACAGCAAGAATTAACCGATTTAACGTAACTAATTATTTGCATGTGCTCTTGAATGTGCATTACCATAGATAAGGAAAAGTAGCCATTTAATAAACCATTCCGTTTCAATAGAATGGAATGATTATTCCAAAAAGGAGCGAGTATCGTGATTTATCCATTTAATGATAAATACCCTTTAATAGCTGAATCTGCCTTTATTGCGGATTTTGTAACCATTACTGGTGATGTTGAAATTGGTGAAGAGTCAAGCGTCTGGTTTAACACGGTCATCAGAGGCGATGTTGCCCCAACCATTATCGGAAAAAAAGTGAATATCCAAGACAACTCTGTTTTACACCAAAGCCCTAATAATCCGCTTATTTTAGAAGATGAGGTAACCATTGGTCATCAAGTGATTCTTCATAGCTGTATGATTAGGAAAAAGGCGTTAATCGGGATGGGCTCGATTGTCCTTGATAACGCTGAAATCGGAGAAGGGGCTTTCATCGGTGCCGGAAGCCTCGTTCCACAAGGAAAGAAAATTCCTCCATCACAAGGAAAGAAAATAATACTTTAGCATTTGGCAGACCAGCTAAAGTTATTAGAGAATTAAATTCTGATGACATCATGGACATGGAAAGAATCACTAGAGAGTATGCAGAAAAAGCCCAATATTATAAATCACTGCAATCTTAACAAATCAAAAAAAGGCTGACTTATATGAAATAAGTCAGCCTCAAGTGTAAGATCATTTAGTGCTTCACTGTTTCAAGAACTCTTTTTTCTGCATAATCACGTTGAAAGGAGTACTTTTCTTCCACGTAAACTTGGTGCCAAACCATGAACATGAGCACAGTCCAGATTTTCCGGCTGTTATCTGCTTTACCTTGGCAATGGTCCTCAAGCAATCTTAAAACGTATGTTTTATTGATTAAATGATCCGTGTTACTTTCACGGATGATGGTTTTCGCCCAATCGTTCATTTCATCCTTCAACCAATGGCGGATTGGAACAGGGAAACCAAGTTTTTTACGATCTAGCACATGAGCAGGAACAATTCCCTCCGCTGCTTTTCGCAAAATATACTTAGTGGTACCATTCGCAGTTTTCAAGCTAGTTGGTATTTTTGATGCTGTGGCAAATACCTCTTTATCAAGGAAAGGAACACGCAGCTCTAATGAATGAGCCATCGTCATTTTATCTGCCTTGAGCAAAATATCACCGCGCATCCAAGTATGGATATCGATGTATTGCATCCGATCGACTGGATCATAGCCTCTAGATTCTGCATAAAGCGGCTTCGTAATGTCTAAATAGTTCAATCCTTCACGATAAACAGTTAAAATTTCACGCTTTTCTTCTTCCGTGAACATTTTCGCATTACCGATATAGCGCTCTTCCATTGGAGTGACACCGCGTTCGATAAAGCTTTTGCCCTTTGTCCCTTCAGGCATCATGTTGGCAATCCCTTTTAGAAGCACTTTTCCAACTCTTGGGATTTTATTAAAAACATCTAATGACTGAGGCTCACGGTAAATATTGTAGCCACCAAACAACTTCATCCGCACCTTCACCAGAAAGAACAACGGTTACGTGCTTTCTTGCTTCACGGGCAACAAAGTAAAGCGGAACACAAGCCGGATCCGCGAGCGGATCATCCATATGCCACATAATCTTTGGAATTTCATTCATATATTCCTGTGGTGTAATGATATAGCTGATGTTTTCAACGCCCAGCTTATCAGCGGTTTCTTTGGCAACATCAATTTCACTAAAGCCATTGTGTTCAAAACCAACAGAGAAGGTTTTAATGGCAGGGTGAAATTCTTTTGCTATTGACGCAATAATAGATGAATCAATTCCACCCGAAAGGAAGGAACCAACGGGAACATCACTTCGCATATGCATTTTAACAGAGTCAATTAATACATCTTTAATTTCTTTAATATAGTCAGCCTCAGATTTGTGGATAGGCTGAAAATTTGCCTTCCAATAACGTTTAATTTCCATTGGTGAGCCAATTTTCTTTGTGAAAAAATGTCCAGGCTCTAACTTACTAATTCCTTCGGAAAGCGTGCTTGGTTCAGGAACGAACTGATAAGTTAAATAATGCTGTAAGGCATCATAGTTAAGAACATCATTTTCAAGTGCAAGCAGAATGCTTTTTTTCTCAGATGCAAAGAATGTTTTTTCGCCTTCTTCCATATAGAAAAATGGTTTAATTCCAAATGGGTCTCGGGCACCATAAAGGCTTTGTTCTTGTTTATCCCAAATAACAAAAGAAAACATTCCACGTAGTTTTTCCACTGCTTTTTCTTTCAACTTACTGTAAAGCGCGATAATAACCTCTGTATCAGAGCTTGTAGCAAATGTTAAGCCCTCTTTGAGAAGTTCTTCACGAAGCTCTACATAGTTATAAACCTCACCGTTAAAAATAATCCAGTACCGCTCATTTTCATAAGTAAGCGGTTGATGCCCGCTTTCAATATCAATAATACTTAAACGTCTAAAACCAAATTGAATGTGATCATCATAATAAAAGCCATCATCATCAGGTCCACGATGGGTAATAACATCATTCATATTTTTAAATTGTTGTTTTTGTTCATTACTAAAGTTTTGTGTTTTGTCGTGTACACAACCAATAAAGCCACACATTATGTACCTCACCTACTCCATTCTAAATATCCTAAACAGGATGTTCTTCAAAAAACATACTCTCTAATACTACCACTATTTTTGTAAAAATGGCACTGTGAACGTTAGGAAAAATAAGGTACCATTCAGTTTTCACATGTTTACGTTAACCTAAACATTTCATTCTGACTAGGTTCCTTTGTCCCAAAATTAGAAGAAAAAATAAAAATGGGAGCTACATGTAAAATGCAACTCCCTTTTATCTTCGCTACCGCTCGCCAATCGGCGAGTTTTCTTTAACGATTTGCTGCTTGTTCACGTAATAGGCCGGCTTTATCCGTGCGCTCCCAAGGAAGATCCACATCAGTACGGCCAAAGTGACCGTAAGCTGCTGTTTGTTTGTAGATTGGTCGGCGCAGATCCAACATATTAATGATACCAGCAGGGCGAAGGTCAAAGTTTTCACCAACTAAGTCAACCAATACATCTTCGCTTACTTTCCCAGTACCAAAAGTATCAACAGAGATTGAAACCGGTCTAGCTACTCCAATTGCATAGGCAAGCTGAACTTCAACCTTTTCAGCAAGGTTGCTGCAACGATATTTTTGGCTACATAGCGAGCAGCATATGCAGCAGAACGGTCAACTTTCGTTGGATCCTTACCAGAAAATGCTCCGCCGCCATGACGAGCATAACCGCCATACGTATCAACAATGATTTTACGGCCTGTTAAGCCTGCATCACCTTGAGGACCGCCGATTACGAAACGGCCTGTTGGGTTAATAAAATATTTTGTATTTTCATCAATTAGTTCTTGTGGAACAACTGGATTAATAACAAATTCTTTCAGGTTTCGTTGAATTTGCTCTAAAGCTACTTCTGGATGATGCTGGGTAGAAATAACAATCGTATCAATACGAACGGGCTTGTCGTTTTCATCATACTCAACTGTTACTTGAGTTTTTCCGTCCGGACGAAGATAAGGTAGAAGCTCTTCTTTGCGAACTTCTGTTAAACGACGAGCAAGCTTATGCGCCAATGAAATCGGAAGAGGCATTAGCTCTTTTGTTTCATTACAAGCGAAACCAAACATTAACCCTTGGTCTCCTGCTCCAATCGCTTCGATTTGTTCATCAGACATTTGACCCTCACGTGCTTCAAGTGCCTGATCAACACCCATGGCAATGTCCGGTGACTGTTCGTCAATTGAAGTTAATACCGCACAAGTTTCGGAATCAAAACCGTATTTAGCACGATTGTATCCGATGTTTTTAATCGTCTGCCGAACAATTTTAGGAATGTCCACGTAAGTAGAGGTTGTGATTTCACCTGCTACTAGAACTAATCCCGTTGTTACTGAAGTTTCAGCAGCAACACGAGCATTAGCATCCTTAGCTAGAATAGCATCTAAAATGGAATCAGAAATTTGGTCACAGATCTTATCCGGATGACCTTCAGTTACTGATTCAGAAGTGAACAAACGACGTTTTGTTGACATCTGAATTCCTCCTATAAAATAAGATAAATCGAGGTCTTAAAGGTTACAGGAATACTTCTTGAACCTCGTGAATTGATACGGTACTCATTCCCTTTATAGTATGAAATAAACAAAGGATTTTTATTAGAAGGGAATAAACGAAAGCCGTTATTCCTAACTCTTATCATAAAAGGACTTATACAAAACAAAAAACCTTACCAGTGTGAGGAAAGGTTGTTCCGGGCCTTTCACTCTTATCGTTCAAGGTCTAAGCCTTGCGTCAGATTAGCACCTTCGCACTCGAAAAGGACCGACTTCTCGGGTCTTCTTCTCAGAAAGCAGGTTGCTGGGTTTCATAGGGCCTGTCCCTCCACCAGCTCGGGATAAGAGAGTATCCGTTCAAGGAAGAATCATACCGCACATCGTCAAACAAAGTCAATGAATTTTTTAGAAATTATCCAAGAAAAATGAAAAGTTATTGCGTTAGGCATATTTTTTTAAATGGAATGCTTTTATTTTTGGTGCAAATAAAAACCGAAGTGAAATCACTTATTTGAATATTTTATTAAAATACTAATTTTTAATAACGATTCATTATTGTTTAGAATATTGTATAAAATACAAGCTAAATTCACCAATTAGTATAGACTATTAAATTAAATGTGTTATACTATTTTCAAAATGTTATCACATTAAAACCATGAAAAGGAAGGGTTCCTAAGATGAATTCTGTTCAAATTCCAAATGAATTAAATGAATTATTAAAAGAAAACCATGTTCAAGTGCAATTATCTGTTCCACAATTAGTTGAAAAAATTTTAAGTCGTAAGGAAGGGACATTGACCTCTTCTGGAGCCATTCGTGTATCCACAGGTAAATACACTGGAAGATCTCCTCAAGATAAATTTATTGTCGTAGAAGAATCAACAAAAGATAAAATTGCTTGGGGATCCAATCAGCCTATATCTGAAGAAGCATTTAACAACCTATATAATAAGGTAGTAGACTATTTAAAACAGAAAGAAGAAATTTTTGTTTTTAATGGATTAGCAGGAGCCGATAAAAAATCGCAATTGCCTATCCAGGTGATTAATGAGTATGCCTGGCATAATTTATTTGTCCATCAATTGTTTATTCGTCCAAATGAAGAAGAATTACTGGCACATAATCCAGGATTCACGGTCATCTCTGCTCCAAATTTTAAAGCAGATCCCGCTGTTGATGGCACAAACTCTGAAACTTTTATTATCATTTCTTTTGAACGCAGGATCGTTTTAATAGGCGGGACAGAGTATGCCGGTGAAATGAAAAAGTCGATTTTTTCCGTGATGAATTATTTATTACCTGAAAATAATATTTTATCCATGCACTGTTCTGCAAATGTAGGACAAGAAGGTGATGTAGCCCTGTTCTTTGGTCTTTCAGGTACTGGAAAAACAACATTATCTGCCGATCCTAATCGCCGGCTAATTGGCGACGACGAGCACGGTTGGTCGTCAAATGGCGTCTTTAATATTGAAGGCGGATGCTATGCAAAATGCATTAATCTTACCCGTGAAAAAGAGCCGCAAATTTTTGATGCGATTCGTTTTGGAACAGTTTTAGAAAATGTAACCATTAATCAAGAATCGAGAATTGCTGATTATGATGATGGCACATTAACAGAAAATACGCGTGCAGCTTATCCGATTGATGCAATTGATAATATTGTGCTGCCAAGTATTGCGGGTCATCCAAACACAATCGTCTTCTTAACAGCTGATGCGTTCGGAGTGTTGCCGCCAATCGCAAAATTAACTAAGGAACAAGCGATGTATCACTTCTTAAGCGGCTATACTTCCAAGCTGGCCGGAACAGAGCGTGGAGTCACTTCACCACAGGCTACCTTCTCCACCTGCTTTGGAGCTCCATTCCTACCGTTGCCTGCAGCAAGGTATGCGGAAATGCTAGGTGAAAAAATTCTTGAGCACAATGCAAATGTTTTTCTTGTTAATACAGGCTGGACAGGCGGAGAATACGGTGTGGGTAACCGTATGAAGCTTATGTACACAAGAGCCATGGTGCAGGCAGCACTTGAAGGGGAATTGAATCATGTAGAAACAGTTAAAGACGCTATTTTCGGCTTAAATATTCCGCTTCACATTGCAGGCGTTCCAGATGAAATTCTTCAGCCAAATAAAACATGGTCAAATACAGAAGCATATGAAAAGAAAGCAAAAGAACTTGCAGGGAAATTCCGTGAAAACTTTAAAAAGTTCACCAGTGTTTCAGCTGGAATTGAAGAAAAAGGCGGCCAATCGCTTAAATCTGCTTAATCACAGTACTAACTCTCAAACCCCATCGATGAATGGGGTTTTTTTCATAAAAAAACAGAGGCTTTACCCCCTGTTTAATTCGTCGAATTCAATGAGATTAATTGATAAGTCAATGTCGTACTGTTTTTTTGCCACTCTACTCTTTTTATTAAAGCTGTTCCATTTGAATCACTGTCCATCGTTTTTCTTACCTCAATAGGAATCTCAATTGGATATAGTCTGTACCCTTCTTTTTCAAGTTGAAAAAGATTTTCTTCTATCCTCTTTTCTCTTCCCTTTGTCACAATCATCGTATTTAGCTCAAGCGGCATACCCATTTTTTACACTCCTCTACTTGATCATTTCCTTTATTTTATCATCTTTTAATCTGATTTTTCATCCAATTGGTTAAATCTGCAACTATTTTTCTATTCACAGCAGGAGGGAAATAATGAGTAAAATTTTCAAAATACCAGCTCTCCACTTTTTTATTCAACGAATTAAGCCTTCGTTCTAGACGATAGGCGTGCTCCACAGAAACATTAAGATCATTTACCCCATGAATAATTAAAACTGGAGAAGAGAGTTTTTCCAATTCATATAGTGGTGTACGAATTTGATATCTTTCTGGATATTTTTCTGGTGTACCGCCAATTACTCTTTTCATCATCCTTCGTAAATCCTTTCGTTCCTCATAGGTCAAGCCATATCACTGACACCTCCCCAGGTTACAATGGATGCTGCCTCAGGAAATTGTATTCCAGTCAACAATGCCATTACCCCTCCACGTGAAAAACCAAAAATATGAATGTTTATAACCCCTGGAAGGGATTGTAATAACTTATAGGCTGCAAACGCATCCTCTCTGTCATCTCCTGCGAAATCTTCATTGCCTTCTCCACCTTGATTTCCACGATAATAGGGAGCAAAGACAACGAAGCCTTCGGAAGCAAATTGAGCAATCCTTGACGGTCTGACTTTTCCGACGTTTTTTATTCCACCGCGCAAATATAAAAATCCATCACAGTTTTCGCTATTTTTGGGAACTGCAAGCATTCCTTTTACTCTCAAACCATTCGATAGGTAAGTGATCACCTTTAATTCAACCATTGGGTTTGGAGAAGGGAACTTATTCACTTCAACGATTTGGCCGTTATATTCATCCAGTTCTAATCCCTTCTTTCCTACTTTTTATAAATTTTTAGTAACTGGGCAAGAAAGAAAAAAGCACTCGTTGCCATATCGCATCGAATGCTTCGAATCATTTACTCCATGCTTCTCAGCCAGGAGCCATTTAAGGAAAATGAAAACTAGTTTATAGGTTAATTTAAGGATTTCCCAATTGGAACAAGGGTATACCAGTGAGCCAAGAATTCTCTATTCTAACACAAGACGGCTTTCATTCTTGATAAGGATGTGGGTTTTCGCCATTCTTATCATACATTGTCCCTTTTAACATAAGACCATTCCTAAATAGACCTTCAAAAACCACCTTTCCAGTTTGAGTATCGTATAGTTTCCCAGTACCTTCACGTACTCCATTATTATCTACAGCACCTTCATAAACTAGTTTTCCATTTTGATATTGCTTTACTTCCTTTTGGCAACCAGTTAATGCAATAGTACATATAATTGCAATTGTTAGCGCTAATCTCATAGACTCACCTTATCCTGTTTCATATTAATCATAATTAAATTCCTATCTACATTTCTAATAAAAAGAGAGTCTATTTTCTCGTTATCACAAGCAAATTGGAAATCTATTTTCATTTTATCAATTTTCATAGGTTATTAAAATTCATAAGTCCATTTTTCCATTTTTTTATTATCTTCGTTCTAAAAAACATCGTTAACGATGCTTATTTATTAAAGTTTACTTAACAAAAGTTTAACTTTCCCCATTTTTAGAAAAGGTATTTTATAATTTAAAAATAGATAATTAAAAACAATTGGGGTGCAAAATGTTTAAAAAAATATTCTTAGTCTTTATTCTAATTGCCATCTTAATTGTTGGAATTACACAAAAAGACACTCTTGTTGAAATGATAAAACATGGTGATCGTCCCGCCATTATCATCAGTATGATGCTGCTTTTTATATGTGTTTTCTTTCCAGTAGTTCCTTTTGCCGTTTCATCGGGTATGATAGGAGCAGTTTTTGGGACTATACAAGGAGCGGTTATCTCTCTTTCTGGCTCAATGCTTGGCACAATCCTTCTTTTTTTATAACCAGATATGGCTTCAGAGCATGGGCACAGCATAAGATAAAGAGGTATCCAATGGTTCAAGAATATGATGAGTACCTTAATCGGAGGTCCTTTTTAGCGATTTTAATTGCACGATTAATCCCTGTAATACCTTCACAAGTCGTAAATATTGTTTGTGGATTAAGTAAAGTCAATTGGGCAGTATTCATAATAGCTTCTGCTATCGGTAAAATACCAAATATATTAATTTTTTCCTATGCAGGAGCAAATCTCCATCACAATAAGTGGCTTTCTATTTTGATGTATACTTTCTACCTTGTCATCATTTTTAACATCAACTTTATATTGGTTTATCGTAAAATAGCAAAAACAAAATAACCTCTTTATCTTTTTTGTCGATTAATCATCATATGCTAAAAAAAACTTCACCCCCAATAATAGCCAAAATTATAAGAATATCTATAATGATAAGTGTCTTTACCAACCATTTCATATAATAATCATCCTTTCGTTATTATTTTCAAACTGAAATTTAATAACTTATTATAATAATAATGCACATGAATTAGAACGTTATTATCCTCAAAACTAGAAGTCGCTACTGATTTTATTCTAGGCGATATCGCTCTTTTCCTACAAGGAAAAAGCTAAAATATATCCCTATATTCATAAATGTCAATTTCTATTTTATATCCAAGTATTTATATACTGTAATGGTAGTTTATTCCTCTACGATTTGCATCCCTTTTTTTAACAAGTCATTGAGGAGTGATGGTCAACTATTCTTTTTGCTTTGTAGTTCATAAATGTATTTAATACATTCCTCAACTACTTGATCTTTCATGATGAAGCTATATTCATCACCAAATCGTTGTTGTAAGATATCGCCTTTAACAAGAATAGGGCCGTTTGTTTCGTAGTATGTTTCCTTATCTTCTAGCTTCTTTATCTTTCCCCAAAATATAGCTTTCACAAATGAACCATTACGGTCTGTTACTCTGTATTCACCGATTTTTTGTAGATTTTCGAGAATGGCACCCGTCTCTTCATAAACCTCTCGGTGTGCAGATTCCTCAAGCGTTTCCCCTGCTTCCATTTTTCCACCAGGGAATTCAAGTCCACGTACCTTATGATTTGTTAAAACCCATGCTTCCTCAAATTGGCAAAGAATGAATACATGTTTCGCTTCTTCTTGGAAATAACATTGGAGAAAAGAAAGCTCAACCCTATTTCCGTGTATATCTAAAAATTCTTTCATGAAAAACCCGCCTCACAAATACAGTGTTGCTCTTATTATACGATAAAAACGGAAAATCCCTCATTTCGTTTAATCAGGATTTTCCGTCTTGTTAAATTATTCTCTTTTAGATAAAATATTCATACTTTCAATATGATTTCTAGATTCTGTGTCTCCAAGCTTGTGAATCATTCCATACACCTGTTGGATTGTCTGGTCATACTCATCGTTTGACCGGTCATAATGATATTCCACATATGGAACATGGGCTCGGAAAAAGTTTTTCCATTCTGTAGAATAGTTTTGATCAAATAACTCGCGAAGCTGGATAATTTCTTCATCATTCGCTTGTATTTTATAACTCCACGTAGAACTTGTGGCATTTTGAGTAATATGTCCAGTTCCAACATCTATATAATACGTTTTCTTTTGCTCATCCATTTTTATTCCCCCCTTTTCCTCGCTGTTTATCTTTTTCCACAAAGGGTTAAATTTTATTCTTTTTCAAAATTTAGTTCATTTTTTTATAATGAATACGATATAATGGTATAAAACTAAAGAAACAGAGTTTTCACACAATTATATTTGCTAGGAAAAGGGATATTTTTTATGATTTAGGGAATTGATTAATAATGGATAAAACTAATACTCCAGGAGGTGAGAAACAGATGAAATTAGTGGATGAACTTTATGAAATGTATCGAAACAAGTTAACTGGTGACGAAGAAGATATCGATATGCTGGCATTCGCGTTTTTAGAAGAGATGACGCATGAAGATTTGCTAAGTTTAATTCAAGAAATGGATAAGCAAGAATTATACGATTTGATGGGGCTTTATTTAATTGAAAGCTTAAAAGCAAAATTTGCACAGGAAGAGTACGGACAGCATCGCACCCATACTTACTATCCAAGAAATATCCATTGAATATACATACCACTTTAAAGGGAGGCTACGGCTTCCCTTTTTTCTACAGAAATTAACCATCCTATTGAAATAATGTCCCCTCTCTTCTTAATCATTCATGCTACAATATGAAGGAAGGAGGGACAAATTTGTATACCATTTTTGTAGTCTGTATAATTATTGTTATTGTTGTTCTCTTACTTAGCGTTATTACCACTTCAAAAGCCTACACTTACAAGCATACTGTGGATCCATTGGAGAATAACCCAAATATTCATACTGAAAATAATGAAAATCAAATGGAAAAGAAGGAAGAAAAATAGAGGATGACCCCATGAGTCATCCTCTAGCTTTTAAGCAAATACTTGCTTTAAATCTTCTTTACTTTGCTCAAGCCAGAAGCGCATTAAGCGTTTAGCACCTTCTAAATCGTGGAGCTTCGCTTGACCGCACTGTCTCTCATTTGCTGCAGGGATATCGATGATTTCAACCGCATCTTTCATTGTATCCTCTAAAAGATCGATAATTTCTTCAACAGTCGGTTCACCGCTAACAACAAGATAATAACCTGTTTGACAGCCCATCGGTGAAATATCAATAATATCAAAGTGGTCATATTTTTCGGAATGCTTCCGAATATTAAAAGCAAGCAAATGCTCAAGAGTATGAATGGCATCAGGTTTCATTGCCTGCTTATTAGGCTGGCAGAAACGGATATCATATTTATTAACAACACCATCATTTCCCACCTTATGGACACCGCAATGTCTTACATAAGGGGCTTTAACAGCATTATGGTCTAAATCAAAGCTTTCAACTGAAGGCATGTTATCACTCCTTTTATAATCAACACTCTTATCATACAGTAAATTCCGAGTTTTTTCATCTACTTACATAGATTTATCAATTTAGCCTAAAGAAATTTTTTATGATATATTTTAACTTATCGTAGCAAAGGAGAAACACATGATGAAGAAAGTATTCATTTCGCTTATTCGTTTTTATCAAATTGTAATATCCCCATTAAAACCACCAACATGCCGCTTTTATCCCACATGCTCCAATTATGGATTGGAAGCTGTGCAGCGTTTTGGCGCCATAAAAGGCGGATGGCTGACAATCAAACGGATCATTAAATGCCACCCTTTTCATCCTGGCGGGATTGACCCCGTTCCAGAGAAAAAAAATCATTAAGCATGTGAGCCGTCGACAATAAGGTCGAGCTTTCCGGTTTTAGGATCTATGACGAGACCGTGAACAGGAACACCTTTTGGCATTAATGGATGATTTTTGATAATACTGACACTGTGCTCGACACTTTCAGAAACATTATCAAATCCATGGAGCCATTTTTTAATATCGATGCCTGAATAAGTGAGTGTATCAATCGTTTCTTCGGTAATTCCCCGTTTTTTCATATTCTCAATAACAGGTTCTGCCTTTAAACCACTCATGCCACAGTCGTAATGGGCAACAACCATGACTTCCTCCGCCTGCAATTCATAAACAGCAATCAGGATGCTCCGCATGACACTTCCAAAAGGATGGGAAACAAGGGCACCAGCGTTTTTCACTAATTTCACGTCACCATTGCTGACGTTCATCGCCTTCGGTAATAATTCCAGCAATCTTGTGTCCATACAAGTGAGAATGACCATTCGTTTTTTAGGGAATTTAGTCGTTTCATATTTTTCGTATTCACGATTTTCTACGAATTTTTGATTATAATCCAGGATTTCCTTCAATAATGTTGCACTCATTTTTAACCCCACCTTTTTTTATTCTCATTTTTTAGGATACAGAAATTTAGCTAGATTAACCAATTTTTTTACTCACAACCAAATTGCAACCATTAAATTCCTTCCATTTTCCTATTTTGTTCCCTATTACTGGCAGGCATTATTTTTCTAAAATCATCAAATGCTATTCCTGTATTACGAAACTAAAGGAGTGATACAAATGGCACAAGATGTTTTGTGTGAAGTGAATAATTGTTCTTATTGGGCAAAAGGAAATAAATGCAGTGCCAAGCAAATCTATGTTGTCAGCCATACTGGGAAAACAGCTGATACACAAGCAGAAACAGATTGTAAAACCTTTGAACCACACGATTTATAAAATTATTGGACCAGGCAGATTCTTGTCCTGGTTCATTCTTTTTAAAAAACGAATACCTTTTTTTCAATTAACAGCTTTTGAAGCCTTTTTTCATTTATTCCAAAACCAATTCCAGGTTTTTGTGGTACGGTAATAAACCCATTTTCCACGATTACCTCCGGAGTAATAATATCTTCTTCCCAAAAACGATTCGATGAAGATATATCACCTGGTATTAAAAAACCAGGTAAAGAAGCAAGGGCAATATTATGGGCACGAGAAACCCCAAATTCAATCATTCCGCCACACCATACCTGAATATTCTTGGCCACGCAAAAATCATGTATCCGTTTTGCTTCATAAAGGCCGCCAACACGCCCAACCTTAATATTGATAACCCTACAGCTGCCTAATTCAATTGCTTTTCTTGCATCCTCAAACGTAACAATGCTTTCATCTAAACAAACTGATGTGTTGATCTCTTTTTGAAGCAGTGCATGTTCAACAATATCGTCATATGCAAGCGGCTGCTCAATCATCAGCAGTCCAAATTCATCTAATGCCTTTAGCCGGTCTATATCCTTTAAAGTATAGGAAGAGTTTGCATCTGCCATGATCGGGAGTTCCGGATAATAGCGTCGAATCTCCGATATAAAAGAATAATCCTGCTTCGGATTTATTTTCACTTTAATTCGTTGATAACCTTCTGCAAGAAAGGTTTCTATTTGCTTGATAGCTTTTATCGTTGAATCAGTAGCCACCACAACTCCTGAAGGAATTTTCTCACAGGTGCCGCCAAGTATTTTTGAAAGCGGAATTGACATTCGTTTCGCATACAAATCCCAGAGTGCTGTTTCTAGAGCAGCCTTCGCCATATTATTTTTTCTGATCGCTTTAAACAAGCTGTTGGCATCCTCAGGATGGTCAATCGGATGTTTTTGAAGCAACGGAATTAAAAAATCAGTTAACATATGGAGGCTTGTTTCAACCGTTTCTTCTGTATACCATGGTGATGAAAAGGCAACGCCTTCTCCATACCCTGATATGCTGTCCACATCCGTTACCTCGACAATGATACTTTCGCGGTCATTTACAGCACCTAGATGAGTTAGAAAAGGTAATTTTAATGGCGCCTTTATTACATGGAGTTTAATTGATGAAATTTTCATCATCCAAACCTGCCTCTTTCAGCCATTCCCGCAGCTTTCTACGCAATAATTTTTTTGCCGCATTTCTCGGAAGGAGATCGGTAAAATATACTGCTTTCGGAATTTTATATTTGGCCAACCTACTCATGCAATAATCAACAAGCTCTTCGACTGAGACGTCTGCCCCATCTTTTTTGACAACAAATGCAATGGGAACCTGACCCCAGCTATCATCCTCTACACCGGTAACCCCCGCATCTGCAACATCAGGATGTCCTAACAAAACACTTTCGAGTTCAGCTGGATAAATGTTTTCTCCCCCTGATATGATCAAATCAGAACGACGATCAAGCACGTATAAAAAGCCTTCCTCATCAAGATATCCAACATCACCTGTATGCAGCCACCCATCCCTTAGTTTTTCCATTGTTGCCTCAGGGCGATATAAATACCCTGCTGTTATGTTTGGTCCTTTTACAACAATTTCACCGGCTGTGCCTGCTGGAGCATCACTCCCATCATCAAGTTCAATTTTAAGTTGGGCAGGAAACAATGGTTTTCCGGCAGAACCAAGTTTCGTTAAACTGTATTCTGGCGAAAGTGTCACAATTTGTGAAGCAGTTTCAGTCATACCATACGTTTGAAAAACAGGTATTCCTTTTTCTACGCATGATTGTAATAACGGTAAGGGAGCTGGACCACCTCCAAGGAGCATACAGCGAAACTGTTCGGGAAGGTGTTCATCTTTAATGGCAGTAACAATTCGAGAAAGCATCGTTCCAACCACTGACATAATTGTAACTTGTTTATTTTTAATATCAGCTAATACTTTTTCTACATCAAAGCTTTCATGGAGCACAATTGGCACTCCATAGATAACTCCACGCATTAAAATTGAAAAACCACTAATATGGAAAATTGGTACCGTACAAAGCCAGCAATCACGTTCGATAAATCCAAGGTTTAATGCTGAACCTACAGAGTTCCACCAATGGTTTCCATATGATTGCATCACTCCCTTTGGATTTCCTGTTGTTCCTGACGTATACATAACGGTACAAATATCTGCCAAATCAACTTCCTCTTGAATAATGGGAACCTCAGATTTCATTAAAAATAATTGGTTATTCGTCACGCAACTTAAGGAAGCTATGCTTGATTTAAGTGCATTTCCCACTTCGGAAAGGGATGGCTCAAGAACAACGATTTTTGTTTTTGAATCATTTAGCTGCCAAGCCAATTCTGCTGTCGTTAAACGGTTATTTAAAATAACAGCTGTAACCCCTAATAGTTGAAGAGCAAATAAAATGATAACTGTATCAAGATGGTTTTTTAGTAAGACACCAACATAGTCATCTTTTTTCACCCCTAAGCCTTGAAGCTGACCAGCAGCTTTGACTGAACGATGATAAAGCTCATTAAAGGTTAAAGTCTCGTCATGAAAATAGATCGCAGTACGGTCCGGGGTAAGAAACGCTCTTTTTTTCAAAAAATTAGGCATGTTTTCGTTTTGCATTCTTGTCACTACCTTTATATTTGCTCGCTTTAGCGTAAAAGCGCTTAACTTTTCTTATTAAAAACAGCCTGATGGAGGCCATCAAGCTGCAGTAAAAGATCTTTATTAATCAAGGAAAACGTGGGAATTGCCAAGTCAGGCTTACGCTTTTCTTTAAAGGCATCGCGGCCTTCCTTCGCTTCTTCAGTTGTATAATAAAGTAATGTGGCGTCACCAGCAAATTGCTGAAGGCCTGCTAATCCATCTGTATCAGCGTTCATAGCAGCTTTTATAAAACGAAGAGCAGTTGGACTTTTTTCAAGCATTTCTTCACACCATTTAATTGTTTCTTCTTCAACCTGCTCTAAAGGAACAACAGTATTGACTAACCCCATATCAAGTGCTTCCTGTGCATTATATTGGCGGCATAAATACCAAATTTCGCGGGCTTTCTTATGCCGATAATTCTGGCAAGATAGCCGGAACCATAACCAGCATCAAAACTTCCTACCTTTGGTCCAGTTTGTCCAAAAACTGCGTTATCAGCTGCTATGGTTAAATCACAAACAATATGAAGCACATCGCCCCCGCCAATCGCATACCCCTTAACCATTGCAACAACTGGCTTTGGAGTCACACGGATTAAACGTTGAAGGTCAAGTACATTTAAACGAGGAATTTGGTCCTCGCCAACATATCCACCATGCCCACGGACACTTTGATCGCCGCCAGAGCAAAATGCCTTATCTCCGGCACCTGTTAACACAATTACTCCTACACTTGAATCATCACGTGCATAGGCAAAGGCGTCAATTAACTCCATTACGGTCTTCGGGGTAAATGCATTATGTACTTGCGGGCGATTAATCGTGATTTTTGCAATTCCGTTATAAGTTTCATATAAAATTTCTTCGTATTTGCGTCCTGCAATCCATTCTACTGTCAAAGCGATACTCCTCCTTATGTTTTGTTTATGACAAAAAGTCACTTACTATTGTACCAAACTTTTCGGTTTCTTCCACATGTATTGCATGTCCGCTGTTTTTAATGGTGATCCAAGTCCCATTTTGTAATTCTTTCTGCATTTTTTTTGCAATCTCACAAAATTTTATGTCCTCTTCTCCCGTTAACAATAGGACCTCATTTGTTATTTGGGATAAGTTCCACCACCAGGATGTCTGAGACCCCGTCCCCATTCCTACTAGACTATTTGCAAGTCCCTTGGGTGAATTGTTCAAACGCTGAATTCTAATGGTTTCCTTGGCTGCTGCGGGGAGACGACTCATCGTTGAGAAAAGCGGAATTGCTTCCCAATAATCAACAAATGACCTGATTCCATCTTTTAAAATACATTTTGCAAGTTCCCCATCTTTCATACGTCTTACTTCTCTTTCTTCCTCCGTTAAAAGACCTGGTGATGTACTTTCTAAAATTAATTTCCGAACCCTCTCAGGAAAAAGAAGTGCAAACGTGAGAGCAAGTCTTCCCCCCATTGAGTAACCTAAAACATCAACTTGGTTTATTCCGATTTCATCAAGAATGCCTTTAAGATCATTCGCTACCGAATCAATTTGATAATGATTTAACTTTTCAGGTGATTCCGATTTTCCGTGTCCAATAATATCCGGGATTATGAGTGTAGAATGCTTTCCCCATATAGGGCAAAAGGGCGTCCATGTCGAAGAATCCCCAGTAAAACCATGGAGGAGAAGAAGTGGAAATCCTTCCCCGTATTTTTCGACATGGTAACGAATGCCGTCGATTTCAACGTTCATTTATGGTCACCTTTTACAAAATTTGATATTTCCTGGGAAACTAAACGCCAAAATTCGCGATGTTCCGCTAGATTCCTGTCTCTATTTGTTAAAATTTCATGAACATTAATGCCTGTAGTTTCCGAAGAATTTTTCATATTCAAGCCAAGTTGGTCCCAATCCTTTATTTTATTAAAATTCCCATTAAACATCCTTATGGCATGTTCAAATTCAATATTTAAAGGAGTTCCAAAGAGAAGCTCGAAATTCTTTTCGTGCTCCGCCTGTGGAAGGAACGAAAATATCCCACCACCATTATTATTTACAACAATGATATGAATATCAATATTGTATAGCTTTGCCGCTATCAGACCATTTAAATCATGGAAAAAGGTTAAATCACCCAAGACGAGATATAATGACGTCGAGTATAAACTAGCACCTAAAGCAGTCGAAACAGTCCCATCTATTCCATTAGCCCCTCTATTAGCCATTACTTTAATAGACCTATCATTGTTGAGGAAAAAACTATCTACATCTCGAATCGGCATACTATTTCCTACAAAAAGGGTGGCTCCTTCAGGCAGCATATCAGCCAATTGATAAAACAATCGGCTCTCACTCAATTCTATTGAGTCTCTAATAGTTGTCATATGTTCCTTCGTTAGTTTATTAATATCTTTCCAATTTCCTAGAAATGATTTAGAAGCTTTCGTTTCAATATACGTTAAAAGCGTTGTGCAAAAAATAGTTTCATTACAGAAAATCATATCAGTCGATAAGGAAGAAGGATCCCTCCAGCCCCCACCGCCATCAATAACAAAATGGTCTGCGCAGTGATTTTCTTTTAAGAAAATGGTTAATGCTTTTGAAACAGGCATAGCTCCAAAGCGAATTACCACATCAGGTTTTAAAAATGATTTAGCGTCCTGATTCCTTAAGAACGTATCGTAGGCATCAATGATATTTTCTTTATTATGTTTACCGCTTCTAAGCTGTGATAAAGGATCAGCCAAAATAGGAAAATTTAAAGCAGAAGCCAAAAGCGTTACAGCATCAACAAAACCCTCTGTCTCTATATTTCCACAAACTATAATGCCTTTCACTTTCCCATTAAGCTTCGCTGCAGTCTCTTTAAATTGTGTGTTGTTTATCGTTAGGTCTCCATTATGCACTTTAACATATCCCTTTGGGCGCTCCTCGGTTTGAAAGAGATTTCTATCCAAGTTAGGTACGAGTGGTTCCCGAAGTGGGAAATTCAAATGAACTGGACCTGACGGAGTTTGAGACGCAATTGCCACCGCCCGAGCACAAACAGTCCGGGCATAACGGATGATATCATCCGTTTTCTCAGGCAATGCCATTTCAACAAACCATTTTACATGATGACCATATAAATGAATTTGATCAATCGCTTGCGGTGCTCCTACTTCTCTTAGTTCATGTGGGCGATCAGCCGTTAACACTATCAATGGGACTCGAGAATAATGTGCCTCTACAATTGCAGGAAAGTAATTGGCGGCAGCTGTACCTGAAGTACAAAGAATAGCAACAGGCCTTTTTGAAGCCTTTGCAATTCCTAATCCAAAGAAAGCAGCAGAACGTTCGTCCACGTGAACATGCAATTTTATTTCGGGATGTTCAGCCATCACCATCGCCATGGGTGTTGACCTAGATCCTGGACTGACAACAACATCTGTAATACCCGTTTGAACTAGTTCTCTTACAAAGGCAGCGATATAGGCTGTTAATGATTCCTGATGGTTCATGTCAATCTCCTCCAAGAGCTCTCTGCATCGGTCTAAACTTTAAACTTGTTTCCAAATATTCACTTTCAGAATCAGAATCCGCTACAACACCACATCCAGCAAATAATGATGCTTCATTTCCCTGGATGAGACCGGACCGAATCGCAACAGCAAATTCTCCGTTTCCTCGATAATCCACCCATCCTAATGGGGCTGCATAAAAACCACGGTCTAATTCTTCCACTTCCATAATCTTATCAACAGCTTCCTTTTTAGGGAGTCCGCCAAGTGCAGGTGTTGGATGAAGTCTTTCGACTAGCAGCAATATGGACGCATCTTTTTGACATTTCCCAATAACAGGAGTATAAAGATGCTGAATATCTCTGATTTTCATCAGTTGTGGGTTGTCTGGAAGAATCACCTCTTCGCAAGATTCTTCTAATGCTTCCTTAATCATTTCCACAACAAAGCTATGTTCGATAAGGTTTTTTTGATCATTTAATAATTGTTCGCCTAAAATTTTGTCCTCTGCTTCTGTTTTGCCTCTTGGAATCGAACCTGCTAAACAGGTTGAAAAAACATTATTCCCTTGTTTTTTCACTAGTCTTTCAGGTGATGCACCTAAAAATGCGTCCCCGTTCGATTCAAAGACAAAAATAAAGCTTTCATGCTGTTGCTCAAACAAATTAGAAACGACTGCTTCAGACTCAATAGTATCGTCAAATACCAGCCTGAGCTCACGCGCGAGGACCACTTTTTTTAATTGACCGCCTTCAAATCCATTACGACATCGTCAACTGTTTTTTTCCAGTTATCAGGCGAAATTTCCTTTGTTTCAAGGAGGTTGACCACTTTTTGAGGATAACGACGATCTAGAGAATTTAACAGCTGTTTTCTCTCTTCCATGATTTTTTCAAATAATGATTGATGATCATGGGGAGTACAGACGATATTCGTTGTTAAGTAGGTTTGACCTTTAATGATACTTAACATATATTTTGGAATATGGAACAAAGAATCGGAGTACTTGGACCATAACTCTGTTTTCTTTTTACAAGGATCAAAAGAGAATCCTCCAAACATAACAGGACCCAAACCATTTTCTGTATATGGATTAAAGATAAGACTTTCCAATAAAAATTTCTGCCATTCTCTTTCAACATGAAAAAAGCGGTCAGTAGCCTGATCCGATTGAATTTGTTTTGATATTCCAAGTCCAATAAGCACAATCTCATCTGTTGGATCTTTCCAGAAAAAACGTTCGCCCAGAAAGCGTTCTTTTCCAATATTAAAAAATGATAAAGGGTTAATCGTGTCCATTTTATGAACTTCACTAATTAAAATGGGCCGCCGAGTTCTTTAGCACGATTAACAGCCAAAAGACCCTTTTCCCTTAATTCCGTTTCTTGAATGGTAACCAAAAAAATCCCTCCAAAACAGCCAAATGACTGTTATCCATTCATTTAAAGCTTATTTTTTAAGATACTACTCCCATTGTAAAGAAGTCAATAATACTTGTCACTACCTTTACGGCGTCACACCTTATTATATATCAAAATATCCTAATCAGGTTGTAAAGGCTCTTTTAAACGTTACTTCATTTTTCCTCTAATCAATAAATAATAATCACTAAGGTATTATCTTCTAGTTCATCTAAGAAAAAGCCATTGACACCATTAGTATGATTCCATAAACTTAGTTTTGGAAAGAATCTTTATCCTGAATAAAGAATAAAGAACTTAATAAATATAGATAAGAAAATTTAATAAAAGGGAGAGAAAAGATATGCAGCCAAATTTACAGCAATCTGCTGTTGAATCCAACCGTGGCTTCCAGGTCTGGTGGCAAATGACCCGTCCCCATACATTGACAGCATCATTTGTACCTGTATTACTGGGTACAGCACTTGCCCTAAGACACGGCAAAATTCATCTTGGCCTATTTGTTGCAATGCTAATTGCCAGTTTATTAATTCAAGCCGCAACCAATATGTTCAATGAATATTTCGATTTTAAACGTGGGCTCGATACGGAGCATTCAGTAGGGATAGGCGGTACAATTGTCCGCGACGGAATTAAGCCCAAAACAGTGCTCAATCTAGCTTTTGGCTTTTACGGGATCGCTTTATTATTAGGAGTTTATATTTGTATGAATAGCAGTTGGTGGTTGGCACTACTTGGGCTTTTTTGCATGACAGTCGGTTATTTCTATACTGGTGGACCTATTCCGATTGCTTACACGCCATTTGGTGAAATCGTTGCTGGTTTCTTTATGGGAATGCTGATTATTTTGATTTCATTCTTTATTCAAACAGGAATGGTCGATAGCACCAGCATTCTTGTTTCCATCCCAATTATGGTTCTAGTTGGAGAAATTTTGTTATCAAATAATATTCGTGACCTTGATGGGGATAAAGAAAATGGACGTAAAACTCTCGCTATCCTGCTAGGCAAGAAAAGAGCCATTTATTTATTAGCTGGTATGTTCACCTTTTCCTACGTTTGGGTTTTAGCCCTCATTATCACTGGAGTTGCTCCAGTTTGGATTGCAATCGTAATTTTAAGTGCTCCAAAAGCCATTAAAGCGACAAAAGGATTTATTGAAAATTCCCTTCCAATCCAGATGGCACCAGCGATGAAGGCTACTGCACAAACCAACACTATTTTTGGATTTTTACTCACCGTTGGGATCTTCATTGGACACTATTTTTCTTAAAAAAAGCTTTTGCCAATTGGCAAAAGCTTTTTTAGCTAATCAGAATTTATTTCCATAAATTCTGAACGCATAAGCGCAACTACGCCTCTGTCTTCGCCTAACGGCTCGCCAATCGGAGAGTTTTCCTTATAGTGGTTTAATCGCCCATATATCATCCGCATACTCTTTTATCGTGCGATCACTTGAAAAATAGCCAGCTTGAGCAATATTTATAAGGCTCATTTTTTGCCATTTTCGTTGATCCATAAAAGTTTCCCCTACTTTTTTATGGATATCAGCATACGACGCAAAGTCCTTTAAAACAAAGTATTGATCATTTTCTTCCAGTAATGAATCAAATATAGGCTCAAATTCATTGTTTACCCCAGGGAAAAATCCATTTACCAGCTGATCAACGGCTTGGCGAATACGGCTATCATGATGATAGTATTCAATGGATTGGTAGCCACCGTGTTGGTAGTAATGAAGAACTTCTTCTGCTGTAAGCCCATAGATAAAGATATTAGAATCTCCAACTAATTCCTGTATCTCAATATTGGCCCCGTCTAAAGTTCCTAAAGTAAGGCCCGTTAATCATAAATTTCATGTTTCCCGTTCCTGAAGCCTCTTTACTTGCTGTGGAAATCTGTTCACTTACATCAGATGCCGGGAATACTTTTTCGGCAAGGGATACCCGATAATTCTCAAGGAAAATCACCTTCATTTTATCCCCGACAATTGGGTCATTGTTTACTTTTTCGGCAACGGTATTAATTAATTTGATAATTTTTTTTGCATAATAATAACCGGGGGATGCTTTCGCTCCGAAAATAAACACTCTTGGGACAACTGTAAAGCTTGAATCCTCTTTAATTCGATTATAAAGATACATAATGTGTAAAACATTTAAAAGCTGCCTTTTATAGGCATGGAGCCGTTTTACTTGAACATCAAAAATGGCTTCTGTACTCACAGCCACACCCGTTTTTTTGTAAATAATTTCTGAAAGTGTTTGTTTGTTTTCTTTTTTAATTTTGAACAATTGTTCTAAAAAAGATGGATTGTCCTGGTATTTCAATAACTGGCTAAGATCACGGGGCGAAGTGGTCCAGGAAGTCCCAATTGTATCGGATATAAGTGCTGATAGTTTGGGATTGGCCTTTAAAAGCCAACGACGGTGAGCGATCCCATTGGTTTTATTGTTAAACTTTTCTGGAAAAAGTTGATAAAACTGATTCATTTCTCGTGTTTTAAGAATTTCGGTATGTAGCTTTGCCACACCATTCACACTAAAGCTTCCGACAATGGCTAAATGGGCCATTTTCACATATTCGTCAGCGATTATTGCAAGCTGCCTAATTCTCTCCCAAGATCCTGGAGACTGTTCCCATAGCTTCTGGCAAAAACGTTCATTAATTTCCTCAACAATCATATAAATCCTAGGAAGAAGTGGTTGAAAAATTCGAATTGGCCATTTCTCCAAAGCTTCCGTTAAGGTTGTATGATTGGTATAGGAAATTGTATTTGTTGTAATATGCCATGCATGCTCCCACTCAAACCCTTCTTCATCAATTAAGATTCTCATTAATTCCGGAATGGCCAGAACTGGGTGAGTATCATTAATATGGATACACACATGCTGATGAAAAAGATTCAAGCTGGAATGTTGTTTCCGATAGGTTTTGATGATCGATTGAAGGCTTGCCGAAACTAATAGGTATTGCTGTTTTAACCGTAGGATTTTCCCTTCATCATGGGTATCATCTGGATATAAAAATTCTGATATAGCTTCCGTTTCTCTTTTGTATTTTAGAATATCTGTGTGAAAGGGAAATTGGGAGGGCTCAGCATTCCACAGCCTTAATGTATTGATGGTTTTCGTTTCATAGCCAATTACCGGCATATCGTGAGGAACAGCAGTAACCGTTTCAGCATTCAAATGATGAAACACTAGACGACCATTCTCATGTCTAGCTTCCACCTTTCCCCAAAATGGGATTTTAACCGCTAAATCGGCTTTGCGAACCTCCCAAACATTACCACCTCTAAGCCATTGTTCCGGTAATTCTACTTGGTAGCCATCAACGATTTTTTGTTCAAACAGGCATGCTTATAGCGGATTCCATGACCATGACCTGGGAGATTTAGAGAAGCAAGGGAATCCAAAAAACAGGCGGCTAATCTTCCTAAGCCGCCGTTTCCTAGACCTGCATCAGCTTCTAACTCTTCTAGTTCACTTAAATCAATCCCGAGTTCTTGAAGGCTTCCCTGGACTATACCTTCAATCCCCAAATTGATTAAATTTTGCCTTAGGAGTTTCCCCAGTAAATATTCAATTGAAAGGTAATATACTTGCTTTCCCTCAGCTGCTAAGTACCTCTCGTTTGTTTTTATCCAATCATTACTTACATATTCACGGATCATGTTACCGATTGTCTGATAATGATCTCGTTCAGAACTTTCCGAAAAGCTCTTTCCATATAACATCTCAAGCCTTTTTAAAAAGGACTCTTTAAACTCTGCCTTATCAGCAAACATGGCTCTCACTCCTTGAGATCAGCCCTGCATATAGCTGGTTATATCTAAATGCTGACTGGGCCCAACTATGATCCATTAACATCCCTCGTTGGGCAATCTTGCCCCATACCTTGGGATCATGATAAAAACTTAAGGCTCTTCTAATGGTGTAGAGCATATCATGAGCATTAAAATTCCGGAAAGAGAAGCCATTGCCTTCCTCAGTTACTTCATTCCAAGCTTGTACCGTATCATTTAAACCACCAGTCTCGCGAACAATCGGGACTGCACCATATTTCATGGCAATTAATTGTCCAAGTCCACATGGTTCAAATAGGGATGGCATTAAAAACAAGTCTGCAGCCGCATAGAGCTTATGGGCAAGATTTTCATTAAAACCTATATTAACTTTCAATTTATCAGGGTTGACATACGCAGCATGCTTCAAGTATTCCTCATACTCATAATCACCCGTACCAAGGATGATTACCTGAATATCTTCTTGCAAAATCTCATGAAGTACACATTTAACAAGGTCGAGACCCTTTTGCTTTGTCAATCTTGAAATCATAACCATCAGTGGTACAGCTTCGTTTTGTGGCAGACCAAAGAGCTTTTGAACCTCTCTTTTATTTATTGCCTTTTTCTGATACTTTTTCGGTGTATAGGTTTGAGAGATTAATGCGTCTGTAGCAGGATTATAGAAATCCTCATCAATCCCATTTAATATACCGATCAAATCCGCTTCCCTTGTTTTTAGTAGACCTTCTAGTTTTTCCCCATATGCGGTGGTTTGAATTTCCTGCATATAGGTTGGGCTCACAGTCGTAATTTCATCTGCTGCTACAAGCGCCCCTTTCATAAAATTAATTGCACCAAAAAACTCCAAATACTCTGGGTGGAAGGATTGCCAATCCATTCCTAACAAATCTCCCAAAACCTCTTTCGGAAAAACCCCTTGAAATTGAAGATTGTGGATGGTAAACACCGTACGAATTAAGCCGTAGCCTTTTCGCTTGTAATATTCCATTTTTAAAAGATAGGGAATCATTGCAGTATGCCAATCGTGGCAATGGACCACATCTGGATAGAAATTGAGTTGTTCTATTGCTTCCAATACGGCCCTGTTAAAATAGGCAAACCTTTCGCCGTCATCGTAATAACCATAAAGGCGATCTCGTTTAAAATAGTATTCATTATCAATAAAATAAAAGGTAACACCTTGGTATGCCAGTTCCTCTATTCCACAATATTGGTTTCTCCATCCGACTGAAACTGAAAACTCTTTTACCTTTTTCATTTCCTTTTTAAATTCTTCAGGGATTGAACCGTATTTTGGAAGAATCACTCGAACATCCGTTCCAAGGCTTTTTAGTTCCTTTGGGAGGGAACCTGCTACATCAGCAAGTCCCCCAGATTTAGCAAATGGACCACATTCAGAAACAGCAAATAATACTTTCACGAATTCATCAACGCTCCTTGCTTGGTACCTTTACGAACCACAAATGGTGTAAGTGCTGATCCCGTTAAATGTGTGCCAGCCTCCACCTTTACATCTTTATCTAAAATAACGGAATCCAGGTAGCAATTATCATCAATTTGACACTTCTGCATTATGATACAGTTCTTTATGACCGATCCCTTGCCGATTTTAACTCCGCGAGATACGATGCTATTTTCAACCGTTCCATTGATTTCACAACCATTGGCTATCATCGCATTTTGTACGGATGAATCTTTCATATACTTCGTTGGCGGTTCATCCTTCACTTTAGTTAAAATTGGTTGGTCCTTTAAAAATAGTTGCTTCCAAATGTTTGTTTGCAATAAATTCATACTAGTAGAAAAGTAGTTTTGGATAGAATCAATCATCACTGAATATCCAGTATAATCATAGTGGCAAACAGTATAAAGACTATTAAGATCAGTTACAGCATCCTTCATACATGTATAGCCTGTTACATCTCTTGTTTCAATAAGCTTAATTAGTAAAGAGGTTTTTACTAAATACATTTCCATTGAATGACCGTCTTTGTGATATATATCAGTGATATCACATCCTGTGCGGATATGCCACTCTAACAAAGGTTTAAAATTCATATTAAAAACGGTGTAACAATTAGTAATGATCGTATATTCTTGTGTACTGCGATAAAAGAAATCTAAGTTTTCAGCAAAACGATCAAAGGATCCTATTCTATTACTATCGTTATCAATGATTGGAGATGGGAAAAAGAATAGGCCATCGCGCTTGCGATTTAGGTCCCAATTTTTACCTGAACCAAGATGGTCCATTAAGGATCGGTATTGTAATTTCGGAAATATGGCTACGCTGCGAATTCCTGAATTCACCATATTTGATAAAACAAAATCAATGATACGGTAACGGCCTGCAAAAGGCAGTGCTGCAAGTGAACGGTGTGTTAACAGGTCCTCTAAATCATCATGGTAAGTTGTTGCGTCAATTACGCCTAATAGCTCTTTCTTCAAACCTATTCCCTCCCAATATTTATAGAAAAGCTGAAGCGCCTTGGTCAGCCCCGATATAGGGTGACTTGTCGATTGGCAAGCGAAGCGCTGCCAGAGACTTAGTCTCCCTTAATGCGTACAGAATGCGATAGCTTTCTGTAGCCAGCTGCTTGCGGGCCTGACGGTGAAGTCGGTTTTTGACTTCATCGGCAGGCGTGACGCGACCTCGAGGGGCTAGGCGCTGAAGCTGGACACTTAAAAAGCAGGATATAACCCACTTAACATTTCGTTTGTTACAAGGATAATCTCATCATCAAAAGACCGAATCACGGTCCCATCTGGAACAGTCACATTACATGGAACAATGGCTTTTTCGATTAAACAATTTTTCCCAATTGTAGCATCTGGCATAATGACTGCCTCTTTGATAAGCGATCCCTTTCCTATAGTTACCCCTTGGAAGAGAACAGACTTGTCAATTTCCCCTTCAATTGTACAGCCTTCATTAATTAATGACTCCTTAACTAGGGCATCTGGAGATATATATTGTGGAGGTTGATTCGGATTGACTGAATAGATTCTCCAATCGTGGTCAAATAAGTCTAGGTCACACTCTTCATTTAAGAGATCCATATTTGCTTCCCAAAGGCTTTCAACCGTACCAACGTCTTTCCAATATCCCTTAAACGGATAAGCAAATAATTTCTTCTTCTCTTCCAACAGTAATGGAATGACATCCTTACCAAAGTCATGGCTAGAATCAGGGTTTCGGTCGTCCATCTCCAAATATTCCTTAAGTATATTCCAGTTAAAAATATATATTCCCATAGAAGCAAGATTATTTTTCGGGCTGCTTGGTTTTTCCTCAAATTCTGTGATTCTTAAATCTTCATTCGTATTCATGATTCCAAATCTGTTTGCTTCCGCCCATGGAACTTCAATTAATGAAATCGTGACATCCGCCCTTTTTTCAATATGATAATCTAGCATGCTCTCGTAGTTCATTTTGTAAATATGATCGCCAGACAGGATTAAAACATATTCTGGCTGATATTGCTTTAGATAATTAAGATTTTGATAGATTGCACTTGCGGTCCCAGTGTACCACTTTACCTCTGACGATTCTGCATACGGGGGTAAAACCGTTACTCCCCCATCTTTACGGTCAAGGTCCCAGGCACTTCCAATCCCGATGTATGAATTTAACAGCAATGGTTGATATTGAGTTAACACTCCGACCGTATCAATACCTGAATTGCTGCAGTTGCTTAATGGAAAATCAATGATGCGGTATTTCCCGCCAAAGGGTACAGCTGGTTTCGCTAAATCCTTCGTTAGCGAATTAAGCCTGCTTCCTTTCCCTCCTGCCAACAGCATGGCTACGCATTTTTTCTTTGCCATTTCCTTTTCGCTCCTTTCGTTTTTTAACTGGCCTTATGATTAATAACCCAAATGGTGGAATCGTAACATTTACTGAATATGACTTTCCATGAAATGGCTCATCTACTGCTTCAATTAGCTTTTTATTAATTAATCCCGCACCACCGTATTCTAGGTAATCACTGTTCAAAATTTCCCGATACTCGCCTAGCTTTGGTACACCTATTTTATAATCTTGATAACTAACGCCTGTAAAATTGCAAACAATCACTAAGAATTCATCTTCTTTTTTACCTTTCCGTATAAAGGAAAAAATCGATTGATTCCTGTTATTAACATCGATCCACTCAAATCCTTCCGAAAAATGGTCCAATTCATACAATGGCTTAGAGCGTTTATATAACTTTGTTAATTCTTTAACATATGCATTAAGATTTTTGTGCATGTCATATTCCATTAAGTTCCAATCAAGTTGTTCTTTATCTTTCCATTCAGAAAATTGAGCTAACTCAAACCCCATAAATAATAGTTTCTTTCCAGGGTGAGCAAACATAAAGCCAAGCAATAACCTGAGTTGAGCAAATTTTTCCCAATAATCTCCTGGCATTTTATCTAATAGAGACTTTTTCCCATGTACTACTTCATCGTGGGAAAATGGCAGCATAAAATTCTCTGAGTAAGCATACAAAATTGAAAATGTTATTTTTGAATGAGCCTGTGAACGGGTATAAGGTGGAGTCTCCACATATTCCAGAACATCATTCATCCAGCCCATATTCCACTTATAATCAAACCCTAGGCCACCGTATTGAACAGGTGCAGTCACATTAGAGAAGTCTGTAGAATCCTCCCCAATCATTAGAAAACTAGGGGCATATTCGTGTACTTCTTTATTTAACTTCTTTAAAAATTCAATTCCAAATGGATTTTCGACATTCTCGGATGAATTGGCCAATAAATGATATTAGCAACTGCATCCATCCTAAATCCATCAATATGGTAGAAGTCCATCCAAAAAAACGCATTGGATATGAGGAAACTTTGTACCTCTCCTTTTCCAAGATCAAAGTTCGCTGTTCCCCATACATGATTTTCTCGATCACTAGCTGTGCTGTATGAGTATAAGTGAGTACCGTCAAACCGGTATAATCCATGGGCATCCTTACAAAAATGTCCCGGTACCCAATCTAGAATTACTCCAATTCCATTCTGGTGACACTTGTCAACAAAATACTTGAAATCATTTGGTGTTCCGTACCTAGAAGTGACGGAATAATAGCCTATTCCTTGGTATCCCCAAGAGGCATCGAGAGGATGTTCAACAAGCGGTAATAACTCAATGTGGGTAAAACCATGCTCAATTACATATGGAATTAATTCTGAGGCCAATTCTTTATATGTAAGAAAATCCCCATTCACTTTTTTTCTCCATGAACCTACATGAACTTCATATATAACAGCAGGCTCAGACAAAAAATTGGTTTTTTCTCTGCGATGAATCCATTGGGAATCCTGCCACTCATAATCCTGTAAGGAATACACAGTGGATGCCGTATTCGGTCTAAGTTCAGAATAAAATGCATATGGATCAGCTTTTAGGAGAATTTCTCCAGTTTGTGATAAAATTTCATACTTATAAAGTCTGCCTTCCAGGTTTTGATTAATAACAATAATCCAAACCCCTTCATCATTTACCTTTTGCAGTTCATATCCTTCACCATTCCAGCTATTGAAATCCCCCGTAAGCCTAACTTGCTTAGCATTAGGGGCCCATACGCAAAATCGTGTATATACCCTGTTGGTATCTTTTAAGATATGAGCGCCAAAAAGCTGATGACTTTGGAAAAGACTACCCTCATGAAATAAATGCAGCTGGTAATCAGTGGGAAATAATGTGTTCACTGTCATGGCTCTCCTCATTCCTCATGAAAATATGTATTACATCGGTTAATTATAATTCGAAATGATAAATATTCCTCAAAAAGTTTTTTCTCTTTTCAGACATTTAACTCCTTTATCCGCTACAAAAACCAATAAATCTGCAGTATTCGACATGGATTGATAAATAATATTTCAGGTGTCGACAAAACTTATTAAATTTATTTTCCAAAGTAACCGTTTCCATTTTGTTCGGGAAATTTAGTATAATGAGGAAAACGTTTACAGTCAAAGGCGGTTTCTAAGAATGAAAATAAGAAAGAATAAATGGAGTTATAAATTGCTGCTTAATTGAAAGAAGTTAATGATTGAAGATACATTCTAAAAAAATGCATATAAAAAAACTGATAACAATTGTTATCAGTTTTTTTATATGACCCCTACGGGACTCGAACCCGTGTTACCTCCGTGAAAGGGAGGTGTCTTAACCACTTGACCAAGGGGCCTAAACGTGGCGGAGAAGGAGGGATTTGAACCCTCGCGCCGGTTACCCGACCTATACCCTTAGCAGGGGCACCTCTTAAGCCACTTGAGTACTTCCCCTTATGGCTCCGCAGGTAGGACTCGAACCTACGACCGATCGGTTAACAGCCGATAGCTCTACCACTGAGCTACTGCGGAATAATAATAAATGGTGGGCCTAAATGGACTCGAACCATCGACCTCACGCTTATCAGGCGTGCGCTCTAACCAGCTGAGCTATAGGCCCACATTGGAGCGGGTGATGGGAATCGAACCCACTACATCAGCTTGGAAGGCTGAGGTTTTACCAGTAAACTACACCCGCAAAAAATAGTTAAAATGGGGCGACTGATGGGAATCGAACCCACGAATGCCTGAACCACAATCAGGTGCGTTAACCACTTCGCCACAATCGCCATTATATATACCTAATCTAAAACAAAAATTATGGTGGCTCGGGACGGAATCGAACCGCCGACACAAGGATTTTCAGTCCTTTGCTCTACCGACTGAGCTACCGAGCCATAAGTTGGCGGTCTGGACGGGACTCGAACCCGCGACCTCCTGCGTGACAGGCAGGCATTCTAACCAACTGAACTACCAGACCAAATTGCGGGGACAGGATTTGAACCTGTGACCTTCGGGTTATGAGCCCGACGAGCTACCAGACTGCTCCACCCCGCGACAATAAAATTAAGATAAAATAAAATGGAGGAGGAAGAGGGATTCGAACCCCCGCGCGGTTTGACCCGCCTGTCGGTTTTCAAGACCGATCCCTTCAGCCGAACTTGGGTATTCCTCCGAACTAAATATAAAGCGAATGGTGGACCTTGTAGGACTCGAACCTACGACCGGACGGTTATGAGCCGTCTGCTCTAACCAGCTGAGCTAAAGGTCCAAGTTACTGTTAATAATTTATTATATTTGGTAGCGGCGAAGGGAGTCGAACCCCCGACCTTTCGGGTATGAACCGAACGCTCTAGCCAGCTGAGCTACACCGCCAAATATATTATGAAATCATGGTGGAGCCTAGCGGGATCGAACCGCTGACCTCCTGCGTGCAAAGCAGGCGCTCTCCCAGCTGAGCTAAGGCCCCTAAATTAATAAGAAGAATGGTCGGGAAGACAGGATTCGAACCTGCGACCCCTTGGTCCCAAACCAAGTGCTCTACCAAGCTGAGCTACTTCCCGTATATAATGGCGCGCCCGGAAGAAGTCGAATCCACAACCTTCTGATCCGTAGTCAGACGCTCTATCCAATTGAGCTACGGGCGCATTAAAATATATAAATGGTGCCGAGGACCGGAATCGAACCGGTACGGTAGTCACCTACCGCAGGATTTTAAGTCCTGTGCGTCTGCCAGTTCCGCCACCCCGGCAATTTGAGAGCGGAAGACGGGATTCGAACCCGCGACCCCCACCTTGGCAAGGTGGTGTTCTACCACTGAACTACTTCCGCGTTAAATTTAATTGGTGCGGGTGAAGGGAGTCGAACCCCCACGCCTTGCGGCGCCAGATCCTAAGTCTGGTGCGTCTGCCAATTCCGCCACACCCGCATATAAATTTAAATGGTGAGCCATGAAGGACTCGAACCTTCGACCCTCTGATTAAAAGTCAGATGCTCTACCAACTGAGCTAATGGCTCAATAAAATGGTGCCGGCGAGAGGACTTGAACCCCCAACCTACTGATTACAAGTCAGTTGCTCTACCAATTGAGCTACCCCGGCATAGGTAATTATATATGGTGGAGGATGACGGGCTCGAACCGCCGACCCTCTGCTTGTAAGGCAGATGCTCTCCCAGCTGAGCTAATCCTCCACGATATAAGCCTGGCAACGTCCTACTCTCACAGGGACAAAGTCCCAACTACCATCGGCGCTGAGAAGCTTAACTTCCGTGTTCGGTATGGGAACGGGTGTGACCTTCTCGCCATTATTGCCAGACTATTTTTCAGACACTATTTTATTATAATGTCTTTTTAATATTTTTCAAGAGGAATTTTTATTTTTTTTCATTCCCTCAAAACTAGATAATGTAGAAGAAGTTGTAAAACCGAGTTCACCTTAATGAATTGTCTAGCTGCGGCTCCTAACTTCTCGGCCGTTTCGATCCGTCTCCACAAATCCAAAACCGGGATTTGTAGTGCCGGCTCTCCAACGTCTGTCGAAGTTGAACAGTCGCCTCCGCATTTCGTTTTGGTTAAGTCCTCGAACGATTAGTATCAGTCAGCTCCACACGTCACCGCGCTTCCACCTCTGACCTATCAACCTGATCATCTTTCAGGGTTCTTACTAGCTTGACGCTATGGGAAATCTCATCTTGAGGGGGGCTTCATGCTTAGATGCTTTCAGCACTTATCCCGTCCGCACATAGCTACCCAGCGATGCCTTTGGCAAGACAACTGGTACACCAGCGGTGCGTCCATCCCGGTCCTCTCGTACTAAGGACAGCTCCTCTCAAATTTCCTGCGCCCACGACGGATAGGGACCGAACTGTCTCACGACGTTCTGAACCCAGCTCGCGTACCGCTTTAATGGGCGAACAGCCCAACCCTTGGGACCGACTACAGCCCCAGGATGCGATGAGCCGACATCGAGGTGCCAAACCTCCCCGTCGATGTGGACTCTTGGGGGAGATAAGCCTGTTATCCCCGGGGTAGCTTTTATCCGTTGAGCGATGGCCCTTCCATGCGGAACCACCGGATCACTAAGCCCGACTTTCGTCCCTGCTCGACTTGTAGGTCTCGCAGTCAAGCTCCCTTATGCCTTTACACTCTACGAATGATTTCCAACCATTCTGAGGGAACCTTTGGGCGCCTCCGTTACTCTTTAGGAGGCGACCGCCCCAGTCAAACTGCCCACCTGACACTGTCTCCCACCCCGATCAGGGGTGCGGGTTAGAATTTCAATACAGCCAGGGTAGTATCCCACCGACGCCTCCACCGAAGCTAGCGCTCCGGCTTCTCAGGCTCCTACCTATCCTGTACAAGCTGTACCAAAATTCAATATCAGGCTACAGTAAAGCTCCACGGGGTCTTTCCGTCCTGTCGCGGGTAACCTGCATCTTCACAGGTACTATAATTTCACCGAGTCTCTCGTTGAGACAGTGCCCAGATCGTTACGCCTTTCGTGCGGGTCGGAACTTACCCGACAAGGAATTTCGCTACCTTAGGACCGTTATAGTTACGGCCGCCGTTTACTGGGGCTTCGATTCAGAGCTTCGCTTACGCTAACCCCTCCTCTTAACCTTCCAGCACCGGGCAGGCGTCAGCCCCTATACTTCGCCTTGCGGCTTCGCAGAGACCTGTGTTTTTGCTAAACAGTCGCCTGGGCCTATTCACTGCGGCTCTTCGAGGCTATTCACCCCAAAGAGCACCCCTTCTCCCGAAGTTACGGGGTCATTTTGCCGAGTTCCTTAACGAGAGTTCTCTCGCTCACCTTAGGATTCTCTCCTCGCCTACCTGTGTCGGTTTGCGGTACGGGCACCTTTTATCTCGCTAGAGGCTTTTCTTGGCAGTGTGGAATCAGGAACTTCGGTACTAAATTTCCCTCGCTATCACAGCTCAGCCTAACGCAAGTGGGATTTGCCTCACTTGCAGCCTAACTGCTTAGACGCGCATATCCAACAGCGCGCTTACCCTATCCTCCTGCGTCCCCCCATTGCTCAAACGATAAAGAGGTGGTACAGGAATATCAACCTGTTGTCCATCGCCTACGCCTTTCGGCCTCGGCTTAGGTCCCGACTAACCCTGAGCGGACGAGCCTTCCTCAGGAAACCTTAGGCATTCGGTGGATGAGATTCTCACTCATCTTTCGCTACTCATACCGGCATTCTCACTTCTAAGCGCTCCACCAGTCCTTACGGTCTAGCTTCAACGCCCTTAGAACGCTCTCCTACCACTGACATCAAAGATGTCAATCCACAGCTTCGGTGATACGTTTAGCCCCGGTACATTTTCGGCGCAGAGTCACTCGACCAGTGAGCTATTACGCACTCTTTAAATGGTGGCTGCTTCTAAGCCAACATCCTGGTTGTCTAAGCAACTCCACATCCTTTTCCACTTAACGTATACTTTGGGACCTTAGCTGGTGGTCTGGGCTGTTTCCCTTTTGACTACGGATCTTATCACTCGCAGTCTGACTCCCACGGATAAGTCTTTGGCATTCGGAGTTTGTCTGAATTCGGTAACCCGATGAGGGCCCCTAGTCCAAACAGTGCTCTACCTCCAAGACTCTTACTACGTGAGGCTAGCCCTAAAGCTATTTCGGAGAGAACCAGCTATCTCCAAGTTCGATTGGAATTTCTCCGCTACCCACACCTCATCCCCGCACTTTTCAACGTGCGTGGGTTCGGTGCCTCCATCCAGTGTTACCTGGACTTCACCCTGGACATGGGTAGATCACCTGGTTTCGGGTCTACGACCACATACTAATTCGCCCTATTCAGACTCGCTTTCGCTGCGGCTCCGTCTTTTCAACTTAACCTTGCATGTAATCGTAACTCGCCGGTTCATTCTACAAAAGGCACGCCATCACCCATAAACGGGCTCTGACTACTTGTAGGCACACGGTTTCAGGAACTATTTCACTCCCCTTCCGGGGTGCTTTTCACCTTTCCCTCACGGTACTGGTTCACTATCGGTCACTAGGGAGTATTTAGCCTTGGGAGATGGTCCTCCCTGCTTCCGACCGGATTTCACGTGTCCGGCCGTACTCAGGATCCACTCAGGAGGGAACGAAGTTTCAACTACAGGGTTTTTACCTTCTATGACGGACCTTTCCAGATCGCTTCATCTACCCCGTTCCTTTGTAACTCCATGTTGAGTGTCCTACAACCCCAAGAGGCAAGCCTCTTGGTTTGGGCTATGTCCCGTTTCGCTCGCCGCTACTCAGGGAATCGCGTTTGCTTTCTCTTCCTCCGGGTACTTAGATGTTTCAGTTCCCCGGGTATGCCTTCACTACCCTATGTATTCAGGTAAAGATACTGTTCCATTACGAACAGTGGGTTTCCCCATTCGGAAATCTCCGGATCAAAGCTTACTTACAGCTCCCCGAAGCATATCGGTGTTAGTCCCGTCCTTCATCGGCTCCTAGTGCCAAGGCATTCACCGTGCGCCCTTTCTAACTTAACCTAAAAGGTTTGTTTCTCTTATTAAAAAGAAACGAATAACTAAAATGGCGATGACTCGATGTTTTACTTTGACTTCTTCTTTACGATTATCTAGTTTTCAAGGAACGAATAAAAAAAGCTTCGAATAAAAAAGCTTTGAGAAATTGCTCCCTCAAAACTAAACAAACAAAGAACGTGTAATAAACAAACTGTTTTGTCTGGCTCATACGTCCAGCTTATATCCTTAGAAAGGAGGTGATCCAGCCGCACCTTCCGATACGGCTACCTTGTTACGACTTCACCCCAATCATCTGTCCCACCTTAGGCGGCTGGCTCCTTACGGTTACCCCACCGACTTCGGGTGTTACAAACTCTCGTGGTGTGACGGGCGGTGTGTACAAGGCCCGGGAACGTATTCACCGCGGCATGCTGATCCGCGATTACTAGCGATTCCGGCTTCATGTAGGCGAGTTGCAGCCTACAATCCGAACTGAGAATGGTTTTATGGGATTGGCTTAACCTTGCGGTTTTGCAGCCCTTTGTACCATCCATTGTAGCACGTGTGTAGCCCAGGTCATAAGGGGCATGATGATTTGACGTCATCCCCACCTTCCTCCGGTTTGTCACCGGCAGTCACCTTAGAGTGCCCAACTGAATGCTGGCAACTAAGATCAAGGGTTGCGCTCGTTGCGGGACTTAACCCAACATCTCACGACACGAGCTGACGACAACCATGCACCACCTGTCACTCTGTCCCCCGAAGGGGAACGTCCTATCTCTAGGATTGTCAGAGGATGTCAAGACCTGGTAAGGTTCTTCGCGTTGCTTCGAATTAAACCACATGCTCCACCGCTTGTGCGGGCCCCCGTCAATTCCTTTGAGTTTCAGCCTTGCGGCCGTACTCCCCAGGCGGAGTGCTTAATGCGTTAGCTGCAGCACTAAAGGGCGGAAACCCTCTAACACTTAGCACTCATCGTTTACGGCGTGGACTACCAGGGTATCTAATCCTGTTTGCTCCCCACGCTTTCGCGCCTCAGCGTCAGTTACAGACCAGAAAGTCGCCTTCGCCACTGGTGTTCCTCCACATCTCTACGCATTTCACCGCTACACGTGGAATTCCACTTTCCTCTTCTGCACTCAAGTCCTCCAGTTTCCAATGACCCTCCACGGTTGAGCCGTGGGCTTTCACATCAGACTTAAAAGACCGCCTGCGCGCGCTTTACGCCCAATAATTCCGGACAACGCTTGCCACCTACGTATTACCGCGGCTGCTGGCACGTAGTTAGCCGTGGCTTTCTGGTTAGGTACCGTCAAGGTACCGGCAGTTACTCCGATACTTGTTCTTCCCTAACAACAGAGCTTTACGACCCGAAGGCCTTCATCGCTCACGCGGCGTTGCTCCGTCAGACTTTCGTCCATTGCGGAAGATTCCCTACTGCTGCCTCCCGTAGGAGTCTGGGCCGTGTCTCAGTCCCAGTGTGGCCGATCACCCTCTCAGGTCGGCTACGCATCGTCGCCTTGGTGAGCCGTTACCTCACCAACTAGCTAATGCGCCGCGGGCCCATCTGTAAGTGATAGCGTGATGCCATCTTTCAGTTTTTCCTCATGAGAGGAAAAAGATTATCCTGTATTAGCTCCGGTTTCCCGAAGTTATCCCAGTCTCACAGGCAGGTTGCCCACGTGTTACTCACCCGTCCGCCGCTAACCAATAGGAGCAAGCTCCTAAAGATTCGCTCGACTTGCATGTATTAGGCACGCCGCCAGCGTTCGTCCTGAGCCAGGATCAAACTCTCCAAGAAAGTTGATTAGCTCATTTGTTACGTTGGCTTAGCTTCTCTTTCAAACGAAAGGTCTACTAATAGTTATTGTTTGTTTGCACGTTTTTGTTTGTTTAGTTTTCAAAGAACAATTTACTTTACCTTGAAATCCAAATTGTTTTTCCAAGGCTTGCACAATCTTTTTTTCAACCGCTCAAAAGCGACTTCATCAATATATCACATCATCATTTTAAGTGTCAACAACTTTTTAAATTTCTTTTTTCATTGTTTGACGCTCTCGGTGAGGACGAGATTTAATATACCATGATTAATATATGATTGCAATATAATTTATAGAGATTTTTCAAAAAGAATTTTCTTACTAAGTTTTTTGGCTCGATAACTCAAGAATGTGAAAGAGCTCATTAATTAAATTGTGAATATATATGTAATTAAAAGTAATCTTTTTCTAACCTTTTGAAAGAAAAATAAATATGCTGTTACAAAGGCACAGGCAAAGTTTACTACTTTTCATAAATCAACGAAACCTGCAGATATTACTCAATCATTAAAGCTACATAAGGATTTATTTTTGGTTACATGATAAACTCCTTTATAAAGAATCAAACGGAAGTAGGAGTTTTTATTATTTCCTATGTTTTCCAACCCTTAGCCAATTGAATTTTAAAATGGACGTGAATTTACATGAACAGTATTGATATGGAAATATTATTAAAGCTTGGTATTTCTGCCGTTTTTGGACTGATCATTGGTCTTGAACGCGAATTAAAAAGAAAGCCTGTTGGTCTAAAGACAAGTCTTGTTATTTGCATTGTAAGCTGCCTGCTTACGATTGTTTCTATAGAATCAGCTTATATGTTTCCAAATTCAGATAAAGTCAAAATTCAAATGGACCCATTGCGTCTAGCTGCACAGATTGTTTCTGGTATTGGTTTTTTAGGAGCAGGAGTTATATTAAGAAGGGGCAATGACAGCATTTCTGGGTTAACAACAGCTGCGATGATTTGGGGTGCTGCTGGAATTGGTATTGCTGTTGGAGCTGGCTTCTATTTAGAGGCTTTTGCAGGTGTAGCATTATTAATTATTAGCGTGGAATTTATACCTTTTTTAATGAAATTCATTGGACCAAAGCAATTAAGGGAAAAAGAAATCATGCTCCAATTATTTATCAGAGATAAAAATCAGATCGAAAATGCCATAACTTTTTTATTAGATAGAAAATATATAGTTCGAAGAATCCGGATAAAAGATTTAGACAACGGTGATCATCATGTTCAGGTTTTAGTTGCAGTGGATTATCGCGAAAAAACCACAGATTTTTATACCGCTGTTTCGAATCTAGAAGGTGTAAAAAAGGTAGAAATTGAAAGTATTAGTTAAGGATCAATTTTCATTGGCCCTTTTAATAAATTTCCTCTTGCAAGATTGGCTTGTTACGGCTATAATTTTTCTTGTACCACTCTTACGGGGGATTAGCTCAGCTGGGAGAGCGCTTGCATGGCATGCAAGAGGTCAGGGGTTCGAGCCCCCTATTCTCCATACCCGAAACCCCTTGCGTTGCAAGGGGTTTCTTTTTTGTTTCATAATTTCGGAATTCCTCTATCTTGTGTCATCCACCATTGATAAAAGAAAACGTCGCTTATCAGATGCTAGCGACGTTTTCTTTTATTATTTCTCTTTTACCAACCTATTTGTTAAAGCACCCACTTTTTCAACTTCTACAGTAACTACATCACCTGGATTTAAGTAAACCTGCTGTTCTTCAGGATATCCTAGGACCACACCTTCTGGAGTCCCTGTCAAAATCAAATCACCCGGTTCTAATGTCATATGCTGTGATATGTAACTTACTATTTCAGCACAAGAAAAGATCATATCTGACGTACTGGAATGTTGGCGTATCTCCCCATTTACTTTTGTTGTTAATTGGAGGTTCTGTGGGTCACCTACTTCATCGGCTGTTACTAAATAGGGGCCAACCGGACAGAAGCCATCACTTGTTTTCCCCAGAAGCCATTGATGTGTTCTCATCTGCAAATCCCTTGCAGATAAATCATTCACCGTACAATAGCCAAAAACATGCTCGAGAGATTCTTCTGTTGTAACAGATTTGGCTTTTTTACCAATTACAATACCAAGCTCAACCTCATAATCAAGCTTATCAGTTACTTTTGGTACTGTGATATCACTTAAATGGGAAGTCAATGAATTATTAAATTTACTAAACAGAATTGGCACTTCTGGATAAGGAGCATTTGTTTCGTCTGCGTGTCTACGGTAATTTAACCCGACACAAATGATTTTTTGCGGTTCCGATACACAAGGTCCCCATTCAATCTCCTTTTCATTTAAAACCAACAGTTGATCATTCTCATCAATATATTCCTTTAACTTGAAAATGGATGATGATCCAGCTTGGATTAGAGACATCATGTCAATTGGAATTCCTTCGTTAGGGTTAACGGCTAGAGATGCCCTTATATCGATTATTCCCTTTTCCGTTTTGACTCCAAGAGTTAAATGCCCATCCTTTAAAAAGGTTACTAGTTTCATATTTTCCTCTCCATTCTTAATGCATCTAGATATTAATTATATTAACACTTATCTCTTCTTCCTTTTACTAATTTCTCTCCAAATTCAAAACAATTAGTTAATTTAATACAGGAATAGGAATTGGTCGATAATATAGAGCAATTAATAAAAAAATAAGCTTGACTCTATTTGAGTCAACCTCATTTTTTATTTTCTCATCATAAATTGAATCATATGCCGTAGTAATAAATATCGAATTATCTTCGCTTTTCTCGTCCTGACCCTGTTTTCCTACTGTTTCCTTCAGGAATACCCGCTGGGCGACTACTAGAAGTTTTCTGTCTCTTAACCGTTTTATGCTTGGTTCCATACTCTTTCATGGATTTTTCTGGGCCATCTGAACTTCGTTTTACCCGTGTATTATTGGTACTCGATCGTTTTTGGTTTCGATTATTGCCGACTTTTTTTGGTTTATCCTGCCTAACTTTCTGGTCTTTAGAAAATTGATTTCTCTCAGGTTCTTGTTCATTATTTCCTTCTACCGTTTGTTTTTGAATCTTTATATTCAGCTCATTTTCAATCATATCCAGTGTGGGCCTATCAGCAGAGGAGTAAAACGTGATTGCTAATCCCTTCATTCCCGCTCTACCTGTTCTTCCAATTCGATGGATATAGCTTTCAGCATCCTCTGGAATATCATAGTTAAATACATGTGTAACACCTTCAACATCAAGACCTCTTGCCGCTACGTCTGTTGCAATCAATAATTGAACTTCTGCATCCCTGAAACGTTTCATTACTCGCTCTCTTTTTGCTTGTGATAAATCACCATGTAATTCATCACATGAAAACCCATGAGACTTTAGGACATCATAGAGTTTGCTTACTCGCCTCTTCGTTCGGCAAAAAACAACAGCTAAGAAAGGGTGGTGTGTTTCCACAAGTTCAATAAGTGTGGCTTGCTTCGCCCGATCAATTGTATGAATAGCAATTTGTTCTACATTGTCAGCAGGTCCTTGCCTTTTTTCTACTTGAATATATTCTGGTTCACTCATATGTTTTCTTGCTAATTTCCTAACTTCCGGGGAGATCGTGGCTGAAAACAGCATCGTTTGTCGACTAGTAGGAGTCTCCCTGATTATGTCCTCCACTTCATTTAGGAACCCAATATGAAGCATTTGATCTGCTTCATCAAGAACAAGAGAGGAAACCTCAGCTAATTGTACAGTACCACGTCTAATATGGTCTAAAAGCCGACCAGGTGTACTCACGACAATTTGCACATTTTTCTTTAATTTTCTTAACTGTTTATCAACATCTTGCCCTCCATAGACCGCCAAGACATCGATCCCTTCTATATCTATAATTAATTTTTCAATCTCATCCGTTATTTGCAACGCTAATTCTCTCGTAGGGGTAACTATTAGTGCTTGGACATGTTTTGCATTTGGATTGATTTTTTCAAGAATAGGGAGAATAAACGCAAATGTCTTCCCGGTTCCTGTTTGTGCTTGGGCAATAATATCTTTACCAGCCATAACATATGGAATGGCTCTCTCCTGAATAGGTGTGGGTGTTACCACACCGGAATTATGTAATTTATCCGTTAATGCTTGTGATATACCTAACGCTAAAAAATCAGACAAACAAACTCCTACTTTCTCTTAAAAATTCATTTCATTCTCTCTTATTTTGAGCTATTTATGTTTCTAAGTTGATTCACTTCTCTTCCAGTAGCCTCCAAGATGTATACGACCGGAATTTGGGTAGTGATATTTGAATTATTAGACTTCTCTTCAGTCACATAATAGGGAATATTGATATCGGAAATTTTGGCAATCGTACAATGTTTATTATTTGTGATACTAATAATTTTACTACCTTCTTGTTTTAATTTGTTTATATGGGTAATGGTTGAACGGCTTTCACCCGAAACGGATAAGGCAATGGTGGTACTATTATGCAGATAATTTGCGTGTATCGGAAAATGTGGATCCTTAATATAAAGTGAAAATTTCCCTAGACTAGAAAAATATCTTGCCCCATATTCAGCTAGAATACCTGAACTTCCTATACCAATAAATATGACAAGCTCGGTTTGGGCGATTACTTGTGCTGCCTCCAATATATAAGCTTCAAAGTTTCCCTTTAATGTCCGTTCCATAAATTCAGATAAGGAATATTGCATACTTTTTAACTGAATATCTTCCTTTTTGTCTAATTCCAGCTTTAGCTTCACTTTAAACTCTGAGAATCCATCACAATCTAATTTGCGACAGAATCTTAGGATGGTGGAGGTTGATACATGAGTTTCCTTTGCTAAGTCACGAATCCGCATGTAAGTGACCTTATCACTATTTTTAATGATGTAATCATATAAAGAAACCTCGAGCTCATTAAAAGTGGTTATTACTCCATTAGAAAACAAAGATATCCCCTCCGAACAGACTTACTATAATCTAAAAATCTTGCTGTTTCACATCTTACCATACTTAATTCAAAAAAACAGGGTGTTTCTAGAATGAAACAAATTATTACTTGAGTCATCGGTGTCAATCTATTCCAATACTATATACCTTCCCATTGCGTGGAGGTAAAATTTCAATGTACAGAAAATTAAAATTTAGGTTTTGAGAGGGTCATTCCAAAATGATCTTAAATTTAAATGGAAATTAAAATCAAACCGGAGGTGCAAGATGATGAAAAAAGGCATCAAAATTGTAACAATTGGCGGGGGATCTAGTTACACTCCTGAACTAGTAGAAGGATTTATTAAAAGATACGATGAACTTCCAATTAGTGAGTTATGGTTGGTAGATATTCCAGTAGGACAAGAGAAGTTGAATATTGTCGGTACACTTGCAAAGCGTATGATTGAAAAAGCTGGTCTACCAATCGAGGTTCATCTTACCCTCAATCGTCGTGAAGCACTTAAGGACGCTGACTTCGTTACGACTCAATTTCGTGTAGGTTTATTGGATGCCCGTGCAAAAGATGAGAGAATTCCATTGAAATATAATGTCATTGGTCAAGAAACGAATGGACCTGGTGGATTATTTAAAGGATTAAGAACGATTCCAATCATTTTAGATATTTGCAAGGACATGGAAGAGCTTTGCCCGAATGCTTGGTTAGTAAACTTTACGAATCCAGCGGGAATGGTAACAGAAGCGGTTCTTCGTTATAGCAATATTAAAAAAGTAGTTGGGCTTTGTAACGTTCCAGTTGGAATAAAAATGAGAACGGCTGAGATCTTGGGTGTAGAGGCAGACAGAGTTCACATTGATTTTGCTGGTCTAAATCATATGGTATATGGGCTAAACGTGTATGTCGATGGCGTAAGCGTACTAGATGAGGTTATCGAGAAAATGGCAAATCCCGGCAACTCAATGACAATGAAGAATATTAAGGCAATTGATTTCGAACCAGATTTCCTTCGTGGTATAGGTGCCATTCCTTGTCCATACCATCGTTATTACTAAAACAAGTGAGATGATAGCAGAAGAGCTCCGTGCAGCTAACGAGGAAGGCACTCGTGCTGAAGTAGTAAAACAAGTGGAAAAAGAACTTTTTGAGCTTTATAAAAATCCGAATCTAGCCGTTAAACCTCCTCAATTAGAAAAACGAGGTGGTGCGTATTATAGTGATGCTGCTTGTAATTTAATTAATTCCATCTATAATGATAAGCGCGATATTCAGCCTGTCAATACGCGCAACAATGGGGCGATTGCAAGTATTCCAGACGATTCTGCAGTAGAAGTAAATTGTATCATTACAAAAGAGGGACCTAAACCTGTTTCAGTAGGGGATCTTCCAGTTGCAGTTCGAGGTCTTGTCCAGCAAATTAAATCCTTTGAACGTGTCGCGGCTGAAGCAGCAGTGACTGGTGATTATAATACAGCCCTTCTTGCGATGACAATTAATCCACTTGTTCCATCCGATAAGATTGCGAAACAAATTTTGGATGAAATGCTGGAGGCACATAAAGAGTACTTACCACAATTTTTCACAGCTATTGAAGCATAATCTAAAAAAGCTTTGATGTTACGATTTAACATCAAAGCTTTTTTTGTTTAACAAAAAAAAATAAATTATTTTTAAACATCAATTGCCAATTGGATAGAAAAAAGTTATAATTTTGGAAATACCAACTTATTTCATCGGAATAGTTACCTTAAACGGAGGGATTATATGAACCAACAAAGTTTTATTATTATCCATGGACTTGGGGGAAGTGCCCTGATCATTGGCAATCTTGGTTGTTTCACGAATTAAGGGAACGAAAACAAAATGTCTATTACCCTACATTTTCTGATTTTAATGCACCTGATAAAAATGTCTGGTTAAAAGAATTATCTTCTGCTATTGACACAATCCCAAAAAATCACACCCTTACTGTCATTACTCATAGTTTAGGATGCCTGCTATGGCTCCATCATGCAGCAGCTCAGAACAAACAAATAGCTAGTCATGTCATTCTTGTTGCACCGCCTTCTCCAACAAAAGTTCTCTCAGAAGCGAAGTCTTTTTTTCCAGTACCCTTGAATGGAAAAAGCTTATCTCAAGCCGCAGAAGACACTTTATTTGTCCATTCTACAAATGATCCCTATTGCAGTGTTGAGGATTCAATCAACTATACAAAGTTAAACATCCCATCCATTTCATTACCCAATTCCGGCCACATAAACACACAATCCGGATTCGGTAAATGGCCTTGGATCCTAGACTTATGTATGAAGAAAAATAAAGAGTCGGAAATTTTTGTATAACCAAAAAGTGCTTTTTAAAGGCACTTTTTTTATTTCCATATACTTGTAATCGGTTCAACTGATTTGCTTTCCCCCGCATGGGCTAATCCATAAATGTCCTCGATGGTTCTTAAAAGATTAAAGTGGTTTAGATTTTCATTGAATTGTCCTGTTTTTACCATTGGCCGACAAAAAAAGTTGGAATTTTGTTGTCTTGTGAATTATCATCTTCGTCCCATGTCACAATTAACAAACTATTATTTGTTTTTGCCCATTGGACATAAGAATCTAACTGTTTCATTAACCAGTGGTCTGCTTCTTTAATGGTCCCATCATGCATGTCATGTTGGAGATTTGGGATAACAAAGGAAACGGTTGGTAGTTGATTAAAATCTCTTGGGAACTTTTCTAAAGGTTGATTTACCTTTTCAGGAACATTTGTGAAATTAACCCATGGATTATGCTTGCGTGCATAGGCTCCATTTGATTCCCCATTAAATCCTATTGAAGGTAGGTCTTCAGAATATCCAGTGAAGGAATAATTTTTTTCAATAAGTTCACTTGCTAAATTAGGCGTTGAAAATTTAGTATTTGGAATTCTATCATTTGTAACTCCTTGGTTTGACCCAGAGAACAAATCTAAATAATTCGGTTGACTAGGATGCTCTATTGCGTGATAGTTCGTTAAGTTTGCACCTTGATTCATTAGTGAATTCATATAGGGAGCTGAGCGATTCCCTAAAATCTGCCGTTGTGCGTGGTTTTCCTCTACAACAATTACGATATGATCAATCTTCGGCAGCTTCACCGTTCTTAACACTGAAGTAGTAGTTTTAACCGGCATCTGCTTTTTAGGCTGACCTTGTGAACAAGCACCTAGAATAAATATAACTGCTACGAGGAGCACTCCCCATTTTTTCAACAAATCGTTCCCCTTCTTTCTACATGATTTCATTATATTCTAATTTATAAAACAGGAATTTTGATTGCACAGGTAGTCACTGTTAGAGAAAAAACCATCCTGCTACCAGTTATTTGCATCGCGGTACCTATTAGTTTTTACATAACAAAAGTACTAATCTATCATATTGAAGAAGAATTAAAAAAGAATTACATAACCTTAGTCAGGTATAAGAAGAACGATATCGCATAATAAAAACTCAGTTCTACGGATCATGGTTATTCGGAACTGAGTGTTTATTATGTATGTTATTAGGGTTTCAAAACCACTTTAATACATCCTTCCGTCCTTGTGTCAAAAACTTCATATCCATGTTTTGCTTGATCCAACGGTAAAACATGGGTAACAACATCTCCTGGGTCGACCTTACCTTGTGCAATTAGATCATATAAAAATGGCATATAAGGGATAACGGGAGCTTGACCCATTTTTATGTCAACGTTTCGCTGGAAGAAGTCCCCTAACGGAAAACCGTTATACCGGCCTCCATAAACACCCGTTATTTGAACCGTTCCCCCTTTACGAACTGCCTGAGAAGCAATAACGATACCTCCCATAGCTCCACCGTGAAGCTTTAAACCAGTGGCGAGGAATTCCATCGGTGTCATCTTCCCGCTCATACCCGAGCAGTCTATTACGATATCTGCTCCACCTTGCGTAATCTCTTTCAAATACTCTCCAGTGTTTTCATGTTGTTCAAAATTAACGGTTTCTACTTTATTTGTTCGTTTAGCATGCTCTAAACGATAATCGATATAGTCTACGGCAATAACTCTTTTTGCTCCTTGTAGCCAGGCAAATTTTTGTGCAAGCAACCCTACAGGACCACAACCAAGTATGATAACTGTATCATCTTCTTTTACACCAGCATGATCAACACTCCAATAGGCAGTTGAACATGCATCAGCTAGTAGTACTAATTTTTCATCAGCCACTTCACAATTATCAGGAATTTTAAAAGGGGTAAAGTTCCCAAAAGGAACCCGCATATATTCTGCCTGTCCGCCTGCGTAACCACCGGTTGTTTCTGAATAACCGAAAAATCCTCCCATTTCTCCATGTGGATTTGAATTGTCGCACTGACTTGTCAGGTCGTGAGTACAATACCAACAATGGCCACAACTAACGTTAAACGGAATAATCACTCGATCTCCTTTTTTTACCTTGGTAACCTCCGGACCCACCTCCTCGACAATCCCCATTGGCTCATGGCCAATTACATAGTCTGTAGGCAAGTTAGGAATCATCGCATGAAGTAGATGTAAATCTGAACCGCAAATTGCCGAGGTTGTAATTTTCACAATAATATCATCTGCATTTTTTATTTTTGGATCTTTCACGTTTGTGACCTGCACATTTTTAATCCCTTGGTACGTTACAGCTTTCATGAATTTTCTCCTCCATTATTTATCCGGCGTTGCGAACATTCCAAGTCTATCTGTATCACTAGGGAAAAGATTTAGTTGAGCGATTTGAACAGCTGTTTCTGCTGACTTTAAATCAATGGGAAACTGTTTTTTAAAATCATAGGGATGAAGCCACCCTTTTTTCATCATTAGTTCAGATATTTCCGTGTGCAATTCGATCGCTGCTTCCATTTGCTTATGTAGAGCAATTCTGAGTTCTGGATTTGCTGTTTCGGTTATTGCAAACCCGTAATTCCGAATCCCATTCTTTACTGATAATAAAAAATCCATTGCAAAAGCAGAATCAGCGAGATTAGGCATTCCTTCTGCGTTCCTGGGATCTAAATAATCTTCCATTTTTCCACCTCTTAATTATTGTAGAATTTGGCTTTTATTATAAAAACTGAGCAGCTCATTAATATCCATAATGGATTGTTGTACATCCTTTTCCATCAATGCTTTCAGTTCATTGTCGAAACATAGTCCTTGCATTAATTTTGATCTAAGCATGCATACCGTTTTGAAGTTAAGGATTTCGTGTGTTTCCATCGTTTCATGCAATGCCAAGCATTCTTTATCCATACGTACACCTCCATGTTCATAACATAAATATGTTCTCCTTTTACCTTTTCCTTTTATGCAGATAATATGACAAACTTAGCAAATGAATAAACATCCTCTACCTAAGAGAATATAAGGAAGAAAAATTGTTCGATTTGGAGTGAGAATAAATGTCAAACTATTTGGGGCTTCATGAAACTCTTGAAGTTCATGAATTATTAACATTCAAAAACCTGTGCTTAACGAAAGTCACCACAATGAGTGCCTTGGTTCAAGATGATGAACTAAGTGCAATCCTTTCTAATGACATGACAACAGGGACACAGCATATTCAGCAACTACAACGTTTTTTAGCAAATCGGGGGGGACAATAAATGATTCAGTTTATACAAAACCTAACCGGAATGGGTGGAATGACCGATCAAATTATTGCCACGGATTTCTTGGTTTCGGCGAAATCTGCAGTTAGAAATTATGCTGCGGCTATAACCGAAACGGCTACGCCTGAATTAAAAGCAGTATTAAGAGAACAGTTAAATGCCGCGATTCGATCCCACGAAAATATAACCAACTATATGGTTGCTAAAGGATACTACCATCCGCATGAATTACGCGAACAGCTGCAGATTGACTTAACGGCATCCGATACTGCACTTCATTTGGCTGAGAAATAAAAGAGAAGAACATTGTCAATTAAAAGAAAGCTCCCACTGATTTTTTGTATAATTGTGTTCTTTATTTTAGTAGCTAATAATGCCTTTCATTATGTCCGCTCAAAAAACCAGCTACTTAACTACAATGAAAAAGAAATCGCGATGCTGACCCAGGAAGTATATTTCCAGGTAGAGAATACAAAGGAAGGGTCATTATATGTAGAAAACATTCTTGGAAGAGACTTAAGAATTGCAGCATTAGCGATAAAAAATGCTTTACCACCAAACTATCAGGATGTTACCAATGAACAGTTAAAAGCGCTTGCAAAAGAAGTTAGGGTATCCCATATCACGCTGTTAGCAAAAACTAAGAATAATATTATTGGTGTAAAATCCTCTGACCCAGAAGAAATAAATATGTCTACGAAAGGATGGGGCTACTGGTATGATGCCTTCCAACAGCTTTTTTCTTTAACTCCGGTCTCAGTAGGAAAAGGATTAACCTTGCCCCATTATTGGTCCGGACCAATAGAAATCGCCTCATCTAATCCTGATCATATCGACAAGTGGGGCTATTATTTTGATGGAACAACCAATTATATTATTAACCCTTACTTCCGTGATAATGAAGTTTTAGAATACGAGAAACGATTTAGTCCTGGAAAAATAATTAGCCGATTTACCAAAAAGCTCCCAGGCGTATTGGAGCTGACAGTTTTCAATCCAAAGAATTTTGGTAAAAAGAATGAAGTTGTTCATTTAAACGGGAATAGTTATATACGAATATCCGCACAACCAATTTGGTATGGATCATATAATTTTAAAAACGTTCAAGTAGATTCAAAATTAATAAATAAGGCAATAAATACAAAAGCAGAGCAATCGTACAAGAGCCAACTTAATGGTAAAAGTGTAATAAAAACCTTTGTACCCGTTTCATCAAAAAATGAGCAGCCTTATGTAATTGGACTCGTTTTCAACTATGGTTTAATACAGCAAGAACTTAATCTTGAACTGAAAGTTCATATTCTCCTTTCGATCGTGATTATGATAATTGTGTTAATCATAAGCTTTATCTTTTCGCGTTCCATCACGCAGCCAATTGGTTACATTGTTGAGCAAGTGAATGAAATTGCCGAAGGAAACTTTGGTAAAAATCTTCACTTAAATCGAAAAGATGAACTCGGACTTCTTACGGAACACGTAAATGCCTTATCCAATCATTTACGGAGCTATGTCAACGACTTGAATCAAAGTAAAGCGTTGATCGAATACCAAGCACATCATGACCCACTTACTGGTCTGCCAAATAGGAGATATTTTCAAGAAAAATTAAAACCCATTATTGACCATTCAAATGAAACGGGTGAAACAGTATCCATTTTATTTATTGATATAGACCGATTTAAACATGTTAACGACTCTTTTGGACACAGCAAAGGTGACGAAATTCTTAAAACGATTGCCAATCGCATTAGAGACTGTATGCCAGCCGATCACCATATTATTACACGGCAAGGTGGCGATGAGTTTATTATCTTATTGTTGAATCTCGATGTTCAGGAAACAACTGCTGCCGCCAAACGAATCGTAAATACGTTAAAGAAGCCATTTTGTTTAGATGGTAACGAAATATACCTTGGTGCGAGCTGCGGAATTAGTTTATATCCACAACATACAAGAAACCTAGACACACTCGTCATTTATGCAGATATGGCCATGTATGCGGCTAAAAAAGTGGGGGGCAATAAAGCAATCGTTTTTAACGACCAAATTACTAAATTGAATCAAGAACGGGCAAAGCTTGAAACCCGCTTAAGGAAAGCAATCGAACAAGAAAAGATTGAAGTTTTTTACCAGCCAAAGGTAGATGTCAGGTCCAGCACCATTATAGGCGCAGAGGCATTAGTAAGATGGAAAGATGATGAATTGGGCTTTGTCCCGCCAGAAATGTTCATACCTATTGCTGAAGAAACAGAACTAATTCAGCCATTATCGGAAATTGTCATGAAAAAAGCTTGTCAACAGGTAAGCGGATGGAACGTCAATCTCAACCTCACGAAGCCTTTATCTATTTCCGTTAATTTCTCGGCACGTCAATTTCAAGATCCTAGTAACATGGTAAAACAGGTGAAAGAAATTCTTGCCGAAAGCAAGCTTTGCCCTGAAAATTTTGAAATTGAGATTACAGAAAGTATTTTACTTAATAACTCAAAGGAAATCGTCCAAGCACTTCAATCCCTCAAGGAGCTCGGAATTTCTACCTCTATAGATGATTTTGGAACAGGATATTCATCATTAAGCTATTTAAGAAATTTACCAATTGACTCATTGAAAATTGATAAATCATTCATCCAAGATATTAAAGAGGATTTTGGTAACTCAGAAATACCTGAAGCCATCATAAATCTGGCCGCAGTCTCCACCTTAATGTAATCGCCGAAGGGGTAGAAAAAGAATACCAAAAAGGATTTTTACTATCGAAAAATTGTGTTCAGATGCAGGGATATTTGTTTAGCAAACCATTAAACAAGGAAGATTTCGAGCAATATCTTCTGAATGGAAACCATTAAAAAAAGGGCAGCGAGGCTACCCTTTTCTTTTAAGTATTCGTTTACTTTAAACAATTCTCGATTTTATAAACATGACTTCCAGTGTTATCTATAGCTAGAACTTTAACTGTCATCGTTAAAAATACGTTCTGTAAAGTTAGGGCCAGCTGCTCTCCTTTTCCTTTTTCCGTAAAACAAATAACAGCTGGTCCCGCTCCACTTAATGCAACCCCGAAAGCACCATTGGATTTTGCTAAATTTTCAATTTCACGGTAAGAGGGAATGAGCGGTCTTCTATGTGGCTGATGAAACAGGTCCTGCTCCATCATTTTCCCTGCTAAACCCCAGTTTTGGCTAAGAAGTGCCGCGACCAGCATATTGGCAGTAGCAGAGGCTTGAACCGCTTTGGTATACGAGAATGTTGTTGGCAATACTTCTCGTGAATCCTTCGTCAGTAAGATTTCTTGTGGGATTACTGCTACCATTTCAAAAGACAGATCTGAAAAGGACAAGAGATCTACTTCCATTTGTTGATAGCAACCGATTACTAGACCCCCATATAAAGAGGCACCAGCATTATCAGGATGACCTTCCAATTCAGTTGCAAGCAGAAGCTTCTCTTTCTTCGATAATTCTAGTTTTCCTATACAGTCTGCGAGTTCGATGCCTGCTACAATTGCCGCTGCACTTGATCCCAGACCACGTGCTAAAGGAATTTCACTTTCAATTTTTAGTTTACAAGGATGCAAATCCCTTCCATACTTTCCGGCAGTTTGGATCGCAACTTGACAAATAAAATGACTTTCATCTGTTGGCATGTCTTTTAATTCATTAGAAGTAGAAATGCATTCCCACTTATCACTTTCCTCTACCTCTACCAGCAAATACAAATCCAGAGCAACTCCTATCGAATCGAAGCCGGGACCAAGGTTTGCGGAACTTGCTGGCACTTTGATTGCAAAGCGATTCTCTAGAGTCATCGGAGGACAACTCCTCTAATATGTTCAGTGACTGCCCCTTCATCATTTGGTAATTGAATCAGTTTAACTTGGCTGTTCTGAATCGCGGTATCCGGATCCTTCAAGCCATTCCCTGTCAGCACGGCTACTATTTTTGTACCCTTTTTAATTTTTCCATTTTGAATATTTTTATGAACACCCGCAATGGATGCACAGGATGCAGGCTCGGCAAAAATCCCTTCAGTTGCCGCTATTTTCCTATAAGAAAATAAAATTTCTTCATCACTGACCTCATCGAACCTGCCATTTGATTCCGCTACAGCATTTACCGCTAAATTCCAGCTTGCTGGATTTCCGATTCTGATTGCAGTTGCAATCGTTTCAGGATTTTCGAATACACGATTATGAACAAGTGCGGCAGCACCTGCTGCTTCAAAGCCAAACATTCTTGGCAGCTCCGTTCCCTTTTTACTTGCGTACTCTTTAAATCCTTTCCAGTAAGCACTGATATTACCAGCATTCCCTACTGGTATCGCTAAAATATCAGGAGCAAAACCCAGCTGATCACAGACTTCAAAGGCAGCTGTTTTTTGTCCTTCAATACGGAAAGGATTAACAGAATTGACGAGTGAAATTGGCTCTTGCTCACTTATTGTTCGAACGATTTTTAATGCCTGATCGAAATTTCCCTTAATCGAAATAATTTCTGCCCCATACATCATTGCCTGAGCTAGTTTTCCCATCGCAATTTTCCCTTCAGGAATGACGATGATACAACGCAATCCTGCCCGGGCAGCATACGCAGCAGCGGAAGCAGAGGTATTTCCGGTCGAGGCACAAATGATCGTCTTACTTCCTTCTTCTACTGCTTTGGCTACAGCCATAACCATCCCACGGTCCTTAAAAGACCCTGTTGGATTTGCTCCTTCTATTTTAACGTAAAGCTCAACACCCCACTCCTTTGAAAGGCGATCAAGCTTAATTAATGGCGTATTACCCTCATTTAATGTAAGAGTGGGAGTTTCTTGATTTACTGGTAAAAATTCTTTATACGCTTCTAATAATCCCGGCCATCTCATCATTATTTTCTCACCACTCGATATGAACTTTTAACTTCCTTCACTGCTTTTAGATCATTTAATTCTAGGAGAATTTTTTCATAGTTTGTTAACGAAGATCGATGTGTTACTAAAACGATTTCCGATGTTTCATTTTTCTTAATCGGCAGCTGGAGAATTTTCTCAAAGCTTACACCGTATTTTGCAAAAAGAGAGGTGATTTCCGCGAAAACGCCAACTACATCTTCCACATGTATCCGCAGGAAGTATTTAGAGTACTTTTCCGTGTCATCCTTTAACTGCTTAGGAAATTGTGGTGTAACCGCACTTCGCCATTTACACCCAGTCTCAAGTTTTTAACAACCCCCACTAAATCGGAAACAATGGCTGTTGCTGTAGGCAAGCTTCCTGCACCAGGTCCATAAAACATGGTTTCACCGACAGCTTCCCCATACACGTAAACGGCATTATATTCGTTTTGAACCGATGCAAGAGGGTGGTTATCAGATAAGAAGGTAGGTTGAACACTTACCTCTACTTTTTCTCCTTCACGATGGGCAAAACCGATAAGTTTCATCGTATACCCCAATTGTTTTCCATATCGTAAATCTTCTTCTGTAATAGTTGATATGCCACTTACTTTCACATCATCTAAATCAATATGCATTGAAAAACCTAATGTCGCTAAAATCGTCATTTTACGGGCCGCATCTAGACCTTCTACATCAGATGTAGGATCCGCTTCTGCAAATCCAAGTTCCTGTGCTTCTTTGAGGACTTTTTCATAGGCCAAGCCTTCTTGGCTCATTTTTGTTAATATATAGTTAGTTGTTCCATTCACAATCCCCATCATTTGCGTAATTCGATCCGAAGCAAGTCCATCAACTAAACCTCTTAAAATTGGGATTCCCCCTGCAACACTAGCTTCATAAAATAAATCACAGCCATGTTCAGAAGCAACTTTTAGCAATTCAGAACCATGCAGGGCCATTAAATCTTTATTTGCCGTAACAACATGCTTTCCCTGACGGAGTGCGTTTAGTAAATATTCTTTTGCTAAGGCCACACCACCCATTACCTCAATGACAACATCAATATCATCGTCATGAAGGATATCAGCAGCATTAGAGGTTAATAGACTGGCGTCCACTTCAACGGGTCTTGTTTTATGTAAATCTTGGACAAGAACTTTTTTTATGACTACAGGGCATCCTATTTGGTGAATTAATTTATCTTGGTGATTTTCGATAATTTTTACAACACCAGAACCAACTGTTCCTAAACCTAACAATCCAATTGAGATTGCTTTCATGCGTTCCCCTCCTAAAATGTCCTCTTTGTGTGTACAATTGTATTTATATAGTAGACATATTATATGATTCTCTACATTATTTTACAATAGATATGTTTTCACTAAATATCCATGTAACCGCTTACCCCCTTATTATAATAGGTTTATTATTTTATAAATAAATTTTTTGCCAAATTTATATTAAAAAATAAATATATTTTGCTCTTTACAACATTAAAGATATGGTTGTAGAATATTCGATATATTCAATAAAAAGTAAAAGTGATGACGAAGACGGTAGTAAGAAAAGTCTTAAGAGAGTCGGTGGCTGCTGCGAACCGGTGTCCTTTCTTACCTTGCCCAGCCCTTCTGAACTTGCAAGCTGAAATGCTTTTGTAGGCTTGCCCGGAATGATCCGTTAAAATGCCTAAGGCTGCTATTTTGCAGCAAAAGAGGGTGGCACCACGTTTACTCACGTCCCTCATAACATGACAAATCCGTCTGTTATGAGGGACGTTTTTATTTTATAAGCATAAGACAGCATCAAAGTTCAAGAATTTCATTTTGTTACTCATTAAAACTACGGAGGTTTTGATTGAACATGTATAAAGTACTTGTAACTGACGGAATTAGTGACACTGGTTTAAAAAGCTTATTTGACCATCCCCATTTTGTGGTGGAGCGCCAGCCTACCCTGCCGCTTGAAGAACTAAAGATTATTATTGGAAATTATGACGCTCTAATCGTCCGAAGCCAAACAAAGGTAACGGAAGAATTGCTCGAATCTGCGGATCAACTTCGAGTCATTGCTAGAGCTGGTGTTGGCGTAGATAATATTGACGTCAATGCTGCTACTCGAAAAGGAATCATTGTTATTAATGCACCAGGGGCTAACACGATTGCTGCAACTGAACATACTTTGGCGATGATGTTATCATTAGCGCGAAAGATTCCACAGGCTTACGAAAAAACAAAAGCAGGAATCTGGGACCGCAACTCTTTTAAAGGCGTGGAATTGTACAAAAAAACCCTTGGTGTTATCGGCATGGGTAAGATTGGAACAGAAGTCGCGAAACGTGCAAAAAGCTTTGGGATGAATATTTTAGCATTCGACCCGTATTTAACAGAAGAAAGGGCAAAAAAATCGGGGATGACAAAAGCAAGTCTTGATTTAATTGCCCGAGAATCTGATTTTATTACCGTCCATACACCACTTACAAATGATACCAAAGGGCTAATAAATGATGACTATTTAAGTAAAACGAAAAAAGGTGTCCGATTTGTCAATTGCGCTCGCGGCGGGATTATCGATGAGAAAGCGTTGGTTAGAGCGATTCAATCAGGGCATGTTGCCGGCGCTGCATTAGACGTATTTGAAAAGGAACCTGTTGCAGACCCAGAATTGCTTCAAAATCCAAATATTATTGTGACGCCGCATCTTGGAGCTTCCACTGTTGAAGCACAGGAAAAAGTTGCACAAGAGGTAAGTGCGGAAATCATTGAGATTTTCGAATCACAATCGATTACGAATGCCGTCAATATGCCGCAAATGTCAGGCGAAGTACAGCAAAAAATGCAGCCCTATTTACTGCTTGGCGAGCAAATCGGCCAGTTGGTCATCCAATTATTAAAGCAAGCTCCATCAAAAATTGAAATTAACTACCACGGAGATTTGGTTGAAGAGGATACCGAACTATTAACACGTGTCATGATTAAAGGAATACTCTCTCATCATTTAAGTGACTCTGTTAATCTAATTAATGCCTTCCATCTATTAAAAGAACAGGGAGTTTCCTATAATGTACAAAATATTCCTCATAATAAAGGGTTTGCCAATTATATGGAGTTAACTGTATCCCAAGGTACCGAGTCGGCTACTATTGGAGCAACCGTATTAAACGGCTACGGTGCAAGAATCGTGAAGATGAACCACTATCGAATTGATGTAAAGCCGGAAAAACATCTTTTATATATTTTGCATCAAGACATGCCAGGTATGATTGGAAAGGTAGGTTCACTACTCGGCGACTACCAAATTAATATCGGTACCATGCAGGTTGGTCGGACAATGGTCGGCGGTGAAGCAGTCATGGTATTAACCCTTGATAAAAAAGTAAATGCCGAGGTCATTCAAGCACTTACCTCAATTAATGGATTGAACGCAGCACAATTTTTGGAGTTATCCAATGTGGATACATTCGTACCTGGACGCCAAGAACTGCAAAAGGTGGAAAGTATATAATGGACAGAAAGAGGGATTGCATATCGCAATCCCTCTTCTTCTATACTATTTCTTTCAAGTCCAACACAGAATTTAAAATATAATCTGCTTTATGCTTTTCAAAGTCACTTCTAGCATCTTTCCCAGAAAGGCCTGTTAACACAGCAGCAAACTGACAGCCCATTTGTCTAGCCGCTAACAAATCGGCAAAGAGTCCCCAACAATTAAAATTTCCTTGCCACTTTCTATCGGTAATTCGGATTGTAAACATCGGGCGGCAGATGTATCCTTACCATAAAGACCCATGATATAGGTAAATGGATGTGGCTTGGATAATGGATCGACAGTTGGAAATTCCTTTTCCGCTTTTAACACTTCATCAGCCGTGACAATATGGTTTTCATCAAAATGCTTCAGCCAATCCAAATGTTTAAACGGCTCAATGGTTTCCAGCGCAGGCGTACCAGTTCCAATACCAATTTTGAACCCTGATTTTGTCAAAAATTGAAAGACTTCAGAAATCTCTTCTGGAGCGGCTAGTGTGGTTTCGTTCGCTAAGAACCCTTTCTTCCCTCGTTGCACGGATGGTTTTCCCGTTGAGGCTAGAATGTTTTCATCCCCGACATACCATTCCTGGGATACATGCTCACACACGGACCAAAGAGCTCCTTGTTCCTTGAATATTCGTGTATCAACCCCAAGCTTTTCTTTAGCCAGTTCATTAAGAAAGCCAAACAATTCTTGCTTAGTAGCTTTCGAACGCTGAAAATCAGCAACAAACAACTCAAATTGAGGAGTTACCTTATATTGGTTGAGTGTTTTCCCCATTTCCATTAATACTTCTCTATCAATTGCTTTTTGGAGCCACTCGTTAATTCTTTCAAATTCCGTATCTTTAATTTGTGACAATAGGTGAATCAATTGGTGGCCGAATGTTAAATAAATCATATCCCAATTAGCGTTTAGCCCACGTGACTTTTGAAACTTAAGGACTTTGTCATGCTGGAATACATGCTCTCTTATCGCTTTGATCTCGTGTTCAGTAAAGTTTGTTTTATATTGTTCAGGTGATAGGCCTAAATAATGATTGCTTATCAGCATTTCCCAAACCGTAAGTGCCGATGCATCAAAATAATGCTCCTCGCTTAAAAGAACTCCATCAACGTCAAACAAAATTGTTTTAATCATTCCATCTTCCCTCGTTCCTCAATCTGCTTTTATACTGTATCGTACCACAGTGAACGATACATTTTAAAGAAAAAATGATACAATCTTTGCTGAGCTACAAAACCACTAAAATCAAAAGCCGTGTGCTTTATATTCCAGCAACACGGCTTTTTGAAAATTAATTTTCGTGATTGATATATTGACTATATAAATCTTTCACAGCTGCAATTAAAGAATTGGCAGCTTTACCACGATAGCCTTTCCTAATCTATTACAACCTGCAAGCTATATCCTTTTAACGGCCAAGATGGGAGTATCTTTCGAAGTGTTTTGTCCTTTTTATTCCCGTGAGCATACTCAGCCTGGATAATTGTATGAATTTCATTTGTTCCCTCATATCAAGAATCTTTCTTAAGTCCGAAACTTGCAGGTTCAGAGTTCCCCTGCAAGGCTTATCACGGGAATACACAGAGGCAAAATAGTATACCGCACCAAGTAACATGACACCGATGGCCAAGAGCGGAACGGAATAATTCATATACCAAGGTTGATCCGGTGAGCGTGGCCAGCAAAGATTGACAATTACGAATAACCCCCAGAGAAGAGATAAAAGATTCACACTCAACCCCCATTTTCCTAAATTCCATGGGGAGGTGGTTGAATTCCACCCTCGACTACGAGCGATTAGTGCACCAACGGACACACTTAAGTAAGCGAGATAGATTCCGACAACGCAAATGTTGACGATATAGGTCTCAGCTGAAGCGGAAAGGACTAATAGTATTGTAAATAATCCGCTAAATACAATGGCCGCCACTGGTGTATCATGCTTTTTTGACATTTTAGCCCACAACTTGGAGCCGGGAATGTTGTTATCGCGGCCAAAGGAGAACAATAAACGGGAAACGGTGGCGAAACAGCCGTGCCGCATACGAAAATAGCAATTAATGCTAAGACGACAAAAGCATTCGATATCCCTGTTCCCAAGTTCTTTTCTAGAATGTAAGTTAAAGGCACCGCAGCTTTCATTGCCTCATCTAGGTTAGGAATAGCAAGCACGAACGCCAAAAGAGCTAATCCGCCAATGATAAATGTCAAAAACAAAGATGATGTAATGGCCTTCGGAACAACCCGACGAGGGTTAATTACTTCTTCTGCAAGACTACCTGCAGAATCGAAACCAAATAACACCCATGTGGAAGTCAGCATGGCAGCTAGGAATACCGGCAAATAGCTTCCTGTGCTAGCTGTTCCTGCAGTTTCAAACGTAAAGCTAAAGGGATGATGAACCCCAACAGCAAAAAGAGCGATGGCCAAGACAATCATAGCTACGATTTCAGCTATCATTCCAATATTATTAACAAGGGCAGTCAATTTCACGCTGAAAGCGTTAATTAGGGTTTGAAGGATCACCAAGACTGCAGTAATAAGGACAAGTACCGTCTGATTTTTCGCATCCAATCCCATTAGCTGTGCTATATATGGCGCCCCCCAAAATCGACAGAGGCGATAGTTGCAAGTAATGCGACCAAGTATATCCAACCAGAAAACCATGCATAGGTGTTCCCTACCAGGTGCTTCGTCCATTGATAAATAGAACCGGCGACCGGATAGTGAGAAGCGACTTCCCCCATCGTAAGTCCAACGAGTAACTGTCCTATGAATACAATCGGCCAACTCCAGATAAACGCTGGCCCCCTGTAGTTAAACCAAATCCAAACAAACTGAAGATGCCGGTGGTTGCCGAAATAAAGGAAAACGAAATGGCAAAGTTGGAAAAGAAATTAAGATTTCTCTTTAACTCTTGTTTGTAGCCAAGACTTGCAAGATCCGCAACATCTTTGTCAATGGAATGTACCTCTTTAGACAAACAAATCAACTCCTTATTGAAATAGATCCTGACCTGGCCCAACAATTATTAACATTCGATCGCAGCCTCTTCAAAAGGCCAAGCTGGAAGCTTCTTTCGCAGTTGTTTGTCCTCGCGATACCCAAGGGCATACTCTGCCTGCATAATGGTATGGATTTCTCTTGTTCCTTCATAAATGACAGGAGCTTTTGCATTCCTCAAATAACGCTCTACAGGGAATTCATTGGAGAATCCATAGGCCCCGTGAACTTGTACGGCATCATTCGCTGCTTCCCAGGCAGCATCACATGAGATCCATTTTGCCAATGATGTTTCCTGCGTGTTCCGTTTGCCATTATTTTTTAACCAGCCTGCTTTAAAAACTAGTAAACGAGAGATTTCAAGATTCGCTGACATTTTCGCAATCATTTGTTGAACAAGCTGATGCTTTCCAATTTCTTTTCCAAACGTTTTTCGTTCTTCGCAATACTTTACACTTGCCTCAAGCGACGCCATAATGGTTCCGCAAGCCCCGGCAGCTACGGTGAAACGGCCATTGTCCAATGCTGACATCGCAATTTTAAATCCCTCTCCCTCATACCCGAGCATATTTTCAGCTGGAACTCTAACATTATCTAAAAACACTTCACCAGTATTTCCGGCGCGGATTCCTAATTTCCCTTTAATCGCCTTTGTAGAAACACCTGCAAAAGTCCGCTCAACAATAAAACAGGAAATGCCATGATGCTTCGCGCCTGGATTCGTTTTGGCAAAAATTAAGAAGTGGTCTGCAACGTCACATAAGGAAATCCATGTTTTTGATCCATTTAGTAGATAGTAGTCTCCTTCTTTTACAGCAGTCGTTTCCATCCCCGCCACATCTGAGCCGGCATTCGGTTCCGTCAACCCAAATGCGCCAATTTTTCCACCAGCAGCTTGTGGAACAAGATATTTTTGTTTCTGTTCTTCCGTTCCCCATTGTAATAGAGTCATACTGTTTAAACCTGTATGAACAGAAACTGCTGTACGGAAGGCGGTATCCCCTCGTTCTAACTCCTCACAAACAATTGCGAGTGTATTATAATCCATTCCCACCCCGCCATATTCTTCCGGAATACATACCCCCATAAGCTGTAATTCGGCTAAGCGTTTCAGGATATTTACTTCAAAATGTCCTTTCTGATCCCACTCCTTTATAAAAGGTATGATTTCGCGATCAACAAACGCTCTAACTACCTTTCTCACGCTTTTTTGTTCTTCTGTTAATGAAAAATTCATTTTTCTTCCTCCTCATAAAATATGTTCTTGTTTTAATTTCACGATTTCTGACTCTGAATAGCCGAGCTTTAGTAGGATTTCTTCCGTGTGTTCCCCGTGCAAGGGCGGATGCCTTTCTATTTCTACTGGAGTTTTTGAAAACTTTAATGGTGAGCCAACTAGCTTTAAATCGGGGATCGTAGGATGGTTTACATTCACGACCATTTCACTTGAGCTAGCCTGCTCAGATTCCAGTGCTTCTTTCACGTTATATATTGCCCATTCGGGATGCCAGCTTCGTCAAGCAACTGTTTCCATTCAGCTCTTGATTTCGTATAAATCTTTGCGGCGATTATTTTTATAAGCTCGCTCTTATGTTGCAGCCTGCCTGAGTTTGTTTCATATCGTTTAGACAGAAGTTTCTTATCTTCGAGCAGGATGGCTAGTTTTTGATATTGCCTGTCATTTCCAACTGCAATGACAAAATCCCCATCACAAGCAGTAAACACCTGATAGGGCACAATATTCGGATGATCATTACCTAATCGTTCAGGAATTTTCCCAGAACATAAATAGTTACTTGCGACATTCACCAAAGCTGCAAGCTGGGAATCAAATAATGAAATATCAATTTCCTGCCCTTCCCCCGTCCTATTCCGGTGCTGGATTGCCCCTAAAATCCCCACACAAGAAAATAAGCCAGTAAGAACATCTGCAATAGCTACGCCGACCTTTGCTGGTTGGGCTTCTTTTTCTCCTGTAATGCTCATTAACCCGGACATTGCTTGAATAATATAATCGTAGCCCGGAAGATGGGAATGGGGCCGTTAGAGCCGAAACCACTGATTGAGGCAAGAATAATCCCTGCATTGATTTCCTTCATCTGTTTATAGCCAAAACCCAATTTTTCTAGCGTTCCAGGCTTAAAATTTTGAACCACTACATCTGCATTTGAAATAAGCTGTTGCAAAATTTCTTTTCCTCTTTGAGTTTTTAAGTTTAAGGTCATTCCCTGCTTATTTCGGTTTGCACAAAGATAGTAAGCACTTTCTTTCTCTAAAAAGGGAGAAGCCCCACCCCTTGTTTCATCACCGGAATCAACACTTTCAATTTTTATAACCTCTGCACCCATATCACCTAAGATCATCGTGCAATATGGTCCTGCTAAAACACGGGATAAATCTACAACTTTGATTCCATACAATGCCCTGTCAATAATCATCCACCTCCTTTTAAAATCTAAAACTAAGGACAAAAGACTGACTGTATCCTCTTAAAAAAGCCAGCGAAAACAATCAATGACAAATAATGTCACCGAAGGTTACACTGGCATTCATTCGTATTTTTCCTCCGACAGGGGGATTAAACGAATTCGACAGTTACATCTTTATGGATACAACTTTAAAGGGTATTATTTAATTTAAATCTAAACCAATGGATATATATTTTACTTCTAAAAATTCTTCAATCCCGTAATGTCCGCCCTCTCTGCCAAGACCGCTTTCTTTATACCCCCCGAATGGAACTTGGACGGCTGAAGGCAAGGCATCATTAAGTCCGATGATTCCATACTCTAACTGCTCTGTTATTCGAAAGGAACGGCTTAAATTTTCCGTATAAACATAGGCAGCCAATCCGTAGCAAGAATCATTTGCCCTTGCAATCACTTCTTCTTCTGTTTTAAATGTCGAGATTGGAGCCAGAGGACCAAAGATTTCATCCTTCATACATTCCATATCGTCGTTAATATTGGTCAGGATGGTTGGAGCAAAGAAATAGCCGTTCTCCTTAGCAGGCCTTAGTCCGCTATAAGTGACCTTCGCTCCCTTTTTCACTGCATCATTAATCAGGCTGTCTACTTTTTTATAAGCAGCTTTATCAATTAGCGGTCCGATGTCAGTCCCTTCTTCTAGACCATTGCCGACTTTAAGCTTCTCCAGTTCCTTCTGAAAAAGTTGGATAAATTGTTCTGCTACAGTCTCTTGAACATAAACCCGATTCGTACAAATACAGGTTTGACCGGCATTTCGAAATTTTGATTGAATAAGTCCGACGGCAGCTTTCTGTAAATTAGCATCTTCCATGACAATAAACGGTGCATTGCCTCCAAGCTCAAGTGAAACTTTTTTTACATTTTCAGCCGCACCTCTCATCAAGGTTTTTCCAACCTCTGTCGAACCAGTAAAGGTAATTTTTGTTACACGAGAATCCTTTAGCCACACGTCGCCAATTTCAGAGGATCTTCCCGTTATTACATTTAACACACCGTTTGGGATTCCTGCTTTATTGGCAAGCTCTGCCATTTTCAAAGCAGTAAGCGGTGTTTGATTTGCAGGTTTTATAACGGCTGTACATCCTGCAGCAAGAGCAGGAGCTACTTTTCTGGTAATCATGGCTGCTGGGAAATTCCATGGTGTGATCGCTGCGACCACGCCCACTGGCTCTTTTCTTACCAGAATCCGTTTATTAGGGTCAAAGGCCGGAATGGTTTCACCATATATCCTTTTTCCCTCTTCTGCATACCAGGAGATAAACCCATTGGCATACTGGACCTCTCCTAGCGCCTCTTTTAAAGGTTTACCTTGCTCAATCGTCATAATTCTGGCAATTTCATGTTTGTTTTCTTCAATTAAAAAGAACCATTTCATCAAAAGCTGATATCGCTCATCAGCCGTTTTTTTCGACCACGTTTTAAATGCCTTGGATGCTGCATCAACGGCCTGTTCAGCTTCATAGGCTCCACCTGTCGGAACGGCACCAATGACTTCATTGGTTGCAGGATTTATTATTTCCGTAAAAACCTCATAATCATTTCCAACCCATTTTCCATCAAGGTACATTGGATAGATTTGATATTTTTGTTTTACAATATCCATTTCATTACCTCCCAACTGACACGGAAGGATCTGTTACTAACACCGCTTCAATGGATTCCTCAAGAATTTGTAACCCTTCCTCAAGCTGATCATCCGTTATCGTTAATGGCATGAGAATTCGGATTACGTTACTATAAAGTCCTGCGCTTAGTAACAAAAGTCCACGCTCATTTGCTTCTTTTACAATTTTATTGACAGCTACTTTATCAGGTGTTTTATCATGTTTACCTTTTACAATTTCCATAGCGCACATGGCTCCTAATCCGCGTACATCACCAATGCTCTCGAATCGTTCTGCTAGGAGCTTCATTTTTTCTATCACTCTATCTCCTATTTTAACTGCTCTGTCATTAAGGTTTTCGCTTTCAATAATATCCAGAACAGTTAATGCTGCCCGGCATCCAAGCGGGCTTCCAGAGTAGGTACCGCCAATTTCCCCTACATCCGCTGAATCCATTACGTCCGCCCTGCCAATGACACCACTTATCGGGACACCAGCACCCATTGATTTTGAAATCGTAATTAAATCAGGTACGACACCGAAATGATCAATTGCGAAATATTTCCCCGTCCGGGCAAATCCAGTTTGAATTTCATCTGCAATAAACAGAATTCCATGTTGACTGCAAATTTCCCTTACTCTTTGGACAAACGCGATATCTGGTACAATAAATCCGCCTTCCCCTTGAACGGGCTCCATGACAACAGCAGCAATCGTTTCAGGAGCCACTTCAGCAAGTAAAAACTGCTCAAACTGCTCGATGATCATGGCGCTATATTGCTGTTCGCTCATTCCTTCAGGGCGACGATAGACATACGGATAAGGCGCCTTGTAGACCTCTGGAGCGAATGGGCCAAATCCGTATTTATACGGCTTTACTTTACTTGTCATCGTCATCGTCATTAGCGTTCTACCGTGGAAGCCCCTAGTAAAAGACACGATTCCTTGGCGTTTTGTATATTTCCTTGCTATTTTTACAGCATTTTCAACAGCTTCTGCACCGCTGTTAAAGAAAGCTGCCTGTTTTTCGTAATTACCAGGAGCCAGCTTACAAAGTCTTTCTGCTAATTGAATGTAAGATTCATACATCATGACATTAAACCCTGTGTGAATAAATTGACTTGCCTGCTCCTGAAGTGCCCTTACGACTCTTGGATGCGAATGTCCAACATTAAGCGTTCCGATCGCACCCGCAAAATCGATATACGTATTACCATCAACATCTTCAACAAGAGCTCCCTGTGCTTTTTTCACAAAGGAATGGCAATTATTGCTGATTCCTCTCGGTACATACTTATTTCTTTGCTCCAACAGCTCCTTTGATCTTGGACCGGGTATCGATGTTTGGAGCTTAACATATTTCTTTTCCACTTTTCCTGCCCCCCAATATAGATTCATACCAACACTTTTTAATAATTCACTATTTATACTGACACTTGGGATAACACCTGTTTAAAGGTGCTGACTACTTTATCCACCTCTTCATAGCGGATAGTCAGTGAAGGCTCAATGCGAATTGTTTTCGAGTTGATCAATGTTCCTGCTACAAGTACGCCAAGGTCAAACATTCCTTTTGATACATCATAACCGGTTTCATCTTTATGGAACTCAATACCAATCATTAACCCTTTTCCACGGATTTCAAGTACCTTATCCTCATGACCCTTAGCTGCTTTTTTCAATTCTTCAAGGAAATATTCTCCGACCTCTGCTGCTCTTTCTGGTAATTTTTCTTCAATCAATACGCCAATTGTTGCAATCGCAGCGGCACATGCCAATGGATTTCCACCGAAGGTTGTTGTATGCATAAATGGATTTTCGAACCAGCTCTTGAACACTTCTTCCTTAGCCACAATCGCACCAGCTGGCATCACACCGCCACCAAACGCTTTTGCGAGACAGATAATATCAGGAACCACCTCATATAAGTCTGCAGCAAACATTTTTCCTGTGCGTCCCATTCCAGTTTGTACTTCATCGAAAATTAACAAGGCGCCGAATTGGTCGCAAAGCTCTCTGACTTCTTTTAAGTAGTTTTCAGGCGGAAGGATGATTCCCCCTTCACCTTGGATCGGTTCAAGAATAACGGCTGCCACATCTTCTCCGACAGAAGAGCATACCTCGAATGTTTTTCTCATCATATCAATATCGCCAAATGGTACATGGCGGAATCCAGGGATTAACGGAAGGAATGGTTTTCGGAACATTCCTTTTGCCGTTCCGGATAATGAACCAAGGCTTTTCCCATGGAATGCACGCGTTGTTGAAATAAATGTTGTTCGTTCACTGTACATTTTGGCCAGTTTTAATGCTGCTTCTACACTTTCTGTACCGCTGTTGGTAAAAAAGGCATATTTCAAATCGCCAGGGGTAATATCAGCCAAAATTTTTGCTAACATTGCACGAAGCGGGTCAAGAAGATCCTGACTATGCAGTGCCTGACGCTTTAATTGGTCAGTAACTGCTTTTACTACTTTTGGATTGCGGTGCCCCACATTATAAATGCCAAAACCTCCAAGGCAATCAATATACTCCTTACCGTTTACATCCTTAAAGCATGAACCATTGTCCGACCATTCTACTGCCGCAAATTGACCATCTTTTGTTACTGTTTTACGGTAAGAAAGAAATCCTGGGTTCACATGCTCGCGAAAGCCATCCACCGTTTCTTTTGTAATCCAACCAGCTTCCTCTTCGTTAATTTCCTCTTTTTCTATTAAACTTAAAACCTTATTAATGTAATCGCTCACATTTTTATCTTGTTCCTTTTTTAATTCACTGCTTAAATCGATACTCATAATAAAACTCCTCCTAAATTTTAGTTTGAAAACCAACCAATTGGTTCCACTTGCAAATTGATATTAATTTGTTTAATCTCCTGGAATTCCTCAAGCCAAATGTTCCAAGACTTCGTCCAATGCCGCTTTGCTTATAACCACCCCACGGTGCCATTATAAGTAGGGTGATAGGAATTTATCCATGTAATGCCAGCACGGAGCTTTTTAATTACCCTTAATGCCTTTGCGCCATCATTGCTAAAAACACCACCTGCAAGACCATAAACCGTATTATTAGCAAGCTTCACCGCTTCACTTTCATCTTTGAATTTCTGAATGACAACGACAGGACCGAATATTTCCTCCTGAACAATTCTCATCTCTTGCTTCACATCTACGAAAACTGTTGGTTCAACAAAGTAACCCTTTTCTAATCCATTGCTAACGATTCGATTCCCACCGCAAGCAATCGTAGCCCCTTCCTGCTTTCCAATCTCAATATAGTGAAGGACCTTTTCAAGATGCTCCTGGCTGACAAGAGGCCCATCTCTGAAGTAGAATCTTTTCCTGGTCCCACCTTAATTTGTTTTGCTCTTTCAACAAAGCGGGCTACAAATTTATCATAAATACTCTCTTCTACAAGGATTCTCGAACCAGCGGAACAAACCTGCCCAGCACCGGCGTAGATTCCAAATAGAGCATAATCGATAGCGGTTTCAAAATCAGAATCGGCAAAAATGATATTTGGTGATTTTCCGCCTAATTCCAGTGAAACCTTTTTCATTGTGTCTGCTGCAGTCTTCATAATATGTTTTCCTGTTTTAGTACCACCTGTAAAAGAAACCATGTCAACCTCAGGGTGGGAAGCTATTTCATGCCCGACCACTGGACCTGCTCCCAAAACCATATTCGCAACCCCTTTTGGAAGCCCCACTTCTTCAAAGATTTCAAATAGTTTTTTGGGAGTAACAGGTGTAACCTCTGACGGTTTAAATACAATTGTATTTCCGGCTGCTAATGCAGGAGCAATCTTCCATACACTCATTAATAGTGGATAATTCCAAGGAACAATCAGACCACAAACTCCAACCGGCTCACGTACGACCATGGCTTGCATTGGATCAGCTACATGATAGGTCTGGCCATCAGGCTTCGTGATAAGTCCTGCATAATAGCGGAAACAAGCGGCCGCATCTCCAACATCGAAGCCCGCTTCCCGTAATGTTTTACCGTTATCCATTGTTTCAAGCTGAGTCAATTCATCTGCATACTCGTCAATTTTGTCAGCAATTTTAAATAAATAGGAGGCTCTTTCTTGCGCGGATAAACCTGACCATACATCCTCATCAAATGCTCTGCGAGCAGCATAAATAGCTTCTCTAGCATCAGCGACAGTCGCTTCAGGGGCATATGTAATCACTTCCCCATTAGCGGGATTTATTACTGGTCGTGTTTCTTGATTCTCTGAATCCTTCCACTCGCCATCAATAAACATCTTTAGGTTTTCAACTCGGTTTTTTATCTCAACCATTCGTTAATTCCTCCTTTATTAACCCTTTACTAATAATAATGCAAGAACTATGCCAACTCTTAATCAACCGCAATACAGTATATTTTTTATTAATATAGCTAAAAGGCTATTCAATTTTGCATAAGTCTATTATTTTGTGCATAATGCTATTGCCAAATTTAAAAAGCTGTTTCAGATTTTCTGAAACAGCTTTTTATTAGTGGGTAGACATGTTTTCAATATTTATGTTTTTTTCACTAAGGATCTTTTGATATTTTCTGCTTACGGATGACTGACTTATTCCTAATGCTTTCGCAGCCTTTGTGGTCGTTCTATATTGGTTCATCGCCATGACAATCAGCTGTTCTTCTACTTGATCCATAGCCTCTTGCAGAGGAATCACCCTCGTAATTACTGGCTTCATTTTTTTATATTCATATCCGAATGATAAAAATTGACTTACAAACTCGGCATCTATTGCCTGTTCATCTGGCCAAACAACCAATCTTTCAATAATGTTTTGTAGTTCTCTAACGTTACCAGGCCAAGGGTAAAACTCAAGGACATTAATGGCATCAGGTGTTAGATGGTAATTCCGATCGTATCTTTCATTTAGCTGCTGCAGAAAATGAAAGGCCAGCACGGAAATATCCTCAGTCCTTTCTCTTAAGGGCGGTATATGAAGAGGAATGACATTTAAGCGATAAAATAAATCCTCACGGAAAGTTCCCTCTTCCACCATTTTTTCTAACTTTTTATTAGTTGCTGCAATGATTTGAACATTAACCTTAATTGGATTTGTACTTCCAACCGGTATTACTTCTTGTTCCTGAAGTACACGTAAAAGCTTTACTTGAAGATGCAAAGGCATTTCGCCAATTTCGTCTAGAAACAAAATTCCTTGATCAGCCTGTTTGAAATACCCTTCTTTCCCATTTTTATCAGCACCGGTAAAAGAACCCTTTGCATATCCAAAAAGTTCACTTTCCAATAAATTTTCCGGAATTGCACCACAATTCAATTTAAGAAACGGTTTAGAGGATCGTTTTCCTAATTGATGAATTGCCTGTGCAATCACTTCTTTTCCTACTCCGGATTCTCCGTTAAGGAGGACTGTGGAAGAAAAGTCAGCAATTTTCCTCGCCTGATTAATGATTTTTTCCATTTTCGGGCTACAATAGATGAGCTTCTTTAAGAAGTGATCCTTACTTTTAAAATCATCTAATTCTTTCTTATATTGCTCCGATATTTTTTTCATTTCTTTAAGTTCGGTTTTTAGCCGCGTCGTTTCTGTTATATCTCTTGATGCAATGATAATACGGTCAAGCTGATTATTTTCATTAAACACGGGATTTCCGACGGCAAGGATTTTTCTTCCATTATTCGTTTCTTGAACAACGGAGACTTTTTTCTTACTTTCCATTACGAGCCTTGTTACGGAGGGAGTAAAAAGACCTTTATCTTCAAGCTCAAGAATATTTTTTCCAACAAGTTCCTTTAAATCAACCTTCCAGAAATCTTGAATGATATTTTCACTGAACCTGATTAATTCCCCTTTCGCATTCACAACAAGTATTTCATCGTAAATACTGGATAAAATGGCGTTCAAATCTTTATTTAAATCCTTAATATATTCAATTTCCATTGCCATTTCTTCCACCATTGGCAGGTCCTGTACCACGATAATGATTCCATCCACTTCGTTATCATAGTTCAAAATAGGGCTATAATCGACTATGGCCCCCATTTCATTGGTAATTTCAAGATGGTTAAGGAGCGTTTTACCTGTGGCAAACACAGTGTTAATTCGTTCGCCGTTAAAAATATTTTCAGCCGGAAAATTCAACACTTTATCACTGCTGGACTTAATCATTTTTAAACCAGCCTCGTTGCAATTAATGATTCGTTTTTCCTTATCCAATACAAAAATCCCCATTGGAATAGAAGTAAGCATAATTTTTAATAAATCCACACTTTTATTCTCCTGCTTAAAAAGCTCAGCTAGGACGTCTTCTCTTCGAATATAGCCTGCCTGCTGTCCGTCCTCACCTCTAACAATCGCAAACGGTTCCCCAACAATTTGGAATAATATCGGTAAAGAAATATGCTCGCTAAGATGACAGATGCTTTCAATTGGTTCAGCTTGTTCAAGTAAGACCTCTATCGCGGAATTGTTTTTTTTCATTTTCTCAATTAACTGATTATTTAAAGCAACATATGCAAATAATTTATCTAGTTTTCTTAAGAATAAAAAGGGTTCTTTTAGATTGTTTATGGTCGCTCTTAGAACTTCTTCGTTTCCATCAACTTCGACTGAAATGATGGGTTTAATTTTATCTTTTGCCACGGAAAACATATTTTACATCCCCCTTTAATCCTCATCTCTCTTATACTATCATTTAATACAGAATCTTTTAAATAAAAATAAAAATAAAAAGAGAAGATGCTGTTTCCATCTTCTCTTTTTAATGGAGGTTATTAATCGCTTCCTGTTACAAATATATCTTCTTTTATATAGGCAAGGACCATCCCGGGAATCACATCATCTCCTTCTTGCACCTCCAGAGATTCTACCTCCCCACTTACACCGGTTCGAATTATTTCTTGATTGCCTTCTTCTGTTTTAATCATAAATAAAGTTTCCCACTCATAAATTCTAGACTCACTATTTATCGAGATTTTTTCAACTTTCCCGTAAAATGGACTAACAACTACTCCAAAATACATTTATTTTCCCTCCCCATGTTACATGATTAATATTGCTCGTGAAAAGGTTGAGGTTGTAAAACAAGGCCAAAGAATTCTTGAAAATCAGGAATGTCCTCTGCTTCAATTCCTAATTTCGATGCCCAGTAATGATCTAAATGGGTATCATCCTGGCAAAGCAAAACCATTTTTCCACTTTGGATGGAGGTTACCATTGCTTTTCCAAAAAATTGCTCTGAGTATCCAATGGTTAAATCATAGCGATGGTTATTGGAAATAAGACAAAAATAATGCAAATTCTGACGTTCATTCTTTTCTGAAATAATTTCCAACTTCATTGAAAATTCCTCCTTTTTGTTATTAAAATAAAATTATGTTTAGTAAATTAGTAATCTAATATTTTAGCCATCCTCTTAGCCTAGAGGCTTCCGCTAACCTTTGAATACCTTCAATATAAGCAGCAATTTTCATGTTAACCCCATACCTTTTCGAGGTATCATAGACATTTAAAAAGCTTGAAGTTATTTTTTCTTTTAATCTTTCATCGACTGTATCCTCAGTCCAGTAATAGCCTTGATTGTTCTGGCACCACTCGAAATAAGAGACTATGACTCCGCCTGAATTAGCTAAAATATCAGGTACAACAAGAATCTCTCGCTCATCAAGAATAGTTAAGGCTTCTTTCGTTGTTGCCATTTGCCGCTTCAATGACAATCTTACAATTAAGTTTAGATGCATTTTTTTTGTTGATTACTCCGGAGATAGCCGCAGGAATTAAGACATCACATTCTTTTTCCAATAATTCCTGATTAGGGATTGATTGACTAAACTGATTGGATACAATTCCAAAGGAATCCCTTTTATCTAGTAAGTAAGGAATATCCAATCCATTTTCATCATATAAACCGCCAAGCAAGTCACTAATTCCGATTACTTTTGCTCCTAAATCATATAAATACTTTACAAGGTAGCTTCCTACATTCCCAAAACCTTGAATAATCACTCTCAAATTCTCTAATGGAATGTTCTTTAATTCACTGACCAATTGAAGAGTGTATAGAACACCTTTTGAAGTAGCCGTTTCCCTACCCTTTGATCCACCTAAAGCAATTGGTTTGCCTGTGATAAAACCAGGGGAATCGAATTCTCTAATATGATCGTATTCATCGAGCATCCATGCCATAATTTGCGAGTTGGTATACATATCGGGCGCCGGGATATCCTTTGTTGGCCAACCATTTGACTAACTGCGCGAACATAGCCCCGGCTCAATCTTTCTAGTTCATTCGAACTCATTTGACGCGGGTCACAAACAATCCCACCCTTTGCACCACCGTATGGAAGATCCGTAATTCCACATTTTAAGCTCATCCAACCAGCCAAAGCCTTTACTTCTTCAGGTGTGACATCCGGATGAAATCGAATTCCACCTTTTGTCGGTCCTGGTGCGTCATTATGCTGAGCCCGGTATCCTTGGAAAATTCTTGTTTGCCCATTATCCATTTGAACCGGGATACTTACTTCTAAAAATCTCATTGGCTTCTTCAAGAATTCAAATACTTGTGGAGGATAGTTTAGGATGTTTACTGCTTCTTTTAATGTTTCTTGAAACTCAAGAAGTGAATTATCCTTTTCCTTTATCGATTCATCATTCTTTTTCATTCCCAAAGATTCAACCGCCATTTTAACACCTCATTTTTTGTTGTTAATGTATAATTAAGCAAGTTCCGTGCCAACTAAAAATAGCTGATTTTAATAGCTTTTTTAAATAAAAGAATGTAAGCGCTATGAAAAAATGACTTTATTATGCAGGTTTGCATACAATGTATTTTTAAGTTGTTCGAAACAAAAGGTCAAAAAAAACGCATTCCCCTGAGAATGCGCTTTTCACTAATAAATTCTATTCCATTCGTATTTTTGGGCTTAACCTTCGACTTTGATCGACGGATCATGGACTTGTGTCGGAAAATCAGGATTCCAGCTTTCCAAACCATCCGTATAGAAACTGCTGCGATACTTTCTACGATAGTATATAAGTGGGAAAACCCCTATTACCAACGATCCAATTCCAACTAAATTAGTGACTAAATCTAGTTGTTTAATATCGTAGATTGCAATAAACCAAAGGAAAATACCTGCAGCAAGCGGCCAAACAATACGCATTAAAACATCTTTGCCATTCCTAACCTTACGATAATACCATGCACAGGAAAAGCCAGTTAGACCATAGTAAAAGGCGATTTGCAGTCCGATGGCATTAATCGCATCTGTCATCAATGAATTCATTCCACTACTAAACGCAGAAAGCACAAATAAGACAAGGGCAACAATTCCTATGACAATACTTGATACCCATGGTGTTTTGAATTTCGGATGGAGCTCTCCAAATTTCTTGTTCATGACTTGGTCCCGCCCCATAGAAAAGAATGTCCGAGTCGATTGTAAAAGTGACGTTTCCAAAGTTGCGATTGTACTTATCATCACAGCTATAATCGCGATATCACCCCAAGGACGCGGGAAAATTAGATCCCCGACCACTGGGAGTAAATTTGTACTTGCCTTGTTTATTTGATCATTACTCATTCCCATTTGAAACGTTACTTGCAACAATTCAAACATCAGGAAAATACAAATCGTACCATACACTCCGCCTTTTCCAGGAGCGTTATGGCGATCTGCAGTTTCCTCCGTCAAGTTCGCCGTTACATCCCATCCCCAGTAATAGAATACTGCAACCAGAGAGCCTGCAACAAAGGTACTAAAGCTAAATCCAGACGGTAAAAACCAACTCCATGAAAAATGATGAACAGGGTGTGCTGAAAATACGATCAAAGCCCTAATCGTGATAATAATCAAAATCCCAATTTCAATAATAGTCATAATTTTCTGAAACTTTGCTGTAATCTCAACCCCGATCATTACTAAAATATTCACTGCGATAAACCAGAACGCACCTGTAATAGTCACTGCTAACACATTATTCGCTAACTTAGGTGCGATTAGATCCAGTGTAACGGTCCCTGCAGGCAATGAGCCAGCAATCATAAAGAGAGTCGTTGAAATAAGCAGCGCCCATCCACTCATAAATCCAAGACTTGGGTTAATAGACCTTCCCACCCATGCATAACTTGCGCCCGAATCAGAACGCCAACGATTCAGATACATAAACGAAAAACATATCCCAAACATAATGATTGCAGCATATAAAAGGGATCCAGCCCCATGAATCCAACCGCTGCAACTAATGAAGCAGTACTCGCAGATAACGAATAGACAGGGGCTGTTCCTCCAATCCCCAACATTACCGATTCCAATGAACTGATTGCATTTGCCTTGAGTCCTTTTGTTTCCGCCATAAACTAGTATCTGCCTCCCCTTTGACCTATTTTCTTTGATAAAATGCAATATAAGAAACTGGTGTAACCGTTTTCATTTGATTGTAAGTTCATCTGGATAAACTAAACTGCCCTTAAGGATATAAGTATTCTATAGGATCTCGGATCCCCCCTTATGGATTGCCTTTATGGACTTGTTTATTTCCCTATGCAACTGTGGCAATTGCTTACCAATTGGCTGATTTACAACATTTCTTACTTCTTCCGATTCTCGCGAATTGGCAATTGATGTGCATGTGTGCGACTTTCGTCTTCCAATCACACCTCCTTTAGATCTTAACTTCCCTCACTTTTATTTATGCAATAATCATTCCAACCTAGATTCCGATGTTTTTTCATACGAATCAACCAAAATGGCTCTCTTATCAATGCAAATGTGAATAACATATGACAATTTGCATAGAAGCAGTAGCCGGAAATTACACAAGCCATTAATATAGAAGAAGCTGATTATAATAAGCTTTTAATCATTTTTAAGTCCAGACCAAAAATTGGTCCAAATATTTACTATTCTTGGTTTCATCTTTTCAACACCATAATAAGATAATTCAATAAAAATCCCGTCAATTAAACAATAATAAGATATAATAAAATCATCAATGTTCCCCTTACGAATTTCTCCATTTTCCATGCCTTTATTGATAACTGTTCTTAAAATAGCGTTCATCGCCTCTTCTGAAACCATAAACTGTTCATGCAATTGTTCCTTCAAGTTCTCTGGGGGAAAAAGACTGCTCTGTTAAGAAAAGTAGATTGCTCCTCATAATCAATATAATATTGAAACGTTAAGTTAAGTATTTGAAATAACTGCTCTTTTGCATTTAAACCCTTTATATCTTCTATTAATTTTTCTACCTTATGTACGTGAAACCATAAAATATTCTCATAAATGGTAAAGAAGATTTCTTCTTTACTTTTAAAATGATTATAAATAGAAGGTTTTTGGATTCCAACTGCCTTTGCAATTTCAGACAAGCTGGTTCCTTCATATCCATTTTTAGCAAATAGCGCTAAAGCTGCCGCAATAATCTTATCTTTGGTCATATTTATCCTCCGAGACTATGTTAAGTTATCTAAATTATAAACTTGTAATAGAGGGTAGTCTAAATTATGTATCTTATTTAATCAAAAAAAGCCCTGTTTTTTATACAGAAACAGAACTTTTTCCTTTTTTAATTTATTTTAGACAAGATCGATTGAGCAATTATTATTTTCTTTTACAATTTTCAATGTGGCCAAACTAGCGAATTCATGGACAAGCGTGGCTGCTAAAAGTGAAGTAATTTGAGTAGGATCATAGGATGGCAATACTTCCACTAAATCAAAGCCGATAAAATTAAAATCTGTTAAAGTGCGAATCATTTTTAAGGTTTCCATGCTATTGTATCCCCCGACCTCAAGTGTCCCTGTTCCCGGAGCACAGGAAGGATCGACAAAATCAATATCAAACGTTAAGAAACACGGCGTATCGCCAATCACCGCCTTCATTTTACGTAAAATACTCTCAAAACCACGTTCGTGTATATCAGGGGTTGTGATGACATTGTACCCTAAATCATAGCTTGCCTCTAAGTCTCCAGGATGATTCAGTGTCCCTCTTATTCCGATCTGAAATACCTTATTTGGGATTAATAACCCCTCTTCATATGCACGGATAAATGGAGAACCGTGCCAATATTTTTCATCATAATAAGTGTCCCATGTATCAGTATGGGAATCAAAATGAATCATCGCCACTGGCCCATATTTTTTACTTGCAGCACGAAGATTGGCTAAAGTAACGGAATGGTCACCCCCTAAACCAATGGGAATGATCTTTTTATCCATCAACTCAAACATGGCATCTTCAATCAATTTATAACTACGATGGATATTATGCGGAATGACAGATACATCCCCAATATCAATAGCATTGCTGACTTCAAAAGGATATACCTTATGAATCGGGTGGTATGGAAATAACGTCATCGATGCTTGACGAATGGCTTGCGGTGCAAAGCGGGCTCCCACACGAAAAGACGCCGCAGTATCAAAAGGCATTCCTACAATGGCTAATTTCGCATCTTCTCTAGAAGAAGGTAACCTCATAAATGTTCCCGTCGTACAAAACTCTGGCTTTACATCTGGGGATAGCGGATATTTCATTTTTTCATCTCCTCACCTTTACTAACTATCGGTAGTTAGTTTTATACGGATTATATCCATTACTAACAGAATAGTCAAACTATTTTTCTCGTAACATACGTGAATCTTGCTTAATCGTATAAAAAGCAGCAGATTTCATTTTTAGAACTCTGCTTCTTTCTGTACTAATAATTATAAGGTTCATTCTCATTTATTTCGATTCACTGTATATTCTCGAACCATTTAGACTGTGACGAGTTTTCACGCCGGGATAATTCCCTGCCAAGCCAGTTCATTTATTCGTTTAGACACTTCATTTATTTTATCCGTTATAAACTCTTTTCCTTGCTTACATAATTCCAGTACTTCATCAATATACTGTTCCCGCAATTGCGCAGGAAAAAAGGATAAACTTGGGGAGATTTATAAGTTCCTACCAGCCAAGAAAATGGGACCGATCCCCTATTATTATAATTAAGAAGCCCTATCCGATTCTTCAAAAGCAAAGTCGGCAATTTTGAGTTTAAAGAATTTGGTTTGGAACAGCATATAGATAAACCCAATACCGGCCCAAGCGAGACCCCCTATGAGTGCATCTGCATGTAAGTTAGACCATAAAATCCCCGTTGATCCTGCCCCAATTATAGGCATAATCAGGTAAGAGAAAATATCTTTAGCTGTTTTATATCTTTTTTGACGAAATACGAAATAAGCAATGACGGATAAATTAACGAAGGTAAAAGCAATCAATGCCCCAAAGTTGATAACAGAAGAAACTAACTCTAGGCTGGGAGCTATGGCAAGCAGGGAAATAACTCCAACCAGGATTACATTAAATGCAGGTGTTCGGAATTTTGGATGAACATAGCCGAAAAGTTTCTTTGGAAGAACACCATTTCGTCCCATTACGTACAAAAGCCGAGATACACTTGCGTGTGATGCAAGTCCGGAAGCAACTGTTGCAGCAAAAGCCCCTGCAAGAAAAATCAGTTTAAAGATGGCTCCACCAACATACAATCCAATTTCAGGTAACGTATCGTCGGTGTTTTTGAAATGTGAGACATCCGGAAATAACGCTTGTGCGAAATAACCGGCTACGAAAAAGATGGCCCCGCCAATCAGGACTGTCAACATGATCGCCCTAGGCATCGTTTTTTGATCAATTGCCTCTTCGGCGTACATTGTTACGGCATCAAATCCAATAAACGAGAAACAAACCACTGTTGCTCCTGTCAAAACAGGGCCAAGATGTACATTGGAATGGAAAAGTGGTTGAGTTGTGAAAATGGTTCCTTGTCCCATCCCGTGGGAAAACTGAACAAAGGCAAGTACAATAAAGGCCGCAATTAAAACAATTTCAAAAACAACAAGGATTGAATTCAAATTTGATGTTTTCCCCATACTCCATACATTAATTCCGGTGATGGCGGCAACATAACCGACAACCCAAATCCATGCTGGTACCGAAGGAAATATGGATACCATGTAAATACGAATAATCAATGCATTAACCATGGGAAGAAGGATATAATCCAGTAACGCTGCCCAGCCGACAATGAATCCCAGATGCGGGTTCATTGTCTCCCGTGTATACGTATATGCCGATCCAGCGCTTGGAAATACCTGTACCATCTTCCCGTAACTAATAGCTGTAAACAGCATTACAGCCAAAGCTGTAATGTACGCGAGCGGGACAACACCATTTGTTCCTTTAGAGACAATCCCAAATGTATCAAATACAATTGTAGGTGTCATATAACCTAATCCAAGCCCAACGATTGCCCATAGTCCAAGTGAACGTTTAAGGGTAATATTCTCCAATTTGATCAACTCTCCTTTTGGTCCGTATATTCTCTTTACAAAATAATTTGAAAGCGATTCCATTTCGTTCTAAACATTTAAGAGATTGTAGATCTGTAATAGCTCATCCTATTTAATCGTTCATCACTCCTTCTTACATTCTAAATAAATAATTAACTATTTTAAATAGTTGCAATTTTTATACCAATTTTAATTAATACACCATTTAAGTAAGCTTTTTCCTTGAAGAGGATAATCAAAAAGGCTCCAAATGATAGCTGAAAATTTCAATACTCGCTTGTGCTTTCGCTATTCATCGGGTATTAAAAGCATTGTTCCGTTCTTCGGAAAAAAACAGCTTTCATTCGTGTCAGGAATTTACGAAAGAAGGGGTATTTTGTGTTTAAAACATTGCTGCCTCGACCTTTCTTGCATCTAATTTGCTACTTATTTAATGACACTTTATTAAAAAGTGAGACCTGTATTTTTATGAAATTTTGCATAACCTAATCTAATTTGCATAAAAAATCAATACACTACTGCGACCACTTCGGTTCAAAATCACCTAATTCTAAGGCTATCTAAATTTACCGATACCAGTAGATTACAAAAACAGAATCTTAATATTTAATAAACAAACAAAAAAAGCCCCAATCAATAAGATTGGAGCTTTTTTAAACATATTATTTAGCAAATACATGATTTCCAATTCTAGCTACCACATGACGTGATAATATCCAAGAGTTTGTTGAAGTTTTAGGATTGTAGTAGAATAAGGAATCTTTTCCTTTCCCTTCAATAGCTATAGCTTCATTAACAGCCTCTTTAGAGGCTCCATCAGCAGGTTGATTTATTTGCCCATTTTGTACTGGTGTAAATGCATAGTGTCCATTTGAAATTTGATAAACAACACCTTCCAAAGTCGATGGGAAGTCAGGACTTTTAATTCTGTTTAAAATCACCGTTGCAACAGCTACTTTCCCAGCATATGGCTCCCCTACTGCTTCTGCATGAACAAGACGTGCCATTAATTCTTTCTGTGCTGCTGTGAACGGAGAATTCGGGATTACTATATTCTTACCAGCATAAAGAGATGACCAATGATTTGCTGCCTCTAAGCTATTTATAGGCACTCCCAAACCTTTTGCAATTTTCCAATAAGTTTCACCGGATTGAACCTTGTGAGTAAAAGATGCTGCATCAGTTTTACTATTTAAAGTGAATGCTGACATTGATAAAAGTACTCCAGCTGCAATGACTAATTTTTTAAGTTTATTCATGTGATATATACCTCCCAGTAGTTACGCTCGTCTCTCTACTACTAAGGCTATCAGTTGTAACATACTAATTCATTAACCAATAAATGACAGGGGATTTTTAGCTGCAATTCATCCCATCATAATGGCGTTTCAAAAAAAATTGGAATTGATATCCTTTTCATTTTTATTTCCTAGTAATGGATTTAGTGGATAGATAAGGTTCATTTCTTACAAAATGTATCAGTTATGTAACGAAAAAAGGGATTTTTTTCTTTATTAAACCATTGTCCATTTCAAATATAAAAATAAGACATACATTGTAATAACAAGTAGGAGGAGGTGAAAATATTATGTCTGGAGGCGGAAGCAGTTTTGCTTTAATTGTCGTTCTCTTTATTTTGCTCATCATTGTTGGAGCATCTTTCATGTACTAATTGTAGTGCCCTATTATCAAATATAGGGTCCCTGTTGTAAAGGAGCGGAAATCCCCTGTTTCCCGCTCTCTTTTTTATGTCTTTTTTAAATTTTTTACACTAAGTTTATTGTTTTGTTACCTTCCAAATCACCCCGGTTTTTAATTTAAAATATTCTAGAGGGCTTGGCCTTCATTCCACTTCGTTTCCACTATAACTTTTGCTGAAGGACTATATCCATTAACACAATTTCTTTCGTCAAACTCATTGCTTCAGATAACATTGCTTCAAATTCTTCTATGTTGTTCGGCATCATTGCCTTTACGCCAAAACTATTTGCTAATGAGATAAAATCAGGATTGGTAAACGAAATCCCAAAGCTTTCGCCGAATTTTTTCTTCATCATCTCGTCTTCGATTTTTAACATGGAATCATTTAAAAGGATAATGACAAACGACAAACCTAGTCGTTTTGCCGTCTCGAGCTCGGCAAAATTCATTAATGCTCCGCCATCACCGGTGATACAAATCACTGTTCTTTCAGGAGTAGCCAATTTGGCACCAATGGCACCGGGAATGCCTATGCCCATTGATGCTAACCCATTTGAGATAATTAACTGCTTGGCGTGCATGGGTTGAAAGGTTCTCGCAATCGACACTTTATGTGAACCAACATCTGATATCACTAACGTCTGATCAGTCTGGAACCTTTCAACAGCGTGCAATATTTTCTCAATTGTTAAAGAGGAGTCGCCATTCTTCTTTTCGTTAATTGAATAAGCAGCTTCTATGCGCCTTTTTAGATCACCGGATGGCACCCAAGGCCTGGGCAAGATTTCCTCTAGGGCGAATAATTGCAGCGTTTCCTTTAGATTCCCCACTAATTCAGCATTGACCGGATATCCTTCCTCCACCTCAGCTGGTAAATTGTCTATATGAAGGACTGGGATTTTTTTTTGGTTCCACTCTGATGGGAGTTTTTCCACAAAATCAAAACCAATAACAATGAGCAAATCAGATTCTTCAATTCCACGAAGGACATAATCTTTTTCGTTAAAACCAAAGGTATAGTAGTTTTGCGGATGATCCTTCGCTAAGATCCCCTTAGCCATGAAGCTATGTGTGACAGGACATGCCAGTTGCTGAATAAATGCCTGCACTTCATTCACAGCATTTTGCCTGATGACTCCATTTCCAATAATAATGAAAGGTTGTTTGCACTCATTAAGCAATTTCACTGCAAACTCTAGTGATTCTTTTGCAGGCACACTTTTTGGCAAATTTGATACAGCTAACGGGTTTGTTGTTACATTTTCGTCAGCAATATTTTCTGGTATTTCGATCACAACAGCCCCTGGTTTTTCTCCCATTGCTTTCCGAAAGGATCTTCTGATTACTTCAGGAATAGCGTTGGCATCTTTCATTTGAAAAGCCCATTTTGCAGCCGGTTCGTAAACCTTGGTAATATCAATATACTGATGAGCATGTTGATGTTGACTTTCTAGACCCTTTTGTCCGGTTAATGCAACTACTGGAGAATAATCCAAATTGGCACTGGCGATACCCGTTAATAGGTTCGTGGCTCCTGGACCAAGCGTGGCGAGACATACTCCTGGTTTTCCAGAAACTCGGCCATAAACATCGGCCATAAAGGCAGCCCCTTGCTCATGCCGAACTGGTACATACTTTATTTTCTCTGACCTAGACAATGACTCGGCTAGGTCGATCACCTCTTTTCCAATAATCCCAAAAATATATTCGACTCCTTCATTTTCTAAACAGCTTACTAATACATCCATTGATTTCATTTTGTCCTCCAAAAATTTTATTTGTTACCTCCTATTGTTTGCAAAATTTTTTATAGGTTTAGTAACATAACAAAAAAAATTATAAATAAAATGTAGTGTAGGTCTGTTTTAAGGAGGGGGAAAAACATGGTTAATCAAAACTTTGCTAGCATGGATTCCAACAATCAAATGTTAATTGCCCCTGAAACGTTTGCAGCACCACCTGAATCATTAACCGAACAACTATTTATTGAACGATCTTTAATTGAGAATAAATTCTGGTTACGAATTATGAAAGAGCATTCCTATTTTTTGGGTGAAGGCTTTAGTCGAAAAGACAAACATCTTATTCAACAAACCGATCGTTTTTATCACTATTTTGAGGAGCAAGAGAAAAGAGCTTATCAAACTCCCAATAATGTAACGGCAGTTCGTAAGTTAAATGAAGATTCGATTCAACTCGTTTTAGGATTACGAAATTTCAAACGAAATTTGCTGATCCTCATCGTCAATTGTAAAGTCATGGGATTTAACTTCCCGCTTCTTGTCGACCATATTGCGCGTGAAGCCGAATACTTTATGAGAACGTTGAAAAAATTTAACGAAGGAATCCTGGATCCTATTCAAGATGCGATTATCAAGGAAAATGTATTTTGGTTAAAAATCATGATGGAGCATTCGCGTTTTATCGCCTCACTACTCGATCAATCAGAACGGAATTTAGTGAAAACGGCATTGAAATTTGGGGATGATTTTGAGGTTCTCCTCAACCAGGCTAGAGACGTTGAATCGATGTTATATAAGAAACAACCGACCTATCCAATTATTGGAAAGTTAAATAAGGATAGTGAAAACGCGACACATGAGCTTCGTAATTTTAAACAAGCCGGGTTGGATTTAATTAAAAGCTGCCAAATCAAAAATGTTATCGACCCATTGTTAGCAGACCATGTGGTAAGAGAAGCGGATCATTTCCTTCAGATGGTCCATGTTTTGGAGGAAAGGTTAAAAGTGAAGCAACAGGAAGAACAAAAAATGTAAGAAAAAAGAGACTAGCGGGTAGTCTCTTTTTTTCGCTTCGGGCAAGGATCACTAAGCTGATAGTGATAATGGTAAATGCGATGAACGCCATTAACGGAATGGTAATAAACCCAAGCCAGTTAAGATAATCCTTTGAGCATGGTACTCCAGAAGTACACATTTCAAACTGCTGCAAGTAAGGAATCTTTTGTAGAACTGTATGGTAGCCAGAAATCAACATCCCTATAATGGACAATGGTAACACGTATTTATAAATTCCTTTATCATTTCGGTAAACAGCAATCCCCAAAATGATCGCTAATGGGTACATGAAAATTCTCTGGTACCAGCAAAGGGTACATGGGATAAAATGGCGGACCTCGCTAAAGTATAAGCTGCCAAGGGTGGCAATAATTGCGGCTACCCAGGAGAGAAGGAGGGACTTATTCATCTTATTTCCCCTTTGCAGCTTTGTTAACCATCGAAGTTAGATCATCCAGTGTTGTACCAGTGAATGGCTTCCCATCAACAAAAATCGTTGGTGTACCTGTTACACCTAATTTTGCAGCATAACCCAAATCTTTATTTACAGCGGCATCCGCTTTGTTTGCATGGAAATAATCTAGCACTTTGTTAACATCAGCATTCGGAGCCGCTTCTTTTAATGTTGCGACGAGAAACTTCTCATCATATAGATCGGTTTTTTCAGCATTGCTGTCTTCCGGCTGCTTTTTATACAGAGTTTCGTGGAATTTCCAAAATGTATCATTCCCAAGCTCATGATAAACCGCCTCCGCAAATTTAGCTGATCGGGTAGAGTCTACATAAATGAAGGGGTCATTGAAAAAGTACAATTTTGCCTTCCCTGTATCAACTAGATCCTTCTGAATTAATGGGACCACGTTCGCAGCAAAGTTTTTACAATTTGGACATTTATAGTCACCAAATTCAATTATCGAAACGGATGCGGACTTCTTACCAAGGAACGGCTGTCCTGAATAGTCAATTGTTTCTTTTGATGCTTTTTGTACTGTTTTTGAGTGGTTTCCTAAAAAGATGAATCCCAGGATAAAAGCTGCGATTATACCTATGATCCAGAAAGTAAACTTTGATGATGATTGGGATTTGTTTTTTGTACTTTTATTTGCCATAATCAAACTCCTTCATTTTGTACTATTACTAGGCGATAATCAGACGTTTCTCTCTGATAGTTTAAATTTTACTAAACTTGCTGAGTAATGCAAATAAAAGAATTTGTCCATTTTCAAACACACAAAAAATGCCATTTTGTTAATGGCATTTTTTCGTTTGATTTTTGCTTAAAATTAATACTCCTAATGACCTTTTTTTCTACCTTGAAGAGTTTTGTCCTTCAAATCCTTTTCTAAGGACAGTTCCCCCACCCTTTGCAGTTTTGCCATTACAACAAGGAAAGGCACACGAAATTACGTGTGCTTTTTCTTGTTATTTTAATGTTTGCCCTCCTAAAGTAAAACCTTTATCTAAGATAAGTTTAAGCTTGTTTCAGCCTAAAGCGCTGCACTTTTCCAGTTGTTGTTTTAGGCAATTCTGAAATAAATACAATCTCTCTAGGATATTTATAGGGTGCAAGGTTTTGTTTTACATAGAGCTTAAGTTCTGCCTTTAAGTCCTCTGATGGTTCCACTCCGTCCCTTAGTACAATAAATGCTTTCGGGTAAACGAGATTACTCTCATTTTTTGCACCAACAACAGCAACCTCGAGTACATGCTCATGTTGGAAAAGGCAAGTTTCAATTTCAATAGGTGAAACCCAAATCCCCCCTACCTTCAACATGTCATCAGAGCGGCCGCAATACCAAAAGTATCCATCTTCATCTTGGTAATATTTATCCCCTGTATACATCCACTCACCGTGGAATTTGCGTTGATTTTCTTCTAAATTGCAAAAATAACCGATACTGACACTATCTCCATTAATTACAAGATCGCCAATTTCATTTACAGCAACTGGCAGAGAATCTTCATTAACGATTTTTACATTGTAACCTGGGACAACCTTTCCAGTGCTTCCCTCTTTAATTTGACCAATATTATTAGATAGATAAATATGTAAAGCTTCTGTTGACCCAATTCCATCTAAAATATCAATATTAAACAGCTCTTTCCACTTTCGAATAAATGTGGACGGCAATGTTTCCCCAGCAGACACACAAATTCTAACGGAGGAAAGATCGGGTATGACTCCATTTTTCTCTACATATTGAATCATACTGCCATACAAAGTCGGCACACCAAAAAAGATAGTTGGTTTCTGTTTTTCAATCGTATCAAAAACGTGTTCAGGTGTTGGTCGGTCTTTTAATAAAACGGTAGAACCCCCTGCGCCAATCGGGAAATATAACCCATTCCCAAGTCCATAAGCAAAAAATAACTTGGAAGCAGAAAATGTTCGATCGTTCTCATTGATATTGAGGATTTTTTCAGCATAGTTTTTATAAGCCACTTCCATACTTCGTTGAATGTGGACAACACCCTTTGGATTACCTGTGCTGCCTGAACTATAAAGCCAAAAGGCAGGATCTTCCGAAGTGGTCCGTTCAGCCTCCAGCTCAGTAGAAGCTGGATTAATAAATTCATGATAGTCAATGCCGTCTGGATGACGATATCCAGTCCCTGAAATAACAATAACTTTTTTCAGAAAAATAAATCGATTTCTGTATTCCTTAATTGTGTTCCACACTTCTTCATCAATCAGTAAAACTTTTGCCCGACTATGATTGAGAAAGTATTCATAATCCTGTGGTTTCATAGATGTATTGACAGGGATTGGAATTGCTCCAATTTTTAATGCTCCAAAAAAAGAGTAAATAAATTCAGGTGAATCGCAGACAACCTGCAAGATGCGATTTTCTCGTTCCACGCCTATGCTTTTGAGAGCGTTTCCATATTTATTCGCCTTTAAAAGAAGCTCTTGATAGGTGACTTTTGCATCGTCACAATAAATGGCCACTTTGTTACCAAGACCTTTTTGAACATTTCCTTCTACAAAACGATATGCACTATTATAATAGTCTTTTATGCCCTTTAACTGTTGAACTGACTCTAGCATTCTGTTACCCCCAAAAGAAAATTGGAACTCGTTTATCCAGTTCTTTCTTCTGCCGAATCTAGTAGGGTTAATTTGTTTACCGCTTTAACAAATTGCAGGGTCTGGCTCAAAGCTTGAGCCAGCCCCCTCGACAGTTACTTACCTGTCCATTCTGCAGCGCGTTTCTCAATAAATGCAGATAAGCCCTCTTTTGCATCATCTGAACGGAATAATAGATTTTGTAATTCTCCTTCATATCGGATGGCAACATTTAATGGCATTTCTTTCCCATTCATAATGGAAAGCTTAATGTTAGAAGCAGCATATGTTGCACTATTAGCAATCTTTCTGGCATACTCTAATGTTTTTGCACGTGTTTCTTCTTGTGGATACACGCGATCTACTAATTTAATATCGAGCGCTTCTTGTGGTGTTAATGTCTCCCCTGTTAGGTTCAAATCAAGGGCTTTAGAATGACCAACTTGGCGTGCTAGACGTTGTGTACCACCTGTTCCCGCTAATACCCCAAGTGTAATTTCAGGAAGCCCAATCTTACCTGCTTGGTCTCCCATAAAACGAAGATCACAAGCTAATGCCATTTCTAGTCCGCCCCCAACGGTATGTCCTTCAAGACAAGCAATCCAAACTTGTGGTGAACGGGCAATTTTATCTAATGTTTCATTACAGAATAAGCAAAATTGAGTTTTAAAACGCGGCTCAGCTGCTTTTAGAAAGTTAATATTTGCACCTGCTGAGAAGAATTTTGGCATATCGCTCATTAACACAGCCACTTTAATATCATTATCAAATCGAATATTATCAATGGCTGCGTTTAATTCTTTGTAATACTCTATATCGTAGGCATTTGTTTTATTAACGTGAATATGAATCTCTGCAATACCATTTTCTTTTTTAACAGTTAATGTTTTAGTTTCTAATTGGACTTGAGTCATGATAATTCCTCCTAATAAAATAAAATTTTTAATGTTTTTTAAATTCCAAAAATATTTAACGGTTTAGCTCCAATATAGGAAACAACGCTTTTCGTTTCTGTATATAAATCAAGGGTTTCAATACATAATTCTCTGCCAAATCCAGATTGTTTATAGCCGCCAAAAGGTGTTCCAGGGAAGGCTGAGATCGGGCTGTTAATCATCACAATTCCGGCACGAATTCCCGCAGCAATTCGGTGTGCTTTGCCATGATCTATTGTCCAAACAGCAGAGCCTAAGCCAAAAATGGAATCATTTGCCTGATTTAACACTTCTGATTCATCACTAAACCTCATTACTACGACTACAGGACCAAACACTTCTTCTTGGGCAATTCTCATATCATTGGTGACATTTCCAATAATTGTTGGCTCATACCAATAGCCGTTTTCAAATTCCTGTCCTTCTGGGCGTTTGCCGCCAAAAAGAATTTCGCCGCCTTCTTCAATTGCGAGTTTTACATAACCATCGACCGTTTTTTCATGACTCTTGGAGATCAATGCGCCCATATGGGTTTCTTTGTTAAACGGATCGCCCACTTTTAACTTTCTTGCTTTTTCAAGAAACTTCACTAAAAATTCATCATAAACATTTTCCTGAACAAAGATCCGTGATCGTGCTTCACATGATTGACCCGAATTGTAGAATATTCCATATATGGACCCTGCAACAGCCGCATCCAGATCACAATCATCGAAGATAACACTCGGCGATTTACCACCAAGTTCTAGCGTCACCCGCTTAAGTGTTCCCGATGCACGTGCCATGATGTTCTTCCCTGTTTCGGTTTCACCTGTAAAGGCTACCTTATCAACACCTGAATGCTCAGTTAAATATGGACCGATTTCCGAACCGCTGCCAGTTAGAACGTTCAGCACGCCTGCCGGCACACCCGCTTCATGGCAAATATCAGCCAGCAGGAAGGCAGTAATTGGTGTATAACTAGCTGGTTTTAAAATCACTGTACAGCCTGCTGCTAATGCTGGTGCTACCTTCCAAGCTGCCATCATTAATGGATAGTTCCATGGAATAATCTGAGCACAGACCCCAACAGGTTCCTTCAGGGTGTAATTGAAAAATCCATTTGGCACTGGGTTGGTACGGCCGCCATGAGTAGTGATCGCACCCGCATAAAATTCAAAGTCTTCAATCGCTTGGGTTATTTGCCCTTGGGCAGCCGCAACCGTTTTGCCGCTATTTAAAACTTCCGCCTCAACAAGCTCGTTAAAGCGCACTCTCATGATTTCAGCAATTTTATTAAGAACTCTTGCCCTTCTTGCAGGGGTTAATTTCGGCCACTTGCCTGAATCAAATGCCTTTCTTGCTGCAGCCACTGCACGATTGACATCTTCTTTGGTCGCTTTTGCGACTTTGGCTAATACTTCACCTGTGGCTGGATTATGGGTTTCAAAAAATTGGTCATTGCTGCTATTGCTGTATTCACCATTAATTAATAACTGGTATTCTTCCTTCAATGTCGCTGTTTTTACCATTAAGAAAACCCCTTTACATTTTTTCAATAATTGTAGAAATGCCTTGGCCAACCCCAATACACATGCTGGCAAGACCATATCGGCAATCACGTTTTTGCATTTCATGAACAAGAGTCGTTAAAATTCTTGCACCACTACAACCTAGTGGATGTCCAAGCGCGATCGCGCCGCCATTTACGTTTACCTTTCTCATGTCAAAACCTAATTCTTTAATGCAAGCTATAGATTGCGCAGCAAACGCTTCATTAAGTTCAATCAAGTCAAGATCGTTTACAGATATTCCCGCTCTTTGCAAAGCTTTTCTTGTTGCCGGAACCGCCCAATCCCCATGTAGGCTGGATCTACTCCTGCGACTGCCGAGGTAACGATTCGAGCGATTGGTTTTAGACCAAGCTTTTCTGCGAGGTCTTTATCCATGATTAAAATGGCGCTTGCTCCATCATTAATACCAGATGAGTTTCCAGCGGTAACCGTTCCCCCGTCTTTGAACGCTGGTTTCAATTTCGTTAGCGCTTCCAATGTTGTCTGAGAACGAACATGCTCATCCGTTTTAAAAGTATGCGGTTCCCCTTTTTTCTGAGGGATTTCGATTGGGATAATTTCATCACGAAACCGTCCATTTTCAATCGCTAAAGTTGCTTTAAGCTGACTGCTAAGCGCAAATTCATCTTGTTCTTCTCTTGAAACGTGATAGCTTTCGGCAACATTCTCTGCTGTTTCACCTAGACTAATCGGTGGAAATTCGTTTGCCAGACTCGGATTGACAAGGCGCCAGCCTATGGTTGTATCAAATAAAGTTTGATTGCTTCTTGGGTTAGCCAAATGAGGTTTCATCATGACATAGGGAGCCCGGGTCATATTCTCCGTTCCACCTGCGATAAAAACATCTCCGAGCCCTGCTTTAATAGCAGTAGCAGCTTGATTAACGGCTTCTAACCCAGATCCGCATAACCGATTGACAGTCACACCAGCCACAGACTCAGGAATTCCTGCTAAAAGCAATCCCATCCGAGCTACATTTCGATTATCTTCCCCCGCTTGGTTTGTACAACCGAAATAAACATCTTCTATTAATAAAGGATCAATTTTTACTCTTACTAATAGGCTTTTCATGACATGTCCTGCTAAATCATCAGCACGGACATTTGTCAAAGCACCGTTTACTTTCCCGATTGGTGTCCGGACTGCATCAATAATGACTGCTTCCCTCATATCGAATACTCCTTAACATGACGATTTTGGTTGTAATAGAAGCCTTTCCCTGTTTCGCTGCCAGTCCAGCCGGCATGAACTAGCTTTCGAATAAGCGGTGCAGGCCGGTATCTTTCTTCTCCAAACTGCCGATGTAATCCGCTTAGAACCGCATAAACCTCGTCGATTCCGATTTTTCCGGCCCATTCTAACGGCCCCATCGGATAATTGGTTCCTTTTTTCATCGCTTCATCGATGTCTTCCACCGATGCTGTACCTTCAGTTAAAGTAAAGACTGCTTCATTAATAATCATTGAAAGGATCCTTGGAAAAACAAGACCGGCTTCATCTTGAACCACCTCTGGTTCCAGTTCAAGGGCCAAAAACAAATCCTCCGCAATTTTTAAAAAGTATGGTCCTGATTGTAATGCCGGAGCGATTTCGATCAAATTTCCTTCTTTGAAATTGACAAAAGTTCCAAACCCTATTAATCTATCTGGATACGAAAGCCATGAGGCTGCCTCCGTTGCCGTTAAGGCAAGCGTAGTTGATAAAATCAACGTCTGAGGCTGTACATGTGCTTCAATCTCTTGTAAATTCTTCTTTTTTTGTTCAAGATCAAGATTGGTAGTTTCAATCACGGTCTCAATATCGTTAACGGCTTCGTAATCGTTTAGTGCTACATCCGTTAAACCATGCTCCCGAAGAGAATGTACCAGCTCCTTTGCTAACAAATTATCACCTATAACGACAATTCCTTTAGGTGTCATATGAAAAGAACCCTCCCTTCGTTTTCCTTCCTAAACTGCCTGCTTGAACCATGCGTTCTTGAACATAATGCGGCCAAAAACGGGTTTCACCATGAAAACTGCTATGGACTGATTTTGTTACCGCAAGTTTACATCAATGCCAATCAAATCTTGAAGCTCGAATGGACCCATTTTAAAATTTCCTGCCTTTTTCATGATCCGATCAATTTGCTCAACATCAGCCACTTGATCATTCATGATTTTTAGGGCTTCGCCATAAAAAGGACGGCCACACGATTGACAATAAAACCGGGTGTATCCTTACAAACTACTGGACTTTTACCAATTTTCTTAGCAAACTCCACCAAGGTTTCCACTGTTTCTGAATCCGTTTTTAAGCCACGGACGACTTCTACCAACGGCATGACTGGAGCTGGATTGAAAAAGTGAAAGCCCGCCACTCGTTCATGAGTTTTAATTTGTCCTGAAATTTCCGTAATCGAGAGCGATGAAGTGTTCGTTGCAAGGATCGCATCTTCGGTACAAACCGCTTCAAGTCTTCTGAAAATAGAACGTTTTATCTCGATATTCTCTGGTGCGGCTTCGATCACAAGCTGACAATCATAAAGGTCAGCTAAATCAGCCGTTGTTTGCATATTCTCTTTCATCGCTTTAATTTCTTCAGCACTTGCTCTTTTTTCTCGACTAATCGGTCTAATCTTAGCTCTAATGCTAATTTAGCTCGACCTACTGTCTCCAGGTCGATATCATAAATAATGGCGGTATATCCTTTCTGAATAACAAGCTGGGCAATTCCCGCTCCCATTGTTCCAGACCCAACGATACCTATTCTTTTAATCTCCTTCATTTGTTTCTAGACACCTCTCCATGTTTCGTCTGCGATGCTTGCCAGCGAATATATTCAAAGACAGTGTGACAACTGTTGCAGTAATACTGCCGGACTAATTGGGCTGTACCGAATGCAGAGATTTTTTCCACATTCTCTGAAGAACAAAACGAGCACTGGATTGTATTTTTCTCATCAGACATGCTGCACATCTCCAAGGGAAAGCTTGTCAATCGTTTCCTTGTATACGGTTACAAGATTGCTATTTTCTAAGATTATTTTTTCAGCGATTAGTAAATGGTCATTTTCCACATTTTCCAACCATTGTAATGCTTCTAAAGTTACCTTCTCTAGCTCTTCAGTGAATTTTTTTGGAACGGCCCCTTTATCATTAAGCAATTGTTTACACCAACTCTTTGAGTAAAGAAGATGTTCTTCTTGTTCCCTTAGCATTTTACTAAATGGAGCATTTAAATCTGGATGATTTCCTTTAATCACGGCATTCATTACGATATTGACGGCAACATTTACTGCATAAACACCGGCAATCAAAGCAACCCAATTGGAAGTAGTAACGACAGATTGAAAAGCTTTTCCTGTTTGGGATTTAATTTCAACTTTGCTTCCATTTAAACCCTGTAATTCATATGCCCATTTATACATGAGTCTGGCATGACCAAGCTCTGCTTGAGCCATTGCTATCGATGAGAGAGTAGCTTCTAAATTTGGCCACTAATCCCAATTTCGACTAAACGATCACCTAAAATAAATTTGTTATCCGCAATCGTTTCGGCTAATTTAACAAGTGATAGTAGATTTTGATTTTCCATATTAATTTACACCCTCTTTTTCAAATAGTGGTTCAGGAAGGCGTACGGTAATGAATGCATCTTTTCGGACTACTTGCATCTCGACCCAGTCTTCTTCATCGTAAATATACTGTGCATACACCTTTGCCAATTCATCACTTTCGGCCAGAAATGAACCAACTTGAATCAGGTCATCTCCTCGCTTAATACGGGTGAAAAGAAGATACTCTGGTTTCTGTTTCTTTAAAGTCATGAACTAACCCCCCAAGTTCTGAGTTTTTCTTTCCCTTTCGCACTTAAATTGTTAACGGTCCACGGTGGACTCCAAACCACTTCAATATCCACTTTCGCTATATCTTCTTCCTTAAGAAGTCTTTCTTTGATATCGTTTTCAATCCATTGCATGCAGCCACAACCGGTTGAAGTGTAGGTCATCTTAACGGCCAGTTTTCCCTCTTCTACTTTCGAAATATCATAGATTAACCCCATATCCACAACACTAATTGGAAATTCTGGATCCATTACTTCTGTTAAAGCATCCCAATATTTTTCCGTCTCTAAGGTTTGCATCGATTAACTAACCTCCTCTGCTCTTAATTCTTCTAGCTCATAGACACCCTTTTGAATTCTATGAACAAACTCTTGATTTTGTGGTCCACGTTTTTTAAAGCGCTCAATGACTCCCTGCCACGTGTCTGGTTGATCTAACAGCCATTTTTTATTTTCAACATCAAATTTACATGGAAAAGGAACGTCAATCACAAACTTACCTTGCTCCTCATCAAAGTGTGCAGGTACCTTTACGCCAATCGATTCACAAAATGGCACCGCAGTTGACAACCATTTTTGTCTTAGCTCATCATTTGTTCTTCCTTTTAACTTGTAATCTAGTTGTGCTGAACGGCTCTTAAGATTGTCAGCAACTCCGAAAAATTCTAAGGCCATTAAAAACATCCAATCAACTGCAACTTGTACTTGCTTTGCTGTTTCTGGTTGTTTCATTCCCGCTTTCATGATGATTTCACCATTTCGCAAGTGGAAGAGCTCTTCTTTGTCTACCTTCACTAATGCTCGTTTCCATGGACCGTATGATGTATGTTGGTAGGCATCTCCAAGCAACGTGTATCCTGAACGGTCAAATAGTCCATTAAAAACACCAAGCTCAATCCAATTGTCTAATTTAAAATCAAAGGCGTACGGGTTTTTCCAGCGGTTAGCTGGGCGTTTATAAAGAATCTCTTCCACATCTTCACCAAGATCCTCTAGTAAACGATAAGCAATATGCGCATGGCCAATTTCATCTTGTATAACTGCTAATGCCGTAATCTTATAGTTAAGATTTGGAGCTTGATTATACACGGTTAAAAGGGGAGGAACACTTAAGAGCTCTGTATCACCAACAATCGTTAAGGTTTGTTTTAAAGCTCGAAGATACTCCTCATTCATATCATCCTTACATTCAATCATAAATCCTTTCTGAATCTTATCGATTAAAACCTCTGCCTGATCCATGTCTTTCCCCTCTCTTTATTACGTTTTTTATCTCCTCGTTTATATAATATAATATAGAATATTTATAATTGTCTGTCAACAATTTTATTACGTTTTTATGTTGTTAATATTAAAAACGTAATTAATTGGTGTTTGAGACAAGAACCTCCAATGAAAAGGCTGTATTTAAAGGGAAGAAACACAGAATAAGTGTTTTATTAGGAGAAATTGTGAGCTGTTCATTTCCTTATCAGCCGTACTTCAACTGTATGTTTTTTAGACGATAGAATAATAACGAAACAAAAAAAGACACCACTAAACAAAATGGCGTCTTTTCCTAACAAAGCTTTTCGTATTTAATTGGCAATCCGATTACTTTTTTAACACGGTTTTCGATAGATAAATAGTCTAAGTGGGCGATCGTTTCAGCAATGGCAAATCGCCACTGGTGAGGTGTCAGCTCTTTATGGGCAAAGATTTCCTCAGCAACCTCATAGGCTGTCCGATTTTGTGCCATCTCAGCCATAACTGACAAACGTGTTTCATGGTGGTTTATTAATTGATTGATTCGATCATTAACCTGGTCAATGGGCATTCCATGTGCAGGAAACGCTCTCTTAGCCTGTAAATCTTTTAATTTTTGTAGAGAATTTATATAATCATGTAATGGTACTTGGCTCGCACCAGGCCAAACACTAATATTCGGAGTTATTTTATCAAGAATATGATCCCCTGAAATTAGTACTTTCTCAGCTTCTTGAAAAAAACAAATATGTCCTGTACTATGACCAGGAGTATGAATAACCTCCCACTCCCTATCAGCAAACTTCACCTGCTCACCGATAATCGAAATGGTCGGAATAGGCCGAATATGGTTAATTAATAACTCCATTTGTTTTTGAATTTCTTCAGCTAATACCTCGGGTGTCCCATGCTCAAACACCATTTCCTTAATATTTCGCGCCTGTTTGCTTTCATTGCCCCAAACATGCTCCATCATTCTGGCATCAATTTCGTGCATATAAACCGGTGCACCTGTCAATTGATGCATCCAGCCGGCAAGCCCTGCATGATCAGGATGAAAATGGGTTAGATAAATCGTTTTTATCTGGCTAGGTTGGATGTTTTGCTCTTGAAATACTTCTTCCCAAGCAGCTTTTCCCTGTTTATTGTTATAGCCAACATCAATCAAAACAAAATGATCATCTTGTTTGAAGAGATAACAATAGACATACTTCATCGGAAAAGGAATGGGGATTCCGATACGATATCCATTAAAGTCAATCTTCTCAATTTTCATGGTTTCACCCTTTTTGAGAACGTCTTTCATTTTCCCCTCCTATTCGCCTTTAAAGTTCGGAGGACGTTTTTCCTTGAAGGCTTCTAGGGCTTCAATTCGGTCTTTTGTTGGAAAAATGACTTCGTAGGCTTTTGCCTCTATAGCTAATCCTGTTTTCACATCGACATTGCTGCCATAATTTATCGCATATTTCGCTTGTGTTACAGCCAATGGGGCATTCTTCATGATTTCTTCAGCTAGTTCGATAGAGGCATCTAGTAAATGGCTGCGTTCTACCACTTTATTGACGATTCCTAAATCATATGCCTGATATGCATCAATTTTTCTAGCGGTTAGGATCAATTCCTTTGCCTTTGATGTTCCAATTAATCGGCTTAAGCGCTGTGTGCCGCCCGCACCAGGGATAATCCCCCAGCTCACTTCCGTTAACCCCATCGCTGCTTCTTTAACAGCGATGCGGAAATCACATACTAATGCAAGCTCAAGCCCGCCTCCAAGTGCATATCCATTCACAGCGGCAATCGTTGGCTGCGGGAGCTCCTCCATTTTTGTGAAGACATCACGAATCATATTCACATTTCGACGTACTTCTTTTTCATTTAACGTGCGTCTTTCCCTTAAATCTGCACCGGCACTAAATGCTTTTTCACCCGCTCCAGTAACAATAACGGCTCTTATGTCCTTTTCTAATTTTAGTCCATCTACCACTTCTTCTAACTGTGCGAGTGTATCATAATCAAAGCAATTTAATTGTTCAGGGCGATTAATGGTTATCACTGCTAAATGATTTTCTACCTTTAATTCAACTTTTTTCAACGTGATCACTCCGTTTGATAAGTCTTAAACCCACTAGGCCAGCAGTGCCCTATACATAAACTTCTTTAAAAGGATTGATTGCTTTGTCTCGTATTGGCTTTATTTCTTTGTCTGGAGCCGCTTCATAAATGGATTCAAAATACCGTACTGCTGGTATTGAGATTAATTGATGAACATTCCAAAATAGTTCTCTTGCTTTTGCCCCTACCCAATCCTCTGGAAGTAAATCTCGAGGAAACCCAGGGTCTTGGAAAAGAAACTTTCGATATTCATGAACAATAGTGGTTCGTTTAATAAAACATTCTTCGTCAGTTAAGGTATTATTCAATGCCTTTTCACGTAATTGTTCAAATTTCGGTGCATATTTTTCAATGAACTTATTGTAATTATCAGAAACCTGTTGCAGGTCCCATCCCTTTTCAATAATACTTTCGCTATTATGAGAGATAACTGCAGAGGAACTAAATAAAATGGTATTGTCTTCAATCTTATAGGTTTTAATTAACTCCATTACTTGGTCTTCTAATGGATTAGGGCTTATCCATGTGCTATTGGAAAGCATTCCGAATCCGGTCCAGGTTAACTCCTTACGAATTTCATTCCGCAGCTCCCGTTTTTCCTCTGGGAAAGAATAGCTTAAAATTCTCCATGTTCCATCCCATACCTGCGAGGGGCAGCATAAACCCTTTTTACTCCGTCTAGCACCCTTCTATTTCCTTGCTCTGTAATAGAATAATAACTTTTATTGCCTTGTTTTCTTACTTGCAATAAATTCTTCTGTACCATTCTTAATATGGCTCCTCGAACTGAGGACTCAGAAATACCAAATCCATTCATTAATTGAATTAAACTACCAACCCAAATTTCTCCTCCATAATATTGAATGTACTCTCCATATAATGTAAACATCAGTGATCTCGGCTTCATCGTTGCCACCATCCAGTAATTAATATTTGCTAAATATGTTTTTTCTTAAGAGACATTTATATTATAGAGGAACATGATTGTTTATGCATTAAACCTAGGTCTATTCTCATTCGCTTTCGGATGAATATCTTCGCTTAGTATCGCTTTCACGTCCTCAGGAATTAAGACTGCTTTTATTCCCTCCACAGACTGCTCCACCCAGCCTCGCAATTCATAACCATTTGCGACTCGTATACCATCCCTATAAACAATATGTTTCAATTTAATCGTTTTCCGATTAATTTCTTCTACCTTTGTATGAATCGTAATGAGGTCATCATAGAGTAAGGATTTTTCAAAAGTACATTGAACATCAAGTAACGGAACAATAATTCTGCGTTCTTCCTCCAATTTTGCAGGAGCTAAATCACAGCTTCTAAAAAATTGATGTCCTGCAATATCAAACCATTTAAAAAAGTTCGGATAATAGACAATCCCCGCCTTATCCGTATCACCCCAATTGACTAATATTTCGATTTCATTCGATCTCATCCAATCCCCCATTTCCATAATCAGTGTACACCATATGTAGTTAACACCCTTTTTCTATTTATTTGTGTAAAAATAAGCGATATCGATAGCCGATATCGCCATTTTGAAAATTACTTCCCTGTCCAATTAGCTTCGCGTTTTTCAACAAATGCCGTTAAGCCTTCTTTTGCATCTTGAGAACGGAATAATAGATTTTGTAGTTCCCCCTCATAACGAATTGCTACATTTAATGGCATTTCTTTTCCATTCATAATGGATAGTTTAATATTCGAAGCTGTATAGGTTGCGCTGTTTGCCACTTTTTGTGCATACTCAAGTGTTTTTGCTCTTGTTTCCTCTTGTGGGAAGACACGGTCGACTAATCTTATGTCTAAAGCTTCTTGTGGAGTTAAAGTTTCGCCAGTAATGTTCAAATCAAGTGCTTTAGAATGTCCAACTTGACGTGCTAGACGCTGTGTTCCACCTGTACCAGCAAGTACTCCAAGTGTTATTTCTGGGAGTCCAATCTTTCCAGCTTGGTCACCCATGAAGCGTAAGTCACAAGCTAAGCCATTTCCAACCCGCCGCCAACCGTATGCCCTTCTAAACAAGCAATCCAAATTTGGGGAGAACGAGCGATTTTATCTAATGTTTCATTACAGAATAAGCAAAATTGTGTTTTAAAGCGTGGCTCTGCAGCTTTTAGAAAATTAATATTTGCTCCAGCAGAGAAGAATTTTGGCATATCGCTCATTAAAACCGCCACTTTAATATCACTATCAAAGCGAATATCATCAATTGCCGCATTTAATTCTTTGTAGTATTCCAAGTCATAGGCATTGGTTTTATTGACATGGATATGTACCTCTGCAACCCCATTTAATTTTTTAACTGTAAGTTGTTTCGTTTCTGTTACTGTTGTCATTTATAAATCCTCCTCTAACCTATTTATTATGATTTTATTTCTTCCGTCCTTATTACATAATATATACAATATTCTTACTACTTACAAAACTCTAAAAATACCGTTTACAGTGCAAAACACAGTAAATACTTTTATTTCCTCTAATATTCTCTCTAATTCTTAATTATTTACTTTTTTCACACGACCGTAGTTAAAACATATTATTGTAATGTCTATATTATCTTTTTATGACAACCGTTAGAAATACCTATTTTCAAATAATTGCTGATAACAAATTTGATTGGTATAATACAAGTAAAATTCAAAATTTTAGCACTATTATAATCCCAATATTATTAAGTTACGTTATTTTAAATGTGAGGTGTTTTCTTTGAATGACTTAAAAAAAACATGCTGTGAGGTTTTCCCAATAATTGTTCCCGATAAATCTTCATTAAAAAGTGTTAACTTCTTTTTAGTAAAACAGGATCATTCACTTTCGTTAATCGATGCAGGTTGGAATAATGAAGAATGCTGGGAGGGATTAAACAATACGCTGAGGAAAAACGGATTCACTTTAAAGGACTTAACAGAAATTATCCTGACACATCATCATATTGACCACATTGGATTAGTAGATCGAGTCACGTCAGAAAATCCAATTCCAGTCTATACTCATCCCGATTCGATTCTCCGTTTAAAAAGGGACAATAATTTCCTTGAAATGAGAGTAGAATTTTACTCACAGCTTTATAAAGAAATGGGCTGTGGTGTGAATGGGGAGCATCATGTTTCCTATCTAAAACAAGCCCTTCAGCAAAACAAACAGAACGCGATCCAAGCAGATCTCACTGAGATCGTAGATAATCAGCTTTTGCATTATACTACCATTAAAGTTCCAGGTCATTCACCAGACCAAATTGCCTTTTATGACGAAAAGCAAAGCTGGTTGTTTGCAGGTGATTTATTAATCGAGCATATTTCAAGCAATGCCTTAGTGGAACCAGACTTATTAGGGAGAAGAATCCATACGCTCTCTCAACATATTGACTCCTTAAAAAAATGCTTAGCCTTAAATGTGAAACTAGTGTTTCCTGGCCATGGGGCAGTAATCCAAGACCCGAATTCATTAATTTTAAAACGGTTGGAGCGTATGGAAGCCAAAGCTGACCGCTTTATTCAGTTAATCGAGTCCGGTCTAACAACTGCAAGTGAGCTCGCCATTTCCTATTATAAGAATACCTATTACGAGCAATTTTCGCTTGTTATGTCTGAAGTTATCGGCCATTTAGATTACTTAGAGATTCAAAGTAGACTTAAAAAGGAGCTGGTTCAAGGCATTTGGCACTATTCGGTGATAGACAAAAGGATCATGCTGTGAATTAAAGGGTTCCGTTTATAGGTGCTAAACAATTAAATGACATTAGCAATGACGTGTGAATTGGCACACATCATTTTGTTGCTATATTAAGGATTATCGAACGTTTTGAAACTTTTGACACCAAAATGTAGAGTATTTTGTTCAAGACAATACCTGCTTTCTTATAAAATTAAGATGCCAAAGGTAATGTCAACTCAAATGTCATTTTAGTGTGCATAGACGGGTTGCCAATAAGAGACCTATGATGCCCGCGAACTGTGAAATAAGGGAAAGACGGTAACCAAAGGAGCTCTTTGATGCCCACGAACTGTGAAAAATGGGATGGACCGTAACCAAAGGAACCCTTTGCTTTGATATGCATGATCCTTTTTATTCATTCAATGGTTAAAGCAATTGAGAAGGTTTAAAATCAAAAAGGCTGTAAAGCTATAAATATTCAGATTAATTAAAAATCCGTTGTGGATGAGTATACACATTTAGGGACTGATTCCGGATAAATCCGATTGTGGTAATCCCTAATTGCTCTGCCAACTGTAAGCCAGTTCAGTCGGAGCTGATTTTGACAAGATCACTTCACAGCCAATTTTCGCAACCTTTAGCAGGATTTCCGAAGAGATTCTCCCGCTAAATACAATCATTTTGTCTACGAGCGAAATGTTATTTTTTAAACAATATCCATAAATCTTGTCTAAAGCATTATGTCTTCCTATGTCCATACGGCCTAATATGATTCCTTCTACATCACATAAGGCGGCATTATGGACCCCGCCTGTTTGCAGAAAGGTAGCGGCGGACTTTTCCATTTCATTCATTAAGCGAAAACAATCTTCTGCAGAGATTTTGACATGTTGATGCTCGATCTTCCTTGCCGTTAATGCATCATTCACAAAAACAAAGCCCTGTCTGCTGTTCCCGCAGCATGAAGTAATACAGCGCTTACCCTGAAGTTTTTGATAAAAAGGATTGATTTTTTCCGTTTGAATATGAACTAGTCCTTCTTTTTCCTCAATCCAAATGTCCTTAATATCCTTAAACTTGCGGATGATTCCTTCCGATGCCAAAAACCCAATCACCATATCTTCAATGTGCTCCGGAGTACAAACCAATGTAACAAATTCTTGTCCATTTATTTTTACCGTCACTGGAAATTCTGTTACAATGCTATCCGCAACCTGCTCAAACAGGCCATTCTTAAACTGGAGGACTTCCCTTTGGCTCTTTACAAGTTTCATAACATATTCCCCCTATGATGTTATGTTTTTATCAAACGTAAAAACGGAAACAGCAATATTCTCTTTTATTTTTATATTAGAAAATAGGTGACTTAATTTTGCATCGATGGACTCTTCAGGGGGATTGATCGAGTAAACATCCTGAATCCTTTTTGACATGTTTTTGCCCCCGTTACGGATGAATAGTAGTATTTTCAAGTTACTAATATGTAATATTAAATCATCTTGTAAAAAAAATAAATAATTAAATTCTGAACAATTTATATTTTCTATCTATATTGCAGTCATTTATTGTAAACGCTATAATAATAGTGTTAAGGATGGAATCGGTATATTTGACTGTATTGGCTCTATCATTTTTCACCTATAACTGGATTGGTCTGTTTGCAAGACCTGCTGATAAACTACTCCACCATGAAACCATTGTGCCTATTTAGGTATGTGTCTTCATGGTGGATTTTTTTATTTCCGAATCGAGGAGGAAATACCATGAACGACGAAATGGTCACGATCACAATAGATAACAAAAGGTATGAAGTGAAGCAAGGTTCAACGATCTTGGAAATGATCAATCAACATGAAATTCCTCATCCCCAAATCTGTTATGTTCCTGAAGTGGACCCGATTAAAACATGCGACACCTGTATTGTAGAGGTTAATGGAAAACTTATACGATCCTGTTCCACCACGATTTCAAGCAATATGAATATTTCCCTTTCTTCCCATCGTGCCAAGACAGCACAAACAGAAGCGATGGACCGTTTATTAGAAAACCACCTGCTTTACTGCACGGTTTGTGACAATAACAATGGCAACTGCAAACTGCATAATACGGTGGAGCTTATGGAAATCGAACATCAAAAATATCCTTACACACAAAAAGCTGACCCTTCAGCAGTCGATATGTCCCATCCCTTCTACCGCTATGACCCGAATCAATGCATTGCCTGCGGGCAGTGTGTGGAAATTTGTCAAAACCTCCAAGTCAATGAAACGCTTTCGATTGACTGGAAGGCAGACCGCCCGCGTGTCCTTTGGGATAACGGCGTCCAAATTAACGATTCCTCCTGTGTAGGATGCGGTCAATGTGTCACGATCTGCCCATGTAATGCCTTAATGGAAAAATCGATGCTCGGTGAAGCAGGGTTTATGACAGGGATGAAGCAGGGCCTTCTAACCTCCATGATTGATTTAGTAAAAGAAGTCGAACCTGGATACTCAGGCATTCTCGCTGTTTCAGAAGCGGAAGCGGCCATGCGCGATACTCGTATGAAAAAGACAAAAACAGTCTGTACTTTTTGCGGGGTTGGTTGTTCCTTTGAAGTATGGACAAAGGACCGTAAGATTCTTAAGGTGCAGCCATCTCATGATGCCCCTGTTAATGCCATATCTACCTGCATAAAAGGAAAATTCGGCTGGGATTTCGTCAATAGTGAGGAGCGGATTACGAAGCCATTAATCCGAAAAAATGGTGCTTTCGTTGAATCAACTTGGAAAGAGGCGCTGGCCATAATAGCCGATAAACTTGGGACGATTAAACAAGAATACGGACCGGGTTCGATTGGATTTATTTCTTCGTCGAAAATTACCAATGAAGAAAACTATTTAATGCAAAAGCTGGCACGGCAAGTGTTTGAAACCAACAATGTCGATAATTGCTCCCGTTATTGTCAATCCCCGGCAACGGATGGCTTGTTCCGAACAGTTGGAATGGGCGGTGATGCAGGAACGATTAAAGATATTGCCAAAGCAGGACTTGTGATCATTATCGGCGCCAATCCTACAGAAGGGCATCCAGTGTTAGCTACCCGCGTAAAGCGTGCCCATAAGCTTCATGGCCAAAAGCTAATCGTAGCGGACCTTCGCAAGCATGAAATGGCTGAGCGATCCGACATTTTTATCAGTCCAAAGCAAGGAACGGACCAAGTGTGGCTAATGGCAGTAACCAAATACATCATCGATCAAGGCTGGCATTCTCAAGCATTTATTGATGAGAATGTTAATTTCTTTGAAGATTTTAAAACAGTCCTCGAAAAATATACGCTTGAATATGCAGAGCAATTAACAGGCATTTCAAAAGAGACGTTGATTCATGTGGCCGAGATGATTCGTGATGCGGATGGTACATGTGTGCTTTGGGGAATGGGCGTCACGCAAAACACAGGCGGATCCGATACATCTGCAGCGATTTCCAACCTCCTGCTTGCGACTGGAAACTACCGCCGTCCAGGTGCTGGAGCCTATCCGCTGCGTGGACATAACAATGTCCAAGGGGCATGTGATATGGGAACATTGCCAGGATGGCTTCCGGGGTATCAGCATGTGACCGATGATGTAGCCCGGGAAAAATTTGAAAAAGCCTATGGTGTGATGATTGATGGACTGCCAGGTCTTGATAACATCCAAATGCTTAAGGCGGTTGAAAGAGGATCAATGAAAGCAATGTATCTGATTGGTGAAGATATGGCACTTGTCGATTCCAATGCCAATCATGTTCATGACGTCTTGTCGAGCCTTGATTTCTTTGTCGTTCAGGATATTTTCTTTTCGAGAACGGCGCAATATGCCGATGTAATTTTACCGGCTGCCCCATCACTGGAAAAAGAAGGAACGTTTACGAATACTGAACGCAGGGTTCAAAGATTGTATCAAGCCCTTCCGACTTTGGGTGATTCTAAGCCTGATTGGTGGATTCTACAGGAGATTGCCAATCAGTTAGGAGCCGATTGGAGCTATCAGCATCCGAGTGAAATCTTTGCGGAAATGGCCAGCCTCTCGCCTCTATTTGCTGAAGCGAATTATGATGCACTTGAAGGATGGAACAGCTTCCTATGGGGCAGTCATGAAGGGGTTAGCACACCACTTCTTTATGTGGATGGATTTAACTTTCCAGATAAAAAAGCGCGATTTGCTCTTTCAGATTGGGTGCTTCCGGTAGAATACCCCGAAAAATATGATCTGTATATCAACAACGGACGGATGCTCGAACATTTCCATGAAGGAAACCTGACAAATAAATCAATAGGAATTCAAGCAAAAGTACCTCAAGTGTTCGTGGAGGTTTCACCAGAGCTTGCAAAAGAACGCGGCATAAATGATGGCTCACTAGTCCGGCTGGTTTCACCTTTTGGTGCGCTAAAATTAAATGCACTGGTAACAGATCGTGTAAAAGAAAATGAGCTTTATTTACCGATGAATTCAGTCGACAAAGATTCAGCAATTAATTTTTTAACGGCCCAGCGACAGATATTCGGACTAATACACCTGCTTTTAAACAAACGAAGGTTTATATGGAAGTGTTACGTGTTGGCGGAGAATACCCACTTCCGAAGTCAAACCCAAGGAACAAAAAACGGAATCCGCAAAATGGCGTAGAAGTTGAGCGAAAGTGGAATCGCCCCGGCTATATTCATTTAACGGATTAATAAGGAGGCAGGATCGATGGCACAGCCCATTTCAATCATCAAAAAACAGTTTCTAGCAAAAGAAGAACAAGAGGAACAGAAATTAGCTGCTTTAAAAATGCTGGTAGCTGAGAATGAAGATGCTTTGACTCAAATAATGGATATTGTCGGTGAGCTGCACGAAAACGGCGTACTTGAAGCTGCAAGTGCAATGCTCCAAGCGAAGGAGGAAATTGCAAAAATTGCCCTCAACCAAGTGAACCGCGAACCCGTTACAAACTTTATCAATAACTTCATGGGGGCATCCGCTGCGTTTACGAATTTCGATCCAGGCTCGACGAAGAAACTCGTAAGCAGTGTGGCTGCAGGCATAGAGGAAGGAAATAAATACGTTGAGAGTCATAAAAAAGTCGGGGTACTGGACTTGATGAAGGTCCTAAACGACCCCGATATCAATCGCGCAATTGGTTTTGGGATTCACTTTCTAAAGGGGATGGGTAAAGGGTTAAAAGATAGTTAAATAGAAGGTTGGTTTTAGTGGAGGATGGGGTGACATTAGTTGCGGATGAGCTAAACAAAAAAGAAGTGGCTAACTCGCCACTTCTTTTTTGTTTAATTCTTAATTTGATAGCTCAATGCTGCTAATGGTGCAGCAGGTAACAATATTTTATCCATTTTAACCTCATACAAACCATGTGGGACCAAACGGAGCCCTGGTAGAAAGTCACATGTTAAAAATAATAAAGTATAAAGAATATCATGGAAAGGAAATCCACGCTCCTGCATGGCTGCCAACAAGTTATTATGATATTCCACAGCCACAGCGAAAGATGGATCAGGTGTCATCATTCCTGTTAACGGTAAAGGAATTTCGAGAATCACTTCGTCACCGTCCACAATCGCAATTCCTCCACCCATTTCATGAACCCGTGATGCTGCTTTAGCGATCGCTTCTGGATTTCTTCCTACTACTAGTAATTCTGTCGTGGTATTGTAAGTAGATGCCATGCCATCAAGATTTAAGGCGAATCTCTCCAAGATTCCCTTGGCTACCCACTCTCCATTCCGATCAATCAATGCCGCATGTACCAAACCGTCATGTCCAGAAAGATCGGCATACCCATTGACAGATGGAAGTTCCGTATCTTTCCTTTGGGTAATCACATTACTTTTAAAATAAACGACTGGAATGGGAACACTTTCGGTTGGGTGCGGATAGCAATATAGATTCCTATTTTCCAAGACTGATTTTGAAAATGAAAATGGTTTACGAACAAGATAGTTATTCCAATCCACTTCTGGTAACGAAGCAGTTAAATTTCCGTTCTCAGCTACGATTTGCCCCGATGCAATCACTAGATCTGGACGAAACTCCACCAAGTCAGGCAACAGCAGAATGTCTGCCTTTCTCCCTGGCGCTAGACCGCCAATATAATCATCAAGCCTCAGGTAGGTTGCTGCATTGATTGTGACCATTTGAATCGCCGTCATTACCGGCACACCGAGTTCCACAGCTTGTCTGACAAGCCCCTCTACAAATCCTTCTTTTTCAATAAATGCAGGGTGCGGTCCGTCCGTCGTCATCACGATTCTGTTCGTGCTTACATTTCCTTCTGTTATCAGTTTAACAATTTCCTGTAAATCTGGACGAAGTGAGCTATTTCGCAATGTGGTCCACATTCCTAAGCGAAGTCGGTCAAAAGCCTCTTTTGCTGTAATCGCTTCATGGCATGCCGTCACACCCGCTGCGACAACTGCATTCAATTTTTCATACGAACAGCCAGCCGTATGCCCATCTGATACTTTCCCCAATTTCTTAATAAAATCCATTGTATCGAGTAAAAACGAATCACCATTATATAATAACGGCCAACGGGTCACTTCCGCTGATCCAAGGACATCATCAAGTTCGAGTAGCTCCCTTACATCCTTTTGGTTGAACCATTCCCGCTCCCCAGGATAATCCGCCTGTGAAACAAGTCGTGCTAGCCAGAAAAAGTTTCCAGGCAATGATTTTAAATCATTAAGCATTTCTGTAAAACCTTTCGCTCCCATATGTAGGTAAAAAAATAAATTATCATTCACTGTAGTAGTCGTCCCCAGAGGCAATACTTTACCCGTTACACTAACCGGATTATAAACAACCCAGGGATGTGCATGTGCCTCAATAAACCCAGGGGAAAGATACTTTCCTTCCGCATTGATTACCTTTGTTTGCTCACCAATTGAGGCTTCGCTTGTTCCTATATAAGCAATACAATCCTTATAAACAGCAATATTTTGTTTTAAGAATTCCCCTGAGTATACATTGATAACAGTGCCGCCTTTTATAAATAAATCAGCAGGTCGATTTCCTTTTGCAACTTCAATCAATTCACTTCTTTGAGCTATAAGATCCATGATCTTCTCTCCTATCATCACTGTTAGTAAATTGCTTGTTTCATCCTATCAGGTGAAATGCCCATTATGTTTTACTAAATAACGTTTATATAACATAATATTAATAGTTAGGTATTTTATATGTCAATGAAAATAGTTTGAATAGACAAAACATTTCCATTGATACTACGAGAATTTATGGCATAAGGAAAGCATGCAGAATAGACTGCATGCTTTTCTTATATGGTTATGTCTCTGCTTTTTCCTTCCGCCAATTCTTTCCCTTTTTTCAACAGAAATGTATAATACCCAATATAATAGATCGCTAATATGAAGAAGACGATTCTTGTTAAAGGGTCCCTGGTGAAGTTTTGACTAATCATGGTCGGGTCCTGGGTGGTGGAAGGTTTAGAAACCATGTAAACGGTCATTAGCCTATAGAGAAAACGGGATAGGAATAAGAACAATGTTAACGATTCAATCCATATATTCGTCCGAAAAAACAACTCGCTGTTTCTCGTTTCAAATAGACTATATTTTATCGCCAATTTTGCTAAGATAAAACCTATTGCCATGCCTATTACATCATAGATGTATGAAATTGGTTGAAGCGCACTCATGGCAAGAATTAGAACGGATACTAGTATGAAAATCAACATTCTAAATTTTAAACGACTTACCTTTAGGAGCTAAAATCCTACTGACCTCATAATTCTTCTGTATAACACAAGGCCAATGATTAAAATAGGGAAAAGATATTGTGATACAGAATGCATTGGGACCACTCCTTAACATTATTGCGGTGGTATTTCCCTCCATTATATTGTAAATATGGAAAAAGTCATAGGGTTATTTATGATAAATAAACCTTTCACCTGGTACCATCATATGGAATTTTTGGTTTGGATATTGGTGAAAGAGGTAATCAACAAAATAGGCAGGATTCTCACGATTCGTTGAAAATAAATCAAAATGTATCGGAATGATAAGATCTACCCCAACTGTAGCAGAAAAGTCTACAGCTTCACGAAAACTCATGTTTCCTATAACTCCTCTTGAATTACGAAAATAATCCCTTCCATTGATGGGCAAGAACGCAACATGCGGTTTAAATTCTTTTACTTTCTCAATAAGAGATTCTGTCACAACTGTATCACCGCTGTGAAAAAGGCGGATCCCATTTACTTCAATAAAATAGCCCAACATTTTATAATTTCCACGGGAGTCAACTTCATAGTCAGTGTGGGCTGCGGGAACTGGTGTAATTTTAAATCCATTAATAAAGAAAGCTTCATTATCTATTGCCGGAAGTATCGATTGATTTGGAATCTTTTTCTTAAGGGAAGATACAATTGGCGCTGGTACTACAAACATAGTATCGTTGGAAACCCTGGCAATTTCTTTTATCGTTGCTGGGTCCAAGTGATCACCATGATCATGTGTTACTAAAATTCCATTAACATCACGCAGCATTTCAGGTGATAGAACTGGAGGAAATGCTCGCTTAAACTCTGTTTCTGAGTCCTCTTCTTCAATACTGTTTGTCAAATAAGGGTCAAAACAGATAAGACCATCATCCTTGCTTCCCTTCATTAAAATACCTGCTTGTCCTAAATTCCAAAATGAAATAGCGTCCTCCTGAATCTGAGTTTTGATTACTTCCTTTATTAATAAATCTCCGCTTTTATAAGTACCTTCCACAAAAATCACCCATTCCTTAAATTTCAAAGAGAACTGTTTCTAATGTCAACAGTTCTCTCCTTTCACCTTAATTGATCATCCCACCTCTAAAGATTGATGCTGGGATTTATGCAACTTCCAGTAAAAACTCTTTCTGCGCATTAATTCAGAATGGGACCCCTCTTCGATAATTCTCCCCTTGTCAACTACCAAAATGCGAGTTGCATTTTGTATCGTCGAAAGCCGGTGGGCGATAATAAAGGAAGTTCTTCCTTCCTGCAAAGTCTCAAGCCCTTTTTGCAGAGCAAGCTCTGTTTCTGTATCAATCGAAGAAGTAGCCTCGTCTAAAATTAATATTTTCGGGTCGGCTAATAATGCCCGAGCAAAAGAGATCAACTGCCTTTGTCCCGTAGAGAGCCTCGTGCCTCTTTCGTTTACCTCGGTTTGATAGCCATCCTTCATATTAGTAATAAACTGGTGGCCTGCACCGCTTTTGCAGCCTCAATTACTTCCTCATCTGTTGCATCTAACCGTCCATAACGGATATTATCCATTATTGTGCCGGAAAAAATAAACGGGTCCTGAAGCATGACCCCCATCTGCTTCCTAAGAGAGGGGATTGTTACCGTCTTAATATCGACACCGTCTATTTCAATTTTCCCACTGTTTATATCATAAAAACGGCTAATCAAGCTGACAATTGTTGTTTTCCCAGATCCTGTTGCACCTACAAGAGCAATGCTTTCACCAGGACTCACCCGAATATTAACATTGTCAAGGATTTTCTCCTCTTCATAGCCAAAAATGACATTTTTAAATTCAATCTTCCCTTTGATTAATGGAAGTTCAATGGCATCTGGATCACCGATGATGGTTGGCTTTTCATCTATCATTTCAAATATTCTCTCCAAATAGGCTGTCGCATTTATAATCGCATTATAAAAATTCCCGATATTTGTTAAAGGCGTCCAAAACATTCCGATATATCCAACAAAAGCAATCAAAGCTCCTACTGTCACTCCATGACCTATTAACGATATTCCCATAATATAAATAAAGGAAACCGTAAAAACAGAGAGATTTTCAATCGATGGCCAGAGAAGAAATTGAATTTTCACTGCCTTCATCCACGAAGTTCGATAGCTTTCAGATACCTCACGAAAAATTCGTTTATTTTCATCTTCTCTTGAAAATGCTTGTGTCACTTTTATGCCATTGATACTTTCATGAATATAGGCATTCATGTTTGATTGTTTATTACTTAAAGTTTGCCATGCTTTTCGCTGGGCATTTTTGATAAGAAATATCACGATGGCAAGGATCGGAAATCCTACCATGGACAGCAGCGTCAGCTTTACATCAATCGAAAACATAAAACCTAAAATGACAAATAGACTAAAAAGATCGGTAATTAAATTAATTAATCCATTTGAAAGTAAATCACTTAATGAATTGACGTAATTCACCACTCGTACTAGAATTTTCCCATGAGGACGACTATCATAAAAAGTGAAAGATAATTTTTGCAAATGAGTGAACAAATCTTTTCTAATATTTTGAATGACACTTTGCCCAATTTCTGTCATCATTCTAATTTTATATTTCAAACACACTCCCGTAATAATAAGAGAAATAAAGTAAATTCCTGCTAGAACCCCTAAGCCTCCTACGTCCTTGCTAGGAATCTTCACATCAATAGCCTGCTTAATCAGATATGGACCAATCAAATTCGCCGCACTGGCAATCAGCATTATGAAGATGGTAAAAAAAATCTTCTTTTTGTAAGGTTTTATATAAACCAACAACCGTTTTAAATGAATGAAACTAAAAGGGGATTCCAATTCCTCATCAACATCAAATTTATTCCGCGCCATTTATATAAATCACTTCCTTACCTTGGTCCTGATCATCAAAATTCCCAAATTGATTCTTAAATACATTATAATAATAGCCTTTTTTCTGAAGCAGTTCTTTATGTTTACCTCTTTCAATAATCCTGCCATTGTCCATGACAAGGATTAAATCGGCTTCCATAACAGAGGAAATTCGATGGGCAATGATAAAACAAGTTTTCTCCTGAAGGATAGACTTCAAGGTATTTTGGATCCGTAATTCTGTTTCCATATCAACGGCCGAAGTTGTATCATCAAGGATTAGGATTGTTGGATCTTTAAGAACTGCCCGCGCCAGAGCAATTCGCTGCCTCTGCCCTCCGGAAAGACCCACGCCCCGTTCGCCTACAATCGTATCGTAGCCATCGGGAAGCTCAGAAATAAATTCATGAGCCTCGGCAACTTTAGCAGCAAATTGAACCGATTCAATCGAGGCTTCAGGATTTCCGTATGCAATATTCCCCTCAATGGTATCTGAATACAGGAAAATATCCTGCATTACCATCGCTATCTTTTCTCGTAATTTATGAATATCCCAATCCTTTACATTGACACCATCCACCCTTACCTCACCGCTGGTAGTATCATAAAACCTGCTTAAAAGATTCACTAATGTTGACTTTCCTGCACCAGTCGGTCCAATAATCCCCACAGTTTGACCCGGAACCACCTTAAAGTTAATGTCTTCGAGTACGGGTTCATCCCCGTAGCTAAAAGAGACATGGTCAAAATCAACAACACCTTTGAAATTTTTGACATTGTAGCGAATAGCATCATTGGTTATTTTAGATTTGACGTTCAACAAGTCTTCTACTTTTTCTGCAGAGGCAATGAACCTTTGAACATCATTAATCAGCCATCCGGCCATTCGCATTGGGTTATTTAATGCCCAAATCAAGGAATTAAAGGTAACTAATTGTCCAATCGTAATCGAACCTTTGATTACCATAAATCCGCCTACTAAAATCATTACAACTGATAAAACACCGGCAAGTGAATCAAGAACAGGCAGATACTTTTCCCACACACGTGCGGAGAGAAGATTTTTCTCCTTGAACTCTCTATTCTGAACAGAAAATTTTTCAATTTCATAGTCCTCTTTTGCAAAGGCTTTGACTACTCTATTTCCACTAATGTTTTCTTGGACAACGGAATTTAGCCTGGCAAACTGTGCCCTTACTTCCGAAAAAGTGGGTCTGACCGTAAAGGCTAACTTATAGGCAAAAAAGCCAATAATCGGCGTAACGGCAATCATCGCTAAGGCTAATGGCGGGTGAATAGAAAACATGAATACAAGGGCAAACACTAAAATTGTAAAGTTTTCAAAAATCATATAAATTCCCCAAGCGATAAAATGCCTGACTGCTTCCAAATCGCCTGTCATTCGAGCCATGATGTCTCCTGTTTTGGTTCGATCATAAAAACTAAAATCCAATTGGTGAAGCCGATCATACAACTTTTCCCTTAGCTTAAAAATAACACCTTGCGATATACGCTCAAATGATAATTGATAATTATAACGAATAACAGTCTTAACGATGGTAACTCCAATCATGATTGCTAAAAAGGGCAATAACAAACGAGATTGATGTCCAAAAATAACTTTATCGACGATTTTTCCTGCAAAATAAGGATTAACCATATTAAGTGCTGAAATAACTAATGACAATGAAAGACTAATGAATAACCTAACCCGATAATGCCGTATATAGCCCCACGCCCAACGCATGCTCTGCATGATCCACTTCCTCCCTTCAATTAAACATAAATATATAATATTAGCTTTATGGCCCTGATATGTATGGACAATGAAGATTATTTCGACTTCCGAGGTATTTAGGAATAAAGATTCATAGCTTAGCAGCCAAACTCTAACCACTTTGACCCCCCTGGATATGGACAGCTCTTGCTTTTAAACTTTGCCCGATAGCGGACAATTGATCCGCTATACGAGCAGGTAGTACCATATAAAAGAGAAGGACAACCCCCACAAATTTTCAATCTTGCTTCATACACATCGACTGAAACGATTTTCGACAAATCCTCTTCTGTTTCCATAATTAACTCTTGAATAACATCTTCCGTCAAAATGACACTATCTAAACAGCTTTTACAAATATTTTTTTCACTCACTGAATCTTCGTCCTCTTTTTACTTATTGTATTGTTAAGACAACTACTGACATAGGAGGTAATTTGACGGCCAACTTCTTATCAGTTACTGCAAATTTATTAAACTCTACAGGTTTAACTTCATCCGGTTGTTCAAACGTATTATGAGCATTCATACTGCTTGCAGTAAGAATGGCACCATATAAATTTTTATCATCCACATTGATTCCGCGAAGCGCTAATTCTAGGGCAGCTTCATTTTGATGATCCATATTACATAAGCTAATATGCACTTTACCTTCAGCATTTTTTGAGGCAGATACACTTACTTGCTGCAAAGTTTCCCCGTTGTATTCATAGACACCAAGTGTAGAATCAACTGCCAAAAGTTCCGCATCCTGATGAACTTTGAACATATCAAAGACGTGATAGGTAGGAGTCACAACCATTTTTTCGCCTTCTGTTAAAATCATCGCTTGTAGAACATTTACCGTTTGAGCAATATTTGCCATTTGCACGCGATCACAGTGATTTTGGAAAATATTAAAATTCACTCCTGCTACAAGAGCATCACGAATGGTGTTTTGCTGATATAAAAATCCAGGATTAGTGCCAGGCTCTACATCAAACCATGTTCCCCACTCATCAATAATTAGCCCCACACGTTTCTCCGGATCAAATTTGTCCATAATCGTTCCGTGTTTTGTTATTAACTCTTCCATTCGAAGAGCTTTTTTCATCGTTTTAAACCATTCGCCCTCATGAAAATCAGTAGCTGACCCTTTTTCATTCCAAGTATCTCCCGGCACGGTATAATAGTGAAGGCTTAAACCGTCCATATAGAAATGCGCGTTTTTCATCAAAACCTCCGTCCAATTATAGTCGAAAGAATTGGCACCTCCGGCAATCTTATATACCTTGTTACTGCCGTAATTTCTTACATAAGTCTGATATTGCCGATACAAGTCAGCATAATATTCTGGGCGCATATTTCCGCCGCAGCCCCAGTTTTCGTTACCGACTCCAAAGTATGTTAATTTCCAAGGTTCTTCCCTGCCATTCTCCCGGCGCCAGTTCGCCATTGGAGATTCGCCCTCAAACGTCATGTATTCAACCCACTCGGACATTTCCTGAACAGTTCCACTTCCAACATTTCCGCAAATATAGGGATCACACTCTAGTAATTCGCAAAGCAGCATAAACTCGTGTGTCCCAAAGTGATTGTTTTCCACAACGCCGCCCCAATGGGTATTCACCATCCGTTTGCGGTTTTCTCTAGGACCGACGCCATCCTTCCAATGATATTCATCCGCAAAACAACCGCCTGGCCAGCGAAGGACTGGAATTTTTAATTGCTTTAATGCAGCTAAAACATCATTACGAATTCCCTTTGTATTAGGGATCGTAGAATCTTCTCCAACCCAGATTCCTTCATAGATACATCTTCCAAGGTGTTCAGCAAAATGACCATAAAGATTCTTATTGATTTTTCCCTTTTTGATGTCGGTATTAATAATTACTTTGTTCATTAATAAATCACTCCATTTATGATTTTATTGGATTAATTCTTTTTTTAAATTATACAAGGCATCTTCGTTTGTATATTCAATAAACAAAGTTTAACATATTTATATGAAAATAAAATACTAAAATGAATCGAAATATTCAAAAATTAAACATTAATGTTTCTCTAGTCATGGAATGGAAAAAGGCTTAACTGGCAACAGCTAAGCTTTTAAAAGTTTTTATTAGATTTTTTCTTTTACAATTTCATTTAGTTCCTCAGAATCTAAATTATGTTCTTCTTTTACGATCTCGTTAAGAAACTTTATTAAAGTAAAACGATTTCTTAAATGATGGGCTTCACTTAAACTTCTATTTACAAGATCACTATCAATTCCAAGCTGAGCTGGGACCGTTTCCCCTCCGACATTATGCAAAAGCCTACGAAGTTCAGCAGGTTCAGGAATTGCTAGTATAACATCAATCCTGTCTATTGTTTTGAATGTTTTTAACATACTCAAAGTCATCATTGGAATTGATTAAATCATTTAACCTCTTTGATTTAGTTAACAGATTCAAAAACTTATTCTTGTATAGATCAGCAAGGATAAGCGTAGATCATTTGTAAGTCCCTTATGAAAAGTACTTTTGAGGGACTTACAAATGAAATATGCAGAAGATGATTTTTAGACCTAAATATTTATGAAGCTTTATTTTTATTGTAAATATCAAATGCTACAGCAAGTAATAGGACAAATCCTTTAATTCCTTGCTGCCAATCAATACCAATACCAAGTAAGGACATTCCATTATTCATAACACCCATTACAAGCCCGCCAATGATCGCGCCTGCAACTGTTCCAATTCCACCATAGGCAGATGCACCACCAATGAAACATGCGGCAATTGCATCTAACTCAAATAAATTTCCAGCTCCTGGAGTGGCCGCATTTAATCGTGCTGCAAAAAGGAGTCCAGAAAGAGCTGCTAATACTCCCATATTAACAAAAACCCAGAAAGTAACACCTTTTGTTTTAATACCAGATAATGCCGCTGCTTTCTCATTACCACCAATTGCGTAAATATGACGACCTGCAATTGTTTTTCTCGTTACAAATCGATAAGCCAAAATTAAGACCACAAGAATGACTAAGATATTGGGAACCCCTTCATAGGTTGCAAGAACATAAGCGAATAGATTAATAATCGCAACAGTTGCGACTAGTTTTGCTATAAATAACCCGATCGGCTGTGAATATAAGTTATACTTTAACTGGTTCTTTCTTTGCTTAATTTGAGTAAGTACAAGGATAAGAGAAAGTACGATTCCTATTACGATCGTAAAAATGTTAAGAGAAGCTCCCATGAACAAGTCTGGAATAAATCCTGAACTCATCTTTTGAAAAGATACTGGAAATGGGGCAATCGATGTCCCTTTCAAAACGACCATCGTCAATCCTCTAAAAATAAGCATACCGGCAAGTGTAACAATAAATGACGGAATTCTAACATAAGCTACCCAAAATCCCTGCCATGCACCTACAAGAGCACCAATCAATAATGAAACAACGACTGCAATAAATGTCGGAATATGATCATTCACCATTAAAATGGCAGATATCGCTCCTGTAAATGCTGCTATAGATCCTACTGATAAATCAATATGACCAAGAATGATGACTAACACCATTCCAATTGCCAAAACTAATATATAACTATTTTGCAAAATTAAATTGGTAATATTTAATGGTTTTAATAATATCCCACCAGATAATATTTGAAAGAAAATCATAATGCATATAAGAGAAATAATAATACTGTATTGTCTCATATTTTCCCTTAACAGATTTCCAAGTGATGATTTATTTGCTTTCTGATCTGTTTGTTTGATTCTATTACTTTCTTTTTGTGCTAATGATTGCATCTGATTCTACCCCCTGACTTTACTTTTGGTCATATATGTCATAATAGTTTCTTGAGTTGCTTCCTTTTGGTTAACTTCCCCAGTCATTCTGCCTTCGTTCATGACATAAATACGATCACACATACCTAGAACCTCCGGAAGTTCAGAAGAAATAATGAGAATTCCCTTTCCTTCCATTGCCAACTGATTAATGATGGTGTAAATCTCATATTTCGCACCAACATCAATTCCACGAGTGGGTTCATCTAAAATGAGAATATCTGGTTCTGAAAAAATCCATTTACTCAACACAACCTTTTGTTGATTACCTCCACTAAGATTCCCTGTCTTTTGGAAAATACTTGGCGTTTTAATGTTTAATTTCGTCCGAAACTTTTCTGCTTCAATGATTTCTTGATTGTCGTTGATGACTAATTTTCGTGCTATTTTCCCCAAACTTGGCAATGTTATATTTTGTCTTATATCATCCATTAAAATGAGTCCGTTTCCTTTTCGATCCTCTGAAACATAAGCAATACCTTGGTTGATTGCTTTGCTAACATTCTCGATCTGAATTTCTTTCCTATCTTTATAGATTTGACCGCTAATCTTCTTCCCGTAAGCCTTTCCAAAAATACTCATCGCAAGTTCTGTTCTTCCTGCACCCATTAACCCAGCTATACCTACAATTTCACCTTTGCAAATATGAAAAGAAACATTATCAATTACTTTTCGATCACGATGCATAGGATGAAACACATTCCAATTCTTCACCTCAAAGAACGGATTCCCAATTTTCGGTTTTCGACTTGGATAGCGATTGGTTAAATCCCTGCCTACCATCCCTTTAATGATACGGTCTTCTGTGATGTTATCTTTTTTCATATCCAATGTTTCGATCGTCTGTCCATCGCGTAAAATGGTAATAGAGTCTGCAACCTTTGAGATTTCATTTAATTTATGGGAAATAATTATGGCTGACATCCCTTGTTTTTTTAATTCTACTAGCAGGTTCAATAAATTCTCACTATCATCTTCGTTTAAAGAAGCAGTAGGTTCATCTAAAATTAATAGTTTCACCTCTTTTGACAACGCTTTCGCAATTTCTACTAATTGCTGCTTACCAACCCCAATGTCAGTAATTAGAGTATTGGGCGATTCATCTAGTCCAACTTTTTTTAGGAGCTCTCTGGTCTTTATCGTTGTTGTATTCCAATCAATAATTCCATTTTTCGCCTGTTCATTCCCTAAAAATATATTCTCAGAAATAGATAGTTCTGGAATCAACGCCAACTCCTGATGAATAATAACAATCCCTAATTGTTCACTTTCTTTAATGTTTTTAAACTGACAAACATTTCCTTTAAAAAGAATATCTCCCGAATAACTTCCGAATTGATATACACCGCTTAACACCTTCATAAGGGTCGACTTCCCAGCCCCATTCTCACCACATAACGCATAAATTCCCCCTTCTTTTACCTTCAGATTCACGTTTTGCAGTGCTTTTACACCAGGAAATTCCTTTGTAATATTCTTCATTTCTAATATAATTCCAGACATTCTCTCACCACGCCCTCAATGATTAATGAACTAATATATAGCGCTTTCATCTATTTCAAACCTACCTGCTCTTTCGTATAGTATCCACTCTTGATTAGGACATTTTCATAGTTTGTACGATCAACAGATACAGGATTTAATAGATATGCAGGAACAATTTTTGCCCCATTATTATAGGTTTTAGTATCGTTTACTTCAGCCTTTTTCCCTTTTAGAACCGCGTCCGCCATTTCTACAGCCTTCGCGGCTAATTTTCTAGTATCTTTAAAAATCGATTGAGTTTGTTCTCCTGCCATGATTGATTTAATGGAAGCTAGTTCAGAATCTTGTCCTGTAATAACTGGAAATGGTTTTTGGGCACTACCATAGCCAACTCCCTTTAAAGAGGAGATAACTCCGATACTAATCCCATCATAAGGAGACAAGACCGCATCGATTCGATCTGACGAATAATGAGCACTTAGTAAATTATCCATCCTTGATTGCGCAAGCGCCCCATCCCATCTTAATGTTGCTCCTTGATTAAATTTCATTTGCCAACTTCGTACAACTAATTTCCCGGAATCGATATAAGGCTTTAATACAGACATTGCCCCATCGAAGAAAAAGTAGGCATTGTTATCATCCGGTGACCCTGCAAATAATTCAATATTAAAGGGACCTTTTCCATCTTTTAAGCCCAATTTCTTTTCTATATAAGCTGCTTGTAAAACGCCTACTTGATAGTTGTCAAAAGTAGCATAATAATCTACATACTTACTAAATTTAATTAACCTGTCATAGGCAATGATCTTTATACCCAATTTATGGGCTCTTTCCAATACATTCGTTAATCCGGCCTGCCATCTATCGGCGCAATTACTAAAACGTTTACACCTTTTGTTATCATATTTTCAATTTGAGCCGATTGGTTTTCAACCACATCTTCTCCGTATTGTAAATCTACTTTATAACCTAACTTTTTAAACTGCTTTTCCATGTTTTCTCCGTCATTGACCCATCTTTCTGACGACTTTGTGGGCATCGAAATCCCTACATATCCTTTTTGTCCTTTGCTTGCTGCTTGATCGGAGCACGCTGATAAGACAAATATCATACTAAGGGACAAACATAGTAACATTAGCCTTTTCATGAGAATTTTCCCCCACTCGTTCTTCTAAACTTCTTGTTCAAAAACAACTTTACCCGGGTGTTAAGTAGACTATACCATCCAACAAATTTTTGGTCTTTTTAATAAAGTAACTATTTTTTCGAAATTTCAACTTTTATAAAAGCGTTTTCAAGAATAAAAAAAGAACTGTCGATTTATTTATTCGATCAGTTCTAAAACATTTATTCTTATTTGTATAAAGATGATTCCTTCGAGTACCCAGTTAAGAAAAAACCCCTTTTCGATACTTGTTAGGGGACACACCCATTACTTTTTTAAAAGCCGTACTAAAATAATGCTGTGAGTCATATCCCACGAGTTCAGCAATTTCATATATAGATAAATCAGTAGAATTTAGTAAGCGAATCGCCTTTTTTATACGCATTTCGGTAAGGATACTTACAAAGGATGTCCCTAAATCTTGTTTAATTATCCTGCTTAAGTAAACAGGAGATACTTGTAAATATTCCGCTATTGAATCTAATGTAAGCTCTTGATTGGAAAAATGGTTTTGTATATATTCCCTTGCACGACGAACAATTGGTGATATGTCTAAGGTTTTTTCCATCATTTCTTTGCAACCTTTATAGTAATCAGCCAGCTCCGATATTTTTCCTTCTAGATATTGAAAATGGAGGTTTACTGTGATTTTTAAATAAGCTTTTAACGCATGCTTTAATTGGAAAAGGATATCTTCTGAGACATCATCCCATAATAAGATAACCATGAATCCGTCATTATCAGAGAAAAAAACGGTTTGGAAAGGCTGCAGTATCTCAAAAACAATATTTTTTGTGGAAAAAGTAAATAAATCCTTATCTTTTTCACTCATTAATGGTTTGTTTGAGTAGAACTCAGGGTATTGCAGGAGACCAAGCCTTTTCGGACATTCGATTGGCAGGTTTAAAAATTGAAGCTGCTCCATGATTTCCTTTTCTTCTAAAGAATAGTTAATCCATTCCAGGCAAAATTTCTCACGAAGCATTTCAAAGTTTTTTGTAATTTGTGTGGATGCCATTTTGAAATATTCATTTTGTTGTAATGTTGTCTCTAATTCTTTACAAACACTTTCAAGTACATTTATTAATTGCTGAGGGTTTACCGGTTTAAGAATATAATCATGTACATTTAAACGAATAGCCTCTTGGGCATATGTGAATTCATCATGCCCTGAAATGATAATAATTTTGCATTGTGGCAAGTGTTCACGTATATGTTTTATCAACGTAATTCCATTCATAATTGGCATGTTTAAGTCTACCAATAGGATATCAATCATGTGTTCTAAAGCAAGCTCAAGTGCTTCTTCTCCATCTTCCGCTTCATCAACAACTTCCATCTGGAGTTTTTGCCAGTCCACAGCTTCACGAATTCCTTCACGTATTACGGGTTCATCATCTGCAATCAATACCTTCCAATTCTTCTGCAAGTTCTTCACCCCTTATGTTCTCTCAATTAAACTTTCCCCTCTTATTATAGGAAGAAAGGCTTTTACCGTAGTTCCTTTACCAAGTTCACTTTCGATTTGTAACCCATAGTGATTCCCAAACGTTAATTTAATTCTTGATTGGACATTCATCATACCGTACCCTATGTCCTTTACTTTTTTATTCTTCTCATCTTCAATAATTGTAGATTCTAATTTTGTTCTTAATGATTGCAGTATTTCCGCTTCGATGCCTCTGCCATCGTCGGTAACACTTAAGACAAGAAAGTCATGATCTTCTGCTATATCGATTACAATATGACCTGGTCCCCTGCGCTCCTTAATTCCATGGTAGATAGCGTTTTCAACAATTGGCTGTAAAACTAGTTTTAGTACATCCATATCTTCAATATTTATATTGACGGAAATCATATAATTCATTTTATCTTTGTATCTTGCCTTTTGGATTAACAAATAGCTTTTTATATGTTCAATTTCATCCTTAAGGGGAATGATATCGTTCCCTTTACTTAATCCAATTCGAAATAATCTTGACAAAGATTCCACTACGCTCGCGACATCATCAGCACCTTGTTTTCGAGCCATCCAATTTATTGTATCCAATGTATTATAGAGGAAGTGCGGTTTAATATGAGCTTGCAAACTTCGCAGCTCTGCCTCACGCTTTTGCCGTTCTTGCAATTCAGTCAATGAAATTAGCCGATTGATTTGAATGAGCATTTTATTAAAACTTTGCCCAAGCATACCTATCTCGTCCTTTCGTTCGCCTTTGTAACGAATGGACAGATCCCCTGATTCAACCTTTTTCATGAAAAACATCAACTGACCAATCGGTCTTGACATGGAATCGGATAAATAATAGGATGCCGTAATTCCAAGAAAACAGACAAAAAAGACAAAACATGCTACATAAAAGTCAATTTCTCTTACTTCCATCGCAGATTCATCATTTGAAAATACACCAATCGTTATCCAATTTGTAAAAGAGGAAGACTGATACATGAATTGCAGTTTTTTTCCATTTACTATTTTCGAAAACGTACCGGAATCCTTTTTACCAAGCCATCCCTTTGGGAAATGATTAACTACGGAATTGGGAGGAGAATAGATACTGCCACCTTTATCATCGTTCACCATAAGGTAGCCAGATTTACCCAGCCTTACATTCTTTGTAGCTTCTGCAATCACTCTTAATTTTAAGTCGATTAAGACGACACCCTTCACTTCCTCTGTATCCGGATCCAAAATTGCCCGTACAACGGAAACTACTTCACTATTTTTATAATTTACTTGGTTTGTTATATTGCGATTAGTTGGGTGGCCTAAGAAGGTTAAAAGCCCTTTATTTTTAACGGCCTCTTGATACCACGATTCTTGCGTAAGATTTTTTGGAGACCGAGCATACATTTCATTGCTTATGTATTGACCGTCCTTATTGACGACGAGAATACCAGCAACTTCTGAGTACAACGTGGTAAAACCCTGTAAAAATTGTTTGATTTCATAATGATCATTTGTTTCATTATCATGTGCTCCCGTTTCCCAAAGAAAGTCTTTTACATCCCGGTTAAAAGAAATGAGATAGCTAATATTCTGTAAATTATCTGCATAAAATTCCAATGTTTTGTTTACTTGTCCGATTAATTGCAGTGTCGTATCCGTTACTTGATTCTCGATAATCCGATTAGCAGCCCAATTGGTTAAAAGCCGAGCCCAATTGAAGGCAAAATACTAATTAACAGTAAAAGACTAATTAATTTGTATCGAATTGGAAGATTGTTCATTTCAAATCTTTTTACTTTCATGGAGGTCACTCATTCCGAAATAAACTTACTTAGCATAAAAATTTTCAACATTATCTTTTGTTACGATTGAAATTCCCGTATCTACATAGGGTGGATTTCCAGGAGATGGGGTAAGTTTATGTTTAAGATGGAATAAAAAATTTAACGACCAATAGCCCATATTCCATGTGTCTTGAGCAATGGTAGCAGATATTTTTCCTGCCTTTATCAGATCTAGCGTCTCCTTATCGGTATCAAAGCTAATAATTTTCACGTTTTTATTTTGAATCGCTTCACTGCCCCCTAAGCCTTCATCACCTTCTGTCATAAAGATTCCATTCAAATCTTGATTTTGATCAATAATATCCGCTGTCACTTTTCGTGAAACAACTTGGTCTCCCTTTCCATCCTTGATTGCAACAATTTTAATCCCTGGGTATTCTTTTTCCATGGTCTCTTGAAATCCTTTTGTTCTTTCCTGATGGTTTAATTGATTTAAAATGGTCACAATTGCCACTTTTCCTTTACCACCTATTAGATGAGCTAGTTTTTCCGCTGCCTCTACTCCCGCATTATAATTGTTTGTGCCTAAGAATGAATGAGTCTTACTTGTTGGTGAATCTGAGTCAAATAACACCACCGGAATGCCGGCATCTATCGCTTTGTTAATTGAATCTTTCAATTCATTAGCATTAATTGCAGATAAAGCAATGCCAGCAGGTTTTTGAGCAATTATTTTTTCCAAAACGGTAATTTGTTCATGTACATCATGTTGGGTTGCACCACGATATTCTACAGAAACATTCAGTTCATTTGCTGCATCCTCAAATCCTTTTATGGCATTCTTCCAATAATCAATCCCAGACTGAAACGTAATCATCACATACTTCTCATTAACTTCCCCTTGAAGTCCTCCATTGCTTTGTCCCATAGAATTCGGAGAATACCATTTATTATGAGCTTCATACAGAAAAAAGAAAAAAATGCTAAATAGGAGAATATTGATAGTTATTAGTTTTTTCATATATATAAAACCCTCTATCTACTTATGTGAGTTTTCTAAATTTATAGAGTTTAAAACTATGTAAACTTGATTTTTCCTTGCTGAATTATTCCTGCCCACGGTGTTTCCGCTTTCATTTTTTCTTATAAAATCCTGTGGTTTCTATAGCTCTGAAAAAATAAATGTTGTTAATTGTAGAACTTGCACGAATATTACCATGGTAATACGACAAGGTCAAGAAGGTAAAATAGTGAAAAAGAGCGAACAATAAAAAAACTGTCCTCATATAGCAATATTTCACTATTTTGGGCAGTAGATTTATTGTTTATTTATTCAATAATCGTTTTGGCAGTTATTCTTCCAACTAATTTCAGAGATTCATGGATTAGGGCTATTATTCCTAATAACCCTGATTTTTTTAAAGAAGTATTATGCTTACCGATATACTACGTCATTCCAGCGTAATTCGTTTGTGAAAGCATGGGTATTCGTGTCATTATTAATTACCACCATTTCAATACCAGCTAATTCTGCGAAGTCTCGTAATTGCTCTGTTGTTACTTTGGAAGAGAAGCAAGTATGGTGAGCTCCACCAGCCTGAATCCAGTTTTCTACAGCTTGACTTAGTGATGGCTGAGTCTTCCATAATACTCTTGCGACTGGAAGTTTAAGCATTTCCTTTTCAGGCTGTACAGCATCTACTTCGTTAATAAGCAGACGGAAACGATGCCCAAGATCAATAATGGAAGCATTTAATGCAGAGCCGCCTCTTCCATCAAACACAATTCGTGCAGGGTCCTCTTTGCCGCCAATTCCAAGCGGATGAACCTCAATCTTAGGACGAGTAGCAGAAATAGTCGGGCAAACCTCTAGCATATGAGCACCTAGAACCATTTCATTGCCTGGATCAAAATGATAGGTGTAATCCTCCATGAAAGATGTTCCTTCATTGCCGGCAATAATTTTCATTAATCTTACAAGAGCAGCAGTTTTCCAGTCCCCTTCACCAGCAAAACCATAACCTTGTTCCATTAATCGCTGACAGGCAAGTCCAGGAAGCTGGCGCATTCCGTGTAAATCTTCAAAAGTAGTAGTAAATGCAGTATATTTGCCTTCAGTTAAGAAAGCTTTCATACCAAGTTCAATTCTAGCTTGATAACGGATGGAATCTCTAACCGGACCATCAGTAAGTCCTTCAGGAGTAATATCATATTTCTCTTCATATTCATCCATTAACTGGTCCACTTCTAGTTCAGTCACTTCATTCATACGTTGGACTAAATCGCCAATTCCGTACCCGTTCACAGTCCAGCCGAATTTAATTTGCGCTTCTACTTTATCTCCTTCTGTCACGGCTACTTGGCGCATATTATCACCAAATCTAGCAACCTTAAGGTTTTTACTTTCTGAAAATGCTACAGCTGTTTTCATCCAACTGCCAACACGCTCTCTAACTTCTTGATTCTCCCAATGTCCTACAACTACCTTACGTTTTACATTCATTCTGCTGCCTATGAAGCCATGTTCACGGTCACCGTGTGCAGACTGATTTAAGTTCATGAAATCCATATCAATTGAATCCCATGGAATATCCCGATTAAATTGGGTAGCGAGGTGTAACATCGGCTTTTGAAGTACGGATAGTCCGGCTATCCACATTTTTGAAGGCGAGAATGTATGCATCCATGTAATAATACCCGTACAATTTTCATCTGCATTCGCTTCTAGGATAAGCTTACGGATGGCATCCGAATCCTTAACCACTGATTTAAATACTAACTTAAATGGTACAGTTGTATCATCGTCCAATCCATTAACGATTGTTCTTGAGTTTTCTTCTACCGCCCTAAGTACATCCTCACCGTAAAGTAATTGACTTCCTGTCACAAACCAAAATTCATAAGGTTTAATAGTTAACATGATAAATCCTCCTTAAGATTCCAATTAAAAAATAGGTTATAAAAATACTAAGTGTAGGTTTCTGAAAAATTTATGTTAGCAACTTAACTTGATGTTTTTTTACTATTTTTGTCCGTAATAGGCATTAGCACCATGCTTGCGAAGATAGTGTTTATCTAACAAAAATTGATCAATAGGCTTAATTTGTGGGTTAAGTTGGAAAGTGTGTAATGCCATTTTTGCCACTTCCTCTAGAACAACAGCATTGTGAACTGCTTGGTTTGCATTTTTCCCCCAGCAAAATGGCGCGTGGCCTGATAATAGAACACCTGGCATTGCAACGGGATCAAGACCTTCTTTTTCGAAGGTTTCAATAATTACATTACCTGTTTCAAGCTCGTAAGCTCTTTCAATTTCCTCTTTAGTCAACGCACGTGTACATGGAATTCCTCCAAAATAATAATCCGCATGAGTTGTACCAAGTGCAGGAATTGAGCGTCCCGCCTGAGCCCAACTTGTAGCCCATGGTGAGTGGGTATGAACGATTCCACCAATTTGTGGAAAAGCACGATATAGAGCAAGATGTGTTGGTGTGTCTGAGGAAGGACGCATTGTTCCCTCAAAAATTCTGCCTTCTAAATCTAAAACAACAAGATCGCCTATTTCTAACTCTTCGTAAGGAACACCACTTGGTTTAATAACCACTAGCCCTGTTCACGATCGATCCCGCTCACATTTCCCCATGTAAAAGTAACTAAACCATGTTCCGGTAGCTGCAAGTTTGCTGTTAATACCTCTTTTTTTAACCGCTCTAACATACTGTTTCCTCCTTCTTTTCTAAGGAGCTTTCCTTTTTAATTTGCTTCAATGTTTTCATTACATTGTTTTCACCGCGGGCCAAAATAATCATAAAGACGACCATACTCGTTGAAAAGTTGATTATATACACTAGCATTATCATTAATAGGTTGATAGATATAATCTTTTACTCTTCCCATATCTTTAGCAGCATCTGTGATACTATCGTATCCTCCGCGTTCTTTTCCGGCAGCTACGGCACCGAACATTGCAGAACCAAGAGCCGGTGTTTGTGAAGAAGCAGAGATTTTAATATCCATATTTAGAACATCAGAGTATATTTGCATCATGAGTGCATTTTTCTCAGCAATTCCACCGCATGCATAAACTTCATTAATCGGTACACCATGTTTACGGAATGTCTCAACAATCATTCGTGTACCGTATGCAGTTGCTTCAATTAATGCTCGGTAAATTTCCTCTGGCTTTGTGAGTAGTGTCGCACCTAAAAGAACTCCAGTAAGGTCTGCATCTACAAGAGTTGAGCGATTGCCGTTCCACCAGTCTAATGCCAAGAGACCGCTTTCACCAACTTGTAATTTATTTGCCTTTTCAGTTAACAACACATGGATGTTTACATCTTTCTCTTTTGCCTCTTCATAATAGCTTGCCGGAACACAGTTCTCAGTAAACCATTCGAAATGGTCACCTACACAAGATTGTCCTGCCTCATAGCCCATGTATCCAGGAATTACTCCATCTTCAACCACACCACACATCCCCGGAACAACTTTTTCTTCGTCCCCAAGTAATATGTGACATGTTGATGTTCCCATGATCATTAATAGTTTTCCAGGTTCAGTGATACCAACCGCCGGGACAGCAACATGAGCATCAACATTTGCAATGGCTACTGCAGTTCCTGTAATTAGTCCTGTTAACTTAGCTGCTTTCTCCGTAATTTCACCTGCTTTGGAACCAATCGGTAAAATCTTTGTAGATAATTTATCTTCAACTACATTTTCCAATCGTGGATCAAGCGCCTTAAAGAATTCACGGGAAGGATAACCTTCTTGCTTATGCCAGATAGCTTTGTACCCTGCTGTACAACTATTCCTGCTAATTTCGCCCGTTAACTGAGAAATGACCCAGTCAGTCGCTTCTAACACTTGATCAGTTGCTTGATAGATTTCAGGTGCTTCATTAAGGATTTGCCATACTTTTGGAATCATCCATTCTGAGGAAATTTTTCCGCCATAGCGCTGTAAAAACTTTTCTCCTCGTTTTTCAGCGATTTCGTTTAAACGATTCGCTTCATCCTGTGCAGCATGATGTTTCCAAAGCTTAACATAGCTATGTGGATGGCTACTGAATTCTGGTTTAAAACACAACGGTGTCCCAAAAGCATCAATTGGGAGGACCGTACAAGCTGTAAAATCGATCCCTAGACCGATGACATCATCTGGTGAAACATTTGCTTCTTGCAAAACTTTTGGAATCGTAACCTGTAAAACTTCTAAATAATCTGCTGGATGCTGCAATGCCCAGTCATGTTCTAACCTTGTGGTTCCATCTGGTAAAAACTCATCCATTACCCCGTGAGTATATTCTTTTACAGCGGTTGCAACTTCTCTGCCAGTACCTACTTCAACGAGCACAGCTCTTCCTGATTGTGTACCATAATCTACACCAATCGAATACTTTACCATTGATATCACCCTTTTTAACAATCTTTTAAACCACTGTATTAAACATCTTTGTAAACCCTATCATTTATCCTTACAAGTTATCAATTAAACTATTAAATCATCAAGTTGTACGTATGACTTTAACTAAAGTTTATCACCTTTCTTTTTTTTTTCAATAAAAAATATAAGGATTTTATTATTTCTTTATACTTCTAAGCTCAATCAAAGCAAACTAATTAATAAAGTTAAAAATTTCTCCTTCTTTCCTCTAATAAAAATAAGGTTGTCCCACTTCTATACATTTTTTTGCAATCCTGTATAATTAAAGTTGTTGTACGTATAAGTTATTAATTTGAAAGTGGTGGTACAGTGGTACAACAAACCAAACATCTTATGGTTAAGGAAAAGATTAAAGAATGGATAACAACCGGTCAGGTAAAACCTGGTGATAAGATATATTCAGAAAATGAACTGGTAAAAATTTTCGGGGTAAGCCGGCATACTATACGCCAAGCAGTTGGAGATTTGGTGCATGAAGGATGGTTGTATAGAGAACAAGGTGCTGGGACATTTTGTTCTAACAAAGTGATTCAAAATCAGCCCAAAGGTGAAAAATCTCCCATTAATGGTAAGAATATTGGTGTTATAACAACTTACATTTCTGACTATATTTTCCCACTGATCATTAAAGGAATTGAATCATATTTAACAGAAAAAGGTTATTCCCTAACATTTGCTTGTACTGATAACGATGTTGAAAAAGAAAAACAATGTTTACAAAGCATGTTAAGCAGAAATATTGATGGTCTGATCATAGAACCCACAAAAAGCAGCGGCTACAATCCTAATATTAATTTTTACTTGGAATTAGAGCAAAATAACATTCCATACTTGATGATTAACCAATATTATTCACAATTAATCCCTCCACACATTATTGTAAATGATAAAAAGGGAGGATTTATTGCTACTGACCATTTAATTAAACTTGGTCATGAAAAAATCATTGGTATTTTTAAGACGGATGATTTACAAGGCGTATACCGCATGCAAGGTTTTATTCAGGCTTTTAGGGAGAATAATATCACTCTATTCCCTGAAATGATTATTACCTATTCCACGGAAGAACAAGATAACATTTTAATGGAAAAGGTAAAAAAAATACTATCATTATCTGAAACAATGCCAACAGGTATCATTTGTTATAATGATCAAATAGCGTTGTCACTTCTAAATATTTTAAGGGACTTACAAATAAGAGTTCCTGAAGATATTTCAATGGTCGGATATGATGACTCTTATTTGGCCGAAGCTTCAGAGGTAAAACTAACATCTGTTATACATCCAAAAATGAAAATGGGTATTGATGCTGCTAAATGGATCGTATCTGCTGTGGAAAATAAAAGTTTAGAAGGTTCCATTCCACAATCGATGGTTTATGAACCTGAACTGGCCATAAGAAATTCTACGGCCACTTTAAGAAATGAATTTATTGAGAGTAATTAATCTTTTGTTTCTGCTTTAGTCTTCAATAAGAAAATCTTTAAAAGGATATACTGTTTGTACAAAAGCGTGGACAAAAAAAACCCCTCTTTGAGTTTATTCACCTTAAATCAAAGAAGGGTTTTTCTGTAATACTTGTATTAGTGATGATAAACAATCTATTTCCGCTAATGGTTTTAACTCCGTTTCAGGTAGTCTTTTTCGGTGGTTATACCATATGGACTGCCATCCTGCTTCATAGGCTCCAACAATATCATTTGTCCATGTATCACCGATATAAAGGAGTTCTTCTGGAGCAAAATTCACCTTTTTAGCCACATAGTTAAAAATTTCTGGATTTGGTTTAGCTACGCCAACTTCATCAGATATAAAGATTAGTTCCCTTCGTATATATTTGATAAGACCCAGTGTTTTAATTTTGTTGAATTGATGATCGATTGGACCATTTGTAATAATCCCAAGAACATATCCATTATGATTTAAAACTTCTAGTATTTCAGGCACTTGTGCAAACAATTCTAGATTTGACAAACAAAACTGATATTGATTTTGAAATTGACTAGCTTGTTCATTTGATAGATTAATCCCAAAACTTTTTAACGCAAGAGTAATTCTTTGTATTCGAAGCTCCTCTAGAGTTAATTCACGATTGCTATAATTCCTCCAAAGGATATCACTACATTCTCTAAATTTTTTATATACCGAATCTATAGCAATATCTCGATAGGAATTCTTGAACATTTCCCCAATTGCATCTGAAAATGGTTTCTGATGGTCATGTAAAGTATCATCTAAATCAAAGAAAATTGCTTTAATATCCATTTTTTAATCCTTCCTTTTGAATGTCCAATTTATGTGACACAGTAATTTCAAATCCATTATAATCGTAATCTCAATAAAATCACCTGTCAAATAACTCTTGTTTTCTTTAATTTATGATTTTTCTTTAAAGAAGGTTTAATTTGGATTTTTTAATATAAAACAAAATGGGTATCCTACTAAAGAGATACCCATTTTCTAATTTTCAATTCTTAACTTAAAGTATACAATTTTATCTGTTTGTAAATGTTTAATAATTGGAGTCAGACAAATTCTATATTAATAAGGTCCTCGTATATTTTCTTTAACTTCCGTCGAATAAAACTCCTGGAGCCTTGAGATCTCTTCTTCATTGTAAGAAACTATATCGAGCGCTGCCATGTTATCTTCTACCTGCTTCACATTTTTAAAGCCCGGGATCACACATGAAATGGCGTCAGATTCTAGAATCCATTTTAAAGCGGCCCGTGTCATATTGCCTCTGCCATCGGCAATCCATTTTAGCTGTTCGCTTAATTCAACACCCTTGTTAAACTCAAGACCAGCAAAGGTTTCACCCACATTAAATTGCTGGCCGTCGCGATTAAAGTTACGATGATCACTAGATTCAAAGGAGGTGTTCTTATTAAACTTACCTGTCAGCAGACCACTTGCTAATGGGACACGTGCGAGTATGCCTACCCCTTTTTCTTTAGCGGTTGGAAACAATTCGTACAAAGGCTTTTGGCGGAAAAGATTGAAGATGACTTGAAGCGCTCTCACATTCGGATTTTGCATTGCCACCAAGCCTTCTTCAACCGTTTCAACGCTTACACCGTAATAACGGATTTTCCCTTCCCTTTGAAGCTTATCAAGCACTTCAAAAACACGTCCGTCTTGGATGATTTCTAATGGTGGACAGTGAATTTGGTACAAATCAATCCGGTCTCTTTCCAATCTCTTTAAGCTGTTTTCGCAAAAGGCTCTGACCGTTTTTTCTGAGTATGTTTCAGGGTTGTAAATATCTCCTGCACGGCAGAATTTTGTGGCGATATGGATCTCGTCTTCTTTCCCCTTTGTTGCTTTCGCTAACAGTTGCTCGGCATGACCATCTCCATAAACATCTGCTGTATCAAAGAAATTAACACCTGATCCAATCGCCCTATCTAACGCTCGTAAGGATTCTTGATCATCTGTTTTCCCCCAGCTGCCACCAATCGCCCACGTTCCAAAACTGATTTCACTTACCTTTAAATCGGTGTTACCAATGCTTCGATAATTCATTTAAATGCCTCCATTTCAAAAATAGTCAGAGGGAGGAAAATCCCCTCAATGCCTATTAATAATTTTTTATTTAGATAGATTGACTGCTTGGAATAGTTATCCCTTCACCGATCCCGAAGCGATTCCCTCGACAATTCGGTTGCTCAATAAAAAGAATGCAATCAGAATTGGCAGAATACTAATAACAAGTGTTGCACCAATGGCTCCCCAATCTGTTGTATACTGTCCGATAAAATTTTGAATTCCAACCGTTAACGTTTTCAAGTTATCTGAACTGATAAACGTATTTACAAAAACAAATTCATTCCAGTTGTAAATCATGTTAATAATAGCTGCCGTAGCAATAACTGGTGAAGTCATCGGCAGGGTAATCCGAAAAAAGATTTGATTGATTGATGCACCGTCCATAACTGCAGCTTCTTCAACCTCACGTGGAAGTGCTTCATAGAAGCCTAGTAAAATCATAATCGTGATCGGTAGATTGAAAGCCGTATAGGATAGAATGACCGAGAGCGGATTATCAATCAAGTGTATTTTTGTAAAGGTATTGAATAAAGGAATGAGAGTTGAATGGACAGGTATCATTAATCCAACCATGAATATACCCAAAACCAATTTGCTCCCTTTCCAATTCATTCTAGTAATCGCGAATGTCACCATACTTGCTAATATGACTGTTAAAACCACTGCCACAATGGTATACGTCACACTATTAAGAAAGTATTGACTTATGTTCCCCTCTGTCCAAACCTTTGCATAGTTCTCCCATCTTGGGCTTGTTGGCAAAGAAAAAGGAGACATATTGAAGACTTCTTGGTTATTTTTTAATGAAAAAAGAAACAACCAGATAATCGGAAAGATTTGAAACACCGCGACAATGATGAGGAAAAGATACAATATCCCATATCCCAAACGATGGGTCAGTGATTTTTTCCCCATGTTTGTTCTTTTATCAGTAGTAATTACCGGAGACCCAGCCACTTTTACTGTATTCACTTAAATCTCCTCCTCTTTAATAGATATCACTATTCTCTTTGGTTAACTTACGAATGAAGAATGTAACGACTAAACATATGACTAATAGGAAAAATCCAACTGCACTAGCGTACCCAAAATCAAAACCTTTAAATGCTTTATGGTACATATAGGATTACCTCACTTGCCCCATTCGGCCCTCCATCTGTCATGACATAAATCAAGTCAAAATATTTAAGTGACCCGACAACAGCCAGGACAATCGTTACCTTGATTACATTCATGATCAATGGAAGCTTTATTTTCAACGCTATTTGCAGTGGGGCGGCACCATCAATTTTGGCAGCCTCAATAAGGGATTCTGGGATATTCTTAAGTGCTGCATAGTAAATAAGAATATAAAAGCCAGCATATTGCCAGACAATCGGAACGAAAATAGCAAATAAAGCAATTTTCGGGTCGGCCAGCCATTCTGGTGGATTTTTTACTCCAAATGAAACAAGGACATTATTTAACATCCCATTTGTAGGGTGGTAAATTTTTTGCCAAAGCTGGGCAATTGCAACAGAAGCAAGCAGCATTGGAATCAAGTAAATTTTTCTTAATAAATTTGCCCCTTTAATTTTACCAGCAAGAATAAGAGAAATGATTAAATAGCCAATCAAGCTTAGACTTGAAAAAACCGCTAGCAGCAAGGAATGGTATGCACTTTTCCAAAACATGGAGTCATGGATCAGCTGGATATAATTTTGCAGTCCAATGAACTTCATATCACCCATTCCATTCCACTTCATCAACCCAAAATAACCTGTTTCAACAATCGGTATATAAATTAAGGCAAGGATAAGAAAAAGGGCTGGTGCGATATATAGTGTGATTATTAATTTGTTTGACATCACTTTATTCATTGCCTTACTCTCCCTTCTTGAAGCATTGCTAATATAGCAAAGGACATACCTGTTGTGATTAGATATGTCCTTTTCAAATTACCCTAAATTATTTCCCTGAATCCTTCTTTAGAGCATCTTCAGTTTGCTTGGTAAAATCTTCCGGCCAACTTCGTTACCGAATAACGATTGAATTAAATTCAAGTGTGTTTCTGCTACAGCAGGGCTCATTTGCACGTCTGCAAATAATGTTAAGTTAGTAGCTTTACCCAAGTCATTTAATACATCAGTGTATAGCTGTGGTAATTTCACAGATGCTGTATCAACCTTTGTTGCTGGAATTACTCCTGCTTTCTTTACAGATTGCTCGCCCCATTTTTGCACAAAGAATTTTACAAAATCCTTCGCTTCAGGTTTCACCTTTGAATTCTGAGCGACAAACAAGCCAACTCCTGGACCTCCAACCCAGCTGTTGATATTACCTTTTCCGCCTTCAACAGTAGGGAATTTAAAGTAACCAACGCTATCACGGAAAGATTGTGGGATATCTTTGTTTGTTGTAAAGTTTGGAAGTTCCCATGTTCCCATTAAGTACATAGCAGCTTTTCCATTTAAGAATTCTGATTTTCCTTCATCATTTGATAAACCATTAAATCCTTTAATAAACCCATTTTCATTTACTAGCTTTTGTACGTCATCGGCTGCAGTAACAAGGGAAGGATCTTCAAATGAACCTGTACGGCTAATCGCCTTTGTTAAAACATCTGATCCGCCGATTCGATCTGCTAAGTACATATACCATAATGAGCCTGTCCAGCGGTCCTTATTACCAAGTGCGATTGGCGCAACACCTTTACTTGCGAGCGTTTTCACAACATTTTGGAAATCGCTGTAGGTTTGAGGTACTTCAAGATTGTATTTTTTGAAAATCTCTTTATTGTAATAAATTGGAGCAATGTTCAATTCAAGCGGAAGACCATAAGTTTTGCCGTCTATTGCGTAGGCTTCTGTTGTTCCTTTAACGAATGAATCCTTTAAACCGCTATTTAATACATCATCAAGCGGAGCGAAAAGATTTCCTTTTACAAAAGGAGTCATATATCCTGCAGCCCAGGTAAATCCTACATCAGGAAGCTCATTTGATGAAGAAAGTACCTTCATTTTATTTTTGTATTGTTCATTTTCAAGAACTTCTACATCAATTTTCACATTTGGATGTGCTTTTTCATATTGATTAATAATATCCGTTACAATTAGGTTTTGCTGCTTAGAGCTTCCAGCCGGCCAAAGATGCATGAACTTAATTACTTTCTTGGAACCGCTATCATTTGAAGCCTGATTCGAACTAGAACAGCCAGCTAAAGCTGCAGTCAGAATGATAGCCACGATTGCCAGCAGTGTATACGCTTTCTTAAACATTTTAAAACCCCCTGTTTATTAATCTTGCTTATAAAAGAATTCTACCACCAAAGAAAAATCGCGGTAAGGTAACCGCGATTGGGGAAAATTCCACTATTTTTAGAAAGGGCTTTCATTCATGGATGATTTTCTATATTTACTTGGTGTAATGCCCTCAAACTCCTTGAATAACTTGATAAAATATTTAGCTGTTTGATAGCCTGTTTCATGTGCAATTTCCTCTATAGGCAACTCCGTTGTCAGTAATAAATTTTTGGCTAATTGCAGCTTTTTCCTAGTAATATATTCACTAAAGGTGAGGCTGGTTTGCTCCTTAAAAAGAACACTTAAATAGCTAGAATTCAAATGAACAAAATCAGCTACTTCCTTTAGGCTGATCTGCTTGTTCAAATTGTTATTTACGTATGCCAGTGCCTCTTTAATAGGTGTTTTTGAAAGATCATTTCTACCATCAATCCGAAGAATCTTCTGGTCGGCAACCTTCTCGATATAGTCTGTCCTCTCAATGTTTGCTTCCATTTCCATCGCCTGTTCTACTGCTTCAATCAATTTTTGTTTACTTAATGGCTTTAGTAAATAATTAACAACACCGAGCCGAATGGCCTCCTGTGCATACTCAAAATCGGGATAACCGGATACGATCATCACAACGGGCTTATGCCCCTTATCTTTTAAATTTTTTAATAGCTTTAACCCATCCATTTCTGGCATATAAATATCGGTAATGAGAAGATGAATTTTCGTTTTGTTAAAAAGCTCATCCGCTTCAGGCCCATCTGCCGCACTAAGTATTTCATACCTGCCGTTAGACCATATTTCAAGTGTTTTTTTCAGCCCCTGCCGTGTGGTTTGTTCATCATCAACGATTAGAATGGTCTTTGTATTCATCATCACCTATCCCCTTTGCAGGAATTTCAAACATTACCATTGTTCCTCTTCCCTTTTCGCTATTTAGCCGCAGGCGAATCAAGTTGGATCCAGCATAATAGAGTTTAATCCTTTTATTTACATTCGTAAGGGCCATCCCCATTCCTTTAAAGGATGACACTCCCTCATGCTCAATCGCTAGATTCAGTTCCTGTAAAGCTTCCGAGTCGATGCCTGGACCATTGTCTTTTACTGTTATTAATAGGTTGGAAGAATTGTCCTGTTTTTCTACAGTTATGGATACCACTCCTTCTTTTCTAGTTTTTTCGATTCCATGTAAAATGGCGTTCTCAACCAATGGCTGAATAATCAGCTTAGGAATGTTGACACCCATGTACTCAGAAGGAACGGAAATATCCCAATGCAGACGGTCACCCAGCCTCATTTTTATCAACTGTAAATATCCATCAATATGATTAAGCTCATCACAAATTGTAACCCATTCACCAGTTTTAGAATTTCCAATCGTATAACGGGATAGATCTGACAAGGTAATGACAATTTCCGCAAGCTCCTCTTGTCCTTTTTCCTCCAATGACCAGTAAAGTGCATTTAATGTATTGTAAAGAAAATGAGGATTAATTTGGGCTTGCAATGCTTTTAGTTCTGTTCTGCTGCGAAGAAGTTCCTTTTCATAAACCTCTTGAATTAAATGATTCGTTTTTTCTACCATTTTATTATAGGTTTTATTCAATTCACTAATTTCTAAGGATGAAGTAACCTCAGGAATCGGTACCAGTTCATCCATCTTTGCATGTTTCATTGTATTAGTTAGGCGAATAATCGGTTTGGTGATAACGTTTGTAAGTAAAATAGAAGCTAAGATAAAAATTAAAAAACCGAGGGCTCCAGAAAAAGGATGGACGTTCGCATAACCGAAACTCCTTCCATAAGAAAGCTCATTGGCTTTAATATCACGAGAGTCCAGCCAGTCAAGCTGGAGGTTTCTTTGACAATCATGTAATTTTGCTTATTAATGGTTACCCTTGTATTCCCATCTAATAGCATGGTCTGGATATTAATTCCATAATCAGAGGTAATAGGAGTCAAATCTCGATCAAGAAGCATCATATAACTATTTTCTCCAATATTCGTACTGTTCTCTTTTACTTGGAAATAGCTGTTAGAAATCCTAACAATTAAATATCCACCGCTTGAAAACCAATGATCCATTAAACTAATTCTTCTAATAGCCAAGGAATAATTCTTATTACTTGGGTCCTTCCCGACCCAAACAAGTCTCCCTTTTTCCTTTTCTGCCTGCTCAACCCATCTTTCTGGGATCCGGCTGGTAATCTCCTTCTCATTAAAAGGATAAATTCTTTTACCTTTTTTCGAGTATAACTCAAAAGAAGAAATCCCATCTGAATAGGCCAGAAAGTTATTAATTACACTTAATAGCGATTGCCTTTTAGCAGAATCCATACTCCCCCCATTTGATAAATCAAGAAGGAGGTTCTGAACCGTACCAGTTGTAGCCAATTGATTCGACAGCGTATCAACCTGGCGATAAAGCGATTCCATTCTTCCGTTAGCCTCCACAGCGGTTTGCTGGATTTGCTTTTCTGCGTTGTTCCGCATTAAAGCCCCAACCCTGTTATAGACCAATACTGATACAATGGAAAGAACAATGATCATAACTAGCAAGTAAACAACTAATATCTGATTACGTAATGTATTTAAATGTTTTAATCGCGGCCTAAAGATAAGGATCATCCATTCTATTTAAAAAGTCTAACTTTTATAATATTAACAAAATTCTAGGATATTTTTATACTTTAATTTTTTCCATTATCTGAAAAAAGTAAAAAGGCATTCAAATTGAACACCTTTTGTTAAGTTTGTTATCTTTCTTCATATCCGAATCTATATTTAGTTACCGAACAATACTCTTCATCCTTTTCTAAAATCCAAGAAGGAAAATGAGGATGATGGATAGCATCAGGCAGACCCTGCGTTTCTAAACAAATCCCAAGGTGCTTTCTTGAGGGAACACCACGAATTTCTCCTTCTCCGCTTAAGGAGTTGCCTGAATACACTACGACTCCGGATTCAGCTGTTTCGATTGTTAAGGTTCGGCCGCTTTCTGAATCCTGGAGAACGATTTCATTATCTTGATTGGTGCTAAGGAGAAAGGGATGATCATAGCCGTTTCCAGCAAGTAAGTTCTGTTGGTAATCAGAAGTTACTCCCGTATTAATATGCCTTCCATTCGAAAAATCAAACGGAGTATTTTCAACATCCAACAGATTCCCTGTTGGAAGAAGCTCATGGTTTAATTCTAAAAATTTATCACTCTTGATTTTTAATGAATGTTTTAATATATCTCTTTTTAAGTCTCCGCTTAGGTTAAAATAAGAATGATTGGTAACGTTGAGCAGTGTTTTCTGATCGGTATTGGCAGCATAACGAATGGTAAGCTCATTGTTATTATTTAGTGTATAGGTTACTTTTATCGCTAAATTCCCTGGATATCCTTCTTCTCCGTCAGGGCTTAAGTAGGAAAATTGCACGCCAATTTCCTGCTCATTTTCAATGACTTTTGCATCCCATACCACTTTATCGAACCCTTTAAGACCGCCATGCAGATGATTGTTATGATCGTTTTGAGCTAATGAATAGGCTTGTCCATCAAGCTCAAAAGCACCACCCTTGATTCGACCCGCTACTCGTCCACAAACGGCGCCAAAGAAAGCATTATTTTTAAGATATTCATCAAGAGAGTCATATCCGAGAACCACATTTTCGAAGTTTCCGTGTTTATCTGGAGCTAGAATCTTTGTAATAATACATCCATAATTAATCGAAGTAATCTCCATGCCCTGATCGTTTACCAAAGTAAACGAATTAATCATTTGATTATCGATTTGTCCAAAGCTTGCTTGGATGACTTTCATCTTGATCTTCCTTCCGTTTCAAAAATAATAGTATGTTCCTACCGGTTCCAAATAAAGCCGATTTCTTTCAAGAAAGCTCTTGTAAGCACCATATGTCCCGCAGCGGACGGATGGACACGGTCCCAAGCCAATGTTGCCGGATAGAGGTCTTTTAATACTTCATTAAAAGCTGCCTGTGTATCTACAAACTGACAGTTTGCTTCTTCAGAAATTTTTCTGACAACCCGTCCATATTGATTCATTGTCTTCCGCATTTTGTCCTGTTCATTGCTTTCTAAGTAGAAAGGAGTCATAAGTACAAGCCCCTTTACTAACGGCTTAGTTTCCGCAACGAGCTGCCAGAGCGTTTCCTCGTATTCTTGAATATAGACATGCCATTCTTTGATGAATGGAGTATCATACTGCCGCCAAACATCATTTATCCCAATCATGATCGATAACCAGTCCGGCTTCTGCTCGAACACATCCTCCTGCCACCTATTCTTTAAATCGCGAACTGTGTTGCCGCTTATCCCCTTATTAACCACGCGGATGCCCAATTCCGGATAAACTGCTTGCAAAAGCGCATCAATATTTGCCACATAACCTTTACCAAGAGCACCAAACAGACCTTCTCCTTCCGGCTTGACCCGGTCGCAATCTGTTACAGAGTCACCAATAAATAGTAGTTTTTGAGATTGCTCAAGTTTCATTTAATTTCCTCCCTGTTGTTAAAGAAATTTCATTAAAGTGCGGGCTATAATCTTGAATCGTTCCAAAAATTCATCGAAAAATGCTTATCTGGCTGATAGGCGGAGAATTCATATCCTTCATTTTCAATAAATGCAATTAGTTGCGGCAGTACAGTTGCAGTACCTTTTGTGACGTGCATTAAGATGACAATCGGGTCGTTTCCGTCCTTTAGCCCTTTCATGCCATTAATGGCATTTTCTAAAATCAGCTCAGGATTTGAGTTATGGTATTTCCAATCTACAGTATCCACATTCCAGTCCCACATTTTCATTCCTTGTTGAACTAAGCCGTTTCGAAAAGCATCGGTCATATAGGGTTTACTGCCATAAGGAGCCCTTGTTAACCTGGAATCGACACCAGTAACCTGGTGCAATGTCTTTCGAGTTTGCTCCATTTCAATTGCTACATTTAAAGGGTCCCCTTCATAAAGCTTACTTTTATCATGCGTCACACTGTGCAGCGCGGGGAAGTGACCCTCGTTTACCAGGCGCTTTACCACGTCAGAATAGTTTTTTATTTGCGGCTCAATCATAAAAAAAGTGGCTTTGATATTCTTTTCTTTTAATATATCAAGAATTTCATCCATTTCTTGATTGGGTCCATCATCAAAAGTTAAGTAAACAGTAGGCATCTCATAGTTTTCCATCAAGTTAACCTCCTATTTATTGATGTGTAATTGGCTGACTCGTATGCTTTTTCAATACGTCTAGCAGGCCGTTGGTGATGTTACAGTTCTTTAGTGAGAATAAGTCCCATTACGCCCACATCTTTATACGTCCATGTGGTCCAATGAGCCCCAAACTCTTCAAACATACTAATCTGGTCATCCATGGCCGCAAACAGTTTTTACTTTGAGACAATCCAGTTTACACAACTTCCTAATAACTTCACAAATTCTTGTTTGAGGAGGCCATCCCTATTATGACAAGGTGTTAAACAACATACTTTTCCCTCTCCAAAGGTATGGAACCATCCTGCTGCTTGTTTTCCATCAATAGATTCAGATGAAAGAAATATATTGGTGTTATCCTCTTCGCAATGGACAAAATAATGTTCATCCAACACTTCAAATGAAATTGGCTGAGCGAGGATAGGGTTTTCAGTAGTGCTCCGATAATGGACAAGTTGATGTTTTTCTGGGTGATAAAGGAAATGACCTCTTAACATCTTTGTAAAAGTACTTTCGGGAGGAAACGAGGCTAACCCGGAATGCCAAGCAAGAAAGCCGCCGCCATTTGAAACGTATTTTGTGATTTCAGCGGCTAGATCCTCTGACATCCATTTCTCTTCCTGTACTTCTATTGGATTTAAACGATTCTCTTTAAATAGAATGACAGCATCTGGCTGAAGGGAAAGTTTTTCTTTTATTTGATCATGTGAACAATAATCTATTTGTATTACTTCTTTTGTTATAGAAGAAACTAGAGCCCGCTCAAGTGATTCCTTTGCCCGCCCGCTTGGATGATAATAATCACCAAGGATTGCCACTACTCTTACCATTTAATTACCCCATTCCATTCCTTATATCGGCATCGATTCACCCTGATGATTAATAAAAGCATATTTACTGTTGATAGTGTGCTTTCCTTCGATAATATCTAAAATTCCTTTGGCAGTATCGATAGGATTTCCCGGTGCTCTATCCCCGCCCATATCCGTTTTAATCCAACCTGGATGTACAGCATAAACCTCGATATTATTTCGTTTAACATACTTCTTTAATTGCTCGGAAAACATATTAAGTGCGGTTTTTGATGCTGCATAGGCATAATCGCCGCCATAAGCGTTCTCAATACTTCCTGCTTCAGAAGAAATATTGATAATCGAAGTACTGTCTCCCATAACTAATAAGGGAAGAAAATGCTTCACGACTCTCATCGGTCCAAAAAGATTCACGTCGAAGGTCTGTTGTACTTTTGTTATATCTAATTCCTCAATCGTTTTCTCACGTTCGTACAATACCCCTGCATTGTTAATAATTGCGTCGATCGTACCAAAATTCTCTTTTACAGTATGGGCAGCATTGGCAATAGAATCTTCATTCGTTACATCTAAAGGTACTAATGTAATAGATTTGGAGAAATCAAAATGGGCTAATCTTTCTTCACCTTGAAGAACATCCCTGACTCCAGCAAGGATATGATGGCCTCTTTCTGCCCCAATTTGCGCAAGTGCTAAACCTAGTCCTCTATTGGCCCCTGTTATTAAAATTCTCACGATATTTCCCTACCTTTTCATCTTGTTATAAAACCGACTAACAGACTTGTCCGGCACCCATTTCTGTGGGTGCCAGGCACCTTACCGTTCAAAACGGAACCAGCCAAAATCAAAATTGCTTCCTGGCAGGAAGATGAAAGTCACTTTTTGTAGTCCTGTTATTTTTTCCAATTCAAATACTCGCTCTTCGTAATCATCGGACTGTGTGAAATCGACGAGTTGATTATTTTCGCCTTCAGGACTGGCAAATCTGATATGAATGGTATTTTTATCAATCGGCGACCTGCCAAAAATGACGAGCTTCGTAGCACCTTCACTGGTAAAATCCAGCTGTTCAAACTCCAGGGAAACATTATTTCCGATACCTTCGACACTATGTTCAGTTATGGCAAACGTATCCCCATAGATGTGGTCACATTCTGTAGCCTTATTTTGTTCAAAGGCTCTATTCTGTTTTTCGAAAGAAAATCCTTTTATATGGACTTTCTGATGAAGGACAAAACAAATCGAAGTAATACCACGAAGTCTTTTTGACATGTGATAGCTTTCTTCTTGATACACATTCCACTTGGATGGTTTTTGATAGATGACATCAGCCAATAATGTACTTCCCTCTTCATCAGGCATTCCTTCCCAAATTTTTAGTGAATACTCCTCACTGGATAAAGCGAAAATCGGAAGCGTTATCGTATCAGAGCCATAAGGCCCAAAATCGATTTCGCGAAAACCTACTTGGGTTTCACCATCTCTGCTTGTAGCTACTCCTCTTTCGTTTCCGTTACTGACTTCACCTTTGCTATAATCATTGAGGCCTGCAGATATAAATCCATAAGGGTCTTTGTAGGCGGTACCAATGCCTCAGCCTTAAATTCCAGCTGGGAGATCAGTTTTGTCTTATCACTGCCATTCTTACTCGTGCAACGAACCCTGAATTCTCCATCACCTAAAGCGGTGATCTTCGCTTCATGACCAAACGCCTCTACTTTAGAAATATTGGACACGATTCCTGCATCATTGACTACACTCCACTCTACTTCTTGATAAGAAGTATCTTCTGGGTATAATCTTGCTTGGACAATCATCTCTTTTCTTGCTTCATCAAACACTTGTCCTGAATCGCTGATGATTTCAATTTTACGAAGAGGGATTTCTTCATAGCTTCCCATCACACTTGGTAAGTCTTGATTCTTCGTATTGGCTGAAGTCCCTTCGATAGCATCCTCAATAGGAAGCGACTCAAATTCTGCCATCTGGCTTTCTAACCCCGTAGAAGAAACTTCAATCTGAATCTTTCCAGGTTCCAAGGTCGATCCGAGGATGGCCATAAGCTTACCGCTGAATAATCTTCTGCTTTCTCCTTTATACTGGTCATAATCGGTGCTATCCCCATTATCAAGACCAAGCAAACGGCATGCTCCTGAAACTTGAACATTCACCCGATTATTGGCATTCTCTACGGGATTGCCATTTCCATCTTCCATGGTAATTTCCATAAAAATTAAGTCCGCACCATTCGCCGTAAGTTTTTCTTTATCTGGAAGCAAACAAATCTTCTTCGCATCCTTAAAGGATTTTTTTACATCTGTTGCAATGATTTTGCCTGTTTCATCATAGGCGATGGCTTTTAATTCCCCTTCTTCATAAGGAAGCTTCCACCAGCCAACAAGCTCGGTTCCATGTTCATGGTCAATATCATGGGTTCCGATGGTGACCCCATTGAATTGAAGTTCAATTTTAGGTGCATTCGAGCAGACGCGGACATCAATCATTTGGCCTTGATTAAAATCCCAATAAGGGAAAATATGCACCATAGGGTTTGTCTTGTAATCTGTCCATGCTGATTGATAAATGTAATAGGAATCTTTCTTAAATGTAGCGGTATCAATCTGTCCCAAATAGGAGTTCTTCGTATGGTATGGTGTAGGTTCACCTATATAGTCAAATCCAGTCCAAATAAATTGACCGAGCGAAAAAGGCGTATCCCTTTCTGCTAGAATACATGCTTCAGCCGACTTGGCCCCCAGCTCGTTGAACTATTTCCTAGGGCAGAACATTGCTCGTCATCATCAGCAAGAATCGATTTTTCAAATGGAAAATGATAGATGCCTCTACTTTGTACGACAGAGGCTGTCTCACTGCCATAGATGATCCAATCCGGATGTTCCGCGTGGTGTTTTTGATAATATTTTTCGGCGTAATTATAGCCTGCAACCTTCACAATATCAGCACATTTTTGCGCATTCTCCCAGGGCATATAATTCGATCCAATGGTAACTCTTGCATTTTCTTTCGGATCATATTTTCGTACTTCATCCAAGAGCATTTTTGTTATTTCTTGCCCTCTTTCATCTGCATGGGTATCATAAATTTCATTTCCAATACTCCACATCAGCAAACTCGGATGATTCCGATCTCGCATGACCCAGCTTTTTACATCGGTAGGAGCCCACTCTTTAAAAAATCTTGCGTAATCATACGGAGTTTTGGACCTTTCCCACATATCAAAAGCTTCCGAAATGACAAGCAAACCCATCTCATCTGCTAATTCCATCAGTTCTTTTGCAGGCATATTGTGAGCGGTTCGGATCGCGTTAACGCCCATTTCTTTTAAGATCTCAAACCTTCTTTTTAAGGCAGCTTTGTAGAACGCTGCACCTAAGGCCCCTAAATCATGATGTTCACAAACCCCATTTAACTTCATCTTTCTTCCGTTTAGCTGAAAACCTTGCTCAGGGTCAAGGATAATTGTTCGAAATCCAATACTCTGAGAGATGGATTCAATTTCTTCATCTGCTTCAACTAGCTTTAATTGAGTTGTAAGCTTGTATAGATTAGGGTTGTCCATGTTCCAAAGATGCGGATTTTCTACAAGTAGCCTTTGTGAACTAGAATCATTTCCAGCACCAAACCGCTCTGAAATAGCGGCAATCATTTGATCCTTGTACATGATCGTATGGGAGAGTTGTACGTCTTCAGAGATGTTCAGTTCTGTTTCGACTTCAACACGCCATCCATCATCTGTTTGTTTCGTTGTTATGTAGATTCCATCCGTTGCAATATGATTCCTATCCCTTGTTTTTAGCCAGACATTACGGTAGATGCCAGCACCCGAGTACCATCTGCTATTCGGGCTTTGATGCACTACTTTCACAAGAATTTCATTTTCCCCTTCCACAAGAGCATCTGTAATCTCGTGTTCAAAAGAGGAATACCCGTATTTCCATTCTCCTGCAAACTGTTGATTCACGTATAGGGAAGAATCCATATAAACGCCATCGAAACACAAGAGAATCTGGTCTTGTTCTTTCTTATAGGTAAATCTCTTACGATACCAGCCGATACTGTTTTCATACAGATTTAAAGTATTATAGATAAGCCAATCATGGGGAAGATCAACCAGTTCAAATTTCAAATCAGCAATATCTGTAACATCAAGGCTAGTTTTGGCAAATTCCCATCCATCGTTAAAAAGGATTTTCTTGTTCATTTTTGGTGGACTCACCTTTCTTCATTTTTTGAAGGAAGGGAGGAGGTTAAACAAGCATAACCTCCTCCCTCTTTGATATTATTTGTCATTTTCTAACAGTTCTAAGATAATCTTGAGATCCTTGAAGGTGTCCATGTATGCATATCTTCCCCCTGTGTACTCACCTTTTTGCATTAAAGGCATTTGATTTTTTTCCATAAGGGTAATTTTTTCTTTCATTCCATTGATAACAAATGCAATATGATGGCCCTCACCATGCTCATCAAGATATTCCCGCCAAGTGCTTGGACAATGATCTGGTTCGATTAATTCTAATTGGAGTGAGCCCATATCAAAGAATGCTAGTTTTGCACGGGCCTCTTAGTTGAGTTTCCCTTATATTCAGTTTGAGCCTTGTCTAATGTATCCGTCCAACTCCAATTTGGTGTTTCGATTCCAAAAATGTCAGCATAAGCTTGGCTGGTTTTTTCAATATCATGAACAAGAATTCCGATTTGAGCAATATCATTCGTGCCAAGAACGTTTTTTTCGACCATTTGATTTTCTTTCGGCATAAAGTAAACCTCTTTTCTAAAATTTAAAGGTTTTTTGATACTATCTAGGTGTTTATCCGCGAATTTTAGTTTAAAGTATTCTCCTAGACATTTTCCTTATCAGGATAAATCATGATTTTAATACTTGTATCTTTTTGGTTCCTTGCCATTTCAACTGCTTCTTTAATATCACTTAAGGCAAACCTGTGAGTAATCACCTTTTGGATATCTACCTGGTATCTGCTAAGCGCCTGTATAGCTGCCGGGTAGGTATTTGCATAGCGAAACAGCCCATAGACATCGATTTCACCATCAATTAATTGGTTCACATTAATCGGAATTTCATCTACAGCCGGCATACCGACAAGAACAATTCTTCCGCCGCGGTTTACAATTTTAATAGTATCTGAGACGGCTCTAGCGTTTCCGGATGATTCGACAACGACAGTAATACCCTTCCCGCCTGTTAATTCAGCAATCCGCTCATTAACATTTTCATTTAGCGGATCAATAACAGCAGTTACACCGATTTTAGTAGCCAATTCTCGGCGATATGGGACCACATCACTGGCGTAAATTTCTGTAACACCAAATATTTTTGCAGCCTGGATGGCCAAGAGACCAATCGGTCCAAGTCCACTGACGAAAAGGCGGTCGGCAGGAGTTACTTTTCCGCGATTCATGGCATGAAAACCGACAGATAGCGGTTCAAGCAACGCCCCTTCTTCATAACTCATGGTATCTGGCAATTTAAAGAGAAAATCACTGCGAATCGTTACATACTCTGCCCAGGCCCCCATCCACAGGAGGTGTTGCCATAAACACAACATCCGGACATAAGTTGTAGCGCCCAGATTTACAATAATCACATCTGCCGCAGGTTACACCCGGTTCAACAGCTACCCGGTCTCCGACTGATACATTCGTAACCTGCTCCCCAACCTTGACAACTTCCCCTGCTAATTCATGACCTAAGATAATCGGTTCCTTCACCACATAGCGGCCGATCTTACCGTGCTCGTAATAATGAACATCTGAACCGCAAACCCCTATACAATAAACCTTTAATAAAGCCTCATCTGCTTTTGGCTCAGGAATGCTTACCTTTTTCACTTCAATATCCAATGGTTTATTTAATACTGCTGCATCCATTAAAGTAGTTGTCATTTTATCTTTCCATCCTTTCACGATAAGTAAAATAATCAAAATCCGCATGTTTTCGTTGACCGCTCAAGTCTTGAGCACAGATTCCAATAAATGCGCCTGTAAATCCTTGGTCTAGTAAAATACCTTCCATTTTCAACTCAACATTGTCATCTGATATTTTACTAGCGTCCAGCACAGGTCCAATCGCAGTCCAGTTTTCTCCGGCACTTGAGAAATAAAATTGCAGCTCTTCAAACTGAATTTCTGCTTTTAGAAATATCTGGTCCCACCCTTCAATTGAAACAGGGTTCTCTAAAGGTTCATCATATTTTCCGCGGTCACTGGACATAATTCCAAGGCATTTGCCGAGATCCTCATCATGACTGATCCAAAGATAGTAATAATTTTTGCTATTATAATAGTAGACTAATCCTGCCATCTGCTGATAGGTTTCCGGATCAAACTCCACCACTGTCTCAGCAGTAATCGAAAAGGCTTGCTGCCTGCGGGCAACTAGGCTTTGTCTATGCGCTGAACTGAATGATTCTCTTCCTCTTAATCTTAGAAAACCAGGTCTTTCTGTTAACGAAATCCAATCTTCAGCAAACGGCTCACGGAGAGAATTAAAATGAATACTTATTTCCTCACGATCAAAGTGTTCCGTTTCCGGCTCAGCTTCAAAAGGAAACTCCGGTAATTCTGGTGCTTCTACTTGCACATGCGGGCTTGTACCGCCATCAGCAAGCCGTAACCAGCCATCTTCGGTCCAGATCGCTTTTTGAATCGCCGTCTCCCTTCCAAGGTTACAGTTCATCGAAGGTTTAAGCGGCCTTCCTGTTAAGTGAACCATATATAATTCATTTGCCTGAGTGTAAACAATACTGGCGTGCCCTGCCTTTTGAAGCTCAAGCTCAGGTTTTCCGGCAGAAGTAAGAATCGGCCAATCGGATCGACCTCGTAGGGACCAAAAAGAGACTCCGCTCGTGCTACCGTTACCGCATGCTCAAATCTTGTGCCGCCTTCAGCTGTCATCAAATAATAGTACTCGTTATTTTTATAAAGATGTGGAGCCTCAGTTAAGCCCAGATTGGTGCCCTGAAAAATATTATGAATCGGTCCGACCAATTTCTTCTCTTCTGGAGAATATTCCTGTAATAAAATGCCTCCAAAGGAGTTTTTATTTTTCCGGTGATCCCACACCATGTTGACAAGCCATTTTCTTCCGTCATCATCATGGAATAGTGATGGGTCAAAGCCGCTACTATTCAGATAAATTGGTTCTGACCATGGTCCCGAAATGTCAGGTGCTGTTACAAGATAGTTGTGTGTATCCTTAAATGGTCCTATATGGCTTTTAACATCCGTAAATACTAAATAATACGTACCATTATCATAGCTTAAGCATGGAGCCCAAACTCCGCCGGAATCAGGATTTCCCAACATATCAAGTTGACTTTTACGTGATAATGGATGGGTGATTAATTTCCAATTTCGCAAATCTCGTGAATGATGAATTTGCACCCCTGGAAACCATTCAAACGTGGAGGTGGCTATATAATAATCATCTTCAACTCTTAGAATAGAAGGATCTGCGTTAAACCCTGGTAGAATTGGATTCTGAATCATTGACATAATTGAATGCCTCCTATGAGTGTAAATTTCAAATCGAAATTTTAAACAGTTGTAGCGGTTTGCTTATGTACCAATACCTTTTTCTCCCAAACTCTGCTTCGCCAGCGAAAATACATCGTGATCCCTCTAAACCATTCGTCTACCGTAAAAGCGACATATACTCCAGTCAATCCCATACCAAGATGGATTCCCAAAAAGTAGGCTAGTGGAACGCTTATTCCCCACATGGAGAGCAATGCCATTTTAACGGAAATCGTAGCATCACCTGTGGCACGTAATGAGCTAATGACGACTAGATTAAAGGTTCTTCCAGGTTCAAGAATTAAGGAAAACAGCAGTAGTTTACTGCCCATATTGACGATTTCTTTATCATTTGTGAAAATCCCTATTAATCCATGTCTTAAAATGGAAATTACAATGGCAACAAAAATGGTTATGATCAGGCTGTACTTGAGGCTTTTTAATAATTGACGATAGGCATCATTAAAATCCCCTGCACCTACCTTGTATCCAACTAGGATTTGTGTTCCCTGCCCCATGGCCAGCCCAAACAACAGAACATAGGAATTTATATTTGCTGTATAAATACGAGTCGTTAAGGCTGCTGCTCCAAGCATGGCGATAATGGCGGTTATCGCCATTTGGCTCAAGTTGTAGCAAATTTGTTCACTGGCAGCGGGAATGCCAATTTGTAAAATCTTCTTAATATAAGCCGGGTTTAGATCGACATAATCCTTAAGCTTTATTTTGATTGGAAGGCGTTTATACATAATCCAAAAGATTAGCGATAAGGCTAATGACCGGCTTATGAAGGTTGAAATTCCTACACCTCGAATTCCCATTACTGGTACACCAAACAACCCAAAAATAAAAATACTATTACCGATCAAATGGACTACATTCATGAATAAGGAGCAAAGCATCGCATCTCTGGTGAAACCATTTGCCCTAAGGATGGAGGAAACTGTCAGTAATACTGCCTGAATAAACAAGGTTCCACCAACAATCGATAGGTATTCTTTTCCCATGCCGGCAATATGATTGGTTAGATGAAAAAAGCCTAGAAATTGGGACCTGAAAATTAACATGGTCAAGCTTAACAACAAACCTATAACCAAATTAAGAGTAATCGAAAGTGCAGCAACATTTTTAGCCTCAGCATTTAGCTTCGCTCCCAAGAATTGTGAGACTGTGACAGCAGTTCCTGTTGACACAAAATTAAAAATAAGAATATTTAAAAAAACAAGCTGATTTGCCACCCCAACAGCAGCAACAGCATCATCAGAAATATGCGCCAACATCACCGTATCAGAGCTTCCCATAATAACCTGCAGAAACAATTCGATGAATATCTGCCAGGTAATCGACAGTAACTTCATTTGTGAAGTTACTATTTCTTTTGAAGCTTCCACCCTATCTCCCCATTTTCCTTGTAAAAAGATAACTTGGTTTTTCGCCAAGTTATCCCAAATTTTCTTTTAATAGATCGTTCTATATTTTTCATCATTAATACCTGATTTTCGATAGAAATAGGTATTGATGATATCACGCCATTCTTTTGAATGGTTTGCCTGTTCTTGTAATCTCTTTAAAATATCTTCGTACCGTTCTTGGTCAATTTTACCTTCTAACAACGTCCATCTTTCTGTTAATTCTTCAGCTTGTTGGACCCCTTCAAAGTGAGTATTGTAAATATGCTGAATAACCGTTTCACCAGATTTCAGTCTATGTGTGTATGGGACATGATGGAAAAATAACAGTAATTCATCAGGGCAGGTTTCAAGCGCTTCATATCTATCAGCATTTTCCTTAAAATATTGGGCGGTATATCCGGTCCCAGCCTTCACAGTTCTATCTACACCAATTCCTTGGTAATCTGCAAAATGATAGGTACCCCAAACAGAATATTCATAGCCGTCCACATTTGGTCCATAATGATGGCTTGGGTTCACCATCCAGCCTACACCAAGCGGCGAAGTGTAATTTTCATAGATTCTCCAGGAATCTAAAAGCATTTGGCTCACCTGCTGAACAACCAATTCATCTTTTCCAAAGGTTTGGAGGGTCCACTCATTGGTGATGGTTTCAGATGATAGATCAGGATTCCATGTCAAGCGGCCAAAGCCATAAAGGTTAGCCTGTGCCAATGTGTGACCAGTCCAATTGTAATCATTTCCGATATTCGACACTGCGGCAATTCCTGAGTGACGTGATTGGAACAACGAACCATCAACAATATTTTTTACAGGTGAACCTTCCCCCTTGGCAAAGGTGTCAAAATCAAGGATTTCCTTCCACTGTGGTACCAGATAACAAAGATGCCGCTGCTGGCCTGTATATTCTTGCGTAATTTGGAACTCCATCATTTGGTTTGTCTGTTCCATTGCCCCGAATAATGGAGAAACAGCTTCACGAACTTGGAAATCCATTGGTCCATTTTTGATTTGTAAAATAACGTTTGGATGGAACTGGCCATCTAACGGTTTAAAGTGATCATAAGCCGCTCTTGCCCGATCCGTAGAACGGTCACGCCAATCCTGCAGGCAGTTATAAACAAAGCATCTCCAAACCACTAAGCCGCCAAATGGCTCTAATGCTGTTGCGAGCATGTTTGCGCCATCCGCATGATTGCGGTTATATGTGAATGGGCCAGGGCGATGTTCTGAATCGGCCTTCACGATGAATCCTCCGAAATCTGGGATATAACGGTAGATTTCCTTGGCTTTATTCTTCCACCATTCTTGAACCCCAGTATCAAGCGGGTCGGCAGTTTCCAGATTTCCAATTTCAATTGTACTTGCGTAATTAACACTAAGGAAGGTTTTGATTCCATATGCTCTAAAAATGGCTGCAACCTCTGCAACCTTAGGAAGCAGGCTGCTTGTGATCAGGTCGGTTTCCACTTTGTGAACATTTACGTTATTAATGGAGACTCCATTGATCCCAACAGAAGATAGCAGTCTTGCATAATCTTCAATTCGATTCAATTCATCATTAAATTTGTTTCCACTGTAAAAAATCGAGTTCCCGGCATAGCCACGTTCGATGCTACCATCCATATTATCCCAATGATTTATCATTCTTAATTGGTTCTTAGGGTTTTCAAGAATATCGAGATGATCCATACTTTCCCTGTTTTGCATTAATCTTAAGAGATGGAATGCAGCATATAAAACGCCTGTATCCTCTTTCCCTAAAAGAAAGATGGTACTTTTTTCTTCAGTAGTAACGGTTTTAATCACATAGCCATCATCATTTAATTGCTCGAAGTCAATCTCAATTTGATTAGCAATTGAAACGCTCGTTCCTAACACAATGCCGGCTGCAGCTTTTCGTTCTGTTGAAAAAGTGGGTTGGACCCCAAGCATAGAAGAAAGTCCTAATAAAAGTTCTTTTTTAGCAGACTCAATTACTACAGAATCGGCGAGACTTGCAAGGTTTTCAAACCATTTTTGATAGTTTTCCAGCAGTGAAAAATCCTCTATTTTTTTATACTGAAGCCATGCTGCATAACTTTCTTTATGATCAGTTTTGAGTTGCTCTGTTACGTTTTGTAAAATTTCCATTTTGTCAGCCTCCATTGCTAGTAGAATCTATTGATTCGAAAATTATTCCTTAGTCTGCTGTTCTAATGAATCCCAAATACCTAATAGATACATAATTCCCAGTGCCCGGTCGTATAAACCGTATCCAGGGCGGCACTGTTCATCCCAGATATGTCTGCCGTGATCAGGGCGGATATATCCGGTAAAGCCATTTTCATGGTACGCTTTGATAATTCCGACTATATCTACGGAACCGTCCTTTTGACGATGAGAGGTCTCAATAAAATCGCCATTTTCATAGATTTTCACATTGCGTACATGCGCAAATGGAATCCGATCAGCAAATTTCCTGACCATGGAAACAACATCGTTGTTAGGATCTGATCCTAATGCCCCGCTGCAAAGGGTTATCCCATTGTAAGGGCTATCCACAAGCTTTAAAATCCTCCTGAGATTTTCTTGATTTTTAACAATCCGAGGCAAGCCAAAAACGGACCAAGGTGGATCATCAGGGTGGATGGCCATTTTGATATCATGTTCGGCTGCGACAGGAATAATTTCTTCTAAGAAATATTGCAGGTTATTAAATAAATCTTCCTCGGTAACATCTTTATAGGCTTCGAATAGTTTTGTAATGTTTTCTAACCTTTCAGGTTCCCATCCCGGCATTGTAAAGTTGGGCTTCCCCGCTATTTTATTGACTATTTCCATTGGATCAATGTTATCGATTTTTGAAGTTTCATAGAATAGTGCAGTGGAACCATCCTCATGAGCCTTATATAAATCCGTTCTGATCCAATCAAATACCGGCATAAAGTTATAGCAGATCACTTTAACTCCCACTTTTGCCAGCTTTTCGATTGTGCGTTTATAATTTGCTATGTACTGGTCTCGGGTAGGAAGACCCAGTTTAATATCTTCGTGAATATTTACACTTTCTACGACATCAATATTAAATCCATATTGATTCGCCTGCTGTTTTACTTCAAGAATTTTATTCATCGGCATTCTTCTCCGGCTGCATATCATGAAGAGCCCAGACAATGGTTTCTACGCCTGGTATCTGTTTAATCTGGTTAAGGGTAACAGAATCATTTCCTTCCCCATACCATCTAAAACCCATTTTCATTGTTAATTCCTCCGTTTTAGAATTAATATACATTAGTATGTTTGTTTCCTCAACAAACTAAGATAATCGATAAGTGCTAGGGAGTCATTTACATCCCCCCTAGCCACTTGGAGCTGTCCATACTTTAGTTTTGAACTTCACAAAATTTCAATTTAATATCTTCTACAACACTTTTACTATTCAGCATAAATGCATAGCAAACGAGACTTGCGATAAAGATAATCAAAAAGTTAGAAGTTATTGCCGTAATAAACAGTGTGATAATGACGATGCCAATGTTTCCAAAAGTTGTTTTAAGCTTTTTAAAACTATAGTAAACGGATAGCTTCCACACATCTTTTGTCCTGAAAACAAAACCAGCATTGATTAAAAACGCGTTCAGCATTAAAACTAAAAGAAAAACGATGCCGATTAAAATCAAAACGAATAAAATGGAATGACCTAAAGAAGCAGCCGCTTTATAATATTGCAAGTCAACAGATAGAATAAATAATACCAAAAGCAGTGGTACCCAGAATTTAAGGGTATCTTTAAAATTTATTTTATATCCATGGAAAAAGTCCTTAAAAGGAGAAAGTTCTTGTTCCCGGATTAGTTTTCCAATTGAATAGAACAGAGCTGATATCGAAGGTCCAGTCGGAATCAGTGCCAAAAAGTAAAGCGTAATATTTGTAAAACTATGTTTTAACGTAATAAAAAAAATCAAGACTAGAAGATTACTAAGTACAAAGTAAATATTCGTCATTAATAGGCTATAAATATGATTGGTTAAATTAAATAAAATTCCTTCACCAAATTCATTTCGTTTTTTCATCATGATCTTCCTCTTATCATTTAGTTCTAGAATTTCCATTTAAATGAAAACTGCCTGCAACTCAATTAATATTTTAACATTAATTGCAGGCAGTCTATCTTTAATCTTAGTTCTATTTCTTAATTTTCTTTTCTACAGCTTTATAAGAGTTATTAACTAACTCTAAATATTTATCCATGCCTTTAGCTTTTAACTCAGATACATAATTGTTCCAATCAGAGAATGAACGAGTACCCAAAATAAACTCCGCTGTATTTTGTCTTACCGTATCTGTTAATGGTGTTGAAATAAGGTTTGCCTGTTCTGCATCCGTTGCATTCATCGGATATGGAGGATTTACTGGCATTGCTTTGTGTGTCTTGGCCATACTATCCTGGAATTTAATTTCTTCAGGACTCATTGTGGAATGAAGTAAATCTGTTGTTCCACCATAAGCGAATGTACCTGTTCCAAATCCAAAGTCCATACGTAAATCTTTCGTTCCAGATGGATTTACGCCAAGGAAGTTAACTCCTGATTCCAATGTACGCTTGCCATTACTCATAGTATATGTGGTGCCTTGAACGCCCCATTTAGTTAATTCTTCTCCTTCATCGCTATACCATAACCAGTCAACAAATTGAAGCAATGCAATAAAGTTCGGGTCATCCTTCGCTTTAGCGTTAATCATGATTCCGTTTTCCAATCTTGAACCAGCCATGACGGTGCCTACAGGTCCTCCAGGAATGTCAATTTTTGCGATAGAGAAGTTGCCTGCACCTAATGTTTTGTTCATAGCATTACGCATATCGACAAGTGTTTGAGAGTTAGCACTAATAACAAATGACTTACCAGTTTCAAATTTTTGTAGTGCTGTATCATCACTTTGAGACAAGCTTTCTTTGTCCATTACGCCTTCAGTTACAAGTTTGTTGAAATACTTAAGCATGTCTTCGTAATTTTTTGATGCACCCGCAAAAACAAATTTCTTTTGTTTTTGGTCAAAGGTAACATAGTTTTGTGTGCTAAAGCCGGCAATGGTTCCGAAAGTTGGAGCAGCATAGCTCAATAAAGCCCCCAACGAGCCCCCATTTCCAGTTGTGCTCCAACGGTCAGAGAATGGAGTAACGTCTGGATAAGCTTCTTTTAATTTTTTCAGTGCTGCTTCAAATTCATTCCATGTTTTAGGGATGGCGATATTGTTCTTTTCGAAAATATCTGTTCTAATGGCTAATGTGTAATCTGGCCATACTTCTTGGTGTAAACCAGGTAGCAGATAATATTTTCCATCCGCTTGTCTTAAATTATCGATTTCAGGCTGCAAATTCCATTTTTTAACTTTATCCATAAAGTTAGGCATGTATTTAACGTAATCACTGATTGGCAAAATAGCACCGGAAGTCACATATGGAGCTTCTTGACCTGGATATGTTTTCGGGATAATTAATGGAGCATCCCCAGAACTGATCAATAAACTTCTTTTTTGATTATAATCACTCATTGGAACAACCGTCGGATTTAAGGTAACATTGGTTCTCTTCGTGATTTCACTCCATAGCAACCAATCCTTTTTATAAGGATAGGTAGCGGAATCATTGTACATCGTTGTAAATGTAAGCGGCTTTGTTGCTTTAAATGTTTTTCCGACTGTATAACTTGGCATTGCTGCTCCACTTGCAGTTGAATTTGAAGAGGAAGCAGTCGAGCTTACGCTTTTATTACTGCTGCATGCAGCCAATAAACTGCCGAGAACAGTAACAGTCGCAACTAAAGATACTAGCTTGTTTACCTTCTTTGCCATTGCATTTTCCCCCATTTTTATGGTGTTTTATAATGAACTTATTTCTAAGTTACATCCAAGTTATTGTTTTACAGATCCTAGCATGATACCTGAAACGAAATATTTCTGAATAAACGGATAAACCATTATAATTGGCAATACGGTTAATACCATTGTTACTGCCTTGATATTCGCTCCAATTTGCGTCAAATCATCTGCACCAGTAGCCCCTGCGTTAGCACTCGATGTTGCACCTGCAATCAGATTTCTCAAATAAAGAGTCACTGGGAACATGTCTGACTTATCCAAATATAGAAATGCCCCAAACCATGAATTCCAGTTCCCTACCGCATAGAACAATACCATTGTGGCTAAAATCGGTTTTGATAACGGTAAAACGATTCTGAAAAGCGTGCCGTAAGTAGAGGATCCATCAATGGCAGCCGCTTCTTCAAGCGACTCCGGCATCCCTTCAAAAAAGGATTTCATAATCAGCATATTAAAAATACTTATTGCGCCAGGAATTACCATTGCCCAAATGGTATTTGTCCAACCAAGATCCTTAATCAGGATATAGTTAGGAATCAATCCTCCATTAAAAAACATCGTGAAAATCGCAAACGAGGTAAAGAATTTTTGGCCGATGAGCCGTTTTTTCGATAATACATAAGCAAATATCGTCGTCATAACGATCGAGATTAATGTAGCAATAACCGTATAAACTATGGTATTTCGATAGCTGGTCCAAAAGGTCTTATCATGAAGAACCAGCTTATAGGTTGTAAGGTTAAAACCTTTTGGAATTAGATTTACTTGACCTGCTTCGATTTCTGCCCTGCCACTAAATGACTGGGCAACAACATTCAGAAATGGAAACAATGTCACATAAACTATTAGTAATAAAATGAGTACATTAATTACTTTAAAGATTTTATAGGATATGGACTCCTTCATTTTTTTCCTCCCCTTACCACAATCCATTATCTGTGTATTTTTTTGAAAGGAAATTAGCCGTGAATACCAGGATAAGGCCAATTATTGATTCAAATAAACCAATTGCAGTAGCATAACTAAAGTTGCTGGATTGTAAACCTACTCGGTAAAGATAGGTAGCAATTACATCGGATGTGTCATAGTTTAATGGATTATATAATAATAAGACTTTTTCAAATCCTACTGCCATAAGATTTCCAATATTTAAGATTAATAGTGTTATAATCGTAGGAAGAATGCCAGGAATGGTAATATGAATAGTCTGTTTCCAGCGATTTGCTCCATCCATTCTGGCTGCTTCATATAATGATTCATCAATATTTGTAAGTGCGGCTAAATAGAGAATGGCTCCCCATCCCATGGTTTGCCAAGCTTCAGAACCAACATAAATGGCATGAACCAGTTTGCATCCTGCATGAAAAGGATGGGTTTTCCACCAAATAATTGAACTAAAGAATTTAATGCCCCATTAGTTGCTGTTAACTGTAAAATCATTCCGCTTATAATAACAATGGATAAAAAGTGTGGCAGATACGAAGCAGTCTGGACAAACTTTTTAAACTTCTGTGATTTCACTTCATTCATTAGTAAAGCGATAATTATTGGTGCCGGAAAGCAAACCAGCAAAGTAAGACTACTCATAATGAGCGTGTTTTTGAATACATGCCAAAATGTTGCGTCTGAAATAAACATTTGAAAATAATGAAGGCCAACCCATTCTTCCCCGAAAATATTTCCTCCGGGAACGAATCTTCTAAAGGCAATAATATTACCAATCATCGGAATATATTTAAAGACCACCAGATAAATGATTGGTAAAACAAGCAGTGAATACAATTGCCAATCTTTTCTAATTGCTGTAAGCTTTAGGATCCACTTTTTCTGCGCAACATTTGGAATGCCAATTTCTTGTGGTTGCTTTGATGTCTCTACCATTTGTTTCAATCGAATCGCCTCCTTAATATGTATTTTTTACCATTTACATCTGGAATTGAAATGCCTTAAACTATTATTCTTAGAATAACTTTTTATAGTCTGTAAGATAGTTTGTTTAACCTACAAACTATCTATTTTTATTTTAACACCGAGTTTCTATTATTGCAAACGGTTTCATGTAAATTTTTAATTTTTCTAAAATTTTTTTCAAGGAATTAACTAATAGGGTATTAGATTACGTGAAATACAGGTTTTTCGGGAATAAAACAGATAGGAAGATCAGGAAATATGGTTTTCATCCATTGGGCAAGATATTTCATGCCCGGTTCTTCACTTTCAGCATGTCCCATTACGATTAAAGCCTTTTGTTTTCCCTGGTAGACAGCATCCCGTACATACTCCGGAGTCTCCCACTCAGGACCTTCACCGCAAATAATTAAATCTAGATTCTCTTTTTCAAATAACGGTATCGACAACCCCCGCCCCCTCGATAACCTGCCAGCAAACCGATACGAGTACAGGTAAAAGATCCATCTCCGGCCGCACGGACAAACCCGATATCCAGCTTACTCTTAACGTGCTCGGCAATTTCCCTTACTGTCATTTCAGGAATGGTAAGGATGGATGCAGCTTGTTGATGTTCCTCGACATAGGGTTCCCACTCCAAAGCTTGGACCAAGCCCGCCATGATACCGTCAGGACGGTACCGGTGAATATAGTCATGGAAGCGAAAAATGGCTATACCTGAATCTTCGATAAGCTTCCGTTTTTCATGATACACAGGATTATTTTCCAAGAAATCTGTATGGTCATGGTGGCTATAAAATAAACCTTCATGGGTGATAAGAAGATTGGCTTCCATTTCAATTGCCTGCTGAATCACTTGGTATGTGGGCATAAACGAAGTGATAATTCCTTTAACTTCAGTGGTTGGATTCCCCCACTGGAGGATGTCTACCGTGTTTTGGAGTCCCCCTACTGGTTTGATTAATTGATCTATTACATTCTGAATTGTTACCGGCATATTTTTTCTCCTTTTAAAGGAATCGTAATTTACATCTCAATTTTGTAAAAAGAGTAACTTAATTTCATGGTTTAAATTAAGTTACTCTTACTCTTAAGGAATTTTTTAGTTAGTTAAAACAAATGAATTTTCGGCTGATTCGATTAGAATGGCTTTTTCCTGTGCCTCAATGCATAATTCAGCCGCTCTAAAGGTATGCTCCTGTGTCATCGCATTTTCTGTTCCATTTAAACAATCGAGGATAAATTCTCCGAAAAATGGACAACCGACTTTTCCAGATAATTGATAATGTTTCTCCCCTTGATGATTAACCAAATATAAATGATCACCGCGAGAATCTTTGGCAATATCAATATACTTTCTCACTTCAATATAGCCGTCAGTTCCTAGAATCGTGACCCGACCATCTCCCCAAGTGCCAAGACCATCAGGAGTAAACCAATCAACCCGGAAATAGAAGGTTGCGCCATTATCCCCGACAAGGGTAGCATCGCCAAAATCCTGAAACTTCGGATATTCTTTGAAATTATAGTTTCCTATTTTACTATGCATTATTTTTGCATCCTTGGCACCTGCAAAGTGTAAGAATTGTTCGATTTGATGACTTCCAATATCACAAAGAATTCCGCCATAATATTCTGGATCAAAGAACCAATCTGGTCTGTGTTTTGGGTTGGCCCATGTGGACCTGTTCCAATCACCTGTATGACGCGGCCAATTGCACCTTGTTCAATTAGTTGCCCAGCAAAAATGGAACTTTCTGAGTGCAGGCGTTCACCGTAATAAATTCCCCATTTTAGCCCAGTCTCTGCTACCTTTTGTCTCGCTTTTTTCACCTGATCCATTTTGGTAAATGCAGGCTTATCGGTAAAATAATGTTTGCCATGATCAAGTACGCGAAGACCAAGCGGACCACGATCAGATGGAATATTGGCACTTGCAACAAGTTTAATATCTAGATTATTAAGAATCTCTTCCTCTGATGAAGCGATTTTTGTTTCCGGATATTTCGAAATGAAGCCCTGTACCTTCTTTGGATCCGGATCATAAACAGCAACCAGCTGGCCGCCTGCTTCCTTTAAGCCGTTACACATGCCGTAGATATGGCCATGATCCAAGCCAATTGCCGCAAATTGAAATTCTCCCGGTTCAACGACGACACGTTTAACCAAACCTTTTGGTGCATAATTCATTCCATCATTTCGATCCATCATATTCTCCCCTTTATTATGGTTTAAAGATAGGTCATTCATATTTCCCGCCTGTTGTAATCATATTTTCGCTGAAGTTTACAACATGGTTTGTCTTCTCAAAGAAGTGTGTAGCATTTTTGTTTACACCTTCGCTTGTATAGAACGGACTGTTTGCAGTTAAAGGGAGCTTCACCGCTTCGCCGGTACTTGCTGCTTGATAAATAGCTGTAATCAATTCAAGTGTTTGTCTACCTTGTATTCCGTCAACAAGAACTTCCTTCTTCCCTTCAATTGCAGATAAAACATCTTCAATTTGGGCGGTATGACCAGTGAATTCAAGATCCGGCAGTTGTTCATAGGCTGTTTGCAACATTGCTTCTAATTCCTCGTCTTTCTCAGGAAAACCATTTTCTTTTGATTTTGAAGCTTTGACTTTCCATGGTACGGAGACACGTGCATTTTTTCCTTGGAAAATCAATTGTTGTTCTTCTCCATGATGGACGACAGAACTGGTAACCTGAGCTAAACTGCCATTTGGATAGCGGAAAATAGCAATCGATAAATCCTCAACTTCAGCATTGTCATGGGATGTATTGCTCGTGACAGCAGTCACTTCAGAAGGCATCCCATTCATCCAATGAAAAATATCGATATGATGGACAGCATGATTTAAGGTGCAGCCGCCGCCTTCTTTTTCATACGTTCCTCTCCACCATAGGTCATAATAGCTGTGACCTCTCCACCAAAAGGAATCCACTTGAGTATGGACAATCGGTCCCATTAATTTTGTATCAAGAATCGCCTTCAGCTTCATCATCGGGTTCGTAAAACGATTTTGAGAAATAACCGATAAAATCTTACCGCTCATCTTTTGAGCACGATTCATCGCGTCACATTCTTCTAACGAAGAAGCCATTGGTTTTTCAACAATCACATGCTTACCAGCGTCCAATAAGGCGATGGCGATTTCAGCATGCGTATAGGGCGGGGTACATACAGAAACCAAGTCAATATCTGTACGGTTTAACAGCTCATTATAATCACTATAAATATCAATCTTTAGATTAAAATCTCTGACTGCTTTTTCAACCTTTTCAGGATAAATATCGCAAAAAGCTACAATCTTGCATCTATCCGAAAATTGTTGATACGCTTTAATGTGTGCAGATGATATGGATCCTGAACCAACGATGGCTACATTAATCATTAGATTTTTACACCCTTTCATTCTCTTACATTGTTATTTTAATAGAAGCTATTTATCTAGCTACATCCTCTGAAGAGGTAAATTCCATAAATGCTTTTAGCTCTTCACTATCAGGCAGTCCTTCAAAATCTCCAGGAACCATTGTGACCATGGCCCCAACACCATTCCCCTTTGCCACAGCTTGATCTAAAGGAAGTCCCTCCAGTAATCCGGAGATTAAACCAGCTGCAAAGCCATCTCCTGCACCAACAGGGTCAACCACATTCGTTACTGGAAATCCGGGAATCAATTGATATTCTTCTTCGGTGAAATAATAGGCACCCTTTGCTCCAATTTTTAGGACCACTAGGGAAGCGCCTTGTTTCAAAAACAACTCGCCCAGCTTTATCGGATCTTCCTCGTTGAATAAAAATGTGCCTTCATCCAAACCTGGCAAAATGATATCTGAAAGGGCAGCTATTTCTAGTAAAACCTTCCTTGAGTGATCTTCTGACCAAAGCTTCCTTCGCAGGTTCGGATCAAAAATAACTTTGACATCATTTTCCTTTGCAATGGAAATCGCCCGTAAAATTGTTTGATAGCAGGATTCGCTTAAAGCCGGGGTAATCCCCGTTACATGCAAGTATTTAGCCCCTGCGATATACTCTTCATTTAAATCGGAGGGCTGCAGTTGACTCGCTGCCGAACCCTTCCGATAGTATTGCACTCGTACTTGATTACCGCTTCTTACTTCTTTAAAATACATCCCGGTTGGAGCAGTAGGATCAAATTCGACCTGACTAACGTTTACTCCTTCTCCGCGAATAAACGAGAGCATGGATTTCCCGAATTCATCGTTTCCAACTTTACTTATCCAGCCTGCTTGATGCCCTAGTCTTGTCAATCCAATGGCAAAATTTGTCTCAGCACCGCCAAATTGTCTTGAATAGGTTTCAGCATATCTCATTAATGGTGATGACTTGGGCGTGAATAGGACCATTGTTTCACCAATTGTGACGACATCCATTGAAGCATTCCTCCTGATCCAATTGTTTGTACCCTCTGGAACTACTAAACCCCTGAAAACGCCATAAATCCGCCATCAACCGGGACGCTAATACCCGTAACAAAACCGCTTGCTTCCTTATCAACCAGCCATAATAATGTTCCAAGTAAATCCTCCGGCTTTCCTAATCGTCTCATCGGAGTATGGGTAAGGATTTTGTTTGTTCTCTCCGTATTGGTTCCATCCGGATTAGTTAAAAGCGATCGATTTTGGTCGGTCAAAAAGAAACCTGGTGCAATGGCATTTACGCGTATACCTGCTTCCGCCATATGGACAGAGAGCCATTTTGTAAAGTTCTCAATTGCAGATTTTGCAGCGCTGTAGGCAGGAACCTTTGTCATTGGACTAGGTGCACTCATCGAAGAAATGTTAATGACCGTTCCTTGGTTTTCAAGCATTTTCTTGGCAAAAATTTGCGTAGGAATCAACGTGCCAATGAAGTTTAAATTAAAGACAAACCCAAATCCTTCAGGAGTCATATCAAAAAAGGTCACTAAATCCGAATTCTCAAGATCCACGCTTTCAAAAATCTCCTTTGTAGTGATCCCTTTTGGATGGTTGCCTCCAGCACCATTGATTAAGACATCACAGTTCCCATATTCTGAAAAGACAATTTCCTCTGCTCTTTTCACACTTTCTACATTTAAAACATCACATTCGATGGCGAGTGCATCGCCGCCGAGGCTTTTAATTTCATCGGCTACTTTTAGCGCCTTCTCATAGGTACGATTCAATAGGGCAACCTTCATGCCCTGCCTAGCTAATTCCCTAGCCATACAGCCGCATAAAACTCCGCCGCCGCCTGTAACAACGGCTACTTTCCCTTGCAGATTTGAATTTAATGGCAACATTTTTATATCCCCCATATGTGTTGTTAGTCTAAAAACCCAAAATAACTCTTGGCATTGTTTCAAGGTCAATATATATACATTTTTTAAAAAAACAAATTAAAACTTTACTACCTTCCAAAAGGAATCTTTCGGTTGGTGATTTTCGTCAAATAGAAATGGCCAATTTTTTCGCCCTTTAATAGGGAAATCATTTAACCAGGTATAATCATCAGCAGCTCCCCAAAAGGTAACTGCGGTAATAACTTCCTGATATTCTCTAAGCAATTGAAACAATTGCTGGTATCTTTCAGACTGTTTTTCGTTGATTTCATTTGTCAGTTCGGTAAGGTCCGTTCTTTTATCATCAAAATTGAAAACGGATACATCTAATTCCGTCAGTTGGAGCTGTAATCCAAGGGAAGCATACCGTTCAATGGCCGCACGAATTTGATCGATACTCGGATTTGTTATGTTCCAATGGCCTTCAGACCGACACCATGGATCGGAACTCCTTTATCTACCAATGATTTAACAAGCTGATAAATTTTCTCACGCTTTTCAGAATGGGATTCGTTATAATCATTGTAAAAAAGCAAGGCATCCGGATCGGCCGCGTGTGCGAATTCAAATGCTTTTTCAATGTAATCCTCGCCGATAATCTCTAACCACTTCGTTTGCCTATAAAGTTCTGGACCTTCATCGGTAACTGCTTCATTCACTACATCCCAACAATAGATTTGTCCTTTATATCTGCCCATGACAGTGGTAATATGATCCTTCATTCGTTGCAGCAATTGCTCCCTGCCAATTGGTTCACCATTAGAATCTTGAAAAACCCATTCAGGTGTTTGATTATGCCAAACTAATGTATGTCCCCGCATCTTTATGCCATTTTCCTGGGCAAAGGCAGCCAATTGATCAGCTTTTTCAAAAGTAAATTGTCCTTCTGCCGGCTGCAGCGATTCAAATTTCATATCATTTTCAGCTGTAATGCTATTAAAATGGCTGGCTAGTAATTCCTGCTGTGTATTGATGGTTCTAAGATTTACGGCTGCCCCGATGTTAAAATACTTTTCATATACCTTGTGTAAAGAAGGTGCTTCTACTTTTGTTTGCGTTGTCATTAAAACATCTCCTTATAACTATCTTAGTTTATACAATAAACAAACTAACCATATGACTATCATATTAAATTTATTCGAAATTTACAATCAATTGTCGCTGTTTTCATTAAAAATTAATTTTACACATTAAAAATAGGGACCCTTTTAGTCCCCATTAACTTTGCTATATCAACCTTTTACTCCACCTAATGTTAATCCTTTTACAAAATATTTTTGCAGGAATGGATACACCATTATAATTGGCAAACTCGCGATAATCGTCATGGTAGCCCGAATGGACGTAGGGGTTACCATGTTTGCCGCTGCAGTTGTATTAGAAAAGGCATCTGATGCAGTTTTACCCGACATGGAAGCATTTGAGTTTTGCAGAATCTTCATCAGCTCGTATTGCAGAGTACTTAAGTTTGGATCTGAGGAATTATATAAGAATACATCAAACCAAGAGTTCCATTGAGAAACAGCAACGAACAACGAAACCGTTGCTAAAACAGGAAGAGACAATGGCAGTACAATTTTGATAAATGTGGTAAAATCCCCCGCCCCGTCTATTTTTGCTGATTCAAATAAACTTTCAGGGATCCCTTCAATAAAAGAACGTATAACAATGAGATTAAATACGCCAATGATCCCTGGAATAATATAAACCCAAAAACTATCTAATAAATTAAGCTGCTTAATGAGCAGGTAGTTTGGAATGAGCCCTCCATTAATATACATCGTGATAACGAAGGCGATGGTTACAAATTTTCGTAATACGTATTCTTTACGACTAATGGTATACGCAACCATTGCAGTACATAGTACGGAAGTCAATGTTCCGATAACTGTTCTTAAAACGGAAATAAAGAAAGAGTGAAAAACGCTGCCTCACCAAATACATATTTATAATTAGACCAAGTAAATTGTCGAGGCCAAAGAAATATTCCACCCTTTAAAGAATCATTCGCATCATTCAACGAAACAGCCATTTGGTTGATAAACGGATATAACATCACGATACAAAGAAAGGTCATAAACGTATAGTTGAAAATATCAAATATATAATCCCCTGGTCCTGAATAATGTTTAGTTGTTCTAAAAACAAGCTTTTGTTTCATAATCCTTCCTCCTAAAAAAGCCTTGGCTGATCAAACTTTTTGGCAATATGGTTAGCTGTAAATAAGAAAATGAAACTTACAACGGTTTTAAAAATTCCTGCTGCAGTTGCAAGCGAAAAATTCCCCATTGAAATCCCGTATTTTAACACATATATATCAAGGTTTTCCGAGTAGTCGAGGTTCATTGGATTTCCCAATAAATATTGGGCTTCGAAACCTGATTCTAAAATATAACCTAAATTCATGATCAGCAAAATGATTATGGTCGGTTTTAATGATGGAAGCGTAATATATCTGATCCGCTGTAATCTTGTTGCACCATCAATATCAGCCGCCTCGTACTGCTCTGGATCGATCATCGTAATCGCAGCCAAATAAATAATCGTATTCCAGCCGACATTTTTCCAGACATCGGAAATTCCGTTAATCCCCCAAAACCATTTTTCGAGTCCAAGCCATAGGATTGGTTTATGGATAATCCCTATTTTCATCAATACTACATTGATAATCCCGTTATCAATGGAAAGTGAATAGGAAATAATACTCGCTGCTACAACCCATGAAATAAAATGGGGCATATAGCTGATGGTTTGAACCAATTTTTTAAACCTAGTAAATCTAATTTCATTTAAAAGAAGCGCAAGACTAATAGCGGTTACAAAACCTAATACAAGGTTAATCGTGCTCATGCCCAGCGTATTACGGAGCACTCGGTAAAAATTAGCATCTGTAAATAAAAATTTAAACTGCACAAATCCATTCCAGCTTTGATCAAATAGGCTTAATGCCGGTTTATAATCCTGAAAGGCAATGGACCAGCCCCATAAAGGGATGTATTTAAAAATAAACAACCAAATCAAAAATGGAATACTCATGGCCATAAGCGCTTTTTGTTTCTTCAATTTCTTGAAAAATAACCCTTTACTCTTTTTAGACTGAATCGGCACTGAGGTACTTATAACCTCATCTACTATTTTCGTTTCTACCTGCATTTCCAGCCCTCCTTTTTTCTGAAAAGTAATAACAAGGCCGATATAGCCAATTTGGCGATATCGGCCTTGTTTGCATATTTCTCTTATTCTACTTATTATTTATTTAGCTTGATCCTATCCTGAACCACTTTATCGATTGTAGATTCATATGCTTTTACATCAAGAGCATTATATTGTTTCACATACTCATTCCAAATAGAATCAAATTGGGACGGAGAAGATAGAACCAATTTAGGGTAGTATTTCTTCTCTAAATCAGTACTTCTTTGGTCGAAAATTTGGGCAGGAGAGCCTTGATCAATGGTTGCGCTCCATGTCGGATACCATGGGCGGACATCTGGTTTTGCAAACATATCCGAGAATACTTTCTCGTTGTATGCGCTTAATATTTTTTTATCACCAGCTGTGTAGGAAGCTTGAGCCACTTCTGGTTGTTTTGCTGGACTCCAAGCGTTTCCATCCTTATAAAGTCCATCTCCGACAGGCCAATACCAATCAAAAGTGGTAAAACCAAACTTGTCATTAAAAGCCTGATCGCTTGTTTTCGCAATTTCTTCTGGAGTACGATAATATCTGCCTTTACTATCTACTTCATACGTTTGCCCCTTAATTCCCCACTCAACTAACTTTTGGTTTTCTTCTTTAACAAGAGTGTCCAAATATTTAATAATCCGAACAGGGTCTTTCGCACTAACGGTAATACCGACACCACGATTGTTTACAAAAGTTGGCGGGTCAACATATTGATCTTTTGTATTGGCATCAAAGGTAATTGGCAATGGCATGTACTGTTTATCGTCATTACCCGCTTTTTTAAGATTATTTAATGCCTGAGAAATCTGCCATTGGTAATCATAGAATCCTAAGACACGACCTGAAGCGATCTTGGAAAGATATTCATCGTAATTTGAAACAAATGCTTCTTTATCAAATAATCCTTTACTATTAAGCTCATTTAATTTTTGTAGATAATTCTTGGTAATATCCTTGTTTCCGTATACAGATGTTTTATGAGTTTTCATATCGACAATAACGCCGCCATCATTTGGAGAACCAGCTAAGCGTGCTGGAGTCCCCGAAAGAGTAGAAAATCTCCAGTCATAAGTTAGGGCTGTAAAGCCGATAGTAGAAGCTCCGTCTACCTGAGGATGTTTTTTCTGGTACTGATCAATTAAATTGAAATATTCATCAATCGTCCTAATTTTTGGATAGCCCGCTTCTTTAAGAACATCGCGCTGTATCCAAAAAGCGCTTTGTTGAATATCTGGATATGGAGCATATCCTTGATTAGCACCAAATGGAATAAAATTAATTTTGCCATTTTTATCTTTCATTTGATTTAAGTAAGGACCATATAATTTTTTAATATTCGGGGCATATTTATTGATTAAGTCAGTAAGATCAATAAACGCTCCTGCTTGTACCACTTTATCAATAGCTGTATCCGGTACAAGGAGATCCGGATATTTTCCGCTGGCAATCATGGTACCGATTTTTGTATTAACATCACCTACAAGATGCTTAACCTTGAAGTTCACCCCTGTTTGTTTTTCCAGTTCTTTTCCTATCGTTGTTTCGTTTGAATTCAAGTCTTTTCCTGCAGCACCTGCATTAAAATAAGAAAAGGTAACAGGTGTTTTATCATTCTTACTTGCACTGCCACTTGCACTTTGGTCTTTTGAACACCCTGCTGCTGCTAACATCAGTGAACACAATAACGGTACAACTAAAGATTTTTTCTTAACCATTTTTGTAAACCCCCCTATCTTGTTTGAAAGCACTTTCATTATAAAATGTAAGGGTTTTCTTCCACTACCTAAAAACTATAGGTGTTACTTAGTAAAGTATAGTTTGTTTTCGGAAATTTCAGTTTTTTCTTGTCTGTTACCTGTTTGCGAGGGCAGATTGATTATTATAGTCGTACCCTTACCTAATTCACTATCGATATGAAAATGAAAATGAAACTGATCCTGATAGTATAGCTTCAACCGATAATAGACATTCTTTATCCCTACACTTTCGCCAATATCCTCTTCATTCTCTAATGAACGTAATAATCGTTCCTTTTTCTCTTCAGACATCCCTGCGCCATTATCCATGACAATACAAGTTAAAATATCTTGATTAACTGAAATTTTGACATTAATTTTTCCGTTGTCCTTTATAGACTCTATCCCATGAATACTGGCATTTTCAATAAACGGCTGAAGCGCCATATTTGGAATCATACATTCTTCAGCTGCCTGATCTATATCAATCTCATAATCTAGCTTGTCGCCAAATCGATATTTTTGGATTTCGAGAAAACTAATCAACAGGTTCACTTCAGAACGAACGGTTACCATGTCTTTTCCCCATGTAAGGGAATTACGAAAAATTTTCGCCATATTATGGATAATATTAGCTGTCTCTTTCTCCTCTTTCATCAAACTTCTTATTCGAATCGTTTCCAGTGAATTAAATAAAAAATGTGGATTGATTTGGCTTTGGAGTGCACTAAGCTGCGCCCGATTCCGTTTGATCTCCAAATCCTTTTTTTGAATATTAGCCAGAAATACATCTTGAATAAGGCCTTGATTTTATTGGTCATCCGGTTAAATTCACTTGTTAATACCCCGATTTCATCGGTATATTCATGGTCAGAAATCTCCTCAAAGTTTTGGTCCCCCATCTTTTTAATATGCTTTAAAATTCGATGCAATCTAGTTAAAATGGATCGAGCAATAAAGATGATAATGATAGAAGGAAGCAAAATATTGATACAGGCTAAATAAATAATAAAGTGTCCAGACTTGTAAACCGTATGAAGCATTGTTTTTTCAGAAATAACTCCAACCACTTTCCAGTTATAAAGATAAGCTTGATCCAAGTAGGTTGTGTTAAGCGTTACGGTTTTATCTGCCTTCGAAACTTGACTGAATTGGATGTTTTTTTTCCGCCAGTCTAAGCCCTTTTTCGTTGTATATTGAATTTCACCTTTAGCATTCAACAGGTAAACATCGCCTTTGAAGGTGACTTTATCAAATATATTTTGGAGCGTAGATGGATTGACTTCGATTTTTACGATTTTTTGTTTGTTATTATAATTAAAATAATCAAGCTTTCTGATGATGGTAAATGTTGTCGTTTGGTTATCTAAAGGTGTTTTTAATACGATTGGCGAATTTGTATTCATCACTTGCATGTACCAAGCCAAACCTTCTATTTCCTTTGTTATTGGATATACTCCACCCGTGTAAATCATAGTGGGGTTATCGGTATAAAAACGAATGGAATTGATCGAAGGATTTATTGGACTAGCTTGGTTAAACGTTCTTAAATAGGTATCATAATTTTCAATGTAGTCAACATCAGAAGAATAATCCTTCTCAAGGAATTCATTAATATTGCTGTTTGTATAAAGGGAAGACGAGGTCCCAACCGCATCATCGATTACTTTTCCAAAATCAGTACTTATCTGTTCCAGCGTCAGCTTCGAATCTTGCATTTGCTGTTTTTTTACATTATCAATGGTAACGGTATAAAAAATAATATTAGTCAGAACAATCGGAATAAAAACGGATAAGATATACATGACTAGCAATTTACTACTTAAACGGACGTTATGAAAACTAAATTTATGATTTTTCATCTTCTGATCACACTTTTCTGGTTTCCAAAAGTTTATTTCGATATTCTGAAGGTGTGATCTTCTCCAACTTTCCAAAAATAGTGACGAAGTAATCTGTATTATTAATTCCTACATTTTGAGCAATTTCATAGATTTTTAATTCCGATTGGCGAAGGAGCTTTTTTGCTTCGTTGATTCTTACTTGCAGAAGATAATCCTTAAAATAAATCCCATAGGTTTTCTTAAACAATTGCCCCAAATATACTGGATTCATGTAAAACTTTGCTGCAATTGTTTTTAAACTAATATTCTCTTGATAATGCAATTCAACATACTGTTTGATTTTATGTGCTTCACCATTTGCCGTTTGTTTCCGCAGCTTGATGATCTCTTCTTTGCTTTCTAGCACAAATTCTATAAATAATTTCCTTAACTGGGTTAAGGTTAAGTTATAATTTTGAAGCTGGAGCATCGTTTGGAAGGTTTTTAACCTTGATACCTCACCTTCCATATTTTTAATAATCTTCAAGATAGAGTGTACACAGCGGTTTATAGAAGTCAGAACAGCCGATTGAGCCATTTTTCTCATATAAAATTGATGAAAAATTTTATCAATGGTTTCCATAATAGCAATTGTTAAATTCTCTTCAATTTGCTCGATTAATACATGATAGAAGGTATCTTCCAGTTCTGTATAGGTAATGGAATTATTTTTTTCAATTTCCTCATAGAAAATAATGCTCTTATCATCTTGGGTATATTTGTATTGGCGTGCATCTTGAGCATTTTCATAAGAACTTCTTACTAAATACAATTTAGGCACCGCCAACCCTACATAAAAGGTAATCTTTTGCTTAATGTTTCGAGAAAGCTGTTTATTGATCCAATAGATAAATTTACTGATTTGCATTTGGAAACGCTGCAAAAAAATAGAAGGAATTAATAACCCATAGGTACCCTGTTCCAATTCATGAATAAATACTTTCTCCTTTAAATCACAGGAATCACGAATAATTTCCGCTATTTTTTTCTTTACTTCCTCCATATGCTCGCCAGTAATTCCATTAATCATTTCAGGAAATTCATTAACTTCGAAAATCAGATAATAAAATTCTTTTGAATTTTCTAAAGAAAGTACATTTAAATAGCTGTCAGCTTCCTTTTCATCAATTTTTCCAACTATAAGATGGTCAAACAATCTTTTTTTCACTAATTCTTCATTCTTCTCTGTAAAAAGCTTTTGTTCAGTCAATGATTTAGAAAGTACTGTTAGCGTTTCTTCCATGTCAGCTTGGTCAATTGGCTTCAATATAAAATCATGAACCCCATATCGGACAGCTTGTTGAGCGTATTTAAAATCACTATATCCGCTAATAATGATAAATTTAGGATGATTCCCATCTTTTTGCTGTACTAGTTTGATAAGTTCAAGTCCATCTAAAACAGGCATCCGAATATCTGTAACAACCAAATCTGGTTTTAGTTGTTCAATGACTGAATGGGCATCCTCACCGTTCGAAGCCTCACCCACTACCTCAAATCCACAGCGTTTCCAATCAACCAGGCTCTGTAATCCTTTTCGTACAAACATCTTATCATCAACTAATACAACTTTATACATCTATTACCCTCTCCTATTAAGTTATAGTGAATGGTATTTGATTAATTTCGAATTTTAATTTACATGTCCTTTTTCTGTTTCGAATTCATTAAATTTTCAAAGTTTTTAGTTTAATTATCAAAGTGTCATTTGTCCTAAGCAGCTCTACAATTAAAAGACATATAGAAAGGAGGCCATTAGCAAATTTGTAAACGTTATCAAATAATAAGGAGGATTAAAATGAAAAAACAGTTAAGTATTTGGTTAACTATTATTCTAGTTCTTGGGATGCTTCTCCCTGGATTCCCCAAGGCTTCCACTGCTAAGGCGGATAGCAATGTGATTGTCCAGAACAATTTCGACGATGGCACCGCACAAGGGTGGGGGCCAAGAGGAAGCGTTTCAGTAACATCTGTCAGTGAAACATCTCATTCTGGGACAAACAGTTTAAAAACTTCAGGAAGAACGGCATCCTGGAATGGCCCAAGTCTTAATGTCACTAATAAACTAGTGCAAGGTGCTACATATGAAATCTCTGGTTATGTGAAGCTAGTAGCTGGACAAACACCAAGTAATCTTAAATTTACAGTTCAACGTGATAACACAGACGGAACTACGAAATACGACGAGGTAACTTCCGCTACTCCTGTCACTGATTCAGATTGGGTAAAATTAGATGGTAAATATACTTTTTCAACCGATGTAAAAGGATTACAAGTATATCTTGAAAGCGATAGTGCTACAAGCGCGTATTACTTAGACGATTTCACGATTACCATCGTTTCTGCATTTCTTCCAATTCAACAAGATATTCCATCCCTAAAAGATGTATATGCAAATGACTTTTTAATCGGGGCTGCCGTTTTACCTGATCAATTGCAAGGACCTCAAGCAGATTTATTAAAGAAACATTTTAACAGCCTTGTTCCTGGAAACGCTATGAAACCAGATTCCCTCGAACATACAAAAGGTGTTTTTACATGGGATGATGCCGATAAAATCGCACAGTTTGCAAAAGATAACAATATGAAGCTTCGCTTCCATACACTCGTTTGGTACCAACAAACACCTAATTGGTTTTTCCAAGACGATAGTGGAAATTGGCTAGCAGCGACTCCTGAAAACAAACAGCTTGTACTATCCCGTTTACAGGATTACATTCGGACGGTTTTAGGACGTTACAAAAATGATATTGAATCAGTTGATGCTGTCAACGAAGTAATCGATCCAAGCCAGCCAGATGGAATGCGCCATAGCAAATGGTATGAATTAACAGGAACCGATTATATTAAAACTGCTTTCGAGACGGCGCGTGAAGTAGTTGGACCAAACGTCAAATTGTATATCAATGATTACAATACTGAGGATCCGACTAAACGTGACATTCTTTATAATCTTGTCAAAGGTCTTTTAGCAGAAGGCGTTCAAATTGACGGCATTGGACATCAGACCCACGTTAACATCGACAGCCCATCGATAGCTAATATTGGAGCCAGCATTGATAAGTTTGCGTCTCTTGGCCTAGATAATAAAATTACCGAACTTGATGTCAGTCTTTATAATAACAATACAGACAACTACGGCTCAAACGTTCCGCAAGATGTGTTAATTAAACAAGGTTATCGTTACAAGGAACTCTTTGATTTATTTAAAGAAAAACATAATGAAATCACCCAGGTTATTACATGGGGAATTGCCGATAATGAAACATGGCTTAGTACATTCCCAACCACCCGTACAAACCTGCCATTGCTTTTTGATACTCAGCTTCAAGCAAAATATGCTTATTGGGGAGTAGTAGATCCTTCTAAGCTTCCTGTTCCAATAAAGAATTTAGATGTTCTTAATGCAACACCAAAAGTTGATGGAAAATCTGACTTAGTTTGGGATGGTGTAAGCAATACAGCTATAAATGGTAACAATCAGCTATCTGCAAGCTTTAAAACGTTGTATGATAACAATTTTTTATATGTTTTTGCTAATGTAAAGGACCCGACACTTGGAGCAAATGGATCCATAGATCTGTTTGTTGATGGGAATAATGGAAAAACGAATTCCTATCAAGCTGATGACAAACATTATTCCTTTAAAATTACCAATGAGAAATCAGATGCTCCAGATTATAAAATTAAAGAATTGGAAGACGGTTCCGGTTACAACTTTGAAACGGCCATTCCGCTTTCAGATGTTCAAAAAGGGAAAAAAATCGGCTTCGATATTCGTGTATCCAATGGAGATAAGTCATTCTCCTGGAATGATATAACTAATAGTCAGGATACGAATACCTCTAAATTTGGGACATTAACGTTAAAAGATCCAGTGATGGTAGCACAGGCAGTTAAAGGTACTCCAATCATTGATGGGGTGGAAGATAAGTCTTGGGAGAAAGCAAATATCCTCTCCACTGATCGTTGGGTCCAAGGTACATCTGGCTCAACTGCCAAAGTTAAAACCATGTGGGATCAAGGTTATTTATACATCCTAGCTAATGTAACGGACAAATCATTAAGTGATCTAAGCAGCAATGCCTATGAACAAGACTCTGTAGAAATCTTCGTTGACCAAAACAACGGAAAAACAACCAACTACCAAAGCGATGATGGTCAATACCGTGTTAATTTTAACAATCTGCAAAGCTACGGCGGCCATGCCTCAGCTAATAATTTCACAACGGCCACAAAACGTACCGCGGACGGCTACATTGTCGAAGCAGCTATAAAACTGGATTCTCCTCCAAAACCTGGAACATCGATTGGATTTGATGTACAGGTAAACAATGACGATAACGGTGACGGCAAACGTGATAGTGTTGCTGTTTGGAGTGATCCAACTGGCCAATCCTATCAAAATACTTCTAGATTCGGCGTCCTTCAATTATCAAATGGCGCGATGAAAAAATAATAAATTTAAGTACAAAAAATGGAGTCCTTTAAGTGATGAGCTTTGGGACTCCATTTTTTATTTTTTAAAGATTATTGGTTTATGCGGGATTCCACACACATCTGGCTGAATAAAGAAATTAAACTGCGGAATCATCACCGAATTTAGCGGAATAAATGAAAAGTTTGCGGAATTCTTCTGAGAATCCGCGGAATCCTGTGAATAAGTTGTTAAAGTATTAAACTTCTGGCATCCAAATCCGATAGGTTCCGCTTAACGCTAACAAACTGAAAAAATATAAACAGTTATCGTAATAACGTCTAACGCCGGTACGGACTGGCGTATTCCAAAACAATTCAACGGAACTTTTACTGTCTGGACCATCTGAGGCAAGAGTGGCCATTGCATTGGTAGCGAGTAAACCAACAGGATGCAGGGATTTTTCCTCCAAAGGTTCACCTGAAATCGTATAACGTCGATAGTCAGCTGGGTCCTTTTCTGCAAAGAACGCTTGAAGCTTAGCCGACTCAGCCCTCTCCCACTCATCCCCTCTAAACCATTCATAATCAAGGCCGATATTACCCGCAACACGGTAGGCATCACTGTAAAAATGTCCATAGCCTTTTTCATTATTTGGTGTGCCATCATAATAAGCATATTCCGGAGCCAAACCTGTTTCCGGATGACAGGAAATTTTCAAGTATTCCCTGCTGGCAGTACTTGCTTCCTTCCAAAACTGACGGTCTTCCTCATATGCCCACAACGCAAATAATTCATAAAAATGCGGCAAATGATAGGAAGGATCCGAAAACTCACAATTCGGTACGAATTTAATTAATTTATTCTCTGGATTCCACATTGGATAGCCGACTCCATCTTCACCTTTATGAAGACATGTTCGGAGGAGGTCTTTTGCTTGAACACTATAATTGTAAGGCTCAAGACCATCCCCCCAGCGATGAGATGCAAAAAACAGGGCCATCGCAAAGAATTCTTCGCCATCCGGCGCGGGTCCAAAAGCTCTTTTGGTACCATCCGGATTACAAGACCAGGCAAAGTAGCCGGCATTCTCTCCAGTCGTCATATACATGTACTTCATGGTCCAGTTCCAGAGGCGGTCGAAAACATCCTTGTTGTCCATTTGAACCGCCATCATCATTCCGTATGACATACCTTCTGTTCGGACGTCCAAGTTCCCGGTATCAAGTATGTAACCTAGATCTTCCCCAACTGGATAATAAATTCTTGTGTCTTCGTCACCATTAAACAATTGCTCCCAGCATTCTTGAATTCTTTGCTCGATTTCTTCATCGGATTTTCCTAATTCTTTGAACAAATTTCGGTATACCCCAGTATAAAAAGCACCTTCTTGCTCTGACATTGTCCCACTCCTATTAAACTCTTATTCTATTGGCTGTTTATTTGCGAAAAAATCAATTCCATTTGCGATTCTGGATGGTTTATTTGTGATTTTTTATATTCCTTGGTAAGAAGTTATTAAGCTATCATCCAGTCCAATATACGTATCGGTCTCATCCTTAACTGGAGTTAGTTCAATCAGGGTTACTTCATTCTTCGTTAAAGTTACCTTGATTGTTGCTTTGCCATTATCGGACTTAATTTTTGACGTTCTTACTAGAGGCTTAGCCACCTGACGTAAAGTTTCTACTGACGATTGATCCGGAAATCTTGGGCGCCCCATTTCTTGCCAAGTTCTCCATGGGTTTGCGCGGTCCTCATCAACTGTTTGACGTTTAATAAATAACTCAGGATGGGATACAGGAAGTTCAAATTCCACTTCCTTCTCGAATCCAGTTCCTTTTTCCATTACCAGGTTCCAGGCAACCAGGGCAATCGAGCCGTCTTTTCGTTTAGTTACCAACATTTGTTCATCACGATAGAACTGCTCTTCGCCTAATGAATTAAAAAACGAAAACAGATGGAAGGTTGGCTTCGGAATCCCGTTTAAGGCCATCAAGCCAAAACCGCCATGGAATTGTGCTTTCGGTACGCCTAATTCTTCAAATACATCACTAAACGTCCAATATGAAAATGAATCAACAAAGTCGCCAGCTTCACTAAGGATTCTTGCTAAGTAAGCTGCGTTTAACACCGTATCATGAACGGGATTAATGGGACTATAGGATGTGTTGTATTCGGTAATATGGAATGGCAGATGAGGAAAAGCTGATTCATCAATTAACCCGCGTACCTTTTTAAACTCATTTAACATCGCAGTATTTTCAACTAATTCTTGGTAGTAATAATCAAATGTTACTTTATTAGGCTGCTTGGAAGTATAGGCAAGCGTGAAACAAAATCCACGGGTGCCTTTTCTTCAGCACAGAATTCTAGAAACTCAACAATCCATTCATCCGAACCGCCGCAAATGGCAGCCCGCCAACTTGAAGATCAGCATGAACGGCCTTCACAGCATTCGCCGTCACTTTATATAATTTAAAGTACTCTTGTTTATCGGCATCTTTCCAGAAGTTTACTAGATTTGGCTCATTCCAGATTTCAAACTGCCATTTTAGCACTTCCTCAAGTCCATAGCGCTCGGTAAAATGCGAAACAACAGCTTTTACTAAATCAGACCATTTTTCATAATCCTTTGGCGGAGTGACATTTCCCTGCCAATCAAAGATCGTTTGCTCACCTGATGCCAGAAGCTTTGGCATAAAGCCAATTTCGACAAATGGACGGATTCCCATTTCTAAAAATGAATCGAAAATCCGATCAATATAGGTAAAGTTATAAAATGGACGAACTTCTCCATCAACTTCCATTTCACGATAGATGGCAATGTCATCATGCAGGAGACCATGTCCGCGGATATACTCAAATCCAATGGCATCTTTGGCTATTTTTAGGTGTTCTAAGTATTCTTTTTGCAAGGCAAGACCCAGTCTGCCTGTCCCAACACATAATTTCCAATTTTTTTTGAATGGAGTGGGTGAATTTTCGCTCACAACGATTTTGGCCATACTTACCTCCTGTTTTTAACAGCCTTTTATTCTAATTCCGCGTTAATTTGCGATATTTTCGCGAGCATTTTCGGTAATCCCGCGAATTTTAGAATTAATTCCGCGGGAAAATCCATTTATTCCGCCACAATTGGCATTAATTCCGCTACAGGCATACTTACTAGGTATGCCCGGCACATTTCTTTACTTTCTAAACTCTTTTAATTGGTCATTCAAAACCTTCGTTTGTGTATAAACCTGTTGATAAATAGCAAAAAGTTTTTTGTAAGCTTCAACATTTTCCTTGATAGGATAATAGGTTTTTGAAGTTTGAATAAATTCTTCCGCACATTCTTTAAGAGAAGCAAACCATCCGCATCCATATGCTGCCAACATGGCTGCACCCATTCCCGGGCCTTGTTCACTTGAAAGCTTTTCAATTTTTGCATCAAAAATATCGGCCTGCATTTGCAGCCAGGTTTCATTTTTCGCCCCGCCGCCAATCGAGATAACGGAATCAATCGTTTTCCCGCTTTTTCTAAAAATCTCAATCGATTCATTTAAAGAGAAAGTAATCCCTTCAAGAACAGACCGGGCAAAGTGCTTCCGCTCATGAGAGGCATCGATGCCAATAAAGCTGCCGCGAATATTCGAATCCGCATGCGGTGTTCTTTCTCCAACTATGTATGGAGTAAAGAGCAATCCATTCGCGCCTACAGGTACCGTATCGACACCCTCTAAAAATTGATCAAATTCCTCCTGATGACCAAATGTATCTTTAAACCAGCTTAAGCTATAACCTGCAGCAAGGGTTACGCCCATGGTATAGTAAGTGTCTTCTTCCCCATGATTAAAATAGTGTACCTTTCCTTCAAAATCGAGATCATTTCTATCTTCATAAGAAAGAACCACACCTGAGGTTCCAATACTGCTTAATGTTTTACCTGCTGATAAGATTCCTGAACCAATTGCACCACATGCATTATCCGCGCCGCCTGCAAAAACCTTTGTTGCTTCAGTCAATCCTGTAGCGTTGGCAAGCTCAGCAGAAATGGTACCAACACATTCATGAGATTCTACTAATGGCGGACAGAAGTCAGGAGAAATATCCAATAGATTTAAGATTTCTGAGCTCCATTCCCGTTTAGCCACATTTAGCATTAAGGTTCCGGCAGCATCAGAGTAATCCATATGAATATTTCCAGTCATCCGATAGCGCAAATAATCCTTTGGAAGCATAAATACACTTGAACGTGCAAAAATTTCAGGTTCATTTTCTTTTACCCAAAGAATCTTAGGCAGAGTAAAGCCTTCTAAAGCAGGGTTCTTCGTTACCTCTAACAGCCGCTCTTTGCCAACGACATCATAAATTTCCTGACATTGTTTCGTTGTTCTTGTGTCATTCCACAAAATCGCATTTCGTAAAACCTTATGGTCTTGGTCTAATAAAACAAGGCCATGCATTTGTCCTGAGAAGCTAATCCCCTGGATATTTTTCACATTCCCACTAAATTTCCCGATAAGCTCTGCTAACCCTTCAGATGTTTTTTCAACCCATTCTTCTGGGTTTTGTTCACTATATCCGGATTTTTCAATAATTAAAGGGTAAGATTTAGATACTTCCTGGCATACTTCCCCATTTTGATTAACAAGGAGGATTTTTACTGCGCTTGTTCCAAGGTCTATTCCAATAACGTATTTCATACGATTTAACCATCCTTTTCTATAAAAACGTGCTGGACATTTGAACTTCCAGCACATTTTTAAAGATTCTATTTATTTTTTAATTAAACAGTTACGCTTGAAAGTGTCTCTAATAAATACTGATTAACTAATGCTCTTAAGCGTTCAGTTCTGCCTGATTGGTTTTTAATTTCAGTTAAGTCAAGAGCATAAGCTTCTAATTCACGGAAGTTGGTTTTGCCTTCAACGATATCTAGGCCAATGCCTTTCGTATAGCTGCTGTAACGTTCTTCAATAAAGCTATCTAACACTTTATCTTCAATAAGCTTATTCGCTACTTTTAGACCGATGGCAAAGCTATCCATACCAGCAACATGTGCATGGAAAAGATCTTCCGCTTCAAACGATCCCCTTCTTACCTTCGCATCAAAGTTAAGACCGCCTTTACCTAAACCGCCATTTTTCAAAATTTCATACATTGCTAATGTATTAGAATACAAGTCAGTTGGGAATTCATCTGTATCCCATCCAAGTAAAACGTCGCCTTGGTTCGCATCTACAGAACCAAGCATTCCGTTAATACGTGCAGTTCTTAACTCATGTTCGAAAGTATGACCAGCAAGAGTAGCATGGTTTGCTTCGATATTAAACTTAAAGTAATCAGTTAAATCATATTTTTGTAAGAATGCTAAACCTGTAGCGACATCAAAATCATATTGGTGTTTGGTTGGCTCTTTTGGTTTAGGCTCAATCAAGAATGGAACATTAAGTCCGATTTCTTTCGCATAGTCTACAGCCATATGGAAGAAGCGCGCTAAATTGTCTTGTTCAAGCAGCATATCTGTATTTAGAAGTGTTTCATAGCCTTCACGGCCGCCCCAGAATACATAGTTTTCAGCACCAAGTTCTTTTGCTACTTCTAAGGCTTTTTTCACCTTCGCAGCAGAGTAAGCAAATACATCTGCATTGCAAGAAGTTGCAGCACCGTGTACATATCTTGGATTAGTAAACATATTCGCAGTATTCCAAAGTAATTTTGTTTTACTGGTTTTCATATATTCTTTAATCATACCAATGATTACATCTTGGTTCTCATTGGTTTCTTTTAATGTACGGCCCTCTGGAGCGATGTCTACATCGTGGAAAGCAAAGAAAGGAACGTTTAATTTTTCAAAAAGTTCAAATGCCGCTTCAACGCGAGCTTTTGCTAAATCAAGTCCTGTTAAGTGGTTCCAAGGACGGATTGCTGTTCCAACACCGAATGGATCGGTTCCATCTGCATTAAATGTATGCCAATACGCTACGGAGAAACGTAGTAATTCCTCCATTGTTTTTCCATTAACTTTTTCCTCAGGATTATAATATTTGAATGCTAATGGATTTTTGGATGCTGCCCCTTCAAACTGGATTTTCTTTACGTTTTCGAAATAAGCCATGCTAATTCCTCCTAATAATATAAAAATAGTAACAATCACTGATACCGCTTACATTCACTTCTTTATATTCAGACTAAAGAGAGAAAGGCAAGCATTTTTATGGTATGTATTGTTTCTCTGTCTGAATCTTTAAATTGATTATACCACCCCTAACTTAGTTTGTCTATTGAATAAACAAAGATAATTGTATTTTTTATAAAAAAAGGAAAGTAAGCCTGCCTCAATGTAAAAAAGGACTATACCAACCTTTTGCCAGTTGGTATAGCCCCTTCTTGGGTTAATTATTAATGAATTATTTCTCTTTGTACATTATGCTTTTTTTGCTTTGCTTCAATTCTTCGGAAAGCTTGACCGGCTCCCCACATGACAATGATGGCAACTAGTATCATACTATAAAAAGGGAGAATTCCTGGTAGGAACCTAAAAAAGAAGCTTAATAACACAATTCCGGCAATGATTAATGCCGTTAAATGTAAGTTTAGAATTCCGATGTAAAAGGAATTTTTAATATACTGGAACATTTTTATTTCGAAATGAACATAGACAGGAAAAAGATAAAGGAATGTTATTATATAAAGAATTGTAATGATGCATAATGGTATGGAAAGAGCAAATTGTACTGATCCACCAATCATTTTTAAGTACGTAAAATCAAAGTATAGGAAAAAACCAATGACCGCCATCAATAAACCTATTTTATTAGCATTACTAAATTCCTTTTTGAATGTTTGAAAGAATGTGCGAAAGATGGGTATATCGGTTTCTTTCATTAACCATTTTCTAACAATCGTAAATAAGGCCACAGTGGCTGGCATGATACCTAGAACAATTAATCCAACTAAAGAGAAACCTAACCATAGCAGATTGACGAAAGCGAGTTTCATAATCCATTCACATACTACATAAAACTTCCCCATTAGCCCATTGGTTTGCAAGTAGCATCACCTCTCTAGCATCATGTTTCTACTACTAGTATAATATATTTTTTTGATTATTGTGGATATTACAAAAAATATTCAAAATGTCTTAATTACTAAAACGGCTGTCTGATTCATTCCAGACAGCCACAAATCCTTCTTATGCATTTTTTAAAGCAGTAACCAAAGGCGCTGATTTTTTACTTTCTTCCAGCCACAAAATGCTTGTTACTCCACGAGGATAATACTTACTGCCTGCAATCTCCCCTGAGATAATTTGATCACTCCAGCTCCAAACAGATAACGTTGGATGCCTTAGCCAAGTTACGTGTGCAGCATCTGCCTTAGCCCCTTTTTCGTCCCAATTCCAATTAAGGATGTGACGGGCAATAAACTGACACAAATAAACCTTACTTAGCCATGAGTTATTGCTAGTGGATGAAATTTTCCATCCCCCATCCTCAAACAAGCACACTCCTTCTGTAAGGACTGTTTCAAAATGTTTTTTCAACACTTGAATATACGATCCAAAACGACCATTTGGATCTAGTGCATCCTGATTATTGGTATAATACGGGAAGATAAGCCCTTCAATAGCTGGGATAATCTTCGAATCATTTCCTTCTTTTATTACAGCCGGTATATATCCATTCGGTGTCACATGACTAACAATGGTGTTAGCACATTTTTCTGCTTGTTCTCCAGCTAGTTTAGACAAATCCTTCATACCATTTTCTATGAATAGTTTCTCCAGTGCAACATAGGATGCCCATGTTTTCCCTGCTAGATAGATATTATTTCGCGCCTGACCAAGCGATACATCTAAACTATCATAAGTTGTGATTTCTGCACCACCCATTACACGTGTTGAATCGAGTCCCATAATCCCATCCCGCTTTTCTGGCTCAGGATGATCGCGATTCAACATACTATCAAAGCAGCGAACGAAAATATCCAGATTATCTGTTAACCATTGTCGATCTCCAGTTTGTTCAACATAAACGGAGGCACACAACACCCAGTTTACAAGCTGTTCATATGTCATATGGGAGAAACATCCATCCAAACCATATAGCTCATATGAGGAAAAGTGCGGACGAGAAACTGTATTTGCCACACCCATATCATGTGTAAAACTAATCCCGCCTGGGTATTCCTTATCATCACCAGGAAAACGGACACAATCCTCATAACTAAACCGCTTAACAAACATATCTAACTCATTTTTAACTGTCCAAGGATTCATCTTTAATTCAAAGAAAATTTGGTCGACCGTTAAGTCGAATGTATTCATCATTCGGTATTCGCCTTCATTGACAACCCAAAAAGGCTCGCCATCTACTTCAAGCATTTGTGTACATCCATAATAACTGCGAATAGAATGAATCATCATAAATCTTTGATCATCAGATAAATTTGCATCACATACTAAACCATTTGCTTGTTTAGCCCGATTTATGAACTGGTCAAAATTTTCTAGTGCGAAAGCAGCAACTGATTCAATATTTGGAAAATATCTAGTGTAATAATACGATGCATCCATACCAGCCGTGACATAACCCGACCGGTGGAAACAAACCGCAAATTTATACGTACGCTTCTCACCTGCTGGGACATCCATAATGAGTGAACCGACAGGTCCTAGCCCAAATGTCCAATTTTCTTCAAAAGGTGTTGTTAAAATATTTTCAAGACTAAAGTGTAGTGCTGATTTAACGTCAGGGTCATTGGTCGTGATGGCAGTTAAGCGTCCTTGACCAACACCTGCTATTCCGTCACATGTATCATCTAACCGGCGCATCGAACTGTATGGGTCACTTCCTTGATAGCCAAAGAAAGCTCGGCGGCTTTTTGTACCCTGTGTGTTGTCGATCGTAAGCTCCGCCCAAACAGCAGGCAAAATTGCATTCTTCATTTCTTCTTCTGTTGCTGTTGCAGGATCTGGTACAGAATGGGCTTGAGTATAAAGAGTGAAGGTTAAATCGCCCGCCTTCCATGTATCCGTACCTAATTGAAAATCACGTTCAATCTCCTCTTTCGAAAAAGGGAAAATAATTCGCGGTTTATTTTGATCAGGGTCCATATTTTCAATATCGTAGCGCTTACTTTCATCATCTGCTGACTCAAAGAAAGGTAGTGCATCATAAATTCCTTCACGTTCTATCGACTCAACACCTACGAAGACATTCTGCTTTGGCGAACGCCCAAGCTCCAAATCCAATCCACCACCGTTACCATAAAAGCCAAGTGTAAAGCTTGAAAATGCTCCGATAGGCGCATGATGCGCATTAAAAAACATATTCTTTCCCATTTATTCCCCTACTTTCTATTATCCTAGTTTTACGGCCATTTTGCTTTCGATTGATTGATAGCATGCATCAAGCGCTTGCATATTTTTAAGCGTATTTTCTTGTAGATAGGAAGGCTGTGAATCTTCGATAATAGCTTGAGAAATGTTCGACTTCAAGCCTGTACTGATCACCAACCACGATTTCCTGACGGTTTGCCTGTTCAGTTTGGATGATAATCAATCCTTCACCATTCTGAAGGTCAGGTCGAAACGCCCTTGGGACGGTGATTCTGCCCTTTGTGCCAACTATCTCATATTCCTGTCTAAAGGTCATATCAAAGCTACAGTCAAACACAGCCCTAAGTCCATTTTCTAATTTCAAATGAACAATTGCCGATAGGTCGACCCCTGATGTTGGGTCAATTTCTGCATAGGTCTCCACTTCTACAGGATCAGAGTTAAGAATAGAACGAATCGAATGTAAGCAATAGCAGCCAATATCATATATACTTCCGCCGCCCATTTCCTTGTTCATCCTAATATTCTTTTCTTTATCAGCCAAATAAAACGAAAAACTTGCCCGCATGAATTTCACTTCGCCAATTTCCCCCGAGCAGATGATTTCCTTCACTCGGCTGTGCTGTGGATGAAATTGATACATAAAAGCTTCCATGAATTTCACATTATTTTTTGAACAATAGTCTACCATTTCCTTCGTTTCCTCGACCGTTAAAGCAGCAGGCTTTTCGCAAAGAACATGCTTTCCATGCTTGCCGCTTCGATTACCCACTTGTTATGTAAATGATTAGGAAGCGGAATGTAAACGGCTTCAATCCCATCATCTTGAAGTAGTTCTTTATAACTATTATAATAATAAGGAATGGAAAAAGAAGATGCGACTCCCTCTGATTTACCGCTCACACTTGCTATACCTACGATCTCTGCATTTTCAGAACGTAGGATGGCCGGCATAACTTGAGTCTGAGCAATATCAGCCGTGCTTAACACACCCCAGCGAATCTTTTTCATTGACAAGCTTCCTCCCTTCTACTCTAAATAAACATCCATATTGTTTTACTTTAAATTTATTATATCATCTCTAACAAAGTTTGTATATCCAACAAACTAAGTTTATGCTAAAATAAACTTACCAATTGATGTAAGGAGTTTTAAACATGCCGCCAATTACATGGAATCAACAAGTCGTCAAAAAAAATAACAAATCACTCGTTTTACAAATGATTATTGAACAAGAGCCTATTTCTCGTGCCGATATTGCCCAAGTGACCGGTTTAAATAAGGCAACCGTTTCTTCTATGGTAAATGAGTTATTAGAAGAGGAGCTTATTTATGAATCTGGTCCTGGGGAATCAAGCGGCGGACGCCGCCCTGTCCAGCTTCATTTCAATAAAGTCGCGGGTTATTCGATTGGTATTGATATTGGAGTAAATTATATTTTAGGTGTATTAACTGACTTAAAAGGCGCCATTCTCATTGAAAAAAATCAACCAATCGATGATTCTTCCTATTCTGTTGTGATTGACCAAGTCAAAAAGATGATCTACACAATCATAGATGAAATGCCAAATAGCAGGTACGGGATCATTGGAATTGGGATTGGTGTTCCAGGGATTGTCGATAAAGAGGGCACGGTGTTGCTTGCCCCGAATTTAGGATGGAAAGATATCCCCCTAAAAAGAGAAATCGAGGATGTATTTAATCTTCCCGTGTGTATCGAAAACGAAGCCAATGCAGGTGCATATGGAGAAAAACAATTTGGTGCCAACCACCACTTGCAAAATTTCATTTATATCAGCGCGGGAATTGGGATTGGCGTTGGAATTATTTTGAACGGAGAATTATATCGAGGTAAAAGTGGTTTTTCAGGGGAAATGGGTCACATGATTATTGATGTGGATGGCAGACAGTGTAGCTGTGGAAGTCAAGGCTGCTGGGAAGCCTATGCGTCAGAGCATGCCTTACTAAAGCTTACAGATAACAAGAATGCAACCCTTGAATCCTTGATTCAAGCGGCAGAAGAAAATGATGAAAACACCCTGAAGCTTTTTGAACAAATCGGCGTCTATCTGGGTTATGGAATTAACAATATTATTAATACCTTTAACCCGGAACAAGTCATGATTGGAAATCGGTTAGCAATGGCTAAAAAATGGTTAGAACAGCCAATTCGTAAAACAATAAAAACCCATACTTTATCATTACACCAAAGTGATTTACAACTTCACTTTTCTAAGCTTTCTAATTATTCATCAGCATTAGGTGTGTCTGCTTTTGCTGTAGAAAATTTTATTAAAACGGAGTAAAAAGTCTAGTTTCGCTGTAATTTTTTTCATTCATTAAACAACCCCACCTTATATTTATATAATGGTGGGGTTGTAATTACTTATTACAAAACAAAAGTATGGAAAGAATCCGGTTCTAAGGTAAATTTATATGTTTCGTTATTAGCTTCAATGCAAAGTTCACGTTGATCTTTAAACGGATTGGCAATGACCACCACTTTAGATCCGTCCGGATTTTTAAATGCAACCGTATTTCCAGTCCATGACCCTAATGTTTCAATTCTAACTGCACCAGGTGTAACAAAATGTGAGAAATGTTTCATAACATAAAACTCCGGATTATAAATCACTTCTTTTGTTTCAGGATCTACGGTTATCATAGAATTTTGTTCCCAGCCCCATGTACTTCGGCCAAACGGCTCCAATACCATATTCCAATAGACATATGAATTTGCTCCATTTACAAAGTAATGCCGGAACAAATTATAGACGTACTGAGCATATTCCCAGGTGTTTTTTCCATCACCACATTCATTTTCTGTCTGCATGTAACGTAGTTCTGGGTAGCTTTGTACTGTTTGTTGGATTGCATACTTTCCTGCCCATTGATACCCAACACCTTTAATGTATTGATATGCCTCGGGGTCACTAAGGACAGTATTTGCCAGTTGATCATAATCTGAAGCAGACTTTTGGAATAATTGCTCGACAATTCCATTAATGGTTCCTAGCCAAATTTCCGTGTCTAGTCCATGTTTTTCAAAGGCTGGACCTAAATAATCGCTTATAAATTCTCGAAGCTGCTCCCCAGTCCAAACACATGAAGGGAATTTCTGGTCAGCAACCACTTCATTTTGTACATGTATTTGGTCAATCGTAATCCCCTCTTGTTTATAGCCTCCACGAACTTTACAAAGTATAGGGCATATGCTTCTAATACTTCCTTTTCCCACCGCAGTTTTCCATAGTTATACGCTTTAGGGGACTTCATCCATGTAGGCGGACTCCATGGCGAAGCAAATAATTTCATTTCAGGATTACGTTTCAACGCTTCCTTAATGTATGGAATTAAATAGTTGCGGTCTCGGTCAATGTTGAAATATTCCATATGATAGTCAGAATCTACTTCATTATGACTATACCACTCTAAAGCATAGTCGCTCGCCCCGATTGGAAGTCTGCAAATATTGAATTTACACTCTCCATTAGGATCAAACAAAGCATCATACACTTTATTTCTGTCTTCTTCGTTCAAATGTTGAATGGCTGTCATTCCAAGCTCATTAAAGCAACCGCCAAAACCTTCTATTATCCGTTGAGTTTGCTCGGTCAAGGTTAAATTGGGAGAACCCGATTCTGTCTGGAAAACCTCTTTCTCGTTCCAAGCTCCTAGCTTTGTTGTGGAAAACCATTGAATAGACTTGTTTTTCATAGTAGTAGATTCCCTCCAAACTTATTTTAAAAAGGTACTTAATTCTTCGATAATAAGAATCCCCCAGGGCTCGATCTCCAATGTTTGCCCCGTTTCCACTGTTCTTTCTGTTAACAATTCCATACCTTCATTACGGGGATATACAAAGGAATTGCGATTTTCAGAATAATTAAAGTAATAATGAAGATTCTTTCCTTCTTGATTGATCCCCGACTTAACTATTAATGGAAAGGAAAGCTCCTGGTCTACTCCCCATAGATCAGCCTTTTTTACCGCATGTTCCAGTACCTTTTTCATAATGGCTGCACTCGGTATACAGCCAATGTATGTAGCAGTACCTTTGCCGTATCGGTTTTCAGTGACAGCCGCATATTTCCCCCAATGTGGGTGGTCATAATAAGCCAGAACCTCTGCAGTTGTTGGAGTAATTAGTTCCATCCATGTTTCCACAAAATTATTTTCTATGCCCACCTGAAAAGGATCATCTTTTAAAGAAACATTTTTCGGTTCAACAAACATATTGTAATAAATGCCACAAGCCTCATTAATAACCCCAGGCTGGTGAGTGGTTCTTACTTTTACATGTTCATCCGTAAAACCACCCTTAAAGGTGTAAACGATATGCCCGCCATTTTTTACAAAATTGTTTAATCGTTCTAATAGATGATCAGAAGCAGTATACAATGCAGGTACGATTAACAGTGTATAGTCTTCTAGATTTTCACTGGACGGATTCACAAAATCGCATTCCATATTCATTTTGTAAAGCTCGTCATACATCATTCGAACAATATCATTGTAGTTTTTCGAACTGGAAAAATTAAATTTAAACCATTCAATAGCTGTTAACGACTCATTACTTACTAGAATGCCACTTTGTTCTCTTTCTTAAGATTAACTAGATTTGGAGATAGCCTGTTGAAATCCCTTCCAATTGTTTTTGCTTCATTGAACACGGGATTCGGTACGAAATCATGACTCAATAATCCTTTCCAATAGGTTTCAAAGGAATTGTGAATGGAATGCCAATGCCAGTAAGCTACCATATTAGCCCCGGTAGCAAGATGACTAAATGCCTGCAATCTCAATTGTCCGGGATATGGAGTCCAATTCGTGAAAGCCTGAGCCTCTGTTTCTATCACTAGATAATTTTTTCCCTTTGTGGATCTCGCAATATCTCCACCAAAAGATATTTCAATCCCGGTTAGATCATCTTGCGAAGGATGATAAATATCCACCCCCGTAACATCAAAAGCCCTTGATGCTTCAAAATGATCGACATTCGGTTGGATACCGTAGGAATACCCTCTCCATTCAAAGTCAAAGTTTTGTGTTACGAACTGATCAGAACGCTTATATTCATTGACGATGGATACTTGCCAACTTAGGAAATCAGTTACGAGCTTACGCTGAAACTTAGAAAACTCTGAACCAAGGCTGCCATTAATGGTTCCGACAACTGAAGGAAAGTCCTCCCAACTATTTATCCGGTTACTCCAATAATCCAACCCAAAGTTCTCATTTACATTTTCAAGTGTTTTAAATTTTTTCTTCATATATTTTACGAATAACAGTTGGACATTTGGACCTGCAGTGTTATAGTGTTTTGTTTCATTATCGGTTTGATATCCAATCACAGCAGGGTGGTCTTTTACATGAGACATCAATTTTCGAATGATTCTCTCAGCATAAAATAGATAAGTAGGATTCGTGATGTCCATAATCTGACGGGCACCATACTTTCCCGCCCTTTGGAGTTTCAGCCAACACCTCAGGATGTTCTTTCACTATCCAAGTGGGAACTGCATAAGTAGGTGTTCCGACAATCACTTTAATTCCAGCTTTATGCATGGCATCTAGTACTCTATCAACTGAAGTAAAATCGAAAATCCCGTTTTGAGGTTCATGGGTACTCCACGTCGATTCGGCAATCCGAACTACATTTATTCCCGCATCCTTCATCATTTGAACATCTTTTTCTAAGCGATCGTAAGGCATGTATTCATCATAATACGCGACCCCATATAACAATTGTTCCATAAGGTAAACCCCTTCCTGAGATCTTTAGTTAATTTGCTTTTTATTTAATAGCCCCTTCTGCAATTCCTTTAAGAATGTACTTTTGGAAAATAGCATAAAAGACAATAACAGGGAGTGCCGTAATAATAAGACCTGATAGAATTTTTGGCCAATCATTGTTATATTGACCAAATAACATGTTTATCGACAACATTAATGTATAATTATTAACATCTGTAAGCATAATCAAAGGCAATAAGAAATCATTCCACAGCCATAAGATATCTAAAATTAGGATTGTTGCAGTAATAGGTTTTAAAAGAGGAAATATGATTTTTGTAAATATCTGAAAATCATTACATCCATCAATTTTCGCTGCTTCCTCGAGTTCTTTCGGTATCGTTTTAACAAACCCATGATATAGAAATATGCCATGTTAACCCCAAGACCTATATAAATTAGTCCCAATCCGAATGTTGAACCCTGAACGTCTACCCCTTTTGCTACCTTTGTTAGCGTAATCATGATTGAATGAAATGGAACAAGCATGGATGCTAAGAATAAGGTGAATAAGAAATTGCTTAATCTGCCTGATGTTCTCGCTAATTTATATCCAGCTAAGGATCCGCAAAACACAATACCTGTTAAACCAATAACCGTAACAATTACCGTATTCCAAGCACTGTGGAGCAAATTTAGCTGTTGGAATATTCCTGTATAATTTTCAAAATGAAATTTAGAAGGGAACTTCAAAGCAGAACTAAAAATCTCCCCTGGTGATTTAAATGAATTGATTAAAGCCATGTAAATTGGAAAAAATGATATTGCAGCAAAAATCGCCAAAATTAAAGTAGTACCCACAGAAACCAGTTTTTTTCCCATTATGCTTCCACCTCTTTCTTTTTCAACACTTTTACTTGAATCAATGTTATGACCAATACTATCAAGAAGAGAATCATAGCTTTAGCGTTCGCATACCCATACCTAAAATTATTTGAAAAAGCCTCTTCATAGATATTTAGTGCCATAACCTGTGTTGATCTTCCCGGTCCACCTGAAGTAAGAGCATAAACAACATCAAATACTTTAAATGCCCCATTTAATGTTAAGAAAGTACAAATAGTAATTGCATGCATAATCATTGGAATCGTTACGTGGAAGAGCCTTTGAATTGGATTTGCACCGTCAATCAAAGCAGCCTCTTTAAGGTGTTGCGGAACTCCCTGAAGTGCAGCCATATAGATAACCATCATATATCCAATCCCCTGCCATAAGGACACTATGAGAATAGAGTAGAATGAAACTTTCGCATTTCCAATCCATGGTTGATTAAGGAAGGAGAAAATAGCATGTTTTGATAACTCTGGAAGAACGTTCGTAAAAATAAAAGAAAACATGAATGCACTAATAATCAAGCTCAACATATTAGGCATAAAGAAGATGGTGCGGAAAAAACCTTTTGTCCTAACTCTAGTTTCAATGAATAAGGCTAATAGCAACGCAATTACATTCTGAAAAACAAACATGAAAGCAGTATACTTTAATGTAAAGAAAAAGGAATGACGGAAATCAGGATCATTTCTAAAGGCTTCAATATAATTACTAAAACCTACAAAGTGAAAGGTTTGAGATAGGGCATTCCAGTCAGTAAAACTATAAAATCCCGCTCCAATCATCGGTATTAACAAAAACACACTGTAAAATATAAATGCAGGAAGAACAAATAAAATTAAGCTAAGTGTTCCTTTATTTTTATTCAGACTCACCTTACTTTTAAACCTTATTTTCGGTTGAACTTGTTCTACAAACATTTCTCCGCTTTGTTTATTTAATTGTGACATTCCCTTACACCTCACTGACATTTTTATTGTATAATGATAAAGACAGCTGGAAGCTGCCTTTATCATTGACTGAAATAGAAGTTTATTTATTATTATTATTAAATTCTTTCCAAGCTCGGTCTAAGTCTGCGATGACATCTTTCTTTGATGCATCCCCAGCAAAGTAGCTCTGAAATATTTTTTGTGATTCGTCTTTTACAGAACTAGGAATTGAAGGATCCTGATACGCTTTGCCTTCAGCTACATATGTCGATGATTCTTTTAACCAAGGGAATTGTTCAAAGTTGTGAATTTTAGAAATTGGATTAAATCCAAGGCTTTTATAAAAGGCACTAGAATCCTTGTCATCTAAAATATAATTGATTAGATCTTTTGCTACGGCTTTATTTTTACTACTTTTTGAAACAGCAAGAGATGTAGATGTAGTAAGGTCTAGTTGTGTTGTTGCTGGATTATTATTGACAGGAAGTGGAGCAACCCCAAATTCAAAGTTTTTATTTGCTTGTAAAATTGAATCTGCCATCCACGGTCCTTGAATCCACATAGCTGCCTTACCATTTGCAAAATCAGAGGCCCCTTGGTCTTGTCCAATTTCAAATGGATTTGGTGTACCATTAGAGTTAGATAAATCCATAATATTAAACATATCTTTTATCTCTGAGAAACTACCTTTCCCTTCATTCATATTAGTAATAAAATTAGGTTTATCCTTAATTTGGTCCGCTCCTACCGTTAAAGGTAAAAACAATTGAGGAATATAAGCATCTTTATATGCTAATAAAAATGGAGTAACGTTATGTTGTTTTAATGTTTTAACGGTTTGTTCCATTTCTGAAATTGTCTGTGGTAATTTTAAACCTAAATCATTAAAGATTTTCTTGTTATATAGATATCCCCATTGAACTGTTTCTAAAGGAACTGCATAAACTTTACCTTTATATGTAACAGCAGGTTTGACAGTATTATATAACTTCTTAACGAATGGCTGATCGGACAAATCTTCTAGATACCCCGCTCTGCTATACACAGGAATGTCATTTATCGCATGTAAACTAAACACGTCGGGACTATCCCCCGATGCCATCCTTGTTTTTAAAAGCTGAGATGCTTGATTAATATTTGGTAATTCCAATTTAACACTTACAATAATATTCTTTTCTTTTTTCTCTTTGGCCACGAATTGATCTAAATAAGTTTGATACTGCTGTTTAAACCTTGGTTGATCAATGAATACTTTAAGTTCAACGCTTTTTGCCGCCCCCCCTTTTCCTGAAGCAGAACTATTACTTGAATTACACCCTGCTAGTAGCCCCACTGCTAGGATCATGACAGTTAAGAATGAAATCGCTTTCTTCATTTTACATAGCCCCCTTAATAATTTGGAATATACTATTATAATAAACATTCATATTATTTGAATAAATCGAAAATATTAACGCTTACATTTGGACTTTTTTAGCTTTGCCTCATCTCACCAGGAGAAATTTTAAAATATTTTTTAAATACACGATAGAAATAAGAAATATCTTCATATCCAACCATTGTGGCAATACTCTTTATTTGTAATTCATTATCATCAAGTAATTGTTTTGCCTGTTCCATACGACGGCTAACGATATATTCTGTGATATTGCCTCCATACATATTTTTGAATGCTTTGCTTAAATACTCTTTACTTACGAAGAACTTATTTGCTAGAACTTCCAAAGAGATATGTGAATCAGCAAAATTACGATCTATATATTCTTTTATTTCCTGCAGATTCACTCTACTTTTCCGTTTTTTTAGATTGAGCATATAGTCAATATAACGTTTTCCCAGACCTTGTTGTTTCTTTAAGAGTAAATCAAGTGATAAGCTGCTTTCATTAATCAAATCCTCATTTTTTTCAAACATATCTGAAACATTACAATCATTTTTGATCATTTTCTCTTCTAATAAAAGAATAAATTCATGTTCAATCTTAGCAAGGAAATTGCTGTCAATCCGATCCACTTTTTTTAATTCATTGAAAAAACGCTGCATGACGTTTTCAAAGCCCTCAGTATTTAATTCATCCAAAAAGGAAGAAATCTTTTTTTTATATTCCATAATCAATGCGGTGATATCTTTGCTAAAAAAAGAAAAAGGCTTTATTAAATGAGACCTTAAGTGATTTTGGATCTCCTTGGTACACTTTTCTAAAGCAAGATTTAATTCCTCTGCATTGATTGGTTTTAGTAAATATTCGTTAACCTTCGAAAGGATTGCCTGACGCATATAGTTAAAATCATCATAGCCGCTGGCCACGATTAGCTTAATCTGTGGAAAACGTTCTGCCACGATTCGAAGTAACTCCATGCCATCAACACCCGGCATTTTCATATCAGTGATGACAATATCCGGGGACATCTGTTCGATTAACCTCAACGCCTCTTGTCCATCTACAGCTTCCTCTATTACTTCGATACCATATTCCTTCCATTTTCCAAATTGTTTAATTGTTTCTCTTGTCCATTTTTCATCGTCTACAATTAATATTTTTATCATTTTAAGTCCTCCAATGTCATCCTTGCGGGAATTCTAATCACTATTTGTGTCCCTTTACCAACTTCACTTGAAATATCAAGACCGTAATCATTACCGAAATACAAGCGAATCCTTGCAGCAACGTTTTTAATTCCGATGCTTCCTTTCGTATTCAAAGGATTAGATGTGCTTTTTATGTCCTCCCTTAGATCTTTTAATTTCTCATCTGGTATCCCAACTCCGTTATCGGTAATCGTAATTTCTATATCTTCAAAAACCTTTTGGACCTCAACCGATAGTTTCCATAAACCCATTTTCTGTTCAAATCCATGGTTAAATGCATTCTCTACTAAAGGCTGAATCGTTAACATCGGGATCATATACCCTTCTGTATCTTCTTCCATAAATATGTCAGTCCTTACTTTCCCCTCAAAACGCAGGTTCTGTATATAGAGGTAATTTTTGATATGCTCAATTTCATGTTCAATCAAAACCATGTCGCCCTGCTTGCCAGTTATATAGCGGAACATATCACTTAGTGCACTTATAACCGAATAAATCTTATCGGCATTATGTGCCACTGCCATTCCGCCAACTAACTGAAGCGTGTTGTATAAAAAGTGAGGATTGATCTGTGCTTGCAGTGCCTTAAACTGCGCCTCCTTCGTTGCAATTTCACTTTTATACTCTTTATCTATCAATTCTTTAATTCTATAAATCATTAATGAGAATCTTTTTTCGAGTAACCCAATCTCATCTTCTCGTACTGTTTTAATCTTTATATCAAAGTTTTTCCCTTCAACTTCTTGCATAGCATCTACTAATTGAATAATTGGCTTTGTTGTTCTTAGGGAAACTACGATCGATAAAATAACAGTAAGTAGGATTGACAAAACACTAATAATGATTCCCAATACCAGCGTTTTCGTAACGCCATTCAGGAGCATTTTTTCCGGGACTACTTTTACAATGGCTACTTTATTGTTAAATGCTTTCTTAAAAAAAAGATACCCGTTGTTCATTTTAAGATGGGATTCACTTTGATTACTATCATTAATTGGTTTTATCATTTTTTGAAAATCAACAGAGTTTTTTTTTACTTGATTAGGATTGTAAAGAATATGCCCCTGATTATCTAGCACGTAGACAAAACTTTCTCTCTCAGATTTCAACATCTTAATGACACTGTCGATTATATTCCAATTCACATCAAGCGATATTCCGCCAACTATTTTTCGATTCTCAAATCTAATAATGCTTCTTGTAAGGGTAAAACCTTGATTAGGCGGACTACTTTCAAAGCTATAATACGGACTACGTCGCAAATTACTCCAATTTGCCCCATTTTTTGAAGATAGTTTGGATACTTTAAAATCATCATCTTTTAGGGAATAGATCTTTTGACTTTCTTTAGCATAAATCGAAACTCCATCGATATGTTCATTCCCATAGTAAATGGTTGATAATTTATCTTGGATATAGTTCAACGTACTATAGTCCAAAGGTATATTTTCATCATTAATTTGACTAATACTTGGAACTAACTTTTCATCAATTAAACTGGCAAACAATACTTTGTCACTTTCTTTTAATTTTTCATCAAGATATTTACCGGCTAGGATGATTCGCGAATCATTTGAACTAACTACTTCTTTTTCATAATTACTTTGCGATACATTTATTGAAAATACGATTAATAATAATAATGGTAAAATCATGACAGTAAGCATTAGAGCCATTAGTTTATAGCGAATACTGCTTGCTATTTTACGAAAAAGATTTCGCATTAAATGAAATAAAAAAGTATTTAATGTTCCGATAATTTTCACCATAACCTTTCTTTCCTTTTCACTAAGTTTATTTCTTAATATATAGGACCAACTTAAACTTTTAAATAGCCATTTGTGAAAAGCACTCAATGTGAATGGTTTCTGTAAAAGTTTGTAATCCCTATCGTCATATTGAAATTGGCTTCAATACAAAAACTCCACCTTTATAACAAAAGGCGGAGTTTTTTTCATTGTTCTATTTTTTTATGATTAGAATTCCATCTTGATATTATTAGGATAGCGATGACTTCTAAATTTCTCTATTTATACCACCACATGCTTTGGGGTCTGCTCGTTAATCGCTAGCACCAAGTTTTCCGCAGCTAAATCAGCCATTTTCATTCTTGTTTTGATACTTGCACTACCGATGTGGGGAACCGCTACGACATTTGGAAGCGTTAGTAACGGGTGATCTAGAGAAATAGGTTCTTGTTCAAAAACATCAAGGCCAGCTGCCCATATTTCTCCACTTTTTAGGGCGCTGTAAAGATCATCTTCATTTACAATTCCACCGCGTGCCGTATTAATAAGAATGGAAGTTTTTTTCATTAATGATAATTCTCGAGCACCAATAAGATCTTGGGTTTCTGGGGTGTAAGGCGTCATGATACAGACAAAATCAGATTCTTTTAATAAAAAATCAAACTCGACAAATGTCATGTTCAAGTCTTCTTCTAATGAAAGTTTACGGCTGCGGTTATAATATAAAACGTTCATATCAAACCCTTTCGCTCGTTTAGCTAATGAGGCTCCAATTCTGCCCATTCCGATAATTCCAAGCGTTGCACCGTATATGTCTTGTCCTGTCAATTGCATCGGGGACCAGGTTTTCCAGCTCCCTTCCCTTAAATAATCCGAGGATTCGATCAGTCTACGTGCTGTTGCCATCAATAGGGCGAAGGTCAAATCAGCAGTAGTTTCTGTTAAAACGCCAGGCGTATTGGTTACCGTAATTCCCTTTTCTTTTGCCGCTTCAATATCAATATTGTTATAGCCAACAGCCATATTACTGATAATCTTTAGCTGCGGCGCCTTTTCCAGTAATCCCCTATCAACTGTTTCCGTTAACAGGCAGAAAAGTCCATCCACACCTGCAATCTCTTTTTCTAATACTTCACGAGGGACGGGGATATCTGTTTTATCCCACATCCGGATGTCACATACTGTTTCGATTTTAGCAATAATTTCATCTGGAATTCTTCTCGTTATATATACTTTTGGTTTCAATGCGAGCTCTCCCTTTTTTGTGTTTATTTACAAAAAAGCTCTCTAGACTGCTTCCTCATCCAACAGGCCCACTAATTGTAATCCTCTTAAGATTCCATCTTCATCAACATTCTTAGTCACATATTTCGCAACCTCTTTGACTTGCTGTTCGGCGTTCCCCATTGCAACGCTATTTTTTACAAATGAAAGCATTTCGATATCGTTAAGTCCATCACCAAATGCATAAACTTGATCCATCGATATATTTAAATAATTAATTAACACTTCAATTCCTTTTGCCTTTGAACCACCGGCCGGTAAAACATCCATAGAAAACTCATGCCATCTGATAAATTCAAATTTTTTAAATTTATCACGATAAAAGTCTTCCTCTTCCTCCATACAAAAAAGCAATGATTGATAGATTTCTCTGCCTTGATAATACAGAGGGTCATAGATTGCCTTTTCTTTGATTTTCAATGAACCAATACCATTATCAATGTAAGGATGCGACTTAACACTTGCGTGCATTTTCTCATGGTTTTGATAAATGATTGGATGGTTATTTTTTTCGGCAAATTTTGTTATGTGATACAGTTCCTCTTGATCCAAAGGGTTTTGAAAAACAGGTTTGCCCTTGTACACGACATATTGACCATTAAAGCTAACATAGGTATCGATATCCAATTCTTCTCGTAACTCTTTAAACATAAATGGTGCACGTCCTGTTGCAATTGCAAGCTCATGTCCTAACTCTTTTAATCTAGTAATAGCCTCTTTTGTAGACTTCGGCAATTTCTTATCATGATTAAGAAGCGTTCCATCAATATCGAAAAAAATCATTCGTTTTTTCATCGCTGTTCCCCATTTCATGGATATTTTCCCTATTTGTTCTATCAGGTTGGATGCTGTAATAATTTTTATTATACATTAATCCCAGTATTTTAGATTGGTAAAAAATCTCCAAATAACAGAAAAACCCCCTCACATGTTGATTTTTTCTCCATGTGAGGGAGGTTTATAAAAGATAATTAGTTTGCCAAACCCTCTTTTTTCAACACTTCTTCAAGCTTCTGAACGGCTTCATCCCCATCTTCGCCTTCTGCTAAAATCTTGATTTCGGCACCGCTTGGGATTCCTAAGGACATCACGCCCATAATTGACTTCAAGTTCACTTGTTTTTCTTTGTATTCTAATTTAACATCTGATTTAAATTGAGAAGCTGTGCTTACAAGAAAGGTCGCTGGTCGGGCATGGATACCTGCTTGATCGATTACAGTAAAAGTTTTTTCAGCCATTTTTTTGCCTCCCAAATGTAGTTTTTCTTCTCGTTAATTCTCGCTTAAATAGGAACCTACTTATAGGCATTCCCATAATTACAGGTTTTCACCATTTGTTTCGATTACTTCTTTATACCAAAAATAGCCTTTCTTTTTAATACGGCAAAGGTCGTGTTCGCCTTTTCATGTTGATTTACATAAACAACCCCATATCGTCGAGTATAGTTATAAAATAGTTTTTGAAATATGATAAACTAAATTGATTAAATTCCTTTAAGGAGGCACACATGATGACAGATAGTAGTAAATTTATTGGGTATGTTGGTACCTACACAAAAGGTGAAAGTAAAGGAATCTATTCTTTTGCTTTCGATTCAAAGGAAGCAAAAATAGAAAATGTGAAAGTGGCAGCTGAGCTAGGAAATCCTACATACTTAACTATTAGCAGAGACAATCGCTATCTCTACGCAGTTTCAAAAGAAGGCGAAAATGGAGGGGTAGCCGCATTTAAGCTTAACAGTGCGAATGGGGAACTTTCTGCTATCAATAGCCAAGTGCTAGCTGGCTCACCACCATGCCATGTAAGTGTTGATAGTGAAAATCGTTATGTTTTTAGTGCTAATTATCATAAGGGAACTGTTGAATCCCATTTGATTAACCAAGCAGATGGATCTGTTCAGCCTGCAGCTTCTATTATTAAACATGAGGGTTCTGGCATCCAAGACAAGAAAAACCTCATACTCATTTTGCTGGGGTTACTCCAAATGAAAAGTACCTTGCCGTTGTAGAATTAGGAACAGACTCTCTTATTACATATGAGGTAAATGATCAAGGAAAATTAACTGAAGTAAGCCGTTTGGTAACCCCTCCAGGAAGCGGTCCGAGACATCTTGTTTTTCATCCAAACAATAAATTCGCTTATATCATGACAGAGTTTAGTTCTGAAGTTATCTTCTTAAGCTTCAATCCTAAAGATGGCCATTTCACTGAAAAACAATATATTTCTACACTTCCAGCAGATTTCACAGAAAATAATCAAGGTAGTGCCATTCATATTTCTTCTGACGGCCGCTTTGTCTATGCAGGTAACAGGGGACATAACAGTATTGCTGTATTCAGTGTCAATCAAGATTCAGGTGAACTTACCTTCGTGGAACGTACTTCGTCGGAAGGGGATTGGCCAAGGGATTTTTCCTTAGATCCAAGCGAGAAATTCATGGTAGGATCTAATCAAGAATCCAGTAACCTCGTGTTGTATTCAAGAGATGTGAATAGTGGAAAATTAACATTACTACAATCTGATATAAACGTTCCCTATCCGGTATGCATTCAGTTTTTAAATATATAAATCAAAAACAGGACGAGCACTCGCTCATCCTGTTTTTTACTTTTCTAAGTATAGTACGGTCTATAGAAATTATATACTTGCTAGCATCAATTAGATAAATCTTTGTTAAAACGAGCGTAAAAAAATTTTTTTCAAGACAATACTAAGAAGGATATGATTCAAGTTAAAGGAAGTGTCTTCATTGGATTTTTTTCGGGGACAGGATACGTTATCGATAATCGAGTGGATTTTAAGAGCGACTATCTCCTATTTCATTTTACTCTTTGCTGCAAAAGTTATGGCCAGCGTGCCATTTCTCAATTAAGGTTACTTGACTTTGTGATTGCCCTCATGTTGGGAAACATCATCGCCCACCCATTGTCAGACCAAACAATAGGAATGAAGGGTTCGATTATTTCAACCATCGTTTTGGTAATTTTGTATATGGCAAGTGTTTTCTTAAGCCTAAAGTGGGTGGGATTTAGAAAAGTCCTAGATTCTGCAGCCTATCCACTGATCAGTAAAGGTGAAATCGTTTATCAAGGACTAAAAAAGGCCAGAATCTCGATTGATGATTTATTAGCTGAATTGCGGAAGGAAAAAATTGAAGAAGTGAAAAAGGTAGCGTTAGCATTATGGGAAACGGACGGAAAAATTTCATTTTTTTTAGATCCAAAATATCAGGCCATAACCCCTGCTACTTACCAGATGAAACCGGAACCTTTTGACCTGCCAAAAACGATTATTTCAGATGGGAAAATAAACTATCATGAACTAGAACGCATCAATAAGGAGGAAAGTTGGTTACTTCATAGTCTGAAAAATTCCCACCAAACTGAAGTACATAATGTTTTACTAGCCACAATTGATAGCAAAAACAATATACAAGTGTATCTTTACAAATAGTCCTTCATTTTTCTAGATCTTTCAAGTAAAGTTATACTTTGGGGAATTTTTTATCGTTCTAAAGAAAGGATACGTTTTATGTCAAAATTAAGTACTTCAACGACCATTTTTGCTTCCTTACAATGGCTATTTTTTATTTTTGCCAATACACTGGTTGTTCCACTTTCTGTCGGAGCAGCATTTCACTTGTCAGCTGCAGTTATTGCTGTAACCTTACGGACTTCTTTTATTTTCATAGGAATCGCTTGTGCACTTCAAGGGATGATCGGTCACCGCTTTTCGCTAATGGAAGGACACTCGGGGCTTTGGTGGGGCTTAATCTTAAGCCTATGCTCAGAAGCTGCTGCTTCTGGGATGACCTATACGAGAATGGGAGGGGCTCTAGCAACAGGGATTATCTTAGCAGGGGTGGTTTCCGTCTTAATTGGCTGGTTAAACCTCATTCCACTACTTCAAAAACTATTCACACCGATGGTTATGTCGATATACTTATTCCTTCTTTCCATTGAACTTATCCTTATTTTCTTTAAAGGAATGCTGAAATTTACTTCTGGCGGTTCTTTGGATTTACCGGTTAGCCTTTTTTCACTCGCGTTAGTTATCATCACAAGTGTAATTAGCATTAAAGGAAAAGGCATGATCAGCAATTTTGCTGTCCTAATTGGAATTATTGTTGGCTGGGTTATTTATTCATTGATTTTTGGAACTAGCCAGCAGGCTGCACTTGGAGGAGGATTAAAGTTTACCTTATTCCCATGGGGTAAACCAAATTTCGAAATTGGCATCGTTTTAACCGCGTTTATCACGGGATTGCTGAACCTAACCAATAATATATCATCGATTAAGGCTGCCGAAGGTCTATATGGCTATTCGATTTCATCTAAGAATAATAGAAGTTCCTTTATCATAACTGGTTTATTATCGATGGTATCTACCGTTTTCGGGTTAGTGCCGAATTGTCCGTATGCCTCTTCGCTTGGATTACTAGAAAGCACGAGAATTCTTGACAGGAAACCACTTATCATCGGTGGTCTATTGTTTGCGGTAATGGGATTAGTCGGTCCATTAGTGTCATTTTTCACTACCCTTCCTGTCACAGTTGGAAATGCTGTCCTTTTTGTCGCCTACATGCAATTGTTTGGGACAGCTATGAAAAGTATGAAGTCACAACAATTTAATTCCAAAACAATCTTTCGCTTTGCCATGCCCCTTTTGCTTGGGGTATCCATTATGAATCTCTCTCCCGTGGTCTTTTCAAGCTTTCCGATGCTTATCCAGCCTTTGATTAGCAATGGGTTAATCATGGGATTGATTCTGGCTATTATCTTGGAGATGAGCGTCAAGTGGGAGGCATTTGAGGAAATATCCGAACCTACACATTAGCACCTTCAAAGCTGACTCAAAAAGGTCAGCTTTTTTAATATTCAATCATTTTACAAAAAACAATTGACATCTACTAGTGCTTGTAGTAAATTTTATAAATAATCTAAATATTAATTTTCTTATCAAGAGAGGTTGAGGGAATGGCCCGAAGACACCTCAGCAACCATCAATGGTTTTTTCATTGAAAAGGTGCTAAGTCCTGCAAATTAGTGATTAATTTGCGAGATAAGAAGAATGACTGAACGGTCCGTACAGACAAAGTCTTCTTCTTATAAGAAGGCTTTTTTTATTATAAAAAAATGGGAGTGGATGAAATGTATAAGATCGAAACGAAGCTTGCTCAAATTGGAAATCGCAGTGAAACGGCAACAGGGACGGTGAATCCACCTGTTTATTTTTCAACAGCTTACCGCCACGAGGGAATCGGACAGTCAACAGGCTTTGACTATAGCCGTACAGGAAACCCGACTCGTCAGCTTCTTGAAAAAGCAATTGCCGATTTGGAATATGGGGACCAAGGTTATGCCTGTAGTTCAGGTATGGCAGCCATCTTTACGATTCTTTCACTATTCCAATCTGGAGATGAATGGTTAGTAAGTGAAGATTTATATGGCGGTACATACCGTTTATTGGAACAAGGCTATAAAAAATGGGGATTGAAGACCCAGTATGTCAATACATGTTGTCCGGAAGAGGTTGAAAGTAAGATTACTCCTCAAACAAAGGCCATCTTTCTTGAAACTCCGACCAATCCCCTTATGCAAGAATCGGATATTGCCGCTATTTCAGAAATCGCGAAAAAACACGGAATCTTACTGATTGTTGATAATACTTTCTATACCCCACTACTGCAGCAGCCAATTAAGCTTGGTGCCGATATCGTCATCCATAGTGCGACTAAATACTTAGGAGGACATAATGATGTACTTGCTGGTCTGATTGTTGCTAAGGGTGAAAAAATTTGTCAAGACCTGGCTCTTTACCATAATGGGGCTGGCGGTGTGCTTGGACCTTTTGATTCTTGGCTTGTGATGCGCGGAATGAAAACATTAGGCCTCAGAATGGAAAGACATGAGAAAAATGCGAAGGAAATCGTTGAATATCTTTCCAATCATGAAGGGGTAACCGATGTACTTTATCCTGGAAGAGGCGGAATGGTTTCTTTTCGTATCAAAGATGAGTCTTGGGTGAATCCATTCCTACAAGGTTTATCTCTCATTTCTTTTGCCGAAAGTCTTGGTGGTACAGAAAGTTTCATTACCTATCCTGCAACACAAACCCATGCTGATATTCCTGAAGAGATTCGGATTCAACAGGGTGTTTGTAATCGTTTATTACGTTTCTCCGTTGGAATTGAAGATGCACAGGATATAAAACAGGATCTTGAACAAGCTTTTGCCAATATTAAAGAAGGAGTGATTGCATAATGGAAGACTATACATTTGAAACCAGGCTCCTTCATAATCAGCACAAGGTTGATCCCATTACTGGTGCTGTTAGTGTACCGATCCAACATGCATCCACCTTCCACCAAACTGACTTCGATCAGTTTGGTAAATATGATTATGGCCGCAGTTTAAATCCAACAAGAGAAGCACTGGAAGATGTGATTGCTGAGTTAGAAGGAGGTACTAAAGGCTTTGCATTTTCATCAGGAATGGCGGCAATTTCCACTGCCTTCCTCCTCCTTTCTTCAGGTGATCATATCGTGATTACTGAAGATGTGTATGGCGGTACGTTTCGGATGGTCACACAAGTACTAAGCAGATTGGGAATTGAACACACCTTTGTCGATATGACAGATTTAGATGAAGTGAAACAAGCGATTCAGCCTAATACAAAAGCATTTTATGTTGAAACTCCATCCAACCCTTTAATGAAAGTAACGGATATCAAAGCAATTAGTGAGATAGCGAAGGAAATTGCAGCATTAACTTTTGTCGACAATACCTTTCTTACCCCTTCCTTGCAGAAACCATTGGAGCTCGGCGCCGATGTTGTGCTCCATAGTGCCACTAAATTTTTATCGGGTCATAGTGATGTGGTTGCAGGACTTGCCGTCGTAAAGGATGAAGAGTTGGCTAAAAGATTAGGCTTTTTGCAAAATGGTTTCGGCGCAATCCTCGGCGTTCAAGATGCTTGGCTCGTTCTAAGAGGAATAAAGACGCTTCACGTCAGATTAGAACAATCACAAAAGTCAGCGATTAAACTAGCAGCGTTTTTAGAAGCACATCCGCTTGTTGAAAAAGTACATTATCCGGGAACATCACCCGCAGCATCAACTTTCAAAAAACCAAGCAGCTGGTCCTGGAGCGGTTTTATCATTTGAACTAGCTGATGAGGATGCACTAAGATCCTTTGTATCGAATGTAAAAATTCCTGTTTTTGCGGTAAGCCTTGGGGCGGTTGAGTCGATTTTATCCTATCCTGCGAAAATGTCTCATGCGGCAATGCCTCAAGAGGAAAGAGAAAAACGCGGTATTACGAATAGTCTGATTCGCTTATCTGTTGGCCTAGAGAACTCGGATGATCTTATTAAAGATTTTTCCGAAGCGTTACAGACGATTCACCATAAAGAATTGGTTTTACAGCAAGGGGAATCATCATGAGCTTTTTAGAAAAATTACAAAATCAGATTTTAATTGCTGATGGCGCAATGGGAACACTTCTCTACTCGTTTGGAACTGATTGTTGTTTTGAAGAATTAAATCTCTCCCACCCTGAGCAAATACAGCATATCCATAAAGCCTATATCGAGGCGGGTGCAGATGTCATTCAAACTAACACTTATGCGGCGAATTATCTGAAGCTGCTAAGGTATGGTTTAGAGGACTCTGTCAAAGAAATTAATAGTGCCGCTGTTCGCAATGCTAAAAATGCCGCCGGAAATAATGCTTATGTTCTTGGAACGATTGGCGGAAATCGCGGCATTAAGCCGAATTCGATTACAATAGAAGAAATCAAACGGAGCTTTCGGGAACAACTCTATTGTCTTCTATTAGAAGGTGTGGATGGAATTCTACTTGAAACCTTCTACGACTTGGAAGAGCTAGAGACCATCCTTACGATTGCTAGGAAGGAAACAAGGCTGCCAATTATTGCGCAGGTTTCCCTGCAAGAACCGGGAATTATGCAAAATCAAACACCTGTAAATGATGCCTTAAAGCGCCTTGAAGGACTTGGTGCCGATGTGGTCGGCCTTAATTGCCGGCTTGCCCCCATCATATGCTCTTAACGCTTGAACAGATCGAATTGCCAAAACACGCTTTTCTTTCGGCGTACCCAAATGCCAGTCTTCCAACCTATACAGATGGTAAATTTCACTATGAAGGTGACGCTGATTATTTTAAGAAATCAGCACAGGCCTTTCGTGCTGAAGGCATTCGGTTGCTCGGTGGCTGCTGCGGGACAACGCCGGAACACATCCGAGCATTTGCTTCCGCGCTAAAAAACAGTGTTCCAATTACAGAAAAAATCGTCAAATTAGAGTCAAAGAAAGTCATTGTTGAGTCTGTTGCAGCTAAAAGGACTGATTCTCCCCTTCATGAACTGGTAAAAGAAAAGCCGTCTGTAATTGTAGAATTAGATCCTCCTAGAAAACTAGATACAACAAAGTTTTTTGAAGGTGCAAAAGCTTTAAAAGAAGCAGGAATTGATGCAATCACCCTAGCCGATAATTCACTTGCCTCTGTAAGAATATCAAATGAATCATTGGGTTACTTGGTCAAACAAGAGTTAGGGATGAGACCACTAATCCATATTGCCTGCCGGGACCGAAACATCATTGGCCTGCAATCGCACTTAATGGGTCTCCACACCCTGGGTATGCAAGATGTCCTTGCGATTACAGGTGATCCTGCTAGAGTTGGAGATTTCCCAGGAGCATCCTCGGTTTACGATGTATCATCATTTGAATTAATTCAAATGATTAAGCAATTAAATAATGGTTTATCTTTTTCAGGAAAAGATCTTGGACAAAAGACAGCCTTTAGCATCGCCGCTGCCTTTAATCCAAATGTAAGATCACTCGAAAAAGCCGTGAAGAGGCTAGAAAAGAAAGTTCACTTCGGGCCGATTATTTTATCTCTCAACCTGTGTTCTCCGAGGAAAAATTAATCGAAGTCTATGAAAATACGAAACATCTTGATGTACCCATTTATATCGGTCTAATGCCATTGTTAAGCAGTAAAAATACGGAGTTTCTTCATAACGAAGTCCCAGGAATTAAAATTGCCGATTCGATTCGCGATCGGATGGCTGCATTGAATGATAATCCGCCTGAGCAAGCCGTCCGCGAGGGAATTGAAATTACGAAATCATTAATAGACACAGCCCTTGACCTATTTAACGGAATTTATTTAATAACACCATTTTTACGCTATGAGTAACTGCAGAGTTAGCCATTTATGCCCGTCAGCGTGCGAGTCAAATTAGGGGGAACAGCTATGCCGAAAACACCATTTAATGAACAACTAAAAAAACGGATTCTCGTGATGGACGGAGCAATGGGAACGATGCTTCAACGGCAATCTCTCAGCAGCCGACTTTGGCGGCGAGGAATATGAAGGCTGTAACGAAAACTTGAATTTAACGGCGCCTTCTGTCATATCCACGATTCATAAGGAATATTTAGTGGCAGGGGCAGATATTATTGAAACCAATACCTTTGGAGCAACGAGCATTGTCCTAGATGAATATGGACTTGGATACAAAGCATACGAAATGAATAAAATTGCGGCGATGCTTGCAATCAGCGAGGTCCAGAAAGTTTCTACGGATAGCTGGCCCGCTATGTTGCTGGTGCCATGGGACCGACAACAAAAACATTAAGTGTCACCGGCGGGACAACGTTTGATGAACTCGCTGCTTCCTATGAAGAACAAGCCATTGGCTTGATTGACGGTGGAGTGGATTTGTTATTGCTTGAAACCAGTCAGGATATGTTGAATGTAAAAGCTGGGTTCGTTGGCATTCAAAAGGCTTTTTCGAAGACAGGCAAAACGCTGCCGCTAATGTTGTCGGGAACGATTGAACCAATGGGCACGACGCTTGCTGGACAATCGATTGAAGCTTTCTATATTTCAATCGAGCATATGAATCCCGTTGCGGTTGGCTTGAACTGTGCAACCGGTCCGGAATTTATGCAGGAGCATATTCGCTCTTTGGCAAATTTGGCCACAACAGCTGTCAGCTGCTACCCAAATGCCGGACTTCCCGATGAAGAAGGACACTATCATGAAACACCGGAAACTCTAGCGAAAAAGCTTTCTGACTTTGCCGCACATGGCTGGCTCAACATTGTCGGAGGCTGTTGCGGAACCACACCTGAGCACATTCAAGCGATTGCCGAGGCGATGAAAAATTATCCACCTCGGGAAACCAATTCAGCATCTAACCATATGGTTTCAGGAATTGAACCATTTATCTATGACGATCCGACCCTCCGCCCGATTATGGTGGGAGAACGTACAAATGTAATTGGATCCCGGAAATTTAAACGATTGATTACCGAAGGGAAATTTGAAGAGGCTTCGGAAGTGGCTAGAGCGCAGGTAAAAGGCGGCGCCCATGTCATCGATATCTGCCTTGCTGACCCAGACCGTGAAGAAATCGTTGATATGGAAAATTTCATCAAAGAAGTGGTTAAAAAAGTAAAAGTGCCACTTGTCATCGATTCAACCGATGAAAAAGTAATTGAAAAGGCGCTTAAGTTTTCACAAGGGAAAGCCATCATTAATTCCATCAACCTTGAAGACGGCGAAGAACGATTCCAGGCAATTGTACCGTTAATCCATCGTTACGGTGGTGCGGTAGTTGTTGGAACCATTGATGAGGAAGGCATGGGTGTTACCGCGGAACGCAAACTTGCTATTGCCAAACGTTCCCACGACCTGTTAGTGAACAAATATAAGCTTAAACCGCAGGATCTTATTTTTGACCCGCTTGTATTTCCAGTTGGGACTGGTGATGCACAATATATTGGCTCGGCAAAAGCGACCGTAGAAGGAATTCGCCTAATCAAAGAACAGCTTCCAGAAACACAAACCATTCTCGGAATCAGCAACGTGTCGTTCGGGCTTCCTCCTGTTGGCCGGGAAGTGCTAAATTCTGTTTTCCTTTATCACTGTACCCAAGCCGGACTCGATTACGCGATTGTGAATACAGAGAAACTAGAGCGATTCGCTTCGATTTCCAAAGAAGAAGTAGCGTCAGCGGAAGAACTTCTTTTTAAAACAACCGATGAAACATTGGCTACATTCACTGAATTTTATCGAGGCAAGAAGAAAGAATCAAAAGTAACGGTACCGAATATGAGCTTGGAAGAGCGCCTTGCATATTATGTTGTCGAAGGAACAAAAGAAGGATTGCTTACCGATTTGGCCTTAGCACTGGAAGCTTTCCCAGCCCCACTTGATATCATCAACGGTCCATTAATGGATGGAATGAAAGAAGTGGGCCGCCTTTTTAATGACAATCAGCTTATCGTTGCCGAAGTGCTGCAAAGTGCAGAAGTCATGAAAGCTTCGGTTTCCTTTTTAGAGCCTTATATGGAAAAAGGCGATGTTTCAGCCTCAAAAGGAAAGATTATTTTAGCAACAGTTAAAGGCGATGTTCATGATATTGGAAAAAACCTTGTGGACATTATCTTAAGCAATAATGGCTATGATGTTATCGACATGGGGATTAAGGTTTCCCCAACAGAACTAGTCCAAGCCATTCGCAAGGAAAAACCCGATATGGTTGGATTGTCTGGATTGCTGGTAAAGTCAGCACAGCAAATGGTTCTAACGGCACAGGATATGAAGGAAGCTGGAATTTCTTTACCGATTTTAGTTGGCGGTGCTGCTCTTTCCCGGAAATTCACTGATACAAAAATTTCCAAAGAGTATGATGGACTTGTTCTTTATGCAAAGGATGCGATGACAGGCCTTTCCCTTGCGAACCAACTGAATTCGGAGGATGAAGTTCAGAAATTGGTAGCTGAGAAAAATGAAAAATTAGCTTCTTTAGATATTCCTAGAGAGTATGAGCGCCCTTCCAGTGTTTCCGTTGCAGTAAAACCGAAGCCAGCGATTTCAACGCAGGTTCCGGTATTTACACCAATGGATACCAAGAGGCATTTATTGAGGTCCTATTCGCTTTCTCATATTGAACCCTATATTAATATGCAAATGTTGATTGGCCACCATCTTGGGGTAAAAGGAAAAATCGCCAAATTACTAGCTGAGAAGGATGAAAAAGCAGTAAAAGTAAAAACAGTGGTCGATCAATTACTAGCAGATGCGGTTCAAAATAATTGGATTACACCTGCTGCAGTCTATCAATATTTCCCTGCTCAATCGGACGGGAACAAAGTCATAATTTTTGATCCTGAAAATCCTGATCAGATCATTGAAACGTTTGACTTCCCACGTCAGGAATCGGCTCCACATCTTTGTTTAGCAGATTTCCTTAAGTCGGTGGACAGCGGTGTGAAAGACTATGTTGGCTTCTTTACGGTAACAGCAGGAAGAGGAATTCGTGTAAGAGCTGACCAATTTAAAAGTGAAGGACGCTTTTTAGAAAGCCATGCCCTTCAAGCCTTGGCACTTGAAACAGCAGAAGGCTTTGCTGAATTGATTCATCGACAAATGCGCGATCGTTGGGGATTCCCGGATCCAATTGAATTCACGATGCAAGACCGGTTTGCAGCACATTACCAAGGACAGCGCTTCTCGTTTGGATACCCTGCTTGTCCTGAGTTAGAGGATCAGAAGAAATTATTCGGGCTCATCCATCCTGAAGAAATCGGCATTGAATTAACCGAAGGATGTATGATGGAACCAGAAGCATCCGTTTCAGCAATTGTATTTGCCCATCCAGAGGCTAGGTATTTTAATGTTTTAAGGTAAGCTATTAAATTTTCCGCGGGAATGATAAATTTTTCCCGCGGATTTTTATTTTTTCAGAAATTTGATAGGTTTAGCCCCTTCTGAAAATCTTACCTGCCACTTTTGTCTGGGCAGAATTCCATAGACATTCTGGATCATTATCGGGATTTTTAAAACTGGAAAGAGCTTTTTCTGACATTGAGAGTTGTTTTAATAATTTATGTTCCGGGTCTGACTTTTTACAATAACACAAAACTTAGTCGTGTCTGAGCCAGGTTCATTTTATCCATGAACCTGGCTTCTTTTTGTTGAAAAGGTATAGCTTAAAATTCCTCAAGCCTAAAACCCCAACATCACCCCGATGAAGCATGGGATTTCATTCGAATTTCGTAGTTGCTGAAGACTTTTCCATATAAATAAGCAAAACTGAATTGTAAACCGGAAGCTATGTAAAAAGGTAGGGCCAGTGAACCCAATCCAAAAAGATAGCCGGTGAAATACGGTCCAATCGATATGGGCAGCCTTATTGAAAAGATATTGATGCTTGATGCGAAACCACGGCGCATGTCACGAGTCAAACTCACACTCAACGCTTGCTGTGCCCCTTGTGTACCTCTGTTTAAAGCTGTTCGAATGATATACAAGACAGAAACAAGTGCATAGGATGATAGTAAGGGCATCAAAATCAAAAGTAGGCTTGCAATGAAACGAACCAGCACAATGGACCTTATTGTCCCGTGTTTGTGGGATAATCTTGCTTGAAAAATCGAGGTAACACCAGTGGCAAAAAAAGTGACAGCCAATGTGCCTCCAATCTGTATACTGCTTACCCCGAATTTAGCCGAAAACCAATAAGACATCATCGGCCCGTAAGCCCAATGGCAATCCCGTTAAGGATGTTAATCGCAGCCAGCTTTAAGACCGCAGAATTTTCTTCACGCAGGATTCTCTTTTCCTGATTCCCTGACTCCTCTTTTATAGATCCTGGTTGTTTATCAATTTTTCCTTCCCGAATGGTCAAAATGATTGACGTGGTCACAAGCGATAAAACGAAGATAAAGAAGAATATAGGGCGATAGGAAGAGACTCCTTGAAGGTAATCATTCCATAAGCCATGATCCCCGCCAGCACGGCACCCGCCGCCATTCCGAAAAAGCTAAGAGCATTATTCAGACTGTATACCCTTCCACGCTCTATTTTTGGGATAAATGCCGCCAGCCAAGCCTGCTCCGCCGGGGCACACGGACTGGGAGAACCGGCGTCTGCTTTCCCAAAACCTGAGAGTGTGATTGCAATAAATAACAAAATAGTATTTGTAGATAATATCCCAATCAACGCGCATCCGGCTGTTAATAGTTCAGAAAAAAGGATAAAGGGTTTTCTCCCCAATCGATCGCTATAAATACCTATGACTGGGCCTAGTCCTACACCGAGCAAACCTCCGGCAGCAAGCACACTTCCAATCGCCGCCGTGCTCCAACCCAGTGCAGCGAGGTATAGAGACAAATCAACAACTAGCATGCCTTGTCCAATACTTCGTATGGCATTGACCAGCATTAGTTTTCTGGCCGCCGGATGAATTTGTCCGACTTCTTCATCATCTTTCTTACCAAACACAAACTTCAATTTTATCACTTCTTTTCTATTTTTCTTACATGCAATTTTAATAAATAGGGGGTGATATCGGTAAATCGTGGATTATTGTTACTCTACTTAAAAGAGTTCCAAATCATCCTATCATTTATTCATAGCCATTACGGTTTACCTATAAAGGAAACATCACAAGTCTTTAGAAAACACAAATCATAGCGGATACGCATAAGATGTTTAAAATGATGGTGTGGGAAGCAAAATAATGTGAAAGGAGATGGACTGCCCGATTAAAAACGAGGATCGTTTATTTGAGAGGGATGGAAACAACATGGTTAAGCAACCAAACAAATGGAAGGAATTCATCCAAGATCTAAAACAGAATATCTATATTCTGTATCTGGCATACCGTCATCCGAAAACACCATGGTATGCTAAAGCATTTTCACTATTAATAGTTGCCTATGCATTAAGCCCGATTGATTTTATCCCAGATGTGATTCCCGTATTAGGTTATTTGGACGAAGTAATTCTGCTTCCCTTGGTGATTTTAGGAGCGTTCACTCTAATACCGAATCCTGTATTGCAAGAATGTCGGGTGACAGCAAGCCAAGCCCCTAAAAGGCTGCGGAAAAATTGGACTGCGGCGATTATCATCCTTCTTATTTGGATTAGTCTCGCGACATCGATTCTTTTCAAATGGGTTATTTGAAAAATCGATAAAAAAGGTGCCAAAGGTTATGTATGTGTCCCCCTATAGCACCAAATTTTCATTCCTTATTTTTTTATCCGCCTTTTGGATACGGGTTTTTCTGTAAGATGCCTTCGATAGATCATTGGTGATGATTGAATTATGGGATTGCTATTGGCCTCTTGTATAGCCTTTTCAATCAGATAATGTGTTGGCGCCCATTGGCAGACTGGATCCGTCGCATATGCATCCCCAGTTAATGCAAAAGCCTGACAACGGCAGCCACCACCGTCCTGGTGTCGTAGTTCACAGGAAAGACAAGGTTCGGGCATCCATGCATCACCGCGGAAATGGCTAAAGGACTTCGAGTCATACCAAATATGCCTTAAAGACGCCTCACGGACATTTTCAAAAAATAATCCTTCAATGATCCCAGCAGTGGGGCAAGGAAGGACAGCCCCGTTCGGTGCTACTGTAAGACCGATTGCGCCCCATCCCCCCATACAAGGCTTAGGCGCCGATGCGTAATAATCAGGAATGACCCAAATGATTTCCATTTTTTTCTCAAGCCGAGTTTTAGCAGATTCATAGATTTCACGGGCACGCTCAATTTGATCCCAGCTTGGCAGCAGCCGCTCCTGATTGAGCAAAGCCCAATTATAATACTGCGTGTTCGCCAGCTCCAGACGTTCAGCTCCCATTTCCTCAGCGAGTTGAATGATCTCATTTAAATAATCAAGATTCATCCGGTGTAACACGACATTTAATGACAAATGCAATTCGGCCATTTTTACCGCATTGGCAGCTTCCCGTTTCTTCTCAAAGGCTTTATACCCGCCGATGAGGTCTGAAAGCTTCGCTTCCCCGGCATGGAAGCTCACCTGCACATTTTCTATACCAGCCTCTTTGATCCTGGCTACCCTTTCGGTTGTTAATCCTATGCCACTTGTAATGAGATTGGTGTACATTTCTAATGAATGAGCGTGACGGATCAGGGAATCCAAGTCGTCGCGTATGAGTGGCTCCCCACCGGAAAAGTGAACTTCCACCACTCCCAAATCGGCTGCCTCCGACAAGACACGGTACCAGTCCTCGGTTGTAAGTTCCATTGCCTTCGAAGCCATTTCTATCGGATTTGAACAATATGGACAATGTAAAGGACAGCGATGAGTTAACTCTGCAAGCAGCGAGTATGGTGGTTCAACCCCATTATTGCTCATTGTTATCAACTGTGTCATGGTTATGGATCACCACCCATCCTTGATCCTCCATCTCCCGAAGAAACTCAGAAATGTCTGCCTCCATCATTTTCAAATCGGGCAACGAACCTGTACTCATTGCTTCTGTGCTTGCCAGCAGTGAAGTCCTTATCTTTTCGGTGATGGTGTGCACCGTTCGGCACCCATCACATAGAGTAAGGATAGATGTGGCGGTTTCGTTCAATACCAAAACCTTTTCCGGTAACAATAGGAGATGCTTCTCTCTTACCTTATCAAATTTCAGTCGTGCTTTTACTGCAAGGTTTGGAACGCTGCTAGCTAAAATTGGCTCCACCACCAATCATTTTATTCCCCTGGCTAAAACCAAAACGATCAATCACTCTTTAGGGGATAAGCTTTTTCAATGGCATCAAGCTGTGCCCATAACACATCACACTTGAATCGTAAAGCTTCGACAGCCCGCCGTTGGTCTTCCGGCGTTTGGCAATAGATCAAAACAAGCTTAAGGGCAATATCCGAGTCTTGAGGTGCTTGCGTTAAGCGATTTTGAAAATAGTCCATGCCTGCACTGTCTATCCACGGATACAGCCGCTCAAGTACCTTAATCCGCTTTGAAATTAGATCGGGTGAAAACAATTCGGTTAATGAGGAGGCAACAGCTTCAATCCAAGGTTTTGTCCGCGCGAAGTGAACATAGGCATCTACGGAAAAACGAACGCTCGGCACGACTCTGTCTTCCCGTACTACTTCTTCCCGGGACAAGCCCACAGCTTCTCCCAATTGCAGCCAGGCTTCAATCCCTCCCTCTTCCGCCTGTGTACCGTCATGGTCAATGATTCGCCCAATCCATTCACGCCGAAGCTCCCTTGACGGAAGGTTCGACAAGATGGCTGCATCTTTAATCGGAACCGATTTCTGATAGTAGTATCGGTTGGCCACCCAGCCGCGGATTTGTTCTCGGCTTAATTTCCCCTGGTGCATCGCCGTATGAAAAGGATGTTTATCATGATAGAAAGAATGCCCAACTTCCTTTAATCGCTCTGTAAATTCTTCCTTCGTCCAAAGCCTTTCCCCTTTTTTATACAGTATCTTTTCTTGGCTTACTGCCCCACCTTGTTCCAGCATGATCACACCTCCACTTCCATACCGTCATAGGCAATCTCAAAACCAAGTCGTTCCAATGTGTCCCTTTCCATAGAACCCTTCCTTAGAATAGGGTTGCTGTTATTAATGTGGATCATGATTTTTCGCTCAGCTGGGTATAATGCTAATTTTTCCGCGACCCCTGATTGGCCACTAATTGGTAAATGTCCCATACTTCTTGCGCTTCGTCCCGTTGCCCCCATTTCGACCAATTCATGTTCCGACCAAAAGGTTCCGTCGACCATCAAAATATCAGCTTTCTGCAAACAGGCTTCTATAGCTGGAGAAATTCTTTCTAATGTAGGAAAGTAAGCGAGACATCTGCCGGAACTTTCATTATGAAGAACCAGCCCGACCTCCCAATAATCCTCTGGGGAATCATCCTCCTTGTTCGCTTGTGTATAAAGCGGCGGTTTTCTTGAAACGGGGACCGTCTCTACGATTATTGCCTCTTCACCTAAAGGTCCTACCCGCTGCCTGAAATCAGGGCTAAGAGGCTGCCATTCCCATGAGCAATAGTTTTTTAGCATCGGTAACACCGGAAATGATGATTGCATACACTTTTTTACAATTTCGGTTCCATAGATAGTTAAACAAGAGCCCTCCCGCAGTGATAATAACCCAATAGTATGGTCGAGCTCGGCATCGGTTAAAATAACTCCGGCTAGAGGTGTTTCTCTTATTCCGGGACCCGGATGCAGCGAGGCAAATGATTCAATCTGTTTCGGAACATCCGGGCCCGCATTGATGAGGTACCAATCCTTTTCATTGGCACTTATCGCAAGAGAGGATTGTAACAACGGTCTTAGTGCCTTGTTTCCTTTCCGAACGTCATGACAGTTTGGACAAGTGCAATTCCACTGTGGGAATCCCCCTCCTGCCGCTGTTCCTAAGACTCTAATTCGAATTTGGCTTCAGTCCTTTCACCAGAGATTTGAACATCGTTTTTACCATTATCCCGCCGTTTTCCAAAGAATTTTCCAACCTGCCATCCAATCGCAATATTGGTCAGAGCCATGAGGGAATATAGCAGATAGTCTCCGATCGGTTCAGGGGTTAGGAGATCAACGACCAACCACCCTCCAGCAGCTGCACACCCAATAATCGCGCCTATCAATGGTTTTAAGTAACGGTTCATTCTCATTTGCACATCCTTCGTTGATTTGGTAAACCGTTTAAAGCATGCACAAGAGGTAAGTAGTGTCTATGCTACTTACACTTACCGACGTAGGAATACATCGTCACCTCAGAGGATGTATTGATCACTTTGTACTCAGGCTTCACCCACATGTTTTCCGCCCCCTTTCATGACACTAACAATTTTGATCATCTTTCGTGGAGTGGTTAATTATCCCTTTCAAATTTATCTTATGTCGGTGGAAACCTCAAAATAACTAGAATTTCGACTAGAAGTTGTCCTAAATTGTTCCGAAGTTTTGCAATATATAGCAAAAAGGGACAAGAATTATGGAGGCATACGCGAAGAAAAGTGCAAGTGCCTTGTCGGGGCTAGGAGCTGGAGCAGGACAATCCTCAAATTTAAAAATTTTATACTTTCCTTTTAAAAAAACCTGGGTCCAAATGTTGTTGGACTCAGGTTTTTTTAATTTTGATTACTTTCATTCAGCGTTATTAAGGATAAATCTAATTGTCCACTGACCCTTTTGATTGAAAATCCCAAGAGTTTTAAATGTCATATGAGGATTTTCAGGTCTGTATTGATGTAGTTGGGCTTCAATTGTTCCTTTATATTCGTTTTTACCTACTTTTTTATACGAATCGGAATTTTCACGAACTAACGTGTGTTCAATCCAAATATGCGGACTTTCCATCAGGCTCGTAGCATGCGGATTTACTTCAATATTAGAATTTGAATGTATCGTATAATACAGCCTAATGTTTTGACCGTGGTTTATGATGGAATAGCCATTGATTGTTAGCTTGATTCCGTTATCTTCAGTTGAACCTAAGCCCTGATTTAGGGATTCGGCACTAGTCAAAGTAGGGGAGGCAAAGCCAATGAGCAAGCATATTAATAAGGCGACACCACTCAATCGCATGGTATATTTCGATAGGTTCCTCATTTTACCACCATCCTTATTTTTCGGTTATAGGTTTCGCCATTTTATATAGTTTTATTTTTTAAATGAAACAATCTGAGCCCGAATGAAGAGATCGGACTTTGACTGCTTCGAGAAAAAGGGCTTCTGTTGTGGAAAACGGTATCCTCACAGACATATTATTTCTTTTTGGACAGCCATTCCGCTAGTGCTTCAGCATCTGCACCTTTAACTAGACCTCCCGGCATGCGCCCGCCACCGTTTAAGATTTGATTCAATATGTCTTTTTTGGACATAGATTTACCTACGTGTTGAAGATTTGGACCTGTTGCGCCCTGAAGATTATCCCCATGACAAGAAACACAACTACTTTTGTAAACCTTTACCGGATCGACACTGACGGATTTGTCGGCTGCCCCTTGTAATTCAGCATTTTGATTAGGGGATGGAATAGGTTCCTTACCGCCGAGTCCATAAACCACAACCCTCGTTCCACCAGTAATCACCGCGATATATTGTTTGCCTTCAACCATATAAATGGAAGGCGCCATTTTGATTTGTTGTCCTCCACTTTTCATGCTCCATAACAATTTTCCATTTTTAATATCGAGAGCATTCACCGTTCCATCCAATTCCCCATAAAAGGCAAGACCGGAAGCAGTACTTGTGAGTCCTCCATTCATCGGGTCGGCGGTATTGATTTGATAAACTTTTTTACCTGTATTAACGTCAATAGCTGTAATGTTACCAGTAGGATCAACATTTTCTGGTAAAGGAAGGATCTTCGTACCAGGGAAGGTATTGTTATCTTTTGCAATCTCTTTCCGATCTTTTGCTGCTAACATTAAATTCGGGTTATTAATACCTGGAATAAGCACATAGTTTGTTTCGGGATCATACGTCTCTGGGGCATAGGTTTCTCCACCTGGCGTACCCGGCCATTGAAGTTTAACTTTACTCTGTTCGCTTAGTGGTGTTGAATGTTGAATTTTGACAAACGGTACACCATCATAAATGGTTTTTCCAGTTTTGGCATCCCATGCATACCATTTACCATTCTTTCCACCTTCAACGACAATCTTCTGCTTTTTCCCGCTGACCTTAGTATTGAGAACCATCGGTGTCGCGGCAGCGTCATAATCCCATACATCGTGATTGACTTCGGAGGATGCCCACCTAAATTTCCCCGTTTTACTGTCCAAAGCAACGATGGAATCCGTATATGGATTTTTTCCTTTTCTATCTGCATCGTAAAAGTCAGGGGCTGGATTCCCTACTGCAAAATACATCATATCGGTATCTGGATCGAACGACATCGGTGTCCATACGGAGCCTCCGCCCGTATATTTACCCTGCGCCCAGCCCTTTCCTCTTTCAGGAACGGTCCAAAACGGTTGGTTCCAGAGTGGTTCGAGGCTATCTGCTTTAAATGCCATTACAAAGCCTCGTGTACCATTATCACCACCGCTGCTTCCAACGTAAATGTTGCCATCATAATACATCGGAGCCGAAGATTCATAGTAGCGGTTTTCTAATTTAATGGATGGAACATGATCCCAAAAGTTGACCATTTTTAGCAGTTTTCCCGTTTTAGCGTCAAGTTTGGCAAGCCGATTGTCTATCATCAAGACATATACATTTCCATTGGCCACAGCGACACCTCTACTTGCCACATTGGATTGCCATGGCAAACTATTAAGATGGTCAAGCACCTCCTTAGGGGGTGTCCATTCCCAAAGTTTCTTCCCGTTTCCGGCGTCGATGGCAAACACATGATTTTTTGCACTAGTCACATACAAGACCCCGTTTTGCACGACAGGGAAATCCTCTTGTAAATTAGGAACATTCTGATCCCATTCCATGATATCCTGCTGCCAAACAATTCCCAATTTCTTTACATTGTCTTTTGTAATCTTTTGATAGGGCACATGTCGGGTATGTTGAAGGTCATAACCCCAATTCGGGAATCCTGTCCCCTTTACTTGATTTGCCTGGTTGGAATTTTTGGTTTCTTCCTTGTTATTTGCATTGTTCTGGTTATTATTTGTTTGACAGCCAACAATGACCATACTGGCCAACAAAACCGGACCTGTTGCCTTTAAAAAACGACTCACGAAAATACCCTCCTTACACTGTGAAATATTAATATGTAGTGAATTCTGATGATGAAGTGTTCCACTTTGTTCTTTATTCCCTCCTGAAGACAATCTTATTTTAATAAGAACAATGGTATAATTACCTAAAACCCCCAAATTATACAAATAGTAAACAATCTACCCTTCCCTTTTGTTTAAAATGTGAGAGAGACGTTTTTTTACATCGTCCAATCTGCCTCATGATCGATGACTAATACCCTTAAGATCAAACCTTTTGTAATTTCATAAGTTTTATAGTGCTGTGATGCGTGGACAAAAGCATTTTTTAAGCATAAAAAAGACCCCCCAGCCAAACTAGTTGCGGCACCACAAACGTGTACAGTCCTTGACATTTTTATTATCAAGTTATATAGTTACCTAGGTAACTAATTTCATTTTTATATCCTGGAGTGACATTCATAATGTATAGCCACGACTTATTCCATACTCTTCACCAGCTTTCAAGACATCTCACTAACAAACTCAATGAAGTATTGAAATCATTTGGACTGTACGGCGCACAATGGTCCGTCATTTTTGTATTAAAATCCAAAGGTTCATTAACACAAAAAGAGCTTTGTGAGTATTTATTTGTTGAAGCACCTCCGATGACAAGAACCATTCAAAGGCTTGTCAAACAAGGTTATGTAAAACAGGTGCCGGGGAAAGACAAACGAGAGAAGCATATTCAATTAACCGAAGCGGCATTAAAGGAATATCCAAAGTGGGAAAACGCTGTTTCTGAGCATAATCAATCGTTATTAAAAAATTTCCCTGAGGCTTCCCAAGAACAACTTTTAACATTACAAAGCTCATGGCTAAAGAAGCTTTTATAAAGGAGTGCAACAATTCATGAACAAACCTAAATTATGGACAAAGGATTTTATCAGTATTTCTCTAAGTAACTTTTTTCTGTTTTTAACTTTTTATATCCTGCTCGTTACTCTTCCTGTTTATGCATTAAAGGCATTTCACAGCAGTGCCTCACAAGCAGGATTAATGACAACTGTCTTTTTGCTTTCTGCCATCATATCACGCCCACTTGCAGGACAATGGCTAGAACGGGCTGGGAATAAAAAAGTGCTATTAACAGCCCTTGTTATTTTCTCGGGTGCTTCACTCTTATACTTTTTCCCAAAAACCGTCATGGGTTTTCTAATGATTCGCCTGTTACATGGAGTTGGTTTTGGTATGGCGACAACCGCTGTAGGTACAATTGTTGCTGATATTATTCCAACTTCACGTCGCGGAGAAGGAATGGGATATTTTGTGATGTCGACAAATTTGGCAATGGTTTTAGGTCCATTTTTCGGTTTGATGGCCATTCAACAATGGGGCGCAAAAACCTTGTTCATCATAAGTGTGATTGTTGCCGTTGGTGCTTTAATTACAGGTTTAAGTGTCAAGCTTACGAAGACAGAACAATCGAAACAAATGGAGGTTCGTTCAGCATTTTCAATTCGAAACCTGTTCGAAGCTTCTGCCGTTCCAATTGCGGTTGTTGGCGGCTTCCTGGCAATCGTCTATTCAGCACTTCTTTCATTCGTATCCATATATGCAAATGAAATCCATCTTGAAAATGTTTCTAGTCTTTTCTTTGTGGTCTATGCCGTTGTTCTGTTAATTTCAAGACCTTTTACAGGAAAATGGCTGGATCAATATGGTCCTAACGTTATTTTCTATCCGGCGATTTTACTTTTTGCAATTGGAATGTTTGTTTTAAGTAAAAGTGGTGGGGCAATCACTTTCCTCGTTTCAGCAGGAATGATTGGCCAGGATGGGGAACTCTTTTTCCAACCTTTCAAACGATTGCCATTCAAGACGCTGCGCCGAGAAAAAGAGGGTTGGCTACAGCTACTTTCTTATCAATTTATGATACAGGGATGGCGTTGGGATCGTTCTTAGTGGGCTTAGTAGTAGCCAAAATGGATTATAGTTCTTTATATTTCTTATCTTCCTTCTATATTCTTATTGGAGCCGTTCTCTATTACTTCTTGCATACGCTCAAAAAAGCTTCATCACAGGAATCAAAAAGACAACAAAATTTAAGGGTAAAAGAGTTATAAAAAGCTCCCCCATATGCTCTAACTATTGTATAATGTAACGTACCATTATATGAGGAGTGATTTTATGGCAAAGTCCAAAGCGAAAAAACTGCGTGAAAGGCTTACGCGTGAAGGAAGAATGAATCCTGAAGCAAAGCGAAGTCCCTTCGGTTTTACTGACATGAGAACAAGAACAACAAAGACGAAAAAGGATCATTTATATCAATTTAACACATGAACCATCATTCCCAAGAAGGAAATGATGGTTCTTTTTATTTTGAATATTGTTATCCAATTTACTAAATAGTAAATAAAGGTTTAAAGGTAAGCTCAATTTTTAGTAAATGGATGTCATGTTCTGAATCTACTTCCAAGGAAACAATGGTCCAATTTTTCGAAATAATCTCTTGGAGAGCTTGAAGATTTTCGCCGGTGATTTTCACCTGATTTAAAAATTCACCAGTATCTACGAAATCCTCGCCTTCCTTCATCTCAAACTTTATGGACAACAGTGACTTGAGCGCACCTTTCGTTAAAAAGGTGATTTCATAACCTTTTCTTAAGGCTTGGTGAAATTGCGTTTTATTGTTGTGATAAAAATCCAACATCGTTTTCCAAGAAGGAATCCCTTCTCCGATGCTTTCAAGTATTTCTTCATTTCCCTCATTTAAGAGCGCGACGATTGTTGGATTATTAAATCCTTTTGCTTTCATCATTTCAAGCATGAGAGCATAATTTAGCGCTAATTTTACCTTTTCCACCATGATCTCTCCTTCAATTAATATAAATGGCAGGCTACAAGATGCTCGCTATCTACTGCCTTCAATTGCGGATCAACTTCGGCACAGATTGGTTTTGCAAATGGACATCGAGATCGAAAACGGCAGCCCGTTTCCATCTCAATAGGACTTGGAAGCTCACCTTTTATAATTTCACGTTTAGTGTTCTGCGCCTTGATTGGATCTGGAATCGGGATGGCGGATAACAATGCTTGGGTATATGGATGCAACGGTTTATCGTATAACTCATCGCTTTTTGATATCTCTACCATTTTACCAAGATACATGACACCAATTCGATCTGAGATATGGCGTACCATAGACAAATCATGAGCAACAAACAAATAAGTTAGATCCATCTCACTCTGTAAATCTTCCAACATATTAATCACTTGTGCTTGAATGGACACATCTAATGCAGAAATTGCTTCATCACAAATGATGAAATCAGGATTGATCGAAAGGGCACGAGCAATTCCAATTCTTTGCCTCTGTCCACCACTAAATTCATGAGGAAACTTTTCCATGTCCTCTTTTTTCAGACCTACTTTTTCAAGGATATCGATGATAGCTTCTTTACGCTCACTTTTCGATAACCCAGTGTGAATTTCCATTGGCTCATCAATAATTTCTTCAACATTCATATATGGGTTAAGTGATGAGTACGGGTCTTGAAATATCATTTGCATTCTTTTACGGTAAGGTTGAAGCTCTTTCGTATTTAGCTTGGCAATATCTTTTCCATCAAAAATAATTTCTCCTGCCGTTGGATCGTACAAACGGTTAAGTGTCCGTCCTAATGTAGATTTGCCGCAGCCTGACTCACCAACCAGGCCAAATGTTTCCCCTTTATAAATATGAAACGACACATCATCGACTGCTTTGACAACTTGTTTATCTTTTTTGAAAATGGATGTTTTTAATGGGAAGTGCTTTTTAAGACTTCTTACCTCAACGAGAATTTTTTGTTTCTCAGTCATCTAGATTGTCTCCTTCCCCTGCTAAAAAGCATTTACATTTCTGGGTGGATGAAAAGCTTTTATATTCTGGAGCCTCAGTAAAACATTTATCAATGGCAACCTCACATCTGTCGGCGAACGGACAGCCGTTAGCAAGATTCTTTAGCGATGGCGCAGAACCTTTAATTGGCTTTAATCTCGTTCTTTCCCCGTCCACTCTAGGAATCGAATTCAATAATGCCTTCGTATAGGGATGTTTAGGGGAGTAAAAGATTTCATCGGCCATTCCCTCTTCCATCACCATGCCCGCGTACATCACTAAAATCCGGCTGCAAATGGTTGCAACAACACCAAGGTCATGAGTAATTAACACAACGGACATATCGTTTTCTTTTTGAAGCTTTTTTAATAATTCCAGAATTTGTGCTTGAATGGTTACATCGAGAGCAGTCGTTGGTTCATCAGCAATTAACAGCTTCGGTTTACAAGCTAGTGCCATTGCAATCAATACCCTTTGTCTCATACCACCGCTAAATTCATGAGGGTATTGATCCACTCTTTTTTCAGGAGATGGAATCCCGACCATTTTAAGGAGCTCGATCGCTTCTAATTTAGCTTCCTTCTTTTTCATCCCTCTAATTCTAACTAAAAGTTCGATCAGATGGTCTCCAGCTTTTTTTAAAGGATTAAGGGCTGTCATTGGATCCTGAAAAATCATAGCGATGTCCCTGCCTCTTATTGTCCTTTTCTCTTTTTTAGATAAGTTTTCAATATTCTTTCCATCCAAAAGAATCTCACTGACGTCCACTTTAGCATTTTCCGGGACAATCCCAAGAATGGATTTCACCATCACGCTTTTACCACTTCCTGATTCGCCAACAATCCCCAATATTTCTCCTTTTTCAACGGTAAAGTCGATTCCACGAACCGCTTCGATTTTGGTATCACCGTCATAAAAGGCTGTACGAAGACTGCTAACCTCTAGCAAATTACCTTTATCTTTAATTCTATCTTCCATTTGGTTCGAATCCCCCTCTCTACTTTCCGCTTGTCTTCGGCTCAACAACCGCTCTAAGAACGTCACCTAATCTATTAAAAGAATAAACGGTAAGCACAATGAAAAGCCCTGGTAAAATCGCCATATATGGGGCATTTCCTAGGTTCCCTTGTGCATTTTGAAGCATGCTGCCCCATGACGATAATGGCTGCTGAATACCGAGACCTAGAAAACTTAAGCCTGCCGACTCCATTAAGATCGCATTAGCGATACTTACCGTAGAAGCAACGATGAAAGTGGGAAATACCGCTGGAATAATATGTTTCCAAATTATTTTTTTCAAAGATTGTCCTGAGGATTTTGCATAAAGAACATATTCTCTTTCTTTTAAAGAAAGTGTTTCAGCACGAACCAATCTTGCTGTACTCATCCAGGTAAAAAGACCAATGACGAGAATAATGGCTTTTAACCCAGGCGTTAGATAAATGCTGACGATGGTCACTAAAATCATCCACGGGATGGAAGAAATAACATCAACTGTCCTCATAAGAAAGTTGTCAATCCGACCTCCAAAATAGCCGCTTATTGTTCCTACCAAAACTCCAATACTAGTAGAAATAAGCATCGCTAAAATGCCAACTGTGAGGGAAATTCGCCCACCAAATAATGCTCTAGTTAAATAATCTCTGCCAAGCTCATCTGTACCAAACCAATGCATTACGCTCGGCCCTTGAAGCACATTCGTTACATCAACCTTATCAGGAGGATAGGGTGACAAAAAGGCGAAAATAGATAGTAATAAAATTAATACCAGGAATATTAGGGCAATTGCAGCCGTTTTATTACGTTTAAGTTCTTTTTTAAATTTTTCTATTCTTCTATTTCTCTTTCCGCCAATTTCTATTCCCCCATTCCCTTAATTCTCGGATCTACGATGCAATATAATAAATCAGAAGCTAAATTGCCTATGATTACAAGGCTTGATGAAAGTAGCATAATCGCCATTACCACGGGGTAATCAAACCCTTGAATCGCTTTAACAAAATAGGTACCGATTCCAGGCCAGCCAAAAACCGTTTCCGTAACGACTGCTCCTGTCACTAACATCGGGAGGCTCATACCAACAATTGTAATGATTGGAAGCAGAACGTTTCTTAACACATGCTTAAATAAGATTCCAGTAGAAGCGGCCCCATATGCCTGTTGAACCATAACATAATCTTCAGAAAGCTGCCCAATGGTGGATGATCTTACATAACGAACAAGCTCGGGCATAAATGAGAGAGTTAATACAATACACGGTAGAACCATATGGATAAGCAAATCGGAAAACGAGCTCTCGCTACCAATAGTGTGCATACCAAGAATCGGAAAAATATTAAGAAGATAGCCAAAAATAAACACTAGAATCATTGCCATCCAAAAGCTAGGAATGGCAATCCCAAAAGAACTTAAACTATCAATAATTTTATCCGCTAATTTACCCTTTTTTGCCCCTGCAAAAAGCCCAAGAATAATAGATAAAAATAATGCAAGGATGTAAGCAGGAAGGACAAGCAGAATCGTATTCGGTATCCTCACTGAAAGATCCTTTGTTATACTTTCATGGGTGACAATGGAATACCCCCATTCACCACTCAAAATTCCTTTTACCCAATAAAAATATTGTAAATAGGCAGGCTTGTCTAATCCATATCTTGCTTTAATGAGTTCAACTGTTTTCTTCGTCATATTCGGCGTGGTCATCGCATCCACGGCATCGTATGGTGCCAATTGAATGAGCGCAAAGCAAATAATCGAAATAATCACCAACAAAGGAACTGCCTGCAAAATCCTTTTAAAAATATACTTTAACAAGAATGATCCCACTCCTTATTTTTTCCGCTTTAAGGACCGTAAATCCCAATGAAAATCTTCCCTATCATTCTATAACGTTAATCCTTAAAAAATAAAGATAAACAGCGAACTGTTTATCTTTATCTATAATGCTTCTATTTTATTAATAAGATAGCTTCGACATATCCTCAAACGTGTAAACTGGAACTAAGCCTGCTTTATCAATTCCTTTGATTCTTGAATCAATCGCGAGGATCCGTTTGTTTTCTGTAATTGGATAGAATGCAGCATCATCGATAATGATTTTTTGAATATCTTCATAAATCGCTTTACGTTTTGCATCATCTTTCTCAACACGGCCTTGATTAAATAAATCATCAACTTTAGCATTGCTATAATGCATATAGTTTGCTTCACCATTGGTTACAAACAATGAATTAAATGTGTCCGGGTCAATTCCCATGATGTATCCGTTAAGGTACATATCAAAGTCCGTTTGTACGCTTTGAAGCTTTTTACTTAAGGCAGTTGCATCCATACCTACAAGCTGAACATCAATACCGACAGCTTTTAAGTTTTGTTGGATAACAGCGGCTTGCTTTTGCTGAATTGGATTATTTGCAATAAAAGCAAGTTTTAATTTCAAATTAGAAACTCCTGCTTTTGACAATAGATCTTTTGCTTTCTTTGTATCAAATTTATGCTTTTCTACATTATCAGTATAATAAGTTGCTTTTTTAGGTAAGAATGAATACGCAGTTTTGGAAAAATCAGTGGAAAAATAGCTTGCCGTATTGATTTCATCACGATTCAATCCGAAGGCAATTGCCTGTCTTACCTCTTTTGCTTGTACTGCTTTTGAACTTAAGTTAAAGGCTAAGTAACCAATTCGTCCCTCGTCATAAGGTTTAATAGTTACATTGGAATTGCCTTTAAATTTACTTGTGTCTGAAGGCTGAATAGCTAATGCATTAATTTCTCCTTTTTGGAGTGCCATTGTAGCAGTATTCGCATCCATAATAATACGATAAACAACTTTGGAAATCTTAGGAGCACCTAGGAAATAATCATCGTTCTTTTCAAACGTAACGCTTTCCCCAGCCTTGTATTCCTTGAGCTTGTATGGTCCAGTACCAACAGGTGTCGCATTTTTAGGGCTGTTAGCAATATTGGTTTCACCTTGGTAAATATGTTTAGGCATAATAAAAATATTTCCTAGAGCTTCCATCGCGCCCATACTAACTTGTGGAAGAGTGAATTTTACTGTATAGTCATCTACCTTTTCAACTTTAACAGGTTGATTGTTAAAAATAAGCTGGCTTCTCGCCCAACCACCATTTGATTCTTTTAACATTTCTTCATAAGTGAAAACGACATCATCTGCAGTAAACGGTTGCCCATCAGACCACTTAACGCCTTTTCTTAATTTGGCGGTATAGGTTAAGAAATCTGAAGATGGTGTCATGCTTTCAGCTAAGAAATATTTCACATCATCTTTTCCGTTATACATATACAACGGAGAATAAAGAGCCTTGATTTCCATTAATCCGTAACGGTCACCTGTTGTGATAACATTAACCGCATTTCCTGGATCCCCATCAATTCCATAAACAAATGTATCTGGTTTATTTGCTCCTTGATTTTTATCATTAGAACTTGCTGTATTCGTCGATTTCGAAGAACAGCCAGCAAGTGCAAGAAAAATACTAAGTAAAATGGCTACAAGAATATTTACATTTTTACGACCCACTTGTTCTTTCCTCCTAAGTTGAAAAAAATTTTTTAACAATATATAAAAATAATAGTCTAGCTTTCAGTATGTATTTAATTCCTATTATTCTTATATGTATTCCAGTTGTTAATTTTACATGATAAAACATTAATCGTAAATAATTAAAACTGTGAAATAGATTCATCTCTTTTTTATTTGCGAGGGACAGAGAAAGTAAGCACTTTCATTTACATTTTCTTCTTAGAAGATTAAAATTTATTCGTACAAAATTTTCATTAATTGGAGGTATGAATATGTTTGATGTAGTCATTATTGGGGCTGGAGCTGCAGGCGCGAGTGCGGCGTTATTTACGGCAAAGGCTGGAAAGAAAACATTGGTAGTTGATAATGATAAAAGTATGACAAAACGGGCATGGATTGAAAATCATTATGGTGTTTTAGAAATTACTGGACCTGACCTTATCGAAATCGGTAAAAAGCAAGCAAGCAAATTTGGCGCTGAAATTGTCCAGGCTACAGTGACGAATGTAAGTAAAACTGAGACCGGTTATAAAGTGGAAACAGAAGAAAATAGCTATGAAGCTGCACACGTGATCGTTGCCACTGGAGCATTGGTTACCCTTGCTGAAACAATTGGCTTAAAAACTAAGCCTGGAACAGAACCAAGAATCAAAACCGTTCTTGATGTGGATGCAGCTGGAAAAACAAATTTAGAGGGTATTTGGGCAGCTGGAACGGTTGCTGGTGTGAGTGTACATACCATCATTACTGCAGGTGACGGAGCAAAGGTTGCCATTAATGTGATAAGTGAATTAAACGGCGAGCGGTATGTTGATCACGATGTTTTAAAATCCTAAAAACGAAATCCATTTAAGGAGGCACTGAAATGCCGGTAAGAAAATTGACCATATTGGCGTCATGGTAAAAAACTTGGATGCCGCCCTTACGTTTTATCAAGAGGTTGTTGGCATGGAGTTAAAAGATAAACTGACCATTGCAGGTGGCACGAAGACACTAGCTTTCCTTGGATTTAATGGTTCTGACGAAACTGAATTAGAGTTAATCCATGTCGCTGAAGGCGTTTTTCCAACTGAAGGAATCGTCAACCATTTTGCGATTGCTGTCGATGAAATCGAAGCAGAGTTTAGTCGCTTAAAGGGATTAGATGTTAAATTTATTTCCAACGAAATTTCAACACTTCCTAATGGATACCGTCTTTTCTTTGTTCAGGGACCTGAAGGCGAAAAGGTCGAGTTTTTCCAGAGGTAATTATATTTACACAAAGAAACGATGAAGCAAATCGCCTCATCGTTTCTTTGTGTAAATATTATCAAGGAGCCTTTACTTAACGGAAATATTCAAAGTTGTACGTAGTGTTTCACCCGGTTTGACCATGACCAATTCCTCTTTTCGATTCAGTTCATTTGTCAAAGCCATCCACGGTTCCACACAAACGAAGTCTTGATCTTTTTCTGTCCACAAGACGACATAGTTAAATTCATTGCCATACGTCAATGAGATCGTTTTCTTTCGATCGGGCAGCTCAAAGGCAATTTCCTTTTTTGTGGCATCCAAGAGTGCGAACGATTCCTTCTTATCCGCCAAATCTAATCTTCCTTCTATCTCCTTCACTGCCATATCATTATAATCCAAATAGGTTTTTGCATCGGTTATATAGGTTAAATCCTTGTGAGTGGTTTTAAAATATGGATGAAAACCAGGATACATCGGCATCGAAGAATCGGAATGGTTCATATATTGCTGATGAATCTCTAAACCCTTGGTAGTTAATGTATAGGTGAAAATTAATTCAAAATCAAATGGAAATTCGATTTTAGTTTCCGCATTACTTTTTAAACGTAAGGTTATAGATGCCTGTTCTTCATCTGCCTTAGTGGCAATGACTTCCCATGGGTTGTTTCTTGCAACACCATGATTTTTCATATGATAAACTTTGCCGTTCCATTCGTATTCGCCTTTATCTAATTGCCCTGAGATGGGAAAAAGAATCGGTATCCCGCCTCTAATATTTTTTTCAGCATGATATAACGTTCCTTTGTTTAGGAAAAGCGTTTCTTCTCCTTCCACTCCAAAACCGGTAATAATTCCTCCGCGCTCAGGAACCACCTTTAACCAAGAATTAGCTTCTGAATTAGTAAGTTCATAAACGTCATAGGCATTATCTTTGTATACTTTTACTTGATACATAAACTGCTAACATCCTTCCCTTATTGTTGTTTATTCAGATTGGGATTGACTAGAACGTTGAATTTCCTTTTCATGAATGGCAATGGTTTTTTCAATAAATCCAATGATAAGCGATAATTCTTCTTCATTATAGTGTGAGCATAATTCTGAAAAAGATTTGTTTAAAGGGACATAATGCTCTTTGATAAATTTCTGACGTTCTTTAACAGGGACAATGATCACCCGACGGCGGTCGTTGGGATCTTTTTCTCTCCTCACATACCCTGCTTGCTCGAGCCTGTCGATTAAAGCCGTAACAGAACCTGTGCTAAGACCAGTTATTTTCCCGAGCTCCCCAGCAGTAAGCGGCCGACTTCATTCAAAATGTCAGCCGTCTTAAAATCAGTATGAACAACCCCAAGAGAATGAGCGGCCTTTTGTTGAAAAAGAACCGTTCTCGTGGTTAACTTTCGTAAACCTTTAATTAAATCACTAATGAGTTCAGGATGATTGGATATAGCCATTGACAGTTCTCATCCTTCCTTTTAAAATTATAATGTCTTGATTATCAAGATAAATGGTTTCCGAAATTTATTTTATCTTATCAAACTTTTTTATTAGATGTAAAGGAGGCTTTCGAGACACTACCATTTTAAACTTCAGGAATGAATAAGGAGAATTTTATGATAAAAAAAGATAATAATCTTAAATTCGTTGTCGTTGGGCTGCTTTTAGGGATTTTAATGGCTGCTATGGATAATACGATTGTAGCAACAGCGATGGGAACGATCGTGTCAGACCTTGGTGGGTTTGACAAATTTATTTGGGTAACGTCTGCCTATATGGTCGCTGTCATGGCGGGAATGCCTATTTTCGGTAAACTATCCGACATGTTCGGGCGGAAACGCTTTTTCATTTTCGGATTAGTCGTATTTCTTATTGGCTCTGCCCTCTGTGGATTGGCACAAAGTATCATTCAGTTAAGTATCTTCCGTGCCATTCAAGGGATTGGCGGCGGGGCTCTTATGCCAATCGCCTTTACTATCGTTTTTGATATTTTCCCACCTGAAAACCGTGGTAAAATGACGGGTTTACTCGGTGCAGTATTTGGTGCAGCCAGCGTGTTAGGACCGCTGCTCGGAGCCTATATTACCGATTTTATCAGCTGGCATTGGGTTTTTTATGTCAATGTTCCAATTGGTATTGTTTCACTTATTTTGATTATTCGTTTCTATAAGGAATCCTTGCAGCATTCTAAGCAAAAAATTGACTGGATCGGAGCTATTACCCTTGTTATTTCTGTAGTCAGCTTAATGTTTGCCCTTGAGTTTGGTGGAAAAGATTACGCTTGGAATTCCGTTCAAATTATTGGTTTATTTGCAAGCTTCTTTGTCTTTTTTATTGCCTTTTTCATTGCCGAATTCAAAGCCCAGGAGCCAATATTGCCACTTTGGCTGTTTAAAAGACGCTTATTTGCGACATCGCAAATTCTTTCCTTTTTGTATGGTGGAACCTTCATTATTCTAACTGTATTTATTCCGATTTTCGTTCAAGCTGTATATGGCGGTTCCGCTAAGAATGCCGGGTTAATTTTAACACCGATGATGTTAGGATCTGTAGCAGGTAGTTCGGTTGGCGGGATCTTCCTTACGAAAACCACGTATCGAAACCTAATGGTTATCTCGATTATTTCCTATGTGGTCGGAATGTTTTTCCTTGGCAGCATGACGCCAGATACGGCTCGTTATTTGCTTACGATTTATATGATTCTAGTAGGATTCGGGGTCGGTTTCTCCTTCTCCTTATTACCCACAGCATCGATGCACAATCTGGAGCCGCAATACCGTGGTTCAGCCAACTCTACGAACGCATTCCTTCGTTCTTTTGGAATGACATTAGGTGTAACCATTTTCGGTACCATTCAAAACAATGTATTTACCGATAAATTAAAAGAAGCCTTTAAAGGGATGCAGGGAGCAGGCGGTCAAGGAGCAGCTCAGTTTAAAATGGGGGATCCAAGACAAATTTTCCAAGCTAGCGAACGTTCTAAAATACCTAGCTTTATTTTAGATAAAATTGTTCATGCCATGTCAGAATCGATTACACACACCTTCGTGCTCGCATTGATCCCGATTGTGCTTGCAGCAATAGTGATCATTTTTATGGGTAAAGCGCGTGTAGTGGTTGCTAATAAAGCAGCAAAAGGTAACTAAAAGAAGCACTGGGCAGTTGTCCAGTGCTTCTTAATTGATTCGCAAATAAAGAGGAAAAAGGACGCTCATAAGTAGCGTCCTTAACCAGTTGTTCAAGGTTTTTTCGTAAAAAACTTAACTTTATACCTCAAGATCCCTGCCTTCTTCAACAATATGAAACAATAAGTGGGCCAGATGATGAATCGGTCCGTATTCCTCATCATCGGCTTCTTCATCAATCTCTTCATTAAATTCCAGGTCATTTAAGTAAAGTGCCATAAACTCGTAAAAATCCTTCATTTGAAAAGAGTAGCAGCCAACTGGATCTTCATTTTCTTCTTCATATTGAAGGACTAGATAAGACACATCGCCATCCGCATCCTCTGCATCGAAAAAGACAAAAAAGCCAATGTTTGTATCAAGGTCAAATAAATGCCTTGTTCCGCCTTCAGTTGATTTTTCAAAATCTTCTTGGCTTAGTTTTTGAATTTGCATACTGTCTACATTATCTTCTTGATGAAAGCCTACAATAAATGATTTCATAATATCCTCCTTAAATTAGCAAATATAGGTTTAGCATACCCATTTTACCAATAAAAAAACGAGAACCGAAAGTTTTCCAGTTCTCGAATGCTTAATCCAAGATTTTAGTTCAACCCAACCCAGACACTCTTCACTTCAGTGTAGTTGTTCAATGCATACGATCCCATTTCCCGACCAATGCCCGATTGTTTGAAACCGCCAAAAGGAGAAGCAGCATCGAAAGCGTTGTAACAGTTCACCCAAACGGTACCTGCACGGAGCCGTCCCGCAATATAATGTGCTTTTGACACATCCTTCGTCCATACCCCTGCAGCCAAGCCATATTGGCTGCTATTCGCACGATCAATTAATTCATCAAGATCATCATATGGTAAGGCAGAAATGACGGGTCCAAAGATTTCTTCTTTGGCAATTGTCATTTCATCGCGTACATCGGCAAAAATGGTCGGGGAAACAAAATATCCTTGTTCAAAGGGCTTATCGCCACCCACTAGCAGTTCTGCTCCTTCTTTCACGCCTTTTTCTATATATCCAAGAACGCGGTTTTGCTGCTCAATGGAAACGAGCGGCCGATTTCAGTCTCGGAGTGTAATCCAAAGCCCTGCTTAATTTTTTGTGCGTGGCCCACCATATCAGCCACAACATTATCAAATTGTTTCTTTTGAATAAATACGCGTGATCCCGCACAGCAAACCTGTCCTTGGTTGAACATAACGCCATTTAACGCTCCTGGAATTGCTTTCGTTAAATCTGCATCAGGTAAAATAATGTTTGGCGATTTTCCGCCAAGCTCAAGCGTCACTCGTTTAAGTGTTTTTGCTGCCTTTTCCATGATTAGCTTTCCAACTTCAGTGGAACCGGTAAAGGCAATTTTATCAACAAGCGGATGGTCAACTAGCGGCTGGCCAGCTGTTTCGCCAAAGCCAGGAACAATATTGACAACCCCTGCAGGGAAGCCTGCCTCTTGAATTAGCTCTGCTAAATATAATGCGGATAGTGGAGTTTGTTCAGCTGGCTTTAAGACAACTGTGCATCCAGTGGCAAGTGCTGCACCTAGCTTCCACATTGCCATTAACAGTGGGAAATTCCATGGTATAATTTGTCCAACAACACCAACTGCTTCGTGGCGGGTATAGTTAAAATATGGTCCGTTCACAGGAATTGTTTGGCCACGATTTTCGTCGCCCAGCCTGCATAGTAACGCATATGCTCGATTGCAAGCGGGATATCTGCAGCTGTTGTTTCCCGAATCGGCTTTCCATTATCTAAAGTTTCTAGTTGTGCAAGCTCTTCTTTATTTTGTTCCATTAAATCCGCTAGCTTGTACATTAATCGGCTGCGCTCTGCAGTACCCATTCTTGACCATGGACCTTCATCAAAGGCTTTACGTGCAGCCTTTACTGCACGATCAATATCTTCTGGTCCACCTTCAAACACGGCAGCAAGGACCTCACCAGTAGCAGGGTTATAGGTATCAAACGTTTTTTGAGAGAGACTTTCCTCAAATTGACCATTAATGTAAAGCTTCTTTTTCCCCAATAAGAATTTCTCAACCTTTTCTTTTAGACTGACTGCTACTAGACTCAAATGATATTCCTCCCTTTGCTTTATGTACATCCTTGGAAAACATGTAAACACCAATTGGTAACGCTTACACTCCCTTGTTAATAGTAGCACTATTAAAAACTAGCAATCAACTAAAAAATATTTTAATATTGAAAATATTTACGACAGCATTTTTAGACATCTTTAGCAATTCATCATTCGTAAAACAGGCTGATTTTTATAAAGTAATAAACAAAACCAGCCCACAAAAACAGGCTGGCATTCTAAAAATATTGCTTTTTCCAAAAAATAAAACCAGTCACGCAAGATAATACACCAGCTAACATTAACGTAATGAAAAAGGCATAAGGGCTGTGTTGAAATGGTATATTCACGTTCATTCCATAAAAGCTGGCAACCATGGTTGGGAAAGAAAGAATAATCGTGATTGATGTTAAAAATTTCATGACAATATTCAAGTTATTGGAAATAATAGATGCGAATGCATTCATCATCCCGTTCAAAATGGATCGATAGGTTTCAGCCATTTCAATTGCCTGCGTTTTTTCAATTATGACATCCTCTAATAAGTCCTTATCTTCTTCGTACATTTTTAGATAGTTAAAACGGAGGATTTTATCCAACACAACTTTATTCGATTTTAAAGAGGTCGTAAAATAAACTAAACTTTTTTCTAAGGCTAAAAATGCATATAGTTCTTTATTTTTCATGGATTGATGTACTTCACGTTCAATTTCATTCGTTTTCTTATTAATTTGTTTTAGATACCGCAGATAATACGATGAAATCACAAATAAAATTTGCAGTGCAAACCTGGTCTTTTTAAAGGTAAAAAATTCTTTGATCCGATTTTTCCTAAATTCTTCCATTATCGGGGAATCTTTTAATGAAATGGTAATAATACAATCATCTGTTAAGACGATTCCGATTGGTATTGTTTCGTAAATTGGAAATCCTGATTCATCATGTGTAATATATGGATAATCGACGATAATATAAATTTGGCCGTTATCTCTTTCAATCCTCGGACGTTCTTCATCATCCAAAGCATCCTTTATTAAATCGACTGATATTTGTGCATCATTGGCAACTCGGTTAATTTCTTCTTCTGTAGGGGCATACATATTAACCCAGCAGCCTTTTGAAATCTTATCGTTTTTCTCTAATATTCTCTCTTCGTTGCTTTTAAAAATTTCTAGCATATAAAACCTCCTCACTTTAGTTTTGAGGAAGCCATCCTACCTTTACTAGAGCTGATATTATTGATATTCAATTCAATCAATTCAAAGATAATATTGACTTCCCCGCACCTACTACTTGGGTCCGGGTCTACGGAATAACTCAAAAATATCAACTCCCTCGTACTTTTATATCCAATCTTATCATAAACCCAAACGTTCAAAAGTACAAAGCAGTTTTTTTAGATTTTAGTGATTCTGTGAATAGTAAGGATTTAAATGAATTAACACTTCTTCAATATTATCATTTTTCTCCATTAATTTTTTTTTGATTGCTTTAGATAAATCATGTCCCTCTTTTATCGTTTTCGAATGGTCAATGGCGATCCGAATGTCGACTAAAACATAATGGCCATGTTCTCTTGCCCTGATTCGGTCGATTCTCTTAACTTCTTGAAATTCCGAAACGATGGAAATATAATCCTGCAGTATCTCTGTGTTAATATTACGCTCCAGTAGGATATCAAATGCTTCCGTTATCATTTCTTTTGAAATTTTAAAAATTAAAAATGCGACAAAAATACTGGCTGCCTTATCACCATAAACTAAGAAGGGAAAATGAAATTGAACACCTATAATAGAAATCAGGACCCCAATTGCAGCAGCGATAGACGCAACAATATCTGCTTTATGGTCAAAAGCAATAGCTTCAATTGCCTTACTATTATTCTGTTTTGCTACGCTTAATGAAGTCCGATACAAAATAATTTTGATAATAAATGAAAATAGTGCAACCCACATGGCTAAAAAGCTTGGCGTTTCAACTTTGTGGAAAAAACCACTTATTCCTTCGTAAACAACATAGATGGCAACAAGAAAAAGCAAAATCCCGATAATTTCGGAAACGATGACTTCTGCCTTTCCATGTCCATATGGGTGTTCTTTATCCGCAGGTTTATTCGCAATTTTTATTACAAGAACAACAATGACCGATGCAAATACGTCAGCAGCAGAATGAATCCCATCAGCAAATACAGCATCACTGTTTCCAATAAAGCCAATAATTATTTTCCCTAGTGTTAGTACCAAGTTACTAACCACACTGATCCAGGCAACTTTTCGAGCCAGTGTCTCTCTCATTTCCATATTAAACCACCCCGAAAATTTCTCTTGAAATCATACCAAATAAAAGGTAGATGGGTCTAGAGAAAAAATATTGCCTCCATGCACCTTCGTTGGTAGGACTCAAGTTTGATTCTTCGTACCGCTGGTGGGAAAAAGGCTACAGCTATTTTAATTTATTATCGTTTATAGTTCCTGCACTTCTTTTTCGCTTATCACCATTTCTTTTTCCTCTTCAACTGAAATCCTGTTTATTTGATCATGAAGGAAGTGAAACGCTTCATCTAGATCCTTCCTTGTTGGAAATTGGTTTTCCTTTTTCATTATAATCAACTCCTGACTATTTTATTTTTAACATTTAATAGGAGTAAGACGGGACTAAAAGGAAGAAAATACGCTTGTATCAATTTTACTAAAAGGAGTGTTTAACTTGGATAAAAAAAATTCAAATGAAAATACGGAAATAGCTGCCGCACCTTCCATACTAGTGATTATCAAAAGAGTGATTCTCTATCAGCAGGTCTTGCCACCACCCATGAGCAGGTAAGTGATACATACATGGAGGGCGATATCGGAGCAGCCATTGAGGATGGGAACGGAAAGGATATTCCCACTCAGCAAAAAGGCTTTGCGAAAGAATAAAAATCAGAGAAAACAGCTCTCCTAAATGAAAGCTGTTTTCTTTTTGGAATAAGGGCAACTATGCCTCATCTTTTACAGACTCACCATTCGACGAGTTTTCTATATCATCGTTTATCATCATCCACATATGGGTCATGTTCATATGCAGGTAAATCCCCAAAGCTTGTCATAATCCCTTCGTCATCCAGAGCATCCTCATAGCGTTCATGTTCTGGATTTGGGTAAACCTTAATATTTTTTCCATACATATCATTACCGACAAAGTTCTCAAAGTCCTCTACGTATCCAACATGCTCATCTGCTTCAATATAGATATCATTGTATTCATCCTGCGGAAATGCCAAATCTGAAGGTGTTTCTGATGTTCCCCATTTGGCCACAGCCTGCCAGGAGTCCTCCGCATCGAAAGCAACATCTTCATCCTTTTCGTCCATATCAAACTTCCCCCAAGGCGGCATCAATACGCCTTCTTCCACTGGACGATCGTGAGAAACAACCTGATCTGGACTATGCTCCTTACAATAAGTTGTATTAGGCAGGGCTTCTAGTCGCTCGATAGGGATATCTTTACCACAAACCTCACATTTTCCATACGTTCCGTTTTCCATTGCCTCAAGGGCTCTATCTATATTACTAAGCAGCAATTCATAATGTTCATTTAAAGCTATGTCCTTTCCGCGCTCATACAGTTCGGTAGCATCGTCAGCTGGATGGTTATCATAACTGGATAGTTCGCCCATTGACTCATGATCATGACCACGTTCTAAACCAAAATGGTCATTTTGGTTAAAATGTTCTTCCACTTCAGTCTTTTCTTTCAATAATTGTAAGCGTAACTCAGCTAGTTGCTGTGTCGATAACATAGTACAAACCCCTTTCAAAATAGAAAAGCTGAAGGCGCCCGCTTATGGCTTATGACCTTGAGCCGATGGCGCCTGAAGCTAGACAAAAAAAGCGAAAGCGTCTTCGTCAAATCATTTCTTCTTATTTTCAATGAATTAGCGTTTGATTATGTAATAAATTTTTATTTTCATCAAAATCCTAAATATTTCTATTGCAGGTGGTGGAATAAGATTTTTTTGAGCGTGTATCTTAATAGGTATTAAATATTATGAAAAGAAATGAGGGGAACTTGTGGTCAATGAAAACTTTGACAAGTTTGCTAAAACTCAACAAGCGCATCAGGGCGAATATTTAGGAAGTGGCAAAAATCAAAAACCTGGCCTTAATGATGCAGAATATAACAATCAAGATAATACCGATAAGTCGGTGGGAGCAACTGGTCGTAATTTGTAGTGTTTTTTATCAGTAATTATATAAATGTAATATGAGGTTGGGAGTGGATTCCCAACCTTTTTAAATGATTTATTACCCAAAGGAGGAGCTAAAATGGGGGAAACTCAAGAGAAAAACGATATGAAATGGTGGCAGCTTTCTTTATTTGGGGTAGCCTGTACGATTGGGACGGGATTTTTCCTTGGTTCTAGTCTTGGGATAAAAATGGCAGGACCCTCGATTTTACTTTCATTCATTATTGCGGCTTTTGGTACTTACTTCGTTTTTGATGCCCTTTCAAAAATGACGGTCCAGGATCCCCAAAAGGGGGGTTTTAGAACCTATGCGAAAGAGGCTTACGGTAGATGGGCTGGGTTCAGCAGTGGGTGGGTATATTGGTGTTCGGAAATGCTCATTATGGGCAGCCAACTGACGGCACTCTCTATTTTTTCCCGTTTTTGGTTTCCGAAAGTCCCCCTATGGGCTTTTGCATCGGGTTATGCTCTTTTAGGACTAGTTGTCTTAGTAATCGGAGTAAAAGTATTAAACAAAATGGAAAATGTATTGGCATTCTTAAAATTTCAGCCATCTTAATGTTTATCATTATTGCAGCATTGGCTCTTTTCGGAGTCATCGATGGGAAGCACCCCATTCAATATCCGAAAAATGCAAAGGGTATATTCCCAGGAGGGATAAAAGGGTTGTGGTCATCTGTTATTTTCGCCTTTTACGCATTTGGAGGAATTGAAATATTGGGGTTAATGGCAACAAGATTGAAGGACCCCAAGGAAGCACCTAAAGCAGGAAAGGTAATGCTTTTCACTTTGACCATCATCTATATCCTTTCTATTGGACTTGCCGTGCTGATGGTGGCTTGGAGTGCCTTTAATTCAAAGGAAAGCCCGTTTGTTGTCGCATTGGCTAATTATCATCTATCCTTTGTGCCACATCTTTTTAATGCTGCATTAATTATTGCTGGTTTTTCAACAATGACAGCCTCCCTATTTGCCGTCACAAGCATTCTTGTCACTCTTTCTGAAGAGGGCGACGCACCGAAAATCTTTTCAAGGAAAGGGAAATTACAAGTCCCACTTCCAGCCCTGATTCTCACAATAATTGGAATTTCAGCTTCTATTGTGACAGCATTGGTGATGCCAGGTCGTATATATGAGTATTTAACAACTGCTGCAGGGCTCATGCTGCTTTACAATTGGCTATTTATTCTTGCATCTTCAAGAAAAATTTTAGAATTAAAAACCAAAGATAAAATGAAATACGCTGTTGGTGCCATCTTTATTTTAATTGCTGTTAGTGGCACCCTCTTTCATGAAACAAGTAGACCAGGGTTTTTTATTAGTTTATTGTTTGTCGGGATTATCGGCGTGATTACTTTAATTATGAATCGAGTGTGGAATAAAAAAGAAGTTTTAAATCCATGGCCTACCGCTTAGGACAAAACGAGGCTGGCGATTTGTTTCGCCGGCTATTTATTTTATCCGAAAAGGGTAGTAAAAGCTTGAAATCCAAAGTAAATGCCAAAACCAATCAAAGAAACACCTGACAACAGCGAAATCCCCACTAGCAACTGTGAAGTTAAAAATTTGCGAAAGTTACTCGCGATTCCTGCCATTGTGATATCCCAAATGAGAAGCCCCATAAAAATAGCACTGCTGTATAGAATCAATTGGCTGCTTTCATAGGAGGCCACTGTCTTCGCAAGAACAGAACCATAAATCCCTAGCCAAAATAAAATCGTTAACGGGTTAGAGATTGACATAAAAAAACCGGAGAAAAAGGACTTAATAAGAGGTTCTCTACTTCTACTGTTCTCCAAATTCAATTTGTTTGCATTTAAAAGGGTCTCAACACCTGTGTAGATTAGTACAAAACAACCAAAGAACCATAAAAAGGTTTTCATAAATGAATTTTCAAGAAACTGTACAATCCCTATGTAAACCACCAGCATATAAACACCGTCTGCAACCACTGCTCCTACCCCAATAAGCCAGGCGTGCATAAAGCCATTTCTTATTCCCCGATCAATTTGAGCTGCATTAATCGGTCCTATAGGAGCAGCAAGCGATAGCCCCAACAAAATATAGCTAAGAAAAACATTCATACAAATCTCTCCCCCATTAGCGCAGAAGCCTGTCTACCTATATTTATTCATGAATGGAGGGTTGTACGACAAAAATATTTTAACCCAAAAAGAGGTTTCCTTTGCAAGGAAAACTCTTGAATTGAATTAATTAGTTTCAGACCGATTCCGATGTTCCAAAGGATAATACTCATCCTCCACTCTTTTATTAAGCAGAAGATGTCGCGGTATAGGCATATTAAAAGAATCAATATCGACAATATACTTTGGACGCTGTTTAGCCTCCTTATAAATTTTCCCTACATATTCTCCAATCAAGCCGATAGCAATAAGCTGCAAACCACCAATTAGCCAGATGGAAGTAATAAGGGATGTCCAGCCTGTTTGCGTACCGCCTAAAAATTTAAGTGTTAAAAAATAAACTCCAAATAAGAGACTCATAAAAAAAGAAATAAATCCAATCAACAATACCCACCGAATTGGGGAAACCGAAAAGGAAGTAATGCCGTCGAAGGCAAATCCAAGCATTTTTTTAAATGGATATTTCGTCACACCGGCCTGCCGTTCCTTCCGATCATAATAAACAACAGAGGACCGAAAGCCAAGGAGGGGTACTATCCCTCTTAAAAATAAATTCACTTCATTAAATCGTTCCAATTCTTGTATTGCCCTCCTGCTCATTAAACGGAAATCAGCATGATTATAAACAAGATCAACACCCATTTTTTTCATGATTCTGTAAAATCCTTGGGCAGTGCTCCGTTTAAAGAATGTATCTTTATCGCGGCACTTACGGACGCCGTAGACAATCTCGCATCCAGTATTAAATTTATCGATAAACTCTCGTATTACTTCAATATCATCCTGGAGATCGGCATCAATCGATAGCACACAATCAGAGGAATCCTTAGCTGTAAATAAACCTGCCAATAATGCATTTTGATGTCCAACATTTCTTGATAATTTTAAACCGCGAACATACTCGTTTCTTAATCCTTCTTTATAAATAATCTCCCATGTATCATCCTTACTTCCGTCATCAACAAATAAAATTCGACTATGATGAGAAATTAAATTCTCATTCACAAGGTCCACCATTAATTGTTGAAGCTGAAAAATCGTCTCATGCAAAACTGCCTCCTCGTTATAACATGGCACCACAATAGTAAGAATTGGTTCCATCATTTGCATATACCCCCGTTGTCAATAAATGTCACTATTCATTTAAATTTCGCATACGAGCTGGATTTTATTCACAAATAATGGAAGAAAAAATCAAAACCTACTAAATCTTTTTTCCTCTGCATAGGATAAAAACAGGTAGAAAATAACAAGGAGTTGAATTCATGATTAAAAAAGCCGTCATTCCTGCCGCTGGTTTAGGTACTCGATTTTTGCCAGCAACTAAAGCACAGCCGAAAGAAATGCTTCCAATTGTAGATAAACCGATGATTCAATACATTATTGAAGAAGCTGTACTTTCAGGAATTGAGGATATTATCATTGTTACCGGTAAAAATAAACGGGCATCGAAGATCATTTCGATAAATCACTGGAATTAGAGATGCAGTTAAAAATAACTGGAAAATATAACATGCTTAAAGTGGTCCAAAATATCTCAAATTTAGCGGATATCCATTATGTCCGTCAAAAAGAACCCCTAGGACTTGGTCATGCGATTCTTTGTGCCAGGAAATTTATTGGAAATGAGCCGTTTGCCGTTCTCCTCGGAGATGATATTATTGACAGCGAAACGCCAGCCTTAAGGCAAATGATTAATAAATATCAAGAAGTTCAATCAAGTATCCTTGGTTGTAAAGAGGTCCCACGCCTAGATGTAGTCAAATATGGAATCGTCAATTATTCCTATCGTTATCAAGACATGTATAAAGTTCAAAGCCTAGTAGAGAAACCCTCGGTCGAAGCTGCACCTTCTACTCAAGCGATTGTGGGAAGATATATTTTAAGCCCTATGATTTTTGAAATGCTGGAAAGAATAACTCCTGATGCAAAAGGCGAAATACAATTAACAGAAGCCATAGACCTCTTACTCTCAAGGGAACCTATTTTTTCTTACCTCATCCAAGGAAAACGATATGATGTAGGAGATAAATTCGGCTTTTTACAAGCATCCATTGATTTTGCCTTAAAGCGTCCTGACTTAAAAAAACAGCTTGAACAGTACCTACTGGATTCATTAATGAAAGCAAACAAAGAGGCTGACCTATAAAGGTCAGCCTCTTTGTTTAGTGTTTTATTTTTGTATTATGATAATCATTTAAAAGGGTATCGAGTTTTTGGCTGCACTGCACTACATACGGGCTGCAATATCCATATTGATGGGCTAAATCAATCATTTCTAATCTCGTATTTTCGATAGTAGTCAACAGTGAGCTCATGCTTATAGTCATGCCTTCACCCTCTTTTCACTTTCGTTATATATTCATGTTATTAACATTAATTTATTAGTTTTAAGTATCAAAAACAAGTAGGAAAAATAAAAAAAAGAGACCTTTTTGTAAACAAAAAAGAAATATCGAAAATCAGACAATCGTTTATTCAAGGCTTTTTGGTCAATAATAGTGAAAGTAGTAAGAAAATGCCGGAGCTCTGTGGTCAAAAAGCACATAAGTTTAAAAAGAAATAAGGTGATTGCCGTGCCCAACCGTATCTATATAAGCTTTTTACGATTGCCTCTCATGGTTCGGATTCTAGTGATGGCATTACTAGTGTTTCTGACATTTGGAATATCAATACATCTGTTAGAACCAAAAACATTTCCATCTGTTTTCGATGGGATTTGGTGGGCAATTATAACAGCATCAACCGTAGGTTACGGGGATTATGTTCCACATACAATGTTGGGCAGATTAACTGCTGTAATCCTTGTTTTGCTTGGGGTCGGATTCGTTTCATCCTATTTTGGAACTTTGGCTGCTGCGGCTGTCACGAAACAAGATGCGTTTGCCGAAGGAAAAATTGCTTTTAAAGGGGAAGGCCATATCATTATCATCGGCTGGAATGAAAGATCCCGAGAGCTAATCACCAAGCTTACTAGTACAAGGTACTCGCAAATGATCGTATTAATTGACGAAACACTTCAAGCAAATCCCGTGCATTCGAGGTTTGTCCACTTTATCCAAGGGAAAGGCCCATGTGGATGAGACCATTTTAAAAAGTGATATTGAAAGAGCGGAGAAGGTCCTCATTACCGCGGACAGAGGAAATGATGAACTTCAAGCTGATATGAACAGTATCTTAACACTACTGACCATTAAAGGTTTATGTTCACAGGTAAAATGTATCGTCGAAATTTTAACGGCCGAACAAGTAATCAATGCCTTAAGGGCCGGTGCAGATGAAGTGATTCAATCGAATAAATTAACGAGCGTGTTTATGGTAAATAGCCTGCATTCCAATGGTGACGGGCTATTATCTGATTTTGTCCATCACCTTCAGGAAAGTAGGTTGTCAGCCCAAACAATCAATGAAAGTGATATCGGGAAAACCTTTAGGGAGACCTGTTATGCATTTTTAGCTACAGGGATTTTACTCATTGGCATTAAAAGAGGGGAAGAAACGTTTCTGAACCCTTCCCACTCTTTTGAAATCGAAAAGGACGACTTACTGTTAATTTTTAGATAACCTTAATCTGATAAAAGAATTGTTTCCAGCTCTTGCACAAGTGTTCTACCAATATCAACAAAGCGGTCCGGAACACGTCCATCTTTGTCGACAGGCTCCTGAAATTGATTTATTGCACCAGAAAAGTTGCCCGTACTAGCATCATCATCAAGTCCGTTTTCATATATATGAGACAAAAGGAAAGGTCTCCCTAACTTAACCGTGCAATTTCTGGCATCAAGTTGTCCGTCAATGGAGGTAAAGGGCAGCCGTAAAAACTGATAGCTTTCTTCATCATCAATTTTATAGTCAAATGCACCATGATCATAATCCCAGTTTCCGCCAATCGAATATCCGATTGGCTTTAATTTTTGTTCTAGTTTATACAAATCAAACTGTTTTCCTTCCACTTTTGAAGATAATTCAATCAAAATGATACCCCCTTTTATTCATTAACAAGTAGTTTCTCCAAACAGGACGCTTTCATTTATAAAATAAAAAGAGTGCTGACGAAAACATCAGCACTCTTCCACATTATTTTAACCGTTTTTCTAGTTCAGCTTTTTTCTCTTCAAATCCAGGTTTACCTAATAAGGCAAACATATTTACCTTGTAGGCTTCAACGCCCGGTTGATCAAATGGATTCACTCCAAGTAAGTATCCACTCATCGCACATGCCTTTTCGAAGAAATAAACAAGATAGCCAAAGGTATACTCGTCCATCTCTGGAATCGAAACAATTAAATTCGGTACGCCACCGTCTGTATGGGCAAGCATTGTTCCTTCAAACGCTTTATTATTTACAAAATCAACCGTTTTTCCGGCAAGATAATTTAAACCATCAAGGTCATTTTCCTCTTTTTCAATCGTCAATTCGTGTCGAGGTTTATCTACTTTAATAACCGTTTCAAACAAATCGCGACGTCCTTCTTGAACATATTGTCCAAGTGAATGCAGGTCTGTTGAGAAGTTAGCAGAGGATGGATAAATTCCTTTTTGGTCTTTGCCTTCACTTTCACCGAATAATTGCTTCCACCATTCAGAAAAATATTGAAGACCTGGCTCATAATTAATCAGCATTTCAATCGTTTTACCTTTATTATATAAAGCATTTCTTACTGCCGCATACTGGTAGGCTGCATTATCTTCAAGTTCGGAATGACTAAAGTCTTCTTGCGCTTTTGCTGCGCCTTCCATCATTTTTTCAATGTTCGCACCGCTTGCTGCTATAGGAAGTAAGCCTACTGCTGTTAGCACAGAATAACGACCGCCAACATCATCCGGAATCACAAAGGTTTCGTATCCTTCTTCGTTTGATAAGGTTTTTAAGGCACCGCGTGCTTTATCTGTAGTAGCATAAATTCTTTTGCGTGCTTCTTGTTTGCCATACTTTTCTTCAAGTAGCTTTCGGAAGATACGGAAGGCGATTGCAGGCTCTGTTGTTGTACCTGATTTGGAAATGACATTAATAGAGAAGTCTTTTCCTTCGAGCAGGTCTATCACATTTGTCATATAAGATGAACTGATACTGTTCCCGACAAAAATAATTTGTGGGGTTGTGCGTTTTTCTTTAGGTAGTGCATTGTAAAAACTGTGCTGAAGCATTTCAACGGCTGCCCTAGCACCTAGATAAGAACCACCAATACCAATAACGAGTAAAACATCGGAATCGGATTTGATTTTTTCAGCGGATTTTTGAATACGGGAAAATTCTTCTTTATCATAGTTCGTTGGAAGGTCAATCCATCCTAAAAAGTCATTTCCCGCCCCAGTTTTCTCATGCAGGGAATGGTGAGCTACTTTCACAGCATCCCGTAAGTATGTAAGCTCGTGTTCTCCAAAGAAGCTTAGTGCTTTTGAGTAATCAAAACGAACGTGTGTCATGTATGATCCTCCATAATTTTATTTTCAACAATAACAACTTTATCGAATGCCGGACTGATTTTCAAGGAACTTCCTTTATTGAAAGCGCGTGCATTTTCGATAAATTTCTTACATTTTGTCGAACTGCGTTGAAAACACTCGGAAAAACCCCGAACCCGCCATTTATAATGACGCACGATAAATGGCTAATACATCTTCTCGATTCAATTGGGTAAAGTTACCGAACTCTCCATTAGCCATTGCTCTGTCAGCCATTAGGTCAATCTTGCTGTCGTCAATATCATAATCTGCTAATCGAGCCGGTGCACCAATACTATTCCAGAATTCGCGTAATTTTTGAATTCCTTCTAAGCCAAGTTCTTCTGCACTTTTTCCATCAGCGTCAACTCCGAATACTCTCTCGGCAAGCTGCTTGAAGCGTTCAGGTTTTACGTTGAGGTTATGCTTCATCCAGTTCGGAAATAAAATGGCAAGTCCTCCGCCGTGCGGAATATCATAAACAGCTGAAACGGCATGTTCAAGATTATGTGTTGCCCAATCACCTCGATATCCCATATTCAAGATGCCATTTAGTGCCATAGTCCCACCATAAAGAATCGTGGCGCGGTGGTCATAGTTTTCCAGATCTTCCAACAATTTTGGTGCAGTCTCCATCACCGTTATCAACAAGGATTCGCACATGCGGTCCTGGTATGGAGTATTTTCTTCAAGGTGAAAATAATGTTCAAGTACATGTGACATCATATCAACGATACCATAAATCGTTTGATTCCTTGGTACAGTAAATGTATTAACCGGGTCTAAGATAGAAAATTTAGGGTATGTAACGGCACTTCCCCAACCATATTTTTCATTCGTTTCCCAATTGGTAATAACAGAGCCCGGATTCATTTCCGAGCCGGTTGCCGCAAGCGTTAAAACTGTTCCAAATGGAAGTGCGTCTGTGGCCAAGGCTTTTTTCATGACCAAATCCCATGCGTCTCCATCGTATTTTGCTCCGGCAGCAATGAGCTTTGTACAATCGATTACACTTCCGCCACCCACTGCTAAAAGAAAGTCAATGTCTTCCTTTTTGCAAATCTCTATCCCTTTTCGTGCTGTTGTAATTCGTGGATTTGGTTCCACTCCCGGTAATTCAAAAACTTCAGCACCAATTTCCTTTAAAAGAGAAGTGACATTTTCATAAAGTCCGCTCCGTTTAATACTTCCACCACCATATACAAGCAATACTTTTTTACCATATCGTGGGATTTCGGTTTTTAATTGCTCAAGCTGACCTTTCCCAAAGATTAAAATCGTAGGATTCCAAAAAGTAAAGTTTTCCATAGTTAGCACCATCCTTTTCAAATTTCATTATTGTTTAAAATCATTTATTTTGCAAAAAACTAGCTTTATTTTCCCCTGAAAAAGGCTAACTACACGGATGAATATTTAATCCATAGATGAATCATGCTAATAAATAATCCCACTTACCATTAAGGAGGAATCTTTTTTGAGTACGATTCAACGTATTGCTTTAGTCTTAACCATCATTGGTGCTATAAACTGGGGGTTAATTGGTTTTTTTCAATTTGATCTTGTCGCAGCAATTTTTGGCGGACAAAATGCTGCACTAGCAAGAATTATCTATGGTTTAGTTGGAATTGCTGGTCTCCTAAATCTTGGACTCCTGTTTAAGGCAAATGAATCATTTGAAAGAGAACCAGAACCTGATAGGGTTAGATAGCAAAAGGCGTTAAAGGAAAGATCCTTGCAGTAATCGTGCAAGGATCTTTTTTTGGTGATTAAATCCACCCTCTGAAACGAGCAGCTTCAGCCATTTTTCTTACGCCTACCATATATGCAGCTAAGCGCATATCTACTTTACGTTTATCTGCGGTTTCATAAATATGATTAAATGAACTTACAATCTTTTCTTGTAATTTCTGCATTACTTCCTCTTCGCTCCAATAATACCCTTGTTTATTTTGAACCCATTCAAAATAGGAAACGGTAACTCCCCCTAGGCCTGCCAATACATCTGGTACAAGCAAAATGCCACGTTCCGAGAGAATTCTCGATGCTTCCAGTGTTGTTGGGCCACTAGCTACTTCCACCACAATCTTAGCTTTTATGTTGTCAGCATTTTCTGCAGTTATTTGGTTAGAAATGGCTGCAGGCACTAAAATATCACAGTCTTGCTCCAGTAGTTCTTTGTTGGAAATCGTGCCATCAAATAAAGTGGTTATGGTACCCAAACTATCGCGACGATCAAGTAAGTAATTGATATTTAATCCATCCGGATCATACAGCGCACCATAAACATCAGATATGCCAATGATTTTAGCTCCAGCATCATGCATAAACTTCGCTAAATAGCTTCCCACATTACCGAAACCCTGGACAATCACACGGGTACCCTTTACCTGAATTCCTCGTTTTTTTGCTGCCTCTTCAATACAAATAGTTGCTCCAAGTGCCCCTGCCTTTTCCCAACCCTTAGATCCCCCAAGCACAAGTGGTTTCCCAGTAATAAAGCCAGGAGAATCGTACCTGCGAAGTCGGCTATATTCATCCAGCATCCATGACATTATCTGCGAATTGGTATATATATCAGGCGCGAGTATATCTTTTGTTGGACCGACAATTTGACTAATTGCTCGAACGTACCCACGACTTAATCGCTCTAGTTCCCCCATTGACATGGTTCGTGGATTACAGATAATGCCACCTTTTCCTCCGCCAAAAGGTAAATCAGCGATCCCGCATTTCAAGCTCATCCACATGGATAAAGCTTTTACCTCATCCTCATTCACGGCTGGATGAAAACGGACACCCCCTTTTGTCGGTCCAACTGCATCGTTATGCTGGCCCTAAAGCCGCTAAAAATTTTAGTTGAACCATCATCCATCCGAATGGGAATCCTGACACTAAGCATTCGTAAAGGCTCTGCTAATAAGTTATAAATATCTTGGTTATGCCCAAGTTTCTTTAAAGCTTCCTTGATGACGATTTGTGCTGAAGTAAGTAAATTTAAATTCTCTTTTTCCTCTCCGTCTTCTACGCCCTTTGTTACCTTAATCCCCATTTTGGCACCTCAAGTTTTCACCTATTATCCCAACACTTTGTGAATCCGTTCAATGGCCCAATCTAATTCTTCTTTTGTAATTACAAGTGGTGGAGCAAAACGAATCACGGTGTCATGAGTTTCTTTACATAAAAGTCCATGTTCTTTTAATTCTTCACAATATTTCCGAGCTGGTTCATCTAATTCGACACCAATAAATAAACCTCGACCACGGACGTCCTTAATCATCGGATTTTTAATTTCTTTTAATTTGTTGATAAAATACTGCCCAAGCTCTAAGGACTTTTCCGCTAATTTTTCATCAATAAGAACATCTAGAGCCGCAATCGATACTGCACAAGCCATAGGATTTCCACCAAAGGTAGAGCCATGGGAACCAGGATTAAAGACGCCTAATATATCCTTATTCGCCACGACACAAGAAATTGGAAATACTCCCCCACCAAGTGCCTTTCCAAGGATATACATATCAGGTTCAATTTCTTCCCATTCACTAGCAAACATTTTACCTGTACGTGCTAAGCCTGCTTGAATTTCATCTGCAATGAATAGGACATTGTTTTCTTTACAAAGGTCAAATGCCGCTTTCATAAACCCGGCTGGAGGAATGACAATTCCTGCCTCACCTTGGATCGGTTCAATTAAAAACGCAGCCGTGTTTGGTGTAATCACAGCTTTTAACGCCTCTAAATCACCATAAGGAATCAATTTAATTCCTGGAAGCATCGGCCAAAGCCACGTCTATACTCCGCATCTGAAGATAAAGAAACTGCAGTCATTGTCCGTCCATGAAAATTCCCATTACACGCAATAATTTCTGCTTGATCTTCGGCAATCCCTTTAACATCGTATCCCCAACGGCGTGCTGCTTTAAAAGCGGTTTCCACTGCTTCAGCCCCAGTATTCATCGGAAGAACCATATCTTTTTTTGTTAACGTACTCACTTTTTCATACCAAGGTCCGAGTTTGTCATTATGAAAAGCTCTTGATGTTAACGTCACCCTGTCTGCCTGGTCCTTCAGTGCCTGAATAATTTTTGGGTGGCGATGTCCTTGATTAACTGCCGAATAAGCACTTAACATATCCAGATATTTGTTCCCCTTAGGGTCTTCCACCCACACACCCTCAGCACGCGAAATCACGATTGGAAGCGGGAGATAATTACGAGCCCCGTATTTTTCTGTCTGCTCAATCAACTTGTTGGCATTTACTTCTGCTGCCATTCATTTTCCTCCATTTCAAAGATGAGATATGTACATATAATTCTATTGTAGCCGAGCAATCAAAAAGAATGAACTATTCGGTAAAACTTTTTAAGTATACTTAATCGAAATGCGGAAGCCCCTAGTCGCTGGAGCTAGATATTCTCCAAACAATCAAAAAAGGCCAGAACCATTGCAAAAAGCATGGTTCTGGCCTTTACACTACTTTACTTTTTAATTAAATCCTCACGCTGTGATTGGTCAATCCATTCTTGTAACTTATCTTTTAATGTATTAAATCCCTGCTGTCCTTCAACATCCGGGATAATAGCAGCAGCTTGGCGTTTACGCGGCTGTTTCTTTGGTTTCACAGCTTGTTGAACAGGAGCTTCCTCAGTTGCACGGATAGATAAGCCAATTTTCCCTGCTCCTTCGTCCACGGATAGAATTTTAACCTGTACTTCGTCGCCTACTTTAAGATGATCATTTATATCTTTAACATATCCGTGTGTAACTTCAGAAATATGCACAAGTCCTTGTGTATTCTCGTCTAATGCAACGAATGCACCATAGGGTTGAATACCTGTTACCTTACCTGTTAAAATACTACCAGTTGTAATTTTTTCTGACATGAAAACACTCCTAAATAAATATTTATTTTATCCCTTATATACGCATTATAATATTATATCACACTATATAGGTTTAATCAAAAAAGCCCGGATTAAAATTCGGATCCCCGAAAATCTTAACAAAATATTCAAAAAGATTTTCGGAAAAATAGAAATACTATGTTAAAATAAGTAAGAGGAAATCTTTAACTAGGAGAGGTGAACAGTATGAATTCAATTGGTCAAACGATTAAAACATGCCGTGAAAAGCTTACTATGACACAAGAAGAACTGGCACAAAAAATTAGAGTAGGAACAAACACCATTGAAAAATACGAAAATGGGGAACAAATTCCAAGCACTCAGACAATCTTAAAGCTGTCTACTGTTCTAGATATCCCTGCTTCTGAGTTACAAGGACACGAATTTACTCAAACTCCCCAACCATAAATTAAGGGTTTTAAACGTTTTATAAAAGAATACTCACAGATTCAAAAGCGGTATAATTTACCGCTTTTTTTATTTTATTTTCCTTTTTTCCGTATAAGAAAGGGAAAAACTGTCTAACCTTATTTCATAAGGCTTTCTAGTATTCCCCCCTTTTTTGAAGTGGACAACCCTTGTTGGTATGTCCCTTTTTTTTGCTATATTGAGCATGTACCACTATCCTTGATCGCTAAAAGCCCCTTTGATATTTTTAAGCAACTATCCATTGGAATTACTTTTTCGAAAGAAAACTCATAAATTGTTTGAATTCTTTTTGCTAACTGGACAGGCTCATTGAGTTCATGTACAGCTTGAATTGTATCGGCAATCTCCGTGTCGTAGCTGCCTGTTTTCAAGTGAAAAGGATCCCACTCATTTAATAAATCAACAAATTGTAGGTTTGTTTGAAGCTGGCTGTTCATATGTCCCTCTCCTATTTAGTTTACATTTTATAAAAGTATTTTATCATACGAATGGATTAGATTTAAAATGGAAAAGTAGGTGATCCGATAATTAACATAAAACAAACAGACGGAGCGGTTTCCGTCTGTTTTATTTATCCACGAATCAGCGATCATGCAATAAAGGTTAAGCTCTTCTATTTATTAATCCATTCAGTATGGAATGTTCCTTCCTTGTCCACTCGTTGATAGGTATGAGCTCCAAAATAATCCCTTTGTGCTTGAAGTAAATTAGCTGGCAAGACTTCAGTCCGGTAGCTATCATAATAAGCAAGGGCACTGGCAAGCCCAGGAACCGGGATTCCCGACTTAATTGCAATCGAAACTACTTCTCTTGCCGCATCCTGATAGTCAGCTACAATCGATTGAAAATAGGAATCCATTAAAAGATTGTCTAAATTTGGATTACGATCATAAGCATCTTTAATATTTTGGAGGAAGGCAGCTCGGATAATACATCCTCCACGGAAAATCATCGCAAGTTCACCTGGATTTAAATTCCAATTATTTTCTTCTGAAGCAACCTTAAACTGGGCAAAGCCTTGTGCATAGGAGCATATTTTGCTTAAATATAATGTTTTTCGAATCAGCTCAATCAAGTCTTTTTTATCTCCGACATACGCTTGTTTGGCAGCCCTCTTAAGATTTTGCTTGCTTTTACTCGTTCTTCCTTCATAGCAGAAAGAAAGCGGGTAAAGACAGATTCGGTAATAATTGACAGCGGAACCCCAAGATCGAGTGCACTTTGGCTCGTCCATTTTCCGGTCCCTTTTTGACCAGCTGTGTCTAGAATAACATCCACTAGCGGCTTGCCAGTTTCCGGATCTTTTTTCGTAAAAATATCGCCTGTTATTTCAATCAAATAGCTATCAAGCTCACCCTTATTCCACTCGCTAAAAACCTCGTGAAGCTCGTCAGTAGACAAACCGACTAGCTCTTTTAATAAATGGTAGGCTTCGCAAATTAATTGCATATCACCATATTCAATACCGTTATGAACCATTTTAACGTAATGACCTGCACCATTCGGACCAATATATGTACAGCACGGTTCCCCGTTAACCTTTGCTGAAATTGCCGTTAATAATGGACCTACTGCCGCGTAGGCCTCTTGTTGTCCACTTGGCATGATGGATGGCCTGTAAGTGCACCCTCTTCTCCTCCGGAAACACCGGCACCGATAAATAGAAAGCCTTTTTTAGCTAGTTCTTCATTTCTTCGAATCGTATCTTGATAAAAGCTGTTTCCTCCATCAATTAAGATATCGCCTTTGTCCAAATAAGGTAAAAGCGAATCAATCGCTTTATCAGTGATAACTCCTGCATTTACCATTAATAATACTTTGCGAGGGCTCTCTAGTGATTGAACAAATTCTTCTATATTAGTAGTGCCAAATAACTTTTTCCCTTTATTATGTTCAATGATTTCATTCACTTTCTCAGCGGAAAGGTCATAAAGGGAAACGGAGAATCCTTTGCTTTCAAAATTTAAAGCAAGACTTCTTCCCATTACTCCAACACCCACTACACCAACTTGTTGTTTTTCCAAACCAAATCATCCCTTCAATACACTAAAAAAATTTTCATATATTTTTATTATAGAGTAAAATTTTTTTCATACAAACTTTTTGATATAAATAAAAAAAATAAACCCTTGTCTATATCGAATATAAATATAGTTCAGGTTTATTATTTACTTATTTAGGAAGTTCATCCTACTGGTTTCATTTTTTTTCAAGCATACGAGTGCTTTTTGATACTTTTGATAGGTAAGAGACCTCCTAGGACTGGAGGCCTTTTTCTATTTTATTATTTCTACTAAATGTTGTATCATTTCTTTCCCCGTAATCAAAGATGCTCCACCACCCTGGGCAAAAGAATCGTTCCCTCCGCCCTTACCGTTAATGAGCCTAAGGGCATTTGCAATTAGATTTTTCATATTTTCCAATCTTGCCGTTCCTCTTGCACAAACTAACTGTAACCGATCTTCATTTTTAGACACTAAGAAAACCATCGACTTTGCATCTTCAACTGTCACGTATCGTGCCAGCTTCTGAAGCTCTTGAATGGTTCGATTCTGAAATATGCTCGTCACAATAGTTTCCTCATTACCTGTTTTACTATTTTCTAGAAGTTCCTTTGCCTCATAGTGAAGTAGACTTTCCCGTGCTTGTTCAAAGGATTTTTCTACTAGTTTTCCATTCTCAAGAAGCCGAATAACAGCTTGTCCCATATCTTTTTCAGGTGTATTGAGGAGTTTTGTTAATTCAAGTAGTACCTTTTGTTTTTGATGAAGGGCGACAAGAACACGATTTCCACAGACAAATTGAACACGAATATTTTTCTTTTGTCTTTCCCAATCCAATATTTTAATTGCTTGAACTTCCCCAGTTGCTTTTGGATGCGTCCCGCCGCAGCCGTTATAATCAAAGTCTGGAATGATGACTAGTCGTATATCTTCTTTTACCTTCGTTTCTTTTCGCAAAGGGTACTGAGACAATTCATCTTCTGTCACCCATTTTATTTCAATTGGTCTATTTTCTAAAATAATCTTATTAGCAAGCTCTTCCACTCTTTTGGCCTCTTGTTCTGTTAAGCTTTCGGTCTCTATATCAATGGTTAGAAACTCATTTCCCAAATGAAAGCTCACTGTCTTATACTGGAATAAATAGTCAAAAGCAGCAGATAAAATATGTTGACCTGAATGCTGCTGCATATGATCAAAACGTCTTTGCCAATCGATTTCACCAAAAACTTCCTTTCCGAGTTCTTCTATTGGACTCTCAAGATAGTGGCGAATTTCTCCATCGAATTCTTCTACATTGACAACTTCTTTACCCCCAATTGTTCCTAAGTCATAAGGCTGGCCCCCGCCCGTTGGATAAAAGGCCGTTTGTTGCAAAATTAGATACCAATTCCCTGCTTCATCCTGCTCTTGCCTTACTACCTGGCCTGTAAAAGATTGTTTATAGGCATCTTGATAGAATAATTTATTTTCCATTGCTTATACACTCCTATTGATTTCGCTTATTGAACTCATTGTCGGTAAAAAAGGAAAAGAAATCAAGAAAAGAATCAAAAAAAACTGCTCCCTATTGTTGAAGGAACAGTTAAAATTTCTAACTTTCTAACCCTTTTGTAGTAAAGGTAGTCTGTTATTTATTTTCTTTACGCTGACCATATGACGGCTGCTGCATAGGGCTTTGACCGCCATGTTGATAACCTCCCATGCCTTGTGGGAAACCAGTATGCGGATAGCCAGTCATACCGTATGGATACCCTGCATGGTGGTGATGATGGTGATAGTGTCCGTGTGGGTATCCATGATAACCACCATAAGGATATCCTGCATGTGGGTATCCTCCCATTTGTGGATAACCAGTATGTGGATAGCCTCCTGTTTGTGGATAGCCTGTTTGTGGATAGCCCATTTGCTGACCAGGTTGACCTGCAAACCCGCCCGGATATTGCCGTTTCGTCATTAAAAATCGCCTCCTAAAAATGTTTACATGGTAGTGTATGTCTCACTTTTTGGATAAGCTTAGATTCTTACCTATAAAAAAAATTTTTTCTTCAAAAACCAAAAAAAAGAACCTCAGCAGGTTCTATTTTTTTGATGCTTTCACTATTTCTTCTCTTCTTGCTGTGATTTTGAAGCTTTTTTATTCGAGGAAATTTCACCACAAGCAATCCGTTCCCCCGAATTCCCAGCTGGTTGGGACATACCATCATCTTTTCCTTGATTAATGACGATAGAAGTACCTTTTTTCGTAAACAGTGATTTTTTTCCGTTTTTTAATGTAACATTGGGAGCCATTAGATCTGCTTTTACTGACCCGTCATCCTCGATAATTATATTTGGAAGGTCCCCGGCATGTGCTCCTTTTGGATTGAGAAGTCCATGTTCCTTATTTTCGGGGTTGAAATGGTTACCAGCTGATTTAAAATCAGGCGCCGTACATGTCCCATTTTCATGGATATGAATCGCATGGATTCCAGGTGATAACCCCGTTAAATTGACTCCTATTTTTACACCACTAGCTTGCTCGTCTAGATTTATTTTCCCTAGTGAATCCCCAACTGCATTATACATTTCCACATCAAGCTTTCTTGGATTTTGCGCTGCACATCCGGCTAAAAGAAGAAGTGGAATCATGATCCAGCTTTTCTTCATATGTATAACCCCCACATAGACAATTTGCGCTTAGTATCTACAAACAGACTAGTAGGTATTCAAACTGCTTCTGAATTTTAAATGGAAAAAGGAACAGCGTCCTCCTACTGTTCCTTTTGATTATTTTGAATGTTTAATTTTTCCTCTAACTCTTTTGCCTTTTTAGCTTCACGTTTGGAATGTGCAATAATAAATCTCATTGTAATGATTGCGCCAATGAAAAAGATTGAAAAACTAATTAATGCAGGAATATAATCTGATTTATCTTTCGGAAAATACATAAAATCTGCAAGAACGGACGGATGGAACATCTTTTTCTCCCTTTCCTTTAAGGTCTGTTCAATGATTTATTATAGCAACAAATAACATTTCATACCAATTTATTGTCCGTCCCATTTACGGCTATTTTATTACCTTAATTTTTTTAATAACAACATCTTTTTCTGGCTTATCCTTGGCGTCCGTAGTGGTGTTGGCAATCTTATCTACCATATCCATCCCTTCGATGACTTGTCCAAACACGGTATGTTTATGATCAAGCCACGGTGTTCCACCATGTTTCGCATAAGCATCAATAATCTCTTTCGGATAACCCAATTTTTCCATTTGCGTTTTTATCGATGGATCCAGTTTTGTATTTTGAACGATAAAAAACTGACTGCCATTGGTGTTTTCGCCCGAATTCGCCATCGATAACGCTCCGCGGAGATTAAAGAGATTATTAGAGAACTCATCTTCAAAAGGGTGACCCCAAATGCTTTCCCCGCCCGTTCCATCGCCATTCGGATCTCCGCCTTGAATCATAAAGCCTTTGATGACGCGGTGAAAAATGAGGCCGTTATAATACCCTTGCTCGCTGTGTTTCACAAAATTTTCCACGGCTTTCGGAGCATACTCAGGGAATAATTTAATTTTAATTGTCCCCAGCGATGTTTCCATTTCAACTAATTTTTCATTATCAGACACGTTGGTTGAAAGTTGTGGATAAGCTGTATTCGTCACCTTTTTATTTCCTTCCTTCTGTTCCGTTCTTGGCGTGGCACTTTTTTGATTCGTTTCGTTTTTTGCATTGCTTGTCCCACAAGCGGCCAAAATTAGAATTACTACCAAAACGCAAGCCCATATTTGCAAACTTTTTCTCATTTATCATCCCTCCATTTTTTTAATTTAACCGAAAATATCCTATTTTGCACTTTGTTTTTTTAAAATGGATGTTTCATAATGAAAGAGAAATTATGAATTTTTTGATAGGGGGAAAAGTGGTGTCAGAATTCCAGATTGGCGATACCGTAACAGCCATTTATAAAACGGGGAAATATATTGGAGAAATTACAGAGGTGCGTCCCCAAGGCTTTTTAGTAAGAGTGTTAGCTGTGGTTAAACACCCGATGCAAGGTGACCTCCACAACCCAAAAGACGCAGACGTTCTTATTTTCCATGAAAGACGAGCACTTGCCTTTAGAGAACAAGCAAATATTCCGAAACAAATGGTCAAGCATTTTACGGATGATGTTCCTGATTATCAGGTTTCCTTAAAAGAAGCGGTGGAAAAAATGAAAAAGGAATTAACGGAAACTTCATCACCATGGGCGAATATGAGCTTAAAAATGTTCGAGTCGCTAGAAAGAGATTATTTTAAGTAAGAAAAGCAATAGCAAAGGCCAAATCAAGTTTTATGATTTGGCCTTTTATGCGAATTCACTGAATAGCTTTGAAAAATCAACACGGTCACCAATTGTTGTTGGTTTTGGTTTTTCTAAATAACGTTTATCCTTTTCAACAAGCCGGAATATATTATAAGTGGTCAATGCATCGTCGAGGGCCCGATGATGCCTGCCTGTTCCTTCTTTGCCATACTCCTGAACTGCCTTCCATAAGCCTGTTTGATTTTGGTCACCGAAGAATCGCTTATATTCCATTGATAAATCTAATTCAGCTCCATTATATGGAAAAGAGACCCCAGCCTTTAAACAGTTTTGACGCAGCACCTTCATATCCATATTTCCCCAAGTAACAATGGTCGTTTCGTAATTTTTATTGAATTCCTCCATTTTTCTTACAAGCTCATAAATGGATAGCCCATTGTCAACTTGCTGCTGCGAAATATGTAAGAATGATTTACAGCGTTCTGATAAAAGTGGAAATTTAAGTGGTGTAACAAACGATGAGAATTGTTCAGTAATTTGATCATCAACAACCGAGACAATTCCTACCTCAATAATTTCAGCGAAAAAATCTTTCATCCGGGCCTTTCGTTCAGGCATGGTAAACTCAAAATCAATAAATAAATACTGCCGCCTTCCTTTCAATATTTTCCCCACCTTTCTGACAATCTTCTTTACTACCATTATATAAAGAAACCTGTACAAAAAATTGTGCTTATTTTCTATTTTTTAATTTCTTTTATTATATCATGAAATTGATTCTAATTTTTTAAATTTTTCTACAATATACGATCCTGAAAACAGAAAAAAGGATAGGAAAATATCCCCATCCATTAAGAAGCTGCTCTGCTACTTTTTCAATTTTAAAACTGCCATTGTACATCGGGAAACGCAAATTAAGCGGTCCTGTTCATCAGTAATTTTAATATCCCAAACCATTGTTGTTTTTCCTTGATGCAAAACCGTAGCTACTGCTGTAACTAGCCCTTCTGTTTTTGGGCGAACATGATTCGCATTGATTTCTAGACCCGCAACTCCTTCCGTTTCTTTATCCACTAATTCATAGGCACCCACGCTAGCAACTGTTTCCGCTAATGCAACAGATGCTCCTCCATGAAGTAACCCTACAGGCTGGCGTGTCCGTTCATCTACTGGCATGGTTGCGATGACTTTTCCTCGTTCTAAAAGGGTGATCTCAATACCTAAAGCTTCAATTAATGTGTTTTTTATCATTCTTATCCCTCCAATTAATATGTAAAATGTTGGCACAATAAATTAACTATTCTCTACTGTTGTTAATTTTCCTTTTTCAAAATGAAAAAACAGCTACATGAGCTGTTTTTTACTTTGTTAATAAAAGCCTGGATAGCCCATACCAGGGTAGCCCATTGGGGGATAACCTATTGGGGGATAGCCAAAACCTGGATAGCCTCCATAAAATGGCCGGCTAGCCAATGCTCCTCCTATCCCGCCTCCTATTAAACCACCTAGAAAGGCACCTGCTAATGGCAATCCAAAGAAACCGAAAAATCTTTGATCATGTACCGGGTAAGGATTTCGATAAGGGTACATGCAGCCTTACCTCCTTTTCATCTATACTTGCCTACACTATTTCATATGCGAAGGTAAAGGAATTGGAGTGGGCCTTTTCAGAAATTATAAAACCTCCAGAGAGGTCTCCAGAGGCCAAGGCCTTACTTTTTAATCGGCTCAAACCGTTCCACGAATAAAGCAAGTGTGCGAGTCATTACCCCTGTTCCTCCAGATGGACCAAGGTTATATTCCTTAGAGGTTGTGGCTGTGCCAGCAATATCTAAATGAACCCACGGCGTCCCTTCGGCAAATTCCCCAATAAACGCCCCCGCGACAATGGCATGGCCTTCTGATCCGGGGGAATTATTTAAATCAGCTACCTTACTGTTTCTTACTCGTTGTTTCTCCGTTTCAAACAATGGCAATTGCCAAATCTGCTCACCGGCTTCCATTGATGCCTCCAAGACCTGTTCAAACAGCAGCTCGTGGTTGGTCATCGCTCCTGTTGTATGGAAGGCCAAGTGCCGTAATCACACCACCCGTTAAGGTCGCTACATCGACTAAATAATCAGCACCGTGATGTTTTGCATAGGTAATCGCATCTGCTAAAACAAGCCCGCCTTCAGCATCTGTATTTAACACTTCAATGGTCTTTCCACTCATGGATGTAATAACATCATCTGGTTTAAAAGCACCGCCGCTAATCATGTTATCCGTTGAAGGAATGACGGCGACAACGTTTTGTTCGGGCTTAATTTCTCCGATAATTTCCATCGCACCGAGAACGGCAGCTGCTCCACCCATATCCGACTTCATGCCAACAATTCCGGCTTTTGTTTTAATGGAGTAACCACCTGTATCAAAGGTGATTCCTTTTCCAACAAGTCCAATGACATCTTCCCATTGATCTTTTCCTTGATATTTTAGCACAATCATCTTTGGAGGCTCCACCGACCCTTGATTGACAGCCAGAAATGCGCCCATACCGAGTTTTTCAATTTCATCTTTTTCTAATATTTCTACTTCAAAATCATACTTGCCAGCAAGCTCTTTGGCATACTTTGCCATCTCCGTTGCCGTTAGTAAATTCCCTGGCGTATTAACGAGAGTACGCGCCGAGTTGGTCCCTTTGCCAAAAGCATAACCAACCGCTAATGATGCTTGGATTTCCTCCAGGTCGTATGCTTCACTGTAAACTGTGAAATTTTTCAAGCTTTTTTCCGGATCATTAGATCTTTGCTTGTAGCCCTCAAAATGGTAGGTAGATAAAGCTAACGCTTCGCCCACAGCATGGGAAGCATCTAATCCTTCCACTTGCTCAGAAGTAAATGAATCTAATAGCAGCGCTGTTTCCTCTAGCTTTGCTGCTTTTAACTCCTTAAACACCTTCCCAAGAGCCTCAGCCAGTTTTTCAAAGGTTAATTCTTTTTCCTTCCCAAGACCTACAAACCAAATTCTTTTTGATCCAATCTTACCAAAACTATGTACTTTACTAATACTTTTTAATTTAGCTGAGATATCACCTGTTTTTACGAGCTCTGTAAGCTGCCCTTCAAAAAGTTCATCGAGTTTAGTTAATCGTCCAGTAAATTTTTCTGGTTTGTCAAAAAGACCGACAACTAAACCCTCATGTTGTTTAGAAAATTCAATTTCTGCTGCGACTTGAAACATGTCCCATTCCCCCCGTATGAATATGTTCTTATTATATCGGAAAAATTTTTTTATTTCGCCTATCTAATCTTCTAGATACACAAATAAGCGTGGCAATATCGGCAAATCATTCACTTTTTCAAAAGGGACCTTATCAATTTCTTTCGGAAATAAAGAAAGGCATTGTTCAATAAAAGGAAAGACCTTTTCTAGATCTAAGTCCCAGAACTTAGGTCGATACCCTTGTAAATAGTCGTGAGCAGTTTGCATCATCACCCTAGCCCCTTTCACATTCCCATATTCATAATGATAGATCGCAACACTCATTTGCAACAGTCCCTTTAAAAATAGGTTATCCTTTTCTGTCATCCACATTTCTTCAAGTAGATCGTGACAGGTATAATAATCCCCTTCATTAAATTTAATAAAGAACTCATAGTATTCCCAAGGATACTCATTCATAAAAAGGGCCTCCTTTATTACTTTCATTATTTCCATTCTATAAAAAAAACAGGCCTTTGGCCTGTTTTTTCTTTTACCTTCTTTCAGAACTAATATACTGCTGGCGAAATACCTGCATGGATTCATTTTCATTTAATGCTTGTAATTGTTCCTCGGTTAGTTTTCCGTCACCTTTTTTAACAACAAAGATATCAAGCTTCTTTTTTCCCCATAATTTATACACATCTGCAACGGTTTCATAATAAAGGTCTAATTCATTTCCATTAATTGCGCCACCTTTATCTGCTACCACTCCATATCCATATCCTGGGATAAAGAGGATGGTACCGATAGGGAAAACATTTAAATCTGCTGCTACAGTTGAATATAAATCGCGTTTCACTTTAACCCCTGAATAGGTAATTCCATATTCCGGATTTCCTTTATATTTACCTGTAGACTCATATCCGGCTGTATATCCTGTTGCCAATACGGTTTCCTTTGGATACTTGGTCCAATCAAAGGCATTCTCTAATGTTGGCGGGGCCTTAGCAATAGCTACATTGGACGAAATGAGAGGATCCAATTGTACAAATTGATTAATATTCTTAATAGCAAGGGCAATGGATTTTAATTTATGAGTCACTTGAGAACTAGCTTCATCCTCCAGCAGCTGTTCTTCCGTTTTAAAATTTGCAAATGAAAAAAGGGATTCTGCTTTTATGCCAGATATTGATTGAAATGTCGCTACCAGTGCCAGTAAAAATAGACATGTCATGGCTAAACGTCTCATCCCGTTTTTTATTTTACTCATCAAAATTTCACTCCTCCCAAAATATTCATTTCCCAAGGGGCAATGAATTATTCAAAAAGGGAGGAAAAAAAATAATTATTTATTTAAAAATTCAGATAATTAATAAGTTACTGTCCTTTTTCAAAAAAAGAGACCAAAATTGGCCTCTTAAAACATTTGGTATCCGTTTTTTCGTAATAGCTTGATCGTAATTCCCGCAGCTATTGCTCCTGCCAGCCCGCTAAGTAAAATCAGGATATCTGCTATAGCTAAAGAACTAATCCGATGTCCAAGTTGTTGAAACGCATATTTACTATTTGTAAAATATTCAATAAAACGCACTTTATCTACAATAAGAATAGCAATGATGGGGTAAATGAATGCCATAATCCATGACATTCTTAAAAGCATATTTAGAATAAATCCAATTCCAAAAAATAAAACAAAAAATAACAATATTGAAATAACTAAGACAACAATGCTCATCTGCACCTAAGATTCCCCCTCACACATCAATTCTAAGTTTACTGAATGTCCACAGGGGAGTCAATATTTACTAGTTTTCGGCCAAAAAAATAGCCTCTCGAAAATTCGAAGAAGCAGGTAATTCTTAGCCTTAAGTCTTATTCCTTTTTCTTTCCTGTCCCTTTACAACAAGAACACGTTTCCGAACCTCCAAGCAGTAACTGAAAATAACCATTCCCCGAACAATAATCACATTTTGTTGGATCTAGTGTTTTCACTGTCATCCCAATCAGCCTCCTAATATTAACTTAATTTTCTGATAATATATCATAAAAGGTGAAGGCTTGGAAAGAGGGAAAAACAAGCAAAAACAGAAAAGAAAACGGATACATCGTAAGTTTTCTTTCATTTTCTAACAGTTACTTAAATTTTCTAAAAATTAAAAAAATACTTTATAAGCTGTATAACCAAACTGATTACCAGGGTTCAGATCATCCATTCCAGGCTTAAGCGAAACTTCATTCTGATTAAGAAGATACTGAAGAAGGATTGAGGCTTCCTTTTCACGGAGCAGCTCAAATGGTGCCATAAACTTGGCTTCAAACAATTCAGTTTCCTGATGTTTAAGTGGTCCAATTTCTTTTGGCTCCAGTAAAAACAGGATCAAATTATCACTAATTTCTTCCTTAATAACGCCTGTTCTTAACCCTATCAACCCTTTAACAACACACTTAATTCCTGTTTCTTCTTTTACTTCTCTTATAACTGCTTCATCCACTGTTTCACCCATCTCAACAAAGCCTGCTGGCAGAGACCATTGTCCTTTTAGCCCTCCATACCTTTTTTTTACTACAAGCCATTTACCATCGGCAGATTTCACCAACCCGGAAACAGCCAACCAGACCTTCCCACGTTTTTCCAGATTACTCATATGTACCCTCCCAATGGATAATAATATACATTTATTGTAACAAAAAAAGGGCAGATTTCTCTGTCCTTTTCTATGATTGCTATTAGAACACTTTAAATTTTCCCTTTTTCAGTACAAGAGATACTCCGCCAATCATGTAAAGGGAACGATTATCTACCACTTTTTTCATGAAGGCTGCTTTTGCACCAGTTAGCTTTTTGCCAAAAACAACACCAATCGCATCATCTTCGCCAAGAGAGCAAACTGTTCCTTTATTATCGAACTTAAACGTTTCAAGTTCTGTCTTATTGCGTACTAATGCTGCTATATTACGCGCAACAACCTTACCCTGCTGCATTGCAATTTGTGCAGTTGGAGGATACGGACGATTGATCTCTTCGTTAATCATTAGAGAGCTATCACCAATGATGAATACATCATTGAATCCAGGAACACGTAGGTCTGGCTGTACTTTTACCCGCCTTCATCGCTTCAAAACCTGATTTTTCAATGACTGCATTTCCGCGTACCCCAGCTGCCCAAACAACAGTTCCAGCCTTGATTTCACGCGGTTCATCTTCGCCTTTTGCTACGAAGATTCCATCAGGAGTACATTCTTTAATCGCTGTTCCAATTAAAAATTCTACACCCTTGCGCTGCAATTGAGAAACAGCATAATTCACTAATTCTGGGTCAAATCCTGGTAACACAGTTGGGGCTGCTTCCACACAGATAATTTTCACCTTATGAAAGTCCACATCGTATTCATGGCATAATTCAGGGATTCTGTTAGTTAATTCGCCAAGGAATTCAATCCCAGTAAAACCAGCACCGCCTACCACGATAGAAAGTCTGTCATCGTTCTTTTCTTCTTCCATATTGTAGGTAGCAAATTGGTATTCAATGTGCTCACGTAATTGTCGTGATGAATTTACATTTGTAATTCCAAATGCATATTCTTTTAAGCCTTTAATACCGAAAGTTTCTGGCTCACCACCAAGAGCAACCACGAGGTAATCATAAGCGATTTCACTTTTTTCTAAAATCACTTTCTTTTCGTCTTTATTAATTTCTAAACAAGAGTCCTGAACAAATTCAACCTTGCTTCGATCAATAACATCACGAATCTCATAACGGACTCGATCATGATGCAATGTTCCAGCTGAAGCCTCATGTAACCATGTTGTTTCGTAATGGTAGTCATTTTTATTGATTAAAACAATTTCAGCTTCATTTACACCAATTAACTTTTGCAAGCGAACTGTAGTCATTAGTCCACCGTATCCAGCACCGATAATTACAATTTTAGGCTTTTTCAAAGTGATCACTTCCACCTTTTTATTTTTTATAAGAATCTCTTTTTCTTATCTTCCTCTGCATCCATGAATTTTATTTTGCTAAGAAGGAAAATGTATGTGAGATAATTCACGTATGAAGATAAAGAAAACACGCCATTTAGCAAAGACAGTGGCGCAGTTATTTGTTAGCATGAAAGTAAGGATTACCTTTCCCTTCAGCCATTAAAATGTCCTTTTTTTGTCACAAAATAGTAACAATATATCCAAATTTCATCTTATTCTTTTTTCATCTCATTTTCAAGCAATATTTTTAAATTATTCAATTTAAAAATATTGGAACCATTACCTTTTTTAGGTTTTATTCCATTATATGCTAGTAAAACAATTCTCATCACTCTGAATATTCCCACTGAAAGAAGTGAGGATTTTTAAAAATTATGGTATTATAAGGAATGGAGTTTGTCACTACTTAGTTGGAGGGATACGGAGTGCAAGAGAAACAAAAGGTTTATGATATTACCATTATCGGTGGCGGTCCTACCGGTTTATTTACTGCTTTTTACGGTGGAATGAGACAGGCATCAGTGAAAATCATAGAAAGCTTGCCACAACTAGGCGGTCAATTATCGGCGCTATATCCCGAAAAATATATTTATGATGTTGCTGGTTTTCCAAAAATCCGTGCACAAGAACTAATAAATAATTTAAAAGAACAAATGAAAAAGTTTGAACCCGAGATTGCTTTAGAGCAATCAGTTGAAAAATTAGAAAAGCAAGAAGATGGCATTTTTAAGTTAACAACGAATAAAGAAGTTCATTATTCTAAAACCGTCATTATTACGGCAGGAAATGGAGCCTTTCAACCTCGCCGATTGGAATTGGAAAGTGCTGTACAATATGAACGTAAGAACCTCTATTACTTTATTGAGGACCTCAACCAGTTTGCCGGACAAAAAGTAGTGGTATTTGGCGGTGGTGACTCAGCGGTCGATTGGGCATTAATGCTAGAACCAATTGCTAAAAAAGTAACGATTGTTCACCGTCGAGATAAATTCCGGGCACATGAACATAGTGTTGAGAACTTATACAATTCTAAAGTCGATGTGAAAACTCCATATGTACCAGCTGAATTACTCGGTGATGAAACTGGGATTAAACAAGTTGTACTTGAAGGGGCAAATGGTGAAGGAAAAGAAACCTTGGATGTCGATGCTGTCATTTGTAACTATGGATTTGTTTCTTCTCTTGGTCCAATCAAAGAATGGGGCTTTGAAATTGAAAAGAACTCCATTGTTGTTAATTCCAAAATGGAAACGAATGTACCGGGAATCTATGCCGCTGGTGATATTTGCACTTACGATGGAAAAGTGAAATTAATCGCTTGTGGATTCGGCGAAGCTCCAACTGCAGTCAACAATGCCAAAGCCTACATTGATCCAAAAGCAAAAATCCAGCCACTTCATAGCTCTTCGATGTTTAATAAATAATAATAAAAGCGGAGGCGCCTTGTTCAGTGCGACAGGCATAAGACGAGCCGGCTTGAAGGTTGCTTTTTAACCTTCAGGACGGATTGACTTATGACCCCGATCCCCTAGGCGCTGCAGCTAGACAGTTATCTTAGTTCAAAAATTTATACTTTTTATCGTTTAATAAAAGGCGCCCAATTGGACGCCTTTATTATTTGTATTTTAACTTAACATTCTTCTGGTGTACCCGTTTCTGTGGCTGTGCGGAACGATGAACCGCATCCGCATGAAGCAATGGCATTCGGATTGTCAATTGTGAAGCCGCCACCCATCATCGATTGTTTAAAATCAATTTTTGTCCCTTGAAGGATAGGCACACTTTCTTTTTCAACTAGAATTTGAATCCCATGCTGTTCAAAATGAAGATCGTCTTCCTTCACTTCATGGTCAAACCCCATACCATAAGATAAGCCGCTGCATCCGCCGCCTTTAACTCCTACTCGTAATAGGGCACCCTCTTCCTCATTTTGTTTCATCATATCTTTAATTTGAAGAGCAGCAGCTTCAGTCAAAATAATAACATCCTTGCTCATCCTGTTCCCTCCTTTAATGAGGTTTTATATATAGTATATAGGCTAAAGATTAAGTACTCAACTAATCCGTTTATATTGTATAACATATGAAAAATATATGAATAAGGGAGCGGCTGTGGCTCTCTTTAACTTAAAACATCGGATTTTCTTCTAAATATTGATAAATGTTATCAACTAATTCGTCTGGTGTGTTTCCTGTTACTATTTCACCGTTTACAAGCGCATAAAGGGTGGAAGCACATTTGCCACAATATCCAAGACAACCATATTCGATAATATCCAAATTAGGATCTCGTTCTAATTTTTCAAGTGCTTGTTGTGCACCATTTGCTAGATTGCTGATACAAAATTCAATGATCGGTTTCATCAATGCTTTCACCTCTCCACTAACTTATTATCCTACCCCATTTATTTTGCTTCGTCAATTATCATGTTCCACTGGAGAGTGTCAATAATCGTGTGATATCTGTTGTTATTTCGACACAATTTAGATATACTTTTTTATGTGTGTAAAAACGTAAAAATTTATACTACGATTTTTCCAAATAATATTATCCATTACAGCCAAACGATTTCTTTGAATCCTGGTCTTCTCTAGCAATAAAAAGATACCAAAAATGAAACATTAAAGATAACTGGTTTGCAAAAAGGGGAAATAAAAATGAAAAACCTTGTAATTCTTGGCGGTGGTTACGGTGGGATGAAGATTTTGAGCGAACTCCTCCCAAATCATCTACCTGAAGATGTCACGATAACACTTGTTGATCGCGTACCATACCATTGTTTAAAAACTGAATATTATGCTCTGGCAGCAGGAACCATTTCTGACAAAGAAGTTCGTGTTGCTTTTCCAGAACATCCTCAGCTGAACATTAAATATGGGGAAATAATTGGAATTGATACGAAAGAGAAAAAAGTCCTCTTAAAAGATGATGAACCTCTAGGTTATGATGATTTAGTCATTGGTCTTGGCTGTGAGGACAATTACCATAACGTACCCGGCGCAGAACAATATACCTTCAGCATTCAAAATATTGAAAAGTCCCGCCTAACCTATTCGGTTTTAAATAATCTCGGTCCAGGATCGGTAGTTGGAATAGTTGGAGCAGGTCTCAGTGGAGTCGAACTGGCAAGCGAATTAAGTGAAAGCCGGGAGGACCTTCAAATCAAATTATTTGACCGTGGGAAACATATTCTTTCTGCCTTCCCGGAACGTTTAAGCAAATATGTTGAAAATTGGTTTCAAAAACATAATGTTGAAATTATTAACAATTCAAATATCACCAAAATCGAGGAAAATAAATTATACAATCACGATCAACCTATCGATTGCGATGTAATTGTTTGGACAGCAGGTATTCAGGCTAATCAAATTGTACGTAATCTTTCTGAAGAAATGGATCGGTCAGGAAGACTGATTATCACTCCTCGTCACCATTTACCAAATGATGAACATGTTTTTATTGTTGGTGACTGTGCAAGCCTTCCACATGCTCCAAGTGCACAGCTTGCGGAGGGACAAGCAGAACAGATTGTAGAAGTATTGAAAAAGCGTTGGAATGGGGAAGAGCCTCCTGAAACTTTCCCAGCAATTAAATTAAAAGGTGTCCTTGGTTCCCTTGGGAAAAAACAAGGATTCGGAATGATGGCTGAACGCGCCATTACTGGTCGCGTAGCTCGTTTATTAAAATCTGGAATCCTGTGGATGTATAAATATCATAATGGTTAATACAAAAAGAAGCATCTCAAATTAAATTGAGATGCTTCTTTTTATTCAGCTTTAATCCATAGCTTCTCGAGTTCTGAAAAGATCGTTTTTAAACGAGGGTTTCCTTCACCTACTATTTTTTCTTTAATAACCACCACTGGATAGAACATATCCTCTTCAATGACTCTTTTAGCAAAAGCTTGCTTTGTGATTTCTTCAGGTGGTTGGTAAATATCCACATAGGTCATTATAAATCGCCGGTCAGGAAATTTTCTTGCAATTGCAGCCTCAAGCCATTCAAAGGTTTCTTTCGAAGAGGGTGAATTTAAACAGCTTGGGCACAAGTTTTTCGCCCCATATAGAACAATTTCTACTTCATTTTTTTTCATATAACCCAATCCCTACTTTTACTTTTATTTTACATTATTGTCATGATAAAATTGAAGGAATTTTTACGAGTAATGTGATTTCCTTTCTCATTAGAATGGATTTTTAACGCCGATGACATTATAATATAGATAAGGAAAGGAGTCGATTATATGGCAGAGCTAGAAATGAAAGAACAAGTTCAGGAAGTATTAGATAAATTACGTCCATTTCTTCTTCGCGATGGCGGAGACTGTGAATTAGTTGATGTGGAGGATGGGATTGTTAAACTCCGTCTGCTCGGTGCATGCGGAAGCTGCCCAAGCTCAACCATTACATTAAAAGCTGGTATTGAAAGAGCACTTTTAGAAGAAGTCCCAGGAGTTCTTGAAGTAGAACAAGTATTTTAAAATAAAAGCGGAAGCGACCGTTTAGCGACGTATGGACTGGAGCACTTCGACTGAGATAAAGGAAACACGAAGAGCGGAGCGATTCGATGTTGACTTATCGTAGGGAGAAGAGCGAAGTACACTAGTCGCTGGGAGCTGGAGCTAGACAGTTATCATATTTCCAAAACTAATACTTTTTTTTTGAAATACAAGCGATTGCAATGGGCAATCGCTTTTTTGTGTTTGTCCTTCCTAACTCATAAGCCACTCAAGCTGTGGTATGTTTAATCTTTTAATGGGTGCACCTGCTAATTGAAAGAAGCTGCCAAGAAAACGTTCATACTCTGTCGATTGTCTTAAGATTTTACCTAAATACTCTTCCATCATCTTTTTTTCCTGCTCAGAATTGGTTATATAATAATTCTCAACACAATCAAAATAGTGAAGCGGAAATATTAATCGCGAATATAATAATCGCCACGAAAATGAGGACAACGGCACAATGCTTTGATATTCTTGGTAAAATTGTTTTAATTCCTTATCATAGGTTTGAATATTACGAAAATAACGCTCCCGCGTCCATTCAGCAAGATCACGGCTGCGATGATCAAATACCCAATCAAAAGGATTCTTAATTAAATAATTGTCTCCCCATGATTTTTTTGAAAACCGTTCATGACATACTGTTCCACTATCCGTCTCTAGAGGGTCATCATCGATTTCCGTATCCACTAAATATTGAATGGCATTCTCCGTCAACCCTATATAATAGGGAAAGGATTCAACAAACATTCTTTCAAACTCATCCTCAGGAGTTTGAAAAAGCAGACCATTCCATACTTTTTCCATTTGCTCAAGACGTTTTTCCCATAAACCCTTCCATTGCCCAATGCGGCTTGTTCGTTCAATTTGAAATGGTACTCTTCTTCCACGTTCATGAAATTTTGCCAAACTTCGGCCTATTTTAATCTTTTGCTGCTTTTCTGTTTGCCGATTGGCTAACACACAATATTTAGTTTGCTCCCAGGTAGTTATTAAGTTTCCGTCTTTTGATGGAAGGAAGATGGGAACATGGTTATCACCATAATTCCTTAAATGCTCGGCGATTTTTTCCAATTCGCTAATATCGGTTTCTTCCCTGCTACCTGGTTTGGAAACTAGATAGAGCCAGCCATTCCCGCGTAGTGCATCAAAAGAATCAATCTTTACATATTCTTCAACCTTTACGCCATATTGATTTTCTAGCAATTTTTGGAGCATTTTTCTCGCCTCACTTCCAAACCTCTTCATAAGTCATATATATGTAGAAGCTTAAGAAAACTTGTTGTCTTCCTGTTTTTAAATGTCTAAGAAAAAAGAGAAAAAAGAAAAATGGATGTGAAAAATGTTCCATGTTCCTTTTCCTTTAAAAATGCATATCTTAAGGAAAAAGAGGATCTATTTAGTGAAAATTCAAAGAAAAGGTGATAGTGGAATGGCAGACGACAAAAAGGCGGATCTGACCGAAGATACAGCTCGAAGATGGATTAAAGAAAGAGAGGCGTCGAAATTCAGGATATTGCCGATTTAGTTTACTATTTACAGAATAAATATCACGAAAACTTAAAAATGGAAGACTGCATAGCAAATGTTGAGCGGGTACTTTCCAAACGGGAGGTTCAAAACGCCATATTAACAGGTATTCAGCTTGATATCCTAGCTGAAAAAGGTCTATTGGAAGAGCCATTGCAGGGGATTATTGGATCTGATGAAAGCCTTTATGGTGTCGATGAGATCCTTGCCTTATCGATTGTCAATGTTTACGGCTCCATCGGATTTACGAATTATGGATACATTGATAAACAAAAACCGGGGATACTAGCCCACTTAAATGATAAAACAACAGGAGAATGCCATACATTTTTAGATGATATTGTCGGTGCCATTGCAGCGGCCGCTTCAAGCAGACTGGCTCATCGTGCTGCAAGAACAGAGAAGGAAAAGGAGTAAATAAACAAGAAAAGGATGGGGCTTTCCCATCCTTTTTAAATTTCCCATTGATCTAATGTGTCAATAGCATATGTAGGCTTACGGCCATATCCAGAAAGCAATTCCTTTGTTGTTACCCCAGTATGTACCAATAGCGTGTCCATCCCTGCATTCATTCCTGCTAAGATGTCGGTATCATAATAATCGCCAACCATCAGTGTTTCCTCTTTGGATGTCCCCAAAACCTTTAACGCTTGTTCCATTATGATGCTCTCGGGTTTGCCAATAAAAATCGGCTTGACTTGAGTGGATACGGAAATCACGGATGTAAGTGAGCCATTCCCCGGCAATAAACCTCTCTCCGTTGGGATTGCAATATCTCCATTTGTTGAGATGAATGTCGCTCCATTCCGTACTGCCAAACAGGCGACGGAAAGCTTTTCATAGCTAATTTCCCTATCAATACCGACCACTACAAAGTCTGCTTTTTCCTCCGCAAACCGAAATCCTTTTTCTTCAAGGGCAGTCCTAATCCCCTCTTCACCAATAACATAAACGGTCGCAGCATGATTTTTGTCGTAAATATAATTGGCTGTTGCCTGACTTGTAGTAAATACAAGCGCTTCCTCAGCAGGAATATCAAAGCCACGTAGCTTTTCGGCAACTTGAGCTGGAGTCCGCGATGAATTATTGGTTACGAATAAATAGGGAATTCCATTATCACGTAGCTTTTTGACAAAATCCGATGCCGCTTCAATCCTTTCTGTTCCTTTATACATCGTTCCATCTAAATCAATTAAATAACCTTTATACTTCAATACGATCGCTCCTATCGGTATCCTATCTGAAAAAAGTCTTTCCCTGCAGACTTGTGATTAGTTCTTAAAGGCTGAGACCGGTCCTAATTCATTTGCTAAATAATCCCGTATATTTGTCGGGAATACTACCAATTCCTGAAGATGGGTGGAAAATTGTTCCTGTAGTTTCTGATGGTCGATATCAGTGTACATCTGTACAAGGACTTTACGAAATTGTACAAGAATCTTTAAACTGGTACCTACCTCAGATGATACAACTTTTTCGTCGATTAATATTTCTATAATATCTTCATAGCTTCCTGGGTCACGCATGATAAAGCCATCAATCATGGCGTTGCCAACATCTAAAACAGCCTCAATCATCACATGAGTTAAGCGTTCAAGAGCCGCTTTTTCAAGTGGCGTGGACCAATTCTTTTGATTGGTAAAGAGACTGATTTCCTCTTCTAAGAAGGCTAATATCGCTTCAATTTTTTCTCGGTCAACAAAATACATATACCGTCCACTTCCTTGTTTTCTTTTTCTATGTTGGTATGCCTACTTTTAGCAGCCGAATCGTTAGTTTTATTGTAACATAATTTTATATCGTTTGTTTCTACGTGTGATTTCTGAAAACCCAATGGTAAAATCAATACTCCCATCGTACCATTAAATTTGATACTATATAAATAAGGCTTAAAAAAGTACTTATTAAAGGAGACCATTTGAATGAGTGATCGTTTTTTCTTATACGATGATACAGAAGATACAAAAACAAGATTTGTTAGCTTTGTTGGTGAAAATCAGCGTTTTGATTTAGCAATAGTCCAAACTACTCGGCACTACGGAAAGCATCTTGTCCTTGATATACAAGGAAATCGATTTGCGATTATTGGACCGGATGATTTGCAGGAAGAAGGATACTTAGAGTATGCCTTCCAGTTAAAGGAAGAAGATGCCGAAGAACTACGCTCCTTCTTATACGAGTTAATTTAATAAAAACCTGTCATGTTTTTAACGCTCATTTGTCATACTAGTGGTAAAAAGGAGTGAAATCATGGCGGATAAAGATGCTAAAAGATATACTGAACTTTCAAATGTTGAAAAGCAGAGGAACTTTCTTATTCCTGAGGAATTACCAGAAGGACCCTATGGTTCGACTATTAACCAGAGCGAGCCTGTTCATAATAAAAGCACTCCCTGGAAGGAAGGGCAGCGCTATTATAGTGCCTTTAATTATGAGTTTAAAACCTTACATGAAGACCTACCCCGGCAGATGGATGGTGCACATCCACCACACGACGACCCTGACACAGGTGTACAGCCACCATATTCGGGGGAATAGGAAAATGAAAAAAGGACCAACGTTTTTGGTCCTTCTTTCATTTTTTTACTTTTTTCAAAACAAAATAAGCACAACCGAAATTGCAGTATTCATACAGATATTCACTAAGCGTGCTTATTTTTGTATCAAATGTTGCTTTTTGATTTTGATCGTCAAAAAAGCCTTTTAAACGAAGCTGACCGTAACCCCAATCACCGACAATGTAATCATACCTTGATAAAATATCGCTATACCTTGTCTTAAGGGCATCCTCATTAAAAGCATCCCTATGCTCCTGCATAAGTTCATAAACGGTGTTGTTGATTATTATCATGATTTCACCTCATTTTACCAGCCAATCCTACTTTCCATTATAACCGATTCACCATCAATTACTAAGAAAAAAAATCCTCCTTTAGGATATTCTAAAAAAAGGAGGTGTTTAAGTTGAAAAAGTTGATCATAATCATCGGATTATTCACGTTAACTGCGTTAACTGGTTGTTCAAGAGGTATGACCAATCAGGATGTTTACCAGGAAAGCGGTAAATCCATTAATGTAAACAATAAAAGGACAGAGCTCTATAATGAGGGAGCAAGTCGCGGCATTCGAAATGTTAGCAATGATTATGGTTATGTCCGCCATCAAAAAAGCCCCATATTAAATGAACGAACTGCAAATAATCAGTATGCAGCGGTTAACCGTGAACAGTTAGCGAATATCATTAGCAAATTAAGTACTAATATACCTAATGTGCATGACGTGGCAACCCTAGTAACTGACCAGGAAGTCTTAATCGCCTATAGAACAGATGCGAAAAACCGCAATCTGGCGGCAGATCAAGTAAAAAGAACCGCTATGTCAGTGGTCCCAAGGTATTACCATGTGTATGTAACGGATAATACAACGCTTATCCGTGATGTAGAAGCTCTTTCTCATTTGGATTCAACAAGCAAAAATGCTCGTAAAAATGTCAACAGTTTAATTACCCAAATGAAAAAATCACCTCAAGGGAAACCGATGAACGCAAGTGAAAACGAAAATGGTGTTACACCTGATGATAACATAAAACGTCCAAACCAATAATGTAAATAGAGTTCAGTCGCAATTGGGACTGAACTCTTTTCATCCTATGCTTCTTTTACTTCTTTCTCACCTTGCAATTGTTTATGCTTTGCAGCAGCATTTACTTGTTCATCTGCATGGTATGAGGAACGAACAAGCGGCCCTGCTTGACAGTGGCTAAAGCCCTTGCTTAATGCAATCAGTCGAAATTCTTCAAATTCCTCTGGGCTATAATACTTTTCAACCTTTAAATGTTTTTTCGTTGGTTGCAAATATTGTCCAATGGTCATGATGTCCACCTGATTTGCTCTTAGGTCATCCATAACATCAAGAATTTCTTCTTCCGTTTCCCCAAGACCAATCATTAGACTTGATTTTGTTGGAATATTGGGTTGCATTTCCTTGGCACGACGTAAAAATTCAAGCGAACGATCATATTGAGCACGCGCTCTTACTCTTGGAGTCAACCGTCTTACAGTTTCAATATTATGATTTAAAATGTCCGGTTTTGCATCCATTAGCAGCTTTAAATTCTCCTCTTTTCCACCCATATCGGAGGGAAGAACTTCTATACTGGTAAATGGATTTTTTCTGCGAATGGCTTTTACGGTTTCGGCAAAAATAGCTGCACCGCCATCTTTTAGATCATCCCGGGCTACGGCTGTGACGACGACATGCTTTAAATTCATTAACTGAACAGAATCAGCGACTCTTTCTGGCTCTTTCCAATCCAGTTCCGTCGGTAGGCCGTTTTAACGGCACAGAATCGGCATGCACGGGTACAAATATCTCCAAGAATCATAAACGTTGCCGTTCTTCTTTCTGCCCAACATTCATGAATATTAGGACAGCGAGCTTCTTCACACACCGTATGTAGATTCTTTTCACGCATCATTTTCTTTAAACCCGTATAAGAGTCATTTGTATTCAATTTTATTTTTAACCAATCTGGTTTCCTTAAATATTCTTCTTTGTTGCTCATTTTTACACCCCTTGAAGTACCTAATAAGTATGAATGAATGAGATCTTCTGATGTCACTTTAACACACTGAAAAAGGAACGACAAGCCAAATCATATTCATTACCATTTATTGACCATAATGAAAAGTCTAGAAAATCATAAACTAATCACGTACATCAATTGGAAGGAGGATTCCTGTGCGGACATATCGGATTATCGGAGCTTTCCTTTTATTCTTTACCGCAACTTTGCCGTCAGGGATGTTTATGCAAAGGAACCTGATCCCTATAGGGAAAGAATGAAATTATATAAAAAAGTGGAAACGGTTACCCAAATACCCTGGTATTACTTGGCTGCAATTGATCAATATGAAAGAAGCATCCGCCAGGTCCGCAGAGACCTTCCAAAAGTGGAAGGTACGATCGGAATCTATTTTCGCCCCGAGGAATGGGCAGGCATCACCAATCCTAATCTAACCGACGAAAACCCTGCAACTATACAGTTTTTTAATGGAATCGGGGTCGATGGGGATGGAGATGGAAAAGCGAGTTTAAAGAGTGATGAAGATGTCCTATATTCTTTTGCTCATTATCTTCTTTCTTATGGCATCGATCAAGATAATCTAAAAATTGGTTTATGGAATTATTATCACCGCGATAAAACGGTCGGTATTATTGTTGGAAAGGCAAAAATATATCGCCATTTTGGACGCCTTAATTTAGATGCCCACGCCTTTCCAATGCCAATCCGCAGCAATCACAGCTATCGAAGCACATGGGGTGATGCAAGAGGCTGGGGCGGCAGAAGAATCCATGAAGGAACAGATATTTTCGCCGGGTACGGGGTTCCCGTTCGTGCGACGAATTATGGAATTGTCGAGATGAAAGGCTGGAATAAATTCGGAGGCTGGAGAATCGGCATTCGTGATATCGATAATACCTATCATTATTTCGCACATCTAAGCGGCTTTGCTAAAGATATAAAAGTCGGACAAATTGTTGACCCAGGAACGGTCATTGGCGGTGTAGGAAGTTCGGGATACGGCCTCCTGGAACATCAGGGAAGTTCCCCCCACATTTGCATTATGGTATGTACAAAGACAATGGGTATACGGAATGGTCTTTTGATCCCTATCCACATTTAGCCATATGGGAGCGCCAGGAACGAATGATGATGCGGTCCAAGAAAAGATAAAAGCCAGCTGTGGACTGGCTTCTTTAATTTCCTGATTTCGGCAGCTGAATGGCTGGGGTATTTCCCCCTCCATTAAATTGTGGAACATCTCCCTGTATCAATGTACCACCAAGTGGAACATTTTGATCAAGCTTGGTTATTTTTGTCGCAAAGGGGGTAATAATTTGTACAGACACTTCTATTTGGATTGATACTTCAATCCATGTATTATTGATTCCCATTGGTTTAGGTGTAACTTTAACATCAGGGCGAAGATCACCAATAGCTGTAAATCTTACCGGTATTTTTGGTCCCAGATTTCCGAACAAGGCAATATTTGTTGCCTGACCAAGCGGAACATACCAGACAAGTCCATCAGAATTATCCGTTTTATTCGTGTCGATTTTCACATCTGTCAATTGCTCTAAAGAGGCAAGATCACCCTTTTTTGCTGTTTTTAAATTTTGCAGTATTTCTGAAGTTGTTTCGGCTAAAGCCTGATTGATTAAATCCGTATTCAGTTTCGCATTGGTTTGTTTCCCATTCGTACTTGGAATAAGTTCAATAACATCATTACCAACGCTTGTGGTCCGTTTCGTGATTGCCTTGTTAATAACAAGTGAGGCGATATTTCTAGTTTCGGATTCAGCATATCTCATTAACGTTGGTTCAATACCTTTGTTTACCATCCAAAACCCTGTTGCTGTTGATATTATAAAAAACACGAATGATAATAGCAATACATAACGGAAGGGCATCGGCCCCGCTTATGGAGTCGTCGGACACGGAATTTCGCCAAAAGAATCACTCCCTTACAAGCTATATGTATGCTGATGAAGGAGGAACTAGCCTAATTAATAAAGAAAACTTGCCGATGAACTCGTTAATAAAAAAGCTTGCTAATTAAGCAAGCTTTTTAGATCATTTTCAGCAAGGCATCCTTGCCAATCATTCCTTTGTAGATACCTAATTCCTCTGCCTCATATGTTACAGACTCCAGCGGGGCGTTAAGCAGCTGCTCGATGGTTTTAACTCCAACAGCCCGTGCGGCAATGATTTTTCGATCAGTTAATTTCTCATTTAATAACCCAACGTCCAATGCCCCACACATGATATATCCCTTATCGCTTGTCACAACAAGCAATGTTGTTTTTGGAAGTAACACCGTGACAGCCAAAAAAGTATGACCGCTAATTTCTATTGGTGAAAGATCAATCAAATTCCCACACTCCTTTCCTCCCTATCACAGTATGACGGGGATTGAAAAAGCGTGTATATCAACTAAAATGCATTTGTAATTTCCATTTTAATAGATCACGTAAAAACTCAGGCAGAAAATATTGTTTATGCTGACTTTTGTATAGTTCTGGAAAAAAGTATCCGAAGGTGAACATATCCGGTAAGGCTAATGTGTACGTCCCTTTAATGTCTAATTCCAGTCCATCAATGAAAATCACTTTACTCTTAATGATAATTTGATCATAGACCATGATTCCCATAACTGTTCCTCTAAAACCAAGACCCTTTATTTGCCTAAATGGCAATCCGTATTTTTTGATAACAGTAGAACTTCCTTTAGTTCCTCGCCAGTTAATTCAATCTTACAAGGATTAATTGGATGAGGACAAATTGAAAGCAAGTCATAGGTGGTAACATCACCTGCTAATGGACCTAACAACAGACCAGCATTGAGAAAGGCACAATCCGCTTTACACCATTCTCTTAATGCTTGACATAGCATAAGCGAAAGCTTTGTTTCCTGAAAAGGGTCACTCATTAACGGTTCAGCTAAGGAAATAACCTTCTGTGTTAATAGTTCCTTCCCTTTCAGAACAAAAGAGTCCGCATATTCCTGCTCATCTTTTACTGCAGGTAGTTCGTTTACATCATACAGAACGGATTTTTTGCTTCTTATTATTTTTTGTTTATCGACATTGAGTGTAACATGACCAACATAGTTACCAAACTTACCTGCAGCACCAATGAGGGTTCTCCCTGCTTGCTTTCCCTCAAGAAGGACATGATGGGTATGCCCACCTAAAATCACATCAATTTCAGGAAACTCTTCAGCAATTCGTTCATCATCGTTTAAACCAAGATGGGAAAGCACTATGATAGCATCCGAATTTTCCTTTAAAACAGGAATCCATTCTTTCAGCTCGACAAAGGGGTCTGTAAGTTCCCATCCGAGCAATTCATACAAATGGGAAAAAGGAGCAGTTATTCCAATCACCGCTATCCTTGTGCCGCTTTTTGTTTCATAAATTTCAAACGGTTTTAACCATAAAGGATGAATTTTCCCCTTTTGATAAAGATTCGCAACAAGAACATCGAATTTTGCGGATGAATACAAGTGATCTAAGTCTTCAAATGAAAGATTGATTCCTTCATTATTGCCAATCGTGACAGCTGAAAAGCCACTTTCATTTAAGAGGTCAATATTTCCCTTTCCCTTAGTTCCCTCAGAAAAAGGGTGCCAGCGGTCAATAAAATCACCGATATCAAAAAGAAACACCTCTTCCCCTTGCTTTTGATGTGTGTCCTTGCGGGTGTTTAGCAATTCCTGAATTCGTGGCCAACGTTCAAGATGGCTATGTATATCATTTGTATGATAAATATGAATGTTTTCCATTCTTGTTTCTCATCCTTTTTCCTACCCAAAGATTCCTTGGAATATTAAACGTACACCAACGATGACAAGGATTGTTCTTAATAAGAATACAATGGTTTTGCTCTTTAGCTTTTGATTTAAATAGACGCCCACTTTTGCTCCAATCCATGCTCCTGGAATTAAAGCCAATGCATCAAGCCAATTGACATTGCCTAAGGTTACATGGGTAATTGAGCTTAGAATTGATGTTGGTAAAATCATAAACATAGAGGTGGCAACGGCAACATGTGGCGGAAAGAAAAAGACTAAAATCATCGTCGGCACCATTAACGATCCGCCGCCAACTCCAAAAATACCGGAAAAAAAGCCAACAATAAAAGCGATGATGACTCCGATAATTGGGCTAAAGCCATACTCATATGTTTTTCCGCTGTTATCGGTAAAAGTACGGACAATCCCTTTATCTTTACGAAATGGGATTGGTTTTAATTTATCTTTTAATAATAATACAATCGAAACAAAAATGATAAAGATTCCAAAAAAGACGTTGAAGGATTGTAGATTTAACTTTTCTGTCACCCAGGCACCAAGGATGCTTCCAGGTCCGCTTCCTATCAGAAAAATTAAACCGCTTTTGTAATCCACGGTTTTATGCTTAATATAGGCGAGTGTGGAAGATAAGCCGGTAAAAATCATCGTAAACAGGGATGTCCCGACAGCAATCTGTGGAGTGATATGACCAAAACCGGATAATGATCCCAGGTAGAGAAGCGCTGGAACAACAATAATTCCCCCACCTAACCCAATTAGCGAACCAAGCGAACTAGCTGCAAGACCAATTACGACTAAAATAACCCATTCCATTTTTCCTTCCCCTTTATTTGAATCGAATAGTAAAAGAATTTTAAAACAAATCCATTTGCCTAGGAGCTAGCCCTTCATAGTTAATATTCAATAAATCAATCATTTCCTTAGCATTGTCTGCTGCATCTCCGCCGGAATTATTGTTAAAAAGAACATAAACAGAGGAACATTCCTTCGTTAATTTTTGGAGGGAAACTGCCCATTCTTGCAGCTCAAGTTGATTATAACGATAGAGATAGCGTACCTCCCGCCAATTATCGGCGCTCTTCTTTTGCCAGCCATAATGGTTACGGCCATGAAATCTCACCAGAACTTTATCGGCTGTGGTCGCCTTTATTACGGTTGGAATCGAGCCATCTCCAGCTTGTGGTTCATCGCAAATACTATGAATCCATTTTTCTCGTTTCATAAAATCAAGAGTTTTTTGGCGATACCTGGGCAGAAACCACGATTGATGTCTGAATTCGAGAGCACATGGTATTTCCTCCATTTCATCCTTACACCATCTTAAGTACTCCACATTTTCACGTACACAAGCAAACCATGGTGGAAATTGAAATAAAGCCATTGCTAATCGATTTTTCTCTATATATGGCTGAAGAGACTCTTTAAACGCCATAAACATCTCCTGCTTATTTTTAAAAGGGATTTCCCCCCTCATATGGCCTGTCATTCCCTGATATGCCTTGACGATAAATTGAAAGGACTCTGGCGTTTCATTGACCCATCTTACGGCATTTCTCTTCGGTTGGATCGCGTAAAAAGCTGAATCTACCTCTACAATTGGAAAATGTCCAGCATATTCCTTAAGTCTATTCCGAGCAGAAATTTGACCGGGGTAGAGACTGTCATGGTCTCCCCATCCTGTCACACCAATATAGATCAATAAAATCACCACCATTTATTAATAATAGCATAATAGTATTTGATATCGAACTTTAGAGTGACGAAAAAAACCCGCCTGCCAATATGGCAAGCGGAAGTTTTTTTATCCGATGGAACCTTCCATTTCAAACTTGATGAGACGGTTCATTTCAACGGCATATTCCATTGGCAATTCTTTTGTGAAAGGTTCAATGAAGCCCATAACGATCATTTCAGTTGCTTCCTGTTGCGAGATCCCACGGCTCATTAAATAGAAGAGCTGCTCTTCAGAAACCTTAGAAACCTTCGCTTCGTGTTCAAGCGAAATATTGTCATTTAAAATTTCGTTGTACGGGATTGTATCTGATGTAGATTGATTATCCATAATCAGCGTATCACATTCGATATTGGCACGAGCACCATCTGCTTTCCGTCCAAATTGAACCATACCACGATACGTTACTTTACCACCGTGTTTCGAAATCGACTTTGAAACAATCGTTGAAGAAGTATTTGGAGCTAAATGAATCATTTTCGCTCCTGCGTCCTGATGCTGACCTTTACCGGCAATCGCGATCGATAAAGTCATCCCGCGGGCGCCTTCACCCTTTAAAATAACAGCTGGATATTTCATCGTTAATTTCGATCCGATATTGCCATCGATCCATTCCATTGTTGCATTTGCTTCACAGACAGCACGCTTTGTAACAAGATTAAAAACATTATTTGCCCAATTTTGAATCGTTGTGTAACGGCAGTAAGCATCTTTTTTAATGACAATCTCAACAACCGCACTGTGCAGTGAGTTCGTTGTATAAACTGGAGCTGTACAGCCTTCAACATAATGTACATGTGCACCTTCGTCAACTACGATAAGTGTACGTTCGAATTGTCCCATATTTTCAGAGTTAATTCGGAAATACGCCTGTAATGGAGTATCCACTTTCACACCTTTTGGAACGTAGATGAAAGATCCACCAGACCATACGGCTGAGTTAAGGGCAGCAAACTTGTTATCTGTTGGCGGAATTGTTTTTCCAAAATGTTCACGGAAAATATCTTCATTTTCTCTTAAAGCAGAATCAGTATCTTTGAACACAATACCCAAATCTTCCAGTTCTACCTTCATGTTATGGTAAACCACTTCTGATTCATATTGTGCCGATACCCCAGCAAGATATTTTTGCTCTGCTTCTGGAATTCCAAGCTTATCGAATGTTGCCTTGATTTCCTCAGGTACTTCATCCCATGACTTTTCCGATTTTTCGGATGGTTTAACATAATAAGTGATTTCGTCGAAATTTAATGATGACATATCTCCGCCCCATTGTGGCATTGGCATTTTGTAAAAATGCTCAAGTGACTTCAAGCGGAAGTCCAACATCCATTGTGGTTCATTCTTAAGCTTTGAAATCTCTTTTACTATATCAGATGTCAAGCCACGCTTAGATCGGAATATGGAAACGTCTTTATCGGCAAAACCATATTTATAATCACCGATTTCCGGCATTTTTTTCGCCATTGTCGTGTTCCTCCCTTATAGAAAGCAGAAGCGATGAAGCTGGACATTCGTCCATTTCAACCGCCATTTCCTATTTTTATTGTTGTTCCTCTTCTTTCAGCCCTTTTTCCATTGCTTTCCAGGCTAATGTCGCACATTTAATTCTAGCTGGAAATTTTGAAACACCTTGTAATGCTTCGATATCACCAAGATCGAGATCGTCATCATATTCTTTCCCCTGCATCATATTGGAAAAAACAGTCGAGAGCTTCAATGCCTCTTCTACTTTTTTCCCCTTTATCGCTTGGGTCATCATCGAAGCAGAGGACATTGAAATCGAACAGCCTTCCCCCTCAAACCTTGCATTCGTCACCAAACCATCTTCCACTTTCATGGTTAATTGAATGCGGTCCCCGCAGGTTGGATTATTCATATTAATCGTCAGACTACCATCTTCTAGGACCCCTCGATTACGAGGATTTTTATAGTGATCCATTATTACTCGACGGTAGAGATTATCTAAATTAGAAGACATCGCTGAAATACTCCTTTGTTTTGACAAGCCCTTCAACAAGTTTATCAATATCTTCTTCCGTATTGTATAGGTAAAAACTGGCGCGTGCGGTTGCTGATGCTTTCAACCATCTCATCAGCGGCTGTGCACAATGGTGCCCGGCACGGACGGCAATCCCTTCAGCGTCCAAAACAGTTGCCACATCATGTGGATGAACATCATTCAAATTAAAGGTAATAAGTCCTGCACGTTTTGCCGCGTCCAGTGGACCATAAATGGTCAATCCCTCAACGGAAGACATCTTATCAAGTGCATAAGCAACAAGTTTATGTTCATGTTCGGCAATTTTTTCAAGTCCAACTTCATTTAAAAAGTCGATGGCTGCACCAAGGCCGACTGCCCCTGCAATAATCGGTGTTCCACCTTCAAATTTCCACGGAAGCTCTTTCCATGTTGATTCATGCAATTGAACAAAATCAATCATTTCGCCGCCGAATTCGATTGGCTCCATATTTTCTAGCAAATGTTTTTTTCCATAAAGGACACCGATTCCAGTTGGTCCGCACATTTTATGACCAGAAAAGGCAAGAAAATCACAATCCAAATCTTGAACATCAATTTTCATATGTGGAGCACTTTGCGCACCATCGACCACCATGATTGCTCCATTTTCATGGGCAATTTGGGCAATTTCTTTAACTGGATTAATAACACCAAGCACATTTGATACTTGCATGACTGAAACAATCCTTGTGTTTGTTGTAATGGTTGAGCGTACATCATCAAGGGAAATCGTTCCATCCTCTTGAAGATCGATATATTTTAACTGGGCACCTGTCCGTTTGGCCACTTGCTGCCATGGGATAATATTACTGTGATGCTCCATATAGGTAATAACGATTTCATCGCCTGCTTTTAAATTCGCTGCTGCATAGCTTGCTGCAATCGTATTTAGTGAGGTCGTCGTTCCTCTTGTAAAAATAACCTCTTGTGTTGATTTTGCATTGATGAATTTTCGAACCTTTTCCCTTGCCCCTTCGTAGGCATCCGTTGCTCTTGTCCCTAATGTATGAACACCACGGTGGACATTGGAATTGATTTCTTTATAATATTTTTCAATCGTTTCGATTACTTGAATCGGCTTTTGCGATGTAGCAGAACTATCCAAATAGACGAGCGGCTTGCCATTAACTTCCTGATCTAGTATTGGAAACTGGTTACGAATATCCTTGATATTCATTATCGCACTTTCCTTTCAATCACTTCAGTTAACTGTTTTTTTACTCCCTCAATTGGAAGTTGTTTTACTACTGGTGCAAGGAAGCCATGAATGACCAAACGTTCTGCTTCAGCCTTCGGAATTCCGCGGCTCATCAAGTAATAAAGTTGGACATTGTCGACACGGCCAACAGATGCAGCGTGACCAGCAGTTACATCATCTTCATCAATTAATAAAATTGGATTGGCATCGCCGCGTGCCTTTTCACTAAGCATTAACACCCGGGATTCTTGCTCTGCATTCGATTTTGTTGCACCGTGTTCAATTTTGCCAATCCCGTTAAAAATAGACGTGGCACTGTCTTTCATGACACCATGCTTCAGGATATAACCTTCTGTATTTTTTCCAAAATGGACGACTTTCGTTGTGAAATTCTGCGTCTGCTCACCGCGTCCAACCACAACAGTTTTTGTATCTCCATAGGAGCCATCCCCAACTAGATTGGTGGTGTTTTCTGAAATCGTATTTCCTTCATTCATTAAACCAAGTGCCCATTCAATCCGGGCATCTCTACCGGCAACACCGCGACGGTTTACATAGGTAGTAATTCCTTTGGCAAGGTTATCAACAGCACCATACTGAACCCGTGCATTATTACCTGCAATTACTTCTGATACGATATTATATACGCTATTTGCCACTTCAATCGTGGAAATATAGTTTTCAACATATGTAACTGAGCTATTATCATCAGCTACAACAATAACATGGTTGAAAAGACTTGCCTCCGCATCATCATGCAAAAACACGGCATGAATCGGTTCCGAAATTTCTACATTCTTAGGGACATATACGAAAACTCCACCGTTAACTAGTGCCGTATGAAGGGCAATTAGGCGATGTTCGTCAGCTTTGGTACTTTGAGTCATAAAATATTTCTTCAACAGTTCACCATGTTCTCGTGCTGCTGTAAAAATATCTGTAAAGATAACACCTTTGCTTTTAAGATCTTCTGTTAAGGTAAGATAAGCAGGTGTTTGATTTCGCTGGATGTATAAATTCTTATTTCCGGACTCTACATCAACTAAAGCCTTCACTTGATCTGGCAGCTCTGCAAGTGACGTGAAAGGTACATTTTTCACATGATGACGATTGAATTGTGTAAAGTTCCATTTATCAATTTTCGTTTTATCAGGTCTAGGCATTGACAGTGTTTCAATATTGGTTAATGCCGTTAAACGAAGTTCCTCCAACCAGGCGGGTTCACCCATTTCCTTTGAGAAGGAGCTAACATAATCCTTGTCAAACGGCAATTTCGTTTCGATTGTCATTGTAATCCTCCTAACTCTTACGCTTCTTGCCCAACTGTTTCATCTTCAATTCCGAGTTCTTTCTTGATCCAGTCATATCCTTCTGCTTCTAAACGTTGTGAAAGCTCAGGTCCACCGGATTTAACAATACGGCCTTGCATCATTACATGGACAAAGTCAGGAGTGATATAGTTTAAAAGACGTTGATAGTGAGTAATAACTAAGCAACCAAATTCTTCTCCACGCATTTCATTGATACCCTTGGAAACAACCTTTAAGGCATCAATGTCTAGTCCAGAGTCAATTTCATCTAAGATAGCAATTTTTGGTTCTAACATCATTAATTGCAGGATTTCATTACGTTTTTTCTCGCCACCAGAGAATCCTTCATTTAAGTAACGCTGAGCCATATCAAGGTCCATTTCAAGAAATTCCATTTGCTTATCCATTTTACGGATAAATTTCATTAATGAAATTTCATTTCCTTCACCCAGTCGGCTATTAAGAGCTGAACGCAAAAAGTCAGCATTTGTTACACCATTAATTTCACTTGGGTACTGCATAGCAAGGAAAAGACCAGCACGTGCTCGCTCATCTACTTCCATTTCAAGAACATTCTGTCCATCTAAAATGATATTCCCACTGGTAACCTCATATTTTGGGTGACCCATGATTGCAGAAGATAAAGTGGATTTACCAGTGCCATTAGGTCCCATGATTGCATGGATTTCTCCACCTTTTACTTCAAGGTTTACACCTTTTAAAATTTCTTTTCCATCAATTGCTACATGTAAATCTTTGATTGTTAAAGTTGATCCAGCCATATATATACCTCCGAAAAGAAAGATTTGTATCTAGTAGACCATAAAGGTCTATATCTTATTCTCATTTTATTCTCATTACAATCTTATAACAAATGAAATGTATTAGCAACTCCTAAACAGTAATAACTGACATTGGTTTTCACTAAATATACCCTAAATGAGAATGAGCTTTTTAATTAGTGAATATTTCTTGCCTATAATAGACATCAACTAGGATGGAATGATAGTTGGACAAACACATTCGCTTAAAATCATACCTTATTTTTTTATTTTTTGCCAAGACTAATTCGGAGTATCTTATCTATTTTTACCCATCAAATGTCTTTCATGTATTTGATTAGACTCAATTAGTCCAAGAGACAAAAAGCAGGCATCGAGTTAAATATATATAAGGACATTTAATTACCGAAATATAAAGCCTGTAGCTATGATTACTAAGTAATCATAGCTACAGGCTATTTCTTCATATATATTTTTATTAAACTAAAGCGCCCGGTTGCTGAAGATGATTGTTTAAATCTTATTGAAGATAAGTACCCGTCGAATCAGACTTTAAAAGAAAAGTACTATTCTGGAATTGCGCCCTTTAATGGAAAAAAGAATTAGAAACACGGATGCAAATTAGAAAAACGAGAATGACATTTGCTTTTCCCCATATACCATTTTTATTTCAGTTAATAGCCATATAAAAATTGGAGTCTGACCCCCAGCGCTATCATGCTTTATCGCGCCGAGAGTCAGACCCGCCATACACGAAATCATTATTTAGTTTGGATTATTAAAATTTCATCAATGATTGGAATTTCGTTTTTTAATATGGTTAAAAGATCTTCCCCAATCTGATTGTCGATTTCGCAAATTGTAATCGCTGGACCATTGATTTTTGAACGTTCATTCGCCATACGGGCAATATTAACCCCTTTTTGATAAAGAATGCCTGATAGCTCGGAAATGACCCCTTTTCGGTCGGTATGGTGAATCACAAGTGTCGGCCGTTCACCGGAAAACTTTAACGGATAATCATCCAATTCCTGAACCTCTACTTTGCCTCCGCCTAAGGAACTGGCCAGTACCTTTACAGTCCGCGTTGCCCCCGATAATTCTACAAGCACGGTATTCGGATGATAGCTTCCAAGCACACGTTTCGTGAACTCGTATTGTAAGCCATTTTCCTCAGCAATGGATTTTGCCTTTGGAATGCCTTCATCCATGGTTGACAGCCCCATCACACCGGCTATTAGTGCCAGGTCTGTCCCATGGCCTTGATAGGTTTCGGCGAAGGAGCCCATTAACGAAAACCTCACATATAATGGTTGTTCGTTTAACAGCTGGCGGGCAATATTGCCGATGCGGACAGCCCCAGCGGTATGAGAGCTGGATGGTCCAACCATGACAGGCCCGATAATCTCATAGGCGCTTTGGTATTTGGCCGGTCCACACCCACTACTTTTTTCCCCGAAAACCTGCTTTTTTAATTTTTTTCCTGTCGGGGTCCCTGCAAGTCCGCCAATCCCTGTTTCCCGCAACGACTCTGGCATTTGCTGCCCGACTTCATGCATCACATGGATCACTTCATCCGGAGGGATGATGCTGACTACTCCCGCTAACGCCATATCTGCCGCAGCCTGAGCGGTAATCGCGTGCAATCCGTTCCGCAGGATGCATGGAATTTCCACCAGCCCGGCGACCGGATCACAAACTAGTCCCAGTGAATTTTTCAAAGCAATTCCAATGGCATTTCCAACCTGCTCTGGAGTGCCGCCGGCAAGCTCAACTAAAGTGCCGGCTGCCATCGCGGTTGCTGAGCCGATTTCCGCTTGGCATCCGCCGGCTGCCCCTGATATGGAAGCTTTATTGGCAATCACCAAGCCGAGGGCAGAGGCAGTGAACATCGACAGGGCGATCTGCTCCCGTGAAAACTTTCCGCTATCCAGAGCGTGAACGAGTACTGCCGGCAAGATTCCCGCCGAGCCTGCAGTCGGCGTTGCCACAATCCGCCCCATTGCCGCATTGACCTCTGATACGGCCAGCGCATTGGCTGCGGCATTTAATGTCACGGGATTGATAAAAGATTTTCCATTTTCGGCATATAGGTGAAGGCGGTGCCCATCGCCGCCGGTCAAGCCGGTACGGGACATGACAGCACTTGTCGTCCCACTGCGGACAGCCTCTTCCATTACCGTAAATTGCTCGGCCATTTTTTCGATAATCGCTTCCCGTGGAATGCTCTTTTGCTGTATTTCAGTTTGGATCATTAATTCCGCAATCGTTATGTTTTGCTGCTCGGCCAGTTCAATTACTTCTCTTAAACTCGTGAAAGACATAATATCACTCCCTCAAAGAGGACGGTCCCCATGCATGAAGCATTCGAACCGTCCCCCCTCTTTCATCCTTTGTTTTCTTTATATTATACTGCTTGTGTTTTTGTGCCTTTTTCGTTTTTGGCCTCGTCTAACGGTACGCGTTTTTCCATTTTTAATAGATAGAAAATGGCTGTCATGATGGCAAGGAATGCAATTCCCACGATTAACGGGATGCGCGTGCTTGGATTGATAAACATACCGACAAGGACGACCAGTAAAAATACAATGGTAGCATAGTTGCTGTACGGTGCGAAAGGCATTTTAAATGGATGTTTTTCCATTGCACCAGCATTTACTTTTCTAAATCTGATTTCACTGATGAGCAGTACAAACCATGGAATCATTCCTGGAAGTATACTCGCACTGTAAACATACACGAAGATGGATGGCGGTGCAACATAGCTCACCACAACGCCAATGGCCAAGCCGAATAAAACCGTTAAGGTTGAATAGACAGGAACTTTATTTTCCGATAATTTGGCAAAAATCTTTGGTGCCTGTCCATTTTTCGCCAATGTGTAAAGCATCCGTGTGGCGCTGAAGATACCGCTGTTACAGCCGCTCATTGCTGCAGTGATGACGACAAAGTTGATAATGCCGGCTGCAGCCGTAATTCCAATTTTAGCAAAAACCGAAACGAATGGGCTGCCAATTTGATTGAGCTGGTTCCAAGGGTAAACGGTTACAATAACAAAGATTGCACCGATGTAGAAAATTAAAATACGCCAAACGGTTGTCTTCACAGCATGTGTGATCGTTTTTTGCGGATTTTCTGCCTCCCCGGACGTAATCCCAATCAGTTCCACCCCTTGATAAGCGCCGATTACGATGGAAAGGGCAAAGAAGAATCCTTTAAAGCCGCCGGTGAAAAAACCGCCATTTTTCCAAATATTCGAAAATCCAATTGCATGGCCGCCATTCCCGAAGCCAAAGAGAATAATGCCAATACCAGCAATAATTAAGAAGACAATCGTTAACACTTTAATTAATGAAAACCAGAATTCAAATTCACCAAAGTTTTTCACCGAAATCATGTTGGCAACGCCAAGGATCACCATAGCGACCAACCCCGGGACCCATGTTGGCAGATGTGGGAACCAATAATTCATATACGAACCAACCGCGATGACTTCCGACATGCCGACAATGATCCATTGGAACCAGTAGCTCCAAGCTGTCAAATAACCGGCCAAAGGATGGATATATTTATGGCCGAGGTCAGCAAATGAACCGGTGGTTGGTTCCAAATAAAGCATTTCCCCCATCGAGCGCATGATGAAAAATAAGAAGAGACCGGCAACTGCATAGGCAATCATAACCGATGGGCCCGTCCATTTAATCGTACTGGTCGATCCCATAAATAACCCAACCCCGATTGTCCCACCCAAAGCAATCATTTGGATATGGCGCGATTTAAGCCCGCGCTTTAATTCCTGGTCTTTTGACATAAACAACCCTACTTTCCCTCATTGAATTTTTTTAAACCGTTTCTTTTTGATGTTTTTCTTTCTTTTAAACCAATACAGGTTCCCCAAATGGATTGCCCAATTTCTTCGCTAAGTTTTCGAACATGGATTTTGTCATACGATCTAAATCGTACTGCGGGTTAAAATCCCATTCCTCTTTGGCAGCGGCCGCATCAATGCTGTTTGGCCACGAGTCGGCAATCTGCTGCCGGACAAGATCTACCTGATAATCCATCGTAAACTCCGGTATAAATTTTCTGATGGAGGCGGCAATTTCTTCAGGTTCAAAACTCATGGCTGTAATATTAAAGGCATTTCGATGTTTTAATCTTGATGAATCCGCCTCCATTAATTTCATAATCGAATCAATCGCATCCGGCATATACATCATATCCATGTAAGTGCCTTTCGCAATATAAGACGTGTATTTTTTGTTTTTTAACGCTTCATAGTAGATATCAACCGCATAGTCTGTCGTTCCTCCGCCCGGAAGTGTTTTGTAGGAAATCAATCCGGGGAAGCGGACTCCGCGGGTATCGACGCCAAATTTTGCAAAATAATAGTCACATAGCAATTCGGCGCTGACTTTGGTGACACCGTACATCGTGTTCGGCCGTTGGATTGTATCCTGGGGTGTATTGTCTTTTGGCGTGGACAGACCAAAGGCGCCAATCGAGCTTGGTGTAAAGAACTGGCAATGAGAATTCCGCGCCACCTCGAGCGCATTTACCAATCCGCCCATATTTAAATTCCAGGCAAGCAGCGGTTTTTGCTCGGCTGTTGCCGATAGCAGCGCTGCCAAATGGATAATCGTATCAATGTGATAGTCATTGACCAGTTTCTGCATTCTCTCGCCATCCAGCACATCCAATGTATCAAATAAACCATTTTCCACCACTGGGTTGCCGTCAACATGGCGGATATCAGTGGCAAGGACATTTTTCTCTCCGTAAATTTCCCGCAATCTCATCGTTAACTCTGAACCGATTTGGCCTAAGCTTCCAGTCACAAGAATTTTTTTCATCGTAAACAACCTCCTGAGTATTTCTCTCTAATAAATGAACATGGTATCAAGTTGTAACAGGGTGGGACCCATTCTGGAAACGGCCTTTTCCCTGTCTATCTTCTAAACTTGGATGACACTCAGTTCTTTTCCAACTTTTTCATATACAGCAAGCACTTGGTCTAGCATTTCTTTTGTATGTGCCGCAGTCGGCATATTGCGTACTCTGCCAGTTCCCTTTGGCACCGTTGGGTAGGTGATGGCTTTGGCGTAAACCCCCTCTTCCATTAGGCGGCGGGAAAATTGCTGCGTTAATGTTTCTTCGCCGATGATACATGGTGTAATCGGTGTTTCCGAGTGGCCAATATCAAACCCTAAGTTTTTCAGGCCTTCTTTTAAATAGCGACCATTTTCCCATAGCTGATCGACTCTCTCCGTTGATTCCGTCATGATGTTGATGGCTTCAATGCAGGCAGCGGCAGCTCCTGGTGTCAGCGATGTTGAAAATAGGAATGGACGGGCGCGCACTTTTAACCAATCAATCAATTGCTGGGTACCGGCCACATAGCCTCCCACAACACCAATGGCCTTGGAGAGCGTTCCGATTTGAAAATCAATTTGATCGGAAAGTCCAAAATGTTTAACCGTGCCGGCGCCATTGCCCATGACGCCTGAACCATGTGCGTCATCGACATATGTTAGCAAGCCATATTCCTCGGCGATTTCCACGATTTCCGGAAGCTTTGCCACATCCCCATCCATTGAAAAAACGCCATCGGTGATATACATAATTTTTTCATAGGCACCGCTTTCGACCGCTTCTTTTGCAGTCCACCTTAGGTTATCCATGTCCTGGTGTTTGACCCGGATGATTTTCGCTCCGGACAAACGGCAGCCATCAATAATCGAGGCATGGTTCAATTCGTCGGAAATAATCGCATCCTTCTTCGTCATGACCGCCGAGATTGCGCCCATATTGCAATTAAATCCTGATTGGAAAGCAATCGCCGCTTCCGTATGCTTGAATTCGGCAATCCTTTTTTCCAATGCATTATGGATGGTCATCGTTCCGTTAATTGTCCGAACGGCACCGGCACCCACACCGTACTGTTTCGTCGCTTCGTTCGCCTTTTGGATTAATCTTTCATTGTTTGCCAACCCAAGGTAATTGTTGGACGACATATTAATGACATCTTTGCCATTGATTGTAACGATTGGGCCATTGGGTCCTTCTACTGTATCAATGACGTTGTATAGCCCTTTCTCACGCAGCTCTTGCAGCTGGGGAGTTAATATATCTTCTAAAACTTTTCTTGACATCGTATAAACCTCCATCAATAAACTTTTCAGTAAAAATTTCTTATCCGTTTCCGATTAAGAAGAGTTAAACTGAAACCGTTTTCATATATTTAGTTTAAATCGGATTTTGTCGATTTACATTCCCATATTTGTTGTATGTACCTCCCATATTTGCCCTCCTTCACATTTTAGTAACATTTAACCACAAAAAAAGACCACTAAGTTTTAACTTAATGGCTTTATTTCAAAGAGATGAAAAGCGTTAAAGGTCAGGGTGGATTGTAAATAAAGCTCCGCTTCCACTTTTTCCTCATAAATTTGCAAATCAGGGTAGGTTCCCTGCTTGATAAAGGAAATGATCTCCTGGTCGTAAATATCCTGATGCTGCAAATTTATCCAGTTAATATAAAATTCGCCGTTATTTTGATCAAGGATGTGCTTGCGAATTTGGTAACGTCCAGGCGGCAGGCCTGAAATCACTACTTTCTTTTCCTTTGTGATGGAATGCAAAAAGAAGCTTTCGACCGAATAAGAAGGATTGATATAGGAGGGGTTATAAACGGCCAATTGGTAGCCATTTTCCCCCTTTGCCATGACAAAATCACCGCCTTCTGCTAAAATCCTTAATGTCATTTTTGCCATCAGTTGAAGATTAAAATAGGCAGGGCGTTTAATTTGATAATAATACAGGAGGGCAATTCCATTCATGGCAATATGGTCTTGATCCAGATTATTTTTTTCCAGTGAGTGGGTATCAATCCAGAACCCCAAACCGGATATTTCCTTCATCGCATCCAGCATTTCTTTAAAAATAAGGGCCGAACGGAAAAAAGTGCCGCTCAAATCCATCGTATTTCCATATAGTGTATTCCAATCCGTAAGAAAAATTGGAACCTCCTCCAAACCCGCAGACGATAAACTTTCCTTTAATCTGCTGCATTCTTTCTTTACATAATTTTTTACTCCTTCAAAAGTACGATTATTCATATCGGTAAAATCCACTTCTTCATTCGGATTGCAGGTGAAGCAGACCAGCTCGCAACGGTCGGAAATTTGGTTTAAAAAGTCAGCAGCAGGAACGGGTATAGCCTTTCCTAAAGAAAACGGCACATGAAGGCCCACTTTTGCGGCAGAAGCCCACTTTTTCACGGTTTGATAAAAATCTTGATAAAAGCTCTTTGCTGTTTCACCCCATTCCGGGAAAACCAATTCAAACCGCCATTTGCCTACAAAGGCACTGCCAAAATAACTAAGACTGTGCTGTAAAAATTCATCCAGCTTCTTAAGATATTCAGAGCTACTTGCCACTTCCTTTTCAACTTCCACGCGAATGAAAGGAACCAACCCTAATTGTTGAAAGCGGCTGAATAAGGCATCCATTTGATAAAATTGCCCGCCTATTTGATAGAGCGGCGTTGTCATCGCAAAGCTGCCCGAAAAAAGGTTCGTAAAATAGATATATTCAAATCCAAGTTCCTCTTGAATTAACTTTAAGTCTGCCTGCACTTCTTCATGCAAAGCATATTCCAGCTGCCCAATCACCAGTAACTTTATGGCTTTTTCCCTGATAAAAATGGGCTCCTGAGGCAGGTCCACATATACCGCTGAAGCAGCCGGTTCCATCAGCATGGTGCTCTTCTCATTTCCTGAAATATATTTGCTGATTTTTATTAAAAAGTTGGGCGATTGCAGTAATGTATATTGTTCCGATTCATGTTTCACTTCCTCGACATCCATCGGTTCCATTTTATGATGGCTGCGATATTCTGCAGGCGTTTGCTGATACATTTCTTTAAAAGCCTTATTAAATGCCTTCACATCGGGAAAACCATTATTCAGCGAAATCTGGGTAATATTATGGCCGGTATGCAGCAGCTCATGAACCGCTGATTTCAAACGGAGATTTTTGACATATTGGGAGAAACTAACCCCAACTTCCTGCTTGAAATAACGCGACAAATAGTAAAGAGACAAATACTGCTGTTTGGCGATTTCCTCCAATGATATCGGTTTGCGATAATTTTTTTTAATAAAGGCTAGAATCTCTCTAATTCTTTCATCCTTCATTTCCGTAAATTGATTACTCACGTGATGTGTTGTTTTAAAATTTCGAATCAACAGTGTAACTAACTGATAAATCAGTCCGTTGATCTCAATTTCACTGCCATCCTGCTTTTGGTAAAATGCAATCAAAATTTTTGCCATTAGTTGGCGAATTTGATCAAAAAGCAGATACAGGCCATTATCCTTTTTGGATGAATTGCAGTTAAAATGACACTCATGAATTTTCGGATAATAAGGCTCGATTAGATCCATGGGAATTTGTAACGATAAGACCACATTCTCCTTATTACCCTCAATAGAGCGTATATCATTGGCGTTAATAAGCAGAAGATCATTTTCAGCTAAATGGCAGGAATGTTGATTGACCGTAACCTCAATTTCTCCACTTATAACAAGAAGAATCTCAATCCCTAAATGGATATGCTGTGAATAATATTCAATGTTTTGTAAACTTATTTGATAAGAATCTTCTTTTATCAGCCGGTTCATGAACATTCACCTCAGGACTAGATTAAAAATGTGCGATGCACATAAAGAATAGACTAGAGCCTTTAACCTCACGCCTGCCTTACGGCATATTTCGGCTTTGGAAATAGGATTATTACCATATTAATTTAATTTATACTCTAAGATTAAAAAAGATAGTAGGGATATTCAATCCTTACTATCTTTACTCTTAATATTCATGTGTCTTTAACAATTTGCCTGCTTTACATTTATTATTCGGAAACCGGCACAACGGCTCCTTTGTATTTTTGAAGAATGAAGTCTTGAATCTGTTTAGAATGAAGCACTTCAACAAGTGTTTTAATTGCTGGTTTGTTTTCGTCACCTTTACGAACTGCAATGATATTCACATAAGGTGATTTTGGATCACTTGGTTCATGTGCAATCGGATCTTTTATTGGGTCTAAACCATTATCAATTGCATAGTTAGAATTAATCAGAACGGCATCGCCTTCACCGTTTTTATAGATTTTTGGCAATAAAGCTGCATCGTAATTAGCATCAAGTTTTAAGTTCTTTGGATTTGAAACAATATCTTTAATATCATATTGCTGCGGGTCAATTCCCGGTTTTAATTCGATCAAGCCCAACTTCTGAAGCATTAAAAGAAGACGAGGATGATCAGAAACGGAGTTGCTTATGATAATATGTGCACCATTTGGAAGATCTTTTAGGCTCTTATATTTCTTTGAATAAACACCGATCGGCTCAATATGGATTCCACCAGCGTTGGCAAACTTATAGCCGTTTTCCTTCATTTGCAAATTAAAGTAAGGAATCGTTTGGAAATAGTTTGCATCTATTTGGTTTGTAGCAAGAGCCTTGTTTGGCAAAATATAATCTTGGAATGTAACAATTTTTAAATTAATGCCTTTTTCCTTTAAAATTGGCTGTGCTTGCTTTAAAATCTCAGCATGCGGAACGTTGGAAGCTCCAACCGTTAATGTTACTTCTTTGTTACTCCCTTGCGATTTATCAGTTGATGATGATGAACCGCATGCGGCTAATACTAGTGCAAGTGATAAAGCTAAAACTAAACTTAACCATCTTTTCATGATAGACTCTCCTTTTTATCTTTTATCTATTTTAGAAGTGATAAAATCACCAATAAATTGAACGATAAATACAATAACTAAAATAATAACGGTTGCGACAATTGTAACGTCGTTTTGATTTCGCTGGAAGCCTTCAAGATAAGCCAGGTTACCAAGACCGCCAGCGCCGATTACTCCGGCCATTGCTGTGTAACCAATAAGTGCAATCGCCGTAACTGTGATTCCAGAAACAAGGGCTGGCATCGATTCCGGAAGAAGCACCTTCCAAATAATCGTACTTGTGGTTGCTCCCATTGATTTAGCAGCTTCAATAACCCCTTTATCAATTTCTCTAAGGCCAATCTCCACCATTCTTGCATAAAACGGTGCGGCTCCTATAATCAATGCCGGCAATGCTGCATTTTCCCCAATCATAGATCCTACTAATAACATTGTTAGCGGGATTAATAGCACAATTAAAATAATAAACGGAATCGACCGAAAAATATTAACAAAAGCACTGATTACTGTATTAACCGGCTTGTTTTCCCACATATTTCCTTTCGTTGTAAGGAATAGCAATAAACCAAGAATAATACCCAAAATAAAGGTAGCCACTACCGAAATAGCTGACATATAAAGAGTTTGAACGGTTGCATCCCACATGGCTTGCCAATCAATATCCTTAAAGTATTGGCCACTAATCATTTGTAACCACCTCCACTCCAACCTGCTGTGTGCGAATGAAGTCAACTGCTTGGTTGATTTCTTCCGCTTCACCATCGAGATGAATAAAGAGGGAACCATATGAACCACTTTGTGTTTGGGAAATTTTACCCTGAAGGATATTAACTGTTACATTATAATTGCGTATTAAACTCGTAATTAGAGGCTGTTCCGTTGTTTCGCCGATAAAGGTCAGCTGGACAACTCTCCCCGAATGGTAGCGTTCAAGCAAATGTTCTGCCGTTTCTTTTGTTTCTTCCGGCTCTGTTACTTGCTGGACAAATCGTTTTGTAATCGGCGCTTGGGGGTTTTTAAACACATCTAAAACGGAACCAAGCTCAACGATTTTCCCGCTTTCCATTACCGCAACCCGATGACAGATTTTCCTTATCACATGCATTTCATGTGTAATCAAAACGATAGTCAAACCGAGTCGTTTATTAATATCGACTAACAATTCTAAAATTGAATCGGTCGTTTGCGGATCAAGGGCTGACGTTGCTTCATCACAAAGCAAAACTTTTGGATTATTGGCCAGCGCCCTTGCAATTCCTACCCTTTGCTTTTGTCCACCGCTTAGCTGTGATGGGTAAGCATTTTCTCTTCCCTCAAGACCAACTAGCTTAATAAGTTCGTTGACTTTCTTCATTCTCGCTGGTCCTTTTACACCAGCAATTTCTAGTGGGAAAGCAATATTTTCACTTACTGTCCTTGACCACAGTAAATTAAAATGCTGAAAAATCATACTAATTTCCTGGCGGGCAATACGCAAGTCCCTGCCTTTAATCTTTGAAATCACTCGACCTGCTACCGTAATAGAACCCTCAGTCGGAAGCTCCAGCCCGTTCAGCATTCGAATTAACGTACTTTTACCAGCACCACTATATCCAATTACCCCGAAAATTTCGCCTTCATTGATTTCCAGGTTCACTTCGTCTACCGCTTTTAGCTGCCCTTGTTTTGAAGGATAAAACTTTCGAACATTTTTTATTGATATCATTGACTCACCTACTTTTTCCCCCGATTTACTCGGAATTTAATCATAATTCCAAAAATTCCGGCCGCTCCTCATCACTTAAATATAGGTTTTGACTATTTAAAGCAAAACATTCTACTATTTTAGAAAAATAAAAAGCCTTTCTGCACAGGCAGAAAGGCATCATTAAAATAGTCCTTTCTCCCATCTCCCAAAGCAAATGCTTTGTGTGAATTGGCACCATTTCAATAAAAAAATTGACGGTTGCCGGGTATCATCGGGCACATCCCTCCACCTCTCTCGATAAGAGTATTACACATCCTATATTCAATTAACACGTTAAATGATTTAAGCAATTATTTTACAAAAGTTATCGTAACACGGATAAAAAGTGGTGTCAACGTAAATTTCTACATTTTTCGCACTATTCCTCTAGGAAATAGTAAGCATTTACTAAATCGAGCCAATAGTGCTACAGATTTGTTCTAACTCTTCTCTCGCTTTTGTTAAATAAAAGATAGATTCCAGCATTAGAATGGTTCGAAACGAGGCAGTTACCTTTAGCTGACCATTCTTTATGAGAAAACGCAATTTTTCCTTCCCTTCAAGCAGCCTTTTAATTGTAGTTACATCTCCATTAATTTCACATGAATGGAATTTCTCCTCAGCATCATGTAGCCAAGAAAATTCTCCATTTATTAAAGCTATGGGGATCGTCTTTTGGCCACAAATAAAACGAATCATTAGTCTATCTGTATGTTTAATTAATTGCCTTACATCGTTCCGTTCTTTGATTGTCTGAAGAAAGGACTGAATCGTCTCGATCATTTCCACCACCCCGTTCCGTTCTACTTACCTATCCCTTTATATTCAGCAAACGGGGTTGATATCCTTTTATATTTGTTCGACAAAAAAAACAGACGCTTTTTGGCATCTGTTCAGTTGCGTATTTGTTCTTTAATTTTTTCCAGCAAGTACGGGATAGAATGGAAGGCATAAATGACCTCTCTCACATGACCATTCTTAACAAGCAAGAGACAGGGAACACTCTCGACAGCAAAGAGTTTAGCGATATCAGGGTAATAGTTTAAGTTCATTTTACCCATTTCTACAGTTACCATTTCCCCGATGATTTGGAGCATCCTCGAGGCAACCTGACATGTCCCGCATAAAGGCGTATAAAAATAGACGATTCCAGACGATTTTTGTTCAATAAATGATGATAACTCTTCTCTAGTCCATTCTTTCATCATTAGAAGGCTCAGCAATTCTCTAAAAATTGGGTATGAACATCGATATTTGCACTTAATAGAACGGTAGCAAGATGTTTTTCTGGAGCCGTCGCTACTTCTCGATACATTCGATCAATATACAAGTGTTCGGCATGGGGGAATTCCCTTTTAAACTGCTTGCGGAGCTTTTCGCCTGCTTCGTCCGCATCTACAAGAATATAGACCTCTTTGTCTTCAAGGAAATCGATCAATTCATCTAATTTTGTGATACTGATCGTTCCATTTGTACAGATGATTTCAACAGGTTCCTTTACAATACTCTTTACCTTTTTTTTATCCGATTTACCTTCGACAATAAGAACTTTGTCAACATACGAATCATTCATATTCGATCACCTATGAAAAGAAGTTGTTTGTTTTCTGTTAACATATTCCAAATATTAAATTACGTGTGCCCCTTCTTAGTATGTTAACTATATCATTATTGTCTTTTAAAAAATAGGTATATGCTTTTAAGTTGGCATCATCCTTCATTATCGGTATACATCACATTTTATTAAAGCTTTCCCTAATTTAGGATAGGAAAAGGTAGAAAAAAGTGGAATTATAAAAAGCACCTTGAGAAAAGGTGCTTTTTGATCTTGTATTTAGTCTTCTTTAATCATTTCTTCATATTGTTCAGCCGTCATTAATTTGTCCAATTCGCTGCTGTCAGAAACTTCAACGACAATCATCCATGCTTTTTCATATGGAGATTCGTTAACAAACTCAGGGCTGTCACTTAAATCTTCGTTTATTTCGACAACTTTTCCACTTACAGGTGCATAAAGCTCGGAAACCGTTTTAACGGATTCAACACTGCCAAAAGGCTCATCAGCAGTAATCTCGTCGCCAACTTCAGGAAGCTCGACGAATACGATATCTCCTAGTTCGTGCTGTGCAAAGTGGGTAATCCCAACACGCACTTTTTCACCTTCAACTTTAACCCATTCGTGTTCCTCTGAATAACGTAAATCCTGTGGTGTAGTCATAAAAAAATCCCTCCATTAATTTTATAAAAATCTATCATCGATAAAATCGATTACCCTTATGTAACATGTTGAAAAGCGAGGATAGCGCTTACTGCCAATTTCCCTCATACTCTTCTTCTTTAAAGCCCACTGTTACTTTTTCACCATCTGTTAAAATCGGTCTTTTAATTAACATTCCATCTGATGCAAGTAAATCGAGGAGCTCGTCATCTGCAGCTGACTTCATTTTATCCTTTATTCCTAATTCGCGGTATTTTAAACCACTTGTATTAAAGAATTTTTTTAAATCCAAGCCGCTTTTTTGATAAAATCCCTTCAACTCTTCACGTGATGGGGGATTCTCAACAATATGTATTTCTTTGTAGGAAAGCTGATGAGCATCCAGCCATTTCTTCGCATTTCGACATGTCCCACATTTCGGATACCAGTAAAAAGTCAGAGACATCTGTTTCACCTACCCTCAAACATAAAAAAAATTAATGTAAACTTCAATTGAATAATATCACACCAAAGTCGAAATTCCTAACAGTAGGACATACAAAAAAATCCTATAGTAGAAAACTTTCGACTCCATTTGCAAAAATCCTTCTCGATGTCGAAATTATTTTAGTAAAAAAATAAAAAGGGGCTAACCCAATTGAGCCAGCCTCCCCTCTAAAATTAAACGATATAGCGTTCAGCTTCAATTATTACATCTGCAGCTTCACGTTTTTTCGTAATTACATTAATTGGTGTATGGCGTGTAAATTTGCGAAGAGCAGACATCATCATGCGAAGGGTATCTCCATGTTCTACTGCAACTAGTGTTTCTTTTGCATCCTGCTCAATTTGATTAAAGGCTTCTTGACAGAAGATTTGTGCATATAGAAGCTTTTGCTTGTTCTTTTCTATGCCGTCTTTAGCAATCGCCTTTTCTGTACGTAACACAACCGATTCCATTGCATAGGCATTTGAAACAATATCGGCGATGTTCACGAAGATTTCTTGCTCTTTTTCAATCGCTTTGCCATATTTTTGAGCGGCTAATCCAGCTGCTAATAAGCCGATTTTCTTCGCGTTTTTCACTAAATATTTTTCTTGTGCTAATGGCTCGTCACCTGGATCTTCCGGCATGAGCATCATAAGCTCTTCTTGGAGTGTCATTGCTTTTTGGAATAACGGAAGCTCACCTTTCAGCGCTTTACGTAAATATGTTCCTAGCACTAATAACCGGTTAATTTCATTTGTTCCCTCGAAGATACGGTTAATCCGGGAGTCGCGATAGGCTCTTTCAATTGGATACTCCTGCATAAACCCGTATCCACCATGAATTTGGACACCTTCATCAACAACATAGTCTAATACTTCACTATTAAAGAACTTATTTAATGAACACTCAATTGCGTATTCAGCAATCGAATTAGCAACCTTTTTGATATCATTTGCTTCTTCATCAGTAAGCTTTCCTTGATTATCTTCAAATAAACCAATCGTGCGGTATACGGAGCTTTCTGCAGCATAAATTTTAGACGCCATTGTACCGAACTTTTCCTTTGTTAAATTGAACTCGGAAATCGGCGTTTTAAATTGTTTACGTCCGTTAGCATATTTAACCGTAATTTCAAAGGCATTCTTAGATCCGCCCACAGCGCCGACTGCCAGCTTATAACGTCCGATGTTTAAGATATTAAAAGCAATCACATGACCCTTACCGAATTCACCCAGGAGATTTTCTACCGGAACCTGCACATCCTCTAAAATAAGCGTACGAGTAGAAGAGCTCTTAATTCCCATTTTCTTCTCTTCTGCACCAGTAGAAACTCCAGGGAATTTTCTTTCAACAATAAATGCGGTGAAGTGTTCACCATCAATTTTTGCATAAACAACAAATACATCGGCAAAACCGGCATTCGTGATCCATTGCTTTTCACCGTTTAAGATATAGTGAGTACTGGCAGCATTTAGTTTAGCTGTTGTTTTCGCACCAAGGGCATCGGAGCCTGAACCCGGCTCGGTTAATGCGTAAGCAGCGAGTTTTTCACCCGATGCAAGCTCAGGCAAATATCTTCTTTTTTGATCATCATTTCCGAATAAAACAATTGGTAGGGAGCCGATTCCGACGTGAGCCCCGTAAGAAAGTGAGAATCCGCCAGCCCTTGACATTTTTTCAGTAATCAAAGAAGACGTAATTTTATCTAGACCTAAACCATCAAACTCTTCAGGTACGTCAGCTGCTAATAGACCAAGCTCACCCATTTCCTTTAAAAGCTTTACAGTACGATCAAATTCATGATGTTCTAAATGTTCAATCTGCGGAAGAACTTTGTTTTCAACAAAGTCTTCTGCTGTCTTAGCAATCATTTTGTGTTCATCTGTAAAATCCTCCGGTGTAAACACACGGTTATATGAGATATCTTCAATTAAAAAGCTTCCGCCTTTAATCATTTTTTCAGTTTCATTTGTCATTTTAATTCCTCCTAATCTTTTATCTTGCTATTAGGTCCATTAGTTAAGGTTTCAGCCCCTGTTTCTTATAGTAATTCAAATACCCCGGCTGCACCCATGCCGCCACCGATGCACATAGTGACGACACCAAATTGTTCATTTCTACGTTTTAACTCATGAATAAGAGACAATGTAAGCTTGGCACCCGTACAGCCTAGCGGATGTCCGAGGGCGATTGCACCACCGTTTACATTTACTTTCTCTTCGTCTAAGCCAAGTTCACGGATTACTTGGATCGATTGCGATGCAAAGGCTTCATTTAATTCAAACAAGTTGATATTGGATAGTTCTAGACCTGCTAGCTTCACGGCTTTTGGTACGGCTACAACAGGACCGACACCCATGATTTCCGGTGGAACACCGCCAACTGCAAATGATCTAAACTTCGCTAACGGCTTAAGCCCAAGGGATTCTGCTTTTTCACGCTCCATTACCATTACAACTGCAGCCCCGTCACTTGTTTGTGAAGCATTTCCCGCTGTTACAGATCCAGTTACGGAGAAGGCTGGGCGAAGCTTTACTAGTGATTGAAGGTTCGTATCTGGACGAACTCCTTCATCCTGTGAAAATTGAATCGTTTTTTCTACAAGTTTATTGTCTTTTCCAACAGAACGGAAGGTAACCTCTACTGGAACAATTTCATCCACGAATTTTCCTTCTTGAATCGCTTTAGCAGCACGCTGATGACTTCTCACCGCAAACGCATCCTGCTCTTCACGGGATATGCCATATTTCTTTGCCACTTCTTCGGCTGTGTGACCCATTCCCATATAGTATTGTGGAGCGGTTTCAGCCAATTTTACATTGGGACGAACAACATGGCCCATCATTGGAATCAGACTCATCGACTCAGCACCACCGGCAATGGCTGTGTCGGTGTGACCGAGCATAATTCCTTGTGCTGCATAAGCAATTGCCTGCAGTCCTGAAGAACAGAAACGATTGATTGTTATCGCTGGGACAGTATAAGGAAGTCCTGCCAAGGCGCCGATGTTACGGGCCATATTATTTCCTTGTTCTGCTTCAGGCATTGCACAGCCAATAATCAAATCATCAATATTACCCTCATAATTACCGGCACGCTTTAATGTTTCTTTTACAACCAATGCTCCCAAATCATCGGGGCGCACATGAGCAAGCGTTCCTTTCTTTGCCTTACCTACCGGGGTTCGAGCACCGGCTACAATTACCGCTTCTCTCATTTCGTTCCCTCGCTTTCCTATGTTATTAGCAAAATACGAATCTATTTTATGCTGTTAGTGTTAGTTACGAAGTGGTTTACCTTTAACAAGCATATGCTGCATCCGTTGCTGTGTTTTTGGTTCTGCAATCAGGCTCAGAAATGCTTCTCTTTCCAAATCCAATAAATATTGTTCATCCACTTCTGTACCAAATGGCACTTTGCCTCCCGCAATAACGTAAGCAACCTTTTTAGCAATTTTCAAATCATACTCGGAAATATAGCCAGATAAGGACATCGCTTCTGCACCAAGTAGTAAGGTAGCATAGCCTGTTTCACCGACGACTGGTACTTTACTGCGTACTTTTTGTTTGTAGCCTTTTCCATGTAAGGCAAGAACTGCTTGTTTTGCATCGTAAAGCTGGTGATCACCATTGACACTGATTCCGTCAGCAAAGTCTAGGAAATTCGACTCACGCGCCTCTTCAGCAGAGGTTGAAACTTTTGCAGTGGCAATTGTCTCAAAAACCTTATTAGCAACATTTTGCAGGTCGAACTGGACTCCGCTCGGAATCCCTTCCAAGTGCTTTATATAAAGCTCCTTGTTTCCTCCCCCACCTGGAAGTAAACCAACACCCACTTCAACAAGCCCATATATGTTTCTGCTGATGCTTGAATATGGGCTGCCGGTAAACAAACCTCTGCGCCGCCGCCAAGCGTCATCGCGAACGGTGCCGCAACGACTGGTTTTGCACTGTATTTGATTTTCATCATCGCATTTTGGAACTGGCGAATCACCATATCAAGTTCAAAAATATTATCATCCTGCACTTCCATTAACATCATTGCGAGGTTTGCCCCAACACAAAAGTTCTTTCCCTGGTTCCCAATGACAAGACCCTTATAGTTTTTCTCCACTTCATCTATGGCAAAGTTTATCATTTGGATAATATCAAGCCCGATCGCATTGTTAGGAGAATGAAATTCAAGGAGTGCAACTCCATCACCTAGATCAATGAAACTTGCGCCACTATTCCTTTTTATAACACCTTTTTGTTTCTTCAGTTTTTTAAGGTCAATAGCCTTCGGATTGAATTCAACTAGCTTGTATTCACCATTATCATAAAAATATAACTCGCCATTTTCTTCTTTATAAAATGCGGTTACTCCTTTTTCAAGCATATCTGTTACCCATACAGGAACTTCTACACCGGATTCCTTCATCTTTTGAATGGATTTTTCGACACCAATGGCATCCCATGTTTCAAATGGACCCATTTCCCAGCCGAAGCCCCATTTCATCGCACGGTCGATACTAACAATATTGTCAGCAATCTCACCAAACAACTGGGCAGAATAGACAAGAACCGGGCTAAAGATGTTCCATAAAAGTTCTCCTGCGCGATCATTCGCATATACAAGCGCTTTCAACTTATTTGAAGTGCCTTTTTCCTGCTTACTCAATTCGGTAGCAGTTGTGTTCAGCTTTTTACGTGGTCCGTATTCTAATGTAGCAGGATCAAGTTCAAGAATTTCTTTTCCTTTTTTCACAAAAAATCCTTTACCAGACTTGCTTCCGAGCCATCCTTTTTCGAGCATTGCTTTTATAAAAGCAGGTATTTCGAAAACTTCCTTCTCTTTTCCTTCTACCTTTTCATACACATTGTTAGCCACATGCATGAACGTATCCAAACCAACGACATCTAGCGTACGGAAAGTAGCACTGCTTGGACGGCCAACTAATGGTCCTGTGATGGAATCCACTTCCCCAACACTATAACCACCCTTTAACATTTCTCTAACGGTTACGAGGAGACCATACGTACCAATGCGGTTCCCTATAAAGTTTGGTGTATCCTTCGCTACCACCACACCTTTGCCTAAAACATCCTCACCAAAGGTTTTCATAAAAGCGAGGACTTCCGGGTCTGTATATTGAGTTGGAATCACTTCAAGCAATTTTAAATATCTAGGAGGATTAAAGAAATGCGTTCCAAGAAAGTGCTTTTTAAAATCCTCTGAACGACCTTCTACCATTGCTTCTACAGAGATTCCAGATGTATTTGAGCTGATCAGGCTTCCTGGTTTCCGGAACTGGTCAACTTTTTCAAAAACTTGTTTTTTGACATTAAGATTCTCAACAACGACTTCTATGATCCAGTCAACATCACCTAATTTGTTAAGATCATCCTCTAGGTTTCCTGCTTCAATAAGAGCTAGGTTTTTTTTCACGGTTAATGGTGCCGGCTTTTGCTTCAATAATTTTTGCACTGATGTTTGACTGATCCGATTACGCACTTGTTTGTCTTCTAATGTTAGTCCTTTTGCTTTTTCTTCTTCGGTTAATTCCCGTGGGATAATATCCAGCAATAAAGTTGGTATGCCTATGTTTGCTAAATGAGCCGCAATCCCCGATCCCATGACACCTGATCCTAGAACAGCTGCTTTTTTGATAAGTTGGTTCAACATTGTCTCCCCCTTCAACGCTTTGAATGAATACTCATTCATTTTTAAACCAAAAAATTTTTTTCTCTTGAATGAGTCCTGCTATTAAATACTATAAAATATTTTGAAAATTTGTGCAATCGATAAACGCGGAATTTTGAATATTTTTTGAACTTTAATTTCTACTACATAAATTCTTTTGGCTGGGCATCCTATTATTGAGGTGATAACATGGGCAAAATGAAGAAAAACCCTTCAAAAGCAGGCATAAGTGCTGCTAGTGTACAAGGCAACGCAGGTCCTGTAGTTGAAAGGGATGGCGGCGGAAAAAAGAACAGCCAAAATAATCAGTTTAAGAAAAGTTAAAAAAATGTATCAGGAGGGTCCAACATGCAGCAACAAAATATGAACATGCAAAATCAACAAGGGATGATGCAGCAGCCTCCGGGAGTCATTTCTACAAAAGATTCCCTCTATCTCACCGATATGATGTCATGGAATTTACTTTCTGCTAAGAAGGCACACTTTTTTGCTCAACAGTGTCAAGATCCGCAGATAAAAGCAGAAGCGGAAAAATGCGGGCAAATGCACCAACGCCACTATCAACAGCTACTCAATCATTTAGGTGAACATGCAAACGGGCAGCAGCCTTTAAACAATATGCAATAAGAAAAGCGGAAGCGCCTTGTCCAGGGGTGACAAGCATAAGACGAGCCGGCGAGAAGGTTTGCTCTTTAACCTTCTTGACAGATTGGTTTGGACTCGAGCCCCTAGGCGCTGAAGCTAGACAATAAGAAGCGGAAGCGGCCGTGTTCGCTGAAGCTAGACAAATTCGAAGGAGAATCACCATGAACAAATTCCAAAACCAACAAAAAATACAAAATCCAGAAAGCCAAGTGCCAAAAACACCTCAAATGAATGATCGCGATTTTATCAATGATTTACTGACAACGGAAAAATACATGACGACATCTTACAGTATGGCCTTACACGAGGCAAGCCACCAAGGATTATATAATGATATCCTTAATATATTCACGGAAACAGAAAAGTGCCAGCGCGATCTTTATGATTTAATGTTTCGAAAAGGATGGTACTCAGTTGAAAGGCCACAGATCAACAAAAGCTACAGCAATCTTATCAACAATTTCAAGGGTATACGAACCAGCTGCCAACTGGTGGAACAGTGCAATAATTAACTAAGAGCTTGGAACTCTTTTGAAGGTTCCAGGCTCTTTCAATTTAGGAAATAGGATTCACATATAAAACACATATTTTCGAAAAATACTTCATCATTGCTTATTTTGCGACGACTTACGATGTTGTTCATTTAACTGCTTAATTTCATTAATGATTACTTTCATTTCATCTTTTGCCTCAGGATATAGCTCGTTCCAATGCTTTGCCAATGAAGGCATTGACTTTGCGATATGGGTATATAATGCCCAAGGCTTCACCTTTTCCTTTGTTTCCTTACTACTTTCACCAACAAGAAGCTCACTGTACTTCTCAAGCAATGCCTCTAACTGCTGAACAAACACATTCTCCATCATGACATCTTCCACCCTTCGTCTTTGTTGATAAATCTATTTTAGCCAAAAAGAGCGTGGGCAAGGCCCTCGCTCTACTTGGAATTTATTCACTTGTCGAGAACATATACTTTTTATAATGGTAACGAATGGAGAAAATCAAGCCTACCCCCATCATATTTCCCATTAACGAACTACCGCCATAACTAATAAACGGCAAGGGAATACCAGTGATTGGTAAAACTCCAATCGTCATCCCAATATTTTGAAACACGTGGAAGGTAATCATACTGATAACCCCTACACAAATATAGGTATAAAAGTTATTCTTTGTTTCCATACCGACCTTGGTAATGTGGTAAACCAATAAGAAAAATAAACTAATTAATACACTTGCACCAATAAAACCAAATTCCTCACCGACAATTGCAAAAATAAAGTCTGTTTGGCTTTCTGGCAAATAAATTTCTCGATGCATAAACCCTTTGCCACCCGTCATACCTAAGCCAATTGCAAGCGGCCTCGTTAACTGGTAACCTTCCGAGCTTTGATAATTATAAGGGTCAAGCCAAGAGTAGATCCGGCCAAACTGGTATTGTTTCACCCCTAAATATTTTTCAAGTAGGTTAGGTTTCACGAGGACAAAATAAAAAATAACGGTGATTATTGCTATCCCAGCGGAAAAAATCGGCACCAATAATTTCCAGGTGATTCCCGAGATAAAAATCATTCCTAATAAAATAGCGATAAAAACTAGGCCCGTACCTAAATCTGGCTGTTTCATGATAAGTGCTAATGGGACAATCGTAACAACAAGCTTAGCTAAAAGCCAAAAATCAGTTTGTACCGTTTTAACGGGGTTTTTTTGATGATGATCATCGATAACACGGGCAAGGGTCATAATCATAAATACTTTGACAAACTCAGATGGCTGTAGCGATCCTAAGGCAGGAACCTTAAACCAACTCTTCGCCCCGTTGATTACTGGGGCTATGCTTACCGGCGCAACAATTAAAAGTAGCAGCAGAAAGATCCCAAATCCATAGGCATACCACGACAGTTTTTTTAATTGGTCTGAATCTAGCGTCATGATCCCTGCAACAATCCCGGCACTTACTCCATACCAAAGGATCTGCTTTACCAAAAAGTTTTCTTTGTATTGCCCAGTCGTTTGCGCACTATAGATAGACACACAGCTTGCCAAGAATAGTAATAACAAGATAAAAACAAGGCTGTAATCCAATTTTGATGTGTTGTTAGTTGAAGTCATGCTATTTTAATCTCCCTTAATGTAAAAAACCAATAAAGAACTTGTACATTCCTTCATTATATTTTTAATGAGCCCAAAGTACAACTTATAACTAGCAATGGATTTTTTTACATACTACTTTTCTGAATTAAAGTAAATCTTCTTTACCTTTGCCGCCATCCATTCCAAATTATTCGGGATTTGCGGGATTCCATACCCAATGTACAGTGGAGTTGTAACGAATCGGGGGACAATTTTGGCAATAATTTCACCGTTAATATGATGAAAAAATATATTATAGCTGCCAGCCTTAAATGGAAAATGGTTAAGAATATAATGGACTGCTATTTGAAGGTTTTCTCCGAATCTTTCACTATAGCCCGTATCGTCCATTCGCACATTAAACTCATAAAATCCTATTCTTGGCTTAGTTGATAGTGTGAATTGGACCCCTTCTTCTTCATGAATAACAATCCCTTCGAAGACCACATCTTCTATCTTTTCCTTACAATCGATTGTCTGTAAGCCAATAATTTGCATATGGGGATGCGCTAGCGTTCCTCCCGATAACGGGCCATGGTTTTTGAAAAAAATCACCGATTCGAATTCACCCGTTTTCTCCATATCCAACCAATTCTTGATTCCAAACCTGATCAATTTATGTAAATGCTCTGGTGAATAAGTCGACAATTCCCCATGGCAATCGTCCGTTTCAATTAAGACCGTTTGATACGCATTTTCCAACACAGGGTACTTATTTTTCAAAAGAATCATCGGACCTTCTACAGCCAAAAGATCGGTTAGCTGGTCTCGCTGGCAAAAAGGACATGCTTGCTGCTTATTGCGAATATTTTCAGGCTTCTGAACACCGATGGAAGTATTAAAAAATAGATGACTTTTATTCAAATGCGTATCCCCTCTCTAACCTACTTACTTCTATATTTATGGTCTTTTTCTTACTTTTATCATAACACGCATTTAAATATTAACCTCACCAAATGCTTAATTTTCTAAATGGTTGAATAGTGGGCTTTTTTACGAATATCTATTAGATAAACAAGCTATAAAAGAGAGAGGGATTTTATGTTAACAAAATTAGAAGCTCTCATACTGGGGATTATTCAAGGATTAACGGAGTTTTTACCAATAAGCAGCACGGGCCATTTGTATTTAGGAAGAAATTTATTTGGGCTGCAGGAAGCCGGACTGCTGCTGGATACGATGCTGCATGTCGGGACATTGCTGGCTGTGTTTGTTTTTTATAAGGACGAGTTTATGAAAATCATAAAAAACCCTTTTAGCAAATTAACCTTTCTTTTAATCATTGGAACAATTCCCGCAGTTGTTATTGGACTATTATTCAAGGATTATTTTGAAGAGATTTCGAAAACGGGGGCAACAATTGGCTGGGAGTTTTTAATCACCGGAATCTTCCTTTGGTTTGCTGACAGCATTAAAAAGGGCTATAAAAAGATGGATGATATTAGCTATACGGATGCCTTTATTATCGGTACCTTTCAGGCAGCAGCCATTTTCCCAGCCATTTCCCGCTCTGGAATGACCATTGTTGCTGCACTTTGGAGAAAATTAGACCGGGAAACGGCCGCCTATTTTTCCTTCCTTTTATCAACACCTGCTATTGCCGGGGCTGTTGTCCTTCAGTCTCTCGATTTATTCAGCGGCGGCGGCGAAGAAATCTCACTATCTGCCTTGCTCGTCGGCATCGCCTCCTCGGCCATTTTCGGCTATTTTGCTGTTAGATGGATGATTGGCTATTTGAAAAGGCATTCCTTAAAACCATTTGCGATTTACGTATGGGTATTAGGGTTTGCCGTGTTGTTTTTTCAATTTACCGGGAAGTTTTAAAATGTGGCTCATCTTCCGAGCCGCATTTTTATTAAGAAACTGGCGCTACCATTAATAAACTTGTCAGCAAGAGCATGCATTTTGGTAATCTTCGTCCGCTCTGCCTCAGAGAGCTGCTCAAATGAATATCCCATGAAGGACAGTTTGGCCCGTGCGTACAATAAATCCATATCAATTTCAGGGATTTCCATGTCGTATAAATGCATCGGCACAATTTCTACATCCGGCTTTTCCTTTTTGAACGCTTCCAGAAAAACCTCACCAATTTGGCATCCCTTTTGAAAGTTTTTTATCACTTTTTGGGTTTACCGTAATATAAAGCAGCCTCGACATTTAGATTCCCATCCCTTTTAAAAATTTTTTCTACTATTACTATAGTACATAAACTTACTTACTCACTGTTGAACAATAAGTGAATTTTTTTAAAAAGTTGTGAACACGCACCTTTTCCATCCTGTTTTTTTTGAAATCGCTTTAGCGAATTGGTTGTATTAAGGATGAGGGAATAATAAAATAAAAATACGTTCGTAATATCTACATAGTAATATCAATATGAGCAGTTGTTTCCTAGGGGGAATTATATGAAATACGCTATCATCACTGGGGCATCAAGGGGCATGGGCGAAGCCATTGCCAAAAGAATGTTAGAAGAGCAAATCGCTGTTGTTTCCGTTTCCCGGACAGAAAATGAAGAAATACGGCAACTTGCATTAGAAAATGGACTTTTCTACAAACATTATTCCTGCAATCTGTCTTTAGAAAAAGAAATACAGGAAGTGTTTATGGAAATCGCTCATTGCATATATCAAAAAAAGCCTAATCAAATCTATTTATTTAACAATGCAGGAGTGATTGAACCCATCGAAACGGTGGGAAATTTGGATCAAACTCCGATTATTCGAAATATCCAGGTAAACTTAATCGCACCCATTTTGATTACCAATATCTTTTTAAACAAGGGCAGCCTAGCTGGTACGACGGTACACGCCATTAATATTACTTCCGGCGCAGCTACCCGCTCCATTGAGGGTTGGAGTGTATATTGCAGTGCGAAAGCAGGATTAAATATGTTCACTCAAACAACCGCATTAGAGCTAGCAGAAATGAAAACTAACAATAAAATTATCGCCTTTAGTCCTGGAATTATGGATACAAAAATGCAAGAAACGATCCGCTCATCCTCAAAGGGAGCATTTAAGGAATTAGAGAAATTTATTGATTACAAAGAAAAAAGCAAGCTGCAAAAGACAGAGGTCGTGGCTAATGCGTTAGTTGATTTAGTCTTGAATGGAAGTGCCGAAAGTGGAAAAATATATCATGTGAGTGATTTACTAAACTAAGTTTCCAAAAAACAAAGAAAACCCGCCTCTGCCCATATCAGTTGCAGAGGCTTTCCTTTAGTCTACTTTTTCTCGTTTTTATTCATATCTTTCTAGTAATTCTATGATTACTTTGAATGTCGATGTAGTATCTATATAAGCATACCTGCCTTTACCGTTCCAAAAATTACCTTGCTGGATTACAGGATAGCCCATTTCCACCAACAATTTAATCTTTTCATCCATATTTTTAACAACAAAGGAAACATGGTGAACTCCTTCCCCTTTTGTCTCGAGATGTTTTTTCCAGGTGCTCGGAGATTCACCGGGTTCAATTAATTCAATTTGAATCAACGGAGTGTTAATAAACATGTATTTTGATTTGCCCTCAGTTGGTTTTCCTTCAAACACGACTTGTGTAATCTCACTTTTTCCCGAGTGAATGACCGGTGGCTTTTCCACCCCCAACAATTTACAGTATGCTTCAGCTGCGGAATCTAAGTCTTTTACGACTATTGCAAGCTGTTCCACTTTATTTGTCCCCAACAAAGGAGTAAACCCATCTTTGCAAGGTTCAGTATTTCGCGGTTCAGCACTTTCAAGTAACTCAACAAGAGTCTTATGATCCTGTAAGGTATCTACGTACACATATCGACCGTCACTTGATGTAAACTCGCCACTTTGTAGTAATGGATAGCCGTTTTCCTCTAGAACGGAAAATCTATCTTTAATCGAGTCGACAACAAATGCAATGTGATGAATTCCTTCACCCACGGTATCCAAAAATTCACGCATCGTACCAGGTTCTTCATTCGGCTCGATTAATTCGATTTGAATAGTTGGTGTGTTCATGAATACCAATTTACTTCGTGATGCACTCGGCTTACCGCGAAAAACCACTCTCGATACGTCACTGTCACCAGTTAAAAACCAATTCGGTTTAGGAATGCCAAGCAGTTTGGCAAATGCATCAGATACTGCCTCGATATCGCGGACGACAAATGCAATTTGATTGATAATATTATTGCCAACCATTGGTTTTTTTCCTGTTAAAGATTCGGTCATTGCTCATCACCTCTTCTAGTTTACAAAGAACCGTTTTCTTCAAAAATCAACTAAGACCACGTACAGCCAATCCTCCGTCACTTGAAATGACTTCACCGGTAATCGCGCGTGCTTTATCAGAAGCAAGAAGTACATAGGCACCGACATGATCTTCAGAGGTCATCGCAATGCGTAGCGGATTACGTGTTTTAATGCTTTTCTCTTTTGTTTCATTATCGACAATCTTTACAAAAGGCTGAAGAGGAGGAATGACATGAAGTGCTGTCAAAGTACCTCCCGGAGCAACAGCGTTTACTCGTATTTCGGGTGCTAATTCGAAAGCAAGCTGGCGCATTAAACCAATTTGTGCATGCTTGCTTGAGGTATACCATACGCCGCCCCCGTCTGGATAAAAACCTGCACCAGACACAGTGAAGATCATATTTCCTGACACCTTCTTCAATTCCTTAACCGACGCTTTTGCTCCGTGAAAATATCCTTTTACATTAATAGTGAACAACATGTCATATGCCTCTGACATTGCATCCGATGAAACCTTTTCGAATTTGGCAAAACCGTCGAACACCCCTGCATTTGCGACAAAAACATCCAATTTCCCAAATGTTTCTGTTGCTGTTCTTACAGCTGTAACATGATCCTCAAATACCGTTACATCGCCTTCAATGCATTTGACAGTATCGCTGAATTTCTTCTTTAGTTCTGCTAACCCTTCAGCAGATTTATCGAGGATTGTAAGTACAGCCCCTTCTTCAATAAATGCCTCGGTGACTGCTTTTCCGATGCCAGAGGCACCACCAGTCAAATAGATTGATTTTCCACTAAGCTGGCCCACACTGTCGCCTCCTGCTCCTAATCTATTAAACAAAAATTGCCAGGTTTCGTGTATTCAAAGTAGTTTGATCGACGATAAAAACGCGCTTGGACAGCTTCCATTCACCATCTTCAAATGTAAATTCATCACAACGCTCCCCTGAGATTAGATCGTGATGAATGTCGGTACTGCGACTTCGATATAGTAGCAAATAACTGTTTACTACAGCTTTTTCGTTTGCTGCATATTCAACCAGTCTTACGTTGCTTACCAAACGGCGTGTCCGTGATGGCGGAATTTCTGCCCAGGCGTAATCTGTTTTTAAGCGCTCGACACGAATTTTCATTAGTTCAATATCATCATTAAAGGCAAACATATCCAGAGCATAATCTGGGCGTTCAACGCCTTCTTTATTCACACGAACCGGCATTTGATAGATAAGATTCGGGTGTAAAAGGCTAAACCACCCATCAAAATCAATATCATCAAGCAGCTTTGCTTCCTTGTATAACCACTGTTCAAATTCGTATGTTGCAAGCATCTTCTCCAAATTCATGAAATACTCCCCCAATACTTACAAAATTAATGTTTGCAGCACTAAAAAAGACTGATGTTATCAAAAATTACGAGAGCAATTCTAAAAATTTATCAAATCCAGCCAGTGACGATAGAAGTTCCTTTGATTGGCTTCGGTGAATTTATCATCATAAACCACTCCCGGTCCAACGAAATCAGTGACCGGTTTACGGTGCAAGCCCATTGTGTAGTTAAAAGTCAGCTGTTTCTGAAGCGGCATCGTCCCTCTTGCTGCAGCAGTAATATCAGTAAAAACCTCTGTGTCATCCTGCTCAAAAATCCCTGAAGGGCTAAAGGTTAAAATAAAGGATTCTCGTGAACGCTTTTTCCAATCATATGAAGCATTTTTCTCCACTAAAAACCAAGTGATGACTTCCATTTTGTCCACACCAACCGGTCTCCATAGACGCATCGATGTATTGGATATCAACTGTCCCTTTACTTTCGTATGTGAAATTAAAAAAGATAGATTCGGGAAAATATTACCAATCATATTTTTAAGGTTAGATAAGACTTCGTACTGTTCGTCAGATAAATTTGATCGATACTCTTCCTTGAGTTCCTCAGGAAAAGCAAAATCAGGGTTAGGAGTCCCAAGGTTTAAGCCATGCCCGTTAGCCGTATGAATTTGATATCCCTTTTTAGAATAAGTAGCACTTGGAACCATTCCCAATTTAGCAATTGAACCATGAGTAACCATGGTATGATAGGAATCACCCACGAAGTTATCCGCTCCGATTTTCCAATTTGAATGAATAATAAAACGTTGCGGCAGGCCCCATAACTTGCATTTCTGCTCTGCCGGCAAAAATATCGATATACCACTTAAATTCGCCTAAAAAATCTTCCAACGGTTCAGCGATTTCATTCCATGTACCAAATATAAAGCCCTTATACGTCTCAATTCTAACTTGATGAAGGCCCAAATCCGATTTATCGAAGTCTTCTCCATAGATGTCTTTTTGGAGTGGTACACCAACACAGTCACCGTTGTTTTTAAAATTAAAGCCGTGATATGGACAGGTAAACAGCGATTTATTGCCAGCGTCAGCCCGGCATAACTTCATTCCTCGGTGTGTACACATATTATAAAGACCTCGTATAACATTATCAGAGCCTCGAGAAATAATAACAGAATAGCCTGCAACATCTCTTGTAATAAAATCATTTTTAGCAGGAATCTCTGATTCATGCCCGATGAACAACCACGTTTTTAAAAACACTTTTTTGTGCTCTATGTCATAAATCGTTGGATCTCCTAAAAGGTAAGCAGGAATTGCTCCGGATTCAGGGCGGACTGTTTCGTTTACGTATTCAATGGCTTCTTTTTGAGTCATTTCTTCTAAATTTATGTTTGTTTTGATCATTGCATATTCCCCCTTAGACTTAGATTGGTGTTATCCCGTTCTGCAGGAGAATACACCAAAGCTTCACTGGTTCTACCCCTGCTTTTCAATTCACTGTAAAGTTTAAATTATATACCGAAGAATTCTCTAAAGGATTAGCCAACCTGAATAACCGAATCTTTATTTTTCAGTGCAGAAAGCACACTCAGTGCGGCTAAGTAACTTGTTCTTGGATTATTAGGCATGGGATCATTTTCAACTTGAAGTGATAATTTTCCAAAGGAGCCTGTCGCTTCAATCGAATGACTATTTTTCATTATCGCCGGATCAGAAATGATTTTTACTCCTGTTTTATCAGTTCCAACTCCTGCCAAGGCCAAAATGATGGATACATTTATATTTTTCGGAAATAATTCAATTGCATCCGCCGCAGAGCCATCGAACAGCACATGCTCTTTATCTAAAGGCGCTCCCGGTAACGCATGGGGCGGCTTTCGGGTGATAATTGAAACCGTATAAAGTTCTCCAACGGATTTTGCCGCTTTAAGAATATCTAATCCTCCAATGGCTCCGGATGGCAGGTAAATCTTTGTGCCTTTCTCTTGGCATATTCTTTTAAGTGAATTATAAAAATTCACATCAGCTAACGCGCCGACACTACTCAACACGATATCTTTTCCACTTTCTAAAATACCTTTTGCAAAATCTTTCACTACTTGAACGGTAGCTGCTTCAATAACTAAATCCACATTTGACTTTATAAGAGATTGAATAGTGACAAAGTGTTCAGTTGCAAATTCATCTGCTAGTTGGTGAGCTTCTAGTTCATTTCGGGTAAAAATACCAACTATTTTAGCTCCGGGCACTACCCCGTCAATATTGATACATTTCAGTAGGAATTTCCCAATATTTCCACAGCCAATTAACGCTATTTTCATCCGGATTCCCCCTTATTAATTGGCTAAACCGTATGAATCTGCAAAAAATTCCAGTCCGCAGTGTTTCGTTTCACGGGATAAGCCGCTTTCTTTAAGACCGGGGAAATCAAGATGAAGGTCTTGGAAAACTGTATGGTTATTATGAAAAATTGCCCCCGCTTCCAATCGGTCTGCTAATTGAATCGCCATTGATTCGTCCTCTGTCCAAACAGAAGCCCTTAATCCAAATTCACTTTCGTTTGCAAGTTTGACCGCCTCGTTTATATCTGAAAAAGGTACTATCGGGATGACGGCCAAATTGTTCAGCACGGACAATTTCACTATTTTGGTCTGCACCGGTAATAATCGTTGGTAGGATAAAGTATCCCTGTTCCCAAGTATCCGGATCCAGCTGAATTCCAGCTGTAATGACATTCGCTCCCGACTTTTCAGCCCTCTCAATTAGACCCTTTACATATTCGTATTGAGATTGATTATTTAGTGGTCCCATATCAACATCAGGTTGAATCCCGTTTCCTACTTTGATTCGTTGGAATTCCTTCCTAAGCTTCTCTACTACTTCTTCATATCTTGATTCATGAACATAAACCCTTTTAATGGCTGAGCACACTTGCCTGCAGCCCGAAGGATGCTAAAACGTAAGCGTTTTATTGCTTCTTCATCTAAATGGGCATCTGGAAGAATGAGTGCCGCATCATTACCGCCAAGTTCCATATAAAGATTTTTCACTGTCCCGGAAGCTGCACGCATAATTTCTTTTCCTGTTTCCGTGCTGCCTACGAAGGCAATCGTACGAACTCGCAGGTCGGAGCAAATGGCATCTCCTATTTTACTTCCTGAGCCTGTTACTACATTAATAACACCTGCTGGAAAATAGGAAGCTACCACTTTTAGAAATTCCATAATGGTTAACGGGCAGCTGGTTGCCGGCTTCACTACTACAGTATTCCCAGCCAGTACGGCAGGTATGACTCGTTTGAAAGTTAGAAGCATCGGTGAATTCCAAGGAGATATCACAGCTGTGACCCCACGCGCACGCTTTCGGATTTGCACCTTTTGATTTCCCTGCAAGATTTCCGGTTTCCACCAATCCAGAATTTCTTCTGCTCCTATTTTCATAATATCAACACAACGAAGCAGTTCCTTTTTTGCTTCTACTAATACCTTGCCATTCTCTCGAACTAGCAAAGTAACATTTTCTTCAATTATAGAATTTATTTCTTCTGCAGCCAACTGCATACAGCTTGCTCTGTCTTCCGGTTCACTTTGTGACCAGCTTTCAAATGCTTTAACAGCAGCTTCGACCGCTTGATTTACTTCCGCTTTTGAACAAATTGCCACTTCTCCCACTACTTCATTCCTATTAGCCGGGTTAATAACATTCACTGTTTTTTCAGCCTTAATCCAAGTACCTCCAACTAAGTATTTTCCTGAAACTGATGGATATGTTGAAATCATCTGTATTCCCCCTTATAACTTTTTCGGTTTGAAAGAATCTGATGCACCTGGAGGTCCACCAAATGGTTTTGCCATCGGACCGAGCGCCTCCATGTCGACAACAATCATCGTAGGTTTTTGATTATTAACGGCCTTTTCCAGCTCGGAAACAAATTCAGCCGGCGAACCGATACGAGTTGCATCAAAACCCATTGATCTTCCTAGTAACACAAAATCGGGGCTCAATAGATCAACCGCTACTTGTCGACCATAAGCGGCATCTTGAATATTTCTCAGTACTCCATACCCGGCATCATCGAATAGAACAACAATCACCGGAAGATTTTCTTGGGCAGCAGTTGCCATTTCGCCGACATTGACCATAAAACCGCCATCCCCTGCCATTAATACCACGGGTTTATCCTTACAACCCATTTGTGCACCAATTGCTGTTGGTAATCCTTGCCCAATTCCTCCACCTGACGCATGAATCGATGTTCTAGGTTCATAAATTTCAAATAAGCGGCTTCCCCATACATTTGCCTGTACCGTTACATCACGGACTAAAATGGTGTTTCGAGGTAGCACTTTTCGCATCCCATCAAGAATTTGTTCATATGGACCGAGCGTTTCTCTCAATCTTGTACGGAGATCATTGCGAACTGATTGCACTTCATCTAAATACTTTGGATCAGGAACAACAGAACTTTGGGATAGGTTTTGAATTAACAACCTTACTATTTGTTTTGCATCTCCTACTAATCCGTAAGTTGCTGCATAGTTCCGGTTAATAGCCTGCCAATCAGCATCTATTGCTATATGCTCTGTAGGTACAGCAACTTTCCAATTGGACGTTTCGTTTCCGCGAAAACGTACCCCTATACTAATCAACAAATCAGATTCTTTTAGTAAGTTTTTTGTCAAATCATTGGCGGCAAAGTGGCCGATACATTGAGAATGATCTTCAGGTATACTTCCTTTTCCAGATTGACTTGTGATGACTGCGGCACCAATCATTTCTGCTAACTCTTGAACTTCCGTTGAAGCACCAGAGGTAATTACCCCACCACCTGCCCAAAGGACCGGACGTTTGGCATTACTGATTTTTGTTATTGCCTCTTCAGGCAAGTATGGAATTGAATGATTTGTTGGAGCTAATATTCTTATTTCCTCAATAGAATGATTAGGTATAATCGCAGATTGAAAATCAATTGGGATTTCAAGTGTTACCGGCCCTGAAGGAGCAGCAAAAGCACCTTGGATCGCCTGTCTGACAATAGCAGCCGTTTGTTCAGGTTTCCTTAAGCGCATCGCTTTTTTGCAGGAACCTTCCATCATCGATAGCTGATCTTTACACTCATGTATGTACCCTCTGCCGGTTCCCAAGTATGGGGAGGCAACTTCTCCTGTAAGATGCAGAAGTGGAACCCCTGCTGCCCACGCTTCAATCAATGAGCCTGCAGCATTTCCCGCTCCGGTACCTGTGCTAGTGATAACAACCCCCAATTTCCCTGTAGCTCTGGCATATCCATCAGCCATATTAACTGCTCCGCTCTCGCCGCGGGAACAAACTAAATGAATACTCCCTTCGCGAAGAATGGCATCATAGATTGGCATGTTATGGATGCTGACAATTCCAAATGCTGTCTCCACCCCGGCACGGACAAGTTCTAGAACCACGGCGTCTGCTGTGGTAAATTCCATTTGATTTTGTAGAGTCATAAGTCATTCCTGCCTTTATTAGTAATTAAAGAGCTTTCCCAAGCGCTCCTGCTGTTTCAATTGTAGAACCCGATACATAACTTGCTCTCGTTGAGGCTAAAAATAGAATCACACTTGCAACTTCTTCTGCTTCACCCACCCGACCTAACGGGATATTCCTTTTTTTAGCCAAATCAGCATAATATTCATCTGCCTTTATATCCGGAGCATTTAACATTCGTCTTCGCTCCCATTGATCGGTGCGAATTAAACCTAAGCTGACGGAATTAACTAAAATGTTGTCGGGAGCAAGCTCCTGGGATAAAGTTTTACTTAAATTTAACAGCCCTGCTCTGGTTGCTGCAGTAGCAATCATATGTCTTTCAGGCTCCTTAGCCAATGTAGCATTAATATTAATGATTCGACCTCCGCCCTGCTTGACTAAATATGGGTGGACCGCTTTTATAGCATAAATAATGGCGAAGTACTTTAATTTAATTTGCTCCTGCCATTGCTCATCAGTCACATCAAAAAAATACCCCATCACACTTTGCCCGGCTGCATTCACAAGGATGTTGATGCCTTCAAAGTATGAAGATGTATGATTAATGAAGTCATTAACATCATCTTTATTCGTTACATCACAGGTTGCTGCGAAAATGGAGTCCGGTTCACCGTATTTTAATAAGTGCTGATACGCTTTTTCTTTCCGCTCGGTATTTCTACCACAAACTGCTACTTTGGCACCTTCCTGAAGAAACATTTCTGCAGTCTTTAATCCGACTCCGGATGTTCCTCCCATTATCACAGCTACCTTATCTTTTAAACCTAAATCCATCATGACACCCCATTCCAAAACCTATTTAAAGCAGTGCTTTCACGTTTACCCATCCATGATCCGGCTCTCCGCCCATCGCTGCTCTAGCTTCAGGTGTTGGCGGACCTGCAATTCCCCATTGGTCAATTAAGTGAGGTACACGCTTCCAGACTCGGCCTCCATTCGGTTTCATCCTCAATCGTTTCTAAATAACAGGTGTACTCCATAACAAACTTCGCAGGATCCTGGAAGTAACAAAAAATATTATCACCAGGTCCGTGACGTCCCGGTCCCCAAAGCTCTTGATATCCTGCTTTTCTGACATTGCTAATCCCTCTCATAACTTCATCTACCGTATCTACTTCATAGGCAATATGGTTGACTGAAGCATGAGTGGATTGATTAAAGGCAATCGAGTGATGTTTTCGGTTACAGCGGAGGAAGGACATTTGATGCTCGCTCCAATCAGTAACTTTAAAGCCTAATATATTTGTATAAAAATCAGTGATCATATCGAGGTCAACAGTATTCATAACAACATGATTAAGCTTTACAGGATCCACATTTTTCTTGTTCCATACGGATGTATGAATTTCCACCCACGCGGATAATTCAATACAGCGATTTTCAGGATCCAAGAAGCGAAAGCCATACCCTTTTCCTTCTTCATCTAAATAACCAGGTTGCGAAACAATCGTCACCCCTTTAGAAGCGATAAATTTCGCTGCCCGATTAACTGCATTCTTATCCACCATTCCAAATGCAATATGGTGAAGTCCTTTCTTCTCGCCTGAATGCAGGCTTAAAATATGATTTTCGGGCCAGCCCCTCGAAAATAAACCGAAGTTTCTTCTTGAGTCACTTTATCAAGACCCCATATTTTTTCATAAAATTCAGCTTGTTCTTTTAGGACTGGGGTAATTAAGCTGATATGTCTCAAATGAGTAATTCCCAACATCTTGACACCTCCATGAATCAAACTATTTAAGAAAACAAGGATGATCCTGAAACTGTTTAGAAGATCATCCTTGCTTAGAGTAAGGTTTTTAATATCTGGAAGTAGGTATTTGCTTTAACTATCCTGTCAAACTAACGCGCATAAGTATTATTTTCCGTTAATAATCCCTTCTCTTTCCTTAGCACGATGAATGCGAAGCTCCTCTAAAGCACTTCCTTTTGGATAGGTAGGTAAATTCGGCTTTACTGCTCCTAACATAACAAGCATTAATGCCTCTTCATCCCCATCGTTACGAATTCCGCGATAAACACCCGGAGGTGAGCTAATGCAATCTCTTTCACCTAATGGAATTTCATGAATTTCACTTTCAGCCTCAACTTGAATAAGTGCTTTAACATTCCCTTTCAATATAAAGAAGACTTCTTCCACATCATCATGTAAATGCAGCGGTCCTACACAACCGGGTGGTAATACCATGGTGCTTAATGTGAAATGTTCAGCAGTGATAACATTAGAATCATTATTAGCTGTTGCACCACGGCCAATATATCTCATTTGTGCTCTTTTGTATGCTGGGTCAATCTCCTCTTGGAACTTTAATACGTTCCAATCTAGTGAACGGTTTTCTAACCTCGCAACATATTTTTTTTCAAACTCTTCGACGGAAAATTTTTCTTCTGACATGAATAACACTCCTTTATTAGGTTTTTTGTATTATGTTTCATATATAAAACAATGTTTTGCTTATAATCCAATAATAAATCTCAATACTTTTATTGTCAATTAAAAATATTGAGAATTTTTTAAATATAAAACATCGTTTTGTATAAGAAACTTTTTATATTACGTAAGCACATTAAACAATTACCTGATTGGGTGGCAGCTGTTCAATTTGGACCTCTGCTGCTTCCTTCTTCAAGGTGAAAATATACGTGGCGAAACCTAAAACAGCAGCGATGATCAGCATCACAATTGATGGTCCGAAGTCACCACTGGAAAGATCACGCATCCAGCCCATGATATAGCTCGAAAATCCACCAAGGATATTGGTGAAACCCATCAGCCCCGCAGCACGGCCTGCTGTTTCAGGTGTTGAATATTTAACAATAAATAGATTACTTAAATGAAAGACCCCGCCTTGAGTTCCCATGGCTAATCCCATGCAAATGCCAGCCATTACTGGATATGAGGAAAATATTGCCGCAGTTAAAAATAATGCTGTCATACTAAATAGTATGGTGGCAAGCAAACTCGGACGCTTAGTTTTATCTGCTAAATAACCACAAACAAGCACGAAGCCTAATGCAAAGAGCCAAGATAAAGAGGTAATTCCCGTCATTGCTTCCCTCGAGAAGTTTTTTGCTTCAACTAAATAAGTAGGGAGCCAAATGCTAATACCAAAGAACAAAAATGAAGACATAAGCATTCCGAACCAAACAATCCAATAACGATAATCTTGGACAAAGCTTTGTTTTGGTTTTGCTTTTACATCTGCTTGGCGGATATAAGATAATTCTGCCTGACCCAGCCCGGGGTGTTCTTCCGGCTTATCTCTAGTAAGGAAGATAAACATTGGAAGAACAATTAAGAGATTAAAGCCCGCTAAAAAGAAAAAGGCTGCCTGCCAATGGAAAGTAGCAATTACTAAAGTTAAAATAACCGCTCCACAAGCGGCCAAAATAGTTTCCAGCTAGCCAGGAGGATTGAGCCCGACCAAGTTCACGTTGATTGAACCAGTTTGAAATAAATTTTCCGCAAACGGGAATCATCATCCCTTCACCAAAACCAAGAATGACACGGCTTGCGATGAACATCTCATAGGAAGTGGATAATCCACCTATGATCATGGTAATGCCCCATACTACAAGACCAAAAATTGCGGTTTTTCTTGCTCCAAGTTTGTCGATAATAATTCCCCAAAATAAATTGGACAATGCGTAGGATATTGTAAAAATGAAGGTAATAAAACCGATTTTTGCATTCCGATCTACTCCGGTCAAACCAAGGTCCTTTAAAAAGCCTGGATCAGTTTGGATCACAGAAATCCCTAATTTATCAATTTGTCCAAAAAACCAAAAGAAGAAAATTGGCATTGCAATATAAATCCATCTTTTGTTAGCTTTTAACATAAAGAGCCCCCTTAGTGAGTTGTTTTTCAAAATGAATACGTTTTCAAAAAAATGCAAACGAGTAACTTGACTTTAAAACCGGTTTTTTATTCCTCCTTCTATTTACTCGCAGCACTATTTGTTTTATATATAAAACATTGTTTGCTGCTATTTTAATTTTAAAATCTTATGAATATTATGTCAACAAAAAATGTTATTTTGTTTTATAAATTAAAAAACGTTTTATATATAAAACATTAAGTTTTCTTTGGATGTTAAAAAAGCTTGCTAGTGCAAGCTTTTTTAGTATCTTTTTAATTGGTAAAATGGTACCCCATAAATCCTGATAGTGTTGCTGAAGTTTCCAATACCTTAGGAAGGGCAACCTTTTCAATAAAATCATCATGGAAAGTTGTTTCGGTTGCCACAACATTTATGGCTGCTATGACTTTTCCACTTCTATCAAAAATTGGAGCGGCTACCGACTGGATTCCATGATGAAATTCACCTTTCGTAATGGCATACCCTCTATGACGGATTGTTTCTAACTCTTGCTGAAAATCTATAAGATCCGTCTGTGTTTTTTCTGTATATGGTTTTAGTTGTGAGCCATAGAGAATTTGATTTAATTGTTCCTTCAGCTGATAGGCTAGCTGCACTTTTCCATTTGCAATCGCATGGGCAGGAAGTCTGAGACCAATATTAACATTAATAGCGGATACCCCTCTTACCGGTGCACTCCCTACATATACAACCTCATGACCATCCAGAATCGACAAATGACAGGATGCTCCAGTTTCATCTCTTAATTTTTCTAAATAAGGTTGCGCAATTTCTGGAAGTTTAAGAGTGCTTAAAAAGGCAAAACCTAACTCTAATACCTTGGGGGTTAAATTGTAACGTTTTGTATTTTCATCTTGATCGAGATATCCAAGCGTTTGGAGGGTATACAACAAACGGAATGGAACTGTACGACTAACCTCAAGTTCTTTCGCAATTTCCACCAAAGATAATGTCGGACGTTCCTCACTAAATAATTTTAGTATTTCCAATCCCCTTACTAAGGCATTGGCATTATAGCGTTCTTTTTCATCTTTCGTCATGATCTTCACCTTTTCACAATGAGTAATCTGCATTTCTTATATTTCTATCAAAAATCCGATGAAAAAGGATATATTATCAATAAATATTTTATTGCAATATAGAATCTTTTTTCTCCTTAGTTAAATTCTCAATAAATTCTAGGACAATAGAATTAAAGCTAGCAGGGTCTTCCTGATAACAAAGATGACCTGTCCTAGGTATTATAACAAATTTCGAATTAAAAATATGATCGTGGAAAACTTGCGACTCACTAACCGGTGTTACTTTATCTAATTCACCACAAATAATTAAGGTAGGAACATTGATTGATGTTAGTATTTCCATTTGATTTAAATTGTAAAGTGAGTAAGCCACCGAGCGGTATCCCATTGACCTTACCTGTGACATGATTCTTTCCGCTTCCATCTTCACTTCCGGAATTGGTTGTGGAGCAAGAAGCTCTTTAACTCGCAGCCTTGCAATTTCTTTCGGATCTAAATGATCAATGTTATTTAAGCGATTTTCTAATTTCTTTTTATTTTCGTCTTTGGTTAAGCCTGCAGCGCCTCTGGTGGCATCGGAAATAATTAACGCATCAACCATTTCCGAAAAGCGGTAACAAAAATCAAGAGCTATCGCAGATCCCATCGAATGTCCTAGAAGAGTAACAGATTCAAAGTTTAAGTATTCAATAAAGCCTTTTAAAACATCTGCAAATTGACTAAATTCTTTTAATTCCTCCTTAGGATCAGAACTTTTTCCATACCCGGGAGCATCCCAGGCAATAACGGTAAAATCCTTGCGGAACCCTTCAATTTGCTTTTTCCATGATTGCGAGTTGTTTCCCATACCGTGCAGAATAACTAAAGGTTTCCCTTGCCCTTCCATTTCATAATGAATCATTAAATCTTTAACTTCTATGAACGGCATACTTCTCCCCCACTTCAAAATGTTTTATTGATAAAACAACGTTTCGTTATTTTTATCATAAAACATCTTCGTCATAAGTCAACAGAATTTTCTGAATGGGTTCCATTCACCCATAGGGAATCTACACTAAAATATTGACAACTACGACACTAAATAAAACTTTGAAGTTTGAAGTATCCATTAGACCATCTAATCCATTGAAAACCAAACAAAAAACAAACTGACGCCGGTACAATACCAACGCCAGTTTTCTATCTAGTTTTATTCGATTGTCCACGATGGTTTGAAGATTCATTAGTTACTATCAGGCAAATTATCTTTGCTCTTCCAAATACGAACTGTATAGAACAATCTTTTCTCTTAACAAGATTAATTATTTATCAGACGTTTCTTCGAAATTACACTCATTTAGAGGAATAAATTTCGTTTTATGAACGAACTTATACCCTAGCCAAAATGTCAAAAAGATCGGTAAACCAATATAGGCCACGGCTATTCCATACCAATCAATCTTACTAGTTAAAAAAGCTTGATAATTTTGCCCGAAAATGACAATGGCACACATCGCAAAAGCGAGAATCGGACCGAACGGGAACCATTTCGCCTTAAATTTCAAATCATTCATGTCCCTGCCCTGGGCAAAATATGCTTTTCTAAAACGGTAGTGGCTGACTGCAATTCCAAGCCATGCAATAAATCCAGTTAAGCCTGACGCATTTAATAACCAAGTATACACTTGATCTCCAAAAATGGACGTTAAAAAGGCAAAGGCCCCAATAATTGTTGTTGCGACAAGGGCGTTCATCGGAATGCCGCGATTATTTACTTTTTGTAAAAATTTAGGTGCCTGACCGTCCTTTGCCATGGACCAAAGCATGCGTGTCGATGCATATAAACCGGAATTCCCTGCCGATAAGACCGATGTCAAAATGACCGCATTCATCACGGATGCCGCAAATGCAATGCCCACTTTCTTAAATACAAGGGTAAAAGGGCTGACAGCGATTTTGTCGACATCCCCGCCTAAAAGGTTTGGACTTGTATAAGGAATAATAAGGCCAATGACGGTAATGGCGATAATATAGAATAGAAGAATACGCCAAAATACTTGTCGAATCGCCTTTGGTACGTTTTTCTCGGGCTCTTCACTTTCTCCGGCGGCAATCCCGACGAGTTCCGTTCCTTGAAATGAAAAACCTGCGATGAAAAAAATACTTAAAATGGACAAAAGGCCTCCATGAACCGGAGCATCTCCTATAGTAAAGTTTTTAAACCCGATAAACTGCCCGCCCAGAATACCGAAAATGGTGAGCAACCCGACTCCTATGAAAACGATGATTGTCACTACTTTTATTAAGGAGAACCAATACTCGGATTCTCCGTAGCTTTTAACCGACAATGCATTCAATAAAAAGATTAGTCCTAAAAACAGTGCACTCCACACGATGCTCGGTACATCCGGAAACCAAAACTTCATAATAATAGCTGATGAAACTATTTCAACCGCTAGTGTTATAGCCCAGTTGAACCAATAATTCCAACCGAGCGCAAAACCAAATGCCGGATCAACAAAACGGTTGGCATATGTTGAAAAGGAGCCCGAAACAGGCATGAATGTAGCCATTTCTCCGAGACTTGTCATCAAAAAGTAGACCATGATGCCTATAGTTCCATAAGCAATTAACGCTCCTCCAGGTCCAGCTGTTTGAATGGACGCCCCTGACGCTAAAAATAGCCCTGTCCCGATTGACCCTCCAATCGCAATCATCGTCATGTGACGTGCCTTTAGATTGCGTTTAATGTGCATTCCCCCTTTTTCATCATTATGACTATTCTGACTATTTTTAGCAATTTTGACTGCTTCCATTCTTTTTCCCACCTTTACTTTTGAACATACGGGTCTACTTAACTCTTTTTTAAAATCCTTGTTTATCTACTAATTGTTAGCTGAACTTACTTGGTTCTTATGAGCGATTTATTTCAGCTTGAGAAAGCTAGGAATAAATCACCCATAAGCATAAAACTCATCTAGCAAATTATTTCGAAAAATCAAAGTAGTTTCGTTTCAATAAGCGAGAGGTGGCCATAAGCGTTTCATACATCATACTTTTTTCGAGCTTTGACGTATCAATTAAAAACAGCTGATCTTCAATTTCTTTCACCGTTTCATCTCTTTGATAGTTCATTCCACATTCCAAGCAATGGACGGATGGCGTGTTTTGAATTTCGATGACTTTTGTACCATCCGGAAGTTCCCAATAGACTGTGCTGCTCGTTTCACGTGCTGTGTCAGACTCGCACCATTGACAAATCACGATTATTCCTCCCTTGCTCCGACCGTCTCATACTTGTTCAGTTGCGATTGGAATTTTTTCTCTTTTAACTCGTCACGTTTGTCGCGTTTATCTTTTAATGAGCTATGCTCAGGATTTTCATTATACGTTTTTCGTCGATCTAAACGTTTTAAGCCTTCCGGGGTAAGGTTAAACTTTGTGTCATCAATAATGGATAAAACACCATTACTTTCAAACTTTTCAAACACTTCAGGATATACCTTTTTGTAGTAATCCTCCGCACTGCCCTCTTCATAATTTTGCGGTTCTGGATAAGATGTAATGACACCTTCAAAGTTACGCAATACGACTTTATTGGAACTTTGAGAAATGATATAGTTCGGTTGCAATGGAATTTTACCTCCTCCACCCGGGGCATCAACAATAAATGTCGGAACGGCATAACCCGATGTATGGCCGCGAAGTCCTTCCATGATTTCCAATCCTTTGCTGATTGGTGCACGGAAATGGCCGATCCCTTCTGATAAATCGCATTGGTAAATGTAATATGGACGAACGCGAATTTTAACAAGATCATGCATAAGCTGTTTCATGATCGGTACACTGTCGTTAATGCCTGCTAAAATAACTGCCTGGTTACCAACAGGTACACCAACATTTGCAAGCATTTCACATGCTCTCTTCGATTCTTCCGTAATTTCAATAGATGTATTGAAATGTGTATTCAACCAAACTGGATGATATTTTTTCAAGATATTACAAAGATTTTCGGTAATACGCTGTGGGAACACGACAGGTGCTCTTGTACCGATACGAATAATTTCTACATGCGGAATCTCACGTAAATTCTTTAAAATATATTCTAAAATATTGTCATTAATAAGGAGCCCGTCTCCACCGGAAATTAACACATCTCGAATTTGTGGATTAGATGCGATATAATTAATCGCTGTGTCTAACTGTTTCTTTGGTACACCCATTCCGATTTGCCCGGAGAAGCGCCTTCTTGTGCAATAACGGCAGTACATGGAGCATTGGTTTGTTACTAAGAACAACACACGATCCGGATAACGATGTGTTAACCCAGGTACTGGTGAATCTTCATCTTCGTGAAGAGGATCTTCTAAATCATACCTTGTTTTATGCAATTCCTGAGAAATCGGAACAGACTGCATTCGAACCGGACATCTTGAATCATCTTGATCCATAAGCGATGCATAATATGGCGTGATGTTTAACGGAATTGTTTTCGTTGCGATTTTAACTCCTTCTTCTTCCTCCGGTGTTAAGTTGACTACTTTCTTTAAGTCTTCTAAATTTTTGATTGTATTCGTCAGCTGCCAAACCCAATCGTTCCATTGCTCCTCCGTTACATCTTTCCAAAGCTCGATTTCTTTCCAATGTCTTTTCGGTTTGAATAAATTGTTTCTCATCATAAACTCCTCCTAAAATTAGCCTGTTTTTTATTGACCATTTTTGATAAATTCTCCTCTGATAGTTACTTTATTAAGAAATGAGGTATTCCATATAATAGCGATTTTCCCCTTCGCCAAATTCATCGAATCTCGTCTCTTTTACAGTAAATCCTAATTTTTCATATAACTTAACGGCTGCCTTGTTTTCAGTGCTGACCGTTAAGCAAACCTTATGAAATCCATCTTGTTTTAAAATCGGATAAATTTCCTGAAAGAATAATTTCCCTATTCCTTTCCCTTGCTGGTCGGAGCGGACATAAAATCCAAAAATGTAGGCTTTGTGAATATCATTGTAAGCTCTCATCACTTCGCAAACCGCAATCGGCCTTGGATCATTTTGCTGCCGGTATTGAATGAGTTTCCCGTAGCGTGTAAGCGGGACAAGGGCTTGTTCATCTACTGCTCCTAATCCTGGAAACGCATCTTTCTTCAAGCTCCATCATCATTTTGAGCTGTTCCGGGTTCAATGAAGACGGTACTTCGACAAAAAAGGGTTTGTTTATTGTTTCCACTTTTCCTTCCTCCTCTGTTCCACTTCATATTCGACAGCATCCAACGGCCATATTGCCTTGGAATGTGCCGATACGTAAATGTTGTTAAACGATTGGAAGCAACACCGGGTGCGTCCACATAAATAATACGGCCAACAATCGGTTCAAACGCTGCCCGGAAATGATTTTTAGCTTTTAACCCAAGAATTTTCTTTGTCAAAGGCTCAAGGCCAATATGACGAAACATTTCCGGATCATTTGCTGACATCGGCCTTCCAATAAGCAGGACGTCCATCTCGCCCACACGAATGTGTGCCGTTCCCTTTAAATCCACTTTTAAATGCTGATTGAAGGGCCCTGAATTGTGAAATATACCGTCTGATAGAGCAACGACCGTTGCTTCGACCTGAACGGGTTCCCCAAATTCTGGCGATACTTTCCCTCCAAGAGACAACGATACCTTGTTTCCGGCTCCGGCATTAAGGCAAGCCTCAATGGATTCGGGATCGTAGAGTCCTCCAAACAATGAGTCAGGAATATTCAAGTGCACCATTTCTCGAAGCAGCTCTGTTGTATCCCCGCTCCCGCAGCTTAACGGATTATCTGAGATATCCGCCAGCACGATTGGAAAGGCCTCTTCTATCGCCAATGCCATTTTCAGTCCTTCTTTCACACTGGGCAAATCCATGATAAATTCTTCTCTTACACTCCAAAACAAGGAAGCTAGCTTTTCAGCCGTTTCTTTTCCTTTTTCAGGATCGAGCGCTACAACTAGCACACTTGCACCTGCTAAAGGAATATCCGAGTAAGGAAACCCGCCAAATACGGACACATTGTAAATTCCCTCATCCTCTTCAGCTTGTTTCGCCCATTCGATCATTTTATGCATCGGACCCTCTGCCGTTCTCATATTGATAGATGGAGGTATCATCGGCAATTTTTCAAAAGAAGCGTAATAAGTCGTACCCTTTTTTACTTGTTTTAATAAAGCAATCGCCGCATGAACGCCTTGTTCATACATATCAATATGCGGGTATGTTTTAAATCCAAAATGAAGCGGTGTGTAATCAATCATTTTTTCGCTTAAATTGGCGTGCATATCCAGGGTTGTCCAATACGGTGTTTCCTCATATGCTCCCCCTCCGTATTAGACATAACCGTTCATCAATAGTTCGTATAGATGGACTTCCACTCTGTCATGACATCGAATGCATGATGGGAAACTTCACGGTCGCCGTTTCCGGACATTTTCATCCCCAAATGCCACCCCCATCTCGGCATTGGACGTTCCGTTATTAATATAGACAAGTCCGCTTACTGCTTCCTTAGAAGCACGGTTCGCATAATGAAGGCTCTCTGTATAAATGGCAGTGGATAACCCATAAATGGTCCCATTATTTACTTCCATTGCTTCTTCATAGGAATCTACTTCAATGATGGCAAGTACAGGACCAAATATTTCTTCCTGTGCTATTACATCCGACGGCTTTACGTTTTCAATGATTGTCGGCTCATAATAATAGCCGCCCAATTCTGTGACACGCTGACCGCCTGATACAATTTTCCCGCCTTGTTCAATCGCAGTTTTCACATATTTTTCAACTGTGTTAAGCTGATCTGCATTTACAAGAGGACCAACTTGATTCCCTGCTTCAAGACCGTTTCCTATTTTCATAGACTTTGTTAGTTGTACCACTTTTTGGACGAGCTGCTCCTTGACTGAACGATCGACAATAACCCTGCTTGCCGCTGTACAGCGCTGACCGGTTGTTGTAAACGCTGATTTAACGATTCCATCCGCCGCTTTTTCCAAGTCCGCATCCTTCAAAACGATGACCGCATTTTTTCCGCCCAATTCTAAAGAAATCCGTTTTAACGTTTTACTACTCATTTCAGCAAGCTGTTGTCCGACTTCTGTTGAGCCTGTGAAAGAAATGAGTTTAACATCCGGATGCAGAGCAAGGGTTCGCCCGACTGTACTTCCCGAGCCTGTAATCAAGTTCAGCACCCCTGCCGGCAATCCTGATTCATCCAGTATTTCTACGAAAATCTTTGCCGATAACGCTACCTCCGAAGCCGGCTTCCATACGACAGTATTACCTGCAATCAGAGCGGAGAAAATTTTGTAAGAGGCAAGCGACACCGGGAAGTTCCAAGGAGTAATACATGCCGCAACTCCAAGCGGTTCGCGCACCATTCTCACGTTTCGATCCGGGAACCCTGCAGGAACTGTTTCTCCAAAGAGGCGTCGGCCTTCTCCTGACATATATTGAGCAGTAGCACTGACCACTCCTACTTCCCCTAAAGACTCCGTAAGCACCTTGCCCATCTCCATTGTCATGACTCGAGCCAATTCTTCTTTGCGTGTTTCAAACACTTGAGCCGCTTTCGTTAAATAAGCTGCCCGTTCCGGAATAGGGATGTTCTTCCATTGTGAATAGGCTGCATTCGCTTTTTCGACCGCATCATTCACTTGCTCTCTTGTAGCTGCGGCACATATCCCGACAAGCTCTCGGGTAGCCGGATTCAAACTTTCAAAGTAGGATTGATCAGGTTCACTTACCCATTTCCCATTTATATAAAGCTCTCCCTGAAGAATCTTGTGTTTAATTTGATTAGTCATAAATGTGACCTCCTTTTCTGTGGTACCCATGGAAAAATGAAGATTAGTTCCCTACGACCGTTTCTGATATAACATCTTCCAAAATCGTTAATCCCTTATCCAGCACATCTTCTTGTATATTAAGCGGGAGCATTAATCGGATTGTTTGGCCGCTTACACCACAGTTCATTATGAGCAAGCCGCCTTCCAGTGCCTTCGATTTAATCTTCGGTACAAGCGTAACTGAAGATTGCTGGTCGAATTCAATACCGATCATCATGCCCACTCCCCTGACTTCAACAATGCCAGGTAAATGTCCGACTGAATTTTGAAGCCGGTCGACTATCTCTGCTCCAAGCGTTGCACTTCGTTCTACCAACTTCTCTTCTTCAATCACCTCAATATTTGCCAGGGCTGCAGCACAAGAAACCGGATTTCCGCCAAATGTCGAACCATGGCCTGCTGTCGGCCATTTTTCATGAAGCTCTCGATTTGCTACGATGGCACCAAGGGGCATGCCACCGGATAAGGCCTTTGCCAGTACTAAAATATCAGGAGTCACATTGGCATGCTCTGCAGCAAACATTTTTCCTGTACGGCCAAACCCTGTTTGTACTTCGTCAAAGATAAGCAAAATGCCGTGCTCTTCCGTAATGTTTCTTAATGCCTGCAAAAAGCTTGGCGGTGCCGGATAATAACCGCCTTCCCCCATTACCGGTTCAATGATGATGCCGCTACACGGGAAGGGTCCACTCGTAAATCAAACAGTTTTTGAAGCTGATTCAAGCAATACTCGTTTACTTCGTCTTCTTTAATGTTTTTCAATTGGCTAGGATACGGGTATGGGACGTGGTACACTTCACCTAAAATCGGTTCATAATAACGACGGTATTTAGAGCTTGAAGCCGTAATGGCTGTTGCGCCTAATGTCCGTCCGTGAAATGATCCTTCAAAAGCAATGATGGCCGGTCTGCCTGTAGCCGCCTTTGCTAATTTAAGCGAACCGTCTATGGCTTCTGCACCCGAATTGGAGAAAAAGACCGTGTCTAAATTTCCCGGTGTAATGTGAGCAAGCTTTTCCGCTAAATTTGCTGCCGTTTCATAATAACCGTAGTTCAATCCAAGATGGATCAAGTTCTCTGCTTGCTTTTTAATGGCTTCAACCATTTTTTCATTCGTATGTCCGACTGCATTGACGGCCACCCCCGAAACGAAATCGATATATTCATCGCCGTCCGTTGTCCAAAATTTGGCGCCATGTGCTTTTTCGATGACAAGTTCTGTCACCCTTGTCATAACCGGCGATAAATGCTTTCGTGCTTTTTCTTGAATTTCATCTGTTTTATTTTGTAATTTCATATGTCTCATCCTTTCTAATTTGCTCCTTGAATATCGTGAATGCTCTATCTAAAATTCTCACCATCTCATCAATTTCTTCTTTTGTGACATTTAAAGGAGGACTGATGATGAGATGTTCTCCCTTTATACCGTCAATTGAACCGGTGCCCGGATAAAAAACGGCACCGAGTTCCATCGCAATTCCATTTAATGTTTCAGCGGCTTTTTCAGATGGATCGAACAGTTGATCATGCTCACGGTCCTTTACAAGTTCCATTCCGATTAATAGTCCTCTGCCTCGAATATCGGATATATAGGAATGTTTTTGCTTCAACTCTAATAGTCGGTCGACAAGGTAAGGACCTTGTTCATTCACGTTTTCCAGCACTTTATCTCGATCATATACGTGCATTGCAGCTAGACCGGCTGCCACTGCCACAGGATGCCCACTATATGTATAGCCATGTATGAATTTCCCGTCACTGTTTTGAATGAGGCCGTTAATTAATCGATCATGAACGATCATTCCGGCAAGCGGAGCATATCCGGCCTAAACCCCTTTTCCAAAGGTGATGATATCAGGTTCAATTCCAAGCTGTTCCGTCGCGAAGTTAGTACCAGTACGGCCGAATCCTGTCATCACTTCATCGATGATCAAGACGATTTCGTATCGGTCACACAGTTCCCGAACTTTCTCAAAATACCCGGGCGGCGGCGGAACGGCACCCTGCTGGCTTCCGACAATCGGTTCAACGATAAATGCCGACACATTCTCGGGACCAAGCTCTAAAATGGTTCTTTCAATATCTGTCAAACACGTCAAATTTTCTTTAGCAAGACAATCATCTTTTTGACGGCCATACGGACATCGATGGCAATACGGAGAATAAACGTGCGCATAGTTTAATAGATTAGGAGTGTATGCATGCCTTCTTTTGACATCTCCCCCTGCCGATAAAGAACCAATTGTGTTGCCATGATACGATTGCCAGCGCCCAATCACAATATGCTTTTGCTGTCTGCCAGCATCCCTGTGATATTGCCGTGCCAACTTCAAAGCACTTTCATTTGCTTCTGAGCCTCCGGTGGTAAAATACACTCTATTTAAATGGTCCGGAGTCATTTTTCCTATTGTTTCAGCCAATTTATGCAATGCTTTCGTTTCAAACCGCATTGTATGGACGAAAGCTGCCTTTTTTGCTTGTTCTGCCATAGCATCTCCTATTGAAGCTATCCCGTGACCCAAGTTTGCCGCAACCGCACCTGAACAAGCATCCAAATATGTTTTCCCATCTTCATCGATGAGATAGACTCCTTCACCGTGAGTGATGATTGGGTACTCCTTTTAAATCGCGATGAAATACATAGTCTTTTTTATTCTGTCCATCTTTCCACCACCATCATCCATTCCTAATCCGCCTGCTACACAAATCGGCTTGGTAAATGCCATATTGGCGTTTTTGTTTTTCCAGCTCATGAACTAATGTAGTGATGATTCTTGCACCGGAACATCCAAGCAAGTTGAAGTGGCCTCGCCAAGCAATAGCCCCACCGTTTACATTCACGTTTTCGCCTTTCAGTCCCCACTCTTTTGTTGCAAGGCTTTGGGCTGCAAACGCTTCATTTAATTCAATTAAATCAATATCTTAAACGAAGATCTGCTTTTTTCAATGCAAGCTTGGATGCTGTGAACCATATTCCTTTCGAACGTGATACACCTTTGCAGCAAAGGAGCGAATCCTCGCCAACGGAACCAAACCAAGCTGTTTCGATTTTTCTTCACGACATTAACATCAGCATGGAGGCACCATCATTTCTTCAACCGATGAGTTTCCAGCTGTGACCGATCCATCTTTTTGTGTTACAGGTTTTAGGGTCCCTAACCAAAGTCCGCTCAATCTTGGGTACTCATCAATTTAAAAGTCCTTAATCTCCTTTTTCCCTTCCTTTATCGGTACAGGAATGATTTCATCATCAAAAAGACCCATTTCAATTGCACGTTTCGCTTTCTGCTGACTCATGAAGGCAAATTCATCTTGTTCCATGCGGCTAATGTTATATTTTTCAGCGAGCCACTCAGCTGTTTGTCCCATTGGGAATCGACCGTAAATATCCGCCGGCTGTGATTTAGGCTGACTTTCTGTATTAGAGTTCATACAGTGTTATATTTCCCGTCATGGGTCCAAATCGAGTTCCAACCGTATAATGCGGAGCTTGTGACATGCTTTCCACTCCACCGGCCAAAACGACATCTGCCTGCCGGATAAGATGGACATTGCTCCGTTCATGACAGCCTGCATGCCCGAACCACACTGACGATGGACCGTATATGCGGGAATCGATTCAGGAAAAAAGCCTTTAGGATGAACCCTGTATATTTGGTGCATGGGCATCCTGCTTCGTTTGACCTGAACCGACCACTTCATTATAGTTGGCACCGTAACCGGCAGCAAAGATTATTTTTCATGATAGTCGATACGAGCTCCTCCGGGAGTGAATCCGCCAGTGATCCGCCTAATTTTCCGATAGCAGTTCGAAACTATCAACCATTACCACCATCATGCATTCAACGTATTCCCTTATAATGGATTCAGTAATATGGAAAAGGCGCTTTTTGTTTTTTGTTGAACTTCCTTGAGGGAAATTCCAGTGATCAATAAGATGAAGTCCATCTTTTTTTACAGAAAATACGGCTAAATCGGTACGATTAAATTCACTATTCGTTCCGATGTAATCGGATAGGTTAATTCCTTGATGATTTTTATTTCCTTGATTAGTCGTATGCATC